>NZ_BMMP01000050.1 GCF_014645895.1 Streptomyces daqingensis | reverse complement strand
CATACAAATTGGCTTTTTTAAGCTCTTCTATAAAAATAAAATCCGATTCTTGCAAGCGTTTGATCTTACTCTCGCTGACTTCGCCTAAAATCCTTATCGCAAGCCCAGGCCCTGGAAAGGGGTGGCACATTAAAAAATCCTGGCTAATGCCCAATTCCTTACCCAACAAACGCGCCTCATCTTTAAATAATTCCCTTAAAGGCTCTATGAGTTTAAAGTCCATCCATTCAGGCAGTCCGCCCACATTATGGTGGGTTTTGATCACTTTTGAAAGCCCTTTAACGCTCACGGATTCAATCACATCAGGGTATAAAGTGCCTTGGGCTAAAAACTCAATTTTGCCTTTTAAATGGTGCTTCTTGGCTTCTTTTTCAAACACTTCAATAAAGGTTTCGCCGATGATTTTTCGCTTCAATTCAGGCTCGCTCACGCCCTTTAATTTAGACAAAAAGATTTCTTTAGCGTCTATCGTGTTTAAAGGGATTTGCAAGTCTTTAAACA
>NZ_BMMP01000049.1 GCF_014645895.1 Streptomyces daqingensis | reverse complement strand
GCGGGATAAAACCACGCTCTAAATCGGCGTCTATCACGCTTAAAATCGTTATTTTATCCACTACCTTATTGCGCTTTAAATCGTTAGCGATTTTTTTGATTTGAAGGTTTTGTTTATAGCTTTGTTTTGACGCTCTATTTTTTCTCGCCATTTAATGACTTCCCTCTCTTCTTGTTCTATGTCTGCAACATCAAAGATTTTAGGAAAACCATAACGATTTTTTTTCGCTCTGATAAAACTTTTAATGCTATCTTCAAGATCCTTGCGAAAATCATCAAAATCACCGCTAGATTGCGGCATATAAAGCGCTTCTATTTGAGTTTTAGCTATTTCATTAAACTCCATGCCGTTATGTTTATCAGGGTGTTTTGAAAAGAATGCGCTGAGCTTGTTTTTAAGAGCGTTGAGGGATTGCTCTAATTGATTGGGTGTTGAGAATTTGATGTCCAAGAAGCTATCTTGTGTCTTGTTAAAGTCTTTACCCGGTGAAGCGTTGATTAATTCCATAGGGCATTTGCTTTCACAATAACAGATCGCT
>NZ_BMMP01000048.1 GCF_014645895.1 Streptomyces daqingensis | reverse complement strand
CGATATGGGCATTAACGCTCAGCACGCCTTTTTCCAGCTCTTGCATCAAGGCACGCATTTAATACCCATTGATTTTATCGCTTCCTTAGATAAAAAGCCTAACGCTAAAGGCCACCATGAGATTTTATTCAGCAATGTTTTAGCGCAAGCGCAAGCCTTCATGAAAGGCAAGAGTTATGAAGAAGCGCTTGGGGAATTGCTCTTTAAAGGCTTAGACAAAGATGAAGCCAAAGATTTAGCCCACCACAGGGTGTTTTTTGGCAACCGCCCTTCTAATGTCCTTTTATTAGAAAAGATTTCACCAAGCAATATTGGGGCTTTAGTGGCTCTTTATGAGCATAAAGTCTTTGTGCAAGGGGTTATTTGGGATATTAACAGCTTTGATCAATGGGGCGTGGAGCTTGGGAAAGAATTGGCCGTGCCGATTTTACAAGAATTAGAAGGGCATAAAAGCAACGCTTATTTTGACAGCTCCACTAAGCACTTAATAGAATTGTATAAGAATTACAACCAATAGGCTTTGTTTGATAACAAGATAAAACCTAAA
>NZ_BMMP01000047.1 GCF_014645895.1 Streptomyces daqingensis | reverse complement strand
AAAGACACGAAGTCTCTAGCGTTATTGAAGAGGAGTTAAAAAAGAGAGAAGAAGCAAAGAGGCAGAGAGAATTGATCAAGCAAGAAAATCTTAATACCACAGCCTACATCAATAGAGTAATGATGGCAAGCAATGAACAGATTATCAACAAAGAAAAAATAAGAGAAGAAAAACAAAAGATTATCTTAGATCAAGCAAAGGCGCTAGAGACTCAATATGTGCATAATGCATTAAAAAGAAACCCTGTGCCTAGAAACTACAATTACTACCAAGCACCTGAAAAACGCTCTAAACATATTATGCCCTCTGAAATTTTTGATGATGGCACATTCACTTATTTTGGTTTCAAAAACATCACTCTCCAACCTGCTATTTTTGTGGTTCAGCCTGATGGGAAATTAAGCATGACTGATGCTGCTATTGATCCTAATATGACCAATTCAGGATTGAGATGGTATAGAGTTAATGAAATTGCAGAAAAGTTTAAGCTCAATAAAGACAAAGCCCTTGTAACAGTAATAAATAAAGGCTATGGGAAAAATCCATTGACAAAAAATTACAATATCAAAAACTA
>NZ_BMMP01000046.1 GCF_014645895.1 Streptomyces daqingensis | reverse complement strand
ATGGGAATATGAAGAAAATCTACTAAAAGGAGAAAACATGAAAAAATCTCTCTTTGCTCTCTCTTTCTCTCTCATAGCTTCATTATCAAGGGCTGAAGATGACGGATTTTATATGAGTGTGGGCTATCAAATCGGTGAAGCCACTCAAATGGTGAAAAACACAGGAGCGTTGCAAAACCTTGCGGACAGATACGATAACTTGAGCAACCTTTTAAACCAATATAATTACTTAAATTCCTTAGTCAATCCAGCCAGCACGCTTTTTATCGTGGCTTCTAAGACTTTTTCCACTCAAGAAACCTTAACCAACGCCCTAACCGCAAGAAAATGGTTTGTAGAAAGAAGCGGCGATGAAAAGCATATCGCTAAGCACTTTGTAGCGGTATCCACCAACAAAGAAGCCGTGCAACAATTTGGTATTGACGAGCATAACATGTTTGAATTTTGGGATTTTGTAGGGGGGCGCTATAGTTTGTGGTCGGCTATTGGCTTATCCATCATGATCTATTTAGGGAAGAAAAATTTTAACGCTCTTTTGAAAGGAGCGTATTTGATGGATGAGCATTTTAGAAACG
>NZ_BMMP01000045.1 GCF_014645895.1 Streptomyces daqingensis | reverse complement strand
ATACAAACTAATGAGTGGGGCTCTAGGCCCGCCAATATCCCTTGTGGGGAGTTTATAAACTTGCTTGTTTTTAATGGCTTTGATAGTGGAAAACTTAGGGTTGTTTAACACATCTTCAGGAGTGAGTGGGCTTATCCACCAAATAAAGATAATCTCGGGGTTTTCTTTAACGATTTTTTCCACGCTAACATCAGCGCGCCCAAATTTGACATATTTCAAGCCGAAATTGTCTATGCCCCCTTTTTCTAAAATATCTGAATCAAGGGCTTGATGGCCGCTGATTTTATTGGCTTTATGGAAAAGCTCCACCCCTTTTTTCTTTTTGACATCTTTCAAACGCTCTTTGATAAAATCTAAAGTTTCTTGCATTTTAGCCAGTTTTTTAGAAGCGTCAATTTCTAAGGCTTTAGCTTGAGCGTCAATATCTTCCATGACTTCTGCAATGGTTTTTTCTTGGAAAGAAAGGAATGAAATCCCAAATTTTTTCGCATGCTCTACCGCTTTAGGGTTTCCCACAAAGGTTACAACAAGATCAGGGCTAAGCTTTTTTAAAAGTTCCACATTCAAAGCCGCCACATGATCGCTGCTCATGGGTTTAATGCGTTTAGGATCTTTGAGAGTGGCTTTAACAATAT
>NZ_BMMP01000044.1 GCF_014645895.1 Streptomyces daqingensis | reverse complement strand
GCGGCGAACTGGGTGCAGTCGTTGGTGTTCCCGCCTGTGACGGTGAAGGCGAGCGGGCGTCCCAGGGCATCGCAGGCGAGGTGAATCTTGCTGGTCAGGCCGCCTCGGGACCGGCCGAGTCCGGGGCCGCGGAGCCCCCTTTTCGGGCCCCGGCAGCGTGCTGGTGGGCACGGACCACGGTCGAGTCGATCGACACGAGCCAGTCGATGTCGCCGGTCGCGTCCGCCCTCGCCTGAGCCGCCTGGAGCATCCGCTCGAAGGTGCCGTCCAGGGCCCACCGGCGAAAGCGGGTGGGCAGCGTGGCCCATGGACCGTACCGCTCGGGCACGTCACGCCAGGCCGTGCCCGTCCGGAACTTCCACACGATCCCGTTGAGCACGGTGCGGTCGTCCAGCCGCTTCCTTCCCCGCAGTGACTGGGGCAGCAGCGGCCGGACGAACTCCCACTCTTCATCGGACAGTTCATGTCGACGTATCACCCGACCATGATCCATCACCCAAGATCAATTGAAGACACCGCCTAGGGCGTGTCCGGAAAGTCATGTGGCGAGCCAGAGTTGCAGGCAGGCGATGGTGACCATGGCCTGGTAGTGGCGGGCGAGTTTGTCGTAGCGGGTGGCGAGGGCCTTGTACTGCTT
>NZ_BMMP01000043.1 GCF_014645895.1 Streptomyces daqingensis | reverse complement strand
AGAGCTCGTCTCATTTGGCGAGTCTGCGGTAGCAGATGAGGGTGCAGGCGATGCTGGTGAAGGCGAGGAAGTGCTCAGCCTTGCGTTCGTAGCGTCGGTGGAGGCGACGGCACCCGGCGAGCCAGGCCATAGTGCGTTCGATGACCCAGCGGTGACGGCCCAGCCGTTGGGAGGTCTCGACGCCTTTGCGGGCGATGCGGTGGGTGATGCCGCGTCCGCGTAACCAGCGCCGCAGGTGGTCGTAGTCGTAGCCCTTGTCGCCATGGAGCTTGTCCGGGCGGCGCCGGCGCCGCCCGCGCCGGGAGCGGATCGGCGGGATGCTCTTGACCAGGGGTATCAGTGCCTGGCTGTCGTGGGTGTTGGCCCCGGAGATGCCGACGGACAGCGGCAGGCCAGTGCGGTCGGTGATGAGATGGATCTTCGACCCCTTCTTGCCCCGATCGACAGGATTCGGACCTGTCAGCGCCCCCCTTTGAGGGCCCGCATGTTCACCGAGTCGATCGCGCAGCGCGTCCAGTCGAGCTCGCCGCGGACGCCCAGTTCGTCCAGGACCACGCGGTGGAGCTTGGCCCACACCCGAGCCTTCGACCACTCGGCGAACCTGCGGTGAGTCGTTGGCCCCGACGGGCCGAAGGAAGGGGGAAGCTGCCGCCAAGTGCAGCCTGTCGTGGCGACGAAGATGATCGCCGCGAGTACCTCCCGGTCCCCATACCTGCGACGGCCACCGCCCTGCGGTCGCGCAGGTGCCTCGGGCACCACTCGCTGGAACAGCTCCCACAATTCATCCGGCACCAAGCGCTCCACGATCCCCACGACCCCAGGCTACCGACTGCCGACCAAATGAGACGAGCTCT
>NZ_BMMP01000042.1 GCF_014645895.1 Streptomyces daqingensis | reverse complement strand
TGTATTGCCCCGTGAGGTTGGGGACGCGGCTGGCGGGTGGTTGGCCGCCGAGCGCGGTGTGTGCGCGGTGGTGATTGTAGGTGTGCAGCCAGTTGGGGAAGGCGTCGCGTCGTTGGGTCTCGGAGCGGTAAGGCCGGGCGTAGGCCCACTCCTCCAGCAGGGTGCGGTTGAGACGTTCGACCTTGCCGTTCGTCTGGGGCCGGTAGGCGCGAGTGCGCTTGTGCGTGATCCCGGCCGCGGCCAGCGTGTCGCGCCACAGACGGGACTTGTAGCAGGCGCCGTTATCGGTGAGCACGCGTTCGACGGTGATCCCGCAGACGGTGAAGAATGTTTGCGCCCGGGTCCAGAAGCCCGTTGCGGTCTCCTTGCGCTCGTCAGTGAGTATTTCGCTGTAGGCAAGGCGGGAGTGGTCGTCGACGGCGGTGTGGATGTAGCTGTAGCCGACGGCAGAGCGGTTCTTCCGGCCGGCCGTCCGGCCGAGCACCTTGTGGCCGCCTCCGTCGGGGATGTTGCCGAGCTTCTTGATGTCGACGTGCACCAGCTCGCCGGGGCGGTCGCGTTCGTAGCGGCGTATGACCCGGCCGGTGGCCCGGTCGCAGTGATCCAGGCGGCTGACGCCGTAGCGGGTCAGGACGCGGTGGACGGTGGAGGGCGCCAGGTGCAGCAGACCCGCGATGCGTGCTGGGCCCCAGCGGCGCAGGACGCGGACCTTGATGATGCGCCGCTCGATGCGCGTCGGAGTCCGGCGCGGGCAGCGGCCGGGACGGCAGGAGCGGTCAACCATGGCGGCCTCGCCGCCGGCCCGGTAGCGGGTCGCCCACCGCTGGGCGGTGGTGACCGAGACGTTGAACCGTTCGGCCGCCCGGCGCAAAGGCCAGCCGTCCTCGACCACACAGCGGGCCAGCCGCACACGTCCGGTCTCGGTCAGGGGTGCGTTACGGTGCGGCAT
>NZ_BMMP01000041.1 GCF_014645895.1 Streptomyces daqingensis | reverse complement strand
TGGATGCCTGTCTCCCCGGGTGTGTCTGGAATGCAACCCCGAGATCCCTGTCGCCCCTGGAGAGGAACACTGGCTTCTGGACACAAGCCTAGATGAGGTCTATTGGCCCTGCAGTCACTCGAGAGCAATCCCCAGCTTTCCTTCGCAACTCGAATGGAAGATTGGACTTCCCTGGGCCAACACAAGAGGCATCCTGAATTCCCCGTCGTAACTCGAGAATCCCGCCGTAACTCGAGAAAAACCACGTGGCTCCCCCGTCATCGCAAGATGAAGCCCTTTCCCGCTACAGCGCCTCAGGAGAAGTCCCACGTTAGGAATTGGAGGTCGAAAGGGCACTTGGCACCCTTGATGCGACCCACAAAGTTCCCCGAAATCCCGGTCTCCCTCGAGAGGAACACTGAGGTTTTCTGGCACCCCCTCCTCTGAGCCCTTTCTCCCCTCCTGATCTGGACAGGAGGGTCGACTCCCCTGCTTTGTCTGGAAGGGGTTCCCGACCTTCCGGTCGCCCCTCAGGATGAGGCCGGTCTCACGAAGACATTCCAGACGTGGCCTCGTGGGTGGTTCCACATTCCGTAGGACCCCGATTTCCCGGTCCCCTCTTGATAAGAACCCGATGCCCGGACACCTCTCCGAACTCCACCATGTGAATGAAGTCCACACGAAGGGGCAGTTTTTCCGTGCATCGTTCGGAAAAAACCCCAGGTTCCAAATACAGCTCGACAAGCGGCCTCTCTCCCCGGGGACATCTCGAGAGGCAAGCGGAGTTCCATGCCTCAACCCAAGACGAGGCCTGACTCTCCTGTCCCCAGTCTGCAGGGACCCTGCGATCGGAGTCTGAAATCAGAGGTACCCTGCGGTTCCTGCCTCAACTGGAGATGAGGCCCTCTTCCAATGCACCAAGCCCAGTGGAGTCCCGAGAGGCCCCTCCCACCTCCAGTTTCCCTGGCTTCTCAGAGCCACCATG
>NZ_BMMP01000040.1 GCF_014645895.1 Streptomyces daqingensis | reverse complement strand
CTAGGTGTATTGACCTGATGCGTTGTTCACGCGGCTGATCGGTGGCTGGCCTGCCAGTGCGGTGTGGCACCGGTGATGGTTGTAGGTATGCAGGAAGTTGTCGAGTGCGGCGGTGCGTTCTGCGTTGCTGCTGTAGGGCCGCAGGTAGGCC
Organism: Streptomyces daqingensis; assembly: GCF_014645895.1. GTDB lineage: Bacteria > Actinomycetota > Actinomycetes > Streptomycetales > Streptomycetaceae > Streptomyces > Streptomyces daqingensis. Next base: position 921 of record NZ_BMMP01000040.1, on the reverse strand, counting down.
CATTCGTCGAGCAGGGTGCGGTTGAAGCGTTCCACCTTGCCGTTCGTCTGTGGCCGGTAGGGGCGGATGCGTTTGCCTGTCGCGCCCAACTCGGTCAGGGCCTGCTTCCACTGTTCGCTTTTGCGGTAGGACATGGCGTTGTCGGTCAGGACGCGTTCGATGCGGTCGATGCCCAGGACGGCGAAGTGGGCTGCCGCCCTGCGGAGGAAGGCTGCGCAGGTGGTGGCCTTCTCGTCGGGGTGGACCTCGCTGTAGGCGAGGCGGGAGTGGTCATCGACGGCGGAGTGGATGTAGTCGTAGCCGGTGCTGCGGCGGCTTTGCGGGCGGGCTGCCCGGGCCGCTTCCCGGCCGTGGACGCGCCACCCGCCGCCCTCGGGGATGCGCCCGAGCTTCTTCACATCGACGTGGACCAGTTCGCCGGGCCGGCTGCGTTCGTAGCGGCGAATGAGCCGGCCGGTGGGCCGGTCCAGCCAGGACAGACGGTGCAACCCGTGCCGGGTCAGGACCCGGTGGACGGTGGAGGGCGGCACGCCCAGGATCGGGCCGATCCTTGCGGGCCCGAGTTTCCGTTCGGTGCGCAGAGCGCAGACCCGCATCTCCACCGCCGACGGCGTGCGATGAGGCAGCCTGTGCGGGCGGCTGGAGCGGTCGGCCAGGCCTGCATCGCCCTCCTGGCGCCAGCGGCGCACCCACTTGTGCGCGGTGGTCCGAGAGACGCCCATCTGGGCAGCCACATGCGCCACCGGAAACCCCGAGCGGACACGATCGACCAGCAACCGCCTGCCGTGCACAGTCAGCCGGGCATTACGGTGGGACACGAAGACCTCCGCTCTGTGGTGCAGTCCTAGACAGCTCCACCACACCGGAGGTCTTCGTCATGATCAAGACCCACGAGTGTCAACAACGCCCGTGATCAATACA
>NZ_BMMP01000039.1 GCF_014645895.1 Streptomyces daqingensis | reverse complement strand
CTAGTGACCTGAGTCGGGGATTGGTCGTTGGTTGGGTGTGAGTCGTCCTGGACCGAAGCTTGCGCCGTTGTTCGTAACTGATGCCCAGCGGGCTGCACTTGAGGGGTGGGTGCGTCGCCGCTCGACAGCGCAGGCGTTGGCTTTGCGTTCAAGGATCGTTCTGGAGTGTGCCGAGGGGCGTTCGATCGCGGAGGTCTCGCGTCGGTTGGGTGTCGTGGCGGACACGGTCCGCACCTGGCGGCGGCGCTTCATCGAGCGCGGTCTGGACGGTTTGTGTGACGAGCCGAGGCCCGGCGCCCCGAGGAAGATCACCGACGCCGATGTGGAGCGGGTGATCGTCAAGACGCTGGAGGAGAGACCGAAGAACGCGACCCACTGGTCGACACGGTCGATGGCGGCGGCGACCGGGATGTCGCAGTCGGCGATCTCCCGGATCTGGCGGGCCTTTGCGCTGGCTCCGCACCGCAGCCAGACCTTCAAGCTGTCCACCGACCCGTTCTTCATCGACAAGGTCCGTGACGTGGTGGGCCTGTATCTCGACCCGCCGGAGAAGGCCCTGGTGCTGTGCGTGGATGAGAAGTCCCAGATCCAGGCTCTGGACCGCTCCCAGCCGGTCCTGCCGATAGTGCCCGGGGTGCCCGAGCGGCGCAGCCACGACTACGTCCGCGCCGGCACCACCACCCTCTTCGCAGCCCTGGAGGTCGCCACGGGGAAGGTGATCGGTTCACTGCACCGCAGGCACCGGGCCGAGGAGTTCAAGAAGTTCCTGACCAAGCTCGACCGCGAAGTCCCGGCCGATCTTCAGGTGCATCTGATCCTGGACAACTACGCCACCCACAAGACCCCGGCCATCAAGCAGTGGCTGCTGGCCCACCCCCGGTTCCACCTGCACTTCACCCCCACCAGCGCGTCCTGGCTGAACCTGGTGGAGCGCTGGTTCGCCGAACTCACGCAGAAGAAGCTCAAGCGCGGCGTCCACCGCTCCGTCCAAGCCCTCGAACGCGACATCCGAGCATGGCTCACCGACTGGAACACCAACCCCCGACCATTCACCTGGACAAAGACCGCAGACGAAATCCTCGACAAAGTCGCCGCCTACTGCCAACGAATCTCCGACTCAGGTCACTAGG
>NZ_BMMP01000038.1 GCF_014645895.1 Streptomyces daqingensis | reverse complement strand
GGGGTGCCTCTATGTGTTTCGTCAAGCGGTGGTTGGGGTGCGTGGTTCGTAGAAGGTGCCGTCTCTGAGCATGGCGAAGATGACGCTGGTGCGGTGGCGGGCGAGGCGGAGGAGGGCTTGGGTGTGGGTTTTGCCGCGGGTTCGGCAGCGGTCGTAGTAGCTGCGTGAGGCGGGATCGTGCAGGGCGGCGAAGGCGGAGAGGAACATGGCGCGCTTGAGCTGCCGGTTTCCGCTTCTGGGGGCGTGTTCGCCGTGGATGGAGGTCCCGGAGGATTTGGTCGCCGGGGCGAGTCCGGCGTAGGAGGCCAGGTGGGCGGCGGTGGGAAACGAACTGCCGTCGCCGACGGTGACCAGGAGGACTGCGGCGGTCCTGACGCCGACGCCGGGCATCGACGTCAGGACCTCGCGAAGAGGGTGGGCCTCCAGAAGGGCTGCGATCTGGGTTTCCAGGGCTCGGCGTTGCTCGTGGACTGCGGCGAGCGAGCGGGCCAGGGAGGGCACGATCACATCCAGGGTGCCGGTGCCCGGAACGACGACGGTCTGTTCGTCGAGGGCGTCGAAGACGTCGTCGATGAGCCGCTCGGCCATGCGCGGAGCCCTGGGGCGAATGACCTCGACCAGCCGTCGCCTGCCCGCCTTCCGCAAGGCGGCCGGGGATCCGTAACGCTCCAGCAGCCAGGTGACCGCTGGGTGGTCCAGCCGTGGGCCCAGGACCCGTTCCAGGCTGGGGTGGAATTGGGTGAGCAGGCCGCGGATGCGGTTGGAGGTGCGGGTGGCCTCAGCAGCCAGGTCCTGGTCGAAGCCGACCAGTACGGTCAGCTCCGCCGTGAGCTCGTCTGCCACTTCCAGCGAGCGCAGGGTGTGGGGCATGGTGCGGGCCGCATCGGCGATGACCGTGGCGTCCTTCGCGTCGGTTTTCGCCTCACCGGGGTAGAGGTCGGCGATCCGCCGCATGGCCAGACCCGGCAGGTAGGCGACCTGGCAGCCGGCGTCCCGGGCAACAGCCAAAGGCAGGGCCCCGATCGATGCGGGCTGGTCCACGATCACCAGGACGGTGCCGAACTTGGTGCGGAGTTTGTCGAAGACGGCCCGCAGTTTCGGTTCGCTGTTCGGCAGCTGCTTGTCGAAGACCTTCTTCCCGGCCGGAGTCAGTCCGTGGCCGTGATGCGCGCTCTTGCCCACGTCCAGGCCGAGGAAGACGCCCACGTCGCTGATGTCGGTCACCGTGCCCCCACGAGTGTCGATGCCATGCTGGCCTCGGTGTTGGGGCCGCACGCGCGCATCCACGTTATGCAGACCTGCCGCCCGAAGATGGCCGGGCGTTGCTCCCGGCCGGGCGGTGGTCGGACCTCTTATCAGCGTCTCCGACGGCACCCCTCGGGCCCGGTGACACCACCCCCCAGGTCATCGCTTCGACAGGGGGCAACAGTCATGCCGGGCCCGGAGGCCAACGGCCCCATTGCAGGACCGCGAAAAACATAACGGGGG
>NZ_BMMP01000037.1 GCF_014645895.1 Streptomyces daqingensis | reverse complement strand
TTCATCCGGCACCAAGCGCTCCACGATCCCCACGACCCCAGGCTACCGACTGCCGACCAAATGAGACGAGCTCTAAGTACGCGGTCATGCTGGCCGATCTACCACTCCCCTGAGTAGCAGCATGGTCCTGTGGTACCTGGCCGGCCCGCCCCCGGAACGCTGAAGCATCCAGAGGCGAGGAGGGCAGAGCGACTCCCCGTGGTTTCTTCGACCAAGGAGCCCATCGTGGCTTCCGCCCGGCCGTCGCTGTAGGACGGGAACTCCTGACCCTCCGCGGTGAGCGTCACTGGGCCAGTCAGCTCCAGCGTTCCCCTTTGCAGACTGAATCGGAACGGGTCGGAGCGCTAGTGGACGGCCCCTAAGCACCAACGTACTGCGTGTCAGGCGGGCGGCCTCGCTGCTCTTCGCGGCCGCGTCGCCCCGCGAAGTCGTGATGGAGATTCTCGGCACTACGAAGTAGTGACTGCCGTCAACCGTTACCGTCAAAGCCCCCGCGATCCGTGATCGCGGCCGCTGTTGGCCTGGTCATACATGGTGCCCCGGCAGGATTCGAATTTGCGCCACCCTCTGGGGGAGCGCGACCGAACCACCTTGCGTCCGCCGTTCCTAGGTAGGTCGTGGCCCACCTAGGTTGCTCGCTACCGCCACTGTGTGACGTCGAAGATGTCAGTCCCGGATGTCGGTGCATCGCGGTGAGGGGCGGTTGGCTTCCCACTGCTGCCCAGTTCCCCAGCACCTGATGGGTTGCCAGGTGCGGTGATTTAAAGTCAGATCATGGCCATGAGCGTTGAGGAGATCAAGCCCGGCGATGTGCGTACGCGCACCGAGATCCGTGCCGTGTACGGAGGGAGCCCGCAGGGAGGCATCTGCCCCTCTGAGGACAAGCACAGTGTCAATCTTTACTCGGATCCAGACGTGGGTGAACGGGCTGGGTACTACGACGGCTGGCTGGCCGAAGAAGACGAGCTGGGACGCATTTTTGAGTACACCGGCGCCGGCAAGTGCGGTGACCAGACTTTCAACGGGGTTGCTGGCTCAGGGAACAGGTCGATCCTTCGGCACGTGGAGCAAGAGCGAGTGCTTCGTGTGTTCACGCAGGAGGGTAAGTTGCCCGGAAGCGACACGAAGACTCACAGATACCTGGGGGCGTTCACGCTGGATGGGATACAGCCGTACGTGTGGCGCAGGGTTCATGACGAGAGCGGAGATGAGCGCAATGTGATCGTTTTCCGCCTGCGTGCGCAGGGAGCTATCCAGCACTCCACCGAAGACGTGATCCCTGCAGCAGAGGAGACTACGGCGGATTTGGTCCCCTTTCGGGATGTCACTGCCTCGATGTTCCAGTCAGACCCGGCAACCAGTGGTGCGTTGCCGCTACCTCAACAGCGTGTGCGTAAAAGGAGTGCTTCGAGAAAGGCCGCCCCTAATCCGGAGACTAGTGGCACCATCGTGAGTGCTAATGCATTCAGCGCCCAAATAAGCCTTCGGGCTGCCACTGCGGCGAGTGTAGCTGTTCGGCGCAAGGCCGAATTGACTCAGGCGTATAAGGAAAAGCTGGATGCGGCTGGGCACAGGACCGGGGTCTTTCAGGTCAAGGTGAAAGGCCTTACCTCAACGCTTCGCACCGACTTGTATGATGCGACAGATCACGTGCTCTACGAAGCGACGGGCTCGAATTCTCGGGCGGACGTACGGATGGCTCTTGGGAGGATTCTGGACTATAGCCGCTACGCCGTTGTGGATGGGCGAGGAGAGCCAAAGCGCGTGATCCTCTTGCCGTCCGCCCCAACCCCCGATATGTACACCCTGCTTGATCGGTATGAAGTCGGGGTCGTATATCGATCGGACGATGGGCGCTTTGTCGGAGACATGGGGTCAAAGTAGCGAGGTGCGATTCTGCCAGTCGGGAGTATGGGCGTCCCTCTAAAGCGTCCATTGATTCGCTATGCGCCCCAAGAGAGTATCGTCAGAATACGGAAGGAGGTCGAGCGGATTCATCCAAGCATCGGAGAAGTGTATGTTGAGATGAAGCGCCAAAGAAAGAAGGATATCCTGATCTGGGATGGCGTCAATCTGGAATAGTGATGCGCCCGCCACGGGTGATCTGAAGAGCGTCCCATTCCGAGGGTCCCCCCACTGTAGGTGGCCTTTCCCTATCACCCAGACGCTGTCGGGCCACTCATTGGGATTACAGGTGCGACACCATTCCATAAGATGGCTGCCGATGGTTTCAAGTTCCAAACTCTCGAATGCGACGATCATGCCCGAGGTGGGAAAGAATCTGTGAGTATCCCCGTATGCTGTGGTTGAGCGCGGAATGGTTCCGGGGATCGGCCGGTAGGCCGTTTTCGGCATCCTTCGCATCTTGCTGATCTTCTTACACGCATCGCGTAGTTGATTTCCGTCAAGCTTCGTCTTCACCTCTATCATTCCGTATACGCATTCGTTAGGTATTATCCGGTATCCGTTCAAGGTAGTGAATGGTGGCGTTCCTCGATCGATGAGTACAATGTCACATTGCGGAGATATGTCACCATTTGCTGAAATGACTTCGGCATTGTGTACAGCCTCGACGTGAGCTGGAAGGTAACCGGAAAGAAATTCCTGAACGAGTACTTCACGAGATGTCCCAGCTTCGCCGCTGTGTCTGAAATTACGGGATTGCTCAAAGTCGGCTCGCATCTGCTGTGCCACTGAGCTGAGAATCTTGCCTAGTTTCTTTGTGGTCATGCCCGGATCTTAGGGCCGACCGCTTGACCCCGAGCGTTCACATCGACTGGGCTATGCCGTGAAGTTTCCTACCAGGGCATCGTCTATACCTGCGGGGTCAGCTTGCCTGCGACGTGATCAGGGTGGGGCAGTCCTCGCTAGAGCGTCCCGCGTAAACGTAGGGGTGTGAGGTGGTGAAGCTCGGACGGTGCCGTTGGTGCCGGCGCCGCGAGTGGAGCTACGGGAGCTGCACCCATGGTCCGTCGACGAGACGCTGTCCTTTCTTGAAGCTGCTCGTTCCGACCCGCTCTACCCGGCGTTCGTTCTCGCTGTTGTGCTCGGACTCCGCCGGGGGGTGCCTCTATGTGTTTCGTCAAGCGGTGGTTGGGGTGCGTGGTTCGTAGAAGGTGCCGTCTCTGAGCATGGC
>NZ_BMMP01000036.1 GCF_014645895.1 Streptomyces daqingensis | reverse complement strand
AAAACAGAGGTTTTTAATGTTAAAAAAGGGCCCAAAACAGAGGTTTTTAATGTTAAAAAAGGGCCCAAAACAGAGGTTTAATTATTTTATTCTCTGTTTTTTATGCTATAATAACAATGTAGGCGGTATGCATGGCAGTGTCTTTTTTGTGTCAAATTTGGAGCAATTAGCTTAATTCTTGAGTTAATGGGTGGGGAGTGCAGTGGGTGGCACTCTGTTAGGAGGCACACCATGAAGTTCATTATCGTTGTGATAGTTTTATTAGTTGTAGTGGTTCTTTTGACACAGCCACTACACCAAAAATACCCCTAGAGTTACTGCTCTATGGGGTTTGGCTATCGTTACGATCATATCGTCTTTTGCCTTTGAAAAAACTAAATAAGGATTTAAAATGCCTAAAGTCAATAACGAACCCAAACCCAAGCGCCATAAAAAATTCAAACGCCCAAGCGTTAAAAAATCCCAAAAATACCTAATCACCCAAGACAACCGCTTCATTTACGCTAAATACGGCGATACGACCGCTAACGAATTAAAATTCTTTTACTATGTGATCAGCAAGCTAAACTCCATCAGCGACAAAGACTTTCAACTCCATGAAGTGCCTATCAGTGAGATTTTAGGGGAGGTGTTAAGTCATGAGAGCGAAGATAATTACACCTACATCAAAAATCTATGCAGAAGCCTGTCTAAACGAATACTTGAAGATGAAAGCTTGGTTTATGACCCCGTAACCAAAAAAGAAGAGGAGATATTTGAAGTTATGGCAATTTTCAAAAGAATACAATACTTGAAAAGAAAAGCTGTGATCTGCTACCAACTCAACGACTACCTAAAACCCTACTTGCTAGGGCTTAGTAAGAATTTCACGCAGATCCCCTTACAACACATTTTGCCCATAAGAAGCGGTTATGCGATACGCATTTATCAAATACTCTTAAGCGAACTCAAGCAAAACCGCAACGAATTGACAAGACCTCTGACCCAACTCCAAGATATATTGTGCGTGCCAAAAAGTTTTTATGCGTGGATAGACTTCAAACGCAATGTTTTAGAGCCAAGCCTCAAAGAAATCAACGCCACCACCGACATTGTAGCCAATTATAGGACGAAAAAAGAACGCCAAAAGATCACTCAAATCGTGTTTGAAATCTGTTATAAAGACCTTCAAAAGCGTAAAGATCAAGCTAAAGACAAAAAACAGCAACGCATTCAAATGGAAGTCATCAAACCACTAACTGAACTTAAAGACAAAACCCTAGCTTACCCCACCGATCCGCTAGATGAAAACGCTATCATCGCATTAGTGTATCGTGGAATGCATGAAGTCAAAGAAGTGAAAGGCAAGCTACAAGTGGTATTGACTTTAGAAGAAGCCAATAACCCAAGAAAAAAACAGCCACTCATTATATCAAGTGCTAATCAAATTGAAAAACTCAAAACCATGCATGAAAACTATGAGAAAAAGTTTTTCATTCAAAACGCTTCTAAAATCCTCAAAAACAAAGATGGAAAAGGAACAGCATACATTCAACAAATCCAAGAAAACCTCAAAAAAAGAAAAGAAGAAGAAAAAGCCATTGAAACCAAAGCCACACCAACAACAAAAGCTGAAGCAGTGTCTATCCTAGAAAAAATCAAGAAGCGCGATATAGGCGATCTTTTCACCAACAACACACAAGAAGATCCACCTAATCACAATTGAAAGGACATGCATGCCAACTAAGGATTTATCTAAACTCATAGAAAAACTAAATCATGAAAAAAAGAATGCTATTAAAAATGGCATTTATCACTTAATCCAAATTAAATTTTCTTATAACTCTAATCGCATTGAAGGAAGCAGTTTGACCTACGAACAAACCGCTCACATTTTTGATAAATCCGCTCTTATAACTGAAAAAAACGAAAATATTAGACTTGATGATATTTTTGAAACTATTAATCATTTTGAATGCGTGAATTACTTGCTTGAAAGCTATAGAGAACCTTTGAGTTTAGAATACCTTAAGACTTTACACAAAATCTTAAAAAATAATTGCTCTGATGAAGTTATCGGTGGTTTTAAAAAACACCCTAATTTTGTAGGTGATAGCGTTACAACAAAACCCCAATTAGTTGAAAAGGAATTAACCAATCTTTTGCAACGCTACCACAGCCTAACTGCAACAAGTTTGGAAAACATCATAGATTTTCATGTGGCTTTTGAAAAGATACACCCTTTTAGCGATGGCAATGGTAGAGTGGGGCGATTAGTCATGTTTAAAGAGTGTTTGAAAAACAATATCATGCCCTTTATCATAGAAAACGAACACAAAGCTTTTTACTATAGGGGCATTAGAGAATATCACAAGACAAAAGGTTATTTGAAAGATACCATTTTGCAAAGTCAAGATAATTTCAATGAAATGGTTAGCTATTTCTTTTCTAAATAGCCTATTTGAAAGTCTAGGAAAAAATTTCATGAAGTCTTAGACTTCACTTCTTTTGCACACTAAAAAAGCTTCAATTTTTTTCTTCCTAACCAACTTTTTGAAAAAAACACAATCCAAAAAAAATCAGTATTGCGTGCATTCTTGAAATTTTAGCGGCTCAAAATTCTAAAAAAAATCTCATTTTTAAGTTTTTTTGATTAAATTTGATTTAAGAATATCTTAAAAGTTCGTGTTTTAGCCACCTGTAAGGTCAAATTGACTTCAATTCTTACGGAATTGAAGTGTTATCCTGCACTTTTTTTGGTTCTAAAAAATCAAGGGAAAATGAGACTTTTTTTTAGTCGTTTTTTGATCTTTCTTGTTTGCTTGTGTGCTTTTGTTTTTTGCGTTTTTAGTTGCTTGCTAGTTAGCAAATATAGCACGTTTAGCATCTAAGAGTGCATGTAACTTCGGCTATCAATCCCACCCCCTACAAAACCGCCTAGCGAAGCGTAAGCGAGCATTCAAGCGGTTTTGTACCTAGTGCCAGCCCTATGAGTTGAAAAACTCATGCGGTGTTTAGGGCGTTTTGTGGCGCACGCTCCCCTTGTTTAACAAATATCTTGTTTATTAATAATATCTTGTTTACACAGGTGTGAACATCGTAAAATAGGGGTGTGCAGAGAGAGAAAACAGAGGTTTTTAATGTTAAAAAAGGGCCCAAAACAGAGGTTTTTAATGTTAAAAAAGGGCCCAAAACAGAGGT
>NZ_BMMP01000035.1 GCF_014645895.1 Streptomyces daqingensis | reverse complement strand
ATCACCGGTGCCACACCGCACTGGCAGGCCAGCCACCGATCAGCCGCGTGAACAACGCATCAGGTCAATACACCTAGAGAGCCTCTCGCTTCTCCTGGAGAGCCCGGCCGCACGCGGCGGCCCGTCCTCGCGCACCGGGGCGGGCCGCCGTCAGGCCGCGGATTCCACGCCTCCCCGTCGGAACCCTCCGGTCCGCAGGGCCAGTTGGGCCGCTTCGTCCGCACCCCGGTACGGTCTTGATCCATGACCGGCGCCGGCACCCACCCCGACCACCACCGCATCAGCCCCGTCTTCCTGGGGATCGCGGCGATCATGGCCGTCTCCGGGTGGGGGGTCTGGTCCGGGCTGGCCGAGGTCACCGGTGTGGCGGTGTTCTTCTTCGTCGTCTCCGGCTGGGTCGTCTCGCTGTGCCTGCACGAGTACGCCCACGCGCACACCGCCCTGCGCAGCGGGGACGACTCGGTCGCCGCGAAGGGCTATCTCACCCTCAACCCGCTCAAGTACACGCACGCCGTGCTGAGCGTCGTGCTCCCCGTGGTCTTCGTCGTCCTCGGCGGCATCGGGCTGCCCGGCGGCGCCGTCTACATCGAACGCGGGCGCATCCGGGGCCGCTGGAGGCACAGCCTGATCTCGGCCGCCGGGCCGCTGACGAACGCGCTGTTCGCCGCCCTGCTCACCGCGCCCTTCTGGCTCGACGCGATGGGCGACGTCCCGTTCGCCTTCCGCTACGCGCTGGCCTTCCTCGCGATGCTGCAGGTGACGGCGGCCATCCTGAACCTGCTGCCGGTGCCCGGACTGGACGGCTACGGGGTGCTGGAGCCGTGGCTCTCACCGGCCGCACGGCGGCAGGCGGAGCCGTTCGCACCGTTCGGGCTGCTGGTGGTCTTCGGCTTCCTGTGGGTCCCCCAGGTGAACGGGGTCTTCTGGGACGCGATAGGCAGCGTCATGCAGGTGCTGGACGTCTCGGAACTCGACGTCGCCTACGGCTACGACTACTTCCGCTTCTGGCAGGGCGAACCGTCGGTCGCCGTCACTCCGCAGCCGTAGGGCGCGCCGCTCGGGAGGCGTCCGCGTCCCCGGCCGTACCGGCTCCGGCGTCCGCACCCGCGTTCGGGTCCTCCGCGGTGCGGGCCCCGCGTGCCCGGCGCCCGTAGTACCACGCCATGTTGGACGCGAGACCCGCCAGCAGGACCCAGACCGCCCCCATCCAGCCGCTGCCCTTGGCGAAGGAAAGCACCGCCGCTGCCGCCGCCAGCACGCACAGGACGGCGGCGAACCGCGCGAGCAGCCGGGGCGGGAGGGGCGTGGCGGCGGGGGCGGACACGGTGGCGGCTCCTGGAGGACGGTGCGGGTTCGGGCGCGCGCGCCGGACGGTGCGGCGCTGCGGCCATTCTCCCCCATGCCGGACGGCGTCCCGGGGGCCGGTCCCGCCCGTCGGCGGCGGTGCGCGCCGCCGCCTCCTGCCCGCCGCCCGGGAGCCCAGCCCTGCTCCGTCGCGCCGCTCCGTCACACGTCGGTGAGCCTGATGCCCGCGTGCACCTTGTAGCGGCGGTTGACCGAGACCAGGTTCGCCACGAGCGACTCCACCTGGTGCGCGTTGCGCAGCCGCCCGGCGAAGATGCCGCGCATCCCGGGGATGCGCCCGGCGAGGGCCTGCACGACGGCGCAGTCCTCGCGGTCCTCCCCGAGCACCATCACGTCGGTGTCGATCTTCTCCGTCCGGGGGTCGGCGAGCAGCACGGCCGACAGGTGGTGGAAGGCCGCTGTCACCCGCGAGTCGGGGAGCAGCGCCTCCGCCTGCTGTGCCGCGCTGCCCTCGTCGGGACGGATCGCGTAGGCGCCCTTCTTGTCGAACCCGAGCGGGTTGACGCAGTCCACGACGAGCTTGCCGCGCAGCTCCTCGCGGAGCGCCTCCAGCGTCCGCGCGTGGCCGTCCCACGGCACGGCGACGATGACGATGTCGGAGCGCCGCGCGCACTCGGCGTTGTCGGCGCCCTCCACCCCCATTCCCAGCTCGCCGGCGGCCTGCTGGGCGCGGTCCGCCGCACGGGAGCCGATGATCACCTGCTGGCCGGCCTTGGCCAGCCGGTAGGCCAGCCCGCGTCCCTGGTCACCGGTGCCGCCGAGCACGCCGACCGTGAGGCCGGAGACGTCGGGCAGGTCCCAGGGGTCCTTCTTCGGAGCGGGCGAGGGAGAGGGTGCGGAGGATGAGGAAGTCATACGGGCGATCCTGCCACCCGGCACCGCCCCTCGGCCGCTCTCCGTTCCGTGAAGGTGATCACGTATCGGGGGCCTCCGCGACCGGCTCGCGCGGCGGGACGCGGCGGAATCCGGCACGCGGAACGATCGTCTGCTGCGGCCCGGCCCCCTGCCTCGTCCCGGAATCCCGCCGTGTGCCGGCCGGGCGCGGCGCACACACGGAACACGCGCTCAACAGCACCTGGTGCAGGTGGAGTTGAAGGGCGTGTGAACTGCCGCACGCGGTGCAGCAGAGATGGACGACGCCGGCCGCGCCCGGCCTTCCGCACGCACCCCTCCCCGCGGCCCCCGCTCCCCCACGTCCGCGCACCACCACATCCGTAAGGGTGACCACAGCTGAATCCCCCGTTCCGCAGGGCCTGTTGAGGCATCATGCCGAGCCATGGATGCCGTACGCGTCGCACATCTGAGGGAAGTGCTCGCCGGGACGGAGTGGGTGCAGTCGACCCGCCGGTTCGCCGGTTCGCTGCGCACGTCGGTCGGCACCCACCGGGGCGGGCTGCTGCTGGTGGGGACGGAGTCCTACGAACCCTGGCACCTGGCCGCCCACTTGGACGACGAGGCCGCCTGGTCCGGCCTGCCGGAGCTCTCACCGACCCTCGTACGTCACCGGGTCCCGCCGTCCGCCCCCGCCCATCTCTCGGCGGGCCTCGGACGTATCGAGGCTGCCGGACGCAGGGAGACCGTCCTCGTGGTCGCCTCCGAGCCGCCGGGCGGCGGACTGCTGGAGCGGGTCCACGACGCCAGGCGGGCGGGTGCGACGGTCCTCGCCCTGGACGACCGGGCCGCCGGAGACCTCGGCGACCTCCACGGCGTCGCGCACGACACGCTCACCGCGGACGCCTCCGAGGTGGACCTCGACACCGTGCAGCACCTGGTCAGCGCCGCGGCCGGGGAGAGCTTCTCCGGGCGGGCCGCCCCCGTCGGCATGCCCGGAGCCCGTCTCCGGCGGCCCCTGCGCGACCGGCTCTCCCGCCTCGTCGACCACCTCTCCGCGCCGCCGCCCTCCCGCTGGTAGCGGGACGTCCCGGCGGCGCCCGCACCCCTGGCGCCGCGGGCCCCGTCCTCCCCCCGTTATGTTTTTCGCGGTCCTGCAATGGGGCCGTTGGCCTCCGGGCCCGGCATGACTGTTGCCCCCTGTCGA
>NZ_BMMP01000034.1:0-3329 GCF_014645895.1 Streptomyces daqingensis | reverse complement strand
GTTGGGCACGCTGTTGGGTGTCTGAGGGTGCGGCCGTTTTGGTTTGTTGCTCTTGGTGGTGCCGGTCCCAGTGAACTCAGGTGTTTGTGTCTGGGGTGGTGGGTGGCTGGTTGTTGTTTGAGAACTGCACAGTGGACGCGAGCATCTGTGGCCAAGTTTTTAAGGGCGCACGGTGGATGCCTTGGCACCAGGAACCGATGAAGGACGTGGGAGGCCGCGATAGGCCCCGGGGAGCTGTCAACCGAGCTGTGATCCGGGGGTGTCCGAATGGGGAAACCCGGCAGTCGTCATGGGCTGTCACCCGCATCTGAATGTATAGGGTGTGTGGAGGGAACGCGGGGAAGTGAAACATCTCAGTACCCGCAGGAAGAGAAAACAACCGTGATTCCGGGAGTAGTGGCGAGCGAAACTGGATGAGGCTAAACCGTATGTGTGTGATACCCGGCAGGGGTTGCATGTACGGGGTTGTGGGATGGAACTTCAGTTGTCTGCCGGCGGCTGGGTGAGTAAGAAATTGGTGGTGTAGGCGAAGGGCATGCGAAAGGCCCGGCGTAGAGGGTAAGACCCCCGTAGCTGAAACGTCATCAACTCACTTGTTCTTTTCCCGAGTAGCATGGGGCCCGAGAAATCCTGTGTGAATCTGGCGGGACCACCCGTTAAGCCTAAATATTCCCTGGTGACCGATAGCGGATAGTACCGTGAGGGAATGGTGAAAAGTACCGCGGGAGCGGAGTGAAAGAGTACCTGAAACCGTGTGCCTACAAGCCGTGGGAGCGTCGCCGTGTGTGCTTGCACATGCGGTCGTGACTGCGTGCCTTTTGAAGAATGAGCCTGCGAGTTTGCGGCATGTTGCGAGGTTAACCCGTGTGGGGGAGCCGTAGCGAAAGCGAGTCCGAAGAGGGCGTTTGAGTAGCGTGTTCAAGACCCGAAGCGGAGTGATCTAGCCATGGGCAGGGTGAAGCGGAGGTAAGACTTCGTGGAGGCCCGAACCCACCAGGGTTGAAAACCTGGGGGATGACCTGTGGTTAGGGGTGAAAGGCCAATCAAACTCCGTGATAGCTGGTTCTCCCCGAAATGCATTTAGGTGCAGCGTCGTGTGTTTCTTGCCGGAGGTAGAGCACTGGATAGGCGATGGGCCCTACCGGGTTACTGACCTTAGCCAAACTCCGAATGCCGGTAAGTGAGAGCGCGGCAGTGAGACTGTGGGGGATAAGCTCCATGGTCGAGAGGGAAACAGCCCAGAGCATCGACTAAGGCCCCTAAGCGTGTGCTAAGTGGGAAAGGATGTGGAGTCGCAGAGACAACCAGGAGGTTGGCTTAGAAGCAGCCATCCTTGAAAGAGTGCGTAATAGCTCACTGGTCAAGTGATTCCGCGCCGACAATGTAGCGGGGCTCAAGCACACCGCCGACGTCGTGTCACTCACATGTGTAGCCCTAACGGGTGTGTGGGTGGGTAGGGGAGCGTCGTGTGCCGGGTGAAGCAGCACCGGAAGGTAGTTGTGGACGGTATACGAGTGAGAATGCAGGCATGAGTAGCGATACATACGTGAGAAACGTGTGCGCCGATTGACTAAGGGTTCCTGGGTCAAGCTGATCTGCCCAGGGTAAGTCGGGGCCTAAGGCGAGGCCGACAGGCGTAGTCGATGGATAACCGGTTGATATTCCGGTACCCGTGGCAGTGCGCCAACGCTGAATCAGGTGATGCTAAGCCCGTGAAGCCCCCAGCTGGATTCTTCGGATGATGGTTGGTGTGGTGGATCCGGTGACCCGAGCTTGTAGTAGGTGAGTGATGGGGTGACGCAGGAAGGTAGTCCAGCCCGGGCGGTGGTTGTCCCGGGGTAAGGGTGTAGCCCGAGGAGTAGGTAAATCCGCTTCTCGTTACAGGGGTGAGACCTGATGCCGAGCCGATTGTGGTGAAGTGGATGATCCTATGCTGTCGAGAAAAGCCTCTAGCGAGTGCTGTTGCGGCCCGTACCCTAAACCGACTCAGGTGGTCTGGTAGAGAATACCGAGGCGTTCGGGTGAACTATGGTTAAGGAACTCGGCAAAATGCCCCCGTAACTTCGGGAGAAGGGGGGCCACTGTTGGTGATCCCACGTGCTGGGTGAGCTGGTGGTGGCCGCAGAGACCAGCGAGAAGCGACTGTTTACTAAAAACACAGGTCCGTGCGAAGCCGTAAGGCGATGTATACGGACTGACGCCTGCCCGGTGCTGGAACGTTAAGGGGACCGGTTAGTCACATTTCGGTGTGGCGAAGCTGAGAACTTAAGCGCCAGTAAACGGCGGTGGTAACTATAACCATCCTAAGGTAGCGAAATTCCTTGTCGGGTAAGTTCCGACCTGCACGAATGGCGTAACGACTTCTTGACTGTCTCAACCATAGGCCCGGTGAAATTGCACTACGAGTAAAGATGCTCGTTTCGCGCAGCAGGACGGAAAGACCCCGGGACCTTTACTATAGCTTGATATTGGTGTTCGGTTCGGTTTGTGTAGGATAGGTGGGAGACTGTGAAGCTCGAGCGCCAGCTTGGGTGGAGTCGTTGTTGAAATACCACTCTGATCGTGCTGGATGTCTAACCTGGGTCCGTGATCCGGATCAGGGACAGTGTCTGGTGGGTAGTTTAACTGGGGCGGTTGCCTCCTAAAATGTAACGGAGGCGCCCAAAGGTTCCCTCAGCCTGGTTGGTCATCAGGTGGTGAGTGTAAGTGCACAAGGGAGCTTGACTGTGAGACTGACGGGTCGAGCAGGGACGAAAGTCGGGACTAGTGATCCGGCGGTGGCTTGTGGAAGCGCCGTCGCTCAACGGATAAAAGGTACCCCGGGGATAACAGGCTGATCTTCCCCAAGAGTCCATATCGACGGGATGGTTTGGCACCTCGATGTCGGCTCGTCGCATCCTGGGGCTGGAGTCGGTCCCAAGGGTTGGGCTGTTCGCCCATTAAAGCGGTACGCGAGCTGGGTTTAGAACGTCGTGAGACAGTTCGGTCCCTATCCGCTGCGCGCGTAGGAGTCTTGAGAAGGGCTGTCCCTAGTACGAGAGGACCGGGACGGACGGACCTCTGGTGTGCCAGTTGTTCTGCCAAGGGCATGGCTGGTTGGCTACGTTCGGGAGGGATAACCGCTGAAAGCATCTAAGCGGGAAGCCTGCTTCGAGATGAGGACTCCCACCCCCTTTGAGGGGTTAAGGCTCCCGGGAGATGACCGGGTTGATAGGCCAGATATGGAAGACCCGTGAGGGTTGGAGTTGACTGGTACTAATAAGCCGAGGGCTTGACCATTGATTGCTCGCGTCCACTGTGTCAGTTCTGAGGCAACAACCACACCACAA
>NZ_BMMP01000033.1 GCF_014645895.1 Streptomyces daqingensis | reverse complement strand
CGCCGAGTCCTACAAGGCAGCCGTCACCCTCGCGTCGCTCCTGATGTGGGCGTGACATTTGAAGACAACCCCTAGGGGAGCGAGGTTCCCGAGCCCCCCGGCCCGGAGCCGGTCCCGCATGTCCCGGCAGGTCAGGGTTCCGGAGACGTTCCGGAGCGCGCCGACTCAGCGGCTCAGACGGGGTGCCTTTCTCCGGTCTCCCGGCTGTAGAGAACCGGATGAGTGCCCGGTATGTTCCGGGGGAGAAAGAAACTTAGGTCATGTGCGGTTCGGACGCCTCCGGCCCGGAGGCTTCGGCTGTAGTCGCACGCTTGAAGAAAGGGTCCACAGAATGGACTGGGAGGTATTCGCCGGCCGCATGGGATCGATGGCGCGGGACCTTCTGCATCAGGACTCCGTCGACACCACGCTGGAACGGATCACCGGTTCCGCGACGGAGATCATCGATGGGTGCGACGCCGCCGGAATCCTCGTACGTGCCGGCGCACGGGTCCACACTCTGGCTCCCACGGACGGACTCGTCGTGCTCAGCCACGACTTGCAGGAACGCCTGCGGGAAGGGCCCTGCTTCGACGCCGCCAAGCCGGGCAACACCGACCGCGTGTACCGGATCGAGGACCTGACCGCGAACCAGGACCGGTGGCCCCGGTACGCACCCGAAGGCAGCGAGCTCGGGATAGGCAGCATGATGGGCTTCCTGCTCTACACCGAGAACGAGGAGCTCGGCGCCCTCAACCTCTACTCGCGCAGCCCCGGCTCCTTCACCACCGACAGCGAGAACGCGGGCATGCTCCTCGCCTCCCACGCCGCGGTCGCCTTCTCCAGCGCGCGCAACGCCGAACAGCTCCACCGGGCCCTCAACACCCGCCACACCATCGGGGAGGCCATGGGCATGCTCATCGAGCGCCACGGGCTCAGCCAGAACGACGCCTTCGACGTGCTGCGCCGGCTCTCCCAGGAGCGCAACACCAAGCTCCACGAGGTCGCCCGAAAGGTGTGCGAGACCGGCAGCATCAACCCGTAGACCGTGCCGCGCCGAACGCCCGGGGCACTGCTCCCGCTCGCGGGCAAACCGCTCCGGGCACTGGCGGACAAGACCTGACAGTCATGTACTGGGAGCGGTCCGTTCCGCGGAGGTCGGCGAGCGGTGTCCTCGGCCGCTGCCTCCGCGCCCCGACGCCACGCAGCACCGGCACCCTCGTGCGTGGCGCTGACGTTCGCCCCCCCGTGGCCCTGACGGTCTCCCGCATGGTGCTCGCTTTCTCCCCGCTCAGCGCCGGCGTTCTCCCAGGGACGGCCAGCGATCGGAAGCCCACTCCAGCCATCCCGGCCACCCAGGAGGCGGACCTCCCACCGCATGCCCGGCGAGCTCCGGACCGTCGGGCTCCTCGAACAGCGCCCGCCAGCGCAACAGGTCAGCCTCACTCATCGCGAAGGTCTGATCGGGGGTGGCCGCCTGGCGACGGGCAACCCGCGCGCGCTGGGTCTCGAAATCCACCGGCACGTACACGAGTCGACACGACGCTCCCACCGACATCGCCAGCCAGCGGATCGCGGACCTCTCGTCACGAGACCAGCATCCGAAGTCCAGGACCACGTCGGTTCCCAGCTTCAGCGCCTCCAGCGCCAGCCAGAGCAGCCGCCCTTCCAGGACGTCGCGCTTCCCCGGCGGCTGCGGGTCGCCGAACAGCGGGATCATCCACTCGTCGGGCGTCAACCGCAGCGCGCCGTGTTCGCGGGCCAGCTCCCGGGCTCTCGTGGTCTTTCCGGCCCCCGGCAGACCGACGGTCAGGAACAACGTCGTCACACCGGGATGGTGCCACGGGGCGAGTGCGGGACTCGTCGTGTCTCGAGACCCCTGCCGACGGCCGCCAGCCGCCTGGTCGAGCACTGGATCGAGGCGAGCAGCAAGCCCGTCGAGGCCACCCGACCACTTCAAGTACCGTCCTGCAGGGGAGAAGGAGGGCTGCGAGATCAACTACCGCGTCGAAGTCCAGCAGCGATACGGCTGGGGCAACCGGAGCGGGCACCTCGCCACGTTCTCCGGCAGTGGCCCCAAACCGTTCGGACGGGACCGCGCCCCGGCCGCCATCACGCACCCGCACAGCTCCGGAACGGTCCGCGACTTCGACGTATCCGGCCCGTCCGCCCAAGTAACGGCCCGCTCATGAAGGGCGGCCGACACACGGCCTCCGGGCCACCAGAGAAGCGTCAGCATTCTGCGACCGTCCCCGGCGTGCAGGAACGGGACGACCCGACACAGCACGACCTCCCCGGATCCCGCGGCCTCCCCGAAGACGAAGCCCCTCGCGGCGCCCTTCCGAAGAAGCTCGCCCTCTACGTCGTGCTGGCCCTCTGCATCGCCTTCATCGCCTGGGTGGCCTGGGGTTTCCTCCAGTTCGACCACGACATCGAAAACCCCCACGAAGGCGATTTCTCCGCCTGGCAATGCGACGCCGACCGTGACTGCGGCTCCTGACCCCGCCGGCTAACGAAGCCCGAACCTGACCTCCTTATGGGCGCCCTGCCCGCCCGTCTGACGCCCTGAACATTTCGCGCGACGTGGACACCGCTGCACGCGCCCTCGCGATTGCGGCTGCTGAGCAGTTCCTACCTCAAAGCCGCTCCGCTGGACCCAGCGAGTCGACAACCCAAAGTGTCGAATGTCAGACCCGCTCCAGCGGGAGGTGTGGCCCACTCGGAAGTTCCGCTTTGATCGTGTTCCCCGCGCGCACCGGGCCGCCCTGCCTCACGATGCTCATGATGCCTGTCTTGCGCACGATGTTCCCGGCTTCGTCACGGCCGACAACTTGCTTCAGCAACCCCTCTTGAAACTTGTCGATCTGTACGCACGGATTGCGCAGACCCGTCACCTCCAGCACTGCATCGTCGCCAATACGGAGCAGCGTCCCAACTGGCAGACCGAGCAAATCGATGCCCCGGGTGGTGATGTTCTCGCCGAGGCCTCCAGGCGCAACCTGGAATCCCTGTGCACTGAGCTCGGCGAAGAGCTCCTCATGTATGAGATGGACCTGGCGCAGATTCGGCTGGGTGGGATCTTGTGCGACCCGCGAGCGGTGCTTGACCGTCACGCCAGCATGTACGTCACCCTCAACACCGAGTCCGGCGAGCAGGGTGATGCGCTCGCGATTCGTCTTGGTGAACGAGTACTCACTGTTGCTGCTGACCGCCGTCACCATTCCGTTCATTCCCGGAGCCCCCTCGTCCATGGCGATGATCGCCGCAGCCTAGTCCTCGGCCCCTCAACAGAGCACACGGGGAGTTGACTGACGCCCTACGGCGCGGGAGCAACTCGTGCCCCTCGCGTGTGCCCCATCCAGCGGGAAACAGCGGGGAACCACGGTCGCCTGTGGGCAGCACCCAACGGCAACGGCCCCCGACCAACTTCCCTGGTCGGGGCCGAGTTGCCTGCTCTCAGCGCGGAGGCGGTGGGGTTTGAACCCACGGTGAGGGGTTACCTCACGACGGTTTTCAAGAGGGTGCTCGTTCGCGGCAGCGTCGCCAAGCTGACCTGCAAGAATGCGTTTGCGATGGATGCGGAGCGGCCAAACGGTCGCAGCGTCGGCGGACTTCATCGGCATGACCGTCGACTACCACGATCAATGCCGTCACCGTGGGAGGCGACACGCACCTGTCTCAGGACTACCTAGAGCATCACCCCCGCTGATCGCACTGACCCCGACCTCGGGCCCACTGGCCACGACCAGAACACTCCAGCACGATGCACAGGTCACCTGCCCTGCGACTCCGCTGGACCCGCCTGATTCGCTGATGTGATGCTGGGAAGTGATCTCAGGAGATGATGTCAGGCTCCAGATCATCGCGCTTGTTAGGACGGATGCACATCAGAAGTCTGGGATGGCCAGGTGATCGGCGCGGCCGCCGTGCCATTCGACGAGGAAGAGCGTCGCGTCGTCGCTCGTGAAGCCGCCTCTTTCCGCCATCAGGGACCGGGAGAGCATCCGTGCCATCTGGTTCACTCCCTCAGTAAGGGGTCCGGTGCGTTCGATGACACTGACCATGCGTCTTTCACCGAACTGATGCCCGCCGATCCGACGTTCCTCGGTCAGACCGTCGGTGTAGAACATCACCCGGTCACCCTTGACCAGCTGGGTAGCCGAGACCTGCGGCTCAGCTCCACCGAATCCGACCGGCAACGTGGTCGGGCTCTCCAGCCTCTCGATGACTCGGTGACCGCGGATGAGCAGGGGCGCCGGATGGCCGGCGTTGACCCATTGCAACTGGCCGGTCTCCACGTCCAGACGCAGCATCTGCGCTGTCACGAACTGGTCCGGCCCGAACATCGCGTCGACGGCTCGGTCCATGAAGGCATAGAGGGCGGCGAGCCCGATGTCCGCACGCCTGGCATGCCGGTAGGCGCCGATGGCTACGGTCGCCAGCACGGCCGCGTTCAGCTCGTGACCCATGGCGTCGATGACCGCCAGATGGAGGATGTTGTCGTTGAGGGCGTAGTCCAGGCTGTCGCCCGCGATCTCGTGAGCGGGCTCCAGGACGCCGGCCAAGGACACTTGCGGGGTGGACATGGACAGCGGCGGCAATAGCGACCACTGAATCTCCGCGGCTACCGACAACGGCTTACCGAGCCGTCGGACCTTGAAGAACTCGTCGGTGTAACTGCCCTTGGTGACCAGCATGTCCGCGACGAGACCGGCGAGCCGCCCGAGCAGCCGACGGTCATCATCCTCGACACTCTCCAGCGTGAGAACCATGACGCCCACTTCGTCACTGCCGTCCAGCAAAGGCAGATACATTCGCACGCCATCCGCCATCCGCTCCTCGACCACACGCTGGCTCAGGAACGCCTCACCCGCGCTGGAACCGTCGATCGGCAGCACCTCCCCGACAACGAGTCCCCGGCCCGGCAGGGGCGCCAGCATCAACTGCTCGTAGTCGTGCAGGTAGATGGAGACATCCCGGCCACCGATCCTGGCGCACTCTTCTGCCACCAACGGAGCGAGGAGATGCGCCGGCATCTCATGGGCCCGGTCCAGCAGCTGCCCCAGCAGCCGCTCACCGAACCCCTCCGAGAGATCCATACCGACCCGGCGACCAGACCTCTTCCGATGATCCACGAATTCGTATCTCCTCGGCCGGCCCCGATCCGCTGCCAGCGCCTCAGCACCGCAGCGGGTCAGAGCAAATCCGCCAGATGGGCACCTCACCTGAGCGGGGCGGGATGTCCTGATCAGAGTCTTGTCAGTGAGCATTTTGATTCAAACAAACCACCTTGGACCTTCTGGTGCCGACATGCGAGGTTGGTGAGGAGCCTTGAGCTGGACTGCCCCTGCGGCGGCGTTGGGCCAGAGGCCGGCGAGGCGGCGCTGTCCCCGGCGCCCTCGTACACGGGGGCAGCGCCGCTCCACCGCGCGGGCCCATCGAACCGCTCCCGGGCCGCATCAGGGCGAGGAGACCTGTCCGGACGTGCCGCGTACCGCAGAGGACTCAGGACCAACCGTGACGCCGTCGGCCCGGTACTGCGCCGGCACGACCGAACCGGGCAGTTCAGCTGAAGCGCCGGACTGCCGTGAAGCGAGGGCCGATCGACCGGCACGCCCCCACAGCCCTGCCAGGAAGGTGAAGAACCCGTCGGAGAGAAAGACCGCATCGGCGACGATCATCGCGCCTGAGAAGAACGGCAGCCCCAGCAGTACGGCGATCATGAGGTGCATGCCGAGCAGCATCGGCAGGACGACGTACTTGGCTTTGCTGAACAGGACGAAGGGAAAGCCCACTTGGATCAGCACCGCCATGTATCCGGCGATCGCGATGAACATCGTCTGCTGGTCCATCATGTGCGACAGCGCGGGCCAGGGCCGGAACAGATCCAGGTTGAGCACGTAGTGCAGGGCAGTCCCGTCGTTCCAGAAGCTGCCCTGCACCTTGTACAGCCCCGCCGATCCATAAAGGAAAGCGACCTGAACCGCGATGACGAACATCGCACAGTTGTGCAGCACCGTTGTCGTCTGCCTGCGGACGATGCCGAGTTGAGCGGGCACACGGGGTGACTTCGTCCCGGCTGAAGCGGCTCGGAGCCGGGTCCTGCGCGCGTCGAGTGACCAGCGTCTCCCGCAGGCGGTGAGACACAGGTAGAGGGCCATCAGCAGCAGGAGGTTGTCGCCGCCGTCCGTCATGAAGATGGCCCGTGAGTGGAATGAGGCGACGATCACAGCGAAGGCGACGGACGTGGCTCTGGTCCGCCAACCGAGCATGAAGAGCGCAGTAACGACGACGGCTAGCGCGTAGCAGGCTTCGAAGTACAAGGGACTGTCGGACAGGGCGAGGATGCTGGAGAAGCCCGTCTCGTCGGACAGTTCGGCGGAAAGAGCCGGCGTCCATGCCGAACCGGGTCCCCACATCTCGTCACGGTGCGGGAACTCCCGTAGCAGCAGGGCCAGAAAGAGGAACCCGTATCCCCCGCGCAGTACCGCCGCGGCGTACAGCGAGACCGGTCGCTCGGTCAGGGCTGCCCGCGCGGACCCCAGCCCGTCGAGCACACGCTGCCTGACTCCACGCAGTCTGGACGGGGCAGCGTCCTGGCGGGACTGGTGCGGTACGCGTGATCTCTGCTCACCGGCCATGGGTAGCCACCTTCCACCACGGCAGGTACCTGGTCTCGTGGGAAACGCGACCGTTGGGCCGGGAGTCACTGCCGCCCGGCGCCGGAGGTGGGATCCGCTTTGTGACCACGCGCAGTTGGATGGTGTCGAAGGTGCCGTGCCGGTCGCCGGCGATCCGGTTCGCCGCGATGTTGCGGAGGTACTCCTTCATCATGCGCGCCCGGTCCGAGTGGGACCGGTCGTCACCGCCGTGCTCCTGCACGTAGGAGGTCCAGGCCCTGCGCAGCATGTTCTGAGCGGTATGACTCGGGAAGACACTGTGGCGAACGGCAGAGGCGTCCATCGCGGACAGATCGACCCAGCGGCTCACCTCGGACGTACCGTTCTTCGAAATCCGCCCGGTCCTCGCCGAAATCTGTTGATTCACCGATTCGGGGTTCGGGGCGAAGAGTTGCCAGTTCTGCTCGAACAAGGGGAGAACCCACGCGTCGATCTTTTCTGTGTAACGCTTCGAAATGCTGTTGGGAGGCGCCACGTGCATGAACACAAGAAGTACGTGTGCGAGAGATGCAGCGATACACAGGACCGCTACCCAGCCGACCAAAGTCCGCCATGGGGCGCTGAGCGCTGAACCCTCCCGGAGAGCCTCGGGCTCCGCACCCGGAACTGCCTCGGCCGATCCAGCACAGGTGGTCGTCGCCGCTTCATCAACCACTCCGCTTTTCAATTTCTCTCACATCCAGTTGTTCATTGCCGGGTCTGCCCTCTCCCCGGCCGTTCTAGGGTTGCAGTTCGCGACGTCGCTCCCTGACTCAGCCACGTGCTTCCCTCCTTTCAGATGAACCGCCGCCCGGCGGCCAGGGAACACTTGTCCCGTCCGCCGGGCGGCTTGGTGCATCAGTTGGGAATGGGCTGTCTCGCCTCAGTGGCAGTGCGGCGGCCTACCGTCCCCCTCCGGAGGAGGACCGTCACCCCTGTGCCCCTCGGGCGGACCGTCACCCTTGTGACCCTCGGGCGGACCGTCCTTGTGGCCGTGCGGGCCCTCACCCTTATGACCGTGGTGGCCCTCGCCCTCGTGGCCCTCGGGCGGGCCATCACCCTTGTGACCGTGGTGGCCGCCCTGCTTCTCGTGGCACTGCCCCCCGTGGTCGCCCTTGTCCGGGCCCTTGCCGCCACCGGTGGTTTGGCCAGTCGCACCGCCGATGTTGGCGCCGGTTGCACCACCGGTGTTGGCACCGGTCGTACCGCCGCTCGTAGTGGAGGCGCCGGTGGTGTTGCCGCCGGTGGTGATGCCGCCTGTGGTGATGCCGCTTACGAGGCCACCCGAGGTTGTGGTCCCGCCAGCCGTGCTGGTCCCACCGGTAGTGGTCGTCCCGCCGTTTTCACCAGTCGTCCCGCCGGTGGTGGTCCCGCCGTTTTCGCCGGTGGTCCCGCCGTCGGTCGTACCTTCAGTGGTCCCGCCGTCGGTCGTCCCACCATTGGTGGCCGCGGCGCAGTTGCTGGCGTTCACGTTGTTGGTGTCCATCGTCACGGAGCCGTTCCGCGCGAGCGCCCGCCCGTTGATGTCAGCGCCGGTGTTCAACGTGATCGAGGTCAGGGCCATGATGGTGCCGACGAAATCGGTGTCGGTACCGAGCGTGGCGGAGCTTCCGACCTGCCAGAACACGTTGCACGGTGAAGCACCGTTGATGAGGTTGACGTTGCTGCTGGATGCCGTCGTCAGCGTCGAACCGATCTGGAACACCCACACAGCATTGGGGTCGCCCTCGGCGTCCAGCGTGAGGTCGCCCGTGAGCTGGGCGGAGCTGTCGAAGCAGTAGACCCCGGGAACCAGAGTGAGGCCGCCGAGGTCCTGCCCGGTGAGGTCATCGTCGCAGGCCTGGCCCGCAGCGTTGTTGTACGCAGTCGTCAGATCTGCCTGTGCTTGGGCGGCGTGGGCGTCATTCTGATGAATCGTGCCCAGCACCGTGCCGGGCGGGAACCCGCTGATAGCCGAACCAGGGCTGACCCCCAGGTCTCCGGAGACCACGGAGGGACCGGTGTTGGTGACCGACTGCCCTCCCAATACGCCATAGCTATCAGCGGTACCGAGGCCAACCGCTGTAGCAACAGCGTTCGCATTCGACGGTGTCAACGCCACCGCTCCGAAGGCGATCAGTAGAACCGCCACGAACCAGCTGACGATGGTGTGCCACTGCGGCACGCCATGGACTCTAAATCTCATGGAGAATGCCCATTCCTGTGGGGTTTTTGTGGCCCCTATTCTTGCGATCTCTCAGCAAAAACGAAATGACCGCCGACCACTGACCTTGCATGTTTTGCACTTACCGCAGGCGAAAACACCTGCCATGCGAGTGACAGCACAGGAATGTCGGGAAATAGATGTGGAGTTTTCATATAAAAATAGTTGCACATTCTCTGTGTGCATCCAGAAGCAAAAGCACATCTGCAATGCGCGTCGTGCAAGTGGCCGCCCAGTCAACCGTTGCCGAGCGTCGACTTGCGCCACGAATTCGACGTCCCGACATTGAGAGTCTCTGCCGTCTCTGATGTAGCCACTCGGACTCTCACATGATCATGGAGTTCTCTTGGCCACAGCTCGACCCGCCTCACGCGCCCTGATGCACGCCGTCTCCCGGCTGACCGGCGCGACCGTACACATACCGACCCCGGGGCCGACCCCCACGCGGACCTCGCACACCACAGCGTCCGGCTCCGGAGCCAGCCCCGGCAGGGAGGGGCGCTGTCAATGACGGGTGACACGATCAACACCGGCTCGGCCTACCCGTGAGCCCGACGTCAGTCGAGGCCGCGTCAGGTAGCGGACCGCGAGTTTGTCGAAGCGGGTCGCTGCGGCCCGGCGGCGCTTGATGCGGTTGATACCGCACTCCACGGCATGACGGCCGCGGTAGTCGAGGCGGTCGCGATGAGTCCTCCACCGGAGACCTCGCTACTTCCCGCTCAGGGCACGCCGCCGTGGCCGCGTTCGCTCGAGGCGGTATCACCAGCAGGTCCAAGCAGCCGTGGCGGTAGGAGACCAGTGCAACCGTGTGCGGGTTCTCCTCCGTCCTGAACCAGCCGACGTTGGCCACATGGCCGGTCACCGGCACCTTGCGTGGAGTGCTCGGCCAGAGAGTGGAGTTCGGGAGAGATGCGGCCCCGCCAGGGGTCCAACACGTCATGACGCGTACCTGACTCGGGCCGGTGGGGCAGCCCGGCGTCTCTTATCACGAAGAACGACACCGTATGGAAAGCAATGCGCGGAAAGCCCTCGATGTCACCAGCCCACTCCTCGGCGAGGCTCAACGGCCGTGCCACGGCTACGCGTTCCACCACGTCCGGCAGGGTCAGGGGGTGTGACCAGCAGGTCGCAGCGGTTCTCGTCGGAGCGCAGACAAATCGTGTGCGGCTTCGGGGGGACGTCGCACCGCTCGATGTGCACGGTGCGGTCGCCAATTGCCACCGTCTCGGGGTGGATTCGCCACATCGTACAACTGACCTTCACCTGCGTGATCCCCGGCCAACTCGCTTCCAGTGCGGTGACGAGGGAGGGGAGTTCCCGGCCGAGGTCGTGGGAGCGGGGCCACCAGGTGCCGTCGCACCAGTGTGGTGCCGTGCCTGCGGGCAGCAGGGCGAGGCGGACCGGGAGCCCGCTCGCACGGTACGGGAGCAGGAGGTTTCCGGCTATGCCCATGTCTGCCCGGGTCCATTCGCCAGGTGTCCGGGCGGCGCCAGTGCGTGCCCCAGGGGAAGTCGGCTGGTGTCCAGAGTGAGGAGGAGGCAGGTGCCTGTACCGGTGTCGCCGGCGGGAAAGCTGCGTTGTTCCGTGCTGGCGAAGCAGGCGCGCAGTGTCTGCGCCACCTGACGGGCGACATCGGGGGAAGCCGCGGTGACGTGCACTACGGCAAGGCCGGGTCCGGGCAGGGTTTGATCGTGTGTCATCACTGGTCCTGATCGTCGTGGCGCTCTTCGGCCGCGCCTTTGGTACCTGGGGCGATACGCACTCCGCCCGTCCCGTCGGCGGGGGCGGTGGAGATCCACCGCGGGTGTGGTCAGAAGTCAGCCGTCAAAGGCGCGCACACGCGGCCCGGGGGCGATTAGGTACCGCCACAATATCCGTGGGTTTCTTCGGAGGACTCGCGTTCTGCCTCAGCACGGTCGGTCATCGCGAACATTGCGCAGACCTGTCCCCAGCCGTTGTTGGGCCGGCGTAGTCGTTCATCGAGAGCGGCGCCAGCGTGAAAGCCGGCGTACGACGAACTCTCGGTGCCGACTGTACGGCACTGCCGAGCCGGCCGACCCCGAACGAACCAGCGGGGTTCGTCGCATCGCTTCGGCGTCGACGACAGCGCTGGGACCCCGGTCCAACCCGGATCCCAGCGCTGTCGTAGCGACGTGGGAGCCGTACCGCGCGCCCGCAGGCAGGTCTGTCACCCCTGCGCGGCAGTACGCGCCTCGCGCCGGTTGTCGCGGATGGTATGCACCCGCCGGGCCGTCGCGAACAGCGGACGACCGAGGCCGGCGACGACGCGGCACTCTTCCTCCTCGAATGGCATGGCGCCAGCACTGACCAGTTGGCCCTCCGAGACCTCTTTTGGACCGCCGTAAGGCCAGCGAATCCTGTCGGAGCGCATACGAACGCTGTCCTCTACACCCGCAGGGGAAGAGCGTTTCCGCAGTTCACATGCGATGGCGGGGCCTTTGTGCCGCTGCCAGCGTGCCCGCACGCTCGGGTTCCCCGGGCCGTGGCGGCGATGGGCGGTGTAGTCGCGCCACAGCTGCGAGGCTGCGGCAGGCCGGTTGGACCTGCGGCAGAGTAGGCTGGCGACACCGAGGGCTTTCCGCGCACCGGTTTCTCATGCCGGTGCCGTTCTTGGCGATTGAAAAGCACCGGGCGCCTGCGCGGCCCGAGTCAGGTACGCGTCATGCACGTGACCGCAGATCGCACTCAACTCATTCATGAAGCGTATTCCGCGCCTTCGGTCCGTCTCGCACTGAAGCCGGAGAGCGCCCCGAAGGGGCTCCTGGACGGTGCGTGGTGGCCCCACTCCCACAATCTCCTGCGTGAACTCCCCGCCCTCACAGACGTGTTGGACCACCGGTGGGGACGCATCACGCGAGTTTCAGTGAACCCCACTCACTGGCCGGTCATCCCCCGGGAGGTACCGGTCACCGGCCACAGCGTCAAAGTCGGCCAGTTCAAGGCCGAGCAGGACCCGCACAAGCTTGTGCTCCTGTCCTACCGCATCGGCCGCTGGGACCTGCTGGTCATACCGCCACAGGCGACCGCGGCCACGGCTGCCCGGCTGATGGCCGCCGCGACCGATACCGGGCTGCGCCTCACAGCGAGCGCTCTTGTCGCAGCCGACGACACGACCCAGGTCAGGAGCGTGGAGCAGCGAGTCCGGGAAGAGGAGTGGGAGTCCGAGGGCGGCACCGCTGCGGTGCCCGTGGCCAATCCGCGCAGGACTTTCGTTCCTGCCCACGCCTGCGAGGTGTGAGAGCGATGGACACGCACATCACCGTCGCCGTCATCATCGCGATGAGCGCCTTAGAGCTCGTCTCATTTGGTCGGCAGTCGGTAGCCTGGGGTCGTGGGGATCGTGGAGCGCTTGGTGCCGGATGAATTG
>NZ_BMMP01000032.1 GCF_014645895.1 Streptomyces daqingensis | reverse complement strand
CACCGAGCCAGAAGGCCCTCACCCATTTCAAGATCACCTACCGGTGATCACCGTCACCAACCTCCGTGGACAGAACAGCTAGGGTGCGTCGTTTGGATCTTCGTGGTTCGGCGAGTGGCGTCCGGTGCGTCCGGATGCCCGGCGGAGGATCGCCCTCGTACTTGGGGTCTCCCATGCCGAAGGCCAGGGGAGTGCTCGGCTACTTCGACAACGCAGCAGACGGGCGTGCTGGGCGTCGCGAGCCCGCGAAGATCCAAACGACCTGGATCCCGTCCGGCCGGATCCCGTCCGGCAGACGGCGACATCCGCCCGCGTCCGGAGCCGACGGGGCGCGGGGGAGCGGGGTTAACGGCCGGCTCCCCGGACGTCCGGCGGCCCGCTCCCGCCGGACGGCCGTCAGCCGCGTCCGACGTACGGCATCGCCGTGGCCATCACCGTCACGAACTGCACGTTCGCCTCCAGCGGCAGCTGCGCCATGTGCAGCACGGTGCGGGCGACATCGGCGGCGTCCATCAGCGGCTCCGCTGCGGTCGTCCCGTTCGCCTGCGGTACGCCCTCGCGCATCCGCGCCGTCATCTCGGTGGCCGCGTTGCCGACGTCGATCTGCCCGCACGCGATGCCGTACGGGCGGCCGTCCAGGGAGAGGGATTTGGTGAGGCCCGTCATCGCGTGCTTGGTCGCGGTGTAGGCGACGGAGCCGGGACGGGGCGCGTGCGCCGAGACCGAGCCGTTGTTGACGATCCGCCCGCCCTGGGGGCTCTGCGCCTTCATCAGGCGGAACGCGCCCTGCGCGCACAGGAACGCCCCGGTCAGGTTGACGTCGACGACGCCCCGCCACTCCTCGGGCGTCATCTCCTCCAGCGGCGTGGACGGGCCGAACACGCCGGCGTTGTTGAACAGCAGGTCCAGCCTGCCGTCGCCGTCCCGCACTGCGTCGAACAGCGCCGTCACGGAGTCCGGATCGGTGACGTCCGTCGGGCAGACCCTGTGGGCGGCCGGTCCCGCAGCCGCCGGAGCACCGGCGTCCGTGCGGGCCCCGGCGGCCCGTGAGGCGAGGCGTGCGGTCTCCTCCAGCGGCTCGCGGCGCCGGCCGGCGAGCGTCAACGACCAGCCCGCGGCGCCCAGTTCGACGGCTACGGCCCGGCCGATGCCGGAACCGGCGCCCGTCACGACGGCCGTCCTGCCCGCTTGGCCCGCCGTGCCTCCGCCCTGTCCGGGGTCCGCGCTGCTGCTCGTCGTCATGCGCGCAGAGTACGTGCCGCCGCCCGCACGCCGCCGCGCGGGCGGCAGGCCACCGGATCGCCATGTGCCTGTCGCGTGTCTGCCGACTCACAGCCTCCCGCGGACTGTGCAATCGCATGTATGACGCAGCCATTGATCACGGAGAGCGATCATCGTGCGGCGGCTCGGCACCTGGGCCGGCGCAGACTGCTGACGGGGACGGCGGCGACCGTGGCGCTCGCCCTGGGTACGAACCTCCCCCTGCGCGCCCAGGCCGTTCCGGGACTCGACCCGTCAGCCATCGACAAGGACCCCTTCACGCTGGGCGTCGCCTCGGGCGACCCGCTGCCGGACTCCGTCGTGCTGTGGACCCGCCTGGCACCCGAACCGTTCGAACCGGACAGCGGCCTCGCCGCCGGTGCCGTCGACGTCCGCTGGGAGCTGGCCTCGGACGCGGGCTTCACCCGCACGGTCGACAGCGGGAAAGTCACAGCCCACCCCGAGTTCCACCACTCCGTCCACGTCGTGCCGGAGGGCCTCAAGCCCCGCACCCGCTACTACTACCGCTTCACGGTGGGCGACTGGACCAGCCCCACCGGGCGCACCCGCACCGCTCCGGCGGCCGACGACGACCCCGCGTCGCTGCGCTTCGCCTCCGTCTCCTGCCAGGCGTACCACGACGGGTACTTCACAGCGCTGCGGCATCTCGCCGAGGAGGAGGACCTCGACGCCGTCCTGCACCTCGGCGACTACCTCTACGAGTACGCGGTGGACACCCACGGCGGCGACCGCGCCGACCCGGCCCTCCGGCTCCCCGACCGGTTCAACAAGGAGACCACCACCCTGGAGGACTACCGGCTGCGCTACGCGCTCTACCACAGCGACCCGGACCTGCAGGCCGCGCACGCCGCCCACCCCTGGATCGTCACGTGGGACGACCACGAGGTGGAGAACAACTACGCGGACGAGGTGCCGGACGGTTCCCCGCCCGAGGTCTTCCCCGCCCGGCGGGCCGCCGCGTACCGCGCCTACTACGAGAACCTTCCGCTGCGCCCGCCCCAGCAGCCCTCGGGCCCGGGCCTGCGGCTGTACCGGAGGCTGCACTTCGGGCGGCTCGCGCAGCTGGACGTCCTGGACGGACGGCAGTACCGCGACGACCAGGCGGCGGGAGACGGCTGGCAGGTGCCGACCGAGGAGACCGAACGGCCCGAGCGGACCCTGCTCGGCGCCGCCCAGGAGCGATGGCTCGCCGACGGCTGGCGGAGCTCGCGCGCGGTGTGGAACCTCGTGCCGCAGCAGTGCGTCCTCTCCCGCCGCCGCGAACGGACCACCGGCCCCTACCCCCTGTCGATGGACGCCTGGGACGGCTACCCGGCGGCGCGCGGGCGCTTCGTCGAGTCGGCGCGGGCGGCGGGCGTGGAGAACCTGGTCGTCCTCACCGGGGACGTGCACGTGCACTACGCCATGGACATCAAGGAGGACTTCGATGACGCCGCGTCACGCACCGTCGGTGTGGAACTGGTCACCACCTCGCTCGCCAGCGGAGGCGACGGAGTAGCCCGGCCGGGGAACTGGCGGACCCTGATGGAGGCCAACCCCCATATGCGTTTCTACGACGGCCGCCGCGGATACGTCCTCATCACCCTTGACCAGCGGCAACTACGTGCCGACTACCGCACGGTCGACGTGGTGACGAAGCCGGGGGCGCCCGTCTCGACCGCCGCCACCTTCGTCTCCCGCAAGGGCGAACCGGGCCTCACCCAGGCCTGACGCAGTGCGCGCGGACCTCGTGTACGGGTGGGGCGGACGGGAAACCAGTGGGCCGGGCTGAAGAAGCTCTGGGAGAATGTATGGGCTGACAACAATCTCTTGGAGAGGTGCATGACCGACCCCGGCTCGGCCCGATCGGCCGCCGCGACAGCATCCACCGCCGACCACGAACCCGCCGTCCAGGGCGACGAACTGGGCGGCGGCTCCCGCGGGGCCCCGTCCGAGCACGCCGCGGGAGCCGCCGCACCCGCCGGCGACCCGGTGGGCACGCCCGCCGCGGACGCGGCGCCGGCCGGACGGCGCACCGCACCGCACACGGTCTCCAAGCCCGCCGGGTCCGGGCTGACCCCGCGCGCCCGCGCGGGCCTGCTGGTGACGCTCATCCTCGGCAGCCTCACGTCGCTGCCGGCGCTGTCGATGGACATGTACCTTCCGGCGCTTCCCGAGGTGGCGAGCACACTCGGCACCCCCGCGGCCACCGCGCAGCTCACGCTGACCGCGTGCCTGCTGGGGCTCGCCGCGGGGCAGTTGGTGGTCGGGCCGATGTCCGACCAGTTCGGCCGCCGCCGCCCGCTCCTCATCGGGATGTGCGCCTACGTGCTGGCCAGCGCGGCGTGCGCGCTGGCGCCCACCATCGAGACGCTGATCGTCTGCCGCGTCGTGCAGGGCCTCGCGGGAGCCGCGGGCATAGTCATAGCCCGCGCCGTCGTACGCGACATGTACGACGGCCTCGCCATGGCCCGCTTCTTCTCCACTCTCATGCTGATAGGCGGGCTCGCCCCGATCCTCGCCCCCGTACTGGGCGGCCAGATACTCCGCTTCACCGACTGGCGGGGCGTCTTCCTCATCCTCGCCGGCGCGGGCGTACTCATCACCGTCGTCACGGCGCGCAGCCTCCCCGAGACCCTTCCGCCCGGCGGCCGCCAGAAGGGCGGCGTCCCCAACGCCCTCCGCACGATGCGCGGCCTCTTCGCCGACCGCGTCTTCACGGGGTACATGGTGGCGGGCAGCTTCTCCTTCGCGGCGCTCTTCTCCTACGTCTCGGCCTCGCCGTTCGTCATGCAGGAGATCTACGGCGCCAGCCCGCAGACCTTCAGCCTCCTCTTCATGGTCAACTCGATCGGCCTCGTCGCCGCCGGACAGATCAACGGCAAGATCCTGGTGGGCCGGGTGCCGCTGGACAGGGTCCTCGGGTTCGGGCTGTGCATGACCGTCGCCGCCGCGATCGCTCTGCTCCTGCTGACGAGCGGGGTGTTCGGGCACGCGGGGCTCTTCCCCGTCGCCGCCTGGCTGTGCGTCCTGATGACCGGCATGGGATTCGTGATGCCCAACGCCAACTCCCAGGGCCTTATGCGCGCTCCCCACGCGGCCGGGTCGGCCTCCGCCCTCCTGGGCACCGCCCAGTTCCTGGTCGGTGCCGTCGCCGTACCGCTGGTCGGCATCGCCGGGGAGCACACGGCCGTGCCGATGGCCGTGGTCCAGCTCAGCGCGCTGACGATCGCCGTGGGCGCGTTCGCCGGACTGTGCCGGCCGTGGCGTACCCGCGGCTGACGACGGGAGGCCATCCGGGCCGGTGACGGCGAAGCCCCCGGCCCGGCCGCGGTCGGCCCGGGCCGCCGAGCCCTACCGCCCCGCGTTCCGCTGTCCGCGCGCTCCATAGACTGCTGCGGTGATCGAGGAAGAACTGCGGGGCGCACTGGCCCGACTGGTCGACGGACTGCCTCCCCGGAAGGCGTCCGCCGCAGTGGAACGGCTCATGGCCGGCTACCGGGGCGAGACCCCGACGGGCGCACCCCTGCTGCGCGACCGCGCCGACGTCGTCGCCTACGCGGCGTACCGGATGCCCGCCACCTTCGCCGCGGCAGCCTCGGCGCTGGCCGACTTCGCCGCACGCACCGGCGGCTGGCGGCCGGCCACCCACCTCGACCTGGGCGGCGGTACGGGCGCCGCCGTGTGGGCGGCCGCAGCGGTCTGGGGCGACGACGCCCCCGGCGGCGGGCCCCGACGCACCACGGTGCTCGACTGGGCGGAACCCGCCCTCGGCCTGGGACGCGAACTGGCAGCGGGCGCGGGCCGCACGGCCGGAGACGCCGGAACCGGGAGGGCCCTGCGCGAAGCGGAGTGGCGCCTCCGGTCGCTGCGCGGGCAGCCGGACGGGACGCCGCTGCCGTCCGCGGATCTGGTCACCGTCTCCTACGTCCTGGGCGAACTGTCCGGGCCCGACCGCGACGCTGCCGTCGCGGCCGCGATCGGCGCCGCTCCCGCGGTGGTGGTCACCGAACCCGGGACGCCCGACGGCTACGCCCGCGTCATGGCGGCACGTGACCAGCTCATCGGCTCCGGTATGCGCGTCCTCGCGCCGTGCCCGCACAGCGCGCGCTGCCCGATGGTGCCGGGCGAGGACTGGTGCCACTTCGGGACACGGGTCAACAGGTCCTCGCTGCTCCGGCAGGTCAAGAGCGGCTCACTGCCGTACGAGGACGAGAAGTTCAGCTACGTCGCCGCCGTCCGTCCGGAGATCACGGGAGAGCCGGCCACGGGACGCGTCGTGCGCCGCCCGCAGAAACGCAAGGGCCAGGTCCTGCTCGACCTGTGCACCCGCGACGACGGCCTCCGCGCGGCGACGGTCACCAAGCGCCACGGCGCGGCCTACCGGGAGGCCCGCGACGTGAAGTGGGGCGACACCTGGCCCGTGCCCGGCCCCGGCACAGGCGGAGCGGGTTCCGCCGGCTGACGGGAGCCGGCCGCGGCCGCCGGGAGACGCGGACGGGAGGCGGCGTCCGGGCGTGACGTCGCACGGACGTGTGGTCGTACGGACGTGAGAAGGGAGCGCGCGGGCTGACGCGCGGTGCCCGCGCGCTCCGCGGATCAGGCCGCCGGGCGCAGTTCGGCGGTGACGCACTTCACGCTGCCGCCGCCCTTCAGCAACTCCGACAGGTCGATGGGAATCGGCTCGTAGCCCCGCTCACGCAGAGGGTCGAGCAGCCCGACGGCGGCCTGCGGCAGGAACACGTGGTGGCCGTCGCTCACCGAGTTCATGCCGAACGCCTCGGCGTCCGTCTCGGCCGCGAT
This sequence comes from Streptomyces daqingensis, assembly GCF_014645895.1. Classification (GTDB taxonomy): domain Bacteria; phylum Actinomycetota; class Actinomycetes; order Streptomycetales; family Streptomycetaceae; genus Streptomyces; species Streptomyces daqingensis. The sequence continues at coordinate 11,814 of NZ_BMMP01000032.1, read as the reverse complement.
CAGGGCCTCGGGGAACATGCGCTTCAGCACTGCCTGGCTGCCGGGCGAGAAGGCGGGCGGGTAGTACATGACCTCGTTTCCGCCCAGCACGCACAGCGCGGTGTCCAGGTGGTAGTACCGCGGGTCGACGAGGTCGAGGCCGATGATCGGACGGCCGAAGAACTCCTGCACCTCACCGTGCGAGAGGGGGCTGCTGCGGAAGCCCCGGCCGGCGAGGAGCCAGTCGTCCATGACCGCGAAGTCGCCCTCGCCCTCGTTGATGTGCTCCGGCTCCCGCACCTCCGTGAACCCGTTCGCGCGGTACCACTCGCGGTGGGCGGCCGCCTCGTCCGCGCGTTCACGGTGTGCGAAGCGGGCGCCGAGGACCCGGCCGTCGACGACGAGGGCGCCGTTGGCGGAGTACACCATGTCCGGGAGGCCGGGCAGCGGCTCCAGCTCCTCGACCGTGTGACCGTAGGCGCGGTAGCGGTCCCGGAGCTCCTCCCACTGGGCCTGCGCGAGGGGGAGGTCCACGGGCTTGTCCGGATCCATCCACGGGTTGATGGAGTACGTGACGCGGAAGTGTGCCGGTGGGCACATCAGGAAGCGGCGGGGGGTGTACCCGGGTCCGTACAACGAAGGCTCCTCACGGGGTGGTCGACGAGTACCTTGCTCGCCCATGGTGCGCCCTCAGGAGCCCTTCGCGCGCAGAAGTATCCGCAATCTTTTCCCGCCGGGGCCTCCCGGGCGCCCGACTGGCCGCCCTGCCAGGCATTTCCGCCGTTTCGTCCCCCGCGGCCGTGGCCCCGCCGACGGTTCGCCGCATGACGGTACGGGCGGCCCCCGCCCTTCTGCCGCGCCCCTTCCTCCGTCGTCTCGGCCCTTCCGACTCCCGGGGTCCGCGGGGGAGTTCGCACCCCGGGCGGGCAGTCCGTCCCGCCTCCGGGGATTGCTAGATTCTGCCCATGTCCTCCGCTGCTCCCGGCTCGTCCTCCGCCTCCGGGGGGCGCCGCTTCCGCACCCCCGACGCCTCCCGCCGCAGCGAGCGCTCCCGGCGCGCCATCCTCGACGCGAGCATGGAACTGGTCGGCGAGGTCGGCTACAACAGGCTGACGATCGAGGCGGTCGCCGCCCGTGCCGGCGTCGGCAAGCAGACCATCTACCGCTGGTGGCCCTCCAAGGCCGCGGTGCTGCTGGAGGCCTTCACCACGGTCGTCACCGACGACGAGTACGAGGCGGGCATCCCGGACACGGGCGACCTGGAGGCGGATCTCAAGCAGGTGCTCCGCGCGACGGTCGACGAGTTCACCGATGCCGCCTTCGAGGCCCCCTACCGTGCGCTCGCGGTGGCCGGAGCGGCCGACGCGGAGCTCTCCGAGCAGTTCCTGGAGCGGCTCATGGCCCCCGGCATGGAGGTCTACTCCCGCAGGCTCCGCTCCGCGCAGGAGGCCGGGCAGATCGCGGAGGACGTCGACATCGGGCTGGCCGTGGAGATGCTGCTCGGCCCGTTTCAGCAGCGCTGGCTGCAGCGCACCGGCAACCTCACGCACGAGTTCACCGACGCGCTCGTCGACCTCGCGCTGCGGGGACTCGCACCCCGCTAGGGGCTGTCTGACAAATGGCGCCGTTCGCCCGGAGGGCGGGGCTCGCGTCGTCTGGTGCGTGCGGGTGCAAGGCGGAGGTCCGTCCTCGTAGTGGGCTACTCGGTCGGTCCGACAACGCAGCAGACGTGCGTGCCGGACACCGCCAACCAGGCGGGATTTGTCAGACAAAACCTAGGGCACGAGGCCGCCCAGCGGACGGAACGTGCCGCGCTCACGGCGGGCTCGTGTTCACGGCGGGCTCGCGTTCTCGGCGAGAAGGGCGTCCGCTGGGGGCGGCCGCCCGGTAACCGAAGCGGCTTGTCCAGAACCGGTCCGCTATGGGATCTCCTTGTGAACGGCCTCGACGTTGTTGCCGTCGGGATCGCTGACGAACGAGCAGTAGGCGCGGTACTCGCCCCATGAGCGAGGAGGGTGCCGGGATGTGCCCCCGGCCGCCACTGCGGCCGCGTGAAAGGCGTCCACAGCGTCCCGGCTGCCCGCCGTGAACGCGATGTGCATCCCCCTGGTGGCGGCATTCGCCTGCTCCGCACGCTCCAGGGACAGCGAGGGTGTGTCCCGCTCCGGATGCCAGTACTCGGTCACGCCGTCGGCCCGATAGCCGACGCCGATGCCGAGCGGCGCCAGCACGGAGGTGTAGAAGCGCTCACTCGCCTCGAAGTCCGAGGCGAACACGCCCAGGTGATGGACGAAGGGCATCGCTGCTTCCATGCCGGTCGAGCCTACGTAACGGACGGAGCAGCACGCGGCACTCGCACCGACCCGGTGATCGTCTCCTGGCGGAGCATGAGCTGCCCAGCTGCCCAGCTGCCCAGCTGCCCAGCTGCCCGGCTGCCCCGGCGGTCCCTCCGGACCGCTCCCGGCACCTCCCGGCCCCTCGGCGGCGCCCGTATCAACTCCCGTTCCGGGCCCGCATGTTCGCCGTCCTGGGCCGCTCGCCGCTGTCCGTGCGTGCCAGCAGCCGCGGGGCGTCCGTCATCACGCCGTCGCATCCCAGCCGCAGCACCCGGTCCCGTGCGGCGGGGGTGAGGACGGTGTGCGCCCACACCCGTGCGATACCGGACCGTGCCGCCCTGCGGATGTCGGAACCGCGCGCGCGGTGGTCCACGCTGAGCATGTCGACGAAGCGGCGCCACCGGGACGGCCGGTCCGTACGGGCCTGCTCCACCGACCGCCACACCGAGGTCAGCAGCCCCATCCGGTGCGCACGCGCGGCGAGCCGCACGCTGTTCGACTGCACGTAGACGGACCTCGTCAGACCCCTCTCGCGCACCAGACGCGCAAGTGGCCGCAGGGCCTCCGCGTCCTTGATCTCGATGTTGAGCACGGTCTTCCCGCCGAACCGGTCGAGCACCTCCGCCGCCGTCGGCGGACGCTCCCGGCGCCAGTTACCCGGCAGGTCCGGGGAGGGCCGGATGCGCACCCGGCGCCAGTCCCGCAGGGAGAGCTCGCCGACGGGCCCGCTGTGGTCGGTCGTCCGGTCGAGCGTCCGGTCGTGCATCGCCACCGGCGTTCCGCCGCGGAGCGAACGCACGTCCACGTCGAGTACGTGGGTGGTGTGTTCGCGGTACGTGGCCAGCAGGCCGCTCATGCTGTTCTCCGGCACTTCGAGGGCGCCGCCCCGGTGCGCCGCGTACACCGTCCCGGGAAGACCGTCGACGAGGGGCCCGTCGTCCGCGCGGATGCGTGCGGGCGCGCACCCCGGCGCGAGTGCGACGGGGGCCAGGACCGCGAGCGGGAAGAGCAGCCGGAGCAGCAGGGCCCTGGCGCTCGTGAGCGGGACCGCGACCATGGCTCACAAGCTAGGCGGGGGTCACGGCACGTGCCGTCCGGAGCGGTCCATACGTGGAGGTACGCGGTACACACGGCATGCACGGCATATGCGTCACGGCTGCCCCGCGGCGGTACCGGGCCGGGCGGGCGCGGCTGCCGTACAAGGATCCGCCGCGCACGGGTACCCGCCCCGCCAGGACAGGAACGATCCGTGCGGAGAGACAGCATCGCGACCGGTCACGGCGCTTGTGCGTGACGGTCGGTCAGCCCCGATCCGTGGATTCGCCGCAGAGTGCGCGCTGTGCTGCGTAGTCTCGGAGATCCACGGTTGTGTGGTCGCTAGGTGCGGAGTGAGGCGGTAGATGGAAAGCGAGAGCAGGTTCGACCGGTGGCTGCGCCAGTTCACGCGGTCCGGTCCCCGGGCGAAGGCCAGGAACGCCGGCGCGCAAGCCGACGCCGCCCGCGCCCGTACGGAACTCCTGCTGACCGCCGCCGAGGCGGGCTTCCCGCTCGCGCCCGCCGCCCACCCCTCGGGGTACGGCTGCTCCTGCGTACGCATCGGCTGCCCGACTCCCGGACGTCACCCCGTCTCCTTCGGCTGGCAGACGCAGGCCACCACGGACTCCGAGCAGATCCGGCGCTGGGCCGAGAGCCAGCCCGAGGCGAACTTCGTCGCCGCCACCGGCAAGGACCACGACGTGCTCGACGTACCCGCCGAGGCGGGCCGGGCGGCTCTGGAGCGGCTGGAGTCGGAGGGGGTGCCGCTGGGGCCCGTCGCCGTCTCGGGCGGCGACCGCATGCTCTTCTTCACGGCCACGCGCGGCACTCCGGACGACGAGGAGGAGTGGTGGCCCTGCGAACTGGACTGCCACCCGGAGACGATGGACGAGCACCCGGGCCTGCGCTGGCACTGCCGCGGCAGCTACGTGCTCGTACCGCCCGCCACGCTCCCCGGTCGCGGAGAGGAGGCGCAGGTGCGCTGGGTGCGGCCGCCGGTCTCCGGTGCCGGCGGTCCGGAGGTCCTGCCGGAGCCGCTGACGCTCCTGGAGGCGCTCACCGACGCCTGCGCGGCGTACACGGGCGAGGAGACCGCTCCCTGGCCGGTGCGCTGACCGCGGGCGGGCCGCCGGCCCTCGCCTGACGGCCACTGTGCCGACGTCCCGTCAGGCAGCGGCCCCAGTCACCCGATCGGGTAGCGGTCGCGGGGGAGGACGCCGACTGCCGCCGCCACTCCCGCGGGCCGGCTCACTCGCCCTTGGCGGAGGTCAGCCCGTCGATGCGGTTGAGGAAGCCGACCTGCCCGCCGGCCTTCTTCGACGGCACGGTCACCGCCTGCTCCGACACCCGTACGTACGTCACCGACTGCTTCGGCTCGCCCGTCATCAGCGCCTTCAGCAGCGGGTCCTTCACCGGCGGCTTGTAGCCCTCGGCGAACGTCTCCTTGCTGTGGTGGTGGGAGGCGAAGAAGACCAGCGCCCCGCCGTCCTCGGTGCGCAGGCCGAACGGCGCGTACTGCGGCGCCTTGGCCGCCTGGTCGGCGAACTCCGTCCGCCTGCCCGGCCTGTTGGCCGAGCCCTCACGCTGTGCGCGGCGCTTGCTGGTGTGCGCGCCCGGTGCGAAGTCCTCCTCGCCCTTGCCGTCGCGCAGGTAACTGACGTAGGCGTCGCTCAGCTCGTCCGGCGCGAGTACGAGCCCGTGCCCGCTGGTGCCGGGCACGGCCTTCGCGTAGCCGCCCTTGCCGACGGCGAACTCGGGCATCTCGCTGTTCTCGATCACCGCCAGGTAGGAGGCCTTCCAGGGGGCGTCGGCGCTGTCCCGCTGGAAGACGAACAGCCACCGGCCGTTCCGCATCCGGTTGGTCTGGGTGTCGGCGACGAAGAACTTGGGCCACCCCGCCTGCTTGGGGATCAGGAACCGCTCGTCGGACAGGCGCAGGGGTTTGTAGCCGGGGTTGCCCTCGGGCTGCACCTTCTTGCGGGACTTCAGACCGGCCTGGTCGATGGCGCCGAGCGCGCCCGTCTCCACCGTCGAGTTCAGTTTGACGTCGAACGCCCGGTTGGCCTTGTTGCTCGTCTTGCTGAACTTCTCGAGCACCTTCTTCGCCTCGGCCTTGGAGACCGCGGGGACCACGGCCGTCTCGCCGTGCACCGTCACGCATCCGGAAAGTGCCACCGTCAGCACCGTCGTGGTCGCCGCCGCCCCCAGCAGCCGTACCTGTAGCGCCCGTCGCGTCTGTCGCGCCTTCATCGTGGTCGACCTCCCCGCCCGCCTCGCGGTAACGCACTTTACTGCCCGGCCTGCGGCGTCCGTGCCCGAGGCCGGGGCGAATGACATCATGCGCGGCGCAGCGACCGCACCTGAGGGGGAGCGATGGAGCCCTTCGGGAGGTTCTGCGTGCGGAGCGGCACGCGGGGTCCTCCGGGCCTGGGGCGGCGGCCGGGAAGGCAGCGGGTGACGTGCCGTCAGCCGCGGACCGACCGCGGATCAGCCGTCGAGGGGCGGAGGGTCGCTCCCCGGCCGCCGCGGCGCACCCGTCCGAAGGCTCCCTGAGTCCGGCCGGGCGGCTGGCTGAGCGGTCCTGCCGGACGCCGTCCGCGGCCCCGTCAGGGGGCGCCGCTGAACACCGTGCCGAACCCCGAACTCCGCGTGTGCTGACGCCTTAACCGGGACACAGCTGCATAAAATCGGGCAGAACGTCCCAGTTGTTCCGTGATCCGGCGTGGGGCTGTCCATCGGAGAACGCGTCCTCCCGACGCCGCCTCCGGGCCCCGCCCGCTCGCGGCTTACGGAAAGGAGGCAGCTGAATGGCTGCCACTACTGCTCGTCGTGTACGGATCGCCGCCACGGCTTCCGCCGTCCTCCTGGGCGGATCGCTCCTGGGGGCGAGCGCGGCCGAGGCCGCCGTCGCCGCCCACCCGCACAAGCCCTACGGCGTCGTCACCGCCAAGTCCGGCCTGAACGTGCGCCAGTACCCGAGCACCGACTCCTCGGTGAAGTACGTCCTGCCCTACCGCGCCGAGCGGGGCCTGGACTGCAAGGTCCGCGCGCAGGTCATCCACGGCAACGCCTACTGGTACAAGCTGCGCAACAGCCAGTACTGGATCAGCGCGCGCTACGTCCACAACGTGGGCCACGTGAAGCTGTGCAAGGACCGCTACCCCTCGCCCATGACCGACACCTCCAAGGCGCAGAAGGCCATGGGCTGATCCTGCGGGCGCGCGGCGCGACGGTTCCCGCCCGCTGACCGGGAGTCAGGGGACGGGGGCCTGAAGAGCCGACAGTTCCTCGAAGAGGGCCGTGTTCAGCGCGAAGGCGCGCCTGCATTCGCCGACGATGTTCCGCTTCTCCGCATCGTCGGCCGGTACCGCGTCGAGCAGTTCGCGGTACCCCCGCTTGAAGGCGGCGGGGTTCGGGATGTCCTCGAAGACATAGAACCGGACCCCGTCGCCTTTGCGTGTGAAACCCCAGGTCTTCTCGGCCGTCGAGCGGATGACCTGCCCGCCGGAGAGGTCGCCGAGGTAGCGGGTGTAGTGGTGCGCGACGTAGCCGCCGGGCCAGTCGCGGGCGACCTCGGCGATGCGGTCCGCGTAGTCCGAGGCGGCGGGCAGCGGCGTGATCGTACGGCGCCAGTCCGTGCCGTCGTGGAGGTGGTCCAGATCCCGCTCCAGCGACGGCAGCCGGAACAGCTCCCGCCGAAGGAAGGGCCCGGCGACGGGGTCGCCGGCGAGGCCGCCCGCCCCCTCCTCCAGCGCCCGGTAGACGAACCACAGCTGCTCGGTGTAGCGCACGTACGCGGCCAGCCCGAGCTTCCCGCCGAGCATGTCGCTCACGAACGTGCTGTTCTCCGCCTCCGTGTGCTGTGCGCGCGAGGCGTCACGGATGTGGGCGGAGAAGGGGTGTCCTGCCGGCAGCTGTGGGGTCATGACGACATCATTTACCGACAGGGTGTCGGGAAAACCTCGTAAGGCGCCGTGCCGCCGGCCCCCGGCCCCGCGTGCCGGGTCCGCAGTCCCGGAGGCCCCGTCTCAAGGCAGGGTGAGGATGTCGGCGCCGGTCCCGGTGACGACGAGCGTGTGCTCGAACTGGGCGGTGCGCTTGCGGTCCTTGGTGACGACCGTCCAGCCGTCCTCCCACATGTCCCACTCGTGGGTGCCGAGCGTCAGCATGGGCTCGATCGTGAACGTCATGCCGGGCCTCATCACCGTCGTGGCCCGCTCGTCGTCGTAGTGCGGGATGATCAGGCCGGAGTGGAACGACGAGTTGATGCCGTGGCCCGTGAAGTCGCGGACGACGCCGTAGCCGAAGCGCTTGGCGTAGGACTCGATGACCCGCCCGATGATGTTGATCTGGCGCCCCGGGCGTACGGCCTTGACGGCCCGCGCCAGCGCCTCCCTCGTCCGCTCGACGAGCAGCGTGGACTCCTCGTCGACGTCGCCGCACAGGTAGGTGGCGTTGGTGTCGCCGTGCACGCCGCCGACGAAGGCCGTGACGTCCAGGTTCACGATGTCGCCGTCGCGCAGCACGGTGGAGTCCGGGATGCCGTGGCAGATGACCTCGTTGACGGAGGTGCACAGCGACTTGGGGAAGCGGCGGTAGCCGAGCGTCGAGGGGTAGGCGCCGTGGTCGCACATGTAGGCATGCGCGATCTCGTCCAGCTTGTCCGTGGTGACGCCGGGCGCGATGTGCGCCGCCGCCTCCGCCATCGCCCGCGCGGCGATGCGGCCGGCGGCGCGCATCTTCTCGACGGTCTCCTCGTCCTGCGCCTCGGGCCCGGTGTACGGCGTGGGGGCGTCCTTGCCGACGTACTCGGGACGCGGGATCGACGCGGGGACGGAGCGGTGCGGGGAGAGCTCGCCGGGGGAGAGCAACGACTGGCCAGACATGTGCGCGAGTCTAACTGTGGTAGGGACCGGGCTCAGGGGGGAGCATGACTCCATGGCTCTCTTCAAGCGCAAGACCGCCGGGAAGCCCGGCGAGTGGTTCTACTGCCTCCAGCACGGAAAGGTCGAGGAGGGCCCGGAGTGCCCGGCGAAGAACCGCCTCGGCCCGTTCGGGACGCCCGCCGAGGCGGCACGCGCGCTGGAGACCTCGCAGGAGCGCAACGCCGAGTGGGAGAACGACCCCCGCTGGCAGGACCCGTCACGCGGCAGGGGCGGCGCGGAAGGCTGAAGCCCCGGCGTCGCGCGCCGGTCCCGGGGACGGAGGGTGCTCAGCCGTCGCCCGGAGCCGTGGTGATCCGCGGTGCCTGCGGGGTGAAGGTGATGCGGGTGCGGGCGCCGTCCGAGGCCCATCGGACCTCGAGGGAGTCACGTCCGGCAGAGACGAGGTCGGCCGCGGCCTCCAGGGCGGGGTCCTCCGGCGCGGAAGCGCCGCCGGGCGCCAGGGAGGCCAGCGCGGCGAAGAGCGCCGTGCCCCGCACGTCGCCGGTCAGGGACGGTACGAGCGCCCACCGGGTGAACGCCGTGCCCTGCGGCGCCCGCAGCGTCGAGGGCCGTCCGGTCCCGCTCCAGCCGTGAAGGCCGTGCAGCCGCCCCGTGACGGGTTCCTCGCCGGACGGGCAGTCCTGCTGCGGAGGCGTCGCCCAGCCCGTCAGCCGTACGCGTGCTCCGGGCGGGGCTCCGGTCACGCGGTGCACGCGCAGTTCGAAGGGGCCCCGTACGTAGGTCACGCTCTGCACGGACATGCCGGGCACCATGGGGCCGCCCGAGGCGAAGACCGGGGAGTGCGAGGAGGCCGCCCAGCCCCAGGTGCCGTCGGGGGCGGCCTCGGCGCCGAGGGGGCGGATGCGGAGGCGGGCGCTGCGGGTGGAGCCGCCCAGCGGGTCGCGGGGATCGGGCAGTTCGACGGCGAAATGGTTGTCGGGGACGTTGCCGCGGGCCGTGGGACCGGTGCGGGTGGAGTAGGCGAGGCGGGCGTAGAGCGGGTCCTCGGCGAGGGCGCTCTCGCCCTCGTGGGCCGGGACGTGGTCGCTGCCGTGGTTGTGGAGGCGGACGAGCCCGTCGCGGCCGGTCGACTGGATCAGGAGCCCGGCGGCGGGGAGTGCCAGCGCCCGGTCGGGGCCCTCGCTGGGTGCGGCCTCCTCCCGTGCGGTCCACACCGGATCGCTCGCGGGCAGCAGCAGCGGGAGCAGCCCCTTGGAGGCCCAGTAGGGCGAGGCGGGGCCCGAGTAGTCCTGCAGCGTCGCTTCGTGGGCGCCGTGCCAGCCCAGCGAGAGCAGGCCGTCCTCGGTGAGGGCGCCCCGGTCGAGGAAGTAGCGCAGGGATCCGCTCAGCAGGCGACGGGAGGCGCCGGGGGCGAGCGGGGTGTGCCCGGTCAGCGCGCCGAGGGCGACGGCCGCGTTGGCGGCGAACCGGTACGTCAGGGAGCGGCCGAAGTGGAGCGGCGCGCCGTTGCCGTCGAAGAGCAGCGCGTAGCTCTCCAGGAAGGTGCGCAACCGCGCGCCGTGGCGCGCCGACTGGCCGGTGTCCTGGGCGAGGTGGGCGTGCAGCAGCGGATACAGGTGGAGGGCCCAGCCGTTGTAGTGGTCGAAGGCGCGGCCGTCGCCGTCGCTGTACCAGCCGTCGCCGGCGTACCAGCCGTCCAGGAGTTCCGTGCCGCGTTCGAGGGCCAGCCAGGTCTCCCTGTCGCCGCGTCCGGCGGACTCCAGGAATCCGGCCACGGTCAGGGGGAAGAGGTACCAGTTGTTGGGCGCCGGTACGTGCCGCAGCGAACCCCGCAGCCATTCGGCGGCACGGTCCTGGACGCCGGGGTCGAGGCGGTCCCACAGCCAGGTGCGGGTCAGCCGCAGCCCGAGGGCGACGGACGCGGACTCCACCATCGGCTGCCCCATGACCGTGTGGTCCCGGACCGGCGGCCACGACTCGGCGTCCTCGCGCCCGGGCGTGCGGGTTCCGGCGGCCAGCCCGCCGGCGTACCTCTGCAGCCAGCCGTGGGGGTCCTCGCCTCCCGCGCCCGCGACGCGGAACGCCGCGGCCAGGAAGGTGCGGGCGTAGCCTTCGAGCCCGTCCGAGCGGACACCGGAGCGGGAGGGGCGGCCCGGGAGGTCGAGCATCGCCCCGCGGGGTGTGGCGTAGCGCCAGGCGGCGTGCAGCAGCCCGTCGGCGACGGCCTCCCAGTGGGCGCGCGTCCATCCGGTGTACGGGCTCGACTCCCTGTCCTCGGGCGGGAGTTCGAAGCGGGCGGGGTACGGGGCGCCAGAGGGTCCGGTCATGCCAGGTAGGCCAGCCTTTCGCGTCGTACGGGATGGGCGAAGCCCTCTCCCGCGGCCCAGCGGGCGACTTCGGAGACCGTCAGATCGGCCAGCCGCCGCAGCTCGTTGCCGAGGGAGCCGGCGATGTGCGGCGTGATCAGCGCGTTCTCGCACTCCCACAGGGGGTGCCCAGGGGGCAGCACCTCCGGCTCCGTCACGTCCAGCACCGCGCTGATCCGCCCGGCGAGGACCGCCTCGGTGAGCGCGTCCTGGTCGAGGACGGCGCCGCGCGCGGTGTTGAGGAGTACGGCGCCGGGCCGCATCGCGGCGAGGAGTTCGCGGGTGACCAGTCCGCGCGTCGCCGGAAGGAGCGGCGTGTGGACGCTCACCACGTCTCCGGCCGCGAAGAGTTCGGGCAGCTCCACCGGCCGCACCCCGAGGGCGGCGGCCTCCTCGGCGGAGACGTACGGGTCGTACAGCAGCACCTCGAAGTCGTACGGGCGCAGCAGCTCGATCACCCTGCGGCCGATGAGCGAGGCACTGCAGATGCCCACAGTGCGACGGTAGTTGCCCATGCCGGGAGGTGAGGCCAGCCAGTCGCCGCGGTCGCGGCGGGCGGCGTACGCGCGGGCGGTCTCCAGCACCCGCTTGCCGCTGAGCAGGATCATCGCGACGGTGTACTCCGCGACCGGACGGGCGTTGGCGGCGGCGGCGGAGGAGACCTCGACGCCCCGCTCCCAGCACGCCTCGGTGATGTGCCCGCGCACGCTGCCGGCCGTGTGCGCGACCGCCCGCAGCGCGGGGGCGGCGGCGAGGACGTCCTCGTCGAGCGGCGGGCAGCCCCAGCCGGTGACCAGCAGCTCCACGTCGGCGAGGACGCGCCGTGCCCTGTCGGTACGGAGGCCGTGGAGCGCGGGCAGAGGCTCGGGGTCGGTGAACTCGGCCAGCGCGTCGAGGACTTCGGCCTCGAGGAGGCTCTGGGCCGCGGCGGGTTCCATGGCGAACGCGATGCGCGGACGGCGCGCCTCCGTACCCGGCCGCGCGCCGCTCGGTCGGTAACCGGGGGAGGCGGTGGTTGTTCCGTCGGCGGGTCTCGGCATGTCTCTCCTCGGCGGAACGGCCGGTGACAGGGCTCCATCGAGGCTGCCCGCTGCCGGGCCCGAGCGCCAGAGGGCAGGGGCGGGCGGACGGGGCCGGGGGGGTGCCTCTATGTGTTTCGTCAAGCGGTGGTTGGGGTGCGTGGTTCGTAGAAGGTGCCGTCTCTGAGCATGG
>NZ_BMMP01000031.1 GCF_014645895.1 Streptomyces daqingensis | reverse complement strand
TCGACAGGGGGCAACAGTCATGCCGGGCCCGGAGGCCAACGGCCCCATTGCAGGACCGCGAAAAACATAACGGGGGCTCCCGGAGCGGGGAATCGGGGCCCCGGTGACGTGCAGTGCGCCCGAACGCCCGGCCCGCCGCCGCCCCGGCGCACGCTCAGAGCCGCAGTATCAGGCGCAGCATGCGGACCGTGCCCGGGTGCAGCGAAGGCGAGGCCCTGTCCAACTCCGCCGAGAGCAGCGCCCGTTCGGACGGGGGCAGCGCCGCGCAGAGCTTCGCGGCGTCCGGAGGCGACCAGCGTGCCGTGAGCATGCGGGCCGCGCCGCTCAGAGCCGCGTCCTCGTCCTCGACGAGCGGCAGCGCCGCACGGAGCTGCACCAGCCCGGGGCCTCCGGCGTGCAGAAGGCGCAGGGCGGCGCGCCGGACGTGGGCCGGGTGTCCGGCCGCGAGGCGCGTGAGGAGTTCGCCGGCGGGGAGCGTGCGCGCGTCCGCTTCGAGGGCCGCCGCCACGCGCCGTACGACTGCCGGGGACGGGTCGTCCAGCATCGTCGCGAGCCGCGCGGGATCAGCCGCGCCGAGACGGTGCAGCGCCCCGACCGCCGCCGCCCGTACGGCACTTCGCGGGTCGTCGAGCCGCGGCCTGAGCAGCGCCGCGTCTTCCGCGCCGCCGCACTCGCCCAGCCCCGCGACGGTGCCGCTCGGCGCGTCGGCAGCGCGGGTGAGCGCCTCTCGGTAGTGCGGCGCGGGATCCCCGCCGGCCGTACGGACCACCCATTGCGCGCACTCCCGCACCGCCGTGGACCGGTCGGTCAGCAGCGGGCCGGCTCTGTCCTGCCGTCCGGTGCGGCGCAGCGCCGTCACGGCCGCGACGCGCACGCGGGAGGAGCGGGCAGTGAGGAGGCGGTCGTGTACGGCCTCCGTCAGCGCAGCCGACGCGAGTGCGGCGGAGGCGCACGTCACCTGGACGATCACATCCGTGTCGCGGCGGGCGGCTTCGGCGAACTCCGCCGCCGTCAGCCGCCCGCTCTCCGCGGCCTGCCGGTACGCCCAGCGGCGCACCCGGCGGGAGCCGTCGCCGAACATCCGCCGCCACAGCGGCGGTCGACCGTCCGACAGCCGCTCCTCCAGCAACTTCAGGGCGAATCCGCCGTGCCGGCGTGCGGACGTTCCGAGCACGGTGTCCGCCGCGGCCACCAGCGGCTCGACCGGCGCCGCCGCGAGCACGGCACGCGCGGCGTCCCTGACCGGCTCCGCCCAGTCGGCGCAGCGGAGGACCACCAGAGGCAGCAGCGCACCGGGTACGGGGCGGCGCAGCGCCGCCTCCCGTACCCGTCCATCGCCGTGGCACAGCGCCTCGGCGGGTGCCGACGGGGGCTCCGGCAGGGTGCCGGAGAGCGCTGACCAGTAGTAGGAGCGGCGGGTGGCGAGGTCATAGTCGACCCACTCCCGGGCGGGGGCGCCCGGCTCCGGTACCGGCTCGCGCGCGGGCTCCGGCCCCGTGTCCGTCGGTTCGTAGGTCATGGTCCGGCAGCGTACGGGCGGCCGCGCCCACGTCCGAAGGGATTTTCCCGGGGCGCCGGCCGGCGATGAGTACGCGGCGGACGCGGAGTCTGTACGTACCGGATCACCCGCGCGCGCGAAAGGACTTCATGGCATGAGCTTCTCGATGGTGCTCGCAGTAGCCCCCGTCACCGACATCGCGAGGTCGGTCAGCTGGTACGAGCGTCTCCTCGGCCGGCAGCCGGACACCAGGCCGATGCCGGGGCTGGCCGACTGGCACGTGTCGGCGAACGCCTGGGTCCAGGTCTTCGAGTCCCCGGAGCACGCGGGGTCGACGCTGCTGAACCTCGTGGTCCCGGACCTCGACGCGGCGCTGGAGGAGCTCGCGGGGCGGGGAATCGAGGCCGGGGACGTACAAGTGGGCGGCCGGAGCAGCCGGTTCGCGGCTGTGCACGATCCCGACGGCAATCGCGTCACCGTGATCGAGAACCCCGTGGCGTCGTGAGGGCGGTGGGGCGGGGGCGGGTCGTCGAGAACTGCCCCGGCCGTCCGGCCCCTCGCGTACGCCCGGACCCTCCCGGCTCCTGCCCGGCTCCCGGCAGGCGTGTGCGGGCGTTCCGTGTCCTGGTACGGCACTGCGCTCCACCGCCGGCCGGTCGGGCGGTGGAGCGCAGTGTGACGTGCGGTGCTACCGGTCAGCGGCCGGACCTGCCCCACGACTTGGTGTCGATCCAGCGGCCACGGTCGTTGCGCAGTGTGGCGGCGTCGCGGTTGTCCCACACGTAGTGGCGGCGGTTCTGGTAGACGTGGTGCCGGGTGTCGCGGCCGATGCCGGTGTGGACGCGGACGGAGTCGTGGCCCCGTAGCCACAGCTGGCGGAACCGGTACCTGTTGCCCTCACGGTCGGTGAGGGTCCAGCCGTTCAGCCGCACCGGCTTGCGGCCCGTGTTGCGCACCTCCACCCACTCGGCGTTCAGGCTGCGGTTGGAGCGCGTGTCCCAACCGGGGCTGTCGTACTGCACGTGTCCGATCTTCACCGCCGAGCGCGGGGCGTGCGAGTCGGCGGCGGTGGCCGGCTGGACCACCGCGCCCAGGAGGGCGCCGGACGCCAGAAGCATCGTCGCGAAGCGGAGCGGACGAGAAGCAGACATGTGGTGTCTCCTCGAAGTCGTGCACACACGGCGGCGCTTGGAGCCGCCGGTGCGATCGGGATCCCGGCCGAGTGCCGAGGAGCATCAATCTGAGGGGACAACCGCTTCAAGAAGCCGCAGACAAGGGCCTATTACAGAATGCGGACAAATCCGATACCTACCGGTGCTTCTTCGGCGCACGTCCGTCCCTCGGCCGCCCGGCTTGCCAGCCCCCGACGTCCAAGCCCCGACGTCCAAGCTCCCGGCGTCCGGGACCGCTACTGGCCCACCCGGCCGTCGATGCGTTCGCGCAGCAGGTCGGCGTGGCCGCAGTGACGTGCGTACTCCTCGATCCGGTGAACCCACAACTCCCGGACGGAGGTGCCGTCCTGGCTCACTCGCGCGCCGAGGTCCGGATGTCCTTCGAGAGCCGCGTCGGTCGCTGCCTGCTCGCGGGCGAGGTCGGCGAACGCCCCGTCGACCAGGGCCTGTTCCGCCGCGGCTCCCTCGAAGTCCGCGTCGCGTGCGCCGTACAGCTTCGGGGCCGGGTCGCCGGGGGAGATCCAGTTGCGCCAGTCGCGCTCGACCTCCGCGAGATGACGCACCAGGCCGAGCAGCGACATCGTCGAGGGCCGCACCGACCGGCGGGCGAGCTGCTCCGGACCGAGCCCCTCGCACTTCAGGCGCAGGGTCAGCCGGTAGTTGTCCAGGTAGTCCCGCAGCGTCGCCAACTCGCCGTCAGGGCTGGCCCCGTCGTTGTTGCGGGGGTCCTCGTCCGGGTCCGCCCACATGTCGGGGTGGACGGCGGCCTTGCTCCACCGCTCGGGTTCGTCGCTCATCCCGCTCACGATGGTGGGGCGCGGACCCCGCCGCAACCGGATATCGCAGCCCTCGCGCCGCCCCCTGCTCGTCTGTCCGCCCGCCACCTGGCGCCCGTCCGGTCGTCAACAGCCGGAGCCGGCCGATTGCACCGGGGCGGCCACGAATTGCCCTGAGGCAGTGTGTGAACTCGTGACAGGATCGCGGGATGCTGCGACTGACCGATTTCATCATCGACTGTCCGGACACGATGAAGCTGGCGGCTTTCTACTCGGAGGTGACGGGTCGTCCGATCAAGGAAGGCAGCTCCGAGGACTGGGCCGGCATCCAGTTCGGCGAGATCGAGCTGGCTTTCATCCGGGTGGACGACTACCGCGCTCCGCAGTGGCCGGGCAGCGAGCACCCCAAGCAGTTCCACCTCGACTTCGAAGTGGACGAGATCGAGGCCGAGCAGAGCCGCGTCACCGGCCTCGGCGCGACGCTGAAGCAGGACTGCATCGGCCCCGACGGATACGGCTGGCAGGTCTACACCGACCCGGTCGGCCACCCCTTCTGCCTGTGCCGCAACAAGGGCGTCGTCTGGACCGACCAGGGTCTGGCCTGGCCCGAGCGCGGCTAGGCCGTGTCGTCTGGATCTCCGTAGGCCCGCGCCGCCGGCTGAGGCACCTCGCTGCGTTGTCGGAGTCATCCGAGTACTTCCCTTGCCTTCGGCATGGGGGACCCCAGGTACGAGGACGATCCTCCGCCTGGCGATCACCGCATCCAGCGCCCCGGGCTGGTCGACACACCGGGGCGCCGGTGCGGGACGGCGTCAGTGTTCGGCCGCCACGCGGATGATCGAACGGACCTGGTCCACGATGTCCTGCCGGTTCCGGACGAAGTCCGGGTCGGTGATCTCGCCCGTCTCCGGGTCGGTGTTGCCCGCGCCGAACTCCAGGACCGGCGTGTGCACATGGCCGCCGGGGACGTCCAGCCCGAGCCGGTCGCGCAGCAGCGTCGCCCGGTAGGCGATCTCGTTGGACAGGTAGTCCCCGCCGCCTCCCTCACGCGCCGTGGAGCCCTCCGTCGGGCCGTCGGGCCGCGTCACCGGCTCGCTTCCGCCGGCAGGGATCTCGACCACCTCGGTGTTGTCCTGCACGGGGAAGCGGCCCGTGGGGGTGCCGGTGACGTCCTGGTAGGGCAGCGTGGTGGACGTCCACTGCGGCTGTGTCGAGGGGTCGGAGACGGGGACGGTCCCGGACGCGGAGACGTTCTCGTTGTCGGGGAACGTGCCGCGCCAGGCGCCGTTGTGACGCTCGATGTCGAACCGGCCGGGCCTGCCCTGGCTGACGGTGGTGAACATGTCCACCCGCGGCAGATGCGGCCGCAGCGCCCGCTCGACCGTCCCGCGGGTGAAGTCGTCCCAGCGCACGGGGAACATGGCCGTCTCGATCCTGACGCGGCCGGCGTCCGTGCGCACCACCGTGCCGTCGAGCGCGAGTGCGCCGGCACCGGACGGGTTGCTGATCCGGATGTCCTCGTCCAGCGTGAACGGGTCGAAGCCGGTGACCAGCACCCGCTTCAGGCCCTTCTCCGTCCCGCTCTCCGCCCCGCCGGGGAAGCGGATCGCGTCATGGCCGCGCGAGCCGCGCTCCAACTCGTCCATCAGCTCGGTGCGTTGGGCGTCGGTGAGCTCGAAGCCCGGATCCCACTGCCGCAGCGCGGCCGTCATCCCGAGCCGCGCCCAGTACAGGGGCCGGTCGTCCAGGCGGCTCAGGTCCCCGGCCGCCGGGCCGCGTCCCTGGGCGCGTTCCACCGCGCGCTGCCACAGGCGCTGGCCGTGCAGCGCCACCGCCTTCCGTGCCTGGCCGTACGAGTCCGCACCGCACAGGGCACGGGCGAAACGTGGCGCCACGGAGCCGAAGCCGGAGCGCCGCAGGATCTCCTGGGGTGCGGCCTTGTCCAGCCGCTGTTCCTCGACGGTCAGCCCCACCGAGTCGTCGGCGCACCCGGCGGGCTGCCCGGCCATGGCCGGCGTTACGGGCAGGGCGATGCTCGCGACAACAACAGCAGCCAGTCGTACACGCAGTCTGCGCATCCGGATCTCCTCGGTCGGCGACGCCGGCTCGTCGGAGGACTTCGACTCGTCGGCGATTTCGGTACGTCGGGAACTTCGACGTCGGGGACTTCAGCCCGCCGTGGCTTCACCACGTCGGGGTCGGGCGTTCCGTACGGCACGGCGCCGGACGGCCGCCGACCAGCCTCCGTCATGCGGCAGCGCACGAACACCCCTGTGCCGGATGCTCAAGCTATCCGGTGCAGGTCCGGGGCCTGTCCATCGGCGGCCTGGACGGCGCCGGAACGGCCTCGCCCGTCGTCACCGGCGGGAGTTGTCAGAGGCGCCTGCCAGGATGCGCTCATGGAATCGTCGGACGTCGTTGCGGGGTTCTGGGGCCGCATGCAGGCCCGTGACTGGGAGGGGCTCGGCGAGCTGCTCGCCGAGGATCTGGTGGTGGAGTGGCCGGTCACCGCCGAGCGGATCGAGGGCCGTTCGGATTTCATACGCATCAACGCGGAGTATCCGGAGGGGTGGGCGATCCACGTCCAGCGGATCGTCGCGGACGGCGAGACCGTGGTCTCCGAGGTCGAAGTCCCTCACGACACGATGGGGGTCCACCTCGTCGTGTCGTTGTGGACGGTCCGGGACGGGAAGATCACCGCCGGCCGGGAGTACTGGACGGAGCCGGGATCCGACCCTTCGCCGGAATGGCGGGCCCCGTACGTACGGCGGATGTGAACCTCCGCCGGAACGGCGCGTGCTCGATCGGTGCCGACGGCTCGGAGTCGCTCCAGGGCTCGCAGACCCCGGCACTTCGGTGCTCCCGAGACACCCGTGGCGGGTTTGCCGATGAATGTCCGAATGTCGCTCTGTTCACCCCAAGTGCCTGTAGGCACCCTCGAATTGATCCCTCGGCGAGGGCGGGCGTGCGTGGCTCATTGGGGCGGCGATGGCGTATGTGCCGATTCTGAAGGGAAGGCGAGGCGAGTTCACGGCGCTCGGGCAGATGGAGCCTGCCGTGCAGGCTCACGTTCACCCGATCATGGAAGTGGTTCCCGACGAGCGCCTGCGCGACGTCATGGAGACCTTCCGCGGTAACGCCTGGAACCAGCTGCCGCCGGGGCTGGACATCGCCGTGGACTGCGGGAGCCTGTGGCACCACGGCAGAGTCGGCGGGGTGTGGACGGGACGTCCGATGAACTGGATCAGCGAGGCGTTCGGGGCCTGGCTGCTCGCCCTGATCCCCGTGTTCCGCTCGGAGGATCCTCGCGGAGCGCTCGAAGAGGTGCGGCACGTCCAGCGCGCGCACGGGTGCGGAGCGGTCCTCCGCGTCGACGCTTTCGACGTCGCCGCTCTTGGTCTGCCCGCGGTGTCGAACCGCATACGCGGAGCCCTCCGTACGGTGCGTGTGGCGCCCGAACAGGTCGACCTGGTGCTGGACGCGGGCCACGTGCCGGGGAACGCCGCGGTGGCGGAGGCGCTCCCGCCGGTGCTGGACGCGGTGCGCTGGGCCCGGCGGGCCGCGTGGCGAAACGTGGTGGTGGCGGCAGGGGCGTTTCCCCGGTCTATGCGGCAGCTCGCGCGAGGTGTGCCCAACCGAGTGCACCGCTGGGAGGCCGAGCTGTGGCGCGGGGTGGCACGCGCGACTGACGGAAGGCCGCCGCACTTCGGCGATTACGGCGTCACTCACGCGGCCCTTCCCCGGCGCGGACGGGGAAGCATCCCCAACATCCGGTACACGGTCGGCCAGGACTGGCAGGTCTACGTCGCCCCGCGGACGCTTCCGGGGAACGACGACTTCTTCGTCATCGCGCGGCAGCTCCTCCGCTCGGAGTACTGGCCCGCGCTCGGGGAGAGAACCTCCTGGGGCGACGCGGAGCTGGCGAGGTGCGCGCGGCGAGAGCGGGCCAGAGCCGGCACCGGATGGGAGTGGCGAGCGTGGGCCACGTCCCACCATCTGTCCGTCGTCACCGAGGCGTTGAGGACGACGGGACTGCCCTGAGCGGCCGTCCGCGGAAGCCGGCACCGAGTGTGGCCGGGACCCGTGTCGAGGGAACCGGGGCTCCGTCCGCGATGAGTTCCGCCGTCCGGCGAGGTCCAGTCCCCACCGTCACCGGAGCCGGACTCAGGGAGCAGCCCATGCCGAAGGTCGTCGCAGATATCACCATGTCGCTCGACGGGTTCGTGACGGGACCTGATCCCGGCCCTGAACAGGGGCTCGGCCGGGACGCCGAATCGCTCCACGCCTGGGTGACGAGCGACCACGGGACCGACAGGGAAGTGCTGCGGGAGATCGCGGAGTCCCCGGGCGCGGTGGTGATGGGACGCCGCCTGTTCGACGTCGTCGACGGACCGTACGGGTGGAGCGGGCAGATGGGCTACGGAGGGGATTTCGCCACCAGACCGCCGTTCTTCGTCGTCACCCACGAGGCGCCGGAGAGCGTCCGGCTCGATCTCGACTTCACGTTCGTCACCGACGGGCTCGCGTCGGCGGTCGACCAGGCCAGGTCGACGGCGGGCGGCGAGGACGTCTACGTGATGGGCGGCGGAGACGTCGTCCGCCAGTGCGTGGAGACCGGTCTGGCCGACGAGTTGTTCATCCACCTCGCTCCGCTCGTGCTCGGGTCGGGTACACCGCTGCTGGCCGGGTGCCGCAACCGCCGGCTCGTCCAGCGCGACGTACGCGTCTCCCCGAACGCCACGCACATCACGTACGCGCTGCGCACCTGACCCGGCGGCCGTACCGCCTGCCGGGCCGGGGGAGCGTGCGGTCGCGTGACGGGCGGTGGCGCGCGAGGCCCTGTTCCTCGGCGGGGGCCCTCCGTCCTAGGCTCGCCGCGCTCACCAACTCGGCTGCGGAGGACGGAACATGGACTTTCAGCGTGTCGGCACCGGAGAGCACACCGTGCTCGTTCTGCACGGCTGGTTCGGCTCGTCGGGTTCGTGGCAGGCCCTGCTGCCCCACCTTGACCGGGAGGCGTTCAGCTACGTGTTCCTCGACTACCGCGGCTACGGGGAGCGCCGCGGCGAGACGGGCCGGTACACGGTGGCCGAGGCAGCGGACGACGTGCTGGCGGCGGCCGGAGAGCTGGGGGCGGAGCGGTTCTCGCTGCTGGGGCACTCGATGGGCGGGTCCGTGATGCAGCGGGTGTACGCCGACGCGCCGGAGCGCGTCCGGGCTCTCGTCGGGGTGTCGCCGGTGCCCGCGAGCGGGGTGCCGTTCGACGAGCAGAGCTGGGCGCTGTTCTCCGGCGCCGCGGACAGCAACGGCAACCGCCGGGCGATCATCGACTTCACCACCGGCAACCGGCTCACCGGTGTCTGGCTCGACGCCATGGTGCGCCACTCGGCGGAGAACTCGGACCGCGACGCGTTCGCCGCTTACCTGGACGCCTGGGCGCGAACCGACTTCCACACCGAGATAGAAGGAGCCGAGGTGCCGCTCCTGGTGGTGGCCGGGCGGCACGACCCCGCGCTCGGCGCGGACACCATGCGGGCGACGTTCGGGGCCTGGTACCCGAACCTCGAACTGGAGGTGTTCCCCGACGCGGGGCACTACGCGATGGACGAGTCCCCGGTCGCGCTCGCCGGAACCGTCGAGCGCTTCCTCGGGAGGCACTGATGCCCGAGGCCGCCGGGGCTCCCGACGTGTTCGACCCCCGCGTGTTCGCGAGCGGCATCCCGCACGACAGCTTCCGTCGGCTGCGCGACGGCGCGCCGGTCTGCTGGCAGGACGAGCCTGAAGTGCTCGACTGGCCGGCGGGGCCCGGCTACTGGGCCGTCACCCGTTACCGGGACGTACGCGGCGTGCTGCGTGATCCCGCCGGATACTCGTCGTGGCTCGGCGCCACCCAGATCCGCGATCCCGCCCCGGAGGACCTCGACTTCATCCGGCGCATGATCCTCAACATGGATCCGCCCGAACACAGCCGGATCCGCCGCCTCGCCGCCGCGGTGTTCACCAGGCGGCGCCTGGAACGCTTCACCGAGCAGATCACCGCGCGGGCCGACGCCCTGCTGAACGCCGTCGCGGGGCAGGGCAGTTGCGACCTGCCCGTCGACGTCACCGACGACTTCCCCCTCGCCAACCTCGCCGAACTCCTCGGCGTCCCCGCCGAGGACCGCGGCCTGCTGCTGAAGTGGACCAACAGGGTCATCGGCTACCAGGATCCCGAACACGCCGAGGTCGTACGCGGCGCCGACGGGCGGCCCGTCAACCCTCGCTCCCCCGCGATGCTGCGCGACATGTTCGACTACGCGCACGAACTCGCCCGGCACAAGCGCAGCCACCCCGCCGACGACCTGATGACCGCGCTGGCGACGGCCACCCTCGACGACGGGCGCCCCCTCACCGCCGAGGAACTGGCGATGTTCTTCTTCCTCGTCGTCATCGCGGGCAACGACACGGTGCGCAGCGCACTGCCGGGCGGCGTCCTGGCGCTGCTGGAACACCCCGGCGAATACCGGCGGTTGCGCGACGACCCCGGCCTCGTCCCCTCCGCCGTCGAGGAGATGCTGCGCTGGCATCCGCCGGTGCTCAGCTTCCGCCGCACCGCCGCGCGGGACACGGAGCTCGCCGGGCAGCGGATCAGGCGGGGCGACAAGGTCGTGGTCTACCACGCGTCCGCCCACTTCGACGAGCGTGCCTTCCCGGAGCCCTACCGCTTCGACATCACCCGCTCGCCCAACGATCACCTGGCGTTCGGGCAGGGCCCTCACCTGTGTCTCGGCGCGCACTTCGGGCGGCTGCAGATGCGGATCTTCTTCACCCGCCTCCTGGACCGCCTGCCCGGACTGGAACTCGACGGGCCGCCGGTCCGCCTCACCTCCAACTTCATCAACGGCGTCACGCATCTGCCGGTGCGCTGGTCCCCCGCGCGCGGCTGACCGGCGGCCGGAAGCGGCGGCCAACGGCCGCGGGGAGGTGCGGAAGGGCCCCGCCCGGCGAGCTCTCAACTCAGCCGCTGCCAGGCGCGCTTCAGCCGCCGCGCCTCCTCCAGGCGCCGTTCGTACGTGGCGCCCGCCGCGACCAGCAGCAGCCCGGCGAGCGCCGGCACCAGCCACCGCGGCAGCAGCCAGGCGACCTGGACGACGTACGGGGCGAGTTCGTGCACGCCGACCGCCGCGAGCGTGGCCCCGCCGAGCAGCAGCGGAGCCTGCGCCCGCCACCTGGCGCCCGCGAGCGTGGTGCCGAGCGCCGCGGCGCCCAACAGCAGCGGACGCAGCCAGTGCGGGTCGCTCGCGACCATGACCAGGCTCGGCAGGAACGTGAAGGCGAGCCCGCCGCCGTAGGCGAACCACGACGAGAGCCGCCGACCGGCCGTCTCCCCGCTGCCCTTGCCGCCGCCCGTCCGGCGCCTGCGCAACCAGCCCAGAAGCAGCAGGGCGGCGGAGACCGGCAGCGTGTAGGCCTCGGGGGCGGTGACGCCGGACGCCAGCAGCCGTACCCACGTGGCGAGTACGAGCAGCGCCGCCGAGGCGTAACCCGCACCTTGGCGCCGGTCGGTGCGGAGGGCGACCCCCGCGGCGGTCACGGCGCACAGGGCCAGTACGAGCCAGAGAGTCTCCGGCCGGGGCGCGGACAGCATGACCGCGGCCAGCGCGGTGGCGTAGCCCGCGCATTCGACCGCGAGCGCCATCGCCGTGCGCGCGGCGGGTGGAGCGGCCTTGCGCGCGCCGGACGCGTCCGCCTCGGCCCCCTTGCCCGCTCCGCCGCGGACCAGCAGCGCCGCCGTCGGCACGGTGCACACCGCGACGGCGAGCACCGCGAACGACGCCTGGTGCGCGGGGAGATGCAGCGTCGCCGCGAGGGCACCGGCCAGCCCTGCCGCGTACGCGACCGCCGACGCCGCAAGCGCCGCCCGGCGGCCCGGACCGCCCGTACGCGACAACGCGGCGCTCGCCGCCGAAGCGCCGCCCATCAGGGCCAGCACCCCGAGCGTGGCGCCCTGTTGCGCGAGAGCCCAGCCCGTAGCCGTACCGGACAGGACGAGACCCGACACCAGTGCGGTGACGCCCGTCGCTCCGTCCGGCACCGCGACCGCGGTGGCGAGCAGCGCGACGGCCAGCGCGGCTATGAGGGCGACGGCGGGTCCGTACGGCAGCACGAGCACCGCGGTGGCGCCGGCGGCGGCGCCCAGCGCGGTCAGCGCCGGCAGTACGGGTACGGCCGTCCGCAAGTCCCCTGTCCGGTCAGGCGTCCCGGCCCCTGTCCGGTCAGGCGCGCTCCCGTCGCCTGACTGCCGCCCGCCGTCCGCGCCGTCCGCGCCGGCTGAGCCGACGGTGGAGACCGCGCCGAGCGCGCCGGCGAGGAGCGGTGCCGACAGTGCCAGCAGTACGAGGATCAGCGGTGTGGCGGCAGAGCCCGTCCACGCGAAGTGCGTGTCGACGGCCTGCCAGACGGGGCCGTGCGGCGCCCCCTGCCACACCCGGCCCGCGTACCTCCACGGCCCGAACACGGCCTCCACCACCGGCACGAGCGCCCACACGAGGGCGCCGGTCTCCACCGCGACCGCCGCCACGGCGAGTCCGGACGACTGCCGCGCGGTGAGCACCCGCGGGGCATGCGGGACGAGCAACGCGCCCAGCAGGCCCATCGCGCACAGCAAATACACCAGGACACGCCAGTCCCCGCCCGCCGTGGCCGAGGCGCGGACCACGGACCAGACGGCGCCCGCGAGCGCCGCGACCAGCAGCAGGCCCGCGGTGACGCCCAGCGGGCCCGCGACCCTGAGGGCCTCGCGGCGCCGGCCCGCGAACAGCAGCACGGCCGCGGCCGCCACGGGTAGTGCGCTCCAGCTCAGCGCTGTGGCGACACCGCCGGACTGCTGCTGGACCAGCGTCACGCCCGTCATCAGCGCGCCCGCCGGAACCGCTGCCAGGGCCGCCGTCCACCGGACGGGCCGGGCGGTCGCGCGGCTGCGAGGACTGTCCCCGCCGCCGGGGCCCGCACTCTCCGCGTCTTCGACGTCCCCGCCGTCGCCGGTTCGCCGCCGTGTGGCCGCGAGGGCGACGTCCGCGGCGAAGGTGATCAGCAGCGCCACGGCAAGCACGTACGTCGTGCGGTCCGTGGGCCCGTCCAGGGCCAGTGCGCCCAGGGGCAGCGCGAACTGGGCCACGCCGACGGCGAAAGGCAGCGTCAGCCGCAGTCCCGGCGACGGCAGCGCCAGCCCGTAGCCGGCCCACAGCACGGCGATCAGCGCCGCGCTGCCCGCCGTCCAGCCGAGCCCGTCCGCCTGCGGAAAGCCGACCTCGTGCAGCGCGTACGCGTCGAGTGCCAGCAGCGCCAGCCCGAAGCCCGCCACGGACTCGGCGGTGGCCGCCAGCCCGCGGTGGAGCAGCGGCAGCGGTGCGGCGAGGGTGCACAGCGTCAGTCCGCCGAGCACTGCCGCCCGTCCGCCGACACCCATGTCGCCCCAGCTCAGCAGCGTGAACGCGAGCGCGGCGACGGTGAGCAGGACACCGCCGAGCAGGAGGAGGACGTTGCGCGCGGTGTACGACGAGGTCTCCGCTCGCGCCGCGCCCCACGCCTTGGGCACCGGCCCGTGCGCGGGCGGCGGCCCGAAGGCACCGGTGGGAGCCGCTGCCGGGCCTGGCGCGCCGTGTCCGGTTCCCCGTGCCCGCAACCCGGCGAGCAGGGCGTGCCGCCGCTCGTGGAGTGCGGCGCGCCGCCGCTCCAGGGCGGACAGGTCGACGTCGACCCGCAGCAGCTCGTCGATCTCGCCGCCGGTCAACGGCAGTGCGCAGTAAGGGCAGTTGGCGGGCGTCTGCCACTGTGCCGGACCGTGTACCGGGCCCGGGGCGGGAGTCGGGCCCGGGCCCTGGCCGTGTTCCGCCGCCGGCGCGTGCCCGGCCGTGTGGCCGAGCCGTCCCCGGCAGCCAGGGCAGTAGGCGAGCGGCTGGTTGTATCCCATACCGGGCAGCCTGACGCGGTTCCGCCCGGCTGACATCCGTCGGGGTACTCAGATCGCCCTGTGCAGCGGTTTCCGGCGTCGCCACGGCAGGCCCCCGGCGCCGTCCCGGCGACCCGTCCCGAAAGTGACGCGCATCACACGGGACGGAAAACCCGCGCCGCGGGCCGGGCGTCTAGCAGGTGTGAGATCAGTCAGGAGAGCGCTGCACGAGCTGGACGAGGAGCGACTCGTGCGCCTCGTGGCGAGAGGCGACCGCGCCGCGTTCGAGGAGCTGTACAGACGCACCTCGCCGTGGATGGCGCTGCGGCTGCGCCGGCGCTGCGCGGACGAGCAGATCGTCGCCGAGGTCATGCAGGAGACGTACCTCGCGGTGTGGCGTGCGGCCGGGGCGTTCGCCGGGAGCGCCGTGGGAGGCACGGCCGTCGGCTGGCTGTGGACGATCGCGGCCCGCCGCCTCGTCGACGCCTTCAGACGCCGCGCCCACCACGCGGAGCCGCCCCCGGCGGCCGCGCCGCGCCCCGTCGTCCCCGCCGCAGAGGAGGAGGCCCTCGCGGCGACGGTCGGCGGTGACGTGGGGGACGCGCTGGGGCGCCTCGCGCCCGAACTCAGACAGGTACTGCAGGCGATGGTGCTCGACGGACTGTCCGTACGGGAGACCGCCGTCCTGCTCGGACTGCCCGAAGGCACGGTCAAGACCCGTGCTCGCAGGGCCCGGATCGCGATGCGGGAGGCGCTGGCATGAGCGTGGAACACGCGTCGACGCGGCTCATCGACGCTTACGCGCGCGGTGACGCGGACATCGCCGCCGACGAAGTGTGGGCACTGGAAGCCCACTTGGAGAGGTGCGGCACGTGCCGGGAGCGGCTCTCCGCCGCCGTCGCCTCCGAGGCGCCCGCGGTGGCGTCGCTCGTCGGCACCGTGTGGTCAGAACTGGAACCGCAGCTGGGGACGGCAGCCGCGATGCCGCCGAGGCGGCGCCGGACGGCGGCCCGCTCCGCGTGGATGACGCCCGTGATGGTGCCGTGGGTGGCCGGAGCGGCCTGCGTGGTCCTGATCGCGCTGCTGCTCGAAGTGGCGGGATTCCGCGCGGGTTTCGGCGAGGCGCCGCTGGTGCTGCTGCTCGCTCCGCTGCTGCCCGTCTGCGGCGTCGCGGCGTCCTGGTCGCGCGGACTGGACCCGGCGTACGAACTGACGGCGTCCGCGCCCAGAGCCGGGCTGTACCTCGTACTGCGGCGGACCGCGGCCGTGCTCGCGGTCGTCGTGCCCCCGCTGCTGGTGGGCGGCTGGGCGACGGGGGTGACGGCAGGACAGTGGCTGCTGCCCTGCCTCGCCTTCACCTCGACGGCGCTGGCCCTCGGCACCGTCATCGGCGTGTCCCGCGCCTGCGGGGCCCTGGTGGCCGTGTGGGTCGTCGTCGTCCTGGCGCCGACCCTGGCCACCAGCCGGATCACCTTCGCGCTCCAGACGGACGGCCTGCCCGCGTGGGGGCTGGTCCTCGCGCTCGGCGTGGGCGTCGTGGCCGCCCGCCGGGGCGCCTATTCCGTGCTGAGCACTCATCGTTGACACGAGAGAGGAACACACATGATGCGCGCGGTCAGCGCGGCCGACATCGCACCGAAGGCCTACGCCTGGGAGATCCAGGCGACCGGGCTGAAGGTCAGGGCCGGCGCGAAGAGGATGGCCGTCGACGGGCTAGACCTGTCGCTCGGCACCGGCGTACACGGCCTCCTCGGCCCCAACGGGGCGGGGAAGACCACCCTCATCCGGGCACTGGCCACCGTGCTGCGCCCCGCCGGGGGCAGCCTGGAACTGCTCGGCGAACCGGCCGGCGGCACGGGCGGGCACCGTGAGCTGCGCCGCCGGATCGGCTACCTCCCGCAGGAGTTCGGCTACTACAAGCGGTTCACGGTGCGGGAGTTCGTGGAGTACATGGCGTGGCTGAAGGAGGTACCCGACCGGGAGATCCCCGGCGCGGTGCAGCGCGCCGTCGAGCGCGTGGGACTCGCCGACCGCGCCGACTCGCGCATGAAGACGCTCTCGGGCGGGATGGTGCGGCGCGTCGGCATCGCCCAGGCCATCGTCAACGACCCGGCGATCCTGCTGCTCGACGAGCCCACCGTCGGCCTGGACCCGGCGCAGCGGCTGCGCTTCCGCGAGCTCCTCCAGGAACTGGGGTCGGACGCGTGCGTGGTCGTCTCGACCCACCTCGTCGAGGACGTGGCCGCCGCCTGCACCGACGTGGTGCTCTTCGCCGAGGGACGGCTGCGGTTCCAGGGGACCCCGGACGGCCTCGCCGCGGCCGGCGGACCCGGCCACGTGGGCGACAGCCCGCTGGAGCGCGGCTACTCGGCGCTGCTCTCCGACTCCGGACAGGGAAGGGGCAGCTGGTGAACACCCGTGTTCTGCGTACCGAGTTGAAGAGGTCCGTAGCCCCCTGGGCGGGAGCGGTGACCCTGCTGGGCGGGCTGGCCTTCCTCTACTCGCTGAGCGGCCCGTGGTGGAAGGGCCCCGAGCTGTGGACCGCCCAGTGGACGTCGATGGCGATGTGGACCCGCTCCATGCTCGTCTTCCTGTGGCCGCTCGCCGTGGGCCTGGGCGCGCTGCAGGGGCTGCGCGACCACCGATCGAAGATGCCCGAGCTGCTGACGAGCACGCCGCGGCCCGCGTGGCAGCGTGCGGCGACGCTGTCGGGCTCGACGGCGCTCACGCTCACCTCGGGCTTCGGGCTCTTCGTCCTCGTGGGCGCCGTCCAGGTCTCCTTCAGCGCCGAGTACCAGCACCTCGGGTGGCTGCCGGTCTCGCTGGTGGCGGGACTGGCCCTCGTCGCGGGCGCCGTGCTGGGGATGGGCGTCGGACGGGCCCTGCCCTTCGCGCTCACACCGCCCGCGCTGGCCGTCGCCGCCCTCTTCGTCACGGCGGTCCTGCGGATGACGCTCGACACGGTGCCGCCGTCGTCCTCGTTGCCGATCCCGGTCGCGCTGCTGTCGCCGGCGGTGGAAGGCGTGCGGCAGGTGCTGCTCACCTTCTCGGCGTCCGTGCACGTCGGGCAGACGCTATGGCTGCTTGGCATGGCCGCCACCGGTTTCGCGCTGCTGGCCGCGGCGACCCCGAAGGCCCGGACGCTCGCGCTGACGCCCCTCCTGTCGGGCGCCGCTGTCGCGCTGCTCGTCCTGCCCGCCGCACCTCGGGAGACGTACGTAGTCGACGAGGACGCCGCGGCCAGGGTGTGCGACGGCCGGGTATGCGTGACGAAGGCCCACGAGGGCGAACTCGCGTATCTCGCCGGCCCCGGCGAGAAGGCGTTGCGGCTGCTGCGCGAGTCGCTGGGAGCCGGAGCGCCGGCGGCGATCCGCGAGACCACCGCCCTCAACTCGCCCCTGGAGCCCGCGGAACGCTCCCGCACGCATGTGATCGTCGACTTCGCCGACGAGGCGGTCAGCGGTGCGAGGGGTGAGGAGCTGACCCGGGTCCTGGTGGGCCTGGGCTTGGCACCGACGTGCTCGTCCCGCACCTGGGGCTCCAGCGGCACGGACGCGGAGGCCGCCGCGCAGAGCGTCGCCGCGGGATGGGTCTTCGGGGACCTCAGGCCGATCGACGGCACGATGCACAGCGCCGCGTACCAGATGAAGAAGGCCCGTCCGGCGTGGAAGAAGCTGAAGGCCCTGCCGCGGGCCGAACAGCACTCCCGCATCAAGGCGATGCGCGCCGCCGCGCTCTCCTGCGAGGCCCAGCCGCTCGAAGCGCTCACCGGCGGGGGCTCACGGTGAGGTGGACGGCGCTGTACGTCCGCTCCCGGCAGGTCCCCGCGTCGCTCGCCGCGGCCGTCGTCAGCGCGGCGGCGGTGTGGGCGCTCTCCGGCGGGGGAAGCGCCGATCCGCGGCTCCCCGCGCTGGTCCTCGTCGCGGGGACGGCGGCGGGCTCCATAGGCCTCGGCGGCCAGGACCTCGCGCTGGACCGTACGGCCGCGATCCGCTGGGCACCCCGCAGGGCGGCACACACCCTGCTCATCGGCGCGGTCGCGGCAGCGGTGCTGCTGGCGGTCCAGGCGACGGGCGAGGAGGCGGCCACCGCCGCGTTCGTCGTACGGGACAGCGCGGGCCTGGCGGGGCTCGCCGCCGCCGGGGCGGTCCTGTTCGGCGCGCAGCACGCGTGGACGCTCCCGGTCGCGTGGCCGGCGTTCGCGCTCTTCACTCCGCCCGGGACGGGTGTGCCGGCGCAGGTCGCGACCTGGATGATGCAGCCGCCCGGCACGGCGGCGGCCACGTGGACGGCCGTAGTCCTCGCGGGCGGCGGTATGGCGGCGTACACGCTCGCGGGGCCGAGACGCTGACCGTGACTCGCGGCCGGTCGACAGCGGCCGCCCGCCCGGGCCGTCCGGCCGGACTGTCCGCTGCGGCAGTCCCGCCGCCCGGGCAGTCCGGACGGCAGACGCCGGCCTCCGCGACCACGTCCAGATCGCGGAGGCCGGCGCCGCTGGAGGCACCCCGGGAGGGGTACCTCAGCCGGCGGCCGGACCCAGCGGGATGTCCGAGACGTCGATGCTGACGGAGTCCACGGAACCGCCCTTGAGGACGGGAAGCCCGTTGGGGCCCGGCTCGAAGGTCGCCTTCAGGCCCTCGACGGAGCCGCCCACGGAGAGGCCGCCCGAGACGGAGTCGAGGTCGGCGTCGGAGAGTTCACGGGTCTCGATGGGGGAGGTGTCGCGCATGTGACGGTGGTCCTTCTTCGCTAGAGGTGGAACGCGGCGCATGACGCCACTGCGGCGTGCCCCGACGAGCGGTCACGCCATGCGCCAGGCTGCCGCCCCGACCCGGGTGTCGGTGCGCCGAAAGCCTCTCTCTTCACTCACCGTGCACGTGAGATCCCTAAGCGGGTCACGGCCGTTGCAAGAAACCCGGCCGCCGTCGCCGGTCCTGCGCGGGATCCCATCCGCTGAACGCCCGCTTCCCGGGACGCCGCCACGAGGGTCCGCCTGCACCCGGCGGAAGCCGCCTGGACTCCATCCACGCGGTCAGACCCCCGCCGCCCTCCGCCGGCTGGACACCGGGCAGTCGGACGTCATGCTGCCCGGCCGCTTCCTGCTCTCCGGATTCAGCCATGACGACCAGTGTCGTGGACGGACGAGGGCACCGGAGGCCGGGCGAAGACAGCCGCCGCCGACTGTCGGCTCGCCCAACTGGCCGTCCCAGCCTGCGGCTTGATGAGTGCGGCCGCGCTGTCAGACCGCCGAAGTAGCCTTCCGGCCTGCCGTACACCGACTGGGAGGACCAAGAGCGTTGACCAGCCTGTCCGCTTACCCGTTGCCGTTCGAAAGCTCCGATTCCGTGAAGTTCGCGGAACCCCGGACGCTGCGGGAACTTCAGATGATCCAGTGCAGTGCGGCCATCCGGGAGAAGCCGCGGTGGTTCGAGAAGATGAACGACGCCGAGATCGTCTCCCGGTGGACTCAGGAAGCGGTCGCGCAGGGCCTCACCGAAGCGCAGATCGAGTACGTGCTCGACGAACTCCGGCATTACGCCGCGCTGCGGGACGGGCGGACCGGCATCGAGGTCTCCGCCGTCGACGGGGTGTGGCAGTCGGACAGCCTGGTCGACGACGAACTCAGATCCCGGCTTCGCGACGCGGTCCGGGTCCTGGAGGACGTTCCCGAGGCCGAGAAGGACTGGCACCCCGGATCGGACGGTCAGGTACTGGATCTCGTCCACCCGTCGCTGTTCTGCCTGGTGAAAGGGGTGAGCGGGATACCCGACTCGGCCTGGCCGCGTAGGTCCGGCCGCTACTTCCAGTACGAGCTCTCGGAGAAGTTCCAGTGGCTGCCCGCGGACGTCAAGGTCGGTGCCGACGGCGACGTGGAGTTCCTCTCCTACGTCAACAACGTCCACCCCGACAAGCATCGCGAACTGGCCTCCGTGCTGCCGGACTTGCTCGCCCGCATGCGTCCGCTGCTGGAGAACGTACTCACGGACCTGCGCCATCCCCGGCCGCTGCGGATCGTCCCCGATCCGTACAGCTGGTATCCCTCCGAGGGGGAGGGGTCGGAGCCGAAACACCCCGACGAATCCATGTACGGCGATGACGAGGCCTACGACGAGGCTTGCCGGGCATGGGAGGAGGCGATGGACGACTGGTGGCAGAACCGCCGCCCGGAGATCCCCGACGCACCGGACTTCACCCCGCCGGAGCCGCCCGCGGCCCGCGTCGACCTGCTCGGGCGCCGTCTCCAGGTCATCGTCAAGCTCGCCACGATCCAACTCACCCCGGACAAGCCCGAGTACGCCGGCGGCTCCTGGCACGTCGAGGGGATGATGAACGAGCGGATCGTCTCGACCGCCATCTACTACTGGGACAGCGAGAACATCACCGCGAGCCGGCTGGGTTTCCGGGCGGCCATCGACGACCCGCGCTACGAGCAGAACGACTACAACGGCGTGCAGGAGGTGTACGGGCTGGAGAGCGAGGACGTCCTGAACCAGGAGCTGGGCTCCGCGCCGACCCCGGAGGGTCGCTGCCTCGCGTTCCCCAACGTCCTGCAGCACCGCGTCGGTTCGTTCCGCCTCGCGGATACCACGCGCCCGGGGCATCGCAAGATCCTCGTCTTCTTCCTCGTCGACCCGTCGGAGAGGATCGTCTCGACGTCCGACGTGCCGCCGCAGCAACCTTGGGCCGACACGTCGACCATGACCCTCGAGGAGGCCAAGGCTTACCGCGAACAGCTCATGCGGGAACGCAAGTTCTTCGTCGACGAGCACAACGAGCAGCTCTACGAACGGGAGTTCTCCCTCTGCGAGCACTGATCCGGCGTCACCCGAGCTGACACGGGACACTCACTCCGCGCGACGATCGAGCCCTGGGCCCTTGGCCCGGGGCTCTGTGCCGCAACGGGTGCCCGGTCCCTCGGCCGGCCGTACGGCGGACCGAGGCTTCGCCGCCGTGCCCCGTGGCTCGTCTCCCAGCCGTCCACATGGGCCAGGTCCGTCGGACCGTTGGGGGCGCCATCGCCTCACTCCGCAGCCCCGTTGACTTGTCTCAAGTATTGACGCAGTATCTTGCGACAAGACTTAAGACAAACGATGGACTCTGCGACATGGAGGAGGGGAGCCGGATGACCGAACAACCGGCGAGCCAGGCGGACGTCGAACAGGCCGGCCGGTGGCTGGCCGGGCACGGGCTGCCCGAGGACCGGCCGACACCGTTGCTGGCCGCGCGTCTGACGGCGCGGCGACGTGCCCGTCTGGCCTCGAGCGTCGTGCTGGCCGCCTTCATCGTCGCGGTCGCCCTCGCCTACAGCTTCGCCCGGCCGGCCGACGGGTCGGGGTCGATCCAGCCCTGGTCGCTGGTGGTCCTGGCGGTGGTGGTGGGGGGCCTGGTGCTGGCCCAGTCGCTGCTGGACTGGCGGGTGAGGCGTGCCGACCGGCGCGTCGCCGCGACGTTGCCACGGCGGGCGGCACATCCGGTCCGGCCGGGCTGGCGCACGGTGCTCGGCCTGCCGCGCGCTGCGTTCGCTGTCACCACGTTCACGGGCGCGATGGTGCTGGCGATCGCCTCCCTGACCGCGCGGGACGGCACAGCTCAGTACGCCTCGGTCGTCCTGCTCGTCGGGCTGTGCGGAGTCGCCGTCGCTACGGGAGTCCAGCTGCGCCACGTCCTCACGCACCCGGTCGTGGCCGACGACGAGGTCTCCCTGACCGCCGACGGCATCATGCGGGTCGAGGACGCCCGTGACGTCACCACACCGACCGCCGTGTGGTGCCTGCCCACCGTCTCGGTGCTGGACACCGCGCCAGGCTGGTGGGTCGCCGCCTGGTGCGTCTTCGTCGCCCTGGGCGCCGTCTCGCTCGCCCTGATCACGGTGTCCGCCGGGCTGGCGGCGCGTCGGCGCGGCACGCCGCTGACGTCCCGGTGATCCGATGATCGTCATCGACTCGTCCTCTCCCGTCCCGCCGTTCGAGCAGCTCCGCGCCCAGCTAGCCCGGCAGATCCACGACCGCACACTGGCCGTGGGCACGAAGCTGCCGACCATCCGCCGCCTGGCAGCCGACCTCGGACTGGCCGTCAACACCGTCGGCCGGGCCTACCGTGAACTCGAGGCAGCAGGGCTCATCGAAACCCGGGGATCGGCCGGCTCGTTCGTCTCCGCGGCGGGCGAGCAAGGACGCGAACGGGCCCGCCGCGCCGCCGCCGAGTACGCCGCCGTCATCACCGCCGCCGGCATCGACACCGGCGAAGCCATCCGCATCGTCGAAGCGGCACTGACGGACGGCACCGCGGCGCCACCCTCGCCACCCCAGCCCTCCGCGCACCTGCCGGCCGCCGGACGCGACGCATAGACGGGGGCTCAGAGTTCAGAGACGTGACTGGCGGCGGCGGGCGCAGCGCCGTCGCCATGTCCGTTGGCAGACGACGACACCCCGAAGCACATCCTGGTCCCGGAATGTCGGCTCTCCCGCCCGTCTCGCCTGTCTGGCCAGAGGCCCCCAGGATTTCCGTTGACTTCATTGAGTGCCTCTTGGCTGAAGAGAGCCACGAGAAAGATCCAGCACCATAAGTGCTGCCGGAAACAAGGGCAGGGGCGGTGAAAGAATCATTGACTGGACGAGTGCAGATAGCTAAATGCGCATGGGGCCGATAATCCTCTCGATTGGTTACCATTGGTAGAGAAGATGCCTCCCTCGGTGCGGGTGATCAAAATGGCAAAACATGCCAAGAAAAGCGCAGGGAAGTGGGGACCTGAGATCGCTGCCGCAGGAGAGCACCGGGCAGGCCGGGAGGATCAACGGGTGGGCCTCCACCCGCAGGTAGCCACATCAGTTGGTCGCGAGAACGCAGGTCAGACCGAGGGGTGGGAGAGGGCGACGGATCCACCGTCCGAGACTCCGCCGACGTTCGCCTCGACCATGTCCTTCGTGGGCTGCACTCGTCGGGTCAGCGCGTGGGCTGACCGTCATGGCGGGCGCGGGAACGCTTATCAGGCGGCCTTGTGGGCCGGAGTGATTCTGGCCTTGCTGTTCATGTACGTGCTCATCGGCGGCTGGTACGCGTTCCTGCTGACAGCAACCCTGCTGTTCGTTTCGGTGCCGCTGCTCTGGCCGTTCGTCCCGGCGATGTTCTCCTTCTTCGGATTCCGATCGCACCGCCGGTCACAACGTAAGGCGGAATACCTGAGCGAGCAGCAGCTTGCCGTCATGAAACAAATCACGCGAGACCGCCCGACCCCACCCGATGGCGGTCGGATGTGAGGGCGTGCTCGCAGCCGGGGGACCCGACGGTGCGGGCACGCCGACCGGTCGCGAGGTGCGGTCAGCCGGAGCGCCGCTGCACTTCGATCTTCTTGGCTTCGGAGCCGGGCTGGGCCACATTATCTTCACCGTGAGGATGCCGTCCCTGCAGCTGGCCTTGGCCTCGTCGGTACGCGCACCGCGGGGAGCCGCACGGCCCGGGCGAGGAAGCCGTAGTGGAACTCTGAGTGGCCTTGCTCTCGGTCCTCTCGCTGCGCTCCGACCGGATGGTGAGCATGTCGCCCTCGACGCTGATCTCCACGTCCTTGTCGGGGTCTATACCGGGCAGTTCAGCGTTGAGCGTGAACTCGCCGTCCTTCATGCCCTCTTCGATCCGGATGCTGTGAGCACCCGAGCGCAGCGTCGGCACTGCGAAATCCGGAATCATCCACTCGAACAGGTCCGGCAGCGTGGCCCCAGTGCGACGGCATTCCATCTGTGCAGACATGTTCGCTCCTCTCTCCCTGAGGCTCGGGTGAACCATGCGGCATGACTCCGTCCACTGCGAGCGTCGGGCGTCCCCGGCGGACGGGACGAGGGCCGCCCTGGCCGGTCATGCGGGCCCGTACCCAAGTACGTCCGGACTGCTCACCGGCAGGCAGGACCATCATCTGCCGTGCGCAGGGTGCTGACTGAGTACAGGGGAGTTCCGTGGTCAGCCCGGCCCTGCGATCACGCCTTCGTGGCACTGTCTCGGAGCCGTTGTCCCTGTTGTCCCCGTTGTCCTCTTCCGTGCCGCCGACGGGGGGTCCGCTCTCCGAGATCTCGTCCCCGTTGTTCAATCGTCCCCGTTGTTCAAGGGGATTCGGCTCGGAAGGCTCGCAGGCGGTCGACGTGGGGCCGAGCGAGAAGCCGTCGGAATGCGCGTCTGGGGCGACGGCACCAAACTGGAAAGGGCCCTGGAGCGGCGAACCGAACACCCGGTCGCGGTGCCCCCTCAGCCGGTGAAGGAGGAGTCATGGCTGACCAGACCGATGAGAGAGACCGGATCGTGGTCGGGGTGGACGGTTCCGACTCTTCCATTGAAGCCCTTGGCTGGGCCGTGCGTCAGGCGGAACTCACGCAAGGTGTGGTGGAGGCGGTGACCGCTTGGGACCTTCCGTCCTCCCACGGTGGCGCGATCGTCGGCGTGATGCCCCCCGCGAACAGAGACGCGACGGCTCAGGAGAGTGAGACCCACAGGCAACTCAAGGAAGTCGTCGAGAAAACCGTGGGCTCGCCTCCACCGGTAGCGGTACGCACCGAGGTGCGTTACGGCTCCGCCGCAGGCGTACTCATCGATGCCGCCCGTGACGCGTCTCTGCTCGTGGTCGGCAGCCGGGGTCTCGGAGCCTTCTCAAGGTTGCTGCTGGGATCGGTGGCCCAGCACTGCACGCAGCACGCCACATGTCCTGTCGTCGTGATCCGTAACGGCGAACAGTGAGTGGGGGCAGACGTGCGAGGTCCTGCTGCCGGCCCCTCTGTCAGTCGGCCTACGGGACCGCGTGTCCTCGACATGCACCGCAAACCGTCTACATAGGGCCCGCCCCGAATACACAGGTCGGAAAGATGACCATTGTGCTGTCCGCCGCGGTGAAGCTAAGGAAAGGCGACAGGGCGACCACGCCCGGAACCCATCATGGATCTTGCGCTCCTTGAGCCGTTGTACGCGGGCGATGCCTCCGTCGCATCCGTCCACCTGGACACCTCACGTGTGACCCACGACGCGGACAAGCAGAACGAGCTTCGCTGGCGCGCGGCGCGGCGGTCCCTGAGTGAGCAGGGTGCGGAGGAGGCAGACCTGGCAGTCCTGGACGACGTCGTGGGAGGCGCCCCGGACCTGCCCGGGCCGCAAGGCGAGGCACTGTTCGTCTCCGCCGGCCGGCTGCTGGGAGCCTTCAGCCTCGTGGAGCCCCCGGCGGCGGACAGCGCGCGAGTGCTGCCGGTGCCCGATCCGCTGGGGGTGGCGATCGATCGCGACCACCAACTGCCGCATGTGGTCGTGGCAGTCGACCGGGAGGGAGCGGACGTGGAGGCCTACCCGGCCGCCGAACACGAGCCGGCTCTGCGTCGCACGTTCAACGGCAGCACCCTCCACATCACCCGGGTGCGGGCAGGCGCTGAGGCAAAGGCCTCCTTCCACCGTCGCACCGTCAACCTGTGGACCGAGAACACCGGACAGGCGGCTGACGACGTGCGGGCGGCCATGGCCCGCGTCGAGGCCGCGGTAGTGCTGGTCGCCGGAGACCCCAAAGCGGTGGGACTGCTGCGCGAACACCTTGCTGCGCGTCAGCCGGACGGGGAAGTGTTCTACGTCGAGGGCGGCCGCACCGACTCTTCCGCCCGGGCAGCCCTACGGGCGAGCGTTGACGCCGCAATGCACGAAGTCATGACTAACCGCCACCGCGACGTGCTGGCACGGCTGGAGGGGGAACTCGCCGGTGGCCGGGCGCTCCAGGGCAT
This sequence comes from Streptomyces daqingensis, assembly GCF_014645895.1. GTDB lineage: Bacteria > Actinomycetota > Actinomycetes > Streptomycetales > Streptomycetaceae > Streptomyces > Streptomyces daqingensis. The sequence continues at coordinate 961 of NZ_BMMP01000031.1, read as the reverse complement.
TCCGGCAGTCAAGGAAGCCTTGTCCGAGGGACGGGTGGAGACGCTGCTGCTGGCCGCCGACCGCAGCGAGGACCCCGTCCTGTTCGCCTCTCGCCGTGACCCACGAGCCCTGGGCACCGAGCGAGCGGCATTGGGTGAGGACTCGACGGCCTTCAGCGCTCCGGCAGCAACGCTCCTGCTGCGCTCGGCAGTCCTCGGCGGCGCCTCGTTCACCGAGATCCTTCCTCCCACCCGCTGCACGGACGGCGTCGCCGCCGTGCTGCGCTACTGAGGACCGTGACCACATCACCCGGTCCTCCCAGAGTCAGCGGCCGGGGTGAGACCTATGGAGCAGGTGACGGAACTGAACCCGCGCTCCGAGCTTGGGAATCACCGTGCAGATTGCACCAGTTGGCTCCTGACCTGCGCAGAGGGAACTTGTCCAGTCGTTGAACGGCTCTTTCAACGGCCCCTCGACCGTGGTTTACCGCCTCTTCTGGTGAAGTCTTGGTGCGACCAAGGTCATCGTCGTCTTCGACCACCTCGAAGCACTTGCACGCGACCGGCTCAGACGCTTCTCGTCCTTTGACGAGAGCCCGAACCCGTCGCGGAAGCCGAGTCCGTCACGTCGAGGGGAGCGATCAGGCGTTCTTGACTCTGACCGGGCGTCCCGAGACCGCTCCGGGCGCTGCGATCAGCGAACGCGCCTCGGAAGCTGCCATCGTCACCTGATTTGACGATGCGAAGCCGGCATCGGTCCAGGCCCGATTGAAGCGCCTGAGCATGAGCCCTTGAGCTGCGCCCATGGCGATCAGCAGCCCGACGAGCAGCAACAGCGCCGTCATCACGATCGCGCCACCTGCGTCGACGCCGACCCAGGCGAGGACCATGCCGGCCACTAGGCGGTGTCTTCAATTGATCTTGTGTGGTGGATCATGGTCGGGTGATACGTCGCCATGAACTGTCCGATGAAGAGTGGGAG
>NZ_BMMP01000030.1 GCF_014645895.1 Streptomyces daqingensis | reverse complement strand
GCACTTCCTCGCCTTCACCAGCATCGCCTGCACCCTCATCTGCTACCGCAGACTCGCCAAATGAGACGAGCTCTTAGCCTCGATCATCATCCGCCGCCGCCTCCAACACAGACAGGGGCCGGCTCGCGACCATGCGCTACGGACATCTCCAGCCGAGCGAGGAGCGCCGGAGGACGGAAGGTCGTGGCATCCCTCCCGCACGCGTTCCGCCCCTGCGCGGACCGGTTCGCCGCGACAACTGTGACGGCGGCCGCGGCCGCCATCCGGCTCGGCGGCGCCGCAGCCGCCCCGAGTGACAGCACATTTGCCCGCGCCGTTGAACACCGCGCAGGAGGCGTCCCGGACCCTGGCTCCCTTCCCCTCCGACGAGGCATCTGATGAGCACTCACCGGCTCCCGTCCATCCCCCCCTGAGGATTCCCCGCTCTTGGATGCCGAGCACCCATCAGCCCGTAGTTCGCACACCCTCGCGGCACCAGCCGCGACGGCCACTGTCTCGCGCACCGGCGGCAGTGACTTCGCCCGGTTGTCGAAACAGATCGTGGCGGCGGGGCTCATGCGCCGGCGAACCGGCTATTACACACTGCGGATCACGCTCGTGGCAGCGCTCTACACCTTGGGCTGGGCCGCCTTCCTGCTTCTCGGTGAGAGCTGGTGGAGCCTGGTCGTGGGCGGGTACCTGGCGCTCGTCTTCGGCCAAACCGCCCTCGTGGCACACGACGTGGCACACCGCCAGGTCTTCCGCCGGCGCCGGGCCAGCGAACGCATGGGACGGATCGCCGGGAACCTCGGCATCGGCATGAGCTACGGCTGGTGGCAGGACAAGCACACACGTCACCACGCCAACCCCAACCACGAGGAGCTGGACCCTGACGTCACCCCCGACCTGCTGGTGTGGACCCAGGACCAGGCTCGGTCCGCCCGCGGGCCTGCCACGACTCATCGGGCGCTCACAGGCCTTCCTGTTCTCCCCCTGCTCACCCTGGAGGGCTTCAACCTGCACGTCTCCGGAGTCAAAGCCCTTCGAAACCGGTCGGTGAAACGACGGGGAGTCGAGGGGACCATGCTGTTCACGCACTTCGGCCTCTACCTGACAGCGCTGTTCCTGGTGCTTCCACCGAGCATGGCCCTGCTCTTCCTGGCAGTACACCAATGCCTTTTCGGCCTCTATCCGGGCTCCATCTTCGCCCCCAACCACAAAGGCATGCCGACGCTCACGGGCAAGAGCCGCCCGGACTTCCTGCGCCGTCAGGTGCTCACCTCACGCAATGTGCGCGGCGGGTGGTTCACAGACATCGCACTGGGCGGGCTCAACCACCAGATCGAGCACCACCTCTTCCCGAGCATGCCGAGCCCACATCCACGAAGGCGCAACCCACGTCAGGCAATACTGCGCACAGGTAGGCGTGCAGTATCTGGAGACGGGGCTCATCACGTCCTACCGGCAGGCGCTCACGAGTCTGCACAACGCCGGGGCACCTCTCCGGGCGGGCCCCCAGAGCTGACGCCCCAGCGCTGGAGCGTCATCTGCCGCTCCCGAGCGAGTGACGCGCCCCTGACGCGGCCTGCCCGACGTGCCGCCCGGGGAAGTCTCTGAACTGCGTGAACCGCTGAGATCCGTACGCCCTCCCACACCCGTATGTCCGTCAGCGCACCTCTCCCAGCCGACAAGAGCAACTCGCTGCAGATCCCATATACGTTCCACATCTCCCAAAGCCACGAGGACGAGACGCGCGTCCGTGCAGGTCAAGCCAAGGGGCGTGAGGTAACGGAACAGGCGTCTTCCATGAGGGTGGTCGGCCGCGGCGGCTTCGCCGAGTCGGCCTGCAAGGCGTGCGCTTGCGATCAAAGCGGAGCGGCCAACGGTCCACGCTGGGTTCACAAGGTGACGAACGGATTCGCCCGTCAAGGCAACCCGGACGGCAGCTCAGGATCATCCATGCGCGCAGCGACAGGTCTGGCAGCCGCCGCTTTCCTGTGAACCCGGCGAGCCCAGCGGCATGCATGCCGTGATCACTACCTCGCGAGCTTTTCACAGCCCAGGGGCTACGGTCGGGGAGCGTTGGCTGGGGAGTCACGCACCGGTCCCCTTGCCTCCCGGCACGTTGGCGAGGCTCCTGCCCAGGCCCCAGCGGGGCTGCTCGCCCGTTCGGCGCAGTCCCGTGCACCCGATGGGGTGCACGCTGTTTCACTACCTGGTGTGAAGCCAGCGGCTGACGCCGTGTTGTGGCGCTGGAGGGCAGCGCCTCCGTGCATAGCTACTCCAATGTCTTGCGGTCGTACGGATCGTGTTCAGTCCTAGGAATCGGAGAAGTCATGCGCAAGCTTCGCGAAGCTGCCCTGGTAGCCGCCGTGCTCGGTAGCGTCAGCATGGTCGGTGCCGGCGTCGCGACCGCCCAGGAGGAGACCCCGGTCGTCGTCGCCTGCACCCAGTCGAACGGCGACGACATCACGCAGGGCGACGTGGACGCTCCCCTCCTCACCGCGCTGACCCCGGGTGGCGGCGACGCCGACTCCCGCGCCCAGCAGAACAACTGCGGCATCGACGTCGAGGGCAACACCAACACCAGCGGCGACGCGGCCGGAGGCGACACCACCGGCGCTCTCGTGGCAGTCCCCGAGATCTGATCGCCAACGCGAGGAGCTACTGAGACAGCTCAGGGGCCGAGCCCCCAAGCTCGGCCCCTGAAGCATGCCGTCTCGAACCCGAAGCGCACGCCACCTGCTGCGACATCCCACCCCGGGGCGTTATAACGGGCCCCTCACCCAGGGGGTCGAGAAAGGACGAGAGGCCCGGCCTACACGCAACAGCTCCGCGTTGAAGCAACCTAGCCTCTGAGCCACAGCTCTCTCCTGAACCAGCGCCCCGGCGCGCCGTCCCGCGCGAGAGAGAAGCCCGACTCCCATCGCGACACCTGGGCTTCCGGTTCGGCGAACCCCTGATCTCAGATGTCCGTCGAACCGGATCAAGCCCACCCGTGCTGCCGTGCGAGGTGGTGCAGCCCGTGGTCGTGGCCCCGACCCATGGCCCGGAACCGCCAAAGAGGTCCGCACCGTAGATCTCGCTCGCGCGCGTTGGGCCTTTGAGAACGAGAGATGGGCAACTACAGTCCGGGCGCCCCGTCTGCAGCCCTGACCAGCTCGATCTCGGAGCGGAACTGTGGACTGACCCCGGCATCCCCGGCCGATTCTGCCCTGGCGAAGAGCAGGTCGAACTTGCCGTGTGCCTGGAGGGGCCCCGCGGCGGAACCGGCTGCGGGGCCCCTCCATATCTGCGCGGACGGGCCATGGTCGGCGATCTGCGACACGAGTGATCGCGGAGTACACTGGAGACACCGAGAGTTCTTCGAGTGTCGGCCGCCACGCTGGCTCCGTTCTTGGCGATCAAAGACGCTGGGCAGTGTCATCGCCCGGAGGCAGGCGCACGTCTTGAACGTGATCGCAGACCGCACACTGATGATCCACGAACCCTTCTCCGTACCGTCGGTGCGCCTCGCGCTGAAGCCCGAAGGCGTCCCCGTGGGTCTCCTTGACGGGGCATGGTGGCCCCACTCCCGCAATCTGCTACGTGAACTCCCCGCCCTCACAGATGTGCTGGACCTCTTGTGGGGATCCATCACACACATCACCGTGAATCCCGCGCATTGGCCGGTCATTCCTCGGAAGGTGCCTGTCAGCGGCCATGTGGTCAAAGCGGGGCGCTTCGAGCCCGAGCAGGACCGGCATCTTCTTCTGCTCCACTCCCACCATGGCGGGAACTGGACCTTGCTGGTGATACCGCCCCGGGCGACCGCGAACGCGGCCGCCCGCCTCATGGCCGCCGCGAGCGGCACGCCGGTGCACACAGCGCGCCCGTTGACTGCCGCAGACGACGCCCTGGAGGCGATGGAGCGCAGTCAGCCCCTCCGGGAAGAGGAACGGCAGTCCGAAGGCAGCGAAACAGCGGCAGCCATGGCCACCTCACGGGGCCTTCCCGCTCTGACCCGCTCCCGGGGGGTGTGAAGGATGGACGGTCTCGTCACTCAAGGCGTCGTGTTCGTTGTGCTTGCCTCGTCGATCCTGGTGATCCGTGTGGCGACTCGCAAGGCTGAACGACCGAGGGTGAGACGCAGCCGCTGGAACTGATGGGGGCCTGGGCCCGTTTGGCGCGCGGCCCGGCTTGCCGCCGGACCGCGCCCCCGGCCTCCCGCCCCCGGCGGGCTTAGGTAAGGCGGTGCTCCACGAGGAGTTCCGCTGCTGGTCCCGATTCGACCGCTGCGGTGCGGGGCAGAGCGGAGGCGTCCGGCTTCCACGTGTACGCCGTGACGGTTGCTGGGATCGCTCTACTTGCCGCTGTACTTCCGGCACTCGCCCGCCTTGCTCTCCGCTCCTCGACACGTACGACGGCCGCTCTCCCTGTTTTCGGAATGCCGCCGGAGGGTCACCCGTACAGGCATGACTCTCGACAATCCCGTACGTTCCGTACGCCCCCCAGCGGCCAAGCGCCCGACCGGGAGCGATTTCTCGCGGTTGTCCAAGCGCATCACCGAAGCCGGCCTGATGCGGCGGCGCCCCGGCTACTACGTGCTGCGCGTCGCGTGCGTGGCCGCGCTCTACGTCACGGGCTGGACCCTTTTCGTCCTCGTCGGCGACAGCTGGTGGACGCTCGCTGTGGCCTTCCTACTGGCCGTGGTCTTCGGCCAGGTGGCGCTCGTCTCGCACGACGTGGCGCACCGTCAGGTCTTCAGGCTGCGCAGACCCAGCGCCACGTTCGGCCGCCTCGCCGGGAACCTCGGCATCGGCATGGGATACGAGTGGTGGCAGGACAAGCACACCAAGCACCACGCCAACCCCAATCATGAGGACCTCGACCCCGACGTCGACCCCGACCTGTTCGTCTGGTCCCGGGAGCAGGCCCGGGTGGCGAAGGGCTTGCCGCGCCTCATCGGCCGCTCGCAGGCGTTCCTGTTCTTCCCCATGCTGCTGCTGGAGGGCTTCAACCTGCATGTGGCGGGCGTGCGCTCACTGACCGACCGCTCGCTGAAGCACCGGGCGCTGGAGAGCGTCACGCTGCTCGGCCATGTCGCCGTCTACCTCACCGCGGTCTTCCTCGTCCTGCCCGTCGGCCCGGCCGTGGCGTTCATCGCCGTCCACCAGTGCCTGTTCGGCCTGTACCTGGGATCGGTCTTCGCACCCAACCACAAGGGCATGCCCATGCTGCGCGGCGATGACCGCCCCGACTTCCTGCGCCGTCAGGTGCTCACCTCGCGCAACGTGCGCGGCGGCTGGTTCACCAACCTCGCACTAGGCGGGTTGAACTATCAGATCGAGCACCACCTCTTCCCGAGTATGCCGAGCCCGAACCTGCGCAAGGCGCAGCCGATCGTCGAGCGCTACTGCCGGGAACTGGGGATCGACTACGTGAAGACCAGCCTCGTCGCCTCCTACCGGCAGACCCTCCGCAGCCTGCACGATGCGGGCGCGCCCATCCGCGAAGCCGCCCGCAACGGCCGGTGACAGGGCGGTCCGCGGAGGTGGCTCAAGCCCTCGTAGGCCGGCCCCGGTGACGACGGCCTGACGAGCCCTGTCCTGTCTGTGGTCTGGCGCTGTTTCAGCCTCAGGAGCCCGGCCTCGATGCGTGCCGACTTCATTGCGGACTGGTTGGTTCGCCGGTGATGGGCTTCGCGGCGCGAGAAGCGGGGGCCGTCGCGAAGCGGGGCGGTAGACAGGAGCAGCGGCGGCCCTTGCCGCCGTGCCGCGCGACCTGCCTTCGGCGGGCCGCCTGATCACCTGATCCAGTAGGGAAAGTTGTCACAGCACCAGGCCGTAGCTGTGACGCGCAGGAACAGCGTCAGCCACACCTACGGGGACCGGGCCGCGTGGTCCTCGCGGTCGGCGGGCTCGCCCTCCGGGCTCTGCTTGGGACAAGGAGCGTCTTCCGGAAGGATTTCTCCCTGCTGGACACTGAGATGAAGGTCGGTCCGACTCATCGTCACGCAATCGGATGAATCGTTTTCACGGAGGCCCCGGGTCCGTCACCCGGGCTCCAGTGCTGATGCAGAGCACGCGAGTCTCATGATCCGGAGGGCATTGAGCTGGCCTGCGCCCTTGCACACTCGGCAGGCTTCGACGTAGGAGCCCTTACCGGTCATCACGGTCTGGCCGTCACCGGTAGCGCAGCAAGACGCACAGCGAAGGGGAGCATGACCGGGATACACGGAGCAGCACTCCTCGGCGATCACCTATCAGCCTCAATGGCGCAACGAGGCGGTAGGGGCTTAACGAGGCAGTGCGCCACCGGCTACGCATGCCCGAAGTGGGGCAGCCGTAGTCCCCCGCCCTGCGCCCCTCACACGGTGGACTCGGGCGGCCGGCAGTCGATGCGCGTTGACTCGGCGCGGACTGCTTGCCCTATCCGAGTCGAAGATCTTCTTCACCTGCTTCGTGGACGGGGCCGCCCGCCCCGGGACCGAGGTTCGCGGCATAGGAGTCGAGCCGGTCGCCCGCCCGGGCAACCGATCCATATCCGGTGCAGAGTGGAGGTGGAGTGAAAGGGCGCGGTTATGACACCAGAGGACCGGCGTTCCGAGGGGCGTCGGCTGGATCGGGCCGAAGGGTTCGGTGAGCGGCTGCTGGGTGTGCTGCTGGATCGGGCGCATGAGATGCCGCCGCAGTTGATCGCTCCATTGATCGCTGAGGAGGTGGGCAGGGTCGGCGGCCGGAATGTCTCGGTCCTACTCCAGGACTATGGGCAGTTCATGCTCGTGCCGCTGTCTGGCCGAGGGCTGGCCGCCAGCGAGCCCGAGCCGATCGCGCAGTCGCCTGCCGGGGCCGCCTTCATGCGCGCGACCGCTGTGGAGGTACCGCAGACGGACGGCGTACGGGTCTACCTGCCGCTGCTGGACGGCGGCGGGCAGATCGGGGTCATGATCGTGACCTTGGACAGCGTCGATGACGACGACCGGCGTCTGCTGCACAGGCTCGCCGGCCTGGTGGCCCACCTGCTGGTCATCAAGAGCGACTACACCGACCAGTTATTTCAGACCCGGCGCCGTCAGCCGATGGCCTTGGCGGCGGAGATTCAATGGTCGCTGCTGCCGCCTCTGGCGATGTCCGTCCCGCAGGTCGAGCTGGCGGGAATCCTAGAGCCCACCTACGACGTCGCCGGCGACAGCTTCGACTTCGCCCTCAACGACGACATCCTGCACGTGGGCCTCATCGATGCGATGGGCCACGGATTGGACGCCGCCAACATGGCGTCCATCGCCGTCGGCGCGTACCGGCACGCCAGACGTGCCGACGTCGGCCTGTCCGCCGTCTACTCCTTCATGGACGAGGCCATTGCCGACCAGTTCGGCCCCGAGGGCTTCGCCACGGCGCAGATGATGCGTCTGAACATCTCAACCGGACAACTGACGTGGGTCAACGCCGGCCATCCCGCGCCGCTGTTGATCCGCAATCATGAGGTCGCGGGGCGGCTGGAGTCCCCCACTACGCTGCCGGTCGGATTCGGGGGTGAAGATCCCCATATCAGTGAGCAGTCGCTCCAGCAAGGCGACAAGGTGCTGTGCTTCACCGACGGCCTGATCGAGGAGCACGAAGCCGGCGAAGAGCCTTTCGGTGAGGAGGCACTCATCCGCGCGGTCAACCGAATCGGGCAGGAGGAGGAAAGCGTGCGAGAAGCCGTGCGCGCGCTCTCTCACGCACTGAGGGAGAACCGGGGCTGGAGGACCAGCGACGACGCGACCCTGTTGCTGATGGAATGGCGCGGCGGCGCCGCCGACCACCTCGCCACACTGGATTGATCCCCGTCGCCCAACCGCTCGCCGATCAGCGAATGCAATGGTCCTCACCCGGCCGAGGGCCGCGCACCCGCTGCTGGCCCACAACTGTCGCAACGATGTTCACGAGGCCCCGGTAGAGCCGGGGCCTCGTTGCGCGTCATGAACGAAGGTGTCTCGAATCTGGTCCACGCCTGGTCCACACCGCGTGATCCAAAGTGAGATTCAGGCGAATCAGCGTGAGACGGGCTCAACGCCGAAGGGGTGCCCATCCTCGACGGGCACCCCTTCTGACCTGCTACTTCTCTGACCTCTGCGGAGGCGGTGGGATTTGAACCCACGGTGAGGGGTTACCTCACGACGGTTTTCAAGACCGTGCGACTTCCCGATCCAGGTGCACGCTGACCTGCATCGATGACGTCAAACTGCCGCTCCGTGTGCCTTCTTGGCCGGAGGTTGGCCGCAGATGCCTTCCGGTAACGCGGAGAGCCTCGCGCCAATGGGGACGGCAGGTCGAGGGGCGCAGCTCATCGACGGCCGCCAGCTACGGCTCCGGCCGGGACTCTGACTCTACTCTCGACCAACTCGGCGTTCGAGGCTGACGGTTACCGGATACCGCCAGATCTGCGCCCGCTGTGGCTGTCAGTGCCGGGGACTACCGTCATCACAAGGGCCCGGTTTGGACTCTCCCGTCCTGATAACCCAAGGGAGATCGCTAATGGCACAGGTTCGTGGTCATTACCGGAATGGCCGCTACGTCCGTCCGCACTACCGCCGCACCACGGGTGTGGGTGCTCGCACAGCTCCCCAGTCTCGTGTCCAAGCCCAGTCTCCGATAGGTCGCACGACCCAGGTTCGGGGTCACTATCGCAACGGCACCTACGTCCGTCCGCACCACCGCCGGGTCAGTGACACTGCTGTTGCAGCGGTAGGTGGAGGTGGTCTTCTCCTGTTCGTGCTGCTTCTCCTGGCCGTCCTGAGCGGTGGCGGATCGGCCTCGACGGGCACGCCGGAGAAGAACCCGACGACACCTGCCAGCCAGACCGTGGACTTACACAGGTAGGAAGTCGGGCGTTCGCCAGGGCCCCGGACGGGTGGGTGCATTCAAGGGGCCCTGGCAGTCCTGGAACCCATGCGCGAGCGCCGAGTCGTCGACATGCCTGCCCACGGGGCCACGTCGGATAGAAGGCATGCGCGGCCTTCGGCTTCGAGATACGCCCGATGTGCCCCTGATCTTGTAGATAGCCTTTCGCCATGACCGACGACGCAGAGACAGGAGCTCTTGCCGGCTCGTGGGAGAGCGATCAGAGGCTCATCACGTTCGTCAGGGCGCGCCTCCGAGAGTCGGAGCTCGAACGCCTTCAAGGTGAGGCGCATCGACTCGTACGGGCGAGCCAGCGGATAGTGGAAGAGTTCGTGGACCGTCGTCGAGCTGCGGGCCGTGACGGACAGCACGGGCACGAGGTGCTTTCCGGCACCGATGTGTGGGGACTGCGGATCGCCGTCACCTATCTCGCTGAGCTGTGGTCTGACCACGACGACTTTCGTGACGAATGGCGTCGCTGACGCCCACATCCTCTGTGGCTCGCACGAGCTCCGATCAGTGTTGCTCGACTGCTCGCCCACTGACGGGAACTGCAACTCAGGCTTCCGGTGTCGACTCTTCATCCCTGCGCTGAGCGGGCGGCAGCAGTAGGTCTCGTTCCGGGTGGCTCTCGCCCGTCACGTTGCCCTTGACGCCTAGATCCTCACGGGCGGCGTCGTGAAAGTTGTTGATCGCTTGAAAGGCGGCTCTGTTCTTCGCGCGCCACTCAGACAGGGTTCCTGACCGCCTGCCGTTGGCCTGCCAATCGACCTCGATCGCCGCGGCGTTGAGACGGTGGCCAGCTTCCACCACTTCGTCATCGCCAAGCAGCATGACCCGCTCGAACGCGCGGCCCCTGAGTCTGCTGGCGGCGTCCATCTCCGTGAGGATCTCGTGCTCTGGCTTGTGGCTCTCGCGTATGTCTTCCTTGTGCTCGTACAGCTGGACGGCGAGGAAGATGCAGGCACGGACACGGTCGACGTACCCCTCGTACGCGTCGAGCTTCTTGTCGTCCCACCTTGTCAGCAGCGCGTGTCGGTTGCGGCTTCTCTCCAGCATGTAGTTCGTCAAGTGCGTCATGAGCGCCCCGAGTAAGACGGCACTGATCGTCACAAACTGCTCGCCGGTATCCAAGTCGTCTCCCCGGAACGGAAGTTGTCATCCAGATGTCCAGAGGACCTTACGAGAGGGGCGAGAGCGCTGTCCTCGTAGGGCTGTTCTTCCACCCCCATCGCGAAGTACGTCTGGTCAGCCCGATGCGAGGGCAATCGACAGGACAGTTCCTGGAACTACCGTGCCCCTAGAACTCGTGGAGAGGCTGATGGGCATGCGAGGTTCGGGAGCCCCCTTCAACCTGTGGCGCTGGTACCTACGGAACGCGCCGGGATCGCTGGGGACGGGGGCAATCGCAACGCGTTTGAACTCCTACCTGATGGACCATCCTCGGAGCGCCGTCGTTCCTGCACATTTTTCTGCGCACCTTGAGGTCGACACTGTGGACCTGATTCAGCGCTTCCTGTACATGTTCGGCGTCTGGGAGCCGCACCTGACGCACTGGCTCCAGCAGAGGTTGAAGCCCGGAGACGTGTTCATCGATGTCGGCGCCAACATCGGGTACTTCAGCGTGCTCGGCTCTTCCCTCGTCGGTCCTGACGGCCTAGTTGTGGCTGTGGAAGCGTCGCCGACGTTCCATCGCAAGCTCTCGGCTCACGCGCACTTGAACGACTGCGGGAACCTTCGGCCGATCAACGCGGCCGTGTCGGACAAGGAAGAGACGCTGAGATTGATTCTGGTGAGCTCCCGCAACATGGGAGCGAGCTCCGTCGTTCCGTACGTTGGTCCAACGGAGTCCGAGGTCGACGTCGAAGGACACCCGTTGCCGCAGCTGCTCAGCGACAAGGAGTTAGAACGAGCACGGGTGATCAAGATCGATGTTGAAGGTGCGGAAGGGACCGTCGTCCGGAGCTTGAAGCCGGTACTCGGGCGGCTCCGTTCCGATGTGGAAGTGGTTGTCGAGGTGACCCCGAAGCGGATGAGTTCACTCGGTGATTCGGCCGATGAATTGGTGAAGACCTTCACAGACCGCGGCTTCCGTACGTACCGCTTGATCAACGACTACGACCCCAGGAGCTACCCGGCGGCCATCCGTCACCCTCGTACTCCTGTGCGCTGGGACGGACCAGTCACGGAGGAAATGGACCTGGTCTTCTCCCGCGTCGACGCCCGGGCCCTCCCCTGACCCGGCTGAGCCCTCACGCGCATTCACGTGAGGGCTCAGCTCTTCGTCATTCGTCAGCTCTCCGGAGGCCACAGCTCAAGCTTCTCCAACTCCTTCGCCAGCCAGGTAGGAGCATAGGAACGGCCGGCGTACTCCTGCGCGCAGGGCGTGGGGCAGGCATACAACCCCCAACCGGGACCGGAACCGCTTTCGATGATGTCAACCAGGATCAGGTTCCCTGACGGCTCCTTGCACAGGACGCACTGACTACTCCCGCGCATAACCGATCACCTCCCCGCCGGCTCTGCAAGCGCTGTGGAGAAGACGACTTCGACACGGTCGCCCGGCATCACCAGATGCGCACCCTCGGCGACTCTTCCCTGGTCGTCCACCGCCGTCCGTTCGATCACCAACACGGTTGCGCCGGCTGCCAAGTTGAGGCTTTCGGCTTCGTCCTGACTAGGAAGCCGACTGACCACCCGCTCACTGATTCGCGCGAGTCGTACGCCGGCAGCCTTCAACCCCTGACAGATCTCGGCGCCCCAAGGCACATGTCCTGTAGAAGCAGTCAGGAGGTTCGACAGTTCGAGCGGTACGTAGATGCGGGCCAGGCCGTACGGTTCCCTGTCCCGCATGGCGATGTAGAGGTACTCAGCCAGCTCGGTGCCCGGCTCGACCTGCATCAGGGACGCGACTGGGGCTTCGGCGAGAACTGAGCTGGGCTTCACGTAGTTCTCGATCTCGACGCCGTCCGTCGGCTGGTCCAGCTGCACACCGCACCGGCTGACATACGTGACCCGGCGAGGGGGGCGCCGTACGAACGAGCCCCTGCCGTGGAACTTCTCGATGAGCCCCTCGGCCTGTAGGACGTCGAGCGCTCGCCGGACGGTCAGCCTGCTCAGTGCGTACTCGTTGGCAAGTTCTGGCTCTGTGGGCAGTTGGTCGCCGACGCTCAGGAGACCTTGGGCGATCCGCTCGCGGATCGAGTCGGCCACGCGTTGGTATCGGGCCATGGTCACCACCCCCTCCCCCGCATACGGACAGCCGCAAGCCGAGTGCGGATATGCATCGTCAAGGTCTCTCCCGTTTCGAAGCGCAGCTGCTTCGCCTGGTGCGGTAGCGCGACCATGTCTGCCACCTCGAAGGGCTGACCCCCGATCTGGATCACGTCCCCCGGACGTACGGTTTCCGACGAGATAGAGACAACTGGCCCGGTTGTGTTCGGCGTTGCTCCTTCGTACCGGGGGTGGCACCACGTGCAGGTGCAGATCTCATAGATCACGGCTGACGAACGCGGTACGGGTCTGGGGTTGCCCTCGGTGCATTCCGTGTGCGTCCCCATACGGCAAGCGACGGAGACGTACGGTGCGGGCCAGTCCCGAGTGTGCTGGCGCGCAGGTCTCATCAGCGAACCTCGCCAATGCGCGGCTCAGCGCCGCCTCTATACGCCGGCGCTTCGCTTGTCAGCGCCCGATGACGATCGCGTGACACGCCCTGTGGCTGCCCGCCGTCGCTCTGGCTACGGTTGTTCACGTCGATCAGCTCCCTAAAGCTGATGGCCACGCCCCCGGACAGCCGACGCTGTCGCGGGGGTCCCCTTTTCGGATGGCGGCCCATACGGTCATGCCGCCCACGCTGACCTCCTGGCCGAAGTGATCGGCCGTTTCCAGCGCACGTAACAGGCCTTTCCAGGACTCCGAAGAGACCTGGTCAGGCACCTTGGCTTCCACAAGAATGTGGTTCTTGTGGTCCTTCACCTCCGGTTCCAACCCCGCAGCGGTCAGGCGTTCCGCGGCCTCGTTGGCGCGGGACGCAGGTGTGGGCATGCGTAAGCCCTCCATCGCGGCTAGGTCACATACAGTGAAGGTGCTTAATCAGCTTAGCGAGAATGGGCTAGATTTTCCATATGCCTGAGCAGCCGCCGTACATCCGCATCGCCGACCTGCTCCGGGAGCGCATCGCCAACGGAGAGTGGGCGGTTGGCGAGAAGCTGCCTTCACGCGCCCGCCTCGGCGAGGAGTACGGCGTGGGACACAACGTCGTCCGGCGCGCGAACGACCTGCTGATCAGTCAAGGCATCCTCGAAGGTCGCACTGGATCAGGTACGTACGTCGCGGAGCCCCGCTCACGACTTCGAATGGTCCGCTCACTGAGTCGCGAGCGCCGCGGCGGATCACCGTTCCGGGCGGACATGGCGGATCTCGGACAGCAAGGCACATGGGAGAGCCACACCGAGGCGAAGGTCCCGGTGCCAGCGGACATCGCGGTACGCCTCGGCATCGCCGAGGGCGACCTCGGCGTCCGTACGCGGTACGAGTTCATGGGCAACGGCAAACCCGTACAGCTGTCGACGAGTTGGGAGCCGTACGACCTCACGGGCGGAACTCTCGTGGTACTCCCCGAAGGCGGACCTCACGCTGGTCGCGGCGTAGTACAGCGCATGGCGGAGATTGGTGTCACGGTCAGCCACGCTGTGGAACAACCCGAGCCAAGGCATGCGACGGCCGAGGAGATCGCTCTACTGGGACTCACACGCAGCGCGCTGGTGACTCAGATTCAGCGGACCTACTACAGCGACGAGGGCCGCCCGGTCGAGACAGCGGACATCGTCGTACCGACGTCGCTGTGCGAGATCGTCTACGAAGTGCCCATCGCACAGACGGACTAAGTAACAGACCACAACTGGAACTCACCCGGCACCGTTACATTCCCCGGAACCGCCGCCCGTGACGCGGTCGGAGAAACTGCGCTCCGTGAACTGTTCATATGGAGCGCCACTGATCACAGGACCACCATGCGCGGACCTGGTGTCTCTTGGCCTTCTTCACGAGCGGTGTAGTGGCACTCTGATTTCCGGGGAGCGCTCGCATGCAGGTCGGACCTGTGTTTCTGCCGCACAAGGATGACGCAGACTGACTCTCGTACCCGACGGTAGGGGACCTCTCGCACACGACTGCAACGGAGCAGGTCAGAGCCCATAGAATGGCAGAGCTGTCACCGCGGTCTCCGGACTGCGGCTCCGTTGCGGCATGGCTTCGATGATGGCGGCCGAGGCCGCGCAGGAGAGTCACCGCGGTCTCCAGACTGCGGCTCCGTTGCGGCAACAGAATGACGGGCTGGCGTTGGGGTGTGCCAGACGTGTCACCGCGGTCTCCGGGCTGCGGCTCCGTTGCGGCTAGCGCATCCCGTCACCCATCGGGAGTCCAGGCAGCGCCGTCACCGCGGTCTCCGGGCTGCGGCACCGTTACGGCCCGTTGATCGCGGTGTAGCTGTCCTTCTCGTCCGGGTTGTCACCGCGGTCTCCGAGCTGCGGCTCCGTTGCGGCGAAGCAACGATCGTCGCCCGGCAGGGCCGGATCGTCGGTCACCGCGGTCTCCGAACTGCGGCACCGTTGCGGCGACGTGACCGCCAGCGGATTCGTCAAGCAGTACGCGATGTCACCGCGGTCTCCGGACTGCGGCACCGTTGCGGCTCGTCCCACGGACCCCAGTAGCTGGGGTTGTCGACGGGTCACCGCAGTCCCCGGACCGCGGCACCGTTGCGGCCAGTACGAGGCGGGGAGGTAGGTGTCCCAGCCCGTGGTCACCGCGGTCTTCCAGCCGCGGCACCGTTGCGGCCCTCCCAGCCAAGAAGGGGGTGATGAAGATCAGGCCTATCACCGCGGTCTTCGAACCGCGGCTCCGTTTGTCGTCTGACCAGGCAACTTGCGGTACTTCAGCCGACCCCACGGGTCAGTACGCTTCTCTACGCATTCAGGGCGAGCAACAACCCTGCATCCTCGGACACCAGCAAGGCCATCCAGCCGCAGAACGCGAGCAGATCACGGAAGACGCAGAGCGTCGCCGGGTGGACTTGGGCGCGGTAGTCGTGGGCCTCCAGCGTTCATGCGCAGCGCCGCGCCCAATGGACCCTCTACCGAGTGGCCGTACACGCCGCGTGGGGCACCGCGGACCATCAGTTGACGAGGCGAAGCCCGGCGGGAGCCAGGAGTCCTTCGAATTTGGGGTGCGGAATGCGGCGGGCTGCTGAAGCACTGAAGACCGCAAGAGGCTCCCAGGCGCGTGCGGTGAGGGTGGGCTGGTCATCGAGGGGGCGGAAGATGGGATGGTCGAGTAGAGCGCGGATTGCTGCAGGAGCAAGAGGGCGTGTCCAAAGCGGCCAGATCATGTAAGTGGAGCGGTCGACGGTATGCCAGCAGGTCGCTTTCCTGCGTGAGCCGTCCCCAGTGAGGCGGAAGAGCGGCAGCGCCATGGTGGCGAGCCAGGTGGCCCCCGGGACACCGCGTTCCTGACCGGTTTCTCCCCGAGGATGATCGGCTGCGCTGTGTTCGACGCGGTGGTCCAGGTACTCGCCGGTGAAACCCGGGACGCGGCGCCATTGGACAAGGGCTTCGCGCAAGTACCCGGGGTCGGAGCGGACGGCGGTCAGGGGTTTCTCGAAGTAGGAGCGGACGTTCTGCTTGCCACGGGGGGCCATGAAGGGGGTCAGGGCGGCGCGGCCGGTGCGGTCGGTGGCCATGTCGGTGGCGATGGAGGGGAGCCAGTGGTCGGTGAAGTGAGGGTCGATTTCTCGAGCTCTGGAAGCGAGTTGCCGATACTCCGCTCGTTGGGGGCGCATGGGGTCGCGTCCCGTGCCGGCTCTGAAGGGGAGATCAGGGTGGACGTCGATGATGGCGGCTTCATCGTCGGCGGCCTGGATGAGTCCGTGTAGGTCGGCGACGATGTCATCGACCGTCTTGTACCGGCTGGTGAGGACGGCGGCGGCGGTCTCGGGGGAGAAGGACAGGTAGACGTCGGGCTGCTGGAGATGGAGCAGGCGGGTGAGGCCTACAGCGGCGAGGAATCCCAGTTGGTCACGGCCAGCCAGGGCAGGGAGTTCGAGGCGGTGGCTCACTTCTTCTCCTCCTGCCGAGCGGAACACCAGATGTCGGCGAGCCGGACGACCGCTTCCAGGCGTGCGAGATTCCATCGGCCATAGCGCTGGTTAAGGCGGGTGAAGCGTTCTGGAGCGTCGTGGTCGACAGTGTGATCGCTGGAGTATGCGCGGCCGTTGTCGTCGGTGACAGTGATCGGTTGGGCGTCGTTGACAGGTGGCAGAAGCGGGCGGTTGTGCCCGTGATGGGCGGCGATCAAGTGCAGAACGAGATCGGTATCGATCGCTGAATCGCCGTTTGCCGTACGGGAATCGAGCCGGCCGGAGGCGATGCGGGCGGAAAGGGCTTCGTGGCGCATCCCGGCCGGATAGTTCGAGCGTCGCCAGGCACGCACGAAGGCCTGGCGATCGGTGGGATCGAGGCCGGACTTCGCAAGTGGCTCAGGGGCTGCGGCCGCGAGCCATGCGTTACCGCCGTGAAGCATGCATTGGCAGCGGTCGTCGCGTTTGCCTTCGTCGTGCCATTCGGCAGCCAAGGCCACGCTGTTGACGACTTCTGCGGGGAGGGCAAGGTTGCGGCCGAACTCCTCCGCCCGTTTGCGCACCGCGAGCTGGTGGGAGCGTAGGCCCATCGGCCTTCCGGTGGCGGCCGAGCCGGCTGTTGTGGCGTCTCCGCTGACGCTAATGCCCTTTCTGGCCGAGACGATCAAATGGTGGACCCGTTCAGTTCCTTGATCAGTGGTAGTCGTGTAGCTCATCGCAGCCGGACGGTCAACGAGAGTCCGCAGAATGTGCATATGCGGTAGGGCGCCCGACCACCGACCGCGGTCCTTCTCGATGCGTTCGAAGTCCTCACGCAGCCGTTTGAGGAGTTCGGCCAGACGACTCGGGTCGCACGGCCCGTCCTCTTCGGCAAGTTGCTTCGCAAGCTCAGTACGAGCGTCAGTCCATGCGGGGGCAAGTTCGGGGTCCCACTGGTCCAGCACTCGGTCGAGCGTGGGGATGAGCCGGCAGGCAGCCCGGCGGTGCCGGTGACCGCCGACGAGGTCGCCCAAGTCGAGCACTGGTGTGCGAGAGTTCGGTGCCCAGCCGTAGATGTCGCAGCCGCCGTAATCGGTAGGGACGACGAGCAGGTCTCCGGGCACGAGTTCGCCCGCCGCTACGGGCTCGATGGTGCCGTCGGGTGCGTACCGCAGTGCCCGCCGGGACTCGCCATTGCCAGCGGCCGTGGGGAGGGCCTCGTGTGGCGCGCCTTCAATGTCGCTGGCCACGATGTCAGGGGCGGGACCTGTACGTAGCCACTGTCGTACGGTCGGGAGAGGAAGTTCAATGCCTTCCTCTGCCGCAGGGGGAATGGCGGCGAGCACGGCAGCTGACGCCTCGACGTGTTGCACATCCACGTCTGAACGCCAAACAAGGGTCACCTGTGGCTCACCATG
This sequence comes from Streptomyces daqingensis, assembly GCF_014645895.1. Classification (GTDB taxonomy): domain Bacteria; phylum Actinomycetota; class Actinomycetes; order Streptomycetales; family Streptomycetaceae; genus Streptomyces; species Streptomyces daqingensis. The sequence goes on along the minus strand of NZ_BMMP01000030.1, from coordinate 20,425 downwards.
GTCGATACCGTGCAGGAAAGGCGCCAGCGCCGGGTCGGAAGAGGGCGCGGGATCGGTGGCAGTCCACGCTTCCAGCACTTCATAGTTGAGCGTGGGGACGTACGGCTCATCTCCGGTCAGCTGAGAGCGTTCCTGTTCAGGGACGCTATTGGTGAGGTCCCGCAGCGCTTGGGGCGAAACATCCAGACCGGCGCCGTCGAGGTCGGGAAAAGAGCGGGCGGTCAACGTGCGAGCGGGGGTATGCCTGGTCAGCCACTCCCAAGTGGCGTCCCTGGCCTCTCCATAGACGCCTGAAGTGTCGGTGGTTCCGGCGACGACGAGAGCACGGGCTGGGCTGCGGCGGCCGAGGCGATTCAGGCGGCCGAGGCGTTGCAACAACGCAGGCAGGGATGCTGCTTCGGTGACCAATGCGTCGGCGTCGATATTGGCCCCTACTTCGACCGTCTGGGTGGCGACGACGTACAGCACGCCGTTGGGGGCGGTCTCGCGGCCGGCGCGAATCTGCTCGTACCAGTCGTGGAGAAGATAGTCGCGGGCCAGGGGCCGATTGCGGCCGATCAGCAGCACCGCGGTGCTGCTGTCCTTTTCGAGGTTGCTTCTCTCAGCGCTCAGGTCGTCGTGCACGGCGCGGGCGCGGGCGATGGAGTTGCACACCACCAGCACCACCTTTCCCGCTTCACCCAGGTGGCGAGCGCTGCGGGCCAGGGCAGCGGGAACGACCTGGTGCACGTTCTTCTTCGTCGTCTTCACGCTCAGCGCGTGCAGTTCCTTGTGCGAACCCAGCCGACGAGCGGCTTCCGGATGTGCCAGATCGTCCTCGTCGAGGCGGTGGACGCGGGCGTCGGCACCACGGGGGCTGGCGGTCATCGCCACAAGCAGCGGCTGCCCCGTCGGCCCATGCTCGGGGGCATCGTGCGCGAGGGCGTCGCGGACGCTGGTGAGGAAGGGGCCGGAGAGGTGGGCTTCGTCGACCACGATGAGGCTGTCGGTACCGACCAACGCAGCATCAATAGGCCGGATTTGCTGACCGACGCCGTAACCACGGAAAAACAAACGGCTTCCGACCTGGTCGACGGTCCCTACTACGACGGCGTGTCGGTCGGGACGCTCCAGCCAGTTCCATGACCAGTCCACGCCGCCGCGCATCCGCGTCGTCTCCAACACGACCTTGTCGTCGTCGCCATCGGCTCGTAGCTGCTCGGCTACCTGTTGCGTCACCGGTCCGCGCGCCGGCGTCTCTTCGAAGGAACGGCGCAGGCGATTGGCGTGCTCGAATGCCTCGTCGACCACCAGGCGCCGGTCGACGACGAAGAAGATGCGCCGGCGGGCCTGTTCCGCCCCCAAGGCGGAAGCAAAGACGGCGACGTCGATGACTGCGGTCTTACCCAGCCCAGTTGGCACATCGATCAGCTCGGGCCAACCACGGTCCACCACGCGCTCCAGCAGCCGCTGCTGCCAGGGGAACGGCGTGTGGCCGTGTACTTCCCGGCAGAAAGCGTCGAAGTCTGCGACGGCCAACTCGTCCATCAACGCTTCTCCTTACGCTGCGGAACGAACAGCCCCAGCCCGAGGTACCGCATCTTCCCCGCGAAAAGCGGCCCTAGCAGCGGCCGGTGGAAGGTCACCCGCGCATGAAGCATCGGAAAGCCGCGAGCGTTTTCGGGCAGAGTGCCTGCCGCCGGACGCCAGGGCGACCCCTCCAGGAGCGGGCCTGTGGACGTCTCCACCTCGTCCGGCTCGGGGTAACCGGCCTTGGCCAGAGACCGGCGCACCAACTCCTCACTCGTACGCCCCCGACGCAGCCGGCCGTCCGCGATGAGCGGTGTCGCTGTGACCCAACGCCGGGCTCCGTGTGGACCCGCCGTCCACCGCTCGGCCTGCAAAGACCACTCACGTCCGGTCTCCTGCGTCAACCGCAGCACCGGCCAGTTCCTCCGGACTGTCAACGACGTCAGTGGGGGCGCCATCACCCCCCGCGCCAAGGCCTGCCACTCCGCGGGCGGCAGATCATTCGGAACTGCCAGCCCAAGCCCCATTACACGCCCGTCCGCGTGCTCCCGTCCCACGTGCGGCAGCACCACGAACGACACATGCGGGCGCCCGTCGGCACCATGTCCGGAGACCTGAGCCGGGATCGGGTCCGCGGTGCGGGCCAGCACCGCCCGCCGCAATGCCTGGGCAAGCTGCACCGTCTGCTCGGAACCGATCCGCGTTGTTGGCTTGGCCAGGCCCCACACCAGCAGATCGCTGTACGGACCCCGCAGCATCGGCTCATCCGGTTCCGAGGACTGGACGGGCCGAAGGGTGTAGTGGTGAGTGCGCGCCACTTCCCACGCCCGGTCCCCACGCTGATATGCCGACTCCAGCGCAGCCGTATAGCCCGCATACGGCACTGCCAACGCCGTCTCGCCACGCTCGCGTTGCTCCACCGGGCGCCAGACCCTCCACCCTGACGGAGGTGACTCCGGCGATTCCACCCCTACGCTCACCTCCGCGAGGCTGGTCGACCGGCCCACATACGGAACTCGCAGCGCCATTCGATGCAGGGCCTTCAAAGTCACGTCATCGACATCCGCCTGAGGCCAGACGATCGCGAATCGGTCCGCCGGCGGGGTCGCAAAACCACGGCGCCGCAATCCATTCGTTCGCCCCGGCCACGTCTGGCTCCCGCCCTTCGGCGATGGCTGGTTGGTGACCACATAGCTCTCCGCCTGCCCCCGTAGCGCCTCACCCGGGTCCCACACTTCCGGCACGCCGGCTGCTTCCAGCCATCGCAACGCCTCCCAGTCGGGCGCCTGCACGGCCGATGCCGTCAGCGCACAGAACACCCGTGATGGGGCAGGCGGCCACTCAGCCTCACCGGGCCGGTCACCATCCGCGTCGTAACGGCCGCTACGCAGCCGTACAACGATGCTCAACATTCCGGTTCACTCCCCGTCATCGTCGACGGCCTGAGATACGGCGTACTCGATCGCCTTCGCCAGCTGCGGGACCGGCTCAACTGCCACTGTCTCCGACGACATAGCCACCCCGAACTCCGCAGCCTGCTCGCGCAGTTCGTGGAAAGCCGCCAGCGCCTCTTCGACCGACACGTCCATGGCGTCCACCTCGCCGCCGGCCTTCTCAAGGCCGACCAGCTCAGAGACCTTGACCAGGTCGCAGCCAGAGCGGAGCCACACCGACGGCTTCCCGAAGGCCAACCGATCTCCCGCCAAGGCAAGCGCCGCCAACGCCGCGCGCGCCGCCTGCTCACCTTCGGGAGAGGCGTCTCCGAACCGCAGCCGCTCCAAGCCCGCGAAGGACACCGTCGCCTGACGGTGCACCTCGCGCACCGTCACCCCGCCCGGCACTCGGCTCGGCGCGATGTTGCCGTGCCCGATCTCGCTCAGTCTCTGGCCCTTCGTTTTTTCACCTGCGGGAACAAACTTCCAGTCCGACTCGGCCTTGGCCTTGTCGTCCACCGCTCCCGTCAGGTTCCGGGGGTCGAGCCGACCTCCCCGCCGGTCCACGAAGTGCGGATCCACTCCGAACATGAACGCTGTGTACAACCGCGCGAACTTCGGCCAACGACCCTTCCGATGTGAGTCCCATGCCCCGAACACGAGGGACCCGGGATCGCGTTCGTACAGCGGACGCACATCAGTTGACGTCGTCGACCGCAACAGTTGTCCCACCTCCGACTCATCGAACCGCTTCCCTTCGACGAGGCTGTCCCTGAGGTAGGCATCTGCGTAGCGATGCGGAAAGTCCAACGACGTCAGCCGCACCTCACCCTGCGCCGACTTGCACCGCATCTCGAACAACGGATACGCCAACCGCTCGCGATCCCGTGCCCGAAGCAGGGCCTCTTCCACCCTGTTCGCCTGCGACGGCTCCTGATCCACAGTCACCACCGGTACGGGCTCGCCACCATCCACCAACCGGTGATGCACGGCGTACTTCTTCTCCACGGACTCCTTCTCGCCGATGGGGTACGTCGGCGGCATCACGGTCGAGCCCGCGCCTCCCACCGGCTGATACACCCCGCGCACCACGACCGCCGTGTGGACCCGGTCCTCCCCCACAGCGCCGTGGAGCTGCGCCGCCAAGCTCTGACTCATCCCAGAACACCCCTTACGTGTCGACAAGTTGAACAGCCTGTCATGCACCACTGACAACCGGTCATAAGCGAGATCGGACACCGCTCTCCACGCCGCTGAGCGCCCACCCTGCGCGGTGCGCTACCATGACCGACCCAAAGACTATGCTAGAGATAAGTAGAAGATAACCGATGATCGATTCCCTCCCGGAGCTCCTTTTAGGGGGAGCTGGCCTTGCGCTCGGGCTTGTTGCATGGCTCAGACGGCGCTGGGTCCGGCTGCGCTCTCTCCAGATCGTGCGCGACACCCAGGGCTTGTCGGTCATTGTCAGGACGAACCATGCCGACAGACCTGACCGTGGGACGTAGCTGGGGACGTCGAAGTTCGCAGCCGTGGAGGCCCGATAGAGTCATCGAGTGACTCACGATGCTGTGCGGCATCAAGGCTCGGCCAACGTGGCCGAGACACTGGAAGCAACCAGTCCGCCGGTCCTATCCTGCGGCACCATTGCGGCTACTTGTCTCTGAGCTGCCTGAACCACGAAGCTCACTTCCCACTCCCGCGGGCACTGCCTGCGGCTCCATTCAAGCTCGATGGTCGTTACCCGAGTGCTTTCTCGGGCGGCTATTACTCGAGGCTGTACGGGAGCACGACCAGCCCTCACCAAGAGGGCTGGTCCTCCGATAAGCCACCGCGGGACGACTGGAAGGCGCTCTTACCGGGCTCGTGGCTGGAGCATGAGACGTTCCGCCCTCACACCACCAGGGCCCCACCTTCCGGCGGGTCGAGGAGGCGGGTGCCGAGGAATTCGAAGCGGCTGAGGTCGGTGTTGCCGAGGTTGATGATGGCGACGGAGTCGACGGCCAGGTTCATCCGGGCCGAAAGGGCGTCGGTCATGCGGATGCGTTCGATGTCGCTGAGGTCACAGACGAAGACGGAGTACTGCAATGGATCTCCGTAGGACTTCATCGTCCGATGCACTGCCCGCAGCCGACGCTGATCGCGGATGTCGTACGTCACCAGCATGCGCCGCCGCATGTCACCGCGTCCGGAATGGCGTGTAGCGGTCCACCTCACCCAGCAAGTACGCCGCGAAGAGGCGTACTTGAACTTCGAGGATGCGTCGGTAGGTGACCGTGTACCCGAACATGGGGTGCCGGACCTCGCTGGACAGTCTCCGTTCATACGCACGGAGAACGGAGCGGCGACCCGTGTCGGTGAGCGCGACGCCCACTGCTCGGTGGACGAAGTCCCCTTCCCCGACCTCGCCATTGTTGATCAGATTCACCGCAACGGAGTCGGCGATGAGAGGGCGGAACTCCTCCATCAGATCCAGCGCCAAAGCGGGCCGTCCGAATCGCGGCCGATGGAACAGTCCCACGTACGGGTCGAGACCGACGCTGTAGCACGTCGCAGTTAGATCCTTCGTCAACAGCGCGTAGAGATACGACAGCAGGCAGTTCAGGGGATCGAGGGGCGGTCGTCGCGAACGCAACAGCGGGCCGGCCGGCGCATACAACGGGCGCGCGCTGTCGGCCAACATGGATGGGAAGTCGGTGAAGTACATACGAGCTGCACTGCCCTCGACTCCCAGCAGTTGCTGCATAGTTGAGCACTCGCTGGTCTGACGGGCCAGGTCATACAGAACGGACACGGTGCGAGCGCTGTCGACCGCCTCCGATCTCGCGTTACGCCGCAGGAAGGTACGGCAGTTGCGGATCTTCCCGTCCACGAAGGCAGCTGCGGTGGCCACATCGTCCCGCAGGGAAGCCATCAGCTGGCGTCGCCGTAGATCGACGTGCTTGCTCGGGAGTCCTTCGGCCAGCCCTTGGAACCAGCCGCCGTAGGAGAAGAAGCAGACGGGGACGCTCTCCCGGAACGCTGCGCGGAAAACCTGGCTGCTGACCTGCACATTGCCGTACAAGCACAGCTGCGAGACATCGATCAGTCTGGTGGAGGCCAGCTTCTCCTTGTTCTTCCGGACCTCGATCCGCCCGGCCGAGATGCCGACGTAAGCCCCTTGTGTGGTGACGTACAGCGGTTGCGCGGACTCGTCCGTGGGGATCAGCCGGCGTGCGGGCTGCTCTTGGCGTGCGGTGAGAGTGTTTGTCTCATCGGGCAGGCACAAGCCCACCAGTGAACAGCGTGGGCACTTGGGACTGTCGATCAGAGGCTGGGGTGGTTGTTCCCGCGCTGCCACTTGCCGAGCTCGGTCGATCGCCTCGTGCGTACGAGCGATGAGGGTGTCATCGAACGGTACGGTCACTCGTGTCCGTGAGCCTGCGAAGTACAAGACTCCGCTGTCGCATGAGTATCCGGCCTCTCGAAGCAACAGACCCTGCAAGCACACCTGCACCCGCTCCGGCTCGTAAGCCCCCTCGGGAACGTCGGGCGCCACACCCTTCTTGTAGTCCACAGGCCGGACAACATCGACATCGCCACTTTCGACCAGGTCAATCGTGGCAATAACCCCGAGTTCCTCTGAGGAGAGTGTCACCGAACGAGCTACCTGAGGCTTGTCCTCATTCGCCTGCGCGAGCCGACCGCCAGGACGATCTACGCGAGTGTGGGTCGAATGACCCTTCACCGTATCGGCGTTGTGCACAAACCGACCCTGCACCCACTCCAGGTAGAACAGGCGCTCGCAGTAGACGGCCTCATTGAGCATCCGAGCTGGCAGCAGCAAGGGCACATCGTTGTTTTCAGACATGAGCGTCCCTGAACGGTGCGTGGTGGTAGGTGGGGGTCTGACAACGACGGACAAATTCGGCGCCTGGACTGTCAGGAACAGAGGCAGCCCAGCGGGCCGAGCCGAACTGTTCATATGGAAGCAGTAGTGATCGCCAGTGAGGCAGCACGCGCCCCTGGCGTGTCCTCACATGAGCTTCTGCGAGCACTACTGCACTGCCCCAAACTCCGGGGAGCGCTCGCATGCAGGTCGGAGCCATGTTCCTGGCGCACACGGGTGACGCGGACTGTCTCCTGTACCCGTCAGTAGCTGACCACTCGCACACGACTGCAACGAAGCAGGTCAGAGCCCATAGAATGACGGAGCTGTCACCGCGGTCTCCGGACTGCGGCACCGTTGCGGCCTGTCCCAGCGAACCAACGAGACACCCTCCTCCGCTGTCACCGCGGTCTCCGGACTGCGGCACCGTTGCGGCATCCCCTCTGAGGCCGCGTACATCCCCTGGAACGTGGGGTCACCGCGGTCTCCGGACTGCGGCACCGTTGCGGCGGCTGGAAGCCGGGCGACTACACGCACCGCTGCTACGTGTCACCGCGGTCTCCGGACTGCGGCACCGTTGCGGCCTGCCGATGCCGAGCTCTGCGGCGGCGGCCTGCTGGTCACCGCGGTCTCCGGACTGCGGCACCGTTGCGGCCCCGTGGCCGTCGTGCCCGGACCCGGATGCTCACGCGTCACCGCGGTCTCCGGACTGCGGCACCGTTGCGGCCATTCCTGGCTGACCAAGTCCGAAGCCGTAGCCGATGTCACCGCGGTCTCCGGACTGCGGCACCGTTGCGGCCCTTGGACGGACTTCTTCATGTACTCCTTCGCGTAGGGTCACCGCGGTCTCCGGACTGCGGCACCGTTGCGGCTCGGAGGAGCTCTCTCAACCATCCGTTCCCGAACGTCACCGCGGTCTCCGGACTGCGGCACCGTTGCGGCACGATGTTGGGGGCCGCGGTTCTCGTCGGCGCGCTCGGTCACCGCGGTCTCCGGACTGCGGCACCGTTGCGGCGGGGACTCCGGCGCGCACTCCGCGCGCACCCTCGGCCTGGTCACCGCGGTCTCCGGACTGCGGCACCGTTGCGGCACTCCGTCGACGTCGAAAATCGTCGGCTCCAGCCACACGTCACCGCGGTCTCCGGACTGCGGCACCGTTGCGGCGGGCTGCTACTCCTGCTTAGCCCGCATATCCTCGGATCACGTCACCGCGGTCTCCGGACTGCGGCACCGTTGCGGCTCGTTGCTGGGTCGGCGCCCCCGCCGGAGGTCAACCAGGTCACCGCGGTCTCCGGACTGCGGCACCGTTGCGGCAGGTCGTAGTCCTGGCGGACGTTCTTCGGGTGAGGGGTGGTCACCGCGGTCTCCGGACTGCGGCACCGTTGCGGCGCGTCTCGCATAGCCGTAGGAGACACCGCCATAGGTCACCGCGGTCTCCGGACTGCGGCACCGTTGCGGCGGCCCCTGGCCGCGGATCTACCGTCCCGCCGAAGGAGGGTCACCGCGGTCTCCGGACTGCGGCACCATTGCGGCTCCGCTGGGGCGGGTGTAGATGGCGGCCTCGTCGGGGTCACCGCGGCCTCCGGACTGCGGCACCGTTGCGGCCCGCCGCCGATGTCGCAGACGATCCGGTCGTACTCACCAGGTCACCGCGGTCTCCGGACTGCGGCACCGTTGCGGCGCGATGGCCACGCCGGGGATGATGCCGAGCGGGACGGGTCACCGCGGTCTCCGGACTGCGGCACCGTTGCGGCGGGTCCTGGAGCAGGTCGGCGGCGAACTCGGTGCGACGTCACCGCGGTCTCCGGACTGCGGCACCGTTGCGGCCCTCGCACGACGATGTGCGTGCCGTGCGCCTGGTTGGCGCGTCACCGCGGTCTCCGGACTGCGGCACCGTTGCGGCAGCACCGGGACGTGGACGTGCAGCTGCGGGTCGTCGGTCACCGCGGTCTCCGGACTGCGGCACCGTTGCGGGCAGATGTAGATGTCGGTGGCGCCGGCCCCATACCTGCTGTCACCGCGGTCTCCGGACTGCGGCACCATTGCGGCTCAAGGTGCGCGGCCTCGGTCTGTACCGCGCCCCCGGTCACCGCAGTCTCCGGGCTGCGGCTCCGCTGCGGCGTCACCGCTCACCTCAAAGGGCATATCAGCTGCGGCCCTGATCAACCTCAGCGCTTAGCTTTCAGGGGAGTAGCGCCAGCCCAATGCAACGAGCTGCCGCACCCGCGCGTCCACAACTGCCATACGCCCCTCGCGCTCGCCCTTGTGGGCGTGCGCCGCCTGGTTCGTAGCCTGGCCAGGCCACTTGCGGTAGAGCAGGCCCACCTCACGCGTGAAGTAGCCGCGGCTGACGGCGTTCAGGGCGAGCAGTAGCCCCGTGTCCTCAGATGCAGGCAAGGCCATCCATCCACCCAAGGCAAGCAGCAGGTCCCTGCGGATGCAGAGCGTCGCCGGGTGGACTTGAGCGCGGTAGTCGTGAGCCTGCCAGTGTTCGTGGACAGCTCCGCGCTCGATCGGCCCCTCTTCCGGGTCGCCGTCGAAGCCCACCGTCGAGCCATCCGGGAGTGCGTCGAGCACGCGGGACGTCGTCCATGCGATGTCCGGTTCACGCGTGAAGACGTCGATGTCCCGAGCCAGGGCTCCCGGAGTGAGCATGTCGTCGGCGTCGAGTACCTTGACCAACTCCCCCTGAGCGCGAGCCAGTCCCATCGTCCGGGCGACACCGGGGCCGCCTCGCCGACCCTGGGCAAAGCTCACCCGCGGATCGTCCGGCACGTACTGAGCGACCTCGTCCGTCTCGCCGTCCTCTTGGATGACCCACTGCCATTCCCAACCTTCGGGCAGCTGCTGCTTCTTCAGAGACTCGTACGCGTCCGGCAGGTGGTACGCGCCCGGGGCGTGGACGGCCGTGAGCACAACGATGCGCTGCTGCAAGGTGGTTACCACCTGTTCAATGGGGATACGAAGGTCATTTCGGTGCGGTCGCCGGGGAAGATGACGTCTGACATCTCCACTAGACGGTCCTCAATGTCGTGCGAGAACTTCCGCAGCACGAGCACCGCTGTTCCCGGAGGAAGCTCCAGCTCTTCCGCTTCTTCGGCGGAGGGCGGTCGCGCCGTGATGCGTTCGGTGATGCGGTCCAGCTCGATCCCGACCGTATGGAGCTGGTTCTGTGTGCCGCCGGGCCACGGCTCGTTGGCCGCGTCCAGCAAGTCGGGGTTCTTCGCGACCATGTCGCGGACGAGGTACGAGGTCACCAGGGTGAAAGGCGCCGGCTCGGCGCTGTAACGCGTCCGGTAGGTGCGCTGGACCATCGCCGTACCTTCCGGCACGCCGAAGGCGCCGGCGATGTCCGCGTTCGCTGGGACCTCCGTGTACTCCGCGTGGAAGACGAGGTCGTTCACGGTCAGGCCGGTGTCGTGCTCGGTCGACCCGGTTTCGAGGCGCTTCGCCTTCGGTTCACGAGCTCGGTCCTTTTCCCACTGGTGTCGCTCGTTGGTGCGTGCGACCAGCTTCCGCGGTACGCGTACGAATGTGCCGCGGCCGTGCTTCTTCTCTACGAGCCCCTCCGCCTCCAGCTGGGCGAGTGCCTGTCGCACTGTCGGCAGTCCCTTGCCGTAGCGCTTCACAAGCTCCGCCTCAGTCGGAAGCTTCTCACCGGGCTTGAGCTCACCTGCACGGATGGGCCGCCGGAAATCCTCCGCGATCCGCTCGTACGCCTTCGCCATGGCCACTCACCGCTCTCTTGGTTCGACGGCACCAGCATACGAGTCATCAAGAGGACTTGACGAGTTGGGGAGGGCAACGTCATAGTCGAGGCAAGTCATCAAGATATCTTGAAGACAAGACCTCCTGATGATGGTCAAGGGCCGTGTCATGCCCGCCTTGCCGGCGGAGCCAGCGGTCAGTGGCCGGAGAAGCGCCCGGAGGGCCTGGTGAAAGAGGCCCGATGGAAGCGCCCGAGCCTTGAGAACTCCACAGAGTGCACCTGGACGAATGAGTGCTTTTGATCTCCGGCATCGCCCTCCCAGAGGGCATGTCGGAGGTCATGACTGCTTGTTCGCTGAAGAGCACAAGTGGTCTCCCGTAAGACCCACCGCGACATCACAGAGTGCTGATCGCGCACCCCTCAGGGGAGCCGCCAACGGATCAAGGAAGCCCGCTGCCCTGAGTCCCCCATCCCGCCGACGACGAGGAGAGAGCATGCGTGCCTACGCATCCGCTCACGAGGCATGGCCCATCTTCGAGTTCGAGGAACTGGCCAACAGTTTCGAGGACCCTGCCGAGTGCTTTCCGGACCTGTTCATCGGGTTCCCCGGCGAGCCGGCCAAGGAGAAGGAAGCACGCCTGGCTGCCGCACGTGACGTACTCGCCGAGCTCAAGGAGCTGGGCCAGCACGATGAGGTGGCCCGAGAGAACGCGGCGTACGCCGAGGCGCTCGACGACATCGTGCCGCTCTGGGACCGCACCCCCCGGAAGCCGCGGATGCCGTGGACGGAGGACGCCGCGTGACTGCTGCTCCTCCACCATTCAGCTCGGTCGAGAAGACGCTGCTTGCCACGGTGGTTCCGGCGGGCGCCGGGGTCGGAGGGCTGGGTCTTGCGAGCTCGTTCGACTCCGTTGCCGGGGCCGCCGAACGCTGGGGCTTCTCAGACCCGTGGATGCTGCCCGTCGGAATCGACGTCGCGATCCCGGTCTTCACAGCCGCCAACTTGCTGCTGATCAGGCTGGATATGAGGCTCTCGTGGGTGCGTTGGGTGCCGTGGGCGCTCACGTTCGTCACGTGCTGGCTCAACATCGCCGCCGGGGACAGCGCCTCGGCGAAGGTCGCTCACGGCACGATGCCTCTGCTGTGGGTCGGCCTCTCCGAAGTCGTCGCGCACGTCTACGCCGTTCGGATCGGGGCCGCCACGGGCGCCCGGATGGAACGCATCCGGCGCTCCCGCTGGCTCCTCGCTCCCGGATCGACCTTCTCACTCTGGCGACGCATGACGCTGTGGGAGATCACCAGCTACCGCGAGGCGCTGGAGCGCGAGAAGGAACGGCAGTTGTCACGTGCCGGACTTCGTGAACGGTACGGCCGCGGGTGGCGACGGCAGGCACCCCGGCGAGAGCGCGTCCTGCTGAAGCTGGGCGAGCTCGCGCCGGACGGGGCCCTCACCGAGCCCGAGTCCGAGCTGGCGGACGACGACTTGGAGTCGGAGGAGTCCCGACCGCCCGCACAGAAGCCGCCGCCGCGTCCGCGAAGGAGCCGACGGCGGTCCGCAGTCGGCAGGCCGTCGTACGAACAGCATCTGGCCAACGCCCGTACGGCAACAGCCGACTGGCCCGACGCAGCTCTCACGGCTGAGCGCATCCGCGACACCGTCGGCTGCGGACAGGCACGCTCGCGGGAGCTCCGGGAGGAGCTGAAGGCCGAACGCCGGAACCAAGAGACCGAAGGACAGGCGCCGTTGGAGTTCGAACCGGCGACGGCCGGCTGACGGCAGTCGGCCGACTCGGTCGGTCGCCACCCCTGAAGTTCGGCACACGAACTCGATGCCGCTCATTACGCCGGGCCCGGCCGACCACCTTCCACAGCAGCGGCCGGGCCCGGCACCTCCCGTCAGGAAGGAAGTGCCAGTGAACCATGACGACGAGAACGAGCTCTTCGAGCGGCTGGAGTCAGAAATGACAGCCGACGAAGGAAGCGAAGTAGTCGACCTCAACCAGGCGCGATCGGCGCGTACGAAGCCGACCGAGTCGGCAGCCCCGACGCCAGACGACCCGGAAGACCCGCCAACCCGACCGGTGGTCGACAAGCCCGGCGGTTCGTCGGGTCCCGGCTTCATGGATCGGGTGCGGGGCGCCAAGCGTCGGCCGGTGCTTCCGGCGTGGGCGTTGTCCAAGCCGGAGTTCGTCACCGCTGCCGGATGGCTGATCGGGCACACCTGGCACACCGCCGCGTACCACGGAGTGCGTCTCCCCTGGTACGGGCTACGGCTTACCGCCCAATCTCCGCGAGGCGCGGCCGAGTTCATCAGTGGTTCGCTGCGCTGGGTGACAGATCGCGAAGGCGACCCGCTCCGGTCGGCGGCTGCCCGGCGCGAAGACGTGGAGGAGTACCTGAAGTTGAGCCGCCAGCGGGACCGCAGGGTCCGTTGGCGCACGCTCGTCGCGGTAGTCGCCTCCGTCGTCGGGACGGCAACCGCCACGTATCTGTACGTACTTGCTCCGGGCTGGCTCCTCGCCCTGTCCGGCGGGTTGGTGGCACTGGCGCTGGGGTGGCTCGGTCAGCCGGTCGATGACCCGATCGTTCACCGGGCCGTGGAGATCCCCAAGGTGCAGAAGCTCACCAGCGACATCGTGCTGCGGGCGCTCGGCGCCCTGAGTATCGCCCAGATCAACCAGGTCATCGTCAAGGGGAACGACCCGCTGACCTTCACCGCGCCCATCACCCGCGACGGTCCCGGCTGGCGCGCGGAGGGGGACCTCCCCTTCGGCGTGACGGTGGCCGACGTCGTCGACAAGCGGGACAAGCTCGCGTCAGGTCTGCGCCGTCCGCTGGGCTGCGTATGGCCCGACGCCGTACCGGAGGAGCACACCGGCCGCCTGGTGCTTTGGGTCGGAGATCAGGACATGTCGAAGGCCAAGCAGCCCGCTTGGCCGCTCGCGAAGTCCGGCTCCGTCGACTTGTTCAAGCCCGTCGCTTTCGGCACCGATCAGCGGGGCCGATGGGTGGAGATCACGCTCATGTACATCGCGGCCGTCATCGGCGCGATCCCGCGCATGGGCAAGACCTTCCTGCTCCGGCTCCTGCTTCTCATCGCGGCTCTCGACCCGCGGGCCGAACTGCACCTGTTCGATCTCAAGGGCACAGGCGACTTGGGGCCGTTGGAGTCGGTCGCCTACCGCTACCGCGCGGGCGACGAGGACGAAGACATCCTCTACGTCCTCGCAGATCTGCGTGAACTCCGCGGTGAGCTGCGGCGTCGGGCCAAGGTCATCCGCTCGCTGCCCCGCGACCTGTGCCCGGAGTCGAAGGTGACCAGCGATCTGGCGTCCAAGAAGTCGCTGGGGCTGCACCCGATCGTGGTCGGCGTCGACGAGTGCCAAGTGCTCTTCGAACACCCCAAGTACGGCGAGGAGATCAAGGAGATCTGCACCGACATCACCAAGCGCGGCCCCGCGCTCGGCTTCGTGCAGCTCCTCTCCACTCAACGACCCGACAGGGACGCTCTCCCGCCCGGCATCAGCGCGAATGCCTCGGCCCGGTTCTGCCTCAAGGTCATGGGTCAGATCGAGAACGACATGGTGCTGGGCACCGGGGCGTACAAGCGGGGCGTACGGGCGACGATGTTCGCCTGGGCGGACAAGGGCATCCACTACTTCGTAGGCGAGGGAGCCGACGCCCGCATCGTTCGCTCGATCTACGCGGACGCCGTCATCGCTGAACGCATCGCCCTGCGCGGGCGGAAGCTGCGGGAGGACGCCGGGACCCTGGCCGGGCACGCGCTCGGCGAGGAGCCGCAATCCGATCCCGGCGCCTCTTACGACCTGCTCGCCGACATCCTCACGGTCGTCAGCGCGAAGGAACCCAAGCTGTGGTCGGACGCAGTTGTCTCCCGGCTGGCCGAGTTGCGGCCGGACGTCTACGGCGAGTGGAGCGCCGAGCAGCTCACCGCTTCGCTCAAGCCCTGCGGGATCAGCACGATCCAGATCGGTCGCCGCGTCGACGGCAAGGTCGTCAACCGGCGCGGCATCGCCCGTACCGACGTCGTGAACGCCGTCGCAGAACGTGACGGAAAGCCCGACGCCGCATGACGCTCGGAGCCGCTTCCGCTAGCAGCACACCTCGCTAACGTTAGCGGCCCCGCTAGCGCGCCATTCCCCCTGTGACCAGGCCGCTAGCGGATAGCGGCCTGGTTCGGGGAGACCCATCAACCGCCGCTACAGGGAGACTCATGACCTCGACCGCCGACGCTATCGCCGGCCTTCTCTTCCTTACCCTCGGCTACGCCGCACTCTGCGCCGTCTCGCCGTTCGGCAACTGCCGCAAGTGCCGCGGCTTCGGCTTCCATGTGCGCCGCAACCGCCGCGGACGCATCAAGCGCGGCCCCGACTGCCGCCGCTGCCGCGGGCACGGCAAGCGCATCCGCCTTGGGCGCCACCTCTACAACCTCGTCGCGCGGCTGCACCGCGACCACTCCCAGACGCTCTGACCGCCGGGCCTCCCCGGCAGAAAGGACCCGCTCGTGGTCACGCTCTCGCTCGTGCTGCTCTTCGGCTTCATCGTCGCGCTGCTCCTCAAGTACCGCGCGGTCAGCGCCGGTGCGGCCGTCGCGTCGCTCCTGTTCGGCTTCTACCTCGCCAACACGCCCGCCGCCGCGCCCATCAACCAAGTGATGACCGCGCTCGTAACCGCCATCGGCAGCTGACCTTCGAAGGAGCTCGACATGTGCAACTCCAACACTGACTCGCCGCAGATCTCACTCAAGGCCGCCGGCGAGCTGCGCGACGCGCTCACCGCCCTGCAACGAGGCAACGCTCCTCACGCCATCGGCGCACTCATGGCCATAGACGCCGAGTCGTGGACCGCCATGGAGGCCCGCCTCTCCGCCGTGGGCGGAGACCTCCGCGAACTGCTGGAGGCTGCGAGCGAGAACTCGGCCGTACGGCTCCCGCTGCACTGACGAATTCCCACCGTGCGGCCCGACCTCGGGCCGTACGGCCCCTCCCTACCTGCTCCTGCCACACGGAGAACCTGCATGGCTGACACCAAGACGACCTGGTTCCGCACGCTGCCGGAAAGCGTGTACGCGCTGGGCGCCGCCGCTCGCGAATACCGCCTCGCGCTCCACACAGCGAAGCTCGGCATCTGCAACACCGACCCGTCCCGCACCCATCACCACCTCGGTGAGCTCGCCGTTCCCGGAACGCCGTTCCACCGCCCGCACGATGTCGCCCTGGTGTCGGTGAGCGATCTCTACGCCGACCTCGAAAAGCAGGTCCGGAACCTGTACGAGAACGCGGCACGTGCCTACGCGCACGGGGCGGCTTGGGCCATCCGGTCCGTACTCGACGGCAAGCAGCCGGCACACGTGCTGCTGCACCGCGAGCACGACCAGTACCTGTTTATGGGCGGGATTCCTGACCTCCGGGAAGGGCTCGCCCGCTGGACTGGCGGCAAGCAACTGCACTCGCTTCGCGAGGACCTCATCTACCGGGAGAGCGCCCGCAACGCAGCCGCGTCCTTCAGCGCTGAACAGCATCTCGAAGCACACGAGTCCGCTGCCCTGGCCGCCGCGCTCAACTCAGCTGAGAGCCTCGCGCAGGTCGCGTACGGCTACGGCGAACTCGCCGAGAACGCCCTGCACTTCGCCATCGACAGGGCACGGATCAACCGACTCCCGAAGGACGTGCAGTGATGCCACACCCCTCACCCGACGAGGCGTACGCACACGCCACGAACATCGTGCGAGAGATCGACTCGATCGCGGACATGAGCCGCCGGACCTCCGGCGCGATGCCACGCGATTTCTGGCTGAGGAAAGCGGCGTTAGTGGACCGCATCGCGCTGAAGGAAGAGGCGACGTTCTCGCCGGAAGTCGCGGCGCCCGCAGTGCGGGCGGCGGAAGCGGCAGCCGAGCAGCTGCTCGCATACGACAGGAAACACGGCACCCGCTGCGGCAGGTTCAGCCCCGACTCACTCAGCTCATCGGACTCGACGGACGGGCAGGGCCACCGCGCCTATGTCCGCCAGGAGTACCTCGCCTGGAGCTCCGCCGAGTACGCATGACCAGGCCCGGGGCAGCGGCCAACGGATCAAGGAAGCCCGCTGCCCCGGCCTCCCATCCCAACCAAGAAACAGGAGGTACGAACAGCATGCCTCAAAACAGGCACCGCCCGCTGCCCCGCCCTGCCCACAGCACAGCAGCGCCCGAGCATCGCATGTGCGCAGAGCTTCGTCTGTACGCCGGGGAGGCCGCGCGATGACCGAGCAGCCCCACGTGCCGACCGGGACGCCCGCTGCCACGCACGGCAACGTCCTGCCCCTGCACTCCGGCATGGAACGAAGCGGCGCACCCTGCGATCTGGAAGCCGAGCAGGCAATCCTCGGCTCGATGATGCTCGCGGCCGGCGTGATCACCGAGGTGAACACGATCCTGAGCGTGGAGGACTACTACCGTCCCGCGCACGAGACCATCCACCGCGCCATCAGCATCCTGAACGACCAGGGCAGGCCCGTCGACCCGATCACCCTGACCCACCACCTCGGGCAGATGGGCGACCTCAGCCGCGTCGGCGGCCCCAGCTACGTGCACGGCCTGGTGCAGGCAGTGCCGACCACTGCGAACGCCACGTACTACGCGGAGATCGTTCACGAACTCGCAGAGCGCCGCCGTCTGATCCAGGCAGGCACCCGCCTCGTACAGGCCGCGTCCGCGCCGGACGCCACGGCTGACGAGGTGCGCGAGGCCCTCGCGCTGGGGGGAGGAGAAGCTTCCCGAGGCGTGGTCGGAGCCGATCCCGCTCAACGCCCGGCCGCAGCTTCCGCGCTTCCCCCTGCACGCATTTCCGGGGTGGCTGGCGGACTTCTGCGGCGCGCTCGCGGAGGAGACGCAGACGCCTCCCGACATGGCTGCGGCGTTGGCACTGAGCGTGTTGTCGACGGCAGCCGGTGGTCGCATCGTGGTGCGCGTACGCGGGCGTTGGTACGAGCCCACCAACCTCTACGTGGTCGTCGCGCTGCCGCCGGCGAACCGCAAGTCCGCGGTCTTCTCCGCCATGACGGGACCGCTGTACGAGGCGGAGAAGCACCTCGCCAACGAGGCCGCGGGCCGCATCGTGGAAGCCGAGCTCACGCGGAAGATGACTCAGGAAGCCGCGGACAAGGCAGCCACCCGGGCCGCGGGCGCCGACGGGCCTGAGCGGGACAACCTCGTCGCCGAAGCCATCGATCTGGCACAACAGGCCGAAGCACTCACGGTCCCGCCCAGGCCCCGGCTCCTGGCGGACGACTCAACCCCGGAGACCGTCACCTCTCTCATGGCCGAGCAGGGCGGACGGCTGGCAGTCATGTCCGCCGAGGGCGGCATCTTTGACATCATCGCCGGCCGCTACTCCGGCGCGGCGAACATGGAGGTCTTCCTCAAGGGCCACGCCGGGGACCGGCTGAAGGTCGACCGGCGCAACCGCGAGGAGTTCATGGAGGCCCCGGCGCTGACCATGGGCCTGGCCGTACAACCCTCCGTCCTGGAAGACATCGGCAAGAACCGCGGCTTCGACGGCCGCGGTCTCCTGGCCCGCTTCCTGTACGCGCTGCCCGAATCCCTCGTCGGCTACCGCAAAATCGGGCCCGCTCCCGTACCGGAGACGGTCGCGGCCCGGTACGAGCGGAACGTCATGGCACTCACGCTCTCGCTAGCCGAGCGGGCGGAGCCTGAGGTCCTCCAGCTCTCGCCGGAGGCGGGCTCTGCGCTGATCACGTTCGAGGAGCGGATGGAACCCCAACTCCGGGCCAAGGGCGGCAAGCTCGGTCATGTCGGCAAGTGGGCGGGCAAGCTCGTCGGCACCGCGGCCCGTGTTGCCGGGCTGCTGCACGTCGCCGCCCATCTGGAGGACGGCTACGCCAAGCCGATAGAGCCGTCGACCATGACGGCCGCCATCGAGGTAGCGGATTACTTCGCGGATCACGCGTTGTCCGTCTTCGACCTCATGGGCGCCGACGCCGCACAGGCACGAGCCCAGTCGCTCCTGGAGGTGCTGCGCTCCAACGGCTGGGATACGGTCTCGCGCCGCGACCTGTTCGCCAAACTGTCCCGCTCCGAGTTCCCCACGGTCGCCGACATGGAACCGGCCGTCGCGCTCCTGGAGGAACACGGCTACCTCCGCATCCACACGCCGCCGCGTACGGGGAAACGAGGCCGCCCGCCGGCCCCGCGGTACCTGATCCACCCGCAGGTGAGGGAGGGACAGGCATGAGCGCCCGTGCGTACACCGAGAGCGCACCGCAGAAACCGCTGAAACCACAGAAAGGTGAGCCTCACCGCGCTGAGCAGCGACGGAGCAACATCGATGGCTCCGGGACCAGGCGTCCGCAGAATGCCGCGAGAGCACCGCACAAAGTCTGCGCGCCCACACGTCCTCGGCCCGACAACCGTGTCGACGACAGTTTGTGCGGCACTTCCGCTGGTTTGTGCGGCAGTTGCCCTCGGCACGCCATCACCGCAGTTCAGAGCACCACTCTGCCTGTTTCCGCGGATTCCGCGGTTTTCGCGACGGCCGTTCACAGCTGCTCTTGGAGGCTCGCGTGATCAAAGACGAGAAGCTGAAGCTTCCTTCTGTGCTCGAAGAGATGGATGTCTCGCGGTCCGCCTTCTACCGCATGCGGGCGCGAGGCAAGGCGCCGCGCTGCATCAAGCTCCCCAACGGGCAAATCCGCGTCCGCAGGCGGGATCTCGACGCCTGGTTCGAGGCGTGCGAAGAACAGGCCGCCTGAATCCCAGACATCCGGGGTGGCGCACCACTGGTGCGCCACCCCCTTCTTCGGAGGCAATAACCATGCTGACGTATGACGTGCGGGTCTGGGGCATCCGGAGCCGCAACAGCAAGAGTGCTCCTTTCCAACTGCGCTGGCTCGTCGGCGGCACCCAGCATCAACAACCGTTCCAGACCAAGACGCAGGCGGACGGCCGGCGGTCGGAACTGCTGTCAGCAGTACGAAACCGCGAGCAATTCGACACCAAGACCGGTCTCCCGGCGTCAGAACTACGGGCGCTGAACTCCCCCACTTGGTACGCACATGCCTGCGCGTACGCGCTCATGAAGTGGCCCGAGGCAGCCGCAAAGCACAGGGTCGGCATCGCCGAAGCACTCACCAACGTGACCCCGGTGCTCGTCACGACTACCAAAGGCTCCCCCGACCCGAAGCTGCTTCGCTACGCATTGCGGTCGTGGGCATTCCAAGCCACGCGCACCACCGACGGCGACCACGCCTCACGCAAGGACGTGACGCCCCCGCCCGATGAGGTAACCGCAGCGCTCCGCTGGATCGCTGAGCACTCACTGCAACTCGCAGAAGTCGGCGAATCCGCCCACCTGCGTCGTGCCCTCACCGCGCTGTCGCGCAAGCTCGACGGTTCCCGTGCGGCTGATAACACCTTCCGACGGAAACGCACAGTGCTGAGTAGTGCCTTCCGGTACGCGGTCGAGCTTGACCTGATGCCCAACAATCCGCTCTCTCGAATCGACTGGGCACCTCCGCAGACCGACGACGAAGTCGACTTCGGGTACGTACCCGGTCCCGCTCAGGCAAGAGAACTCATGAAGGCCGTTCAAGGACAGGGTCTAAGGGGCGAGCACCTTCATTCATTCTTCGGCTGCCTCTACTACGCGGCGACGCGTCCCTCTGAGGCTGCACACCTGAAGCGAACCGACTGCAAGCTCCCGAAGCACGGTTGGGGAGAGCTCCTGCTCCAGGGCAGCCGACCCGAGGTCGGCTCAGGCTGGACCGACGACGGCAAGTCGTACGAGGAACGCGGCTTGAAACGACGGGCGCGTAAGAGCTCGTCTCATTTGGTCGGCAGTCGGTAGCCTGGGGTCGTGGGGATCGTGGAGCGCTTGGTGCCGGATGAAT
>NZ_BMMP01000029.1 GCF_014645895.1 Streptomyces daqingensis | reverse complement strand
TTCGACAGGGGGCAACAGTCATGCCGGGCCCGGAGGCCAACGGCCCCATTGCAGGACCGCGAAAAACATAACGGGGGCGGCTCCCCGCCGCTCGCCGTCAGCCGGGCCGAACCGGCCTCAGCACGCGACGTGTTCGCGCATGAGCCTCTCGACGGTGGCCAGGTCACGCGTCCGCAGGGCGTCGAGCATCTCGAAGTGCCCGCGGGCGTCCTCCAGCAGCTCCGCCGCGCACGTCGACGGCGCGACGGGAGCCGGGCGGCGCTGTGCGCGGCGCTGTATGTCCGCGGCGACGGCGACGAGTTGGCGGTTTCCCGTCAGCTCCAGAAGAGCGCCGTGAAAGGCGCTGTCGGCCTCCGCGTAAGCCGTACGGTCGCCGCCCTGAGCCGTGCGGAGCGCCTCGTCGGCATAGGGGCGCAGCCGCTCCCAGCACTCGGGCGGCATCGCGCGGGCCGCCTCCAGCACCGACGGGACCTCCAACAGAGCTCTTATCTCCGCCAGTTCGGCGAGGTCCCGGTCGCTGCAGACGGCGACGCGGAATCCGCGGTTGGGCACCGTCTCGACGGCCCCTTCGCAGACGAGCCGCTGCATGGCCTCCCTCACCGGCGTCGCGGAGACGCCGAACCGCTCGGCCAGCGCCGGTGCCGAGTAGACCTCGCCGGGGACGAGTTCTCCCGAAAGCAGCGCCTCGCGCAGGGCGTCGAGCACCTGCGCGCGCACGGAGTGGCGCTCCGGCTGCTTCGGCGCTCCGGCCTCGCCCGGGTCGCGAACGCCCCTGGCACCCCTCGCGGGCGTGCCGCGGCCGGACGGCCGCGGGCCCGCGGCGCCCATGGCGGTCGCGGCGGCGCCCACGCCCGCCGCCCGTGCGGCGTCGCGCGATCCCGACGTTCCCCGGGCCCGCGGGACGACCGGGACGCTGGTCCCTCCCGGTGCCGCGGGCTCGCTGTGCACATGCTCACCCCGTGCCCCCTGGTCGTCGTCGGCCCCCGCGGGGTGCTGCTCTCCCACGGGAAGCGACTGAGGCAAAAGGCGGGGGTGGAGTGCGGTGCGACCCTCCTGTTCGGGCGCATCCGCTCCGGTCTGCTCCATCTGCCCCTCCAGGTCTCGCTGTGCACCATAGGCGGACCCGGCGCGAGATCAAACCTCCGCGGCATCGGATAAGGTAAGGCTAACCTGCCGGTGATCTTCGATTCGGTGGTCCGCCCATGACCCTGCACGCTGTCGCCCCCGCCCCGTCCGAGCCGTCCCTCGCCTCGCCGCTCACCGCGGCCTACGCGCGCCTGACCGAGGTGTTTCCCGCCCTGCGCGTACGAGAGGTGCCCCGGGGAGGGACCCCGGCATCCGGTGCCGGCTGGGTGCGGGCCGCCCGTCTGGCCGAAGGCGGCGCGACTTTCGAGAACTTCCTCTCCTGGGACGCGGAGCAGGCGCGGCGGGACTACGGGCAGGAGCCCCGCCCCGACGTCGTCGCGAGCTTCGCTCTGCACCGCTACGCGTGGCCCGTCTGCCTTCTCGTCACGATGCCCTGGTTCCTGCACCGGCGGGTGCCGCGGATCCCCGTCGAAGCCGTCTCCTTCCAGCGGACGCTCGGTGAACTCTCCGTCCGTATCGAAGAGTTCGCCTGCCTGCCGGGCGATCCCGCCGCGCACGAGCCCGGCGCCCGCGTCGTGGCGGACGAGGAGGCGCTGCGCGCCGAGGTGCGCGCGGCCGTCGCGGAGCACCTGACCCCCGTACTGGAGGCGTTCCGCTCCAGGGTGCGGCGCGGCAGCAGGGCGCTGTGGGGCATGGCGACCGACGAGATCACCGAGGGGCTCTGGTATCTCGGGCACCTGCTCGGCGAGGAGGAGCGCGCGATGCGCGAGGCGGGTGCGCTTCTCCCCGGCGGCACCACTCCGTACGCGCAGGGCGCCGGTTTCCGTCGACTCACCGGCAAGAAGGGCGAGTTGCTCACCACCCGGGACCGGGCGAGCTGCTGCCTCTACTACACGCTGCGCCCGGAGGACACCTGCGTGACGTGCCCCCGCACGTGCGACGCGGAACGGGTCGCGCGCCTGTCCCCCGATCGCTGAGCAGTTCGACACACAACGCCCCCGTCGATGCGGACTGCCCCCCGTTGGCGGCCAGTTGTACCGAATTCACCTTCTTGCGGCCTCCGCTGCGCCAGGATGCTCCGCGACAACGCAGCAGCCGAGGCGAGCACGGCGCCGGCGGGCCACCGGCCTGCCCGCTCCGGGCGGCAAGGGGCAGACCGATGAGAGTGACGGACATACCGCTGAGCTGGGTGGTGGCGAGCGCCGTGCTGCTCGCCGGCGCCCTCGCGGCGGCGGTGGTGATCGCACGGACACGGGCCGCCGGAGGGAAGGGCGGCGACGAACACGCGGACTCCTGGGAGCAGATGGAGCAGCGGCGCAGACGCAAGGAGACCCTGTACGCCACCGCCGCGTACCTGCTCCTGTTCTGCTGCGCGGCGGTCGCCGCGGCGCTCTCCTTCCACGGCCTCGTCGGCTTCGGAAGGCAGAACCTGCGCCTCTCCGGCGGATGGGAGTACCTGGTCCCCTTCGGGCTTGACGGAGCGGCGATGTTCTCGGCCGTCATCGCGGTGCGCGAGGCCAGCCACGGGGACGCGTCCCTCGGGTCGCGGCTGCTCGTCTGGGCGTTCGCGGGGGCCGCCGCGTGGTTCAACTGGGTGCACGCGCCGCGGGGCGACGGCCATGCCGGGGCGCCGGAGTTCTTCGCCGGCATGTCGCTCTCCGCGGCGATCCTCTTCGACCGGGCGCTCAAGCAGACACGGCGGGCCGCCCTTCGCGAACAGGGCCTCGTCCCGAGGCCGTTGCCGCAGATCCGCGTGGTGCGCTGGCTCCGGGCACCGCGCGAGACCTTCCGCGCCTGGTCCCTGATGCTGCTCGAGGGCGTACGGACGCTCGACGAGGCGGTGGAAGAGGTCCGGGACGAGCGCCGCCGGCAGGAGCAGGAACGTCTCCGCCGGCGCGAGCAGGAGAAGCTCGACCGGGCCCGCGTCAAGGCGCTGAACCGCCAGCACCGGCGGCGGGGACGCGGCCGGGAACACCCCGACACGGACGCTCCGGCGCCCGCTGCGGCCGTCCCGGCCCAGGCAGTGGGCGAGGCCGGTACGGGGATGCTGCCGTTGCGTTCGCGACCCGCGAGCGGAATGGGCGGCGGCGTCGGCGATCTGGACGGATCCGTCGGCGCGGCGAGCCCGCGGCTCGACTCGCTGGAGGAGAAACTCTCCCAGATCGAGCGGCAGTTCGGGTGACCGGCCCGGCTGACGCCGGCCGCCCGGAGAACGGAACCGGCCCGGCCTGCCCCCTGGGGGCGGGCCGGGCCGGTGTCCGTCTGTTTTCAGGCCGGTGCGGGGTCTACGCGTTCAGGCCGGGGACGCGGCTCAGCGGCCGGTGTAGGCGCAGATCGCGAACACGCTGATGCCGACGGTGGGGCTGCCGGGCTGCCTGCCCAGGCCGATCCAGCCGCGGTTGTCGTCGGTGGGGAAGCTGCCGACCAGGATCGCCTCGTTGCCGCGCGCCTCGGCGCCGCCGCCGATGACCTTCTTGCCCTTCGGGCAGCGGGCGACGCGGCGCTGGAAGTTGGGAACGTTCTGGTTCTCCAGCCTGACGACCTCGTAGCCCGGGATCTTCGCGCCCCCGGCGGGCTTCTGCGCGCTCGCCGAGTCCGCCTGCGCGGACCATCCGCCGCCGGCCAGCAGCCCCAGGGCCAGCACGCCTGCGCTGATCGCACGGTTCATCTTCATACGCGTCTCCTCTCCTCGACGGCCGGCTGGACGCCGGCTCACCCGAGCAGTATTGAGCGCGCGTAATTCGCATGCGTGGACGGACACGGACAGATCGGGTGAACCTGTCTCATCGTCAGGAAGCCGCATTTCCGGGCCGTCCTCGTACCGGCCGGCGCCCGGTCAGCCTTCCCAGACGGCGACGGCCGTGCGGTCGTCCGCGTAACCCCGTACCCGGAGCTGGACGTCCGCCAGGAACGCCGCCAGGCCCGGCGGTTCGGGATTGTCCGTCCACGCACCGGCCAGCTGCCGGGCGAAGGCGGGCTCACCCCGCAGCGGAGCCGCGAGCCCCTGGCTGCACAGCAGCAGGACATCACCCGGCTGCGCCTCCGTGGCGCGGAACCGGAACGCGTCGGGGTCCTGGCGGGGAGCGGGCGGCGGCACGGGCACGCGCTGCGTGGAGGGGACGCTCAGCGCGGCCAGGTCGGCGAGTTCCGAGGGGTCGAGGAGCCCGGCGGAGGAGGCGGCCGGCTCCTGCCCGGAGCCGTTCGCCTCGGATTCACCGGGGTGCAGGGCGGAGCCGCCCGGGCCGGTCTCCAGGTCGCGCCAGGACCCGGAGCGCAGCCGGAAGAGTCCCGCGTCCCCCCAGCCGAAGAAGACCCGTGTACGGCAGCGCGGGTCGGCCGACAGCAGCAGGCAGCGCAGGTCGGCGGTGTACTCCTCCGGCTGGACGCCCAGCGCCGCCGCCTGCGCGCGCAGCTTGCCGTAGCAGCGCTCCGTCAGCCGCTGCAGGCCGGGCTTGAGCGCATCGCGCCGGTCGGCGCGTATGTCCTCGGCCAGGCGTGCGTGGCTGCGTCCCGCCACCTCTCCCATCGAGTGGCAGATCTCGCGTGCCGCTCTGTGCCCGCCCGTCGCCGCCCGGCCGCCCGCCGCGACGGCGACCAGCAGCAGGGCGGACTCCCCCGAACCGAACCGCGCGGTCAGCAGGGCGTCGCGCCGCAGCGCGCCGCGGTGGCGGGCGGAGTCACCGCGCAACGACGCGGCACGCAGGGTGAGTCCGCCGTAGTGCGCCCCGTCCAGCACCGTGTCGGGGACGAGTTCGGACAGGGCGGCGGGGTCGGCGGCGGGGAAGGTCGCGGGCTCCGCTTCGTACGTCGGCGGCCGTTCTCCGACGTGCGCGGGGCTCCGGGGGACGTCCGGCGTCACGGCCTCCGGCCCGGCGGGCTCGGACGCCACGGGCCCAGGGCCGGCGGGCTCGGGCCCGTCCGACGCGGGCGTCGTGGCGGGCGGCTGCGCGGGCGGCTCCTGCTCCGTGGCGGGCGGCGGCGAGGCGGGTGGTGCGGCGGGCGGCGGCGAGGCGGGTGGTGCCGTGGCGGGGCCCATCGTGCGCCGCACGGACGCGTAGCGGTCGTCGAGGGTGTCGCCCGCGCCGCTGCGGCCGGTGTCCGGTGACCCCGGGTCGTACAACTGGCTCCACCAGTCGTCCTGCCGGCCCGAGTGCGGTCCGCGAGGCCTCCCCTGCTGAGTCATGCTCATATTGTTGCCCGCACTCGCGGCGGGGAAGACCTCCCCGGGCGGCAGTCCCGGCCCCGCACCGGCCGCCCGGTCGGACCGGCGCCCGGTGCGTGCGCGTCCCCGGCGTGTGAGCCTTCCGTCATGAGCGCTTCACCACGCGGCCGGTCCCTCGGCGAGGCCGAACGCGCCTATCTCGCCGGCCGGCGGCTGTGCCGCATGGCCACGGTCGACCCCTCGGGCCAGCCGCAGGTGAACCCCGTGGGGTACTTCCTGCAGAACGACGGGACGGTCCTCTCCGGCGGTGTCGCCCTCGCTCAGACCCGGCGCTGGCGCAACCTGCTGGCCGAGCCGCGGCTCGCGCTCGTGGTCGACGACGTCGTGAGCACAGACCCGTGGACGGTGCGCGGGGTCGAGATCCGGGGAGAGGCGGAGCTGCTGACGGGGCCGCACGACCTGGCGCCCGGTCTGAGCGACGAGCTGATCCGCGTCCACCCCCGCTGGGTGCACAGCTGGGGACTCGACGAGGTCTGACGGGGTGTGAGCGCACGTCCCGCCCGGCGGCCCCCGGCGCTCAGCGCCCGCCGCTCGCGGCGAGCTGCCACAGGTGGTGCAGGGCGTAGGAGCGCCACGGCCGCCACTGCCCGGACAGGGCCGCGTCGGCGCCGCAGAAGGCGAGTCCGTTCCGCACTCCCACGTCACCCGGCAGGAAGACGTCCGGGTCGCCCAGCGCCCGCATGCGCATGTAGCCCGCGCTCCACGGCCCGATGCCGGGCAGGGCGAGCAGCGACCGCTCCGCCTCGTCGCGGTCCGCGCCCGCGTGCAGGGAGACGGTGCCGTCGGCGAGCGCCGCGGCGACCGTACGGATCGTGGCCCGGCGGCGCTCCGGCATGCCCAGCTCGCTCAGCGGTGCCTCCGCGAGCGAGTCCGCCTCGGGGAAGAGGTGGGTGAGAGCTCCGTCCGGCGAGGGCAGCGGCTTCCCGTACGCGGCGACGAGCCGTCCGGCGAGGGTGCGCGCCGCCGCGACCGTGATCTGCTGGCCGAGGACGGCGCGGACGGCCAGCTCGTGCGGGTCGGCCGTGCCGGGGGCCCGCAGACCGGGGCGCCGCGCGACGAGCTCGCCCAGCACCTCGTCCGCGCCGAGCCGTTCGGCCACCGCAAGGGGATCGGCGTCCAGGTCGAAGAGCCGCCGCACGCGCTGCACCGCCGTCGTCAGGTCACGGAGATCGGCCAGGTGGAGCCGGCAGTCGAGCCATCCGCTCGTCTCCCCCGGCGCGCCCGGCTCCCGCCCCGACGGGCGGTCTCCGGCGTGGTGTTCGTCCACTTCGACGATGCCCGTGCCGCACGGCAGCAGCAGCGTCCGCCGGTACGTGCGGGACCCGGCAGCGCCTGAAGTCTCCTCGACTCCCCCGATGGCGCGGCGCTCCAGAAAGTCGAAGACCTCCCGCGCCGCGTACGGCCCCCTGTACGCCAGCCGCAGGGCGACGCCCGTGGTGGCGGGACGGCCCGCGCCCTCCTCCGCCGGCTGCCGGCCGTGCCCGCCGCGCGGTGCCGCGCTGCGCAGCTGCCCCGGCGTACGTGCGTAGATCTCACGCATCGTGTCGTTGAACTGCCGGACGCTCGCGAACCCGGCGGCGAACGCGATGTCCGTGACCGTCAGGGACGTCGTCTGCAGCAGCACCCTCGCGGTGTGCGCCCGCTGGGCGCGTGCGAGGGCCACGGGGCCGGCGCCCAGCTCGGCGGTCAGCTGCCGCTGCACCTGGCGGGGGCTGTACCCGAGCCTGCGGGCGAGCCCCGAGACGCCCTCGCGGTCCACGACGCCGTCCCCGATCATGCGCATCGCCCGCCCGACCAGGTCCGCGCGCACGTTCCACTCGGCGGAGCCCGGCACGGCGTCCGGACGGCAGCGGCGGCAGGCGCGGAACCCGCCCCCCTGGGCCGCTGCCGCCGAGGGGTAGTAGCGCACGTTCTCCCGCTTCGGAGTGACCGCTGGGCAGCTCGGGCGGCAGTAGATGCCGGTCGTGCGCACGCCCAGGAAGAAGACCCCGTCGAAGCGGGCGTCACGGCTGCGTACGGCCTCGTACCTGCTCTCGTCCGTCATCACGGCATCCAGTCTGCTCCGGCCGCAGGGTCCGCCACTCGCGGATTTCGGACGTCGCCGTCCCACGCCGCCGGCGGACGTCACCGCCGGGCGCCCCGCTGCCCCTCGTCCTCGCCCTCGTCCTCGTTCTCGTCCTCCCCTTCGTCGGGCGCGCCCCCCGGGGCCGGTGGTCTCCGGCCGTGCCGCAGCAGTGCGAGCGCGATCAGCAGGTACGGGACCGCGGCGAGCACGAACAGCGTGCTGTGCCCCCACCGGGCGGAGCCCAGGCCGTAGGCGGCGCACAGCAGCACCGAGAACACTTCGGCGCCGAAGCCCGCCACGGAGGCGACCGTCGCGCGTGCCCGGTCGGTCACCCGGTCCTGGAGCAGCGCGTCGCAGGTGACCATCGCCCATTGGAAGATCCCGAACGCCAGGGCCAGCAGCGGCGTTCCGGCGGGACCGCTCACCGAGCCCGCCGCCAGCGCCAGGGCCGCCACGCCCAGCGCGGGTCCCAGGAGCCGTGGCGTACCGCGGCCCGCGCACCAGCCGCCCACCGCCACACCCGCCGAGACGAGCAGCATCAGCGTGGGCACCGTCGACGCGGCGACGTCCATCGACCCCACGAGGAGCGGCACGTACTCGTCGATCATCAGCGCACCGGTGACGGCTGAGCTCAGCAGCACGGCGCGCAGAGCGGCGCGCGAGCCGCGCAGTTCGGCGGCTCCGGCGCGGAGTACGGCGCCGAACCCGCGCTCCGGCGTACCGCCCGCATTCCGCTCGCCGTCGTCCGGGCGGGCTCCGCGCGCGCTGCCGCGCCGCGGCTCGGGCAGGGTGAGGCCCACGGCCGCGCCGATCAGGCACACCACGACGCTCGCCGCCCCGACGGCCTCGTAGCCGCCCGCGCCGAGTACCGGTCCGGCCAGGGCGGTCGCCGCCATCATGGCGGTGGTGCCCATCGCCTGCGAACGGCCCATGATCCGGGCGTACGAGGCCGTCGCGCCGTGGCGGGCCAGCTCCTCGTAGACGAGGGCCTGCAGCGAGCCCGAGGACAGCGAGCCGCCCGCCCCCCACAGCAGGAACCCGCACGCGAACGCCGGGTACGAGGGCAGCCACGTCCACAGTGCGAAACCGGCACCGGTCAGCAGGGGCGCGAGGACGACCAGCAGGCGCCGTGAGAAGAGGTCGGCCCACATCCCGGAAGGCACTTCCAGGACGAAGGTCACGCACGACCAGATGATGAACAGGGAGGAGATCTCACCAGTGGACAGGCCGTGCTCGGCGAAGAGCAGCGCGTAGACCGGGTAGAGCAGGATCAGGTCTTCGAAGAAGGCGTACGCGCACAGCCGTCGGGCAAGGCGCCCCACTGCGGCGGAACGCCGGGGCCGGGCCCGGGCCGTCGCCGCGGTGCTTCTGGAATCCCGTGAGGGTCAATGTCGCCAGGTCATGCGTTCAGGCTACGGCAGCTCCGGGCCGCCGGGTAGGGCGCGCACCTCGGGGAGCCGCTGCAGCAGCCCCCAGGTGAACTCGGCGATCACTCCGTGCCGTAGGCCCGCGGCGTCGCGGACGGTGAAGCCCAGACGCCAGCGGCTCGGCGCCGAGCCCTCCAGGGGCCGGGCCGGGGCGAAGGCGCGCGCCGCCTCGTCGACCGTGCAGGACCACGGGGTCAGGTCCTCCAGGGTGTTCAGCGGAGGCGGCGCGGCACCGGGAGCCCGCACCAAAAACTCCGTGACGGCCCCGCCGCCGGGGAGGCTCAGCACCTCGAAGCGGAGGTCGGGCCAGAGCGGCAGCCGCCACGTCAGCGCTTCGCAGTCGAGATCGCCGAGCTGCCGCCGGACGGCCCCGTCCGGCGGGCCGAGCACCGAGCGGTACCGCCCCGCGGCGCTCCGGCCGCCCGGCGCGCGCAGCATGGCCTGCCAGCGGCGGTTCGCCTCCCTCATCTCCGCGCGTCCGGCGCCCAGTTCGACGAGCGCCTCCTGGACGAGGTCCTGCTGGAAGTCGGCCATCCGGCGCAGCAGCACCATCTGGAACTCGCGCGGCCCGAACGGGCTCACCGCGGCGTCCGCCGGGTACGGGCTCCGCTCCCGCCCGCACGGGAGCCGACGCGTGCGGAGGGGCCGTCGAGCGGGCTGCCGGGCGGGAGGGGCATGGGGGGACGGTAGCAACCGCCCTCCCATGCCCCCGCGGTCACGGCTTGCGCCGCACGCCCCGCTTCCGCTCCGCCATGTGCCGGCCCAGGGCCGACATCTGCTTGAAGCGCTGCTTCTCCTCGGCTCTCAGCCGCGCGTCCGTGCGGGCCGCGAGGCGGGTGTTCTCGCGCAGCAGCTTGCGGTAGCTCTCCAGACGGCGGTGCGGAAGGGTGCCGTCCTCGACGGCGGCGAGCACCGCGCAGTCCGGTTCGCTGTCGTGACGGCAGTCGTGGAAGCGGCATTCCCCGGCGAGCGCCTCGATCTCCGCGAAGGCCCGGCCCACTCCCTCGTGCGCGTCCCACAGGCCGACGCCGCGCAGCCCGGGGGTGTCGATGAGGACGCCGCCGCCGCGCGCCTCGGGCAGCGGCAGCAGGTCGCGGGTCGTCGTGGTGTGCCGTCCCTTGCCGTCGTTGTCACGGGTGGCCCGGACGTCCTGCACCTCCTCCCCCAGCAGCGCGTTGGCCAGCGTCGACTTGCCGGCGCCCGACTGGCCGAGGAGGACGCACGTGCCCCCGGCCACGACCGCGGACAGCACGTCGAGGCCGTCCCCGGTGGCTGCGCTGACGCTCAGCACCGTCACGCCCGGCGCGGACTGCTCGACGTCGGCGATGAGTTGGGCGAGCGTCGCCGGGTCTTCGACGAGGTCTGCCTTGGTGAGGACGACCAGCGGCTGGGCCCCGCTCGTCCATGCGAGGGCGGTGAAGCGCTCGACGCGTGCGAGGTCGAGCTCGACGGCGAGCGACGTCGCGATGAGGACGTGGTCGACGTTGGCGGCCAGCACTTGGCCCTCGGAGCGGTTGGTGGCGGTCGAGCGGAGGAAGGCCGTGCGCCGCGGCAGCACGGCGCGGACCTCCGCGAGCCCGGAGCCGGGCCCGGGACGGAGCACCGCCCAGTCCCCGGTGCAGATCGTGCGCGTGGGATCGGCGGTGGCCACGGGCGCGGTGTCGGCGCGCACGGTGCCCTCCGCGGTGACGGCGTCGCACCGCCCGCGGTCGACGCGCACGACGCGGGCGGGTACGAGCCCCTGCCCGTCGTAGGGGGCGAACGCGTCGGCCACGTCGGCGTCCCAGCCGTAGCGGGCGAGGGGGTGCGGGGCGGCCGGGCCGGCGGAGGACGAACTGCGCTGCGAGCGGGGTGAGTTGTGCGGTGAGTTGAGCGAGGAGTTCACGGGATTGCCCTTCACGGAAGGGTGGCCCTCCCGGTGCCGCGCGCACCGCACGGACGAAGCGTGCCGCTGCGCGTCAGACGGGGGCCACGGAGGTGGAGAGGACGGACTTCGGGATGCGGGCAGCGCCCACCACAACGACGGCCATCTGTCTTCACCTCCTCATCGCGAGAGCTTCCGGGGCGGCGGCCCGGCAAGGACACGCCGCTCGCCGGACTGTAGCGCGGCAAGCGGGCGGCGGCCACGGAATTTCCGCCGGCCGGCGGCCGGGGCCGGCGCCCCGGCACCGCAGGAACGCACGCGCCCCGCGTCAGCGGTCGCGGCGCGAGCGCAGCCGCGCCCGTACGTCCGCGTGCGGAAGGAACTTCGTCCACCGCTCGGGGAATTCGGCAGGCGGATCGTCCCCCGGTTCCTCCGCGCCGGAGCTCTCCGCGTCGCGCATCGCCCTGCGGGCGGCAGCGGCGGCGATGACCTCCGCGGCCGCCTCCTCACGGGCGCGCTCGTTCATGCGGCGTGCGGCGGCGGTCGCCACGGACGGCCACACGTGGTCGATGGCGGCGTTGACGGCGGCGCCCACGAGCACCGCGAAGGCGGAGACGCCGATCCACAGCAGCACGGCGACGGGCGCTGCCAGCGAGCCGTAGATCGTGAGGCCCTCGACGGTGCTCGTGATGTACAGGCGCAGCAGGATGCTGCCGACGACCCACATCAGCAGGGCGACGAGCGCACCCGGGATGTCCTCCCGCCACGGCGAACGCACCGGCACCGACACGTGGTAGAGCGTCGTGAGGAACGCGACCGAGAGCAGCAGCACCACCGGCCAGTAGAAGACCGCGACCAGCCCCTGCGCCTGCGGGACCAGCCGCAGCACCGCGTCCGGGCCGGCGACCATCAGCGGCAGCACCACCGCGCCGATGGCAAGCGCCACGAGGTACAGCAGGAAGGCCAGCAGGCGCGTCTTGACGATGCCGCGCTGCCCGTCGAGGCCGTACATCACGGTGATGGTGTCGATGAAGACGTTCACCGCCCTCGACCCGGACCACAGCGCGATGGCGAAACCGAGCGAGATCACGTCGGGCTGGCCGCCGCGGATGACGTCGTCGATGAGGGGACGCGCGATCTGGTCGACGCCGCGGTCGGAGAGCACCGCGGCGGAAGCGGTGAGGAAGTTGGTGCGGATCGAGTCGATCGTGTCGGTGCCGATCCAGGCGTCGAGGTAGCCCAGCAGCCCGATGAGGCCGAGCAGCAGCGGGGGGATCGAGATCAGGGTGAAGAACGCCGCCTCGGCGGCGAGGCCGAGGACCCGGTACTCCATGCAGGAGTTGACCGTGTCCTTGAGCAACAGCCAGGCCATCCTCCGTTTGGGGACGTTCCGGTAGATGACGCGCGCTCTGCGGAAACGTCCGCTCGGGCGAGGTGGGGTTTCGTCGGCTGGTTGCACCTCCTTAACGTATCTGCCATGCCAGCCTCCACTCACACCGTCACCAACCAGCCGCCGCCGCTCGTCGACTACGACGTCTTCTCGGCCGACCACGCTCTCGCCGAGGCGGTCGCCCGGCACGCAGCGCCCGAACGAGCCGAGGAGGTACGCGCCGAGCTGAGCGAACTCGGCCGCGGCGCCGGCTCGGCGGAGGCGCAGGAGTGGGGCAGGCAGGCCAACGAGGTGCCGCCCGTACTGCGTACGCACGACCGGTACGGCAACCGCATCGACGAGGTCGAATTCCACCCGGCCTGGCACCGCTTGCTCGACCGTGCCGTCGGCGCGGGCCTCACCGACGCCTGGTCGCGGCCGGACGGGCAGCTCCGCCGGACCGCGGGCTTCTACGTGTGGGGGCAGGTCGAGGCGGGCCACGGCTGCCCGGTGTCGATGACGCACGCCGCGGTGCCCGCCCTGCGCAAGGAGCCGTCCCTGGCCGCCGTCTGGGAGCCGCTGCTCTCCTCGCACACCTACGCGCCCGGCCTGGACCGGCCGGCGACGCAGAAGCCTGGCGCCATCGCCGGCATGGGGATGACCGAGAAGCAGGGCGGCAGCGACGTACGCGCGAACACGACGCAGGCCGTTCCGGTCAGCGGCGGCGGCGAGGGCGAGGGCGAGTACGTGCTGACGGGGCACAAGTGGTTCTGCTCCGCGCCGATGTCGGACGTCTTCCTTGTGCTCGCGCAGGTGACGGGCGGCGGAGAGGGCGAGGGCCTCACCTGCTTCCTCGTGCCCCGCGTACTGCCCGACGGGTCGCGCAACACCTTCCGCGTGCAGCGGCTGAAGGACAAGCTCGGCAACCGCTCCAACGCCTCCAGCGAGGTCGAGTTCGACGGGACGACGTGGGCGCGGCGCGTGGGCGAGGTGGGGCGGGGCGTGCCGACCATCATCGAGATGGTCGCCGCGACCCGGCTGGACTGCGTGACGGGCTCCGCCGCCCTCATGCGCCACGCGGTCGCGCAGGCCACGCACCACACCGCGCACCGCAGCGCGTTCGGCGGACTGCTGACGGACAAGCCGCTGATGCAGAACGTCCTGGCCGACCTGGCGCTGGAGTCGGAGGCGGCGACGGCGCTGACGATGCGGCTCGCGTCCGCGTTCGACGCGGCCCAGGGCGGCGGCCAGGACGCCGAGCAGGAACGGCAGTTGCTGCGTCTCGCGGTCCCCGCCGCCAAGTACTGGGTGACGAAGCGCTGCACGCCCGTGGTGGGCGAGGCCCTGGAGTGCCTCGGCGGCAACGGGTACGTCGAGGAGTCGGGCATGCCCAGGATGCTGCGCGAGTCGCCGCTCAACTCGATCTGGGAGGGCTCCGGCAACGTCCAGGCCCTGGACCTGCTGCGCGCGCTGCAGCGCTCCCCGGAGGCGCTGAACGCGTTCCTCACGGAGATCGGCCTTGCCCGCGGAGCCGACCACCGCCTGGACGCGGCCACGAAGGACCTCCTGGCCGAACTCGCCGACCTGGAGGGCATCGAGGCGCGTGCGCGCCGCCTCGTCGAGCGGATGGCGCAGGTGCTCCAGGGATCACTGCTGGTGCGGTACGCCCCGCCGGAGGTGGCCGACGCCTACTGCGCCTCCCGGCTCGGCGGCGACTGGGGCGCGGCCTTCGGCACGCTGCCGCACACGCTCGACCTGCCGTCGATCGTGGAGAGGGCGCGTCCCGCGACGGCCTAGGGGCCGGCCGGGACGCACGCTCCCGGCCGGCCCCTCGGGCGTCGGCGGTCTTCGGGACGTACTGCCGCGGTCCGTGGCCGAAACGTGGCCGAGAAGCGCATCTCCCGGCCCCTGCGCGGGATTCGCGGTCCCGGTCCGCTGAGTCCGCCGGCTGCATACCCTGTCGGACATGACCGCCCAGCCGCCTGAGCCCTCACCGCGCCCCGCTCCGTCAGGCGAGCTCCGCGCCTCCCACGACGACCGCGAAGCGGTGGTGGAGCAGCTGCGCGACGCGGCGGCCGAGGGGCGCATCGGCCTCGACGAGCTGGACTCGCGTCTGGAGCAGGCCCTGAAGTCCAGGACCTACGGCGAACTGGCCGCCCTGACCGCCGACTTGCCGAGGCCGCCTTCCCCGGAGGACCGGCCGCCGCTGGTGGTCAAGGGCGGCATGCTCGGCGCGTCCCTGGGCCCCGGGCGCTGGGAGGTCCCCAGGCGTGTGGTCGCTTACGGAGGCGTCGGGGGCGTGAAGATCGACTTCACCCGGGTCGAGTGCCGTCTCCCGGAGGTCGCGGTGGAGGCGCACGGCGAGATCTCCGGTGTCACGGTCGTCATCCCCGACGGCTGGGCCGCAGACGCCGGCGGCGTGGAACCCGGCGTCGGCGGCCTGAAGGACGAGACCACACCCGACCGGCTCCCGGGGACTCCGCTGATCCGGCTCACCGGGTCCGGCGGCCCGGGAGGAGGAGTGGTCGTCCGCCACCCCAACCACCGGGAACGGCGCAAGCTGCACGGCAACCCGTCGCAGCGCTAGGCACGTGCCTGGGGTGGCGGCCTGGATCCGGAGCGCCTCCGGGACACGCCTCGTGGGGTGATCCCGCACACCGTTCCGGAGCAGCGCGACCCGGACGGGCACGGCTTCCGGCGGCCTTCCGGCGGTCCCGCCCACCCACGCGGAAGACCTGTTCCCACCGCCCGCTTCCGAGCCGACCGCTGCGCCCGGTACGGCAGTCGGCGCCGCGACGCGCGCACTCCCGGTGCGCGGAACCGGAGTTCGACCGCGCGATCGGCCTGGGACGGTCCGTGGGCTCCTGACGGAACGGACTTCTAGTCCTTCTTGCCGCCCCCGGACTTGCCCTCGTCGCCCTTGTCCTTGCCGGACTCACCTTCGCCGGAGCCCTCCTTGCCGGAGCCCTCCTTGCCGGGCTTGTCGCCGTCCGCCGTGCCGGTGCCGGAGGACACCGAGTCCCCGTCGGGCCCGTAGGCGGTCATGAACCGGTCGCGGAACTTGTCCATGCGCCAGACCGGGGTGTCCTTGTCGGGCCGCAGACCGTCCTTCCAGTTCCAGTCGTGGATGCGGTCCATGACCTTGTCGTCCTTGGCGATGACGGAGACCGGCACGTCCCGGCTGGCGTGGTTGCCGACGACGGTCGGGTTCGGCTGGTGGTCGCCGAGGACGACGAGGACGGTGTCGTCGTGGCCGTACTTCTCCAGGTAGGACGTGAGGGTCTTCATCGAGTACCGGACGGAACGCGCGTACTCCCGGCGTACCTGCCGTTCGTCCCGCCAGACGTCCTTGGGGTCCTTCCCGGCCTTCTTGATCCGGTGGTAGACGGACCCGTCGCCGACCTCGTCCCAGCCGATCATCTTCGGCAGCGGCGCCCAGGGGTTGTGGCTGGTGGCGAGGATGATCTCCGACATGAGGGGCTTGCGGTTCTTCTTGCCGCTCTCAAGACGCTCGTACGCCTTCATCGTGTACTGGTCGGGCACCGGCGACCAGCTGAACTTGGGGCCCTTGTAGCCCATTTCACGTGAGTCGTAGACGTGGTCGAGGCCGTAGAACTTGCCCTCCGGCCACGCCTTGGTGACGCCCGGCATCATGCCCGCGGTCCGCCAGTCCTCGGTGCGGCGGAAGGCCCGGGTGAGGGTCAGCCGGTCGCTGGAGGTGAGGGTGCGGTAGCGCTGCTGGTTGTCGATCCACAGGCCCGACATGAACGTCGCGTGTGCCATCCAGCTTCCGCTGCCCGTCACGGGAGAGGTGAGCCAGCCGCTGCGGGAGGAGAATCCGGCTCCCTCGAGACGCTCCTTGCCGTCCGCGAGACCGGCGTTGACGCCCGCGGACATCTCCGGGTTCTCGATCGCGTCGCGGCCGTAGCTCTCGATGAACGCGAAGATGACGTCCTTGCCGCGCAGTCCGGTCAGCAGCTCGTCCGGCGGCGTGTTCTCGAACTTGTCGTGAGCGGCTTCCTTGGCGAATATCCGCTCGTCCTCGAGCCCGTCCCCGACCTGCTCGATGCGGTTGTTGACGAGCCCCGCGGTGATCTTGGAGGCGACCGGCACGTCGATTCCCGGTATCTGCAGCGTCGCGAGGGTGAACCACGCGGTGGCAAGAGCGAGCGTCGTCCGCGTCGCCAGCCGGATGTCGCGCAGGACGATGGGGCCCAGCCGGCGGACGGCGAGGGCGCTGAGGACGAGCAGGGCGATGATCAGTACGACGAGGCCGATGACGGCTGCGATCGCCCCGGCCTTGCCGACGGTGTCCTCGAGGAAGGACTCGGCGTCGTCGAAGAGCACCCAGTCCAGGACGAGGTCGAAGGGGCGGTCCAGGAACTCGTAGAAGCCCATGTCGAAGAACTTCAGGACGGTCAGCAGGCCCAGCGCGGCGCCCATGGCCGTGGCGGTGCCCCGCCTCGCCCTGGGCGGGAGGACCAGCAACAGCGCGACGCCGAAGATCGCCTCCCCGGGTATTCGCAGGAACGCGCCGAGGGTGAGGCGGTCCATCTCGTTCGGCAGGACGAGCGCGACGTATACGAGAAGAGCCGCCAGCACAGTCGTGCCGTGCTTCGTCCAGCGGGCCGCGGCCGGGTACTCGGCCCGCCAGCCCCGCACGCCACCGGAGGCCCCACCCTTGGCAGCGGCCGTCTCCGTGTCAGCGGCCGCCCCCTCACCGGCGGCGGCCTCCTCGTCGGCGGCCGTCTCCGTCCGAACGCTCTCCGGGGAAGCGTCTGTCGAGGCGCCCTCCGGGGTTGCCTCGTCCTGTTTCTGCAGCCGGCGGGAGCTGGTGAAGAGCGGCAACCCGGAGGTCCTTCCTTGCGAACTTCTGTGGTGACACGGCGGGCCCGGTTCTGGGGGAACGGGGGCCGGCCGCCGGTGTACGGCCTGCGGCGGGCCCAGTTCGATCACTGGAGCCGCCTGCGCGGGCAGCGTACGCCGAGAGGGTGAACGGGTTGGCTAATTTGGCAGCCCGGACGGAGAACTTGCCAGCGCTTGGCATTACCCCGGAGAAGTCTTGAAGGTGCGGGCGCCTGCTCGCGTCCCGAATGCGTCCCACCAGGAACAAAGAGGCACAAGGCAGCGGAAGCGGCGGGAAAAGTACCGCTA
The DNA here is from genome assembly GCF_014645895.1 of Streptomyces daqingensis. Classification (GTDB taxonomy): domain Bacteria; phylum Actinomycetota; class Actinomycetes; order Streptomycetales; family Streptomycetaceae; genus Streptomyces; species Streptomyces daqingensis. Next base: position 32,165 of record NZ_BMMP01000029.1, on the reverse strand, counting down.
CAGCTCGCTCGCCCAGGGCGGGTTCGCGCCGCGCACCGCGCAGACCGCCGCCGCCACGCGGGCGCCGAACGCCATCGCGTCCTTGACCTGGCCGGGACGGAGGCCGTCCAGGCGGCCGCCCAGTGCCCCCGCGCCGTGCAGCGAGTGCAGGAATCCGGCCATGAAGGTGTCGCCCGCACCCACGGAGTCGACGACGTCCACCTGAGGGGCGGGAACCCGCAGCCGCTCCCCGCCGAGGGACGCGAAGACGCCGCCTGCGCCGAGGGTGACGACGACGAGGGGCACGCCGTCCCGGTGGAAGATGTCCGCCGCCGCCTCCGGGGAGGCGCCCTCGGGCATGAGGTGGGCGAGGTCGTCGTCGGAGAGCCGCAGGATGTCCGCGGCGGCGCACCAGCGCGGCAGCGCGGCCCGGTAGACGGCGGGTTCGACGAGGAGCGGGCGCACGTTGGGGTCGACGGAGACGGTGGCGCGGGTGGCCGCGTCCTCCAGCAGCTCCTCGACGGCCGGGCCGCCCGGCGTCCGCACCAGCGCCAGCGAACCCGTGTGCAGGCAGGAGAGGGGGCCGCCGGAGGCGGCGGCGAGCTCCCGCGGAGTCCACTGCCAGTCGGCGGTGTTCTCCGCGTGGAACGAGTAGTCGGCCCGTCCGTCGTCGTCGAGGTCGGCCACGGCGAGGGTGCTCGGCTCGCTCGCGGCGACCGTCCGGCTCAAGTCGACGCCCGAGGCGGCGAGATGGTCGCGGAAGAGACGGCCGAAGACGTCGGAGGAGAGCCGTCCGAGGAATCGGGTGGGCGTGCCGAGCCGCGCCAGGGCGACCGCCGTGTTGGCGGGGCCGCCGCCGGGGAGTACGTCCAGCCCGATGGCGGGCGTGCCCGCGCTCGCGGACGGTGCCCGCACGAAGGCGTCGGCGACGCACTCCCCGAGCACCGCGACGGGCGCGGCGCCCTCGGCGGGGGAAGTCGGTGCGGACGGCTCGTACACGGGCATGCTCGGGACCTCACGGTGGGGTGGTGGAGTGGACGGACCGGGCCGGTGCGGCAGGGGGCGGGCGGCAGCCGCCGCGACCCGCGCTGGAGTCCAGCAGCCGCCCGTTTCCCTGTCAACGACGGGCCGCCCGCAACGGGCAGGGAACGGGCACGCCCGGTGCGGCCCCGGGCAGCGGAGGCGGAAGCCGCCGCGCCGGTGCGGCGCGGCCGGGTACCGGTCGCCCCAGGTCCGCGCCCTCGCGGGCGTTATGTATCGTCCCGTCGCAGAAGCCCCCCGGCGGAAGGAACTCACTCAGTGCCACGGGAGCAGGCCGCCCCGCGCGAGGGCCTGGAGGAGCAGCTCGGACGCCTCGAAGGCGCGCCGTACGGCCGCTACAAAGGTCTGGTCGGCACCTGGAGACTGCCCGGTGACGGCCGGTCCGGCGCGACGCTGCGGCTGGTACGGGCCCAGGCAGACCCCTTCGCTCCGCCGGCGCGGGCCGCCCTCCACCTGCCGCCGGATGCCGCCGCGTTCCCCGCGGAGCTGTGGGCGACGCCCGTGCGCCGCCGGGCGCTGGCGAGCTTCCTTGCCCGGCGCGCCGCCGAGGCCGCGCACGGCGAGAAGTCGCTGCGCGTCGACGCGGGCGGCCAGGAGGTGCTGGACCGCAGCTCCTGCACGGTCGGCGCCGACGGCGGTGTGACGCTCCGCTTCGGCCTGGCCCTGCCGGGCAAGGGCCGCCGCATCGACGCCCGCTACGCGCAGCGCCTGATGCGCCGCACCGTGCCCCGCGTGGCGGAGCGCGCACTGCGCTACGGGGCTCTGGACGCGGCGGCCGTACGGGAGTTCGTGGAGACGGTCGAGGACTCCGACGCACTGCGCGCGGCCCTGCCCGGGCTGGGCCTGGTGGCGTTCGTCGCCGACGGCGCGGTGCTGCCGCGCGGCAGCGGCGTCGACGACCGCCCGGCGAGCGGCCCCGGAGTCGTGCCGTTCCTCTCGCCGGAGAACCTGCGGGTGACGGTGGAGCTGCCGCACGCGGGCACCGTCACCGGCATGGGCCTGCCGGAGGGCGTGAGCCTGGTCGTCGGCGGCGGCTTCCACGGCAAGTCCACGCTGCTGCGCGCGCTGGAGACGGGCGTCTGGGACCACGTACCGGGAGACGGCCGCGAACGCGTCGTCTCACGGCCCGAGACGGTGAAGCTGCGGGCCGAGGACGGGCGACGGGTCGAGCGGGTCGACGTGCACGCCTTCGTCGACCACCTGCCCGACGGCTCGGACACCACGGACTTCTCCACGGACAACGCCTCGGGCTCCACCTCGCAGGCGGCGTCGCTCTGCGAGGCCGTCGAGGCGGGTGCGCGGGTGCTGCTCATCGACGAGGACACCGCCGCCACGAACCTGATGATCCGCGACGCCCGCATGCAGGCGCTGGTGGCGAAGGACCGCGAGCCGCTGACCCCCTTCGTGGACTCCGTACGCTCACTCCACCGCGACCACGGCGTCTCGACGGTGCTCGTCATGGGCGGCTCCGGCGACTACCTGGAGGTCGCGGACCGGGTGCTGATGATGGACGCCTACCGTCCCTCGGACGTCACGGCGCGCGCCCGCGAGGTGGCTTCCGTGCCGACGGGGCGGCACGCGGAGGCCGAGTCGTTCCCTGCTGTCGTGCACCGGGTCCCCGAACCGTCCTCCCTGGAGGCCGAGTCGCGCGGACGCAGGCGCGTACGCTCCCGCGGAGAGGACGCGCTGACGTTCGGCGAGCACGAGGTGGACCTGCGGTCCGTGGAGCAGATCACCGACTCCCGGCAGGTGACGGGCATCGGCCTCGCCCTGGAAATCATGGTGCGCCGCGGCCACGTGGACGGCGAGCGCACCCTCGCCGAGGCGCTGGACCTGCTCGACCGGGACCTGGCACGCGGGGCGGAGTCGTTGCTGGCGGTGCGGGACGAGGACTTCGCCGTCCCGCGCCGCTTCGAGACGGCCGCCGCCCTCAACCGCCTCCGCGGCATGCGCGTCCACCGCCAGTCCCCGCTGCCGGCCGGGAACGGGGCGGGCGCATGACCGTCGACCCGGGAATGAGGACGGTCACCACCTGGTACCTGGAGCAGACCGCGCCCGGCGACCTGCGGGAGGCCCCGGGGCCCGAACCCTCGGCCGGCGTCCGGATCGTGCGGGCGCAGGTGCCGAGCGCCGAGTTCAGCCGCTTCCTCTACGCGTCCGTCGGAGCGGACGTCGAGTGGACGGACCGGCTGCCGTGGCCCGGCGCGCGGTGGCAGGAGTGGCTGGAGCGTCCGGGCGTCGAGACGTGGGTCGCCTACGAGCGGGGCACCCCCGCGGGATTCATGGAACTCGACGGTGCGAGCCCGGACACCTCCGCGCGTGCCACGCGTCCGGGCCGGGCCGTGGAGATCAGCTACTTCGGGCTGCTGCCGGCCTTCCGTGGGCGCCGCATCGGCGCGCACCTCCTCGGGTTCGGGGCCGCGCGGGCCTGGGACATGGCGGAGCGCTGGCCGGACAGGGAGCCGACGAACCGCGTGTGGCTGCACACCTGCACAAAGGACGGGCCGCACGCGCTGCGCAACTACCAGCGGCGGGGGTTCCGCATCTTCGCCAAGGAAGTCGCGCAGGAGCCGGCCGCGCCCGCAGCGAACGCGTCGGCAACACCCGCGTCCGCGGGTCAGGGCCCGGCCCCAGCAGCTCCCCTGGTGCCGCGCCCGGACCGACGGGAGCCGTCGCAGGGGTCCCGACCTGCGGATATGTGAGCGGCGACACCTCGTCTCATAGAGCGAGACAATTACGTCCGTGATATGGACGGCAGTGGACTGCCCGTTCCGCGCCGTGCGAGGCTTCCGTCATGTCTCGCGCTGGAATCGCCTTGGTGAGTCGACGCCACGTCGACCTCGGCCGCATGTCCAGCGCCATCTGTCAGGCGGGCTGACAGTCCCAGCACCGCCGACACACCTGCCGCCCTCACTGACGCGGGCGCGCCCACTCCCCGCTCGAACCGCATCGGCCCTGCCTGCCCGTGGCCGCACGTCATCGACGTACGCGCAGGTCAGGGACTGCTGAGCGACGCCCGCCGCCCAGGATCGTTCCCGAGACCGGCCGCGCCCCCGGCACGGCGCCCGCACCGGGAACCCCAAGGACGCCCCGAAGGACGACCAACATGGCTGACACCTCCAAGCAGCCCGCTTCCGCCCCGAGCCGGCGCAAAGCCGGCCGCCACCGCGGCGAAGGGCAGTGGGCCGCTGGGCACTTCACTCCGCTCAACGGCAACGAGCAGACGAAGAAAGACGACGACGGTCTCAACGTGCGGACACGCATTGAGACCATCTACGCGCACCGCGGCTTCGACTCCATCGACGGGGCGGACCTGCGCGGACGGATGCGCTGGTGGGGCCTCTACACGCAGCGGAAGCCCGGCATCAGCGGCGGCAAGACGGCCGTCCTGGAGCCGGAGGAGCTGGACGACGAGTACTTCATGCTCCGCGTCCGCATCGACGGCGGGCAGCTGACGACCCGGCAGCTGCGCGTCATCGGCGAGATCTCGCAGGAGTTCGCGCGCGGCACCGCCGACATCACCGACCGGCAGAACGTCCAGTTCCACTGGATCCGCATCGAGGACATGCCGGAGATCTGGCGGCGGCTGGAGGGCGTCGGCCTGTCCACGACGGAGGCGTGCGGGGACACGCCGCGCGTCATCCTCGGCTCGCCGGTGGCCGGGATCGCCGCCGACGAGATCATCGACGGCACGCCCGCCATCGACGAGATCCACCGCCGCGTCATCGGCAATCCGGCGTACTCGAACCTGCCCCGCAAGTTCAAGACCGCGGTCTCCGGTTCGCCCCTCCTCGACGTCGCCCACGAGATCAACGACGTCGCGTTCGTCGGCGTGGAACACCCCGACCACGGCCCGGGCTTCGACGTGTGGGTCGGCGGCGGTCTGTCCACCAACCCCAAGCTCGGGGTCAGGCTGGGCGCCTGGGTGCCGCTCGACGAGGTCGCCGACGTGCACGAGGGCATCGTCTCCGTCTTCCGCGACTACGGCTACCGGCGTCTGCGGACCCGGGCCCGCATCAAGTTCCTCGTCGCCGACTGGGGCCCCGAGAAGTTCCGCCAGGTGCTGGAGGACGAGTACCTGCTGCGCAGGATGGCCGACGGGCCCGCGCCGGAGAAGCCTGTGCAGCAGTGGCGCGACCACATCGGCGTCCACCAGCAGAAGGACGGCCGCTACTACGTCGGCTTCGCGCCGCGCGTGGGCCGCGTCGACGGCGGGACGCTGGCGAAGATCGCCGACCTCGCCGAGTCGCACGGCTCGTACCGCGTCCGAACGACCGCCGAGCAGAAGATGATCGTCCTCGACGTCACCGAGGACGAGGTGCAGCCCCTCACGGACGCGCTGGAGGCGCTGGACCTCACCGCCCGTCCCTCGGTCTTCCGACGGGGCACGATGGCCTGCACGGGAATCGAGTTCTGCAAGCTGGCCATCGTCGAGACGAAGGCGCGCGGCTCCTCGCTCATCGACGAACTCGAGCGCAGGCTCCCGGACTTCGACGAGCCGGTCACGATCAACCTCAACGGCTGCCCCAACTCCTGCGCCCGCATCCAGGTCGCCGACATCGGCCTCAAGGGCCAGCTCGTCACCGACTCGGACGGCGAGCAGGTCGAGGGCTACCAGGTGCACCTCGGCGGCTCCCTCGGCATGGAGCCGGGCTTCGGCCGCAAGGTGCGCGGCCTGAAGGTCACCGCCCGCGAACTGCCCGACTACATCGAGCGGGTGCTCCTCAACTTCCGCGCGCAGCGCGAGGACGGTGAACGCTTCGCCCAGTGGGCGGCCCGCGCGGAAGAGGGTGCCCTCAAGTGAGCGAGCCTCGGCACGCGGCGACGGCTGGACCGAGGAACCGCGCAGCGACGAAGGAGCGAGCAGTGACGAGGGAAGCCGACGCGTATGAGCGTGCCGAGGCTGAGCGGGGGACGGAGACACCATGAGCGAGCGAGCGGCACCGTTCTACTGCCCGTACTGCGGCGACGAGGATCTGCGTCCGTCCGACGCGGAGGCCGGGGGCGGCAAGGGCGCGGCGTGGGAGTGCGCCGCCTGCAACCGGGCGTTCCGGCTCGCGTTCCTCGGGCTGCTGGCCCGCGGCCTGGCCCCGGGGAGCCCCGCCGGCCCGGCGGACGCCTCCGGCCCGGGAGGCCCGGGCATCGACGGCGGACAGGACCCGGAAGGGGGCGTGACGCGATGACCACCGCTCAGCGGCACTCCGCGGCACAGCTGCGGCAGCTCGCGCTGGAAGCGGGACGCGAGCTGGAGGACGCGCCGGCGCTGGAGATCCTGCGCTGGGCCGCCGGGGCCTTCGGACGCCGCTTCTGCGTCACCTCGTCCATGGAGGACGCCGTGGTGGCGCACCTGGCCTCGCGGGTGATGCCGGGTGTGCAGGTGGTGTTCCTCGACACGGGCTACCACTTCCCGGAGACCATCGGAACGCGGGACGCCGTCGCCGCCGTCATGGACGTCGAGGTCGTCACGCTGACGCCGCGCCGGTCCGTCGCCGAGCAGGACTCGGAGCACGGCCCGAAGCTGCACGACCGCGACCCCGACCTGTGCTGCGCGATGCGCAAGGTCGCGCCGCTGGAGGAGGGGCTGCGGGAGTTCGACGCGTGGGCGACGGGCCTGCGCCGCGACGAGTCGCCGGCCCGCGCGGGAACTCCCGTCGTCGGCTGGGACCAGCGGCGCGGGAAGGTCAAGGTCTCCCCCATCGCCCGCTGGACGCAGGACGACGTCGACTCCTACGTCACCGAGCACGGTGTGCTCACCAACCCTCTGCTCTCGGACGGATACGCGTCCGTCGGCTGCGCCCCGTGCACGCGGCGCGTCCTCGAGGGCGAGGACGCCCGCGCCGGACGCTGGTCCGGTACGGGCAAGAGCGAGTGCGGGATCCATCTGTGAGCGCGGACGCGGAGACCCGGCTCGAGGACAGGGAGCGGGAGATGAACGGAACGGCCGAGGGCGCGACCGTCTGGCTGACGGGCCTGCCCAGCGCGGGCAAGACCACCATCGCGGGCGTGCTCGCCGGGCAGCTGCGCGCGGCGGGCCGCCGCGTGGAGGTGCTGGACGGCGACGAGATCCGCACGTTCCTCTCGGCGGGGCTCGGCTTCTCCCGCGAGGACCGCGACCTGAACGTCCAGCGGATCGGTTTCGTCGCCGAGCTGCTCGCGTCGCACGGCGTCATCGTCCTGGTGCCGGTCATCGCACCGTACGCCGACAGCCGCGAGGCGGTGCGCAAGCGCCATCAGGCGGCCGGCACCGGCTACTTGGAGGTGCACGTCGCCACGCCGGTGGAGGTCTGCTCCGAGCGTGACGTGAAGGGTCTGTACGCGCGGCAGGCGTCCGGGGAGATCTCCGGACTGACCGGCGTGGACGACCCGTACGAGGCCCCCGAAGAGCCCGATCTGCGGATCGAGGCCCACCGGCAGGGCGTGGAGGAATCCGCCGCGGCGCTGCGGGCGCTGCTGAGTGAGAGGGGACTGGTGTGACGACGGCGATCACGACGCTGGAGGAGAAGGACAACCCCTACGCGCTGTCGCACCTGGACGCGCTGGAGTCGGAGGGCGTGCACATCTTCCGCGAGGTGGCGGGGGAGTTCGAGCGCCCGGTGATCCTCTTCTCCGGCGGCAAGGACTCCATCGTCATGCTGCACCTCGCGCTGAAGGCGTTCGCGCCGGCGCCGGTGCCGTTCGCGCTGCTGCACGTCGACACCGGGCACAACTTCCCGGAGGTGCTGGAGTACCGCGACCGGGTCGTCCGGCAGCACGGGCTGCGCCTGCACGTCGCCTCGGTGCAGGAGTTCATCGACCGCGGCGAGCTGAAGGAGCGGCCGGACGGCACGCGCAATCCGCTGCAGACGGTGCCTCTGCTGAACGCCATCGAGACGTCCCGTTTCGACGCGGTCTTCGGCGGGGGCAGGCGCGACGAGGAGAAGGCGCGCGCCAAGGAGCGGGTCTTCTCGCTGCGCGACGAGTTCGGCGGCTGGGACCCGCGGCGTCAGCGGCCCGAGCTGTGGCAGCTCTACAACGGCCGGCACGCGCCCGGGGAGCACGTGCGCGTCTTCCCCCTGTCGAACTGGACCGAGCTGGACGTGTGGCAGTACATCGCGCGCGAGCGCATCGAGCTGCCCGCCATCTACTACGCGCACGAGCGCACCGTCTTCGCCCGGTCCGGCATGTGGCTGGCCCCCGGCGAGTGGGGCGGCCCCGGCGAGGACGAGCGTGTCGAGCAGCGCCTGGTCCGGTACCGCACGGTGGGCGACATGTCCTGCACCGGTGCCGTCGACTCCGACGCCGACACCGTCGAGAAGGTCATCGCGGAGATCGCCGCCTCCCGGCTGACCGAGCGAGGCGCCACCCGGGCCGACGACAAGCTCTCGGAGGCCGCCATGGAGGACCGCAAGCGCGAGGGGTACTTCTGATCATGAACTCACCCGCCACGCCCGCCGGTTTCGGCCCGCTCGACGACGCGCCGGCCGCGACGTCGCTGCTGCGCTTCGCCACCGCCGGCTCCGTCGACGACGGCAAGTCGACCCTCGTCGGACGGCTGCTGCACGACTCGAAGTCCGTGCTGAGCGACCAGCTGGAGGCCGTCGAGCACGCCTCCCGCAGCCGCGGCCAGGACGCCCCGGACCTCGCCCTGCTCACCGACGGCCTGCGCGCGGAGCGCGAGCAGGGCATCACCATCGACGTCGCCTACCGCTACTTCGCCACGCCCCGCCGCCGGTTCATCCTCGCCGACACCCCCGGCCACGTGCAGTACACCCGGAACATGGTCACCGGGGCCTCCACCGCGGAGCTGGCCGTCGTCCTCGTCGACGCCCGCAACGGCGTCGTCGAGCAGACCCGCCGGCACGCCGCGGTGGCGGCGCTGCTGCGCGTCCCGCACCTGGTGCTCGCCGTCAACAAGATGGACCTCGTGGGATACGACGAGGGCGTCTTCGCCTCCATCGCCGAGGAGTTCACGCGGTACGCCGCCTCGCTCGGCGTACCGGAGATCACCACGATCCCGATCTCCGCGCTCGCCGGCGACAACGTCGTGACGGCCTCGGCGCACATGGACTGGTACGGCGGCCCGACCGTCCTGGAGCACCTGGAGACCCTCGCCGTCACCGACGACCCAGGCGAGGACCCGGCACGCTTCCCCGTCCAGTACGTCATCCGGCCGCAGACCGCCGAGCACCGCGACTACCGCGGCTACGCCGGGCAGATCGCGTCCGGCCTGCTGCGGGTGGGCCAGCGCGTCAAGGTGCTCCCCTCGGGGGAGAGCAGCACCATCGAGGCACTGGACATGCTGGGCGAGTCCGTCGACGTCGCGTGGGCGCCGCAGTCCGTCACCGTGCTGCTGGCCGACGACCTCGACGTCTCCCGTGGCGACATGATCGTGCCGTCGGACGCGTCCGTCACCGCCGGCCAGGATCTGACGGCGACCGTCTGCCATCTCCACGACACGCCCCTGGAGCCCGGGGCGCGGGTGCTGCTGAAGCACACCACGCGCACCGTCAAGGCGATCGTGAAGGAGATCCCCTCCCGGCTGACGCTCGACGACCTCTCCCAGCACCCCGAACCGGGGCGCCTGGTGGCCAACGACATCGGACGCGTCGTGCTGCGCACGTCCGAGCCGCTGCCCGTCGACGCCTACGCCGACTCCCGCCGCACCGGCTCGTTCCTGCTCATCGACCCCGCCGACGGTTCCACGCTGACCGCCGGCATGGCGGGCGACGCCTTCGCCGAAGCCGTACGGGAGGCGACGGGCACCGCCGAAGCGGGCGCCGCCGCCCCGGACGACGACGGCTGGGACTTCTGAGGCCGCCGGCAGCCGCCGACGTGCCGAAAGCCCTCCGGAACGGACTCACCACCATGCACGCCGCCACACGACCCGCCCTCGTGGTCATCGCACACGGCAGCCGCGACCCCCGGCACGCCGCGACCGTCGACGCGCTCTGCGAGCGCGTACGGGCGCTGCGTCCCGGCCTGCGGGTGGAGACCGCCTACCTGGACTTCGACGCCCCCTCCGTGCCCCGCCTGCTGGAGCGGCTGGACGCGGAGGGCGTCCGGGACGTCGTCGCCGTTCCGCTTCTGCTCAGCCGCGCCTTCCACGCGAAGTCCGACATCCCGGCGGTGCTCGGCGAGGCGACCGCACGGCTGCCCCGTCTCGACGTGCGGCAGGCCGGCGTGCTGGGCCCGCATCCGTTCCTCCTGACCGCCCTGGAACGGCGGCTGAGGGAGGCCGGGCTGACCGGATCGTCGCCGGACGAGCGGAGTTCGACCGGAATCGTGCTGGCCTCGGCCGGCTCCTCGGACCCGGAGGCGATCGCAGCGATCGCACAGACCGCGCGGGAGTGGCGGCGCACCACAGGCTGGTGCGCCGTGCGTCCTGCGTTCGCCTCCGCCGCACTGCCCCGCACCGCCGACGCCGTCCGCGGGCTGCGCGCGGACGGCGTCGAGCGGGTGGCCGTCGCCCCGTACGTCATCGCGCCGGGGCGCCTCCCCGACCGCATCGCTGCCGGTGCGCGCGAGGCGGGCGCCGACGTGCTCGCGCCCGTGCTCGGCGCCGCCGGCGAGCTGGCCGAGGTGCTGGCTCTGCGCTACGAGGAGGCGGTGCGCCGGCCGGGCCGCGCGCACAGCCCCGTCGCACTCAGCGCCTGACGCCCGGCGCGCGGTCCGGCTCGTACTTGTAGCCGACCCGCCGCACGGTGACGATGCGCTCCCTGTGCCGCGGGCCGAGCTTGCGGCGCAGCCGGGCGATGTGGACGTCGACGGTGCGCCCGTCCCCCACGTGGCTGTAGCCCCAGAGCGCCGCGACGAGCTGCTCGCGTGTGTGCACGCGGTGCGGGTTGGCGGCGAGGTGGGCGAGCAGTTCGAACTCCAGGTAGGTCAGGTCGAGTCGACGGCCGTCTGCCTCCACGGTGTGCTGCTCCGTGTCGACGGTCAGCCCCTCCCCCGCGGGAAGCGGCGGCCCGGAGACCGCAAGGGGGTGCCGGGCCTCGCGGGCCGGGAAGGGTCTGAGCTCGGCCCGTACGCCCTCCGCGGCGAACAGCGCCTCGGGGTCCGTTCCTTCCGGAACGAGGACGAGGTAGCCGACGAGGGGCGGGACCGGTTCCTGCCGCGCTTCCTCCTCGACGACTCGGAGATGGCGCGCGGCGGCCGAATGGGCAGTGGAATGCGGGGAATTCATCGCGTGGCTCCTTCGGGAAAGCCTCGTAAGCGAAACGGCCCGGCGGCCCCACCGATCCGCGCCTTCCGCACTTCGGACTTCGCGGCTTCCGCGAGGATTCTCCCGCGCGGTATCCCGGCGGGGGCGCGCAGCTTCACACGGAACCGGACGTCAGGCGGCGCGGAATTGGTCGGGGAATCCGCCTGAAATCCGCCGGGAAAGGAATGCGCGACCGCCGATCGGCCGCGAATTCCCGTACGGGAGAAGGGGATCGACCCGCAGCGCGGGAGGGCTTCCGCCGGACACCGGCGGGCTTGCGCGCGAGGTGGAATCAGCCGGAGGTCAGGGCTCAGGAACCGGCGGCACAGATCGCGCTGGCGTGCCGTCGAAGGTCGACGTGCAGACGCGCGACAAGGTTCGCAGAATGATTCACAGAATGAGGATGCCAGCAATTCCCGTAAGCCGTCAACGAATTCCCCGGACGTCTCGAATGGCGGATGGGAGCCTTCTCGGAAGGCGGGCCGGCCGCTCTGCGGAGCCGCATTCCGGAACCTCGGGGGGCGTGCCCGGCGGGCGGCAGGAGGACGGGCAAGCAGGGGCACACAGAGAGCCGCCCGCCGCGGCCCTCAGGGGCCACGACGGGCGGCTCTGCCGCTCTCGTCGAGCGGATGTTGCTCAGGCGTTGCTCAGGGTTCCTACCAACCAGGGGTCAGGTACTACCCGTTGGAGATCGCCCTGTTCACTCGCCGACGTTGAGGAGCAGGTTCGGGGTCTCGCCGGTCGGGTTGGATATCTTGTCCTTCAGGGCACCGTCGGTCAGACCCTTGGCCACGTCGGCGGGCTTGGCGTCCGTGTTCGCGCCGAGGAAGAGCGCGGCGGCACCGGTGACGTGCGGGGCGGCCATCGAGGTGCCCGAGAGCGTCGCGGTGGCGTCGTCGCCGGTGTTGGTGGACGAGACGATGTCCACGCCCGGGGCGTAGATGTCGACGAGCGGGCCGTGGTTGGAGAAGTCGGCCTGCGCGTCCTTGTCGTCGCTGGCTGCGACGGTGATGGCGTCCTTCACACGGGCCGGGCTGCTGCCGTCGGCGTCCGCACCCTCGTTGCCCGCGGCGATGCCGTAGGTGATGCCGGCGTCGATGGACTTCTGGACGGCCGCGTCGAGCGCCTCGTCCGCCGGGCCGCCGAGCGACATGTTGGCGACGGAGGGGCCGTCGGCGTTCTCGGTCACCCAGTCGATGCCCGCGACGACCTGCTCGGTGGTGCCGGAGCCGTTGTCGTCGAGCACGCGGACGGCCACGATCTTGGCCTTCTTCGCGACACCGTGGTCGGTGCCGGCGACGGTGCCCGCGACGTGCGTGCCGTGGCCCTGGCCGTCGTCCGCGCTGTCGTCGCCGTCGACGGCGTCGAAGCCGTGCGTGGCGCGGTCGCCGAAGTCCTTGTGCGTGATGCGGACACCGGTGTCGATGATGTAGGCGGTGACGCCCTCACCCGCGGTGTCGGGGAAGGTGTACTTGTTGTCCGCCTCGGTGGGCTCCTGGTCGATGCGGTCCAGGCCCCACGACGGCGGGTTCTCCTGCGTCTCGTTGATCGTGAACTTGTGGTTCTGCACGACCTTGTCGACGCTGGAGTCACCGGCGAGCTCGCGGGCCTCCTGCGCGCTCAGGCCCTTCGCGGAGAACCCGTTGATGGCGGAGTCGTAGGTCTTGTTGACCTTGCCGCCGTACTGCTCGGCCAGGTCCTTGCCCTGCGCCTTGACGGAGTTGCCGCCCTTGCTGTCCTTCAGCATGACGATGTAGCTGCCGTCGATCGCGCCCTTGGCCTTGGTGCCGTAGACGTGGCCCTCGGTGGTGGAGGACGCGCCGGCGGTGCCCACCAGGGTGGCCGCGCCGATCACGGCGGCGGTGACGCCGACTGCCAGGGTGATACGGCGACGCTTCGCCGACTTCTCCGCATTGCTAGGCGTGTTGGTTGCCATGACGAGGGGTCCTCCTCGTGAGGTGTGGGGGGATGTATGTCTGTTTCGCGACCCGGACAGCTTGCGATGGTGATCCGCAACCGGGTGACTCGAAACACTGTCTGATTGATCCCCGGACCTCAAGCACTCTGAACTTGTGTGACATAAACAACTCCAGAGGCGCACGGCAAAGCGCCCTGTATCCCCCCAACTTGACCTGACGGCCCATCAGTTCGGTCAGATATCTGACCGCGGGGAGAACCCTCCGGTAACTTCGGCCCCTCCACTGGCAGCCCGTTCCGTGCCCCGGGCTCCCTCGAACGGCTCCCGCGGGCAGCGCGTGCCCGGACCCGCGAACCCGCCCGCCCGGCGGCGCCGTTCGGGATCCGGTTCGCTGCGTATAGGGAGTGACGGAGGCAGGTCCGCGCGGCCGGTTCAGCTCGCGAGTTCGGTCAGCCGCTGCACCGTGCGCCAGTTGCGGCCGGTCATCGTCATCCGCGGCCGCACCGCTTCCAGAGCGGCGGGAAGTCTACTGCGGCCCATTCCGTCCGGGAAGTAGCAGTACACGGCGCTGCCGACGTGCTCGAAGACGTCGGGCGCGAAGGACGAGGCGTCGACCGAGTCGAAGTGCCCCTTCGGCGGGGCCTCTTCAAGGAAGAGCACCAGCAGCTTCGCCGGGTCCAGCTCGGCGGCCGGGTAGGGGCACGCGGCCGCCACGGCGCGCAACTCCTCGGCGGTGCGCACCAGGCAGGGCACCTCGAAGCCGAAGTGCTCGGCGACGGCCCGCTCCAGCAGCGGGCCCGGATCCGCCTCGTCGGTGGTGAAGACCGCGTTGCCGCTCTGCAGGTAGGTCCGGACGTCGACCCACCCCAGCCCGGACATGAGCTCCCTCAGCCGTTCCATGGGGACCTTCTTGTGTCCGCCTACGTTGATCCCCCGCAGAAGCGCCGCATACGTAGTCATGTGCGGCAGCTTAGAAGAGCGGACCCCCCGCCTGCGGGAGGTCACGCACCCGGGCGCCGTTCTCCGCGCCCCTCAACTCCCCCTCGATGCACGGGTTTCCGCCATCCCGGCGGCACCGGCGAGGTGGCCCCGGAGAGCCTCCTCGATGAGGTCCGCGGCCTGCCGTGTTCCTCCCTCCGCGGCCACCGCGGCCTGCGCCTTCGCGCACCGCCCCGCGACCTCCGGGTCGCCGACGAGCGATTGCAGCGCCTCCCGCAGTGCCCGCGCCGTCGCCTCCTCCTTCGGGACGTGCCGGGCGACGCCGAGTGAGACGAGCATCTCCGCGTTACCGAACTGGTCGACGGCCTGCGGCACGGCGATCATCGGCGTCCCCGTCGCCATGCCCTCCTGGCTGCCCCCCGCGCCCGCGTGTGTCACGAAGGCATCCGCCTCCTTCAGCACGGCCAGCTGCGGTACCCACGAGTGGACTTCGACGTTGGCGGGAAGTGGCCCCAACTCCTGGGCGCGGACGTGCTTTCCGATCTGCAGCACCACGTGCCAGCCCTCCATCCCGCCGAAGGCCCGCAGGCACTCCCGGTAGAAGCCCGGTTCCCTGGTGAAGGCGGAGCCCAGCGAGATCAGCAGCACCCTGTCGCCCTCGGCGCCCGGCGGCCGTTGCCACCGCCCCTGGTGGGACCGGTCGCCCTGGCAGGCGCCGACGAAGGTGTACACGCTCTCGTCGACGCGGTCCGCGTGCGGCTGGAGCAGCCTGGGGATCAGCACGAGCGACCGGTCCGGCCGCCCCGCGAAGTCGTCCGGCCCCATCGGCATGCCGTTCTCGGCGAGCCACGCCGCGAATCTCTCGCGGTACGCCCTCCCCCGCGGGGTCGACATCAGCTCGGCCGTGAGGGCGGCGCCCACCTCCTCCTCATACCCCTCCCACGCCACGAGGTTGGGCGAGAGCTGGATGTGGGGCACGCCCCAGCGGTGGGCGAGCACCCGCGCGGGATAGGAGGTGATGTCCGAGAGCACCAGGTCCGGCACGTCCCCCTCGTACGCCGCGGCGAGCTGCGGGAGGGCCTGCCGTGCGTCCTCGAGGAACGGCTCGACGTGGTCGATCAGTTCGGTGCCCCACGCCGCGGGGTCGTCGTCCTCACCCGGGAGCGTCGAACGGTAGGGGCGCGGCTGCGCCCCGGTCCCGGCCACCAGATCGGCGAAGGCCGGCGGGATCGCGTACGTGACGCGGTGCCCGCGCGCGACGAGTTCGCGGACGACTTCGAGGCTGGGGTTCACATGGCCGTGTGCAGCGACGCTGAACATGGCGATGTGGGCGGCAGGTGCTGAGGGAGCGTTCACGCATTCACGCTAGACGAGACGTAGCGTCTCGCGCAACGGAGTTTTCCATGGCACGGCCCAGCAGGAACAGGAACAGGAACAGGAGCGTCGAGCACTCCGGGAACAGGGGAATCCTGCGCCCGCGGCCCTCAGGAGACGGGACGCGAGTCGGCCCAGGCCGACTCGAACTCCTCGCGGTAGGTCTGGAACAGGCCCTGCACGCCTTCGTCCTGCGGCTTCCCCTGCCCGGCGCCGCGCTGGACGATGTCCCGCCCGCTGCCCCGCAGCACCAGCACCGGAGACTCCATCCCCCGGACGCGGCGCAGATAGTGCTGGACGACGGCCAGCCCGTCCGCCCCGTCTCCGTCGACCATGTACGCGCAGAACCGGGGTGTCTCGTCGAAGACGTGGATCTCGAACGCGGCGGGGTCCCGCAGCCGGGAGCGCACCCGGCGCATGTGCAGGATGTTCGTCTCGACGGTCCTGCTCAACTCCCCCTTCTTTATGCCCAGTTCGCGTTCGCGCCGGCGTACCGCACTGCTCGCCGGGTTGAGGAAGAGCAGGCGCGTCCTGCAGCCCGATGCGGCGAGCCGCACCAGACGGCGGCCCGAGTAGTTCTGCACGAGGAGGTTGAGACCTATGCCCATCGCGTCCAGCCGCCGCGCCCCTCCGAACAGGTCCTCCGCGGGGAGCTGCCGCTGCAGCCGCACACGGTCGGAGTGGACGCTGACGACGTCGGCGAAGCGGTCGCCGACGAGGTCCTCGACGGCGTCGACCCGCAACCGGTGCGCCGAGGGCGCCGCCTCGCCGTTGGCGCCCAGCAGCTCCAGCAGCCGCGCGCACATCCGCTCGGCCTGAGCGAGCACCGTCTCCGAGAGTGCGCGGTTGCGGGCGACGGCGCTGCGCGCCACCTCCAGCTCGTCCAGGGCGAGTTCGACCTCGCGGCGCTCCTCGATGTACGGCTCGAAGCAGGGCCAGTGCTGCACCATCAGCTCACGCAGCTGCGGCAGCGTGAGGAAGGAGAGGACGTTGTCGTCCGCGGGGTCCAGCAAGTAGCCCTTGCGGCGGCTCACTTCCCGAACGGCGACGGCGCGCTGGACCCACTCCTGGCCGGCCGGGCCGGCCGCCGCGATGACCCAGTCGTCCCCGTGCACGGGCTCGTAGATGGGCCTCAGTACGGCCGACACCACTGCCCGCAGCCGCTGTTCGACGAGGTTCAGCCAGACGTAGGCCCGTCCTGCACGCCGGGCACGGGTGCGCACCTCGGTCCAGGCGTCCGCGTCCCAGTCGAGGTCCGCGCCGATCTCCATCGGGCGGGCGACGGACACCGCGCCCGCTGGCGCGTCGGCGGCCTCCGCCTCACCGCCGTCGCCGCCTTCGCCTGGGGGGAGTTCAAGCCCTCCCGCACCCACCCGCGCACCGCCTTCCTAGCCCCGTTGAGCGATCAAGGAAGACTACTGCGGCGCCTGGAGCACCGCACCCTGAACCCCCATCAACTCGCTCTGCGCGTACGGCCGTAGGCGACGGCGGTGCGGATTTCGTCCGGAACGCGGTACCTGTGCCGGGCACGGGCGCGAACTGCGCGACCGCGCGGGCGGGGACAGTCACCTGGTCACGCCTTCCTCCCGGGGGTTCCACAGACCCTCGTCCTACCCGCTGACCGGGCCGCGCGCTACTCCGACAAGTCGACGGGCACGGGTAATTCACCGTTGCCCCGCAGCACTCACGTACGGCCGCCCGCGCGCGCAAGCACGCGACGGCAGCCGGGCGCGGACCGGCGGAAAAGCGGAAGGCGGACCGTCAGAGCTGTGGCGGCGGTCCCGGCGGCAGGGCGGGCGGCGGTCCCGACGGGAGGGCCGGCGGCGAGGCGGCCGGGGGCGGCTGGGCCACGACGAGCCGGAACCCGATCTGGCCGAAGCGCACCACGTCGCCGGGGCGCACGGTGACCGAGCCCGTCACCCGGCTCCCGTTCACCCAGGTTCCGTTGCTGGAGCCCAGATCGCGCAGCTTCCAGCTGCCGTCCCCGGCGCTGCGCAGCTGGGCGTGGGCGCGGGAGACGGTGTAGTGGTTCAGCCGCAGCATCGAACCCGGCGCGCGGCCGATCGAGAAGGGGTACGCGGCGGGAGCGGGCAGCAGAAGCTCCGGCAGCCGCTGGGACTGCCATGCCTTGCGCACGCGATGCCTGAAGTCGAAGAGCCGCGTGATCGCGGCGACGTACCAGCGGCTGCGGGGGCGGCGGCTGGGCAAGTCCTGCAGGACGGCGTCCAGTTCGCTGTGCCACTGCGCCCTGAGGATGGCGTCCGTGCGCCGCATGAAGGTGTCCTGGGAGACCCGGCCCTGCGCGGCTCCCTCGCGAAGCACCTCAAGAGCCCGCTCCCGGTCCGCGTCCGACAGGCGCGGCGGGTAGGCGCCGAACTCGAGAGATGTCATGCCCACATTGTCTGGACGCGCAAAGACCCTGTCCAGGCCGGGCGGCGGGCAGTAGCGGAATGAAGACATCTGCCCCGCCCCGGCCCGGCCCCGCGGGTCGGCGCACCGTCCCGGCGTGGCACCCGAAATTCGCTGGCGCCGCACCGTGCCACGCCCTAAGTTGCCCGTACGCCCAAGTCCGAGGAAGGAGGCGAGAGTTCGATGTCCATCAGCTGCATCACGCGCTCCCGCCCCGTCCGCAGGGCGTACGACCGGCACTGATCCGGGAGCGCGACACGCCTTCCGGAAGGTCCTTCCACCATGACCGCACATCTGGTCGTCCGCGCGCTCGGCGAGTCCGAGGCGCGTCCGCTCTTCACCTCCCTGCAGGACCCCGGCCTCGTCGGCCGTCCCCTGCTCGGGCGCCCGTACACGACCGTCGCCGAAGGCGGCGAGTACCGGCCCGAGTGGACGTGGGTCGCGCTCCGCGGAGACCGCGTCGTCGCCCGTGCCGCCTGCTGGGCCGCCCCGGACGACGAACTGCCCCTCCTCCTCGACTGGTTCGACTTCCTGCCCGGCGAGGAAGAGGCCGCCGTACGGCTGCTGCGCGCGCTGCCGTACGACGTCGACTTCGAACTCGTCCTCCCGCCGGGCTGGCGGACGGAGCCCGGGGCGCGCGCCGCGGCCGAGGCCCGCATCGGCGCTGCCGCGACCGCCGGCTACCGCCCGCTCGTCGAACGCTTCCGCTACCGCTGGACGCCCGACTGCGGGCTCCCGGAGCATCCGGGACGGCTCACGTTCCGGCCCGAGCCGGACGACGAGGTGATCCTGGACGTCCTGCGGCGCGTCCAGCACGGCACCCTCGACGCTCACGCCCGGCGCGCCCTCGAAGCGGCCGGACCCGGCGGGCAGGAGGCCGGGATCGAGCAGGCCGCCCGGGAGGATCTGGAGCACCTCCGCTGGATGCCGTCCCCGCGCGAGTGGTGGCGGCTGGCTCATACGGCGGACGGGGCGCTGGCCGGGCTGCACGTGCCCGGCGCGATCCCCAGCGGCCCGGCGGTGGGGTTCATCGGGGTCGTACCGGAGCAGCGCGGCAACGGCTACGCCTACGACCTTCTGGCCGAGTGCACCCGGCAGTTGAGCCGCGAAGGCGCCGAATCGATCGCGGCCTCCACCGACTTGGGCAACACCCCGATGGCGGCGGCCTTCGCGAAGGCGGGCTACCCGGTCGTGGACCACCGCTTCTGCATGTCGGCACCGGAGCGGAGCTCCGACCCGGCCCCTGCCCCGGCCGCGAAGGAGTAGCCGCAGCCCCCGGAGGGCCACCTCGGCGTCCGCACTACCTCGGCGTCCGCCGCCCTGGACGCGTCAGCCGTCCAGGGCGAGCCGGACGCCGAGGGCGACCAGCACGCCGCCCGAGATCTGTTCCAGCCTGCGGCGCACCGCCGCCCGGGCGAGGACCCGCCGCAGCCGGCCCACGAAGGCGACGTACAGCGAGTAGTAGCCGACCTCGAAGACGGCCCACACCGCGGCCAGCGTCACCGTCAGCGGCAGCTGGGGCGCGCCGTGCGGCACGAACTGCGGGAGGGGCGAAGATCGCCGCCTTGGGGTTGGCGAGGTTGAGCAGCAGCCCCGCCCGGTACGCCCGCCAGGTTGAAGGCTCGCCCCGCACGACCGCGTCACCGCCCTGCCCGGCCGCTTCCCCGCCGTCCTCCGGCGTGCCGGGTCCGCCGCCGCGCCGTGCCGCGCGCAGCGCCTGGACGCCGAAGACGATCAGGACCGCCGCTCCCCCGAACCGCAGGACGTCGTAGGCCAGCCGGGAGGCGGCGAGCAGCGCCGTCAGCCCGAAGGCGGCGACGACTCCCCAGACGAAGACGCCCGTCTCGTTGCCGAGGACGGTCATCTGCCCCGCGCGGCGGCTGTGCAGCGAGTTGCGGATGATGAGCACCGTGCTGGGGCCGGGCGACACCGCCACCAGCAGGCACGCGCCGAGGAAGGGCAGAAGCGTGGAGAGCATGGGGCCATCGTGACGCTCGCCCCGAAAGCCGGCCAAACGGTTTCAGGTCCGCCGGTATCCCGCCCGGGCTCCGGCGCCGCCCGGCAACTGGTCCCGGCCGCTACTCCCCCGTCCGGGCGCCGGCCCCCGCCCCCGCCTGCCCGTCCCGCCCGCGTCCCGGCAGGAACGCCGCGATCAGCAGCCCCGTGAGGGCCGCGCCGGCGGCGATCAGGAACGAGACGCGGAAACCCGCCGGCGTCGGCACGGCGGCGTCGCCGAACGGCATGCTCATCCGGGCCAGCACGACGCCCACCACGGCGCTCGACGTCGACGTTCCGATCGAGCGCATCAGCGTGTTCAGCCCGTTCGCGGCGCCCGACTCGGACGGGTCGACCGCGCCGAGGATCAGCGCGGGCATGGCCGAGTAGGCGATGCCGATGCCGAACCCGATGAGCACGGCGATGATCACGACCTGCCATACCGCGCCCATGAGCGCCGTCCCGGCCAGGTAGGCGACGGCGAGGATGACGAGCCCCGTCATCAGGGAGACCTTGGGGCCGCGGGTGTCCGAGATGCGGGCGGACAGCTTCGAGACGAGCATCATCGCGAGGCCCATGGGCGCCACGCACATCCCGGCCACGAGCATCGAATGGCCCAGTCCGTAGCCGGTGGAGCGCGGCAGCTGCAGCAGCTGGGGAAGGACGAGGGTCGCCGCGTAGAACGCGAGCCCGACGGTGATCGAGGCGAGGTTGGTCAGCAGCACCTGCCGGCGGACCGTGCTGCGCAGGTCCACGAGCGGCTGGGAGAGGCGCAGCTCCATCACGCCCCAGCCGGCGAAGATCACCAGGGAGGACGCGAAGAGCCCGAGCGTGGTCGCGCTGCCCCAGCCCCACGCCGCGCCCTTGGATATCGCGAGCAGCAGCGCCACGAGCCCGGCCGCCAGCCCGAGGGCGCCGGGGAAGTCGAAGCGTCCTCCCAGCCGTCGTGGCGACTCCGGTACGACGGTGCGCACCAGGACCATCGCGAGCGCGCCGATGCCTGCGGAGCCGAAGAAGAGCACGTGCCAGTCGGTGTGCTGGGCGACGTAGGCCGCGATCGGCATGCCGAGGGCGCCGCCCGTGCCGAGCGAGGAGCTCATGAACGCCATCGCCGGCCCGAGCCGGTCCGGAGGCAGCTCGTCCCTCATGATGCTGACGCCCAGCGGGATCGCTCCCATCGCGAAACCCTGCAGGGTCCGCCCGGTGACCATCGGCACGAGCGTGGAGGAGAACCCGCACACGAGGGAGCCCAGCACCATCATGCCGAGGCTGGCGAGGATGAGGCGGCGTTTGCCGTAGAGGTCGCCGAGGCGCCCCATGACGGGCGTGGCCACGGCTCCGGAGAGCAGCGTCGCGGTCACGACCCAGGCGGCGTCGGACGTGGTGGTGCGGAGCAGCTGCGGGAGCTGGGCGACGACGGGGACGAGCAGCGTCTGCATGACGGCGACGGAGATCCCGGCGAAGGCCAGTACGGGCACCACTCCCTTGAGGTGGCGCTGCCCGTCCGACCCGCGTGCCGCTTCCTGCCCGCCGTGGGCGTCCGCCTCCTGCTGCGGAGCCTGCCGGCTGCTCGTCCCGGCTATGAGGGGTGGGGCGGCATCGCGGGCCTGCGTCATGCGGTCTCCGGGGAGTCGTTCGAAAGTACGGGGCGATGGCGCCGGCCTCGTCGAGATGCGCGGGCCGGCGAATACATGCAGCGTACAAACGAACGGGAGCACCCCGCCCGGTTATTCCTCTGTGCCCAGCACAGACGCGGCGGCCCCAGCACAGACGCGGCGGCGGGCCGGCGCCGCGCGCCGGCCCGCCGCTCGCCGTCCGTCTCAGCCCTCGGTGGGCTCCAGCCGCACCGAGATGCTGTTGATGCAGTAGCGCTGGTCCGTCGGAGTCGGGTAGCCCTCACCCTCGAAGACGTGCCCGAGGTGGGAGCCGCAGCGGGCGCACCGCACCTCGGTGCGGAGCATGCCCATCGAGCGGTCCTCGATCAGCTCCACGGCGTCGGAGTCCGCCGGGTCGTAGAAGCTGGGCCACCCGCAGTGCGACTCGAACTTCGTGCCGGAGCGGAACAGCTCCGCGCCGCAGGCCCGGCAGTTGTAGACGCCGGTCGTCTTGGTGTCCGTGTACTCCCCGGTGAAGGCGGGCTCGGTGCCGGCCTGCCGCAGGACGCGGTACTCCTCAGGGCTGAGCTCGGCCCGCCACTGCTCCTCCGGCTTGTCGATCTCGTATGCCACGACGGCCTCCTCAGCTCGATCCGGTCATGAAGTCCGCGCTGGTCGCGGTGTACTTCCCCGCCCCGCCCACGCCGTGCCGCCCCGAACCGGGCCCGGCCGTGCCGACGGCGGCCACGCCGCTCAGGGCGCCAGCCCGGCGAGGATCCGGGGGCCGAGATCCGTGACGTCCCCGGCTCCCATCGTCAGAACAAGGTCGCCGGGTGCGGCCATTCCCGCGACGAGCTCCGCCCCGGCGGTCCTGGACTCCGCGTGACGCACGTCGGCACCCGCCGCGCGCGCGGCGTCGATGATCAGCTCGCTGGTGACCCCCGGAATCGGGTCCTCACGGGCGGGATAGATGTCGAGGACGACGGAGGCGTCCGCCAGCGCCAGCGCCTCCCCCATCTCCGTTGCCAGCTCCTGGGTGCGGCTGAAGAGGTGCGGCTGGAAGAGGACGAGCACGCGTCCGTCGCCCGCACCGCCGCGGATGGCCTCCAGGTCGGCGGTCATCTCCGTCGGGTGGTGCGCGTAGGAGTCGATGACCTGCACGCCGTTCGCCTCGCCCATGAGCTGCAGTCGCCGCCTGACCCCGGTGTACGTGCCGAGTGCCTTGGCCAGGTCGCCCGCCGGCAGGCCCATCTCGGTGCCCGCGACGAGAGCGGCGACGGCGTTGCTCGCGTAGTGCCGGCCCGGCACGAAGACGGCGAAGGTGAGTTCGGTCCCGTCCAGCAGCACCGTCGTCTCGCTGGTCAGACCGTGCGGGGTGATGTCCAGGACGCGTACGTCGGCGTCGGCGGCCTCCCCGTACGTGCGCACCTTCACGTCCCCCCGCGCGCGGAGCCTGCGCGTCAGCTCGCGCGCTCCCTCGTGGTCCGCGGAGACGATCAGTGTGCCGCCCGGGCGGATGCGCCCCGCGAAGATCTCGAAGGACTCGTAGATCTCCTCCATGGAGGCGTAGTTGGCGTGGTGGTCCAGCTCCACGTTGAGCACGATGGCCACCTCGGGCGCGTACTTGTGGAAGCTGCGGTCGCTCTCGTCCGCCTCCGCCACGAAGATCTCCCCGCGGCCGTTGTGGGCGTTGGAGCCCGGCTCGTCGAGGTCGCCGCCGATCGCGTACGAGGGGTCGAGGCCGAGGGAGCCCAGGGCCACCGCGAGCATCGACGTCGTCGTGGTCTTGCCGTGGGTACCGGCCACGGCGAGGGGCCGGCACGCCTCCATCAGCGAGGCCAGGGCGTCCGAGCGGTGCACGACCGGCACGCCGCGCTCCGCGGCGGCGGCCAGCTCCGGGTTGTCGGGCCGGATGGCGCTGGAGACGACGACCGACGTGGCGTCGGCCGCCAGATTGGCGGCGTCGTGTCCGAGGTGCACCGTCGCGCCCAGTCCGCGCAGCGCCGTCACCGTCAGCGACTCCCTCGCGTCGCTTCCTTCGACGCGTGCGCCTCGCTGGCTGAGGATCTTCGCGATGCCGGACATCCCGGCACCGCCGATGCCGATGAAGTGCGGACGTGCCAGTGCCGCCGGAACGGTCGGGCTGACCGCTGCCGTGGCCGGGTCGGCTGCGTCGGCTGCCATGGGGGCGCCTCCAAAGCTCGTGCTCTCGTGAACGGGCGCGGTGCGCTGTCCGCCAGCGAGCCGCCCTCACCGGCGCGGAGCCACACGGCCGTCCGCACGACGAGGGCCACCGCTGTGCGACGTGCCGTACGCGCGCCGACCAGCCTATGCGCTGCGCGCCCCGGCACTCCCCGCGCACCGGACGCGGCACGGCACGGAGCGGGCCCCGGACGCGCGTCCGGGGCCCGCTCCGTGCCGTGTCCTGCTACTCCCCGTGCGCGAACAGCTTCAGCACGGGGACGCCCACCTTGTGCCGGGCACGCGTCGCCCAGTCACGGTGGAAGAACTCCTCGACCAGGTGCGGAGCCGTCAGCACGATCACCTCGTCGGCTCCGGCCGTGTCGACGACCTCGGCGAGCACGTCCAGCGGGTGGTCCTCGATGACCTGCCCCTCCGCCTCCGCACCCGTCTCGCGCAGCTTGGCGAGCGAACTGTCCAGCGCGCGCACGGCGAGACCCCTGGACTCCGGCTCGTCGGACTCGGTGCCCTCGCGCACGGCCTCGTCGAACTCGCCGAGCGCCACGTCGTCCAGCGCGCGCAGCAGGCGGTCCTGGTCTCCGCGCGGCTGCATCAGCACGACGAAGGAGACTGGCTCGTCGCCATGGAGCGTCGTGACGAGCTCCACGTCGTCGGACACCAGCGGCTTCTCGATCATCAACACGGTCGTGAACACGGCGGTGCCCTTCTCTCCGCTCGGAGCCCGGCCCGGGCTCCTCCGTACATCCCTGCTCCCGCCGGGGGCGGGCCTCGCACCCCGTCTTCCCAGCGGGGGGCTGCCGTAACTGCCGGTCCTACCGCTCCGGTTGCGCGGCGCGCCGGTAGCGGGTGAACAGGAAGCCGTCCTCTTCGAGTACCCCGTCGAGCCGGAACTCCACGGGGACGTCGAGTCCGGGTCCGTCGACGATGCGCGAAGCACCGCCCGAGGTGATGCGCGGAGCGAGGGTGAAGCACAGCTCGTCGAGGACGTCCCCCGCGACGAGCTGACCGAGCAGCCGCGGGCCGCCCTCCGTCAGGAGGCGCCGCAGGCCCCGACGGGCCAGCGCGGCAGGCAGGCGGGCCGGGTCGACGGTCTCGCCCTCGCCCGCGAAGACGACCTCCGCTCCCGCGTCGCGGGCGGCCGCGACCCGGTCCTGGGGCGCCGCGGCGCCCGTCACCAGGAGGGTCGGCACCAGCGGCCCGGTGAACAGCGGCAGCGAGAAGTCCAGGTCCAGCCCCGCGCTGACCACCGCGATGGCAGGAGCGGGGCCCTGCCCCGCCGCGGCCCGCCGCCGAGCGAAGACCTCCCGTTCGCGGGCGGGCCGGTACCCCTCCTGCCGTACGGTCTGGGCCCCGACGACGACCGCGTCGGCGAGGCCCCGCAGGACGCCGAAGACGCGCATGTCCGCCTCGGACGACAGGGGCTGCGAGCGGCCCTCGTGGTAGGCGGCGCCGTCCAGGGAGGCGACCATGTTCGCCCGCAGCCACACGCCCCCGCCGTCGTCGCCGTCCCCGCCGGAGCTTGCGGGGAGGGGCCGCGGGTAGGCGTAGGCGTCCGCCAGGGCGTCGATGCTCCACTGCCCTCCGTCTTCGGTGCCCTCTCCCGAGGGCTGCCGTGCCCCCTCGTCGTCGGGGCCGGGAACCTCGTCGTCAGCGGTGCGGGGGAACAGGCGTCGCATGTCCCGCAGTCTGGCACGCACCCCGCCGGGCTCCCCCGACCGGCCCCGCCGGCCGCCGCCCCCGGGCGTTTAGCATGAACAGCGTGTCCCCCTCCCCCTCCTCCTCAGCCGATTCCGCACGTCCGGCGGCGGCCACGTCCCCCGCCGGCGGCCCGGACGCCGGCCCCGGCCCGGCGTCCCTCACGGACCGCGAGCCGCACGTTCCCGCGGAGCGGCTCGTCGCGGAGATGGTGCCGCCGCCGCGCTTCGACGCCGTCCGCTTCGACACCTACGTGCCCGACCCGGCGCAGCCGAGCCAGAGTGAGGCCGTCGAGATGCTGCGCTCCTTCGCGGCGGGACTCGGCGGCGGCAAGGGGACGGGCAGCGAGCGGAAACGGTGGTTCCGCCGTCGCCCCGCCCAGCCGCGACCCTCCGGCCCGCGCGGCGTCTACCTCGACGGCGGGTACGGCGTCGGCAAGACGCACCTGCTCGCCTCGCTCTGGCACGCCACCGACGCCCCTGCCGGGCAGAAGGCCTTCGGCACCTTCGTGGAGCTGACCAACCTCGTCGGCGCCCTCGGCTTCCAGCAGACCGTGCGGACGCTCGGCGGCCACCGCCTGCTGTGCATCGACGAGTTCGAACTGGACGACCCGGGCGACACCGTCCTCGTCTCCAGCCTGCTGGGCCGCCTCGTCGACGAGGGCGTGGCTCTTGCCGCCACGTCGAACACTCTGCCGGGGAAGCTCGGCGAGGGCCGTTTCGCGGCCGCCGACTTCCTCCGCGAGATCCAGGGACTGTCCGCGCACTTCCGCGCCCTGCGCATCGACGGCGAGGACTACCGCCACCGGGGGCTGCCGGCCGCGCCCGCCCCTCTCGCCGAGGACGCCGTCGTACGCGCCGCGCACCGCACGCCCGACGCGTCCCTCGACGGGTTCGACGCGCTCCTCGGCCACCTCTCGCGCGTCCATCCGAGCCGATACGGCGCGCTCGTCGACGGCCTGGGAGCCGTCTGCCTCACCGGGGTCGGACCCGTTCCGGACCAGTCGACGGCGCTGCGGCTCGTCGTCCTCGCCGACCGCCTGTACGACCGGGAGCTGCCGGTGCTGGCGTCGGGGGCGCCGTTCGACGCGCTGTTCACTCCGGAGATGCTCGAAGGCGGCTACCGGAAGAAGTACTTCCGCGCCATCTCGCGGCTCACCGCTCTCGCCAGGGACGGCGAGCGTCTTGCGTCCGCGTGAACCCAACCTTTTCCGGATCTTCAACTCCCGTGCCCCACGCGCGTAGATACTGCTGTCGTGCCTAGTGCTCGCACACCCGTGCGCGTGGTAGACACACCTGAAACCTGGCCGCCAACAGGGAGTTCCGTATGACGACTTCACGACGTCAAGTGCTGGCAAGAACGGGCGCGGTGGGAGCAGGCATCGCCTTCACCGGTGCCCTCTCGGAATTGTTCACAGGCACCGCTGCCGCACAGGGCACCGGAGGACACTCGGGCTACGGTCCGCTCGTCCCGGACCCCGACGGCGTGCTCGACCTGCCCAAGGGCTTCCGCTACAAGATCCTCTCCCGCACCGGCGAGGACCTGCCGTCCGGCGAGGGCAAGGTGCCCAGCAACTTCGACGGCATGGCCGCCTTCGCCGCGGACGGCCACCACAACCGCCACGGCCACAAGCACGGCAAGACCTGGCTCGTGCGCAACCACGAGAACCGCCAGGACGGCAAGGTGGGCGTCCCCACCGTCGACGGGCTGACCTACGACCCGGACGCGAAGGGCGGCTGCACCCTCCTGGAGCTGGACCACGACAACGAGGTCCTGCAGGAGCGCGTGGGCATCGCCGGCACCTCCACGAACTGCGCCGGGGGGCCCAGCCCCTGGGACACCTGGCTGACCTGCGAGGAGACGGAGTTCAAGGCCGGCGAGGAGGGCTACAGCAAGGACCACGGCTTCATCTTCGAGGTCGGCTTCCGCCACGACCGCCCCACCTCGACCGAACCCCTCACCGCGATGGGCCGCTTCCAGCACGAGGCCATCGCCTTCGACCCGCGCAACGGCGTGGTGTACGAGACCGAGGACGCCTTCGAGAAGCCGTTCGGCCTCTTCTACCGCTTCCTCCCGGAGAAGCCGCTGGGCGGTTACGGCTCCCTGCACGCGGGCGGCAAGCTGCAGGCCATGCGCGTGCCGGGGCTTCCCGACCTGTCGGTCGCGCAGGAGCCGGGCGAGACCTTCGACGGCATCGAGTGGGTGGACGTCCCCGACCCGCTGGCCAAGGAGACGCCGATCCGCTTCCAGGACTTCGGCAAGAAGGGCATCACCCACGCCCAGAAGCTCGAGGGCTGCTACTGGGGCGGGAAGTCGGTCTACTTCGTCTCCAGCTTCGCCAAGAGCGACGAGGGTTCGAAGGCCGACCACTACGGCCAGATCTGGCGCTACGACCCGAAGCGCAAGCAGCTCACCCTCGTCATCGTCTTCGGCCCCGACACCGACCTGCAGATGCCCGGTGAGGAGCCCGACAACATCTGCCTGGCACCCAGCGGCGGCCTGATGGTGTGCGAGGACGGCGAGGGCGCCCAGCACGTCTACGGCCTGACCAAGCACGGCAAGGTCTACCCGATGGCCGGCAACCGCCAGGACATCGGTACGCCGGAGGAGCCCGCCTGGGGCGAGTTCGCGGGCGTCACGTTCTCGCCGGACTGCCGAACGATGTACTTCAACTGCTACGAGCCCGGCACCACCTTCGCGGTGACCGGTCCCTGGCAGCACTGACGTTCGCCGCCGTCCCGCCCAGGACGGCAGAAGCCGGCGGCCGGGCCCGCTCCCCGCGGGCCCGGCCGCCGGCGCGTGTCTACAGCAGGTCGTCCAGGGTGATCGGAAGCGAGCGGACACGCTTGCCCGTCGCGTGATGGACGGCGTTCGCGACCGCTGCGGCGATGCCGACCAGTCCGATCTCGCCGACTCCCTTGGTGCCGGCGGGAGTAGCCCTGTCCGGCTCGCCCACGAAGACGACGTCCATGTCCCCGACGTCGGCGTTGACGGGGACGAGGTAGTCGCCGAGAGTCGCATTGGCGATGCGGCCGGTCCTGTCGGTGGCGGTCTCCTCGAACAAGGCCTGCCCGATCCCCCCGACCGTCCCTCCGATGATCTGGCTGCGGGCGGTCTTCTCGTTGAGGATGCGCCCGCCGTCGATCGCCGACACCACCCTGGCGACGCGGACGACGCCGAGATCCGCGTCGACGCGCACCTCCACGAACTTCGCGCCGAAGGCGCCCGCCGGTGCCATGCCGAGCGTCGAGGGATCCGCCGGCGTGCTGGTCCCGTCGGCCGTCAGCTCCTCCTTGCCGTGGCGGTCGAGGACGTCCGCATAGGACTCTCCTTCAGCCGGACGGTCCCGCCGGTGCAGCCGCCCGTCCACGACGGTCACCTCCTCGCGCCGACAGCCCCGCAGCGGCGATTCTCCGTCCTCCCTCACCAGGTCGAGGACTTGCTGGACGACACGCTCGCACGCGTCCCGCACGGCCGTCGCCAGGGCGCCCGTCAGGCCGGAGCCCCCCGCCTGCGGTGCGGCGGGCATGTCCGAGTCCCCGAGGTCGAAGCGGACGCGGCCGAGCGGAATGCCGAGCGTGTCGGCCGAGACCTGCGTCATGACCGTGTACGTGCCGGTACCGATGTCCGTCGCCGCGCTCCGGACGAAGGCGCTTCCGTCACGGCGCACCGTCGCCCGCGCGTTGCACGGCTGGGCATACCACGGGTAGGTGACGCCGGCCATCCCGTAGCCGACGAGCCAGTCGCCGTCCCGCATCGAACGGGGCTCAGGATCACGGCGCGACCAGCCGAAGCGCTCGGCGCCGGCCAGGTAGCACTCCTTGAGCGCCTTGCTCGTCCAGGGCAGCCCGTTCCCCGGGTGGTTCTCCGCGTAGTTGCGCAGGCGGAGTTCCACCGGGTCCAGCCGCAGGGCGACGGCGAGCTCGTCCAGTGCCGATTCGAGGGCGAAGTTGCCCTGTGCCTCGGCCGGCGCGCGCATCGAGGTCGGGTCGGGGATGTGGAGGCGGGCCTGGGTGTCGCGGGTGAGCACGTTGGCGCAGGCGTACGAGACCGCTGACGAGGCCGCCACCGGCTCGTAGTCGTCGTCCTCCATGGCAACGGGGGATGTGGCACGGTGCTCGACGGCCGTGAGGGTGCCGCTCCGGTCGGCCCCCAGAGTGAGGTGCTGGACGCTGCTGGGGCGGTGGCCGATCGAGGTGAACATCTGGGGGCGCGTCAGGACCACCTTGACGGGACGCTTCACCAGGCGCGCCGCCAGCACGGTCAGGATGACGTGCGGCCACACCCGCAGCCCGTTGCCGAATGCCCCGCCGACATACGGGGCCAGCACCCTGACGGAGGTCTCGGGGAGACCGAAGACCTTCGCGAAGGTGGCCCGGGCCATGGAAGGCCATTGGGTGGTGTCGTGCACCGTGAGCTTGCCGCCTTCCCACACGGCGACGGTCGCGAAGAGTCCGAGGGGGTTGTTGGTGTTGTCGGGCGTGGTGTAGGTGGCCGACACCTTCACGTCCGCCGTCGCGAGCGCCTCCGCCACGGAGCCCCGGTCGCTGTCCAGCCCCCAGGGGTTCTCCACCAGTTCGGCACGCGCGTCTCCGAGGCCGGTCAAGGCGTCGTCCGCCGCATACTCCACCGCCACCATGCGGGCCGCCGCGGCGGCCTCCTCCGGTGTCTCCGCCACGACCATGGCGACATGCTGACCGTGATGCAGGATCCGGTCGTCCTGGAGCGGAGCCGGCGGCGACGCGCCCAGGGCGGTCATCGGGCCGTCGGGAAGGCGGGGCGTGACGTGGTGGGTGATGACCCGGAGGACCCCGGGTGCGGCTTCGGCCGCCAGGGTGTCGACGGACCGGATGCGTCCCGAGGCGACGGTGCTCTGGACGAGCGCTCCGTACACCTGGCCTGGCACGTTCACATCGCTCGGATACGCGGCCGCCCCGGCCGTCTTGAGGGCGCCGTCGACGCGGTCGATCCCGGCGCCGACGAGGGGGGCGGTCTCCACGACGCTCACGGTGTGACTCCCGAGACGGTCCGCAGCGCACGGACGAGGGTGCGCTGAGCGAGTTCGACCTTGAAGGCGGTACCGGGAACGGTCCACGCCCCCTGCACCGAGGCGGACGCGGCCTCCCGGAACGTCTCCTCGGTGGCCGGCGACCCGGTGAGGATCTGCTCGGCCTCCAGGCAGCGCCAGGGCTTCGACGCGACTCCCCCGAGCGCCACCCTGGCCTGCTCGACAGTGCCCTCCCTGGTGACGAGTACGACGCCCGCCGAGGCGAGGGCGAACTCGTACGAGGCCCGGTCGCGGACCTTGAGGTAGTGGGAGGCCGCCGCGGCCGGGGGCATGGGGATCGTGACACCGGTGATCAACTCGCCGTGCACGAGGACGTTCTCGACGTCCGGGCTCGCGCCGGACTCCCGGTAGAACTGCGTCAGGGGCACGCTGCGGCGGCCGGGGATCCCCTGGAGATGGACCGTGGCGTCCAGCGCGACGAGAGCGACGGCGAGGTCGGAGGCGTGCACCGCGATGCACTTCTCGCTGACGCCCAGGACGGCGTGCATCCTCGCGCTGTGCTCGACTGCGGCGCAGCCGGATCCGGGGTCGCGCTTGTTGCACTCGGGGACGGTCGGATCGCGGAAGTAGCGGCAGCGCGCCCGTTGCAGGAGGTTGCCGCCGACCGTCGCCATGTTGCGCAGCTGCGTGGAGGCGCCGAGCAGCAGCGCCTGCCGGACGATGGGCAGGGCCCTCTCCACCGCGGAGTCGGCGGCGAGTTCCTCCATCGTCGTGAGCGCTCCGACGTGCAGGGCGCCGTCGCTCCGGGTGATACCGCGCAGGGGCAGCCGCGTGATGTCGACGAGCCGCTCCGGTCCGAGCACACCGTCCTTCATCAGATCCAGCTGGGTCGTGCCGCCTGCGAGGTAGGAGGCGGACGGGTCGGCGGCCAGCAGATTCACGGCCTCGTCGACGTCGGCCGCCCGGACGTAGTCAAAGGGAAGCATCGGTACCCCCCGCCGATGCCACGTCGCGGATCGCGGCGACGATGTTGGCGTACGCGCCGCAGCGGCAGAGGTTGCCGCTCATGAACTCACGGATCTCCGCATCGGAGCCGGCTCGTCCTTCGGTCAGCAGGGCCGCCGCCGACATGATCTGGCCCGGCGTGCAGAAACCGCACTGGAAGCCGTCGTGGCGGACGAACGCCTCCTGCAGGGGGTGCGGCTCGTCCGCGGAGCCCATCCCCTCGATCGTGGTGATCTCCCGGTCTTCGCACTGGGCGGCCAGCGTCAGGCACGACAGCACGCGCTTGCCGTCCGCGTGCACAGTGCACGCTCCGCAGGCCCCCTGGTCGCAGCCCTTCTTCGTGCCGGTCATGCCCAGGTGGTCGCGCAGTGCGTCGAGCAGGGTGACCCTGGTGTCCAAATGAAGTTTGTACCGGCGTCCGTTGACGGACAGCTCCACCGGCATGTCCGGAACGGCCGGTGCCCGTCGTTGCCGGCTCAGCGCTTTGGCCATCGCCTCTCCTCTGTCGGGAAGACCGCCTCATCTCGCGGACGCGTCACCGGCCGGAGCCCCGGAGGACGCCGCACGGTGCGACGGGTCGGCTCGAAGGAGTGGCCCTCGCGAGGGACGGTCGCTTCACCCAGAGCCGATTCACAAAAAGAAGATCCGGCAAACTTCCCCCGATTCAGGCGGAAGCGGGCGAGCACAGCCGGCGGCCGGGCCCGCTCCCCGCGGGCCCGGCCGCCGGCGCGAGGCGGGGCGGGCGGCTCCTAGTGACCTGAGTCGGAGATTCGTTGGCAGTAGGCGGCGACTTTGTCGAGGATTTCGTCTGCGGTCTTTGTCCAG
>NZ_BMMP01000028.1 GCF_014645895.1 Streptomyces daqingensis | reverse complement strand
CGACAAGACCGCCGAGTCCTACCAAGCAGCCGTCACCCTCGCATCGCTCCTGATGTGGGCCTGACATTTGAAGACAACTCCTAGGCGTCGCGCTGCTTCAGGACGATCCAGCCCGCGATGAGCGCGGCCAGCGTCCAGGCGACCATGATGGCCAGCCCCTCGTAGGGCCCGTACGGGCGGTTCAGCGACTCGGGCACGACGGCCGTCACCGTCTTCCCCGCCTGGTCCGGCAGGTACTGCGCGTACTTCTTCGTCGCCTCGACGGTCCCCAGGATGTTGGAGATGAGGAAGAAGAACGGCATCAGGATGGCGAACGCCAGGAGCGGGCTGCGCAGCACGAAGCTCAGTCCCATCGCGAACAGCGCGATGAGCGTCATGTAGACCCCGCCGCCGAGCACCGCCCGCAGCACGCCTTCGTCCTCGATCGAGACGCTTCGCTCCCCGAGGAGCGCCTGCCCGATGAAGAACGCCAGGAAGCTCGTCGCCATGCCCACCACGAGGACGAGCGTCCCGGCGACGAACACCTTCGAGAGGAGGAAGACGGTGCGCTGCGGCACGGCGGCGAGCGAGCTGCGGATCATGCCGGTGCTGTACTCGCCGGCGACGACCATCACGCCGAACGCGATCATCGCGAGCTGTCCCAGGCCGGAGCCCGAGAAGCTCGTCTGCACGGCGTCGAACGTGAGTTGCTCCTGCTTGGTCAGCTTGTCGAACTGGGAGGCGGTGAACGCGCAGATGAGGGCGGAGAGGCCGACCGTGACCGTCAGGGCCGTCGCCAGCGTCCACAGCGTGGAGCGCACGGAGCGGATCTTGGTCCACTCCGACCGTAGAACCCGGGTGGTGTGCGGCATGGTTAGCGCCTCCTCCTGCCGGCCTGGCCGTTCCGCCCGTCGGGCGTGGGGCCCTGCTCATGCGCGTGATATTCCACGGACCCCGCCGTCAGCTGCATGAACGCCTCTTCCAACGACGCCTTCTGCGGGCTCAGTTCATGCAGGACGACCCTGTACCAGGCGGCCATCTCGCCGATCTGGGCGGGCGCCATCCCCTCCACCTGCATCGCACCGTCCTGCTCGAAGACGGGCCTGATGCCGACGCTCGCCAGGACGTCCCGCATCCGCTCCGGCTCCGGCGTGCGCACCCGTACGAAGGTGCGCGAGTTCTCGGCGATGAAGTCGGCCATCGAGGTGTCCGCGAGCAGCTTGCCGCGGCCGATGACCACCAGATGCTCGGCGGTCAGCGACATCTCGCTCATCAAGTGCGACGAGACGAAGACGGTGCGCCCCTCGGAGGCGAGGTGCTTCATCAGATTGCGGATCCAGTGGATGCCCTCGGGGTCGAGCCCGTTGACGGGTTCGTCGAACATCAGGATCTTCGGATCTCCGAGCAGCGCGGCCGCGATGCCCAGGCGCTGCCCCATGCCGAGCGAGAAGCCCTTGGGGCGCTTCTTGGCGACCTCCTTCAGGCCGACCAGGTCCAGCACGGCGTCGATGCGCTTCTTCGGGACGTTGTTGGACTGCGCCATGCACAGAAGGTGGTTGTAGGCGGTACGGCCGCCGTGCACCGCCTTCGCCTCCAGCAGGGCCCCGATGTACTGAAGAGGGTCGCGCAGTTGGTCGTAGCGCTTGCCGTTGATACGGACGTCCCCGCTGGTGGGCTTGTCCAGGCCGAGCATCATGCGCATCGTCGTCGACTTGCCCGCTCCGTTGGGCCCCAGGAAGCCGGTGACGATGCCGGGGCGCACGCTGAACGTGAGACGGTCGACCGCTGTCTTGTCTCCGTACCTCTTCGTCAGCTCGCGCAGCTCAATCATGCACCGACGCTATGCGTGCGCACGCCCCTCCGCCAGTCCGTTTGACGGCTCCGTACGAATCGTTTCCCGCAGACCAGGGGCGCTTCCACACGTTACGGGCCCTCCCGGCGAGGAGCCCGTACAGGGACGGAAACGCGCGATACAGGACGGGCGGTGGCAGCCGCGGCCCGGCCACACTCCGGAGGCATAAGTTCCGCATGTGGGCCGCGCAGCCCGGGGCCTGCGGCGGACGCGTCCCCGGACGGTGCTCCCGGGGCCCAACGGGAAGGGCCCGGCACCCCTGGGTGCCGGGCCCTGAACCCTGCCGCTGTGGCGGACGCGTCGCCCGGTCACAAGGGACGGGCGGCGCCCGTCAGCGGGACTGCTGCGCGGGAACGCCGCGCGTGGCGGAGTCCTCGTCGGTCTCCGTGTCGTCCGCGCCCTGGCCCGCGGCCGCGACCGCGGCACCGGTGAGGGTGGCCAGCATCTCGCGCACGTTGGTGAGCTGCGCGTTGATGCTGTCACGGCGGTTGGTGAGGGCGGCGAGCTCGCGCTCCGACTCGCTGCGGACGCGGTCGGCCTTGGCGTTGGCGTCGGCCACGATGTCCTCGGCCTGGCGCTGGGCGGTCTCCACCGTCTGACGGGCACGGCGCTCCGCGTCCGTCCGCAGCTTCTCCGCCTCCAGGCGCAGCTGCTCGGCACGGTGCTCGATCTCCGCCAGCCGCTTCTCCGCCTTCGCCTGACGGGACGCGAGGTCACGCTCGGACTGCTCGCGGCGCTTGGCGAGGTTCGTCTCGAAGTCGGCCGCCGCCTGGGCGGCCTTGGCGCGGGTGTCCTCGAACAGCGAGTCGGCTTCCTCGCGCTTGGACTGCGCGTCCTTCTCCGCCTCCGAACGGAGAACGCCCGCCTCGCCCTTGGCCTTCTCGACGATGCGTGCGCCCTCGTCCTCGGCCTTGGCCTTGCGGTCGGAAGCGAACGCCTCGGCGTCGTTGCGCACCTGCTGCGCGGCGGCCTCGGCGAGCTCGCGGTGCTGGTCGGCGGCCTTACGGGCCTCGTCCCGCAGGTCCTTGGCCTCCTCCTCGGCGAGGCGGAGGATCTTCTCGACACGGGCGCCGAGCCCCGCGTAGGACGGCTCGGCGTCGTTTACCTGTGCCTGGGCGTTCTGCGTCTCGAGGTGGAGCTCCTCGATGCGCTTTTCCAGAGAGGTGATGCGGGCCAGTGCGCTGTCACGGTCGGCGACGAGCTTCGTGATGCGGTCGTCCACCTGCCCGCGGTCGTAGCCACGCCGCACGAGCTCGAAGCCGAAGGGGGAGGAAGTGTCGCTCATGGGGTTCCTGTCGAGTCAGACGGGTTATCAGACGGGGAGTGTTAGGGGAATCCTAGGGGCCAAGACGGCGTGTCATCGAGCCATTGCGGGTTTGATCTGGAGAATGTGCGCTCGTTCGAGTGGCTAGCTCCCGGAATCCTTGCCACCGGACCGAGTCGTACCTGCACCAACTCCCGCCGCAACGCCGTTGGTTGATCCGGCATCGCCGGCGCCCTTCTTGCCGCCGCCTTCACCGCCGGCCCCGGGAGTCTCGAATGACTCCAGCGCCTCCAGGACGTCCTGCACGCGGGAGATCTCGGCGTTGATGTTCTCCTGACGCCGCTCCAGCACCTCCAGTTCGCGCTGGCCGGACTCCACCGTACGCTCCGCCTCGGCTTCGGCCTCCGCCCGGACCTGTTCGGCCTCGCGCAGGATGTCGGACTTGCGCGCCTCGGCGTCCTTCAGCAGTCCCTCGGCCTTCTTCACCGCGGCGATACGGACGTTGCTCGCCTCGTTGTCAGCCTCCCGCACCATCCGGGACGCCTTCTCCTCGGCGTCCCGCAGCTGCTCCTGGGCGGCCTTGACCAGCTTGTCGCAGCGCTCGCCAGCCGTCTGCAGAGCCTCCGAGGACTCCCGGCGGGCACGCTCGTGCAGGTTCTCGATGTCGCGTTCGACGCGGACGCGCTGCTCCTCCGTCCGCTCCCGGATCGCGGCGGCGTCGCTGCGGGCCTCCTCCAGCATGGTGTTGGAGTCCGTGCGCGCCCTCTCCACCAGGTCGCGGCTCTCGTCGCGCGCCTCGCTGATCAGGCGGTCCGACTCGCGGCGGGCGGCGCCCACCATGCTGTCGGCCTGCTCCTCGGCGCTGGTCTGCGTACGGCGGGCCTCTTCGCGGGCCTCCGCCAGCAGCCGGTCGGCCTGCGCGGCGGCGTCGTTCCGCCGGCGGGAAGCCTCCTCGCGCGCCTCGTCGAGGAGCCGGTCGGACTCGGCACGCGCACGCTCCGACTCCTCCAATGCCTCCGCGACCGTCGTCTCCGCCATCGCCTTGGCGGCCTCGGTCTCCTCCTGCGCCTCCTGGCGCAGCTCCGCGGCCGCCCGCTCCGCCGAGAGGCGCTTGCGCGCGATGTCCTCCTCGGCGCGCTCGTGCAGCCCGGCGACCGAGTCGCGTACCTGCTGGGCCGTCTCCTCGGCGGCGGCGACCATGTCCGACGCGCGCCGCTCCGCCTCGTCCACGAGGCGGGCCGCCTCGGTCTGGGCGTCCTCGACGCGCTGACGGGCCGCGGCCAGCAACTCGTCGCTCTGCTCGCGTGCTTCGCGGCGCTCGCGGTGCGCCTCCTCGCGGGCCTCCGAGAGGAGCTGCGCGGCCTCGCGGCGCCGGCGCTCCGCCTCCTCCCGCGCGGCGGAGAGAGCCTCCGCGGCCTCCGCGTTCGTACGCTCCGCCGCCGCGTTGGCCTCCGACCTGATGCGGTCGGCGGTGTCCTGCGCCTCGGCACGGAGTCGCTCGGCCTCGGACGCCGCGTCGCTGCGCAGCTGCACGGCCAGGGCCTCGCCCTCGGCCCGGGCCTGCGAGGCGTCCGCGTGCGCTTCGGAGCGCAGCCGCTCCGCGTCCTCCTCGGCCTGCGCCTGCAGGGCGCGGAGGCGTTCCGCGGACTCCGTCCGCAGCCGCTCGGTCTCGGTACGGGCCTCCTCGCGGAGCCGCTCCGCCTCGGCGCGGGCCTCGGACAGCTCGCGCTCGGCGTTGCGGAGCTTCGCCTCGGCCTCCTCGTGGAGCCGCTCCAGCTCGTCGGCGGCCTCCGCCTTGCGGTCGCGGGCCGCCTGCTCGGCCTCCTCGCGGATGCGGCGCCCCGCCTCGTCGGCGTCCGTACGCGTCTGGTGCGCCTGCTCCTCGGCGGTGGAACGCAGCTCCTCCGCCTCGGAGTTGGCGCGCTCCAGCGCCTCGTCCGCCTGGCGGCGCAGCGTCGTCGCCCGCTCGATGGCCTCCGTGCGGACCCGCTCGCTCTCGGTGGCGGCGTCGCTGCGGGTGTCCTCCGCGTCGGCCTTCGCCTTGATCAGCAGCTCTTCCGCGCGGTTCGCGGCCTCCTCGATCTGCTGGACGGCGTCGCGGCGGGCCTCGCTGCGGATGCGCTCGCCCTCTTCGATCGCCTCCGCACGGAGCTGCTCCGCCTCGTCCCGCAGCCGCCGGGCCTCCTCCTGGAGCTCGACGGTCTTCTCGCGGTACTCCTTCGTGTCGTCCTTGGCGGCGCCCTCGAGCTCCTCGACGAGCCTGCTCGCCTCGTTGCGCAGCCGGGCGGCCTCCTCCTCGGCTTCGTGCCGGACGCGTTCGGCCTCCTCGGTGGCCGAACGCGTCGTGGCCTTCGCCTCCTCGGACGCCTTGTCCAGTACGTCCTCGGCCGTGCGGGCCGCCTCCGCGAGCCTGTTGGCGGACTCCTCGGCCGACCTCGACCTGGCTTCCTCCTTGGCCTCGGCGATGAGCTGCTCCGCCTCGGCCTTGGCCTCCTCGCGCAGCCGCTCGGCCTCGGCCTTGATGGCCTCGGAGTCCTTGGTGGCCTCGCTGACCATCCGGGCGACTTCGCCCTTCGCGGTCCGGGTGCGCTGCTCGGTGTCCGCTTCGGCGTCGGCGATCTGCTTCGCCGCGGCGTCCGCCGCCTCGTTGAGCTTGCGGTCCGCCTCGGCGCGCGCCTCGCGCAGCGCGGCCTCGGCCTCCTGCATCCGCTCGCCGGCGCGCCGTACCAGGTCGGCGGCCTCGCGGCGGGACGACTCGGACTCGCTGGTGGTCGAGCTGCGGATCTGCTCGGCGTGCTCGCTTGCCTCCTGCGCCTGCGTGGACGCGGCGCTGAGGAGCCGCTCGGCCTCCGCGCGGGCCCGGCGCAGGATCGCGTCGGCCTCGGTGCGGGCCTGGTCGGCCTCGGAGGTGAGCCTGTTGCGGGTCTCCTCCGCGTGGCGCTGGGCCTCCTCGCGGGCCTGGGCGAGGGCGCGCTCCGTCTCGGCGCGCGTCTCCTCCATGAGCCGCTGCGCCTGCTGTTCGGTACGGGCGCGGAGCTGCTCCGCCCAGGCGACGTTCTCGTTGACGTGGGACTCGACGGTGGAGCGGCGCTCCGAGAGCTCCTGGTCGAGCTGCTGCCGGCGGCGTACGGCTTCGGCGTGCAGCTCCGACTCCAGCCGGGACTGCTGCTCGGCGCGCTCCTGCAGGAGCCGCTGCGTCTCCAGCCGGGCGTCCCGCAGCTCGCGTTCGGCGTCCGCGCGCATCTGGTCGGCCTGCAACTGGGCGTTGCGGAGGAGCGCCTCGGCCTGCTGGGAGAGGTTGTCGTATCCGGCTGGGCGCGTGGCAAGAGCGCGGCGCGCCTCGTGCAGCTTGGCGCGCAGCACTTCGACCTGATAGCCGAGGTCGTCGGCATGGTCGACGGCCTTCTCCCGCTCCTTCTTCAGCCGCTCCATCTCGGCCTCGAACTGCGAGAGGTGGTCGTCAGCCTCGTAGCGGTCGTAGCCCCGCACTGCGCGGTCCCATCCGTCCCCTGGTCGTCTTGGTGAACTGACCCCTCGTGGAATGGTGTCAGATCATCGGCGGAAAAAGGGCCGGACTGCCAGCCCGATCCTCCCGCGGGAGGCGTGAAGGCCCCGCCCCGGCCGAGTGGTCACTCTACCGGGCTGAGAAGCGGGCGTCAGTGGTCCGTGGATGCCGGGGGGACGGAGGAGGCGGATGAGCCCGCAGCGGTCACCAACTCCGTGAGGACTCCGTGGCAGTCCTTCGGGTGCAGGAAGGTGATGCGGGAGCCCATCGAACCCGTGCGCGGCTCGTCGTACAGGACGCGGACGCCGCGTTCCCGTGCCGCCTCCGCGTCGGCGTCCACATCCGCGGTGCCGAAGGCGATGTGGTGGACGCCCTCGCCGTTCTTCGCCAGCCACTTGGCGACGGCCGAGTCCTCCCGCACCGGCTCCAGGAGCTGGATGTAGGAGGAGCCGCCGTCGTCCGTACCGTTGATGCGGAGCATGGCCTCACGCACGCCCTGCTCCTCGTTGACCTCGGTGTGGAAGACCTCGAAGCCGTACGTGGCACGGTAGAAGTCGACGGTCCGGTCAAGGTCGAAGCAGGCGATCCCGATGTGGTCGATACGCGTCAGCATTTCCCCAGTGCAGCGCCTCACCGCATGGTTACGCAACGTGCGCACGGTCACACCCGCAGACCGGTGACCGGGGACAGTACCGCTCAGTACATTGGCGGTGGCCCCTTAACCCTCGTTAACTTCCCCCTCTGCACACGGCGATCCGGGGGACTCGCCCCGGGAGCCACGGGCCCCGGAGGGACCCTCAGGAAGGGATCTGAACTTCATGACTGGTACGGCAGCACGTACGTCCGGCACCTCCGTGATCGTCGCCGGCGCGCGCACGCCCATGGGGCGGCTGCTCGGCTCCCTCAAGTCCTTCTCGGGCGCCGACCTCGGCGGGTTCGCCATCAAGGCGGCCCTGGACCGCGCGGGGATCAGCGGCGACCAGGTCGAGTACGTGATCATGGGACAGGTGCTCCAGGCCGGGGCCGGGCAGATCCCGGCGCGCCAGGCCGCGGTGAAGGCCGGCATCCCGATGAACGTGCCGGCTCTGACCGTCAACAAGGTCTGCCTCTCGGGCCTCGACGCGATCGCGCTGGCCGACCAGCTCGTCCGCGCCGGGGAGTTCGACATCGTGGTCGCCGGCGGCCAGGAGTCGATGACGAACGCCCCGCACCTGCTGCCGAAGTCCCGTGAGGGGTACAAGTACGGCGCCGTCCAGATGCTCGACGCCATGGCCCACGACGGGCTGACCGACTCCTTCGAGAACGTCGCCATGGGTGAGTCCACCGAGAAGCACAACACCAGGCTCGGCATCGCCCGCCCCGAGCAGGACGAGATCGCGGCGCTGTCCCACCAGCGCGCCGCCGCCGCGCAGAAGAACGGCCTCTTCGACGCCGAGATCACCCCCGTCGAGATCCCGCAGCGCAAGGGCGACCCGGTGGTCTTCAGCCAGGACGAGGGCATCCGGGGCGAGACGACCACCGAGTCGTTGGGCAAGCTGCGTCCCGCGTTCGCCAAGGACGGCACCATCACGGCCGGTTCGGCCTCCCAGATCTCCGACGGCGCCGCCGCCGTCGTCGTCATGAGCAAGGCCAAGGCCGAGGAGCTGGGCCTGGAGTGGCTCGCCGAGATCGGGGCGCACGGGAACGTGGCCGGTCCGGACAACTCGCTCCAGTCGCAGCCCTCCAGGGCGATCCAGCACGCACTCTCGAAGGAGGAGGGCGGACTGGGCGCCGCGGACCTCGACCTGATCGAGATCAACGAGGCCTTCGCCGCCGTCGCGGTGCAGTCAATGAAGGACCTCGGCGTGAGCACCGAAAAGGTGAACGTCAACGGCGGCGCGATCGCTCTCGGGCACCCCATCGGCATGTCCGGCGCCCGTATCGTCCTCCACCTGGCGCTGGAACTGCGCCGCAGGGGCGGCGGAACCGGCGCCGCGGCGCTGTGCGGCGGAGGCGGCCAGGGCGACGCGCTGGTGATCCGGGTCCCCCGCAGGTAAGCGAGACGGAAGGCGGCCCGGCGGCCCGCCCCTGAAGGGGCGCGGCAGCCGGGCGCCCGGCCGGGACACGGCAGCCGGGAACCGCGGGTCGCGGCACGGGTCTCACGGATGGCGGCACGAGAAGCGAGGAGCGCGAACGGCATGGCGGCAGACGTCCCCACGCTGGTGGAGCAGGCGAGAGAGGGAAGACCGCGGGCGGTGGCCCGGCTGATCTCCCTCGTGGAGGGGGCGTCGCCGCAGCTGCGCGAGGTGATGGCGGCGCTGGCTCCGCTCTGCGGCAACGCCTACGTCGTGGGCCTCACCGGTTCGCCCGGCGTCGGCAAGTCCACGTCGACGTCGGCGCTGGTCGGCGCGTACCGGCGGGCGGGGAAGCGGGTGGGCATCCTCGCCGTCGACCCCTCGTCGCCCTTCTCCGGCGGTGCGCTGCTAGGCGACCGGGTGCGGATGGGCGAGCACGCCTCCGACCCGGGCGTCTACATCCGCTCGATGGCCACGCGCGGCCACCTGGGCGGACTCGCCTGGGCGGCGCCGCAGGCCATCCGCGTACTGGACGCGGCAGGGTGCGACGTCGTCCTCGTCGAGACGGTCGGCGTGGGCCAGAGCGAGGTGGAGATCGCGGCTCAGGCCGACACGAGCGTCGTGCTGCTGGCCCCGGGGATGGGGGACGGGATCCAGGCCGCGAAGGCGGGCATCCTCGAGATCGGCGACGTGTACGTCGTCAACAAAGCGGACCGCGACGGCGCCGACGCCACGGTCCGCGAGCTCAACCACATGCTGGGCCTGGGAGAGGCGCGGTCGCCCGGCGACTGGCGTCCGCCCATCGTCCGGACGGTCGCGGCGCGGGGCGAGGGCGTGGACGAGGTCGTCGAGGCCCTGGAGAAGCACCGCGCGTGGATGGAAGAGCGCGGCGTGCTGGCGGAGCGGCGTTCGCGGCGCGCGGCGCACGAGATCGAGACGATCGCGGTGACGGCGCTGCGGGAGCGGATGGGGGAACTCCGCGGAGGGCAGCGGCTCGACGCGCTGGCCGAGAGGGTCGTCGGGGGCTCCCTCGACCCGTACGCGGCCGCGGACGAGCTGGTCGCCGGTGTGGCGGGCGCCGCGGAGGGCGGCGACGGCTGACCCGCGGGGCGTGCGCGCCGGAGCGAGCGCGCGGGATCGACGGAAGGCGCCGGGGCTGTCGCAGCCCCGGCGCCTTTCACTTGGGAGCTCCCAAGTGCGCGGACTCCCGGCCGCCGCAGCGGACGGCCGCACGGACGGTCAGTCCTCGTCGCCGTCCTTGTCGTCCTTGTCGTCGCGGTCGTCGTCCTGGTCATCACGGTCGTCGTCGGCGTCGTCGTCCGACTTCTGCTGGGTGACCTCGCCCGACTGCGCGTCGACGGCCAGTTCGGCCTCCTTCCCGTCCTTGCCGGTCACCTCGACCTCCCAGGAACGGTCGCCGTCGTCGTCGAAGTCCACAGAGGTGACGGTGCCCTGGGCGGCGGCCTTCTCCGCCGCGTCGGCAGCGGAGAGCTTCAGGCCGGAGGGAACGGTGTCGTCCGTGCTCTCCTCGCCGTCCTTGCTGTCGTCGAGCACCTTCCCGTTCCTGGCGTCGAGCGTGACCTCGTGGGAGGAGCCCTTCCCGGCGACGTCGACCTCCCAGACCGGGCCGTTCCTGCCGTCGTCCAGGTCGATACCTGTCACGGCGCCGGGCGCGGACTTCAGGGCCGCGGCCGCCGCTTCCGCGGCGTCGACGCGAGCGGAGGCGGCCTCACGCCTGTCGTCGTCCTTGCCGTCCTTGTCGTCCCGGTCGTCGCGGTCGTCGTCCTTGCCGTCCCGGTCGTCCTTGTCGTCCCGGTCCTGGACCTGGACGGTGCTCGCGGAGCGCTGCTGCTCGCCGTCGTCC
Organism: Streptomyces daqingensis; assembly: GCF_014645895.1. Taxonomy (GTDB): domain Bacteria; phylum Actinomycetota; class Actinomycetes; order Streptomycetales; family Streptomycetaceae; genus Streptomyces; species Streptomyces daqingensis. The sequence goes on along the minus strand of NZ_BMMP01000028.1, from coordinate 44,871 downwards.
GCGATGGCCGCGGCGGAGAGCGTGCCCGTACCGATGAGGGCGGCGGCGGTGACCGTGGCGATGGCGATCTTGCGCTTCATGGCTGTTCCTCCCGAGTGGGTTCCGATGTGAGTCCCACAGTGGGGTGCGGACCCTGAACGCAGCCTGAAGCCACCTGAAGATCACTTCAGGTGGCATGGGGGAGAGTGGACCCATGCGCTTGCTGATCGTGGAGGACGAGCAGCGGCTCGCCCGGTCGCTCGCCAAGGGGCTCACTGCCGAGGGTTTCGCCGTCGACGTCGTGCACGACGGCGCCGAAGGGCTGCACATCGCCACTCAGGGCGAGTACGACCTGATCGTGCTCGACATCATGCTTCCCGGCATGAACGGCTACCGCGTCTGCGGCGCGCTGCGCGCGGCGGGCGACGAGACCCCCGTACTGATGCTGACCGCCAAGGACGGCGAGTACGACGAGGCCGAGGGGCTGGACACCGGAGCCGACGACTACCTGACCAAGCCCTTCTCCTACGTCGTGCTGCTCGCCCGGGTACGGGCCCTGCTGCGCAGGCGCACGCGGGGCGCGCGGACCGTCCTGCGGCTGGGCTCCCTGACCGTCGACCCCGGAAGCCGGCAGGTCGCGGTGGGCGAGCGGCACGTGGAGGTCACCGCGAAGGAGTTCGCCGTGCTCGAGCATCTCGCCGTACGTGCGGGGGAGGTCGTCTCGAAGGCGGAGATCCTGGAGCACGTCTGGGACTTCGCCTACGAGGGCGACGTCAACATCGTCGAGGTCTACATCAGCGCGCTGCGCCGCAAACTCGGACCGGCGTGGATCACCACGGTGCGCGGCGCCGGATACCGGCTGGTGGACGCCGGTGCGTAGGGGATCGGTGCGGACGCGTGCGGCGCTGGGCGCGACCCTCGTGGTCGCGGTCGCGCTGGTGGCCGCGGGCGTCGCCGTGGTGGCGGTGCTGCGCGGCGGGCTCGCCGACAACGCCCGTCTGCAGGCCGAATCCAGGGCACGCCAGGTCGCGGCGCAGGTCTCGGGCGTCGACGCCCGGCAGGTGCGCGAACTCGACGGGCTCGACGACGAGAAGGACGAGCCGGTGCAGGTCGTCGCGCCGGGCGGGAAGGTCCTCGGGGCGGGCGAGACGCTCCAGGGGCGCGGCCCGGTGGCCGGCTTCGACCGCCCCGAGGCCGACGACGCCGAGGACGCGGAAGACGCCGGAACCGACGGCGACGTCGAGGAGCGGACGCTGCGGCTCCCCGTCGACGAGGACACCTCGGAGACGGGGGAGTTCACCGTCGTCGCCGTACAGACCCTCACCCGGGACCGCACGCCCGTCACGGTGTACGCCGGCTCGTCCCTCAAGGACCAGCAGGAGGCCGTCTCGTCCGTCACGCAGTCGATGCTCCTCGGGCTGCCCGGGCTGCTGCTCGTCGTCGGCGGCGTGACGTGGCTGGTGACGAGGCGCGCGCTGCGTCCCGTCGAGGGCATCCGCAAGGAGATGGCCGGGATCACCGCCAGCACGGACCTCTCCCGCCGGGTTCCGGAACCGGACACCGGCGACGAGGTGGCCCGGCTGGCCCGTACCACGAACGAGACGCTCGCCGCCCTGGAGTCGTCGGTGGAGCGCCAGCGCCAGTTCGTCGCCGACGTGTCGCACGAGCTGCGCAGCCCCATCGCCTCGCTCCGCACGCAGCTCGAGGTGGGCGCGGCGCACCCCGATCTGCTGGACGTCGACGGCGCGGTCCAGGACACCGTGCGGCTGCAGGACCTGGCGACCGACCTGCTGCTGCTGGCCCGCCTCGACGCCGGGGAGCGCCCGGGCGACCACCGGATCGCGCTGGACGCACTCGTACGGGAGGAGCTGGCGCAGCAGGGGCACGGGCCGCACCCCGTCCGGCTGGAGGAGACGGCCGAGGGCGAAGTCGTCGGTTCGCGCGGCCAGTTGACGCGGGTCGTCGTCAACCTCCTGCAGAACGCGCAGCGCCACGCCGCTTCACAGGTGTCCGTGGCCGTGCGGGAGACGCGGCGGGACGGGCGCCGCTGGATGGAGCTGGAGGTCTCCGACGACGGGCCCGGCGTCCCCGAGTCCGAACGGGAGCGGATCTTCGAGCGGTTCGTGCGGCTGGACGACGCCCGCAGCCGCGACGAGGGCGGCGCCGGCCTCGGCCTCGCCATCGCCCGCGACGTGGCGACCCGGCACGGGGGAACCCTCACCGTCTCCGGGGGCTCCCGTTTCGTGCTGCGGCTCCCGGCGGCCGGGAGCTGAGGCCGGCCGGCCGTGCCCGGCTCGTGACAGCCCGCGCCGGCCGCGCAGACGATCGACAACGCAGTGAGGACGCGTGCCGGACACCGCCAACCAGGCGGGATTTGTCAGACAGAGCCTAGGGACGGCCCCGCTCGTTGCGCAGCTTCTCGGCGACCGGGCGCAGGGTCTCGTAGAGGTGCTCCAGGTCCGCGGGGGCCATCTGGTCGATGAAGTGCCGCCGCACCGAGGCGACATGGTGGGGGGCGACGCCGCGCATCGTCTCCCAACCCTCCTCGGTGAGCACGGCGAACAGCCCGCGCTTGTCCGACTCGCAGCTCTCCCGGCGCACCAGGTTCGCTTTCTCCATGCGCGTGATCTGGTGGGACAGCCGGCTCTTGGACTGGAGCGTCGCGGCCGCCAGGTCGCTCATCCTCATCCGGTGCTCGTCGGACTCGGAGAGGTTGACCAGAATCTCGTAGTCGTTCATGGTCAGGCCGAACGGCTGGAGGTCGCGCTCCAGCTGGTACATGAGCAGGCGGCTGACGTCCAGGTGGATGCGCCACGCACGCTGCTCGTCCCCGGTGAGCCAACGGGTGCCGTTGTCGGTGTCCATACCAGGAGACTTTACCCAGGGCTTGTCCGAAGACCGCACGGATGTGCTCATAGCCCGAACCTTCTCTGCAGGTTGCCGAGCTGGCCCGGCATCTGCGGGCTCTGGCCGCCCTGCCCTCCGCCGTGCTGACCGCCGCCCGGCACGCCCGCCTCGTGCGGGACGGCGCCCGTGGCCTGCTCGGCCATCAGCACCTCGGTGGACTGGATCAGCACCGTGCCCGCCCCCACGAACTCGAACTGGTGCTCCTCGCCGGACGCGCCGCCGATGCCGGTCATGGCGCGGATGCCGCCGAGTACGCCCTTGAGGTAGCCGTGGTCGTAGTGGTGGCAGGGGGAGGGGCAGTCGGCCCAGCCGACGAGGGCCTGCGGATCGACGCGCACCGGCGGTTCGACGAAGTGCACCTCGCCGTTGGACGCGGCCACGAACTTCCCCGTGCCGATGAGCGTGACGAACCCCGGGATGATCGACTGCTTCAGGGACAGCGACGGCTCGAAGGCCAGCAGGTTCCCGGAGCGCACGGTCAGGTTGCCGTCTTCCAGGTCGTAGGAGTTGACGTCGAAGGCACGGTCGGCGAGCAGCATCTTGCCGTTGCCCTCGGCGACGACCCACTCCCCGGCGTGCAGCGGCGAGTGGAAGCTGGTGGCGACGAGCCGGTCGAGGTGGCCGTGGCCGACGCCGTTGAAGTCGATCTGCCCGTAGTAGGCGATCATCTTGCCCTTCTGCAGGAACCACTGCCCGTCGAGGTCGACGCAGAAGGTGTAGCTGTTGACGTTGTCGTTGGAAGGCAGCGTGGTGACGTCCAGGACCTGCGGTGCGGTGGTCACAGCTTCTCCTCACTCGCCTGTACGAACACTGCCCCGTTTCCGGACAGTTCGAGCTGGAAGGCCTCGCCGGAGCCGCGGCCCACCATGTCGCGCCAGCCCAGCGCGGTCGACAGCTTGTTGCGTACGTCGCCGTGGTGCGCGACGTACGCCTGCGGGTCGACGTGGACGGATGCCCCGGGGGTGACGGGGAGCTGGATGATGCCGCCGTGTGCCATCACCGCCACGGCGCCCTTGCCCTTGAGCGTCGTCGTGAACAGGCCCTGGCCGCTGACCTGGCCGCGGACCATGCCCATCACGCCGCCGTCGGAGCCGAGGAAGAGCGTGCCCTGCTCCAGGGTGCCGTCGAAGGCCAGCAGCCTGTCGGCCTCGACGCAGAGGGTGTCGCCGTCGAGTTCGATCACCTCGACGTGGTGCCCGCCGTGGCCGAACATGACGGTGCCCTGTCCTTCGACGGTCATCAGCGGTGTCGCCTCGTTGGCCACGCGCCGGCCGATCATGCTCATCAGCCCGCCCTGCCCGCCCTGCATGTTGGGGGTGAAGCGGACGTCCCCCTTGTAGGCGATCATGGCGCCGCGCTGGCTGAACATCCGCTGCCCGGGCATCACCTGGGCCTCGACCATCTTCGAGCTGATCTCGCGGAACGGCATCAGACTTCTCCTCCCAGCGTGTTGCGCTCGCTGGGCTGCACGTAGACCAGCCCGTCTCCCTCGAAGCGGATCTGGAAGGACTCCCCGGAGCCCTCGCCCATGAGGGTGCGGAAGTTGACACCGGTCTGGAAGTCCTGCCGCAGGTTGCCCTGGTGCGCGATGTACGCCCCGGGGTCGACCTGCAGCGGCATCCCCTGTGCGACGCGCAGCACGACCGCGGTGCCGTCGGACATCAGCGCCGCCTGGCCCGTGCCCTCGACCGTCGTCGTGAACAGCCCGTTGCCCTGGGAGGCGCCGCGGAGCCCGGTGAAGCTCGTGCCGGTCCGCAGGCCGGAGTCCGTGGCGAGCAGGTTGCTGGCCTCCACGTGCAGGGTCTCGCCGTCGAGCTGGACCAGGTTGATGTCGGCGGCGCGGTCCGCGAAGTAACAGGTGCCCTGCCCCTTCACCTCCATGAGCGTCATCTGCTCACCGGTGAGACGCCGGGTCACCATCCCGCGCAGCCCCTCGCCGCCGCCGGACAGTTTCTTGAAGGCCATCTGGCCGTCGTAGGCGACCATCGACCCGTTCTTTGCCTTTACGGCATCGCCGTTCATCGTCACGGCGAGCACCTTGGCGCTGTGAAGTCGGAACTGAGCCACAGGCGAAACCTACCCTGGGCTGGGCGGGTGAGGGCAGGGGCTGCCACAATGGCGAGCGCTTGTGCTTCCCTTCACAAACGATCGAGGATCTGCCGTGGCCATCCTGGAAAACCCCACCGGTCTCCCGCCCAAGTCGGTCTCCGCCCTGCGCCGCCTCCGCCTGGTATCGACGCCCGAGGCGATCTCCTTCCTGCTGCTCCTCGTGGCTTCGGTGGTCAAGCGGATCCCCGAACTGGGCCTCAACCCCGTACCGGTCCTCGGGGCCGTGCACGGTGCGCTCTTCGTCCTGTACATGCTGTTCTGGGCGGACGCGTGGAACCGCGTGCGCTGGCCGCTCGGCCGCGCCGCCTGGATGTTCCTCATGGCCGTGCTGCCGACCGGCGGCTTCTTCGCGGAGAAGCAGCTCCGCCGCGAGGAGGAGGCCGGCGTCATCGCCGCCCGCGCCCGCAAGGAGCAGGACGCGGGTGCGGCCGAGTCATGATCGTCGCTTTCTCCGTGACACCGATAGGGGTGGGCGAGGACGTGGGCGAGTACGTCGCCGACGCCGTCCGCGTCGTCCGCGAGTCCGGCCTTCCGCACCGCACCGACGCCATGTTCACGTCGCTGGAAGGCGACTGGGACGAGTGCATGGAGGTCGTGCGGAAGGCGGTCGCGGTCGTGGAGGAGCGCGCGCCGCGGGTGTCGCTCGTGCTCAAGGCCGACATCCGGCAGGGCGTGACGGACGGGCTCACCTCGAAGGTGGACTCCGTGGAGCGTCATCTCTCGGGCTGAGCCCTCCCCGTCACCCCTCGGGTTCCGCGCCCCCGGAGAGGAGCGCGATGCCCAGCGCCGTGCGCTCGTACAGCACTTGGTGACGTACGCGGCGCGACGTCAGCAGCCCGGCGTCGCGCAGTGACGTGAGGTGCGCGGAGACGGACGAGGGCGCGAGCCCGAGGCGGGCGGCCAGTGCCGTCGTCGACGCGGGGCCGTCCAGCGCGCCCAGTACGGCGGCGCGGTTGGCGCCGAGCAGCCGCGACAGGGCCTGCTCGGCGCCCGCGGTGGGCCGCTGCCACAGATTGCCCACGCCGCGGGCGGGGTAGAGCACGGCCGGCTGCCAGGGCGGGGAGAACCCGCTCGCCACGTCCGGCCAGACGAAGACGCTGGGCGTCAGCAGTACCCCGCGTCCCCGCAGCTCCTGCACTTGCTGCGCCTCCTGCCCGACGCCGCCGCGCACGGACAGCGTGCCCCGGCTCCACGAGAGCCGCGGATGCAGGTCCGCGAACAGCCGCTCCAGGCCTCCTTCGGCCAGCTGCTGGGCGCGGTGGGCGATGTCGGCCTCCAGCAGGCTGCGCAGCCGGGACCAGTCCGGGGCGATCAGGGCGTGCCACGCGCGTTCGGTCAGGTCGGCCAGCTCCCGCACTGCTCGGGCGGGGTCGTCCAGCATGGCCCGCCCGGCGGCGGACGCGGCGGCGCCGGGCGTGCACGCCAGCGAGCGGCGCAGCTCCGCGCCGACGAGGGAAGGGTCGGTGCCGCGGACGCGCTCCAGCTCGTCCGCGATGTCCGCCGGGGCGCCGCCGGACTCCGGGGCGGGCGGGCTGAGGAAGTCCGGGGTGTAGCCGCCGTGCCGCGGCATCAGCAGCCACAGCGGCGAGAGGTCGAGTTCGCGTACGGCGGAGTGGATTCTGCGGAGCCACGGCAGGTGGCAGGCGTGCGCGTCGGCGCGCCTCAGCGTCCGCACCGCCCCGTGCGTCTCGCACAGGGGTGAGAAGGCGAACCGGCAGCGCAGCAGGTCGTCGGTGCCGAACCGGAGATGCACTGGCATGACGTCCCCCGGGAGCCGTGATCCGCCCAGTGCCGAAAGGCCAGGGCGGGTCGTTTGGATCTTCGTAGCCGGCGTCGTGGGCCCACGGAGAAGCACACGACACGGCCTGGAGGGGCGTGGCAGGCGGCGACAGGCTTCCGGCACGCCCTCCCCGTGAACAGCGTTCGCGTCCCACCCCGCTACCGCGCTACCCCGGCTGCCCCGTCATCCGGCCATCCCGGCCTCAGACCGGCCGTATTGTCCGCCGCGCACGGAAGAACGGGAAAGGGGCCCTGACTCAACGGGCCGGAGCGGCGGGCAGGGTCGTCTCCCACGTTTCGGCGGAGAAGTGGAGCGTCATCCCGTGGGCGGCGTAGAGGCGCAGCGCGCCCGTCGCGTTTCCGGTGTCCACGCCGAGGCCGATCCTCTCCCGGCCGCGGGCCGCGTAGACGCCGAAGGCGTGCCGCAGCAGACGACCGCCGAGGCCCTGACCCCTGGCGGAGTCCCGGACGCCCAGGTTGTGGATCCAGGCCGTGGCCGAGCGGTCGTCGCGGGTGAGGAGCACGGCCACGCCCCCCCCCGGCCCTCCAGCGCGGCGATCCACACGAGCGACCAGTCCATGCCCTGTCCCAGGTCGTCCAGCCAGTCCTCGTAGCGGCGCGGATGGTGGTCGTAGTGGTCGGCGAAGGTCTCCTCGACGAGTTCGTGGGCGCGGCGACGGTCGGCCTCGTCCCGGCAGTCTCGGAGAGCCAGCCCGCCGAGGGGAGGGGGAGGGGTGTCCTCGGTGGCGGACAGGACGCGGGTGAGGACGTCGTGGCGGCGTACGGTCCGCCAGCCGCGGCTCCTCAGCTCGCCGGTGTCCACGGTGGTGCGGCTCGCCAGAGTCAGATGGACGACGGCACGGTCCGAGCCCGCCTCCGCCGCGTTCTCCGCGGCACGCGCCTCCATCAGCGGGAGGAGCCGCCCGCCGGCGTCCTCGTGGCCAGGCTGGACGTAGAGGTCGACGTCGACGCGTTCGGCCCCGGAGTCGTTCCACAGCAGCCCGTACGCGACCAGCTCGCCGCTCCGGAACGCGAGCCAGGAGTTGCGGGCCAGGTCCGCCTGCGGGTGTTCGAGGTCGCTCGCGACCGTGTGCGGATCGGTCCCGGTGCTGCCGGTCTCGGCGGCGTAGGCGGTGTTGAGCAGCTCGCATACCCCAGCCGCGTCCCCCGGGGCGGCCGGTCTCACATGGAGAGGCGTGGGCATGGCGTAACTCTCCGTGCGGCCGTGAGCAGGCACAAGTGCTTTTCGCCGCGGCACGGAGTGCGGTGAGCGGCCCGTCTTGTGAGACGGCTATGGCCGCCATGTGGGCGCAGACTAGGGTCTATGGCGTGTCCAAGCCGCTCAGCCTGACGTTCGATCCCATCGCCCGCGCCGACGAGCTGTGGAAGCAGCGGTGGGGGTCGGTCCCGTCCATGGCCGCGATCACCTCGATCATGCGTGCCCAGCAGATCCTGCTCGCGCAGGTCGACGCGGTCGTCAAGCCGTACGGACTGACCTTCGCCCGCTACGAGGCGCTCGTGCTGCTGACCTTCTCCCGGGCGGGAGAGCTGCCGATGTCCAAGATCGGCGAGCGTCTGATGGTGCACCCCACCTCGGTCACCAACACCGTCGACCGGCTGCAGAAGTCGGGCCTCGTCGCGAAGCGCCCCAACCCGGAGGACGGCCGCGGGATCCTCGCCTCCATCACGGACAGGGGCCGCGAGGTGTGCGAGGCGGCGACGCGCGAACTCATGGCCGTGGACTTCGGGCTGAGCGTGTACGACGCGGAGGAGTGCGGCGAGATCTTCTCGATGCTCAGGCCGCTGCGGATCGCCGCCGAGGATTTCTCCAGCGGGACCGGCGGGACCGGCGAGAGCTCCGGAGGCCGCCGCGCCGCCGACCGCCCCTCCGGCTCCGCCGGGGAGTAGGGCTCAGCACCCGGCGGGGGAGCGGGACCGGGGCGCCGTGAGGACCCGGCGGGCCCACCGCTACGCTCGTCCCATGAAGAAGTCCGTGCTGACCCGCTACCGCGTGATGGCGTACGTCACCGCCGTCATGCTGCTCGTCCTGTGCACCTGCATGATCTTCAAGTACGGCTTCGGCACCGGCGAGGAGATCACGTTCATGGTCTCCCAGGCGCACGGCCTGCTGTACATCCTGTACCTGGTCTTCGCCTTCGACCTGGGACAGAAGGCCCGGTGGCCGTTCGGCAAGCTGCTCTGGATCCTGCTCTCCGGGACGATTCCGACCGCTGCCTTCTTCGTCGAGCGCAAGGTCGTGCGCGAGGTCGCGCCGCTGGTCGAGGAGGACCGGGACGGGCGCACGTCCCCCGCGAAGGCGTAGGGCGGCAAGCCCGCACGGCGCCCTCCCCGGCGGTCTCAGCTGCCCCCCTTGTCCCACCTGTCAGCCTGAGCGGTCGGTCGACAATTACTAGGACGTCCAAGTAAATTCGAAGACATGGACGCACACGAGATTGAAGAGGGCCGGCGCCGCTGGCAGTCCCGGTACGACGCCGCCCGGAAGCGGGACGCCGACTTCACCACGCTGAGCGGCGACCCCGTCGACCCCGTGTACGGTCCGCGCTCCGGCGACGCGGTCGAGGGCTTCGAGCGGATCGGCTGGCCCGGCGAGTATCCGTTCACGCGCGGTCTGTATCCGACCGGATACCGCGGACGCACCTGGACGATCCGCCAGTTCGCCGGGTTCGGGAACGCCGAGCAGACCAACGAGCGCTACAAGATGATCCTGGAGGCGGGCGGCGGCGGCCTGTCCGTCGCGTTCGACATGCCGACGCTCATGGGCCGCGACTCCGACGACCCCCGCTCGCTCGGCGAGGTCGGGCACTGCGGTGTCGCCATCGACTCCGCCGCCGACATGGACGTGCTCTTCTCCGGTATCCCCCTGGGCGACGTCACCACGTCGATGACGATCTCCGGCCCGGCGGTGCCCGTCTTCTGCATGTACCTCGTGGCCGCCGAGCGGCAGGGCGTCGACCCGGGCGTGCTCAACGGCACCCTGCAGACGGACATCTTCAAGGAGTACATCGCGCAGAAGGAGTGGCTCTTCCAGCCCGAGCCCCATCTGCGGCTGATCGGCGACCTGATGGAGCACTGCAGCCGCGACATCCCCGCGTACAAGCCGCTTTCGGTCTCCGGCTACCACATCCGCGAGGCGGGTTCCACGGCCGCGCAGGAGCTGGCGTACACCCTCGCGGACGGCTTCGGCTACGTCGAACTCGGCCTCAGCCGCGGCCTGGACGTCGACACCTTCGCGCCCGGTCTGTCCTTCTTCTTCGACGCCCACGTCGACTTCTTCGAGGAGATCGCCAAGTTCCGCGCCGCGCGCAGGATCTGGGCGCGCTGGATGCGCGACGAGTACGGCGCGGTGACCGAGAAGGCGCAGTGGCTGCGCTTCCACACCCAGACCGCCGGTGTCTCGCTCACCGCGCAGCAGCCGTACAACAACGTCGTCCGCACCGCGGTCGAGGCACTGGCGGCCGTGCTGGGCGGCACCAACTCCCTGCACACCAACGCGCTGGACGAGACGCTGGCCCTGCCCAGCGAGCAGGCCGCGGAAATCGCCCTGCGCACCCAGCAGGTGCTCATGGAGGAGACCGGCGTCACCAACGTCGCCGACCCGCTGGGCGGTTCCTGGTACATCGAGGCGCTGACCGACCGTATCGAGGCCGACGCGGAGAAGATCTTCGAGCAGATCAAGGAGCGCGGCCGTCGGGCCGTCCCGGACGGCAACCACGCCATCGGCCCCATCACTTCGGGCATCCTGCGCGGCATCGAGGACGGGTGGTTCACAGGCGAGATCGCCGAGGCCGCCTTCACCTACCAGCGTGCGCTGGAGAAGGAGGACAAGAAGGTCGTCGGGGTCAACTGCCACCACGGCTCGGTCACCGGCGACCTGGAGATCCTGCGGGTGAGCCACGAGGTGGAGCACGAGCAGGTGCGCGCGCTCACCGCCCGCCGCGAGAAGCGCGACGACGCCGCCGTCTCCGCGGCGCTCGGCAGGATGATGGAGGCGGCGCGCGGCGACGCCAACATGATCGAGCCGATGCTCGACGCGGTGCGGGCCGAGGCCACTCTCGGAGAGATCTGCGACGCGCTGCGCGACGAGTGGGGCGTCTACACGGAGCCGCCGGTCTTCTGACCGAGGGCCCTGCTCCCTCCCGATCCGCCGCCCCCACCGCGGCCGCTCCGGCCCGGGGGCGGCCTCCGCGAGCGGTGCTCCCCGTCAGAATGGCCGGGAGCACCGCCGATCTGTATGCGTGAGGAGCGGCCATGAGGGACTCGTCGGGCGGCTCCGAGCGGGGAGAGCCGCGGCTGCGGCGGGAGTTGGGCGTTCTCGACGCCGTCGTGGTCGGCCTGGGGGCCATGCTCGGCGCGGGGATCTTCGCCGTGCTCTCTCCCGCGTCCGCCGCCGCGGGGTCCGGTCTGCTGTGGGGCCTGGCGGCGGCCGCGCTGGTGGCGTACTGCAACGCGACGTCCTCGGCGCGGCTGGCGGCGCGCTATCCGGCCGCGGGCGGTACGTACGTCTACGGCCGGGAGCGGCTCGGGGAGTTCTGGGGCTATCTGGCGGGGTGCGCGTTCGTCGTGGGCAAGTCGGCGTCGTGCGCGGCGATGGCGCTGACCGTCGGCTACTACGCCTGGCCCGGCCAGGCGCCCGCGGTCGCCTGCGGCGTCGTGGTCGCCGTGACCGCGGTGAACTACGCGGGCGTACAGAAGTCCGCCTGGTTCATCCGTGCCGTCGTCGCCGTCGTCCTCGCCGTGCTCGCGGCGGTCGTGGCCGCTTCGCTCGCCTCCGGGCAGGCCGACGCGGCACGGCTGGGCGGCGGCACCGACGGCGGTCCCGCCGGCGTCCTCCAGGCCGCCGGACTCCTCTTCTTCGCCTTCGGGGGGTACGCCCGGATCACCACACTCGGTGAGGAGGTCCGCGACCCCGCGCGCACCATCCCGCGCGCCGTTCCGCTGGCGCTGGGCATCGCGCTCGGCGTCTACGCGGCCGTCGCCCTGACCGTGCTGGCGGTGCTGGGGCCCGCGGAGGCGGCCCGTACGGCCGCGCCGCTCGGCGAGGCGGCCCTCGCGTCGGGAGTGCCGGGGCTGCCGCAGGCCGTACGCGCCGGCGCCGTGGTGGCCGCGCTCGGTGCGCTGCTCGCTCTGGTCCTGGGCGTCTCGCGGACAGTGATGGCGATGGCCCGCGACGGGCATCTGCCGCGGGCGCTGGCCGCGGTGCACCCGCGCTTCCGGGTACCGCACCGCGCGGACCTGGTCGTCGGGGCGGTGGTGGCCGTGCTCGCGGCGACGGTGGACGTGCGGGGCGCGATCGCGCTGTCGTCGTTCGGGGTGCTCGTCTATTACGCGGTCGCCAACGCCTCTGCCTGGACGCTCACTTCCGCGGAGGGACGCCCCCGCCGTGCCGTCCCCGCCGTGGGCCTGGCCGGATGCCTGCTGCTGGCCTTCTCCCTGCCATGGCCCGCGATCGTCGCGGGGAGCGCCGTCCTGGCCCTGCTCGCCGCCGTGCACGGAGCGCGGCGCGCACTGGCGGACCGCGGCTGAGAAGGCCGGACGTGGCCGCACGGGCCCGTCCCGGAGGCCGGACCGAGGGCGAGGACCCTCAGCCGGGGCCGCCGCCCTCCGCGTGTCCGCCGGAGCCGGACGAAGGATCGGAGCCGGGACCGGAACCGTCCTCCGCGTCGGGCCCGGGAGCGGAGACGGCGACCAGACCGTGCAGCAGGAGCGTCGTGAACGCCTCCGCCCACTGCTGGTCCACCGGCTCGGCGCTGACCAGCGTCCGGTGCACCACCGCTCCTGCGACGGCGTCGAAGATCAGGTCGACGAACCGCTCGTTCTCCTCCGGGTCCGCGGAGTCAGGCGGCAGTTCCCCGCGCGCCTGCGCCCGCTCGCGCCCCTGCACGACGAGGAGCTTCTGCCGGTCGACGATCGCTTCCCTGATGAGGTCCCGCAGCAGCGGGTCGTGGGTGGACTCGGCGACGACGGCCATCAGCGAGGCGTTGGTCTCGGGCCGCTGGAGCATCTTGGCGAAGGAGACCACGACGCCCTGGATGTCCGCGCGCAGGCTGCCCCGGTCCGGCAGCTCCAGCTCGTCGAAGAGGGCGGCGACCGCGTGCACGACGAGCTCGCCCTTGCTCTGCCAGCGCCGGTAGAGGGTGGTCTTGGCGACTCCGGCACGTGCGGCGACGTACCCCATGGTGAGCTTGCCCCACCCGACCTCGACGAGCGCCGCACGCGTGGCGTCCATGATGGCGGCGTCTGCCTGCGCGCTGCGCGGCCTGCCGACGCGGCGGGGTGTGGGGGCGGAGGACGGCATGCCGACAGACCATATCGGCCGGAATTGCCGCGGGGGACAACGGGAGCCTCCAGGGGGACTTGCATCACCCGGGGGCGCAACCGATACGCTACGGAACGTATCGGAACGGGGAACTTCCGGTGCGACGACCAGCCGCCGGGTGGGGACCCGGCACACAGCACCGCGCGGAAGGGGGAGACTGGACTCATGCAGCCACGCAACATGTCCATGAGCGGAGCGGTCGACCTCTCCGCGGTGAAGGCGGCCGGTGAGGCCAAGCAGAAGGCGGAGCAGGCGAGGGCCGCTGCCGCCGAACGGGGCGGAGCCGACGCCCCGGCGAGTCTGGTGATCGACGTCGACGAGGCGGGTTTCGAGGCGGAGGTGCTGCAGCGCTCCGCCGAGGTTCCCGTCGTCATCGACTTCTGGGCCGAGTGGTGCGAGCCGTGCAAGCAGCTCTCGCCCGTGCTGGAGCGGCTGACGCGGGAGTACGCGGGGCGCGTGCTGCTCGCGAAGATCGACGCCGACAAGAACCAGATGCTGATGCAGCAGTTCGGCGTCCAGGGCATTCCCGCGGTCTTCGCCGTGGTCGCCGGCCAGGCGCTGCCCCTCTTCCAGGGCGCCGCTCCGGAGGCCCAGATCCGCCAGACGCTCGACCAGTTGATCCAGGTCTCCGAGCAGCGCTTCGGCATCACCGGCCTGCAAGGAGTCGCCGAGGGCGACGGGGAGCAGGCGGCCGAGGAGCCCGCCGCGCCGGAGGACCCCGCGCTCGTCGCTGCCCAGCAGGCCCTGGACACCGGCGACTTGAACGGCGCCGTCCAGGCGTACCGGAACGTCCTGGCGGACGACCCCGGCAACGTCGAGGCGCGGGTCGGTCTGGCCATGGCCGAACTGCTGGGCCGGGTGCAGGGGCTGGACGCGCAGCAGGTGCGCAAGGACGCTGCCGACCGCCCCGGCGACGTCGAGGCCCAACTGCGCGCGGCGGACCTGGACATGGCGGGCGGTCACGTCGAGGACGCGTTCGGCCGCCTCGTCGAGACGGTGAAGAGGACGGCGGGTGACGACCGGGAGGCCGCGCGAGTCCGCCTTCTTGACTTGTTCGAGGTGATCGGTGCGGAAGACCCGCGTGTGGTCACTGCGCGTAGCGCACTGGCCCGCGTGCTGTTCTGAACGGCACGCCCCGTCACATACGCACCGTCACGACACATGGTTTTAGCGACATCAGCGGCTGTGTTTTACCAAGTTTTGGTAATCGCAGCCGCTGTTACTCGTAGTAAGTGATCAGGCGGCCTTTGGTCGTTGATGTCCGGGTTGATTCCAGGCCAGGCGCCCAGAGGGTGACGACCCTGTGTGTCTGCTCTATGCTGATCGGCCGCCGTCCGGTTATCTGGCCGTTACTCGCTGGTAACGCACCCCCTTGTGCGCAGCCTTCGGATGGACCACGATCGGCCAAGCTCGGTCCATTGCCCGCAGCCCGGCAACCATTCGGCGCACCGCTGGCATTGGATCCCCACCGAGCAGACCGGCAAGCAAGCTTGAGCCCCATCCAGTACCACCGCCGGTCTTCCGGGCAGGGGGGTCTCCGCCGAACTGGCGGAGCCTGTCCGAACAAAGCAGGTTGCGCGTGAGCGTGGCCAGTGGTTGTCGCTCGGGGGTGATCGCCGACAGCTCGGACATGGCGTACCCGGTACGCCAGTCGATGACGGCGCTCTCCTTCCCGAGGACGTAGCACTTCTCCCATCCCAGGTCAGGGAGCGGGCCGTTTCAGGAGCGGTCCGTCCAGGCCGGAGATGTACGTCCGAGAAGGAGGAAAGTCATGGAGTCCCTGGCTCGTGGCGGGACCAGATGGAAGCGGTTCGCCGTCGTCATGGTGCCGAGTGTCGCTGCGACCGCAGCGATAGGCGTCGCCCTCTCGCAGGGCGCGCTGGCGGCGTCGTTCAGCGTTTCGGGGCAGCAGTTCAAGATTGCTGCCGACAAGCTCGAAGGCACCGGGTTCGTTCAGTACGGAGCCGTCGACTCGACGAAGGCCGGTAAGAAGGCCGTCGCGGTTGTCGGTTTCAACTCGGCGAAGATCAGGAACCTTTGCCAGTCCGTCGTCGTGCCGGTCCCGGCGTTCGGCGACGTGACGATGAAGCTGGGCGCCGGTGCTGCCGGCGGCCCGGAGGTCGAGGCGAAGAAGCTCTACGTCGACGCCGACGACATAGCCGCCAACGCGGAGTTCAAGAACGTCGACATCGGCGTCGCCGCGGACGAGACCACCAAGGGTCCCGGTCCGAACAAGGGCGACAAGTACCTGCCCGGCTCGTTCGCGCAGCAGGCCGACACTGCGACATTCACGGATGTCAAGCAGCGCGCCTGGGCGACGACTGCCGGCACGTTCAAGCTCAGCGGCCTGAAGATGAACGTGAAGAAGGGCAAGAACGAGTGCTACTGACGGGCACTCACTGACCGCACGAGTGCGGAGCGGCTGCTCCTTGCCGCTCCGCGCCCGTCGGTCGGCTCCACCACCGCAAGCTTTGTGCCAGTCCCGAGGAGCTGTACGACATGAGCGCCGAGACGCGACAAAGGCCGACTTCCGGATTCGGCCAGAAGCGCAGTTCGTTCCGGGCGTGGCGTGGACAGCGCCCGTTCTGGGGCGGGTTGCTGACGCTCCTCGCCGGTATCCCCATCATGTACATCCCGTACCAGAACTTCACTCTGGGTTCGCTGACCATCCGGATGTCCACGACGGCAGGCGCCGGCTCGCTGATCATCGGTGTGCTGCTGGTCGTACTCGGGCTGACGATGTGGTTCCAGCCGCAGTCGCGGGTGTTCGCCGGGATCGCGGCGATCCTGCTGTCGCTGGTCTCTCTGGTCGTGTCGAACGTGGGCGCCTTCATGATCGGCTTCCTGCTGGGGCTGCTCGGCGGCGCCCTGGGAGTCGCGTGGGCGCCGGGGAAACCGCCGGCCGGGCGTGAGAGCGCCGCGGAAGGACCCCAGGGCGCGGGCACGACGGAGACGGGGCTCACGGGCCCCGCAGCCTCCTCGGAGTCCGGTTCAGCAGGCGGGGAGGGCAAGGAGACGGGCTCGGGCGCACGCCTTACGGGCACGGCCCAGGACGACCTTTCAGTCTTTGGAACGGCTCCCTCGTCCGGAGCCGATGCGAACCACGGGAACGGGAGGCACCGTGCCGGGTGACGAGGTGCATGAGGAGGCGGGTTCGTCGGCGCAAGCAGCGCCCGACGCCGGCCGCGGGAGAACCGGACCGCGCCACGCGGCTCCGAGGAAGCCGCTGCTGACCCGTCTGCATGTCCCCGCGGGCAAGGCGATAGCCATCGCGGCGATGCCGTCCGCGGTCCTTATGGGCATGGGGCTCACCCCCCAGCTGGCGAACGCCAAGCCGCTGCCCAAGAACCCCTTCAAGCCCGGCCCCTGCGTCTCCCAGCCCGACAAGGACGACGCCGAGGACGAGAAGAAGGACGAGGCCGGCAAGGGCCAGGACCAGGACGGCGGCGCGGACGCGCCCGGCGGCGACGCCGGCACGGACGAGCCCGGTTCGGGTTCCGGGTCCGAGAAGCCTGAGCCCGATCCGTCCGAGCCTCCCGCCTCCGGCGGTGGCAGCGGTGGCAGCGGCGGCGGCTCCGAGGAGCCCGAGCCCTCGCCGAGCCCGTCGGACCCCGAGGAAGGGGACGACGAGGACGAGGGCGAGGACGACGGCGGTTTCCTCGGCGGCATCGGCGACGCGATCGGCGACATCCTCAGCCCCAAGGAGAAGAAGGAGAAGGAGAAGGAGGAGGCCGAGAAGGAGAAGGCCGAGAAGGAGGCGGAGGAGAAGGCTGCGAGCCCCTCGCCGTCCGACTCGGGATCCTCCTCGTCCAAGTCCGGCTCCAAGCCCGTCGAGGACACCGTCGGCAAGGTGGGCGACGGGCTGAAGGACACGACCGACAAGCTGGGCGAGGCCGCGAAGGGTGCCGAGGACGGGCTGTCCGGCGGCAAGGCGGAGTCCGGCAAGGCGGGCGCGGACGGCAAGAAGGCCTTCCCCTGCGTCGAGGCGAAGAAGGACAAGGGCGAGGACGAGCAGACCCCCGCCACGCTGCCCAACGACCCCTGGACGCTGGAGGCGAGCTCCCTCGGGCTGCACGGCCTCGACTACAAGGGCGTGGTCAACCTCCGTACCGCGAACGGCAAGACGAAGCAGGCCCTGAAGTTCACGGCCGAGAGCGTCGACATCGGCGACCTGCACCAGATCGTCGAGGCTGCCGACGGCACGACGTACCACGTCCGCGCGGCCAAGGGCTCGACGTCCACCATCCGCGACGGCCAGGTGACGATGTACACGGAGCGGCTGAAGGGGAACCTCTTCGGGCTGATCCCGATCACCTTCGACCCGGAGCACCCGCCGCCGCTGAACATCCCGGAGGCGTACTTCACCAACGTCGAGGTCAGCCAGGCCGGCCAGTTCGGCGGCAACCTGACCGTTCCGGGGCTGAAGCAGAGCATCGACTGACCGGAGCGCCGGCGAAGCCCGGCGGCACCGGCAGGCAGACGAAAGGGCCCGCGACCTCACCGAGGTCGCGGGCACTTTCGTCGCTGCGGGAAGGTGCCGCCGCGCCGGGTGCCGCGGGCGTGCGGCACCCGGGGCGGGCGTCAGTCCTGCGTGCCGCCGAGGTGGTGGACCCGCACCATGTTGGTGGTGCCGGGTACGCCGGGGGGCGAGCCGGCGGTGATGAGCATGGTGTCGCCGGCGTCGTACCGCTGGAGCTTCAGCAGCTCCGCGTCGACGAGTTCGACCATCTCGTCGGTGTGCTCCACGTGCGGAACGACGTAGGTCTCGACGCCCCAGCTGAGCGTGAGCTGGTTGCGCGTCTCGGGCTCCGTGGTGAAGGCGAGGATGGGCTGGCAGGCCCGGTAGCGGGAGAGCCGCCGCGCGGTGTCGCCGGACTTCGTGAAGGCCACCAGAGCCTTGCCGTTGAGGAAGTCCGCCATCTCCGCGGCGGCGCGTGCCACCGAACCGCCCTGCGTGCGGGGCTTCTTGCCCGGCACGAGCGGCTGGAGGCCGCGGCTGAGCAGCTCCTCCTCGGCGGCCTCGACGATCTTCGACATCGTCTTGACCGTCTCGACGGGGTACTGCCCGACCGAGGACTCGGCGGAGAGCATCACCGCGTCCGCCCCGTCGAGGATCGCGTTGGCCACGTCGGACGCCTCGGCGCGCGTGGGACGGGAGTTGGTGATCATCGACTCCATCATCTGCGTCGCCACGATCACCGGCTTGGCGTTGCGGCGGCACATCTCGATGAGGCGCTTCTGCACCATCGGCACCCGCTCCAGCGGATACTCGACCGCCAGGTCGCCGCGCGCGACCATCACGCCGTCGAAGGCCATGACGACGTCTTCCATGTTCGCGACGGCCTGGGGCTTCTCCACCTTGGCGATCAGCGGGACCCGGCGCCCGACCTCGTCCATGATGCGGTGTACGTCGCGGACGTCCGTCGCGTCCCGGACGAAGGACAGCGCGACCATGTCGCAGCCCATCCGCAGGGCGAACTTCAGGTCCTCGACGTCCTTGTCGGACAGGGCGGGGACGTTGACGGCGGCGCCCGGCAGGTTGATGCCCTTGTGATCGGAGATCACGCCGCCCTCGATGACGATGGTGCGCACGTTCGAGCCGTCGACCTCAGTGACCTGGAGCGCGACGTTCCCGTCGTTGATGAGGACCGGGTCGCCCTTGGTGACGTCGCCCGGGAGCCCCTTGTAGGTGGTGCCGCAGATCGTCTTGTCACCGGGGACGTCCTCGGTGGTGATCGTGAACTCCTCGCCGCGGACGAGCTCCACGGGCCCCTCGGCGAAGGTCTCCAGACGGATCTTGGGGCCCTGCAGGTCGGCGAGGACGCCGACGGCCCGGCCGGTCTCCTCGGCCGCCTTGCGGACGCGGTCGTACCGCTCCTCGTGCTCCGGGTGGGTCCCGTGGCTCATGTTGAAGCGGGCCACGTTCATACCGGCCTCGATCAGCGTCTTCAGCTGGTCGTAGGAGTCGACGGCTGGGCCCAGGGTGCAGACGATTTTGGAACGGCGCATAGGACGATCCTAACGGTTTGTTCAAACGCGGAACGTATCGGGGGTGAAGTGGATCACGCGGTCAGGCGGTGCGGTGCGCGTCCGCTCCGGTGACCAGCGCGTACGTCTGGTGTGCGATCTCCAGCTCCTCGTCGGTCGGTACCACTGCCGCCGCGACCCGCGCGCCCCGGGGCGAGATCAGCCGAGGGCCCTCGGCGGCGGGACCCTCCGCGGCGTTCGCAGCCGGGTCGACGGCCAGGCCGAGGCCTTCGAGGCCCGCGAGCGCCGCCTCGCGCACCGGGGGCGAATTCTCGCCCACTCCCGCGGTGAAGGCCACGGCGTCGACACGGCCGAGCACGGCGCAGTACGCCCCGATGTACTTCCTGATCCGGTGGATGTAGATGTCGAAGGCGAGCCGTGCCCGCTCGTCGCCTTCCTCGATACGGCGGCGGATCTCCCGCATGTCGTTGTCCCCGCACAGTCCGACGAGTCCGCTCCGCTTGTTCAGCAGCTCGTCCACCTCGTCCACCGTCATGCCGGCCACCCGCACGAGGTGGAAGACCACGGCCGGGTCGACGTCTCCGGAACGGGTACCCATCACCAGGCCTTCAAGCGGGGTCAGCCCCATCGAGGTGTCCACGCACCTGCCGCCCCGCACCGCGGACACGGACGCCCCGTTGCCCAGGTGCAGCACGATCACGTTGACGTCCGCGGGGTCCGCGCCGAGCAGCTCGGCGGTGCGGCGGGAGACGTACGCGTGCGAGGTGCCGTGGAAGCCGTAGCGCCGCACCCGGTGCGCGTCCGCGGTCTCGACGTCGATGGCGTAGCGGGCGGCGTGCTCCGGCATCGTCGTGTGGAACGTGGTGTCGAAGACCGCGACCTGCGGCAGCCCGGGGTTGAGGACCTGCGCCGTGGTGATCCCCGTCAGGTTGGCCGGGTTGTGCAGCGGCGCCACCGGGACGAGCCGGCGGATCTCGGCGAGCACGTCGTCGTCGACGAGCGTGGGGCGGGTGAACGACCGTCCGCCGTGCACCACGCGGTGCCCGATGGCGGCCAGCTCGGGTGCGTCCAGGCCGAGGCCGTCGGCCTCCAGCTCCTCCGCGGCGGCACGCAGCGCGGCTTCGTGGTCCGCGAACTCCTCGACGCGCTCCCGCCGTTCCCCTCCCGTCGCGAGGGGGGTGTGCGTCAGCCTCGACTGACGCTCGCCGATGCGCTCCACCAGGCCGGCGGCGAGTCTCGACTCGTCGGTCATCTCCAGGAGCTGGTACTTCACCGAGGAGGAACCGGAGTTGAGGACGAGGACGCGGGTGGCGGTCACTTGGGGCTCCGCTTTCTGGGAGGGGACGGACGGCTGCGGACGAGGGGGCCGGTGACCGCGGCGGCGGACGGCGTCACCGCCGTATCGGCGAACCGCTCTGCTGGGCCTGCACGGCGGTGATCGCCACGGTGTTGATGATGTCGGAGACCATCGCACCGCGCGAGAGATCGTTCACGGGCTTGCGCAGCCCCTGCAGGACGGGGCCCACGGCCACGGCCCCCGCGCTGCGCTGCACCGCCTTGTAGGTGTTGTTGCCGGTGTTGAGGTCCGGGAAGACCAGCACCGTCGCCCTGCCCGCGACCTCCGAGCCGGGGAGCTTGGCCGCCGCGACCGACGGGTCCACGGCCGCGTCGTACTGAATGGGGCCCTCCACCAGCAGCTCCGGCTGCCGCTGCCGGACGAGCGCGGTCGCCTCCCGCACCTTGTCGACGTCCGTACCCGAGCCCGAGGTGCCCGTCGAGTACGACAGCATGGCGATGCGGGGCTCCACGCCGAACTGCCGAGCCGTCGCCGCCGACTGGACGGCGATGTCGGCGAGCTGCCGCGCGTCCGGGTCGGGGACGACGGCGCAGTCGCCGTAGACGAGCACGCGGTCGGCGAGGCACATGAAGAAGACGGAGGAGACGGTCGACGCGTCCTCACGCGTCTTGATCACCTCGAAGGCGGGGCGGATCGTCGCCGCCGTGGAGTGGGCGGCACCGGAGACCATGCCGTCCGCGAGGCCCTCGCGCACCATCAGCGTCCCGAAGTACGACACGTCCGCGACGACGTCGTGGGCGAGCTCGAAGGTGACGCCTTTGTGGGAGCGCAGCTCCGCGTACACCTCGGCGAAGCGCTCCCGGAGCGGCGACGTCTGGGGGTCCACGATCCGCGCGGACGCCTGCGCCGCCGGCGGCAGCTCGCCGTCGGCGAGAAGGGCCAGGTCCACGCCCAGTTCGGCCGCGCGCCTGCGGACGGCGTCCGGCTCGCCGAGCAGCGTCAGATCGCAGATGTCGCGCCGCAGCAGGACCTCCGCGGCACGCAGCACCCGCTCCTCGCCGCCCTCCGGCAGGACGATGTGGCGCCTGTCCGAGCGGGACCGCTCGACGAGTTCGCGCTCGAACATCATCGGGGTGATCCGGGCGCCCCGCTCCACGGCGAGCTGCTGCGTCAACTGCGCGGTGTCGACGTGCCGTTCGAAGAGGCCGAGGGCGACCTCCGCCTTGCGGGGCGTGGCCGCCGTGAGCTTCCCCTCCAGGGCGAACAGCTCCGCCGCCGTCGGGAACGAGCCGCCGGGTACGGCCAGTACGGGCGTGCCCGGGGCGAGACGGCTTGCCAGTGCCATGGTCTCCGCGCCGGGCCGCTCGCCGAGGGTGAGCACCACGCCCGCGATGGCGGGGGAGCCCGCCGCGTGGGCCGCCAGCGCGCCGACGACGAGGTCGGCCCGGTCGCCCGGAGTGATGACCATGCAGCCCTCGGTCAGCGCCGGCAGGAAGACCGGCAGGTGGGCGCCGCCGAAGACGAAGTCGCGGACGTCACGGCCCAGGGCCTCCGGAACCCCCAGCAGCAGCTCCGCCCCGAGCCTGTCCCGTACCTGGGCGACGGTCGGCGCTGACAGGGCGGGCTCCTCCGGCAGCACGTACACCGGCTCCGGGAGCTGCCCGTCGAGCAGCCGGGACGTCTCACGTGCCTCGGATCCGCTGACCCGGTTCGCGATCGTCGCCACGACGTGGGAGCCGAGGGAGGCGAAGGCGTGGTGGGCGTTGCGCACCTCCGAGGCGACGGACTCGGCGCTCTGGCCCTTGCCCGAGACGACGGGCAGCACCGGCGCCCCGAACTCGTTGGCGAGCCGTGCGTTGAGGGCGAGCTCCGCGGGGAGCTGGGTGTCGGCGTAGTCCGTGCCGAGGACGAGCACCGCCTCGTGGTCCGCGGCGACCGCGTGGAACCGTTCGACGAGGCGGGCGACCAGCTCCTCCACGCCCTTCTCCGCCTGGAGCGCCGCGCCTTCCTCGTAGCTCATCCCGAAGACGGTCTCCGGAGGCTGGGTGAGGCGGTAGCGGCTGCGCAGCAGCTGGTAGAGGCGGTCCCCGGACGGGGTGTTCTCGTGCACCAGCGGACGGAACAGCCCCACCCGGTCCACCTGCCTGGTCAGGAGCTCCATGACTCCGAGCTCCACGACCTGGCGGCCGTCGCCGCGGCCGATGCCCGTCACGTACACGCTGCGCGTCACGCGTGGTCAACCTCTCGTCGTTGGCCGGACGGCCGGGGGAGCCGGCCGTGGAATAGTGGGTTCCCGGAGGGACTCCCCGCATTCCGCACGGAGAACGCACGCCCGCGCTCGTCCGTGCCCGTCGCGGCCGGACCGCCGCAGCGCCCGGGCGGAGGCGCGGTGCGGAGCGAGTCCGGTGGGCGGACGGGCAGTGCGGCCCGCGTTCAACACATGAAACACTCCCCTCGGCTCCCTTCGGGACCGAGCAGCCCGGCCCGTACACGCGGGTCACTCACCGATCAGGAGATAGAACCCCCATGCGCATCGGAGTCCTCACGGCAGGCGGCGACTGCCCCGGTCTGAACGCCGTGATCCGTTCCGTAGTCCACCGGGCCGTGCACGACCGCGGTGACGAAGTCATCGGCTTCGAAGACGGGTTCACGGGACTCCTCGACGGCCGCTACCGCCCGCTCGACACCAACGACGTCGCGGGCATCCTCGCGCGCGGCGGGACGATCCTGGGCTCCGCGCGCCTGGAGCGCGACCGGCTCCGCGAGGCCTGCGACAACTCCGAGGAGCTCATCGACCGCCTCGGCCTGGACGCGCTCATCCCCATCGGCGGCGAGGGCACGCTCACCGCGGCGCGGATGCTGGCGGACGCGGGGCTGCCCGTCGTCGGCGTGCCCAAGACCATCGACAACGACATCTCCGCGACCGACCGCACCTTCGGGTTCGACACGGCCGTCGGCGTCGCCACCGAGGCCATGGACCGGCTGAAGACCACCGCGGAGTCGCACCAGCGCGTCATGGTCGTCGAGGTCATGGGACGGCACGCCGGCTGGATCGCCCTGGAGGCCGGCATGGCGGCCGGCGCGCACGGGATCTGCATCCCGGAGCGGCCCTTCGAGGTCGACGACCTGGTGAAGATGGTCGAGGAGCGCTTCGCCCGCGAGAAGAAGTTCGCGCTGATCTGCGTCGCCGAGGGCGCGCACCCCGCGGAGGGGTCGATGCCCTACGAGAAGGGCGTCATCGACCAGTACGGCCACGAGCGTTTCGTGGGAATCGGCAACCGCCTCGCCAGCGAGCTCGAGCACCGCCTGGGCAAGGAGGCCAAGCCGGTCATTCTCGGCCACGTGCAGCGCGGCGGCACGCCCACGGCGTACGACCGCGTCCTCGCCACCCGCTTCGGCTGGCACGCCGTCGAGGCGGCGCACCGCGGGGACTTCGGCCAGATGACGGCGCTGCGCGGCACGGAGATCGTCATGACCCCGCTGGCCAACGCGGTGAGCGAGCTCAAGCGCGTCCCGCAGGACCGCATGGACGAGGCCGAGTCGGTGTACTGACGCCCGGGCCGGTCCGCTGACGCCGCCTGGCGCGGCCCGGCCGTCCGGCTGCGGGCCTTGAGCGGCTCGCCGCGAAGGAGGCCGGCCGCGCCGTCCGCGGCCGGCCTTTCCGCTGCCCGGCACCGGCTGCGACGGCGCGCAGGATGGCCGAAACCGATCTGTGACGTGCGCGGACTACACAAGCGTCCGCATCGTGCGGTGCACTACGGCCATGGCGAACGACGGCGGATTCGTACGCGTACTGGGACGTGCCGACGTGCTGGCCCTGGCCTTCGGCGCGATGATCGGCTTCGGCTGGATCGTCCTGACCTCCGACTTCATCACCGAGGCCGGTCCGGGCGGCGCGGCACTCGCGTTCGTGCTCGGCGGCTTCGTGATCATGCTGGTGGGCCTGTGCTACGCCGAGCTGGTCTCCGCGATGCCCCACGCGGGCGGCGAGCACCACTACGGGCTGCGGGCCCTCGGCGGGCGCGGCGCGTTCGTCGTCTCCTGGGCGATGCTGCTCGGCTACGTCTCGGTCGCCGCCTTCGAGGCGGTGGCGCTGCCGGAGACGGTGCTCTACCTCTTCCCCGACATGCTCTCCGTCCATCTGTGGTCGGTCGCGGGATACGACGTCTACCTGAGCTGGGTGGCGGTCGGCGCCGGCTCCGCCGTGGTGGTCACCGCGCTGAACTACTTCGGTATCCGCCCCGCCAGCGTCTTCCAGACCGTCGCGGTCCTCTTCCTGCTCGGCGCGGGGGCGCTGCTGCTGGTGGGCTCCCTCACGAACGGCTCGGCCGGGAAGATGGAGCCGCTGTTCACAGGCGGGGTCTCCGGGCTCTTCGTGGTGCTGGTGGCCGTGCCGTTCCTCTTCGTCGGCTTCGACGTGATCCCGCAGTCGGCCTCCGAGGTGAACCTGCCCCACCGGCAGGTGGGCAAGCTGCTGGTGGTCTCCGTGGCATGCGCGGCGGGCTGGTACGCGATGATCATGCTGACCGTCGGCTCGGGCCTGGGCCCCGCCGAACTCGCCGACGCGGACCTGGCGTCGGCCGACGGCATGGCGAAGCTGTGGGACAGCCCCGCGATGGGCGACCTGCTGATCCTCGGCGGCATCGCGGGCATCTTCACGAGCTGGAACGCCTTCCTCATCGGCGCCAGCCGGCTCGTGTACGCGATGGCCGAGTCGCGGATGCTGCCGGCCTGGCTGGGCAAGCTGCACCCCCGCTACCGCACGCCCAGCAACGCGGTCCTGGCGATCGGCCTGCTCACCGTGCTGGCGCCGCTGTTCGGCGAGCCGATGCTGACATGGCTCGTCAACGCGGGCGGCATCAACATCGTGGTCGCCTACACGGCGGTCGTCCTCTGCTTCCTCATCCTCCGCCGCCGCGAGCCGGCGATGGAACGCCCGTTCACCACGCCCGCCGGTCCGGTCGTCGGATGGACGGCGCTGGCGCTCAGCCTCGGCCTGGGGGTGCTGTACCTGCCGGGCATGCCCGCCGCGCTCGACTTCCCGTCCGAGTGGGCCATCGTCGGCGGGTGGTGGCTGGCCGGTGCGCTGCTGGTGTGGCGGCTGCCGAAGATCACGCCGGGCGCGGACGCCGAGGAACGCCTCGTCGCGAGCGTCGCAGCGCGTGGCGGCGAGCCGCCGGCCGGCGACCGCGACGCCGGGGACTCCAGCGGGCACCTGACCGGCCGGGAACCCCGGTGACGTGCTGAAGAAGGGGTAGGGACGCGCCCCCTCCCGGTACGGCGAGATCCGTCGGGACAGGCCCTACGGGGCGGGCAGGCGGACGACCGCCGTGCCGCTGCCGAGATCGACGACGGTGCGGTCCGGCGGTGCGCCGTCCTCCTCGTCGTCCCGCAGCAGCATCTGGTCCACGGCGACTGCCGCGAGGAGCAGCATGGCCAGGCCGGGCAGTGTCACGAGTGGTCAAGCCCATGCGTCAGTGTGCCCGTGGCTTTCCGGCCGCGGTGGATTCCTACCGCGCGAACACCGGGCGCCGCGCGGCCGGCCGTACGGCCCCGGCCCGCGCCACCGTTCAGCCCTTGACGGCGCCGCCCAGGGTGAAGCCGCCGCCCAGGCGCTTGGAGATGAGGATGTAGAGCAGCAGCACGGGCGTGGAGTACAGGATCGAGAACGCAGCCAGCTCGCCGTAGGCGATGGAGCCGAAGTTACCGAAGAACGTGAAGATGCTGACGGACGCCGGGAGTTGCTCCGGGCTGATGAGGAGCATGAAGGGGACGAAGAAGTTCCCCCACATCATGATGAAGCTGTACACGGTCACGACCGCGAAGCCGGGGCCCATCAGCGGGAGGATGACGCGGACCAGGGCCTGGAGCCAGCTCGCTCCGTCCGTCCACGCGGCCTCCTCCAGCGCCACGGGAACGCCGTCCATGAAGTTCTTCATCAGCCAGATGGCGAACGGCAGTTGGGACGTCGCGAGGAAGAACGATGTGCCGTGCATCGTGTCGATGAGGTTCGTCTGCACGAACAGGCCGTAGACCGGGACCATGACGGCCGTGATGGGCAGGCACGTCGTGAAGAGGATGGTCAGCAGGTACGGGCGTGCGAAGCGGGCCCGGTAGCGGGAGAGCGGGTAGGCGGCGAGGGCCGCCGCCGTGACGGTCATCAGCGTCGCCCCGCCGCACAGCAGCAGGCTGTTGAGCATCGGCGTGAAGGTGATCTCGTCCGTCAGCACGGCTGAGAAGTTGTCCGTGGTGAGGGAGCTGGGCGGGTTCACCGTCATCCCGGGCTGCTTGTCCACCGACGCGAACAGCAGCCACAGCAGCGGCAGTACGAACGAGGCGACGATGACGAGCAGCCCGACGTCGGCGGCGAGCCGCTGCCGAACGGGCCTGCTGAGCCTGCGGCCGGGGGAGGGACGGCGGCCCGTCGCGGCCGAGGGGTTCCGGCTTCCGCTGGTGCCGGGTACGGAGTCGTGGATCGCGGTCATCGCCGGCCTCAGACCTCCTCGCGCATCAGGCGCAGATAGACGACCGAGAACAGCGCGCCGACCACGAGCAGGAGCAGCGCCACCGCGGTGCCGTAACCGATGAGGGACTTGTTGAACGCCTGGTCGTACATGAAGATCGGCAGGGTCTCGCTGCGGCCTCCCGGGCCGCCGCGTGTCATCGCCCAGATCAGCCCGAACACCGAGAGCGTCTGCAGGGTGTTGAGCATCAGGTTGGTGCCGATGGAGCGGCGGATCATCGGGAGCGTGATGTGCCACAGGCGCTGCCACGCGCCCGCCCCGTCGACCTCGGCGGACTCGGTGACCTCCTTGGGGATCTCCGAGAGCGCCGCCGAGTACACGAGCATCGAGAACGCCGTCCCGCGCCAGACGTTGGCGAAGGAGACCGCGACGATCGGCAGCGTGTAGAGCCAGTTCTGGGACGGCAGGTTCAGGAAGCCGAGCACGGCGTTGAGCGTGCCCTCCTTGTTGAAGAACGTGTAGAGCAGGAAGCCCGCGACGATCTCCGGCAGCACCCAGGCGCTGATGACGACCGCCCCGGTCACGGACCGTACGGTCTTCGACGCTCTCGCCATCAGGGCCGCCAGCGTCAGCCCGAGGGTGTTCTGGCCGAGGATGCTGGAGATGAGCGTGAAGATCAGGGTCAGGACGACGGCGTTGATGAACTTCGCGTCACCGAAGGCCCGTTCGAAGTTGTCGAAGCCCACGAAGGACGCCGACGCCTGGCCCGTCAGCTGCATGTCGGTGAACGCGATGTAGACGCAGTACGCGATCGGCCCGGCAAGGAACAGCAGGAGCAGGAGCGTGGCGGGGGCGATCGGCAGCCAGCGCAGGGCGCGCGTGCCCTTGCCGCGTGGATCGCCGGGGGAGGTGCCGCCCCCGCCGGGGCGCCCCTTGCTGACGGGCGAGGCGATTCCGGTGGTGCTCACTTCGTCGTGACCGCTCCGTCGGTGATCGATTCCAGTTGCTCGTCATAGGACTTGGCCGCCTCGCCGACGGAGCCGTCGCCCGTGGTCACCGTCTCCATGGCCTCGGTTATCGCGGTGGAGACCTGCGGGTAGACGGGCAGAGCGGGACGGTACTGGCTGTGCTCGACGCGGTCGGTGAAGAACTTGATGCCGGGAAGCGAGTTCAGGTACCGCTCCTCGGCCGCCACGTCCTTGCGCACCGCGATCTGCGAGCCGCGCACGCACCACTCGACGGCGTTCTTCTTGGTCTGGAAGGTCTTGATCATCTCCCAGGCGAGGTCCGGGTTCTGCGACTTGGCCGGGACGGACCACGTCCAGCCGCCGGACATGCTGACCTCGCCGGGCTCCTCGCCGTTCTGCGTCGGCATCGGGGCCATGCCCATGGTCTCGTCCCACTCGGGCCACGGGCTGCCGCCCGTCTTGATCCAGTTGTTGCTGAGGAACGAGCCGTCGATTCCGATGGCCAGCTTCCCCTTGGGGAAGAGGTCGGTGCCGACCTTCGTCTGGATGTTGGGGTTGAGGGCCGCGTCGACGTCGGGGCCGAGGCCGTCGCCGTAGACCGTCTCGACGAACTTCAGACTGTCCTTGAAGCCCTTGCTGCCCTTGACCCACTTCTTCGACTTCGTGTCGTAGAGCGGGTCCTCGCCCGTGCCGTAGAGCAGCATCTCGAAGCCCTGCATCGCGGCTGCCTCGCCCGCCGCCTTGCCGGTGAAGACGTTGAGAGGGATCTTGCCGGGGACTTCCTTCTTGACCGTGCGGGCGGCGTCCAGCACTTCGTCCCAGGTCTTGGGCTTCCAGTCCTCCGGCAGCCCGGCCTTCTTGAAGATCTTCTTGTTGAACCAGATGGCGCGGGTGTCGGTTCCGTCCGGCACGCCGTAGGTCTTGCCGTCCTCGGCCTTCGCGGCGGTCTTGGCGCTGGGCTCGAACTGGTCCCAGGCCTTCCACTTCTTGAGCTTGTCGTCGAGCGGGCGCAGGTAGCCGCTCTTGATGTCGGAGTTGATGAGGAAGGTGTCCTCGTAGACGAGGTCGGGCGCGGTCTTGGGCGAGCGCATCATCTGCTGGATCTTGGAGTAGTAGTCCTGCTGCGACGCCTGGATCGGGATGATCTCGACCTTCTTGCCCTTGTGCTTCTTCTCGAACTCCTCGGCCACGTCCTTGACGAAGTCGTCCCGCACCGTGACTTTCTTGTCGGTGTCCTTGGGGAAGGCGATCTTGATCGTGTTCGGATCGCTCGCCGAACCCCCGCCGCAGGCGGTGAGGGTGCCTGCGGCGAGGACTGCGGCGATGCTGAGGGCCAGCGGGGTGGCGGGGCGCACGGGCATGACGGGCCTGACCTCCTTGGGCCACGGCCCGGCGGCCCGGAGGGGCCGCAGGCCGCGTCGGACGGCTTTGTCCGTACAATCACCCGGCCGTCGTGTTCAGGTCAATGGCCGTGCGGACATGCAGTTCAACACCGTGACAACGTTGTTATGAACCTCCCGGGCCGTCTGACCGGCGCCGTTGCCGCCATGCCGGTACCGCGAAACCGGTACCGCACCGCTCAACCCGTGTACCCGGCAAGGGTTTTGGAGAATTCCCAGGGCTGCTGGTCGACGCCGCTGCACGAGTCGGCGCCGCCGCCGGTGCAGGGGCGGTCCCGGTTGACGGACCAGAAACTCACGCGCGCCAGGTGGTGTTCCTTCGCGTAGTCGACCATCGAGCGGAAGTCGGCCGGTGAGACGGATTCGCCCTGCACGTCGGTGACGCCGTTCATCGAGGAGAAGCCGGACTTGCGGTACGCCTCGTCGGTGGAGATGCCGTAAGCCGCGCCCACTGTCTGCGCCAGTCCGTCCACCGCGGAGCGGGTCGCCGCGGCCAGGTCCGTGGTGCCGTCGCCGAAGTCGAAGGGCATGACGGTCCAGCCGTCCACGTCCAGTCCGGCGGCGGCGCCCTTCTGGATGAGGTCCTTCCCGTTGGCGTTGGGGCCCTGCGTGGTGGTGCCGAAGGTCAGGTAGACCTTGATGCCGGCGTTGCCGTCCTTGACGATCTTCAGCGCGTCGACGACGCGCTGCCGGGCGGCCTCGCTCTCGAACTCGGTCGACTCGATGTCGACGTCGATGGACTTCAGGCCGTAGGCGTCGATCACCTTCTGGTAGGCACCGGCCAACTCCGCGGCGCTGGAGCACACTTCGCCCAGCTTGCTGCCGCTCCAGCCTCCGATGGAGGGGGTGATGTCGCCTCCGGCGGCCTGTACCGCTTCGATGGTCTGCTCGTCCTGGCCCCCGGCCAGGGGCCTGCTGCCGTCCCAGGCGGGCGAGCAGCCGCCGTCGGAGAGGATGAAGGCCATGGTGAGCTGGGTGAGTCCGGTCTCCTGCATCAGGTCCACGGCGTTCGGCGGGTTGCCCCAACCGAGGTAGAGGTAGGGGCCGTTGAGTCCGCTCGGCGCTGCGGCCGCCAGGGCTCCAGCGGTGGGTTCGGCTGCGGATTCGGTGGCGGGTCCGGTGGCGGGTTCGGCGGCTTGCGGCCGGTGCGGAGTGCCGTCCGGTGCGGCCTGTGCCTGGCCCGCGAGTGCGCACGAGGCGACGAGAGTCGCGGCCAGGGCGAGGCCCAGGCGGTGCCGACTACCTGTCGTGGCTCGCTTGTTGCTCTTCGTAGTGGTGTGGGGGCGCACGTCAAGCTCCCGTCTACGGGGTGGGGAAAGGGACTTGGGTCATGCGGAATGCGGAGTGGTGCGGCCCGCACGCTAGCGCGGGAGCATTGGTCCAGACAATAGAACGGTAAGGAAAGGTTCCAGTCGATCGATCCGCCGGGCACGCGCCCCTGCTGCCCCGGCTCGACTTGAGCTGCTGGTTCCGTTCAACTGCCCTGTGTCGGCCCGGCGTTGGACGTCGAAGCCGGTGTCACTCGCTGTCTCCTCGCACGACCGCGGCGTAGCGCTTGCCCAACTTGCGGCGTAAAAGCTGGAGTTCACCCGCGGCGGTGGCCAGAACGCCCATTGAGGGCGGGCCAGGCGCAGTCGTGTGCCACCACTCCGAATCGGACTGGCCTTCGAGCGCCTGGGCGCGGATCAGGGTGTCGATCTCCGTCACGTGCTGCGCGAAAGCCTGTGCCCACTCCTGCTCGTCCGGGCGGAGGAAAGGTGAGCGGCGGAGAAGGAGGAGATTGACCTGCGTCAACCTCGAGTCGGCAACGGCGGGGCCCCGCGTGAGGGACGTCCTCTGGGCCTCCTCAAGGTCGGACAGCGCCTCCCAGACCTCCTTCAGGGCCTCGACCCGCTGGGTGCGGAACTGTGCTCTCGCCTCGCGGGCCTGGGCTCGCTGCCATTGCCACAGACCGGCCGCCGTGGCCGTTCCCGTCCCCAGGAAGGTGAGAACGCCCACGGCGACAGTGTCCGAGATCATGGTTCTCAGGCTACTTAAGTATGCGAAGTCCGCCCAGAGCGAGCCACGTTGGGGATACGGAGGCCCATGGGAGCCGCATCGGCCGTACGCTGCCGGTCATGCCTGCCGACGAGCCCACGATCCTTGCCACCTCAGGCGGCCACCGGCTGGGAGGCCGCACCATGGTCGAGTTCGACGCGCTCGTGCACCACGCGGTCGAACTGTCCGGGGCGCACGGCCGGCGGCCCCGCGTCCTGTACGTCGGCACGGCCATCGGAGACGCCGAGCATTTCACCGCCCGCATGACCGAAGCTGCCCGCGTGGCCGGATTCGACCTGACGCCGCTGCACGTCTTCCCCAGACCCAACGTCGAGGACGTGGCGGGCACGGTGCTCGAGCAGG
Source organism: Streptomyces daqingensis (assembly GCF_014645895.1). Classification (GTDB taxonomy): domain Bacteria; phylum Actinomycetota; class Actinomycetes; order Streptomycetales; family Streptomycetaceae; genus Streptomyces; species Streptomyces daqingensis. Next base: position 13,243 of record NZ_BMMP01000028.1, on the reverse strand, counting down.
ACGTGGTCTGGGTGATGGGCGGTTCGGTCGCGAACCTGCTTGCGGTGTGGCGCGTCCACGGGCTCGACGCCGTCTTCCGCAGTGCCTGGGAGGCGGGCGTCGTGCTCAGCGGTGTCAGCGCCGGTTCGATCTGTTGGTTCCGCGGCGGCACGACGGACTCCTTCGGACCCGAACTGCGGCCCGTCACCGACGCGTTGGGCTACCTGCCGTACGGCAACGGCGTGCACTACGACAGCGACGCCGGGCGCCGCCCGCTCGTGCACCGGCTGGTCGCGGACGGAACCCTGCCGGAGACGCACTGCACCGACGACGGCGTGGGTCTCGTCTACCGCGGCACCCGCCTCGCCGAAGCCGTCTCGGAGAGTGCGGGCAAGGGCGCCTACGTCGTCGTGCGGGAGAACGGGAGCGCCGTCGAGGAGCGCATCGAGCCGCGGCGGCTCCCGGAGCCCTGAGCGCGCCGGGCCAGGGCGCCGGCCGTTCAGTCGCGCCAGCGGTAGCACAGTTCGGGACGCCCGACCTGGCCGTACTGCGGACTGCGGTCAGCCGTCCCGCCGTCGACGAGGTGCTCGAGGTAGCGGCGCGCGGTGATCCGGTTGACGCCGAGCCGGTCCGCCGCCGCGCTCGCCGTCAGCCCGGTGCGGCCCGCGTCACGCAGCGCCGCCGTCACCGCCTCCAGCGTCGCGGCGCTCAGCCCCTTGGGCAGCTTGGGCACTTCGGGAGCGGTACGGAGCACCGACAGCGCCCTGTCCACCTCCGCCTGGCTGCCGGCCTCGCCGCCGGTGCCGGCGGTCGTGCTGCGGAACTGCGCGTACCGCTGCAGCCGGTCGCGCAGCGTCGGGAAGGTGAACGGCTTCAGCACGTGCTGCACGACGCCGAGGGAGACGCCCTCCCTGATGACGGTCAGGTCGCGTGCCGACGTCACCGCGAAGACGTCCGTCGTCCGGCCCGCGGCGCGCAGCGCCCGCAGCAGCGCCATGCCGTGCCCGTCCGGGAGGTACAGATCGAGCAGGATCAGATCGACGGGCGACCTCTCCAGCGCCCGCAGCGCCTCGGCGCGGGAGTGGACGACGGCGGCCACGGCGAAACCGGGGACGCGCGAGACGTACAGCGCGTGCGCGTCGGCGGCCAGGGGATCGTCCTCGACGACGAGCACCTGTATCGGCCCGGGGGCGCTGCTGCCGCTCATCCGTCCTCCCGGTGCCGGTCCCCATGCGGGCCTTCGCCGGGCGGAGCGTCCTTCTGCAGCGGCAGCCGCACCGAGAACTCCGCGCCGCCCTCCGCCGACGCCCCGACGTGGACTCTGCCGCCGTGGCGGTCCACCGCCTGCCGGACGAGGGCGAGCCCGAGTCCCCGTCCCCGCTCCCCGCCGGAGGCGGGCTTGGTCGACCAGCCGCGCTCGAACACGGTCTCGGCCTCCTCGGGCCGAACGCCGGGGCCGGTGTCGGCGACGCGGACGAGCAGCACGGCCGGGTCTCCCCCCACGCTCTCGGTGCGCAGGGTGACCCGCACGCGCGGGGTCACGGCGGAGCCGAGGGGGAGCGTCGCGACCGCCCCGCCACGGCCGGTCCCCTCCGCCTCCGGGGCCTCCGCAGGCCGTTCCCCCGCGGCGGGCTCCGCCTCCGCGGGGGACGTTCCGGCGCCGCGTCCGCCCGCGGAGCCGGGGACGGGGCCGGCCGCCGCGGCCGCGTCCACCGCGTTGTCGACGAGGTTGCCGAGGACGGTGACCAGGTCGCGCTGCGGCAGCTCCGGCGGCAGCAGCCCGTCGCCGATGTAGCTGTCGGGGGTGAGCGACAGCTCGACGCCCCGCTCGTTCGCCTGCGCCGCCTTGCCGAGCAGCAGCGCCGCCACGACCGGCTCGGCGACGGCGGAGACGACCTCGTCGGTGAGGGCCTGGGCCAGCCGGAGCTCCTCGGTGGCGAAATCCAGCGCCTCGCCGGTACGTCCCAGCTCGATCAGGGAGATCACGGTGTGCAGGCGGTTCGCGGACTCGTGGGCCTGCGAGCGCAGCGCCTCGGTGAAGCCGCGCACCGAGTCCAGCTCCCCGGCGAGCGACTGGATCTCCGTGTGGTCGCGCAGGGTCACCACGGTGCCGCGGTGCTCGCCGCCGTCCACGGGCGAGGTGTTGACGACGACCACGCTGTCGCCGGTGAGGTGCACCTCGTCCACGTGCGGTTCCCCGGAGAGCAGCGCCTCCGTCAGTGCGCGCGGCAGCCCGAGCTCCTCCACGCCGCGGCCCACCGCGCCGTCGCCGCTCCCGTTTCCGCCCGGGCCGGGCGAGGCTCCCGCCCGTCCCCGTCCGACGCCGAGGAGTTCGCGCGCCCCGTCGTTCATGAGGGCCACGCGCTTCTGCCCGTCCAGCATGACGAGCCCCTCCCGCACGGCGTGCAGGACGGCCTGGTGGTAGTCGTGCATGCGGCTCAGCTCCGCGGCGTTCATGCCGTGCGTGTGCCTGCGCAGCCGGGCGTTGATGAGGTACGTGCCGAGGCCGCCCAGCGCCAGCGCGCCGCCCGCGACGCAGAGCAGGACCGTCAGCTCCCGCCGCAGCTCCTCGGTGATGGCCTCCACCGCGATGCCCGCGCTGACGAGCCCCACCACGCGCCCCTCGTCCCAGACTGGGGTCACGACGCGGACGGACGGCCCGAGCGTCCCCGTATAGGTCTCGTGGAAGGTGCGGCCGCGCGCCGCCTCCCCGATGTGGCCCACGAAGCGGCCGCCGATCCTCGACGAGTCGGGGTGCGTCCAGCGCACGCCCTCCGTGTCCATGATCGTGACGAACGTGACGCCCGTGTCGTGCCGCACCCGCTCCGCGTACGGCTGGAGCTGCTCCTCGGGACGCGGGGTGCGGATCGCCTCCACCACGGAGGGGGAGTCGGCCGTCGCCTTGGCCGTCGCGGCGGCCCTCTGCCGCGCGGACTCCTCGGCCTGCGCACGGTCCGTGACGTAGCCGTACACGGCGCATCCCGCGACCAGCACGGCGACGAGGACGGCCTGCATCACGAAGAGCTGGCCGGCCAGGCTTCGTGGCCGCCGGGGTGGACGGGGAGCGCGCATGCGGCCAGTCTGCCTGGTGGAATTTCCGTGCACGTAATGCACGCAACGGTGACGGCCGTCACTGCCGGGGTGCATAGTCGCCGGGACCCGGCAGCGACCCGGCGCGAGGACGAGCCGTACGGATCCGGTGCGTATCAGGGCACCGGGCCCGGTCACAGCCCGTCCGGCCCGCTTCCGGTCGTGGCAGTCAGAGCCGCAGTGAACGTACAACGAGGAGCCCGACGTGTCCCAGCAGACACCTCCGCAGACGGAGCCGCCCGCACGGACGAAGCGGGACCGCACGAAGTATCTGTACCTGGCCGTGATCGCCGCCGTCGTGCTCGGTGTGATCGTCGGCTTCGCCGCGCCGGATGCGGCCAAGGAGCTCAAGCCCGTGGGCGAGGGCTTCGTCAACCTCATCAAGATGATGATCTCGCCGGTCATCTTCTGCACGATCGTGCTGGGCGTGGGGTCGGTCCGCAAGGCCGCGAAGGTCGGCGCCGTCGGCGGTCTGGCCCTCGGCTACTTCATGGTGATGTCGACCGTGGCGCTGGGCATCGGCCTGGTCGTCGGCAACATGCTCGACCCGGGCAGCGGTCTCCAGTTGACGGAGGCCGCCAAGGAGGCCGGTGCGGCCGAGGCGGGCGGCAGCGAGACCACCAGCGAGTTCCTGGTCGGCATCATCCCGACCACGCTGGTGTCCGCCTTCACCGAGGGCGAGGTCCTGCAGACGCTGCTGGTCGCCCTGCTCGTCGGGTTCGCGCTGCAGGCGATGGGACGCGCGGGCGAGCCGGTCCTGCGCGGCATCGGGCACATCCAGAAGCTCGTGTTCCGCGTCCTCGCGATGGTCATGTGGGCCGCTCCCGTCGGCGCGTTCGGGGCCATCGCGGCAGTGGTCGGCGAGACGGGCCTCGACGCCCTCAAGGCCCTCGCCGTCATCATGGTCGGCTTCTACGTGACCTGCGCGCTCTTCGTCTTCGTGGTGCTCGGCGTGCTGCTGCAGGCGGTCTCCGGGGTGAACATCTTCTCCCTGCTGAAGTACCTCGGCCGGGAGTTCCTGCTGATCCTCTCGACGTCCTCCTCGGAGTCCGCGCTGCCCCGCCTCATCGCGAAGATGGAGCACATGGGCGTCAGCCGGCCCGTCGTCGGCATCACCGTCCCCACCGGGTACTCCTTCAACCTGGACGGGACGGCCATCTACCTGACGATGGCCTCCCTCTTCATCGCCGAGGCGATGGGCGACCCGCTCTCGATCGGCCAGCAGATCTCCCTCCTGATCTTCATGATCATCGCCTCCAAGGGCGCCGCGGGCGTCACCGGCGCGGGGCTCGCCACGCTCGCCGGCGGCCTCCAGTCCCACAGGCCCGAACTGGTCGACGGAGTCGGCCTGATCGTCGGCATCGACCGCTTCATGAGCGAGGCCCGCGCCCTCACCAACTTCGCGGGCAACTCGGTGGCCACCGTCCTCGTCGGCACGTGGACCAAGGAGATCGACAAGGCCCGGGTCAAGCAGGTGCTCGCCGGAGAGCTGCCCTTCGACGAGACGACGCTCCTCGACGACCACCTTCCGGAGGACAGCTCCGACGCCTCCGGAGCCACCGGGGACAGCGGGGTGCCCCAGCAATCCTCGGGAGCACCGGAGAAGGTCTCGACCGAGAAGTCCGGAAGCTGACCCGGCGGCGCCCGCCCCGGGGCGCCCACGGTGACGATCACGCGGCCGCGGCCGCACCCCGTCGTGTACGGGAGTGCGGCCGCGGCCGCGTGACGTGGGGCTGCGGAGCCGAGCCCCGCCGCGTCACCAGTCGCGCACCGGCCCGGTGTACGGGCGCAGCCACACGGTGGTCAGCGGCGGAAGCGTCAGGGTCACCGACGTGGGACGGCCGTGTGCCTTGACCGGCCCTGCGGCCAGCGGGCCGGAGCCGGTGGTGACGCCGCTGCCGCCGTAGCGCAGTTCGTCGGTGCTGAGGACCTCGCTCCACGCCGCATGCGTGTCGGGCAGGCCCAGCCGGTAGCCGGTGCGGAGGACGTCTGAGAAGTTGCAGACGGCGGCGAGGGGATCGCCCTCACCGTCGAACCGGAGGAACGCGACGACGTTCTCCGTGTCCGGCCCGCCCGAGCCGTCGTGGATCCAGGCGAATCCGCCGGGCTGCGTGTCGAGTTGCCACAGCGCCGGGGTCCGCAGGTACTCCTCGTTGAGGTCGCGCACCAGGGTGCGCACACCGCGGTGCCGGGGCTCGGCGGGGGAGGAGGGGTCGAGAAGCCACCAGTCGGGGCCGTGAGACTGGCCCCACTCCGTCGTCTGGGCGAACTCCTGCCCCATGAACAGCAGTTGCTTGCCGGGGTGCGCCCACATGAACGCGAGGAAGGCGCGGTGGTTCGCGAACTGCTCCGCCCGGTCGCCGGGCATCCGGGAGACCAGCGGCCCCTTGCCGGCCGTGACCTGGGTGTGCGGGACGGGAAGCAGGCGGCTCTCCGCGTAGGCCGACGACATGGAGGACGTCAGCTCGGCGAGGTGCCCGGAACGCTGCCCGGGCTCCCTGCCCGCGTACGTCAGCGATCCGCGCATCCACGCCGTGTCCCAGGTGAAGTCGAAGCCGAGCCCCCCGTATCCGCTCTCGCCCACGTGGTGTGTCGCCCGCGTCACGCCGTCCCACGGCGCGGGCACCTCCGCGAACGTCATCACGCCGGGGCACCGGCGGTGCAGGAGCGCGTTCAGTTCCTGCAGCAGCGAGACCGCCTCGGGAGCGGGCCGCGTAAAAGCGCCGGAGGCCGGCCGCTCCGGTGCGGGCGGGGAGCCCGCCGCGAGCAGGGAGGCCACGCCGTCGACGCGGATGCCGTCCAGGTGGAACGTCTCGCACCAGTAGACGGCGCTGCTCGACAGCAGGCAGCGCATCCCCGGTCCCAGCGGCTCCCGAGGCGAGGCGAGGGCGGGCATCGGAGCCCAGGCCATGATCACGCCGATGCCGGCGCGGTGGAGCGCGTCGACGAGGCACTTGAGGCCGTCGGGGTCGCCGATGCCCGGGACGGGTGCGAAGAGCCCCTGCACGCCGTGCCCCGGAGCCCCGGTGGCGCGGGGTTCCGCGCACGGCATCAGCTCGACGTGTGTGAACCCCAGGTCCCGTACGTACGCGGGCAGTTGCTCCGCGAGTTCGCGGCAGGCCAGTCCCGGACGCCACGAGGGCAGATGCACCTCGTAGACGGAGACGGGCGCCGCCTGCGCCTTCCCGGCCCCGCGCCTGTCGAGCCAGTCGCCGTCGCGCCACCGGTGGGCGGAGGTGCGGACCACGGAGCCGTCGCCGGGCGGCACTTCGGCGAGACGGGCCATCGGGTCGGCGAAGAGCGTCCGGGAGCCGTCGTCCCGCACCGCCTCGAACTTGTAGACGTCGCCGTCACCGACGCCCGGCAGGAACAGCTCCCACACGTCGGAGGAGCCCAGCGCCCTCATCGAAGTGCCTCTGCCGTCCCAGCAGTTGAAGTCGCCGACGACCCGGACCCCGCCGACGCCGGGCGCCCACACCGTGAACCGGGTGCCCGTCACTCCGCGATGCGTCATCTCCCGGGCACCGAGGGCCTGCCAGAGCTGCTCGTGCCGTCCCTCGACGGCCGTCCGCACGTCCGACTCGCCGAGGGCGGGAGGGAACCGGTACGGATCGGCGACGCGCGCCAGCTCCCGCCGGCCGGCCTCCCCGTACTCGACGAGCAGCTCGTAGGCGGGCAACCGGCCTGCGGCCACCGCGACTTCGCCGGCGAAGAGCCCGTCCCCCTCGTCGGGCAGCCGCGCCCGCAGGCCGCCCTCCCCGGCGACCACCGTGACGGAGTGCGCGGCGGGCTGAAGGGTCCTGAAGCGGACCCTGCCGTCCGGCACGGTGCGGGCGCCGAGCACGGAGTGCGGATCGCGGTGGGTGCCCGCGAGGAGCCTGCCGCGGTCCTCCCCGGACAGGGCGGGTGCGGGACGGACGGACGTCGCCTTCGACGCGGCGGTCCCCCTGTCGTCGCCCGCCGCCCGCACCGTCCCGCCGGAACGGGGCGTCCGCGCACGGTGCGGAGCGCGGGTTGCGGGCGCGGGCGGGGGAGCGGGCGTCAGCTCGGTACCCCTCGGGTTCAGCGGGGACGTGCCGCGCCGGCCGGGCCCGCGTGTCGCCGGCTTCCCGCCGGGACCGCCCACCGGTGCGGCGATCGGGCCGGTCAGGGCCCCCAGCGACCAGCCGCCGGGGCGGTCGCCGTCGTGGCCGGCGTCGCCGCCGGCGAGGAAGGTCGCGGGGACGGCGGGCTGCGAGCGCCCCTGGCGGTCGGGTGACGAAGGCACGGTCACGGTCGGAACCTCCTGTAGACGTCGTTCGACGGGTTGCGGAGCGGCGGGGCGGCCCGGCCGGCACGCGCGGGCAGGACGCGTGCGGGGGCGGTGCGGGCGGATGGATCCGCGAGTCCGGGGGAAGCGGCACCGGCCGGGCCCGGATGCGCCGGGGCGCCGTCCGGACGGTGGGGAGGGCGGTCCTCAAGGGCGGTGCGGGACGCGGACCTTAGCGACATGGCGTCCGGCGTCCTTTCCCCGACGGTATGGAAAGCACGCAGATTGTCCCGAATCATGACTGCGTCTGTCCGTTTGTGCCCGACGTGTCGGGGATCTTCACGGGTGTGGCCCCCCCCGTCGCCGCTCCGGGACGCGCGACCCGGGCGCCGCTCACCGGCCGGTGAACGGCGCCCGGGATGCCTCAGGGGATCGGTTACTCAGGGGACCGGAGCCTCAGGGGAGCAGCGTGACGATCCGTGCCGCGGGTGAACCGCCGCCCACTTCGAGACGCAGGTGGTTCTCCCGGCCCCACTGGAGCGTGGCGCCGGTCAGCTCGTCGCGTACCGGGAACGTCTCGGCTCCCGCGGCCTGCGCGGCGCCCAGTCCGAACGCGGACAGGGCGTCCTCCTCCAACGTCAGCGTCGTCTCACGCGTGTTGTGCGGGTCGAGGTTGACCACGACGAGGACGGTGTCGGCCCGCGGAGCGTCGCAGTGCTTGGAGAACGCGATGACGTCCGGGCTGTCGCAGTGGTGGAAGCGGAGCGAACGCAGCTCCTGGAGCGCGGGGTGACGGCGGCGCAGCCTGTTGAGCCGGCCGATCAGCGGTGCGATCGACTCGCCGGCCGCCTCCGCGGACCCCCAGTCGCGGGGGCGCAGTTCGTACTTCTCCGCGTGCAGGTACTCCTCGCTGCCCGGACGGGACGGCGCGGCCTCGCACAGCTCGTATCCCGCGTAGAGACCCCAGGACGGAGACAGCGTCGCCGCCAGGACGGCGCGCGTCTGGAACGCGGCGCGGCCGCCCTCCTGGAGATAGGTGCTCAGGACGTCGGGCGTGTTGACGAAGAAGCTGGGCCGCAGGTAGTTGGCGGTCTCGCCTGCCAACTCAGTGAGGTGGTCGGTCAGTTCCTGCTTCTTGTTCCGCCACGGGAAAGGCGTGCAGGACTGCTGGAAGCCCGCCTTGGCGAGGGTGCGCATCACCGCCGGGCGGGTGAACGCGCCGGCGAGGAAGACCACATCCGGGTCGGAGCGGTTGATGTCGCCGAGGACTTTCTCCCAGAAGGCCACGGGCTTGGCGTGCGCGTCGTCCACGCGGAAGACGCGGACGCCGCGCGCCATCCACAGGCGCAGCAGCCGCACCGTCTCACGCACCAGGGCCCCGTAAGCGTCGGGGCCCTGGTCGAAGGAGAGCTGGTGGACGTCCTGGTGGGCGGGGGGCGGGTCCCCGGCGTGGACGGCCGCGCCGTCGGGGCCGTGGGCGAACCACTCCGGGTGCTCCTTGATCCAGGGATGGTCCGGGGAGCACTGGAGCGCGAAGTCGAGGGCGACCTCCATGCCGAGGGAACGGGCGCGCTCCACGAAGTAGGCGAAGTCCTCCTCGGTTCCGAGGTCCGGGTGCAGGGCGTCGTGGCCCCCGGCGGACGATCCCACCGCCCAGGGAGAGCCGACGCCGTGCGGGCCGGCGGACATCGCGTTGCCCGGACCCTTGCGGGACGTCTCCCCGACGGGATGCACGGGCGGCAGGCACACGACGTCGAAGCCCATCTCCGCGACGGCGTCCAGCCGCCGGGCGGCCGTGCGGAAGGTCCCGGACACCGGGGGCTCGTCCTCGGCCTCCGGGAGCACCGCGCCCTCGGAGCGGGGGAAGAGCCCGTACCACGAGGCGAACCGGGCCCGCTCGCGCTCCACTTGGAGGGCCATCGGACGCGTCGCGGTGACGAGTTCACGCAGCGGGAAACGGTCCAGGACGGCCTGCACCTGGGGTGTCAGCGCCGCCGAGAGGCGGGACGCGACAGGGCGGTTGGCGTCGCGCAGGGCCTCGGCCGCCGCGAGCAGGGTGTCCCGTCCGGCGCTCCTGGGCACCTGCGGGGCGGCGCGTTCGTGCAGGAGCGCGCCCTCCTCCAGGGTCTCCTCGGCGTCCGTGCCCGCGGGGACCTTCACCCGGGCCAGCTGCCGCCAGGTCGCGATCGGATCGGCCCACGCCTCTACGGCGTAGGTCCATCTCCCTTCCCTGTCGGGGGTGATCTCCGCTCCCCAGCGGTCGGTGCCGGGTTCGAGTTCGCGCATGGGCGTCCAGGGGCCGCAGCGGCCGGTGGAGTCTCGGAGTACGACGTTGGCGCCGATCACGCCCGGGCCTTCGCGGAAGACCGTCGCGGAGACGAGGAAGGACTCGCCCGGTACGGCTTTGGCGGGGTGCCGTCCGCAGTCGACGAGAGGCCGGACGTCGAGGACGGGGATGCGACCGATCATGTCTTCACCTGGGTGCATTGCGGGAAGATGGGCGGTCTGCGTGGCTCGCAGACTTCCGCCTGTTCTATCTGTTCCGCCTGCTCGTTCCCTGGTGCGGACATGGGCGCGGGGGGCAGCGTTCACCCGGCCGGGCCTGGGGTGCGCGGGCGCGGCAAGGGCGGCCCGGCCGCACCCGCGGCGGGCGAACTGCCGTGCGGCCGCACAGTCTCAGCGGCTCCGCTCAGCCGTGCGGTCCAGGGGCTCCCTCCCGGTCGTGAGGCCGCAGTCGCCCCGCCAACGTCGCCCGGCCCCGCCCACGTCGCCCGGCCCCGGCCGTAAAGCCCCGGCCCTGCAGCCTCAGTCGTGCAGCCTCACCGGGAACGACTGCAGGTCGTTCTGCGTGAGGACCGGCTGGTTGAGGATCTCTTCGACCGGAACGGCCAGTCGCAGTTTCGGGAAACGGGAGAACAGCGCGGGCAGCGCGATGCTCGCCTCCAGCCGCGACAGGGCCGCTCCGGGGCAGATGTGCGGCCCGTGCCCGAAGGTGATGTGGCGGGCGGGGGAGGGGCGGGCGATGTCGAACTCGTCCGCGTCGGGGCCGTGCTGCTCGGGGTCGCGGCCGATGGCGCGGTACGAGATGACCAGGCCCTCGCCCTTGCGGACGACTCCGTCACCCACCTCGACGTCCTCGGTGGCGAAACGCATCAGCAGATGCGTCGAAGGGGTGTCCCAGCGCAGCGTCTCCTCGATGACCGCGTCCCAGCCCACCTCGCCGTCGAGGACCATGCGCAACTGGGCGGGGTGGGTGAGCAGCGCCCGCACGGCGTTGAGGATGAGGCCGATCGTCGTCTCGTGCCCCGCCGCGACCATCGCCTTCAGATTGCCGACGACCTCCTCCTCGGTGAGGGGTTCGCCGCCCTGGTCCGCGAGGATCAGCGCGCTCGTCAGGTCGTCCCTGGGTTCGGCGGTGCGGGCCCTGACCATGTCGGTGAAGATGCCGTCGAGTTCGGCCATCACCGCGAGCCGCTCGTCCTGCGGCGTCAGCATCGAGAAGAACGCCTTGTAGAGGGTGTGCAGCCGCGGGTGCAACGCGGCGTCCACGCCCATCAGTTCGCTGATCACCGACATCGGCAGCGGCAGCGCGAAGACGGACTTCAGGTCCACCGCGTCGTACGCGCCCTTGCCGGCCAGCTCGTCCAGCAGCCGGTGGGTGATGCTCTCGATGACGGGGCGCATGGCCTCCAGACGCCGCGGCGTGATCGCCTGCGCGGTCTTCGTACGCAGCCTCCGGTGCTCAGCGCCGTCCACCGTGAACATCGAGCGACCGGAGTCGATCATGCCGATCAGCGGCCACTCCTGGGTCACTTCGCCCGTCCGGTACAGCGTCCACTGGTTGATGTCCTTCACCAGACGCTGGTCCGTCAGCAGGCGACGGGCCTCGGCGTGGCTGGTGACGGACCAGGCCGGGACGCCCATCAGCTCGATGCGGACGAGCGGGCCGGACTCGCGGAGGCGGCGCGTCTCCTCGTTCAGGTTCCGCACCAGGGGGTCGATGACGAAGGGGCACTGCGCGGCCGGGACGCCGCTCGCGGCGGGCCCGGCCTGGTCACGGTGCTCCGGTGAGTGGGGTGAGGGAGCGCTCATCGTGTGCCTTTGATGGGAGGGGTGGGGGTGAAGTGCACGGGCAGGGCCGTCACCCCCTGCTGGAACGCCGAGGGCCGCCTGGTCAGGGACTCGGCGGGGACGGTGAGGTCGATCTCCGGCAGCCTGTCGAGCAGGACTTCGATGCCGACCCGGACGATGGTCTCGGCGATCTCCTGCGCCTGGAACGGGCACTGGAACTCGCCGTGGCTGAACGCGAAATGGGCGCTGTTGCCGCCCCGCAGGCCGGTGTCCGCCCCCGCCGAGGTGACGTGGACCTTGGGGTCGGCGTTGGCGCCCGCGAGACCGAGCAGCAGCAGGTCGCCGGTGCGGATGTGCTGCCCCGCGAGCCAGGTGTCCCAGGCGGCCCAGCGTCCCGGCAGGATCTGCGTGGGTGTCTCCTCCCAGAGGACCTCGTTCATGGCCTCGGGGATGCTGCGGCGGCCGCCGGTCAGGGAGGCGGCGAAGCGGTCGTCGGTCAGCATCAGGCGGACGGAGTTGCCGATCCAGTCCGACGTCGGCAGGTGGCCCGCGGCCGTGATGGCCATCAGGTCAAGCGCGTACTCCTCGTCGGTGAACGGCTCCGGGTGCGCCATCATCCAGGAGGTGACGTCCGGGCCGGGCTGCTCCCGCTTGGCCGCGACCAGTTCGTTCATCATGCGGCCGAACGTCGCGAAGCCCTCCAGGGCGTCGGCGCCGCCGTCGGCGAGGGCGCTCATCGCCTTGCTGAGCACCGGTGACTCCTCGTCGGTGAAGCCGAGGATGCGGGCGAGCACCAGGAGGGGCAGCGGCTTGGCGTACTCGGTGATGATGTCCGCCTCACCCCGCCCGCAGAAGCCGTCGAGCAGCTTGTCGGCCAACTCCTCGCAGTGCTTGTTCAGTTCGAGGGGGCTGATGTTGTCCATGGCGCTCTGCACCATTTCGAGGTGGCGCCTGTGCTCGTCTCCGACGGTGTAGTAGATCGACGGTCGGCGCTCGCCGATCATCGGCCGCAGCGGCCAGTCGTCGGGAAGGTTGTCCCACTGGTTCCACAGGCCGGAGTCGCGGGGGAAGGCCGCGGAGTCGCTCGTGACCTGGTACATCTCCTGGTACCCGATGACGAGCCAGGCCGGGATGCCGGCGGGCAGCACCACCGGTACGACGGGACCGTGGTCGCGCCGCATCTCGCGGTACAGCTCGGTCGGTGCCGTCTCGAAGCGGGGGCCGAACAGCGGCACCGCGTCGGAGTGCGCGGGGCACTGGGGCGGCGGGGTGGTCGCCGCGCTGAGGGCGTCCTGATGCGCCGTCACGGGAAAAACCTTCCATGTGGGGGATCGCGACCGGTTCGTGCGGGGGCCGGAACGAGCGACCTGAGTACGCTTCCGGCGGCGTCGCGGGAGGGAGCTGGTCAGGAACCCTCCGCGGGTGCGCCTCACGCTCGCCGCTGTCGGGTGCGAGCGTGCCCCTGGGCCCGGACCGGGCCCGGCCCTTGCTCTCCGTTCACCTCCGCTTTTGCCGCCTGGCGCGGTACTTCAGCGCCTGCGAAGTCGCGCCCCCGGACGCGCAGATGACCCTGCCGTCCCGCCTGCCCCCAGGACCCCAGGGTCCCTGAGCCCCAGCAGCTTAGGGCTGGAGTGGGGAACGGGTCGAGAGCAGGAGCAGGTCCATTCACCGGCGGCTCCACTTCGCGTGGGTAGCACGCCGTATGTGCCGGAATCGTGCTGGATGTGCGTGCGGCCTGGGCCGTGGGGAGGCGCCCGTCCGTGCGGCGGTCCGCGACGGGGGGGGTGCCTCTATGTGTTTCGTCAAGCGGTGGTTGGGGTGCGTGGTTCGTAGAAGGTGCCGTCTCTGAGCATG
>NZ_BMMP01000027.1 GCF_014645895.1 Streptomyces daqingensis | reverse complement strand
CCCTCGCCACCCGCTACGACAAACTCGCCCGCCACTACCAGGCCATGGTCACCATCGCCTGCCTACAACTCTGGCTCGCCACATGACTTTCCGGACACGCCCTAGGGCGACGGACCGACGATGCCGACGCGGAATCACGGCCCGTTCGCGACACCAGGTCAAAGAGATGTAACCCTGCGTCCCCATTTTGGGGCTTGTGCTGTGGAAACGCGCAAACACCCGCACGACGCACTGTCGAAGACCCTTCGCATCGCCCCGGTTTCTGCCACGATGCCGATTGGGGCGGGGGTGTACTCCTCGTCAACAGCCATCGGGCACCTCAGATACCAGTGGGAGAGTCACGGTGTATTTCGCCGCACTGCTCGCGCGCACCGAAGACGGGTGGGAAGCGAGCGACACAGAGCTCGACGATGTGGAGACCCTTGCCGACCTGGCCGATCTGGCCCGGGAGGCCGCGACCGACGACGAGCCCGTGCTCGCCTGCATCGAGCAGGAGGGCGCATGGTTCGGCGTCGTGAGAATCGAGGGCGAGGACGACCCGCGTGTCTTCGTCTCGGACGCCGCCGCTGCCATGCGCAGCTCGTACGGCGAGATCCTGCTCTCCGACGAACTGCTCGGCCGCGAACCGGAGGACCTGGAAGCGCTCGACCAGCTCGTCGACCTCGACGGCACGGAGGACGGTGAGCCCGACTCGAAGGAAGGCTTCGACAGCGGCGACCAGGCAGGCGGCAGCGACACCACGCCACCCGGCCCGATCGGCGACGCGAAGCTCCTGGCCGACCTCGGCATGGACGACAAGGCACTGGTCTCGCTCGCTCCCGAGGACGCGCTGAGCGAGATCGCGGACGCGCTCGGCTGCACGGACGTCCTGGAAGCCGTGCGCTGACGCTGTGCGCGGATGCCGTGCGCGGCAGAAGCCGAGCACGTAAGAGCCGCCGCCCGCACACCGGTCCACGGGCCGGACCTGCGCGGGCGGCACGCACGTTCCGCCCCCGGAGCCCTCCTCGCGCTCCACCCCTCACTCCGTGCGGGCGCGCACGGCCGGCGCCGCCCGGTTGCACACTGGCTGCCATGACAGACGTCCCCACCACCGTCCCTCCGCCGCCCGGCTCCGACCCCGTACGTGACCCGTGGCAGGCGCCGATGCGCCAGGCCCTCGCGGAGGCCGCACGGGCGGAGGAGACGGGCGACGTACCGGTCGGCGCGGTGGTGCTCGGCCCGGACGGCTCAGTGATCGGAGCCGGTCACAACGCCCGCGAGGCGGACGGCGATCCGACTGCCCACGCCGAGATCGTCGCGGTCCGCGCGGCCGCCGGAGCCCTCGGAGAGTGGCGGCTGCACGGCTGCACCCTGGTGGTCACGCTCGAGCCGTGCACCATGTGCGCGGGCGCCGCCGTGCTGTCCCGGCTGGACCGCGTCGTCTACGGAGCGGCCGACGAGAAGGCGGGCGCCGCGGGCTCGCTGTGGGACGTCGTACGGGACCGGCGGCTCAACCACCGGCCCGAGGTGATCGCCGGCGTCCTCGAGTCCGAGTGCGCCCGCCTGCTGACCGACTTCTTCCGCTCCCCCTGACCGGCCGCGACGGACGGCGCTGCGGCGCCGGGGCGGCCGCCTGCCGACCGGCCGCCGGAACGGATTTCGGGACACGGCACCGATTGGGCTAGAGTGCCTCTCGGTAGCGTGTCCGAGCGGCCGAAGGAGCTCGCCTCGAAAGCGAGTGAGGGGCAACCCTCCGTGGGTTCAAATCCCACCGCTACCGCAGGTAGATGAAGGGCCCGGTCCATCTGGACCGGGCCCTTCATTCTGTTCCGTCTCAGTTCGAGCGCAGGAGGGTGCCGTCGCCCCGTATTGATTCGCTTGCAGCATCAATCAAGTCGCTGTGTGCACGTCCGAGACTGTACCTCTGCTGCTCGTCGCGAGCCCGCCACCCGGATCTGATTTCGTCGGTTGCCGTCATGATGCCGTCAGCCCACTCCTGGATCCCTTCGTGGTACGTCTCGATCAACTGCCAGAGCTCACGTGCCGCCTGGTGCACCCGAGCGGGTCCGAGGAGACGGAGGGGGAAGTAGGCCGTCCGAATCTCGCTAATGCTCGTGCAATAGGCACTCCAGACGTCGGCTGATGCCTCGATCTCCAGGTCGAACATGCGCGTCACGTTGGATGCGGCGATGGTGAACCTGTCGTACATCTCAAGCATGAGGACCGCCGCACGCTTCCTCTCGTCCCGCAACCAGTGGTCGTGCTGAGCACGCTCCTGGGTCCGAGCTTGTTCGATCGTTGCGCGCGCCGTGGTCTCGGCGCCCATCCGCGCTCCACGGACCGCAGCCAGTCCGCCCATGGCTGCGCCACCAAGCGCGCCGACCAGCCCCACGCCCGCCGTCACTAACGCCACAAGTCCTTCGTCCATGACGGCAGGATGCAAGGTCGGACACCGGACAGGCGTCAATTTCGACAGGTTGGGCCGCAGCCCTCATTCGAGGACTGCGGCCCACAGTCACCTTTGACCAGCCCGCGCGAGCTGCCCGGCGGGCCCATCGTCATCATCGTCCAGGCAGT
Organism: Streptomyces daqingensis; assembly: GCF_014645895.1. Classification (GTDB taxonomy): domain Bacteria; phylum Actinomycetota; class Actinomycetes; order Streptomycetales; family Streptomycetaceae; genus Streptomyces; species Streptomyces daqingensis. The sequence continues at coordinate 66,177 of NZ_BMMP01000027.1, read as the reverse complement.
CGCTGCTCGGATTCCAGATGAGTCCGTCTATCGCGCCGCCATGGCCGTGGTAGACCACCCCATGAGTCCCATGACGGCGCCCTCGGAGACTCCGAGGATCAGCAACACCGTGGCGGCGGTGTGGCGGGCGTCGTGAAGGCGGCCATCCCTCACCTTGGCGTCGGCCAAAAGCTCCTTCCAGTCGTCGTAGTCGATACGGGACGAGGTACCGCGTCCGTCCCGGGTGGCGAAGAGCCAGCCTTGATCCGCCCACGTGTCCCCCGCCTTCGCCCGTTCGGCCTCCTGCTTCACCTGGTGAACCCTGAGCAGATCCGCGAGTTGTGCGAGCAGGCCCACCACCCGACGGCCTGCGCGCGACTTGGTGTCAGCCTTCTCCGGGTTGGTGCGTTGCCGCTGGGGGCAATACCCGGCTTTCCGGCCGCAGGTGTCGCCGCACCCGTGGGCGTAGCGCGGACGGCGACGACTCCGACGCACCATCAGCACGCCGCGTTCCATGTCCACATCCGACCACTTCAGGCCCAAAGCCTCACCCTGCCGCAACCCGAGCGCGAGAGCCACGGCCCAGCGAGCGGAGTTGCGGCGTTCATCCGCGGTTCGCAGCAGCCGCTTCACCTCGTCAACGGTGTACGGCTCAATCTCCTCATCACTAAGGCGAGGCGCCTTGGCAAGCTGTACCGGATTGCGGGCCAGGTGGCCGCGCCGGACAGCCTCATTGAGTGCGGTACGGAAGGTTCGGTGAATCTGATGAATCGTGCCCGCCCGGCGTCCATCCGCCTGCATCTTCCCGTAGAAGCCTCCCGGCGAGGTGTGAGGCCGCCGTGAGCGCGGCACACAGGCCGCTTCGCCCTCGATTCTGTAGCGGGCGATCAGCTTGCTGACCCACCCCTTCGAAGCCCCGTATTCACGCGCAACCTCAGCCTGAGACCTGTCCTCAACGACGCGCAGTAATGATCAACCTGGCTTTCGACACCGTCGAGCATCGACCCGGCCAGGCTTCCTATGTCCCGAGACACCGTTTCCGATGACCCGAGACACAGGTTTCCGATGTCCTGAACCAGCACACCACCGCTACCGCAGATGAACGAAGGGCCGGACCCGGCAGGGGTCCGGCCCTTCGGCGTGGGGGCGTCTCGGTCTCCGGTGTGGCTCGTGTCGGCGGCCCGGCTGACCGGCAAGCTCAGCGGCGACTTCGCCTTTCTGCTCAAACGCTGAACTCTCCCCGGCACCAGGGGCCCGCCCAACGAAGTCCGCCGGGCGGGGCCCGCTGAGGAACCTCAGGCCGTACGGCGACTACTCACCACCGCAGCGCACGTCAGTAGCCGTGTCTCAGGTGCCGGGACGGGCTTCGGCCGCGGACGGTGCGGCGTCGGGGGACGAGTGTGCTGAGGGGGGCCGCCCGCGGGTGGGTGTGCGGCGGGAGAGCAGGTAGCCGGCCAGTGCGGCGGCGGCGCCGGCCAGCCCGGCCGCCGCGAAGCCGCCCCCCGGACTGGTCAGGTCGATGGCTCCGCCCACGACGGGCGACCCCAGCGCGAAGCCCGCGCTCAGCGCGGAGGACTGCAGACCCGTCGCCTCACCGCGTACGCCCGCGGGCGCGAGCCGGCTCACGGCGTCGGCCACCGCGGAAAGGGCCGGGGCGGCGAGCAGTCCGGCGCAGGCGACGGCCACGCACAGCCAGGGCCATCCGCCGGCCAGTCCGGCGGGGAGCGTCGCCAGCCCGAGCAGGCCGAGCGGCAGCCATGTGGGCAGCGGCCGGGAGAGCCTGCCGTACACGAGTCCGCCGGTGACGGAGGACAGGCCGTACACCGCGACGATCACCGCGGCCCACGACACCTGCCCCTCTTCCTCGAGGGCCGCGACGATGGCCAGGTCGGTGCCGCTGAGCAGCATCGTGACGCCGAACGACATCACCAGCGCGGCGATCATGCCGGGGCCCAGCCAGTCGCGGCGGGAAGGACGTCCGGCGGCCGCGGCCTGCGACTCGCGCCCGGATCGCAGCGGCGGGTCGAGCAAGGCGAGCCCGGCTCCCCCGGCGACGATCGCGGCACCGATGCCCCACGCCATCACGCCGGAGGAAGCCTCCGCCGCACAGAGGATCACCACCGGCGGGCCCACCATGTACGACAGCTCGCCCTGCACGGATTCCAGTGCGAACGCGGCCCGCCGCTGCCCCTCCGTCGTCATCGCGGCGATCGCCTGCCGCGTCACCGCCTGCGCCGGGACCATCAGCAGTCCGGCCGCGAAGGCGGCGCCCAGCAGTACCCCGTACGGGATCATCGGCACGCTCAGCCAGAACACGGCTTGCGCCGCGCACGTCGCGAACAGCACCGTGCGAGGTCCCCGCCGGTCGATCACGCGTCCGAGCAGCGGCCCGCCCAGAGCCACCCCGGCGGTGAGAGCCGCGGCGACGCCGCCCGCCGCGACGTAGCTCATGTCCAGGTCGAGCACGACGTACATGGTCAGCGCCATCACGTCGGCCGTGATCGCGAGGCGCGCGAGCAGCGAGACGCCCAGCAGGGACGCCATTCCCGGTACGGCGAGAACCTGTCGGTATCCGGTCACCCGCATGACGCTAGGTCAACCGGTCTCCCATAGGTAGCGGTTAATTAATTGGAGGCTGCATAATCGATTCTTATGGCAATGGTCCGGGATCTCGAGACGGCGCTGCTGCGGTCGTTCGTCACCGCCGTGCGCGCCGGCAGCATCAGCCGCGGCGCGACCGCGCTCGGACAGACCCAGCCCGCGCTCAGCCAGCAGCTGAGGAGGCTGGAGAGCGCCGTCGGCCGTCCGCTGCTGCACCGCTCGCCGTCCGGCGTCTCGCCCACCCGGGCGGGTGAGGAGCTCCTGCCGTACGCCGAGCGCATCCTCTCCCTCTGCGCGCAGGCGCTCACCGAGACCGGCCGCGCGCTGACCGGGCACTGCCGGGTGGGGCTGCTCGAAGACCTCGCCGCGTCCCGGCTCTCGCAGGCCCTCGCCGACCTCGCCCGGCTGCACCCCGACGCGACGCTGGAGGTACTGAGCCTGTCCAGCGCCGAGATGCGGAAGGCCTACGACGCGGGCCGCGTCCAGCTCGTCCTCGATCACGTGCTGGACGTACCGGGGCCGCCGCGCTGGACTGTCCGCCGCCCGCTGACCTGGGCCATGGGCCCGGGAGTTGAGGCGGCGGCCGATCCGCTGCCGGTGGTGCTGTTCTCCAGCCCCTGCTTCTGGCGCACCTCCGTGCTGGAGGCACTCGAACGTGCCGGGCTGCGCTGGCGGGTGGCGTTCGAGAGCAACAGCCTCGCCGGGGTGCTCGCGGCGGTACGGGCGGGGCTCGGCGTGGCGGCGCTCATGCCCGCGAACGTCGAACCGGCCATGGCCTGCCATGACGCCGGGTCCCTGCCCGCCCTGCCGGACGTCGAGCTCGCTCTGGCACGGCATCCGCGGACGGAAGGCGATCTGCTGGTCGACGCCGTGGAGACCGCCCTGCGGCGCATGGTCTGACGTCGGCCGTCGGCCGTCGGCCGTCGGCCGGCTGACGTCATCGTCGGTCGTCCGCCATCGGTCGGCTGTTAGTCGTCATCTGTTAGTTGTCGGCTGTTATCTGTTATCTGTCAGCCGTCGGTCGTCGGCTGTTGGTTGCCGGCTGTCAGCCGTTATCTGTCAGTTGTCAGCCGTCGGTCGTCACCTGTCATCCGTCACCCGCCATCCGTCACCGGGCCTCGCGCACCTCGGTGACGGTGTAGGACATCGACATGCGGAAGCCCATGCCCATGCGGACCGGAGCCAGGTCGGCGAGCTCCTCGCCCACCGCCGGGAAGAACGTGATCTCTCCCGCGCCTGACCACACGTCGGCGACCTGCTGGTCCTCGGCGATCATCCGCACCAGTTCGTGGACGACCGGCCTGTCGTACTGGCCGACGCTCAGGCGCGGGAAGTAGCGCAGATTGATCGTGTCGCGGCTGAGCAGCGGCGACGGGTCGCTCATCGGCTGCTCGAGCGTCACCCTGGCCTCGGCGAGCGTGCGTTCCCCCGAGGACATGCTGGCCCCGAAGCGTGCGCCCTGGGAGAGAGTCGGTGCGGCCTTCCCGGGAGAGGCGAAGACGCGCGTCTGGTGCACCGCCCCCATCTTCTTCGGGAAGCCCTGGACCCAGCCGCGTGCCAGAGCGTGGTCGTTGTCGACGTAGATGTACGGGCACCACGACACCGGCTCGCCCTTCAGGTGAGCGTCCACCAGGACGAAGAACTCGTGGTACTGGCTGCGGACGGGGTCGAGGTACTCGTCGTGGTCGCCCGAGAACTGCCAGTCGAAGTAGAGCGCGACGACCCGCCCCGATGTGTCCGGGTCCGGGGTGAGGCCCTCGGGGAGCGTCGCCTCGGCCGCTTCCGGCTCGGTCCAGAACTCGACGCCGATCACGTCCCCGGCGTAGTGCCAGGGGGGTGCGGAGGCGATGTTCGCCTCCCCTCGCGGGGAGAGCGGCACGGTGTAGCCCTGCAGCATGTCTCCACCTCCCGTGGAGGGTCTGCTCCCGTACGGCCCGAAGGCTGCGACGGGACGGGAAGAAGGCGGGGGCCGGCGTGCCCGGGCCCGCGACCCTGAGCACGAGAGCCCTGTCCACGAGAGCCCTGTCCACGACAGACCTGTGCATGAGAAGCCTGTCCGCGAAAGGCCTGATGAGGCCGCCTTCCGGCCAGGCTAGGGGATTCGCCCGGCAGTTTCCTGACGAGCGCCCGGACCCCCTCCCCGGCGCCCTGCCAGTGCTCGCGCCTCATCGAGCGCGGGGCGCCCGTACGGCCCGGCGCGCCCCGGCACCGCACCCCTGGCACCCCCTCGAACTCGGCGCTCGCCCGCGCGCACATGGCCCGCAGTACGGCGCCCGGGGCCCGGCGCCCCCGTTCTCACGGCACGAGGAACTCCCGTACGAGTCGGCCCACTTCCCCGGGCGCCTGGAGGTGCAGCATGTGCCCGGCCCCCGGGACCTTCGTGATACGCAAACCCGGCCTGGCCTCCTCCCGCAGCGATGCGAGCCCCCGCCGTACGCCCTCCGCCAACGCCTCGTTCAACTCCCGGAAGGGCGCGGGCAGTCCGGACAACTGCGGTCTCTGCCCGCCCTGCACGAGGAGCACCGGACAGGACGTCTCGCGCACCGCGGTGAAGGTGTCCCAGCCCTCCAGCGGGCGCATCAGCTCCTTCTGCGCCGACGCGCCGGGCCTGCGCAGGAGGCGCCCGTCCTCCAGCGGCCGGAGGGAACGCCGGGCTCCGGCTTCCTCCAGCTCCGCGTCCAGGCCGAGCGCGTCCGCGGCCCGCCGGGCCCGTGCCAGGACGAGACCCGCCTGGCCGGCGTCGAGGATCTCCGGCTTGAGCGCCGCCGAGTAGACGGCGAGCTGCTCCGCGCGCCGCTCCGCGACGGTCTCGGCGTCGAGGCCCGGGTAGAGCTCGGGACGGCCTCCGCCGAAGCCGTCGAGATCGACCACGCCGGGACCGTCCGGACGCCGCCGGCCGTGGCACAGCGCGATCACGCCGCCCAGGGAGTGACCGATCACGCGCGGGTCGTCCAGGGCGAGTGCTTCGCAGACGGCGTCGAGGTCGGCGAGGTGGGCGTCCCAGCCGTAGTCCCCGTCCGGCGGTGCGTCGGAACGGCCGTGGCCGCGCAGGTCGTAGGAGACGAGGCGCAGGCCGGTCAGGTGCGGCAGCAGCTTCTCCCAGTCGAGCAGGGTGCGGTTCGCTCCGTGGCAGAGGACCGCGTCCGGGCCGTCGCCGCCGTGGTCGGTGACTGCGATCTCCCCTGCCGGTCCCGGTACGCGGTGGGCCCGTACGTCTGGCACAGCTGCTCTCCCCCTCGGTCCTGGCATGGCGCCGCCAGAGTGCCTCCCGGAGCTCCGGGAGGCCACCGAATATCCGGGGACGGAGGCCGGCCTCGTTCGTCTCCGTCCGGCTGCACGCGGCGGCCGCCGTGCCCGCCCGCCGGGAACGCGCTCAGCGGCACGCTCCGCGGTGCACTCCTCGGGCCGACCCGCAGGCTGGTCGGCAGCGTGCTCAAAGTCCGGAAGAATGAACCCAGTTGACTGTCCCCGGGTACCTGGCGTGCCGTGGCGCCCGCACGTGATCCTGTCGATCCTGGGAACCTGTGGGGCGGTCTGAAGGCGCAGGGGGCGGAATTGAGTGCAGTGTTCTCGAGCGGGTTCGACAAGCGGTCCCCCCGAGGAAGCGCGTACCGCGGCATGTTCGGCACCGGGGTCCTGAGCGGACTCGTCGACGGCATCGACGAGTACCGCGCCGGCCTGGAGCGGCAGCCGTACCGGTCGCGGAGCCTGGGGCCCGCCCTGCTCGGCGCCTTCCACCGGCTGGACGACGAGGAGCTCGTGGAGCGCATCGCCGGATATCCGGCCGCCTGCGTGGTGATCCGTGACGAGCCGCACGCCCTGCCCACCCAGGTGGAGCTGCTGCGGGACGCCGCCAAGCGCAGCGCCGGCTTTCCGGCCGGCGCGCTCCCGGGCCTGCCCGGCCTCGCGCTCGCGGCCAAGGGCAGGCCACCCGTCGCCGGGCCGGCGAGCCCCATGGCGGACGTACGGCTGTCCGCGCTGCGCACGCTCGGGGGCGCCTCGGGGGAGGACGAGGGGGACGGCGCCGCGCCCGCACTCCACACGAAGATGCTGATGGTCGGCGAGCTCTGGTGGCACGACGAGGCGACGCTGGGCAAGGCCGCCGACGTCGCCGAGTTCACCCCGCACAGGCTGTGGCTGGGCAGCGCCAACGGCACCGCGCGCTCCAGGGCGGATCTCGAGTTCGGGCTGTGGCTCGACGACCGCGGACTGCTGGAGACCGCCCGCCAGTTCATGGTGCAGCTGCTCGCCCGCTCCGAGGACTGGAACCCGGACGGCGCGGCTCCCGCCCCCGGGCTCACGGCTCAGGCCTGAGCCAGGATCGGCGTGACGCCTTCCGCGCCACGTGGCCGTCAGGGCGTCCCGCGCGCAGGGCGACGAGGGAGGCCGCTCGGGACGCCGTCGAGACCTGCTCGGACGTCCCGGGCGATCCGCTCGGAACGCACGACGGCGCCCGCATGAGGAGGCCCGGAGTCCCGCCGGGCGGAGGCCGGGAGTCCGCTCGGGCACGCGGCCGGGAATCCGTCCGGGCATGGCCGAAGGTCCGCCCGGGGACGCACGGAAGTGCGACGGGACGTGTACGTCCGCGCAGCGCGGTTACTCAGAGGACTGCCCCGCTGCTTCGGCAGACAGGCAGTGAGGAAGTACCTGCGGGCCGGCCGCGGACGGCGTGCGGGTACGCCTGGTGCCTCCGCGCCGCACAGTGCGACGGGGCGGGCCGCTCGGGCACGGTCTCACACGGCCAGAGCGGGCTTCGCGCCGTCCGCTGAGGGCGCGGCGGGCACCCGGAAGGCGAGCATCGCGACGTCGTCGCTGTTGTCGTCCGGGCGGACGCTCTCCAGGAGCCGGTCGCAGAGGACGCCCAGGGGGCCCTGCGCAAGCGCCAACGCGTGCTCCCGCAGCTTGGCGAGTCCGACGTCGATGGACTCCCCCGGCGACTCGACCAGTCCGTCCGTGTAGAACACCACGGTGGACAGCGGGGGGAGCGTGATGACGGCGTCGTTGCGGTCGGGAGCCACGCCGGTGCCGAGCAGGATGCCGTGTCCGTACTCGAGGAAGCGCGCCTCGCCGTCGGGCGTCACGAGGAGTGGCGGAGGATGGCCGGCGTTGGTCCAGCGCAGCAGCCACTGCCCGTCGTCGGTGCCCTCGACGTGGGCGAAGACGATCGTGGCCATCGATATGTCGGTCAGGTGCAGCAGCGCACGGTCCAGCCGTTCGAGGATCGCGGCGGGACGTTCCTGGTGGGACCAGGCGAGGGCCCGCAGCATGTTGCGCACCTGCGCCATGCCCGCCGCGGCGTCGAGGTCGTGGCCGACGACGTCGCCGATGACGAGGGCCGTGGGGCCGTCCGGCAGCACGAACGCGTCGTACCAGTCGCCGCCCACCTGCGAGGCGTTCGGCGCGGCGAGGTACCGCGCCGTCATCTCCACGCCCGTCACGCTGGGGAGCTGGGGCAGCAGATGCCGCTGCATCGTCTCCGAGACGCGGCGCTGCTGCTGGTACAAGTGGGCGTTGGAGAGGGCGAGTCCGGCGCGGCGGGTTATGTCCTCCAGAAGGGACAGCTCGCCCGCGTCGAACTCCCCGGCCCTGTCCGCGCGGCCCAGTGTCAGGGCGCCCAGCACCTCCCGCGGGCCGCGGAACGGTGCGATGGCGGCCGAGTGGATACCGGTCGCCTCGAACATCTCCCGCTGCACCACCGCGACCCTGGAGTCGGGCGGGCCCTGGTACGTCTGCGGTCCGGCGACCGTGGCGGAGACCCCGCGCAGCGCTCGGGAGAGCGGCATCGACGATTCCTGGGGGACGGGCGGCATCCGCCCTTCGAGGCTCTCCTTGCGGACGAGGGAGCCGTCCTCGTAGTGGTACACCGCGATCCGCCGGACGTCGCCTCCCTCGGTGATCAGGTCGATGACGGCCCAGTCCGCGAGCAGCGGCACCACGAGCCGCACGAGCCGGTCCAGCGCGTCGTCGACGTCCAGCGTCGAGGTCAGCGTCGTGGTCGTCTCGGCGAGGAGCGCCAGGCGGTCGAGTTCGGTGAGGGGGGTGGAGGGGAAGTCGTCCTGTGCCGCGGTGATCGTGGAGGTGTCGGGGCGCTCCTTGTGGATGAGGACGACGGCGCCCTGAGCGTCTTCGCCGATACGGCAGGGGGTGACCGTCCAGGAGAGCTCCAGCAGGGACCCGTCCCCGCGTTCGAACCAGTCCTGCGCGCCGTGCGCGGTGCGGTTGGTGAGGAAGGCCTGCATCAGCGAGCACTGGGCGCGCGGGACCGTCTCCCCGCGGCTGTTGCGGCGGAGCAGGTCGTGGGCGTCCTGATCGACGAGTTCCTCGGCGGAGCGGGCCAGCAGCTTCTCGGCCTGGGCGTTGGCGTCGACAATGCGTCCTTGGGCGTCCAGGACGTACATGGCGACGTCCAGGGCGGCGCCCAGCCCCCGGAGCGGCTGAGGGCTGTGCCCTGTCGGTCTTTCGGCGCCGGAACCGCTCACGCGCATGCCTCCTCAGCTCCGCCTTCCACTGGCCGCCACTCTTGCACACCTCATTGATATGTCCCCCGGTCGCGAGGACCGCAAGCGGGCAGGCGGACGTCGCCAGGTGAACGGCGAACCCACCCTGTGTACCCCGCGGGTTGAGTCCAAACGCGTATGCGGCTGGGAAGTGTTCCGCCGCAGGCCGGGGACCGGTGCCTGTGCGGCAGATCACGAGATCTCGGCCGTTGCCGGACGTGCGGGAAGCGGCCCGCGGACCGGCGCTTCCGGGGGCGCACGGGGACAGTGACGGTCACGAGTCAGAAAGAAGGGGCGTGCCCGGTTCGGGCACGCCCCTCGTTCCGTCCGTCTCGTTCCGTCCGTCGCGGTTGTCAGGCTGTGCGGTGTGTCAGGCCGCGGCCAGCGAGAGCTCAGGCTGCCGGTCGCTCTCCACGTCCCGGCGCAGACGTTCGCACGTTCCCGAGATCAGCCGGGAGACGTGCATCTGCGACAGACCGAGGTGCGCCGCGATCCGCGACTGCGTCCATCCGCTGAAGAAGCGCAGGTAGAGGATCTGGCGCTCGCGTTCGGGAAGGCTGTGGAGGTGGGGCTTGACGGCCTCTCGGGAGAGGACCAGATCGAAGCCGGGGTCGGTGGAGCCGACGCAGTCGAGCAGGGCGTAGCCGTCGTCGCCGTCACCGATCGGCGCGTCCAGCGAGAGCGACCTGTAGCTGCCGAGGGCATCCATGCCCAGCTGCACGTCCTCCTCGCACAGCCCGCACTCCTCCGCGAGCTGTGCGACGGTCGGCGACCGGCCGAGGGAGCTGCTCAGCGTGGCGATGGCGGTGCGCACCCGGTTGCGCAGCTCCTGCACGCGGCGGGGGACGTGGACGTCCCAGGTGTGGTCGCGGAAGTGCCGCTTGAGCTCGCCCGTGATGGTCGGGATCGCGAAGCTTTCGAAGGCGGAGCCCGCCGCGGGGTCGTACCGGTCGACCGCCTTGAAGAGGCCCAGCGCGGCCACCTGCTCCAGGTCCTCCAGCGACTCGCCCCGGTTGCGGAACTTCCGGGCGAGGCGGTGCGCCATCGGCAGCCACGCCGCGACGAGGCGCTCGCGCAGTTCGTCGGCTTCCGGTCCCGGACCGAGACGGGCCAGGCGCTCGAAGTCGCCGGCGGTCTCCGGAGCGTCGTGATGGGGGTGCCTGCTACGCCCTTGGAGTCGAACGGCGCTCATGAGGGTGCTTACCTCCCGCGATTGCACAGCCAGTCGGATGGCGCGGGTGTCGACGCAGCCGTGGAAGCCAGCCGGTGAAGGGCTGCCGACTCCCGCGCTGTGCCTGCTTTCCGAAGCACTGGCCTCCCGTTTGTCCTGGCTTCCGCCCGTCAAACCAAGTCGTTTCGGAGGCCGGTTCCGAGGCCGGTTCCGGGGCCGGGCGTGCTGTCCGCCGGGCGCCGCGGCGCACTGCGCCGGCCCTGCCGGTGCGTGTGTGCGCGGCGGGAACCACACGGTGAGGGGGAGGGGCAAAAGTGGTGGCGAACCTCGTCAAAGAGCCCTGGTTGCGGCCCATTTGGGGCCGTTCGCACGGATCATGCAGGCGGTGCCGGTGGTTAGACTCACCCGACTGCGATCGGGGACGTCAGGCAGCCGCAGGAGGCACAGGATGGTGCAGGCGAAGAAGATCATGCTCTACGTGGTGGTGGTCTTCGCGCTCTATACGATCATCACGTCTCCAGCCCGGGCCGCCGACCTCGTCCAGATCGGCTTCGAGGGCATATCGAGCGCCGCGCAGGGCGTGGGCCACTTCATGACGGAACTCGTCAACTAGTTCGGTTCTCGCCGCCCTCCCGCGAGGTTCCGCGAGAGCGCCGGCGTACTCGGCAGTCGGCCCTCGCGCTTCACCGGTGCGGGGGCCGAACGCCGTCCGCGGCCACTGCCGCGGCCCTCCGCACAGCCTCCGCCACCAGCAGCCGGAGGCCTCTCGCGCTTCTCAACTCACCATCAACACGGCCATTTACGGTGCTTGCACACGTTGCACATGTCTTGTGATGCTATGACCGCTTTTGGCCGATGCATCGAGCAACAGACCCGGACCTTGAATAGGTGGTGGCTGAGTGGCGGCGACCCAGACCCGCGAGAGCCGCAGCGCGGAGGCCCGGGCGCTGACCCAGGAGCTCTTCGAGCAGCTGGCCGGGCAGAAGCCCGGCACCGCCGGCCATGAGCGGGTGCGCACCGCGCTCATCGAGGCGAACCTGCCGCTGGTGCGGTACGTGGCAGCCCGCTTCCGCAGCCGCAACGAGCCGATGGAGGACGTCGTCCAGGTCGGCACCATCGGCCTCATCAACGCCATCGACCGCTTCGACTCCGAGCGGGGAGTGCAGTTCCCGACCTTCGCCATGCCGACGATCATCGGTGAGATCCGGCGCTACTTCCGCGACAACGTCCGCACCGTGCACGTCCCCAGGCGGCTGCACGAGATGTGGGTGCAGGTCAGCAGCGCGACGGAGGACCTGACCACCGCTTTCGGGCGCTCGCCCACCACGGCCGAGATCGCGGAGCGGCTGAAGCTCGCCGAGGAGGACGTCCTGGCGTGCATCGAGGCGGGACGCTCGTACCGCGCAACGTCGTTGGAGGCGGCGCAGGAACGCGAGGACGGCCTGCCGGGGCTGCTGGACCGGCTCGGATACGAGGACCCGGAGCTGGACGGGGTCGAGCACCGCGATCTCGTCCGGCACCTGCTCGTCCAACTCCCCGAGCGCGAGCAGCGGATCCTGCTGCTGCGCTACTACCGGAACCTGACGCAGTCACAGATCAGCGCCGAGCTGGGTGTGTCCCAGATGCACGTCTCGCGGCTTCTGTCCCGGAGCTTCGCGCGGCTTCGCGCGGCGAACCGTATCGAGGCATAACCGGGCAGAGACGTACGTAACGAGGACTCAACTGCCTTCGCTGTGCAGTTTTATCGACATGAGGCTACGTCGCGTTGCCTACTTGTGACATTCTGCAAGAGCTGCGTTTGCCGCAACGGCGCTTCCGGTATGCAGGGGGAGGTGCCTCCCTCGAACGAGGGTGCCGCTGCGACCCGTCCGCGACCTCAAGGGGGTGGCATGTCCGTAGAACTGGGCAGCTCGAAGGTGCTCACCGAGAACACGACCGCGACCGGCGACGTCGACGCCATGGGAGCCCTCGAGGCGCCCGCAGAGGACACCGCCCTCGACACGCGCACCCTCTCCCGCGCCCTCTTCCTGCGGCTGGCCACGCTCGGCAAGGACAGCGCGGAGCGGACCTACGTGCGGGACACCCTCATCGAGCTCAACCTGCCGCTCGTGCGGTACGCCGCCGCGCGCTTCCGCAGCCGCAACGAGCCGATGGAGGACATCGTCCAGGTCGGCACGATCGGCCTCATCAAGGCCATCGACCGGTTCGACGCCGAGCGCGGCGTGGAGTTCCCGACGTTCGCGATGCCGACGGTCGTCGGCGAGATCAAGCGCTTCTTCCGCGACACCTCCTGGTCGGTGCGCGTACCCCGCCGCCTCCAGGAGCTGCGGCTGGCGCTCACCAGGGCGAGCGACGAGCTGTCGCAGACCCTGGACCGCTCGCCGACGGTGCCCGAACTCGCCCAGGCCCTCGGGGTTTCCGAGGAGGACGTCGTCGACGGGCTGGCCGTGGGGAACGCCTACACGGCCTCCTCGCTGGACTCCCCCTCCACGGAGGAGGACGGCGGCGAGGGCTCCCTCGCGGACCGGCTGGGCTACGAGGACGCGGCGCTGGAGGGCGTCGAGTACCGGGAGTCGCTGAAGCCGCTGCTGGCCAAACTGCCGTCGCGCGAACGCCAGATCATCATGCTGCGCTTCTTCGCCAACATGACGCAGTCCCAGATCGGCGAGGAGGTCGGCATCTCGCAGATGCACGTCTCCCGGCTGCTGACGCGCACCCTCGCGCAGCTGCGCGAGGGTCTGATCGCCGAGGAGTGACCCCGGGCGTGCCCCTCGGATCTCCGCGGTCGTGCCGGCCACGGCGCGCGGAGACCTCCGGGCGGCCCGCGTACGCGCCGGAGTGAGCGGAAGAGTCACCGGCGGGACGCGGGCCGGGGCGCACACACGCGGCCGGTCCGCAGCCGGACCGGCCCGTCGGACCGGGGCATCGTCGAGAGCGCCCCGGTGAAGAGCGGCCCGCCGGACGGCGGGACGGTCGCGCGCGACCCGGTGACGGCTGAGCGCCGGTGGCAGCGCCCCGGCAGGGGCGCCGGTGAAGTGCGGCCCTTCGGACCGTCAGGCCATGGCGAGCCAGATCGCGGCACCGATGACCACTACCGCGGCGACGATGCCGAGGACGAGGCCCGTCCGTGAGCCGGACGACGCCGCCTGCGGGGCGGACCGCCGCGCTCCTCCGGGGCCGCCCTCCTCCTCGACGAAGGCGCGGAACATCTGCGTGCTGCCGGCCGGATCCTGTGCGTTCTCCGGGCCCTGCGGTGCATGCGGGTTGTGTGCCATGAGGCAGGACCTTAGCGAAGCCGGGAAGGGCCGTCAGCCCCCGCCCCACCTTGAAGATCCACTCTCCTCGCCCCCACCGGCACCGGCGCTTTGCCGATTCTTTGCTTCCGTTTCGCTCATTTAATTTGCGTACAGCAACTAATGGACTATGGTTGCCCTGAGCAACAATAAGGAGGGGGTGAGATGGCTGCGCGAGCTGCACGCAGTAGCTACGAGGAACTGGCCCGGCACCTTAGCGGCATAGGCGCCGTGAGGCGAGAGATGGCGCGAGGATTGCCGCCGGACTGCCCGCCGGCCTCCGCTGCGGCCCTGACCCTTCTCCATAAGTACGGAGAGATGCGGATAGGCCGCCTTTCCGAACTCATGGCCGTCGACATGTCGGTGACAAGCCGCCACGTCTCACACATCGAGGAACGGGGCTGGGTCGAACGCCACCCCGACCCCCTGGACGGCAGATCGCGCCTGCTGCGCCTCACCGGACCGGGCCGCCGGCAGCTGGACGTCCTGGCCGAGGCCACCACGGAGACGCTGGAGACCTTCCTCTCCGACTGGACCGACGAGGAGATCGCGGGACTCAACGGAATGCTTGAGCGTCTTCGCCAAAGCTTCGGCGACAGCCGTGCATCGCGCCCCGCCCCCGAGGACACTCCATAGACCACCGCACCGCACCGAGCACGAAGTAAGGAAACGAATGGCCACGACCACACCTTCCGGTGTGCACGGAGCCGGCGCCGGAGGCGGAGCCGGTCACGCGTCGCCGGCGCCCGCGCACGCCTCCGGTGGTGCCGCACCCATGACGCACCGGCAGATCATGGAGGCGCTGTCCGGGCTGCTGCTCGGCATGTTCGTCGCCATCCTGTCGTCGACGATCGTCGCCAACGCCCTGCCGAAGATCGTCGCGGAGCTGGGCGGCGGACAGAGCGCCTACACCTGGGTGGTGACGGCGTCCCTGCTGACGATGACCGCGACGACGCCTCTGTGGGGCAAGCTCGCGGACCTGTTCAGCAAGAAGGCCCTGCTGCAGACCGCCATCGTCATCTTCGTACTGGCCTCCGCCACCGCCGGCTTCTCGCAGGACACCAATCTGCTGATCGCCGCGCGCGCCGTACAGGGCATAGGCATGGGCGGCATCACGGCTCTCGTGCAGACCGTGATCGCCGCGATGATCTCGCCGCGGGAACGCGGCCGCTACACCGGCTACATCGGTGCGACCTTCGCCGTCGCGATGGTCAGCGGCCCGCTGCTCGGCGGCGTCATCACGGACACGAGCTGGCTCGGCTGGCGCTGGTGCTTCTACGTCGGCATACCCTTCGCCGTGATCGCGCTGGTGGTGCTCCAGGCCACGCTGCGGCTGCCCACGGTCAAGCGCCAGGTGAAGATCGACTGGCTCGGTGCCTTCTTCGTCGCGGCCGCCGCCTCGCTGCTGCTGATATGGGTGACCTTCGCCGGCGACAAGTACGACTGGCTGTCGTGGCAGAGCTACAGCATGGTCGGCGGCTCCGTCGCACTGGCGCTGCTGTTCCTGCTCGTCGAGGCGAAGGCCTCCGAGCCGATCATCCCGCTGCGGCTGCTGAAGAACCGGACGATCGCGCTGAGCTCGGCGGCCTCGATGTTCGTCGGCATCTCGATGTTCGGCGCGACGGTCTTCCTCAGCCAGTACTTCCAGCTCGCACGTGGCGAGTCGCCGACGATGGCCGGTGTCATGACGATCCCCATGATCGTCGGCATGTTCCTCTCGACGACCGTCTCCGGGCAGGTCATCACCCGCACCGGCAAGTGGAAGCTGTGGCTCTGCTCCGGCGGCGTGCTGCTGACCGCGGGCCTCGGGCTGCTGGGCACCCTGCGGCACGACACCGTCTACTGGCACATGGCCTGCTTCATGGGCATGCTCGGCATCGGCGTCGGCATGATGATGCAGAACCTGGTCCTCGCCACCCAGAACCAGGTGGACACGGCGGACCTCGGCGCCGCCAGCTCGGCGGTCAACTTCTTCCGCTCGCTCGGCGGTGCGGTGGGCGTCTCCGTGCTGGGCGCGGTGCTGTCCCACCGCATCACGGACCACGTGAACGAGGGCCTGGACAAGCTCGGCATCGAGCACGGCGGGCCCACCGGCGGCGCCGGCAGCGAGATCCCCGACCTCGCCGAACTCCCCCGTCCGATACGTGAGGTGATCGAGAGCGCCTACGGCCACGCCATCGGCGACATCTACCTCTACGCCGCGCCCGTCGCGCTGGTGAGCCTCTTCCTGGTGCTGCTCATCAAGGAGGTGCCGCTGAAGACGACCTCCGGCCTGGAGCAGCAGGGCGCCGACGGCGTCCTGTCCGAACCGGCAGGACCGTCCGCCACCGACACCGCCGCGCATCACGCCCTGCAGCAGGCGGGCGTCCAGCGGGCCCAGGACCTGCAGGCTCCGCCGTCCGCTCAGGAGGCCCCGGAGAGCGAGCTGTCGGGCAACTCGCAGCACTCGGTCCGCGGCACCATCCGCAACGTGGACGGTTCCGGCGTCTCCAGGGCCGCCGTGACGCTGATCTCGCTGAGCGGCAGTCAGCTCGGGCGGGCCGTGGCGCGGATGGACGGCAGGTACGGGGTGGACACCCCCGGTCCCGGCAGCTACGTGCTGATCGCGGCCGCCGAGGGCCACACTCCGCAGGCGTCGACGGTGACCGTGGGCGAGGAGCCCCTGCGGCACGACATCCTGCTGGCGTCGACCAGCGGGCTCGCCGGACGCGTCCGCAGCACCGGCGACGGGCAGCCCGTGCGGAACGCGATGGTGGTCGTCACCGACGCCAGGGGCGAGGTGCTGGCGACCGGACGTACGGGCGAGCGGGGCGAGTTCAACTTCGACGAACTCGTGCCGGGAACCTTCACGATCGCCGTCAACGCGCCCGGCTACCGGCCGATCGCGCGCCCCGTCGAGGTCGAGACCCAGGGCGTGACCAGGATCGACCTCGAACTGGCCGCCGGCGCCCGCGTGCAGGGCGTCATCAGGGCCGGGAGCGACCGGCGCCCGTTGCCCGACGCGCGGGTCACGCTCATCGACGCGGCGGGCAACGTCGTCGCCACCGCCACGACGGCGGAGGACGGCGCGTACGGCTTCACCGACCTGGACGCCGGGGACTACTCGGTCATCGCCAGCGGCTACCCGCCGGTGGCGACCGCTCTGAACGTCCACGGCCAGGGTGCCGACGACTACGACATCGAGCTGCACCACCCCGACGAATGACGCATGCGGGCCGCCGCGCGGCGAACGCGGATCACGCGGCGACCTGCACGAAGAAGCCCGGCACCGCACCTCCCGTTACCCACGGGCAGCAGGAAGACTGGGCGGCGGGCGGGGGACGGCGTGCCGTCCCCGGTGCCGGGGGCCTGTCATGGGCCGCAAGACCGGGCCTGAGCGAGAAGGAGCGAATCGGAAGATGGCAGGCGCAGGCGTACGGGCGCAGATCCAGACCCGCGAGGGGTGGCCGGTGCAGCACGCCGTGCTGACCGTGACCGACATGACAGGTGTGCAGGTGCTCCGCGCGGAAGCGGACACGGACGGCGTCGCCCAGAGCGAAGAACCGCTCCCCCCGGGCCCCTACACGGTGATCGCGACCGCGCTCGGCTACGCGCCGGCCGCCGCCACCGCCCTGGTCACCGCGTCGGGACGGGCCGAGCTGGGGACGCTGACGCTGGTACGGCAGGGCGGCACCGAACTGCCGCCGCCCGGCCCGTGGACGATCGACCCCGTGCACTCCACGATCGGAGCGACCGCGCAGCACCTGGGCATCTCCAGCGTCCACGGCAGGTTCACGAAGTTCAGCGGACGGGTCGAGATCGACGAGGACCCGGAGAAGTCCTACGTCGAGGCCGTCATCGAGGGCGACAGCATCGAGACGGGCAACCGCATACGCGACGCACACCTGCGTTCCGAGGACTTCCTGAACGTCGAGAAGCACCCCCAGCTCACGTACCGCAGCCACGCCGTCGAGCCCTCCGGCACCGACCGGTGGACGGTGCAGGGCTGGCTGGCCATGCACGGGGTCGTACGGGACGTGGCTCTGGACCTGACGTACCTGGGATACGGGCCCGACCCGTGGGGCGGCATCCGTGCCGCTTTCCGCGCGACGGCCGAACTCCAGCGCGAGGACTTCGCGATGAACTACAACCAGATCCTCGCCGCGGGCATCGCCGCCATCGGCACCACGCTCAGGATCGAGCTGGACGTCCAGGCCGTGCAGGGCGAGGACCTGCCCGACCTGGGGTGAGCACCGCTCCCCGCCCGGGCGCCGGCGCCGTGTGCGCGGCGCCGGGGCGGGCGGAACTCCCCCGGAACGAACGCACGGTGGCCCGGTCCGCTCCAGGACCGGGCCACCGTGTTCTCACTCCCGTTCGTCTGTGACTCCGTTCTTCGGCATCACCCCGTCTGCGTCAGCCGTTGACGTACCCCATGTACGTGTCCCAGTTCCAGTTCGGACCCGGGTCGGTGTGGTCGTTGCCGGGGACCTCGTTGTGCCCGACGACGTGGGCCCGGTCCTTCGGGATGCCGTGCTTGTCGCACAGGTGCTTCGTCAGGGCGCCCGACGCGCGGTACATGGCGTCGGTGAACCACGACGGGTCGTCGACGAAGCCCTCGTGCTCGATGCCGATGGCGGAGGCGTTGCCGCCCCGCGCGTGCCACGCCGTGTCGGCGTCGCGCACCATCTGCGTGATCTCGCCGTCGGACGAACGCACCACGTAGTGGGCGCTGACCTGGGCCTCGGGGTTCTGGAACCAGCTGATGGTGCCCGCGTAGGCGCCCTGGGTGACGTGGACGACGACCTGGGAGATCGCCGCGTCACGGCCGGTGTTGTAGTTGGCCGCGTTGGCGGGGTTCCAGATGGCCGGCGGGTAGTCCTCGCTCTTGGTGCCGACGCCGGGGGCCTTCGCGTCGGCGAGCTTGCCGCGCTCGGGCGCGACCTTCTGCCCGGACATCTCGACCTTCGCCTTCGCGGGGAGGCCCTTCTTCACGAAGTCGTACGCGGCGTCCGCGTAGAGGCGCTTGAGGGAGGCGCTGTCGGCACCGCCGTAGGCGGCGACCGCCGGGTACCAGGCCTCGATGCGCTCGCGGTCGGCCGCCTTGAGCCCGGCCTTGTCGGCGAAGGCGCGCAGGACGGCGGCACCGCCGCGGATGTTGGCGGCGTCGTTCTTCTTCAGGTCCGCGACCGACTCGTCGGTGAGCTTCGCGGCCTGGTCGAGCGTCTGGCGCTCGGGGTTGTCGACGAGGTGCATGACGCCGAAGCCGTTGTCCTGGCTGGGCTCGCCCTTGTGCCCGTCCAGGTGGGTCTCCGCGTAGCCGACCGACACGAGGAGGTCGCGCGGCACGTCGAACTCCTTGGCCGCGTCGCTGAAGGCCTTGCCCATGCTCGGCTCGCCGTCGGCGGGCGCGGCGGTGGCGCTCTGGCCGACGACGGCCATCGTGGCGGCGAGCGCGCCGCCGACGGTGACGGCGAGGAGTCTCTTGCGTGAGTTCATCGGGTCTGGCTGCCTCTCTGCATGTCCGGCACGTAGTGGGGGGATCGAGCGCCTGGCACCGGCCGGCGCACCGGATCTCGGCCGGTGCCAGGGTCGTGCGGGGTGGTACGCCCCGGACGGCGGCGATCCGGCGGGTGGGGCTCCGCCGGGGCCGTGCTTGGTGCGGGGTAGTGCGGACTGGCTCGCGGTGCCCCGTGAGGCACCGTCGGGCCGGAGGTTCCGGGACGTGGAGCCGCCCGGGAGGCGGCGGCTCCACGTCCCTTCCCCCGCGAGGAGCGCCCGGGAGCGGAACCGGGCGCCGAGGACCGCGGGGGCCCCGTACGGTCAGCCGGTCAGGGCGTGCAGGGCAGGTTGACGCCGCGCTCCGACATGTAGACCAGCGGGTCGTCGCCGAAGCCCATGCCGCCGTCGCGGTGGACCTCGAAGTGGAGGTGCGGGCCGGTCGACTGGCCTTCGTTGCCGACGTTGGCGATGTGCTGCCCGCCCGTGACGGTGTCGCCGACGTTCACGAAGCGCTCACTCATGTGCCCGTACTCGGTGACGGCGCCGTCGGAGTGCTTGATGCGGATCCACTGGCCGTAGCCGCTGGCGGGACCCGACTCGGTGACGGTCCCGGGGCCCGCCGCGTACATCGGCGTACCGAGGGGCGCAGCGAGGTCGACGCCGTCGTGACCGTCGTGGTACCCCTGGCTGATCTCGGCGGCGACGGGGCACGACGCCGGATCCGCGGCCTTCTCGCCGCCGGTCGCGGCCGCGCTCGCGGGGACGGCGACCAGGGTGGTCAGCGCGCAGCCGGCGACGGCTGCGAGCGCGATCAGACCGCGCTTGACGCGTCTGCTGTGGGGGAGACGGGACATCGGGATTCCTTCCACGGATGAAGACGAATTCCGTGCGTCCGCCAGTAGAAGCAGCCAGCCATGTACGCGACAACCCCGTTCGTGCAACAAGTGTCACTTTCTTGCTCAGGTGAAGGATTTTCAGGGAGCGAATCGTGAACACCCGCGCGATACCGGGCAGTACCTTCCGTGGTGCGACCACTGAAAGTTTCCGCCGTCTCACTCTGTGGACGAACTGCGGTGCGGCTGCGAGCGGTTGGACGTACGGAATCCGCATCCGGCTCCGCCGGCCTGATCCCGCACCCTCCGCCTGCCCGCCCCCGAGGAGTCCACACAAAGGCAACACCCGGGCGCCGCAAAGGAGTTGCGGGACAGAGTTGCAGGGCCCTGACCTCGGACTCCGCACCGCGTGCGAGTAGACTCCCCGCCCGAGGAGCCGGGCGTCACCCGCACCCGGCCGGGGGCAAGGGGGGCGGACGATGTCCGGGTACGAGGTGCGCGAGAGCGGCATGTCGGCGGAGGCCGGGAAGCTCGACCGCGCGGGCGACGACGTCGGCCGCATCCGCAAGGCCGTCGAGGACCAGATGTGCTACACGCCCGACGCCCTCGGCGGATCCGACTCGGGCCCGGCGTACGACGACTTCGCGGACGCCTGGCAGGCCGAGGCCCGCACCCTCGAAGCCGCACTGCACGAACTCGCGGGCAAGGTCCGCGTCTCCAAGCAGAACTACAGGGGCGCCGACGACGCAGCCGTCCTGGGCCTGCGCTCCGCGGCGGACGGAGGCACACCTGCGGCGCCCGCCCCCGCGGCAGGCGGAGTGACCACCATGCCGGCACCGGCGGCCTACCACCCCGGGATCACCACCGGCCCCACGCCGGGCGAACCGCCGCCGGGCCTGGCCGACTTCGGCTGACCGCGGCCGCCCGACGAGCCGCGGCACACCAGTCGGGCAGCGACAGCCCGGTACCGCAGTCCGGCACCGCAGCAGCGCACAGCACGCGGACGCGGCATGCGGCCGCACGTCCACCCAGCCGCGCGGCGCCGCGCGGCCCGCGTCACCGCCGTCCACACCGAACACGTCACGGGGCAACGAAGCATGGCCGAGGAATCCACCACGGACCGCCGCGAGAAACTCGCCGGACACGTGAAGTCCATAGCGGGAGCGGACGACAAGAACTCCCTCATCGAAGCGATCGACGACGCCCTGGGGGTCTCCCCGCCCGTCGGCTCGCCCAGCACCATCGAGAGCATCGCCAAGCGGTACAAGGGGCAGGCCGACGACGCCCGCGACGTGCAGGAGCGCGTGGAGAAGTCCGCCAAGTCGGGCCTGCCGTCGGTCTGGGTGGGCAGCACCGGCGCCAAGGCGTCCGAAGTGGTCGGAGCCGCGGGCCGTTCCGCCGAGCAGATGGACGTCGCGTTCCGCAAGGCGTCCAAGGCGCTCTTCGACCTCGCCGACGCCGTCACCGCGGCTCAGGCGGCGGACTCCTCCGGACGCCGCCAGCTCCGCGAGGCCCGCTCCATGCTCGGCGGCGAGGACGGCTTCTTCGACGACATGGTGGAGAAGGACGCCGAGGAGCGGGAGCGCAAACGCGCCCAGGAGGCGGCCGGGCACGGCGTACGCGCCATGCACAAGGCGGCCTCGCAGGCCGACGACGCCGCCCGCACCGCCGCGCGCGAGCTCAACAAGTACGCGTCGGAGGCCCGCGCGGGCCGGATGAAGACCGACGAGATCTCCGCGGCGGACCGTCTCGTCCTCGCCGACATCGCCACGGACGGCCGGCCGCAGGAGCAGAACGAGCTGCTCTCGGCCAACGACCTCGAACGCTCGGGCCGTCGCCTGGAGAAGATGAGCGACGCCGACCAGGCGAAGTACGAGCGGATGCTCGCCGACGCCAAGACCCCCCAGGAACGCGCCTACCTCGTCAAGGCCCTCGCCGCCGGGTACAGCCTGGGCGAGGTCTCCGAATTCCGCGACAAGATCCACGGCAAGGACCCCGCCTGGCTCCAGCAGCACCTCACTCCGGTCACCACCGCGAGCGACAGCAAGGCCGACGAGGGACTCAACGCCGACGGCTCGAACCGCAACACCGACGAGCAGCGGTTCGGTACGGAGCGGTGGTCGCAGGACGGCAACACCTGCGTGCCGTCCTCCACCGTCACCGCCCGCGCCATGGTCGACCCCGTCTACGCCCTGGAGCTGACCGGCGGCCCCTCCGGCCAGGAGGACGACCCGGCCGCCTTCCGCGAACGCCTCGGCGACGAGCAGATGCGCGTCCACGAAGAGGGCGACGGAAACTACGAGGGCTTCTTCTCCGACACCCCCTCGGGCATGGACAACGACGGCAAGACCGAGGTCGTCAACAAGGAGATCAGCCCCCACACCGGCAGCGAGTACGACTTCCAGGAGACCCGCAGCGCCGACGCGCGGCGCGACGTACTGCCGGACATCGAGAAGGCCGTCGCCGAGGGCAAGCCCGTCCCCATCGGCGTCGAGGGGTACTCGAACGGCGAACGGAGCGGCCACGGAATGATGGTGATCGGCCAGGAGGGCGACAAGCTGCAGATCTACAACCCGTGGGGCACCACGACCTGGGTCAGCGAGGACGACTTCGTCAACGGGCGCATGGGCAAGGCCTCGGACCAGGACCTGCCCGACGCCTACGCCGTCCACCTCCCCGCCGACTGAATCGACGACCGCCATGCGCACCGTGACCAAGCGACTCGCCCTGCCCGCACTGCCCCTCGTGCTGACCGCGCTCCTGACCGGGTGCGGCCAGGACACCTACGGGCAGGACGAGAAGAACCTCCAGGTGGACGACGGCGAGGAGTTCACGCTCTCCGTCCCCGTCGAAGCGGCCATGGGGGAGGACTGGTACCTCGCTTCCCCCGCCCCCGACAAGGCCGTCGTACGCAGCACCGGCGACCGCGAGGAGACCGACGGGAGCGACAGCGACGGCGGGCACAGCGCCACCCACTACTTCGACTTCAAGGCAGTGGGCAAGGGCACCACCGAGATCCGGCTCCTCGAATGCCCCTCGCTGGGCTGCGCCGGAGGAGGCGACGCCGGCGGCGAGATCTCCCCCTCGCCCGTGCCCAGCGGCAGCCCCACCCCCGACGCGGACGGACGCGGCCGCTACCACACCTACAAGGTCACCGTGAAGTGACCTCCGTGCTATCCCAGTTGAGGCATCCATGAGCACCACCCCGACGCCCCCGGACCGCACCGACGACGAACTCGCCGCACTCGACCCGGCAGCCATGCTGCGCTACGGCCTCTCCTTCACCGGGGCCCACCGCACGGCGCTCTTCGGCGACGGGGCCGTCTGCGCCGCCGTCCGCCTCGACCGGCTCGGCGTCCAGCCGCGGGCCGTCGCGTTCGTCGCGAAGATCGTCCGCGGCGGGGGCGTCCGGTACGCGGGGGACCTGACGGAACCGGTCCCCGGCGAGGAGGCAGCCGCCCAGGTCCGGTCCTGGCTGCGGTCCGCCTCGGACGTCGCCGGCGGCCCGGACGCCGAGGAGACCTGCGCCCGCTGGCTCGAAGCCGTCGCCGACCTCCTCGCCCTCCGCCACACCCACGGCAGGCGATAGCCCGACGGGGGGCAACTCGGCTGCCGACGGCCCCACTCGGCCCCGAGGCTCAACTCGGCCGCCGGAGACATGACTTACCGGACGCACGGCGCTGCCGCGGTTGCGAGGTGCGCGGTGCGCGGTTACGGGGCTTCGGCGAACCACTCTCGCGCGGTCCGGGTGCCGAGCAGGATCGCGAACACGACCGGCCACGTGATGTCGGAGGCGCCGGAGAGGAGAGGTTCGAAGAAGACGCGGACCACAGCCAGCGCGATCCCGACCGCGCACAGCACCAGAACGGTCTTCCAGGCCCATCGTCGGCCTAGCTGAAGAGCCCGTCCGAGCCCGAGAGAGAGCGCCCCGCCCAATATGGCGGCCAGACCGCCCACAGCGCCGACCATCCCGCCGGGGAACAGGCGCCAGAGCCCGGACAGTATGGCGAGTGCACCTCCGACGTACAGCAGGATCGCTGCCGCCTGCACCACACCCGGAACCTGCGGAAGGTACGGGGTGTTCCACTTGCCAGTGGACTCAGGGGGGTTGGGCGGTTCGGTCATACCGGCAAGTAAACCAGGCAGTCACAGCGGCAGAGCTGCGCAGCCTCTGCCAGACGCGACGCGGAGAACTCCCGCGCTGTGGGCCGACGCCCGGCATGGGCGACAAGCATCAGGACGGGTGCGCGACACCTCGGAGGTACGCCGCCGGCTGGGCCCCCGGGGGGCGTCAGCCACTGAGGTCACCGCTGATGTCAACGGCACAAGAAGAGGCCCCTCGGATAATCCGAGGGGCCTCTTACCTGCTGCGCGCTCGGCAGGATTCGAACCTGCAACCTTCTGATCCGTAGTCAGATGCTCTATCCGTTAAGCTACGAGCGCTTGGCCTTCCGGCTGTTGATCAACCGGGGCGGCGTTGCGGGAACAACATTACATGACCGCTGCCCAGAGGTGAAATCAGTTCCCTGCACCCCCTCTGACCTGCGAGAAGCCCGTTCCGGGCACCCCACCGAAACACACGGAAACCCCGGCTGTGAGAGCCGGGGTTTCGGCGATCTTGGAGATCGGAAGCGGAGGCTGAGGGATTTGAACCCTCGATGGGGGGTTATCCCCAAACCGCATTAGCAGTGCGGCGCCATAGACCAGACTAGGCGAAGCCTCCCGACACCCGCCCGACAGACGTGAGCGGTGTGTGCAGATGATGGCACAGCCCGGTGGGCTGTCTCCAATCGGCCCCCACCGTACTCGGTTCCGGGGCCGCCGGGCAAAGCGATTGGCGACACCGTCCCGTCGATGACCGGGAACGATCCGCCCGTTGGCCGTCCGGTGCGGCGGAGGACGACGGGTCCCGCACCGCACGCCCGCGAACCGCACCGCGCCCAAGTCCCGCACCCACAGCCCCATGACGGCAATGACGGCATCCGCCCCTGCGCGTGCGCCCCCGCGCGGAGACCAACCCGGCACTCCCCGCCCTCCGGAGCCCAGGCGGTCCCGCCAGGCCGGCTCCGCCCGCCGGCCCGCCCGGCCTCCCGGAGCCCCGTAGTGCCGCCCCGCCGCGAGAGCCGGTGCCCGGTCGCGTCGTCCCGAGCGAGCGGCCGGACGAGCGAGCGGCCGGGTGGCGGGCGCGGCGGTGGCCCTCGGGGGGCGCGGGGTGGGTCATCTCACCCCTGGCGGTCAAGGGGCGTACACAGGTCCACAGCGGCCTCGCAGATATGCCCGGAAACCCCTCAGGAGGGGACCGGAGCCCCCATATTCCGGGGGTTCCGGGGACCTGACTCCTCCGCTTCCCCCGCCTCACGGGGGCTCCTGCCCGTAGACTCCCCCCTAGTGATACGGCCGGGATCAGCGGCACACTGGCAGCCGTGACCGGACCGGACGGGATCGTGCGGCTGGTCGTCGGCACCGTGGTTATCAGAAGGGAACGTCGTCGTGAGCAGCAGGCCATCCCGAGGCGCTGCTCGTCTCGCCGCCATACTCGATGCGCTGCCCGATGCGTTGCTGCTGGTCAACTGCAACGGCACGGTGGTGAACGCGAACACCATCGCGCTGGAAGCCTTCGAGACCCCCGGCACCGCACTGGTGGGGCGAGGGCTGCTCGATCTGCTGCCCGAGTTCGATTCGAAGCGGATCCCGGGTTCGATGCGCAGGCCGGACGAGGCCGCAGCCGAGCTGCAGGAGCGCCAGCGTCCCACCCGCATGGTGGCCAGGCGCACCGACGGCACCGAGTTCCCCGTCGAGGTCACGAGCGCCAACCTCGAGGACGGCCGCACGCCGTACGCCTCCGCGTTCGAGGCCGCGTTCGCCGACCACGGGCCGGGTTCCGGCAACTCCTACACCGGGGACGAGCTGCTGATGCTCGTCGTCCGCGATCTCACCGGCACCCTCGACACCGAGGCCGAACTCGCCCGTCAGCAGCGCCAGACGGAGATGATCCTGCGCGCCGCGTCCGAGGGTGTCGTGGGCGTGGACACCGAGGGGCGGATCGTCCTGGTCAACCCGGCGGCGGCGCAGATCCTGGGCTACCGGGCCGGCGACCTCGGCGGGAAGGAGCTCCATCCGCTGGTGCTGCACTCGCGTCCGGACGGCAATCCGCTCCCGTACGAGGAGACGACTCTCCACGACACGCTCAGGTCCGGCCGCAAGCACAGGGTGCGGGCCGGGCAGGTGATGTGGGCGAAGAACGGCCAGGCCGTGCCCGTCGACATCACGACGGCCCCCGTGCGCGACGGGGAGCAGCTGGTCGGCGCGGTCGTGACCTTCAGCGACCGCCGGGCCGTCGAGTCGCTGGCCGGACGCCACGACCAGCTGCTGGCCGTCCTGCAGGAGTCGCTGCGCAAGCCGCTCGACCAGCTCCGGGACGAGCTGACGGGGCTGGCCGCCGATCCCGCGGGGCAGCTCTGGCCGGAGGCGAACCAGATCCTGCACCACCTGGCGGCGGGCTACGCGCGTATGACGACGCTCGTGGACAACGTGCTCGCCTACCAGCGTCTCGACGCGGGGCAGGAGAAGCTGCACCGCGAGACGATCTCGCTGGACGGGGTGGTGGCGAACGGCGTCGAGGGCGCGGTCGAGCTGATCGGCCCGGGACGCGCGCAGTTCGCCGTCCACGCCCCGCCGATAGAGGCCGAAGTCGACGGCGGGCAGCTCGCGACGGCGCTGGCCCACCTGATCGCCGACGTGGCGGGCGTCGACGCGACCGGCAACGCCCCGGCGGCGACGGCGGGCATGGACTCGACCATCGTGGTCGCGGCGGCGCAGCGCGGAGACGTCGTCCGGATCGAGGTGCGCGGCCCGTACAGCGGCGGCAATCCCGTGCACGAGCCGATCGTGCGGGGGATCGTGCGGCGGCACGGCGGCGTGCTGCAGACGCATGAGGTGCCGGGCTCGGGAGGCAACGCGTACGTGCTGGAGGTGCCGGTCTCCGCGGAGAGCGGCACGGGCCAGGACGCCGCCGCCGGTTCCGGGGAGGGCAGCACCAACGGCGCCGGCTCCCGGTCCCGCGAGGGGCGGGAGAACGAGACGACCGTGATGCCGGTGCCCGCGCAGCCCGTGCGCGGTTCCGAGGGCGCGACGGCGGGGGCGCAGGCCCCCGCGGCAGGTGCCTGGACGGGGACGGGGGACGTCTCCGGCAGCGCACCCGCTGCCGGAATCCCCAGCCAGTTCCAGGCGCAGCAGGCGCAGGAGGAGTCGCAGGGGCAGAACGGGCAGCCGCCCACAGGCAGGCGGCGCGGACGTCCGAGCCCGGCCGAGGCGGCGCAGCAGGAGCAGCCGCAAGGCGACACGGGTCCGGAAGCCGGAGCCGTTCCGGCCCAGCAGGGCGGTGCGGCACGGCCGCGGCGTGCGCTCGCGGCTCCCGCGGGCGGCGCTACGGACGGTGCGGGCGTACAGCCCGTCCCCGCGGAGGGGCAGCCCCTCCAGCCCGGTGCGCAGGTCGCGCAGCCGGAGGCCCAGGCTCAGCCGGGTACGGGACGGCGTGCCCGCCGTCCGGTGCAGGTTCCGCCCGGGCAGCAGCCGGACGCCGCCCCCGCCCAGGCCGGTGCCGAAGCCGCGGACGGCGGTGCGAAACCGGCCGGTTCCGGGGGGACTTCCGGCGGCCGGAGAGCGCGGCGGCTCGCGCGTGCCCAGGCGCAGGGGCGCGGCCAGGCAGGTGCGGAAGCGGGCGCGCAGGGCCAGGACGTGGCCGTCGTGCAGAACGGGCAGCAGCCCGCGCAGACGGAGGGTGAAGCGGCCCCGCAGGGCGTGCAGTTCGCCGCGCCTCCGGGGCAGCCGCAGCCCGGTTACGCGCAGAGTGCGGACCAGGGGCAGACGCCGCCCCCCGCACCGAACGCCCAGGTTCCGGACCCGGCGGGAGCGAACGGCGCGGCGCCGAACGCGGCCGCCGGAGCCAACGGTGCCGCCCCCGCCGCCGCGAACGGCATGCAGCAGCCCCAGCCGGTGCAGGAGGAGCAGGCGCCGGAGCCGGAGCCGGAGCCCGAGCCGCAACCCATGGACCTCTCGGTGGTCGCGGCCAGCCCGATCCTCGGGGGCGGCCCGCTGCCGCCGGAGCCGCCGCAGCCGCAGGGCCCGCCGATGCCCGGTGCGGCCGGCTTCCCCGACGGCGGGCAGTCGCCGTACGAGACGGGCCACCACCAGGTGCGGACGCTCGGGCAGGGCGTGCCCTTCACCTACGGCGGCGGCGACCACACGGGCGCTTATTCCTTCGGTCCGACTGGTCCCGCTCCGACGGCGACGTCGGCGCCGCCGACTGCCATACCGACCACCCCGTCGACTCCCGGGTCCGGCAGGCGCCGCAAGCTCGCCGCTCCCCCGCAGCCGGGAGCACCGCAGCAGGGAGCACCGCAGCAGCCGGGCGCGTCACCGCCGAACGCACCGCAGCCGGGGGCGCCGCAGCCGAACGCACCGCAGCCGGGCGGTCAGCCCGGTGCGCAGCAGCCGGCTGGACGGCCCGCGGCGCAGGGCCGGGCAGGGATGCAGGCCCAGGCGGCTCCCGCCGCGCCGCCTCCTGCCCGCGAGTTCACGATCGAGGCGCCTGCCGCGGGCGCGGCCGAGGGGCCCGAACCGCTGGACGGCCCGAACAGTCCCGTGGAGATGAGCGACGGCCGGGGCGTGCCCGTTCCGCCGCAGCCCGCCGACGACGAGCTGCCGCCGGAGCCGCTGGACAATCCGCGCCGTCTGCTGGTGTGGCCCGAACCGGACCCGTCGACCCAGCAGGCGCTGTCCGGGCGCGGCTACCGTCCCGTTCTCGTGCACTCGCGCGAGGAGGTGGACGCGCAGATCTCGTCCTATCCGGCCGCGCTGTTCGTCGACCCGCTCACCGGGCCGATCACGCGTACGGCTCTGCAGTCCCTCCGTACCGCTGCGGTGGCCGCCGAGGTGCCGGTGCTCGTCACGGCGGGGCTCGGGCAGGCGACGCGGGAGGCCGCGTACGGCGCCGACCCCGCGGTGCTGCTGAAGGCGCTCGCCCCGCGCGACAGCGAGCAGCATCCGCCGCGGGTGATGCTGATCGAGGAGCGGCCCGCCGTCGCGGGTGCTCTCGCGTCGTCCCTGGAGCGGCGCGGCATCCAGGTCGCCCATGCCTCGACGGACACGGACGCGGTGGGCATCGCCGGGCAGGTGCGGCCCAACCTGGTCGTGACGGACCTGATGCAGGTGCATCAGCGGCGTGCCGGTCTCATCGACTGGCTCCGGTCCAACGGGCTGCTCAGCCGCACGCCGTTCGTCGTCTACACGTCGGCCGGCATGCACCCGGCCGAGCTGCCGCGACTGGCGACGGGGGAGACGGTGCTCTTCCTCGCCGAGCGTGCGACGAGCGACCAGGTCCAGACCCGGATCGTCGACCTGCTGTCGCAGATCGGCACTCGCTGAGCACGGCCGGCTGACCGCCGGTCTCCGCGCGTTGACCCGCCGTCACCAGGCGTACGACGCGCGGCGTCCCGCCAGTCCGGGCAGCACCCGACCGGACGTACGCGCCTCCGGGGCGGGCGCGTGTGCCGGTCCCCGAGGACCCGAAGAGGGGCCGGACGCCTGCGCGTCCGGCCCCTCCCCCGTCGTGCCCCACCCGCGAGCCGGCCCCGCGACGGGAACCGGCGGGACGCGTCAGAGCCTGGTGACGTCCAGCTCTCCCGCGGCGTACTGCCCGCGAAGCACCTTCTTGTCGAACTTCCCGACGCTGGTCTTGGGCACCGCCGGGATGATGGTCCACCGCTCGGGGACCTGCCAGCGCGCGATGCGCTCGGCCAGGAAGGCCCGCAGCTCGTCGTAGCCGACGTCGCCCGCGTCCTCCTTGAGGACGACCGTCGCCAGCGGGCGCTCGCCCCACTTCTCGTCCGGCACCGCGACCACGGCGGCCTCGGCGACCGCTTCGTGCGCCATCAGCGCGTTCTCCAGCTCGACCGAGGAGATCCACTCGCCGCCGGACTTGATGACGTCCTTGGCGCGGTCCGTGAGCGTCAGGTACCCGTCGGGGGTGATCACTCCGACGTCCCCCGTGCGCAGCCAGCCGTCCGGGCTGAACTTGTCCTCCGGCTTCAGCGGCTCCTCCGTCGCTCCGCCGTAGTACGCGGCGGCGATCCACGGGCCCCGTACCTCGAGTTCACCCGGCGACTCCCCGTCCCACGGAGCGAAGGTGCCGTCCGGCGCCGCGAGCCGGGCCTCCACGGAGGCGGGGAAGCGGCCCTGACTGATGCGGTACGGCCACTCCTCCTCGGGGCTGAGCCCGGCGGGCGGGTGGGCGAAGCTGCCCAGCGGCGAGGTCTCCGTCATGCCCCAGGCGTGGCAGACGCGGACGCCGTGCTCCTCTTCGAACGCGCGCATCATGGCGGGCGGGCAGGCGGAGCCGCCGATGGTCACGGAGCGCAGACACGATATGTCGCGCGGCTTCTCCGCGAGTTCGGCCAGCAGCCCCTGCCAGATGGTGGGGACCGCCGCCGCGTGCGTGGGACGCTCGGCGTCGATCATCTCGGCGAGCGGCCCCGGCTGCAGGAAGCGGTCGGGCAGCAGCATGTTCACGCCGGTCATGAAGGTCGCGTGCGGCAGCCCCCAGGCGTTGACGTGGAACATCGGGACGACGGGCAGCGTGGTGTCCGCGTCGGTCAGCCCCATGGACTGGGCCATGTTGACCTGCATGCTGTGCAGGTACATCGAGCGGTGGGAGAAGAGCACGCCCTTGGGGTCGCCGGTCGTCCCGGACGTGTAGCACATGGCGGCGGCCCGGCGTTCGTCCAGCTCGGGCCAGTCGTAGACGGTGGGACGACCCCGCAGCAGCGACTCGTAGTCGTGCACGGCGGGGCGGCAGCCCTCCAGGACGGACGTGTCGCCGGCGCCGACGACCACGACGTGCTCCACCGTCTCCAGCCTCGGCAGCAGCGGGGCGAGCAGCGGCAGGAGCGAACCGTCGACGAGGATCACCCGGTCCGCCGCGTGGCCCACGATCCAGACGAGCTGGTCGCTGGGCAGCCGCAGGTTGAGGGTGTGCAGCACGGACCCCATGGAGGGTATGGCGAAGTACGCCTCGACATGCTCGGCGTTGTTCCACATGAGGGTCGCGACCCGGTCGTCCTCGACGACCCCGAGCTCGTCCCGCAGGGCGTGCGCGAGCTGGGCGGCGCGTTCGCCGGTCTCCCCGAAGGTCTGCCGGCGCGGCTCGCCCTCGCCCGTCCACGTGGTGATCCGGGACGCCGCGTGGACGGTGGAACCGTGACGCAGGATGCGCGAAACGAGCAGTGGTACGTCCTGCATGGTGCTCAGCATCGGGGGAGCCTCCCGTAGGGCCGTTACGCATGGGTAATCGTGGCGCTGATTGTGCGTGCGTACCGACTGGTATGTCACTACCGCGTCCACATTTTCGGCTCCTGGGGCGGGCGCGGGCGGCCCGGCGGGAGAGACCGACGGGCGAGGCGGCGGGCTCCTCGTCAGGCCGCGGCGAGTTCGCCGTCCCGGCCCGCGGTTCCGGCCACGGCCAGCGTCCCCGCCCCGGACGCCGTACCGTCGCCGGGCAGCGGAGCGTCCCCGTCCCCGGGCCCGCCGAGCACGTCGGCCGCGAGCTGCGGGTCCTCCCGGAGTTTCACCAGGGCCCGCGAGACCGCGCTCTTGACCGTGCCGACGGAGACCCCGAGGACCTCCGCGGTCCGCACCTCGCTCAGGTCCTCGTAGTACCGCAGCACGACCATGGCGCGCTGCCGGGCGGGCAGCCTGAGGACGGCCTTCCACATCGCGTCCCGCACGGCCTGGGCCTCGGCGGGGTCGGGCCCCTCGTCCGGCGCCGGCTCCGGAAGCTCGTCGCAGGCGAACTCGTCGACCCGGCGCTTGCGCCACTGCGACGTGCGGGTGTTGAGGAGCGCCCTCCGCACGTAGCCGTCGAGCGCGCGGTGGTCCTCGATGCGCTCCCAGGCGAGATAGGTCTTCGTGAGGGCCGTCTGCAGCAGGTCTTCCGCGTCGCACGGATTGGCGGTGAGCGAGCGGGCGGTGCGCAGCAGCACCGGACCGCGCGCCCGCACGTACGACGTGAACGTCAGCGGCGTTCCCGTCGAAGAGGCGTTCCCGGCAGGCCGGACAGTCCCAGGCGAGGTCATGGCTCAACGCTAGGAGCGGACGGCCGCGCACGGATCGACCGGAGGTCGCGAAGGTACCTCCCCCTATGGGCGGAGAGGTGCGGACGGCCACACCTCCGTAGGGTGGACACGGTCCTCCGCAGGACTAAGGGTGACTCAGGGGCGCGTGTACGGGCCCGGCGTCCGCCGGGGGCGTACGGGACGCGAGTGGCTGCCGGGCCGGTGGCGGGGCCGCCTGTGCCCGGCCGCGGCCTCACTTCACGACGGCCACCGGGGCGTCGACGAGGTTGCGGTCGATGTTCAGCCGGTAACCGCCGTACGTCCGCGACACGTTCCCGTCGTACTGGTGGATGCGCCTGTGCGGCTTCCACGCGTGCCTGGCGATGTACCTGTCGTTGTTCAGGGACGGCTGGACCCGCCACCGCGCGAACCACAGCATCTCCGGCAGGTTCTTCCTGCCCGCCTTGCGCGCGCCCTCCATGTGCTCGATGCCTGAGTTGCTGCTGCTGTAGAAGCCGGGGAAGTAACCCGCCTTGCGCACGGCCCTGTTCCAGCCCTGGATGAAGCGGAGCGTCGTGAGCGCGCAGGCGGTGTTGGAGTTGTCGTAGGCCTCCATGTCGAGGTAGATCGCGCTGCGCTTGCCCATCCCGAGCTTCCTGGCCTGGCGTACGGCGTCGCGTCCCTCGCTGCCGCCCTGCGCGACGGGGTTCCGCCGCGACATGGTGAACGCCCGCTTGTTGCTCGCGCGGACGCAGTACGACTGGGAGCCGACATAGAGGGGCAGCAGCTTCCAGCCGGTCGCGTCGGCTCTGCGCACCCAGCCGGCGTCGAGGTGGGGCTGGTTGGTGCAGGCGCGGGCCCGTCCGCCGATGTAGACGCCCACGGCCTTGAACGGGGAGGCCCCGTACCAGGCGCGCATCACGGCTGACGACGGTGTGCGGCACGTGTCGAAGGCCTGGCCCCGGAAGATCTTCGCGCCCTGCGCGCGGGGGTCGCCGCCGGTGAGGTGCCGGCTGCTGCCCGAAGACGGCCCGGCGGAACGGCCGTCGGCCACCGCCGGAGCGAGGTCCGCTCCGAGGAGCGCGGCGAAGGCCGCGAACGTAACGAGGACTGTGCGGGAGAAGCGCTTCGTGTGCCACATGAAGGTGAGTGAAAGCGCTGCGCACGGCCGGTCCGTCGAGGCTCGCCATGTCCTGATGCTGTTTCAACCGTCTGGTCCGTTGATATGGCGATCGGGACCGGGACGTGCTCCGGCCACGCCCGCACCCCGGCACGAGTCCAGGCGAGAGGCGGGCCAGGTGGAGGGGGTCTCAGCGAGGGTCCGGCTGCAGACAGCGGCGGCCCAGGGGCTTGAGTTTGGCCTGGTCGACGTAGCCGACGACCTTGCTCCCGGCGACATGGCCGTAGTCGCGGTAGCGGTACGGGGAGGACGCCGGGGGGTCGTCGAGGCCGAAGAGGTCGTCGGCCCGTACGTCGCCGATGTCGTTGTGCTCGCCGTCGAGGATGTCGCCGTCCTCGAGGACGCGGTAGACGCGCGTCGGACGGCAGGAGCCGCCGCTCGGGGCGGAGGCCGTCCCGGGGGCTCCTGCGCGCGAGCGGTCGCCAGGACGCGGCTCGCCGTCTCCGTCCGGCGCGAGCGCCTGGACGCCGAGCACCGCCGCCGCCACGAGCAGTACCGCGGCGCCCGCGGCCGGGGCCGACCTGCGGAACGCGGCACGGGACCGGGCGCGCGGGTCGTCGTCCCCTCCGCTGCCGTCTCGTCCGCTGCCGTCCCGTCCGCCGTCCGTCTCCGCGGGCTCCGGGGCGGTGTCCGGGTGGGGCGCCTCAGCCGTGCCGGCGTTCCGGAGGGCCTCGTCCGCTGCGCCGCCCGCCCGCGACGCGGCCTCCGCACGCTCCCGCAGGCGGAAGAGGTGCTGCCGCTGCTGCTCCGGGACGCCCGCGATGCCGCACAGCTCGGCGAAGGTGCCCGCGGGGACGACCTCCTGGCCGTTCAGGTAGCGGGAGACGGGCGACTTCGTCAGATGCAGCGCCGCCGCGAGCTCACGCTGGTTCAGCTCCGTCCGCTCCAGATACACCTGGCGGAGCGCTTCCGTGAACTGCGCGACCGGCTCGGGCAGTTCGGGCGACAGCGGTTTCAACGGACGTCTGCCTCGCGCGGACACGTCCCTCACTCTCCCTAAGTCCCTTTCTCCTCTCCCTCTCCGCTGGTCGGAGGGCGGAGCGCGGGAGGGACGTCCCTCACCGGGCGAAGGCCCTGGCAACCGCGAGAACGGGACCGAAGAATCAACTCGAAGCGCAGCCCGGGCACTTGGCCGCATCACGCACCTCGGTGCGTCCCCGGGATCCGGAGGCATGCTCTCACGCGGCGAGCAGCCGGAGGGGCCGAAAGCCCCGGCCCGTACGGGAGCGCTCCACCAGTCAGACGCGACCGCGTCCGCGGTACGCGATCCCCCGGAAGAAGGAGAGACGACCGTGCAAAGGAAGCTGCCCCTCGCCGTCTCGGCTGCCGTGCTCACCGCGCTGGCCACGGCGCTGACCCTGCTGCCCCAGTCGGCGCAGGCCGCGGTGAACCGCTACCAGATCCAGCCCGACTCGCCCAAGCCGGCGGCATGCGACAACCACGGCACCATTCCCGCCGGCACCTGGCTGCAGAACAAGCCGTGCGGCTACTTCATCGGCACAGCGATGGCCGGCTCCGCCTTCGACGTGCACGAGACCACGCCCAGCGACTACCACTACGGGCGCAACTACGGCGCCAACAACCTCTGCGCCTGGATCCCGCCCGCCGCCCTCAGCGGCTCCCCCTCCGGCTCCGCCGACCCGTCGTGCGGCGCGGAGACGCGTGAGCGGATCAGCCACCGCAAGTCCTTCGGGCTCGACTTCAACGCCGGGGCCCACGACGCCACCGACGGGAGTCCGATCTCCGTCGACCCGGCCTGCGCGGGCGGGGCGTACTACAACTACTACAACAAGAGCGACTACAGCGACGGTGCGCTGCGCGACCCCGCCGGTACTCCGTCGGGCGAAGTCAGCTACCGCTTCACGACGAGGGGTTCGAACCCGGCCATGGTCGTGCGGGACACCAACCTCGGGTGGGTCTTCATGGACCGCGACTGCGTCACCGACTGGCGCGGCCTGTCCTTCAGCAACGAGGACGACTGAGCCTCCCCGCCGTCCCCGCGGCCCGGGACGGACACGGGCCGCGGACGGTCGCCGCGCCGTGACGCGGAAGGGGCGCCGGTCCTCGACCGGCGCCCCTTCGTGTGCTGCGCGGCGCTGTGCTGCGCCTGCGTTCGTCCGCGGCTGCTACTTCACCGCGCCCGCCGTCAGTCCGGCGACGATGCGGCGCTGGAAGAACAGCACCAGGATCACCAGCGGAATGGTCACCAGTACGCCCGCGGCCATCTGGCTGCCGTGCGGCTCCACGAACTGGGCGGCGCCGGTGAACTTCGAGACGGCGACCGGAGCTGTCTGCATGGACTGCTTGTTGGTCATCGACACCGCGATCAGGAACTCGTTCCAGGCCATCACGAACGTGAGGATCGCCGTGGTGAAGAGGCCCGGCGCCGCCAACGGAAGGATCACCTTGCGGAACGCCTGGCCGCGGGTGCAGCCGTCGACCCTCGCCGACTCCTCGAGCTGCGTGGGCATCTGCCGGAAGAAGGCCGTGAGGTTCCACACCGCCAGTGGCAGCGCGAAGGACATGCTCGGGACGACCATGGCCTGGTAGGTGTTGATCCATCCCATGCCGACGAAGAGCTTCAGCAGCGGGATCGTGATCGAGACGACCGGGAACATCGAGGTGGCGATGATGCCGGTCAGCACCAGCCGCTTGAAGCGGAATTCGAGACGTGCCAGGGCGTAGGCCGTGGCGATGCCCACGATCAGCGCCAGCACCGTGGTCGTGCCCGCGACGATGAAGCTGTTCGCCAAAGACCGCAGGAATCCCTGCGAAGGGTCCAGCACACCGGCGTAGTTGGTGAACGACGGGTCGGACGGCCACAGGGTGGTCTCGAAGATGTCCTCCGGGGCCCGCAGGCTGGAGGCGATCATCCAGTAGAACGGGGCGAGGCACCACGCGGCGACGGCGAGCACGCCGGAGGTCCGAAGCGCTGTGAGCCACGGGCTGCCGGCGGTCTTCGCCGGGGCGGTGCGGCCCGGCGGCGGTGCGGAGACCGGCTCCGCCTCGGTGGCCGGGGCTTCCGTCGTTCCGGTGGGGGTCGTGCTTGTCATGCCGTCGCCTCCTTCTGACGGCTCCGGCCGCCGCCGGCCTGACGGCGCGGGGACTTGCGTCCGCCCTTCTTTCCGCCCGGCTCGTCCCGGCCGCCGAGCAGGTCCGCGCCGAGGAGCTTGATGAATGTGAATGCGATGAGGAACACGTACAGGAAGAGCAGCACCGAGTACGCGGACGCCGGCCCGAACCGGACGTTGGACGCCTCGTCCTGCGCCAGCATCGACAGCGTCTCGACGGACTCCTTGCCCGCGCCGATCAGGATGTACGGCAGGTCGAACATCCGCAGCGCGTCCAGCAGCCGGAAGAGCACGGCGACCAGCAGCGCCGGCTTGACCAGCGGCAGCGTGATGTTCCAGAACCGCCGGACGGGGCCGGCCCCGTCGACGCGCGCCGCCTCGTACACCTCCTGGGAGATGATCTGGAGCCCCGCCAGCACCAGCAGTCCCACGAACGGCGCCGTCTTCCAGACCTCCGCGATGATGACCGCCGCCTGTGACTGGAAGCCTTCCGTCGTCCACAGCACCTTGGTGCCGAGCATGGTGTTGGCGATGCCCTCGCTGTCGAAGATCCAGCGCCACAGCAGTGCGGAGATCGCCGTGGGAATGGCCCACGGCACCAGGATGCTCGCGCGCACCCAAGCCCGTCCGCGCATCGCCTGATGCATGATCAACGCCATCGCCAGGCCGATGACCGTCTCCAGGAGCACCGAAGTGACGGTCAGGAACGAGGTGTTCCAGAAGGCGTTCCAGAAGCGGCCGCCCGCGCCGGTGAAGATCGACGCGAAGTTGTCCAGCCCGACGAACGGCTCGCCGCCCTCGACGAAGCCCGTCCTGGGGTCGACGCCCGGGACGGTGAACATGGACGAGTAGACCGCCGCCAGCACGGGATAGACGATGACCAGCCCGAGCACGATCAGCGTCGGCGAGATGAGGAGCGTGGCCATCCGCCCCTCCGCTTGCTGTTGCGACCGCGCGGTCGCGGGCCCGGTACTCCCGCGCCTCAGAGCTATCGACATTGGTGGTGTCTTCCTTTCTCGGCCGGCGTCTGCGACGCGGAAGCCGCTCGGCGCGGCGGCGCGATACCGGTGCGGGCTGCCGTGCCCGGAGGTCCGCAGGCAGCCGGGCCGGTCACTGGGGGCAGGTCCGTCCGGCGGCGGTAGCGCAGTTCGGTCGGGTCACGGGGTCAGGGCGCGGAGCTTCTTCTGCAGGCTGCGGAGCGCCTCCGACGAGCTCTTCTTTCCGGTCAGCGCGGCGTAGGCGGCGTCCTGGATGGCGGTGGTGGCGTCGCCGTACTGCACCACGCGGGGCCGCGGCTCGGCGTGCAGAATCGACTTCTTCAGCACCGGCAGCCAGGGGAACTTGCGCCGCATCTCCGGGTCGTCGTAGAGGTCGGTGTAGACGGGGGCCAGGGAGCCGTCGTTGAGGTTCCGCCGCGAGTTCTGCTTGGAGGTCATGTAGCGCATGAAGTCCAGCGCTGTGGCCTTGTTGCGCGCCGAGGAGGACAGCGCCAGGTTGTGACCGCCGAGGGACGAGACGCCGGGGCCGTCCTGCCCGGGTATGGGGGCGACGCCGAACTTCCCCGCCACCTCGTTGTTCTTGCCCTTGTTGCTCGACACTCCGTACATCGAGGGCCACTGGCGGATGAAGAGCGTCTTGCCCTTCTCGAAGGCCCGCCGGCCCGGCTCCTCCATGTACGTGATCGCTTCCTTGGACATCGTGCCGTCGCGGAACCCCTCGACCAGGCTGTCCAGCCCCCGCTTGGCCTCGGGGGTGTTCACCGTGGGGTTCCCCTTGTCGTCGGTGATGCGGCCGCCCGCGGAGTGCACCGCCTCGGAGAAGTTGACCGTCAGACCCTCGTACTTCTCGAACTGGCCCGCGTAGCACGACATCTTCGACTGGCCCTTCAGGACCTTGCGGCAGACCTCCTGCATCTCGCTCCAGGTCTCCGGCGGCTCGTCGATGCCCGCCTTGTCCAGCAGGTCCTTGCGGTAGTAGAGCAGGGCCCCGTCGGAGGCGTACGGCATGGCGAAGTACTTGCCGCGGTACCTCACGGTGCCGTTGATGGGGTCCAGCGTCTTGTCGTACGGGAACGACTTCCGCGGGATCTCGTCGATCCAGCGGTTCGCGGCGAACTCGGCGGTCCACACGGCGTCGAGGGAGAGCACCGTGAAGGTGTCCGACTTGAGCTGGGCGTTCTGGATCATCTGCTGGCGCTGCGCGTTGGCGTCCTCGGGCAGCTCGATGAAGGTCGCCTTCTCGTCGGGGTGCGTCTCGTTCCAGCGCTTGATCAGCTTCGGCACGACCCCTGAGACGTCCTTGCCCGCCGCGTACGTGATCGGGCCCCGTTCCGTCGCGTCGGCACCGCTCTCGACCTTCTTCGCACCGAGACCGCAGCCGCTGACGAGGGTGAGTGCGGCAAGGACGGCAGTGCTCGGCAGCAGTCGTCGCGGTATGGCACTCACATGATCTCCTCTTGCCTGTGGCCTGGTCCGGGCTGTTGTGATTCGCTGTGCTCCGCGATGCCGCCCCGGCGGCCGGGACAGCCGTCCGGTCCCCGGCGGTTGGGAAACAGCGACGTTAAATCGAGTGAGCAGGAGGATGTTGCCCCTGGCGCGTCCGTGTCAAGGCCTCGCTCAGGATCCGGGACGAGGCGTGCGCGCAGCCCGCTCGAAAAGTCGTTGACACCTCGAGTAACACCAGGTGATGCTCAGCTAGCACGAGTTACCTGGAGGGGGTCCATGCCGTCGTCGCGCGTCACCCAGGCCGATGTGGCACGCCACGCGGGCGTCTCACGCACGACGGTCTCGTTCGTGCTCTCGGGCCGCGAGGACATCCGCATCTCCGTCGAAGCGCGGCAGCGGATCCTCGGCGCGGCGGAGGAACTGGGATACCGCCCGAACCTCACGGCGCAGAGCCTGCGCACCCGCAAGACGTTCACCATCGGGCTCGTGTCAGACGTCGTGGCGAGCGGCAACTACGCGGGCGGACTCATCCAGGGCGCCCTCGAAGCGGCCCTCGAGCGGGATCACCTGCTGTACGTCGCGGAGACGGGCGACGTCCCCGAGGTCGAGCAGCGGCTCCTCCGCGGCATGATCGACCGCCAGGTCGACGGGATGATCCACGCGTCGATGTCGACCCGGGGCCGCCGGCCCGCCCACCACTCGCCGGAACACCCCACGGTGCTGCTCAACCACCTCGACCAATCGGGCGAGTTGGCCTGCGTCGTACCGGATGAGGAGAAAGCGGGCGCGGAGGCCCTCGGCATGCTCCTGGAGGCCGGTCACCGGGAGGGCGTCCACGTCGTCGGCGGACACCACCGCACGGAGGCGGCACCGGACGGCGTGCACGCCGGACGCGAACGGATGCGCGGCATCGCACGTGCCGCGGCCGCGGCCGGGGTACGGCTCGCGGGCGTCGCCGAATGCGACTGGTCGACGCCCGAGGGCGGCTATCGCGCCGTGCGCACGCTGCTCGGCGGGACGGCGGCGCCGAAGGCCCTCGTCTGCTGCAACGACCGGTTGGCGTTCGGCGCGTACCAGGCCCTGGCGGAGAGCGGCCTGCGTGTCCCGGAGGACGTCTCCGTGATCTCCTTCGACGACTCCGAACTGGCGTCCTGGCTGCGGCCGGGGCTCACCTCCGTCGCCATCCCCCACCGCGAACTGGGACGGGCAGCGGTGTCGTTACTGTTGTCGGACGACCTGACGCCGACGATCCACCGGATTCCCATGCCCGTCCACCGCAGGGGCTCCATCGCACCGCCGCGATGACCCCGGCCGCACCGCGACGCCGGCCCCCGGCACCGCGCACCGGCCGCAGCCGCCCCGCCGCGTCCGGCCGCGGACGTACCGCGGGACCGGTCACGGAGACCGCCGGCCGAAGGGTGCGTTCCGGCGAATCCGGGGCAGGCACAACCCGATACCCCGAGCCCGCGCACGACACCGGTCCGCCGCCGCACCCCGCCGCCCCTGACTCCGCAGAGCCCAGACCCGACACACCGCCCTGCCCGCAGACACAGCCCGGCCCGAACCCGGACCCACGCCCGCCCCACGCCGCAGCGCCGCGGCCAGGAAAACCCCGTCCGCCGACGGGCGCCCAGCCGCGCCCGGCCCCCGAGCCCCGGACCGCCTGAACGCGGCACGTCACGCACCGTGCGGCACGCGGCGGCCCGGACAACCGAATAACGAGACGACCAGATACCGGACAGAATCCACCGCACCGCACTGCGAGGACACACAGTGACCGACAGCACCGCACCACACCGCCAGGACGGCCCCGACTGGTGGCGGCAGGCCGCCGTCTACCAGATATACCCCCGCAGCTTCGCCGACTCCGACGGCGACGGCCTGGGCGACATCCGCGGCGTCACCTCCCGGGTGCCCTACCTCGCCGAACTGGGCGTCGACGCCGTGTGGCTGAGCCCCTTCTACCCGTCGGCGCTCGCCGACGGCGGTTACGACGTCGCCGACTACCGCAACGTCGACCCGCGCCTGGGCACGCTGGACGACTTCGACGAGATGGTCGCCGAGGCCCACCGCTTCGGCATCAAGGTGATCATCGACATCGTCCCGAACCACACCTCCAACGACCACGAGTGGTTCAAGGCTGCGCTGGAGGCGGGACCCGGTTCGCCCGAGCGGGACCGCTACGTCTTCCGCCAGGGCAAGGGAGAGAACGGCGAACTGCCGCCCTCCGACTGGCAGTCCAACTTCGGCGGGCCCGCCTGGACGCGGCTGCCCGACGGATGGTGGTACCTGCACCTGTTCGCCCCGGAGCAGCCCGACCTGAACTGGGACAACCCCGAGGTGCGCGCCGACTTCATCAGGACGCTGCGCTTCTGGTCGGACCGCGGCGTGGACGGCTACCGCATCGACGTCGCGAACGCGCTCGTCAAGGACCTCTCCGAGCCGCTCCGCGACGTCGGCGAGACCTCGATCGACCAGCAGATGGAGGTCGTCGAGGACGGCCAGCACCCGTTCCTGGACCGCGACGGGGTGCACGAGATCTACCGCGAGTGGCGCAAGGTCTTCAACGAGTACGACCCGCCCCGCGTCGGCGTCGCCGAGGCGTGGGTGAAGAGGGAACGCATGGTGCTCTACGCCAGCCCCGAGGGCCTGGGCCAGGCGTTCAACTTCGACTACCTGAAGACCGGCTGGAACGCCGCCGAGCTGCGCTCCGTCATCGACACCTCGCTGCACACCGCGCAGGAGGCGGGCGCTTCCGCGACGTGGGTGCTCTCCAACCACGACGTGATCCGGCACGCGTCGCGTCTCGCGATACCCGAGGGCGCCGACCACGAGGAGTGGCTGCTCAGCGGCGGCACCGAGCCCCCGCTGGACCGCGAACGCGGGCTGCGCCGCGCGAGGGCCGCGACCCTGCTGGAGCTGGCGCTGCCGGGCTCCGCCTACATGTACCAGGGCGAGGAGCTCGGCCTGCCCGAGGTAGCCGACATCGCGGAGGGGGACCTCCAGGACCCCGTGTGGGAGCGCAGCTCCCACACCCGCAAGGGCCGCGACGGCTGCCGCGTACCGCTGCCGTGGAAGCGCGAGGGCGACTCGTTCGGGTTCGGCGGCAGGCCGTGGCTGCCCCAGCCGCCGTACTTCGGCGAGCTGTCGGTCGAGGCGCAGGAGGGCCAGGAGGGCTCCACGCTGGAGCTGTACCGGGAGGCGCTGCGGCTGCGGCACAAGCTCGTCGGCTCGGACGAGTCGATGCAGTGGGCCGGCGACCCGGAGACCGCGGACGAGGACGTGCTGCACTTCGTGCGCCCCGACGGCTGGCACTGCATCACCAACTTCGGCACGGAGACGAAGCCGCTGCCGGAGGGCGAGCTGCTGCTGAGCAGCTCGCCCGTCGACGGCGGGCTGCCCGGCGAGACCACGGTGTGGCTGCGCCAGGGCTGACCCGGCCGCGCGGCCCGTAGCGCCGCTGCGGGCCGTGCGCGAGGAGCACTGACGGCACGGCAGGCCGGAGGGGATCAACCTCCCCGACGGTCTGCCGTGCCGTCGTGCGCGGCGGCCCCGGGGCGGCGGAGAAGCGGCCGCGGGACGCGGGAATCGCGGGTTGTGCCGCGGGCCGGGGGCGGCGGGGCCGGTTACTCGTCGACGAAGAAGCTGTCGTGCCGCACGCGGAACTCCTCCAGCTCCTGCCCGCCCCGGCGCGTCATCTCGGCGACGCGCTCGAAGTAGTCCTCGCGGGGCGCCCCGGGGGAGAAGAGCAGCAGCATGGAGACGGGGTCGTCCGAGGTGTTCTTGAACGCGTGCAGGCCGCCCACCGGCACGTACAGGAAGTCGCCCTGCCTGCCGGTGATCCACCGCTCGCCGTCGAAGAGCTGCATCTCACCGGAGAGGATGTAGAAGGACTCGGAGATCGCGCGGTGGAAGTGCGTGCTCGGGCCCGGTGAACGCGGCCCCAACTCCACCTTGTACAGGCCGAATTCGCCTCCGGTGCTCTCGCCGGTCGCCAGATAGTGGGTCTTGTTCCCCGTCCCGGACGACAGCTCCGGCTCCGTGTCGGCGGATCTGAACGCGGCGTTCACCTCGCCGCCTTCGCCGAGGTAACGGGGCGGGGGATATGTCAGCTCTGTCATGCGGTGCCCTCCTTTTCTCCGTTGTGATTCTCGCGCCGTCGCGCCGGTACGTCGTCGGGCCCGCGACCGGATGGCGGTACGGCGCGAGGCGGAGCACGAAGGGAGGACCGGCAGGCCCTGCACTAGTCAGAATGCTGACTAGCTTGACATTCAGACTACTTTGAATCCGTGACGACCAGGGCAGTTGACGAGGAACCCGCGGCATGGCTGCGCGGAGTGATCGAACTGGCGGCCGTGGCCGTCCTCGCGGAAGGCGACAACCACGGTTACGCGGTGGCGCAGCGCCTCGCCGAGGCAGGGTTCGCCCGGGTGAAGGGCGGGGTCCTCTATCCCGTGCTGGCGCGGCTCGAGTCCGACGGCGTCCTCTGCTCCACCTGGACGGCGGGAGAGAGCGGACCGGGACGGAAGGTCTACTCCCTCACCCCGGCCGGAACCGACTGGCTGGCGGCCCAGAGCGCCCGATGGGGCCGGTTCGCCGAGCGCATGGACGACTTGCTGAGCACAACCGCCGAGAAGGGCCTCAGGAGATGAAGGACGCCACCGGGACCCGGCCGCAGGAGGAGTTCGGCGATGTCGAGCGGTACGCCCTCAGCCTCGTCGAGGAGGGCGGCGCACGGCGCCCCACCCGGAAGGCCGTCAGGTGGATGCAGATCGCGGCGTGCTTCGTCCTCTTCGCTCTCGGCGTCCTGAACACCGACTGGGACGACCCCTCGCTGTTCGAGTACCTGCACCTGGGCACGATGGCGCTGATCGGCTGGTGGCTCGTGAAGAACCACCGCGACAAGTCGCAGACGAACCGGCCCCGTTCGGCACCAGGCGAGTGAAAGCGGAGGCAGCGACGTGATCATCTGGCTGAACGGCGCCTACGGGGCGGGCAAGACCACCACCGCCGGGGAGCTCGTCCCGCTGCTCCCCGGAGCCCGCCTCTTCGACGCGGAGCAGGTCGGCTACATGCTCGGGCACGTCGAAGGCCTCCCCGAGCTGGGGGACTTCCAGCACTGGCCGCCGTGGCGGCACCTCGTCGTCGAGACGGCGTCCCAGCTCCTGCGGTACGTGGGAGGCACGCTCGTCGTCACGCAGACCGTGCTCGTGCGGCAGTACTGGGAGGAGATCCGCGACGGCCTGGAGCGGGCGGGCGTGCCCGTGCGCCACTTCGTGCTCCACAGCGACCCGGCCGTCCTCGCCGGGAGGATCCGCGGTGACGCCCTGGAGAACCGCGACTGGCGCCTTGAGCATCTGGACGAG
Source organism: Streptomyces daqingensis (assembly GCF_014645895.1). Lineage (GTDB taxonomy): Bacteria > Actinomycetota > Actinomycetes > Streptomycetales > Streptomycetaceae > Streptomyces > Streptomyces daqingensis. Next base: position 22,154 of record NZ_BMMP01000027.1, on the reverse strand, counting down.
TACCGCGAGGCGCTGGCGTGGCTGCGCGAGGAGGCGTCGATCGTCGACACGACGCACCTCGGCCCCGGCGAGGCGGCCGGGGTCGTCGCGGAGCAGGCGGGAGAGCCGCCCCGGTAACGGCCCTCCGCCCTTCCTTCTAGCCCTTCGCCGGGGCGGGCCCCGTCAGTCCAGGGGCACCGGCCGGCCCTGCCGCGCGGACTCGTAACCGGCCAGCGCGACGCGCAGCGAGCGCAGCCCGGCCTCGCCGTCGGCGACCTGGACCCCGCCGTCCGCGGCGCCGTAGAGGAACGTCCGCACCATCGACCCGTCCAGGTCCGTGCCCCACGGCAGCAGCACGCCGCTGCGGTTGCGCTCGTCGAAGCCGGAGACGACCTGGCCGAAGGCGTCCATCTCCACCGTGGCCTTCTCGCCCACGAGCTGCAGTTCCAGACCGCCCCATGTGGGGTGGTGGTCCGGGTGGCTCCAGCTGCAGTCGATGGTGGCGACGGCGCCGTTGTCGTAGCGGACGGTCACGAGCCCGGCGGTGTCCACCTCCACCTCGCCCTCGTACATGAGGTTGTTGCTCTGCGCGTACACCTCGACGGCGCGCGCGCCCGCGAACAGCTCGTCGAGCAGGTCGGCGATGTGGACGGTGTGGTCCATCATGGCGCCGCCGCCGGCCAGCTCGGGGTCGACGAACCAGGCTCGGGCGCCCGCGGGCAGGCCGCCGTTGTTGGCTCCGGCCACGGTGAGCACCCGGCCGGTGCCTCCGCTGCGCACCGCCTCGCGCAGCGCCGTGTACGCCGGGCTGAAGCGGACGGGGTAGGCGACCCCCAGCCGCACGCCCGCCTCACGGCAGGCGGCCACCATCGCCTCACCGTCCTCGACTGTGGTGGCGAGCGGCTTCTCGCACAGCACGTCCACGCCGTGCTTGGCGGCGAGTTCGACGAGCGCGCGGTGCCGGGAGTTCTCGGACGCGACGATGACGGCGTCCGGCCCCCAGTCGAACAGGGCCTGGTAGGTGGGGACGTGGTCGACGCCGAGCTGCTCCGCGAACGCCTGGCCGCGTACTTCGCCGGGAGGCGCCGCGACGGCGTCGGGATCGCTGGTGAGCAGTTCGACGCCCGGCATGTCGCGGAGCAGCCGCGCGTAGCCGGCCGCGTGTACGTGGGCGAACGACAGCACTCCGACCTTCAACGGGCCACCTCCTGCGATTCGTTGCGTGCCTGCGGGCCGGGGGCGCCACCCGGGTGTGCGCCGGGGGCGCCGGTCTCCACCGAGACCCCCGTGCGCGCCGACTCGGCCGCGGCGACGGCGATCCGCACCGCCTCCAGACCGTCGCGCGCCGTCACCCGCGGCGCGGGGCCGCCGGTCACGGCCGACGCGAACTCCCGCAGTTCGGTGAGGAAGGGGCTCTCGGTCAGGTTCGTCGCCGGGATGCCCTCGCCGTCCGCGCGGCCGCCCTGGGAGATCACCCTGAACGCCTTCGTCTGAGCGGAGTCGTGCTGCAGCACGCCGTCCCGTCCGGCGACGCGGAACGTCGTGCGGAACTGCGCGTCCGGCAGTCCCCACACGCCGTGCACGTGGCTGATCGCACCGGAAGCGTGTGTGAGGACGGCCGTCGCCGCGGCCACGCAACCAGCCGGGGCGGGTGCCTCCTGGTGGCCGCGCACGTGTGCGTGCACGCGTACGACGTCGCCGGCGAGGAGCCTGGCGAAGTCGAAGTCGTGGATCATCTGGTCGACGAGGATGCCGCCGGAGAGCGTGGGGTCGGCGAACCACGGCGACCAGACCGGATAGGTGCCCGTGCGGGTGAAGCGGAGCACCGCGGGCCGGCCCACGGCACCGCGGGCGACGGCGTCGGCCATGGCGGCGTACTCGGGGAAGTACCGCACCACGTGGGCGGGGAAGAGCAGGACGCCCGCGCGGTCGGCTTCGCCGATCATCTCCTCGACGTCCCCGGGGGTGAGGGCGAGAGGCTTCTCGCAGGCGACGTGGCGTCCGGCGCGCAGCGCGGCGAGCGCGACCTCCCGGTGGGTGTGGGTGGGCGTGCACACGTCGACGGCTTCGCTGCCCTCCAGCAGCTCCTCCATCGTGCGGGCGACCCGGACCCGGCCGTCCGCGTGCTCCGCGGCGAGCCGCGCGCCGCTGTCGTCGTGCGTGAAGACGGTGACTCGGGCTCCCAGCTCCAGCCATGCGGGCAGATGGGCGCGGGCGATGCCGCCTGCGCCTATCAGCCCCACTGCGAGTTCCGGCATGTGGATACCGCTGCCTTCCTGTCGGTCGGGGCTTCGTGTCTGTCGGAGCTTTCCCGTGTTTCGGGCGAGCTGTGGAGCGTCCGGCGGTCCCGGCGCTCCACGGCCCTGGTCTCAGCCCTTCGATCCGCTGAGCGCGATGCCCTGCACGAAGTGGCGCTGCAGCAGGACGTAGAGGATCAGCATCGGAAGGCTGGCGATGACCGAACCGGCCATCAGGATCGGATAGTTGGTCAGGAACTGCCCCTCCAGGGAGATCAGTCCCGCGCTGATGGGCACCTTCGACGGATCGGTGTTGACCACGAGGGGCCACAGCAGGTCGTTCCAGGACCACATCGCCGTGATCACTGCGAGCGCCGCCAGCGCAGGCCGTACCAACGGCAGCATGATGCTCCAGAAGATGCGGAACGGCCCGGCGCCGTCGATGCGCGCGGCCTCCTCCAGCTCCCTGGGCAGCGCCATGAAGAACTGCCGCAGGAGGAAGGTGCCGAACGCGCTGAACATGCCCGGCAGGAACAGCGCGGGGATGCTGTTGAGCAGCCCCAGCCGCTGGATGATCTCGTGCTGAGGCAGCACGAGCAGCTGCGAGGGCACCATCAGCACGGAGAGGAAGACCGCGAACAGCACGTTCTTGCCGCGGAACTGGAGCCTCGCGAACGCGTAGGCCGCCAGCGAGCAGAACACGAGCTGTCCGAGGGTGCGGCCGACGGTGTTCATGAGGCTGTTGGTCAGCATCTCCGTGAACGGCACCGCGCTGAACACCTGCTGGAACGCGTCCCAGTTCCACTCGGAGGGCAGGATGGTCGGCGGTACCCGCACGGACTCCGGCATCGTCTTGAAGGCGGTGAGGAGCTGCCACACGAACGGGAAGACCATCGCCACGGCTCCCAGGGAGAGCAGCGCGTGGGTGGCGAGGCCGCCGAGGTCGAGGCGTCCCCGGCGCGCGCCGGGGCCCGTCCCCCCGGTCCGGGCCGCCGGCCGCGTCCCGGGCGCGGCGGGAGTGGTCGTCGCGGGCTCAGGCATAGTGCACCCACCTCTTCTGGAAGCGGAACTGCAGGTACGTCAGTGCGGCGATCAGCAGCATGAGGAGGAAGGCCAGCGCGGCGGCCGGGCCCTGGGCGTTCTCGTCGAACGCCCACTTGAAGAAGAGCGTGACGATCGACTGTGTCTCGCCCAGCGCGGGGTTCTCGGGGCTCATCATCACGAAGATCAGGTCGAACTGCTGGAGCGAGTTGATCACGCAGATGACCGACGCGAAGAAGATGCTGGGGCTCAGCAGCGGCAGCGTGATGCGGAAGAAGCGCCGTACCGGCCCGGCACCGTCGATCTGCGCGGCCTCGTAGTAGTCCCTCGGGATGGCCTTGATGCCCGCGGTGAAAATGATCAGGTAGTAGCCGACGTGCGACCAGATCATCACGGCGCCGATCGCGTACACGGCGGTCGAGGGGTCGGAGACCCAGTAGCGCCCGTCGATGCCGATCCAGGACAGCGCCTGGTTCACCATTCCGAAGTCGCCGTTGTAGAGCCAGTTCCAGACGAGTCCGACGGCCGCGGGCATCGTGATGAACGGCAGGAAGTACAGCGCCCTGTATACGGGGACGCCCCGCAGGCCCTTCCTGTTCATGAGTTCGGCGAGGACGATCGCGACGGGCAGCGTCAGAAGACCCATCCCCATGTAAAGCAGCGTGTTCCCGAGGGCCTGGCCGACGGTCACGTCGCTCACCACGCGCGAGTAGTTCTCACCCCCGACCCAGCTGCTGCCTCCGAAGACGCCGAAGGAGGTGAAGCTGAACCAGAACGTCTGGAGCAGCGGCCAGATGTAGAAGACGAGGAAGCCGAGCGCGATGGGGGCGATGAACAGGTAGGCCGACCGCTGCGAACGCCGCTTCGGCCGTGAGCTGCCCTCGCGCTGCCGCGCGCTGCTCGGCCGGCGGTCCGCGTGGGCCTTCGCGGCCGTGGAGGGGAAGACAGCCATGTCGTCACTTCTCCTGTTCCAGGGCGAGGTCCATCTGGCGGGCCAGCGTCCGGGACGCGTCCTCGATGCCGCCCTTGCCGGAGAACGGGCGTCCCAGCAGCTGAGGCTGGAGGTTCTCCCACACTGCTGTGCGCTTGGAGGAGGGGTACGGGACGGCGTAGTCGAGCATGTCGATGAAGACCTGGAGGTCGAACTCCGGCATGGACTTCACCCACGCGTCCTGCGTGCCGCGGTACGAGGAGATCGTCACGCCCGCCTCCGCCTGGATGAGGGCGGCCTTCCGGGAGCCGAGGAACCGGGCGAACTTCCACGCGGCCTCGGTGTTGCGGCTCTTGCCGGAGATCGCCGCGGCCAGACCGTGGATCGTGGTGGCGCGCTCGCGGCCCTTGGGGAGGACGGCGACGCTGCCGTGGTCCTTGATGGCGGGGGCGGCGTACATCTGGGACGCCATCGAGGAGAGGTCGTAGTTCATGGCGACCTTCTCCGACAGGTAGAGCTGGCGTCCCCTGGTGTCGGTCATCGCGCTCTGCGAGGGCGAGTGGCCCTTGTCGATGAGGTCCGTCCAGAAGCGCAGGCCCTCGATCGTGCGCGGATCGCCGAATCCGGACCTGCCGTCGCGGATCACGTAACCGCCGGCCTGCGCGATGGTGTTGTAGTACGTGTACTGCTTGCTCATCTCGGCGGCGATGCCGTGCACCCCGCGGCGCCGGTCGGTCAGCTCGGCCGCCGCGTCCCGGACGGTGTCCCAGGTCCAGCTCTCGTCCGGGTACTCGATGCCCTTCTTGTCGAAGAGCTCCTTGTTGTACCAGAGGCCGATCGTGTCGAAGTCCTTCGGCATCGCGTACCGCGTGCCCTTATAGGTGTACATCCGCAGCAGTTCGTCGGGGTGGACGCCCATGTCGAAGCCGTCGCGTTCGATGAACTCGTCCAGCGGCTGCAGCACGCCGCCCGCCGCGTAGAGCTGGAGGTTCACCGCGTTCATCCAGAAGACGTCCGGCGCCGAACCGCCGCGCATTGCGGTCTTCAGCGTCGTCCAGTACGAGGAGAACGGCGTCACGTGGATCTCGACGGCGATGTCCGGGTGCTCCGCCTCGAACGCCTCGATGACCTTCTTCGTGCCGGCGACCTGCAGCTGGTCCCAGAGCGCGTAGGTGATGGTCGTACGGCCGCCGCGCGAACCGTCCGCCGCGGAACCGCCGTTCGTACAGCCCGTGACGGCTGCGGCGGCGGGTGCCGTCAGCGCTCCGGCGAGCAGAGTTCTCCTGTGCATGCGCGCCTCCGAAGGGGCGAGGGGCGAGGGACGGGGGTAGGGACTCGGGGACCGGGACCCGGGGACAGGTGCCGGTCGGCCGCTGCCCTCAGCGGGCGACGGACGGCAGCGGGACGGTGGCGTCGGACAGCACGGCCTCGACGGTGTCGAGCGCCTTGCGGACGGCGCCGAGCGCGACGCCCTGCTCGCCCAGCGTGCTGACGGCGATGCGGGGCACGTGCATGTCGACGTCCACGGGGACTTCCCGCAGATGCCTGGTGAGCAGCGGGACCAGCGCCTGACCGACGGGGGTCATCCCACCGGAGAGGACGATCAGTTCGGGGTCCACGGCGAGCAGCAGCGCGCCGATCCCGGGGGCGAGGAAGGTCGCGTAGCGGTCGAGGACTTCTAAGGCCGCCGGGTCTCCGGCTGCGGACGCCCGCGCGAGCGCGGCCACCTCCGACTCCCCGTCGGCGCGTTCTCCGCGCCAGACGAGCGCCTCGTGGGCGCGCGACAGGCTCAGCCCCCGGTGGAGGCCCAACTCCCCCGCCACGCCCCGGTGTCCGCGGTGCAGGCGGCCGCCGAGCAGGATGCCGCAGGAGGTGCGGTGGCCGATGAGCAGGCACGCGACGTCGTCCACGAGCTGCGCGGCACCGCGCCAGTGCTCGGCCATCGTCGCCAGGTTGACGTCGTTCTCGACGAGTATCGGGCAGGGGAAGGCGTCCGCGAGCCTCCGCGCCAGCTCGAAGTCGGACCACTCCGGGACGATCACCGAGGTGAGGCGTCCGGACGCGTCCACGATCCCGGGGACGCCCACCGACAGCGCCCACAGTTCGTCGGCCCGCACCTTGTGGTCGCCGAGGAACCGCTCGATGCGGCCGCGCAGATACGCCAGCCGCTCCGCGCCCGACATCCGCGGGTCCACGTCCTCGCGTTCGGACGCCTGCACCTCGCCGGCCAGGTCCGACAGCAGCAGCACGACCTTGTGCAGGCCGATGTCGACGCCGACGACGCGGCCCGACTCCCCGCGGAAGCGGAAGCGCCGTGCCGGACGGCCCGAGCGCCCCGAGGCGTCGGGTGCCTCGGCCAGCCAGCCCTGCGCGGTGAGCTCCTCGACGACCTGGTCGACGGTGGGCCGGGAAAGGCCCGTGGCGGCGGCCAGTTGACTGAGACTCTGCGGTCGTCGCGGTCCCTGCGAGCGCAGGAAGCGCAGCACGGCGATGGTGTTCAGCCGCCGCAGAGCAGCCAGATCGTGGCCTCGCACGCCGAACACCTCCTGCCGGTCGGATTTTCTGATTGAGGACTGTTGCATAAATCAAGCCAGGCGTGAAGGCTTCATTCCGGAACTTATGAAGGACTCTTCGATATCCGGCTGCGGACGGGGGACAGACGATGGCGAGTGAGGATCTGCGCATCGGTGTCGTGGGCGTGGGCGAGCGGGCGAGCCTGGCCCTGCACGCCCACCGCCCCGGCGCCGGATCGCGGGTGGTGGCGTGCGCCGACCCGCACCCCCGCGGAGTACAGGCGGCGCGGGAGCTGTTCGGGCCCGGCGTCGCGGTGCACGGCGACCACCGGCCGCTGCTGGAGGCCGGCCTCGACGCGGTCATGGTCCTCACCCCCGACCACCTGCACGCGAAAGCGGTACTCGACGCGCTGCACGCCGGCGTCGCCGTCTTCGTCGAGAAGCCCCTCGCCGTCACCACGGAGGACTGCGACCTCGTCCTGCGCACCGCCCAGGCCACCGGGACGCGGCTCTACGTGGGGCACAACCTGCGGCACGCGCCTGTCGTGCGGGAGATGCGGCGGCTCGTCCTCGAAGGAGCCGTCGGCCGCGTGCGGGCGGTGTGGTGCAGGCACTTCGTCGGCCACGGCGGCGACTTCTACTTCAAGGACTGGCACGCCGAACGGCGCCACACCACGAGCCTGCTCCTCCAGAAGGGCGCCCACGACCTCGACGTCATCCACTGGCTGGCGGGCGGCAGCACCCGCGAGGTGAGCGCACTGGGCGACCTCGCCGTCTACGGGGACATCACCGACCGGCGCGACCGCGGCGGCGAGCGCATGAGCGAATGGCACGATCCGGAGGCGAACTGGCCGCCCACGGCGCTCACCGGGCTCAATCCCGTCGTGGACGTCGAGGACATCAGCATGCTCAACGGCCGTACGGACAACGGCGTCCTCGTCAGCTACCAGCAGTGCCACTTCACGCCGGACTACTGGCGCAACTACACCGTCATCGGCGACCACGGCCGGCTCGAGAACTTCGGCGACCTCGACGGCGCCGTCGTCAAGGTCTGGAACTCCCGCCGCTCCGGCTACCGCGAGGACGCGGACGAGACCGTGGCGATACCCCGGCCGCGGGACGGGCACGCCGACGCGCACGGCGGCGCGGACCGCCGGCTCGTCGAGGAGTTCCTCGAGTTCGCCGCGAACGGCGGCCCGACGGAGACCTCACCGGTCGCGGCCCGGGAGGCCGTCGCCGCGGGCCACGCCGCTACGCGCTCGCTGCGCGACGGCGGAGCGCCGGTACAAGTCCCGGCGCTCCCCGCGGAGTTGACGTCCTACTTCGCGCAGGGACAGCCGTCCGCCGACGGGACCGGCTGAGCTGGCGCGAGCGTACGGGCCCGGGCGCGGGCGTGCGGCTCCGGCTCGGTGTGCGGGTTCGGGGACCAGCAGGCGCGGTGGCCGCTCAGCCTCCGCCGCTGCCGGGCCGGGTCATGGCCAGGCCCGCGTCGGCGGCGGCGTCGAGGCGGTCGTCCACCAGGACGACGGTGCGTCCGGCGGCCGCGAGCAGCGAGGCGCCGATCGCCGCGCGCATCCCCGTCGCGCAGTGCACCCACACGACGCCGGGCGGCACCTCGCCGGTCCGGCCGTGCAGCTCGTGGATCGGGATGTGCACCGAACCCTCGACGAAGCCCTTCGCGCGTTCCTTTCCGCGGCGCACGTCCAGCACCACGGCCCGATCGCCCGGCCCCGCTCCCGTGCCGGACGCGGCGCCGGCGTCGGCACCGGCTCCGGCGCCGGCCTCGGCCCGTACGGCGGCGAGGTCCGCGAAGCTGCCCCGCTCGTACGACCCGGGCTTCTCGCCCTCCCGCAACCAGTCGTACGGCCCGCCCCCGGCGGCGGCCGCGGGGCGGTCGACGCCCACGCGGACGAGTTCGCGCTGCGCCTCCGCGACCTGCCCGGCGCTCTCGCCCAGCAGCGTCACCGGCTTGCCCCACGGGATCAGCCACGCCAGATAGGTCGCGATCTTCCCGTCGCACTCGAAGTTGTACGTGCCCGGGACGTGCCCCTCGGCGAACGCGGCCCGGTTCCGCAGGTCCACGATCCACTCGCCGTCCGCGAGACGCCGGCGGATCTCGTCGGCACCGGCCTCCCGCGGCGGTGTGAGGTCGACCGGCGCGGGCCCGGCGGCGTTCACCGGTCCCATGTGCGCGTAGTACGCGGGCACGTCGTCGAGGCCGGCGAGCGTCTCCGCGACGAAGGTCTCCACGTCCTTGACGAGCGCGTCGTTCCGCTGCCGCTCGTCGCCGATGGTGGAGGACTCGCCGTCCGCGGGGACGGAGGAGCAGAAGCTCCCGAAGCCGTGCGTGGGGAGCACCTCGACCTCGTCGTGCAGGGCCCCGGCCAGCCGCCGCGCCGAAGCGTGCTGCTCCCGGGCGAGCTGCTCCGTCAGCCGCGGCTCCACCAGGTCGGGCCTGCCCACGGTGCCCATCAGCAGCGAACCGCCCGTGAAGACCGCAGCCCCGCGTCCGTCCTCCTCCAGGACGTACGCCGTGTGGTGCGGGGTGTGACCGGGCGTGGCGACGGCGCGCAGCGCGAGTCCGGGGCAGACGGCGAACGTGTCGCCGTCCCGTACGGGGGTGCGGGCGAAGGAGACGGAGGCCCGCTCGGGCACGAGGTACCGGGCGCCGGTCAGGCGGGCGAGTTCCAGCCCGCCCGTCACGTAGTCATTGTGCAGGTGGGTCTCGGCGACGTACGCGATGCGCACCCCGCGCCTCGCCGCGGCGGCGACGACGCGGTCGACGTCCCTCGGCGGGTCCACGGCAACCGCGCAGCCGTGACCGCCGGCCAGGTAGCTCCTGTTGCCCAGTCCCTTCACTTCCAGGACGTCCACGAAGAACACGGCGCCGGCTCCTTCCCGGGACGGCCCGCGGGCCCGGGCCCTGCGGGCGGCCTCCTCCGGCCGGACGCTCCCCGCCGGCGCCCGGCCGCTCCTCACCCTGGCCGGGTGCCCGCCAAGACCGCGGGAAACCGGCCGGAGCTGCTCCGTCTCACCGGTCCTTTGCGGCCTGCTCGCCCTCCGCGACGGGGTTCACGCGCCGTCCGCGCGTCCGGCGGCGGCGGGGGCGCGGGCGGGAAGGTCTCGGTGTCCGCACGAATTCCCACCGGTGCCGCCTGACGGCACGGATCGGTGTACTTTGACGTGCCCTCGCTCCGCTGGGCGACTGTCACATCACGCATAGGCAAGAGGAACCCCCAACATGAAGCTGAAGCTGTTCGCGCTCGCCGCCCTGTTGATCGTGCTCGGTGCGGGCCTGTTCGTCTGGGAGCCCGCGGAGCCGGAGGCCGAGTGCGCGAAGGACCCGTCGAGGACTTCCGGCTTCATCGACAAGGAGAAGAACTGCCCGATATCCATCGAGAGTTACGACAAGATCAGGGAAGCGAAGTCCGGCCCCCAGTGGGACAACATCGGCGGGCTGGTCCTGATCCTCGGCGGAGTGGGCACCGCGATCGTCGCCGCTGTCCGGAAGCCCAAGTCGGACTGACGGCCGGGCGGCACAGCGCCGCCGGAGCCGCGGGCCGTCTGCGGACGGGCGCGGAACCTGCCGGGCGGCGCGTCCCAACGGGCCTGCGGGATCGGAGAGTTCGTCCCAAACTCCTGCCGCAGGCCACGCACTACTGCCGAGCCGTCGGACGCATGACCACGAGACCACGAGCGGCACACGACTACGAAACGGGGAGCAGTACATGAGGCGTTCACGTTCGCTCGCGCTCTGCGCGGTCGCGGCCTCCGCCACCGCGATGTCCGCTTTCGCCCAGCCGGCGTTCGCCACCGCCCGCCCGTCGGCGCAGGCGGCCGCACCGGTGGCGTGGTCCGCCGCCCACGGGGACGCCACGGCTTCCGGCACCAGGTGGACGGAGAGCGGCACACCGTTCCCGTCCCTGAAGATCGAGGGGACGCTGGAGAAGACAGGCACCGGCTGCAGCTCGCTCTGGGTGCAGTGGACCTTCGACCTCGTGACGGGCCCGCCGCAGAAGGTCGGCAGCCAGTGCGGCTCGGGCTCCGAGTCCGTCGCCACGTCGCTGCAGACGTACATGCCCACCACCACGGGGCGGGTCGCCGTCTGCGAGGGCGAGGACGGCACCTCCGACTGCGGCGCCTGGGAGTCCGTCACGACGTGGCCCGCCGGCCGCGAGGGCTGACGGCGCTCCGGCACCGCACTCTCCGGGTGCCGGATACGCGGTGACCGAAGACGCTGCCGTGAGCAGTGGAAGCCGCCGTGAGCACGAGAAGCCGTGAGGGGCGCCCGGAGATCCGGACGCCCCTCACGGCGAACCGTCGTTCGTGACCGCGGCGGTCACTTCACGTCGTTGAGCTCCTCGAAGTTCACCAGCCCCGTGTCCTCCAGGACGGTGATGTGGTCGAGGACGATGGCGTTCGCCCTCGTCGCGAGCGACCGGATCATCGAGTTCTTGGTCTGGTCGCGTACCAACCCCACGAGGCCGAAGACCACGCCGTGCTGCTTGCGGAGGTGGTCGACGAGGACCTGGTCGAACTCCTCGCCCTGCGCCTTCTCCATGTCGTCCAGGTACTCCTGCTGGGAGCCCGTGGGCTGCGTCGGGAGCGAGACGTTCATCGCGCGGCCGGCGGTGACGGCCCGCTTGTCCAACTCCGTGTGCCCGTCGACGAGATGGTTGCCGGCGATGCGCACCGACTTCCGCGTGCCCCGCTCCTGCGCCGAACGGCCGGCTGGCAGTTCCCACAGGCCCGCGGCCCGCACCTTGCGCAGGAAGTCCCGGTCCATGGCGGTCAGCGGACCGTACTCGGTCTTCCAGGTCCCCTTGCCGTCGTCCTGCCATGCGGCTCGTGCGATCGCACTCGCGCGGTTCCCCGCCAGCATGTCCGAAGGCAGTACGAGACCGGCGAGCGTCGCTACGAGCGCGATAACGATCAGTACCGTGCCGACCGCCCGGCCGGACGTCATGGCGAACCGCATCCGCCCCTCCTCTCCGCGCACACAGCAGAACGTGCGCGGCACGTCGACGATGTGCGTGACCAACTGGGCAAGACTCCGTCACGGCCGACCGCAACGTCTGCCGCGCACCGTAAGCCTGCTATGCGAGCGGCCCCATTGTGCCGTCCTTTCGCCGGGAAGGAACGCGATCTGCCCCACACTTGGCACAAAGGCAACAACCCTGAGCAGGAACGCCCGCTGTGCGCGTCCGGCAGCGAGCGCGCCCCGGCGCCGCACCGCCCGCGTAGCCCCCGCAGCGCCACCGCACCCGCCCGTGCCGCACCTCTACGGAGCGGCGGCCTCCGGAACAGCCGTTCCGGCCTTCGCCCTGGCGACCGCAGCGACCAACTGGCGCCGTACGTCCGCGCTCAGCGGCCCTCCCCCGGCGGTGCCGATCAGCTCGCCGGCCAGGCTGTGCAGCTTGGTGTTGGTGTTCTGGGACGTCGCGACGAGCACCTGCCAGGCCGAGCGGGGGTTCAGACCGAACGTGGCCATCAGCACGCCGCACGCCTGGTCGATGGTGGGCCGGGTCCGCATCGCCCGCCGCAGCTGGGCCAGTTCACGGTGCGGATCCAGCGCGGCGCCCTCGTGCGGATCCAGCGCGGCGTCCTCGTGCGGATCCAGCGCGGCGCCGTCGTACGGATCCAGCGCGGCGTCCTCGCACGAGGACGAGCCGTTCCGGCACGGCGGAACGACTGCCCGGGCAACGTTCTCCCCGGGAGGCGGTTCGCAGGTCGCGGACTCCTCCATGACTCTCTCTCCCTCCCCGGGGGGCTGCCGCCCCGGCCCGGACCCGCCCCTGACGGGCTAACACGCCCCTAGTTACACGAATTCTAATACGTGCAATTGAGTTCGTGAACGGCTGGTCGCTAGAGTCCGCCCATGACAGCCGCGCCCGAGCCCCACTCCGGATGGACGTTCCTGACCAACCACGCACGCGTGCTGGCGGTCATCGCCGACGACAACAGCGCCCGGATCCGCGACATCGCCGCCCGCTGCAGGCTCACGGAACGCGCCGTCCAGAAGATCATCTACGACCTCGAGCAGGACGGTTACCTCTCCCACACCCGGGAGGGACGCTCCAACACGTACAAGATCGAACCGGGCAAGGTGCTGCGGCACCCGTCCGAGTCGGGCCTGACGGTCGCCTCGCTGCTGTCGTGGCTCGTCAAGGACGAAGCCGACCGCAAGGCGCCTCCCGCCGGCTGAGGCCGCGCCGGGCGCGCGGCCCGCATGGCATGCTCCGTCCCATGACGGCGTCCGTATCCGGTGACTTCGAGCTGACCATGGACGAGTTGCGAGCCGTGACGCGTTACGTGGCGTGGGCGGCCGAGGACGTCCTCCCCGTCTTCGAGAGCGCCCACCCCGACGACCGGCGCCCCCGTGCCGCGCTCGACGCGGCACGGGAGTTCACCGCCGGCGCGAGAAGGACCAGGCTGCAGCGCGTCACGTCGCTGGACGCGCACCGCGCCGCCAAGGAAGCCTCCGGCGAAGCCCCGCGTCTCGCCGCGCGAGCCGCGGGCGACGCCGCGTCCGCCCCGTACCTGCACCCGATCGCGAAGTCCCACCAGGTCGGCCACATCCTGCGGGCCGCCGCGAGTGCCGCACGCATCGCGGAGATCCACGCGGGCGGCGACCCCACGGCCGGGGACGCGGCGATCGAGCGGGCACGGCTGCGCGCGACACCCGGACTGGTCGGCGTCCTGCGCCGGTACCCCCTCGCCCCGGCCTCCCCCAGCCGCGTCGGGCAGCTCATGACCGCCCTGGACGCCTCCCTGCGCTGAACTCCCCTTCCCCGCAACGGAGTCGGGCCGTACACGCCGGTGCCGTGCGTCCGTCCGGGAGGGGCCCGGGGCATGCGCAACCGTGACCACGCCCCCTCGCGTCCCTCCCCCCGACCATCGTCATCCGCGCGGGAGCAGCCATGAACGGCAAGGACGCCGAACAGACAGACACAGCGGGTCACGCGCCGAAGCCCTGGTGGGCCGGTATGGGCGCGCGGGGCGCCGCGGGACTGATCGTTTTCGGCATCCTCGCGGCCCTGTGGTCGTTCTTCGGCCATGCCACGGACAGGACCTGGCTGCCGCTCGTCCCGGACGAGCCGGCGTCCGGCTACTACCAGGCGGCCAAGATCGCCGCCATCGGCGTGGTGATCCTCGCGAGCCTCTGGATGCACCGGCGCCACACCACGGCCTCCGAAGAGCGGACGGGCGAGCAGGACCGCGACTGACCCGAGCCGCGTGCGGCCGCCGCGAAGCCTGCCGCGCTCGATGCCCGGTGGTCTTGCTCCTCGATCGAACCAGGCCCGGTCCGCCGCGAAGCGGCCCCGGTTGCTCCGCATGTGCCCGTTTGAGACAGGATCGTTCCTGGCCCTTGTACGGCGGCTCCGAGCCGGACAAAGATGATCAGCCATGCCCACCAGGACGCTGCGGATTCCCACCCCCGACGGTCAGGCCGACGCGATCGCCGCTCTCCCCGCGGGGAGCGGACGCCATCCCGGGGTGCTGCTGTACACGGACGCGTTCGGCGTGCGGCCCGTGCTGGAGGACATGGCCCGCGAGCTCGCCGAGCACGGCTACTACGTGCTCGTCCCCAACCTCTACTACCGGCGCGGCCCGGCGCCCGTGGTCGAACTCCCCCCGCACATCGGGGAAGAGGTACGGCCCGGGATCATCGGCGAGCTCATGCCCCTCGTCCAGGAACTCACCACCGAACGCGTGCTGCGCGACGCGGGCGCCTACCTCGGCTTCCTCACCGCACAGCCCGAGGTCGACGCCGGCCCCGTCGCGGTGACCGGCTACTGCGTCGGCGCCGCCCTGGCCATGCGCACCGCCACGGCCCACCCCGGCCGGGTGGCGGCCGTCGCCGGCTTCCACCCCGGGTTCCTCGTCACCGACGCGCCCGACAGCCCCCACCGCCGCATCCCCGACTTGACCGCCGAGGTCCACATCGGCCTCGCCGAGGGCGACTTGACGCCCGAGGCGCACGGCCGACTCGACAAGGCGCTGGACGCCGCGGGCGTCCGCTACAGCACCGAGGTCTACTCCGGCGCCGTCCACGGCTTCACCATGTCCGACACCGACGCCTTCGACCTCGCGGCCTTCCAGCGCCACTGGGACCGCCTCCTCGCGCTCCTCGACCGCACCCTGGGCGGCGGCTGACGGACGAGGCACCTCGCATCCCGGGGCCGCCCCCGAGGTGCAAGTCCGCGCTCCCCGTCACCGTCCGTAGGACAGGCGCCGCGGCGGCGGCCCCACGTCAGGGCGCCGGCCGGGCCGCTCGGCCGCGTGCAGCCGGCCCGGACCCGGTCCGGAGCGCGCGGCGAGGGCGTCGGCGAGGAGTCCGGTGGCGAACGCGTAGACCGTCTTGTGCAGCAGGTCCAGAGCCAGCTCCGCACGCGGCCAGGTCTGCGGTGGTGCGCCGACGCCGGTGGCGTTCTCCAGGATCTGGTCGTTCGTCACCCGCACCACGGCGAACTTCGCCGACGCCCAAGGCCCTCGCAGGCCGGAGTGCGCCATCACCGACCGCAGCACTCCCAGCAGGGCGCCCTGTCCGTAGTGCATGGCCCAGTTCACCGTGACGGGCTGACGCCCGCTGCGCTCCGCCATACCGGTCAGACGTTCCAGGGTGCGGGCCGGAACGTGGGAAGCGGGCCGTCCGGTGACGCGCTGCTCGATCTTCTCGGCGAGCGTCATCACCACGACTCCAGTCGTTCCCGCCACGAGTCCCTGCCACAGCGCGCGCTTGATCATGCCGCATGGGTACCCCCGCTCGGGGGGCACACCGCTCCGCCCGGGCGGACTCACACTGCTGGGCGCCGCCCGCCCCCCGAGCGGGGCTTGCGGCGGCGCGGACGGGTACACGGAGTCAGCCGCAGCCCCTCTGCCCCGTCAGGAGACCAGCCGCATGAGCAGCGAAGCCGCCCGGCCGTCCCCCTCCCGCGACGACCGCCAGGAGACGCGGCGGTCGCTTGCCGTCTGCGCGGTGATCGGGGCGGCGGCCATGGCCGCGGTCGACGAGATCGTCTTCCACCAGCTGCTGCACTGGCACCACTTCTACGACCGCTCCACCCCCGGCGTGGGGCTGCTGTCCGACGGGCTGCTGCACACGGCCGAACTCCTCGCCCTGGTCGCCGGGTTCTTCCTCTTCGCGGACCTGCGCCGGCGCCGCGCCCTGTCGGCCGTGCACGCCCGGGCCGGGCTCCTCCTGGGCATGGGCGGATTCCAGCTGTTCGACGGGATCGTCGACCACAAGGTGCTGCGGCTGCACCAGGTGCGCTACGGAGTCGACCTCGCTCCCTACGACTGGGCGTGGAACATCGCCGGGCTCGTCCTGTTCCTCACCGGCGCCCTTCTCACCGTGCGCGCCGGCAGGCGCCACCGGGGCCGGGAGGCGGCCGCGTGATCCCTCAGGTTGCCGCACCCGACGGCGGCCCCGGATACCTCGGTTCCTCGGCGGTCGCGGCGGCGCTGACGGCCGCTGCCGTCTACCTGCCGGCCGCCGCCCGGATGCGCGTGCGCGGGGACGCCTGGCCCCGCCATCGGGACGCCTCCTTCTCCGGCGGATGCGCCGCCCTGGTCTACGCGGCCGCCGGCGTGCTGCCCGGCGGACCCTTCACCGTCCACATGGCCCAGCACCTCCTCGTCGCCATGGCCGCCCCTCTCCTGCTCGCGGTCGGCCGCCCCCTGACTCTCGCCCTGCGGGTCCTGCCCGCCGGGCCGGTCCGCCGCGGGGTGCTCGCCGCGGCCCACTCCCGGCCTGCTGCCTGGCTGCTCGTGCCGCCCGTGGCCGCCGGCCTGGACATCGGTGGCATGTGGCTGCTGTACCGGACGCCCCTCCTGGCAGCCGCCCACCATCAGCCGGTGCTCGACGCGCTCGTGCACCTCCACGTCCTCGCCGTGGGGCTGCTGTTCAGCTTCGCCGTCTGCCAGCTCGATCCGGTACGCCGCCGTTGGAGCCCCGTATGGAGGGGCATCGCTCTGCTGGCCGCCGGCTGGGCGCACGCCAGCCTCGCCAAGTCGCTTTACGCGGCGCCACCGCCGGGCGTCACGGTCTCCACCGAGGATCTGCGCTCAGCGGCGCAACTGATGTACTACGGCGGCGACTTCGTCGAGGTCGCACTCGCAGTCGTCCTCGGCGCCGGCTGGTACGCGTCCGCCGGCCGCGCCCACCGTCGCGCGGTCGCCCGGCACAGCCGCGGCGGGAATGCAGCCTCGGCGCGGACATCGCATGGCGGGCCGCGCCGAAGTGGAATTCCGCTCTCTTCTCCTTCTTCGTACGGCGGCTGACGGGAAAGCGGAAACGGAACCACCGGGACACGGCAGGGAACGCAGCGGTCCGTCGACCGGAATGCGTGCCCCCGTTTTCTTTCCTCGCGCGCACCGAAGTCGCCCGCGTTCCGGAAGCGCGGTGCGATTCCCTGTCGCCACGTCACCGGACGGGCCCCCGGCCGGTTTTCTCTCTTGTTCTCCTGTCACCGGCTGCCGCTACGGTGGCCCGCATGAGCGACGACAAGTACTGGACTTCGGCACCGGACCGCATGCTGCGCGGCTCGATGGGACTGTGCCATCTGACGGTGTTCGAACCGCCGTTCACCGTCGACGCCCGCGACCTCCCCCCGCAGGACGCGGCGCGTGCGCGCGCCTTCGCCGAGTCGCTGGAGGGAATCGAGGAAGTGCTGGAGGATCTCGGCCCGCGCTCTGTGCAGACGCCGCTGCCCTCGGACGTGCGTGCCGACCTGGACGTGGCACACGCCGCGGCCTGGGGGAACATGCTGTCGATCGCGGACCCGGCGTTCGCGACCGACGGGAACGACGAGCCGCTGAGGTCGGCGGCGGGTGAGCTGCGCGAGCGGTTCCCCGACGCCCGGATCGTGGGCCGGGTCGCCTACCACGGCGGCATGGAGCACACCGAGGACGTCGTGTGGCTGCCGGACGGTGCGATGTTCCACGCCTCGGGCTGGTACGGGGAAGACCCCTTCGTCGTCACCGGCGACCCGGGGGCGGTGATCGCCTCCCTGGGCCTCAAGAGCTGGATGCTCGACAACGCCGGCGTCGACCTGGACGAGGAGGCGAACGAAGTCGAATGGGCGCGGCTGGCGGGTCTGGCGCTGGGGCGTTCGGATCCGTGGGGCTGGGAGCAGATGCAGACGACGGCGTTCCGCGTGCGGCATTCCGAGAGCGCCGTACGGAACATGGAGCAGCTCTATTTCGTCTGAACTCGTTATCTGTGGCCTGTGATTGACCGTACGTCAAGGTAGGGAATTCCGGTGTCGCCGCAGGGCTGACGGCGTCTAGAGTTATGGGCGGCGCGCACAGTCACGGGGGGCCTACGCGTCGCCAACGTCCCTCAAGGCCCCATGCGAGGGAAAGACAAGCTCTTGAATTTAAGATTCCGCATACCGTCCCGGTTGCGGTTCGCAGCCCGTTTCACGGCTGCCTTCGGCCTTGCCGCCGCTGTCACCGTGACCGGGCTTCCGGCCGTCGAGACCGCGCACGCGGCGGGCCCGCCGGTGACCGCGAAGTTCAAGCCCAAGTCGGGAAAGCGATGCGACACCCGCAACGGTCTCCCGGCCGCCTCCAGGACACCGCCGAACTCCGGGTTCCCCGACAATCCGACGGGGACCATCCACAAGGACAGGGCGCTTCCGAAGAACTTCGAGTTCGACCTCCCGGGGCAGGCGTACGACGGCCTCAAGGCCCCGACGGCCGCCGAGAAGTCGAAGGCGCTCTCCAAGGTCCCCGGCGACCCGGAGAAGAACGTGGCCGCCTGGAAGAAGGCCGCCGACGCCTCCGGCAAGCCGGCGGACCGCGCCATGGAGATCTACGCCCGTTACCTGGCGAACAAGGAGGGCCTGGGCTTCAAGCACTGGTTCGACAAGCGGTACATCCGCAACCAGGTCAACAACCACAAGGGTTCGGGCTTCGAGCGCCAACTCGTCCGCGACTACAAGCTGATCGGCCCTGACTGGCTGTGCGAGGTCACCGTCGAGCTGTTCGACGCCAACGGTGAGAAGGTGGGCGAGCGCCGGTACGACGCCTACAACAAGCGGACCAAAGAGTTCAACGAGTTCAAGTCGAACTCGAAGCTGACGGCGAAGCAGCTCGCGAAGGACCGGATCGTCGCGAAGTCGATGCCGGACCACACGTTCCGCTTCTCTGGCGCCAAGAAGTTCACCAAGGGCCAGGTCAACCACATCGACAGCCTCGAACGCGACGTACGGGCCATGCGCAACGGCAAGGCCGGCCAGGTCCGCGGCAACCAGCGGATGTACAACCCGGTACCCAGGACCACCCCGATCCGCGGATACTCCGACCACCAGCGCTGGTTCGCCCCCGGATGCCAGACGGGCGGCACGAGGCTGATGGCCGCCGGTGCCGGCACGTGCGGCACGAGGGGCCCGGCCAACCAGCGCGCGCTGTCCTCCGGCCGGACCCCGGAGGAGGCCAAGCGATACCAGGCGGACGCGCGGCGCCTCGACACCCGCGGCACCCTCCCCAGGGGCGGCCCGGGCGGCGTCGACTTCACCACCCTGGAGCTCCGCTACGTCGGCGGCCTGGAAAAGGGCAAGGGCATGACGTACTCGATGCGTGCCGACCAGATGCCCGATCCGGACGACGACCCGGGCTTCGGCGGCGCCGCGAAGATGCAGCTGGCTTCGGACGCGCTGTTCACGTGGCTCGCCCTGACGCCGGAGAAGTTCTGGGTGAACCTGAACCCGGACCAGCCCGACAAGATCATGGACAGCAAGTTCGCGTCGACCGACGCGGGCAGGATCCTGCTCGACGCCGACCTGGACATGAAGCACGACTTCGCCGCGGCGATCAACCCGGAGAAGTTCCCCGGCGCCAAGCGGTTCTGGGACTCCCAGCCCCGTGAGGACGGCATCCCGTGCTTCCCGGACGTGCGCCTGTGGATCGAGCCGGAGGTCGCGAAGGTCCGTGAGGAGAAGGGCGGCATCTACATCCTCGACACCCCGCTGAAGGTGTCGACGGAGTGGATGGACATGGACTGGTCCGCTCCCGGCGCGCACCAGTGCACCTGGACCGAGGCCGAGAAGCGTTTCAGCGAGACCAATCTGCGGCAGAACGTGATGCCCGAGGTCGTCAAACGCGTCAACAACCACCCCAGGTACGCCGACCTGCGGCGCGTCTACACCTCCCGGGTCGCCGCCGAGTACATCCGGCAGCAGGACGCGAAGAAGCCCACCGACTTCCACAAGATCATCAACAGTGACGACGTGAAGGCGTGGCCGCTGCGCGCGCCCAACGAGAAGTGGACCAAGCAGGGCACCTACGACCGCTACATGAAGTCCGCCCGCGAGGGCGTCGAGTGGTTCGAGCTGAAGTACGACGGCAAGACCTTCAACCAGGGGGTCGGCGGCGTCGACTTCTCGAAGCAGCCGAAGCGGAACATCAGCCGCACCCAGTTCGCCACCCAGAACCGGGACCTGGACAACACGACCGCCAACTCCCGCAAGTCCGACGACGCGTCGTACCGGGACACCGACACCCTGTACCTGGGGGCGGGCCCCGCGAAGGGCGGCAGTGATCCCGGCGGTGACGACCCGGGCGGCGAGGACCCCACCCCGACGCCCACCCCGTCGGACCCGGACAAGCCGTCCGACCCGCCGTCGACCCCGTCTCCGGACCCGTCGGCTCCGGGCAGCGGTGACGGCAAGCCGGCACCGCCCGCCGCGAAGGACCCGGACGGCGACCTCGCCGACACCGGGGCCGGCATGCCCGTGGGCCTCATCGCGGGTATCGCCGCCGCCCTCGCGGCGGTGGGCGGCACCCTCGTGTGGTGGATGCGCCGCCGCACCACCGCCGATGAGTAGGTGACCGAGTACGCCTGACGGCCAGGGGCTCCACCCTCAGGGGTGGGGCCCCTTCGCTTGCCCGGGCCGGTGCACCGGCCCGGGCAGCCCCGGCCGGTTGGTTCACTGCTCACCGGGAGACCGCGCAGCTCACTAGGCTGACCGGATACGCCGCGCGCAGCGCGCGAGAAGGGGGTGGACCCGATGGACCGTGTCGACACGATCGTCGTAGGTGCGGGCGTCGCGGGCCTGACCGCGGCACGTCTGCTCTCCCGGAACGGCCGGCGGGTCGTCGTGCTCGAAGCCCGCGACCGCGTCGGCGGACGCGTGTGGAGCGTCCGGGAGGGCGGGGTCACCACCGACCTCGGCGCGTCCTGGATCCACGGGATCACCGGCAGCCCCGTCGCCGCCGCTGCCGACGCCTTCGGGCTCAGGACCGAGGAGTTCACGGTCGGCGGATACCAGCCGTACAGCCGGCCCATGGCGTACTACGGACCGGCGGGCGTCCGCCTCACCGACGACGAGGTGCGCCGCTTCGTCGCCGACGTCGACACGGTGGACGCCGAGCTCGCCCGCGTCGTGGCCGCCGGCGCGCCGGGCAGCTCGTACGGGGAGGCCGTCGAATCGGCGCTTACCGCCCAGGGCTGGGACGCGGAACGCACCGAGCGGGTTCGCGAGTACCTGCGGCATCGCAGCGAGGAGCAGTACGGCGTCTGGATCGACGATCTCGACGCGCACGGCCTCGACGACGACTTCATCGACGGAGACGAAGTCGTCTTCCCCGACGGCTACGACGCTCTCGCGACCCACCTCGCGGCGGGACTCGACGTACGGCTGGAGCACGTCGTCAGCTCGGTGCGCTGGTCCGGCGAGGGTGTCGAAGTCACCACCGTCCAGGGCGAGTTCACCGCACGCCGCGCCGTGGTGACCGTCCCGGTCGGAGTGCTGAAGTCGGCCGCGTTCAGCATCGAGCCCCCGCTGCCCGAACCGGTGGCCGGTGCGCTGTCCCGCCTCGAGATGAACGCGTTCGAGAAGGTCTTCCTCCGCTTCCGTTCGAAGTTCTGGGACGAGGGGGTGTACGGCATCCGCCAGCAGGGCCCGCACGGACTCTGGTGGCACTCCTGGTACGACCTCACCTCCGCCCACGGCGTGCCGACGCTGCTGACGTTCGCCGCCGGACCCGCCGCCCGTGAGACGCGAGGCTGGGAAGAGGAAAAGATCGTCGACTCGGTCCTCCGCGAACTGCGCCGGCTCTACGGCGACCGCGTCGAGGAACCCGCCGGGATCCACGTGACCAGGTGGCAGGACGACCCGTACGCGCGCGGGTCGTACGCGTACATGACCGTCGGGTCGGCGCCCGAGGACCACGACCTCCTCGCCACCCCCGTGGGCGGCGTCCTCCACCTCGCGGGCGAGGCGACGTGGACGGACGACCCGGCGACGGTCAACGCGGCGCTCCGCTCCGGCCACCGCGCCGCCTCCGACGTCCTCGGCCGTGCCGTGCCGATCGAGGACGCTTGGGCCACCGGCTGAACCGTCCCGCCGGCCTCCCGGGCCCCCGCGGCGACCTAGGCCGTGTCTTCAATTGATCTTGTGTGGTGGATCATGGTCGGGTGATACGTCGCCATGAACTGTCCGATGA
>NZ_BMMP01000026.1 GCF_014645895.1 Streptomyces daqingensis | reverse complement strand
ACGACAAGACCGCCGAGTCCTACCAAGCAGCCGTCACCCTCGCATCGCTCCTGATGTGGGCCTGACATTTGAAGACAATTCCTAGCCCTGCCTGCTCCGGCTGCGGCTCTCGCCGCGCTCCGGGCCGAGCCGTGCACCTATGGCCATGGCTCTCCGGCGGGCCTCCGGACTGAGCCCTCGGCTGCGCGGGGAGGTTCGCGGGCTGAACGCCGTGGGCTGCCGCGCGTACCCCATCGACCGGAACCCTGGCTCGGCCACTACCACCGCGAAGCGCGGATCACCCGCGTACCACAGCTCGTCTTTGAAGCCCTTCCGCACGACGCGGTTCCATCGCTTGAGAAGCACCCCCGGTTCCTTCGGCGACGCGGTCTTCGCCGGGTTGTCCGGGTCGGGTAGCACGAAGACGGCCACCTTGCCCTTGCTCATGTGCACGCCGTCGTGCTGCTGAAGCCAGGGGTAGTTGATCAGGATGAGGTACATGCGCCGGAAGTTGGACATCCGGAGGAGCGAGGTCATGAGGCAGTACATGAGCAAGCCGAAAGCCGGAACCGGGATCCACGCCGCCCATGGCGGCAGCACCACCACCGTGCAGTACAGCAGAGCGACCAGCGCGACCAGCCAGCCCAGCGACTTGGCCGTATGCTGGGCCAGCCACTTGCCGAGGGCCGCCCGAGTGCCTGGGGTATCCCACGCTACGGCGGAAGGGGCCTGTGCAGTGCGGTCATTCAAGCTCATGATCTCACCCGAAGTCGGAGGCGATGTCGTCCTTGACCCTGCTGAAGCCGCCACGAGCCGCTCGCTCGATCTCCGGCATCGGGTCCACGAAGGAGACGGTGTATGCGACTCCTTCCATCATCTGGCGGTAGTGCGGGCGCACGGAGACCGCCGTCGTACTGAGCGTCAAAATCGCCAATTGCAGCCCGGACGGGTCCGGTACGTACACAGTGCACTGGTACAGATCCTGCGGACGCTGGCCCGGCACGGAGAACTCCCGCACGAGAGTGTCCGCGACCGAGGCCGGGTTGTCTCCAGGGAGTGTCAACAACCCTATGTTCGCCGCACTTTCGCGGGAGGCCACGGCACGCAGGACGGTGACCTTGGGCGGTGACCAGTCGATCTGCTGGAGCGTGACAGTGAACACCGATGCCGCGGAGGAACCGTCGTCCGCCAGATGCATGCCCATACAGCAGTCGATGATTTCTTCACGCTGCATATACTCGGCCATGGCGCGCACGTCCCTCAGCGCACCGAGATAGTGCTCTCTTACCTCTGCCGGGGCAGCATCCAGCACCAGCGTCTCGACCTTCTCTAGTTGCTGCTCCGGCTCCGAGCCCGTGGACGGGGAGAGACGTTCAAGCGGCACGGCCATGAAGCCGCTCGGCAGCGCGTACCAGATCTTGGATGTCGTATCCCGGGCGGAGTCATCGATCACCAACCGCGGCAGCGGCTCCGCCTTGGCACCCGCGACCCCCATCGCGCCAGTCAACGGAACACCAGCCTTCCGTTCTGGACAATTGTGTCGATGGCTCCGGGACCGTCGAACAGAGCCGCGCGGCCGGCGTCGACACCTGTGCCGGTGTTCTTGACACCATCGCTGTCACCCGCGACCAGGCCGGATCCGGAGGTGACCGCGCCGGCGACTGGCGAGACATAGTCCATCGCGACCCTGACTCCCTGATTGCCGCCAGCAGCCCGAGCCACCAAGTCCCCGACAGGATTCGCGGCACCGGCAGTCGCGATTCTTCCCGCGGCCGTGACGGTGTCATCCGCGAAGCGTCCAAGGAACTGCCCCACGGTGACGGACTCGGAGGCGAAACGCGTCGACTGCACCGCACCGTTGAGGCCGCGGGCCGCGGCACCCGCCCCGGGAACCACGCCCAGGGCATCGCCCGCGAACCCTACGGCGTTCGACCAGAAGTCCGCGTCGAACTCACCCTTGGTGAAGCCGTCCTTGAGTGAGGCGAGCACCTCGGGATCCGACAGCCGTGACGCAGCAGTCGCCGCACTCAGAGCTGCCGCGGCCAACAGAAACGCGACGCCGAACGGCCCCGTGCAGATCAGAGCCAAGAGGCCAGCCACGGCAGCTGCCACGCTGAGGATGTCCGTGAGGTGGTCGCCGATCCAGCCCATGGCCTTGCTGAGCCAGCCGGGCTCTTCCGGCGCAAGGTCCTTCGTGGAGTCCTTCAACTCCTGTGCGATCTTCCTCGCCTGCTCTGAATGCTGGCTCTCCAGCTCCTTGGCCTTCTTGATGACGGCATCCAGCGCCCCCTGCGCCTTGTTGACCGCCGACGTTGCCGTCTTGAGCTGATTGTTGGCCGCGTCCAGCCGACTCTGCGCCGCGTCGAGTTCCGCGTGGCTGTTGAAAGTCTTGCCCGCGAGTTTGAGGTCGGGGTTCGCCTTGGCCTTGTCGTGCTTTCCCTGAGCAGTCTTCAGATCACCCTTGTGGTCTGCGGCTTCCGTGTCGTATTTCTTTGCCAGATCGCGGCGACTCGTCAGTCCGGTGTGCCATCGGCCGAGTTGCGTAGCAGCCTTCTCGACGGACGTGTGGGCATCCTTCAGATACTTCGGGAGGTCGCCGTCTAGGGCCTCACGGAACGCGACAGCGGCGTCGCCCTCCCAGAAGCCCGACTCACCGATCAGCTTCTCGATCTTTTCGTGCGCGGTTTTAAGCGCGCTCGCAGAGCGAGTCAGCTTGCCTTGCAAGCTGTTCACTTCGGTGGGCTGGCCTGGTACCGGTTCCAGCCGAGGTGCGGATACGGGTTGGCAGCCACCGTGCTCACACCCCCTCAGCAGCGCGCTTGAAGCTCTCTTCAAGAGAGTTCTCTACCTCGCGGTAGCCCTCAGTGTTCTTCTGGAGGCCCTCGGTCAGCTTTTCGATGCGTTCCTTGATCTGCTCGGAGCCGTACTTCCAGCGGCCCTGGAACTCGTCGCACGCCTCGTCCAGTTCGGAGGTTCCGATCTGGTCCCCGCGCACCTCCTGCATCGCCTTCCGCACTTCTTCGAGGGAATCGTTGGCCGACTGCAATCCCTTTGTGAACGAAGCGAGTTGATCGATGTCCGTCTTGAAGTGGTCCCCCATGATCCTCTCCATCCTCTCCAGGCGAGAGAAAAGGATGTCATAGGCGCTGTGAACAGTGAGTCGACACGGGGATGTTCACGCCACGGGAGGACAGCGCCGTGCGTTCACCGCACCGGGTGGCCCGCTTCCTTCAGGGCGTGCTTGACGTCGCCGATGCGCAGGTCGCCGAAGTGGAAGACCGAGGCGGCCAGCACCGCGTCCGCGCCCGCGCCGACGGCTGACGGGAAGTGCTCCAGCCGTCCGGCGCCGCCGGACGCGATCACCGGAACCGTCACCTGGGCGCGGACCGCTTCGATCATCCGCGTGTCGTAGCCGTCCTTCGTGCCGTCGGCGTCCATGGAGTTCAGCAGGATCTCCCCCGCACCCAGCTCCCCGGCCCTGTGCGCCCATTCGACGGCGTCGATGCCCGTGCCGCGGCGGCCCCCGTGCGTGGTCACCTCGAATCCCGAAGGTGTGGAGGTGCCGTCGCCGCAGCGCCGCGCGTCCACGGAGAGGACGAGCACCTGGCGGCCGAAGCGTTCCGCGATCTCCCGGATCAGGTCGGGACGTGCGATGGCGGCGGTGTTCACCCCGACCTTGTCGGCGCCGGCGCGCAGCAGCCGGTCGACGTCGTCGCCTGTGCGCACGCCGCCTCCGACCGTCAGCGGGATGAAGACCTGCTCGGCTGTGCGCCGCACGACGTCGTACGTGGTCTCCCGGTCCGACGAGGACGCCGTGATGTCGAGGAAGGTCAGCTCGTCGGCGCCCTCCGCGTCGTAGACCTTGGCCATCTCGACCGGGTCCCCGGCGTCGCGCAGGTTCTGGAAATTGACGCCTTTGACGACTCGGCCGGCGTCCACGTCCAGGCAGGGGATGACTCGTACGGCGACGGACATTGCTGTGTTGCTCCTCGCAGGTGCGTGCCGCGTGCGACGTCGACTCGCAGCACGCGTACGGCAGTTGTACGTTCCGGGGTTCCGGGGGCTTGCCGCGGCGCGGCTACGCGGCCCGGAAGGCTTCGAGTTCTACTTCCACCAGCACCCGGGAGTCCACGAAACCGGAGACGACCACCACGGTTGCGGCGGGCCGCACCTCGTCGAAGATCTCCCGGTGCGCACGGCCCGCGAACTCCACGTCGCGCGAGTGCGTGAGGTAGATCCGGGTGCGGATCACCGACGACGCGTCGAGCCCGAAGGGCGCCAGCGCCTTCAGCGCGTTGCCGAACGCCGCCTTCGTCTGCTCGTACGGGTTGCCCTCGCCCATCAGCTCGCCGCCGTCGGCGAGGGGTAGCGTCCCGGCAACGAGCACCCGGTCGCCCGCCGCGACGGCGCGAGCGAAACCGATCGACTCCTCCCAGGGGCTGCCGGACTGGACACGCTCGACGTCGCGCGATTCGGGCGGAGTCATGACGAGACGGCCTCCAAAGCCTCTTCCAGGGTGAACGCCTTGGCGTAGAGGGCCTTCCCCACGATCGCGCCTTCGACGCCCTCCGGCACCAGCGACGCGATCGCACGCAGGTCGTCGAGGGAGGAGACGCCGCCGGAGGCGACGACGGGGCGGTCAGTGGCGGCACAGACGTTGCGCAGCAGTTCGAGGTTGGGGCCCTTGAGGGTGCCGTCCTTGTTGATGTCGGTCACGACGTAGCGCGCGCAGCCCTCCGCGTCGAGCCGCTCCAGGGTCTCGTACAGGTCGCCGCCGTCCCGCGTCCAGCCGCGGCCGCGCAGCGTCGTCCCCCGGACGTCGAGACCGACGGCGATCTTGTCGCCGTGCTCGGCGATGACCTTGGCGACCCACTCGGGCGTCTCCAGCGCGGCCGTACCGAGGTTGACACGGCGGCACCCGGTGGCGAGGGCAGCCGCGAGGGTGTCGTCGTCGCGGATGCCGCCGGACAGCTCGACCTTGATGTCCATGGCACGGGCGACCTCGGCGATACGGGCGCGGTTGTCGCCCGTGCCGAAGGCCGCGTCGAGGTCCACGAGGTGCAGCCACTCGGCGCCGGCGCTCTGCCAGGCGAGCGCTGCCTGCAGCGGGTCGCCGTAGGCCGTCTCGGAACCCGATTCGCCGTGCACGAGGCGTACGGCCTGTCCGTCGCGGACGTCGACGGCGGGAAGGAGCTCCAGCTTGCGGGCGGACTGTCGGGAGGATTCGGGCACTTTCGGCATCTCCGGGCTTCGAAGTGGTGGTACGGGTGCGGCTCGGCGGCCGGACGTCAGAGCGTGGCGGTCCAGTTGGCGAGCAGCCGGGCGCCTGCGTCACCCGACTTCTCCGGGTGGAACTGCGTGGCCCAGAGCGGGCCGTTCTCCACGGCCGCGACGAACGGTGCTCCGTGCTCGGCCCAGCTGACGAGCGGTGCGCGCATCGCCGGGTTCGTGGAGGTCAGTTCCCAGTCCTGCACGGCGTAGGAGTGGACGAAGTAGTAGCGCGTGTCCCCGTCCAGCCCGGCGAAGAGACGCGAACCGGCCGCGGGCGCCACGGTGTTCCAGCCCATGTGGGGCACGGTGTGGTCGGCGTCGGCCTTCAACGGCCCGACCGTGCCCGGCCATTCGCCGAGGCCTTCCGCCTCCACGCCGTGCTCGATGCCCCGCGAGAAGAGGATCTGCATGCCCACGCAGATGCCCATCACGGGGCGTCCCCCGGCCAGGCGCCGCTCGACGATCCAGTCGCCGCGGGCCTCACGCAGCCCCTCCATGCAGGCGGCGAACGCCCCGACTCCGGGCACCAGCAGCCCGTCGGCCTCCATGGAGGCGTCGTAGTCGCGGGTGATCTCGACGTCGGCGCCCGCCCGTACGAGGGCCCGCTCGGCCGAACGCACGTTGCCGAAGCCGTAGTCGAAGACCACCACTCGCTTGCGTCCGCTCATGACCACACCTCCAGCCGCAGGACTCCGGCGAGCAGCGCCAGCAGCGCGCCGCTGCCGAGGACGGCGACGACGCTCTTCGGCAGCTTCTGCCGCCAGAACGAGATGGCGCCGCCGAGCAGGAACAGGCCGACGAAGATGAGAACCGCCGCGAGACCCGTCACAGTGCGCCCTTCGTCGAGGGGATCCCGGTCTGCCGGGGGTCGATCTCGCTGGCGTAGCGCAGCGCGCGGGCCAGCGCCTTGAACTGGCACTCGACGATGTGGTGCGCGTTGCGCCCGTACGGGACGTGCACGTGCAGGGCGACCTGCGCCTGGGCGACGAAGGACTCCAGGATGTGCCGCGTCATCGTCGTGTCGTACTCGCCGATCATGGGGGCCATACCGTCGGGTTCGGTGTGCACCAGGTACGGGCGTCCCGACAGGTCGACGGTCACCCGCGCCAGCGACTCGTCCAGCGGCACCGACGCGTCGGCGAAGCGGACGATGCCGCGCTTGTCGCCGAGGGCCTGCTTGAAGGCGGCGCCGAGCGCGAGAGAGGTGTCCTCGATGGTGTGGTGGCTGTCGATGTGCAGGTCGCCCTCGGTCTTGACCGACAGGTCGAAGAGGCCGTGGCGGCCGAGCTGGTCGAGCATGTGGTCGTAGAAGCCGACGCCTGTCGCGACATCCACCTTCCCGGTTCCGTCGAGGTTGATCTCGACGAGGACCGAGGTCTCCTTGGTGGTGCGCTCGACGCGGCCCACGCGGGCCAGAGTCATCGAGGGGTCTCCTTTGTCACTGCGCGTACCGCGTCGAGGAACGCGTCGTTCTCTTCGGGCGTGCCGGCGGTCACCCTCAGCCGGCCGGGCACGCCGTTGTCCCGGACGAGGACGCCGTGCTCCAGCAGCGCCCGCCAGGTGGCGTGTGCGTCGTCGAACGTGCCGAATTGGACGAAGTTGGCGTCGGAGTCGGTGACTTCGCAGCCGAGGGCCCGCAGCTCACGCACCAGCCGGTCCCGCTCGTCCTTGAGCCGCTGGACGTATCCGAGCAGCGTCCCGGTGTGTTCGAGGGCGGCCAGCGCGGTCGCCTGCGTGACCGCCGAGAGGTGGTAGGGCAGCCGGACCAGCTGCACCGCGTCGACGACGCCGGGGTCCGCCGCCAGGTAGCCGAGCCGCAGCCCCGCCGCTCCGAACGCCTTCGACATCGTACGGGTCACCACGAGGTTCGGACGGCCCTCCAGCAGCGGCAGCAGCGAGGGGCGGTGCGAGAACTCGCCGTACGCCTCGTCGACGATCACCATGGACGGCTTGGCCGCCTGCGCCGCGTCGTACAGCGCGAGCACGGTCTCGGGATCGACGGCGGTGCCCGTGGGGTTGTTGGGCGAGCAGACGAAGACCACGTCGGGCTGCTGCTCCGCTATGGCCTCCGCCGCTGCCGGAGCGTCGATCGTGAAGTCCGCACGGCGGGGGCCGGACAGCCAGCCCGTGCCGGTGCCGCGGGCGATGAGCGCGTGCATCGAGTACGAGGGCTCGAAGCCGATCGCCGTGCGCCCCGGTCCGCCGAACGTCTGCAGCAGCTGCTGGATGATCTCGTTGGAGCCGTTGGCGGCCCAGACCTGTTCCCGCTCCACCGTGATACCGGCGGCCCCGGTCAGGTACGCGGCGAGGGCGGTGCGCAGCTCGACGGCGTCCCGGTCCGGGTAGCGGTTGAGGGTGCGCGCGGCCTCGGTGACGCGTTCGCCGATTCGCCGCACCAGCTCCTCGGGCAGCGGGTACGGGTTCTCGTTCGTGTTCAGCCGTACGGGCACGTCCAGCTGCGGGGCGCCGTACGGGGACTTTCCTCGCAGCTCGTCCCGGACGGGGAGAGCTTCCATGCCGGTCACTTGCTCTGCGGCACCTTCCACTCGAACCTTGCCTTCAGCGCCATCCCGTGCGCGGGCAGGTCCTCCGCCTCCGCGAGGGCGACGACGTGGTGCGTGACCTCGGCCAGCGCGTCGCGCGTGTACTCCACGACGTGGATGCCGCGCAGGAAGGACTGCACCGACAGGCCGGAGGAGTGGCACGCGCAACCGCCGGTCGGCAGCACGTGGTTGGAGCCCGCGCAGTAGTCGCCGAGGGAGACGGGCGCGTAGGGACCGACGAAGACGGCGCCCGCGTTGCGCACGCGGGCCGCCCACTCCGCTGCGTCCTGCGTCTGGATCTCCAGGTGCTCGGCGGCGTAGGCGTTCACCACCGCGAGTCCGTCCTCGAGGGAGTCGACGAGCACGATGCCCGACTGGCGTCCCGCGAGCGCCTCGGTGATCCGCTCTCGGTGCCGCGCCGCGGCGACCTGCTCCTTCAGCTCGCCCTCGACGGCCTCGGCCAGCTCCACCGACGGCGTGACCAGCACGGCCGCGGCCACGGTGTCGTGCTCGGCCTGGCTGACGAGGTCGGCGGCCACGTGCGCCGGGTCGGCGGAGGAGTCGGCGAGGACCGCGATCTCGGTGGGGCCGGCCTCGGAGTCGATGCCGATACGGCCCTTGAGCAGGCGCTTCGCCGCGGCGACGTAGATGTTGCCGGGCCCGGTGACGAGCTGCGCGGGAGGGCACTCGTCAGTGCCGTACGCGAACATCGCGACAGCTTGCGCGCCGCCGGCCGCGTAGACCTCGTCGACCCCGAGCAACTCGCACGCCGCCAGGATCGTCGGGTGCGGCAGGCCCCCGAACTCGGGCTGCGGCGGCGAGGTGACCGCCAGCGAGCCGACCCCGGCCTCCTGCGCGGGCACCACGTTCATGACCACGGACGACGGGTAGACGGCACGGCCGCCGGGCACGTAGAGCCCGACCCGCTCGACCGGCACCCAGCGCTCCGTGACGGTGCCACCGGGCACCACGTTCACCGTCGAGTCGCCGCGCCGCTGCGCGCGGTGGACGATGCGGGCCCGCCGCACCGACTCCTCCAGCGCCCTGCGTACCTCCGGGTCGAGCTGCTCCAGCGCCTCCGAAAGCGCCTCCCGGGGTACCCGCACGCGCTCCAGCGTCACACCGTCGAACCGCCGCGCGTAGTCGACGAGCGCCGCTGTGCCACGATGCCGGACGTCGTCACAGATGGGCCGCACCTTCCCCAGGGCGGCCTCGACGTCGAGCTCGGCACGGGGCAGCAGGTCACGGTCGATGCCGCCGTCGGAGGAGACGGCGGAACCGCGCAGGTCGATTCGGGAGATCACGGATCCAGTCTCTCAGACCGCCTCCGGCCACCGGGCTTCCGTATCAGTGAGTGATACGCATCCCAGGAGACGATCGTCGCCTCTGGCGTTCATACGGTCACAGAGAGGGAATGAAGCGGACGGACGCCGGGGCGGGGGCCCGGAGACCCGTCCCGACCAGCACAGTCACAGACCGAGGGGGAAGCGACCCGGTGAGCGAGGACCTGGAGTCCAGAGAGCCGCCTTCCTGGCTCACGAGAGCCGAGTGGGGAATGTGGCAGGCGTTCCTCAACGGCAGCGCGTACGACCTGCGCACCGGCGAGGCGGAACTGGACGACCCCAACGGCGACCACGTCTGGGGGCCGGACCGGACCGTCCGCGCGCGCGTCATCTCGCTGCTGCTGCTGCACGGCCCGCCGCCCCTGCTGGGCCGCGTCGCCTCGCTGCACCTGGCCGGGGCCCAGATCACGGACGTACTGGACCTCTCGGGCGGCGCCATCGAGCCGTACTTCGAACTGCGGCAGTGCCGCTTCGACTCGGAGGTGCGGATGGCCGAGGCGCGCATCCACACCGCACGCCTCGTCGACTGCTACATACCGCGCCTCGAGGCCGCCCGGCTGACCACCGACGGCGACCTGCACCTGCCCCGCTGCTCCATACCGGAGGGCGTCAAGCTCACCGACGCCACCATCGGCACCGACCTGATGCTCAACGAGGCGACGATCGGCAGCGGCCGCCGCAACAGGGCCGTCGCCGCCGACGGCATCACCGTCTCCCAGGAACTGCAGGCGAGCCTGCTGATGACGGACGGCGAGTTCAGCCTCCGCGGCGCCACGATCGGCAGCTCGCTGCACATGTTCGGGACGGTGCTGCGCAACCGCAACGGCCGCTACGCGCTGTACGCCCCGCAGATGACCGTGGAGCACGTCGCCAGCTTCGCCGACGCCAACCGCAGCCGCTCCCCGCAGCTCATGGGGGCCACGCCCGCCGCCGGCACCCCCGTCCCCTTCACGTCCGAGAACACGAGCCGCTGGCGCACCCGGCACTTCGAGTGCACGGGCGGGATGGTGCTGGACGACGGGCGGTTCAACTCGTCGCTCGTCATCGAGAACGCCCGCTTCGAACTCCAGCGGGACCAGGAACTCTCCCTGCGCCGCATCCAGACGCCGGAGCTGAACTTCACGCCGCGCGCTCCGGAACGCGGCCTGGTCGTGCTCTCCGGCGCCGCCGTCGAGAAGTTACTGGACCGCGTCGGCAGCTGGCCCCGCGACCAGCGGCTGTGGATGGCGGGCTTCACCTACCAGCAGGCCATTCCCAAGGAGGGGCACTTCAACGTCCGCGAGCGCCTGCAGTGGCTCGCGGCCGCCACCCCGGAGTACTCGCCGCTCCCCTACGAGCAGTTGGCGCTGATGTACCGCAACTGCGGTGAGGACACCAACGCGCGCGCCGTGCTCCTCGCCAAGCAGCGCCGCCGCCGGGAGACTCTGCCGCTGGTGGGGAAGGTGTGGGGCTACCTGCAGGACTGGACGGTCGCCTACGGATACCGCCCCGCGCAGGCCGCGCTGTGGATGGCCGTCCTGTGGGCGGCGAGCGCCCTCTTCTTCGGAGCGAACCCGCCCGACCCGCTCAAAGGCGGCGAGTCGCCGCACTGGAACGCGCCCCTGTACGCGCTGGACCTGCTGCTCCCCGTCATCACCTTCGGGCAGGACACCGCGTGGAACCCGGCCGGATACCACCAATGGGTGGCGGCGACCCTGATCATGCTGGGCTGGGTCCTCGCGACGACCGTCGCGACGGGGGCGACGCGGCTGCTGCGGCGCCAGTGAGCAGGGAGGCGGGCGGCCGTACCGGCGCGCGTCGCGTACGAACGGCACGGCCCGGGTGGCCGCGGCGCGGACCGGCCCCGGGACGGTCCGCACGGTTGCCCGCCGCAGGTCCGTCCCGCCCGCCACCGCGAACTCCCTGATCGCTCAGGCACACCCGACACGGCCCGAAGGCTTTAGGCTTACTCGTTGTGACAACCGCGCTTCCGCTCTTCCCGCTCAACTCGGTGCTGTTCCCTGGCCTCGTGCTGCCGTTGAACATCTTCGAGCAGCGGTACCGCGCGCTGATGCGGGACCTGCTGGAGATCCCCGAGGACGCACCTCGCCGGTTCGGCGTCGTCGCCATCCGGGACGGCCGCGAGGTCGCCCAGACGTCGACGGGGCTGCCCGAGTCCGCGCCGTCGCCCGGCGCGGACCCGACCGCCGGCTTCGGACCCGACCCCATGGCGTCCTTCTACGCCGTGGGCTGCATCGCCGACGCCTCGACCATCCGCGAGCGTTCGGGCGGCTCCGGCGGCACCCCTCCCGGCACCGCCCCGTCCGGAGCCGCGGGCGGCACCGGTGCGGGCGTCGACGACGCCTCCGTCGAGGACGAGCAGTCCTCCGACAGCGCCGGGTACGAAGTGCTCGCCACGGGCACCACCCGCTTCAGGCTCCACTCGGTGGACGCGAGCGGGCCGTACCTCATGGGCGAGATCGAGGAGTTGCCGGAGGAGGAGGGGGACGGCGCCGGAGCGCTCGCCTCCGGTGTGCTGCGCGCCTTCCGCGCTTACCAGAAGCGCCTCGCCAGCGCCCGCGAGCGGACACTCGCCGCCGGGCAGGAACTGCCGGACGACCCGTCAGTCGTCTCCTACCTGGTGGCCGCGGCGACCATCCTGGACACCCCGACGAAGCAGCGGCTGCTCCAGGCACCTGACACGGCGACGCGGCTGGCGGACGAACTGAAGCTCCTGCGGCGCGAGACAGCCGTCATCGGGAAGCTGCCGTCGCTGCCTGCGGCGGATCTCACGCGCGAGCCGACAAGCCCGAACTGAGCCCGGCCGGAAGGGCGTCGGGCACCGGCGTCCAGTACGGCGGGATGCGCCGGACGGCGTTGCGCGGCGAGGGCACCTCGTCGCTCGCACGCGGTCCAGGGGTCTCCCCGAGGCCCTGACCGCAGGCAGTGGGACACGGCGGTCCGCACGCCGGGCCGCAGACGGAGACAGTCCGAAGGCGGGGCGGAAAGCATGGCGAAGAAGAAGCAGCGGCAGCAGACGGCGGCGACGCCGGCGACGCTCGCCGCCTCACGCGCGGGCGTGGAGTTCACCACGCACTCCTACGAGCACGATCCCGCGGCGCCCTCCTACGGCGCCGAAGCGGCGGAGGCGCTGGGCCTGCCGCCCGGACAGGTCTTCAAGACCCTCGTGGCGCAGGTCGACGGAGCGCTGACCGTGGCCGTCGTGCCCGTCTCCTCGTCCCTCGACCTGAAGGCACTGGCGTCCGCCGCCGGCGGGAAGCGCGCCGCCATGGCGGACCCGGCCGACGTCGAACGCACGACCGGCTACGTGCTCGGCGGGGTCTCACCACTGGGACAGCGCAAGCGGCTGCCCACGATTCTCGACAGCTCGGCTCTGGGCCACGCCGCCGTCTGCGTCTCCGCGGGCCGCCGCGGGCTGGAGATCGAGCTGGCCCCGGGCGACCTGGCCGCGCTCACCGGGGCGGTCACGGCGCCCATCGCCCGCACGGGCGGCGCGTGAGACGCACCCCGCTCGCGCCTCGCCGAGAGCCGACGGCCTCCGCGCTCCGGACGGGCGGAGAACGCCGCTACCGGCCGTGGGCTCCCTCGCCGCCCGGCGCCGGGTAGTACGGGTCCCCGGGGTCGGGGTCGCGTTTTCCGAACAACCCGGTCAGCGCCAGATGCACGATCAGAGCCAGCAGCGGCCACACGAGCAGCGCACTCTTCGCCTGCAGCTTCAACGGCCCGTCGAACGTCTTGCCCTCACCGGCGGCCTTCGCCGCCGCCACCAGATCCGTGTCGGGGCCCAGCCACACGCCGAGCCCCCACGCCAGCAGGGACCCCAGCAGCGCACCGGCCGTCAGCCCCACCACGATGCCGACGCCGCCTCCGCGGCTGCGCAGGAAGGCCAGCGCCCCCGTGACCACGCCGAAGCCGATCGCCAGGAGCACGAACGTGCCGTCCGCCCCGATGGCCTCCTCGCCCTCGGGGTCCTTGAGGAAGACCGCACCGTCGACGGTCACCAGCGGGACCCGGGGCGCCAGCCACAGCCACATCAGTCCGAGGCCCACGCCGAGCGCGGTCACGACGAGGGCGCACAGCAGTCCGTCGAGGACCTCGCGCCGCACCTCCGGGCGGTCCGCCCTGTGCTCCGGGTACTCGGGGTACTCCGGATACGCCGGGACGTCGTCGCCCTGCCCGTTCCGCCCCTCGTACGGATCACCGGCGTACCCGCCGCCATGCGGGTCGCCGGCGCCTCCGTTCGGGCCCCCGTACGGATCACCGCCGTGCCGGCCGCCGTACGGGGCGTCCCCGCCGTACCCGCCGCCTCCGTAGGAGTCACGGAAGCCGTACGCGCCCTGCTCGCCGTAGGAGCCGTACGGGCCGTGACCGCCGTACGGGCCGCCGGGAGCGCCGTGCGGATCTGCGGGCTGTCCGGCCGGCCGGGACCGCGCTCGCCGGCCGTCGTCGCGGTGGGAGCGCGGTGGGCGTCCTGGATCGGGTGATGAAGGCGTCGGTGCGTTCACGACGCCATCGTGCCAGGGACGGGCGCGTGTTCGGGCAGCGGGCGGCAGATGACGTCACCCTCGGCGCACCCGCCGCTGCTCAGCGCACCGCGGCTCGCCGGTAGGCCCACGTCGCCAGCGCCAGGGAGACGGCGCCGACGCACGCGCACACCCCCAGGTCCAGGCCCGCATGACCCCAGTCGGGGTGGGCCTCGAAGGCGCGTGTGAGGGCTTCGACGCCGTACGTCGAGGGCAACAGGTCCCGCACCAGCGCGACCGGCGCGGGAAGCTGGCCGCCGGGCAGCACCCCCAGCAGCAGCGCCGCGGACATCCCCAGCTGGCCGCAGAGCGTGGCCAGCTCCGGTCTGGGCGCCAGCAGCCCCAGCGCCGCACCGAGCCCGGCCAGGGCGGCACCCGCCAGCGGGATGACGGCGGCGAGCAGCCACAGCCCGCCCAGCGGCAGCTGGTACAGGAGTCCGCCCGCGACGGCCGTCACGAGAACCCCCGGCACCGTGAACGACGCATACGCTGCGGCCGCCCCCAGCACGACCGCGGCGGCGGGCACCGGCAGCGTCGCGTAGTGGTCCAGTCCGCCTCCGGCACGCAGCTGGCCGAAGTACTGCGCGAGGAGGTTCAGCGCGACGAAGGCCACGACGAGGACGCTGGACCCGGCGACGACGGCGCGCGACTCCGCTCCCCCGTCCACGACGCCCCTCATCAGCACCATGATCCCCAGCGACTGGAACGTCGCCACGAAGAGCAGCGGGATGCGGGCCACGCGGGCCCGCGACAGCTGCGCCCGGTAGACGGCGCCCAGCGAGGGCCACAGCCGGGCGCGGGGCGCCAGCGGCGCGGGCTGCGCGCCGGACGCGTCGGGCAGCGCCGCGGCCACGGCCGCCGCGTCCGGGTCGGGGGCCGGCCGGGCGGCGGGCACCTGCCCGTCCGCGGGCTTCTCCCGTCCCGCTCCGTCCGCTCGTCCCGACCGGTCGGCCCGGGCGTCCCCCCGGGCCGAGCGTGCAGCCCGCGATGTCGCGGCCGTGCTCACAGCTTCACCAGACCTTCCCCGCTGCCGCCCAGCGACAGGTACACGTCCTCCAGGCTGGGCGTGGCCAGCGAGAAGTCGTCCAACGCAGCGAAAGCCGGACCGGTCGTCACGACGGAGACCGCCTCGCGTGCGTCCTCCGGCGTCATGCGCAGCGTCCAGCGGCGCCCGGAGACGGTGGCGCGCTCCGCCAGTCCGGCGAGCCGCGGGACGTCGAGCGGCGGACTGTCCCGCCAGACCAGGTCCAGCCGTACGTCGTCGCCCACCAGCGACTTCAGCCCGCCGGGAGTGTCACACGCGATCACCCGGCCGCGGTCGAGCACGGCCACCCTGTCCAGCACCGTCTCGGCCTCGATGACGTTGTGCGTCACGAGCACGACGGTCGCTCCGTCCTCGGAGCGCCGGCGGTCGACGGCCGCCCACACCGCACGGCGCGCCACGGGGTCCATGCCGGTGGTCGGCTCGTCGAGTACGAGCAGCGGCCGCCTGCCGACGAGCGCCGCCGCGACGCACGCCAGCCGGCGCTGCCCGCCGGAGAGCTTCTTCAGGGGGCGCCCGGCGATCTTCGCGAGGCCCAGTTCCTCCAGAACGGCGTCGCGTTCCCGGCGCGCGGCGGCGGTGCCGAGACCGCGCAGCCGGCCCGTGGTCTCCGCGGCGAGCGCGACCGTCAGCTCGTCGAGGGCGCTGGACTCCTGGCCGAGGTAGGCGAGCAGCCTGGCTGCCCGTTCCGGATGGCGTACGAGATCGTGGCCGAGCACTTCGACAGCGCCCGCGTCGGGGCGCAGCAGACCGGTGAGCTGCCTGACGACGGTCGACTTCCCCGCCCCGTTCGGGCCGAGCAGTCCGAAGACCTCGCCCGGCCGGACGCGGAGGTCGACACCGTCGCAGGCGCGTACGGGCGGTGCGGGCGGCTCGCCCCGGCGGCCCCTGGCCGCGGGGTAGGTCTTGATTAGGCCGGTTATGCGCACGGCGTCCCGCGTCCGTTCGTCGACGCTGTTGACTTGCTGCTGCCGCGTGCCGGTTCCCACGAGCGACGAGCCTACGCTGCGGCGCCGGGCGGCGGACAACGGGCCTTGCGGCGGCGGACCGGGAGGGGGCGGCGGCCGCTCAGTCGGAGACCGGGGCGTCCTCGGCGGGGGCCTGCTGCCCCGCCACGGGGGCGTCGATCTCGCGCCAGAATCCGGCCCGGATCGCGTAGCGGTCGTGCTCGTCGATCTGGTCGTCCTTGTGTGCGAGCAGCCCGAAACGGGCGGCATAGCGCAGCAGCTCACCGTCGATGCGGTGCGGGATGCGCGGGTACTCCCCGGCGAGGGTCTGGACGTTCGCGGACGCGGAGAGCCGCTCCAGCCAGCGGCGGGCGAAGACCTGGCCGACCTCGAACGGGTCACCGCTGACGGCGGTGATGTCCTCCTCGCGGTCCGCCCAGCGCTGCTCCGCGGTCGTGAGCTGGGCGAGGGTGGGCAGGGCGGCGATCTCCGGGCTCTCTCCGGGCGTTCCGCGCTCCACCCAGCCCCGCTCCGAGGACCAGCGCAGCGTCGCTCCCGGCGGCGTGGCCTGCCCTCCGCCCCCGGGCTGGGGGCGGGCGAGGCCCGCGAGGTCCTTGGGCGTGGGCACTCCGGCGGCGTTCCTGCCCGTACTCGCGCTCTCGTCCTGCGGTTCGCTTCCGGCGGGCGGCGCCGGGACGGCGTCGGCGGGCGTCTCGGGCTCCGGCGCCGCGGGTGTGGCCGCCGGGACGGCCTGGCCCTGCGGGGTGGGCGGGGCCTGGGCGGAAGGCGCGTTGCCGTTCTTCGCCGTCTCCGGCAGCGGCGCCGAGAGGATCGCGGCGATCTCCGGACGGGAGGCGGACTGCGGCGCGCAGACGCCGGGCGGCTCGGTGGCCCGTACGGCCTCGGTGATCCAGCTGCGGTCCAGTACGCGCCGCTCGTCGGCCTCGGCGACCAGGTCCTCCGACTGGTTGTAGTCGCCGTCGGCCGCCTGAACGGCCCACAGGTGCACCGCGACGCCGTGCTCCTTCGCGGACATCAGGCCGGGCAGCAGGTCCCCGTCGCCGGTGACGAGCACGATGTCGGAGCAGGCCCGGTTGCGGGCCAGTTCGGTGAGCTCGGCGTGCATGGCCGCGTCGACGCCCTTCTGGGCCCACCGGCCGTCGCTCCGCGTCAGAGCGCCGAGCCTCACCGTCACGCGCGGCATCACGCGGAGCCTGCGGTGCTCGGGCTGCGGAACCCTGTCCGGGGCACCGTCGAACCAGTAGATCCGCAGCAGGTCGCACTGGGTGTCGGCTTCGGCCCGATCGCGCAGTCCGCGGATCAGGGCCGCATGGTCCACGCTGATCCGGGAGCGCATCGGCTCACCCGCCAGGAGACTCGCGGCGGCGCCCAACAGGTACCCGGCATCCACCAGGACGACGCAGCGATCCACGTTCCACCCACTCTCGGTCACGAGCACAGCCGAGGCTGCGTTTCCTTCGAGTCTGCCCGACCGTACAGGGCTATTCAGCCGGGCCCCGTTCATCGGCGTGGCGACAGCGGAGTGGTGCGGATATGGAAATGCGAAGAGGCGCCTCACTCGCGCCGATTGTTCGAAATGCGCGCTTGTTTCCCGCATGCCAGGCTGATTTCGGCCCAACGTTCAACGGTCCCCAGGAGGCGATCATGACCAAGGGCAGGAACCAAGACCGCAGTCAGAGAAAGGCCGAGGCCGCCGACCGCGATCAGGGAGCGAGCCAGGACGGTGCCGCAGAGGGCCGGCAGCAGCGTCCGTCGCCGGGAAGGACGGCGAGCCCCGCAGACGTGGCACGCAAGCACCAGCGGCGCTTCGGCCACAACTGACCCTGCCGGGACAGAGGTCAGCGAAGTCAGACTGAAACCACTGTGCCCTTGGGCACCGCACGTCGGCGCGCACGAAGGAGAGGGCGGCCCCAGCCCCGGGGCCGCCCTCCTCCCGTTCCTGCCGCTCAGCCCGCCATGCAGGAGGGGCCGAGCAGCTCCTTGAGGTCTCCGAAGAGAGCCGGGTCGGGTGTGACGCGGTGGCGGTCCAGCCGGAGGACCGTCGTCTTGCGCGTCCCCTGGAGGCGGACCCGCACCTCGCTCGATCCGCGGTGGTGGGTGAGCACTTCGCCCAGCTTCTCCACCAGCGGTGGTGTGATCTTCACCGTGGGGATGGTGATCGTCACGGGCGCGCTGGCGGACGCCTCGCTCAGGTCCGGGATCATCAGCTCCATCCCGACCAGCCGGGGGACGTCCTCCCGCTTGTCGAGACGTCCCTTAACGAAGACCACGGCGTCCTCGACCAGTTGGGTGGAGACCAGCTGGTAGGTCGCCGGGAAGAACATGCAGTCGATCGAGCCGGCCAGGTCCTCGACGGTGGCGATGGCCCAGGCGTTGCCCTGCTTGGTCATCTTGCGCTGCAGCCCGGAGATGATGCCGCCGATGGTGACGATCGCACCGTCGGAGTAGTCGCCGCCGGTGAGTTGGGCGATCGCCGCGTCCGCCCTGTCGTTCAGGACGTGCTCCAGGCCGAAGAGCGGGTGGTCGGAGACGTACAGGCCGAGCATCTCCCGCTCCTGGGCGAGCAGGTAGGTCTTCTCCCATTCCTCCTCGGAGAAGGTGACGTCGAGACCGAAGCCCGGGGAGTCGTCGCCGTCGTCGCCGCCGAGGTCGCCGAACAGGTCGAACTGGCCCTCGGCCTCCTTGCGTTTGACCTGCACGACGTTGTCGATCATCGGCTCGAACTGCGCCGTGAGCCCCTTGCGGGTGTGCCCCATCTCGTCGAAGGCGCCCGCCTTGATCAGCGACTCGACGGTGCGCTTGTTGCAGACGACCGCCTCCACCTTGTCCAGGAAGTCGGGGAAGGAGGAGTACTTGCCCTTGGCCTTGCGGCACTTGACGATCGAGTCGACCACGTTCTGCCCGACGTTCCGCACCGCGGTCAGGCCGAAGACGATGGTCTGGTCGTCGCGCGAGGTGAAGTTGGCCACCGACTCGTTGACGTCCGGCGGCAGGACCCTGATGCCCATCTTGCGGCACTCGTTGAGGTAGACCGCCGACTTGTCCTTGTCGTCGCGCACCGAGGTGAGCAGCGCCGACATGTACTCCGCGGGGTAGTTGGCCTTCAGGTAGGCCGTCCAGTAGGTGACCAGGCCGTACGCCGAGGAGTGCGCCTTGTTGAAGGCGTAGCCGGCGAACGGCACCAGGACGTCCCACACGGCCTGGACCGCCTCGTCCGAGTAGCCGTTGTCGCGCATGCCCTTCTGGAAGTTCACGAACTCCTTGTCGAGAACCTCCTTCTTCTTCTTGCCCATCGCGCGGCGGAGCAGGTCGGCCTGGCCGAGGGAGTAACCCGCCAGCACCTGGGCCGCCTTCTGCACCTGCTCCTGATAGACGATCAGGCCGTAGGTGATGTCGAGGACCTCTTTGAGGGGCTCCTCCAGCTCCGGGTGGATCGGGGTGATCTCCTGCTGGCCGTTCTTGCGCAGCGCGTAGTTGATGTGGCTGTTCATGCCCATGGGGCCTGGCCGGTACAGCGCGGAGACGGCGGAGATGTCCTCGAAGTTGTCGGGCTTCATCATGCGCAGCAGGGAGCGCATGGGGCCGCCGTCGAACTGGAACACGCCCAACGTGTCGCCACGGCAGAGCAGTTCGAAGGTCTTGGGGTCGTCGAGCGGCAGATCGAGGAGCTTGAGGTCGACGTCCTTGTTCTTGCGGATCATCTTGACCGCGTCGTCCATGATCGTGAGGTTGCGCAGGCCGAGGAAGTCCATCTTCAGCAGGCCCAGCGCCTCACAGCTGGGGTAGTCCCACTGCGTCACGACGACGCCGTCGTTCTTCGGGGAGAAGACCGGGACGTGGTCGATCAGCTTCTCGCTGGACATGATCACGCCCGCCGCGTGCACGCCCATCTGCCGCACCAGGCCCTCGATGCCGCGGGCCGCGTCGATCACCTTGGTGACGTCCGGCTCGTTCTCGTACATCGAGCGGATCTCGCCCGCCTCGCTGTAGCGGGGGTGGTCCTTGTCGGTGATGCCCGACAGCGGGAGGCCCTTGCCGAGGACGTCCGCCGGCATCGCCTTGGTGATCCGGTCCCCCATCGCGTACGGGTAGCCCAGCACGCGGGCCGAGTCCTTGATGGCGTTCTTGGCCTTGATGGTGCCGTACGTGCCGATCATGGCGACCTTGTCGGCGCCGTACTTCTCCGTCACGTACCGGATCACGTCGCCGCGCCTGCGCTCGTCGAAGTCGATGTCGACGTCGGGCATGGTGACGCGCTCGGGGTTGAGGAAGCGCTCGAAGATCAGCCCGTGCGTCACGGGGTCGAGGTCGGTGATGCCCATGGCGTAGGAGACGATCGAGCCCGCCGCGGACCCTCGGCCGGGGCCCACGGCGATGCCGTTGTCCTTCGCCCAGTTGATGAAGTCGGCGACGACGAGGAAGTACGCGGGAAAGCCCATCGAGATGATGACGTCCATCTCGTACTCCACGAGCTCCTGCCGGTCCTGGGGGACGCCCCCGGGGTAGCGGCGGGCCATGCCCCGCTTGACCTCCTCCTTGAACCAGGAGATCTCGTCGTACCCCTCGGGCACGTCGAAGCGCGGCATCAGGTTCTTCGTCTCGAACATGCCCGCCGTGTCGACGCGTTCGGCGATGAGCAGCTGCGTGTTGCGGCAGCCCTGCTGCCACTCCTCGGAGGAGTCGATGGCGTACATCTCCTCCGCGGACTTCAGGTAGTAGCCGGCGCCGTCGAAGCGGAAGCGGTCCGGGTCCGAGAGGTTGCTGCCCGTCTGGATGCACAGCAGGGTGTCGTGCGCCGCCGACTCGTGTTCGTAGGTGTAGTGCGAGTCGTTGGTGACGACGAAGGGGGCGTCGATCCTCTTCGCGACCTCTTCCAGGCCGGCGCGCGCCCGCCTGTCGATCTCGATGTTGTGGTCCATCAGTTCGACGAAGAAGTTCTCTTTGCCGAAGATGTCCTGGAACTCGCCGGCCGCCTGAACCGCTTCGTCCATCTGCCCGAGGCGGATCTTGGTGCTCACCTCACCGGAGGGGCAGCCGGTGGTGGCCATCATCCCCTTCGCGTACTCGGCGAGCAGCTCGCGGTCCATGCGGGGCTTGCGGAAGAAGCCCTCGAGGCTGGCGCGGGACTGCGCGCGGAAGAGGTTGTGCAGGCCCTCCTTGTCCCTGGCCCACATCGTCATGTGCGTGTACGCACCGTTACCGGAGACGTCGTCGCGCTTCTGGTGCGGGGTGCCCCACTTGACCGGCCGCATGTTGCGCCGGTGGTCCGGCGCGACGTACGCCTCGATGCCCATGACGGGAGTGATCCCCGCGTCCTTCGCCTGGTGGAAGAAGTCGTACGCGCCGTGGAGGTTGCCGTGGTCCGTCATCGCGATGTGCGACATGTCCATGTCCCGGCAGGCCTTGAACATGTCCTTCAGCCGCGCCGCGCCGTCCAGCAGCGAGTACTGAGTGTGCACGTGCAGATGTGTGAACGGCTGCTGGGTCACGGCGCGGGACACCTCCGGGGGGATTGCTGGAACGGCTTCGGAGTCTACGTCCCGGCACCGACATCCGGTGTCCGCGCACCCGGCTCCGGCGACCGTCCAACTCCCCCCGGAATATTGCCTTCCGGTACGCCCCGGGAGCCGGGCCGGGCACGCCCGCGCACTCCTCCGGCGCAGCGCGCCGTACGAGCCGCACGCCGGACGGTGCGAGCGGCCGCCTCCACGGCAGTCCGGTACTCGCGCGCCGCGGCCACCCGGTACGTTGCCACTGCTGCTCGGTCAGCCGATCCGCCGGGAACCGGCGGCATCCCACTCAGGAGGGCACCCATGGCAACGCTGCAGGACGGCACCGCGGACGAGCGTGCCGAGCGCATACTCGAGGTCTTCGACTGCGCCTTCGGCGAACTGCTGGCCGCCGACCCGGCCGCCTTCCAGGTCAAGTTCCGCAAGATGGCCGCGTCGGCCTTCGCCTTCTACCGGGGCACCGCCTGCCTCTTCTACGCGGACGCCACGGCCGCCGACGGCGAGGCCGGGAAGCACACCGGCCCCTACCTCGACGACCGCACGGGCAGGGTGTGGATCCACGGGGACCTGCACGCCGAGAACTTCGGCACGTACATGGACGCCAACGGCCGTCTCGTCTTCAACGTCAACGACTTCGACGAGGCGTACGTCGGACCGTTCACGTGGGATCTCAAGCGGTTCGCCGCCTCCGTGGCCCTGCTCGGCTACACCAAGGCGCTCAGCGACGGCCAGATCACCGGCCTGGTACGCGCGTACGCGGAGGCCTACCGCGAGCGCATCCGCGCCCTCGCCGGAGACGCCAAGAGCGAGGACGTCCCGTCCCTGACCCTCGACACCGCGCGGGGCCCCGTACTGGACGCGCTGCGCTCCGCCCGCTCCAACACCCGGTTCGGCCTGCTGGAGACGATGACCGAAGTGCGCGACTGGGAGCGCCGCTTCACGCCCGGCGGCGGAGCCGTCGAGCTGGATGCGGACACCCGCGGCAGGGTGCTGGAGGCCTTCGACGCGTACGTCTCCACGCTCCCCGGCAGCACGCGTCTCCGCTCCGACGCGTACCGCGTCAAGGACGTCGTGGGACGCCGCGGCGTCGGCATCGGGAGCGCCGGGCTGCCGTCGTACAACATCCTGCTGGAGGGGCACAGCGACGCCCTGGAGAACGACCTCGTGATCTATATGAAGCAGGCGCAGACGCCCGCCGTCTCGCGGCACGTCACCGACCCCGAGATCCGCGGCTACTTCCGCCACGAGGGGCACCGCACGGTGATCTCCCAGCGCGCCCTCCAGGCCCACGCCGACCCGTGGCTCGGCTGGACGGAGCTGCACGGCGTCGGCCAGCTCGTCGCGGAGGTCTCGCCCTACGCCGTCGACCTCGACTGGACGGACCTCGAC
The DNA here is from genome assembly GCF_014645895.1 of Streptomyces daqingensis. Classification (GTDB taxonomy): domain Bacteria; phylum Actinomycetota; class Actinomycetes; order Streptomycetales; family Streptomycetaceae; genus Streptomyces; species Streptomyces daqingensis. The sequence continues at coordinate 46,589 of NZ_BMMP01000026.1, read as the reverse complement.
GAGCTGGACGCGATCACCCAGGTCGTCGGAGACCTCGGCCGGGCCACCGCCACCATGCACGCCGCAGCGGACGACGAGAGCGGTCACTCCCTCGTGCCGTTCTCCACCGAGAACGCCATCAACGCCGCGATCTCCGAGGACGAGGAAGGCTTCCCGGAGATGCTCGTCGAGTTCGCGCACGCGTACGGATCGACCACTCGCCGGGACCACCAGGTCTTCGTCGACCTCTTCCGCAACGGCCGCATCCCCGGTCTGCGGAACCCGTGACGGGCCCGCGGGGGAGGGCCGGAGGAAACAGCCCTGCATCTTTAGGGCCCTCTTAGCCCTCCCCGTGGCACACTTTCCCGGCGATGGACATGGACGCGGCAGGCATACGGACAGTACGGGCGGTCGTCTTCACCGTGCTGTGCGTCACCCTGTCCGCCGGAGCGCATGTGCTGCTCTCCGGGATGCCGCTCCCCCTCGCCCCGCTGCTCGCCGTCGGCGGCGTGATCTTCCTGCTGGCCTTCGCTCTCGCGGACCGCGAACGCGGCTACGGGCGCATCGCCGCCCTGCTGGTCCCGCTCGAACTGCTGGCGGACGCCGTCTTCACCAGCGGGCAGCACACCTGTTACGGGCAGGCGGGCGGTCCCGTCGCGGGGCCGCTGCGCTCGGTCGGAGTGGACCTGCTGTGCGGCGGGGGCAGCTTCGGCACTCCCCTGGCACGCGTCGCCGCGGAGGGCCGCCACGGCGCCCGGTCCCTGTCCGAGGGGCTGCCGCCGGGGCCGTGGGACACGGCACCCTCCACGACGCCCTTCCTGCTCCTCGCCGCCCACGTCGGGGTAGGGCTCGCCGCCGCGGCCTGGCTGCGCCGCGGCGAGGCGGCGCTCGCGGGACTCCTCCGCGCGGCCTCGGTGGCCGCGTTCCGGCCGCTGCGCGTGGCGTTCGCCGCCTGGCGCGGCACCTGCGCGCAGGCATCCCCCGCGCCGGCGCCGAACGGGGCCTCCCCCGAGGCGCCGCGCGCCCTGCCGCTGCTCACGCACAGCGTGCACCGGCGCGGCCCGCCCGCCCTGACGATCGCGGCCTGAGACCGGGCTGCGAGGGTCCCGCACCCTCGCAGGCGTACGCGCCCGGCGCCCGCGAGCGGCTCCGCCACCGCGAGCGCCCGGTCGCCGGCACGGACGCCGGGCCGCACGAGCCGAGCCGGAACCGAACCGTCCACCCTCCCCCACGCACGGCGTGACGTCATACGGAGAAGAAGACCCATGAGCAAGCGCAACAGCCAGGAAGCCAAGCGTGCCGCCCGCGAACGTCTGCGGGTCGAGCGCGAACGGCAGGCGAAGAAGGAGAAGATGCGCCGGCAGATCGTCGTCGGCGTCTCGGTCGTCGGCGTCCTCGCGGTGGCCGGCGGCATCTTCTACGGCATCACCAAGCTGAACGAGCCCAGCGGCTGGGAGGCGGCCAAGGAGCAGAAGCTCGTCAAGCCGGCCAACACCACGGGCAGTTCGGGCTCCGGCGTGCTGATCGGCCAGGAGAGCGCCAAGAAGACGGTCGATGTGTACGAGGACCTGCGCTGCCCCGCGTGCGCCCAGTTCGAGCAGGGCATCGGCAAGGTCCTCTCCGACGGGACCAGCAAGGGCAAGTACAAGATCAAGATGCACTTCGGCGACCTGATCGACGGCAACGTCGGGGGCGAGGGCTCGAAGACCGCCATCAGCGCGCTGGGCGCGTCCCTCAACGTGAGCGAGAAGGCGTTCCTCGCCTACCACGAGAAGCTGTACAGCAAGGAGTTCCACCCGGAGGAGTCGACCGACAAGTTCGCCGACGACTCCTACCTGCTGAAGGTCGCCGACTCGGTGCCGGAGCTGAAGGGCAACGCCGAGTTCAAGAAGGCGGTCGAGGACGGCACCTACGACAGGTGGGCGCTGAACATGGTCGAGGACTTCAACAAGGGCAAGGTCAAGGGGACTCCGACCATCCGCATCGACGGCGAGGACGTCGAGCAGTCGCAGCTCCCCGCCGAGCTGAAGAAGCTGGGCGTCGAACTCACTCCTCCCAAGCAGTGAGCCTCCCGGGCGGGGACGGCGGCGCACGGTGCCGCCGTCCCCGCCCGGCGCCGGTCCCGGGCCCCGCCTTGTCCCGCCGGAGGACGCGGCCGCGGCCCTGGCCGGAACCCGCCCCGACGGGCAGACGAACTGCCGTCCGCAGCCTGCCCGTTGGGGCTACTTGTGCGTAACATCAGGCTCCGTGACCGACACCCATAACAGACCCCGAACCTCTGTCCCCGGAGTAAGACCCGCGTCCGGACATCCCCGGCGCCGCACGGTCGTCGCGGCCACCGCCGCCTCAGCGGCCCTGCTGCCCCTCGCGGGCGGACTCCCCAGCGCGCACGCCGCCGGATCCCCCGCCTTCCTGCACGGCGTGGCATCCGGCGACCCCCTCCCCGACGGCGTCCTGCTGTGGACGCGCGTCACGCCCTCCTCGGACGCCGTGCCGGGCTCCGGCAAGGGCGCTCCCGTGAAAGTGACCTGGCAGGTCGCCCAGGACGAGGGCTTCGAGAACGTCGTCGCTCAGGGCACCGTCACGACCGACGCGGCCACCGACCACACCGTCAAGGCCGACGTCCGCGGCCTGCGGCCCGCCACCGCGTACTGGTTCCGCTTCAGCGCGGGCGAGGTCCGCTCCCCCGCCGGCCGCACCCGCACGACGCCCGCCGACGACGAGGACGCCGCCAACCTCCGCGTGGGCGTGGTCTCCTGCTCCCACTACGAGGCCGGCTACTTCGCCTCCTACAGGCATCTGGCGGCCCGCGACGACCTGCACGCGGTCCTGCATCTCGGCGACTACATATACGAGTACGGGCACGAGGAGTACCCGCTCGAGGACGACGTCATCCGGACCGTCCAGCCGGAGCACGAGACCCTCACCCTGGCCGACTACCGCGTCCGGCACGCCCACCACAAACTCGACCCCGACCTCGCCGCCATGCACGCCGCGCACCCCGTCATCGCGATGTGGGACGACCACGAGGTCGCCAACGACACCTGGTCCGGGGGCGCGGGCAACCACACCCCGGGCGAAGAGGGCGAGTGGGCGGACCGCGTACGCGCCGCGAAGCAGGCGTACTTCGAGTGGATGCCGGTACGCCCGTCCACCCAGGGCACCACCTACCGGCGCCTGAAGTTCGGCCGCCTCGCCGACCTGCACCTGCTCGACCTGCGCTCCTTCCGCGACCAGCAGGCGAGCTTCGGCGACGGCGACGTGATCGACGACCCGGACCGCACCATCACGGGCCGCAAGCAGCTGGACTGGCTCAAGGCCGGCCTCTCGGGCTCCGATGCCCGCTGGCGCATGGTCGGCACCTCGGTGATGATCTCGCCCATCGCCTTCGGCGCCGTCCCCGCCCATCTCCTGGGCCCGCTCGCGGAGTTGCTGGGCATCCCGCAGGAGGGCCTCGCCCTCAACGTCGACCAGTGGGACGGCTACACGGACGACCGCCGCGAACTCCTGACCCACCTGCGCGACCAGGGGATCGGCAACACGGTCTTCCTCACCGGTGACATCCACATGGCCTTCGCCAACGAGGTGCCGGTCAAGGCCGCCACGTACCCCGAAGACGCCCCCGTGGCCACGGAGTTCGTCGTCACGTCGGTGACCTCCGACAACCTCGACGACATCCTGAACGTCGCGCCGGACACCGTCTCGTCCGTGGCGGAGGCGGCTGTGAAGGCCACCAACAAGCACGTGAAATGGCTCGACATGGACTCGCACGGCTACGGAGTCCTCGACATCGACGCCGAGCGGGCGCACATGGACTACTACGTGCTGTCCGCCAAGGAGGAGCAGGACGCCACCGCTGAGGTGCGCCGCTCCTACCGCACCCTCTCCGGCAGCCAGCGCCTCGAAGAGGCCGACGCACCGCTGCGCGGCTGACGCTCATCGCGCCGACCGCGGCCTCCCCGCCATGTCAGGAGGGGAGGCCGCGGTCACGCTGGGGCCGCCGTGACCGCCGGAGCGCACGGACCGGCCTGCGGCCCTACACCCCGGATCCGGCCGGCGCGACCTCCTCCAGAAAGCCCAGCGCCGTCCGCCAGGCCTCCTCCGCCGCCTCGCCGTCGAAGTCGTCGAGCCCCTCGTCGGTGAAGAGGTGGCCGGCGCCCGGGTAGCGGAAGACCTCCACGTCCGCGCCCGCCCGCTGCATGCGCAGGTACCAGGCGTTCAGCCAGTCATGCGGCTCGAAGGGGTCCGGCTCGGCCACGTGCAGCTGCACGGGGAGCTCGTCCACGGCCGCGTCCTCCGCGAGGTCCGACGTCCCGTGCATCAGCAGCAGCGCCCGCGCCCGAGTGTCCGCGAGCGCCAGGTTCTGCGCGATGGAGCCGCCGAGCGAGAACCCGGCGTACACCAGGCCCCGTTCGGACAGCGGCGCCGTCACGGTCACCGCCCGCATCAGCAGTTCGTCCCGGCCGATCTCGTCCTTCAGCTCCATGGCCTCCTCGACGGTGTCCGCCGTACGCCCCTCGAAGAGGTCGGGCGTGTGCACCTCGTGCCCGGCGGCCCGCAGCCGTGCCGCGGCCTCGTGCACGGCGGGTCTCAGCCCGTGCGCGGAGTGGAACAGTACGACGGTGGCCAAAATGTCACTTCCCTCACATAGCAACTGCAGCCCGCTGCGAGGCCGGGATCCCGCCCATGGTGGCAGGTACCGTCGTGGGTGCCCGCCGATCCCCCTAGGAGTCCAGCCATGGAGAACGTGCTTCGACCGCTCATCGTCTTCGGCGGTGCGATCGTGCTCGCGTTCGCTGTCGCCTGGGCCACCGACCGGTTCCTGCGCCGGATGGACGCCCGGCGCCCCGAGACCCCGTTGTGGGGGCTGCTGCGCCGCGGGCGCGTGCCGCTGCAGGCGGTGGTCTTCGTCGCGCTGCTCAACGGCTTCTACGAGCACGCCGACATCGCCCGCCGGGACCAGCCGACCGTCAACCTCTGGCTGCACATCATCCTCATCGGCGCCGCCGCCTGGCTGGCGCTGCGCATCCTCGCAGCCGTCGTCGAGACGGCCACGGCCCGCTACGCCGGAGTGGCGCACGATCCGGCGCGCGCCCGGCGCGTGAAGACGCAGCTCACCCTCATCCAGCGGCTGGTCACCGCCGTCGTGGTGGTCATCGCCGCCTCCGCGATCCTGCTCCAGTTCCCCGCGATGAAGACGCTGGGCACCTCGATGCTCGCCTCCGCGGGTGTCCTCGGCATCGTGGCCGGTATCGCCGCGCAGTCCACACTCGGCAACCTCTTCGCGGGGCTGTCGATCGCCTTCGGCGACATGGTGCGCATCGGCGACGAGGTCGTCGTCGACGGCGAGATGGGCACCGTGGACGAGATCACCGTCTCCTACCTGGTGCTGCGCACGTGGGACGAGCGCCGGATCACCATGCCCGTCTCGTACTTCACGAGCAAGCCGTTCGAGAACTGGTCACGCGGCGGCCCCCAGCAGACGGGCACGGTCTACCTGCAGCTCGACCACTCCGCGCCTGTCAAGGAACTGCGCGCGAAGACGGAGGAGCTCGTGCGGGCGAACGACTTCTGGGACGGGCGCAGTTGGAGCCTCGTCGTCACCGACACCACGCCCACCAACATCGAGGTGCGCGTCGCCGTCTCCGCCCGCACCTCGGACGACCTGTGGACGCTCCGCTGCAACCTGCGCGAGCAGCTGATCGACTGGCTCCACCGGGAGCACCCCTCGGCCCTGCCCCGGGTCCGGCTCGCCGCCCCCGAGGAGGTCACGGCGTACTCGAACGGCCACTGGAACCAGCGGGTCTCCTGAGCAGAAGGCGGGCGGGCGCCGGCGAGCCCGGCCTCCAGGCCCGCCCCGGCCGGACCACGCGGGCCATGGGGGCCTCAGCGGCCCTCAGTCGCGGTAGCTGCGCAGGTCGAGCTGGTGGAGCACCCGGTCGCAGACCTCGGGGTCGGTGCCCGCCTCGCCGCGCGCCGCCATGATCTCGTGCCGGGCCGCCGACAGCAGTTCCCCGTTCAGCCTGTGGATCTTCTTCACCCGCGTCGCCCGCTTGGCGTGCGTCTCCCGCCGCTCCTCGTCCACGATCTCCGGTGAGATGCGCGCTCCGACGTCGTACGCACGGCGCAGCAGGGCCTCGGATATCTCCTCCGGCAGCTCCTCGGCCTCCTCGATCTCCCTGAGCCGCTTCCGCGCCGCCTTCACGCAGCGCATCGCGAGCCGCCGCTCCTGCTCCCGCTCGAGCGCGCTGTCCGACTGCACGCGCAGCTTCCTGACCAGCCACGGCAGCGTCAGCCCCTGCAGCACGAGGGTGGCCAGCACCACGGCGAAGGCGATGAAGAGGATCGCGTCCCGCTCCGGGAAGCTCTTGCCTCCCTCCACGTGCAGCGGAACGGCCAGCGCCAGCGCCACGGAGGCCACTCCGCGCATCCCCGCCCACCAGACGACCGTCGTCTCACGCCAGTTGAGCGGGATGTCCTCGTCCAGGTCCTTGCGGTGGTGCAGCCGCCTGGCCAGCCACGACGCGGGCAGCAGCCACGCCAGACGCAGGACCACGACGGCGGCGACCACCGCGAGAGCGGCGGGGAGCAGCTCGTTCCAGCGCCCGCTGACGGGCCCCACCACCACTGCCAGTTCGAGGCCGATCAGCCCGAAGGCCACGCCCGTCACCAAGGTGTCGACGATCGACCAGAAGCTCTGCCCGACGAGCCGCCCCTGCACGTCGTCCGCGTCGACCGCCCGCCCGGACGACAGGTAGAGCGCGGTCATCAGCACCGCCAGGACGCCCGAGCCCTTCAGCTCCTCGGCCAGCACGTACGAGGCGAACGGCACCAGCAGCGAGAGACCCGTCTGGAGCGTGGCGTCCCCGAGGAAGAGCGCCAGCTTGTTCGTCGCCCAGCCCAGCGCGATCCCGACCAGGACGGCGACGAGCGCGGAGAGCACCAGCTCCCCCGCGGCGGCCGGGACGGAGAAGGTACCGGTCACGGCGGCCGCGATCGCCACGTGGTAGAGCGTGATCGCGGTGACGTCGTTGAAAAGCCCCTCGCCCTCCAGGATCGACACCAGCCGCCGCGGGAGCCCGAGCTGACCTGCCACGGTCGTCGCCGCGATCGGGTCCGGCGGCGCCACGAGCGCGCCCAGCGCCACCGCCCCGGCGATGCCCAGCCCGGGCACGAGCGTGTGGGCGACGGCCGCGACGGCCGCGGTGGTGACGAACACCAGCGCGACCGCCAGCAGGAAGATGGGCCGCTTGTTCGCGGCGAACTGCCGCCAGCTCGTCCGGTAGACCGCGGCGTACAGCAGCGGCGGCAGCACCAGCGGCAGGATGAACTCGGGCGGCACCTCCACGTTCGGCACGAACGGCAGGAGGGCGAGCACCCCGCCCAGCAGCGTCATCAGGACGGGCGAGGGAATCCCGATCCGGTCACCGAGCGGGACGGTGAGAACGGCACCGAGCAGCAGGGCGAAGAGAAGGGCGAGCTGGTCCACGGTCAGGCACTCTCCGCCCGCACCCGGTCCAGAGCACGCTGCAGGTCCTCCGGATACGTGCTCTCGTACTCGACCCATCCGCCGTCGGACGGGTGCTCGAAGCCCAGCCTGACGGCGTGCAGCCACTGCCTCTCCAGCCGCAGCCGCTTGGCGAGCGTCGGATCCGCGCCGTAGGTCATGTCGCCCACACAGGGATGCCGGTGTGCCGACATGTGCACGCGGATCTGGTGCGTGCGCCCGGTCTCCAGCTTGATGTCGAGGAGGCTCGCGGCGCGGAACGCCTCGATCAGGTCGTAGTGGGTCACGGACGGCTTGCCGTCCGCGGTCACGGCCCACTTGTAGTCGTGTTGCGGATGACGCCCGACGGGTGCGTCGATCGTCCCGCTCATCGGATCGGGATGCCCCTGCACGAGCGCGTGGTACCGCTTGTCGACGGTGCGCTCGCGGAACTGCTGCTTGAGCAGCGTGTACGCCCGCTCCGACTTCGCGACGACCATCAGCCCGGACGTGCCGACGTCCAGCCGGTGCACGATGCCCTGGCGCTCCGCCGCGCCCGAGGTGGCGATGGAGTACCCGGCGGCGGCGAGCCCGCCGATCACGGTCGGCCCGCTCCAGCCCGGGCTGGGGTGCGCGGCGACACCGACCGGCTTGACGATGACGACGATGTCCGTGTCGTCGTGCACGATCTCCATGCCCTCGACCGGCTCCGCGACGACCTGGACCGGCGCCGGCGGCGCGGGCAGCTCGACCTCCAGCCAGGCACCGCCGTGCACCCTGTCCGACTTCCCGGCAGCGGATCCGTCCAGCAACACCTTGCCGTCGGCAGCGAGTTCGGCCGCCTTGGTGCGGGAGAACCCGAACATCCGGGCTATGGCGGCGTCCACGCGCTCGCCCTCGAGACCGTCGGGTACGGGCAGGGTCCGGGTTTCGGGAAGGGTGCTCACCCGATCGAGTATGCCGGACGCCCGCTCGTGCCTCTGACCCTGCTTTGACGCTCGGCCACCACCGCCACCGCGGCGGAGGACGGGGGCGCGCTCAGTCCCTGTGCAGCGTCCCGTCCGGGTCGAGGCCGCGGAAAGAGAGGATCACGATCAGGATGCCCCCGCAGACGATCGCCGAGTCGGCCAGGTTGAAGACCGCGAAGTGCGTGGGGGCGATGAAGTCCACGACGGCGCCCTGGAAGACGCCCGGCGAGCGGAACACACGGTCCGTCAGGTTCCCGAAGGCACCGCCCAGCAGCATCCCGAGCGCGATCGCCCACGGCGTGCTGTAGAGCCTGCGCGCGATGCGCGCGATGACGACGATCACCACCGCGGCGATTGCCGTCAGCACGAGCGTCAGCGCCTCACCGATACCGAAAGCCGCGCCCTTGTTGCGTACGACGTCGAGCTGCAGCACCGTGCCGATCACCTGGATCGGGGCGTGGTGCTCCAGCTCGGCGACCACGATCAACTTGGTGACCAGATCCAGCGCGTAGGCGATGGCGGCGACCACGACCAGCACCCCGATGCGCCTGCCGCCCCGGGGCGCGTTCTGCACGCCGTCTCCGGGTGCGCCGTCCGCGGGCTCTTCTGTGGTCTTGTCAGGAGTACCGATAGTCCGCTCCACCTCTGTCACCCGACGAGGGTACGACACATGGGCCCCCGCTGTGGCCCGCTCCCCCGGCGTCCGGCGGCCCTGCCAGTCTCCCTAACGGCGTTCCTGCTGCTGCTTGCACTCAACGCAGAGCGTCGCGCGGGGGAAGGCCTGCATGCGGGCCTTCCCGATCGGATTGCCGCAGTTCTCGCAGAGCCCGTAGGTGCCCGCGTCGAGACGTTCCAGGGCCCGCTCGGTCTGGTAGAGCATCTCGCGGGCGTTGGCGGCGAGCGCCATCTCGTGCTCCCGCGTGATGTTCTTCGTGCCGGTGTCGGCGTCGTCGTCCCCGGCGCCGTCCCCGGAGTCGCGCATGAGCCCGTCCAGCGCCTCGCCGGAGGCGACCAGCTCCTCCTTCAGACGCTCGGCCTCGCTCGCCAGCTCACCACGGGCCTCCTCGACCTCCTGCGGGGTCCAGGGCTCCTCGCCGGCCCGTACGGCCAGCTCTTCCGCCTCGGCGGGGGCGCCCGCCGCGCGCGCTGTGGGCACCTTGTCGGCCTTCGCCACCGGAGTCTTCTTCGCAGCCACCGTCTTGGCTCCTGTCGTCTTCTTCGCCGTGGTCTTCCCTGCGGCGCGCCGGGTCGCCGCCGTACTGCCGGCCGTCGCCTTCTTCGTGGTCTTCTTCGCTGTCTTCCCCGCTGCGGCCTTCTTCTTCGTGGTCGCCGCGGCCGTCTTCCCGGCGGGCCTCTCGGTCGCTGTCTTCTTCCCCGAACCCCTCTTCGCAGGCGTCTCCCCCTTCGCCGCCGCCTCCCCGGCCGGCTGCGCCTTCTTCGACGCCTTCTTCGACGCACCGCGCCCGGAGGACGTTGCCTTCTTCTCCGACGCGGATCTGCGGGGAGCGGCCCCGCCGGTGGTCGCAGCCTTCTGCGTGGACTTTTTCGCAGCTGCCGCGCTTCTCGCGGCAGACCCTCTCGCCACCATGGCCGCGGCCCCTTCACATATTGTGATCTTGCTCGCGAAACGTGACCGGAACGATAAATCGACCGCGAGTGCCCCACAACGGGGGCGCGCCGGTCTGCAACCGTTGTGCCCCGCCCGGCCCTGCGAAAACCGGCCCGACCCTGCCCTCGGAGGCCCTTACACTGGGTGCAGCGAAAGGCGATGAAGGGGACGAGTAGCGTCCGTGAGCAGCCGTGAGCGACCCGGGGACGGTGTGAGCCCGGGGGCCGGCGCGACGTGAAGATCACCCCGGAGCCGCCGGAGGAAAGCACCGCGGGCGGTGCGAGTAGAACCGGCAGCGCACCTCAATGAGGGGGCAGCGGTCCGTCCGCTGCCAAGGAGGGTGGTACCGCGGGACAGCCGCCGTTTCGGCGGGCGCTCTCGTCCCTCCGACGGAAGATGACAGTCCGCCGGAGGAAGTCCCGATGCCGCAGTACCGCCAGGTGCCAGCCCAGGTCGACCTGCCCGCCCTCGAGCACGCCGTGCTCGACTTCTGGCGGGACAACAAGGTCTTCGCCCGCACTCTCGAGCAGTCCGAGGGGCGGCCCGAGTGGGTCTTCTACGAGGGCCCGCCCACCGCCAACGGCATGCCCGGCGCCCACCACATCGAGGCGCGGGTCTTCAAGGACGTCTTCCCCCGCTTCCGCACCATGCGCGGCTACCACGTAGCGCGCAAGGCAGGCTGGGACTGCCACGGCCTGCCCGTCGAGCTGGCCGTCGAGCGCGAACTGGGCTTCAACGGCAAGCAGGACATCGAGAACTACGGCATCGCGGAGTTCAACGCGCGCTGCCGCGAGTCCGTCACCCGGCACACCGACGCCTTCGCCGAGCTGACGACGCGCATGGGCTACTGGGTCGACATGGACGACGCCTACCGGACCATGGACCCGGAGTACGTCCAGTCGGTCTGGTGGTCGCTGAAGCAGATCCACGAGAAGGGCCTGCTCGTCCAGGACCACCGCGTCGCGCCCTGGTGCCCCCGCTGCGGTACCGGCCTGTCCGACCACGAACTGGCGCAGGGCTACGAGACGGTCGTCGACCCGTCGGTCTACGTCCGCTTCCCGCTGACGTCCGGTCCGCTCGCCGGCGAGGCAGCGCTGCTGGTGTGGACGACCACGCCGTGGACGCTCGTGTCCAACACCGCCGTCGCCGCACACCCCGACGTCACCTACATCGTCGCCACGAACGGGCTGGAGAAGCTCGTCGTCGCCGAGCCGCTCCTGGAGAAGGCGCTCGGCGAGGGCTGGGAGGCGACCCGGGAGCGCTTCACCGGCGCCGAGATGGAGCGCTGGGGCTACGAACGGCCGTTCAACTTCGTGCAGATGGAGAACGCCCACTACGTCGTCAACGCGGACTACGTCACGACCGAGGACGGCACCGGTCTCGTCCACCAGTCGCCCGCCTTCGGTGAGGACGACATGCGCACCTGCCGCGCGTACGGGCTGCCTGTGGTCAACCCCGTCCGCGCGGACGGCACCTTCGAAGAAGGCCTGCACATGGTGGGCGGGCAGTTCTTCAAGAAGGCCGACGAGGCGCTGGTCGCCGACCTCGACGCGCGCAACCTGCTGCTGCGTCACGTGCCGTACGAGCACAGCTATCCGCACTGCTGGCGGTGCCACACCGCGCTGCTCTACTACGCGCAGCCCTCGTGGTACATCCGCACCACGCAGATCAAGGACGCGCTGCTCCAGGAGAACGAGCGCACGAACTGGTACCCCGAATCGGTCAAGCACGGCCGCTTCGGCGACTGGCTGGACAACAACATCGACTGGGCCCTCAGCCGCAACCGCTACTGGGGCACGCCGCTGCCCATCTGGCGCTGCGAGGAAGGGCACTTGACGTGTGTCGGCTCCCTCGCGGAGCTGACGCGGCTGACCGGCCGCGACCAGTCCGGACTGGACCCTCACCGGCCCTACATCGACGAGGTCGCCTTCGCCTGCCCCGCTGCGGACTGCTCGCTGGAAGCGACGCGCGTGCCCGAAGTCATCGACGCCTGGTACGACTCGGGCTCGATGCCCTTCGCCCAGTGGGGATACCCGTACAAGAACAAGGAGATCTTCGAGAAGCGCTACCCGGCGCAGTTCATCTCGGAGGCGATCGACCAGACCCGCGGCTGGTTCTACACGCTCATGGCCGTCGGCACGCTCGTCTTCGAGAAGTCCTCGTACGAGAACGTCGTCTGCCTCGGCCACATCCTCGCCGAGGACGGCCGGAAGATGTCCAAGCACCTGGGCAACATCCTCGAGCCGATCCCGCTGATGGACCAGCACGGCGCGGACGCCGTGCGCTGGTTCATGGCCGCCGGAGGCTCGCCCTGGGCGGCGCGGCGCGTCGGCCACGGCACCATCCAGGAGGTCGTGCGCAAGACGCTGCTGACGTACTGGAACACCGTCGCGTTCCAGGCCCTGTACGCCCGGACGTCCGGCTGGTCGCCGTCCGAATCGGACCCCGCGCCGGAGCACCGCCCGCTGCTCGACCGCTGGCTGCTCAGCGAGCTGCACGCGCTGGTGGACCAGGTGACGATGGCGATGGAGGGATACGACACCCAGCGTGCCGGGAAGCTGCTGTCCACCTTCGTCGACGACCTGTCCAACTGGTACGTCCGGCGCTCCCGCAGGCGCTTCTGGCAGGGCGACGCCGGCGCCATGCGCACCCTCCACGACACCCTGGAGACGGTGACGCGCCTGATGGCGCCCATCGTCCCGTTCGTCACGGAGCGCGTGTGGCAGGACCTGATCGTGCCCGTCACCCCCGGCGCCCCCGACTCGGTCCACCTCGCCAACTGGCCGGAGGCGGACCTGAGCAGGGTGGATCCGGAGCTGTCCCAGGACATGCTTCTGGTACGGCGACTGGTCGAGCTGGGCCGTGCGACGCGTGCCGAGTCCAGCGTGAAGACCCGTCAGCCGCTCTCACGCGCCCTGGTGGCCGCGCACGGCTTCGAGACGCTCTCCCCCGACCTGCGGAACCAGATCACCGAGGAGCTCAACGTCAGCCAGCTGGCGAGCCTTTCGGAGGTCGGCGGCTCACTCGTCGACACGACCGCCAAGGGCAACTTCCGCGCGCTGGGCCGGCGCTTCGGCAAGCGCACCCAGGAGGTCGCCAAAGCGATCGCCGACGCCGACGCCGCCGCCCTTTCGGCAGCTCTGCGCGAGGGCACCGCGTCGGTCGAGGTGGACGGCGAGCAGATCTCCCTCTCGCCCGAGGAAGTGATCATCACCGAGACCCCGCGTGAGGGCTGGTCGGTGGCGTCCGACTCGGGCGCGACGGTCGCCCTGGACCTGGAGATCACACCCGAGCTGCGCCGTGCGGGCCTCGCACGGGACGCGATCCGTCTCATCCAGGAGGCCCGCAAGAACTCGGGGCTCGACGTCGCGGACCGCATCGCGCTCGTCTGGTCCACCTCGGACGAGGAAGTCGAGCAGGCGCTGATCGACCATTCCGGGCTGATCTCGGAGGAGGTCCTCGCGGCGGACTTCACGCCCGGGGAGCCTGAGGCAGCGGACCCTGCCTTCGGCCCGCCCTTCGAGGACGAGGCGCTGGCGCTCACCTTCCGCCTCCGCAAGTCGTGACCGTCCGCCACCGCTGCTGAGCCACGTGGGGGCGCCCGGAACGAAGGGTGCCCCCACGGCTCCCGGTGGCACGCGGACCGCTCCCCCTACGAGGGAGGCGGCGCCCCCCCTGGCTCGCAGGAAACGCCTGTGCGCCTCGCGCGGCCGGGGCGGCGGCTGGGACCCGCGGAGCGGACGCCTCGGCGGTCCACCGCAGCGCCACCCGGTCCCCGCGCCCCGGCAAGGCACGGCAACAGGGCCGGGCCCGGAAGTGGAGACTTCCAGGCCCGGCCCTGTGACGTCGTGGCGACTGCGGCCGTCAGACCGTCAGTTGTCGTCCTCGTCGATGAGGAAGCCGCGCATCGGCGACGGCGCCTGCTGCGGCTGCGGGCCGCCCTGCGGACGGACCGGAGCCATCGGCTGCGTCATGGCCGGGGACATCTGCTGCTGACCGCCGCCATAGCTCGGGCCGCCCTGTCCGGGACCGCCCATGCTGTGGCCGTTGCCGCCCATCGACTGGTGACCGCCCATCGTGCCCACACCGGCGGGTGCGCCCGCAGGCGCCATCGACGGGGACGGAGGCAGCGAGGCCGTCGCCGGAGTCCGCGGCGGCGCGAGCGAGTCGTCCGCCTGGTTCTCCAGCTGACGCAGCTGGCTCTCCAGGTAGGACTTCAGGCGCGTGCGGTACTCGCGCTCGAAGCCCCGCAGGTCCTCGACCTTACGCTCCAGGGTCGCACGAGCGGACTCCAGCGAGCCCATCGCGACGCGGTGCTTCTCCTGGGCGTCCCGCTCCAGTGCGTCCGCCTTGGCGCGGGCGTCCCGCTCCAGGCCCTCCGCACGGCTGCGGGCCTCGCCGACGATCTTGTTGGCCTCGGAACGGGCCTCCGCGATCGCCTGGTCGGCTGTCTGCTGCGCAAGGGACAGCACGCGTGCCGCGCTGTCGTTGTTCTGGCCGCCACCTGGCATCTGGGGACCACCGGGGCCCATGGGACCGCCAGGTCCACCCGGACCGCCCTGCGGACCGCCCGGGCCCATCGGGCCGCCAGGACCAGCGGGAAGCGCCGGCTGGCCGCCCGGCAGCTGAGGCGGACCACCCATCGGGCCGCCGGGGCCACCGGGACCACCCGGGCCACCGGGACCGCCGGGGCCACCCTGCTGCGGGTGGCCGTGACCCGGGCCGTGCGGGCCGGGGCCGCCGTGCTGACCAGGGGGAACCGGACCTGATATGGCAGCGGGCACAGGACCTCCGCCTTGGCGGTCCTGCGGCTCGGGCTTTCGCATACCGCCCTGCTGCTGGCTCTGCGCAGCAGCACGAGTCGCCGCGGCCAGCTTGGCGCGCAGGTCCTCGTTCTCCCGCAGCAGGCGGGTCAGCTCCGCTTCGACCTCATCGAGGAAGGCATCGACCTCGTCCTCGTCATAGCCTTCTCGGAGGCGGACGGTCGTGAACTGCTTGTTCCGCACGTCCTCGGGGGTCAGTGGCATCTCTTCACCTCAACGTAAGTCGTCGGCATCTCGGCAAGACCATTCCGATCGTTCACAGCCTGGCCACGACGTTGATCAGGATGTAGACGATGATCATTAGTACGAAGAAGGACAGGTCGAGCGCCACGCCCCCGAAGCGCAACGGCGGGATGAACCGCCGCAGAAGCTTGAGTGGCGGATCAGTGACAGTGTAGGTCGCCTCTAGAACGACCACCATCGCCTTGCCGGGCTGCCATGAGCGGGCGAACTGGAAGACGTAGTCCATCACCAGCCGGAAGATCAACACGAGCAGGAAGCAGTACAGCGCGACTTGGACCACCTCGAGTGCGGTACTCACTGCGCTTCCCTCTCCCCTCGCCGCGTGGGCGCTCTCGTGCGACCTTACGGCCCGTTCCTTGATCCGTGCGTCTTCAGCTCTGGTTGAAGAACCCGCCCTCTGCGATGCGGGCCTTGTCCTCCGCCGTGACATCGACGTTAGCAGGAGACAGCAGGAAGACCTTCTGCGTCACTCTTTCAATACTCCCGTGAAGACCGAAGACGAGACCGGCCGCAAAGTCGACAAGTCGCTTCGCGTCGGTGTCGTCCATCTCGGTCAAGTTCATGATCACGGGGGTGCCTTCGCGGAAGTGTTCCCCGATGGTACGGGCCTCGTTGTAGGTCCGGGGGTGCAACGTGGTGATCCGGTAGGGCTCCCGCTCGGACACGACTTTGGGCATGATCACCGGGGCGCTCTTCTCCAGACTCTGGCGTTCAGGTGTGATGGATGACACGGGGGCAATTCTCCCGGATCGTCCACTTTCGATGACCGCCGGGGGCGAAGGCTGCTCCCTCTCCCGCTGGGCGGGAGGGTGCATGACACGCACCGGTTCCGCCGGTTCGTCCTTCTGCAGGGAGTCGTGGGACTGCAGCGGCTCGTGCCTCCGCCGGTCCCGCTCGGGCTCCGGTTCGGGCTCGAACTCGTCGTCGGGGTCGAACCCCGGGCCGTCGTACCCATCGTCCTCCACGAGGCCGAGGTAGACCGCCATCTTGCGCATAGCGCCGGCCATTCTCTGCGTCCTCCGCTCTGTGGTGGGTCCCCTGCCCCCGGCGGGAAGGCCTCTCGGCCCGTCACCGGCGACGTGGAAATACTCGGGCCCATCCGCCTGTCGTTTCCCAACCCGAAATGACCATATTTTCTACTGTGGTCCGACTCTTGGCGACGTTACCCGAGCCGCGGGCGCTCTCCGAGTACCGCACTGCCGACGCGCACATGTGTCGCCCCGGCGGCCACTGCCTCTTCGAGATCCGCACTCATCCCTGCTGACACCATGGTTGCAGCAGGATGCCTCGTCCGCAGGTCAGTTGAGATTTCCCGCAGCCGTTCGAAGGCGGCGGCGGGGCGTCCCGCGTACTCTCCCGACAGCGGCGCGACGGTCATCAGGCCTGCCAGGCGCAGCCCTTGGGCCGCTGCCACGGCGTCGGCGATCTCGTCGACCGCTCCCGGGGCCGCTCCGCCCCTCCCGCCGGGGCCGCCTGATTCCGCGTCAAGTGCCACCTGGACGAGGCAGTCCAGGTGGCGGTCCCGGCCCGCCGCGGCGTTGCCGAGAGCCGTGACGAGGCGAACCCTGTCGACGGAGTGCACGACGTCCGCGTAACCCGCCACGGAACGCGCCTTGTTGGTCTGCAGCTGACCCACGAAGTGCCAGGTCAGCGGGGCGTCCGCACAGGCCGCCGCCTTGGGCGCCGCGTCCTGGTCGCGGTTCTCGGCGACGTCCCGCACGCCCAGTCCGGACAGCAGACGGACGTCCTCCGCCGGGTAGGTCTTGGTGACGACGATCAGGGTCACATCTTCCCGCCTGCGCCCCGCCGCGCTACAAGCGCCCTCGATGCGCTCCTCCACCCGGGCGAGGTTCTCTGCGAGTTGGGCCTTGCGAGCAGTGAGGTCCGTCACAGTTCAGTTCGCCTCCAGCCACACGTAACTCGCGAGCCGGCCGGTGACCTTCTCGCGCCGGTACGAGAAGTGATCATCCGACTCCATGGTGCAAACAGAGGACTGTTCCAGAGTTGTGACACCCAGCGCCGCGAGCTGAGCCCGCACTCCGGCCGCCACGTCGACCGAGGGGGTGCCCCAGCTCGTACGCGCCGCCGCTTCCGGAACGACCGAGGCGACCTGAGACCTCATCTCCTCCGGCACCTCGTAGCAACTCCCGCACACGGCAGGCCCGGTACGGGCGACGAACCGCTCGGGAACGGCACCTCGCGCCTTCATCGCCTCGACGAGTGCGGGCACGACTCCGGCAACCAGTCCCGGCCGTCCGGCGTGCGCGGCGCCCGCCACCCGCGCGACGGGGTCCGCGAGCAGGACGGGCGTGCAGTCCGCGGTGAGGACGGCGAGAGCGAGCATGGGGCGCATCGTGACGACGCCGTCGAGCGGTGGCGCTTCGTCCCCGAACGGCTGGTGGACGAGGGCGACATCGCGCCCGTGCACCTGGTTCATCCAGACGACGTTCGACGGCTTCAGGCCCAACGCGGCCGCGGCCCTCGCCCTGTTGGTGCTGACGTGCGCGGCGTCGTCACCGACCTTGCCGCCCAGATTGAGTGACTCATACGGAGCGGCGCTCACCCCGCCCCACCGGTCGGTGAAGGCGAAATGCGCGCCGCTCGTCGAGTGGTGCTCGTTTATCACTTCAAGAAGTCCGGCACATCCAGCTCCTCGGCCTGACTGTCCGTGTACGGACGGGCCGGCGGGACGGTCGGAGGCAGCGAGTCACGTCCGGAAGCGGAGGACTCGCCCACGGGAGCCGGGTCGCTCTCGCGCGGCGTGACCGTGCCCAGGCCGCCGAAGGAGGGCCGCTCACCGTCCGAATCCGCACCGAAGGAGCTGGTGGACGGGCCGGAGTCGTCCTTCGGCGTGTGCGAGCCGAGGGCCTTCTCACGGTTCCTCGACGGCGGCTGACCCCCGTCGAAACCGGCGGCGATGACGGTGACGCGCACCTCGTCGCCGAGGGCGTCGTCGATGACGGCGCCGAAGATGATGTTGGCTTCGGGGTGCGCGGCCTCGCTGACGAGCTGTGCGGCCTCGTTGATCTCGAACAGACCGAGGTCCGAACCACCCGAGATGGACAGCAGCACACCTCTCGCGCCGTCGATGGAGGCCTCCAGCAGCGGGGAGGAGATGGCCATCTCCGCCGCGGCCACCGCGCGGTCGTCCCCGCGGGCCGAGCCGATGCCCATGAGCGCAGATCCCGCCTCGGACATCACGGACTTGACGTCGGCGAAGTCGAGGTTGATCAGACCGGGCGTCGTGATGAGGTCCGTGATGCCCTGGACGCCGGAGAGCAGCACCTGGTCCGCGGACTTGAACGCGTCCAGCACGCTCACCTGGCGGTCCGAGATGGACAGCAGGCGGTCGTTGGGGATGACGATCAGAGTGTCGACCTCGTCGCGCAGACCCGCGATGCCGTCCTCGGCCTGGTTGGCGCGGCGGCGGCCCTCGAACGTGAAGGGCCGGGTGACGACGCCGATCGTCAGCGCGCCGAGGGAACGCGCGATGTTCGCGACGACGGGGGCGCCGCCGGTGCCGGTGCCGCCTCCTTCGCCCGCGGTCACGAAGACCATGTCGGCCCCCTTGAGGACCTCCTCGATCTCCTCGCGGTGGTCCTCGGCCGCCTTGCGGCCGACGTCGGGGTTGGCGCCCGCTCCCAAACCGCGCGTCAGTTCGCGGCCCACGTCGAGCTTGACATCGGCATCGCTCATCAACAGGGCCTGCGCATCTGTGTTGATCGCGATGAACTCGACGCCCTTGAGACCGACCTCGATCATCCGGTTGATGGCGTTCACGCCACCGCCGCCAATCCCGACGACCTTGATGACTGCGAGGTAGTTCTGCGGTGCTGCCACGTCGAAGGCCTCTCGCCTCGAGTTACGTATCCCTGTAGGGCGGTCCACATCGACCCGAACCCCAAGCGCGAAGTTTAGGGTTACCAGTGTCCGTCTTCCTTGGAGTCTTGGGAACGGACACTAAGTCGACAAGTGGTGGGTGTTCAACGAACACGCCGAACCTCCCGTTTTTCTTTTCACCCTATGTGATCAGGGTCCGCCGTCGTCATCCAGGGTGCTGGCCTGCACTGACGTCCGTCAACTCCCAGACGCCGCAGGGGCGCTGGGCACACTCACGTCGAAGTGCCTGGCGTCTTTGGCCGCTTTCATCAGCGCGGTCAGTGACTTGGCCTTCGCAGCCCTCTGTTCGCCGCTCCCCCACAGCACCGTACGACCCTGCGTCAACTCCAGTGTGATGGAGTCGTAGGAACGAACGCGGACGGTCCGGGTGTCACGCGCCACGGATTTCGGGAGCGATCCGGCGACTGAGACGGCTTCGCGGCGCAGGCGTTCACTGCCGAAGTGGCGGAGCCCCGCGGAGCGCTGTACTTCCATCACCAGAAGCGGAACGCCCTTCGGCTGCTTGGGAACAACGGCGAAACGCACGCCTTCGTCGTCCACTTCGACGAAATTCCCGTCCTCCTTCATGGCCAACTCCGGCTTCCGTTCCGTCACCTTCACGCCGATTCCATGGGGCCATGCCCGTACGACGTCGACGCTGTCGACCCGCGGAAGGGCCCCACGCAGACGGCGTTCCGCCGCCGCCCGGTCCACCGAGAGCAGCGGGGCCCCAAGCGGAATACGGGCGGCGGCGCGGACCTGTTCCTCCGTCAGCACCTCGGTCCCGCTGACCGACACCCGCTCGACGGTCGCCCAGTTCGAGCCGTACAGCGCCCACGTACCGAAGCCGCCCAGAAGGAACGTCAGTGCGAGCGCGAGCAGCAGGACGCGGCCCGGAAGTCGCAGCCGGAGGCCGGGCTTTCGCTCCCGCCCCGCGGGCTGGTGCGGGCCGGAGCCGGCCCGGGGGCGGGTCTGCGGCGTCCTGCCGCGCCGCTCGGCGCTCTCGGTCGTCCGCCCCGTCGGTCCGGCCACGCTTGCCTGCCTTCTCTCACGCCCCTCGGCGTGCCGCGATCGCCTCGTACACCATTCCGACGAGAAGCTCGTCGGCGTCCGGACGGCCGAACTCCGCCGCGGCGCGGGCCATGGCGTGCAGACGGTGCGGGTCGGAGAGGACCGGGAGCACGTTGCTCAGGATCCAGTCCGGCGACACCTCGGCGTCGTCCACGAGGAGTCCGCCACCCGCCTTGACGAGGGGCTGCGCGTTCAGCCGCTGTTCGCCGTTGCCGATCGGCAGCGGTACGTAGGCGGCCGGCAGCCCCACGGCCGACAGCTCCGCGACGGTCATCGCCCCGGCGCGGCAGAGCATCATGTCCGCTGCGGCGTACGCGAGATCCATCCGGTCCACATACGGTACCGGGACGTACGGCGGCATTCCGGGCATGTTGTCCGGCTGCGGCAATTCGTTCTTGGGTCCGACGGCGTGCAGGACCTGGATCCCCGCGCGCTGAAGGTGCGGAACGGCCTGCTGCACGACCTCGTTGAGGCGGCGGGCGCCCTGCGAGCCGCCCGTGACGAGAAGCGTCGGCAGATTGGCGTCCAGCCCGAACGCGGCACGGGCCTCCGGCCGCTTCCCGGCGCGGTCGAGCGTGGCGATGGCGCGGCGCAGCGGGATGCCGACGTACCGGGCGTTGCGGAGCTTGCTGTCCGGGGTGGAGACGGCCACGTGGCGCGTGTAGCGCGAACCGATCTTGTTCGCCAGGCCGGGACGCGCGTTGGCCTCGTGCACGACGATCGGCACCCCGAGCCGCTTCGCCGCCAGGTACGCGGGAAGCGCCACGTATCCGCCGAAGCCGGCGACGCAGTCCGCCTTGGTGCTCTCGAGGATCTGCTCGGCGGCCTTGATGGTGCCGCGCAGCCGCCCCGGGACGGTGATCAGTTCGGGCGTGGGTTTCCGCGGGAGCGGTACGGCCGGGATGAGTTCCAGGTGGTAGCCGCGCTCGGGGACGAGGCGGGTCTCAAGTCCGCGTTCCGTGCCCAGGGCAGTGACGCCCACCGTCGGATCCTGCCGGCGCAGAGCGTCCGCCAGGGCGAGCGCGGGCTCGATGTGGCCGGCGGTGCCACCGCCGGCGAGTACGACGTGCACTCTCATTCACCGCTCTCCGGACGGCCGCCGAACCGGGCGCCGTCTCATCGTTTCGATCTCACCCCTGCCAGCCTTCTCTGCAGGCGCTGCAGCAGAGCAGGTTGCCGCATGGCCAGTGCCGCCCTCGCAGCGGGGTCGCTTCGCGCGAATGCGATCAGCAGCCCGATGGCGAACATCGTCGGCAGCAGGGCGGACCCTCCGTAGGAGAACAGCGGGAGCGGGACACCGGCGATCGGCAGCAGACCGAGCACCGCACCGATGTTGACCACGGCCTGCGCCGTGATCCAGGTGGTCACGCCTCCCGCGGCATACCTCACGAAGGGCTCCTCCGTGCGTCCGGCCACGCGGATACCCGCATAGCCTAGAGCCGCGAAGAGAGCGAGCACCGACAGCGTCCCCGCCAGCCCGAGTTCCTCACCGGTCACGGCGAAGATGAAATCGGTGTGCGGTTCAGGGAGTTGACCCCATTTTTCCACACTGGCGCCCAGTCCCGAACCGAACCAGCCGCCGGACGCTAGCGCGTAAATTCCGTGCACCGCCTGCCAGCACTGGTCGTCGGGGCCCGGGTCGGTGGCGCCGATGCACGCGAGCCGTGCCATCCGGTTGGGGCTGCTCATGATGAGGAACGCCCCTACGGCGAGCGCCCCCGCGAGGACGCCTGTGAAGAGCCGGGTGGGCGCTCCGGCGAGCCAGAGCAGTCCGAACAGGATCGTTGTGAGAATGATCGCGGTGCCCATGTCGCCGCCGAGCATGATGAGTCCGAGGAGCAGCAGCGCTACCGGGACGAGCGGTACGAGCATGTGCTTCCACTGGGTGAGCAGCCGACGCGACCGCTTGCGCGCCAGGAGGTCCGCGCCCCAGAGCACGAGCGCGAGCTTGGCGAACTCGCTCGGCTGGAGCTGGAACGGGCCGCCCAGGTAGATCCAGTTCTGGTTGCCGTTCACCTCGTGCCCCATGCCGGGAACTTGCACCATGCACATGAGCACGACGGAGACGGCCAGCAGCGGGTACGCCAGCGCCCGGTGCAGTCTCAGCGGCATGCGGGCGGCGACGAGCAGCAGAACGGCGCCCAGGACGGCCGCGATCAGCTGCTTGCGGAAGAAATACGTCGAGGGCAGGCCGGACTGCAGCGCCTCGATCTGTGACGCCGAGAAGACCATCACGAGTCCGAGCACGGTGAGCAGGAGACTGCCGCCGAGGACGAGGTAGTAGGCCGTGAGCGGACGGTCCCAGGCCCGCCTCGCCTTGTCGGTGAGCGCCGGGAGGCCCCGACGGCGCGGTTCCGGACGGCGCGGCTGCCGGCCGGGGAGACGCGGACGCTGCGAGGCGGATGCCGAAGAGCCCTTCCCTCCGCCCGACTTGGCCACCCGGGCGGCACCGGCGCGCTGCGTCCCCCGCAGGGCGGTCGAGAGCCGCGTACGGGTCGACGGAGAGCGCAGGGCCCCTGCGGCGACGGCGGACGGTACCGGCGCGTGTGCCGGAATCCGGAGCGCGACCGGGGCTCGCAGGGCTCGCGTCAGTGTCCGCAGCAGAGGAGATGTCCGCAGCAGCGACGGGGCTCGGAGAGAGGTGGCCGCCTGGCCGTCGGGCGTCATCTGTCGCTTCCCCTCCGTCAATTCCCGCGTGCGGTCAGCGGGACCGGCGGGTCACTCCACGTTGTCGGCGCGTCCGGCGGCCAGTTCACGGACCGCCTCGGCGAAGGCGTCGCCGCGCGCGTTGTAGTTGACGAACATGTCCATCGACGCGCACGCCGGGGCCATCAGCACCGTATCCCCGGTCCTGGCGAGCCGGGACGCTTCGTGGACCGCCGCTGTCATCGCACCAGTGTCCGTCCGTGCGAGGTCCACCACCGGGACATCCGGGGCGTGTCGCGCGAGGGCTTCCGCGATGAGCGCGCGGTCCGCGCCGATGAGGACCGCTCCGCGCAGACGGGAGGCCGACGTCCGGACGAGTTCGTCGAACGTGGCGCCCTTCGCGAGGCCCCCGGCGATCCAGACGATCGACTCGTAGGCCGCCAGCGAGGCCTGCGCGGCATGGGTGTTGGTGGCCTTCGAGTCGTTGACGTAGGCGACGCCGCCGACGTCCGCGACGTGCGCGATGCGGTGGGCGTCGGGGCTGAAGGCCCGCAGGCCGTCGCGTACGGCCGAGGGGGGCACCCCGTAGGCGCGCGCAAGGGCGGCGGCCGCGAGGGCGTTGGCGATGTTGTGCGGTGCCGCGGGGGTGACGTCGCCGACTTCGGCGAGCTCCTGCGCCTGCCGCTGACGGTCCTCGACGAAGGCGCGGTCGACGAGGATGCCGTCTACGACGCCCAGTTCGGAGGGGCCGGGAGTGCCGAGGGTGAAGCCGATGGCGCGGCAGCCCTCCTCGACGTCCGCCTCGCGCACGAGGCGTTCTGTTGCCGGGTCGGCGCAGTTGTAGACGCAGGCGACCTGGTTGCCCTCGTAGATACGGCCCTTGTCGGCGGCGTACGCCTCCATCGAGCCGTGCCAGTCGAGATGGTCCGGGGCGAGGTTGAGCACCGCCCCCGAGTGGGCCCTCAGGCTGGGCGCCCAGTGGAGCTGGTAGCTGGACAGTTCGACCGCGAGTACGTCCGGCGGCTCCTGCTCGTCGAGTACGACGTCGATGAGCGGGGTGCCGATGTTCCCCACGGCGGGCGCGCGGAGCCCGGCGGCGCGGAGGATGGCGGAGAGCATCTGGACGGTCGTGGTCTTGCCGTTGGTGCCGGTGACCGCGAGCCAGGGAGCGGGAGCGCCGGTGCTGCCGGAGGCGGTTCCGCGCAGGCGCCACGCGAGCTCCACGTCGCCCCACACGGGGACGTCCGCGGCGCGTGCCGCCCGGAAGAGCGGACTCTCCGGCTTCCACCCCGGTGAGGTGACGATCAGATCCGTACCCTCGGGCAGCGTCCCGGCGTCGCCCAGGCGTGCGGTGACGCCCTCCTTGCGCAGCCGTTCCGCGTGCTCGCGGTGGGTGTCGCTGTCGCCGCCGTCGACGACCGTCACGCCGGCGCCCATCCGTGCCAGGGCGAGCGCGGCGCTCCTGCCGCTGACCCCGAGACCGGCGACCGTCACGTGCCGGCCGGCGAGGTCCCCGGCGGTCGCGTTGTCGCCCAACGGGCCCGTCCCTACGCTCACTTGCTGGCTGCCCACCCTGCGTAGAAGATTCCGACGCCGACGATCGCGCACATGCCCTGGATGATCCAGAACCGGACCACGACCAGGACCTCCGACCAGCCCTTCAGCTCGAAGTGGTGCTGGAGGGGGGCCATCTTGAAGACCCGCTTGCCGGTGAGCCGGAACGAACCGACCTGGATCACCACGGACATGGTGATGAGGACGAAGAGGCCGCCGAGGATGGCCAGCAGCAGCTCGGTCCGGGAGCAGATGGCCAGGCCGGCGAGCGCGCCGCCCAACGCGAGCGAACCAGTGTCGCCCATGAAGATCTTGGCCGGGGAGGTGTTCCACCACAGGAAGCCGAAGCAGGCGCCCATGAGGGCCGCCGCGACGACCGCCAGGTCGAGTGGGTCCCGTACCTCGTAACAACCCGGGCCGGCGGTGAAGGGGTTGGCGCAGGACTCCTGGTACTCCCACACGCAGATGAACACGTAGGCGCCGAAGACCATCACCGACGCGCCCGTCGCCAAGCCGTCCAGACCGTCCGTCAGGTTCACGCCGTTGGACATGGCGAGAATCATGAACAGCGCCCAGATCACGAACAGGACGGGCCCGATCGACCAGCCGAAGTCCTGCGTGAAGGAGAGCTTGGTCGAAGCGGGCGTCAGGCCGCGCAGGTTGGCGAAGTTCAGCGACAGCACCGCGAAGGCGACGCCGACGATCAGCTGCCCGGCCATCTTCGCCTTGGCACGCAGACCGAGGCTGCGCTGTTTGACGATCTTGATGTAGTCGTCGAGGAAGCCGACGAGCCCCATACCGGCGAAGAGGAACAGCACCAGGACGCCCGAGAAGCTCGGCTGACTGCCCGTCAACAGCTTCGTCAGGGCGTACGCGGCCAGCGTCGCCAGGATGAAGGCGATGCCGCCCATGGTCGGGGTGCCGCGCTTGCTGTGGTGGTTCTGCGGCCCGTCGTCACGGATGTACTGCCCGTATCCCCTGCGGGCGAGCAGCTTGATCAGCAGGGGGGTCCCGATGAGGGACAGGAAGAGTCCGATGACCCCGGAGAAGAGAATCTGACTCATACCCATCGGGCGGCGACCTCACCCTCGTTGTCCACCGGCTCCGTGAGCGCGTCCGCGACGCGCTCCAGACCCACCGAACGGGAAGCCTTCACCAACACGACATCCCCCGGGCGCAGTTCGCTCCGCAACAGCTCGACCGCCGCCTCAGCGTCGGACACGTGCACCGACTCCTCACCCCACGAACCCTCGTTCTTGGCGCCCATGTCCAGCCAGACGGCCTCCTGGCCACCGACCGCCACGAGCTTGCTGACGTTGAGCCGGACGGCGAGCCGTCCGACCGCGTCGTGCTCGGCCAGCGACTCGTCGCCGAGCTCGGCCATCGCACCGAGCACCGCCCACGTCCGCTTCCCCTGCCCCATCGCGGCGAGCGCGCGGAGCGCTGCCCGAGTGGACTCGGGGTTGGCGTTGTAGGCGTCATTGACGACCGTGACCCCGTCGGCGCGCTCGGTGACCTCCATCCGCCAACGCGAGAGCGTGCTCGCGGCGGAGAGCGCGGTGGCGATGTCCCCGGCGGGCATGCCCAGTTCGTGGGCGACGGCCGCCGCGGCGAGCGCGTTCGACACGTGGTGCTCACCGTACAGGCGCAGGGTCACGTCACCGCACCCGGTGGGTGTGTGAAGCGTGAAAGTGGGCTGTCCGCGCTCCGTGAGCCGGACATTCTCGGCGCGGACGTCCGCGTCCGGCGCCTCACCGAAGAGGAGGACCCGGGCTTCCGTGCGTGAACTCATCGCCCGCACAAGGGCGTCGTCCGCGTTGAGCACGGCGACGCCGCCCCCCTCCCCCGCGGGCGGGAGCGACTCGACGAGTTCGCCCTTGGCCTCGGCGATCTGCTCGCGTCCGCCGAACTCGCCGATGTGGGCGGACCCCACGTTCAGTACGACGCCGATGCGGGGCGGCGTGAGCTGGGCGAGGTAGCGGATGTGGTTCTTGCCGCGGGCCCCCATCTCCAGTACGAGATGGCGGGATTCGGCGTCGGCGCGCAGCGCGGTGAGCGGCAGCCCGATCTCGTTGTTGAGGGAGCCGGGCGTCCACACCGTCGGTCCGAGGCGCTCCAGAAGCTGAGCGATCAGGTCCTTGGTGCTGGTCTTCCCGGCGGAGCCCGTCAGCGCGACCACCTGGGTGCCCAGGCGCTCGACGACGTGCCGGGCGAGAGCACCGAGGGCGCGGGTGACGTCGTCGACGACGACGGCGGGAACACCGACGGGCCGGGTGGCGAGCACCGCCACCGCTCCCGCTTCGACCGCGCCGCGGGCGAAGTCGTGCCCGTCGACGCGTTCGCCCGCGAAGGCGGCGAAGAGGCTGCCCTCCGCGACCTCCCGCGAATCGATGACTACAGGGCCGCTGACGTGGGCATCCGGGTCCGGTATGTCGCTCTGCTGTCCGTCGACGACAGCGGCGATCTCGGCGAGAGAGAGGGGGATCATCGGTCTCAGGCGTCTGTCCCGTTGGTAGGGGTTCTCGGCGGCATGGCGGCAGCTGCCGCCGCGCCTGCCTCTTCCTGCTTCAGCCGGATGGCCTCACGCAGCACAGCGATGTCGTCGAAGGGGCGTACGACACCCGCGATGTCCTGGCCCAGCTCGTGGCCCTTGCCCAGGACGAGCACCGTGTCGCCGGGCTCGGCGCGGGCGACGGCGAGGCGGATCGCGGCGCCCCGGTCCTCCTCCATCACCACGGTGCCGCGCTCGTAGGCGGGCACCTCGGCGGCACCGGCCAGCATGGTGGCGAGGATCGCGAGGGGGTCCTCGGAACGGGGGTTGTCCGAAGTCAGCACGGCGGTGTCGGCGAGCCGTGCGAGAGCCGAGCCCATGGCCGGGCGCTTGTGCGGGTCGCGGTCGCCGCCGCAGCCCAGGACGGCGTGCACGCGCCCGTCGGTGACCTTCCGCATCGCGTACAGCACGGATTCGACGGCGTCGGGTTTGTGCGCGTAGTCCACGATCGCGAGGTAGTCCTGGCCGGCGTCTACGCGCTCCAGCCGGCCGGGGACGCCCGGCACGGACGCGATGCCGTCGGCCGCCGTCTGCGGGTCGATGCCCGCGACGACGAGGGCCGTCAGGGCGGCGAGCGCGTTCGCGACGTTGAACGGCCCCGCGATCGGCGCGGCCGCGCGCACCGACTCGTCCTTGGGGCCCACGGCCGTGAAGGTGGAGCCGAGCGGCCCCACCTGGACGTCCTCGGCCCGCCAGTCGGCGTCGGGGTGGCCCTCCGCGGAGAACGTGGTGACGGGGACCTCGGACTCGGTCAGCAGCCGCTGCCCGTACTCGTCGTCGAAGTTGACCACGCCCGCACGGGAGCGGGCCCGGGTGAACAGCTGCCGCTTCGCCCGGAAGTAGTCCTCCATGTCCGGGTGGAAGTCCAGGTGCTCGGGGCTGAGGTTGTTGAAGACGGCGACGTCGAAGACGCTTCCGTCCACGCGGCCCAGGACCAGCGCGTGGCTGGAGACCTCCATGGCCACGGACGTCACGCCGCGCTCCCGCATCACCGCGAAGAGGGCCTGCAGGTCGGTCGCCTCGGGTGTCGTGCGCTCCGACTTCAGCCGCTCGTCGCCGATGCGGGACTCGACGGTGCCGATCAGCCCCGTCAGGTCGCCCGCCTTCTCGGCGGCCTTACGGAGCCCGCCCTCGATGAGGTAGGCCGTCGTCGTCTTCCCGGAGGTGCCGGTGATGCCGATCTGCAGCAGGTCCTTGCCGGGCTCTCCGTAGATCGCGGCGGCCAGCGCGCCCATGCGGCCGCGGGGGTCGGGCACCGTCAGAACCGGCAGGCCCGTCGCCGCGGAGCGCTCGGTGCCCGCGGGGTCGGTCAGCACGGCTACGGCGCCGAGGCTGGCGGCCTGCGAGGCGAAGTCGGCACCGTGGAACCGCGCGCCCGGGAGCGCCGCGTAGACGTCGCCCGGCCGCACGGCGCGCGAGTCGTGGGTGATCCCGGTCGCCGCGGCGTCCTCCGTGCCCGCGGGGGCATCGGTCTTCAGCTGGAGGGCCAGCTCGGCGAGCGGCACGGGCCGGACGTGTGCGGGGCGGGGCGGGCCCGACGAGACGTCTGTCGTCGGCTTCGGGGCCGGCTCCGTGGTGGGAGCGACCGCGCGGCCCCCCGCCGAAGGCGAGAGGGAGTTCTGATCAGCTTGTGGCACGGCGGTGAGCGTACCGGGCGCGGAGGGCGTGCCGCGAAGCGAGGGGCTCCCCGGAGGGGCTGCGTCCGGCCCGTCGTGCTGGTTCTGAGCGTCCGTTCCCACCTGATGTACGTCCCCTCTGCGCCCGGTCTCCGTGGCTCATCGGCCCTTTTTCTTCTTGCTGTCCTTCTCGGCGCTGACGGGCAGCGGGTCGGCCTTTGCTCCGGTCGGGGGGATCTGCAGGCTTTTCAGGGCGAACTTCATGACCTGCTTGTAGACGGGCCCGCACACGTCGCTGCCGAAGTAGCTGCCCTTCTTCGGATTCTGCACCGCGCAGTAGACCGTCACCCGCGGCTTGTCAGCGGGGGCGAAACCCGCGAAGGACGACGTGTACCCCTTGTACCGGCCGGTCTTGGGATCGACCCGGTTGGCCGTACCCGTCTTGCCCGCGACCCGGTACCCGGGGATCTTGGCCGTGGTGCCCGTTCCCTCCATGTCGCTGACGACCGACTCCAGCATCCGGGCGAGCGTCCCGGCCGTCTTCTCGCTGACGACGCGGCGGCTGTCCGGCTTGCGCGCCGGGGTGTAGACGCCGTCGGGGCCCGTCGTGCCGCGCACGAGTGAGGGCACCTTGCGGACGCCGCCGTTGGCGATGGTGGAGTAGATCGAGGCCGCCTGGACGGCGTTGAGGGACAGGCCCTGGCCGAACGGGATCGTGTACTGCTGCGACGCGCTCCACTTCTCGGGACGCTCGAGGATGCCGGAGGTCGCCCCGGGCAGCCCGAGCCCGGTGGGCCTGCCGATGCCGAAGTCGCTCAGATAGCGGTGGAGGACCTTGTTGGCCTCCTTCTGGGTCTTCCCCAGCTGCTCGGTGGCGAGGATGGTGCCGATGTTGCTGGACTTGGCGAGGACACCGTTCAGCGTCAGCTTCCAGGTCTCGTGGTCGACGTCGTCCGCGAAGGCGCGGTCGGCGCGCTTGAGGCGGTTCGGGACGGTCACCTTCGTCAGCGGCGTGGCCCTGCCCTCCTCGAGGACCGCGGCCATCGACATCAGCTTGCTGGTCGAACCGGGTTCGTAGACGTCCTGCGCCGCGGCGTTGCCCAGGGCGGCCGGGTCCGCGCGGGAGATGTCGTTGGGATCGAAGCCGGGGGCGCTCGCCATCGCCAGCAGTTCACCCGTCCGGGTGTCCTGCACGACCACGTAGCCGCTGTCCGCGTCGGATTCCTCGATCTGCTCCCCGATGGCCTGCTGGGCCGCCCACTGGATGTCGCGGTCGAGGGTGAGCTGCACGTCCGCGCCGGCGCGGGCGGGGCGTTCCCGCTTACCCGCCGTGGGGACCTGGCGGCCGCCGGACTGGGCGTAGGTGATCTTCCCGTTCCGGCCCGCCAGCTTCTTGTCGAGCATGGCCTCGACGCCCGCGCCGCCCTTGCCCTCGGAGTTGACGAACCCGAGCACGGCGGAGGCCAGTTCACGGTTGGGGTAGACGCGCTTCGGGTGCTTCTCGCGGTAGACGCCGGCCAGAACGTCGGCGGTGGCCTTCCCGGCCTTCCCCGCGTTCTTGCTCGCGGCCGCCTCGGACGCCTCCGCGGCGACCTTCCGCTTCAGCTTCCTGATCTCCTGCCAGGTCCGCGGCGTCTGCTGCCGCGCGAGCAGCACGTAGCGGGTCTTCTTCCGGGACAGCTTCCTGGTCAGTTCCTGCTCGTCCTCGTGGAGCACGGGGGCGAGGAGGGCCGCGGCGCGCTCCGGGGCGTCGCTCACGCCGGTCTGCTTGGACGTGAACAGGTACGGGTCGGCTGTGACGTCGTAGGCGTCGACCGTGGTGGCGAGGGCGGCGCCGTCCCTGGAGGAGATCGTGCCGCGCTCGGCAGCGAGCGGCACCGTGATGTACCGGTTGACGGCGGCCTTGTCGGCGAACGCGCTGGCGTCGACGGCCTGCACCTGCAGCAGCCGCACGGTGAACGCCAGCATCACCACCGTCAGGCCGAAGGCGATCAGCCGCAGACGCGGACGGGCACGCGCCAGCCGCAGCCGGCCGCCCTGGGGCGGCAGAGGAGCCTTGGCGCCGACGGCCTTCGTACGGCCTGCCGCCTTCCCGGCGGACTTGCCCGGCGCGGACCTGCCCCCCGGTCCCCTGCCCTTGCTCCCGGCGGACTTGGGCGAGTCGGCGCCGCGCGCGGGGCGGCCCGCACGTGACGCCGGGCGGCCGGTGCGGCGCGGGTCACGCGGGCGTTCGCTCACCGCTCCTCCTGCTTCGGGTCGCCGGTGGCCTTCTCCGGCTTGCCCTTGACCGTGCCGTCCGGCATGAGGAAGGCGGGAGTGCCGCCGGGCACGAGGCCGAGGTCGCGGGCGCGCTTCTCCAGCGCCCCCGGCGCCGAGTAGGAGTCGACCTCCTGCTGCAGCGCCTGCTGCTCGTCGGTCAGTTCGCCCGTCTGCTTCTCCAGCTTGCTCAGCCGGAAGGACCCCTGGTTCACGGCGGCGTTCAGCAGCAGCAGGCCCAGCAGGCCGGCGCCCAGTATCACGACGACCAGCAGCACGAACGGGGTACGGGCCGCGCTCGCTCCGGCCGGTACGAGCCGGGCGAGCCGGGACAGCCGCTGTGCACTCATGCCGTGTGCTCCTCCCTGATGCGCTCGGCGCCCCGCAGCCGGGCGGGTGCGGCGCGGCGGTTCTCGGCGATCTCGTCCTCGGTGGGGAGTTCGGCACCGCGGGTCAGCAGCTTGAGCCGCGGCTGGTACTGCTCCGGCACGACGGGCAGTCCGGGCGGCGCGGTGGTGGTGGCTCCCGCCGTCAACACCCGCTTGACCAACCGGTCTTCCAGCGAGTGGTACGACAGCACGGCGATGCGTCCTCCCACGGCAAGCGCCCCCACAGCGGCCGGAATCGCGCGCTCCAGCGATTCGAGCTCGCCGTTCACCTCGATCCGCAGCGCCTGGAAGGTGCGCTTCGCCGGGTTGCCGCCGGTGCGCTTGGCCGCCTGCGGCAGGGCGTCGCGGATCAGTTCGACGAGCCTCGCGCTGCTCGTCAGGGGCCGCTCGGCGCGCTCCCGCACGACTGCCTCGACGATGCGCTTGGCCTGCTTCTCCTCGCCGTACACGCGCAGCAGCCGGACGAGTTCGCCCGGCGGGTAGGTGTTGAGCACGTCGGCCGCGCTGCGGCCCCGCGTCTGGTCCATGCGCATGTCGAGGGGGGCGTCCTGGGCGTAGGCGAAGCCGCGCTCGGGCTCGTCCAGCTGCATCGAGGAGACGCCGAGGTCGAACAGGACGCCCTGGACGCGCGGCACGCCGAGGCGCTCGAGGACCTCGGGCAGCTCGTCGTACACGGCGTGCACGAGGGTGGCCCGGTCCGCGTAGGGGGCGAGCCGTTCACCCGCGAGCCGCAGCGCCGCCTGGTCGCGGTCCAGGCCGATGAGGCGGGCGGCGGGGAAGGTGCCCAGCAGTGCCTCGCTGTGGCCGCCGAGGCCCAGGGTGCAGTCGACGACCGTCGCGCCGGGCTCCGCGAGCGCGGGGGCGAGCAGGTCGAGACACCGCCGCAGCATCACCGGATTGTGGCGTTCCCGGACTGCGGATTCCTCGTTGGTGGGCTGTTCCTCGGTCGTCATGCGCCCTTTCCTGCCCACGTGCTGCTTGGTCCCCACCCGCTCGAAGGGGAAGTGGCCCGCGGTACCGGGGAAGAGGGGTCCGGAGGCCGGAGCGGGAGGAGGCCGAGCCGCACGTACGCCCAGCGCACGCGGGGAATTCAGCTCCCGGGAGCGTCTCGCCTCCCACTTCGCGCCACTTTAGTCCACTCGTCCCTTCGGTCAACAAGCGCGCAGGCGCGTTGGGAAGGCGCCCCGCGGCCTGTGGGGTGCCTCACAGAACGGCCGTCCGACCGATTCGTCCTCACCCGGATGAAGCCATACGGGCCGAGCCCGTCTAACGTCGTCCCCATGTCGACCTACCAGCGGAAATCTCCGCCATCCTCAGAATCCGCCCTTGACAGCAGGAACGGCGCCGGGACGGTGACGGACCGCCTCGTCGAGGCCAACGCCCACTATGCCGAGGACTTCACCGACCCCGGCATGGACGCCCGTCCGGTGCTCAACGTCGCCGTGGTCGCATGCATGGACGCCCGTATCGACCTGCACGAGGCCCTGGGGCTCGAACTCGGTGACTGCCACACGATCCGGAACGCGGGCGGAGTCGTCACCGACGACATCATCCGCTCCCTGACGATCAGCCAGCGCGCTCTGGGCACCCGCACCGTCGTGCTGATACACCACACCGGCTGCGGAATGCTCAACCTGACGGAAGACTTCCGGCACGAGCTGGAACTGGAAGTGGGCCAGCGGCCGTCCTGGGCCGTCGAGGCGTTCCAGGATCTCGACCAGGACGTGCGGCAGTCCATGCAGCGGGTGCGGACCTCGCCGTTCCTGCTGCACAAGGACGACGTACGCGGTTTCGTCTTCGACGTGAAGACCGGTCTGCTCCGCGAGATCGACCCAGAGATCCCCCGGGAACGGTGACGCGGGGCGCCGCCGGCGTGAAGAATGCGTGTACGAGCAGCAGATGAGCGACGGGGATGGCCGAGGAGTGCCGGTGACGACGTATGACGAGCGAGCGGACCTCAGCGATCTGAGCAGCACGGCGGATCGGGTGCGCCGCTCGATGGAGTCGGTGATCGAGGGGAAACCCGAGGTCGTGCGGCTCTCGTTGACCGTGCTCATCGCTGAGGGGCATCTGCTGATCGAGGACGTTCCGGGCGTGGGGAAGACCATGCTGGCCAAGGCGCTCGCCCGGTCCGTGGACTGTTCTGTGCGGCGCATCCAGTTCACGCCGGACCTGCTGCCGTCCGACATCACGGGCGTGAGCATCTACGACCAGCAGCGCCAGGACTTCGAGTTCAAACCCGGTGCGATCTTCGCGCAGATCGTGATCGGTGACGAGATCAACCGCGCCTCCCCCAAGACCCAGTCCGCGCTGCTGGAGTCGATGGAGGAGCGCCATGTGACGATCGACGGCCACACGTACGAACTACCCGCGCCCTTCATGGTGGTGGCGACGCAGAACCCGGTCGAGATGGAGGGCACCTACCCCCTGCCCGAAGCTCAGCGCGACCGGTTCATGGCGCGGGTCTCCATCGGCTACCCCAGCCCGGCGGCCGAACTGGAGATGCTCGACGTGCACGGCGGCGCCTCACCGCTGGAAGACCTCCAGCCGGTGGCGCACGCCCACGAGATCAGCAAGCTGATCGAAGCGGTGCGCGGTGTCCACGTCGCCGATCCGGTGCGCCGCTACGCCGTGGACCTGGTCGCGGCGACGCGCACGCACCAGGACCTGCGGCTCGGCGCCTCGCCGCGCGCCACGCTGCACCTGCTGCGCGCCGCCCGCGCCGGTGCGGCCCTGGCCGGCCGTGACTTCGTACTGCCGGACGACGTGCAGGCGCTGGCCGTCCCCGTGCTCGCGCACCGGCTGCTGCCCACCGCGCAGGCGCAGTTGAGCAGACGTACGGCAGAGCAGGTGGTCGGCGAGATCCTGCACCGCGTGCCCGTACCGAGCGCCACGCAGGGGGGCGCGAACGTCGCGCCGCCCCCCGACGGCTACGGACAGCAGCCGCCGCGAGGCTACTGATGTCGGAGCGTGCGGCTGCCGGAGCGGACGCCGCCCGTCGAGGGCGCGGCCGGAGCAGGGTGCGCCGCGGCGAGGAGCCTCCGGACGACGGGACCGTGCCCGGCCAGGACGAGAGGCAGCGCGGGCAGCTGCGCACCGCCCTCGCCGGGCTGACGACACGTGGCCGGTCGTTCCTCGCGGCGGGCGTGGCGGCAGCCGTCTGCGCCTACCTGCTCGGGCAGGCGGACCTGCTGCGCGTGGGCATGCTGCTGATGGCGCTGCCCCTGGTCTGCGTGCTCGTCCTCTACCGCACGCGCTACCGCGTGGCCGGGTCCCGCAGGCTCTCCCCCGCGCGCGTGCCGGCCCGTTCGGAGGCACGGGTGCATCTGCGCGTCGACAACGTCTCCCGCCTGCCGACGGGGCTGCTGATGCTCCAGGACCGGGTGCCCTACGTGCTGGGGCCCAGGCCCCGATTCGTACTGGACCGCCTGGAGCCGGGCGGGCAGCGGGAGGTCTCGTACCGGGTGAGGTCCGACATGCGCGGCAGCTACCCCCTCGGGCCCATGCAGCTCCGGCTGACCGACCCGTTCGGGCTGTGCGAACTCACCCGTTCCTTCAGCACGTTCGACACGCTCACGGTGGTGCCGCAGGTCGAGGCGCTGCCGTCGGTGCGGATGTCGGGCGACACGACCGGCTACGGCGACGGACGGCAGAGGTCGCTGGCGCTCGCCGGCGAGGACGACGTCATCCCGCGGGGCTACCGCCACGGCGACGACCTGCGCCGCGTCCACTGGCGTTCGACCGCCCGCTACGGCGAGCTGATGGTGCGGCGCGAGGAGCAGCCGCAGAAGGCGCGCTGCACGGTGCTGCTGGACACGCGCCGCGACGCCTACACGGGCACCGGCCCCGACTCGCCGTTCGAGTGGGCGGTGTCCGGTGCCGCGTCCGTCTGCCTGCATCTGCTGGAGAAGGGCTACGCGGTGCGGCTGCTGACCGACACCGGCACGATGGTGCCCGGCCCCGAGGGCGTCGGCTTCGCCGGTGACTCCTCCGACACGGCCGGACTGCTGCTGGACACCCTCGCGCTGGTGGAGCACTCCGCCGAGCCGGGGATGTCGTACGCCTACGACATCCTGCGCGGCGGCACCGGCGGCCAGGAGGGGCTGCTCGTCGCCTTCCTCGGCGATCTCGACGAGGAGCAGGCGCTCACGGTGGGCCGGATGCGGCAGCGCACGAGCAGGGCGGTCGCCTTCACCGCGCAGCCCGCCTGGGACGGGGAAGACGCCGGCCACGCCCCTGAAGGGACCGTCGGCCCGCCGGGCGGACCAGGGGGCGGAACGCCGTACACCGGTGACGCGACGGCACCGCCGCCGCGTCCCGAGGAGGGCGGGGAGCCCGCACTGCGCGTGCTGCGCGAGTCGGGCTGGACGGCGCTGCGCGGCGGCCCCGGCATCGCCATGTCCGCCCTGTGGCAGGAGGCCGACAACTCGACGGTGAAGGGGCTGGAGCGATGAGCGGACGCGGACGGCTCGCCCTCTGCGCGGCGCTGGCCACGCTGGCAGCGGCCTGCGCGCTGCTGCCGCTGGTGGACCCGGCCACGTGGCTGCTGCAGGCCGCGCTGCTGCTGGGGGGACAGACACTCGTGGGCGCCGCCGCCCGCCGCGTCCCGCTGGCACGTGCGCTGACCGTGGCGGTGCAGGTGCTGGTGTCGCTGCTGATGCTGACGCTTTTCTTCGCCCGCGACGAGGCGCTCGCCGGGATGATCCCCGGGCCCGCGGCCCTGGAGGAGTTCCAGCGCCTGCTGAGCCAGGGCGGCCACGACGTCGGCCGGTACGCCATACCGGCGCCGGTGACGGACGGCATACGCCTCATGCTCGTCGGCGGCGTCCTCGTGATCGGCCTGCTCGTCGACGCGATGGCGGTGACGTTCCGCAGCGCCGCTCCGGCCGGATTGCCGCTGCTGGCGCTGTACTCCGTCGCGGCCGGGCTGGCGCGGGACGGCGCGGCCTGGCCGTGGTTCCTCTGCGCAGCCGGCGGCTACCTGCTGCTGCTGCTCGCGGAGGGACGCGAGCGGCTCTCCCAGTGGGGGCTGGTCTTCACCGACCGGGGACGCCCCGGCGCTCCGCCTGCGCAGCCCGGGTCGGTCGACGGCCCGGCGGTCGCGCCCGTACGGACGGGCCGCCGGATCGGCGCCCTCAGCCTCGGCCTCGCGCTCATCGTCCCGGCGGTGCTCCCGTCGATGGGCAGCGGGCTGCTGGACGCCGCCCGCAACGGCAGCGGCGGGGTCGGCGAGAACGGCGGCACGATCTCGGCGGTGAACCCCCTGGTGGCGCTGCAGGACAGCCTCAACCAGCCCGAGGACCGCACGGCGCTGACGTACACGACCAGCACGCGCGACACGCAGGACATGTATATGCGGATCGTCGCTCTGGACCAGTTCAACGGCGCTTCCTGGAAGCCTTCGGAACGCCGCATAGACGCGGTACCCGATCCGCTGCCGTCGCCCCCGGGTCTCTCCCCCGACGTGGCCACGGAGCGGGTCCGCAGCACTGTCGTGGCGGCCGACTGGTACGCGCAGACGTGGCTGCCCATGCCCTATCCGGCGAGCCGCGTGAACATCGGCGGGTCGTGGCGCTTCGAACCGGAGGGCCGCACGCTCGTCGGCGACCGCGGGGAGACGACCCGCGGAGCGCGCTACGTGGTCGAGAGCATGATGGTGCAGCCGACCGAGCGGCAGCTGCGGCGGGCGGCAGACCCCCCGGAGCCGGTCGCAGAGGAGTACACCAAGGTCCCCGAGTCGCTGCCGACGGTCGTACGCAGCACCGCCCTGCGCATCACGAGCGGCGCGACGAACGCCTACGAGCGGGCGGTGCGCCTCCAGGACTGGTTCGCGTCCGAGGGCGGCTTCACCTACGACACCCAGGCCAAAGCCGGCAGCGGGTCGGCCGCGATCGCCAACTTCCTGAAGTCGAAGGAGGGTTTCTGCGTCCACTTCTCCTTCTCGATGGCGGCGATGGCACGCACCCTCGGGATCCCCGCCCGCGTCGCCGTCGGCTTCACCCCGGGGACCGCCGGGGCGAACGGGCAGATGGCGGTCGGGCTGAAGGACGCGCACGCCTGGCCGGAGCTGTACTTCGAGGGAGTGGGCTGGACCCGTTTCGAGCCGACCCCGACGCGGGGCACCCCGCCGGCATACGCGCAGCCGGACACCCCCGACCCGAGCGAGAACCCCGCCGAGCAGCTGCCCGACCGCGGTCAGAGCGCGGAGCCGACCCCCACGCCGTCCGAGTCGGACGAGTGCACTGCGGAGGAGAAGCGGCTCGACCCCGAGTGCGGCCAGGCCGCCCCGCCCCCGGACAGCGGCGGCACGGACGACGGTGCCCCGGTCGGCAGAGCGGCGGGGGTGGCCGCGCTGGTGCTGCTCGCGGTGGGTGTGCCTCTGCTGCCGATGCTGTGGCGCAGACGCCTGCGGGCGCGGAGGCTGCCCGCCCGTGCCGCCCCCGGAGCCGATCCGGGGGACGCCGTCCTCGCGGCCTGGCGTGAACTCGTCGACACCGGCTGGGACTACGGGGCGGTGCCGGAGGACTCGGCGACTCCGAGGAAGGCGGCGGAGCGCATCGCCCGCATCGGCGACCTGGAGCAGGAAGCGGCGGAGGCCGCGTACCGGGTGGCCCTCGTCGTGGAACGGGTGCTGTACGCGCCCGGGCCGCAGGAAGGGGCGGAGGTGCGTGCGGACGTGCTCGAGGTGAGCCGGGCGCTGCGGGAGGCCGCCCCCCGCGGCCTGCGGATCCGCGCACTGCTGCTGCCGCCCTCGTCCATTCGGGTGATATGGCGGGTGACGGGGCGGCTGACGCGGATGCGTGAGCGGTGGACGGCGGCCCTGCGCGTGCGCTTCGCCAAGTAGGCCGGCCGGCTCCTCTTCGAGCCCCTGTCCCGGCGCCTGCCCCGGTCCGCGCCCTCGGCGGCGACCCGCGGGGGCTGCCGGGCGGGGGCCGGGGCCGATCGGGCCGCTGCGGCTTGGGGCTGGGATCCTCGGGGGTGGCCGATCTGGGCCCTCGGCTGGGCCGGGGCCGACCCCGAGGGACCCGGCCGCGCGCCTGTACGGTCCGCCCGTCAGCAGCGGCAGTCCGGCATCACGACATGGCTGTGGGGCTTCCTTCCGCGGTACGGAAGGAAGCCCCACAGCCATGTCACGTAGGAGGACGTCGCTTTCGGCGCTGTACTCGCCGGCTCACCGGCCGTGTGCCCCAGGGGCTACTGGCCTTCGTCGCGGCGGCGCTGCCACCGCTCCTCGATACGGTTCATCATCGAACGCCGGGCGCGTGGCTGACGGCGGGTGGGGGCCCCGCTGCTGCCTCCTCTGCTGCCCTGGGCAGCTCCCTGCTCCTGCTGCTCGCCGTTCTTGGGGGCTTTGCGCCAACCGGTCACCGCGAGCACGGCGCAGCCGAGCATGACGAGGAAACCGACGACGCTGATCCAGATCTGCTGCGCGACCATACCGGCCATGAGCAGCGCGATGCCCACCAGAAAGCCTGCGACGGCTTGGTAGACCCGCCTGCGGGTGTACCTGCGCAGCTCACTTCCCTCGAGCGCTGTCGCGAACTTGGGATCTTCGGCGTACAGCGCTCGCTCCATCTGCTCGAGCATGCGCTGCTCGTGCTCAGAGAGCGGCACGGAGTCCTCCTACTCGTCGGTCGCGGGGGCGACCGGATGCGACCATCCAAGGATAGGCAGGGAATCGCCCCCGTGAAACCCGCCCCTCTGCGCCAATACCTCTCACCAGGGCCGAGACGGCGGACGTGAGCGCGAGACCGTTCAATTCGTGCATTCCCGCACCGCCTTTCCGCCATGCCGAACCGCGTGCACCGATCATACGGCGGTCAACAGCTGATCGGGTGAGCTCCGATGCACTGCTGCGCCTGCCCGGTGGTCGCCGCCCCGTGGCGCGAGGGGGCCTTCGCTGTTCACCCGCCGTGGTACCGCGTCTCGGCGAGGACATGCAGCTGACTCGCGACGGCCTGGAAAGCGGGAAGTTCGGACGCCGCCGCCTCCAGTTGCGACAGCGCCGCCTCCGCGTCCGGCTCGGTGTCGATCAGGGCTCCGGGGACCAGATCGGCGAAGACCCGCACCCCGTGCACCGCACCGGCCGTCATGCCCGTGGCCTCGATCAGCTCCGTCAGCTGCTCCGCGGTGAACCGGCGCGGCATCGGGTCGCTCTCGCCCCAGCGTCCGTCCGGTGCCGTGAGCGCGTGCCTCGCCTCCGTGAAGTGGCCCGCGATGGCGCGCCCCAGCACCGCGCCGCCGAGGCCGGCCGCGAGGAGACTGAGCGTGCCCGCTCCGGGGCGCAGCGCAGCGACGACGTTGCGCAGGCCCTCGGCGGGATCGTCCATGTACTCCAGGACTCCGTGGCAGAGCACCACGTCGTAGCCGCCGCGCTCGACGACGTCGAAGAGACCGTGGGCGTCGCCCTGGACTCCCCGCACCCTGTCCGCGACACCCGCCTCCGCCGCGCGGCGCTCCAGGCCGAAGAGGGCGTCGGGACTCGGGTCGACGACGGTGAGCCGGTGTCCGAGTTCGGCGACGGGCACGGCGAAGTTGCCGGTGCCGCCGCCCGTGTCCAGTACGTCCAGGGACTCGCTGCCGGACGTCTTGACCCGCTGGTCGAGAGCGCCCCGCAGGACGTCCCAGACCACGGCGGTGCGGAGTGATGCGCTGGGGCGGGACATTGGACGGTGCTCCTCGGCGGCTCAGGGGCGTGCAGGCCCCACCCTATTGCCTTCGTGCGCCCTGCCGATCCCCCTGAGCACGCAGGCCCGCTACCGCCCCGGCCCGTACGGACGGTGCGGCGGCCGCCGTGGCACGGCAGCGCGCCGCACGGCCGCCGTGAGGGCCGGTCTGCACGGCGGCCCGCCACGGACTCCGGCGTCAGCCCGCCCGCTTCCGCGGTTGCCCCGCGCGGCTGCTCCTGGTCCGTATTCGCCCCGAAGCGCGGCCCGCGATGGGCTGGGCAAGGCCTGCCGGCCCGTCCGGTGCGCCCGCTCCGCCCTGCTCGTCGTCGGCCGGGGCGACGCGCGGCTGCGGCAGCGCCGGCTGCGAGACGAGCATCCGCTCCACGAGCCGCAGGAAGACCTCGGTGTCGCGTACGAGGTCGTCGGCCTCGCGCTTACTGACCGCGCCCCGGATGCCGGCCTCCGCCCGCGCCCGCTTCGGGGCGCCGGAGGCGAACAGCAGGCACCACTCGGACAGTTCGGGAGCCGCCTCGGGAAGCACCTCCCATGCGCTGCGGATGGCGCGCCTGCGCCGCTCGCTGCTCTCGGGCCGGCCGTGGACGGCGAGCACCGCCGCGGCGGTGCGCAGTGCCGCCAGGTGCGCGATGGCGTACCGCTCGTTCGGCGTCTCCATCGCCGCCGCCTCGTCCAGGCCGTGCTGTGCCTGGGCCAGCAGGTCCAGAGCGGCCGGCGGGGCGGCCGCGCGGCGCAGCACTGGATGGACGTCGCTTGCCGGTGTCGCCTGTGAGGAGTTCGGGGGCGCTCCCCGAGGATGTCGCCGCACGGGAACCAACCTCCTGTCGTCGTCTGGCACTTCGCCGGTTCGGCCGTATGTGCCCATCGTGGAGGACACCACTGACAATCGGCCCTGACCTGCGCAAACACCCGCCGCTGCGGCGTGACCTCCCATCTCGGGGCAGTTCGGGCTCCGGGCCCTCCCGGACGCCGCCCCATGCCGCTCCGGGTTCCGCTCGCGCCCGCCCCCGTACCGGGGCCCGCCGTTACTCAAGGGGGTGCCCGGAGGGGAGCGTTGCATGGTCGGGCATACTTTTGAACTGACCAGTCAGTACAAAAACTGCGCGACGGTACGACGCGGTGCGCGCGGCGGAGAGCGGAGAGGCGGAAGACATGGGCGATGCGCCGGAGGAACCCCGGCCCGGCGACGGCTCGGGTGGCCGCGCGGGGGCTGAGGTACGTGCTGAGGACCTCGGCCTGACCGGCCCCCGGGGAGAGGTCTTCGCGGACATCTGCTTCGCCGCGCCGGCGGGATCGCTCATCGCCCTGGAGGGCCCGTCCGGTTCGGGGCGCACCTGCCTTCTGCTGGCGC
This sequence comes from Streptomyces daqingensis, assembly GCF_014645895.1. Classification (GTDB taxonomy): domain Bacteria; phylum Actinomycetota; class Actinomycetes; order Streptomycetales; family Streptomycetaceae; genus Streptomyces; species Streptomyces daqingensis. Next base: position 5,484 of record NZ_BMMP01000026.1, on the reverse strand, counting down.
TCACGGGGCGGATGAGGACGACCTCCGGCCACGCGGTCGTGGGCGGGCACCGCTTGCCCGGTGAGCTCGCAGCCGTCCGCCGTGTCAGCGCGCTCGGAGCCGTTCCGGGGGTGACCGACCTCGAGCCCGGCCTGTCCGTCGCCGAGCAGCTGCGCGAACAGATGCTGCTGCGGCGGCGGTTCGACGGTTCGCTGCGTGCCCTGTTCACCCCGCCCGCCCGTCGCGCCGCGGCCTCCCGCGCACGCCTCGACGCCTCGCTGTCCGCCGCCGGTCTCGACCTGGACTCCCTGCCGAAGGGCCCGCGCACGCTCGTACGGGACCTGGAGCGGCTGGAGAGCCTGCGGCTGTCCGTCGCGATCGCGCTGCTGGGCGAACCGCGGCTGCTCGCAGTCGACGACGTCGGGCTGAAGCTCGCGGATGACGAAGCCGGACAGGCCTGGTCGCTGCTGCGCTCCGTCGCCGAGGCGGGGACGACGGTTCTCGCGGCGTGCAGTCAGGCGCCGGGCGACGCGCTCACGGTGTGCACGGGCCGCGCGCCCGCAGGCGCGAGCCGGAACTCGTCCGCAGGCCGGGGAGCCGGGAACGAAGAGGGACCGGCCCGCGAGCCGGGCACGACCACGGAGGGGGATGCGGCGGATGCGCTCGCCGAAGCTTGCCGCGCTTGAGCTCAAGCGCTTCGGGAGGGGAAGGCTGCCCCGTGCGGCGATGGCGGCGATGATGCTGCTGCCGCTGCTCTACGGCGCGCTCTACCTGTGGTCGTTCTGGGACCCGTACGAGCGTCTGGACAAGGTGCCGGTCGCGCTCGTCAACGACGACAGGGGCAGCGAGGCGGACGGCGAACGGCTGGACGCCGGCGACTCGATCGTCGAAGGGCTGCGCGAGAGCGACACGTTCGACTGGCGCGAGACCGACGCCGCAGACGCACGGCGAGGCGTCGAGGACGGGCGCTACTACCTGTCGCTGACCGTGCCCGCCGACTTCAGCGACCGCGTGGCCTCCAGCTCGGGCAGCGATCCGCGGACCGGCGCCCTGAAGGTGCGCACGAACGACGCCAGCAACTACATCGTGGGGCAGATCTCGCGCACCGTCTTCTCGGAGGTACGGGCCGCCGCCTCCGGCAAGGCGTCGCGCGGCTTCTACGACAGGATCTTCGTCTCCTTCTCGACGCTGCACGACCGGACGGCGAAGGCCGCGAAAGGAGCCGACAAGCTCGGCGACGGCATCGGCCGGGCCAGGAAGGGCACCGGGGAGCTCGAGGACGGCCTGGGCAGGGCGGAGAAGGGCAGCGGCACGCTCAAGAACGGCACGCGGCGGCTGCACAGCGGCGCGGGTGAGCTGAAGAAGGGCTCGCGGCAGGTCGCCGACGGCACGCGGAAGCTCGCGACGAAGGTCGACGGAGTCGCGGGCAAGGTCCGCCCGTTCCTCGACGAGCACGGTGACGACATCGGCAAGGCCGCTCGCGACGTCGCACGCCTCAGCGGAACCCTGCGGGAGAACCTGGACGGTCTCCCCGAGAGGACGGGCAAGGTGGCCGCCGACGCCCGGAAGGCCGCCGACGCCCTCGCCCGCCTCCACCGGGTGCGCTGTGGAGGGCCCGTCGAACTGGACGCCTCCTGCCCGCAGTTGAAGAAGGCGGTCACTGCGGCGCGTACCGCGGCCGACGTCGCGGAGGATGTCGACGGCGTCGTGCGCGAGCAGACGGACCTCGACCGTCTCGACGCCCGCCTGGCGAAGCTCCAGAAGCAGGCGAACGCCCTGGCCGACCGGGCACCGCACCTCGCTGAGGACATGGACGCGGCGGTCGCGAAGATCCACAAGCTCGACCGGGGCGCCCACAAGGTATCCGCGGGAGCGGCCAAGCTGGACGCGGGGCTCGTTCGCGCCCGGGACGGCGCGGCGCAGCTCGATGCCGGCCTGGGACGGCTGTCGGACGGCGCGAACACGCTGAACGGCGGGATGTACCGGCTCGCCGACGGTTCCTCGCAGCTGTCGCACGGACTGCACGAGGGCGCGAAGAAGATCCCCGACTACGGCGAGAAGGAGCGAGACGAGCGTACGGACGTGATGTCCGACCCCGTCGGCCTCTCCTCCGCCAAGGCGCATGCGGCGCCCAACTACGGCACGGGATTCGCGCCGTACTTCATTCCGCTCGCGCTCTGGGTCGGTGCGATGATCGCGTACATGCTGCTCCAGCCGCTCAACAAGCGTGCACTCGCCGCCGGCGCCCCGGCCAGGCGCATCGCCCTGGCGGGCTGGCTGCCGGTCGCGGCGATAGGTGTCGCACAGACGGGCGCGCTGATCGCGGTGCTGCACTGGGGGCTCGGACTGCAGTTCGCACGGCCGGCGGCCGCCGTCGGCTTTCTGGTTCTGGTCACGGCGTGCTTCACGGCCGTGGTGCAGCTGCTCAACGCCCGCTTCGGGCCTGCCGGGCGCATCCTCGTCCTCGCAATGCTGATGCTGCAGCTGACGTCGGCCGGCGGGACGTATCCGATACAGACCAGCCCGGGGTTCTTCAACGCCGTTCACCCCTACCTGCCGATGAGCTACGTCGTCGACGGGCTGCGTCACCTCGTCACGGGCGGCGATCCGTGGCCGGTCTGGCGGGCCTGCCTGGTGCTGCTGGCCTTCACCGTGAGCGCGCTCGTACTGACCGCGTGGACGGCGCGGAGCAAGCAGGTGTGGACGCTGGACCGCCTGCACCCGGAGATCGCCCTGTGAGCCGCGCCGCGCGAGGAGGACCGGACCGATGACGAGCACCACCCCGGACGGCGGGCCGGGGCCCGGCGGCGCGCGCAACGCGCACGCCGCCAGCGGTAACAGCGGGAGCCGGAGCGGTGGGAGCGGCGGCGCGCGCGTCCGCCGCAACCGCGGCTCGACCCGCCAGAAGCTGTTCGGCGCGGCGGTCACGCTCATCGCCGAACAGGGCTTCTCCGCCACGACGGTGGAGGAGATCGCCGACCGGGCCGGCGTCGCCAAGGGCACCGTCTACTACAACTTCGCCAGCAAGAACGAACTCTTCGAGGAACTGCTGCGGTACGGCGTGGAGTTGCTCACCGCCGACCTGCGCGAGGCTGCCGAGTCGACCGCGCGGGCCGGGGGCGGGCGGGTCGACGCACTCGATGCCATGGTGCGCGCCGGGCTGGCCTTCATCGACCGCTACCCCGCCTTCACGCAGCTGTACGTGGCCGAGCTGTGGCGGACGAACAGGGCGTGGAACTCGACGCTGGCGGTGGTACGTCAGGAGGCCGTCGCCGTGGTGGAGGAGCAGCTGCGGGGCGGAGTCGAGGAAGGCGAACTGAGCGGCGAGATCGACATCTCGCTGACGGCGTCCGCCCTCGTCGGCATGGTGCTCGTGGCGGCACTGGACTGGAAGGCGTTCCAGCCGGAGCGCTCCCTCGACGACGTGCACGCGGCACTGTCCCTGCTGCTGCAGGGACGGGTCGGGGGGTGTGCACGGCCCCGGTAGCCGAGGCGGTGCCCGCAGTGGCTGCGAGCGTCCGCCCGGGCGACCCGGTTCGAGGGGCCGCGCACGGTCTTCCCCCACTCCCCCGTTTCCCCGTTCCCCCGCGGGCCCCCGTGACCCGCGTTCCCCCGGCAAGGGGTGCTGCCCCGTTCCGCCACCCCGTGTCGGCGGTGCCGGGGCAACTCCCCTTGCTGTGCGCATCACTCTGCCCTCCCGGTGCGGCGCCGCCCATCCGCTCGGATACTCAACTGCTCCACTGAGTAGCGCTACTCAGCCGTCCGCGCTCCCGCCCGGGCGGAGAACACCAGAGACATGCGCGCGGCCCGGCCGCGGCGGGCAGCGGACGCCCGGCAGGGGCACCGCCCGAACCGCGCTCGGGGCGCCCGGCTAAAGTCCCTCGTCATGGCACGTATCGCGGTGATCGGCGCCGGCCTGGGCGCACTTGCGGCGTCCGCACGGCTCGCCGTGGCGGGGCACGAGGTGACGGTCCACGAGCGCACCGGCACGTACGGAGGCGGGGTGCGCGGCTACGAACGGGACGGATTCCGCTTCGACACCGGTCCCGGGGTTCTGCACCTGCCCGCCGTCTACCGCGACCTGTTCGTCAAGACCGGACGCGAACCGCTGGAGGAGCGCGTCGGCCTCGTACAGCTCGATCCCGCCGTGCGGCACGTCTTCCCGGACGGCACCACGGTGTCGCTGCCGCACGCCTCCCGCGCGGGCACCGTCCGGGCGCTGGACGCGGCGCTGGGCCCGGGGACCGGCGGGCGCTGGGCGGACCTGCTCTGCCGGGCCCGTGAGGTCTGGGAAGCCACCAGGCGGCCCCTCCTGGAGGAGCCGCTCAGCGCCGTCGGGCCGCGGACGCACGGGTCCGTCCCGGACCGCGACCCGTATCCCGCGCTGCGCGGCCGGGGCCTGCTGCGCCGTCGCGCCCCCACCCTCGCGGAGGTCGCCGCCGACGAACTGCGCGACCCCCGGCTGAGCGCCATGCTGAGCAGCTGCGCCGACGCCTACGGCCTCGATCCGCGGACGGCCCCAGCGAGCGCGACGGTGCTGCCCTACATCGAGCACACCTTCGGAAGCTGGTACGTGCGCGGCGGGATGCGGGCGCTCGCCCAGGCGCTGTACGAGCGCTGCCTCGAGCGCGGGGTGGGCTTCAGGTTCGACTCGGAGGTGACGGCCGTACGCGAGGAGGGCGGCCGGGTGACGGGTCTGTGCCTGGCCGCGTCGCCCGACGTCTACGCGGACGCCGTGATCGCCGGCTGCTGGTGGCCGCCGGACCGGAACGGCGCGCCTGCCGGGACGGACGGAGCGGCCCTGGCGGCTGTCCCCGCCCGTTCACGCCTCACGGTGCTTCTCGCGCTGCGCGGCGGACGTCCCGCCGAGACCGTGCACCGCACCGTCGTCCACCGAGCGGACGCCCCCGGGCAGCCCCTGACCGTGCTCCGCCCCGACGACGCCTCTCTCACACCGGACGCCGCGCACGAGACTGCCGTGCTGTCGGTCTCGGTCGGCCCCGAGGGGGTCCCCGGGCAGGCGGAGGCGGAGCGGCTGGCCGGAGAGTTGGTCGCCGCGGCCGACGCGGCAGGACTGGGGCTGGGACCGCGGACGCTCTGGCGCGAGGTCCGCACGCCCCATCACATCGAGGCGGAGACGGGAGCCCCCGCGGGGCTCGTACCCGCGCCCGCTCTCGCCGGATCCGCGGGCGGCAGGCGAGGCGGGAGCGGCACGGAACGCCGTCCGCCCAACAGGACGGCGACGAAAGGCTTCTACAGGGCCGGCGGCTGGGCGCACCCGGGGGGCGGGCTCGCTCACGCGGGCATGTCCGGCGCGCTCGTCGCGGGGCTGATCGTGGAGGGCGACGACTGGCGCGGCTCGCACTGACGGGGCCGTTGCCTCATGCGGTTCGAGCCCCGCTCGCACCGGACGTGCGGCCGCCCTAGGTGTATTGCCCCGTGAGGTTGGGGACGCGGCTGGCGGGTGGTTGGCCGCCGAGCGCGGTGTGTGCGCGGTGGTGATTG
>NZ_BMMP01000025.1 GCF_014645895.1 Streptomyces daqingensis | reverse complement strand
CTAAGCCTTACAGCGCCGATGGTACTGCATGCGGGAGCGTGTGGGAGAGTAGGACACCGCCGAACTAACATTGAAAATAGCCCCGTTGACGGATAACCCCGCCAACGGGGCTATTTTCGTTTTGGGCCTCGCCTGCAAGTGGATGTCACAGTCGGCCAGTTGACTTGAGCGAGAGATAGGCGTCCGCAACTGCGGGCGGGAGGTCGTCTGGCAGAGCGTCGACAACAATCACGCCACGACGACGGAGTTGATCGGCAGTCTGGGTGCGTTCCGATTGAGTTCGAGCTGCGGCAGCTGCCGCGTACACCTCGGCGGTTGTTCCGCGTGAGGCTGCCATCTCTGCAATGCGTGGGTCGGAGATCGATGCAACCAGGACAGTGTGGCGCTGGGTGAGCATCGAAAGGACAGGAAGGAGCCCCTCCTCGACGGGTGCTGCCTCAAGGCCGGTAAGCAGGACGATGAGGGACTGGTGTCGAGCCATGCGCAGAGCCGTCGATACGAGTGTCCTGGTGTCGGACTCGACCAGGGCCGGCTCTAGTGGGGCCATAGCGGTCACGAAGGCGGCAAGGGCGTCGCGGGCGGTCCGTCCCTTGACGGTTGCTCGAGGAGCACGATCGTAAGCGAGCAAGTCGACTCGGTCGCCGGCGCGAGAGGCGAGGGCCGCGAGGAGCAGGGCTGAGTCCATTGCCGCGTCCAGGCGTGGCGAGTCCCCGACACGTCCCGCAGATGTGCGTCCGGTGTCCAGGACGATCAGAACGTGCCGGTCCCGTTCGGGACGCCACGTGCGGACGGCGACTGTCGACTGGCGGGCGGTGGCGCGCCAGTCGATGGAGCGCGTGTCGTCACCGGGGATGTATTCGCGGAGGCTGTCGAATTCCGTTCCTTCTCCCCGAGTCAGGATGCTTGTACGGCCGTCGAGTTCGCGGAGCCGGGCCAGTTTGCCCGGGAGGTGCTTCCGGCTGTTGAAGGCTGGGAGGACCCGTACGGTCCAGGGGACCGCAAAGCTGTTCTGGCGTGCCGCGAGGCCCAGCGGTCCGCAAGAACGCACCGTGACGCGGTCTGCTTTGCGGTCGCCGCGTCGAGATGGATGCAGGGGCGTCGTGAACTGCTGCCGTTCTGCTGCCGGGATACGAAGGGTATGGCGGTCCGGGGTCTCTGTCTGCCTCTGCCAACTGCTGGGAGGCCATGCGTCACGGATGCGCAGGCGTGCCAGGCGGGGGGACTGGTTGGTGACGAGGACGTGTGCGTACGCACGTTCCCCAAGTCGAACTGAGGTGTCACCGGAACGAATGAACCCGAGCTGATTCACTGGCGCGGCTCGTGCGAGGTCATAAAGAATTGCGAGCAGCAAGGGGAGTTCGACTGCGAGCACTCCGGTCCAGCTGGGCAGCGCGAAGCCGACCAGAAGGGCTCCGAGGGCGGCGACGAAGGCCGTGCGGCCTGTGAGCGCCATAAAGCGGGCTCCTCAATCACTCACTGAATTCAACGGGGGACGGGGACATGGGCGAGAATCGAGTTGATCACGCTGTCCGGGGTGACGCCTCCCATTTCGGCTTCGGGACGAAGCTGCACCCGGTGCCGGAGAGTGGGCAGGGCAAAGGACTTGATGTCGTCGGGGATCACATAGTCGCGGCCGATGAGCCACGCCCAGGCGCGTGCGCTGGACAGTAGCGCGGTGGCTCCACGGGGGGACACACCGAGGGTGAACGAGGGGGAATCACGAGTGGCACGACAGATATCGACTACATAGCCGACGACTTCGGGTGCGACGGATGTGGCCGCCACAGCGGTGCGAGCGGCTTCGAGATCGTCGGGTCCGGCTACGGCGGTGACGCCGGCTGCCGCCAGGTCGCGCGGGTCGAAGCCCTCGGTGTGACGCGTGAGGACGTCGATCTCTTCGTCGCGGGCGGGCAGCGGCACTTGCAGCTTCAGCAGGAAGCGGTCGAGCTGGGCTTCAGGGAGGGGATAGGTGCCCTCGTACTCGATCGGGTTCTGTGTTGCCGCCACCAGGAACGGGTCGGGGAGTTTCCGTGGGGTGCCGTCGACGGAGACCTGCCGTTCCTCCATGGCTTCGAGTAGCGACGCCTGGGTCTTGGGCGGTGTCCGGTTGATCTCGTCGGCGAGCAGGAGATTGGTGAAGACAGGACCGGGCTGGAAGGAGAACTCTGCGGCGCGTGTGTCGTAGATGAGGGAGCCGGTCACGTCGCTGGGCATCAGGTCAGGGGTGAACTGGAGTCGCTTGGTGTCCAGTTCGAGTGTGGCGGCGAGGGCGCGTACGAGCAGGGTCTTGGCGACGCCGGGGACGCCTTCGAGGAGCACATGACCGCGGCAGAGCAGGGCGACTACGAGGCCCGTCACGGCGGCGTCCTGGCCGACCACCGCCTTCGAGATCTCAAGGCGCATTGCTTCCAGGGCGTTGCGGGCGCTCTCGGCTGAGGGGACGCTCACGTGCGTTCCTTGTCTGTGGGTCGGCTTGTCGTGGGTGCGACGGGGGAGAGAAGGCGTTCGAGTGCGTCGAGTTCGTCGGCTAGTCGGACGAGCTCTGCGTCGTTCACGGGTGCCGCACCGAAGAGGAGGTAATTGAGGTCCGCAGAGTCGCCAGGCGAGCGTGAGGCGATCGCGGAGGTGAGTACCAGCGGTGAGTGGGCTTCCGCGGCACTGAGGCCGAGAAGGTTCGCGATGTGTCGACGGGTGGCGGAACGCAGTGCCTCTGCGGCGCTGTCACGGGCGTCGGCCCGCTGATAGAGGCGGGCCCTTCCCTCAGTGGCTTCGGAGGCCCGTACGGAGACGGGGAGTTGTTCCTGCACCAGGGGGCCCAGGCGGCGTGATCGCCAGAAGGCTGCGAGGACGGCAGCGATGAACAGCTGAATCGCCGCCCAGGACCAGCCGCCCGGGAGCAGTTCGAGCAGGCCGCGTTCGTCGTCGCTGTCGGCGGCGGAGCCGCTCGAAGAGGGGACGTACCAGACGAGATGTGGGCGGGAGCCGAGCAGTTGGAGCATCAGGGAGGCGTTGCCGCGGTGCGCGAGCCGCTGGTTGTAGAGCGGGTCGGGTGCCCCGACCAGGACGGTATCGCCGGCGTTCGCGCCAGTGCGATCGCTGCCGCCCTTGTCGTCCGCCGGCAACCGCACGAGCGAGGGAAGGCTGCGGTGCAGGTAGCAGGTGTCGGCCTGATCGCTGGTGACCCGGTAACGCACACCGCCGACTTCGGCGTCCCCGGCACGCAGGGCGGGCGGGAAGTCGCAGTCCGGCGGCGTCAGTTCGACGGGCGTGGGCGTCGCGGCCCGTGCCCCCGGGGTGAGAGCCCGCGTGGCTGTGGGGCCTGGGGCTACGAGGACGGTCCGTCCGCCGCGCTGGATCGCCGTTCGGAGTTCGGAGGTCTGACGGCGGGAGAGCGCGTCGGGATCGGTGACCAGCAGCGTCGTTTTCGAGTCGGCGGCCCTTTCAGCTTCGGCCGAGGTAGTGACGACATCGGTCGGGATGCCGCGCTTCCTCAGGAGTTCGGCGACGGCTTTGCTGCCGTGCTTGTCCGGGGACCGGGGGTCGAGCAGTCCGTACTCCGGTCCGGACCGGATCGCAGCGATGGCCACTCCGGAAACGGTGAGTACGGCCGCGGCGAACAGCAGGCCGCGAGCTCGCCGCCAGATCTGGGCAGCGGTGGGGGACAGGGAGGCAGCGGACTCGGGGCTCAACGGCCCCCTCCGTCCGGGCGGTCGGCCATGGCGGTTCCGTCTCCGCGCGGCTCCGCCCCGCCGATGTCGGGCGACGTGCTGATCGCCGTCATCAGGGGTGTGGCACCTTGGATGGAGGTGTCGAGGTCGCGGACGGTGATGTATGTGGCCGCGTCCGCCCGTCGGTCCGCGTACGCCACCTCGTTGAACGATCTGGCCGCATTGCGGAGCGCCACCGCGTGCTCCGGCAGGACGGCGCCGGCTTCGAGCGCTGCTTCGTCGGCCGTCCGCCCTGGACGACTCGCGAGCAGCGCGCGCTCTTCGAGGGAGCGGAAGAGCGCGCGCATCCGTTCCTTGACGGCATCGGTCCATCGCTCTGCTGCGGCGTGCGTCTCCGCAATGGCGCGATGGTCGGCGGCGGTGCGGGGGCGCTTCCCGAGCAGGAGCTGCTCGGACGTAGTGGGTTCCGGCCGGAGACTGCCCAGTCGGAGCCGCAGGAAGAGGAGCAACAGCACAACGACCCCTGCGATGACGGCGAGCCCCGTCCAGCCCCCCGGTGTCGCTGTCGCAGCGGCGTCCAGCAGCGAAGTGAACTGCTCCTGCAGCCAGTCCAGGAGGCGCCGGAGAAGGCCGGGATCGTCCTGCTGGTACTCCTCTTTCGAAAGCTCGCGTTCTGCCGCTTCGCGTGCGGGGGTGCGGGGTGTGGTGACGGGAGGACCGTCGTCGCCGAGGCGGGTTCCCGCCCCGTGTACGGCGATGCCGGCCGGAAGCATCGCCGTGACCCAGGCCCCCGGCATCGGTTCAGCCCCCGGCGGCCGGACGGTCGGCCAGCTGCTCGCCGTAGCCGGAGATGCCGGCAGCGCGCGCGAGTTCGAGGTCGAGTGCCTCGCTGCGGATGCGCTGGTCGAGATAGATCAGGGCGGTGACGCCCGCACGGATCGGGAACGTGATCGTGGAAGCGATGACCGCGCCGATCCCGGTCGAGATGAGAGAGCCCCAACTCGTGTCGGCGGCCGGGTCGGTGAGGGCGGAGATGCCCTCACCGCTGACCAGCGCCCCGACGAGAGTCGCGGGCATCTGGATGATCGAAGCGACGATGAAGACGAGGATCGCAGCCAGAATCTGCACGCCGAACACACGCCACCAGCTGCCGCGCACGAGTTTGGCGGAGCGGCGCATCGCGGTGAGGACCCCCTGCTTCTCGAGCATCAGAGCAGGGGCGGCCAAGCTGAAGCGGACCCAGAGCCAGATCGCACCTATCAGGCCTCCCACCAGGCCGAGGACCATCAGGACGACGCTCAGGGTCTCCAGGCCTGCGGCGAGGGAGACGAGCCCCGGCGCGGCGCCGGCAACGATGGTGAGGGAGACGAGGAGAGGAACGAGCACGAGGAGGCCGAGCAGGCGGAGCAGTTGAGGGCGGGAGTCCCGCCAGGCCTCTCCTACGTCGACTGTTCGCCCCAGTACGGCACGGCTGACGACGATCATCAGCATGGCCGTGGCGATGACCGTGCCGAGGGTGTCGACCAGGACGGCGACTCCGGAGCTGCTGAGCGCACTGCTCATGGCGTCCATCAGCTGCTCGGGCGTCGGCTCGGGATTCTTGCGGAGGGCGGTCAGATCCGTGGTCTCGCGCAGCCAGAAGCCGGTGACCAGCGTCCCGACGAGCTGGACGACGACAGCCACGACGAGGGAGATGCTGAGCACTGTGCGCCAGTGCGCGCGCATGGTGGTGACGGCGCCGTCCAGGATCTCGCCCACTCCGAGTGGCCGGAGGGGGATCACGCCGGGTTTGGCAGCGGGGGGCTGATGGCTCCAGCCGCCACCCGCCTTGCCCCAGCCGGGAGGCGCGGACGGCCCGCCCCAGCCCGCGCCTCCGTATGCGGGAGGCTGCTGGGCGGACCAGTTCCTGGGAGGCCCGTCCGCGGGCCCCCCGTGCGGTGCGCTGCCCGGAGTCTGCGAAGGCTGGCCGCTCTCGGGTGAACCGTCGGACGGGGAGGATCCGGGCGAGGTCCAGCCCGGAGTGTCGTTCACGTGTGGTCACCTCGTGATGTGGGTCGCTGCCTGGCTGTCGTGCCATCGTCCCATGGTCGGAGTGAGGGCCGACCGGGCCCTGAGGTCTCAACTTGCCTTCAGAAGCTGCCGCAGGTGAAGGCAGACTGTGCCAATGGAAGATCACGCGACAGCGGTGCTTCGCTGGGACGAGTCGGCTGAGGGGGCGCCGAAGCTGGTGCTTCTCGATCAGACGAGGCTGCCGGCTGAGGAAGTCGAGCTGGTGTGCAAGGACGTGAGCGACCTGGTGGCGGCCATCCGCGCCCTGTCGGTGCGAGGTGCCCCGCTGCTGGGTGTCACGGGCGGCTACGGTGTCGCGCTCGCCGCCGCGCTGGGCGAGGACGTGGCAGAGGCGGCTGACCGGTTGGCGTCCTCACGTCCCACAGCGGTGAACCTCGCCTCGGGAGTGCGCCGGGTGGAACGTGCGTACAGGGCTGCCGTCGGCGGTGGTGCAGGCGACGAGCAGGCCGCAGCGGCAGCGCTGGCGGAGGCGAAGGCCCTGCACGGGGAGGACGCGGCGGCGAGCACGCGCATGGCGCACCTGGGGCGTGAGCTGCTCGGGGAGCTGCTGCCGGGGCGCCGTCTCCGGCTCCTCACGCACTGCAATACAGGGCGCCTGGTCTCGGGAGGGCGGGGCACTGCTTTCGCGGTGGTCTCGGCGGTGCACGACGCGGGTGACCTGGAGCGGTTGTGGGTCGACGAGACCCGGCCGCTGCTCCAGGGGTCGCGGCTCACGGCGTACGAGGCCGAGCGGGAAGGGATGCCCTACAGCGTTCTGGCGGACAGTGCCGCGGGTTCGCTGTTCGCGGCGGGGCAGGTGGATGCGGTGCTGATAGGAGCCGACAGGATCGCGGTCGACGGGTCCGTGGCCAACAAGGTGGGGAGCTACCCGCTGGCGGTGCTGGCACGGCATCACGGGGTTCCGTTCCTGGTCGTGGCACCGGTCACCACCGTGGACGGCGCGACGGAGAACGGCCGCGACATCGTGGTGGAGCAGCGCCCGGCTGGGGAAGTGACGCAGATCTCATCTCCGTCCCAGCCCGCGGGGATCGCGGTCGGCGGCGGGAGCGTCCGTCTGGCCCCGAACGGGGCAGAGGCGTACAACCCGGCCTTCGATGTGACTCCGCCGCACCTGGTGACGGCGATTGTCACCGAGGCAGGGGTCGTTTCGCCTGTGACCAGGGAGACTGTCGCGGGGCTGTGTTCCCCGTCACGAACGAGAACGTCACGATGGGGTAATGGGATGATGAACGCATGAAGGGACGCGTCCTTGTCGTCGACGACGACACCGCACTGGCAGAGATGCTCGGCATCGTGCTGCGCGGCGAAGGCTTTGAACCGTCGTTCGTGTCGGACGGCGACAAGGCGCTCGCCGCCTTCCGCGAGACGAAACCGGATCTGGTGCTCCTCGACCTGATGCTGCCCGGGAAGGACGGCATCGAGGTCTGCCGCCTGATCCGCGCCGAGTCCGGGGTGCCGGTCGTCATGCTGACCGCTAAGAGCGACACGGTGGATGTGGTGGTGGGCCTGGAGTCGGGGGCCGACGACTACATCGTCAAGCCGTTCAAACCGAAGGAGTTGGTGGCGAGAATCCGGGCGAGGCTGCGGCGGTCCGACGATCCCGCGCCGGAGCAGCTGACCATCGGCGATCTGGTGATCGACGTGGCCGGCCACTCCGTGAAGCGGGACGGGGCGTCCATCGCGCTGACGCCGCTGGAGTTCGACCTCCTGGTGGCGCTGGCCCGCAAGCCCTGGCAGGTCTTCACGCGCGAGGTGCTCCTGGAGCAGGTCTGGGGCTACCGGCACGCGGCCGACACGCGCCTGGTCAACGTCCACGTGCAGCGGCTGCGTTCGAAGGTCGAGCAGGACCCGGAGCGGCCGGAGATCGTCGTGACCGTCCGGGGGGTCGGCTACAAGGCGGGACCTGGCTGAAATGGCCCGGAACGGCTCCGTCCCGCACCGCCCCAGTGGGGACGGAGCCGCGCCACAAGAGTCTGAAATGTCCAAGTTCAGACGTCTGTGGCGCAGCGGGGCGCTCTTCTCGGAAGGTCTGCTTCCGGAGGGCACGACCGGACCGCGGGCCCATCCCGCTGTCCGCTTCTTCATCAGGTGGGTGCGGCGTCCGCTGCTGCCCGTGCTCCGCCTGTGGCGGCGGAACATTCAGCTCCGGGTGGTCGCGGCCACCCTGCTGATGTCGCTCGGCGTGGTGCTGCTGCTCGGCATCGTCGTCATCGGGCAGGTCCGCAACGGCCTGCTGGACGCCAAGGAGAAGACCGCCCAGAGCCAGGCGGCGGGCGGATTCGCCGCCGCCCAGGAGATGGCCGACAGCGCGAGCAGCGGGCGCAGCGGCCAGGGCCCGGGCGGGCCGGGCTCCGGCGGCCGGAGTTCGCAGAACACCGGCACCTGGCTGAACAACCTGGTGGAGCAGCTCGCCAGCGGTGGCCAGGGTGTCTACTCGGTGGTCGCTCTCGGCTCCCAGAACGACGACTCGCCCTTCGTGGGCAACGACCGCTCCTCCACCCGGGGCCCGCGCGCCTCCGGCGACATCCGGCCGGAGGAGAGCATCCCGGCCGATCTGCGCAAGGCCCTCGACGAGCAGCCGGGGACCCATCAGCGGTACGCGAAGGTCTACCGGCAGAGCGGCGGCAGTACCGCGGGCCTGATCGTGGGCAAGCGGCTGAACGACGCCAGCGGGGCGCCGTACCAGATGTACTACGTCTTCCCCTTCACGCTGGAGGAGGAGTCGCTGAACCTGGTCAAGGGCACGCTGGCGACGGCCGGTGTCTTCGTCGTCGTGCTGCTCGGTGCCATCGCGTGGCTCGTCGTCCGGCAGGTCGTGACGCCGGTGCGGATGGCCGCCGGGATCTCCGAACGGCTGGCTGCGGGCAGACTGCAGGAACGGATGAAGGTCACGGGCGAGGACGACATCGCCCGGCTCGGTGAGTCCTTCAACAAGATGGCGCAGAACCTGCAGCTGAAGATCCAGCAGCTGGAGGAGCTCTCCAGGATGCAGCGCCGCTTCGTCTCCGACGTCTCGCACGAACTGCGCACGCCCCTCACCACGGTCCGGATGGCTGCCGACGTGATCCACGAGGCCCGGGAGGATTTCGATCCGGCCACTGCACGCTCCGCGGAGCTGCTCCTGGGCCAGCTCGACCGGTTTGAGTCGCTCCTCGGAGACCTACTGGAGATCAGCCGCTTCGACGCGGGGGCGGCCAATCTCGACGCGGCGCCGATCGACCTGCGCGACGTGGTGCACCGTGTCGTGGACGGCTGCCAGCCGCTGGCCGACCGCAAGGGCAGCCGCGTGGTCGTCCGCGGGAACGAGGAGCCGGTGGTCGTCGAGGCGGACGGGCGGCGCGTCGAGCGGGTGCTGCGCAACCTCGTCGACAACGCCATAGAGCACGGCGAGGGGCGCGACGTGATCATCGGCATGGCTTCGCGCGGCGGAGCGGTGGCGGTGGCCGTACGGGACTACGGCGTCGGGTTGACCCGGCGCGAAGCGGAGCACGTGTTCAACCGCTTCTGGCGTGCCGACCCCGCGCGTGCCCGTACGACTGGCGGGACGGGACTCGGACTGTCGATCGCACTTGAGGACGCCAGGCTGCACGGCGGCTGGCTGCAGGTCTGGGGCGAGCCGGGCGGGGGCTCCCAGTTCCGGCTCACCCTGCCGTGCACCGCAGGAGAGGCGCTGCGCTCGTCGCCGCTTCCCCTGGAGCCCGCTGACAGCCGGCGCGCGCGACGGGCGCAGATCTCTGTTCCGGAGCAGAGCTCGGACGGGGCGGCGGACGCCGGGGCCGGCAGAACGCCGACTGTGCGGGCGTCCTCGGGTGCAGGAGCGGCCAGGGAGCCGTCCGGCGGTAGCTCACCCGCTTCCGAACCGTCCTCTGTCCAGGCTTCCGGGCAGGTCCCCGCGCCTGCCTCGGCGGTCGCGGCACCGGACCGCGAGTCCGTTCGGGAGGAGCAGCGTGATGGGAGCTGAGCGGCTGAGCCGTCGCACTCACCGCAGCCGCGCTGTCGCAGTGCAACTGCTCGCGGTGGCGCTGCTGTTGTCGGGCTGCGCCTCCATGCCCGACGAGGGGAGCGTCGACCGGGTCGACTCCTCTCACCGCGCCGACCCCGACTCGCAGGTGCGTGTCTTCGGCGTCAGCCCGCAGAAGGGGGAGCGGCCGCAGCAGATCGTCCGTGGCTTTCTCGAGGCGACGACGAGTGACGAGGCGACGTTCTCCACGGCGAAGAAGTACCTGACCGAGCGCAAGGCACAGGAGTGGGAGCCGTTCGCCAGCACGAGCGTGCTCTCCGACGGTCCCACCCCCGGGAAGGCACGCGAGGACTCCGGCGGCCGACGCGGCTACAGGGTCGAGGTCTCGGGCAGCAGGATGGCGGAGGTCGACGACAAGCACGCCTACTCGCCGCGTGAGGGCGACTACCGCGAGGACTTCCACCTGACCAAGGTGCGCGGGGAGTGGCGGATCGACCAGCTTCCGGACGGCCTCGCGATAGGGGAGTCCGACTTCCAGCGCATCTACCGTCCGATAAACAACTACTACTACGCGCGGCTCGGGACGGACGCCGAGTCGATCGCGGGCGGCAAGAACGTACTGGTGGCGGACCCGGTCTACCTGCGGCGCCGCATCGACCCCGTCACGTCGACCGTGAAGGCACTGCTGGCCGGGCCGACACGATGGTTTGACCCGGTGGTCACCTCCGCCTTCCCGAGCGGCACGCGGCTGGCTCGCGGGGAGAAGCTGTCACTTGACGACTCCGGTGCGCTGAGCGTGCGGCTGAACGCGGAGGGGGCCCGTGCGGGCCTCACTCGATGCGGCCGGATGGCGTCCCAGGTGCTGCACACCGTCCAGGGACAGGCTTCGGCCAAGGTGAGCCGCGTGCGTCTGGCCGGTCCCGACGGCGGGACGCTGTGCGAACGCACCCGGGAGCAGGCCGAGGACTTCGAGCCGGGACGGCTCAACGGGCGGGCGGCGAGGCAGTACTTCGTCGACGAGGAGCACCGTGTGTCCGCTTTCGACGGCAGCAGCAAGGAACCCCGGCCGGTCCAGGGCGCGCTGGGCCAGGGCGAGACGGAGATGGGCGCTGTAGCTGTGAACCGGGCCGAGCAGGAGGGCGCTGCCGTCTCACGCGCGGGGCGTGCGCTGTACGTGGCCCGGCTGAACGGGGACAGCAAGCTGGGTGAGCCGGTGCTCACGAGCAAGGCGAAGAAGGAGAAGGACAGGCTCACGGCGCCCAGTTGGGACGGTCTGGGCGACCTGTGGGTAGCCGACCGGGATCCGGAGGATCCGAGGCTGCTGCGTCTGCGAGGGGGCAAGGAGAAGCCTGAAGAGGTGGACGTCCCCGGTCTGCGCGAGGGCGAGCGGATCGAGTCGCTGCGGATCGCGTCCGACGGTGTACGGATGGCGCTGCGAATACGGCAGGAGGACGGCAAGCGGACGCTGAAGCTCGGCCGCGTGCAGCGTGCCGGATCGGCGGAGAAGCCGGAGGTGACCGTCGCGGAACTAAGGCCTCTCGCGCCGCAGTTCGAGGACGTCGCGGCGGTGTCGTGGGCGGGGGGCAGCCGGCTTGTGGTCGTGGGGCGGGAGTCTGGAAGCGTTCAGCAGATCCAGTACACGGAGACGGACGGCTCCGGCTCCAACCAGCCGACCCTGCCGGGCATCAACGACGTGACGGGCGTGGCCGCTTCGGAGGACGAGAGCAAGCCGCTGCTGGCGGACTCGGAGGACGGCATCCTCAGGCTGCCTCCTGACGCCAATTGGAAGACCCTCACGGACACTGGCACGAGCCCGGCCTACCCCGGCTGACACGGGGATCAGGCACGTCGGCGCGTCGGCAGCCGTCAGGGCAGCCGCACTCTCCGGCACGGGGCAGGAGTTATCCACAGGCCTGTCCCGTTTCGCCTCTCGGTGCCAGAGTTCACGTCATGGGGGATCAGTGGCGTGGACTCATCGACGAACTCGCAGCTCTGGTGCTGCCTTCGGAGTGCGCCGGATGCGGCCGCACGCGGGTGCGTGGGGAGTTGTGCGGTTCGTGTGCCCAGACGCTGCGGAGCGCGGTGCCAAGGCGCGTGTATCCGCTGCCGGCTCCGTCCCGGCCGCCTCCGGTGTACGCGGCGCTGCCGTACGCCGGTGAGGTGCGGAAGGTACTGCTCGCGCACAAGGAGCGCGGTGCGCTGCGGCTGGCCGCTCCTCTGGGAGGGGTCCTCGCCGACGTCGTGTGCACGGCATCCGCGCGTGCCCGCGGCCCGTTGGGAGGAGCGGCCGGCGTCGGGTCCCGTCCACCCGGGTCACGCGGTCCACGCGGGCAAGGCCGTACGCACAGTCCGGGCGGCCGGCCGGCGGGCTTACCAGGGGGGCCGCCGCTGACGCTGGTGCCGGTTCCGTCCGCGCGGCGGTCCGTCGCCGTGCGAGGCCATGATCCGGTGCGCCGGATGGCGTTGGCCGCCGCAGGCGAACTGCGGCGCAGGGGTGTCCCGGCCAGAGTGCTCGCCGTGCTGCGGCACGGACGCGCGGTAGCTGACCAGGCCGGTCTCACCGCCCGGCAGCGGCTCGCGAACCTCGATGGTGCGCTCGAAATAGTGCCGGATGGCGAACGCCTTCTTGGGGAAGGAGTGACGGTACTCGTCGACGACCTCATGACGACGGGTGCGTCACTCGCCGAGGCGGGGCGTGCCGTCCGCGTCCGGGGCCGGGTGCCGACCGCTGCGGCTGTCGTCGCCTTCCGTCCCAGGCCGGGCGGGTAGGAGCGGTCGAATGTTGCTGACAGCTAGCAGAGATCGCGCTTCGTCGCTGGCGGTTGTCGTGAATTGATACCTGAACGTAGGTACGTGCCAGTAGGGGGTGCCGCCCGTCGTCCCGTGGAGGTACGTTCGAGATGAGGTGGCGATCTTCCCTTTGGGAAGAAGGAGGTGAAAGTCGCAAGCCGAATTTCCGGAGGCTGGCGGCAAGACGCCCTGAGCCTCCGGTGTCAGTGCACAAAGGAGGTGCTCCGCTCCTCAACGGCGGAGCGCTCCGGGAACGGAGTTCTGCGTGGACATCGTCGTCAAGGGCCGCAAGACAGAGGTGCCCGAGAGGTTCCGCAAGCACGTGGCCGAGAAGCTGGCGAAGATCCAAAAGCTCGACGGAAAGGTGATCAGCCTGGATGTCGAGGTGTGCAAGGAACACAACCCCCGGCAGGCCGACCGTTCCGACAGGGTCGAGATCACCCTGGTCACTCGGGGACCGGTCATTCGCGCGGAGGCCGCGGCCTCCGATGCCTACGCCGCGCTGGATCTGGCAGCGGCCAAACTCGAAGCACGGCTCCGTAAGCAGCACGACAAGCGCCGGGTACACCGGGGCGGTCGCACGCCGATCAGCGTCGCGGAGGCGACTGCGCACCTCGCGGCAGAACTCAACGGCCAACTGGACGCCGCGGCGGCGCCCGCGGCCACCAAGGTCGAAGATCCGCCGATGACCACCAGGGTCGGTCCGCTGGAGGTGCAGGGGGAGGGGCCGCTCGTCGTCCGCGAGAAGACGCATGCCGCGGCGCCCATGTCTCTCGACCAGGCTCTCTACGAAATGGAGCTGATCGGTCACGACTTCTACCTCTTCGTGGACTCGGAAACCAAGCAGCCGAGCGTCGTCTATCGTCGGCACGGCTACGACTACGGCGTGATCCACCTGGATCCGGACCCGTTCGCGGTGGATCCGCCCCCGGAAGCCGGCGGCTCGCTGGGTGGCTGACGGCTCGAACTGACCAGACGTGATCGCGCCCCCGGCCGGGCCGAGAATCCGACCGGGGGCGCGGGCGTGGAATCATGGCTTCACTTACGGCCTCATGGCCAACCGGTCCGCTGTGCAGCGCGGTTGGTGCGGCATAGCCTGCAGGGGGAGGAACGATGGCGGACAGCTTCGGGCCAGCGATGCCTGTGCCTGACGCGCATCCGGTACGGGTGGCGATGGACGACGGCGGTATGCGCGAGCGTCAGCCGCCCGAACCCATCCGGGTGCTGGTCGTCGACGACCATGAGCTTTTCCGCCGCGGACTGGAGATCGTCCTCGCCCAGGAAGAGGACATCCAGGTCATCGGTGAGGCGGGGGACGGCGCAGAAGCGGTGGAGAAGGCGGCGGATCTGCTGCCCGACATCGTGTTGATGGACGTGCGGATGCCCAGACGCGGCGGCATCGAGGCCTGCACCTCGATCAAGGAGGTGGCTCCGAGCGCGAAGATCATCATGCTGACGATCAGCGACGAGGAAGCCGATCTCTACGACGCGATCAAGGCCGGAGCGACCGGCTACCTGCTGAAGGAGATCTCCACGGACGAGGTCTCGGCAGCGATCCGGGCGGTGGCCGACGGACAGTCCCAGATCAGCCCCTCGATGGCGGCGAAGCTGCTCACCGAGTTCAAGTCGATGATCCAGCGGACAGACGAGAGCAAGCTCGTACCCGCGCCGAAGCTGACCGAGCGGGAGCTGGAGGTGCTCAAGCTCGTCGCCACGGGGATGAACAACCGCGATATCGCCAAGGAACTCTTCATCAGCGAGAACACGGTGAAGAACCACGTGCGGAACATCCTGGAGAAGCTGCAGCTCCACTCGCGCATGGAGGCAGTGGTCTACGCGATGCGCGAGAAGATCCTGGAGATCCGCTGAGACGCGGCCACCGCGCGGCCTGGTGGCAGCGCCCTGCGGGGTGAGGGCGGCAAGCGTCAGGTCGGCCGGTTGCTTGGCCGCGGACGCCGAACGTGCGGCTTCGACGCCCGCGTCGCGTGAGTCGCTTGGCCAGGTCCGGGGGCGGTGATCCCCCCGCGGCTGTCAGCCCGCCGGGCCGGAGGGGCCTTCCGTCAGAGCCTTCACCAGCGCTTCGCGCAGTTCGGCGTCGTCGCAGCGCCCGACACGGACTTCGTCGCATCCCACCCAACTCGCCGCTTCCCAGAGCGCCTTGGCCATGGGGGCGACCGCCTTGCGGCCCGCGAGCGACACCTGGCGCGCCACGAGAGCGGAGTTCTCACGCCCGGGGTCGACACGCCCGAGCAGCTTCCCGCCGGCCAGCAGCGGCATGGCGAAGTACCCGTGTATCCGCTTCGGCTTGGGGACGTATGCCTCCAGCCTGTGTGTGAAGTCGAACATCCGCTGCGTGCGCGGCCTGTCCCACACCAGCGAGTCGAACGGCGAGAGCAGCGTCGTGCGGTGGCGGCCGCGCGGGGCGGAGGCGAGCGCCGCGGGATCCGCCCAGGCAGGCTTCCCCCACCCCTCCACGGAGACCGGGACGAGCCCCGTCCCGGGCAGCACGGCCTCCACCTGCTCGCCCTTGAGACGGTGGTAGTCCGCGAGATCCGCACGCGTCGCGACTCCCATCGCCGCGCCGGCCTGGGCGACGAGACGGCGCACGCATTCGTGGTCGTCGATGTCGTCGTGCAGCAGGTCGTCGGGGATGGCGCGCTCGGCGAGGTCGTAGACCCGCTTCCAGCCGCGGCGCTCGGTGCAGACGACCTCGCCGGTGTCCAGCAGCCACTCGACCGCGATCTTCGTCTCCGACCAGTCGAACCACTCGCCGCCGTTCTTGCCGCCGCCGAGTTCCGTGGTCGTCAGCGGGCCGTCCGCCTTGAGCCTGTCCCGGACGAGCGCGCAGGCGCGGTCCTTGTCCTCCAGGACGTGCCACCGGTGGCCGCGCGCCCGCCGCTCCCGGCGCCGGAACGCGAAGTGCGGCCACTCCTCGACGGGGAGGATGCACGCGGCGTGCGACCAGTACTCGAAGCTGTGGCCGTCGCTCCAGTAGGCCGACTCCACCGCTTGACGGCCGACCGCGCCCAGGCGCGCGTACGGCACGAGTTCGTGCGACCGGGCCAGCACCGAGATGGTGTCGAGCTGGACGGCGCCGAGCTGGCGCAGCATGCCGCGGACCCCGGCGCGGCGGTCGGGCGCACCCAGCAGGCCCTGCGCCCGCAGGGCCAGCCTCCGGGCCTCGTCGGCGGAGAGCGAGATCTCGGCGGAGTTCATGCGGCACACGATAGGCGGCACCACCGACAGGCGGCCCCCGGCCGCACTGCGGCTCCCGGGCCCGCCGCGAGGTGGGACGGCCCGCCCCGGAACACCGCCGCTCAGGTCACCGTGCCGGCAGGTAGGGCTTGTCCATCCGCATGCCGAGATCCGTCGGCAGAAGCGCGGCGATCCACGCGTCCCTCCTGGTGCCGCGGTGCACGATCCTGGCCCGCTGCGTCCCCTCCATCACGAAGCCCAGGCGCCGGGCCACGCCTCGCGACGCTTCGTTGCCGACCTCCGCGACCCACTCCAGCCGCTCGGTCCCCAGCTCCGTGAACGCCCACCGGCACACCTCGCGGCCCGCCTCGGCGGTGTACCCCTTGCGGCGCTGCGGAGCGGCCGTCCAGTAGCCGAGTTCGGCCTGGCGGTCAGGAGTGCGCAGGTGAGCGAGGCGGACGAGGCCCATCGAACCCACCAGGGCACCTGTCTTGGTGAAGACGCCGAAGTTGTACATGGTGTCCTCGCGCCAGCCGTCCGCACTCGCCCTGAGCGCGAAGTCCTCCGCGTCCTTGCGGGTGTAGGGGTCGGGGATCGGTATCCAGCGGGCGATGTCGGGGTCCTGGCAGGCCGTCTCCAGCGCCTCCACGTCCTGCTCGGTGAAGGGCCGCAGGATCAGACGCGCCGTGGTGAGAGTGGTGGGCTCCATGGACCGATTGTGCCGCCCGGCGGCCCGCCCGCTCCCGGCACCATCCACCGCTCCGAACCGTTAGGGGTACAGGGGCGTACGTCC
The DNA here is from genome assembly GCF_014645895.1 of Streptomyces daqingensis. GTDB lineage: Bacteria > Actinomycetota > Actinomycetes > Streptomycetales > Streptomycetaceae > Streptomyces > Streptomyces daqingensis. The sequence goes on along the minus strand of NZ_BMMP01000025.1, from coordinate 60,510 downwards.
CTCGCATACGATGGCCGGTGCGGCGAAGACCGTATCGTCGCGTCCGCGCACTGACCGTGCCAGGTTCGACCGGCAAGGAGCCACCCTAAGTGTCCGTCTTCGGCAAGCTCATGCGCGCAGGTGAAGGGAAGATCCTGCGCAAGCTGGACCGCATTGCGCGGCAGGTGAATTCGATCGAAGAGGACTTCGTCGACCTGTCCGATGCCGAGCTCCGCGCCCTCACGGACGAGTACAAGGAGCGGTACGCGCAGGGCGAGAGCCTCGACGACCTGATGCCCGAGGCCTTCGCGACCGTACGTGAGGCCGCCAAGCGGGTGCTCGGCGAGCGCCACTACGACGTGCAGATCATGGGTGGCGCGGCGCTGCACCTCGGCTATGTCGCCGAGATGAAGACCGGTGAGGGCAAGACCCTCGTCGGCACGCTCCCCGCGTACCTGAACGCGATCTCGGGTGACGGCGTCCACATCATCACGGTCAACGACTACCTCGCGCAGCGCGACTCCGAGTGGATGGGCCGTGTCCACCGCTTCCTCGGCCTGTCGGTCGGCTGCATCGTGGCGCACATGACGCCCGCGCAGCGGCGCGAGCAGTACAGCTGCGACATCACCTACGGCACCAACAACGAGTTCGGATTCGACTACCTCCGCGACAACATGGCGTGGTCGAAGGACGAACTGGTGCAGCGGGGCCACAACTTCGCCATCGTCGACGAGGTGGACTCGATCCTCATCGACGAGGCCCGTACGCCGCTGATCATCTCCGGTCCGGCCGACCAGGCCACCAAGTGGTACAGCGACTTCTCCAAGCTGGTGAAGCGCCTCGAGAAGGGCGAACCGGGCGACCCCCGGACGCAGAAGCCGGAATCCGGCGACTACGAGGTCGACGAGAAGAAGCGCACTGTCGGCATCCACGAGGCCGGCGTCGTCAAGGTCGAGGACTGGCTGGGCATCGACAACCTCTACGAGTCGGTGAACACGCCGCTCGTCGGCTACCTCAACAACGCCATCAAGGCCAAGGAGCTCTACCACAAGGACAAGGACTACGTCGTCCTCGACGGCGAAGTCATGATCGTGGACGAGCACACCGGCCGCATCCTCGCCGGCCGCCGCTACAACGAGGGGATGCACCAGGCGATCGAGGCCAAGGAAGGCGTCGAGATCAAGGACGAGAACCAGACTCTCGCCACGATCACCCTGCAGAACTTCTTCCGGCTCTACGACAAGCTCTCCGGCATGACCGGTACGGCCATGACCGAGGCTGCGGAGTTCCACCAGATCTACAAGCTCGGCGTCGTCCCCATCCCGACGCACCGGGCGCTCGCCCGTCAGGACCAGGCCGACCTGATCTACCGCACCGAGGTCGCCAAGTTCTCGGCGGTCGTGGACGACATCGTGGAGAAGTACGAGAAGGGCCAGCCGGTCCTCGTCGGCACGACGTCCGTCGAGAAGTCCGAGTACCTCTCGGAGCAGCTCAACAAGCGCGGCGTCCGCCACGAGGTGCTCAACGCGAAGAACCACGAGCGTGAGGCGGCGATCGTCGCCGAGGCGGGCCGCAAGGGCTCCGTGACGGTCGCGACGAACATGGCGGGGCGCGGTACCGACATCAAGCTCGGCGGCAACGCCGAGGGCCTGGCCGAGAACGAGCTCCGCGCGAAGGGTCTCGACCCCGTCGAGAACTCCGAGGAGTGGAGCGCCGCGCTGCCCGCCGCCCTGGAGAAGGCCGAGCGGACGGTCAAGGACGCGGTCGACGAGGTCAAGGAGCTCGGCGGTCTCTACGTCCTGGGCACCGAGCGTCACGAGTCGCGCCGCATCGACAACCAGCTGCGCGGCCGTTCGGGCCGTCAGGGCGACCCGGGCGAGTCCCGCTTCTACCTGTCGCTGGGCGACGACCTGATGCGGCTGTTCAAGGCGCAGATGGTCGAGCGTGTGATGTCCATGGCGAACGTGCCGGACGACGTCCCCATCGAGAACAAGATGGTGACGCGCGCCATCGCCTCAGCCCAGTCCCAGGTCGAGCAGCAGAACTTCGAGATCCGCAAGAACGTCCTGAAGTACGACGAGGTCCTCAACCGGCAGCGCGAGGTGATCTACGGCGAGCGCCGCCGCGTCCTGGAGGGCGAGGACCTGCACGAGCAGGTGCGGCACTTCATGGACGACACCATCGAGGCGTACGTCCAGGCGGAGACCGTCGAGGGCTTCGCCGAGGAGTGGGACCTCGACAGGCTGTGGAGCGCCTTCAAGCAGCTCTACCCCGTGAAGGTGACGGTCGAGGAGCTCGAAGAGGCCGCGGGCGAGCGCGAAGGCATCACCGCCGAGTTCATCTCCGATTCCATCAAGGACGACATCCACGAGCAGTACGACGCCCGCGAGGCCGAGCTCGGCAGCGAGATCATGCGCGAGCTGGAGCGGCGCGTGGTGCTCTCCGTGCTCGACCGCAAGTGGCGCGAGCACCTCTACGAGATGGACTACCTCCAGGAAGGCATCGGCCTCCGTGCCATGGCCCAGAAGGACCCGCTGGTGGAGTACCAGCGGGAGGGCTACGACATGTTCCAGGCCATGATGGACGGCATCAAGGAGGAGTCCGTCGGCTACCTGTTCAACCTGGAGGTCCAGGTCGAGCAGCAGGTCGAAGAGGTTCCTGTCCAGGAGAAGCCCGAGGTCAAGGCGTCGCTGGAGAAGGAGCCGCAGGAGGCGGTGCCCGCGGGCGCGGCGGCGGGGTCGGCCCCGGCCATCCGCGCCAAGGGCCTCGACGCGCCGCAGCGCCCCGACCGGCTGCACTACTCGGCGCCTACGGCGGAAGGCGGCGTCGAGGAGGGCGAGCTGGAGACCGGGGCATCCGGCGAGCCCGTCCGTTCGGCGGCCGACGGCCTGACGCGGGCCGAGCGGCGCAAGGCGCAGAAGGGCAAGCGCCGCAAGAAGTGACCTTCGCGCGCTGACGTGTACGGGCTGGCGCCCGCCGCCCTCTGTGGGGTGGCGGGCACCAGCCCGTCACGCTGTTCCGGGCGGCTCACGGACGGCTGCGGCCCGTGGACTGACCGTCGAGTTCGACGGCCGAGCACCGCCACCGGTGGTCGGCGCACAGCTCCAGCCGGAAAGCGATGGCGCGCTGGCGGTCGCCTGTGACGATGCGCGCGAACGCCTCGATCACTCCGTCGCGGGGCCGGCTGCCGCGGGCGTCGAGGACTTCGGGGCTGGTGCGGTCGGCTCCGCGGGGGCGCAGCGGAGCGTGGGAGGCGAGGCTGGTGAGTTCCTCGTAGGCGGGTCCGCGGGTGTGCTGCAGGAGCGTGTGGACGGGACGCTGCCCGCTGAGTACGAGGAGGAGGCGGCTGGCGAACCAGTAGGGCGGCTGACGTTCGCGTTCCCGTGCTGCCGCAGCGCGGAGGGCGGACGCCGAGGGACGGCCGGGAGCGGCGCCGGGGCGTGACGTCACGTGCGTCCCGGGGCGGCGGGAGTCACGGCGGCCGGGCGGGCCCGAGCGCGAGGAGGGCCTGGGGCCGTACGGCTTGGGACCGCGCACCTGTGCGGCCGCGTTCGTCCCGGCATGGCCGTGAGGAGGCGCTGCGGGCCCGGGGGCGCCCTCTGCGGCGGCTCCACGGGTGTTTCCCGGGGTGCGTGGAGCGGCGTCCGACACGGGCTGCGGGAGGTTCGGTCCGGAGGCCGCGGCGGTGCGCGGGGCCCGGACCAGGGCGTCGTCGAACTGCGCGGACGGGATGGGTGCGGCGTGCATGGGTCCCCCGATGAGTGGTGCGTCCGAGAGGCCGGGAACGGGTTTGTACCCGGCAGTAGCTTTCGGGTCGGTTGTACCGACACGGTTCGGGTGGTCGCAACGCGTGACGGGCGGCGGGTCGGCTGCGAAAAGTGATTCACCTATCAGTGGGGCCGCGCGGAGCGAAGGTGACGGATGTCCCTCTCCACCTGCGGCTTTGAATCAACGTCCGCACGGGGAACGGCCGCTGCCCGGGCCGTATCCTGACCTGACAGACCGTCCGGCGATACACGAAAGCGGCATCGATGCGTGTCTATGTGCCTCTGACTCTGCCAGCCCTGCGGGACGCGCACGCCGCCGGGGAACTGGTGCCGGAGCCCGGAGCGATCCTCGCCTACGCCGTCACTCCCGGCCTGCGCGAGTGGTATGTCTCCGACGACAGCGAGGAGTTGGAGTACGCGGCTCTCAACCGCGCCGCGCAGGCGTCGCTGCGTCTTCTGGCGGCACGCCCCGACGCGCCTCGGCGCCGGGTCGTCCTCGCCGCCGACATCCCCGACGGCGAGGTGAGCTTCGACCCCGACCAGGTCCTGGACCGCGAATCGCTGGGGCAGGTGCGGATCGGCCGGCCTGTGGCGCTGTCGAAGGCGGCGGCCGTCCACATCGACGCGGACGACGCGGCGGAGGACGTCACCGCGGCGGCAGACGCACTGGGCGCCGCCGACATGGGCGACGAGGACGCACGGTTCACGGTGGACGGCGCCGAGGACCACGAACTGCTCTGGTACGCCACGCAGGAGATCCCGCACATCCTCGGATGAAGCCGCCTCGGGTGACGCTGCCGACGCCCCCGGCCGTCCTGGAATCCGGTGTCGGAATGTCAGACCCCCGACGTACGGTCTTCTCCATGAAACCGGGACATTCGGGCGGGCGCACCGCCCACATCGTGTGGGACTGGAACGGCACGCTGCTGCACGACATCCACGCTGTCATCAGCGCGACGAACGCCGCCTTCGCGGAGCTCGGCCTTCCGTCGATCACGCTCGATCGCTACCGGGAGCTGTACTGCGTACCGGTGCCCCGGTTCTACGAGCGGCTCATCGGGCGGATGCCGAGCGAGCGGGAGTGGGAGGTCATGGACGAGTCCTTCCACCGCCACTACTGGCTGCGGGCGCAGGACGCCGGTCTCGCCGAGGGGGCGGCGGAGCTGCTGGCGGCGCAGAAGGCCGAGGGGCGTACGCAGTCGCTGTGCTCGCTCGCTCCGCACGACCGGCTGATTCCGCTCGTCAAGACGCACGGGATCGACGGCCACTTCGTCCGCGTCGACGGAGCGACGGGCCCGTCGGGCGGGGTGAAGGCCGAGCAGATGGCGCGTCATCTGCTCGCTCTGGACGAGGTGCAGGCGGAGAACACCGTGGTCATCGGCGACGCCGTCGACGACGCGGTGGCCGCGGCGCACGTGGGGGCGCGAGCAGTGCTCTACACGGGCGGTTCGCACAGCCGGGCCAGTCTGGAGACAGCGGGGGTGCCGGTGGTGGACACTCTGAAGGAGGCGATCGAGGCGGCCGACTGGGCAGCCGGCGCACGGAGATGAGACGGAACGAGCTGTCTGCTGTCCACTTCGTCCAAGAGTCTCCACTGATTTTGTACACATAAGGTCCATGACGGCCCCGGGCGTGGGGGCGATAGCCTACGCACGTGATCAGCGCTATATCTCGCGCGGGCATCGTCGCCCTCGCCCCGTGCCCCCCGCGCGACAGCGCCGGGGCCTCCGCTGGTCGTCTCTCACGGCGCGCGTCGAGCCTGAACGGACATCCCGTGCTCCGATGCCGTGCCTCCGCCATACCGACGTCACGCAACGGCGCGCGACAGGAGTCAGGACATGCAGACCAAGCTGGATGAAGCAAAGGCCGAGCGGCTGGAAGAGGCCGCCCGGGTAGCTGAAGAGAGCCCCGCCGGGGGAGAGCATCCGGCGCGGGGCCTCGAGAACGGCGCACTGCGGGCGTTCCTCCAGCGCTACTACCTGCACACCGCTCCTGAGGACCTCGCCGACCGCGACCCCGTGGACATCCTCGGCGCGGCCTTCTCGCACTACCGGCTGGCGCAGAACCGGCCCCAGGGCACGGCCAACGTGCGCGTGCACACCCCGTCGGTCGACGAGAACGGGTGGACGTGCAGCACGCACACCGTCGTTGAAGTAGTGAACGACGACATGCCGTTCCTCGTGGACTCCGTCACCAACCTGCTCTCCCGCGAGAAGCGCGGGATCCACCTGGTGATCCACCCTCAGATGATCGTCCGCCGCGACGTGACGGGGAAGCTCCTCGAGGTGCTCGACGCGGGCCGGGACAAGCTCGTCCCCGGCCCCGGCGGCGCGTCCGTGGAGGAGAAGCGGGAACTGCCGCACGACGCGGTCACCGAGTCCTGGATCCACGTCGAGATCGACCGCGAGACCGAACGCGAAGACCTGAAGCAGATCACGGACGATCTGCTGCGCGTCCTGTCCGACGTGCGCGAGGCGGTCGAGGACTGGCGCAAGATGCGCGAGGCGGCGCTGAACATCGCCGACGAGCTGGAGTCGGAGCCCGTCGCGCACGACGTGCGCGAGGAGGAGGTCGAGGAGTCGCAGGAGCTGCTGCGCTGGCTCGCCGACGACCACTTCACCTTCCTGGGATACCGCGAATACGAGCTCTCCGACGAAGCCGAAGACGGGGAGCGGGAGTTGACGCTGAAGTCCCTCCCGGGCACGGGTCTGGGCATCCTGCGCTCCGATCCGCAGCACAGCAGCGGTGACGACGGCCACCCGGCGTCGCCGTCCTTCAGCCGGCTTCCGGCGGACGCGCGCGCGAAGGCCCGTGAGCACCAGGTGCTGGTGCTCACCAAGGCCAACAGCCGTGCCACGGTGCACCGTTCGTCCTACCTCGACTACGTGGGCGTGAAGAAGTTCGACGCCGAGGGCAACGTGGTGGGGGAGCGGCGCTTCCTCGGGCTGTTCTCCTCGGCCGCCTACACGGAGTCGGTGCGCCGGGTCCCCGTGATCCGCCGCAAGGTATCCGAGGTGCTGAGCTCGGCCGGTTTCGCGCCGGACAGCCACGCGGGCCGCGACCTGCTGCAGATTCTCGAGACATATCCGAGGGACGAGCTGTTCCAGATCCCCGTCGACGAGCTGCGCTCCATCGCGACCTCCGTGCTCTACCTGCAGGAGCGCCGCAAGCTGCGGCTGTACCTGCGAAAGGACGAGTACGGGCGCTACTACTCGGCGCTCGTCTACCTCCCGCGGGACCGCTACACCACGGCGGTACGGCTGCGCCTGACGGAGATCCTCACCGAGGAACTGGGCGGCAGCAATGTGGACTTCAGCGTCTGGAACACCGAATCGGTGCTCACCAGGCTGCACTTCGTCATCCGCCTCAAGCCGGGCACGCAGCTTCCCGAACTGACGGACGACGAGGCCGACCGCATCGAGGCGCGCCTCGCGGAGGCCGCCCGGAACTGGGCGGACGGCTACTTGGAGGCGCTGAACGCGGAGTTCGGCGAGGAGCAGGCCGCCGAACTGGGCCATCAGTACAGCGCGAACGCCTTCCCCGAGGGGTACAAGGCCGACTTCCCGCCGCGCGCCGCCGTCGCCGACCTGCAGCACCTCAACAGGCTCGCCCGCGGCGAGAACGGCACGTCGGACTTCTCGCTCAGCCTGTACGAGCCGGTCGGGGCGAGCCCCGGCGAGCGCCGCTTCAAGATCTTCCGCATCGGCCAGCCGGTCTCCCTCTCCGCCGTGCTTCCCGCGCTGCAGGCGATGGGCGTGGAGGTCGTCGACGAACGGCCGTACGAACTGCGCTGCAGCGACCGCACGAAGGCGTGGATCTACGACTTCGGCCTCCGGCTGCCCGGCTCCCACGTGCACGGCCTCGGTGAGGACGCACGTGAGCGCTTCCAGGACGCGTTCGCCGCCGTGTGGACGGGCCGCGCCGAGAACGACGCGCTCAACTCCCTCGTCCTGTCGGCGGGGCTGACGTGGCGCCAGGCGATGGTGCTGCGGGCGTACGCGAAGTACCTGCGGCAGGCGGGGGCGACCTTCAGCCCGAGCTACATGGAGGACACGCTCGGCCGCAACGTGCACACCACGCGGCTGCTGGTGAACCTCTTCGAGGCACGCCTCGACCCGGGCCGCTCGCAGGCCGGGCACGAACTGACCGACGGGCTGCTGGAGGAGCTGGACGGGGCGCTGGACCAGGTCGCCAGCCTGGACGAGGACCGCATCCTGCGCTCCTTCCTCACCGTCATCAAGGCGACGCTGCGCACCAACTACTTCCAGAACGCGGACGCGGGCACCAGGACCGGCGGGGGGAAGGACGAGTCGGCACAGCCGCACGAGTACCTCTCGATCAAGCTGGACCCGCAGGCGATCCCCGACCTGCCCGCGCCGCGTCCGGAGTACGAGATCTGGGTGTACTCGCCTCGCGTCGAGGGCGTGCACCTGCGTTTCGGCAAGGTCGCGCGCGGCGGTCTGCGCTGGTCGGACCGGCGTGAGGACTTCCGTACGGAGATCCTCGGGCTGGTGAAGGCGCAGGAGGTCAAGAACACGGTCATCGTGCCGGTCGGCGCCAAGGGCGGCTTCGTGTGCAAGCAGCTCCCCGATCCTGCGGCGGACCGGGACGCCTGGCTGGCCGAGGGCATCGCCTGCTACAAGACCTTCATCTCCGGGCTGCTCGACATCACCGACAACCTGGTGGGCGGCGAGGTCGTCCACCCGCAGGACGTGGTCCGCCACGACGGCGACGACACGTACCTCGTCGTCGCCGCCGACAAGGGCACCGCCACGTTCTCCGACATCGCCAACGAGGTGGCCGAGGCCTACGGCTTCTGGCTCGGCGACGCCTTCGCCTCCGGCGGCTCCGCCGGCTACGACCACAAGGGCATGGGCATCACCGCCCGCGGCGCCTGGGAGTCGGTCAAACGGCACTTCCGGGAGCTGGGCCACGACACCCAGACGCAGGACTTCACCGTCGTGGGCGTCGGCGACATGTCGGGAGACGTCTTCGGCAACGGCATGCTTCTCTCGGAGCACATCCGCCTCGTGGCCGCCTTCGACCACCGGCACATCTTCATCGATCCCCAGCCGGACGCGGCGACTTCGTACGCCGAGCGGCGCCGGCTGTTCGAACTGCCCCGCTCCTCCTGGGAGGACTACGACTCGTCGCTGATCTCCGCGGGCGGCGGCGTCTATCCGCGCAGCGCGAAGTCCGTGCCCGTCACCCCGCAGATGCGGGAGGCGCTGGGCATCGAGTCGAAGGCCACGAAGATGACCCCCGCCGAGCTGATGCGGGCCATCCTGAGCGCGCCTGTCGACCTGCTGTGGAACGGCGGCATCGGCACGTACGTGAAGGCGTCGGCGGAGACCGACGCGCAGGTCGGCGACAAGGCGAACGACGCGATCCGCGTCAACGGCGAGGACCTGCGGGTGAAGGTCGTCGGCGAGGGCGGCAACCTCGGCCTGACGCAGCTCGGCCGGATCGAGTTCGCGCTCCACGGCGGCCGGGTGAACACCGACGCGATCGACAACAGCGCGGGCGTGGACACCTCCGACCACGAGGTGAACATCAAGATCCTGCTCAACGCGGTCGTCGCGGGCGGCGACATGACGGTCAAGCAGCGCAACAGCCTGCTGGCCGAGATGACCGACGAGGTCGGCGCGTTGGTGCTGCGCAACAACTACGCGCAGAACACGGCGCTGGCCAACGCGATCGAGGGCGCGGCCAGCCTGCTGCAGGCGCACAACCGGTACATGCGCAGCCTCGGCAAGGAGGGGCGCCTGGACCGGAGCCTGGAGTTCCTCCCCAGCGACAAGCAGATCCGCGAGCGCCTCGCGGCCGGGCAGGGCCTCACGCAGCCCGAACTCGCCGTCCTCCTCGCGTACACCAAGATCACGGTGACGGACGAGCTGTTCAGGACCGAACTGCCCGACGACCCGTACCTGCGTCGGCTGGCGTACGAGTACTTCCCGAAGGCCCTGCGCGAGCGGTTCCCCGACGAGATCGGCCAGCACGCGCTGCGCCGGGAGATCGTCACGACGCTGCTCGTCAACGACACGGTCAACACGGGCGGTTCGACGCTCGTGCACCGCATGAAGGAGGAGACCGGCGCCTCCACGGAGGAGATCGTCCGGGCGCACACCGCCGCCCGCGCCATCTTCCGGCTCGGGGAGATCTGGGACGAGGCGGAGGCGCTGGACAACATCGTCAGCGCGGACGTCCTCACCAGCATCCGGCTCCAGTCGCGGCGGCTCGTCGAGCGCGGCACCCGCTGGCTGCTCAACAACCGTCCGCAGCCGCTGCTGATCGCCGAGACCATCGACCTCTTCAGGGAGCGGGTCGCGGAGGTCTGGGAGGAGCTGCCCAAGCTGCTCAAGGGCGACGACCGCGACTGGCACCAGACGATCCTGGACCGGCTCGACGAGGCGGGGGTGCCGTCCGAACTGGCCGTGCGCGTCGCCGGGTTCTCCGCGGCCTTCTCCGCGCTGGACGTGGTGGCCGTGACGGACCGCACCGGGGTGCAGCTCCTCGACGTCGCCGCCGTCTACTACGACCTCGCGGACCGGCTGGGCATCACCCAGCTCCAGGAGCGCGTCAGCGAACTGCCGCGCGCGGACCGCTGGCAGTCGATGGCCCGGGCGGCCATCCGTGAGGACCTCTACGCCGCGCACCAGCTGATCGCGGCGGACGTCCTCTCGGAAGGCGGCGGCAAGGCGACGCCCGAGCAGCGGTACGAGAAGTGGGAGGCGAAGAACCACACCATCCTCACGCGTGCGCGGGCCACGCTCGACGAGATCCAGTCGTCGGAGACCTTCGACCTGGCCAATCTCTCGGTCGCGATGAGGACGATGCGCACACTGCTGCGCAGCAACCGCTGACGCCGACGGGCGGTCCGGCCGGTGTTTCGTCGCCGGCCGGACCGCCCGTCCCGTCGCTTTCCGCCCTGTCGCCGCCCGTCCTGTTGCTGCCGGGGCCCGGAGCTCCCGCTCGCGGACGTCAGCGACGGCGGTCCCGTGCGGTCCACCCGTACGAGGGCCGCCGTACGTGTCCCCGGCCCGGTACCACCGCCTTCGGGGTGCCCGGGGCACGCGTTCGGCCCTGCCCAGGGCGCTGCGTGCTCTCCGACGGTCTTAAGTGGAAGAGACCGTCAAGGGGAGCATCATGCGAACCGACTTGAACGCAGCCCCGCGCGGCCGCCGGCTCTCACGCCGTACGGCGACCGCCCTGACCCTGCTGGGACTGCTGGCTGCCGGCTACCTCGGCCAGCTGCTGGGCCTCGTACTCGCCTCGGCGGCTCTCGTCGTCGCCGGAGCCGCCCTCGGCGTCGCCACCGAGGCGTGGCTGCTGGGCAGATGGCGGACGCTCGCCCGGGGCCTGGGACGTGCGCAGCTCTACCACCCCGTGCGGCAGCTGCTGAGGGACGCCCTGCTCCTGGCCGGGCTCGCCCGGCTGGACGTACTGGGCCCCTCGCCGCAGGCCACGCTGCTGCTGGTCGCGGTGCTGGGCTGCTGGGCGGGGCACTTCGTGTGCCAGGCGGCGGCCGCGCGGGTCCGGCATTCCAGGCGGCTGCCGATCGTCACGCGCAACATCGACGCGTCCTCGCTGCGCCTCGGCACCGCTCCTCCCGCGATCTTCGGGCGCCACGGTGCGCTGCGCCTGCTGTCCTGCTCCGTCCTCGTCACGGCGGGGCTGGCGGCGACCGCCGTGACGGGCTCGGCGGCGTGGGGAGCCGGGGCGGCGCTCGGCTGCTGGGCCGTTCTCGCATGCGGCGTCGCGCTGCTGGTGGTGCGCCTGCTGCCCGGGCGCCGTCCGGCGGGGGAGGAGGAGGCGCTGGCCTGGCTGGACGGCTGGCTGGACGCGTACAGGCCGACCGTCGGCATGTACTTCTCCGGAGGGGCCTCCTCCGCGTACCAGGCGAACATGTGGCTCTCGACGCTGGAGCAGCTGGGCGGGCGGCCGATCATCGTGCTGCGGGAGCGGTTCATGGTGCAGCAGATCGACGTCACCGACGTGCCGATCGTCTGCGTCCCGAAGGTCGCGCATCTGATGCGCCTGGAGCGTTCGTCGCTGCCGGTGATGCTGCACCCGGCGAACTCCGGCAAGACCTCGCAGGTGCTGCGCATCCCGACGATCAAGCACGCCTTCATCAACCACGGCGAGAGCGACAAGCTCTCCTCCTGCAATCCCTACGCCAAGGCCTACGACGAGGTGTGGGTCGCCGGTCCCGCTGCCCGCGAGCGCTACCAGCTCGCCGACATCGGCGTACTCGACGCGGACGTCGTGGAGGTGGGCCGCCCGCAGCTCGCACCGATCAGGCCCTACGCGGGGCCGCCCGCTCCGGGCACGCGTACGACCGTTCTGTACGCCCCGACGTGGGAGGGGTGGACGGACGATCCCGGGAACACCTCGCTGCCCCTGGCGGGGGAGCGGATCGTCCGTGCGCTCCTGGACGATCCGGGGGTGCGGCTGCTGTACAAGCCCCACCCGATGACCGGTTCGGTGGATCAGGCGGCGGGAGAGGCCGACCGGCGCATCCGCGTGATGATCGAGGAGGCCGTACGACGGAACCCGGCGGGGCGTGCCAGGTCCGCGGAGGTCGACGCAACTGCGGCCGAACTGGAGCGGTGTACCGCCGAGTTGAGGAGTCTCGCGGGGACGGGTGCCCGCCGCAGCGAGGACGAGGCCGAACGCATGGGCAGGCAGCGGGCTCCGGTGGATCCGCCCGCCGCGAGGGTCCTCGAAGCCGTCGAGGCCTGGGAGGAGTGCTTCTGGAGGGCTCACGCCCCGGACGAGCATCTGGTCCTCGCGGGGCCGCGTCCGGGCGTCTACGCGTGCTTCAACCAGGCCGACGTGCTCGTCTCGGACGTCTCCAGCGTGGTGTCGGACTACCTGACCAGCGGAAAGCCCTACGCCGTCGTCAACACCACCGGCCTCCCCGAGGAGAGCTTCAGGACGGCGTTCCCGACGGTACGGGCGGCCACGGTCCTCACGCCGGCCGCGGACGGGCTGCCCGCCCTGCTGGAGGCGGCGCGGAACCCGGAAGCGGACACCATGCGGGAGGCGCGCGCCGAACTCAGGGCACATCTGCTGGGCCCTGACGATCCGCCCGCGCTGACGCGGTTCAGCCGTGCGGTGGAGGAGCTGCGGGCATCCGCGGCGGCCAGCAGGGCGCGCCGTGACGCACGGCAGCGGGCAGCCGCGGAAGGGCTCGCGGACGGCGTCACGGAAAGTGTCGGCGACGGCGTCGCGCAGGGACTCGCTGGAGGAGCGGCGGAACCGTCCGCAGTCGCGGCGGCCGTCGAGGAGCGTTTCGGCGGCGGGCAGTTCGAGGTGGCCGGGTCCGGGCCCCTGCCGCGTCCCGAGGCGGCGCCGCCGTCGTCAGGGGCCGCCGGTCAACTGCCGGCCGACGCGTCCGGCGACGAGGAGGCGCTTTGAGCCCCGGTGCCGGCAGGCGTTCCGCCTGACGCGGTGGCTGCGCCGGTGCCCGGGCTCTGCGCGTCCGTGGCGGCCGGTACCGCTGCGGCGACCCTGGCGGGCTCGTCGGCCGGAAGGGGCTGCAGCGCGCACACGAGGTCGTTGGCGAGGGAGAAGTAGAACCACAGGCCGGTCTCGCTCTCGCCGAGCCTGACGCGTGGCACCAGATCGGTCTTCTTGCGGTCGGCCAGGTCGCCCAGCAGACGGGCGAAGCGGATGCGCGGCGTGTCTTGGGGGCCGGGCCGGAACCACAGATCCCAGACGCCCTTCGCATCTCCCGAGTCGAGTGCGGCCGGCAGGTCGTAGGGAAGCTCGAAGGAGAGGACCGGTACCTCGCCCGCGGGTGCTGCCGCGGGGGCGGACCCGTCCGGTGCCGCCGAGGCAGGCGTCCCGGAGGGCCGGGACCCGGCGGAGAGCTGGAAGGGCAGTTCGAAGTCCGGCTCGGTCTTCGTACGGGAGACGGCGACGACCGCGCCTTCGCCGTCCTTCGCCGCGCGTGCGGCGGCTCCGTACAGCTCGGCGCGTACGGTTCCGGCCTGCCGGCCGAGCTCCACGGAGGTGACCTCGGCGTGCCCCGGCCGGTGCCAGGCACGCACGGCGAGGTAGCCGTCGAGGGTGGTGTAGGGCACGTGGGGGCCGAGCACGCCGTCCGCGTCGAGGGGCGGGGGCATCGTCAGCAGGCGGGCGGTCTCGACGAGTTCCGACTGGACCCTCTTGCGCTTGCCGTCCGTCACGCGCTCCACGTACGTGTCCCAGCGGTCCTCGGCGAGCGGGTGCGCGGCACGCTCCAGCCGTACCTCGACCCACCCGTCGACGGCCTCGTCGCGGGGAGGGATCGGGATGCGGTGCGGCGCCCCGCTGTCGCGGCGCGACCGCACGAGCAGCACGGACGAGGTCTTCGGCAGCCGCGACGCCAGCAGCCGGATCGCCACCGAGCCGTCGGTGGCGACACGGGCGCGGCCGAGGGGGCGCCGCAGCTTGGCGGCGGGACGGGACGCGTTGCGGTGGGCCCGCCACACGCGCAGCGCCGGGCGGAGCACGGGGCCGAGCGTGCGGAGCGCGAGGCGGCGCATGGGCCGGGAGTTGCGCTGGGGGGCGGCTGCTCCGCCCGCCTTGGCGGGGGGCGTCGTGCCCGCGGGGGACTTCGCCGTGGCGGCGTTCGCCGCGACGGGGTTTCCGGCGCCGGAGGGTTTCGTGCCCGCCTGCTTTCCGCCGGCGGCGGGCGGAGTCAGGGACGCGGGAGCGGGCGCGGGAACCGCGGGGGCCTCAGCGGTCCCGATGCCGGGCGCGTCCTGTACGGGGCGTCCGGCGGTGCGGGTCCGGCGCTGGGACGCCAGCTTGTCGAACAACTGCTCGTATTCGCGGGCGATGCGGTCCGGCGCGTAGCGTTCCGCCTTCTGCAGCGCCGCGCGGCTCATCCGGTACCGCAGCTCGGGGTTCTCGATGAGCTGCATCAGGGCGTCGGCGTACGCCCGCACGTTCGTCTTCTCGGTCGGGCCGAGGGGGGAGAGCAGTCCGTCCTGCCCGTTGCCGATGATCTCCCCCGGGCCGTAGGGGCAGTCCGTGCTGACGACGGGGACCCCGCAGTGCATGGCCTCGACGAGGGTCATTCCGAACGACTCGGCGTCGGAGGAGACGGCGGCGATCGCTCCCTTCGCCCACTCCGCCTCGATCGGGGCGTGGGGGCCCATCAGGAAGGCGCGGTCGTAGAGGTCGAGGTCGTCGATCCTCTTGCGCAGGGCGGCCTGCTGGCGGCCGCGCCCGTAGAGCCGGAGCCGCCAGTCCGGGTGGCGTTCGGAGACGAGGGCGAACGCGTTGATCAACCGGTCGTAGCGCTTGACCTTGATGAGCCGCCCGGCGGCGACGATCAGCTTGCTGTCGCCGTCGGACGGCTCGACGTCGACCGCGGGGACGGCGTTGGGGATGCAGGTGATGAGGGCGTCGTCGCGGGCGGTCGCGGTGCCGGAGCCGGTGATGGCGGCCCGGTAGTTCTCGGCGTCGGCGTAGGAGACGGTGACGAACGCGTCGAGCCGGGGAATGGCGGCGTCCTGGTGGCCGCGGACGTGGTCGCTGTGCATGGCGTGGGTCAGGTGCTCCTGGCCGATGCGCAGGTAGCGGTCGCTGCCGTATGCCGCGAGGTAGTCGTTGATCTTGGGGCGGGTGGCGATGACGACGTCGGCGTCCGTGTTCTGCAGGAACTCCTCGACGCGCACGTCGCCCAGACGGGTCGCGACGCCGCGTTCCAGGTGGTCGGGGCCCTCGGTGAAGCGGACGCTCGGCTGGTGGAAGCGGGGGTCGTCGCCGTCGAATCCGCGGGCGTCCCGGCGCAGCTCCAGCAGGTGGGTCATCGTCACGCGCGGATCGAACTGGAGGGCGGTCTCGCGCACGGTGCGGCGGAGGCTGACGACCTCGACGTCGTGGCGGTCGGCGAGCGCCCGGGAGAGGTTCACCGTGGAGCGGATCGTTCCGCCGATCCCGTAGGCGTTGTCCAGCAGAAAGACGATCTTCATGCGGCCCGTTCCTCACTGGATCCATGCGGAAGGCATCTGATCCTTATTGCACCATAGCGCCTGTATTGTCCATATACTGTGTGAATATTGCCAGCAGGGCGTGAAGTCGACGTGTTACGCGGCCTGATGCCGCGTCCCGCCCCTCTCCCGGACTTGTCACCGTGGCGGGGGAGCCCGCCGCCAACAGCAGCTGAACCGCCGGTGACCAGGAGCGGTCGGCTTGCGGAAGCCCTGCTCGGAGGGGGCGTGAAGGAGTGCGTGCGGGGGTGCGCGGCTCGTATACAGGGCTTCAGGACCCGGGGCGCCTGCGTCCCGGGTGAGTTGGATTCTTGATGCTTTCCGTCTCCGCGCCACGAGGGAGAAGTGCGATGAAGGGCACCGCGAACGAAGCCGCGACGGCGACCTCGGCAGTACCGGGAGGGCGCACCTCAACTCCCGGCGAGGAGTTGCCCCGGCCCCGATCCCTCCACGACGTGCCCGGGTGGTTCCACACCACCGACGCCGTCCTGTTCGACTGGTTCCTCCGGCGGCAGCAGCGCCTGGAACAGCGCGGTGACCTGCTGGAGATGGGTGCCTACATGGGCAGGAGCGCCATCGTCCTCGGGGCGTACCTCGGGGAGGGCGAGACGTTCACGGTGTGCGATCTCTTCGGCTCCGAGGCGCCCACTGAGCGGAACGAGCGCGAGATGCGAGGCTCCTACGCGACGCTGACCCGCACGGCCTTCGAGACCAACTACCTCTCGTTCCACGACGAGTTGCCGCGCGTCCTGCACGGCCCGACCACTGCCGTCCCGGAGCAAGTGGCCCCGGAGAGCTGCCGGTTCGTCCACGTCGACGCCTCGCACCTGTACGAGCACGTGCGGCCCGACATCAGCGCCGCCCGAGGGGCGCTCACACCCGACGGGACGGTCGTACTGGACGACTACCGCTCGTCCCATACGCCCGGCGTCGCCTGCGCGACGTGGCAGGCGGTGCTGGAGGGCGGGCTGCGGCCGGTCTGCGTCAGCGGCCAGAAGTTCTACGGGACGTGGGGCGACCCCCGCCCCGTGCAGGACGAGCTGTACGCGCGGCTGCGTGAACGGGGCGACTGCTGGCTCCAGTGGCAGGACGTCGCCGGGCACCGCCTGCTGCTCGTCGGGGCGGGCAAGGCCGCGCCTCCGCGCCTTCCGGTGTCCCGGCATGCGAAATCCCGGGCCGGAGCCCGGGACCACTGGGAGAAGGACGGCGCGGAGGCGGGCGGTGCGTCCGGTTTCCGGGCCGGGGCCCGCACCCGCCGGATGGCCCGGGAGGTGCTGCCGCCGGTGGTGGCCCGGCACCTGGCCCGGGCGCTGCGCGCCCGGGCCAGGTGAGGAGGCGGCTGCCTCCGCGTCGACCGTTGTGCAGTTGTTCCGCCTGCCGGCGCTACTTCACGGCGCCGGCCATCATGCCGGAGACGAACTGGCGCTGGAACGCGAAGAAGACGATCAGCGGGATCACCATCGACATGAAGGCTCCGGGAGCCAGGACGTCGATGTTGTTCCCGAACTGGCGGACCTGCTGCTGCAGGGCCACCGTGATCGGCGGGCTGCTCGCGTCCGAGAAGATCAGAGCGACCAGCATGTCGTTCCACACCCACAGGAACTGGAAGATTCCCAGCGAGGCGACGGCGGGGCCGCCCAGCGGCAGCACGACCCGGGTGAACAGCCGGACCTCGCCGGCGCCGTCCAGACGGGCGGCCTCCAGCAGCTCGCGCGGGATCTCCGCGAAGAAGTTGCGGAGGAGGAAGATCGCGAACGGCAGGCCGAAGGCGCAGTGGAAGATGACCACACCCGGCGTCGTCTCGAAGAGCCCCACGACGTTGAAGAGCTTCGCGACCGGGATGAGAGCCACCTGGACGGGCACCACCAGCAGCCCGACGACGATCAGGAAGAACCAGTCCTTGCCCGGGAACTCCAGCCACGCGAAGGCGTAACCGGCGAGCGCGCCGATGATGACGACCGCCACGGTGGACGGGATCGTGATCAGCATCGTCGTGACCAGCGAGCCGGTCACCAGCTCGTTGGCGAACAGCGACTCGTAGTTCGAGCCGGTGAGCTGGCTCGCGTCGATCACCCACGGGAAGCTGGAGTTGAGGTCGAAGATCTGCCACCAGCCGGAGAGGGAGATGTCCTCAGGGCTGCGCAGCGACGAACTCAGCAGCCCCGCCGTCGGCGTGAGCCATATGAGCGCGACCACGACGAGGCCGAGCCGGACGGCCCAGTGACCCGTGACGGTGACCAGCCGTGAAGCGATCGAGGTCTTCTTCTCCTGCTGGGGAGGCGAAGTCTTCGACGACTTGAGGGCGGCGGTGGGATCGGGCTTTGCCGCACTGACCGCGGTCATCGGCGTGCCTCCCTTCGCAGGCGACGGATGTTGACGACCATCACCGGCAGGACGAGCAGCAGCAGGATGACGGCGATGGCACTGCCCACGCCCTGGTTCGATCCCGCGCCGAAGGACGACAGATACAGCTGAAGGGCGAGCACGTTGGCATCGCTCTGGCTCTGGCTCGGAGCGATGATGTAGACGAGGTCGAAGATCTTCAGCACATTGATCATCAGAGTGACGACGACGACCCCGAGGACCGGGGCCAGCACCGGCACCGTGATCTTGCGGAAGACCTGCCACTCGTTCGCGCCGTCGACCCGTGCCGCTTCCAGCAACTCACGGGGCACTCCCGCGAGTCCGGCCGCGATGAGCACCATGGCGAAGCCCGCCCACATCCAGATGTAGGAACCGATGATGGAGGGCGTCACCAGAGTCGAGCCGAGCCACTCGATGCCGCCGTAGGGCTCCGCGAAGTTCGCGGCAGGCAGCCGGAGCTTGGAACCTTCGGCGGACTTGGGGAGCGAGAACGTACCGTCCCCGCCGGTCTCCGCGGTGGCGACGACCTTGCCGCCCTTCACCGCCTCGACCTTGATGCCGCTGAGGGCCTTCTCCTTCTGGTCGATGACGTCCGGCTTGCCGGCGCCGCCGGGCGCGAAGTCCAGCCAGACTGTGCCGGTGACCTCACCGCTCTTGCCGGGCGTCGCCGCCTTGGCCGGAGCGGCGTCCGCCACATCCTTGGGCGGGAGGCCGACCAGCGGGAGGTGCGCCGGGTCGGAGGCGGAGACCGTCGACTTGGTCGTGTAGTCGCCGCCGCCGGACTTGGCCAGCTCCGAGTTCGGGCGCGGGTTCGCGCCGGGCCAGGCGGAGGACTCGGCGAACGTGTCGTGGACCCCGACCCAGATGGCGTTGGCGACGCCCTGCTTCGGGTTCTCCTCGTACACGAGCCGGAAGATGATGCCGGAGGCGAGCATGGAGATCGCCATCGGCATGAAGATGATGAGCTTGAACGCTGTGCCCCAGCGCACCCGTTCGGTGAGCACCGCGAAGATCAGACCGAGGGCGGTGCAGACGGACGGGACGACGATGACCCAGATGATGTTGTTCTTGAACGCCGTCAGGATGTCGTCGTCGGTGAAGACCTCGACGTAGTTGCCGAGTCCGACGAAGCCCGTTCCGGAGGCGTCGAGGGTGCTGCGGAAGATCGAGTACACGATCGGGTAGACGACCAGGGCTCCCAGCAGCACCAGCGCGGGCAGCAGGAACGTGAAGGCTATCCAGGGCCGTGAGCGCATCACTGAGGCGCGCGGCGGAGTGGGCTTGCCTGCCGGAGCGGCGGAAGCCTTGAGATCCGTGCCGGTGACGGCAGTGGGACGGGTTTCGCCCCCTGGCGGTTCGTCAGTCGGTGGAGTGGGGGTGGGGGTGGGCATGACGATGGTGTCCCTTGTCCGGGTCCGGGTTAGTGCAGGGCGAGGTAGGGCCGAGGGCCTCCGGCTTCGCCGGGCGCAGAGCCTGCGGCGCCGACGGCGCCGGGCCCGTCCCATCGGACGGGCCCGGCACCGGCGGTGGTGCCGCCGGGCTGTCAGTCCTTCTTGTACGCCTTGGTGGCAGCGGCCTCGAGAGCGCTCTGGGCGCCCGCCACGTCCTTCGGGTTCTTCAGGAAGTCCTGCAGGGCCTTCCACTCACCCTTGCCCTTGGTACCGCCGAAGGCGGCCGGGGCCTGGTCGGACATGTCGAAGCGGAAGTCGTCGCCGGCGTCGATCATCGCCTTGGCGATCTTGCGCTGGACGTCGTCCGGGTACGCCTTGCCGTCCAGGTTCTTGTTCGGCGAGACGAACCCGCCCTCCTGGGCCCAGACAGCCGCGGCCTCGGGAGAGGCGAGGAAGGTGAGCAGGGCGTGGGCGGCCTTGCTGTCCTTCAGGGCGACAGCGGCGTCGCCACCCGTGACGACCGGGGCGTCGCTGCCGACGGCCGGGAACGGGTAGACCTTCGCGTCCTTGCCGATCTTCGCCTTGGTGTCGTTCGCGACGTTGATGCCGACGAAGTCACCCTCGAAGACGCTGGCAGCGCTCGGCGACTCGGGGTCGTCGAACGCCTTGGTCACGGACGTCGGGAAGTCGGTCTGCAGCGCGCCCTTGTTGCCGCCCGCGAGCAGTTCCTTCTTGCCGAAGAGCTGGCCGAGCGTGGTGAGGGCCTTCTTCACGGAAGGATCGGTCCACTTGATCTCGTGCTTGGCGAGCTGGTCGTACTTCTCGGGGCCGGCCTGCGAGAGGTAGATGTTCTCGAACCAGTCCGTGAGCACCCAGCCGTCGCCACCGCCGACGGAGACGGGCTCCACGCCGGAGTCGGCGATCGTCTGCGCGTTGGTGAGGAATTCCTTCCAGGTCTTCGCCTCGCTGACGCCCGCGTTCTCGTAGGCCTTGGCGTTGTACCAGATCAGCGACTTGCTGGCGGCCTTGAAGTAGACGCCGTACTGCTTGCCCTTGTTGGAGCCGAGATCCTGCCAGCCCTTGGAGAAGTTCTTGTTGAGCTGCTTCTTGGTGGCGTCGTCGAGGGGCTTGAGCCAGCCCTTCTCCGCGAACTGGTTCAGCACGCCGACCTGCGGCAGCATCGCCACGTCCGGCGGCGCGCCGCCCTCGATCTTGGAGCCCAGGTAGGTGGCGACGTTGTCGCCGGTGGGCGTGACCTCGACGTCGGCGCCGGTGCGCTTCTTGAACGCCTCGATGACCTTCCCGAAGTTCTTGCCCTCGTCGCCCGTCCAGACGGCGGCGACCTGGAGCTTCTCGCCCTTGAGCTTGGGCAGTTTGACGGTCTCCTGCTCAGTCTGCGAGGAACCGCCCTTGTCCTCCCCCTTGTCGCTGCCGCCGCCGCATGCGGCCGTCAGTGACAGGGCTGCGACGGCGCAGAGCGCCACAGCGCCACGTGCAGTCGCCCTGGTGTTGAAGATGCTGGTGTTGCTCCCGGTACTCGACGTACCAGTCGCACGAACCGTATTACGCATAGCTCCCGCCGTCCCCATCGGAGGCGCGAGTCCCGGAGAGCCGGTCCGCCGCGCCGTTTTGGTCACTGGGCATGAGGGCATCAGTTCTATCCCACAGTCCCGTGCGCAAAGTCCTACGCCTGAACGCGGACGGCTCGCAATACGTTGTCAGCTTTCAAGAACCTCATCTTGACCACTCCGTGATCTGTTCGTCGCGGGGGCGTCCGATTCCTGTGGGTCCACCCCGAGCGAGCGCGCGGCCCGGCCCACCGCGCTGGCGAGCAGAGCGAGGTCCGTCGGGCCGTTCCCGAGCTCCCTCACGGGACGCCGCGCGGGCGGGTCCCCGGCCCTCGCCCACTCCAGCGGGACGACCGTGGGGCGCTGCGTCGAGGTGCGCGGGATACGGCCTGTCACCCGGCCTGCCTGGAAGGCCGTGACACTGCCGTCAGCGTGCACAAGGGCTCCCCGCCCCGGACTCGCCTTCTCCTCGCCGGCACCGCCCCCGCCGCCCGCCCAGGACAACTCGACGCGCAGCGAGGCGGATCGGGCCACCGCCGTCTGGACCGTGCGCTCCGCGCGGCCGCTCACCGCCACGAGGTGCACACCGAGCCGCGCACCGTCACGCGCGACGGCCTCGAGCGCGCGCACGACGGAACCGGCCGCCGGCCGGCCGGGGTTGCCGAGTGCGGGGTCGACGAGGGTGTCGAAGTCGTCCACGAGAACGACGATTCGAGGAAGTGAGCCCGTTGATGTTTCCAAGTGTTGAACGACCGAGGTGTCATCTTCGCCGGTCGTGGCCTCGTGCGCGGCCGCCCGGCCCTGCGGAACCGACGCGGGCACCGGAGGCTGCTCGGCCCTCGGCCGGCCCGGCCTCCCGGCCGCCTGCGGGGCGTCGGGTGACGGGGACGCGCCGGCCGGGCCGCGTCCTCCGCTCCCGGCCCCGCCTTGCGGTCCGGACGGCTCGCCGGGTGACGGGGCCGCCCCGGACCCGGGCCCGCCGAACTCCTCGCCGTCAGGCACCCGGAGCCGCAGAGTCGCCGGCGCGGAACCGGCCTCCGCGCCGGGGGTGCCGCCGCCCGGCTCGTGCAGGACGGGATCACTGCCCGTCCGCGCGGCTGACGGTGCGAACGCCCCGGCGGCAGCGCGGGACGCCCCGCGTCCGGTGTCCGCGGAGGCGGCGCTTGCCCGCTCGGTGCTCCTGCCGGCCTCCTCCTGCCCGGAGAGCGGACGGGGCGTCGCACCGCGGACGGCGCGGACCGGTCCGCCCGCGAAGCTCTCGTAGTCGCCCTCGGACCCGATCAGCTCTGCCCGGCGCTTCAGCTCGCCGCTCAGCGCCTGAGCGAACTCCCGCATCCGCACCGGGTCGCTGGCCGCCAAGTGCCGCCGGACATGGGGGAGATCCAGACAGCTCCGCAGATCCTCGCGGGCCGCGCCGTCCCCCTCCACCAGCATCAGCTGCAGGCGGTCGGGCCGCTCGCCCGCGGAGAGCGCGGCGGCGAGGGAGCGGAGCAGCTCCGTCTTGCCCGAACCGGAGGGCCCCGTGACGAGGCAGTGCCCCCGGGCGCCGTTCAGCTCGGCCTCCAGCGGCCCGCGAGGTCCGGCGCCGAACACCAGCCGGGCGTGACCGGGGCCCGGCTGCGCGGAGCCCGCCCAGCGGGACAGGAGCGCGGCGGGCGTGGCGCGGGCCAGCCCCAGCTCGTCCAGCAGGCGGGACGACCGGGGCAGCGTCACCGCGGCGCGGGAGGCCGTGCCCGTGCGGACGGCCGTGCCCTCCGGCTCGCGGAGCGGTGCCAGGGCGCGGGCGAAGCGCTCCGCCCAGGCCGCGGAGACCGCGTCGACGGTGCCGACCGTCCCGAGCGCGCCGGGAGCGCGCGGTGCGGCCTGCGCGCCGGGCTGACGGTGCACCACCCGCACCGCTGTCGCGACGGCACCGCTGAGCAGGGCCAGCGCACCGCACTCCCGGAACGCCGCGGACGTCTCGCACGCCGTCTCCACCGTCTCGGAGAGAGGCGACGAGGGAGTCGCCGCCGGAGTCTCGGCGAGGCACAGCAGATGGATCCCCGCGGCGGGCCCTTCCGCTGCGAGCCTGGCGACCGAGGTGCGCAGCTCCGCCGAGCCGGGGTCGCCGTCCACGACGAGCAGCGTGTACGGCCCGGAGTGCCGGGACGTGTCCCGTCCGGGAGCCCCCTGCTGCCCGGCGGCACGGCCCTCAGCGGCGTTGCCCTGCGCCTCCTCGTCGAGCCGCCGGACCAGCTCCGCGGTGCGGGCCGCCGCCTGATCCCGGTCGAAGGCCATGAGCAGACGGCAGTCCTGGCCGTGCACCGGCCGGAGATGCGGCAGCCAGCCGAGCCACGACCACTCCGCGGCGCGCTCCTCCCTCACGCGCGAGCGGTCGGCGGAGAGGAGCACGATCTCCAGCGTGCTCGGGCCGTGCAGCGCGGCGAGCTGCGCCACCACGGAGCGTGCCAGCCCCGTCAGCCGCGGCCGGGGGCCCGCGAGGCCGAGCGAGCCCGCCCGGCGCAGGCCGACGGTGAGCAGCCCGTCGGGGCCCGGTCCGCTGTGGTGCGCGGTGCCGATCCGGACGGTCAGCGCATCGGGATGATCCGGTTCGCGCTCCCAGAGGCGGAGCCCCGGGCCGAGCGAGGTGAGCAGCACGGTGGCCGGATCGGGGCAGCGCTCGTCGCCCCACGGCACCTGGGCCGCAGCGCCTCCGGGGACGGCTGCGCCGGAGCCGGGCGGGCCGGAGCGCCCCACCGCATCGTCCTCCGGGCGCGCGCCCGCGAAGCGGCGCGCCCAGGCTCCCAGCCCGCGCGGACGGGACCGCTCCGGCTCCCGCGCAGCCGGTACGCCCGGATGCGGGCCCGCCGGCGCGGATCCGGCCGCCGCCTGAGCCGCCGGCCCGGCCGGGGGGAACTGCTCGGCGTACCGGGCGTGCTGGGCGAGTCCGGCGCCGTGCGTGGTCCCGCCGTCCGGTCCGCCGGCGTCCGGGAACGGTCCGTCGCCGCGCGCGTAGCCGTGCGAGCTGTCGGGGGCGACGGCCGGTGCCGGGGCAGCGGACGGTACGGCCTCACCGCCGGGTGAGCCCGGTCCGCCGCTGTGGGGGCCGCCTTCGACCAGGCGCAGCTGTCCGTCACCGTCGGGCACCGTGCGGAGCGGGCCCGGGGACGCCCCGCCGGTGCGGGAGCCGGGGCCCTGAGCGCCGTACTGCGCCTGCGTTCCGCTCGCGGAGGTCTCCAGCCGGAGCACCGACTCGCCGATCCGGAGCGTCGATCCGGGGCGGAAGAGCACGGGCTGCGTGCCGACGGGCGCGCCGTCCAGCGAGGTGCCGTTCGTGGAGCCGAGGTCCGTGACAGTGACGGCTCCGCCGTCGGAGACGGTGACCGCGCAGTGCAGCCGCGAGACGTCCGGGTCGTCGAGCGGTACGTCCACGTCCGCCGCGCGGCCGAGCTGGACCCTGCCGCCCTGCAGGAGGTGTATGCCGCCGGCGTCCGGGCCGGCCGTCACGTGCAGCCGCGCCTTCGCCGAGCCGTACGCCGCGAGGGCCGGGGCCGTGGTGACGGGGGCGGGGCCGTGCAGCGAGACCACGGCGCCGTCGACCAGCGGGGGCTCGCCGAGCATCTGGCGGTGCGGATCGAGCCGCTCCGTGCCCACGTAGACCGCGGCGGAGGAGTCAGGAGAGGAGTCGGCGGAGGCGGTGCCCTGCGCGCCGCCCGCACCGGAGGCGCCCGCGGCCGAGGCGGCCGTCGTGACCAGGACGCCGGTCACCGCGGACAGAGGCGTGCCCGACGGCGCGCTGACGACGACGTCGCAGGACGGGGCCGCGCCCGGCACCGCCGCCGCCTCCCCCGCTCCTGGGCCGCCACCGCGCGGTCCGAGGGTGACAGTCAGCCGGATCTGCATCGGCCCTCCCGGTCCAGAACACCGGTGTGCCGGCCTGCTGCGGCTTGCGGCGAGGTGGTCGGCCCCGCCGCGCGCTGCGCCCGGCACACATGTCGCAACGGACAACACTTCCGCGCTCGCGCTCCGCGCACAGTGCTGCCGATGCCGGATGCATCTTCGCACCCGTCACTGACACAGCGTCCCGCTCGCGTCGCCCAATGATCTTGACGGATGCGCCCGGCGCGCAAGGGGGCGTGGCCGCCTCGTCCACCGGATGCGCAGGTCGCGGGCTCCCGCCGCCCCCGTTGGTCCGCCGCCGTCCCCGGCTCCCGCCCCGCCCGGGTCCGCCCGCATACGTCCGAATCCGATCGCAGGAGGCCGGCGACGGACTGCCGCGGCATGCGCCGCACAGCGTCCTGACGCAACCGGGGCAGTGGTGCCGCGCGTCTTCCCTGAGAATCGTGCCTCTGTTCACATACGGCAGTTCGACCGTTCGCGAGACGGCACTATTGTGGGCGGGATTGCAGTACGACACCAGGGAGCTCATGACGTGCGGCCTGTAGGCAGCAAATACCTGCTCGAGGAGCCGATGGGCCGCGGCGCCACTGGCACCGTGTGGCGGGCGCAGCAGCGGGAGACCGCGGGCGCCGAGGCGGCCGTGGCAGGGCAGCCCGGCGAGACGGTGGCGATCAAGGTCCTCAAGGAGGAGCTCGCCAACGACCCGGACGTGGTCATGCGCTTCCTGCGGGAGCGCTCCGTCCTGCTCCGGCTCACCCACCACAACATCGTCCGCACCCGGGACCTCGTGGTGGAGGGCGACATGCTCGCCCTCGTCATGGACCTCGTCGACGGTCCGGACCTGCACCGCTACCTGCGCGAGAACGGTCCGTTCTCGCCCGTGGCCGCCGCCCTGGTGACCGCGCAGGTGGCCGACGCGCTCGCCGCGAGCCACGCCGACGGCGTCGTGCACCGCGACCTGAAGCCCGCGAACGTGCTGCTCGCCGACGGGCCGGAGGGCATGCGCCCCATGCTCACCGACTTCGGCATCGCGCGGCTCGCGGACTCGCCCGGCCTGACGCGCACCCAGGAGTTCGTGGGGACGCCGGCCTACGTGGCCCCCGAATCCGCCGAGGGCCGCCCGCAGACTTCCGCGGTCGACATCTACGGCGCGGGCATCCTGCTCTATGAGCTCGCGACCGGCCGTCCGCCCTTCGCGGGCGCCACCGCACTCGAGGTGCTGCACCGCCACCTCTCCGAGGAGCCGCAGCGTCCGCCGAGCATGCCGGACCCGCTGTGGACGGTGGTGCAGCGGTGCCTGAGCAAGCGGCCCGAGGAGCGGCCCAGCGCCGTCAACCTCGCCAACGCCCTCCGCACGGTCGCCGCCGGCATAGGAGCACAGGCGACCCCCGAGCAGGCGACGGCGGCCATGGGCGTGGCCGCGCTGCTGGCACCCGACCCGGCGCCGGCGCCGGTGCCGGACCAGACCGCCTCGTCCGGGGCTCCCGGCGGGGGAGCGGGCGACGCCGATCCCACCCAGGTGCTGCCGCACTCCGCGTCCGCCCAGGGCCAGGGCGGTTACGACCCGAACGCGGCGACCAGCGTCCTGCCGCAGAACGGCGGGGCGGGCGCCGGGGCCGGCGGGCTGAACCAGGGGGCGCAGGGCCCGAACGCGGACCCGACCCAGGTCATGCCGCCCGTGCCGGGCGGGCCCCCGCAGCAGTCGCCGGAGGGTGCCACGCCCGACGGCGCCCACCCCTGGCAGAGCCAGATGCGCGCGGCGCGCGACCGCAACGAGCAGACGCAGGTGCAGCCGCTCGACCCGAGCATGGACCCGCTCCGGCGGCGTCCCCCGCGCCAGCCCCAGCAGCCGCCGCAGCAGCCGCAGCGGCGCCAGCAGCAGGGGCCGCCGCCCCAGCAGTACGCGCAGCCGCAGCGCAGGCCCGCGCAGCAGCCGCCGCAGCGCCGGTACGAGCCGCAGCGTCCCCCGGCGCGGGAGCCCCGTCCGCCGCGTGAGCCTCGGCAGCGCAGCGCGAACCCGATGCACATTCCGGGGCTGGGCTGCCTCAAGGGCTGCCTGTTCATGATCCTGCTGATGGTCCTGGCGGCGGTGCTGGTGTGGAACTTCACTCCGCTTCCCGAGTGGTGGGAAGCGGGCAAGGATTTCTGGCAGTCGGTCGAGAACGTCTTCGCCGAGATCGGCGCCTTGATCGACAATGCTCAGAATTAGCCCTGCGGACAGGCGAGTTCGGAGATTTGTCGACTTCCTGGGTGGGAATTCCCGCTCGAAAGTGACGGTTGCGGCTTCCTTGGCCCTCAACGGCCCTTCCGCCGCGTAGTTTTGTCGCTATGGCACGGAAGATCGGCAGTCGCTACACGGCTCACCAGATCCTGGGACGCGGCAGCGCCGGCACGGTGTGGCTCGGCGAGGGCCCCGACGGCCCCGTCGCGGTCAAACTCCTGCGCGAGGACCTGGCCTCGGACCAGGACCTGGTGGAGCGGTTCGTACGGGAGCGCAGTGCGCTGCTCTGCCTCGACCACCCCCGTGTGGTCGGCGTCCGGGACCTGGTCGTGGACGGCAACGACCTCGCCCTCGTCATGCAGTTGGTGCGCGGCACGGACCTGCGCACCCGCCTGGAGCACGACCGCAGGCTCGCACCGCAAGCCGCCGTGGCCATCGCGGCGGACGTCGCCGACGCGCTCGCGGCGGCCCACACGGCGGGCATCGTGCACCGGGACGTCAAGCCCGAGAACGTCCTGCTGGACGCGCTGGCCCCGCCCGGCCCGGGAGGCGCGCCGCCCGCCCTGCTCACGGACTTCGGCGTCGCCAAGCTGATCGACTCGCCGCGCACGACCCGGGCCACGTCGATCATCGGCACGCCCGACTACCTCGCCCCGGAGATCGTCGAGGGGCTGCCGCCCCGCGCCTCCGTCGACATATACGCCCTCGCCACCGTGCTCTACGAACTCCTCGCCGGATTCACGCCGTTCGGCGGCGGCCATCCGGGCGCGGTGCTGCGCAGGCACGTCACCGAGTCCGTGGCTCCGCTGCCGGGCATCCCCGACGAGCTGTGGCAGCTCATCCACCAGTGCCTCGCGAAGGCGCCCGCCTCCAGGCTCCGGGCCGAGGAGGTCGCGTCCGGGCTGCGCGAACTGCTGCCGGACCTCGTGGACCTCCCGCCCCTGGACATCGACGAGCAGGCCGAGGAGCCCTACGAGCTGTACGACGGCCAGGGCGACGCGGACGAGGCGGCCCCGGGCGGCCACGCGCCGACGCTCACCGACCACGAGCAGCACCCCCACGCCGCGGGCGGCGGCCGTGCCGTGCCGGCGGGCGGCAGCCGCGGCGCCGTGCCGCTCGTCCACGGCGGCGCCCGTCCCGACTCCAACCGCGACACCCACACGAGCATGCGCGTGCCCGGCGCCGACGAGCTGGCGGGCGGCGCTCACGGCACGGCGCGGGCTCCCCGCGCCGCGGGGACGCCGCGGGCGGGTTCGGCGCGCAACCGCGTCACGGCCGCAGCGGCACGGCGCCGCAGGATCAAGCTGGGCGCCACCGCGACGGCGGTCGCCGTGGCCGCCGTCCTGGGAAGCTGGCTGGCGACGTCGGGCGACGACGGCGACACCACGCAGCCCGCGCCCGCGGTCGAGCAGCCGGAGGAGCCGTGACGGGGCGGGCGCCCCGGGGGCGGGCCGGTGCGCTACCCGGGCGGCGAACGCTGCCCGGGGCCAGCCGTTAGGGTGGAGGTGTGGCAGCCCCCGATTTTTCCGATGAGCTCAAGTCCCTCTCCTCCACCATGGAGTCGATCGAGGCAGTGATCGACCTCGACAGGATGAGGGCCGATATCGCGTCGCTCGAGGAGCAGGCGGCGGCCCCCGACCTGTGGGACGACGTGGATCGCGCGCAGCAGGTCACCAGCAGGTTGTCGTATCTGCAGGGTCAGCTGCGCAGGGTCGAGGAGCTGCGCTCGCGCATCGACGACGTCGAGGTGCTCTTCGAACTCGCCGAGAGCGAGGACGACACGGACGCGCGCACCGAGGCCCAGTCCGAGCTGGAGTCTCTCCGCAAGGCTGTGGACGAGATGGAGGTCCGCACCCTGCTCTCCGGCGAGTACGACCCCCGGGAGGCCGTCGTCAGCGTCCGCGCGGAAGCGGGCGGCGTCGACGCGGCGGACTTCGCCGAGCAGCTCATGCGGATGTACCTGCGCTGGAGCGAGCGCAAGGGCTACCCGACCGAGGTCTTCGACATCAGCTACGCGGAGGAGGCGGGCATCAAGTCCGCGACGTTCACGGTGAAGGCGCCGTACGCGTACGGCACTCTCTCCGTCGAGCAGGGCACCCACCGCATGGTGCGCATCTCGCCGTTCGACAACCAGGGGCGCCGTCAGACCTCCTTCGCCGGTGTCGAGGTGCTGCCCGTCGTGGAGCAGGTCGACCACATCGACATCCCCGAGAACGAACTGCGGATCGACGTCTTCCGCTCCTCCGGTCCGGGCGGCCAGTCGGTCAACACCACCGACTCGGCGGTCCGTATGACGCACATCCCGACCGGCATCGTCGTCTCCTGCCAGAACGAGAAGTCGCAGATCCAGAACCGTGCCGCCGCCATGCGCGTCATGCAGTCACGCCTGCTGGCCCACCGCCGGCAGGAGGAGCAGGCGAAGATGGACGCGCTCAAGGGCGACGGCGGCAACTCGTGGGGCAGCCAGATGCGTTCGTACGTCCTGCACCCTTATCAAATGGTGAAGGACCTGCGGACGGAGCATGAAGTCGGTAATCCCCAGGGCGTTCTCGACGGCGATATCGACGGCTTTCTCGAGGCCGGTATCCGCTGGCGCAAGCAGCAGGACCAGTAGCGGCCGCGGCGGAATCCCGCTGCCGCAGATAACGATTTGAGCCCCATCCGTCGAACTGGCCTGTCTACATGGGCATTTCACACTGTCTTCGCTTGACGGAGGTGTGAAAACTGGGAAAGCTGTCCGCTCGGCATGCCTGTGTCAGGGGCGCGTGCGGGGGTTGAGCGGACGAGTCCGTGTCCCTACTGAGGCTCCGCAGCCCGTCACACAGCTGCTCCACTGAAAAATGAAACTACTGGGGGTAGTTGGCCAATGATCAAATCGAAGACGCGGCTGCGTGTGGCGCGCGTCGCTGC
This sequence comes from Streptomyces daqingensis, assembly GCF_014645895.1. Lineage (GTDB taxonomy): Bacteria > Actinomycetota > Actinomycetes > Streptomycetales > Streptomycetaceae > Streptomyces > Streptomyces daqingensis. Next base: position 30,444 of record NZ_BMMP01000025.1, on the reverse strand, counting down.
CGGTGCTGTGTTCGCCGTCGGCGCCTCGCTCACGGCCGCGGGCGCCGCGGAGGCCGCGGACGGCGGCGAGTCCGCCGCCAAGCACCAGGACGGTCTCATCGGCGGAATCCTCGGTGGCGTGATCGGCGGTGGCGACAGCGGCGGCACCGGCGGGGAGACCGACGGCGGCACGACTGGTGACACCACCACGGGCGGTGACACCGAGGGCACCGTCTCCGGCGGCGACGACACCGGTGGTGACACCGAGGGCACCGTGACCGGTGGCGACACCGGTGGTGACACGGGTGGCGACAACGGTGGCGACACCGGCGGCGACAACGGTGGTGACTCGGGCGGCGACAACGGTGGCGACACCGGCAGCACCGGCGGTGACACCGGTGGTGACACGGGCGGCAGCACCGGTGGCGACACCGGCGGCGGCGAGGAGCCGGCCACCATCGGCGGTTCCGGCGGCGGCGACGACACCTGCGACCTGAACGACGACAGCGTCGAGTGCGAAGGCAGCAACACGCAGCCGGACAGCACCGACAGCCAGCCGGTCGAGCAGCAGCCGCAGGCCCCGAAGGAGGAGCTGGCGGACACCGGTTCGTCCGAGACCGCCTTCCTGCTGGTCGGTGCCGCGACGATGATCGCGGGCGGCGTCGCCTTCCGCATGATGCCGCGCATGATCAACCGCCGTACGGCCGCCTGACGTCCGTACATGAGCGGTAGGCCGCAGCGCGCGTGATCAACGCACGCGCACGCGAGCAGAGCGAGGGGCCCGGAACAGCGCACAGCGCCGTTCCGGGCCCCTCGTACGTTCTGGATCGCGGTGCTACTGCGGCCGGTTCGTGATCACGCCCCCGTCGTCACGCGTCCGCGGGCGGGAGACGTTCCGTGGCGGTCCGGCTACGCAAAGAGACCTGCGGCTGCTGCCGGGCGCCCCCGCTGCGCACGGTTACGCGACGGCCACCCGCTGCGCCAGGAAGGCCACGGCCAGCAGGGCGAGAACGAGAGTGAAGAGCGTCGCCGGCGAGAGGCCGCCGAGGGGGGACTCCCTGTGCACCCGCTCGCGGTGGGCGCGGCAGACGGGGCAGCGCCCCTCACTCACGGGGCCTGCGCAGTTGGCACACACCAGTCGGTCGCATGTCATGCGAGATCCTCCTCTGTCTGCCAACGAGGCCCCGGAGGCTTTGGTTCCCCGGGGCTCCTCGTTCCACTGTGCCAGGCTCCGCGGCCGGACGCAGAGGCATCCCGTGCGGGGTTCCCGGGCGCTTCGAGTGCCCCCTCTGCCGGGTTTGTACCTATAGGCACCGTGACCGAACCCACCAACGACGGACGCCGACTGCGCACCCTCCGCCCGTTCGCGTAAGGTCGCCACACCCCACCCAGCTGACGCTGGGAGGTCCCCGAGGGAGCCGCGCCCGCGGCTCCCGCAGCCCCTACCCCAGGCCGACGTGGTGTATCCGTGATCCGATTCGACAGCGTCTCCAAGTCCTACCCCAAGCAGAACCGCCCGGCCCTCCATGACGTCTCGCTGGAGGTCGAGCGCGGTGAGTTCGTCTTCCTGGTGGGTTCGTCCGGCTCCGGCAAGTCCACCTTCCTGCGGCTGATCCTCCGCGAGGAGAGGGCCAGCCAAGGCCAGGTGCACGTCCTGGGCAAGGACCTCGCGCGGCTGTCCAACTGGAAGGTGCCGCAGATGCGCCGCCAGCTCGGAACGGTGTTCCAGGACTTCAGGCTGCTGGCCAACAAGACGGTCGCCGAGAACGTCGCCTTCGCGCTCGAGGTCATCGGCAAGTCCCGCGGACAGATCCGCAAGACCGTGCCCGAGGTCCTCGACCTGGTCGGCCTGGGCGGCAAAGAGGACCGCATGCCAGGGGAGCTCTCCGGCGGCGAGCAGCAGCGGGTGGCCATCGCCCGCGCCTTCGCGAACCGTCCGATGCTGCTGATCGCGGACGAGCCGACCGGCAACCTCGACCCGCAGACCTCCGTGGGAATCATGAAGCTGCTGGACCGGATCAACCGGACCGGCACGACGGTCGTCATGGCCACGCACGACCAGCAGATCGTGGACCAGATGCGCAAGCGCGTCATCGAGCTGGAGCGCGGGCGGCTCGTGCGTGACCAGTCGCGTGGCGTCTACGGCTACCAGCACTGAGCCGGGCACGGGCGCTTCCCGGTGCGGCCGGGGCGCCCGTGAGGCAACGGTCTGAGCAGTCTGAGCAGTTGAGGCAGCAAACACTGAAAGGACGCCATGCGCGCCCAGTTCGTACTGTCGGAGATCAGCGTCGGTCTCCGCCGCAATCTCACGATGACCTTCGCGGTGATCGTGTCGGTCGCCTTGTCGCTGGCGCTCGCGGGCGGTTCCCTGCTCGCCCGGGAGCAGGTCAGCACGATGAAGGGCTACTGGTACGACAAGGTCCAGGTGTCGGTCTACCTCTGCAACGAGAACGACGCGGAGTCCGATCCCAACTGCGCCAAGGGCGCCGTCACCGAGGAGCAGAAGCAGCAGATCCAGGCGGAGCTGAAGAAGCTGCGCGTGGTCGACAAGGTCTACCACGAGTCCGCCGACGAGGCGTTCAAGCACTACCAGGAGCAGTTCAAGGACTCCCCGCTCGCGGACTCCCTCACCCCGGACCAGATGCAGGAGTCGTACCGGGTCAAGCTCAAGGACCCCACCAAGTACCGGGTGGTGCAGACCGCGTTCAGTGAAAGACCAGGTGTGCAGGAGGTCCAGGACCAGCGGAATCTGCTGGAGAACCTCTTCAACCTGCTCAACGGCATGAACATCGCAGCCCTCTTCGTGATGGGGCTGATGCTCGTCGTGGCGCTGCTGCTGATCGTCAACACGGTCAGGGTCTCCGCGTTCAGCAGGCGGCGGGAGACGGGGATCATGCGCCTCGTGGGCGCGTCCAGCTTCTACATCCAGATGCCGTTCATCCTCGAGGCCGCCATCGCGGGCCTGATCGGCGCGGGTTTCGCGTGCGTCCTCCTCCTCGGCGGCAAGTTCTTCCTCATCGACAGCTGGCTTGCCGACAAGATCGCGCTGATCAACTTCATCGGCTGGGACGCCGTGTTCAAGGTGCTGCCGCTGCTGATCGCCGTCGGTGTCCTCATGCCGGCCGTGGCAGCGTTCTTCACGCTGCGCAAGTACCTCAAGGTGTGACGCACGACGCGGGCGCCTTACGGCCAACGGCCCGTACGGCGCCCGCAGTCTGGCTTAGACTCCGAATCATGTCGGACTCGTGGTATTCCGGACCATCCCCCGACAAACGAAGGGGGAGTCCCCGGCAGCAGTTGCGCCGAGGGACGGGTCTGGCACTGGTTTTCGCGGGCGTTCTCGCGACGGGCGCCGCAACCGGCGCCTGGGGCGAGGGAGTTCAGCCCGTCGCCGGCTCGAACGAGGGTGCTGCGGGCTCTGTTCCCGCGAGCGCGCACTTCGGTGGGGACGGCGCGCGGGCAGCTCACGGCAAGGCGGGCGGCACGCACGACGACGGCCGCGCCCCCGACGGCCACGCGGAGGCCGAGGAACTGGTGAGCCGCAGCGGCGACCGCTGGTCCGCCGCCTATACGGCCCGGGAGTACGAGGGCCTCAAGCAGACGCTCGACGGCGAGTACGTCGGCATCGGCATCTCCGTCCGGCGCGAGCGCGGCCCCCGGGCGACGCTCTCCGTGACCGTGGCCCGGGTCCTGCCCGGGAGCCCGGCCGACCGTGCCGGCATCAGGCGCGGCGACCGGCTCGTCGCCGTCGACGGCGAGGGCGTCGCGGAGCGGCCCGTCACGGACGTCGTGGCCCGCCTGCGGGGCTCCGCCGGAAAGGGGCGGGACGCCAAGCCCGCCGAGCCCGGCAGCTCCGTCGAACTCCGGCTCGACCGCGACGGAGTGCACCGTACGGAGAAGCTGAAGCGCGAGCGGCTCACAGCCGACGCCGTCACGGTCGGGCCCACGGCCGGCGGCGCGACGCGGATCAAGGTCTCCTCCTTCACCAAGGGCTCCGCGCGGCAGATCCACCGCGCGGTGGCCGAAGAGGTACCGGACGGCGGGGGCATCCTGCTCGACCTGCGCGGCAACGCGGGCGGCCTGGTCAGCGAGGCGGTCGAGGCGGCCTCCGCGTTCCTCGACGGCGGTCTCGTCGCCACGTACGAGGAGAACGGCACCCAGCGGGCCCTGTATGCGGACGGCGGCCCGGGCGGCAGCGCCCATGCCGTGCGGGCGTCGTCGGGAGGATCGGCCGCCCACCCGCTGGTGGTGCTGGTGGACAGCGGCACGATGAGCGCCGCCGAGCTGCTCACGGGAGCCCTGCAGGACAGGGGGCGGGCCGTCGTCGTCGGTTCGCGGACCTTCGGCAAGGGCTCCGTCCAGATGCCGCGGAAGCTCTCCGACGGTTCCGTCGCCGAGCTGACGGTCGGGCACTACGAGACGCCGTCGGGGCGCACCCTGGACGGGGAGGGCATCACCCCGGACCTGTCCGTGGCCACGTCCGGGAACGCCGCCGAGCGGGCCCGCACAGTATTGAGTGGCCTCCAGCCCCGTCCGTAGTGGAAGAATGGCCTGGCTATGGCGAAGAAGGACGGCAAGAACAAGGGCAAGGGCAAGGCCAAGGACGCACAGGGCCGGCAGGTCATCGCGCAGAACAAGAAGGCGCGGCACGACTACCTCATCCTGGACACCTTCGAGTGCGGGATCGTCCTGACGGGAACGGAGGTCAAGTCACTGCGGCAAGGGCGCGCATCGCTCGTCGACGGCTTCGGCCAGATCGACGGCGGCGAGGTCTGGCTGCACAACGTCCACATCCCCGAATACGCGCAGGGCACGTGGACGAACCACACGGCCCGGCGTAAGCGGAAGCTGCTGCTGCACCGGTACGAGATCGACAAGCTGATCGGGAAGACCCAGGAGACGGGCCACACCCTGGTCCCGCTCGTCCTGTACTTCCTGAACGGGCGGGCCAAGGTCGAGCTCGCCCTCGCGAAGGGCAAGAAGGAGTACGACAAGCGCCAGACCCTGCGCGAGAAGCAGGACCGCCGCGAGTCGGAGCGGGCGATGTCGGCAGCCCGCCGGAGACAGAGAGTGCAGGCCTGAACACGGTGCGCGCTCCCCGCGGGAGGCGCTTCGCGCCGGGCGGGGCGCCGAGCCGGTTCCGGGGCCTCCGTGAGGCGGTGGCGTGCGGCGGGCGAGGGCTCGCGGGAACAACTGCCGGGCGTTAACAGTTGGCACCGTCACGGCCGGGTCACGTACCATGGTCAGCAGCGCAGCCCGTGAGGGTGCGCGGTTTGTCAACTCAACATGGGGATGATCGGTTTCGACAGCGGATGTCGAAGTAGGTGAAGCGAGCCGAGGAACGCGGCAATGATCTCGTTAACCATGTGCCGCAAAAAAATAATCGCCAATCAGAAGCGCGATTCCTTCGCCCTCGCTGCCTAAGCAGCGAGCGTGAAGTGTCAGCCCGGGTGCGTTCCCGCCCCGGATCCTGGCATCAGCTAGGGAACTCACCGCGTAGGCCCGGTCACGGGGCCTGCCGGGACATCAAACAGTGACTGGGCCCGTCGGAGACTTGTCCACGTGATCTCCGGGGCCGAGAAAATCGAAGTGGACTGCGCTCGGAGAAGCCCTGCTTCCCCTCCGTTGGACGCGGGTTCGATTCCCGCCATCTCCACGAGGTCGAGGGCGACGTGTGTCCGCGGAAAGCGCGGACCGGGTCGCCCTCTTCGTGTTTTGCGAGGCTTCGCCTCGCGGGGCGGGGGCTTCGCCACCCGCACCCCCCGCGGGGGCTGCGCCCCCGGCACCCCCCTTGTGGGGGCTGCGCCCCCTACGGCCCCGTGGTGGGTGGGGTTGGTTTGTGGCTCTCTGTTTGTGGGGGCTGCGCCCCCTACGGCCCCGTGGTGGGTGGGGTTGGTTTGTGGGTCTCTGTTTGTGGGGGCTGCGCCCCCTACGGCCCCGTGGTGGGTGGGGTTGGTTTGTGGGTCTCCGTTTGTGGGGCCCCTACGCTCCCGGGTCGTTGCGGCTCTCTAGTTGTGGGGCTGCGCCCTCTACTGGCCCGTGGGTGGAGGGGTTTGTTCTCTGCTTTCTGTTTATCGGGATTTGCCCCTGCGCGGGAATTTTGAGCTGAGTTGGGCTTCTGGCATCCCCATTTGCAGGGATTGGCTCCGGTGGGCCGGGTGGGTAACTCTTGGGCGGAACGGGGCGGTTGTCGCTTGAGCGGCGTTCGTCGAAGGGGCCGGGACGGAAGGACGGGACTTGGCCCTTCGGTCGTCACGGCTTTCGTGCTGTGATGGGCTCATGGAACGTACGGACAGCAACAGCCAGCTCACCCTCCCGGAGGAGCTCTACCTCCTCGCCTGCGATATGGAGACCGAGAAGCTCACGAAGCGGGACGTCATGGGGAACGTCCTGCGTGCGGCGGTGCTCGTGGAACTGACCGACCGCGGATGCCTCACCGACGACGGGGGCAAGGCCCGCCCAGTCGGTGACCGGCGCACCGGCGACCCGTTGCTCGACGCGGCCCTGCGCGGGATAGCGGAAGACAAGCCCCGCAAGTGGAAGGCCCAGGTGCAGCTGCAACGCAAGCACCATTTCAAGACCGTCGAGGAGCAGCTCGAACGCGCGCGTCTCATCGCCATCGAGCGCCGCACCTGGCGGTACGACCGGATCGTGGTCAAGGACCAGGCCCTCGTGAAGCGGCTGCAAGCGGAGGTCGGCGAGACGCTGACGAGCGGGCGGCCCGTGAAGGACTACAGCACTCGCCAGGCCGCGCTGGCCGCGCTCGCCGCCGCCGGTCAGTTCCCGACCGTCATCTCCGGCAAGGACCAGCGCAAGTACAAGGAGCGCATCAAGGCGCTGACGGAGCGCGCCGGAGAGGCGGGTCCCGCGCTGAAGAAGGCGCTGAACGACATGCAGGTGGCCACCATGATCGCCGTGGGTGCCGCCATCTCCGCGGGTTCCAGCTGACGGGGGCGGGAGGAGCCGTATGGCCGACGAGCCGCGCGCCCGGCCGGTCTCCCGCGCGGCGGACGTGGAGCCGCTCGGCCCCGGGTCGCTGACGTGGAAGTACTTCGGGGACTGGCGCGGGGTGCTGCTCGCGCCCTGGGCGGGTGCGATGCAGAACATGCACCCCGGTCTGGGCGCCGGCGTTGCCGGGCACTCGCGCTTCTTCGAGGAGCGGTGGCAGCGGCTCTTCCGCTCGCTCTATCCGATCGGCGGCGTCGTCTACGACGGTCCGGGGGCCGCGGAGACCGCGCGGCAGGTCCGCGGGTACCACGACGCGATCAAGGGCGTGGACGACCGGGGGCGTCCGTACCACGCGCTCGACCCCGACACCTTCTACTGGGCGCACTCCACGTTCTTCATGCTCACGCTGCTCGTGGCCGACCGTTTCGGCCCAGGCCTGAGCGAAGCAGAGAAGAGCCGGCTCTTCGACGAGCACGTCACGTGGTGGCGGCTCTACGGGATGAGCACGCGCCCGGTGCCGGAGAGCTGGCCCGGCTTCCTCGCGTACTGGGACCGGATGGCGTCCGAGGTGCTGGAGGACAACCAGCCCGCGCGTGACGTCCTCGACATCCGCCGTATCGCCAGGCCCCCGGCCCTGTCGTGGATGCCGCACTTGGTGTGGCGGGCGCTTCGCGGGCCGCAGGCACGCTTCACCGTCTGGTTCACGGTCGGTCTCTTCCCGCCCGCGGTGCGGGAGCGCCTCGGTTACCGGTGGACCGTGCGGGACGAGCGCCGGCTGCGGCGTATCGGCCGGGCCGTGCACCACGTGTGGCGGCTGGTGCCCTTCAGGTTCCGCTACCACCCGCGGGCCAGGGCGGGCTGGGAGCGCGAGGCGGGACGGCGGTCAGCGGACGCGCCTCGCGTCGAGTCCCCTGAGCGGTACGCGCCGCTCCCGGACGAACGTGACTCGCCCAAGCACTATGCGCCGCCGGGAGGTTGGCGGGCCGGGCGCCGGCAGCAGTAGGTGCGCTGAGGCTGCTCTGTTGCGGGCGGATGGCCTGCGTACGAAGTCCGCGTTGCGTTACATCAGCCTGGGGTGCGGGCTGTTGACCCTGGTCAGGGGCGTCGTTAGCTTCGACGCCATGCGCAGATCCCGTCTCACACAGCGGCGCGCTGTGGATCTCCGGCGCGTCGCCTCGGCGCTGTGTAGCTGATCTCTTCCCGGAGGCACGCCTTTCGCCGTGCCTCCGCGTCTTCTGCGTCCAACTCCTGCCGTTCCGCAGGTAGTTCGCGCGTTCTCCTTCCCGTGACCGGGGCGGATCGAGCGCGTTCCCCGATCAGCCGCACCAGAACGAACCGGGACATCGACATGCCCAGGCCTCCCTCTGCCCGCCGACAGCGCCGTCGCCGTGAACAGACCCGCGTACGGCGTCCTCTCGTACTGCTCGCCGCTCTCACCCTCCCTGCCGCGCTCGTCAGTTGCGCCCAGCAGGAGGACGGCGGCGTCAGCGACGCGAAGCTCGCGAAGACCGAGATCCCCCCGAAGGTCTCGCCCAGGACGACACTCACCGTCGGAGCGCCCGAGGACCGCGTCCTCCTCCGGCTCACCGGAGCCGTGAAGAAGCTCGGCTTCAAGGTGAAGTGGGCGAACATCAGCGGCGGCCCGCAGTGCTCCGAGGCCTTCCGGGCGCACTCGCTCGACCTGTGCGCGTCCGCCGAAGTGCCGTCCGTACACGCCCGCTGGACCGGACTGGACACGAAACTCGTCGCCGCGGAGGTACGGAAGCACCCTCTGCGGAACCCCGTCTACCGGCTGGGGATCGCCCCGGGAGCGGGCATCGACTCGCTGAAGGACCTGCGCGGGAAGAAGATCGCGTTCAGCCCGGGCCAGGCCCAGGGCGCGCTGGTGCTGCGCATCCTCGCGAAGGCCGGTCTGGAGAAGAGTGACGTGAAGCTCGTCGAGATTCCCAGCACCGGCGACGTCTACTCCACAGCTCTCGGCGAGCGCCAGGTCGACGCCGCGCCGCTGGGCGCGGTCAACCTCAAGCGCTACCCGGCCAAGTACGGCAGAGAGGGAGGCAGGACGATCCCGCACGGGATACGTGACGACGCCTCGCACCTGTGGGCGCCGACGGAGACCGTCTCCGATCCCCGGAAGGCCGCGGCCGTACGGGAGTTCGTCAAGCACTGGGCGCGGGCCCAGGTGTGGGCCTACGAGCACCCCGGGGAGTGGGTCGAGGAGTACGCGGTGCGGGACCAGGGCCTGAGCCGTGCCGACGGTGCCTACCTGCACAAGCACAACGGTGCCCCGGAGATTCCCGCCGGCTGGGACGAGGTCATCGGACGGCACCAGAAGACGATCGACCTGCTGGCGCGGGAGACCGGCCAGGACAGCTTCGACGCGGCGACGCTCTACGACCGTCGTTTCGAGCCCGTGGCGGCGAACGCCCTGCGCGCGAAAGGGGAGTTGACGCCGTGAGCACCCTGACGAAGAAACCCGCCCCGGAGCGCGCCGCCGGCGCGGACCGGCCGGGGCGCGCGCCCGGGACGCGGGGCCCGCGTCTCGCTCCGGGCCGTCCGCGCCGCTTCGGCAAGGCGCTCGGGCCCGTGGTGCTGGTCGCCCTCTGGTCGGCCGGGTCCGCGGCGGGCCTCATAGAGCCGCGTCTGCTGTCGCCGCCCTGGACCGTCGTGGCCACGGCGGGAGACCTCATCGCCGACGGCAGGCTCCAGGGGCATCTCGCTGCCTCGGCCCAACGGGCCCTGCTGGGCCTGGTCTTCGGAACGGCTGCGGGCCTGCTGCTCGCGGTCGCCGCCGGGCTCAGCCGCATCGGTGAGGGGCTCATCGACGGGCCGGTGCAGATGAAGCGGGCGCTGCCGTCGCTGGCGCTCGTGCCGCTGCTGGTCCTGTGGTTCGGCATCGGCGAGACGATGAAGGTCGTCACCGTCGCGCTCGCCGTCTTCGTGCCCGTCTACATCCACACGCACAACGGCCTGCGCACCATCGACAGCCGCTACGTCGAACTGTCGGAGACGGTGCGGCTCAGCCGCCGGCGGTTCGTACGCCACGTGGTGCTGCCCGGCGCGCTCCCCGGCTTCCTGCTGGGGATGCGGTTCGCCGTGACGGCGGCCTGGCTGGCGCTCGTCGTCGTGGAACAAGTCAACGCCACCAGCGGACTCGGCTACATGATGGAGCTGGCGCGTACGTACGGGCAGACCGAGATCATCATCGTCGGACTGGTCGTGTACGGGCTGCTGGGTCTCCTCTCCGACGGGCTGGTGCGGTACACCGAGAGGAGGGTGCTGTCATGGCGACGGACACTCGCGAACTGAGCGCGGCGGGACGAGGGCGGGCAGCCGTCCGCATCAGGGGGCTGGAGCGCTCCTTCGGGCCGCGGAAGATCCTCGACGGGCTCGAACTCGACATCGCACCGGGGGAGTTCGTGGCGCTCCTCGGACGCAGCGGTTCGGGCAAGTCGACGCTGCTGCGGGCCTTGGCGGGTCTGGACCACGACGTGACGGGCAAGGGCGTGCCGGACGCGCCCGACGATGTCTCGGTCGTCTTCCAGGACGCCCGGCTGCTGCCCTGGAAGCCGGTGCTGGACAACGTCGTCCTCGGACTCGACGGTCCCGGCGCCAGGGAGCGCGGACGTGCGGCTCTGGCCGAAGTCGGCCTCGCCGAGCGGGAGTCGGCGTGGCCCGTGGAGCTGTCGGGCGGCGAGCAGCAGCGGGTGTCCCTCGCCCGGTCGCTCGTGCGCGAGCCTCGACTCCTGCTGGCGGACGAGCCGTTCGGCGCACTCGACGCACTGACCCGTATCCGCATGCACGAGTTGCTGCGGAAGCTGTGCGCGGCACACCGCCCGGCCGTGCTCCTCGTGACGCACGACGTCGACGAGGCGATCGAACTCGCCGACCGCGTCGTAGTGCTGGAGCAGGGACGCCTCATCGCGGACCTCCCCAGCGTGACCGACGGGCCGCCGCGCCCCGGCACGCCGGAACACGCCGCACTGCGCGGCGAGTTGCTGGCCCGGCTCGGTCTCGGGGCGGCAGCGGCATCCAAGCGGGAGGAGGTGCTCGTATGACCGGCGCCCGTGAACTCCACCTGAACCTGTTCATCTACCCGGGAGGCCATCACGAGGCAGCCCGGCGGCACGGGAGTTCGGACACCGCGCGGCTTCTGGACATCCGCTTCTACCAGGACCTCGCGCGCCGTGCGGAGGCCGCCGCTTTCGACGGAATCTTCCTCGCGGACGGTCCGGCTCTCGCGGACAACGTGCGCTACGCCAGCAGGTTCCGGCTGGAGCCCCTGACGTGGCTGTCGGCCGTCGCCGCGGCGACGGAGCGGATCGGCCTCATCGGCACCGCGTCCACCACGTACACGGAGCCCTACAACCTGGCCCGGCAGTTCGCCTCGCTCGACCATCTGAGCGCGGGCAGGGCGGGGTGGAACATCGTCACCACGGGTGCTCCGCAGGCCGCGGCGAACTTCGGCCTCGACGCCCACCCCGTGCACGCCGAACGGTACGAGCGCGCCCGCGACTTCCTCGAAGCCGTCACCAAGCTCTGGGACAGCTGGGAGGACGGCGCCCTCGTCGCGGACCAGGCAGGCGGCCTCTTCGCCGACACCGACAGGATCCACGCCGTCGACCACGAGGGGCCCCTGCTGAGCGTGAAGGGGCCTCTCAACATCCCCCGATCGCCGCAGGGGAGGCCCGTATACGTACAGGCGGGATCGTCTCCGGACGGGCGTGCGCTGGCGGCGCGGTACGCGGAGACCGTCTTCACCGCGCATCAGACGCTGGAGAGCGCCCAGGAGTTCTACGCCGACCTGAAGCGGCGCGCGGCCCGACTCGGCCGCGATCCGGGGCAGTTGCTGGTGCTGCCCGGTATCAGCCCGTTCGTCGCTTCCACGGAGGCTGAGGCGAGGCGTCTGCACGAGCAGTTCAACTCGCTGACGCAGCCCGAGTATTCGCTGGAGCTGCTGCACCGGCTGCTGGGAATCCGGCTCTCGCAGGAGGAGCTGGACGGTCCGGTACCGCGCGAGCTGATCGGGACGGAGGGCGAACGCGGCGACCACAGCCGTTTCCGCCTCGTCCTCGGCATCATCGAGCGTGAGGAGCTCACCGTCCGGCAGCTGCTCCACCGGCTGGCGGGCGCCCGGGGACACCGCGTCATCGCCGGCACGCCCGAGCAGGTCGCCGATCAGCTCTCGCAGTGGTTCGAGCAGGGAGCGGCCGACGGCTTCAACGTCATGCCGCCCTGGCTGCCGGGCGGGTTCGAGGTGTTCGCGGACGAGGTCGTCCCCATCCTGCGGCGGCGCGGGCTGTTCCGCCACGCCTACACCGGCAGCACCCTGCGGGAGCACTACGGACTGCCCCGTCCCGGCAGCCGCTACGCGGCCCGGGCGGCCCCGTCCGTGGTCTGACGGCGGGGCGCAGTTCTCCCGGGTGCCTCGCCGTCCGCGCGTGCCGGTGCCGGTGCCGAGACCCGCGCCGGTGCCGGGGGACGGTCAGCCGCGGAGCGGCACCTTCGGGAGCCCGGCCCTCCGCTCCGTACGCCGCGCCCACGCGAAGCGGAGCGCCGCGGAGGAGGCCGCCGCCGCGGCCAGAACGGCCGCGGCCGGCGGCAGCGCGAACGGGGCCTGGCCCGGCAGGTGTTCGGCGGTCCAGCCCGCCGCGGCCGAACCGCCGGCGATGCCGGTCAGCAGGGCCGTGACGGCCCACGTCATGCCCTCGTTCAGGCGGACCGGCGGGACGGTCTCCTGGATGAGCGTCATGCCCGTCACCATCGCGGGTGCCGTTCCCATGCCCGCGACGAGCAGGGCCGCCGCGAGAAGCACGAGACTCCCCGTGCTCGCGGCGGCGAACGACACCAGCGCCAGGAGGGCCATCACGCACACGCACAGCGCGAACCGCCGGACGAGCGGGCCCGACGGGGGACGTACGGTGCCGACGAGGAGCCCGGCGACCGCCGAGCCCGCCGCGTGGAAGGCCAGCACCACGCCGGCCGCCGCCTGCTGCCCGCGGTCGCCGGCGAAGGCGATCGTCGCGATCTCCATCGAGCCGAAGACCGCGCCGATGCACAGGAACGACGCCAGCAGCGGGGCGAGGGCGGGCAGCCTCAGAGGGGCGGGGCGCCCTCCCGCCGCCCTCGCCGTCACCGGCGGCTCGGTGCGGCGCTCCCGCAGGAAGATCAGCATGCCCAGGAGCAGCAGCCCAGCCGCCGTTAACGTGCCCGACTCCGGGAGGAGCTGCGTGCACAGGACTGCGGCGACGGGCGGCCCGGTCATGAAGCACAGCTCGTCGGCGGCTTGTTCGAAGGAGTTGGCGGTGTGCCGGGGCCCGGAGTCGTGCCGGAAGAGGTGCGCCCAGCGTGCCCGGGACATGCCGCCGGTGTTGGGCGTCGTCGCCGTGGCGGCGTACGAGGCGAACAGGGTCCAGTCGGGTGCCCCGAACCGCACGCACGCCGCGAGCGACACGGCGCCTCCCGCGGCGATCAGTGTCGCGGGCAGAGCGATCCGTGACTGCCCGTACCGGTCGATGAGCCGCGCCGTCAGCGGTCCCACCACGGCGGTGGCGGCAAGTCCCGTCGCAGTGACGGCTCCCGCCAGCGCGTACGAGCCGCGAGCGGAGGCGATCATGATGACGGCGGAGACCGTGAACATGCCCATGGGCAGCCGCGCGAGCATGCTGCCGGCGGTGAACGCACCCGTTCCCGGTTCGGCGAACAGCCGCCTGTAGGGGGCGAGTCGGCTCCGCACGGGGTGCGGTCGGGGAGCGGCGGCGCTGGGCATGCGGGCCAGCCTTCCCGTCGGACGGCACGCTCGGCCACCCGTTTTCTCCGGCGGTGCCCCGCCGCCGCGTCCCCGGCGTCGCCCGGTACCGGCGGGACGCGGCGCGTCAGCCGCCGGTCTGCGCGATGAGATGCCGCAGGTGCGTCTCGTAGAGGGCGCGGAGATCCGTCCTCTCCGGGTCGAGCCGCCAGACGATCAGCGCGCCTTCCTGGAAGGCGAGCAGTTCGGCGGCCGTGGCGTCCGGATCGGGGCAGTCGGTGATCTCCCCGCTGTCGATGCCGCCGCGGAGCACGTCGGCCATGGCCTGCCGCAGGATCCTGCTGCGCTGCAGGAACCGTTCGCGCACCTCGTCGCCGGGGCCGGCCGTGAGGTGTTCCGCCTGCAGGGTGGCGTGCAGGGTGGAGAGGTGCATGTGGCGCTGCGTGTCCTCGGCGTCGTCGAGGAGGGCGTCGACGAGTCCCCGGACGCCCTTGCCGACGTGGCGCGAGAGCCGCGCCGCCGCGCGGGCGTCGTGCGCGTCGAGGACCGCCCGCAGCAGCCCCTCCTTGCTGCCGAAGTGGTGGATGACCGCCGACGGCGTGATGCCGGCCTGCTCCGCGATCACGGCCAGCCCCGTGCCCCGGTATCCGTGCCGGCCGAAGAGCTCCGTCGCGGCATCGACGATGGCGCGACGGCGCTGCTCGCCGCGCTTCTGCACCTGACCTTTGATCCCAGCGATGAATCCAGTCTATTGGGGCCCGGGACGGCGGCTCCGTCATTACACTTGAATGACCATGCAGGAAAATAATCTCGCCGTGCGCGCCACGGCCAACGTCGCCGCTCCCGTGGAACGGGTGTGGCAGGTCCTCACCGATCTCCACGGCTACGAGCAGTGGCACCCCAGCGTCGAACTGGTCGACGGGCCGCCCGCCGCGGAGATGGCCAAGGGGAGCGTCCTGCGGCTGCGGGCCGATCGCGGCACTCCGGCGGAGCGCGAATTCGACGTCACCGTCACCGAGTTGACGGCCCCCACCGTGCTCGCGTGGGAAGGCGGCGACCCCGAGCACTTCTTCGGACGCCACCGCTTCACCCTCGCCCAGGCAGCGGAGGGCACCGACTTCACCGACGAGGAGACCTTCGAGGGCTCCATGGCCGAGGCCGTGCTCGCCGAGCACCGGACGGCCCTCGAAGCCGCCTACAAGGCCGGCGCGGAGGCGCTGAAGCAGGCGGCCGAGAAGTAGGGAACGGGACGGTCGCCGCCCCGCCGCCGGCCCGGAGCAGCGGCGCCGAGCAGCGGTGCGGCGGCCGTGCCCCGGCCCGGGCCGGGCCTTCGAGCAGGGGCCCCTGCCTGTAAGCGCCCGTACCTGACTAGTCGTCCGCGGCGAACGGGCCGCCTGCGCCGAAGGCCCGTTCGGCGAAGCGTTCGCCGATGAGGCGGTGCGCGGCCGCGTCGGGGTGGAGCTCGTCGGGCAGGGGATACGTCTCGAAGTCCGCCCGGCCGTACAGCTCGCGTCCGTCGAGGAGGTGCAGCCGGGGGTCGTCGGCGGAGCGCTGCTCGACGATGCGGGAGAGTTCGTCCCGGATGACGTTGAGCGTCAGCTTCCCGGCGGCGCGTTCCGCCGGGTCGCCCGTCGCCCGGAACCGCAGCCGGCCCTCGCCGAGAGCGGCGAAGTCGAACGCGCCGGGGCCGGGCGTGTCCTCGTGCATGGGGCACAGGATGGGCGAGACGACCAGCAGCGGCACCTCGGGATGCCCCTCGCGGATGGTGTCGAGGAAGCCGTGCACGGCGGGCGTGAAGGCCCGCAGCCGCATCACGTCGCCGTTGACCAGGTTGATGCCGATCTTGACGCTGATCAGGTCCGCGGGGGTGTCCCGCATCGCGCGGGCGGTGAAGGCGTCCAGCATGGCGCTTCCGCCCAGGCCGAGGTTGACGAGGTCCACGCCGCCGAGCGCAGAGGCCAGGGCGGGCCAGGTCGTGCTCGGACTCGCGGCGTCCGAGCCGTGGCTGATCGAACTGCCGTGGTGCAGCCACACCTTGCGGCCACCGGGCGGGACGGGCTCGACGGGAGCGTCGGTGCGCAGGGCGACCAGCTCGGTCATCTCGTTGTGCGGCAGCCAGAGTTCGACGTGCTTCATGCGGTCGTCCAGGCCGGTGAAGCGTACGGTGCCGGCCGGGCCGGGCCGGAACTCCGAGGCGCCGGTGGAGATGTCCACGGTCATGACGTTTCCGCCGGACGCGTTCGCCTGCGCGGCGAGAACGCCGTCGACGATCAGGTCGTACACGCCGTCGGGGCGTGGAGGGGCGCCCCGGTAGTCCGTCTTCGTGGGGAGCGTGTCCAGCTCGACGGTGGTCGCCCGGGTGCGCAGGACGAGCCGCACCCCGGACGGCTTCGCCTCCGCCGCGGCGAGCTGCCCGTCCTCGCTCTGGGCGCGGGCACGGGCCGGGAGCCGGTGCGGCAGCAACCCGTGCTCGGTACGCTCCAGTTCGAGCGCGCCGCGCAACAGCTCCGGAGTGAGGGGCGTCGTGATCAGGCGCGTCCGGGAGCTGGAGGAGCCGGCGGAGTCGTCGTATGGGGCATTCATGGGGCTCAGCCTGTCAACCGGCCCCCAGGACCGCACGTCCTTTTCGTCGCGGCTCACGCACGGGGACGGGCCGCCGCGCTGCTGCCGGGGTCCGCCGGCCCGTTCACGCCGGGGGCTCGGTGTGCAGTACGGCGAACAGCCCCCGCGGGCGGGTGCCGTCCGGCATGTCCCAGGGGCCGCCGACATGGCCGCTCGCCCCCTCGGGCAACCGGGGCCCGCCGTCCGGGTCGGCCCACAGCTCCCGCCGTACGCGGAGGCTCGCCCCGGAGGTCATCACCAGGTCGGTGCCGCCCTGGTGGTCGGTGACCGTCGTCGCGACGCCCTCGGGCACGCGGGTGCCGGCGAAGGAGCGGCTGATCTCGGTGTCGGGAGTGTCGCTGACGCTCTGGGCCTGGGCCTCGGCGCGGCCGCCGATCAGCGCGAGCAGCTGCGTGACGAGCACGGGGTCGTGGCAGCCGTCGTACGCCCACCGCTGCCCCAGCACACCGTGCTGTGCGGTGCCGACGAGAGCGCCGTCCGCCCCGTCGAGCGGGGCGCCGCGATAAGTGAGCGGTACGAGGTAGGGCACCGGGGCCGCGCCCGAGGTGTCGGTGATGACCATGAACTCGATCCCCACCTCGCCTCGCGGATCGTCCAGCCGGAAGCCGCCGACTCGGGACAGCTCCGGACCGCTCGTCCCGCCGCGGTACCACGGACGTGAGGGCAGCCAGGAGGTGAGGAGTTCGAGCATGGACGGCTCGACGGTCGTGCGGTGGATGACGGCCATGCCGGATGCTCCTCCGTCGAGCGGACGCTACGCGCGACGGTCCAGGCTATGCCGGAGGGCAGCGCTCCGCGAGACCGTTACGAGTGCCCTCACGTGAACCGGCTCGCCGCGCCCGGTCGCAGGCCCGACGAGCCGCGCACAAGCGGATGGCGACGGTCCGCTCGATGGGCCGGCGTCCGCTGCTGCTCTCCGTGACCGCGTGCTGCTACCCGGAGCGACCCTGCGCGGGGTGGTGCGCCGTGCCGAACGTGTCCTCGGAGCGTCGAGCGGTCCACCCCTGGATGCGGCCAACCACGCCGTGAGGCCCGGACTTTCGGCCGGTGTGGCTTCCCGGTCGCCGACATCACGGGCTGTTGCGGTTGCTGTCGGGACGGTCGCTCCGTGGAGTCGCCGGCTTGTCCCTCCCGGCACTCCCTTCACGGAGAGCTACTGCGGTAACTCCCGTCGCCGAGGACGAGGTTGAGCGGTCCCTGTCACTACCTCGTCACAACACTGTCCAATGAGTACGTAAAAAAGTGGACTAATCACATTTATGCCTTCACATTTCCGCTACATTTTCACCTTCAACCAGGAGGGGGCGCGCTCGCCAGGGTGGCAGGGCGCGGAGCGGAAGATGGCAGAGCACTCCGAGGGGCAGCAGGCCGGCGGCGCGGCCCCGGTCTTCGTGGACAACAGCGGCGGACGGCGCCGCACTTGGCGACGGCTCGGCCTCGCGATGGGGATGGCCGGCGGCGGCTACGCCCTCGTCGTCGCGGTGAGCGTGATCGGCGGGAGCTCCGACGCACCCTGGGGCGTGCTGATCCCGGGGTCGGGCGACGGCGGATCCGGCGCCGTGCGCGTCGTCCCGGAGCGGGAAGAGGACGCGCGGGAGCAGGCGCCGGGGGCGTCGGCGGGCACGGCCGCGCCGGAGGCGAGCGCCTCCGCCCCGTCCGCCCCCGCGGGCGCCGACAGGCCCCGTACGCAGGGAAGTCCGGACAAGGAACAGCCTGCGGACGGCCCGGCCACCGCGGCGGAGGGGAAGACGTCCGCGACGCGCGGCAAAGCCGCTTCGGGCACCTCCGGCGGTTCGGCCGGCTCCGGCGGCACGTCCGGCGGCCAGGGCGGGTCCGCGCCCACCCCGGACAGCCCGCCCGCCGAAGCGGGCGCCGGAGGAGCCGCGGGCTCCGCGGACGGCGGCACCCCGGACGAGCCCGGCGACGGCCAGGGCGGGCAGGAACCCTCCGAACCGCCCTCCGGCGGCGGGCTGCTCGAAGACATCCTCGGCCCCGTCCTCGGCGGCGGCGCATCCGCGACGGGTGCCGAGTGAGGCGGGGCCCCGCGGGCGCCCGGCGGCCCAAGCGGCCCCGGCTGCCGCTCCGTTACCTGCTTCCGTCGGTGCTGCTCGCCGTCGTCGTCGTGATGCTGCTGCTGCGCGGCTACGTGCACAGCGAATTCCTCGCCGACCACCGGGTGCGGCCGCCGGCCGCCACCGGCACCGTTCCGCAGAAGGTCCTCGACGGAGGGCCGGTGCTGGACGCCCGAGGCTCCGAACCCGTCAGCCACCGCGTCCCCGACCGCAACATCGTGCTGACCTTCGACGACGGCCCCGACCCGGAGTGGACGCCGAAGATCCTCGACAAGCTCGCCCAGCACGGCGCCCACGCCGTCTTCTTCGTCACCGGCACCATGACCGCCCGCCATCCGGACCTCGTGCGGCGGATGGTCGAGGAGGGCCACGAGGTCGGGCTGCACACCTTCAACCACCCCGACCTCTCCTACCAGCCGCCGGACCGCGTCCAGCGCGAACTGGCCCAGAGCCAGCTCGCGCTGGCGGGGGCCGCGGGCGTCCACACGTCGCTGTTCCGGCCGCCGTACTCCTCGACCGCCGACGCACTAGACGACCAGTCCTGGCCCGTCGTACGCGAGGTGGCGCGGCGCGGCTACATCACGGCGTTCATCGACAACGACAGCGAGGACTGGGCCAGACCGGGTGTCGACGAGATCGTCCGCCGCTCCATGCCCCGGCAGCCGGGCGAGGGCGCCGTCGTCCTCATGCACGACTCCGGCGGCGACCGCTCGCAGACCGTCGCGGCGCTGGACCGGATGATCCCCCGGCTGCAGGAGCAGGGTTACGCGTTCCCGCGCCTGACCGAGGCGCTCGGCGCGCCGAGCCCCCACTCCGCCGTGTACGGCGCGCGGTTGTGGAAGGGCAAGGCGTTCGTCGCGGCCGTCGGCGTCTCCGAGGGCGTCACGGGCGTCCTCGTCTGGGCGCTCGTGGTGGCCGGGGTGCTGGTCATAGCGCGGTTCGCGCTGATGCTCGCGCTGTCCGCCGTGCACGCGGGGCGGGCGCGACGCCGGCACCGCGGAGCGCGGCGGGGCGGAGCGCACCCGCACGCACCGCCGGTCACCGAGCCCGTCACGGTCCTCGTCCCCGCGTTCGACGAACGCGAGTGCATCGAGAACACGGTGCGCTCCCTCGCCGCGAGCGACCACCCGCTCGAAGTCATCGTCATCGACGACGGCTCCTCGGACGGCACCGCCCAGATCGTCGAATCCCTCGGCCTGCCGGGCGTACGGGTGCTGCGGCAGCCCAACTCGGGCAAGCCGGTGGCCCTCAACTACGGGCTGCAGCACGCCTCTCACGAGCTGATCGTGATGATGGACGGCGACACGGTCTTCGAACCCTCCACCGTGCGGGAGCTCGTGCAGCCCTTCGCCGATCCGCGCGTCGGCGCCGTCGCAGGCAACGCGAAGGTCGGCAACAGGCAGAAGCTGATCGGCGCGTGGCAGCACATCGAGTACGTCATGGGCTTCAACCTCGACCGGCGCATGTACGACGTCCTGCGCTGCATGCCCACCATCCCCGGCGCGGTCGGCGCGTTCAGGCGCTCCGCCCTGTGGCGGGTCGGCGGGATGAGCGACGACACCCTCGCCGAGGACACCGACGTCACCATGGCGCTCCACCGCGACGGCTGGCAGGTCGTCTACGCGGAGCGGGCCCGCGCCTGGACGGAGGCCCCGCAGACCGCGCGGCAGCTCTGGTCGCAGCGCTACCGCTGGAGTTACGGCACGATGCAGGCCATCTGGAAGCACCGGCGGGCCGTGGTGGAGCGCGGTCCGTCCGGGCACTTCGGGCGGGTAGGACTGCCGCTGGTGTCGCTGTTCACCGTCTTCGCGCCGCTCCTGGCCCCGCTGATCGACGTGTTCCTGGTCTACGGGCTGCTGTTCGGGCCGACTCTGCGTACCGCGGGGGCCTGGCTGGCCGTGCTGGCGGTGCAGGGGCTGTGCGCGGCGTACGCGTTCCGCCTGGACGGGGAGCGCCTGACGCCGCTGCTCACGCTGCCGCTGCAGCAGCTGTGGTACCGGCAGCTGATGTACATGGTGCTGATGCAGTCGTGGATCACGGCACTGACGGGCGGACGCCTCAAGTGGCAGAAGCTGCGCCGCACCGGCCAGTTGGGGGCGGCGCCGCCCGGAGCACCGTCGGACACCCGCGCTCTCACTCCTCCCGGCGCGCCGCTCAGCGCGACGATCGCGTCGCCGCACCACACCACGCGCGTGCACGCGGGACCACGGGCCGATCCGCGCCGCCCGGACAGCAGCAGCGGGCGGACGGCGACATGACCGGGCGCCGCGCGGCGGCGCGCACTCCGGCGCCCCGGGGCCCGGCGCCCCGGGGCCCCGGGCCCGTGCGGGACCGCTATCTCGACCTCCTGCGGGCGGTGGCCCTGCTGCGCGTCGTCGTCTACCACACCTTCAACTGGGCCTGGCTGACGTTCGTCTTCCCGTCCATGGGCGTGATGTTCGCGCTCGCCGGATCGCTGATGGCGCGCTCGCTGGGACGTCCCGCCCCGGGCGTCGTGCGCAGCCGGATCCGCCGCCTGCTGCTGCCGCTCTGGCTGTACGGGGCCGTACTGCTGACGGTCCTCTTCGCACAGGGGTGGCGCCCCGGCTCCGGCGGCTGGCTGCGCCTGGCGTGCTGGCTGTTCCCCGTCGGCAGCCCTCCGTACCCCGAGAGCGCCGGCAGTGAGGGCGGCCTGCTGGAGCAGGGCTGGGCCGTCGAGGCGGCGGGCCCGCTGTGGTACCTGCGTGCCTACCTGTGGTTCGTGCTGCTCTCCCCGCTTCTGCTGCGCGCGTTCCGGCGGCTTCCCTGGGCGGTGCTCGCCGCTCCGATGGCGCTGACCGCCGTCGTGGGGACGGGAGTCGCCGCCGTGCCGGGCGAAACGGGGGAAGCTGTCGTCGACTTCGCCGTCTACGGGTCCTGCTGGGTGCTCGGCTTCGCCCACCACGACGGCCTCCTGCGGCGGCTGCCCGCCTGGTCCGTCGCGGTGGTCTCCTCGACGGCAGCGGGCGCCGGCTTCTGGTGGGCGAGCGGCCACCCCGGCGAGGACGGCTGGGACCTCAACGGCATCCCGCTCGCACAGGCGATGTGGTCCTTCGGCTTCTGCCTGGCGCTGCTGCGCGTCAGCCCGTCATGGGAGCGCCTGCCCCGGCCGGTGGCGCGTCTGGAGAGGCCCGTGACGCTCGCCAACTCCCGCGCCGTCACGCTCTACCTGTGGCACCAGCCGGCGCTGATCGCGGCCGTGCCGCTGCTCGACCTGCTGTGGCGCATCCCCGCCGTCGAGGACTCGGCGTGGCTGTCGGAGGCCGCGGAGAGCTCGTACGACGTGCTGATGTTCCTGGCGGTGTGGCCGCTGGTCGCGCTGCTGATCGCGGTGTTCGGCTGGGCCGAGGACGCCGCCGCCCGCCGCAGGCCCCGCCTGTGGCCGCGCACGGCGCCGCCGAAGCCTCCGAATCCCCGCAACGCGCCCGAGGACCCCGCCACTTCGGAACCGTCCGCGCCCGGAGCCGCGCAGGGCGGTGCCCCGGATTCCCCGGTGGCGCTCACCGCACCCCGCACCCCCGGGTGAGCGGAGAGTTTCGCGGAGGACACCTCGCGCCACAGCGTTGAAACCCGGCGTCCCTACCTTCAGGTGGCACCCGCCCGTGACACCCGAACCGTGGAGACGCCATGACTGCTCCGTCCGCCGAGAGCGGCGAAAGCCGAGGAGGACGCGCGCGCCGAGGACGACGCTGGATCGACAGGTGGGAGCCGGAGGACGAGACGTTCTGGAGGGAGCGCGGAGCGCGCATCGCGCACCGCAACCTCCTGCTCTCCGTCTTCTCCGAGCACGTCGGATTCTCGGTGTGGACGCTGTGGCCGGTCCTGGTCCTCTTCATGGGTCCGGAGTACGGCGTCGACCCGGCCGGCAAGTTCCTGCTGATCTCGGCGGCGACGCTGACCGGCGCCGTCGCACGCGTGCCGTACACCTTCGCCGTCGCCCGCTTCGGCGGCCGCAACTGGACGGTCGTCAGCGCCGCGGTGCTTCTCGTGCCGACCGTCGCGGCATGGGTGGTCATGGAGCCGGGAACGTCCTACGCGACGTTCATGGCGGTGGCGCTCTGCACCGGCCTCGGAGGCGGCAACTTCGCCTCGTCCATGACCAACGTCAACTCCTTCTTCCCGCTGAGCCGCAAAGGCTGGGCCCTCGGTGTGAACGCCGGCGGCGGCAACATCGGCGTCCCGGTGGTGCAGCTGGCCGGCCTCGCGGTCATCGGCACTGCCGGAGCCGGGCATCCGCGCGTGCTGCTGGGTCTCTACATCCCGCTCGTCGTGCTCGCCGCGGTCTGCTCGGCCCGCTGGATGGACAACCTGGCCCCCGTACGGAACGACACCGGTGCGGCGGGAGCGGCCGCGCGGGACCCGCACACCTGGATCATGTCGCTGCTCTACGTCGGCACCTTCGGCTCCTTCATCGGGTTCGGCTTCGCCTTCGGACTGGTCCTCCAGACGCAGTTCGCCCGCACACCCCTGGAGGCCGCCTCTCTCACCTTCCTCGGCCCGCTGCTGGGCTCGCTCGTCCGGCCGGTGGGCGGACGGCTGGCCGACGTGTACGGCGGGGCGCGCATCACCCTGTGGACGTTCGCGGCGATGGGCGGCGCGACGCTGCTGGTGGTCGCGGCCTCACGCGGCGAGTCCCTGCCGCTCTTCGTGTCGGGCTTCATCGCGCTGTTCCTGCTGAGCGGGGTCGGCAACGGCTCGACGTACAGGATGATCCCCGCCGTCTTCCAGCGCAGGGCAGAGGCGAGCGGCCTGCGCGGAGAGGCCGCCGCCGCGTCCGCCCGGCGGCTCTCGGGTGCGTCGATGGGCCTGATCGGTGCGGTGGGAGCCCTCGGCGGCCTCGGAGTCAACGTCGCCTTCCGGCAGTCGTTTGAGACGGTGGGGTCAGGGACGGCGGCGTACCTCACCTTCCTGGCCTTCTACGGGTTGTGCTGCGCGGTGACATGGGCCGTGTATCTGAGGGGCGCGGCGTCGCCCGCGCCGCGTCCGGGCGGGACGGAACCCTCCCGGGAGGCACAGAGCGCGGACAGGCCCTCGGCGCACGCCGGGGTGTGAGCCGAGGCGCCGCGCGCCGCCGGCCCTACGGCGTAACACCGGGGAAACCCCCGGGAACCGGGCCCGTCACCCGCTGCTGGCAGGCTCGGCTCCTCGAATGAGCGCGGGCGGAGCGAGAGGGCCGATGGAGCAGGCGAACCGGAGGGGGCAGGCGGAAGAACCGCAGGCGGAGGCGCCGCAGGCGGAAGAAGCGCCGGCGGAGCGCGCCGGAGCGCGGCGCCGCCGGGCACAGCCCGTCGAACCGCTGGCCGGCTTCACGGTCGGCGTCACGGCCGCTCGCCGTGCCGAGGAGCTGGGCGCCCTTCTCGAACGCCGCGGCGCGCAGGTGCTGCACGCGCCGGCACTCCGCATCGTCCCGCTCGCCGACGACACCGAACTCCTCGATGCCACCAGGGCCCTGATCCAGCAGCCGCCGGACACCGTGATCGCCACGACGGCCATCGGCTTCCGCGGCTGGATCGAGGCCGCCGAGGGCTGGGGCCACGGCAGCGACCTGCGCGAACGCCTCAGTGAGGTGGAGGTCCTGGCCCGCGGTCCCAAGGTGCGCGGCGCCGTACGGGCCGCCGGGCTGAAGGAGAGCTGGTCGCCCGCGTCGGAGTCGATGGCAGAGGTGCTCGACCGCCTCCTGGAGCAGGGCGTCGACGGCCGCCGCATCGCACTGCAACTCCACGGCGAACCGCTCCCCGGGTTCATCGAGTCGCTGCGCCAGGCGGGCGCCGAGGTCGTGGGAGTACCGGTCTACCGGTGGATGCCGCCGGAGGACGTCGCGCCCCTGGACCGGCTGATCGACGTGACGCTCGCCGGCGGGCTGGACGCTCTGACCTTCACCAGCGCCCCCGCCGCGGCGTCGCTGCTCAGCCGTGCCGAACACCGCGGCCTCGGGCGGGAGTTGCTGCACACCATGCGGCAGGACCTCCTGGTCGCGTGCGTCGGCCCCGTCACGGCCCTCCCCCTGGAGGGGCACGACGTCCCGACCGTGCAGCCGGAGAGGTTCCGTCTCGGCCCTCTCGTGCAGGTGCTCTGCGCCGAACTCCCGCAGCGGACACGGACGTTGCCCGTCGCGGGTCACCGGCTGGAGGTCCGGGGCCGCGCGGCCGTCGTCGACGGCGGGCTGCGCGGCGTCAGCCCGGCCGGCATGGCCCTCCTGAGGGCCCTCGCGCGTCGCCCGGGCCGGGTCGTCTCCCGCGCGGATCTGCTGCGCGCCCTCCCGGGCGACGGACGCGACGAACACGCCGTCGAGACGGCGATGGCGCGGCTGCGCGCGGCCCTCGGCGTCCCGAAGCTGATCCAGACGGTCGTCAAGCGGGGGTACCGGCTCTCCCTCGACCCCGCCCCGCAGGGGAGCAAGTACGACGCGGGAGGAACGTCCGGAGCGGAGTGAGACGCGGAGGCGACCGCGACCGGCCGCTCAGCCGGCCCGCCGCGGCTGCGGCTCCCGTCAGGGGCAGCCCACCGTTCGGCGCCGCCGGTCAGCCGACGAGGCTGTCCACGAAGTCGTCCTCGCACTGCTGCTGTTCGCTCTGCGTGCCGGCCCTGTTCAAGCAGTCCTCGAGCTCGCCGTAGTCGCCGGAGCTGACCACGGAGGCGACCAGCGCGAGCACGATCGTCGACCCGACCAGGGCGAGACCGCCGATGACCGCGCCGACCATCGCGAGGGTGCCGTTGGTCGCCTCTCCCCGCTTGCCCCGGCGGTATCCGACGATGCCGAAGATCAGTGCCAGCAGCCCCAGCACGATGCCGCCGATCAGCGTCCAGAACAGCACGGCGCCGATCAGCCCCAGCGTGAGGGCGGCGACGCCCATGCCGTTGCGCGGCGGTCCCTGCTGACCTCCCGTCCCGTAGGGGCCTCCCGGGCCTGCCGACCCGTAGTGCGCCTGGTCCCAGCTCTGGGGCGATGTCATTGGCCGTCCTCCGCCTTCCCGGCTCCGCTGTCGTCAGCAGGCAGTGCCTGCCCCGCTTCCGGGTCGTTACTCCTCCGGCGTGCGCCCCGGCCGGATCCGCGGGCGCGCGGGGGTCGCGGCGAGTGCGCCGCAGGCCGCGGGTCGCGTACGGTTGACGGCTGCCCTGTGCAGGCAGGGGGCCTTGACGAGCAGAAGGGGGCCGCGGCGTTGGCTGCGCAGCACGACAGTGCCCGTGAGCGGGAGATCCGCAGGGAGCAGGCGCACCTGGACGGCGTCTACCGCAGGCTCGAGGAGAAGATCCACGAGGCCGAGTTCCTCATGGACGACGCGTCCAAGCGGGCGCAGGTGGGCACTCCCGGAGCGCTCGCGGAGCGGGACGCGCAGGTCTTCCGCGCCGGTGTCCATCTGAACCGCCTCAACAGCGAGTTCGAGGACTTCCTCTTCGGGCGCATCGACCTCCTCGAGGGCGCGGACGCCGAGCGCGGCCCCGACGGCGCGTACATCTCCTCCGAACCCGCCGAAGGCGCCGTCCGCCCCGACGGCACCGCGGACATCGCCGAGACGCTGCACATCGGCCGCATCGGCGTGCTGGACGCCGGCTACTCCCCGCTCGTCATCGACTGGCGCGCACCGGCCGCCGCACCCTTCTACCGCGCGACACCCGTCGCGCCGGGGCGCGTCGTGCGGCGTCGGGTGATCCGCAGCAAGGGCCGCAGGGTCCTCGGAGTCGAGGACGACCTGCTGCGTCCGCAGATCACCGCACGGCTCGACGGCGAGGAGCTGCCCGTCATCGGGGACGGCGCCCTGATGGCGGCGCTCGGCCAGGCCCGCAGCCACACGATGCGCGACATCGTCTCCTCGATCCAGGCCGAGCAGGACCTCGTCATCCGCGCGCCCGCCGCGTCGGTCACGGAGGTCGAGGGCGGCCCCGGCACCGGCAAGACGGCGGTGGCGCTGCACCGCGCCGCATACCTGCTCTACCAGGACAGGCGCAGATACGCGGGCGGCATCCTCATCGTCAGCCCGACGCCCCTGCTGGTGTCCTACACGGAGGGCGTGCTGCCGTCGCTGGGAGAGGAGGGCCAGGTCGCGATCCGCGCCCTGGGCTCCCTGGTGGAGGGCGCCGAGGCCGGCACGTACGACGAGCAGGGCGTCGCCCGCGTCAAGGGGTCGGGCCGGATGGTCAAGGTGCTGCACCGGGCGGCGCGCGGCGGGCTGGAGGCGGGGGAGGTGCCGCAGCGGCTGCGCGTCGTCGCCTTCCGCAACCGCGTCGAACTCGACGGCGAGGAGCTGCGCCACATCCGGCAGCAGGTGCTCGGAGGCACGGCGCCCGTCAACCTCATGCGCCCGCGCGCCCGCAAGTTCCTCCTCGACGCCCTGTGGGAGAAGTCCGGCGCCCTGCGCCACTACACCGACCCGGAACTGGCGGCCGAGGCCCGGGAGGGCTTCGACGAGGACGTCTCCGCGGAGGACGCCTTCACCGACTTCCTCGACGCGTGGTGGCCGGAGCTGACCCCGCGCCAGGTACTGGCGTCGCTCGCCGACGAGGACCGGCTGTCGGTCTTCGCGGGAGCCGCCCGCGGCAGGGGCGCCGCGGGCGGGCCGGACCGGTCCGGGAGGAGCCGTCGCGGACGGTCCCGCCGCGGGCAGTTGCTCACACCCGGCGAGGTGCGGGCGATCGCACGGTCCCTGAGCAGGCTCGGCCCCGGCGGCGAGGGCCCGCTCTCCGTGCACGACGTCGCGCTGCTGGACGAGCTGCGCGTACAGCTCGGCACCCTCGCGAAGCCCCGCCGCGCCGCGGACCCCTCGCTCGGAGACCCGCTGGACCAGCTGACCGGACTGGAGGAGCTGACCACCGCGGCCGACCGCGAGACGGCCCGTCGGGGACGGGCCGAACGGCTGGCGGAGGAGCGCACGGACTACGCGCACGTCATCGTCGACGAGGCGCAGGATCTGACGCCCATGCAGTGGCGGATGGTCGGGCGCCGCGGCCGGCACGCC
The DNA here is from genome assembly GCF_014645895.1 of Streptomyces daqingensis. Taxonomy (GTDB): domain Bacteria; phylum Actinomycetota; class Actinomycetes; order Streptomycetales; family Streptomycetaceae; genus Streptomyces; species Streptomyces daqingensis. Next base: position 3,103 of record NZ_BMMP01000025.1, on the reverse strand, counting down.
ACCTGGACGGTCGTCGGCGATCCGGCGCAGAGCTCGTGGCCCGCCCCGGAGGAAGCGGCCGAGGCACGCGCCGAGGCCCTGGGCAGCCGCCCCCGCCGCCGTTTCGAACTGACCGTCAACTACCGCAATCCCGCGGAGATCGCGGAGCTCGCCGACCGCGTTCTGGCAAGGGCGATGCCCGGCGTGGTGCCGCCGAAGGCGGTGCGCTCGACGGGGCTGCGCCCCCGCTTCGCCGTCGCGCGGGGTGACTTGGGCGCGGCGGTGCGCGCGGAGGCGGAACGGGCGCTGGAGGAGGTGGACGGCACGGTGGGCGTGGTGGTCCCCATGCGCCGCCGCGAGGAGGCACGGGAGTGGCTCGCCGGCCTGGGCGGCCGCGTCGTGCCGCTGGGGAGCCTGGAGGCGAAGGGCCTGGAGTACGACGCGACAGTGGTCGTCGCTCCCGCCCAGATCGCCGGGGAGCCCCCCACCGGCGGCGAATCCGCCGGTGAGGGCGCTTCCTTGGACGACGCGCTGGAGGAGGCGTCGCCGGCGGGACTGAGGGTGCTGTACGTGGCCCTGACGCGGGCGACGCAGCGGTTGACGGTGCTGTCGGCTGAGGGGGACCTGCCGGATGCCGGGGATGTCCCGCATCTGCTCAGGGACTGACCTGACCGGCCGACTGGGAGGGGAATCGCTTCCTGGGGCTGTTTGTTACCTTGGATGTGGCACCGGCCCGATCCATGCCCCCGGGCCCAACCATTGTCGCTACGAGCGACCACTTGCCGCGAGGCGAGCTGGCGGGTCGGTGTCACTAAGTCTTCACGAGCAACGCGGTTCTCTCCGAGACTCTTCGAGGTTCCGCGCAGGGGTTCGCGTCCCGGCGTTCAGCCGATGATGCGGACCCCTTCCGCTTGCGGGCCCTTGCGGCCTTGCGCGATCTCGAACTCGACGCGCTGGGTGTCCTGCAGACTGCGGTAGCCCTCCCCGTGGATCGAGCTGTAGTGGACGAAGACGTCCGGTCCGCCGTCCTCCTGGGCGATGAAGCCGTAGCCCTTCTCGGCGTTGAACCACTTGACGGTGCCCTGAGCCATTCCTGGTCTCCCTGTATGCATATGGCGTTTGCGGGGTGATCCTAGGATGAGATGGGGCGCTTTGAAGTGATTTGGGGCGTAGACACAGATTTTCGCGCCGGGGGTGGAGAACGGGGCCGGTAGACGGCCCTTTGCGGCCGTCTCGTACTGTGGAAAGCTCTTTCCGCCCTCCGGCGGCCGACTCCATCGGCGTTAACGCGTACCGGGGGGTAGGTGGGACGATCTGTTGACGTGCCCCGCCCCTGGGAGCCGATACTTCGGCGCCGCGGGTCGTGCGCGGTACTCGGGACAAGCGAAAGCAGAGGGAAGTCGGCAATGACGGCGCCAAGCGTCTCCTACTCGATGACTGTCCGGTTGGAGGTCCCCGCCGGGGGGTCCGCGGTCAGCCAGATCACCACGGTCGTGGAGTCGTCGGGCGGCTCGGTCACCGGCCTCGACGTCACCGCCTCGGGCCACGAGCGCCTGCGCATAGACGTCACTATCGCGGCCTCCTCGACCGCGCACGCGGACGAGATCGTCGCCCAGCTGCGCGAGATCGAGGGCGTCGCCCTGGGCAAGGTCTCGGACCGTACGTTCCTGATGCACCTGGGCGGCAAGATCGAGATGTCGTCGAAGCATCCCATTCGCAATCGCGACGACCTTTCCATGATCTACACCCCGGGCGTCGCCCGTGTGTGCACGCAGATCGCCGAAAACCCCGAGGACGCCCGGCGATTGACGATCAAGCGCAACAGCGTCGCCGTCGTCACGGACGGTTCCGCGGTGCTGGGCCTGGGGAACATCGGCCCGCAGGCAGCCCTTCCCGTGATGGAGGGCAAGGCGGCCCTCTTCAAGCGCTTCGCCGGCATCGACGCCTGGCCGATCTGCCTGGACACGCAGGACACCGACACGATCGTGGAGATCGTCCGCGCCCTGGCCCCCGGCTTCGCCGGCATCAACCTCGAGGACATCTCCGCGCCCCGCTGCTTCGAGATCGAGGCCCGGCTCCGCGAGGCCGTCGACATCCCCGTCTTCCACGACGACCAGCACGGAACGGCGATCGTGGTGCTCGCGTCGCTCTACAACGCGCTGCGCGTCGTGGACAAGCGGATCGAGGACATCCGCGTGGTCATGTCGGGCGCGGGCGCCGCCGGAACGGCCATCCTGAAGCTGCTGCTGGAGGCGGGCGTCAAGCACGCCGTCGTCGCCGACATCCACGGCGTCGTGCACGAGGGGCGGACCGATCTGCAGGGGGAGGCCGAGGGCTCGCCGCTGAGGTGGATCGCGGACAACACCAACCCCGAGGGCATGACGGGCACGTTGAAGGACGCCGTCGTCGGTGCGGACGTCTTCATCGGCGTCTCCGCGCCGAACGTGCTCGCCGGCCCGGACGTCGCACGGATGGCAGAGGGCGCCATCGTCTTCGCGCTCGCCAATCCCGATCCGGAGGTCGATCCCGCCGTGGCGCGGGAGACGGCCGCGGTGGTCGCGACGGGGCGCTCCGACTTCCCGAACCAGATCAACAACGTTCTCGTCTTCCCCGGTGTCTTCCGCGGCCTGCTGGACGCCCAGTCCCGCACGGTCAACGACGACATGATGCTGGCCGCCGCGCGCGCCCTCGCCGACGTCGTGCTGGAGGACGAGCTCAACCCGAACTACATCATTCCGAGCGTCTTCAACGAGAAGGTCTCCGGCGCCGTCGCAGGAGCCGTACGGGACGCGGCGCGGGCCGCCGGGACGACGGCCGCGGCACCGGCCACGTCGACGGCCGCGGCCGCCTCGGCGGGGGACTAGCGCACGTCGTTTGGATCTTCGCGGGCTCGCGACGCCCAGCACGCCCATCTGCTGCGTTGTCGGAGTCATCCGAGTACCCCCTGGCCTTCGGCATGGGGGACCCCGAGTACGAGGACGATCCCTCCGCCTTGTGATGCACCGCATCCGGCGTCCCGGGCTGATCAACGAAGATCCAAACGCACGCGCTAGGGGCTGTCTGACAAATGGCGCCGTTCGCCCGGAGGGCGGGGCTCGCGTCGTCTGGTGCGTGCGGGTGCAAG
>NZ_BMMP01000024.1 GCF_014645895.1 Streptomyces daqingensis | reverse complement strand
TTACGAACAACGGCGCAAGCTTCGGTCCAGGACGACTCACACCCAACCAACGACCAATCCCCGACTCAGGTCACTAGATCCGGGCCGTGCCCTGACGCTGATCCGCCCTGGCGGATACCGGCAGGGCCTGCGGAGGCGGCAGTTCGCGACGGGCCCCTCCAGACCCCGGCCCGTGCCGTCAGGTCTGACGGGCGCCGTCCGCCAGCAGCTCGGGGACGACCGACGTGAGCTTCGCAGGGCCCGGCCTCGTCACCGGAACGTGGTGAGGCGACGCCAGCTCGACCAGCCCGCGTCCGGGTGCGGCGTCGACGACGGCCTGACGGCGGTTGAACTGCTCTTCCCCGCCTCAAAGTTCCGCAGCCGGGCGGCGAACCCGCCCGGAATACCCCGCCGTTGCCCGGCCGTGGCCGGAAGTGGCCCGGACATCGGTCATCCGAGGGCCGCGTCGGCGGCGATGACGACGAGCCCGAGGACCATGGCGAGCGTCCCGGCCAGGAGCGCCGCGGCCGGGCCGCGTCCAGAGGCGCGGGCCGGCCATGCTCCGGCGCCGAAGAGCGCGACCGTGTTGAGCGCGAGGGCCGCGTCCACCGCCGTGGCCTCCGGCCACAGGCCCGCGTACGCGCAGAACAGCAATGCCACCGTGGGAAGGGCGGCGGCCACCAGCGGCCACTCAGCCACGACCGTGCGGAACGCCCCCGCCGCGCCGCTCGCGTGCCCGGCGGAGCGTCCCGCGATCACGTGTGCGTAGCCGTGGGCGGTGGCTGCGACCAGTACCGCGAGCAGCAGCCACACCAAGTCGTCGCCGGGATCGGGCCGTTCGCCCTCGCTGTTCAGCGCCGCGGAGAGGGTGCTCGCCAGTACCAGCCCGTACGTACCGCTGAAGAAGACCTGTTCGGGAGGCCGGTACGGCCGGTGCCCACGGGGCGGTTCGCTCGCTGGGCGCGGGACGGGGCCTGGGTCGGGCATCGCTGGGCCTCGGGGGATTCGCGGACGGGGGCGCTCATGCTCTCCTCTTCCGGCACCGCCGCGAGGAGCCACACGCCGCCCGCGTACGGCTTGCCCCGAAGGGGTGTGTGAGACCGCTGCGGCGAAGCACCGGGCCGCCGGTCCGGCTCAGGCGCGCCGGGGGCTGCCGCCGCCCCCCTCTCCGTCCGGCCCCTCGCCCGCGCTCCCGGCCGGCTCGCCGCCGCCCGGGCCGCCGTCCGACTAGGCAGGGTCGTCGTCTGGTCACGTCCACATCAGGAGCGATGCGAGGGTGACGGCTGCCTGGTAGGACTCGGCGGTCTTGTCGTAGCGGGTCGCGATGCCGCCCGCGTAGCTCGCCGCGAAGTCCTCGATCAGCGGGCCCCAGGAGAAGGCGGTCCTGCCGACGGGATCTCCACCGTCACCGCGAACAGGACGAGCGCGGTGCCGTCGCTGACCAGGCTCTCGGCCCCGTGGGCGTCAGCATCCGCCGGGCCAGCCCCTGCGCGACCCCGGCGACGGCGGCGGCGTCCGTGGGGGCAAGGACCGAGCCGAGGACGAAGGCCGTCGTCCACGCCGGTCCGAGGCCGCGCGCCGTGCCGGTGACGGTCACCGCGGTGACCAGGACGAGGCCCGCCGAGGTCAGCACGATCACCCGGAGGTGGGCGCGGATCTGCTGGAGGGAGATGGCCAGCGTCTCGCTGTCCAGGATGGGCGGCTGGAAGATCAGCGGTAAGGCGTCGGCGGCAGGCGGAGCGGCGGGAAGTCGGCGAGGACCCCGATCACGACTCCGCCCGAGAAGAGGACGACGGGCTCGCTGAGGTCGAGGCGGCGCGCGGTCCAGCTCAGAGTGAGGGCGGCGAAGAGCAGGAGGACGACGGTCTCCAGCGCGGCCGTCGGCGCTCGTTCCTCTTTCCCGGAAGCCCCCGGACATGCGGAAGACCTCCGCGCGGCGGGGAGCGGTCCGCGCGGAGGTCTTCGGGGCGGGGGCCGGGGCGGCGGCTCGCGGATCCCGGGTCGCCGTGGGGTGTGCGTGCGGTCCGCCGTCCGTGGGCCGGAGGGTCCGCCGCCTCGGCGGAGCACCGGTCCGGCGGTCAGACCCCGGGCTCGGGGACGCGGCCTTCGGGCTGCTCCTCCGGCCCCCGGTCGGTGATGACCTTGGCGATGAAGATGTCGTACACCTTCGCGCCGATGACGCCGCCGATGAGGGGTCCGACGATCGGGATCCACCAGTAGGCGCTGAACCAGTCGAACCGGCCGGGGAACGCGATCGCACCCCAGCCCTCGAAGAACGTGAACAGCCGGGGACCGAAGTCGCGGGCGGGGTTGATGGCGTATCCGGCGTTCGTGCCGAAGGTGAGGCCGATCATGACGACCACGAGGCCGGTGATGAACGGGGCGAGGTTGGCCATCGGGCCGGTGTTGCGCTGGTCGATGATGGCGCAGATCAGCAGGAGCAGGAGGGCGGTGCCGATGATCTGGTCGAGCAGGGGGCCCCACAGCGAACCGTTGAAGTACTCGGCCGGGAACGTCGCGAAGATGGAATAGGTGGGCAGCGACTCCTCCCGTCCGATCCCCTCCTTCGCGTTGAACGCGTCGATCGCCCAGTGGTAGGCGGCGTAGACGAGGGCGGCGGCGACGAAGGCGCCGAGCACCTGGGCGGCCCAGTACGGCAGGATCTTCCGCCACGAGAAGTGGCCCCGTACGGCGAAGGCGAGGGTGACGGCCGGGTTGATGTGCGCGCCGCTGATGCCGCCGGCGACGTACACGCCGAAGACGACGGCCAGGCCCCAGCCCCAGGAGATGATCAGCCAGTTCGCGGGGCCGAACTCCCCGGCCTGGCGGCCCGAGCCCGACAGTCCGACGACAGCGACGGCCACGGAGCCACAGCCGATGAGGATGAGGACGAGGGTTCCCAGGAACTCGGCGAGCAGTTCACCCTTGAGACCCTCCCCGTAACCGCGTCGGCGCGTACCGCGCTCTGCACTCTGCTCAGCCATCGGCGCTCCTTAATCGGATGGTTCAGCCCTGTCCGTCCCTTTTGAAACCGTAAGCAGGGGGCATCGCAGCGGTGGGTGCCTGAGGGCGCGTCACCCGGTATGTCAATCCGATGGCGTATGGGTATGACGAATGGGTCATGGGTGTGTGCCGGGGCCCGGCCCGGGAGCGGAACCGGCACCGTCGGCGGACGCCTGGACCAGACGCCGCCGGCCCCTCCCGATCAGGAACTTCGCGGGGAAGAGCGTCAGCCAGACCCACTTGGCGAGGGCCGGGGAGGCGAAGGCCAGGGGGACGGTCATGCCGAACACGAGCACGGTGGAGGCCAGGTCGGCCGCGTCGAGCCGGCGCGCCCTGGCGTCGGTACGGCCGGACGGCGGCCCGAGGCGCTTGTGGGAGGTGAGCAGCAGCGCCAGATGCACGGTGTTCTGCGCGGAGACGCTCAGGCCGTACGTCGCGACGGCGAGGGGCTGTGCGCTGTACTCGGCGAGCAGCGCGGTGGGGAAGGGAAGCACGGCGGTCAGGCCCAGGCCGAGCAGGGTGAGGCCGGTGATCTTGCCGTCGAGGACGGAGAAGCGGGCGAGGATGCGGCGGTGGTCCCGCCAGAACTCGGAGATCACGGCGAAGCTCAGCGCGTACGCGGCGATGTGCGGGAGTGTCCGGTGCAGCGCGTCCTCGAAGCCGGCCGTGCCCAGGCCCCGCCTGATGGAGATGTCCAGGACGAGGAGGGTCATCGCGATGGAGAAGACGCCGTCGGAGAGGTTCTCGAGACGCGCCAGGCCACCGCTGTCCGGGGCGGCGGCAGGCGTGTTGTCCACGTCCGGATCGTAGAGCGGGGGCGGAACGGCCCGGCCCGTACGCGCCGCCGCAGGTGGAGACCCACACGAAGTGCTCAGCGGCGCGGCGGGCGGCGCCGCGGGCCGCCGGCGGGGCCTTTCCGGGCAACCGGCCGCTTCCCGGTGCGATGACACAGCGTCCGCGTACGCTTACGTCCGAGGAGCCCGTGGGGAGATGCGGTGAAGGGGCACACAGGTGGGGACCAAGAGCAAGGACGGCGTGCGCCGTCGGATGCCGCGCGAGGTGCGCGAGCGGCAGATGCTGGACGCCGCTGTCGTGGGCTTCGCGCGGCACGGGTACCAGGCGGCGTCGATGGACGAGATCGCCGAGCAGGCGGGCGTCTCCAAGCCGCTGGTCTACCTGTACCTCAAGTCGAAGGAGGACCTCTTCACGGCGTGTCTGCGACGCGAGCGTGCCGCGCTGGTCGAGGCCGTGCGAGGGGGCACGCAGGAGCGTCAGGTCTCCGCCGAGCAGCAGCTGTGGAAGGGGCTGTGCGCCTTCTTCGCGCACACGGCGGCGCGGCCCGACGGCTGGGCGATGCTGCACCGGGCGGCCACGCAGGGGGAGCCGTTCGCGGATGAAGTGGCCGGTATGCGGGCGGAGATCACGGAGCTGGTGCGGCTGCTGCTGAGCCGGGCGGCCGAGGACGCCGGCTGCGACAGCGAGTTCGCAGAGCGGGAGGTCTCCGGGCTGGCGCACGCCATGGTCGGCGCGGCGGAGTCCCTCGCCGAATGGGCCAACGCCCGTGAGGGCGACGCGCCTTCGGCGAAGGAGACCGCGGCGACGCTCATGAACTTCTGCTGGACCGGCCTGGGCCGGATGACGGAAGGTGCTCGCTGGTCACCTCACCGGTGAGGTGCAGCCGCCCGGGGCCCTCGCCCTCTCCGCCGCCCCGGCGCAGCTCGAACCGGTGGACGCGCACCGGCGCCCGGTACGACCCGGTGGACGCGGTGGGTTCGTCGAGGCCGAAGGCGACCGTCGAGGGAAGCAGCACCGGTGCCTTGAACTCGGCGCGGGCGGAGAGCTGTTCGCCGCCCTCGGCGGCGCCGGCGGCCGCGAGGGCGCGGGCGAAGGTCCACATGCCGTGCGCGATGTGCCGGGGGAAGCCGAAGAGCTTCGCCGTCAGCGGATGCAGGTGGATGGGGTTGCGGTCGCCCGACGCGGACGCGTAGCGGCGGCCGAGGGCGGAGGGCAGCCTCCAGTGGTCGTGCACGGGGAGCGGGGCCGGGGGCTCCGGCCGCCGCCCACTGCCGTCCGAGCCACTGCCGTCCGAGCCGCCGCCGTCCGAGCCACTGCCGTCCGAGCCGCCGCCGTCCGTGCCGCTTCCGCGGCTGCCGTCGGCGCCGCGGTCCTGCCGGCTGCTCCCGCCGTGCCTGCACAGGTAGGTGCTGCGCGAGTGCCAGACGAGCCGTTCGCCGAGCCGGGCCTCGGTGACGACGTCGAACTGCGTTCCCCGCCTGTGCGGTTCGAGGTGCTCGGCGTGTACGGAGATCTCCGGCCGGTCCTCCGCGTCCAGGGCGCGCTGCTGCGTGAGTTCGATGCCGGTGTGCACGAGGCCGAGCAGCGGGAACGGGAAGTCGCGTCCGGCCATCAGCCGCATGGCCAGCGGGAAGCCCAGGACGTGCGGCCAGCTCGGCGGCAGCGGCGTCCCCTCGCCGGGCTCGGGGAACCCGCAGACGCGGGCGTACGCGCGCAGGTGCCGTCTGTCGGTCCCGGCGCCCGGCAGGACGAGGCGCTCCTGGGGCAGCCGCGCGCCCTCGTACGGGCCGCGCTTCGCCGCCGAGGTGCAGGCGCCCCTGGCGAGGACGGACGACAGCCGGGGCGGTGCGGACAGGCGGGTCACGCGTGGCTGGACGGTCATGGCCCTCACGCTCCCAGCAGGGACTGGCCGCAGACCCGTACGACCTGGCCGTTCACGGCGTAGGAGGCGGGGTCCGCCAGCCATGCCGTGGTCTCGGCCACGTCGACGGGCAGGCCGCCCTGCGAGTGGCTGCTCATGCGACGGCCGGCCTCCCGGATGAAGAAGGGGACGGCCGCCGTCATCTTCGTCTCGATGAAGCCGGGAGCCACGGCGTTGACGGTGATGCCGTGCTCGGCCGCCGCGCGCGGTGCGAGGGAGCGGACGAATCCGATGACGCCCGCCTTGCTCGCGGCGTAGTTGGTCTGGCCGACGTTGCCCGCGATGCCCGCGATGGAGGCGGTCGCCACGACCCGCCCGGTGCCCGGGCGCAGCGCACGCTCGGCCAGCAGGTGGTCCGTCGTGCGCAGGACGGAGTCGAGGTTGACCTCCAGGACGCTGGCCCAGCGTTCGGCGCTCATGTTGGCGAGACGGCGGTCGCGGGTGATGCCCGCGTTGTGCACCAGGACGTCGAGGCCGCCGGAGGGCAGCGCGGCGGCGATGCGGGCGCCGGCGTCGGCGGCGGTGATGTCGAGGGGGAGCGCCGTGCCGCCGGTGGCTTCGGCGACGCGGTGCAGATCGTCCTCCGCCTGCGGGACGTCGAGGCACAGGACGTGCGCACCGTCCCGTGCCAGGGTCGCGGCCACCGACTCGCCGATGCCGCGGGCGCAGCCGGTGACCAGGGCCGTACGGCCGTGCAGGGGCCGCGCCGGGTCGCCGGTGGCGTCGGACCCGGTGGGCGGAAGGTCCTCCGCCGGAACGGCGGGGGCACCGCCGATCTCGACGACCTGGCCGCTGACGTAGGCCGACTTCGGCGAGAGCAGGAAGCGGAGCGTGGACGCCGCGTGGGCCGGGGCCGCCTCGGGTGCGAGCCGCACCAGCTGGGCGGTGCGGCCGCCGCCGGTCTCCTTGCCGAGGGAGCGGACGAAGCCCTCCAGCGCCTGCTGCGCCGCGGCCTGCCGGTGGTCGTCCGGGTCGGGTGAGGCGCCGAGGACGACGATGCGGCCGCACTCGGCGAACGACCGCATCACCGGGTGCAGGCACTCGTGCAAGCCGCGCAGTCCGGCGACGGTCTGTATCCCGGTGGCGTCGACGACCGCCGCGGCGTGACGGGCGCCGGGCTCGGCCTCCGTGACGACCGGCAGCCCGGTAGCCTCCACTGTCCCGGCCAGCTCCTTCGTCTGCTGCGCGCCCCCGCGCGGCGGTACGGGCGTCAGGTGCAGGACGGGGCCGCCCTCCAGCCGAGGCCGCTGCGGCGACCAGCGATGCAGCGGCACGGGCCGGGGGAGGCCGAGCGTGCGGGTGAGGAGACGGCCGGGCCGTGTGTTGGTCCAATGCAGATAGCGGTCAGCCATTCCCCATTCCCTCCAGTTCGCGTAAATTTACTTCCGAGTAAGGTTACTTTCAGGTCAGGAGTTTGGTCGAGGATGGGTTCCAACGGCCTCATGTCTTCCGGCACTCCGCGCCGGGTAGCGGTGATCGGCGGAAGCCGCATCCCGTTCGCCCGCTCGGACGGCCCGTACGCCACCTGCTCCAACCAGGAGCTGCTCACCGCGGCCCTCGACGGCCTCGTCGACCGGTACGCCCTGGACGGTCAAGGCGGCCGCGGCGTGGGCGAGTTCGTGGCGGGAGCCGTCCTCAAGCACAGCCGCGACTACAACCTCGCCCGCGAGACCGTGCTCGGCTCCCGGCTCGACCCGCGCACACCCGCGTACGACATGCAGCAGGCGTGCGGCACCGGCATGCAGGCCGTGATCGCCGTCGCCAACAAGATCGCACTCGGTCAGATCGACGCGGGCATCGCCGGCGGCTCCGACACCGCGAGCGACGCGCCGCTGGGCGTCAACGACCAACTGCGCCGCATCCTGCTCGCCGCCCGCAGGGCGAAGACGTTCCAGCAGCGGGCGAAGGAGCTGGCGCGGGTCCGGCCCCGCCACCTCGTCCCCGAGATCCCGCGCAACGCCGAGCCGCGCACCGGCCTGTCCATGGGCGAGCACGCCGCCAGGACGGCACGCGACTGGGGCATCACCCGGCAGGCGCAGGACGAGCTCGCCGCCGCCAGCCACCGCAACCTCGCCACCGCCTACGACAGCGGCTTCCTGCACGACCTCGTCACGCCGTTCCGCGGCCTCGCCCGCGACCAGAACCTGCGGCCCGGCACCACCCCGCAGAAACTCGCCGAGCTGAAGCCGGTGTTCGGCACCGGCGAGCCCGACGCGACGATGACGCCGGGCAACTCCACCCCGCTCACCGACGGCGCCGCGACGGTGCTGCTCGCCTCCGAAGAGTGGGCGGAGGAGCACGGGCACACGCCGCTGGCCTACCTGTCCGTGTACGAGACGGGTGCCGTGAAGTTCTACGACGAGGACGGCGGCCCCGGAGAGGACGGGCTGCTGATGGCACCCGCCTACGCGGTCCCCCGGATGCTGGAACGGGCGGGCCTCGGCATGGGGGACTTCGAACTCTTCGAGATCCACGAGGCGTTCGCCTCCCAGGTGCTCGCCACGCTCGCGGCCTGGGAGAAGCGGGGACTCGCACCCGTGGACCGGGAGCGCCTCAACGTCGCCGGCTCGTCCCTGGCGACCGGTCACCCCTTCGCCGCGACCGGCGCCCGCATCGTCGCCACCCTGGCCAAGCTCCTCGCCGAGCGGCCCGGCGCGGAAGCGGGTGCGCGCGGCCTGATCTCCATCTGCGCGGCAGGCGGCCAGGGGGTGACGGCAGTTCTCGAGAGGGCCTGACGCCCTCCGCACACTTCTTCGACCCGGGGATCGGCACCTCCTCGATCCTCGCCGAGGCACGCCATGGAGAGGAGCCGCTCATGTCGTCCAGCCCCGCCGGCCCGGCAGCGTCCGCGACAGCACACGCCAGCGCCGCCGCAGGAGACGCCGCCGCGCCCGTGCTCGTAGAGCCCGAGAAGGAGACGGTCTCGGGCGCCGTACGGCAGGTCACCATGCCGCCCTTCGCGCCGCCCGTCACCAGCGGCTCCCTCGGCGACATCCCGTTCGTCAACGCCGGGGAGGCGCCCGCCGAGGCGGTGCTCAGCCGCAAGCGCCCGGACGGTACCTGGCGGGACGTGACCGCCCAGGACTTCGCCCGGGAGGTGCTGAACGCGGCCAAGGGCCTCATAGCCCTGGGCCTCGAACCCGGTGACCGCGTCGGCATCATGGCCCGCACGACGTACGAGTGGACGCTGCTCGACTTCGCGGCATGGGCCGCCGGACTGGTGACCGTCCCCGTCTATCCGACCTCCTCCGCCTCGCAGGCCCGCTACATCCTCCAGCACTCGGGCGCGCGGGCCTGCGCCGTGGAGAACGTCGAGCAGGCGCGGATGCTCTCCGCCGAACGCGGGGCGATGCCCCGCCTGGAACACCTCTGGCAGTTCGACGCCGGAGCGCTCTCCCAGCTCGCGGACGAGGGCAGGTCCGTCGACGACGGTGCCGTCGCAGAACGCCGCGCGCTGCGTGGGCCGGAGGACGCCGCGACCCTCATCTACACCTCCGGCACGACGGGGCAGCCGAAGGGCTGCGTGCTGACGCACGGCAACTTCTTCACCGAGGTCGACAACGACATCGAACTGCTCCACCCCGTCTTCAAGACGGTCAGCAAGGAGCCCGCGGCCACGCTGCTCTTCCTGCCGCTCTCGCACGTCTTCGGGCGCATGGTGGCGGTCGCCTGCATGCGCGCGCGGGTGCGGCTCGGGCACGCGCCGAGCATCCAGACCGACGAGCTGCTCGCCGACCTCGCCGGATTCCGGCCGACGTTCCTGCTCGGCATCCCGTACGTGCTGGAGAAGGTCTACAACACGGGCCGCGCCACCGCCGAGAAGATGGGCCGCGCCTCCTCCTTCGACCGCGCCGCCCGCATCGCGCGGCGGTACGGCGAGGCCGTCGAGGCGCAGGAGCACGGGCGCGGCGGCGGCCCCGGCACGGGGCTGAAGGCGGCACGCGGGCTGTACGACCTGCTCGTCTACCGGCGCATACGTGCCGCGCTCGGCGGCAAGTGCCGCTACGTCATCAGCGGCGGATCGCCCCTGGGGTCGCGGCTCGCCGCGTTCTACGAGGGCGCGGGGATCTCCGTCTTCGAGGGGTACGGCCTGACGGAGACCACCGGCGCCTCCACCTGCACCCCGCCGCTCAAGCCGCGGCTCGGCACCGTCGGCTGGCCGGTCCCGGGAACCGCGGTACGCATCGCCGACGACGGCGAGGTGCTGCTGCGCGGCCCCCACGTCTTCGGCGGCTACTGGGACCAGCAGAGCGAGACCGCGGTGCCCGTGACGGACGACGGCGGATGGCTCGCCACCGGCGACCTCGGCGCCCTCGACCAGGACGGCTACCTGACGATCACCGGCCGCAAGAAGGACCTCATCATCACGTCCGGCGGCAAGAACATCGCCCCCGCGCCGCTCGAGGACTGGCTGCGCGCGCACCCCCTGGTCAGCCAGTGCCTCGTCGTCGGGGACGACCGCCCCTACGTCACCGCGCTGATCACGCTGGAGCCGGACGGGCTCGCGCACTGGCAGCAGATGCACAAGAAGACCGATCTGACGCCCGAACAGCTCGCCGACGACGAGGAGTTGCGGCAGAACCTCCAGCACGCCGTCGACGACGCAAACCAGATGGTCTCGCGGGCCGAGTCCATCCGCCGGTTCGCCGTGCTCCCGCACGACTTCACGGAGGAGGGAGGGCACCTCACGCCCTCGCTGAAGCTGAAGCGGGCGGCGATCGTGCGGGACTTCGAGACCGAGATCGCGGCGCTCTACGAGGACGTCCGTCCCAGGGGGGACGAGCGGTGACCGCACCCCGGACCCGCGCCGGCCGGTGCCGAAACCGGAAGGCGCGCCGGTCGGCGCGGCCCGTACGCTGCCCGTCATGACCACCCCGCACTCCGGCGCCGCGGCCGCGGGACCCGCCCGCGACCGTGCCGAACCCCCTCTCCCGCGCGCCGAGTTCGCCTTCCCCGGCCCGCTGCGCGACCGGATCGTCGCCGCGGTCCTCGACGGTGCGAAGACGGCGACCGCGAGCCTTCTGCGCGAGTACGGGCAGGAGGGCGAGCCGCTGCCCGCAGCCGGCGGCCGTTCGGTCGTCGTCGACTCGGCCGGCACGCCCGTCGCGGTCATCGAAGTGACACGGGTGCGGATCGTCGCGCTCGGCGACGTCGACGACGGCCACGCTCGCGACGAGGGGGAGGGACACTCCTCCGCGGCCGAATGGCGCCGCGCGCACGAGAAGTTCTGGCACAGCGACGCGATGCGGGAGGCGCTCGGCGAACCGGCCTTCACGGTGGACGACGACACACCCGTGGTGCTGGAGAGCTTCCGGGTGGTGGAGACGCTGCGGCCCCGCTGACGGACGCCGGAGCGTACGTCAGCGGGGCCGGGGGACGGGGCGGGCGGTCTCGTGTGGCGCTGGTCAGCTGCCGCAGTTGCCCTCTGTGGCCTCGCCCTTGAAGCGGTCCCTGAGCCAGTTCATCGCCGGGATCGACGCGAGGATGGCCGTACCCGCGTGCGGCGCGAGCGGGTAGCTCTTCCACTGGACGGTGCTGCCCTTCGCGCACCAGTCCGCGCGGAGCTGCGCCCCGACCTCGTGCGGAATGATCTCGTCACCCTCGCCGTGGTAGACGTACACCGGGTGGCCGGGCGCCTTCGTGCCGAGCTTGTCCTCCGCCAGGCGCTGCTGCCAGTCCGGCTCCTGGTTGGGGTCGCTGACGGTCACGTCCTCGATGGACTTGTTCGCGCCGGCCTCGCGTGCCTCCTTGAGGCAGCCGTCCCGCATGATGCCCGTGATGCGCTTGCCCTCGTCGTTGAGGTAGCTGTCCAGCGCCAGTTCGGGGTACGCGGCGTCGTGCCCGATGGCCGACATCAGGACCAGGCCGGCCTCGGCGTCGCCGTCGTTGTACTCGGCGACCTTCGGCAGGTCGGCCGGCACACCACCGCTCGCGGTGCCCTTGACCTTCAGCTCCGGCGCGTAGGTGCTGCTCAGTTCGGCCGCCCAGCCGCTGGCCTGGCCGCCCTGCGAGTAGCCCATGATGCCGACGGGGGAGTCCGCGGTGACGCCCTTCTCCTGCGCCTCCGGAAGCCGCTGCGCGGCGCGGGCGGCGTCGAGGACGGCCGTACCGGCCGCGCGGCCCACCGTGTAGGTGTGCGTGCCCGGCGTGCCGAGGCCCTCGTAGTCGGTGACCGCGACGGCCCAGCCGCGCAGCAGCGCGCCTTCGATCAGCGCCGCCTCGCTGGCCGTTCCCTCGGCGAACTGCGCGGACGGGGCGCAGTGGTCGCCGATGCCGACGGTGCCGAGCGCGTACGTCACCAGCGGCCGCGGCCCGTCGGACTCGGTCTGCGGGACGAGGACTGTTCCGGAGACGGTGTTGGCCTTGCCGTGCACGTCGGTCGAGGTGTACTGGATCTTCCAGGCGTGCGTGGGGGTGGGTACGCCGAAGACCTTGAACTCGGTGGGCTCGGAGCTGACGACGTCGCCGGGGGCCGCGGCTGCGGCCTGCGCGGCGGACTGCTCCGCGGGCGCCGCGGCCGACGCCGGGGCCGCCGCGACGACGCCCGGCACACACAGAGCGGCCACCGCCGTGGCGGTGACCGCTCTGCTGCGCAGGCTTCGTCTGCTGAGGGCGCCGGTAGTGCCGGCGCCTCTCCTGCGGGTGGACAACTGCATGGGGGGTCTCCCAACGATCAGAAGTGCTGGGCTCGTTGAGAGGAAGGTACTGACTGGTCAGTACCTTCGCCAGGGGTCGCGCGTGACTTTGCGTCCGGCTTGTCACCGGAAGCACAGCTCCCACCGGCCGGGCGGCGGCCCGCAGTTCAGCGGTCGACGCCGAGGTACTCCTCGATGCGCGCCACGAGCCCCGCGCGAAGGGGAAGCATCTGCCGCGCCGTGTCGAGGTACGGGGGACGGCCGTCCGCACCCGCGAGGTCCAGGGCGTGTCTCAAAGTAGCGTGTCCCAGACGGGACTTTGAGACACGCCCCAGGTCCGGGCGGGCGAACAGCACGTCGTAGAAGGGCGCGAGAGCGGCATCGGTGAACGCGAACTGCCGGGCAGCGGTGTGGAGCGGCGTGCCGAACCTCTCCACCGCCCTGTTCACGTCGGCCCCGCCGTCCAGCAGCCGCTCCAGCAGAGGTGCTTCGCCCGGGAAGTCGTGCTTCCCCCGGCCCAGCAGGACGTGCAGCGTCGTGAATCCCTCGGCGCCCGACAGGGCGGCGGCGTCGGCACCGTCGTCGAGCAGCCGGACCGCGATGGCGACGCGGGCGTGGAGGTCTCCGTTCGCGAGCGCGGCGTGCAGCAGGGTGCGTCCGGTGGAGTCCGCCGCGCGGGCCGCTCCGGGCTCGTAGCGGCTGAGGAACTCCTCGTACGTCCCGCGGCGGGCAGTCCGGGCGAGGCTGTGCATGAGGGGTCCCCCTTCGGTTCGGCGGAACGCCGCGTCGACGGCGGGGACCCTGCAGGGGCCCGGGCACGCGTCGGCCCGCGGGACGCCGGCGGGGCCGGTCGGATGAACCCGGCCCCCGCGGGCGGAAGTTCGCGGGCGGGAGCCGGGCCCCGGGTGTCTCAGAAGGGCCGGTCGCCCGCGATGGCGACGCGTTCCGCGACGCGGCGGTGCGGGGCGTAGTCGTCCACGGCGTAGTGCTGCGTGGCGCGATTGTCCCAGAAGGCGACGTCGCCGGCCTGCCAGCGGAAGCGCACCTGGTACTCCGGCACGTGGGCCTGCCGCACGAGGTAGCTCAGCAGCCGGTCGCTCTCCTCGCGCTCCATCCCCACGATGTGCGTGGTGAAGGAGGTGTTGACGAAGAGCATCCGGCGGCCCGTCTCGGGGTGCCTGCGCACCACCGGGTGCTGCACCGGCGGGAACTCCTCCTGGAGCGGAATCAGCTTCTCCGGGCCGTAGAAGCGCGCGAAGCCGGGGATGAAGTCGTGCACCGCCCACGCGCCGTCGATGCGGGCCTTCACGGTCTCCGGCAGGTTGTCGTACGCGGCCGCCATGTCGGCCCACATGGTGTCGCCGCCGGACGGGGGCACCTCGTGCAGCTGCAGCACCGCACCCAGGGCGGGGCGTTCGCGGAAGGTGACGTCCGCGTGCCACACGTTCTCGAACGTCGGCGTGCCTCCGGCGCCCTTGTCGAAGCGGACGACGTCGTCGGAGGAGCCCCGCGCGAGCAGCGGATTGGTCTCCAGCTCGCCCCAGTTGGCGGCGAAGTCACGCTGCTGCGCCGACGTGAGCGACTGGCCGCGGAAGAAGAGCACCTTCCACTCCAGCAGCGCCCTGTTCAGCTCCTCGCGGAGCGCGGCGGACAGCGGCCGGGAGAGGTCCACGCCGTGGATCTCGGCGCCGATGACGCGTCCCTGCGGGACGAGACCGAAGAGTTCGTAGGGGCGCTCCTCCACGCCCTCGGGGAGCCGGCGCAGCGTGCGGCGGCCCTCGTACATGCCGTCCGCGGGGACGCGGGCCTCGCGGAGGGCGGAGCGGCTGGAGACAGGGGTGTCCGGGGTGACGGCGGTCATGGGTGATCCTTCGAGGTCAGCGATCGGTCGACGGTCCTTGGGCACTCGGAGCGCCGTGCTACAGACCGGACCGCTCACACCCGCGCCGCCACGGGACGACCAGGCGGCCCAGCGGACAGGAGGTGTGACGGATCATGCCCGTATTGATAGCCCGGAGTGACGGTCAGCGTCAACGCCGGTCCGGGATGTGAACGCGGGCGGCAGGCCGTCCGGCCCGCCGCCCGCGCGTCAGCTTCTGGGAACGGGCCCGATCGAGCGGCCCGCCCACTCCGGAGCCGCCTCCACGAGGGACGCCAGACGCTCGCGCACCGGCTCGGGGAACGGCGCGGCACGGCCCGCCCCCTGGTCGACGTGGATCATCAGCAGCTCGGTCGTCGCGACCGGGGCCGCGGAACCGTCCGCCGGGCCACCGCGGCCGGCGGGACCGGCCGCGTACATCTCGTGCGCGAGGCGGCACTTCTTCGCGTCCACGCCGAGGACCCGCGTACGCACCGTGAGTTCGGCGCCCTCCGGCACCTCCCGGAGATAGCGCACATGCGCCTCGGCCGTGTAGAGGGAGCAGCCGCTGCGTTCGCGGTAGGCCTCGTCGAGTCCGACCTCGGGCATCATGGCGTCCGTGGCGTGGCCGAAGACGAGGACGTAGAACGCCTCGCTCATATGGCCGTTGTAGTCGATCCACTCCGGCACGACGACCGCCCGGTGGTCCGGCAGTCCCGCGCGGCCCCCGCTCACGGCCGCTCCCCGTCCGCGGACCGGGGGAGCCGCCCGGTGGCACGCAGCACGTCGATCACGCCCTGGTCGCGTTCCGCGACGAGCTGCGCCGCGGAGCGCCCGGCGGCGGCCGCGTCGCAGCCCTCGACCATCGCGTCGCGCAACGACGCGTCGAGCTCGGGTGCCTCCAGCCGCGTCCACGGCGACTTCAGCGACGGGCCGAAGTGGTCCAGCATGTGGGCCATGCCGCCCTCCCCGCCGGCGAGGGCGAAGGTCAGGCACGGGCCCATGAACGCCCAACGCAGACCGGGGCCTTCGGTGATCGAGTCGTCGATCTCCTGCACGGTCGCCTCGCCGTTGGCGACCATGTGCAGGGCCTCGCGCCACAGGGCCTCCTGGAGGCGGTTGGCGATGAAGCCGGGCAGCTCCTTGTCCATCGTGATGACGGACTTGCCGGCGGCCTCGTAGAAGCGCGACGCCCACTCGACGGCGCCGGGCCGGGTCAGCTCGCCGCCCACGACCTCGACGAGCGGGATCAGGTAGGGCGGGTTGAAGGGGTGCCCGACGAGGAGGCGGCCCGGGTCGGCGGCCTCGCCCTGCATGTCCGTCATCGGATAGCCGGACGTGGACGAGGCGATGACGGCGCCCCCGGGTGCGGCGGCGTCGATGCGGGCCAGCAGGGACCGCTTGAGCTCCAGCTTCTCGGGGGCGCTCTCCTGCACGAACTCCGCGTCGGCGACGGCCTCTTCGAGCGTGGGCAGGACCGTCAGCCGGTCGGGCGAGGCCGACGGGTGGAGGCCGAGCTGGCGCAGCGCGGGCCATGCCGCGTCGACGAGGCGGCGCAGCTTCTCCTCCGCGTCGGGGGCGGGGTCCCACGCCGTGACGTCGTAGCCGCGGGCCAGGAAGTGCGCCACCCAGCCGCCGCCGATCACTCCGGCGCCGACGCAGGCGACGCGGCGGACGGACTCGGGCGGGCAGGGGGCGGGGGCCGGGGAGCCGGCTCCGGATTCCGGGCCGGGGCCGGGTGCGGGTGCGGGTTCAGGTGTGGCTGTCATGCCGGTGGTGTCCTCGGGGTCGTGGCGGGGACCGGTCCTCTCGCGGGTCGCGGGTCGCGGGGCCGGGTACGGGTCGGGAGCAGAGGCGGCCTGGGGCACGGGGCCGGGCGGCGCCAGGGCCGGACGCGGGACGCCTCAGCGGCGGGCCCGCAGGCCCAGCCGCTCGCGCGCCTGGTCGGGCGTCGCGACCTTCGCACCCAGCAACTCGGTGATCTGGACGGCACGTTCGACCAGCTGGCCGTTCGTGGCCTTGACCCCCTTGCTGAGGTACAGGTTGTCCTCGAGGCCGACCCGTACGTTGCCGCCGAGCAGGATCGACTGCGCCACCCACGGCATCTGCATCCGTCCGAGCGCGAAACTCGCCCACTGCGCGCCCGGCGGCAGGAAGTCGACCATGGACTTCAGCACTCCCGGTTCCGCGGGCGCACCCCACGGGATGCCCATGCACAGCTGGAAGACGGTGGGGTCGTCGAGCAGGCCCTCGTCCAGCAGCTGCTTGGCGAACCAGAGCTGTCCCGTGTCGAAGATCTCCAGCTCCGGCCGCACGCCCAGTTCCTGGATGCGCTTGGCGCCCGCGCGCAGCATGTCGGGCGTGGAGATGTAGAGGTTGCTTCCCTCGCCGAAGTTGAGCGACCCGCAGTCGAGCGTGCAGATGTCGGGCAGCAGCTCCTCCACGTGCGGAAGCCGCTCGATGCCGCCCACGAGATCGGTCCCCGGCAGGTGCTTCAGGGGCTCGTCGGGGTCGATGACTAGGTCACCGCCCATCCCGGCGGTGAGGTTGATGACGACGTCGGTGCCCGTCTCCTTGATCCGCTCGACGACCTCGCGGTAGTAGCGCGGGTCGCGGGACGGGGCCCCGGTGTCGGGCTCCCGTACGTGGACGTGCACGACCGCCGCGCCGGCTTCGGCGGCCTCGACGGCGGAGCGGGCGATCTGCTCGGGCGTCACGGGGACGTGCGGGCTCCTGCCGACGGTGTCGCCGGCGCCGGTGAGCGCGCAGGTGATGATGACGGAGTCGTTCATGGGCATGGCGGTTCCTCCGCTCGTAGGGATCGACGGATGCGTCGGTGTGCGGGTGCGGGTGCGGGTGTTCGGGCGGACGGTGCGTCGGGCCGGTCGGGCCGATCGAGGTCTGGGTCCAGGTCTGTGTCGGGGTCGCGGTGGGTGGTACCGGTTCGCTCGGGCCGGCGGTCCTGCCTACTCGCCGTCCACGGCGAGCAGGGCCTCTACGTGTGCGAGCAGCGCGGCCCGCATCTCCTCGGCGTCCGTGCCCTGTGCACCGGCCGCCTGAGTCGTCCCGCTGTCGGCCCCCGCCGCGGCCAGGACCTGCGCCGCGAGGCCGTCGATCAGCGCGGTCAGGTGCAGCGCGCTGAACTCCGGGTCGACGTCACGGAACACGCCCTGGGCGATGCCGCGCCGGATGACGTCCGCGACGGTCGTACGCCACTGCCGGTAGTACTCGACGTGCAGCCGCCCGATGGCCGTCGAGCGCGCCGCCTCGGCCCACAGGTCGAGCCACACGCGCCACTGCACGCGCTGCTGCTCGGTCCGTGGCGTCTGCAGCTCGATCAGCTGGCGGAGTTCGCCTGCCGCGTCGGCCGCCTCGGCGGTGCGTGCCGCGCGCCGTGCGGTGTCCTCGTCCATGCACCAGCGCACGGCCGCTTCGAGGAGTTCGGCACGTCCGGGGAAGTGGTAGTGGATGGCGGCCGTGCTGGTGGCACAGGCCTCGGCGATGTCCGTGACGCGAACGGAGTGGAAGCCGCGCTCCGCGATCAGCCGCACCGTCTCCCGCACGATCTGCAGCGGACGGCCGCCTTCGGGTGTGCCGCCGGACCGGGTACGAGCGCGGGCCGCGGGCACTTCCGGCCAGGCGGCGCCCGTGCCGGCCGACGCCGCGGCGGAGCCGAGGAGCCAGGCGGCGTCGACTCCGCCCTCGTCCGCGATCCGGGCCAGTTCGGCGACGGTGAAGCGGCGGCTGCCGCTCAGCGAACGGGACAGCTTCGACGGGTCCATGACGATCCGGCGCGCGAACTCCCGCTGGCTGCAGCCCGTTTCGCGGATGACGCGGCGTACGCGCTCCGCCACGTCCTCACCGGCCCCGGCGGAGACTGCGACGCGGCTTCCCGGTTCGTGCTCCATGCCGGGGGACGCTACGCGCGTGTTGAGGAAAACGCAACATTCGGTTCCGACAACTGTGCTGGTTCATGCGATATTGAGGTCCTGACTGAGAGATCAGTCAGGGTGGTGTGCGGCCTCCTTCCCGGACGGGCGTGCCTGACCACCCGTCACTTCTGTATGAATCGCGTACAACCCCGGCGGGGGCTCGCCGGTCTCTTCTGTCGGGTCCGCGGCGCCGTCCACGGGCCTGTGGCCGACCGACCATCGGCCACCGACGACGACATGACTGGGGGAACAGTGATGCGTTCGAAGAGCGTCGCCATGGCGGCCGCCGTCGCCGCCATCGCCGGCACGGGGCTCATCGCCACGGCGGGGACCGCCTCCGCGGCCACAGCCGGCAGCGCCGAGCCCAGGGCCGCGTACAACGGGGCCTGCGGCTCGGGCTACAGCGTCGTGAACCAGGCGGGGATCGCCGACCTGGGCACCGTCTTCCTCACCTACAACAAGTCGACGGGGAAGAACTGCGTCGTCACGGTGCGGAACGAGACGGGGGACCCGGTGTTCATGTCGGCCTCCGTGCGCGTGCTCCTGGACGACGAGGAGACGGTTCCCGTCGTCGAGGAGGGCGAGTTCACGTCCTACGCGGGCCCGGTCTTCGTCGACGAGGGCGCCGGCCACTGCATCGAGTGGGCGGGCGTCATCGGTGACGAGGAGTACTTCAACTCCGGCTCGAACTGCGGGACGCGCAAGTAACCCGACCGCGGTCGCACGGCCCGGCGGACGTGCGACCGCGTAGCGGCCGGGGGCGGCTGGCCCGTGGGAAGGTCAGCCGTCCTCGGCCGCGGCGCCGGCGACACCGTTCGCCGGCGCCTTCCAGGTGTTCAGCGCGGTGGTGAACACCTGGTTCTTCTTGTCCCAGAGCCGGTCGCGCGCCTCGAAGTAGATCGTGTACTCCGTGCCGTCCTCGGCGATGTACGCCTGGTCAGTGGCGTGCATGACCTGGCCGGAGCCGGTCGTCCATGTGAACTCCCAGATGGCGCCCGGGCGTCCCTGGAAGGTGTTGCTCTCCAGGCGGATCCGCTTGTAGCTCGGGTCGTTGCTGGCGAGCTGCTGCTCGGCCTGGGCGAAGGTGTCGGCGGAGGAAGGGCCGGCGTTGGCCGACTCCCCGATGCGGAGGACCTCCTGGCCGGTCGGCGGCACGTAGTCCACGTGCGTCTCGCTGAGGGACCTGCGCTGCCACCCGTCCATCACGGCGAGGCTGAAGCCCATCTCGTCGTTCACGCGCCGGAAACCGGCGGGCAGGCCCTCGGACGGCTTGTCCGGCGACTCGCTCTTCGTGGGGGCGGGCTCGGCCGGCTCCGACGGTGACGAGGAAGCGGCGAGCGGCTTGCCGGTCTTCTTCTTCTCGGGGGACTTCGACGGCGACGGGTCGATCTTGATGTCCGGCCCCGGCACCTTGTGCTGGGATATCCGCTCCTCGGCCGGGCCTTCGTCCCCGCCGTGCTTGAGCATGAGGCCGGCTGTCGCCCCCGCGCCCACGAGGAGGAGCACGGCCCCCGTGGTGATCCACATCCAGGGCCGGTTGGGGCGCAGGTTCAGCCAGAGCGAGGGCACGGAATTGTGATCGGGGGCGGCAGTGGGATTCGAGAGCCGGTAGAGATCACGTCCGCATCCCGTGCAGGCATCAGCCGTCGCGGGCGATGTGGTGCCACAGTGCGGGCATGTGGTCGGCATGCGCAGACTCCTGCAGGTTCGAGCGGTTCCCCACTATCCGCTACCGCTGTTTGACCCACAGACACTACTTCTCCCAGAGCCTCCACGACCCCTCGGCGCATGCGACTTAGCAGTACCTGACAAAGCGGTGACGGGGACTCACCGCGTATACCGATCGATTTCCGGCGAATCAGATACGGGCCTGCCCGCGGTCGTCCGGCCGGCACAGGCAGGAGCCCCCGCCGGCTGTGCCGGCGAGGGCCCCTTGGGTGGTGCGACTCAGGTCACTGAGGCGTGACGTTCTCCGCCTGAGGCCCCTTCGGACCCTGGGTCACGTCGAAGCTCACGAGCTGGTTCTCCTCGAGGGAGCGGAAACCAGTCGCGTTGATCGCGGAGTAGTGGACGAAGACATCGGGACCGCCGCCGTCCTGGGCGATGAAGCCAAAGCCCTTTTCAGCGTTGAACCACTTCACGGTTCCGGTAGCCATAAGCCCTCCTTGGGCCTATAAGGGTCGCCCTGCTCCCAGAACCCCGCTAAGAAGTCTCTGAAAACGACGAGAGCCCGCGGTCACATGCTCCGCAGGCTCTGTACTGCAAGGGAAACCAAACTGCAACTTGCGGCGAGCCTAGCACGGTGCCCTGGCGCCGGGGAAGAGCCGACGATCTCGCCCGTGCGCTGCCGGTTCCCCGTTGTGGGCCCCGCCGCGGGCCCGTGCCGGGCGTCCCGCTCTCCGGGCGCCTCAGTGCCCGTGCGGGGGGCGGCGTACGCTCCGGGGTGTGACTGCACTGCCGAGGCTTCCGAGATCCCGCCCCCGTGTCGGGCACATCCAGTTCCTCAACTGCCTGCCCCTCTACTGGGGCCTTGTTCACACCGGCTCCCTGCTCGATCTGGAGCTGACGCGGGACACCCCCGAAAAGCTGAGCGACCAGTTGGTGAACGGGGATCTCGATATCGGCCCCGTCACGCTGGTCGAATTCCTCAAGAATGCCGGCGAGCTCGTGGCGCTGCCGGATATCGCGGTCGGCTGCGACGGGCCGGTGATGTCGTGCGAGATCGTCTCCCGCGTCCCCCTGGACCAGCTCGACGGCGGGAAGGTCGCACTGGGCTCCACGTCGCGTACGTCGGTACGCCTGGCCCGCCTGCTGCTCTCGGAACGCTTCGGCGTGCGGCCCGAGTACTTCAGCTGCGAGCCCGACCTCGGCCTCATGATGCGGGAGGCGGACGCCGCCGTGGTGATCGGCGACGTCGGTCTCCGTGCGTACCTGCGGAACCTGCCCGATCCCGGCCTGGAGGTCCACGACCTCGGCCAGCTGTGGAAGGAGTGGACGGGCCTCCCGTTCGTCATGGCGGTCTGGGCGGTCCGCCGCGAGTATCTGGAGCGCTTCCCGGAGACCGTGCGGGACGTGCACCGCGCCTTCCTCGCCTCGCGGGACCTGGCCCTGGAGGAGGTCGCGAAGGTCGCCGAGCACGCCGCGCGCTGGGAGGTCTTCGAACCGCCCGTGCTGGAGCGGTACTTCACGACGCTCGACTTCCGTCTGGGGAGGCAGCAGCTGAAGGGCGTCGAAGAGTTCGTCCGGCGCACCGCCGGCACGGGCGACTATCCCGGGGACGTACGGGTCGAGCTGCTGTACGACCCGGCCTGAGCGGCTCCGTCCGGTCGGGAGCGCCTCCGGTGCCGTCCTGACCGGCCGGTCCCGCCGCGCGCCGGCCCCCGCCCGCGGTCCGCTCCCTCGCGCCGTGGCCGCACGTCAGGGCCGGGCTCTAAGCTGAGTGCGGCAGTCACACGGCGGGGGGATCCGGATGCAGCCGCTCGAGCCTGACGATCCGCGCACGGTCGGGCCGTACCGGCTGCTGCGCCGGCTCGGCGCCGGGGGAATGGGCCGGGTCTACCTGGGCCGTTCGCCGAGCGGCCGGACGGTCGCGGTGAAGGTCGTGCACCCCCATTACGCCGCCGACGAGCAGTTCCGCAGGCGCTTCCGCCGTGAGGTGGCGTCCGCGCGGCGCGTGGGCACCGCACCGCCGGCGTCCGGCGGTGCGGACAGCCCCGCCGCCCAGTGGACCGCTCCCGTGCTGGACGCGGACCCCGGTGCCTCCGCCCCGTGGGTCGCGACGGGCTACGTGGCGGGCCCGTCGGTGCAGCAGGCCGTCGGCGAGCACGGCCCCCTGCCGGAGCGGTCGGTGCGCATCCTCGGCGGCGGCCTCGCGGAGGCGCTGCGGCACGTGCACGGGCTGGGCCTGGTGCACAGGGACGTCAAACCGTCCAACGTCATGCTCACGCCCGGCGGACCGCGGCTGATCGACTTCGGCATCGCGCGCGCGACGGCGGGCACCGCGTCGCTCACGTCGACCGGCGCGTCGATCGGTTCGCCCGGCTACATGTCGCCCGAGCAGGTGCTGGGCGAGGAGACGGGTCCGGCCTCGGACGTCTTCTCGCTGGGTGCCGTGCTGGTGTACGCGGCGACGGGCGAGGCGCCGTTCCGTGGGGACAGCTCGGCGGTGCTGCTCTACAAGGTCGTCCACGAGGATCCCGAACTCGGTTCCCTGAGCGGTGAGTTGCGGGAGATCGCCGCATCCTGCCTCGACAAGGACCCGGGGCGCCGCCCGTCACCCGCCCGGCTCGCGGAGCTGCCGGGGGGCGAGGGCACGGCCGGCACCGCCGCCGCGACGATGCGCGACGGCTGGCTGCCCGCTCCGATCGTGGAGCAGATCAGCCGGCGCGTGATCGAGCTCCTCGACCTCGAACCGTCCGAGCAGGGCGGTGGTTTCACCGCCGGCCCCGGGGGAAGCGACGGGAGCGGCGGCGGCCCGGCGGACGCCGGCCCGGAGTCCGGGCCCGTCCCCTTCACGACCCCGTCGGAGACCCCGCTTCCGGCGCGGCAGCCGCAGCAGCCCCCGGTGGCGGCAGGGCGGCCGGACCCCGCCGACCTCCCGGACGGCTCGGACGGCTCGGACGGGGCGGAGACGCCGGGGCAGCCGGACCGGCCCGGCGTGCCCGGGCGGTCCTGGCCCTCCTGGCAGCCGGCGCCGCTCTCCGGTGCGTCGGAGGCGCCCGCGGCGGCGGGCGTGCAGCCGGGGGAGCGGTCCGGCACGGGTCCCGGCGCCGTCGCGGACGGCGCGTCGAACGGCGGCGCCCCCGACGGTGCCGCGTCCGGCGGAGGCGTCCCGGCCGCGCCGTCCGCCCGTCCCGGCATCGCGCTGACCGCCAGCGCGGAGCGGAGCAAACGCCAGGTCAGTTGCAGCCTCGTCCTCACGGTCGCGTGCCTGCTGGCGGTCGCCCTGCTCGGCACGTACTTCTTCCGGTTCCTTCCCGGCAGCAGCGGTGGCGGCGACGCCGGGGCCCCCGCGCCGCCCGCCGACTCGCACGCCGGGGAGAGCCGCAAGGAGGAGGTGCCGGACGGCTTCGCCGGCACCTGGCAGGGCCGCGTGGTCTTCGCAGACGGGGAGTCCGTCGGCACCATGCGGGTCACCTTCGAGAGAGGTGCCGCCGGACGGAAGGCGGCCCACGGCGGCCCCGTCGAGGACGGCACCGCGTGCGACGCGGACTACGAACTGGACGCGGTCAGCGACGGCACGCTCCGGATGACGCCCTCCGCGCCGGACGGCCCGGAGGTGTGCGCGGACGGCCAGCCCGTCGAGTTCACCCTTCGCGACGACGGGACGCTCCGCTACACCTCGCGCGCCTCCGGCCCCGGGGAGCCCGGGGCCGAGGCGACGCTCCGGAAGGTGGAATGAGGCCCTGGCGTACGCTGGCCGGGTCAGGGAAAACCGAACCGCCACCTTCGGAGGGACGCCCCCGGTGCCTGAGACCGCCGACCGTCAGTCCGTACTCGACCGTGCCGCCGAGGGCGCCCGCATCACCCCCGAGGAAGCGCTCGACCTCTACCGCTCGGCTCCGCTGCACGCCCTCGGCTCCGCCGCCGACGCCGTCCGCCGCCGCCGCTACGAGGGCACGGAGCACATCGCGACGTACATCATCGAGCGGAACATCAACTACACCAACTCCTGCGTCACGGCGTGCAAGTTCTGCGCCTTCTACGCCTCGCCGAAGAGCGACGACGTGTGGACGCGGGACCTGGACGACATCCTCCGGCGCTGCGCGGAGACGGTCGAACTGGGCGGCACCCAGATCATGTTCCAGGGCG
Organism: Streptomyces daqingensis; assembly: GCF_014645895.1. Classification (GTDB taxonomy): domain Bacteria; phylum Actinomycetota; class Actinomycetes; order Streptomycetales; family Streptomycetaceae; genus Streptomyces; species Streptomyces daqingensis. The sequence goes on along the minus strand of NZ_BMMP01000024.1, from coordinate 54,383 downwards.
GCCACCACCCGGACTACGGCGTGGAGTACTACGAAGAGCACTTCGCGGCCATCAAGAAGCAGTTCCCGCAGCTCGTCATCCACTCGCTCGGCGCGTCCGAGGTCGAGCACATGGCGCGCATCTCGGGTGTCACTCCGGAAGAGGCGATCCGCCGCATCCACGCCGCCGGGCTGGACTCGTTCGCGGGCGCCGGCGCCGAACTCCTGCCCGCACGGGCGCGGAAGGCGATCGCCCCGCTCAAGGAGTCCGGCGAGCGCTGGCTGGAGATCATGGAGACGGCGCACAGCCTCGGCGTCGAGTCCACGTCGACGATGCTGATGGGCACCGGCGAGACCAACGCCGAGCGGATCGAGCACCTGCGGATGATCCGCGACGTGCAGGACCGCACGGGAGGCTTCCGCGCCTTCATCCCGTACACCTACCAGCCGGAGAACAACCACCTGAAGGGCCAGACGCAGGCGACGCTCTTCGAGTACCTGCGCATGATCGCCATCGCGCGGCTCTTCCTCGACAACGTCGCCCACATCCAGGGCTCCTGGCTGACGACCGGCAAGGAGGTCGGCCAGCTCTCGCTGCACTACGGCGCCGACGACCTGGGCTCGGTGATGCTGGAGGAGAACGTGGTCTCCTCGGCGGGCGCGAAGCACCGCTCCAACCGCATGGAGCTGCTCGAACTCATCCGTTCCGCGGACCGCGTGCCGGCCCAGCGGAGCACGACGTACGAGCACCTCGTCGTGCACGAGGACCCGGCGGACGACCCGTCGGACGACCGCGTGGTCTCGCACTTCTCCTCGACCGCGATCGAGGGCGGCAGCGCCCACCCGGAGCTCAACCTCATCGAGGCCAAGTAGCCGTTCCGCGGCCCGTTCGCGCGGGGGTGGTGCCCCCGCGCGACGGGCCCGCGGCGCGAGGGGGACAATGAGCGGGTGACCCGCGCATCCCTCGACAAGCAGCCGCACGAAGTCGCCGCGATGTTCGACGACGTCGCGGCGCGCTACGACATCACCAACGACGTGCTCTCCCTCGGGCAGGCGCGGCTGTGGCGGAAGGCCGTGGCCCGCGCCGTCGACGCGCGCCCGGGCGAGCGCGTGCTCGACCTCGCCGCGGGGACGGGCACCTCGTCCCAGCCGTTCGTCGAGGGCGGCGCCTACGCCGTGCCCTGCGACTTCAGCCTCGGCATGCTCTCCGAAGGCAAGAAGCGGCTCCCCCGGATGCCGTTCACCGCCGGGGACGCGACCCGGCTCCCGTTCCGCGACGGCGTGTTCGACGCCGTGACCATCTCCTTCGGGCTGCGCAACGTGCAGGACACCGACGCCGCCCTGCGGGAGATGCTGCGCGTCACCGCGCCGGGCGGCAGGGTCGTCATCTGCGAGTTCAGCCACCCGACTTGGGCGCCGTTCCGCACGGTCTACACCGAGTACCTGATGCGGGCCCTGCCGCCCGTGGCGCGGGCGGTCTCCTCCAGCCCCGACGCCTATGTCTACCTCGCCGAGTCCATCCGCGAGTGGCCGGACCAGCCCGCGCTGGCGGGGCGCCTGCAGAAGGCCGGGTGGGCGAAGGTGGCGTGGCGGAACCTGTCGGGCGGCGTGGTCGCCCTGCACCGCGGCGTGCGCCCGTAGGCCGTGTCGTCCGGAGCCGGTGAACTCCCCGTGCGACGCCGGTCGGAGCCGGTTCGACGGGGCGTTCCCGTACGGCCCGGACGTGCCTCTTAGACTGCCAATGCCCTACTGCCCAGCATCTGCGGGAGCCCTCGTGACCGAGACCGTCACCTCCGACCGGACAGCCGATGTGATCGTTGTCGGTGCCGGCCCCGCGGGGGCCACCACCGCCTACCACCTCGCCCGCAGCGGCCTCGACGTGCTGCTGCTGGAGAAGACCGCGTTCCCGCGCGAGAAGGTGTGCGGCGACGGCCTGACGCCGCGCGCGACGAAGCAGCTGATCGCCATGGGCATCGACATCTCCGAGGAAGCGGGCTGGCTGCGCAACAAGGGCCTGCGCATCATCGGCGGCGGCCAGCGTCTGCAGCTCGACTGGCCGGAGCTGGCCTGCTACCCGGACTACGGACTCGTGCGCAAGCGCGACGACTTCGACGAGCAGCTCGCCAGGCAGGCCGAGAAGGCCGGCGCGCGGCTCCACGAGCGCTGCAACGTCGGCGAGCCGGTGCTGGACTCCGCGGGACGCATCACCGGCGTGCACGCCAAGCTGGGCGAGGAGAAGACGCCCGTCACCTTCCACGCCCCCGTCGTCGTCGCGGCCGACGGCAACTCGACGCGGCTGTCGCTGAAAATGGGCCTGCACCGCCGCGAGGACCGCCCTATGGGCGTCGCGGTCCGCACGTACTTCAACTCGCCCCGCCACGACGACGACTACCTGGAGTCGTGGCTGGAGCTGTGGGACCGCCGCGGTGCTCAGGACCGCCTGCTGCCCGGCTATGGATGGGTCTTCGGCATGGGCGACGGGACGAGCAACATCGGCCTGGGCGTCCTCAACACCTCGGACTCCTTCAAGGAGCTCGACTGGCGCGAGATCCTCAAGGCGTGGTGCGCGTCCATGCCCGCCGAGTGGGGATTCACGCCGGAGAACATGACGGGGCCCATCCGCGGCGCCGCGCTCCCCATGGCCTTCAACCGCCAGCCGCACTACACGCGCGGGCTCATGCTCGTCGGCGACGCGGGCGGTCTGGTCAACCCCTTCAACGGCGAGGGCATCGCGTACGCCATGGAGTCCGGCGTCATCGCGGCCGAGACCATCGTGCAGGCGCAGGGGCGGGCCACGCCCGCACAGCGCGAACTGGCCCTGCGCCGCTACCCGAAGATCCTCAAGGACACGTACGGCGGCTACTACACGCTCGGACGCGCCTTCGTGAAGCTGATCGGCAACCCCAAGGTGATGAAGGTGGCCACGGAGCGCGGCCTCTCGCACCCGGTGCTGATGCGCTTCGCCCTGAAGATGCTCGCCAACCTCACGGAGCCCACCGGCGGCGACGCCATGGACCGCGTCATCAACGGCCTGAGCAAGGTCGCTCCGCGCGCCTGACACCCACCTGAGGCGGTGCGCCTGCGGCCGGGGCGAGCAAACCCCGGCCGTGGGAGCACCGCCTCTTCGCCGTTCCGGCCGCCCTCGCAGGGCGCGAGGGCCCGCCAGACAGACGGACGCCCCCTGTACGGCCGTGTGGCCGTACAGGGGGCGCCGTGCGGTGCGTTGGGTTCTCAGGTGCCGCGTCAGCGCGCTGCGGACGCGGGAGGCGTCCCCGTGGACGTCAGATCGTCACAGCACGCGGACCGCGCCGGACGGCGGGTCGTAGTCGAGGGGCTTCTCGACCACGCCGGTCGAGGAGTTCTGGGCGCCGATGAACTTGCCGCCGCCCACGTAGACGCCGATGTGGTAGGCGCTGCCGCGGCCGCCCCAGTAGAGGAGGTCGCCCTCCTGAAGCGCGTCCATGGAGACGGGCGTGCCCTCGAGGGACTGGGTCTGGGAGGTACGCGGGAGGCTCACGCCGACCTGCTTGAAGGCTGCCTGTGTGAGGCCGGAGCAGTCGTACGAGGAGGGCCCGCTCGCGCCCAGCACGTAGGACTTGCCCACCTGGGCCTTGAGGAAGCCGATGACGGAGGAGACGTTGCCGCTGCCCGACGAGAGATCCGTGCGGCCCGTGGAGCGGGAAGCCCGTGCGTCGGCCGCCTTCTCCCGCGCCTCGGCCTTGCGTTCGGCAGCGGCGGCCTTCTTCTGGGCCGCCTCCAGCGCGCGGTCGGTGGCCTTGGCCTCGGCCTGGCGCACCTCGTACTGCAGTGCCGTGGTCTTGAGGGAGTCGGCAGCCCTGGCGGAGGAACCCGCCACGGTGTGACTGACCTCGGAGACCGCGCCCGTCTCGGCTGCGGCTTCCGACTTCGCCGAGGCCTTGTCGGCCAGGGGCGAGGACGGGGACATCGCCGTGGTGAAGGCGATGGCGCCGAGGACGCCGCCGGTGGCGCTCACTCGCAGCGACCTGTTCACGCTGCTCTGGCGAGGCTTCCGGTGTCTGGGTACGTGAGTGTTCCGGGACATGGGGCATGGATAGCAGCCCGCAGATGATCCGTTCAAAATTCGTGCAATCTGACACAGCCGCTGCGAGAACGCCCAGTTGAGACCCGGTTGATCTTCACAGGTCTCGCTCCGGTCACGGCCGTCGCCCAACTACCCCGCTGTGACCACCTAGTTATCTTCATGGTGACGGGAAGTAGCCGCGTATACCACGGCCTTCGTAGGTCTGGCAAAGGTGGCAGGGGCTGCCAGGGTGCTGCGTGACGCACGTCACACTCGCCGTGTCGACTCCGTCCGTGAATGGCGTTTTGATGCCCGGTCATCCCATTCTGTGCCGATCGGTCCCCGTGTTCGGACGGTGAATGAAGTGGCCGATCGGCGGAGGATTGTGCTGACGTTCACGAACGCCGCAATCGCAGACGGGTCCGGCTCTCGCCTCGGCCGGGCATCCGGGAGCGCTTTCCGGGGGCCTCGCGCGGGCGCTTTCCGGGCGTCGCGGGGAACGCCTTTGCGGATCTTGGACATTGCTAACCGGCAAGCCTCTGACGTGCGGTTTTGTCGTCGCGTGTTGGAGATCACAAGTCTCTGGGGGGACCCCGTGTCGCACGTCACAAGGCCCGGGCATAAGATGCCTCCCGCAAGGGCTTGTGAACTGCCTCACATAGAAGCGATCTTGGTGAAGGCGGCGCGAGCCAGGTGGACAGCCGGCAGTCAGCGTCGACAGTCCCCTGGGCCTACCGGTCCGGGAGGTCTCCAGGGTCGACTGGAAGGAGCGGGGAGCGGTGAACGCCTACACGCCAATCCTTGTACTGGGAGCCATCGCGGCCGGGTTCGCGATCTTCTCGGTGGTCGCGGCATCGGTCATCGGCCCCAAGCGCTACAACCGAGCCAAGCTGGAAGCGTACGAGTGCGGCATCGAGCCCACTCCCCAGCCGGCGGGCGGCGGGCGTTTCCCGGTCAAGTACTACCTGACGGCGATGCTCTTCATCGTCTTCGACATCGAAATCGTCTTTCTCTACCCGTGGGCCGTTCACTTCGACTCCCTCGGGATCTTCGGCCTGGTCGAAATGCTGGTCTTCGTCGCCCTCATCGGCGTCGCGTACGCCTACGACTGGCGGCGCGGCGGCCTGGAATGGGATTAGGGGCAGGTACGCAATGGGACTCGAAGAGAAGCTGCCGAGCGGCTTTCTGCTGACCACCGTCGAGCAGGCCGCGGGCTGGGTGCGCAAGTCGTCCATGTTCCCCGCGACCTTCGGACTCGCCTGCTGCGCCATCGAGATGATGACGACGGGCGCGGGCCGCTACGACCTGGCGCGCTTCGGCATGGAGGTCTTCCGCGGATCGCCCCGCCAGGCCGACCTGATGATCGTGGCCGGCCGCGTCAGCCAGAAGATGGCCCCGGTGCTGCGGCAGGTCTACGACCAGATGCCCAACCCCAAGTGGGTCATCTCCATGGGCGTCTGCGCCTCGTCCGGCGGGATGTTCAACAACTACGCGATCGTGCAGGGCGTCGACCACATCGTCCCGGTCGACATCTACCTGCCCGGCTGCCCGCCGCGCCCCGAGATGCTCCTCGACGCGATCCTCAAGCTGCACCAGCACGTGCAGGGCGAGAAGCTCGGCGTCAACCGCGAGCAGGCGGCCCGTGAGGCGGAGGAAGCAGCGCGGAAGGCCGTGCCGACGATCGAGATGAAGGGGTTGCTGAGGTGAGCGAGACCAGCAACGGCAACGGCGCCGAGAACGCGAACGGTTCCGTCCCCGCGCCGCGCAACGACAGCGGCGAGGTCATCGGCGTACGCCGCGGCATGTTCGGCGCGGACAGGGGCGGCGACACCTCGGGGTACGGCGGCCTGGTCCGCACGATCCGGCTCCCCGGCGCGAGCAGCCGCCCCTACGGCGGGTACTTCGACGAGGTCGCGGACGAACTCGAGGGCGCGCTGGAGGAGCAGGGCCTGGCGCCCGAGGACGCGATCGAGAAGACCGTCGTCGACCGCGGCGAGATGACGCTGCACATCGCGCGCGAGCATCTGCTCCAGGTGTGCCGGACGCTGCGGGATGACCCGGCGCTCCGCTTCGAACTGTGCACCGGCGTCAGCGGAGTGCACTTCCCGGGCGACAAGGGCCGCGAGCTGCACGCCGTCTACCACCTGCGCTCCATCACCCACAACAGGGTGATCCGCCTGGAGGTCAGCGCACCGGACGCCGACCCGCACGTCCCCTCCGTGGTCGAGGTCTATCCGACCAACGACTGGCACGAGCGCGAGACGTACGACTTCTTCGGCCTGATCTTCGACGGGCACCCCGCGCTGACGCGGATCATGATGCCCGACGACTGGCAGGGCTTCCCGCAGCGCAAGGACTACCCCCTCGGCGGCATCCCCGTCGAGTACAAGGGCGCCCAGATTCCGGCTCCCGATCAGCGGAGGTCGTACAGCTGATGAGCACATCCACCACCCACGCGACCGCGGGCATCCGCGAGACCACCGAGGGCACGGTCTACGACGTCACCGGCGGCGACTGGGACGAGGTCGCCGCGGCCGCCGCGCGGAGCGACGACGAGCGGATCATCGTCAACATGGGTCCGCAGCACCCGTCGACGCACGGCGTGCTCCGTCTGATCCTGGAGATCGACGGCGAGACGGTGACCGAGGCGCGCTGCGGCATCGGCTACCTGCACACCGGTATCGAGAAGAACCTCGAGTACCGGACGTGGACGCAGGGCACGACGTTCGTGACGCGCATGGACTACCTGACGCCGTTCTTCAACGAGACGGCGTACTGCATGGCGGTCGAGAAGCTGCTCGGCATCGAGGACGACGTCCCGGACCGGGCCAACGTCATCCGCGTCCTGCTGATGGAGCTGAACCGTCTCTCCTCGCACCTGGTGGCGATCGCCACGGGCGGCATGGAGCTCGGCGCCACCACGGTCATGATCTTCGGTTTCCGCGACCGCGAACTGGTCCTGGACCTCTACGAGCTGATCACCGGCCTGCGGATGAACCACGCGTTCATCCGTCCCGGCGGCCTCGCCCAGGACCTGCCGCCCGGGACCGTCGACGCGCTGCGCGAGTTCCTGAAGAAGATGAAGAAGAACCTGCCGGAGTACGACGCGCTGTGCACCGGCAACCCCGTCTTCAAGGCCCGCCTGAAGGACATCGGCTACCTCGACCTGGCCGGCTGCATGGCCCTGGGCGCCACCGGCCCGATCCTGCGCTCCGCCGGGCTGCCGCACGACCTGCGCAAGTCTGACCCGTACTGCGGTTACGAGGACTACGACTTCGAGGTCCCCACCGTCGACACGTGCGACTCCTACGGACGTTTCCTGCTGCGCCTGGAGGAGATGCGGCAGTCGCTGCGGATCATCGAGCAGTGCATCGACCGCCTGGAGCCCGGGCCCGTCATGGTCGGCGACAAGAAGATCGCCTGGCCCGCGCAACTGGCCCTCGGCCCCGACGGGCTGGGCAACTCGCTCGACCACATCAAGAACATCATGGGCACCTCCATGGAGGCCCTGATCCACCACTTCAAGCTCGTCACCGAGGGCTTCCGCGTACCGCCGGGACAGACGTACGCGGCGGTGGAGTCGCCCAAGGGCGAACTGGGGGTGCACGCCGTGAGCGACGGCGGCACACGCCCGTACCGCGTGCACTTCCGCGACCCCTCCTTCACCAACCTCGAAGCCATGGCGGCCATGTGCGAAGGCGGCCAGGTCGCCGACGTGATCGTCGCCGTCGCGTCCATCGACCCCGTGATGGGAGGCGTCGACCGATGACCACCGCGCCCGACCGGGGCACGACCCCCGAAGCACCGATGCTCGGCATCCCCTCGATGCCCGCGCCGGACTACCCGTCCGACGTCCGCGAGCGGCTGGAGGCCGACGCGCGCGAGATCATCGCGCGCTACCCCGACAGCCGTTCCGCGCTGCTGCCCCTGCTGCATCTCGTGCAGTCCGAGGAAGGGCACGTGACGCGCACCGGGCAGCGTTTCTGCGCGGAGATGCTGGAGCTGACCACGGCCGAGGTCAACGCCGTGGCGACGTTCTACTCGATGTACCGCCGCAAGCCGTCCGGCGACTACCAGGTCGGCGTCTGCACCAACACGCTCTGCGCGGTGATGGGCGGAGACGCGATCTTCGACGACCTGAAGCAGCACCTGGGCGTCGGCAACAACGAGACCACCGAGGACGGCAAGGTCACGCTCGAGCACATCGAGTGCAACGCCGCCTGCGACTACGCGCCCGTCGTGATGGTCAACTGGGAGTTCTTCGACAACCAGACGCCCGAGTCCGCCCGGCAGCTGGTCGACGACCTGCGCGCGGGACGCGAGGTGGCACCCACCCGCGGCGCGCCGCTGTGCACGTTCAAGGAGACCGCCCGCATCCTCGCCGGCTTCCCCGACGAGCGCCCCGGCGCCGTCGAGGCGACCGGCGGTGGCGGCGCCCCCTCGCTGGCCGGGCTGCGGCTCGCCAAGGGCGAGGCGCCTCCCGGGCGGCTCGCGCACCCGCGCGGCCCCGCCGGGCCGGCCGACCAGCCGGTGCCGCTCCCGGGTGAGGAAGCCCCGGAGAGCCACCCCAGTTCGCACGACATGCCGCAGTCGACCGCCGCGTCCGACCCGGCCAACCCGTCCGGCCGCCCGGCCGACCCGGGCCCGGGGGAGGAGAGGGAGTAATGGCGACCGAATCCCCGGAGAAGCTTCTCTCCCCGGTCCTCTCCGCGTACTGGGACGAGCCCGATGCGTGGACGCTGGAGACCTACAAGCGCCGCCACGACGGATACGAGGGCCTGGCCAAGGCCCTGGCCATGCCGCCGGACGACGTCATCGCCTACGTGAAGGACGCCGGCCTCCGCGGCCGCGGCGGCGCGGGCTTCCCCACGGGCATGAAGTGGCAGTTCATCCCGCAGGGAGACGACAAGCCCCACTACCTCGTCGTCAACGCGGACGAGTCCGAGCCGGGCACCTGCAAGGACATCCCGCTGCTCTTCGCGAACCCGCACTCCCTCATCGAGGGCATCATCATCGCCTGCCACGCGATCCGCTCCTCCCACGCGTTCATCTACCTGCGCGGCGAGGTCGTGCCCGTGCTGCGCCGCCTGCACCTCGCGGTGCGGGAGGCGTACGAGGCGGGGCTGCTCGGCAAGAACGCGCTCGGCGAGGGCAAGGACCTGGAGCTGACGGTCCACGCGGGCGCGGGCGCCTACATCTGCGGTGAGGAGACCGCGCTGCTCGACTCCCTCGAAGGGAGGCGCGGACAGCCCCGGCTGCGGCCCCCGTTCCCGGCGGTCGCCGGTCTGTACGCGTGCCCGACCGTGGTGAACAACGTCGAGTCCATCGCCTCGGTGCCGGCCCTGATCAACCGGGGCAAGGAGTGGTTCCGTTCGCTGGGCAGCGAGAAGTCCCCGGGCTTCACGCTGTACTCCCTCAGCGGCCACGTCGCCAACCCCGGCCAGTACGAGGCCCCGCTGGGCATCACGCTGCGCCAGCTGCTGGAGATGAGCGGCGGCATGCGCCCCGGCCACCGGCTGAAGTTCTGGACGCCGGGCGGCTCCTCGACGCCGATGCTCACCGACGAGCACCTCGACGTGCCGCTCGACTACGAGGGCGTCGGCGCGGCCGGCTCCATGCTCGGCACGAAGGCGCTGCAGTGCTTCGACGAGACGACGTGCGTCGTCCGGGCGGTGACGCGCTGGACGGAGTTCTACGCGCACGAATCGTGCGGCAAGTGCACGCCGTGCCGTGAAGGGACGTACTGGCTCGTCCAGTTGCTCCGCGACTTCGAGTCCGGCAAGGCCACCAAGGCCGACATCGACAAGATCGACGACATCGCCGACAACATCAACGGCAAGTCGTTCTGCGCCCTCGGCGACGGCGCCGCCTCGCCGATCTTCTCGTCGCTGAAGTACTTCCGCGACGAGTACGAGGCGCACCTCGACGGGCGCGGATGCCCCTTCGACCCCGCGAAGTCGACCCTCTGGGCCGACGAGAACAAGACCGCTCACCCGGAGGTGAAGGCGTGACAGTCACCACAGACGCGAAGACCTCCTCGGGGGGCGACGGACCACGGCCGGAAGACCTGGTCTCCCTCACCATCGACGGAGCCGAGATCTCCGTGCCGAAGGGCACGCTGGTCATCCGCGCAGCCGAGCAGCTCGGCATCGAGATCCCGCGCTTCTGCGACCACCCGCTGCTGGACCCGGTCGGCGCCTGCCGCCAGTGCATCGTCGAGGTGGAGGGCCAGCGCAAGCCGATGGCGTCCTGCACCATCACCTGCACCGACGGCATGGTCGTCAAGACGCAGCTCTCCTCGCCGGTGGCGGAGAAGGCGCAGCGCGGTGTGATGGAGCTGCTGCTCATCAACCACCCGCTGGACTGCCCGGTCTGCGACAAGGGCGGCGAGTGCCCGCTGCAGAACCAGGCCATGTCGACCGGTTCGGCCGACTCCAGGTTCGAGGGCGCCAAGCGCACCTTCGCCAAGCCGGTGCCGATCTCCACGCAGGTGCTCCTGGACCGCGAGAGGTGCGTGCTGTGCGCGCGCTGCACCCGCTTCTCCAACCAGATCGCCGGCGACCCGATGATCGAGCTGCTGGAGCGCGGTGCCCTGCAGCAGGTGGGCACGGGTGAGGACGAGCCGTTCCAGTCGTACTTTTCCGGCAACACCATCCAGATCTGCCCCGTGGGCGCGCTCACCTCGGCTGCGTACCGCTTCCGTTCGCGCCCGTTCGACCTGGTCTCGTCGCCGTCCGTCTGCGAGCACTGCTCGGGCGGCTGCGCGACCCGTACGGACCACCGGCGCGGCAAGGTCATGCGGCGGCTGGCGGCGAACGACCCCGAGGTCAACGAGGAATGGCTCTGCGACAAGGGCCGCTTCGGGTTCCGCTACGCCCAGCGCCCCGACCGTCTCACCACGCCTCTCGTTCGCGGTGAGGACGGCGAACTCGCCCCCGCGAGCTGGCCCGAGGCGCTGGAGAGGGCGGCCCGCGGGCTGTCCGGCGCGCGGGGCCGCGCGGGCGTGCTGACGGGCGGACGCCTCACGGTCGAGGACGCCTACGCGTACGCGAAGTTCGCGAGGGTGGTGCTCGGCACCAACGACATCGACTTCCGCGCCCGCGTCCACTCCGCCGAGGAGGCCGGCTTCCTCGCCGCCCACGTCGCCGGAACGGGCGTGGACGTCGGGGACGGCAAGGGCCTGACGTACTCGGCGCTGGAGGCGGCGCCCGCGGTGCTGCTCGCCGGGTTCGAGGCCGAGGAGGAGGCGCCGGGCGTCTTCCTGCGGCTGCGCAAGGCCATGCGCAAGCACGGCCAGCGCACCTTCTCCCTCGCCTCGCACGCCACCCGCGGACTGCAGAAGGCGGGCGGCACGCTGCTGCCCGCCGCACCCGGCACCGAGACCGAGTGGCTGGACGCGCTGTCCGGCCGCGTCGGGCTCGACGCCGCGGGTGAGGCGGCGGCCGACGCGCTGCGCGCCGAGGGCTCGGTCATCGTGGTCGGAGAGCGGCTCGCGGCCGTCCCCGGCGCGCTCACCGCCGCGGTCCGCACGAGCGTCGCCACCGGTGCCCGTCTGGTGTGGATCCCGAGGCGGGCCGGCGAGCGCGGTGCCGTCGAGGCCGGCGCGCTGCCGACGCTGCTGCCCGGCGCCCGTCCCCTGAGCGACGCGCGCGCACGGGACGAGGTCGCACGGGCCTGGGGAGTCGCCGAACTGCCCGGCGGGCAGGGCCGTGACACCTCCGGCATCGTCGACGCAGCCATCGACGGGGAGCTGTCGGCGCTGGTCGTCGGCGGTGTCGAACTCGCCGACCTGCCCGACCCGGCGCGTGCCGCGCAGGCGCTGGAGACGGCCGGTTTCGTCGTCAGCCTGGAGCTGCGTCCCAGCGAGGTCACGGACCGGGCGGACGTCGTCCTGCCGGTCTCGGCCGTGGTGGAGAAGGCGGGCACGTTCCTCAACTGGGAAGGGCGCGCACGGCCGTTCGCGGCGTCCCTCCGTGCGGACCAGATGACCCGCCGCCACGTCCAGCCCGACGCGCGGGTCCTGCACATGCTCGCCGACGCCCTCGACGCGCACCTGGGCCTGCCCGACGTGCGCACCATCCGCACCGAGATCGACAGGCTCGGCCAGTGGAACCCGGACGGCTCGATGTCCGCCGGGGTCCCCGAGGCACGGACAGGGGCGCCCTCCGCGTCCACGCCGCAGGCGGGCAAGGGCGAGGCCGTGCTCGCGGGACACCGGCTGCTGCTGGACCAGGGCCGCCTGCAGGACGGCGACGAGGCCCTCGCCGGCACCCGTCACCCCGCGGTAGCCCGGCTCTCGCGGGCCACGGCGGCCGAGGTCGGCGTCGCGGACGGCGGCACGGTCGCCGTCTCCGGACCGCTGGGCAGCATCCAGCTTCCGCTGCAGATCACGCAGATGCCCGACCGTGTGGTCTGGGTGCCGCTGAACTCCGTCGGCGGCGGCGTACAGGCGGACACGGGCGCGCTCCCGGGCGAGCTGGTACGCCTCTCCGCGGCACCCGCCGCGGCGGCCGCAGGCGCCGGAACCGAGGGGGCGGGCGCATGACTCCGCTCCGCTCGACCGCCCGGGCGGTCTCGAACCCCGCGCGGACAGCGCATCGTTCAGGAGGAGGTGAGCGCGTGAGCGCGCTCCTACAGGTCCGGCACCTGTGCGCGGACGTCACCGCCGCGGACGGGCCGAGCGCCCGCACCGGGGAGGTGACGGCGTGACCGGCACCGTTCTTCTCGCCGCCGAGGACCTCTCCTTCTTCGGCAAGGACCCGTTCTGGCTGATCGCGCTCAAGGCGGTCTTCTGCTTCGCGTTCCTGATGGTGACCGTCCTGATCTCCATCGTCATGGAGCGCAAGGTCGTCGCCTGGATGCAGCTCCGCGTCGGCCCCAACAGGCACGGCCCCTGGGGCATGCTGCAGTCGCTCGCCGACGGCATCAAGCTGATGCTGAAAGAGGACGTCGTCGTCAAGGGCGCCGACAAGGTCGTGTACCTCCTGGCGCCCGTGCTCGCCGCGATCCCCGCCTTCCTGGCGATCGCGGTCATCCCGTTCGGGCCTCCCGGCAACGAGGTCTCGATCTTCGGCACGCGTACGGCGATGCAGCTCACCGACCTTCCGGTGGCGGCTCTGTACATCCTCGCCACCGCCTCCATCGGCGCGTACGGCGTGGTGCTGGCGGGCTGGTCGTCCAACTCGACCTACCCGCTGCTCGGTGCCGTCCGCGCGACGGCTCAGGTCATCAGCTACGAGATCGCGATGGGCCTCAGCTTCGCGGCGGTCTTCCTCTACTCGGGCTCCATGTCGACGTCGGCGATCGTCGACGCCCAGCAGGACACGTGGTTCGCCGCGCTGCTGCCGGTGTCGTTCCTGATCTACATGGTGTCGATGGTGGGCGAGGCGCACCGCGCGCCGTTCGACATGCCGGAGTCCGAGGGCGACCTGGTCGCCGGCTACCAGACCGAGTACAGCTCCATCAAGTTCGCGCTGTTCATGATGGCCGAGTACGTGCACATCGTGACGCTCTCCGCCCTCGCCGCCACCCTCTTCCTGGGCGGCTGGCGTGCGCCGGCGCCGATCTCGACCTACTGGGAGGGCGCCAACCACGGCTGGTGGCCGCTGCTCTGGTTCTTCCTCAAGGTCTGCTGCCTGATCTTCTTCTTCGTCTGGATCCGCGGCACGCTTCCGCGTACGCGGTACGACCAGTTCATGAAGCTGGGCTGGAAGGTCCTCATCCCCGTCTCGCTGGTGTGGCTGATGCTGGTCGCCTCCATCAGGGCCATGCGGAACGAGGGTTACGACTTCGCGGGCATCGTCTACTGGGTCGCCGGCGCGGCGCTCGCGATCCTGCTGCTCTCCTTCGTCGTGGACGTCTTCCGCGGACGCAAGGAGGACGCGGAGGAGCAGGCCGCCAAGGAGAAGGCCGCATCCGAGGTCTTCGACCCGATGGCGGGCGGCTATCCCGTACCGCCGTTGCCCGGGCAGACGCTGCCGCCCGTACCGCGCCGCCGCTCCCGCCAGGCCGACCACGCGCTGGTCGGGCCCTCGGGAGCGGGGGAGTCCGCCGGTGAGGACGCGGAGAAGACCGACGGAAAGGAGGCCGACGGTGCCTGAGAACCCCGTTGCCGGCTTCGGCGTGACCTTCAAGGACATGTTCAAGAAGCGGCTGACCGAGCAGTACCCCGAGTACAAGAAGCCGACGGCACCGCGCTTCCACGGCCGCCACCAGCTCAACAGGCACCCCGACGGCCTGGAGAAGTGCGTGGGGTGCGAGCTGTGCGCCTGGGCCTGTCCCGCGGACGCCATCTACGTGGAGGGCGCGGACAACACGGACGAGGAGCGCTACTCGCCGGGTGAGCGCTACGGCCGCGTCTACCAGATCAACTACCTGCGCTGCATCCTGTGCGGCCTGTGCGTCGAGGCGTGCCCGACGCGCGCCCTGACGATGACGAACGAGTACGAACTCGCCGACTCCTCCCGCGAGTCGCTCATCTACACCAAGAAGGAGCTGCTCGCGGGCCTCGAAGAGGGCATGGTCGACTCGCCGCACGCCATCTTCCCGGGCATGACGGAGAAGGACTACTACCGCGGGCTGGTCACCGAGGCCGCCCCCGGCACCGAGGTCCAGACCGTCACCGACACCGGCGACCCGCAGGACTCGGCGTCGACGTTCGGCGAGGAGGAGCCCGCGGCCGCGCCGGTCGTCTCGGAAGGCCCCGCGGCGCACGGCGGAGGCGTCGACCCCTCCGCGCAGGACGCGCCCGACGAGGACGTCCGCGGGCAGGGCACCGCCGCCAGAGCGGCGGGCAACCGCTCCGGCAACGACTCGAAGGAGGGACGGTGACCATGCTGTCCTCGGCCTCCACGGCGTACGCGGCACACATCGACGGTGCCGCCCTCGCCGCCACCTCCTCCGGCACCTCCGCCGGTGAGGCGGCCGCGTTCTGGGTGCTGGGCACCATCGCCGTGATCGGCGCGCTGGGCACCGTACTGCTGCGCAAGGCCGTGCACTCGGCGCTGTGCCTCGCGGGCACGATGGTGCTGCTGGCGCTGTTCTACCTCGCCAACGGCGCGTACTTCCTGGGCATCGTCCAGATCGTCGTCTACACGGGCGCGGTCATGATGCTCTTCCTCTTCGTGCTGATGCTCGTGGGCGTGAGCACCGCGGACTCCCTCAAGGAGACGCTCAAGGGCCAGCGCTGGCTGGCCGTGGCCTGCGGTCTCGGCCTGGGCCTGCTGCTGATCTCCGGCATCGGGCAGGCGTCCGTGGTGTCCTTCAGCGGGCTGGAGGCCGCCAACTCCGGCGGGAACGTGCAGGCCCTGGCCTCGCAGCTGTTCACGAAGTACGTCGTCGCGTTCGAGGTGGTGGGCGCGCTGCTCACCGTCGCCGCCGTCGGTGCGACGCTGCTGACGCACCGCGAGCGCATCGAGAAGTCCAAGTCGCAGCGTGAACAGGCCGAGGAGCGCGTCAGGAAGGGCACCCAGCTGCCCCCGCTGCCCGCGCCCGGCGTCTACGCACGGCACAACGCGGTCGACCGCCCCGGCCTCCTGCCGGACGGAACCCCGTCCGACATGACGGTCAGCGCCACGCTGCGCGACCGCGGCCAGATGCGCGAGGTCGGCCCCGAGGCCCTGCACCGGGTCGCGGCGCTGGAGCAGCGCACCGCCGACCAGCACGGTCAGGCCGACCACGGGCGGATGTACGGCGAACCCCACGACCCGGACCGCGACACGGACGACGCGGACGACGCGGGCCAGGGCCGTGAGGCCCGGCAGGCACGGGACGAGGCCCGGGAAGAGGAGGCCGCGAAGTGAGCCCCGTCAACTACGTCTATCTCGCCGCGCTGCTGTTCACCATCGGTGCCGCCGGTGTGCTGATCAGGCGGAACGCCATCGTGGTGTTCATGTGCATCGAACTGATGCTGAACGCGGCGAACTTGACGCTGATCGCCTTCTCCCGCATCCACGG
This sequence comes from Streptomyces daqingensis, assembly GCF_014645895.1. GTDB lineage: Bacteria > Actinomycetota > Actinomycetes > Streptomycetales > Streptomycetaceae > Streptomyces > Streptomyces daqingensis. The sequence continues at coordinate 38,408 of NZ_BMMP01000024.1, read as the reverse complement.
GAACCTCGACGGCCAGATCATGGCGTTCTTCGTCATGGTCGTCGCTGCCGCCGAAGTCGTGGTGGGGCTGGCGATCATCGTGATGATGTACCGCTCCCGGCACTCGGCCTCGGTCGACGACGCCAGCCTGATGAAGCTGTAAGGGGTACGAACCAGTGGAGTCATTGATCGGACTGCTCGTCGGCTTCCCGCTGCTGGGTGCGGCAGTGCTGCTGTGCGGCGGCAAGCGCGTGGACCGGACGGGCCACTGGCTGGGCGTACTGCTCGCCGGAGCCTCGTTCGTGGTGGGCGCGGTCCTCTTCCTCGACATGCTCGGCAAGAACGCCGACGAACGGGCCCTGCACCAGCACCTGTTCAGCTGGGTGCCGGTGGAGAGCTTCCAGGCGGACGTCGCCTTCCAGCTCGACCAGCTGTCGATGACGTTCGTGCTGCTGATCACGGGTGTGGGCACGCTGATCCACATCTACTCGGTCGGCTACATGGAGCACGACGAGCGCCGCCGCCGCTTCTTCGGCTATCTCAACCTGTTCCTCGCGGCGATGCTGCTGCTGGTGCTGGCCGACAACTACCTCCTGCTGTACGTCGGCTGGGAGGGCGTCGGCCTCGCGTCGTACCTGCTCATCGGATTCTGGCAGCACAAGCCGAGCGCGGCGGTGGCCGCGAAGAAGGCGTTCATCGTCAACCGCGTCGGTGACGCGGGCCTGGCCATCGCCATCTTCCTGATGTTCACCACTTTCGGCAGCTTCGCCTTCGCGCCCGTCCTCAGCAACGCCACCGAGGCGGGCGAGGGCAAGCTGACGGCGATCGGCCTGATGCTGCTGCTCGCCGCGTGCGGCAAGTCGGCGCAGGTGCCGCTGCAGTCCTGGCTCGGAGACGCGATGGAGGGCCCCACCCCGGTCTCCGCGCTCATCCACGCCGCGACGATGGTCACCGCGGGCGTCTACCTCATCACCCGCTCCGGCGCGATCTTCAACGCGGCCCCGGACGCGCAGACGGTGGTGGTCGTCGTCGGCGCGGTCACGCTCCTCTACGGTGCGATCGTCGGTTGCGCGAAGGACGACATCAAGAAGGCCCTCGCGGGCTCCACGATGTCGCAGATCGGCTACATGGTCCTCGCGGCCGGACTCGGCCCGATCGGCTACGCCTTCGCGATCATGCACCTCGTCACGCACGGCTTCTTCAAGGCGGGCCTCTTCCTCGGCGCCGGCTCGGTGATGCACGGCATGAACGACGAGGTCGACATGCGCAGGTACGGCGGTCTCCGCAAGTACATGCCGGTCACCTTCGTGACGTTCGGGCTCGGATACCTGGCCATCATCGGCTTCCCCGGCCTCTCCGGCTTCTTCTCCAAGGACCAGATCATCGAGGCGGCCTTCGCCAAGGGCGGCACGCAGGGCTGGATCCTGGGCGCCGTCACGCTGCTGGGTGCGGCGATCACCGCGTACTACATGACGCGCGTGATGCTGCTGACCTTCTTCGGCGAGGAGCGCTGGCGGCAGAAGACGCCGTCAGCGGACGCGCCCAGCGCGGAGCCGGCGGCCGAGGTGCACGGCGAGCACGGCGGGCCGCACCCGCACGAGTCGCCGCGCTCCATGACGATCCCGATGATCGTCCTGGCCTTCGGATCGGTCTTCGCCGGCGGCCTGTTCAAGGTGGGCGACTCGTTCGTGCACTGGCTGGAGCCGGTCACCCAGTTCGAGCACGGCCACCCGCCGGTCTCGGCCGCGGTGGTCACCGGCGCGACCGTCGTCACCATGCTCGTCGGCGTCGGCGCGGCATGGCTGCAGTACGGGCGCAGGCCCGTACCGGTCGTGGCGCCGCGCGGCAGCCTGCTGACGCGGGCCGCCCGCCGCGACCTGCTCCAGGACGACATCAACCACGCCGTCCTGGTCAAGCCCGGCGAGTACCTCACGCGAGGTCTGGTCTACGTCGACAGCAAGGTGGTCGACGGTCTCGTCAACGGCACCGCCGCCTCGTTCGGCGGTCTGTCCGGCCGTACGCGCCGGCTCCAGAACGGTTTCGTCCGCTCGTACGCGGTCTCGATGTTCGGCGGCGCGGCGGTACTGGTCGCCGCGACCCTGCTGATGAGGGCGGTCTGAGTCATGTCATTTCCTCTGCTGACGGCAACGGCGGCGCTGCCCGCGGTGGGCGCGATCGCCACCGCGGCCGTGCCCGCCGCCAGGAAGCGCGTCGCCAAGTGGGTCGCGCTGCTCTTCTCGGTGGCGACGCTGGCGCTGGCCGTGGCCGTGCTGGTGCGCTTCGACCCGGACGGGGAGCGCTACCAGCTCACCGAATCGCACTCCTGGATCAGGGACTTCGGCGTCCGCTACGAACTGGGCGTCGACGGCATCGCCGCCGTACTCATCGCGCTGACGGCCCTGCTGCTCCCCTTCATCATCGGAGCGGCCTGGCACGACGCGGACGACCTGGAGCCCACCCGCCCCAACCGGCGGTGGCGGCCCACCCAGGGCTTCTTCGCGATGATGCTCGCCGTCGAGGCGATGGTCGTCATGTCCTTCGCCGCGACGGACGTGTTCCTCTTCTACGTCTTCTTCGAAGCCATGCTCATCCCGATGTACTTCCTCATCGGCGGCTTCGGCGACCGCGCGCACGCGGCCGGTGAGGAGGAGGCGGGGAAGCAGCGCTCGTACGCCGCGGTGAAGTTCCTGCTCTACAACCTGGCGGGCGGCCTCATCATGCTGGCCGCGGTGATCGGCCTCTTCGTCGTCACCTCCGACCAGCTCGGCGAGGGCACGTACTCCCTGCAGCAGATCGTGCAGGCACGTGCCGACGGCGACTTCCAGCTCGGCACGAACACCGAACGGCTGCTCTTCCTCGGCTTCTTCTTCGCGTTCGCCGTGAAGGCCCCGCTGTGGCCGCTGCACACATGGCTGCCGAACGCGATGGGCGAGTCGACGGCTCCGGTGGCGGTGCTGATCACCGCGGTCGTCGACAAGGTCGGCACCTTCGCGATGCTCCGCTTCTGCCTCGGCCTCTTCCCCGAGGCCAGCGCGTGGGCGACGCCGGTCGTGATCGTGCTGGCGCTGGTGAGCATCCTCTACGGCGCCCTGCTGGCCGTCGGCCAGCGCGACATGAAGCGCCTGATCGCCTACGCGTCGATCTCCCACTTCGGCTTCATCGTGCTGGGCATCTTCGCGATGACCAGCCAGGGCCAGAGCGGGGCGACGCTCTACATGGTCTTCCACGGCGTCTCCACCGCCGCGCTGATGCTGGTCGCGGGCTTCCTCATCAGCCGCCGCGGCTCGCGTCTCATCGCGGACTACGGCGGCGTCCAGAAGGTCGCCCCGGTGCTCGCCGGGACGTTCCTCGTGGGCGGTCTCGCGACGCTGTCGCTTCCGGGTCTCGCGCCGTTCATCAGCGAATTCCTGGTGCTGGTGGGCACGTTCAGCCGGTACCCGGTCGCCGGGATCGTGGCTACGGCGGGCATCATCCTCGCCGCGCTGTACGTCCTGCTGATGTACCAGCGGACGATGACGGGACCGGTGGAGAAGAGCGTCGTACGCGAGATGCCGGACCTGCGGCCCCGCGAACTGGCAGTGGTGGCACCGCTGATCGCGCTGCTGATCTTCTTCGGTGTCTTCCCGCAGTCACTCACCGGGATCGTGAACCCCGCCGTCGAGCACACGATGTCCGACGTGCAGAAGAAGGACCCCAAACCAGACCATCCAGTCGCCGACAAGGGCTGGTTCGACTACAAGCCGGTGGACGGCCACGCCGGAGGTGACCACAAGTGAGCGCCGTGGCAACAGCGGGGACTGTCCCCAGCCTGTGGACACTTGCGGCGGAGCCGCTCGAAGCCCCCAAGATCGAGTACGGCCAGCTCTCGCCGGTCATCATCGTGCTCGGCGTCGCCGTGCTGGGGATCCTGCTGGAGGCGTTCCTGCCGCGCAGGGTGCGCTACGGCGCCCAACTGGTCGTCACCGCACTGGGCTTGGTGAGCGCCTTCGCGGCGGTCCTGGGCCTGGCCGTCACGGGGCACGCCACGACGAAGCGCGCCGTCGTGGGCATGGGAGCGCTCGCCGTCGACGGGCCGACGCTCTTCCTGCAGGGCACCATCCTGCTGGTCGGCCTGGTGTCGGTCTTCGTCTTCGCCGAGCGCAGGCTCGAACCCAAGTCGCAGACGGCCCACGTCGACTCCTTCGCCGCACAGCCCGCGGCCGTTCCCGGCGGTGAGGGCGAGCGCGAGGCGAACGCGGCCGGCTGGACGACGACCGAGGTCTACCCCCTGCTGCTCTTCGCAGTGGGCGGCATGCTCCTCTTCCCTGCGGCGAACGACCTGCTGACGCTCTTCATCGCGCTGGAGGTCTTCTCCCTCCCGCTGTACCTGCTGTGCGCGCTCGCCCGCAGGCGGCGTCTGCTTTCGCAGGAGTCGGCCGTCAAGTACTTCCTGCTGGGGGCCTTCTCGTCCGCGTTCCTGCTGTTCGGCGCGGCGCTGATCTACGGCTACGCGGGCACCTTCGCCTACTCCGGCATCGCCCGCGTCATCGGCAACGCCGACCGGCAGACCACCGCGGTCCTCGCCGAGACCGCGGGCAGCGACGCGCTGCTGCTCATCGGCGGGGCCTTGGTCGTGATGGGCCTGCTCTTCAAGGTCGGCGCCGTGCCGTTCCACATGTGGACGCCGGACGTCTACCAGGGCGCGCCGACCCCCGTCACCGGCTTCATGGCCGCCGCGACGAAGGTCGCCGCTTTCGGCGCGCTGCTGCGTCTGCTGTACGTGGCGCTCGAGGGGCTGCGCTGGGACTGGCGCCCCGTGATGTGGGGCGTCGCGATCGTCACGATGATCGCGGGCGCCGTCATCGCCATCACGCAGACCGACGTCAAGCGGCTGCTGGCGTACTCGTCCATCGCTCACGCGGGCTTCCTGCTCGCGGGTGTCATCGCGACGGAGGGGAGGGGCGTCTCCTCGGTGCTCTTCTACCTGGGCGCCTACTCGTTCGTGACGCTGGGCGCCTTCGCGGTGATCACGCTCGTACGGGACGCGGGCGGCGAGGCCACGCACCTGTCCAAGTGGGCGGGCCTGGGCCGCCGTTCGCCGCTGCTGGCGACCGCTTTCTCGGTCTTCCTGCTGGCGTTCGCGGGCATCCCGGCGACGTCCGGGTTCATCGGCAAGTTCGCCGTCTTCGCGGCGGCGGCGGAGGGCGGGGCCACCCCGCTCGTCGTCGTCGGTGTGATCGCCTCGGCCATCGCGGCGTTCTTCTACATCCGCGTCATGGTGCTGATGTTCTTCAGCGAGCCGAAGGCGGACGGGCCGACGGTCGCCGTGCCGAGCGTGTGGACGACGTCCGCCATCGCCATCGGCGTCGTCGTGACGCTCGTACTGGGCGTCTTCCCGCAGTACTTCCTGGACCTGGCGAGCCAGGCGGGCGTCTTCGTCCGCTGACGCCGCCTTCCAGGCGTACCGAGTCGCCGCTGCCCGGCGCCCCCGCGAGGGGGCGCCGGGCAGCAGCGCGTCCGGCCCGGGCGGGCGCGGCGGGGGACGGCGGGGGCGACTTCGGCAGGGGGGACCGGGCGCGCTGCGCGAGCGCGCGGAAGGGCTTGGCTGCGTCGTCGCGAGCGCGCGAAGATCCAAACGACGTGCCCCGAGGAGGGACGACTTCGGGTGATCCGACGCGACGTGACGCTGCGGGCCGCCACGGCGCTGGCATGGCTGGGCGTGCTCGCCTTCGCCGCCTGCCTGCTGGTGCGGAGCGTGGCGCCGTACCCCCGCTGGGACTTGCTGGCCTGCCTGCTGGTGGTGGCCGCCGCTTCCGCGTACTGGCTGGTGGAGGTACGTCCAGCCCGGCCGGGGAGGGTGAGCCGGCGTGTACGTCTGCCGCGCCCGGCCCTCGCGGTCGTGAGTGATTCCGTCAGGAGGCGCCCGGCTGCTGCTAATTTGACATGCCCCTGCAACTCGGCGGGGCGGGAGTCGAGGGAGACGACACGTGCGCAGGTCGGCGCGGACGACGGGGGCGGTGGCCGCTATCGCGGCCGCGGCGCTGCTGGTGAGCGGCTGCGGAAGCAGCGAGAAGAAGGGGGCCGACGACGGCGGCGACGGCGGCAAGAGCGACGCCTCGGTCTCGTCGCCGGAGGCGGACCCTGAGGCCACCGCGACGGCTGAGAAGTCCCAGAAGCCGAAGCCGCCGTCAGGCGGGAAGGACGCGAAGCCGCCGAAGGTCGCCGGCATCTGGAAGGCGAAGGGGAAGCAGTTCGTGCTGACCATCGCTGGGGACGCCGTGACCCTGCTGCGGCCGGAGTCCAACTGCACGGGCCGGGTCGTGGACAAGACGACGCTGACGCTCAAGTGCCCCGGCGGGACCGGGGAGGACCGTACGAACGGAACGGTGGGCGCGCTCAAGTCCGAGAGCATGAAGGTCAGTTGGAACGGCGGCGCCACGGACGTCTACAAGAGGGTCGCCGACGCTCCGGCGAAGCTGCCCGAGAACCCGGGGGACGTGGCGAAGCTGATCCCGCAGGAGTGACCCGGGGCGCGTGGTGACACGAGTGATGCCCCGCTGCTCGCTCGCTGGGAGTGGCGGGGCATCACGGAGTCGGGACGGGGTCAGAGGCCGCGCAACTCGTCCCGCTGGACAGCCGTGATGAACGACGACCAGGCAGACGGCTCGAAGGTGAGTGCCTGAAGGTCCGGGTCCTTGCTGTCGCGCACGGGTACGGCGCCTGCGTTGACGTAAGCCGGTGCCCACTCAACACAGTTGGCGCCCCCATTGCCGCTGTAGCTCGACTTGACCCACTCCGCCCGGGAGAGGTCGGGGTTGGTGCTCATGTCGGAAGCTCCTCCATTGCGGACCGGATGAGTGCCGCCGAGTCGCCCGGCGACAGGGCGCAAGCCCTCAGCAGATCGTATGCCCGCTGCCGTTCCGCCACGATCCCAATATCCTCCAGCAGCGTTCCGGTGCTGATGCTCTCCTCGTAGGCCACCCGCGCACCGTCTTCCAAGGTCATTAGCCTCAGCGTGCCACCCACCAAGGCATGTCCCCCTCGGTCGAAGGGGAGAACCTGCACCACGGTCGTCGGCGTGAGGGCCAGCTCTGCGAGACGCGCCAACTGGGCGCGCATGACTGCCGGTCCGCCGAAGCCTCGCCGGAGCACTGCCTCATCGATGATCAGGGAGAGGTCGGGCGGCGGATCGGCCTTCAGCAGCGCCTGCCGGCTCATGCGGGCCGTGACCAAATCCTCGATCGCGTCCGTCGCCGCCTTGGGGCTGGACACGACGAACTGGGCGCGGGCGTAGTCCTCCGTCTGCACCAGGCCAGGCACGATCTGAGGGCTGTACTCCTCGATGAGCCTGGCTCGTGCCTCCAGCTCCATCTGACGCCTGAACTGGTCGGGGTGGATCTCCCGGCTGGCGAGCCGGTACAGCTCCTCGAAGATCCCGTCCGTCCCGAAGGCCGCGTCCAGCCTCGCCGGGAGTGACGGGGGCGGCATCGCTTCGGCTGTCTCGATGCGGGCCAGGTGGCTGCGGCTGACGTTCACGATGTCCGACAGACCCTCGAGACTCGTGTCGGCGCGCTCTCGGTGCGCGCGCATCTTCGCGCCGAACAGATGGCGGGCGCTCCGGTCGGGGGTCAGCTCCCGAGGACGTGCGGCCACTGTGCAACTCCCGTCTCCCCAAAAGCGGCTGGGGACATGAACCCCTACTCATCGCCCGTCATGCAGGGCAATGCTGTGACTACGCAACGTAATGGATTCCTGCCGGGGCCGGCAGGCGGACGAAGGAGTAGGCAGCATGACGACGGGGCAGCAGGCGGATTCGAGGAAGATCAAGGAAGCCGAGGAGGCGCGGGAGGCGCTTGTGGCGGCCTTGCGGCGTGCGGGCGTCCAGCTTCCGGCCACGGACGTCCGGGTGCCTCTGGGCGCGGGCAGGGCGACGTACGCGTTCGTGAACCTCGGCGAGTGCTCGGCGCCGGTGGCACGTGACCTCGCGGCAGTGATCGAGAAGGGTGCGGGCCGGTGAGTTTCGACCCTGAGGGAGTGGCAGCCGAGGGGCACGGCCGGCTCGTCCGCGACGAAGTGACGGGCGAGGTGGGCGAGTTGATGCACGTCGGGGAGTACGAGGACCTCGCCGGCCATCCCCGCCGGCGTCGGCGCCTGGCGTTCCTGCGGCCCGAGGGCGGTGGCCTTGAGTGGACCACCGACCCCGACCACGTCACGCTTCTGGGCTCAGCCACGAGTCGGCGTCGCGATCACCATGGAGGTGGAAGCGGTGACCCCCGCTCCGAAGCCGGAACGTGACGACGCCCCGACGCGCAGTCCGAAGCCCGTCAGGTGCGCACACCCCGCGATCAAGAAGCGCGACGGCAAGATCTGCTGCGCGGATTGCGGCGTGCAGTTGTACCTGTGACGCCCCGGCCGCACCGCGGCTCCGGAGGCGGTTCAGGAAGCCGCGTGACCGCGCCGCTCGCGGCGCCGGATCAGCGGCTCGTCGACGGCGTCGACCAGCCAGTCCAGCTGCGCCTGGTCGCCCAGCACGGGGTTGCTCAGCGTGCCCACGCCGTCGATGGTGATCTCCACCGTGTCGCCGCCCCGCAGCGTGAAGTCCATCTCGGGGACGATGCCCGTGCCGGTGCACAGCACCGCCCCGTCGGGGAACGGCTGGGCGTGCCAGAGGTAGGCGGGCAGGCCGTGCGGGTCCCGGTGGAAGGCGGCCGTCGAGGTCTCGCCCTCGAAGGCGACGGAGCCGTCCCGCCGTACGACGAGGCGGATGCGGAGGTCCGCCGTGTCCGGCAGTTCCCAGGCCGGCACGATGCCGGGGGAGACCGACGCGCTTCCGCCGTAGATCTTGGCCTGCGGGAGGTAGAGCGGGTTCTCGCCCTCGATGGTGCGCGAGCTGACGTCGTCGGCGACGACGTAACCGACCGTGTCGCCCTGCCTGTTGACGACGAGGCCGAGCTCGGGTTCGGGCACGTTCAGCTCGGAGTCGTCCCGTACGGCTATCGGCTCGCCGTCCGTCACCACGCGCCACGGCGGGGCCTTGTAGAACAGTTCGGGGCGTTCGGCCTCGTAGACCCGCTCGTACACGGACTGCTCGGTGCTCTCGGCGACCCTCGCCTCCCGTGACCGCTCGTAGGTGACGCCGGCCGCCCACAGCTCCATCAGCCCGTCCAGCGGCGGCAGGAGCAGCACCGAGGACTCGGTGAAGACCGCCGGAGCCTCGCAGGTCCGCTCCACGAGGGCGCGCAGCTCGGCGGTGGGCAGCCGCAGCAGATCGGCGACGCGTGAGACGCCGTCGAAGGGGCGCACGGCTCCCGATCCGTCGGCGACGCCCGTGCGTACGGTCCCGCTCTCGTCGGCGAAGCGGATGATGCGTGTCATTCGCCTGCTCCTCTCTTGCTCATCTCCGTCTGCACGTGCCTGCCGCTGTGGACGAGGAGAGACGGCCTGAAGACGTCTGACCGCTGGAACGTAACCTCCGTGGGAAGTGCTGACAAGAGGTGGTGAATCAACGATCTACCTGTGTGTTGATCACCGGACCTTCGGGTATCGCTCTGGCGATGACGGCAGACATCTGACATCTTGGCCTGAGTTCGCGAGTCTGAGGCCGCACGCCCACCGCGGCTCCGCGGCCGGGTGAGGCCCTCCCGGGCATGCCGCGGCCGTGTCCCTCAGCCTTCACGCACGCAACAGGAGTGAGTGCCGATGACCGCCCGTATCGCCGGCGTCGAGACGATCGACGTCCGCTTCCCCACGTCCCGCGCCCTCGACGGCTCCGACGCGATGAACGAGGCGCCGGACTACTCCGCCGCGTACGTCGTGCTGCACGTCGAGGAGGAGGGCGGAGGCCGGCCCGCCGTCGCGGAGGGCCACGGGTTCACCTTCACGATCGGACGCGGCAACGACCTGGCGGCCCGCGCCGCCCAGGCCGTCGGCGAGCGGGCCGTGGGGCTCTCCGTCGAGGAGATCGCCGCCGATCTCGGCGGGTTCTCCCGGCACCTGCTCGGCGACAGCCAGCTGCGCTGGCTGGGCCCCGACAAGGGGGCGATCCACCTGGGCACCGCCGCCGTCGTCAACGCCGGCTGGGACCTCGCCGCCAAGCTCGCGGGCAAACCGGTGTGGAAGCTCCTCTCCGACTTCACGCCGCAGCAGATCGTCGACCTCGTCGACTGGCGCTACCTCAAGGACGCCCTCACCCCGGAGGCCGCCCTGGAGATGCTGGAGGCCCGCGTGCCGGGCCGTGCCGAGCGGGAGGCGCACGTCCGCGAACAGGGATACCCCGCCTACACCACCAGCGCGGGCTGGCTCGGCTACGACGACGAGAAGCTGGCCCGGCTGTGCCGCGAGGCCGTGGAGCAGGGCTGGGACTCCGTCAAGCTCAAGGTGGGCGCCGACCTCGCCGACGACGTACGCCGCTGCCGCATCGCACGGGAGATCATCGGCCCCGGCCGCAGGCTGATGATCGACGCGAACCAGACCCTCGGCGTCGCCGAAGCGGTCGAATGGGCGCAGGCGCTCAAGGAGTTCGACATCTGGTGGTTCGAGGAGCCCACCAGCCCCGACGACGTCCTCGGGCACGCCGCCATCGCCCGCAGCATCAAGCCCACCCACGTCGCCACAGGCGAACACGCCCACAACGCCGTGATGTTCAAGCAGTTCCTCCAGGCGGACGCGATCGGCATCTGCCAGATCGACGCCTGCCGACTGGGCGGCGTCAACGAGGCGGTGGCGTCCCTGCTGCTGGCCGCGGCGCACGGCGTCCCCGTCTGCCCGCACGCGGGCGGCGTGGGGCTGTGCGAGCTGGTGCAGCACCTGTCGATCTTCGACTACGTGGCGGTCAGCGGATCGATGGAGGACCGGGTGATCGAGTACGTCGACCACCTGCACGAGCACTTCCACGACCCGGTCCGGGTGCGCGGCTCCCGTTACATGGTTCCCGAGGCCCCCGGCTACAGCGCACAGATCCGCCGCGAGACGCTCGACGCCCACCGCTACCCGGACGGTTCCGTGTGGAGCGGTGCGCAGCGGGTGACATCCTGACGTCGCGCATGCCGGGGGACGCCGACGGAGGAGACAGGGGACACACCGTGCACGATCGGGCGGGGACATGAGTGCCGCCGGGCCGGGAGGCGGCCCGGGGAGCGTCGTCGACGTGGCGATCAGCCGTCTCAAGCGGCGCATCGAGACGGGCGAGTTCGCGCCGGGCCACCGGCTTCCGCCGGAGGCCGTGCTCGCCGGGGAGCTGGAGCTCTCCCGCCCCTCGCTCCGGGAGGCCGTACGGGCGCTGGCGATGGCCGGGGTCCTGGACGTGCGGCGGGGCGACGGCACCTTCGTCACCGACCTGCGTCCCGAACGGCTGCTGAGCGCGATCGGCAGCTTCCTGGACCTGGCCCAGGACACCGCGCTGGACGAGATGCTCGAGTGCCGCAAGGTCCTGGAGCCGGGTGCCACGGCGCTCGCGGCGACCCGCATGGACGAGGCCGCGCTGGACGCGCTGCTGGAGCGGATCGAGAGGATGCGCACGCTCCAGGACCCGGGCGAACTGGTCCGAGAGGACTTGGCGTTCCACCGCGACATCGTCGCGTCGACGGGCAACCGCACGCTGGAGTCGCTGGTCTCCTCCGTCAGCAACCGCACGGCCAGGGCGCGCATCTGGCGGGCCCTGGTCAAGTCGGACGTGCTCGCCTGGACGCATCAGCAGCACATGGACATCTACACGGCGCTCCGCGCCCGCGACAGTCTCGGGGCGTTCGCGGCGGCGAGCCGCCACGTGAGCGATGTCGAGAACTGGGTGCGGGCTCGGCTGGACGCCGTCCGCGACGGGACGGAGGGCCCGGGCACGGACGTGCCCGGAGCGGCCGAGGGCGCCGGCGCCGCCGGAGCGCCCGCCGACGGCCCCTGAACCTGGGCCCCGCACGCCCCGGCCGGGGAGGCGCCGTGCCGGGCGGACCGCCGGCCCGGCCCGGCACACCTGCCGCTCCCGCTCCCGCCGGTGTCAGCGCGGCGGCGTCACGCGTCCGCTGACCTCGCCCATTCCGATGCGGCTGCCGTCCGGGCCGGGCGCCCACGCGGAGAGCGTCACCTCGTCGCCGTCCTCCAGGAACGCCCGGCTGCCGTCCGGGAGTTGCAGCGGCTCCTTGCCGCCCCACGTCAGCTCCAGCAGGCAGCCCCGCTGGCCCGGTTCCGGACCGCTGACCGTCCCCGACGCGTACAGGTCGCCCGTACGCAGGGACGCGCCGTTGACCGTCATGTGGGCGAGCTGCTGCGCGGCCGTCCAGTACATGGCGGAGAACGGCGGCTCGGCGACGGTATGGCCGTTGACGCTCACCGTGATGCGCAGGTCGATGCCGCCGGGCTCGCTCTCCGCCGCGTCGTCCAGGTATTCCAGGACCGGTACGTCCCGTGCGGGGGGAGCCGTGCGTGCCGCGTCCAGGGCGTCGAGCGGGGTGATCCACGCGGAGACCGACGTCGCGAAGGACTTGCCGAGGAACGGCCCGAGCGGCACGTACTCCCACGCCTGGATGTCGCGCGCCGACCAGTCGTTGAGCAGCGTCACGCCGAAGACGTGCTCGCGGAAGCCGGACAGCGGCACGGCGGTGCCCTGCTCGGAGGGCGTGCCGACGACGAAGCCGACCTCGGCCTCGATGTCGAGCCTGCGGGACGGCCCGAAGAGCGGCGCCTCCTCGTTCGGAGGCTTGCGCTGGCCCTTGGGCCGTACGACGGGGGTGCCGGAGGCCACGACGGTGCCGGCACGGCCGTGGTAGCCGATGGGCAGGTGCTTCCAGTTGGGCGTCAGAGCCGCCCCGTCGGGCCGGAAGATCCGGCCGACGTTGGTGGCGTGGTGCTCGCTCGCGTAGAAGTCCACGTAGTCCGCGACGTCGAACGGCAGCCGCATCGTCATGGCGTCCAGCGGTCGCAGGAACCGCAGCGTCGTCTCCCGGTGCCGGGGCTCGGTCAGCCACTCGCGCAGCTGGGCCCGGACGTCCGTCCACACCGGACGGCCCGCCGCCATCAGCGAGTTGAGCCGCGTCTCCCGCAGCAGCGCCGCGTGGGGCGAGCCGAACGCCTCCGCGGCCGCGCCAGCGTCCAGCACGGAGTCGCCGAAGCGCACCACGATGTGCGGACGGTCCGGTTCCTCACGGGCGGCGCCCACCCCGTAGGGGAGGTTGTGCGGGCCGAAGGGGTCCCCCTCGGGCAGATCGATGGGGGTACCTCCCACGCGTAGCTGTGGGGGCGGAGTCGCGTCGGTCACGGATGCCTCGCCTTCGAGATCGTCGCCGGTCCAGGGCGAGTTCAGCGTACGGGCACGGGCACGGGCCGCGGACGCCGCGTGCCGCCCCTTCCCCGTCCCGGGACGGTGCCGCCCTCCCCGGGGGCGGGGCTGTGCCGTCCCGCCCCGGCCCGGGGCTGTGCTGTCCTGCCCCGGCCCGGGGCCGTGTTGTCCCGCCCCGGCCCGGGGCCGGGGAACGCGCGCGGGCGCTCCCATCTGGGGCTCGTGTGCGCGACGTCTCCGGAATCGGGGGTGCGGTACCCCTTGCTGCGGTGCCGACCGGGCGCCCATGGTGATCGGGCAAGGACCGGATACGCTTCCAGGTGAAGGCAGCGCCGGCGACTGGTCGCGGCGATGCCGGGAAGTTGAGACAGCGGGTGTCCGCCCCGGCCGCCCCTTTGTCGTTCGCAGACAGGAGACCCCTCGTGACCGTCGTCGGGCCCTTCGGACTGACCGTGCGGGACCAGGCCCTCGAAGCCGATGTCCAGGCAGGGTTGGCGGCTGTCGAAGAAGGTCTCTTCGAGGCCACCAAAAGCGACGTCCCGTTCATAACGGGCGCCGCGCAGCACCTGGTGAGGGCCGGCGGGAAGCGTTTCCGGCCCCTCCTGGTGATGCTCGGCGCACAGTTCGGCGACCCGCACGCACCGGGTGTGGTGCCTTCGGCGGTCGTCGTGGAGCTGACGCACCTCGCGACGCTCTACCACGACGACGTGATGGACGAGGCGGACGTGCGGCGCGGAGTCCCCAGCGCGAACGTCAACTGGACGAACTCCGTGGCCGTCCTGACCGGGGACTTCCTCTTCGCCCGCGCCTCCCAGACCCTGGCCGACCTCGGCCCCGAGGCCGTCCGCATCCAGGCGGAGGCGTTCGAGCGGCTCGTGACCGGACAGATCATGGAGACCGCCGGCCCCGGTGAGGGCCGCGACCCCGTCCAGCACTACCTGGACGTCATCGCCGGCAAGACCGGCTCGCTCATCGCCGTCGCCGGCCGCTTCGGAGCGCTCATGTCGGGCGCGGACGAGAGCGCCGTCTCCATCCTGACGCAGTACGGCGAGCGCGTCGGCACCGCCTTCCAACTCGCGGACGACGTACTGGACATCGCCAGCGACTCGCACGAGTCGGGCAAGACCCCCGGCACCGACCTCCGCGAGGGCATCCCCACGCTCCCGGTGCTCCACCTGCGGAGGCGTGCCGCCTCCGCGGAGGGCACCGCCGAGGACCGCGCGCTGTGCGAGCTGCTGGACGGCGACCTCACCGACGACGCCCGTCACGCCGAGGCCCTGGCGGGGCTGCGGGCCCACCCGGCGCTGGAGCAGGCCCGCCGCGACACCGTGCGCTACGCGGACGAGGCACGCGAGACGCTGCGCCCGCTGCCCGACTGCGCGGCCAAGGCGGCCCTTTCGGAGCTGTGCGACGCGGTCGTGCACCGCGCCTCCTGACCGGTCCGGGCGTCCTGACGGGCCGTGTGTGCCCCGCCCGCCGAGGGCCCTGTACCGCGCCTTCTGACGGGCCGTGCGGCGCGACGGCGTATCAGGGTTGTCACCCAGGGCGGGCCGCCGTGCGGGGGAGGCGGGAGGACTCTGCCTCCAACTGCGGGAGTACGCACAGTTGCCTCCACCGGCTGACGCGCGAAGCTCACCGTTTTGGTGCCATTGAGGAACCACCCCGCGCCGTCCCCGGAATATCGGGGAGAATGGCGGAGCAGGCCTGGGGCCTCCCCGCAGGATGCGGGAGGGGCCTCCCCGCAGGATGCGGGAGGGGCCTCCCCGCCGACGGCTGGGGAAGGACGAGTGCGAGGTACTGAACCGCCACCGACCCGGAGGTAGGCACCAACATGGCACAGATCCAACCGAGGACGCCCGGCGGTAAAGCCGTCAGGTACGGCATACCGGTCGCCGTCGTGGGCATCGCCGCGGCGACCGTCGGGCTCGTACCGGCGCTGGCCAGCTCCGGCAACCCGGACCTGCCCGAGATCTCGGCGCAGAAGCTGGTGGAGAAGATGGCCGCCTCGGACACGGAGCACATGTCCGGCACCGTCAAGGTGAGCGCGGATCTCGGACTTCCCGGGATGCCCGGGATGGACGCCGGCAGCGGCAAGCAGGGCGGCGGCCTCTTCGGCGGCGGCCCGCACGGGGACGGCCCCGGCGGCGACGGGAAGGGCGGAGGCAAGGGCTCCACCGCTCAGCCGCAGGAGAAGCTGATGGAGCTCGCCTCCGGGGAGCACACGCTCCGCGTCGCCACGGACGGCCCCGACAGGCAGCGCGTCTCGGTCGTCGAGGAGGCCGCCGAGTACAGCTGGATCCACAACGGCAACGAGGCGTGGGCGTACGACAGCGGCAGCGACTCCGCCCTCCACGTCGTCGCCCCCGAGGACGCCGTCTCGAAGGACGGCGGACACGGCGGAAAGCTGCACAAGGGCCTGGGGAACGCCACCCCGCAGGAGGCGGCCCGGGAGGTGCTGAAGGCCACGGAGGACACCGCTTCCGTCTCCGTCGACGGCACGGCCCAGGTCGCTGGGCGCGACGCCTACCAGCTGGTCGTGAAGCCCAAGGGCGCCCCGCACTCGACGGTCGACTCCGTACGGATCGCGGTGGACGCCGAGAACGGCACGCCCCTGAAGTTCACGCTCAGCCCGAAGGGCGGCGGCAAGCCCGTCGTCGAGGCGGTCTACACCAAGGTCGACTTCGGCAAGCCGTCGGCCGGCACCTTCGACTTCAAGCCCCCGAAGGGCACCGACGTCACGGAGCAGAAGCTCGACGGCAAGGCCCTGCGCGAGCACCACGGCAAGTCCGGGCACCACGGGACGTCCGAGAAGGGCGGCAAGCCCGGCAAGGACGTCCGGCCCGAGCTGTCCGGCCTGAACACCATCGGCAAGGGCTGGGGCGCGGTCGCCGAACTCAAGGCCCCCGACGGGGCCTTGGGCGGGCTTCCCGGCATGGGCGGCGGAGAGCCGGAGGGCGGCTCGAAGTCGTCGCAGGCCGAGGAGATGCTCGACAGCTTCACCGAGAAGGCCGAGGGCGACTTCGGCCAGGGCCGCGTCTTCAAGACCCGTCTCGTCAACGCCCTGATGACGGAGGACGGGACGGTCTACGTCGGGGCGGTCAGCAAGGAGGGCCTGATCAAGGCAGCCGAGGCAGCCGGCAGGTGACGGCCGCCGCAGCCTGAACTCCGGTCCGGTTCCCGCCGCCCGCGGCGGGAACCGGTGCGCGGGGCGGAACCACGACCGAGCACGGGAGCACCATGGGCCGCCAGCCGTCCGCCGAAGCCGTCATCGAGACGCGCGGGCTCAGCAAGACCTACCGCGGAGGGCGGCCGGCCGTCGACGGGCTCGACCTGTCCGTGCCGCGCGGCAGCGTCTTCGGCTTCCTCGGCCCGAACGGCTCGGGGAAGACCACCACCATCCGGATGCTGCTGGGCCTCATCGACGCCACCGGCGGCAGCGCCCGGCTGCTCGGCGAACCGATGCCGCGGGCGGCGGGGCGCGTACTACCGCGGGTGGGCGCGCTCATCGAGGGACCGGCGCTCTACGGATTCCTCTCCGGGCGCGGCAACCTCCGCCGCTACGACGCCGCGGACCCCACCGCGGATCCCCGCACGCGTGACGCACGGGTGGAGGCGGCGCTGGAGCGGGTGGGGCTCTCGGCCGCGGCGGGCAAGAAGGCCAAGGCGTACTCGCTGGGGATGAAGCAGCGGCTCGGCATCGCCGCCGCGCTGCTGCAGCCGCGCGAGCTGCTGGTGCTGGACGAGCCGACCAACGGCCTCGATCCGCAGGGGATGCGGGAGATCCGCTCGCTGGTGCGGGCGCTCGCGCAGGACGGCACCACCGTCTTCCTCTCCTCCCACCTGCTCGACGAGATCGAGCAGGTCTGCTCGCACACGGCGGTGATGAACCGCGGACGCCTCGTCACCCAGGGCACCGTCGCCGAGATGTCAGCCGGGGCGCGCGGCAGGCTCTCCGTCACCACACCGGACGGTGCGGACGCGATGCGCGTGCTGAAGGGGCACGGGCTGAGCGACCTGGCCACGGCGGAGTCGCCGGAGGGGCAGACCGTCACGGGTGAGCTGCCCGGGCCGGGTGAGCCGCCCGGCGGGCCGCCGCCGGACCTCGCCGACCTCAACGCCGCGCTCGTACGGGCCGGGGTGCGGGTGCGGGCCTTCGGCGTCACCAGGGCGTCGCTGGAGGACGTCTTCGTCTCTCTCACGGGGGAGGGTTTCGATGTCGCGGGCTGAACTCGCGGGCCAGGACGGCCGGTTCGCCGCCGGTGCGGACGGCACGAACCCCGGGGGTGCCGGGGCCGCGGCCGGCGGCCGCCCCTCCGCACGCCGGGTCTGGCCGCTCTTCCGCAGCGAGGTCCTCATGACGTTCCGGCGCTGGCGGACCCTCGCGCTGCTGGGCGTCCTCGCCGCCGTCCCCGTCCTCGTCGGCATCGCGGTCAGGATCGAGACCGGCGGGGCAGACGACGGAGGCGGCGGGGGAGGCGGGCCGGCCTTCATCTCGCAGATCACCAACAACGGCCTCTTCCTCGTCTTCACCTCGCTGGCCGTCACCCTGCCCTTCTTCCTGCCGATGACGGTGGGCGTCGTCGCGGGGGACTCCGTCGCGGGCGAGGCCGGTGCGGGGACGCTGCGGTACCTGCTCGTCGCCCCGGCGGGACGCACCCGGCTGCTCCTCGTCAAGTTCGCGGGGACGATGGTCTTCTGCCTGGCCGCCACGCTCGTCGTGGCCGTCTTCGCTCTCGGCACGGGGGTGCTGCTCTTCCCGGTGGGCGAGGTCACCCTGCTGTCGGGTACCACGGTCCCCTTCTCGGACGGGCTGCTGCGCGCCCTGGCGATCGCAGTCGCGGTGGCTCTGTCGCTGACGGGTCTGGCCGCGCTCGGACTGTTCGTGTCGACCCTGACGAACAGCGGGATCGCCGCCATGGCCACGACGGTCGGGCTGCTGCTGACGGTGCAGATCGTCGACACCGTGCCGCAGCTGCACGCGGTGCATCCGTACCTCTTCACGCACTACTGGCTCAGCTTCGCCGACCTGCTCCGCGCGCCCGTCTACTGGGAGGAGCTGCTCAGGAACGCCGGGGTGCAGGCGCTCTACGCAGCGGTGTTCGGCTCCGCGGCGTGGGCGCGTTTCACCACGCGCGACATCACGGCTTAGTGCACGGCGCGGAGGCGGGCTTCGCCCCGTCGCCGGAGGCTCCGTCCGCAGTCACGCCGTCCTCCGCCACGTCGTCGGTCGTCGCGCCCTCGGTCGTCGCGCCGGCTGACGTGACCTGCGCCCGCCGGGCGGCGCCGCGCTCCGCAGCCTCACGCTCCGCGGCGCGGAGCCGGACGCGGCCCTGGTGCCTGGTGCGCAGCGCGTCCCACGTGAGCACGCACAGCGCGACCCACACCAGGACGAATCCCGCCCAGCGCTCCGGCGGCATCGCCTCGTGGAAGACGAGCAGACCGAGGACGAACATCAGCGCGGGCGCCACGTACTGGAGCAGCCCGATCGTGGAGAGCGGCAGCCGTACGGCGGCGCTGCCGAAGAAGATCAGCGGGACCGCCGTGACGAGGCCGGAGACGGCCAGGAGCAGCATGTGTCCCGTGCCGCCGTCGGTGAACGTCCCCTCGCCGGCGGCGGCGAGGTAGACGAGGTAGCCGAACGCGGGCAGGAACTGCACGGCGGTCTCGGCGCTGAAGCTGTCGACGCCGTCCATCTCGAGGCGCTTCTTGAACAGCCCGTACAGCGCGAAGCAGAGCGCCAGGGCGATGGAGAGCCACGGCACCTGGCCGTAACCGATGCTGAGCACGGCCACCGCCACCACGCCGATCGCGACCGCCGCCCACTGGGCGGGACGGAGCCGCTCGCGCAGCAGCAGCACGCCGAAGGCGATGGACATCAGGGGGTTGATGAAGTAGCCGAGGGACGACTCCAGCACACGCCCCACGCTGACCGACCAGATGAACAGCCCCCAGTTGAGGGAGATGGCGGCGGCGCAGAGGACGACGAGCCCGAGCTTCTTCGGCTGCCGCAGCAGGGGGCGGATCCACGACCAGCGCCGCAGCGCGACGAGCAGCAGCAGCGCCGTCGGCAGGGACCACACCATGCGGTGGGCGAGGACCTCGGTAGGGGGAGTGGCTTCGAGAAGGTGCCAGTAGAGCGGCAGGATTCCCCACAGGCCGTAGGCGCCGAAACCGTAGAGCAGGCCGACGCGGTTGTCGCTTCGGTCTCCCACTGCCGTCCTCCTCGTCGTGCGCGCGGCTCCAGACGCGTACTGGCCCGGCACCAGATCGACGGTAGCGCTCACCTCAATCCGGTGTCATATCCGTTCCACATGACGGTACTGACACCCGGGGGATGCGTCCGTGGCCTCCGCATACGGCGCGGGCGGGCCCCGCCGGAGCATCTCCGACGGGGCCCGCCCGCTGCTGTGCCGTGCCGACGGCGCCGTCCTGCGGGGCTCAGCCCGCGACGGTCCAGGTGTCGTTGCCGGCGAGGAGCGAACCGAGGTCGCCCTTCCCGTGCTGCTCCACCGCCTGTTCGAGCTGGTGCGCCATGTCGTCGTCGTAGACGGGGCGCCGGACGTCCCGCAGCACGCCGATCGGCGTGTGGTGCAGGGTGTCCGGGTCGGCCAGCCGGGAGAGCGCGAACGCGGTGGCCGGCGAGGAGGCGTGAGCGTCGTGCGTGAGGACGCCGTCGGTGCCCTCCTCGGCGACGTCGACGATGCGCAGCTCGCCGGTCGCCCGGTCGCGGACGACGCCCTTGCCGCCGAGGCCGTCCTCGCCGGGGGTCCCGAAGCGGATCGGCTCCCCGTGCTCGAGGCGGATGACGGCCTCCTGGGCCTGCTGCTTGTCCTTGAGCACCTCGAACGCGCCGTCGTTGAAGATGTTGCAGTTCTGGTAGATCTCCACCAGCGCGGTGCCGGGGTGGTCCGCGGCCGCCTGCAGGGTCGCCGTGAGGTGCTTGCGGTCGGAGTCGACCGTACGTGCGACGAACGACGCCTCGGCGCCCAGGGCGAGGGAGACCGGGTTGAACGGGGAGTCCAGCGAGCCCATCGGCGTGGACTTCGTGATCTTCCCTGCCTCCGAAGTGGGGCTGTACTGGCCCTTGGTGAGGCCGTAGATGCGGTTGTTGAAGAGCAGGATCTTCAGGTTGACGTTCCGCCTCAGCGCGTGGATGAGGTGGTTGCCGCCGATCGACAGCGCGTCCCCGTCACCTGTGACGACCCACACCGACAGGTCGCGGCGCGAGCTGGCGAGGCCGGTCGCGATGGCCGGGGCGCGGCCGTGGATGGAGTGCATCCCGTAGGTGTTCATGTAGTACGGGAAGCGGGACGAGCAGCCGATGCCGGAGACGAAGACGATGTTCTCCCGGGCCAGGCCGAGCTGGGGCATGAAGCCCTGCACCGCGGCCAGTACGGCGTAGTCGCCGCAGCCGGGGCACCAGCGCACCTCCTGGTCGGACTTGAAGTCCTTCATCGTCTGGGCGGCCTCGGCCTTGGGGACGAGGGAGAGCGGCTCGGAGACCTGGGCCGTCTCAGTCATTGGTGGCCTCCTTCAGGGCGGTCGCCAGCTGTTCGGCCTTGAACGGCATGCCGTTGACCTGGGTGTAGGAGTGAGCGTCGACGAGGTACTTGGCGCGTACGAGGGTGGCGAGCTGGCCCAGGTTCATCTCGGGGATGACGACCTTGTCGTAGCTGCGCAGCACCGCGCCGAGGTTGCCCGGCATCGGGTTGAGGTGCCGCAGGTGGGCCTGTGCGATCTGCTGACCGTCGCGGCGCAGCCGCCTGACCGCCGCCGTGATGGGGCCGTACGTCGAACCCCAGCCCAGCACGAGCACGTTTGCCGCGCCCCGCGGGTCGTCGACCTCGACGTCGGGGACGTCGACGCCGTCGACCTTGGCCTGCCGGGTGCGGACCATCAGGTCGTGGTTGGCCGGGTCGTAGGAGATGTTGCCGGTGCCGTCCTGCTTCTCGATGCCGCCGACGCGGTGCTCCAGGCCGGGCGTGCCCGGGACGGCCCACGGGCGGGCGAGGGTCTGCGGGTCGCGCTTGTACGGCCAGAACGCCTCGGTGCCGTCGTCCAGCTTGTGGTTGGGCTCCTTGGCGAAGTGCACCCGCAGGTCCGGCAGGTCGTCGACCTCCGGGATGCGCCACGGCTCGGAGCCGTTGGCCAGGTAGCCGTCGGAGAGCAGGAAGACGGGCGTGCGGTAGGTGAGCGCGATGCGGGCCGCCTCCAGTGCCGCGTCGAAGCAGTCGGCGGGGGTGGCGGCGGCGACGATCGGCACCGGGGCCTCGCCGTTGCGCCCGTACATCGCCTGCAGCAGGTCGGCCTGCTCGGTCTTGGTGGGCAGTCCCGTCGAGGGGCCGCCGCGCTGGATGTCGACCACGAGCAGCGGCAGTTCGAGGGAGACGGCGAGCCCGATGGTCTCGGACTTCAGCGCCACACCGGGGCCGGACGTCGTGGTCACGCCGAGCGCGCCGCCGAACGCCGCCCCGAGGGCCGCGCCGATTCCGGCGATCTCGTCCTCGGCCTGGAAGGTGCGCACGCCGAAGTTCTTGTGCCGGGACAGCTCGTGCAGCACGTCCGATGCGGGGGTGATGGGGTACGAGCCGAGGAAGAGCGGCAGGTCCGCCTGCTGGGACGCGGCGACCAGCCCGTAGGACAGGGCCAGGTTGCCCGAGATGTTGCGGTACGTGCCAGGTGGGAAGGCCGTCTTCGCCGGGGCGACCTCGTAGGAGACCGCGAAGTCCTCGGTGGTCTCGCCGAAGTTCCAGCCCGCGCGGAAGGCGGCGATGTTGGCCTGCGCCACCTGCGGCTTCTTCGCGAACTTCGTCCGCAGGAAGTGCTCGGTCTGCTCGGTGGGGCGGTTGTACATCCACGACAGCAGCCCGAGGGCGAACATGTTCTTCGAGCGGCCGGCGTCCTTGCGGCCGACGTCGAAGTCCTTCAGCGCCTCGACGGTCAGGGTCGTCAGCGGCACCTGGTGGACGTTGTAGTTGTCCAGCGAGCCGTCCTCCAGCGGGCTGACCGGGTATCCGACCTTCGCCATGGCCCGCTTGGTGAACTCGTCGGTGTTGACGATGATCTCCGCACCGCGCGGGACGTCCGCGATGTTCGCCTTGAGCGCCGCGGGGTTCATCGCGACCAGGACGTTCGGCGCGTCACCCGGCGTGAGGATGTCGTGGTCGGCGAAGTGCAGCTGGAAGCTGGAGACGCCCGGCAGCGTGCCTGCGGGGGCCCGGATCTCGGCGGGGAAGTTCGGCAGCGTCGACAGGTCGTTGCCGAACGAGGCCGTCTCGGAGGTGAAGCGGTCACCGGTGAGCTGCATGCCGTCGCCGCTGTCGCCCGCGAAGCGGATGATCACGCGGTCGAGGCGGCGGACCTCCTTGCCGCCGCCCAGTTCGGTCTTCGCATCCCCCTCGGCGCCGTCGGCTCCGTCCGTCCCGCCGCTGCGGGGCGCGTCGGTGCCCGGGCGCTGCCCGGCTGGGCTGTTGACCTGGTTGGTCACGGTGGATCGGACCTCCTTGAGGCGGCGTACTCGCCAGCCATCGTACGTCGGTAAGGGTTACCTTCCCTGGAGCGCTCACATCGCGGACGCACCCGTGAGACGACCGTCCGCCAGTCGGCCCACTCTGCACCATGCGGCCTTCAGTATTTCTAGAGAGCGGGCTTCGTCCCAGCTCACGCGGTGGATGCCGGACGCGGGACGGGGCCCGGAGACGGTTATGAGTTGAGGTAGGTCAGCACGGCCAGCACCCTGCGGTGATCCGCGTCACTCTGGGAGAGGCCCAGCTTCAGGAAGATGTTGCTCACGTGCTTCTCGACGGCGCCGTGGCTGACGACCAGCTGGCCGGCGATCGCGGAGTTCGTGCGGCCCTCGGCCATCAGCCCCAGCACCTCCCTCTCACGCGGGGTCAGACAGGCCAGTACATCCTGCTTGCGGCTGCGGCCCAGGAGCTGCGCGACGACCTCCGGGTCCAGCGCCGTACCGCCCCCGGCCACCCGGACGACGGCGTCGACGAACTCGCGTACGTCCGCCACACGGTCCTTCAGCAGGTAGCCGACGCCCTTGCTGGAGCCCGCGAGCAGCTCGGTGGCGTACTGCTCCTCCACGTACTGCGACAGCACCAGGACGCCCAGGTCCGCGTGCGCCTCGCGGAGGGCGATGGCGGCGCGGACGCCTTCGTCCGTGTGGGTCGGGGGCATGCGCACGTCCGCCACCACCACGTCGGGGAGACGCCCGTCACCTGCCAGCTCCGCGACCGTCTTGACCAGCGCGTCGCCGTCGCCGACGCCCGCCACCACCTCGTGCCCGCGGTCGGTCAGCAGCCGGGTGAGCCCCTCGCGGAGCAGCACCGAGTCCTCGGCGATGACGACCTGCACCTTCTTCACGTCCTCCACGATCACGGCCCCCCGACTCCCCTGCGGACCCGTCCGGTCCCGGACTCCTGTGTGCGCCCGCGCCGTCCCTGAGTACGACGCCCGCGACGCGCTCAGCATTCCAGAAGCCGGCGTCCCGCACGGGGGGACGCGGCAACGCACCGCGTGGTTCAGCCCTGGCCGGGACGGCGGGACGGGCGGGCGGCTGGACGCGGGGCCCGGGGGCCGGAGGCCGGACGTCAGACCCGCCAGGGGAGTTCGGCGGTGATGGTGGTGGGGCCGCCGGTGGGGGAGTCGATGAGGAGGAGGCCGTCGACGGCGTCGAGTCGTTCGGTGAGTCCGGCGAGGCCGGTTCCGGTGGTGGTGTTGGCGCCGCCTTGTCCGTTGTCGGTGACTTGGAGGAGGAGGCGGTGGGGGGTGTGCCAGACGTCGATGCGTGCGGTGGTGGCGCGGGAGTGTTTGGTGATGTTCTGGAGGAGTTCGGAGACGGTGAAGTAGGTGATGCCTTCGATGGCTTGGGCGGGGCGTCGGGGGAGGTCGACGGTGACGGTGACGTCGGCGGTGCAGCGTGCGGCGAGTGCGGAGAGGGCGGGGTCGAGTCCGCGGTCGGTGAGGATGGCGGGGTGGATGCCGCGGGCGAGGTCGCGTAGTTCTTGGAGGGCGATTTTTACTTCGCCGTGTGCTTCGTCGACCATTTTGGCGGCGGCTTGGGGGTCTTCGAGGAGTTTTTCCTTGGCGAGGCCGAGGTCCATGGCGAGGGTGACGAGGCGTGCTTGTGCGCCGTCGTGGAGGTCTCGTTCGATGCGGCGCAGGTCGGCTGCGGCGGTGTCGGCCACCGAACCACGGTCCGACTCCAACTCCTCGATACGCGTCGCCAGCCGGGACGGGCCGAGCAGCCCGGCCACCAGCAGCCGGTCCACGGTGTTGAGGCCCCGCACCAGCCACGGCGTCAGCAGGACGAGTCCCACTCCGGCGGCGCTGGTGAGCGCCATGTCGGGCGCGTTGTCGAGGTAGGTGTCGCCGACCGTGGCCGGGCCCACGGCGGTGAGGCCGTCGGGCCCCCACTGCAGCCCCGGTTCCCCGAGGTAGCGGGGGAAGACCCACTGCCAGGCCGGGTACAGCGCCAGCGACCACCCGAGGGGGAAGAAGACGGCAGTGAGGACGAAGGAGAAGAGCGCCCAGGGGAAGTGCACCACCGTGTAGAGGAGGTGCCGCCACGAGACGCCGCTGCGCAGCAGGGCGCCGACCCAGGGCATGAGCCCGCTGCGTCGCTGCAGGACGCGTACGGGCTCGGGCTCCGCGGCGTCCAGCCGCAGCAGGCCCCGGGCGCGGGCTCTCTCCAGCCGTCCGATGGCCCGGCAGCCCATGAGGCCGGCCGCGAGGAGGGGGACGCCCAGGAAAGTGATCAGCAGCCCGGCGCTGGCCGAGAAGAAGGTCACGGAGTAGGCGAAGCTGAAACAGGCGACCGGCAGCCCGGTCAGGACGTACAGCAGCTCGCGCCAGTTGCGGCCCTCGAAGGGTGCGCGCAGTACCGCCGGCACCGCGTGGGATCGCGGCTGCGCGGTGTTCGTTGCGGTGGCCATGGCGAGGTCCCGTCCTTCCGCGATCGGGTGCGCGGTCCGCCTGCCGGCGGCCGGGCTCCTGCTTCACCGTCAGGATCCGCTGTGGACGGGGACGGTGGCCATGGCGCCGGCCGGTCTCAGGGAGAGGGGGTTTACCCCACCCCGGCGCCCCGGCGGGCGTCCCCCGGCGGCCGCCGCCAGCCCTTGGCGAAGCCCTTGCCGCCGCTCTCGGCGGTGAGTCCTTCCCGCTCCCGCCAGGGGAGTTCGGCGGTGATGGTGGTGGGGCCGCCGGTGGGGGAGTCGATGAGGAGGAGGCCGTCGACGGCGTCGAGTCGTTCGGTGAGTCCGGCGAGGCCGGTTCCGGTGGTGGTGTTGGCGCCGCCTTGTCCGTTGTCGGTGACTTGGAGGAGGAGGCGGTGGGGGGTGTGCCAGACGTCGATGCGTGCGGTGGTGGCGCGGGAGTGTTTGGTGATGTTCTGGAGGAGTTCGGAGACGGTGAAGTAGGTGATGCCTTCGATGGCTTGGGCGGGGCGTCGGGGGAGGTCGACGGTGACGGTGACGTCGGCGGTGCAGCGTGCGGCGAGTGCGGAGAGGGCGGGGTCGAGTCCGCGGTCGGTGAGGATGGCGGGGTGGATGCCGCGGGCGAGGTCGCGTAGTTCTTGGAGGGCGATTTTTACTTCGCCGTGTGCTTCGTCGACCATTTTGGCGGCGGCTTGGGGGTCTTCGAGGAGTTTTTCCTTGGCGAGGCCGAGGTCCATGGCGAGGGTGACGAGGCGTGCTTGTGCGCCGTCGTGGAGGTCTCGTTCGATGCGGCGCAGGTCGGCCGCGGCGGTGTCGGCCACCGAACCACGGTCCGACTCCAACTCCTCGATACGGCGCTCCAGTTCGTCGGAGGGCGAGAGCAGGGCGCGTACGAGAGCCCGGTCCACGTTCGTCAGCCCCCGCGCGAGCCACGGCAGCACGGGCCAGGCGACGAAGAGCGCGGGCAGCGTCACGGAGAACGTCAGCCACCCCCAGGGCAGCCGCAGCAGGAGATAGAGGACGTGCCGCCAGGCGACCGAGTCCTTCAACTGGGCCCACACCCAGGACAGGAAGCCCGGCTGACGCGGCCGCACGCTGCTCGGCTCGTCGATGCGCACGCGCAGCAGCCGCCGTGCCCGTGCCCGTTCGAACCGTCCGAGCTGACGGCAGCCGAGCAGCGTGAAGGCCAGCAGCGGCAGCCCGATCACCGTGATGGAGAGCGCCGCGCTGGCGTAGATGCAGACGGAGATGTAGGTGAAGCTCACGATGCCGACGGGAAGGTCGCTCAGCAGGTGCGCGATCTCCCGCCACGTCTGCCCGTCGAGCGCCACCGCGCGGGGCGGCGGCAGGCGGTCGCCGTCCTCGTGGTGCTGGTCGCCGTGCTGGTCGGGGTCCCCTCCGTGCGGCTGCTCCTGGCGGCCGGGGCGGTACGCGCTCGCGGTCATGCGCCAAGACTGCACCGCGCAGGGGGGTGGCGCCATGGGGTTCGGCGGGGGAACGCGGTGGGGCTAACCCCACCTCCGTCCCGATCCGTTCCCAGCGGTCCGTCCGGGGCCGGCCGGCGGTGTGCCGGAACGCGGCGGAACGGCGGACAGGGGCGGAAACAGCGGAACCCGCACGTCCACCAAGGGACGTGCGGGCTCCGCGGTGAGAACTTCCAGGCGTCAGCCGAGCTCGCCGGCGGCCTTCTTGATGTCCGCGGCGAAGGTGCTCACCTCGGTGTAGACACCGGGCTTGCCGGGACGGGCACAGCCCTCGCCCCAGCTGACGATGCCGACCTGGACGAACTCGCCGGCCTCGTCCTTGCGGAACAGCGGGCCGCCCGAGTCACCCTGGCAGCTGTCGAGGCCGCCCTCGTCGACGCCGGCGCACAGCTCTTCGCCCTCGACGAGCTCGCCGTAGGCCTTCTTGCAGGTCGCGTCGTCGATGAACGGAACGGTGACCTTGAGCAGCTTCTGCTGCTGCTCGCCGCCCTCCTTGTCGGCGCCCCAGCCGGCGACGGTGAGGTCACCCTCGTTGAGGGCAGGGTCCTCGGCTATCGGAAGGGTGGGCTGGTCGATCGGCTCGGCGAGCTTGATGAGCGCCCAGTCCTTGCCCGTGCCGTTGTAGCCGGGGGCCTGCAGGACCTTGGTGGACTTGACCTCGACCTTGTTGGAGTCCTCAAGGTCCACGACGCCGCCGGTGGCGGTGATGCTGGTGTCGTCGCCGCTGCCGTCCACGCAGTGCGCGGCGGTCAGGACGACGTCCTTCTCGAACAGTGCGCCGCCGCAGCCCATGGACAGGCGGACCATCCAGGGGAACTCGCCCTGCTCGGCCGGGGTTCCGCCGACGATCTTCGTGCTTGGGCCGTCCTTCTTCGCCGTGGCGGAGTGCGAGGCCTTGACGTCGTCCGTGCCGGCCATGGCGTTGCCGGCGGCGGTCATGCCCAGGGCGGTGAGCCCGACGGCGGCACCGGCGATGATTCTCACGAGCACCTTGCGGTTCTTCTCCACGGTTCTTCCTCTCGGTGGGGGGTTTGCGCCTGGTCAGGGCCATGACACCCGCGAGGAGATGACACCTTGCAAGATCCCAAGTTCCGGCGGTAATCCGGGAATTGGTCAAGGTCCCGCTAGACGCTTTGCGATTCTCTGCCGGTACGTGCGCTCATGGCAAGAGGCGGTTTCCGGCGGCAAGGGGTCCATAAAGGGGCACACGCGGCATGCTTTCCGGTCACAGGTCCTGCCCGGTGAAAGTCCGGCGTTACGCCCTAGACTCCCCTGCGTACGGAACGGCGGCGGCGCGTCTCCCCGCGCCCCTGCCGGGACCGAGCACTTCCACCAGCGAAAGAGTGAGGACGGGCAGACGTGCCGGACTACTTCCACGGCTATTCGGTCGTCGGGCTGGTCGCGGTGGTCGGAGTGCTCTTCGTCGCCGTTGCCTTCGGCGCCGGACGGCTGCTGCGGCCCGTGGTGCCGACGCGCGAGAAACTCCTCACCTACGAATGCGGGGTCGACCCCGTCGGCGAAGGCTGGGCGCACACGCAGATCCGCTACTACGTCTACGCGTTCCTGTATGTGATCTTCGCCGTCGATTCCGTCTTCCTCTTCCCCTGGGCCACGGTCTTCGCGGAACCCGGTTTCGGCGGCGTCACGCTCGTGGAGATGTTCGTCTTTCTCGGTTTCCTCGCCGTCGGCCTGCTCTACGCATGGAAGAAGGGCGTCCTGGAATGGACGTGACACGCACGACGACCGACCTCCCCGAGCCCCGCCGCCTCGGCCCGCTGGCCCGGCTCGCACCCGAGCCGATGAAGGTGATCCTCAACTGGGGCCGCCGGTACAGCCTGTGGGTCTTCAACTTCGGACTCGCCTGCTGCGCCATCGAGTTCATCGCGGCCTCCATGGCCCGGCACGACTTCATCCGCCTCGGCGTCATCCCGTTCGCGCCAGGGCCGCGGCAGGCGGACCTGATGGTCGTCTCCGGGACGGTGACGGACAAGATGGCGCCCGCCGTGAAGCGGCTGTACGAGCAGATGCCCGAGCCGAAGTACGTGATCTCCTTCGGCGCCTGCTCCAACTGCGGCGGCCCGTACTGGGATTCGTACTCGGTGACCAAGGGCGTCGACCAGATCGTCCCCGTCGACGTGTACGTGCCGGGCTGCCCGCCGCGCCCGGAGGCGCTGCTGCAGGGCGTACTGAAGCTCCAGGAGAAGATCGCGCGGGAGTCGACGGCGGAGCGTTACGCGGGCGGCGGACGCGGCCGTCCTTCGGCCGCCGCGCTCACCAGCGGACTCGTCGAGCCGCCCGAGCCCGGGCAGCGGCCACAGGAGGGCGGCCGGTGACGGATTCCGAGAAGCCCGACGAGACCGGGTCGGCCGGCCCGCCCGATGCCTCCGGCACGCAGCCCGCGGACGGGCCTGCCCCGGAGCCCGCGGACGCCCAGGTCGGCTGGCTGCCGCGCGACGCGGTGACGCTCTTCGGCGAGGGCGCGCACGCCGAGGAGGCGTACGGCGTGCTGACCGTCGACGTGCCCCCCGGCTCCTGGATCTCCGCTCTCGAAACCGCTCGCGACCGGCTGGGCTGCCGCTACTTCGACTGGCTGAGCGCCGTCGACGAACCCGGCACAGGCTTCCGCGTCTGCGCGCACGTGGTGCTGCTGCCCGCCGTGCACGGCCTGTACGTGCAGCGGCTGCTGCTGCGCACGACCGTCCCGCACGAGGCGCCCGTACTCCCGACCGCGACGCCCGTCTACGCGGGCGCCGCGTGGCACGAACGGGAGACGCACGAGATGTTCGGCGTGGAGTTCACCGGCCACCCCGGCCTCGCCCCGCTGCTCCTCCCCGACGCTTTCGAGGGACACCCCCTGCGCAAGGACTTCGTCCTCGCCGCACGCGTGGCGAAGGCCTGGCCCGGCGCGAAGGAACCCGGCGAGTCCGAGCACGGCGGTCCCAAGCGCCGCCAGATGCTGCCGCCGGGAGTGCCCGACCCGAACGAATGGGGGCCGCTCAAGGGCCAGTTGCCGCCCGTGCCGTCCCGGCCGGCCCGCGGACGCGCGGGTGGCGCGGGGGCCGGCCGTGCGGCAGCGGGGCGAGCCGCGGGGGACCGTCCCGTACGGCGCAGCCGCTCCGCGAGTGCCGGCTCGGCCAGCCAGCGCGGCGAGGCGGGCAGCGCACCGGAGCCGGCGGAACAGGGGCCCCAGCAGGGCCCCGGGCAGGGCTCACCGCGGGAGCGGGAGCCACGGCAGCCGGGGCCCGAGGCGGAGAAGGCCGCGGAGTCGCAGGCGCGTGCCGGGGAGCTGGCGGCCGAAACAGCCGGTGAGCAGGAGCGTCAGTCGCGGGAGGGACCGCGAGCCGAGGGCCGCCCCGCTGCCGGGCCGCGGCCCGCCGGGCCTGCGGCCGAGGCGCCGTGGCACGACGCGCGTCCCGCCTTCGGCGGCGAGGAGCGCGACGGCGGAGACGGGCCGGAAGCCGGAGACGCCCCGCGGCGCGACGAGTCCGGCGGGTCCGGCGACGCGAGCGGCGGGAGAGGACCGGGCGAGAACGAACCCGGCGGGAACGGGCCCGGCGAGGGCACCGGCGGCCGGACGGAGGGCGGTTCCTGATGGATGCGCTCGACGTCCTGTGGCGGCTCCTCGCCGTCCTGCTCGCCTTCCTCGTCCTCCCCCTGCTCGTGGGGCAGGCGGAGCACAAGGCGATGGCCCACATGCAGGGCCGGGTCGGCCCGATGTACGCGGGAGGCTTCCACGGCTGGGCCCAACTCGTGGCCGACGGCGTGAAGTTCGCGCAGAAGGAGGACATCGTCCCCAGCGGCGCCGACCGCAGGGTCTTCCAGCTGGCGCCGGCCGTCGCGCTGCTGCCCTACCTCGTCGTGCTGATCGTCATCCCGGTCGGGGACGGCGACATGGTCGGACAGGTGGTGGACGCCGGAGTCTTCTTCGTCCTCGCCGTGATGGGCGTCGGCGTACTCGGGTCGCTCATGGGCGGCTGGGCGTCGGCCAACAAGTTCTCGCTGCTGGGCGGCTTGCGCACCGCGGCTCAGCTGATGGCCTACGAGCTGCCGATGCTGCTCGCGGCGGCCTCGGTCGCCATGGCCGCGGGCACGCTGTCCCTGCCGGGCATCCTCGACGCGTGGCAGTGGTGGTGGCTGCCCTGGCAGATCGTCGGCGGTCTGGTGTTCTTCACCGCGGGCCTCGCGGAGCTGCAGCGTCCGCCCTTCGACGCCCCGGTGGCCGACTCCGAGATCATCTTCGGTGCCTACACCGAGTACACCGGGCTGCGTTTCGCCCTCTTCCTGCTCGCCGAGTACGCGGGCATCGTCGTGCTCTCCGCGCTGACCGCGGTGCTCTTCCTGGGCGGCTGGCACGGGCCGTTCGCCGACACGCTGGGGTGGGTGTGGACGCTGCTGAAGACGGCCGTCCTCGCCTTCGTCGTCATCTGGCTGCGCGTCAGCTACCCGCGGCTGCGCGAGGACCAGATCCAGCGCGTGGCCTGGACCGTGCTCGTTCCGCTCGCCCTCTTCCAGATCGCCCTCACCGGCGTCGTCAAGGTGGTGATCCAGTAATGGCCGTGCCCGGAGCCGGACTGGCCAAGGGCCTAGCCGTCACCTTGCGCACGATGACCCGCCGCTCGGTCACCGCGCACTATCCGGACGTGCAGCCGGAGCTGCCGCCGCGCAGCCGCGGGGTGATCGGTCTCTTCGAGGAGAACTGCACGGTCTGCATGCTGTGCGCGCGTGAGTGCCCGGACTGGTGCATCTACATCGACTCCCACAAGGAGACGATGCCGGCCGCGGCGCCGGGGGGCCGCGAGCGCAGCCGCAACGTGCTGGACCGCTTCGCCATCGACTTCGCCCTGTGCATGTACTGCGGCATCTGCATCGAGGTGTGCCCCTTCGACGCGCTGTTCTGGTCGCCGGAGTTCGAGTACGCGGAGACCGACATCCGCGACCTGACGCACGAGCGCGACACGCTCCGGGAGTGGATGTGGACCGTGCCGGAGCCGCCCGCGCTCGACGCGGCCGCGGAGGAGCCCAAGGAGATGGCAGCCGCCCGCAAGTCCGCCGAGAAGCTCGCGGCCAAGGAGGCCGGAGAGGGGCAGCGTCCCTCCGGAGGCCCCCCGTCCGCGTCCCCGCCGCGGTCTTCCGGTGCGACGCCGCCGTCTTCCGGCTCGACACCGCCGTCCCCGTCGGCTGAGCGGCCCGGCCGGGCCGAAGGAGAGGGCGACGCGTGACCCTGACCGAAGCCGGCCACGGCGCCGTGGCCGAAGCGGCCGCCCATCCCGGTTTTCTCTCGCCGACGGGGGTGGAGATCGTCTTCGTGCTGGTCGGTCTGGCGACCCTCGGCGCGGCCGTCGTCACCGTCACCACGAAGAAGCTCGTCCACGCGGCCCTGTGGCTGGTGGCCGCGCTGGGCGGTGTCGCCGTCGAATACCTGCTGCTGACGGCCGAGTTCATCGCCTGGGTGCAGGTGCTGATCTACGTGGGCTCGGTCGTCGTCCTGCTGCTGTTCGGGCTGATGCTCACCAAGGCGCCGATAGGGCCGTCGCCGGACGCCGATTCCGGCAACCGCCCGGTCGCCCTCGCAGCCGCTCTCGTCTCCGCCGCCACCCTCGTCACGCTCGTCGTCGACGCCTTCCGCACCACCTGGATCGACCTCGGCACCACGGGCCGCGGTTCGACGCGTGTCACCGGCGAGGCGCTCTTCCGCGGCTGGGTCCTTCCCTTCGAAGCGCTGTCGGTGCTGTTGCTCGCCGCGCTCGTGGGCGCGATAGTCCTCTCCCGCAAGGGGAAGGCCGCGCGCCCGGGCGACGGGCACGGCGGCGGCGGTACGAGGACGAGCGGGCACGGCCGGACGGGCCGGGACGGGGAGGCGCAGGGCTGATGCATCTCGCCTACCCCGCCGTACTCGCGGCCCTGCTGTTCTGCGTCGGCCTGTACGGCGTACTCGCCCGGCGCAACGCGATCCTCATGCTGATGTCCGTCGAGCTGATGCTCAACGCCGTCAACCTCAACCTCGTCGCCTTCGACGTCTGGCTGCAGGAGCGGCTGCACACCGGGCAGGCGCTCGCCCTCTTCACCATCGCCGTCGCCGCCGCCGAGATCGGCATCGGCCTGGCCATCGTGCTCCTCGTGTACCGCACGCGCGGCAGCTCCGAGATCGACCGGCTCAGAGACCTCCGCGAGACGGACACCGGCCCGGACGCGGGCGCCGCGTCCGGCGCCGACGGACCCGAGGAGCAGGCAGGCGTGCAGGCCACCACCGACAGCGGGAGGCAGACCTCGTGAGCACCACGACCCTGGCCGCCCTCGTCCCCCTGCTGCCGCTCCTCGGCGCCGTCGCGGGCCTGCTCACCGGGCGCCGCGCACCCGGGTTCGCCCAGCCGCTCGCCGTGCTGCCCACGCTCGTCTCCGCGGTCCTGGCCGTCCTGGTCGCCGTACGCCAGGGAGGCGGCGAGCCGCTGCGGGCCGCCACGGAGCTCACCCCGACCGGCGACGATTCCCTGCCGATCCAACTCGCCCTCGACGTGGACGGGTTCGCCGCCCTCGTCGCCGTACTGGTCGGCGCCGTCGCCACCTGCGTCCAGCTGTACTCCACCGGCTACCTCCGGGACGACCCGCGCTACGCGAGCTACGCCTCGTTCGTCTCCCTCTTCACCGCCGCGATGCTGCTCGTCGTCTACGCGGACGACCTGATCGTGCTGCTCGTCGGCTGGGAGGTCATGGGCATCTGCTCGTACTTCCTGGTGGGCCACTACTGGGAGACGCGGGCCGCCCGCGACGCCTCCCTCAAGGCTTTCCTCGTCACCAAGCTCGGCGACGTGCCCTTCCTGCTCGGCATCCTCGCCCTCGCCACCGAGGCGGGCACCTTCCGGATCAGCGGCATCACCAGCCGGCTCGGGTCGCAGCTCGCCGAGTTCGAACTCGCACACCCCACCGTCATCGCGCTGCTGCTGCTCGCCGGAGTCGCCGGCAAGTCCGCCCAGTTCCCGCTGCACACCTGGCTCCCGGACGCGATGGCCGGTCCCACGCCCGTCTCCGCCCTGATCCACGCCGCGACGATGGTCGCCGCCGGCGTGTACTTCATCGCCCGTCTGCTGCCGGTGTTCGCCGCGTCGGCCGCCGCGATGGTCGTACTGGCCGTCCTGGCGGCGGTCACGATCGTCGGGTCGGGCCTGTCCGCGCTCGCGCAGGACGACGTCAAACGCGTGCTCGCGTACTCGACGATCGGCCAACTCGCCTACATGGCGGGCGCGCTGGCCGTCGCCGACCGCGGCGCGGCCGTCTTCCACCTGCTGGTGCACGGCGCGTTCAAGGCCCTGCTCTTCCTCGCGGCCGGCGTACTCATCCACGCCGCCGGGACGAACTCCCTCGCCGCCATGTCCCGGATGGGCGGGCTGAGCAGGATCGCCCCGGACGCCTACTGGACGATGACGGTCGGGCTGCTGGCCCTGGCGGCGATCCCGCCCTTCAGCGGCTTCTTCTCCAAGGAGGCGGTGCTCGCCGCCGCCGAGCACGCCGCCTTCGGCGCCGCCGCCGCCGGCACGACACCCGCGGCGGGCTGGATCGTCCTCGCGGCCGGGATGCTCGGCGCGCTCCTCACCGCCGCCTACGCGGCCCGGCTGTGGCTGCTGGCCTTCCGCGGCGAGGGCCCGCCCGTCCCCGCGGAGGAGCACCGCCGCGAGCCGGCCGTCATGAACGTCGTGCTGTGGGTGCTCGCCCTCCCTTCCCTCGCGCTGGGACTCGCCTACGGCGTCCTGCCGGAGTGGTTCGGCGGCGGCTCCCTGGCTCCGTCCCTCGCGACCTCCGTACTGGCGACGGGCGTGGCGCTCGTCGGCGTCCTCCTCACCTACGGAGCGTGGCGGCAGACGACCGCGCACGCCGCCCCGCGCACCCCCATGGGAGCCGTCGCCGCGCATCCGCGGGGAGACGCCGCACTCTCCGAGGCCGAGGCCATCGCCACCCACGAACCCGCCTACGGCGACATCGCCTCCGCGCCCGACCCGGCCGACCCCTCCCGGCTGCTGCTCGGACCGCTGCACGACACCGCGGCCCACGGCTTCCGCCTCGACGCCGCGTACGCCGTCCTGTTCGTGCGCCCCACGCGGGCCGCCGCCCGGCTCGTCCGCTTCATCGACCGCGAAGTGGTCGACACCTACGTGCGCGGCGCGGGCCTCGGGCCCCGGCTCCTGGGCTCGCTCGTCCGCCGTACGCAGACGGGCAACACCCAGACCTACCTCGGTGCGCTGCTCGTGGGGTCGCTGGTGCTCGCGGTGGCCGCCGTCCTCGTCGCCGCCGGAACCTCGGGAGCCTGACCGTGATCTCCGTCAGCAACACAGTCATGCAGGTGCTCCTCGTCGGCGTGCTGCTCGTCCCGCTGGCCGGCTCGGTGGCGGCGCTGCTGCCGGCCCCGCCCGGGCTGCGGGGACGCGACCCCGGCCAGGCCGTGCTCCGACACGGCGTGACCGTCACCGGCGCCGTGCTCGCCCTGTCCGTCGTGCTCGCCCTCGGCTTCGACACCGACCGTGCGGGCACCGTGCAGGCGGAGTCGGACGCCGGCTGGATCCCCTCCCTGGGCATCCGCTTCCACCTCGGGGTGGACGGAATCTCCCTGCCGCTGGTCGTGCTGACGGCGCTGCTCACCTTCCTGTGCGCGCTCTACAGCTACGGGGCCCACACCTCCGCGGACCGCGCCCCGGCAGACGCCGCAGCCGGCGACGCCGCCTCCGCGGACGCCCGTCCCGGCGGAGCGGGCCCGGCCGGGCCCGCGCACCAGGGCGGCAGCCCGCAGGCGTTCGTCGCGCTGCTGCTCCTCCTGGAGACGGGCATGCTCGCCACCTTCGCGACGCTCGACCTCGTGCTGTTCTTCCTGGCGTTCGAGACGGTGCTCGTCCCGATGTACTTCCTCATCGCCCGCTGGGGCGGCGGGGACGCCCGCGAACGGGCCCGCGCGGCCTGGAAGTTCATCCTGTACACGCTGCTCGGCTCCGTCGTGATGCTGCTGGGCCTGCTCCTCGTCGGACTCAGGGCCGGCACGTTCGACATGGTCGCGCTCGCCGGCGGCGACCACGCCGGACTCAGCCGCACCACGCAGATCGTCGCGGTGCTGGCGATCGGCGCCGGGCTCGCGGTGAAGACCCCCATGTGGCCGCTGCACAGCTGGCTGCCCGACGCCCACACCACGGCTCCGACCGTCGGCTCCGTACTGCTGGCGGGCGTCCTGCTGAAGATGGGGACCTACGGTTTCGTCCGCATCCTGCTGCCCGCCGCTCCGGAGGGGATGAGGGTCTTCGCGCCCTACCTGGCGGCCTTCGCCGTGGCCGGCATCGTCTACGGCTCGCTGGCCTGCCTCTCCCTGGCCCGCAGAGGCGCGCAGGGCGACCTCAAGCGCCTCATCGCTTACTCGTCCGTCGGACACATGGGCTTCGTGCTGCTCGGCATCGCCTCCATGACGCCCTCGGGTGTCAACGGCGCGCTGTTCGCGAACGTCGCCCACGGGCTCATCACGGGTCTGCTGTTCTTCCTCGTCGGCGCACTCAAGGAACGCGCGGGCACCACGGACCTCGACACCCTTTCGGGTGAGAGCGGCGGCGCTCTGTACGGCAGCGCGCCCCGCTTCGGCGGACTGCTGGCCTTCGCCGCCGTGGCCTCGCTGGGACTCCCCGGACTCGCGGGCTTCTGGGGCGAGATGCTCGCACTGCTCGGCGCGTTCGACCCCGCGGACGGACTCAGCCGCCCCGCCTTCCTCACCTTCACGGCCGTCGCCGCCTTCGGCACCCTGCTGACCGCCGCCTACATGCTCGTCGTCGTACGCCGCGTCTGCATGGGCGACCCGCAGGACGCCCCGCGGCACGCGGGCGGCGGCCGCGAGCGTGCCGAACTGGCCCACCGGGAGACCGGATCCGGCGCGGCCGGAGCGGCGGACACGGCGGCAGCGCGCCTCCCCGACGTCCACAGCTACGAGTACGCCGCGTGGACACCCCTCGTACTGCTCACGGTCGTGGCCGGACTCTGGCCCGCCCTCCTGATCGGGCTCACCGACCCCGCCGTGCAGAACCTCCTGCCTGGAGTGAGCCGATGAGCGCCACGACCGACGTCCAGGTCCACGCACCGGCAGCCGACGGAGCACTCACCGCGCCCGCCGGCCCCGCCGCCCAGTCCGTCGACTGGCTCGCCATCGCACCGCCGACGGCGGTGGCCGTCGCCGGGCTGGCCGTCCTCGTCGCGGACCTCTTCCTGCCGGAGCACCGCAAGCGGATCCTCGGTCCGCTCTCCGGGGCCGCGCTGCTGCTGGCCGCCGTCCCGCTGCTCTTCCTGCGCACCCGGAACACCGCGACCTTCTGCCTGCCCGACGGCCTCCAGGAGTGCAGCTACTCCGCGGACACCCTCGCGCTCGTACTCCAGTTCCTCGTCCTCGCGGCGGCCTTCGTCACCGTCCTCATCTCCATGCCGGCGGTACGGGACCTGAAGCTGCCCGCGGGGGAGTACTGGTTCCTGCTGCTGTCCGCGACCGCGGGAGCCGCCCTCGTACCGGCGTCGCGCGACCTCGTCACCCTCGTCATCGCCCTCGAGGTCGCCTCCCTGCCCTCGTTCGCGCTCGTCGGACTGCGCCTGGGCAACAGGGGATCGGCGGAGGCCGCCCTGAAGTTCTTCCTCTCCTCGGTCACCGCCACCGCGGTGACCCTGCTCGGGGCGAGCTTCCTCTACGCCGTCACCGGCACCCTCCACTTCCAGGGGATCAGCGACGGGCTCACCAACACCGACCCGCAGCTGAACCCCCTCGGCTCGGCCGGACTGGCCCTCACGATGGTCGGGTTCGCGTTCAAGGCGTCCGTCGTCCCCTTCCACTTCTGGGTCCCGGACACGTACGTCGGCGCTCCCGTGCCCGTGGCCGCGTTCCTCTCCGTCGTCGGGAAGACCGCCGGCCTCTCGGGCCTCGTCCTGCTGGTCGTCCAGGCGTTCGCGTCCCGCGGCGAGATCTGGGGTCCCGCCCTCGCCGTCCTCGCGGCGGTGACCATGACCGCCGGCAACGCGGCCGCGCTGCGCCAGCGCCCCGACCGGGCACACGGCGCCGTACGCCTCCTGGCCTGGTCCTCCGTCGGGCAAGCCGGCTACCTGCTCGTGCCGCTGGCCGCCGCCGCGCCCGAGGCCGGTACGCATCCCGAGCGGGCGCTGTCCTCCGCCGGCGCCACCGTCGCCTACCTCCTGATGTACGCGGCGGTGAACCTCGGCGCCTTCGCCGTCGTCGCCCACATCGGCCGCGCCGGCAGGGCCAACCGCCTCCAGGACTACCGCGGCCTCTACGCCTCACACCCGCTCGCCGCCCTCGCCCTCGGCTTCTTCCTGCTCTGCCTCGCAGGGCTGCCGCCCGGCGTCATCGGCCTCTTCGCGAAGGTCGCGGTCTTCTCGACGGCCGTCGAGAACGGGCTGGGCTGGCTCGCGGTGATCATGGCCGTGAACGTCGTGATCGCGCTCTATTACTACCTGCGCTGGACCGCGCTCGCCTTCCGGGGCGCGGAGCACGCCGCCAAGGGTGCCGCGAAGCCCGCGGCGGCAGGAGCCGGCGGAGACGGGCCGCAGCAGCGTCCGCGGATCGCCGCCCCGCTCTCCGCGGGCATCGCCCTGACGGCGGCAGCCGGGGTCATCCTGTCCCTCGACCCCGACCTGGTGCTCACCTTCGCGGCGGGCGGCCTGCGCTAGGGCGTGTCCGCAAAGTCATGTGGTGAGCCAGAGTTGTAGGCAGGCGATGGTGACCATGGCCTGGTAGTGGCG
>NZ_BMMP01000023.1 GCF_014645895.1 Streptomyces daqingensis | reverse complement strand
TCATCCGGCACCAAGCGCTCCACGATCCCCACGACCCCAGGCTACCGACTGCCGACCAAATGAGACGAGCTCTTAGGGGCCACGCACGGGCGGCGACTGTGGCCCGCTTCGCACGAAGGCAGTATGCGACGGCGCAGAGGGCGCATTACCACAAAGCAGCACCAGGTATCCGGCGTCAAGCCTCGGGGAGTGAACGGGGAGTGGATCAAGAAACGCGTGTCCGAACGTCCCCCTGCTGACCAACGCACACCAACGCCTTAACCTGCACATACACGCAACGATC
The DNA here is from genome assembly GCF_014645895.1 of Streptomyces daqingensis. Lineage (GTDB taxonomy): Bacteria > Actinomycetota > Actinomycetes > Streptomycetales > Streptomycetaceae > Streptomyces > Streptomyces daqingensis. The sequence goes on along the minus strand of NZ_BMMP01000023.1, from coordinate 81,129 downwards.
CTGGTCAGTCACCTGTCCGCACATTATTCGGGACGAAGAGGTCGTGGGTTCAAATCCCGCCACCCCGACAGATGAAGTAGCAGTTCAGGGGCCTGATACGCACAGCGGATCGGGCCCCTGAGGCGTTTCCGGGGACCAGTTGGGAGAAAACTGGGAGAAAATGTTGCGAGCGCAAGCCGTAAGGACAGTTACGGACGTGGGCCGGCATGGTGCGCCGCTGCCCCAAGATGCTTGACGTCGCATCGGGCGTTCGAACTGGGGTCTTGTGCAGGCGCAGGTGACGGCAGCCCTGCTCCTGCCCATGGCGAGCACCGACGCCGCATCGAGCGCGGGGGCAGCTAGGCATTGCGGACCAACACAGCACACCGGCGCCCGCGACGGCACCGACATACGCCCACCCAGCTCAAACACCACCCCGATTCAGGCAAGCAGTTGCCATGGCTCGCAGATGGCCGCCTCACTGCAGGGATGGTCGGGCGAAGAGGTTAGGGGGTGCGGGCGATCCGGTACCCCCAGGAGACACGAGGGTAAGACGCGCCGGGCCCGGGACGCCATCCAGGTTACGAGGCCGTCGAGGCCCTGGCAGCCCTCGCACCGACCCTCGCCGAAGCGATGAAGACCGCCTCCACCAAGGCTTTCGTGATGCTGGACGGCACGCTGCTGCCGATCGACCGGATCGCCGCCGACCGCCCCTTCTACTCCGGAAACCACAAGAAGCACGGCATGAACGTGCAGGTGATCGCCGACCCGGCCGGGCGGCTGCTGTGGGCCTCGCCCGCGCTGCCCGGAGCAGTCCACGACATCAAGGCCGCGCGGACCCACGGCATCATCGACGCCCTCACCGAAGCGGGCGTGGAGTGCTGGGCCGACCTGAGCGTCACACGCTCGCACTCGCGGCCGAAAGTCTCCAACGACAACCCCTACAGCGAAGCCCAGTTCAAGACCACGAAGTACATGGCCGATCACCCCGAACGCTTCGATTCCCTGCCCCACGCCCGCGACTGGCCCGAGGCGTTCACCACCTACTACAACCACGAGCACCGGCACCGAGAACGGCGGGGCCGGTCCGTGCGTGCACTTTCGGCCGTGTCCATGCACCCGGAGAGACTGCGATAGGTTCCGATCATGGAGTACTGGTATCTGGTCGCGGCCACCGACGAGGACGCCGCTGCAACTGTCGACTGGCCCCGCGGCCCCTTCGGATCTCTCGACGCCGACCAGTCGGCAGTCGTCCTTGCCACGCCGGTACGAGGTCCGCAGTTCTCCCAGCAACTCGCCGAGTTGGGCAAAACTCTGCTCGGCTGGCGGCACGACCTGGAGTCCCCGGAGCACAAACTGGCCGTGAGCAGCAACGGACAGCTCTCGGTGGTGGCGAAGGTGCCCGCCGATCTCGTCACGGCGCTCGCCACCATCGAGGACATCGACGAAATCGCAGAGCGCTGGGCCACGGCAGCCGGTTTCGAAACCGCAACCCGGGCGCGCTCCTACCTCGACGACCTGTGTCGCCTCGCATGGACCGCGCTTCAGACCAGCACGGGCCTCTACAGCTTCTCGTACACCTGACCGGCCACAACTCCCAGAAACCACCCCGACCAAACCCACACCCACACCACGCCCACCACTGAGCGTTTTTCAACCTCAGTTTGAGCTGGCCTGATGGAGGGTGAGGACGGCCTGGACGAGGCTGGTGATGCGGTTGGTGGAGCATCGCAGCTTGCGGAGGAGTCGCCAGACCTTGAGGGTGGCCATGGCCTGCTCGACGAGCGCGCGGATCTTTGCGTGGGAGCGGTTGACGGCCTGCTGACCTGCGGACAGCTTCGCCCAGCGCCCCCAGTAGGGGACTCGCACGGTGCCGCCGGCGCCCCGGTAGCCCTTGTCGGCCCAGCACTCCACGCCCGCTTCGGTGAGGGCGTCGATGATGCCGTGGGTCCGCGCGGCCTTGATGTCGTGGACTGCTCCGGGCAGCGCGGGCGAGGCCCACAGCAGCCGCCCGGCCGGGTCGGCGATCACCTGCACGTTCATGCCGTGCTTCTTGTGTTTTCCGGAGTAGAAGGGGCGGTCGGCGGCGATCCGGTCGATCGGCAGCAGCGTGCCGTCCAGCATCACGAAAGCCTTGGTGGAGGCGGTCTTCATCGCTTCGGCGAGGGTCGGTGCGAGGGCTGCCAGGGCCTCGACGGCCTCGGCGATGTACCGGTACGCGGTGGTGGTGCCCACGCCGAACCCCGCGGCGAGCTGGGCATAGGTATGGCCGGAGCGCAGGTGCGCGAGGACGAGTAGAGCCTGGCGGCCCACGCTCACGCGCCGCCATCGTGTTCCGCGTTCCCGGCGGCGGGTCCGCAGACGGGAGGACAGGTAACGCAGGGTCGAGGTGGACACATCGATGCCGGACGGGTGGACAAGCACGCGGAAGCTCCGGTGGACAGGCGATCTTGGTCGTGAACCCGTCTACCAGGAGCTTCTTCACGTCCAGACACCGCCCTCCAGCCCAACTACCCGCCCAGCCAGTCAGGTTGAAAAAGGCTCACTGGCCGCTTCCGAAGTGGTGGCGGGCCATCTCGATCGTGGTGCGGAAGTGCTCCTCTTCGTCGTACAGCCCCGCGACCGCGCGGCATTCGCCGTCGGTCAGGAGCCGGCCGGTGAGGGCGCTCCCGTGCTCGTTCAGCTCGGCGCGAGCGCGGGCCAGTCCTCGGCCGCCACGCGATCGCTGATGTCACTGGCAGAAGGCTCGGTCATGCGTGAGGGGCTCCTTGTGCTGAGGGCAGGCTCCAGGCTCCTGCCGCCCGCCGGAACGTGAGGCAGCAGCGCGCTTCCGGACGGCAGGGACGGTGAGGCAGTACCTCGCCGTCTCCCTCACCGGTCGCTCCACCTCCACTCTGACGGTCCGCAGGCCGGACTCACTGGCGGATTTCGGACAGCACGCTCCGCCCCATGCGGCGGCATCGTCGCCGACGGGAAAGGCCTGGTGGGGCGGGTGAATTCGCGGGCTCGGACAGGCATCCTGAGTAGGGCACGTCGCTTCTGGGCGGTCAGGGAAGGCGGCCTCGTTGCGGTGTGCGCGTGGCACGCGGTGTGGAACTGGGTCCAGGGCAACGTCTTCGGCATCCGCGTCTCGGGGAACGAGATGCAGAACTCGCTGTGACCGTCGAGGAGTCTTCGAGCGCGAATTCCCTGCTCACGGGCGGTTCTTCCGGAGTCGAGGGATCGATTCTCGTCACGCTGGTGCTGTCCGTCGGGATCGTCGTCGCGTTCGCGGCGTGGCGCCGGCGGCGCTGAGTCCCACGGGATCGCGGAGCGGCGATGCCGGTCCGCGGCCGGGGCCGGCTGCCGCTCGCCATGTACGGCTCGGAACGTACCGGGGCGGCCGGCCGGCCGCGGGCTGGACGGCGTCAGGCGTTCCACCGCTTGCGCACGCCGGCGACCGGTCCCGTCACCAGCGAGTCGGGGAGCATGTCCTTGGTGACGACTGCTCCGGTGCCGACGACCGCACCCCGTCCGATCGTGACACCGGGGAGCGCGACGAAACGCGGAGCCCACACCAACTCCGGGCTATCGTCGTCGAGTTCATGGCTTGCGTGCCAGGCCGCCCGCGATGAGCCGTTCCCATACGGTCAGTTCGCGCCGCGCCGCGCCAAACTCGCCGCTGTCCGCGCCGGTTTCCGGCCGCCACAGGGGGCAGGGGACGATTCCCGGTTCGAGGAGCTCCAGTCCGTCGAACAGGGCGCGGATCTCTTCGTCCGTCCGCCACCGTCCGCGCCCGAAGGTGCTCGGCAGCAGCGCCTCGGCCTCACGGGTCTCCGGGTTGTCGCCACTGCGGAAGTGGGAGATGAAGAAGTAGCTGCCGGAGCAGACCTGTTCCCGCCAGTAGCGGACGATCGCGCCGGGATCCTCGTCGTCGTTGACGTGATGCAGGACCGCGCTGTGGATCACGGCCACGGGCCGCTCGAAGTCGATCAGGCCGGTCGTCTCCGCATGCTCCCGGATGCTCCGCGGGTCGCGGACGTCGGCCTGGATGACGCGGATGCGCGCGTTCTCCTCCAGGAGGGCGCGGCCGTGGGCGAGGACGATGGGGTCGCTGTCGATGTAGACCACGCGGGCGTCCGTAGCGTGGCGCAGCGCGACCTGGTGGACGTTGTCCGCGGTCGGCAGGCCGCTGCCAACGTCGATGAACTGGTCTGTCCCGGCGAGGGCGATCTCCGCGACGGCCCGGACGAGGTTCTGCCGGTTGGCGTGTGCGATGGCCACCGAACGAACCGGGCAGGTCGTTCTTGAACTTGTCCCCGATGGCGCGGTCCGCCTCGTAGTTGTCCTTGCCGCCGAGGAGGTAGTCGTAGACGCGGGCGATGCTCGGCTTCGACTGGTCGACTCCGATGGACTCCTCGGTCATGCCAACTGTCCTTCTCCCAGGTGAGGTTGCTGCCGCGCGCTCAATCGTAGGAGGGGGCGTGCTCCTCGTGGCCCGCCTTGGTGGACCAAGCTTCCCCGCTCCGGACGTCCGCGGGCCGGCGCCGCCGCCGCGGGGACGCCGCCCGTCACCGCACTACCATCCCGTCATGAGACTGGCTCACTACAGCGACGAGGACCTCGAACAGCACTCCCTGCGCCGCCGGGTGGCGGACGACGGGCAGCGGTCGGCTTTCGAGCACGACGTGGACCGGATCCTGTACTCCACGCAGTGGCGCGCGCTCGCAGGGAAGAGCCAGGTCGTCGCCAGTGGTGAACTCGGCGCCTACCACACCCGGCTGACCCACTCGATGAAGGTCGCCCAGCTCGGGCGGCGGATGGCCGAACGTCTGGAGCGGCGCTACGGCGGCCCCAACCCGGCGCTCGTCGAAGCGGCTTGCATGGCGCACGACATCGGCCACCCGCCCTTCGGCCACGCCGGGGAGACCGCGCTGCGGGCGACGATGGACGAACTGCACTTCGCGGGCGGCCTGCTCGACAGTTTCGAGGGCAACGCCCAGACCCTCCACATCCTCACGTTTCTCGCGGCCCACAAGTATCCGGGCCACCGCGGACTGCACCTCACGCGCGCCTGCCTCGACGCCTCGACGAAGTACCCCTGGGAACGCGCCCCGCGCGACGGCGACCCCGCGCGGCACGCGAAGTGGGGCGTCTACGCAGTCGACCGGGAGGCGTTCGCGTGGGTGCGGGACGGCCGCGGTGACGACGCGGTGCCCGTCGAGGAGCAGGTGATGGACTGGGCCGACGACGTCACCTACGCCTGCCACGACGTGGAGGACTTCTACCGGACGGGTCTGATCCCGCTTGCCGCGCTCTTCCCGCCCCCGGGCGCCGCGGGTGCCGAGACCGAGCGGGAGACGCAGCGCTTCCTGGACTACGTGGAGGACAAGCGCCGCCGGGCCGGCACGCCGTTCGACCGCCGGGAAGCCGTGGAGCTGCTGGCCGACGTGGCGAAAGCACTGTCGGTGCCGGGGCCCTATGCCGGGCGCCACGAGGACGACGTCGCCGTCAACGCCCGGACGGCTCAGTTGATCGACCACTTCACGCGCGACATCGAGCTGGAGGTCGACGGTCCGGCGGCGATCCGCTACAGCGCCGCGCTCGTCGTCCCGCCGGAGCGCCGGGCCGCCTGCGACCTGCTGAAAGAGCTGGTCTGGTGCTACGTCATCGACCGTCCGGCGCTCGCCACCCAGCAGCACGGGAAGCAGCGCATCGTCTCCGAACTGCTGCGCTGGACCTACGAGTCGCCGCGGCTGCTCCCCACCGACAGGGCGGAGGAGCTCGAACTGCACGGCGATCCCCTGCGCGCGGCGGCCGACCACGTCGCCTCGCTCACCGAGGACCAGGCCATGACGCTCCACCGCCGTCTCTCCGGCACCAGCCTCGGGTCCGTCAGCGACGCCGTGTGGCTGTGACGGGCGGGGGTGCCGGTCTCTGACGCGGGGCCGCTGGCCCGCGCCACTCGCGCGGGCCAGGCCGGGTGCTCGTACGGAACGGACTCGCGTCCGGGACTGACCCGGAGCGGACGGGGCCCGAAGCGGACGGGCTCGCGCCCGCCGGTGGTGCTCCGTCCGCGCTCAGGCGGTGCGGCGCCGTCCTGTGACGTTCGACGCCGGAAGCCCGTCCCGCCTTGGAGACGCCGCTCAGGGTGTCGCCCTCGACGGTGACGTCGAAGGCCAGGTTCAGGCGCAACGGCTTCGTGACGGCCTGCCGCCAGGTGAGGCGCCAGACCCAGCACCTGCTGGAGACCACGGGGCACTCCGTGGAGCGCATCGGCGCCCAGGCCGGCTTCGGCTCGCCACCGCGTTCCGCGACCGCTTCAGGAAGGTCACCGGGGTCAGCCCCAGCACGTACCGCCGCTCCTTCAGCTGACACACCCGGCGGCTCCGATGGCGGCAGCGCATGCGGCATCTGCGTTGCATGCCGCCGACATCCGGGTTGCGGTGCCCCTCTCCCGGCCTTGCGGGCCGCGCCCCGGGTACCTCGTCGCTTCCTGCTCGAGCGTCGATGCGGAGGATCTGTGTCTTTCAACCCCTTGGAGCAGCGGGGCATCCCGCTGGACAGGCAGGTGCGGAACTGGCGGGAGCTGAACGTGGCTCCCCTCGATCCGGACCACTGCGACCCGTACACGAGGTGCCGGGTCATCGCGATGAACGGGATCGAGGTCGAGGCGATCCTCTTCAGCCACCAGTTCGCGCGGCACTGCACCGACCCCGACGTCAGGCAGATGCTCGCGCGCGTGCGGTACATCGAGTCGCAGCAGCAGAAGGCGGTGAACTGGCTGCTGCCCGGCGTCTCCTCGGTGCTGGAGACGACGATCGCCTACGAGCAGGTGGCCGTCGACCTCACCGCGTGGGTGGCGCGTGCGGAGCCCGACCCGTATCTGAAGCAGGCCTACCAGTTCGGCCTGCTGGAGGACTTCGACCACCTGTACCGGTACGCCAACCTGTACGAGTTGATCGAGCACCGCAAGGCGGAGTCGATCGTCGACGGGCTGACCGAGGTGATGCCGGGACGGCCGACGCCGCTGCACCACCGCGCCCCCGTCGACAACCTGCGGGAGCCCTACGACCGGTCGCGCACGGACCCTCTCTCGAAGCTGCACGCGCTCACGATCATGGCGGCGGAGCAGCAGACGATGAACTTCTACATGAACGTCGGCCCGACGTACATGGAGCCGATCGCCCGTCAGCTCTACCAGGAGATCGGGATGATCGAGGAGGAGCACGTCACCCACTACGAGTCCCTGGTCGACCAGGGCGAGACGTGGTGGGAGCAGCTCGTCAACCACGAGTACAACGAGTGCTACCTCTACCACTCCTTCATGGAGCAGGAGAGCGACCCCAAGGTGAAGGCGCTCTGGGAGCTCCACCTGAACATGGAGCTGGAACACCTCCACCAGGCGTGCGAGCTGATGCGGCGCAACGACGGGCGCGAGCCGGCCGAGATCCTGGCACCGGCCCTGCCCAACGTGCTCACCTTCGAGCCGAACAAGAACTACGTACGTCAGGTGATCGAGGAGCAGCTGGACCTCACGACGCTCGGCACGGGTTACGTGCGCGAGGCGCACGAGCGGTTCGAGGCGATGCAGGCGGCGCTCAACGACGGCGGGCCCGCCCCCAGCGACCAGGTCATGACGGAGCACCAGGAGGCCTTCGGCCGCGACTACCGCATGCAGGAAGGCGAGCACCCGGTTCCCGCTCTGCGCGAGGACTGGAACCACTGGAACCGCTGAGCGTCCCGCTCGGCACGAAGCCCGGAGGATGACGTGAGCCCAGCAACACCGCTCGGAGCGCCGGATCCCGAGAAGGACGTCGTGGCGCTGCTGATCCAGCAGCACGGCGAGATCCGCAACCTGTTCGACGAAGTCGAGAAGACGAAGGGGGACGACCGCCGCGACGCGTTCCACCGGCTGGTGCGCATGCTCGCCGTGCACGAGACGGCGGAGGAGCAGATCGTGCACCCCGTCGCGCGGAAGGCCGCGGAGGGCGGCGAACAGGTCGTGGCCGACCGGCTGGAGGAGGAGCGCAAGGCCAAGGAGGCGCTGTCCCGCCTGGAGAGCATGGACGTCGAGGACTCGGCGTTCCTGCCGGCCCTGGTCGAACTGCGCATGGACGTCATGAAGCACGCGCGTGCGGAGGAGCGGTACGAGTTCACGCACCTGCGCAGGATGAACGACCCCAAGAAGCTGGCGAACATGGCCAAGGCCCTCAAGGCGGCCGAGGCCGCCGCCCCGACGCATCCCCACCCGGGGACGGAGACGGCTGCCAGGAACGCGGTCGCCGGGCCGTTCGCGTCGATCATGGACCGCGTCCGGGACGCCGTCCGCGACGCCCGGGGGAAGAGCAGGTGACGGCCGGCTGACCTGTGTGACGGGCCGGGCCGGAGTCGGCCCGGCCCCGCTCATCCGGTCAGTCGCCGGCCAGCGAGGACGTCCTCTGCCCGTCCTCCCGTGGCGTTCCCGGGTCCGGGGCGGCGGGGTCCGGGGCGGCGGGCGCCGGGTCTCCGGGGGTGTCCGCGGGGGCGGTGTGCCCGCTGCGGAGGGGCACGAGCCGCCGCGCCCAGCCCGGCGCGAAGCGCGGAAGCAGCAGCAGCGCGAGTCCGATCGCGCTGGCGGCGACGATGCCCGCGACGACCCACACGCTCCGGCTGTCCACGGAGAACGCGACCGTCCCGAACGCGATCAGGGCCGACCAGAAGTACATGATGAGCACGGCGCGGCGGTGCGAGTGCCCCACGTCCAGCAGCCGGTGGTGGAGATGACCGCGGTCGGGAGCGAAGGGCGACTTGCCGTTCCACGTGCGGCGCACGACGGCGAGGAAGAGGTCCGCGACCGGCAGGGCGATGACGGTCAGCGGCAGCAGCAGCGGGATGTAGACGGGCACCATCGCGTGGGTGGCCTCGCGGGTGCCCACCCTCTCCCCGAGCAGGTCGAGGTCCACCTGGCCGGTCACCGACACCGCGCTCGCGGCGAGGACGAGACCGATGAGCATGGACCCGGAGTCGCCCATGAAGATCCGCGCCGGGTGGAGGTTGTGCGGGAGGAAGCCCGCGCACATGCCGATCAGTACGGCGGCGAACAGCGTGGCGGGGGCGGCTGACTCGATGCCGTAGCCGTACCACATGCGGTAGGCGTGCATGAAGGACGCCGTGGCGGCAATGCAGATCATGCCGGAGGCGAGCCCGTCCAGACCGTCCACGAAGTTCACGGCGTTGATCGTGACGACGATCAGGAAGACCGTGACGAGCATCCCCTGCTTGTCGTCGAGGTGGACCGGGCCGACCCCGGGGATGGGCAGCCACAGGACCATCAGCCCCTGCAGCACCATCACTCCCGCGGCGACGATCTGACCGCCGAGCTTGAGGAGCGCGCTCACCGCCCACTTGTCGTCGATCACGCCGATGAGCCAGATCACAGAGGCGCCCGAGAGCAGGGCGAGGGGTTCGCTCGTCGTCGCGAAGACCTCGCGGACGTTCGTCAGCTGTCCGGCCACCAGCAGGCCCGCGCAGAGCCCTCCGAACATCGCGATGCCGCCCAGCCGGGGCGTCGGTTCGCGGTGCACGTCGCGCGCGCGGATCTGCGGCACGGCGCCACTGGCGATGGCGAACTTGCGCACCGGGCCGGTGAGCACGTAGGTGACCGCGGCCGTGACGCACAGGGTCAGCAGATATTCACGCACGGTGGTCCTGTGGGTAGTTCCCGCCGGCCGTTCCGGCCGTGCGGCGTCGGATCTCCCGCCATTGCATCACGGAGCGCCGGGGCCGCCTCCGGCCGTGCCGCGCGTTGCCGCCCGGAACGGGCGCGGCCCCTCGTCGTCCGGGACGCCGGAAGCCGGACGCCGCGAGGGGACGGTGAGAGGCATGGGCCCGGGGCGGCTGTCGGTGCCCTGGCGGTGGAGCAGCCGCCCCGGGAAGGCAGGCGGACGGACCCGGCTCAGCGCCGGAAGCCGGTGCAGAGACTGCCTGGCGCCGATGCCGTCGTGCCGAGGCGGGGCGCACCCGTCACGGGCCCTGCCTCACCCGCACAACGGCTCCCCCCTTGTCGGACCGTCGGCCTGTGCCGTGCAAGACGCTACGTCCGGGTGACGAGCCCCTGGTAGGCCGGGCAGCCGTCCTGATCGCGGCGGCATCCGCCCGGTGTCCGCTTTGCACCGTGCATGTGGGGCAGGGGCCGTGCATGTGGGTCAGAAACCGGTCGGCGGGTCCGTTACCGGGTGCGAGTCGGTGCAAGTCCAGGTCGCTGCGGCACGGTCGTCGGCACGTGGAGGTAGGGCGCGGCGGGCGGACGCGGGGCCGGCGGGAGCTCGTCCCTGGCAGCGGATTCCTGGCAGCGGGGGCCCTGGCAGCGGGTTCCTGGCCGGGGCCACGGGAAGTGTCGGCCGCCCGCCCCGGCACCGCTACCCCTTCCGTGCGACGACGGCGTACATGCCCACTTCGGAGTCGAGGGGCACGGGAGCGTCCGGTACGGGCCGCCAGCGGGGAGCCGCGACGATGCCCGGGTCGAGGACGTCGAGACCCGCCACGAGCTGCGCCACTCCGTCGCGGCCGGTGAAGTTGACGGTGACGCCGCTGTCGGCCCAGATCCTCGCCGACTCGGGCATGGTGTCGCCGGTGAAGTCGGCGGTGGCGTGTGCGACGACGACGCAACTGCCGGGCGCGAGCGGCTCCATGAGCCGGCGCACGATGCCGCGGGTGCGCCTGCCGTCGAGGAACGACGGCAGAGCGCCGAGCAGGAGGCCGACCGGGCGCTCGGGGTCCAGCACCCCGGGGACGTCCTCCGTCGTGAACAGGCCGGGCAGGGCGAGGAGTTCGCCGGGACGGGTCGCGTCGCCCCGCATGCAGGCGGCGCGGCCCTCCGGGGTGCCGGGCTCGTCCCGCAGGGCGTTCCTCCAGTGGGCGACGACCTGTTCGTCGTTGTCGACCGCCACGTAGCGGGCGTGCGGGACGAGCATCTGCGCCGTCACATGGCCGCCGGGGTCCGTGGGGTTGCCGGGTCCGACGTCGAGGAACTGCTCGACCCCCTCGTCTGCGAGGGCACGCAGGGCACGGCCGAGGAACTGCTGGACGCCGACGGCGCAGGGCCGGGCGGGGAAGACGCGCTCGATGCGCCGGGCGACCTCGCTGTCCTCCGGGTACACCGCGTCGCCGCCGAGGAGTTCGTCGTAGACGTTCGCCACGGACACCCTCTTGAGCCGGTACCCGTCGGCGGAGACCGGCAGCGGGTAGCGGGGCCTCGTCAGGGCGGCCTGGTCGTGCCGGGGCCGCGGACGGGACGGCGCGGGGCGGCCCCGGCCCGGCCCGGCGGACTCGTCCGGCCGGCCCTGATCGGCGGCACCCGGAACCGGCTGCGCCACCGGGTCGGGCAGCGGCGCGCGCTCCCCGGCCGCCAGCAGCGCCAGGTAGAGCTCGAAGCGGAAGCTCCCCGGCTGGGACAGCGTGAGGGAGCGGGGCGGCAGTTCGGCGGCGAGCTTCTTGATGCGTTCCGGAATCCGGTTCCGTCCGACGCCCAGGGCTTCCGCGGTACGCCCCTGGTGCGCCTGGTGCTGCAGCAGCCAGGTCCGCAGGAAGCCGCGAGCGGCGAGCGGGAGCCCGCGGAAGAGGCGTTCGGCGTGCGTGCGTCCCTCGCGGGCGGTGAGCAGGGTGCGCAGCGGCGGCACCTCGCCCTCGACCGCGGTGGGAGGGCACTGCGCGCGGATCCGGATGGCGAGGTAGAGGACGGCTGAGGCGGCGAGGGTCAGCGGCTCGTCGGGGCGTACGAGGCCCACTGTCTCCGCGGTCTCCCGGAGCCGGCGGCGTGCCGTCCTGCGGTGCGGATCGCTCCTGGAGGAGGGCGTCGTGAGAGTGGTCAGGCACTGCTCCAGCCGCCGGGTGAGCTCCGGCCCGTCGTACTTGGCGCTCAACGGCCGCAGCAGCACGCGCGACCAGTGCTCGGCACCGGGGGGCAGGACGTCGGCGATGGAGGCGCCGAGCGTGCCGACGGCCACGCGGTCCAGGCGTTCCCGCGCTGTGAGCAGCGCTCCCGACGCCTGGTCGACGCCCTTCCGGGTGGCGGGCCACGGGACGGGGCGGCTGACTCCGGTGGCGCGTCCGGCCACGGAGGCGACGAGCGGCTGGAGCTGCTCGGCGGCGGAGCTCTCGTCCGCGTCGGGCGGCCACGCCTGCCGCAGCACGATGAGGCGCCGCTCGTCGTCGGGGTCGCCGACGGTGAGGCAACCGCCCCGCAGTGCGTCCTGCACGGCCGCCGACAGAGGGGCGAGAGGTTCGCCCGGTGCCGCTTCGACGACGCAGACCTGCACCGCGGGCGAACCGCACAGGTCCGGAAGTCCCAGTGACGAGGCGTCACGCGCGGCCAGGGCGGTCTTCCCGTCGAGGAGGTGCCGCAGCACCTGGGCGCGTACGGCGTACTGGCTGGCCAGCAGGTCCTGCCGCTGGATGAGGAACTCGGCCTTCTCCACGGCCTGTTCGAGGAGCCTGATCACCCGGCGCGGCCAGGGGGAGGTGCGGAGCGCGAGGAGGACCTGCGGGCGGGGGCCGCTCGACTCGATGCGGTAGGCGAGGGCGGCGTGCCGCGCGGTCGTGAACTTCGCCGTGGCCGAGCGCCCGGTGAGCCGGCTGAGGAACTCGCTCTCCGCGTCCAGCGTCCGCTGCTCGTCCGGGGTGAGCGCGGGGTTCGCCCGGTCCTGGCGGAGGACGTCCCACGTGCGCGTCCGCGGGTCCTGTTCCAGGAGAACGACGCGGGCGGCGGTCTGCTCCTCGAGCAGGTCCAGCAGCCGGCCGGGACCGCGTTCCTGGGTGTGGAGGAGCGCCGCCCTGCGGGAGACGGCCCTCCGCTGTGACTGGTGGGCCCGTGCGGCGTCCGAAAGGCGCCGGTCCAGGCGGGACTTCAGCTCGGCCGCGTCGATGTGGCGGCCGGACGGGGCGAGTATCGGCGGGGCTCCGCACCGGGCGGCCGCGTCGGCCAGCCGCCCGGCGTGCTGCGGGACGGCGACCACACCGGCCGTCTGGCGGCTCGCGAGTTCGCGGAGCCGCGCGCACGGGTCGTGCAGCGGCCAGCGCGCGCCGTCCGGTACGACGAGGAGGGTGTTCTCCAGGGGTTCCGCGGGCGCGGTCCAGCCGTCGCCGCACAGCTGCGTCTCGCGGATCTCGGCCCCGCGCGACGGGGTCGTGATCTCCCGTAGCCCGAGAGCGGCCTTCACTTCGTACGGCTCGAGCATCCGATCCCCGGGAAACGTCCGTCGGCACGCCTCTCTCCGGTGGCCGGAGGGGTGTCCCGCGGCTGGGGAGGCGCGCTGTCCCTGGGCTGGATCGTACGTGAGGCGCCCGGTCCGGCCTCTCCCGCGTCCGCCGTCGCGCGCGGTGCGGACGCCCCCGTGCGGCAACGTTTCCGCGCTGCCGGGGCGGGGTCTAAGCGGCGGCCGCGCCGTCGTAGACGAGCAGGCCGTCGTCGCGGACGCGGGCACCCCGCATCGGGGGGTGCGGGGTGAGGCGGCCGTCGGGCATGAGGTGCAGGACCGGGACGCCGCGTGCGAGGACGGCGAAGTCGGCGATGAGGCGGCGGTGACACCGCCACCAGACGGCTTCGCTGCACATGACCGCCGTCCTCGTCGCGGCGGCCTCGCCGAGCAGCTCGTCCACCGCCGCCACGAACTCCGGGGAACGGGTGTGGGCGGCGTAGCCCCGGAACTGGCTGTTCCTCCAGACCACGTCGGGAGAGTCCTCCGGGACGGTCCGGAAGCCGCCGAGCCTCTTCTCCCAGCGGTAGCCGATGCCGCCCTCCGGCAGCCACCGCTCCAGCTCGCCGCGTCCGGCGTCGGGGTTCCTCCGGCTGCCCGGCGCGGTACGGACGTCGACCACCGCCTGGACGCCGGCCCCGTGGAGGAGCGCGGCCAGCGCGTCGCGGGCGGCGGTGCTGTGGCCGAAGGTCACGAGCGGAGGCGGCATAACACCGATGGTGGCGGGGATCCGTGCCGTCCGCGCGCCGCCGGCGCTCCGGGGGCGCGCGTACCCCGGGCGCACTGGGTACGCGGGGTACGGGCGGCGGGGAACGCCGTCCGGAAGCGGTTGGGACGGCGGACGGAGGGAGAGCCGTGGAGGACGAGCGGCGCGGCGGCCCCGGCGCGCGGGGCGCCCCCGGGGAGCAGGACGGGCGCGACCGGCGGGACGGACCGGACGCGCGGCACGAGGCGGACGCTCACGACGGTCCGGTCCCCGACGGTCTGGGCCCCGACGAGCGTGAAGCGGTCGCCAGGGAGCTGCTGGACCGGTCGGAGGCGCTGCGCCGGGAGGTCGAGGCCGCAGGGGACGCCGAGGACCAGTTGCGCGGGGACTGCGATCTGGACGCCGCCGACGCCGGGACCAGGAAGGCCTCCGGGGAGCAGCTGCGCAGCCGGTCGGCGGAGGCGCTCGCCCGGCTGGACAGGACGGTGGCCGCGCTGGAGCGTCTCCGCGACGGCACCTACGGCGTCTGCACGGACTGCTCGCGCCCGCTCGGACGCGAGCGTCTCCTGGCGGTGCCGACCGCGGAGCAGTGCCTGGCCTGCCGGCGGCGACGCGAGGCTGCCTGACCGCTCCCCGCGCCGCCGGACGCGCGGACCACCCCCTGCCCCACCGGACGCCGCGGCCTCCCGCGCCACGCCGGACGCGCGGGCCTGCGGCCCGTCAGGTCAGGGCCTTGGTCATGAAGACCCGGCTGGTGCCCGGCGGTTCGCACGGCACGTCGCCGAAGACCTGCCAGCCGTGCTTCTCGTAGAAGCCGGGCGCCTGGAAGCTGAGCGTGTACAGGACGGCGTTGCGGCAGCCCCGCCTGCGCGCCTCCTCCTCGGCCGCCCGCAGGACTGCGGTGCCGAAGCCGGAGCCGCGCAGCTCGTCCGGCAGGTGGAAGGACTCCACGAAGAGGAGCCCCAGCGACGTGTGACCGGACATGCCGCCGAGGACCTCTCCCGTTCCGGGGTCCCTGACGAGGACGGCCAGCGGGCGCCGGTCGTCGACGCCTGTCTCGGCGACGTTGAACTCGTCCAGCGCCGCCGATATCCGGGCCAGGTCCTCCTCGGCGGGGGCGTCGGTCAGCTGCACGCCGGGCTCCGGCCCGTCCGGCTCTCGCCGGGACGGTTCCGTGCCCGGTGTCGGGGTGTGCTGCATGCGGTCCCTTCCTTCCTCGCGCTGCGCTCCTGCCCCGGGGTTCCCTCGGGCACCTCGGGGTTTCCCTGCCCCGGTGCGGCGCGGACCTCCTCGCACGGCGCGCGCCGGCCTCCCTCCGCATTCCACCTGGGCGGCCGGTTCAAGCGGCCCCCGGGACGGCGATCCCGCCTTCCGCCGGGGCGGCGCGTGCGGGCCGCTCGCCGCGCGTGCCCGTGCGGATGCCGTCGCCAGGCCGGATGATGAAGTCGGGCGCCGGTCATGACGACGGTTGAAGGGATGTGGCCATGTCGAGGGCACAGGACCGTCTGCTGAGCCGGCTGCTGCTCGACAGCCATGTGATGCCGCTGGAGCGCGTGGCGGCACGGGTCGCCGAACACTCCGAGGAAGCCGGCTTCCACGGGGTCCGCGTCTACCTCACGGACGTGCAGGAACGCGTGCTGCGGCTGCTGCTCGGACCGGGGCTGCGGCCTGGGCACGACGGTGAGGACTCGGAGCTGCCGGTCGAGGGGACGGTCGCGGGGCGCGCGTTCCAGTACGGGGAGATCGTCCGGGTGGCCGAGACCGGCCAGGAGGACGTCCTGTGGTGGGTCCCCCTGCTGGACGGAACCGAGCGGCTGGGCGTCCTGCGGGCGCGGACCCCGTCGGACGACGGCGGGACCCGGTCGGCTCTGAGGTCCCTGGCCGGTGCTGTGGCGCTCCTCATCGTCAGCAAGCGGCACTACAGCGACGCCCACGCCCGCCTGGTGCGCAGCGCATCGATGAACGTCCCGGCCGAGATGCAGTGGACGCTCATGCCTCCCCGCACCTACGCCGACGACCGCGTGGTGGTCAGCGCGGTGATGGAGCCCGCCTACGAGGTCAGCGGTGACGCCTTCGACTACGCCACGTCCGGCCAGGTCGTCCATCTGGCGATCTACGACGCCATGGGGCACGACACCGCTGCCGGGCTCACCGCGAACCTCGCCATGGCCGCCGCACGCAGCGGGCGGCGCCAGGGCAGAGGGCTGGAGCAGGTGGCCGCGGGGGTGGACCGCGTCCTCGCCAGCCAGTTCGGCGGAGACCGCTTCGCCACCGCGGTGATGGCCGATCTGAACACCCGCACCGGCCGTCTGACCTGGGTCAACCACGGCCACTACCCGCCTGTCGTCATCCGGGCCGGCCGCTGGGTCACCCAGTTGGAGTGCGCACCGGGTCCGCCTCTCGGCACCGCCTTCGACTATCCGGCGGAGCTGTGCCGGGAGACCCTCCAGCCCGGCGACCGGCTCGTCTTCTACACCGACGGGATCACCGAGGCCCGCCGCCCCACGGGGCAGGAGTTCGGCCTCGCGAACTTCCTGGACTTCCTGATCCGCCAGCACGCGGACGGGCTGTCGGTCCCCGAGACGCTGCGCCGTCTGGTGCGCACGATCCTCGAGTACCACGACGAGCACATCGACGACGACGCCACAGTGCTGCTCGCCGAGTGGAACGGTCCCGGCGCGTTCCGTCCCGAGGAGGTCGAAGCCCGCGCGGGGCTGCCGCCGAGCAAGGGATCCCGTCACGCGCGCTGAGCGACCGGCGACGCCGACCTCCGGCCCCGGGGGACCCCCGCTCGCCCCGCTGCCTCCCGTCCGGCTCCCCGCTCGCGTCCCCTACCCGTACGGGCAGGTGTCGCGGGACGCCACGACCCGCTCCTCCCGGGGCGCGGGGCAGAGGTCCTCGCCCGCGGCCTTGTCTCCCCCGACGAAGTGCTTGAACCACGCGACCGTCTGCCGCGAGACCAGCCGGTCCGGCGGCGTCGCCACGAAGTGGTCGCCCTTCAGCTCCAGGTAGGCCTTCTCCTTCGCGTCGTCCAAGCCGTCGTAGAAGGCCCGGGCGTGGCCGGAGGGCGGCGCGACCTCGTCGTCGCTGCCGCTGACGACGAGGGTCGCGGCGGTGACCCCGGACCAGTCGCGCTTCCCCGCGTAGGGGGTCAGCGGCACCGCCGCCTTGATCCTCGGATCACGGGAGGCCGCGTGGAGAGCCGCCCCGCCGCCCATCGAGTGGCCCATCACGCCCAGCCGGTCCGGGTCGGCGCGTCCGGCGGCGGCGCTGTGCTCCGCCGCCCAGTCGAGGGCGTCCAGCATCTGGCGGCCGCGCTGCGCCGGGCTGTCCTGCGGCGTCTTCGTGTCGAACGTGATCAGGACGAACCCGTGCGACGCGAGCAGCGCGCCGTACGCCTGCACCATGGACTGGTCGGCGCCCAGCCCCGGCGAGGCGGCGATGACGCCGTAGTCGCGGGAGCCGTCGGCGGGGTAGTAGACCGTGCCGCCGCGGAACCTCCCGCCCACGTCGTCCGGCCCGACCGTCTGGGTGCGCACCTCGTACGGCCCTTCCAGCGGGCCCGCGGACGGGTACGACGGGCCGGCCGAGGACGGCCCGTCCTGCCGGCTCTCGCGGGGGCCGTCAGGGGAGGATCCGCCGGAGCAGCCCGCGCCGAGGAGGAGGACGGCTGACGCGACGACGGCGCAGACCGGCCTCCTGTACCGGGTGGGCGCGGAGGCGGCTCGTGGCATGCGGACGACCGTACGGAGGGGCGTGCCGCCCGGCAACCCCCGGGTGGGCGCGGACGGACGGCCGGGGAGGCCGGGCGGCACGGGGCGGCGGGCGCCCGCTACCTGGCGATCAGCACGAGCGCCGAGCGTCCCTTCACGGAGTGCACGGTCCCCTCTCCGCCGAGCGGCTTCTCGGAGCCGGGGGACGCCACCTGGTCCTCTCCTTCGGCGGCGCTGTCGGTGTCCGTCACGACGTGCCACTTCTTGCCCTCACCCGGGGAGGGCAGGGTGAACTCGACGGCCTCCGACCATCCGTTGTACGCGACGTACAGGGCGTCGGCCGGGTCGCCGAGTTCGGTGCCGTCGAGGCGCCAGCCCAGGGCGTGCTTGTCCGGGTCGTTCCAGTACGCCTCAGTGGGCGCAGCGCCTTCGGGGGTGTGCCAGCTCAGCTGCGGCATGCCGTTCCCGTTGCCGTCGGCGTCGCTGTAGAACCCGGACGGCCGCAGCGCCGGATGCGCCTTGCGGAAGGCGATCATGCGCTGGGTGAACGTGTGGAACGTCCTCTGATCGGCGTCCGGTTCGTGCCCCAGCCAGTTGGCCTCGGAGTCGAGGTTGTAGGGGTTGTTGTTGCACTTGACGGAGCGCAGGTACTCGTCGCCGCCGGTCATCATGGGCGTGCCGGCGGAGAGCATCTGGAACGTCATCCCGTTGCGGGCCGCCTGGCGCTGGGCCGCCGCGCCGCCGCCCTGGTCCCAGGAAATGTTGTTGTCCGATCCGCCGTCCGACGGGCCGTAGGGCCAGGGCTGGCCGTTGTCCTTCTTGTCGCAGCGGTAGAGGTCGGCGAGCGTGAAACCGTCGTGCGCGACCATGAAGTTGACGGAGTTCCACGGGTGGCGTCCGTCGTCCCCGTACAGGTCTGAGGAACCGGCGAGGCGCGTCGCGAGCTGCCCGGGCGTGATCTCCTCGCTGCCCATGCTGTTCTGGTCGCGGCGGAAGGTGTCGCGGAACTGGTCGTTCCATTCGGCCCAGCCCGCGGGGAACTCGCCGACCTGGTAGGTGCCTTCGCCCAGCGCCCACGGCTCCGCGATGAGGTCCGTGCCGGGCCCGCCCTTCGCGGGACGCGGGGGCAGCGCTTCGGTGACGGCGCTCAGGGCGGTACCGGGGTCGTCCCTGTCGTAGCGGAAGCACTCGTGCTCGCAGGTGTTGCCGAGGACCGGCGCCAGGTCGAAGCGGAACCCGTCGACGCCCAGCTCGTCCTTCCAGTACGCGAGGGAGTCCACGATGAGCTGACGGCTCGCGCTCCCGCGGGTGTTGACGTTGCCGCCGACACCGGTGTTGTCGACCGGGCTCTGCCGGTCGGCCGTCAGCGAGTAGTAGGCGGGGTTGTCGAGACCGCGCTGCGAGAAGAGGTTGTAGGTGTCCTTGTCGTCCTCCTCGTAGGGGCCGCCCTCGCCCGCGTGGTTGTAGACGACGTCGGCGAGCACCTTGATGCCCGCGTCGTGGAACGCCTTGACCATCGCCTTGAACTCGCGCGTCGGCCCGCCCGGGCTGCGGTCGGCGGCGTAACGGCGGTCGGGGGCGAAGAAGTTGAGCGTCTCGTAGCCCCAGTAGTTGTCGTCGGCGGTGTCCTGCGGGTCGGCGTCGTTGGCGTCGTTCTGGCTCTCCTGCAGCGGCAGGAACTCCACGGCGGTGACACCCAGTTCGGCGAGCTCCGCCGCCTTGCGGGCCGCGCCCCGGTAGGTGCCGCGTTCGTCCTCGGGGACGGAGGCGTCGTTCTTCGTCAGGCCGCGCAGGTGCACTTCGTAGAGGACGTCGTCCTTCAGCGCGCCGGACGGTTTCGTGCCCGTGTCCGTGCCGTCCTCGGCCAGCACGACGCCCTTGGGGGCCTGCTGCCCGCTGTCCTCGGTGCGGTGCTGCGGCCCCGTGGCGTAGACGTCCTCGCTGTTCTGCGCCGACGTGCGCGGATCGTGGCTGAGTTCGCGGGCGTAGGGGTCGAAGAGCAGCTTGTTGGGGTTGAAGCGGTTGCCCTCGGCGTCCACGTCGCTGCGGAAGCCGGCGTCGGAGCCCTTCTTCCAGGCCTCGTCGTAGGGCCAGTTGGGGCCCCACGCGCGGTAGCCGTAGTGGACGGCGCCCTCGATGCCGTGCTCCGCCTCGAGCTCCGCGGCGTCGACGGTGACGGACCAGACGTCGGTGTCGTCGTCCTTCGTGAGCTGCCGCGAGGTCTTCTCCTGGGCGCCGCTCGCCTCGTCGTAGAGGTACACGTCGATACGGGTGGCCCGTGAGGAGTAGACCCTGAACTCGATGGTTCCCGCGGCCTCGTCGTACGTCGCTCCGAGGCGGTCCGCCGCCCGCTTCCCCGAGGTGCGGTCCCGCGAGGCGGCGTCCCGCCGGTCGCCGTCCGCCGCCGGACGGGACGCGGCGGCCTGTGCGGCGGCTCCCCGTTCCGTCGCGGCGGAGGCGGCCGGGGCGGAGGAGCCCGCGCCGACGGGCAGTGCGAGGGCGGGCACGGCGAGAGCGGCGCAGAGCAGGGCGGCGGACGCCGCTTTGCCGGCCGGATGGCTGAGAGTTCTGCGTGGGGGCATGCGCGTAGGCACGGCGGCTCCTTCAGATCCGTCGGTGTCGCTCGGGCCGCACGCGCCGGCAGCCGCACGCGCTCCGGGCCGTGACGCCGGGGTGGTAACGGCGGGACGGACCGCAGGCGTTGCAAGAACTTGCTGAAAGTATCGACAGCGCGGAGACCTGTCCACCCCCCGGGCGCGGCGAAGCTGACGCACCGTGGACGTGGCGGCCCTGGGACGGACGCGCCCCGGGACGCCGGTCCCTCAGCCGTCCGCGGGCCGCCTCCCGCGGAAGCGCAGGCCGCCGCTCTCCGGGTGCCGGTCGACCCGGATACCGGTGAACCCCGCCGCCGCGAGCCGTCCAGGAAGCTCCGCGGGCACGAGCGTGTTCCTCGTGTCCCCGATGTGCAGCAGCCGGAAGCGGAAGTTGGGCTGGCTGTCGCAGCCGGCGAAGAAGCCGCCGGGGCGCAGCACGCGGAAGGCCTCGCTGAAGATCCGGTCCTGGGTCTCCGTGGCCGGAACGTGGTGGAGCATCGTGAAGCACACGACCGAGGAGAACGCGGCGTCCGGCAGCGGCAGCGCCGACGCGTCGGCGTGCACGACGCGCGCCCTGTCGCCCCAGCCCTCCTCCAGATGCCGGGCCGTGTCCCCGTCGATCTCCACGGCGGTCAGCCGGGGGACCTGCTCGACGAGGACCCGCAGGTTCGCCCCGTATCCGGAGCCCAACTCCAGGACGTCCTCGCCCAGTTCGACGTCCTCCAGCGCCCACGGCAGCAGTTGCTCGCGCACGCCGCGGGCCCACTTCTCGGAGCTGCAGAGTCGGCGATGTGCTCGGTTCATCGGCATGCCGAAGACGCTACGGCGGCGTACCGGATGTCCGCTACGTCCCGGCCCGTGTCCGGCGGAAGGCGCCTTCCGCCCGGGAGCCCGCGCAGGCATCCGGCGCGGGACCGCAGGAACGCCTACGATCGGGGACGGCATCGCGTGCCGGTCACCGGCCGGGTGAGGCATGGAGGTGCCGGGAGATGCCCCCGGAGGCATTTCATGTCAGTCGAGTTGAACCACACCATCGTCCATGCCCGGGACAACCGGGAGTCCGCGGAGTTCTTCGCGGAACTGCTGGGCCTCGAGATCACCGCGGAGTGGGGCCCGTTCATCGCCGTGGATCTCAGCAACGGCGTCACGCTGGACTTCGCCGCAGTCCCCGCCGACAAGATCACTCCGCAGCACTACGCCTTCCTCGTCTCCGACGAGGAGTTCGAGGCGGCGTACGCACGGATCAGGACGCGCGGCATCGAGCACTACGCCGACCCGCACATGCGGCAGCCCGGCACCGTCAACCACAACGACGGCGGCAGGGGCGTGTACTTCATGGACCCGGTACGCCACGCCATGGAGCTGATCACCGTGCCGTACGGCGGCTGGACGCGTTAGTCCCCGGGCGCCGTCCCCGGCATGCCGGGGACGGCGCGCCCGCGCTACTCGTAGACGACGTACTCCGGTGCCGGGCGGAGCGCGAGCACCTCCTCGGGCCTCATCAGCCGGCTGCCCTCGGTGTCCTCCTCGTAGAACAGCTTGAAACCGGTGTGCATCCCTTCCGGCACGTCGTCGACGAGCCGGCGCCAGGTCGCGCGCTTGAGGTCCGGGGAGCCTATGCCGTCGGCGCACTTGACCACCGGGACCCCGTCGGCCGGACGTATGGCGTCCTCGTCGCTGACGACGGAGGTGGAGACCTGGTGGAAGACGAGCGGCTTGTCCGGCAGGTCGTGCTCCTCGACCAGATCCGCCAAGTAGGCGGCCACCTCGTCGAGTTCCTTCCCGCTCGTGTGCCCGTAGGTCTCGCCCGGCGTCTCACCGGGCCCCATGTCCCACTCCGGGTCGAGCGCGACACCGACGTCAGGGCGGACGAGCCACTCGCGCAGCGCCTTCACCTCGTCCAGCGCGGCGGCGCGTCCCGGCTGCACGTTCAGCAGCAGCAACGCGTCGTGCTTACGGGCGAGTTCGTGGAAGCGGCGGACGGTCTTCCGGGGCGTACGGGTGCGGTACTCGCCGTCCGGGCCCGGCGTGGGATTGGCGACGGTCGCCAGCAGCTCCAGCACGGGCATGAGTTCACGTCCGTCGCCGAAGTCCTGTGCTTTCTCCTCCAGTTCGCGTATCCGCTCATCCGGGTCGCCGCTGCCCAGCCGTCCCAGGGCGGCGGCGCCGGGCAGTCCGCAGTACCCGACCATGCGGTAGCGCGGGAACAACTCGCGTCCCCCGCGCGGCAGTCGGGGACGCCGCCTGGTCCTGCGCGGCGACGGCGAGGCTTTCCCGCTGCTCCTGCCCCCGCCGCCAGCCCCGGCGCCAGAACCGGCGCCGGACGGGTTCCCGCCGGTGCCGCACCCCGCGCCGCCGAACAGGGCGAGCCCCGCGGCGGCCGAGGCGGGGAGCATCCCCCGCCGGCTCGCCGCGGGCCCGGGGGCGGACAGCCCCCGCGGCCCCGGTGCGTGCTCCGCCTGTCCCCGCCGCCCAGCGGCCCGTCGCGACATGCCGTCCGTCATCTCCACAGCCTCCGTTCGCCGTCACGTACTCGCGCTGCCCCGTAGCCGTGCGCTTGTCCCCGGCGCCCGCGGACGAAACGGCGGTTCCGCGCCGGTCCGTGCGCGCACACGACCGCACCCGCCGCCCCGCGTCGTCCCCCTCCGTCGGGCGGGCTCCCGCACGGCGGGAGAATGGGCTCATGACGCAGAACACGGATGCCAAGGCGGACGGCGAGATCCCGGACTGGGAGAAGCGCTTCCGGGCGCCGCGGGTGTCGCTGCCCGAATGGGCCGAGGACGCCCCCGACCGCTCGCTGTACATCTCCAACGTGACGGGAACGTTCGAGCTCTACGCGTGGGACCGCGCCACGGACGAGCACCGCCAGGCCACGGACCGCCCCAACGGCACCACCGACGGGACCCTCAGCCCCGACGGTGAGGAGATCTGGTGGTTCGACGACACCGACGGCGACGAATTCGGCGTGTGGAAGCGGCAGCCGTTCAAGGGCGGCGAGGACGAGGTCGCCGTCCCGGGCCTCGGACCGTCCTTCCCCGCGGGGCTCGCCATCGGACGCGACGGAACCGCCGTCGTCGGCCGCTCCACCGACGAGGACGGCACGACGATCCACCTCGCCCGGCCCGGCAAGGAGCCGGCCGAGATCTACCGCCACCGCGAGTCCGCCGGCGTCGGCGGGCTCTCGCACGACGGCACGCTGCTGGTGATCGAGCACACCGAGCACGGCGACGCCATGCACTCCGCGCTGCGCGTGGTCCGCCCCGACGACGGAAGCACCGTCGCGGAGCTCGACGACAGCGAGGGCGGCACGAAGGAACTCGGCCTGACCGTCCTCGGGTTCGCGCCCGGCGCGGGGGACCAGCGGCTGCTCATCGCCCACCAGCGCAGGGGCCGCTGGGAGCCCGTCGTCTGGGAGCCGCTCACCGGCACCACGACGGACCTCGCGATCGACCTGCCCGGCGACGTGAGCGCCGACTGGTACCCGGACGGCGAGGCCCTCCTGATCGCCCACAGCCACCAGGCGCGCAGCGACCTGTGGCGGTACGAGATCGCCACGGGCACGCTGAGCCGGATCGAGACACCCCCCGGCTCTGTATCCGACGCGACGGCCCGGCCCGTCCCGGGCTCCCGGGCAGGCGGCACGGAGGGCACCGCCGTCGAGTACCTGTGGTCCTCGGCGGCGCAGCCGCCCCGCGTGCGCTCGGCGGACGGCACCGTCGTCCTCGATCCGCCCGGCATGCAGGCGCCGCCTTCCGTCCCCGTCGAGGACGCCTGGGTCGAGGGCCCCGGCGGCACGATCCACGCCCTGGTGCAGAAGCCCGCGGGAGAGGGCCCCTTCCCCACGGTCTTCGACGTCCACGGCGGCCCCACCTGGCACGACAGCGACGCCTTCGCGGGGCAGCCGGCCGCCTGGGTCGACCACGGTTTCGCCGTCGTACGGGTCAACTACCGCGGCTCCACCGGCTACGGGCGCGAGTGGACCGACGCGCTGAAGCACCGCGTCGGCCTGATCGAGCTGGAGGACATCGCCGCCGTCCGGGAGTGGGCGGTCTCCTCGGGCCTCGCCGACCCCGAGCGGCTCGTGCTGGGCGGCGGCTCCTGGGGCGGCTACCTGACGCTGCTCGGCATGGGCACCCAGCCCGACGCGTGGGCGCTGGGCCTGGCCGCCGTCCCCGTTGCCGACTACGTGACCGCCTACCACGACGAGATGGAGGCGCTGAAGTCGCTGGACCGCACGCTGCTCGGCGGCTCACCCGAGGAGGTCCCCGAGAGGTTCGAGGCCTCGTCGCCCATCACGTACGTCGACCGCGTCCGGGCGCCCGTCTACATCTCGGCCGGGGTCAACGACCCGCGCTGCCCCATCCGGCAGGTCGAGAACTACGTCCGGAGGCTGGAGGAGCGCGGCGTCCCCCACGAGGTCTACCGCTACGACGCCGGGCACGGGTCGCTCGTCGTGGAGGAACGGATCAAGCAGTTGAGGCTGGAGATCGACTTCGCTCTGAGGCATCTCCCTGCCCGGGAGGACCGTCAGGGCCGGGGTCGGGCTCCGGAATGAGGCCGAGCGCCGCGTCCTTCGCCAGCTCCACGTCCCGGCGGAACAGCCGGAACCACATGAAGAGCACGAAGCCCGCGAAGACGAACCACTCGGCCGTGTAGCCGAGGTTCTGGAACGCCTTCATGTCGAGGCCGGTGTTGTCGGGCTGAACCGGCGGCACCGGCCTCAGACCGGACCCGGCCGGCGGCTCCTGCACCGTGATCCACGCGTCGTGCACGTCGTACGGCACCACGTTGACCAGCGACGCCGCACTGATCATGCCGAGCTGCCCCTCGGGCAGCGCGCCGGCGGCGTGCACGCCCGGACCGCCCTGCGACTCCGACGCCTGCAGCGCGCCCGTGACCTCGACCTCGCCGCGAGGCGGGTCGGGCACCCGGTCCGGGTCGGCCTTCCCGGGAAGCCATCCCCGAACGACGGGAAGCGCCTTGCCCTGGCCGGACTCTCCCGCGCCTCCCCCGGCGCCGGTCGTCCGCAGCAGCGACAGCACGTAGAAGCCCTGCCTGCCGTCCAGCGTCCGGTCCGGCACGAGCAGCGGATGCCGGGTGTCGAAGCGCCCGGTGGCCTCGGCGGGACGCCCGCTCGTCTCCGCGTCCACGGGAAGCAGCCGCGACAGCGGCGCCGGCTCGGCCCGTTCCACCCCGGACGCCGCCTTGCGGTGCGCCTCGTGGCTGTCGACGCGCGCCTCGAAACGCGAGAGCTGCCAGCTGCCCATGAACAGGCAGACGGGGATCGCCAGCACCGCGAAGAGGTTGATCCCC
This sequence comes from Streptomyces daqingensis, assembly GCF_014645895.1. Taxonomy (GTDB): domain Bacteria; phylum Actinomycetota; class Actinomycetes; order Streptomycetales; family Streptomycetaceae; genus Streptomyces; species Streptomyces daqingensis. Next base: position 55,610 of record NZ_BMMP01000023.1, on the reverse strand, counting down.
CACCAGCGCGGGGTCAGCAGGAACCGGTACACGCTCCAAAGGTACGGGGCGCCTCCGCACGGCCGTACACGGGGCGCCGCCCTCCTCCGCCGCGAGGCGGGCGGGGACGCACCCTAGTCGGCCGCCAGGACTCCCGTCCGGTACAGGGTGCCCGCACAGGCGCCTTCGAGCTCCGTGCCGGCTGCCGCGGGGTCGCCCACGTCCGGGATGTGCGTCAGCACGACGCTGGCGCCCTCGTCCCCGCTGTCGCCGTCGCCACCGCCCGTGGACGGATTGTCCGGGCCGCCGGAGTCGCCGTTGCCGCCGCTGTTCCCGCTGCCGCCGTCGCTGCTGCCGGAGTCGCCGCCCGAGTTGCCGTTGTTGCCGCCCTGGGCGCCGCCGGGGCCCTCGCCCTCGGCGGACCTGGGGCTGGGCGAGCCGCTGGGGCACTCCTTCTCGGGGACCCAGGCGAACTTCACGACGTAGGCCTCCCCCGGCCTCAGCACCAGCTCGTCGGGCGACTGGTCCGGGTCGGGCAGACCGTCCGCGCCGTCACCGGGCGTGTGGTCGAGCACGTCTATGCGGTCGATGTCGGCACCGCCCTGAGCGGACGCCCCGACGACCCCCTCGCCCTCCACGGTGCACGCGTCGGACGAGGTGTTGACCACCCGGAAGCTGCCGTAGACCTTGCCCTCGCTGTCGGGGTCACCGGCGGACGCCGACCCCTTGCCGAGCTGGTCGCGGCCGCAGCTCGGCGCGCTCGTCGCGAGGGTGTCGTTCGGGTTCGCACCGCCGGACTCTTTGCCCGCCGAGGGGGACGGGGACGCGGAGCCGTCGGCGTCTCCGCCCTTGCCGCCGCTGCGGCCGGCGCCGCCGTCTGCGCTGCCGGAGCCCTGCGAGTGGCCTCCGCCGTCCAGGCCACCGGAGTTCTGGGCCTGCTCGTGGCTGTCGCCGGCGTTGACGGCACGGCCGTCGGGCAGGCCCGGCACGAGACCGGTCGTCATCAGCGCGGGCACGCCCACGCCCGCGAGCACGACGGCCGCCGCCGCACCGGCCAGGGCCCGGCGCCGGTGCGCCCGGCGCGCCGGGATCGCATGCCGCAGGTAGTCGAGCGACTGGGGGGACGGCTCGATGTCGCGGACGCTGTCGCGCATCATCCGGCGGAGCATCTCCTCGGCGCCGTCGTCCTCGCCGTCGGCGCCTCCGCCACCGTCACCGCCGCCGCTGCCGCCTCCTCCGCGGCCGCCACCGCCCGCGGAGCCGCCACCGCCGCCGGGACCGTCACCGCCGGCGGCAGCAGGCGGGCCCTCCGGCGGGACCGCGGCGGGGGTCTCTCCGCTCTGCGGGCCGCCGGCCGGGGACGCGGCGGCCGCGCCGTCGCCTTCCGCCGCGCCCTCCTGGGCCTTTCCGGCATGCTCGAAGCTGCCGGTGATGTGGTTGAAGTCGGTCGGTCTGTCCGGGGAATCTGCTCTGTTCTGTCGGTTGGAGTGCATGGCTGTACCCGCGTCTCGGCCCGCGTCCGGCCCTTCGGGGCCGGGTCGCGGTGCGTCGGTGAGGTCCGGGGGTCGTGGCACGTCGGGCCCGGCAGGGGAGCTGGGGCCTTCGGGCGTGCCGGGGACCTCGGTCGGTTCGGTGACACCCGGTACGTCCGGGGCGTCGATCTGGGGAGGCTCCGGGATCTCGGGCTCGTCGTAGATGCCGGGCGTCGCCGGGATCTCCGGGGGTTCCGGGATCTCGGGCATGTCCGAAGTACGGGGAGGCGCCGGGATGTCCGGGGTCGGAGGGATCTCGGGGGTGTCCAGGACATGGGGCGCGCCCGGGATCTCGGGCATCTCGGCCGGCCCCGTGACGTCCGGCACGTCCGGGACGCCGGGCAGGTCCGGCAGGTCAGGGGCCTCGGGTGCGCGGTGCGGAGGAAGTTCCGGGCCGTCCGGGACGTCGGGCGCGTCCGGGGCCTGCGGGGTCTCCGGCGCGTGAGGGCCCGGCGACTCGTCGGGCTCCTCCGGGTCGTCGTCGTGCGCGCCGCGGACCTCGGCCAGCCCGTCGGCTCCGCTCAGGCCGTGCGCGTCCAGCTCGTGCGTACCGTGCGGTTCGCGCCTCTCGTCCGGCGCACGCGTGCCGGCGGGCTCGCGCCCGCCCTCCTTCTCCGTGGCCCGGCCGGAGCCTCCGAAGGAGAGGACCCGGTGCCGGCTCCGCGGCACCACCACGGAGCTCTCCCGCGTGCGCAGGCCCTCCCTGCCGTACGCGCTCATGAGGCGGCCTCCATGGCGACGCGCAGGGCCGCTATCCCGCGCGAGCCGTACGCCTTCACCGAGCCCAGGGACAGGCCCAGCACCTCGGCGACCTGCGCCTCCGTCATGTCCGCGAAGTAGCGCAGCACCAGCACCTCGCGCTGGCGCCGCTGCAGCCCGCGCATGGCTTTGATCAGTTCGTCGCGTTCCAGCTGCTCGTACGCGCCTTCCTCCGCGCTCGCCATGTCCGGCATGGGCTTGGAGAGCAGCTTGAGTCCGACGATGCGCCTGCGCAGCGCCGACCGGGAGAGGTTGACGACGGTCTGCCGCAGATAGGCGAGGGTCTTCTCGGGGTCGCGTACGCGCTTGCGCGCCGAGTGGACGCGGATGAAGGCTTCCTGCACGACGTCCTCGCACGACGCGGTGTCGTCGAGCAGCAGCGCCGCGAGCCCGAGCAGCGAGCGGTAGTGGACGCGGTAGGTCTCGGTCAGATGGTCGACTGTCGTGCCGGCTGTCATCGCGTCGTCAGTCTCCGCGCCTTCTGCGGCGACGCGCGGCGGGCGAGTGGCGGACCACGGCGTTATCACCGGCATACCCCCGGTACTGAAACCGGTGGTTCCGGGAACTGCCGCCAACGTCGATCCGAGTGCCTCTGCCACGCTTGTTGGACACACACTCCCCCTGGAGGGTTGTACGCGTTCGGCTCACCCGTTGACGAATCGTCGAACGTCCCCATGCGTACCAGCTCTTCCTGAATGCCCCTGTTGTCACAGCGTCCTGACTTCTGGCAGTGGAGTCGAAGACGCCGCCCGCCCCGCCGCCGGTTGCAGCGGGGGAAGCGAAATTCTCGTCCACGCCGGTCCTGCCCGCCAGTGCCAAGACCCCTCCGTACGGCACAACTTCGGCCGGCGCCCTGCATACCGAGGACGGTCGACGGTGGACATGCCCGCTCCCCGCGCCCCACTGCGGCCGCGCGTGACCCCGGCGGTCGCCCCTACGCGACGACCCGTTCGGCGATCTGCGCCATGTTCAGCGCCGCACCCTTGCGCAGGTTGTCCGCGCAGACGAACAGTTCGAGCGCACACGGGTCGTCCAGCGACTTCCGTACGCGCCCCGCCCACGTCGGGTCCGTGCCCGCCACGTCCGCCGGAGTCGGGAAGTCTCCCTGGACCGGGTCGTCGCAGAGCACCACGCCCGGGGCGTTCGCGAGGATCGCGTGCGCCTCCGGCACCGACACCTCGTGCTCGAAGCGCGCGTGCACGGACACGGAGTGCGCCGTGAGCACCGGCACCCGCACGCAGGTCGCCGCGACGCGCAGTTCGGGCAGCCCGAGCACCTTGCGGGTCTCCTGCCGCACCGTGAGCTCGTCGGACGTCCAGCCGCCCTCCGCCATCTCGCCCGTGAAGGGCACGACGTTGTAGGCGACGGGCGTGGCGTGGGGGTTGGAAGCGTCCCCGACGGGAGCCGCCGCCACGCTGCCGAGACCGTCGGCGACCACACGCCTGATGTCGCCCGGGTGCCGGCCGAGTTCGGCGCCGGCGGCGTCGGCCGAGGTGAGCGCCGCCAACTGGCCGCGCAGCGCCTCGACTCCCGTCCGTCCGGCCGCCGAGACGGCCTCGTAGCTGGAGACGATCAGCTCGCGCAGGCCCCACTCGGCGTGCAGCGCGCCCATCGCGACGATCATCGAGAGGGTCGTGCAGCCGGGGCTGGCAATGATCCCCCGGGGCCGTGAACCCACGGCGTGCCCGTTGAGTTCAGGGACGACCAGCGGCACGTCCCCGTCCATGCGGAACGCCTTCGAACCGTCCACGACCACCGTGCCGTTGGACGCCGCCACCGGCACCCACTCCGCGGCGACCTCGTCCGGGACGGCGAACACCGCGACGTCGGCGCCCTTGAGCGCCTCCTCGTTCAGGGCGCGGACGCTGACGTCCTCGCCGCGGACCTCCCGTACCCGGCCGGCCCAGCGCGGGGAGGCGATCAGCCGGATCTCTCCCCACACGTCCGCCCGCTCCGAGAGCAGCGAGAGCAGGACCGTCCCCACAGCCCCGGTCGCACCGACGACGGCCAGGACGGGCCTGCCCGTACGGTCACCGCCAGGGCCGACCGTACGGGCGAAGGGCGTCACCGCCCTGTGCCTCCGTAGACCACGGCCTCGTCGCTCTCGCTGTCGAGACCGAAGGCCGAGTGCACCGCGCGCACCGACTCGTTGACGTCGTCCTCACGCGTGACGACGGAGATGCGGATCTCGGACGTGGAGATCAGCTCGATGTTGACCTCGGCCTGGGAGAGCGCCTCGAAGAAGGTCGCCGTGACACCGGGGTTCGTCTTCATCCCGGCGCCGACGAGGGAGATCTTGGCGATCTGGTCGTCGTAGCGCAGCGAGTCGAACCCGATGGCGCCCTGCGCCTTCTCCAGCGCGGCGATCGCCTTGCGGCCCTCGGACTTGGGCAGCGTGAAGGAGATGTCCGTCAGCCCGGTGGACGCGGCCGAGACGTTCTGCACGACCATGTCGATGTTGACCTCGGCGTCCGCGATCGCCCGGAAGATCACCGCTGCGACGCCGGGCTTGTCCGGCACTCCCACGACCGTGATCTTCGCCTCGGAGGTGTCGTGTGCGACACCCGAGATCATCGCCTGCTCCATCGACTGTTCCCCTTGCCCGCTGTCCTTGCCCTGCCCGCTCTTCAGCGCGGCCTGCGCACCGGGGGCGCCTTCCCCCCGGCCGTCGTGGCCGCCAGGCGGTTCACTGCTCACCCAGGTGCCCTGCAGCCCCGAGAAGGACGAGCGTACGTGGATCGGGATGTTGTAGCGACGGGCGTACTCGACGCAGCGGTGCAGCAGCACCTTGGAGCCGTTGCTCGCCAGCTCCAGCATGTCCTCGAACGAGATCCAGTCGATCTTGCGGGCCTTCTTCACGACCCGCGGGTCGGCGGTGAAGACGCCGTCCACGTCGGTGTAGATCTCGCAGACGTCCGCCTCCAGTGCGGCGGCCAGAGCGACAGCCGTGGTGTCGGAACCGCCGCGGCCGAGCGTGGTGATGTCCTTGCTGTCCTGGGAGACACCCTGGAAACCGGCGACGATGGCGATGTTGCCCTCGTCGACGGAGGTCTGGATACGGCCGGGCGTGACGTCGATGATCCGCGCCTTGTTGTGCGCGGAGTCGGTGATCAGGCCCGCCTGGCTTCCGGTGAACGACTGCGCCTCGTGTCCGAGGGATTTGATCGCCATCGCCAGCAGTGCCATGGAGATGCGCTCTCCGGCGGTCAGCAGCATGTCGAACTCGCGCCCCGTCTGGACCGGGGAGACTTCCTTGGCGAGATCGATCAGCTCGTCCGTCGTGTCACCCATCGCCGAGACCACGACGACAACCTGGTTGCCGTTCTTCTTGGCCTCGACGATCCGCTTGGCAACGCGCTTGATGCCCTCGGCATCGGCAACGGAGGAGCCGCCGTACTTCTGCACGACAAGGCCCACGTGTGCTCGCTCCTCGAATCTCAGTCGTTCTGCACCCTTGCCCCGCGAAACTCCGCGGAGGGACCCCGTCCGGGAATCCATGGGTCGGCTCAGTTTACCGAGAGAGCGTTCCGCCCTCTCGTTCAGCGACCAAACCTGCCCGTTCGAGGGCTGCCCACACGGGAACGTAAGGCAGCTCACACGGCCCGCACCGCGACGGGGCGTGACGGTCCGCACGCGGGAAGTGCCGCGTGCCTGGCCGCGCGGGGGGTGGCGCTCACCCCCGCGGAAACGCGTGCACCGAGCAGACAACTCGCGAGTAACCTGCGGGCGGGCTGGACGCGGAGCACGCACAACCGGTGCGGGACCGCCTCCCGCACGACCCGCGCCTCCCAGCGGATCCGCCCCGCCGGGGCGCTGCGACCCCTCTGCTCCGCCTACGCCACCGGACTCCCGGCCGAGCGGCCCCGCCCCGAGTCCGCGGACGCCGACGCCCGGCCCTGACCTGCCGGTTCGCCCAGAGCACGACCCGCCCGACGGACCGTGTGCCCCTGCGGCGACAATTGCGCGGTGACTCGGGGGGCGAGCGCCGCCGGGTCCGGCCCCCGCACGCGCCCGACGCCGGCGGAGAACCTTTCGGGCCGGTCCCCGGCACCGTTTCCCGGCCGCGGGCGGACCGGCGGCGCGGCCCGCCGCGCACCGCTTCCCGTCCGCACCCGGACAGCGTCCCGCCGCACGGCGAAGAGGAGCAGCGGTGAAGGAGATCGTCAGCCAGATCGACCTCGTGGAGCGGCACGTGGGGAGCCGCACGGTCGCGGACGGCGAAGCCCGTACCGTCCGGCTGCGCCGCACCTACGACGCTCCGGTCGACGACGTATGGCACGCCTGCACCGACCCCGCGCGCCTCAGCCGGTGGCTGATGCCCGTCAGCGGGGACCTGGAACCCGGCGGGACGTACCGGCTGGAGGGCGGCGCGAGCGGCGAGGTCCTGCACTGCGAACCGCCCCGGCTGCTCCGCGTCGGCTGGACGTTCGGCGACGCCCCGGAGTTCAGCGAGGTCGAGGTGCGGCTGGCGCCCGAGGGCGAGGAGCGGACGCTCTTCGAACTGGAGCAGGCCGCGGTGGTGCCGCCCGAGGTGTGGGACCCGTTCGGGCCGGGCGCGTTCGGCGTCCAGTGGGACCTGACGGCGCTCGGGCTCGCCCTGGAACTCGGCGGCGGCCCGGCCGGCGACCTCGCCGCCTGGCGTCAGGAGTCGGACGAGGCACGGGAGTTCATGACGCGCAGCAGCGAGGCGTGGGGAGCCGCATACGCGGCCTCCGGGGGCTCCGCCGAGGCGGTCGCCGCCGCCGTGCGGACCACGACGGGCTTCTACGTCCCCCAGCCCGACGAGGGCGCCGGCCCCTCCTGACCTGGCCCGCCTTTCCGCTGTCGGACGGACGCCGGCGGCGGCGGGCCGGCTCCGCGGGCGTTGTCAGTGCCCGCTGGTTCAATTCCGTGCACCGGGACGGACGACGGAGTCCGGCCCCGCTTCGGGAGGTGGACCTCGTGAGTGGACCGCGCGTGACAGTGGAGCGCCGTATCGCCGCCCCGGCAGGCCGGGTGTGGGCGGTTCTGACGGACATCGAGGCCGCCCCCCGCGTGATCAGCGGCATCGAGAAGGTCGAGATGCTCAGCGACCGGCCCTTCGGGGTCGGCACCCGCTGGCGGGAGACGCGCCGCATGCTGGGCAAGGAGGCCACCGAGGAGATGTGGGTCACGGCCAGCGAACCCTCGAAGCGCTGCGTCATCGAGGCCGGCTCCCGCGGCGTGCACTACGTCTCGGAGTTCCTCCTCACCGAGGAGGGCGGCGCCACGTCGGTGCGTCTGACCTTCGGCTCCGAACTCGCGGACGGAAGCGGGCTGAAGGCGAGACTGATGCACGCGATGGGCTCCCTCGGCGCGAAGACAGCGGCCAAGGCCATAGCGAAGGACCTCGCGGACATAGCGGCTTCGGCCGAGGCCGGCGGCCCGAAGGCCGCGGACTGACCACGCCCCGCGGCTTCCCGCACGGGAGTACCACGGCCGAGGCGAACCACCCGGCGGGCGCGTCGAGTTGACGTGCGCTCCGCATGCCCGGCCGCGTCGTGGAGGTCAACGCCCCGCCCCGCAACGCGTATTGGCATCCTGTTGCCCGACGTCCGGCCCTCCCGGATGGCGCACGACCATGTCCAAATCCCACGTTTGGGCCGTAATGTTCGCGTACGCCCTGTACGCAACTCCCCAGCACAGCAGGAGGCCCGCGTGTCCATCGACTACGTGAAGCGCCCGTCAGGCTCCCCCGCCGAGGCAGCCACCCGGCAGACCGAGCGCCCCTCCGGGCTGGTGAACCTCCGCAAGACGGCACGCGTGGCGCTGGAGAAGGCCGGCCTGTCCGGCCAGCGCGCCGCCGTCTACCTGGTGCTGGACCGCTCCGGCAGCATGCGCCGCTACTACAGGGACGGGACGCTCCAGCACCTGGCCGAGCAGGTGCTCGGACTCTCCGCCAACCTGGACGACGACGGCACCGTCCCCGTCGTCCTCTTCTCCACCGAGGTGGAGGGCGTCGCGGAAGTCCGGCTCGACGCCTACGAGAACCGGATCGGCCCCCTCAACGAATCCCTCGGCCACATGGGCCGCACCAACTACCACCTCGCGATCGAGACGGTCGTCGACCACTACGTGGCGTCGGGGACGACCGACCCCGCGTTCGTCGTCTTCCAGACGGACGGAGCGCCCACGTCACGCTCCGCCGCGCAGCGGGCGCTGTGCGACGCCGCGAAGCTCCCCGTCTTCTGGCAGTTCATGGGCTTCGGCGACCCGGAGAGCAAGCAGTTCGACTTCCTCCGCAAGCTCGACGAACTGCCCGTGCCCGCCCTGCGGCCGGTCGACAACGCGGGCTTCTTCCCCGCAGGGCCCGAGCCGATGCGGATCCCGGACGAGGTGCTGTACGCGGAGCTGATGCGCGAATTCCCCTCCTGGCTCGGCGCTGCCCGCAGAGCGGGGATCCTCTCCCGCTGACGCGCCCGCGCAGGCAGCGGGAGGGCTCAGCGGCAGGACCGGCCGGCAGGCCGGCCGGGGCTACGCGATGTCGGCGTGCGGGGTTCCGTCCAGCCGCTCCACGAGATGGACGGTGACGGTGTCTCCGGCCTGCTTGCCGATGGCGCGGCGCACCTCGGCGCGCACCGGCAGCTTGTGCGTACCGTCGCCCAGCGCCATGAACGAGCTACGGAACGGATGCCCGTCGATCGTCCCGCGCACCTTCACCAGCCCCCGGGTCCCGAAGTACCCGACGGAGTCCGGCCACACCAGATAGGTCCAGCCGCCCACGTCGGGGCCCTTCCGCAACGTGGCGGTGAATCGCTTGTCCATGCCTGCCTCCCTCGACCGTCCGCTGTGCGGGCCTGCGAGAGAAGAGACCGGGACGACGCGGGCGACTCATCGCCGCAAGCCGCACCGTCCGCTCCGGAGGCCGGACGGGCGGCCGGACGAGGGCGCCGGGGACGCCAGGACACCGGTGCAGGAAGAGCCCACCCGGCACGGCGAGCGGAACGAACGCTCAGCCGCGGCCGGCTTCGGGCTGCATCCCCAGCGGCACGCCGATCTCCGCGGCCATGACCGCGCCGGCCTCCTTCTCCAGCAGGCCGTCGTCCTCGCCGGCGTCGCTGTCCGTGTCCAGCCCGTCCAACGCGCGGAGCGGAGTGTCGAGACGGACGTGCGCCACGAGGGACTGCAGGGCGCGCAGGGCCGCCGACGCCGTGGGCCCCCAGTTCGACAGGTAGGAGAACTGCCACCACCACAGGGCCTCGCTGACCCTGCCCTCCTTGTAATGGGCCATGCCGTGCCGCAAGTCAGTGATCACACCGACCAGATCGTCGGAGATGCGGCATGGGACGGGGGCCGTACGGGGCTCGTACGGGTCGAAGACCTCGGAGTAGACGTCGACCGGCTCCAGCAGCGCGGCGAGCTTGAGCCGCATCTCGTCGACGTCGGGCTCGGGGCCGATGTCCGGCTCGTACCGCTCGACGGGGACGAAGTCCTCGTGCGCCCCCAGCCGGCCTCCGGCCAGGATGAGTTGCGAGAGTTCCAGCAGCAGGTAGGGGACGGCGCTGTCGGGGTCGTCCCCCTTGGCGACCTCCGTCACCGAGACGATGAAGCTCTCGATCTGGTCGGAGATCTGGACTGCGAAGTCGTCCGGATTGTCCTTGATCGCGTTCAGCGTGGCGTCAGACATCAAGCAACCTTCTCCCCTCGAAGGCCCGCCCCAGCGTGACCTCATCGGCATATTCAAGATCTCCCCCGACAGGGAGGCCGCTTGCCAGGCGCGTCACCTTCAGCCCCATGCTCGAGACCATACGCGCGAGGTAGGTGGCCGTCGCCTCTCCTTCCAGGTTGGGGTCCGTGGCCAGGATCAGCTCGGTGACGGCACCGTCCGCGAGCCTGCTCATCAGTTCCCGGATCCGGAGGTCGTCGGGACCGACGCCTTCGATGGGGCTGATGGCACCGCCGAGCACGTGGTAGCGGCCGCGGAACTCGCGCGTCCGCTCGATCGCCACCACATCCTTCGGCTCCTCGACCACGCAGATGACGCTGCGGTCACGCCGCGTGTCCAGGCACACCCGGCACTGCTCCTCCTGCGCGACGTTGCCGCACACGGCGCAGAACCGGACCTTGTCCTTGACCTCCAGCAGTGCGTGCGCGAGACGCCGTACGTCCGTGGGCTCCGCCTGGAGGACGTGGAAGGCGATCCGCTGCGCGCTCTTGGGACCGACGCCGGGCAGCCTGCCCAACTCGTCGATGAGGTCCTGAACCACGCCTTCGTACACGGATGCTCCTGCCTGTCTCTCCGGCTTCCGGACCTGTGCCCGTCCGCCCCACGGCCCGGCGAACCGTAACCGCCCCCCGACCGCGCCACCACCGCCCGGAACCCCGAAAGATCCCTGAGAGGCCGCTCACCGAGCGGCCCCGTGACATGAACGACCTGGTGCCCCCTGGCCGTTCCCTGAAACCGGACCGGCCGACCCCGGTCCGAAGCCTTCCGGACCCATGGGAGGCCGGAAGGCCCCGGCCGCTGAAACCAGCGGTCCCAGGACCTGCCCGGCAGGCCCTGCGCCGTGCCTAGAAGGGGAGCCCCGGAACGCCTCCGCCGCCCAGCCCCTCCGCGAGCGGGCCGAGCTTCTGCTGCTGCAACTGCTGGGCGCCGGCGACGGCGTCCCGTACAGCGGCGAGCACCAGGTCGGAGAGCGTCTCGGTGTCTTCCGGATCGACGGCCTTCGGGTCGATGACGAGGCCCTGGAGCTCACCCGCCCCGTTCACGGTCGCCTTGACGAGGCCGCCGCCGGAGGAACCGTCGACCGTACTCTCGGCGAGTTCCTGCTGCGCCTCGGCAAGGTCCTGCTGCATCTTCTGGGCCTGCTGCAACAGCTGCTGCATGTCGGGCTGGCCCCCACCACCGGGAATCACGACTTGGCTCCTGGCTCGTCGACGTCTCTGATGTCCGCGCCGCCGCCACCGCCGCGGACCGGCGGTGCGGAGCACGCTGCACGCACCGCGCATGTTCTGCGCGGAGTGCGCATACGGCACATGGTTCACGTAACCGCCGTACGCGTACTTCTCTTTCTACGGCTGAGCCTACGTGCTCGGAGCGGAGCCCGCTGAACCTGTCCTCATCCTGCCGAGGCGCACCTGCGGCGCCCTCGGGGATCACCCGTGCTCGAACTCCTCGATGACCGTCGCCCCGAGTTCCCGCATGATCAAGTCGTGGCCGGACAGCGCCGATTCGTCGAGATCGGGGTCGTCCTCCGCGGGCATGTCGTCCTCGAGGCCACCGCTGTACGCACCGGCCGCCGCGGACCCGGCACCCGGCCCCCCGCGTGCCGCGTACGACGACCCGGCCTGTCCGGGGACCGCCCCGGCCGGCGCGGCGACCGCCGTGGCCCCTGCACCGCCCGGCCCCGGCCCGCCCTGCGCGGCCGCCATGGCCTGCCGGGCGCCCATGGACGCCCCGCCCGCGGACCCCGGGCCGCCCTGCCCGGATCGCGCCCCGGGATCCTGGCTTCCTGCCTGGTCCGCGGCAGAAGGCCCGCCGGACGCACCGGAAGCGCCGCCGAACCCGCCGCCGCCCCCGCCGAATCCGCCACCGCCGAAGCCGCCGCTCTGCCCGCCCGGACCGGCACCGCCGCCCTGCGGCCCGCCGCCGGGACCGGAGCCCGCTCCGCCGGAGGGATCGACGATCGCCTCGACCTTCCAGTGCACGCCGAGCGCGTCGTTGACGGCCTGCACGAGGACGTCCTCGCTGCCGCCGCCCGCGAAGCTGTCCCGCGCGCCCGCGTTGGAGAAGCCGAGCTGCAGCGTCGTGCCGTCGAACCCGACGATCTGCGCGTTCTGGCTGAGGAGGATCCAGGTGAAGCGGCGGCGGTTCTTCACCGCCTCCAGGATCTGCGGCCACATCTGCCGCACCTGGGCCGCGCCCTGCGCGGGGTCCTTCGCCTCGCCGGACCCGGCGCCGGCCTCCTCGCCCGGCGACGGCGAGGGCGGCGGCGACGATGCAGCCGCCGCGGGCGCCGCGGGCGCCTGCTCGGCCGATGCACCCGGCGAGCCGCTGCCTCCGCCGCTCACGGGCCACGCACCCGGACGCGACGCCTGCCCGGAACTCTTGTCGGCACCGCCCGTCCCGGACGGCCACGCGCCGGGCCTGCGCCCGCCACCGCCGCCCGCCGGACCCGGCGAACCCTCCCCCGGACGCTCCGCCGCGGCAGGCTCGTCAGCCGCACCGGGAGCCTGAGCCGCGGGGGGCGCCGCAGGCCCGGCAGGGGCGGGAGTCTGCGCGGGAGGTCCGTCCGCCGGCGCCGCCGGCCCCTCTCCCCCCGCAGCGGGACGTACGGGAGGCGGGGCCACCGCACCGGCCCCGGCAACGCCCGTTCCGGCCCCGGCAGCACCCGCCCCGGCACCGGACCCCGCCCCGATTCCGGTTCCGGCGAAGGCCGCTCCCCGCTCCAGCCTGTCGAGCCGCGCCTGCACGGAACGCTCGTCTCCGTAGGCCGCCGGCAGCAGCACCCGCGCGCAGATCAGCTCCAGTTGAAGCCTCGGCGACGTGGCCCCGCGCATCTCCGTCAGCCCCGTGTTGACGACGTCCGCGGCGCGGCTGAGCTCCGCCGCCCCGAAGGTCCCGGCCTGCGCCCGCATCCGCTCGACGACGTCGTCGGGGGCGTCGATCAGCCCCTTGTCCTCCGCGTCCGGCACGGCGGCGAGGATCACCAGGTCCCGCAGCCGCTCCAGGAGGTCCGTCACGAAGCGGCGCGGATCGTGACCGCCCTCGATGACCCGGTCGACGATCTCGAACGCCCGCGCGCCGTCTCCCGTGGCGAAGGCATCCGCCACCTCGTCGAGCAGCGCGCTGTCCGTGTAGCCGAGCAGGGAGGTCGCCATGGCGTACGTCACGCCGTCCTCGCCCGCGCCCGCCAGGAGCTGGTCCATCACCGACATCGAGTCCCGGACCGATCCGGCCCCCGCACGGACGGCGAGCGGCAGCACCGACTCCTCGACCGGGATCGCCTCCCGCGTGCAGACCTCGGCCAGGTAGTCCCGCAGCGTCCCCGGCGGCACCAGACGGAACGGGTAGTGGTGCGTACGCGACCGGATCGTGCCGATGACCTTCTCCGGCTCGGTCGTCGCGAAGATGAACTTCAGGTGCTCCGGCGGCTCTTCGACGACCTTCAGCAGGGCGTTGAACCCCGCCGAGGTGACCATGTGCGCCTCGTCGACGATGTAGATCTTGTAGCGGCTCGACGCCGGCCCGAAGAACGCCTTCTCCCTCAGTTCGCGCGCGTCGTCGACACCGCCGTGGGACGCGGCGTCGATCTCGATCACATCGATCGAACCGGGCCCGTTGCGCGCGAGATCACTGCACGAACGGCACTCTCCGCACGGCGACGGAGTGGGCCCCTGCTCGCAGTTGAGGCACCGGGCGAGGATGCGCGCACTCGTCGTCTTGCCGCAGCCGCGCGGCCCGCTGAAGAGATAGGCGTGGTTGACCCGGTTGTTGCGCAGAGCCTGCTGCAACGGTTCGGTCACATGCTCCTGCCCGATGACCTCTGCGAAGGTCTCGGGGCGGTACCGGCGATACAGGGCGAGGGACGACACACCCCCGACGATATCGGTGCCCACCGACAAGTCACGCCGCCCTCTTCCTGCCCGCCTCCCCGCCCGCGCGAGCGCGGACAGCGAGCCCGCACAAGGATCTTGAGCCGCGGCGGGGCCTGGCGCGAAGCACAGGCGCACCCCTGAAGGAGCCCCTGGAACGCGAACGCCCCTCACGCACCCGCCAGAGCCCTCCTACCCTTGCTGCCTTCCGGCCCTGGGGGAGTTCAGAGAGATAGCGCCACGTGAGGGGCTGCGCCCAACACTACCCGATGTGCGTACCGGGGATCGAGTTCGCGAGCACGCCTGAACGTCTTGTAGAGTCTGCGGCGGAGGATTCGCCTAGTGGCCTAGGGCGCACGCTTGGAAAGCGTGTTGGGGGCAACCCCTCACGAGTTCGAATCTCGTATCCTCCGCCCAGCCTCACCGGGCTGTCACGAAGGCCCCGACCGGGAAACCGGCCGGGGCCTTCGTCGTGCGTGGTTGCTCTTCGTCTTTTCCCAACCTCCTTCAGCTTCGCGGCTGGGTCTCGGTGCCGACGGGTTCGACGGGTTCGGTGAGCGATGCGACCAGGTCGTCCACCACCGGTGGGCCGCCCGTGACGCGCAGGGCCTCGACGCGGTGGGACAGCTCCGGCTGTGTCAGTGGGATGCCGACCAGGTCCTGCCGCCCGGCGAGCGCGAAGCGTGGGAGGAGACCCAGGCCCTGTCCTCCGGCGAGCAGCTCGGTGTACGTACGCACGTCGTGGCCGTCGTACCGCAGGGCCACCCGCAGATGGGGGCTGTCTCCGACCACGGCGCACAGGTCCGCCAGGGGGGCGCTCACGCCCGGTGCGTCGATCCACCGGGCGTCGATCAGGTCCGCCAGCCGTAGATCCGTGCGGTGTGCCAGGGGGTGGTGGGGCGGAAGGGCCACCACCACCGGCTCCCGGCAGACTGGTACGCCGCGCAGCCCGGCCCCCCGGGGCGGGCGCAGGGGATCCTCGGGCAGGGCGAAGCCGTCGACCAGGCCGAGGTCCAGTTTGCCGGTGGCGACGTCCTCGGCGACCGCCTGGCGAGGCAGCGTACGTACCGTCAGCTCGTGCGCACCGGCACGCCGGGCCACCTCACCGATGATCCGCAGTGCGTGTGCGGTGGCCGCCAGTGGACAGATGCCGACGTTCAGCCGCCCGGTGGTTCCGCCCTTCACCCTCTGGACTTCCGCACGCGCGGCGTTGATGCGCAGGAGGATCGATGCCACGTGGTCCATCAGCCGGGCACCGGCCTCCGTCGGGCCCACCGGCCGCCGACAGACCAACTCGACGCCCAACTCCCCCTCCAGCGAGGCAATCTGCTGGGACACCGCGGACTGCGTATAGCCCAACTCCCGGGCGGCGTCGGAGAAGGAGCCGTGAGTGATGACGGCCGAGAAGGTCTTGAGCAGGCGCGGGTCCACCGGATCAGCATCACTTATCGAGAAATCAGAAGCTATCGTTTGTCCTTTTGTCATGGCCGCTGGATGATTCCGGCGTGCCCACCACCGTCGCACCACGCCCCCAGGCCGACCTGGACCTTTCGCGCACCCGGCCCGCCCGGATCGCGCTCGTCGGCGAGCGGTCGGCGGGTGTGCCCGCGCACACCCGCTACGCGCCGATGCTGGAGGCGCTGTGGCGCCGCGAACGGCTGCTGGTGGACGCCTACTGGGTGTCAACCGCGCAGCTCGACGGCCCTCGGGACCTGGCCGGCTTCGACGGCATCTGGCTGGTGCCGGGCAGCCCGTACCGGAGCGAGGCCGGCGCGGTGAGCGCTGTGCGCACGGCGCGCGAGCGGGACATCCCCCTGCTGGCGACCTGCGGCGGCTTCCTGCACGTCCTCCTGGAATTCGCCCGCCACGTCTGCGCGCTGGACGGTGCCGCCCACGCCGAGAACTCCCCCGGCAGCCCGCTTCGGCTGATCGTGCCGCTGTCGCGCGACCTCGTGGGCCATGAGGGGACTGTCCACATCGAGCCCGGCTCACTGGCCGAGGAAGCGCTCGGCGCGCGTACGACCGTGGAGCGCTACCAGTGCACGCACGGACTGGACCCCCGGTACGCCGGCACCCTGCGCGACCACGGGTTGCGCTTCACCGGCCACGACGACGACGGCCACCCCCGCATCGCCGAACTGCCGGGGCACCGGTTCTTCCTGTCCACCTTGTTCCAGCCCGAACTGGCCGACGACACCTCCCGTCCCCATCCCCTGGTGCGCGCCTTCGCCTCCGCAGCGGTCGGACGCAGCGCGGAGACGTAATCGAGGGGCACAGGCCCCCCTCGTGAAACGCGCGACAAGAAACGCACGGCAAATCGAAAGGACTCGAAGTGGCAAGCTCCGTAACAGCTTTATCCGCTGTACCGGCCAAGTCGTGGGTACCTCAGTTCGTCACCTGCTCGATGATCTGGGGGTCCGGGTTCGCGCTCATCAAGATCGGTGTCGAAGCCGGCATCGAACCGGGTTGGGTCGCCTTCTGGCGATGCTTCTTCGGAGCACTGGTGCTGTGGGGCCTGGTACTGGTGCGGCGGCTGGGAGTGCCGCGTGACCTGCGGGTGTGGGGGCACGCCCTGGTGGTGGGGACGGTGCTCAATGCCTTCCCCTTCACCCTGTTCGCCTGGGGCGAGCAGTACATCGACTCCGTCACGGCCGGGGTGTGGAACTCCACCATTCCCCTGTTCACCCTGATCTGGGTAGTGATCATGTTGCCGGACGAGAAGCCGACCCTGCGGCGGCTGCTCGGCATCGCCACCGGCCTGGTCGGCGCCCTGGTGGTGCTCGGCGTGTGGTCGGGCGGGCAGTCCTCGCTGATGAAGGGGAGTGTGATCTGCCTGGTCGCCACCGCCTCGTACGGGCTGGGTTACACCTACACCCGCCGTTTCCTGTCCGGCGGAGACATCCCCGTGATCGCCCTGACCGCCATTCAGGTCAGCTGGGCGACCCTCGAACTTGCCGTTGCCGCACCACTGTTGAGCGGCGCACCACATTGGGGCGGGACGGGGCCGATGGCCGCCATGGTGGTGCTCGGCGCCGTGGGCACCGGGCTCGCGTACATGTGGAACTTGTCGGTGATCCGCGCCGTCGGCTCGACGGTCGCCTCCACGGTTGCGTATCTGACCCCGTTGTGGGCGGCGATCGTCGGGGTGTTCTTCCTGAACGAGTCGCTGGGCTGGAACACCGTGGTGGGCGCGGTACTGATCGTCAGTGGCGTACTGCTGACCCGCACCGCGCCGTCACGTCCGGTGGCTGAGGCCAAGGCCGGAGCCGGGACCGGGGCCGAAGCCGTACCCCAGCCGGCCGAGGAGGAGAAGGGAGAGGGGACCGCGCAACCGGCGCGACACTGAGGAAGGCCGGTAAGCCCTCAACCGCCGGACGGCCCGTCCGGCAGCAGTACGGTGTCCAGCCGCCGCAGGCCCTCGGTCACCGTGTCGACGTCGCGGGCGAAGCCGAGCCGGAAGCCTTCGTCCGAGCCCATGGTCTCCCCGGGGGTCAGCAACAGGCCGGCCTCCAGCGCCCGGCGGCACAGCGCCAAGGAGGTCTCACCGGTACGCAGTTGTATCCAGGCAAAGGGCGTGCCCTGCGGCGGCACCAGCCGGACGGCATCCGGGTGGCGGGCCGCCCACTTCTCGACGAGCCGCAGGCCCGGGGCGCACAGCCGGTGGTACTCCCGCGCGTAGTTCTCGTGCCGGTCCAGCGCCGAGCAGGCCAGGGCCTCGCACAGCACGGAGTTGGCGATCGAGGTGAGGAACTTGCGCTCCGCGCAGGCTTCCGCCACCTGCGGCGAGCCGTACACCCAGCCGGTGCGCAGCCCCGGCAGGCCGTAGGTCTTGGACAGTCCGGAGACCGAGATGACCCGGTCCTGACCCACGGCCGGGGAGCGCGACAGATCGATCGCGTACTCCTCGTCGACCAGCAGATAGGCGTCCCGCTCCGCCACCAGCGCCACCAGCGCCCGCAGTTCCTCCTCCTCGACCCGGAGGCCGGTGGGGTTGCAGGGCGAGTTCAGCGCGATCAGCCGCAGGTTCTCACCGGCCGCCGCAGTCACGGCGGCGGCGTCCACGGACAGATCCGGTCCGTACGGCAGGACCGTCACGCTCGCGCCGAGCCGGGGCGGCAGGTCCAGCAGCGGCTGCCATCCGGGGTTGAATGCGATCACCTGGTCGCCGGGCCGCAGCAGCACGTCGAACAGCAGGAACAGCGCCTCCTGCGCGCCGTGCGTGACAGTGACCGACTCCGGCCGGCCGCCGTACAGTCCGGCGATCCGGTCGCGCAGTTCCGTTGTGCCCCGGTCGGTGCCGTAGTCGAGCTTGAGGTCCGCGGGGACGGTCAGGTCGGACAGTCTGCGGCTCGGTACGTAGCTGTTGCCGAGGTCGACGTCGTAGCGCCCGGCGGCGTCGACGAACGTCCAACGGGCGATGGAGTAGACCGACTTCGCGGCGATGCCGGCGTCGAGGGGCGTCATGCGGCAGTCCCCCGCGCCGCCGAGGCTCGGGCGGTCGGCCTGCTGGTGTCCGTGTGCGGTGCGGGCGTGCCTGTTGCGGGCGCGTCCGGTACGGCGGGCAGTCCGAGATGGGCGCGGAGTCGCGGCGCCAGGAATCCGGCCGCGACCTGCTCCGAGGCGCCGGACAGGGTGACCGCGCCCTGCGCGTCGATGGTCGTCTCGAAGACACCGCCGGGCATCCGCACCCGTACCGCGTGGTCCACCAGGCCCAGGGCATGAGCGGCGCTGGCCGCGGCGCAGGCGCTGCTGCCGGAGGCCAGGGCGTAGCCCGCGCCGCGCTCCCAGATCTCGATCTCCACCGTCTCGCGGTCGAGCACGCGCATGAACTGCACGTTGGTCCGCTCGGGGAAGGCCGGATGGCCCGCGATCAGCGGCCCCAACTCATGTGCCAGCGCGGCGGACACCTCGGGGAGCGGGACGACGGTGTGCGGGTTGCCGTTGTTCAGACAGGTCACCTGGAGCTGTCGACCTGCCACGTCCAGCGGCCGGGTCACGACGGGGCCGGGCAGGTCCTGCGCCGGAATGTCAGCCGCCTCGAAGGTGGGGCGGCCCATCTCCACCCGGGCGATGCCCTCGTCGAGGTCCTCGATCCGCACCGCGGTGTCGCCCGCGAGCGTACGGATGAGGACGTCCCGCGCTCCCTGGTGGTACTGGGACAGGTAGAGGGCGAATATTCGCAGTCCGTTGGCACTCCTGCCACAGACGCTGCCGTCGGAGTTGAAGGCGTGCAGGACGACCGGCTCGCCGTCTCGTACTGCACCGACCGGTCCCAGCAGGATCCCGTCAGCACCGACGCCGAAGTGCCGGTCGCACAGCAGGCGGGCGGCCTGCGCGGTGGACGGCAGCCCCAGCAGGTCGATCCGCTGCGGATCGATGACCAAGTAGTCGTTGCCCAGTGCTTGGTACTTCACGAAGTCGTACATGTGTCACCTGCTTCCGGGAGTCGTGGCGGTGCCCGGCCGGCTGTCGCCTGACCGCTCGGGGGCCGTACACCGACGAGAGATGCTCGTACGGTGTGCGGCCCCCAGCGGTCCGGACCCAGACCGCGTCCCTACATCGCCGACGGCTCCGGCGCGTCGTTCAGGGCCGCCTCGTCGTGCTGGTCGCCGTACCACCTCTCGCTCCAGCGGGAGAAGGCGACGATGAGGATGTCGCGGTGCCCGGGACCGCCGTCGGCGGAGAGCACGTCGGTGACGTCGTGTGCGAGCGCCCGGTCGTCCAGCAGCACAGCCTGACCGGCCTCCAGGGTGCCGTCCCAGAACGGCTCCTCCGCGCCGGGCTTCCACAACCGGGTCAGACCGCCCGCGACGTTGTTGCGCCGCAGGACGGCGATCATGACGAATTCGTGCCCGTCGTGATGCACGCCCTCCGGCGTCAGCGGGCCGGGCTTCTCACCGGTGGCCCGGGTGCGGTTCTGATGGACATTGATCTGCCAATCTTCCGTGGTGTCCAGGGGGAACCCCTCGGCCCCGGACCGGATGAGCGGCGTGAAATCCACCTCGATCGGCAGATATCCCCGGCGGACACCACCGGCGACGTTATTGAACTTCTTGAACGTGGTGTAGTCCCGGTGCGGCAGGAGTTCAAAACCCCAACCGGCACTCTCCGTGAAGCTCATGCGGTACTGCGAGAACCGTTTGTACCGGGTACCGTTGCCCATGTACTCGTCTACCGGGCAGTTGTCATAGCTGTCCAGCACATTCGGCTCAACCGCCGGTATGTCGATGACCGAGAAACGCTGGTCGGACAGTGGCATACGACTCGCCTTTCATTCCGCGAAGCTTGTTCCACTAGGTATTCCGGGTCCGGGTATCGGGTGCATGCCCGGGTCCGTCGGCCGGCTCCGTGCCACGTCAGCCGGTGACGAGTGCATCGGTCTCCGCGGCGCCGCGGTCCCCCACATTCTCACCGGCCACCTCGGCCAGCCGTTCGTCCAGATAGCGCGCGGAGGAATTGAGCCGCCACAACGCCCCGCGGGCGATTCCCAGTCGCATGTACTCCGACGGCGCTGCTGGTTTCACAATGTTGTGGAACCAGCCCGCGGCGTGCTGGGAGTCGATGGTGATGTGCAGACGGTGGTAGACGATTCCCACGTCCGGCAGACCGAGTCGTTCCCACGCACTCACCACCTGCACGAAGCGGTCTGGCACCAGCCATTCCGTCATGCCCAGGAAACCGACGGCCTCGGGATACCGGTGCCGGTACCGGCTGAGGAGCACTGCGAGATTTCCGCTCAGGAGTGCGGTGGCGGTCAGCGACTCCTCCATCTCCGTCTCGGACACGTTGAACACGTCGAATATCTGGTTGAAGAGAGTGGTGTGGACCTCTTCGGGCTTTCCATTCCCCATCTCGTCCCAATAGTTGGACGCGATCTCCATCTTCGCGGCACCGCTGGTGCCCACCTGCATCAGAGCCAGCAGGTCGTCGAACCGACCGTCGACCACGGACTCCTGGATCATGTACGTGCGCAGGTCCGCCGCGGTGGCGTGGTTGCGGATGAAGTCCGTGTAGTACGGGTGCTTGAAAACGCGGTGCTGCCTGGCCTGTCCCTTGAGCCAGGAAAGGAACTCACCGGGTTCGGCGGGCAGGTCCTCCAGGAGCGTGGCGTCCAGCTGCCGGTCCTCGCCGAGCAGCGTCGCCTGCTCCAGAAGCCGGGTCACCTCATGGACCGCGTTCGAGCCCTCTGCTGTCTCCGCGTCCGGAATGCGCATGATCAGGTGGTATATACGGGACAATAGGAGCTGTTGGTGATAAAAGCTCTCAGGGTCTCCGGACAAGGCATTTTCGTTCAGATCACCAATTGCCGCCCTTATCCTGTCACGTTCCGATCCTGTGAACTGCCGGTCCACCTCGTCGGCAGGCCTTGACAACCAGCCAGAGATCTCCGTGACCAACATGGATGAGTCGTACACGCCCACTCCTTTGGTTTTCTGCGTGAGGTTCCTGAGGACACCTGCGACGACTCTCGGCCACACAGTCGTTGCGGCTACAGAATGCCCGGAAAGCGACTTGCGTCGAACGCGGATTGCGTGCGTATGAAGAATCTCAGGCCACTGTGGCCTCCCCGTGGCTGGACGGTGGCGTCAGCACCTGGCAGCATGAATTCGCTCCGCCGCCTATTCCCCCCGCGCCTCACAGCGGCACAGGGGATCGTAGATGGGACGCGATATGGTGACGCAGGAAAGCAGTCTGAGCTACCACTTACTTGGGCCGTTGCGTGTGCTGCACGGAGAGAGGGAAGTGCCCTTACCGGCGGCGAAATTACGAATCCTGCTGGCGTCGATGCTGCTGCGTGCCAATCAAACGGTTTCCATGGATGAATTGGCCGCAGATCTATGGGACGAAAATCCACCCCGAGGCGCCCACACAACGCTGCGCTCCTATGTCATGAGATTGCGCCGGGCACTGTGCCCATCCTCCGACGAGCGGCTGGAGCCGATCCGTACCCTTCCGGGCGGCTATCTCATGACCGTGGACGACTCCCAGCTGGACCTGCTGCGTTTTCGCAGCACACTGACAATGGCCCAGCGCATGGCTGCCCACGGGGACCACCGACGGGAAAGCGCACTGCTGCGCGAGGCGCTGGGCCTGTGGCGCGGGCCCGCACTGTCGAACGTGCCCTCGGACGCCCTGCACCGCGATTTCGTCCCGGGGCTCGCCGAACGCCGCTACAGCGCGCTGGAGCAGCGCATCGACCTCGATCTGAAACGCGGGGCGCATCGCGAGATCGTCGTCGAACTCCGCGACGCGCTGCGCACGTGCCCGTGGCGGGAGCACTTCTGGGCACAGCTGATGCTGGCGCTCTACCGGCAGGGCCGCCAGGCCGAAGCACTCGACGCGTTCCGGCAGGTCAGCGAACGGCTGCGGGGTGAGCTCGGAATCGCCGCCGGTTCGGAACTCAGGCTTCTGCACCAGCAGATCCTCACCAACGACCCGGCGCTGAATTTGCCCCTCCGCTCCACCTTGACGACACCTGGAGATCGGCACCGCAACCGTCTATGTCGCCGCGCTGCTGTGGCGGCGCCTCGTACCTGCTAGAGCACCGGAGGCGAGGGTGCTCCGGCTGTAGCCGGTCGAGAGGGAACCGCTGCTCGCATCCGATGGCTCCAACTCCGTGGTTGCAGCGCTGGTTGCATTCACCTCCGTACAAGGGTGTCCATGCGCCGCGTACCCCACCCGCGGAGTCCAGTTCAGAACGACCCCGCTCTCCCCCGGATCCCAGGACGAACATTTGGAAAGCGCGTTGGGGGCGACCCCTCACGAGTTCGAATCTCGTATCCTCCGCCCAGCCCCACCGGGCTGTCACGAAGGCCCCGACCCAACTGCGGTCGGGGCCTTCGTCGTTGGTGCTTCTCGAACAGCGATGCCGCAGTGATCGGCAGGATTCAGGAGCACCGCACTGGCGAACGCTCAACCTGCCACGAGAGCGGCCCCGGCCGCTCTCGTTCCGGTGCGTGTCTGCAAGATGAAAGCGGCCGGCGCGACAACGACGGAGAACAGAACGGCCACCAAGGGCGAAGCGCCGCATCCTCTGGGCCGCGTCATAGCGAACGGCCGTATCGCGAGCACGGCGACCCGGCGATCGCGCAGATGCTCGGGTTGCACAACCGGTATCTCACCCGCTGGTCGTAGGTCTCCTTCGGCGGTCTGCTCCGGCAGCAGGGGCGGAGAGGGCCCGGCTTGGATTTCGCACAGTTCACCGAGACGGGACCACTGCCGATCACTTGTAGAGGTTCCGGGCAATCCACCGGCCCGGGCGTCGCCGGGCCGGGAACTGGGCAACCCGGGAATCGACCCGGTCGCAGGCCCGCCGGATCTGCATCAGGACGGCCGGACGCTCATCGGCTCCTCGGATCCCGCGTTTGATCAGCTCGCCCGACATCCATCGAGATATACTTGCTGCCATAATTGATATCCAAGGAGGTGCGAGTATGAGTCGAACAGTGATCGACCTGGATGACGAGCTCTTGGCCGACGTGGCTCAGGCCCTGGGCACCGGCAGCAAGAAGGAGACGGTCAACACCGCTCTGCGTGAGGTGCTCGAGAACCGCCGCCGAGCACTCGCCCTCACGCGACTGCGGGCTTCAGCGGACGAGGGCGACTTCGATCTGGACCTGTTCGAAGACAAGAGGGACTACCGGCGGTGAGCGCGGCGCAGTTCCTGATCGACACCAGTGCGCTCGCCCGCTTTCTCCGTACCGACGCCGACCAGTACGGATGGGACCAGGCTGCCACGGCCGGCCTCATCGCAACCTGTCCCGTGACCGAGCTGGAGTTCTTCTACAGCGCCCGGTCTGCCGCGGACCGAGCGCGTGGCATCGAGGACATGCGACTGCTCTTCGGCTGGGCGCCCGTCGACGACCGCGCCTACGGCCGCGCGTGGGAAGTCCAGGAACTGCTGACCCAGCGCGGTCAGCACCGCAGCGCGGGAGCGGTGGACCTCGTCGTTGCCGCCACCGCGGAGCTCCAGGGCCTGACCCTCCTGCACCGCGATCACGACTTCGACTGCATCGCCGCCGTCACCGGCCAAGCCATGCAGTGGTACGGCCCCGCCGCCGGTAAGTGAATGCCCGCCCGGTCTCATTCAGGGCAAGCGATCGACCGGACCGGCGTCAATAGCCAGGACCGGACGAGCGCGGACTCACGTCCACTGACCTCGCGAGGCCGGCTCTCTGCTCGAACATCGCGCGCCCGTCAGCGATCTCAACACTTGGATGGCCGCTGCGATCACCCGTCGCCTCCTGGCCAGGCCGCCGACCGGCCGTGGACAGGCGTCGAACCGCTGGCAGTTCATGGCGTGAGCGTGCCGCGGTGCACTGCAAGTTCCACAGCCCGCACCAAGCCGGCGCAGGCCGAAATGCCGCAGGAGCAGACGCAGTACGCCGTCGATTGGATCCCCGCGCTCACGCACCGCACTCGGGGCGGAAGTAGTCCGGCTCCGGAACGCACGGCGTCCGGACGGTGGCCCTTCCGGACGCCTGCGACGCCCGCCCGACCCCCATGCCGCTGACCCGCCTGTCGCAACTCCCCGTCGACACCGGAACCGGGGCACCCCGGACCGAGTGCGAAGGAGCGCCCTGCTCGCGACCTGTGACGTCCGCCTGCCCCTCGGTCAGTGACGACGGCGTGTTGGAGGTGAAATGCGCAACTCCTCCAATACCGTGTGTAACTGCGTACACGCGGTCGGTCACTGATCGCATCCAAGCCCTCAGAAAGTGGAGATCACATGCGCAAGCTTCGCGGAGCTGCCGTACTCGCCGCCATGGTCGGCAGCGTCAGCATGCTCGGTGCCGGCGTCGCAACCGCCGGTGGCTGGGAGCCGCCCACGATCGTGGCCTGCACCCAGACGAACGGCGACACCATCACGTCGGGCGACGTCGACGCCCCCGCCCTCACTGCGCTCACCCCCGGCAGCGGCAACGCCGACTCCCGTGCGCAGCAGAACAACTGCGGCATCGGCATCGAGAACAACACCAACACCGCCGGTGACGCCACTGGCGGCGACGCGACCGGCGCCGGCGTCCTCGGCGGCTGACGACGATCTCGTCGGAACACCTCAGGGACCGGGCCTCCAGGCCCGGTCCCTGAAGCATGCCCGAGCCGAGACGCGAAGCCGACGGAATCGCACCCGGCAATCCCGACTATGCGGATCTCTAGCATCAAGACAGCGTGTTGCTACTGAAAAGCCGCAACACGGCAAATATCGTGTCCCTGCTATATGCGATCACCTACTGGTCGCGTCGAGCCCTCACGAAAGTGGAGATCACAATGCGCAAGCTTCGCGAAGCTGCCGTACTCGCCGCCGTGGTCGGCAGCGTCACCATGCTCGGCGCCGGCGTCGCATCCGCCGGCGGATCACAGCCCCCCATCATCGCCTGCAACCAGACCAACGGCGACACCATCACGCAGGGCGACCTCGACGCCCCCGCCCTCGGCGCACTGACCGGTGGCGCCGGCAATGCCGATGCCCGCGCGCAGCAGAACAACTGCGGCATCGGCATCGAGGGGAACACCAACACCGCCGGTGACGCCGAGGGTGGCGACGCGACCGGCGCCGGCGTCCTCGCCTAATAACCACCTCGTCGGAACACCTCAGGGACCGGGCCTCAGGCCCGGTCCCTGAAACATGTCCGAGCCGCTACACAAAGCCGGTCAAAAGCAGCACCCGACAATCCGACCAAGGTGCTCTATCTCAGGGAAGCAGCGTGTTGCTGCCGAAAAGCCGCAACACGGTAAATATCGTGTCCCTGCTATATGCGATCACCTACTGGTCGCGTCGAGCCCTCACGAAAGTGGAGATCACATGCGCAAGCTTCGCGAAGCTGCCGTACTCGCCGCCGTAGTCGGCAGCGTCACCATGATCGGTGCCGGCGTCGCATCCGCCGGCGGATCACAGCCCCCGGTCATCGCCTGCAACCAGACGAACGGCGACACCATCACGGAGGGCGACCTCGACGCCCCCCTCCTCACTGCGCTCACCCCCGGCGCCGGCAACGCCGACGCCCGCGCGCAGCAGAACAACTGCGGCATCGACATCGAGAACAACACCAACACCGCCGGCGACGCCACCGGCGGAACGGCTGAAGGCCTCCTCGGCGCCTGATTTCGGCCTCGTCGGAACATCTCAGGGACCGGGCCCGCGGGCCCGGTCCCTGATGCGTGGCCCGAAAGACCGTCACGGCGGTCACCGCTCGCTGAATAAACATTGATCCGGGATGAAACGGCGTGTTGCAGATGGAAAGCATGATTCCGTGCAATACCGTTTCTCATTGTCTCAAAGCGGTCCATCACTGACCGTGTCAAGCCTCAGGGAAGTGGAGATCAAATGCGCAAGCTTCGCGAAGCTGCCGTAGTGGCCGCCATGGTCGGCAGCGTCGGCATGCTCGGTGCCGGTGTCGCGGCTGCCGGCGGCTCGGAGCCCCCGGTGGAGCTCCCGACCGTCGCCTGCTCTCAGACGAACGGCGACACAGTCGAGAGCGGCGACGTCGACGCCCCCGCACTCACCGATCTCACCGGCGGCTCCGGAAACGCTGACGCCCGCGCGCAGCAGAACAACTGCGGCATCGGCATCGAGGACAACACCAACACCGCCGGCACCGCCGAGGGCGGGGACGCGACCGGCGCAGCCGTGCTCGCCTGAGAACCACCTCGTCAGAACACCTCAGGGACCGGGCCTCCAGGCCCGGTCCCTGAGGTGTTCCGTTCTGTCACTCAGCCACAGCCATCGGCCGGCCCGATAGCGGCGTGCTGCGGATCAGAACAGAACGGCGTGTTGCACGGCTTAATAGTCGATTACCAGGAATATCGTTTGCCACCGTCAATATGCGACCAATTACCGGTCGCGTGACATCCTCATGGAAGTGGAGATGGAATGCCCAAGCTTCGCAAAGCTGCTCTTGTGGCGACCATGGTCGGAAGCGTCAGCATGCTCGGTGCCGGCGTCGCCTCCGCCCAAGGTGACGGAGGACAGCCCCCGGCCACCACAGTGACCTGTAACCAGACCAACGGCGACACCACGACGTCGGAGGTCGGCGGGCTCATCACCGTCAACGGCCCCCTCCTCTCCGTCGCCGACTCGCGCGCGCAGCAGAACATCTGCGGCATCGACAACGACGGGAACGTGAACGGCTCCGGTGACGCCTCCGGCGGAGGCGGGAACGGCCTCATCTGACCGGCACTGCGAGAGACCACGACGGCAGCTCAAAAACCGGCTGACACCCGGTTCTTGAGCTGCCCGTCTGTGTGTTCGGCGATGGATCCCAGGCCCGTCAGGCGGCCTTCTTGAAGCGGTCCAGCGCGCCGTGGGGGTTGAGGACGTACTTGCGGCTGGCGCCCTTGTCGAACTCCTCGTAGCCGCGAGGGGCCTCGTCGAGGGAGATGACCTGGGCGTTGACCGCCTTGGCGATCTGAACGCGGTCGTGGAGGATCGCCATCGCCAGTTCGCGGTGGTACTTCATGACGGGGCACTGGCCCGTGGTGAAGCTGTGGCTCTTGGCCCAGCCCAGACCGAGGCGCAGCTTGAGCGAGCCCGACTGGGCGTCGCTGTCGATGCCGCCCGGGTCCTCCGTGACGTAGAGGCCGGGGATGCCGAGGGAGGCGCCCGCCCTGGCCACCGTCATGACGGTGTTGAGAACCGTGGCGGGGGCTTCGTCGGCGTTCTTGCCGTGGCCCTTCGCCTCGAATCCGACGGCGTCCACTGCCGCGTCCACCTCGGGTTCGCCGAGGATCTGATCGATCTGGTCCTCGGGGGAGCCCTTCGTGAGGTCGACGGTCTCGCAGCCGAAGCTGCGCGCCTGGGCGAGGCGCTCCTCGTTGAGGTCGCCGACGATGACGACCGCCGCGCCCAGGAGCTGGGCCGCCGCCGCGGCCGCGAGTCCGACCGGTCCGGCGCCCGCGATGTAGACGCTGCTGCCGACGCCGACGCCCGCCGATACGCAGCCGTGGTAGCCGGTGGGGAAGATGTCCGACAGCATCGTCAGGTCGAGGAGCTTGTCCAGCGCCTGGTCGCGGTCGCGGAAGCGGAGCAGGTTGAAGTCCGCGTACGGGACCATCACGTACTCGGCCTGGCCGCCGGCCCAGCCGCCCATGTCGACGTAGCCGTAGGCGGAGCCGGGGCGGGCCGGGTTGACGTTGAGGCAGATGCCGGTCTTGCGTTCCTTGCAGTTGCGGCAGCGGCCGCAGGCGATGTTGAAGGGGACGGAGACGATGTCGCCCTGGTGGATGTACTCGACGTCCGGCCCCGTCTCGACCACCTCGCCGGTGATCTCGTGGCCGAGCACGAGGCCCGAGGGGGCGGTGGTGCGTCCACGGACCATGTGCTGGTCGCTGCCGCAGATGTTGCTCGCGAGCACCTTGACGATCACACCGTGCCGGCAGTCGCGGCCGACGTTGGCGGGGTCCACCCCGGGGCCGTCGTGCAGCCGCAGGTCGGGGTAGTCGAGGTTCTCGATCTCGACGACGCCGGGTTCTATGTAGGCAACGGCCTTGTTTCCAGTCATGAGCTGTCCCTCCGCCGGACACGGACACACCTTTCGTCCCTTTTACGGCAGTTTGGACCAGGCGGACCGAGTCAGCCAGTGCGGAGCGAGGAAAGCGCCTTTTACCTGCGGTTTTGTGCCTTTCGCCGGACTGCGGGGCCGTGCCGTCAGGAGGGTGCCGGCTGGCAGTGCGGGCACCAGACGGTGCCACGGCCCGCGACGCGGTCCCGCTGGAGCGGCGTGCCGCAGCGCGGGCACCGCGGGTCGGCGTCGTCGCGGTGGCCGGTCAGCCATGAAGGGCGTGGCGGTACGCGGTCGGCCTTCATCGAGGAGCGGAGGACGCGGCGCATCTCCGTGTGGAGGCGCCGCCGTTCGCCGTCGGTGAGGTCGCGTGCGGGGCGGGCCGGGTGGAGGCGGGAGCGCCAGAGGATCTCATCGGCGAGGAGGTTGCCGATGCCGGCGAGCACGGACTGGTCGGTGAGGCCGGACTTGACGGTCCCGCGCCTGCGGGCCAGCGCCTCGTCGAACTCCTCGCGGCCGACCGAAGCGGCGTCGGGGCCCTGGGCCTCCAGGGTGCGGGCGACGGCCGCCTCGTCGGCCAGCCAGAGGCCCTTGAGCTTGCGCTGGTCCCGGTAGCGGAGCTGCCTGCCGCCGACGAGCGTGAAGGTGACCCGGTCGTGCGGGGCGAGTTCGTCCTCCGGGGCGCAGCAGAGCAGGCCGCCCGTCATGCCGAAGTGGAGGAGCACGGTGGGACCGTCGGTTCGGGCGAGGAGCCACTTGCCGTGCCGCTCGGGCTCCGCGAAGGTGCGGCCCTCCAGGTCGCGGCGGAGACGCCGGGTGCTCACGCCGCGCAGGACGCCCGCGTCGTGCACCTCCACGCGAGCGATGCGCCGTCCGCGGGCGCAGGAGTCGAGCACCTTCCGGAAGCCTTCGACGTCCGGCAGTTCGGGCATGCCGTCACCGCCAATCCCCGTAGAGGTCGTAGCAGCCGCGCCGGGACGGTGCTTTCCGAGCGTACGGCGGGGCGGGGCGCCCGGCAGGGTGAGCCGGGGCGGGACGGCGGGTGCGCTCAGATGCCGGAGTCGCGGAGGGCCGGGAGGCCGACGGCGAGGGCCGAGACGGCGCGGCGCAGGGTGGGGAGCATCCGGGGGCAGGCGGCGGCGAGTTCGGGGTCCGCCTCGTACAGCTCGGTCAGGACGGGTGACGGCGAGGCCACCGGATAGAGGGTGCCGGCGAGGGCGGCCGCGGCCTGCACCAGTTCCGAGCCCTCGCCCTCGGAGAGCTCAGGGCAGGCGGCGGAGACGAGCGCGCCGAGCCGCAGGACGACGCCGTGCACCGCGTACTTGAAGCTGCGCGCCGCCTCCAGGGAGATGTTGTGCTCCAGCGTGGTGGCTGTGTGGCTGAGGAGGTCGCAGAAGAAGGGGCGCTCGTCGAGCGTCTCGGCGAGGGCGGAGACGGTGCGTGTGCGACGGCCGTCCGCGCCGGACTCCGTTCCCGTCTCCTCGCCCGCCTCCGCACGGAGGCGGGCCTCCACGGCGAGCTCCCATTCCTGCCAGCCCGCGGCCGCGAGCTCCAGGAAGATCTCCTCACGGGTGCCGAAGTAGCGCACGACGTTGGATTTCGCCAGGCCGACGGCCTGCGCGACGCCTCCCAGCGTCACGTCGCGCACGCCGGACTCCGCGCCGAGCTCCCGCGCGGCCGCGAGGATCGCCTCGCGCCGCTGCTCCTTCTGCTCCGGCCGCCGGGCCCGGACGAATCCCGCACCTGTCATGACGCTGCCAGCATACGAGCCCTGTAAAAGACCACTGTTTCTTTAATAAAAGAACGCTGTTCTGTTACTGTCCTTCCACTGCGCCACACAGGAGGACGCCATGGTTGAAGTGCGCCTGCGGGTCAACGGAACCGCCCGCGAGATCGACGTAGAACCCCAGGTCAGCCTGCTCGACGCACTGCGCGAGCGGCTCGGGATGACGGGGACGAAGAAGGGCTGCGACCAGGGCGCGTGCGGTGCCTGCACCGTGCTGGCGGACGGGGAGCGCATCTGCTCCTGCCTCGCCCTCGCCGTCCAGTACGACGGACGCGAGATCACCACCATCGAAGGCGTCGACCATCCGCTGCAGGCGGCCTTCACCGAGCACGACGGCTTCCAGTGCGGCTACTGCACGCCCGGCCAGATCTGCTCGGCGATCGGCATGCTCGCCGAGCACAAGGCCGGGGCGCCGAGCGCCGTGACAGAGGAACTCGACGGCGACGGAGCCGAGTTGACGGACGACGAGATCCGCGAGCGCATGAGCGGCAACCTGTGCCGCTGCGGCGCGTACAACGGGATCGTCGACGCCGTCCGGGAGGTGGCCGGACCGTGAGGCCCTTCGCCTATGTCAGCGCCCGCGACGTGGAGTCCGCCGTCGAGGCCGTCGCGGAGCACCCGGGAGCGAGATTCCTCGGGGGCGGCACCAACCTCGTCGACCTGATGCGCGAGGGCGTCGAACGTCCCCGTACGGTCGTCGACATCAGCAGGCTCCCGCTCACCGGGATCGAGGAGCTGCCGGACGGCGGCCTGCGCATCGGCGCCCTCGTACGCAACTCCCGCCTCGCCGCTGACCCGTTGGTCCGCAGCCGCTGTCCCGTGCTCGCCCAGGCCGTGCTCAACGGGGCTTCGGGACAGCTGCGGAACATGGCCACGGTCGGCGGGAATCTGCTGCAGCGCACCCGCTGCCCGTACTTCTACGACACGGCCTCGCGCTGCAACAAGCGTGAGCCCGGCGCAGGTTGCGACGCGATGGAGGGCTTCAGCCGCTCGGCTGCGGTGCTGGGCACGAGCGGGGAGTGCATCGCGGCGCACCCGTCCGACATGTGCGTGGCGCTCGCCGCGCTCGACGCGGTCGTCGAGGTGCGGAGCGTCCGCGGGACGCGGCGGGTGCCGTTCGGGGAGCTGCACCGGCTCCCGGGCGGCACCCCGCACATCGAGACCGCGCTGGACGGGGACGAGCTGATCACGGCGGTCGAGCTGCCGCCGCTGCCGCTCGCGGCGCGCTCGCGCTACCGGAAGGTCCGCGACCGGGCCTCGTACGCCTTCGCGCTGGTGTCGGTCGCGGCGGCGCTGGAGGTACGGGACGGCGCCGTCGCGGACGTGCGGCTCGCTCTCGGCGGAGTCGGGGCGAAGCCGTGGCGGGCGCACGAGGCCGAGGCGCTGCTGAGGGGCGCTCCCGCCGTCGAGGAGTCCTTCCGCCGTGCGGCGGACGCGGAGTTCGCCGCCGCGGAGGGCCGGTCCGCCCCGACCGGAATGCCGGACAGCCGCCGTGCGGCGGACGCGGACGGGCAGGGCGCCCGCGCCGGAAACGAGTTCAAGATCGAGCTGGGGCGCCGCACCGTCGTGGCCGTCCTGCGCCGGCTCGCCGACGAGGGGAGCGGAGCATGAGCAGCCCGCACAGTCCTGGAACGCACGCGGAACCCGGGACGCATCCGGGTCCCGCAGGCACCCGCTCGGCCGGCGTACCGGCGGAGCCCGCCCCGGCCGCCGTGGGCCGGGCCGTCGACCGGGTCGACGCGCCCGCGAAGGTCACCGGCAGGGCCCGCTACGCGGCCGAGTTCCCCTACGAGGACCTGGCGTGGGCGGCGTTCACGTACGCCACCGTCACGCGGGGCCGCATCACCGCGATCGACACGGCGGCCGCGTCCGCCCTTCCCGGCGTGATCGCGGTGATCACCCATCTCGACGCGCCCCGGATGAAGCCGTCGCCGAAGCCGAACCCCATCCGCAGCATGGAGAGCATGGCGACGGCGACGTCCGTCGACTACCTCAACACGCCCGAAGTGCACTGGAACGGCCAGCCCGTCGCCGTCGTCGTGGCAGAGGATCCCGAAACCGCCGCGCACGCCGCCGAGTCGGTCGCGGTGACGTACGAAGTCCTGCCTCACAGCGCTGACTTCGCCGCCGAGGAGCGCCACGCCGTACCGCAGAGGAACAGCGTCATCCAGCACGCGTCCGGCACGAAGGGCGACGCCGACGCGGCCCTCGCCGCCGCACCGGTCTCCGTGGACCTGCGCTTCACCACGCCCCGCCACCATCACAACGCCCTCGAACCGCACGCCACCACGGCCGTGTGGGACGGCGGCCGGCTGACGGTGCACGACGGGACGCAGAACATCCACTGGCTCCGTTCGCAGCTCGCAACGAAGTTCGACGTCCCCGTCGGCGACGTGCGCGTCCTCGCTCCGTTCGTGGGCGGCGGGTTCGGCGGCAAGTCGATGGTGTGGCCCGGCACGATCCTCACCGCTCTGGCCGCGCGCGTGACCGGACGTCCGGTACGGGCGGCGCTCACCCGCGAGGGTGTCTACCGGTCCGTCGGGGGGCGGCAGCCGTCGGTGCAGCGCGTGGCCATCGGCGCGGAACGGGACGGAGGCTTGACCGCGCTGATCCACACCAGCACGGCCCCGATGGGCAAGGTCGGCGGGGCGCCCGAGCAGATCACGTCCGTCGCACGGCACATGTACGGCGCGGAGCACATCCGCCATCGGCAGTACACGCTCGGTCTGGACACGCTCAGCACGACGAACATGCGCGCCCCCGGGGAGTCGATCGGATCGTTCGCGATGGAGGCGGCCGTCGACGAACTCGCCTACGAACTGGGGCTCGACCCCGTCGAACTGCGCCTGCGCAACGAGCCGTCCAGCAACCCCATCGACGGAAAGCCGTTCGCGCACCGGCAGTTGACGGAGTGCTTCGCGAACGGCGCCTCGCTCTTCGGCTGGCCCGCGCGGAGCTTCGAGCCGCGGTCCATGCGCGAGGGGAGTTCGCTCGTCGGCTGGGGAACGGCGGCGGCGTACCACCCGGCCTGGCAGCTGCCGGCCAACGTGACCGTACGGCTGGACGCCCGCGGACGGGCCCTCGTGCGCTGCGCCTTCCACGAGATGGGCATGGGCACCGCCACCGCCCAGTCGCAGATCGCCGCCGACGCGCTCGGCGTGCCCTTCGAGGCCGTGACCGTCGAGTACGGCGACTCGGGCCTGCCCACCGGGCCGGGCGCCGGAGGATCGGCGCAGACGGCCAGCGTGGCGAGCAGCCTGCTGGAGGCCTGCGAGAAGCTGAAGAAGTCGATCGGGACGCCGCGTGAGGGCGAGTCGTACGCGCAGCTCCTCGCCAGGACGGGCCGGGACCACGCTGAGGCGGTCGTCGGTTCGGAGACGCGGGTCGGCAAGCGGGTCGGGCAGGTCAGGTTCACCGCGAAGTACCTGCGGGAGCAGCGGCGCTGGATGAAGGCGGCGTGCGGGGCGCACTTCTGCGAGGTGCGCGTCGACGCCGACACGGGCGAAGCGCGCGTCACGCGCTGGGTGGCCGTCTTCGACGTCGGCCGGGTGGTCAACGCCAAGACGGCGGCGAGCCAGCTGCGCGGCGGCATCGTCATGGGCATCGGCCAGGCGCTCACGGAGCAGACGCTGCTCGACCCGCGAACGGGGCGGATCATGAACCCGAGCCTGTCGGAGTACCACGTCCCGGTGCACGCCGACGTCCCGCGCATCGACGTCAGCTGGCTCGACGACCCCGACCCGACCATGCCGCTGGGCATCGTCGGCGTCGGCGAGGTCGGCATCACCGGTGTGGCCGGAGCGGTCGCGAACGCCCTGCACCACGCGACGGGCAGACGCCTCCGCGACCTGCCGCTGACCCTGGAGAAACTGCTGTGAGGATCGTCCTGTTCGGCGCCTCCGGCATGATCGGCCAGGGCGTCCTGCGCGAGTGCCTGAAGGACGAGGCGGTGACCGACGTCCTCTGCGTCGTACGGACACCCCTGGAGATGCGGCACCCCCGGTTGCGGGAGGCGGTGCACACCGACTTCTCCGATCTCTCGCCGCTCGCGGGCGAGTTCGCGGACGCCGACGCGTGCTTCTTCTGCCTGGGCGTCTCGGCGGCGGGCCGGAGCGAGGAGGAGTACCGGCGGATCACCTACGACTGGACCCTCGCCGCGGCACGTGCCCTTACCGGCGGCGGGGACGGGAACAGGGGTGGCGACGGGCAGCGGCGGCCGGTCTTCGTCTACGTCTCGGGCGCGGGCACCGACAGCACCGGGAACGGCAGGGTGATGTGGGCACGGGTGAAGGGCCGTACCGAGAACGCGGTGCTGGCGATGCCCCTCCGCGCCTACATGTTCCGGCCGGGCTACATCCACCCCGTGAACGGCGAGACGTCGAGGACGCCGGGCTACCGGCGGCTGTACGCGGCCCTCTCCTGGCTCTACCCGGTGCTGCGGCGGCTCGTCCCGAAGCAGGTGACGACGACGGAGGACCTCGGCCGGGCGATGCTCGCCGTCGCCCGGCGCGCGGACGGCGACGGCGGGAGCGGCGGCGGGGAGCGGGTGCTCCACAGCCCGGAGATCAACGCCGCGGCGCGGGAGTGACGCGGCCCGTGCGGTGGCGGCGACGCGGTCACCGCACGGCCGCGTCACGGCACCAGGTAGGAGTGGAACAGGTTCGCCGGGTCCCAGTGGGCCTTGAGGCGCTTGAGCCGCTCCCAGCCGGCGGGCGCGTACGAGCGGCGCGAACGGGACGTGCCCGCCGCGAGATCGGCCTCGGCGATGTAGTGGCTGCCGGTCCCCCGCGGGTCGAAGGCGTCCATGGAACGCCGCAGCCAGCGGGTGCAGGCCTCGTCCTGCGCCGGGTCGTCCCAGATCGCGAAGGCGGCCAGATAGGACTCGCCCAGCGGCGAGAAGGCCATGGCGTCTCCGCCGCCCTGCGGGCCGGGACCGACCGGTTCGAAGGGCACCAGCACGAGCGAGTCGCCTGAGGGCGCTTCGGCGATCGCCCGTGCGGCGCGGGCGAGTTGGGTCTCGTACGGCTCCGGGGACCACAGCGTGTCGACCGCGTACCGCTGCTCTCCCGGCCACTTGCCGTCGGCGCCCTGGTGCAGCGCGACGTACGACGTCGGCTCCGGCGGCCGGTGCGTGACCGCCCGGTCGGCGAACGGGCAGCCGGTCACGGGCGCCAGCACGTCAGCGCCCTCCTGCGCGGATCGGGCGAAGACTGTCGACGTCAGCGTCAGCCCGGGGGCGGGGCCGGACGGGGTGGCGGCCGCCGGCTCGCGGGCCGACAGCACGAACGAGGTCTCCACGGACGGCGGCAGAGCCCGTGCGGTGGGCACGGCCCAGGCGGCCACGCGCTCCGTCTCCGGCAGCGGAAAGGTGAACGACGTCGTGACGATCGCGCCCGGATGCGGACGGAAGCGCAGGCGGAAGCGGGTGGCGACGGCGAAGAAGCCCGGTCCGGCGCCGCGGGCGGCCCAGAACAGATCCGGATTCTCCCTCTCGTTGCAGACGACGCGGCTGCCGTCCGCGGTGACCGCCTCGACCTCCTCGACGTACGAGCAAGCGGGCCCCCAGGCACGGGAGTTCCAGCCAAGTCCGCCGCTGAGCAGGAACCCGCCCAGCGCGACCGTCGAGCAGTGGCCGAAGGGGAGGGCGAGTCCGTGCGGTTCCAGCGCGGAGGCGAGGACACGGCCCGTGACCGCCGGTCCGACGTGGGCCGTTCCCGAACCGGGATCGACGACGCACCGGTTGAGCCGTGAGAGGTCCAACAGCAGGGCGTCGTCGCGGAGTTGGGTGCCGGACCAGTTGTGGCCGCCCGACCGGACGGAGACCCGCAGGTCCTGCGCGCGGGCGCGGGCGAGCGCCCGGGGGACGTCGTCCTCCGTGGCGGCGACCACGATCTCCGCGGGGAAGCGGCCGGGCTTGAGCCCGTTCCAGACGGCATCCGCGCGGGCCCGCTCGTACTCGGCGTCACCGCGCCTGATCAGCGAACCGTCGATGCTGCCGGCGGACATCCGGTCGGTCATGGGCTGGCCTCACTCATGGGGGACGCGGCGGGAGGTACGGGCGCTCAGTATGGTCCCGTTGAGGAGGCCGCCTGGGTATGCCGCCCCGGGCTCGTGGGAGGCCGGCGGAGACGGGCGGGCCGGCGAGAGCGGTGGGGAGCCGGTGGGAGAGGTTCCGCTGCGAACGGGCCGGGGGGAACCGTTCCGTCGGAGGTCCCGTACCGTCACTGCCGCCTGGTGCTCGGCTTCGTCGCTCCGCGGCTTGCGCGGAGGCTCATCTCCGGTAGCGTATGCAAGTGTGATTTTCGGTGCAACTGAGACACTTGTCCGCTGAATTCACACGTGCACCTCTTTATCCACAGCGGCGACGCACTCTGCGATGCGCGAGCAGCCTCCACCGGTCGCGCACAGACGACTCCTCCCGCCGGTCGTCGGCCTGAAGGCGACGGCGCATAGGATTCGACGACTTGTCCAGCACGGTCCAGCACGAGCAACTTCGGTCCGGGGCTCCGCAGCACGAGGGCTTCCGGCGCGAGGACGTCCGGTCTCAGGGCTTCCGCAGCCCTCGGGTCCGGCGGCGCCTCCGCCGCCGGAGGCGCGTCTCGGCTCACGAGGCTGGACCAACAAGACGGACCTGCCTCCCTGTTGAGGGAAGGGCAGGTCGGACAGACCCGGCGGCGGACCAGTTCGCGTTCCCTTCCGTGACAGTTCACGAACGGTCCGCCGCCGCGGCACGTCCGGTCCCCGGATCGGTCCGGACTCTCCCCGTCCGGGGATTCCCGACGTGCCCTAGCCCCGCCGCCGCACCATCTCGGTGATCCACGTGGGCGCGAACGGGGACGTGCAGCCCGGGGGCGTCGGGTAGTCCTTCAGCACTTCCAGGCGCTCGCCGATCGCGATCGCGCGGGCGCGGTGCTCGGCGTGCTCGATCCCGATCTGGGCCAGGCAGTGGTTCATCGCCCACTGCAACCGGTCCGGGGCGTCCTTCATCTCCGCCTCTACGGTGTCGAGCAGCCCGGCGAGGTCGAGGCCCTCGGGTTTCTTCGCCACGCGTTCGGTGGTCAGCGCCCAGCCCGCACTCGCGACCGCCGGATCCGGATCGGCCCGCCAGGCCAGCCGCAGCTCCTCCGGGTGCGGGCTCTTCTTCACCACGTAGTTCACGAGCCAGTCCTGCACCTTGGGGGTGCGCGCCTCGCGCAGCATGACGTCCAGCTCGTCACGCCCGAACGCCTTCGGGCGGCAGATCAGCAGCGCCAGCAGCCTCGCCGCGGCGTCGCCCGTCTCCCAGAGGGCGCATGCGAGTTCCTGCTGCTTACGGAGCCTCTTCGCCAGGGCGCGCAGCTCGGTGAGGTTCACGCCGTGATCGTCGCCGTGCCTCTCGTTGACCGCGCGGATCCTCGGATCGTCGAGGCGGGCCAGCTCGGCCGTCACCTCGGCCAGCGGCGTCGGGGCCGGCGCCGCCCGGCTCGCTGTCCGCGGACTCGGCGTCGTCTCGGGCATCCCGGCCTCCCGTCCGTCGCGTGGATCGTCCATCGCGTAGGACGTCCGTCGCATAGGACGTCCGTCGCATAGGACGTCCAGCGTACGGCCGCCGCCGCGGAAGCCGACGGGCGTCAGAACCCGGTCCTCCCGCGCCGGCTCAGCCGGCGTCCCGCACCGGCGCCGCCCCGGTCCGGAGCAGGAAGTCGGTGAGCACCTCAGCGAGCCGCTCGGGCTGGTCCTCGGGGACGAGGGTGGACGAGTCGGCGATCTCGACCAGCCGGCCCTGCGGGTAGAGCTCCGCGAGGCGCCGGCCGTGGTCGCGCGGCATCAGCCTGTCCTCGGCCGCCCAGACGACGAGTACCGGACGCTCGAACTCCCGCAGCCGCTCACTCCAGGCGAGCAACGTCGCACGCCTCGGCGCCGACGTGGCGAACTTGGCGAAGTCCCTGCGGACGGCCCTGCTCTGGGTGGCGGGAGCGAACCAGTCGTCGAGGATCTCGTCGGGGATGCCGCGCAGGCTCATCCCGCCGTATCCGCGCGGGTTGTTCCGGAACCAGGGGACGCGCATGAGGCGCGTCAGCAGCCGGACCCCGCCGGGAACCCCGCACACCGCCGCGGCGGCCCGTGCAGGCCCGGGAGGGAAGTTGTCGAACGCCTCGCAGGCGACGAGCACGAGGCGCGCGACCCGCTGAGCCCGCCTTTCGGAGACCAGGAACTGGCCGCCGCCCCAGTCGTTGAGGACGAGGGTCACGTCGTCGAGGCCGAGCCGTTCGATGAACTCGCCCAGGAGCAGCGCGATGCCGCGCTGGGACAGGTCGGCGTCCGGGTGCATCGGCCGGCGGTGCCCGCCCATCGGCAGCGTGGGCAGGACGCAGCGGTACCCGTCCAGCAGGGGCACCACTTTGCGCCACTGCGTTCCGCTCATCGGCATCCCGTGGCAGAGGACCAGTACAGGCCCCTCGCCACCGGTGTCCTGATAGTCGACCGTTCCCGAGGACAGCGCGATCTCCGGCATTCCGCCTCCATACGAGGTTCTCTCTCCAGCCATTCCACCGACTCGTCGCGTATCCCGCAAAGGGTGCAGGGGCGCGGGAACCGGGCAGGCGGCCGACCGGCCGGACGGCACCCGCTCACGCGCGTCCCGCGCTGCTCGCCGCGTTCACCGCGGCGAGAGTGGCGGCCAGGCGCTCCTCCGGCGTGGCCGTGCGGACGCGGCACGGGTCGGCGTCCCACTCACGGCCTCCCCTGACGGGCCGCAGCTGCACCCGGCCGCCGCACGAGTCCATCACCTCCCCGACCCGGCCGCGCTCCTCGTCGACCGCCACCGTCCCGACGGTCGGCGGGCCCGGCTCAGCCGTCACTCCCGCACCGCCGCCCTGCGGAGGGCCGCCGTGAGCGCCGCCGCCGTCTCCAGGTTGCAGCGGCCGAGTTCGACGAGGGGCCGGTGGCCGAGCGGGCGGCTGCAGGAGAGCAGGTCGATGCTCAGCGAGGGCAGTGTGATACCCAAAGCCGCCACCGCGTCCCCGAGTTGGGCCACGGCACGGTCGGAGAGTTCGAGCGCGTCCAGCGTCCGGCTGCCATCAGAGGCCGGGTGCCCGGTGGCCGCGGACGGGCCGGACGGCGTCTCAGGACCGTGAGGTACCGGTTGATTCGGGGCCATGTGCATCCTTCACTGGTAGCCGTTCGTCACGCTTCGAAACCAAAGGGTGACGCCCCGGAGCTACGCTGAGTAGGAGCTGCGACCCAGCAGGCAACTTGCGGACAGAGGACGCCGGCATGACCCAGCCCAAGGAACTCGACCCGTACACGTCGGCACGGGCCTTCTACGGTGCGGAACTTCGGCGCCTGCGGGAGCAAGCAGGCCTTTCACAGGACCAGTTGGGAGAACGCGTCTTCTGCTCCGGGACGTACGTGGGGCAGTTCGAGTCGGCTGTACGGAGGCCCCAGACGGACGTCTCCCGGCTCTTCGACGACGTGCTCGGCGGCGGTGAGCACCTCCAGCGGCTGTGCAGGCTGGCCCGCCAGTCCAAGCACCCCGACTACTTCGCGGACGCCGCCGAGTTGGAGAAGCTGGCGACGACGATCAGCGAGTACGCGCCCATGCTGGTCCCGGGACTGCTGCAGACGGAGGCATACGCACGTGCACTGACGAGGGCGACGCTGCCGTTCGCCCCAGACGACGAAGTGGAGGAGCACGTCTCCGCGCGAATGGAACGAGGGTGCCGCATCGACCGGCCCGGTGCCCCCGAGGTGTGGGCCATCATCCACGAGGCCGCGCTGCGCGTGCCGGTCGACGGACCGGAAGTAATGCGTGAACAGATCGACCGTCTCTGGGAGTTGTCCCGCTCACACAGCCGTGTCGTCGTGCAGATCGTCCCGTTCGACGCGGGCCCTCACCCGCTTATGTACGGCACGACGATCCTGATGACCTCCGCCGAATCCGCTCCCGTCGCCTATACGGAGGGCGCGCACACAGGTCAGCTCATCGACGAACCACCTATGGTCGCCAAGTTCCAGAGGTCATACGATCACGTGAGGGCTGCCGCACTCTCACCGAAGGCGTCCCTGCCCGTGCTCGCATCGGCCGTGAAGGACTACTCCACACCATGAGCCTCCTGGACGTGACCGACGCTGTCTGGCGTAAGTCCTCGTACAGCAACGGCGAAGGCGGAGCCTGCGTCGAGGTCGCCGACGGGTTCCGCGGCGTGCAGCCCGTGCGGGACAGCAAGGCCGCCGGAGGACCGGCGGTGCTGTTCTCCGCCGGTGCCTGGCGTTCGTTCGTGTGCGCCCTCAAGTCCGGGTCGCTGCGGCCGCGTTGACCTGCTCGACGTCCCGCGTAGCTGTTCGGGGCGCAGCGGACGGCGGGGGCTCGCGCAGCGAACCGGCCGCACCCAGCAGGAACGCCGCTGGGATGCTGACCAGCCCCGGGGCGTGCAGGGGGAAGACGCTCCAGTCGGCGTCCGGTACCAGCGCGTGCGGGCTGCCGGAGACGGCGGGCGAGAACGCGAGCAGGGCGACGGTGACGAACGTTCCCCCGTAGACGCACCAGCTCAGCCCGCGCAGGGTGAACCGGAGCCACAGCAGGCTGTAGGCGACGGCGGGCAGCACGACCGTGGCCGCCTCGGTGTAGGAGAAGGTCAGCCAGAACTGGGCGTTGGCGGTGCGTCCGGTGACGGCGAGGCCGATGCAGAGGCCGCCGACGAGCAACAGGGCCGTCCGTGCCCGGAGCCGACCGGGTCCCGGGCCTGGTCCTGTCGGCGGCTGCGCGCCGTCGCCCATGTCGTGGACGATCGCGGCCGACCCGGCAAGCAGCAGCACCGAGGCGGATGCCAGCACGGTGAGGAAGGCGACGCAGGAGACGAAGGTCAGCAGGGTGCCCGGCGCGTCCATGCTGCCGGGTTCTGCGCCGTCGAGGACCGCGGCGAGCAGCAGCACGTTGTCGCCGCCTCGCGGTCCCGCCTCGCGCAGCGTCTCGCCGTCGACCAGTGCCTGGATGCCGTAGCCGGTGACCGCCGCCGCCGCGCACAGGAGGCAGGAGGCCAGCACGGCCCAGCTGGTGGCGCGGCGTGCGGTGCCGGCGGTCGGGCTCGCCGAGAGACGCGTGAGGAGGTGCGGCAGGAAAGCCGTCCCGAAGAGCACGGTGAGGCCGAGACTGAGGGTGTCGAGGCGGCTGGCGGCGCCGGTGCCGAAGAGCCGTCCCGGTGCGAGGTACGCGTCACCAGCGCCGCTTCCCGCCGCGGCCTTGGTGAGCAACTCGCCGTAGTCCCAGTCGAATTGGGTGAGTATGAGCACCACCAGCAGCGGCGCGGCCACGACGAGCGCGAGGGTCTTGCCGATCTGCAGCAGCGTCGACCCGCGTACGCCTCCGATGCCCGCGCAGGCGCAGATGAGTACGCCGACGAGGACGATGCCCGTGATCTCGCCCGTCCGTCCGGGCACTCCCATCAGGGCGGCCGTGATGCGGCCGATGGGCACGAGCTGGGCGATGAGCAGCGGCACGGAGACCACGAGAGTCGCCCATCCGGCCGCGCGCCGTGCGGGACCGGACGGCAGGCGCCGGGCCAGGACGTCGCCGAGGGACCTGCCCTGCCCTCCTGGCAGCCGCTCCGCCAGCCACACCTTGAGCAGCAGCGGCGAGAGGGCGGCGGCGACGACGAGCAGGACGCCGTCGTAGCCCGTCTCCGCGACGATGCCGCAGAAGTACAGCACCCCCGCGGCGGAGACGAAGTCGCCGGTCAGCGCGAGTCCTTGGCGCAGCGGCCGGGAGCGGGACGGGTGCGCGAAGAAGCCGCCGCCGCCGTGCTGGAGGTCCGGGCTGGCGAGCATCGCGACGAACAGGCACCCGGCGATGAACAGGAGGAAGAGCGAGATGACCGTCGCGCGGTCCCCGGCGAGCCAGCTCACAGAGGCGCCCTTCCGCCGAACGCCTTGCCCCGGTCGAAGGCGTCGAAAGGCGCGGAGGGGACGGCGGACCGGGCGGCGGGGGCCTGTCCGCCTCCGGTGGCGGAACCGGCGGCGCCGGGTTCACGGCCGAAGCCGTCCCGGTGCCGGGCGGCGACCCGTCGCGCCAGCGGGTCCACACGCCGTTTCGCGGCTCTGTCGTGCGCCCACACACCGAAGCCGATCACCAGCACCTGCGCGCCCGTGGCCAGTTCGCCGACCTGGAGACCGCCGTGGACGGAGCGGCTGAGGACGCCGGGGGCGAGGCAGAAGGCGAGCGCGTGCAGCAGGAACGCGCCCAGCACGAGGGCGACCCCCCGGCGCAGCAGGCTGCGGCGTGCCACCCGCAGGCCCTCGGACGAGCAGCGGACGGCGGACAGGCGGCCGCCACCGGCGTCGGGACGCGCGGTGCCGGTAGCTGCACCCATAGCCGCGCCGGGGTACGACGCGCCCGCGGGCGCCGCTGAGCGCCGCCCGCGCAGGCCTCCCTCAACTCCCTGTCCGGCGCGGCCGGTTGACCGGCACTCCGCAGCGCGCGGCACGGGGCCCAGGAGCGCCGCGCCTCGCGGTGCCGTCTCCCGCGGTGCCGCCGGCCGCGTCTCCCGGACGCGGGCGCGGAGCCGGAAGGGGAGGCGTGAGGGGAGGCGTGCGGGCATGCCGATGCGCGGGGTGACGGTCACGGAAACTCCAGCAAGGGATGTGCGGGCAGCCTGAAGCCGGGGAGGGGCGGTGGCCGCAAGGGGGGATGCGCCAGTGATTACCGGCGGTTACGAAGAAGTCTAGAGCCACTCATGGTGATCGTCCAAGGGCTCTGCGTGAAGGGCCCGGTGAAGGTACCGTGTCCGGCCGCTCACACTCCGTGTCCCCGGGCGCGCGGTCACTCCCGTACGCGCTGCCCCTTGCCGAGCGCCACGATCCCCTCGGGGGAGATGGTGCAGTACTCCGCGTCGTGTTCCGGGTTCACGCCGATCGTCGCTCCGGGCGGCACCACGACGTTCTTGTCGAGGATCGCCTGCCGCACCACCGCGCCGCGTCCCACCCGTACCCCTTCGAGCAGCACCGCGCCCTGCACCATGGCGCCCTCCTCGATCACGACCCCCGGCGCCACGACGGAGTTCGCCACCTGGCCCGCGAAGACGCCGCCCGCGCTGACCATCGACTCGTTCGCGATCCCCCCGGCCACGAACTTCGCCGGAGGGCGCTGCGCCTGCTTGGTGAAGATGGGCCAGTCGCGGTTGTAGAGGTTGAAGACCGGCTCCGGGGAGATCAGGTCCATGTGGGCGTCGTAGTAGGCGTCCAGTGTCCCGACGTCCCGCCAGTAGCCGTGGTCGCGTTCGCTCTCCCCCGGCACCTCGTTGGCGTCGAAGTCGTAGACCTGCGCCTGCCCGCGCGCCGTGAGCAGCGGCAGGATGCTGCCGCCCATGTCGTGCACGGAGTCCTCGTCGGCGGCGTCCTCGCGCAGGGCTTCGAGGAGCACGTCGGTGGAGAAGATGTAGTTGCCCATCGACGCGAAGACGTGATCGGGGTCCGAGGCCAGTACGGGCGGGTCGGACGGCTTCTCCAGGAACTCGCTGATCTTGTCGCTGCGCGCGTCCGTGCTGATCACGCCGAACGAACTCGCCTGGTCCCGGGGGACCTTGATGCCCGCGACCGTCACGCCGGCGCCTCCGGCGATGTGCTGCCTGAGCATCTGCCACGGGTCCATGCGGTAGACGTGGTCGGCGCCGAACACGACGACGTAGTCGGGCTGTTCGTCGTGGACGAGGTTGAGGGACTGGTAGATGGCGTCGGCGCTGCCGAGGTACCAGCGCGGCCCGAGGCGCTGCTGCGCCGGCACGGGCGTCACGTAGTCGCCGAGCAGCCCCGTCAGCCGCCACGTCGTGGAGATGTGCCGGTCCAGGGAGTGCGACTTGTACTGCGTCAAGACGCAGATGCGCTGGATGCCGCCGTTGACGAGGTTGGACAGGACGAAGTCCACCAGCCGGTAGACACCGCCGAACGGCACCGCCGGCTTCGCGCGGTCGGCCGTGAGGGGCATGAGCCGCTTGCCTTCGCCGCCTGCCAGCACGATGCCCAGCACGCGTGGTTTTGCTGCCATCACGACAC
Organism: Streptomyces daqingensis; assembly: GCF_014645895.1. Taxonomy (GTDB): domain Bacteria; phylum Actinomycetota; class Actinomycetes; order Streptomycetales; family Streptomycetaceae; genus Streptomyces; species Streptomyces daqingensis. The sequence continues at coordinate 11,475 of NZ_BMMP01000023.1, read as the reverse complement.
CTCCGCCGCTTCGTCCGACCACCGGGTCCGCCTCCGGCCCGGCCTCGAGTCGATCACGCCCGCACCCCGCACCGGTGGTACGGCGCACCCCGGAGCGGCGGCTCCCGCCCACGCCCGCTCCGCGGAGTCCCGCGCCGGAACGGGGCGCCAGGGGTGGCGCCGGGCCGGCGGGGACGGATCGGACGGGAGCAGTCGGAGCGGGCCGGGACGGGAGCGGGACGTGGACGCGGACCTGTGTACCCCTTGTGCGCCTGTTCGCCGCGCGGCAAACGTCGCGGCGGGAGCGGCGCGGCGACTCGGGGCCGCCGGAGGGTCGCGCGCCGCCGCGGGTCCGCGCGAGACTGCGCCGGACCGGCGGGCTCCGAGCGGTCGGACCGTCCCGCTCCGGGCGGCCGGAGCAGAACGGCCGGACCACGACGGCCGGCCGGGGACCGCCGGGCGAGGATCACAGGGGAGGACGAATGAACGGTGCGGGCGGTGACCGCGGACGCGTACTGGTAGTCGACGACGACGCCGCCATCCGGCGCTCCCTCCGCCGCGGCCTGCGGCTGAACGGTTTCGACGTCGACCTGGCCGAGGGCGGGCACGGCGCCCTCGCCCGCATGCGGCAGCACCCCGCCGACGTCGTCGTCCTCGACATCTCGATGCCCGGCCTGGACGGGATCCAGGTGTGCCGGTCGCTGCGCGAACGCGGTGACGACGTACCGGTCCTGATGCTCTCCGCGCTCGACGAGACGGCCGACCGCATAGCCGGGCTCCAGGCAGGCGGGGACGATTACCTGATCAAGCCGTTCGCGCTGCAGGAGCTGGTGCTACGCCTGGACGCACTGCTGCGCAGACGACCTCCTCCCGCCTCCCCGTCCGCGGCCTCCCCGTCCGCGGCCTCCTCGCCCGCGGCGCCCCCTCTGGCGGACCAGCCCCTTCAGGCGGACCCCGTACGCGTCGGCGGCCTCGTCCTCGACCCCGCGTCCCGCGAAGCGCGCCGGGACGGCGAGCTCCTCCCCCTCACGCGCCGCGAGTTCGAACTGCTGCAGGTCCTCGCACGCAACGCGGGCATCGTGCTCACCCGCGACCAGCTCCTGGAACGCGTCTGGGGATACGACTTCGAGGTGCGCACCGACGCCGTCGACACCTTCGTCAGCTACCTGCGGCGCAAGACGGAGGCCGGCGGCCGCCCGCGGCTGCTGCACACGGTGCGGGGCGTGGGCTTCGTACTGCGCGAGGAAAGGCAGGCGGCGCCGTGAAGATGAAGCTCTCCACCCGGATCGCACTGGCGATCGGCGTCACCGTCCCGCTCCTCGTACTGGCGTCCGGCTGGCTTCTGTACCTCCTGGTCGCCCGCGACCTGCACGCCGAGCAGGACGCGCACCTGCGCGAACGCGCCGCCGTCGTGCAGGGCGACGCCCGGCGACTGCTGCGGGCGGCGGCCGCCGGCCGTCCCGCCGCCGAACTGGCCCGTGAGCGCAGGCTGTACGCGTCCGCTCTCGACGTGGGCATCCGCGTGACCGGCCCGGACGGCACCGTCTCCGGCGGGCCGCAGCCGGACGCCCGGACACGGCTGCCCGAGGCGGCACCGGACCCGGTGACCGTGCGGGAGAGGGGCGCCGGACGGGCGGAGGGTGTGCCGGGCGGCCGCCGCGTCAAGAGCTGGCGGGTGCTGTCCGTGCACGTCGAAGGCCGGCGGCCCGGCGTCGAGGGAACGCTGTGGCTGTTCTCCCCGGACACCGCGGGGCAGGCCCGGCTGGCATTCGTCCGCAGGCGGGTCGTGGTGGTCGCCGTCGCGGCCGCGCCCGTCTCCGCGCTGCTCGCCTGGGCCGCGGCGTCCCGGGCGAGCCGTCCGCTGCGCCGCCTGCAGCAGCGGACCAGCGGCCTCGACCCGCGCGCCGACACCTCGCGGCTCGAACACGCCCCCAGCGGCGTCACGGAAGTCGACGACCTCGCCGCCACGCTGCGCACGGTCCTGGCCCGCTACGACGAGCAGGCCGCCCGCACGTCGCAGGCGCTCGCCACGGCCCGCTCCTTCTCTTCCGCGGCGGCCCACGAGCTGCGCACGCCGCTGATGAGCATGCAGACCAACCTCGAGATCCTCGCCGAACACCCCGAACTGGCGGGCCAGGACCGGGACGAGGTGGTGGAGGACCTGCGGCAGGAGCACAGCCGGCTCCTCGGGCTGTTGGTCATGCTCCGCCGGCTCGGCCAGGGGGACCTCGTCGAAGCCGACGCCTTCGCGCCCCTGGACCTCGCCGAAGTGGCCGAGGCCGCCGTGTCCGACGCGCGGCGGCGCGACCGTGCGGCGGACGTCACGTTCTACGCCGCCGCACCGGGGGAGGGCAGCGGCGGCCACTGCGGCCCGGCCGGTACGGCCGCCCCGCCCGGGACCGGCCCGGCCGCGTCCGGGACCGTCCTGACCGTGCACGGCTGGGAACCCGGCCTGCGCTCGCTGCTCGACAACCTCGTCGCCAACGCGCTCGCGCACGGGCGGGGCGCGGACGGTCGCGCGCACGTCGAGGTCCGCGTACGAGGCGGCACCTCGCCCCTGGGGCCCATCGCCGTCCTCACCGTGGACGACGGCGGCCCCGGCATACCGCCCGAGCAGCGGGCCGCGGTCTTCCAGCGCTTCCAGCGCGGCCCCGGCAGCACCGGTTCCGGACTCGGGCTGACTCTCGTGGCGCAGCAGGCCGCCCTGCACCGGGCGACCGTCGAGATACGGGACCGCCCGGACGGCCGCGGCGGTACACGCGTCGAGCTGCGGATCCCGCTGGCGGACCACGAGGGGACGGGGACGGCACAGGCCGCACAGGACCTGCCGTCGCAGCGTGACTGGCTGATCGGCGCCGCCCCCGGCACGTCCTCCCGAACGGCTCCCGGTCCACAGGGAATTCACAAGAACGGTCCCTAGCGTCTCCGTCCGCGCGGGGCGAACCGCACTCGTGCTGTCCCCACACGACACGGAGGAGACACATGATCAAGGTGAAGACGACCACCGTCGCGCTGACGACCGTCGCCGCGCTGCTCGCCACTGGCGGAGCGGCCGCCGCGGTCGCCACCTCGGACTCCGACGCGGACCCGGCGGCGGCCGGCACATCCGGGACGCAGGCGCAGGCGGCGAAGACGGCGAAGCACGCGCCGAAGGGGGACGGCGCGAAGCACCTCTGCAAGCGCGCACCGAAGATCGACAAGAGGATCGACCGGGTGCTGCGCCGTCTCGACGGCGACGTGAAGAAGCGCGGCTCGCTCGAACGGCTCGAGAAGCGCATCAGCAACGCGAAGAAAGCCGGCCACGACGACGTCGCGAAGTTCCTCGGCGAACGGCTCAAGGACCGCCGCGCGCTCGGCCCGAGGCTCGAGGACCGCCAGAAGGACCTGGCCGACCTGCGGAAGTGGTGCGCGGAGCAGACGGCTGAGCAGAAGGACGAGAAGGAGGCGGACAAGGGCTAGGCACGTCCGGCGTCCGGCGTCGGCAGGGGCCGAACGGAAGCCGGAGCCGTTCCGAGCAAGACTTCCTGCCAGGGCCGTTCCGCGACGCGGGGCGGCCCCGGCGCCTGTCCCGGGGCGGGGCCGGTTCGCGTCAGTTCGTACGCTCACCCACGTAGAACTCCAGCCGGCGGCAGGCCACGCACGCCCGGGCCAGGATCGTGTGATGGACGCTTCGCGACTTCCGCGCCCCGCCGAAGACGTTCAGCTTGACCGGACCCGACATCCATCGCACCCCGTTCTGGCCGAGCGTCTCGACGAACCCGTCCTCGAACTCGACGCCCCCGCACCCGGGGCATTCAGGGGTCCCGCTCTGCGGACTCATGCCGCCGTAGCGTACTCACCCGGCCGGACTGCCGGGAGCCGTTTCCCCGTGCCCGCGGCGCCGACGCGGTTTCTCCGTCCGGTCCGGTTCTCCCCGCCCGCGTGCTCACCGGTGCGCTGAAGTCCCGGTCCGTTGTGCCGAGTTCGCATTCGAGGCCCGCCCGCATCCGCCGTCCGCGGCACCGCCCCACGGTTCTATACACTCTATGTATACATACTGTGTATAGTCTCCCGGGAGCCCCTACAGGACCGCGGAAAGGCAAGGCATGTACGGCAAGGCATTCGCGCCCGAGTACCAGGGCACCCTCGACTCGCTGTCGGTCAACTCCTCCCTCGCCGACGTCCTCGCGCAGGCCGGCACGCGGCTGCGAGCCGCCGAACGTGCCGGCGCCGTACGGGAGGCTGCCCACTGCGGACTCGCCGTCGCGGAGGCCAGCCGGCGTCTCGGGAACGTCGACGACGCGGAGCGCGCCTGGAGGGCGAGCTACCGCGCCGCTCGCAGCGCCGGCGACCCCACCGCGATGGCCTGGGCCGCCTGGAGCGGAGGCACCCTGGCCCGCCAGCGGGGAGCCATGGCGCTGGCCCGGCGGCTCCTCGCGCTCTCCGCCGAGCTGGGCGAACGCGGCGGCAGCGTCCACGCCCGCGGTTACGCACTCGCCGGACTCGCCGAGACCGGCCGCATCCAGGGCGACTACGAAGCCGTCGAAGCGCTGCACGAGCAGCTCCTCGCCGAGGCACGCTCGCGCGGCGAGGCCCGCCACATGGTCTGGGCGCTCGAAGGCATCGCCCAGATGCACCGCAACACCGGCCGGTACGGCTCGGCTCTCGCCATGTTCGAGGAGGCCGCCGAGATCGCCGCGCACGCCGACGACAGGCGGGGCCTCGCCTGGGCACTGCGCGGCATGGCCGACGTGGTCTCCGTCCGCGACGGCGACACCGGCCGCGCCCTCGGCCTGCTCACCGAGGCCGCCGCGCTGTGCGGCGCCATGGACCTCGCCGGAGCCCTCGCCTACAACCACAAGATGCGGGCCAACGTCCTGTACCGGGCGGGCCGTTGGACGGAGGCGCGGCGGATGTACGAGCAGGCGCTGGCAGAGTTCCGCGAGCTGGGCGAGCCGCGGGGCGAGGCCCTGGCACGGCTCGGCCTGGTCAAGTCGCTCGCACGGCTGGGGCGCGACCCCGTCCGTACGTCCGCTGATCTGGACGCACTGCACCGGGCCCTCGAAGCGATCGGGCTGCGCCACGCCCGGCAGATGGTGGACACCGCCAGGGCCCAACTGGGCGTCGCCACAAGCCCGGACGGTGAGACGGAGGACGCCGTCGCGGCCTGAGCGACGTGCCCCACGGGCGGGGCGAGCCGTCGTGCTCCCCCGCCCGCGTCGGTCCCGGACCGCTGCCCGCGTCGGGCCCCGGCCGCCTTCCGCGGGCCGCGCGGCCCGGCGCCGCCGGCTCGATGTGGTGAATCCGACCCGCCGATCAGGCCGGGTACGGCCGCTTACGGGGAACCCGTGAGCCATGAGCCCCTCGACAGCGCCATGCCGCGCACGCCGAGTACGGGCCGCAGCCCGTACGCCGATGAGACGCAGACCGGAGCACTCGGCCCGGCTCGCCTCCCTTTCCGCACCTCACAGGCCGTCACCCCGGACCCGGGAGCGGTCCGCCGCACCGTCCCGCGCGCCGACGCACCGTCAGCAGTGTTCGGGCCGCGGCGAGTTTGCGAACACTGGGAGCGCAATTACAGTGATCGCGATGCTCTCCCCCTCCCCCTTCCTCCTCACCGCAGCGCGTCCGCCACGGCCTTTCCAGGAGGTCCGGTGAGACAGCAACTCACGAAGTACAGCTCGGCACGGGCCCCGCTCCCTCCCGCCGCCCCGCAGTCCACGGAGCCGGCGGCGGGCAGCGAGCGCCGGCGTGCCTCCCCGGGCACGGCGCCCGGCGCCGACGGCAAGCCGGACGACCGGACGGCGCGGAGCGGCAGCGCGAAGCCGCGGGACCCCTACTTCGACAACGCCAAGTACCTGGCCATCGTGCTCGTCGCGCTGGGCCACGCGTGGGAACCGCTGAGGGCCGACTCGCGAGCCGCCGGAGCCCTCTACATCTTCGTCTACACGTTCCACATGCCGGCGTTCATGGTGATCTCCGGTTACTTCTCGCGGAGTTTCCAGGGAAAGCCGCACCAGCTGAAACGCCTGGTGAGCGGGATCGCCGTCCCGTACGTCCTCTTCGAGGTCGCCTACACGTTCTTCAAGCGCTGGGCGGACGACGACCCGAACCAGCCGATCAGCCTGCTCGACCCGTGGTATCTCACCTGGTTCCTGGGCGCGTTGTTCCTGTGGAGGCTGACGACGCCGCTGTGGAAGACCGTCCGCTGGCCGGTCGGGCTCGCGCTCGCCATCGCGGTGCTGGCGTCGGTCTCCCCCGACATCGGTGACGACCTCGACCTCCAACGCGTACTGCAGTTCCTGCCGTTCTTCGTCATCGGGCTGTTCCTGAAGCAGGAGCACTTCGACCTCGTGCGGCGCCGCTCGGCCCGCCTGCTGTCCGTCCCCGTGCTGGTCGTGGCGCTCGCCGTCGCGTACTGGGCGGTCGAGCGGATGAACGCCGAATGGTTCTACCACCGCGACAGCGCACAGGAGATGGGCGCTCCCTGGTGGGTCGGGGTCATCATGACGCTCGCGCTGTTCGGCTGCTCGATGGTGCTCACGGCCTGCTTCCTCGCGTGGGTTCCGCGCCGCCACATGTGGTTCACCGCGCTGGGCGCCGGGACGCTCTACGGCTATCTGCTGCACGGCTTCGTCGCCAAGGGCTCCCGCTTCTGGGAGTGGTACGACGTCGGCTGGGTGAACACCCCGCTCGGCGCGATCGGCGTGACGTGCGCGGCGGCGGCGCTCATCACCGTGCTCTGCACCCCGCCGATCCAGCGGATCTTCCGCTTCGCCATGGAGCCGAGGATGGCGTGGGCGTTCCGGGAGGACCCTGCCGCGACGGCCCGTCAGCGCGTGGAGAACACGGCCGGGAGCAACGCTGGGAGCAAGACCCAGGGCAACACCGAGGGCAGGACCGAGGGCAAGGTTCCCGAACGCATGTGACTCCCCGCGGGAGAGCGGCACTTCCCGCACAGCACAGGCCCGGACCTGCCGAGGTCCGGGCCTTCGCCGTGGCCGCACCGAGCGGCCCCCTCACCCCGGGCGGGGTGACGCGGGCACGACGCGGAGACCGGGTGCGCCCGACACGTTCCCTGCGGGCCCCCGGCCCGCTAACTTGCCGGTACGCGCGCTTCGTCCGCAACCCGGACACGTAGCACACCAAGCCGGACAGCGCCGTCGCCACCGTTCGCACCGGAAGGACCCCGACAGTGCCCGTACCACTCTCCACGACCCGCCGCTCTCCCCACGGAGCAGCACGAAGAGGCCGCACGGCCAGGTCGCTCGCCGCTCTGACGGCAGCCGTACTGGCCACGCCGCTGCTCGTCACGGCAGCCGCCTCGCCCGCCGCGGCCGACACCACGGCTCAGCCCGCGTCGTCCAAGTCGTCCGGTTCGCAGGGCAGTTCGTTCAGCGCGAGCGCCGACGAGGGCTCGAAACTCGCGAAGAAGCTCGTCCGCCGTACGGGCGTCAAGGGCGCCATGCGGCACATGAAGGCCTTCAACGCCATCGCCGAGCACGCCGGAGAGGGCAACCGCGCCGCCGGGTCGCGCGGCCATGAGCTCTCGGCCAAGTACGCGGGCACCGTCCTCAAGGCGGCCGGCTACGAAGTCACCTACCAGGACTTCGACTTCATATACCGCGAGACCCTCGCCGAGAAGCTCACCGTGCGCACGCCCGGCGAACGCGACGTCCCCGTCAAGGTGATGACGTACACGAAGAGCACCCCCGAGGGCGGCACCGAGGCGGCGGTGACCCCCGTACCCGTCGACGAGGACGGCACCACCGGCTGCACCGCCGAGGACTACGAGTCCGGGGACTTCGACGGCAGGATCGCGCTGATCCAGCGCGGCGGCTGCACCTTCGCGGAGAAGCAGGCGGCGGCGGCCGACGCCGGCGCGGTCGTGGCGGTCGTCTACAACAACGAGGAGGGCGAGCTCAGCGGCACCCTGGAGGACCCCTCCAACGGCCGCATCCCCACCGGCGGGATCAGCAAGGAGGACGGCGAGGCCCTGGCGGCCGACGCCGAAGCAGGCGACGTCACGGTCAACGTGGAGCTGCGCGAGTTCCAGGAGGAGCGCAGCACGCCCAACGTCATCGCCGAGACCCCCGGCGGCGACGCGGACAACGTCGTGATGCTGGGCGCCCACCTCGACTCCGTCGGCGAAGGTCCCGGCATGAACGACAACGCCTCGGGCTCGTCCGGAATCCTCGAGACCGCGCTGCAGTTCGCCGCGGCCGGCGGCACCGAGCATCACGGCAAGTCCGGCGGCAAGGGCGGTTACGACGGCAACAAGGTGCGCTTCGCGCTGTGGACGGCCGAGGAGGTCGGCCTGCGCGGTTCGGAGCACTACGTCTCCGAACTCTCCGAGGCGGAGCGGAAGAAGGTCGCCCTCTACCTCAACTTCGACATGATCGCCTCCCCGAACTACGGCCTGTTCGTCTACGACGGCGACGACTCGGACGGCGAGGGCTCCGGCCCGGGACCGGAGGGCTCGGCCCTCCTGGAGCGCGACATCGTCGAGTTCATGGCCGGGCGCGGCGCCGAGGCACGCGGCACGGACTTCGACGGACGCTCCGACTACGGCCCCTTCATCGAGGCGGGCATCCCCTCGGGCGGCGCCAAGACGGGCGCCGAGGACCTCAAGACGGAGGAGGAGCAGAAGCTGTGGGGCGGCGAGGCGAACGCCGCTTACGACGGCTGCTACCACCTGAAGTGCGACGACCTCGGCAACATCGACAAGAAGGCGTTCGACCTGAACGTCAAGGTGATGGCGAACGCGGTCGGCCACTACGCCCATGACCTCGGCGGGCTGCCCCGCCCGTAGTCCCCGCAGCCCCTCCGGCACTCCCTCCGGGAGCCGCCGTACTGCCGGCGCCCGCCCCGCAGCGACACCTCGTCACCTGTCGCGCGGCGCGGGCGCCGACGCTTCACCACCCCTTGTGCAACTCGCGCCGCGGAAAACGCTTCACCCCTTGCCGGACGGGCGCAGCGCCATGTCGGCCGTACACCGCCCCCGGGCCCGTCCCCGGCCCGCCGACCCGCCCCGTAAGAGCCACAGGAAGCTGCGCCCGGCGCTGGTGGCCCGGTAGGCTTTCCGTGTGATCTTCAAGCGAATCGGAAACGGGCGGCCGTACCCCGACCACGGCCGGGAAAGCACCCGCGAGTGGGCGGATGTGGCCCCACGCCCGGTGCGTCTTGACCAGCTCGTCACCACGAAGGGCCAGCTCGACCTCGAAACGCTGCTGGCCGAGGACTCCACGTTCTACGGAGACCTCTTCGCCCACGTCGTGAAGTGGCGCGGCGACCTCTACCTGGAGGACGGGCTGCACCGCGCCGTGCGAGCGGCACTCCAGCAGCGGCAGGTACTGCACGCGCGCGTGCTGGAACTGGACTGAGCCGCCTGACGCTCCATGACCTCGCCGGTCGCGGTACCGGGCCCCGGAATTGTGCCCTAGCCCTTTCAGGGTCGGCACGTCACGATCACTGATCATCTAGTAGGCATTGCGTTCATACGGCATTACCCTGCGCCTATGAGCATGCTGACTCCCCCCGGCATGGGCGGAAAGTACCGGATCACGGGAAACCGCTACCCCCGCATGCGTCGCCCCCGCCAGCGGCGCAGGATCGTGCTCGCCTCCATCGCCACCGTCTGCGCCCTGAGCCTGGCCGCGTGGGGAACGCTCCAGCTCATCGACATCTTCTCCGGCGGCAGCTCCGCCAGCGCCTCCAGCGGCCAGGACAAGTCCAAGGCCAAGGGCGCGAAGTGCACCGACGACGCGAAGACCCAGGCCGCCGGGAAGGGAAAGCCCGGCGACGGCGAGAAGCTCCCCGAGCCGGACTCCGTCAAGGTCAACGTCCTCAACGCCACGGACCGCAGCGGTCTCGCCAAGTCCACGGCCGACGAGTTGAAGAAGCGCGGCTTCAAGATCGGCGAAGTGGCGAACGCGCCCGGCGAGTTCGACGGGAAGGTCAAGGAGACGGGCGTGGTGCTCGGTGCTCCCGGCGAGGACGGCGTCGCCCGTCTGAAGGTGCTGGGGACTCAGCTCGACGACGCCGACACCCGCTTCGACGAGCGCAAGGGCGACGACGTCGACCTCATCATCGGCGACGCCTACAAGAAGCTGGCCAAGAAGAAGGATGCCGAGGACGCCCTGAAGGGGCTGTCCGCCGCCGGCGCCTCACCGTCCGGCCGGGACTGCTCCCGCTGACACGCCGTCCGGGACGCGCGGGCCGTCCGGTTCACGTGCCCCGCGGGCAGCCGCTCAGCCCGCCGTCCCGTACATGCGGTCGCCCGCGTCGCCGAGCCCCGGCACGATGTAGCCGTTCTCGTTCAGACGCTCGTCCACGGACGCCGTCACGACGGTGACCGGCGTCCCCGCCAGCTCCTTCTCCATCAGCCGCACGCCCTCGGGGGCCGCGAGCAGGCAGATCGCCGTCACGTCGTCGGCGCCCCGGCGGATCAGCTCCCTGATGGCGGCGACGAGCGTGCCGCCCGTGGCCAGCATCGGGTCCAGCACGTACACCTGACGGCCGGACAGGTCGTCCGGCATCCGGTTCGCGTACGTGGACGCCTGCAGCGTCTCCTCGTCGCGGATCATGCCGAGGAAGCCCACCTCGGCCGTCGGCAGCAGCCGCACCATCCCGTCGAGCATGCCGAGCCCGGCACGCAGGATCGGCACCACGAGGGGACGCGGGTGCGACAGGCGCACGCCGGACGTGTCCGTCACCGGCGTGCGGATGTCGACGGGCTCGGTGCGCACGTCCCTCGTGGCCTCGTAGGCGAGCAGGGTCACCAACTCGTCGGCGAGACGCCGGAACGTCGGTGAGTCCGTGCGCTCATCACGCAGGGTCGAGAGCTTGTGCGCCACCAACGGGTGGTCGACGACGTGGATCCGCATGACTCGACAGTAGCCGAGGGATGCGAACGGCTGTACTGGCGTACCCCTTCGATGCGGGGGAAAGCGGTCCTGTACGGCGGAGGTGTGCAGATGCCCGACTCACATGACCAGCGGAAACGCGAACGCAAGTCCGGAGGCGACGGGCCGGCGGCCGGGAAGAAGGCAGACCGGCCCGACCCCGGCCACGTACGCGCGCGCAGGATCAGCGCGGAGCGCGGCGAGGTGAAGGCCCACGGCAGCGCTGCCGCCGCGCCGGACGGGCGCCGCGCGGCCGCGAGGCCGCGCCCCGCGAGCGGCAAGGAGTCCGGTCACGCCGGGCACAGCGACGCCGAACGGCTGCGGCGGCGCGCCCGCTTCCTGCGGGAACGCAGCGAGGCGAAGGAGCTCCGTGAACGCGTCCAGCCACGCCGTACCCGCAGCGCCCGGCTGCGTCAGGCACTGCGGATGCGCACGTTCCGCTGGTGAGGCGCGGTCGCCGCGCCCACCGGCGGGCCCGGCCGAGCGGAGCCACGGCGGGACCGGTTCCGCCGTGGCGTCACCGGAACGGGTGGCCTTAGGGCGTGTCCGCAAAGTGGGTGTCGGCGTTGGTTAGTTGTGGTGCCTCGTCGTCATGAGCTGACTGATCATGCCT
>NZ_BMMP01000022.1 GCF_014645895.1 Streptomyces daqingensis | reverse complement strand
CTAGACAGCTCCACCACACCGGAGGTCTTCGTCATGATCAAGACCCACGAGTGTCAACAACGCCCGTGATCAATACAGCTAGGGCCTCCTCCTCCGGTTCGCCGGCTGTTCCGGATCCGCGCCCGGGGCGCGGATCCGGATCTCCGGGCAGGCGCCGTCCCCGGGATCCGAAGGGGACGCCGGCTCGACTGGCACCGGCTCGACTGGGCACTGGCTCGGCTCACACCGGGAAGGGCTGCCGCGCGGGCCTCGCGCGCCCTCCCCGGGGCCTCACCGGGCAGCGGGCCGCATGCGCTCGCCCGACGTGGCTGCGTCGGCGTCCGCCGGGGTGCTCCCGGCGCCGTCGCCCCGGTACGCGCCGACGGGCCCGTCGACCGGCGGCAGCGAGAGGGTCCAGCCTTCGTCGATCAGCTGGGGCAGGTAGTCGTGGAGCGCGGCGACGGTCTGGGCCGCGTCGGCGCCCCCGTCGTGCGAGAGGACGATCGAGCCGGCGCGCACGTTGTCCACGACCGCCGAGACGATCGAGGGGACGCCGGGCTGCCGCCAGTCGCCGGTGTCGACGGACCACCCCAGCGGGCTCATGCCGAGGCCCGCCGACAGCTCCAGCGTCTCCTCGCTCCAGTAGCCGTAGGGCGCGCGGGCCCACATAGGCGGGCTGCCCACCGTGTCCTCGATGAGTTCGCTCGTCCTGGAGAGCTCCTTGCGGGCCTTCGCGGTGCTCAGCCTGGGGAGGGCCGGGTGGCTCCAGGAGTGGTTGGCGATCAGATGGCCGCCGTCGGCGATGGCCTGCAGGAGCCCGGGGTTCAGGACGGCGTTCTCGCCGAGCACGCAGAACGTGGCGGGCACCTTGTAGCGGCGCAGTACGTCCAGGATCTGCGGGGTGTAGACGGGGTCGGGGCCGTCGTCGAAGGTCAGGGCTATTCGCCGTCCTTCGGCGGCCTCCAGTGTGTAGGTCACGGACGTGCTGGGACGGAGCCCGGGCGACTGCGCGCCCGCCTGCGGCTGCAGGCGGTAGGAGGACTGCGGGCGTATCGCGCCGCGGGAGGCGGCCCGCCGGGCGGCGTTCTTGGCGTCGCTGCCGGATCCGTTGGCGAAGGAGGTCCGGGAGTGTGCGGCGGTGGCGCCCGCGAGGAGCACCCCGCCCAGGAATATTCGTCGCGTGCTGGTGCGTGATCGAGGAGTCATACGTACGTACTGCCGTGCCAGAGCGTAGTCATGCATGCGCGAGAGGTGATATCACCCGGATGACCCCGTCGTGTCTTCGCCGCGCCCGGCTCCCCGGCTGGTAGCGGGCGCCCGGTGACGGCGCGGTGCGCGCGCCCGTGGACTCGCGGCCCCGCGCGCGCGGCGCCGCCCGGTGAACGGGTCACACGGGCGGCGCCGCGCCGCTGCTCCGGGCTCAGCGCGGACGCACAGACCCAGGAGCTCAGGGGCCACCGGGCCGCAGGAACGGCGCGGGCTCCGACAAGCCGGAGATCACGCCCCGTCCTCCGGAGCCAGCCTGATGATGCTCCACGACACGGGAGGCAGCAGGGCCTCCAGCTCGCCCTCGCCGGAGACGCGGGTCCCGTTCACGGACTGCGGCGTGACGCGGTCCGGGTGCTCCTGGGTGTTCGCGGCGTCCGGGTCCTCGTCCGCGATCATGAGGTGCTCGAGGACGCGGTACCGGGCGCCGAAGCCGCGCAGGGCCGCGCGGAGGTGCAGGTCGTGCTCCTGGCCGCGGTTGACGGCCAGGACCGTCAGGGCTCCCGTCTCCGGGTCGAGCGTCGTGGCCGTGTCCAGGGCGTCGACGGGACCGTGCCGCCGCGTCTCGATCACCGGGCCGGAGACCTCGGTGCGCAGCACGGTGCCCCGGGCGTACTTCGCGGTGAGCGCGAAGGGGTGGAAGGTCGTCTGCCGCCAAGAGGGGCCGCCGGGTTCCGAGCGGATCGGGCCGATGACGTTGACCAGCTGGGCCAGGCAGGCGATCGCCACCCGGTCCGCGTGCCGCAGCAGCGTCATCAGGAGCGAGCCGACGACGGCCGCGTCGGTCACGCTGTAGGTGTCCTCGATCAGCCGCGGCGTCTCCTCGAGGGGCAGGGCGCGCTCGCCGGGGAAGCGGGACTGGTACCAGACGTTCCACTCGTCGAAGGAGAGCTTCATCCGCTTGCTGCTGCGGCGGACGGCGCGTACGTGGTCCGCGGTGGCGACGATGTCGGAGATGTAGGCGTCCATCTGGGCGCCGCTGGCGAGGAAGCCGGCGCGGTCTCCGTCCTTCTCCTCGTAGTACGCGTGCAGGGAGAGGTAGTCGACCTCGTCGTAGGTCTCGTGCAGCACCTCGCGCTCCCACTCGCCGAAGGTGGGCATCTCGGCGTTGGAACTCCCGCATGCGACCAGTTCGATGGACGGGTCGACCTGGCGCATCGCCTTCCCGGCCTGCGCCGCGAGCCTCCCGTACTCGACGGCCGTGGTGTGGCCCGTCTGCCAGGGCCCGTCCATCTCGTTGCCGAGGCACCACAGCTTCACGCCGTGCGGGTCACGGGCGCCGTGCCGCACGCGCAGGTCCGACCAGGCCGTGCCGCCGGGGATGTTGCAGTACTCGACGAGGGCACGGGCGGCGTCGATGCCGCGGGTGCCCAGGTTGACGGCCATCATCGGCTCGACGCCCTGGCGGCGGGCCCAGCCGAGGAACTCGTCCGTGCCGACCTGGTTCGTCTCGATGCTGCGCCAGGCCAGGTCGAGGCGGCGGGGGCGGTCCTCGGCGGGGCCGATGCCGTCCTCCCAGTGGTAGCCGGAGACGAAGTTGCCGCCCGGGTAGCGGACGAGGCCCGTGCCCAGTTCGCGCACGAGTCCGGCCACGTCGCCGCGGAAGCCGTGCTCGTCGGCGGTGGAGTGGGCCGGTTCGTAGATGCCCGTGTACACGCAGCGGCCCATGTGCTCGACGAACGTCCCGTACAGGCGGGGGTCGACGGTGCCGAGGCCGAAGTCGGGGTCGATGGTGACGCGGGCGGTGCCGGCGGACTGGTCGGTCATGCGGTACGTGCCTCTCTTGGTGCTGTGCTCGGGCTCGGGCTCAGGCTCGGGCTCGCGCTGACGCCGGGATCCGGCCCCGGACGGGCCCGGCCCCCGGGCGGGGCTGGGGCGAGGGCGGGGTGCCGGCCTCCCGGATCCCGCCCCGCGGTCACTTCAGGCCGGTGCCGGCGATGCCTTCGACGATCCGCCGCTGGAAGAAGAGGAAGACCGTCAGCAGCGGCAGGGCGCCGAGGACCGCGGAGGCCATCAGCTGCGCCTGCGGCAGCCCGAAGGCGTCCTGTACGGAGGTGAGGCCCACCGGCAGCGTCATCATCTGCGGATCGGTGACCGCCAGGAGCGGCCAGAGGAAGTTGTTCCACGTCCATACGAAGACGAAGATCGTCACCGCCGAGATGGCCGGGCGGGAGAGCGGCATCACGATCTGCCAGTAGATCCGCAGCCAGCTCGCGCCGTCCGCCCGTGCGGCGTCCGTCAGTTCGACGGGGATGCCGTCGAAGAACTGCTTGAAGACGAAGACGGCGACGACGTTCGGAACCTGCGGGAGGATCACCGCCCAGTAGGTGTTCAGCATGCCCGTGGCCTGCAGCGTCAGGAAGTGCGGGATCATCAGCAGCTGCGGCGGGATCATGACGCCGGCGAGGATGGCCAGGAAGACCGGCCTGCGGTAGCGGAACCTCAGCCGGGAGAGCGCGAAGGCGGCCAGCGAGGCCGTGAACACGCTGAGCAGCGTCGTCAGCGCCGCCGTGATGAAGCTGTTCACGTACCAGTACGGGATGCGGCCCGCGGAGAGGACCTCGCGGTAGTTGGCGAGCGTCGGGTTGTCCGCGACCCACGACGTGGGGTTCGTGGCGAGTTCGCCGGGCGGGCGGACCGACGTGGCGAACGCCCACGCCAGCGGCACCAGCCACAGCAGCGCGAGGGCGATGAGCACGCCGAGCGTGACGCGGTTGAAGAGCCGCTCGGAGTCGGTGCGGCGCGCGGCCGCGCCGCGTCCCGCCTTCCCGGCGCCCGTGCCGCCGCTGGCCGCCTCGGGGGTGCCGGACGCGGCGGAGGTGAGGGTGGCCATCGCTCAGGCCTCCTTCTCGGTGCGCCGGATCAGGGCGAACCAGACGAGTGAGATCAGCAGGATGATGACGAACAGCAGCAGGGAGACCGTCGAGGCGTATCCGGTCCGGCTGTCGGTGAAGCCGGTCTGGTAGACGTACAGCAGGGAGGGCCTTGTGGAGTCCTCCGGGCCGCCGTTGGTCATCATGTAGATCTGGTCGAACACCTTGAGCGACGCGACGAGCTGGAGCACCGCCACCAGCGTCGTGGCCCGCCCCAGCATCGGTACGACCACGAGCCGCAGCCGCTGCCAGGGTCCCGCTCCGTCCATCGCGGCGGCCTCGTGCACCTCGCGGGGGATCTCCTGCAGCGCCGCCAGGTAGATGACGAAGTTGAAGCCGACGGTCCACCACACGGTCGCCGCGGCGATCGAGATCATCGCCCAGTTCGGGTCGCCCAGCCAGGAGGGCGGAGCCTGGCCGCCGAGCAGTTTGACGGTGGCCTGCGCGAGCCCGATCTCGTCCGCGTAGATCCACATGAACAGCAGCGAGATGACCGAGGACGGCAGCATGAAGGGGGCGAAGAACGCGAGCCGGAAGAACCACTTGCCGCGTGAGAAGCGGTCGGTCATCAGGGCCAGCGCCAGCGCCAGGACGATCAGCGGCACCGTCGTCAGCACCGTGAACCACAGGGTGTTGCCCAGGCTGGACCAGAACTCGGGCGCGCCGAAGGCCTCCGCGTAGTTCTTCAGGCCGACCCAGTCGCCCAGACCGCCCTTGACCAGGCTCCCGTTGAAGAAACCGGCGACGGCCGTGTAGACGAGCGGGCCCAGCAGGAAGACCACGTAGAACGCCCCGAAGGGCAGCAGCATCCCGGACGCCGTCCACCGGCTGCCCGTGGTCCTGGCCGCCTGTCCGGCCGCGGTGCCCGTACGTGCGGTGGTCGTACGCGCGGTGCTCATGGGTGCCGTGCTCATACGGGGGCCTCCATCTTCGCCAGTTCCCGTACGGCGCCGTGGATGGCGTCCGCGGCCGCGGCCGGGCGGGCACGGCCCGCCTGCACGGACGCGATGGCGCCGGCGCACCGCCGGTAGAGGATGCTGTCCGCGCCGGCGTACCAGGCGGCCGGGTCGTAGGCCGCTCCGTCCGCCGCGGACGCGTAGTCGGCCTGCGGCCTCAGGTCGCCGTAGGCGTCGGAGCGCGCCGTGGGCTCCCAGGCGGGGATGTGGCCGCCCTTGGCCCAGTCGAGGCTGGAGTCGAGCATCGCGCGTGTGAACGCCAGTGACCGCTCGGTCCGCTGGGCCTTCTCGGACGGGGCGGCGGGGAGGATGAAGGCGTGCGAGTCGGCCGCGCACGCGTAGGGGCCGTCCCGGAATATCCGCGGGAAGGTCCGCATGCCGAAGTCCTCCTTGACGGCGTCCCGTACGGCGGGGAGCTGCCACTCGCCGTCCATCAGGAATCCCGCCTTGCCGGAGGTCAGCAGGGTGAGGGAGCTGGTGTAGTCGATGCCGGTGGGCACCAGCTTCTCGGCGGTCATCCGGCGTATGTAGGCCAGGGCCTCCTCGGCGGCGCCGACGTCCATGACGACCTTCCGCCCGCCGTCGGCGACGAGGTCGGCGCCGAGCTGCCGGTAGAGGGTCCAGAAGATGCGCCAGTTGGTGCCGGGGTCCTTGATGGACGCGACGGAGCCGCCCCAGACACCGGTGACCTCCTTCGCCGCACGCATCGCGTCGAGGAACTTGTCCGGTCCGTCGAGGTCCTTCAGCTCGCCGTCGCCGTCGAGCAGTCCGGCCTTCTCCGCGATCTTCTTTCGGAAGAAGAGGACGAAGGGGTGCGTGTCCAGCGGCAGCGCGTAGAGCTTGCCGTCGAGGTGCGCCCTGCGGAAGGCGGCCTTGTTGAAGCGGGACGCCTGCATGCCGTGCTCGGCGAGCTCGGAGCGGGAGATGTCGCGCAGCAGGCCGGACGCGGCCAGGGTGGGCAGCCGGGACATGTGGGTGATGGCGACCTGGGGCGGGCGGCCGCCGAGCGTCGCCAGCGTGAGCTTGGTGTAGTACGGGGCGCCCCACACCATCGTCGTCGACTTCAGGTCGGTGCCCGGCCTGCGCTTGCGGTACTTGTCCTGCATCGCGACGAGCTGCGCGCCGTCCCCGCCGGTGAACGGGTGCCAGAAGTTGAGCAGCGACGGCGGGCCCGCGGATCCGGTGAAGGCCTGCCCGACCGCACTGCTGCAGCCGCTGAGCGCCCCGGCCGCGGCGAGACCGCCGGCAGCGCCGAGGAACCTCCTCCTGCCCTGCATGCGCATCACGCCCGTTCAACGTTGTAATCGACCGGGAGGTGCGCCGGGAGGTGCCCGTCGAGCCAGCCGGTTTTCGGTGTTCCAACGTTGTACTCAGGGCGTAATCTGTCGTCAACACATCGGGCAGATCTTTCTCCGCCGGGTGTTCGGCACGGGCTCCGCGCCGACGGGCGCCGGCAGACGGTGCCCGTGCGGCAGGCGGGGCGAGACGGGAGCGATGCGGGCCGGCGCGGCCCGAGGGGAGTGGCATGGCCGTGACGAGGCTCAAGGACGTCGCGGAGCGTGCGGGCGTCTCGATCAAGACGGTTTCCAACGTCGTACGGGGCAACGCGCGGGTCTCCGAACCCACCCGCCAGCGCGTCCTGAAGGCCATCGCCGAACTCGACTACCGGCCCAACGCGTCCGCACGCCACCTGCGCACCGGCCGCAGCGGAGTCATCGCCCTCGCCGTGCCCGAACTCGTGCAGCCCTACTTCGCGGAGCTGGCGGCCGCGGTGATCGCCGCCGCCCGCGAACGCGACGTCTCCGTCCTCATCGAGGACACCGGAGGCGACCCCGCGGCCGAACTCCGCGTCGCCTGCGGCATGTCCGACCCCCTCATCGACGGCGTGCTGCTCTCACCGCAGCGCCTCGACCAGGCCACCCTCGCCCGCCGCGAGCGCCGCGTCCCCCTCGTGCTGCTCGGCGAGCGCGACTACGAGGTGCCCGCCGACCACGTCCTGATCGACAACGTCATGGCCGCGCAGGAGGCCACCGCCTACCTGCTGGCGTGCGGCCGGCGCCGGATCGCCGCGGTCGGGTTCCAGGCCGATCCGCTGTTCACCACCTCGCAGCAGCGCGCACGCGGCTACGTCAAGGCACTGGAGTCCGCCGGCCTGCGGCACGAGCCCGAACTCACCCCGTACGTCCCGGCGTTCACCCGTGCGGACGGCATGACGGCCATGCGGAGCCTCCTCGCGCTGCGGGAGCCGCCCGACGCGGTGTTCTGCTTCTCCGACCTGCTGGCCTCGGGCGTCGTACGGGCCGCGTACGACGCGGGCCGCGAAGTCCCCGGCGACATCGCGGTGATCGGCTTCGACGACGTCGAGGAGACGCGCTACTGCGTCCCCTCGCTGAGCACCGTCGCCCCGGACAAGACACAGCTCGCGAACCTCGCAGTGGAGGCGCTGCTCGCGCGTGTGGCGGGCGACCCCGAGGCGCCGCACACGACGCTGCACGCCCCGCACCGGCTGGTCACCCGGGAGAGCACGGGCTGAGGACGCCCGGGCGCTCCCCGCGAGACGTCCGTCCCATCCGCCCTGGCTGTCCCACCCGCCTCGACTGCCCCACCGGCCCCACGGCCGACCAGGACGCCACGGGCAGCCCCGGGCACCCTCTAATCTCGTGACCATGCCGCCAGCCAAACGCAGCAGCCGTCCGCCCAAGCGCAGCTACGACCCCGCGAAGGTCCGGAAGGCCCTCATCGGCCAGGTCGAGGCCGTCGCCGCTGCCGCACACGCGCTGACCGCCGAGCAGCGCGCCCTTCCCTCGGGGCTGCCCGGCTGGGACGTGGACCAGCTCCTCGTCCACATCGCCCTGCAGATCGACGCCGTGCCCCGCTACCTCGCCGGCCCCGAGGCCGACGCCAAGGCCCCCGGTGTGGACCTGTCCACCTGGGCGCTCTCCACCGCCTCGGCGGCGGGCGATCTGGACCGGGAGACGCGCGAGCAGTCCGCGCGAACGTCCGACGCCCTCGCCCGCATCGACGAGGCCGTCGCGCAGTTCGAGCCCGTCCTGGAGTCCGCCGTACGGACCGATCTGCTCATCCCGCACGGCTTCGGCGCCATGCGGATGCTCGACTTCAGCGTCACCCGCCTCGTGGAGCTGGTGGTCCACAGCGACGACCTGGCCCGGGCCACCCGCACCGCCGTCACCCTCGACCGCCTCGCTCTCGCCGCCACGGTGCGCGTCCTCACGGACGCGCTCGCCGCGAAGGCGCCGGGCTCGTCCGTGGAGGTGCGCGTCCCGCCGTTCGCCGTCGTGCAGTGCGTCGAGGGCCCGCGTCATACCCGGGGCACCCCGCCCAACGTCGTCGAGACCGACCCCCTCACGTGGGTCAGGCTGGCGACCGGACGGGTCGGATGGGCGGACGCCCGCGCCGCACATGCCGTCCAGGCGAGCGGTGAACGGGCGGATCTGGAGGGCCAGTTGCCGCTGATGGGCTGACGGGGCCCGCCCGCGGAACCGCGCGGGGGGCCCGTCACCGCAGGTAGCGGCCGTGTCACCCGATTCGCAGAGCATGTCCCCGATTCGGAGCAACGCGCCACCTGTCCTAGACTCGATGGCGTGCCACGTGGTGACGGACGACTCAGCCACGACCTGCTCCCCTCGGAGAAGGGCCCCCAGGACGCCTGCGGCGTCTTCGGTGTCTGGGCTCCCGGGGAAGAGGTCGCGAAGCTCACGTATTTCGGTCTGTACGCGCTGCAGCACCGCGGTCAGGAGTCCGCGGGCATCGCAGTGAGCAACGGTTCCCAGATCCTGGTCTTCAAGGACATGGGCCTGGTCTCCCAGGTGTTCGACGAGACCTCCCTCGGCTCCCTGCGCGGCCACATCGCCATCGGCCACGCGCGCTACTCGACGACCGGTGCGTCCGTCTGGGAGAACGCCCAGCCGACCTTCCGCGCCACCGGGCACGGTTCGATCGCGCTCGGACACAACGGCAACCTGGTCAACACGGCGGAGCTCGCCGACCTCGTGTCCGCGCAGTCCTCTCAGGGCAACGGCCGGGCCACGAGGGTCGCGGCCACCAACGACACCGACCTCGTCACGGCGCTACTCGCCGGCCAGACGGACGAGAACGGCACCCCCCTCACCGTCGAGCAGGCCGCCCCCCTCGTCCTGCCCCGCGTGAAGGGGGCTTTCTCCTTCGTCTTCATGGACGAGCACACGCTCTACGCCGCCCGCGACGCGCAGGGCGTGCGCCCGCTCGTCCTCGGCCGCCTCGAGCGGGGCTGGGTCGTCGCGAGCGAGACCTCGGCGCTGGACATCGTCGGCGCCAGCTTCATCCGCGAGATCGAGCCCGGCGAGCTGGTGGCCATCGACGAGGACGGCCTCCGCTCCAGCCGTTTCGCGGAAGCAAAGCCCAAGGGCTGCGTCTTCGAGTACGTCTACCTGGCCCGGCCCGACACCGACATCGCAGGGCGCAACGTCTACCTCTCGCGCGTGGAGATGGGCCGCAAGCTCGCCGCCGAGGCGCCGGCGGACGCCGACATGGTCATAGCGACGCCGGAGTCCGGCACCCCGGCCGCGATCGGCTACGCGGAGGCCAGCGGCATCCCCTACGGCAGCGGCCTGGTCAAGAACAGCTACGTGGGCCGTACGTTCATCCAGCCCAGCCAGACGATCCGCCAGCTCGGCATCCGTCTGAAGCTCAACCCGCTGAAGGAAGTCATCAGCGGCAAGCGCCTCGTCGTCGTCGACGACTCGATCGTGCGGGGCAACACGCAGCGCGCCCTGGTGCGGATGCTCCGCGAGGCGGGGGCCGCCGAGGTGCACGTGCGGATCTCGTCCCCGCCCATCAAGTGGCCCTGCTTCTTCGGCATCGACTTCGCCACCCGCGCCGAGCTGATCGCGAACGGCCTGACGGTGGAGGAGATCGGCAAGTCGCTCGGGGCGGACTCCCTCTCCTTCATCTCCATCGACGGCATGACCGAGGCGACGACGATCCCGAAGTCGCAGCTGTGCCGGGCGTGCTTCGACGGCGAGTACCCCATGGCGCTCCCCGACCCGGAGCTGCTCGGCAAGTACCTGAGGGAGCCCGAGGGCAGGAAGCCCGCATCCGGGCAGAACGACCAGGCCACGATTCCCGACGTCGACGGTGTCGGCACGCTCACCGCCGGAGTCGGCGGCGCCGACGCGCTCCGCCGCCCGTAGGCCGCCCGGGAAGGCGAAGGCTCCTCGTCATGCCGAGTCCGCCACGAGTTCCGGCCGCGGAACCGGACCACGCGCCCCGGTCACGGAATCCAGTCACGAGCCCCGTCCGTCAGAGCCCCGACCCCCGACGATCCGAGAGAGCTGACCCTGATGCCTGCTGAACCTTCCGGTGCCAGTTACGCGGCAGCCGGCGTGGACATCGAGGCGGGCGACCGCGCCGTCCAGCTGATGAAGGAGTGGGTGAAGAAGGCCCAGCGCCCGGAGTCGGTGGGCGCGCTCGGCGGTTTCGCCGGGCTCTTCGACGCCTCCGCCCTCAAGCGCTACGAGCGTCCCCTGCTGGCCTCGGCCACGGACGGCGTCGGCACCAAGGTCGCCGTCGCCCAGCGCATGGACCAGCACGACACCATCGGCCACGATCTGGTGGCGATGGTCGTCGACGATCTCGTCGTCTGCGGCGCAGAGCCCCTGTTCATGACGGACTACGTGTGCGTGGGCAAGGTCGTCCCCGAACGCGTCGCGCAGATCGTGAAGGGCATCGCCGAGGGATGCGTCCTGGCGGGATGCGCTCTCGTGGGCGGGGAGACGGCCGAGCACCCCGGGCTCCTGGGCCCCGACGAGTACGACGTCGCGGGCGCCGGCACCGGCGTGGTCGAGGCGGACGCCGTGCTGGGCGCCGATCGCATTCGTTCGGGGGACGTGGTGATCGCCATGGCCTCCTCGGGTCTTCACTCGAACGGGTACTCGCTGGTCCGGCATGTGCTCTTCGAACGCGCGGGCTGGGCCCTGGAACGCCACGTGCCGGAGTTCGGCCGCACCCTCGGCGAGGAGCTGCTGGAACCCACCAAGATCTACTCGCTCGACTGCCTGGCCCTCGCCCGCACGCATGAGGTGCACGCCTTCGCGCACATCACGGGCGGCGGACTCGCGGGCAACCTCGCCCGCGTCATGCCCGACGAGCTGCACGCCCGGATAGACCGGACGACGTGGAGCCCCGGCGCGGTCTTCGACCTGGTGGGCAGGGCGGGGGACGTCGCCCGTTCCGAGCTGGAGAGCACGCTCAACATGGGCGTCGGCATGGTCGCCGTCGTCCCGCCGGAGTCGGTCGCGGGCGTGCTGGCCACTCTGGAGGAGCGCGGCGTCGGCGCGTGGGTCGCGGGCGAGGTCGCCGGACGGACGGAGGACGGCGAGGCGGTGACGCTCAGCGGTGACTACGCGAGCTGAGCCCGGCGGCGCGGAAGCGCACACGGACTGTGCGGAGCGCACCGCGCACAGGCTGTGGACCGGAGCGGAGCAGGGGCCGCGTCTGCCAGGGCGCCGCGGAGTCCTACGCCCCGGAACAGCACAGAACCCGGTCCGGCTTCCGCCGGACCGGGCACGAATCTGTGGACGTCAGCCCCGGCGTTGCGCCGAGGTACCAGAGGACCCGCCTTCGTCCTCCACGTCGTTGTACACGTCCGCGTACTGTGCGTACGGGTCGTCGTCTTGCTCATCGTCCTCGAAGCGGTCGCCGTTCGGCGGCTCGTTCGACGTCGATGCGCCCAGCTCCTCAGCCAGGCGCGACAGATCTGTCCCACCGCTGTTGTACTTCAGCTGGCGGGCGACCTTCGTCTGCTTGGCCTTGGCCCGGCCGCGCCCCATGGCTCGACCCCCTCAACGACGGGGCTCGACGGCCCCAGAGTCTTGACACGCGTTCACAATTCAGAG
This sequence comes from Streptomyces daqingensis, assembly GCF_014645895.1. Classification (GTDB taxonomy): domain Bacteria; phylum Actinomycetota; class Actinomycetes; order Streptomycetales; family Streptomycetaceae; genus Streptomyces; species Streptomyces daqingensis. Next base: position 71,717 of record NZ_BMMP01000022.1, on the reverse strand, counting down.
CGGACCCTCGAAGGAGAGTCGGCCCGTAGAGCTTCAACGGTACCTGCTTCCGCCGCCGTACGGTACGTCGCCCGCACGACACGGACGTCCACCGACGTGCTCCACGTCCTTCTCTTCGCTGGTCAGCTCTGATTTTACCGTGCGTCCGAGTATCGACCCGCCGAGGGGTGGATGAGAACCCTCACGGCGGGCCGTACGGCCGGTTTGCCCGGGCGGAGTCAGTGACCTTCGCCACCGGCCATGCGGGCCTCGGCGATGCGGTCGGCGGCCACCGCAGGCGGGACGCCGTCGGTCTCCGCGCGCTCGAAGATGGAGAGCGTGGTGTCGAAGATCTTTGCAGCCTTTGCTTTAGCGCGCGCGAAGTCGAAGCCCAGCAGCTCGTCGGCCACCTGGATCACGCCGCCGGCGTTGACCACGTAGTCCGGCGCGTAGAGGATGCCGCGGTCCGCGAGGTCCTTTTCGACGCCCGGGTGCGCCAGCTGGTTGTTCGCGGCGCCGCACACGGCGCGGGCGGTGAGGGCCGGGACCGTGTCGTCGTCGAGGGCGCCGCCCAGGGCGCAAGGAGCGTAGACGTCCAGCCCCTCGAAGCGGACCAGCGCCGCGGTGTCCGCGGCGACCATGACCTCGGGGTGCGCGGCCCGTACCCGGTCCAGCGTCTCGGTCCGGACGTCGGTGACGACGACGCGGGCGCCGTCCTCCAGCAGGTGCTCGACGAGGTGGTGACCGACCTTGCCGACACCCGCGATGCCGACCGTGCGGCCGCGCAGGGTCGGCGCGCCCCACAGGTGCTGCGCGCTGGCGCGCATGCCCTGGAAGACGCCGAAAGCGGTGAGCACGGAGGAGTCGCCGGCGCCGCCCTGCTCGGGTGAACGGCCCGTCGTCCAGCGGCACTCGCGTGCGATGACGTCCATGTCCTGCACGTACGTGCCGACGTCGCACGCCGTGACGTAGCGGCCGCCCAGCGAGGCGACGAAGCGGCCGTAGGCGAGGAGGAGCTCCTCCGTCTTGGCCCTCTCGGGGTCGCCGATGATCACTGCCTTGCCGCCGCCGTGGGGGAGCCCGGCCAGAGCGTTCTTGTAGGACATGCCGCGGGCGAGGTTGAGGGCGTCCAGCACGGCCGCCTCCTCGGGGTTCTCCTCGCCGGTGTAGGCGTGGAACCGCGTCCCGCCGAGGCCGGGGCCGAGGGCGGTGGAGTGCAGGGCGATGACGGCTTTGAGACCGCTCGCGCGGTCCTGGCACAGCACGACTTGCTCATGCCCGCCCATCTCGGACTGGAAGAGAGTGCGCAGGATCCCTGAACCGTTCGCTCCGCCGGCGCTGACGGTGGGCGCCTGCTCGGAGTGCCGGGGGGAGGGACGTACGTCAGCCACGGTGGTGACTCCCGATGTCGCAGTTGTACGCCCTCTTTGCCGTCTTCCGCGCTTGTGGCGCGGAGCCGCGGCGAGGGCCGGTCGACAGCAGGGTACGGCCTGCGCGCGGCCGCATCGTTGCGGTGCCACGATCGGTGGTAGTCAACTGTCCTTCGGACCCGCCGGTAATGAGGGCGGCAGCAGGTCCGTTGTCACAGATCTTGGAGGAAGCGCGTGGCTCAGCAGGCCTCGGCCATCGTCCCGTACGCCGCGTATCTGCGGGTGTACGAGCCCCTGGCCGCGTTCCCCGAACCGGAGCGGGCCCACTGGGTGCGGTACGCCAAGCGGGAGCGGGTGCCCACGGCGCAGGACGAGTTGCGGCGCTCGCTGGCCGACCTGCTGCCCACCCCGCCCGTGGCAGTACCTGTGCGGGAAAGTGCGGACGCGTTCGTCGCTGAGGTCGACGGGGTCGTCTGCGTGTGTCCCTGGCGGACGCGGCTGCGGGGCTGGCAGGCGCTCGCCGCGCTCTCCCAGGCGGCGGGAGAGCAGGAGGTGGCGATGCCGCAGACGGTGCTGGACGCGGCCGTGCCGCCCGTCGTGCGGCGGCAGGCCGCCTCCGACTACGAACGGTGGCTGATCCGCAACCCGGACGCCCGTCCGTGGATCAGGACGGCGCTCTGGCACGTGCCTGTGCGCTGGTTCGTTCTTTTTTCTTCGGAAGAGAAAGAGTTTGCGAAGCCCGGAAGCGGTGAGGAGAGCGTTCAGCAGTTCGTCCTCCGCTATCGCACGCCGATGGTCCAGGCGCGGCGCCGCCTCGCCCGCGGACTGAAGGTGCTCCGCGAGGAGTTGGAGGAGGGGCCGCTCGTCGAAGGCCTGGTAGACGTGGGTCGGTGGCTGGAGGAGTTCCATCCGCGGTCTCTCGTCGAACTGGACTACGGCGGCCTGGCGCACGCGATTCCTGAGGAGCAGCTCGCCGACGACCATTCCGCGGCCGACGTCGCGGAGGGGATCGCGGCACTGCGCGCAGGGGACGGGGAGCGGGCCGGCGAAGCGTACGAGAGGCTCACGGACCGCTGGCGGGCTGTACGGGAACTGCAGTTCGCCAACTGATGCGCGGGCCGGTCGGTGTGGGTTCACGGTGCGTTCGTGAACTGAACACAGGCCGGTGGCTCGGATGCAGAACGGGGATTGCTTCGCGTCGCGGACCTCCAGGACCAAGGTCCCGAAAGGGGCCAAAGCCTCAAGCGTGACGGATAGCACTTTCCGGGGCCTTGCTCTCAGAGCCGTCCCTCGTGTCAAAATAGGACAAGGAGCTCGACGGGGGCTCCATCCATCCAACTATGGTCGGATAGATCGGTATTGCCTTCCTTGGTGGGTCTGATGCCGCTTGGTCACGTTGTGACTGATCGTCACGGCAGGGTGACTGTCCGTTATGGGACGGTCCATCGGCTTCCGTCGAGGTTGAACACCTCAGAGGGCAATTCCATCGGTTTGGCCGACGTGGCTGGACAGATGGTGTAGTTGTAGTGCCGAGGACAAGCCGTTCGTCCTATAACCGACTCGGTCTGCCTTCGCCCATATCGGGCAAGGCGGGCCAAGGTGCAGAATTCAAGGAAAGAACCGTATGGTTCGGTTCCTCCGAGGAGGCCGCTCATGACCGCTCGCACCCCTGATGCCGAGCCGCTGTTGACCCCTGCTGAGGTCGCCACGATGTTCCGCGTGGACCCGAAGACGGTCACACGCTGGGCAAAGGCTGGCAAGCTCACGTCGATTCGCACGCTCGGCGGGCACCGCCGCTACCGCGAGGCGGAGGTGCGCGCGCTGCTGGCGGGCATCCCGCAGCAGCGCAGTGAGGTTTGATCAGGCGAAATAACTGCATATCCGGGCGCATTCGGGGCCCACACCCCGGATCGGCGCCCGTGATGAGAAGCGTCAGGCCGCTGTCCCCAACGGCGCTTGAACGTTGATCGCGCTGGACTCCGCCGGGTCCGGCGCGATCTTTTTTGTGCGCTGCGGTCAAACTTTGACCGTTCGGGTCCGGTCGCACGGGCCGGCTTGCGGGCCCGCGCGGGCCCTCCTACTGCTGGTGCGCATGGGGTAGTTGGGGCGACGGGCCACCGGAGTGCGGGGTTCCGCGGTGGCCTCTCATGCATAGTGCAATTGCACATATTAAATTGACGGGTGGTGAGAAGCCCGTAACTTCCGCCTCATGCGGAGTGGAATCGGTGACTCCCGTCACATCTCCCGCTACTTGTGGCATGCGCCACTCTCGGGTAGAGGACGCTCCCCTGCCGGGGAGGGTTCAGCGCCGGTCCGGACCTTCTACCCAACTGGCTTATCCGGAACCGGCATTGACTACTTGGAGGCAGGAGCCTCCTCCGCGTCCCCGGGCTCCTCCGGAACGCGCTCCATCACGAGGCGCAACAGGCGGTGGCAGACAGGACACTGCGGCGTCACATGACGGTACCGGCTCGCGGCCGACAGGTGCGCGCGCAGAAGCGCCGCTGTCGCAGTCCTGCTCCGGTCCGGGTTCTGCGGAGTCGTCCCCACGATCGCCCCACCTCCCTGTGGAGACGTACTGCGGGGCCGACGAGCCGTCAAGTCGCGCCGGGCGGGGCGCACGGGAGCAGCGGGAAGCGCACGGCGGGCCCGGCGGTCAGGGCGCGGAGGGCCGGGACGTCTGGACCTCGTGGAATCCGGGCGTCGAGGTCACGAGGAGAAGCCCGTCCCACAGGCGTCCTGCTTCCTCGCCCCTCGGCACCCGGGACAGGACGGGACCGAAGAAGGCGGTCCGGCGGCCGGCCGTCCCCTTCCCGCCTCCCCTCCCGTTGCCTCCGGTGGCCGGTTCGACGGCGATCACCGGGGTGCCGAGGCCGTTCCCGACGAGCGCGACCGCGCGGGCGTGCGACGCCCTGATCGCCCCGTCGTAGGCGTCCGTCATGCCCGCCTCGGCGAGCGAGCGGGGAAGTCCGGCCCTGTCGAGCGAGTCCTGGAGACCGTTCAGCCAATGCCCCGCGCCCGAGGCGTCCTTGGCGTCCTCGGCCTCCTTGGTCCACAGGGCTGTGTAGAACCTCGCCAGCGCCTCCTCCCCGTGCTCGTGGCGTACGGCGGCGCATACGCGCACCGGGATCCGGAGGTAGCCCTCGGGGTCGTCCTCCGGGTCGTCGTCGCGCTCCTCGTTCAGCACGGAGAGGCTCATGAGGTGCCAACTCACCCGCAGCGGACGCATCTTGGCGACCTCCAGCAGCCAGCGCGAGGTAAGCCACGTGAAGGGGCAGGAAGGGTCGAAGTGGAATCGGGCGGCCGGGATGTCCGCCGGGATGTCCGTGGGGGTGTCCGCTGGGACGGTCATGGCGCGCTCCGGACTCTGACACGGTCTCGGGTCGGGGGATGCCTGGGGACGCACAACCTGCCACACGCGCCCCCGAGCGACCAGACACGCAGACACACGGAAGAGCCCGCCCCGGTAACCGGTGGCGGGCTCTTCTTCTGCGGTCCTGACGGGATTTGAACCCGCGGCCTCCACCTTGACAGGGTGGCGAGCACTCCAAACTGCTCCACAGGACCTGGTGACCTCGAAGGCCGGTGTGCGCTTCCGCCTTCCGGCGCGCGGCGCGAGACGAGACTCTACAGCAGCGCGAGGAGCGGCGCGAACTCACTCAGAGCGACGCCGCCGTCACCCCCGCGTCAGGGCTTCGGCACTGCCGCGTCCACCGCCTTCACGATGCGTTTGTCGCTCACCGGGTAGGCGGTGCCCAGCGCGTGGGCGAAGTAGCTGACGCGCAGCTCCTCGATCATCCACCGGATGTCCCGAGCGGCCTGCGGAAGCGGGCGTCCCTCGGGGAACTGCTCCAGCAGCCACAGGTGTTCGTCCTGCATCTCCTTGACCTTCGCCATGCGCGTGCGGTCGCGCTCCGCGTTGTTCGGCATCTGCTGCAGGCGCCGGTCGGCGGCGACGAGGTAGCGCAGCAGGTCCTGCAGCCGGTGCGCGCCGTGCCGGGTGACGAAGCCGGGGCAGACGAGCGCGGCGACCTGCTCCTCGACGTCGGCCCGGGAGGGCTGCAGGGCGGGGCTGGTGATTCCGCGCAGACGCTGTTCGCACGAGTGCCAGGCCGCCAGCACCTCCTGGACCTGCTTGACCGTCCTCAGCGTGGCGTCGACGAGGTCGGTGCGCACCGCGTCGAAGAGCTTGCGGAAGGCGTCCTCGTCCCATGCGGGGCCGCCGTGCACGGCGACGAGCCGGTCCGCGGCGGCCGTCACGCAGTCCTCGAAGAGCGCCTGGACGCTGCCGTGCGGCGAGCGGGACAGCGCGAGCTTCTGCGGGTTGGACAGCTTCGAGGCGGCGAACTTGGCGGGATCGGAGGGGATGTTGAGCAGGATCAGCCGGCGGGTCCCGCTCCACATGGCCTGCTGCTGCTCGTCTTCCGTGTCGAACAGCCGCACCGAGACGGAGCCGCCGTCGTCGACGAGCGCCGGATACGCCTTGACGGGCTGGCCCGCGCGCTTCGTCTCGAAGAGACGGGGGAGGGTGCCGATCGTCCAGTCGGTGAGGCCCGTACGGGAGGCCAGGGCGGCGCCCTGGCTCGCTGCCGCCTCGGCCGTGGAGTCCCCTGCCCCGGCGCCGTCCCGCGCGGCTTCCCGCTGCTCGCCGCCGTCCGCCGCCGACTTCTTCGGGCGCCGGGAGCGTTCCGCGGACTCGAAGGCGCGGGCGATCGCGGCCTGCGTCTTCTCCCGCAGCCGGAGCTGGAGCTCCTCCAGGTCCTTGGACTCCGCGAGCGTCCGGCGCCGCTCGTCCACCACCCGGAAGGTGACCTTGAGGTGGTCCGGCACCTTCTCCCAGTCGAAGTCGCCCGCCTCGAAGGGCACTCCCACCATGCGCCGCAGTTCGCGGACGAGTGTGCTCGTCAGTGCTTCCCCGCCGAGCGCCGCGGTGCGCAGGAAGCGGGCGGCGAAGTCGGGTGCCGGCACGTAGTTGCGGCGTACGGCCTTGGGGAGCGAGCGGATCAGCTCGGTGACCAGGTCGTGGCGCAGCCCCGGGATCTGCCAGTCGAAGCCCGCGGGGGTGATCTGGTTGAGCACGTGCAGGGGGACGTGGACGGTGACGCCGTCCGCGTCCGTGCCGGGTCCGAACTGGTAGGTGACGCGCAGCGTGAGCTGGCCCTGCTGCCACACGTCCGGGTAGTCGGTCCGGCTGACCTCGTCGGCCCGCTCGCTGATGAGCATGGACTTCTCGAAGTTCAGCAGGTCAGGGTCGTCGCGCCGGTGCTTCTTCCACCACGAGTCGAAGTGGGCGCCGGACACGACGTGTTCGGGGACGCGCTGGTCGTAGAAGTCGTAGAGCGTCTCGTCGTCGACCAGGATGTCCCTGCGGCGCGCCCTGTGCTCCAGCTCCTCGACCTCGTCGATGAGTTTGCGATTGTCACGGAAGAACTGGTGGTGCGTGCGCCAGTCCCCCTCGACCAGGGCGTGCCGGATGAAGAGGTCGCGGGCCGTCTCCGGGTCGATCCGCCCGTAGTTGACCTTGCGCTGGGCGACGAGCGGCACGCCGTAGAGGGTGACCCGCTCGTACGCCATGACGGCCGCCTGCTTCTGCTCCCAGTGCGGTTCGCTGTAGGTGCGCTTGACCAGGTGCTGCGCCAGCGGCTCGACCCACTCGGGCTCGATCTTGGCGTTGACGCGCGCCCACAGCCGCGACGTCTCGACCAGTTCGGCCGACATCAGCCAGCGCGGCTGCTTCTTGAACAGCGCCGAACCCGGGAAGACGGCGAACTTCGCGCTGCGGGCGCCGAGATACTCGTTCTTCTCGGTGTCCTTGAGGCCGACGTGCGAGAGCAGCCCCGCGAGCAGCGACTGGTGGACCGCGTCGGCGGGGGTCTCCGCCTCCTCGCCGCCCTTGCCGGCGGAAGCCGTGTGGATGCCCATCGTCTTCGCCACCTGGCGCAGCTGGGCGTGGATGTCCTGCCACTCCCGTATGCGCAGGTAGTTGAGGAACTCCGCCTTGCACATGCGCCGGAACGCAGACGAGGAGAGCTCCCGCTGCCGCTCGCGCACGTACCGCCAGAGGTTGAGGAAGGCGAGGAAGTCGCTCGTCTCGTCCCGGAACCTGGCGTGCTGCTGGTCGGCCTGCTGCTGCTTGTCCGCGGGGCGTTCGCGCGGGTCCTGGATGGACAGCGCCGCGACGACGACCATGACCTCCTGGACGCAGCCGTTGCGGTCCGCCTCCAGGACCATGCGCGCCAGCCGCGGGTCCACGGGCAGCTGCGCGAGCTTGCGGCCGGTGGCGGTGAGGCGCTTCCTGCCGCCGCCCTGCTCGGTGTCGAACGCGTGCAGCTCCTCCAGCAGTTGCACGCCCGCTTTGATGCTGCGGTGGTCCGGCGGGTCGATGAAGGGGAACTTCTCGATCTCGCCCAGCCCCGCGGCCGTCATCTGGAGGATCACGGACGCCAGGTTCGTGCGCAGGATCTCGGCGTCAGTGAACTCCGGCCGGGAGAGGAAGTCCTCCTCCGAGTAGAGCCTGACGCAGATGCCGTCGGACGTACGGCCGCAGCGGCCCTTGCGCTGGTTCGCGCTGGCCTGGCTGACGGGCTCGATGGGCAGCCGCTGGACCTTGGTGCGGTGGCTGTAGCGGGAGATGCGGGCGGTGCCCGGGTCCACGACGTACTTGATGCCGGGGACGGTCAGCGACGTCTCGGCGACGTTCGTCGCGAGGACGACGCGGCGGTTGGAGTGGCGCTGGAAGACGCGGTGCTGCTCGGCGTGCGAGAGACGCGCGTAGAGGGGGAGGATCTCGGTCTCGCCCCTGCCGGCGGTGCTGCCTCCCCGGTTGTTCCGCTTCTCCAGGGCGTCGGCCGTGTCCCGGATCTCCCGCTCGCCGGAGAGGAAGACGAGGATGTCGCCCGGGCCCTCCGCCTGCAGCTCGTCGACGGCGTCGCACACGGCCGTGACCTGGTCGCGGTCCTTCTCCTCCGAGTCCTCTTCGAGGAGCGGCCGGTAGCGGACCTCCACCGGGTACGTGCGGCCGCTGACCTCGACGATCGGAGCGTCGCCGAAGTGGCGCGAGAAGCGCTCCGGGTCGATCGTGGCGGAGGTGATGACGACCTTCAACTCCGGGCGTCTGGGCAGGAGCTGAGCCAGGTAGCCGAGCAGGAAGTCGATGTTGAGGCTGCGTTCGTGTGCCTCGTCGATGATGATCGTGTCGTACTGGCGAAGCTCGCGGTCCTGCTGGATCTCCGCGAGCAGGATGCCGTCCGTCATCAGCTTGACGAGCGTGTGGTCCTTGACCTGGTCCGTGAAGCGGACCTTCCAGCCGACGGCCTCGCCGAGCTCCGTGCCCAGCTCGTCGGCCACCCGCTCGGCGACCGTGCGCGCCGCGATACGCCGGGGCTGCGTGTGGCCGATGACGCCGTGGACGCCGCGGCCCAGCTCCATGCAGATCTTGGGGATCTGCGTCGTCTTGCCCGAGCCGGTCTCGCCCGCGACGATCACGACCTGGTTGTCGCGTATCGCCTCGAGGATGGCGTCCTTCTTCTGGCTGACGGGCAGCTGCTCCGGGTAACTGATCTCGGGCAGGGCCTCGCGCCGAGCCGCCACCTTCAGCTCGGAGTCGTCCATCGCGGCGGCGATCTCGCTGAGCACCGCTTCCCGGGCCTGCGGCTTGCGGATCTTCCGGGCGCCGTCGAGACGCCGGCTCAGGCGCTGCCTGTCGCGCAGGAGCAGCTCGGGCAGGCGTTCGCGCAGTGCGTCGAAGGACGGGGCGGGAGATGTGGATGTCGGCATACCTGCTCCAGGATCGCACTTCACCGAATCCGGCTGCCAGCCAATTCCCCGTGGGTCGGTTCACGCGGGCCGGTTCACGCGGGCCGGTTCACGCGGACCGGTGCACGCGGGAGACGCGGCCCAACGTGCGGCACGAGCGGCGGCGACTGGCAGCGACTAAAGGGACTATTACGGCAGAAGCTGCCTAATGTGACGTGCATGAGCGAGCACCACGAGCACAACGACCCGGGCTCCAGTGCGGACTCCGACCGCCTTTCTCCCGAATCGCCGCAGTCCGGATCACCGCAGTCCGGATCGCGGCAATCCGGCACGTCCCCGCCCGGCCCTTCGCCGTCCGGGTTCTGGCGCTCGCGGTGGCGGGCCTTCACCGGTTCGCCCTTCTTCCCGGCCTCCGTGCTGGTCCTGATCGTCGCCGCCGGGGCCGGGCTCTTCGCCGCCTCCTACACCTACGCCATGGCCGACCCGACCCCGCACGACATCCCCACCGCCGTCGTCGGCCGCGCCATGGACGAACGGGAGGCGCGGGACTTCGTCACCGCCATGGAGAAGGGGCTCGGCTCCTCGCTGAAGCTGCACCGGTACGGGACGTACGCGGAGGCGGAGGAGGCGGTCGACGAGCAGAAGGTCTTCGCCGTCTTGCGAGTCGGAGCGGAGGGCGATGTGGTCATGGACCTCTCGGGCGCGGCGGGCGCCTCCGTGGCCGAGGTGCTCCGGGCGGCCGCGCCCAAGGCGGGCAAGGAGGCGGGCGTCGAGGTGACCGTCCACGACCTCAAGCCGCTCGGGCGCGGCGACCCGCGCGGACTGACGATCTTCTACATCACCCTCGCCGCCGACATCATCGGCTTCATCGGCGCGATCCAGCTCCACGCCAACGTCCCGGGCCTCGCCAGGCGGCCCCGCCTGGCGGTCATCGCCGCGTACTCCCTGCTGGGCGGATTCGTCATCGCGGCGATGGTGGGCTGGCTGCTGCGCGCGGTGCACCTGCCCTTCGTCCACTCCTGGGCGATCCTCTCGCTGACGATGTTCACCGCGGGCATGGTCTTCACGATGTTCAACACCCTCTTCGGGCGCTGGGCGATGATCCCGACCTGGTTCCTGCTGGTGCTGCTCGGCAACCCGTCGTCGGGCGGGGCGGTGTCGTGGCCGCTGCTGCCGTCGCTGCTGGGCACGGTCGGGCGGTGGCTCCCTCCGGGCGCCTCGGTCAACGCCCAGCACACCGCCGTGTACTTCCCGGGGAACGTGCACGCCTGGCCCTACCTGGTGCTGTCCGCCTGGGCGCTGGCGGGGATGACGGTCTTCCTCACCCTCGACGAGCGGCTGCAAGGACGGCGCACGGCCGAGGAACCGCCTGCCGCCGCGGACGGCGGCGGCTCCCAGGAGGACACCGGCGGCCGGGACGGCCCCGGCTGAACGGCCGCGGCCCCCGGCCCGGGGTGAACAAGCCCCGGGCCGGGGGCCGCCGCCGTCGGTGGCGCCGATCCGGACGCGTCAGGAGGCCGGGCCCCCGATGACGGGGTAGTGGTCGGAGAGGTTGGTGAAGGTGCCCTCCTTCGACTCCCAGGGGGCGCTCACCTCCTTGACGACCTCGTTCTGCCAGCCCGCGGGACGTGCGTGTCCGTTGCGGTGCAGGACGTAGTCCAGGTCGGAGCGGCTGCCGTTGTCGTTGCGCCCCTTCGCGATGGTGTTCTCCACGTGGTCCGACGAGTAGGGGTGGCCCGTACGGGCGTCCGCCGGAGCGAGGTCGGCGTTCGCCAGCATGGACGGGTACTCCTCGCCGCGCGAGTTCGTGTTGAAGTCGCCCGCGACCATGACCTGTTCGTCGGCGGGGATGGCCTTCTCGTCGAGGAAGGAGTCGATCGCCTTGAACTGCTCCGCGCGGATCTTCTGCGGCTCGCCGTCGCCGCACGCGGAGTCCCCTGCCTGCACGTGCGTTCCGACGACGTGCACCTTCGTGCCGTTCACGTCGAGTTCGACGTAGACGAAGCCCTTGTTGGAGAGGTAGTCCGCACCGCAGCCGTGGTCGTAGACGAACTGCTCCTTGCGGACGATCGGCCACTTGCTGAAGATCGTCACCCCGCCGTCCTCGGGAGCGATGTCGGACCAGGAGCCCCCGGTCGCGTCCCAGCCGGACTTGCTGCGGCCGAGCACCGGAGTCTGGTGCGGGTACTGGGCTTTCGCCTTCTCCTGGACGGTGTCGGACGAGCCGTTGTCGAAGGCCTCCTGGAGGACGACGACGTCGTGGCCCTGGAAGAAGTCGGCGTCCGGGATGGCGTCGGCCCTGTGGTCCTGGCCCCAGTCGGGATAGATGAGCTTGTGGAAGAGGAAGGTGTTGTAGCTGAGCACCTTCAGGGCGGGCGTGTCGGCGGCCTCCGCCTTGCCGGCGGCCTTCTGGACGCCGGCGCCCCCGGCGGACGAGGCGGGCGCCTTCCCGGCCGGTGCGTCGGGAAGTGAGGCGTTCGCGGAGGAACCGCTCGCGACGAGGGTGACTGCGGCCAGCGCGCCGATGGTTGCGAGGCTCTGAGCGCGAAGGAGCTTCCGTACCCGGCGGCTTGAGGGTGGCATGTCGTCTCCCGTGGGGGGTGGGGGATCGGTCGTTTCGCCATGTAAGCAGATCGGTTACCAGGAGGTAACCGGTACGACGTCATCTTCCGGCTTCCGCTGTGTCTCCCCGCCCCGGACCGCAGAAGCCGTCCCGGGCCCCATCTGCCCGCTTCCCCACGGCCGTTGCGGCCGCTGCGCACGACGGACGGGACGGCGTGGGCAAGGGGCGGGGCCGTAGTGGTCAACGGACGGGAACGATTCGCAAGTTGATGGATGATCCGCACAACTATTCGCGGGCTACGCGTGTCTCACCTCCGAACCGCCATATCGGGGGGACTTGGAGGAGTTATGCGCGTTCGACGGCTTTGTGCGGCCGTGGTGGGAGCGGGGGTCGCTCTCGCGGGGGCGGCCGTCTCCGGTGCGGGTACGGCGTCCGCCGCCGCAGCGTCCGCGGAGGGGGCCGGAACCGTGACCGCCGCGGCTGAAGCCCCCTCCGCGAAGTCCGTGCGGGAGGACTTCGACGGAGACGGCCACCAGGACGTCGCCACGGCCGCCTCCGAGGCGACCGTCTCCGGGCAGGCCAGGGCGGGCTACATCGTCGTCACGTACGGCACGGCGAAGGGGCTGGACCCCTCGTCGGCCACGCTCGTCAGCCAGAACACCGCGGGGGTCCCCGGCACGGCGGAGAGCGACGACCGCTTCGGCCAGAAGATCGTCGCCCGCGACCTCGACGGCGACGGCCTCACCGACCTCGCGGTGCGCAGCTCCGGCGAGTCGGTCGCCGCGACCAGCAGCTACGGCACCGTGACCGTCCTGTGGGGGCGCGCCGGCGGTCTCACCGGGCAGGGCGCCACGACGATCGAGGCGCCGGACGGGACGAGCGGCTGGGAGGTCGGCGACGACCTCGCGGCGGGCGACTTCGACGGCGACGGCGAGGCGGACCTCGTCATGCGCCACGGCGACGACTGGGAGTTCCGCTCCCTGCTGACCGGCCCGTTCACCCGCTCCGGCGAGCCCGCGGACGAGCAGCGGATCGACATGCACAGCACCGACAACTCGATCTCGTCCGTGGCCGCCGGCGACATGACGGGCGACGGGATCGACGACCTCGCCACGTTCTACTCCTGGCAGAACCACGCCGAGGGCGGCAAGTTCTGGCGCGGCACCGCCTCGGGCCTGTCCACGGACCCGGCTCCGCTGGACTCCGCCGACACGGCGGTCGTCGGCGACTTCGACAAGGACGGCAAGGGCGACCTCGCGACCCGTACCGTCCCCGGCGGGATCACCGAGAACCTTCCCTACGACGCCGGCACGGTGAAGGTCTACTACGGGACGTCCAGCGGGCCGAGCACCACGCGCGTCAAGACGATCACGCAGAACACGTCCGGCGTTCCCGGAGTCAGCGAGAAGGGCGACCAGTTCGGCGCCCGGCTCGACGCGGGGGACGTCACCGGCGACGGCTACGCCGACCTGGCGGTGGGGGTGCCCTTCGAAGCCCTCGGGACGAAGCCCGCGGCGGGCGCGGTGGTGCTGCTCAAGGGCCGCTCCGGCGGGCTGAGCGGCACCGGCGCGCAGGCCTTCCACCAGGACACGTCGAAGATCCCCGGCGTCGCGGAGGCCGGCGACCGGTTCGGGGGTGCCGTGCACCTGCTCGACGTCGACGGCGACTCGCGGGACGAACTCGCCGTCGCCGCGCCGGAGGAGAACGGCACCGGCGCCGTCTGGTCGCTGCGCGGGACCACTTCCGGCCTGACCGCGGCGGGTTCGCTCGCCTTCAACCCCGTCGACCTGCAACTGCCCGCTCCGGGCGCCCGGTTCGGGTCCGGCTTCGCCAACGAGAACGGCACGTACCTCTACCCGCCGGACTGACGAGCTCGGCCGGCCGGGTCTTGCCGTCCCAGCACCCGGCCGGCCGGTCACGGCCTGAGCGATGCGCGGCTGCGGTGCCCGCGTATCGCTCAGGCCTCACTCACGGCGCCGGTCGCGCACGGCCCGGGGCGCACGTGGCCCGCGTACCGCCCGGGCCGGCTCATGGGGCCCGACTCATGGAGCCCGCGTACAGCCACGGTCTCCCTCACGTGACGGGCCCGCGCGACCCTTGCTCACCGGCGGTCTCAGCAGACGCGGCCGCTGTTGACGAACCGCTCCATCGCGGACCACGTCGTCGCCCCCACGACTCCGTTCGACGGGAGGCCGGCGCAGCGCTGGAACTGACCGACGCGGATCTCGGTCTTCTGGTCGAAGGTGCCGCTGACCTCGATGATGTCGTCGATGATCAAGGTGTGCAGCAGGTAGCACTGCGCCTGCTTGACGGCGGGGCCGGTGTCTCCCAGCTGGAGGGCGGGTGTCGCGGTCGAGTAGTGGCAGGGGTTCGCGGCCTCGCCGGCCGGTGCCTCCTGCGCGTGCGCGGTGCCGGCGCCGGCCGCGCCGATCGTGAGGGCCAGCACGGCGGTCGCCGCGGCCGAGGCCGCCCTCGCCACGGATCTGGGACGTCTGAGCTTCATCGGTTCCTCTCAGGGTCACGGAACCCGGCGCGGCGGACGTACCGCGGCGGACGTACCGGAGTTCGTCCCCGGTGACGTCCGGCGCGCCGGAAGGACGCCCAAGTGTCCTGTGCGCATGGTCAGTTGACCAGAGGGTGATCAGCAGCGCGGCCTGTCGCCCGGTCCTGCGCCGCATGCGGCACGTCTGCGGAACCTCGTATCCCGCACGTCGGATGCAGCTCGGGAGACGGGCGCGGGTGCCGCGCACCGGGCCGGGTCACTGCCGCCGGAGCCGGTCACCGCCTGCCGGGCAGGGTCGCGCAGCCGGAGGCCGCCGCGTCGCCCGAGAGGCGGTCGGTCAGCCACGAGACGGCCTTGCCCTGGTCCGTGATGAGGGGGACGAGGTGGTTGGTGAGGAGCTTGTCGCCGAGATTCGGCAGCTCGATCCCCTCGTACGTGACGTTCGCGCCCTGGCGGCACCAGTCCACGGCCAGCCGGCGGGCCTGCTCGTGGGGGACGATGTCGTCCTGGACGCCGGTCGCCACCCGCACGGGACCCGCGGGCCTGCGGTCGCCGACGCGCTGGTCGTCGAGGACGGCACGCGCCTCCGGCTCGGCGGCGATGATCTCGCCGAGGGACTTGCCGCTCTCCGTCCACTTGCCGCTCTGCGTGAAGCCGTAGCGGAAGATCGCGTCGCCGACGCACATGGTGGAGATGTCCCTCAGCGCGTCGCGGCCGGTGGCGTTGACGTTGGCGTCGACGATGTCGCGCACGTCGGCGTCGGACTGGGCGAAGCCGTTGACCGACCAGCCCAGCGCTCCCGCCAGGGCGCTGCCGTCGATGCCCTTCATGACCTCGGTCAGGTCGGCCGGCGGCGCACCCGAGTAGGTTCCCGCCAGCTCGATCTCGGGGGCGTAAGCGGGCTGGAGTTCCGCCGCCGCGGCGCTCGCTCCGCCGCCCTGGCTGTACCCGTACAGCCCGACGCGCGACCCGGGCGTGACCGACGCTCCGGGCACCGAGCGTGCGGCGCGTGCGGCGTCGAGCAGAGCGTGTGCCTGGTCGACGCGGTTGACGTACGTGTGGAGCCGGTCGGTCGCGCCGAGCCCGGCGTAGTCGGTCACCACGACCGCCGCGCCCTTGGAGAGGAGCCGGTAGATCGCCAGGTCCTCGTACGCGACGGAGACGGTCTGGCCGTTCAGGGTCAGCGGATGCTGCAGCGCCAGCGAGGGCGCGCACTGGTCTCCCTGCCCCATGGTGCCCGACGCCAGAGCCACGAGCGGCCGCGGACCGTCGCCCTTCCACTCGGCCGACGGCTCGATGTACGCGCCGCTCACCGCGACCGGACTCCCGTCGGAATCCGTGGACTTGTACATCAGCCGGGTCGCCGTCCCTGGCATCGGGCGGCCGTCCAGACCGGGCAGGGAGAGTCCGAGCGGCAGCGGCTCGTGGCGGAACAACTCGCCGTTGCGGTCCGGGAGTTCGGAAGGCGGGTTGTAGAACTCGGGGATGGTCACTCCCCGGGAGACGACGGACTCGGATCCCTCGGCGGCGGAGGCGGGCACGGCGCAGAGAGACGCACAGGCCGCCGCGGCGACGGCGAGTCCCCAGACCCGTACACCGCCTGCGCGCCGGCGTACACGGGGGAGACGGCCGGGGCCGGAGCCCCCGCGGGCCCCCGGACGCGCGGTGCCGCGGACGGAACACGAACGGGTGCTCTCGGGGCTCATCGCTCACTCCTCGCTGCGCTCCGGTGGGATGCGCGCAAGCTAGCAGCGAGCCCTTACCGCAAGTAACCCTGCGGTAAGTTACGCGTTGGTAAAGGCTTGTTCCTTCGCGTCCTCCGCGTCCTCCGCCTCGCCGAGCGCGGCCCCTTCGGGGACGGGGCGCTGGAGCGTCCCTCGCCGTCCGCCCGGCGACGGGCGCCCGCCGGCGAAGCGCCTCCGTCCGTCAGCCGACGCGCGTCCGCCCGGCGGCGCCCTGCTCGGGAGCGGACCTCGCTCTGCGGGGCGCCGCCGGCGGAGGGGTGCGCGTCACTGGCTCACCCGGCGAGCGGCCCTGCGGTTGCGGCGCCTGAGGGCCTGCCGTTCGGTCTCGGAGAGCCCGCCCCACACTCCGTAGTGCTGGTCGGCACCCGCTTCCAGGCACTGCTCGATGACCGGGCAGCGACGGCAGACCGCCTTCGCCTCCTCGGCCTGCAGAACGGCCGGCCCGGTGGTGCCGATCGGGAAGAACAGCTCGGGGTCCTCGTCACGGCAGGCGGCGTCCAGCATCCAGTCCACGGGTCTTCTCCTTACAGTCGATTCGCTTTGCTTCTTCACGTACGGGGCTCGTGGCCCGGACCCCGAGGCCGCCTCGTGGCCGGGCCCCGGCGAATGGCCCCGCGGGCGGGCCCGTTGAGGGGCACGGTCGGTGCGGGCGCGTGCGCCGCAAGACCGTGAGGCCCGGGAGGGGGCGGGTCGTACCTGAGGCCGAACTGAGGTCCGTGACCCGGAACTTCCGGCTTCCGGCCGGCGGCCTCCGACTTCCGGCGTCCGGCCTCCGAGTCCGGTCCCTCCGAGTTCCGGCCTCCGGGCACTGCATTCCGGGTGCCCGCTTCCGGACGTTTCAGCGGGGCAGATGCGGAATCCGGCTCACGCCGCTCCGGCAGATCTCCCGGAGCGCGAGTGGCCGGCGGACCCGGACCGTCGAGTGCGCGGGGGCAGGGTCAACTCGGCGAAGACGCCGTAGTGGTCGCTGGCCTGCGTGCCCGCGACGGGCTCCACGAGCACTCTGCGGCAGTCCGTGACGCGCAGCCTCGGCGGCCCGTCGCGGTCGCAGCGCACCATCACGTAGTCGATCCGGCGAGGCGGTTCCTCCTCCGAACAACCTTCTGCGGCAAGGACGTTGTCCCGGGGCGAGAACGTGTGCCCCGGCTCGGACGGGTAGAGCGCGTCCCACGCGTCGCGGTAGGCCACGCTGACGCCCTCCAGGGACTGCCGGCCCGTCCAGAACCTGATGCTCGCGGAATCCGGCTCTGCGTCGAAGTCGCCGAGCAGTACCACGTGCTGGTCGTCCCCGGCGAAGCCCTCGACGAGCCGGGCGCACTCCACGGCCTGCAGTTCGCGTTCACGTTCGCAGCCGTAGGGCCAGCTCGGCTTGTGGTGGGCGACCACGAAGGTGCCCAGCGGTTCGGGCGCGTGGATCTCCGCGACCACCACGCCGCACCAGGGCGTCTGCTTGGTCCTCTCCGTGACCTTCAGATCGGCGGAGCGGACTTCGCCCACGGGCCAGCGGCTCGCCAGCGCGGCGCCGACGCCGTCCTCGCCCCAGCGCGGATGGGCGGCGATGTGCCAGCCGCCTCCGAGCAGGTCCTCCACGTCGTCGATCCCGGCCTCGCTCCCCACCTCCTGCAGGGCGACGAGGTCAGGCTGCAACGCCCGGATGCCCTCCCGGATCACACCCCGCCGGTGCGCTCCGTCGGCTTGCCGAAGATCCAGGACGTTCATCGTCGTCACGCGAAGCTGATCGGTCATGTGTACCCAAGTCGTTCGGTGCCCGGCGGAGTTCGCGTTACCCGGCACGCACCGTCGGCAGTCAGTCCGGCGGTTCCGCACACCCGGGTTCACTCACGCCGGTACCCCCGAACAACGGCCTGATGCATACGCCCACCGACCGAACCGCGCACGGGCTGCGGAAACAGACGACCGCGCACCCGCGGAGGGCCTCGTCGGCGGTCACGGCGAACCGCCACTCATGCCTCCGGCGAACGCGCAGTCTGCGCCCTCCACGCCCTCCGCGCGAGCCGCCCTGCTCGGCCGGGGGTGCCCCAAGACGCCCAGGGGCGCGGCCAGTTGCAGGTGTGGCGGCCCTCCATGGGCCGGGTCCCGCGGGCTGCCGAGCCGGAACCCGGCCCGTACCGCCTCAGCGAAGCCCACGCCCGCCTCACATGAGGGATTGACGCCGGCCGGGGCACGCGTCCTCGATGACCGGCCCGCGACCGGCGCCGGGTACGGCCCGCCGCTCCGTCCCCGGTCAGAAGTTTGATACCCCCTGAGGGTAATTGCGAATGAATCGCAGCTGGTCAGAGTAGGTATGACGGCTATGGCTGCAATGGGTTCCTTGTGCCACGGTGGTCGGTCATGGAGGGGATACAGCACGACCACATCACTGACCGCGACGACGATCACAAGCAGGGACACGGGTCCCGGACAGCAAGACTTCGGCATCGGCTGGCGCACGTCTTCACGCCGCACAGTCACGAGTCCACCGACAAGGTGGACGCGGCGATGGAGACCTCCCGCGAGGGGATGCGCACGCTGTGGATATCCGTCGCCATCCTCGGCCTCACCACTGTGATCCAAGCGGTCATCGTCGCCGTGTCAGGCTCGGTCGCTCTGCTCGGCGACACGATCCACAACGCTGCGGACGCGCTGACCGCCGTGCCGCTGGCCATCGCATTCCTGCTCGGGCGGCGAGCGGCCAACAGCCGCTACACCTACGGCTACGGCCGTGCCGAGGACCTCGCCGGCATCCTCATCGTCGCCACCATCGCCGCCTCCGCGGTCCTCGCCGCATGGGCAGCGCTGGACCGGCTGCTCCACCCCCGCGACATCACCCACCTGTGGGCAGTCGCCGCCGCGGCCCTGACGGGATTCCTGGGCAACGAGTGGGTCGCCCGCTACCGCATCCGCACCGGGCGGCGGATCGGTTCAGCAGCCCTGGTCGCCGATGGACTGCATGCCCGCACCGACGGTTTCACGTCCCTCGCCGTCCTCCTCGGCGCCGGCGGCGCCGCCCTCGGCTGGCGGTACGCGGACCCGGTCATCGGCCTGCTCATCACCGCCGCCATCCTGTTCGTCCTCAAGGACGCGGCACGAGAGGTGTACCGGCGCCTGATGGACTCTGTCGACCCCCACCTGGTCGAGCGAGCCGAGTACGCCCTGCGTGACGTCGACGGCGTGCGAGGTGTGGGCCAGGTGCGGATGCGCTGGATAGGTCACGCCCTGCGCGCGGAGGCGGACATCGTCGTCGACCCGCACCTGACAGTCGTGACCGCGCACCGGCTGGCCGTCGAGGCCGAACACGCCCTGATCCACGCCGTGCCCCGGCTGACCGCCGCGACCGTGCACACCGACCACACCCCCGCCGGCAGCGACCCGCACGCGCCCCTCAGGCACCACAGCACGGAGGGACTGACGGGTCGCCGCAGGCGCAGCGACGACCTGGTGGGCTGACTCGACTCCGGCCCCGCACACCCGAGTTGAACGTGCAGGGCCACGAGTCCCTTCAGACCTGCCCTCGCCACCAAGGGACGTCCGGGTTGTCGTACTGAATGTTCCTGGCTCTCGTAAGGATCTTGTCGTCAAGAGGCCGCACGAGCGCGCGCAGTTCGCGTGCGCTCTTCCTCGGCAGGGCGTGAAGCACTGCTTCGAGGTGATCGCGGGCGAGGCCGGGATCGCAGCCGCATTCGGGGATTCCGCAGCGAGTCGCCGTAAACGGGTCTGCGACTCGCCGGAGTGGGCCGTGGGCCAGAGTTCGCCAGTGCCGGAACGCCCGGGCCGTCGCCCCGGGGCAGAAGCGGACCCGTTCGAGTCGGCGCAGCGCGGCTGCGCACGATCCTGAGAGGCGGTCGACGGACGGCTGGCGACGACGGCCGCGGACACGTTCGGGACGATCGCCGCGCACGGCGGAGGGGCGCCTACGCGGCATAGCCCTTTCGGTAGTCGGTCATGCGGCCAACGTACAACGCGGGCCGTTGACCTCGGCGGCAGAAAGGACAGTCGTCTTGGGCGGCGGAGAGCTGTCAGCCTGTGTTGTCACAGGCAGCAGAACGCCCCCTCCGGTAACCCTGGAGGGGGCGTTCTCGCTGTTCAACTGCGGTGGCTGGGGCCGGGGTCGAACCGGCGACCTTCCGCTTTTCAGGCGGACGCTCGTACCAACTGAGCTACCCAGCCGCAGCGGTCCTGACGGGATTTGAACCCGCGGCCTCCACCTTGACAGGGTGGCGAGCACTCCAAACTGCTCCACAGGACCAAGCATCGTGCGAGCACAAGTCTCGCACAGGGTGGTGCGTGCCCCCAACGGGATTCGAACCCGTGCTACCGCCTTGAAAGGGCGGCGTCCTGGGCCACTAGACGATGAGGGCTGATGGCCCACCTGGGCGCTTCCTGTACGTCAGCGCGTCGGGGACGTGAGAAGCATATGGGATAGCGGGAGCGTTCGCCAAAACGGTTACGGGGAGTTGGCCGGGGCAGCGCCTCCGCAGCCTCCTGGGGCCCCTCCGCCCCCGGCCTCGATCCTCCTGGGCCGCTCCGGCCCTCGTCCGTCAGTCCTCCTCCGGGCCGCCCGAGCGGGACGCCCCCGGCGAGCCCGAGGGGCTGGTGGAGCCGGAGGGGCTGGGGGAGTCCGAGGGGCTGGGGGAGGCCGGTGTGCCGGGCTCGCCGTCCTCCGCGAGGTGCCTGGTGACTTCCGCGGTGGACAGGCCGAGCCCGCCGAGGGTGATCTCGTCCCAGGCCTGCAGCTCGCCGTCGTCGCGGTCCAGGTAGAGGACGGACGCCGAGACCTTCTGCGGTACCTCCTTCTCGACGGCGCGCAGGCCGCCGCCGCCCGTCGAACCTTCGATCATCAGCCGGGTGTCGCGCCGGAGGATCTCGTTGCTGCGCTGGTGGGTGTGGCCGGCGAGGGCGAGGGGGGCGAGGCCGTCGGCCTGCTTGACGAGCACGGGGTTGTGGGAGATCGCGATGTCGACGGGGGTGCCCGCCGCCTTCTGGGCGCGCAGCGCCGCCGCCAGTTTCCGGCCCTCCTCGCGCTCCTTCGGGTCGCCCTCCGGCCGTACGGAGCGGTCGGGTGTGAACTGCGGGTCGCCCCAGCCCGCGAGGCGCAGCCCGGCGATGTTGTACGGCACGCCGTCCTCGAGCACGTGGACGTTGCTGCCCTTCTCCTCCGCCATGTCCTCCAGCGCCTTCTGCGTGGTGTCGGAGTCGTGGTTGCCGCGGACCCACACGTAGGGGGCGCCGAGGTCGCGTACGGGCTCCAGGAAGCCGTTCTCGGCGGACGTGCCGTGGTCCATGGTGTCGCCGGTGTCGATGATCGCGTCGATGTCGTACTGCTCGACCAGCGACTTGATGATCTCCCAGGCGGCGGGATTGAGGTGGATGTCGGAGACGTGCAGGACGCGGGTGGTGGAAGGGTCGGGCTGGTAGGCGGGGAGGGTGGACGTCGCCTCGTAGAGCTTCGTGACGTTGGAGACGAGGCGGGCCAGTTCCCGCTGGTAGATGTCGAAGTCGCTGACGATGCTGCGGGCGTTGCCGACGACGGAGGGGGCGCTGGCGAGGAGTCCCGAGAACTTGGGTTCGAGTACGGATTTCGGGTTCCACGTCGCGAAGGCGGTCGCACCGGAGACCGCGAACAGCGCGAGGGCGAGGCCCCCGGCCGCCAGGGCGCGGCGGGGGCGCCGGTAGACGGCGAGTCCCAGGGCGCAGGCGCCGACGACCGCGGCGGCGGTGGCGCGCAGGGCGAGGTCGGCGGTGCCGGAGCGCACGTCCGAGGTGATCTCGCTTTCGAGGCCCTCCAGGCGTTCGGGGTGGTCGACGAGGGCGGTGGCGCGCTCCTGGTCGAGCTGGTCGACGTCGACGTCGAGGCGGAGCGGCGCGTAGTGGCTGCGCAGTTCGAGGGCGCCGAGCGGGGAGACGTTGACCTTCGTGCCGCCGGTGAGGGACGGGCGCAGCGTCATCTTGGTGTCCATGGGCCCGACGGGCGCGTCCACGCTGCCGACGATCAGCAGACCCAGCCAGGCGCCGAAGAAGGCGACCGCGGCGAGTCCGAGGGCGCGTGTGAGCGGGCGCGGCGTGCTGGTGAGGGTGAGGGCGGTGGTCGTCGAGCGCTTCCGGCCGCCCGGGAGGGCGCGGCGCACCCATTGCGGCAGTCGGTGCGGTTTGCGGGGCTTGCTGACGTCACGGCCCATGAGGCCCCCTATGCCCGTCCGTCGCGCCGCCTATGCGGGAAGGGGCGGGACGGCCACGGGGGAGGCCGTGCGCGGAGGGGAACGGGTGGCCGACAATGGCCGGGTGCTGGAGATGACGCGGGAGGACTTCGAGGAGCTGGTGGCCGAGGCGCTCGACCGCATTCCGCCGGAGCTGACGAGGCTGATGGACAACGTCGCGGTCTTCGTCGAGGACGAGCCGCCGCCCGAGGACCCGGAGCTGCTGGGCCTGTACGAGGGGACGCCGCTGACGGAGCGGGGCGAGTGGTACGCGGGTGTGCTGCCGGACCGGATCACGGTCTACCGCGGTCCGACGCTGCGGATGGTCGAGGCGGAGGACGGGGGCCGGGACGGCGTCGTCACCGAGGTCGAGGTGACGGTCGTGCACGAGATCGCGCACCACTTCGGCATCGACGACGAGCGGCTGCACGAACTGGGATACGGGTGACCGGGAGTGGGCGCGGCGCGGGCGGTCCCGACGGCCCGGGCGGTCCCGGCGGCCGGGGCGGCGCTCCGGACCCGCGGGGCGAGGCGGTCGACCCCGACGTCGATCTGCATGTGCCCGCCCAGCGGGCCGAGACGCGGGGCCGCCACGGGCTGACCGTCGTCGCCGTCATCGGCGCGGGCGGTGCCCTGGGCGCGCTCGCCCGGCACGCGATGCAGGTGTGGCTGCCGTCGGGCGGGGGCGAGACCGGCTTCCCGTGGGGGGTCTTCTCCGTCAACCTGCTCGGCTGCGCGCTGATCGGAGTGCTGATGGCGCTGGTCGGCGAAGGGGGCCGGGAGGAGCGTGCGCACGCCCTCGCGCGGCCCTTCCTGGGGGTGGGCGTCCTCGGCGGCTTCACCACGTTCTCGACGTACGCGGCCGACGTGGCGCTCCTGCTGGAGGCCGGGCGCCCCGGTGTGGCGGTGGCGTACCTCGGCGGCACCGTGCTGGGCGCCGTGGCCGCCGTGTGGGCCGGTGCGTCGGCTGCGCGTGCGGCGCTGGCGCCGGGGCGCGGGAGCGGCCCGGGCGGGCGCCGCCCGGACGTGGGCGGGGGCGTGCGGTGAACTGGCTGCTCGTGGCCGTGGGCGGCGCTGTGGGCGCGCCGCTGCGCTACCTGACGGACCGGGCCGTCCAGATCCGGCACGACTCGCTCTTTCCGTGGGGGACCTTCACCGTCAACGTCGCGGGCAGCCTCCTGATGGGCCTGCTGACGGGGGCGGCGGTCTCCGGTGCCGCCGGGCCGCAGGTGACGGCGCTGCTGGGCACCGGGCTGTGCGGGGCGCTCACGACGTACTCGACGTTCTCGTACGAGACGCTGCGGCTGGCCGAGAAGGGCCGCGGCCTGCAGGCGGCCGCGAACGTGGCCGGTTCGCTCGCCGCCGGCCTGGCCGCCGTCTTCCTGGGGCTGGCGCTCGGGCGCGGACTGGCGGCGTGACCCTTTGGCGGAAGAGGGAGTTGGGCACGGCGTCCCGTCCCGTGCCCAGGAGGTACCGCCGTGCGCCGTCGTGCGTCATCGTCTCCGTCTTCGCCGCCCGGGGGTTCCGGTGACGCGGTGGTCCCGCGGTTCCCGGCGGCCCCGCTGCTCCGTGACGGCCGCGTGGGCCGTGAGGGCCGCGGCGGTCACGCCGCAGCGCGCGGAGTGCTCGCCGGGGCCGTGGTGGCGGCCGTGCTCTCATGCGCCACGGGCTGCATGACCGTCAACGGCTCCGAGGCGGAGGGCACTTCGCCCGGCGGCCGGGCACGCCCGGCCGGGTCCGGTGCGGCGGGCGCGGACGGTGCCTCAGGTGCCGGTGAGGGCCGCGAGGGCGGCGACCGTCCGGGCAGCGGAGGCGGCCGGGACGGCAAGGGGGACCGCACGTCCGGCGGGCACGGCGCCGGCCGCGGTGCCGGCGGGAAGGACGGGCACCGGGGAGGCCCGTCGAAGGAGGCGGGACCGCGGGGCTCCGGGGGGACCGGGGGCGGCGGCTCCGCCCCCGAGGAGGGGCGGCCCCCGTCGCGTCCCAAGTCCCCGGCTCCGCCCCGCACTTCGCGTCCCCGTCCGCCCGCCCCGCCGGCGACGAGTGTGCCGAAGCCCACTCCGACGCCGCCCGGGCCCGAGCCGACGTCGCCCACGCCGCCGACCAGCGGATAAGGGACCGTGGGAGGGGTCCGGCCCCTCCCGGCCGTCATTTGCGCAGCGACCCGCAGGGTGCGTATGCTGGTTGATCGTTTGATCCCATTTGCCCGGCGCCCTTGAAGAGCGCGCCGCGTGGCGCGTTTCTCTTAGCCGTGGCTGACCGCATAGAGGCGGTCGTTTGCGAATTCACGGAGTCTGGGCGCGTGCTGCTGAACTCCGGAAGGTTCGCATTTCGCATGTCTGTTGCTTCTATCGACGCTCTCCTGCCCGAGGACGAGGAGACCGTCACCTTCGCCGATCTCGGACTCCCCGAGGCGGTCGTGCGCAAGCTCGCGCAGAACGGTGTCACCACCCCCTTCCCCATCCAGGCCGCGACCATCCCGGACGCGCTGCGGGGCAAGGACATCCTCGGCCGAGGCCGTACCGGCTCCGGCAAGACCCTCTCGTTCGGCCTGCCGCTGCTCACGCAGCTCGCCGGCTCCCGCACGGAGCGCAAGCGTCCCCGCGGCGTCATCCTCACGCCGACGCGTGAGCTGGCCATGCAGGTCTCCGACGCGCTCCAGCCGTACGGCGACGTGCTCGGCCTGAAGCTGAAGGTCGTCTGCGGCGGCACGTCCATGCAGAACCAGATCACCGCGCTGGAGCGCGGCGTCGACATCCTCGTGGCGACGCCGGGCCGGCTGCGCGACCTGATCGGGCGCGGCTCGTGCTCGCTGGCGGACGTCGAGGTCGCGATCCTCGACGAGGCCGACCAGATGTCCGACCTGGGCTTCATGCCGGAGGTCACCGAGCTGATGGACCAGCTGCCCGAGGGCGGGCAGCGGATGCTCTTCTCCGCCACGATGGAGAAGGAGATCGACACGCTCGTCCGCCGCTACCTCCACAGCCCGGTGCTCCACGAGGTCGACGCGGCCCAGGGCGCGGTGACGACCATGAGCCACCACGTGCTCGTCGTGAAGCCGCGCGACAAGGCGCCCGTGACGTCCGCGATCGCCGCCCGCAAGGGCCGCACGATCATCTTCGTCCGCACGCAGCTCGGCGCGGACCGCGTCGCCGAGCAGCTGCGGGAGGGCGGCGTGGGCGCCGAGGCGCTCCACGGCGGGATGACGCAGGGTGCGCGCACGCGCACCATGGCCGACTTCAAGGACGGCAAGGTCAACGTGCTCGTCGCCACGGACGTCGCGGCGCGCGGCATCCACGTCGACAACATCGACCTGGTGCTGAACGTCGACCCGGCCGGCGACCACAAGGACTACCTGCACCGCTCCGGGCGCACGGCCCGCGCGGGCCTGTCGGGGACGGTCGTCTCGCTGGCCCTGCCGCACCAGCGCCGCCAGATCTTCCGGCTGATGGAGGACGCGGGCGTCGACGCCTCGCGGCACATCATCGGACGGGGCGACGTCTTCGACGAGGAAGTGACCCGCATCACGGGCGCCCGCTCGCTGACCGAGGTGCAGGCGGACGCCACCGCGAACGCGGCCAAGCAGGCCGAGCGCGACGCGGCGAAGCTCACCCGGCAGCTGGAGCGTGCGCAGAAGCGCGCCGCCGAACTCCGCGAGGAGGCCGAGCGGTTGACGGCGCGGGCAGCGCGCGAGCGCGGCGACGACCCCGATGAGGCGGTCGCCGAGGCCGCCGCGGCGCTGACCGCCGAGGTCGAGGCCGAGATCGCGAAGGAGCTGCGCAAGGAGCAGCGCCGCGAGGAGCGGGAGCTGCGCGAGCAGCGGGACCAGCGTCGTGACACCAAGCGCGACGACCACCGCGGCGGCGACCGTCCGTCGTTCAACCGCGACCGGGACAAGCGCGACGGCGACCGCGGCGGCGACCGCCCGTCGTTCAACCGCGGGCGCGACCGTGACCGGCGTGAGGGCGACCGCGGCGGGTTCCGCCGTGACGACCGGCCGTCGTACAACCGTGACCGGCGGGAGGGCGACCGTGGCGGGTTCCGCCGCGACGACCGCCGTCCGGGCTCGCACAGCCGCGACGACAGGCGCCCCTACGCCCGGCGCGACGACCACCGCGGCGGCGGCCGTTCCTTCGACCGCCGCACGGACAAGCCGCGTTGGAAGCGCAACGGCTGACACCTCCCCAGCACGAAGGCCAATGCCTTCGAAGCCCGGCGGTCCGCCGGGCTATGCTGCGGGGGCGGGCCGTTAGCTCAATTGGCAGAGCAGTGGACTTTTAATCCATTGGTTGTGGGTTCGAGTCCCACACGGCCTACCGGTCGGTCGCCGCACCGACGTCTTTCCCGGCCCTGGCCGGCGGTGTCTCCGCCGGTCAGGGCTTTGCCGTGCCGGGCCTCGGAGCTGTGAAGACCCGCAGGACCGCTGTCGGGGGCTGTTAGACACATCCTGACGAACGTCGCCTTTCCGGCCCTCGCGGCCCCACAGCCCTGAAACGGAGCCAAAACCCCATGCTCAAGTCCCTTTCTTCCGCTGTCACTTGGGGTCTGGCCGCCGCCGCGGCAGCCGGCGCGCTTCTGACGGGCTGTTCGTCGGAGGCGAAGCTGCCCAAGGACGAGTTGGGGGACACGGTGGCCGAGAAGCTCGCCGCGCAGACGGGGCAGCCGAAGCCGGACGTCTCCTGCCCGGAGGACCTCGCCGGCAAGGTCGGGACGACGACGCGCTGCAAGCTCACCGCGAGCGACGGCACCAGCCTCGGCGTGACCGTCAAGGTCACCTCCGTCGACGGCGACAAGATCAACTACAGCATCAAGGCCGACCAGTAAGTTCCCTGCCGCAGCCCCGGGGTCCGCTCTCCGAGCCCCGGGGCTGAAACGTGCCGGAGCACAGGGGGAGTTGGAGCGCGGAGAGGTTGCGCCGGGGATCGGGTCTTCGTCGTCCCCGGCCCCCTTGACGTCTCTTCCCTGGTGTCGTTCCCGTCGCCGGGGCGCGAACCGCCGTCCACGGTCCGTCCGTTCGTCCGTCGCTCGTCCATCAGCCCCGCCCCCATCCCCCTCCAACCCTGACCGTCCGTCCCGGGCGGACACGGCGCACACCTGTGCCGATCGGCGGCTTTTCGAGGTGAATGCCCATCAGTCGGAAGCGTTCGAGGACGCCGGGGATTGACAGAAGCCAGCGTTCCGGACGAGGGTTCTGGCGCCGTCGCCTGCAGCAGGCTGCGGGGCGGCCAAGACGAGGGGGACACGGGATGGCCGACGAGATCCTGGCAGCGCTGCGCAATTTCCAGCAGTACACCGCTGGGCTGCAGGGGCTCCTGCAGGAGGTTCAGCAGGGCATGCCCCCCGGCGCGGAGGGACGCGACGCGGGCGGCGCGGTGACGGTCCGGCTGGGAGGCGACGGACTGCCGGAGACGGTGACGTTCGCGCGGGACTGGCCCCAGAAATGCGAGCCCGAGGCCCTGGGCAACGCGGTCACCGAGGCTTACGGCGCTGCGATGAGCGCGTCCATGGCCGCCATGCAGCAGGCGATGGAAGGCATGGACCTGCAGGGCCGCGCGGAAGAGATGCGGCAGGAGATGGAGCGCGGCGACGCCGCTGCACCCCGCTCGTCCGCGTCCGGCCGCCCCGCGGGCGCGGGCCCGTTCGGAGGCGATCCGGGTGCGCCCGGCCAGGCCCCCGGCGGCGACCCCGGTGCCCCGAGCTGGAGCGGCGGCGACCCGGGCGCTCCCGGTCAGCCCCCCGGCGGTGACCCGGGCGCCCCGAGCTGGGCACCAGGCGGCGCCGGCCCCATGGGCCCCCCGGTGCCCTCGGGCCCGCCAGGCCCCCCGGTTCCGGGAGCTCCCGGCAGCGGACCGGGCGAGGACCCGGCCCCCATCGACGTCCCGGGCCGCGACCTGCGGTTCGTCGTCCCCCGTCCCATCGGCGAGGTCGCCGAGGAGATGATGAACGCCCTCGACTCGGTGTCGGGTCTGAACCTGGACTCCCTCGCGGACGCGCAGGTGGAGGGGAAGGACTCAGGGCACAGGGTCACCGTCGTTCTGAGCAAGGGGAGCTTCAACTCGTGCCGCGTGGACGCCTCTTGGGCGCGGGGCAAGTCGTCCGTCGCGCTCGGGCAGGCCGTCGAGGCGGCGCTGTCCGACGGCCGTGCGGCACTGGCCCGGCAGGAGGAGTCCGCCGGGACGGCCACGCAGGACCGTCAGCTTGACGGGCTCCTCGACGAGGCACTGGCCATCCTCCGCGACCCCAAGCGCTTCAGCGGCGGACTCTGACTCATCCTGACAGGAGCACTGACCATGGCACCCACTCTGAAGACGGTCACCGACGCGTTGCGCAGCGAGGCGCGCATGTGGGACCGGCAGGCCGAGACGATGAAGGGCGTCCACAACACGATCGAGGGACTGCGCCTCACACGGCTCGAGGCAGGCATGTTCCAAGTGCTGTTCTCGGCTTACGAGAAGGCGGTCGACCAGCTCTCCGCCCGCTGCAACGAGGGAAGCGAGCGGATGGGCGAGATCGCGGACGCGCTCGTCAAGAACGCGACGGCGTACGACAACAGAGAGGCGGACACGACCGCCTCCATCGAGGGCGCCTACTAAGGCGGAACGGGGAACCGGATGTCATTCAGCTCGGCTCAGTACCAGGCCACCATCGACAAGCTCGTCAAGGGCACCGAGGACCTGGCAGCGAAGCTCAAGGACGTCGGCCCGAAGGCCGAGTCCACCGCCAACAAGTGGTATGTCCCGAAGCCCATCGCGGACGCCCTGATCTGGTGCGCGAACAAGCTCATCGAGGCGGGAAGCTGGCTGCTGAAGAAGATCGGCGAGGTGCTGGAGGGCGCGGCCGCCCCCATCACCTTCTTCTTCTACGCCGGCGACTGGCAGGGCGACGTGCGCGGCAAGGCGTCCACCGTGACGGGTGAGACGGCCGCCGACGCCCTGAAGGCCCCCGACAAGTGGGAGGGCGACGCGGGCACCGCCTACAGCAAGGCGGTCAAGGACCAGACCACGGCCGCCACGTCGATCGAGACCAGCGCCGACAAGATCGCCACGGCCCTGACGTTCTCGGCGGTGGCGGGGCTCGCGTTCTACGTGGCCATCGGCGTCATCCTCGTCAAGTTCATCGCCGCCACGATCGCGGCGATCGCGGCGCTCGGCTCCGTCGTCTTCTCCTGGGCCGGGGCGGCCCTCATCGTGGAGGAGGCCGGCGTCAACTCGGCCCTCATCATCGCGGCCGTCACCACCCTCACCGCCGCGCTCGGCACGCAGGCCCAGCAGATGGCCGTCGTCCAGGGCGAGGCGCAGGACAACTCGGCGTTCCCCGGCGGCAAGTGGCCCTCCGGCACCGCCTGAGCGCGGCCCCGCGGGACGGTGCGGCGAGCAGCCGGACCGTCCCGCCCGCACGGCCCCGGCCGCGCGTCTTTCCTGTACGTTCCCTCCCATCCCCTGAGAGAGCGGAGAGGTGAATCCCCTGTACGGTCCACGCGTGCTGCTGTGGTGCCTTGCACTCGGCGGTCTCTTCCTGATCTTCATCGCCCTGTCCCAGGAGCAACTCCCCCTGGCCTACGTGGGGTTCGTCCTCGTTGTCGTCTGCCCGGGAGTGGCCGAGGTGTACGCGCAGCGCAGGCGTCGCAGCGACTGGTTCGACCGGCAGTTCGCCTCGCAGGAGGAGTTCCTGCGATCCCTCGACACCGAGGGCCTGCGGCGCGTCCGGGACGACAAGGGGCTGGCCGTAGCGGTCCGCGAGCTGCGCCGCCAGCACCCCAAGCTCCCCCTGAAGACCGCTGCGGAGACCGTCAAGCAGCTCTGACCCCGCCCGGCAGTCCGGCGTGCGGCAGTGCCGCCGCCCGGCCGGGCTGCCGCGTGCCCGGGCGGCCGCGCGTGCCGTCCGAGCTCCCGGCCGCCGTGGCCGCGAGGGCTGCGGCGCTCCCGAACGGCACGTCCCGGCCCTCGCCATGCGCCCCTCGGAGAATTGCGCTTGCACCTCACGTCACGTGAGGGCTCATCGTGAAGTGCGTACCGAGAAGGGAGCGGAGATGAGCTGGTCCGTAGGACAGGTGGCCACGTTCGCCGGAGTGACCGTGCGCACGCTGCACCACTACGACGACGTGGGGCTGCTGGTGCCGAGCGAGCGCAGCCGTGCCGGGCACCGGCAGTACGGCGACGCGGACCTCGACAGGCTGCAGCAGATCCTGTTCTACCGGGAGCTCGGCTTTCCGCTCGACGAGGTGGCGGCCCTGCTCGACGACCCGGACACGGACCCGCAGGAGCACCTGCGGCGGCAGTACGCACTGCTGTCCGACCGGATCGAGAAGCTGCGGAAGATGGCCGCCGCCGTGGAGCACGCGATGGAGGCACGGAAGATGGGCATCAACCTCACGCCCGAGGAGAAGTTCGAGGTCTTCGGCGACTTCGACCCCGACCAGTACGCGGAGGAGGCGGAACGCCGCTGGGGCGACACGGACGCCTACCGGCAGTCCCAGCAGAAGACGGCGTCGTACACGAAGGAGGACTGGAAGCGGATCAACGAGGAGCAGGAGGAGTGGGGCCGCCGGTTCGTCGCCCAGATGGACAGCGGCGACGGCCCGGAGTCCGAGACGGCGATGGAGCTGGCCGAGGAGCACCGGCAGCAGATCTGCCGCTACCACTACGACTGCACCTACGAGATCCACACCTGCCTCGCGGAGATGTTCGTCGCCGACGAGCGCTTCACCGCGCACTTCGAGACGATCAAGCCGGGCATGGCGGAGTACCTGCGTTCCGCGATCCTCGCGAACGCGGCACGCCGCTCCTGATCCCGCCCGGCCGGCCAGGCCCGCGCGTGCGTCCCGCGGACGCCGTACGGCGGCGCCTGCCGGGCCCACGGCTCAGAGTCCACGGCTCAGCCCACGGCCGGGCCCCGTCACGCGCTGACGGGGCCCGGCCGCGCTCTGTGGATCGGCGGCACGCCCCGGGACCTGTCTTGCGCAGCTCCGCGGGCCGCGACCTGGCCGCGTGGAGCCGGGCGAAACGCCCTAGTCCACGCGGGTCAACATCCCTCACCCCCGGCCGCCTCCCACGGTGCGCCCCGTGGCTGGCGGCGGTGCGCCGCACGATGTTGGTGCCCGTCTGCCTGCTACGGGCGGGCTGTGGACGCCGCCGGAGAGTGAGGGGCATCGCGATGGCCGAGCTGTATATCGACGGTGAGTGGACGGGGGCCGTGTCCGGCGCGCGGCGCGAAGTCGTCAACCCCTTCGACTCGTCCGTCATCACGACCGTCGACGAGGCGGACGAGACGGACGTCGACCTCGCCGTACGGGCCGCGAAGCGGGCGTTCCAGCGGGCCGACTGGGCGTGGGCGCCCTCGCGGCGGCGCGCGGACGTGCTCTACCGCGTGCACGAGCTGCTGCTGCGCGACCTGGAGCAGCTGTCCCGTATGGAGACCCTCGACACGGGCAAGACGCTCGCCGAGTCGCGGCTCGACATCGAGGACATCGCGAACGCTTTCCGGTACTTCTCGGAGATCGTCGGCAAGGACGCCGGACGCGTCGTCGACGTGGGGCCGGACGTGCTCAGCAGGGTCGTCTACCAGCCCGTCGGGGTCTGCGCGCTGATCGCGCCGTGGAACTATCCGCTGCTGCAGGCGTCGTGGAAGATCGCGCCGGCGCTCGCCGCGGGGAACACCTTCGTCCTCAAGCCGAGTGAGACGACGCCGCTGACGACGATCGCGCTGATGGGGCTGCTCGCGGAGGCCGGTACGCCGCCGGGCGTCGCGAACCTCCTGCTCGGCGCGGGCGGCACTGTCGGCTCGGCCATGACCTCGCATCCCGAGGTCGACATGGTCTCGTTCACCGGAGGCCTCGCCACCGGCCGGAAGATCATGGAGAACGCGGCCTCCGGCGTGAAGAACATCGCGCTCGAACTGGGCGGCAAGAACCCCAACATCGTGTTCGACGACGCCGACTTCGACGCCGCGCTCGACTACGCCCTCGACGCCGCCTTCCTCCACTCCGGACAGGTCTGCTCGGCCGGTTCGCGGCTCCTCGTCCAGTACGGGATCCACGACCGCTTCCTCGCGGAGCTGGCCTCGCGGGCGGAGGCCGTACGCCTCGGCGACGGGCTCGAACCCCTCACCGAGAGCGGGCCGCTGAGCTCCGCCGAGCACCGGGCGAAGGTCGAGGCCTACTTCGAGATCGCCCGCATGGACGGAGCGCGGCTCGTCACCGGCGGGCGGCGTCCGGACGACCCCGAACTCTCCCGCGGCTTCTTCCTGTTGCCGACGGTGTACGCCGACTGCAAGTCCTCGATGCGCGTCGTGCAGGAGGAGATCTTCGGGCCGGTCGTGACCGTCGAGCGCTTCTACTCCGAGGAGGAGGCGGTGGAGCTGGCCAACGACACCCGCTACGGGCTGGCGGGAGGCGTGTGGACCAGCGACGCCGGCCGCGCCCAGCGGGTCGCCGAGAGGCTGCGGCACGGCACCGTCTGGATCAACGACTTCCACCCCTACGTCCCGCAGGCCGAGTGGGGCGGCTTCGGCCGCTCCGGCATCGGGCGGGAGCTGGGGCCGACGGGGCTGCGCGAGTACCAGGAGGCCAAGCACATCTACCAGAACCTCTCGCCCGCGCCGTCCGGCTGGTTCAAGGGATGAACGGCCACTTGGCTGCCACGCCCGGCCGGAGACGGGTGAACGTATGAGCGACGGAAGCAGGGACGACGAGCCTTACGACTACGTCATCGTGGGCGGCGGCACCGCCGGGTGCGTACTGGCCGCCCGGCTCAGCGAGGACCCGGACTGCCGGGTCTGCGTGGTGGAGGACGGCCCCAGCGACGTCGGCGACGAGCGGGTGCTGAGGCTGCGGAACTGGATCAACCTCCTCGAGACCGAGTACGACTACGGCTACACCACCGTCGAGCAGCCCCGCGGCAACTCCCACATCGTCCACTCGCGGGCGCGCGTCCTGGGCGGCTGCTCGTCCCACAACACCCTCATCAGCTTCGTGCCGTTCCCGCAGGACCTGCGGGAGTGGGTGGAGCTCGGCGCCGAGGGCTGGGACCCCGAGACGGTCCTGCCCTACCGGGCCCGGCTGCAGAACACGATCCAGCCCGTGGCGGAGAAGGACCGCAACGCCATCGCCCACGACTTCGTGACGGCCGCCGTCGACACCCTCGACGTCCCCGTCGTCGACGACTTCAACGCGCACCCCTTCACCGACGGCGCGGGCTTCTTCTCCCTCGCGTACGACCCCGCGACCGGCCACCGCTCCTCGGCGTCCGTGGCGTACCTGCATCCCGTCCTCACCCGGCCCAACCTGACGCTGAAGCTGGAGAGCCGCGCGTACCGGCTGATGCGGGCGGGGGACGGGCGGCTGACGAGGGTCCTGGTCCGTGGCGCGGACGGCACCGACGTCACGGTGCGGGCGGAACGTGAACTGCTGCTGTGCGCGGGGGCGGTGGACACGCCGCGGCTGCTGATGCTCTCCGGAATCGGTCCCGCCGGGCACCTGCGGGAGGTGGGCGTCGACGTGCTCGCCGACGTTCCCGGCGTGGGCGAGAACCTGCTGGACCACCCGGAGTCGGTCATCGTCTGGGAGACCGGGCCGCTGCCGCCCAACTCCGCGATGGACTCCGACGCGGGCCTCTTCGTACGGCGCGACCCCCGGGAGCCGGGCCCCGACCTGATGTTCCACTTCTACCAGGTGCCGTTCACGGCCAACACCGAGCGGCTGGGCTACCCGACGCCGCCGCACGGCGTCTGCATGACGCCCAACATCCCCAAGTCCCGGTCACGCGGCCGCATCTGGCTGCGCGGACCGGACCCCGGCACGCAACCCGCCCTGGATTTCCGCTACTTCACCGACCCCGAAGGCCACGACGAGCGCACCGTCGTCGACGGTCTGCGCATCGCGCGCGAGGTCGCCGCCACCGGGCCGCTCCGAGACTGGCTCGTGCGGGAGGTCGCTCCGGGCCCTGGGCTGACGACCGACGAGGAACTCTCCGAGTACGGGCGCCGCGCGGCCCACACCGTCTACCACCCCGCCGGCACCTGCCGGATGGGCGCGGACGGCGACCCGCTCGCCGTACTCGATCCGCAGCTGCGGCTGCGCGGAGAGCGCGGCGTCCGCGTGGTGGACGCCTCCGTCTTCCCGACGCTGCCGACCGTCAACCCCATGGTGACGGTGCTGCTGGCGGCGGAACGGGCCGTCGACCTCATCACCGGCCGTGCGGCCCCGCAGCGCGGGGGCGCGGGGGCGGACGGGCCGCCAGGATCACACCGGACGCCGGGGACGCCGGGGACGCCCGGGACGCACGGAACCGAGGGGACGCCGGGGACGCAGGGAATGGAGCGCTGATGACCGACGCCGGGACGCCTGCCACCGGAGGCGGAAACGGAGGAGCCGTTGGGCACGGCTCCGAGTTCCGCAAGGAGATGGGCCCCTGGGCCAATTTCGCCCTCGGATTCACCTACCTCTCGCCGGTCGTCAGCACCTACACGCTCTTCGCGACGTCGCTCGCGACCGGCGGCCCACCGATGATCTGGGCCTTCCTGCTGGCGGGCGCGGGTCAGTTCCTGGTGGCCCTCGTCTTCGGCGAAGTCGTCGCGCAGTACCCCATCGCAGGCGGCGTCTACCCGTGGGCGCGGCGGCTGTGGGGCATCCGCTGGGCGTGGATGACCGGCTGGGTCTACATGTGGGCGCTGCTGGTGACCATCACCTCGGTCGCCTACGGGGCCGGCCCCTACATCGCCATCCTGTTCGGCTTCGAACCGAGCGTGCACACGACGGTGTTGTGCACGGTGGTGCTCATCGTCGTCGCGGCCCTCATCAACTACGCGGGGACCAGGGCGCTTTCACAGGCCGCCGTCATCGGGTTCACCGCGGAGCTCGTCGGCGCGGTCGTCGTGGGCGTCTACCTGCTGGCCACGCACCGCTTCCACGGACTCGGCGTCGTCTTCGACGATTTCGGCACGTCCGGGAACGGCTCGTACCTGCCGGTCTTCCTCTCGGCGGCCATCATCGGCTTCTACCAGTACTACGGCTTCGAGGCGTGCGGGGACCTCGCCGAGGAGGTCGCACGTCCCGGCATCGTCATCCCCAAGGCGATGCGCAGGACCGTCTACGTCGGCGGTGCCGCCGCCACCTTCACCTGCCTGACGCTGCTGCTCGCCGTCTCCGACTACCAGGCGGTCATCGCCGGGAAGGACAGCGACCCGGTGGTGCGGGTGCTGTTCGACGCGCTGGGGGAGGTGGGCGCCAGGATGGTGATGGGCGTGGTGCTCATCTCGTTCCTGTCCTGCACGGTCAGCCTCCAGGCCGCGGCGGGACGGCTCATCTACTCCTACGCGCGGGACAAGATGATCGTCGGCCACCGGCTGCTGCGGTCCTTCTCGTACGCCCGCGCCGTGCCGCACAACGCCCTGCTGGTCGCCGCCGTCGTCCCGGCCGTCATCGCCTTCGGGTCGCTGATCTCCGAGGACGCCCTCACCAAGATCGTCTCGTTCGCCATCCTCGGCATCTACGGCGCCTTCCAGATGGTCGTCCTCGCGGCCTTGCGGGCCCGGCTGAAGGGGTGGCGGCCGAACGGCGAGTTCACGCTCGGCCGCTGGGGGCTGCTCATCAACGCCGCGGGACTGGCGTACGGCATCTTCGCCATCGTCAACATCTCCTGGGCGCGCAACCCGGACCAGCCCTGGTACGACAACTGGATCGTGCTGCTGTGCGGCGGAGTGGTCCTGGGCACGGGGTTGCTCTACATGTTCACCACGCACCACTACGGACGCGGGGACGCACCGGCCGGCGACGCCATCCCGGCACGCACGTCCGGCGGGACCTCCCGCCCCTGAACGTCCCGCCGCCCGACGTCCCGCCTGTGAAGGGCCCTGGTGCGGTGCGTCCTGAAGTAGCCGTCCCGGGGCCCGGCGGGGTTGTGCCGTGCGCGGCTCCCGTCGTGTACGGTCTCGCCAGTGCGGCGGCAACTGGCCGCCGTCGCACGCCGGTTGACGCGCGAGAAGGTGTTCCAGGTCCCGCTCGCCCCCGTCACCGGGCTTCCGGGCGATCGCAGGACCGGATCACGTGCCCGTGTGTCCCCGCGACGAGGCGGGGCAGACGTCGGCAGCGAACAGAAATCCGGGACGGGTTCCCGTGCAACCAAACGGGGTGCTGCGCTGTCTCTGGAGCGACAGGCCTTCCGACGGCCGGGCGGCACCGCGAGCCGGAGCCGCCGGCCTCGACGACGATGGAGCGTTGAGTTGATTCGTGTATCGAAAAGGGCCCGCCGGCTGGGTGCTGCCGGGGTGGTGGCCGGAGCCGTCCTGGCCGCCGGGCCCTTTGTCGTACCGGCACAGGCCGCCGGCCCCTCCGGTGTGAAGGCCAAGGGCGCGTTCCTGCTGGACAGTTCGTCCGGTGAGGAGATGTGGGGCAAGGGCGCCGACACCAAGCGCCAGATGGCCAGCACCACCAAGGTCATGACCGCTGCCGTCGTGGTGAGCACCAAGGGCATCGACTTGGACCGGAAGGTGACCGTCAAGCAGGCCTACCGCGACTACGTCGCGAAGTGGGGCGGCAGCACCGCCGACCTGCGGACCGGCGACAAGCTCAGCCTCCGGCAGCTGCTGTACGGCCTGCTGCTCCCCTCCGGCTGCGACGCCGCGTACGCGCTGGCCGACGCGGTGGGCACCGGGAAGACCACGTCGGCGCGGACGGGTGACTTCATCTCCAAGATGAACGCGAAGGCCCGCCAACTGGGCATGAAGAACACGGAGTTCGACTCCTTCGACGGCATCTCGAAGAAGGGGAAGAACTACTCCACCGCGCGCGACATGGCGAAGCTCGGCAAGTACTCGCTGGGCAGCACCAACATCCGCAAGGTCGCGAAGTCGACGTCGGCGAAGCAGAAGGCCACCAACGGCCGCACGTACACCTGGTACAACACGAACCAGCTGCTCGGCTCGTACAAGGGCGTCATCGGCATCAAGACCGGCACCGGCACCAAGGCCGGACCGTGCCTCGTCTTCGCCGCGACGAAGGGCGACCGCTCCGTGGTCGGCGCGATCCTCAACAGCGGCGCGCGCTACCCCGACGCGAAGAAGATGCTCGACTGGGCCTTCGAGCAGAAGACCGCCAAGCTCGACCTGCGTCAGCTTCCCAAGGGCGCCGAGCGGGACTGACCGGCAGCTCCGGGTGCCGGGGAGCGTCCCGGCGTCGAAGACGCCGGCGCGTAGGAACGCAGCACACCGACCGCCCGGGCACGGCCGTCATCCGGCGCCGTGCCCGGGCGGTCGTGTGTCGCCGGCGGCGGCCCGCGGCCGGTACTGCAGGACGACGACCACCATGTCGTCGTTGACGGCGTCGGCCCAGCGGGTGACGTCCCGGCTGACGAAGGAAACGACCTCTGCGGGTTCGATGGCCGCCCGCGTGCGGACGCCGTCCACCATGCCGTAGCGCTCCGCCAGCCGCTGCTCCAGCGGGTAGAAGCCGCCGCGCTTGCTGCGGGCTTCCGTGACGCCGTCGGAGTAGGCCACGAGGGTGTCGCCTTCGGCCAGGCGGTACTCCTTCGGCTGTGGGTCCGGGGCGGGGGCGAGGTCGGCGTAGCCGAGGGGCAGCGCGTAGTCCGGTCCGGGGTCGAGAAGGGTGACATCGCCGCCCGCGCGGATCAGGCACATCGGCGGGTGGCCGCGGTCCAGCACCCGCAGCAGGCCGCCGTCCGGGGCGAACTCCAGCAGCACGGCCGTCGCGAACAGCTCGCCCGCAAGCCCTGACGGGGTCCCGCCCGGGCCGTTCCCGGCCAGCGAACCGCCGGCTTCGAGGTCCAGCCGGTCCATGGCCATCGCGCGCTCGATGCGCTCGGCGACCTCCAGGAGGCTCGGGCCGGACGTGGCGGCCTCGCGGAACGCGGAGGTGATCGTGGCCACCGACTCGGTCGCGCCGATGCCCTTGCCGCGTACGTCGCCGACGATCACGCGTACGCCGTGCGGCGTCTTCCGCGCGCTGTAGAAGTCGCCGCCGATGAGGGCCGCCTCGTCGGCGGCGCGGTAGACGCCGGCGAGGCGCACGGGCCCCAGCCGGTCGGGGAGAGGCCGCAGCAGGGCGCGCTGGGTGGCCTCGGCGACGGCCTGCACCTGGACGAGCTGCAGGGTGGTGCGTTCGAGGACGCGGGCCAGTGCTGTGGCGAAGCCGGTCACCAGCACCAGGGTGATCACGGGCCCGGTGATGTCGTCGGGGTAGACGTCCTCCACGAGCACGTGCATGGACACCAGCAGGGCGATCGCCAGGCCGCCGATCACCACCGTGAGCACGGAGCGCGAGAGCAGCGCCGCGAGCACCACCGCCGCGGTGAGCAGCGACGCGAACGAGTAACGGGGCGGTGCGGACAGCTCCATCACGAGGGCCACCAGCAGCAGGCCCGGCGGCAGCAGACGCACCCACCGGGGGAGCCACGCCGTACGCCCGCCGCGCTGTGCGCGCCCCGCGTGGTCCTGCCGTTCGGCGATCACACTGCCCGTGCCCACGTTCCCTCGCCCCTCGTCCCATCGGGAATCGGGCACCGCTGCCCGCTTGCCCGGCTTGCTCCGCTTCTCCTCAGTCTCGGATACGTGGAGCGATCCGGCCCGGGTTGGCGAGGTGCGGGCGCGGGCGTTGCGCGGGCGTGGGCGGCTCCACGGGGCACAGGCAGCTCCACGGGGCGCGGACCCTCATGCCCCGCGGGTCGGCTCCGCTCCGGCCGCCCGCGTCGCGTCGGCCCGTCCCCCGCGTCACGTCGGTCCCGTCGCCCGCGGTTGCGCCGGCCGGGTCACCCCCCGTGGGGTGCGCCGGTCCGGCGGCGCACCCTGCGGCCCGCGGCCCGCGGTTCACTTGTTCAGACGTGCCTCGACGCGCCCGTCGACGTTCCGCGTCTCGAAGGCGGGCTGCGGCGCTGTCGCGGGCCCGCTCACGTTCCAGCCGTCGGTGAGGCGGAAGACGCTCCCGTGCCAGGGGCAGGTCACGCAGCCGTCGCTGACCTTCCCCTCCGAGAGCGGGCCCGCCATGTGGCTGCACCGGTCCGCGAGCACGTGCACGGCGCCCCCGCTCTCCCGTACGACCACGACCGGTACGTCGCCCACGTGCCGCCGCACCGCCTCGCCGACGGGCAGGTCCGACGTCGCGCCGAGCGAGTGCCAGCCGGGCTCCGTGCGTACGGAGACGTCCTCTGCGTGGTTGACGGCGGCCGCCTGCCGGTAAGCCAGGTGACCGCCGAGCGCGCCGCCCACGCCCACGGCCGCGAGTCCCGCGAATCCCCAGGCGCGGCCGCGCAGCGACCGGCCGCGCAGGCGTGAGAAGAGCGAGGCGGCGTAGCAGCCCACCGCGACGCTGTTCGCCGCGGCGTGCACCACGCCCACCCGCATCTGCGGTTTCCGCATCTCGGCCCAGTCGACCCAGCCGGTCACGGCGGCGGGCAGGGCGGCGGCGAGGCCCGTGCCCACGAGGAGCCCGGCCGTGTACCGCTTGCCGGGCACCAGGTCGAGGACGGCGGCGGAGACCCAGGTGCCGACGGGGACCTGCACCAGAAGCGGATGGA
Source organism: Streptomyces daqingensis (assembly GCF_014645895.1). Classification (GTDB taxonomy): domain Bacteria; phylum Actinomycetota; class Actinomycetes; order Streptomycetales; family Streptomycetaceae; genus Streptomyces; species Streptomyces daqingensis. The sequence continues at coordinate 32,086 of NZ_BMMP01000022.1, read as the reverse complement.
CGGGGTGGCCGAGCCACCGGCCGTGCATGACGTCGCGCAGGTCCTCCCCGATCGGAAGCGACTTCACAGCCTGCCGGAGCTTCATGAGGGCGGGATCGAGGACGTCGGCCTTCTCGATCTTGTCGACGGCGGACAGCACGCGCCCCGGCCGCTGCGGGTCGGGGAGCACCGAGCGGACGGCGGTCGCGCAGGCGAGGAGCTTCTGTGAATAGGACATACCGCCCGGTGCCCCTCTGGGGCGGCGGCAAACGACGCCGTCGGGATTGCCGGACCGTCCCGATGCCCGCCGGGCCGCGCCGAGGCACCGCGTCGGCGGGCCCCGCCGCGGGCCGGACCACGGGCGGGCGTACGGGGCCCGCCGCGGGCCGGCCGTGCCCGTCCGGCAGCCGGTGCGTCCCTGGAGAAGGCCGGGCAGGCAGGCGGGAGCCCCGACGGCCGCGAAGGGTTCACGACGGCGGCGACCGACCGCGTCGACCGCCCACGACCGCGTCGATCGCCCTCGCCGAAGTCCCGGTTGTCGCCCCCGTCCTCCATGTCACCCTCGTCCTCGTTGTCACCCCCGCCGAAGTCCCCGTTTCCGTAGGGGAGTCGGCCCGTGGGTGTCGTCGTGGAGCGGCCCGGCGGGCGGTCGGAGCAATCCGGACGAGAGCCTCAACTGACGGTGTTTCACCGCAGGTTCACCCGTCACTCGCAGCGACGCCACACCCCGCTCCGGGTGAGCGTGTGTCTGGATTGGCCATCGCTGTCCGGTAGGTGACTGTCAAGCCGCTACAAATTCCGCCGGAAGCGCTTGGAATCCGAGCCGCGCGCCTATTAACGTTCGATAACGCAGCGCGGTCGTCACTGCCGTCACGAAAGACGGCACCGTGCGCCGTCGCCGAATCCTGAAAGTGCACCACCGCGAGCCACAACTCGATACAGATGCACCAGAGGGAACCGGGGAACCAACCCTTGCTGGACATCCAGGCGAGGATGGGGTGAATCGACAAGTCCCGTTCATGGGCGGGCAGTTCGTAGGAGACCTTCCTGCTCCGAACCCGTCAGCTAACCCGGTAGGCGAGAAGGAAGGAAAGGAGAACGCCCCCGTGGCGTCCAACAGGTATGCCCCCGAGGGCACGTACGGCCCGTACCGGGACGATGACGAGTCCGGCACGTACGGCGCCGTCCACGACTCCTTCGGCGCGCAGCACGACTACGGCACGTACGGCGGCCAGTTCGACAACGGCCAGTACGCCACGGGTCACTTCGACACCGGTCAGTTCGCGGCTGTCCAGACCGGCCAGTTCGGCACCGGCCAGTTCGACGCTGTCCAGACCGGCCAGTTCGACACCGGTCAGTTCGACGCGGCGCGGACAGGCCAGTACGACTTCGCGCAGACGGGCCAGTTCGACACCGGCCAGTTCGACACGTACGCCTCGCCGCTGACCGAGACGTACGAGCACCCGGCCGTCACCGTAGAGACCCGGACGCCGGAAGGCGGCTCCGCCGGTGACACGGCACCCCGCTTCGACGCGAGCGCCGTCCCGGCCTCCCTCTTCGCCGCCCGCGACGACGAGGAGCCTCCCCGCGAGGAGTGGAACCCCACCGCCGAGTCGGTCCGCCCCGTACGCGGGCGCCACAAGGTCGCCAAGCAGCGCGGCGGCAGCATGGCCCGCAGCGGCGCGGTCCTCGGCGTGGGCATGATCGCGGCGGTCGGCGCCGGCGGCATCGCCACCGCGCAGGAGAGGCCGCCGGCCATCTCCATGCAGGACGTCTCCGCCGCCACCGACTCCGCCGCGAGCCTCTTCGGCGGAGGCTCCGAGGAGACAGTGGCGGGCTCGCCGCTGACGCAGGCGGCGATCACCGAGGACGACGCCAAGGCCGGCCGTACCGACGCCGGCGAGGCACTGCGCTCCCGCATCCTCGCCCAGGCGCAGCAGGCCCAGGCGCAGGCCGACGCCTCCGCACGTGAAGCGGCGGCCAAGAAGGCCACGGCGGCAGCCGAGGCCAAGGCGGCCAAGGCCGAGGCGGAGAAGGAGCGCAAGGCGGAGAAGGCCCGCCTCGCCAAGCTGGCGAAGAGCTTCGCGCTTCCCGTCTCCGGCTCCCAACTCACCTCCAGCTTCGGCGAGTCGGGCAGCCTGTGGAGCAACGACCACACGGGTCAGGACTTCGCCGCCTCCACTGGTACGCCCATCAAGGCCGTCGGCTCGGGCACCGTCAAGGAGGCCGGCTGGGCCGGTTCGTACGGTTACCGCACGATCCTCGAACTCAACGACGGCACCGAGGTGTGGTTCGCCCACCAGTCGTCCGTGAACGTCTCGGCGGGCGAGAAGGTCGCCGCGGGAGACACCATCGGACGCGTCGGCGCCACCGGCAACGTCACCGGCGCCCACCTCCACATGGAGGTACGGCCCGGGGGCGGTTCCCCGATCGATCCGCTGTCCTGGCTGAGGGGCAAGGGCCTCAGCATCTGACAGCCGGTGCTGCGATGACACAGGTCGGGACGGCTCACGCGGCGCATCCGCTGCTTCCTCCGTGGAGCGCCGCAGGGCCGCGATGCCCGGTTCCGACTCGGCAGGGGACGCGTCCGCGGGCCGCGGCGGTCTTACGCGACGCACCGGAGGCGGCGTCCGGCGCGTGACGTACCGGGCGCGTCCGGCGTACGCCGGGTGTCCCGCCGTACGCACCTGACGCGCTCTCCGGCCCGGGACCCGCGGACCGGCCCGCAACGTGACGGCGGGCGTCCCCGGTTCCACCGGTTCCGTTCCGGCCCCGCCGGGCGTACCGTCCCGAAGACCATCCGCGCCGCCGCCGCCTCGCACCGCCGGGGTGCGCTGGATCGACGCACGATTCGCCCCTGCCCCCCCGGCGTGCAGCAAGGAGGGGACGAGGCGGCGGCGGACGGGGGCTTCCGCACCCCTCACATACCCCGGCGGCCCTGGTGGACCACCCCCCGACACCAGGGTCGTCGGTCTTTTCCCGCCACGTCCCCCCGTGCAGGGCGCGCGGCCCCGGGGTGGCGCTACGGTCGAGGTCATGCCTGCCGACGCCGAGCCTGACAACAACCCCAAGCCTGCCAACGCCGAGCCTGCCAACGCCGAGCCTGACAACTCCGAGCCTGACAACTCCGAATCCGCCCCTGACACCGGAAGCCACCCCGGAGCCCGCACGAACAGCAGTTCCGAAGCGCATGCCCGGGCAGCCGCGAGTACGCAGGCGCCCGGCCTCTCCCGGCGCCGCCCCGTCGGCGGCCTCTCCGTCTCCCCGCTGTGTCTCGGCGGCAACGTCTTCGGCTGGACGGCCGGCGAAGCCGCCTCCCGCGACGTGCTGGACGCCTACACGGCCGCCGGCGGCAACTTCGTCGACACGGCGGACGTCTACTCGGGAATCCGCCACGGCGTGAGCGGCGGCCAGGACTCCGAGACCGTCATCGGCGACTGGATGGCCCTCCGCCGCAACCGCGACGACGTCGTCGTCGCCACGAAGGTCGGCGCGCACCCGGACCGCAAGGGCCTGTCGGCCGCCAACATCAAGGCGGCGGCGGACGATTCTCTGCGCCGCCTGCGCACGGACCGCATCGACCTGTACTACACGCACTTCGACGACGAGAGCGTCGAGGTCTCCGAGATCATCACCGCGCTCGACGAGCTGGTGCGCGCCGGCAAGGTCCGCGAGATCGGAGCCTCCAACATCTCGCCCGAACGGCTCGCCGCCTCCCTCGACTTCAGCGAGCAGTCGGGCTGCGCCCGCTACACCGCACTGCAGCCGCACTACAACCTCGTCTCCCGCGATACGTACGAGGGCGCTCTCGCCGGGACCGCCGGCGCGCACGGCCTCGCCGTCATGCCGTACTTCGCGCTCGCGATGGGCTTCCTCACCGGCAAGTACCGTCCGGGCGCGGCGGCCGAAGGGAGCCCGCGCGCGGAGAGGGCGGCGGGCTACCTGGAGTCGGAGCGCGGGCGGCGCGTCCTCGCCGCGCTCGACGACATCTCCTCTGCCCGCGGCGCCGAGCCCGCCACCGTGGCCCTGGCGTGGCTGCTGACCCGTCCGACGGTCACCGCGCCGATCGCCAGCGCACGCTCCCTGGAGCAGCTCAGGCCGCTACTCGCCCTCGCCGACGTCGAGTTGACGTCCGAGGAGGCCGGCCGGCTGACGGCGGCGTCCGCGTAACCACGCGGTGCGGCCCGCCGAGCCCTGGTCCCCGCGGCGAGGGGGCCGGGGGCGGCAGGGCCGCTGCCGCCGCACCGGCGTTACGCGCCCTGCTCCCGCAGTTCGCGCAGCCGCGCCAGGTCGTCGCGGGCCGACTCCCGCTCCTCGTCCGTGAGTTGAACCGCCTCCGCCTCCTCCAGGGCGCGGGTGGCGGTCGCGTCGTCGCCGAGCCGTCCGGCGACGTCCGAGCGCATCACGAGCAGGCGCATGAGCTGGACGGGGGTGGGCCGCTCGCCGTCGAGTGCCAGCACCCGGTCGATGATCTGCGCCGCGCCTCGGGGGTCGTCGCGCGAGTCCGCGAAGAGCGCCGCGTTGTGCAGGGCCCGCGCGAAGGTCTCCTTCGGCGCCGGGCGGTGGCTCTGGTCCTCGCTGATCTTCTTCCCGATGCGGATGCAGTTGCCGCCGGGGTCCGTCATGAGGAACTGCCGGACGCCGTACGACATGTCCTTCAGCGGTCCGATACGGGGCAGCCCTCTGGTCGGGATCTTCCCGTAGGCCGCCTTCAGCCCGGCCCGGAACGCCTCGTGCAGCGCGTCGACCTCGTCGGTGAGGACGTAGCACGTGCTGAACGACGCGGCCGGCTCGTACTTCTTCATCCCGAAGAACTGCAGCTCGATGCCGCCCCGCTCGACGACCGCGAAGGGGTTCGGGCTCTTCTGCTGGTACGTCACCTCGAAGCCGATCGCGGTGTAGAAGTCGAGGACCGGCTGGATGGTCTGGCAGGGGAGGATGGGGATCGTCTTCTCGCTCACCCGGGTCACTCTAGTCAAAGTTGAATAGTTGGGAACAGGGGTGCGCGATGACGTTCTCGTACGCTTCAGGGGATGCCGGTTCAGGACATGCCGGTGCCGGGTTCCGGTTCAGGGGATGCCAGGGCCGGGGATTCCGGTGCCGGGGTCAGCGCCGGGGCTGGCCGTAGGCGTGCTCGACGCGCAGCCGTACGACCTGGCGGCGGTCGGCGACCATCGCCGCGCGGTACTCGTCCCAGTCGGGGTGCTCGCCCTGGACGGCCCGGTAGACGTCGACCAGCTCCTCGACCGCGTCGTCGCCCGGCTCCGCGGCGACGGCCGTCAGCTCGGCGGTGCCCTCGGCGACCGTCCAGGCCCAGCCGTCCTGACTGGTGACGTAGAAGCTCGCACGCGCGTCGCGCAGCAGGTTGCGCGTCTTCGCCCGGTCGGCCGTCACGGAGACGCGGATCAGCCGGCGGGCGGAGTCATACGTGTAGTTGACGTTCGACAGCTGCGGCCGCCCGTCGCGCTTCAGCGTCACCAGCACGCCCAGTCTGTACTCGGAGAGCAGTGCGAGCAGTTCCTCGTCCACGGGTCGGTCCTCTCGGTGTCAGAGCCGGCCGTCTTTCACCGCGGTCAGGAAGGCGCCCCAGCCGTTCGTGGGGAAGACGAGGACGGGGCTGCTGCCGTCACTGTGCTTGCTGTCGCGTACGGGCACGTGGCCGGACACGCCGTGGGCGACCTCGACGCAGTCACCGCCGTCGCCGTTGCTGTAGCTGCTCTTGCGCCAAGCGACACCGTTCGGATCAGCGCGAGTGGTCATGTCCGTGCCGCCGGTACGCCCAGTCTGTGCTCGGAGAGCAGTGCGAGCAGTTCCTCGTCCACGGGTCGGTCCTCTCGGTGTCAGAGCCGGCCGTTCTTGACGGCGGTCAGGAAGGCGCCCCAGCCGTTCGTAGGGAAGACGAGGACGGGGCTGCTGTTGTCACTGTGCTTGCTGTCGCGTACGGGCACGTGGCCGGACACGCCGTGGGCGATCTCGACGCAGTTCCCGCCGTCGCCGTTGCTGTAGCTGCTCTTGCGCCAGAAAGTGCCGTTCAGGTCAACGCGAGTGGTCATGTCCGTAGTCCTCTGCCGCGGCCTCGATCATGGTGAGGGACGCCCTCGGCGGTGCCGCGGCGGCCCTCAGCAGATCGTACGACTTCGTGTACTTCGCCACGAGAGCTACATCGTCGATGGTTTGACCGCTGTGGAGAGACTCCGTGTACGCCAGCGGCGGAGCGTCGGCGAAGGTCATCATCATCAATGGCCCGATCATGAAGGGGTGTGCGCCGGCGTTCAGCGGAAGCACCTGCGTAATGATCCGGCCCCGGCGCGCCAACTCCGCGATATGGCGCAGTTGTTCGGCGGTGGCGTCGGCCTCCATGATCGGCTGCCGGAGCAGCGACTCGTGCAGGATCACCCAGTACTCCGGGGTCCTGGGGTCGTCGAAGAGGCTGGCCCGCTCCATGCGCGCGGTCACCTTCCGCTCGACGTCCTCCGTGAGGTCCAGCGGATACTGCGCCCTCACGACCGCCTGCGCGTATGCCCTCGTCTGCAGAAGCCCGGGGAGGAGTGTCGGCGACCACTCCTCGATCGTCCGGGCGCGCTTCTCCTGCTCGACGACGTCGGCGAAGTACTCGGCGTGGCCGCCTCGGCGTGCTTTGCGGGCGTCGCCGCAGCGGCGCTCGAAGAAGCCGTCCGTGCCGAGCACTTGGTCGGCGTGGCGTGCCAGGTCGAGGGGCATCCGGCGGTCGCCCATCTCGATCTGGCTCAGGAAGGCGACGCTGTAGAAGCAGCCTTCGGCCAGCTCCTGCAGCGTTAGCCCGGCGTGCTCCCGTTTCCAGCGCAACTCGGCGCCGTAGAAGGCGGGCACGCTCGCCGCGGCGTCGACGTCCTTGCGTGGCGGCATAGTTGACGACCTCCGGATTCAGCGCGGTTCGTAGCTGAACGTGACTCCCTGTCACATTACGCGCGCTTCTTCCAGGCTGTGAGGGAAACGTCACACAGCGCACGGAAAGGCGTCCCATGCACCCGTCACCACGCGAGGCCCGGTCGGCTTCGGCTCCCGAACCGCAGCCGGAACACCCGGTCCCGCTCTCCGTGTCCGCCCACGGCTCGGCCGCGGCGCTGCGGGCCGAGGAGGACCGCGGTCATCTCGCACGCCGGTGCTGCGTCACGCTGACGATCCCGGTGCTCGCGGAGGCGGAGGCCCTCGCCCCGGTGCGGCGCCGCGTCGGCGCCTGGTTCGAGTTGTGGGGCATGCCGGAGCCGGCGGGAACGGCACGGCTCTGCGTCAGCGAACTGCTCACCAACGTCATCGTCCACGTCGGACCGGGCACCCCGGTCATGCTCCACGCGTCGATGGCCGGGCCCCGCCCCCGGCTCTCCCTCACCGACCCGCTGCCCGGCCCTCTGCCGCTCCCGCGGCTGCCCGGCGCCGATGCTGAGTCGGGACGCGGGCTGCTCCTCCTCGACGCTCTGGCACTCCGCTGGGGCGTGGACCAGCACGGCGCCGGCAAGACGGTCTGGTGCGAACTCGACGGCTGACCCCGCGAGAACGCCCTTGTGCCATAGGTTCGTCGACCATGGATGACGGGACGAACGGGCGACGCGTGGTGGTCGGTGGCGCGGTCTGCGACAAGGGCAGGCTGCTCGCGGCACGGCGTACGGCGCCGCCCGCACTTGCCGGCCGCTGGGAGCTCCCTGGAGGCAAGGTCGAGCCCGGGGAGCGGGTGGACGAGGCCCTCGTGCGTGAACTCCGTGAGGAGCTGGGCATCGAGGTCGAGCCTGTGGCGCGGGTAGCGGGCGAGTGGCCCCTCACGCAGGAGTTGGTGTTGCACGTGTGGCGGGCACGGCTGCTGGCGGGCGCACCTCGACCCCTGCAGGATCACGATGAGTTGCGCTGGCTCGCCCCTGACGAGGCCTTCGACGTGGACTGGCTGGACCAGGACCGGCCGGCTGTCGCCGCCGTGGTCGAGACGCTGAAGGGTTAGGGCGCTCCCCGACACGTCTCGCGACGGGACGGCGTCGGCGCAAGCATCGCTGAAGGGTGCGGTTCCGTAACGTCCGGAACCGTCAGCGCCGTCCTGCGTGTCGTGAGCCCGGCGAGGACGGCAGTGCCAGAAACTCCGGCGCGAGCTGGCTGCTGCGCGGCACTCCCGGCGGCCTCGGGGCGGACGGGGCGCTCTCGTTCGACCCGGGCGACCTGGGGGCGCCGGCGGCGGGTGCGGAACTCGGCCGCTGGTCCGCGAACTGACGGACGGTATCGGCCAGTTGGCTTAACCGGTCGGTTGCCGTCACCGAACGCAGGCAGTCGGAGGGCGGCGTGGCCCGAGCGGGGTGCCGTCCCTCGATGGAGAGGGCAGTCCGGGCGGCTTCCCTCGACCGGAACGAGTCCGTGCCCGGGAGGCGAACTCGCCTTCCGGGCACGGCTGCTGAGGGCGCCACACTCAACCCACCTGAGCACGCTACGAGTTGGGCGGCAGGGTGAGGATCTCCGCTCCGTCCTGAGTGACGGCGATCGTGTGCTCGCTGTGTGCCGTGCGGCATCCCGTCGCGCTCCGGAGCGTCCAGCCGTCGGCATCGACGACGAGATCGGCGGTGTCCGCCATGACCCACGGCTCCAGCGCGAGCAGCAGCCCGGGGCGGAGCTTGTAGCCGCGTCCGGGCCGTCCGGTGTTCGCGACGTGCGGCTCCTGGTGCATCGCCGACCCGATGCCGTGCCCACCGAACTCGGTGTTGACCGGGTAGCCCGCCTCGCTGAGGACCGACCCGATGGCATACGAGATGTCACCGGTCCGGGCGCCGGGTACGGCGGCGGATATCCCCGCCTCCAGGGCGCGTTCGGTCGCACTGATCATGGCGACGCTCTCTGTGGGCCTCGACGTGCCCACGAGGAAACTGACGGCGGAGTCCGCGGCGACTCCGGCCCGGGAGACGGCGAGATCCAGGGTCAGCAGATCGCCGTCGGCCAGCGTGTAGTCGTGGGGCCGCCCGTGGAGTACGGCGTCGTTGACGGCCGTGCAGACGTAGTGGCCGAACGGGCCGCGCCCGAACGAGGGTTCGTAGTCGACGTAGCAGGACTGCGCTCCGGCTTCGACGATCATCGCCTCGGTCCAGCGGTCGATGTCCAGGAGGTTCGTGCCGACCGTGGTGCGGCTCCTCAGCGTCCGCAGTATGTGGGCGACCAGGGCGCCGGTCTCCCTCGCTCTGGCCAGTCCCGAGGTGTTCAGGATCTCGATCACGCGTGTCCCTCTGTGTCCCTCTGCCGATGCCAATAACTATACCGGCCATATTATCCCGGTACTAGAATCGGCGTCATGGTCAGGTTGCCGCTCACTCCCGCAGAGGTCGAACGCGGACAGCGCCTCGGCGCCCTGCTGCGCCGCGCCAGGGGACAGCGCTCGATGCTCGAGGTCGCGCTCGACGCACGGGTCTCACCGGAGACCCTCCGGAAGATCGAGTCGGGCCGCGTGGCGACTCCGGCCTTCCCGACCATCGCCGCGATCGCAGACGTCCTCGGCCTCTCCCTCGACACGGTGTGGGCCGAGATCAACCAGCCCGAGCGGGACGCCGAGCCGGCCGGTGGCGGACGGGCGGAGCGCGAGCGGCTGGCCTCGTAAGCCGCGGCTCCGCGGTTCGCCGTCGTACGTGCCGCTTCGCACTGGTGGAGCGCCCGCACGGACAGCGCGAGCCGGAAGCTGAGCCTGAACTACCGGCGGGGGCAGGGGAGTCGGGTGTCTGACGTGCCGTACGCCGTCTGTGTCCCGGTCACGGAGCAGCGCGCGCCGCCCCGAAGGCAGGAGCACGCCCCGCGCGAGGGCCGGGGAGGTGGGGTCACAGCGCCGTGGGCCGGATCGCCGAGGCGTAGTCGGCGAACTCCTCCGGCGTCATGTCCTTCGGGGGGAAGTAGGGCACCTCGCCGGTCTTGGGGACGACGACCACGCTGACGGACGGCGCCCGTCCGGGGTCGCCGCCGTCGATGTGCTCCTGCGAGTCGAAGCGGACCGCCCACGCCCACGGATACTCCTCCGTGGACTCCGTCCGGAGCACGATCGTCATCGAGTCGTCCGCGTAGACGCCCTCGAGGAACCGGCGGGCGGCGTGGTGGGCTTCGCTCAGGGACAGCATCGTCGGTTCGCACTTCCCGCTCGGCTCGGGGGTGTCCGCGGTCGTGTGGTGGGGCCGGTGCCGATGCTGCCACGACCTGGGCCCGCCGCACCGCCGGCGGCAGCCGTACGGGTTATGCCCCGTCCCGAACGGGCGCGGTCCCGGTGATGCCGGGGCGGGGCCGGGCGCGCGGACGCGCGGGCGGATGCCGCCGCGCCGGTGCCGCGGGGCCCGGATCGGCGCGGGTGGTGGGGGCTCAGCGCACCGGGAACTGGACGGGAGCGCCGTACGGACTCGGGTGACCGGCACCGGGACCGGCCCCTGGCCCTGGACCCGGGCCCCAACCCCGCCCGTTCAAGGCCGGGTTGAGGCTGAACGCCGCCGAGGCCGTGGCCGGGCCGGCGAGCGCGTGGCGCTGCCAGAGGTGGTGGAGGAGTTCCTGCTCGCGCGCGTGGAAGTCCGGCGGGGGCGTGCCGTGCTGGGCGCGGGCGCGCAGGAGCGCCAGCGACGTCGCGAAGTGCTGGTACTCGGCGACCGTGCGGGCGCCTGCCGTCCCGTGCGTACGGCGTGCCGTCGAACGCGCCAGCGCCCGGGCCCGCATGGACGACAGGGCCCAGGGCTCCCCTGCCTCGAACCAGCCTGCGGCCGCGTACGCGGGCAGCGTGTCGCGGATGGTGTGCAGCTCCTGCCGTCGCGACCAGATCGCCAGCCACGTGAGGGTCACGAAGACCGGGATCATGAAGAGGGCGTAGACGGCGACGAACGTCCAGTCGGGCAGCGACGCGGAGCCGTTCCAGATGGCGTGCAGCAGCACGGCCGTCAGCAGCCCCAGGACGGGAAGCGGGAGTTTCAGCCCGCGGCGCATGGAGGGGACGGCGGCGATGATGCCGAAACTGACGCCGATGAGCGCCGTGAACAGGGGATGCGCGAAGGGCGCCAGGACGATGCGGATGAAGAACGTCATCGCGGTCACGGACTCGTGCAGCCCGTCGGGGGAGAGGATCTGGTCCTCGCCGAAGGCGGTGCCGAGGTAGAGGACGTTCTCCGTGAAGGCGAAGCCGGTGGCGGTGATGCCGGCGAGGGCCAGTCCGGACGTCACCCCGTCGAAGTCGCGCCTGCGGAAGCAGAAGAGCAGCAGTACAGCGGTGCCCTTGGCCGTCTCCTCCACGACGGGGGCGATGACCGTCGCGCCCAGGGCGTCGGCCTGCCCGGCGGAGTCCGCTATCGAGGCGCCGGTGAGCCAGTCGGTGGCGAAGCTGTTGGCGAGCAGCGCGACGAGGGTCGCCGCGCAGGCGCCCCAGGCGAAGGCGAAGAGGTGGTTGCGCCACGGCGTCGGCTCCACGCCGTCTATCCACCGGAACGCGGAGACGAGGAGCGGCACGGGAAGGACGGCCAGGCCGAGGCCGACGAGCAGGCCGACGGTGCCGGTCTGCTCGCGTACGAGCCCGAGGATGATCAGCCCGCACAGGGCGAGAAGCGAGACGAGGGCGAGAGCGCGCAGCTTCCGCCGGTGCCGGTGCCACCAGGACGGGGCCTTGGGCGGGTGGTAGCGCCACTCTTCGGGAGATGCCGGCATCGCCGGGAACTGCGGCTGCTGGGCGTAGGCCGGCACCGGGGCGAGATGCGTCTGCGGAGGGTGGTGCGCGGGCTGCTGGTGCGGGGAGAACTGGGCGGCGGGCGCGGCCGGACCGCCGAAAGACCGTCCGGGCTGCGGTTGCGGAGCCTGGTACGGGTGGGACGGGACCTGCTGAGCGGGCTGCGCGACGGGGGACGGCGGCTGCCCTCCGTCCTGCGGTTGCGTCCCTGCCCCCGCTTGCGGAGAACGCGGGCCGTGTGTCAGCGGGTCCTGCCCGGGCCCGGCCTGTGACGGTCTCCGGGGCGGACGCGACGGCAGGGGCGGCAAAGGCTGCTGGGACTGCTGCGACGGCTGAGTTGGCTGGGATCTGCGGGACGAGTCGGAGGAGGGCCCGCTCCCCTCAGGGCCGGCACCCGCGGCCCGGCCCCCGTCCGCGTCCCCGTCCGCGACCGGCCCCGCCTCAGGCCCGCTCTCCGGAGCCGTCCCCGGGGTCTCGCCGGTGCCGCGGCCTCCGCCGGCCGCACCGGCGCCTTCCGCATACGTGGGCGCGTCAGCCGCGCCGGAAGCCTCGTCGTCCACCACTCGACAGTAACGAGGCGGAGGCCTGCTCGCGGCGGGTGTTCCGGATTGCCGGAGATCGCCGGGGACCAAGCCCCACTCAGAGCCTCGAAGGATGTTTTTCACTCATATGGCCCAATTTGCGTGCTGATGTGTGGCTGGGAGGTGCGGCTTGTGCCGCACGGCGTTTGCCTTGGAAGTGGAGTGATACGCCATTGGGAGTAGGAGGCTCTTCATGATCTCCCAGGAGCAGATTCCCGCCGTGGTCGACCACATGATCTACGACGCGGACGGCAAGAAGATCGGCGAGGCCCGGCACGTCTTCCTCGACGAGCGCACGGGGGAGCCGGAGTGGGCGACGGTCCGCACGGGCCTGTTCGGTACGCAGGAGACGTTCGTACCCATCCACGAGGGCCGCGTGGTCGGCGACTACCTCGAGGTGCCGGTCCCGAAGACCAAGGTGAAGGACGCCCCGCACATGGACGTCTCGAAGGGGCGGCTCACCGAGCAGCAGGAGCGGGAGCTCTACAACTTCTACGGCTTCGACTGGGACGAGCCCATGCCGTCCCGCGGTGAGGACACCTCGGCAGGCGGCACCGGCGCGGCCGGCACCGTGGCGGGGACCGCGGCCGGCGCGGGTACGGCGGCAGCGGGATCCGCGGCCGGCGAGGAGAGCTCGGCGTCCACGGCCGGAGCCACGTCCACCGGCGCGATGCCGTACGGCAGCGAACGTGCCGGGGCCGGAAGCGCGACGGGATACGGCACGGGCCGAGCCCAGGACGCCATGACGCGTTCCGAGGAGCGTCTGCGCGTGGGCACCGAGCGCTACGAGACCGGCCGCGCGCGGCTGCGCAAGTACGTCGTGACCGAGGACGTCGAGCAGACCGTGCCGGTGCGCCACGAGGAGGTGCGTATCGAACGCGAGCCGATCAGCGAGGCCAACAGGGACGACGCGCTGAGCGGCCCGGCGATCACGGAGGACGCCTACGAGGTCGTCCTGCACGACGAGCGTCCGGTCGTGGAGACCGAGACCGTTCCGGTGGAGCGGATCCGGCTCGTCACGGAGGAGCACGTCGAGCAGGAGACCGTGCACGGCCAGGTGCGTAAGGAGCGCATCGAGGTCGAGGGGATCGACGACACGTCCTACGGGACCCTCTGACCTGACCCGCACCGTCGGCGGCCGTCGTCAGCAGCTCGCGGCGGCGGCCGTCAGCGGTATTCGACGGGGCGGCCGTCAGCGGCGGCGGAACAGCAGGTCGCGGACCTTGTGGCCCTTCGTGAGCCCGGCTTCCTCGAAACGGGTGAGGGGGCGGACGTCGGGCCGCGGGGCGAACCCCCCGTCGGGCTGCGTGTTCTCGTACGCCGGATGGCCCGAGAGCACGTCGAGCATCTGCTCGGCGTACGGCTCCCAGTCCGTCGCGCAGTGGACGAGCGCGCCTGAACGGAGCGGTTCCGCGGCGAGGTCGAGGAACTCCGGCTGGATCAGACGCCGCTTGTGGTGCCGCTTCTTCGGCCACGGGTCCGGAAAGTAGACCCGCAGCCCGGAGAGGGAGCCGGGGGCGAGCATCTCGCGGAGCAGGATGATCGCGTCCCCGTTCCCCACGCGGACGTTGGTCAGCCCGCGTTCGTCCGCGAGGCGCAGCAAGTTGCCCTGGCCGGGGGTGTGCACGTCCACGGCGAGGACGCGTGTCTCCGGCTCGGCGGCGGCCATGTCGGCGGTCGCCTCCCCCATGCCGAATCCGATCTCCAGCACGACGGGGCGTTCGGACGGACCGTTCGGCTGCCCGGAACCGGACGCCTCCGGCTCGTCCTCCGCGAACAGTTCGTCCAGGTCCAGCCGCCGCAGCCCGTCGATCTCGAAGCCCCAGCGCGGCCACAGCCGTCGCAGCGCCGCTCGCTGACCCGCGGTGACGCGGCTGCGGCGGGGCTGGAAGCTGCGGATGCGCCGCTCGTGGTGCGAACCGGCCGGGTCCGCTGAGGGGCCGTCGCCGTCGGGGAACATGGCAGGTTTCTCAGACACAGTGCTTCCACTGTAAGGGCGTTGCCGAGGGGGCCGGGAACGCGGCGGGGGACGCCTGCCGGGCACCGGCTTTCGCCTCTCAGCGGCGGTCGCGTGCAGCGTCCGCAGTGCGCGCCGCGGGGCTCAGCGGGCTCAGCGACTCGAGCGCCGCCAGCGCCCTGCCCGCGATCTCCCGGCCGATCGGCAGCGACGCCGTCGCCGCGGGGGACGGGGCGTTGAGGACGTGGACCGCGTGCTGCCCTTCCGTGATGAGGAAGTCGTCGACGAGCGTCCCGTCGTGCAGCACCGCCTGTGCCCGCACACCCGCGGGGGACGGTACGAGGTCCTCTTCGGCGACCTCCGGCAGCAGCCGCCGTACCGCCCCGGTGAAGGCCCGCTTCGACAGCGACCGGTGCAACTCCCCTGCCCCGTAACGCCAGTGGCGGCGGGCGACGCGCCACGTGCCGGGATGGGCGAGCACCCCCGCCAGCTCGCGCGGGCGGACCGTCCGCCAGTCGTAACCCTCGACGGCCAGCGCGGGTACGGCGTTCGGGCCGATGTGCACGCCCCCGTCGACGCCGCGGGTGAGGTGGACGCCGAGGAAGGGGAACGCGGGATCGGGCACCGGGTAGACGAGACCGCGCACCAGATCCTCACGCTCGCGGCGGAGTTCGAAGTACTCGCCGCGGAAGGGGAGGATGCGCGCCGGCGGATCGTCCCCCGTCAGCCGCGCCAGCCGGTCGCAGTACAGGCCCGCGCAGTTGACGATCACGCGGGCGCGCACGACCGTGCTGCCGCCGTGCACCGTCTCGGCGCGGGCGCGGGCGCCGGATCCGGAGGTGTCCGAAGGTGCTCCGGAACGGAAGGCGCCGGAACGGGATTCCGATGGGGAAGCGGCGGCCGGGGAGGCGGATCGCGTAGGTCCGCGGCCGCGGACGCGGACGGCCACGCCCCTCCCCGGGCGGCGGTCCACCGCCGTGACCTCGGCGCCGTACCGCACGACGGCGCCGCCGTCCTCCGCGAGTCGAGCCAGCCGGCGCGTGACGGCGCCGAAGTCGCACACTCCTGTCGTGCCGACGTGGATGGCGGCCAGACCCCGTACGTGCGGCTCGCGTTCGGCGAGCTGGGCCGGCCCCAGCTCCCGTACCGGAATGCCGTTCTGCCTGCCGCGCTGGATGAGGGCGTGCAGCCGCGGCAGCTCGTCGCGCCCCGTGGCCACGATCAGCTTGCCGGTGACCTCGTGGGGGATGCCGTGCTGCGCGCAGAAGTCGGTCATCTCGGCGGCACCGCGCACCGCGAACCGCGCCTTGAGCGACCCGGGACGGTAGTAGATGCCGCTGTGGATGACCCCGCTGTTCCGTCCCGTCTGGTGGCGGGCCGGGCCGGGCTCCTTCTCCAGCACGACGACGCGGGTGCCGGGGGCGGCACGGGTGACGGCGTAGGCCGTGGACAACCCGACGATGCCGCCGCCGACGATCAGGACGTCGCAGTCGAAGCGCTCGGCGGGGCGGCCGGGTGGGGGGCTGCCGGAAGACGTCGGCACTGGTGAGGCCCTTCCCGTGGTCGTGCTGGCGGTGCTCGTTGTGCTGGTGGTACTGGCGGTGCTGGACGTGTTGGACGTGCTGCCGGTGCTGCGCGCCGGGCGCGGCGGAGGGGCCGCGTGCGCCCGCCGGGCCTCTGCTCCGGACCGGTTCGCGGAGCGACCCGCGGAGCCGCTCCGGGTGTCGGCCGGAACGGTGGCGTCGGTGGGCACGTCCTCCATCATGACCTCACCACCGACAGCGGGCTGCGGCGCGGGTCACGCGGGCGGCGAAGGCCGCGCAGGCGGGTGGTGCAGGTCACGGACGTCGCACGGGCGGTGCGCGTCACGTGGACCGTGAAGTCCGGGCCCGCGGGGGCGGCGCGGCAGCCGGCGCCTCCGCCCGCCGCGCCGGTGCGGTCGCCCGCCGTGCTCGCGCGGTCCGCCGCCGCGTCACGCCGGAGCCGCCAGCAGCGGCCGGGCCTGCTCGCGCAACTCGACGACCTGGGGCTCGTCGCCGTACGGCTCCAGCCGGTTCAGCAGATCCCGTACGTACTCGGTCGTACGCGCGGACGAGATGCGCCCGGCGACCTCGACGGCGCGCGCTCCGGCCGCGCAGGCCGCGTCCAGGTTCCCCGACTCCAGTTCGGCGACGGCGGAGACGACGAGCCGCAGCCCGTGCGAACGTACGAACTCCTCCGTCGGCTTGGAGAGCGCCTTCTCCGTGAAGCGCCGTACCTGGCGAGGGGCCTTCAGATCGCGGTAGCACTCCGCCGCGTCCGCCGCGAGCCGGTCGTAGGAGTAGAAGTCGAGCCACGACGGGTCGGCGTCGCCCTCGCGGGCGCGCTCCAGCCAGCTCTCCGCGTCGGAGAGCGCCGCGCCGCACGCGTGGGAGTCGTTGGCCTTGGCGTGCGCGCGGGCTTCGACGAGGCGGAAGAAGCTCATCGTGCGCGCGGTGGCCAGACCCCGGTTGCGTTCCACGGCGGCCTGCGCGAGGTCGACGCCTTCGTCGGCGAAGCCGCGGTAGGTCGCCTGCAGCGACATCGAGGCCAGCACGTACCCGCCGAGCGGCACGTCCGCCGCCGCTCTGGCCAGCCGCAGAGCCTGGATGTAGTAGCGCTGGGCCGCTTCCTGCTGGCCCGTGTCGAAGGCCATCCACCCTGCGAGGCGCGTCAGTTCGGACGTGGCGCCGAAGAGGGAGCGGCCCACTTCGTCGGTGTACGCACCGAGCAGCAGCGGGGCGGCGTCCACCCGCAGGCACTCGGGCACCATCGACGAACGCCAGTCGCCGCCGCCGTACTTGGAGTCCCACCGGCGTGCCTCCTCCGCCGCCTCGCGGAGCTTCGCCACGTCGGCGTGGCCGACGCGCAGCGGCGGGGCCGGCACCTCCGCCTCGCCCTGGGGGACCTGGCCGCCTGCCGCGGCGTCCGGCGGACCGGCCCCCGTGGAGGAGCTGTCGGCCGCGGTACCCGGATCGCGCGCGACCGTGCTGTCAGCGGGAGTTATGAGCCAGCGCGACGCGGGCGTCGCGTAGGCGCTCACCGCGAACGACCCCGCCAGCGACTGCCAGATCCCGCCGCCGCCGCGCCGTCCGCCGTGCAGATCCAGCCGGTAGAGGTCCGTGGCCGCCTTGACCGCCGCGCCCACGTCCCGCGGGAAGGCCAGGCCGACTTCGGGGGCCGGGTCCGCGTCCGCCAGACCGATCTCGTGGAGCGGGACGGGACGGCCGAGCTTGCTGCCGATCGCCGCGGCGATGAGATGGGGCGCCGCGCCTTGCGGGATCATCCCCTTGGAGACCCAGCGGGCGACCGACGTCTTGTCGTAGCGCAGCGTCAGACCGCGCTGCGCTCCCAAGTCGTTGACCCTGCGGGCGAGTCCGGCGTTGCTGATTCCTGCGAGGGCGAGAACGGTGCCGAGTTTCTCGTTCGGCCCGCGTGGCTCCCTGGACATGCGCGCACACCCCTGACACACCGACGGCCGCCCCACGCCCCGGTGCCGACCGGGAGGTGAGGCACCTCCTGCCCGCGCGAGAGGCGCGGGATGCCTCCCGGGGCCCTGCACGGCGCGGGAAGCACTGGGGACTTAGCGTAGTTCGCCGCATCCCCACCGTTAAGGGGCACCGGCTCGGATGGCGGGATTCGTGTACGTGCGCGATCGCCGCGGAGGGCCCGTCCGGCGGGCAGGGCGTCGGGGCGGACGCCGGTCGGGGCGCACCGGTTCGTGACTGTCCGCGTGTACGTGCGTCCGTCACGTGCCAAACCCCTTACGGCACAAGGCGGTCGGCCGAAAACGTGTGCGGAAAAACGTCGGATACCGGTATGCAGTTCGTGCTCCCGGCGTGTGGCCGTGCGCCCGTGCATGCGCCTGTGCGGGCCCCAGGGCGGGTTGTTCACTGAGTGCTGCGTGGGTCGGCCCGCTGTACTGGACCAGTGGGCTGGGGGAACCGCCGCCCCGTTCCCCGCGGGCGGACGGTCCGGCCCGGGAGGTTGGAGAAGCCTCCCGGGCCGTCGTCGTCTCCGCGCGTCCTCCGGCAGTTCTGTGCTCGCCCCCTCTCATCTCCCGTGTGGATTCTGGGGGTTCGGAGGGCTTCGCGCGGCGCACGGCAGGAGTCCGCGCCGGGCTCCGGCGGGCGCGGGGCGAACACGGGGCGTAGGGCCCGGGGCGGGCCCGGGCCTGGGCGGCGAGCCGACGTCAACGCCGCGCCCGCTACACATACTTGGCCGAATAACATCGGTCATCTGTGGGTTGCCCGGGGTCGACGCCAGTGGAATATGCCCCCAACCAGGCGGTTGACGGGCCGTGGACGGCGTTCGGACGGCGGCTCCCCGGGCCGCCTCCGGCCCTGCGGCGCGGAGGCCCGTCCTCCACGTCCGAACGGGCGCACGAGCCGCGCAACCCGCGTTCACGCACAGCGCGTTGGGCCAGATATGCGCCCCTTTCACGCCTCTCGTGCACCCGTCTCGTGGCAACATGGCCGCAGGGCAGCTGACGGCACGCTCACTAGAAGCGTCATTCAGGCAGCGGAGGCGGGCGGCGATGCGATGGTTGGTGGGATGGAGCAGCGCCTCGCCGGGAGGCGGCAGCATCACCCCCGGCACACTGCAGCCGGTCGGCGCCCAACTGCTGTGGAACGAACCCGACCCCCTCTGGGCGGTCGGTGACTGGCGTCCCGACGAAGTCCGCATCGTGCAGGCCGACGGCAACCGCCTCGCCGTCTTCGGCTGTTGCGGAGCGAGCGACGAGCAGCTGCGCCTCGGCCTGTCCGCCGCCCGCGGCGGCGCCTACCGCCATCTGACGGCCTGGCCCGGCAGTTACACGGCCGTCGCCTCCGTCGGACGGCGGCTCACCGTCACCTCCGACCTGGCCGGCGTCCGCCCCGTCTTCCACACCCCGTGGGACGGCGGCACCGCCTACGCGACGGCGGCCCTCCCGCTCGCCGACCTCATCGAGGCCCAACTCGACATCGGCCACCTCGGCGCGCTGCTGGCCTGCCCCGACTCGCCCGAAGCGCTCGGCGATGGAACGCCCTACGAAGGCGTGCGGCGCGTTCTCCCCGGCCACGCCCTGATCCTCCGCGAAGGCGGCAGCCGCGAGGTCACGAGCTACGAACCCTCCGCCTCCCTCGTCGTCTCCGCGCCCCCTCCCGTCGATCCGGACGAAGCGGTCGCGGCCGTACGGGACGCGCTCGTCGAAGCGGTGCGCGCACGGCTGTCGGCACCGCGGCACGCGTCGGAGAACGGCCAGGGGTACGGACAGGCCCGGCAGCCGCGGGGCAGCGGGGAAGGGCATGGCGGACACGAGCGCGAGAGGGACGCATGGGACGGCCGCCCCGGCCGGGACGCCCCGCACAGGGACTTCGACGGTGCGGCGTACGGCGGGTCGGCCTACGGGACGTCCGCGTACGGGACGTCCGCGTACGGAAACCCGGGACCCGGCGGTACGGCGCCCGGAGGGTCGGGCGGTCCCGCGTACGACGCGTATGAAGGGGTCGCCTACGGCAACGGAACGCGTCCGCGGGGCGACGAGCCGTACGGAAGCAGCGCGTACGGCGCCTACGACGACCGCGTGTACAGAGCCCCGATCTACAGGGACCCGGCCTACAGCGACCCCTCACCCAGGACGAGTTGGACTGCCGGCGACACCGACGGTGGTCCGTACAGCTCAAGTGCCCCTGACGGCATGGCGTTCGGCGCGTACGGCGGCAGCGGGTATGACGGCAGCGCGTACGGCAGCGACGCGTACGGAGGCGGCGGGGGCGCGGAGGGAACCGGCGGCGGGCGGAGCCCCGGCGGCGCCGGACCGCGCGCCAACGGCCGTACGGGCGGCAGCGGTTACGGCGAAGGCAGGTACGGCGACAGCAGCTACGGCTACGTCGCCCCGGGCATGGAGGACCGCGATCCCGGCCCCGTACCCGGCATGGGCCCCGCCGACCGGCGCGCCGCACGAGGCGGGCCCGCACCCGGAGTCGGCGCCGACCTGTCCGGCGGCCCCGCCTCCGGCACCCTCGCCCTGCTCGCGTCCGGCCTGCCCGGGATGCCCGGCACCGTGCACGGCACCCTCGGCGCGGAAGCCGGTGAGCGGCTTCTGGCGGTGACCTTCAACGACCTGACGAGCCGCGCCGCTTCCGCCGCCGCGGAAATGGAACGCGCCCGCACCATGGCCGAGAACCCGCGACTGCACCACCTCGTCGTCGCGGCATCGGAAGAGGCCCTGCCCTACACCGAGTTGGAAGGCCCGCTCACCGACGAGCCAGGGCCGTCGCTCGTCGTTGCCGACAGACACCGGCAGCGCCTGGCGGCAGGCAGCTCCGACCACTTCGTCGGCTTCGGCGCCCGCCCCGTCATGGACGCGCACCCGGCCCGCCTCGCCGACCTGCTGATGGACCGCAGACGCCGTCATCTGCTGCGCCCCGTAGCGGCGTTGGCGCGGGCGGAGGACGTACCGCCCGGACGCTCGGTCCTCGTGCCCTGGACGGTCTACCGCGCCGCTCGCCGCCTCGCACGTACGCAGTACCGCGACGGCATCACGGAGACCGCCGTACGGCTGCGCACCGGCGGCTTCACCGCCAACGGGACGGGTGCGAAACGGAGTTCGGACAAAGGCGCGGGCAACGGCGAGGGGAAAGGTTTTGCCGACCTCGGCGCCGCCGACGTTCCTGGCGGATACAGCAGCGAGGGCGCAGTCGGAGCATCCGTGGCCGCACTCACCTGGTGCCGTCCGGGGCCCGCGGCGCGGTGGCTCACCGGCGAGACGCTCGCCGAGGTGTCCCTGCGCCTGGACGCCGCGGCCCGGCACCGCCCCACGGTGGAGCGTCCCGGGGAACGCCGCGCCCGCGCCGCCCTCGCACGCCAGGCCGCCGACTACCGCGTCCTCGAACAGGCCGCCGAGATCCGCAACCAGCGGCTCCATGCCCCCTTCTACGACAACCAGGTCGTACGGGCCTGCCGCGACCTGCCGGAATCCCTGCGGGTGAAACCGGGCGCACGGGCGTCGGTACTCCGAGCCGTACTGAAAGGCGCAGGCGTGCACGACCTGCCCGCAGGCTGGGGCGCTCCCTCGCACGCCGCCCAGACCGCGTCCGTACGCGCCGGACTCCGCAACGCGGCAGCCGACCTTCTCCAGCTCTTCGACGCACCGCTCCTCGCCGAAGCCGGACTCGTGGAGGCCAGGGTCGTACGCAAGGCCCTCCGCGCCGCGTCACAGGGCGAACAGCTCCCGCTCGACGGCCTGGCAGACCTCGTCTCCACGGAGCTGTGGCTGCGGCGGCTCATCTCCCGTCGCGGCACGTGCTGGACGGGTTCCGCCGCTCCCCGTCAGCGGGCGGTCGCGGGCGGAGTGCTGCCTGCGACGCAGCAGCGCCCCGCTCTCTGACGGCCGGGTGCAGCGGTGGGCGATTGACGCGAGGTGACCGGGGCGGTCCGGTCCGACAGCGGGTGACCGAGCGGGGAGCGACCCCGGGCCGGAGCGGGTTCCGTACCTCGGAGGTCAAGTCCTGGGAGAGAGCGACGACCCGGTGAGCGCAGTACCCCTTCGAGAAGTAGTGGCGGACGGGTGGTGGGGGACGGACAGCGGCGGACGGTCTGTGGTGCTCGGCCGCTGCCGCCTGCGGGCGCCGGAGGCACGAGCCGTGCCGTACGGCCTGGCGGGAGGCGTCCGAGTCGGCGTCATGGGATCCGACCCGGGCGGGACGGTGCATGTGGGCCCGGCAGCCGAACCGACCGCGCTGACACGGACGCTGACGCTTCGGCGGTCGTCGAGGTGGCCGACGCGGCAGTCGTCGCGACGGGGACTGCCGTCACGAAGGCCGAACCCGCGAGGGCCTTTGCCGTAGGAGCCGTTGCCGAACCCGTCGAGGCAGACGCTGTGGAGGCGGGCGCCGCAGACGCTGTCTCCGTCTTCGCCTCCGTCCCCACGTGAACCGGTACTGCAATGGGATCCGTGGAGGCCGTCTCCGGCGCCACGGAGGCTGTTGTCACGGAGGCAGGCAGTGCGCTGGGAACCATGGAGGCCGTCTCTGTCTCCGCGAAGGCCGACACTGCGGTGGGATCCGTGGAGGCCGTCACGGTTGAGACGGTGCTCTCGGAAGGGACCGCCTGAGGGCTGAACGCGGGGGAAGACGGCGAGGTCTCAGAATCCGGCGAAGAGGTTGGCCCGCCTGACGTCTGCGTGGCGTCATTGTCACCGCCCGCAATGAGCCGGGCCCTCCACGGGCCCTTCGGCCGAGTCAGGGGCAGTCCGTGCCGTGCGTCTGAGCTCGAACCGTCTTTCTCGGTACGGAGTTTGGACCGCGCACCCGGCGTCCCCAGATCGCCGCTCCCGGGCCTCGTCGACCGGGACTTCCGTCCTGTGGACGGACCTGGCGCGGACTCTTGGGCCCCCGACCCAGGAGGAACGGGCTCCACCTCGCGGCCAGGTGGCTGAGGCGCATTGCTGGACGCGGCCCCTTCCGGGGCCCCCGCCCCCGCCCCCTCCGTCCTACCGCCCGCCAAGGCGAAGATGAGCGTCACGCCGGCCACCGCCGCAGCCAGCGCACCGGCGCTCACCTGCAAGGCTGCGCCGAGCCGCCTGTGCGAGCCCGCGGCCGCGCAGGCCGGCCCAGGCGTCCCCTGGTCACGACCTTCCGCCCCGGCCCGCCTCCACCGCCCCCACAGTCGCGCCCCCGACCGCGGACGCGGCCACGCCGGCTGTCTCCACCGTCCCTCTCGTCTCGACCACCCCGCATGCCTCGACCGCCCCGAGCGATGGGCCACTTCCGACCGACGCGCCTGCCCGACCGCATCAGCCCTGCCGCCCGCGCCGACCCCGTCAGCTGTGTCGCTCACGTCAGCCCCGCCGGACCCGTCAGTCGAGCCAGTCACGTCAGCCTTGCCATTCACGTCAGTCTTGCCAGTCACGTCGGCCACGTCAGCGTCGCCCCCGACGTCGGCCTCTACCGCTCCGACAACCTCCCCGGTGCCGTCGGGCGTGCCGCTGCGCAGCGTCACGGACGTCTCCGCCTCACCCGTCGGCTCCGTGACGCCCGTGCTGCTGAGCAGAGCACCGAAGGCTTCGGCCCCACCGTCCGAGGCGAACCAGCCCAGGAAGGCCACCGGCGCGAGCACCCGAAGGCGTTCGTTGAGGTCTATGACCTCCGCTGTCGCAGCCCGGCACTGCGGGCAACGCTCCAGGTGCTTCCGCATCCCCGACTTGGCACGCGCACGGAGTCCTCCTCGCGCGTACTCGTCGAGCTGTGACGAGTAACGGGCGCAGTCCCCTCCGCACGTGTGCGAGCGATGGATGTGCGCCTGCAGGTACGCGCGGCGCAGGTTCTCGCGTGCGCTGCGTGCCGCGGTGGCCGCCGCGTCTTCCGTGAGCACCGGCATGGGTGCGACGTGTGCAGGTCTCTGTCTCCCTTCCTCGATCGTCGTGTGCCAGAGCACGGCCTGCTCCCTGGCTGACAGAGCATTGAAGGCCTGGACGACCAGCGTGCGTTCAGCTGCGAGTATCGCCAGGACATCGGCGCCGAGCTCCTGGTTCTCCTCGGCCGACGGCCCTTCACCGTCGTCCTCGACCTGAGTGCCTGACGGCGGCTCATCTGACGTCTGCTTGCCCGACCACTGCTCGTCCGACGACCGCGCGCCGGCCGCCGTCCGCACGCCTGCCGACAGCACGCCCACGGTCCTTACGCCTGACGGTTCGACCACCGGAGACTGCCTGAACAGCTCGCTCCATCCATCGAGTTGATCCCGTTGCTCACTCCTCGCCCATCCCGTGGCGACGGGCCGTACGGACGCCAGTAGGTAGGCGCGAACCGACGTCTGAGGGCCCTTTCCGCCGCGTACCGCCCACAGCATCCGGGCGAACACCTCGTCGGCGAGGGCGTCCGCTGTCTTCCAGCTCCGGCAGCAGGTGCGGGCGTAGCGCCGGACCGATCTCACATGGCGCCGGTACAGCTCGTCGTAGGCAGAAGGTTCCCCGTCGCGCAGGCTCCGCAGGAGGTCGGCGTCGGTGGGCCGGGCGCCGCAACCAGCCCCAGCCCCCGCCCCAGCCGTAGCCGCAACCTCGAACCCGATCCCGCTCCCGGCCTCGGAGCCGCGCTCGTGGTGAGAGTGAGACCGCTGAGACCGACCCCCGTATCCGCTCGGCGCCCCTTCCGGGGAAGGGGCCCGGAGAGGCCGGTTCATGCCGGCGCTCCCCGGGTTCACGTTCACGGGCCTCCCGAGATCCTCCCGCTCCTCAGCACCCATCGCAGTGGCCCCCGCACACGCTGTCGCAGCCAAGTCCCGGGCAAGACTGGCACAGCGTTGACGAGCAGTGATCGCTACGCCGGATCAGTCACCCGTCCGAGGGGAATCGCGGTCTGAATCCACGCATTCCGGGCGTGTGAGGCGATCGGTCCGGTAGTGGCGATCTCTGCCGAGGCGGCGGCCACCGCCGTGGCCTGCGGCGTCGCGCCCTCTGACGGCGGCGTTACGCCCTCTGCCGGGGGCGGAGCCCTTCGAGGAGTATGTCGAGCAACCGCCGTGACGCCGCCGCCTGCTGGACGGCGTCCGGAAGCGAGGGCGCGGCAGTGGCTATCACCAGGAGGACGTCGCCGACGGTGACATCGGCACGCAACTCACCCGCGTCACGGGCTCGTTGCACCAGCTGGCCGACCATGCCCAGCAGCTCCGCGCAGCCGGACTCCTCCTCGAACTCTCCGAGCTGCCCGACCGGCGCTTCGCCCGGCTGCTGCGAAAGCCCGTGCTGAGGCTGCTGCGACGGGATGCCGGAGCTGTCAGGCACAAGCCTCAGCCCCGAGCCCTGCTCCGTCCCGTACTCGGCCTGACGCTGCTGCGGCAGCCGCGCCGCGCTGTCCACTGCCGTCGCGTCCGTGCTCCATCCGTCCGCCCGGAGTATCCGGGGCGGCAGCAGCCGCCCGGCTCCCGAGGCCACCGACGCCCGCAGGAAGCGGGAGAGCGCGGACCACGGTTCGTCCTCCTGGGCCAGTGCCGCCCGCGCCTGTTCGGTGAGGCGCGCGGTCTCCTCCTCCGCGATGCGGCGGACGAGTACGTCCTTGCTGGGGAAGCGGCGGTAGACGGTTCCCACGCCGACGCGTGCCCGGCGGGCCACGTCCTCCATGGGGGCGCCGTAACCCAGCTCCCCGAAGACCTCCCGCGCGGCCCGCAGCACGTGCTCGAGGTTCCGCTGCGCGTCCACGCGCAGCGGAGTGGAGCGCGGAACGCCGGCTGCCTCTGCGGCGCCGTCGGAGATGCCGGCTCCGTGCAGGCCGCCGGACGCCGTGTTCACGGCGCCGGGTCCGCTGACTCCGTGGCCCGCCCCCTGGCTCCCGTTGTCAGGCACCGCCGCCATGGCAGCGGCAACCGAATGAGAGCCGTGAATACCCTGAATGCGCATAATTTTTTCCCCCGGTCATCAAGTCTCCCCCCGGAGACCCTTGCGCTGTTGCGGCCGGGGTTGCTGGAACCGCAGTCGTCAAGCACCGCTCCCCCGACGTCACGAAGATAGTTCAAACGCTGGTCGAGAGAGAAGGGGTGGGTTCACAGCTGCCCCGCAAAGGGGAACCCGGCCTTACGGGAGTTTCCGGAATACTTCATTCAGTGTCTCCTGCACGCGGATCTGACCTGCGGTTATGGAAATGTGTGCGAGTGCCGGAGGGAAACGGAGAGATAGCTTCCGCCAGTCACACGATTCCCTGAGCCTGTGGACAAACCACCTCTCGCGGGTGCGTCATGGACGGGTGACGAAGGCGAAGAACGAATCCGCGCGCATTCTCGTGATCGGGGGCGGCTACGTCGGCATGTACGCCGCCCTCCGCCTCCAGCGGAGGCTGAAGCACCAGCTCAAGGGCGTAGCACCCGGACGGAGCGACGGGGACGGCCTCCGCCTGGACTCGGGCCGGACCCCGGGAGACGATCTCGGCGCCGGCGTCGAGATCGTCGTGGTCAGCCCCGAGCCCTACATGACTTATCAGCCGTTCCTCCCCGAAGCGGCGGCCGGATCCATCTCCCCGCGGCACGTGGTCGTTCCCTTGCGGCGGGTCCTGAAGGGGTGCCGCCTCGTCATCGGTGAGGCAGTCTCCGTCGACCACGAGCGACGAGTGGCCCACGTCAAGACGCTCGCGGGGGAGGAGGAGGGCTCGGGACCGGTCGAGATCCCGTACACCGAACTGGTGCTGGCGCCCGGCTCCGTGTCGCGCACCCTTCCCGTGCCCGGACTCGCCGAGCACGGCATCGGCTTCAAGACGGTCGAGGAGGCCATCGGGCTGCGCAACCACGTGCTGGAACAGCTCGACATCGCGTCGTCCACCCGCGATCCCGAAGTGCGCGACGCCGCGCTCACGTTCGTCTTCGTCGGCGGAGGCTACGCCGGGGTCGAGGCGCTGGCCGAGCTGGAGGACATGGCGCGGTACGCCTGCCGCTACTACCACAACGTCCGCGCGGGGGAGCTGAAGTTCATCCTCGTCGAGGCAGCGGAGAAGATTCTTCCCGAGGTCGGCGAGGAGATGGGGCGTCACGCACTGCGCGAACTGCGGGCCCGCAACATCGACGTGCGGCTCGGCACCCGTCTGGACTCCTGCGAGAACAGGGTGGCCGTATTGAGTGACGGGTCCCGCCACCCCGCCCGGACGCTCGTCTGGACGGCCGGAGTCAAGCCGCACCCCGTCCTCCAGGCGGCCGGGCTGCCTCTGACCGAACGGGGCCGGCTCCAGTGCACCGCCCGGCTGAAGGTCGACGGCGTCGAGCACGCCTGGTCCGCGGGGGACGCGGCGGCTGTGCCGGACCTGGCCGCACGGGAGAAGGGAACCGACGGCGCCGTCTGCGCGCCCAACGCCCAGCACGCGGTGCGGCAGGCCAGGTTGCTGGCGGACAATCTCGCCGCCACGCTACGGGGTGAGCCGTCGAGCGATTACCGTCACGCTTACGCGGGCTCCGTCGCCTCCCTCGGCCTGCACAAGGGCGTCGCGCATGTCTACGGGCGCAAACTGAAGGGCTACCCGGCGTGGTTCATGCACCGGGTCTACCACCTCAGCCGCGTGCCCACGTTCAACAGGAAGGTGCGTGTGCTCGCCGAGTGGACGCTGGCGGGGCTGTTCAAGCGCGAGATCGTCTCACTGGGATCGCTCGAACATCCGCGTGCGGAGTTCGAGAGCGCCGCCGGCGCAGAGCGGCGTGGCAACGGAGAGTAAGCCTCCGCCCAGAGGGCTGCGGCACAGCTCGGGCCGGTCGGGGCACCTCGCGGAGATCCCGCCGGGTGGTCTCATGGGTGACGATGCGTGATCCAATGTGACCCCCTTGCACTCCGCGGAACATGTGACCATGGGTGGGCTCGCATCCGCACAGAGTGAGCAGTACGACGGCCCCGCGGACGGCCGTCTTCCGGACAACACGAGGAATCGGACGACCGTGAATTTCACGCGCTGGAGCGCCCGACTGCCCGGCACTCAGCGGCGCACCTCAGCCGCCCGGGCCGCCCGGGCGGCAGCGCAGGCGCAGCAGGCGTCCGAGCGCGAGGCGCCCGAACGTCCCGAGGACGGGGGCACCTCCGCGGAGGAAGCGGAGGAAAGCGCCGCCTCCTGCGACAGGGAGGGCACTGACGGCGTCGCCGCTGACTGCACGAGAACTGTTCCGGCAGCGCGAGGGGAGCGCCTGACGTCCACTGCACCCGCGGGCGTCGACACAGCGGCTGATCCGGCTTCTTCCGCCCATGGCGACGAAACCGGCGCGGACAGTACGACGCACCCGCCCGTGGGCGGCCTGCCCGCACCAGCCCAGGGCCCAGGGGAGGGGCCGCTCGCCACGGTCGACCGTAGAGCGGCATCCGCCGCGGCACTCGCGGCACCCGCAGGCGGCAAGAGCCCGAGTGCCCGGGTGACGCGCAGCCTCGACGCCCTGTCCGTGCACGATCTGCTGGGTCAGGTTCCCGCTCTCGCCGCTGTCGTCCACGGCCCCGAGCACCGCATCGCTTACGTCAACGACGCCTACAGAGCCGTCTTCGGGCCTCGCGCACAGGGCGACGCGGCTCGCGACGCCCTGCCGGAACTCGTCGAACTGGGTCTGCTGCCCCTCATGGACCAGGTCCTGCGCAGCGGGAAGCCGCGCACTGTGAAGTCACGGCGCGTCCCGCGTGCCGGAATCTCCCGCGAACAGCCGAACGCGCGTGACGCACGTGAGGGGCGCGAACCCAAGGACGCCTTCTACACGTTCACCTGTACGCCCATCACCGCGGACAGCGAGAACGGCGTGCTGATCTTCGCCGCCGACGTCACGGACCAGGTGGAGGCGGCAGAGCGGCTGCGGGTCAGCGAACGCCGCCAGCGGGAGGCCGCCGTCACGCTGCAGCGCAGCCTGCTGCCGCAGGAACTCGAACAGCCAGACGACCTCCGCGTCGCCGCCACCTACCAGCCGGGCGGGACGGAAGCAGCCGTCGGCGGTGACTGGTACGACGTCATCACCCTCGGCGCCGGCCGTACCGCCCTCGTCATCGGCGATGTCATGGGACGGGGAGTGCGCGCCGCAGCCGTGATGGGCCAACTCCGTACGGCTGTACGGGCCTACGCGCGGCTGGACCTCCCCCCGCACGAGGTCGTGCAACTGCTCGACGGCCTCGCCGCGGAGATCGACGCCAGCCAGATCGCCACCTGTGTCTACGCAGTGCACGATCCGAACGAAGGCCTCCTGCACTACGCCTCCGCAGGCCATCCGCCGATCATCGTCCGTGACGCCGACGGCGGTGTTCACCGGGCAGCCGAGCCGACAGGACCGCCGCTGGGCACGGGCGGCTGGGCGCACGTCTCCCGCTCCCTGCCGTTCGACCCCGGCTCTTCCGCTGTTCTCTACACCGACGGTCTTGTCGAACGCCGCGACGCCGACATCGACACCGGCGTCCTCACGCTCGAACGGGCCTTCGCCGGAGCGACGGGGTCGCCCGACATCGTCTGCGACCGGCTCCTGCGCTCCCTCGGCATCACCGCCGAACACGACGACGACGTGGCCGTCCTCGTCATGGAGCACCCGGCCCGTACGGGTCCCGACGCCGAGCTCTTCCACAACGCGGCCCTCGACCTGCTCGGCGGCACCGAAGCGGCCCCGCGCGCACGCGCGTTCGCCACCGGGGTGCTCTCGTCGTGGCGCTTCCCGAGGGAACTGCAGGATCTCGGCGTCCTCGCCGCCAGCGAACTCGTCGCCAACTCGCTGCAGCACGGCATCCCGCCCATGCGGCTGCGGCTGCGGCGCACGGACCGTCGCCTGATCGTGGAAGTCACCGACGGCGACGACCACTTGCCGCGCCGCCGCCGCGCCGAACCCGTGGACGAGGCCGGCCGCGGCATCTCCATCGTCGCCACCGTCGCCTCGACGTGGGGGTCGCGCAGGACGCCGGGGGGCGGCAAGTCCGTGTGGTGCGAGTTCGCCCTGCCGACCCCGTAGCCGCGCTGGCCGGTCAGTTCCCGGACGCCGCCAGCGCGTGCTCCTTCACCGGCGCGCCCTGCCCGTGCGCGAGGTCGTCGGCCGTCTCGCTCCGCCCCGCCACGACGACGGACCGGTACGGCCGGTCCTGCACGGGGGTCAGCCTCCTGCCGAGCCACAACGCGAGGACGCTCACGCCCAGCGAACAGCCCACGAGCAGCACGATGTAGAGCCCGTAGGCACCCGTCGCCGCGAGCAGCCCGCCGACCGCCGGACCGACTGCCAGCGCCAGCTGCTTCACCAGAGCGAAAGCCGAGTTGTACTGCCCCATCAGCCTGGCGGGCGCCAGGTCGGCGACCAGCGGTGCCACGGTGGGGGAGAGCATCGTCTCGCCCAGGCCGAACAGCGCGTACGTGCCGATGAGCAGAGCAGTGGCCACCGCCTGCGCGCCGTGTACGAGCCCCGACGCTCCGGCGGCCACCCAGGCAACCGCCCAGATGACGCCGACGAGCGCGACGACCCGGCTGCGCCGGCGACGCTCAACCAGCCGCAGCACGACGTACTGCGCGAGCACGATCACCGCGGTGTTGGCCGCCAGGGCCATGCCGAGCGTCGCGGGGGAGATGCGCGTGACCTCGATCGCGTAGGCGGAGAGCCCCGACTCGAACTGTCCGTAGCACGCGAAGAACAGCACGAACCCGAGCACGCACAGCAGCACCATCGACCGGTCCTGGAACAGCGCGCGCCAGTCGCTCCCGGCCTGTGCGGCAGGTCCCGCCTGACGCGACGGCGTCCGGCTGTCGTGCGCGGGACCGGTCAGGGGCAGACGGACGGTCGCGAGCACCACGGCCAGCACCACGAACATCGCGGCCTCGATGACGAACAGCAGCGTGAAGGTCCCGGGACGGTGCTCGTCCACCATCAGCCCGCCGAAGAGACCGCCGAGCCCGAGCCCGAGGTTGTTGAGGAAGAACTGGGTGGCGAAGGCGCGCGAGCGCGTCGCGGCGCCGGAGCAGGCCACGATCATGGTCGCCAGGGCCGGCTGGAGCACCGCGACCCCCGCACCCATCAGTGCGGAGGAGGCCAGGACGCCGAGTGCGTTCTCCGCCGCGGCGAAGCCCAGCGCGCCCACCGCACCGAGAAGTGAACCCAGGTAGGCGACCGGCATGGGGCCCCGCCGGTCGATCACCCTCCCCGTGAACGGAAGTACGGCGAGCGCCGCCGCGGCGAAGACCGCCATCACCGCACCCGCGGTGCCCTCCCCCAAGTCGCGCACGCGCGAGGCGTAGACGAACAGGAACGGTGCGGTGAAGCCGTTGCCGAATGCCGCCAACGCGTTCCCGCACTGGATCCGACGCAGCGCAGCGCTCATCGCCGTGGTCACACTCACCTACCTCTGGACGGAGGCCCCCGAGCGGGAGCCCTGAAGAACGAAGACTTCGAAGCTAAAATTCGAAGATAAAGAGTACATGGCGCAAGCCTTCAAGGCGAACGGCTTCGCGTGGGATACTCCAGGCATGCCATCCGCAGCCGGCCAGCAGCCCTCGCTCGACGAGCAGATCGCCATCTACCAGCGCGAATACCGCGACCTGGACCCTCAGGTGGAGAAGGTCGTGAACGCGCTGAGCCGCCTCGACCGCCGGATGAACGTGGCGTACGGCCGCCAGCTCGTGACTCTCGGCCTGGGCCACGCCGAGTGGGAGGTCCTCAAGGAGCTGGTCATGGCGGGCTCGCCGTACCAGCTCTGGCCCGGCACCATCGCCAAGCGGCTCGGCCTGACCCCCGCCGCCATGACCCACCGCATCGACCGGATGCTCGCCCAGGGACTGGTCACCCGCGAGCGCGACCCGGACAACCGGGTGCGCGTCATCATCGGGATCACCGACGAGGGGCGCGAGAAGTGGCTCCAGGTGATGCGCAAGGCCTCCGTCTTCGAGGAGGACCTTCTCCAGGACCTCACACGTTCCGAAAGGGGCCTGCTGGGCGAGCTCCTGACCCGCCTCCTGCGCCGCGTGGAGGACGCCCAGCCGGACGCGGGCGGCCGTCTGACCGACCTCGACTGAGCCCTCCAGGGAAGCCCCGAGCTGCAGGTTGACACCGCCGACCCCGATCCGTATTGTCCTCCGGGTTGCCGCGAAGCCGTGGTGCTTGTGGTGACGCTCTTGCCGTTCGTCGGCAGTCTCTGGGTTTGTTTGTCTCCCCGGTTCGCGGGGCTGGTTTTGTTGTGCCCTGTGTGGCTTATGGAATCGGTTCGGTGGATGTTTCCGGTGGCTCGATTTTGAGTCGCTGGGGGATGGCGAGTAATGTGGCGGCTGCGTCGGAAGGCGCCCCCGCCGGCCGGGGAAATCGGATTTACGGGTCCACCGCTCGGAAACGAGTCGGATCAAGAGTCTGATAGAGTCGGAAACACCGAGAGGGAAGCGCCCGGAGTGGCCTGTGAAAGGGTTGCGAAGGAAGCGTCCGTTCTTTGAGAACTCAACAGCG
>NZ_BMMP01000021.1 GCF_014645895.1 Streptomyces daqingensis | reverse complement strand
GAACCCGGAAGCTAAGCCTTACAGCGCCGATGGTACTGCATGCGGGAGCGTGTGGGAGAGTAGGACACCGCCGAACTCTTTTTGAAAAGGCCGTGGTTCTTGGACTGTTAAGTCCGGGGATCACGGCCTTTTTTCATTCCGTCACCAGGAGTTCATGTCGCGACCGCAGCATCGCACGCATGGGGACGAGCGAATTGACTGCAGCCGGGGTAAGCGCCGGAGACGATGTCGTGGTGCCTTCCTTTGGGGGCTTCGAAGTAGCAGCAGCGGTGAGGGAGTTGGGCGCCCGGCCGGTGTTCGCGGATATCGAGCCGCGAAGTCTCTGCCTGGACCCGGACTCCGTGGACGCCGTGGTGACCTCGTCGACGGTCGCGGTCGTTCCGGTACATCTCTTCGGGCATCCCGCGGACATGGTGTGCCTGCAAGGGCTCGCCCAGCGGCGCGGGTTGCAGGTGGTCGACGTCGGCGTCCGACCCCACGTCGTGGCAGTAGACGCGATCCGGCGCCGGCAGTGCGCCTCGTACCTCGACGCGAGACTGCGTGGCGTCGTCGTGCCGACGGCCGCGACGGGGATTGAGCATGCGTACACGGACTATGTCGTGCGCGTCCCAGGCAACGGCAGGCCTGACCGGGATGCCTTCAAGCGCGCGCTGCAGGCTAGGGGCGTGGCGTGCTACGTCCCGGTGAGAACGCCGGCGCACCGTACCGCCGAGTTCCGTGCCGATGTGCGGCTGCCCGAATCAGAACGTGCCGCAGACGAGACGCTGGCGCTTCCGTTGGACGCGTCGACGACGAACCGGGAGCTGCAGCGAGTGGTGTCCGCGTGCAACGGGCTGGGCGGACTCGTCATGGAGTCGGCCTGTTGAGCGGAGGAAGTAGGCGAAGGCAGTGGCTTGTTGCGGCGGACCACGAGGGCCGGGGTGCCGATTCGGCCCAGCCGGGTCGGATCGGGTAAGATCAGCGGCGCCGCAGCGCGCCCCAATAGCTCAGTCGGCAGAGCGTCTCCATGGTAAGGAGAAGGTCAACGGTTCGATTCCGTTTTGGGGCTCTCAGCAAGGCAGTTGAAAGGCCCCCGCTCTCGGCGGGGGCCTTTCGCGTGCGCATACGTGGAACGGCCGGCGTGGACGCCGGACCGGTCGGTTACTCCGGGACCCGCATTGCGACGATGGCCATGTCGTCGGACGGCGCGTCGCTCGCGAATCGTTCGACGGCGCGCATGATGCGTGCGGCTACCGCGCCGGCGGTGAGGCCTGTGCAGGTGGTGAGCACGTCTGCCAGCCCGTCGTCCCCGAGCATGCGGGTGCCTTCACGTCGTTCGGTCACGCCGTCGGTGACGCACAGCAGTACGTCGCCCGGTTCGAGGATGATCGTCTGCTCGTAGAGCTCGAGGTCGTCCATGACGCCCAGGAGCGGCTGCGGGTCGGCTGCCGGTTCGACGCTGCCGTCCTGTCGCAGCCGCAGCGGCAGAGGATGGCCGGCGCAGACCACCTTGAGCTCCGCGCTGCCGTCGCTCTGCGGCCGCAACTCCCCGTACAGCAGCGTGAGGAAGCGGCTGCGCGCGCCCTCGTCGAGGATGGCGGTGTTGAGCCGGTCCAGCACCGCGGGACCGCCCAGGCCCTCGCGCGCCAGGAGGCGCAGTGCGTGCCGGGCGAGGCCCGTGACCGCGGCGGCTTCGGGGCCGGTGCCGCAGACGTCGCCGATGGCGAAGCCGAAGGTGCCTTCGGAGATGTCGAAGAGGTCGTAGAAGTCGCCTCCGACCTCGTTACCCTCTCCAGCCGCGCGGTAGATGACCTCTACTTCCACGCCACCGCCCACGTCGGGCAGTTCGGGCGGGAGGAGGCTGCGCTGCAGCGACTGGCTGATGGCGGTGCGTTCCGAGTACAGCCGTGCGTTGTCCAGTGCGAGAGCCGCACGGCGGGAGAGGTCCTCGGCGAGTTCGAGGATCTCCTGACGGAACCGTTCGTCCGTCGGCTTGCCGAGCGTGAGCATGCCGATCACGCGGTTGCGGGCCACCAGGGGCAGCACCACTGTCTCGCCGCCGACGGCCGACGCGGTCGCTCGCGAAGTGCCAGAGGACAGGTGCGGTTCGTCCTCGCCCAGCGCCACGCTGCGCAGTGACGTACGGAAGGCGGCCGAGTGGGCCGCTTCGGCGGGGGCGCTCCAGACGCGCGCACCGGGCGTGGGGACGGGGTCGGGCGGATCGACCTTGGCCAGGAGCGCCTTGAGGTTGTCGATCCGGTCCTCGTCCTCGTGCAGCACGTACGAGAGCTTGGGGTCGGAGCCGGGCTCGGCGACTGTGTAGACAGCGCACCAGGCGGCCAGGGTGGGGACCGTCATCTGAGCCATGAGGGCCAGCGTCTGGTCCCTGTCGAGGGTGCCCGCGAGCAGGTCGGAGGCCTCGACGAGGAAGGAGAGGGAGCCGCGGCGGAGCCGCTCCAGTTCGGTGAGGCGTGCGCGTTCGACTGCGAGGGCGATGCGGTCGGCAGCGAACTGCAGACGCAGTGCCTCTTCGTTGGTGTAGCGGCCCGGTGACTCGGTGGCGACGCCAAGCGAACCGGTCAGCCGCCCCTCGACCTTGAGCGGGACCGTGACGACCGCGCGCATCCCCGTCCCGTCCAGCAGGGGCACCGCGCCGGGAACGACCGTGAGGTCCTCGTGCACGGAGGGCATGCGGGCGGATCCGTACCGTCCCGTTCCGGCCTCGACGGGCACGCGGGCGAAGCGCTGCCGGGCGGAGGGCAGGCCGGTGGAGGCGCGTACCTCCAGTTCGGTCTCGTCGTCGGTGGCCAGCAGGAGGTAGGCCGCGTCGCCGTCGAGCATGTCGCGTGCGCGTTCCACCGTGCGCTGCAGCAGTCCGTCCAGGTCGTCGGGAGCGGGGGAGCCGATGAAGATTTCGAAGGGGTCGGACGGCCCCTCGCCGTTGTCCTGGCGGCTTGCGGAGTCCGGCGCGGGAGAGCGCAGCGGCGTCTGGAGAATGGCGCGCTCGTGGTCGCGTACGAGGAGGCAGACAGTGGACGGTTCGCCGTCGCTGTCGCGCACGCGCAGGTGCGAGGCGTAGACGGGGATCGTACGGCCGTCGGCGCCGCGCAGCCCGTAGGAGCCCTCCCAGCGCGACAGCAGGAGCGCCTCGGCGATGCCGGTGCTGGTGCCCGGGGTGTGGGGCCAGGCCGCGAAGTCGGTGAGGGGCTTGCCGCGCACCTGCTCTGCCGCGTAGCCGAAAAGATTATGGGCGTCCTCGTTCCAGGCGGCGATCGCTCCATGGCGGTCGATCTGGACGACGGCGACGTGGACGCGTGTATCGGCCACGGGAAGCGCGTCGTCGGGGAGTGCGGGGCCGGCTGCCCGGGTTCCGACCGGGCGTTCGGGGAGGTCGAGGCTGAACCAGACGCGCTTGTCGGCTGCCGTGTAGTCGACGCCCCAGTGCGACGCCAGGGCGGCGCAGAGCAGCAGCCCGCGGCCGCCTTCGCGGTCGGGGCTGGCGATCACCTGGGCGGGGTCCTGGAGCGGCAGTTCGCGTTCCGGGTAGCGGTCGACGACCTCGACGCGGACGCCGTCGCCGTCGCGCAGGCAGACGACCTCCGCAGCGGTGCCGGCGTGCACGACGGCGTTGGTCACGAGTTCGCTGGTCAGGACGACGGCGTCGTCGACGATGTCGCCCAGGCCCCAGCCCTGGAGGGTGTCCCGCACGAAGGCCCGGGCCGTCGCGACGGAACGTCCGACAGGCTCGAACGTGGCCGCTGCCCTCGCGGTGATCACTTGCTTCCCCTTGTATCGCTGCTCACTGCCGGCGGGTCCGCCGCTGCCTCCGTCCGCGTCCGGCGGGAGGCACTGGGGCACGATGCTGGGTGCGCCGCCGGTCCCGGATGTGCTGCCGTTGCTGTGCCCGCCGCCGCTGCCGTCCACCGGGAGACCCATGCCGCTGTCGGCCGGGGCGTCCCCGCGGTCGGCGCTCTTCTCTTGCGTCACCCGCGGCGCCCCTCCGTTGCTCTTCGTGCCCTGGCGGCTGCCCCTGCACGCTCCGTGCTCTTCTGTGCCCTTCGTGCCTTTCGCCCTGTCCCCGGCGCATCGGGGGCGGATGGACAGCCGGAGGCCAGGTTACTTACGTTCGCAGTGTGCGCGGGTGCCGGATCCGGTGTGTTTTCCGGCCGGGCCGTGTGTAGAGCTGTGTGCCATGCTGCCGAACTGTTATCGCCTGGTTCGGGCAGGGTGAAACACTGGGAAGGCTCGAAGCAACAACCCGGGTATGACGGCAGTACGGTCGACCCTTCGGGAGGGACACGGTGGAGTCTGGCGCAGCGGCGCGTAGCAGGAGTACGCGCCCGAAGGGCGGCCGCTCCCGGAAGAGCGGGACGATCGAGGTCGACGCGGCTTCCGTCAACAAGCTCCTCACGGCGCTGACGGCTATGCGGGACGGCAATTTCCGCAAGCGTCTGACCGTCACGGGAGACGGGCCGATGGCGGAGATCGCGGCCGTCTTCAACGAGGTCGCGGATCAGAATCTGCATTTGACGGGTGAACTGGCGCGGGTACGCCGCGTCGTGGGCCGTGAGGGCAAGCTGACCGAGCGGCTGGAGACCGGTACGTGCGAGGGCTCCTGGGCCGCCGCCATCGACGCGTCGAACGCGCTGGTGGAGGACTTGGTCCGGCCCGTCTCCGAGGTCGGCCGTGTGCTGTCCGCGGTCGCCGAGGGCGACCTGGAGCAGCGGATGGATCTCCGCTCGCGGGGCTCGGACGGCGGCGGGCACCCGCTGCGCGGCGAGTTCCTGAAGGTCGGACGCACAGTGAACGGCCTCGTCGACCAGCTGTCGACGTTCGCGGACGAGGTGACGCGCGTCGCGAGCGAGGTCGGGACGGAGGGCAAGCTGGGCGGGCAGGCGCGTGTGCGCGGTATGTCCGGTTCCTGGAAGGACCTGACGGACTCCGTCAACACGATGGCCTCCCGGCTCACCGCTCAGGTGCGGGACATCGCGCTGGTGACGACGGCGGTCGCCAAGGGCGACCTGTCGCGCAAGGTCACCGTGCACGTGGCCGGCGAGATGCTGGAGCTGAAGAACACCGTCAACACGATGGTCGACCAGCTCTCCTCCTTCCAGTCCGAGGTGACGCGCGTCGCGCGCGAGGTCGGCACCGAGGGGGAGCTGGGCGGTCAGGCGCGCGTGCAGGGCGTCGCAGGCGTGTGGAAGGACCTGACGGACTCGGTCAACCTCATGGCGGGCAATCTCACCTCGCAGGTGCGTGAGATCGCGCAGGTCACCACGGCGGTCGCCAACGGCGACCTCTCCCAGAAGATCACCGTCAACGCCCGGGGCGAGGTCGCGCAGCTCGCCGAGACGATCAACACGATGACCGAGACGCTGCGTACCTTCGCGGACGAAGTGACGCGTGCGGCCAACGAGGTCGGCACCGAGGGCGTCCTCGGGGGCCAGGCGCAGGTGCCCGGTGCGGCCGGGATCTGGAAGGACCTCACCGATTCGGTGAACACCGCGTTCCGCAACCTCACCGCTCAGGTGCGGGACATCGCGCAGGTGACGACGGCGGTGGCGAACGGTGACCTGTCGCAGAAGGTGACGGTCGACGTCTCCGGCGAGATGCTGGAGTTGAAGACGACGGTCAACACGATGGTCGACCAGTTGTCCTCGTTCGGTGCCGAAGTCACCCGCGTGGCACGGGAGATCGGCGTCGAGGGCGAACTGGGCGGTCAGGCGCAGGTACCCGGCGCCGGCGGTACGTGGAAGGACCTCACCGATTCGGTGAACACCGCGTTCCGCAACCTCACCGGCCAGGTGCGCAACATCGCGCAGGTGACGACGGCGGTGGCGAACGGCGACCTGTCGCAGAAGGTGACGGTCGACGTCTCCGGCGAGATGCTCGACCTGAAGAACACCGTCAACACGATGGTCGACCAGCTGTCCTCCTTCGCGGAGCAGGTCACCAGGATGGCCCGCGACGTGGGCACGGAGGGGCGCCTCGGCGGTCAGGCCCGCGTGGACGGTGTCTCCGGCACGTGGAAGGACCTGACGGACTCCGTCAACTTCATGGCCGGCAACCTCACCTCTCAGGTGCGGAACATCGCGCAGGTGACGACCGCTGTGGCGCGGGGCGACCTGTCCCAGAAGATCAAGGTGGATGCGCGCGGCGAGATCCTGGAGCTGAAGAACACCATCAACACGATGGTCGACCAGCTCTCGGCGTTCGCGGAGCAGGTGACCCGCGTCGCCCGTGAAGTCGGTACCGAGGGACGGCTGGGCGGTCAGGCGCAGGTGCCCGGAGTCGCGGGTGTGTGGCGTGACCTGACGGACTCCGTCAACGGCATGGCCGGCAATCTCACCGACCAGGTGCGCAACATCGCGCAGGTCGCTACCGCCGTGGCGCGGGGTGACCTCTCCCAGAAGATCACCGTCGACGCGCGCGGCGAGATCCTGGAGCTGAAGAACACCCTCAACACGATGGTGGACCAGCTCTCCTCGTTCGCGGAGCAGGTCACGCGCGTGGCCCGCGAGGTGGGTACCGAGGGCATCCTCGGCGGCCAGGCGGAGGTCAAGGGCGTCTCGGGTACGTGGAAGGACCTCACGCAGTCCGTCAACTTCATGGCGAACAACCTGACGTCCCAGGTGCGGAACATCGCGGAAGTCACCACGGCGGTGGCGCAGGGCGACCTGTCGAAGAAGATCACCGTCGACGCCAAGGGTGAGATCCTCGCTCTGGTGACGACCGTGAACACGATGGTGGACCAGCTGTCCTCGTTCGCGGAGCAGGTCACGCGCGTGGCCCGCGAGGTGGGCACGGAAGGCATGCTCGGCGGCCAGGCGCGGGTGCCGGGCGTCACCGGCATCTGGAAGGACCTGAGCGAGAACGTCAACCTGATGGCGAACAACCTCACCAGCCAGGTGCGCAACATCTCGCAGGTGGCCACCGCGGTCGCCAACGGCGACTTGACGAAGAAGGTCACCGTCGAAGCGAGCGGCGAGGTCGAGCAGCTCGCGGACACCCTCAACACGATGGTCACGGCGCTGTCGACCTTCGCGGAGGAGGTCACGCGCGTCGCCCGCGAGGTGGGCACGGACGGTGTGCTGGGCGGTCAGGCGCGGGTCGCCGGGGTCGCCGGCACGTGGAAGGACCTCACCGAGTCCGTGAACTCGATGGCGTCGAACCTCACCGGGCAGGTCCGCAACATCGCGATGGTCACCACCGCCATCGCCCGCGGTGACCTGACGAAGAAGATCGACATCGAGGCCAACGGGGAGATCCTCGAGCTGAAGACGACCATCAACACGATGGTCGACCAGCTCTCGTCCTTCGCCGAGCAGGTCACGAGGGTGGCCCGAGAGGTGGGCACAGAGGGGCAGTTGGGCGGCCAGGCACGCGTGCAGGGCGTGGCGGGCACGTGGAAGGACCTCACCGACTCGGTGAACGAGATGGCCTCCAACCTGACCCGCCAGATGCGTGCCATCGCCGACGTGGCGACCGCCGTGACGCGCGGCGATCACAACGTGCGCATCGACGTGGAGGCGGCCGGTGAGATCCTGCAGCTGCAGGGCTACATCAACACCATGATCGCCAATCTGCGCGAGACCACCCTCGCCAACCAGGAACAGGACTGGCTCAAGGGCAACCTCGCCCGCATCTCCGGGCTCATGCAGGGCCGCCGGGACCTCACCGACGTGGCCGGTCTGATCATGAGCGAGCTGACGCCGGTCGTCTCCGCACAGCACGGCGCGTTCTTCCTCGCCGTCTCGACGGACGAGGACAAGGAGGACGTCGGCATCGGCGCCGACCACAGCGCGGACGGCCAGTACGAGCTGCGGATGCTGGGGTGTTACGGCTACTCGAAGGGCACCATGCCCACCACCTTCGCGCCGGGTGAGTCCCTGGTGGGGACCGCGGC
The DNA here is from genome assembly GCF_014645895.1 of Streptomyces daqingensis. Taxonomy (GTDB): domain Bacteria; phylum Actinomycetota; class Actinomycetes; order Streptomycetales; family Streptomycetaceae; genus Streptomyces; species Streptomyces daqingensis. The sequence continues at coordinate 88,037 of NZ_BMMP01000021.1, read as the reverse complement.
GCAGGAGGGACGGACGATCCTGGTGGAGAACGCTCCGCCCGGATATCTGAAGATCTCGTCCGGTCTGGGTGAGGCGCCTCCCGCCCATGTGATCGTCCTGCCGGTCATCTTCGAGGGGACGATCCTGGGCGTGATCGAGCTGGCGGCGTTCCAGCCCTTCGCGCAGATCCAGAAGGACTTCCTCAACCAGATCGCGGAGATGATCGCGACCAGTGTCAACACGATCAGCGTCAACACGCGGACCGAGGTGCTGCTGCGGCAGTCTCAGGAGCTGACCGAGCAGCTGCGGGAGCGTTCGGAGGAGCTGGAGAACCGGCAGCGGGCGTTGCAGGAGTCCAACGCGCAGCTGGAGGAGAAAGCCGAACAGCTCGCGCAGACCAACAGCGACATCGAGATCAAGAACAGGGAGATCGAGGAGGCCCGGCAGGTCCTGGAGGAGCGTGCCGAGCAGCTGTCGGTCTCGATGCGCTACAAGTCCGAGTTCCTCGCCAACATGAGCCACGAGCTGCGTACGCCGCTCAATTCGCTGCTCATCCTGGCGAAGCTGCTCGCGGACAACGCGGAGGGCAATCTCTCCCCGAAGCAGGTCGAATTCGCGGAGACCATCCACGGCGCGGGGTCGGACCTGCTGCAGCTGATCAACGACATCCTCGATCTGTCGAAGGTCGAGGCGGGCAAGATGGACGTCAGCCCGACGCGCATCGCGCTCGTACAGCTCGTCGACTATGTCGAGGCGACGTTCCGGCCGCTGACGGCGGAGAAGGGCCTCGACTTCTCCGTACGGGTCTCGCCGGAGCTGCCGGCGACGCTCCACACCGACGAACAGCGCCTGCTGCAGGTGCTGCGCAACCTGCTGTCCAACGCGGTGAAGTTCACCGACGGCGGCGCCGTCGAGCTGGTGATCCGTTCCGCCAAGACAGAGGTCCCGGAGGTCATCCGCGAGCAGATGCTGGAGCACGGCTCGCTGCTGGACGCCGACGCCGAGATGATCGCCTTCTCCGTCACCGACACGGGCATCGGTATCGCCGCGAGCAAGATGCGGGTCATCTTCGAGGCGTTCAAGCAGGCGGACGGCACGACCAGCCGCAAGTACGGCGGCACGGGGCTCGGCCTGTCCATCAGCCGGGAGATCGCGCGGCTGCTCGGCGGTGAGATCTACGCCGCCAGCGAGCCGGGCCGCGGATCCACGTTCACGCTCTACCTTCCGCTGCATCCGACCGAACTGCCGCCGCAGGGTTACGCGCAGCTCGGTTCGAACACGCTGGCCATCGCCGCGGCGGCGGAGACCACGGCGGCTGCTGCGGAGCGCATCGAACCGCTGGAGCGCGTCGACGCCGCGGAAGAGTCCTCCGGCGAGCCTTCCGAGGACGCCGCCGCGGCTTCCGACGAGGAGGGTGAGGAGCCCGCCGCATCGGAGGCGGAGCGTGCTGCCGCCTCACTCGTGCGGCGCCGCCGGCAGCGCTCGGCCACAGAGGGCGAGCAGCAGCGGGAGCTGCCCCCTGAGGCGCAGCCGGAGCCGCGAGCCCTGCAGAACGGCCGCAGCGGGCGCGGCGGCAGCAACGGGGCGCCGGGCAAGGCGCGTTCGCAAGCGGCCGAGGGCGCCGGCGCCGAGCAGGCGCAGGACGAGGACTGGCTCCACAGCGGCCAGGACCTCGTCGAGCCCGGTCCCGGGGGCGACTTCACCGGGGAGAAGGTGCTCATCGTCGACGACGACATCCGCAACGTCTTCGCGCTCACCAGCGTGCTGGAACAGCACGGACTGCAGGTGCTCTACGCAGAGAACGGGCGGGAGGGCATCGAGGTGCTGGAGCAGCACGACGACGTCGCGGTGGTGCTGATGGACATCATGATGCCGGAGATGGACGGCTACGCCACGACGGCTGCGATCCGGAAGATGCCGCAGTTCGCCGGACTGCCGATCATCGCGCTGACGGCGAAGGCCATGAAGGGCGACAGGGAGAAGAGCATCGAGGCAGGTGCGTCCGACTACGTGACCAAGCCGGTCGACACAGACCATCTGCTGTCTGTCATGAGGGAGTGGATGAGGACGCGTTGATATGGCACCGTGCCAGGGGGCCCGGCCGCTGACGCAGTGTGCAGAAGTCGTGTGAAGTACGGTCGAGGGGGAACCTTTTGTTCCTCTGATGCGTTTCTGATGTGTGCACAGTGACATCACGGTGACAGGGTGTGGTGAACCGCGGCGTGCGGCTACGATGACCCGCACAAGGACGGGCGGCTTCGAAGAGCCGCTTCCACGGGCGGCGTCCGAGGGGCTGCCGGGGCGAGGAGGACGGGCCATGGTGCAGAAGGCCAAGATCCTCCTGGTCGATGACCGGCCGGAGAATCTGCTGGCGCTGGAGGCCATCCTCTCCGCGCTCGATCAGACGCTGGTGCGGGCATCGTCAGGGGAGGAAGCGCTCAAGGCACTGCTGACGGACGATTTCGCGGTCATTCTGCTGGACGTCCAGATGCCTGGGATGGACGGCTTCGAGACCGCCGCCCACATCAAGCGCAGGGAGCGTACGCGGGACATCCCGATCATCTTCCTCACGGCCATCAACCACGGCCCCCACCACACGTTCCGGGGCTATGCGGCCGGCGCGGTGGACTACATCTCCAAGCCGTTCGACCCGTGGGTGCTCCGCGCCAAGGTCTCGGTCTTCGTCGAGCTCTACATGAAGAACGTCCAGCTCCGTGAGCAGGCTTCGCTGCTGCGGCTGCAGTTGGAGAACGGCAGCGGTTCGGGACAGTTCTCGGAGGGCCAATCCGACGAGGCGGGCGAACCGCCCGGTCTGCTCTCCGAACTGTCGGCCCGCCTCGCTGCCGTCGAGGAGCAGGCGGAGGCGCTCTCGAGGCAGCTCGGCGACAACGCGGAGTCGGCCACTGTCGCGACGGCCGCGCACCTCGAGCGGAAGCTCTCCGGTCTTCGCCGTGCCCTCGACGCCCTCGAACCGGGTACGGGCGGCAGCGCCTCGGCGCAGGTCCCGTCGCAGAACTGACCGGATCTGACCGGGTCTCGCCTGGCCCGCAGCGTCCTCCTTCCGTAGCGGACTGGTTTTCGGCCCCTCGGGGCTGACCGCCTGTCATGGCCGCCCGTTCGTGCCTCGGACGCGCCGCGGCGGTAACCTCACCACCATGGCCTCTCGTACGTCAGGCACCGGAAAGGCAGCCGCCAAAGCTCCCGCGAAGAAGGCTGCCGCGAAAAGGCCGCCGGCGAAGAAGGCCACCGCCAAGAAGGCACCGGCCAAGAAGCCGGCAGCCAAGGCGAAAGCCAAGTCCGCTGCCAAGCCCGCCCCTTCGCCGACAGCGGGTGTCTACCGTCTGGTGCGCGCGTGCTGGCTCGGCGTCGCACATGCGGTCGGAGCGCTGTTCCGGGGCATAGGGCGCAGTACGAAGGCCCTGGACCCGGCACACCGCAAGGACGGGCTGGCCTTGCTGCTGCTGGGCATCGCGCTCGTCGTGGCGGCGGGCACGTGGTCGAACCTCAAAGGGCCCGTTGGTGAGCTGGTCAAGATGCTCATCACGGGGGCGTTCGGCCGTCTCGATCTGCTGGTGCCGATACTCCTGGGCGTGATCTCCGTACGGCTCATCCGCCACCCGGAGAAGCCGGAGGCCAACGGGCGTATCGTCGTGGGCCTTTCGGCGCTCGTCGTCGGCGGGCTGGGGCTCGTGCACATCGGGTGCGGAGCGCCGGGGCGCGGGGAGGGCCACGCGTCGATCCAGGACGCGGGCGGCCTGATCGGCTGGGCTGCCTCCCGGCCGCTGATCGAGGTGGTCGGCGAGGTGCTGGCCGTGCCGCTGCTGGTGCTGGTCGCGGTGTTCGGCCTGCTGGTGGTCACGGCCACGCCCGTGAACGCCATTCCGCGACGGCTGCGCGCCCTCGGGGTGCGGCTCGGGATCGTCCACGACCCGGAGTCCGCGGGGGAGTTCGAGGACGACGGGGAGTACGAGCGGCCTGCTCGCGGGGGACGGCCTCGCGCGCACAGCATGCGCAAGGACTACCTGGATCCGGCACATGCCGAGAAGGAGGCGCTCGACCGGCGCCGCTCGTCGAAGGGGCGGTCGAGGCGGGCCGGAGACGCCGGGGAACGGGAGAGCGATTCCGTCGATGTGGCGGCGGCTGCCGCGGCATCGCTGGACGGGGCGCTGCTGCACGGCGTCCAGCCTTCGCCGCTCGTCGCGGACCTGAGCAACGGCGTGTCCTCGGGCGAGCGCCGCCGGGCCGCGGAGGAGCGGGCGAGCTCCAAGGGGGCGGCCGCACCGCGGGAACCCGGCGAGGTCGAACACACGCCCGTACCCGATCTGACGAAGAAGCCGGTTCCGGAAGAGAAGACCGGCGGGCTGCCCTCCCGTGCGGAGCAGCTGCAGCTGTCCAACGACATCACCTACGCGCTGCCTTCACTCGATCTGCTGACGAGGGGCGGTCCCGGGCGTACGCGCAGTGCCGCCAACGACCGCGTCGTCGAGTCGCTGACGACGGTCTTCAGCGAGTTCAAGGTCGACGCGGCGGTAACGGGCTTCACCCGCGGTCCGACGGTGACGCGTTACGTCATCGAGCTCGGGCCCGCCGTGAAGGTCGAGAAGATCACGGCGCTGACGAAGAACATCGCGTACGCGGTGGCCAGCCCCGACGTGCGCATCATCAGCCCGATCCCCGGCAAGTCCGCCGTCGGCATCGAAATCCCCAACAGCGACCGCGAGATGGTCAACCTCGGCGACGTGCTGCGTTCGGCGGAGGCAGCGGGCGAGGAGCACCCCATGCTCGTCGGGCTGGGCAAGGACGTCGAGGGAGGCTACGTCTCGGCCGACCTGACGCGGATGCCGCACATGCTGATCGCCGGCGCGACGGGCTCCGGTAAGTCTTCCTGCATCAACTGCCTCATCACCTCGATTCTCGCCAGGGCCACGCCCGACGACGTGCGGATGGTCCTCGTCGACCCGAAGCGCGTGGAGCTGACGTCGTACGAGGGCATCCCGCACCTGATCACCCCGATCATCACCAATCCCAAGAAGGCGGCCGAAGCGCTGCAGTGGGTCGTGCGGGAGATGGACCTGCGCTACGACGACCTGGCCGCCTTCGGGTACCGCCACATCGACGACTTCAACGCGGCCGTCCGCAGCGGGAAGATCTCGGCGCCGGAGGGCAGCGAGCGGGAGCTGTCGCCTTACCCGTACCTCCTCGTCATCGTCGACGAGCTGGCGGACCTGATGATGGTGGCCCCTCGTGACGTCGAGGACGCGATCGTGCGGATCACGCAGCTCGCCCGGGCGGCGGGCATCCACCTGGTGCTGGCGACGCAGCGTCCTTCCGTCGACGTCGTCACCGGCCTCATCAAGGCCAACGTGCCCTCCAGGCTGGGCTTTTCGACGTCGTCCCTCGCGGACAGCCGCGTCATCCTCGACCAAGCGGGTGCCGAGAAACTCATCGGTAAGGGTGACGGCCTCTACCTCCCGATGGGCGCCAACAAGCCGGTGCGTATGCAGGGCGCCTACATCGACGAGGACGAGATCCACGCGGTCGTGGAGCACTGCAAGGCCCAGATGGCCCCGGTCTTCCGCGAGGACGTGACGGTCGGGCAGAGCAAGAAGAAGGAGATCGACGAGGAGATCGGCGACGACCTCGATCTGCTCTGCCAGGCGGCGGAACTCGTCGTCTCCACGCAGTTCGGCTCGACGTCGATGCTGCAGCGGAAGCTGCGGGTCGGCTTCGCCAAGGCCGGGCGGCTGATGGACCTGATGGAGTCGAGGGGCGTGGTCGGGCCCAGCGAGGGGTCCAAGGCGCGCGACGTGCTGATCAAACCTGACGAACTCGAGGGTGTGCTGGCCGTGATCCGCGGGGAACCTCACCCATAAGGACGAGTGAGGCAACCGTTTCCGTCGCGCGTACGTCAATTTGGAGACGGGAGCGGACGGAAGCGTTCAATGTCGGGAGGTACGACGATCCCGATGGCGTACAAACTTCGTCCGCCCGCTTGCCCCACTCTTTTGCTCCGCCCCTAGACTGAACGTCCAGCAGGTGGCTACACGCTCGAAAGGCGCCCCCGTGTCCATCGGCAACGCAGCGGAAGAGGACCGGCCATCAGTCGGTCAAGCCCTCCAACAAGCCCGTAACGACGCCCGACTGAGCATCGACGAAGTCAGCACGTCGACGAGAGTGCGCGTCCCCATCGTCCAGGCCATCGAAGCGGATGACTTCTCCCGGTGCGGCGGCGACGTCTACGCACGCGGACACATCCGCACGCTCGCCCGCGAGGTCGGACTGGATCCCCAGGAGCTCGTCGCGCAGTACGACGCCGAGCACGGCGGCCGTCCTCAGCCGACCGCGCCGGCAGCGCTCTTCGAGGCCGAGCGGATCCGTCCGGAACGGCGAAGGCCCAACTGGACCGTGGCCATGGTCACGGCCATCGTCATCGTGATCGGCTTCGTCGGTTTCACCCTGATCGGAGGCGAGGAACCGGCCACTCCGCCGGCCGCCGAGGAGACCCCCTCCTCGCAGCCCTCGCAGCCGGACAAGTCCTCCGAGTCGGCCGACCCGACCGATACGCCCCCGGCGGACCCCAAGCCGTCCGACAGCGCGATCGCCGCTGCCCCGGCGGACAAGGTGACCGTCCAGATGACGGCCGAGCAGAACGTGTGGATCTCCGCGGAGGACCACAACGGCCGGCTCGTACACGAAGGTGTGCTCCAGAAGGGGAAGAGCAAGACCTTCACCGACGACGAGCGCCTGAACCTCGTCCTCGGCAACGCCGGCGGCGTGAAGCTCTACGTCAACGGCAAGGAGGTCAAGGACGTGGGCGAGGACGGCCAGGTCCAGCGGGTCTCCTACACCCGGGGCGACCCCGAAGCAGGCTGAGCGCCGGTAGTTCCGGCCGCGAGTAAGTCCGAAGTCGCGCCGTCCGCCCCGTGGGGGAAGGCGGGACTTCGGACTTAACCGTTTCCGGGGCCCGGTGCGGTCTTCCCGCGAGGTCGCGGCGGGGGTCTGAGTGCAGCGTCACCTGCGGGCTGTGGCCACGACACGACGAAGTACGCTGAGTCCATGCCCGAACGCCGCACCGTCGCCCTTGTCACGCTTGGCTGCGCCCGGAACGAGGTCGACTCCGAAGAGCTCGCAGGCCGCCTCGCGGCGGACGGCTGGGACCTCGTCGAGGAAGCCGCCGAAGCAGACGTCGCCGTGGTCAACACCTGCGGCTTCGTCGAGGCCGCCAAGAAGGACTCCGTGGACGCACTGCTGGAGGCCAACGACCTGAAGTCCGGGGAAGGTTCCGAGGGGAACCGCACCCAGGCGGTCGTGGCTGTGGGCTGCATGGCCGAGCGGTACGGCAAGGAGCTGGCGGAGGCCCTTCCCGAAGCGGACGGCGTGCTCGGTTTCGACGACTACGCCGACATCTCCGACCGGCTGCAGACGATCCTCAGCGGCGGCGTCCACGCCCCGCACACTCCCCGGGACCGCCGCAAGCTGCTGCCCGTGAGCCCGGCGGAACGGCAGAGCGCCGGACCGGCCGTGGCCCTCCCCGGCCACGGGGCGGACGCGCAGGGCGCGTCCGCCGAGCCCGAGGACCTGCCCGACGGGCTTGCTCCCGCCTCGGGGCCGCGGGCTCCCCTGAGGCGCCGTCTGGACGGCAGTCCGGTCGCGTCCGTGAAGCTGGCGTCGGGGTGCGACAGGCGGTGCTCCTTCTGCGCCATCCCCTCCTTCCGCGGCTCGTTCATCTCGCGGCGGCCCTCCGACGTACTCGGTGAGACGCGGTGGCTGGCCGAGCAGGGTGTGCGGGAGGTGATGCTCGTATCGGAGAACAACACCTCCTACGGCAAGGACCTGGGCGACATCCGCCTGCTGGAGACGCTGCTGCCGGAGCTGGCCGCGGTCGACGGGATCGAGCGCGTCAGAGTCAGCTACCTGCAGCCGGCGGAGATGCGTCCCGGCCTGATCGACGTCCTGACCGGCACCGAGAAGGTGGCCCCGTACTTCGACCTGTCCTTCCAGCACTCCGCTCCGGGCGTGCTGCGCGCGATGCGCCGCTTCGGGGACACGGACCGCTTCCTGGAGCTGCTGGAGGCGATCCGCTCGAAGGCGCCGCAGGCGGGTGTCCGGTCGAACTTCATCGTCGGCTTCCCCGGCGAGAGCGAGGCGGACGTCGCGGAACTGGAGCGCTTCCTGAACGCGGCCCGGCTGGATGCCGTCGGCGTCTTCGGGTATTCCGACGAGGACGGGACGGAAGCCGCCGGATACGAGGAGAAGAACGATCCGGCAGTGGTGGCGGAGCGCCTGGAGCGGGTCTCCCGGCTCGCCGAGGAGCTGTCCGCGCAGCGAGCCGAGGAGCGCCTCGGTGAGACGGTGCGGGTCCTCGTGGAGTCCCTGGAGGACGAGGAGGGCGCCGAGGGCGTCTCGGTCCTGGGGAGGGCGGCGCACCAGGCGCCCGAGACGGACGGCAACGTGCTGCTGGACGTCGCCGCGCTGCCGGGACGGGAGTTCGTGATCGGAAGTATGGTCGAGGCCAAGGTGGTCGCCACCGAAGGCGTCGACCTTGTCGCCGAACCTCTGGGTGGTGCTGTCGAGGGAGGCGACGAGGGCGGCGGAAGCAGCGAGGAGGCAGCCACATGACAGGAATGCCTGCCTCCGCGTCGAGTGGTGGTGCGATGGCCCAGCCCCAGCCCAGACCTCAGCCAGCGGCCGGCGCTGTCGCCGCCGTCCGCAAAGTAAGCCTGTGGAACATCGCCAACATCCTCACGATGGTGCGGCTGCTGCTCGTGCCGGGCTTCGTGGTGCTGATGCTGGCGCAGGGCGGGCACGACCCGGCCTGGCGTTCGTTCGCCTGGGCGGCCTTCACCGTCGCGATGATCACGGATCTCTTCGACGGTGAGCTCGCCCGGCGGTACGACCTGGTCACCGACTTCGGCAAGATCGCCGACCCCATCGCCGACAAGGCGATCATGGGCACGGCCCTGGGGTGCCTGTCCGCGCTGGGTGATCTCTCCTGGTGGGTGACCGGAGTGATCCTCTTCCGGGAACTGGGCATCACGGCGATGCGTTTCTGGGTCATCCGGCACGGAGTGATTCCCGCCAGCCGCGGCGGCAAGCTGAAGACGCTCGCGCAGGGGGTGGCCGTGGGCATGTACGTGCTGGCCCTCACGGGACCGCTGGCCACGCTGCGCTGGTGGGTGATGGCGGTGGCGGTCGCGTTGACGGTCGTGACCGGTTTCGACTACGTGCGCCAGGCCGTCGTGCTGCGGCGGGCTGGGCGTGCCCGCGAGGGGTCGGCGGAGAACGAGGGAGGTGTTCGGTCGTGACGCAGGAGCGTGAAGAGGACTACTTCGACGTGTCCGCCGAGGTGCTCGACCTGCTGATCGAGCGGGGCGAGACCGTGGCCGTGGCCGAATCTCTGACCGGTGGCATGGTCGCCGCCGAGATCACGTCGGCACCCGGCTCGTCGCAGGCGTTCCTGGGGTCGGTCACCGCGTACGCGACTGACGTGAAGCAGGAACTCCTCGGAGTGGACGGTGACCTGCTGCAGGAGCGAGGTGCCGTGGACGCCGAGGTCGCCCGGCAGATGGCGCAGGGGGTGCGGAAGCTGCTGCGGTCCACCTGGGGCGTGGCCACGACCGGGGTCGCAGGCCCGGAACCGCAGGACGGGAACGAGGTCGGCACCGTCTACGTCGCCGTGGCAGGCCCGCGGGGTGCGGACGCCCGGCTGCTGCAGCTTGGCGGGAATCGCGCCACAATCCGCAAAGGCAGTGTGACGAACGCGCTGAAGCTGCTTAATGAGGAACTGACGGGGAAGATGCGGCCGAAGGATACGGAACAACACGGGGGGAATTGATGTTTGCAGCCCTGAGTGAACAAGACATCGCTCCCCGCACGGCTGGAGCCCGAGGCGGTACGGTGGAGCCTGAAGGATTCACACCCCCTGGGGTGGTGGGTATCAAGCTGTGGAAGACGCCGCGCGTTGAGAGGGAGGAGCACCGATGATTCTGCTCCGTCGCCTGCTGGGTGACGTGCTGCGTCGGCAGCGCCAGCGCCAGGGCAGGACCCTGCGCGAAGTCTCTTCATCTGCCCGGGTTTCGCTCGGGTATCTCTCCGAGGTCGAGCGCGGCCAGAAGGAAGCCTCTTCGGAGCTGCTGTCCTCGATCTGCGATGCGCTGGATGTGCGGATGTCCGAGCTCATGCGCGAGGTCAGCGACGAGCTGGCTCTGGCGGAGCTGGCCGAGTCCGCCGCGAGTGACACCGTGCCCGCGCCGATGCGTCGCCCTGTGCTGAACCCCGTCTCGGTGACCTCGGTCACAGGGGTTCCGGAAGAGCGCGTGACGATCAAGGCGCCTGCAGAGGCAGTGAACGTGGTCGCGGCCTGAGGGCCCGTACCGCCGACTGTTGTACTTCATCGAGGCCCCGCCGGGCTCCCGGCGGGGCCTCGCGCTGTGGTCGCGGTGTCGCGGAGTGTGCGCGAGCATGAGCACTATGCAGCCGTTCCCTGGTGTCCCGGAGGTGCGATGGCGGCGCTGAACGGTGGGCTGCCGGGCCGCGGCCGAAGCGTCCTTCCTGTGGTGCTGTGCGTGGTGTGGTGCTGCCTCGTGGCGTGGTGGCCCGAGGAGCATGCGGCACCAGGAACGGTCTTCGTCCTTCTCGGCTGGGGGCTGGGGCTGCTGCCCGTGCACGTCACGCTCCGGGGGCCGTGGTCCGGGCGGGGGAGGTGCGTCCGCCGCCCCGGACGGCGGGCGGTGAGGCGTTCCGGCCGCAGCAGAGCGGTGGGGCGGGTCGAGACGTACCGGGGAGGCGAGCAGCGGGCGCGCACGACGTACGGCGACCGCGGCCGGCCGGCAGACGGCCGGTACCGGGAGGATCGCCGGATCAGACCGTACGGGCGGCGCTGAGGCCGTCCGGCGGCTCAGCCGGGAGTACGCGTGCGGGGTCAGCGGCGGGTCCCTTGCTCGTCCCGGCGTGGGCCCGGCTGGCAGCGTGGGCAGTAGAAGACCGGACGGAGCCGGTCGGGCGGCCCGTGGGTGCCTGCGGCGACAGGCGTCCCGCAGCGGTGGCAGGGGCGGCGGGTCCGTCCGTAGACCCACACCGCCCGGTCGCGGTCGGCTCCTGACGGGGCACGCGTCGTACGGCGGGCGAGGCGGCCCTTGTTGTCATCCAGCAGGCGGTGCGCGGCGGCGAGAATGCGGCCCGGCAGATCCTCGGGAAGCTCGCCGACGGGAGTCCAGGGCGAGGTGCCCGCGAGGAAGCAGAGCTCGGCAGCGTAGACATTGCCGATCCCGGCCAGGTTGCGCTGGTCCAGCAGGGCCTCGACAAGCGGGCGGCCAGGGTCGGCGGTGAGGCGGTGCTCGGCCTCGGCCGCGTCCCAGTCGGGGCCGAGCAGGTCGGGCCCCAGATGGCCGACCGCTCCCGACTCCTCGTCGGTGGGCAGCAGTTCGAGGACGGGGAGGCGATATCCGGTGGCGGTGGTGGAGCCGGCGGTGAGCACCGCGCGGATCTGGTGCCAGGGCCCGCCCCCGCCCCGGGGGCGCCGCTGCGGGCTGCTCACCCTCCAGGAACCCTCCATGCCCAGGTGGGAGTGGACGGTGAAGCCGCCCTCGACGCGCATGAGGATGTGCTTTCCGCGGGGGACGACCTCGAGGAGGGTCCGTCCGCTGAGATCAGCGGTGGCGATCTTGGGGACACGGAAGTCCGTACGGGTCAGGGTGCGTCCGGCGAGCGCCTCATGGAGCTGGCGCGTGCTGTACCAGACGGTGTCTCCTTCGGGCATCGCACATCCTGCGGAAGTCGGGACGGAGGGTGGGCGCGGCGCATGGCGGACGGGCTCCCGCCGGCGCGTCGCCCCGCGGACGGCTTCTCCCGGCTAGCGGGCCCGGAGCCTGAGCCCTCGCGGGGTCGGGTGGAAGCCCGCGCTCTCCAGCATGGTGCCTATCGGGGAGGAGAGCGAAGGCGTCCCGTTCACACGCTCGACGGTGACCGTCCCCAGCGCGCCGTCCTGGGCCGCCCGTGCCAGAGCCTCGGCGGCCGTCGTCAGCGCAGGTGCGGCTCCGGGGTGGTTCTGGGCGTCCGCCGCTGTCTCCGTGGTGCCGCCCGCCTGGGAGCCGCCGGGCCAGGCGAGCAGCGTCTTCCCGCCGCGTTCCATGTAGAGCGTCAACTCCCCGTCGACGAGCACGACCACGGCGCCCGCCTTCCGCCCCGGCTTGTGCGTGGCCCCCTCGGGGGGCTCCGGCCACGGCAGCGCCGCGCCGTAGGCGTTCGCCGGGTCGGCGGCGGCCAGGACCACTGCCCGGAAGTGCTCTTCGCGTTCGCGTGCGGAGTGCACGGCGCGGAGACGATCGATGGCGCCGTCCATCGCGAACTGGGCCGCGCCCAGGCCCTCCACGACGTAGCCGCGGCGGGCCTGGCCGCTTTCCTCGAAGGCCGCGAGCACCCTGTACGCCGCCGAGAATCCGCCCTGCACGCCCTCCGCGGACACCGCTCCCCGCGTGACGATGCCGTGCCGGTCGAGGAGCGTGCGGGCCAGCGCGTGCGCGCGATGCGTCGCGTCCAGCTCGGGGACAGGCAGCAGGGACCAGCGGCCCGCCACCGTCGGCGGGCCGTTGCGCGAGGCGGTCGGACGGTTCGTGCCGCTGCGGGTCGCTGCCGCCGTCAGGGAGCCGTAACGGCCGCGGGGGGCGGCCCGCTTGGCGCGGTGTGCCGTGGCTCCCGCCGTACGGCCCGAGCCCAGCAGGGCACGCAGGGGAGCGAGGGAGTCGTTGCCGACGTGGCCGTACCAGGCCAGGTCCCACAGCGCGTCGGCCAGTTGGGGGTCCGTCGCCTCCGGAACCGCCGTCGCGCGGACCTGGTCGGCGACCTGACGGAAGAACAGGCCGTAGCCAGGCGCGAGGGCGTCGAGCACCGACTGGTGAAGCGGAGTCAACTCCAGCGGCAGCGGCGGCGGGAGCAGCAGAGGAGCGTTGTCGGCCGGGTAGAGGGAGATCCAGCCGTCCTTGCCCGGCAGGGAGCCGGCACCCGCCCAGATCACCTCGCCGGTGGTGGTGAGTTCGTCCAGCATGGCCGGTGCGTAGTCGCGGACGCGGCCGGGCAGCACCAGCTTCTCCAGGGCCGACGCGGGCACCGGCGCGCCCTGCAACTGCTCGATCGTGCGCAGCAGTCCGTCGACTCCCCGCACCCTGCCGGAACCCAGGTGCTGCCACTGGGGGAGGAAAGCGGCGAGCGCGGGTGCCGGAACCGGCTCCAGCTCCTGCCGCAGCGAAGCCAGCGAACGGCGGCGCAGGCGGCGGAGGACGTTCGCGTCGCACCACTCCTGGCCGATCCCCGCCGGGTGGAACTCGCCCTGGACGAGGCGCCCGCTCGCCGCGAGGCGGTGCAGCGCGCCCTCCGCCACGGCGGCGCCGAGCCCGAAGCGGGCGGCCGCGTCGGCCGAGATGAACGGGCCGTGGGTGCGGGCGTAGCGGGCGAGGAGATCGCCGAGGGGGTCGGGCACCGGCTCCGTGAAAGCCTCCGGGACCCCGACGGGCAGTGCCACGCCCAGTGCGTCCCGCAGCCGGCCGGCGTCCTCGACGGCCGCGAAGTGCTGCTCGCCGGCGATCCGTACGCGGATGGCACGCCTGGCGGACTCCAGATCGGCGGCCCACTGCGGATCGGCACCACGCTCTCGCAGCTCCGCCGTCGTCAGGGGCCCGAGCAGCCGGAGCAGGTCGGCGACGCCTTCGGCGTCCTTGACGCGGCGGTCCTCGGCGAGCCACTGCAGCTCCTGCTCCAGCTCGGCGAGCACCTCCGCGTCGAGCAGCTCCCGCAGCTCGGCCTGGCCGAGCAGTTCGGAGAGCAGTCGCGAGTCGAGGGACAGTGCGGCTGCACGGCGCTCCGCGAGCGGCGAGTCGCCCTCGTACAGGTACTGCGCGACGTAGCCGAACAGCAGGGAGCGCGCGAAGGGTGACGGGTCGTTCGTCGTGACCTCGACGACGCGGACCCGGCGGGACTCGATGTCGCCCATCAGCTCGGAGAGCCCCGGCACGTCGAAGACGTCCTGCAAGCACTCCCGCACGGCCTCCAGCACGATGGGGAAGGACCCGAACTCGGAGGCCACTTGCAGGAGTTGGGCCGCCCTCTGGCGCTGCTGCCACAGCGGCGTGCGCTTGCCCGGACTGCGGCGCGGCAGGAGCAGCGCACGCGCGGCGCACTCGCGGAAGCGCGCCGCGAACAAGGCGGAGCCGCCGACCTGGTCGGTGACGATCTGCTCGACGTCGCCCTTGTCGAAGAGCACGTCGGAGACGCCGACAGGCGCCTCGCCGGAGTCGAAGCCCGCGTCCCCGCCGCCCCCGGAGGCCTCGTCCAGCAGGTCGAGCCCCATCAGGTCGGCGTCCGGGAGCCGCAGGACCAGGCCGTCGTCGGCGTGCATGACCTGCGCGTCCATGCCGTAGCGCTCGGTCAGGCGGGCACCGAGGGCGAGAGCCCAGGGTGCGTGCACCTGTGCGCCGAACGGCGAGTGCACGACGATGCGCCAGTCGCCCAGCTCGTCGCGGAAGCGCTCCACCACGATCGTGCGGTCGTCCGGCAGGTGGCCGCAGGCCTCGCGCTGCTCGGCGAGGTACGTGAGGAGGTTGGTGACGGCCAGCTGGTCGAGCCCGGCGGTGGCGAGCCGCTCCTGGGCGGTCTCCGCGGGCAGGGACCCCACCTCCCGCAGGAATGCGCCGAGCGCCCTGCCGAGTTCGAGGGGCCGGCCCAGCTGGTCGCCCTTCCAGAAGGGCAGCCGGCCGGGGACGCCCGGGGCGGGGGAGACCAGCACGCGGTCGCGGGTGATGTCCTCGATCCGCCAGGACGTGGTGCCCAGGGTGAAGACGTCGCCCACCCGGGACTCGTAGACCATCTCCTCGTCGAGCTCGCCGACACGGCCTCCGCCCTTCTTCGGGTCGGAGCCGGCGAGGAAGACGCCGAACAGGCCGCGGTCGGGAATGGTGCCGCCCGAGGTGACCGCCAGCCGCTGGGCACCGGGCCGGGCGGTGACGGTCTGCGCCACGCGGTCCCACACCAGCCGGGGGCGGAGCTCGGCGAAGGCGTCGGAGGGGTAGCGGCCCGCCAGCATGTCCAGCACGGCGTGGAAAGCCGACTCCGGCAGCGAGGAGAAGGGAGCTGCGCGGCGGACGAGCAGCAGCAGCTCCTCCACGTCCCAGGTGTCCACCGAGACCATCGCGACCAGCTGCTGCGCCAGCACGTCCAGCGGGTTGGACGGGACGCGCAGCGCCTCGATCGCGCCCTCGCGCATCCGCTCGGTGACGACCGCGGACTGGACGAGGTCGCCGCGGTACTTGGGGAAGACGACACCGGCCGACACGGCGCCCACCTGGTGCCCGGCACGGCCCACCCGCTGAAGCCCGGACGCGACGGACGGCGGTGACTCGACCTGCACCACCAGGTCGACCGCGCCCATGTCGATGCCCAGCTCCAGGCTGGACGTGGCTACCACCGCCGGCAGCCGGCCCGACTTCAGCTCCTCCTCCACCTGGGCCCGCTGGTCCTTCGAGACGGAGCCGTGGTGGGCGCGCGCGAGGAGCGGCGGCGCGCCCTTGGCCGACCCCGACTCGGCCATCACCTCCGCCGGAGTGTGGTGCTCCGGCATGGCCTCGCCCGTCGCGCGTTCGTAGGCGATCTCGTTGAGCCTGTTGCACAGACGCTCGGCGAGGCGGCGGGAGTTCGCGAACACGATGGTGGAGCGGTGAGCCTGCACCAGATCGGTGATCCGCTCCTCGACGGACGGCCAGATGGAGGGCTTCGCGCCGGCCGCCGGGCCGCTGCCGTCCGTGCCGCTGTCCTGCACGGGAGATCCGGCCAGCTCGCCCATGTCCTCGACCGGGACGACGACCGACAGGTCGAACTCCTTGCCGGACGGGGGCTGTACGACGGCGGCCTTGCGCTGCGGTGAGAGGAAGCGGGCGACCTCGTCCACGGGGCGCACCGTCGCGGACAGGCCGATCCGCCGGGCGGGGCGCTCCAGCAGATGGTCCAGCCGCTCCAGGGACAGGGCGAGGTGAGCGCCGCGCTTGGTGCCCGCGACCGCGTGCACCTCGTCGAGGATGACCGTCTCCACACCGGAGAGGGCCTCCCGGGCGGCCGAGGTGAGCATCAGGAACAGCGACTCGGGCGTCGTGATCAGGATGTCAGGAGGGCGCCGGGCGAGGGAGCGCCGCTCTGCGGCGGGGGTGTCCCCGGAGCGGATGCCGACCGTGATGTCCGGTTCGGGCAGGCCGAGCCGCAGGGATTCCTGGCGGATGCCTGTCAGCGGGCTGCGGAGATTGCGCTCCACGTCCACCGCCAGAGCCTTCAGCGGCGAGACGTACAGCACGCGGCAGCGCTTGAGGGGGTCCGCGGGCGGCGGCGAGGAGGCCAGCGCGTCCAGGGACGCGAGGAAGGCGGCAAGGGTCTTGCCCGATCCGGTGGGGGCCACGACGAGGGCGTCCGACTCCTCGGCGATGGCCCTCCAGGCACCCGCCTGCGCGGCAGTGGGCTCGCGGAAGGCCCCCGCGAACCACGCCCGGGTCGCGGGGGAGAAGACGTCGAGCGCCGCAGCCGGCGTGGACTGACCCATGCCGTCCATCGTGCACCCGGCCACCGACATCGCCATGCCGCGGCGCTGATCGGGCGGACCCGGCGGGGACCGCAGGGGCGCCCCGGACGCAGAATGAGGGAGTGGAGGGTGAGAGCGCACGGCACTGGCGGCATCCGGCTCTGCCGGAGGTCGATCTGCTGCGCGCCCGCTATTCGCGCAAGACGTTCGCCCGGCACACCCACGACTCCTACGTCCTCGGGGCCATAGCGGAAGGCGTCGAGGTCTTCACGCTCCGGGGAACGCAGCACCGGGCAGGGCCCGGCGGTCTCGCGCTGATCAACCCCGGGGACCCGCACTCCGCCCACGAGGGCGGGCCGGAGGGGTGGCGCTACCACGTGCTCTACGCGGCCCCCGGACTGGTCGCGCGCATCGCGGCCGAGACCACGTCGCTGCGGGGCACACCGGGCTTCGCCGCCGCGGCAGTGGACGACCCGCAGTCCGCGGCACTGATCGCGCATGTGGTCGGGGCGGCCGAGGCCGGCCAGGCTCTCGCTGCGGACAGCCTGATGCGCAGCACCGTCGCACGGCTGCTGCGGCTTCACGGCGGACCGCTTCCCGCGCGCGCTGTACGCACGGCGGGTGCGCGGACAGCTGAACGCGCCCGCGCCGTCCTGGAGGAGCGCATGGCGCGGCCCCCGACCCTGAAAGCCCTGGCCGACGAGCTGGGCACCAGCACCTTCGCACTGCTCCGCGCGTACCGCGAGCGGTACGGCATGCCGCCGCACGCCTGGCTCACGGATGCCCGCGTGCGCAGGGCGATGGCTCTGCTCGAAGCCGGCACGCCGCCCGCGGAGACCGCTGCCGCCGTGGGGTTCACCGACCAGTCCCATCTGAACCGTCACTTCGGACGCATCGTGGGCGTACCGCCGGGTGCGTACCAGCGGGAGCGCCTTGGGGCGCCTGGGACGCCCTCTCTTCGGGCAGGGCGGGCCGCCGGTCCTGAACGCGTCCGCACCGAGCAGCGGGCCGCCCGCTGTCGCTGAGCGCAAGAACGTACAAGAAGCAGATTCGCCGCTCGCCTAGCGTGGCGGTGTGCGTGAACAGAGAGATCTTCCAGAAGGCCGTGGCCCTGACGCGGCGGGCGGCCCTTCCGGACCGGCACCCGGGCCAGGCGATGACCGTCCTGGACCGGCATCCGGAAGCGGCGACGACCGTGCAGTGGTACGGGACGCCCTGGGCGTCGGTGTCGCAGCGGGACTGTCCGGTTTCGCCTTCGGGGTGACCGCGGTCGGAGCCGGACTGGAGCTGTGGCAGAGCTGCGCGCTGAGCCTCTTCGTCTTCACCGGGGCGTCGCAGTTCGCGCTGGTGGGGGCGCTCGCGGCGGGAGGCGCACCGCTCACCGCCGCGGCGGGCGCCTTCTTCCTGGGCGTACGCAACACCTTCTACGGGCTGCGGCTGGCCACCCTGCTGCGGGTGCCGGGTCCCGTACGTCCCTTCGCGGCTCACATGGTGATCGACGAGACCGCCGCGGTGGCGCTCGCACAGCGCGACCGGCGAAGTGCCCGCATCGGGTTCACGGTGACGGGCGTGACGGTCTTCCTGCTGTGGAACCTCACGACGTTGCTGGGCGCCGTGGGGGCGGACGCACTGGGTGACACGAAGACGTGGGGGCTGGACGCGGCCGGACCCGCCGTCTTCCTCGCGCTTCTGGCCCCGATGCTCCGCGGTACCGCAGAACGTGCGACCGCCGGGCTCGCGGTCGTCGTGGGGCTCGGCCTGCTCCCCGTACTGCCTGCGGGAGTGCCCGTACTGCTCGCGGCGCTGGCCGCGCCAGTGGTCCTGCTGCTGCGCGGACAGTTCCACGCACGGGGACGCACTGGCCGTGACGCGACAGAGCCGGCAGACGCCGGTCATACGGAGCGGGACGCCGTGCCGGGGGCGGGCCGTGGAGAGGACGGGTCATGAACGTGTGGATCGCGATCGCCGCCACCGCTCTGGGCTGCTACGCGGCCAAGCTGCTCGGGCTCTCCGTTCCTCAGGGCGTACTGGAGCGGCCCGTCGTCAAGCGGCTGGTGACGCTGCTTCCGGTGGCACTGCTCGCTGCGCTCACCGCGCAGCAGACGTTCAGCGAGGGCGGCTCCCTGACGCTGGACGCGAGGGCTGCCGGGATCGCGGCCGCAGCCGTGGCACTGCTGGTGCGGGCGCCCTTCCTCGTGGTGATCGCCGTGGCGGTACTGGTGACCGCGGGGGTACGGGTTCTGGGCTGAGGCGCCGGAGTCCCGCAGTGATTCCGGGCGCCCAGGCGCTCGGTCGCGCGAACGCGCCTCGATGTGCGCCCGTGCTGCTGCCGGGGGTCGTGAGCGTGCCGTGACGAGTGCGCCGGATGGCGGCCGAGCCGGAGCTGGATACTGGGCCCATGCGGTTGACGGATTTCTGGCAGCGGATGGCGGACCACTTCGGCGAGGGCTACGCCGACTCCTTCGCCCGCGACCACGTGATGTCCGAACTCGGCGGCCGTACGGTCTCCGAGGCCCTGGACGCCGGCTGGGACGCGAAGGAGATCTGGCGCACGGTGTGCGCCGTCATGGACGTGCCCGCAGAGAAGAGATGAGCCGGCGGCGGTGCTGCTGCTCCGTGGTGCGGTCCCGTCCCGGCCGTTTCTGAGCAGCCGTTATGTGCAGGCCTTTCCGGAGTTATCCACAGAAATCCGGGGTGACTTGACGCAAAAATCGAACATCGATTCTTATGGAGTTCCTGGCGGGCCGGGGGAGGCATCCCGCTCCCGCCCCTTCCCGCCCGGAGCGGGCTCCGGGCGGATTGTCAGTGGCAGCCGCTAGCGTCGTGGACGTGAAGCGATCGACTCAAGCAAACCGGGTGGCACCGATGGCAGAAACCGACCGCGAGAAGGCGCTCGAAACAGCCCTCGCGCAGATTGAACGGCAGTTCGGCAAGGGCGCCGTGATGCGCATGGGGGAGCGGCCGAACGACCCGGTCGAGATCATCCCCACCGGGTCCACCGCCCTCGACGTCGCGCTCGGCGTCGGCGGCCTGCCGCGCGGCCGTGTCGTCGAGGTGTACGGCCCGGAGTCCTCCGGAAAGACGACTCTGACCCTGCACGCGGTGGCCAACGCCCAGAAGGCGGGCGGCACGGTCGCGTTCGTGGACGCGGAGCACGCGCTCGATCCCGAGTACGCGAAGAAGCTCGGCGTCGACACGGACGGGCTGATCCTGTCGACATGCTCATCCGCTCCGGCGCGCTGGACCTGATCGTCATCGACTCCGTCGCGGCGCTCGTCCCGCGTGCGGAGATCGAGGGCGAGATGGGCGATTCGCACGTCGGTCTCCAGGCTCGCCTGATGAGCCAGGCGCTGCGGAAGATCACCGGTGCGCTCAACCACTCGAAGACGACGGCGATCTTCATCAACCAGCTCCGCGAGAAGGTCGGCGTGATGTTCGGCTCGCCGGAGACGACCACCGGTGGCCGGGCGCTGAAGTTCTACGCGTCGGTGCGGCTCGACATCCGCCGCATCGAGACCCTCAAGGACGGCACGGAGCCGGTGGGCAACCGGACCCGCGTGAAGGTCGTCAAGAACAAGGTGGCTCCGCCCTTCAAGCAGGCGGAGTTCGACATCCTCTACGGGCAGGGCATCAGCCGTGAGGGCGGCCTGATCGACATGGGCGTCGAGAACGGCTTCATCCGCAAGTCCGGCGCCTGGTACACCTACGAGGGCGACCAGCTCGGGCAGGGCAAGGAGAACTCCCGCAACTTCCTGCGCGACAATCCGGACCTGGCCAACGAGATCGAGAAGAAGATCAAGGAGAAGCTGGGTATCGGTGTGGCTCCGGAGGAGCCCACGGGCGAGCCCGGCGCCGACGCGGCGGGCTCGGCGGCGGACGGAGCGCCTGCCGCGGCCAAGTCGGTGCCGGCACCGACGGCGAAGACCAAGTCCGCCAAGGCCGCCGCTGCGAAGAGCTGATCCGTGACGCGGCGCAGCCAGTGGCCGGTGCGCGAAGACAGCGGTGGTCCCACCTCGTCGAGGGCCGAGGTGGGATCACCGCGCACATCACGCAGGCGTATGGCACACGGCTCCCGGCGCAGGGACGGACAGGACACCGGTTCCGGCTCTGACGCCCGGCCGCAGGCGGGCCCGGAGCCCGAAGCGGATCACCGCGACCTCGACGGCGACCTCGACTGCGACGGCGGGGGCGAGAGCGCGGCCGCGGGCGGCCGCGGCGGAGAGGCAGCGGCCGGGGGCGGCCGCGGCGGAGAGGCAGCGGCCGGGGGCGGTCCGGACGGGGGCGCGGAGAAGGACCCGGAAGAGCGCGCCCGAGCGATCTGCCTCCGCCTCCTGACGGGGACGCCCCGCACCAGGAAGCAGCTCGCCGACGCCCTGAGGAAGCGCGAGATCCCCGACGAGGCCGCCGAGGAGGTACTCGCCCGCTTCGAAGAGGTGGGTCTGATCGACGACGCGGCGTTCGCCGACGCCTGGGTCGAGTCCCGGCACCACGGCCGGGGGCTCGCCCGCCGGGCCCTCGCCCGCGAACTGCGCCTGAAGGGTGTGGAGTCGGAAGTCGTCGACGAAGCGGTCGGGCAACTCGACTCCGAACAGGAGGCGGAGACGGCCCGCGTCCTCGTGGAGAGGAAACTGCGCAGCACCCGGGGCCTCGCCCAGGAGAAGCGCATACGGCGCCTCGCCGGGATGCTGGCACGCAAGGGGTACGGCGAGGGACTCGCGCTGCGTGTGGTCCGCCGGGCGCTGGAAGAAGAGGGCGAGGACGGGGAGTCGCTGGAGCACTACTTGCCGGACGACTGACGGGCACGGCCCCGATCCGGTAGCCGGGCGGCGCCGAGAGCGCGTCCCGCGTACCCGACTGTCCGGTGCCGTAGGACGACGTCCACGCCCGATCGGGCTCCACCCCGATGTGCGCGCGGGCCCGGCGGCACTCGCTACCGGCGTGCGTCCCGCGAGGCAGGGGAGCGCGCTCTGGTGAAGGGCCCGCCGCGCAACGCGTCCGCGCACGCGCGCAGTTGCGCGATGCGGGGCGCCGGCAGGGCCGTCACCAGGTGACCGTCGGGCCGTATCACCAGCACAGTGTGTGGGGCGGCGCCCGGGTAATCCTCCGTCACCAGCAGCTCGGCCTTCAGCGGCAACGCCCCCACGGCCGCGGCGAGTTCGGGCATTATCCCGGCGGACAGCCAGTGCCTGCTGTCCCACACCCCGGTCCCCGGGGCGACGAGCACCACAAGCAGCTCGCCCCCGTTGCCGCACAGCCGCTCGCGCAGCCGGCCCCGTTCGCCGTCCAGGGCGATCACCGGTACGTCGCGCACGAGCTCCCCCGGCTGTGTGGCGACACCCACCGAGTCGACGGTGCCCCGTGCCGGGGCCAGCGATGAGCTTCTGTAGGCCGCGGGCGAGCCCAGCAGTCCCTGCCCGAGGTGCCCGTCCGTCAGCAGCTCCAGCGGCGTACGCGCACCGCCGCCGGGGAGGATGGCCCGTAGTCCGCCGCCTTCCCGGCGTACCAGCGGCAGCGCCTGATCGACCGCGCGCAGCCGGGAGCCGACGGCGCCGCGCCGCTCCGACTCGTAGCTGTCGAGCACTACATCGACGGCGTCCCGGTCGACGTGCGGCCCGCGCACTCCGCCCATCTCGTGCCACACCAGGGCGAGCTTCCACGCGAGGTTGGCGGCGTCCCGCAGTCCCTCGTCCACGGACTGCACTCCGAGAGCGCCCACCAGATGTGCAGCGTCCCCCGCGAGAAAGGCACGCCCCACACGCCACCGCCGGGCAAGCCGCTGATGCGAGGTGTGCACTCCCGTGTCCAGGAGCTCGTACGGGCCGGACGCCGCGGCGTCAGGGTCGCCGCCCGCCGCGCCCTTGCCGGAGCTGCCGGCTCCGCTCTCGCGGTTCCAGTGGGCAAGCGTCGAATGGACGCGGTCCAGCAGCGCTTCCGGCGTGACGAGGTCGCCTCGCGCCGGCAGCAGCCAGTCGAGCCGCCACACCCCGCCGGGCAGCGGGCGCGCGGTGACCTCCCTCATCCCGCCGTCCAGATCGCGGTCCAGCAGCGCCTCCGACTCCCACGGGAGCCGCGTCCGCAGAGCGGCGACCGCGTGCCGCTCCACTGCCGTACGTCCGGCGAAGGGCACCCCCAGCAGCTTCCGCACGGTAGAGCGCGCACCGTCACAGCCCACCAGGTAGCTGCCGCGCCACCACGTCCCGCCGCCGTGGCCGTCACCGCCGTCCCTGGCGCGCGGGCGCGTGTGCGCGGTGACCCCCGCCGCGTCCTGCTCGAGGATGTCCAGATGGCTGCCCGGCATGACGCGTGCCAGCTTCTCCTGCGCGAGTGCCGCGCGCAGTGCCCGTTCCAGCGCGTGCTGTTCGACGTGGAAGGGGGCGGTCGTCTCGTCGAGTTCCTTCTGGTGGATGGTCTGGCGGCGGCGCCGTGCGCGCCACGAAGTCCAGCGGGCGGCGGGGACGGCGGCTCCCGGGGCAGAGGGAAGCCATGCCGCCGTGTCGGGACGCAGCACGCAGGTGCGGGCTGCCCGCGCCGTCACCTCGCCGTCCCCGTTGTCGAGGACGAGGGAAGGCACCCCGTACCTGGCGAGGGCCAGCGAGAGGGCGAGGCCGGTCGGTCCGGCGCCGACGACGATGACTTCGGACTCGGTCACGCGCGCGTCACCGTGCGGATCCCGGCTCCGGTCGGCGTGCCGGACAGGCTCTTGCGGCAGGTGTGCGCCAGGCGCCCCGCACCGTGCGTCACCCGTGCCGCGCGAGCGGCGGGCGAAGGGGGAGTCGGCACAGGTGGAGCCTCGTGAGCGATCACGCAATGTATGCAACCCAGTGCAAGGTCACCCGTCAAGCTGCGGGGGCGGAGGCCCGGACTTGTCATGATCTGTCCGGGCCTCCGCCCCCGCCTTGTCCGTACACTGCTCTGTCCCCGCCGGAGTAAGCGGTCGGGGACTGCCCGTCAGACCGCGGCCCCTCCGCCCGCGTTGCCCATGTCGGGCGTCGCCTTCTGGGCTTCGGCGACCTTGATGCCGGTCTTCGTGCGGCGTCCGCGCCGCTCGATCCAGTTGGCCAGCGCGGAAAGGGCGAGGCACATGGCGACGTAGATGGCACCGAAGACCAGGACGACCGGAACGTAGGGGTTCTCACCGTCGACGAGGATGGTGCTGGCCATCTGACGTCCGGCGTAGAGCAGTTCCTCGTACGTGATGACGAAGCCCAGCGACGTGTCCTTGAGGGTCACCACGAGCTGGCTGACGATCGTCGGCAGCATCGACCGCACGGCCTGCGGGATCAGCACCGTCGTCATGACCTGGGTCTTGCTCATGCCCAGGGCGTACGCGGCTTCGCTCTGCCCCTTCGGCACGGCGACGATGCCCGCACGCAGCACCTCGGCCTGTACGGCGCCGTTGTAGAGCGTGAGCCCGATGACGACGGCCCACAGCGGCTCGCTGGTGAAGAAGCCCACCCACAGCACGTAGATGGTGATCAGCAGCGGTACGGCCCGGAAGAGTTCGATGATGCCGGTGGCGACCCAGCTGACGGGCTTGTGGTCCGACAGCCGCGCCACGGCCAGCAGCACCGCGAGGACGAGCGACAGCACCCCGGCCATGGCGAACGCCTGGAGCGTGCTGACGAGACCCGTGACGATGGAGTTGCGGACGCCCGCGTAGTTGAAGATGTCCCACATGGCGCCGTCGAACTGGCCCTTGGCGGCGAGCCGGTAGACGACGAAGCCCAGGAGCGCCACAAGGCCGGCCGAGCCGATCACGGCGTACAGGCGGTTGCGCATGCGGGCCTTGGGCCCGGGTGCGTCGAAGAGGACGGACGAGCTCATCGGGCGACCTCCAGACGGCGCTCCAGCAAGCGGAAGAGACCGCTGATCGCGAAGACGAGGACGAGGTAGGCGAGGGCCACCCAGACGAAGATGACCATGACGTTGAAGCCCTTGTCGCTCAGCACCTTCTGCACGCTGAAGAGTTCGGGGTTGTTGAAGGCGCCGGCGATGGCCGAGTTCTTCGTCAGCGCGATGATGATGCTGCTGAGAGGCGGCAGCACCGTCCGGGTCGCCTGCGGCAGTACGACCATCCGGAGGGTCTGTACGAAGGTCATGCCGAGGCTGCGAGCCGCCTCCGCCTGTCCGAGAGGCACGGTGCTGATGCCTGAGCGGACCGCCTCGCAGACGAACGCCGACGTGTAGAGGCCCAGCGCCAGCACGCCCAGGACGTACGAGCTGATGCCGGGGAAGACGACCTGCGGCAGGACGAAGAAGGCGACGAGGAACAGCAGCGTCAGCGGGGTGTTGCGCAGCAGCGTCACCCACACGGTGCCGAAGACGCGCAGGGGCGGCACGGGTGAGACCCGGAAGCCGGCTATCAGCACGCCCAGCACGAGTGCCAGCAGAGCGCTGGTCGCGGTCAGTGAGACCGTTCCGATGAATCCGTCGCGGAACAGGTCCAGGTGATCGAGCAGAACATTCATAGGGTCTCCGCTGGGCGGTCAGGGAAATGCCGCGTCCCGTACGCCCGCCCGCGAGGCGGGCGTACGGGACGGCGGGTGACGCCGGTGGCCGGCAGGGCTTGCGGCGCGCCGGCAGCGTTCACGGGGCGCGGCGCGCCGTCAGGCCCCGCAGGCGCGGACTCAGCCGCGCTCGAGGGCCGGGGGCTCTTCGAACTTGGAGCCGGAGCGGCCCAGCGTCGCGTCGTACGCCTTCTTGTAGCTGCCGTCCTTCTGGTGCGCCTCGACGGCGTCGAGCACGGCCTCCTGCAGCGCCTTGTCGTCCTTCTTCAGGCCGATGCCGTACGGCTCCTCGCTGAAGGTCTCCCCGACGACCTTGAGCTTGGTGGGACGCTCGGCGGCGTAGCCCTTGAGGATGGCGTCGTCGGTGGTCATGGCGTCGACCTGGCCGTCGAGCAGCTGCTTGACGCAGTCGGTGTACTTGCCGAACTCGACGGCCGTCGCGCCGTACTTCGACTTGTTGTCCTTGATGTTCTGCAGCGGCGTCGAGCCGGTGATCGAGCAGACCTTCTTGCCCTTGATGCTGTCCGGGCCCTTGATGGACTTCTCGTCCTTGCGGACCAGCAGGTCCTGGCCGGCCATGTAGTACGGGCCCGCGAAGCTGACCTGCTTCTTGCGCTCGTCGTTCATGGTGTAGGTGCCGACCATCAGGTCGACCTGGCCCTTGGAGATCGCGGTCTCACGGACCGAGGAGTCGATCGTCTTGAACTGGATCTCCTTCTCCGGGTCGAAACCCAGGTCCGCCGCGACCATCTTGGCGACCTCGATGTCGAAGCCCTCGTACTCCTTGGAGGAGGGGTCCTGGAAGCCGAGGTAGGGCTGGTCGGACTTGGCGCCGATGATCAGCTTGCCGCGCTTCTGCGCCTTCTTGATCACGGGGGAGTCGACGTCGACGTCCTTGGCGACCTTGTAAGTCGGCAGAGCCTTCTTGTCGGTGTCGCCGCCCGGCTTGTCACCAGCGGGGCCCTCCTTGCCGCCGCAGGCGGCGGCGGAGAGGACGACGGAGAGGACCACGGCCGCCGAAGCGGCGCTCTTGCGGAACTTCATGAGAAACATCCCTTGCTCGGTATCGGTGCGTGGGGGCGTCCGGCGGTCCGGCTGTCGGTGGGGTGAGAGCCGGGGGTGCGGGAAGCCTGTCGGCGGTCGCATGCGCCTGGGCCAGTCTGGATCGCGGCCCTCCGCTCGGCGGACACGTCAGTGGTGGAGGATCTTCGCGAGGAAGTCCTTCGCGCGGTCGCTGCGAGGGTTGTTGAAGAACTGGTCCGGTGTCGCCTCCTCGACGATGCGGCCGTCCGCCATGAAGACGACCCTGTTCGCGGCCGAGCGCGCGAAGCCCATCTCGTGGGTGACGACGACCATCGTCATGCCTTCGTCGGCGAGCTGCTTCATGACCTCGAGGACCTCGTTGATCATCTCGGGGTCGAGCGCGGAGGTGGGCTCGTCGAAGAGCATCACCTTGGGGTCCATGGCGAGCGCGCGGGCGATGGCCACGCGCTGCTGCTGGCCTCCGGAGAGCTGCGCCGGGTACTTGTCCGCCTGGTTCCCCACGCCCACGCGGTCCAGCAGAGCCCGTGCCTTCTTCTCGGCCTCCTGCTTGTCCGTGCGGCGGACCTTGGTCTGTCCGAGCATCACGTTCTCGAGCACCGTCTTGTGCGCGAAGAGATTGAACGCCTGGAAGACCATCCCGACGTCCGCGCGCAGCTTGGCCAGCGCCTTGCCCTCCTGGGGCAGCGGCTTGCCGTCGATGGAGATGCTGCCCGAGTCGACCGTCTCGAGGCGATTGATGGTGCGGCACAGCGTGGACTTGCCGGACCCCGAGGGCCCGATGACGACGACGACCTCCCCGCGGGAGATGGTCAGGTCGATGTCCTGGAGCACATGAAGCGCGCCGAAGTGCTTGTTGACGTTGTCCAGTACGACCAGGTCGTCCGCGGCCGGCGCGGCGTCCTTGGTCACCGATACTTCGCTCATCGGCGTGTAGCTCCGTCCTCGTCGGTTGCGAGGACACTAATGAGCGACTGCCACCAGCGTCATTACATCTGAGGGGAAATTGAGCATAACGATCGCGTCGCGAAACGGCACACTGTGCGAGCGCCTGCCCAGGCTACGGGGCTGCTTGTGCCACTGGGGACGCCACGGAGGCGGGCCCCGGGAGGACGGTGCAAGGGCGGCGGGGGAATTGCGCACTGTGTCGTACCGGCTGCATAACGGTACGTTCCGCGTCACCGGAAGCCCCTTGACTCACCTGCGCGAATGCGCGTGGATGCAGTGCCGGTGCAGACTCGCCGAACGGCAGGCACGACTATTCGAAGGGAGGCCGGAGTGAGGCTGCTGCTCGTCGAGGACGACAACCACGTCGCCGCGGCGCTCTCAGCGGTGCTGGAACGGCACGGCTTCGATGTGGTCCACGCCCGCAGCGGCGAGGAGGCGCTTCGGGAACTGCTGCCCGCCGACGACGCCCCTCCCTTCGGTGTCGTCCTCCTCGATCTCGGCCTCCCCGACCAGGACGGCTTCGAGGTCTGCGGGCGCATCCGGAAGATCAGCTCCACCCCCGTGATCATGGTGACCGCCCGCGGCGGGGTCCGGTCCCGGATCCACGGCCTGAACCTGGGCGCCGACGACTACGTGGTCAAGCCCTACGACACAGGCGAACTCCTGGCGCGCATCCACGCGGTCAGCCGCCGCGCGGCGCCCGAGGACAGCGGCGACACCTCCGGCAACGGCTCCGGCGCACCGGGCGCGCTGGGGGGCACGGGCGCCGCCGGCGGCTCCGCCGCCGCGGACCGCACGCTCCGGCTGGGGCCGGTCACCATCGAGCTGTCCATGCGCCAGGTCTACGTCGAGGGTGTTCCTGTCGCTCTCACCCGCAAGGAGTTCGAGGTGCTGGCGCTGCTGGCGCAGCGGCCGGGGGTCGTCTTCCGGCGCGAGCAGATCATCAGCGAGGTCTGGCGCACCAGCTGGGAGGGCACCGGACGGACGCTGGAGGTGCACATCGCCTCCCTGCGCTCGAAGATGCAGCAGCCCGCGCTGATCGAGACGGTGCGGGGCGTGGGCTACCGGCTCGTCGTGCCGTCGCAGACGGCCTAGGCGACCGGGGCCGGCAGGGATCCGCGATGCATGCCCGTCTGCTACCGCTGCTGCTCGTCCTCCTGGCGGGTGTGCTCCTCGCCCTGGGCTTCCCCCTCGCGGCCAGCCAGGCCGCCGCGCAGCAGCAGCGCGTGGTGGTGGACAGGATCGACGACACCGCGCGCTTCGCCGCGCTCGCGCAGTTCGTCGCGACGTCCAGCGGGGACGACGAACGCCGCGAGATCCTCCAGGACGAGCTCGACCGCTACCACGACCTGTACGGCATCGACGTCGGTGTCTTTCTCCGCGACGGCCGCCCTATGGGGGTCGCGCCGGAGGGCTGGCAGGTCCCCGAGGACGGCCAGGGCTCCGACGCCTTCGCCGAGGCGCTGGCGGGGCGCCGCAGCCACGACCCCGCTCAGGTGTGGCCGTGGCAGGGGGACGCGCGAATCGCCGTCGCCTCGCCCGTCATCCGGGACGGCGACGTGGCAGCCGTCGTACTGACCGACTCGCCGACCGGGCAGTTGCGTTCCCGGATCGTGCGGGACTGGCTGCCGATCGCCGTGGGCGAGTTCGCCGCGATGCTGCTGGCCGTCGGACTCGCCCTGCGGCTGACGGGCTGGGTGCTGCGGCCCGTGCGCACGCTGGACAGGGCCGCCCACGAGATCGCGCTGGGGAAGTTCAAGTCACGGGTGGCCGTCTCCGAAGGACCGCCAGAGCTGAGGCGGCTGGCCCGCTCGTTCAACGAGATGGCCGACAACGTCGAGGACGTACTGGAGCAGCAGCGGGCGTTCGTGGCGGACGCGTCGCACCAGTTGCGCAATCCGCTTGCTGCCCTGCTGCTGCGCATCGAACTGCTGGGACTCGAACTGCCGCAAGCGAACGAGGAGTTCGAGTCCGTCCAGTCCGAGGGCAAGCGCCTCGCCCGGGTACTGGACGACCTGCTCGACCTGGCGCTGGCCGAGCACGCACCGGCCGACCTGCGGCTGACCGACGTGGCCGAGCTGGCGGCGGAACGCGTGGCGGCGTGGCGTCCCGTCGCTGAGCGGAAGGGCGTCCGGCTGACGTCGGAGGGTTCCGCCGCCGCAACCGGCTGGGCCGATCCCGTCGCACTGTCCAGCGCGCTCGACGCGGTGGTCGACAACGCCCTGAAGTTCACACCCGAGGGCGGGCCGGTCACAGTGGGCGTCGCGTCCGAGGGGGACCAGGTCACGCTCACCGTCGCGGACGGCGGGCCGGGCCTCAGCGAGGAGGAGATGGAGCGCATCGGCGACCGCTTCTGGCGCAGCAGCCGGCACCAGAACGTGTCGGGGTCGGGGCTGGGCCTGTCCATCACGCAGGCGCTGCTGGCCTCCGGAGGGGCGCGCATCGCCTACCGGCGCAACGAGCCGCGCGGCCTGCGCGTGGTGATCACCGTGCCGCGTACGAAGCCCTCACCGGACGACCCGCCAGGCCGTCGGGGGAGCGGCCAGGAGAAGCCGAAAAGCTGACCGGTCCAAACGATGGAGAACCTGACCGGTCCGGGCGGGCCGAGGACCTGACCGGCCCGGACGGACTGCCGGTTGTCACTGCTGGAACTTCCGGATCGCACTGCCGGGACGGCTGGGACGCGCGTATGGCGACGCGGTCCGGACGCCGTCCCGGCAGCGAACCGTCCTACTGCTGGGCCGTCTGCCTGCCCAGCCGGAGGGTGAGGATCTGGAAGGGACGCAGCGCGACCTCGACCGTGCCGTCCGCGGTCAGCTCCCGCGCCTCGGCATCCGCGAGGGGCCGCTCCAGCAGATCCGTCTCCGTCACGGACGTGACCGGGGTGCCGGTGGAGAGCACCGTCCGCGCGCGCCCGCCGTGCGACTCGTAGAGCCGCACCACGAGGTCACCGCTGCGGTCCTCGGCGAGCTTGACGGCTTCGACGACGACCTGGTCGTTGTCCACGCCGACCAGCGGCGCGACGCCGCTGCCGGAGCCCGCCACCGTACGCTCCGGAAGGTTGATCCAGTGGCCCTCCCGCACGGCGTCGCCCAGCGTGGCACCCGGCGCGAACGCGAAGCGCAGTGTGTGCGTTCCCTGGTCCGTCTCGGGGTCCGGGTAACGGGGCGCCCGCAGCAGCGACAGCCGGACAGTGGTCGTCTGGCCGCCGTCGGAGCGGACTTCGCGCGTGACGTCGTGCCCGTACGTCGAGTCGTTCACGACGGCGGCACCCCAGCCGGGCTCCTCCACGTGGAGCCAGCGGTGGGCGCAGATCTCGAACTTGGCGGTCTCCCACGAGGTGTTGGTGTGCGTGGGGCGGAAGACGTGCCCGAACTGCGTCTCGGACGCGGAGCGGTCGGCCTTCACGTCCAGCGGGAAGGCGGCCTTCAGGAACTTCTCCGTCTCGTGCCAGTCCACCTCGGTCTCGACGTCCAGCACCTTCGCGCCCGCGCGCAGCGTGAGCCGCTGCACCACGGAGGAGCCTCCGAAGGTGCGGGCCACACGCACGGTGGCACGCTCCTCGCCGGACTCCGCCAGCGTCAGTTCGTCGGTGTCCGTGAGGTCGGTGACGTTGTGGCGGTAGAAGGCGTCGACGTCCCAGGCGTCCCAGTGGTTGGGGAAGTCGGGGTGCACCTGCAGCAGGTTGGCCGCACCGCCGGGCGCGACGTTCTCTCGCTGCGCTTCCTTGTCGTATGCCGATACGACCAGACCGCGCGCGTCCACCTCGATCCGGAGCAGCCCGTTGGCGAGGACCCAGCCCCCGCCGGGACGCTCCTCGGCCGACACGGGTGTGCCGCCGGCGCGCTCCCGGGCAGGCGCTGCTCCGCCCGCGGGGACGCCGTCCCTCGCGTGCGGGGCAGCGTTGAAGACGAGCGGGACGTCGCCCTCCCCGGCGAGGGCGGCCTGCGCCTCCCCGATGATCCCTTCGAGCTCCGCTTTCACCCGGGCGTAGGTCTCACGGGCCTCACGGTGCACCCAGGCGATCGACGAACCCGGCAGGATGTCGTGGAACTGGTGCAGCAGCACCGTCTTCCACAACGCGTCGAGCTGCTCGTACGGATAGGTGTGCCCTGTCCGCACCGCGGCCGTCGCAGCCCACAACTCGGCCTCGCGCAGCAGGGATTCGCTGTGCCTGTTGCCCTGCTTGGTCTTGGCCTGCGAGGTGTACGTGCCCCTGTGCAGCTCCAGGTAGAGCTCGCCCGCCCACACGGGCGCCTTCTGCGCGTACTCCTCCTCCGCCTTCGAGAAGAAGGCCGAAGGCTTCTCGATGGTCACGCGCGGCGAGCCCTCGAGGTCCTTCAGCCGCTCGGCGCGGGCGAGCATCTCGCGCGTGGAACCGCCGCCCCCGTCGCCCCAGCCGAAGGGAGCGAGCGAGCGCGTGGCGCCGCCCTTCTCCTGGTAGTTGCGGGCGGCGTGCGCCATCTCCTCGCCGCCGAGATCGGAGTTGTAGGTGTCGACCGGCGGGAAGTGCGTGAAGACCCGCGTGCCGTCGATGCCCTCCCACCAGAAGGAGTGGTGGGGGAACTTGTTCGTCTCACTCCAGGAGATCTTCTGGGTCAGGAACCACTTCGCTCCCGCCAGCTTCACGATCTGCGGCATGGCCGCCGTGTAGCCGAAGGAGTCGGGCAGCCACACCTCCTTGGTCTCCACGCCGAACTCGTCGAGGAAGAACCGCTTTCCGTAGAGGAACTGCCGCACCATGGCCTCGCCGCCGACCATGTTCGTGTCGGACTCCACCCACATACCGCCGACCGGCACGAACTGGCCGTCCGCGACCTTCTTCTTGACCTTCGCGTAGACCTCCGGCCGGTGCTCCTTGATCCAGGCCAGCTGCTGCGCGGACGACATGGCGAAGATGAACTCGGGGTGGTCGTCCATGAGGTTGACCATGTTGGAAGCCGTACGGGCGACCTTCCGCACCGTCTCGCGGACGGGCCAGAGCCACGCGGAGTCGATGTGCGCGTGCCCGACGGCACTGATGCGGTGGGCCGACGGGCGCGCCGGCGTGGACAGCACCCTGCTGAGTGCGGCGCGGGCGGCGGAGGCGGTGCCAACGATGTCATGGAGGTCGAGGGCGTCCAGCGCGTCCTCGACGGCACGCAGCAGTTCCCAGCGCCGCGCGTCCTCGAGGGGCAGCTCCCGCATCAGCGATCCGGTCACTTCGAGGTCCTGGACCAGCTCCCAGACCTCTTCCTCGAAGACCGCGATCTCCATGCGCCGCAGCCGGTAGAGCGGACGGTCGCTGGCG
This sequence comes from Streptomyces daqingensis, assembly GCF_014645895.1. Taxonomy (GTDB): domain Bacteria; phylum Actinomycetota; class Actinomycetes; order Streptomycetales; family Streptomycetaceae; genus Streptomyces; species Streptomyces daqingensis. The sequence goes on along the minus strand of NZ_BMMP01000021.1, from coordinate 55,719 downwards.
GTGAGCTTGTCGCCCTGGTACGTGGGCGTCTGCGGGGTGTTGACGATCGGGTTGGCAGCGGCCTCGACGAACAGCTCGATCTCTTCGTCGCCCGCCGCCGAATCGGCGATGCGCACCCAGTCGTTGCGCGGGTTGAGCGCCTTCACGGCCTCGCCGTCCGCGCGGTAGACCAGGCCCTCGCACTGGAAGCCGGGCATGTTCCGGTCGAAACCGAGGTCCAGCACCGCCTCGACGGTCCGGCCCCGCCACTCCTGCGGGACGCGCCCGGTGACGCGGAACCAGGTGGTGCCCCACGCGGGTCCCCACCGCTGTCCTGCCTTCGCGGGCTCGTAGGACGCGTTGAGGCCCTCGTCCACAGGAACGGGCTCGCCGGGTGCGTCCCAGCGCCCGAGGGTCAGGGGTACGGGGCTGCTGTACACCGCGGGCCTGATGCGCTCGTTCAGGACGCGGCGCAGTCGGTCCTCAACGATGCGGCGGTCGTCGTGCATGCGGCTGCTCCGATCTGTGGATCCTCATTCCTCCTGGTAGGGACCCTGCCATCATGCGCGCCGCGAAGATAGCGCTTGTGATTCGGCCTGCGGTGGCGTAAGGGCACACCGCTGCCGGTCCGTTCGGTGAGAGGGCCGCTGGTAGCGACGGCGAACGGCTCGCCGCGGTCCGCCTGTTGGGGCCGGCGCGATCTGCCGGGTGCGCCTCTGCCGGAGAGACGCGGATTCCTCAGCGTCGAACTGCCCCTGGCATCACGCGCGGACGCTCCGGCGCCTTGTGGTGCGGTGCCCACGAGGCGGAGGATGTTTCGCCCGCGGCAATCATGCGCATGCCAACCCAGTCCGTTCAGTTCAGTTCGGTACGGAGTTCCGGGCCCTGCCGGGCCGATGAGGAGGACGCAACGTGGAGAAGACCACCGGCCCGGAGCCCGCGCGCCGGCGGCTGAGGCGGCTGTCGATCGCCGGAGCCGCGGGAACCGCCGCCGTCCTGGCACTGCTCGCGTTCCCCGCCTCAGCCGTCGAGGGACCACCGCCGGCGCTGCCGGCCGGCGCGGAGGAACGCGAGAAGACGTTCCAGCCCGCCTACGACTACGACACCGACGGCTGCTACGCCACCCCCGCGATAGGCGCCGACGGGACGCTGAACGAGGGGCTGAAGCTGGGCGGCGACGTCAACGGCGAGTGCCACGACGAATCCGACCTCGACAACACCAACAACTACTCGCGCGAGAAGTGCAACAACGGATGGTGCGGCATCGTCTACGCCTCCTACTTCGAGAAGGACCAGGTCTCCCTCGGCCCTGGCAGCGCCGGCCACAGGCACGACTGGGAACACATCGTGGTGTGGGTGAAGGACGGGAAGGCCGAGTACGTCTCGACCTCCCAGCACGGCGGGTTCGCCGTCCACAAGGCCGCGGACCTGCCGTTCGACGGCACGCACCCGAAGGTCGTCTACCACAAGGACGGGGTGAGCACGCACTGCTTCCGGGCCGCCAAGAACGACGGAGGCGACGAACCCCCGGAGAACCACAAGGGCGCGTGGCAGTACCCGACCCTGGTCGGCTGGAACGGCTTCCCCGAGGGCGTGCGCGACAAGCTCACGGCCGCGGACTTCGGCGACGCGACACTCGGCATCAAGGACGACACCTTCAACGCGCACCTCGCCGAGGCCAAGCCGGACGACATCCCGTTCGACCCGGACGCCTGATCCGGCGGCCAGTCCGGCGGGCCGCCGGGGCACGGGTGCGACAGCCGGCGGTCCGCCGCCAAGGGGCGGTGCCGCCGCCCGCCGTGAGCGCGTCCGGCGGCTGCGCCGGCAACGCTGTTTCGCCGAGGGCAGACCGCTGCTGCCTTCCCCAGGAGCTCCGCGCTCCTACGCTGGGAAGGTGACCCAACACGCCGCGAAACGAGCCCGCGTCATCCCTCTGTGCCCGCCCGAGACGGCGCCGCCGCACCCACCGCACGGGCAGGGGCGCCCGCCCGTGCGCCCCGGGGACCCCGCGGCGGGGCGCCCCGCCGTTCCTGGTGGTCCCGCTGCCGTGAAGGAGCCCCTGTGGAGGGACGTCGTCGGCGACGTCCTGCGGCGTGAACGGCTCGCTCAGGACCGCACGCTCAAGGACGTGGCGGAGACCGCCCGCATCTCGATGCCGTACCTCTCCGAGGTGGAGCGCGGTCTCAAGGAGGCGTCGTCCGAAGTGCTCGCGGCAGCCGCGAGGGCGCTCGGCCTGGATCTCGCGGGCCTCCTCGTCCTGGCACACGAGGAGCTGGTGCGCCTCGCAGGGATCGCCCGGGTGTCGGCGCAGCGCACGGTGCCCGCTTCGACCGCCTCGTTCCTCGCGCGCCGGCCCGACGCCGTGGGCCCCCGGCGCAGCGGCGCCCGTACAAGCCCCCTGCACGGGGAGATGCGCCTCGCCGCCTGACGACGTGTCCGGCGCCGCCGCCCTCCGCCCGACGTTGCGGAGGGCGGAGAGCGGCGAAACTGAAGGCGGCGACGGAACGTCGCGTCAGGCAGCCGCTACTGCGCGCTTCGTGAGCACCTCGTCGGCGAGCCCGTACGCCACCGCCTCGTGAGCGGTGAACACCTTGTCGCGGTCCATGTCGGCGCGGAGGGTCCCGACGTCGTGGCGTGTGTGCTTGGAGAGGACCTCCTCGACCTGGGACCGGATGCGCAGCATCTCCTTGGCCTGCAGGCTGAGATCGGAGACCGTCCCCTGGTGGCCGCCGCTCGCGGGCTGCCCCAGCAGCACACGCGAGTGATCGAGGACGAAGCGGCGCCCCGCGTCGCCGCCCGCGAGCAGGACCGCGGCGGTGGAGGCGGCCTGACCGACGCAGAACGTGGAGATCGGGGCGCCGACGAACGTCATCGTGTCGTAGATCGCCATGAGCGAAGTGAACGAGCCGCCGGGCGAGTTGATGTAGATCGACACCTCCCGCTCCGGGTTCGACGCCTCCAGGTGGAGGAGCTGTGCGATGACGACGTTCGCCACTCCGTCGTCGATCTCCGTGCCGAGGAAGATGACGCGGTCGGCCAGGAGCCGGCTGTAGATGTCGTACGCCCTCTCGCCCTGCGGCGTGCGTTCGACGACCGTCGGGATCGTGTACTGGCTCATGACAGCCCCATCCGTCGCTGCGTGCGGGCCGGGCGGACGTCCGCGAGCGATTCGACGACGCGGTCGGCCAGTCCGTACTCAGTCGCCTGCTCCGCCGTGAACCAGCGGTCGCGGTCGCTGTCTTCGGAGATCGTCCCGACGTCCTGACCGCTGTGCGACGCGGTGATCCGTTCGATCGTCCGCTTCATGAACTCGAGGTTCTCCGCCTGGATCGCGATGTCGGCGGCCGGTCCTCCGATCCCGGCGGACGGCTGGTGCATCATGATCCGCGTGCTGGGCATCACGAAGCGCTTTCCCGCCGCTCCGACGGTGAGCAGGAACTGGCCCATGCTGGCGGCGAATCCCATGGCCAGAGTCGAGACGTCGTTGGGGACGAGCTGCATCGTGTCGTAGATCGCCAGGCCGGACGTGACAGAGCCGCCGGGACTGTTGATCAACAGGCAGATGTCTGTCCTCGGGTCCTCGGCGGACAGCATGAGCAGCTGTGCGCAGACCCGGTTCGCGGATACCTCGTCGACCTGCGTGCCCAGCAGCACGATGCGCTGTGCGACCAGCTGCTCCGCCAGGTGGTCGTCGAAGCGGGTGCGGGGAGTGTCCTCGTCGGCGGTTCGCGCGTCGCGCACCGGCTGCGGGCCGGTCGTCAGCAGGGCCATCGCTCCTCCATGTGTGGGGCGGCCGGGATGCCGCTGTCCTCCACACTCGGCGGGGTTCCGTGCCTGCCCAAGAGTTCTCGGCCCCCGGCAGATTCGCCGAAGGCAGAGGCGCGAAAGGAGAGTTGCGAGGGCGGGGGCACGACGCAGGAGTGCTACGGCAGAGGTGCCGGGAAGCGGTGCACTGTCCGGCCGTCGAGCGTGCAGCTGTCCGACCGCCGAGCAGGCCGCCCATGGGGGCGGCGGCCTGCTCGACTCGGAGTTTGATGGGCACCGGTCGCGGCTGTCGGCAGCGCGCTCCGGTCTCGCCGAACCGTCGCGGTGAGCATGACAGAACAGAGACCTCCGCGGGGCCGGTCCGTTCAGATAGGCCGAATACCAGCCCGACCGTGGCGCTGTACCCGCCCCGCAGTGCCCGTCCCTGGAGTCGGGCCTGCACGGACAGTGCGCTACGGCTTGACCGAGCGGTAGTAGTCCCGCGCGCCCCCGTGCAGCGCCAGCGGAGCCGTGTAGATCGCGGTACGCAGGTCGACCTTCTGCGCCGCGTGGACCTTGTCGCCGATCTGGTCGCGGCTCCTGAGGACCGCCCGCGTCACACCCTCCGTCAAAGCGGTGTCCGTACGGTCCGTCGTCACCAGCAGATTGGCCACTGCCACCGTCTTGACCGGCTCGCCCTGCTGGACGGCCGGGTACGCGTCCGGAGGCATCACCGCTGCCCGGTAGTAGCGGGTCTCGGGTTCGAGGGCGTGCAGCTTCGGTACGAGGTCGCCGAGCTGGACGAGCTGGATGTTGGTCTTCGCGGCGAGGCCCTCGATCGCGTTGGTCGGCAGGCCGCCCGACCAGAAGAACGCGTCGAGCTTCCCCTCCTCGAGCATGCCGGGCATCCGGTCGATCCCCGCGCGCACAGCGTGCACGTCCTTGTCGACGTCCAGCCCGGCAGCACGCAGCAGCCTCCCCGCGATGAGATTCACACCGGAGCGCTCCTGGCCGACGCCCACGCGCAGTCCCTCGAGGTCCTTCGCACTGCGCACGGCAGAGCCCGCGGGGACGACGAGCTGCATGTAGTCGTCGTACAGCCGTGCACACGCGCGCAGCCGGCCGGCGCCCTTCTCCCCGTCGTCGCGGTAGGTGGCCACCGCGTCGGCGGCGGCGATCGTGAAGGACGCCTTGCCGGACGAGACCATCTCCAGGTTCTGCACAGAGCCCTGACTGGGCAGCAGCCGCATGTCGACACCCGGCATCTCGCGGTCCACGCGCTCCTTGAGGAGCGAGCCGTAGCGCGCGTACACACCCGTGGGGACTCCCGTGGCGAACGAGACGGTGCCACTGGGCGCTGAGCGTCCGCCGGGGATCAGCCACCACAGCAGCAGGGACAGCACCACGGCGGCCGCTGCTCCGGCACGCAGCAGCGAGCGCCGGCGCGAGCGGTCGCTGCCCGTGCCGGGAAGGATGCGGCGGAAGCTGAACATGCGCGTGATCGTGCCAGCCCGCGGCCCGGTAAGCGAGGGGCGGGGGCCCTGAGGGAGCGCGTACCCTGGTCGACTGAGATGACTGCGAAGACATATCAGCTGCGGACGTTCGGCTGCCAGATGAACGTCCACGACAGCGAGCGGATGGCCGGTCTGCTGGAGGACGCGGGTTACGTGCGCGCGCCCGGGGACGCCGACGGCGCCGACGTCGTCGTCTTCAACACCTGCGCGGTGCGCGAGAACGCCGACAACCGGCTGTACGGCAATCTCGGCCAGCTCGCGCCGAAGAAGGCCTCCCGTCCCGGCATGCAGATCGCTGTCGGCGGCTGCCTCGCGCAGAAGGACCGCGAGACGATCGTGAAGAAGGCCCCCTGGGTCGACGTCGTCTTCGGCACCCACAACGTGGGGAAGCTGCCCGTACTGCTGGAGCGGGCCCGCATCCGCGAAGAGGCGCAGGTGGAGGTCGCCGAGTCGCTGGAGGCGTTCCCCTCGACGCTGCCCACGCGGCGCGAGAGCGCCTACGCGGCGTGGGTCTCCGTCTCCGTCGGGTGCAACAACACCTGCACCTTCTGCATCGTTCCGCAGCTGCGCGGCAAGGAGAAGGACCGCCGTCCCGGCGACATCCTCGCCGAGATCGAAGCCCTCGTCGACGAGGGCGTCAGCGAGATCACGCTGCTCGGGCAGAACGTCAACGCCTACGGCTCCGACATCGGCGACCGCGAGGCGTTCAGCAAGCTGCTCCGCGCCTGCGGCCGCATCGAGGGACTGGAGCGGGTCCGCTTCACCTCGCCGCACCCCCGGGACTTCACCGACGACGTGATCGCGGCAATGGCGGAGACGCCGAACGTGATGCCGCAGCTCCACATGCCGTTGCAGTCGGGCTCGTCGAAGGTGCTGAAGGCGATGCGGCGCTCCTACCGCCAGGAGCGCTTCCTCAGCATCATCGAGAAGGTGCGGGCCGCGATGCCGGAGGCGGCCATCACCACGGACATCATCGTGGGGTTCCCAGGGGAGACCGAGGAGGACTTCCTGGAGACGCTCCACGTCGTACGGGAGGCCCGCTTCGCGCAGGCCTTCACGTTCCAGTACAGCAAGCGCCCCGGGACGCCCGCAGCCGAGATGGACGGGCAGATCCCCAAGAAGGTCGTGCAGGAGCGGTACGAGCGCCTGGTCGAACTCCAGGAGGAGATCTCCTGGGAGGAGAACAAGAAGCAGGTCGGCCGGACGCTGGAACTGCTCGTCGCGGAGGGCGAGGGCCGGAAGAACAACGCCACGAAGCGGCTGTCCGGGCGGGCCCCCGACAACAGGCTCGTGCACTTCGCGCCACCGCAGGAGACCGTACGCCCGGGCGACACGGTGACGGTCGGGATCACCTACGCGGCACCGCACCACCTGCTCGCGGAGGCCCCGCCGCTCTCCGTGCGCCGCACCCGCGCGGGCGACGCCTGGGAGGCCCGGCACGCGGCGCCCGCCACGGGCGCGCAGCAGCAGGGCGTCATGCTCGGGCTGCCGACGGTGGGCGTCCCGGAGCCGCTTCCGGCCGACACCGGCGGCTGCGGAGTCCGCTGACGCGCGGAGCCGGACGGCCGAGTCACGTCCGCCACCGGCGGACGGCGCTGGAGACCGCCACCGCCGGTTTGTGAAGTCACCTGCGGCTACGCGGTGTTCATCGTTCGCAGGGGGGCGGGAGTACGGCCCACATCGGCTGCACCGGGGGCGGCACTCGTACACGAGCGCGACGGGTGAGACTTCGGGCGCCGCACCGTGCCGGATTCCCGGTCCCGTACCGCTCGCCGTAATTACCTGATGATCGAGCGGTTACGCAGAGCGACTCACGGCGTTAAGCTGCGCGCCATGCTTGTCGCCGCAGCCGTATGCCCCTGTCCGCCGCTGCTCGTTCCCGAGGTCGCGGGAGGTGCGGCCCACGAGATGGACGCAGCCCGCGCGGCCTGCGAAGAAGCGCTGAGACGTCTCGCCGCGGCCCGCCCGGGGAAACTCGTGGTCGTCGGCCCGGCCGATCCCCCCGCGCGCGGAACGTACGCCCAGGGGGCGCGCGGTTCCTTCCGCGGCTTCGGAGTCGACCTGGACGTCACGCTCGGCAAGGGCGACCCGGTCCCGGACGCGCACCCGCTGCCCTCGTCCCTGGCCGTCGGCGCGTGGCTGCTGAGCCGCGCGGAGTGGACTGCCGCCCCCGTCGAGGGCCTCGGCGTCGGCGAGCCCCTGAACAGGGAGCGGTGCGAGACCGTCGGGGCCCAACTGTCCGCTTCGGACGAGCGGTTGGCCCTGCTCGTGATGGGCGACGGCACGAACTGCCGCACCCTCAAGGCCCCCGGCTACTTCGACGAACGTGCCGCTGCGTTCGACGCCCGTGCCGCCCGCGCGCTGGACGAGGCGAGCCCGGAGCAGCTCCTCGCTCTGGACGAGGAGCTCGGGTACGAACTGGGTGCGTCCGGACGTTCGAGCTGGCACGTGCTCGCGGGCGCGGCGGCAGCCGGAAGGGGCGAGGCCGGCGCCGAACCAGGCGGCGGATTCGAGGGGCGCCTGCTCTACGACGAGGCTCCGTACGGCGTCGGGTACCTCGTCGCCAGCTGGAGCTGACGGGCGCCGTCGGGGAGCCGCCTACGACCCGCTCGTACGGAAGCGGGCGTGTGCTCCGGGGTACTCCGGAGCCCACGCCCGCGTGCCTGGGCGTTCGGCGGCCGGTTCGGTCCGCTTGGCCTCCTGGCTGCCTGGCTGCTTGGTCAGGCTCCGCCGGGGCCCTTGCCGCGGCCCCCGCCGGAATCGCGTCCCTTCCCGCCGCCGTCCTGCCGGCCGAGCTTCTCGGCCTGGTCCTTGGCCTTCTGGGTGGAGCTCCGGATCTGGTCGCTGTACTTGCCCTTGGTCTTGGAGTCGGCCATCTTGCCGGCCTTGTCGACGCCCTTGGAGACCTTGTCGCTGTGCTGGCCCAGCATGCCCTTGACCTTGTCCATGAAGCCCATGGTGGCCACCTTCCTTCTGTCCGGTGTGCCTGAGCGGCGTTTCAGTTGCGGGCGTCGCCGGCTTCGCCGCCGGCGGCTGCCTCGGGCGACCGCCGGCTCGGGAACCGAGATCCTCGCTCTCGTCCTCAGCCGCCGGTGCGGCACCGACCTCCTGCCTTTCTCTCCCGCTCGCCGGTCCGGCAGCCTAGGCGGCACCGGCGGGCGGCTTCCGAGGCGGATCGGAGAAGGGTGCAGAAGTCGCACAAAGACGCCCATACCTACACTCCTGACCTTACTCATTCGGCCGCGATCCGGCGCTTCGGGAGGCGTCGGCCCCTCAACACCGGGCCGCGGGCTCCCGGAGAACAGCTCGGGAAACACTTGAAAAGTGCAATGAAGCTGCTCGGGGCCGTGTTGCGCGGCACTTCGGGGAGAAGGGACGTCACGGGGGTTTGCGACACTGACGGCGTGAATCCCTCCGCCCTTCCTTCGTCATTCCGCAGCGAACCGCCGGTCGTCGCCGTGGTCGGACCGACCGCTGCGGGGAAGTCCGACCTGGGCGTCGAGCTCGCCCGTCACCTCGGCGGTGAGGTGATCAACGCGGACTCGATGCAGCTCTACAGGGGCATGGACATCGGCACGGCCAAACTGCCGGCCGACGAGCGCGGAGGCGTCCCGCACCACCTGCTCGACATCTGGGACGTCACAGCCGTCGCGAGCGTCGCCGAGTACCAGAGGCTCGCCCGAGCCGAGATCGACAGGCTCCGCTCCGCGGGACGCGTCCCCGTGCTGGTCGGCGGTTCGGGGCTGTACGTGAGGGGCGCCATCGACGCCATGGACTTCCCCGGCACCGATCCCGAGGTACGCGCGCGGCTGGAGGGAGAGCTCGCGGCCGAGGGATCGGGAGCGCTGCACTCGCGGCTCGCGCAGTCCGACCCGGCGGCCGCGCGGGCGATCCTGCCGAGCAACGGCCGCCGCATCGTGCGCGCACTGGAGGTCATCGAGATCACCGGCCGCCCCTTCACCGCCAATCTCCCCGGGCACGAGGCCGTCTACGAGACCGTCCAGATCGGTGTCGACGTGGCCCGGCCCGAACTCGACGCGCGGATCGCAACCCGCGTGGACCGCATGTGGGAGGCCGGCCTCGTCGCCGAGGTACGTGCCCTGGAGGCGGCGGGTCTGCGAGCCGGACGTACGGCCTCCCGCGCCCTGGGGTACCAGCAGGTGCTCGCCAGCTTCGCGGGAGAGTGCACCGAGGCGGAGGCGCGCGAGGAGACGGTGCGCGCCACGAAGCGCTTCGCGCGCCGCCAGGATTCGTGGTTCCGTCGCGACCCGCGTGTCCACTGGCTGAGCGGCGCGGAACCGGACAGGACGGAACTGACCGGGAAAGCACTGGCCCTCCTGGAAGAAGCGGTCACAGCCTGATCACGTGATGGCAGCAAGGGACGATGAAGCCCCCTGACCAGCAGCTTTCTAGCCGGTGAGGGGGTTTCGTCGGCGTGTGGGGCCGTCTCTGGGCCGTCAGGGCGGGGGAGCAGGCCCACCCAGCACAGAGTCGATGGCCTTCCGGGTGCGCTCCCGGCTGCTGGGCATGAGGTGCGCGTACACCCGAAGCGTCATCGCCGGGTCGGCGTGACCCAGATACTCGCTCACGGCCCTGATGTTCTCGCCTGCCTCCAGCAGCACCGAGGCGTAGAAGTGCCTGAGCGCGTGCGTGCCGTGCTCGCGGGCCGCTTCGGGGCTCTCTCCTGGCTCTGGCTCTGGAAGGACGCCAGCGGCGACGAGAGCCGGTTTCCAGTACCGGGTATTGAAGTCCTTCCGGCGTATGACGGTTCCCCGAGTACCGGTGAAGATCAGGTTGTGCGTCACCTGGGGACCGTCCAGCCGACGCCAGGGAAGCGTCACCTTGACCGGCTCGCAGCGGCGCATGTGCGACCTGAGCGCGTCGGAGACGACAGCGGGCAGCGGGATGTCGCGCTCCTTCTCACACTTCGGCGGTGCGAATACCGCCTGGCCGCGGATCAGCTTCACCTGCCTCACCACATGCACGGTCTGAGCCTCGAAGTCGACGGCGTCCGCAGCGAGTCCGAACACCTCTCCCTGTCGCAGGCCGCAACCGCCGGCAGCGTCGACGATGGCCTGGAACCGTCCCGGAAGTGCCCCGCGAACCGCGGCGACGTGCTCCGGAAGCCACGGAGTGACGCGCTTGGTGTCCCGCGCCGGGGGCCGCACGGACCGTGCACTGCACGGGTTCCGAGCCAGGTACCCGTCATCGACTGCGGCTGAGAGGACGGCTCGCACAGTCCCGTAGATGTGCACGGCGTACGTGCCGGGAACGCCCCTGTCCTCCAGCTCCCGAAGCCACTTGCGGACGTGTTCCGGCTTGAAGGAGCCGAGCGGACGAGAACCGATGTGCGGGTACGCATGCAGCCGGAGGTACCGCTCTGCACCGTCCTGCGTCGACACGTCGGTCGTCTGTACCGCCAACCACCGTTCCGCGTACTGGCGGAAGGTCGTACGAGCCGCCTTCGGGTCGACGTAGGCGCCGCGCGTCATATCGGCCGCCGTGTTGGCGAGCCAAGCGTCTGCCTCGCGCTTCTGCCTGTCGGGGAATGAACGGCTCTTCTCCGTGCCATCCGGTGCCACGTAGCGAGCGCGGTAGCGCATGCCGGTGCCGTAGCGGTCCGTCCTGGTCTTCACGGGCTTGCCGTCGTCGCCAGTGCTGGTCTTGTACCAGCGGTCTTGGATATGTCCGGCCATCAGGCGGCCTCCTCGACCTGGGAGGCCACCCAGGTCTGAACGTCCTCGGGGTCGTAGCGCACATGTCGGCCGACGCGGAAGCCGCGGGGACCGGTGCGCTTGCGGCGCCACTGGTAGACGGTCTCGACCGGGACGCACAGCAGGTCAGCGAGGTCCAGCGGAGTGAGGTAGCGCTCGGGGAGGGTGCGCTTCATGCCGCCACCTCCAAGTCGTCCAGGTCTGCGAGCGCTTCGCGTGCGGTTTCTCGGTTGGTCTGTAGGTCGCGGTGGATGTTGGCGGCGAGCCAGGATTCGCCGGGTGTGTGTCCGTGGCCGGCGTAGGTCCAGTGGGCGAGGGTGAGCGTGGTGGCCTCGGTGTGTTCGTCGGGGTCGGGGAGGCCGCGTTCGCGGCGTTCTTGTGCGGCGCGGTAGTCGGCGCGTACCTGGCGCCGTTCGGTGAGGGTGGTGGAGTAGGCGCGGGACTTGGTCATGAAGTGGCCGCGGAAGCCGAGCATGTGCGCCCACGCCCACAGCTTCCTGTCCGGGTAAAGGTCATCCAGATCGCGGCAGGCGCGGATCAACTGCCGTGTGTGGTCGGGCAGGTCAGGATGCTTGTCCAGCTCGGACATCTCGCCGATGCGGCGGTCCAGGGTGCCGGTGGTCTCGGCTGCTTTGGTGGCGTATTTGGCCACGTAGCCAGCCACGGCCGCATCGGTGAGTTCCTGGCCCTGGTCTGTGCCGATAGCGCGGACGTCGACCTGGCTGCCCCATCGCAGCGTCCGGGCAGGCTGGTCACCGGCAGCGGGCACGGTCGTCTGGGCGCGGCGGGCGGCGGCCTGGATCGCGTCCTCGAGCAACGCGGTCGATGCCCAGGCGGGTGGGGTTGAGGTGGGGCCGTCGGGTCCGTCGATGCGGATGATGGCGTGGAAGTGGATCGCGCCGCGGCGTTGGAACTCGGCGACCTTCCCGAACGAGACGCGGGCGGTCTCTTTGAGCAGGGTCTGTGTGATGCCGGCGCGTGCGGCGACTTCGCGGCGCAGGTAGATGGTGAAGCGCTGCCACAGCACGCTGGCGTGGTTGTTCCACAGCACCGCCGCGGCGTAGTCGTAGCGCTTCGGGTCGATCGCGGTCCCGAGCACAGGGGAGTTCTCCGCATGGCGGGCACCGCAGACGCAGCGACCGGAGGTCGGCCGGTTGTGAACGGCCCCAAAGCTCGGGGCGGTGAGGGTGGCGAACACGCCGGGGTGTGCGCGGATGCGGTCGGGGATGTCCAGGCGGGGATCGCCGGTGATGCCGGCGCGGATGAGGTGGAAGACGTCTCCGGCGTAGGTCCAGGCGCAGGCGGGGCAGCGGGAGGCGCGGCGGTTGCCGCAGGCGACGCGGAGCCTGCCGCCGGGTTCGTCGGCGGTGGAGTAGGAGTAGAGGACCTCGCCGGTGTTCCGGTCGCGGGTGACGGTGGAGCCGGTCAGGTGGATGGGGTCGGAGCAGCCGCCGGTGCGGCGTACTTGTTCTTCCCAGCGGTCGAAGCCGGGGGACCCGGCCACCCTGAGAAGGTCTCCCAGGGTGATCGGGTCCAGGCCCACCGCGGTGGCGGTGTCGGTCACTTGCGTCCCCCACAGATGTTCTTGTGGGCGGTGTAGTAGGCGACCATCGAGCTGACGTTGGCGTCGCCGTTGGTGTGGCCGGACTCGCCGCAGGGGCAGTAGAAGTCGCCGGTGGCGGGGGTGTATTCGTCGTCCTTGGTGACGTGGAGCCCCGGGCGGTTCTCGCTGGTACGCAGGTCAGCCACTGTGGTCACCGCCCCACCGGAGTCGTGAGGCGAGCAGGGCGGGAGACGGTGCCGGTGCCGTCGCAGCCGGTGCAGGTGATGCGGAGCGTGGCGCGGGTGCCGTCGGCGTGGCGGGTGCCGGTGTCGATGGCGACGACGGGGAAGCCGTCGCAGTCGGGGCAGCGGCGGACGCGGGCAGGGGTGGGCTGGGTCATGATGGTGGGTGTCCTTTCGGATCTTCGGATTCGGGAGGGATGCAGGCACCCGGGGCGGCGGATACTTGGCGGTAGAGGCCGCCCCGGGGGCCCTTCAGCGGTGGTGAAGTAGCGAGCGGATGACCACGGCGCACACGGCGACCGATGCCGCGGTGATCGCGACCGCGAGGAGCATGGAGACCAGGACCGTCCCGACGATCAGGACGGCGGCGGCGCCACCGGCTACGGCGAGACCGGCACCGGCCGGGGAGATGTGCACCGAGGGCCGGGAGGCAGGCGCCGGTGTCGGCGCGGGAGCGTGAACGGCAGGCGCCTGTGCGACCGCGTACGTCGGGGTGTCGGTGGTGCCGAGGGTGGTCACGATCGGGACCGGGGCGGTGCTGGCCTGGTCGGGTGCCGGGTATTTCGGGGTGAACATGCCTGTCCTTCCTGATCAGTTGGTGGTGCAGGTGTGGGTGCGGGCGGCGAGTTCGGCCGCGGGGCGGGAGTCGTAGTCGGCGGAGAAGCCGCAGCGTGGGGCGGTGCAGGCGGCGGTGTGCTTCTGCCGGCCGCGTGCGTCCGCGCGGGTGCCGACCTGGACCGGGCCGAAGCGCTGGACGTTGGTGAAGTGGTTCGGGCGTGCCATGTGCGGTGTCCTTTCAGGCGAGTTGAGCGGCGATGGCGTCGGCCAGGTGGTCAGGGACTCCGAGGCGAGCGCGCAGAGTCGGAGTGTCGATGCGGGTTCCGGTCTGCGCGTGGTGGGCGTCGGCGACCTTCCGTGCGTGATCCACCAGCGCCGGAGGCACGATCGGAACGGCGGCCGGGACCGGCTCGGGCTCGGGCTCGGGGGCAGCGGGTGCCTCGACGGAGACCGGTGCGGGATCGGCCGGCGCCGGGGTCGGCCCTGGCAGCTCGGCAGGGGCAGGTGTCGCGGGTTGGTGGACCGCTTCGCGTTCGACTTCGGTGACCGGCGTCGGCGCGGGGACGGGGTCGGCGGCTTCATCGGTGACGAGGTTGTGGACCTGTCGCATGAGGGCGCCGAAGGCCAGCAGTGCGGCGGTCGGCGGGACCGCGGCGACGACGTGATCGAGGCTCAGGTCATCGGTGCCGACGCCGGCGACGTTGAGTGCGATGGAGCCGAGGGAGCCCGCGGCGGTGAGGGAGAAGGCCCACCAGTCCCAGCCGCCGCGAAGTGCGGCGCGGAACATGAGGACTTCACCGGCGAGGATGAACAGGTCGATGGTGCCCGGCCATGCCCAAGCACGCTCGGGGCTCTTGGCCAGGCCGTTTTCCTTGGCCACGTCGGCGAGGTGTGCGTAGGAGAGCCAGAACGCGGCCACCGTCAGGACGATGATCACGACTCCTGCGGTGAGGATCGCGGCCCGCTCTGCCTGCATCTTCGTCATTGAGGCACCTCCTTCCAGATGAGAGTCAGTTCGGTTTCAGGCATGGGTGGGGTAGGGACGTGGCGTGAGGCGGTCACGCCAACCGGTTGGGAAGTGCGGCCTATTCGGTGACGGGCCGGGGCTTGACCAGCGAGGGACGCTCAACCGGCGTCGGCTCATCGGCCGCCGGGAGGACGGGGCGGAAGGGTGTGAGTGCCGGCAGGTGCGGGGTCAGGTGCGCGAACTCGCGGCAGACCGCGACCGCTTCAGCCGGGCTGGTCTCGGGGGTGCGGATGTAGGACCAGCCGCCGGAGGAGTCACCGGCCACCGCGACACCGGGCCGGTCCGGTGCGATCGTGGTGACCGCGGCGACGGCTTCGGGTGCGATGTCGCCCAGGCCCATCTCGCCGGTCTGCTTGTCGTTCACCCGGTGGACGACGCGGCCGGTCAGCTGTGCGCGGAGCATCGTGGCGCCCTTGCCGAGTTCGGAGCTGAAGCGCTGTCCGCAGACCTCCAGGTAGATGCCCACGGCGCGGGCCATCTGCGCGAGGCGGATCATCTGCATGACCATCCGGTCCCGGCGTTCCTCGTCCTTCTTCGCCGCGGTCAGGAACAGCTCTGCGACCTCATCGACCAGCAGGACCAGCGGTATCGGCCGCAGACGCGCGGGGAGTTCCCACAGGTCCGAGGCGCCGTGCTCGGCAAGCAGGTCGAAACGCGATTCCATCTCCCCCACCAGGACATCCAGCAGACCCGAGGTCTCCTCCGGAGTCGTCGCCAGAGCCGAGAGACGAGGGGCGTAGCGGGACTGCTCGACACCGCGCTTGCAGTCCACCCCGATCAACCCGACCGGCAGTTTCGCCAGTCCGGCGATGAGGTTGCGCTGGTACATCGACTTGCCCGACTGGTTCGCACCGAGCGTGAGTGCGTGGGGGACCTTGCGGTAGTCGCGGACGAACGCCGTCCCGTCATCCCGCAAAGCCACCGGCACCACCAGCTCACCCGAGGGCGAACGGCGGGGCATGCGCACCTTCTTCAGCACGTCGTAGCCGGTCATCCGCAGCTCAACCACACCGGGCCTTGTCTCCACCACGTTCACCGCGTGGACACCCCAGGCATGACGCAGACGACCCGAGGCGGCGGCCACGTCGGCAGGTTCCAGGCCGGCAGGCAGCCGCAAACTCACCCGCAGGCCCGTCGAGGTACCGCCCACACGGCGGATCTTCGGCGGGACCGGCTGCACCTGAGCCTGCCGGGCGATGTTCCGCGCGAGGAAGGCCCGCAGCCGGGAGGGCTGCACCGTCAGCCCGCACACATCCATCGTGGAGCGGTAGGTGACGACGAACCGCCCCCAGGTCACCGGCAGCCCGACAAGCGACCAGTAGACGCGCGGGGCGCGGACCTTGGCGTAGCCGAGACCACCAGCCCCCGCGAGGGGACCAGCGATCTCCAGCACCGTAGAGAGGTCCGCCATGATCAGGCACCCGCCGTGATCGCGACCGCGCGGAAGGCGATCCCGTGACGCTTCTGCCCGTTGAACTCGTTCTCCCAGTCCCGGGCCTTGAGCCCCACCACGGAGACCGGGGTACCGGGCTGCAAGTTCTCCGGGACGCCGGTCTCGGGCACGGACACCTGGTACAGGTTGCCCTCACCCTCATCCGAGATCAGCAGGCCAACGGTCATCATCTTCGCCTGCGTCTCACGGTCGACCGCGACCTCACCGGTCTTCTTGTTCACCAGCTTCGGCGTCGGCGCAGTCGCGACGAACACCACAGCAGTCGAAGTGTCGATCTTGAAGGACGGCATATCTACTCCCAGCCTTGCTGTATTGGAGCAGCCCCAAGAAGCCCCAATTCGGCGCTGTCCTAGGACTGCGGGGTTACTGAGCAAGACAGTGCCACGCAGTCCCAGGACTGTCAACAGTCCTGGGACTATGTTTGACTGGACTGGTCGGAAGGGGTTCAGAGATGGCGCCCAAGTGGCGAGAGCTGGCTGACAAGCTGGCAGAGCAGATCAAGGGGGGCGAGTACGAGCCTGGCCAGCAGCTTCCCGAGATTCGCAAGCTGGTCAAAGCAGGTGAAGGCTCCAAGTCGACCGTGCATGCGGCCTACAAAGCCCTCGAAGCAGAGGGCCTGGTCACCTCGTCACGGGGTCATGGCACCGTCGTACGGCAGCGAGTTCCGCTAAAGCGGCTGGGCATCGCTCGATACGACAAGGCCAAGTGGCGTGATGGCGACGAGGTCGCCTTCATCGCCGACCGCGTCGCCTCCGGACGTGCCTACCGCCGCAATGAGCAGACGCAGACGATCAACCTGGTTGAGGCCCCGCCGCTGGTCGCCGCTGCCCATGGCCTGCCTGAAGGTGCGGAAGTGTATGCACGAGCACGACTCGTGAAGGAAGGCGACCAACCGACGCACTCGCTCACCAGCTACTACCGCCCCGAACACGTCGAGGGCACAAGGCTCGTCGACCCGACTCCTGGGCCAGCTGGGCGCGGTGGCGGGTTCCGCGTGCTGTACGACGCGGGGTACGAGATCGACCACATGAAGGAAGAGATCTTCGCGCGCGCTCCGACGTCGGACGAAGTGAAGCAGCTGCAATTGCCTCCGGGGGAACCAGTCGTTGAGCTGCACAGGACGACGTTCACTGCCTCTGGCACGGTGGTGGAGTTCGCGATCGGCGTGCATGCAGCATCGCGCTTCGCTTGGGAGTACGAGTTCAAGGTCCCGGACTCGGCGAAGGATCAGAAGGGCCAGCAGTGATCTCGACGCAGTCTTGGGCTGACGCGCGGCGTTTGTGGGACTACCACCAGATGGGGCACGCCATGCGCCCGTGCTCAGTCGCAGTCGGGTTGGGCAGCCACGATCTCGGCGTAGCGGATACGGCGGTGGATCTGTACAAGCGCGGCCTCGCTCCATTGCTCGTCTTCACCGGAGCCACCAGCCCCACCACTCAAGACCGCATGCCGCGCGGAGAAGCCATCCACTATCGAGAGCGGGCGCTGGAACTCGGCGTTCCCAGCTCAGCCGTGCTTGTAGAGCCCCACGCCCGGAACACTGGCGAGAACATCCGCTTCTCGAAGGAACTACTCAAAGAGGCCGGCATCCAGGTGTCGTCTGCGGTCCTAGTCAGCAAGCCGTACGAAGAGCGGCGTGCGTACGCCACGGCGCGCAAACTCTGGCCCGAAGTGGAGATCATCAGTGCGTCCACTCCGATGACTTTTGACGAGTACGTCGAGTCGATCCAGGACGTTCACTTGGTAGTCGACATGCTCGTCGGCGCGCTGCAGCGGTTGCTGATCTACCCGGAGCAGGGATTCATGATCAGGCAGCCGGTGCCGGATGACGTAGCGGAGGCTTACCGTCGACTGTGCAACGAGGGCTTCACCAGCCGACTCGTGCCTGCCAGCTAGAGAGGTTGGCAACTGTTACAAGTTTCTCTACCTCATCAAGACCCCGCCCGATGGGCGGGGAGGGGGGTCGGGGCGCTTCAGTGGGGACCGGTCGAAGAAGGGGACGGCCGGCCCCGGTCAGCCTCAACGGCAGTGAGCAGGAACACAGGGGAGCTGCCGTACGGAAGCCCTCGCACCAGGTCCGGGCCAGCCGGCAAGGCTTCGCCCCCATGGGCAGCGGGTCGGCGCCGGCACCGCGATGGCGAGGAAGCTCTTGCCCTTCGGGCATCCGGTCGCGTGGCAGATCAATCGGCTTCACAGCCGTCGCTACGGACACACCCTCCGGCCCGCACATGCGGGCCGCTCGGGGCTCGCGGCTGCGGCTCCGCTCCTGCCTTCGGCCCGCGCCGCCGCGCCGCGGCCCCGCGCCGCAAAGCGCCGCGAGATGTCCGATAGACGCTTTGATCCACCAAAGCCCGCGCCGGACTGACGAGAGCAGAAAACACCCCACCCCACGGGCAACGAGCGCCACCCATACCCCAGGGGAAGCCACCACCAGCCGGACAGGGATCGAAGCAACGAATCGACACAACCAAATCCCGCACCAGGCCCGGAGCAACCACCCACCGAACCCCAAGGCGCAGGAAGAAGAGGGGGAAGGAGGGGTGGGAGCGGGGTCGGCCGGCTTCACGGCTTTAGGCAGCCACCTTGGGATGAGCCTCGAAGATCAGGGGCTCACTTCGGGCTATTGCGGGCAGGCGAGGTGCTGCCCGAGTCGCAGCAAGCTTACGAGCCCCTGATCTCTCATCCCAAGGCAGCTCCAGCCCAAAGCCGCTCCGTCGACCTCCCGCCACTTGCAACATCAGGTTTCAAGTGATGTAACGTTGTCGGTGTCAGCTTCCACTATTATTGGTGTAGTTGACGCCTGAAATGTCGCAGGTGGGCTCCATGTAAAGGAGCCCGGGTACTGGACCTTACCCAGCACCCGGGCTCGATGTGGAGTCATCGAGTGGGCCCGGCCGAGCGCAAAGCGGTCGGGCCTGTTCTATGCCCTTCCGGCGGGTCCAACTCGATCTTTGGGGCGCTAGCGCGCCAGCTGCTCCACACAGCCTGCGATCGCCGCGACAGTCGTCAGAATCGCAATTAGAAGCTGAGCCTTGCTCGGCTCAGATCCGTCCGCGTCATCAGCTTCCCGTCTTGGCTTGCGCATCTCCATGGCAGCTCCTCATCGTGAGAGCCCCCGAAGGCTCGGGGTCACCTCGGCCTCGTTGCCGAGGCGTACTAGACCGAGAGGAACTGACGCGATCAGCATACCGGTTGACGGGGACTCAGGTGCCGGGACCGTTGTCCAGTCAGCCTCTGTGCAGTCCTCAGAGCGCTGTGGAAGTCTGTTTAGTGCGCGCCTCAGTCTTGGTGTCTAACGCCCGCTCGTGACTGTCAGTTGCCACACGTACCCTTCCGTCATGCGCAAAGGTGCGATCACACGGGATGCCGTACTCAAGGCCATCGCCGAGTACGAACAGCTAGGCCGCTCCGAGTTTCTGGCTAAGCACAACTTCTGCGAGGCCCGCTCGTATGTCCTCCTGCACGAGGGACGGGAGTACGACTCGAAAGCCATAGCCGGAGTGGCACACAAGTGGGACCACGGCCGCGCGTTGCTGCCGGAAGAGTTCAGCGGTGGGAAGGATCACGCCGCGGCCTGGCTCAAGCGAGCCGGGTTCCACGTCAAGTCCGTGAAGAACCCCGACTGGGCCCGTGATGAGATCATCCTGGCCTGCCACCTCGTGATGACCAACGGGTGGAAAGGGCTGGACGCCAACGACCCGCGCGTCATAGAGCTGTCCGGCCTCCTGCAGCTCCTGCCGATCCACGCCGAGGCCGACCGCAACGAGAAGTTCCGAAACCCCAACGGGGCGGCCCGTAAGACGTTCGACATCGCCACGCGTCACCCGGACTACCGGGGCAAGCCCACTAAAGGTGGTGCCCTTGATGTCGAGGTGCTGCACGAGTTCCTGGCCCGGCCGGCCGAGATGACCGAGGTGGCCCAGCTAATACGGCAGGGAATCACCGCGGGAGACCTCCAGGCTCTGCCGCTGGACGATGACGAGGTTCTGGACGACTACAGCGTGCCCGAAGGCCGGTTGCTGATGAGCCGACACAAGCGCCGGGAGCGGAACAAGGGCCTGCGGAAGAAGAAGATCGCCGCAGTACTCAAGAAGGGCGGAACTCTGGCCTGCGAGGCATGCGGCTTCGATTTCGAAGGGGTATACGGCGACCGCGGTAGCGGCTACATCGAATGCCACCACGTCGTACCACTGCACGAGGCCGGCGAGGGGCGGACCAAGCTCAGTGACCTCGCACTCATCTGCGCAAACTGCCACCGCATGATTCATCGCTGTGCACCCTGGCCGACCCCGAGGGAACTGCGCACTCTCATCGAGAGCCGCCGGGGCGCCGTGGCACACATCCCCGCACAGCGGAACGCAGAAGCCACCGAGCCTGCCTCCGACCAGGCATAGCCTTCCGAAGCCCTCGTCCCTGCCGGGTACATCGAGCGGGAAACCACGAGACCAACAACCCCGGTCGGAGGCCGTTCCTACTGCTCTCTGCGCGGCGGCGGTGGGAATAGCCGAGCTGCGAGCCCTGGAAGCGCATACGCAGAGAAAGCGCATCAGGGGCCGCTCACCTGGGTCGTCGTCGTTGAGCATGCCTGGCTCGGGCTTCGCGAGATTCGCCACAGGCGAGCGCGCAGTCGGGACGGCGCAGGATGCCGACGCGCCGGTCGATGGTGCGGAGGTGTGGCGCATCATCAAGAGGATATCGAACACATGTGCGCTATGGCTCACCCCCCCCCGGGTGTCCGATTAGCGCCGAGTCCAGACGATGGTGGACTGGATCCCCGGGCCGTCTCTGGGCCGTGCGACGGCGGCCAGCAACGACCAATGACGCCCATTGGTGACCGCGCCGCGACGTCGCTGTGCTGGTGATTGCCGTGTTTCCCGTTGAACCGCCATATGGCCGGTCACAGCCTGATCACGTGATGGCATCGGGACGCCCTGCGCGTCCGTCGGGGCCGTTACGACGTGCCATCATCGACCATCGTTCGGAGCCTGCAGCCGTAGTTGGGAGGGCGGGTGGCGATGGAGGCCGGCCCTCGTGACAATGAGGAGACAGCCGTCGACGAGGTGAAGCGAGTCGGGCCTGTTGGAAGCCTCGACGACATCACGAGCCTCGACGACCGGGCGGAGGATTCGTCCGGGCACGGCGGCGGTTCCGCCGTCGGCAGTGCCGCGGCGGCTCACCGCGCTGCCGGCTTCCCCGGAAACGGCACCAACGGTACGCGTGACGGCCTCCCCGATGCCGTGGACGGCGGCGAGGACGGCGTCGGCCACGACCCCGACGAGCTGCCCGCCGTCGACGAGACGGCCGTCGAACCCCAGGAACTGCGTCCGCCGCGCAAGCTGCGGCTGTGGCAGATCGCCCCGATCGTCGGCCTGAGCGCGCTCGGCTCCCTGATGTTCGCTTTCCCCCTCGCCTTCGAGCCGGGCGGCGGCACCGGAGCGGTCGTCTCCATGCTCGGGCTGCTGATCTGCGGCTGCGCCGCGGGCTGGGGCGTCATGGCGGCCCGCCGAGCGGGCCTGACCTGGCCGGGGCTGCCTGCGCGCGGCTCCGGCGACCGCCCTGACTGGCGCGTCGTGCTGCTGTACGCCGTCGTCGTGGGCACCGTCGTGGTGCTGGCCATCTGGCGCGTCGCCCGCCTCCGCTGAGCACCCCCGCCCACCAGGAGCGGCGACCGGCGCTCCCGTACGATCGGGAGCATGGTCACCCCACAGCCCGTGCAGTTCCTGAAGGGCCACGGCACCGAGAACGACTTCGTCATCCTCCCCGACCCGGACGGCACCCTCGAAGTGTCCCCGGAGACCGTCGCGCGGCTGTGCGACCGGCGGGCGGGGATCGGCGGCGACGGGCTGCTGCGGGTCGTGCGGTCGGCGGCCCACCCCGAGGCCAGGGCAATGGCGGGGGACGCCGAGTGGTTCATGGACTACCGCAACGCTGACGGCTCCGTCGCGGAGATGTGCGGCAACGGCGTACGCGTCTTCGTGCGCTACCTGGAGAGGGCGGGCCTGGCCAAGGCGGGCGAGGTCGCCGTCGCGACTCGGGCGGGAGTGCGGCACACGCACCTCGCCGAGGACGGCGGCGAGGTCACCGTCGCCATGGGGCCGGCGGCACTTCCCGGGGACGAGATCACGGTGCGCGTCGGCCAGCGCGAGTGGCCGGCCGTGCACGTCGGGATGGGCAACCCGCACGCTGTGGCTTTCGTCGCCGATCTCGGCCATGCGGGAAGGCTGCTGGACGCGCCCGAGGTGTCCCCGGCAGCTGTCTACCCGGACGGTGTGAACGTCGAGTTCGTGGTCGACCGCGGCCCCCGCCATGTCGCCCTGCGCGTCCACGAGCGGGGTTCCGGGGAGACGCGTTCCTGCGGTACCGGTGCGTGCGCCGTGATGGTGGCGGCCGCGCGGCGCGACGGTCTCGACCCGGCAGCTGACGGTACGCCGGCGACGTACACCGTGGACGTGCCCGGCGGACGGCTGGTGATCACCGAACGGACCGACGGCGAGGTCGAGATGACAGGTCCGGCCGTGATCGTCGCGGAGGGTTCCCTCGATCCGGAGTGGCTGGACGCCTGAGGCGTGGGATCCGGCGGCACGAAACAAGCGCACTGGTGAACTCCCTTGCCTTTAAACGTCCCTCGATGGGGTGATCCGTTTCACGCTGCGCGGGACCCGGTCATCCGCGTGCGCTGGGGTCGGTAGCATCACAGGCCCGGGCCTGTCCGGGGTGTTGCGTCAGCGGAGGTGCCATGAGGAGTCTGAGAAGGCTCAGTCACGCGGCCCTGCTGGGGCAGGGCCCGCGCCGTGACGGTCTGCCCGACGCCATGGAGCACGTCGCCAAAGTGCACCGTGCCCACCACCCCGACGCCGATCTCGCGGCGCTGCGCCGCGCCTACGTGCTGGCCGAGTCCTCGCACCGAGGGCAGATGCGCAAGAGCGGCGACCCCTACATCACGCATCCGCTGGCCGTGACCCTGCTCCTGGCCCAACTGGGCGCGGAGACCACGACGTTGACGGCCTCCCTGCTGCACGACACCGTCGAGGACACCGACGTGACGCTGGATCAGGTGCGCGAGGAGTTCGGCGAGGAGGTGAGCTATCTCGTCGACGGCGTCACCAAGTTGGAGAAGGTCGACTACGGGGCGGCCGCCGAGCCGGAGACGTTCCGGAAGATGCTCGTGGCAACCGGCAACGATGTCCGCGTGATGTCGATCAAGCTCGCGGACCGGCTCCACAACATGCGCACGCTGGGCGTCATGCGCCCCGAGAAGCAGGTCCGCATCGCCAAGGTGACGCGGGACGTGCTGATCCCGCTCGCCGAGCGGCTGGGCGTACAGGCACTCAAGACCGAGCTGGAAGACCTCGTCTTCGCCATCCTTCACCCCGAAGAGCACGCGCTGGCACGGGAGTTGATCGCCGAACACGCCAAGGAGCCCGATCCGCTGACGGGCATGGCCACTTCGGTGCGGCGGGTGCTGCGCGAGGCCGGCATCATCGCGCAGGTCCTCATCCGGCCCCGCCACACCGTCTCCGTGCACCGCCTCCGCCAGAAGAGAGGCGATCTCGGACCGTGCGACTTCGGACGTCTGCTGATCATGGTGGAGGAGGACGCCGACTGCTACGCCGTCCTCGGTGAAGTCCACACCTGCTTCACGCCCATCGTCGCGGAGTTCAAGGACTTCATCGCGGCGCCGAAGTTCAACCTCTACCAGTCGCTGCACACGGCGATCGCCGATGAGGAAGGCCGCGTGGCCGAAGTCCTCGTGCGCACGCGGCAGATGCACCGGGTCGCGGAGGCCGGCGTCATCGCGCTGGGCGACCCGCACGGCGTTCCCTCCGGCGGTGACGGCAGCGACACGGAGCCCGGCCCCGGCTGGCTCTCCCGGCTCCTGAAGTGGCAGAGCCACGCCACGGACACCGAGACCTTCTGGACGGAACTGCGCGACGAACTCGCGCAGGACCGCGAGATCACCGTCTACTGCGCCTCCCCGGGGGCGGCGCCCGCCCCGAGCGGTGGCGCCCTGCCGCTTCCGGCGGGGGCGACCTGTGTCGACGCCGCCTACGCCAGGTACGGGGAAGCGGCCCACCGCTGCATCGGCGCACGCGTCAAC
This sequence comes from Streptomyces daqingensis, assembly GCF_014645895.1. Taxonomy (GTDB): domain Bacteria; phylum Actinomycetota; class Actinomycetes; order Streptomycetales; family Streptomycetaceae; genus Streptomyces; species Streptomyces daqingensis. The sequence goes on along the minus strand of NZ_BMMP01000021.1, from coordinate 31,847 downwards.
GGGCGTCTGACGGCGCTGAGTACGGTGCTGAGGGACGGCGACGCGCTGCAGCTCTTCCTCGAGCCGGCGGCTTCGGCACCGTCCGGTCCGTCGCCGGAATGGCTGGACCACGCCCGTACCCCGGCCGCGCGTATCGCGATCCGGCACTGGCTCGCCGCTCACCCCGTGGCCGCGGAGGCGGAACCCAAGCAGGAGCTGACCAGCGTGGGTGCCCCCGGCAGCGGTGGCGGCCACACCCGGCAGGCCGGAGACGGCGGCTCCCGTGCAGTCGCACCCTTCTCTACAGCGGCTCCTGCCTCTCCGCCGGACCCGGCCGACCCGGGCGGCCGGAACTCCATGGGGACAGGGGACAGCGCCGGCCCGTCCCCGGACAACGGCCGCGCGACGGAGACGGCATCGGTCGTGGCCGAGGACCCGCATGCTGTCGTGCGCCTGGCGCGATGTTGTACGCCCGTGCCGCCGGACTCCGTCACCGGTTTCGCTGTCCGGGGCGGCGCTGTGACAGTGCACCGCGAGAGCTGCCAGACAGTGACACGCATGGCGTCCACCGGCAGGCGACCGGTCCCGGTGAGCTGGCGGCAGGGGGCAGTGGGCTGCCGGGTCACCCTGCGCGCGGAAGCGCTCGGGCGGCCGCATCTGCTGGCGGACCTGACCGAGATCATCGCGGCACAGGGCGCGGCAGTCGTCGCAGCCGACGTCGAACCGCCGCGCGAACAGCGAGTCCTCCACACGTACACGCTGCAGCTGCCCGACGCGGCGGGACTGCCTGATCTGATGCGCGCGATGCGACGAGTCCCCGGCGTCTACGACGTCACCCGGGCCAGCCGGCCCCTGCCTGCCCGCTGACGTTCCACGGCGCACAGACGGGCCCTGCACCGCCGGAGAAGGCCCGCAGAAGTCGTACTCTCCTGCCGACAGAGCGCGCTGACTTCTTTCGAGTGGGGCCCCGCGAGGCAGATCTTGCGCCCTGTCCGCCACGGATAGCAGTACCTGCATGGACTTCCCGCTCTTTCGGTCGCCGGCGCACAGTGCGCCGGCGACTCCGGCCCTCGTTTCCCCTCCCACGTCCGACGGCTCGGACCGATCAGCTTCCGGGGGGTGCGCCGGGGCACCGGCCGGGCCGTTCCGCGCCCGTCCCGCCTATCGCCGCGCCTGCACCTGCGCCGCCGTCGCCACCGCCGTCCTCACACTTGTCGGTGCCGCTCTGCCCCCGCCGGAACCGCAGGGAGTGGGCGACCGGCTCTTCCCGGAACTCGGCAACCCGGGGTACGACGTGCGCGCATACGACATCGCCTTTGACTACTCGGGCGACAACACCAAACCGCTCGACGCGCGCACAGTCATCGATGCCGATGTCACCGCAGAGGACGGCTTGTCCCGCTTCAACCTCGACTTCACGGCAGGGAAGGTGCGCTCTGTCCGCGTCAACGGCCGTCCGGCGAAGCGTCAGAGCGTGAAGGAGGATCTGGTGGTGACGCCCGCCGCTGCGCTGCGGAAAGGGCAGCGGATGCGCGTGGAGATCCGGCACACCAGTCCGACGGACAAGGCGGCCACGAGCGGCTGGGTCCGTACCGAGGACGGCCTCGCCATGGCGAACCAGGCGGACGCCGCCCATCGCGTCTTCCCGTCCAACGACCACCCTTCCGACAAGGCCGCATTCACGTTCCGTGTCACGGCTCCGAAGGCTCTGACCGTCGTCGGAGGCGGACAGTTGAAGAGGAAGGCGCACAGGAGCGGCGGCCGCACCGAGTGGACGTACCGCCTCGCTCACCCCATGGCCACGGAACTCGCGCAGGTGTCGATCGGCCGTTCCTCGGTGCGGCGGTCCGAGGGCCCGCACGGTCTGCCGCTGCGTGACGTGGTGCCCCGCAAGGACCGGAAGGCACTGGAACCGTGGCTGGAGAAGACGCCCGGGCAGCTGGCGTGGCTGGAGAATCGGCTGGGGCGCTACCCCTTCGAGACGTACGGACTGTTGATGGCCGACGCCAGCACCGGCTTCGAACTGGAGACGCAGACGCTCTCCCTGTTCGAGAAGGAGCTCTTCACCTCCGGCGCCGTTCCCGACTGGTACCCGGAATCGATCATGGTGCATGAGGCGGCGCACCAGTGGTTCGGTGACAGCGTCACGCCCGTCACCTGGGACGATCTCTGGCTGAACGAGGGCCATGCCACCTGGTACGAGTGGCTCTACGCAGCCGAACGCGGCGGTCCGTCGCTGGCATCGAGGGTCAGGAAGGCGTACATGGAGTCCGACACGTGGCGCCGCAAGTTCGGCCCGCCCGGCCGTCTGCACGCCGCCGAACCCGGCAACAAGATCAACATCTTCCGGAAGAGCGTCTACGACGGTTCCGCGATCCTGCTCTTCGCCCTCCGGGAGAAGATCGGGGCACAGGCGTTCGACCGGCTGCAGCGGGAGTGGGTCACCCGGCACCGGGACGCCAACGCCTCCTCGGACGACTTCGTCTCCCTGGTGAACGAGGTCTCCGGGGAGGATCTGAGTGCGTTCCTCGACGACTGGCTTTACGCGGAGAAGACGCCGTCGATGCCCGGTCATCCGCGCTGGCGGTCGGGCGGCCGGTAAACGGGATGACGGCGCGCAGGGGCCGTGTCACCATTTCAGGCGGCGCACGGAGCGTCACCGGACGCTCCGGCGTCTGGGAATCAATGGCGCGGGGCAAGCGTTCCCCTGATGGGACTCCGCGGGTCCGTGTGGCTGTGCGCGCACCATCCCCGCATCCGCCTTCGACGTAAGGATCAAATGACCTTCTCTTCTCCCTCTTCTTCCCTTCCCACCACTGGCCTGCGTGTCGCCGAATCCGACCGTCGAGCTGACGCCCTGATGGAAGAGGACGTTGCTTGGAGTGACGAGGTCGACGGAGAGCGTGACGGCGAGCAGCACGACCGCAGCGACCGGGCCGCTCTGCGCCGCGTCGCCGGTCTCTCCACCGAGCTGGAGGACGTCACCGAGGTCGAGTACCGGCAGCTCCGCCTGGAGCGCGTCGTGCTCGTCGGTGTGTGGACCTCCGGCACGGCCCGGGACGCGGAGAACTCCCTCGCGGAGCTCGCCGCCCTGGCCGAGACGGCGGGGGCGCTGGTCCTCGACGGCGTGATCCAGCGCCGCGACAAGCCTGACGCCGCGACGTACATCGGCTCCGGCAAGGCCCAGGAACTGCGCGACATCGTCATCGACAGCGGTGCGGACACCGTGGTCTGCGACGGTGAACTCAGCTCCGGTCAGCTGATCCACCTCGAGGACGTCGTCAAGGTGAAGGTCGTCGACCGTACGGCCCTCATCCTCGACATCTTCGCCCAGCACGCCAAGTCGCGTGAGGGCAAAGCACAGGTCGCGCTGGCTCAGATGCAGTACATGCTGCCGAGGCTGCGCGGCTGGGGCCAGTCGCTGTCGCGGCAGATGGGCGGCGGTGGCTCCGGTTCCTCGGGCGGCGGCATGGCGACGCGTGGTCCCGGTGAGACCAAGATCGAGACCGACCGGCGGCGCATCCGCGAGCGGATGGCGAAGATGCGGCGCGAGATCGCGGAGATGAAGACCGGCCGCGAGATCAAACGGCAGGAGCGGCGCCGCAACAAGGTGCCCTCGGTCGCCATCGCCGGATACACCAACGCGGGCAAGTCCTCCCTGCTCAACCGCCTGACGGGCGCCGGAGTCCTCGTCGAGAACGCCCTGTTCGCGACTCTGGACCCGACCGTGCGGAAGGCGGAGACGCCGAGCGGGCGGCTGCACACCCTGACGGACACGGTCGGTTTCGTGCGGCACCTCCCGCACCACCTCGTGGACGCGTTCCGTTCCACGATGGAGGAGGTCGCCGACGCGGATCTCATCGTGCACGTCGTGGACGGCTCGCATCCCGCTCCGGAGGAGCAACTGGCCGCTGTGCGCACGGTGATCCGTGATGTCGGGGCTTCGCACGTGCCGGAGATCGTCGTCGTCAACAAGGCCGACGCCGCCGAACCGCTCGTGCTGGAACGGCTGCTGCGTGCCGAGCGCTGCGCGCTCGCGGTCTCCGCCCGTACAGGGCAGGGGATCGACGAGCTCCGTGCGCTCATCGACGAGGAACTGCCGCGTCCGTCCGTGGAGCTGGAGGTGCTCGTGCCCTACACGGCGGGCAACCTCGTCTCCCGCGTACACGGCGAGGGCGAAGTGCTCTCCGAGGAGCACACGGGCGAGGGCACGCTGCTCAAGGTGCGTGTCCACCCGGAACTGGCGTCCGAGCTGCGCCAGTACGAGCCCGCTGCCGCTGCCCAGCGCACGTAACACACGGCCCTGTGACGGCCGAACAGTGCGACGGCCCGCTCTTCGACGTGAAGAGCGGGCCGTCGCGTGTGTGTCTGCCGACGTGATGCGTGTGCCGGTCAGTTCTACTTCGCGAACTTCTTGCTGATGCTGTCGAAGACCGCTTTCGCTGTCGGGCCCAGGCGCGGTCCCGCCAGCCACGTGGCCGGCTGCGGGCCGATCGAGTTGACGGAGACCAGCTCGGCCTTGCCGTTCTCGCCCTTCATGAACCAGCCGCCGCCCGAGGAACCGCCCGTCATGGTGCAGCCGATGCGGTACAGAGCGGGCTGCGCGGGGTCGATGGTGAGGCTGCCCGGCTTGTCCGTGCAGCTGTACATCTTCGCCCCGTCGTACGGCGGCGCCGCGGGGTAGCCGTAGGAGCTGAGGCCCGAGAAGCGCTCAGTGGCCGGAGCGTTGAAGTTGATCTTCACCGCCGCGCCCACGGTCTCCTCCAGGGACTTGCCCGTGCGCTGCTGCGGACGGACCTGAAGCACCGCGAAGTCCTGCTGGGCCCCGCCGCCGCCGGACTGAGCGCCCTCCTTGATCCAGTAGTCGCTCGTCTGCGCCCACTCCGTCCACCACTGACCGTACGGAGCGACGTCCTGCGGCTGCGCGTTCCGGATCTGCGACGGCGGCAGCCCGCGGTTGTTGTAGGCCGGTACGAACATGATGTTGCGCAGCCAGCCGCCGGCCTTGCCGGAATGTACGCAGTGACCCGCTGTGGCGACCAGGTTCGACCGTCCGGGACTGCGCGGGTCCTTCACGACGGTGCCCGAGCAGACCTTGGGGCCCTGCGGCGTCTCCATGAAGACCTTGCCCGCGGGTGCGGCGTTGCTCGTGTACGGCGTCTTGACGCCGCGCGCCTCGACCGGCCGGGGCTCGGGGCCGGTCGCGCTGGCGCCGGAGGCCGACTCGACGTTCTCGGGGACGCGCTTGCCGTTGTCCTCGGCGTCCTCCATGCGGCCCGGCTTCCAGTGGTCCTTGATGTAGGGGTTCACGAAGTCGGAGCCCTCACGGATCCACTGGTCGCGGTCCCAGTTCTTCCACTCGCCGTTGCGCCACTTCTCCAGGTCCTTCAGCGAAGTGGGCAGGTCCTCGGGCAGCTTGTCGGGGATGCCCAGGTCCTCCGCGGAGGAAGGCCGCCCGGACGGCCTGGCCTGCGCGTTGCTGTCGCTGTCGCCGCCCTGCGAACAGGCCGTGGCGGTCAGTACGAGAACCCCGGCGACCGCCGCGGCGGCCACGGCAGGACGGCGTCCCGGCCTGCGTATCGATGACATGGAACAGATCCCCCTGATCGGGCGTGAGTTGATGGCTGTGCGTGCCGTGGGGCGTGACCGCCCCGCGGTGGGTGCGATGCGTCGCTGCGGAACGCCGACCGCCGGGGCGGCGAACCTGATGCGGCACCGGGGACGTAGCGGTCCGGGTGGTTTCCGGGCAAGTACCGGGCGGACGCCGGCCGGCGCGCCTCGGACGCGCCGGCCGTACCGCAACGGGCACCGGTGGTGCTGTGCCGGCTACTTCTTCGCGATCCTGTCGAAGACGCCCTTGGCCTCCTTGCCGATGCGGGGGCCGGCCAGCCAGCCGCCCTGCACGGGGCCGATCGAGGTCACGGACAGCAGCTGCCTGCCGCTCGCCGTGAGCCAGCCGCCGCCGGAGGAGCCGCCGGTCATGGTGCAGCCGACGCGGTACATCGTGGGCTGCGCGGGGTCGATGGTGAGGCGGCCGGGCTTGCCGGTGCAGGTGAGCATCTTCGCCCCGTCGAACGGCGGCGCCGCCGGGTAGCCGTGCGGTGTGAGGCTCGGGATGGACTTCACACGCGGAGTGCTGAAGTTGATCTTCGCCGCCTTGCCGACGACTTCCTGCAGCGACGGGCCGGACTTCTTGTCCTCCGGCCTGACCTTCAGCACGGCGAAGTCCTGCGACGCGCCGCCGCCTCCGGCCTTCGCGCCCTCGTCGATCCAGTGGTCCGTGGTGCCCGCGTACTTCGCCCACCAGACGCCGTCGGGGGCCACGTCCTTGCTCTTGGCGTTCTCCAGCTGCGCGTTGGAGAGGCCCTTCGGGTTGTAGCGCGGTACGAAGACCACGTTGCGGAACCAGCCGCCGCTCTTGCCGGCGTGCACGCAGTGCCCCGCCGTCGCCACGAGGTTGGACTTGCCGGGGTGCGCCGGGTCCTCGACGACGGTGCCGGAGCAGACCAGCGGCCCCTTCGGGGTGTCCATGAACACCTTGCCCACCGGGGCGGTGTCCTTGGTGTAGGGGAGCTTGACCGGCTTGGCCGTCACGCGCGCAGGCGTGGGGTCGGTGACGCCCTCGTCCTCACCGGTGCCGTTGTCGCCGCCGCTCTCGCCGTTGTCGATCTCGTCGTCATCGACCTTGCGGTCGTTCCCGTCGGCGTCCTTCATCCGGTCCGGGTCCCAGAGGTCGTCGATGATCGGGTTGATGAACTCCTTGGCCTGGCGCAGCCATTCGTCGCGGTCCCAGTTCTTCCACTCGCCGTTGCGCCACTTCTCCAGGTCCTTGAGGGAACTCGGGAGGTCCTTGGGGAGCTCGTCCGGCAGGTTCAGATCGTGTTTGGCGTCCGGCTCGGCCGCCGAGGCCGAAGCGCTGGGCGCGCTCCCCCCGTTGTCCTCTTCCGGTCCGCAAGCCGTGGCCGTCAGTGCCAGAGCCGCGACTGCGGCGACTGTGGCCACAGCCGGCGCTGAACGCCGTCGCGAGCGCCGGAGGTTGGCTGACATGAATGAACTCCCCCTGGATGTCGTTCTGCCTCTTGAGTTGTGAGGGCCCCGCCGAGCGGAGCGGCAACCACTATGCCCGGTGAGAAGGGGGACGGGCCCGGCAGGGTCCACGGTTCCGACCGGTTCACATGACAGATCTTCACTTCGCCCGTGATCCCCGGGCATCGGCTTCGTTGGTACGGACGGGGGAGTCCGGCCCGCTCTTGAGCGCGCCAAGTCGACACCGGAGGAGATCTCTGTGAACGCGCGTACCGGAGCCGAAGGCCCGCCGAGCGGAACGGCGCCCGCACCCGCCCCCGCTACGGGCCGGCACCGCGCCGTCGTGCCCGGCCAGGTTCTGGCAAGCCGCCGGATCGAGCTGCAGGAGAGCGCCGTCGCAGCGGCTCCCGCGGAAGCCGCTGACGGGACGTTGGAACCACCGCGTCCACGGGCGGCCGCACTGCCGGCCGCGACCGCGCTGCTTGACGCGACGGCAGACGGCGCCGGTCATACCGGACTGCCGCGGCAGGCAACCGGTGCTCCGGACGGGCGTCCGTCCGCCGGGAGCTCCACCGACCCCGAGCAGGCGGCGGACGCCGCCGCGACGGAGAACCTGCTGCGGTGCTGGGTACGGGAGAACGACATCCCGCGACCCGCCCAGGACACGCTGCGCGTCGCACTGCACGCGTCCGGCCTCGTACTGCGCGTCCCGGTCCGCTACTGGTCCGACACCGGCCGCCACCGCTTCGGACCGCCCGTACCGGAGAAGGCCCCGCCGGACTGCGCGCCCATGGACGCCGTCACTCTGGCCGCACTCCTCAGCCGCGAGGCGTCCCACTCCGCCCGGACGGCTGCGGCGGCACAGGCACCGAGCGCGAACGGCGCGAGTACCGCCTCACCGCACGGCGTGGCTGGTTCCGCCGAGTCCGCGGGCCTCGTGGGCCGGGTCGCGGACTCCGTCGAGCGCACGGCCAGCTTCCTCGCCGCACGGACAGCCGCCCCCGAACCGCCGTCGCCAGTGGGACCGTTCCTGGACGCCGAGCAGTCGCTCGTCCTCGGGCATCCCCTGCATCCGTCGCCGAAGGCACGCCAAGGGCTCTCCGACGCGGAGTGCCGCGCGTACTCGCCCGAGCTGCGGGGCTCCTTCCGGTTGCACTGGATGGCAGTCGACCAGTCAGTACTCGCCCGGGACTCCGCGTGGACGGAGCGTGGCCGGACAGTCACCGGCGACCAGCTCGCGATGCGCCTCGTCGGCGATGCCGCTGTGCGGTTGCCCGCCGGAACCGTGCCGTTGCCCCTGCACCCGTGGCAGGCCCGCCAGCTCCAGCACAGGCCGGCTGTAGCCAGGCTCCTCTCGGACGGGCTGCTGCACGACATCGGCACGACGGGCGACCTGTGGCACCCCACCTCGTCCGTCCGCACCGTCGCGCAGCCCGGCGGACCGGCGATGCTGAAGCTCTCACTGGACCTTCCCATCACCAACTCCCGCCGGGAGAACCTCCGTAAGGAGCTGCTGCGCGGCCTGGAGGTGCACCGTCTGCTGCGCGCGGGGCTCAGCGCACAGTGGCGCGCGGCGCATCCGGGCTTCGACATCGTCCGCGATCCCGCGTGGCTCGGCGTCGACGGACCCGACGGGCTGCCGGTCCCGGGAATGGACACGGTGATCCGGCACAACCCCTTCGGCGCCTCGGACGACGCCGTCTGCCTGGCCGGACTGACCTCACCGCGCCCTGTGGCGGAGGCCGGCGGCACGGTCATGCGTTCACGTCTGACCGGCATCGTGCAGCGGCTGTCCGCGAGGACGGGACGGCCGGTCGCCGCTGTCGCCACCGAGTGGTTCCTGCGCTACCTCGACGCCGTCGTACGGCCCGTGCTGTGGCTCGACGCCAACGCCGGCATCGCGCTGGAAGCGCATCAGCAGAACACGCTCGTCCTGCTCGACGGCGACGGCTGGCCGAGCGGCGGACGCTACCGCGACAACCAGGGCTACTACTTCCGCGCGTCCCACCGTGAGGAGCTGCAGCAGCGGCTTCCCGGAGCGGCGCTCGGCGTCGCCAGCGACTCCTTCGTCGCGGACGCGGTGGTCGACGAGCGGTTCGCGTACTACCTGGGCGTCAACAACGTGCTCGGCCTCATCGGCTCGCTGGGGGAGCAACGGCTCGCGACCGAACAGGTGCTGCTCGCCGCGTTCCGCCGCTTCCTGCGCACCGAGGCGGCGGGGGAGGAGGGCGCACCCGCGTCGCCGCTCCCCGCCATGCTCCTCGACGCGCCGACGCTGCGGTGCAAGGCCAACCTGCTCACCAGGCTGCACGGCATGGACGAGCTGGTCGGGCCCGTCGACACCCAGTCCGTCTACGTCACCGTCACCAACCCCGTGGCCGGCTGAAACGCCGGGCTCCCGCCGGACGTCGCACCGCGCACGCACGCGGGCGACGCGAACGGCCTGCGCGGACCGTCACCACGGCACCCGCCAGGCCCTGACAAGCGAGAGGAGGCGCCGTCCGTGCAACAGCCGAACCGGCCCCCTTCCGGATCCAGCAACGACGACACCCTCGATCTTCAGCTGGCCGGGGAACTGGCCGCCCTGCTGGCCGAACACGACAAGGCGGACGAGATCGGCCGGCTCGCCGTGCACGGGGCGTCCGGCACGCCGGCCGGCCAGGCCGCAACTCCCGGCCGTTCCACGGCTCTCCCGTACGGTCACGACCGGCAGGTCACCGGCCCGTGCGTCCGCGGCCCCGTCCCGGGCAGGGCGAAGGATCCCGGACTCCTCGACTCCGTCCACACCTGGCCGCCCGTCGGCACAGAGGTCGGGACGGTTCGGCTGGTGCCGGTGCGGTTGGAACGCGATCTCCGGCTGATCACTGCATGGATGAACGACCCGGCAGTGGCCGCATTCTGGGAGCTCGCCGGTCCGGAGGACGTCACAGCAGAGCACCTGCGGAAACAACTGGACGGCGACGGACGCAGCGTCCCCTGTCTGGGCGTCCTCGACGGTGTCCCCATGAGCTACTGGGAGGTCTACCGCGCAGACCTCGACCCCATCGCCCGCTACTGCCAGGCGCGCCCGCACGACACCGGGCTGCACCTGCTGATCGGCGGGGTCCCGGACCGCGGCCGCGGCATCGGAACGGCTCTGCTGCGCGCCGTCGCCGATCTCGTCCTCGACCAGCGGCCCCGCTGCGGCCGGGTCCTGGCCGAGCCGGACGTACGCAACGTCGCCTCCGTCGCGGCGTTCCTCAGCGCCGGGTTCCGGCTGTCCGCCGAGGTGGATCTGCCGGACAAGCGCGCGGCGCTGATGGTCCGCGACCGCGAACTGCGCGAGGTGCTCTGAGGCGCACACGACCGCCCGTCCCCGAAGTTTCGCTGCTCCAGCGTTCCCGTCCCCGAGCAAAGGAGACCCCAGTGCACTTGCCGCCGACCGCTGACGACGGCACCGACGCCCCCTGCGGCCCCGCTGCGTTGCACTTCCCGCACGGACTGGACGCGGACAGCTGGCGCCGTGCTTCGCGCAGACTCTTGCTGAAGATGCTCAGCGAGTTCGCCTACGAGGGGATCATCGAACCGGAACACGATCCGGACGCTCGGCCCGACTCCCACACAGACGCTTCCTCGGGGGGCGCCGCAGGCCGGCCGTACCGCCTGCGCGTCGACGACGGGCTCACCCTCCGGTTCCGAGCCCGGCGCGGCGCGTACGGCCACTGGAACATCGCCCCGGCGTCGCTCAGCCCCGCGGACGCGGACCCCTTCACCTTCCTCGCTCACGCGCACGAATCCGTGCTCGGGCTGACCGGCGACACCACAGGGCATCTGATCCGCGAGCTGACGGCCACGCTCACCGCGGACGTCCGTTCGGCCGCGCGGGAACTCACGGCGGAACGCCTCGCCGACCTCGGCTACGCGGAACTCGAAGGGCACCAGAAGGGCCACCCGTGGCTCGTCGCCAACAAGGGCCGGATGGGCTTCTCCGCGTCCGACGCGGCCCGTTGGGCCCCGGAGTCGCGCAGCGCGGAGAGACTGCCCTGGATCGCCGTACGGACCGGCCTGGCCGCGTACCGCGGAGTGCCCTCCCTCGCCGAACCGCAGCAGCTCTACGCACGCGAGCTGTCGCCGGAGACGCTCCGCAGCTTCCGCTACACACTGCGCAAACGGGGGCTGCAGGCCGAGGACTACCTCTTCCTGCCCGTTCACCCCTGGCAGTGGGAGGAGATGATCGCACCGCTCTACGCCGCCTCCCTCGCCTCCGGTGACATCGTTCCCCTGCCCACGGACGGGGATCTGCGACTGCCCCAGCAGTCGATCCGCACCTTCCTCAACACCAGCCGCCCGGAACGGCTCACGGTGAAACTGCCGCTGTCCGTGCTCAACACCCTCGTCTGGAGGGGCCTGCCCACCGAGCGCACCCTGGCCGCCCCAGCCGTGACCCGCTGGATCCACGGGCTGCGGGACGGCGACGCCTACCTCCGGGACGAGTGCCGGGTGATCCTGCTCGGCGAGGTCGCCTCCGTCACCGTCTCCCACCCCCTGTTCGACCGGCTTCCGCAAGTGCCGTACCAGTACCGCGAACTGTTGGGCTGCATCTGGCGCGAACCGCTGTCCGGACAGCTGGACTCGGGCGAGCGGGCCCGCACCCTCGCGGCCCTCATCCACACCGACGCCCGCGGCCGCTCCCTGACGGCGGAGCTCGTGGGACGCTCCGGGCTGGAGCCGCGCGTGTGGCTGCGCCACCTGTTCGCCGCCCTGCTCCCGCCGCTGCTGCACTTCCTCTACCGGTACGGGACGGTCTTCTCCCCGCACGGCGAGAACGCCATCGTCGTCTTCGACGAGGACGACGTGCCGGTGCGCCTGGCGGTGAAGGACTTCGTGGACGACGTCAACGTGAGCGCCGAGCCCGTGCCGGATCTCGCCGGGATGCCGCCGGAGGTGGGCGAGGTGCTGCTGCGGGAGCCGCCGGACTTCCTCACCCAGTTCATTCACTCCGGTCTGTTCGTGGGCGTCTTCCGGTACCTGGCGCCGCTCTGCGAGGAGCAACTGCACGTACCGGAAGCGGAGTTCTGGGCGCTCGTGAGAGCGGAGACCGAGCGCTACCACGCCCGCTTCCCCGAGATGAAGGACCGCTTCGGCACCTTCGACCTGCTCACGCCGCGCATCGACAGGCTCTGCCTCAACCGCAACCGTCTGCATCTGGACGGTTACCGCGACAGGCCGGACCGGCCGCACGCCGCCGTGCACGGCACGGTCGCCAATCCGCTGAGCCCCTCCGCCGGGCTCCCGCCGGGGTGAGCGCGGCCGACGCGTTGTCAGAGGCGGCGCGTAGGGTGCGGTGTCTATGAGCAAGCCCGCCCTCACCGATCTCCTGCACGCCGCCGTCACCGCTGTCGGCGGCACCGAACGCCCCGGTCAGATCGCCATGGCCGAGGCGGTCGCCGAGGCCGTCGACAGCGGCACCCATCTGCTGATCCAGGCGGGCACCGGCACGGGCAAGTCGCTCGGCTACCTGGTCCCGGCGCTGGCGCACGGCGAGCACGTCGTGGTCGCGACGGCGACACTCGCCCTCCAGCGCCAGCTGGTCGAGCGCGACCTTCCCCGCACGGTCGATGCGCTTCATCCCCTGCTGCGCCGCCGTGCCGAGTTCGCCATGCTCAAGGGCCGCTCGAACTACCTGTGCCTCCACCGGCTGCACGAGGGCGTTCCGCAGGACGAGGAAGAGGGGCTCTTCGACCCTTTCGAGGGCGCCGCTCCCACGTCCTCGCTCGGGAAGGACCTGCTGCGTCTGCGCGACTGGTCGGACGAGACGGAGACGGGAGACAGGGACGACCTGCGTCCCGGCGTCTCGGACCGGGCCTGGAAACAGGTCTCGGTCTCCGCGCGCGAGTGCCTGGGCGCGTCCAAGTGCGCGTACGGCGCGGAGTGTTTCGCGGAGGCCGCCCGCGAGCGGGCCAAGCTCGCCGACGTCATCGTGACCAACCACGCTCTGCTGGCGATCGACGCCATCGAAGGCGCTCCCGTGCTCCCGCCGCACGACGTCCTGATCGTCGACGAGGCGCACGAACTGGTCTCGCGGGTGACCGGCGTCGCGACGGGCGAGCTGACCCCGGGCGGCGTCAACCGGGCGGTGCGCCGCGCAGCGCGACTCGTCGACGAGAAGGCGGCCGACCGTGCGCTGACAGCGGCGGAGGGATTCGAACGCCTCATGGAGCTGGCACTTCCCGGACGCCTCGAAGTCGTCCCGGAGGAGCTCGGCCACGCCCTGATGGCGCTCCGCGACGCGACGCGCGAATGCATCACCGCGCTGGGCAACACCCGCGACAAGTCGGTGCAGGACGAGGACGCCGTGCGCAAACTGGCCCTCGCGGCGATGGAGAACGTCCACGACGTCGCCGAACGGGTCGTGGAGGGCTCGGAGTTCGACGTCATCTGGTACGAGCGGCACGACCGCTACGGCGCGTCCCTGCGCGTCGCGCCGCTCTCCGTGTCGGGGCTGCTGCGCGAGAAGCTGTTCGCGGACCGCTCCGTCGTGCTCACCTCGGCGACTCTGAAGCTCGGGGGCGACTTCAACGGGGTGGGCGCCTCACTCGGCCTGGCGCCCGAACGCGTCATGGAGGACGACTCGCCGGGCGGTGAGGGAGAGAAGTCCGGGGAGGAGACACCCCAGTGGCGCGGACTGGACGCCGGCTCCCCGTTCGACTACCGCAAGCAGGGGATCCTCTACGTCGCCGGCCATCTGTCGCCGCCCGGCCGGGAGGGCCAGCGGCGCGACATGCTCGACGAACTCGCCGACCTGGTGGGCGCGGCGGGCGGGCGCACGCTCGGGCTCTTCTCCTCCATGCGGGCCGCGCAGGCCGCCGCGGAGGATCTGCGGGGACGGCTCGACGTGCCCATCCTGTTGCAGGGAGAGGAGACGCTGGGCGAGCTGATCAGGCGCTTCTCGGAGGACGCGGAGACGTGCCTGTTCGGGACGCTCTCCCTCTGGCAGGGCGTCGATGTCCCAGGGCCGAGCTGCCAGCTCGTCGTGATGGACCGGATCCCCTTCCCGCGCCCGGACGACCCGCTGATGAGCGCCCGGCAGAAGGCGGTCGAGGAGCACGGCGGGAACGGCTTCATGGCTGTCGCCGCCACTCATGCGGCGCTGCTGATGGCCCAGGGGTCCGGCCGGCTCGTGAGGGCGTCCGAGGACCGGGGTGTGGTCGCGGTCCTCGACCCGCGTCTGGCGCGTGCTCGGTACGGAGGCTTCCTGAGGGCCTCCATGCCGGACTTCTGGTACACGACCGACCGCAACCAGGTACGCCGGTCACTCGCCGCGATCGATGCGGCAGCCAAGGAGACAGCGCCTTCGGGCCGGTAGTAGCCCTCAGACCGGCTTTCGCCACACGGAGACGTGTTTGCCGGATGCCGGGCCGAACGGAGCGCCCTTCCAGTCCGCCACGCGCCGTTCCAGCTCCAGGCCGGCGATCCGTGCCATCAGGTCCAGCTCCGCCGGCCAGGCGTACCGCTGCCGGCAGCTCCCGCGGCGGTAGCGGCCGTCGTCGCCGTCGCGGGTGAGGTGGTGGGAGACGAGCGTCTGGTTGACCAGATCGAAGGTGTCGAAGCCGAGATGCCGCTCGGAGACGTCGAAGGGCACCGCGATTTGGCCGGGCGGCAGGAACCGCAGAGGCGGCACGCCCAGTTCGACGACGAACCTGCCGCCCGGCGCCAGATGGCGTGCGGCGTTGCGGAAGCATTCGACCTGCTCGTCCTGCGTGAGCAGGTTCGCGATGGTGTTGTAGACGAGGTAGACCAAGGCGAACTCGCCTGGGACGACGGTGGTTGCCATGTCGCCGATGACGACCGGTAGCGCGTCCTCGTCGACCTTGCGCCGCAGAACCGCTGCCATGTGCTCGGACAGTTCGATGCCCACCACGGGAACGCCGCGTTCGCGTAGGGGAACGCCCACCCGCCCGGTGCCGATGGCGAATTCCAGTGCGCGACCTCCTCCGGCAAGCTCCGCGAGGAAGGTGAGGGTCGGCTCAAGAACGGCGGCCGAGGAGTTCTCGCGCTCCTCGGCGTCGTAGCGTTCGGCGGTTTCACGGGGCCACAAATCGCTGCTCGTCACGGGCTGCACCTTGCCGGGTTGCGACCGTCCCTGTCGAAGCATTTTCCACTGGTTCCTGCCGTTTCCCGCCGCACCTTCCGCGGGCTGCGTTCGCTAGCTTCCCGGCGCAGCCGGCTCGACGTGGCGAGGACGAGGCAGCGGTGCGTCCGCGCACAACAGAGCCGCCGGTCCCGGCGCAGTGGAACCGACGGCTCGTGACCCGGCGAGGGGGCGGATGCGGGTCACACCCTTCGCAGCACCGCCACGACCTTGCCGAGGATGGTGGCGTCGTCGCCAGGGATCGGCTGGTAGGAGGCGTTGTGCGGCAGCAGCCACACGTGTCCGTCCTCGCGCTTGAAGCGCTTGACGGTCGCCTCGCCGTCCAGCATGGCGGCGACGATGTCCCCGTTCTCGGCCACGGGCTGACGGCGCACTGTCACCCAGTCCCCGTCGCAGATGGCCGCCTCGACCATCGAGTCACCGACGACCTTGAGCACGAACAGCTCGCCGTCACCGACCAGTTGACGCGGCAACGGGAAGACGTCCTCGACCGACTCCTCCGCGAGGATCGGACCGCCTGCGGCGATGCGGCCGACGAGCGGCACGTAAGAGGCGGAAGGCTTGCCCGCGGTGTCGGTGGCCGCCTGCGTGCTGGGCGTGTCCGAGCCGCGCACCTCATAGGCGCGCGGACGGTGCGGGTCGCGGCGCAGGAAGCCCTTGCGTTCGAGGGCCATCAGCTGGTGGGCGACGGAGGACGTGCTGGAGAGCCCGACGGCCTGACCGATCTCCCGCATCGACGGCGGGTAGCCGCGCCGCTGCACAGAGTCGCGGATCACCTCGATCACCCGGCGCTGCCGGTCGGTGAGCCCAGAACTGTCCGCACGGATCCCTGGAGGTCGTCCGGGCAGCGAGCGCTTGGCTTGCTGTTCCTCGGGCGCTTCCGGGCTCACGGGACCGTCGTTCAGTGACTGAACGCGATCGACCGACTGCGTGGGACGGTTCTGGGAGGTGATGGTGGCGCTGTCTGCGGTTGTGGTCACGTCGGCCCCTCTCGAGCGGTTCTCCCTAGTGGGACAACGGTAGTTGGTTTCGAAAGGTTGCGCCAAACACACGTTCGAGTGAAAATCTCCGGTTCTTCGCGTCGAAGTCGCGCCGACGGTGTAGAGGGTGTTCTCTTCGGGTGCCGCCGCCCGCTCGCGGGACCGCCATGCCGGCCGCTTCGAGTCGGTGTGGGAGGAGTCTCCCAGGTGTGCCCCGATGCGTCTGCGGCGGCTCTCCTCGCGTAGGGTCGGGAGCGCCGCGCGAGCTGCGACACGCATCGCGGTATCTGACGCACCGACACCAGATCTAGTGGTTAGATTGGCGTACGCCACCCACAAGTTGTGGTCCCGGGGGATTCATTCGTCTCTTCGTCGCTTATGCTTGTGGCAACTTCGCGGGCCCTTCCGGTGCCCGCCGAGGGGTGTACCAGTCATGCACGAAGCGGGCTTCTCGCAGGCTCAAGGAGGGTGGGGAAAATGCACTGTCCCTTCTGCCGACACCCCGACAGTCGCGTGGTCGACAGCCGCACGGCCGACGACGGCACCGCGATCCGGCGTCGCCGCCAGTGTCCGGACTGCTCCCGCCGCTTCACGACGGTGGAGAGTGCGTCCCTGATGGTGATCAAGCGCAGCGGCGTCACCGAACCGTTCAGCCGGGACAAGGTCATCGCCGGTGTGCGCAAGGCCTGCCAGGGGCGTCCCGTCACCGAGGACGCGCTGGCGCAACTCGGGCAGCGTGTCGAGGAGGCTGTGCGCGCCACCGGGAGCGCGGAACTGTCCGCGCACGACGTGGGGCTGGCGATACTCGGCCCGCTCCAGGACCTCGATCTTGTGGCCTATCTGCGCTTCGCCTCCGTCTACCGCGCCTTCGAGTCCCTGGAGGACTTCGAGGACGCCGTGCAGGAGCTGCGCGAAGCACGGAGAGGCGTGGGGGCGAGCGAGCAGGGAGCGGGCGGCGAAGCCCGCGGGGGAAGTGGGGCGGACGGCGGGAGCGGGAGTTCCGCACCGCCGGCAGCGGTGCCCGCCGCCGACTGAGCGGCAGCACGCCAGGACTTTCGACCCGGCTCTGGTGCGTCCGCGCGCCACGGGCCGGCACAAGCCATCGGACACAGCAAGGTGCCCTGGGAAGATTCGGGGTACATCGGGGCGTTATGCCCGGTACAGGGAGGCGGAATGACAGAGACGACGAGCGGCCCGGCACGCGGCTCCCGCGCGAAGGGCGGCAAGGGAAGCAAGGGGCTGCGCATCGAGCGCGTCCACACGACTCCCGGAGTGCATCCTTACGACGAGGTGACCTGGGAGTACCGGGACGTCGTCATGACGAACTGGCGCGACGGATCGATCAACTTCGAGCAGCGTGGCGTCGAGTTCCCCGCCTTCTGGTCGGTCAATGCGGCCAACATCGTCACCAGCAAGTACTTCCGCGGGGCGGTGGGCACGCCGCAGCGCGAGAACAGCCTCAGGCAGCTCATCGACCGCGTGGTCAAGACGTACCGCGCGGCCGGTGAGGAGAACGGCTACTTCGCGTCGCCGGCGGACGCCGAGATCTTCGAGCACGAGCTGGCCTACGCGGTTCTGCACCAGATCTTCAGCTTCAACTCGCCGGTGTGGTTCAACGTCGGCACCACGCAGCCGCAGCAGGTGTCCGCCTGCTTCATCCTGTCCGTCGACGACTCCATGGAGTCGATCCTCGACTGGTACAAGGAAGAAGGGATGATCTTCAAGGGCGGTTCGGGCGCCGGTCTCAACCTCTCCCGCATCCGTTCCTCGAAGGAACTCCTCTCGTCCGGCGGCAACGCCTCCGGGCCCGTCTCCTTCATGCGCGGGGCCGACGCCTCGGCAGGAACGATCAAGTCCGGCGGCGCCACGCGCCGTGCGGCGAAGATGGTCGTGCTCGACGTCGACCACCCCGACGTCGAGGCCTTCATCGAGACGAAGGTGAAGGAAGAGGAGAAGATCCGGGCCCTGCGCGACGCGGGCTTCGACATGGACCTGGGCGGGGACGACATCACCTCCGTCCAGTACCAGAACGCCAACAACTCGGTCCGTGTCACGGACGAGTTCATGAAGGCCGTCGAGTCCGGCTCCAAGTTCGCGCTGCGCGGGCGCATGACCGGTGAAGTCGTGGACGAGGTCGACGCCAAGTCGCTCTTCCGCAAGATGGCGGAGGCCGCACACGTCTGCGCCGATCCCGGCATCCAGTACGACGACACCATCAACCACTGGCACACCTCGCCGGAGTCCGGACGCATCACCGCGTCCAACCCCTGCAGCGAGTACATGCACTTGGACAACTCGTCCTGCAACCTCGCCTCGCTCAACCTGATGAAGTTCCTTCAGGACGACGACGAAGGCAACCAGTCCTTCGACGCCGCGCGGTTCGCGAAGGTCGTGGAGCTGGTCATCACGGCGATGGACATCTCCATCTGCTTCGCCGACTTCCCCACGGAGAAGATCGGTGAGACGACGCGGGCCTTCCGCCAGCTGGGCATCGGCTATGCCAACCTGGGCGCCCTGCTGATGGCCACGGGCCACGCCTACGACTCCGACGGCGGGCGCGCGCTCGCCGGCAGCATCACCTCGCTGATGACGGGCGTGTCGTACCGGCGTTCGGCTGAACTGGCCTCTGTCGTCGCCCCGTTCGACGGGTACGCACGCAACGCCGACGCCCACAACCGCGTCATGCGGCAGCACTCCGACGCGAACGCGGCCGCCAAGCGCGCCGACGACCTGGACACGCCGGTGTGGGCCGCGGCCACCGAAGCCTGGCAGGACGTCCTGCGGCTGGGCAAGAAGAACGGATTCCGCAACGCGCAGGCCTCTGTCCTCGCGCCGACGGGCACCATCGGCCTGATGATGGACTGCGACACCACGGGTGTCGAACCCGACCTGGCTCTGGTCAAGTTCAAGAAGCTGGTCGGCGGCGGCTCCATGCAGATCGTCAACAACACCGTGCCGAAGGCCCTCAAGCGGCTGGGCTACCAGGCGGAGCAGGTCGAGGCGATCGTCGAGTACATCGCCGAGCACGGCAACGTGGTGAACGCTCCCGGTCTGCGGCCCGAGCACTACGACGTCTTCGACTGTGCGATGGGCGAACGTTCCATCTCCCCCATGGGGCACGTGCGGATGATGGCGGCAGCCCAGCCGTTCCTCTCCGGGGCGATCTCCAAGACGGTGAACATGCCCGCGTCCTCCACCGTCGAGGACGTCGAGGAGATCTACCTCCAGGGCTGGAAGCTCGGCACGAAGGCGCTCGCCGTCTACGTCGAGAACTCCAAGGTCGGCCAGCCGCTCTCCGCCAAGCGCAAGGAGGAGAAGAAGGCGGAGGCGGAGCCGGAGAAGGTCATCGAGTACCGGCCCGTCCGGCAGCGCCTGCCCAAGGGACGCCCCGGGATCACCACTTCCTTCACCGTGGGCGGCGCCGAGGGCTACATGACGGCCAACTCCTACCCGGACGACGGGCTGGGCGAGGTCTTCCTGAAGATGTCCAAGCAGGGCTCGACGCTCGCGGGCATGATGGACGCCTTCTCGATCGCCGTCTCGGTCGGCCTGCAGTACGGCGTGCCGCTGGAGACGTACGTCTCGAAGTTCACCAACATGCGCTTCGAGCCGGCAGGCATGACGGACGACCCGGACGTGCGCATGGCGCAGTCGATCGTGGATTACATCTTCCGGCGGCTGGCGCTGGACTTCCTTCCCTTCGAGACGAGGTCCGCCCTCGGCATCCACTCCGCAGGGGAGCGGCAGCGCCACCTGGAGACCGGTTCGTATGAGCCGTCCGAGGAGGAGCTGGACGTCGAGGGCCTGGCGCAGTCGGCTCCGAAGGCCGAGACGGTCAAGGAGGCGAAGGAGAAGGCCAGGGAAGAGGCCAAGGCAGAAGGAGTCAGCGAGACGCAGGCCCCGGCGCCCGCGCCGGGCGGTGCGCACAACTCGACGGAGCTGATGGAGATGCAGCTCGGTCTCAACGCCGACGCACCGCTGTGCTTCTCCTGCGGCACCAAGATGCGCCGGGCGGGCAGCTGCTACCTCTGTGAGGGGTGCGGTTCGACGAGCGGCTGCAGCTGACAGGCAGAGGTAGGGCATATGCGCGCGTGAGTGTGCGCAGCTGAAGTGCCCAGTCTCAGGGGCGGGGGCGCCGACCACCGGTCGGCGCCCCCGTTCGCGTTTCCGGTTCCTTTGCGGTCAGCCGCTCCGCTCGCTGGGTGGCGGGGCCAACTCGTCCAGTTCGGCTGCGATCGCCTTTCGCAGCGGGTCGTGCTGCGTGCCGAGTGCGAACCGCTCCTCGCGCCATCGGTCGCCGGGATACAGCCACACCGGCTTGCCCACCAGCTCGTCCGGCTCCCAGTCGAAGCGAGGCCACACGTGGGCATGAAGGAAAGCGTCGGTGTTGCCGAGGATCTCCAGATTCACGCGCCTGAAGGCGGAGTCGAGGCGGCTGCAGGCGCGTTCGACTGCTTCCCCCAGGCGGTCCATGTCGGAGAGGAAGGAGATCCGCTTCGCCCTGGACAGTTCCGACAGCCGTTGCACCTTCGGGTCGTCGGTCAGCAGCAGCGAATACCCCGGCAGGAACTGAACGTCCCCGATCACCGCGAAGCCGGACTCCATCCTTCGCAGCACGCTGGGGTTCGCGCCCCGCAGGGCACTGCCAATCCGGTCCTCTCGCCAGTCGTCCGTCATAGCGGAAACCTATCCGTCAGCGCTCTCCGGAGGGCTTGGCCGGCCGAAGAGCCCCGGCGGCACGGGGTACGACACGGTGCGGAGCGAGGGTGTCACGGACGGCGCCGGGCGGACGGAGGATGGGGGCATGAGCCAGAACTCCGGACCGGTGCTGGTCACAGGCGGCACAGGCACGCTTGGCCGGCGGGTCGTCTCCGAACTGCTGGAGCGGGGGCGGGCCGTGCGGGTCCTCAGCCGTCGTCCGCGGCCCGCTGCGGGTACGGCATCCGATGCCGAGACGCAGGTGGACACTCCGAGAACCGAGTGGGTGAGAGGCGACCTCACCACGGGGGCCGGGCTGGACGGAGCCGTCGCCGGCGTGGGCTGCGTCATCCACTGCGCCACGACGGGCTCCGGTAAGGACCTCGCGGCCACACGGACGCTGATCGAGGCCGTACGACGGTCGGGAGACGCACCGCACCTGGTCTACATCTCCATCGTCGGCGTCGACCGGATCCCCTTCTCCCACTACCGGGCGAAACTGGCCGCGGAGAAGGTCATCGAGGAGAGCGAGCTGCCGTGGAGCGTCCTGCGCACCACGCAGTTTCACGATCTCATCGCACGCATCACCTCGATCCAGCGGCGACTCCCGGTGACGATGTATCCGGCTGGCATGTCGGCTCAGCCGATCGAGGCGGACGAAGTCGCCCGGCGACTCTCCGAGTTGTCCGCAGGCGAGCCCGCAGGGCGAGTGGCCGACATGGGCGGTCGGAGGTGCGCACCATGCGCGAGTTCGCGCTGCTCACCCTGCGTGCATACGGCCTGCGAGGACCGCTCGTACCGGTACGGCTCCCCGGGAGAGCAGCCAGGGCTTACCGGGAAGGGCATCACACGACGCCCGGTCACGCGGTCGGCGTCCGTACTTACAGCGAGTATCTGGGCGTTGTCACCGCCGTACGAGGCCGCCGTAGCCGATGACCGGTGGAGCGCTCCCCGGAGAGCCGTACCGAGCTGCGCGCGAGCACAATTCGAGGACCGTGTGCGTACGGATTGTCACTCTCTTGGCCGTACGATGGCGCGGTGCTGGTCAAGTGGATGCGCTGCACCGTCGTGGACCGTCGGGGGTTCGAGCGCGGGCAGCGGAAGTGGGCGGGACTGCTCGGCGAGCCGGGATTCCGGGGTCAGGGCGGCGGCTGGAGCCGTGCCCGGCCGGGAGTCGCGCATCTCTTCGGGTTCTGGGAGAGCCGGGCCTTCTACGACTCCTTCATGGCCCGCTCCCACGACCGGCTCCATGCCGCCCAGGTCGGCACGTACAAGGACATGCGGGTACGCCTCTTCGAGTACCGCTTCGACGTGAAGACGGGGTTCCGGCCCGTCTTCACGGACGCCGATCTGCTGCGCGTCGCTCACTGCCGGGTCCGCACTGACCGCATCGAGCACTACACGCTCATGCAGGAGAAGGTGTGGAATCCGGCCATGGCCGGTTCGCCGGGGATGCTGCGCGGGGTCTTCACGCAGGCCCAGGCCGAGGACGAATTCATGGTCCTCTCCATGTGGGACTCGGCTGCCGAGCACGGCAAGTACCGCACAGAGCGAGTAGAGCGGCTCGCGCTGCGTGCCCAGTTGGGTGCGGACGTGACCGGTATCGCGGGCGATGTGATCGACCTCGAACCCTCCTGGACCGTCTGATCTGCCTGGGTGAGCCTAGAGTGGCCCTATGGCAAGACCTCGTCGCATCGTCCTGGTCAGGCACGGAGAGTCCGAGGGGAACAACGACGACTCCATCTACGAGCGGGTCCCGGACCACGCGCTGGCACTGACGGAACGGGGCGTTCACCAGGCGGAGGAGACTGGCGAGCACCTGCGGAAGCTTTTCGGTCAGGAGCGGATCTCCGCATATGTCTCGCCGTACCGGCGGACCCACCAGACCCTCGCCGCGTTCCGGCTGGATCCGGCGCTGATCCGCGTGCGCGAGGAGCCGCGCCTGCGGGAGCAGGACTGGGGGAACTGGCAGGACCGCGAGGACGTACGCAAGCAGAAGGAGTACCGCAACGCGTACGGACACTTCTTCTACCGCTTCGCGCAGGGGGAGTCCGGGGCCGACGTCTACGACCGCGCCGGCGCCTTCCTGGAGAGCCTGTGGCGGAGCTTCGAGAGGCCCGACCACCCGCCCAACGTGCTGATCGTCACGCATGGCCTGACCATGCGCCTGTTCTGCATGCGATGGCTGCACTGGACCGTGGCGGAGTTCGAGTCGCTGTCGAACCCCGGCAACGCGGAGACGCGTACGCTGGAACTGGGGAGTGACGGCAGGTACCACCTCGACCGGCCCTTCGAGCAGTGGTGCACACCGCGCTCGTACAGTTCCCTCGGCTGAATCCATCTCGGTGGACGCGCGACGATGAACTCTCCGGACGAAGACACCGCGCCACACGGCTCGTTGCACGAGCCGGAGGACGAACACGCCGTGTCCGGCGAGGAAATGGCCGGCGCGGGTGAACGCACTCTGAGCGAGAAGCCTTTGGACGGCCCCCCGGAGCAGGACGGCGGCACTCAGCGCTACGCTGAGGCGGCCATGCCGTACAAGCCTCCGACGCACACCGTCGAGCGGTCGATCCGCGCGAAGACGGGTGCCAAGCTGATCGCCGGTATCGACGAGGTCGGTCGGGGAGCGTGGGCCGGTCCCGTGACTGTCTGCGCGGCCATCACCGGCCTGCGCCGCCCCCCTGAGGGACTCACCGACTCCAAGCTCCTCACCGTCAAGCGGCGCACGGAGCTCGCCGGGATACTGAACAAGTGGGTCACCGCTCACGCGCTCGGGCACGCCTCTTCGGAGGAGATCGACGCGCTCGGCATGACGGCGGCCCTGCGGCTCGCCGCCGTACGCGCGCTGGACGCCCTTCCCGTCCGGCCTGACGCGGTCATCCTCGACGGCAAGCACGACTACCTCGGCATGCCCTGGCGGGTGCGTACCGTGATCAAGGGCGACCAGTCGTGCATCTCGGTGGCTGCGGCCTCCGTCCTCGCCAAGGTGCGCCGAGACGCTCTGATGGCCGAACTCGGAAGCGAGCACGCGGACTTCGCCTTTCACGACAATGCCGGGTACCCCTCGCCAGTGCACAAGACGGCGCTTCAGGCGCTCGGGCCGACACCGATCCACCGCATGTCGTGGGCCTTCATGGACGCGCTTCC
This sequence comes from Streptomyces daqingensis, assembly GCF_014645895.1. Lineage (GTDB taxonomy): Bacteria > Actinomycetota > Actinomycetes > Streptomycetales > Streptomycetaceae > Streptomyces > Streptomyces daqingensis. The sequence continues at coordinate 7,883 of NZ_BMMP01000021.1, read as the reverse complement.
CCGCTGGCAGCACCTGAAGCGGACGCGGGTTGAATCGGCCGAGGACCCGTCCGTGGACCAGATGAGCATCTTCTGAAACAGCAGGCGGGAGCCCCGATGCCGGGAGTCGCACCCGCTCACGGAACCAGAACCGACGTTTGATAGACATCACCCCATGCCTCTCACTCCTGAGGAGCCAAAGATTCACGAGAGTGTCCCGGGCCCCCGCAACATCGCGGCCGCCACCCGAACTCCGCAGGCTTCCCGCTCCGCAGCACCCGTCCCCGGCCCCCGTAATGCGTCCCGCCCCGCGCATCCCCGTGCGGACAGCAAGGGACCGACACCGGGCCGCCCAGGCACCGTTCGCAGCGGTGGCCCGTCGCAGCAGCGCGGCACCCCGGCCTCGGGCAGCGGTACTCCGACTGCGACCGCACAGATCGAACTTGTAGGCGCCACAGACGACACGGCCGTCGACGTCGCCGACGAGACCGTCGACAAGCTCCTGGACGACGGCATCGCGCCCGGTGACATCCTGCTCCTCACCACCGGGGATCAGCATCCGTGGGCCCAGCATGAACTCTCCTTCGGTGAGGACGCCTACTGGCGTCAACTGGCCGATGGCAACGACGTGTTCTGCGTCAGCGCTGATGCGCTGTCGCGCGTCGCCCAGCGGACAGTGGTGGTCCTGTCGGTCAACGGCGGTAGCGACGTGTCGGCGGCGGAGGCATTGCCCGCCGCGCTGGCGAAAGCCGGGGAGCGGCTGATCGTCTGCGGCGACCCGCAGCGTCTTCGCGACTTGCTGTGACGCCGTACCTGCGCCTGCTTCCCGAAGCTGAGCTGAGCGGGACGTACCGCTGAGCGTTCGATCTGAGATCGGCCGCTGTGGCTCCGGCCGGGCCGGAGCCACAGCCAAGGCTCGGTGGCGTTCGGCTGCGCTTCAGCCCTGCACGGCGAGGACCAGAGGCAGGACACCCGATGCGCCTGCTCCCCTCAGCAGCCGCGCCGCAACGGCCAGAGTCCAGCCCGTGTCGGCGAAGTCGTCCACGAGCAGAAGCGGGCCGTCTGCTTCGGCGACCGCACGTTCAAGTGGCTCCGGCAAGGTCAGCGCCGCGTGGAGCGCACGCACCCGCTGCGCGCCGTTGCTGCGTGAGGGTGCGCCCATAGCCGCATGTTCGGTGTACGTCACGGTGCCCAGCAGCGGTATGCGGCCCACAGAGGAGATGCGTTCTCCCAAGGAGCGCACCAGTTGCGGCCTGGAACGGGAATCGACGGTGACCACACCGACCGGGCGGGCCGAGCCGTCCGCAGCGCCCGTCGCCCAGCCCCCCGGCCCCTTGGCCCAGTCGGCAAGGACCTCGACAGCCGCTTGCGCGACGTCGTCCGGCACAGGCCCGTCCCCGGCCTGAGGGGTGAGCAGCGGACGGAGCCGGTTGCCCCAGCCGATGTCCGACAGCCGGCCCAAAGCCCTCCCGGCGGCGGCCTGCTGGTCTGCCGGAATGCGGCCCTTCAGCGGGACGCCGACCGCGGGAAGTCCCGTCGGCCACATCTTCCGCGGCTCCACCTCCACTCCGGGCCGGGCGAGTTCACCGCGCGCCGCCTCAAGCATCGCGTCGGAGACGTGGGAATCGAACCGGGCGCCCGAGCAGTTGTCGCAGCGACCGCACGGCGCCGCGGACTCGTCGTCCAGCTGTCTGCGCAGGAACTCCATCCGGCATTCGGTGGTCGCGGCGTACTCGCGCATCGCCTGCTGCTCGGACTCCCGCTGACGGGCCACCCAGGCGTACCTCTCCGCGTCGTACGTCCAGGGCTGCCCTGTGGCAGTCCAGCCACCGCGGACCCGGCGGACTGCGCCGTCCACGTCCAGCACCTTGAGCATCGTCTCCAGCCGGGAGCGCCGCAGATCCACCTGCGGTTCGAGTGCGGGCAGTGAGAGCGGCCGCTCCGAGGACGCGAGCGCCTCCAGCGTCCGGCGCACCTGTTCCTCGGCGGGGAAGGAGAGGGAGGCGAAGTACCGCCAGATCGCCTCGTCCTCCGGGCCGGGGAGCAGAAGGACTTCGGCATGCTCCACGCCGCGTCCCGCGCGCCCGACCTGCTGGTAGTAGGCGATGGGGGAGGAGGGCGACCCGAGATGTACGACGAAGCCCAAGTCCGGCTTGTCGAAGCCCATTCCCAGAGCAGAGGTGGCAACGAGCGCCTTCACGCGGTTGGCCAGCAGATCAGCCTCGGCGGCTTCTCGCTCCGCGTGCTCCGTCCGGCCCGTGTAGGAGCCCACCTCGCGTCCCTGAGCGCGCAGGAAGGCCGTCACCTCCTCCGCGGCGGCGACCGTGAGCGTGTAGACGATGCCGGAGCCCGGAAGCTTCTCGAGGTGGTCCGCGAGCCACGCCATGCGATGCGCCGCATTGGGCAGTCGCAGCACACCCAGACTCAGGCTCTCCCGGTCCAGAGGCCCGCGCAGCACCAGCGCCGCGTCGGCCTGACCGCCCTCCGCCGCGTCCCCATGCGGCGCTCCGGTGCCGAGTTGCTCCGCTACGTCGGCCGTCACGCGGGCGTTGGCGGTGGCCGTCGTCGCCAGCACGGGGACTCCCGGGGGCAGTTCGGCCAGCATGGTGCGGAGCCGCCGGTAGTCCGGCCGGAAATCATGCCCCCAGTCGGAGATGCAGTGCGCCTCGTCCACGACCAGCAGCCCGGTGGCCGCGGTGAGCCGGGGCAGCACCTCGTCGCGGAAGTCCGGATTGTTGAGCCGCTCCGGGCTGACGAGCAGCACGTCGACCGCGCCCTCGGTGATCTCGGCCTGGATCGCCTCCCACTCCTCCGTGTTGGCGGAGTTGATCGTACGGGCGTGGATACCGGCCCGCTCGGCGGCCGCCACCTGGTTGCGCATCAGTGCCAGGAGCGGGGAGACGATGACGGTGGGGCCGCTTCCGCGGGTGCGCAGCAACGCCGTCGCCACGAAGTACACAGCTGACTTGCCCCAACCCGTCCGCTGAACGACCAGCGCACGCCTTCGCTCGGCGACCAGCGCCTCGATCGCCCGCCACTGGTCCTCGCGCAGACGGGCCGGCTCGGCACCTGCCGTCTCGGCGTCCGCGGATCCGACGAGACGGGTCAGGACGCTATCGGCCTCACGGCGCAGCTCTGAGTCGTTCATGCCCCCATGCAACCCGACGGCATAGGGGTACCGCGAATGAGCCTGTGGATAAGCCACGTTCCGTAGTACTAGACATACGAATCGTGATGGCTGTGGATAAGTGCGGACGAAATTTGTGCGCGGCAAGGCACTGTCCTGGCATGACGCAGCGAGAGAGCCGGCACCGCACCCACAGCGAGAACGACGACCGCACCGCCCGAGGAGTCCGGGGCGGCGACGAACCGGAAGGCGCCACCCGTAGCGCACACCGCACACCGCTCCAGGGGGCGGGGGAGATCGCCCTGCGAGGCCCTGCCCAGCTGGCCGACGCGCTTCCGTACCTCCTCGGCTTCTACCCCGACGACTCCATCGTGGTCGTCGCCCTGCACGGCGATCGCCGCCGGTTCGGCGGCCGCATCAGGCTGGGTCTGCCCGCTGACCCGGGGGAGTGGCCTGCAGTCTCGGCCCAGGTCGCGGCCTGCCTGGAGGATAACGTCAAGTCGGGCGGGCGCCGTCCCGAAGGCGCCATCGTGTACCTCTGCCAGGACCCCGCCGGCGGTGAGTCGGGGCGGGAGGTGACGGAGCGCTTGCGTCCGCTCGCGCAGGCACTCCGAACCGCGTGCGGCGAGCGCGAGATGCCGGTGTGGGAGGCGCTGTGCCTCTCGGGCGGGTCGTTCTGGTCCTACTGCTGCCCGGACGCCGAGTGCTGTCCTGCTGAGGGCCGGCCCATGGGCGTTCCCGGCACCTCCCCGATGGCGGCGGCGGCCGCCTACGCGGGTATTCAAGTGCGAGGCTCCCTGCGGGAGCTGGAGCGCAGGCTCGCCCCACTGGAGCTGAGGGCGGCCGAGGCGCAGGAGCGGGCCCTGGATCGCGCCGGCAGACTCCTCGTGCCGCGCATGCTCGCACCCGGCACCCGCCCGGCGGTCGAAGCGGAGACGATCGAACTGGCCGAAAGGCTGCTGACCCGCTACCGGGCGGACGCACCCCCGAGCGAGGACGCCGCCGCTGCCGATGCTCACGACGACGAGCTGCTGGGTCACGAAGAGGCAGCGCTGCTGCTCCTCGGCTTGCAGGACCGCAGGACCAGGGACCGGGCAGCCGAATGGATGGAGGGCGACGACGTCGACCCGGCCTTGCGGCTGTGGCGTGCGCTGGCGCGGCGCTGCGTCGGCCCGTACACGGAGCACTCCGCCGCTCCGCTGACGCTCACAGGCTGGGTGGCGTGGTCCGGGGGTGACGAGGCCACTGCCCGCGTCGCTCTGGACCGGGCCCTCGAGAACGACCCGGAGTACTCGTTCGCCCGATTGCTGCACCAGCTCTTCAACGAGGAAACCGATCCGGAACTGCTGCGCGGCTGTATGCGCAAGGAGCGTGAGGCCCGCAGGGCCCTCGAGACCCAGGATCGTCCGAACGGGGCGCCACGAAGTGGCCCGTGACCTGCGCGCCAGTCCGTCCGTTCTGTTGAGTGCGGACGCCGCTCATCCCCACCGCCCGGCCCGTCCGGATCCAAGAACCAGGAAAGCGGAGGAACGCTCCATGTCTCCTACGCCGCAGTCCACTTCATCGCAGAAGCGCCGTCGGGACGAACAGCAGGCGCGGGCAGAGAAGAGGCCCCTCGAGCTGGCGGCGCGTCCCGGCCAAGGCGTCGGAGGATCGCCATCGGAAACGGGGCGGACCGAAAACAGGGCGGAGCACCAGACAGCCCACTCCGCACTGATCTGCGTGGCCGCCCCTCACCTCGCTGTCTCTCCCGAACATGGCCAACTGACCGGACAGGGAATGGAGGGCGTCTACTACGCGGGGCGCAGGGTTCTCGCGCGCAGCCGACTGCTCATCGCCGGCATGGAACCCCTTCCGCTGCAGGGGCGCATGGTCAGTGCCTGGCGTGCCCGCTTCGTCTCCACCGCGCGCACCACCCCTGCCGACGGTCCCGACCCGGCGATCATGGTCGAGCGGTTGCGTTCGGCGGACGGCACGGAGCAAATCACGCTGCGCAATGCCGGAGGGGTTTCGGCAAGGGTCCCGCTCGAGCTGCGGCTGGGTACGGACCTGGCGGAGATCGCTCAGGTGGCAGTCGGGTGTGCAGGGCAGGAGCTGCCCGGAACCGTGCACGGGGCCGGCCTGTCCTGGACTTCGAGAGATTTCCGCGCCCGCGTCGCCGCCGATCCTCAGCCGGAAAGCTGCTGGGCACAACTCGGCGTGCTGCGGTGGGACTGGGAGCTGCCTCCAGGTGAGTCCCGCACCGTGACGCTCAGCGCCGATCTCACCAGGACAGCTTCCTCGAACTCTCGCGCAAGGAAGAACGTCCGCCCTCCGAACGTGATCTCACGGGCTGCCAGACCACCCCGGCTGTGGCACGGTGCCCGGGCGCGTGGTGACGACCCGAGGGTGGGCGCACTCTTCCGCGTCTGCCTCGATGACGCCAACGCGCTGCTGATGGCCGATCCCGCTGCCTCGTCGGACCTCCATCTGGTGGCGGGAGTGCCCTGGCGCGGGGCCTTCGCCCCGGTCGAGTCCCTGCAGGCCGCCCGGATGCTCCTCCCACTCGGGACCAGGCTCGCAGCAGGAACGTTGCGAACCCTCGCACGAGGACAGATCACCGGGTCCGGGCGCGAGTCGGGTCGCCTGCCCGGCTCGATGAGACTAGCCGGCCCGTACGCCCCGCCCAGCTGCACAGGCATCGAAGCCACCCTGCTTTTCCCCGCGTTGCTTGCCGAAGCATGCCGCTGGGGCCTCCCAGCGAGTGACGCGGAAGAGCTCCTGCCGGCAGCCCAGCGAGCGCTGCAGTGGATGCTGCGCGCCGTGGACCAGCGGCCCTATCTGCCCGACCCCGTGCCCGACGGCCCGTACAGGTGCGAGGTCCAGGCTGGGGCGCACCGGGCGGCTCTGCTCGGAGCCGAACTCCTCGACGCCCACGGATGCGACGGGGGAGGGGAGTTGAAGGAATGGGCCAGCGCACTGCGAGGACGCTTCCTGAAGGACTTCTGGTCCGACGACGACAGCGGCGGAAGACCGGTCGCCCTGCGCACTCGAAAGGGCGGCCCCGTCGCCTACCTGGGTTGCGCGGCAGTCGAATTGCTGGACACCGGCCTGCCTCGTGTCGGCGAACCGGCAGAGAGCCTGCTGACCGCGGAGCAGACCGAGCAGCTCGCCCGCCTGCTGGCGGGCCCCTCGCTCAACTCGGGGTGGGGGTTGCGCAGCCTTGACTGCCGCGATGCGAGGTACAACCCGTTCGGTCACCGGAGTGGGGCTGTGCGTCTCCAGGAGTCGGTCACGGCGGTGACAGGGCTTGCCAGGTCGGGGCACGCGCGTGAGGCAGGGGCCTTGCTGCGCGGGATCGTCGACGCGGCAGGACGCTTCGGTCTGCGTCTGCCGGAGATGTACGCAGCGGAGCAACGCTCGCGAGGCGGCCTGCCCGTTCCGCATCCGGCAGCGTGCCGCCCCGCAGCCGTCGCCGCGGCCGGAGGCATCCAACTGCTCCTGGCGCTCGCCGGACTGCACCCGAACGTGCCCGAGGGCACCCTCACCCTGCGTCCCCTGGCCACCGCTCCCCTGGGAGCCGTGGAGTTCGGCGGCTTGCGCGTCGCGGGAGAGCCTCTTTCGGTCCGGGTGAGCGACGCAGGGCAGGGAGAAGTCTCCGAGATGCCAGGGAGCTTGCGACTCGCGGACTGACACGGTCCCGGCAGGGACTCGGACGGCGAGCCCTGCGGAGAACCTGGCAGAGAGCCGTTTGGGAACGCTCTGTTTATCGTCAGGGAGACGACTATGATCACGCCATGCCCTACGATCCGTCGGCCTTCCCTCCCTTCGCTGTCACCGTCGACCTCGTGGTGCTCACAGTCCGCAGACACGCCCTGTGCGCACTCGCCGTGCGTCGCGGTGAAGAGCCCTACAAGGGGATGTGGGCGCTCCCAGGAGGCTTCGTCCGGGCCGACGAGGACTTGGCCACGGCAGCAGCGCGCGAACTCGCGGAGGAGACCGGGCTGCGGGCCCACGATCAGGAAAGCCGTTCCCCGGGAGCGCACCTGGAACAACTCGCCACCTACGGCGATCCCGGACGGGACCCCCGGATGCGGGTGGTCAGCGTCGCGCATCTCGCGCTCGCCCCCGACCTCCCCTCGCCGACGGCCGGCGGCGACGCCCGCAGCGCACGCTGGGCGCCGGTGGAAGCGCTGCTCGGCACAGGTGAGGCCTCCGCACAGGACAGCGAGTCCCGCAGTCCGCTCGCCTTCGACCACGGGGAGATCCTGGCCGCCGGAGTCGAGAGGGCCCGCTCGAAGATCGAGTATTCCTCCCTCGCAACGGCCTTCTGTCCGCCGGAATTCACTGTCGGAGAGCTGCGCCGCGTGTACGAGGCCGTGTGGGGAGTCGTACTCGACCCGCGGAACTTCCACCGCAAGGTGACGGGTACGCCCGGTTTTCTCGTCCCCAGCGGTGGCACGACGACGCGGCAGGGCGGCCGCCCAGCGCAGCTCTTCCGTGCGGGAGGAGCGACATTGCTGAACCCGCCCATGCTGCGCCCCGAAGTCTGAGCTCGATCAGCATCCTGAACTCCGGGCCGAGCTTGGCCCGGAGTCTGAACTCGCCCCTGAGTCAGCAGGTGAAGTCAGCCCTCGTCCGACCCACCCGGCATCTGAACGCTCCGGTACCTGACTGGATATCCGACGGAGCGAGCTCCGGCCGGCCGGTCAGGCCGCTGACCTAGGCCGTGTCTTCAATTGATCTTGTGTGGTGGATCATGGTCGGGTGATACGTCGCCATGAACTGTCCGATGAAG
>NZ_BMMP01000020.1 GCF_014645895.1 Streptomyces daqingensis | reverse complement strand
GCAACCCGCTACGACAAGACCGCCGAGTCCTACCAAGCAGCCGTCACCCTCGCATCGCTCCTGATGTGGGCCTGACACTTGAAGACAACTCCTAGCGCCACCACGTCGATCACGCCGACACCCGTCAGAACAGCCGAGAGCACGTTGAAGAAGCGCTGGTTCCGAGCGATGCGATCGTCGAGAGCCTCCAGGTCGGCGAGGTCCAGCTTCCGGTTCGTGGCGTGCGTCCCGAACAGTTGCTCGTGGGGTTGATCCCCCTTCGAACGCTGCCTGATTACCGTGCCGTCCGCTGCAATGTGCCACTGGACCGTCCACGGCTTGTCCTGCCGCGTCATACGTCTACCTCCTCCGCGAACGGGGGCCCACCGCCCACCGCTTCATCCTCCAGGCGTGCTCGCTCTTCGTGATGCCGAGGGAGCCCATTCCCGCGTACGCGTGGTTCGCTCATGGATGTGGCGGCGTTGCGCCGACGGACGGCTTGCCTTTCCTTGGCCTTTGCAACAGCGCGATCGCCCCGCCGAGGACCGAGACCCCGAAGAGGCACATCAGCAGTCCTCCGATCTTGGCCTCGGACTCGGAGTCCGGGCTGCGCCCGGGGCCTGAGGACTCGGCGACCACCCGACCAGGGCTGGCGAGGGCATCGACTCCGATGTAGAAGAGACCTGCCGCGAGGCAGAACAGGGCGACGGCGCCCAGTATCCGGCCCGCGCTGCGGTGCGCAGGGGCGTGGTCGGGGCGCCCTCGACGGGTTTGCGATCAGCCATGGCGCGCAGGCTACTGCCCTCCCTGGCAGATTCAGTTCTCGGGTCTCGTACTTCCGCCAGCGGTAGCCTGCCGTCCACGGTCAGGTGGGCAGCCATCTCGATCCGCCGCAGACGCGCCAGGCCGGCGCAGCTCTCAACGCCCTGTTGTTGACCGGGGTTTACCGCGCTACGAGAACGGCATGGGGCATGCGATGGCAGGCGGGCAAGTGTGGGGTCTACCGGAGTGGTGCACCGGATGCTGATGGCGACGTTGCCGTACTGCGCTGCTGTGCAGCACGGAATGGACCGACTTCAGACATCTGTCCGGAAGGGCTCTGCAAGGCAGTTCATCGGCGATACCGTGCCCGCACAACAAAAAGTCCCGGGCCTGTGACCTGGGCCTTCGTACTGGAGCGGGTGACGGGAATCGAACCCGCGCTCTGAGCTTGGGAATCACCGTGCGGATCGCCAGGTCAGAGAGGCTCGGGGGCCGCAACTCATTACCTCCTCGAAAGATACTCAGGTGTACGGCCAATGTTGCCCTACGTGCGCCTCGTGCGCTTCGGTGGCTGAGCGCTCGCTCGGATCGCTTGCACGACGTCATCGAGAGCTTCGACAGCCGCAGCAAGCTTGGCCTGGAATGAGGCGTGGCTCTGCCTCCGAGCCTCAACGACTTTGCGGCGGTCTTCAACGGGTCTTGGTGAACAACTTGTGCATGTGCCGCATGGCTGGCCGGGCCGGCACCCGATAGCAGCGCCCGCTCCGCCTGCGAAACCTGCCACACCGGCAGCCCAAAACGCTGCTACCCCCTGATCCATGACCAGGATTCTCTCGGGTCCGGTGTGGTTGCGAAAGAAGGTGGGAATAAGCCAGCCTTCGTACGTAGACCTTCTAGTTGCAAGTGTGGACAGCTCGGACATCCAATTTCGGAGTGGTCACGCGAGCGACAGCCAGAGGGCCTGAGGCTGCCAACGACTGGCGAGGTTGCTGTACTTGATGTACGCCCGCCAGCTGACCATCTGCCCTGCCAGGGCAGATGGCGACCCCGTCCAGACCATGACCGGAAGCCTTACCGTCTCGGACCTTGAAGGGGAGAGTGCGATCTCACCTATCTCGTTCGGGCATGTCGCGTGACCTTAGCGACAAAGCGCCCTGGCCAAACTTCTATGGTGCCAATTTTTTTGGCCAACGGCTTTTATCTGTATACCTACTCAATTGCCTGTCAATTTGCGCCACCCACTCCGCCCCCTTTGCCAACACGCTCGGATCTACGGTGCCGACCACTTTGGAAGCGCGATCTCTGGCGTCAATCACCCATCCATACACTTCCAGCAAGAACTGGGGCGTGAGTACTGATAGATCTAGCTCTGTGAGCGATTTAGGTCTCGGGCGAGATGACGTCAGCGCGAACGCCGATGCAGAACGCGCTAGGTGGAAACGCACATTGGATCGATCATGTCGACCGCCCATTCCGCTGTTCTTAGCGAGAAATTCATCTACGGTGCGCACTAGAAGAAGACAGTTAAGGTAGGCAGCCAATGGTGTTTTGGTGCTAAATACTCGCTCATACAGCTTCCCGCGAACCAGGGCAGAAGGTGTTCCGCGAGACACATTTGGCTGCTGCAAGAGAACTGCACCTACGGCTTGAGCCAACTCCAGCACCTCAACGATCTGTGCGCGAGGCTTTTGTAGATTCTTGTAGTGGTTCTTCTTCCTTTCGTAGTAGAGTCCATGGCGCTGAAAATACTCCTCGATGTCACGCTGAAAAGGTTCGGTCGAGCGAAGGGAAGCCGCTGATACGCGGTTCTGGCTGTTCGTCGCCTTGATTACTTGCGCTGCAATTTCCTCATCCTGTGTTTCGATCACGCGAACCAGCAACTGGCGAAGCTCTCCGTGAGAGGCAGGGGTTTCGTTGTCCTTCCTGGAGAGGCCATGAAAGTAGTGGTATAGGTTGCGTGAAGTTTGGAGACCGTTAACAATCTGCGGGTCTTCGATTTGCAAACGCCTACTCGATGGTTGCACACGCTTGCCAATGATCGTCACACCGTTATTCAGCCACCAGAAGTCAGCTACTGAAGCGTCGCCTTCCCTAAGGGATTGGGCGATACCTCGATTGATTACCGTAGCCCCTTCATAATCTCGAACATTCTCCTCGAAGATCTCGTCGCGGAGGCGGTCATCACCCTCGGTGATAAAGTCAAAATAGTCGGCAAGGCTCACTAGGCATACGAAGCCTCCCTTTTCCGAAGAGATGGGCCCCTCGGAAAGTCGCAAAGTTGAGGTTGTGGCCCTTCGTTGCCTAGCACGTGAATTGAGCTCATTGGCGCCAATCAGTTCAACGGAAACCCGAGAGCCGTGGAACAGACTCGTCACCTGACGCTCGAGGCGGGAAGCCTTCGCGCGGACCTTTTCGTGGGGATCCTCCGGCGACTTTGTGATATAGCGAATATTGATGGACAATTCAGGAAACTTCGAGGCGACGGAAAGATAGGTCTGCCTGAATGACTGAAAGCGCTCGAGAACGCGAGGGTTGAATTCCGCACCCAGTGCGGCAGATTCGTCCAATTGCAATAGAAGAGGAAGATGGTCAAGAAGTCGCTGTAGGGTCACCTCTTTGAAACCACTCTCGTACTTCGCCTGAATAATTTCCAGTTCGAGTTGAGGGGATTCTCCGTGCGACTTTTCAGAGGTGTCTTCTACGAGTTGACCGTCCAAAAAGAGGTAAACTGCGTCGATCCCGCCATCATCGGATCCGTCGACAATCCCGTCCTCGACTTGTCGACCAGACAGGCCTTTTAGGCGCAAGACCGTATCAGTAGAATTAATAAGGAAGAAGTCTTGGTCCGAGAGGTCGGGATAGGTTTCAGACTTCTGCTGCCTGATGCGTTCTTCGAGGATTAGAACTTCGTTGGAGACGATTTTTGACGGCTTGGCCATAGCTTCCCCCTAGAAAAACCATCCGGCTTGGCGCTTCCGATCGCTCACTGAGAGCGACTTCGTTTATACCAGTCGTGATTCGCTGATGTGCCTGTTTTAAGACATTGAGCCTTTTCCAACTTCAGTTTGAGCAGGCCAGGTGCAGGGTGAGGACGGCTTTGACGATGTTGGTGATGCGGGTGGTGGAGCATCGCAGTTTGCGCAGGAGGCGCCAGGTCTTGAGGGTGGCCATGGCCTGCTCGACAAGTGCGCGGATCTTCGCGTGCGAGCGGTTGACGGCCTGCTGACCTGCGGAGAGTGTGTCCCGGCGCCCCAGTAGGGCAGGCGTATGGTGCCGCCTGCGCCGCGGTAGCCCTTGTCGGCCCAGCACTCCACGCCGGCTTCTTCCAGGGCGTCGATGATGCCGTGGGTGCGTGCGGCCCTGATGTCGTGGACTGCTCCGGGCAGCACGGGGGAAGCCCACAGCAGCCGACCGCGTGGGTCGGTGATGACCTGCACGTTCATGCCGTGCTTCTTGTGCTTTCCGGAGAAGAAGAGCCGGTCCGCGGCGATCCGATCGATCGGCAGCAACGTGCCGTCCAGGATCACGAACGCCTTGGTCGCTGCGGTCCTCATCGCTTCGGCGAGAGTCGGGGCGAGGGCGGCCAGGAGCTCGATGGCTTCGTTGATGTACCGGTAGGCGGTGGTGGTGCCCACGCCGAACCCAACCGCGAGCTGGGCATAGGTGTGGCCGCATCGCAAATGGGCCAGCACGAGCAGCGCCTGCCGTCCGGCGGTCAGCCGGCGCCATCGCGTCCCCATCTCGAGGCGGCGTGAAGCCAGCTCACGGGCGAGGACGCGCAGGGCGGAGGTGGACAGATCGACGCCAACTGGGTAGACAAGCACGCGGAAGCTCCTGGCAGGACGGCTTGGACTCGACACCCACCCGTCTACCAGGAGCTTCTCTACGTCCGCACATCAACCGCACCGTCAACTGCCCTGCACAGCTGGCAGGTTGGAAAAGGCTCATTGAGCTATGTACGCCGAGGCAAAGACAGGGTTGGTGGAGCGGGTTTGGCCGGTGTCCTGCCTGGGCTGGGGTCGAGCATGATCAGGGGGCCGTACGCTTGTTGGCTACTCGGGCAGGCTCATCCCCTGCCCGCAATGTGTCCGAGTGGCCCCCTGGTCTTGCTCGACGCGGGTCCCGGACCGGGCAGGTGGCTAAAGCCTTGGAGCCGACCGCCCCAGCCGCGATGTACCCCTCTTCTTCTGGCTCGTCTTCGCGCGCGGGCCGGTGGCCGGGCCGGAGCGGGGCGGAGACAGGAGCGTCGGCCCGGCGGCGAGCCGGGCCGCGCGGCGAGCGGAGCGAGCCCTTGAAGTAGTAGAGAAAGTTGTCACTCATCGCTGAGACTGGGGCTTGTCTTGTCCCGGTAGATGCTTGACGCTCCGATCCCAGATCAATGGCTGACAGGTGGCGGCGAACGGGGATCTCGCGGCGGCTAGTTCATCGCCGGAAGCGGGCGGGATCGGTCAGGTAGCGGTCCAGGTCTGGATCCTCGTGCACTTCCCTGAATCCGTCGGTGATCTGCCATCTGAGTCCAAGCTCGCCGCGCAGACGATCGAGGGCGTCGTGGGCTGCAACGTTGAACCGGGCACACTCGTCCTCGCGCCACGGCCCCGGATCGGGCGGGTACTCCCAGTTCAGCGAAGTGTCGAACCAAGCGATCAGCCGCGCCAACTCCTCGCGGAGCGCTGAGCTGATAGAAAGCCGGTCCAGATTCGTCGGATTGCCCCATGCCTGTTGACCCTGCGGATCGTCGATCCACAGCACGCCACCGGAGCCCGGATCGAAGAAGAAACGCGCGGTCGGCACGGTCAGCAGCGTGGACGAGAGCAAGCTCAACGTCAACAATCAGGTGGGACCTGACCGTTCAATTTGAGGTGGGACTAGACAGCTGCGGCTGGTGAGTTGGGCTGTCGAGTGCGTCTGCGTGCATGCGGGCAGCGTTCTGCCTTGGCGGTGTGCCAACGGCAGGAAGGTGACTGGGCGAGCGGTCCAAGTGATCTGCGTGGTGCGGTGCTTGAGGGTGAGGTCTTGGGGCTCGCCCTGGCGGAGGGCTTCGAGGGCCTGGGGTTGCTCGTGGTTCTTCCAGTGCTGGGCCCGGCGGTAGGGCTCCTCGTCCAGGGCCATGGCGATCGTCATGAGGCTGATGCGGACCCAGCGGACGGCCTGTTCCGGGCTGGTGGCGTCGAAGGAGCCGAGCTTGCCGCCGTTGACGAGGCATTCGCACCAGTAGCCGTGTGTCAGTGGGATGTTGGGCGTCTTGGGGCTGGCCGTGAGTTCGGCGGTGATGGTGTGGCCGTGCTTGTCGTCGCCGTTGATGTGGAGCCGCTGGGCGAGTGTGGAGACCAGGGCCAGGCCGCGGCCGTGGGTGTCGTTCTCGTTGGGGTGCTCGACGTGTGGCGTGGTGCGGGTGCCGCCGGCATCTGTGACAGAGACCAGCACCGTCTCTGGTGTGCGGGAGATCGTGAGGTTGAAGGCTTCGCCCTGGTTGCCGCTGGCGCTGTGCAGTAAGGCGTTCGTTCCCAGCTCCGTGACGATGAGGGCCGCGTCGTCGGCGTGGCCGCTGTCGCTGAGGACGTCGCGCGTCCATCGGCGTGCGCGACCGACCTCTTCCAAGTGACCGGGACAAGTGAGTTCCCAGATCCGGACCTTGCTCGTATACTCGTGCATACAAGTTCCTTCGTGCTGGTGGCCGCTATGGACAGTGGGTTAGAGCTAGACGAGTTTGACGCCGTCGTGCGCGCGCACGGCCGGCGGGGATGCTCCGTCGAGGGCGTCCAGGACGCGAATCGCGTACGCCTCGTCGGCCAGCTCGGAGACCTCTTCGCGGGTCGCCCAGCGAAGCGCGTAGGTCTCGTCACCGGTGGTCGGGGAGCCGTCGACCGCTTCGCAGCGGAAGACGAGGGAGACGATCAGGCCGGACATGTTCTTGTAGACGCCGGTGAGGGTCGCAGGAAGCGCGATCTTGATGCCGGTCTCTTCGAGAACCTCGCGCTGGAGCGCTTCCGGGACGGTCTCCTCCGGCTCCAGTACGCCGCCGGGCGGCTCCCACTGGCCGTTGTCCCGGCGCTGGATCAGCAGGGCCCGGCCGCGGTCGTCGACGATGACTCCGGCGACGCTCACGGAATGGGGGCGCTCTGCTGGACTCACGGCTCTCCGACTTTCCTCGTCTGGCTAGGCTCTCCACCGTAACAACGGAACTCGACCTCTCGTCTAGATATCTGAAGGAGTACAACATGGCGGCTCTTCCCTCCGGCGTCCTCGGAACGTTGGATCCGACGAGTGATCGCGCAGTCTTCCGGCAGATCGCCGATCAACTGCGCGAAGCCATCGACAAGGGCCGCTTCAAGGAGGGAGCGAAACTCCCCTCCGAGGCTGAGTTGACCGACCACTTCGGGGTCTCCCGAATGACCGTGCGCAACTCTCTCTCCGTACTGCAGAGCGAAGGACTCGTCTCCTCCGAGCACGGCCGCGGCGTCTTCGTCCGCCCGCGTCCGCCTGTGCGGCGCCTGGCCTCCGACCGCTTCGCCCGGCGGCACCGAGAACAGGGGAAGTCCGCCTTCACGGTCGAGGCAGAGGCAGCGGGGAGCCGTCCCGAGGTCGACAGCCTGGAGGTACGGGAAGAGCGCGCGACGCCGGACATCTCCGCTCGCCTCGGCTCGGTCCGCAAGGTCCTCGCCCGCCGGCGTCGGTATCTGCTGGACGGGAAGCCGGTCGAGACGGCCGTCTCGTATCTGCCGCTCGACATTGCCCGCGATACGCCCATCGCCGAGCCGAACCCGGGGCCGGGTGGCATCTATGCCCGGCTGGAGGAACTGGGCCACCAGCTCGACCACTTCGAGGAAGAGGTACGGGCGCGGATGCCGGCACCGGATGAGGTGAAGGCCCTGCGGCTGGCTTCCGGTGTGCCGGTGATCCACCTGGTGCGTACTGCGTACGACACCGAGGGGCGAGCGGTGGAGGTCTGTGACACCGTCATGTCCGCTGATGCGTACGTTCTCGCGTACCAACTGCCTGCGAACTGAGGGCGTTGACGGCCGGTGTGGTGCAAGGGGGCTCCTTCTCCCGGAACTTGTACACACCCAGAGGCATACTCGTATAGACGAGTGGGCAAGTGTTGTGGCACAGTGGTCCGCGTTCCAATCGAACCGGGGCTGTCACGACGCATCTTGTCTAGACGACTAGGCGTGACTGGCTCCGGATGACTGAAGGAGAAGAACAACCTTGAAGACCATCCGAGTTGAGACCGAGAACGCCACGATCCTGCTGACCGAGGTGCCCGAGCCGAAGGTGCGGGACCGGCAGACCGGTGAGATCGCCAAAGACGCCGTCAGCGGTGAGGCGTTGATGAAGGTCGGCGTCGTCTACATCGACGAGGGGGAGTCCTCGCTCCTCCACGTGACCGTGCCCGAGAGCGGTGTCTCCGAAGGGCTGACGCTCGGGGCTCCGGTCTCGCTGCCGGGCCTGATCGCGCGGCCGTGGGAGTCGGTGTTCAACGGGCAGCAGCGTCACGGGATCGCCTTCCGCGCGGCGGCAGTTGCTCCGGGTGCCGTTCCGGCCGGTGTGGGGGCCTGATGTCGGAACTGATGACGCTGATGGAGGTGGGTGGCCCTCTCGCCGTTGCTGGTGGCGGGGCTGCCTACCTCCGGGCCCGGCATCCGGCCGCGTACTGGTCCACGGTGGGGCTGCCGGTGTCGGTGGCTCGGCTGTTGGGCTCGTACGGGTCGGTCATGGACTCCTGCGGGCTGACGGTTCCGCCCTCACGGTTGCGGGTGTTCGCCACGCGGGCGACGACTCGCCGCGAGGTGCGGCCTGTGCCTCCTCGCCGGGGCCTGATACGGCCGACGTCGACCGGGATGCGGCTGCGACTGCGGCTCGCTCCGGGCCAGGAACCGGCGGACGTCGCGGCTTCGGCCGAACGGCTGCGGCATTCCTGGGGTGTTCACGCCGTCCACGTGGATGAGGTCAAGCCGGGTGTGGTCGAACTGCGGCTTGTCGGCTTCGACGTGCTGGACCGGGTGCGGATGCCGCGTAAGGCCGGTGGCGGCTTCTTGCGGGTGCCGGTGGCTCTGCGGGAGGACGCGACCGCGTTCGTGCGGGACTACCGCGCGATACCCCACCAACTCACCCTCGGCGCGACGCTGTCGGGGAAGTCGATGTACCTGCGGAACCTCGTTACGGGGCTGGCCGGTCAGCGGGTCGCGCTCGCCGGGATCGACTGCAAGCGTGGTGTGGAACTGGCGCCGTTTGCTTCGCGGTTGTCTGCCCTGGCCACTGAGCCGGGGGAGGCGGCTGAGTTGTTGCCGGTGCTGGTGCGGTTGATGGAGGAGCGCTACGACCTCATCAAGGCCCGGCAGGGCATCGCGCCGAACACGCCGGACGAGGAGATCACTTCGGACGTGTGGGGTCTGCCCGAGAGTCAACGGCCGGTGCCGGTGGTGCTGTTCGTCGATGAGGTCGCCGAACTGTTCCTCGTCGCGACGCGGAAGGACGAGGAGAGGCGGGACGAGATGGTCACCCAGCTCATCCGTCTCGCCCAGCTCGGCCGCGCGGCAGGCATCTACTTGGAGGTGTGCGGGCAGCGCTTCGGGGCCGAACTGGGCAAGGGCGCCACCATGCTCCGTGCCCAGCTCTCCGGCCGCGTCTGCCACCGCGTCAACGACGAGCCCTCGGCCAAGATGGCGCTCGGCGACATCGCCCCGGAAGCGGTCGACGCCGCCTGCGCCATCGCACCGGAGCGGCCCGGCCTGGCCGTGGCCGGTGACACCTCCGGCGGCTGGTCCCGCATCCGTACGCCGTACCTGTCGCTCGCCGACGCTGCCGCCGTCTGCCAGGAAGCCGCGCACATGGTGCCGGAAGTGCCCGCGCTGGACCCGTTCCGGCCAGCCACCCCGGTGCCGTCGGGTGATCGGCCGGTCTCACTGGTGAAGCCCCGCCCAGTCCTGGACTGACCACATCCACAACCCGGTTGGCGTGACCGCCTCACGCCACGTCCCTACCCCACCCATGCCGGAAGCAGAAAGGAGGTACCTCGTGCGCGCTCAACTGGCCCGCGTTGATGCGGTGCTCGTCCAGGCGGTCATCGCCGCCGCGCTGTCCTTCGCGCATCTGCACGACCTGGCCTCGGCCGCCGGACAGGACGGCTGGAAGGCGTGGGCCTACCCGGTCTCCGTCGACCTGCTGTTGGTCGCTGCCTGGCGGCGGCTGAGGTCCGGACGGGACAAGGCCGCGGGCTGGTGCTGGTTCCTCGTCGCCCTCGCCGCGTCGCTCGGCGCGAACATCTCCACCGCCGGCCTGCTCGACCTGGACGACGTGCCCGCCTGGCTCCGCATCCTCGTCGCCGGATGGCCTGCACTGGCCTTCCTCGGCGGGACGCTCCTGGCGCACGGGTCGAACGAGCCTGCTGCGGCGGACAGTTCGCAGCCGGTCGTCACTGCCGAGCAGGAGTCTGCGACTTCGGTCGAGCCGGTGGCTGAGGAGCCTGTGCCTTCGCTCGCAAAGCCCGAAAGCACTGAGTCGCCGGTCCCCGCTGCGCTCGTCGCGCACGCCCGGAAGGTCGCTGACGCACACCAGGCCCGTACCGGTGCTCGCATCGACACCGCCACACTCCGCGCCCGCCTCGGCGTCCCCGAACCGCTCGCCGAACAGATCGCCGCCCAACTCACCTGACCAGACAGGAGAACTCGCCGTGTCCTTAAACCGCCGCTTCCGCCGCGTGACGCGCGTCGGCCCCGTCCAGGTCGGCACCGCCTACGACAACCGCGGCCGCGAGAAGCACACCGCCGCCTGCACCGCCCCGCGCTGCGGCTTCTCCGCCGACTACGACTCCCGCGCCGCCGCTGAACTCGCCGCCCGTACCCACCGCTGTCCCGTCCGCTGAAAGGAGCCCGCCTCGTGACCGTCAGCCTGCCCCTCGTCGTCGTTCTCGGCCTCATCGCCTGGGGCGCCGTGAAGTTCCTCGGCGTCCGCATATGGCTCGTCGTCGTGATCGCCCTCTTCGGCTTCTACCTCGCCGACACATTCATGGCCCCCGCCATCGACTCCGGCACACGCAACGGAGTCCAGGTCATCAACGGCACCCACGACTGAACGGAGAACCAACCATGCTGCTCAAGCCCCAGCTCCCCCAGAACCCCACCGCGAATGTCGCGGGTCCCGTCATCCACGGCCATCATCCGGCCGCCCCGGCGCCCGTACGCCGTTCGCTGCCCTCGGTCAGCACCGGGGCGGCCGTCGCCACCGTGCTCCTGGGCGGCGTCGTCCTCACCGCGCTCCTGACGGCCGTCGCGGTCTCGGCGATCTCCGTGGCCATCGCTGCCGTCGTCCTGCGTTCGCTCCTGAACTCCCAGCACCACCGCTGAGCGGCTACCGGGGCGGTCTCGATACCGCCAAGCATCCACCGCCCCGGCAGCCCGACCCTTCCAGCCGAAGCCGAAAGGAGAAGACCATCATCACCCGCAAGAGCCCGACCCCACTGAAGGAACTCGGGACGCTCGCCTCGACCGGGTCTCTGCCCGGTATCCTCCGCCAGCTCTCCACGCTCGGCGGCTGCACCAACCCCGTACGCCTCGCCGGACAGCGGACCGAGCACCGCGTCGACACCGGCACCGGTGAGATCGGCGCCGAGCTGCACCGGCTCAACTCCCAGGACATGCCCGCCGGTCATCTCCTTGTGCGATGCGGCAACCGCCGTACGACCCGTTGCGCGGCCTGTGCCGAGACCTACCGCCGGGACACCTTCCACCTGATCACCGCCGGACTCCGCGGCGGCAAAGGCACCCCGGAGACGGTCACCTCGCATCCGCGCGTCTTCGCCACGTTCACCGCACCGAGCTTCGGCCCCGTTCACAACCGGCCCACCGGGCCCGGCGGTTCAGCACGGCCCTGCCGCTGCGGTAAGCGCCACGACCAGGACGACACCGCCCTCGGCACACCCCTCGACCCCGACCGCTACGACTACGAAGCCGCAGTGCTGTGGAACGCGCACGCCGGGATGCTCTGGCGGCGCTTCACCATCTACCTGCGCCGCGAGGTCGCCAAGCGGGCCGGACTCACACAGCGTGCGTTCCGGCACTTCGCTCGCGTCTCCTTCGCCAAGGTCGCCGAATACCAGAAGCGCGGCGCGGTTCACTTCCACGCCGTCATCCGGCTCGACGGCCCGACCGGCGGGGACAGTTCGCCTCCGGCCTGGGCAACGGCCGAGCTGCTGACCGACGCCATCAAGGCGGCCGCGGGGAAAGCCAGAGTGGCCGGCCCTGTCCTCGACGAGCGCGCGCACTCTTTCACCTTCGGCCGTCAGCTCGACGTGCGCACCATCCACGGGCCCGACTTCGACGGCGGCCGGGAACTCACTGACCGCGCAGTGGCCGCGTACATCGCCAAGTACGCCACCAAGGGAGCCGAGACGGCCACGGGAACTCTGGACCGTCGTCTGAGGTTCGTCGCGGAGCTGGCCCAGCTCGACATCAGCCCGCACGCGGAGCGGATGATCCGTACCGCCTGGGCCCTCGGTGCGCGTAAGGACCTGGCTCACCTGCGCCTGAGGGCCTGGGCCCACATGCTCGGCTTCCGCGGCCACTTCTCCACCAAGACCCGGCGCTACTCCACCACCCTCGGCGCACTCCGCAACGCACGCGCCGAATGGCGCCGACTCCAAGCCGCCATCGCACGCGGTGAGAACCATCCACAGCCGGTGGACAACAACGGCTCCGGCGAGGAGACGACGCTCGTCCTCGCGCACTGGTCGTTCGTCGGAACCGGCCTCGATCCGATCGAGCGATGGCTGTCCGCGTCGCTCGCCGAACCCGGCACACCAACCGTCACCAGCACGGAAGGAGAGACCGCACGATGACGGACCGATACCTCAGCGTCGACCAAGTCGCCGAACTCCTCGGCACCACAACCCGTTTCCCGCGTCGGCTGATTGCCGAGCGACGCATCACCTTCGTCAAGGTCGGCCGTCACGTGCGCATCCCGGAAAGCGCCCTCGCTGCCTACATCGAGGAGAGAACCGTTCAGCCGATGCGCCCGCGGCGAGCCCGAGCCCGGAAGGCGGCTGCCTGATGGGAAACAAGAGGGGGCGGCGGCGTCGTTTCGGAGCGGTTCGGCAATACCGGTCGGGACGTTGGACGGCGAGCTACCTGGACCCCGAGGGGATGGAGCGTCGTGCACCGCAGACCTTCGAGACCAAGACCGATGCGGAAGTCTGGCTCTCCCAGGTCGAAGCCGACCTCTCCCGAGGCAACTGGCAAGACCCGGACGCCGGCGCGGTCAACTTCGAGGTGTACGCCTCGCAATGGGTGCTGGAACGTGGCTTGTCGCCGACAACGGAGGAGCTGTACCGGCGGCTGCTTCGGCTGCACATCCTGCCCACCTTCGGGGCGCTCGACCTGGACGAGATCACCTCACCTCGTGTCCGCACCTGGCGCACAGAGCGGCTGACGACGACGGAAGCTCCCACGACGGTCGCCAAGGCATACAGGCTGCTGAAGGCCATCATGCAGACTGCAACGGACGACGAGCTGATCCGCCGGAACCCGTGCCGGATACGCGGGGCCGGCAAGGAAGTCGCGCCGGAGCGTCCCGTCGCCACGGTGGAACAGGTGGACGCCCTGGCGAACGCGGTAGGCGTGCGCTGGAAGCTGATGGTCTACCTCGGCGCATACGGCCCGCTGCGTCCCGAGGAACAAGCAGAACTGCGACGGCGGGACGTGGACCTGGACGCGATGACGCTACGGATCACCCTCGCTTCACCGGAGCTGACCACAGGGGAGAGGGCCACCGGCCCCACGAAGTCGGAAGCGGGCGTGCGGCTCGTCGTCCTGCCGGACTTCCTGCGCACCGACCTTCGCCGGCACCTCGACTGGTTCGCGGAGAAGGGCCGGGACGGCTTGCTGTTCGTCGGCGAGAAGGGCGCCCCGTTCCGCCGCAGCTCGTTCGGACGGAAATGGCGCCGGGCCCGGACCAAGGTCGGGATGCCGGAGGGCTTCCGCTTCTACGATCTTCGTCACACCGGGCACACCCTGTCGACGCAGAGCGGGGCCACGCTCAAGGACACGATGGTCCGCGCGGGCCAGTCCTCCGAGCGGGCCGCCTTGATCTATCAGCACTCGAACGAGGAGCGGCAACGAGAGGTGGCCGGCGGGATCGACGCACGGGTACGCGCTGAGCGGAAGAAGGCGGCGCAGAAGGACGGCGACGCGCCTTCTGGTGCGGATCTGGTGCAAGACGCTTAGAGAGGTCTAGACAACAAACAAGCCCCGGGCCGCTGGCCTGGGGCTTTGTGCTGGAGCGGGTGACGGGAATCGAACCCGCGCTCTGAGCTTGGGAAGCTCATGTTCTACCATTAAACTACACCCGCGAGTAGCCGAGAGTGACCGGCTACAACGCCGATAACTGTACCCCATCCACGGCCCCCGCCGCACAGGCGAAGGGGTCTTTTTGCTGCTCCGGGGCGGGGACGGGGTCTGCGGCGTACGGGAGTTGGGGCGTAGCGTGAGGTGGGGCGCCCTCCCCTGAGAGCTGTCGGCTTGATCCCCTAATGTGGCTTTGGTCGTCCACGAGTTGGGGAGAGGAGAGCGATGGAGGACACCGTCGTTCAGTGTGCCGAGGGCCACGTGTTCAGTACCTCGACGTTCCCGATGCAGAACCTGGGGGAGGAGCGCATCGGGCGCGGCCGGCTGCTGCGATGTCCGCGCTGTGCGCGGTTGCGGCAGGCGGTGCCCGTCTCCCCTCCGGTTGCCGTGCCTCCGCCCGCGGCGTCCCGGCAGGCTCGCGGGGACAGGGCCGCTGCGCGCCCCGGGCGAGGATCCGGGCGGTCGGGGCCGTACGGGCAGTAGCGCCGCGGCAGGGCCGGCTGCCGACCGCACATGAGCATGCTGCCCGCGCGCACGGGCTCAGTGCCTGTGGCACGGAGCCCCGCAGGCACCGTCCGCAGGCACCGCGCCCCCGCGCCCCCCGCCCCCACGCCCCCGCGTTGGCAGCTACGACGCCGCAGGCAGGCCTCGCAGCCACGACGCCTGCAAACCCTGTAGGCGCGACGCGCGCGACGCGTACGAAGCCCGCAGGCCGAGTGAGGGGCCGGTCCGATTGGGCCGGCCCCTCACCGTGCGCGTAGTCTCAGCCCGTGCTTCTCTCTGACAAGGACATTCGCGCCGAGATCGACAGCGGCCGGGTGCGGATCGAGCCGTACGACGCGACGATGGTGCAGCCGTCGAGCATCGATGTCCGTCTGGACCGCTATTTCCGGGTGTTCGAGAATCACCGGTATCCCCACATCGATCCTGCCGTCGAGCAGTCCGATCTGACGCGGCTGATCGAGGCGGAGGGCGACGAGCCGTTCATCCTGCACCCTGGTGAGTTCGTGCTCGCGTCGACGTACGAGGTCGTCTCCTTGCCGGACGACATCGCGTCGCGCCTGGAGGGCAAGAGCTCTCTCGGACGTCTGGGGCTGCTGACGCATTCGACTGCGGGGTTCATCGACCCCGGCTTCTCCGGTCACGTGACGCTGGAGCTGTCGAACGTGGCCACGCTGCCGATAAAGCTGTGGCCCGGCATGAAGATCGGGCAGCTGTGCATGTTCCGCCTTACGTCTCCTGCGGAGCACCCGTACGGTTCGGCGCTGCACGGCTCCCGCTACCAGGGGCAGCGCGGGCCGACGCCGTCGCGCTCGTATCTGAAGTTCCACCGCACGCAGGTCTGACAGCGCTGCCGTACGGGCAACGGCCGTCAGGCACCGACCGCCGGGAGGTAGGCGCGAGATGAGTGACGACGAGCGGGAGGATCTGACGTACTCCCTCTTCGGCCAGGCCGTACGGGAGTTGGCGCAGGCCGTGGCCGACGATTCGTACGACCCGGACATCGTGCTGTCCATCGCGCGCGGCGGTCTCTTCGTGGCAGGCGGCCTCGGTTACGCGCTGGACGTGAAGAACCTCCATGTCATGAACGTGGAGTTCTACACCGGCGTCGGTCAGACGCTGGACATGCCGGTGATGCTTCCGCCCGTCCCGAACGTCGTCGATCTGAGCCGCAAGAAGGTGCTCATCGCGGACGACGTCGCGGACACCGGCCGCACCTTGAAGCTGGTGCAGGACTTCTGCGCGGAGCACGTCGCCGAGGTGCGCAGCGCGGTGATCTACGAGAAGCCGCAGTCGGTGGTGAAGTGCGAGTACGTGTGGAAGCGCACGGACAGGTGGATCAACTTCCCGTGGAGTGTCGATCCCCCCGTCGTGCAACGTGACGGCCAGGTCCTCGACGCCTGAGCCGGCAACCGGACGCCAAGGCGGCCCACCGGCAGCCCTCCCGGTGATCGCGACCTACCGGCAGTCCCGCAGGCGAACGCGACCTACAGCCATAGCCATCTACAGCCGTAGCCGCCTAAAGCCGTAGCCGCCTCCGCGAATCCCGCCTACCGGCCGAGGTGCCGGGTCCATGCCTCGCGGGGCGGGCCGCCGGAAGGGGGCGTGATCTTTCCGAGGTTCTGCCAGGACCAGGATTGCAGCGCGCCCCTGGCGGGTGCGTTGTCCTGGTCGATCAGGGTGACGGCGAGGCTGATTCCCGCGCGGCTCAGCAGATGCTCCTGGAGCCGGGTGGCGACGTGTGAGCGCCGGCCGGACGGCAGGACCATCAGCTCGGTCATCACGAACGTCCGCCCCGCCGCGGTGAGTTCGGCCATCTCGCCGGGGAGTTCGGCGTGCAGGCCCTGCCACCACTGGTCCGTGCGGTCGGCCTGGTAGCCGTAGACGCTGCCCACCAGGCGGCCGGCCGCGCTGGCGATCACGAGTTCGAAGCCGGAGCGCTGGACGTGCTCGCCGAGGCGCCGCAGGTACTCCTCCCGGTCGTGGAACTCCTCGCCGGGCATCCCCCTGTAGGCCTCGACGTACAGGTCGGCGACCGCTTCCCGTTCCCTGTCGGCCTGCCATCGGCTGAGCCGCCGCAGAAACACATCCGTCACGCCCACTCCCCCTCTGCGCTCGCCCCCTGCGACCAGCCCCGACCGCCGAGGCGGCGTAGGCTGAAGATACTGAGAATACGTCGTCCACAGGCTTCCGAGCCGTCCTCGTCGCCGGTTGGATCCGGGCCGGTCACCGCCGCGTGCGCCGGGCGCCGCCGCCGGCAGCGCGAGAGGAGCGACAGCTATGGACATCCTTGTGACCGTCGGAGTCATCGTGCTGCTCATCGCACTGACAGCACTCATGATCCACCTGCTGAACGTGCGGCACCAGCAGAGCATCGTCACCCACCGCTACGACACCTTCCACCCGGGCAATCCGCCGGAGGGCGAGGGCGCGGAGCAAGCGGGGCCGGAACATCCGCATCCCCACGCTGCCGACCCGCGCTTCAAGAGGACGGGCCGGGACGGCGGCGAGGACGGCCGGCGGCGCGAGGGGTAGCCGGACGGGCTCGCGGTAAGCCGCGGACGGGCCGTCACCGGTCAGCGAGCGGGACGACCGGCCGTCGCCGCGGCGGACGGTCGTGCCGGACGGGAAGCGAGGCGCGGTCGACGTCACCGCACCCCGCGAACGCAGCGGTGGGACGCGTCCCGCCGCTGCGGCGTCTCAGAAGTTGCCGAGCTTGATCAGCACCAGCAGCGCCAGCAGCTGCACCGCGGACGCGCCGAGAGCGCGGGGCCACGGCAGGTCGTGCGAGCGGCTGACCATGGACGTCAGGAGAGCGCCGCCCGCGATCCAGGTGACCCAGCCGACCCCCTGCGAGAACGCGTTCTCACCGCCGAGGAACAGGGCGACGAGGACCCGCGGTGCGTCCGTGAGGGACATGATCAGCATCGACAGGCCGGCGGTGGGCGCCCACGTGCCCGTGCCTCCGAACTGCCGGGCGAGCGTGTGGGTCACCGAGCCGAGGATCAGCCCCAAGATCACGAAGGCGACGGCCGCACCCAGGACGCTCGGAGCCGCGGTCGAGATCGTGTTGCTGGTGAGCTCCTCGCGGGTGTCCTCGCCGAGGCTGAACGGCGCGAGCATCCCGTAGAGCGCGGTGACGATGATCGCGGGGAGCCACACGGCGTGGTCCCGCATCCGCCAGAAGGTGGCGTTGGGCCGCAGGACGATGCCGCTCAGCAGCTCTTTCCAGTGCAGCCGCGGGCCGGGAGGCGGCGCGGGGGTGCCGGGACCTCCCTCACCGGCGTAGGCGCCGCCGGGGGCGTACGGGTCGGGCACGGTGAAGGAGCGGGTGTGGCCGGGGCTGTCCGTGTACGGGTCGCTCCCGGGGCGGTGCCCGCCGGGGCCCTGCGGGGGCCGGCCCTGCGTGGGGCCTCCGGCGTACGGGCCGGGCCCGAACTGCGCGCCCTGTCCGTACGGGGCCTGCGATCCGTGGGGCGGCGGCGCGCCGTGCGGCTCACCCAGGTACTCGGGTTCGCCGTGGCCTCCCGGCCGGCCCGGCCACTGCTGCGGCGGGCGCTGCCCGTACGGCCCGGGGCCGGGGGGCGCCTGTCCCGGCTGCCCCTGAGGTCCGCGGTTCTGCCCTTGCTGCTGCGCGTTCCGGGAGCCCCGGCCGCGTCCGATCCTGAAACCAGCCACGTCCTCGAACGTACCTTGTCCCCGCGGCAGTCAGGTCGGGCGAGGAGGATTGCGGACCGCATTGTGGCCGTTCCGGTACAACCCGTAGGGCTCTCCCCTACGGCCCCGCCGGCTCGGGCTGACGGGCAGCCGGCCCGCCTCAGCCGCCCGGGAGGCGCACCGCCAGCGTCACCACCGCGCCGCAGCCCGGCCCGGCGGGACCGACCGTGAGCCGGTCCGTGACGAGCTTGGCCAGCCACAGGCCGCGTCCGGCGGTGGCCCCGGCGACGCCGGGTGCCAGCTCCGGGATGACGTCCTCGGAGAAGCCCGGCCCGGAGTCCTCCACCTGGCACTCCAGCTCGCCGTCGAGGTGACGCAGCACCAACCGCCCTGTCCCTCCGGCGTGTTCGACCGCGTTCGTCGCCACCGCGTCGACGGCGACCACGAATTCACCTCTGCGTGGTTCCCCCAGGCCCGCGGCCGCCGCGCACTCCTCGACCTCGATCCGGATGCGTGGGAGGTCTCGTGAGGTGAAGTGCAGGCGGCACAGGCGCTCATTGGTCAGCATCCGTCATCTCCCCGACGCTGAGGTCCAGTGAACGGAACGAGTCCGCCCCGAGCCCGTGCTGCATGCGGGCCGGCCGTGGACGTGGCGCACGGGCCGGGCCGTGGTCGTGGCCCCTGCCGTGGTCGTCGCGCCGCCGTCTGCGTCCCGCATGGTCTCCGGTGGTCTGCTGTTGTCAGGCCCGTACGTGCGTAAGGGCCGCGCCGGGCGGCTCCCGGGTGTCCGGGCTTCCACTCCCGGTCTGCCGGTGCGGGGACGTACGGGGGCGGAGAGCACCTTCCGCCGCACGGGGACAGGGCGGTTCTCCGCCATCTCCTCGTGGCCGTCCAGCACCCGGGTCGCCTCCTTCACCGCGCCGCTATGGCTGTCGCTGGTCAGCGAGGCTAAGCGGCGGGAGGCCCGATGGGTATCCCCCGAAGGGGATTGACCTGTGAAGAACATTAAGTGACTGAATACGAACGGACCTTGCCGCATGCGAAACGGAGCTTGCCGTGCAAGACGACAAGCTCCGTCCCGGCCCTGTCCCGGGCTCCGTTCAGAGCCCCGCCGGAAGCCCCTCGCGCGAGGCTTCCGGTCCGTGGTCGGCGCGGTTCCGGAAGAACCCTGCGAGCAGGGTCACTTCGCGGGCTCGGGCTCCGTCTCCTCCTCCGGTTCCGCTTCGCCGGCCGGCTCTCCGGGCGTCTTCACCGAGTCCAGGAGCAGCTGCGCGACGTCCACGACCCGCAGGTCCTCCTTCGCCGCCTTGTCGTTCTTCTTGCCGTTGACGGAGTCCGTCAGCATGACGAGGCAGAAGGGGCACGCCGTCGAGACGATGTCGGGGTTCAGGGAGAGGGCCTCGTCGACGCGCTCGTTGTTGATGCGCTTGCCGATGCGCTCCTCCATCCACATGCGGGCGCCGCCGGCGCCGCAGCAGAAGCCGCGCTCCTTGTGGCGGTGCATCTCCTCGTTCCGCAGCCCCGGCACCTTGCCGATGATCTCGCGCGGGGGCGTGTAGACCTGGTTGTGGCGGCCGAGGTAGCAGGGGTCGTGGTACGTGATCAGGCCCTCGACCGGGGTGACGGGGACGAGCCTGCCCTCGTCGACGAGGTGCTGGAGGAGCTGGGTGTGGTGGATGACCTCGTAGTGCCCGCCGAGCTGCGGGTACTCGTTGGCGAGGGTGTTGAAGCAGTGGGGGCAGGTCGCGACGATCTTCTTCTTCGACTTCTCGACCGTGACGCCCTCGCCGCCCTCCTCCTCCGGGTCGGACTCGCCGAACGCGGCGTTGAGGGTGGCGACGTTCTCCTCACCGAGCTGCTGGAAGAGGAACTCGTTGCCGAGGCGGCGCGGTGAGTCGCCGGTGCACTTCTCGTCGCCGCCCATGATCGCGAAGTTGACGCCGGCGATGTGCAGCAGCTCGGCGAACGCCTTCGTGGTCTTCTTGGCCCGGTCCTCCAGGGCACCGGCGCAGCCCACCCAGTACAGGTAGTCGACCTCGGTGAGGTCCTCGACGGTCTTGCCGACGACGGGCACCTCGAAGCCGGTCTCCTCGGCCAGTTCCTTCGTCCAGGCGAGGCGCTGCTTCTTCGCCATGCCCCAGGGGTTGCCCTTCTTCTCCAGGTTCTTGAGCATCGTCCCGGCCTCGCTCGGGAAAGAGCTCTCGATCATCACCTGGTAGCGGCGCATGTCGACGATGTGGTCGATGTGCTCGATGTCGACGGGGCACTGCTCGACGCACGCGCCGCACGTGGTGCACGACCACAGCACGTCCGGGTCGATGACGCCGTTCTCCTCGGCGGTGCCGATCAGCGGACGCTCGGCCTCATCGAGGGCGGACTGCGGGACGTCCTTCAGCTGCTCCTCGGACGCCTTCTCCTCGCCCTCCATCGTCTTGCCGCCGCCGGCGAGGAGGTAGGGGGCCTTGGCGTGCGCGTGGTCGCGGAGCGACATGATCAGCAGCTTGGGCGAGAGCGGCTTGCCGGTGTTCCAGGCAGGGCACTGCGACTGGCAGCGGCCGCACTCGGTGCAGGTGGAGAAGTCGAGGATGCCCTTCCAGGAGAAGTCCTCGACCTGGGAGGCGCCGAAGCGGACCTCTTCCTCGTTGTCGTCGTCGAGGGCCGTCTCGAAGTCGATCTCCTTGCCGCCGGAGACCATCGGCTTCAGCTCGCCCAGCGCGGTGCTGCCGTCGGCGTTCCTCTTGAACCAGATGTTGGGGAAGGCGAGGAAGCGGTGCCAGGCCACGCCCATGTTGGTGTTGAGCCCGATGGTGATCGCCCAGATCATCGTCACGCTGAGCTTGATCATGGCGAAGAGGTAGACCAGGTTCTGCAGCGTGCCGGTGCTGAGGCCGTCGAACGCGGCGACGAGCGGGTACGACACGAAGTACGAGGCCTCGTAGCCGGACACGTGGTGCAGCGCGCCCTCCAGGGCCCGCAGCACGAGGATGGCCACGCCGATGGTGAGGATGACGTACTCGACGAAGTACGCCTGCCATGCCTTCGACCCGGCGAACCGCGACTTGCGGCCGGCCCGCGAGGGCAGGCTCGCGAGCCGGATGCCGATCAGCACGAGGATGCCGAGCGTCGTCATGGCGCCGATGAACTCGGTGTACACCTCGTACGGCAGCCAGCCGCCGACGACGGGCAGCGTCCAGTCCGCCTGGAACAGCTGCCCGTAGGCGTTCACGATCGTCAGCCCCAGGGTGAGGAAGCCGACGGCGACGAACCAGTGCGCGACGCCGACGACGCCCCAGCGGTTCATGCGGGTGTGGCCGACGAACTCACGGGCGAGCGTGCGCGTGCGTCCGCCCGGATCGTCCGTGCGCGTGCCCGCGGGCACGGGCTGTCCGAGCTGGACGAAGCGGAAGATCTGCGCGACGGCGCGCGCGAGCAGTGCGATACCGACCGCGGTCAGCACCAGCGAAACGACGATCGCGGCGAGTTGCATGCGGGCTCCTCGGACCTGCGGGCGAGCATGCGTGCGGCTGCGCGGCTCGCTCTGGCGTACTAAGCGGTAACTTATGTAGTCCGTTCGAGACTACCCACTTTCCCGGCGGTGCTGGTACCCGGGCGCGCGGTGATCTGCGTCGCGGGGGCGCGGCGCGTGGAGCGTGCGCCGGGGGTCACCCTGACGGCCGTGCCCCGACTTCCTTCCATGCCTGATCAGCGACCGGGTGCGCATAAAGACGGCATAAGAGTTGAGCCCTGTCCGCTCAAGGCGTTTGACGTTCCCTGTCTCGCCGTGCACTCTTGAGTCAGCTTCACTCAAGACATCAGCTGGAGGAAACCGAAATGGCACGTGCGGTCGGCATCGACCTGGGCACGACGAACTCCGTCGTCAGTGTTCTCGAAGGCGGTGAGCCCACCGTCATCACCAACGCCGAGGGCGCCAGGACCACGCCGTCCGTCGTGGCCTTCGCGAAGAACGGCGAGGTGCTCGTCGGCGAGGTGGCCAAGCGTCAGGCCGTCACCAACGTCGACAGGACGGTCCGGTCGGTCAAGCGCCACATGGGCACCGACTGGAAGATCAACCTGGACGGCAAGGACTTCAACCCGCAGCAGATGAGCGCCTTCGTGCTCCAGAAGCTGAAGCGGGACGCGGAGGCCTACCTCGGCGAGAAGGTCGAGGACGCCGTCGTCACCGTCCCGGCGTACTTCAACGACGCCGAGCGCCAGGCCACCAAGGAGGCCGGTGAGATCGCCGGTCTGAACGTGCTGCGCATCGTCAACGAGCCGACGGCCGCCGCCCTCGCCTACGGGCTGGAGAAGGAAGACCAGACGATCCTGGTCTTCGACCTCGGTGGCGGTACCTTCGACGTCTCGCTGCTGGAGATCGGCGACGGCGTCGTCGAGGTGAAGGCGACCAACGGTGACAACCAGCTCGGCGGTGACGACTGGGACCAGCGGGTCGTCGACCACCTGGTCAAGCAGTTCCACTCGGGCCACGGCGTGGACCTGTCGAAGGACAAGATGGCTCTCCAGCGTCTCCGCGAGGCCGCGGAGAAGGCGAAGATCGAGCTGTCCAGCTCCACCGAGACCAACATCAACCTGCCCTACATCACGGCGTCCGCCGAGGGCCCGCTGCACCTGGACGAGAAGCTCACGCGCGCCCAGTTCCAGCAGCTGACGCAGGACCTGCTGGAGCGGTGCAAGACGCCGTTCCACAACGTCATCAAGGACGCCGGCATCCAGCTCTCCGAGATCGACCACGTCGTCCTCGTCGGCGGCTCGACGCGTATGCCCGCGGTCGCCGAGCTGGTGCGCGACCTGACCGGCGGCAAGGACGCGAACAAGGGCGTCAACCCGGACGAGGTCGTCGCCATCGGCGCCAGCCTCCAGGCCGGTGTGCTCAAGGGTGAGGTCAAGGACGTCCTGCTGCTCGACGTCACCCCGCTGTCCCTCGGTATCGAGACCAAGGGCGGCATCATGACCAAGCTGATCGAGCGCAACACCACGATTCCCACGAAGCGTTCGGAGACCTTCACCACGGCCGAGGACAACCAGCCGTCGGTGCAGATCCAGGTCTTCCAGGGCGAGCGCGAGATCGCGGCGTACAACAAGAAGCTCGGCATGTTCGAGCTGACGGGCCTGCCGCCCGCCCCGCGCAACGTCCCGCAGATCGAGGTCACCTTCGACATCGACGCGAACGGCATCATGCACGTCTCCGCGAAGGACCTGGGGACGGGCAAGGAGCAGCGGATGACCGTCACGGGCGGTTCGGCGCTCCCGAAGGACGACATCGAGCGCATGATGCGCGACGCCGAGCAGTACGCCGACGAGGACGCCAAGCGCCGCGAGTCCGCCGAGACGCGCAACCAGGCAGAGCAGCTGGTCTACACGACGGAGAAGTTCCTCCAGGACAACGAGGAGAAGGTCCCCGGCGAGATCAAGACCGAGGTCGAGTCCGCCGTCGAGGACCTGAAGGAGAAGCTGAAGGGCGAGGACACGGCGGCGATCCGCGAGGCCAGCGAGAAGGTCGCGGCGACCAGCCAGAAGCTGGGCCAGGCCATGTACGCCGACGCCCAGGCCGCCCAGGGCGAGGCCGGCGCACAGGCCGGTGCCGCGGGTGCCGCGGGCGAGGCCAAGGCCGACGGTGACGACGACGTCGTGGACGCCGAGATCGTGGACGACGAGCAGAAGCCGAAGGATGGTGCAGCGTGACGGAGGAGACCCCGGGCTTCGATCAGAAGTCCGACGTCCCCACCGACGCCGTACAGCCCGATGACGCTGCGGCGCAGGCCGCCGGTGCCTCCCCCGCCGACGAGGCGGGGGGCCCGGCGGACGGGGCCGGGGACGTTCCCGAGGAGCAGGAAGGCCAGGCCGGCCAGGAGCCGATCCAGGGTCAGGTCCAGGGCCAGGACGGTGAGCTCGGCCCGCAAGAGGCCGCGCTGACCGCCCAGCTGGACCAGACCCGCACGGCGCTCCACGAGCGCACGCAGGATCTCCAGCGTCTGCAGGCCGAGTTCCAGAACTACCGCCGTCGTGTCGAGCGGGACCGCGCCGCCGTCAAGGAGGTCGCTGTCGCGAACCTGCTGACGGAGCTGCTGCCCGTCCTCGACGACATCGGCCGGGCGCGGGACCACGGCGAACTCGTGGGGGGCTTCAAGTCCGTCGCCGAGTCGCTGGAGATGGTCGCCGCCAAGATGGGTCTGATGCAGTTCGGCAAGGAGGGGGAGCCCTTCGACCCGACTGTGCACGAGGCGCTGATGCACTCGTACTCGCCCGACGTCACCGAGACGACGTGCGTGCAGATTCTCCAGCCCGGGTATCGCATCGGCGAGCGCACGATCCGTCCCGCGAGGGTGGGCGTCGCTGAGCCGCAGCCGGGTGCTCAGGGCCCGGCAGGCGAGGAGCCCGCCGACGAAGAGGAGAACGGTGGCCCCGAGCAGGGCTGACCAGGGAAGCGAGCTGGACGGGGGGACCGGCCCGGAGTGCGGGCCGGTCCCCGGCCGGGGTACCGAGCGGGAGGAGGGACGCCGCGGATGAGTACGAAGGACTTCATCGAGAAGGACTACTACAAGGTTCTCGGTGTCCCGAAGGACGCCACCGAGGCCGAGATCAAGAAGGCCTACCGCAAGCTCGCACGTGAGAACCACCCCGACGCCAACCGGGGCGACGCCAAGGCCGAGGAGCGTTTCAAGAACGCGTCCGAGGCGTACGACGTACTGGGCGATCCCAAGCGCCGCAAGGAGTACGACGAGGCGCGCACCCTGTTCGGCAACGGCGGGATCAGGACGGGCGGGCCCGGCGGCCCCGGTGGCGCGGGCGGATTCAACTTCGACCTGAGCGACCTCTTCGGGGGCGGCCAGCCGGGCGGCGGCCCGGGCGGCCCCGGTGGCGCGGGCGGTTTCGGCGGCGGCCTCGGGGACGTCTTCGGCGGCCTGTTCAACCGGGGCGGCACCGGTACGCGGACGCAGCCCCGGCGCGGCCAGGACGTCGAGTCCGAGGTGACGCTCAGCTTCACCGAGGCCGTCGACGGCGCCACCGTGCCGCTGCGGATGTCCTCCTCGGCGGCGTGCAAGTCGTGTGCCGGCACCGGCGACAAGAACGGCACGCCCCGGGTGTGCCCCACCTGCGTCGGCACCGGTCAGGTCTCGCGCGGCGGCGGTGGCGGCTTCTCGCTGACCGACCCGTGCCTGGACTGCAAGGGCCGCGGCCTGATCGCCCAGGACCCGTGCGACACGTGCAAGGGGTCCGGCAAGGCGACGAGTTCGCGCACCATGCAGGTCCGCATCCCGGCGGGCGTCAGCGACGGGCAGCGCATCCGGCTGCGCGGCAAGGGCGCCCCCGGAGAGCGGGGCGGCCCGGCGGGCGACCTCTATGTGATCGTGCACGTCGACGCGCATCCGGTCTTCGGCCGCCGCGGCGACAACCTGACGGTGACGGTGCCGGTCACCTACCCGGAGGCGGCGCTCGGCGGCGAGATCAAGGTGCCCACCCTCGGCGGTCCGCCCGTCACGCTCAAACTGCCGCCGGGCACGCCGAGCGGCCGTACCATGCGGGCACGCGGAAAGGGTGCCGTGCGCAAGGACGGGACGCGCGGCGACCTGCTGGTCACGATCGACGTTTCGGTTCCGAAGGATTTGAGCGACAAGGCGAAGGGCATCCTGGAGTCCTACCGCGAGGCGACGGCGGCGGAGGACCCGAGGGCCGCGCTGTTCAAGGCCGCGAAGGGAGACTGAGGTGAACGGCCGGGGCGGACGACGCAATCCTTATCAGCTGACGGACGAGTCACCGGTGTACGTCATCTCGGTGGCCGCCCAGCTCTCGGGCCTGCACCCGCAGACGCTGCGGCAGTACGACCGTCTGGGTCTCGTCTCGCCGGACCGGGCGGCCGGCCGCGGCCGCAGGTACTCCGCCCGGGACATCGAACTGCTGCGTCAGGTGCAGGAGCTGAGCCAGGACGAGGGCATCAACCTCGCGGGCATCAAGCGCATCATCGAACTGGAGAACCAGGTCGCCGCGCTCAAGTCGCGCGTCGTCGAACTGCAGCAGGCCGTCGAGGG
This sequence comes from Streptomyces daqingensis, assembly GCF_014645895.1. Lineage (GTDB taxonomy): Bacteria > Actinomycetota > Actinomycetes > Streptomycetales > Streptomycetaceae > Streptomyces > Streptomyces daqingensis. The sequence continues at coordinate 73,568 of NZ_BMMP01000020.1, read as the reverse complement.
CGCGGCGGCGGCCATGCAGCAGCGCGAGGCGCAGGTCCACGCCTCGTACCGCCGGGACCTGGTGCCGTACCAGGACGTGCATCCGCAGTCCGGGGCGCTCGTCGTCTGGCGGCCCAAGAAGAGCCGCGACTGAGCACGTCCCTGCCCGAACGGCCCCCTCGCGCATCCGGCGCGCAGGGGGCCTTGCCGCGCCCGGGGCGCGCGGGGCCGGCGGCTCTGGTCGGGACTTCCGGCTGCGGCCCCCGGACGGCAGGGGCGCCGTGCAGCCTGCCCGACACGTTTGGCCGTGCGAGGCGGAACATGCACGTGTAACCCGACCGGGTGTGTGCAGTTGGCCGCAGGGGTGGGTCAGGCCGAGCGTGGGGGCATGACGTCGACACGCGCGGCACTCACCGCCTTCGTGACATGCACCACCGCCCTGGCCGTGATGGGTGCGGCGGGCGCCCCGGCGCCCTATCCGCCGCCCTCCGAGGGGAGCCGGTGGCCGCACGGGAAGGTCAGAACGGTCGGGAGGCTTGTCGCGAAGCTGTCGAGCAACCAGGTCGAGTCGTGCTCGGCCGCCGTCGTCGACTCTCCGAGCGGCAGCGTCGTCGCGACGGCGGCGCACTGCATCGCCAGTCCGGAGCGCCCGCAGAAGCCGCAGGCGATCTACTTCCAGCCCGGTTACGAGGGTGAGGGCGGCCCGAAGGCCGTCCTCGCGAAGGGCTGGAAGGCCAAGTCGTGGCGGACGGCACCGGGCTGGGACGTGCGCAAGGAGCTGGAGGCGATCCTCCCGCACGACTGGGCGTTCCTGCGGATGGAGAAGCGCGGCGGGCGCACCATCCAGGACGTGCACGGCGCGAACACCCTGAAGACGGAGCCCGTCCCGGGCGGCACCACGGCCACGCTCGGCTACCCGGTCACCTCGCCCTACGACGGGGAGACGCTGAATTACTGCGCGGGCGAGGCGCGCCGCTACGGCCGCGGCGAGATCGCGGCGCCCAACGTCGGGGCCCTGGCGCTCGAGCCGTGCCGGCTGACGCAGGGCGTCAGCGGCGGTCCGTGGCTGCGGGACTTCGACAGGTCACGGGGTTCCGGGACGCTGGTGGCCGTCACGTCCGTCGGCTCGGACGACGAACTGCTGGGGCGTCCCTATCCGAGGTCCGCGAAGTCGCTGCTGAAGGAGATCGGGGGCCGCTGAGCCTCTGCCCGGGGGCCTGCGCCCTTCCCGCCCCCGGTTCCCGCCCGTGCCGGGGGCTCCGCCGCGGCACGGGCGGCGGCCCGGTCAGACGCCGCGCCCCATCGTGCGGTCCACGGCGATCTCGATGAGCACGCGCTCGGGATTGGGGCGGGGCCGGCGGCCGTAGCGCTCCTCGTAGCGGCGTTCGGCGTCCGAGACCGCGTCCGCGTCCTCACGTACGCGGGCGCGGCCTTCCAGTGTCGACCAGCGCCCGCCGTCGACCTGGCAGAGCGCCACCCGCATGCCGTCGGCGCCCGCCGCCGCGATGTTCCGCACCTTCTTGCTGGTCCGGCGCGATACGACGCGTGCCGTCGCCGTGCCCGGTTCGAAAGTGACGCTGACGGGCACCACGTGCGGGGTGCCCCCGGGCCTGAGGGTCGTGAGCGTGGCGTAGTGGCGTTCCCGCCAGAAGGCGGCGAGGGCTTCGGAGACGCCGGCGGCCGGGGGCGGGGCGGGGGAGGAAGGCGTACGCGTCATGGGAACGAACCTAACGCCCCTATAGTTGAGTGGAATAGACTCAACTTGCTGGATGCTGAACAGTGCAGTGAGGGGTACCCGTCGGCCGGGCCGCAACATCCGGCCGGCCGGACGGGGCGCGACCGTGAAGCAGCGAGAAGAAGGAGGCACGCACGCCAGTGGACGCCGAGCTGACCAACAAGAGCCGTGACGCGATCAGCGGGGCGAACGACCGTGCGGTGACGGACGGGCACCCCGACATCACACCTGCCCACCTGCTCCTCGCGCTGCTCCAGGGCGAGGACAACGAGAACATCTCCGACCTGCTCTCCGCCGTCGAAGCGGACCAGGCCGCGCTGCGCTCCGGAGCCGAGCGCCAGCTCGCCGCGCTGCCCAGCGTCAAGGGATCGACGGTCGGCAAGCCCCAGCCGAACCGCCCTCTGCTGGCGGTCATCGCGGACGCCACCCAGCGTGCGAAGGAGCTGGGCGACGCGTACGTCTCCACCGAGCACCTGCTGATCGCGCTCGCCGCCGAGGGCGGGCAGACGGCCGACCTGCTCAGGGACAACGGCGCCACCGACAAGAAGCTGCTGGAGGCGTTCCAGGCGGTGCGCGGCAGCCGGCGCGTGACGACGCCCGACCCGGAGGGCACGTACAAGGCGCTGGAGAAGTTCGGCACCGACTTCACGGCCGCGGCGCGCGAGGGCAAGCTCGACCCGGTCATCGGACGTGACCAGGAGATCCGCCGCGTAGTGCAGGTGCTCTCCCGGCGTACGAAGAACAACCCGGTGCTCATCGGCGAGCCCGGCGTCGGCAAGACGGCGGTCGTGGAGGGGCTGGCGCAGCGGATCGTGAAGGGCGACGTGCCCGAGTCGCTGCGCGACAAGCGGCTGGTGGCGCTGGACCTCGGCGCGATGGTGGCGGGCGCGAAGTACCGCGGTGAGTTCGAGGAACGCCTGAAGACGGTGCTGTCGGAGATCAAGGAGAGCGACGGCCAGATCATCACGTTCATCGACGAGCTGCACACGGTCGTCGGCGCGGGCGCCGGAGGCGACTCCTCCATGGACGCGGGCAACATGCTGAAGCCGATGCTCGCCCGCGGGGAGCTGCGGATGGTCGGCGCCACGACGCTCGACGAGTACCGCGAACGCATCGAGAAGGACGCCGCCCTGGAGCGCCGCTTCCAGCAGGTGCTGGTGGCCGAGCCCACCGTCGAGGACTCCATCGCGATCCTGCGCGGCCTCAAGGGCCGGTACGAGGCGCACCACAAGGTGCAGATCGCGGACAGCGCCCTCGTGGCGGCCGCTGCTCTGTCCGACCGGTACATCACCTCCCGGTTCCTGCCGGACAAGGCGATCGACCTCGTCGACGAGGCCGCGTCCCGGCTGCGCATGGAGATCGACTCCTCCCCCGTCGAGATCGACGAACTCCAGCGCTCCGTCGACCGGTTGAAGATGGAGGAGCTGGCCCTGGCCAACGAGACCGACCCGGGCTCCGTCGAGCGCCTGGAGCGGCTCCGCCTCGAACTGGCCGACCGCGAGGAGGAGTTGCGGGGGCTGACCGCCCGCTGGGAGAAGGAGAAGCAGGGCCTCAACCGCGTCGGTGAGCTGAAGGAGAAGCTCGACGAGCTGCGCGGACAGGCCGAACGCGCCCAGCGCGAGGGGGACTTCGAGGCGGCGTCGCAGCTGCTGTACGGAGAGATCCCCGGCCTGGAGCGGGAGCTGGAGGAGGCCTCCGCCGCCGAGGAGGAGGCCGCTTCGCAGCCCGAGCGGGAGACGATGGTCAAGGAGGAGGTCGGCCGGGACGACATCGCCGACGTCGTCGCCTCCTGGACCGGCATCCCCGCGGGGCGGCTGCTGGAGGGCGAGACGCAGAAGCTGCTGCGCATGGAGGACGAGCTGGGCAGGCGGCTGATCGGCCAGAGCGAGGCCGTCAGGGCGGTCTCCGACGCCGTGCGGCGCACGCGGGCCGGCATCGCCGACCCCGACAGGCCCACGGGTTCGTTCCTCTTCCTCGGCCCGACCGGCGTCGGCAAGACCGAACTGGCCAAGGCGCTCGCGGAGTTCCTCTTCGACGACGAGCGGGCCATGGTCCGCATCGACATGAGCGAGTACGGCGAGAAGCACTCGGTGGCGCGGCTGGTCGGTGCTCCGCCCGGTTACGTCGGCTACGAGGAGGGCGGCCAGCTGACCGAGGCGGTGCGGCGGCGCCCGTACTGCGTCGTCCTGCTGGACGAGGTCGAGAAGGCCCACCACGAGGTCTTCGACGTGCTGCTGCAGGTCCTCGACGACGGGCGCCTCACCGACGGGCAGGGCCGCACCGTCGACTTCCGCAACGCCATCCTCGTCCTCACCTCCAACCTGGGCAGCCAGTACCTCATGGACCCCCTGGAGAAGGAGGAGGAGAAGAAGGAGAAGGTGCTCGCCACCGTGCGGTCCTCCTTCCGGCCGGAGTTCCTGAACCGGCTCGACGACGTGGTCGTCTTCTCGGCCCTGAGCACCGACGAGCTCGCCCGCATCGCCGGCCTGCAGATCGAGGGACTGCGCCGGCGGCTCGCGGAGCGGCGGCTGGAGCTGGACGTCACTCCGGAGGCGCTGGAGTGGCTGGCACGGGAGGGCAACGACCCGGCGTACGGCGCGCGTCCGCTGCGCCGCCTCGTGCAGACCGCGATCGGCGACCAGCTCGCCCGCGAGATCCTCTCGGGCGAGGTGCTCGACGGCGACACCGTACGGGTGGAGGCCGCGCCGGACGGCGGGAGCCTGGTGGTCACCTCGGCGCGCGGAGCCTGACAGCGGGGTACGTGGCGGCGTACGGAGGCGGCGCGGGGAGTGAGCCCGCGCCGCCTCCCGTGACGAGTCGCAACCGCCCTCCCGGAGCGGTGCGTTTGGCCAGCGGCGCGCCGGTCCTGTCGGACGTGCCCTAGCGGCTCGCGGTCGTCCGGCATCCGCGCATGCAGGCGGTGACGAACGGCGATTGGTTCGGGGGAGCTGCCGGAGAAAAGCCGACCCATCGTCTCCGCGGCGGCGCCGGGAGAGCCCGGAGACGGTGACGGCGCGGCCGCCGTCCACCCCTTGACGGAGCGTGGCCGCGAGGCGCTGACGAGCGGGTGCGCGCCCTGGAGGAGGTGGCTTGCCGCCTTCGAGGGCGTGAGCCTGGAGGATCTGGCCCTGGCCCGTGAAGCCGGCGCCCCGCCCTGAACTGCGAGGCTGCTGCGACCCGTTGACGGCGGCTCGGGACACGGGCCCGCCGAGGGTGTCCAGTTGGCGCCCAGTCGACCGCGGCCCCTCGGCGGTCGGCGCGTCGAGGGGAAGGGGCCCGCCGAGGGGCTACGGAGGTCCCGTCGGACGCGTCCCTGCTACGCGTTCACCGTGACGGGCCGGCGCAGGAAGTCGCCGATCTCCTCGACGACGTGTTCGGGGGCGTCCTCCATGACGAAGTGACCGGCCCCCGGAACGACGGAGAGTTCGGCTCCGGGGATGTCGCCGGTGAGCCGCCGCGCGTAGTGGAGGGGCTGCCACCGGTCCTCTTCGCCCCACAGGACGCGGACGGGCATGGTGAGTTCTCCCAGCCGGCCGCTGATCTCCTCGGTGTACTTCGAGTCGTAGTGGCGCACCTGGTGCTCGAAGAAGGAGACGCGCCCCGGCGCCGACCGGTGGGGTGCCAGGTACGCCTCGAGGTTGCCCCCGCTCATCAGCGACTCGTCCGCGACGGTCATCGCGAGCTGACGGGTCAGCAGGGCGTCGAAGTCGTCCTGCGGCATGCTCGAGTAGTCGTCCAGGTTCTCGTCGATTATCTTCCGCCAGGTCGAGGACGGCCACGAGTCGTAGCTGACCGAGTCGATCACCATCAGCCGCCGCACCCGGCCGGGGTGGCCGAGGGCGAAGCGCAGGCCGACGGCGCCGCCTATGTCGTGCGCCACGATGTTCGCCTGCTCGATGCCCAGCGCGTCGAGGAGGTGGCCCAGCAGGTCGGTCTGTGCGGCGACCGACGTGTCGCGGTCCACTGGACGCTCGGAGAGGCCGTACCCCAGCAGGTCGTAGACGACGGTGCGGAAGCCGGCCGCCTCGATGTGCGGGGCGACGTCGCGCCACTCGTGGGAGTGCGAGGGCGTGCCGTGGATGAAGACCACCGGCTCGCCCTGGCCGCGTTCCCGGTAGGCGAGGCGTACCCCGTGGACGACGAGGTGGTCGGTCAGGGGGGACGTCTGGAGGGATTTCTGGAGGGACATGGTGTCTCCGGGGAGTCGGCGGGGCGCGGACACGGAGTTCACGGATCCGGCGGTTGCGGCGGGCTGCCGCATACGGGCTACACTAGGTAGACCAGTCTACCTAGTGCAACCGGGGTGTGGGATGAGTCAGGTGGAGCGACCGAGTGGCGCCGGGAGGCGGCGGCCGGCCCGCGAGCGCGTACTGGCCGCCGCGGCGCGGCGCTTCTACGCGGACGGCGTCGCCGCGACCGGCATCGACACGATCACCGCCGAGGCCGGCGTGGCGAAGATGAGCCTGTACAACAACTTCTCCTCCAAGGCCGAGCTCGTCCGGGCCTACCTGGACGCCCGGCACGAGGAGTGGCTTGCGCACTACCGCGCACGCGTCCGCCAGGCCGGAAGCCCCCGCGAGGGCGTGCTGGCGGTCTTCGACACGTACGCCGACAGCGCCGCCTCCGTCCACGCGCAGGGCTTCCGCGGCTGCGGGCTGCTCAACGCCGCCGCCGAGCTGCCCGACGGGGACGAGGGCCGGGCAGCGGTGCGCCGCCACAAGGAGGAGGTCGAGCGCCTCATGGGCGAGCACGTGGACGCGATGCTGCCCGGCCGCCCCGCAGCGGCCCGCACGACAGCGGAACACCTGTCGTTCCTGCTGGAGGGCGCGATGACGCGCGCCGGCCTGGAGGGGGACGGCAGCCGGCTGCGGCACGCCCGCACTATGGCGGAGGAGCTGCTGGACCGGGTACTGGACCAGGGACCGGACGGCCGGTGAGACGGGCGCGGGCGGCGGCGGACCGGGGGCGGGGGCAGCCGTGACGCCCGGGGTTGCGTGTACGGGGCTTGTGTGAGGGAGGATGGCAGGAACCGTAAGAAGGGAAATCCGGTGAGCATCGACCCGTCCTCGATCCCGAACTTCGGGGGGCAGGAGCCCGACCCGCAGGAGTCCGGCCCGACCGGCCCTGTCATCCCCGACCAGGAGCTGATCAAGCAGCTGCTGGATCAGATGGAGCTGAAGTACGTCGTCGACGAGGAGGGAGACCTCGCGGCGCCGTGGGAAGAGTTCCGCACGTACTTCATGTTCCGGGGCGAGGAGGAACAGCAGGTCTTCTCGGTCCGTACGTTCTACGACCGGCCCCACCCGATCGAGGACAAGCCCAAGCTGCTGGAGAGCATCGACGACTGGAACCGCCGCACGCTGTGGCCGAAGGTCTACAGCCACACGCACGACGACGGCACCGTCCGTCTGATCGGCGAGGCGCAGATGCTGATCGGTACCGGCGTCTCGCTGGAGCACTTCGTCTCCAGCGTCGTCAGCTGGGTCCGTGCCTCGATCGAGTTCGACAAGTGGCTGGTCGAGCAGTTCGGCCTCGAGAAGGACGCGGAGTCCGGGGAGAAGCCGGGCGACGACTCCGAGTGAGCCCCGTGGCCCGGGAACGGGCCACCCGGCTCACGTGAGCCCGTCCGCACGGGCCGCCGTCACGCTGGACCGCACCAGGGAGCGGGCCGGGGGAGGATCCCCGCCCGCTCCCTGGTGCGTTCGCGCGCTGCCGGACGGGAGCCTCTCCTGTCAGCGCTCCCTCCTCAGCGCTCCTTCACGGCGAAGCGCCGCAGCTCGAGCGCCGGGTTGATCTTCCGTACCGCGGACATGCGCTCCCGGCCGGCGGTGGCGAGGGCGGTCCCCGTCTGCTCGCCCAGGGAGGCGAGGACGACCCCCATCGGGTCGATGATCATGCTGTGCCCGGAGCCTGTCGGAGCGCACTGGTCGGCCGCCGCGACGTAGACCGTGTTCTCGATGGCCCGTGCCCGCAGCAGCGTCACGAAGTGGTCCTCCTTCAGCGGGCCGGGCACCCACTCGGCGGGGACCAGCACGACGTCGGCACCCGCGTCGACCAGCCGCCGTGTGACCTCCGGGAAGCGCAGGTCGTAACAGGTCTGCATGCCGAAGACGAGGCCGCCGGACGTGAACGTCGCCGGCGCGTCGAGGGCGCCGGGGTGCACGACCGAGGACTCCGTGAAACCGAAGGCGTCGTAGAGGTGCATCTTCCGGTACAGGGCGGCGATCTCACCGTCCGGCCCGGCGGCGACCAGCGTGTTGTGGATCGTGGTCCCGTCCCGCTGCTCGTTGACGCCCGCCACCAGGTGGATGCCGAGCCGGGCGGCCAGCCCGCGCAGCGCCTCGGTGTACGGGCCGTCCAGGGACTCTGCCGAGTCGACGAACCGCCGGTCCATGGCCGGCGCGGTGTACATCGCGTACTCCGGTGCGACGACTACCCGCGCGCCGCGGCCCGCGGCCTCCTCGGCCAGTTCGCGCAGCACCGCCAGGTTCGCGCTCTTGTCCTCACTCGGCGCGAACTGCGCCACGGCGATCTCAGCCATGCGTCCTCTCCCGTCGGCTGGTCAGGCGCCGGCTCTCCGCCGGCAGGTCGGCCGTCATGCGGCTTCCGCGGGCGCGGGCATGCGCTCGATGCGTCCGAGCACCGCCGTGTAGCAGAAGATGCCGCCGAGCAGCACCGCACCGGTGACGATGAAAGCACCGGCGAACGAGCCCGTCGCGTCGACCACCATGCCCGTGACGATGGGGGCGGCGATGCCGAGCAGGTTCGCGACGAAGTTGACGATCCCGCCGAGGGTGCCCGCGTACCCCTCCGGGGCGATCAGGGCCACGATGCTCGATCCCGCGGGCACCGAGATCGCGAGTCCGGCCGCGCCCACCGACAGGTAGACCAGTGCCGTACCGACGGACCCGGCGTAGGCGGCGCCCGTCACCGACAGGGATGCGAGGAGGCTGAGGACGAGCACCGTGCGGCGCACGCGCGTGGTGTCCTTCGCCCGCCGGAGCCAGCGGTCCATGAGGAGGCCGCCCACCGCGAACTGGGCGACGACCGCCGCCAGCCACGGGATCATCGTGTAGACGCCGCCCTGCATCAGATTCACACCGAACTGCTTCTCCAGGTAGCCGGGCAGCCAGGTCAGCAGCACGTAGTAGCTGTAGGTGTAGGACGCGTATCCGAGGGCCAGGCCCCAGGTCTTGCGGCGCCGCAGCAGGTGGCCCAGCCCGCGCAGGGACCCGCCCTCGCCGGTGGCCGAGTCCTCGTCGTCGGCGCCGCCCTCGCGTATGTACGCGAGTTCCTCGTCGCCGAGCCTGCCCTTGGCGTGCGCCTGCCGGGGCGTCAGGTACAGCAGCCACCACAGCGCCAGGTAGACGGCCGACAGCACGCCGGTGAACAGGAAGGCCGCATGCCAGCTGTACGCCGTGACGAGGAAGGCCATGACCGGGATGCCGATCACGTTGGAGAGCTTGGCGCAGCCGTCGAACACGGCGGTCGCGGTGCCGCGTTCGTGCTTGGGGAACCACTGCCCGATGCTCTTCCAGCCCGCGGGGATGGTCGGCGCCTCCCCCACGCCCAGCAGCAGCCGCGAGACGAGCAGCAGACCGAGTCCGCCGGCGGCGGCGGAGGCGAACGACGCGACCGTCCACAGGAACGCGGCGGCCCTGTTGACCCAGGTGACGCCGATCCGGTCGATGACGGAGCCGACCGGGAGCTGCAGCATCGCGTACGTCCACAGGAACGCCGACGCGAGCACGCCCATCTGCGAGGCGCTGATGTCGAAGTCCCGCATGATCGCCGGGGCGGCGACGGACAGGTTGACGCGGTCGATGTAGTTGACGAAGGTGCCGACGCCGAGCACTCCCGCGATGCCCCAGCGCACCCGCCCGCGGCCGCCGGACGGGGCGGCCCCCGGCGCCGTCGCGCGGGCCGGTTCGGCGGGCCCTCCGCGGGGTGGCTCGTGAGGTGTCCCGGGTCCGGCCCCCGGAGCGGCGCCCTCGGCCGCTTCGCTGCGCGTCATCGCGCGTCCGCCGGGTCCGGCGTGTGTGCCGCGCCGGCCGAGGGGCCGCCGCCTCCGAAGAGGAGCCGCCGCGTCTCGTCGAGCGGGGCCGAGAACCCTGCCGCCAGAGCGCCGTGCTGCATGATCAGCGCCATCTGGTCGACCCCGGCGCCGACCGCGAACTCCTTCTCCTCGCTGGACCAGGCGGGCAGGAACCACGGCTTCCCGGCCTCGGCGGCGGCGTCGGCGATCTTCTGCAGGTCCGCGAAGTCGCCGTCCGTACGGGTGTACGCGCCGCGTCCGCGGCGGAGGGAGAGGTCGCTGGGTCCTACGAACACGCCGTCCACCGTAGGCAGGGCCAGGATGCCGCCGATCTCCTCGACGGCCCCGGCGTCCTCGATCATGGGGTAGCAGCGGGTGCGCGCGTCCTGCTCGCGCACCCAGTCGTCCGTCATGCCGCCGTAGCCGGCCGTCCGCCCTCCCGCGAAGCTGCGGTCCCCGAGCGGCGGGAACTTCGCGAACGCCGTGACGGCACGGGCGTGCGCCGCGCTCTCCACGTGCGGGATCACGACGACGTCCGCGCCGAAGTCCAGCCCCTGCTGGATCGGGCCGCGCTCGGGGCCGAGCACCTTGGCGAGGACCTCCATCCCCGACGCCTTGACGAAGGGGATGAAGCGCTCCAGGTCGGCGAGGTCGAACGAGCCGTGCTCGATGTCGAGCACGACGGCTCCGTACCCCATGCCGCGGGCGATCTCGACGGCGGCGGTGCTGGGATCGGACAGCCAGACGGCGAAGCGCCGGTCGGCGGGGGTGCTGGGCACAGGGGGACTCCTCGGTGACGACGACCGCGCAAGTCGCGCATGCACCGTGTATACACGGTGTATTTGCGGGGCGTCCAGAGATACGATGCCCTCACGCCAGCCGACAGGGAGAAGGGGCCAGTGACCACACCGGACGGGGCGACGCGCAGCCCGAAGGCCGCCGGGCCCGCCAGGGAACGCGTCTACGAGTGGCTCCGCGACGAGATAATCCGCGGCACCCTCGAAGGCGGCCAGTTCCTCGACGAGCAGTGGGTCTCCCGCACCGTCGGCGTGTCCCGCACCCCGGTCCGCGAGGCCTTCCACCGTCTCGCCGCCGAGCACTTCATCCAGCTCATGCCGCGCAAGGGCGCCCAGGTGCGAAGCGTCACGGCACGCGAGCTGGAGGAGGTCTACCAGGCGCGGCGCCTCATCGAGGGCCAGGCGGCCCGTTCGCTGTGCGAGGCCCGGCACGGGGCTCCCGAGGGGATGACTGCGCTGCTGGAGCCGATGGAGCGCGCCGGCGCCGCGGGGGACTGGTTCGAAGTGGCCGGCCTGAACCGCCGGTTTCACCAGATCATGGTCAGCACCGCGGGAAACTCGGTGATCACCGACCTCTACGACGGCCTGCACTCCCGTCAGCAGCGCGTCGGGCTGCGCGCGATGAAGGCCCGCCCGGAAAGGGTGGACATCGTCGACGCCGAGCACCGCGCGCTCGTCGCCGCGCTCGACGCCTGCGACGCCGAGCGGGCGCTGGCGGTGCTCGCTGAGCATCTGCGCCCGGTCCCCGAAGTGGTGTCGGTCCTTCCGCGGGACGGGCAGGGCTGAGCGGCACCCGTCCGGCGCCGGTGTGTCACGGAAGCCCGATTCCGGCGGCGTCTGCCAGCGCCGGCGCGCGCCTTCACCGGCGCTCGCCCTCACCCGAACCTGAGCTTCACATTCCGCTGTTGGGGCGCGATTAAGGTTGTCCCGCAGACGCATCGCAGACGTACACGTGAGTTGGGGGGAACGACGTTGTCCGAGGAGTTCGAAGTCGAGCCGCAGGCTCTGCGGACTTACGCGAAGAACGTCAGCAAGGACGTGGAGCGCATCCGGCGCATCCGCAACAAGATCGACCAAGTGACGCTGCCCACCGGGGCGTTCGGGAAGCTGCCCGAGTCGAGCGAGCTGGCCGACGACTACGAGAAGCAGCGCAAGGACTCGCTCGACGACCTGAAGGAAGCGGCAAGCACGCTTGAGGAGAACGTCGACGCCGTGCGGGACACGGCGAAGGCGTACGACCAGACCGAGGACGACGTCAACGTGAGCTTCGGGGGCTGACGATGGACATCCTCAGCAAGCTGGGAATCAGCATTTCCGGGCCGTTCGCCGGCGTGCTCGACGAGGCCGTCCGCGGGATCATCAAGCAGTTCGGCCTCGAGGACGACCTGGAGAAGGTCTCCGGAGACAACGAGCAGCTCACGAAGGCCGCGCTGAAGTACCGGGAAGCGGCCCGGGACCTGCGCGGCGTCGTCGACGACCTCAAGTTCGAGCGGAAGCGCCTCAACGGCTCCTGGGCCGGCAAGGCGGCCGAGGCCTTCCACAAGGAGATGTCCGCGTTCGAGGACGCCCTGGAGGGCGAGGCCGCGGACATGGAGCAGATCGCCGAGTTGCTCGATGCCGCTGCCGCCGCGTGCGCCGAGGCCGAGCAGCTGATGATCGACCTGATCGTGGAGATCGTCGAGGCCGCCGTGGCCGCCGCCGCGACGACCGCGCTGTTGTCGGTGCTCACGGCGGGCGCGGCCGCCGCGATCGGTCCGCTGATCGCCGCCGCGGGCATCGCGCACAAGGCCATGAAGGCTGTGAAGATCACGGCGAAGCTCGCCGACACCCTCTCCGACCTGGCGAAGCGGCTGAAGGCCCTCCGCAAGGCGGCGAAACTGCGCACGACGCTGCGCCGGTTCAACGACAAGAAGAACCCGCTCAGCCACCGCAACGCGCTCAAGCGGTACCGCGGGAAGGTCGACGGCGTCGAGGGCGGCTCGCGGGACGACCTGGCCGCGGCCGCCCAGTACTGGGCGACCAAGCGGGCGCTCAAGAAGGGCGTGGTGGCCCCGGTGATCGGCGTCGAGACCGGCGACGTGATCAAGAAGGGCTACGAGACGTACGGCCCCGAAGGCGCCCCCGGTGTCGCGCCCAAGAGTCCTCTCCCGCAGGATTCCTCCCGTGGTTTCGAGGACCGGATGAACGACGGGCTCTCGCCTAAGCAGAGGGTCGAGAAGGACTTCGGCTGAGGAGTGGGGCAGAGGACGATGAACGACAAGGCAGAGCAGGCGGCTCAGGAGGCACGCGGCCAGGTCGAGACGGCGCTGGCCGGCGTGGACCAGCCGGTGGTGTTCGGGCCGAGCCAGGGCACGGGGCGCGCGAAGACGCCGCCGCGCCGCAGGTGGCCGGACCCGTCGGTGGTCCGTAAGCCCGAGAAGGGCTTGCTGGACCGGTTGTTCCTTTTCGTCGTCGTCCCGGTGCACCACCTGACCGACCCGATCGGGAACTTCTTCGACTGGCTCCTGGATACGGTCACGTTCCGCCGCAAGCGGCGTGCCCTGCACGGGGGTTGGGGAAGCACCGCCGGCTCGCTGCTGGCCGCCCACCACACGTCCGCGCGGCGTTTCCTCGTCGTCGGCCGTACGGGGCTCCATCTCGTGTACTTGGGCGAGCTGGGCTCCGAGACGGGCTGGTCCCTGCCGAGGGAGCAGGTGCGCGGCGTCGAGCACCTGGAGTGGGCCGGGGGCATGCCGCGCAAGGCGACCCTCCGGTTCCACTTCACGGACGGTTCCTGGGGTGACGTCGCCGTCGTCGGCCAGACGTGGCAGCAGATGCAGAGCCAGTTCCCGGCGGCCGCGGGTAAGTGACCCGGCGGGGCGCCGCGGACCGCCGGCCTCGGTCCGGCGGCCGCCGCGGACCGTCGGCTCAGCCCGCCAGGCGCCGCAGGCGGGAGGCGGCCTCCTCCAGGACGTCGTGCCTCTTGCAGAACGCGAACCTCACGAGCGTCCGTCCCGCGTCGGGGTCGTCGTAGAAGACGGCGTTCGGCACGGCGACCACGCCGCAGCGCTCGGGGAGGCCCAGGCAGAACGCCGGACCGTCCTTCTCGCCCAGCGGCGTGATGTCGGTGGTGACGAAGTACGTCCCCTGCGGCCGGTGCACCTCGAAGCCCGCCGCCGCGAGCCCGTCGGAGAGGAGGTCGCGCTTGCCGCGCAGGTCGTCGCGGAACCCGGCGAAGTAGCTGCCGGGCAGCCGCAGCGCCTCGGCGACGGCGTACTGGAAAGGGCCCGCGCTGACGTACGTCAGGTACTGCTTCGCGGTGCGGACCGCCGCCACGAGGGACGCGGACGCCGTGACCCAGCCGACCTTCCAGCCGGTGAAGGAGAAGGTCTTCCCGGACGAGGAGATCGAGACGGTGCGGTCGCGCATGCCGGGGAGCGAGATGAGCGGGACGTGCTCGCCGTCGAAGACCACGTGCTCGTAGACCTCGTCGGTCACGACGAGGAGGTCGTGCTCCACCGCGAGGGCGGCGATGGCGGTCACTTCGTCGCGGGTGAGCACCATGCCGGTGGGGTTGTGCGGGGAGTTGAGCAGCAGCAGCCGGGTGCGGGGGGTGATCGCGTCGCGCAGGGCGTCGAGGTCGGGACGGAAGTCCGGGGCCCGGAGGGTGAGGGGGACGCGCGTCGCGCCGGCCATCGCGATCGAGGCGGCGTACGAGTCGTAGAAGGGCTCGAAGGCGATGACCTCGTCGCCCGGCTCCAGCAGCGCCAGCATGGAGGCGGCGATGGCCTCGGTGGCGCCCGCGGTGACCAGCACCTCCGTGTCGGGGTCGAACGTCAGGCCGTAGAAGCGCTGTTGGTGCTCGGTGATCGCGGTGCGCAGTTCGGGGACGCCGGGGCCGGGCGGGTACTGGTTGCCGCGTCCGTCGCGGAGGGCCTTCACGGCGGCTTCCCGTACGGACTCGGGGCCGTCGGTGTCGGGGAAGCCCTGCCCCAGGTTGATCGCCCCGGTCTTCACGGCGAGGGCGGACATCTCGGCGAAGATCGTCGAACCGAATCCCCGCAGACTGCGGTTCAGCAGCGGCCTGTCACTCATGTGTCCACCAACTCCTCACCCGGGATTACGACCGTCCAGGGATCATCCTGTCCGATCGGGCGTGCGGCGGTCACGCCCGCCGGCTCCGGAGGTGCGGGCGGAGCGGGCCGGGGCCGGCCCCTGGCGTGCCGAGGGGTGTGCGACGTGCACCCGCCGCACACCCCCGGTGCCTCACCTCAGCGCCGCCCCGCGGGCGGGGATCAGAGCTGGCCGCGGACCGCCCCGTCGGGGAACTCCTCGTTGTGGACGTTGACGTAGAAGAAGAACGGGTCCTGCTCGATGCCGCGGAGCTCCCAGCGGGTCAGCACCTCGGCCGCGTTCTCGGGCGTCTGGTCGGCGCGGGCGCGGATGCACCCGCCGGACGTGCCGTCCTCGCCCGGCGTGCGCAGCACGACGGCGACCGGTCCGGCCTCGCCCGCGGGCCCGAAGTGGAGGTGCGCGGCGGTCGGCGGGTCGATGTCGGCGACGCTCAGCCTGTAGCAGAACAGGTCCTTCTTGATCTCGTACCGGAAGACGCCGGTGCCGTCCGGGTCGCCCGGGCCGGGCACTTCCTGCTCGCCGTCGAGGCTGACGCGGTGCCAACCGCCGCCGCCCGGGGCGGCTTCGGCGTCGGCGGGCGCGGCGCCGGCCGGGCCCGCCAGCGAGAGGAGGAGGGCTGCGGCGCCGGCTGCGGCGGCCGCTGTGGTTCGCGTGATGCGCATACGAGTGCTCCTGTTTCACGGGCCGGAGCGGCGCGACGGCCGCTCCGTCAGGGGAGTTTCGGAGCTGACGCTAGGCCGGTAAGCGATCAATTGCACCTATAACGGGCATCAAGGGCGGAGAGCCCCGCCCGTTCGGAGGCCGTCGCACCGCGCCGCACGCTGCCGGCGACCGGCCGCCGTCCCGGGCGCGAACCTCTCGTCTTCCTCAACTCACGTACGGGCATGGGGACCTGAGCTGATGCCCGAGTAACCGCTTCTGACCTGCGGCGGATTCGTCGTCGTCGATCGTCGCTGGCCTTCCTCTGACGGCCCACAGGAGGTCCGGCGCTCTACCGGCGCTGACCTGCGCAAAGAGACCGGGACATCCCGTCCGGGTCTCGCCCTCAGCTCGCTGCCCCGGAACGGCGGTGTACAGCAGCCGGAGACCGCGCAGAGCGGCACGGAACGCAGCCGTGATCTCGCGCGCGAGGCCCGTCCGACCCGCCACTGCATGCGGGGCGGACGGGCCTCCGGGCCGGGTCAGGAGCAGGAGCCGTAGAACTGCTTCCAGCCGTCGCTCGGCATGGACGGCAGGTCGGCCGGTGTGCCGATCTCGCCGTACTTGTTGTTCGCGTCGGCGTCGTTGGCCCCAGGGGTGCCGTCCGCGTTGGTGAGCCGCACCGTGCGCTCGCGCACGCCGTCGCCTGTGTTGGCCAGGACCGCCAGGTCCGGGCGCTCGTCCTTGTTGTAGTCGGCGATCCGCAGCTGCTGAGCTTCGCCGATATCGGTCTGCTGGGCGTCGGCCGAGCCCAGGTCGCCGCGGTCCAGCGGGCCGGGCCGGTACTCCGAGATGCGCGGGGCCGAGGGGTCGTCGCCGCTTGAGGGCTCGACGACGTTGACGACCAGATCCAGCGTCCCGTCGCCCTGGAAGTCTGCGACCGCCGCGGTCGTGACCTCACCCTTCTGCGTACCGACGAGGGATGCGACAGAGACCGGGGCGGAGTAGGTGCCGTCCCCGTTGCCCCATTGAACCGTCGTCTTGGTGCCGCTCAGCCAGGGGTTGTTGACCTTGTCCACATGGGCGTCCCCGTCGAGGTCGCCCACCAGGGTCTCCGCGTCCGACAGACACGGTGCCGGCAGGCCGTGGGTCGACACCGGTTCTGCCGCTGAGGCCTGGTATCCGGCTAAGCCGAGACTCACAGCGGCCGCTGCGAGCGGCAGGGCGATCAAACGTGAGCGAGTGCGAGACACGTACGGGCTCCTTTGTTCTCATGGCCGAGCGAATTACGGCCGATGGCCCCGGGACCGCGAGAGCGGCCGTTCTGGGAGCGCTGACATCGTTTTCACCCCACAGGACGCGAGCCCGTCGATGCGGGGTTCGCGCCCTGTTGACCGTGTAGCAGGGCCGTGACATTGCCTGATACGTCGGAGTGCGCCGTCCACGCCGGGTATGTGGCCTGCCAGGCACCATGGCCTGGCTCCCCGGATGGCGCCGCCTCCACCGACGCTACGAACCCGAAGCAGCGGACTTCCTCGCCCTCACCAGCATCGCGAGTTCAACGGTGACGAGCGAGAAGGTCGCCGTGAAGCTGCGCCGCGGAACGGCCCGCCTGATGGAACACAGGTGCGGCCGGGCGGTTGTGCGAAAGGCCGTGGGGCCTGGTGCGGGCTCGCACCAGGCCCCACGGGAGAGGCGGTCCATCCGATGAGGACCCAGTGAGGTGAGTCCTACGTGTTGCCGCCCCGGTTGAGCCAGGCCCGGACGGATCCGCCGTCGTAGACGACGACGTAATCGGCCTTTCCGTCGCCGCTGATGTCGCGGAACGCCGACTTGCCGCCGGGGTATCCGGTCTCCTTGACGAAGTAGCGGTGTTCGGTGAAGCCTCCGTGGCCCCGCCCGCCGTTGTTGATGTAGGCGTGCACCGCTCCGCGCTTGCCGACCATGAGGTAGTCGGCCTTGCCGTCAGCGTTGACGTCCGCCAGGCGCAGCTTGCTTCGGGAGCCGTAGAAGACGCCGGGAGCCCAGTTCCGGTGCTCCTTCCACTTCCAGTACTCGCCGGGCTCGTCTCCCTCCAGGTTGTAGTAGGCGTGGACGGAGCCGTCCTCGCCTACCCGGAGATAGTCGTCGCGGCCGTCCCCGTTGACATCGGCGAAACGCACCGCTTCCTGCGGGACGTCGGTGAGGCGCAACTTGACCGCGTGCGGCTGCGTCCAGCCCATTTCACCGGCGGTGACCCCGTTGTTGAGGTGGACGCGCACGGAGGCGGCGTTTTCGCTCTTCTCCGGGACCATGACGATGTCGTCCGCTCCGTCGCCGTCGATGTCGGCGAAGCGAACTGTCCGACCGCCCCAGCCGGCCAGATCGATGCCGGATCCGACCTCTTTCCAGCGCGGTTTCCCGGGCCGGTCCTTGCGGTTCAACGCGATCCGCACCTCGCCGTCACCGGAGACGCGCACGTAGTCGTCGCGGCCGTCGCCGTCGAAGTCCGCGAGGTCGGTACGGCCCGACGGATAAGTCATACCGGGAGCGACGACACCCAAAGCGCGCCAGCCCGGACCCGCCTTGCTCTCATCCGCATCGCACCCGGCGTCCGGCTTCTGCGGAGCGGGCTTCTCGATCCACCCCTTGTCCGCGGCTTCCCTGATTCCTCTGGCGAAGTCGTACCCGAGTTTGGCGTAGCCCTCGTCGTTGGGGTGGGCGTCGTTCTCCAGGCCGTCGCTGACCTTGACGTCACTGGTGTCGGTCAGCACCACGTGCTTGCCGTCCGCACGAAGCTCGGAGACGATGCCGGGCAGCTTGGCGTTGAACGCGTCGATGCGAGGCTGCATACCGGGTTTCCCGGTCGGAATGACCTTCGCGACCACGACCACCGCCTTCGGCGAGTCCTCCAGCACCTGTTCGATGAGGTCCTTCATGCGCACATGCGCCGTCGCCAGTTCGTGGCGCTGGTTGAAGTCATTGCTCCCCGCGTGCAGCGTGATCACGTTCGGCTGATGCTGAGACACGGAGCACTTGGCGTAATCAGCGATCTCATCGATGCGCTTGCCTGGATGCCCCTCATTTTCCCGGTCGGGCATGGAGCCGTTGCGTACATTGCCGACGAAGTCGACGTTCCCCTTGCCTGATTCCTTTTCGAGGGCGTCGTGCAGCTCGTCGCGGTAGCCGTTCCCGTCGGAGCTCTCCTTGCCGTAGGTGATCGAGTCACCCAGCGGCATCACGTGGCGCCGGAGGTCCGTGTGCCCTTCCTCGTGGACCACCATCCCGGCCTCCTTCTGCAGCCAGTCATGGACGCAGGTGCTGTCGGGCCTGCAACCCTTCTTGTCGTAGGTCGCGGACATGGTTGCGTTGGCAGGCTTGCTGCCATCCTGTTCGGAGGTCGAGGCCACTCCGGTCACCACCCGCGTGCTGCCGCCGTTCCCCCAGTGGCCGTTCGGTCCGCCGGAGTCTCCCCTCCTGATGCGGCCATCGATGGCCCGGACCTTGTAGGCAAGACCGCCCATGGCGTCGCGCAGGTCGTACTCGTTGTCGATCACCTTGGTGCTGACGCCTTTGAGCCATGGGGCCACGTCACACGTGTAACAGGTCTTGCCCCACCCAAAGGACTCGGGCTTGTCCTTCAGCCACGGGCGCTTGTTCGGCCCCAGTTCGGCGTAGGGCTCTCCATAGGTCTCTATCCCGCCACTCCCCGCGTTCAAAGTGAGCACCGCCAGATCGCCTCGGCTGACTCTGTCAGTGATGCGATACACCGCGCCCTTGTTTTTGCGCTTGTCCCCTGTCTTCACGTAGACCCATTTGCGCTGTTCTTCTGTGAGTCCCTCGAAGCAGTGTTGGGCGGTCAGAACATTCTTCCAGCTCGTGACAGACCCCGAGCAGACGAACCGGTTGTCCGTCTCTTCAGGGTTCTTACCCACCCAGATCTGTGCCATGGAGGTGAACGGTTCGCGGCCGTCGCTTTCCCAACCGCCCTCGATGGCGTTGGTCGGCGCAGCCGTGCCCAGCCACGCTCCTGCACCCAGAACACAGGCCATGACGGACGCCAGGAGCCCCCGCGGTACTCGGCGTCTCATTGCGTGCATCCTCTTCACTTCGTCACCTTCGCTCTCGGCCGTTCAGCGCTGGAAAGAACCTGCTCGCATTCCAAGAACTGAGGCCCCGCGGACGGCACTCCCTTTGCCTGAGCCGCCGATATCCGAGTCGTCACCGCCGCAGGCAGTGAGTGAGAGAGCGGTGGCGACGCCGGGAGCGGTGAAAAAGGTGGCACGCGTGTACTTCTTCATGGTGTCCCCCAGAAATGTGTCGTGCGGGCGGTGCGTGTGGTCAGTAAGCTCGCTCCTGCTTTCGGGACTATTTGTATCGCCGGGGAGTTACCGCCAGTTACGTGTGGGGTCCGGGTTCTGTCACGAGCCATCGGGCCTGGACCCCTGAGGTTGGACACACGAGACGCTGGGTCCTGAGGATCTGTGGCGTCATCAGGCCGCCCACATCCAAGACCGCTGGTTCAAGACCGAGGTCAACGCCGATGGCAAGACCGTCAAGACCGACCGCGTCAAGACCGACCGCACGGCCTCGGCCTCTGCTACCGGGCCCGCTAGGCCCTCGACGGCGCACTTGGACGGTGCGTTTCACCGGAGCCCTGCAGCAGATCCAGGCCCGCGCGGGTGCGGTCGGCGGCCTCGACTGGCTGGTGCAGATCGGCTCCACCACCGTTCGCGCCCACCAGTACGCCGCGGACACGGGCCGGGGGTGGGGGCGATACGGACATGACGAGACGGACGATCACGCCCCCAGTGCCGATTCCGAGGCGGGCTGAGCGGCGGCGGCACCGGCGCAACCGCGGTCGCCACGGCTGCGGACCGTCAGGAGTCGACGCAGAGAACTGACGCGCCCGCATCGTCGTCGAACGATGCTTCAACCGCCGCGCTTCCGCCGCCTCGGCGCGCGGGTACGCGCCGGCGGACCGGTGAGGCCTGCGCCTGGTCCTGGTGCCGCGGTCATGCGTCGGCCCTCTTGAGCGCCGGCCAGCTGCTTAACTACGATACTAGTAAAGCAGTAAGGAGCTCACGTGTTCGTCTTCCGGCTCGACACCCACTCCGGCGTGCCGCCGTACCTGCAACTCGTTCAGCAGGTCCGCCAGGCGGTGCTGCTGGGCTTCCTCCAGCCCGGTGACCGTCTCCCGCTCATCCGCGAGGTGGCCGAGGACCTGGCGATCAATCCGAACACCGTCGCCAAGGCGTACCGGCAGATGGAGCAGGAGAACCTGGTCGCCGGCCGGCCCGGCCAGGGCACGTTCGTCAATGAACAGCAGTCGGCCGTGATGTCGGCATCGACGTACACGTCGCTGCGCCGCGGCCTGGCGGCCTGGCTGCGCCGCGCCTACGCGGCCGGCCTCGACGAGCAGGCGGTCAACGCGCTTCTTACTTCCGTCCATCAGCAGACGAGGAATGAGGACGTGGCATGACAGCGACCGAGTTCGCGGTGCGCACCGACGGTGTGGGCAAGCGGTACCGGAAGGGCTGGGCGCTGCGCGACTGCACCCTGGCCCTGCCGGCGGGCGGCGTGATAGCCCTGGTCGGGCCGAACGGCGCGGGCAAGACCACGCTGCTCCGCCTGGTCGTCGGGTTGCTGGCACCGAGCACCGGCACGGTGGAGGTCCTCGGCCACGACGTCACCGCCAGCACCTCGCAGACTCTGGCCCGGGTCGGGTTCCTGGCCCAGGACCACCCGCTGTACAAGCGCTTCACCGTCGCCGAGATGCTCCGTTTCGGCCGGGCCTGCAACCTGCGGTTCGACCAGGGGCTGGCCGAGCGCCGGCTGGCGAAGTTGGGCATCCCGCTCGACCGCAGGGCCGGTACGCTCTCCGGCGGGCAGCAGGCCCAGGTCGCGTTGGCTCTGGCCCTGGCGAAGCGGCCGGACCTGCTCGTCCTCGACGAGCCGGTGGCCAGCCTCGACCCGCTGGCTCGGCACGAGTTCTTGCAGGTCCTCATGGGCGCGGTGGCCGAGGGCGGGGTGACCGTCCTGTTCTCCTCCCACGTCGTGCACGAGTTGGAGCGCGTGTGCGACCACTTGATCGTGCTCAACCACGGCCGGGTCACGCTCACCGGTGACATCGACACCCTTCTCGACGAGCATCGGCTGCTCGTCGGCCCGCGCACGGCCACCGACCCCGACCGGGCCGGCGCCGTCGTGGAGGCCGTCCACAGCGACCGGCACACGACCCTGCTGGTACGCGACGGCGCGATCCCGGCAGCGCCCGGGTGGCAGGCTCAGCCGATCGCGCTGGAGGAGCTGGTGCTGGCGTACCTGCGCCGGCCGTCCGAGCCGAGCGCCGCGGTCGCGTCGGGGAGGGCGGCATGACGTGGTTGATCTGGCGCCAGCACCGGACCGAGGTATGCGTCCTGGGTCTGCTTGTCGGCATGTTCGGCCTTGCCCTGCTCATACTCGGGACACAGGCCCACGACCTGTTCCCCGGCGATCCCGCCCGGTGTGCGGGAGAGGCCGGTATCAACGAAGCCTGCGAGGCCTCCTTCCGTCGGCTCGACGAGGAGTACGGGTACGTCGAGAACCTCCTGGCGGCCTTCTATCTGGTCCCCGTCGTCATCGGTGCGTTCCTCGGTGCGCCACTGCTCGCGCGCGAACTGGAGGACGGCACCTGGCAGCTCGCCTGGACGCAGGCCGTGCCGCGGATGCGCTGGCTGGTGGCCAAGCTCGCGGCACTGGCCGGCGTCACCGTCGCGCTCACCGGGATGTTCACCGCGGTGCTCACCTGGTTCCGCCAGCCGTTCGACGCGTGGGAAGGGCGCTTCCAGTACGACGCCTTCGACCTGGAGGGACTTGTTCCGGTGGCGTACGCGCTGTTCGCGTTCGGCCTCGCCACCGCCGCCGGGGCGATCCTGCGGCGCGGCCTGCCCGCGTTCGGCGTCGCGTTCGGTGCGTTCCTCGCCACCCGGATGTCGGTGGCGCTGCTGGCCCGTCCCGCGTACGCCACGCCGCTCACCACCAGGGAGCCGGTCCCCGTCGGCGGCTCGAAGGACCAGGCGGGGCACCGGCCCATGTCCGGCTTCGCTGACTGGGTGATCGAACACGGCTATGCAGACGCCACCGGGCGCAGGCTGAGCGTGACCAAGTACTACGACCTGGAGGCCGCCGCCAACCGGGCAGGCACCAACCTCAACCAGTTCCTGCACGCACGGGACATCCAGCAGTTCAGGGTCTACCACCCGGCCGACCGGTTCTGGACGTTCCAGTTCATCGAGGCGACCCTGTTCGTCGCCGTCGCTGCGATCCTGATCGGTGTGGTGGTGTGGCGGATACGGCGCCGTGTGATCTAGAAGCACGTCGTTTGCATCCGGGAGATCACGGCCCACAGGCGGCCCAGTGAGGCGCGGACGGCCCCTGAACGGCCCCTCTGAGCAGGCCAGGGGCCGATGCCCCGCGACAAGGCTCTGAACTTCCTCAACTCTGCTTTGGGGGCCGGAAAGCCCGGGCAGGAGCCCGTCACGCCGGAGACGGCGACTATCCGCGGGCGTCAGGGGACGTCTGTGTGCAACTGACGGTGCGGGGGGCCGCACTGCTTAAAGATGGGGGACCCGACGTGACGCTGGTCATCGTGTTGATCTTCTTTGTCATGATCCTGGCCGCTGTGACCTTCGCGGCCATCGCCGCGTCGAGGAGGGGCGGCGGTACGCGCCCGGCCTCGAGCCGGCGCCGCCGCGGGGCCACGGGCTCTTCGTCGTCCGGTGACGGCGGGTGGTGGGCCGGTGCGGGAGAGGTCGGTTCGTCGTCCTGCGGCGGCGGTTCGTCGTCTGACGGCGGGGGCTCTTCCTGCGGCTCGTCCTCCTCGTGCGGTGGCGGCGGCGGTGGCGGCTGCGGCGGTGGCGGCGGCAGCTGAGCCCCGCCGGGGCGGAGCACTCGGAGCCTCGGGTTCCGTCCTCCCGGTCGCCGTACGGCAGTTGAACATCTGAACTGTCCGGCACTCGGGGGGATGGAAACCCGGAGGTAGGCATCGAAAAGTCTGTGGAAGTACACATTTCATGATTCGGTGATTCAGTATCACTGAAAGCTGGCGTGGGTTCGAGCCGGCGAAGCCGACCCTGGCTGTGTCCCGGGGGCGTGCCGGCTCGCTCCTCCACCGTGTGCTTGCGGAGCCGACCCATGCTCACCACTCTCTCCACCCCGTACACCGACACCCGTTCCGGCGACCTCGCGTGGGTCCTCGGACGGGAACCCCTGCCGGCGCTGGCCGTCAGGGAGCTCGAACTCGACGGCGCCGCAGTGCAGTTGCGCCTCCTCGGCGCCTCGCATCAGGTGCTGCTCGAGGATGACGGCGGAAGCTGCTCGGAGACCGTCGCCTGCATGCCGGGCAGCAGTACGCCGCTGCCGCTGGGCGTCTCGAAACGCGTCGGCGCGTGGGAGTACGAATTCGCCGCCAACGTCGAGAAGTTGACGCCCGCGTCCTTCGCCGGCCGTGCGCAGGAACTGCTCGCGCTGGTCTCGGACCACCCCAACGGCCTTGCCGGTACGTTCCCCGGCTCGCCCGACGCCTTCACCGCGCTGCTGGTGCGGCGGCAGTCAGGGCAGGTCCACTGGCGTACGTGGCACTCCTACCCGCAGGAGGGCACCCTGGTCTCCACCCGGACCCGGGTCGGGGTGCCCGCCCGCGCGTCGGCGCAGGCACCGGAGTCCGGCCGCGGCGTCACCGCGCACACGGTGCTCCCCGCGGGTGTCCGCGCGTCCCGACGTCCCGCCCCGGCCTGAGAGTTGGGACCGGCCGCCGAAGCCGTGCCGCCGCCCCTCCTCTCGTGCGCATCGCCGCGCGGGGAGCGCCGCGGAGACGCTCGCGTGCGTTCCGGAGAGTGTTCGCACCGTCACGTAACGTTCACGGCATGAGCGACCGCCTCCTCGAACCAGCCGACGACGTGCGGCTGCCCGTGCCCGCCGGGCTGGGACGCGGACTCGTACTGGCCTCCGTGTTCGTCTGCGCGGCCTGCGGACTCGTCTACGAGCTCGAACTCGTCGCGCTCGCCTCCTACTTGGCGGGCGACTCGGTGACCCACGCGTCCGTCGTGCTGTCCGTCATGGTCTTCGCGATGGGCATCGGGTCGCTGCTGGCGAAGCGGCTGCGGTGCCGCGCGGCGACCGGGTTCGTCCTCGTCGAGGCCGTGCTGGCCGTCGTCGGGGGCGGTTCGGCGATGGCGCTCTACGCCAGCTTCGCCTGGCTCGGCGGCGCCTGGACGGCGCTCGTCGGCTTCTCCCTCGCCATCGGCGTGCTGATCGGCGCCGAGATGCCGCTCCTGATGACCCTCATCCAGCGCATCCGCCGCCAGGACGCGGGCGGAGCCCTCGCCGACCTCTTCGCCGCCGACTACGTGGGCGCGCTCGTGGGCGGACTGCTCTTCCCCTTCCTTCTGCTGCCGTTCTTCGGACAGTTGACGGGGGCTCTGCTGACGGGCGTCGTCAACGCCTCGGCGGGCGGGGTCGTCGTCCTGTGGCTCTTCCGGCACGACGTGGGGGTGCGTATGCGGTGGGGGCTGCTCGCCGTGAACGGTGCCGTGATCGTGCTCCTCGTCGCCGGGACCGCGTTCGTGGGCGTCTTCGAGCGGGAGGCACGCCGGGCGGTGTACGGGGAGGACCTGCGCGTCGCCGTCCGAACCGGCACCCAGGAGGCCGTGCTGACGGGCGACGCCGATCCGACCGCGCACCGCCGCGGCGGCAAGCCGCTGCAGCTGTTCCTGGACGGGCGCCTGCGGGTGTGCTCCGCGGACGGCTACCGCTACCACTCGGCCCTCGTCGGACCGGCCATGGCGGGCGGGCCCAACGCGCGGGTGCTCCTCCTCGGCGGGGGAGACGGGCTGGCGCTGCGCGAAGTGCTGCGCCACGAAGGCGTGGAGAAGGTGACGGTCCTCGAAGCGGACCCCGGTGTCGTGCGGTTGGCGCGCACCGATCCCGGTCTCCGGGGGCTCAACGACGGCGCCTTCGACGACCCGAGGGTGCGGGTGCGCGGGGGTGACGCCTTCCTGCGCCTGCGCGAGCACGCACACGGCGCGGGCAGCGGTCCGGCTGCCTACGACGTCGTCGTCACCGATCTGCCCGCCCCCGGCCAGGGCGTCGACGCGAAGCTGTATTCGCAGGAGTTCTACGGGCTGGTCCGCCGGGCACTGGCCCCGCAGGGACGGTTCGCCGTCCACGCGGGCGCCGCCGCCGCGCACCCGGAGACGTACTGGACGGTGGAGGCGACCCTTCGCTCAGCCGGTCTGCGCACCTCCCCGTACGCCGTCTCGGCCCCGCGGGACTGGGGCTTCGTCCTGGCCCGGCGCTCCCCCGGCGGAGATGCGCGGCTGCCGAGGCCACGGGCCGTCAGCTCCCGGACGGGCGCCGCCGATCCGCCGCTCCTGCGCGCACCGCGCGGACGCGTGGACGGACTTCCGCCCTCGACGCTGACCCGACCGCGCTACGGATGACGCGAACCGCCCCGCGCCCCGGGTGGTACGGGAGGGTGCGGCGCGCGGAGATATGCGATCGACCGGTCACATGTACGGGGTGTGGTGGGTAGGCTCCCGACTATGGAGCACGAGGTGAACGTTCCGTTTTCCGTCGGTTCGGTACGCGCGGCTCTCGCCGAGCCCGATCGCGTCGCGGGCTGCGTCCCCGGACTGCAGATCGACGCACCGGAGGGAGGCACCGCCGGGGCCTCCGGCTCGGGTGCGGCGGAGGGCCGGCTGCGGCTCCGGATCGGCAACTCCACGATCACGTACCGCGGCAGCCTGACCGTCACCCCGAAGGGCGAGGAGTTCGCCGTCGAGGGCAGCGGGACGGAGGCGCGCGGCAGCGGCTCGGTGCGGCTGAAGCTCACCGTCGTGCCCCGCCGTGCCAAGGACGGCGAGGGCACCAGGCTCGTCTTCACCGGGACGGTCAAGGCCGACGGCCGCATCGCCGAGTTCGAGGACAAGACGGCCGCCTCCGCGGGACAGCGGCTGCTGGAACGGTTCGGCAAGGCGCTCGCCGAGAGCATCGAGCAGGACGAGCCGCAGGCGCTGGACTCCCCGGCCGCCCCCGCCGCCGAGGCCGAGACCCCGCAGGCCGAGACCTCACCGGCCGAGACCCCGCAGGCCGGCGGCATCGGAGAGCCGGACGACAACGAGCGCGTCATCCCCGGCATCCCCAACCCCGCCCCGGACTCCTCCGAAGCGGCGTCCGGCGACGGCGCCGCCGAGCCCGGCGCCGGCGGCAAGGGCGGCAAGGGCGGCAAGGAAGGCAGCAAGCCCGGCGGCAAGGACGGCACGGCCGGCGCTTCCGGGAAGAAGGCCGAGGACAGGCCCGAGGACGGGACCGGGGAGAAGTCCGGTGAGGACGCCGCCCCGGGCGAGCCGTCCGACGCGGACGGCCCGGAGCGCGGCGGCGTCTTCGAGGCGGAGGTGCCGCCGTCGTCGCTGGATCCGCTGTACGACGAGGACGCGGGCGAGGAGACCGACGTGACCGACGCGGAGGCGAAAGCGGCCGCCGAGGCGGAGGCCGCGCACGCGCGCCGCACCATGATCGGCCGCAGCGCCGAGGAGGTCGACCACGCGCCGCCCCGCGGGCGCTACGCCCCCGTCCCCGTGCCCGAGCCGATCGCCAACTCGGCGGCCGTCCGCTGGGTCGCACCGGCTGCCGCGGCCGTCGTCGCGGGGGCCGTCTTCATCGGCCGGGCCCTGCGCCGCCGTCGCTGAAGCCGGGCCGCTCACCGGCCGCCGCCGCGGCGGCCGGGCGCCGGCCGGTCCGCGGGCCGCCGCTGTCACGCCTGCGGCCTGGCCAGGTCGAGCGGTGAGGGGAAGTGGCGAGGTTTATGGTCGCGTCATGACTCATACCGCCACCACTGACGCAGACGTCACGCTCCGCGCGGGCAACGCCGAGCTGACGGTAGAACCGCACCGGGGCTGCCGCCTCGCGTCTCTCAAGGTCAGCGGTACGGAACTGCTCCGGCAGGGCAAGAGGTACGGCTCGTTCGTGATGGTCCCGTGGTGCGGGCGCACGGAGCACGGCCGCTTCCGCAGCGGCGGCGAGCTGTACCAACTCCCTCTGGACAGCGGTCCGCACGCGATCCACGGCACCGTGCGCGAAGGCGTCTGGAAGACGGCGCGGCAGGACGAGCGCTCCGCGGCCTTCACCTACCGGCTGTCCGACCCGTGGCCCTGGGAGGGCCTGGTGACCCAGGTCGTCGAGCTGTCGGAGAAGGGGGACTCGCTCACCCTCACGCTCGGCGTGGAGGCGTCCGACGCGAGCTTCCCCGCGCAGGCGGGCTGGCACCCGTGGTTCCTGCGCAACCTCGGCGACGGCAGCGGCGACGTGCGCATCGACTTCAGCCCCGAGTGGCAGGAGGAGCGTGGAGTCGACCATCTGCCGACGGGCAAGCGCATCGAGCCCCGGCCCGGCCCGTGGGACGACTGCTTCGGCATGCCGCAGGGCGTCGACGTGACGCTGACGTGGCCGAAGAAGCTGCAGCTGAACGTGGCCAGCCGTGCGGAGTGGGTCGTCGTGTACGACGAGCAGCCCGACGCGGTCTGCGTCGAGCCCCAGACGGGGCCGCCCAACGGGCTCAACACGCACCCCCACCTCGTGACGCCCATCCAGCCGCTGGAGGTCTCCACGACCTGGAGCTGGCAGCCCGCACCGTAGGCCCGTGCGCGGGCCCGCCGCGCGCGTGCCGTCGCGCGCGGCGCCCGCCCAGCCATCGCGGCGCGGTCCCCTCCGCTTAGGCTCGGGGGCCATGAGCACTGCATCCTCCTCTCCCGGAGCGTCCCCCCTCGCCTCCCCCACGGGTGCGCGTGCGGCGCTGCTCCAGCAGGTCAAGGACAAGGCCGTCGTACACGGCAAGGTCACGCTCTCCTCCGGGCAGGAGGCTGACTTCTACATCGATCTGCGGCGCATCACCCTCGACGGTGACGCCGCCCCGCTGGCCGGCCAGGTCATGCTCGACCTGACCGCGGAACTCGACTTCGACGCCGTAGGCGGCCTCACCCTCGGCGCCGACCCGGTGGCCTCGGCGATGCTGCACGCCGCGGCGGCCCGGGGCCGCCGACTGGACGCGTTCGTGGTGCGGAAGGCGGGCAAGGCGCACGGCCTGCAGCGGCGCATCGAGGGTCCGGACGTCCGCGGACGGCGGGTGCTGATCGTGGAGGACACCTCCACCACAGGCGGGTCCCCGCTGACGGCTGTCGAGGCGGCCCGCGAGGCGGGCGCCGAGGTCGTCGCGGTGGCGACGATCGTGGAGCGGGGCGCTGCCGCGGCGATCGCGGAGGCGGGGCTGCCGTACCTGTACGCGTTCGGGCTGACGGACCTCGAACTGGCGTGACGGGCCCCGCGCCGGCCTCACGGACGCCCGCCGGGTGCCCTCGACCGGGCGTCCGTCCGGGGCCCTGTGACGGGCGGGCCCGGGGCCCGCGCGGGTCCGCCTCCGGTGCGGCGAGGGCCGGGCGTGCTGCTCCCGTAGCTCAATCACCGGACGGGAGCCGGGTGTTGGGACGTGTTCCACGTGAAACCGCGCACACGGTCCGCCGTACGGCGCAGGGCTTTCGTGCACTCGTGAACCGCACGCCTGGCACGGGCGCCCGTCTGGGAGGATGGGGAGCGACGATGACGTCGTTCCGTTGACCGACCCGAACTCTCCACAAGAGCCGATCACGTACCCCAAGGAGCGGACAGATGCCCATCGCGACCCCTGAGGTCTACAACGAGATGTTCGACCGGGCCAAGGCGGGCAAGTTCGCCTACCCCGCCATCAACGTCACCTCGACGCAGACCCTGCACGCGGCGCTCCGTGGTTTCGCGGAGGCGGAGAGCGACGGCATCGTCCAGATCTCCACCGGCGGTGCGGAGTTCCTGGGCGGGCAGTACAGCAAGGACATGGTCAGCGGTGCCGTGGCGCTGGCCGAGTTCGCGCACATCGTCGCCGAGAAGTACCCGGTCAACATCGCTCTGCACACGGACCACTGCCCGAAGAACAAGCTGGACGGTTACGTGCGTCCGCTGCTCGCCGTCTCCAAGGAGCGGGTTGCCGCCGGGCAGAACCCCCTCTTCCAGTCCCACATGTGGGACGGCTCGGCCGAGACGCTCAAGGACAACCTGGAGATCGGCGAGGAGCTCCTCGCCGAGGCCGCGGCGGCGAAGATCATCCTCGAGGTCGAGATCACCCCGACCGGCGGCGAGGAGGACGGCGTCAGCCACGAGATCAACGACGACCTGTACACCACGGTCGACGACGCGCTGCGCACCGCCGAGGCTCTGGGCCTGGGCGAGAAGGGCCGCTACCTGCTGGCCGCCTCGTTCGGCAACGTGCACGGCGTGTACAAGCCCGGCAACGTCGTGCTCCGCCCCGAGCTGCTGAAGGACCTGCAGGACGGCGTCGGCGCCAAGTTCGGCAAGCAGAGCCCGTTCGACTTCGTCTTCCACGGCGGTTCCGGCTCCACGGACACGGAGATCGCCACCGCGCTGGAGAACGGCGTGGTGAAGATGAACCTCGACACCGACACCCAGTACGCCTTCTCGCGCCCGGTCGCGGACCACATGTTCCGCAACTACGACGGCGTGCTGAAGATCGACGGCGAGGTCGGCGACAAGAAGACCTACGACCCCCGCAGCTGGGGCAAGGCGGCCGAGAAGGGCATGGCGGAGCGCGTGCAGAAGGCGTGCGCGAACCTGCGCTCGACCGGTACCCGCCTCAAGTAGCACCCCCCGCGCTGCCCGCACAGGGGCAGACCAGCAGCGCAGCAGAGAGCCGGGGCCGGACCGTCCGCACCGCGGGGCGTGTCCGGCCCTGCCGCTGCCCGCGGTCTGTCCCCGTACGGCAGCTGCGCCCCGACACACAAGGCAGACTGGAAAACATGAGCATCCACGAGAACCTGCTCGGGGGCCCGCCCCCGACTCACCTGCCCGACGACCCGGAGCCGCGTGAACTGCTGGCCTCCGGCACGGCGCCCGTGGAGGTCGCCGCGAAGTACCCCACGTCCTCGCTGGCGTGGGCGCTGCTCGCGGACGACGCCTTCGAGGCGGGACGTGTCGTCGAGTCGTACGCCTACGCGCGTACCGGCTACCACCGCGGCCTGGACGCGCTGCGCCGCAGCGGATGGAAGGGCCACGGACCCGTGCCGTTCGAGCACGAGCCGAACCGGGGCTTCCTGCGGGCGCTGCACGCGCTCGCGCGGGCGGCGCACGCGATCGGCGAGCAGGAGGAGTACGAGCGCTGCTCGACCTTCCTCAAGGAGAGCTCGCCCACCGCGGCGGCCACCCTCTCCTGAGGCCGCGCCCGGGCCGCGACGGAGCGGGCCCGGGGTGCAGGCGGACCGAAGGGCCCAGCCCGCTCCACCCCCGTCCGGAGGGCTCCCCCGGGGAGTCTTCCGGAGGGGGCGGTGGCATATGACAACGGCGCTGACCAGCTGCCCTTGTCGCGGCGGGCCGCCTCACCGATGATGTTGTCAGGCCCGTACGACCGCGTCCGGTGGCGGGCCTGAGGGGACCGGGGCTCCATTGCCTACAGATAAGGAGCGGACCGCTACCCGGACACCACGTTGAGGAGACAGCGATGTCCCACGCCGTCGACGACCCCGAGGCCGGCACGCAGGCCCCACATCTCGATTTCGAGGGCACGACGCCCTACGAGGACTACGTCCAGGCCGACGTCCTCACCCACCTCCAGCACCCGCTCTCCGACGACCCGGGTGAGATGGCCTTCCTCGTCACCACGCAGGTCATGGAGCTGTGGTTCACGCTCATCGTCCACGAGTGGCAGACCGCCGCGCAGTGCCTCAGGCAGGACGACCTGCCGGGCGCGATGGCCGCGCTGAAGCGGTCCACGTACGAACTGTCGTCGCTGAACGCGTCCTGGGAGCCGCTGGCGCATCTGACGCCCGCGCAGTTCAACTCCTACCGCTCCGCGCTCGGTGAGGGCTCCGGTTTCCAGTCGGCCATGTACCGGCGGATGGAGTTCCTGCTGGGCGAGAAGTCGGCGTCCATGCTCGTGCCGCACCGCGGTGCGCCGCGCGTGCACGCCGAGTTGGAGAAGGCGCTGCACGAACCGAGCCTCTACGACGAGGTGCTGAGGTTCCTCGCGCGGCGCGGTGAGGAGATCCCCGCCGACGTCCTCGACCGGGACGTCTCGAAGCTCTACCAGCCCGACGCCCAGGTGGAGACCGTCTGGGCCGACGCCTACGCGCAGCGCCCCGAGGGCGAAGTGGTGCGGCTCGGCGAGGCGTTGACGGAGGTCGCCGAACTCGTCTGGCGATGGCGCAACGACCATCTGGTCGCCACCCGGCGGGCGATGGGCTCCAAGGTCGGCACGGGCGGATCGGCGGGCGTGGCGTGGCTGGAGAAGCGCGCCGCCAAGAACGTCTTCCCGGAGCTGTGGACGGCCCGCAGCCGTGTCTGAGCCGGAGGCAGGACAACTCGAAGCAGCGGTCCTCGACGCCGCGGACGAACTCGCCGCCTGCAGGAAGCTTTTCGCCCTGGAGGAGGGCACCGTCTACCTGGACGGCAACTCCCTCGGCGCGCTGCCGCGTTCGGTTCCGGATCGGCTGGCGGACGTGGTGGAGCGCGAGTGGGGGCGCCTGCTCATCCGCTCGTGGTCCGAGTCGGACTGGTGGAACGCGCCGGAGCGGACGGGCGACCGCATCGCCCCTCTCCTCGGCGCCGCCCCGGGGCAGGTGGTCGTGGGTGACTCCACGAGCGTCAACGTCTTCAAATCCCTGGTCGCCGCGGTGCGCGTCGCGCGGGAGGACACCCCCGCCGGGCAGCCCGCCCGCACGGAGATCCTGGTCGACGCGGCCACGTTCCCGACCGACGGCTACATCGCGGAGTCCGCGGCACGCATGACGGGTTCGCAGGTGCGCGCAGTGCCCGCGGCGCAGATGGCGGAGGCCGCGGGTCCCGCGACCGCCGCCGCCCTCGTCAACCATGTCGACTACCGGACGGGGGAGTTGCACGACCCCGCTGCCGCCACCGTCGGCGTGCACCGCGCGGGCGGCCGCATCGTATGGGACGTCTGCCACAGCGTGGGGGCGCTGCCCGTCGAACTGGACGCGCAAGGCGCCGACTTCGCGGTCGGCTGCACGTACAAGTACCTCAACGGCGGGCCCGGCGCGCCTGCGTTCCTGTACGTGCGGCGGGAGCTGCAGCCCCGTTTCGACTCCCCGCTGCCGGGCTGGACCTCCCACCGGGACCCGTTCGCCATGGCGTCCGGCTACGAGCCGGCCGAAGGGGCGTCACGCGGCAGGGTCGGCACTCCCGACATCCTCTCCATGCTCGCCCTGGAGGAGGCGCTGCGGGTCTGGGAGGGCGTCGACATGGCGGCGGTACGCGCCAAGAGCCTCGCCCTGACGGACTTCTTCCTGACGCGGGTTCGTGCCCACGTTCCGGAGGGCAGAGTCACCTCGCTGACCCCGGAGTCTCACGAACTGCGGGGCAGCCAGGTCTCGTTGCTCTGTGAGGGGGAGCTGAGGGCCGACGCGGAGCGGGTGATGGCGGCGCTCCACGAGCGCGGCGTCCTCGGCGACTTCCGCCGGCCGGGCGTGCTGCGCTTCGGATTCACCCCGCTCTACACGTCGTTCGGCGACGCGGAGCGCGCGGCGGCCGCGCTGGGGGAGGCCGTGCGGGCAGTCGAAGGCGAGCGGTGAGCGGGCGAGGAGCCGAAAGCGGCCGGAAAGCCGCGGAGTTGAGGAGTTGAGGGGTTGAGCGGTGCGGAGGAGCGGGCACTGCTGTCGCTGCGGCCGGTTCCGCCGGAACGCACCGTCGCGTACGGCGAACACCCGTCCCAGGTGGTCGACTTCTACGGGACGGGCGGGCCGGGGCCGCGCGTGACGGTGCTGCACGGCGGCTTCTGGCGCGAAGCGTACGACAGGAGTCACCTCTCGCCGTTCGCCGCCGCTCTGGCGGAGCGCGGGGTCCGGGTCGAACTCGTCGAGTACCGGCGCACGGGGGGCGGCGGCGGGTGGCCCGTCACCGCGGAGGACGTGGCCGCCGCGCTGGAGGCGCTGGGCCCGCCCGCTGTGCTGCTGGGGCATTCGGCGGGAGGCCAGCTGGCACTGTGGGCCGCTTCGGCAGCGGAGCGGGCCGGGAGCCGGATCGTCGCTGTCTCGCCCGTCGCCGACCTGGAGCGTGCTCACGCGCTGCGCCTCAGCGACGGTGCGGTGGCCGGATTCCTCGGCGGCGAGGGAGAGCTGGCCCGCCGCCTTCCGGAGGCCGATCCGATGAGGCTGCCGCCGCGCGTTCCCGTCGAGATCCTGCACGGCACCGCCGACGACGTGGTGCCGGTGGAGCTGTCGCGCCGCTACGCGAACGACTGGGGCGTGCGCCTCAACCTGCTGCCGGGAGTGGGGCATTACGCGCCCTTCGTGCCGGGCAGCCCCGCGTTCGGGGTGCTGGCCGACGCGGTGGCGCGGAGACCCGTCTGACGCGGCCGCTCCAGGACGCGGCAGCCGGGACGCCTCGCCCCGGCCGGCCGCCGTCAGGGCAGCATGCGGAAGTCGGCGAAGTCGAACCCCGGTGAGACCACGCAGCTGACCAGCGTCTCCCCGTCCCCGTCCGTGGGACGGGCGCGCTGCCAGACGCCCGGGGGCACGACTGCCTGCGGTACGTGGCCGCTTGCGACGTCCGGGCCGAGCGTCACGGTGGCGGGGGCGTCGTCGGGCACGGCACCGTCCCTGCCGAGCTGGAGGTGCAGCGGCGACCCGGAGTGCCAGAGCCAGATCTCCGCGGAGCGCACCACGTGCCAGCGCGACTCCTCCCCGGGGCCGAGCAGGAAGTAGATGGCCGTCGCGCTCGCCCGCTCGCCGTCGTACCCCTCGGGGTGCGTCGGGACGCCGCTGCGCCACGTCTCACGGAACCAGCCGCCCTCGGGGTGGGGCTGGAGGCCGAGGGCGTCGACAAGGGGGGAGTTCGCCGCCACTGCGGCACCGTCCTTCCTCGAAGTCGGGGACATGGGCGTGGTGGTCGGGGACCTGCGCCCCGGCACCCCGGACCGGGTGCCGGGGCGCTGAACCTCCCGGTCAGAGGAAGGAGTTGATCTGGATCGTCTCGTCCCGGCCCGGGCCCACCCCGATCGCCGAGACGGGTGCTCCGGACATCTCCTCCAGCGCCTTGACGTAGCCCTGCGCGTTCTTCGGCAGGTCGTCGAAGGTCTTCACCTTGGTGATGTCCTCCGACCAGCCCGGCAGGTACTCGTACACGGGCTTGGCGTGGTGGAAGTCGCTCTGGCTGTACGGGAGTTCGTCGATCCGCCGGCCGTCGACCTCGTAGCCGACGCAGACGGGGATGCGCTCCCACCCCGTCAGGACGTCGAGCTTGGTGAGGAAGAAGTCGGTGAGGCCGTTGACGCGGGTCGCGTACCGGGCGATGACGGCGTCGAACCAGCCGCAGCGGCGGTCGCGGCCGGTGGTGACGCCGCGTTCGCCGCCGATGGTGCGCAGTGCCTCGCCGTCGGCGTCGAGCAGCTCCGTCGGGAAGGGGCCCGCGCCGACGCGGGTCGTGTACGCCTTCAGGATGCCGATGACCCGGCTGATCTTCGTCGGGCCGACGCCCGCTCCCGTGCACGCGCCGCCCGCCGTGGGGTTGGAGGAGGTGACGAAGGGATACGTGCCGTGGTCGACGTCGAGCAGCGTGCCCTGCCCGCCCTCGAACAGGACGACCTTGCCCTCGTCGACGGCGTCGTTCAGGATCAGCGTGGTGTCGGCGACGTAGCCGCGCAGCGCGTCCGCGTAGCCGAGGAGCTCCTCGACGATCTGCTCGGTGCGGATCGCGCGCCGGTTGTAGAGCTTCGCGAGCACCTGGTTCTTGAAGTCGAGGGCGGCCTCGACCTTCTGCGTGAGGATCGACTCGTCGAAGAGGTCCTGGACGCGGATGCCCACCCGGTTGATCTTGTCGGCGTATGCGGGGCCGATGCCGCGGCCCGTCGTGCCGATCTTCCGCTTGCCGAGGAACCGTTCCGTCACCTTGTCGACCTCGGTGTGGTACGGCGTGATCAGGTGGGCGTTTCCGCTGAGCAGCAGCTTGGAGGTGTCGACGCCGCGCTCTTCCAGCCCGCTCAGCTCGGAGAGCAGGACCGAAGGGTCGACGACGACGCCGTTGCCGATGACGGGGGTGCACCCCGGGGAGAGGATGCCCGAAGGGAGCAGGTGCAGCGCGTACTTCTGGTCGCCCACGACGACCGTGTGGCCGGCGTTGTTGCCGCCCTGGTAGCGCACCACGTAGTCCACCGAGCCTCCGAGGAGGTCGGTCGCTTTCCCCTTGCCCTCGTCACCCCACTGAGCACCGAGCAGCACGAGTGCGGGCACAGGCGTACACCCCTTCCGGGCGGGGCATGTCCCACGTGCGTGGCGGTTTTGCCATCGCAAGAGCCGCGGACCGGTGCCCCAGATAGATACAGCCCCTGGCGCAACAGCGACAGGGGCTCTTGCACCGAGAGGTTACCTGAGAGAGGAACAAGGTGTCGGCTCCAGACCCCACGGGGACCTCGCAGCTCCCGCTGCTCGTGGTCATCGACCCCGCCGCCCGGCTGTGGGACGGGGAGTCCGTGCGCATCGCGCGTGACGTGCTGAGCGCGCGAGCGCCCGGTGTGAAGGTGTGCCTGCCCGAGACGCCCGAGGAGGCGGAGCGGGCGCTCGTACGCCGGGGCAGCCGGCGTCCCGTGGTGGTGGGCGACGACAGAGCGCTGCTCCGGGCGGTCCGACTGCTGCACCGCGAACGCGAGTTGGACGACGTGGCCCTGTCGGTGGTGCCGGTGGGCGCCGCCGAGCGGGTGCGTCTCGCCTGCGGCCTGGGCGTGCCCCCGGACGCGGTCTCGGCTGCCCGTACGGTCCTGGACGGTGCGCCGCGCCGGCTCGGACTGCTGACGGACGACAGCGGGGGCGTCGTACTGGGCGACCTGCGCATCCCCGGCAGGCCGGCGGAGCGCGGCGGCCCGGGGCCGGGCGGCCGCGGCTCTCCCGGCGGGGAGAGGGCCCGCGGGGAGAAGGCCGGCGACCGGGCCGGGCAGGGAGCACCGGTGGTCCAGGCCCTCTCCGGCCTGCCGGGACTCTCCCGTACCCGCCGTTCGCTCTCGCGCTCGGTGCGGGCGGTGCGCGTGGGCCGCGGGGTGCGCGGTGACGTGCCGGTGCCGCCGCAGCGGCTGCGGGTCGAGGCGGACGGCGTGCTGCTGGCCGACCTCGACGAGCCGGTCATGGAGGTGTCGGTGCAACCCGGGGCGGGCGCGCACGCCGGACTCGCGCAGGTGACGGTGCGGCCGCGCGAGGACCGCTCCGGGCCGGTCCGGGTGCGGGCGAGGGCGGTGACGGTCTCCGGGCCGGACTTCCACTACCGCGCGGACGCGCTGGTGGGCGGCCCGGTGAGGGTCCGTACATGGACGGCGCTGGCGCGGGCGTGGAGCCTCGTGCTGCCGGTCGGCCGGCCGCGGTAGGGCCCGCGCCGGCGGGGGCCTGGAGGGCACGTGCCGTAGGGGCGGGTCTCGGAAGGGAGTTCGCATCCGGGCCGCGGAGGGCGCCGTCTAGTCTGAACGGGCCTATAACCCGACCAGCGGAGGAACGTCTCGTGGCCGACGAAGAAGCAGCACGCAAGACCTTCGAAAAGTTCGACCGTGACGGCGACGGATTCGTCACCGCGGTGGAGTTCCAGCAGGCCATGGTGGAGCTGGGCGACCGCGAGTACACGGTCGGGCTCGCCGAGGCGATCCTCAGGACCCGGGACGCCGACACGGACGGCGTCCTCACCTTCGAGGAGTTCTTCAGCCGGGCCAAGGACGTCTGACCGGACGCCCGGCAGGCCCGCTCATCGCTCACCCGTCCCGGGGTGCCTCGTGCGCGTCCCGGGACGCGCGGTGCGCGCGCCAGCGCTCCAGCATCTGCGACAGCTCCTGCTGCATGAACTCCAGGAAGTCGCAGGTCTCGCGGATGCGGCGGCCCGCGGGGGTGTCCGGGCCGATGCTCGCCTCGCCCGTACGCAGCGTCTTCGCCCAGCGGCCGAGGATCCGGTCCCGGTCGACGAGCGCCTCGTGCCAGACGTTCTCGTGCACGCGGTAGAGCTCGCGTCGGGAGCCCGGTTCGCGCTCCCGGCTGACCATGTGGACCTGGGAGAGGTAGCGGACCGCCCCCGAGACCGCGGCCGGGCTGACGCGCAGCCGCTCCGCGAGCTGCGCCGAGCTCAGGGAGCCGTCCTCGGAGCTGAGCAGGCAGGCGAAGATCCGCGCGGCCATGCGCTGCATCCCCGCCTCGGTCATGTCGGCGGCGAAGCGCTCCACGAACGCCGAGGCGACCTCGTCGTACTGGCGCAGCTCGTCCGACCGCTGCTCCTCGGCCGGCGGCTCCACATTCCGCTCGTCCTGCCGCTCCGCTTCCTGCTGCTCCATGGCCTGCCGCTCCGCTTCCTGCCGCACCGTGGCCGGTGGCCCCTCGTCCGAGGACCGCCCCGCGGAGGACCGGCCGCCCGTCCCCGCCCCGGGTGCGGCCGTTCTCCCGGGCCCGTGCTCTGGTCGCTCTGCGGTCACCGGTCAGCTTCTCCCTGTTCTCCCTGCTCAGTCGCCTGGGCAGATCCTATCGCTTCTGCAACTTCACAAATTTCTGAAAGAAGCGTAGCTTCGCGAGTATGGACACAGCCACCACCGCCATCTCCGTCTCCGGTCTCGTGAAGACCTTCGGGCGCACACGCGCCCTCGACGGGCTGGACCTCTCCGTCGGGAGAGGCGAGGTCCACGGATTCCTGGGTCCCAACGGCGCCGGGAAGTCGACGGCCATCCGCGTGCTGCTCGGCCTGCTCCGCGCGGACGCCGGCACGGCACGGCTCCTCGGGCACGACCCGTGGGACGACGCCGTCAGCCTGCACCGCCGCCTCGCCTACGTGCCCGGAGACGTCGAACTGTGGCCCGGGCTGACCGGCGGCGAGGCCATCGACCTGCTCGCCCGGCTCCGCGGCGGCATCGACCCCGCCCGCCGCGACGAACTGATCGAGCGCTTCGACCTCGACCCGACGAAGAAGGGGCGCGCCTACTCCAAGGGCAACCGCCAGAAGGTGGCCATCGTCGCCGCGCTCGCGTCGGACGCGGAGCTGCTGCTCCTCGACGAACCGACGGCGGGCCTCGACCCGCTCATGGAGGTCGTCTTCCAGGACGTCGTGCTCCAGGCCAGGGCCGCGGGGAAGACGGTGCTGCTGTCGAGCCACATCCTCGCCCAGGTGGAGAAGCTGTGCGACCGCGTGAGCATCATCAGGCTCGGCCGGATCGTCCAGTCCGGGACGCTCAGCGACCTGCGCCACCTCACGCGCACCACCATCGAGGCGGAGACCGCCCGGCCCGTCGAAGGTCTCGGGGAGCTGCCCGGGGTCCACGGCCTGCGCACCGAGGGCGGCCGCGTGCACTTCGCCGTCGACGGCGAGCACCTCGACGCGGCCGTACGCCACCTCTCCGGCGCCGGCGTGCGCAGCCTCACCAGCCATCCGCCCACGCTCGAGGAGCTGATGCTGCGGCACTACGGCGACGAGCTGGCCGCCCTCAACGGGGCCGGGGGTACGGCCCGATGAGCACCGGAACCGAGGCGGGCGGCGCACGGCCGCCCGTCGAAGACACACCACAGGCCGGGACGTCGGCCCCCGCCTCCGCCGGCGCGGACGGCGGCGCGCTCGCGGGTACGGGGACGCTGCTCCGCTTCATGCTGCGGCGCGACCGCGTCCGCGTGCCCGTCTGGGTCGCCGCGCTGCTGCTCGCCCACGTCTCCACGCTCAGCGAGCTGACCGGGCTCTACGGCGGCGCCGAAGCCCGTGCCTCCCTCGCGAAGACGATGGCGAGCCCGGCCGGGCTCGCCATGACCGGACCGCGTCACTACCTCGACGGCGGCTACGAGGCGGGCGCCATGCTCAGCCATCAGGTGCTCGGCTTCTACGGCGTGCTGGTGGCCCTGATGAGCGTCCTGATCGTCGTACGGCACACGCGCACCGAGGAGGAGACCGGGCGGGCGGAGCTGCTCCGCTCGGCCGTCGTGGGCCGGCACGCGGCGCTGACGGCGGCCCTCACCGTCGCGGTGATCGCCGACGTGCTGCTGGCCGCGCTGCTCGGCCTCACCCTCGGCGGGTCCGGCGCCGACGGGACGACGTGGCAGGGGGCGCTGCTCTACGGGGCCGTCTTCGGCGGCCTGGGCGTCTTCTTCGCCGCGGTCGCGGCGGTGACGGCGCAGATCAGCGAGCACGCGCGCGGCGGCTCCGGCATGGCGATCGGCGTGATCGGCCTGGCGTTCGTGCTGCGGGCGGCCGGGGACGTGGGCGACGGCACGCTCTCCTGGGCCTCTCCCATCGGGTGGGCGCAGCGCAGCTACCCGTTCGCCGGCGACCGGTGGTGGCCGCTGCTGCTGATGTTCGGCGCCGCGTCCGCCGCCGCCGCCGGGGCGTACGTGCTCAGCGGCCGGCGTGACGTGGGAGCGGGCCTGCGCAGGCCGCGCCCCGGACGCCGGACCGCCTCCGCGGCGCTCGTCCGTCCGCTGGGCTTCGCGCTGCGGCTCCAGCGCGGCATGCTGGCCGGTTTCTGCTGCGGGGCGTTGCTGCTGGGGGCGATGTACGGCTCGCTCCTGGGCGACGTGGAGGAGATGCTCGAAGGCGTCGACGTGGTGAAGGAGGCGCTGGCCGAGGCGGGCGGCACAGGCTTCGTGGAGTCGTTCGCCTCCACCGTCATGATCGTCCTCGCGGTGCTGGCGGCCGTGTTCGTGGTCATCGCCTCGCTGCGGCCCCGCGCGGAGGAGAGCGCGGGACGGGCCGAACCGCTGCTGTCGACGGGGCTGTCCCGCGTGCGGTGGATGTGGAGCCACCTCGCCGTCGCACTGCTCGGCGGCACTCTCACGCTGCTGCTGGCGGGGCTGGGCTTCGGCCTGACGGGGGCGGCCTCCACGGGCGACCGCGGCCTGGTGCTGTCGCTCACCGCGGCCGCGCTGGCCTATGCACCGGCCCTGTGGGTCACGGCCGGGGTGACGGCGCTGATCTACGGCTGGGTCCCGCGGGCGGCCGCCGCGGCCTGGAGCGTGCCCGTATACGCCTTCCTCGCCGGATACCTGGGCCAGATCCTGCGGCTTCCCGGCTGGATGAACGACCTCTCGCCCTTCGGCCACGTGCCCCGGCTGCCGTCCGAGGACATGGACTGGACGCCGGTGCTGCTGCTCTCCGCCACCGCGGCCGTGCTGCTGGCCGTGGGGCTGGCGGGCTTCCGGCGCC
The DNA here is from genome assembly GCF_014645895.1 of Streptomyces daqingensis. Lineage (GTDB taxonomy): Bacteria > Actinomycetota > Actinomycetes > Streptomycetales > Streptomycetaceae > Streptomyces > Streptomyces daqingensis. The sequence continues at coordinate 33,067 of NZ_BMMP01000020.1, read as the reverse complement.
GGGACCTGGAGACGAAGTAGCCGGAGCGGGCGGCGGCGCGGGCGGACCGGGTGCCGAGCACGCCGTCCGTCCGCTCCGCCGTCACTGGGCGGGGGTGTAGTCGAACTCCGTGTCGCCCTCGGCGAACGCGCGGCGCATGCTGCCGTCCTCGACGCTCAGCGTCGACGGCGGCCCGGTCCGGCACTCGCCGGACGAGGCCTCCTTGTCGACGAGGGGCGGGCCGAGCCGCACGGGCTCGCCGTCGCCGCCCACGGAGAAGATGTCCGCCTTCGCCTCGCAGTGCAGCGTGCTGCTCTCGGAGACCATGGCCACCGACATGGGGCTGCCCTCCCGCAACTGCTCGATGGTGACCCGCTGCGTGCCGCCGCCGGGAAGCTGCCGCTGCCACGTGCCGACGTACTCCTCGGGCAGCTTCTCCGGCTGCTCGACGCGCTTGAGCGTCGCGCTGCGGCCCGCCGCCTGCCACGTCAGCGTCGAGTCGGAGTTGCTGGTGACGGTGTGCGAGCCCAGCGCGGAGCACTTCCTGCCGACGCTCTTGATGACCCTGGTGTCCAGCTCCAGCGACTTGCCGACGGACACGAGCTTCGCGTCGCTCTTGCACTCGTAGTCCGTGCCGAGGCTGAAGCTGTTGGCGACGACCTCTCCGATCTTGCCCCGGGAGATGGTGAACCGCCGGTACTGGCCCGTGGGTTCGCCGTCCCGTACGACGGGCCCGCTCCAGGTGCCCACGTAGCTGTCGGGGATGTCCGAGGACCCGGAGGTCTGGTTCGGCTCGTCCTCGCCTACCAGGGGGAGTTCGGCGCCCGACGCGAAGAAGGCGGCACCGGCGACGATCACGGCGGCCGCGCCCGCGGCGGCGTAGCGCCGGCGGGACCGTGAGGCCGTCGACGGCGCGGGGGCCTGCTGCCGGGCGGGCTGCGGGAGTGCCGAGGTCGGGTCCTCGGGGAGTACACGGGGCGCGGACGTCGACCCGCTCTGCCCGCTCTCCGCATCGGGGACGCCCGAGGGGGCTCCCGAACCGGAGGGCGGGGTGTCCGTGTCGAGCAACTGGACGGCGTGCCGCCCCAGTTCGGCGATGAGCGTGGCCGGGAGCCACGGCGCGGCGGCGGTGCCGGTCGAGATGGGCTGCACGCCCGCGATGACGTCCTCGGGCGCGGGCCGGTCCGCGGGGTCCTTGGCCAGGCAGGAGGCGATCAGCCCGCGCAGCGGTTCCTCGATGCCCTCCAGGTCGGGGTCCTCGGTGGCGATGTTGAACATCACCGCGTGCATGCCGCCGCTCGTGCTGCCGAACGGCGGCCGCCCCGTCGCCGCGAAGGCGAGCACGGAGCCCATGCAGAACACGTCGCTGGCGGGCGTCACCTGCTGCGCGCGGATCTGCTCCGGCGACATGTAGCTCGGGGAGCCCACGACGACGCCCGTGCTGGTCACCGTCGAGTCCGGAAGCGCGTCCAGGGCGCGGACGATGCCGAAGTCGATGACGCGCGGGCCGTCGATCGTCACGAGCACGTTGGAGGGCTTCAGGTCGCGGTGGACGACGCCCGCGCCGTGGATGTCGAGCAGGGCGCTGGCGAGGCCGTAGGCGAGGGTGCGGACGGAGTTCTCCGGGAGCGGTCCGTGGCCCTGCTGGACGCGGCTGGAGATCACCTGCTCCAGGGAGGGACCGGCGATGTAACCGGTGGCCACCCACGGCGTCTCGGCCTCGGTGTCGGCGTCCAGCACGGGTGCGGTCCAGCGCTCCCCCACGCGCCGTGCCGCTTCGACCTCGAGCCGGAAGCGCGAGCGGAACTCGGACTCGGCGGCGAGTTCGGCCTTGATGAGCTTCACCGCGACGGTGCGCCCGCCCCCCGACCGTGCCAGGTACACGCTGCCCATGCCGCCGGCGCCGAGCTTGCTCAACAGCCGGTAACCGCCCACTGAACGCGGGTCGTCCGCCGCCAGCTGTGCCATGTTCTTCCCCCACGTGGAATCTGCGGCCGGTCCATCGGTCCCTCCTCACTGTCGATTACGAAGGTCACGGTCGGGCTGCGCACCGGTTCCCGTTTGATGGTCGCGGAGGGGGCGCTGTCCGGGGTTGGACGGCCGTGTGGCGCTCTGCCCGATGTGAATTCCGCGTCAGGTCCCCCCTGTTCGCGGGGTGTACGGGGGCGCCGTCCCACCGGAGCACGCGAACGCCGGTAGACGCGGGCGTGGTTCACGAGAGCCCGAGGTACGAGCCGACGGGACGGCAGACGGCGCGCGCGACGGGACCGGGACGCAGAGGTGCCGGACCGGACCGGGACGAGACGAGGCGGGGGCGGGGGTGGAGGGGAGGCCCCCCGCGGTCAGAGCCGGCCGGAGATTCGCCTGTCCTGGAGGGCGGTGAGACGGTTGACGAGGATGATCGCGAGGACCGCCGCCGGGACGCTGACGAACTCCGCGAGCAGCACCAGTCCGAGTATGTTCTGAGCGCCGTCCAGGTCGCCCATGTTGTACCAGCTGTCATAACTGGCCGCCACGCCCGCGAAGAGGCAGCACAGCCACAGCAGCCACCACCACTGGACGAGGGCGCGCCGCGGGGCGGGACCCGGCCCTTGCCCGTACCACTGCGGGGTCTGGTTGCTCGCCGCCCAGACGTCGTTGAGCACCTGCTTGGGAATGAACAGGTTGGCCACCGGCAGGAACCACGCCGCCGCCGCCGTGCCCGCCGCGTAGCGGACGCGTCCGGGGGCGAAGATCTCCGCGTTCACACGGGCCCGCCAGAACCACATCGTCCACAGCACGATGAGGGGGATGACGACGAAGGCGTCGAAGACCTCCAGCGTCACCGAGGCGCTCTTGAGGGCGACGAACCCGTCCACGCCCTCCAGGCTCCCCGAGCCGCCCTCGAAGCGTCCGTCGTCCTCCAGCGCCGCGCTCACCATGCTGTTCACGAACATCCCGATGACGTCGGAGACCACCGACAAGCCGAGGAAGACGGTGACGGCGTTGCCCAGCTTGCGCGGCGACACCGCGCGGCGCTGCCCCGGCCCCGGCGGCGGGGGAGTCCCCGGCCCGGCGGCGGGAACGCCGTTGTTCTGCTGGAACGCTCCCGGCCCCGGCTGCTGTTGCCAGTGCGGGGGCTGCGGCTGCGGGTGGTACGGAGCGCTCGCGGGCGGGCCGTACGCGCCGGGCGGCGGTGTGGACGGCCCGTAGACACCCTGCGGTGCCGGGACGGCGGAGGACGGGGCGGGAGGCGTGTGCGAGGACGCAGGCGCCGCCGTGGTGCCCGCGGCGGCGTCGGCCACGGGGATGGCGCCGGTCTCGGTGTCCGGGTCCTCGCTGTCCAGCAGCTGGACGGCATGGCGTCCGAGCTGGGCGAGGACCTCGCCCGGCAGCCAGGCGCCGGCCAGTTCGTCCTCCGTGCGCTTCGCCAGCTCCTCCAGGGAGGGGCGGTGCGCCGCGTCCTTGGTGAGGCACGCGGCGACCATGTCGTGCAACTCGCCCGACAGCCCGGTGAGATCGGGCTCCTCGGAGGCGATGCGGAAGAGGAGCGCGTGCACGCCGCTGTCGGCGGTGCCGAAGGGCATCCGTCCCGTCGCCGCGTACGCGAGCACGGCGCCCAGGCAGAAGATGTCGCTGGCGGGTGTGACCTGCTGCCCCCGCACCTGCTCCGGTGACATGAAGCCGGGCGACCCCACCAGCGCGCCGGTGCTGGTCAGCCCGCCCGCCGACTGCACGGCGGAGTCCAGGGCGCGGGCGATGCCGAAGTCGATGACGCGCGGGCCGTCGATGGTGATGAGGATGTTGGACGGCTTGAGGTCGCGATGGACGAGCCCCGCGTTGTGGATGTCCCGCAGCGCCCGCACCAGCCCGGAGGCGAGCGCGGACACCGACTTCGCCGGCAGCGGGCCGTACTGCTCGTCGACCACCTGCGCCAGCGACGGTCCGGCGATGTACCCCGTGGCGACCCAGGGGGTCTCCGCCTCGGTGTCGGCCTCCAGGACCGGCGCCGTCCACGCCTCGCCCACCCTGCGGGCGGCGGTGATCTCCTGTGCGAAACGGCGGCGGAAGTCGGGCTGCCGGGCGAGTTCGCCCTTGACGACCTTCACGGCGACGGTCCGGCCGCGCTTGGAACGGGCCAGGTAGACCCGCCCCATGCCGCCCTCGCCCAATGTCCCCAGCAGCCGGAAGCCGCCGATCGATCGCGGGTCGCCGGCACTGAGCCGTTCCATCGCGCCTACCTCTCCCCCATCGCCTGCCGGGAGGCTCGCAGCCCCCTGCCCTCCCGCCGTCCGGACTCTACGCGGGGAGTAAAGTTCCGGCCTGCTCGTCGCTGATCTGTTACGCGATCGCACCTGGCCGCACGGGTAGGGAGCCCCGCAGTTCTGGTGGAAAACCACATAGTTCGGTCCCGGGGAAGACGGGGCGAAAACTCATCCCTAGGCTGTGGGCCGTCCCACCCGGCGCCCTCCCCCAAGGGTGATCCCGAAGCTGAGGAGCCTGCACGTGACCAGCACGTCCCCGCGTACAACCGTTCCCGACCCGGCTGCCGGCGAGGCCGTACGGGCCGCAGACCGCGCACACGTCTTCCACTCGTGGTCGGCGCAGGGGCTGATCGAGCCCCTCCCCGTGGCGGGAGGTGAGGGCTCGTACTTCTGGGACTACGACGGCAACCGCTACCTGGACTTCTCGTCCCAGCTGGTCAACACCAACATCGGGCACCAGCACCCCAAGGTCGTCGCCGCGATCCAGGAGCAGGCCGGCCGCATGTGCACGATGGCGCCCGGCTTCGCCGTCGACGTACGGGCGGAGGCCGCGCGGCTCGTGGCGGAGCGCACGCCCGGCGACCTCGACAAGATCTTCTGGACCAACGGCGGCGCCGAGGCGGTGGAGAACGCCGTACGCATGGCCAAGCTGCACACCGGCCGCCCCAAGGTGATGAGCGCCTACCGCTCGTACCACGGCCACACCGCGGCCGCGATCCACCTGACGGGCGACCCGCGGCGCTGGGCCAACGACACCGGCGCGGCAGGCGCGGTGCACTTCTTCGGTCCGCACTTGTACCGCTCGCACTTCTACGCCGAGACCGAGGAGCAGGAGAGCCAGCGCGCGCTCGCCCACCTCGAGGAGACCATCGCCTACGAGGGACCCGGCACGATCGCGGCGATCATCCTGGAGACCATCGCCGGGACCGCGGGCGTGCTCGTGCCGCCGCCCGGCTACCTCGCCGGCGTCCGCGATATCTGCGACCGCCACGGCATCGTCTTCATCCTCGACGAGGTGATGGCCGGATTCGGCCGCTCTGGCGCCTGGTTCGCCGCCGACCACTTCGGCGTCACGCCCGACCTGATCACCTTCGCGAAGGGCGTCAACTCCGGCTACGTCCCGCTCGGCGGCGTCGCGATCAACGGGGAGATCGCCGCGAGGTTCGACAGGCGGCCCTACCCGGGCGGGCTGACCTACTCCGGTCACCCCCTGGCCTGCGGCTCGGCCGTGGCGACGATCAACACGATGGCCGAGGAGGGCATCGTGGAGAACTCCGCCCGCATCGGCGAGAGCGTCATCGGCCCCGCCCTGCGGGAGATCGCGGAGCGCCACCCGTCGGTCGGCGAGGTGCGCGGCATGGGCACCTTCTGGGCGCTCGACCTCGTACGTGACAAGGCGACGCGCGAGCCGCTGGTGCCGTACAACGCGAGCGGGCCGGACAACGCGCCCATGGCCGAGTTCGCGGCGGCGTGCAAGCGCGGCGGCCTGTGGCCGTTCGTCAACATGAACCGCACCCACGTGGTGCCGCCGTGCAACATCAGCGAGTCCGAGGCCAAGGAGGGCCTGGCCGTGCTGGACGAGGCCCTGAGCGTCGCGGACGCCCATACCGCGGAAGCCGGCGCGTCCGCGCGCGGCTGAGGGGACAGAGTCCACGCTGATGATCAAACGCAGCACCCTGCGTGCGCAGTTGGCCTCCGCCTTGCGCGACGAGATCCTGGCCGCGCGCCTGCCGGCCGGGAGCCACTTCACGGTCAAGGAGATCGCCGAGCAGTACGGCGTCTCCGCGACGCCCGTGCGTGAGGCGATGGTCGATCTGGCGGCGCAGGGTCTGCTCGACGTCGAGCAGCACCGCGGCTTCCGCGTCCACCGGTTCACGATCGACGACTACCGCGCCATGGTGCACGCGCGGATGATCGTGATGGACGGGCTCTTCCACGGCTTCGTCGAGGCGGAGGCCGTACGGACGGCGGAGGCGGCGGCGGGCGGCGCGGCAGGGCCGCACCGGGAGTACGAGATGGACCCGGCGGCGCTCGCGTCCGTGCGCCGCCGGGCCGAAGCCGCGGTACGGGCCGCGCGATCCGGGGACCTCGACGTGCTGATCGGCTACGACCTGCGCTACTGGCGGGAGTTGGGCGCCCTCGCGGGCAACCCGTACATCCTGGACTTCCTCGACCGGCTCCGCACCCAGTGCTGGGTCTTCTGCGTGCCCTGCCTGCGCCGCGGGGGAGAGATCGCCACGCGGCTCTGGTCCGGCTACCGGGAACTCGTCGACGCGGTGGAGCAGCGCGACGCGATCGAGGCGCGGCGCATCGTGGCCGAATACCACCGGCACGCGCTGGCGCTGGCCGACGGACCGGCGATCCCGCTGGCACCGTGACCCTCTCGAGACGTGCGGAGCCTGCCGCGACGGGGCATCAACACCGGGCACTACGCTGTTGCGACCCCGAGCCGTGGATGGGAGCACCCCTTGGCATGTGATCTCTGGCTGGTCCCCCTCGTCGACGTGCTGTGCCACAGCACGGACAATCCGTTCGCCGAGGAGATCGCTGCGTACGACAAGGTGCTGACGGACGCGGGCCTGCCTCCCGTGCCCGTCTACAACTACATGCCGGGCCTCTCCGGCGAGGTCGCCCCCGTCGCCGGCTTCGACTACGAGGCGCTGCACTTCCTCCGTCGCGCCCACCTGCTGCAGCTGTGCGGGCTGGAGGTCACGCCCGTCGACGAACTCGGCGGCGACTACGAGCAGTTGCTGGAGATGTTCGAGGCCACGGCGCAGCAGTCGCACCTCGTGTGGCACTACGACCACGCGGGCGCCTACGTCCCCGTCGACTTCAACGCGCCGCTCGCGGACGAGGAGTTGCTGGAGGGCGGCGGTCCGCTCGGGTCCAGCCACGGGCTGCTGCGCGAACTGGAGTCCGTGGCGCCGTGCCTGGGCATCGACGCCGCCAACCCTCCGCCCACGCCGCCCGCGCCGTCGCGCCCCACCGACCTCGAGGAGCCCGCGGACTCCCCGGTCGACTACGGGCAGGGGCCGTTCGCGCGGGAGCGGCACGTGTGGCTGGGACTGCACGCGGCGGCGACGCGGAGCCTGGCGCAGGGCTCCATGATCGTCTTCAGCTGAGCGGCCTCCGGCGCACGGCAGTCCCGAGTGTCCGGCAGCCCCGGGTGTCCGGCAGTTCCGGGTGTCCCGGGTTCCGGAACCGGGCCTCCGGGACTTGCGAGGAGGTGCTCTCGAACCGGCCTTGCGGGACAGCCGAGTTCAGGCCACGGCCCGTGCGGGCCGGAGCCCGGCCGCGTCAGTGCGGATCCTCCGGTGGGCGCTGGCGCGGCATGGCCGGGCGGGGGCCGCGCGCGAACGGGGAGCGGCCGCTCTGCGGCTGGCGGCACGCCTCGTGCGAGCGCGAGGGGCGGGCTGCCGCCCACTGCGGCCGCAGGGGTAAGCGGCCCGCACCCGATTCGAGCATCCAGTCGGCCGTCTCGGCGCGCACGATCTCCGAGACGTCCTCCGTGAAGCGGCGCAGCAGGGCGAGGCCGCGGTCCGCGGCGTCCCCCGCGCTGCCCTCCGTCGGGCCGAGCACCTCGCGGATCGCCTCCGACGCCCAGTCGTACTGCAGCGTCTCCAGCCGCCGTTGGACGGCCTGCGCCGTCGCGACGTCCCGCATCCAGCCCGTCGTCAGCCCGGAGCAGCGGTCGGCGCCGAGGCAGACGGCCGCCCCCAGCAGCGCGAGATAGCCCCAGGCCGCAGCCGTTCCGGGCAGCGTCCCGGTGAGTGCGAGCACCGGCACGACCGCGCCCGCCGTCGCCCCGAGCGCCGCTCCCGCCCGTAGGAGCCGGGCCCCGCGGCGCTTGCGGACGCGGTCGGCGAGATACGAGTCGGCGAGGTGCAGGGCACGCTGCTCCACCCACGCGTAGAGCTCGTCGAGCCGCCGGGCGGGGTCGTTCCAATCGCCGAGGGGGAAGCCGCGGCCCTCCGCGACCGCACGCTCTGCCCGCCCCTTCCGGCAGGCGCCCTCGCACCGCATCTCCGGCTGACTCACCGCGCCACTCCCCACAGCACCCCGCATCAGGCCACCCGACATCACGCCTCCCCCCGGCACTCCGCCTTCGGAACGCTCGGGGGATCTTCCTACCGCCACGCGTGGGCACGCAATGCCGCTTTCCTTCCGAACTGCCCGGTACAGGGGCACTGTTCAGCACCTGGGCGGATTCGGCGGTCGTCCGTCTCTCACCCGAAAGAGTTCACAGAGGGGCGCTGTCCCTCGAAGGCGCGTCCCGGCACCGGGCGCGACAGGGTGCGGACAGGGGACGGTTCCGCCCCGTCTAGGCTGCTCCCGTGAGGATTCTGGTCATCGGCGGCGGCGCCCGCGAACACGCCCTGTGCCGCTCTCTTTCGCTCGACCCCGAGGTCACCGCCCTGCACTGCGCGCCCGGCAACGCCGGGATCGCCGAGGTCGCGACGCTCCACGCGGTCGACGCCCTGGACGGCGCGGCCGTCTCGGTTCTCGCGGAGACGCCGCAGGTGAAGGCGGATCTCGTCGTCATCGGGCCGGAGGCCCCCCTGGTCGCCGGCGTCGCGGACGCCGTACGCGCGAGGGGCATCGCCGTGTTCGGCCCGTCGGCCGAGGCCGCACGGCTGGAGGGGTCGAAGGCCTTCGCGAAGGACGTGATGGCCGCGGCGGGCGTGCCCACGGCACGCAGCCACGTCTGCACCACCCCCGAGGAGGCCGACGCCGCGCTCGATGCGTTCGGCCCGCCGTACGTCGTCAAGGACGACGGACTCGCCGCCGGCAAGGGCGTCGTCGTGACCGGCGACGTCGAGGAGGCCCGCGCACACGCCCGCGCCTGCGAACGGGTCGTCGTGGAGGAGTTCCTCGACGGTCCGGAGGTCTCGCTGTTCGCCGTCACGGACGGCGAGAGCGTGGTCCCGCTCCAGCCCGCGCAGGACTTCAAGCGGGCCTACGACGGCGACGAGGGCCCCAACACCGGCGGAATGGGCGCCTATTCGCCGCTGCCGTGGGCGGACCCCGGCCTCGTGCGGGAGATCGAGCAGTCGGTCCTCCAGCCGACGGTCGACGAGATGCGCCGGCGGGGGACGCCTTTCTCGGGGCTGCTCTACGCCGGGCTCGCCCTCACCTCGCGCGGGCTGCGCGTCATCGAGTTCAACGCGCGCTTCGGCGACCCGGAGACGCAGGCCGTGCTGGCCAGGCTCCGCACTCCGCTCGCGGGTCTGCTGTACGCGGCGGCCACCGGGCGGCTGGCGGAGTTCCCGCCGCTGCGGTGGAGCGACGAGGCGGCGGTCACCGTCGTCGTGGCGGCCAGGGACTACCCGTCGGCGCCGCGCACCGGCGACGTCGTCGAAGGTCTCGAAGAGGTGGCCGAACGGGACGCACCCGGCGCGTACGTGCTGCACGCCGGGACGAAGCGCGACGCCGGGAACCGCGTGGTGAGCGCGGGAGGACGCGTCCTCTCCGTCACCGCGACGGGCGACGGGCTCAGGGAGGCGCGTGAGCGCGCCTACGCCGCCGTCGGGCGTATCGGCCTCGACGGCTCGCACCACCGCAGGGACATCGCGGCGAAGGCCGCGGAGTAGGCGCCGCGGCGAAGGCCGCGGAGTAGACCGCAGCGGAGGCAGCGGAGCAGGCTGACGGCGCTTGCGGCTCCGTGGCGGGGTCGGTGCTGGTGCGGGGGTGAGGCGGACGCCGACCACGAGTGCCCCGGGTGCTCCTGTCGCCTTCGGCCCCCGACGCCGCAGCGTCCGTGGCTGCCGGGCCGCGGTACGCCGCTCCCGTGGGCCGCGGCAGCCCATGCGGCACCCGGGGCTTTAGCCGCATAAGGGACACCTCGCTCACCCTCGACAACGCAAGAGCTCTGCCCAAAGCCATTCCATCGAGTGACCGCGCCGCGGAGCGGCTGACGCGTCCGGAGGCCCCAACTAGGGTTCCGCGCAAGCCGTATGGCTCCTCCCCGACTGGCCCCGCGCACGTTGCGCTGTCATCGCGCGGTGCCACAGTGGGGAGATCCGAGGGCCGGAAGGCCCGAGCAGACTGTCTGGGGGTGAGCAGTTCGTGGTGGGCCGGCAGGCAGGCGCGCGCTCGGCGCGCTCACACGCACTCTCCGTGCTCCGCATCCGCGGCGCGGCCCTCGCTCTCGCCCTGGTGCCCGCGGCAGCGGCGGTCGTCCTCTTCGCAGGGGAGCGCACGGGCAGCATCGGCCCGGAGTGGCAGGGCGTGCGCTGGGCGGTGACCGCCGTGGCGCTGGCGGTGCTCGGCGTCGCGGCCGCGGTCGGCGCCGTGATCGTGCGGGCCAGGCCGGCGGTGGCGCCCACGGTCGCCCTCGACGAACGCTCCGCCCCCGACCTGTACAACCTGGTGCGCGAGCTGGCCGACCGTCTGGACGTCCCCGCGCCGTCGGCCCTCGCCCTCACCCCAGACTGCGACAGCTGGCTGGAGGACCGCACCCACCGCTCGCACACCGCCGACGCCGACGGGACAGCGGGCGCGGGCTCCGGTGCGGGCGGTGGCGCCGGGACGGCCCTCCGCGTCCGCCGGCGTCCGGCTCCCGTCCTGGTGATCGGGTCGCCCTTCCTGTGGTGGATGCGGGTCGCGGAGCTGCGGGCGCTGCTCGCCCCCGTCGTGGCGGGTACAGGTCCCTCGGCGCATCCCGACATAGCCGCTGCGCGGCGGTTCGTGCGCGGCCTCGACGCCGCCGTCGCCGTGGCCGAGCACCCCGCCGACGCGGGGGCCGGGCCGGCTGGGGTCCTGCGGCGCCTCGGCCTGCGCTTCGCGGGCGGCTGCGCCCGCCTCATGCTCCGTGCCTGCGTGCCGCACGCCGCCGAGATGGAGCGCGGCGTGGCCGCGGCGGCGGCCCACCGTGCACAGGGTGTGGATCACGCACTGCGCACGTCCGCCCAGGAGCAGGTCGGTCTCGCCTACGCCGGCTGGGACCGCCTCCTGACGCGCGTCGCCCTGCCCGCCTGGCGCATCGGCCGGTGGCCCGCCCGGCTGGACGCCGGCGTGGTCTCCGCTCTGACGGAGCTCTCGCACCGGGACAGCCTCGCGGGGGGCTTCACCTCCCGCCTCGGGGAGCGGCCGGCCTGCGACCTGCTCGACTCCCCCGGCGCGGTCGACGAGTCGATCTCGCTGCTGGCGGCCCGCCTCTTCCACGGCGGTCCGGCCGAATCCGGCCCCGGCTGGTCTCCGGTGGACTGGCAGGAGTACCCGGAGGAGGTCGTGGACCGCATATGGCGTACCCATGCCGCCCGTCTCTTCACCGAGCTCGACGCGCTGGACGGGCCCGGCGCCCGGGGTGCCGGGCGGGCCGGGTCGGACGGCGCGGGAGCTCTCCCGGGGCCCACGCTGTCCCGTGTCATGGAGCGGCTGTCCGGGAGCGAGGGGGCCGACGGAGAGGCTCTGGCAGCCCGGATAGCGGCCGCGGTCGCCCGTGAGGAGGCGGAGAACGTGGGGGAGGCCGCGCTGGTGGCCCCGCTCGTCGCGGCCGTGGGCGGTACGGGGGCGGCGGCGCCCATGGGGCTGCCGCTGCAGCCTCCCCGCGGCGGGCGCGAGGTCATGACGGAGCACGTCACCGCGGTCGTCTGCTGTGCGGCTGTGGACACTGCCGGTGCGGTCGCAGGCCTGGACTGGCTCGACGGCCCGGCGCTCTTCGTCGGCGGTGAGCGCGCCGCGGATCTCAGCGGCCCCGTGCTGGCGCTCGTCGAGGAGGCCGACGTCCAGCCGCTGAGGAACTGGCTCGCGAGGGTCGGCGTCCGAGCGGAGAAGCCGGTGCGGCTCGTCTGAACCGTCCGTTCCCGGGCGCCCCTCTTCCGCAGCTGTTCCCGGCGGCCCGCCTGCGTCCGGGACGGCCGCTCCTGGCTGCCGCTCCGGCGCGAACGTCTCGCACGACCGGCCACCTAGTACCTCTGTCCGAGACCGAGTGCTTGTATCGGCCAAATGAGCGACCAAGGGTGATGCTGCGCTCGCGTAATGTGATGGGCTGAAGCCGCGGGGGCGACAAATGTGGACTGGGGAGAGTCACAGGTGGGGACCGAAGACATCCGGCGCTGGGAGTCGGGGGCGCTCGCGCACGCGGCCACGGACCCGTTCGGCCAGGGGCCGCTCCCCTGGCTCCGGTTCGGTGAGCAGTACTTCGACAACGGCCGCATGGTCCCCTGGTACGTGGACCAGACGGGGCTGGAGGGCCTGCTCCCCGGCGAGTCCCTCAGCCAGCCCGGGGTGGGCCGCCCCAGGACCGCCGACGACGTGCACTGCCAGATCAAGGGGTTCGCCGGCAGCGACGGCGGCACCGCGCCGGGGGACTCCCTGGACTTCCGGATCACTGTCGACCCTCCCCAGGCTTTCGCCGTCGACGTGTACCGCGTCGGCCACTACGGCGGCATCGGCGCGACGAAGATCACCACCAGCCCCCGTCTCTCCGGCATCCGGCAGCCCGCACCCCTGACCGCCGATCGCACCGTCTCCTGCCACAACTGGTGGCTCTCGTGGCGGCTCCAGGTCCCCTCCCACTGGTCGACAGGCGCCTATGTGGCGGTTCTCACCACCGCGGACGGACGGCACCGCTCCCACATCCCGTTCACCGTCCGCGACCGCGACCCCGCGGACCTGCTGGTCGTCCTCCCCGACCTCACCTGGCAGGCCTACAACCTCTTCCCCGAGAACGGCCGCGACGGCGCCAGCCTCTACCACGCCTGGGACGACGACGGGCGCCTGCTCGGCGAGGAGGACGCCGCCGTCACCGTCTCCTTCGACCGCCCCTACGCGGGCGCCGGCCTCCCCCTGCACATCGGCCACGCCTACGACTTCATCCGCTGGGCCGAGCGCGTCGGATACGACCTGGCGTACGCCGACGCCCGCGACGTCCACGCGGGCCGCGTGGATCTCGCCGCCTACCGCGGAGTGATCTTCCCGGGGCACGACGAGTACTGGACGGTGCCCATGCGGCGCTCCGTCGAACGGGCCCGTGACGGCGGCACCTCGCTCGTCTTCCTCTCCGCCAACACCATGTACTGGCAGGTGGACTTGGACCCGCTGCCCGGCGGGTCGCCGGACCGGCTGCTGACCTGCCGCAAGCGCCGGGGCCCGGGCCGGTCCGCCCAGTGGCGTTCCCGGGGCGAGCCGGAGCAGCACGTCCTGGGCGTCCAGTACGCGGGCCAGGTCCCGGAGCCGTACCCGCTGATCGTGCGCAACAGCGAGCACTGGCTGTGGGAGGCGACGGGGGCGGGCGACGGCGACGAGCTCCCGGGCCTCGTGGCCGGCGAGGCCGACCGCTACTTCCCCCGTACGAGCCTCCCGGAGTACACCGAGCGCGTCCTGCTCGCCCACTCCCCGTACCAGGACACGGGCGGTGCCCGCCGCCACCAGGAGACGTCGCTGTACCGGGCGCCGTCCGGCGCGCTGGTCTTCTGCTCGGGCACCTTCGCCTGGACGCCCGCGCTGGACCGGCCCGGCCACGTCGACTCCCGCGTGCAGCGGGCGACGGCCAACCTGCTGGACCGCGTGTGCAAGAGCGGCTGACCGCCGCGGCCACGCGCACCACCCGCGCACACCGGCCGTGCGAACCAGCCGTGCGCACCCGCGGCCCCGCAGCCCCGTACGCCGGGTAAGCGCGGCCGGTGCGCGCTCGCTGGGCCCGGCGGCCGCACGCCCCTTCCCTGACCGGACCGCCCCGGCGTGTGTGCGGGGGCCCGTACGGGACAATCGGTATCCGGAGCCGTGCCAACCCCCGGAGGAGCAGTGTCCGGATTCGTCGAGAAGCCCGAGCCAGTGCAGGTACCGGGCCTGCTGCATCTGCACACCGGCAAGGTGCGCGACCTGTACCGGAACGAGGCGGGCGATCTGGTGATGGTGGCCAGCGACCGCGTCTCGGCGTACGACTGGGTGCTTCCCACCGAGATCCCCGACAAGGGCCGGATCCTCACCCAGCTCTCGCTGTGGTGGTTCGAGCAGCTGGCGGACCTCGTGCCGAACCACGTGATCAGCACCGAGGTTCCGGCCGGCGCACCCGCCGACTGGGAAGGGCGCACGACGGTGTGCCGTTCGCTGCGCATGATCCCGGTCGAGTGCGTCGCGCGCGGTTACCTCACGGGCTCGGGTCTCGCGGAGTACGAGCAGGCCCGCACGGTCTGCGGGCTCGCGCTCCCCGAAGGCCTCACCGACGGTTCGGAGTTGCCCGGCCCGATCTTCACACCCGCCACGAAGGCCGCCGTCGGCGACCACGACGAGAACGTCAGCTACGAGGAGGTCGCGCGCGAGGTGGGTGCGGAGACCGCCGCCCAGCTCCGTCAGTTGACCCTCGCGGTCTACCAGCGGGCACGTGACGTGGCCCTTGACCGCGGCATCATCCTCGCCGACACGAAGCTGGAGTTCGGGCACGGTACGGGCGGGGACGACGGCATCGGCGTCCCGGCCGAGAACCACGTCGGCCTGTTCCTCGGCGACGAGGTCCTGACCCCCGACTCGTCCCGTTTCTGGCCGGCCGACCAGTGGCAGCCGGGCCGCCCGCAGCCGTCGTTCGACAAGCAGTTCGTCCGCGACTGGCTGTCCGGGTCTGATTCCGGCTGGGACCGGAACGGCCAACTCCCGCCCCCGCCGCTGCCGGAGAAGATCGTGGAGCAGACACGGGCGAAGTACGTGGAGGCCTACACCCGGCTCACGGGCCTCGACTGGGCCTGAGGGCACCCCGCCCCAAGGCCGTTCCTGCGACTACGAGTAGGGGCCCCGGCCGTAGACCGGGGCCCCTACTCCGTGTGCACACCGCGTGTGCACGGCCGAGCGGACGACGAGGTTCGAACTCGCGACCTCAACCTTGGCAAGGTTGCGCTCTACCAGCTGAGCTACGTCCGCAGGAGCCGACCGGATCTGCTCGATCCCCGCGGCTCGGCTCCACTATAAACCAAACACAGAGCCGCCTCACCGGAGTCGAATCTTCCGATGGAGAGGGTGCATACGGGGGCAGAAGCGCCCCACACGACGGCCGGCCAGGAATTGCTGCCGGTCCGAGGGGTGTTGGAAGCCTTCGTTTTTTCTATGCTCGGATTCCTGTCCAGGCTCGTGGGACACAAAGCTTTGACGACCACCCACTGCACGGGCCCAGCAGGCGACCGAAGTGGGGGAGACCAGCTTGAGTACCAACGAGATGTCCTATCTCGGTCTCACCGAGGAGCAGGAGCAGATATACCGGCTGTGCCTCCGTGAGCCGGGGATCGGGATCGACGGGCTGATAGACCAGCTCCGGCTGTCGCCGCACGCGGCACGCGAGGAGCTCGGCCGTTTGCGCGAGTTGGGGCTGCTGCGCGGTGGCGGAACGCCGCAGCAGGAGGCCGGGAGCGGCACCGACGAGGACGGGCTGGCCGCCGCCGATCCGGACGTGGCGGTGGCGCGCCTGCTGGACCTCCGCCTCCACGAACTGCACGAGAAACTGCAGCAGGTCACCGAGCTCCAGCCGCTGGTGGCCTCGCTCCGCCCGGAGAGCACGGCCCAGCAGCCGCCGACCGTCGTGGGCATCGAGCAGATCACCGATCCGCCCAAGATCCGTGACCGGATCGACGACTTGGCCTTCTTCGCCCGCGAAGAGGTCTCCCTGGTGGAGCCGGCGACCGCGCTCCGGCCGGAGGACATCGAGCAGGACCGGCCGCGGGTGCTCCGCTGCCTGCGCAGGGGGCTGAGCGTCCGCACGGTCCTCGTCCGCAAGGCCCTGGACCACGCCCCGACGGTCTCCTACCTGCGCGAACTGGAGTCGCACGGGGCGCGGGTGCGGCTGATCAGCCACACCACGGCGAAGATCCAGATGTACGACCGCCGCACCGCCGTCGTGCCCGTCCACCCCGAAGAGAGCTCGCGCGGCGCGCTGTTCGCGCAGGAGAGCGGGCTCGTCTCCAACATCCTCGCCATGTTCGAGTCGATATGGGCGGAGTCGGACGATCTCGGCGCCCTGCTGGGGGAGCGCCGCTCCGAAGGCGAGGACGGTCCGTCCGAACTGGAGCGGATGGTCCTGCGGGCGATGTGCTCCGGGGGCAAGGACGAGGCGGGGGCCCGCGATCTGGGCGTCTCGGTCCGTACGTACCGGCGCTACATCGCCGACCTCATGCAGCTGCTCGGCGCGGGCAACCGTCCGCAGGCGGCGCTGCTGGCCCGCGAGCGCGGCTGGATCTGACGCCAGGCGCCGGGGGCGGGCGCCGAAAAGACGGGGTGGTGCCGGACTTCGGTCCGGCCGCCTGACCCGTCGCCGTCACGCCCGCCCGGGACTCAGCGACGGCGCCTCGCGCAGCCCGAACCGGTGCCGCAGCGCGGAGCGGGCGGCCAGATACCCGGACATGCCGTGCACACCGGGGCCGGGCGGTGTGGACGCCGAGCAGAGGAAGACGCCCGGCAGCGGCGTGCGGTGCGGGTCCAGGTAGGGCACCGGACGGGCCACCGACTGGTAGAGCGTCATGGCGCCCGCTCCGATGTCGCCGCCCACGTAGTTCGCGTTGTACTTCTCGTACTCGCTCGCGGGGATGCCGCGGGCCGCGAGGACGGTGTCGCTGAACCCGGGCGCGTACTTCTCGATGCGGGTGCGCAGCAGTTCGACGGGGTCGCGCGGATCGCCGTTGGGTACATGGGCGTACGCCCACACGGGCCGCTTCCCGTCACGTGCCCGCCCGGGGTCGGTGACGGCGGGGTCGACGAGCAGGACGAAGGGCTCGTCTGTGCGTTCGCCCCGTACGGTCAGGTTTTCCTGGCGGGCGACGGCTTCACGCGTCCCGCCCAGGTGGACGGTTCCCGCCCGTCCGAGCTCCGGGTTGGTCCACGGGACGGGCCCTGAGACGAGGAAGTCGGCCTTGGCGGCGCCGGGGCCGTACAGGTACCGCCTCAAGTGCCGGGCGTAGCCGGCGGGAAGCCGGTCCCCCGCCATCTCCAGCAGCTGTGTGGGTGCGGTGTCGAGCAACACAGCGCGTACGCCGTCGAACTGCCGCAGGTCGGTGACGCGCGTCGATGTGTGGAACGTCCCGCCGTGCGCGCGGATGTCGTCGGCCATCACCTCGGCGATGCGCTCGCTGCCGCCGCGGGGCAGGGGCCAGCCCGGACCGTGCGCGAGGTGCCCGAGCAGCATCGCGACCGAAGCGGACGCCAGGCTCGGCAGCTTGCCGACGGCGTGCGCGGCGACGCCCGCCAGCAGAGCCGGGGCGACGTCCTCGCGGAAGCCCCCGAGGAGGCGGCCGCCGGGCGAGCCGGTCCGCGAGCCGAGCCGCGTGCCGTGCGCGGGCAGCCGCGCCGCGAGCAGCAGCGGCGCGAGGAGGTCGCGCGGCACGGACCGCTGGCCGCTCATGAAGAAGTCGACCAGGCCGGTGCTGTGCTGGAGGAGCGGCGCCATCAGGCGGCGCCAGGCGGGCCCGTCCTTTCCGAGGACTTCGCAGGTGGTGTCGAGATCGCCGTAGGCCAGACCGGCGCGTCCGTCGTCGAGGGCGTGCGCGTACGCGACGGGCGGGTTGAGCAGTTCCACGCCCCGCTCCGGGAGCTGGAACTCGCGGAAGAAGGGCGAGGCGGCGGCCATCGGGTGGACGGCGGAGCACACGTCGTGGCGGATGCCGCTGTCGAAGATCGCCTCGCCGCGCAGGCCGCCCCCGACGGTCTCGGCCGCTTCGTACAGTTCGACGCGCAGTCCGGCCCGTGCCATGGTCACCGCGGCGGCGAGGCCGTTCGGGCCGGTGCCGACGACGGCCACATCGGGTGTCACAGAGTGTTCTCCGCCGTGTCCACGGTGCTCACGGTGCCCGCGTGCGCCGGCTCCGGCACCTGCGCGGGGGGCTCCGTCATGTGCGCCGCCTGGAGCTGGGAGTTGGCCAGCCGGTGGTACAGCGCGCTCCGCTTCATCAGTTCGTCGTGCTTGCCGGAGTCCTGCACCCGCCCGTCGGCCATGACGACGATCTTGTCCGCGTCGACGACGGTCGAGATACGGTGCGCGATCGCGATGACGGCGCAGCGCGAGGAGACCTTGCTGAGCGTCTCGCGGAACTCCCGCTCGGAGTCGGAGTCCAGGTGGGAGGTGGCCTCGTCGAGGAGGAGCACGGCGGGCTTCTGCAGCAGTGCGCGCGCGATGCACAGGCGCTGCCGCTGGCCGCCCGAGAGGCCGCTGCCCTGGTCGCCGAGTTCGGTGTCCAGGCCGTCCGGCATCGCGTCGACGACCTTGGTGAGACCCGCCAGTTCGAGGACTTCGCGGATCTGCTCGTCGCTCGCGTCCGGCTCGGCGTACACGACGTTCTCGCGGATGGTGCCGCGCATCGCGGCGGTGTCCTGCTGGACGTACCCGACCAGGCCGCGCAGCGTGCTCAGCGGCATCGTCTCTATGTCCTTGCCGCCGACGAGGATGGCTCCGCCGTCCAGCGCGTGGAAGCGCTCCACGAGCTGGAAGAGCGTGGTCTTGCCCGCTCCTGACGGGCCGACGATGGCCGTCATACCGCGCGACGCCACCGAGAAGGTCACGTCGCGGAGCGTCTCCGCGGCGTCGTCCCCGGCGCTGTAGCTGAAGCGGACGTCGCGGAACTCCACGGCCTCCTTGTCCGCCGACAGCGACTTCTTGGCCGGAGCGGGCTTCGACTTGTGCCGCATCCTGTCCAGGACGCCGCCCTCCTGCGGGAGGACGGTGAGCTCGTCGACCCTGCGGATCGCGGCGCGCCCCTGCTGGAACTGCCCGATGGCGAGGAAGAAAAGGACGAGCGGGGAGACCATGTAGAAGAGGTACATCACGAACGCGGTGAGGTCGGCCATCGACATCGTGCCGCGGGTCACCCGCGTCATGCCGACGCCGACGACGACGGCGAGCGCCGCCTGCGTCCCCACGTTCATGGCCGGCATGAACAGCGCGTTGAGCCCGTTGACGCGCACGCCCGAGTTGCGGGCCTTCCAGGCCAGGAGGCCTATCCGGTGCGTCTCGCGGTCCTCCGCGCGGGACGCCTTCACCGTCGGCAGCGCCGACAGCGCGCGCTGCACGTCCGAGCCGTACTGGCTGGTGTCCTCGCGGTTGACCATCGCGGCGCGGCGCACGCTGCGCGCCAGGAAGAGGGAGACCGCGCTGGCGATGCCGAGGCAGGCCAGGGTGATCAGCATCATCCACACGTCGATCAGGAACATCACGATGACGCCGCCGGCCACCGTGAAGCCGTTGATGACCAGTTGGGCGAGGCTCTGCGAGAGTGCGATCTTCGCCAGCGAGGTGTCGGCGACGGTGCGGGTGAGGACGTCGCCCTGCTGCTGCTTGCCGTACGCGGTGAGGTCGACGCGCAGCAGCCGTCTGGTGAGCAGCATCCGCACGTCGTAGACGATGTTCTCGCCGGCCCGGCCGATGAGGTACGACTGCAGTGCCGAGAACGCCCCGTCCACGCAGAACAGCACGACGAGAAGGATGATCGAGGCCGCGAGCGGCTTGTTCTGCCCGGCCTGCTTGATCAGTTCACCGATCGCGTAGGGCTGGGCGAGCTGCGCCGTGACGCCGATCAGCCCTACGACGATGCCGGTGGCCAGGAGCGCCCTGTGGCGCCGTGCGAGATACCAGACGGCAGCCGGCCCGGGTCCGCCGCCGCGCCTGCGCGCGTGCGCCGGTCCGATCCGGTCGTCCTGACCCTCCACGTGGAGGGTCCTGGAACTCGCCTTCGCCTCCAGGGTGCTCATGGCGCTCACCTCAATTGCGGGTGTAGGTGCTGACGAACATGGGGGAGTCCTCGGTCCAAGGGGTCTCCTTCCAGTCCGCCCAGCGGTCCGCCGGCTGCAGGCCGGCGGCCTGGGCGTACGCGTCCACCTCGTCCGGCGTCGTGAGCCTCGCCAGCTCGGAGCCGATGGACGACTTGCCGTCCTCGAACCAGATGTGCGAAGCGTGCCACAAGCCGTTGTCGAGGAGGGTGGAATACGTCTGCAGCCCTGTGTTCGGCTGGGGATACGGGATGAAGTACGAGGTGCGCTGCTGGCCTTCGTGCAGCGCCCGTACACCGCCCGCGTTGGAGGTCTCCACCACGAGCTTGCCGCCGGGCGCGAGGCGGTCGGCCGCACGCTGCATGGCATCGCGCTGGGCGTCGGCCTCGAGCAGCATCGAGAAGGTGGCGCAGACGCAGTAGACGAGCTTGTACTGGTCGTCGTCGGTGTACTTGCGGATGTCGCCGTGCACCGCCTCGACGTCCGCGTCGGCCTCCTTCGCCTTCGTCTTCAGCTGCTCCAGCATCTCGGGCGACGAGTCGACACCCGTGACGGGGAAGCCCCGCTGGGCCAGCGGAATCGCCACCCGCCCGGTGCCGACGCCGAATTCGAGCGCCCGCTCGCCGGGTGCGGGGTGCAGTGCGGCGAGCTTCGCGACGGTCGGCTCGGTGTAGGGACCGCTGGGGAAGATCCTGTCGTAGAAGCCGCCGAACTGGCGTCCGTAGCCGATGTCGTCCACGGAAGTCATCAGGGCCTCCTCTCGGTCTCGTTGGGGGCGGCGGGCTACTTCTTCTTGGCGAGGTTCAGAGCGAGGTATCCGGCGATGACGATGCCGATGACGGCGATGACGATCGATGCAGTGGACATGTGACCCCTTTCGGGAATCCGGTTGTGGTTCACCCGTCCCCACAGGTTCGCGGGACGGACAGTCTGTGCTCGGTCAGGCCGGCTGGACGGGCACTTCCTCGCGGGAGTCGTCCCGTATGTGCGATTCGTAGGACGGCCGGGAGCTGCGTGCCGCCGCGGCGGGTTCCGGCTCGACGGCCATCGGGGTGTAGGGCGAGACGAAGATGACCTCGGGGTCGTTCTCCTCGTATCCGGTGGCTCGGACGAGGGTGAACTGGAAGCCCTTCACGTCGTCCGCCTTGCCCTCCTCCTGCAGCCGGTGGCGCAGGAACGCGCAGAGCATCTTGTAGGAGGGGAGCTTCTTCAGCGCGCCGAAACCCTTGTCCAGCTGCGTGATCAGCTCGGTGACGATGTCGAAGATCGCCTTCTCGGGACGCCGGCCCGGGAACCAGAACATCTGGTGCAGCTTCCGGCCGACGATGACCTCGACCATCTTCCAGGGAGAGGTCTCCCCGTCGTGGTCCAGGGTCCGGTACAGGATGTGGTAGTCGTGCTGGGCCGGAGTCGGCGCGAAGAAGCGCCAGTTGGGGAAGAGCACCGAGAAGATGTCGATCTTCTGAGCCCTGTTGAACAGCGGGTTCGGGTGCTGCGCGGAGAGCGTGCCCAGCAGTATCGCGGCGCCGGCGGCGCGGGTGAGGCCGCCCGGGCCGGTGAAGGCGCGGGCGAGCACGGACCGGGTGCCGCGGGCCGTGCGGACCGCCGTTCCGGCCAGCGATGCGGGAGTCTGCGAGCTGGTCATCGTGCCTCCTCGGACTTGTTCCCCTCGGCGCCGGACCCGCTGCGTCCCGCGCCGCCTTCCTTCGCTTCGACCTCGTGGAGGAAGTCGAGGATGCGGCGCCCCACGTCGGTACCGAGCCGGGCGTCGGTGAGCATTGTGTCGTGGTCGGCGCCTTCCAGCACGGAGTTGCGGACGATGCGCCCGTCCCCCCGGTGCGCGGCGGCCAGTTCGTTGTGCATCAGCAGCTGTTCCGGGTCGCGGTCGACGGTCCGCTGCGCCGAAAGCACCAGCGCATGGCCACCGACGGACGGCAGATCGCCCTCGAAGGACTTGAAGTCGCGCTCGGTGGCGTCCCATTCGCGCATGCCCGCGCGCCACAGCCGGCTGTCCGCGTACTGCGCGAAGGCGCGGCTGCGGACCTCGGCGGGCAGGTTGTGCACCCAGCGGGGGCGGACCAGCATCGCGCCCATGCCCGCCCGCAGGCTGCGCGTGAACATGTTCAGGCCGTCCTTGAGGCGCTCCGCGGACTCCTTCTGCTGCTTGGAGCGGTTCAGCTCCTCCGGGTGCGAACTGTCCAGGTAGATGACGCCGTTGACCCGGTCGCCGAGCTCCCGCGCTGCGCGCCGGGCGAGTTCACCGCCGAGCGAGTGGCCGACGAGGTACACGTCCCGGCCCTCGTCCACGGCCCCGCGGACCAGGTCCACCAGGTCGTCCACGGACTCCTGGAGGCTGTACGGGGCGGGGCTGCGGTGCTTGCTGGGCCCGTAGCCGGCGCGGCTGTAGGTGATGATGCCGTAGTCGCTGTCCTCGACGAGCTTCTCCGTGATCCAGCCGAAGTGCTCGGCGGTGGAGGTCATCCCGGTGCCGAAGACGAGGACGGGTGCCGTCTCGTTGTCCGAGACCCGCTCGTTGTAGTGGAGTTCGTTGCCGTGCCGGGTGGTGAGCGCGCGGCCGTGCGGCCAGGGGTCGGTGGCCCGCATCCGGCGCATCGCGGCGAGGAACCCGGCGATCGTGATGCCGATGGCCGCCATCGACGCGGTCGCGGTCAGCGCCCGGTCGTCGCGGCCGGCCACCGCCGGGTGCGACTTGGGCGCGCTGGTGTACGCGACCATCGGGTGCATCGCCTCGAAGGCGGTGATGAACCGGCCCAGGCCCATGAAGTAGCCGTTGGCCACGTGGAACGCCGCCGCACTGGCCATGATCGGGCGGGCGAGAGCTCCGCCCTTGAGGTATGCCACCGGGAAGAGGCACTCCAGCGCGAGGACGCCGTGCGCGAGGTAACGGGAGGGTACGGGGTAGCGGTTGGTGAGCTTCCACAGGCCCTCGTGCCCGTACGTCCGCGTGCGCATGATGCCGTTGAGCGCGGAACCGTCACGCCACGGCTGCCCCAGCAGCTTCACCCAGCCGGAGACGAGGTAGGAGAGGTTCGCCTGCAGCGCCACGTACCACAACAGGGCGTCCTGCACGGCGGGTTGGGTGGAGAGCCGGGCCATTCCCGCGGCCGTCTGCACGAACGACGACACCTGGTCGGAGCCGTCCGTGCCGTAGCGGTGGCGCGGGTAGAGGGCGGCGTTGCTGAGCCCGAGGAACATGTTCGCGGCACCTCGCCAGCGGGCGTTGCCGGGTGCGAGGAGCGCCGCGCCCGCCGCGATACGGGCGATGTGCAGTGCCTGCGTGGTGCGGGGGTGGCCCACGGCGTCCAGGATGCGCCGGGTGGGCCGTGTGGAGGCGGCGTGCATGCCGCGGGCGATCGTCCAGTCGTTGAGCCCGCCGCGGCGTATCTGCCGCTGGTGGGTGATGTATTCGATGCTGGAGGTGAGTGACGTGACTGCCGTGAGGCGCTCGGAGATTGCGAGCGTGCGGTCACGGGAGATCGGGACCGGCCCGAGAAATGTCGAGGTCAGCTTTTTGGCAAGCGATTTCACGTCGGTCTCCTCGGTGCCGGTGTCCCGGGTGCGGGGGTGGTCTGAAATGTGGGGAATTTGGCAAGAGGCGTGGTGCGGCAGATATGGCGAAAAATCAGAGTGGTCAAAAATCAAAAGAACCGGATAACGGGGGATCCGGTCGGCCGGTTCTGCGGCCGGCCGACCGGGAGGAGAGTCCCCTTATTTCACGCCGCCCTGTAGAAGGGGGTACTGCACGACGGCGTGAGCGAGGAGAGGGCTGAAATCAGCCCTGGCCCGCCTCGAAGGCCGCGACCGTCGCCGAAGCGATGGCGACGCCGCCCAGGAAGGCACCCGGGGTGGCGAGCACGGGGGTGTTGTCCGCGAAGATGGCACCCTCGGCGTCGACGGCGGCCAGCTCGGCCGACTCGTTGATGTGCGAAGTGATGTCGTTCATGCGCACACTCCTGTTCTTGGTGAAGTCTTGCGACGGGATTCCGGCCTCAGGTCAGGAATTCGGCCGGCAGTTGGGCGAAGGTCAGCCGACGGCCTTGCCGGCCGCGTAGGCGCCGGTCACGACGGCCGCGCCGCCGACGAAGGCACCGGCGAGGGCGGGGGTGGCGAGAACCGGGGTGGCCTCTTCCGCGATCTCACCGTCGTGGCCCTCGTGGAGCTCGTCCTGAATCTGAAGGTTCAGCTTCGCTTCCAGCATGGAATTCCTCCTGTGCGTGTAAGACATGGCTGGCTGTGGTTCGCGAAAGTGGTCTAAGCCAGGAAGGCCCGGATTGGTCGTCGGGCGCGATTCCCCCCGTTCGGTGAGCTTTCGGTCGTCACCGTAAACTGCAGCGAAGCGGGCATCTATGCGCACGCTTACCTCTCCGTAAATGCCTGGCTCGCTTCCGCAAGGATGAAGATGCCAGCACGGGGGTGGGGCGCAGAAGAGGAATCCGTGACAGTTTGTTGCAAGGCAACGCGACAGCTTCATGCCACGGAAGGCAAAGGACTGGACCAGTTCGTTACTGGGCAGTCGGGTTTTCCAGTTCCCTGAGCTGTAAGCTCAAGTAAACCTCAGAAATTTGAAATTGGCACCAGCGGTTGCAAGGGATATTCAGGGATAGCGAGGGATATCCGAGTCCGCTGCGGTTGCGCCCTCTTCGGCCTCGCAGTTCGAACTCGTCCGAGTTCGTCCCCGCATTGCCCGGTGCGTACGGTCTGTGCCGTTACAGCCAGCCGCGCTCCCGCGCGATGCGCGCGGCCGTGTGCCGGTTCTCGGCACCCAGCTTCGCCGTGGCCGCGGACAGGTAGTTGCGCACCGTGCCCGCCGTGAGCGAGGCCCGCTCCGCGATCTCGGCGACGGGCGCGCCGTCGGCGGCGAGGCCGAGCAGCTCCGCCTCCCGTGCCGTCAGCGGGGAGTCTCCGGCGCTGATCGCGTCCGCCGCCAGCTCCGGGTCGACGTACCGCACTCCGCGGTGGACGGCCCGGATGATCTCCGCGAGCTGCTGCGCCGACGCGGTCTTCGGTACGAAGCCCCGTACGCCGACGGCGAGTGCCCGCTTGAGATGGCCGGGCCGCGCGTGGCTGGTGACGATCATAATCCTGCACGACGGCAGCGAGTCACGGAGCTGGGTCGCGACCTTCACACCATCCGCGCCCGGCATCTGCAGGTCGAGCACCGCGACGTCCGGTTCGTGGGCCCGGGCCATCGCGAGCGCCTCGGGACCGGACGCAGCCTCGGCGACGATGGTCAGATCGCCCTCCAGCGCGAGCAGAGCGGCCAGTGCCCCTCGGATCAGATGCTCGTCGTCGGCGAGAAGCACGCGGATGGGACGCGTGTCCCCGCCCGCCGCACTCTCGTCGCCGGAGCCGGACACCGGCAGATCCTCCGCGCTCACTCTGCTGTTTCCTTCCCGCCCGCGCCCTGGGCGTCGTCCGCAGGGCTGCCGATCGGGACCTCCGCCGTCAGCCGGAACGTACCTTTCCCGCTGTCCCCGGCGGAGCGCAAGGTGCCTCCCACCCCGGCGAGACGTTCCCGCAGGCCCGCGAGCCCCGAACCGGTACGCCCCTTCTCCGGGTCCCGAGCGGCGCGGTGCACGCCGTCGTTCTCCATCACCAGCAGCGCCTTGTTCCCGTCCGCGTCCGAGCCGACCCACACCGTGCACCACGTGGCGTCCGCGTGCCGCAGCACGTTCGTGGCGCCCTCGCGCACGACCCAGCCGAGCGCCGCCTGGACGGGGCCGGGCAGCGGGGCGTCGTCGCTCTTGGCGCGGCAGTCGACTCCGGCGGCACGCAGGATGCCGCGAGCACCGGCGAGTTCGGTGGAGAGGTCCGCGTCCCGGTATCCGCGCACCACCGCGCGGACTTCGGACTGCGAGGCACGGGCGATGCTCTGGACCTCCGACATCTGCTCGACCGACGCGTCCGCCGGCGCCCCGCGCCGCACCAGCTGCGCCGCCAGTTCGCTCTTGAGCGCTATCGCGGAGAGGTTCTGCCCCATCACGTCGTGCAGATCACGGCTGAAGCGCAGCCGCTCCTCGGCGACCGCCAGCCGCGCCTGCACCCCGCGCGCCTCCTCCAGCTCCCGGATGACGGCGATGTACCAGGCGGACGAGCGGCCGGTGAAGACGGAGATCAGACCGCCGGCGGCCATCACCGCCGCCGCCGCCAGCACGTTCGTCCAGGGCAGCCCGGCGGCGGCGAGCGAGCCCGCGGTGACGGCGACGTAGCCGCAGAGGAACAGGGCCGCGGTCCGGCGCGGCACCGTGATGCCGAACGTCACCGCGAAGGGTGCGAAGGCGCCGTACAGGGCCAGGCCCACGGTCACCCCGCCCTCGACGGCGTCGAGGGCGACGAGTGCCACCGTGAGCGCGGTGACGGCCCCCAGCAGCAGCGCCGGCACCCCGAAGCGGGACCAGGGCAGGGGGCGCGTGCCCAGGTAGCTGTCGAGGGCCTGGTGCAGAAGTGCCGTACACAGCAGGCACTGCACCAGGCCCGTCGCGAGTACCGCCCAGGCCAGGGAGTACGTCAGGCGACCGGGATCCGTGTTGGGCAGCAGCTGCGCGACGAAGCCCGCCAGGATCACCCACGCGTACGCGATGAGCATCCACCGCGTCGACGCTTCGACCTGCTCGGTGCTGCTGCGCTCCTGCCACCGGCGGTATCCGGGGTTCAACCACCAGCCGATCACCTTGCGGGCTCTCCTCACCGGAGCGCCTTCCGGGCTCCGCCTCGTCCGTCTATCGCCTGGGCTCCCAAGGGAACCACTTGCGTACCGCCAGCATCGACAGCACGATCCACAGCACCGCGACGCCCAGCGCCTTCAGCGAGTCCGGACCGTCCAGCGTGCCCGCCCAGCCGCCGCGCACCAGCTCCATGACCGGGGAGACGGGCAGCAGCGAGCAGATCTCCCCGAGGGTGTCGGGGAAGACGTCGAGCGGGATCACGATGCCGGAACCCACCGCCGAGATCGCGATCACCGGGAAGGTCGTGATCTGCGACGCCTCGGTGGTGCGCGTGAACGTGGCGGAGACCGCGGCCAGTCCGACCATCATCACCATGCCCAGGATCACACCCGCGGCGACGAGTTCGGGACGCTCGGGTGCGCCGAGGTCCATCAGGGCGGCCCCGCCGACCAGCAGCAGGACGCACTGCAGCACGCCCAGGACCACGGACGGCAGCGCCGCGCCCGCAAGGATCTCGCTGTCGCTCGCCTCGCCCGTCCGCAGCCGCTTGAGGACGAGCTCCTCGCGACGGGTCACGTACGCGCCCGTCAGGTTGGCGTAGACGGCGAAGATCAGCACGTAGCCGATGGAGCCGGGGACGAGGACGGTGCCCAGCGAGAGGCCGGTGCCGTCCAGGTTCATGCCACTGGCCGTCTGGCGCATCAGGAGCGTCAGCAGGATCGGGGTGGCGAGCGCGACGAAGAGCGCCGCCTTGTTGCGGAACAGCAGCGTCAGTTCGGCCCGTCCGAGCGCGGCCATCCGCCGCGCGGCCGACGAGGTGTTCATCTTGGTGCCCGGCGTGTTCGCCGGGGCGGCCTGTGTCGCGGTCATACCCGCTCCACCTCCTTCTGCTCCGGCGCCGTCCCGCCGTCGCCTGCGTGGCGGCCGGCTTCCGCCGGCGCCGCGTCGTCCTCTTCCGGCTCCTGGGCGATCTCCAGGAAGACCTCCTCCAGCGTCGCGGTGCGCGCGTGGAGGTTCTGCAGCTCGACGCCGCTCTGGCGGGCCCACATCAGCAGGTCGGTCAGCTCGCTCTGCAGGCTGGGCGTGCGGATCTCGATGCGGTTCCCGTTCAGTTCGGCGGGCGACAGCGTCGGCGGCAGCCCGGCCGGCGTGAGGCCCTCCGGCAGCGTGAAGCGGATGCGGGACGGCCGCTCCGCGACGACCTGCTCGTGTGTGCCGGCGGTGACGATGCGGCCGGCGCGCATGATGGCGAGCCGGTCGGCGAGGGCCTCCGCCTCTTCCAGGTAGTGGGTGGTCAGCAGCACGGTGGTGCCGGCGGCGCGCAGCTCGCGCACCAGCTCCCAGGTGTCCCGGCGTCCTTCCGGGTCCATACCGGTGGTCGGCTCGTCCAGGAAGAGCACCTCGGGACGCCCTATGAGGGCCATCGCCAGGTCCAGGCGCCTGCGTTCACCGCCGGAGAGCTGCTTCACGCGTACGTCAGCGCGCCGTCCGGAGAGCCCGACCTGGGCGAGCGCGTCGGCGATGGGCCGCGCGTCGCTCGTGCAGCCCGCCCACATGCGCACCGTCTCGGTGACGGTCAACTCGGAGGGGAAACCGCCCTCCTGCAGCATCACGCCCGTACGCGGCCGCACGGCGCGACGTTCGGAGTAGGGGTCGAAGCCGAGCACGCGGACCTTCCCTCCGCTCGGCTTCGCCAGTCCTTCCAGCAGTTCGACCGTGGAGGTCTTCCCTGCGCCGTTCGTCCCCAGCAGCGCGAAGATCTCCCCTTCCCGGACGGAGAAGGAGACTCCGCGTACGGCTTCGAACCCTTTTGAGTATCGCCGTTTGAGTCCTTCGACCTCGATCGCATCCATGGAGTCATCCTTCCGCGCGAACCAGGCCCCGGGGCGTGCGCGCTGTCACAAGTGCGGATGACGAACGTCATGGGACGGCCATGCGGTTCGCACAAAGGGCGGTGCGGGGCGGACCGCGAAACCGGAGGAGGCGGGAGCGGAGGGGAACCGAACCGGAAGGTCCGGGAAGACGAATAGGCCCCGGTGGGAACCGGAGCCTATTCTTTGACGGAGCGGACGACGAGGTTCGAACTCGCGACCTCAACCTTGGCAAGGTTGCGCTCTACCAGCTGAGCTACGTCCGCGTGCCTCCACCCGGCTTCACCGAGTGGCGCGTCCTTCACTGTACCCGATGGATACCGGGGCCGGTGAAGAAAGAGCGGGTGACAGGAATCGCACACTGCGCCTCCCCCTTGGAAAGGGGGCGCTCTACTACTGAGCTACACCCGCGTGGTCCGGAAGGTTTCCCTTCGCGGTGCGCCAGACTCTAGCGGATCACCCGGGGTGCATGGCAAGTCGGGCCGCCCGGCCCGCCGTACGGGCCGGGCGCGGTTCAGTGGGACGCGTTGAAGGCGTCGTAGATCTTCTTCGGGATGCGGCCGCGGGCAGGCACCTCGAACCCGTTCGATTCGGCCCACGCCCGTACCGCGCGGGGGTCGGGGGCCACGGAGGTGCGGTGGTAGGCCTTGCCCGATTTGGCCCGCTTGCGACCGGCCTCCACAAAGCGTGCGAGGTCTTCCCGCAGTTTCTTCGCGTTGTCGAGGTTCAGGTCGACCTCGTACGACTTCCCGTCGAGTCCGAAGGAGACCGTTTCTGATGCTTCCCCG
This sequence comes from Streptomyces daqingensis, assembly GCF_014645895.1. Lineage (GTDB taxonomy): Bacteria > Actinomycetota > Actinomycetes > Streptomycetales > Streptomycetaceae > Streptomyces > Streptomyces daqingensis. The sequence goes on along the minus strand of NZ_BMMP01000020.1, from coordinate 3,821 downwards.
CCGTCGAGATCGTCGGAGAGTGTCACCACTACGCGTTGCGCCACGGATATCGGACCTTCCATCAGGATCGCGAAATGGATCACTCGGCTCTTCTCCGGGGCCCGCATGCGAAGACCCTGGGAGGACGTAAGTGGTCCGAAGGATTGGGGTCGGTGTCTTTATCTTTTGTACAGCGGCATGCTTTGCAATGTGAAGCGAGAGTATTTCGACTCGCGTGTCAGACCGCAATCGCGACCATACTTTTTTCACTGCTTTTTTCCCAGAGCTGCGACTCGTCCGCCCGGAAGGGCGGGGAGAACGGAAAGCGCGGGCATCCCGTATCAACGCGCGTAGAATCTCGGGACCGGTAGGCTTGCGGAGGCGTCACCGCGCAGTTGACGTCGTTCGGCGCCGTCAGAGCGTTGTTCGACGTGCGGAGGGGGCGCCGGCACTCACAGAGGCGTGAGGCACCGCTCGGCGGCGCCCGCCTCGAGCACCACCACCACACCGGGAGTACCTGTGGCTCGCGTCGTAGTCGACGTCATGCTGAAGCCGGAGATCCTCGATCCGCAGGGACAGGCGGTGCAACGCGCACTGCCCCGTCTCGGTTTCGAGGGCATCGCCGACGTCCGCCAGGGCAAGCGATTCGAACTCGAGGTGGCGGAGCCCGTCTCGGACGAGACGCTTGCCCGCGTCCACGAACTGGCGGAGAAGTTCCTGGCGAACACCGTGATCGAGAACTTCACCGTCCGCGTCGAGGACGGCGGAACCTCCGGTGACGCCTACGGGGACGCGCGGGGAGCCGTGGCGTGAGCGGGGGGCTCGGCCGCATCGGCGTCGTCACCTTCCCCGGCTCGCTCGACGACAGGGACGCTCAGCGGGCCGTGCGCCTCGCGGGCGGCGAGCCCGTCGCGCTGTGGCACCGCGAGAAGGACCTGCGGCAGGTCGACGCCGTCGTGCTTCCCGGCGGCTTCTCCTACGGCGACTACCTGCGCTGCGGCGCCATCGCCCGTTTCTCCCCGGTGATGGAGCCCCTGCTGGAGCAGGCGCGTGCCGGCATGCCCGTCCTGGGCATCTGCAACGGCTTCCAGGTGCTGTGCGAGTCGCACCTGCTGCCCGGCGCCCTGACCCGCAACGACCACCTGCACTTCGTCTGCCGCGATCAGAGGCTCCGGGTCGAGCGCGCGGACACCGCCTGGACGGGCGACTACGAACAGGGGCAGGAGATCACCGTCCCGCTCAAGAACGGCGAGGGCGGCTACGTCGCCGACGAGCGCACGCTGGACGCCCTGGAGGCCGAGGGCCGCGTCGTCTTCCGCTACGCCGGCGGCAACCCCAACGGCTCGCGCCGCGACATCGCCGGCATCACCAACGAGGCCGGGAACGTGGTCGGCCTCATGCCGCACCCCGAGCACGCCGTCGAGACCCTCACCGGTCCGACGACCGACGGGCTGGGCTTCTTCACCTCGGTACTCAAGAGGCTGGTCACCGCATGACGCGCACGACACCCGCACAGCGCCCCGTCCTCGACACCGTCGAGCACGCCTCCGGCACTCCCGGGACGGACCAGCCGTGGGCCGAACTCGGCCTCAAGGAGGACGAGTACGCGCGGATCCGCGACATCCTCGGGCGCCGGCCCACGGGCGCCGAACTGGCCATGTACTCGGTGATGTGGTCGGAGCACTGCTCGTACAAGAGCAGCAAGGTGCACCTGAAGCAGTTCGGCGAGAAGGCACCCGAGTCGGACGCGCTGCTCGTCGGCATCGGCGAGAACGCCGGCGTCGTCGACATCGGCCAGGACTACGCGGTCACCTTCAAGGTCGAGTCGCACAACCACCCCAGCTACGTCGAGCCCTACCAGGGCGCGGCCACCGGCATCGGCGGGATCGTCCGCGACATCCTCGCCATGGGCGCGCGTCCCGTCGCGGTCATGGACCCGCTGCGCTTCGGGGCCGCCGACCACCCCGACACCAGGAGGGTGCTGCCCGGTGTCGTCTCCGGCATCGGCGGCTACGGCAACTGCCTCGGCCTGCCCAACATCGGGGGCGAGACCGTCTTCGACTCCTGCTACCAGGGGAATCCCCTGGTCAACGCCTTGTGCGTGGGTGTGATGAAGCACGAGGACATCCACCTGGCGCAGGCGTCCGGCACGGGCAACAAGGTCATCCTCTACGGCGCCCGCACCGGCGGCGACGGCATCGGCGGCGTCTCCGTCCTCGCGTCGGAGACCTTCGACGAGGAGGGGCCGGCGAAGCGGCCCGCCGTGCAGGTCGGCGACCCGTTCCAGGAGAAGCTGCTCATCGAGTGCACCCTGGAGATCTTCCGCGAGCGCCTCGTCGCGGGCATCCAGGACCTCGGCGGCGCGGGACTCTCCTGCGCCACCTCCGAGCTGGCCAGCGCCGGCAGCGGCGGCATGCGCGTGGAGCTGGACACGGTGCCGCTGCGCGACTCCTCGCTCTCCCCCGAGGAGATCCTGATGAGCGAGTCGCAGGAGCGGATGTGCGCCGTCGTCGAGCCGGACAAGGTCGACCGCTTCCTCGAGATCTGCGAGAAGTGGGACGTCATCGCCACCGTCATCGGTGAGGTCACCGAAGGCGACCGGCTGGAGATCTACTGGCACGGCGAGCAGATCGTCGACGTGCCGCCCCGCACTGTCGCCCACGAAGGCCCCGTCTACCACCGCCCGTACGAGCGTCCGTCCTGGCAGGACGGCCTGCAGGCCGACGACCCCGCCGCGCTGCCGCGGCCCGCGAACGGCGACGAGCTGCGGGCCGCCGCGCTCGCGTTGATCGCGTCGCCGAACCAGGCCGCCAAGTCCTGGATCACCGACCAGTACGACCGCTACGTCCTCGGCGACACCGTCCTCGCGCAGCCGGAGGACGGCGGCATGATCCGCGTCGACGACGAGACGGGCCTGGGCGTCGCCGTCGCCACCGACGGCAACGGCCGCTACGCGAAGCTCGACCCGTACGCGGGCGCGCAGCTCGCGCTGGCGGAGTCCTACCGCAACGTCGCCGCGACGGGGGCCCGTCCGCTCGCCGTCACCGACTGCCTCAACTTCGGTTCGCCGGAGGACCCGGCGGCGATGTGGCAGTTCGCGGAGGCCTGCCGCGGCCTGGCGGACGCCTGCCTCGAACTCGGCACCCCGGTGACCGGCGGCAACGTCTCCCTGTACAACCAGACGGGCGACACCGCGATCCACCCCACGCCGGTGGTGGGGGTGCTCGGCGTCATCGACGACGTGAGCCGCCGTACGCCCATCGGCTTCACCGACGAGGGGTACCTGCTCTACCTGCTCGGTGAGACGAGGGAGGAGCTGGGGGGTTCGGCCTGGTCGCAGGTGGCCCACGGTCACCTGGGCGGCCTGCCCCCCGCCGTCGACCTGGAGCGGGAGCGGCTGCTCGCGGAGATCCTCGTGGCCGCCTCGCGGGACGGCATGATCGACGCCGCGCACGACCTGAGCGACGGCGGACTGGTCCAGGCCCTCGCGGAGTCCTGCCTGAAGGGCGGCAAGGGGGCCCGCGTGGTCGTGCCGGACGGCCTCTCGCCCTTCGTCTTCCTCTTCTCGGAGTCGCAGGGACGGGCGCTCGTCGCGGTTCCGCGCAGCGAGGAGGTCCGCTTCAACGACATGTGCTCGGCGCGCGGCATGCCCGCCGCCCGCATCGGCGTCGTCGACGGGGAAGCCGTCGAGGTGCAGGGCGAGTTCAGCATCCCGCTGAGCGAGCTGCGCGCCGCGCACGAGGCCACGCTGCCCGGGCTGTTCGGCTAGGTGTATTGACCTGATGCGTTGTTCACGCGGCTGATCGGTGGCTGGCCTGCCAGTGCGGTGTGGCACCGGTGAT
>NZ_BMMP01000019.1 GCF_014645895.1 Streptomyces daqingensis | reverse complement strand
ACTCGGTCGGTCCGACAACGCAGCAGACGTGCGTGCCAGGCGGCGCGAGCCAGGCGGGATTTGTCAGACAGGCCCTAAGGCGAAGTCAGCGTCGCCGGGAGACGGGTGGCGGTGAGCGCCGCGCGGAGGAGCTGGATGCCGTGGGCGGTGGTGGGGTCGAGGCCGGTGAGTTCGCGGATGCGCTGGATCCGGTACGTCAGCGACCGCCGGTGGATGTGGAGGGCCGCCGTCGTCCTCTGCCTGTCGAGCCCGCAGTCGAAGAGGACTTCGAGGGTGCGCTGCAGGTCGGTGCCGCGCTGCAGGGGCGCCAGCAGCTCGGTCAGCTTCCGCCGGACGGCGGGCTGACGGGCCACGGCCAGCTCGACGAGCAACTCGTCGGCACCGTACGGCCGGCTCTCCGCGTCCGGCATCGCGCAGACGAGAGCGAGTGACTGCCTGGCGTCGTGGACGGCCGCCGGGACGTCGTCCAGCGTCGCCCCGTGCGCCTCCGCCGCGCTCAGGCGCCGGCCCAGGGCATTCGCGAGGGACGTGACCAGACCGCGCGCCGTCGCTCGCGCCGCTGCGGCGCTCGCCTCGACGGGCAGCAGGACCAGCAGACCGCCCGACGCGTGATCGGCCTGCCACAACAGGCCGGGTACAGAGTCGAGTTGACCCGTGGGCAGGCCGCCCCGGAAGCTGCAGTCCGGCCCGTCGCCGCGGGGTTTGCACAGCAGTACGAGGTACCCGCTCGGCAGCTCCGTCCCCAGCGCGGAGGCCACGTCGTCCGCCGGCCTGCCCTGCGTCAGGCGGTCCATCAGCAACTGCCGTGCCTGCGAGCGGTCTCCTGCCGTTCCGCAGGCTCTCGCGTACGCGCTCTCGACGGTGCTCATGATGCGCGGGAGTTCCCTGACGCCCCACGCGGTGAAGGCTATGGACGCGCCGCCGTCGCCGGGCTCGATCATGGAAAGGCATTCGCGGAGACCCGTCGTATGGGCGACTTCGAAGCCCGCCCGGAGTTCACCGAGGGGAAACGACTTCATTCCTCTGTTCCGCCCCAGAATTCGGTACGGCTCGAGGTCGGCCTCCGTCAGCGGCTCGTCTTTCGCCGCCTGCTTCAGAACGGGCCGCCAGGTGTCGTGGATTTCGCCCAGAAGCGCGACCTGCCGGGTCGACGACAAGGCGCCGTAGAGGGGGACCTGCCGCACCATGGCGTTCCGCATCGCCAGGGCGGTGGAGTCGCGCCTGGCCGCCAGGCGCGCGAAGTAGCCCCTGTCCATCGTCACTCCCAGGTCGCGTTGCCAGAGCATCCCCCGGCGCTCGCGCGCAGGGACCCGAACCGTCCGATCCGCTTCACAGAGCCATGAAACCGGTTCCAGGGCGGGGAGCATACAGCCTCTGGGCCCCCTGTGTTCCACTCCGTCGGACACCCGGGGACCTCGACTCGGCCTGGCGGCACGCCCGTTCGGCCCGGCAGCGGCAGCCCCGGACCCGCAAGCCTCGGGACGCCGCCCCGGTCTGCGAGCCGCCCCCGGCTCACCACCGTTCCGAACGGTCGGCGTCCGCGATTCAGGATTACGAGTGGAAAGGGCGCCGCCGGGCTTTCGAGGCGTCACCTGAGAACCGGATCACGCCTTTTGCGGACCGTCGGACACTCATGGAATTCGGATGCACACACCAACGACCGACGCGATCCCCTCTCCTCTGTGACGGAGAGTTCGCGGCCGGTCACGAAACCGGGTCGCCGGGATGGGAAATCCGCGGGCCCGGAATTGCCTCCCGTGGCAAAAAACGGCCTCCGGAGCCGTGTTGCCCCCGGTAGATGTTGTGGGCGGTCTGGGCCCTCTGCTCGAATGTCCGGCGACGGGTTGCGGAGAGGCGCCCCGAACGGATCCGTACGACGTTCTGAACGAACAGTCGCGGGGGAAGAGTTCGGGCTGCCGGGCCGCCGGAGCCGCGGGGGCCGCCCCCGACGGGGAGACGCCACGCGCACGGCTCGTACACGCGGCCGGTCGCGAAGGGCGGATCGCGGGGGCGGCCGGGCCGGTTCCGGCGGCGCACCCCACGGCAGCGGCGCAGGACGGCCTGTCACGGCAGGATGGCGCGGCCCGTCCGCCTCCGGGTGCTGACCGGCCGGGACGCGGACGCCGCTGCCGGCGCCGTGCCGCACGCCGCCCGTGCGGCGCACGGCGGCCCGACCCGCCCTCTGCAACTACCCCTTTGACAGGGGCAGTTCGGATGCTCAGATCAGCGATCCGGCCGCCCGCCGAGCCGTAGCGGCACCCAGGCGGCCACGCCGAACGGAACCCCCCACACCACGACGGAGACCGATCATGCGCAAGGGAAGTCGCCGGCTGGCGACCGCCGCCTGCATACCGCTGACACTGCTGGCGCTGTCCGCCTGCGGACCCGGGAAGGACACGGACTCGGCCCGGAAGCCGGACTCCGCCTCCTCCGGTCAGAGCGACGCGCCGGGCAAGGCGGGCAAGACCACGGGCGAAGGAGGCGGAGAGCAGGGCCCGGCGGCGGACGAACCCGACGAGACCTCCGCGGACCTCCCCGCGGACGAGCCCGCGCCGGGGGGTCCGGGCGACGCGGTGACCTACGACGTGAGCGAGGCGGCCGAGTACGCCGAGCCGGTCTCCGTCGGGGTTGCCGCCTGGAACGACAGCCTCGAGAACGTCGAGATCCGCCCCGCGAAAGCCGGCGAGAAGGCGGACGTGCGGATCGTCGTCGAGGACGGGTGGCCCGAGGCCAGGACGAAGCCGCTGCAGATCGGCGCGGGGACGATCGTCATGGGCCGCGCGGCCCTCGACGCGGGGCACTCCTCCCCCCGGATCGCGGCCCACGAGTTCGGGCACATCCTGGGCCTGGACGACCGGCGGAACGAGGGCTGTTCCAGCCTGATGTCCGGCCACAAGGGCGGCAAGGACTGCCCGAGCTGGCACCCGGACTCCTCGGAGACGCGCGCGGCGGACGCCAACTTCGCCGAGAAGTAACGCCGGCCACGCCGAGCGGCAGGGGCGTTCGCGACGGGACGCGACGCGGTGCTGCCGGGTCCACCGGACCCGGCAGCACAGCACGTCAGAGGTAGCCGAACACCGACGGGAACGCGAGGGCGACGACCCAGGCCCACCCGGCGTACACCGGGAGGTAGCCCGTCTGCCAGCGCTCCAGCGCGGCGAACGGCGTGCGCCGGCGGACGAACCCCAGCATCAGCCAAGCCGACCAGGCGAGATTGGCCAGCAGGATGACGTTCTCACCCAGCGCGGCGGCCTTGTTGGGCGTGGTGCCGTACTCCGTGATGCGTCCGGTGATCTCCAGCAGCACCAGTACGTCGATGACGAGCGCGCTCACGACGAGAAGGAGCTGCAGCCTGTCGAAGACGCCGGGCGGCGCCAGCGGGTCGCGGGCGGAGAGCGAGTAGAGCAGCAGCCCCAGCACCACGGCCAGCAGCAGGTCGAACAGGATCAGCGCCTCCCGCTCGATGTCGATGCCCTCGCCCGTCCAGCCGAAGGCCACGAGGAAGGCGATCAGCACCACGGCGAACAGCGGGGTGAAGAGCCGAGCGAGCACCGGGGCCATGTTCTCGACGACGCTCTGCTTGGCCTCGACGAGCCACCCCGCCACCACCACGGCGGCCACGCCGCCGCACGGGACGAGCCACTGCCCGATGGCGTCCTCCGGGCTGATCCCGATGGCCTCGAAGGTCCCGAAGACGAAAGCGGTCAGCACCCCGCCACCAGCCGCGATGAGCGCCAGGTAGACGAACCATTCGCCGGTGAAGCGGATGAAGTCCATCCGCCGTCGTGACGAGCGCACGTCGTCGGAGACGTAGGCCAGCCCCACCACGAACCACAACGCGAGCGGAACGTGGATCGCGGTCAGCACCACCGACTGGGAGCTCTCCGCGAGCGGGTAGACGTTGGCCGCCAGGGCCCCGAGGGCGAACAGCCCCAGCAGCGCCCCGATGACGCCCCGCCCCGCCTGGCGGCGCCAGGCCAGGAGACTGGCCAGCCAGGGAAGCGTGAACAGGGCGATGTTGCGTCCGTAGAAGCCGCCGTCGTCGTCGAATCCGATCCCGGCCAGCTCGGGCACCTTCACGGACACGGCCGCACCGGCGGCGCAGACGACCATCGCGAGCATGTCGCGCCGCGACCGGGTGTCCGGGCCGGAGCCGTCCTCCTCGCCGGTGAGCACGAGCTGCTTCCACAGCCGTTCGGAGTGCTCTCGTGCGAACTCGCGGGACAGGTCGTCCAGGCCGCCCATCCGCTTGACCGCGACCAGGAACGCCTCGTCCGCGCGCAGGCCGAGTCCGGTCAACTCGTCGACGGAGCCCCGGAGATGGTCCTCGAGCTCTTCGGTGTCGGCCTTGCGCAACTCCGGGCGCCGCTCCGCGTACTGCCGCCACTGGGCGAACTGGGTCTCCAGCTCGTCGTGGCCGTCGGGCTCCGTCATGCCATGCCCTCCAGCGGTATCGCGGACAGCGTTCCGCCGCCGGGCCAGACCTGCTTGAGCGCCTCGACGACCGTGGCCCACTGGCGGCGCTGCTCCGCGAGTTCGGCGACGCCGCTGTCGGTGAGGCGGTAGTACTTGCGCCGCCGCTCCCCTTTGACCGACTGCCAGCTCGACTCCACGTGGCCGAGGCGCTCCAGCCTGTGCAGCAGCGGGTAGAGCAGCCCTTCGGTCCAGTCCAGCTCGCCGCCGGACAGCTCGCTGATCCGCCGGAGGATGGCGTAGCCGTAGCTCTCCCCCTCGGCCAGGATGCCGAGCACCATCGGCGTCGCCGAAGCGGCCACTAGATCCTTGGTGACTTTCACGAGACCTCCCTGCCTCCCCATACCTAGGTCCGTGATGCATAGTAGTCCTAGGTATTTTCGCGGCACAAGGAACACCGCCCGGCTGTTACGTCCTCGTCGAACTCCCACGTCAGATCCGGTGAGAGCAGCGACGGCGTGTTGGGAGGTGGGCCGCGAAAGCCGTCCACCCTGCGCCGAGACACGCCGTGAGCCGGCCCGAACGGGCGGCGGCGGCTTTCCGCAGAGCCGCCGTGGGTTACGGAACGAGCGGGAGGCGAAGGCTCAAGTCCCGCCCTGCACGGACGAGTCGACCCACCCGGGCATGGCCCTGCGTACGCGCGAAGCACGCCGGAACCTCCCCGTCATGGGAAGGGCCCGGCGTGCTCGGTTCTCGTTACTCGTGACTCGTGAGACTGGCGCGGTGCCGCCGTCAGCGACGGGGCGTGCACGGGCGTGGGCCGCCCGCGAGGGGAATGCCGGTGCGGCGGGACTGCTCGACGGACGCCGGCGAGTCCTCACTGCGTGCGGCCTCCGTCGGGATCTCGGGCTCCGCCGGGTCCGTCGGACGGTCCGCAGGGGGCGTGTAGCCCTCCAGCCGGGCGGTGCCCCACACGTACGGGTCGGCCTGCGCACTCCCGAAAGGCGACCAGGCGAGACGCGTCTGACCCGTCTTGTCCTTGGTGTCGGAGTCGTAGACCAGGATGTTCACGGCGAAGCGCTCCGGGTCGGCCGCCGCGGGCAGCTCCCCCAGCGGGATCTTCGCCTCGACCGTGTAGCCCCGGTACGGTTCGTCGACCTCCGCCGCGACACGCATCCCGGGAGCGGTCTCCCCCGCAGGCCCCTGGCGGTTGTCGGCGTCCCGCTCCGCGACGGGGCCGCCGCCCCCGGCCGTGAAGGGGAAGATGCCGGTCTTGAAGGTGACGGAGGTGTCGTCCGCGTCGCCGCGCGGGTCGATCGCGATCTCGACGGCGTCGGTCCGCCAGTGCCTCTTGGCGTCGTCCTCCTCCAGGTGCGTCCCGTCCCGGTCGTCCTTCACCGTGACGAGTACGAACAGGTCGTCGCCGTGCCTGGACATCTTCGCCGTCGCCGAGCAGTCCGCGTCCGTCGCCTCGTCGCCCTCCCAGTGCACGAGGTCCAACTGCGGGCCGGGGTACTCGCCGTCGCCCTCGACGCCGTTCAGCACGGGAGCCGCAGCGACCTCGGGAACGGTGGTCGACGGCGGATCCGGATAGTCCGGCTGCGCGCCGTTGGCCAGCCAGGGCAGGCCGACCCGTCGCGTCCAGCGGCGGAACTCCTCGTACACGGGCCGCAGTTCACCCTGGTCCTTCACCGGAGCCCTGACGGCGCGGCCCTTCTCCGCCAGCACGCTGAACCAGTCCGACCCCAGCTTCTCGGGGTCCGCCGGGACCTCCGGCGGCATCGCCGCCCAGCCCTGGCTGCGGTACATGCGGCTCGCGTCCCGTTCCACCTGCGCCCAGGACGTGCCGTGTTCGCGCGAGGCGTGGCCGGACCAGACACCCACGACAGGCAGGCCCGTGTCCGGATCGGTGTGCCGCTCCTCGGGCGCCTCCGGCCCCAGCAGATCCGAGAAGCCGTAGTTCTGCGCCAGCAGCCGCCGCGGCCGCCACGGCGCCAGCCCCTCGCACGTCAACTGCTCGGGGAACGCCTTGCGGTCGCCCGCGAGGAAGAACGCCTCGATGGCCAGGCGCGCCGCCATCTGGTGCGCGCCGTGCTGGTTGAAGGGGCGCGGGTCCATCGTCACGACGGTGTGCGGCGTCGCCATGCGGAACAGCCGGACCATGCGCTCCAGGGTGTCCCGCTCGTGCCAGATCCTCTCGGTCAGAGGGGCGGAGAGGGTGTACCAGAAGTCGGGCTTGTCGAGGTAGAAGATGTTCTCGATGCCGGCCAGCGCCGTCGCGGAGCGCTCCTCCTTCTCGCGCAGCACGCCGAGGGGCGCGCCCTCCTCCGGGCCCACCGCGTTCCCGCCGCCCTCTCCGCGGGTGACGGTGACGACGCCGGTACGCATCCCCCGGCGTTCGCGCCACAGACCGAACGTGGACAGGTTCCCCGCCTCGTCGTCCGGGTGAGCACTGACGAACAGGATGTCGTGGTGCGCGGGGTCGGGCCGGCCGCCTGCCGGACGCCGTTCGGCGGCTTGGGCGCCGGGAGCTCCCCCGACGAGCACCGCGCCCGCCAGGCCCGAAGCCATGGCGGCCGTCACATGCCGCCGGGAAGGCCCTGCCGCCTCGGCCTCGTCGTACGCGTCGACCATCTGAACCGCCTCTCTCAGCCCGCGGAACCGCACCGGCGGCAACTCTTCGCCATCCACCGCCCCATGGCAACCGTCCCGCGCGCCACTCCGCCGGCTCACCACGTCGGCCGACTCACCGCGTCCGCAGGCGAGTTCGGGGCAGCTTCAATGGAGGGGGCTACGGCGGCAGCGGCTTCGGGGTCAGCTTCCGGGGGCTTCGGGGAAGTCAGGTTCGGGGCAGCTTCCGGGGTTTCGGGGGCAGTCAGGTTCGGGGCAGTCAGGTTTCGGGGCAGTCAGGAGCATGGCTGGCATATGGCTTCGCCGGACGGCACTCGGCCCCGCCGGGCCGGAGCCCGGCGGGGCGGAGTGGGACCTGCCCCGAGCGGCCCCCGCCCCTTCCGAGGACGGAGGCCGCTCGGCGCCTCACGGTGTGCTCACGTCCCACTCTCTCCAGGAGGCGGTCGGCGAGCCGGGAAGTCCCCCATCAGGTCCAGGGGTTGGTGCAGGAACTCGACCACACGTGGCGGCTGATCTTGTTGTTGGCGTTCGCCCCGCCCGTGAAGGTGTTGTCGCGCAGGTCGTCGACGTAGAGCTCGCCGTGCGCCAGGCAGCCCACGCCGTTGCTGCCGCCCTGCGCACCCTGGTAGAGCAGGACGTTGTTGACGCCGCCCGCGTACGTGCCGGTGTTCAGCACCGACGTCGCCTTGTCGTTGTCCGAGCCTGTGAACGGCCCTGTGCCGTCGACCCAGTTGGAGTCGTTGCCCGAGGCCGCGCCGAGCAGCTCGCGGCAGTCCACCGCGTCGAACGCCCGGAAGTAGCCGTCGTCCTTGTGAGTCCGGTAGAGGGCGTCGCAGTTGGCCCCCGTGACCCGCTCGGGCGCCGCCTGGGCCGAGCCCGCGAACATGGTTCCCGCCGCCGCGGTGACTGCCGCGACCATCAGGAACGCACGGATTCTGCGCATGGTGTCTCCTTCGTTGGTTCTCCATGAGTGACCGGTCTGCCGGTCAATGAGGTCCGCATGACCGGGTCCGCCGGTCGTGCGGTCCGGGCGCGGTCGGTGCGCCCGGGGCCGGTTCAGTCGCGGCGGCCGAGCCGCTTCGCCTTCCGGAGAGCCGCGTGCTTCATCCGGTTGCTGGCGGCGATCTCGTCGGCGTAGCGGTCGCGTACGGGGTCTCCGTACGCGCGGTCCAGCCGCGACAGGGTGCTGGGGAGGCCGGTGCTGCGGGCGCAGTCGGCCTCCGCGACGGCCAACTCCACCTCGACGGCGTGAGCTTCGGACGCGCTGAGCCCCTTGACCCGCTCGTCCGCATGGGCGCGGGCCGCGCCCGGATCGTCGAAGTCGCGGCCCACCGCGTCGCGCATGCACCGGGACCACGCGTCGAGGCCCTTGGTGAAGCGCGGATCCCGCCTGAGCTTCGGCGTGTACACCGCGACGAGGTTCGCGGCGGTCTTGTCGGCGCGGAAGAAGGCTTCCGTGTCGCCGAACAGTTGCTGACGGGCGGAGTGGCGGCAGCCGCCGTCCAGGGATCTGACGGCGCCTCCGGCGGGCAGCCGCACGGAGAGCATCGGCGTCTTCGGCCCGCCGTCCAGCGCGTCGGAGAAGCGCTGGCGCTCCGAGGGGGAGAGACGCTCGCGGTAAGCGAGGTTCGGGTCGCGCTTCTTGTCGGCGAAGAACGCCTTCTTGAGGCGCCCTCCGTACCCGTGCTCACGCGCCCACCCGACGTCGTCCTGGACGAAGCGGTTCGAGAAGGCCCGGAGGGTGTCGGCGTCAGCCGGCGGCCCCACCCAGTAGCGGAAACCTTTGCGCTTCATGCAGCCCTGGATCAGGCGCTGTTCGGCCTGCTCGACGCGGGTCTGCTCGCTCCGGGTGAGGGCCCGGGACGGACCTTCGCCCTTGGCCGGCGGCGCCTGATTCTCCGGCGCCGAGCCCTCCGAGCAGCCGGTGAGCACCGTCAGGACCGCGACGGCTATGGCGGTCAGCGCAGTGGTGCGGCCTCGCATCGTTCCCCCGTGATTCCCCGTTGGCTGTTGGCTGTTAGCTGTTAGCTGTTAGCTGTTAGCAGTTAGCTGCTAGCTGTCGTCGGTTGACCGTTTGCTGTCATTTGTTATCTGTCATCCGTCAGCCGTTGGCTGTCAGCCGCCACCTGTCAGCTTTCGGCCGTTACCTGTCAGTCGTTGGCTGTCGGCCCTTGCCTGTCAGCCGTCCCCCGTTGGCTGTGCCAGCGTGACCGAGGCGCACCTATCGCCGCTACACGCTAAAAATCTCCTTTTATCCATTGATCGACGTACCGGACGGGCTGGTGAGGAGGGTGCGTCCGGCGGGCGTGATCGTGTGCAGCGTGTTCTTGCTGCGCCGCACGCTCAGCAGCAGGCCCGCCCGCCGCAGGACCGCGGTGTGGTAGCTGACGTCCTGCGCGGAGATGCTCAGCCGCTCGGCGAGTTCGCCGGTGGTACGCCCGTCCGTGAGGTCCTCCAGCACGGCGGCGCGGGTCCGGCCGATGAGGGCCGCCAGCTCGGCGCCCCCCGCGGTTGTCCCGGGCGTGCCCTTCCGGGACGCTGCGGCCCAGCCGAGCGTGTGCTGGATGGGATAGACGAGGGTCGGAGTCATGCGGGGGTCGGCCAGCGTGACGGGTCTTCGCGTGCAGAAAAAGGACGGCTGAAGCAGCAGCCCCCGCCCGTCGAGCTGCAGGACGCGCCGCACCGGATAGTCGGCCTCGAGCACGGGAGGCTTCCAGCGCAGGAGGGGCCTGAAGCTCGCCAGCAGCCCGTCGATACCGCCCTCCAGCAGCGCCCTGGTACGGATAGCGCGGTCGGCGTCCACCCGGGCCCGGATCTGCGGCCAGAAGGGGGCAAGGGCATGCCGGTGGTATCCGCACAGAGCTGCCCGCAGCCGGCCCAGTGCCGCCGTGTCCCCGGCGGCCAGGGCCCGCACGTCGGACGGCACCGGACGTAATCGGGGCCGTGAGACCGCCAGTCTCTCCAGGTCCTTCCGCAGGTCCGTCTTCGCCGTACCGAGCACGGTCTCCACCGCACTCGGCAGATCGAAGCGGCCCCCGAGGTCGGGGGTGAGGAAATCGGGCGAGTAGCCGGACGCGGGCAGCAGTTCGGCCAGCAGCCGGCTTGCCGCGGGCAGGGAGGGCCGGACTGACCGGCGCCACTCCGCGAACACCATGGGGGTTCCCCTGGCACCGAGAATCTGGAAGCTGTTGGTGATCTCCCAGAGCGGGTCGGGTTCGGCGGCTACACGGATACGTGTGATGTCCTCGCTGGTGAACTGCACCCGCAGCATGGGCTCTCCAATGACCGTCCGACGGCAGTGGGGAGCTGGGTTGCGGCGTCGCGGCCAGGGCTGCGTGCGGAAGCCGCGCCGGGCGCGATGCGGTACGGGACGAGGCCGCAGGGCGTGTCCGCGGGCTGCGGGACGGCGCGGTAGCCCCCCGTGAAGCCACGCCGTCCCTGTCGTGCGACGGCCGGTACATCCGCCGCGTCCCTGCCGGAAGCGGGTGATGCCCGCCCGCCACGCGCCAACGGTGCTGCAGAGCGCGTCGGGAAGCGTCAGCCGCGAAGATGCACGCGGACTGCTCCCCGGGGAGCAGAGCTCGGGCCGCCCGGGACGCCCAGGCCGCGGCGGCCCCCTGGACCGGTCACGACATGGGTTTCCTCAGCGGGCCGGCGGGTGCGGGACGACCGCCCCCCGTACGTGCGGACGCACCTGCCCCGCCCCTCCTCGCGTCCCCGTCCCCTGCCCCCGTGCCATCCCCGTGCCCCCGTGCCCAGTCGTCCTGGGTGATACCGGCTTCGTTCGCGGTGCCCGGCCGCTCTCAGGGCGGGGCGGCACCGGGAAGGTCCCCCGTGGCACGGCTCGGCGTCGTGCAGGTGACGTCCGGCGACCGCGCCGCGTCGTACTCGGCTGCGCACACACGCAGTTGGTTCATGACGCGACCCTATGCCGACGTGCCCCCGCCGGCCCCTCCCCACGAAGGACGTAGATCCCACGATTCCGGACTTCTCTCGGGCCCCCGACGGCAGCGTGCGATGCCTCCCCGTCCCACCAGAACCACCCGGTCGAACCTCACCGATCCCAGGGCCGCGAACTCACGGAACGCGAACTCCCCCGACCTCCTTGGAGATCAGGGGAGTTGACGATCCGACCGGAGGGGCGATTACGCCGCCACGGTCGCCGACTGCCCCTCAGGCCACGGCTGCGGCCGCGTCACGCTCGGGCTCCGCCTCGAATGAATCCAGGTCGAAGCTGCGCGCCCCCGCGAACTTCTCGCGGTCCAGGACCTTCTCCCGCGCAGCCACCAGCACCGGGACGACGGCCTGACCCGCCACGTTCGTCGCCGTGCGCCAACTATGTATGTTGGCCGGTGCGGTTGACCGACTGAGGGGGCACGTCATGGTCAAACCTAAGCGAGTTGGGATCTACGTCCGCATCAGCAAGGACCGCAAGGGCCAGGAGCTGGGCATCCAACGCCAGGAGAAGGCGTGCCGCGAACTCTGCGAGCGCCTGGGCTGGAGCGTACTGAAGGTCTACCCCGAGAACGACACGTCCGCGTCGACCACGGCCAAGAAGCAGCGGCCCATGTACACACAGATGTTGCGGGACGCCCGCGAAGGGCTCATCGACGGCATCGTCGTCTACTCCATCGACCGGCTCACGAGGCGGATCGCCGAGCTCACCTCGTTCCTGGAAGCTCAGAAGGAGCACGGCTTCCAGTTCGCCACGACAGAGGGTGAGGACACCGCGACGGCCAACGGCCGGATGGTGCTCACCATCAAGGGTGCGGTGGCCCAGCAGGAGACCGAGCGCATGTCGGAGCGCATCAACAGCTCCCTCCGGCAGCGACGGGAGAAGGGCAAGCCGCACGCCGGCGGGCCCCGAGTCTTCGGCTTCGAACCGGGCTCGAACTTCCAGCGCGTCGTGCCCGAAGAGGTGGAGTTGATCAGGCTGGGCTACCGGATGCTCATGGACCGCCAGACGACGGGCGACGTGGCCCGCGCATGGAACGCGGCGGGCTCCCGAACGGTTGGGGACACCGCCTGGTCGATCCAGAAGGTGAAGAGGGTCTACAGGTCCGAGCGGATCGGCGGCATCGTCACGTACAGAGGGGACAGCGTCGGCGACAGCATCTACCCGCACCCGCTGACTCGTGAGGAGTGGGAGAACGTGCAGACGGTTCTCGACAGCCGCAGCACCCCGGCCCGCAAGGGCTCCGGGAAGCGGAAGCACCTGTACTCAGGCTTTCTCAAATGCGGACACTGCGGCTCGGTCATGAGCGTTCAGTGGGCGACGATCCAGGGCCGGACCTTCCGCCGGACCTTCTGCAACTCCAGTCAGGTGGGCGCTGTCGGCCAGCTGGGCTGCGGCAAGGTCAACCGCTCGTACGCGTGGATCGAGGAGCGCTTGAACGAGCTCGTCGAGGCAGCCCTTCGGAGGCGCAAGCCCACGCCTCCCGCTGCATCGGACGAAGACTTCAGTGACGCCATCAACGTCCTGGAAGAACGCATCCGCAACCTGCGCAGGCGGTGGAAGGAGGGAGCGCTGGACGACGAGGACTACTTCGACTCGCTGTCGCATCTCAGGTCAGAGCTGGACTCGCTGCGAGCCAGTGAGTCGGCCGCTGTTGTTCGGCAGTCCCGCACCGAGAAGGACGCGCTGGCAGTGTGGCAGGACGACGACATGACGAATCTCGAGCGACGCCGTGCGATCGTGAGCTCGGTGATCCGCGAGGTCTCCGTGTACAGCGTCGGAAGGGGTCGCAGGAAGCCTCCCGAACTGGACTCCATCAAGGTCACGCCGATCGGCGATGAGCCTCAGGGACCCACCGGGTAGGTTCGTCGCCTCGATCGGCGAGGTAGCCATCCACGACTGCCGCCATGCGTTCGTCGTAGTCCTCCGGCGGAACCCATCGGTCGAGAATGGCCGATATCCACGCGGCGGACGCAGTCTCATCAAGTTCGGTCAACGGCGGCCACCCGGTTCGTCGGCCGCTGCTTCTCGCGCCACCTCGCGGTTCTGCTGGAGGTCTGCGGCTATGCCAGCCGCAATGAGAGCGGCTCCAGGGCTGTGCCCGGATCCGACGTAGCGCCAACTCGAGTCCGTGACGGTGCCTTCGTCACTGTCACCGCTGTCGAGCACGCCCTGCTGGTGACGGGCTCGTTCCTCACGTAGGGCGGCATAAGTCGTGGAGTACGCACGGGACTTGGTGAGGATGTGGCCCCGATAGCCGAGCGAGTGCGTCCATGCCCTCAGCCGCAGCTCGCTGAGCTCAGGCAACCCTCCGAGACGCCAGCATGTCGACATGAGCAGGCGGACATGAGGGGAGACAGACGCACACAGGATGTCTTCTCTGCTAGTCACGCGGTGGTCGAGACCGGCATGAGTCTCGGCGGCACCCTTCGTAACGTACTTGGCCACGTAAGCGGCCACGGCGTCGTCGGTCAGCCCGTCTGCCGTGTCGAAGCTCCGAAGCGGCCGGACGTCGAGCTGGGAGCCCCAGCGCAGTTGGTGCTCACCCAAAGCAGGGGCGAAGTCCGTCTTGAGCCGGACGGCAGCAGCCGCGGAGACGACGCACTCCCTCAACGCTCCTGCTGAAAGCCATAGCGGCGGCGGATCGTCAGGACCCGAGGGGCCATCGACGCGGAGCACGGCGTGCACATGAACCGCCGCGCGCCGCTGATACTCGGCGACCTTGGCGTACGAGAGGCGTACCGCCCGACGGAGTCCGCTGCGTGTGCGCCCGCTCCTGGCGGCCAGGTGGTTGTAGAGGTTGTCGGTGAACGCCTTCCACAGCCGTCCGGCGTTGGCGTGCCAGAGGACATGCGCCGGATAGTCGTAGCAGTCCCTGCAGAGCGGCTGTCCCACGGCGGAGTCAGCGGAGTCGTGCACGTCAAGGCAGCCACGGGCGCGCCCGTGCTCGCACAGCGCAGTCGCCCGCCAGGGCCGGCACGGTCGTCCGTCACTGACCCGATGCACCGGGCCGAACCCGGGCGCGGTGAGCGTGATGAAGAGCCGAGGGTGATCCCGTACGTCCTCCGGCACCGACTTGCCCCCGAGAAGGCCGGCGCTAACGAGGTGGAACGTGTCGCCGGCGTGGAGCCGCGAACAGGGCGGGCATACGGAGTCGCGTCGATTGCGGCACCTGACGAGGAGGCGTTCCCCGAGTTCCTCGGATGTGTCGTAGTGGTGGAGCAACTCTCCGGAGGAGGCGTCACGGGTGCTGGTGGAGCCGGTCAGATGTATGGGGTGGGCGCAGCCGCCTGTGGCGGTGACTTGTGCCAACCACCCGTCGAACAAGGGGTGTTGAGCGAGTCCTATGACTTCTTGGTCGATCGGGGGAAGCCGACGAAGACGCGCCGCACGCTCCAGCACGGCGCGTCCGTCGGCCGAGGTGATCTCGGCGGGAATGGTGGTGGGTCCCTTCCAGGGTGGGCCGCCGAAGCGGCTTGGGAGCTCCCCCGGGGCGAAGTCCCGAGGGGACGGATGGATGAGGCTGGGTGCGGTGCGTCCATGCGGTCACTCCTTTCTGATGGCGGTTGTCGGGGCTCAGCGGACCATTCCGGCTCCCCGGCAGACTCGGCACCGGCGGCGTCGGCCGGTCCATGTGGTGCGGTTCCCTTCGCCCTTGCAGTGGGGGCATCTCACGCGTCGCATCGGCATCAGGCAGGCCCCCTCTCAGTCACCGATGAAGCCGCCGAGCAGCCAGTTCACGAGGCCGACCACGGCCCAGCCGATGGGTGTCATGGCTGTGTAGAAGCCGAACAAGCCGATGATCACGGCTTCCCAGGCGCGTACATCGCGACCGCGGACAAGCAGGACGGTGATGATGCCGAGGACCACCACGAGCGGCATGGCGGTGCTCATTCCGCACCTCCCTTGGCTGCCGCCACCTTCGTGAGGCACAGCAGCGCCGGGGCGCTTTCGGCATGGCGCGATGCCGTGTCCCTGGCTTCGGCAGGGGTCGTCAGGTGCGAGCGTCCTCGAACCCAGCCACCGGAGTCAGAGGCCATGACCGCGACACCCTGTTCGCTCGCCTCGATGCTCTGTGCCACGACGACGGCATCCTTGTGGATGTCCCCCAGGGTCATCTCCGCGGTCGCGCCGTCATTCACGCGGTGGCAGATCCGGCCGCCGAGCTGAGCACGAAGGGCAGTCACGCCGGGGCCCAGGTCCGAACCGACTCTCTGGCCGGCCACGACGAGGTAGACACCCAGCGCGGCACCGAGTTGGGCCAAGCGCAGGAGGTAGGTCGAGCATTGCTCAGCCTCGGCCTTGTCCTCCTTGGAACCGTTGCTCAGGTACAACTCGGCCAGCTCGTCGACGAGCACCACCACCGGGACGGGACGCTCTTCCTCGTCCAGTTCCCAGATGGAACGGGCCGCTGCCAAACGGCAGTTGTGCATTCGCTCTTGAAGCTCTGTCACGAGCCCGCCGAGCACTGTTACCGCCTCGCTCCTGGAGGTCGCCAGCGCCGCAAGGCGTTCACCGAAGAGCCCAAGCTCCATCCCGCCCTTGCAGTCGATCCCGACGAGGGCGACAGGCTGCGGAGCGAGCTGCGTGACGAGCCGCGCCAGGAGCGTGGACTTGCCGGATCGTGTCGCGCCGACGATGAGCCAGTGTGGGATGCGCCGGAAGTCCAGGACCCAGGTTCCACCGGTCTCCAGCGCTCCGACCACAGCGGAGAGCAGCACCCACCCGTCCCCAGACGGAGAGATGAAGGGCTTCTCCAGGGGATCGCGGGCCGTCACGCTGATGACGACCTCTCCCCGCTCCGGAGCAACGATGCGCACGGCGTACACGCGCCAGGCGTGCGCCAGAGCCTCGGCAGCCTCCAGAAACGGTGCCGGAGTCTGTCCGGGACGAAGCCGAGCCCTCAGCACCAGGCCGCCGGGTACCGGACGCGGGAAGGTGATCCGAGGAGCCTGTCGCCGAAGCGGCATCCCCTTGACTGCCATGTCCCCGACGACGCGCCGGGAACTGCCGTAGGAAACGCTCAGGTCGTTGATCAGCGCCACCTTGCGCCAGGTGGACACGATCCTGAGAAGCGTTCGCGGGTACCCGGTCAAGTACCATTGCCAGTCCGGACGCTGGCTCCTTAACCGGTCACCGAGGACGAGGAACCAGGCCAGTAGGGCCAGCGCGAAGGCAAGCAGGATGGGCCGTTCCATCAGACGCCCCCGCCCTTCGCGCTGACCGGCGAGGCCGGAACCGGCGTGATGGCAGATGCCCGGAAGCTGATGCCGTGCCGGTCCCCCATCGACCACGCGAAGGCTTCCAGGCCCGTCAACCGGACCTCGGCACCTTCAATGACGCCCTTCGGCTCCCCAGATACAGCGACCTCGATCACCGAAACCCGCCGACCGTCCTGACGCACCATCACCGCGACGGTGTAGACCGTGTTGCCGTCTCGGTCCTTCTTGACCTCCTGAGTCTCGTAGTTGCTGAGCTTCTTCTCCGGCGCGACGGCGCACCGGAGCACGCCGAGCCGGGATACGTCCACAGGTATGGACTGCATGGTTGTTGGCCTCCCTGGCCATCAGACGTCATTGGCTGACGTCACTCGTACTGACGAGTGACGACTATGCACGTCTTGACGGCTGAGCGCAACAACTTATGCTGACGAGTGACGTGAGGCTCACGAGTAGCGGTTCGGGACCGCACTCAACGGACCGGCCGTACGCACAAGCCGAAGAGAGGCATCTGCCATGGCAGAGATCCAGCGCCCTGGGGCGCTCTACCGCCAGGTCGCCGCGGCGATCCGCGACGGCATTGCGGGCGGCGAATACCCGTCGGGCACCCCGCTGCCGTCCGAGTCTCAACTCATCGACCGCTACCAGGTCTCCCGCCCGACCGTGCGCAATGCCATCGCTGCTCTACGGGCGGAAGGACTCATCGAAGTCATCCATGGCAAGGGCAGCTTCGTCCGCAGCGCACCGGTCTCGAGCATCACGGTCGACCGCACCGTTACGCGAGACTGCAAGGGCAACTTCTACGCTGGCTTCGAAGCCTGGAAGCTCCTCGAAGAGCCCAGCGTGTCCCGATCCCACACGGACTCCGCCAGCGCACCACTGCTCGAACTGGATGAGGGAGAGGCGGTGTTCGTCGTCGACCGCCTCTGGGAGATCACGGGCGCCGGCGTGCGCCTCGCACATCGGATCCTGATCCCCTTCGCGACCGCCGAGAACACCGAGCTTGCCGAGAGCCCGGACACCGACCCCGCACGCGCCTACGCGATCCTCGCGGAGTCCGGTCACGAACTCGCCTGGTCAGAGAGGGCGAGCGCACGGATGCCTCTCCCCGACGAGCGCGCAGCCCTGCAGCTCCCCGACGCAACCCCGGTGCTGCACACCACGCGCATCACCTACGGCCGCGAGAACCGCCCACTGCTCCTCGAAGAACTCCGAACCAACGGCAACCTCGCGCAGGCGGCTTACCGGATCACTGCCACAACGCCGCGCCAACTCGCCGCAGTCCCGGACTGACGGCCCAGCTTGTCGAAACTCTTCTTCACTTCCTCAAGGGCTCGCTCCGCTCGCCGCGCGGCCCGGCTCGCCGCCGGGCCGACGCTCATGTCTCCGCCCCGCTCCGGCCCGGCCGCCGGGACCACGCGCGGATGCGACCCGGAAGAGGGGAAGGGTGCCGGCGGGGTCGGTCGGTTCCGCGGCTTTAGGCAGCCACCTTAGGGCGAGCCTCGAAGATCAGGGGCTCACTTCGGGCTATTGCGGGCAGGTCAGGAGACTGCCCGAGTCGCGGAAAGCTTACGAGCCCCTGATCTCTCGCCCCAAGGCAGCTCCAGCCCAAAGCCGCTCCACCGACCTAGGTGCGTGCTGCGGGCACGGATGATTTTCAGCCACCTTTACCCGTGCTCTGCGAGGGTGACTTTGCATTGCTTTGCCTGAATTGCCATGTTGCCTATATGCAACATTCCGACTTCAGAGCCGGTTGACGAATGGCGTCAACTAAGCGGCTCACGCCAGCTGAATGAAATCCGTCAGAGATCGCGGCAGGTCAAAGGTGCAGTACGTTCCCTTGTCAAGGGAAGGCCCCGTCCACCGTGTCTCGCCAGACTGGGACGGGGCCAAAACGAACCTCAGTAGAGGCGCGCAGGGAAGGAATGGCATGTCTGACACTCCCACCGGTGTTGAGCCTAGCGGAGGGCAACAAAGCCGCAAAGTCGCTTGGGCATCTCTGTTGACGGGAGCGGGAACTCTGCTAGCGGGGATCGGCGCACTAATCACAGCTCTCAAGTGACATGCCAGCAGCGCAGGTCGTGCCACACCCGTGCCAGAACAGAGGGGGAACCACGGGGAATCAGGGCGCACAGCGGGCACGGATCGAGCTACGGCCCAGGTAGCAGACGTGCAGGTCACAACAACGGTGCCCTGCCTCGCTCCTAAGCGGTGCTCCCCGCACCGTGGTTGCTGTACAGCAGCGAAGTACAGCAACCACGGCGACCGCAGCAGGACGGAGATGGCTCGACGCAACCTGTGGGCCAGCCGAGATGACCTCAGCGACCGTCGTGCCCATGTTCCCAACGAGAGGCCGGCAAGTGAGGTTCGGGCCGTCGTGGGGCCGTGCGAGGGAGCCCAACGGTGACAGACGACGACAGAGGCCAACAGCCAACTCGCAGGTCAGGCTGTTGGCCTCTCGTCCGTCCGCAGGCCGGAGAACTGGCGCATCACTTCTTCGACATCTCAGCGCTGACGCCAAGACTCATCCCAGCGGGCATCCACCCCTGCATGGAACGCAGGATGGAGAGTGAAATGCGTCGCCCTTTCTAGATTACTCGCACGATCAGCAAAATCGGGTGACGAATGTGCGTAACAGAATTTTCCTAACCTATGCGATAGACATCCGATGAAACCGATGTTGTATAACATCGATGTAATCGGCCCATACCAATCGATCCAACTCTGTGGGCGAGAGTCCCAGACAGCGCTCATCATCCGGTCTAGCCATCTTGATCCACGAAAAGCAGGGTCCGGTGTTAGTAAGGCAGCGTCGTCAAGTCGCCGCGTGTATTGCTCCCGGGTCATGGGCAGGGTCACCCCGCTGAATAGGCTGAAAACCCGGTCAATATCGGGGTAGGAATTCTTCCATTCATCACGCAGTGCAAGCAGACGCTTCGGCGAATACGTGTCCTCAGCAGTGTAGACGTCCTCCCACGTCAACCGTTCGACTCCGGAGGAAGCTGCAAGAGTTTCATTCAAGAAGGCAATGATGTCCCTTGGGCGCATCAAAGTCCTGTCGATCATGTAGTCAAAGGCGTCTCCTGCCACCCTGTCGCTTCGGGGAAGGAGTCTATTGACCGAGTTGATCTGTTGCCCATGTCGCGCAGATGACACGCGAAGGCGCTCACTAACCAGCTCTTCTAATTCTACCTTTGTCCAGCGCATGCGGAGTACGAGCGAACGAAATTTCTCCTCTTGTCCGCCAGAACGATGGCCAAAATCGAGGTGCTCGAAAATGTTGGTACGCAAGGCAACTATCACCTTGAGATTTTCTACTCTCTGCAGATCCAGCACCGCACGGAAAAGGCACCTGATCAGTGCATTAGCCAGCCTCCCATCGACCCAATCTCGATCAAGGTCATCGATCACTACATACGTGAAATGCTGTCGACTGTCGAGGATATCCTCATCCAACACCTTCAACATCTTATTGAGACGAGCCATCTGTTGCTCATTCACAATGCGCTGAAAGCGGCCAGCCCATTCTGAGCGAACTTCAGAGCTATACGTGTCACCCGAATCTGCGCCAACGCTGGCCACAGTATTTGACGAAAACCCAATCTTGCTCTTGGCTTCCGTAGTGATCTTCTCTTCGAATTTCTCTGTTATCTCCCTGACTCTTTGATCGGCCTCAACCCAGAACCTATCCTGGAAGTCCTCCAGGTAATCCAACGCAGCTCGCTTTGCAGGGTCGCGCTTGATTTTCTCCCTTAACGTGGTGAGGAAGTTGACTTTTGCCTCGTATGAATCAACCTTGTATCGATGGCGAATTAATTCCACCAGCAGCACATGCTTCCACAGGGCGATAAAAAGCGGATCTAAGTGCACATCCAACTCATCCAAGAATCGCATGACATCTAAATTTGTTATGTAGGTGAGCGATAAGTCTTCTGGAACAACCCTGACGACGTGTTCGGGGTTTTGCTCTTGCAGTTGCTGCAAGAGCGCAGATTTGCCACTGCCTGTGCGGGCAATTAAGAAACAGCGGGAGTCTTCTTGATCCGCCACAGTTAGATAATCGTCCGACTGGTAAAACGCCGAACGCAGCAAGGTATCCGCTTCCGCCTGCTCTGCCCCCAGGTTGAAATTCGAGCTTCGCCGTGGCCGTCCGTTCTGCTGCAACGCGACTCCCCTCAGTCAGGGCACCTCGCCCCCAGGTGCAATGTGACTTGTATCGCAAGTTACCTGAAGCGGCCCCCGTAGCGAAGAGGGCACTAGCAGAGACTGGTTCATGCAGGTCGCACCGCATCTGTCAATTGCGACACGGCCGTTACGGCGCTGAGGTTGCACCTCATGGCGGGTCCGACACGTGGGATTCGCGAGACCTGAAGATCGTCGAGGTGTTGGGACCTACCGGGGGCCACACGCCATGCACGCCCCCGAACACCGGCAGCTCACTGGAGCAGGCACGCGTGCACCACCTCAGCTTTGACCTGCAGACTCGGCTACCTTTTCTGGGGGGGAGCAAGCGGCCGGCGGGGGGCTCTCCTGGCGATGCTGACGCCCATTTTGACGCCAACGAGGCCGGACAGTGACGTTCTTGAATAGCCCTCAACAGCAGCTCAACGCCCAACAGAACGTCGCTCTGAGGCCCTGGCCGCCGCATGGAGTCAAGGGCGGTGCAGAACGCACGGAGCTTGGATGAGGGCCAACTGGACATGCCGGCGCATCACGGCGCGTCCTGGCGCACAGCATCGATGAAGACGCTAACCGCTGACCAGTAGTCGTTAAGAACTCCGGAGAACGATGCGGCGGGCCGTGTTCCTTCCGCGATCTCGCCGACGGCCACGTACACCGCCGTCGAGGCAGTAGAGACTCCGTCGCATGCATCTAGGATCGCGCTGGTGTGGCCGTAGACGGTCACTGTGTCGCAGCTCTTGGTAAAGGATCCATAGAGCTCGCGTAAGCGTGCCCGATGCTCGGTAAGGCGCCCGTTGCGTTCCTGGTGATCTTCAACGCTGAGGATGGTTGGAGTACGGCGGTACTCACTGCCCATGAGGTGGGCTTGCTCAAGGAAGGCGAGGTACGACGTCCGTCTCACTTCGTCTCGTCGCGCCTTCTCTTGAATGGATGCTGCTGCCTCGGCTTGCAACTGTGCGGCTCGCGTGTGCCCGCGGCTGGTCACCCAGCTCGCTAGCACAGCCGTGAAGCCCGTGAGCGTTGCGATCCACAATCCGTTGTCCCCCATGTCATTGAAGTGTGGAGGTTCAGGGCTGACGTCACCAGACCACAAGTTCGATCCTCGGGCCGTCTCTGGGCCCTGCGAGGTTGGCCGCTGTTGACAGTCGATGCTGGATGGTGACTGTCATTGCACGGCTTTGGCCAGGGGGTGCTGCAGTTGATCGGCGACGCTGGTACCGCCGTGCCTGCGCCCGGAGGACTCACCTGGCAGGCTCGCGTGCCGCGATCCAACGGCCGGAGGTCTGTCAGGGTCGTGTGACCGTCCCCGGTACAGTGTTGGCTGGCGTTGCGCTTCGCCGGCCTCTCGGAACCATCCGATGTCGGGGCGATGCAAAGGCGGAATCGCAGGCCGCAGTTGGGCACCCTGGCTTCGGAAAGTCGCGTTTGGCCTGTTCACCATGAGTTGGCTGTTCGCCCTCGCCGTTTGGCTTGAAGGGGAGGTGGTTCCGGTGATCGTTGCCGTAATCGCAAATCTGCTCGTAGTGCTCGCTGCGGCCCTCGCTCTGGGCTTCTCCCGAGAAGTGGGCGAGGTGCAACGCCAGTTCCCCGCACGGCTGTTGGACCAGAAGCGCACCAGATAGAGCGGAGAACAGCGGTCAACAACGGTGAATCTTCCGAGCGCAGGGCGGGCTGCGGACAACCATTCCGCCTGGCCAGGCGGCCAAAGCCTTCTAACCGCCAGTGATTCCCAAGCTCAGAGCGCCGAGACCCATGGCACGAAGCGACAGGTTTCGAATCGGAGGAGTCATTGTGATCGCACATCGTTGCGTGCAGCGCCGCTCCTCTCCGGCCATCGGGCAGCGGATATGCGCCAACTGCCCTGCCTCTGGTGTCAGAAGGCACAGGGCTTTGCTGTCCTGGCGGCTATGCAGGCTGTGCTGACCTCACTCATCGCCGTGATCGGGACCTTGTTGGGAGCTGGCGCGTCCTTCCTCATCCAGAAGCGCACAGCTGAGCGAAGCGAGCAGTTTCAGCGTGAAGAGAGGCTCCGACAGGAGCAGTTGACGTCGAGCAAGGACCTCGCCACGGCTCTGCACGAGTATCGGTCGGCTCAGCACGCAAGATGGCACCGGGCTCACGAGGACTGGGATAGCCCTGCCGCCTTGGCTGCGCGTACCGAGTCCTACCGGCGGCGTACCGTCGCTTGGCAAGCTCTCGCGCACGTTCGACTGCTCTTCAACGATGTCGACCTCCTACACGACGCACAAACCGCCTTCGACTGCGCAGGCGACATGCATCGAGCTGTGGATAAGGCGGACCTGGAGTCGCGAGACGACATGGCCCGGACAGCGATCGACAAGTACCTGGAAGTCGCTGCACACCACGTGCGTGGACAGCTTGCTCGCCGACCCATCATCCGCCCTCCGGAAGCGGAGGGGTGATGCTTACAAACTTTCCGCGGTGCCTGCAGCGACGAGGCTCCGCAACTTGGCTTGGGTCTCGGGATCGGTTGAGTACAGAACGGTGCCGGCCATGCCGCGTGTGAGCAGCACCTTGTACGTGTTGCGCACGAGTTGGTGAAACTCTTGGGGAGAGGTTCTCGTCAAGCTGCCATCCCAGCTTTCAGCTTTGTTGGATTCCCACCTGTCGTTGCGCCATACCAGGTCTGAGCCGAAGATCACGCCGTTCCAGGGGTACTCGAACCCCTGCGCCGTATAGATGCAGCCGATCTGACCGAAGCCTCCTTGTTCTGTCGCCCATAGCGAAGATGCGGGCGCTCCGGGGGCGATCGTCTTGGCGTTCCAGGGCTTACGCCAGTCTCCGATGACCACATCTTCGACAAGGCTGCCGTCATTCCGCGGAGCACTCCACGGCCAGCAGAAGCCGGCTGTCATGCGAGTCGCATACCCTGCGTCGTGCTGAGCGCGGAGGTACTGCTCCATCTCCTGTGGTGAGTCGGCGATCAGTACGTTGAAGTTGCCGTCGGGCTCCCAAGGGACAGGGCCGCCAGCCTCCAGCCCAAGGAGGCGGAGAACCCAGTGCTCGTAGGCACGGCTACCACCGAGCCGGAACTGGTTGTTGAGATCGACGTGGCGAACAAGGCATCCCCGGGCGTGTGCGGCCCGATCGATGTCCTTGACGCTTCCCATCTCCCCGGGCCGCACCACTTGGTGCTGGTCGAGCAGGAAAACGGGAACTCTGGCGGCGTCTATGAGTTCCTCTACTTGCCTCCGATGGTTCCCGTCTGAAGCCGGTGCGTTGGATCCTGACGACCGCAACCGCATGCGGTGTGCCTCGTCGCAGATCAGGACGTCGAGACCGTTACGTTCTGCCCGCTCGAAGTCGTTGAAGTAGCGGAAGATCTTGGGGATTCGGTCGTTCGTTTGACCGCCCACGTGTCGAAGCGTGGTGGTGAAGGACTTGGACCCGGTCGCATGGAAAGCAGTGCGGAGGTTCCGGAAGAGGTGGCCCATGAGATGCAAAGCGATGAGGCTTTTGCCCGAACCTGGGCCCCCTGATATGACGATGACTTCCTTCTGATCGGATGTGCGCGACCGGTCCACCGCTCGCTTGACCAGGGACACGGCAATCTGTTGCTCATCCATGAGGCGGAAGTTGTCACCTCGGATGATCTCGTCTGCGGCTACTCGCATCAGTTGTCTACCCGGAGCGACGGGACTGTTCAGCAGATCGTCCGCTTCCAGAGAGCCGCTCTGAGGGGACAGTCGGGTCTGCAGGTAGCGGATGAGTGCGCCGCGGGTTGTCTCCGTGAAGAGCTGAGCCTTCGCCTCAGCCATGGTGAACAGATCATCGACGTCCTGATCGGCAGCGTTGTGCAGGTAAGCCACACCGGTCACAACGTCTTCCTCATCGCTGAGCAGGTTCGTGAAGTCCTGTAGGTAGTCGCAGTAGCGACGCACCTGGGCGACGGGATGCAACGACGCGTGGTTGCGACTGCCCTCGACCAGACAGAGGTCGTCAGCCTCTGGGACGAGTCGCGCCGCACTCCATTGCTTCAGCTCGACGACGACGTAGGAAGGCCTTCCAGTCGTCGGATGGGAGCCAGCGAGGATGGCATCCGCACGCAAACTGGTGAGGGGCAGTTTCTGCTCGATGAGAACTTCGACGTCATCAAGCTCGGCATCGCGCAGGACCGCTGCCAACGCCGGAAGGCTGTTCACCCATGAGCGGTACTCCCCTGGCGAGGGGAGTCGATAGAGAGCGGAGCGGTATTGCTGGGCGAGCTCATCGGCGAGGCCACCACCATTGCCTCTTTCGAACAGCGTGCGTGCAGACATGCGAAGGAAGGGCAAGAGAAATCTCCAAACGAGCCGTGGTGGACGACATGCGGCCCCAGCGGAAACCGGCTGAGCGAGCCGCGGACCTATGAGAGGGGCAGCCGGTACTCGAAGCTCCTCGGCCTGAGGTCCTCGTCAGCCGGCTGCCAGTCGTGAAGGTGCAACACTCTGCCCCCAGCCGTCCCATAGGGATCGGTCCGCACATCCACCTTGATGTCGCTCACCACGTACAGGTCCACCGTGTGGAGCGGATTCCGCGCATGTTCGACTTCGTTGATCGTCAGTTCGACGTTCGTAGCGGCACCCGTCGTCCCCTTCACCTCGACGCGTCGCTCTTCACTGCCGCGAGTGCAGTGAAGGTCGTAGGGCTTGCCGAGCCGTTCGACAGCCCACCCTTCCGAGACGTAGTGAGCAACTGCCATGGTTTCCGCATGCAGTTCGATGGCCTTGCGCTTCTTCGGGTCGGAGACGAAGCCGGCTCCGTGGCGCCTACGCTTCGGGGGCTTGCGGTCCTCCACCTGCTCCGCTGTGACCCCTGGCGTGCTACCGAGAGGCACCATTTGCCGCTCCGCCCAGTCCGCATGGATCCCAGCCGCATCTAGCAACGGTTGAGGGTTCATGTCGACTAGCATCCCGATACCCTGCTGGGTCCCTGAGCGCCGCACGGCGTCACTGCCGGCAAGACCCAGCGGCCCGTCTTCATCGAGCCGGACGTCGTCAATCACCACCAACGGTTCGATGCCGAAGCGCACGGGGTACTTGATGACGCGCTCGGCCTCCTCGTCGGGCCAGTGCGGCGCCTCTGCCGCATAGAAGCTCTCACGCACCTCGAAGAGATACACCGTGATCTTCTGGGCTACCCACTCCTCGAGCTGCATGCGAGGTGCCACACCTGTGGCAAGCACAGCAAACCGCGGACGGGCCGAGCGATACTCCGGCTTCCATCGAGGAAACCCCCAAGAGCACGTATCGATCCCGTGTTGCAGGTTCCGCTGGGACTTGGTGCTCTGACCGACGTGGACCATCAGGAAGGAAGCCGTTTCCATGCGGCCCAACTTAGCTGTGGCGTACGACAGTTGGTGCTTTGCAGGGCTCGTCGGCCGCTGCACTCGAGTCCGGTCTGCGGCAACCCACAGCGCGAGACGCTGCGACCCTCTTGGTTTCGATCGTCGCCTGCCAGTGATCCCAGACGGCATACGCCATGCTTCTGCTTATATGCTCCTACAACCTTTTTAAGTTCTCACATGTCGCAAGTTGATACATTAGTCAACCATCTCGATGTTGTGGGAGATCCTTTGTCATTTCGCTTCAACCCACCACCTTCCTGGCCTCAACCCCCGCAGGGCTGGGTGCCGCCAGCCGATTGGCAACCAGACCCTTCCTGGCCTGCGCCGCCTGAGGGCTGGCAACTATGGGTACCCGTGGAATCTGCGACCGGTCCTCCCCAGCCGGTCCCACAGCAGTCCCCTGCTGCCTCTCCGTACGGCGGATCGCCTGTTCCCCCGGCAAGATCTAACGGCAGTCCGGGCGTCTTCGGCAGGAAGCGCAAGCAGGCGGAAGCCGAGGTGGAGCGACTCACGGTTGAGTTGCAGCGCTTACAGGCCGAGCACGCCCGGCAAGGCTCCGAGAAGAACGCCCTGTACCAGCAACTCTCGCGCGTGCAGGGCGAAGAAGCGGCCACTCTTGTCGTCGACACCGAACGTCTTCGCGCCTCCTACCAGGAGGCAGACGAGTTGCTGCTCGCCAAGATCGACCGAGCCTCCGATCAGCTGCATCAGGCGCTCGCCAGCGAACGGCAGACGTATGACGACCTGGTGCGCCGGGCCGCGGACATCCAGGCAGAGACATCGAGGGCCCAGGAGCGCCTGGATCAACTCCGCGGCCAGGTGGTACACACCGAAGAAGCAGCCATGCTTCAGGAAGCCGGGATCTACGAGTACCGGCATCCTCTAGCGGACGCGGTCGCCTACAAGTCCGCGCTGAGCACCCTTAAGGACCAGGTCAAGACCCTGGCCAGGGACAACCGTGCGGTGCTGGCGGCTACGGACTGGCACGTCAACGGGTCGCTGTCCCAGGGCAGGAAGATGGTGCGTGACTTCTCCAAGCTCATGTTGCGCGCGTACAACGCCGAAGCCGACAACGCCGTGCGAACCATGCGCCCGCACCGCCTGGCCTCCCTCATCGACCGGCTCGAGAAGTCCCGCCAGACCATCGCCCGCCTTGGTGCCACGATGCACATCCGCATCTCGGACGAGTACCACCGTCTCCGCGTGCGCGAATTGGAACTGACTGCCGACCATCTCGCCAAGCAGGAGGAGGAGAAGGAGCGGCGGCGTGAACTGCGAGAGCAGCAGCGCGAAGAAGAGCGACTTCAGAGAGAGCTGGATCGCGAGCGGAGCCGTCTGGACAAGGAACGGCAGCACTATCAGTCGGCACTCGAGCGACTGCGCGCCTCAGGAACACATGACAGCGCAGGCGCAGCGGAGTTGCGAGACAAGCTCGCCGAAATCGAAGCCTCAATGGCCGCGGTGGACGCCCGGGAGGCCAACATCCGTGCCGGCTACGTGTACGTCATCTCCAACATCGGCGCCTTCGGCGAGCGCATGGTCAAGATCGGCTTGACCCGCCGGCTGGAACCCATGGACCGCGTCAACGAACTCGGCGACGCCTCAGTACCGTTCCGCTTCGACGTACACGCCTTGATCTTCAGCGAAGATGCGGTCGGCCTCGAGCGCAAACTCCACGAGGAGTTCGAGGACCGCCGGGTCAACCGGGTCAACGTCCGCCGGGAGTTCTTCTACGTCCGCCCATCAGAGGTCCGCGAGGCACTCGAGCGCTTTGCAGGACAACACCTGCTGGAGTTCAGGGAGGACCCCGAAGCACCGGAGTGGAGAGCAAGCACGACCCCCTCGTGACCCTCCGGAACGTCAACTGACGCGCCTACGGAAGCGAAAGGCCTTGACTCTGGACAGCAGTGCCAGCTCCCTTGCCAGCGCCGGGGAGCATGAAAGTCGGACCATGCCCCCGCCGTCTGCATAGGCGTCGGCTTGCACGGTCAGCCCGTGGGTGTCCATTCCTGCCGCCTGCATCGCATCAAGGAGTTCCGTCCCAGCGTCTCGTGCATCGCGCCAGCCGGCGACGTAGTCGACCCCGCGTACCCACAAGACCGAGTCGGGATCGATCTCGTCGCTTGCCGAGCCAGCTTCATGCGAGTCGTACACGGCTCAACTCCCCACCTTTCGCAGTGACTTGCTCAGATCTCTCTGTGCGAGCCGCGGGGACATGAGCATGCCCGCAGCCCCGATACCATCGGCATCGAGGTCCTGCGGGATCTCTGCCGGGTCACCCCCTGCCTGCCAGGGTTCGCGGGGTGGCCCGGTCTCGTGTCTGAGGTTGTTGCGCGCGTTCTCGCCGCTACGGCGGCATGAGATTCCGCTGCTCGGCCAATTCGGCCAGGCGGCTCAGTTCCCGTCGGGCGTACTCGGGAGTGCACCAGTAGTCCGGCACAGGGGCGTCGCGGGCCTGCCGCACACCGCTCCGTCGAAGTCGGCTATCGCCACCGCGCCCTATGCACCGCACCCGGTCTTGTCGAGAGAGCAGGAGCGGCTGGCGCCAGCAGATACGCCGAGGTAGCAACATCACCGCACGCCCTCGATCAGAGAAGCCCGGAAGAAGGTCATCGACGTCGCTCGGAAGCCTGTGTGACCAGTGCGACCGGCGTGCCGCAGGCACCAGATTTCCGGGTCGCCCTTGTCGTTCGAGGCTGCTGACTCTTCGGCGCAGGTGGTGCATTCGGTGACGTAGATGGGTGGCCCTCCGTGTTGGTCGACGGTCAAGCCCCAATCCGCGAAGCGCATCACAGACCCGCTCATCGGCACCCCCTCCTGTGTACGGGGACGCGTTCGCCAGCCCGTACGCGAAGAGCCGGGAAGGCTTGGAAGATGAGGACCACCGCCGGCCCTCCAGTCGCGTAACGCTCAAGCCGGGCCGCCTTCACCTCCAGCCAACGCCCGCGCACGCTCACGAGGTCGCCTCGCCGCACGCGTACCGCGGTGATCCGTCGACTTCTGCTCGACACTCCAACCACCTGTGTCCCTCCTGGTATTCGGGTGACCTCCCGTTCGGCGTACGAGGAGATCGGGAGGCCACCCACCGCAACGGAGTCCTTGCTGGTCTCCGCCCGGTCCCTGGAAGAGTCACCGCGACCCGCCTGACGACGGGTGTCGGCTGCCTGTGCTCTTCCAGAGTCTGCGAACCGCCTCTCATGCTCAGGCGGCTTCGTTGACGTCGAAGCGGCAGAAGACGCTCTTGCCCCCTGTGTGGCGAGGTGCCCACCAGACGGCGTCAGCGACGCTCTGCACCAGGAAGAGGCCACGACCGCTGTCCGGCAGCACATCGTCCGACTCGAGGAGCGAGAGGTCCGGTTCGAGGAGCTCTCCGATCGGAAGCATCGGAGGAGTTGAGTCCTCATCGGACACTTCGACGAAAAGCCAGTGGGACCACGCCCGGAAGGCCACAGCAACATGCCGTTTCCCGCCGAAGGCAGTGAGTCGTCCGTCCGGGGTGGCGTGATGGACCGCGTTGCCGACGAGCTCTGAGACGCAGAGTTCTACGTCGCAGGCCGACAACGGCAGTTCCCAGTCCCGGACGACCTCCCGCCCCGCTTGCCGTGCAACTCGAGCGGCCTCGGGAGACTCGGCTACGAGCATGATCGAGCGGAAGCGCTCTGCTGTCGCCAGCGTGACCGGCTCCAGCGGAGCGAGCCCGGCCGCTCGCAGCGGTAGCTCTCGCACCTCACTGGACTTCATCGCTCACTCCTTGGTCACCAGCGGGAGGGCTCCCGCTGTTGTGTGCAGACCAGTGAAGGGCGATTCAGACGTAACGGGGAGTGTTCACAAGGGGGTTCACGTGCACACCAGGGTTCACGGGGATCGCAAGGGGGTTCACTCGTGAACCCCCTCCGTCTGTGTCCGTGGTCCGTGGCACCATGAACACTTAGTGTCATCCCGCGCGGTAGCAGGGGGATCATGAGCAAGGAACCGAATCACCGGTTGGCCGCACTCATGGCAGAGGCCGGCGTCTCCAACAAGGGGCTGGCGAGACGGATCCAGGGCGTTGCACGCCGACGTGGCGCACACGTGGGCACGACCCACGTCGCCGTACAGCGCTGGCTCGATGGCAGCGGCATCCAGCCGCAGACCGCGGGGTTCCTGGCAGAGGCGCTCGGCGAGAAGCTGCGGCGGAGAGTCACGCCCAGCGACCTCGGCTTTCCCGGAGTCGCCACGGCAACAGCCCCGAGCATCGGCACCACTTACGCCGCTTCGCTTCCAGAAGCGTTGAGCGTCATGGACGCGCTGACCCAACTCCGTCCGGAGGACCAGTCCACGGATGACCTGCTCCTGCCCGAAGGTGAGGTCAACTCAGCTGTACTGTCGTGGCTCGTCTCCCGTCCGGACGGCCTCACCCCACCGGACGCAAGCTCCCGCCGTGTCGGAATGAGGGACGTCGCAGCGATGCGAACGGCCGCCGAGATGTTCATGCATCTCGACTTCAAGTTCGGCGGTGGGCATGGGCACCGTCCATTACGTCACTACTTCCGCGAGGACGTACTGCCTCTGCTCAACGCCAGCTACAGCGACAAGGTGGGCAACGCTCTCTTCGGCGCCGCAGCCGAGATCTCCCAACTCCTCGCGTGGACCGCGTACGACACGGGCAACCACGTGTTAGCCGACCGCTACCTCATAGCCACACTGCGACTCACTCAAGTGGTCGATGACCGCATGATGGGCGCTCGCATCCTCACGAACATGAGCCATCAGGCGAACTACTTGGGCCAAGCCCCGAGAGCTGTGCGCCTTGCCCGAGCTTCCGTCGAGGGCGGGAAGGGCCGCTCGACACCTCGCGCCATGGCTCTGTTCTCTGCTCACGAAGCCCGCGCCTTGTCCACAGCTGGGGACGCCAGGGGCGCGACGCACGCCATGAACGAGGCAGAGCGCTTCTTCGAGCGGGCGGAGACCGCCGACGACCCGGACTGGCTGGCGTACATGGACGAGGCCGAACTCGTCGGAGAGTTCTGCCACTGCTTCCGCGACCTGAAACAGGGCAGAGAGGCCATACGGTTCGCAGAACGTGCGGTCGAACTTACCGACCCCAAGTACGCCCGCACGCTGGGTTTCTGCCGCATGGTGCTCGCGCAGAGTCAGCTATTGAACGGCGAGCTCGAAGCCGCTGTGACAACCGCCGGCCTGGCCGTGGACGGTGGAGACGCGCTCCAGTCTTCACGCTTTCAGCGCTACGTCACGGACTTCCAGCGCGAGGTCTCCGTACACGCCACCAGTCCAGCGGTGCAGGAGTTCAACGACCGAGTGCACGAAGCCATGGCCGAGTTGGACGATGAGTAGGCGGGCCTCACCCGGGCTGCCAATTCCGTGGAGCGTCGTCGTCGCGCAGTGAGGCGATGCGTCGCGCGTATTCGTCGGCGACCTTCTGGCTCTCACCGATGTTCTGCATCAGCCAGGTCGTCATCTGGAACTCCTGGATGCCGCGCAGGGTCGAGTACCCGTGCCAGTCACGAAGGTCTCGCCCGTATGCGCCGACGAAGCTTGCGTACTGCTCGTCTGTCTGCCAGCCGAGGCTGTGGTGCTCGGTCGCGGTGACCATCAGGTCCCACTCCGGGTGGTCGAAGCTGAATCCCTCGAAGTCGATGAGCAGGACCTTCCCACTGCGGTCCACCATGAGGTTCTGCACATGAGCGTCTCCGTGGACCGGGCCCTGCGGGGATTCGAAACGCAGCTCGGCCAGCCGGTCGCGCAGCTCGCGCCCACGTTTCCGCAGGAACTCGCGGTCGTCCTCAGAGATCTCAGCGACCTTCTTGATGCGTAGGTCCGTCCTGCCGAACACCGTGAACGGCGGGAGCTCCAGCCCCTCCGGGAGCTGCAGGGCGTGCAGGTCTCGGAGGAGGCCGCCCAGCTCCCCGTACGTCGCTTTGCGGTCGCCCTCCTCAATGAGGTGCCAGAACGTGACAGGGCACCCGTCCACGACGATCGGCTGCTCGATGTCCTCCAGGACGCGCGCAGCCGGGAACCCCTCGCGGTACAGCCACCGCGATACCTGAACCTCGTTCCGGACCGACGGCAGATAGTCCGTAGACCGTGCGATGCGAACGATCACCGGGTGCGACGAGAGCCGGAACAGGGCGTTCTCACCGAAGCGGATCAGCTCCGCACTCTCGCTGTCGAGGCCAACCTGTCGGCATGCCGCGGCCATGACCGCCGCAGTCCCGGCCGACGTGAATCCCTCTTCCAGGCCCTGCGCATCGCCCGACGGCATGCCGCATCGCTCCCCTCGATCACGCACGCGTGCTGGGCCACATCGAGGCAGACGATGCAGCACAGCAGATACCAGATCGACCGTACCCACCGAGCGCCCACGCCATGGCGCCAGAACACGGCAACTCCCCCGACCTCCAGAGAGACCAGGGGAGTTGTCGAGTCGGCCCGCGGTGACTACGCCGCCGCAGTCGCCGGCTGCCCCTCGGGCTCGAAGGAGTCCAGGTCAGCGCCCCGTGCACTCGCGTACTTGTCGCGATCGAGGATGCCCTCACGCGCGGCGACGAGCAACGTGCATACTGATTGTCCAGCCACGTTCGTCGCGGTGCGCATCATGTCGAGGATCGGGTCGATCGCGAGCAGCAGTCCGACGCCGGCGAGGGGCAGCCCCAGTGTCGACAGCGTGAGGGTCAGCATGATCGTGGCGCCGGTGAGCCCGGCGGTGGCCGCGGAGCCGATGACCGAGACGACGACGATCAGCAGGTATTCGCGCAGGCCCAGCTGGATCCCGTAGAACTCGCCGATGAAGATCGCCGCGATGGCCGGGTAGATGGAGGCGCAGCCGTCCATCTTCGTCGTCGACCCGAAGGGCACGGCGAACGACGCGAAGTCCCGCGGCACGCCCAGGCGTTCGGTGACTTTCTGCGTGACGGGCATCGTGCCGACGGAGGAGCGGGAGACGAACGCCAGCTGGATGGCCGGCCACGCGCCGCGGAAGAACTGCAGGGGGTTGACCTTGGCGACGGTCGCCAGGAGCAGCGGGTAGACGCCGAAGAGGACGACGGCGCAGCCGATGTAGACGTCGGCCGTGAACGTCGCGTACTTGCCGATGAGGTCCCAGCCGTAGTCCTTGATGGCGGTACCGATCAGGCCGACCGTGCCGACGGGCGCGAGCCGGATGATCCACCACAGCGCCTTCTGCAGCAGCGCGAGCACCGCCTCCCCGAAGGTGAGCAGCGGTGCCGCCTTCTCGCCGAGCTTGAGCGCGGCGACGCCGACGACCACGGCCATGAACACGATCTGCAGGACCTGCAGTTCGGTGAACGGCGTGACGATGTCGGTCGGGACGATGCCGGTGAGGAAGTCCAGCCAACTGCCCGCCTCCTCCGGCTTGGCGGCGTCTCCGGCGGAGAGTCCGGTGCCCGAACCGGGGTGCGTGAGCAGCCCGATGACGAGTCCGATGGCGACCGCGATGAGCGACGTGGCCATGAACCACAGCAGCGTCCGGGTGGCCAGCCGTGCGGCGTTGTGCACGTTGCGGAGGTTGGTGATCGAGATGGTGATCGCGAAGAAGACGAGCGGGGCGACCACCAGTTTCAGCAGCTGGACGAAGATCTCACCGGTCTTGGTGAGCGCGGTACCCAGCCAGGAGACGTCGCCGCTCCGTGCCGCCCAGCCGAGCGCTACGCCGAGGACCAGGCCCAGCAGTATCTGCGCCCAGAACGGGACGCGGGGTATTCGGCTCCGGCCGGGTGCCGCGGTGTGCGAGGCGTCCGGGGTCTCCGGTGAGGTGTCTGGGGACGAGGTCACGTCGCGCTCCCGCTCGGCGAAGGGTCGTGGAATGCGGCTCCCCGAAGGTTCTTCCTTCGCGGAGTACGACGACCCACAACGCACCGGTGCATGACGGTCATTCCCGGCGCACCGGGGAGCGGAGCGTGACTCGCGTTACAGTCCGGGCGCCGCCTGCGGGGAGGTGACGCGGAGGCCGCGCCCGTCGCTACGCCGCGCCGTCCTCCTGGCCCTGGTTGGCCGCGATGCGCTGCTTGGCACGGTCGACGCCCTCGACGAGCTGCGCCGACATCTCGTCGCGCTGCTTGCGCAGCAGCACGTAGCTGAGCGGGGCAGAGAGCACCAGGGCCATGAGCACGACCCACAGCGGGTTCGACTTGCCGATGCCCTCCGGGATGATCCCCACGTAGGCCAGGACGGCGACGACCACGAAGCAGCCGGCGAAGATTCCGGCCCTCATGGCGGTGTAGCGGAGCGTTGCGTGCGACTTGCTGCTCACGAGATCTTCTCCGGGCTTCTCTGACGGGACGGCGCCGGTTCCGGCCTGAGTGCGTACGGGCGCCGGCGGCTCGCATTCCAGTCAAACACAGCGCTGAAGGCGATCATCCTGGGCCCTCCGGGGCTCCCGGGGCTCCCGGGGGTGGACGTCGCCGCTCCCGGGACTCAGGTGAGCGACAGCCAGAACGTGACGTCGTCCCTGAAGTCGTCGTCGGAGACCATGATCGCCCCCGGCAGACGTCCGACCTCGCGGTAGCCGCAGCTGACGTAGAAGCGTTCCAGACCGAGCCCGCCGCGGCAGCTGAGCCGCAGCGCGGTGATGCCGTCGATGTCGCGCGCCGCCTTCTCGACCGCGGACATCAGGTCCCGCCCGTGGCCCTGGCCCTGCGAGCCGGGATGCACCATCACCGTGTAGACGGAGCACCAGTGGCGCTTGAGCCGGTGCGCGTTGAAGGCCAGGAAAGCGCTGGCGGCGACCGCGCCCGTCCCGTCGCGGCCGATCAGCATCCGGGTGCGGCCGGAGTCGACGGCCGCCAGGTGGGTGAGCAGGTCGGGGCGGACGTCCTCGGGAGTGACCGGGGGAAGGAAGCCGACCGCGCCGTCCGCGTTGGTGACGTCCGCCCACAACGAGCTGAGCCCGTCGCTGAGTTCACGCGTGATCGCCGGGTCCGTCTCGAAGCTCAGCGGCATGCTCCGACACTAGCCCACGGCCGGTTCCTGCTCTTTCCGTGCTCCGTTCGGCTCCGTAGCGCCCATCGAGTGTCCGCTAGTCAGTGAAAAAGGAAAAATGACCGGCGAGCCGCTCGGGAATCCGTCAGCGCCTTTGTCAAGGTCTCTCTGTTTTCTGACGGGAGGCGGAACCATCCATGGTGGACAAGAGAAGAACTGCGGCTCACGGTCTGTGGTGCGCGGTCCTGTGCGCGGCGGCGACGGTGTCACTCACGGCGCCCGCGAGTTCCGCGACGCACACCGCGGCGAAGGAGGGCGCGTCCGGGCACAGAGTTTCCACGAAAGCCCCTTCCGGAAATGCGCTCAAGGAGCGCTACCACGCCGTCAAGCACGGCGGAATCGCCACCGCGGCGAACTCCGCGATCACCTGCCGCAGCGCGGTCGGCAATTCGGAACCGTGCGCTTCCGCGCAGCGGGGCGGAGAAAGCCGCAATGACGGCTACAAGATGTTCTACTCCGACATCGACCGCGACAAGAACACGTACAACTCCACCCGTGCGGTCCTGCGCCTCCCCAAGAAGTCGAAGGTGTCCTACGCGCGCCTGTACTGGGGCGGCAACCTCCGTGTCGGCGAGGTCAAGCCCGCGAAGGACAACGGCCGCGTGCTGCTCGCCGAGCCGGGCGGAAGCTACCGCGCGGTCAAGGCGGACACCGTCCACAAGCACCGCCGTCAGGACGGCGCCGACGCCTACCAGGCGTCCGCGAACGTGACGTCCCTGGTCAGGAACCACGGCCCGGGCGCGTACACGGTCGCGCAGCTCAACGTGGCGATGGGGCACTCCAAGGCCGGCGCGTGGGGCGGCTGGACGCTCGTCGTGGCCTACGAGAACAGCGGTTCGCCGCTTCGGGACATGACCGTCTGGGACGGATTCGCGGCGACGGAGAAACACCCCGGAGGGCTTCCCATCGCGACGCGCCGCACGAACGTGCCGGCGAACGCGAAGGGATCCGTCGGCGTCGTGGGTTACGACGGGGACCGGGGCTCAGGCGGTGAGTCCCTCACCCTCGCCCCGAACAAGCGTGCCGGCGTTCCGCTGGCGAATTCCGCCAACCCGGCCGGAGACACCTTCAATTCGACGATCACCGACCGCGGAAAAGAAGTACAGGGCAGGGTTCCCGCCCACCGCAACACGCTCGGATACGACTCGGACGTATTCGACGCGAGCGAGGCGCTGCGCTCCGGCGCGGGAAATCTCCTTCTCCGGTTCGCGTCGCCCGAGGACGACTACCTGCTCGGTGCCGTGTTCGCCCAGTTCGGCACCAGGCGCTGACCTTCCCCACCCCGCCGGACACGTATTCGGCAGTGACGCTTGAGGAGACGTTCGGGTGCTTTCCCAGCGCGAAGTGAGAAAGGACCGTCTCACGGTTCTCCACCTGGCTCAGCCGGTCGACGGCGGGGTGGCCAGGGTCGTGAGCGACCTGGTCGGGGCGCAGGTGCGGAACGGTGTGCGCGTCGTCGTGGGCTGCCCGGCGGGCGGAAGCCTCGGCGGGCACGCCTTCGCGGCGGGTGCCGACGTCGAGCACTGGGCGGCGGTCCGGGAGCTGGGCCCGCAGGTGGCCGCGGAGACGGTGCGGGCGCACCGGCTGATCCGGCGGGTGCGCCCGCACATCGTCCACGCGCACAGTGCGAAGGCGGGGCTGGCTGCACGCCTCGCGCTGCGGGGACACGTCCCGACGGTCTACCAGCCGCACGCCTGGTCGTTCGAAGCCGTACACGGCGCGACGGCGCTGCTCGCGCGCGCGTGGGAGCGGTCGGCGGCCCGCTGGACGGACCGTCTGCTGTGCGTGAGCGAGGCCGAACGGCGCACGGGTGAGCGGGCGGGCGTCGACGGACGGTGGGCCGTCGTGCCCAACGGCGTGGACCTCGGCCGTTTCACCGTCTCCTCCGGGGGCGGTGGGGACGGCGTCTCCCCAGGGGACGACGAGGCCGCGCGGGCCGCGTGCCGGGCGGCTCTCCCGCAGCTCCGGGCCCTCCCCGAAGACGCCCCGCTCGTGGTGTGCGTCGGACGGTTGTGCCCCCAGAAGGGCCAGAAGTCGCTGCTCAAAGCGTGGGTGGACGTCACCGAGCAGGTGCCCGGCGCCTGGCTCGTACTCGTCGGCGACGGCCCGGACCGCGCGGCGCTGGAGGCCCGTGCGCCGCGGCAGGTGCTCTTCGCCGGGGCGAGCAAGGCGGTGGACCGGTGGTACGCCGCGGCCGACGTGACCGTTCTGCCGTCGCGCTGGGAGGGGATGGCGCTGACGCCGCTGGAGGCGATGGCCTGCGGGCGGCCCGTGGTCGTCACCGATGTGGGCGGCGCCCGCGAGTGCCTGCCGCCCGGGCAGGAGGATCCGTGCCTCGTGCCGCCGGACGATCCCGAGGCTCTCGCCGCGTCCGTGACCCGGATCCTGCGTGACGACGCTCTCCGCGCCCACCTCGGGGAGGCCGCCCGCAAGCATGTGACGGCCGAGTTCGACGTACGGCGTACCGCCTCCTCCGTGCTGGACCTGTACCGCGAAGTGCTCGGCTCCCACGCCCCTGCGGACGGCCGGCGGCAGACCCGATGACGACGGACAGCGCCGAGGAGAAGGCGCGGGGCGCGGGCGTCGCCACGAGGACGGTCTCCGACAAGGGCAGCGCACGCGACGGCGCGGCGAACGGCACCCGGGGCACGGGCCCCCGGCCGGGGCAGGGCGACCTGCCGGACGGCACCGTCACGCTCGCCCCGGCCGCCCCCCGGGTGTCCCAGACGTCGCCCCCGCCGCCGCCCGTCGGCGGGCTGCGGCGGCGGAAGAACCTGCTGCGGCTGCGTCACCGCGGCGGTGGCGCGCTCGCCGCCGCCGACGCCCTGTCCTCGGCGGCCGTCGTCCTCGCCGTGGGCGAAGGCACCGCCGACCCGTTCCTGCTGGGGGCGGTCGTCTGCGGAGTCCTCGCCCTCAACGCCCGCAAGGGCCTCTACCAGCCGGGCCTCCAGACGTACGCGCTGGACGAACTGCCCGCCCTGACCGCCCGCACCGCCGTCGCCTGGTGCGTGGCCGCGACGCTGCTCGCGGCGTTCGGACGTCCCGCGGGGCTGCACTGGATGGTGCTCCTCGCCGCCATCGCGGCGGGTTCCCTTCTCACCGCGACGGCGCGGGCCCTCGTGCACGGCCTGCGGCACGCCAGGGCACGGCGGAGTCCGCGTCCAGCTCTGGTCGTGGGCAGCGGCGAACTGGCGCGGACGGTCGCCGGGATCTTCGCGCAGCAGCCCCGCTACGGACTGCGGCCGGTCGGCTTCGTCGACCTCGGGGCGGAGAACGGCGGGACGGGCGGCGGCGCGCCCGCCGGCGAAGCGCCGCTGCCGGTGGTCGTCACCCTGGAGGACGTGACCCGGGCGGTCATCCAGAACACCGTCAAGGACGCGGTCTTCCTGCACTCCCCCTGGGAGCAGCCGCAGAACGCGCTGCTCGCGGGGCTGCTCGGCGAGCGGGGCGTCGCCGGGTGGCTGGTGCGGCCCGGTTGCGCGGTGGGCGCCCACGGCACGCACGGGGCGGGCCCCGCGCACGTGTGGGGCTTCTCCTGCCGGCGGCTCTCCCTGGAGTGCCCGCGCTCGGGCTGGAGCTGGCGGAAGCGGATGCTGGACCTCGTCCTGGTGGTGCCCGCGCTGATCGTCGCGGCGCCCGTGCTGGCGGCGTGTGCGCTGGCCGTGCGGCTCTCCGACGGGCCCGGTGTGATCTTCCGTCAGGAGCGGGTCGGACTGGGCGGCGGTCCCTTCACGCTGCTGAAGTTCCGCACGATCAAGCCCGCCGACGCCACGGAGGCGGCGACGCTGTGGAGCGTCGCGGGCGACGACCGGATGAGCACCGTGGGCAGGCTGCTGCGCCGCACCTCCCTGGACGAGCTTCCACAACT
Organism: Streptomyces daqingensis; assembly: GCF_014645895.1. Taxonomy (GTDB): domain Bacteria; phylum Actinomycetota; class Actinomycetes; order Streptomycetales; family Streptomycetaceae; genus Streptomyces; species Streptomyces daqingensis. The sequence continues at coordinate 63,650 of NZ_BMMP01000019.1, read as the reverse complement.
GTGGAACGTCGTACGCGGCGACATGAGCCTGGTGGGCCCCCGTCCCGAACGGCCCTTCTTCGTCCAGCAGTTCAGCGACGAGCTCCCCGGCTACGCCGAGCGCCACCGCTCCCCCGTCGGCATCACGGGCCTGGCCCAGGTGCACGGGCTGCGGGGCAACACCTCGATCGAGGACCGGGCCCGCTTCGACAACCACTACATCGAGACGTGGTCGCTGTGGCAGGACGTCCAGATCATGTGCCGCACCGTGACGTCGTTCTTCCGCCTCGAAGGGCGGTGAGCGCGGTGACCGTCCTGCTGCCGGAGAGCCGGCGTCCGCCGAACGGGGACGGGCGGCGGACGGCCGGGCAGCCGTACCGCGCGGACGGACCGGCCCCGGAACCCCCGGCGGGTCCGCCGGGCCCGCCCGCGCCCCACGACCCCCGCTTCCGGGACGAGCGGGACCTGCGCGACCACCGGACGGGCCGCGCGGGTCCGAAGTCCTGGACGCGGAGCGGGTTCTGGAAACGCTGGGCTCCGATGCTTCCCGCGGTGGCAACGGTGCTCGTGCTGTGTGCGCCGGTGCAGACCGGCGACGTCACGGCGTCGGGCAAGGTCACCGTCCCAGACGCGGCCTCACTGGTGCTGGTGGTGTGGTGCCTGGTGAGGCTGCTGCGCGGACGCGGCGGCCGGTTGACTGGCAGGGCGGCGCTGGTGCTCGGGGCACCGGCCGTGGCCTTCGCCGTCACCACCGCCGCGTCCGCCGATCCCTCCGCGAGCCTGACCGGCTTCGCCCGCTACCTGCAGATCTTCGTCGTGGTCCCCGCCGCGCTGCTGCTGACGATGCGCGACGCCCGCGACTTCCGCGTCCTGTGCGGCGCGATGATGCTGCTCGGGCTGGTGCAGGGCGCGGTGGGCGTCGTGCAGTACCTGACAGGGACCGGCGCCTCCTACATGGGTCAGGACATCCGCGCTGTCGGCACCTTCGGCGCGCTGGACGTCATGGGGATGTCCACGGTCGTCTCGTACGCGCTGGTCGCGGCGTTCGCGCTGGGCGTCGCCCCGGCCGGTACGACGTCGCGGCGGATGCGCGTCTGCTCGCTGTGGTGCGCGGCGGCGCTGACGGCACCGCTCGTCCTCTCCTTCAGCCGCGGCGCGTGGATCGCCACCGCTCTGGCGTGCGCGGCCGTGCTGCTGCTCTCCGGGGTGCGCCGGGCGCTGCTGGTCCTCGTCACGCTGGCTGCCGCCGCGGTGGTGGTGGTCGGCGGAGCGGGGGTCGGCTCCGCGATGTTCGAGGAGCGCGTCAGCAGCATCTTCGAGGTCAACTCCGCGCCCGACCGGTCCGTCACCGACCGCTACAGCCTCTGGGCGGCCGCGGTGAGCATCTGGCAGTCCGACCCCGCCACGGGCGTCGGCCCCAAGAACTTCCCCGCCCACCGCGACGGGCACGCTTCCCTCGGCCTGTCCTCCGGGAGCGACACGGCCGGCGCGGGCATGCATTTCCAGCGGGAGCCGCTGCTCTCGCCGCACAACATGTATCTGCTGGTCCTCAGCGAGCAGGGCCTCGTCGGCAGCGTGGCCTTCGTCGGCGGCGGGGCCGCTCTCGGCCTGTGCTGCATGCGGCGTCTGCACGTCGCGCGACGGGCCGGCCGCGGGTACGCCGCGGACCCTGCGGCCGCCGGGGAGCAGCACACGTCAGGCGCGCCGGGCGCCGCCGACTGCGGACTCGTCGCCGCCGGACTGCTGGTCTGGCAGGCCGTCGACTTCCTCTACGCCGACATCGGCGGGCCCTCCACCGTGCTGACGGCCGTCGTCCTCGGAGCGGTCGCCTGGTGGGCGCTGGCGGTCCGCCCCGGAGCCGACGGCGGGACGTCCTTCCCATGACGGACACGCACACCTCCCGCTCGGCCGGCGACGCACCCCTGCCCGGCTCGAAGGGCGTCCGCCCGGAGACGACCGCGCCGGACGGCGGCGGCCCCGGGACGGGCACCGGCCCGGAGACCGGCGAGCCCCCTCGGCTGAACCGGTTCCTGGCGAGGGCGGCCGCCGTCACCGCGGCGTTCACCGCGGCGGGCGCCGTCTTCGGCCTCCTGCGCGACCAGGCCATCGCGAGCCTCTTCGGCGCCGACGCCGACACCGACGCCTTCCTCGTCGCGTGGACCGTGCCGGAGTTCGCGTCGACGCTCCTCATCGAGGACGCGATGGCGCTCGTCCTGGTGCCCGCGTTCAGTCTGGCCCTGGCACAGCGCGCGGCCCGCGACCGCGGCGACGGCGAGGAGCTCCCCGGCGGGCCCGACCCCGTGTGGGCCGTCGTGACGGCGACGCTGCCGCGGCTCTCGCTCGGGCTGGCGGTGGCGGCCGCGTTGCTGGCCTGGGCCGCGCCGCTGCTGGTGCGGCTGCTGGCGCCTGGGCTCCCCGACGAGGGAACGGCCGTCGACTGCATGCGCCTGACCTCGCTGACGGTCGCGACGTTCGGCCTGGCCGGATACTGCAGTGCGGCCCTCCGCGCCCACCGGCACTTCGTCGCCCCCGCCGCGATCTACGTCGCCTACAACGTGGCGATCATCGCCGTGATGTTCGCCGGGCACGCAGAGATGGGCGTACGGGCGGCGGCGCTCGGGGTCGCCGTCGGCGGGCTGCTGATGGTCCTCGTCCAACTTCCCCCGTTCCTCGCGCGGCTGCCGGGACGAGCGGCCCGCCGCGGGCACTCCGACCCTCTCGCTCCCGCTGCCTGCGCCGCGAGCACGCCGGGCACCGTCCCGTCCGCCGCGGACGCGACTCCGGCGGGGGACGCCGCGGGCGCCGGGCCGGGGCTCCGGGAGGGCGTGCGCGAGCGCATCGGGGGACGCGTCGCGCGCCGGCCCGTCGTACTGCTGAGCTTCGGAGTGCTCGCCCCTGTGCTCTGCTTCGCCCTGACACGTCAGGGACAGGTGCTCTTCGAGCGCTTCCTGGCCGCTCCGCTGCCCGCCGGCGCCATCTCGCACCTCAACTACGCGCAGAAAGTCGCGCAGATGCCGATGGTGCTCTCCCTCATGGTGTGCACCGTCACCTTCCCCGTCGTCGCACGGGCCATGGCCGACGGCGACAGGGAGCGGGCCCGCCGCCGCGTCGAACGCGACCTGGCGCTGGTCGCGATCGTCGTGCTGCTGGGCACCGCGTTCGTCACCGCCTGCGCCCCGCAGATCATCCAGCTCCTCTTCCAGCGGGGCGCGTTCGACGCCCGCGACACCGGCGACACCGCGTCGGTGATGCGGGTCTACAGCTGCGGCCTGCTCGGCCACAGCATGGTGGGCGCGCTCGTGCGCCCCTTCTTCTCCGGCGACCGGCCTCCGTGGTACCCGGCCGCGGTCATGGGCGCCGGCCTCTCCGTCACCGTGATCGCGGGGGCGGTCGCGGTGCGCTTCTGGGGGGTGCACGGCATCGCCGCAGCCAACGCCCTCGGCATCACGTTCGCCGCCCTGCTGCTGCTGCGGGGACTGGGCGCCCGCGTGGTCGCCATCGACGTGCGCAGCGTCGCGGCCGGGATCGCCCGGCTGGCGGCGGCCTGTGCCGCCGCCGCGGGAGCCGGCTGGGGCGCCGCCCAGCTCGTCCACGACCCGCTCGCCGGGGTGCTGGCCGGCGGCGTCGCCGTGCTCGTCGTCTTCGCGTCCGTGGCTCACCTCGTACGGGCGCCGGAAGTGCCGCAGCTGTTCGCCACCGTCAAACGAAGGCTCGCCCATGTCCAGTGAACTCCGCGCCCGCCAGACCGTCGTCCCGTCCGCGCTGCCCAAGCCACAGCGCCGCGTCCCCGTGCCGGCCGCGTCCCGTAAGCCGGTGACGGCCCCCTCCACCGCACCGATGATCATGCAGCGGCGCCGCCCGCCCTGGGTGCTGATGTACCACTCGGTCTCCACCTGCGCCGACGACCCGTACCGGATCACCGTCTCCCCCTACCGGCTGGACCGGCAGCTCCGGTGGCTGAGCAGCCGCGGCCTGACCGGCGTGAGCGTCGGGGAGCTGATGCGGGCCCGGGCGTCCGGCCGCGGCGCCGGTCTCGTCGGGCTGACGTTCGACGACGGCTACGCGGACTTCGTCGACACCGCGCTGCCGCTGCTGCGCCGGCACGGTTGCACCGCCACCGTGTTCGTCCTGCCGGGGCGGCTCGGCGGCGACAACGCGTGGGACGAACTCGGGCCGCGCAAACCGCTGCTGAGCGCCGACGGGATCAGGACGGCCGAGGCCGAGGGCATGGAGATCGGCTCGCACGGCCTGCTCCACACCGACCTCACCACCGCCGACGACGCGACGCTCGAACGCGAGACGAGGCACAGCCGCACTCTGATCGCCGACATCACGGGCACCGCGCCCGCCGGGTTCTGCTACCCGTACGGCACCGTCGACGCTCGGGCGGTCGACGCCGTGCGCACCGCCGGCTACGGCTACGCCTGCGCGATCGACCCCGGCCCGCTCACCGGCGTACACGCCCTGCCCAGAGTGCACGTCGACGCGTCGGACAACTCGGTGCGGCTGTTCCTCAAGAGAGCCCTGCACCCGCTGCGCCGCAAGCCGCTGCCCGTCTCCGAGAGCGCGGCCCTCGGACCGAAGCGGCCGCACGCCGTCCCGCAGGACGCCACCTCGCAGGCGCACCGGGCCGGCGAAGGCGCCTCCACGGCCGGACAGACGGACGACGAGAGCGGAAGCAAGCGGTGAAGGTCGCACACATCATCACGGGACTCGGCGTGGGGGGCGCCGAGCAGCAACTGCGTCTGCTGCTGCGTCACCTGCCGGCGCGCTGCGACGTCTTCACCCTCACCGCGCCCGGCACCGTCGCGGAGGGCATCCTCGCCGACGGGCACCGCGTCACCCACCTCGGCATGGGCGGGAACTGCGACATCACCGTCCTCCCCCTCCTGGTGCAGCTCATCCGGGACGGCGGATACGACCTCGTCCACACCCACCTCTACCGCGCCTGCCTCTACGGACGACTCGCGGCCCGGCTCGCCGGCGTACGCGCCGTGATCGCCACGGAGCACTCCCTCGGTGAGAAGGAGATCGAGGGACGGCCGCTCAACTTCGGCGTCAGAGCGCTCTACCTGGCCGCCGAACGGCTCGGCTGCTCCACCGTCGCGGTCTCCGAGACGGTGGCCCGCCGGCTGCGGAGGTGGGGCGTCCCCGCGTCACGCGTGCACACGGTGCCCAACGGCATCGACGCGAGCCGCTTCCGCTTCGACGCGGCGCTGCGCGCGGGCACCCGGGCGCGGCTCGGCATCCCGGAGGGGGCCTTCGTGGTGGGCGGCGTGGGCAGGCTCGTCCCCGGCAAGCACTTCGAGACGCTGGTGCGCGCTGTGGCCGTACTCCCGGACGCCCATCTGCTGCTGGCCGGTGACGGCCCGGAGCACGGCAACCTGCGGGCCATCGTCGAGGCGCTCGGCGCGCAGGACCGGATCCATCTGCTCGGGGAGTGCGACGGGACGGTCGCCGCCTCCGGCGCCGGGGGCGAGTGGGAGATCCCCGGAGTGCTGTCGGCCATGGACGTCTTCGTGTCGCCGTCGTCCGAGGAGTCGTTCGGGCTGGCCGTGCTCGAAGCGCTCGCCGCGGGCCTGCCCGCGCTGTACGTCACCTGCCCCGCCGTCGAGGACCTGCTGCCGGAGGAGGCGCCCGGCGCCCGCCGTATCGGCACCGGCGTGCCCCAACTCACCGCGCTGCTGCGCGAGTACCAGACGGCAGGAGCCGGGCGGCTGCCCGTGCCCCCGGTCGTGGAGCGCTACGACATCGCGCACAGCGCGGAACGTCTGATGGCCCTCTACCGCGCTGCGACGAGCACCGCCCCGCAACTGCCCGCCCCGGCACCGCCCGCGGTGGCCCCGGCTCCCTCCCCGGCGCCGACGAACCTTCCCATGACAACGAGGTGAGCACTGCCATGTCCAAAGCCGCACAGGGAGCGAAGTCGGCCACCGGTCCGGCCTCCCGTTCGACACGCACGAACCGTTCCTCGCGTCGCGGCGCGACGGGCCGCACGGCCAGGCCGGCGGCCGAGGCGGCCGCTGCCGCCGAAGCCGAGACGCCCGCGAAGGACGCCGAAGGCTCCGGGAACACCGGCGCGAGTGGGGAGGCCACCGCGAAGGACGGCGCCACCGGGGCGGTCGACGAGAAGGACCGCGCCACCGCCGGGAAGTCGGAGGACCCCGCATCTTCCGGAGCGCAGGCGGAAGCTGACGCGGGATCAGCGGCGGGGACCGGGACCGGCGACGTCGCGGGCGAGCCGGCAGAGGAGAAGCCAGCGTCCCGGGACGATGGTTCCGAAAAGCAGGCGGTCGCGGCGAAGGGCCTCCGCACCAAGAGCATCGCCCTCGGCACCGAGGACGCGGAGGCGCCCGCCGCTCCCCCGGCACCGCGCGACGCGGAACGGACCGTGCGGGCGAGAGGCGGGCCCGGCACGGAGCCCGCCGAGTCCGCGGAAGACGACGCCCCGAAGGGTGACGCCGGAAAGGCCGGAGACGCCCAGGCCGCGGACACGGCGGCGGACGGCGCCAAGACGGTGGACACGGAGACCGCCGACGCGAAGAGCGCAGACCCGGAGACGGCAGGCACGGACACCGCGGACGCTGAAGACGCCGTAGGCGCTGAGGCCGGGACGGCGAGCGGCACACGGGAGAACCGCGCCGCCGAGCCGTCCCGTACCGACTCGCGGACGGAGAAGCCCCGTAAGGCCGGGAGGACGCGCAAGTCCGCCAAGCGCACCAAGCCCGCCGAGCGCACGAAGTCCGCCCGGCGCGGTGCGCCCGAGGCTGCGCCCCGCGGCGAGCGCCGCCGTCCCGGCCGCCTCGCCGCGTCCCTTCGCCGCGTGCCGAGGTGGTGGCCGCTGCCGCTGTGCATCGCGCTGGGTGCCGCGGGCGGCGCGGTCTACTCCTCGGCGACTCCGCCGCAGTACGCGGCCATCAGCTACGTGGTCGTCTCCCCCGCCGGCCGCTCGGACGCGGCGTCGGCCCTCGGATACGCGCAGGCGTACGGGAAGGTCGCCACCGACCCGGTCGTCCTCGCCGAGGCCGAAGCCAAGGCGAAGCTCCGCCGGGGCACGCTGAACGACACCGTGCAGGCCACCACTTCGCCCGACGCCCCGATGGTGCAGATCACCGCTTCGTCGCCCCGTCCGAAGCAGGCGGCGAAGAACGCCGACGCCGTCGCCAAGGCCCTCGCGCGGACGGCCAAGGCGAGCGTCAAGCGGACGGGCGCCCGGCTGACCGTCCTCTCGGACGCGGTGGCTCCGGCCGCGCCCGTCTCGCCGTCCTCCTCCGTCGCGGTCGGGGTCGGCGGCTGCGCGGGCGGACTGATCGGCGGCCTCGTGCTGCTCGCACGTCCGCAGCGGGGCCGCCGGCCTCACCCGGCGGACTGGTCGCCCGCCGCCGCTCCGGGCGCCTCCCCCGCGCACCGCCTCGACGAGGCCGCCGTCTCAGCCGCCTCCTCAGCCGATGACGCCCCCTCCGCCGCCGCGCCCGCACCCCTGCCCGCAGAGGTCAGCGGCACCGGCAAGCGTGCGGAGCCGGTGCGATGAGCACCGCCGTCCGGACACCCGCGAGCGCGGGCACCGCCACGGCGGCGCCCGCCTCCGCGAAGGCCCCGGCCGCCCCTGAGGGAACGGCGACGTCCGCGAGGCTCGTCCGCGATCCCGAAGTGTTTGGCGAACTCGCCGGACAGTGGGACGGCCTGCGCCGCCGCAGCAGGTCCTCCACCCCGTTCCAGAGCCACGCGTGGCTGCACTCGTGGTGGCTCTCCTACGGCCTCCCGGGCCGGCTCCGCGTCGTGCTGGTCAGCAGGAGCGGCGAACTCGTCGGCGCCGCACCGATGATGCTCACGTACACCCCCCTGCCCACGCTGGTCGCCCTCGGCGGCGGCATCACCGACTTCTCGGACGTGCTGCTGGACGACGGCGACCCCGATGCCGCCCCGGCCCTGGCGAGAGCGCTGCACCGGGTGGCACGGGGCGCGGTGGTGGACCTCCGCGAGGTGCGTCCCGGTGCTGCTGCCGAGCGGCTCTACGACGCGTGGGCGGGCCCGCGCCGGAAGTTCCGGGACTCGGTGTGCCTGGAGCTGCCGGGCGTGTCCATGGACACGATGCTGGAGCGGCTGCCGGCACCCAGCGCCAAGCGCACCCGGCAGAAGCTGCGCAAGATCGACAAGGCGGGTGTCACCGAGCACCTGGTGGGTCCCGCGGAGGCGACCGCCGCGGTACGGACGATGCTGAGACTGCACGAACTGCAGTGGGAGGGCCGCGGAGTGACGCCGGAGCACCTGCTCCCCCGCTTCCGCGCCCATCTGCAGCGCACTGTGCGGAAGTTGGTGGCGAGCGGCGATGCCGTGCTGACCGAATACCGCATCGGCGGCGAGACCGTCGCCTCGGACATCAGCCTGAGCTCCGAAGACATGGTCTGCGGCTACCTCTACGGCGCCCACCCCCGTCTGCGCGCCGCGAGGCTCGACATCACCACGATGCTGCTGCGGCACGACGCGGCGTTCGCGGAGAGCAGCGGCCGCGGAACGCTGAGCCTGCTGCGCGGCACGGAACCCCACAAGCTGCGCTGGCAGCCGCACCCCGTGCCGAACCAGCGGTTCGTTCTCGCCCGCCGCGAGATGGCGCCGGGCCTGGCGCTGCACACGGCGCAGATCCTCGGACGGTCCCTCGCCGCCGAACTGGTCCGGCAGTACGCGGGGGGAGGCGGATGGATGTGGCGGACGCGGACCGCGGGGCAGCGGTCCGGGAACGGGCGTCCGGCTGAAGGGGGAGCCCGGCGGACGGCGGGGTGAGAACCCCGCCGTCCGGGGGGGGGTCAGCCGATCCAGTCGGGCAGGTTGTTGTCGATCCGGACGCAGATGTCGTTGCCCCTGAAGCACTTGTCGAACAGCGGCTTCCGCGTCGGGCGGTCGGACGGGGCGGGCTCCGCGGGCCGCTCCGGCTCCGGTGCCGGAGCGGGTGCCTGTCCGTTCTCGGGACGTCCGAAGAAGGCCCCGCGGTACGTCTCCGCCGAGTCCGGGTTGTGCGAGCACTGCCACACGCCGTGCGGGCAGTAGTCGGTGATCGTCTGGTAGAGGGGCTTGTGCCGCTCGAACCAGTCGATCATCCGGTTCATGTACTCGGGGTTGTCGCCGTTGCGGAAGAGGCCCCATTCCGGATACGAGATCTCCTTGCCGTGTTCTGCGGCGAAGTCCACCTGCGCCTGCAGCCCGTACGCCTCGTGCACGTGCGTCTCGAACGGCGCCCCTTCGGGCTGGTCGTACGTGTCCATGCCGATGATGTCGACGACGTCGTCGCCCGGGTAGCACTCCGGCCAGGGGATCGCGTCCCGGCCGCGGCTCGGGGTGAAGTCGAACTTGAACTTCTGCCCCTCGACGGAGCGCATCGTCCGCACGATGCGCTGCCAGTACCGCTTCCACGCCTGCGGTTCGGGGCGGCAACGGTGGCTGTACGTCGTGCCGTTCATCTCCCAGCCGAGCACGACGACCGTGTCCTGCAGGTCCATCCGCACCAGCCGCTCGGCGAGCGTCCTGTAGTGCGAGTCGAACCGTCCGGACGCTCCCGCGCGGAGCAGCCCGCGCACCTCGCCGTCGGAGAGCCGCTCCTCGTTCCGCTCCAGCATCGGCACGTTGAGCACGAACATGCGGTCCCGCTCGGCGTTGCGCCACCGCGCCCACGGCGCGAGGAAGCGGGGCCGGCCCTCGATGTTGGACCACAGGTCACCGGGCAGGTAGGTGTGCCCGACGCGCAGGTCCGTGCCGCCCAGCCAGCGCTGCAAGCCGTCGATCGCGCGTACGCCCCGCTCGTCGGACCGGAGGAAGGCGCCCACCATCGGCACCGGTTCCGTGGAGGGTGACGGCGCCGTGGCGGGCTCGCGCTTCTTTGACTCGGTGCTGCCGACGGGCTGTGCGGCGCCACGCATGAACGACTGCGGTTCAAATTCAGGCAATCCCACAGGAATGACGCTACAGGAGGCCAAGAGCCCCGCTCCGGCGATGACGCCGCAAACCCCTTTGACTCTGCGGCGCTTGGGGCTCCCCATCGTTCCTCCGATCCGTCGGCGACGTCGGCGCGTCGCGAAACACGCATTTCAGACCTCACCCTCCGGAACGGCGTAGTGCGATCTGATATCCCAATGGAGAGATTTTCTCCCTGTTCGCCCCATTCATGACGCAAGGACATACCCATGCCGACCTTCGACACGGAAGTCCCCGTCCTTTTGCTCCGGCTCGATCCCAATCCGTTCCACCACGGAACGCTGGGGGCTGTCAGATCGCTCGGTCGCACGGGGATCAAGGTCCATGTCGCGCTGGATTCCGCACAAGGGCCGCTGGGAAGCAGCCGATTCCTGCACCGCGTGCACACGCTGCCGCCGGGAAGCACCACGAAAAGGGGGCTCGAACCGGCGCTCCTGCGGATCTCCGATTCCATCGGCAGGCCCGCCGTGCTCATCGCGCTGGACGACCGCAGCGCACTCGCCGTCGCGGCACTCACACCCCGCCTGACGGGCCGTTACATGCTGCCCGGAATCTCGCCGGAGCTGCCCGCGCGCGTCGCCGACAAGGCCGAACTCTCCCTGCTGTGCGAGCAGGCGGGCATCGCCCACCCCACGACGGTCACGCCGCGCAGCGCCGTCGACGCGGCCGGTCAGGCCGTCGCACTCGGGCTCCCGGTGGTGGCCAAGTGGAGCCGCCCGTGGCTGCTCCCGGAGGGCATGCGCAGCACCACTCTCGTGAGGACGCCCGACGACGCGAGCGCGCTGTTCGAGCGCAGCGCCCAGGCGGGCAGCCGGCTGCTGCTGCAGCAGCGCCTCCCGGGCGGCCGGGGGACGGACTGGTTCTTCCACGGCTACGCGGCCGAGCACGGCCGCTTCCTCGCCGGAGGCGCGGGCCGCAAGGAGATGTCGTGGCCGCCTCGCACGGGCCTGACCGCCGTCGGCACCTGGCTCGCCAACCGGGAGGTGGAGGAAGCGGCGTCGCGGCTCGCCGCCGAGGTCGACTACCGCGGCATCCTCGACCTCGACTTCAGACTCGACCCGCTGACGGGCACCTACCACCTGCTGGACTTCAACCCCCGCCCCGGAGCCCAGTTCCGGCTGTTCACCGACGTTGCCGGGACGGACGTCGTACGCGCACAGCACCTGCACCTCACCGGGCGTGCCGTGCCCGCTCAACGCGGCAGGCCGGGCCGGGTGTTCGTCGCGGAGAACTACGCCCTGCTGTCCGCGCTGGCCACCACCGCCTCCCTCGGGCTGCGGACCGGTGACCGGGACCGGGGCTCTTGGCGTGCTCCCGGCCGCGCCTCCGGCCGCGGACGCGGCCGCGGTGACGCCCGGGAGCACGGGGTGCGGGAACGGCGCGGCCGGGTGGAGGGCGCCTGGTTCTCCCTCGACGACCCCCGCCCGTTCTTCGCCATGGGGGCGGCGTGGTTCGTCCGCTGCATGTCGAAGGTCGGGCGGGGCGTCCGGCGCCGGCTGTCGAAGCTGCCGTCGTCCGCTGCGGCGGCGCTGCCTCCGGCGCCGCGGTTCCGCACCCCTCGTGATGAGCGATCAGTGAATGATCAGAGAGAAGGAAACGCATGTACGACCTCGTAGTGGTGGGCGCAGGGCCCTACGGCCTCTCCATCGCCTCGCACGCCGCCGCCTCCGGACTCAATCTGCGCGTCCTCGGCAGGCCCATGGCCTCGTGGCGCGACCACATGCCGCAGGGCATGTTCCTCAAGTCCGAGCCGTGGTCCTCCAACCTCTCCGACCCCGCCGGTACTCACACGCTGGCCGCGTACTGCGCCGCACGCGGCATCACCGTCGAGCACGGACGGCCCCTGCCCATCGGCACGTTCACCGAGTACGGGCAGTGGTTCGGCAAACGGGCGGCTCCGCCCGCGGACGAGCAGACAGTCACCTCCGTCGTGCCGTGCGCTCGCGGTTTCCGCGTCGAGACAGCCGAGGGCGAGGTGCTCGTCTCGCGCACCGTGGCGCTGGCGGTCGGCGTCATGCCCTTCGTGCACAAGCCGGGACCGCTGCGCAAGCTGCCCGCCGAGTTCGTCTCCCACAGCAGCCACCACCGCGACCTGTCCCGCTTCAAGGGCAAGGACGTCACAGTGGTCGGCGCCGGGCAGGCGGCGCTGGAGTCCGCGGCGCTGCTCGCCGAGGAGGGCGCCCACGTACGCGTCGTGGCACGCGCGGACCGCATCAACTGGAACACACCGCCGCAGCCGCTGGAGCGCTCCCTGTTCAAGGCGATCCGCGACCCGCACTGCGGGCTGGGCACGGGCTGGCCGAGCTGGGCGTGGTCGGAGATCCCGTGGGCGGTGCGGAAGCTGCCGGCGGGACTGCGCGTGCACATCGCCCGCACGGCGCTCGGGCCCGCGGGCGCCTGGTGGCTGCGCGACCGCTTCGAGTTCGCGGTGCCGGTCCTGCTCAGCAGCCGCCTGACAGCCGCCGAGCTGGTGCGCGACCAGGTGCGACTGCGGCTGGAGTCCACCGACGGCATCGTGCGCACCGTCGAGACGGACCACGTCGTCGCGGCGACCGGTTTCGCCCCCCGGCTCGCCCGGCTGTCGATGCTCGACGACTCCGTGCGCGCGATCCTGCACCGCGTCGGCAGCAGTGACGCTCCGGAGCTGAACGCCCGCTTCGAGTCCTCACATCCCGGCCTGTTCTTCGCCGGGCTGCTCACGGCACCCGCGTACGGCCCCTCGATGCGTTTCGTCTACGGCGCCACGTTCACCGCCTCGCGGCTCGTGCAGGGCGTGCAGCGGCGGCTGGCGGCACCGCGGCTGGCGACCGTCCCGCACGCGGCGCGCGCCCGCACCGTCGAGCAGCACCGCGGCGCGGAAGGGCAGTTGGCGGGGCAGGCGGGACAGCGCTGATCCGTCCAGTCGCTTTCGGGAGCCCCTGATCAGAAGTCCCTGATCAGGGGCCCTTGAAAAAGGCTTCGCTTCAGGACGTGCGCAGCGCGCCGGCGGCCACCTCGAGGTCGGAGACCAGCCCGGCCCGGACGGCCTCCCGGTCGTCGGCGCGCAGCACGGCGGACGGATGGATGGTCGCGACCACCCGCTCGTGCCGCCCGTGCACGTCCTGCTCGATCAGCGATCCGCGTTCCCTGGTGACTCTGAACGAGGAACCGAACAGCGCCTTTCCCGCCGTCGCGCCCAGGACGACGATCACTTCCGGCCGTACGAGGGCGAGTTCGGCGCGGAGCCAGGGGCCGCACGCCGTGATCTCCCGCAGGCCGGGCGCCTTGTGGATGCGGCGCTTGCCGCGCCCGCCGGACGCGTAGCCGAACTTGAAGTGCTTCACCGCGTTGGTGACGTAGGACTGCGCCGGGTCGATCCCGGCCTCCTCCAGCGCCTCGTCGAGGATCCGGCCCGCAGGGCCCACGAAGGGCTCGCCCCGCTTGTCCTCCTGATCGCCGGGCTGCTCCCCGAGGAGCATCACGCGTGCACCGGCGTCACCGCTGCCGAACACCGTCTGCGTCGCGTCCACGTGCAACGGGCAGCCGCGGCATCCGGCGGCTGCCTCGCGCAGAGCGGCGAGTCCGGCTTCGCCGTCCGGCAGGAAGGGCTCGGCGGTGTAGTCGTCCTCCGGCCCTCTGTCCCGGCCGGCAGCTCCGTCAGTGGCTGGCATGGGCCCCGGGTACCCCGGGGCCCGCGCCGGCCACCCGGCCGTTCGGGCTCAGATCCGCATCGGCTGCGGCGACTCGCGGCGCTCCGGGTCCGGCCCGTCGTACTCGCGCAGGATCTCGTACCGGGTGTTGCGCTCGACGGGCTGGAAGCCGGCGTCCCGGATGAGCTCCAGCAGGTCCTCGCGGGTCAGCTTGTCGGGCGTCCCGTAGTTGTCGGCGTCGTGCGTGATCTTGTACTCGACGACGGAGCCGTCCATGTCGTCCGCGCCGTGCTGCAGTGCGAGCTGGGCGGTCTGCACGCCGTGCATCACCCAGAAGACCTTCACGTGCGGCACGTTGTCGAACAGCAGCCGCGAGACCGCGAACGTCTTCAGTGCCTCCGCGCCGGACGCCATCGTGGTGCGCGCCTGGAGCCTGTTGCGGACCTTGCCGTCCTGCATGTCGACGAAGTCGTGCTGGTAGCGCAGCGGGATGAAGACCTGGAACCCGCCCGTCTCGTCCTGCAGTTCACGCAGCCGCAGGACGTGGTCGACGCGGTGCCTGCGCTCCTCGATGTGGCCGTACAGCATCGTGCTCGGGGTCTTCAGACCCTTCTGGTGCGCGAGCCGGTGGATGCGCGACCAGTCCTCCCAGTGGGTGTCGTGGTCGACGATGTGCTGGCGGACCTCCCAGTCGAAGATCTCGGCGCCGCCGCCCGTCAGCGACTCGAGGCCGGACTCGATGAGGATGTCGAGGATCTCGCTCGCGTCCAGCCCGGAGATCTTCTCGAAGTGCTGGATCTCGGTGGCCGTGAACGCCTTCAGCGACACGGTGTCCGGCAGCGCCTCCTTGAGGGCGCTGAGCGACCGCGGGTAGTAGCGCCACGGCAGCGTCGGGTGGAGGCCGTTGACGATGTGCAGCTCGGTGAGGTTCTCGCCCTCCATCGCCTTGGCGAGCTTCACCGCCTCCTCGATGCGCATCGTGTACGCGTCCTTCTCACCGGGCTTGCGCTGGAAGGAGCAGTACGCGCACGAGGCCGTGCACACGTTCGTCATGTTGAGGTGGCGGTTGATGTTGAAGTGAACGACGTTGCCGTTCTTCCGCGTTCGCACCTCGTGGGCGAGACCGCCGAGCCATGCCAGGTCGTCGCTGTCGTAGAGGGCCAGGCCGTCCTCACGCGTAAGCCGTTCACCTGCGCGGACCTTCTCCTCCAGCTCGCGCTTGAGCCCAGCGTCCATGCGTCGCCCTCCTCGGATGTGTGCTTCGAGCGCCTTCTGGAGCCTACTCCCCGAGGGCGCGGACCGATCGGCCGGTCTGCCGCGCTCACACCTCCTGGGGCAGTTCGCCGACCCGGTTCTCCCACTTCGTGGACAGGACGACGGTCGTACGCGTCCTCGAGACGCCCTTCGTGCCCGACAGCCTCTGGATGAGCGTCTCCAGGGCGTCGACGTCGGAGGCGCGCACCTTGAGCATGAACGAGTCGTCGCCCGCGATGAACCAGCAGTCCTCGACCTCGGTGAGGCTCCGCAGGCGGCCCGCCACGTCCTCGTGATCCGTCGCGTCGCTGAGCTGGATGCCGATGAGGGCGGTGACGCCCAGGCCGAGCGAGCGGGCGTCGACGGTGGCGCGGTAGCCGGTGATCACGCCCGCGCTTTCCAGACGGTTGATGCGGTCGGTGACGCTGGGGCCGGAGAGGCCGACGAGCCGGCCCAGCTCGGCGTATGAGGCCCTGCCGTTCTCACGCAGGGCCTGAATGAGCTGCCTGTCGACCGCGTCCATGTCCTGGTGCCTTCCGTCGCCGAATGCCTGGACTGTCCTCGCCGCCGCGGGGCGCGTCCTCCCGCCCGAGGCAGGGGAAGTCCTCCCGGCAGGGAAGCGTGGTTCTGCGAATTCTCCGGTAACGAATCTAAGGCATGGGGCTCGCTCGCCCTCAGACACCTCTGCTCAAGGGCCTCCGGAGGCCCTCGCTGTGCCGCTGCGGAGCCTTCCCGCCGGGGGCGTGGCCGCCGCAGCGGCCCGTACGGCGCGGGACCGTGCCCGCCCGTGCCCGTCCGTCCGTCCCGGCGGCCGGGGCCGCGGCGGCCCCGCGTACGCTCGGTGGCGTGACCGCAACGACCGATCGCCGCCCGTGGGTCGTCGGGGTGTCCGGCGCCTCGGGAACGCCGTACGCCGCCGCCGTCCTCCGGGCGCTGCTGGACGCCGGCGAGCACGTCGACCTCATCGTCAGCAGAGCGGCACGGCTGACGATCCTGGACGAGACGGGCCACGCCTTCCGCGACGGCCATGCCGACGAGGACCTGCACCGCTGGCTCTCACGCGGCGCGGACGGCACCCCGGACGCGTTCGATCCGGACGTCGGCGCTGTACGGCACTGGCCTGCGGGCGACCTCGCCGCGGGCCCCTCGTCGGGGTCGTACCCGGTCCGCGGGATGCTGATCGTGCCCGCCAGCACGGCCTGCGTCGCCGGCGTATCGCTCGGCCTCTCCAAGGACCTGCTGCAGCGCGCCGCCTCGGTAACCCTCAAGGAACGGCGCCCCCTCGTGGTGGGAGTACGGGAGACGCCGCTCAACGGGCAGACGCTGAAGCACCTCGTCTCGCTCGACGAGGCGGGCGCCGTCGTCCTGCCGGCGTCGCCCGCGTTCTACGCGGGCGGCAGCACCGTGCAGCAGCTCGTCGACTTCGTCGCGGGTCGTGCGCTGGACGCGGCGGGCGTGCCGCACAAGCTCTACCGGCGCTGGGAGGGCGAGCTGGCCGGGCCCGGGCGCGGGGCCTGAGACCGGCTCGGCGGAACCAGTTCCTCACCGGAGCGGGCCCCGGGGGCGCAGCCCGGACGGTGCGGCCCGCGGCCGGCTCCAGGGCTGAGCACCGTGGCCCGGTACCGACTGGCGCCGGAGGCACGTGATGCGGTTGGCTTTCCGCATGCAGTCCTCCCGCCCGCGCCCGCGTTCCCGGCTGCGGCTCACCGCCGCCGCCTCGTGTGCCGCCCTGCTGGCCGTCTCGGCCGCCGCGTGCAGCGCGGCGGAGCAGCTGACGACGGGCATGAAGGTCCGCAACGCGGTGGTGAAACTCGGCGAGCAGTCGGCGGCCAGCGTCACCGTCTCCGTGGACGGCTCGCCCGAGCGTGCCCGCGGATTCCTCGAGGCGGCGCGGGGCAAGCCGGTTCCGCGGCGGGACGCCCTCCGCCTTTCACGCGCGGAGCTGACCGTGGCCGCCGGCTCGGGGGACGAGGAGGTGCCGCTGAAGGAGATGCCGGGGTCGGACGCGGCGAACGTGGCGGCCGCGCTCAATTTCGGCGGCAAGGACATCGCCGCCGTCAAGTCCGTGCAGGACAAGCTCTATCTGCGCGTGAGCCTGCGCTCGCTGGTGCGCCAGGCGGACGGCTCCGCGAAGGCCCGCCGCACGGCGTCGGAGATCGTCGGGCTCACGGACGATCTGCCGTCCACGCTCGGCGCGGCCAAGGACGCCCTCGACGGCGAATGGGTGCGGGTGGATCCGGAGGCGTTCGACGACTTCGCCCGTACCGCCGAGATGCTCGCGGCCCGCGCGTCGCTCGACGCCGACCGGGAGAAGAACCGGACGGAGAGCGAGAAGAAGCAGTCCGGGGACGCGGAGAGTCCGGACGGCAAGGCCGGGGACGACGACGGCGGGGACGGCGAGAAGTCGGGGAAGGCCCGGCGGGGCGAGGACGCGGAGAGGGCGGAGGCCGAGCGGAAGAGCGAGCAGGCCCGGCGCACCCGCGAGATCCGTGACGCGGTGACCATCGGTTCCGCGCTCGATGGGCAGTCCCAGCGGGAGTTCGTGACGGGAGTGCAGGAACTGCTGCGCGAGCACGCCGAATTCTCCGACCGTGGCGAGCACGACGGAGCCGAGCGCGTCCGGCTCACGCTTCCGGGTGACAAGGCCGCCGACGACCTCGTCTCGGCGCTGAAGCCGCTGGGAGCGGAGATCGACCCGGACCGCGTGCCGGACCGCGACGTCACCGCCGACCTCGACATCCGCCGCGGCCAGCTGACGACGCTCACGCTCGACCTCGACCAGTTCACCGGCACCGGCAGGAGCCTGCCGATGCGCGTGGAGTTCAGCGGCGGCGACGCCGTGCCCGTGACCGCACCCGGCGGGACGAAGGAGCTCGAGCCGCAGGACCTCGTAGCGGCGCTGATGTACGGCGCCCTGGGCACGGAGCATTTCTGACGCCATCCTGAAGTACGGAACACGCGCGCCGTCTGCCACGTTCCCACTGCAAAGGCATCGGCTCCGCCCACTCTTCTCAAGGGGAGACTCGATGGCGTACGGATCAGGGTCCGGCACCGACAGCACCAGCAGCGGCAAGGTCACGAGCGGGGGCGCCAGGACGGCGGCCAAGCTCATACTGGCCTGGGTCGCGCTGCTGTGGGTGCTGGAGGCGGTCGACTACGCGTCCGGTCACGCTCTGGACACCTTCGGGATCGTTCCGCGCCAGCAGGGCGAACTGGTCGACGTCGTGCCGGCCGCGTTCATGCACTTCGGCTTCGGCCATCTCGTGGCGAACACGCTGCCGCTGCTCGTCCTCGGCTTCCTCGCCGCGCTGCGCGGGACGGCGAGGTTCCTCGCCGTCGCCTTGACGATCATCGTGGTCAGCGGGGTGGGCGTGTGGCTGGTGGCCCCGCCGGCGAGCAACACGGCGGGGGCGTCGGGCCTGATCTTCGGCCTCTTCGGCTACCTGCTGGTGCGCGGTTTCGTGGACCGCCGCATCACCGACGTGGCGCTGGGCGGTGTCGTCGCCGTCCTGTACGGCTCGATCCTCTGGGGTGTGCTGCCCACCGACGGCGGCATCTCCTGGCAGGGGCACCTGTTCGGGCTGGTCGGCGGGATCGTGGCCGCCTTCCTCACGTCCTCCCGGCGCGCGCCCGGCGGGGCCAAGCCCGCCTGGCACTGACGGCCGTCTCCTCCGCGCTGAACGACGCCGGGCACTGACGCCGGGCCGTCGGCACCGGGCACGGGAGGCGCGGGGCACGGGAGGCGCGGGGCGTCCGGCCGTCAGACGCCCAGCCCGCGGACGGCGAGGTCGAGCAGCGCGCACACGAACAGCGCGATGCCGATGAAGCCGTTGACGCTGAAGAAGGCCCGGTTGAGGCGGGACAGGTCACCGGGCTTGACGATGGAGTGCTCATAGACGAAGGCGCCGGCCACGATCGCCAGCCCCAGCCAGTAGAACGCCCCCGCGCCGGTGAGCCAGCCGAACCAGAACAGCAGCAGCACCGTGACGACGTGGCTGACGCGCGCCCCGTACAGCGCCCCCGCGATCCCGAAGCGGGCGGGCACGGAGCGCACCCCGTGGGCGCGGTCGGCCGCGACGTCCTGGCAGCCGAAGATCAGGTCGAAGCCGCCGATCCACACGCCGACCGCGAGCCCGAGCACCACCGCGTCCCAGGACCAGGCGCCGGTCACCGCGATCCACGCGCCGACCGGGCCGATGGCCTGCGCGAGTCCGAGGATGGCGTGCGGGAAGTCGGTGAAGCGCTTCCCGTACGGATAGACGACCATCGGGAGCACGGCCGCCGGAGCCAGCACGAGGCAGAGCGGGTTGAGCAGGGCACACGCCCCGAGGAAGACGACGACCGCGACGAGGGCGCCCGCCCACGCCGAGCGGACCGACAGTGCGCCGGTGACGAGTTCGCGTCCGGCCGTGCGAGGGTTCCGGGCGTCGATCTCGCGGTCGATGATCCGGTTGGCGGCCATGGCGAAGGTGCGCAGCCCGACCATCGCGACGGTGACGAGCAGCAGCTCGCGCCACTGAACGGCTCCGCTCTCCCCGAACATCGCGGTGAGCGCGGCGATATAGGCGAAGGGCAGCGCGAAGACGGAGTGCTCGATCATCACCAGGCGCAGGAACGCCCGTACGCCGCCCTGCGGGTGCGGGCTCCCCGCGGACGCGGGCCGGGCGGTCTCCCCGTGTCCCGCTGCGCCGCCGCCCGCGACTGCTTCGCCGCTCACAGGCCGTACTCCTTCCAGCGCGCGGTGACGCGTTCGGCGATCCGCGGGTCGGACTCGATCATCTGCGGCCAGCCGCCGTCGCGGGTGTAGCCCTCCTCGGGCAGCTTCGCGGTGGCGTCGATGCCCGCCTTGCCGCCCCAGAACTGCTGGTAGGAGGCGTGGTCGAGGTGGTCGACCGGTCCTTCGACGACGGTCAGGTCACGCGAGTAGTCGACGTTCCCGAGCGCCCGCCACGCGACTTCGTGGAGGTCGCGTACGTCACACCCGGCGTCCACGACGATGATCAGCTTCTCCAGGGAGAGCATGTGCGCGCCCCAGATCGCGTGCATGACCTTCTGTGCGTGCTTGGGGTACTTCTTGTCGATCGAGACGATCATGCAGTTGTGGAACCCGCCCGCCTCGGGGAGGTGGTAGTCCACGACGTCCGGAACGATGATCTTGAAGAGCGGCAGGAAGAACCGCTCCGTGGCCCGGCCGAGCGGCCCGTCCTCCGTCGGCGGCCGTCCCACGACGATCGACTGGAAGACGGGGCGCTTCCGCATCGTCACACAGTCGATCGTCAGCGCGGGGAAGTCCTCCTGCGGCGTGTAGAAACCGGTGTGGTCTCCGAACGGACCCTCCGGGCGCATCTCCCCCGGCTCCAGCCAGCCTTCCAGGACCACTTCCGCGTTCGCCGGCACCTGCAGCGGCACGGTCTTGCAGTCGACCATCTCGACGCGCTTGCCCTGGGTGAACCCCGCGAACAGGTACTCGTCGATGTCGCCCGGCAGCGGCGCCGTCGCGGCGTACGTCACGGCGGGCGGGCAGCCGAAGGCGATGGCGACGGGCAGCTTCTCACCGCGCCGGGCAGCGACCTGGTAGTGGTTGCGGCTGTCCTTGTGGATCTGCCAGTGCATGCCGATGGTGCGGCGGTCGTGCCGCTGGAGCCGGTAGAGGCCGAGGTTGCGTACGCCCGTCTCCGGGTGCTTCGTGTGCGTCAGGCCGAGGTTGAAGAAGGAGCCGCCGTCCTCCGGCCACGTGAACAGGGCGGGCAGCTGGTCCAGGTCCACGTCGTCGCCCTGCACGACCACGTCGTGCACGGGACCGTCCTTGACCTTCTTCGGCGGTACGTGCGCCATGGCGCCGAGCTTCCCGAACGCCTCGCGCATCCCCACGAACCCCTGGGGGAGTTCGGGCTTCAGCAGTCCGCCGATCTTCTCGCTGATCTCGTCGTAGGAGCGCAGCCCGAGCGCCTTCAGCAGGCGGCGGTCCGTCCCGAAGACGTTCATCGCGAGCGGCAGCGGCGAACCCTTGACGTTCTCGAAGAGCAGCGCCGGGCCCCCAGCCTTCTGCACCCGGTCGACGATCTCCCCCACTTCGAGGTACGGATCCACCTCGGCCTTGATGCGCTTGAGGTCCCGGTCCCGCTCCAGCGCCCGCAGCAGCGAGCGGAGATCGTCGTAAGCCATGCGCTCCAGTATCGGGTATGGCCCCGCGGCCTTCGCCGCCCGCCCCCGGGGCCGCGCAGCTCCCCGTTACGCTTGGCCTACGTACGTGAACCGCAACGCGAACCGCGCCAACCGCACTACTGGCCCGCCGCGCCGAGTCAGCTCGCCTAGGGGGCGTCACACATGCTGAGGTACCTGCCGTTCATCCTCGTCCTGGCGGTGTGGATCTACGCCTTCATCGACTGCCTGAACACACCGGAGAAAGAGGTCCGCAAGCTGCCGAAGGTGGCGTGGGTCCTCATCATCCTGCTCTTCGGCCAGGTGCTGCTCGGCCCGATCGCCTGGTTCGCGGTCGGACGCCCCCGCCGGAACGCCCCCTACGGCGCCACCCGCCCCGACGAGCGGCGGTGGGTCGCCCCGGACGACAACCCGGAGTTCCTGAAGTCGCTCAAGGACGGGACGCCTTCCGACGATCCGCGGTCCGACGGTGAGCAGCGCGACGAGGACGGCGCGGAGGCCGACCGTCCGCTCGAGACCGGTCCGGACGCCGGGGCCGAGGGCGGCGAGCGCGGCAAGAACGCCGAGCCCGCCGCGGGTTCCGCGCCGGCGGAAGGCGGCCCCTCAGGCGACGGCGCGCCCGCCGAGCCGACGCGGCAGGAGGCGGAGCTGCACCGCCGCGAAGAGGAAGCACGGCAGCGGGACAACGGTTCGGACGAGCCGCCTCAGGCCCGCTGAGCCCACCCGCCGGGGCGCGCGGCGGCTGACGCGGCACGACGGCGGGCGGGAGTGAGGCGGCCGACGGCCCGGACGGGCCGCGCGGATCAGACCCCGCCGTAGCTGTGCTTGCCGTTGAAGATGATGTTCACGCCGTAGTAGTTGAAGAGGAAGCACGCGAAGGCCAGCAGCGCCAGGTAGGCGGCCTTCCGGCCCTTCCAGCCCGCGGTGGCGCGGGCGTGCAGGTAACACGCGTACGCGACCCACGTGATGAAGGACCAGACCTCCTTCGGGTCCCAGCCCCAGTAGCGCCCCCAGGCGTCGCCCGCCCAGATCGCGCCGGCGACGATCGTGAACGTCCACACGGGGAAGACGGCGGCGTTGATGCGGTACGCGAACTTGTCCAGCGACGTCGAGGACGGCAGCCGCTCCAGGACGGACGTGGCGAAGCCGCCGGGCTTGCCCCCGTCCATCAGCTTCACCTCGTAGCGGTCCCGGAAGAGGTAGAGCACCGTCGCCACGAAGCCGAGGTAGAACAGCGCGCCGCAGCAGATGGCCAGCGAGACGTGGATCCACAGCCAGTAGGAGTGGAGCGCGGGCACGAGCTGGTCGCTCTCGGTGTAGAGCACGGTGACGGCCAGCCCGAGGTCGAGCAGGACCGTCGTGACCAGCGGCAGGCCGATCCACCGGACGTTCTTCTTCGCGACGAGGAACCCGAGGTAGCCGCCGACGGCGACCATCGAGAAGGCTGTCGAGAACTCGTACATGTTGCCCCAGGGGGCACGCTGCACGGACAGCGCGCGAGCGAGCACGCCCGCCACGTGCAGCAGGAAGGCCAGCGTCGTCAGGGAGACGGCGATCCGGCCGTACAGGTCGCCCTGCTCGTCACCGCCCGCGGCGCCGGGGCCGTCCGGGAGGTCGCCGCGGCGGCCCGCCGAGGAGCGTACGACGACCTTGGGGCGCTCCAGCACCGAAGTGCTCCCGCCCTCGCGCACCTTGACCGCGGGCGCGGCGGCGTCCCCGCTCTCCTTCTCGCCCTTGCCGCTCAGCGCCGCGGCCGTGCGTGCGACCTTGCTGCGGCTGCCGAAGACCCACTCGGCGATATGCGCGCCGAAGGCGAGCGTGTACACGGCCATCGCCGAATAGATCAGGTAGTTGCTGATCTCGGCGAGACTCTCGTTGGTTGCGGCAGCGATGTTCACTGGCGTTCTCCTCGCGGCGAGGCTTCGGCGCCGTCCTGGGGGCTGTCTTGGGTGGTCTTGCCGGGCGGGGTCGGGGCGCGGGACGGGGGAACCTCAGGAGCGGGGCTCTGGTCCGCTCCCCCGGTGCCGGTGCCGTCGGCGTCTTCGGTCTTCTCGGTCTCGCCGGCGCCCGCGGCGTCGGCGTCCTCAGCGGCGTCCGGTGCGGCGTCTGTCGCGTCGTCTTCGTGCACCGGAGGGGCGTCGGACTGCAGGGCGAACGCCAGGTCGCCCAGCTCCTCGGGGAGCCTCGCGGACTCGCTGCGGCCGAGCCCGGCCATCTCCACGACGGTACGGCCGTCCGGCCCCGCGACCGCTCGCACCCACACGCGGCGCCGCTGGACGAACAGCGAACCGGCGAGCCCGGCGATCGCGGCGATCGCACCGCCCAGCGCCCAGCCGTTGCCGACCTGATGGACGATCTGGAACTGGGCCCACTTCCGTACGCCCTCGAACTTCAGCGAGGCCTTCCCGTCCGGGAGTTTCATGGACTCGCCCGGGAGGATCTTCTTCGCGAGCGGCCTCCCGTCCTTCCCCTTGAACTGCTTCATGGGCTCGGTGTCGAGCTGGTAGACGCTCTCGTACCCGAGTTCGCCGTGGTAGGCGGTGAGGAAGAGCACCGGGTACTTCAGCGAAGGGGACTGCGAGAACATCGAGCCGGAGCCCGAGCCGCCGAAGGTCGGCACGAAGAAGCCCTGGAAGCCGAGCTGGTCCTTAAACCCCTTCGCGTTGCGGTAGTCGGTGACCTTCACGACCCCCGACGACGTCAGGTTCCCGTCCTGCGGCAGGAACGGGACGGGCCCCCGGTAGGCCGTCCTGCCCTCGCCGTCCTTGACGGAGACCACGGGCGCGTAGCCGTTGCCGTTCAGGTAGACCTTGGTGTCGCCCGCCTCCAGCGGATGGTTCACCTCGATCGTGCTCTGCCGCTCCTTGCCGTCCGCCCCCTTCCAGTACGAGACGTCGGCGCGGAAGTCGCGGGCGGTGCCCTTCTCCGGACCGCTCTCCTCGTACGTGGCGTGGAAGCGGTCGAGGGTGAAGCCGAACGAGTCCAGGTCGCTGGTGTCGAAGAGGGAGCCGGACTTGAAGTCGTCGTACTGCGTCAGGGTGTTGGAGAAGCCGTCGCCCTGGATGATCAGCTTGCCGCCCTCGGACTTCCACAGCTGCCCGGCCGCGAACGCCAGCAGCAGCACGATGAGCGCGACGTGGAAGACGAGGTTGCCCGCTTCGCGCAGGTAGCCCTTCTCCGAGGCGACGGCGTCACCGTCGCGCTGCACCCGGAAGCGCCGCTTCCCCAGCAGCTTCGAGGCCCTGCCCAGCACGGCGTCCGGCTCGGCTCCGGTGTGCCAGGTCGTGTAGGCCGGCATCCGGTGCAGGCGCCGCGGCGCACGCGGCGGCCTCCCCCGCAGCTGGCCCACGAACTGCCAGGTGCGCGGCACGATGCAGCCGGCCAGCGAGACGAACAGCAGGATGTAGATCGCGGAGAACCACACCGAGGTGTAGACGTCGAAGAGCTGCAGCTTCTCGTAGACGGGCGAGATGACGTCGTGCTTCTGCTTGAACTCCTCGACCTTGACGCTGTCGACGTCGGTCTGCGGGATGACCGAGCCGGGGATCGCGGCAAGGGAGAGCAGGAAGAGCAGGATCAGGGCGACGCGCATCGAGGTCAGCTGCCGCCAGATCCAGCGGGCCCAGCCGAGGGCGCTCATGGAGGGGACGTTGAGCCTGTCCTCGCCGGGAGCTGTCGAGAGCGTCGAACGCTGCGACTGCTCGTCCAGCTGATCGAGCTGCGAGGCGGCCTCGCGCGCCAGCCGGGTCTCGTCCCCGGCCGTGTCCGCGGCGTCGCCGCCGCCGTGCCCGGAGGCACCGCTGTCGCCGGAGTCGGTGGACGTCGTACGCATAGCTCAGATTCCCACGGTGTAGTCGGACGACCAGACTTGCAGGTCGTACACGATCCGGTCCCAGGCCCCCGTGACGAGCAGCAGCCCGACGACGACCAGCATCGCCCCGCCCGTCCTCATCACCCACGCGTAGTGCCGCTTCACCCAGCCGAAGGCGCCGAGCGTCCGGCGGAAGGCGATGGCCGCGACGACGAAGGGGACGCCGAGGCCGACGCAGTACGCCACGGTCAGCAGGGCGCCGCGTCCGGCGCTGGCCTCGTTGAAGGCGAGGGTCTGCACCGCGGCGAGCGTCGGCCCGATGCAGGGCGTCCAGCCGATGCCGAAGAGCACGCCGAGCATCGGCGCCCCCGCGAGGCCGACAGCCGGCCTGCGGTGGATGCGGAACTCGCGGGACGTGAAGCGCGACAGCGGGCCGAGCGCTCCCATGAACGCCAGGCCCAGCAGGATCGTCAGCGCCCCCAGCACCCGGGAGATCACCGTCCGGTGCTCCTGCAGGGTCGCCCCGAAGCCTCCGAAGAGGGCACCGCCCGAGACGAAGACGGCGGTGAAACCGAGCACGAAGAGACCCGCGCCCAGAAGCATCCGGCCGCGGCGCGCCTGCGCGAGGTCCGTGCCGCTGACCCCCGTGACGTAGCTGAGGTAGCCGGGGACGAGCGGCAGGACGCACGGGGAGAAGAAGGAGACCAGACCGCCGAGCACCGCGATCGGAACCGCCAGCAGCAGCGCACCGCTCAGGACGGTGTGGTTCACCCCGCCCGGGCCGGCGGCGGCCGCCGTCATCTGGGCGGCGGCTTCGGCGAACTCGCTCATGCCGCGGTCACTTCTCCGCCGTCAGCGGGTCGAGCGCGGAGCGCAGCTCCCGCTCGCTGAGCTCCTTGAGCGCCCGGACGGCGATCTTGCCGTCGCGGTCGAGGATCAGCGTCGACGGAATGGCCTGCGGGGAGAGGCTGCCGCGGGGGAAGCGGAGGATCAGCTTGCCGCTGGGGTCGTAGAAACTCGGGTAGTCGACCTCGTAGTTGCGCTCGAAGGCCTTCGCGTTGGCGCGGTCCAGATCGCGGGTGTTGATGCCGAGGAACTGGACGTCCTCGTCGTCGGTCTCCCGCGCGACCTTGGCGAGGTTCGGCGCCTCGTCGCGGCAGGGCTTGCACCAGGAGCCCCAGACGTTGAGTACGACGACCTTCCCCTTGTAGTCGGAGAGGTCCAGCCGCTCGCCGTCGACGCCCTTGCCGGAGAGGTCCGGGGCCGCCTGCCGCTCACCGCCGGGCACCTTGGTGATCTGGCCGGTGCCCTCCACGAAGTTCTTGTCGCCGGACGACGATCCGGTCTCTCCATCACCGCACCCGGCGAGCACGGCCACACCCGCCACGACCGTGGCGACCAGCGGGGCGGAGCGTCGGCGGAAGGTGCGGATCCTACTCATGTGAAAAGTTTCGCATGGCTCTCGAAGGGATCTTTCCCGGCCCCCGTCTCCGGTGCGCACGGCCTGCTCGGCCGGTACGCGGAGGCCCGCCCGCACGACGTCCGGCACCCCCGCACGCACGACGTCGGGCGCCGTCCGTGCAAGCGCCCCGGTGCGTTCCCGGGGCCGCGGCGTGTGCGGCGCAGCGGCGGCTCAGGCTCCCCGGCCCCCGCCGCCCTTCCCTCCCCGCGCTCCCGCGCGGAGGTGCGGCGGCACCAGGTCGCGCGCCGGCTCCGTGTAGCCGACGGAGACGATCTTGTCCCCGTTGAAGGTGAAGGAGGTCAGCGAGGCCAGGGTGCACTGGCGGCGGCGCGGATCGTGCCAGAGCCTGCGCCGCTCGACGAAGCTGCGCAGCGTCCAGATCGGAAGCTGGTGGCTGACGCAGACCGCCTCGTGCCCCCGCGCCGCGTCGCGTGCCGCGTCGATCGCGGCACGCATCCGCACGACCTGGTGCACGTACGACTCCCCCCAGGAAGGCCGGAAGGGGTTGAACAGGTGCCTCCAGTTCGCGGGCCTCCGCAGGGCGCCGTCCCCCACGCCGACCGTCCGGCCCTGGAAGACGTTGTCGGCCTCGATCAGGTCCCCGTCCGTGGAGACGTCCAGACCGTGCGCCTTGGCGATCGGCTCGGCCGTCTCCTGCGCCCGCTCCAGAGGGGAGGCGACGACATGCGTGATGTCGCGTCCCGCCAGATGCTCGGCCACCCGGTCGGCCATCCGGCGGCCCAGTTCGGACAGGTGATAGCCGGGGAGCCGCCCGTACAGGATGCCGGTGGGGTTCTCCACCTCGCCGTGGCGCATCACGTGCACCACGGTGACGGTCCCCTCGTCTCCCGCCCGCGGGCGGGCGGCTCCCCGCGCCTCGTCGCCGGGACGTGCCTCCCCGGCTCTTCTGCCCTCTGTGCTCATGCCGTCGCCTCCGCTGCGGCTCGTGCGGCAGCGGGCAGCGCGTCGGCCACCCGCTCCAGCGCTCCGTCGTCGTGCGCGGTCGAGACGAACCACGACTCGAAGGCGGACGGGGGCAGGTAGACCCCCTGCGCGAGCATCGAGTGGAAGAACGCCGTGAAGCGGAAGGCCTCCTGGGACCTGGCCCCTTCGTAGTCCGTGACCGGCGAATCGGTGAAGAACACCGAGAACATGTTGCCCGCGACCTGCAACCGGTGTGCGACGCCCGCCTTTTCGAGCGCGCCCGTGACGGCGTCGCGCAACTGCCCGGACGCGGTGTCCACCGCCGCGTACGCCGCGTCGTCGAGCAGCCGCAGCTGTGCGACGCCGGCGGCGGTCGCGACCGGGTTCCCCGACAGCGTTCCCGCCTGGTAGACGGGGCCCGAAGGGGCGAGGTGGTCCATCACGTCGCGCCGCCCGCCGAAGGCCGCGGCCGGGAAGCCGCCGCCCATCACCTTCCCGAACGTCATCAGGTCGGGGGCCACTCCGTCGATGCCGTACCAGCCCTGCCTGCCCACGCGGAAGCCCGTCATCACCTCGTCGGAGACGTAGAGCGCGCCGTACTGCCCGCAGAGTTCCTTCAGTTGGGCGTTGAACCCGGGAAGCGGCGGCACCACGCCCATGTTTCCGGGGGCCGCCTCGGTGATGACGCACGCGATCTCGTCGGGCTGCGCGGCGAACGCCGCACGCACGGCCTCGATGTCGTTGTACGGCAGGACGATCGTCTCGCCGGCCTGCGCACCGGTCACCCCGGGGGTGTCGGGGAGCCCGAACGTGGCGACGCCCGAACCGGCCGACGCCAGCAGCGCGTCCACGTGCCCGTGGTAGCAGCCGGCGAACTTCACCACCTTCGCGCGCCCGGTGTAGCCGCGTGCCAGCCGGATCGCCGACATCGTCGCCTCCGTGCCGGACGAGACGAGACGCACCTGCTCCACCGGCTCGATGCGGTCGGTGATCTCCTCCGCGAGCCGCACCTCGTCCTCGCCGGGCGTGCCGAAAGAGGTGCCGCGCGCCACCGCTTCCTGAACGGCCGCGATCACCTCGGGATGAGAGTGACCCAGAATCATCGGCCCCCACGAGCAGACGAGGTCGACGTACTCCCTCCCGTCCGCATCGATGAGGTACGGACCGGCGCCGGACACCATGAACCGGGGCGTACCGCCCACGGCGCGGAAAGCGCGCACCGGAGAGTTCACGCCTCCTGGTGTCACAGCGGCGGCACGGTCGAAGAGCGACTGCGATACTGGGGCCTCGTACGAGTAAGTCACGAGGGCCATGGTGTCAGAGCGTCCCGGCCGAACGGCGTCCCACCGGGAGGTACGTGCGGGATGGGCGGTCCGAGCGGTACGGGCCGGGTAACGCGGGGATTACCCGGACGCTGCGGGGCGTTTCACGACCCGTGAGGCGGGGAGGTCTCTGACACGATGATCGGGTTGCGCGGCGGTAGCCGCGAGTGGTCGGGTGGTGACATGCAGCGCGGTGGAGGACTGGGCGAGGGCACCGGGGACCTCGGTCCGGAGCGCGCAAGGGGACGCCACAGAAGAGACGCGGTGGCGAAGGACATTGGAAGCAGCAAGGGTGGCGGCCGAGTGGGGGTGACCTACAAGTACTTCGGCGCCCCGGACGGCGCGACTGCCGCACGGGTGCCCGTCTCCATGCGCCCGGAGGAGCTCGGCGGCGACGAGTTGGGCCACGGCATGTTCACCAAGATCAAGCCGGAGACGATGGCCGCCATGGTGCTCACCGGGATCGAGGGCATACCGCTGCACCGGGTGCCTCCGCTCGAACTCGTCGTGCTGCACCCGGACTACGCGGTCGTGAAGCTTCCGATGACCGTGGTCGACCCGCTGCGCGGCATCGGCGAGGAGTCGGTCGGCGCGGCCGCCTTCATCTGGTCGACCGTCCCGGACCGCTCCGGCCCCCAGGACGCCTACAACGTGTACCAACTCCTGCACGAGTGGCAGGACTTCTCCGACCGCCTGCACATGGCGGGGCACCAGCCGTACTGCCTGGTCTGGCCCTGAGCCCGCCGCACTGCCCGGTCCCGCGCCGACCCGCCCGCCGCCGCGGCCCCGACAGGCGGCCCGCGCCGCGTACTCCGGCCCGCGTGACGGCGCCCCCGTTCGGGGCGTACCGCCGCCACGCGGGCTTTGTGCTGCCCGTGCTTCCGCCGCACCGCGCTGAGGGCGCGCGGGAGCCGCGGGGCCTCCGGAGTACGCGGCCACGGCTGCGGGTTCAGAGCTTCGCGGTGTTGCCCGCGGCGGACTCCGCCTTGTGCTTGAACTCGCCCAGGTCGTAATTGGTCAGCGCGGAGTCGAGGTTGGTGAGCGCGCCCAGCCGCTCCACGAACCCCTGCGGGTTGTACTCGATCTGCAGCGTCACCCTGCTCGACGTGTCGCTGAGGCGGTGGAAGGTGACGACCCCGGCGTGCTCGACGCCGTCCGTCGTCTTCCACGCGATGCGCTCCTGCGGGACGAGTTCGGTGATCTCGGCCGTGAAGCTCTTGTCCGCTCCCGGGAGATCGAGCCACCACGAGAAGGAGCGGTCGTCGATGCGTACGACGTCCTTCACGTGCCGCAGGAACTTCGGCCACTCCGCCACGTCGTGCCACAGGGCCCATGTCACGCCGACGGGGGCTTCGACATCCACGGTCTCTACGAGGGAGGACGACACGTATGACACCTCTCATCAGCTGGAATTGCGTCCGTGGCCTCCCGGGTACCCACGCGTTCCAGGTCAACTCATCGGAACCCGGGCGACGGTGGCGCGGCTCCGTGCCGCATGCCGTCCGGCCACGGGTGCGGAGGCGGGCCGTCAGGCGGGGAGAGCTCCGCAACGGCCGCTCGATTCACGGCTGTTCGGCTGTGAGGTAGCGCTGCACGGACGGTGCGAGCCACGCGACGATCTCCTCGTGGCCGAGGGCGGCCGCCGGAGGCAGCTTCAGCACGTACCGCGTCAGGGCCATCCCCAGGACCTGGGAGGCGAGCAGGGCGGCACGGGTGGGAGCCTGCGCCGGGTCGGGGCACACGGCGGCGACCACGGGAGCCACCTGGTCGCGGAAGACGGCCTGCAGGCGTTCGCCGCCGACGGCGTTGGTGACGCTGACGCGCAGGAGCGCGTTCAGCGTCTCGTCGCCCTCCCACCGGTCGAGGAAGTGGCGTACGAGCCGGACTCCGGCCTCCTCCCGCGGGGTGCCGCTGAGGTCGGGCAGCCGCAGGTCGATCTCGGACGCGGCGGCGAACAGGCCCTCCTTGTTGCCGTAGTAGCGCATCACCATCGAAGGGTCGATCCCCGCGTCACGCGCTATGGCCCTGATCGTCGCGCGCTCGTAGCCGTCGGCGGCGAAGCGGTCGCGGGCGGCCTCGAGGATGGCGGCCCTCGTCGCCTCCGAGCGGCGGTGCCGGCCGGCCGCCCCGGCGGCGGCGACGTTCCCCGCCGCGTCCGCGTCCGCACGCGCGTTGCCCTCGGCTGACTTCTGAGCGTCCATGCCAACGACTGTAGGCCAACGCGTGTTGACAGGCCAGGGCGAGGTCCCTAACGTTGCCAACAAGCGTTGACCAACAAGCGTTGGCATTCGGGGAGGCGCCATGGCTCGCAGCAGTGCACAGGTTCAGGCGGACGGCACGCCGGGGGCGGCGGACGTGATCGTCGTGGGCGCGGGCCCCGCCGGCCTGCTGACCGCCGGCGATCTCGCGGCGGCCGGCCACACGGTGACGGTCGTCGAGAAGCGCGAAGCGGGCATCAGCAACCTCACCCGGGCCCTGGTGGTGCACGCCCGCACCCTGGAACAGCTCGACGCCCGCGGCCTGGGCGACGAACTGGCCGAGCGGGGCGCCCACGCGGAGGGGCTCGGGGTCTTCGGGCGCGCGGTGCTCGATCCGACGACGCTGCCGAGCCGCTATCCGTACATCCTCGTCGTCGGCCAGTTCGAGGTCGAGCGGCTGCTGGAGCGGCGGGCCCGCGAGGCGGGGGCGGACTTCCTGTACGGCACCGAGGTCACGGGTCTCCGCCAGGACGGGACGGGCGTCGAGGTGGACGTCGCGGTGCGGGAAGCGCCGGATGAGCCGGGCGGGTCGGAAGGGCCGGGATCGGAGAGCGTCGCCGCCCCTGCCGTTTCCACGGGCACGCTGCGCGCCTCCTACCTGGTCGGCTGCGACGGAGTGCGCAGCACTGTCCGCTCGGCGCTCGGGCTCCCCTTCCCCGGCAGGTCCGTCATCCGCTCCATCGTGCTCGCCGACGTCCGGCTGGCCGAACCCCCGCTGGAACCCTTCCTGTTCAACGCCGTCGGCGACGCGTTCGCCCTGGTCGCCGGCTTCGGCGACGGCTGGTACCGCGTGGGCGGATGGAACCGGAAGCGGCAGCTCCCGGACAGCGAGCCCGCGGATCTCGACGAGGTCCGCGACTTCACCCGCCGGGCGCTCGGCTCCGACTTCGGGATGCACGGCGCCCGGTGGGTCTCCCGCTTCCACAGCGACGAACGCCAGGTGCCGCGCTACCGCGTGGGCCGGGTACTCCTCGCCGGGGACGCCGCACACGTCCATTCCCCCGCCGGAGGCATGGGGATGAACACGGGGCTGCAGGACGCGGCGAACCTCAGCTGGAAACTCTCCGCGGTGCTGCACGGCCGGGCTTCCCCCGAACTGCTCGACAGCTACCACAGGGAGCGCCACCCGGTCGGCAAGCAGGCGCTGCGGGCCAGCGGAGCCATCATCCGGCTCGCCCTCACCCGCACCCCGGCGCTGCGCGCCCTGCGCGCAGCCGGCGCCGAACTCCTCACCAGGGTGCGCCCGTTGGGCCGGCGCGCCGTGCGTACCGTCTCCGGCATCGGCGTCTCTTACCCGTCTCCGCGCGGCTCCCACCCCCTCGTCGGCAAGCGCGCTCCCGACCTCGCGCTCGAACCCGTGCCGGGTCGCGAACGGCTCTACGAGGCTCTGCGGGAGGGCAAGTTCGTGCTGGTCACACCGGCAGGCGCCGCGTCCTGCCCGGAAGCGGCCGACGAAGAGCGCCTCGTACACGTCCAGTCGGCGTGCGGAAGCAGCGGGAAGCGAACCCAGACGTTGCTGATACGGCCCGACGGATACATCGCCTGGGCAAGCGACACACCGGACGCGGAGGGCCTGCGGCGCGCTCTGCGGCAGTGGGCGGGTGCCACGGCGCCGCGTGCCGCGTAGCCTGCGGCCATGCTTGTCGGCCGCTCCATCGCCCTGTTCGCTCTCGCCGCACTCCTGGAGATCGGCGGCGCCTGGCTCGTCTGGCAAGGCGTCCGCGAGCACCGCGGGTGGGCGTGGATCGGGGCGGGCGTCGTCGCCCTGGGGCTCTACGGTCTGGTCGCCACGCTGCAGCCCGACGCGGACTTCGGCCGGATCCTCGCGGCGTACGGGGGCGTCTTCGTCGCGGGCTCGCTGGTCTGGGGCATGGTCGTGGACGGCTTCCGCCCCGACCGGTGGGACGTGACCGGTGCCCTCATCTGCCTCGCCGGGGTGGCCGTGATCATGTACGCGCCGCGCGGTCACTGACGGCCGCGCCTCCTCGGGCGGCTGTATCAGCGAACGTTGCGTCACGGTCCGTGCGGTCCGGCCCTGACGGGGCTCGACTGCCGGGGCTGCCGGGCGAGTCCGCCGACCGGGAAGCGCAACCCGAGACCCCGCGGCCGAGCACGATCACCCGGCGGCGGCCGCGCTGTTCGCGTGCGTCCCCGCCGAGCAGCGGGGATCCGGCGAAGGTCAGGGCGTGTTGGTGCACGGCCCACGCCAGGTCGGCGGTGCGAGGCCCAGCGGGGCGCGGATCGCGGGCAGGACGAGATCGCGTACCGAGATGTCCAGGACGAGGACGAACTCCGCGACGGCGGTCGCCGCCCGGATCGGTCCGGTCCACCTCTCGATTCTTTTTCAGGAAGACAACGGGCGAGAGAGGTCAGCGCTGTCGAGTCCTGCGTGATGATGGGGCCATGCCCCAGCCGTTCCAGCCGTCCCAGCCGCCCGCACCGCGAAAGGCCCGGGGCCGGCCCCCTCGCATCTCACTCGGACAAGTCGTCGAAACCGCCCGCCGGATCGTGGACGAGGAAGGCGTGGACCGGCTGACCATGCGCCGCCTCGCCACCGAGGTCGGCACCACCCCGATGGCGCTGTACCACCACGTGCGCAACAAGGAAGAGCTGCTCGTCCTGCTGCTGGACGACTACGCCACGCGGACGCTGCGCCGTCCCGAACTGCCCGCCGACCCACGCGAGAAGGTCACTGTCTGCGCGGCCGCGATCCATGAGGCGCTGGCCGGATGCCCCTGGATCGTGGAGGTGCTGACGGCCGACGACCTTATGTCCACGTCCGCTCTGTGGCACGTCGAGCAGATCGTGGGCAGCCTGGTCGAGTGCGGGCTGACCCTGGAGCAGGCCGTGCACGGGTACCGCACGATCTGGTACTACACCGCCGGGGAGATGGTCGTCCGGGCGACGGCCGCCAAGCGCCGCGCGGATCACGACCGCACGACGTACCGGGAGCGGGTGTTCGGCGGACTCGACCCCGAGAAGTTCCCCCACCTGGCCCGCGTCGGGAACCGCTGGACCTCGCTGACCGCCGAGGACGCCTTCACGTCCGGCCTGCGGGCCGTGGTCGAGGGCGTCCTCACCGCCCGCTGAGCGCCCGCGGCCTCCGCTCGGCAGAGGCGTGGCCGTTTCGCCGCCCGCCCACACGCCGTGCCGTCCCCCGCTGCCCGTCGCCCCTGGGCCGCTCCTCCCCTGGCCCCTCTGGACAGCGCACGTAGCCTTCAGCCATGACCAACCGCACTGCTGTCATCAGCGGCGCCAGCAGCGGTATCGGCGCCGCCACCGCACGCCAGCTCGCCGAAGCGGGCTACCGGGTCGTCCTGACCGCCCGGCGGCGCGACCGGATCGACGCCCTCGCCGAGGAGCTGACCGGCGCGGGCCACGAAGCCGTCGCAGCCCCGCTGGACGTCACCGACAGAGCGGCGGTCGACGCCTTCGCCGCCGGACTCGACCGCTGCGACGTCCTGATCAACAACGCCGGCGGCGCCCTGGGCACCGACCCCGTCGCCACGGCCGACCCGGCCGACTGGCGCACGATGTACGAGGTCAACGTCCTCGGCGTACTCCACCTCACCCAGGCGCTGCTGCCCGCCCTGACCGGATCCCCCTCGGGCGACGGCACGGTCGTGGTGGTCTCCTCCACGGCCGGGCACGCCACGTACGAAGGCGGCGGCGGTTACGTCGCGGCCAAGCACGGCGCCCACGTGCTCGCGGAGACGCTGCGCCTGGAGCTGTGCGGGAAGCCGGTGCGCGTCATCGAGATCGCCCCGGGCATGGTGAAGACGGACGAGTTCGCGCTCACCCGCTTCCGCGGAGACGCCGAGCGGGCCGCCAAGGTCTACGAGGGGGTGGCCGAGCCGCTCACCGCGGAGGACGTCGCGGACACCATCGCGTGGACGGTCACGCGCCCGCCGCACGTGAACGTCGACCTGCTCGTCGTGCGTCCCCGCGCCCAGGCGTCCAACTCCAAGGTGCACCGGGAGCGTTGACGCCTGGCGGCCCCGCGCCGCCGCGGAGGTTCGGGAAGCCGCAGAAGTCGCGGAGGCGGCCCCCGGCGCACACAGCCGGGGGCCGTCCCGTCCGCCCCTCACCCCTTGACGCAGACGACCTGCTTCAGCTTCGCGACGACCTCCACGAGGTCGCGCTGCCGGTCGATGACCTGCTCGATGGGCTTGTACGCGCCCGGGATCTCGTCGACGACCCCGGAGTCCTTGCGGCACTCCACGCCCCGCGTCTGCTCCTCCAGGTCCTTGGCGGAGTAGCGCTTGCGCGCTGCGTTGCGGCTCATCCTCCGGCCCGCACCGTGCGAAGCGGACTGGAACGACGCGTCGTTGCCGAGCCCCTTCACGATGTAGGACCCGGTCCCCATCGAGCCGGGGATGATGCCGTACTCGCCGGAGCCCGCCCGGATGGCGCCCTTGCGGGTCACCAGCAGGTCCAGCCCTCCGTACCGCTCCTCCGCTACGTAGTTGTGGTGGCAGGAGATCTCGGACTCGAACGCGGGCTTCGCCTTCTTGAACTCCTTGCGGACGACGTCCTTCAGCAGCCCCATCATGACGGCGCGGTTGTGCTTCGCGTACTCCTGCGCCCAGAAGAGGTCCTGCCGGTACGCCGCCATCTGCGGGGTGTCCGCGACGAAGACGGCCAGGTCCCGGTCGATCAGGTCCTGGTTGTGCGGGAGCTTCTGCGCGACACCGATGTGGTGGTCGGCGAGCTCCTTGCCGATGTTCCGGGACCCGGAGTGCAGCATCAGCCACACCGCGCCCTCGGTGTCGGTGCACACCTCCACGAAGTGGTTGCCCGATCCGAGGGTGCCCATCTGCTTCACGGCCCGCTCCCGGCGGAACCTCACGTCCTCCGCGATGCCGTCGAACCGCTTCCAGAAGTCCGCCCAGCCCGCGGTCGGGTAGCCGTGCAGACGGCCCGGGTCCACGGGCTCGCCGTGCATGCCGCGGCCCACGGGGATCGCCTGCTCGATCTTCGAGCGGAACCGGGACAGGTCGCCCGGCAGGTCGTTCGCCGTGAGGGAGGTCCTCACCGCGGACATACCGCAGCCGATGTCGACGCCGACCGCGGCCGGGCAGACCGCGCCGTTCATCGCGATGACGGAGCCGACCGTCGCGCCCTTGCCGTAGTGGACGTCCGGCATCACCGCGAGGCCCTGGATCCACGGCAGCGTGGACACGTTGTGCAGCTGCTGCATCGCCCCGGCCTCCACGGTCGCCGGGTCGGCCCACATCCGGATGGGCACCCGCGCGCCGGCTACCTCGGTGTAGGACATCTCACTCAACTCCCCCGTGGACGAAGCAAAGACAAGCGCATCAAGCCCAGAAAAAGGAAAAAGAGGACTTTGCGCAACATAAGCACCGGCCGACCGGACGGCCGAGCCGTGCGTGCGATAGACATTGTGTTCCGTGGCCCCGCCACGGCGACAACGCTTTTCCGGCGACGCAGCGCCACCGGCCCCTCCGGCCGGGCCCCCGGACGGCCGGCGCCGCCCGCAGGAGCCCGCCGGCCCCACCCGTGGCGGGCGGCCGGCATTCCAGGACGAAGCAACCATCACCGACGGCAGTGCCGGACCAGGAGGCAGGACAGTGCAGCGGAGGGCTAGGACGTACCTCACCGGCGTCGCGCTGGCCGTCATGCTCTCCGGCGGGCTCACGGCCTGCACGGGCTCCCCGGAGGACGAAGGCGGCGAGGACACCAAGGCGGGCAGCTCCGGAGCCCCCGAGTCCTCGGCCCCGCCCGGCAGGTACCGCACGCTCCCGGAGCCCTGCGGAGCCGTCGGCCTGGGCACCCTCAAGAAGCTCCTCCCGGACGCCGAGGACTCCACGCAGGGCAGCAGCGCCCCCGGCAAGGGGACGGCGAGCGGCGACGGGAAATCGCCGTATGAGGGGCAGCCGATCGCCACGTACGACACCGACCGCCGCGCCGGCTGCCGCTGGAAGAGCACGAACAGCCTGGCCACCCGCCACCTCACCGTCGACTTCGAGCGCGTCGTCTCCTACGACCCGGCGGTCAGCGACGACGAGCAGGCGCAGCTGCTCTACGACGAGCGCGCCGGCCAGGCGGAGATCCCCACCGAGAGCGAGCCCCCGGCCGACGAGGAAGGCGGCGAGGGCGGCGACCCCGCCGGCGAGAGCGAGAAGAGCGGCTCCGGCGAGGACGGCGGAAGCGAGGCCGCGGACTCCGGCTCGGACGGCAAGGGCGGCGGCGAAGGCGGCGGCGACCCCGGCGGCGAGGGTGAGAAATCCGACAGCGGCGGCGGTTCCGACGCGTCCGAGGAGCCGGGCGACGACCCCTCCCCCTCCTCTGACGCGGACCTTTCCCCGCGGACACTCGACGATATCGGCGACAACGCCTACATCGACGACCAATTGGACACCGGTGACTCGGGAGTCCACCGGGACATTACGCTCGTCTTCCGGAGCGCCAACGTGATCGCCACGGTCACCTACGACCAGTGGCTGACCGACAAGCGGCGCACCCCGGACAGCGCCGAGTTGCAGGAGAAGGCCCGCAGCGTCGCGGAAGAGCTCGCCGCGGACTTCGACGACAACTGACGACGCAGACGCAGACTGACTGGAAGCGAAGGAACCATGCCCCGTACAGCTCAGCGAACCTCATCGCGAAGCGCCACGCGTTCCGCCCGTACGCTCGCCTGCGCGGCCCTCGTTCTTCCGGCCCTCCTCGTCGCGGGCTGCTCCTCCGACTCCGGAGGGGAGCCGGCCTCCTCCGAGCAGGGCGAGAAGTCGCCCAGCGCGGCTCCCGTGAAGTTCAAGGAGCTGCCGGACGCGTGCAAGACGCTCTCCAAGGACACGGTGAAGAAGCTGACGCCGAAGACGGACAACGCCTCGGGCAAGCGCATCGGCACGGGCAACACCCAGGACTCGGGAAGCTGCCTGTGGAGCGGCCTCGACAAGTTCGACTACCGGCAGCTGACCGTCTCCCTCAAGCGTTTCGACTCGGACGCCTCCCGCGGTTCCGGCGACAAGCTCGCCACCGCCTTCGTCCAGCAGCAGGTCGACGGTCTCAAGACCGACAAGGGCAACAAGGACCTCAAGACCGAGCCGGTCAAGGGCATCGGGGAGCAGGCGACGGCCGTCAGTTACGAGGTCGACAAGAAGGACGGCGAGAAGTCCGAGGCCTTCCGCGAGCAGCGGCTCGTGGTGCGCGAGGCGAACGTCGTCGTCTCCGTCGACTACTCGGGCGCCGGGTTCGAGGACGCCAAGCTCCCCAAGGCCGGCGACCTGGAGAAGAACGCCGAGACGGCGGCCAAGGAAGCGGTCGCGTCCCTGAAGTGACGCCGCGGCCCCGCCGTACTCCGTGCGGCGGGGACTTGACGCGTGTGCCAGTCTGGTGCGCCGCGCCGGTTTCCGAGGGTGGGGGACAACTCCAGTGCAGGCCGTACAACTGACTCGTACACACCGCATATTGGTCGCGGTGGTCGTCATCGGTGCCGTGACGATCGCCGCGATCGGCTTCGCCGGTTCGTTCGCGGCCGTGCGCGACCTCGCCGAGAAGAAGGGCTTCGGCGCGTTCGCCCCCTTCTTCCCCATCGGCATCGATGCGGGCATCGTCGTCCTGCTCGCCCTGGATCTGCTGCTGACGTGGATCCGCATCCCCTTCCCGCTGCTGCGCCAGACCGCGTGGCTGCTGACCGCCGCGACGATCGCCTTCAACGGCGCCGCCGCCTGGCCCGACGCGCTCGGCGTCGGGATGCACGCGGTGATCCCCGTCCTGTTCGTCGTCTCCGTCGAGGCCGCCCGGCACGCGATCGGGCGGATCGCCGACATCACGGCCGACAGGCACATGGAGGGCGTGCGCGTCTCGCGCTGGCTGCTGGCGTTCCCCTCGACGTTCCGGCTGTGGCGCCGGATGAAGCTGTGGGAGCTGCGCAGCTACGACGAAGTGATCCGCATGGAGCAGGACCGCCTCGTCTACGAGGCCAGGCTGCAGGCGCGGTTCGGACGCAGCTGGCGGCGCAAGGCCCCCGTCGAGTCCCTGATGCCGCTGAAGCTCGCGCGCTACGGCGTACCGCTGTCGGAGACCGGGCCGCAGGGCCTCGCGGCGGCCGGCATCGACGCGCCCGCCGTGGCGGCCCGCCCGGCGGCGGCCGGCGGTGCAGGGGCCCTACGCGAGCGGGCGGAGCAGGAGCGGCGGCGTCCGGAACTCACCGCGGGAGCGGCCGGAGCACCCTCGCGCGCGGCGGAGCCGCCCGCCGCCGTGCAGCATGAACAGGCCGTAGGCGACAGGCAGTTCGCCGCGGAGGCCGACCACGTGGGCGAGGCGGCCGCCGACCCTGCGCCGCAGGCGCCGCCCCGCAGACCGCCGGCGCGGGAGGCCGGAGTCGCGGCCGGCGAACCTGTCCCCGGGGCCGTACCGGAGCCCGCACCGGCCGCGGCGCAGGAGCAGGCCCCCGCGTACACGTACGCCGAGGCGCAGCCCCCGAACCCGCAGGTGACCGTGCCCGTGGGCCCCGGCCGCCGACGCGCGCTGGGCAACTCGAACGCACCCGTCAACGGCGGGCCCGCCTATCTGCCCCCGCAACGCGCCGAAGAGCAGCAGCTGTTCGTCGAGCCCGCGCCAGCGCCTCCGTCCCAGCAGCAGGCCCGGGCGGCGGAGCAGGCGCAGCAGGAGTTCGACTACGACTACGACCTGGCGCCGGAGCGGCAGCCCGGCGAACAGGCGCCCG
The DNA here is from genome assembly GCF_014645895.1 of Streptomyces daqingensis. GTDB lineage: Bacteria > Actinomycetota > Actinomycetes > Streptomycetales > Streptomycetaceae > Streptomyces > Streptomyces daqingensis. Next base: position 24,191 of record NZ_BMMP01000019.1, on the reverse strand, counting down.
CCGCCCCGGCGTCCGGCTCCCTGCCGGAGGACACCGAGCCCGTCGGCATACCCGACGGGGTGCCGCGCGACGAGTTCTACTTCAACGCCTACCGGCAGTTCGTCGCCTCGCAGGCGAGCTTCCCCAACGCGCGCCAGCTCTCCCGCGCCCTGCACGAGCGGCACGGCGTCACGAACGCCGACGGATCGCTGCTGAGCGAGAGCTACCTCCGCTCGTACATGCGGGAGTTCCGGGAGCGCTACAACACCGAGATGGGCCTCGCGGGCTGACGCGCCCGCCCCGGGCCCCCGCCGGCCCCCGCCGCGACACAGGCTCGTGCGCGGCCGGAGGAACGCCGGGCCGCCCGCTCGCACGGTCTCCCCGGCACCGCCCCGGCATCACACCCCGTGGGGAGTCACGCCCCGAGCAGCTTGCGCACCCTGTCCGACCCCACGGCCAGCAGCAGCGTCGGCAGCCGCGGGCCGGTGTCACGCCCGACGAGCAGCTTGTAGAGCAGCGCGAAGAACGACCGCTGCGCCACCTTGAGTTCGGGCGTCGGCTTGGCGTCCGGCTCGATACCGGCCTGCACCTTCGGGACGCCGTACACGAGCTGCGTGAGGCCCTCCAGCGACCAGTGGTCGTCCAGGCCGTCCAGCAGCAGCCGCAGCGACTCGCGCTGCTCGTCGTCGAGCGACTCCAGCAGCGCGGTGTCCGGCTCTTCCCGCACGCGGGTGCGCTGCTCCGCGGGCACCTGCGTGGTGATCCAGCGCTGGGCGCGGTCGAGCCGCGGCCGCACCTCGTCCAGCGCGCTGACGGGACGCTCCGGGTCCAGCTCGCTGAGGATGCGCAGCGTCTGCTCGTCGTTCCCCGCCGTGATGTCCACGACGGAGGCGAGGGTCCGGTACGGAAGCGGACGCGGCGTCGAGGGCAGCGGCCCCGCGGCGGTGGTGGACGCCCGCAGATGTGCGGCGGCGTCCGCGGGCTGGGCCTGGCCGGCCGCGAGCTTCCGCTCCAGGGCGTCCCACTCGTCGTACATGCGCTGGACCTCCTGGTCGAAGGCCACCTTGAACGACTGGTTGGGACGGCGGCGCGCGTACAGCCAGCGCAGCAGCGGCGCCTCCATGATCTCCAGCGCGTCGGCGGGCGTGGGTACGCCGCCCTTCGAGGACGACATCTTGGCCATGCCGCTGATGCCGACGAACGCGTACATGGGCCCGATGGGCTGCTCGGCGTCGAAGATCTCCTTGACGAGCTGGCCGCCGACGACGAACGACGAGCCCGGCGACTGGTGGTCGACGCCGCTCGGCTCGAACACCACTCCCTCGTACGCCCACCGCATCGGCCAGTCGACCTTCCAGACGAGCTTGCCGTGGTCGAACTCCTCCAGCCGGACGGTCTCGCTGTGCCCGCACTGGCAGCTGTAGGTCAGCTCGGTCGTCGCGTCGTCGTACGCCGTGACCGTGGTGGTGTCCCGCAGGCAGGCCGTGCAGTACGGCTTGTACGGGTAGTACGCCCCGCCGCCGGCGCCCGAGCCGTCGTCCTCCGATGCGGCGCCCGAACCCTCGGCGGCCTCCAGCTCGGCGGCGTCCGGCTCGCCCTGCTTCTTCTTCTGCTGCTGCTTCTTGCCGCCCGACGCGGCCTTGTCCAGCGTCCGGTACCGCTCCAGCACGGCGTCGATGCGCTCGCGTTCGCGCATCGCGAAGAGGATCTGCTCGCGGTAGGCGCCCGCCGTGTACTTCGCGGTCTGGCTGATGCCGCGATACTCGACGCCGAGCTGGGCGAGGGACTCCTCCATCGCGGACCTGAAGTGCGCGGCCCAGCTCTCGTGCGGGCTCCCGGGCGGGGCGGGCACGGAGGTGAGGGGCTTGCCGATGTGCTCGTTCCAGGACTCGTCGACGCCCTCGACGCCGGCGGGGACCTTGCGGAACCTGTCGTAGTCGTCCCAGGAGATGATGTGCTCGCACTCCACGCCGCGACACTTGATCTCGTCGGCGACCAGGTGCGGGACCATCACCTCGCGCAGGTTGCCCAGGTGGATGGGGCCGGAGGGGGAGAGCCCGGAGGCGCAGACCACTGCTTTCCCGGGCGCACGACGCTCCGCTTCGGCGACGACGTCATCCGCGATACGGGAGACCCAGTCGGTCTCGCTGGTGGTGCGATCCACTTCCGGCACTTCCTTCTCTCTGCTCCGGTGAGGCGTGTCTGCGGGGCCCATTCTCCCACTGCCGGGGTGCCGCCCGCCCCTGGGATACTCGTGTGCCCGGCCCTGCCGGTGCGTGGGATACTCGGGCCTGCTGACCCAGCCACCCACGTACGGAACGGCTCGCACACATGGCCTCGGTCCCTTCGCTCGCCGCCACGCTCCACCAGTGCCTCGCGGAGGCCCTGTCGGCATCAGTGCCGCAGGAGACCCCCGCCGACTGGCTGGACCCGATGCTGCGACGTAGCGACAGGGCCGACTTCCAGGCCAACGGCATGCTGGCGCTCTCCAAACGCCTCAAGACCAACCCGCGTGAGCTCGCGGGCACCGTCGTGGAGAGCATCCCGGCCAACGAGGAGATCGCCTCGGTCGAGGTCTCCGGTCCGGGCTTCCTCAACATCGTCGTCTCCGACGCGGCCGTCCTGCGCAACCTCGCGGCCCGCTCCGACGACGAGCGGCTGGGCGTGCCGTACGCGGAGTCCCCCGGCGTCACGGTGATCGACTACTCGCAGCCGAACGTGGCCAAGGAGATGCACGTCGGCCATCTGCGCTCGACCGTCATCGGCGACGCCGTCACCAAGATCCTCGAACACCGGGGCGAGACGGTGATCCGGCGCCACCACATCGGCGACTGGGGCACCCAGTTCGGCATGCTCATCCAGTACCTGATCGAGCACCCGCACGAGCTGGACCACGCGTCGGACGCCGCGGACGGGCGGGACGAGGGCGAGGCCGCCATGGCCCGCCTCAACCGGCTGTACAAGGACTCGCGCTCGCTGTTCGACTCCGACGAGGAGTTCAAGACGCGGGCGCGCGACCGCGTCGTCGCCCTGCAGGCCGGCGACGAGGAGACCCTCGCCCTCTGGCACAAGATCGTCGACGAGTCCAAGACGTACTTCCAGGCCGTCTACGAAGACCTGGACGTGGAGATCCTCGACAAGGACATCGTCGGCGAGAGCGCCTACAACGACGACCTCCAGCAGGTCGTGAAGGACCTGGAGTCCTCGGGCGTGGCCGTGCGCTCCGAGGGCGCCCTCTGCGTCTTCTTCGACGACGTCAAGGGCCCCGACGGCACTCCGACCCCGCTGATCGTCCAGAAGTCCAACGGCGGCTTCGGATACGCCGCGACCGACCTCGCCGCCATCCGCGACCGGGTGGGCGAGCTCCAGGCGGACACCATTCTCTACGTCGTGGACGCCCGGCAGGCGCTGCACTTCCGCATGGTCTTCGAGACGGCCCGGCGGGCGGGCTGGCTCCCCGAGGGCGCGGCGCGGCAGCTCGCGTTCGGCACGGTCCTCGGCAAGGACGGCAAGCCGTTCAAGACCCGCGAGGGCGAGAGCGTGCGCCTGGTGGACCTGCTGGACGAGGCGAAGCAGCGCGCGGCCGTCGTCGTGCGGGAGAAGGCGCAGGACCTCACCGAGGAGGAGATCCAGGAGCGGGCCGCCCAGGTCGGCATCGGCGCCGTGAAGTACGCCGACCTGTCGAACTCGATGACGCGCGACTACGTCTTCGACCTCGACCGGATGGTCTCCCTCCAGGGCGACACCAGCGTCTACCTGCAGTACGCGTACGCGCGGGTGCGGTCCATCTTCCGCCGGGCGGGAGAGCTGCGGCCGCAGGTGCATCCGATGCTGACGCTGGAGCCCGCCGAGCGCGCCCTCGCTCTGCACCTCGACGAGTTCGGCGACACCCTCACGGCCGTCGCGGAGAACTACGAACCGCACAAGCTCGCGGCGTACCTGTACGAACTGGCCACGCTCTTCGGCCCGTTCTACGAGAACTGCCCTGTGCTGAAGGCCGATTCGCAGCAGACCGCCGAGAACCGCCTCTTCCTCTGCGACCTGACGGCCCGCACCCTCCGCGAGGGCATGACGCTGCTGGGAATCCGCACGCCCGAGCGGCTCTGAGCGGCTCCGGCCGGGCGGCGGCTCCGGCCGGACAGTGCGGTGGATCCCGTCCGGACAGTGCGGTGGTTCCGGCTGACGGTGCGGCAGCACAGCCCGGCGCCGCTTCGCGGGGCCTGGGCGGCACCGCACGGCGTCCCGGAATCTCGCCCGCCGCTCACCCTCCCGGGGGCCGGCCCGCCCGACCGCGAGCCCGGCGCAGGTGCTTGCAAGTAGCATCCACCGCCTGAGACTCCATCACCCGCCGGCCCCAGGAGGACACGCATGCGCCCGGAACCCACCAGACGGACCGCACTGTACGGCCTGGCCACGGCAGCCGCCGTCGTCGGATTCGACCCCGCAGCCAGGGCGTGGGCGACGGAGCGGCCGGCCGCCTCCCGCTCCCCCTTCCACGAAGTCCCGCCGCTGGACGGGTCGTTGCTCACCGACGACGCGTCACGTGACGCCGCAGCCGAGGACTTCGGGCACATCGTCCACCGCAGGCCCGCCGCCGTCCTACGTCCCGGTTCGGTCCGGGACATCGTGGTGATGGTGCGTTTCTGCCGCAGCCACGGCATCCCCGTCGCCCCGCGCGGGCAGGGGCACACGACGTTCGGCCAGGCACAGGTCGAGGGCGGCCTCGTCGTCGAGACGACCCCGCTGGACCACATCGGCGACGTCCACGATCGCACCGTGACGGTGGGCGCCGGCGCCCGCTGGAGCAGCGTCGCCAAGTCCACGCTGCGGCACGGCCTCACGCCTCCGGTCTTCACCGACTACCTCGAGCTCTCCGTCGGCGGCACCCTCTCGGTGGGCGGCCTCGGCGGCCAGACGCACCAGCACGGCGCCCAGACCGACAACGTCACCGAGCTCCAGGTCGTCACCGGCGCGGGTGAGCTGGTCCGCTGCTCGCCGGCCCGGCACGCGGACCTGTTCGACGCCGTACGGGCCGGCCTCGGCCAGTGCGCGATCGTCGTCAGCGCGACGATCCGCCTCGTACGCGCGCCGGAGACCGTGCGGCACTTCCAGCTGCCGTACGCGGAGCTGGGAACGTACCTGGAGGACCAGCGGCGGCTGGTCACCGACGGGAGGTTCGACTACGTCGAGGGCCTCGTCTTCCCCGACGAGACGGGCGCCTTCCGCGTCCACGTGCTGGAAGCCGTCGCGTACGGCCCGCCCGCCGGCCCGGAACCCGACGACGGCGAGCTGCTGTGGGGCCTGCGGTTCGAGCAGGCGGGCATGACCGCCGAGACGCTCGACTACTACACCTTCCTCGACAGGCTCGCTCCCTCCGTCGAGGAGCAGAAGGAGTCCGGCGTCTGGGACGACCCGCACCCCTGGCTCAACCTCCTGCTCCCCTCCTCCTCCGTCGAAGCGCTGGCCTCGGACATCCTCGGGGACCTCCGCCCCGAGGACATCGGGTCGAGCGGCGTCGTCCTGCTCTACCCGCTGCGCCGGAAGGTGCTGCGCACGCCGCTGCTGCGGATGCCCTCCGACCCGGTGCCGTACCTGCTGGCCGTGCTGCGCACCGGTCCGCCCGGCGACCCGGCCACCGTGAAGCGCCTGCTCGCCGACAACCGCGCGGCGTACGAGCAGGTGCGCGACGCGGGCGGAAAGCAGTACCCGGTGGGCTCCGTCCCCTTCGACCGGGCCGACTGGCGCGACCACTTCGGCCCCGCGTTCCCCGCGCTCAAGGCGGCCCGCCACCGCTACGACCCGTCCGGCATCCTCACTCCCGGCCAGGGCGTCTTCTGACCGCCTTCGGACTGCCGTGACACGCCGCGAAACCGCGCACCGGTTCGGCGAGCTGCTCGCGCGGGCGCAGCAGTTCGCCGGCGCCGGCGGCCGCCGCATCCTCGGGATCGCGGGGCCGCCGGGCGCGGGCAAGTCCACGATCGCCGCCTCGCTCACCGAGGCGCTCGGCCCCGCCCGGGCCGTTCACGTCCCGATGGACGGCTTCCACCTCGCCGACGTCGAACTGCGCCGCCTCGGGCTGCTCGACCGCAAGGGCGCCCCGGAGACGTTCGACGCGCACGGCTACGCCGCTCTGCTGCGCCGGCTGCGGAGCCAGGGCGACGAGACCGTCTACGCCCCGGCGTTCGACCGCGAACTGGAGCAGCCCGTCGCGGGCTCGCTGCCGGTGTGGCCGGACGTGCCACTCGTCGTCACCGAGGGGAACTACCTGCTGCTGGACGAGCCGGAGTGGCGGCCCGTACGGGCGATGCTGGACACGTGCTGGTGGGTCGGCCCGGCCGAGGGCGTACGTCTGCGCAGGCTGGTCGACCGCCACGTGCGGTACGGCAAGAGCCGTGCGGAGGCCGAGAGCTGGGTACACCGCTCCGACGAGGCCAACGCCCGGCGGATCGCGCCGTGCCGGGACGCCGCCGACCTCGTCGTGGAACTCGGTCCAGGCGAGCCCGTTCCCGGGACGGAGAACGACACGGGCGCGTGAGCGCCGCCGTGCACCCCGCGCGCCACGGGCACCGCATACGTCCCGTACGCCTCGGGCACCCCGCCGGGCACGCCGCCTGACGGCCGGCGCGGGATTCGCGCCCGAAAAGCGGCGATCACGTGAGGGCTCCCGTGCGGGCGGCGAGCTGCCGCACCCTCCTTGGTACGTTCAACTGGCCCGCCCTGAAGGCATGTTGACGCCCGACGGGCCGAACAGCCGCGCCCGCCCGGTCGAGCGGACCGCACGGCCGGCGGAAGACGAGGAACGGAAGAGCGACCATGACCGGTTCCGGCGCACAGCCTCCCCCGATCGACACCAGCCGAGCGCACTCGGCCCGGATGTACGACTACTACCTCGGCGGCAAGGACTGGTACCCCGTCGACCAGGAGGCCGCGGAGAAGGTGAAGGAGGTCTTCCCCTTCATCGTCACCGGCGCCCGCGCGAACCGCGACTTCATGCACCGGGCCACGCGCACCCTCGCCGCCGAGTACGGAGTGCGGCAGTTCATCGACGTCGGCACCGGCATCCCGACGTCGCCCAACCTGCACCAGGTCGCCCAGGAGATCACGCCCGAGGCGCGCGTGGTCTACGCCGACAACGACCCGACGGTGCTGGAGTACACCGACGCGCTGACCCTCAGCCACCCGCGGGGACGCACCGCCTACGTCCACGCCGACCTGCGCCACGACGACGTCCTCGAAGCGCCCCGGCTGCGCGCCACCGTCGACCTGGACGAGCCCGTGGCCCTGTCGCTGCTCGCCGTGACGCACTTCCTGCCGGACGAGTACGGGCCGTACGAGATCGTCCGGTCCATGGTGGAGCGGCTCGCGCCCGGCAGCTTCCTCGTCCTCTCGCACGCGACACCGGACTTCAACCCCGCGGCCCACGACGCCGTCGCGGTCTACCGGCAGAGCGGCACGCCCGCGCAGATCCGCAGCAGGGCGGAGATCGAGCGCTTCTTCGACGGCACGGAGCTGATCGAACCCGGTCTGACGTCGACGCACCGCTGGCGCCCCGACGGGGACTCCGGCATCACCGACGCCGACGCCTTCTTCTACGCGGGCATCGGCCGCAAGTCCTGAGGCCGGCGGCGGAACGCGGGCGGGGGGCGCCGCACCTGCGGCCCGCCCCGCCCCCGGTCGCCGCCGCAACGGCAACGGGACCGGTCAGAGCTTGCGCCCCGCCTCCAGCGCCCAGTACGTCAGAATCAGGTCCGCGCCCGCGCGCTTGAAGCTGGTCAGGGTCTCCATCATCGCCGCGTCCCGGTCGATCCAGCCGTTCCGCGCGGCCGCCTCGACCATCGCGTACTCACCGGAGATGTGGTAGACGCCCAGCGGCACGTCGACCCGCTCGGCGAAGTCCCGCAGCACGTCCAGGTACGGCAGGCCCGGCTTGACCATGACCATGTCCGCGCCCTCGGCGAGGTCGAGCGACAGTTCGCGCAGCGACTCGCGGGAGTTGGCGGGGTCCTGCTGGTACGTCCGGCGGTCGCCCTGGAGCGACGAGCCGACGGCCTCACGGAACGGCCCGTAGAAGGCGGAGGCGTACTTCGCGGTGTAGCCGAAGACCGACACGTCCTCGTGGCCCGCCGCGTCCAGCGCCCTGCGCGCGTGAGCGACCTGGCCGTCCATCATGCCGCTGGCACCCAGCACGTGGGCACCGGCTTCCGCCTGGACGCGCGCCATCTCCGCGTACCGCTCCAGCGTCGCGTCGTTGTCCACCCTGCCGTCCGCGTCGAGCACGCCGCAGTGGCCGTGGTCGGTGGTCTCGTCCAGGCACAGGTCCGACATCACGACGATGTCGTCGCCGACCTCGGAGCGCACGTCCCGCAGCGCGACCTGCAGGATGCCCTCGGGATCGGTGCCGCAGCTGCCGACCGCGTCCTTGTCCTCGTCCTTCGGCACCCCGAAGATCATGATCCCGCCCAGGCCCGCCCGCACGGCCTCGGCGGCGGTCTCCTTCAGCGATTCCCGCGTGTGCTGCACGACGCCCGGCATCGAGGAGACCGGAACCGGCTCGCTGATGCCGTCCCGCACGAAGACGGGAAGGATCAGGTCGGCCGGGTGGACCCGGTGCTCGGCGACCATGCGGCGCATGGCCGGCGTCGTACGCAGCCTGCGGGGACGTGCGCCGGGGAAGCCGCCCGCCAGGGAACGCTCACTGCTCAAGATGTACGTGCCCTCCTCCGGGCCGGGCGCTTCTCGCTCGGCCGCTTCACCGGGTCGCCCGCCGCGACTGCCTCCGCGCGCCGCTTGGCGCCGAAGTCCGCCAGCGCCTCCGCCAGCTTGTGCACCGACGGCTCGGGGGACATGACGTCGACCCGCAGGCCGTGCTCCTCCGCCGTCTTGGCGGTGGCGGGCCCGATACAGGCGATCACCGTGACGTTGTGCGGCTTGCCCGCGATGCCGACGAGGTTCCGCACCGTCGAGGACGAGGTGAACAGCACCGCGTCGAAACCGCCGCCCTTGATGGCCTCGCGCGTCTCCGCCGGGGGCGGCGAGGCCCGCACCGTGCGGTAGGCGGTGACGTCGTCGACCTCCCAGCCCAGCTCGATGAGCCCGGCCACGAGGGTCTCCGTCGCGATGTCGGCCCGCGGCAGGAAGACGCGGTCGATGGGGTCGAAGACCGGGTCGTAGGGCGGCCAGTCGTCCAGCAGCCCGGCTGCCGACTGCTCACCGCTCGGCACCAGGTCGGGCTTCACGCCGAACTCGACGAGCGCCCTGGCGGTCTGCTCGCCGACCGCCGCGACCTTGATCCCGGCGAAGGCGCGGGCGTCCAGGCCGTACTCCTCGAACTTCTCCCGCACGGCCTTCACCGCGTTGACGGAGGTGAAGGCGATCCACTCGTACCGCCCCGTCACCAGGCCCTTCACGGCCCGCTCCATCTGCTGCGGCGTGCGCGGCGGTTCGACGGCGATCGTCGGCACCTCGGCCGGCACCGCGCCGTAGCTGCGCAGCTGGTCGGAGAGCGACTCGGCCTGCTCCTTCGTACGCGGTACGAGGACCTGCCAGCCGAAGAGCGGCTTGGACTCGAACCACGCCAGCTGGGGACGCTCCGCCGCCGTGCTGTGCTCCCCGACCACGGCTATCACCGGCTGAGCGCCGTCGGAGGACGGGAGGACCTTCGCGGACTTCAGCACCTGTCCGATGGTGCCGAGCGTCGCCGTCCAGGTGCGCTGCCGGGTCGTGGTGCCGGCGGCGGTGACCGTCAGCGACGTCTCCGGCTTGCGGCCGCCGGAGACCAGATCACCCGAGACGGAGACGACGGACTCCAGCGTGGTCGAGACGACCACCGTGGCGTCGCTCGCCCCGACCTCCGTCCAGCATCTGTCGTCCGCTGTACGCGCGTCGATGAAACGGACGTCGGTGCCCTGGCCGTTCCGGAGGGGCACACCCGCGTACGCGGGGACGCCCACGGCGGTCGCGATACCCGGCACCACCTCGAAGGGGATGCCCTCCCCCGCGCACGCCAGCATCTCCCTCGCGGCGTCGGCGTCGAGCCCCGGATCACCGGTGACCGCACGCACCACCCGCTTTCCCGCGCGTGCGGCAGCCATGGCAAGATCTGCTGCACCGCCCGCGGGCGCGGCGGGAGTTGACGCGTCGTCAGCATCTCGAAGCGGCGTGTCCACCCCTGCCCGAGCGTGGGTGCGGACGACGTCGTACACCTGGGGGTCGGCCACAAGCACATCGGCGTGCGCGAGTGCCTCGACGGCGCGCAGCGTCAGCAGACCCGGATCTCCGGGCCCGGCACCGAGGAAGGTGACGTGTCCGTGTGCACCGTAGAGGTGCTGAGTTGTCGAATTATGGGCAGTGGTGGGGCTCAAAGTGCTCGCTCCCCCATCAGACCGGCCGCACCCTTGGCGAGCATCTCGTCGGCGAGTTCACGGCCCATGTTCTGCGGGACCGTCGTGCCGTCGTCGGATGCCGGTACGGGACCGGTGGTGGACAGCTGCACCAGCGTCTCGCCGTCGGTGGTTCCGACGACGCCACGCAGGCGCATTTCGGTGACAGCCTGCCCGTCGCCCCGCAGGTCGGCGAGCGCGCCCACAGGCGCGCTGCAGCCGGCCTCCAGGGCGGCGAGCAGGGTTCGCTCAGCGGTCACGGCGGCCCGTGTGGACGGGTCGTCGAGCTCGGCGAGCTGGACAGCCAGATACGCGTTGGCGGACGCGCACTCGACGGCCAGTGCCCCCTGGCCGGGGGCGGGCAGTACAGCGTCGGGGCTGAGCAGTTCGGTGACCTCGTCGAGACGGCCCGTGCGCTCCATCCCGGCGGCTGCCAGCACCACTGCGTCGAGTTCGCCTGAGCGCACATACCCGATGCGCGTGTCGATATTCCCCCGGATGGGCACCGTCTCGACCCGGCCTCCCAGAGACAGCGCCCAGGCGTTGAGCTGCGCCATCCGGCGGGGCGAGCCCGTGCCTACGGTCGCGGCCTTCCCGGCGGTGCGCGACGAGCGCACGAGCTGCTCGAAGTCCAGCCCGTCGCGGGCGATGAGCACGTCGCGGGCGTCCGCACGCGGTGGGATCGCCGCGATGAGCAGATCGTCGTGCGGCGCTGTCGGCAGGTCCTTCAGCGAGTGCACCGCGAAGTCGATCTCGCCGCGCAGCAGCGCCTCGCGCAGCGCGGCGACGAAGACGCCGGTGCCTCCGATCTGGGCCAGATGCTCCCTGCTGGTGTCTCCGTACGTCGTGATCTCGACCAGTTCGACGGGACGCCCCGTCACCCGGCGCACCTGCTCGGCCACGAGGCCGGACTGGGCCATGGCGAGCTTGCTGCGCCGTGTGCCCAGCCGGAGGGCCGGTGCTTCTGGCGTGTGGGTCATGCGCTCACCTCGTCGTGCCCGTCCGCGCTGCCGCGCGGGACGCGTCCTTCGTTGACTTGCCCGGCCCCGCGGGGACGGCCCCCGCCCGGCCCGTGCCGGGCCGGTTGATGACGCCCGCCTCTCTCCACGAGGGCCTCGCTCACGGCCGTCCGCCCGTTCATGGCCGGCCGCCCGTCGTCGGGTCCGGAAGACGTTCCTGCGAACGTTCCGGGGCGTGCTGCGGCGTGCGCTCCGGCGGTCCGGCCGGCCCTGGGACGCCCTTCGGCGCGGACCCGGGCGCGGGACTGCTGCTGACCGCGGCGACCGCCTGCGGATCGAGGTCGAAGAGCTCGCGCAGCGCGTCGGCGTAGCCCGCACCGCCGGGCTCCCCCGCCAGCTCCTTCACGCGCACCGTCGGGGCGTGCAGCAGTTTGTCCACGACGCGGCGCACCGTCTGGGTGATCTCCGCGCGTTGCTTGTCGTCCAGCCCCTGCAGCCGTCCTTCGAGCCGGGCCATCTCCGAGGCGACGACATCGGCGGCCATCGTGCGCAGGGCCACGACGGTCGGTGTGATCGTCGCCGCCCGCTGCGCGGCCCCGAAGGCCGCGACCTCCTCGCCGACGATGCCGCGTACGGCGTCCACGTCGGCGGCGAGCGGCGCGTCCGCGGCCGCCTCGGCCAGCGACTCGATGTCGACGAGGCGTACTCCGCCCGGCTCCGAGCGGTGCAGGGCCGCGTCGATGTCGCGCGGCATCGCCAGGTCGAGCAGGGCCATTGGTTCGGAGGGCTCCTGCGAGGACTTCTCCGCCCGCCGCGCGAGCGCCTCGCGCACCGCGTCGAGCGTCAGGACGAGCCCGGTCGCCCCGGTGCAGGAGACGACGACGTCCGCGCGGGGCAGCTCCGCCGTGATCCCGTCCATGGGCAGGGCGTGCGCGCGGGGGCCGTCGCCGCCACTGAGGGCCGCGGCCGGTGCCGCGCCCGCGGCGAGCCCGGACGTGAGGCCTGTGGCGAGCCGTTCCGCGCGGTCCAGCGTCCTGTTGGCGATCACCAGTTCGGCGACACCCGCGCGCGCGAGCGTCGTGGCGGCCAGGGAGGACATCGAACCCGCGCCGATCACCAGGGCCCGCTTCCCGCGCACCCACTCCTCGACCGGCATGGAACCGGCGAGCTGTTCGAGGCCGAACGTGACCAGCGACTGGCCGGCCTTGTCGATGCCCGTCTCGCTGTGCGCGCGCTTCCCCGTCCGGAGGGCCTGCTGGAACAGGTCGTTCAGGAGCCGCCCCGCGGTGTGCTGATCCTGCGCGAGGGCCAGCGCCTCCTTGATCTGGCCGAGGATCTGCCCCTCGCCGACGACCATCGAGTCCAGGCCGCAGGCCACGGAGAACAGATGGTGGACCGCCCGGTCCTCGTAGTGCACGTACAGGTGCGGGGTCAGCTCGTCCAGTCCGACGCCGCTGTGCTGGGCGAGCAGGGTCGAGAGTTCGGCGACGCCGGCGTGGAACTTGTCCACGTCGGCGTACAGCTCGATGCGGTTGCACGTGGAGAGCACCGCCGCCTCCGCCGCGGGCTCGGCGCTCATCGCCTCCTGCAGCAGCTTCCCTCGCACCTGCGGGGCGAGCACGGCCCGCTCCAGCACGCTCACCGGCGCGCTGCGGTGGCTCAATCCGACGACCAGCAGACTCATGCGGGCATCACGGCGGGGACGTCCCCGTCTGGTCCGGGCTCGGAGCGCTTCTTGGTGACGGCGGCGGCGGGCGGAGCCGCCGGAGGCGCGGTCTCCTCCTCCTCGGGAGCCTCCTCGCCGGCCTTCCGCTGCTCGTGGAAGGCGAGGATCTGGAGCTCGATGGAGAGGTCGACCTTGCGTACGTCCACGCCCTCGGGCACGGACAGGACGGTGGGCGCGAAGTTGAGGATCGACGTGACGCCCGCGGCCACGAGCCGGTCGCACACCTGCTGCGCGGACCCCGCGGGGGTGGCGATGACGCCGATGGAGACGCCGTTGTCGGCGATGATCTGCTCGAGGCCGTCGGCGTGTTCGACCTCGATGCCCGCGACGGTGCGGCCGGCCAGCGTGGGGTCGGCGTCTATGAGCGCGGCCACGCGGAAGCCGCGGGAAGCGAAGCCCCCGTAGTTGGCGAGCGCGGCGCCGAGGTTGCCGATACCGACGATGACGACGGGCCAGTCCTGCGTCAGCCCCAGCTCACGGGAGATCTGGTAGACGAGGTACTCCACGTCGTACCCGACGCCGCGGGTGCCGTACGAGCCGAGGTAGGAGAAGTCCTTGCGGAGCTTGGCGGAGTTGACCCCGGCGGCGGCCGCCAGCTCCTCGGAGGAGACCGTGGGCACCGAGCGCTCCGACAGTGCCGTGAGCGCCCTCAGATACAGCGGTAGCCGGGCGACGGTGGCCTCGGGGATTCCTCGGCTCCGGCTCGTCGCCGGTCGGTGGTTTCGGCCAGTTGCCACGGTGCTCCTGCCGGTTGCGCGAAGCGGTGAGCGGTCCTTCGCCGGGTACGCGCCCGGACCGCTCCATCGCGAACCAGGCTATGCCTTTGTGAACGCGTGCACAAAGCTGGTGCCCGATTTGTCCGTTCAACGTGACCGGCGCCACACGCCACGACAGCACCACGCACCACTCCTCGTGCACCGCCCGTGACGGACGGGGCTCCGGACCGGTCGCGCGGCGCCGCCGCCGGACGCCGCGGCTCAGCCCGCCAGGGCCTTCCGCAGCCGGTCCGGGTCGACGCGCCAGAAGTCGTGCTGCGCACCGTCCACCAGCACGACGGGGATCTGCTCCCAGTACTTCCGGTACAGCTCCTCGTCCTGGTTGATGTCCTTCTCCTCCCAGGCGGCCCCGGTCTCCTCGCAGACCCGGACGATCACGTCCCGTGCGACGTCGCACAGATGGCATCCGGGCTTCCCGATCAGCGTGACAGTCCTCATGCGCACCATTGTCACGCTTCGCGGGCACCACACTGCATGTCCGTCCCGCTTCACATCCGGCATCCGCGCCTCCGGACACACCCGCGGCCACGCCGCCCCCGCACCACGTCGACGCACCGACCAGCGCAGGAGCCCGACACCCGGGCCGGGCCGCCGAGTTGGCCCTCCACGAGCCCGGCACTCCGATGCGGCAGGCACGTCCCGGCCGTGTTCCCGATCGCCCACAACCGGACACCCTGCCGTAACAGGACCGGCGCATCCGGTGGATATCCTCAAGGCATGCTCTCCCGCCCCTCACCCCGACGCGCCTGGGCCTGGCTCGCGCACCGCAGCCGTTCGGCGACCGCGCGCAGCGTGCTGGCGGGCGAGGCTTCGGCGGAGGCCGCCCGGAAGAAGGAGCTGGAGCAGGTCGGCCGCGAACTGGCCGCCGCCGGGCCCGGGGAGGAGGTCTTCCCCGTCGTCGGAGACACCCGCGCGGCCGCCTTCTTCGACCTCGACAACACGGTCATGCAGGGCGCGGCCCTCTTCCACTTCGGCAGGGGCCTCTACAAGCGGGACTTCTTCGAGAAGCGCGAACTCGCCCGGTTCGCCTGGCAGCAGGCCTGGTTCCGGGTGGCCGGCAGCGAGAACCCGGGCCACATGGAGGACGTCCGCTCCAGCGCTCTGTCCATCGTCGAGGGCCACAGCGTCAGCGAACTCACCGCCATCGGCGAGGAGATCTACGACGAGTACATGGCCGGCCGCATCTGGCCCGGCACCCGCGCCCTCGCCCAGGCGCACCTCGACGCCGGCCAGAAGGTCTGGCTCGTCACGGCCGCTCCCGTCGAGACCGCGACGATCATCGCCCGGCGCCTGGGCCTGACGGGCGCACTGGGCACCGTCGCGGAGTCCGTCGACGGCGTGTACACCGGCAGGCTCGTCGGAGAGCCGCTGCACGGCCCGGCCAAGGCGGAGGCCGTACGGGCGCTCGCCGCCGCGGAAGACCTGGAGCTGGACAGGTGCGCCGCCTACAGCGATTCGGCGAACGACATACCGATGCTCTCGCTCGTCGGCTATCCATATGCGATCAATCCTGACAGCCGGCTTCGCGGTCACGCCCGCGAAATGGGCTGGCGACTGCGGGATTACCGCACCGCACGCAAGGCGGCCAAGGCAGGCATCCCCGCGGCGGCCGGAGTCGGCGCGGTGGCGGGCGGCGCCGTCGCCGCGGTCGCCATCCAGCGACGGCGGCGCTGAGCACCACTGGGGCCTCGTCCACGGCCGTTGCAGGCCCTGACTCCCCCTGTCGCGCCGCTTCTCCGCCCCTCGGTGCCGCTCCCCCCGCCCGCTGAACTCACGCTGCGCGCCCGGGCGATGAGGCAATTCACGCATCCCGCCCGGCCCCCGCTCCCGCCAGTCACGCTTCGGACGTTCGAGCACAAGACGTCACCCAAACGACAAGTTGCGGACAGGAAGCGGTCCGAGAACCGATCACAGTCGGTGCCCGACCGGGCACCAATGCGTAACACAACCGACTGAACCGGCGATTTCAGCAACTAGGCGTAGCACTGTCTGTACGAAGCGTTATTCTCCTCAGACGCAATCGGTACCCACACGCCCCAATCCGGGTCGAACGGTTCCGTACTGCACGTGATGGAAGCTCTGCCTCTGGGAGTCCCGTGTACCCACACGTCGGGGTTGACGCCTCGGGCCTGGCTACGCTGCGCAGCACGGTCGTTGCCGCTGTCGGCCGGCTACGCACACTCGTCCCCCACACGTACGCCGTCCCCGCCTTCGCCATGGCCGCGCCCGTCCCCGCCGGCCGTCGCCACGCGCTGGGCAACCGTTCCCCGGCCGCCGCGGCCCCCGCGAGCGCGGCACAGTCCACCGCAGCCGCGGCCCCCGCCGGGAACATCGGCAGACGCACCCGCGGCGGAGCCTCCGGGGGCGCGGGCACCTCGACCGCACGCCGGGCACGTCCGGCAGCGAGCGACACCGACAGCCGCCGGATGATGGAGCTGGTGGAGCGCGCGCAGTCAGGGGAGTCCGAGGCCTTCGGCCGCCTCTACGACCAGTACAGCGACACCGTGTACCGCTACATCTACTACCGCGTCGGCGGCAAGGCGACAGCCGAGGACCTCACGAGCGAGACGTTCCTGCGGGCGCTGCGGCGGATCGGGACCTTCACCTGGCAGGGCCGCGACTTCGGCGCGTGGCTGGTCACCATCGCGCGCAACCTCGTCGCCGACCACTTCAAGTCCAGCCGGTTCCGGCTGGAGGTGACCACCGGGGAGATGCTCGACGCCAACGAGGTCGAGCGGAGCCCCGAGGACTCCGTCCTGGAGTCGCTCTCCAACGCCGCGCTGCTGGAGGCCGTACGCCGGCTCAACCCGCAGCAGCAGGAGTGCGTGACGCTCCGGTTCCTGCAGGGCCTCTCCGTCGCCGAGACGGCACGCGCCATGGGCAAGAACGAGGGAGCCATCAAGACCCTGCAGTACAGGGCTGTCCGCACCCTCGCGCGCCTGCTCCCGCAGGACGCCCGCTGACCCGGCACCGCCTCTCGCGGGAACGCTGACCGACCCCGGGCACGAACTCTGAACTGCCGCTGCAACGGCCTTGCCGGCAGCGGCAGTTCAGTGACGTTCAGTCACTCCTGGGACGCGTGCGGTCACATCATCGTGAGTCCGTAACCCGACTGGCTTGCGGCTCGTTGTGGGAGTTGCAGACTCCCCGCAACCGTGGCGCGCAAGTAGTCACTCACCCTTCCGAGTGAAGACGAGCGGTTTTGCCGAAGACCTTCCGACCGTGCCGGGGAGTGGACCGTGCTGACGAGAGGAGGTGCCGCCCGTGATCGGTTCCGTAGCAACGAGCAGGCGGGCAACCGCCTTCGCCGATGCCCTGGACGAGCAGGAGCTCGAAGAGGCGGCGGCGGCCGACCGAACGGCGGAAGACGGGGGCGCACGTGTCTTTCGGCCCGCCCCTGAACCTCCGCCCCGGACGGGCGGGAGCGAGAACGGCGGAGGTGAAACCGGCACCCCGTGCGAAAGCGCGGGCGATCCCGGGCACACCGACCTCCTGCAGGTCGCCGGGCAGCTCGCGGAGTTGCCGCGGCCGGCGCTGGACCCGGAGGTGAAGACCGTCCAGCGGGCGCAGTTGATGGCCGCCATGGAGGCCGAGTTCGCCTCACCGGAGGCACGCGCCCGCCAGGTCCCCGAGCAGCGCGACGGCCGCGGCAGGAAGGGGGCGCACCGCGCTCCCGGCCCCGTGGGCAGGCTCCGTCCGCGCTCCCGGCTGACCAAGGGACTCGCGGCGAGCGGGCTCGGTGTCGGTGTGGCGGCCTCCGCTCTGGGCGGCGTCGCCGCCGCGAGCAGCGACGCCCTTCCGGGCGACTCGCTGTACGGCTTCAAGCGCGGCATGGAGGACCTCCGCCTGGACATGGCCGACGACGAGGCGGAACGAGGCGACGTCCACCTCGCCCATGCCTCGACGCGTATGCAGGAGGCCCGCCGGCTCATGGAACGGGCAAGGGGCGGCGCCGAGTTGGACTACGAGTCGCTCGCCGAAGTGCGCCGCGCCCTGTCGGGCATGCGCAACGAGGCGGCCGACGGCCACAGGGCGCTCAACGCCGCGTACGCCCGGGACGGCAGCATCGAGCCGATGCGCTCGCTCTCCTCCTTCCGCGCCGACCACGGGGCGAGCTGGGCCCGCATGAAGGACCGGCTGCCGCCTCAGCTCTCGGACGTGCGTGACGAGGTCAACTCCGTCCTCGCTGCCATGGACGACGACATCGAGCCGATCCGCGGGCTCCTCACCGACCCCGCGCTCGACGCCCCGCGCACCCCCCGGAAGGGCGGTTCGGACCGTGAGGAAAAGGGCGAGTCGCCCGAGCCGCGCTCCTCTTCCGGCTCCGACAACGACGGCGAGCGGGACGGCACGGAGAGCGACTCCCCCTCACCGTCCGGTTCGACGCCGCACACGGGCGGGCTCATCGGCGGCGGCGGCCTCCTGGACCCGGAGGAGAACCAGCAGGGCGATCCCCACCGTCCGGGCTCCGGCGAGGACGGGCGCCCGTTCCCGGGCTCGGAGGTGACCCTTCCGCCCATCGTCCCGGACGTCCTCCCCGACCTGCGGAACCTGTCGGCGGACGACTGAACTCGCGAAGCGGAGGCCCCTCCCGTATGCCCGGACGTACGCGCCGGGTACGGGAGGGGCCTTCGCTCTGCCTCACTCTGTCTCACCCCGCTCTCTCGGCCGCTCGCTGCCCCGTACCGTGCCCGCGAGCACCGCCCACGGCGTGGACGGGGCCCGTCCGTCAGTTCCAGACCTAGAAGAAGACGGACCTGCGCTGCACCAGGAGCTTGTAGAGCGTGTGCTGGATCGTCTCCCGGATTTGGTCCGTGAGGTTGAACATCAGCATCGGGTCGTCGGCCGACCCCGCCGGATATCCGTCCGTCTCGATCGGCTCACCGAACTGGATCGTCCACTTCGTCGGCAACGGAACGGCGCCCAGCGGCCCCAGCCAGGGGAAGGTCGGCGTGACGGGGAAGTACGGGAAGCCCAAGAGGCGAGCGAGCGTACGGGAATTGCCCACCATCGGGTAGATCTCCTCAGCCCCGACGATGGAGCACGGCACGATGGGCGCCCCCGCCCGCAGCGCGGTCGAGACGAACCCTCCCCGCCCGAACCGCTGCAGCTTGTAGCGGTCCGAGAAGGGCTTGCCAAGGCCCTTGAAGCCCTCGGGCATGACCCCGACGACCTCGCCCCTGCCCAGCAGCGCCTCCGCGTCCTCCGCGCACGCCAGAGTGTGTCCGGCCTTGCGGGCGATGGAGTTGACCACCGGCAGCATGAACACCAAGTCCGCGGCCAGCAGGCGCAGATGGCGCTGCGCTGGGTGGTTGTCGTGGACGGCGACCTGCAGCATCAGCCCGTCCATGGGCAGGGTGCCGGAGTGGTTCGAGACGACCAGGGCCGAACCGTCGTCCGGGATGTTCTCCACTCCCCGCATCTCGACGCGGAAGTACTTCTCGTACAGCGGGCGCAGCAGCGACATCAGCACCTGGTCGGTGAGCTCCGGGTCGTACCCGAAGTCGTCGACCTCGTACTCCCCCGTCACCCGCCGGCGCAGGAACGCGAGGCCCTGGGCCACCTTCTGCTCCCAGCTCCCGCCGCCCTGCCCCGGGACCCCGGCCTGCTCACCCGGGCCATCCGTACCGGGATCGTCCGCGCCGGAGGCGTCCGCACCGGAGGCGGCCGCCGCCTGCCCGGGCGCGTGCCCGCCGGCGCCTGAAGCGGACGCGCCGTTGCCGCCCGGATTCCCGTGCCCGCCCTGCCTGTTGCCGCGGCGGCCGGATCCGGAGCCGTCGTCCGGCGAGCCGAACGGGATGACCTTCGCCTCACCCATGCCTTCCGGCCTCCTCGCCTTCTCGCTCCCCGTCCCCCGCGGGCCCGGGACGGACCAGCCCCGCCAGCCTGTCGACCGTACGCGCGAGAGTCTCGGGCGGCAGCAGGCCGGGGCCCTTGCTGCGGCTGAAGGCCTCCAGCGTCTCCGCCGTCGTGTACCGCGGTGCGAAGCCGAGCACTTCGCGCATCTGCACCGTACGTACGACCCGCCCATGGGTCAGCAGCCGCACCTGCTCCGGCGAGAAGTCGGTCGCCCCGACCGTCTGCAGCAGCGACCTGCCCCAGCGGATCGCGGGGAGCAGCAGCGGCACCGTCGGCCGGCCGAGCCGCCGCGCGCACTGGGAGAGCAGCAGAGTGCCGTCCCCGGCGATGTTGAAGGTCCCCGCGTTGAGGGTGCCCCGCCGCGGTTCGCGGGCCGCGAGCCGCAGCACCTCGACGGCGTCCTCCTCGTGCACGAACTGCAGACGGGGGTCGTAACCCAGCACCGTCGGCAGTACCGGCAGCGCGAAGTAGGCAGCGAGGGGAGAGTCGGCCGACGGGCCGAGCACGTGCGCGAACCGCAGCACGGTCACCGACACGTCGGGGCGGCGCCGGGCGAACCCCCGTACGTATCCCTCGACCTCCATGGCGTCCTTCGAGAAGCCGCCGCTGGGCAGGGACTTGGCGGGAGTGGACTCGTCGAAGAGCGCCGGGTCCCGTGGCGCCCCGCCGTACACGCTGGTCGTCGACTTCACGACGAGCCGCCGCACCGAGGGCGCCTTCTGGCAGGCGCCGAGCAGCTGCATCGTCCCTATGACGTTGGTTTCCTTCACCGAGCTGCGGTTGCCGCTCCCCGGCACGGCGAGGGGGCTGCCGTGGATGTCCATGTGCACGACGGTGTCGACACCGTACTCCGCCAGCACCCTGCCGATCTCCGGCTGCCGGATGTCCGCACGGACGAACTGCGCACCGCCCAGGTCGTCCGCGGGCTGCAGCACGTCCACGCCCACGACGCGGTCCACGTCGGGCTCGCGCTGGACCCGCCGGGCGAAGCGGCCGCCGAGCTGGCGGGCGACCCCGGTGACGAGCACGACCCTGCCCAAGATTCCTCCCATGCCGCACGCACACGGCCGGTCCGTACCGCGGCTCGACGACGCGGCCGCGCCGTCCGTCTACCGCCTGTCCTCGCTCCCGCGCCCGAAACCGGTCCGCACGGCATCTACCTCGGCGAAACCGCGGGAGAAGGGGGACCGCACACACGAAACCGCCGCCCTGCCGTCCCGCACAACTCGGTGCGGGCGGCAGAACGGCGGTCCCTTACGTACCCGGCGCTCGCTCACTTCTTGTTGCGACGCTGAACACGCGTGCGCTTGAGGAGCTTGCGGTGCTTCTTCTTGGCCATCCGCTTACGCCGCTTCTTGATAACAGAGCCCACGACTACCCTCGCTCACAAATCATCCCCGCCGACGCGGAGGGAACTGCCTTCACTCGGCGCGGGGCGTCCGAGCCCACACGACCTACATGAGGTTCAGCCTACCCGCCGCGGGGGGCAGCTCGTAATCCGAGGGTGGTGTCAGCGGGCGACCGTCAGGCGGTCTCCACCCCCACGTACGACTCCTGGAGGTATTCATGGACGGCCTGCTCTGGGACCCGGAATGACCTTCCCACCCGGATCGCCGGCAGATGACCGCTGTGCACCAGCCGGTACACGGTCATCTTGGACACTCGCATCACCGAGGCGACTTCCGCCACGGTCAGAAAGTTGACCTCGTTGAGAGGTCCCTTGCCAGCAGCCATGTCACACCTGAACCTTCCGCACATGTCGGTCACCGGCTTCCCCTTCCGGCGACTCCCGCTCGCATGCGCGCTCCTCCCCAGATTAGGGGCGGGTGATGCAAGTGGGGAAGAGGAGTAGCGATCGGCCTCCTACTGTGACAGACGGGCCCGATTGAGTACATAGCGCGTCTGCGGACGGTAGTAGGCAGACCGCGCAGCGTCATGGGCGAGCACCGCCGCGAGCCCTCCTACGCGCCCATCGCCGCCGACGGAGCACCGCGCGTCCAGGAGGCCCTGCGCCTATGCCTACCCAACTGACCTGCTGCGCAGACCCGTTGGACGCGACACCGGCACCGTCGCGGCGACGGTCGGTACACCGTCCTCACGTTGCTCCGCATCTTCCCGAAGCGACCCCATGAAGAGGCGTGAACTACCGGCGCACGACGGGGAGAACGCGCGCCGGCGCCGGGAGTCGACACGACCCCTGGGGTCTCCGCGGGGATGAGATGGCGTACGCCGAACCGGGTCGTTATGTCGACACGTCTCCACTGCGCTGATGTGAGGGAAGTGCACGACACCGACGAGGACCCTGGGACGAATGAGGCGTAGAGATCCAGGAGTCGGCTCGGGTGCACTGGCTCCGGACCTCCGGATCACCCCGGCCGCACGGGCCTCTGTCCCTCACGAGGGGGAGCCGACTGCCGGACACGCGAGGCCTGTTGGACGCACCCGACCGGTCTCCCCCGTCAGGCGTCCCTCCGACCCGGACCGGTCAGGGCATCATCCCGCGCGCGGGGAAAGCGGCGTTACGTGTGGCGCGGACCGCCTGGTCGAGCGGGTCGGCGGGGTCGTACCCCGTCTCCTCCCACTTGCGTACGGCGATCTCGCGTCCGTCGGTCATCCTGCGGGGAGAGTCCGGGCTTCCCGTCTTCGCGTACACCAACTGCCGCCACTCATCGGGCACTTCGGTCTCCGGCGGCAACGAGGCGCCCGCGGCGATCGCGACCAGGTGCGTCCACGTCCGCGGTACGACGTCGACCACCGCGTAGCCGCCGCCACCCAGGGCGAGCCACCGCCCGTCCGAGAACTCGTGGGCCCAGCCGTGAAGCGACTCCGCTGCGATGCGCTGGGCGTCCACGCTGACGGCGAGATGCGCGAGAGGGTCCTCGAAGTGCGTGTCCGCGCCGTGCTGGGTCACGAGCACCTGAGGCCGGAACTCCGCGAGGAGCTGGGGGACCACGGAGTGCAGGGCACGCAGCCAGCCCTCGTCGCCCGTCCCGCCGGGGAGGGCGAGGTTCACCGCGCCGCCCTCGGCCTCGGGGCCGCCGCTCTCCTCGGGCCAGCCCGTCCCGGGGAAGAGCAGCCGGGGGTGCTCGTGCAGCGAGATCGTCAGCACACGGGGGTCGTTCCAGAACGCGTCCTGGACGCCGTCACCGTGGTGGACGTCGATGTCGACGTACGCCACGCGCTCGGCGCCCTGTTCCAGCAGACGTGCGATGGCGAGCGCGGCGTCGTTGTAGATGCAGAACCCCGCGGCAGAGGCGTGCATCGCGTGGTGCAGTCCGCCGGCGAAGTTCACGCCGTGCTTCACCTCGCCGCGCCAGACCGCTTCGGCAGCAGCCACGGACTGTCCCGCGATGAGCGCGGACGCCTCGTGCATACCGGCGAACGCGGGATCGTCCGGCGTGCCCAGCCCGTACTCGCCGTCCGCAGCCGAGGGGTCGGCCGACAGCCTGCGCACCGCGTCGATGTAGTCCTGACGGTGTACGAGCCGCAAGGTCGAATCGCCCGCCGGCTTGGCCGCGACGACCTTCAGGTCCTTCAAGTCGTCGAGCCCGAACGCCTCGACGAGCCGCATCGTCAAGGCGAGACGAATCGGATCCATCGGGTGCCCGCGACCGAAGTCGTACCCCGTGACTGCCTCGTCCCACATCAACTGCGCGCCACCGCTCATCCCGCCACCGTACCGGGGGCCGCGGCAGGCACCGAAGCTGCCCGGCTCTACGCCAGCAGCGGGGTCAACTCGCCCATGTCCTCGAAGATCACACCCGCACCGGCAGCGGTGAGCCGATCGCGGGGAGTCATCGCGGCAAAGGCGTAGACATCCATACCGGCGGCGAGGGCAGCACGCACCCCCAGCGGGCTGTCCTCGACCACGGCACACCGCTCGGGGGGTACGCCCATCACATCGGCGGCGTGAAGGAAGAGGTCCGGAGCGGGCTTTCCCCGTCCCACGTCCTGCGAGCTGAAAATGCGCTGCTCACCGAAGTGTTCGTACAGGCCGGTCTTCCTCAGCGTGACGCGGATCCGCTCGTGACTCCCCGACGACGCGACGCAGAACGGCTGTCCCTCCGCGTCCAGCTTCGCCAGCAACTCAGGGACGCCCGGCACCGGCAGCAGCTCCCGCTGGAAGGCGGCGAAGACACGGGCGTGGAAGGTGTCGTCGAAGTCGTCGGGGAGGCGCTTACCGGACCGCTCCAACACGACGTCGTGCACGCGATGCAGAGCGGCACCCATGTAGTCGCGGATCGAGTCCTCGTACGTGGTGGGGTGTCCCGATTCCGTCAGACAGGCCGCGAGAACTCGATTGGAGATCGGCTCGCTGTCCACCAGCACACCGTCGTTGTCGAAGACGACCATGTCGTACCTGCCCATGCCGGCAACTGTACGCGGGCATGAAAATAGCCCCGTTGGCGGGGTTATCCGTCAACGGGGCTATTTTTAATGTTAGTTCGGCGGTGTCCTACTCTCCCACACGCTCCCGCATGCAGTACCATCGGCGCTGTAAGGCTTAGCTTCC
>NZ_BMMP01000018.1 GCF_014645895.1 Streptomyces daqingensis | reverse complement strand
CGCCACTACCAGGCCATGGTCACCATCGCCTGCCTACAACTCTGGCTCACCACATGACTTTGCGGACACGCCCTAGCCCGTTCCGGCGGTTTGAGCGGTCCGTACCGGGTACTCACGGCGCGGTGAGTTCATCGCCAGAAGCGATCCCGGCGGACGTCGCGGAGCCCCGCTGCCGCAAGGCAGCACGGCGCGTCGCGAGGTGCGGGGCCACTACGGCCCCTCTAGGGTTGCGGCAGACACAAGCCTGTGGGGCGTCAGCGCAGCGAGGCCATCGCCGCCGCTCGTGTGACTCCGCAGCTGTCAGCAGGTGCCGGATTGGCTTTCCCGCGGCACGTAGGGGCAGGATGCATTTCCGGGACACATCTCCTGGGGATTTCCTGGGGGTTCCCCACGGGGCGGGAGGGTCTGAAAACAGACCCTGGTCAGGGGACTGTCCGAGGGCCCTGGCAGCATCGGCTTCGATCTCACGCCTCATCGGCAAGAAGAACACGGGAGTAACGAGTTATGAACCGCAGTGAGCTGGTGGCCGCTCTGTCCGAGCGCGCCGAGGTGACCCGTAAGGACGCCGACGCCGTTCTGGCCGCCCTCGCCGAGACCGTCGGCGAGGTCGTCTCCAAGGGCGACGAGAAGGTCACCATCCCCGGTTTCCTCACCTTCGAGCGCACTCACCGTGCGGCGCGCACCGCGCGGAACCCGCAGACCGGCGACCCGATCGAGATTCCGGCCGGTTACAGCGTGAAGGTGTCGGCCGGCTCCAAGCTCAAGGAAGCCGCCAAGGGCAAGTAAGCAGCTTGGAGCGGTCGACGGCCGCTTCAGAGCACGTACGGCGAGGGGTGGTCACCCGGTACCGGGTGACCACCCCTTCGTGTGCGTTCTCACATGTGCTTCGCGCGGGACGACGTGCTGTACGCACGACGGCGGCCGCGCCCGGCACCGTACGCGCTACGGGCGCTCCACCTTCGCGCCCAGCTCCGCCAGCTTGTTCATGAAGTTCTCGTAGCCGCGGTTGATCAGGTCGATGCCGTGCACGCGGGACGTGCCCTGCGCGGCGAGCGCCGCGATGAGATACGAGAAGCCCCCGCGCAGGTCGGGGATGACCAGGTCCGACCCCTGCAGCCTCGTCGGGCCGGAAACGACCGCGGAGTGCAGGAAGTTGCGCTGCCCGAAGCGGCAGGCCGAGCCGCCCAGGCATTCCCGGTAGAGCTGGATGTGGGCGCCCATCTGGTTCAGCGCCGAGGTGAAGCCGAGGCGGGACTCGTAGACCGTCTCGTGGACGATCGACAGGCCCGTGGCCTGGGTGAGCGCGACGACGAGCGGCTGCTGCCAGTCCGTCTGGAAGCCCGGGTGGACGTCCGTCTCCAGCGCGATGGACTTCAGCGGGCCGCCGGGGTGCCAGAAGCGGATGCCCTCGTCGAGCACCTCGAAGGCGCCGCCGACCTTGCGGAAGGTGTTGAGGAACGTCATCATCTCGCGCTGGCTGGCGCCCCGCACGAAGACCTGGCCCTCGGTGGCGAGCGCGGCGCTCGCCCAGGAGGCCGCCTCCAGCCGGTCGGGAAGCGCGCGGTGCGTGTACCCACCGAGCTTGTCGACGCCGGTGATGCGGATGGTGCGGTCGGTGTCCATCGAGATGATCGCGCCCATCTTCTGCAGGACGCAGATGAGGTCTTCGATCTCGGGCTCGACCGCGGCGTTGCTCAGCTCGGTGGAGCCCTCGGCCAGGACCGCGGTGAGCAGCACCTGCTCCGTGGAGCCCACCGACGGGTAGGGCAGCCGGATCTTCGTACCGCGCAGCCTCTGCGGCGCCTCCAGGTACTGGCCGTCCGCGCGCTTCTCGATCGTCGCGCCGAACTGGCGCAGCACGTCGAAGTGGAAGTCGACGGGGCGGCCGCCGATGTCGCAGCCGCCCAGGCCGGGGATGAAGGCGTGGCCGAGCCGGTGCAGCAGCGGACCGCAGAAGAGGATCGGGATGCGGGACGAGCCCGCGTGGGCGTCGATGTCGGCGACGTTGGCGCTCTCGACGTGGGACGGGTCGAGGACGAGCTCGCCGGTCTCCTCGCCCGCCGTCACCGTCGTGCCGTGGAGCTGGAGGAGCCCGCGCACGACGCGGACGTCGCGGATGTCGGGGACGTTGCGAAGACGGCTGGGCTCGCTGCCCAGCAGCGCGGCCACCATCGCCTTCGGAACGAGGTTCTTGGCGCCGCGGACGCGGATCTCGCCGTCGAGCGGGGTGCCGCCGTGAACAAGCAGGACGTCGTCGGTCATGGATCTCCGCGTTCCTGAAGACGATTTGGGACTGGGCGCGTTGCTCTGCCGCCCGGTTCAGCAGTCATGGGGCAAAAGGTCATCGTAATGGCCCTCCCGCCCCGCCGCGTAAGGGCTGGGAGAGAGGCGAACCGTCACAGTTGGACACTTTCACGGTGTGTGAGTGGATAGCGGCCGTTTGTGACCGAGTTGCGGAGCGGGCCGGCTGCGGGAGCGGACCTGCTTGAGAGCTCTGAGCTGGGCGTATGCCTGATGTGAGGTGGTCGATCCGGCCGTTGGCTCCCACGGACGGCGTGGTTGCGGGATCATTGGGCCATGACCGAGGTGTCTTCGCTCACCGGGCGGCTGCTGGTCGCGACCCCGGTGCTGGCTGACCCGAACTTCGACCGTGCGGTGGTGCTGCTGCTCGACCACGACGGTGAGGGCTCGCTGGGCGTGGTGCTCAACCGCCCGACCCCCGTCGACGTGAGCGACATCCTCGAGCCGTGGGCCGCGCTGGCCGGCGAGCCGGGCGTCGTCTTCCAGGGCGGGCCCGTGTCGCTGGACGCCGCGCTGGGCGTCGCCGTCGTGCCGGCCGCGCACGGCAGTCGCGCCGTCGCCGGCGGTGATCCCGCGAGCGGCGACAGCGGCGACGGGCGCGGGGAGGGGTCCGGTCCGGCACCCGAGGCCCGCCCCGGGTACGAGGGCGACGGGCCGCTGGGCTGGAGGCGCGTGTACGGCGCCATCGGCCTGGTCGACCTGGAGGCGCCGCCGGAGCTGCTGGCCGCCGAGCTGGGCTCGCTGAGGATCTTCGCCGGATACGCCGGATGGGGGCCGGGGCAGCTGGAGAAGGAGCTCTCGGAGGGCGCGTGGTACGTGGTGGAGTCGGAACCCGGGGACGTCTCCTCGCCGGCGCCCGAGCGGCTGTGGCGCTCCGTGCTGCGACGTCAGCGCAGCGAACTGGCCATGGTGGCCACGTACCCGGACGACGCCTCGCTCAATTAGGCTTGGTGCGCATGAGCACTCTTGAGCCTGAGCGCGGTACGGGCACCGGCACGCTCGTCGAGCCGACCCCGCAGACGTCGCACGGAGACGGCGATCACGAACGGTTCGCCCATTACGTCCAGAAGGACAAGATCATGGCGAGCGCGATGGACGGCACGCCTGTCGTCGCGCTGTGCGGGAAGGTCTGGGTGCCGGGCCGCGACCCGAAGAAGTACCCGGTCTGCCCCATGTGCAAGGAGATCTACGAGACCATGGGCGCCGACGGCGGCAAGGGCGGCGGCAAGGACGGAAAGGGCGGCAAGGGCGACGGCAAGTGACCGCCGGGCGGCCGCTCTTCTGCCCCGCTGGTCCGTAGTCGCCCTTCCCCGGGCTTCCCGGCCCGTCGCAGGTCCGGGCCCCGGGCAGGGCCCGCCCTCCGGGTGCTCGCCGGGCGCGCGGGAGTTCCCCCGTCCACCCGGCCGGAGACTCTCGGTCGGCCCCGCTCGTGCGGCCTGGTGACCGCTCCGGTTCCAGGCGCCGGTGCGCAAGGCTCACAGCGCGCTTCGCCCGCTCCCTGCACGGGGGCGGGCGGGGCGCGCTTTCTCGTGCGCCGGGGCGTGCGCCGCAGTCGTGTGCCGGGTGGCGCGGACCAGTAGGCGGCAGTCAATTGGTCGAGACCTATTGCCCGGTCCGGCGGCGGCTCGTACCCTCCTGCGGAGTTGTGCGACGCGAAACTTGCGTTGCGAATTCTGCAACACCTGAAGAGGGTTGGGGGACTCGCCGTGAAGTTGGCCGTACGGACAGCCGCCTCGTTGGCGGCAATCGCCATGGCAGGGACGCTGCTGGGGGGCTGTGCGCCGTCCGCGTCCGGTGGCGGGACGCAGAAGGACGAGAAGAGCGGCACCCTGCGGGTGTGGCTGTTCCGTGAGGTCGGCAACAAGCCCAAGGAACGCGTCGTCGACGGCGTGGCGCGGAGATTCGAGAAGCGCCACGACGGGGTGCGGGTGGACGTGCGGTACATCCCCGTCGACAGCCGTGCGGAGAAGATCAAGGGCGCCTTCAACGACCCCGCTTCGGCGCCCGACCTGATCGAGTACGGCAACACGGACACGGCCGGCTACGTCGAGAACGGCGGACTCGCCGACGTGAGCGGCGAGTTCGGGGAGTGGCGGCAGGCCCGCGACACGGACCCCACCGCGAAGGAGTCGGTGACCGTCGACGGCAAGGTCTACGGGGCGCCGCTCTTCGTCGGCGTGCGGGCGCTGTACTACCGCACGGACGTCTTCGACGACCTCGGACTGGAAGTCCCGCGGACCCTCGGCGAAGTCGCTGCCGCGGCGCGGAGAATACGGGCGGAGAACCCGGACATGTACGGGCTCGCCGTCGGCGGCGCCTACACCTACGGCGCGATGCCGTTCATCTGGGCACACGGCGGGAAGCTGGCCGAGCGGGGCGGCGGCCGGTACCGCGCGACGATCGACAGCGCCCGCGCGAAGAAGGGGATCGCGGCCTACACGCGGCTCTTCGGGGACGGCAACTGCCCCGCGGCGAAGTGCGCCGCGATGGGAGGCAACGACACCGTCGAGGCCTTCGCCGCCGGAAGGGCCGGAATGGCCGTCGCAGGCGACTTCAACCGCAAGGCCGTGGACGCCGGGGAGGCCGAGGGCGACTACGACGTCGTACCGCTGCCCGGGGCCGAGCGCGGCAGCATCGCACCGGCCTTCGCGGGAGGCAACAACATCGGTGTCCTGAAAAGCAGTTCGCACCGCACTCTGGCGGTCCGGCTGATGCGGGAACTGGCGGGCAAGGAGACCCAGAAGCAGCTCTTCGACGCCATGGGATTCCTCCCCACATTCACCGACGTACGCCGGCAGGCCGCGAAGGACGAGCCGTTCGTCGAGCCGTTCGTGAAGACGCTCGACGCGGGCACCGAGTTCGTGCCCGCGACGCCCGGCTGGGCGGAGATCGACGCGGGCCTCGTCCTTCCGTCGATGTTCCAGCAGATCGCCGGAGGAAAGCGCGGAGTGGGCGCGGCGGCCCGCGAAGCGGCGGAGAAGATGGACGAGGCGTTCGCCGAGTGAGCCTGCCGCTTTCCGCCCCCCGGCCCGCCCCCGCGGAGCCGGCCCGACGGCGGGTGAATTCACCTGTGCGGCAAGGGAGTTGGACTCCCTGGCTGTATCTGGCTCCCGCGCTGACCGTGCTGGCAGGACTGCTGGTGTACCCCGTGTACCAGCTGGGGCTCATCTCCTTGCTGCAATACACCCAGGCACAGGTCAGCGGCGGCGAACCGGTCACTTTCCAGGGGCTGGGCAATTACGCTGGGCTCTTCTCCGACAGGCAGTTCTGGGAAGTCCTGTCGGCGACCGTCCTGTTCGCCGCCGCGTGCGTGCTGGGAACCCTCACCGTCGGCTGTGCGCTCGCGGTTCTGCTCACGCGCGTGCGAGCCGTGCCCCGCCTCGCGCTCATGCTTTCCGCCCTGGGCGCATGGGCCACTCCCGCCGTCACCGGCTCGACGGTCTGGGTCTTCCTCTTCGACCCGGATTCCGGGCCCGTCAACAGGGTGCTGGGGCTCGGCGACTTCTCCTGGACGTACGGGCGCATGAGCGCTTTCACGCTCGTGCTGCTCGAAGTGGTGTGGTGCTCCTTCCCCCTCGTCATGGTGACGGTCTACGCGGGCATCAGAGCCGTACCCGCCGAGGTGCTGGAAGCCGCCGCGCTCGACGGGGCGTCCCAGTGGCGCACCTGGCGCAGCGTGCTGACGCCGATGCTCCGGCCGATCCTGCTCGTGGTCACCATCCAGTCGGTCATCTGGGACTTCAAAGTCTTCACGCAGATCTACGTGATGACGGACGGCGGAGGCATCGCGGGACAGAACCTGGTGCTGAACGTCTACGCGTACCAGAAGGCGTTCGCGTCCTCGCAGTACGGACTCGGCGCTGCCATCGGCGTGGTGATGCTGCTGATCCTGCTCGGCGTCACGCTTGTATATCTGCGGCTGCTGCGGAGGAAAGGCGAGGTGCTGTGACGGAGCTGCGTCCGGAACGCGCCGCAGCCGTACGGCAGCGGGGCACCCACGCTTCCGGTTCGGAGAAAGCGCCGAACGGCCGCCGCGCCGGCCGGCGTCGGGCACCGAAGAGGCCGTGGCGGCTCGCGGCGGAGACCACCGCGGTTCTCGTAGCTCTCGCCGTCGCCTTTCCGCTGTACTGGATGGTGCTTTCCGCGTTCAGGCCCGCCGGTGAGATCCGTTCCGGCCGCCCCGTGCCGTGGACGCTGAACCCTTCCTGGGACGCGTTCCGCCGCGTCTTCGAACAGCAGGAATTCGGGCGGTACTTCGTCAACAGCGTGCTCGTCGCGGTCACGGTCGTCGTGGCCTCGGCGCTGATCGCATTCCTCGCCGCGACGGCGGTCGCGCGTTTCCGGTTCCGTTTCCGTACGACGCTGCTCGTGCTCTTCCTGGTGGCGCAGATGGTGCCCGTCGAGGCGCTGACGATTCCGATGTTCTTCCTGATGCGCGACGCCGGAGTCCTCAACTCGCTGCTCTCGCTGGTACTTCCGCACCTGGCGTTCTCGCTGCCGTTCGCGGTGTGGATGCTGCGGGGTTTCGTGAAGGCCGTCCCGGAGGCGCTGGAGGAGCAGGCCACGGTCGACGGGGCGAGCCGGGCGCGCTTTCTCTGGCAGATCCTGTTTCCGCTGGTCTTCCCGGGGCTCGTGGCGACGAGCGTCTTCTCCTTCATCTCGACGTGGAACGACTTCCTCTTCGCCAAGTCCTTCATCATCTCCGCGACCGAGAACTCGACCCTGCCCATGGCCCTGCTGGTCTTCTTCGACACCGAGACACCCGACTGGGGCGGGGTGATGGCCGCGTCCACGGTGATGACGCTGCCAGTGCTGGTCTTCTTCGTCCTCGTGCACAGGCGGCTGGTCTCCGGGCTGGGAGGGGCGGTCAAGGACTGAGCGCCTGCAGAGCGCGAACGACCGTCGCACCGGCACATCCCGTCCCGAAGCTGCCATACCCAGAAGGGAGTCCGGCGTGACCCCGACCGGTCTCGTCCCCGCGCCGCGCGAGTTCGTACCGGCGGCCGGCCCGCCGTTCGTGCTCGGCCACGGCACCGCGCTCGACGCCGCACCCGGCGCCGAGGACACCGCGCGCTGGCTGCGGGCCACGCTCGGGGCGGCCGCGGGAGTGCAGCTGCCGCCGGCAGCGGGCCGGCCGGCCCCGGACGGCGGGGCGATCGTCCTCCGCACGGACGGTCCGCTCGGGGAGCGGCTCGGCCCGGAGGGGTACGTGCTGGAGTCGGAGGCCCGGCGCGTCACCGTCACGGGCGGCTCCCCGGCGGGCGTCTTCCACGGCGCGCAGACCCTGCGGCAACTCCTCGGCCCCGCCGCGTTCCGCCGTGCCAGAATCGCGCCCCCGGAGGGGAGTTGGAGCATCCCGGCGCTCCGCGTGGAGGACGCGCCCCGCTTCGCGTGGCGGGGGTACCTGCTGGACGTGGCCCGCCACTTCATGCCCAAGGACGGCGTGCTGCGCATCCTCGACCTGCTCGCCGCGCACAAGCTCAACGTGCTGCACCTGCACCTCACCGACGACCAGGGCTGGCGCATCGAGATCGAGCGCAGCCCGCGCCTGACCGGCGTCGGCGCGACCCGCGCCCGTACCCGCGTCGGCCACGGGGGCCGCGACCGCGGCGGGACGCCGATGTGGGACGAGCGTGCACACGGCGGCCGTTACACGCAGGACGACCTCCGGGAGATCGTCGCGTACGCCGCCGAGCGCCACATCACCGTCGTCCCCGAGATCGACGTCCCGGGCCACTCCCAGGCCGCCGTCGCCGCATATCCGGAGCTGGGCAACACCGACGTCGTCGACACTAAGTCGCTGCGGGTGTGGACGGAATGGGGCGTGAGCCCGAACGTCCTGGCACCCACCGAGGCGGTGCTGCGCTTCTACGAGGGCGTGCTGGAGGAGGTCCTGGAGATCTTCCCGTCCCGCTTCGTGCATCTCGGCGGCGACGAGTGCCCCAAGGACCAGTGGCGCGCCTCTCCCGCCGCGCAGGCACGCATCCGCGAGGCGGGGCTGCCGGCGGACGGGCCGGCCCCGGGCCACGGGCACGATGCCGTCCGCGTGACGCCTGAGGAGGCGCTGCAGTCGTGGTTCGCCCGGCACTTCGCCGGCTGGCTCGCCGCCCGCGGACGCCGCCTCGTCGGCTGGGACGAGATCCTTGCCGGCGGCCTGCCGGAAGGCGCCGCCGTCTCCTCCTGGCGCGGCCGCTCCGGCGGCGTCGCGGCGGCCCGCGCCGGGCACGACGTGGTGATGTGCCCCGAGCAGCACGTGTACCTGGACCACCGCCAGGACGCGGGCGCGGACGAGCCGGTGCCGCTCGGGTACGTGCGGACCCTGGAGGACGTCTACCGGTTCGAGCCGGTGCCGCCGGAGCTGGCGGGAACCCGGTACGAGCACCACGTCCTGGGCGCGCAGGCCAACATGTGGACAGAGTGCGCCGAGAACCAGCAGCGCGTCGACTACCAGACGTTCCCGCGCCTGGCCGCGTTCGCAGAAGTGGCGTGGTCCCGCCTCCCGCCCCCGCCGGAGCGGGACTTCGCGGACTTCGAGCGCCGCATGGAGCAGGCCCACTACGCGCGTCTCGACGCGATGGGAGTCGACTACCGGCCGCCGGGAGGCCCGCATCCGTGGCAGCGCCGCCCCGGCGTCCAGGGGCGGCCGGCCGAGGGCGCACCGCCGTCGACGTGACCCCGGTGACCAGGAACCACCGTCTGTAACCGAAAGTGCTCACCTGGTTGCGGAACGTGCACAACTTGTGTGCCGGTGCCGTCGTTTCGCGGCGTTGGTCCCTAGCACGAAAGTCCGTACAGGTGCCCGGATCCCCGCAACAGGCCCCCGGAGTGGCAAATCCCCACTTGATCGTGTGAGCAGGGGATTAGGTGCCAACTCACCGGACATGGGACGAGGATGACGACGACAGACGGAACCACCCGGACCAGCCCTTACCGGGCCCCCGGTCCGACTGTCCGCCGAGATGTGCCAGAGTTGCCTCGTCCGGGCTGTGAGCACGTACCGTACGGGCACGGCGGCCGGACGGACCGGGGAAGGGGCGGCTGGGTTGAGCACGCACGCACAGCATGAACAACATGCGCCACAGGCTGTGCCGTCAGTCATGCTGCCGACCACTCTGGACGAGGCCGTGTCGGCGCTCTCCACGGTGCCCGCGGCCGTTCCCGTCGCAGGCGGCACGGATCTGATGGCGGGGGTCAACTCGGGCCAGCTGAGGCCCACCGCGCTCGTCGGTCTCGGCCGCATCAGCGAGATCCGCGGCTGGCAGTACCTCGACGGGCATGCCCTGCTCGGGGCCGGCCTGACGCACGCCCGCATGGGACGGCCCGACTTCTCCGCGCTCATCCCCGCCCTCGCCGCCAGCGCACGCGCCGCCGGACCTCCGCAGATCCGCAACGCGGGCACCCTCGGCGGCAACATCGTCAGCGCCGCCCCGACGGGGGACACGCTGCCGGTGCTCGCCGCGCTGGAGGCGACGCTCGTCGTCGCAGGCCCCGAGGGGTCGCGGCGTGAGATCCCGGTGAGTCATCTGCTGGCGAACGTGGAGATGCTGCGACCCAGCGAGATCGTCGGACACGTACGCGTCCCGCTCCTCCACGCCCCTCAGACCTTCCTCAAGGCGACCGGACGCACCGGCCCCGGCAGGGCCCTGGCCTCCGTCGCCGTCGTGCTGGACCCGTTGCGGCGCGGAGTGCGCTGCGCGGTCGGCGCGGTCGCGCCGATGCCGCTGCGTCCGCTGGAGGCGGAGCGCTGGATCGCCTCGCTCATCGACTGGGACGGGGAGCGCGGGCTCGCCCCGGAAGCGCTGAACGCTTTCGGGGAATATGTCGCGATGGCGTGCATTCCCGATCCTCCGCCGCCGGAGGACGGCGGTGAGGCTCCCGTACTTCCGCCCGCGGCACTCCATTTGCGGCGTACGGTGGCCACATTGGCCCGCCGAGGACTCGGGAGGGCGCTCGCATGAGCAACGGCAATCCGCACGGCGACCCCAACGCCCGTCCCCACCCGAACGCGAACCAGGACGCCGGCCACGCGCAGCGGCAGGACCAGACGTACGGGGGCGGATACGGGTACGGCGAGGGCGCGCCGCAGTCGTACCCGCAGGAGGGCTGGGGCGGCGAGTACGACGCGGACGCCACCGCCTTCGTGCAGCTGCCGAGCGGCCCGCTTCCCCCGCCGGGAGCAGGCGTCGACGCCTGGGGCCCGCTGGCCGCACCCGGAACGGGGCAGGGGGGCTACACGCCGCCGCCCCTCGACCCCTCGGCGGCGGGGCAGCAGCCCGCCCCGCCGGTGCCCGGCCCCACCACCGATCCGGCGGCAACCGGGAACTGGGCTATGCCCTTCGGGCAGCAGCCGCCCGGCGGGCCGCGCGACGGGCGGG
The DNA here is from genome assembly GCF_014645895.1 of Streptomyces daqingensis. GTDB lineage: Bacteria > Actinomycetota > Actinomycetes > Streptomycetales > Streptomycetaceae > Streptomyces > Streptomyces daqingensis. The sequence goes on along the minus strand of NZ_BMMP01000018.1, from coordinate 96,023 downwards.
GCGGCCCCCCGTACGGGCAGCAGGGCCAGGAGTACGGCCAGCAGTACGGGCAGGAGCACGCCCGGGAGCAGGGACACCCGCAGGAGGAGAACTACCGGGTGCAGTCGTCCTTCCCGTCGGCTCCCGCGGAGCAGCACGACGGCGAGAGCGCGTCCTCGGCGGCCACGGGGCAGGGGGCGGCAGCGGCGCTCGCGGGCTCCCACGAGGCGCGTACGCTGCGGCGTCCGCTCGGCTCGGGCGGCGGCACGGGCGACGAGGCGGAGCCGATAGGACCGGGCACGTCCTTCGCTCAGGAGCAGGCCGAGCGCCGGCAGGAGCAGCAGCAGCGGTACCGGCAGGACCCGGGCGGCGAGGCCCGGTACGCGGAGGCGCACGCCCACCGGCAGGTGCCCTTCGGGGGGCAGGGGGAGACCCCGGGGCCGGACGCGGACGCACCGCCGCCCCAGGGGCAGGGGCACGCCTACGCGGCGTCGCCCCACGACGGCGCCGGAGCGCCGGCTGCGGGCGCCCCGCAGGGGCCGGGCGCCGAAGGCCACACCGGCCGCGGAGGTGACGGCGGCCCCGGAAGCGGAAGCGGTACCGGAAGCAGCGGAGCTCCCACGGGGAACGGCGCAGGCGCCTCCGACGACGGAACAGAGGGCGGCAACCTCCGCCTGGGCACGGTGCGTTCGGGACTTCCCTTCACTCCTTCGTCCGGCGGCGGCAACGGCGCCACTGCGGGCGGCCAGTGGTCGCCCACCGGCCAGGACGGCCCCGGCAGCGGCAACGGCCCGGCCGGAGAGGCAGCCGGGCAGAGCAACTCGGCGGAGACGAACGGCAGTCGGTCCGGAGCGGCGGCAGGCGGCGCGGCGCCGTCCGGCGCGTCCCCCTCACGCGGCGCCGCCGCAGACGGCACCGCGGGCACCGCGAACGACGACGGCTCCGCACCCCCTGACGCGGCGTCCGCCGGCACGGCGGCCCCCGACTCCGCGTCCGGCGCCCCGCCCGCCGACGGGACGGTCTCGGAGGCCCCATCCGTCGAGCTGGCACCCGAACTCGGCGGCGAACACCCCCACGTCTCCTACGTGTTGCACGTCAACGGCGCCGACCGGCCCGTCACCGACGCGTGGATCGGCGAATCCCTGCTGTACGTGCTCCGCGAGCGCCTCGGCCTGGCCGGCGCCAAGGACGGCTGCTCGCAAGGGGAGTGCGGCGCCTGCTCCGTACAGGTCGACGGCCGCCTCGTGGCTTCCTGCCTCGTGCCCGCTGCGACCTCCGCGGGCAGCGAGATCCGGACGGTGGAGGGCCTCGCGGTCGACGGCGTACTCTCCGACGTCCAGCGGGCGTTGACCGAGTCCGGAGCCGTCCAGTGCGGCTTCTGCGTCCCCGGGCTGGCGATGACCGTGCACGACCTCCTGGAGGGCAACCACGCCCCCAGCGAGCTGGAGACCCGCAAGGCCATCTGCGGCAACCTCTGCCGCTGCTCCGGTTACCGCGGCGTGCTCGAAGCCGTCCGCACAGTCGTGAGCGAGCGGGCGGAGCAGGCCGCGCGGGAAGAAGAGGAAGCCGAAGCGGAGGCGGAGGCCCAGGAGCGGATGGAGGCCCAGCAGGCGCGGATCCCGCACCAGGCGGGCCCGGGCGCCGGCGGCGCCTACTACCCCCCGGGGAGCGGCGCATGAGGCGTCCCGGCTTCCCCGTGTCACGCGTTCGGCCCCAGGGCAGACGGTCCAGCACCGCCGAACCGCGGTGCGGTGCCGGGATGCCGGGCGAGAGCGCCGGCGGAGACCCGGCAGGCACCTCCGCACCTAGGGTGCGTCGTTGGGATCTTCGTGGTTCGGCGAGTGGCGTCCGGTGCGTCCGGATGCCAGGCGGAGGATCGCCCTCGTGCTGGGGTCCCCCATGCCGAAGGCCAGGGGAGTACTCGGGCGGCTCCGGCAGCGCAGCAGACGGGCGTGCTGTACGCCACGAGCCCGCGAAGATCCAAAGGACACGCCTTAGCAGCACACGCGGCGGCACGCGTGGCCGCACCCGAGGCGGGGGACGACGAGGAGAAGGACGCGTACGGCGCGTACGGCGCGGCGGACGATGCGGAAAGGCAGCGGCATGACCAGCACGGCCGACGGTCCCGGCGCCGTCACAGCGACTCCCTCCCAAGGCACGCCTCTGCCGCACGAACCCGCCGACGGACCCGTCACCAAGGGCATCGGCGCGTCCCTCCCCTCGGTCGACGCACCCGCCAAGGCGGAGGGCACCTTCCCGTACGCCGCCGACCTGTGGGCGGAAGGCCTGCTGTGGGCGGCCGTGCTGCGCTCTCCCCACCCGCACGCCCGCATCATCTCGATCGACACCACGCAGGCGGCGGAACTCCCCGGTGTGCACGCCGTGGTCACCCACGAGGACGTGCCGGGCGACGCCGGACACGGACGCAAGATCGCCGACCAGCCGGCCTTCGCCCGCGACCTGGTGCGCTACTACGGCGAGCCCGTCGCGGCAGTCGCCGCCGACCACCCCGACACCGCGCGGCTGGCAGCCGCCGCGATCGACGTCGAGTACGAGCCGCTGGAAGCGGTCACCGACCCGGAGAAGTCCTTCGAGTCCGAACCGCTGCACCCCGACGGCAACTTGATCCGCCACATCCCGCTGCGCTTCGGAGACCCGGACATCACGGGCGACGTCGTCGTGGAGGGCCTCTACCGCATCGGCCGCCAGGACCCCGCGCCCATCGGAGCCGAAGCGGGGCTTGCCGTGCCGCGCCCCGACGGCGGCGTGGAGATCTACACGGCCTCCACCGACCCCCACACCGACCGCGACCTGGCCGCCGCCTGCTTCGGCCTGCCGCCGGAACAGGTGAAGATCGTCGTCACCGGCGTTCCCGGCGCGATGGGCGACCGCGAAGACACCGGCCTGCAGATGCCGTTGGGCCTGCTGGCCATGAAGACCGGGTCCCCGGTCAAGATCGCGGCCACCCGCGAGGAGTCATTCCTCGGCCACGCGCACCGCCACCCCACCCTGCTGCGCTACCGCCACCACGCGGACAGCGAGGGCCGGCTGGTCAAGGTCGAGGCCCAGATCCTGATGGACGCCGGAGCGTACGCGGACACCAGCGCCGACGCGCTCGCCGCGGCCGTCTCCTTCGCGGCGGGGCCGTACGTCGTCCCCCACGCGTCCGTGGACGGCTGGGCCGTACGCACCAACAACCCGCCCTCCGGCCACGTACGGGGCGAGGGCGCCATGCAGGTCTGCGCGGCGTACGAGGGCCAGATGGACAAGCTGGCCGCCCAGTTGCGCATCGACCCCGCCGAGCTGCGCATGCGCAACGTCATGGCGACGGGCGACCTGCTCCCCACCGGCCAGACCGTCACGTGCCCCGCGCCCGTCGCCGAACTCCTGCGCGCCGTACGGGAAGCACCGCTGCCGCCGCTGCCCAAGGACAGCCCCGCGCGGGACTGGCTGCTGCCCGGCGGTCCCGAAGGCGCCGGCGAGCCGGGCGCGGTACGGCGGGGCGTCGGCTACGCGCTCGGCATGGTCCACATGCTCGGAGCGGAAGGCGCCGACGAGGTCTCCACCGCCACCGTGAAGGTCAACGGGCCCGTGGCGACGGTGATGTGCGCCGCCGTCGAATCAGGGCAGGGCTTCACGACGCTGGCCCGTCAGATCGTCCAGGAGACGCTGGGCATCGACGAGGTCCACGTCGCCTCCGTCGACACCGATCAGCCGCCGGCAGGCGCGGGCGCCCACAGCCGGCACACCTGGGTGTCGGGCGGCGCGGTCGAGCGGGCGGCGAAGATGGTGCGTTCGCAGCTACTGCAGCCGCTGGCCTCGAAGTTCGGGATGACGGCGGAACTGCTCTCCGTGTCCGACGGGAAGATCACCTCCTACGACGGAGTGCTCTCCACGACCGTCGCGGAAGCCCTGGAGGGCAAGGAGCTCTGGGCGACGGCCCAGTGCCGCCCCCACCCGACCGAGCCGCTCGACGAGACCGGGCAGGGCGACGCCTTCGTCGGCATGGCCTTCGCGGCCGTACGCGCCGTCGTGGACGTCGACATCGAGCTCGGCTCCGTACGGGTGGTCGAGATGGCCGTCGCGCAGGACGTGGGACGCGTGCTGAACCCGCGTCAGCTCCGCGCGCGCATCGAGGCGGGCGTCACCCAGGGCGTCGGAGCGGCCCTCACAGAGCACCTGCGCATCGCACGCGGCGTGGTACGCCGCCCCGACTTCACCGGCTATGCGCTGCCGACGGCGCTGGACGCCCCGGACATCCGCATCGTCAAACTCGTCGAAGAACAGGACGTCGTGGCGCCGTTCGGCGCGAAGGCCGCGTCGGCCGTCCCGGTGGTCGTCTCCCCGGCGGCGGTCGCCTCCGCGGTCCGCGCAGCCACGGGCCGCCCGGTCAACCGCCTCCCGATCCGCCCCCAGGCGGCGGTCCAGGGCGGGTGACGGGCGGGGCGCCGGGGGCTGTGGCGCACCAACTCAGCAGCAAGGCAGCCAAGTTCATCCCGGACGGCGGCTCAAGCAGGGCGCAGCCCGACCACGGGCCGAAGGCAACCGAACTCGCGGCCAGTCGCTGAAGGGCGGCCGCGCTCAGGGGGATTACGTAAGTGGTGACCGAACGCATGGTCAAGTCAGAGGTCTCCGGGACCCCGGGGCCGGCTGCTGGCCGGGGCCGCGGGATGCGTGCCTTCGGGGCCCGGCTGATCGGCCTGCTCCTGCTCGCTCTGGCGCTCGGGCTCGGCTACGCGGGCGTGGTGTCCGGCATCCAGGAGCCATTCAGCAAGTCGATCGCGGGGACGATCACGGTCGAGCGCTGTGCGGAGGGAGACACGAGAAGGGCGCCCCAGGAGTGTGAAGGGGTCTTCGTTTCTGACGACGGCAAGACCAAGGACTCGGACTTCGCGGAGGTCGAGACCGAGGAGCCGTACGTCAAGGGGGACCGGATCGACGTGGTGCAGATCGACACATACTCGTACGAGACGTCGCTCACCAGCGCCGTGGCTGCCGGCCTCCGATACCTCTTCGGCGGCCTCTGCGCCCTCGGTCCTGCCCTCTTCTGCCTGATCGCCGGAAGGTGGCCGGGACCACGTGCGGCCGGGGCTCTGCGCTCGCTGCCCCCGGCGTTCTCCTGGATGACGTTCCCGCTGGTGGGGGTCGGCCTCCTCGGACTCATCGTGTGCGGCATCGTGAAGGGCGCCACCTGAGGACGTTCGGCTGCTGCTGCCAGGGGCCACTGAACGGGGGGTCAAGGTCGTGGATCTCGGGGCCGAATGCCAGCTGACGCTTCCCTGTTGTAGCTCCGGGTTCTGGCCCTGGGGGCGAACCGAGTCCGCAAGGGGGCAAGCATTCGTTGTGGCGCATCACGATCCGGTATCGGTGATCCAGTCAGTAGCCGCGCGACGTGCGGCATTTGCCCACTTCGCCTCTCCTGGGTCCGGGTCCGCTTTCGTGCTCCCTGGCGGGTTCTCGCAGCATGCAGGGGGGATCGCGTGTAGGGCTCGATTCCGCGTCGACGGGGGCAGGCAAGATCGTAGGGGTGGTGACCCGGTGTCAGTGGGTGTTACTAGGGTGTGCGAGTGAGCGTCTTACGGCACCATGGGTCGGTACTGTCTTTGCGGCTCAACTGTCCGAGTGGGCCGGGACGGCCTCTGGTACGCAGTCGGTGTGCACGGGTGGATGCGGGAACGCATGACGGAGAAGGAACGGGGAGGGCGCAGCCGTGGGTGAGATGCGGGTCGATCTCAGCGAGCTCGAGGAGACCGTACGGAAGCTCGGTCGTGTGAAGACGGCCATGGACGGGTCGGTGACCAAGAGCAAGTACGGCACCAACCTCCCTAAGGGAGCTCTCGGAAGCCCCCGTTTCACGGAGGGCACCGAACTCACCGGTGCGCATGATGAAATGAAGATGCATATCCAGGAGATCGTCACCGTCATCAACCGAGTCATCGATGATTTCGGCACGAACACGAAGAAGGCGCACGGCAAGTACCAAGACGCCGAGCACGATGCTAAGAGCGGCATGGATAACGGCCGTTCCGGGTCGGGAAACTAGCGGTCAGGGGGCGAGGACGACATGGGTGACGACACAGGGCTCGACAAGTACACCGATACCGGCAACATGTGTTACGCGGGCGATGTAAAGACACCGTTCGCGACCCGGGAGAGCATCGACTCGATGAAGGAGATGCTTGCCACCGCTAAGCCGGACCAGGTCCTCGAGGTAGCCGATGCCTGGAAGAACATCAACGACCACCTCGTTGGCGGCAGTGGAAGTGTCAAGGGTGACTTTGACAAGGCCGTCGATCATGTGCTTCAGCACTGGGAGGGTGAGTCGGCCGACGAATTCGCAAAGACGGCACGGAAGATCAGTAAGCAGATCTCCGACTGCGCCAAGTACGCTGAGTACACCTCTATCGCTATGCGCAACGCTGGTCAGCAATTGAGCGATATCAAGCCGAAGGTCGACGCGATCGAGAAGCCCAGCGGCCTGGGTAGCGCGATGGACAAGATCGGCGATGGATTCAGTCGTGACGATGAGAAGTGGCGGAGTGAGATCAGCGGTAACCAAGGCGCGCAGAGCGCCTTGGACAATCACGATGGTGACCTGTCTGCCGGTAAGGAAGAGCAGCTCAAGGCCGCCGCGCTGATGGAGACACTGGCCCTCACCTACTCGTCCCAGACCAAGACAATGGGGACGTGGGAGAAGAGGAAGCCTGGCCGGGGTGGAGGCGATGACGGGTACCCGGGGGAGCCCGGAGGTGTTGCGCCCGTACCGGTCCCTGTGACTTCGGACGGTTCGGGTCCTGGGACGGCAGTTGCGAGCGCCTCTAAGACGGGAAGCGTAGTCGGGAAGAGTCTCCCGAAGACGAAGTCGCCTACGGTTTCTGCGACGCCTGGCGCGGCCACCAAAGTCGACGGGATCAAGGGTGGCACACCCACCGCTGTTCCGGGCACCGGTGGTGGCGCCAAGTCGGTTGGCCCCACTGCGGGAGTGACCGGAGGCCCGTCTGCGAGTGCCGGTCCTGTAGGAGGCGGCCCCGTCGGCGGCCCCGGCTTTGTCGGTAAGGCTTCCGGTAATCGGAGTGTCACCGGAGCCGGTGCGGGCAGCCGCACTGGTATTGGCGGCGCTCGTGGCGGCGCTGGTCAGCGAGTCGCCGGCGGCATCGGAGCCGGCGGTCGCGGCGGGGCTGCCGGGGGCGTAGGCAACAGGGGCGGCAAGAACGTTGCTGGGCGCGGTCCCCTGGCGAAGTCGCGCGGTGGCGTCCTCGACACGCCGGAGCAGGGCAAGGGTGCCGCTCGTCAGGGTGGTGCGGGTCTGCACTCGAGCCGTGGCGGTGCCATGGCGGGCGAGCGTGGCCGTAACGCCGGTGGCGTCATGGGCCGTGGCGGTGTCGCCGGTAACAACGCCCGGCGTAAGCAGGACAAGAACGACCAGGGCGAGCGTCCGGACTACCTCGTTGAGGACGAGGAGACCTGGATGCCCGAGCGGCGGGACGTAGCCCCGCCCACAGTCGGCTGACGGGAACCGCCAGACTACGTGTAGGACAAGCTCAGGGGTGCGGTCATTTGGCCGCACCCCTCCGCCGCACAAAAGAGGACTCGACGGATGGGCATCACCCGGATTCTGCGCGTCATTGGCAGCGCATCCCTGACTGGGGCACTGGTCTTCGCGTCAGCGCCGCCCGCGACAGCGGATCAGGTTAGGGATGATCAGTGGGCATTGAAGTCTCTCGACGCAGAGTCCGTTTGGGAAATCAGCCGAGGAAAAGGGCAGACAGTCGCAGTCATCGATGACGGAGTCAATGCCCGACACCCTGACCTCAAGGGCAATGTCATCGAAGGTAAGGACTTCATCGATGGCGGTTCCACTGCGCCGAAGAACGGTGACAACCATGGCACGGGCATTGCAGGCATCATCGCCGGACACGGTCATGGCTTGGGGAACCGGGACGGCGTCATGGGCTTGGCTCCGGAAGCTAAGGTGCTGGCAATTCGTGCCAACGCGTCAAACTCTCTGCAATTTGACAAGGCCGTAAAGTACGCGGTTGATCACGGTGCATCGGTGATCAACATTTCGCAAGGTGGCGGGAAATATTCCGTAGATGATGAGGAAGCGGTCGCTTACGCGCTGAAGAAGAATGTGCCTATTGTTGCCTCAACCGGCAACTCGGGCAAGTCTGTTGAATATCCTGCCGCGTATCCGGGGTTGGTTGCCGTTGGGGGGCTGGAAAAAAGCAACACGATTTGGGATAACTCCAACAATGGCAAGCAGACACTTCTGAGCGCTCCAGCTGTGGACATCGTAAGTACGGGGGGTCCCAGAAATCTGAACGGATATGGGATCGGAGATGGAACTTCTACCGCAACTGCGTATGTGTCTGCTGCCGCTGCGCTCGTCCGTTCAAAGTACCCAAAGTTGACGGCCGGTCAGGTTGTCAATCGCCTGACTAAGACCGCTGAGATGCCCGACTCCGAGAAGGCGACGAAGCTCCCCGACGATCGGTACGGTTATGGTGCGCTTCGCCCTCTAGCGGCGCTGCAGGAGGATGTTCCCAAGGGGCCCGCGTATGGGCCGTTGTCTCTCCCGTTGAAGATCAAGAGTGATCTGGAGGAAGCGGAAAAACTGAAGGAGTCTCAAGCTCAGCAGAAGGAAGCAGACCGAGAGTTCGTCATCCTTTGGGTCATCACGGGTGTACTTGCGCTTCTCTTCGTGGGTGGAATCATCCTGATGATCCTTCTCGTTCGACGCCGAAGGAAGAAGAAGCGGAATGTCGAGCTTGCTGGCCCGAGTCCTTATCCGTATCCGCCCGGCCAGGCACCCGGTTACGGCATGCCTCACTACCAGCAGCAGCCGGACGCTCAGCAGCAGATGTCGGCACCCCCGCAGCAACCCCCGCTCAACTAGTGACGAATCCTGCTGCCCTCTGTGCAGTTGATGGGAAGTTTCGAACTTGTCAGAGAGGGCCCCTCGCCAGGCATGCGCTCGGCAGGGTGATGCCGCCCTGCATTCGGGCCGCGAAGGTGTTGCATCGAGCCTGGCCGTAACGCCGGTGGCGTCATGGGCCGTGGCGGTGTCGCCGGTAACAACGCCCGGCGTAAGCAGGACAAGAACGACCAGGGCGAGCGTCCGGACTACCTCGTTGAGGACGAGGAGACCTGGATGCCCGAGCGGCGGGACGTAGCCCCGCCCGCGTTGGCTGACGGGGCCCCGGCGCACTACGAGGTACTTCAATCCCAGGGGTGCGGCCTGCCGGCCGCACCCCTCCGCGCACAAAGAGGACTCGACAGATGGGCATTACCCGGACCCTGCAGCTAATCGGCAGTGCGGCGTTGGCTGGGACGCTAATCGTCGCTTCAGCGCCCAGCGCAGCGGCAGATGATGTTAGAGACAAGCAATGGGTGCTCGGCGCTCTCGACACTGAGTCGGTCTGGAAAATCACAAAGGGTGAGGGCGAGATCGTCGCCGTCATCGATGATGGAGTCAACGCTGAGCACCCTGACCTCAAGGGTAATGTTCTCAAAGGGAAAGACTTCATCGACGGTGGTTCTACCGCTCCGAAACGGGGTGAAGATCACGGTACCGGTATGGCTGCCATGATCGCTGGCCACGGCCACGGCCCGGGCAGTGCAGGCGGGATCATGGGGCTCGCCCCTGAAGCTAAAATCCTGCCACTCCGCGACAGCGGGGAGGATGGAAACGGTTTCAGTGAGTCCATCAAATATGCCGTCGATGAGGGCGCGTCCGTTATCAGCATTTCACGGGGTGGCGACAACAGCGACCTGGATGAGGCTGATGCGATCGCATATGCACTGAAGAGGAATGTGCCAATCTTCGCCTCAACTGGGAACTCTGGCGGGTCGATTGAATACCCCGCCGCTTATCCTGGGGTCGTTCCTGTCGGTGGCGTTAAGCAGGATGGGGAAATTTGGAGCAAGTCCAACAGGGGGCCGAAGACGCTCCTGACGGGACCGGCCACGCAAGTCCTCACGGCTGGTGGCGAGAATAGTGACTACTACCGTTACGGCACAGGGACCTCCGACGCGACCGCTTACGCCGCTGCGGCTGCTGCTCTTGTTCGGTCGAAGTATCCGGATCTCACGGCCGGGCAGGTCGTCAACCGCCTAACCGAGACGGCTTCGATGCCTGCCTCAGAGAAAGGCGCGAAGCTTCCCGACGAGCGGTACGGCTACGGTGCTATTCGCCCGCTCGATGCATTGCAAGCAGACGTGCCCAAGGGCTCCAAGTACGGGCCTCTTTCCCTCCCTCGACAGATCAAGCAGGAATCCAAGGGCGCGCAGAAGAAAAAGGAGTCTCAGGCTCTTCAGAAGAAGGCTGACCGGGAGTTCTTGATCGCCTGGTCCGTTATCGGCGTCGTGGCCCTCGTGGCGATCGGCGTACTCGTCCTCCTCGTAGCGAGGTCCCGCCGCAAGAAGAATCGGAACAGCGGTGGTTTCGGCGGTCCCGGTGGGCCTGGAGTTCCCGGCGGCTACCCCTACCCGCCGCACCAGGCGCCCGCGCATGGCATGCCACGGCAGCAACAGCGGTACGCACAGCAGCAGATGCCAGCGCCACCTCAGCAGCCCCCGCACAACTAGTGACGGATCTTGTCGACCTCACTCGCAACTAACGCGAAGCGCGGATCTTCTGTAAGGCGCACGGCGCCGGGCTTGCCAGCGTCGGCCTTCGCGACAACGGCGCTGCTCGTCAGGGTGGCGCGGGTCTGCACTCGAACCGTGGCGGGGTCGCGTGTAATGGCGCCCGGCGTAAGCAGGACAAGAACGATCAGGGTGAGCGCCCGGACTACCTCGTCGAGGATCAAGAGACCTACCCAAGCGGCGGGACGTAGCCCTGCCGACAGTCGGCTGACGAGGTTCCGGCAACTCGAAGTACCACAAGCTCGCGGGGGCAGCTAGTTGCCAGCTGAGCTGGAACAAGGAGGACTCGATAGATGGACGTCAAGCGAAGTCTGCGCGTCATCGCCGGAGCAACATTGACTGGCGTGTTGGTCTGCGCAACGGCACCTAACGCTGCAGCCGACCAGGTTAGGGACGACCAGTGGGCGCTGGACTATCTCGAAGCTGAGTCCGTCTGGAAAATCACCAAGGGCAAGGGCCAAGTCATCGCGGTAATCGATGATGGCGTCAATGCCGATCACCCTGACCTCAAGGGCAACGTCCTCAAGGGAAGAGATTTCATTGATGGTGGTGGTTCCGGCTCTCCCCGTGGAGGTGCAAACCACGGTACTGCCATGGCAGGGATCATCGCAGGTCACGGTCACGGCCCTGGCAATTCGGCTGGCGTAATGGGATTGGCCCCTGAGGCGAAGATCCTGCCGATTCGTGCTGATGGGTCCGACGCAACCGGTGGTGCAAACGCCATCAAATATGCGGTAGATCAAGGTGCCTCAGTAATCAACATTTCGCAAGGTGGCGGAATCAAGACAGAGACTGAAGCCGAAGCTATCGCGTACGCCTTGCGTAAGAATGTCCCTGTTTTCGCCTCAACGGGAAACGACGGGGGAGCGGTTGAGTATCCCGCTGCGCACCCCGGAGTGGTCCCCGTCGGAGGTGTGCAGCGGAACGGAAAGATCTGGAAGAACTCAAATAGGGGTAAGGAAACGCTGCTCACGGCCCCGGCGGTGGAGGTCGTTACGACGGGCGGGGCCTCGGACCTGAACGGTTACGGAATCGGCGACGGCACTTCGGACGCCACGGCGTACGCGTCGGCTGCGGCCGCCCTCGTTCGGGCAAAGCATCCCGACCTCACGGCAGGTCAGGTCGTGAATCGTCTGACTCAGACGGCCCAGCTGCCGGCTGGCGAAAATGGTGCGAAGGTCCCGGATGAGCGGTACGGCTACGGTTCCATCCGCCCCCTTGCTGCACTCCAAGAAGATGTACCGAAGGGCTCCAAAAACGGGCCACTGGCTGTCCCTGAGCAGAACGCTGGTCAGCAAACCGGGTCACAGAAGACCGAAGAAGATCTTGCTTTGGAGAAAAAGCAGGATCGGGAGTTCGTGATCCTGTGGACCATCACGGGAATTCTCGCGTTCCTCTTCGTGGGCGCCATCGTGCTCACCATCGTTCTCGTCCGGCGCCGTAAAAGGAACCGGAACAACGGCCCCGGCGGTCCCGGAGCTCCAGGTGGTTACCCGTACCCGCCGCACCAGGCGCCTGGCTACGGCATGCCACAGCAGCAACAGCCGTACGGCCAGCAGCCGACGGCTCCGCCTCAGCAGCCGCCGTACAACTAGCCGAGCAGGCTCCGAGTTAGAGCTGTCCGTCGCTCGCAGGTACGGCAGAGGCAGCGGCTGAGGAGTACCTTCGCCAGCTCAATTCTGAGACGGCAGGGAGCCGCCGGCGAGCGGGTGTTGGTTGGCTGAGGTGGCATGTCTCGTCGTTTCCCGGCGTCGCTGCTCACGTAACGATCAGCTTGGTTGCTCTCTGCCGTGCGAGGGCGCGCCGAATCAGGAGCTGACACGGCCCGGGTCAACGGTCGGAGCCTGTATCAGGTCGGTCTTTCAAGTCACGTGTCGCGCAGGGCAGCGCACATACGGTGCCTGATCGTTTTCGCTCTCAGGGTTGCCCTCGGCTTGCCGAGGCAGTCTCCGCGGATACGGCAGCGCTCAGGCACGAGTAGGAACACGCACGGCGAGGAGGGGGACCCATTCATGGGTGCAACTGTCACGTTGCGGCGCGCTCAAGTGCCGTCTGAGGAGGCGCAGTCGGGGAAGAAGGGGCGTCGCGAGTCGAAGGCGGCGCCGGCCGACGACGGGCGTGCCCGGTACGAGTTGGTGGGGGCGCCCCTCAAAGGCGTCGGCCACAAGGTATATCTCGACCGTGAGCTGCCGAAGGGCGGAGTCGAGGAATACAAGGCGGTGCGTAAGCGCGGCATACGTTCCTTCGCGATGTGGGCGGATCTGCAGCGGCAGAACCTGTGGGCTCGCGTCTTCTCCGTCTCGGCAGAGGACGCGAACCCCATGCGTTACGACGTGTACGGCGCGGCGGGGGAGTTCGTCGGGAGCGCCACGAGGGAGCGGAGTTTCAGCGGCGGACACATCCGTACCCGCTGGTCCGTCGAGCAGGACGGCGGGCCTGCGGCTGTGGGGTACAAGGGCCGCTGGTTCTGGTGGTGCGTGTGGTGGCTGATCTTCCCTTTGCAGTGCGTGCTGGGGGTAGCTGCCCTTGTCGGCGGCAGCGGCGACCTCTTCCGGATGCCGCGGAGAATCGGCTACCGCAGCGGTGGCGCCCGGGTACTGGACTACGGGAGCGGGATGGACAACCACTTCCATCTGACGGTGAATTCGGGCGACTGGGACCCGCGGATGGTCGCCGCGCTCACGGCGCTGCACTGCAGCCATGACGGAATCCTTGGTGAGCCGTGGGACAAGGCCCCCTGAGGAAGGGCGTAGATCTGCGGCGGCCGGCACGTCACCGTCGCCTGCGCGCGGTGCAGCTTCGCACGGTACGACAGCCGCGCCGTAAGAACAGCGACGTTGGACGGGCGGGAGGGCCGAGTCGCGCCGACCGTCAGAGAGAGCGGTCGACGCGAACCAGGCCGGCGTCCCCTCAGGCTTCGTGCGCTGCGGCGGCGTAGCGGACGAACCTTGCCCATTGAGGTGCCGGGACGGTGAGGACGGGGCTGTAGGCGGACTTGGAGTCGCGGACGTGGATTGCGACGCGGCTCGCCGCCACCTCGACGCATGCCCCACCCTCGGTGCCGCTGTAGCTCGACTTGACCCACGTCAGTCGGTTTTCCATAGCTGCTCTGCCACCCTTCTGAGAAACCGCGTCGACTCCTCGGCGCCGAGCGCCTGCATGCGGATCATGCCATGCCGCTCCTCGATGACTCGGAGCTTTTCACGGTCGCCGTAGAGGTGCCGCATCTCGTGGCTCTCCTCGTAGGCGTAGCGCTCGCCGTCCTCCGTCTCCAGGAGAACGAAGGGGCCGTTCAGGCCCGCGTGCGCCCCCGTGGCGAACGGCAGGATCTGGATCGAGACGTTGCGCAACTGGCCGACGTCGATGAGGTGTTGGACCTGCTGGCGCATCGTGTCCCGCCCGCCGACCAGGGTGCGCAGAGCAGCCTCGTAGATGACGAAGGTGAAGATCGCCCTCGGCTTCTGCGCCAGCTTGTCGCGGCGCTGGAGTCGCGCGGCCAGGCGTTGCTGGATGGTCTCGTCGTCCAACGGCGGGCAGTGCGCCTCCAGTAGAGCGCGTGCGTAGTCCTCGGTCTGCAGCAGACCCGGCACGAACACGTTCTCGTACCAGTGCAGGGTGACGGCCGAGGCCTCCGCCTGCATGAACTCGTGGGTACGCGCCGGGTACTTCTCCGGCTCCAAGTAGTCCGTCGCCGCGCGGAGTTTGCCGCCCGCCTCGCACATGTCGTCCGCGATCTCCAACACGCGGCGCGTGGGCCTCCGGCGGCCCTGCTCCATGGACTTGATGGCTTCGTGGCTGTATCCGGCCTCGCGGGCGAGGTCGTCGCGGCTGACGTCGGTCTGAAGGCGCCACCGCTTGAGCTGGTTGCCGCAGTAGCGCCAGGCGGCGGGCGGTTGGGCGCTGTCGATGGTCATGGTGCTCACCGTTCCCCAGACGGTACGCCACGCTGCGTACCGGAGTCGTCACTCGTGAGCGTAAGGGCCGGTCAGCAGGGTGGGGGCATGAACGAGGGAACTCACCGTGACCACCGTCTGCTCCCCTGGCCGGGGGAGGACGGCAAACCCTGCTACCTCTCCTCCGACGGCGACGGACTCATCGACGCGCTCGCCGACGAGATGGAGCTGATGCAACTGCGACTCGGAGCCGAACTGCTCGATTACGCGGGCGGGTTGCTGAGCTGCCAGCGTGTCCAGGAGCAGGAACTGCGCTTCCTGGTGCGTCGGCTGGGTGAGGCGTTGCGCGACGCGCTCCGGGTCGCCGAGTCACGCGGCGCTCGTCTGCCCGCCCCGCCGCACCGGAGGGAGCGGGCGAACGGGACGGATAGCGCGGCGAGTTCGGACGGAGAAGGTGGCGAGCGGTGAGACCCGCACGGCCGCTCCCGGACCGGTCCGGCACGCCCCGCTCCGCCGCGCAGCACCCAAATGGTGCGGGACGGCGGAGCGGCGGTGGCCGGAGCGGCTGCGGCACGGTGTACCGCCGTCGGCCGCCCGTGTCCGGCTCAGAGGGCCGAGAGCAGTTCCACGGTCGTCAGGCCGACGAACGTCCCCATGAAGGCGCCGAGCAATGCGAACAGCACGCCCACGGGAACGAGTTGACGGTCGAACGCACTGGCGACGACAGGCGCGGAGGCCACGCCGCCGATGTTGGCCGTACTGGCGACGGCGAGGCTGAACAGCTCCGCGCGCGCCAGCTTCGCGTACACGACCATGACGACGAGGTGGACGAGCAGGACCACTACGCCCGCGAGCAGGTACAGCGGAGCCTCAGTCAGCGAGGAGAAGTCCGAACCGGAGGCGATGATGCCGATGACGACGTACAGCATCACCGTCGCGATCTCGGACGAGCCGGCGGTCCTGCCCAGCGGCGTGGACGCGACGACGAGCCCGAGGACGCTGACGATGAGGATCGCCCAGGTCGTCGCGTTGACGACTTCGCCCAGCTCCGGCAGCACACTGCCCGCCCAGCCGGCCGCCGCGGAGAGGGCGAGGCTGAAGCCGATCAGCGTCATGATCGAGGCCAGGTCGATGGGGCGTTGCTCCTGCTCCGCCGTGGCCTGGGCATCGAGGTGGGTGGTCTCCGCCCGGGTCCAGCGGTTGAAACGCTCGGAGAAGCCGGCGGAGCCGAACATCAGCAGCAGCCACAGGGAGTAGAGGACGGTGTCGACGATGAGCACGTAGCCGAAGATGTTCTCCGGAGAGTGCACGATGCCCTGAACGGCGACCATGTTGGCCGAACCGCCCGTCCAAGACGCGGCCAGCGCACCGAGTGCCTTGCCTGCCTCGGGGTGCAGCGCGCTCTTGAGGGCGACGTAGGCGACGACGAAGCCCAGCACGATGCTCAGCGCGGTGACGAAGAAGGTCAGCAGCAGCTTCGGGCCCAGCTTGACGATCTTGCGCAGGTCGCATTTGAACAGCAGCAGGAAGATCATGGGGGGGAGCAGGGCGTCCTTGACCGCGGTGCCCGCGCTGTCGATCGACTTCGAGTCGCCGAAGACGCCAACCGTGTTCAGCGCCGCGGCTCCGAAGTACAGCAGGACGAAGCCCGGTACGTACTTGAAGACGCGGTAGTCCCGCCGCTGCGTCACGTAGACGATGCCGCCCGACAGCGCGAGCAGAACGCCGAGGTAATGGAAGCCGTCGGTGATCATATGCCGACCGTCACCCCTTCGTTCGCGGCGATATGGGGACAGGGGCGCCGAATTTGTCCGTCGACGGCTGGCGTGCGGCCAGTGCTGGCCGGGGCAGGGGCTGGGAGGGGTCTGTTGGAAACCATCGGGGCATTGTGCACGCCATGATCAGCCGCCACGAGGGGTCGTGAGCGGACGGTTACGAGGTGGCGGGACGTCCGCAGTCCGGTGCGGTCGTCTGCGCGCAACTACGCGGCTGTTGTGGCTCGTTGAGGTCGCTGCTCGCTGCTCGTTGGCCGCCGTCAGCGCTGTCGTGCGGTGAAGAGACCGATAGCCGCCGCAAGTTGAGAGTGGCAGGGCTGCGGCAAGGCCTCCGGGTCGAACCAGTCGAGAGCGTCGAACTTGTGGGGTTCGCCGATCGCGACCTGCGCTGGGTCCACTTCGACGGCGAACACCACCGCCACCCAGTGCGAAACGGGGTCACCGCGGAGGACGTTCCGCACGCCGAGCGTCTCGATCGCGTGCGGAGGGGCCGAGTACTCCTCGCGTACCTCGCGTGTGACGGCTTCCTCGAACGTCTCGCCGTGTTCCAGGGCGCCCGCACCGGCGTCCCACGTTCCGGGCTCGTCACGGGCGCCGGCGCTACGGAGGGCCAGCAGGACGCGGCCGGCTCCGTCATGGCATACGAAGACCACGGAGACGGTCGGTGCGGTCAGGGCGCGGTCGCGCGGGGACGGTTGCGAGGGGGACGTCGAACTCATGGCTCCGTACTTCGCATTGGCGGGTGGGGTGGGGAGACGGCTCCTCGGGCACGGTTCCATTCCGTCAACACCGGCCGTGTCCCGCATGGTTCGCCGGAGCATGGAGCGCCCGCAACCGCTTTTCGGTGGCCGTGTCGCCGTCTGCGCCAGCCCCGGGCTGTAACCGGTGCGGCTACAGAAGTGACGGGGCGGGGGGTGGGGCAATCTGCGCCTGCAACCCGCTAGCGTTCACCAGCTCAGCTCAACTCGGCTGCCCAGTTGAGCTCCGGAAGCGCATCACCGCGGGATGTCGGCCGCCTTCGGCAGCATATGGGGAAAATAGCGCTGCAGGTCGTCAGCGGTGTGCGCCACCACGCTGGCCCACGACCCGTCCGGGAAGCCGAACTGAACATTTTTGCCCGCACGTTGACGCACCCAGGCGAGTTGATCGAGCGGCCATGACCAGCCCAGCTCTGTACCGTCCCGCAGCCGGTACATGCTGCCTCGGCGCCGCTGGATGTAGATTACCCGGGCTCTGTGAGTGGTCACCGTGAGCATGCTGATCACACCGGTACGGGACTGGGGCTGGAGCGCGGCGAGTAGTTCGCCTGCGTTACTTGTCCAGTCACCGAAGAACGCTGCGCCCTCTTGCCTGCACTTCTCGCGCTGACCGGCATCGCTGTTCATGGGTGCCGAGTAGTTGAAGAGATCGTTGGTCAACAGTCGTCCCAGCACTGAGAAGACCGTCCCCCAGGAGTCGCTGGGCCGGTTCATGCCCACAAAGACCTGCGGCCGGTGCTCCTTGGGAGCGATGGGTTGCTTTCCGTCGACGGAGGCGGGCTCCGACTGGAAGGCCGCTACGAATTCCTCACCCTGCGGCACCGCCTCGGTGACGCGCTGCAAGAGCTTCCTTGTTGCCATGGTGATCACCCTGTTCGTCCGGTCGCCGCACACTCGGTCCTGTCGGCTCGGAAAGAGCGGTGGGACTGATTACCCGAAGTCGTCGGCCACAGTTTGGTTGGACAGCCGATTGCACACCGATGAGACTTCGGCCAGTAGCCTGCCCGCAACGGGTTCGGTGGAGGCCTTGACCGCATGCTCCTCCGTCTGAGCACGCAGACCGTCCGTGCGCAGATCCTCCACCCTCCACCCGCTTTCTGAGAAGTGGGCGACGAGGCGTGGCAGGGCCGCTTCCAGCTCGCTCTCGCCCACGCCGCTCAGCTGCCATGCCTGGTGCCCCACGCAGGGAGAGCGGAGGCCCTTGTCCCAGCAGGCCGAGCACACTGTGGCAGAAAGCCGCTCGTCTTCCCTGGCTATCCCTTCGCGATCGGTTACGGCCCGCAAAACTTCGTCCGAGATCCTGTCGAGTCCCCGTTTGGCGGTCTCTCCCAGAGCGTCGGCGGCCTCAAGTCGGGCTCCTCCGCTCTGCGCGAGCATCGCCGCCTCGGCGATCTCCTGGTCCGTGGCCCAGTCGATCGTCTTCAGGACTTCGGCGAACACCTCGGAATGCAGCTCCCAGCCCTCGGGGGAAAACACGCCCAGTTCGAAAAGCAGCATCTCCGCTGTTCCGGGAAGGGGAACGTACGTCTGGATGAGCTGCCTCTCCACCTGCGTCACTTCACCGGTCGAGGTGCTCTCCACGACGAACGGCGCCCTCCCGATCCGGGAGACGGCCGGCCCGCAAGGCAGATCCGTCTGCTCGACCTCGTCATCGGTGTAGGTGCTCTTCAGCGTGTCCTGCAAGGTGGTGAGGACAGTCTCGTCATCGCCACCGCCGTCACGCGGAAGTTGCGCGACGAGCACGGTGGAGGACGTGGGTTGCCCGTCCACCTCCAGGAAACTCAGACCGGCGTAGATGACGTTGTTCTCTGTCATAGGTTCCAATTGGGCCCCGAGGAGCAGAGCGAAAGCGTACTGGTCGTCTGTTGAATGCTCGGCCAAGAGGGTGGTAGCAAGGGAGTGCAGGCGCTCCGCTGCCGAATCGGCGTCAGGAGCGTCGACCGGCAGTTCATGGAAGAAGGGCGGCATGATCCACCCGATGCGGAGCTTTGAATCGTCAAGCGGGCGATAGGCCCCTTGTGGCCGGGGCGCGGCCGTGGATGCGTCCGGGAAATGCATGACAGTGCTTGCAGCTCCTGTGGTCTGACGCCCCTCAAGCTGCGAGGGTCTGATGGAACTTGCTGCTAGAAGGGGCCGGGGCAGTCGTCTCTTCCCCCGCTGAGCCCGTCAGCGAATCCCAGG
The DNA here is from genome assembly GCF_014645895.1 of Streptomyces daqingensis. Classification (GTDB taxonomy): domain Bacteria; phylum Actinomycetota; class Actinomycetes; order Streptomycetales; family Streptomycetaceae; genus Streptomyces; species Streptomyces daqingensis. Next base: position 76,790 of record NZ_BMMP01000018.1, on the reverse strand, counting down.
TCCCCTTGATGGCAGCTCCGGTCTTCACCACCATTTGCGTAGGGCCGGGTGGCAGTACGTCGTCCGCCTTGCCGAAGGCCTTTTTGAGACCGCCGTTGATCAACTTCATGCTGAGGGGATTCTCCACACCCTCATAGATGAGGTTCGCCCTCTTGCCACCCTCTTCGATGACCGTGCCCGTCAGGCCACGGGTACCTCCTGCGACCTTGCCCGCAAGGCCGGTTGCCCCTTTTACTCCGGCGATGGCTCCCTTGACCGAGCCGCCGACGACTGGGAGCACGCCCAAGGCATCGAGCCCGATCTGCCAGCCGGAAGACTTGCCGCCGCGCGCGTTGTCCATCCAGTGCCCGGCCATGGCCCCTGCCGCACAGAGTGACGAGGCTGTTGCCAGGACGACGGAAGCCACCTGTCCCACGACCGGAATGGCGTTCACAGCGATTGCCGCCGCGGCGAGGCCGGCTGACCAGTTGGACAGGGCGTCGGCGTTGTCGATCAGCCACTCCTTGAAGTCACGCCAGCCCTCCGAAAGAGCGTCCGTGATGCGGTCCCAGAGGCCGAGGTCCGGCGGGTGGTTCTCAGAGGCTTTCAGGATGGCTCGTTCGGCCTCACCCGCCCGGTCCTTCCAGCTCGCCAGGATCTTCTCGCCCTCGCGGATGAGCTGCTCAAGCCGATCGTTGGCCCGGTCGACGTCCCCCTTGGCGTCCTCCATCATTGTGTTGACGCGTTTGACCTGATCGGCCTCCATGGTCACACCCGCGTACCGCCGTACCAGGGCGTTGTACCTGTCGGCATCCTGCTCGGCTCGCTTGCGTGCTTCGACGGCGTCCGCCTCGGTACGCTCCGCCCGCTGCTGGAAGTCCTGCAGCTTTCCGTGCCACGTGCGCAGAGCCTTAGCGCAGTCCTGCATGGAATCGGTGCCTTGCTTCAGGTACTTGGGCAGTTCGCCGAGCTTCTTGGTGAACCTGTCGGCGGCTTCTCCTTCCCAGGCGCCGCCACGTTCGCCCACCGACTTGATCAAATCGTTCAGCTCTTCGAGTTCGTCGCCGACGGCCTTGACGTCCGAAGCGAGTAGATCGATCGCCTCCGCGTCGCCCTTGGCCGGGTTGAACCCGAGACCGGGCCACCCGCTGTCGTCCTCGATGAACATGCTGCGCCAGGACATGACTTATCCCCCGTATCGTTCAGCCCTTGCCGTAGCTCTTGACTTCTTTTTCTTCGCCCGCCTTGTAGGCATCAACCGTGGTCTGGAGCCGGTCCTTGATGTCCTTGGCGCTGTCCTCAATGCGTTTGATGCCGTCCTCCCACTCCGACTGGAAGGTGTCGCAGGCGTCGTCAAGGCCGTCTGTGCCAAGGGTCTTGGGCCCCACCTTCTTCAGGCGTGTCCTCGCCTGCTGCATCCGCTCGGTGGACTCGCTGAGCTTGTCCACCATCTTCTGAACGCGCGGGATGTCGATCCGAAACTCTGAACTCACCGTTCTGCACTCCCCGTTTGCCGCGTCGGTGTGATCGAAGCTTGTGTCCGGGAGACGCTACATGAGGGAGGTGAAAGAGTTTCACCCCCTTTGCGTCCCTGTTGTGAGGGCGCGCGGGGTGGCCACCGCAACACCGCATCGGTCGGGGCAGTTCTGGTTTATTGCCCTGCGGCGGCTCGGTGCACGGGCTGGTCGCCTCTCGTGGCCTGTGATCCTATGCGCGGGATGCCGTGGCGGGTACCCCCGCACCCCCACCCCTATCGCTTGTCGATAACATCGATTAACGATAGGTTCCGCCGCGTGGACGGGCTCCCGCTCGTGCCTGCCCTTCGTCGCGTGCGGCAGTCGCCGCAGCCCGAGCCGAGGAATCCCATGGGCATCTCCGAATACATCAGCAGCAGGAAGCCCCGGCGCTTCGCAAGTGAACGCTTCGTACGGCGGCTTGCCGGTGCGGTGCTGTGGCTGGGCCTGATCGCGGGCGTCGCGGGGGTCGTCTACGACGTCAACGGGATGACGCAGGCGCCCGCCGACGTGAGCGTCCCGGTAGAGGTTCGTACAGCCGACGGGTTGAGCGTGGAGACAGCGCGCGAGACGCGAGCCGGTTCTCAAGCCCCGTTGGCCGTCCCCGATTCGAAGGCCGGCGACGGGATCCGGCTGAACATCGCGGACGCCCCGAGGAGCAGCTGGCTCGAAGTGGGCACCGGACCGACGGAGTTGCGTTCGTGGGGTTCGACGGCAGCCGAACAGGCCCTGGCGAAAGCGGACTCCGCTGTCCTCGGTCTCTGTGCCTTCGCGGGCGCTCTGCTGCTGCGCAGGCTGCTGCTGTCGATCGCCGAGGGCGACCCCTTCCGCCAGGGCAACGCCGTCCGGGTCGCGGGTCTCGCCGTGCTGACTGCCTTCGGCTCGCTCGGCATGGCCGCCGCCCCTGCGCTCGCGTCGGGCCTGGTCCTGGAGCGGCTCGGCCTGGACGGTGCGGACGCGCCCGTCGGGGCCTTCGCCTTCTCCCTTCCTCAAGTCCCCCTGTTCATCGCCCTGTTGCTCCTGGCGCTCGCCGAGGTGTTCCGCAGGGGCACGGAACTCGCCCAGGACGTCGACGGGTTGGTCTGAGCATGGCTGTATCCGCGGACCAGCACCGCATCATGTGCCACCTCGACCGCCTGCTCGCCGATCGCGGCATGACGCTCACCGAGCTGGCGGACCGGGTCGGCGTGACGGTGGTGAACCTGTCAGTGCTCAAGAACGGCCGGGCCAAGGCGATCCGTTTCTCGACGCTGACGGCGATCTGCGACGTCCTGAAGTGCACCCCGGGCGAGATCCTCGCCGTGCAGCAGCCGGACGACGTGGCCGGTGACGGTTCCGCTCCCGCATGAGGACGCTGTCCAGATGCATCGCGCTCCTGTACCGGGCGCTCCGCCCTACGAGGAGAGGAAGTCCCTGAGCAGCCGCGTGAGGGAGCCCGGGGCGTCGATCCAGGGGTAGTGGCCCGTGCCCTTGAGGGTGTGGAGACGGGCGTCCGGGAAGGAGTTCGCGACGACCTCGCCCGCGCGCATGCCGGTCACCGCGTCGAGCTCCCCGGTCACCACCAGTACGGGAGCCGCGACTTCGGGCAGCGCGTCCAGGATGGTGTCGCATGCGGCGTCGTCGACGCCCTGCCAGAAGCCCGCCCGCGGAACGGGGTTGAGCTGTTCGCCTTCCTGCGCGGCGTGTTCGCGCTGCGGGGCGTCCCACCGTCCGTACGCCATGGGCGCGGCGCGCAGCAGCAGCCGGCGGATCTCCGGCATGTCGGTGGCCTCCTCCAGCAGCCGCACCGCTTCATGCGCCTCCTTCCACCAAGGTCCCTCGGAGGCGCGCGACTCGAAGATCTCCCGTGCGTCGGCGGGGAGTTCGCCCTGCAGCCGGGAGCCGGGGTTGAGGAGTACGAGGTGTGAGAGGCGGCCGGGGTGTGCTGCGGCGTACGTCTGGGCGGTGGCCGCCGCGGCGTCGTGGGCGAGGAGGGCGAACCGTTCGAGGCCCAGGTGCGCGCGGAGCGCCTCGACGTCCTCGGCGAGACGGGGGAAGGCGTACTCGGCCGGGTCGGCGGCGGGCGGGGACGCGCCGGTGCCCCGCGAGTCGGGGACGATCAGGCGCCGGTACGCGCTCAGTCCGCCCAGGTCGCCCAGGTAGGCGGCGTCGCGCGCCGGGCCGCCGGCGAGGCAGACCAGGGGCGGGCGGTCCCAGCCGGTGGCGGCGTCCCCCAGGACGCGGTAGCTGAGCTCGGCCTCGTCGTACGAGGTGAAGTGCGGCATAGGTGTCAGGGTGCCCCAAAAAGACGCCCTCCACCGTGACATGCGGTTCCCCTCGGGCGTCGCGGCCGGCGAGGCGGTGCGAAGAGAGCGGCAGGCCGATGGGGGAGAGGCGGCTTAGGACCATCGGCTGACAGGGGAACCACCCCCGGACACAGGCCGAGGACTCCGGGACCCCATAGCGTGCCCTCATGGCCACGTACGAGGACGGACCGGGGGAGAGCGGAGAGATCGCCACGGACGGCAGGCGCAGGCGGGACGCCGCGGGGACCGCCGTCTCCGCCGGCGGCGAAGCGGGCTCCCGTCCTGGCGAGGGCTCCCGTCCCGGCGCGGAAGGCGGCGGGCGGCCGCCCGCGGAGGGTCGGCCGTCCGCGCCGCTGCTCGAGGAGGCGACCGTCCTCAGCCGCGGCTACCGCGCGCTGACGCTGGGCATCGTCTCCGTCGTCTTCCTGATCGCGTTCGAGGCGACAGCCGTCGGGACTGCCATGCCCGTGGCGGCCGACGAACTCGACGGGGTCTCCGCGTACGCCTTCGCCTTCTCGGCGCTGTTCACGACCGCCCTTCTCGGGATGGTCGTCTCCGGCCTGTGGTGCGACCGGCGCGGGCCGCTGCCGCCGGTGGCGACGGGTATCGGGGCGTTCGCGGTGGGTCTGGTCCTCTCCGGTACGGCCGTCACGATGTGGATCTTCGTGCTGGGGCGCGCGGTGCAGGGCATCGGGGGCGGGCTGGTGATCGTGGCGCTGTACGTCACCGTCAGCCGCGCCTATCCGGAACGGCTGCGGCCGCCGGTGATGTCGTCGTTCGCGGCGGCATGGGTCGTACCGGCCGTGGTAGGGCCGCTGATCGCCGGGTCGGTTACGCAGCACCTGGGCTGGCGCTGGGTGTTCCTCGGCATCCCGCTGCTGGTGGCGGTCCCGCTGGCCGTGATGATGCCCGCGCTGCGCCGCTCCGCGTCGGGCCCGCCCCGAGCGGACGTGCCCGCGCAAGGACCCGGCACCGAAACGGGTTCCGGTTCCGGAACGGGGGCCGGGGATCGCGGACGTCTGAAGTACGCCGGGGCGCTGGCCGTGGGCGCGGGGCTGCTGCAGTACGCCGGTCAGGAGCTGAGCCTTCCGGCGATCGTCCCGGCGCTGGCCGGTGCGGCTCTCCTCGTACCGGCGGCGTTGCGCCTGCTTCCACGGGGGACGTACCGCGCCGCCCGCGGGCTGCCCGCGGTGGTGCTGCTGCGGGGTATCGCCGCGGGCGGGTTCGTCGTCGCGGAGAGCTTCGTGCCGTTGATGCTCGTCAGCCAGCGCGGACTGTCGGTCACGCTGGCGGGCCTCGCGCTGGCGGCGGGCGGTGGGACGTGGGCGCTCGGCTCGTTCACGCAGTCGCGGGCGCGGCTCGGCCCGTACCGGGAGCGGCTGGCCCAGGGCGGAATGGTGCTGGTCACGGGCGGGGTGGCGTATGCGCCCGCGGTACTGCTGGAGACGGTGCCCGTGTGGACGCTCGCCGTCGCGATGGCCGTGGCGTGTTACGGGATGGGCCTGGTCATCGGCGCGACGAGTGTGCTGCTGCTGCAGCTGTCGGCGCCGGAGAAGGTGGGGAAGAACTCCGCCGCGCTGCAGATGTCCGACAGCCTCTCGAACGTGGTGCTGCTCGCCGCCACCGGTGCGGCGTTCGCGGCGTGCGGGGGCGGGTCGGTCAGTGTCGGCGTGCACGGGGCGGAACCCGCCGGGGCCGCGGCGGGCGGGCAGCCGCTGGCGTTCCTCGCCGTGTACGCGGTCTCGGCGCTGGTGTGCGCGGTGGGCGTGGCAGTGGCGGGACGGCTGCGGGGGCCCGCCTGAATTCGGTACCAGCACCTGGAACAGGGCCGCGCACGAGGCCGTGTCGCCGTCGTAGTGGGCCGGCCCAAATTCTGCTTATGGTTCAGCCATGTTCGACTCGCGGCACATACGGACCTTCCACGAGGTGGTCCGCACCGGTTCGTACTCGGCGGCCGCGCGGACCCTCGGCTACACCCAGCCCGCCATCACGCAGCAGATGAAGGCCCTCGAACGCTCGGTCGGCACACCGCTGTTCATCCGGGTCGGCCGGGGGATGAGGCTCACGGAGGCGGGGGAGGCCCTGGAGAGGCACGCCGGGGACATCCTGGAACGCATCTCCGCCGCACAGCACCAGATGTCCGCGATCACGCGGCTCCGCGCCGGACGGGTCCGGATGTGCGCGTTTCCCAGCGCCGCGGCCACTCTCGTACCGGAGGCCCTCGCCCGGCTGGCCGCTGAACACCCCGCTGTACGCGTCGAGTTGCAGGAGGGCGAGCCGCCGGACTCGCTGCGCCGGGTCGTGGACGGCGAATGCGACGTGACCCTGGCGTTCACCTATCCCGGGCTGCACGAGCAGGTTCCGGAGGAGCTGATCGAAATCCCGCTCATGGAGGACCAGTTGACGGTCCTCCTGCCGTCCGGTCACCCCATGGCCAGGCGCCGCGCCGTCAAACTCGCCGAGCTCGCGGACGAGCGCTGGATCGCCGGCTGCCTGCGCTGCAGGGCCAACTTCCTGCACGAGTGCGCCGAGTTGGGCTTCGCACCGGACATCGCGTTCACCACCGACGACACCCTCGTCGTCCAGAGCCTCGTCGCGGAGGGGCTCGGCATCGCGATGATGCCGGGGCTCGTGCTGTCGTTCCTCGTCCACCGCAAGGTCACCGGGCGCGCCCTCGATCCCGCGTCCCGACGCCAGGTCTCGGCGTACGTGCTGCGCGAGCACCTGGAGATACCGGCCACGGCCATGGTGCTGGACGAGCTCAGGACGGTGTCGGAGAACCGGGTCGGCTGCTGACCGGCACCCCCGCTGCCCGGACCCCGCAGCCCGAACGGTCCGCCGACCGGGCCGCCCCGCCGAGTCGGGGCGTACCGCCCGGCGTCGGACCCCACGACGACCACGACGCCGACCCCGCATCCATAAGCGCTGGTTGGGGATCACGCAACAAACCGTCGTTGGACGTGATGGTTCCGCGACAGCACTCTGCCGTCATGGCCACTTCGACGACGCACCACACGGCGAGCGCCACCGGCAGGAGCACGCGGACACCGACCTCGGCGCGGCTCGACTCCTTCGTGGAGGAAGTGCGCGAGGTGGTGGGGCGCGGTATGGCGCCCGACGTCACGGCCTATCTCGTCGGCGAGAAGCTCGCCCCGCACCTGGGCTGCGAGGGCTCCGACGGCCTGCTCACGCCCGCGCAGCAGGAGGGCGACCCGGAGCGCTACCGCCAGCATCTGCTGCACGCCGAGTCGGACGGGAGCTTCTCCGTCGTGGCGCTCGTCTGGCTGCCCGGCCAGGCGACGTCCGTGCACGACCATGTGTCCTGGTGCGTCACGGGAGTTCACCGCGGCGAGGAGCACGAGCGGCGCTACCGGCTGCTCCCCGCCGAGGAGCCGGGAGGCAGTGCGCGGCTCGTCGCGACCGAGGACGTGGTCAACCCCACCGGCGCCGTGTGCGGGTTCGCGCCGCCCGGAGACATCCACCGGGTGTGGAACGGCTGCCAGGAGAAGGCGATCTCGATCCACGTGTACGGGGCGGACATCTCCCGGCTGGGGAGCAGCGTCCGGCGGGTGTACGAGCTGCCGGCGGACCGCTGATGTCGCTGCTGGGGGAGCGTCCCGACGCGTCCTCCGACACCGGCACGGACGTCCGCGGCGACGAAGGGCACGCGCCGCGCAAAGCGCCCGGGGCCGACGGCGGGAGGACCGGCGAGGGCGGACCCGCGGCGCCGGAGCGGCCGCAGCCACCCGCACGGCCCGCGCAACCCGCGACGCCGCCGAGCAAGCTGCCCGGACTGGCCCTCGCCGCACTGGGTGTCGCCGCCGCCGTCGCGGTGCACATGCTGCTGCCGCCGGTGCCGATGCTGACCGCTGCCGTGGTGCTCGGCATCCTCGCCGCCCACGTGCCCCTGGTACGTCCTCTCGTGCGCGGTGCGGCGCGACCCGGGCTCTCGATGGCGGGGAAGCGGCTGATGCGGCTCGGAGTGGTGCTGCTGGGGCTGAAGTTGAGCGTCGGCGACGTCCTCGGCCTCGGCTGGGCCACCGTCGCCATGGTGATCGTCGTGGTCGCGACGACGTTCTTCGGCACGCAGTGGCTGGGCAGGCGGCTCGGCCTCCCCGGCGACCAGCCGCTGCTCATCGCCACCGGGTACTCGATCTGCGGAGCCTCCGCGATCTGCGCCGTCAGCGAGGTGCGCAGGAGCGAGGAGCGGGACGTGGCCGCCTCGGTCGCGCTCGTCACGCTGTGCGGCACGCTCGCCATCGCACTGCTGCCGCTGCTGCACCATCCTCTGGGCCTGGACGACGGCCAGTTCGGCCGCTGGGTCGGCGCGGGCGTCCACGACGTCGGGCAGGTGGTGGCCGCGGCGCAGACCGCCGGTCCCCATGCGCTCGGCCAGGCCGTGCTGGTGAAGCTGATGCGGGTCGCGCTGCTCGCTCCGCTGGTCGCCGCGGTCGTGTTGTCCGTGCGGGCCCGCCGTGCCGGCGCTGCGGCCGGCGGCAGCGGCGGTGACGGCAGTGGCGGCGACGGCGGAGAGGCCCGACGTCCGCCCCTGGTACCGCTGTTCGTCGCCGGCTTCGTCCTCGCGGTCGCGCTGCGCACGACCGGATGGCTTCCCGCGGGCGCCCTGGAAGCGGCGCACACCGCGCAGGAACTGCTGCTGGCCGCCGCCCTGTTCGGCCTCGGCAGCGCCGTGCACCTGCCGACGCTGGCGCGTACGGGCGGCCGCGTCGCCGCGCTCGGCCTCTTCTCGTGGGTGGTCGTCGCGGGGGTCTCCTACGGCGGGGTCCTGCTGACCGCCTGAGGCGCGAGGAGCGGAGGCCCGGAGCGGAGACCCGGCGGACGGCGCGAGGAGCGAAGGCCCGTTGGACGGCCGGGACGCGGCCAACACGATGAGGGGCGCGTCCGCATGTGCGGGTTCGCGAGTGCGGGTTCCCAACCCTCGTACCAGGCACGGTGGTCGCGTCGGAGCCGCGGTTCCGGGCGGGGGCGCGGGAGGGGCTGGCGGGACGCGTCCGCACGCCGGCCGTGAACCGGGCTCCCCGGAGACGGCGGACGCGGCGCGGGTAGGCTGAACCGGTCGTTTCGCCGCCGCCCCGACCCTCCCGGAGACCGTGACTACCAGCGCATCCGCCTCCAGCCACCACCTTTCGCCGGCTTTCCCGGGGCGTGCGCCCTGGGGCACCGCGAGCAAGCTGCGCGCCTGGCAGCAAGGTGCCATGGACGCGTATCTCCAGCAGCAGCCACGCGACTTCCTCGCCGTCGCCACCCCCGGCGCGGGCAAGACGACCTTCGCGCTCACGCTGGCGTCCTGGCTGCTGCACCACCACGTCGTGCAGCAGGTCACCGTCGTCGCACCGACCGAGCACCTGAAGAAGCAGTGGGCCGAGGCAGCGGCGCGGATAGGCATCAAGCTGGACCCGGACTACAGCGCCGGACCGCTCAGCAAGGAGTATCACGGCGTCGCGGTGACGTACGCGGGCGTCGGAGTGCGGCCGATGCTGCACCGCAACCGCGTCGAGCACCGCAAGACGCTCGTCATCCTCGACGAGATCCACCACGCGGGAGACAGCCGGTCCTGGGGCGAGGCCTGCCAGGAGGCGTTCGAACCCGCCACGCGCCGGCTCGCGCTCACAGGCACCCCCTTCCGCTCCGACACCAACCCCATCCCGTTCGTGGACTACGCCGAGGACGGGGACGGAGTGCGGCGGTCGGTCGCCGACTACACCTACGGCTACGGCAGCGCGCTCGGCGACGGCGTCGTGCGGCCCGTCATCTTCCTCTCCTACAGCGGCAACATGCGCTGGCGCACCAAGGCGGGCGACGAGATCGAGGCCCGGCTCGGCGAGCCGATGACCAAGGACGCCATCTCGCAGGCCTGGCGCACGGCGCTGGACCCGCACGGCGAGTGGATGCCCGCCGTGCTGGGCGCGGCCGACCGGCGGCTGAGCGAGGTGCGCAAGTCGATCCCGGACGCGGGCGGACTCGTCATCGCCAGCGACCAGAACTCGGCACGCGCGTACGCGAAGCTGCTGCGCGACGTCACCGGGGCCAAGGCCACGCTCGTCCTGTCCGACGACACCGGCGCCTCGCAGCGCATCGAGGACTTCCGCGGCTCGCAGGACAGGTGGATGGTCGCCGTCCGCATGGTCTCCGAAGGGGTCGACGTGCCGCGGCTGGCCGTCGGGGTGTACGCGACCACGATCTCCACGCCGCTGTTCTTCGCGCAGGCGGTCGGCCGGTTCGTACGGTCCAGGAGGCGTGGCGAGACGGCGTCCGTGTTCCTGCCCACGATTCCCTCGCTGCTCGGCTTCGCCAACGAGATGGAAGTCGAACGGGACCACGTCCTCGACAAGCCGAAGAAGGCCGCGGAGGACGACCTGTACGCCGAGGAAGCGGACCTGCTGAAGGAAGCGGAGCGGGAACAGGACGAGGACACCGGCGACGGGGACCAACTGCCGTTCGAGGCGCTGGAGTCCGACGCCGTCTTCGACCGGGTCATGTACGACGGCGCCGAGTTCGGCATGCAGGCGCACCCCGGCAGCGAGGAGGAGCAGGACTACCTGGGGATTCCGGGGCTGCTCGAACCGGAGCAGGTGCAGACGCTGCTGCAGAAGCGCCAGGCACGGCAGATCTCCCACAGCAGGAAGCGGCCGGCAGACGAGGCGGACCTGCTGGAGCTGCCGGCGGACCGGCGGCCCGTCGTCACGCACAAGGAACTGCTGGAACTGCGCAAGCAGTTGAACACTCTCGTCGGCGCCTACGTGCATCAGAGCGGCAAGCCGCACGGCGTCATCCACAACGAGCTGCGGCGCGTGTGCGGCGGGCCGCCGAGCGCCGAGGCGACGGCGGGGCAGATCGAGGCGCGGATCGCGAAGGTGCGTGAGTGGGCCGTGCGTATGCGGTGATCCGCCGGGTGCGGGTGCGGGTGCGGGTGCGGGTGCGCGTGCGGTCCGGTCTGGTCGTCGGCGGGGCGTGTGGGCGTTTTGGGGGTGTGCCGCTCCGGCGTGCGGGTCCGGACGCTTCCCCTGCCTTCGGCGGGGAGTCCCCTTGATTTAGGGCCCGGGCAACCCGGGGTCGTTCTGGTGCTGGTCGTGGGGGCCCGGGCCGGAAATCACGCTTGAGTGTCCGGACGCGCGCGCCTGCGCGTCCCGTCCCCTCCTGCCGTCCGGCGGCTTCCGGCGGGGAGTGACGATGCGTTTCCGCGTCGGGTGGCGACGTGTCCGTGTGTCGGGAGTCGCGCCTTCTGTCGGCGAGGGGCCAGGCGGGCCGTGGAGGTGGGGGAGCGGGGGTGTGCGACCGGCGTGTGGGGACTCTCACGCTTGCGGGTGCTCTGGCCAGGGAAGACCCGCCCGGGGGCTCGACCGGATGTTCCGGACCGGGGTGGAACCACCATCGCCGGGGCCCTTGACGCGCGCAGAAAGAGGTACCTCACAGATGGCATCGGACCGTTGGGACATGCTGCAGCCGTTCTACCGGGAGGTGGTGCGGCGGAACGCCGGCGACGTCGAGTTCCACCAGGCGGTCCGTGAAGTGCTGGAGTCGCTGGGACCGTTGTTCGAGCGGCGGCCGGAGTTCCGTGAGGCGGCGATCGTCGAGCGGATGTGCGAGCCGGAGCGGCAGATCGTCTTCCGCGTCCCGTGGGTGGACGACGCGGGGCGCGTGCAGGTCAACCGCGGTTTCCGGGTGGAGTTCAACAGCGCCCTCGGCCCGTACAAGGGCGGACTCCGGTTCCACCCGTCGGTGAACATCGGGATCGTGAAGTTCCTCGGCTTCGAGCAGGTCTTCAAGAACGCCCTGACCGGCATGCCGATCGGCGGCGGCAAGGGCGGCAGCGACTTCGACCCCAAGAACCGCTCGGACGCGGAGGTCATGCGCTTCTGCCAGTCGTTCATGACGGAGCTGTACCGGCACCTCGGCGAGTACACGGACGTGCCGGCCGGCGACATCGGCGTAGGCGGGCGGGAGATCGGCTACCTCTTCGGGCAGTACAAGCGGATCACCAACCGCTACGAGTCCGGTGTGCTGACCGGCAAGGGCCTCGGCTGGGGCGGCGCGCAGGCCCGTACGGAGGCCACCGGCTACGGCTGCGTCCTCTTCGCCCAGGAGATGCTGCGCGCCCGCGGCGAGGACCTGGAGGGGCAGCGGGTGGCGCTGTCCGGTTCGGGGAACGTCGCGATCTACGCGGCCGAGAAGGCGCAGAAGTCGGGCGCCATGGTGGTGACGTGCTCCGACTCCAGCGGGTTCGTCGTCGACGAGAAGGGCCTCGACGTCGAACTCCTCAAGCAGGTCAAGGAAGTCGAGCGCGGCAGGATCGCCGAGTACGCGGAACGCCGCGGGACCAGCGCCCGGTTCGTCCCGGACGGCAGTGTGTGGGCGGTCGACTGCGACGTGGCGCTGCCGTGTGCGACGCAGAACGAACTGACCTCCGAGGACGCCGTGCAGCTCGTGCGGAACGGGGTGAAGGCCGTGGCGGAGGGCGCGAACATGCCCACGGTGCCCGAGGGCGTGCAGGTGTTCCGGAACGCGGGTGTGGCGTTCGGGCCGGGCAAGGCGGCGAATGCCGGAGGTGTGGCCACCAGCGCGCTGGAGATGCAGCAGAACGCCTCACGCGACTCGTGGACGTTCGCCCACACCGAGCAGAGGCTCGCGGAGATCATGCGCCACATCCACGACTCCTGCCACGAGACGGCGGAGCGGTACGGGGTGCCGGGCGACTACGTGACGGGAGCCAACATCGCCGGCTTCGAGCTCGTCGCGGACGCGATGCTCGCGCAGGGCGTCATCTGAGGGGTTCGAATCTGATCAGATGTGACCGGATTCTGGACAGAGTCTTCCGGTGAGCGGTGCGGGTCGCTAAGTTTGCCGGTCACACCACGCCCCATCCGGCAGCGACCCCCCCCTCACCCCACGTGCTGCCGATCACCGAGAAGAGGAGCGTCGTGACCGCGGAGACCTCCCAGACGCTCGACCGGGGACTGCGTGTCCTCAAACTGCTGGCCGACACCGATCACGGTCTGACCGTGACGGAACTGTCCAACAAGCTCGGCGTGAACCGCACCGTCGTCTACCGGCTGCTGGCCACCCTCGAACAGCACGCGCTCGTCCGCCGCGATCTGGGCGGCCGCGCCCGGGTGGGCCTGGGCGTGCTGCGGCTGGGACGGCAGGTGCACCCGCTGGTGCGGGAGGCGGCGCTGCCGGCGCTCAGGTCGCTCGCCGAGGAGGTCGGAGCGACGGCCCATCTGACGCTCGTCGACGGCACGGAGGCGCTGGCGGTCGCCGTGGTCGAGCCGAGCTGGACCGACTACCACGTGGCGTACCGCACCGGTTTCCGGCACCCGCTGGACCGTGGCGCGGCGGGCCGCGCCATCCTCGCCGGCCGCGGACCCGACAAGGACCTCGGGCCCGGGTTCGTGCTCACGCACGGCGAGCTGGAGGCAGGTGCCGGAGGTGCCGCCGCGCCGGTGCTGGGCGTCACCGGCATCGAGGGAAGCGTCGGCGTGGTCATGCTCACCGACTCCGTCCCGCAGAAGGTCGGGGAGCGCGTGGTGCGCGCGGCGCAGGAAGTCGCCGACGCCCTGAGGTGAGGAACCGCGGCCGGGGAGAAGCGACCGCGGCGCGCATTGCTAGGTTGCCGGGGTGAACACACCCGCCACCCGCCCGGGTCTCCGCTCCCGGCTCGTCTCCCTGGTGCGCTCGCCGCTGCGTCTGACGGCGCGGGGGCGCACGCTGGTGATCTGCGCCGTCCCGTTCGCCGCGCTGGTCGCCGTGGCCGCGCTGGCTCCGCTGCCGATGTCGCTCGCGCAGCCGGGGCTCACCGCGAACGTGCTGGGAGACAACAAGAGCAAGCCGGTCATCACGGTCTCCGGTGCGGACGGGCGCGCCGTGTCGCGCAAGGACGGCGGGAAGCTGCTGATGACGACCATCGCGGCGACACCGCCGGACGCGACGGTGCGGCTGCCGCAGGTGCTGAGCAGCTGGTTCCGCACGGACCGGGCGGTCATGCCGAGCGAAGCGGTCTACCCGGAGGGTGACACGACCGAAGAAGTCGAGAAGCACAACCAGGACGAGATGCGCCAGTCCCAGCAGGCGGCGGTCAAGGCGGCGCTGGGGCAGCTGCACCGGTCCTCCCGCGACGTGCGGGTCTCGCTCCGGCTCGCCGACGTCGGAGGTCCCAGCGCGGGTCTCCTCTTCTCCCTCGGCGTCATCGACAAGATCGACGGCGACGGCAGCGGCGGCGGTCTCACCGGAGGCCGGACGATCGCCGGCACCGGCACGATCAAGGCGGACGGCACGGTCGGCCCCGTCGGCGGGGTGCCGCTGAAGACGAAGGCGGCCAAGCGGGACGGCGCTTCGGTCTTCCTCGTGCCGAAGGCCGAGTGCGCCGACGCGGAGGCCGAACTCCCGAAGGGGCTGCGGCTGGTGCCGGTCACCGACCTCGACGGGGCGCTCGACGCCCTGAAGGCGCTCAAGAGCGGCGGCAGGGTGCCGGCCTGCTGAGCCCGGCACCCTGCCGCGGGGTCGACCCGGCGCCCGTCAGCCGGTCTTGATGAAGCCTTCCTTCACGAGCCAGTCCTTGGCGACGTCGTGCGGGTCCTGGCCCTCGACGTCCACCTTGGCGTTGAGCTCCTGCGCCATCTTGTTGTTGAGCTTCTTCGTGATGGGCGCGAGCAGCCCGGCGATCTCCGGGTGCTCCTTCATCGTCTCGCTGTTCATCTCGGGGGCGACGTTGTAGTTCGGGAAGAACTTCCGGTCGTCCTCGATGATCTTCAGCTTCAGCGCCGGGATACGGCCGTCGGTCGCCGCGATAGCGCCGAAGGCGCACGGCTTGCCCTTCGCGGTCTGCGTGTAGACCACCCCGCCGGCCATCTTGTGCACCTGGCCCGCCGGGAACCTCATGCCGTACTTCTTGGCCATGCCCTTCAGGCCGTCTTGGCGGGAGGCGAACTCGCTGTCGGCGCAGATGCTCGCCGCGTTGGGGTTCTTGCGGGTGAGTTCGGCGACGTCCGAGAGGGTCTTCGTGCCGTACTTCTTCTGCAGCTGGTCGCTGATGACGAGCGCGTAGGTGTTGTCGAGGACGGACGGCTGCAACCACTCGATGCCGTGCTTCCTGTCCTCCTTGCGCACCGCCTCCCACTGCTCCCGCGGGTCGGGAACCGGCTTGGTGTGGCCGAGGTAGGTGATCCAGGAGGTGCCCGTGTACTCGTACATGCCGTCGGCCGTGCCGGACTCGACGGCTGAGCGGGCGCCGATGGATCCCTGGACGGCGGTGCGGTCGACGACCTTCGCCCCGGCTGCCCGGAAGACGAGGCCCATCATCTTCCCGAGGATGATCTGTTCGGTGAACTCCTTGGACGTCACGGTCAGTTGGGCACCCTTGAGAGGCTGCCCGGCGCCGACCGTGCCGGGCTTCACGTTGTCGGCGAGCGGGCTGCCGCTGACGAGCCCGCATCCGCTGAGGGTGCCGGTGAGGGCCAGGGCGGTCGCTCCGGCGGCGAGCGTGTACGTCCGCCCGTACCGGCGTCCCCGGCCGTGGGGAGGAGTGCCGGGCTGCCGTTCTCCGCGGCGCGGTTGCAGCGTGCGCATCAGGACGATCCCTCCAAGCCGCGTGGGCGCAGCAGCAGTTCGACGATCGAGGCGAGCCAGTCGACCAGCAGGGCGAGGGCGACCGTCAGGACCGAGCCGAGCATCAGGACCGGCATGCGCTGGTTGGTGATGCCCGACGCGATCAGGTCGCCCAGCCCGCCGCCCCCGATGAAGGTGGCCAGCGTCGCCGTACCGACGTTCAGTACCAGGGCGTTGCGGACGCCGGCGAGGATCAGCGGTACGGCGAGGGGGAGTTCGACCTTGCCCAGTACGCCCAGCGGCGACATGCCGATTCCCCGGGCCGCCTCGGTCAGTTGGGGATCGATGCCGCGCAGCCCGGCGATGGTGTTGGCGAGCACCGGCAGTACGGCGTAGACGACCATGCCGGCCACGGCGGTGGTCTGGCCGATGTTCAGCCAGAAGACCAGCAGCACCAGCAGGCCGAGGGACGGAACCGCCTGGCCGAGGTTGGCCACTGCCAGAGCGACGGGTGTCGCCTTGCGCAGCCACGGGCGGGTGAGCGCGATGCCCAGCGGGATCGCGATGATCAGCACGAAGAACGTGGAGATCGCCGTCATCTCGATGTGCTGGCGGATGCGCAGACTCACGTTGCCGTCGGCGAGGGAGTTGCGGGCGATGGCGTCGAGTTCGGCGCCTCGGAACCACAGCCAGGTGCCGATCAGTACGAGCGCGATGAGGCCCGGCAGGATCGTGAGCTTCTGCCAGGTGAGCCGCGCGGTGATCCGCTCGCCTCCGGCGGGGGCCGCGGCGACGGCCTCCCCGGGCGCCTCCAGTGCGACGGCCCCGGCGGTCCCAGCGGCCCGGGCGGCGGTCGTCTGTGCGGGGACGCGTGCCGCGGTCCGCGTGGCGTCGCCGCCTTCGGGGGCGTCCGCGGCGCCGGTCCGGGGCTTCTCGGGGGTCTCTCCGCTCACGTGAGGCCCTCCTGCGCGGCGTACGTGCGGCGGGCCTGCTGGTCGCTCACGCTGTGCTGATGCTCGATGGCCTCCAGCCGGTCCGCGTCCAGGAGGTCGTGCACGGAGTTCATCAGCGTCTCCATGTCGACGACGCCCGTGTACTCGCCGCGCCTGCCCGTCACGGCGACGCGGCCGGCGTTGTCGGTGAGCACGGCCTCCAGGGCGTCCCTGAGAGTGGCGTCGCGGGTGACGGTGTCGTGCACGAGCGTCCCCGCGCGCGCCAGCGAGCCCTTGGCGTGCGCCAGGTCGCCGCGCCGCAGCCACTTGTACGGGCGCTGCTTGCGGTCCAGCAGCAGCACCTCGTTGGTGGTGCCGGTGCTGAGCATGCCGGAGATGGTCTCCAGCGGCTCCTCGACGGTCGCGGTGGGGAAGTCGACGATCCCCACGTCGCGCACGCGGGTCAGGTTGAGCCTCTTCAGGGCCGCGCCCGCTCCGACGAATCCGGAGACGAAGTCGTCGGCGGGGTTGGTGAGGATGGCCTCGGGGGTGTCGAACTGGGCGATGTGCGACTGCTCCCGCAGCACCGCGATCCGGTCGCCCAGCTTGATCGCCTCGTCGAAGTCGTGGGTGACGAAGACGATCGTCTTGCGCAACTCGTGCTGCAGCCGGATCAGTTCGTCCTGCAGATGGTCGCGGGTGATGGGGTCGACGGCGCCGAAGGGCTCGTCCATCAGCAGCACGGGCGGGTCGGCGGCCAGAGCGCGGGCGACGCCGACGCGCTGCTGCTGCCCGCCGGAGAGCTGGCGGGGGTAGCGGCCCTGGAACTCGGCCGGGTCGAGTCCGACGAGGTCGAGCATCTCCTCGACCCGCGCCTTGATGCGGGCCTTGGGCCAGCCGGCCATCTTCGGGACCTGCGCGACGTTCTGCGCGACGGTCATGTGCGGGAAGAGGCCGGAGGACTGGATCGCGTAGCCGATCTTGCGCCGCAGCTTCACGGCGTCCATGTCGGTGACGTCCTCGTCGCCGATGCGGATACGTCCCGACGTGGGCTCGATCAGCCGGTTGACCATCTTCAGCAGGGTCGACTTGCCGCAGCCCGACGGGCCGACCAGGACGACGATCTCGCCGGCCTTGATCTCCAGGTTCACGTCGTCGACCGCGGGCGACGACGAGCCGGAGTAGCGCTTCGTCAGCCCCTCCAGCTTGATCGGGGCGCCGGACTGCCGGCTGCCCCCGCCTCCGCCGGCGGTCAGCGAGACCTCGCCGGGGCTCCCGGCCGCGCTGCTGCCGCCGCCGCTGTCCGGGCCGGTGCCGGCTGTCGTGTTCTCCGGTGTCTCAGGCACGTATCCCCCTCGGGATGGTCAGGCGTCCGATGAGGACGTACGCGGCGTCGAAGAGCAGGGCGAGGACGACGATGCCGAGCGTCCCCGCGAGCACTTGGTTGAGGGCGTTGGCGCTGCCGAGCGAGGCCACGCCGCGGAAGATGCTGTTGCCCAGGCCGGGACCCGAGGCGAAGGCGGCGATGGCGGCGATGCCCATGAGCATCTGCGTCGAGACGCGGATGCCGGTGAGGATCGGCGGCCAGGCCAGCGGCAGTTCGACCTTGACGAGCTGCCGCAGCCGGGACATGCCGATGCCGCGGGCCGCGTCCACCAGCGCGGGATCCACGCCGCGCAGCCCGACGATGGCGTTCCGCACGATCGGCAGCAGCCCGTACAGCGTCAGAGCGATGACGGTCGGCGCCACTCCCAGCCCGACGAGCGGGATGAGCAGGCCGATCAGGGCCAGCGAGGGCACCGTGAGGATCGTCGCGCCCGTGATGGTGGCGACGTCTCCGGCCCACTCGCTGCGGTACGTCACGACGCCGATGACGACGCCGATGACGGTCGCGGCCACCATGCACTGCAGGACGGCGCTCGCATGCTGGAGCGAATCCGCCAGCAACTGGGCATGCCGGTTGCCGAGATACTCCCAGAAACTCACTCTGGCACCCCTCGCCTCTTCATTCGTCTCCGTCGCTTCCGTCGCTTGCGTCGCACACGGCACCTGCGTCGCCGCGTGCGCCACCAGCACTGCTTACCGCCTCCGTGTCACAGCGAGATCACGTCCGGGCAGGTCGGAGCCTGTTCGTGATCAGGGCGTGCCGTGCCGGGAGGGCGGTCCCGGCACGTCCGGGGCGTCCGCCGACCCGGCCGCCTGGCGCACCAGCGGCACGATCCGCAGCGGCACGGGGTTCTCCATGACGATGGCCGTGGAGGCCCGGACGATCCCCGCGAAACCGACCACCCTGTCGATCACCCGCTGAAGGTCGGCGTTGGACCGTGCCACGAGGCGGCAGAGCATATCCCCGTGCCCGGTCGTCGTATGCAGCTCGAGCACCTCCGGTACGGAGCCGAGGTGCGCGCGCACGTCCGGCCCCTGGCCCTGCTTGATCTCCAGGGTGGCGAAGGCCGTGACCGGGTAGCCGATGGCGGCCGGGTCGACGTCGGGCCCGAACCCGCGGATCACGCCCTGCGACTGGAGCCTCTCCAGCCGGGCCTGGACGGTGCCGCGCGCCACTCCGAGACGCCGCGACGCCTCGAGCACGCCGATCCTCGGTTCGTCCGCGAGGAGTTCGAGCAGCTTTCCGTCGAGTCGATCAATACCCAAGGCTTCCCCCTCCGTAACCAAGTTTCTGGGCACCTTGTACAGATAGACCCGCTAAGACGGGTGATCACTAGGCAAGGTGCTCAGTAAATACGCGAAGTATTGCGCACCTTGTGGAACGGCGGGAGCCTGAAGTCATGACTGAGACCCACGCAGCTCCCGCGCCGGCATCGCACGAGGACGCCCGGCAGGCCGACCCGTTCCCGGTGAAGGGGATGGACGCGGTCGTCTTCGCCGTCGGCAACGCCAAGCAGGCCGCCCACTACTACTCGACGGCGTTCGGCATGAGGCTCGTCGCCTACTCCGGCCCGGAGAACGGCAGCCGTGAGACCGCCAGTTACGTGCTCGAATCAGGCTCCGCCCGTTTCGTCTTCACCTCCGTCATCAAGCCGTCGACCGACTGGGGACGCTTCCTCAACGAGCACGTCGCCGCCCACGGCGACGGCGTCGTCGACCTGGCCATCGAGGTGCCCGACGCGCGTGCCGCGTACGAGTACGCCGTCTCGCAGGGCGCGCAGGGTCTCGCCGAACCGCACGAGGAGAGCGACGAGCACGGCACCGTCGTACTCGCCGCCATCGCCACCTACGGCAAGACCCGGCACACGCTCGTCGACCGGTCCCGCTACGACGGCGTCTTCCTTCCCGGCTACGTCCCGGCGAAGCCGATCGTCGAGCCCGGCAAGCGCAACTTCCAGGCGATCGACCACTGCGTGGGCAACGTCGAACTCGGCAAGATGGACGAGTGGGTCGGCTTCTACAACAAGGTCATGGGCTTCACGAACATGAAGGAGTTCGTGGGCGACGACATCGCCACCGAGTACAGCGCGTTGATGTCCAAGGTCGTCGCCGACGGCACCCTGAAGGTCAAGTTCCCGATCAACGAGCCGGCGATCGCGAAGAAGAAGTCGCAGATCGACGAGTACCTGGAGTTCTACGGCGGTGCGGGCGTCCAGCACATCGCGCTCGCCACGAACGACATCGTCTCGACGGTGCGCGCGATGCGCGCCGCCGGAGTCCAGTTCCTGGAGACCCCCGACTCGTACTACGACACGCTCGGCGAATGGGCCGGTGAGACCCGCGTCCCCGTGGAGACGCTGCGGGAGCTGAAGATCCTCGTCGACCGCGACGAGGACGGCTACCTGCTGCAGATCTTCACCAAGCCCGTCCAGGACCGGCCCACGGTCTTCTTCGAGATGATCGAACGGCACGGCTCCATGGGCTTCGGCAAGGGCAACTTCAAGGCGCTGTTCGAGGCCATCGAGCGCGAGCAGGAGAAGCGCGGCAACCTCTGACGCCGCCGGAGCCCCGAGCGGGCCGTACGGACCGGGCAGCCGGCCGTACGGCCCGCTCGGGGCTCCGCCCGCCCCGCCGTGCAGGAGCGCGGTCCAGGAGGCCGTCGTGGGGGTGTGCCGCTCCGGCGTGCGGGTCCGGACGCTTCCCCTGCCTTCGGCGGGGAGACCCCTTGATTTGCGGCCCGGGCAGCCCGGGGTCCTTCTGGTGCTGGTCGTGTGGGCCCGGGCCGGAAATCACGCTTGAGTGTCCGGACGCGCGCGCCTGCGCGTCCCGCCCCCTCCCGCTGTCCGGCGGCTATCCGGCGTCCCGCCCCCCGGCCTGCGCCTTCTCCTCCCGCGGTCGCTCCGCCCGGCCTTCCCCGCGGCTCCCCGCGGGTGCGAGGGTGAGAGGCATGAGCGAGCTGACCGCACGGCTGCGGGAGGGCCTTCCCGCGGACGCCGTCCTCACCGACCCGGACGTGACCGCCTCCTACGCCCGCGACATGGCCGACTTCTGCCCCGCCGGGACGCCCGCGGCCGTCGTCCTGCCGCGCAGCGTCGAGGAGGTGCAGCACGTCATGCGGACGGCGACCGCGCTGCGCGTCCCCGTCGTGCCGCAGGGCGCGCGGACGGGCCTGTCGGGCGCTGCCAACGCCGCCGACGGCTGCGTCGTCCTGTCGCTGCTGCGCATGGACCGGATCCTCGCGATCAACCCCGCGGACCGGACAGCCGTCGTCGAGCCGGGCGTCGTCAACGCCGTGCTCACACGAGCCGTCAACGAGCACGGCCTGCACTACCCGCCGGACCCCAGCAGCTGGGAGCAGTGCACGATCGGCGGCAACATCGGCACCGCCGCCGGCGGCCTGTGCTGCGTGAAGTACGGAGTCACGGCGGAGTACGTGCTGGGCCTTGACGTCGTACTGGCCGACGGCCGCCTGATGTCCACCGGCCGGAGCACCGCCAAGGGCGTCGCCGGCTACGACATGACCCGGCTCTTCGTCGGCTCCGAGGGCAGCCTCGGCGTCGTCGTACGGGCGGTGCTGGCGCTCCGGCCCCGCCCGCCCCGGCAGCTCGCCCTGGCAGCCGAGTTCCCCTCCGCGGCGGCGGCGGGCGACGCCGTGTGCCGGGTCATGGAGAGCGGCCACGTGCCGTCCCTGATGGAGCTGATGGACCGTACGACGCTGCGTGCCGTCAACGACCTGACGAAGATGGGGCTCCCCGAGTCGACCGAGGCCCTGCTGCTCGTGGCGTTCGACACGCACGACCCGGGGGCCGACCTCGCCGCCGTGGGCGAGCTGTGCGAGGCGGCCGGCGCCTCCCAGGTCGTGCCGGCCGAGACCGAGGCCGAGTCGGAGCTGCTGCTGCAGGCCAGGCGCAGCGTGCACTACGCACTGGAGGCGCTGCCCGGCACCACGATGATCGACGACGTGTGCGTGCCGCGCTCCAGGCTGGCCGACATGCTGGAGGGCACGGCCGCCGTCAGCGAGAAGTACGGCCTGACGATCGGCGTCTGCGCCCACGCCGGTGACGGCAACACCCATCCCACCGTCTGCTTCGACCCGGACGACGAGGACGAGACGCGGCGTGCGCATGAGGCGTTCGACGCCATCATGGCCCTCGGTCTGGAGCTCGGAGGCACCATCACGGGCGAACACGGCGTGGGCGTGCTGAAGAAGGAGTGGCTGGCACGTGAACTCGGCCCGGTGGGACTGGAGATGCAGCGCGGCATCAAGCAACTCCTCGACCCGCTCGGCCTGCTGAACCCGGGCAAACTGTTCTGACTCCGTGCGGGGCGGCCCGAGTCACCCCCGGGCGGGCGCGCGGGGGCCTGCCCGGTGCGGGGCGTCCGGTTCCCTGCGTCCCGCGGTGTGTGACACAACAGCCGTACGGCAGCGGCGACTTGCGGGCGGGCGGGTGTGTGGAGGGTGCGGCCGTGCCGGAGACGGCTTCGGATGACGCGAACGAGTGAACTGCGGGGAGTGCCGCGTCACACCTCCGCATCACCCGACTCGTCGGACGGCAGGCGCGCGTCGTCGCCGGACGCCGTCTCCATGAGCCCCTGCAAGGCCGCGTCCATGCCCAGGATGTCGGACTCGCGCCCCGGCGGGACCAGCCGCAGGGTGCGCTCGAGCCAGCCCGAGACCACGGACGAGGGCATCTCCAGCAGCGCGTCCCCGTCCGGCGACGACAGCGCCACGCAGACGAGGTCGCGGCCCTGCACCTTCGCCGGCCACGCCCTCACGTCCCCCTCGCCGCAGGGGCGGAAGACGCCCTCGACGAGCAGCTCACGCGCGAAGGTCCAGGTGACCGGAGCCCCCGGCCCCACATGGAAGGCGACGCGCACCGCGTACGGATCCTCCGCGCGGTACGTCAGCAGCGCGTGTACGGGCAGGCTGCGCTCGCGGGAGAGCACCAGCCGGATCTCCACTTCGCTTTCGACGAGCATGTTCATGGGAGCGCCCCTTTCGCGATCACGAGGCCAGGCGCGCAGCCTGAGGTGGCGTGCAATGGAAGAGAGGGCCCAGGCAGTGGTTCGTCACGCGTCTTCGCTTCATTCTTCCTCCGTGGAGGGAGTACGCGTCCAGCTGGGGTGGGCAAGTCGTCTGCCCTGTCTGGTAGATGTGGACACTACGCTTCACTATTGCCTCCGCGCGGGGTAACTGCACAGCACGTAAGCAACACGACGACACAACGGTCGAACAGATACGGGACCTGGACTATGAGTGCGCCTCTCTCGGGGACCGGCGGCGGCCCTGCCCCCGGCTTCTATCCGGATCCGTCCATCCCCGGCTATATCCGCTACTGGAACGGGTCCTCCTGGGTGCCCGGCACCAGCCGTCCCGAACCCGCCGAGGGCGAAGCGATGCCCTCGCCGCCCACCGCAGAAGCGGCTTCCACCGCCATCTCCTCGGCGCCGCCCGCCTCCTCGGCGGAACCGGCCCCCACGGAGGAGACCGGCCCCGTCTTCCTCGACGAGGACAACACGGGCGGCAGCGGCGCAGCACAGAGCACAGGCCCCGGTGACAGCGGTGCGGAGTCGGGCGGCCTGGTGCCGTCGGCCCGAAGTGGCGCCTCTCTCCCGGAAGTTCGCCCCCGCGGCGAGGTGGAGCAGGCACAGGGCGAACCCCTCGACTGGGACGACCCGAGCCGCCTGCACGGCCGCCGCCCCGAGCCCGCCTCGGCATGGCAGGCCGACGCCTCCAGGCAGGAGGGCTTCGCGGGCCGGAGCGAGGAACGCGTCTCGTGGGGCCGCGGGGAGCGCGAAACCGCCTCCACGGACGGCACTTCGGGCGTCGCGAGCGCCGATCCCCGTGGCGGGTGGGGCCGTTCCGCCGAGGAGGCCGCTGCGGAAGGAAGCCCGTCCGGCGGCGCGGAGGCCGGCGCCGGCACCGGCACCGAGGGCGGGGAGAGCGGCGGCGGAGCGGGGAGCGCCGGACAGGCGGCCGCCGGCGCCGCGCCCGGCGCGGAGCAGCAGCCCGTTCCCGAGGGCACCTTCCAGATGCGCGCGATGAGCGCCGAGGATCTGCGCAACGCGGCGCGCGCCCGCCAGGCCGGCGCGTCCGCCCCGGTGCCGGACCACACGGTGGGGCTGCGCCGCTCGGACTTGGCTGCCCATCGCAGGGACGGCCAGACACCCCAGTCGGCGGCCTCCCTGTCCGCGCAGAGCGCCCCCGCCCAGTCCCCGACGGCCCAGCCGCAGCTTCCGGCCCAGCCGCAGACTCCCTCGCAGCCACCGGCGCAAGCTCAGCCTCCCGCCCAGCAGGCGCCCGGCCCGGCCCCCGCTCTGCCGCAGCAGCAGGTTCCGCCGCAGCAGGGCCTGCCCGCCGCCCCCCAGAGCCCGCAGCAGCCCGCCTGGGCGCAGCAGGTGCAGGATCTCGCGGGCCGGAACCAGGGCATGGGCGGCGACGCCTCCGGCGTCCCCGGTGTTCCCGCCCCGGGCGCGCCCTTCGCCCCGCAGGGCGGCGCCGAGCCCGTCACGCCGTGGCGGCCTCCCGTCTCGGACCCGTTCCTGCGGGCGGCCCAGCAGGAGGCCCGTCCTGCCGCGCTGGGCAAGCGGTTCGGCGCCCGCGTCGTCGACGGCCTGCTCACCTCCGCCGTGGGAGGCGGTGTCGCGTTCCTCTTCACCGGTCAGGCCGTGGACCACATCGAGGCGAAGATCGAAGCCGTCCGGCAGGCGGGCAGGACGGAACAGGTCTGGCTGATCGACGGCACCACCGGCGTCTACCTGGCCGCCGTCCTCGGCGCCCTGGTCCTCTTCGGCCTTCTCTACGAGGTGCTGCCGACCTGCCGCTGGGGCCGCACTCTCGGCAAGAAGCTGTTCGGACTGCGCGTGCTGACCATGGAGCAGCAGGACAAGCCGGGCTTCCGCAGCGCGTGCACACGCTGGCTGGTGCACGGCGCCCTCTCGGTCCTGGTGGTCGGCGTAGTCAACGTCATGTGGTGCCTTTTCGACCGCCCGTGGCGCCAGTGCTGGCACGACAAGCTGGCCGGCACCTTCGTCTCGAAGGACTCCGGGGAGATCCGGCTGTAGGGCCGCCGAGGGCGGCCGGGCTCGCCGCGGAGCCTGCCCGGCGCCCTCGCGCGTGCGGGCACTGCCCGGCGGCGGCAGGCCGCCCTTTCCGGCTCCGAGCGTCCCCGGCCGCCTCACTCCGATGACGCACGCCGGATGCGGGGCCGTCCGGCGCGCGTTCCACTCGGCCCATGAGCTCGGATCAGCCGGACCCCGACCCGTTCCGCAAGCGGGACGACCCGCAGGAGCCGCCGGAGGAGAAGCCCGGCGGCTCCTCGGGGCCCCCGCCGTCGTACGGCGGCGGTCCGTACGGCAGCCCGCCTCCGCCGCCCGGAGGCGCGGGCCCGGAGGGCGGACCCTATGGCGGCGGCCCGTACGGGCACTACGCGGGCGGCCCCTACGGCAGCAACCCCTACGGCGACATGAGCGGCGCCGCCGATCCACTGGCAGGCATGCCGCCGCTCGCCTCGCGCGGCAAGCGGCTGCTGGCGAGGATCATCGACGCGCTGCTGATCGGCATCCCCCTCGGGCTCGTCTTCTGGCTCACGCAGGGGGAGTGGAACTCGGTCGACGACGGCCGGACCTACACACAGCAGGGCATCTACTCGCTGGTGTATCTCGTCTACGAGGGCCTGATGCTGACGACCTCGGGTCAGACGGTCGGCAAGAAACTCATGAGGATCCGGGTCGCGATGCTCGCCGACGGCGACGTGCCGCGCGGCCTGCCGGGCTGGGCGCGCACGCTCGTGTACCACGTGCCGCCTCTCGTCCCCTGCGTCGGTTTCCTCTTCTGGCTGGTCAACGTGCTCTTCTGCACGTGGGACAAGCCGTACCGGCAGTGTCTGCACGACAAGGCGGCCAAGACGGTGGTGGTGGCGACGGACTGAGCCCGTGCGGCGTCGCGGGAGTGGCGTGGCCGCATGGCGGAACCCGCGCCGACAGCTCGCGTGACGACAGCCCAAGCGTGACGACGGGACGCGCGACGACAGGCCCGGCGTGCGGCCCTCCGGCCGCCCGCCGGGCCGCAGTCGCTCAGTGACGCAGGGACGGCTCGGCGAGACGGCGCCCGGCCCGGCCCGCCGCGACGGCCGGGGCCGCCGTGTCGCGCCGCGCGTGCACCCGGGAGCCCGCGGAGACCGTGGAGGCGCGTGCAGGCGCCTGCTCCGTGCTCGCGGCTCCTTGTGGCCGCCGGGACTTGGCCGTACCGGGTGCGGTGAGGGCCACCAGCACGCCGAGGGAGAGAGCGGCCACCGCGATCACCGCGACTCCGGCCCCCGACGGGGACTTGGAGAGCAGGAGCATCGCGAGGGTCGAGCAGATGACGGTGACCGAACCGTAGGCGAACTGTGCTGGGGTCGGACGCGGCATGGCGTGATCCGTCCTCGGGAGACATATCGGGGGTGGGCCGGTCGATCGATCCGGCGCTGAAGGCTCTCGTAAGACTCTACGACCGGGATGCCCGGGCACACCCAACGGTAAGCGTGAGCCCGGCCACGTCGGCGTTGCACAGGGGGCGCACAGTCGCACGGGGTTCGGGCCGTCCCAACTGATGGACAAGCGGGGGTACTTGGTCGAGCGGGACGAATCTGTGCATCAGGGTCTGTCTTTTCTCCCTCTGCTGCTATGAAATACCTCCTGTCACATCACTCCACAGGGGAGGGCACCGCAGAGGTGAACGGCAGACGGCGATCCAAGAGATCGAGAGCAGCCACGCTGGCGACGGCAGTCGCCGCGATAGGCGCGACCGCACTCATACCCGCGAGTGCGGCCCAGGCCCAGCCGGCCGACGCGCCGCAGGCGTCCGCACATCCCGCAATGCAGTCCGGGCTTCTGCAGCCCGGCACGCCGGGCCAGCGCAAGGCCGGGCACAGCGAGGACAACCTGAAGGGCCCCTTCGACGCGGAGCAGCAGGCTCAGCGCCAGGCCGCCCTTGAGCAAGTCGCCAGCGGCGACGCCAAGTTGGTGGACCGCAAGGGATCCAAGGTCGCGAAGCTCGACAGCGGCAAGTACGTCGAGCTGGGGCGCGAGAAGACCGACAGGATCTTCACCATCCTCCTCGAGTTCGGCGACAAGGTCGACGAGAAGTACGGCGGCGACCCCGGTCCCGTCCACAACAAGATCCCGGCGCCGAAGCGCGAGGACGACAACTCGACGTACTGGAAGAAGGACTTCGACCAGAAGCACTTCCAGGACCTCTACTTCTCGGACAAGACCGAGGACTCGGTCAAGAGCTACTACGAGAAGCAGTCCTCCGGCCGCTACTCCGTCGAGGGCGCCGTCTCCGACTGGGTCAAGGTCGACTACAACGAGGCGCGCTACGGCTCCAACTACTGCGGCGACAGCAACTGCCCGACCGTGTGGGACGCCGTCCGCGACGGCGTGAACCAGTGGGTCGAGGACCAGAAGGCCGACGGCAAGACCGACGAGGAGATCGCCGCTCAGCTCGCCGAGTACGACAAGTGGGACCGCTACGACTACGACGAGGACGGCAACTTCGACGAGTCGGACGGCTACATCGACCACTTCCAGTTCGTCCACGCGGGCGAGGACGAGTCGGCCGGCGGCGGTGCCGAGGGTGAGAACGCCATCTGGGCGCACCGCTGGTACGCGTACGGCAGCGACGCGGGCAAGACCGGTCCGGAGCAGAACAAGGCCGGCGGCACCGAGATCGGCGACACCGGCGTGTGGGTCGGCGACTACACCGCGCAGCCCGAGAACGGCGGACTGGGCGTCTTCGTCCACGAGTACGGCCACGACCTGGGCCTGCCCGACCACTACGACACCACTGGTGGGGGCGAGAACTCGGTCGGCTTCTGGTCGATCATGTCCGTGGGCTCCTGGCTGAACAAGGGCAAGGACGCCATCGGCGACTCCGCCGGCGACATGAACGCCTGGGACAAGCTGCAGATGGGCTGGCTGGACTACGGCAAGGCGAAGGCCGCCACCAAGTCCACGCACAAGCTGGGCACTCACTCGTACCAGACGAAGAACAAGCAGGCCGTCATAGTCGAGTTGCCCGAGAAGGACGTCACCACCACCATCACGAAGCCCGCCGAGGGCGAGAAGCAGTGGTGGAGCGGCAGCGGCGACGACCTGCGCAACACGCTCAGCCGCAGCGTCGACCTGACCGGCAAGTCCAAGGCGTCGCTGGACCTTCAGGGCTGGTGGGACATCGAGGAGAACTACGACTTCCTCTACACCGAGGTCTCCGAGGACGGCGGCGAGACGTGGACGCCGATCGACGGAACGGCCGACGGCAAGCCCATCCCGCGGGACGGCAGCGACCAGCCTGCGCTCTCCGGGGTGTCGGAGTCGTACCTCGATCTCTCGTACCCGCTCGACGAGTTCGCAGGGAAGAAGATTGATGTTCGCTTCCGTTATCTGACGGACGGTGGGGTGGCCCAGAAGGGCTTCGCCGCGGACGCGATCAGCATCACCGCAGACGGTGAGAAGATCTTCGAGGACGGCGCCGAGGGCGACGACGACAACGGCTGGGCCACGAAGGGCTTCTCGCGCATCGGAGAGTCCTTCACGAAGCCGTACGCGCAGTTCTACCTCGCCGAGAACCGCAACCACTCCTCGTACGACAAGGCGCTGAAGTACGGGCCGTACAACTTCGGTTGGGCCTCCACGCGACCCGACTGGGTCGAGCGCTACGCCTACGAGAAGGGGCTGCTGCTCTGGCTCTGGGACACCTCTCAGCTGGACAACAACGTCTCCGCGCACCCCGGCGAGGGGCTGATCCTCCCGGTGGACGCCCACGCCAAGCCGGAGAAGTGGTCGGACGGCACGCCGCTGCGGAACCGCATGCAGGCCTACGACTCCCCGTTCAGCAAATTCGCCTCGAAGGGGATCACTCTCCACAACGACGGCGAAGCCGTGAAGGTCAAGGGCAAGAGGGGCGTTCCGGTCTTCGACGACCACAAGGGGACGTACTGGTACAAGTCCAACCCGACGGCCGGGGTGAAGGTGCCGGACACCAACACCCAGGTCAAGATCCTCAAGCAGTCCCGCTCGGGTAAGACGATCACCCTTCAGGTGAGACCTTCCACAAATTAATTTGCATCGTTGCAGGTCAAAACATGATCGGCCGTTGCCCCCCTGGCGGGCGACGGCCGATCGCGTTTAGATGCACGTGACGGACCTTCGCGGAGGTCCACCGGAACAGTTCTCGCGGGGGTGTTGTTGATCATGGCTGGAGGCGGATTCGTCCAGCTGCCGGACGGAAGCGTGATCGTCGCGCTGACGTTGCCGGTACCGGTTCAGCGGCTGCACAGGCAGCCTGAACCGGTCACGGGGGAGGCTCCGCACGCGGGCCGGGAGGCGGTCGCCGACGACCGTGCGCCCGGGCCGGGTGCTGTGCGCCAGGGCCGCGCTGGCGGCGCCTACGACGGGCTGGAGCGCCGGGGCCGCCGCTGGTCGGCGCATGCCGACGAGCCGCACACGGTGCGAGCCGTCTCGGCGCGGCCGTACGGCGACGAGTCGCGCGTCCGTGTGCTGGTCCACTCGTTCAACCGCGCTCGTGCCCTGACCAGGCTGCGGAACCTGGGCATGCGGTCGGTCTACCTCCGCGGCAACGCGGAGCCGCCCACCGCGGACGAGATCACAGCGGTGCTGCACCACCCCGACGGCCTGGTCTGGCGCATGACGCCCGGCGACGACCGCGAGGCGTGGCACCCGATCGAGTCCCTGCTGCATCCCTCGCACCGGGTCCGCACGGGGTAGGGCGCCCTCCCGGGCCGCCGGGCCCGCCTCTCCCGCCTCTCCCGGCCCCTCCCGGCCCACGGGCTCACGCGGCCCCCAGGCGCCGGCCCGGCGCTTCAGCCGCACCCCTCGCGTCAGGAGCCCCCGCGCGCAGCGGGGGCTCAGGCGTGCGCGGGCGCCCGCTCAGCCGTCGGCCAGCACCGGCGTGCCGGTCAGATCCACACCGGCGTCGCGCAGCTGTTCGATGGCGTGCTGCGTGGTTCCCGGGGCGACGCCCGCGGTGAGCCCCAGCAGCACGCGCGTGCTGAAGCCCTCCGAGGCGGCGTCGAGGGCGGTCGCGCGCACGCAGTGGTCGGTGGCCACGCCCACGACGTCGACCTCCCGCACGTCGCGCTGCCGCAGCCACTCGGCGAGCGGGACACCGTGCTCGTCCTCGCCCTCGAAGCCGCTGTAGGCGGCGGTGTAGGCGCCCTTGCTGAAGACCGCGTCGATCGAGCCGGCGGCCACCGCGGGGGCGAAATTGGGGTGGAAGCCGATGCCCTCGGTTCCGGCGACGCAGTGCGGCGGCCAGGAGTGCTCGAAGTCGGGGTTGTCCGAGAAGTGGTCGCCCGGCTCGATGTGGTGGTCGCGGGTCGCCACGACGTGGTCGTAGCCCGTGGAAGCGTCGCCGATCAGGTCGGTGATGGCTGCCGCCACGTCCGCACCGCCCTTGACCTCGAGGCTTCCGCCTTCGCAGAAGTCGTTCTGCACGTCTACGACGATCAGTGCCCGGTGCATGTCGATGCCTTTCGGGGGTCTGGGCGGTCGGGGAACGTCGGTCGGGCCCGACCCTATGGACTGCGCGGCCTTCGCGGGAGGTCCCACGCACACGATGTCACCCGCGTAACACCGGCGCCCGGTGCGTCAGACGTACTCCGTCGGCAACACCGGCTCCCCGCGCGAGAGTTGCATCGCCGACATCGGCAGTCCGGCCAGCGCCTCCTTGTGGCGGCCGCGGACGGCGTCGAGCCCTTCCCTCGCGACGACCTTGCCGCCGCGGACGAGCTCCACCTGGAGCAGACGGTCCGCCAGCTCCTCCGGCACCTCGCCCGTGCCGACCACCTCGGCCATCGCGACGCCGTCCTCGTCCAGCTGGCGCGCCGCCCATTTGGCGCCGCCCGGCGAGGTCTTGCCGCCCATGGACTTCTTCGCGACGGGGCGCAGCGGTGCGCCGGGCGCGTCGGAGTCCGCGCGGGCGACGAGCTTGTAGACCATCGAGGCCGTGGGGTGGCCGCTGCCGGTGACGAGCTGGGTGCCGACGCCGTAGGCGTCGACGGGCGCGGCGGCCAGCGAGGCGATGGCGTACTCGTCGAGATCGCTGGTGACCACGATCTTCGTCTGCGTCGCGCCGAGTTCGTCGAGCTGGTGGCGGACGCGGTGCGCGAGCAGCAGCAGGTCGCCGGAGTCGATGCGGACGGCGCCGAGGCCCGGTCCCGCGACGTCGACCGCGGCGCGCACGGCTTCTGTGACGTCGTACGTGTCGACGAGCAGCGTGGTGTCGCTGCCCAGGGAGTCGACCTGCGCGGTGAAGGCCCCGCGCTCGCTGTCGTGGAGCAGGGTGAAGGAGTGCGCGCTGGTGCCGACGGTGGGGATGTCATAGCGGAACCCGGCGGCGAGGTCGGAGGTCGAGGTGAAGCCGCCGACGTAGGCGGCCCGGGAGGCGGCGACCGCGGCCAGCTCGTGCGTGCGCCGCGCCCCCATCTCCACCAGTGGACGCCCGCCCGCCGCGACCGCCATCCGGGACGCCGCGGCGGCGACCGCGGAGTCGTGGTTGAGGATCGAGAGGATCACCGTCTCCAGCAGCACGCACTCCGCGAAGGTGCCCTGGACCCGCATCACGGGGGAGCCGGGGAAGTAGACCTCGCCCTCCGGGTAGCCGTGGATGTCGCCCCTGAAGCGGTAGGAGGAGAGCCAATGCAGCGTGGGCCCGTCGACGATGCCGCGCTGCCGGAGGAAGTCGAGCACCTTCTCGTCGAAGGAGAAGTTCTCCACCGCGTCCAGGACCCGGCCGGTTCCGGCGACCACCCCGTAGCGGCGGCCCTCCGGAAGCCGGCGTGCGAACACCTCGAAGACGCACTGCCGTTCGGCGGTCCCGCCGCGCAACGCGGCTTGGAGCATGGTGAGTTCGTACTGGTCGGTGAAGAGAGCCGTCGACGGCACGGCCACCGGCAGTCCCCTGTCGGCCATGGTCACTTGAACTCCTCGCATCGGCGAGCCCCCTGGGAGGGGCGGGGCACGTCCGAGCGTACCGCACATCTCGTCACTTTGACGATATCGAGTCCGGGTCGTTTGGCCACCTGACGCCCCTGAGTGGCAGCATGGGACCTGTGAGTGTCGCCCCCGCCGAGATCGAACTGCCCGAGTCGGCCGAGAAACCCGCCGAGGTCCCGGAGCCGGATCTGCCCTGGGCGACGATCGTGCACAACGATCCCGTGAACCTCATGAGCTACGTGACCTACGTCTTCCAGAGCTACTTCGGCTATCCCAAGGAGAAGGCGAAGAAGCTGATGATGGACGTCCACCACAAGGGCCGGGCTGTCGTATCCACCGGCAGCCGCGAAGAGATGGAGCGCGACGTGCAGGCGATGCACGGCTACGGGCTGTGGGCGACTCTCCAGCAGGACCGCTGATGGCGGGCCACTTCGAGTCCACCGGCGACGGCGGGGCCGCCATCGCGCTGGACGAGATCGAGATCTCCATTCTGCGCAGTCTCGCCGTCCAGCTCCTGGAGCTGATCGGTCCGGGCGAGGAGCCCGCAGATACCGAGGACCCGTTCGCGGCGCTGCTCGCCGACGGCCCCACGGAGCCGCCCACCGACCCCGCCCTCGCCCGCCTCTTCCCGGACGCCTACGGCGGCGGGCCGGGCGCGCGGACGGAGAGCGACGAAGAGCGCCGCGCCGCCGCCGAGTTCCGCCGGTTCACCGAGAACGACCTGCGCGCGCGCAAGCGCGAGGACGGCCTGGCCGTCGTCCGGGGGCTGGACGCCCTGACACCCGACCTTCCCTCTGGACCCTCCGGGGCGGGGAAGGGCGCCGCCGGTGCGGTGCTCACCCTGAAGCCGGAGGAGTCGCGCCAGTGGCTGGGCGCGCTCAACGACCTCCGCCTGGCCATCGGTGCGCGTCTCGAAGTGACGGACGACGAGGAGAGCAACGAGCTCTACTCGCTGCCGGACGAGGACCCGCGCAAGCCCATGGTCATGGCCTACCTCTGGCTCGGCGGCCTGCAGGAGACGCTCGTGGAGACGCTGCTTCCCTGACGGGAGCGGTATGTCAGGGCGTCCGACGGCGCGGGGCCGGGACGCCGGCCGCCAGTCCGCGCCGCGCCCGCCGCCTCCCGCCCGTCCCAGCCGCCCGCGCCCCCGGTGCCGCCCCACCGCGTAAGGCCGACCTCCTGCCGTCGCGCCCCGAACCGCCGCACCCCTCACCGTCCGGTTCCGCTGCTCCGTCCGCTGGGAGGGGCCGGCAGACCCGGCGGCGGACACGCGGCAGGGCCGCGCCGTCCCCGATGATGGCCCCGGTTGTTCCGGTACGGGCTGATTCCGTCTGAGGCAGGTGTGAGACCCGCCGGCGGATCCGCGTACTGCCGCCGCGGCGCCGCCCCACCGCGGCGGCAGCGCCGGGCCGGCCGGCCGCAGGCGTGCGCACGGCTCCCGCGGCGGGGCATCGGGGCCGGTCCGGGACGCCCGGGCCGGTATGGAGAAAGGCGCGACACATGACCTCTGAGCAGGTCTCCGGCCACGGCGCTCCGACGGGCGGCGGCACCGGGACACTCACCGGCTCCGCACCTCCGGAGGAGGGCTACCGGCGCGGGCTCGGCAGCCGGCAGATCCAGATGATCGCCATCGGCGGCGCGATCGGCACGGGGCTCTTCCTCGGCGCCGGAAAGGCCATCACCAAGGCGGGCCCCAGCCTGATCCTCGCCTACGCGCTGGCGGGCGCCGTCATCTACTTCATCATGCGGGCGCTGGGCGAACTCCTCATGTACCGCCCGGTCTCGGGGTCGTTCTCCGAGTACGCGCGCGAGTTCCTCGGCCCTTTCTTCGGCTTCGTCACCGGCTGGACCTACTGGCTGTTCTGGGTCGTCACCGGCATCACCGAGGTGACCGCCGCCGCCACGTACGTGCAGTACTGGTGGCCGGCCGTCCCCCAATGGGTGTCCGCCCTCGTCTTCACGCTCGTGCTGTACGGCGCGAACCTGATCTCGGTGAAGCTCTTCGGGGAGCTGGAGTTCTGGTTTTCGATGATCAAGGTCACCGCCATCCTCGGCATGATCCTCATCGGGGCCGGCGTCCTCACCCTCGGCTTCTCCGACGCCGGGGAGACGGCGTCCGTGACCCATCTCTGGGCCGACGGCGGCTTCTTCCCGAAGGGTCTCGGCGGCACCCTGATGACCCTTCAGATCGTGATGTTCTCGTTCCTCGCCGTCGAACTCGTCGGCGTCACGGCGGGGGAGTCGGTGAATCCCGCGAAGTCCCTGCCGCGGGCGGTCAACACCGTGCCGTGGCGGATCGCGCTGTTCTACATCGGTGCGCTCACGGTCATCCTCTCCGTCGTCTCCTGGACGGCCTTCGAACCGGGCACGAGCCCGTTCGTCGCGGCGTTCGCCAGGATCGGGCTCCCGGCCGGGGCGGCCATCGTCAACTTCGTCGTGCTGACGGCCGCCCTCTCGTCCTGCAACTCCGGGATGTACTCCACCGGCCGCATGCTGCGCGACCTCGCGCTGAACGGCCAGGGACCGAAGGCCTTCACCAGACTGACGGCCAACGGGCTGCCGCTGCTGGGCACGACGTTCTCCGCGGCGCTCATGACGGCGGGCGTGTGGATCAACTACCAGTGGCCGTCCAAGGCCTTCGACTACGTCGTCTCCTTCGCCACCATCTCCGGCATGTGGGCGTGGGTCATGATCCTCGCCTCGCACCTGCGCTACCGCCGGGCGGCCGATCAGGGAAGGCTCCCCGAGTCGACGTTCAAAGCGCCCTTCGCCCCGTACGCCGGCTTCGTGGCGCTGGGCTTCATCGGGCTGGTCGTCGTGCTCATGGGCTTCGACCCGGACGCCCGGGTGTCGCTCTACGGGGCGCCGGTGTGGGCGGCCGGCCTCGCCGTCGCGTACTTCACGATCAAGGCCCGCAATCCGGACACGTTCGAGGGCGGACCGCCCCGCTGACGAGGCCCGTCACGTGGGTGCGGCGCACGTCCCCGCACCCGCCGCGGCGAGGCAGGGCCCGCGCCGGGCGCCCGTCCGGCGCGGGACCGTGCGCCCCCGCCCCACCGCCTGCGGCGCGGCGGACAGAGGCCGCATATCCTTCCCGGCATGCTGACCATCACCAAGGAGCTGCACGACAAGATCGTCGCCCACGCCCGCAAGGACCACCCCGACGAGGCGTGCGGGGTCATCGCGGGACCGGCGGGCACGGACCGGCCCGAGCGCTTCATCCCGATGCTGAACGCGGCGCGCTCGCCCACGTTCTACGAGTTCGACTCCGCCGATCTGCTGCGCCTCTACCGCGAGATGGACGACAGGGACGAGGAGCCCGTCGTGATCTACCACTCGCACACGGCCACCGAGGCCTACCCCTCCCGCACCGACATCACGTACGCCAACGAGCCCGGCGCCCACTACGTCCTGGTCTCCACCGCGGAGTGCGGAAACGACGAGGGCCCGTTCTCCTTCCGTTCGTTCCGCATCGTGGACGGCGTCGTCACGGAAGAGGACGTCGAGATCGCCGGCGCGTCCTGAACGCGTGCCGAACGTGCCGGACAGAACAGGACGAATCGCCATCCGAGACGCTTCCGTCCGCATCATGGGACGAACATCGGGACCGGCGACCGGGAATCGTTACGATGAGCCCATGGTTGTCCACGACGTGAGTGCATCTTCGAAGACCCCGGGCTCGCTGCTCGTCGGGCGCCTGCACGTCGACCTGTGCCGCCTCGCCAGCGCACTGGGGGCTTCCCCGCGCGGCACGCACGCCTGCGCCTGAGCCCGCCCGCCGGCGCGGTCGCCCGGCCGGCAAGAGCCCCGCAGGCACGATCCCGCCGAAGCACTTCCGTACCGTCCTGCCCGCCTCCACATCCACAGGAGCCCCCTCATGGCCATCGAGGTCCGCATCCCGACCATCCTCCGCACCTACACCGACGGCGAGAAGTCGGTCGCGGGCGAGGGCAGCACCATCAAGGAGCTCTTCGAGGACCTGGAGAGCCGGCACGCGGGGATCCAGGACCGCCTCGTCGAGGGCGGCGAGCTGCGCCGCTTCGTGAACGTCTACCTCAACGACGAGGACGTCCGCTTCCTCGACGGCATCACCACGAAGGTCGGCGACGGCGACAACGTGACGATCCTCCCCGCGGTCGCGGGCGGCTCCGGCGCCGCGGAGGCGCGGGGAACGCGGCGCTGATGCGCTACGACTCCCCGCTGGACGCCGTCGGCGGCACCCCGCTCGTCCGCCTCCCGCGTCTGTCGCTCTCGGAGGACGTGCGGATCTGGGCGAAGCTGGAGGACCGCAACCCCACGGGCTCCATCAAGGACCGCCCGGCCCTCCACATGGTCGAACAGGCCGAGAAGGACGGCCGGTTGACGCCCGGCTGCACCATCCTCGAGCCCACCTCCGGCAACACCGGCATCTCCCTCGCCATGGCGGCGAAGCTCAAGGGCTACCGCATCGTGTGCGTCATGCCGGAGAACACCAGCGAGGAGCGGCGGCAGCTCCTCGCCATGTGGGGCGCTGAGATCATCTCCTCGCCGGCGGCGGGCGGTTCGAACACCGCCGTGCGGGTCGCCAAGGAGCACGCCGCGGCGAACCCGGACTGGGTGATGCTCTACCAGTACGGCAACGAGGCCAACTCCGCGGCCCACTACGCCGGTACGGGCCCGGAGATCCTCGCCGACCTTCCCTCGGTGACGCACTTCGTCGCGGGCCTGGGCACCACGGGCACGCTCATGGGCGCGGGCCGGTACCTGCGCGAACAGCGGCCCGGCATCCAGATCGTCGCCGCCGAACCCCGCTACGACGACCTGGTGTACGGCCTCCGCAACCTCGACGAGGGCTTCGTCCCCGAGCTGTACGACGAGTCCGTGCTCACCGGGCGCTTCTCCGTCGGCTCGGAGGACGCCGTGACGCGAACGCGTGAACTCCTCGCGCAGGAAGGCATCTTCGCCGGCGTTTCCACAGGAGCCGCCCTGCACGCCGCCATCGGTGTGGGCCGCAAGGCGGTGCGGGCGGGGGAGAGCGCGGACATCGTCTTCGTCGTGGCCGACGGCGGCTGGAAGTACCTCTCGACGGGCATCTACACGGCCGAGTCGACGGAGGCCGCGGTCGAGGCGCTGCAGGGGCAGCTCTGGGCGTGAGCCCGCAACTCCCGTAACGCGCGAAGTAGTTCACAGGGCCAAGAGCCGCTCCCGGCGCCCGCCGGCGAAGCGCCGGAAGCGGCTCGGGCCCGGGGTTCAGCCGCCGCCGGAGAGGTGCCGCACCTGGTCCCACGTGTCCGGGCCCACCTCGCCGGCGCGGCGGGCGAACTCCAGCAGCGCCACGTCCCTCACGTCGTCGGTGAGCAGCGTGCTGACACGGCCCGGCGTGTCCGCGACGGTGCCGGGCGGAAGCGCGAGACCCCTACGGGTCGAACCCTCCTGGCCCGCCCCGCCGGGGCGTTCGGCTGTGACACGCACCACGCGGGCGCTCTCCATCCGCACGGCCAGCACGAGCACGAGCAGCGGTTCACGCGTCCACCAGATCTCTCCGGGACGCGGGCCGCGGTGCGGCAGCGGCACCCCGCCGCGGCGCACGCGACGGCGCGGACCCAGCCGGGCGCCCCCGTCGACCAGCGCCGCCACCAGGGAAAGCGCCACGACGGCGCCCAGGGCGAGCCACCACCAAGTGCCCACGTCCGCATCGCCTCCAGGACCCCGGACCGCGCATACCGCACAGATTGCCGACCGTACCCCGCGCTGGTGATTCCGCCCACACCAGCACGCTCCTGAGACCACAGGCAGCGCAAGGCGGCTTAGGCTCGAAAAACCCCACAGCCGCCTACGGAGGTCACTGCTTCATGAAGCTCACCGTCGTCGGCTGCTCCGGGTCGTTCCCCTCAGCGGAGTCGCCCTGTTCGAGCTATCTGGTCGAAGCGGACGGCTACCGGCTGCTGCTCGACATGGGGAACGGCGCGCTCGGGGAGCTGCAGCGGCACATCGGGCTCTACGACCTCGACGCCGTCATCCTCAGCCACCTCCACGCCGACCACTGCATCGACATGTGCGGCTACTTCGTGGCCCGCTACTACCGGCACGAGGGCGGCCGTTGCGCACCCATTCCGGTGTACGGCCCGCAGGGAACCGAGCAGCGGCTCGACAGCGCGTACGGCGACACCCCCTCACCCTCGGCGATGAGCGAGGTCTTCGACTTCCGCACACTCGCGCCCAAGGGCTCGTTCGAGCTGGGGCCCTTCGCGGTCACCACGGAGAAGGTCGCCCACCCCGTAGAGGCGTACGCCTTCCGCGTCGTGCACAAGGACAGCGGACGCTGCCTCGTCTACTCGGGTGACACCGGTCCGTGCGGGCCGCTGTGCGATCTGGCCGCGGACGCCGACCTGTTCCTGTGCGAGGCGTCCTTCACTCACGGCAAGGAAGCCATCCCCGACCTGCATCTCAACGGGCGCGAGGCGGGGGAGTGCGCCCAGGCGGCGGGCGTGGGGCAGCTGGTCCTCACACACGTACCGCCGTGGACGGACGCCAAGGTGAACCTGCGGGACGCCAAGGACGCGTTCGCCGGCCCTGTGGAGCTGGCCAGGGCCGGCGCGGTCTACGAGCTGTAGCAGCACCTCCGCTCTCTTCCGTCCCCTCGGTACGGCACCGTCGGCACCTCTGCCCGGTACTTCCGCATTCCGCCCTCCCCTGTGGCGCACGCGCCTTCGCGCCCGCTGCGGTACCGCAGCGGGCGCGAAGGCGCGTGACCGGGCGGGGAGACGCCCGGCGTGGGCGTCAGATCCTCGCGTGGGCCTCGTCCTTGCCCTCGTCCTCGTCGCCGCCGTCGCGTCCGTCGGAGCCGCTCCGGTTCGCGGCTGTCGAGGGCCGCTGGTCCTGCTTCTCCATCGTCTTGTCCGCCACGTTGTCCGTGACGCCCACCGCGACGGCGTCCGGTGCCGGCGCCGGCCTGCCCCGGCCGGGCCGTTCCGCCTTCTCCTCCTCGGCGGGTTCGGGCGCCTCACGGCCCGGGGTGGGCAGGTCGAACTTGACGATCGCGAAGCGGAAGACCGCGTAGTAGACCACCGCGAAAGCCAGGCCGACGAGCATCAGCCCCCACGGGTTGGTGGCGATGCCCAGGTTCAGCAGGAAGTCGATCGCACCGGCCGAGAAGCCGAAGCCGTCCTTCATGCCCAGTGCCCACACCAGCGCCATCGAGATACCGGTCAGGACGGCGTGGATCGCGTACAGCACCGGCGCGATGAACATGAACGAGAACTCGATCGGCTCGGTGACGCCGGTGATGAAGGCGGTCAGGGCCAGCGAGATCATCAGGCCGCCGACGACCTTGCGGCGCTCGGGGCGCGCGCAGTGGTACATCGCGAGGCAGGCCGCGGGCAGCGCGAACATCATGATCGGGAAGAAGCCCGTCATGAACTGGCCGGCGCTCGGGTCGCCCGCCAGGAATCGGGCGATGTCGCCGTGCTGGCCCTTGAAGGAGCCGGCCTGGAACCACGGGAAGGAGTTGAGGAGGTGGTGCATGCCGATCGGGATCAGCGCCCGGTTCGCGACGCCGTACACGCCCGCGCCCGCCGCGCCGGAGCCGACGAGCCACTCGCCGAAGCTGTGCAGCCCTGTGCCCAGCACGGGCCAGATGTAGCCGAAGAGCACGCCGATGAACAGGCCCGCGAAGGCTGAGAGGATCGGCACGAGCCGCCGTCCGCCGAAGAAGCCCAGCCATTCGGGCAGCTTCTTGCGGTAGTAGCGCTGGTAGAGCAGGGCGACCACGAGCCCCATGATCACGCCGCCGAGGACGCCTGCGTCCACCGGCGGCGCGACGGTGCCCACCTTGCCGTCGACGACCTCCTCGACCTTGGGGAGGTTGCCGTCCGTGAAGGTCTCCAGGACGTTCTTGAAGACCAGGTAGCCGACCA
Source organism: Streptomyces daqingensis (assembly GCF_014645895.1). Lineage (GTDB taxonomy): Bacteria > Actinomycetota > Actinomycetes > Streptomycetales > Streptomycetaceae > Streptomyces > Streptomyces daqingensis. The sequence continues at coordinate 37,239 of NZ_BMMP01000018.1, read as the reverse complement.
CCGCCGCAAGCGCCGTCGATCCGTCCGACTTGCGGGCGAAGCCCACGGCGATGCCGACCGCGAACAGCAGCGGCATGTTGTCGATCAGCGCGCCGCCGCCCGCGGCGAGGAACTCGGCGATGCGGTTGACGGAGGCCGGGAAGCCGGGGCGTCCGAGCATGTCGGGCTGGCCCAGCCGGACCATCAGGGCGGCGGCCGGCAGGGTGGCGATCGGCAGCATGAGGCTGCGGCCGATGCGCTGGGCGACGGCCATAGCGCCCGAGCCGCGGCCCCTGCCAGGAGCCTGGGATGCCGTGGTCATCAACTTCCTCCAGTGGTCTGCGGGAGGTCGCGCCGTGTGGAGCAGACCCTGTAAATGGTTTAGACCTCTTTTAGCATGTACGCGTTCCGGGGGAAAACGGATCATCTGCGGGGTGCCTCGCGTGTGGCACACCCGGCCTCCGCTGCTCCCGGCTCCTGGGGCGACAGGCCGGCCGGGCGGGCGGTCGTGCGGGGTACGAGCGGGGCACGGACGGGCGTCCGTTCGGGGCCCGGCCCTCTTCGGGTTCCGCGGCGGGCGTTGCGGACGGCTTGGCGCATACTGGTGCAGAACTCCCGCGGAGTGCGCCGGCGGCGCCGGCGACCAGGCCCGCAGACGAGGAGAAGACACATGAGCAGCAAGGCCGAGAAGATCGTCGCCGGGCTCGGCGGCCTCGACAACATCGCCGAGATCGAGGGCTGCATCACACGCCTGCGCACCGAGGTCGAGGACCCCTCGCTGGTCGACGAGGCCGCGCTGCGGTCGGCCGGCGCCCACGGCGTCGTCAAGATGGGATCGGCCGTGCAGATCGTCATCGGCACCGACGCCGACCCGCTCGCGGGGGAGATCGAGGACATGCTGTGAGCCGGGCGCGGCTGATGGGCCGTTCGGCTGAACGGGGCCTTCCGGCTACGGACTAGGCTCGGACCATGACTCGTATCGACGGCCGTACGGCCGACCAGTTGCGCCCCATCACCATCGAACGCGACTGGAGCAAGCACGCCGAGGGATCTGTCCTGATCTCCTTCGGCGACACCCGGGTCCTGTGCACCGCCAGCGTCACGGAAGGGGTACCGCGCTGGCGCAAGGGAAGCGGCGAGGGGTGGGTGACCGCCGAGTACGCGATGCTGCCCCGTTCCACGAACACCCGCGGCGACCGGGAGTCCGTCCGCGGAAAGATCGGCGGCCGCACGCACGAGATCTCCCGCCTCATCGGACGATCCCTGCGGGCCGTCGTGGACTACAAGGCCCTCGGGGAGAACACCGTCGTGCTCGACTGCGACGTGCTCCAGGCCGACGGCGGCACCCGCACCGCGGCCATCACCGGCGCCTACGTCGCACTGGCCGACGCCGTCCGCTGGGCGCAGGGGAAGAAACTGATCAAGGGCAAGTCCCAGCCGCTGAAGGGCACCGTCTCGGCGGTCAGCGTCGGCATCGTCGACGGCGTGCCGCTGCTGGACCTCTGCTACGAGGAGGACGTGCGCGCGGAGACCGACATGAACGTCGTCTGCACCGGCGACGGGCGCTTCGTCGAGGTGCAAGGCACCGCGGAGGGCGCGCCGTTCGCCCGCGAGGAGCTCGACGCGCTCCTCGACCTCGCCGTCAAGGGCTGCCTCCAACTCGACGGCGCGCAGCGGCAGGCGGTCGGCGGCTGAGCCAACGGCCGGGCCCGGCAGGGCGGACGGCGCACCCCGCCGGACGGTTCGGCCGAAATTCGGTGTGCGGAGAGGAAACTTCACAGCCCTGCCGCACGTCTAAGGGGGTACGGGCCGTGCGGGTCATTCCGTGCGGCCCGTCCACATACACAGAAGGGGTTCCCGTGCGTCGTTCCCTCGTGCCGGCCGTCTTCGGCGTCGTCGCGTTGTCGTCCCTGGCGCTCACCGGGTGCAGCGCGGTGGACAAGGCGATCAGCTGCGCCAACACCGCGGTCACCGTCGCCGAAGCCGCCGACGACCTCCAGCAGGCCGCCGACCAGGCCTCCGAGGACCCGACGCAGGCCCAGAGGTCGATCGACCGCATAGAGAAGAGCCTGAAGAAGATCGACGAGGGCACGGGCGACTCCGACGTCAGCAAGGCCGCGGACCACATGAGGACCGCCGTCGAGGACGCGGGCAAGGCCGTCGAGGCGGGCCGCGACCCGGACGTCCGGCCCGTGGGCAAGGCCGCCGACGAACTGACCAAGGTCTGCAGCCCCGAGTAGCCGTCCCGGGCGGACGCGCGGCGGCCCCGGCAGCCGCGCGCCCTGCCTCCCGGGCTCAACTCCCGGTCAGCCGCACGATCGTGTAGATCGCCAGACCCGCGAGGGCGCCCACCACGGTGCCGTTGAGGCGGATGAACTGCAGGTCGCGGCCGATGTGCGCCTCGATCTTCTTCGACGTGTGCTCCGCGTCCCAGCCCGCCACGGTCTCGGTGATCAACGAGGTGATCTCGTTCCGGTAGGTCGTCACGACGTACACCGCGGCGTCCTCGATCCACCCGTCGACCTTGCCCTGCAGGCGTCCGTCCGCCGCCATGCGGTGGCCGAGCGACAGCAGCGACGTCCGCGTCCTCACGCGGAGTTCGCTGCGCTCGTCCTCGGCGGCGGCGACCATCATCGAGCGGACCGCGGCCCACGCCGAAGCGATCAGGTCCTGCACCTCGCGGCGCGCCAGCACCTCGCTCTTCAGACGTTCGACCCGGGCCCGCGTCTCCTCGTCCGAACGCAGATCCGCGGCGAAGTCCGTCAGGAACCGGTCGACGGCACCGCGAGCCGGATGGTCCGGCATGTCCCGCATCTCCGTGACGAAACGCAGCAACTCCCGGTAGACGCGGTCGCCCACGCGCCGGTCCACGAAGCGGGGCGTCCAGCCCGGCGCGCCGCCCGTGACCGCCTCCATGACCGAATCGCTGTGCTCCTCCAGCCACTCCGCGGCCCGCGCGCACACCAGGTCGACCAGCCGGCGGTGGCCTCCGTCCACGACGACCCGCTCCAGCAGCGCGCCCAGACCCGGTGCGATCTCCTGCGCGTTCGCGCGGCGCGTGATCGCCTCACCGACGACGGCCTGCACGTCCGAGTCGCGCAGCACGGCGAGAGCACCGCGCAGAGCGGTGGCCGACTCGGCGGTGACACGGTCGGCGTGCTCCGGGTCGGCGAGCCACGCCCCGAGCCTGCTGCCGATGCCGACGGCACGCAGCCGCTCCCGCACCACAACGGAGGAGAGAAAGTTCTCGCCCACGAACTCACCCAGACTCAGACCGAGTTGGTCCTTCTTCGTGGGGATGATCGCGGTGTGCGGGATGGGCAGCCCCAGCGGATGGCGGAAGAGAGCCGTCACCGCGAACCAGTCCGCCAGCGCACCCACCATCCCGGCCTCGGCGGCAGCCGCGACGTAACCGCTCCAGGCGCCCGCGCCCTCGTGCTGCGCCCACTTGGCCAGCACGAAGACGGCCGCCATCAGCAGCAAAGCCCCCGTGGCGATCGTCTTCATGCGCCGAACGCCCCGCCGGCGCTCCTCGTCCGCCTCCGTGAAGGTGTTCATCGCCCCGGGGTTCGCGCGGCGCCCGCCGCCTCCGCCGGCCTGCCCGCCGGGCCCCGGCCCCGAAGGCGGGCCCCCTCCGCGGCCGCGCCCTCCTCCGGCCGGAGGGCCTTCGCCGGCAGCCCCGCCCGGGCCTCCGCCGGGCGAAGTCGCCTGCCGGGCAAGCCCGTTGGAGCCCGGCGGAAGAGCGTCCGCCCGGCCTGTGATTGCTCTCACTCCGCCGTCGTCACCGGCAGAGACCTCGCCCGCTTTTGCCCGATCCATCCACTCCACCGTTCGACCAGTCCCCCCTACAGTGTCCCAAGGTGCCTGACAGGTGGAACGAAGCCCGGCATTCCGGCGTCTGTCAGTGCGGGTGACGACGCAGTCGCCCTCAGGCCTGGGCCGACCCCGCGGGAGGACCCCGCCGCGATCGTGGGACCATGCCACCGCGACCACTCGGAGCCTCGGGCTCCGCCTGCCCGAGGAGATACACCGAGCGTGACCAGAAACATGGGTTATGCCTTGCTGGCCGGACTGGCGGCCATCGTCGTGCTTGTCTCGACAGCTGTCTTCATCGGTGTCGGCAGCGACGACGGCAGCCTCGACGGCACCTCTCAGGGCGCTCGCGACAACGCCGCACCCGCCTCCTCGGGCTCATGGGTGGGGACATGGTCCGCCCCGGCGGTCGCAGCCGAGCCCGAGACGCAGGCCGGGTTCGCGAAGATGTCGATACGCAACATCGTCCACACCTCCGTGGGCGGCACCGGTGCCCGCATCACCCTCTCCAACCTGTACGGCACGAAGCCCCTGACCGTCACTCACGCGACGCTCGCCCTCGCGGCGGCCCCGAGCAACCCCACCGCCGCCACGGGCACCATGCGGCGGCTGACGTTCGACAAGGACCGCAGCGTCACCATCGCCCCGGGCCGCACCGTCACCAGCGACCCCGTGCGGCTCAACGTCCCCCACGCCGCCGACGTCCTCGTCACGACGTACTCGCCCAGCCCCTCCGGCCCCGTGACCTACCACCCCTACGCGCGGCAGACCAGCTACGTCGCACAGGGAGACCGCGCGGACGAGACCTCGGGCACCGCGTTCACCCAGCAGAGCCCGTACTGGCGCTACTTGACCGCGGTGGACGTGTGGACGAACGAGGCACGCGGCGCCGTCGCCGTCCTCGGCGACTCCATCACCGACGGCATCACCTCCAGCCCCGGAGCCAACCGCCGCTGGACGGACTTCCTCGCCGAACGGCTGCGCACCGAGCGCGACGCGCCCTCCTACAGCGTCCTCAACGGCGGCATCAGCGGGAACCGCGTCCTCGTCGACGGCAGCCGCTACTCGCCCAACAACGGGCCCAGCGCCCTCACCCGCGCCGAGCGCGACGTCCTCTCACGGACCGGTGTGAAGGCAGTCGTCATAGAGATGGGCCTCAACGACATCATCAAGCCGCCGCGACGGCACAACGCCGACCAGATCGTCGACGGACTGCGGCAGTTGGTGAAGGCCGCGCACGCCCGCGGACTGCGCGTGGTCGGCGGCACTCTCACGCCCTTCGGCGGGCACCGCGGCTTCAGGCCGCAGCTGGACGCCACACGGCAGCAGGTCAACGAGCAGATCCGCTCCGGCAAGGTCTTCGACGCCGTCGTCGACTTCGACGCCGCCCTGCGGGACCCGGCCAACCCCAGCCGGCTGCGCCCCGCCTACGACTCGGGCGACCACCTGCACCCCAGCGACAACGGCTACCGCGCGATGGCCGAGGCGCTCGACCTGAAGCAGCTCAGGGGCTCCGGGCCCGCCCGCACCTGACGCGCCCCGCCCGCACCTGACGCGCCCCGCGCTTGGTGCGGGCCCGGCCGCGCCACCCCCGCGCCGTCGGTGCGTCGCGGCGGGGTCAAAGGCCCGAGTACATACGGGCGATGACGTCCTCGATGTCGGGTTCCCGCACGGACAGGTCGACCAGCGGATACCCGTCGGCCACCTGCGAGACGATCGGCGCGGCGCTCGCCGACGCGGGGAAGGCGAGCCACTGGCGCGGCCCCCGCGTCCGCACCGTCCGCGCGCCCTCGATCCCCTCGATCGGCGGCAACTCCCTCTCCAGGTCCACCACCAGGGTCCGCTCGCTCTCGCCGACCTCGTGCAGGCCGCCGAGCGCGCCGTCGTACATGAGGCGGCCGTGGTCGATGACCATGACGCGCTCGCAGAGCTGCTCGATGTCGGTCAGGTCGTGCGTCGTCAGCAGCACCGTCGTGCCCAGCGACGCGTTGAGCTCCCTCAGGAAGCGCCGCACCGTCGCCTTGCTGACGACGTCGAGGCCGATCGTCGGCTCGTCGAGGTAGAGCACCTCCGGGTCGTGCAGCAGCGCGGCGGTGATGTCTCCGCGCATCCGCTGCCCCAACGACAGCTGACGCACCGGGACTTCGAGGAGACCGCCGAGATCGAGCAGCTCGACGCACCGGTCGAGGTTCGCCCGGAAGCGCGCCTCGGGGACGCGGTACATGCGACGCATCAACGCGTAGGAGTCCCGCAGCGGAAGGTCCCACCACAGCGTGGTGCGCTGCCCGAACACGACGCCGATCCGGCGGGCCAGCCGCGCACGCTGACGGGAGGGGTCGATGCCCGCCACCCGCAGACGCCCGCCGCTGGGCGTGAGGATGCCGGTGAGCATCTTGATCGTCGTCGACTTCCCGGCGCCGTTCGGCCCGATGTACCCGACCATCTCCCCGCGCGCGACGGCACACGAGATGCCGTCCACCGCCCGCACCTCGTGCCGTTCGCGGCGCAGCCGGCCGCGTGCTCTGCGGCGCACCTGGAAGACCTTCTCCACGTCCTCCAGCACGATGAATCCGTCGTCCGTCATCCGTCCCTCCCCACTCGCCGGCGTGCACCGCCACGCCGCTCAACTGCCCGTGCTCCGATAGGCCCGCAGCCCCGCCCGCCACGCGAGACCGGCCAGCGCGCAGCACGCCGCGGCCACCACCGGCCCGCCGAAGTCCACCCACCCCGGCAGGCCCAGCGGATCGTCCTCGCCCAGGATCCGCAGCACCGGCAGCCAGTTGACGAACGCCAACGGCACCACGAACGTCACACCCCGCACGAGTTCCTTCGCGAAGATCGTCGGCGGGTACTCCAGCAAAGTCACACCGCCGTACGTGAACGAGTTCTGCACCTCGGCCGCGTCCTGCGCGACGAACTGGAACGCCCCGCCCAGCACGAACAGCGAACAGAAGATCGCGGCCCCGCTCAGCAGCGTCACCACGAGCAGCAGCACCGAACCGCCCGACCAGTCGACGTCGACGTTCGCCAGCGCCCAACCCAGTACGGCCGCGCTCTGCAGGACACGGCCCAGCCGCCGCAGCGCGAACCGGTCGGCGGCGACCTGAGCCAGAGCCGGGACGGGCCGCACCAGCACCGTGTCCATCGTCCCGTCCCGCACGCGGGTCCCCAGCTTGTCGAAGGACCCCATGAGGAGATCCGCCAGGCCGAACGAGGCGGTGCACGTCCCGTACAGCAGCGCCACCTCCGGCAGCGCGAAACCGCCCAGCGCCCCCACGTGCGAGAACATGATCACGATGGCGGCGAAGTCGAGCGCCGTGAGGGTGAGGCTGCCCGCCACCATCATCAGGAACGAGCCCCGGTAGACCATCGTCGAGCGGATCCACATCGCCGCGATGAAGCCGTACGCGCGGACACCCCAGCACAGGCGGGCCCAAGGCCCCTCGGCCGCCGGTTCCGGGACGTCGACCGCCGGCGCGGACAGCGCCCGGGGCTCCCCGCCCAGCGGTACCTCAGCCACCCTGGACCACCACCTTCCGCGTGGCCAGCGACTGCAGCGCTCGTCCCGCCGCCAGCAGGACGAGCGCCCACACCGCCTGGAAGCCGTACGCGCCGAGCAGCGCGGTGCCCTCGTACTCGCCCAGGAGGACGTCCGCCGGGACCTGGAGCGTGGCGGCCCACGGCAGCACACGGACGACCTCGCCGAACTCGCCCGGGAAGATCGTCAGCGGCAGCAGCATCCCGGAGAAGAACGAACTCAGCAGTGTGCCGAGCATGTTCAGCCCCGAACCGTCCAGCAGCCAGAACGTGCTCAGCGCCAGCAGGTAGCGCAGGCCGAACCCCGTGAGCAGCCCCAGCAGGACCGACCCGAGGAACGCCGCCCACCGCAACGGCGAGGCCGGCAGCGCCAGATCGAAGGCCAGCGCTCCGACGGCGAGCGGCACCGCGCCCCGTCCGAGGAGCTGGAACGCCGCCCTCCCCAGGTCCGCCGCAAGCCACCATGCCTGGAGGTCGACGGGCCGGTACAGGTCGACGGCCACGTCGCCGGTGCGGATGCGCTCCTGGAGCTCCTCCTGGAAGCCGCCGCCGATCAGCGACGCGGCGGCGAGAAGGGCCTGGCCCGTCCACACGAAGGTGAGGGCCTGTGACTGGTCGTAACCGCCGAGGTGAGGCCGCTCACTCCACAGCGCGAGAAAGGTGTAGGAGAGAACGAAGCCGAAGACGGTGTTCGTGAAGACGCCGGCCGCCGTCGCGATCCGGTAGGTGGCATATCTCCGGAAACTCCCGGCTGCCACGGCGAAATAGACGCCGTGAAGGCGCATCCTTTTGAAGCCTTTCTCCGTCTTCCCTTGTGTGACTTCCTCACGATTACGAAACGAGGGAGCCTAGCCCACCGGCAGAGCGGGCAGCCAAGGATTATTCGCGTGCAAGGTCCGCCGCGGGCGGCACGTACAGTGACGGAGCCGCGCTCCGCCGTACGACGGCCCCCGGTGAACGGCGCGATCGAGGTAGCAGTGTTTTATGGGGCGTACGAGGTGAATCGCCCGACATTGGACGAGGGGTCCCGGAAAACATGAGCGACGAGCCGAAGAGCGAGGGCGGGGAGAGCAGGCCCGGAACGGAGCCGGCCACCGCCGGCCCGGCAGACGGGCCGGCAGACCGTTCCGCCGAGGGCTCCGGCACGGCAGCCGACTCCGGCGCCGACTCCGGCCCCGGCAGCGGTTCGGACGCATCCGCCGAGACGTCCGCATCGAGCGGGACGGCGGACGGCGCCGAGCCGGACGCTCCGGGCCAGGACCCGGCTGCTGCTTCCGCCGATGGGCCCGCTGCTGCCGACGAGCCGGCTCCCGTCGACGGGGCCGCGGACGGCGCGGACGTTCCGGAGGGCGCGGACCACGCGGACCAGGCGGACGACGGTGGCGCGGGTGCCGACGGTACGGGTGCCGATTCCGGTACAGACGTGGACGCGGACGCGGACGTGGGCTCCGACTCCGGTGCGGAAGCGGGTGCGGAACGCGGCGCGGATGCTGAAGTCAGCGCTGACGCCGACGTGGAGGCCGACGGCGCTGAAGCGGCTGCTGAAGCGGGCCCCGACGCCGGTGCTGATGTGAGTGCCGACCAGGGCGCGGGCTCTGACTCAGACGCTGACGCCCTCGCCGATGCGGGCGCTGGTGCCGACGCCGATGCCGACGGCGCCTCGGTCACGGACGCGCTGCGCGAGCCGGCCGCAGCAGAGGCGGACGGCGGGCCCGAAGCTGACGCCCCCGCCGCCGAAGTCTCCGGTGCCGAGACCCCCGACGCCGAGGCGGCTGCCGCAGACGCCGATGCCGATACCGCCGAGACTGCTGCCGCAGGCGCGCCGGCGCGCGAGGACGCGGCCGCGAAGGGGCCTGAGGCCCAGCACGCTGCGGACACCCGTGAAGCCGAGGTTCCCGCCGACGCCGCCGACGCCGCCGGCACCGCCCATGATGCGGCGGACGCCCCGGACACGGCCGCCGCCGCAGGCCCCTCCCCGGACACCGACACCGCCCCCGCCCCGGTTGAGCCCGCCGCGGAGACCCCCGCGGGCGCTCCCGCCACGGAGACCCCCGCCACCGACGCTGCGGACGCCCCCGCGGAGGCTCCCGTCCCAGGCCCCCGCCCCGAACGCGAAGTCCCCGTCCCCAGCTGGGCGATCACCGGGCCGCCGTCGCCGCCCGCCTCCGCCCCTGCCTCGCCCGCCCCGGGCCCGTCCGTGCCCGCGGGTGCGCCCGCCGGCCCGCACGGCCCCGGGCGCCAGGCGGCCGGCGTCCCGGGTCCCGCCGCCCGCCAGGAACCCCGGCCGGGCCGGGAGCCCGCACCGGGGACCCCGCCCCGCGTCGCCCCCGAGGCCGCCGCTTCCGGCGGTGCCATGGCCGGTGGCCGCAAGCGCAGGACGGGGTTCCGCAGGCTGATCCCCACGTGGCGGTGGCTGCTGGGCGGGGTGATGCTCGTACTCACGCTCGTCATCGGCGTACTCGTGGCCGGATACCTGCTCGTGAGCATCCCCGAGCCCAACAAGGCGGCGGCAGCCCAGACCAACGTCTTCCTCTACTCCGACGGCAGCCAGATCGCGCGCGACGGTGAGATCAACCGGGAGAACATTCATCTCGCGCAGGTCCCCAAGTCCACCCAGGACGCCGTACTGGCGGCGGAGGACAGGGAGTTCTTCGAAGAATCCGCAATCGACCCGAAAGCAATGATCCGCGCGGGCTGGAACATGCTTACCGGTGGCGGAAAACAGTCGGGTTCCACCATCACTCAGCAGTACGTGAAGAACTACTACCTCGATCAGGACCAGACCCTGACCCGTAAGGCGAAAGAGTTCTTCATCGCCCTGAAACTCGACAACGAGGTCAGCAAGAGCGACATCCTCGAGGGCTACCTCAACACCAGCTACTTCGGGCGGAACGCCTACGGAATCCAAGCCGCCGCACACGCGTACTACGGCAAGGACATCACCGACGTCACCCCCGCCGAGGGCGCCTACCTCGCCGCCCTCGTCAACTCGCCCAACGCCTACGACACCCAGGCCCACCCGGAGAACCGCAAGAGGGCCGTCGCCCGCTGGCACTACGTCGTCGACGGCATGGTCAAGACGGGCTCGATGACGCAGAACGAGAGCGAGAAGCTGGAGTTCCCCGAACCCAGCCCCGCCCGTCCGTCCACAGGCATGTCGGGCCAGCGCGGCTACATCGTCGAGGCCGTCAAGAACTACCTCATCAGCAACGAGATCATCGACGAACGGCGCCTCGCCGCGGGCGGCTTCCGCATCACCACCACTCTCGACCCCGACCGGCAGAAGGCCATGGCGGACGCGGTCGAGAAGCGGCTGATGTCGAAGCTCGACAAGGACCGCAAGGTCGACAAGTACGTGCGTGCGGGCGGCACTTCGGTCGATCCGAAGACCGGGAAGATCGTCGCCATGTACGGCGGCATCGACTACACCGAGCAGTTCGTCAACAACGCCACCCGCCGCGACTACCAGGTCGGCTCCACCTTCAAGCCGTTCATCTTCACCTCCGCCGTCCAGAACGGATCCAGGACGCAGGACGGCCGCGCCATCAACGCCGGCACCGTCTACGACGGGACCAACAAGCGCGAAGTCGTCAGCGACGGCAACGGCACCGGCTACAAGCCGGAGAACGAGGACGAGAAGTCCTACGGGCAGATCCCCGTCACCGAAGCCATGAACAAGTCGGTCAACTCGGTGTTCGCGCAGATGGGCGTGGACGTCGGCCCGAAGACGGTCAAGCGGACGGCCATCGACCTCGGCCTTCCGGAGAAGACCCCCAACATGCCCGAGGACGGATCCATCGCCCTCGGCGTCGCCACCGCCTCCACCACCGACATGGCACAGGCGTACGCGACGCTGGCCAACCACGGCAAGCGGGGCCACTACAGCCTCGTGGAGAAGGCCACCCGGGGCGGCGAGGTCATCGAACTCCCCAGCCACGACCCCGTACGGGAAGTGCCGCGCAAGGCCGCGGACTCCACGACCGCCGTACTGCGCAAGGTCGTCCAGAGCGGAACCGGCGTCGCCGCACAGGCCGCTGGACGTCCCGCCGCGGGCAAGACCGGCACCGCCGAGGAGGACAAGGCCGCCTGGTTCGCCGGATACACCCCCGAACTGGCCACCGTCATCAGCGTGATGGGCCAGAACTCCGAGACCGGTGAGCAGAAACCCCTCTACGGGGCGGCCGGCGTCCCCCGAGTCAACGGCGGCGGCTTCCCCGCCGAGATCTGGGGCGACTACACCAAGGCCGCGCTCGAGGGCGAGCCCGTCCGCGACTTCGACCTCAAGACCGACGGCGGCGACGTACCGAGCGCGCCGCCCGGCGACCCCGGCACGTCCCAGCCGCCCGGCGACCCCGGCACGTCAGGACCGCCCACGGACGGCCCCAGCGTGCCGCCGACCGACCCGGGCCCGCCCAGCACACCGCCCACCGATCCGCCCACAGACCCCGGCACCCCGCCGACCGGAGGCCTCGAAGGCGGCAACACCCAGGGCAACCAGGGCGGCGTCGACGGCGGCGACACCCAGGGAGACCCGGGCGGCGGCAACGGCTGGCAGGGCGGCAACACGGTGGGCGGACAGGCCGCGGCCCGCACCGAACCCGGGGAAGAGGAACTCGCCCAGACCGTGGACTGATCCGCGGGGCCGGCTCCGGCCACCCGGTCGCCCCGCCTCCGCGGTTCCGCTCCTCCGCTGCGCACGTGAACGGGCCGGCCGCACTCCACGCGGCCGGCCCGACTCCATTGCGTCACCTACAGATAGAGCCCCGTGGAGTCCTGGGACCCCTGCAGCCGCTCGGCCGCCACCGCGTGAAGGTCGCGCTCGCGCATCAGCGTGTAGGCGACGCCGCGGACCTCGACCTCCGCCATGTCCTCGGGGTCGTAGAGCACGCGGTCGCCCGGCTCGACCGTCCGCACGTTCTGCCCGACGGCGACCACCTCGGCCCAGGCCAGCCGGCGGCCCACAGCCGCCGTCGCGGGAATCACGATCCCGCCCGAGGACCGGCGCTCACCCTCCTCGATGTCCGTACGCACCAGCACACGGTCGTGCAGCATGCGGATCGGGAGCTTGTCGTGTTCCGGCATGCGCGTCGTGGCCGCGTCGGCTTTCGTGCCGGGGCCCGCATGTCCGGTAGGCGTCTCGGAACTCACGTGTAGACCGTATATCAGCGATTCAGCCGCGCCGACGCCGAGCCGAGAGAGCGAACAGCCCCCCGACGAGCGTCACCGCGACGATCGCGACCGGCACGACGCGCTCCAGACGCGGCGAACCCTTCTCGTCGACGAACGTCGCCCGCACGTCCGCCAAAGCCATGTTGACGGCCACGTAGGCACGCCCCGCCGTCCTGTCCACCGCCGCCGCGGCCTTCGCCTTGGCGTCCCCCGCGATCGTCCTGGGGTGCACGCGGACGGCGATCTCGTCAAGCGTCGCCGCGAGTTCGCGCCGCCTGTTGAGGATGTCCGCCTCGATGTCCGCGGGAGTCCTGGCATTCGACACCGCGCTGCCTCCGTCGCTCGTCCGTCGCTCGATCGGTCACTGGTCCGGCCAACACCGGCCGCGCCCGCGTCAGTCGGCCGCCGGGGGACCGACGGACACGTATGACATTCCGCGTTCCCCGGACCGGCCCGGCCGAACGGACGGGGCCAGGTGGACAGTCTGTCAGCTCACGCTGCCCAGCGCCCCGCGGCACCCCCGGCGCCGGACTCCTCCGGCTACCCTCGGGGCGGACCAAGCAGACACAAGGAGCACAGATGAGTGAGCGACTGCAGCCCGGCGACACCGCCCCCGACTTCTCCCTCCCGGACGCCGACGGCAACCCGGTCTCGCTCGCCGACCGCAAAGGCCGCAAGGTCATCGTCTACTTCTACCCGGCGGCCATGACTCCCGGCTGCACCAAGCAGGCCTGCGACTTCACCGACAACCTGGACGTCCTCGCCGCCGCCGGCTACGACGTCATCGGCGTCTCGCCCGACAAGCCGGAGAAGCTCGCCAAGTTCCGGGACGAGGAGAACCTGAAGGTCACGCTCGTCGGCGACCCGTCGAAGGAGACGATGGAGGCGTACGGGGCCTTCGGCGAGAAGAAGCTCTACGGCAAGACGGTCACGGGCGTCATCCGCTCCACCGTCGTCGTCGGTGAGGACGGCGCGGTCCTGCAGGCGTTCTACAACGTGAAGGCCACCGGGCACGTGGCGAAGCTGATCAAGGATCTGAAGATCTGACCCGGCCCGGCACCGCCCGCCTGCCGGCCCGGGGAGCGGCCCGTGGCGGGGGCGAGCCGGGCGACGGTGACTGACCCGATAGGCGTAACCGCGGGCGCCTCTCGTCGTTGATGTGTACGAGGCCGCGACAGGTGTCCGCACGCGTGGGGGTGTGCGGACACCGTCGCGGCCGCCGGAGGCGGGACGGACGGCGGCGGGGGCGGCGGTCGGTGGGGAAGTACACGAAGGAACAGCTGGCCGAGGCGGTGGCCGCGGCGTCGAGCTGGGCGGGCGTGATGCGCGCCCTGGGTCTGCCGGCCAACGGGGGGCAGCGGAGGAGCCTGCAGAGAGCCGTCGCCCGGCACGGCATGGACACCGGGCACTTCGTGCGCCGCACTCCCTGGCGGAAGTACACCGACGAGGCGATCGCTGAGGCAGTGGCCTCGTCGACGGTGCTCCGGGAGGTCGCCGAGAAGCTGGGGGCCAGGCCCTCCACCGGGGCGCTCTCCCATATCCGGCGCAGGATCGCCGCGGCCGGCATGGACACCGAGCACATCCCGGGGCTCAGCAGGCGCCGCATCGAGGTGCCCTTCTCAGAGGAGGACGTCCGGGCCGCGGCCGGGGGCGTGCGGAGCCTCCGCGAGCTGGCCCGCCGGCTCGGGGTGCCCGAGGACGGACGTTCCCGGGCGGCGCTGGGGCGAACGGTCCGGGCCCTCGGCGTCGACACCTCGCACTTCTCCCACTCCCGCGTGGCGATTCCGGAGGAGGAGCTGCGCCGGGCCGTCGCACGGAGCCGCAACTACGCTGACGTGCTGCGGGCGATGGGCATGCCCGTCGACGAGGTGAACCGCCGGCGGGTGCGGCGGAGCACCGCCCGACTCGGCCTCGGCACCGGCCACTTCGAAGCCCGCAGCCGCCGGACGGTGCCGCGTCCGCCGCAGCCGCGGCGGATCGCGCGGCAGGTGCTGCGGATCCGCCCGGAGGGCATGCCCCGCGTCAACCACGAACGCCTTCGCCGGGCGCTCGACGAGGTCGGGGCGGTCTACGCGTGCGCTCAGTGCGGCAACCCCGGCGAGTGGGAGGGTGCCCGTCTGACCTTGCAGATCGACCACATCAACGGCGAGTGGCGCGACAACCGCCGGGAGAACCTGCGCTACCTCTGCCCCAACTGCCACGCGGTCACGGAGACGTGGTGCGGGCGCAACCGCCGCCGGGGCTCGCGGCCGGCAGGACCTCCGCGGCAGTAGGATGTCCCGCGCAGCGCGAGTGCCGGAACTGGCAGACGGGTCGGTTTTAGGTACCGATGCCCTAGGGCGTGAGGGTTCGAGTCCCTCCTCGCGCACAGCGGACCCCACTCCTGCCGCGGGAGTGGGGTCTTTCCGTTCCGGGCTCCGCGTCCCTTGCTCCCCGGAGGCCGTTCGCGCTGCTGCGCGGGCGTCACCCCAGCAGGTCGCGTACCACCGGGGCCAGGGCGCGGAAGGCGCGGCCGCGGTGGCTGACGGCGTTCTTCTCCTCGGGGGTGAGTTCGGCGCAGGTACGGGTCTCGCCGTCGGGCTGCAGGACCGGGTCGTAGCCGAAGCCGCCCGTTCCGGCGGGGGTGTGCCGCAGGGTGCCGGTGAGGCGGCCTTCGGTGACGCGTTCGGTGCCGTCGGGCAGGGCGAGGGCCGCGGCGCAGGCGAAGTACGCCCCCCGGTGTTCGTCCGTGATGTCGGAGATCTGGGCGAGGAGCAGGTCGAGGTTGGCCTTGTCGTCGCCGTGCCGTCCGGCCCAGCGGGCGGAGAAGATGCCGGGGGCGCCGCCGAGGACGTCGACGCAGAGGCCGGAGTCGTCGGCGACGGCGGGCAGCGCAGTGGCCCGGGCGAGGGTGCGGGCTTTGAGGAGGGCGTTCTCGGCGAAGGTCACGCCGGTCTCCTTGACGTCGGGGATCTCCGGGTAGGCGTCCGCTCCGACGAGTTCGAGGTCGAGTCCCTCGGCGGTGAGGATCGCCTGGAGTTCGGTGACCTTGTGGGGGTTCCGGGTGGCGAGGACGAGGCGGCGGGGGCGCGGGTCGGTGCTGCTGCTCATGGGCTCGATTATCCAGGGCTGTGGAGGGGCCGGTCCGGGGCGGGGCGGGTCAGGTGCGCGCGGCGTCGGCTCGGTGGCTCGGGGCCCCCGGCGGGGTCGTGGGGGCTCGTCCGTGGCGGGGCGGGCCGGACCAGCGGCGGCTTGCGGGGGTTACGCGCTATTGTCGTACGGGCAGGCCGAGTTCAGGTCGGTCTGCGGACCGGGCGGTGTGCGGGGCGTGCGGATGAGAGGGGGCTGAGCGTGGTCTACCGGACTGTGAGCGCTTGGCGCCTGTATCTCTCCGCGCTGCTGCTCTCGCTCGTGGGGTTCCTGTTCGCCGAGGCGGGTCTGAGCACCGTGCTGACCGCCGCCGCGACGGCCGCGGCGGTGATGCTGGTGTGCCGGACTCTCGTGGGCGCAGCGGTCCTCTCCGCACCGCGCGTGCCACCGGACAGGGTGCGTACGGCGATCCGGGACCGGGAGCTGCGTACGGCGTTCCTGCCGCAGCGTGATCCTGACGCCGCGGGGCGTCCGCGTCCTCGAGCGCCGGGCGGCGGGTCTCTGACGGCCGCGTAGCGCGCTCTTCGCCTCAACGTCTCCTGCTGCCAGGCAGCTTCTTCGCGCAGTGGTCCCCGGGGTCTGTATGACGCCCGGAGGCTGTCGCTGACGATCTCCGACGCTGGTTGCCCGGCGGCCGGCCCTGGCCGGTCCCGGCGGCTGATGGTTCCGGCCGGCCGGTAGAACCGATCGGAACGTCGGTCTACGTCCCGTCGGCGACGCCGACTGACCTGCCGCTGCCTCTCGTTGAGCCTTCCGCCGTGTCTGCGCGGCTCGTCACGCCGATCTCTTCGCCGGTCCTGCCGGGGCCGGTGTGCGACCTGATCCGGTACGACGAGACCCCGTGGAGGGCTCACCATGTCTTTCTTCAGTTCTGTCGTGGCGCAACTGTCCGGCGGTCTCGCACCGTTCTTCGGTGCCTCCGCGACGGCTGCCGCAATCGTGGCGTTCACGCTGTGCGTGCGTCTGGCGCTGCATCCGCTGGCGCGGGCGGCGGTCCGGGGTGAGCGGGTGCGGGCTCGGCTCGCTCCGCAGCTGGCGGAGTTGCGGCGCAAGCACGGAAGCGATCCGGAGCGTCTGCGGCACGCGGTGGGTGAGTTGCAGGCGAGGGAGGGTGCCTCGCCGGTGGCGGGCTGCCTGCCGATGCTGCTGCAGCTCCCGGTCTTCTTCGCGATGTACTACCTTTTCACCCGGGACGGTGAGTTGCTCGGCGAGACCCTGCTGGGTGCTCCGCTGGGCGGGCGCTGGCCGGACGCGCTGGAGGCGGGCGGTCTCCTCGGTGCGCGGGGTCTGGTGTACGTGGGACTGTTCGTCCTGGTCGCGGCGGTGGCGACGTGGACGTACGTGCGTACGCGCAGGCTGACGGCGGAGGCCGCCGGGAGCGGCGGGCGGTCGTCGGGTTCCGTGACGGCCGGGCAGCGTGCGGTTCCGGGCCGGTCCGGGCAGGCGGTGCCCGAGGTGCCGGGTGCGGCGGCCATGGGGCGTCTGCTTCCGCTGCTGTCCTTCGGGACGCTGGTCACGGTGGCGGTAGTGCCGCTCGCCGCGGCGCTGTACGTGGTGACGAGCACGACGTGGACGGCTGTGGAGCGCGCGGCGCTCGGGGCGGGGAGGCAGCCGGGCGGCCCGACGGACGGCCGGACGCCGGAGCGGGCGGCGGAGCCGTCGGCGGGACGGTCTTCGGGAGGGCCGCAGGGGCGCACCGGGGGACGCCGCTCGCGGGCGGCTTCGGCCGTTCGGCGGTCCACTACGTGAACACCGGGTTGTGGATCTGAACTCCGTCTTGGAGGATCGGCCGCTCCTTTTGCGACAGACCGGCGCCGCGTGGCTGGTTGCCACGCGGCGCCGCGGAAGTGCTCAACTCCGGGAGTAGATCTTGAAGCTGCTGCGGGTCGGACCGGCGGGTGCCGAGCGCCCGGCGCTGCTGGACGAGTCGGGTGTCCTCCGGGACCTGTCGGCCGTCGTCGGCGACATCGACGGTGCGTTGCTCGGCGACGGTGCGGCGCTCGGGCGCGTACGCGAGGCGGCCGGCTCCGCCGGTGGGCTGCCCGCGCTGGAGCCGGCGGGGCTGCGGGTCGGCCCGCCGGTGGCCGGGATCGGCAAGGTCGTGTGCATCGGGCTGAACTACCACGATCACGCCCGTGAGACGGGCGGGGCGGTTCCGGAGGAGCCGATCCTGTTCATGAAGGCTCCGGACACCGTCGTCGGGGCGTACGACGACGTCCTCGTGCCGCGGGGCAGCCGCAAGACCGACTGGGAGGTGGAGCTGGCGGTGGTGATCGGCCGCACGGCCCGCTATCTCTCGTCGGACGAGGAGGCGTCGGCGGCGGTGGCGGGGTACGCGGTCTCCCATGACGTCTCGGAGCGTGCGTTCCAGCTGGAGCGCGGCGGGCAGTGGGACAAGGGCAAGAACTGCGAGACGTTCAACCCGCTGGGGCCCTGGCTGGTGACGTCGGACGAGGTCGCCGATCCGCAGGCGCTGGGGCTGAGGCTGTGGGTGAACGGCGAGCTGAAGCAGGACGGCACCACGGCCGAGCAGATCTTCCCTGTCGCCGAAGTGGTGCGCTATCTCAGCCAGTTCATGACGCTGCGACCCGGTGACGTCATCAACACGGGTACGCCTGCGGGCGTGGCCATGGGTGCGCCTGAGCCGAAGCCGTATCTGCGGGCTGGGGACGTGGTGGAGCTGGAGATCGACGGACTGGGGCGCCAGCGCCAGGAGTTGCGGGACGCCTGAGGTCCGGCGGTCCGGGCTCTTCCGGCGCGCCTCGAACTGCCACGCGCGGTGTGCGTCCCGTGCCCGGACTGCCGTCCGCTCAGGCGAGGTCGGTCGTGACGACGCGCGCTTCGAGTGCCGAGGTTCGCGCGGCCTCCAGTACCCGGATCGTCGCGACGGCCTCGTGCGCTGTGACCGGCGGCGGTGCGCCTTCGCGCAGGGCGGTGACGATCCCGGCGTAGTACGCGGGGTAGTCGCCGTCGAGCGTGGGGACGGGCCGCCGCGCCTCGAGGTCCCCGAGCGTCCCCCAGGCGGACTCCGGTTCCACGCCCCAGCGTTGTCCGGGCACAGGCCGGGCGCCTTCCCGCAGCGCCGCCTCCTGCGGGTCGAGTCCGTCCTTCACGTATGCGGCCTCGCTGCCCAGTACGCGGAAGCGGGGCCCGAGTTGGGCGGCGACGGCGCTCACCCACAGGTGGGAGCGGACGCCGTCGGCGTGGGTGAGGGCGATGAACGTGTCGTCGTCCGCTTCGGCGCCGGTGCGGCGGACGTCTGACTCGGCGTAGATCGAGGTGGCCGGCCCGAAGAGCGTCAGTGCCTGGTCCACGAGGTGGCTGCCCAAGTCGTAGAGCAGGCCGCCTGCTTCGGCGGGATCGCCGGACTCCCGCCAGCCGCCCTTGAGTCCGGGCCGCCAGCGTTCGTAGCGGGACTCGAAGCGCCGGACTTCGCCGCCCAGCGCCCCGTCGGCGAGGAGCGCGCGGACCGTGCGGAAGTCGTTGTCCCAGCGGCGGTTGTGGAACGCGGAGAGCATCAGGCCGCGTTCGGCCGCGAGGGAGGCCAGCTGCTGGGCCTCGGCGACGGTTCCGGCGAGGGGCTTGTCGACGACCACGGGGAGGCCGGCCTCCAGCGCCTGCCGCGCCAGCGCGTAGTGCGTGCGGTTGGGGGAGGCGACGACGACGAGGTCCAGGGCGTCGGCGCGGGCGAAGAGTTCACGGGTCGTGGCGAGCGTCCGCATGGAGGAGCCGTGCTCGGCGTGTACCTGCGCGCGCCGTTCGGGGTTCGCGGTGACGACGCTGTCCAGCGTGAGTCCCTCGGTGGAGGCGATGAGGGGTGAGTGGAACACGGAGCCCGCGAGGCCGTAGCCGATGAGCCCGACGCGGAGGGGAGGGGGAGCGGCTTCTTCCGTACGGTCCATGCGGACACTTTCGCAACGCGGTTGCGTAAGTGCAACCCGCGCGCACAATGACCTCATGACCAGTGAACCCGCCATGAACGGCGGAAGCGAACTCGTCGTGCCGTACGGGACGAGCGCCGCCCGTGTCCTGGGTCTGCTGCGTGTCGCGGGGCAGGAGGGGGCCAGCCGCAGCGAGCTGGCGGTGCGCTCGGGGCTGACGCCGCAGGCCGTCAGCAAGATCACTGCGCGTCTGCGGTCGCACGGGCTGGTCACCGAGGCGGGCAGGCGTGCCTCGACCGGCGGCAAGCCGAGCACGGTTCTCAGGCTCGCCCCCGGTGCGCGGCACGCGGTGGGGATACATCTGGACCGGGACCATCTGCTGGCCGTGCTCGTCGACCTGTCGGGCAGCGTCGTCGCGGGACGCACGGCTCCCCTCGATTTGGGTGCGGGTGCGGAGACGCTGCTCGACGCTGTCGAGTCCTCCGTGTACGGCCTCATCGGCGCGGGCCTGCCGGCGCTCGGGGCGGGTGCCGCCGAACGTCCCGCCGCGAGCGCGGAGGAGGTCGCGGGCGGTGAACTGTGGCAGCAGGCGTCGGCGGGCGAGGTGTGGGCGGCCCCGCGTCCGCCGGGACGCGACGGGCGGGTGCCGGACGAGGAGGAGTCCGGCCGCGAGCGGCTGCGGGCGGTCTCGGAGGAGGGGGAGCTGTGGACCGATACGGGGCAGGAGGCGCGTGGGGAGGGCCGCCGGGAGCAGGCGTCGGACGGCGCCCGAGCCGGAGGGCAGCGGCTCCCGGGCGAGGCTGCGGGTGAGGCCCCGGCCGCCGACGCGGAAGCCGGCCGGCCCGCATCCGACGGCGAGACCGGGACCGGGACCGAGGCCGGGGCCGGGGCCGAGGTTCGAGCCGAGGCCCCCGACGATGACGGCACCGGTGCCACGGGTGTCGGCGGGCGCTGGGGAAGCGTCCTCGGCGTGGGTGTGGCCGCTCCCGGCCCGCTGGACCACGCCCGCGGCGTGCTGCGGCAGGTCACCGGCTTCCCGGAATGGGCCGGCTTCCCGCTGCGCGACGAGCTCGCGCGGCGGCTGGGCATGCCGGTCGTCGTCGACAAGGACACCAACGCCGCCGCCCTGGGGCTGGCGCTGCGCGGCAAGGAGACCCTCGCCTACCTCCACCTCGGCACGGGGCTCGGCGCCGGACTCGTCCTGGAGGGCAGGCTGCACCGGGGAAGGCGCACCGGTGCCGGCGAGTTCGGCCACCAGGTGCTGCGCCTCGACGGGCCTCCGTGCCGGTGTGGCCGGCGCGGATGCGCGGAGGCCCTCTGCCTGGAGGCGGTACGGCGGGGCGACACGGCCGAGGCGGCCCGCGTCCTCGGCGTGGCCGCCGCCAACCTGGTCGAGCTGCTCGACCTGGACCGGTTGCTGCTGGGCGGACGTACGGTCCTGGCCGAGCCCCAGGCGTACCTCGACGGCGTGGCCGCGGAGCTGCGCGGCGTGCGGGGCGGCGGGGCCCGTGCCCCGGGCGGCCGCCCGGCGGGTACCGGGCAGGGGCCGGGCCGTGCGGGCGACGTACCGGTGGAGCTCGTCCCGGACGGGGTGCGCACGGTCGCGGACGGTGCCGCGCAGCTGGTCCTGGCTCCCCTCTTCGGCCGGGCTCCCGCGCCGTCCCGGCCGTCCCCGGCCCCCGGGGAAGCCGTAGGCTGAACGTGGCCGCGCCCGGTCGTACCGCGCGCCCGGCCCGGCACCACGACAGGCAGAACCCGACTCCGTCAGGAGCAGCAGGTGGCAGAGCGCAAGCCGATCGAGTCATGGCTGACCGACATGGACGGCGTGCTGATGCACGAAGGCGTTCCGGTGCCCGGTGCCGAGGCGTTCCTGAAGCGGCTGAAGGAGTCGGGGCGGCCCTTCCTCGTCCTGACGAACAACTCGATCTACACGCCGCGCGATCTGCACGCCCGGCTGGGCAGGATCGGCCTGGACGTACCGACGGAGAACATCTGGACGTCGGCTCTGGCGACCGCGCAGTTCCTCGACGACCAGCGTCCCGGCGGCACGGCCTACGCCATCGGCGAGGCGGGGCTGACGACGGCGCTGCACGACATCGGCTACGTCCTCTCGGACGCGGAGCCCGACTACGTGGTGCTGGGCGAGACCCGCACGTACAGCTTCGAGTCGCTGACGAAGGCGATCCGGCTGATCAACGAGGGCGCCCGGTTCATCGCCACCAACCCCGACGAGACGGGCCCTTCGGCGGAGGGCGCGCTGCCCGCCACCGGATCGGTCGCCGCCCTCATCACCAAGGCGACCGGTCAGGAGCCGTACTTCGTCGGAAAGCCCAACCCGCTGATGATGCGGGCGGGATTGAACGCCATCGGGGCGCACTCCGAGACCTCCGCGATGATCGGCGACCGGATGGACACCGATGTAAGGGCGGGCATGGAAGCGGGACTTGAGACGTTCCTCGTGCTGACGGGTCTCACCCGGCCGAACGAGATCGACCGCTTCCCCTACCGGGCGTCGAAGGTCGTGGACTCGATCGCGGATCTCGTCGACCGGATCTGAACTGCCGTTCCGCTTCCGGCGGGACGGGGTCCGGAACAGCCGGGTAACGTCGGGCTGGGACGCCCGCGAGCCATGTGGGCGCTGTGACACGATGGGCGATCCGGTCGTGAATCTCCGTGGGTCCGCGGCGGCAGCCGACGACCTTCGCTGCGTTGCCGGAGCCGTCCGGGTACGCCGGTACGGCGACGGTCCACCGGCTTGTGACGCACCGCATCCGGCGCCGCGGCCCGTTCACGGAGATCCGGACGACAGACCCTAGGGGGAGTGGGATGTACGGCAGCGACAGTGAACGTCCGCGGCCCGGAGCCCGTACCGGCGGAGGCGGCGCACGGCGCACGGCCGCCCGTTCCCGGTTCGCGGCCGGCGGGGCGTGCGTCCTCGCGGCGGCGCTGCTCGCCGGCTGCTCCTCCGACCCGGGCCCGGAAAAGGGCGGCGACTCGGCGGACGGCGGCGGCGGGCAGGGCCAGAGGCCGAAGTCGGTCACGCCCTACTGGGTGGACCCTCGGAGCAACGCGGCGCGGCAGGCCGACGCCTACCGTGAGGACGGCAAGGGCCGGCAGGCCGAGCAGATGCGGAAGATCGCCGGGCAGCCCGTCGCCGAGTGGATCGGCACGGAGGATCCGGGCGGTCAGACGCGCAAGGTGGTGGGGGCCGCCGCGAAGGCGGACCGTGAGGCGCTGCTGGTGCTCTACAACCTGCCGCACCGCGACTGCGGCCAGTACTCCAAGGGCGGTGCGCCGGACGCGGGCGCCTACCGCGCCTGGCTGGACCAGGTGGTCAAGGGCATCGGGAAGCGCGCGGCCACGGTGATCGTCGAACCGGACGCGATTCCGCACGTGCTGATGGAGGGGTGCACTCCCGAGCAGTTCCAGCCGGAGCGCTTCCGGCTCCTCAACGAGGCCGTCGGCAAGCTGAAGAGCCTGCCGCGCACCAAGGTGTACCTGGACGCCGGCAACCCCGACTGGGTGCGGGACCCGGGCGGCCTCGTCGAGCCGATGAAACGTGCCGGCATCGACAAGGCCGACGGCTTCTCGCTCAACGTCTCCAACTACCAGACGACGGAGTCGAACGCGGCGTACGGCAGGAAGTTCTCCCCGATGGTCGGCAACAAGCCGTTCGTCATCGACACCAGCCGCAACGGCAACGGGCCGGTCGCGGGCGCCGGCGCCGACGAGGAGGCGTGGTGCAACCCGCCGGGCCGTGCGCTGGGGGAGGCGCCGACGACGAAGACCGGTGACAAGCTGATCGACGGATACCTGTGGATCAAGCGGCCCGGCGAGTCGGACGGCGAGTGCAAGGGCGGCCCCAAGGCGGGCCAGTGGTGGCCGGAGTACGCACTCGGCCTGGTGCGCAACAAGCGCTGAGGCTCCCGGCCGGGAGGCACGGGCCGGGCGCACGGTTTCCGCACCACCGCCCGCCGCACGGTCCGGCTCCGCGCCGTGTGTACCCCGGCTTCTCACGCGGCGAGGCCGCACCCGCTTCGACGGGTGCGGCCTCGCCGCGTGTGTGAGGGCCGGCTCACGCCTCAGCGAGGCGCCGGTCCGGGCCTCAGTGGGGAGCGGGCGCGGACTCGTCGGCGCCGGTGCTCTTGTCGGCCGCGCTCGTGTCGCCGCGGACGTGGGCGAGGAACGAGTTGAGTTCCCGCTTGACGACCGGGGCGAGCAGGTACAGGCCGATGATGTTGAAGACGGCCAGCATGAACAGCACCGCGTCGGCCATGCTGATCAGGGTCTCCAGGGAGAGCAGGGAGCCCGCTACGGCGAAGATGCTGTAGATGATCTTGAACGTGGTCTCGCTCGCCTTGCTCTTGCCGAAGAGGTGGGACCAGGCCTTGAGTCCGTAGTAACCCCAGGTCAGCACGGTGGAGAACGCGAAGAGAAGCACCGCGACGGTCAACAGGTTCGGGAACCAGGGAAGCACCGTTGCGAAGGCGTCGGAGGTGACAGTCACGCCCTCGACCTCCTCGCCCGCGGACGTGAAGCTGTCCGGCCTGGCGATGACGATGGTCAGGGCGGTCATGGTGCACACGATGACCGTGTCGATGAACGGCTCCAGCAGCGCGACGAGACCCTCACTGGCGGGGTGCTTCGTCTTCACGGCGGAGTGCGCGATGGGTGCGGAGCCGAGTCCGGCCTCGTTGGAGAAGGCGGCGCGCTGGAATCCCATGACCAGGGCGCCGATGATGCCGCCCGCGACGCCCTCGGGTGCGAAGGCGCCCTCGAAGATGTCGACGAACGCGCTGGGGACCTGGCCGAAGTTCCAGAGGATGACGGTCAGGCAGGCCAGGACGTACATGATGGCCATCGCCGGTACGAGGCGGCTGGTGACCGAGGCGATGGACTTGATGCCGCCGATGAGCACGACGCCGACCAGTGCGGCGATCAGTACACCGAAGAAGAGGGCGCCCGCCGAGGAGCCGATCCAGCTGTCCTCGCCGCCTGTGGTGGAGGTGATCTGGGCGTAGCTCTGGTTGATCTGGAAGAGGTTGCCGCCGAACAGACCGAAGAAGAGGATCATGATGGAGGCGAGGGCCGCGAGAACCGATCCGAAGATCTTTCCGTTGCGGCCGAAGCGCTCGGCGAGACCCTTGGGCAGGTAATGCATCGGGCCGCCGGAGACGGTGCCGTCGGCGTGCTCCTCGCGGTACTTCACGCCGAGGGTGACTTCGACGAACTTGGTGGCCATGCCGAGGAGCCCGCACAGGACCATCCAGAAGGTGGCGCCCGCGCCGCCGACGCTGACGGCGACGCCGACTCCGGCGATGTTGCCGAGGCCGACGGTGCCGGAGACCGCGGCTGTGAGCGCCTGGAAGTGGTTGACCTCGCCGGGTGAGTCGCTCTCGTCGTGCTTGCCGCGCACCACCTGGACGGCGACCCTGAACTTGCGGAACTGCACCACGCCGAACCACACGGTGAAGACCAGTCCGGCGACGACGAGCCATGCCACGATGAGCGGCAGCTCGGCGCCGGCCACGGGCACCGCGTAGAAGACCAGTTCACTCAGCCAGGTTGCGACCGGATCGAACAGATCATTTACGGCCTTGTCGAAATCTTGCGTCATGGAGTCGAGCGACATGTGCCACCTTCGGCAGTGGAGCGGCATGGAAATCCCGACCGGTGACGCCTGCCCTGAGCCCGGTCACGCGGCCGTCGTCGACTGTGGGTAACGGCACGGTGAGCTGACGGTAAAGGCGCAGCAAAGTCGGATCGCCAGTTCATATCACGGACAGCGACCGGGGCAAGTGATGTGGATCGCAGAGGCCACGCGACCTGGGGGATGTGCCCGGACCGTTATCGCGGCTTGAGGATCCTCTGAGGAAGGCATGACGGAGCCCCGCCGCGGACGCGCGCGCCGCGACGGGGCTCGGACAGCTCCGGCAGATCCTGGGCCGAACGGCCGAACGGCCGAACGGCCGAACGGCCGGCCGGCTGGCGGGACGGCTACGGCGAGACCGGCGTCGTCGTCGGAGTCTGGGCCGTGGCGGTCCTGGGGACCTTCAGCCACACCGACTTCGACGGGACCCCCTTGCCGTCCACGGCCGTCACCATCCACCAGCCGGGCGGCACGAGCGAGGGGTCCTTGGGGATCTCGGCCGTGACGCCGTCGGCGGTCCGCTTGAAGTCGAGTGCGACGGAGGACTGCTCGACGTTGGTGACGTGCGTGAAGGAGCTCGGCCGGATGAGCCGCAGCTTCTTGATCTTGGCCGCGTCCCCGGACTTGAAGGAGGCCGACCCGCCCAGCCGCACCGTTCTGGCGTTCTGCTCCGCCAGGCCCGCGTGCTTCAACTCCGGCCGCTCGCCCTTCTGGTGGAGGTAGGAGGGCGTGTAGATGTCGATCTGCTGCTCGAACTTGCCGGGCTTGGTGTTGGCTTCGTCGGAGAAGAGCGAGTCCGAGCCGAACGTCATCACGCGCCCGTCGGGCAGGAGCAGCGCGCCCGAGTGGTAGTTGCGGCCGACGAGGGGGTCGGCGACGCTCTTCTTGGTGTCGGTCTTCGGGTCGTAGACCTCGGCCTTGAGGATGTTGCTCTCGCTGCGTCCCCGGTAGTCGCCGGAGCCGTTGGTCGTCAGCACGGTGTCGTCGGGCAGGACGACGCTGCTGGGATAGCGGGCCTTGGCGTACAGGTCGGGCCCGTTGCGGAAGCGCGGGGAGTCCTCGCGCAGGTCCACGATGCGGGTCTTCTCGGTGGCCTTCTTCGACTCTCCGACGCCGCCGCCGCCGAGCACCATGAACTTGCGGCTCTGGCTGGGCGGCAGCGGTACGGACATGGCGGTCTCGAGGGCGTCCGGGTCGCTCATGCCGGGGATCTTGCGGAACCCGTTGGTCTCCAGGTCCCACAGGCCGGGCGTCCGGCCCTGGTCGGCGGGCCCGTAGCCGGCGTTGGCGCCGGAGTAGAAGATCTTGTTGTCGGACGTCAGGTGCAGCGCCGGGTAGGTGGGGAAGAAGCGCTTCCGCGGCAGGAACTCCCACTTCTTGGTCCGCGGGTCGTAGATCTCGTTCTTGCCGGGGACGACCTGCCCGATGTCGTCCAGCCCGGAGACCGAGAGGACCTTGCCGTCCTCCAGCGTGGTCAGCGTCGGGTACCACCGCGCCTCGTGCATGGGGTCGACCTTGATGTAGCGCTCGGCCACCGGGTCGAACTCGTAGGTGTCCTTGATCCCCTGGAAGTCCTTCTTGTCGAAGGAGAGCTTCTGCGCGATGCCGTAGATGTTCCTGCGGTCGGCGCCGCGCAGGCCGTGGATCCGGTAGTTGTCCTCGGTCCCGGTCTGGTACTGCTTCCCCCTCCTGGCCGCTTCCACGTAGACGCGGGCGACGCTCGGGGTGACCTTGACCTGCCCGGTGACGGGGTCGGCCTTCTTCTTCGCGCGCGGCACGAGGACGTTGTCCTTGGCCTCGAACGTCTTGCCGTTCTCGCGTCCGGTGAAGAGCGTCCCCGCCTTGAGGGTCTTGGCGCGGTCCGGGTTCTCGTTGTGGACGATCATGAGGCCGCCGGCCTTCTTCACGTCGCCGCCGAGCTTCTCGTACCGGCGTGTGCCGCCCGCCACCAGCAGCTTCCCGTCGGGCAGCTGGGTGTGGCCCGCGCAGAACAGATCGTTGGGCGTGGAGATGTTCTTGAAGGTGTTCTTCACCGGGTCCCACAGCACCGTGCGGAACGTCTTCGCCTTGAACTGCTTGGCGTCGTTGCCCGATCCCGCCACCAGCAGCACCTTGCCGGTGTGCAGCAGTGCGGCGTGGATCGTGTTGATGCGGTACTTCTTCGGGACGTCGACGGTCTTCCAGTGCCCGTTCTCGGCTTTGTACTCCGGCTTGTTGATCGTGTAGTCGTGGTATCGCTCCGAGGCGAGGTCGTAGAGCACGGGCCCGTTGAATCCCGCGATCACCATGACCACGGCCGCGCCTATCGCCGTACGGCGCGTGCGCCGGCTCGGTCGGTACTTCATCTTTCACGTCCCCCAGGGGCGGTGTGCAGTGGTACGGGCTGCGTCCGGTCCGGTGCGGAGCCGGCGGGCGGCGGGACCGGGCCGCCCTGCCGGTGCCGGTGCCGGCGCTGTTTCCGCTTCTTCTTCTCGGCGCGCACCGTGACGCGCCAGCCGATGATCGGCGCCGCCGTGATCAGGAGCGCCAGCGCGGCCCACGTGATCATGGCGGGGTGGTCGTGGCCGAGGTAGAAGGAACCGCCCAGCGAGCCGCCGAAGACGACGATGAAGAAGAGGTGGATGCGGAAGGTGCCGAAGAGGGTGTCAGGGCTCGCCGAGTCGCCCTTCGGAGTCACCACGAACTTGCTCTTGCGCCGCAGCACCGTGTCGAAGAGGGAGCGCGCGTAGATCGGTGCTGACAGCGCGGACATGAGCATCCCCGCGAGCCCGCCGGAGCCCTCCGGCTCGTGCGGGGAGACGTTGTGCCGCCGGTTCCAGATGTACAGGCCGATCTGCAGCGCGGACGCGTTGCCGTACAGCGCCATCCAGACGGTCGGGTCGATCTGCACACCCGAGGCGCCGAGACCCAGGAAGAGCGCGCAACTCAGAGCTGCCAGGATCCAGTTGAGCGCCGAGATCGGGTAGAAGATCATCAGCATCGTGTAGTTGAAGAGCTTCCCCGGCGGGAGCGTGAAGACGCCGCGCCAGTACTGCTTGAGGATCGTCTCGTACGTGCCGCGCGACCAGCGCAGCTGCTGGGTGAAGAAGTCGGTCCACGCGTTGGGGCCCTCACCGACGGCGAGTACGTCCGGGGTGTAGACCGAGCGCCACTTGCGGCCCGTCTCGGGGTTCCTGGCCCGGTGCATCTCGAAACCGGTGGCCATGTCCTCGGTGATCGAGTCGTACAGCCCGCCGATGCCCTTGATGGCCTTGATCCGCACCGCGTTGCTGGTGCCGACGAACATGGGCGCGTCGTAGCGGTTCCCGGCACGCTGGATGAGGGCGTGGAAGAGGAACTGCTGGCTCTCGGCGGCCTTGGTGACGAAGTTGTCGTAGTTGCCGTACACCTGCGGGCCGATGACGAACCCGACGTCCGGGTCCCGGAAGTAACCGAGCATCCGCTCCAGGTAGTTGGGCAGCGGCACGTGGTCGGTGTCGACGGAGGCGAAGTAGTCGTAGTTGTCGCCGTGGGCGGCGAGCCAGGCGTTGTAGTTGCCGTGCTTGGTCTTCGCCCGGTGCGGGCCCTTCTGCTTGTTCCAGCGGGCCACGCCCTTGCGGGTGAAGTGGTGCACGCCCAGCCGGCGGCAGACCTCCTTCACCTCCGGGTCGTCGCCCTCGTCCAGCAGCCATATGTGCAGCAGGCCCCTGTGGCGGATCTTCACGGCCGCCTCGAGCGTCTTCGTCACCATCTCGATCGGTTCCTTGCCGGGCACGAAGGAGGTGAGGAAGGCGACGCGGGTGCCGGACTCCGGCACCACGGGTATGGGGTCCCGCGCGACGAGCGTGGCGTGCGCGTTGGAGAGGACGTTGAGCGTACGGAAGAGCTCGATCAGGCCGATCGAGACCAGCATGACGATGTCGAGCTTCAGGACGAGGTCGGAGACGGCGCCGTCGTCGCGCTGCGTCCAGTGCTGCGGCTGCATCAGCCAGAACAGCAGCCCCGCAGAGAGCAGCGGTGCGAGACCGAGCAGGAAGGCGGCCCTGAACCGGTGCGGCTCGTCGGCCAGCAGGCTCCGGTACTTGACGCGGTACGGCTTGTCCGCGGCGGGCTGGGTCAGCGGCCCGGCGAGCCGGCTGTAGTGCTCGTAGTCGTAGCGCGGCAGCTCTTTGGGCGCCCAGCGCCGTCCGCGGCCGAGGGTGTCGCGGGCCTTCTGCCCGATGTTGCGGGGTATGCGCAGCTGCGTCGTCCGCGTCGGGTCGTCGTCGGCCGAGTGCCCTGGCTCCGGCTGTCGGCCGCCGTCCCTCGTAGAGGTCATGGGTCCGTCCCCCTGAACGCAGCAGTCTGCGTGTGCTCGTGCTTCCCGCGTCCTTTCCCGCGGCCCCGGGCGCGGCAGGCGTCGGCTGCTTCGTACTGAGACTGCGAGTGGACAGCCGCCGGTTCCCATGTGACCGGTTTCCGGTTCGCCATCCGAACGGATCTTCGGCCCGCCGCAGACGGGCCCGTCTCCGGTGCCCC
Source organism: Streptomyces daqingensis (assembly GCF_014645895.1). Taxonomy (GTDB): domain Bacteria; phylum Actinomycetota; class Actinomycetes; order Streptomycetales; family Streptomycetaceae; genus Streptomyces; species Streptomyces daqingensis. Next base: position 7,584 of record NZ_BMMP01000018.1, on the reverse strand, counting down.
AGGTGCCGGTGGGCCTTTCGCGGGCGGTCGAAGACGTGCGTAGGTTCTCCGACTCCCGGCCCGAACGCAAGGGCGAAAAAGGAAAGTTCGTCCCCGTGTGAGCGGATTCGACGCGATCTCTGTGACGGAGGTGTCACCGAAGTGGGCGGATCGTGTGGCTGGGAGGGGACGGAATGTAGCGCTCACGTGTCCACCGGCACACCGCACCGGGTGCGGGCGCCGGGCGGCCCTACCGGCTCGGCCTCCGGGCAACTCACCAGGCCCCCGGGCCCGGTTCGGCCGGGCCCGTGCGGGAGCAGCCTACGCCGTCCGCCGCGCCGTCCGCCCCGGAGCCGGGTCCGCGAAGGCGACGGTGAACTCCTCGCCGCCCCGGCCCGATCCGGCGTCCTCGCCGCCGTGCACGGCGAAGTCCAGCAGCCGCTCGCCCTCCGCGGCCAGTGTCCGCTCCTCGTCGGCGGTGAGGCGGCGGCCCAGAGGTGTCACCGTCAGTACCGCCACCCGCTTCCGGGGCTGCCGCACCTTCCACGTCCCCCGCACCATGCCGTCGACCAGGATCGTGCCGGGCACCTGCCCGTTGCGGCTCGCGATCGCGGCGCGCTCCTCGTCGCCGATGACGCGCGTGCGGTCCGCGTGGGAGAGGACGAGGTTGTCGTACTCGGCCACGAACCGTACGGGCAGCGGGAGTTCGGGGTCGGGCCGCGGGGCCTCGGGCAGATCGAACAGTTCCCGTCCCCCTTCGCTGAGGAAGACCCGCAGCTGCGGGCGCAGCCTCTCGAAGACCTCCCCGAGGCGGGTGAGCCCCGACCAGGTCTGGGCGTCCAGCACGGAGGCCGGCCCGTACGCCCCCAGGTAGCGCAGCACCACCGACTCGACGTCGGGCTCCGGTGAGACGGGTCGTCCCAGCCATGACTCGATCGTGTCGTAGGCGGGCAGACCCGAGGCGCCCCACAGCCCGCGCGGTGGGATCTGCACCACGTCGCACAGGGCACGCGGTGCCTGCGCCAGTGCGTCGGCGTCGTGGCCGGGCCACCGCTCGCCGAGCAGCCGGGCCAGTTCGCGTGCCGTACGGGGCTGTTGCCGCAGGAGCTCCAGGCCCGCGTCGGCGACCTCCCACATGTCCAGGCCCTCGAGGCGCCTGCGGTAGTTGCTGCGCATCAGCCGCTCGTAGATCCCCCTCGTGAGCGGTCGCAGCTGCAGGCAGTCGGCGGCGCTGACCAGGTGGACGGTGCCGCGCATGACCCCGGCCCGTACGGCCTTGCGCTCCCGCAGCAGCCCGGACAGCTCCTCGGCGCGGAATCCGGCGAGCCGCGACCAGAGGCCGAAGTAGGGCGGCCGGGGTGCCTGCGCCTGCAGGCCGACCAGATGCTCGACGGCTTCGAGGGCGCTCATCTGCGAGCGTTCCGCGAGGAGTTGGCGTGCCACGAGCGCACGGCCCAGGGCCCTGGGGGTGAGGGTGACCGGGTGCATGAGGGGAGTCTGGCGGATCGCCCACGGAGGCGCCACGCGGCGTGGCCCGTACGGACGCAGGCCGGGGGCCGTCCCGCGCGCGGTCTCAGCGGTCCGCCCGCACCGGGCGCGGAACCGCAGGGACGCGTCGCCGCAGGGGCGCGAGGCCGACCGGGATGCGGACCGGCCCGGCCGCTGTGGGGCGCGGCCGGGCCGGTCCGCTCCCGCTGTGCGCGGGGCGGCGTCGCGGGGTCAGAACTCGACGTCGGAGCAGGCGTAGAACGCGTTGGCCGTGTCGGCGATGGTCCACACGCCCAGGATCAGGTGCCGGCCCGACTTGCCTTCCGGGAGCTTCCCCTCGCCGGTCCACTCCGCGGGCGGCTTCTCGCCGTCCATCGGCACGGTGAGGAAGGGTTCGGCCTCGAGGTCGGCGCGGGTGAGCGGCTTGGCGGGGTCCCAGCCGTCCTTCGTGACGTAGAAGCTGAAGTCCGTCGTCGAATGCATCGCTGTCATCGACCACTTGAAGGTGTGGTCGCTGCCCGGCGTGAGCTTTGTGGCGGGCCAGTCTCCGCCGCGCGGATCGTCGAGCTCCTTGAAGGCGTCGTTGCCGCCCGAGCAGATGGCGCCGTCCTCGGGGCCCGCCTCGGGAAACCCTTTGGGGCCTTCGACGCTCTGGGGCTCGTGCTCGATGGCTCCGCAGCCGGTGACGGTGCCGTCGGCGCAGTTCGCCTGGCGGCTTGCCGGGTCGGTGCCGAAGCCGTGGCCCTGTGCGGGGGCGGCGAAGAGCACGGCCGAGACGCCGAGCGCCGTGCCGATGGCGGCCGCTGTGATCCTCTTGCGCATGTCGCTCCTGATGGTTCGTGGGGGAGAGGAGTTCCTGTCGGATCGGTCTAGACCAAGTCGGAACCTAGCGCGTTGTTCCGGGAGTTGTCCAGACCAATGCCGTACGGGGTGGGGAGGCTCCGGGGAGCGGACTGGCGCGGGAAGCGGCGGAGCGCGGAGCGGTCGCGCTGCGAGGAGTGGCCGCCGTCGCGCGGCCGCGGGGACGGCGGGGCTGCGGCCGTGGAAGGCCGGTGAGCTGTGGGGAGTCCCGGAAACGACGGAAGCCCCCCGCTCGCGCGGAGGGCTTCCGTTCTCTGCTGTACGCCGTCAGGGACTCGAACCCCGGACCCGCTGATTAAGAGTCAGCTGCTCTAACCAACTGAGCTAACGGCGCCTGTCCGGCCCCTTGAGGGCCGACGGGGAAAATACTACCCCCTCCGCGGGGGTGCTCATGACCACGGTCAGATCGCGAGCGACAGCATGACGGGAGCGGCCTTACGGCTCAGCGTCTCCGCGGCACGTCGCAGCCGGTACGCGTTCTCGACGGGCAGGGACAGCGCCAGGCATCCGACGGAGGAGCCGGCCGTGACCGGCACCGCCGCGCACACCGTGCCCACCGCGTATTCCTGCAGGTCCAGGACGGGGACGGTCGGGGGCTGCCGGTCCAGGGTGTTCAGCAGAAGGCGCTCGTCGGTGATGGTGCGCGACGTGAGACGGGCGGTTCTGTGCCGCGAGAGGTGGTCCCTGCGGCCGTCGTGGTCGAGCTGCCCCAGGAGGCACTTGCCGATCGCGGTGGCGTGCAGGGCGGAGCGGAAGTCGACCCACTCGTTCACGGCGGGGGTCATGGGGCTGTCGGCGTAGGAGGTGACCTCCAGCTCGCCGTCCTTGTACCGGCTGAGGTAGACGGCCGCGCCGACGGTGTCCCGCAGGTCCGCGAGCGTCCGCTGGAGGCGTTCGTCCAGGGCCCGTTCGCGGTCCCCGCCGGAGCCGAGGAGGACGAGCGATTCGCCGACGACGTACGTGCCGTCCGGAAGGCGCTCCGCATACGCCTCGCGGCAGAGCATCGAGAGCAGATGCGCCAGGAGCCCCGGCGGAAGGCCCGTCTCCTGCGAGAGATCAGCTTCCGAGACGCCGTCCTGGTGACGGGCTATCGCCTCCAGAACGCGCAGCGCATACCGCACTGAGTGGAACGGTGCGGTGTGCTCCGGCTTCAGCGCCACGACGGGCCTCCTTGGCGGGTGACCGTTTGCGTCGCGACCGTCGCGGGCGGTCACGGTGATTCTCACGATAGCGGTCAACGGGGCTGCCGGTGGGGGCCGTTGTGCCTTTTTGGCATATGCGGAACAGCGGGTCCCGCGCAAGGGCCGGGGCCCTGTCCGCAAGTACGGACAGGGCCCCGGCCGGTTGCTGGGCGGGCGGTTCTACAGCACCGCGCTCAGGAACTCGCGCGTGCGCTCGTGCTCCGGGTCGCTGAAGATCTTCTCCGGCGAACCCGACTCGATGACGCGGCCCGCGTCGAACATCAGCACGTCGTCCGAGATGTCCCTGGCGAAGTTCATCTCGTGCGTGACGCACAGCATCGTGATGTCGGTGGTGTGCGCGATGTCGCGGAGGACGTCCAGCACACCCGCCACCAGCTCGGGGTCGAGGGCCGAGGTGACCTCGTCCAGCAGCAGTACCTGCGGCCGCATCGCCAGCGCGCGGGCGATCGCCACCCGCTGCTGCTGACCGCCGGAGAGCTGTGTCGGGTACTTGTCGATGTGCTCGGTCAGGCCGACCAGTTCGAGCAGTTCGCGTGCGCGCTGCTCGGCCTCGTCCTTGGAGAGGCCCAGCACGTGTACGGGCGCCTCGGTGATGTTCCGCAGCACCCTCATGTTGGGGAAGAGGTTGAACTGCTGGAAGACCATGCCGATCTTCTTGCGGACCTCGCGGCTGTGGCGCTCGCCCGCGGGGACCAGCTTCCCGCCCCGCTCCTCGTGGGTGAGGTAGTCGCCGGCGACCTTGATCGTGCCCTCCTCGGGCTTCAGCAGCGTCATCAGCAGCCGCAGGATCGTGGTCTTGCCGGATCCCGACGGCCCGATGAGCGTCACGTGCTTGCCGGAGGCGACGTTGAAGCACAGATTGTCGAGGACGACGTTGCTGCCGAAGCGCTTCGTGACGTCCTTGAACTCGATCAGTTCACTGCCGTCGGCGGCCGGGTTCTTCGTTTCCTTCGAGGTGCTGCTGTCAGTGGACAAGTCGACGCTCCAGGGCTCTCATAAGCAGGGATGCCGGGTAGGCGATCAGGATGAAGACGACGCCGATGACCGTGATCGGCTCCGTCGGCTGGAAGGTCTCGGCACTGAACTGCCGTGCCTGGCCCAGCATTTCCAGCGCACCGATGGTCGCGATCATCGGCGAGTCCTTCAGCATCGCGATGACGTAGTTGCCCAGCGCGGGCACCACGCGGCGGATGGCCTGCGGCAGGATCACCGCGCTCCACGTGCGGCTGCGCGGCAGGCTCAGCGCCGTGCACGCCTCCCACTGCCCGACGGGCACACCGTCGATACCGGCCCGGTAGACCTCCGCGGTGTACGTCGAGTAGTGCAGACCCAGGCCGATGACGCCCGTCACCAACGCGGAGAACGTCACGTTCCACTCGGGCAGCACGAAGTACAGGAAGAACAGCTGCACCAGCAGCGGGGTGTTCCGGATGAACTCCGTGAGGGCCGTCACCGGCCAGGAGACGATCTTCAGGCTCGACCGCTGGGCCATCGCCCAGACGAGTCCCAGCGTGAAGGCGATGAGCGAGCCCAGCACCAGAGCCTGGAGCGTGAGCAGCACGCCGTCCCACAGGCGCGGCATGAAGTCGCCGACTGCCGACCAGTCCCAGTTCATGCGGCACCTCCAGCGGTGGGAACGTCACTCGAGGCGGCCTGGCGCGGCACGGTCACCTGTCGCCGTACGCCGAGGCTCTTCGGCGGCGGGGCCTGCCCGATGCCCGCCTTGGCGTGGCGCTCCAGCACGCGCATGCCGCGGGTGAGGACGAAGGCGAGCACGAAGTACATCACCAGGATGATCGTGTAGACGGGCGCGCTCTCGCCGGTCGCGTTGCGCACCAGCATCGCGCCGAACGCGGTGTCCGCCACACCCATGATCGAGACCAGGGCGGTGCCCTTCAGGAGCTCGATGAGCAGGTTGTTCGCCGGCGGGATCATCTCGGGCCACGCCTGCGGCAGCACGATCTTGGTGAGCCGCTGCCACGGGCTGAAGCTGAGCGCGATGCCCGCCTCCTGCTGGGCCGGGGCCACGGCGGCCATCGACCCGCGGACGATCTCGGACCCGTACGCCCCGTAGGACAGGCCCAGGGCCAGGACGGCGGCCCACATGGGGAGCAGCTGCCAGCCGAAGGCCACGGGCAGGACGAAGAACATCCAGAACATCAGCACGAGAGCGGAGGTTCCGCGGAAGATCTCCATGTAGGCGCCGGAGAGGAAGCGCACCACGCGCAGCCGGTGGGTGCGTGCGACCCCGACTGCGAACGCGACGCCTGCTCCGAGCAGGGCGCTGAAGAACGTCAGCTGGACTGTGACCCAGACGCCTTTCAGCAGCAGCTCCCACAGACCCCAGGTAAGGTCCGTCATTTGCAGCGCTCCTTCGCGGTCTGGGTCGTCATCTCCTGCTCGATGAAGCCGAAGGGCTTCATGATCCGGAGGAGCTCACCGCTCTTCTTCATCTTGTGGAGCTCTTCGTTGAAGGCGTCGCGCAGCTTCGTCTCGCCCTTGCGGAAGGCGAACGCGCCGGTGCCCAGGTCGGGCTTGCCGTCCAGTTGGGGCGTGAAGGCCTTGGTGTACTCGGTCTTCCCGCTCTTGGACTGCCTGACGACGTTGCGGACGGTCACCGCCGTGCCCGCGAAGACGTCCGCACGGCCGCCCTGCACCTCCAGCAGGCCCGCGAGCTGGTCCGGGAGGAGCTTGATCTCGCTCTCCTTGATGCCGGCGTCCTTCGCGTAGTCGATCTCCGCGTAGCCGACGCCCGTGGCGAGTTTGGCGCCCTTCTCGGCGATGTCCTTGTAGGTGTGCAGGCCCAGCGGGTTGCCCTTGCGGACGATGAACGCGTCCCGCATCTCGTACTCCGGGTCGGCGAAGAGGACCTGCGCGCAGCGCTCGGGTGTGATGTACATGCCCGCGGCGACCACGTCGAACTGCTGGGAGTTGAGCCCCGGGATCAGCGAGGCGAACTCCGTCGGCATCGGCTGCACGTTGTCGATGCCGAGCCGCCCGAAGATGACCCGTGCGATGGCCGGCGAGGCTCCGGTGAGCTCGCCGTTCTTGTCGATGTAGCTGTAGGGCTGCTCGCCGGCGATGCCGACCTTCACAGTGCCCTGGATTCTCATTCTCTCCAGCAGATCGCCCCCGTCTCCGGTTCCGGCGCTGGACACACGGCTGCAGGCCGTGGTGGCGCCCAGCGTCCCGGCAGCCGTCAGCGACGCCGCTCCGGCGAGCAGCGAACGGCGACCGAGAGTTCTACCGGTTCTCCCGGTACTTCCCGTCTTCTTCCCTCGTGGTGGAGCCATGGGCGCGCAGCTACCCAGGCAACCAGAAGATATGCGGATCGTTTTCAGCCCTTGACCTGGTCGTTGCGGGCTTGACCGCTGCGCCACCATTGACACGGAACGATCCATCTCAGCACCACCCGGAGGCACGATGGCCGAGCGCTTCATCGAGGTGTCGTTGGACAAGCGGGGAGTGAGCTGCACGGCGAAACTTCTCGACGACCGCGCACCGCTCACCTGCGATGCCGTGTGGAACGCGCTGCCGCTCGGCGGCGACGTCTACCACGCGAAGTACGCGCGCAACGAGATCTATGCGCTGATCCCGCCGTTCGCCCCGGAGGAACCGCCGCTGGAGAACCCGACGATCACCCCCATTCCGGGCGATCTGTGCTATTTCACCTTCACTGACACCCAGCTGAACACGTCGTCCTACGGCTACGAGGCGGCGGCGGAGCAGCGGGGCGGCCAGGCCGCCCACGCCACCCGCTCCACCGTGATCGACCTCGCGCTCTTCTACGAGCGCAACAACCTCCTCATCAACGGCGACGCCGGCTGGGTGCCCGGCATCGTCTGGGGAGCCGTGGTCGAGGGTCTCGACGAGATGGCCGAGGCCTGCCAGGACCTGTGGCGGGCCGGAGCTCTCGGGGAGACCCTCAACTTCCGCAGGCTGTAAGGCACTTACGACACGGACTAGGGCCTGTCTGGCAAATGGCGCCGTTCGCCCGGAGGGCGGGGCTCGCGTCGTCTGGTGCGTGCGGATGCAAGGCGGAGGTCCGTCCTCG
>NZ_BMMP01000017.1 GCF_014645895.1 Streptomyces daqingensis | reverse complement strand
CAATTCATCCGGCACCAAGCGCTCCACGATCCCCACGACCCCAGGCTACCGACTGCCGACCAAATGAGACGAGCTCTTAGGACCGTCCAGGCTTCACACGCCGGGAGCCTAGCCCCGCGTCACACACAAGGCGGCGGGGGCAGAGCCCTCCGGCCCTGCCCCCGCCGAGCGTGCCCGCCCCGCCCCTCACACCGGTGCGATGTCCGGTGCTCCGAGCCGGGCCGCGTCCGCCGTCAAGTCGTCCGGCTGGCGCTGGGATTCGCGCTCGGCCTCGACGCGCTTCTCGTAGTACTCCACCTCGCGGTCGACCTGGTCGGCGTCCCAGCCGAGGACGCCCGCCATCAGCTCGGCGCACTCGCGCGCGCTGCGCGTTCCCCTGTCGAACGTCTCGATGGAGATCCTGGTGCGACGGGTCAGCACGTCGTCGATGTGCCGTGCGCCCTCGTGCGAGCAGGCGTAGACGATCTCCGCCTTGAGGTAGTCGTCGGCAGCCGGCAGCGGTTCGCCGAGCTTGGGGTCGTCCGCGATGAGCGCGAGCAGCTCCTCCGTCAGCGCGCCGTAGCGGTTCAGAAGGTGCTCGACCCGTGCCACGTGCAGCCCCGTTCGTGAGGCGAGGCGTGCACGCGCGTTCCAGAGCGCGTGGTAGCCCTCCGCGCCGACGAGCGGCACCTCTTCGGTCACGCAGTCCGCGACCCGGTGGTCCAGACCGTGCACGGCTTCGTCCACGGCGTCCTTGGCCATGACCCGGTACGTCGTGTACTTGCCGCCGGCGACGACCACCATGCCCGGCACCGGGTGGGCGACGGTGTGCTCCCGCGAGAGCTTGCTCGTCGCCTCCGACTCGCCGGCCAGGAGCGGACGCAGCCCCGCGTACACACCCTCGACGTCGTTGCGCCCGAGGGGCACCGCCAGCACCGAGTTGACGTGGTCGAGCAGGTAGTCGATGTCGGCGCTGGAGGCCGCGGGGTGCCGCTTGTCGAGGTCCCAGCCGGTGTCGGTGGTGCCGATGATCCAGTGCCGGCCCCACGGGATGACGAAAAGGACGCTCTTCTCGGTGCGCAGAATCAGCCCGCTCTGCGAGTGGATGCGGTCCTTCGGTACGACGAGGTGGATGCCCTTGGACGCACGCACGTGGAACATCCCGCGCTCGGCGATCAGGCTCTGCGTGTCGTCTGTCCACACGCCTGTGGAGTTGACGATCTGACGGGCCCGCACCTCGTACTCGCCGCCCTGTTCCAGATCCTCGATCCGCGCGCCGACGACGCGTTCACCTTCGCGCAGGAAGCCGATGACGCGCGCGCGGTTCGCGGTGTGCGCCCCGTAGGCGGCGGCCGTGCGTACGACTGTCGCGACGTAGCGCGCGTCGTCGACCTGCGCGTCGTAGTACTGCAGGGCGCCGACGAGTGCGTCCTTGCGCAGCGCGGGCGCCACCCGCAGCGCGTGCCGGCGCGAGAGGTGCCGGTGCGTGGGCAGCCCGCGCCCGTGCCCGGAGGAGACGGACATCGCGTCGTACATGGCCACGCCCGCACCGGCGTAGAGGCGCTCCCAGCCCTTGTGCTGCAGCGGGTAGAGGAACGGAACGGGCTTCACCAGATGCGGCGCGATGCGCTGCAGCAGCAGCCCGCGCTCCTTCAGCGCCTCGCGCACGAGGGCGAAGTCCAGCATCTCCAGATAGCGCAGACCGCCGTGGATCAGCTTGCTGGAGCGGCTCGACGTGCCGGACGCCCAGTCGTTCGCCTCGACGATGCCCGTGGACAGGCCACGCGTGACGGCGTCCAGCGCCGTCCCCGCCCCGACGATGCCGCCTCCGATGACGAGCACGTCCAGCTCGCGTTCAGACATCTGTGCCAGCGCTTGCGCGCGCTGTTCCGGTCCCAGTGTCGCCGTCCTCACCGCTGCCTCCTGTGGGTCGTGCGTCGCCCGTCCGTGGTGATGTCAGAACGTAGGCAGTGTTCCCATGTCGATGGTCCTCCAACTCCATGACTTCGGCGGTGCCGCGCCGCATCCCTCAGCGGGTAATCCCAGATATCCGTCATATTGCCGATTAACTTGCTATAGCGCCGCGCAGTGCCCGCAGGCGCCGCCTACAGCCATCTCCGGGGCCTTCCTCGGAAGGCCGCCCACGAGGCCGGAGCAATGGAGCGAGGGGAGCAAGGGAGAGGATGTCTGCCGCGAAACCCGCAGATCTCGCCGTCCTCGGACTGGGCCATTCGGGTCTTCCCGTGGCACAGGCCGCCGTCGCCGCAGGCGTCGCCACTCTCGGCTACGACCCGGACGAGCGCACGGTCGCCGACCTCAACGCGGCCCGTCCCCCCGCGGACGGCACCCTGACCGCCGCCGACCTGCGCCGCATGATCGCGCGCGGCTTCCGCGCCACGACGGACCCCGCGGTCCTCAGCCGCGTCCGCACCGCGCTGATCTGCGTGCCCACGTCGCTGGGCCCCGACCGCGCGCTGAATCTGTCGGCCGTGCGTACTGCCGCTCACACGCTCGCCTCCCGGTTGCGTCGCCGCACGACGGTGGTGCTCGAGTCGGCGGTGTACCCGGGCAGTACGGAGGAAATCCTCCGCCCGCTGCTCGAAGAGGGCTCGGGCCTGCAGGCGGGACGTGATTTCCATCTCGCCTACTCCCCCTCCCGCACCGACCCGGGCAGCCGCCACTACGGGTACGCCAACACCCCGAAGGTCATCGGCGGTCTCACCCCGGCCTGTACGGAAGCGGCAGCCGCCTTCTACGGACGCCTCGCCGACAAGGTCGTACGCGCCCGGGGTCCCCGCGAGGCGGAGGCGGCGCAGTTGCTGGAGACCAACTTCCGCCAGGTCAACATCGCCCTCGTCAACGAGATGGCGGTCTTCTGCCACGACATCGGCGTCGACCTGTGGGACGTCATCAGGTGCGCGGAGACCAAGCCGTTCGGCTTCCAGGCGTTCCGCCCCGGCCCGGGCGTCGGCGGCCACAGCGTCTCGATCGACCCCAACTACCTTGCCTACCGGAGCCGTTCACTCGGTTATCCGCTGCGCATGGTCGAACTCGCGCAGGAGGTCAACGCCCGCATGCCGCGCTACGTCAGCCAGCGGGCCGCCGCGCTGCTCAACGAACACGGAAAGTCGGCGCGCGGCGCCCGCGTACTGCTGCTCGGCGTCACGTACAAGCCCGACCTGCCCGACCAGGAGGGCGCGCCCGCCCGGGAGGTCGCTCTCCTGCTCAAGCAGCTCGGCGCACAGGTGAGTTACCACGATCCGTACGTCATGCAGTGGCAGGTCGCGGACCAGCCGGTGCCCCGCGCGGATTCGCTGTACGAGACGGCGGCGCAGGCCGACCTGACGGTGCTGCTCCAGCACCACACCACGTACGACCTGCAGGGGCTGGCCTCGAAAGCCCAACTGCTGTTCGACACAAGAGGCGCGAGCCCCACGGGTGCGGCGCACCGGCTGTGAACGCCGGACGGCAGGCGGCCCTCAGCGCGTGACGGTGACCTCGACGCGCTGGAACTCCTTCAGCTCCGAGTAGCCCGTCGTCGCCATCGCGCGCCGCAGCGCACCGAAGAAGTTCATCGACCCGTCCGGGGTGTGCGACGGCCCGAGCAGGATCTCCTCCGTCGTGCCGACCGCGCCGAGGTTCATGCGCTTCCCACGCGGCACGTCCTCGTGCACCGCCTCCATGCCCCAGTGGTGACCGTGCCCGGGGGCGTCGGTCGCCCGTGCCAGCGGCGAGCCGATCATCACGGCGTCCGAGCCGCAGGCCACCGCCTTGGGCAGGTCCCCGGACCAGCCGACGCCGCCGTCCGCGATGACGTGGACGTACCGGCCGCCCGACTCGTCCAGGTAGTCACGGCGGGCGGCCGCGACGTCCGCCACGGCCGTCGCCATCGGCACCTGGATGCCGAGCACGTTCCGCGTGGTGTGCGCGGCACCGCCGCCGAAGCCGACGAGCACGCCCGCCGCGCCCGTGCGCATCAGGTGCAGCGCCGCCGTGTAGGTGGCGCAGCCGCCGACGATGACGGGCACGTCGAGCTCGTAGATGAACTGCTTGAGGTTGAGAGGCTCCGCCGCGGAGGAGACGTGCTCCGCGGAGACGGTCGTGCCGCGGATGACGAAGATGTCCACGCCGGCGTCGACAACGGCCTTCGAGAACTGGGCGGTTCGCTGCGGGGAGAGCGCCGCGGCCGTGACCACACCCGCCGCACGGACCTCCCTGATCCGCTCTCCGATCAGCTCTTCCTTGACCGGCTCCGCGTAGATCTCCTGCATCCTGCGGTTCGCCGTGCGCTCGTCCAGCTCCGCGATCTCCTCGAGCAGCGGCTCCGGGTCCTCGTAACGGGTCCACAGGCCTTCGAGGTTGAGGACGCCGAGGCCGCCGAGCTCGCCGATGCGGATCGCGGTGGCGGGTGAGACGACCGAGTCCATCGGGGCTGCCAGGAAAGGCAGTTCGAAGCGGTAGGCGTCGATCTGCCAGGCGATCGAGACCTCCTTCGGGTCGCGCGTGCGGCGGCTCGGCACCACGGCGATGTCGTCGAAGGCGTACGCCCGCCGTCCGCGCTTGCCGCGCCCGATCTCGATCTCAGTCACCTGTGAAGCCCTTCTCGCCCTGTGCTCCGGTTCGCGCTCCGGTCTGCCGTCCCAGTATCACCGACCGGCGCGCGGCACCGGCCGGGAGGGGCGGGGCTCAGCGCCGTGAGTAGTTCGGCGCCTCGGTCGTCATCTGCACGTCGTGCGGGTGGCTCTCCTTCAGACCCGCCGAGGTGATGCGTACGAACTGCCCGCGCGCCTTGAGTTCCGGGACGCTGCGTCCGCCCACGTAGAACATCGACTGCTTGAGCCCGCCGACCAGTTGGTGCACGACCGCTCCCAGCGGACCACGGTAGGGGACCTGCCCCTCGACGCCCTCGGGGATGAGCTTGTCGTCCCCGCTGACTTCCTCCTGGAAGTAGCGGTCCTTGGAGTACGACTTGGTCTCGCCCCGCGACTGCATGGCGCCCAGCGACCCCATGCCCCGGTAGGACTTGAACTGCTTGCCGTTGATGAACAGCAGCTCGCCCGGGGACTCTTCGCAGCCCGCCAGCAGGGAACCGAGCATCACGGTGTCGGCGCCGGCCACCAGGGCCTTGGCGATGTCGCCGCTGTACTGCAGGCCGCCGTCGCCGATGACGGGGACGCCGGCCTCCTTCGCCGCGAGGGACGCCTCGTAGATCGCCGTGACCTGCGGAACGCCGATGCCGGCCACGACGCGCGTCGTGCAGATCGAACCGGGCCCGACGCCGACCTTGATCCCGTCGACCCCCGCGTCGATGAGCGTCTGCGCGCCTTCCCGGGTGGCGACGTTGCCGCCGACGACGTCGACCGACGAGTTCGACTTGATCTTGGCGACCATGTCGCCGACGAGCCTCGAATGACCGTGAGCCGTGTCGACGACGACGAAGTCCACGCCCGCCTCGACGAGCGCCTGCGCCCGCTCGTACGCGTCACCGGCGACGCCCACCGCCGCACCGACGACGAGCCTGCCCTCACCGTCCTTGGCTGCCTGCGGATACTGCTCGGCCTTCACGAAGTCCTTGACGGTGATGAGGCCCTTGAGCACACCGCCGTCGTCGACGAGCGGCAGCTTCTCGATCTTGTGCCTGCGCAGCAGCTCCATCGCCTCGTTGCGGGAGATGCCGACCCTGCCCGTGACCAGCGGCATCGGCGTCATGACCTCGCGCACCTGGCGCTCGCGGTCGGCCTCGAAAGCCATGTCGCGGTTGGTGACGATGCCGAGCAGCTTCCCCGCCGCGTCCGTCACCGGCACGCCGCTGATGCGGAAGCGGCCGCACAGCACGTCCGCGTCGCCCAGCGTCGCGTCCGGACGGATCGTGATCGGGTCGGTGACCATGCCGGACTCGGAGCGCTTGACCCGGTCCACCTGCGCGGCCTGGTCCTCCACGGAAAGGTTGCGGTGGAGGACGCCGACGCCGCCCTGCCGGGCCATGGCGATGGCCATCCGCGCCTCGGTCACCTTGTCCATCGCCGCCGAGAGCAGCGGCACGTTCACCTTGACGTTGCGCGAGACGTACGAGGCGGTATCGATCTCACCGGGAGCCATGTCGGACTCGCCCGGCAGCAGCAGCACGTCGTCGTAGGTCAGCCCGAGCATCGCGAATTTGGCAGGCACTCCGGCCTCGGCTCCGACTCCGTCGTTCGCTGTCATGACACCTTTCCCATGCTTGCCCAGGCTGAACGTCCATGCTAAACGGCCCGGGACTACTGCTCTGCCAGAGCCCTCAGCCTGCTCAGGGCCCTGTGCTGCGCGACGCGGACGGCGCCCGGCGACATCCCGAGCATCTCCCCGGTCTCCTCCGCGGTGAGGCCGACGGCCACCCGGAGCAGCACCAGTTCGCGCTGGTGCTGGGGCAGGTTGGCGAGCAGCTTCTTGGCCCAGGCGGCGTCGCTGCTCAGCAGGGCGCGCTCCTCGGGACCCAGTGAGTCGTCGGGCTGCTCGGGCATCTCGTCCGAGGGCACCGCCGTGCTGCCCGGACCGCGCATCGCCGCGCGCTGAAGGTCGGCGACCTTGTGCTGGGCGATGGCGACGACGAAGGCCTCGAAGGGCTTGCCTGTGTCGCGGTAGCGCGGCAGGGCGCAGAGCACGGCGATGCAGACCTCCTGTGCGAGGTCGTCCACGAAGTGGCGAGCGTCACCCGGAAGCCTGGTCAGCCGCCTCCGGCAGTACCGCAGGGCGAGTGGATGCACCCGGGCGAGGAGGTCGTGCGTGGCCTGCTCGTCACCTTCGGCCGCACGCCGTACGAGTGCACTCACGACTGCGGTGTCGTCGTGCCCGTCGTCGCGCATCGGTCCATGGTGCACTGGCGCCACAGATTCAGTCGTACCGCGTCCGTAGTTGTGCACCGAAGCGTTATGAGCAGGGGCAGTGGCCCTCATCTCCCGCGCCCTCCCCTCACGCCTGACCCGCCGGTCCCGAGGAACTCCATACTCCAAGCATGCGGCACTCGCGAGATTACCGAACCGCTTACGCCGCCCCGCCCTCCCCCTGAGGGCGGCCCATGACTCGGGTGTCGCGGAGTTCTCCCAGGCGGGGACGGGCGGGCAGTTGGCGAACGTGAGTTATCGAACGAGTCCCCATCGGAACCCGAGGGCCACCGCGTGAGCGCGGTCCGAGGCACCGAGCTTCTTGAAGAGCCGGCGGGCGTGTGTCTTGACGGTGTCCTCCGAGAGGAACAGCTCACGGCCGATCTCGGCGTTGGAGCGTCCGTGGCTCATGCCTTCCAGCACCTGGATCTCACGCGCTGTGAGTGTCGGGGCGGCGCCCATCTCGGCCGAGCGCAGCCGCCGCGGCGCCAGTCGCCAGGTCGGGTCCGCCAGGGCCTGCGTGACCGTGGCCCTCAACTCGGCGCGCGAGGCGTCCTTGTGCAGGTATCCGCGGGCGCCCGCCGCCACCGCGAGCGCCACCCCGTCGAGGTCCTCGGCCACGGTCAGCATGATGATGCGGGCACCGGGGTCGGCGGACAGCAGCCGCCGGACGGTCTCGACTCCGCCAAGGCCGGGCATGCGCACGTCCATGAGGATGAGGTCGGACCGGTCGGCGCCCCAGCGACGGAGGACTTCCTCGCCGTTGGCCGCCGTCGTCACACGCTCGACGCCGGGCACGGTCGCGACCGCGCGGCGGAGCGCCTCCCGGGCAAGCGGGGAATCGTCACAGACGAGGACGGATGTCATGAACGCCCTCCGCAGCTGATGCGCGTCACCTTGAGCCTCCAGGCTGTTACGAATCGTCACCTGTGCGGTCGGCGCTCCACGGACATCAGTACCTGAGTCCGACTTCGCCAACCGCCTCTCCGCTCACTCAACGACGGTCACCCAAAAGAGTTACGGGCTTCGGCCACCGCCATCAGCACTCTACGTGATCAGTCGTACACAGTTCACCCGCATCGCACTGAGGGGTTTCCCCGAGTGGCGTCTTTTACCTTTTGACCTATTTAGCACTACTTAGATCTGCTTCTCGCTTTCTTTCGGCTAGGTTCGCAATGAGTCATATTTGTCTATGAATGGATGGAGCGAGCCTCACTAGCCGTCGAGAGGAAGCGCAATGGCAGACTTCTCCCGCCTCCCCGGCCCCAACGCCGACCTGTGGGACTGGCAGCTCCTGGCCGCGTGCCGCGGCGTCGACAGTTCGCTCTTCTTCCACCCGGAGGGAGAGCGGGGTGCAGCCCGCAGCGCGCGTGAGGCTTCCGCGAAGGAGGTCTGCATGCGGTGCCCCGTCCGTTCGGAGTGCGCCGCTCACGCCCTGGCGGTGCGCGAGCCGTACGGCGTGTGGGGAGGGCTGACCGAGGACGAGCGCGAGGAGCTGATGGGCCGGGCCCGCAGCCGGCTCGTAGCCGTGCCCGACAGGAGCTGACGTCCAGCGGCCGACCCGAGAAGAAACGTTTGCACCTGGACCCCTGTACGACACCGCCGCCGCCACAGGCGCTCCGCAGCCGTCCCGTCGCACACTCCGCTCCCCCCGGACCGCCTCCCTCTCTGCCGCCGCTTCCGCCGTCCCGCCGGCGTCTCGTTCCATCCTTCGCATGCGATCCCTCGAATGCAGCAGAGGGCCGAGCCCGGTGCGAATCGGGCCGTCGGCCCGGGTCCTCTCGTGCGCGGTGCCGGCGGCCCCGTAGCGTGAGTGCCATGGAGCTTCTGTCGGTCAACGTCGCAAAGCCGTACCCGGTCCCGTACACCGATGCTCCGGAAGGCGTCACCGGGATCGACAAGCGCCCCGTGGACGGGCGGGTCCACGTCAGCGCGCCGGGTCCCAAGGGCGTCGGAGGCAGCGCGCTCGCGGGGGACACCATCGGCGACCACCGTCACCACGGCGGCAGCGACCAGGCCCTCTACGCCTTCGCACGCGAAGACCTGGACGGGTGGGGAGCCGAACTGGGCCGCGAGTTCACCGACGGCTTCTTCGGCGAGAACCTCACCACGCGCGGCGTCGACGTCAACGGAGCCCTCATCGGCGAGCGCTGGCGCATCGGTCCCGACGTCGTGGTGGAGGTGAACGCGGCGCGCATCCCGTGCCATACGTTCGCGAGCTGGCTCGGCGAGCGCGGCTGGGTGAAGCGCTTCACGGAGAGGGCCGCGCCGGGGGCGTACCTGCGCGTGATCGAACCCGGGTGGATCGGCGCGGGCGACGAGATCCGCATCGAGCACCGACCCGACCACGAGGTGACGGTGGCGTTCCTCTTCCGCGCGCTCACCCTTGAGCCGGAGCTGCTGCCCCGGCTCCTGGCGGCCGGCGACGCGCTCCACCCCGAGGCCCGGGAGACGGCCCTGCGGCGAACGGCGCGCTGAGCGGGGGCTACCGTGCCCGCATGACGACTGCGTTGATCACTGGGGCGACGGCCGGGCTCGGCGCCGCGTTCGCCCGGCGTCTCGCCCGCGACGGCCACGATCTCGTGCTGGTCGCGCGCGACGAGGAACGGCTGCGCGAGCAGGCCGCCGCGATGCACGACCGGTACGGCGTGAACGCGTCGGTGACGGTCGCCGACCTCTCGACGGAGGAGGGCATCTCCACCGTCGAGGAGCGCCTCACCGACCAGGCCCGCCCCGTCGATCTCCTCGTCAACAACGCGGGGTTCGCCAACAGGGACACCTTTCTGAAGGTCCCCGTCGAGGACGAGCTGACGATGCTGAAGGTGCACTGCGAGGCGGTGCTGCGGCTGACCTCGGCGGCTGCGGGGAGCATGCGCGACAGGGGCCGGGGCGGCGTGGTGAACGTCGCCTCGCTCGCGGCCTTCGTACCGCGCGGGACGTACGGGGCGAGCAAGGCGTGGGTGGTGCAGTTCACGCAGGGCGTGGCGAAGGACCTGGCCGGTTCGGGCGTGCGGCTGATGGCGCTGTGCCCCGGCTTCGTGCGTACGGAGTTCCACAAGCGGGCCGGCATGGACGCCGGCAGCGTCCCCGGGTGGATGTGGCTGGACGCCGACAAGGTGGCCGGCGCGGCGGTCAAGGATCTGGCCCGCGGCCGCACCCTCTCCATCCCCGGCGTCAGGTACAAGGCGCTGATGGGGGCGGCCAACCTGCTGCCCCGCAGCGTGCTCGCCCGCGCCTCCTCCAGCACGGGCCGCCGCTACGCACCGCGCTGAGCAGAGCGCCCGGGGCGCGCGGCATCAGCGCCCGCCCCGGGCTCACGCGAAGAGGCCCGGCGCCCCGCTCTCGCGGAGTGCCGGGCCTCTCGGCTCCCTGAGGGAGCGGGGCGCGGACGGACGTCAGTGCGCGTGACCGTGGCCGTGGCCGCCCGCGGACTCCTCTTCCTCGGCCGGCTTCTCGATGACCAGCGTCTCCGTGGTCAGCAGCAGCGAGGCGATCGAGGCGGCGTTCTCCAGCGCGGAGCGGGTGACCTTGACCGGGTCGATGACGCCGGCCTTGATCAGGTCGCCGTACTCGCCGGTCGCCGCGTTGAAGCCCTGGTTGCGGTCGAGGTCGGAGACCTTCGAGGTGATGACGTAACCCTCGAGGCCCGCGTTCTCCGCGATCCAGCGCAGCGGCTCGACGACGGCGCGGCGCACGACGGCGACACCGGTGGCCTCGTCGTCAGCCTTGCCGAGCGAGCCCTCCAGCACCTTGGCGGAGTGCACGAGGCTGGCGCCACCACCTGCGACGATGCCCTCCTCGACCGCGGCGCGGGTCGCGGAGATGGCGTCCTCCAGACGGTGCTTCTTCTCCTTGAGCTCGACCTCGGTGGCGGCACCGACGCGGA
Organism: Streptomyces daqingensis; assembly: GCF_014645895.1. GTDB lineage: Bacteria > Actinomycetota > Actinomycetes > Streptomycetales > Streptomycetaceae > Streptomyces > Streptomyces daqingensis. Next base: position 104,687 of record NZ_BMMP01000017.1, on the reverse strand, counting down.
TGACGCAGACGCCGCCGGCCAGCTTGGCCAGACGCTCCTGCAGCTTCTCGCGGTCCCAGTCCGAGTCCGTGGCCTCGATCTCGCTCTTGATCTGAGCGACGCGGCCCTGGACGTCCTCGCTCTTGCCGGCACCGTCGACGATCGTCGTGTCGTCCTTGGTGACGGTGACGCGGCGGGCCGAGCCGAGCACGTCGAGACCGGCCTGGTCGAGCTTGAGGCCGACCTCCTCGGCGATCACGGTGGCGCCGGTGAGGGTCGCCATGTCGCCGAGCATCGCCTTGCGGCGGTCACCGAAGCCGGGCGCCTTGACGGCGACGGCGTTGAAGGTGCCGCGGATCTTGTTCACGACGAGGGTGGAGAGCGCCTCGCCCTCGACGTCCTCGGCGATGATCAGCAGCGGCTTCGAGCTGCCGGCCTGCATGATCTTCTCCAGCAGCGGCAGCAGGTCCTGGATGGAGCTGATCTTGCCCTGGTGGATCAGGATGTACGGGTCGTCGAGGACGGCCTCCATACGCTCCTGGTCGCTCACCATGTACGGCGAGAGGTAGCCCTTGTCGAAGGCCATGCCCTCGGTGAAGTCGAGCTCCAGGCCGAAGGTCTGGGACTCCTCGACGGTGATGACGCCGTCCTTGCCGACCTTGTCCATCGCCTCGGCGATCAGCTCGCCGACCTGCTTGTCCTGGGCGGACAGGGCCGCGACGGAGGCGATGTCCTCCTTGGAGTCGATCGGGCGCGCGTTGGCGACCAGGTCGTCGGAGACGGCCTTGACCGCGGCGTCGATGCCCTTCTTCAGGGCGGCGGGGGAGGCGCCGGCGGCCACGTTGCGCAGGCCCTCGCGGACCAGGGCCTGGGCGAGCACGGTGGCGGTGGTGGTGCCGTCACCCGCGATGTCGTTGGTCTTGGTCGCCACCTCCTTCACCAGCTGCGCGCCGAGGTTCTCGTAGCCGTCCTCGACCTCGACCTCACGGGCGATGGTGACGCCGTCGTTGGTGATGGTCGGGGCGCCGAACTTCTTGTCGATGACGACGTTGCGGCCCTTGGGGCCGATGGTGACCTTCACGGTGTCGGCGAGTGCGTTCACGCCCCGCTCGAGGGCGCGGCGGGCGTCCTCGTCGAACTTAAGAATCTTCGCCATGGGAGCTGTTGAGTCCTCTCGAACGAACCGCGCCCCGGACCCCCGGTACATCTCGTGATGCGGGAGGGACCGGGGCGCGGATCAGAAGTGTCTTCCGGCTTCGGTGACTTACTTCTCGACGATCGCGAGAACGTCGCGAGCCGAGAGGACGAGGTACTCCTCGCCGCTGTACTTCACCTCAGTGCCGCCGTACTTGCTGTAGAGCACGATGTCGCCGACGTTCACGTCGAGCGGCAGGCGGTCGCCATTCTCGAAGCGGCCCGGGCCGACAGCCAGGACCGTGCCCTCCTGGGGCTTCTCCTTGGCGGTGTCCGGAATGACCAGGCCCGAGGCCGTGGTCTCTTCAGCGTCGAGCGGCTGGACCACAATGCGGTCCTCAAGCGGCTTGATGGCAACCTTGCTGGCGGTCGTCACGATCCGACCTCCCCCTTCGGAGATCTCATCACGGGGTCTTATGTCTGGGGTGGCGAGTCGGTCGATCCGTCGTCGCGGGTGCCGGATCTTCCCGTCGCTCATAGCTGGCACTCACCGAGGGAGAGTGCCAACGCCGACATTATGCCGCGGTTAGCACTCCGTCAACCAGAGTGCCAGGTGCCCGCGATCCGCGTGGCGCGGCGAGGCCCTCCCCGCCGACCGCGGAAGGGCGGCGGGGAGGGAGAATGAACGGGTGGATCGGGAGGCGTTCGCCGCGCTGCAGGGCGACGAAGGACAGGCGCTGCTCGCGTCGTTGGAGGACTACCGGCCGGAGGACGAACTGGCCGTCGCGACCCGGCTGCGGCGCGGCCACCCGCCGGAACTCGTCTCGGCCGCGCTCGCACAGGCGCGGCTGCGGCAGCGGGCGGTGGCGAAGTTCGGCGCGGAGGACGCCGCACGCATGTACTTCACCCCCGACGGACTGGAGCAGTCGACGCGGTCGAGCGTCGCCGGCTACCGGGCCCGCAGGTTCCTGGCCGGGGCGGACGCCGCCGGCGGGCGCGAACTGGCCGATCTGTGCTGCGGGATCGGGGGCGACGCGATCGCCTTCGCACGCGCGGGGGCGCGGGTGGTCGCCGTCGACCGCGACCCGCTCACGTGTGACGTCGCGCGGGCCAACGCCGCCGCGCTCGGACTCGGCGACCGCATCGAGGTCCGCTGCCAGGACGTCGGCGACGCCGACGTCTCGGGCCTGGACGCCGTGTTCGCCGATCCGGCCCGCCGCGGCGGGCGCGGCCGCATCTTCGACCCGGAGGCGTACTCGCCGCCGCTGTCGTGGGCGGTGGAGGTGGCCGGGCGCGTCTCGCGCGCCGCGCTGAAGGTGGCACCGGGCATCCCGCACGAGGCGGTGCCCGCAGGCGCCGCGGCGGAGTGGATCTCGGACGCCGGGGACGTGAAGGAAGCGGTGCTGTGGTTCGGGGAGGCCGCCGGCGCCGGAGCCGAATCACCCGTACGGGCGACCCTGCTGCCCGGCCCGCACACGCTCGTCGCCCGCGGCCTGCCGGACCCGCCCGCGGGCCCGGTGGGCAGGTACCTGTACGAGCCCGACGGAGCCGTCATCCGCGCCCATCTCGTCGCGGAGGTCGCCGAGGAGCTGGACGGCAGGCTCATCGACCCGACCATCGCGTACGTGACGGGCGACGAGGCGCGCAGCACGCCGTACGCCACCGGCTACGAGATCACCGACGTGCTGCCGTTCAACCTGAAGCGGCTGCGGGCGGTGCTGCGCGAGCGGGGCGTGGGCGTGGTCGCCGTCAAGAAGCGTGGCTCGGCGGTGGACCCCGCCGAGCTGCGCAAGAAGCTGCGCCTGCGGGGGACGGCGTCGTGCACCGTCTTCCTCACCCGCGTGGCCGGGGCGCCGTCGGTGCTGCTGGGGCATCCGCTCGGCGGGCGGGACGAGACGGCGTAGCGGCAAGCGGGCGCGCGGTGGCGCGGGGTCCTAACCGCCCGCCAGACGCGAGAAGTCGCCACGGATGACGCGTTCGGTCAGGGTCTCCTCGCCGAGTGATCCATAGCCCGTGGCGGCCCAGAGGCTCTCGTCGGCCGGGACCTCGAAGTACGGCACCTCGCGTCCGCCGTGACGGTCCTTGAGCACCTCCGGGGCGCGGTGCTCGTGCACGGCGTTCGCGCAGTCCCGGCAGGCGGCGATGCGCAGCACCTCGCGGCGCCCGAGGGGACGCCAGCGGATGCGCCGGTCGGCGCGGCCGTGCAGCGGGTGGAAGAAGCAGACCGGCAGGGTCGGCCGGGGCTGCTGCCTGCGCTGCTTGCTCTGCTTGCGGAAGGTGAGCGCCTTCCGGGGCGGCCGTGCCGCGGGCTCCCGCACCGCGCGGAGGCTCTCCTTCCCCTCCGTCACGAGGGCGAGCACGCCCGCGAGATCCGTCAGGCCCCGGGCGGAGTCGAGCACGGTGCCCGCCGCGGCGTACGCGTCCAGGGCGTGCTGCAGCTCCTCCGCAGAGTCGGCTCCCGGGCTTCCTCCGGCTTCGAAACCGCTCAACTCCTCGCCGAACGCCACGAGTTGCTCCTGCGCACGGCGGCGCAGCGCACGTTCGTCCGAGGAACGCGCCGCCGCGAGGACCAGGCTGGGCGAACTGATCGGCGCCGGCCCGCGGCGCCGCCGCACCAGGACGAACGCTCCGGCGGCCATGGCGAGCACGGCCGCCGACACGACCGCGACGGTCACCGCCGTGGACGGCCCGGAGCCCTCCTGCCCCGGCACGGGCGAGTCCTTGCCGAGGTCCTCGGTGGCCTCCTCGTACTGCTTCCGCCCGTCACCCGCGTCGACGATCTCTATGGCGCGGGAGACGTGCGCGGGCAGCCCCTTGCCGTCCATCTCGTCCTGGAAGCCGACCGCGGACGCGGCATCCCGCGCCTGGTGCTTCTCGTCCGGCCACTCGTGGCCCTTCAGCCAGGTGCTGCCCAGCTCGCTGGTGGTGATGAGGATCCACTCCTCGTCCGCGTCGAGCCCCATCCGGGCGTGCACCACCTCGGCGAGCTGGTCCGCCTCGCCGCCGAACGCGTCGCCCTCGACCAGCGGGACGAGGACGACGTGCAGCGGCAGGCCGGTGCGCTCGATCTGCCGTTCCAGGCTGCGCTGCCGGCTGGGCGGCACGGCCCCGGCGTAGGCGGGATCGACGTAGACGGGCGACTCGCGGAGCGCGCCGGCGATCTTCGCGCCGGGGCCGGGCTCTGCGTGCGCCGGTGCCGCCGGACCGACGAGCGCGGCCAGTACGAGGGCGGGGGCCGCGAGCGTGCCGAGCACGCGGCGGGCCGGCTTACGGGCGTGCTCAGTGGACACCGAGATACTCCAGGACGTCGTCGACGAGGTGGTCCGTGGTGATGTCGCAGGCTCCCGTGCCGGACAGCGGCCCCGGCACCTGGTCGTAGGGGACGTACGGCGTGCCACGACGGGCCCGCAGGCGCAGCAGCCGGCTGTTCACGGCCGACTCGCCCGCGCCCGGGCCGGAGAGGAACGTGCGGCAGCGCGCGCACACGGGCTGCGAGCGGGCCGCGCTCTGGCCCTCGCGCGAGAAGGTGCTGCGCCCGGCCGCCGGGCCGTGCAGGGGGTTGAGCGAGCAGATCCGGGCCGCCTCTTCCTTCCGCGCCTTGCTGAGCCCGGCCCGGAGCGCGGCCTGCCCCGCACGCAGCGCGACGAGGGCGGTCGCGAGGGTCGGTGCGTCGGCGTCCGCGTCGACGCGGCCGTCGCCTTCCTGGTCGAGCAGGAGCGTCGCCGCGTCGAGGCACTTCCAGGTGCGCTCCCGGTGTACCGGCGAGGCGTCGCCGGACTTCTCGCGGAACTCCTCGTTGAGCGTGTGGAGTTCGCGGCGGGCCGTTCTGCGCAGCCATCCCGCACCGGGCTTGGCGGGGGCGTTCCGAGCTCCGGAGGCGCCCGGGCCGGAAAGAGCGGTACGCGGGGTCTGCCGGCTCACGGACCTGTGCGAGCGCACGCTCCCGAAGACGGCGTAGCCCGCGCTGACGCAGCCCACGAGGACCACCGCGCCCATGGCGCCGAGGGTCAGGCCGCCGCCGAGTTCGCCGCCGGAGTACAGGGGCGGCAGGCGGTCCTCCTCGACGGGGTCATCAGGAGGCAGGGGTTCGAGGTACGGCTTTCCGGGCGGGCCTGAGGGCACGTCGGCGATGTGGCCGACGAGTTCGCCCAGCTTCTCGTACAGGTCGGGCCGGTCGTCGTCTCCCGTACTGCTGCCGTAACGGATCTTTTCCGTGTACCTGTAGAGCCGCCCGTCGTCCAGCCTGGCGCCGTAGTTGACGACGTGGACGCGCATCGCGTCGGGCTGGGCCACGACGTAGAGGGCGTCTTCCCCCGTCGCGCGGTGCAGCTGCCGGGCGAAGTAGTCGCCGTCGCCGCCTGATTCGTCGTTCAGGGTGAGCGGGACGACGGCGACGCGCACAGGCACGCGGAGATCCTCGATGCGCCTGCTCAGGCTGCGCTTCTGCTTCGGGCTCAGCCTCCGGGCGGACTCGGGGTCCTCGTACAGCGCCTCCTCGCGGAGCGCCGCGGCGACCCGCTCGGTACGCGCGGTCAGGTCCCTGCCGGAAGGCGGCGGATCGTCCGAGGACCGGGTGTCGTCGTAGTGCATCGGCAGACCGACGAGGAGGACGAAGAAGGCCAGAACGGCGGCAGGCAGCGTGAACCGCAGCCGCACCCACCTCCCGAGACGGCTCCGCCGCAGCAGCAGTCCGGCGGACGCGACGAGGAGGGGTACGGCGGTGAGCAGGATGCCCGCGAGGAAGCTCTGGTCCTCCCGGTCGGTCCTCGACGGGTGGAGGCGCTCGGGCTCGCTGCCGCTGTCGTCCTCGGCGGCGGCCCGGGCCCGCCGGGCGGCTTCGCGGTCACCGGCCTTCAGGACGTCGACGAAGCGGGTGAGCTGCTGCAGGGGCCCGGCGTCGTAGGTGAGTTCGTACAGCGTGGCCCGTGCGGCCTGCTCGGCGGGGACGTCGACACCGTAGGTCTCAGCCCTGAGGCCGGCGGACCCGTCCTCCAGCAGGACGTACAGGCCGTCGCGGCCGAGCCGGTCGTGCAGCTGCGCGAGGAGCTCCTGCCGGTCCGAGAGGACCGTCTGGCCCGGCAGGAGCACGACGTAGGTGGGCACGCCGGTGCGGGCGGCCTGCTTGCGGAAGTCCGGCGCGGAGGAGAGCGGGGCGACGCGGGGCACCTGGTCGGAGATGTAGACCGGGTTCTCACGCAGCCGTTCGGCCAGGTAGACGGCCCGGTCGGCGGGAGCGTCACCGGCGTCGTCGCGGGGTGCGGCCGAAGCCGGCGGTACCGCGGCGGCGAGCGCGAGAAGAGTCAGCAGCAGCGTCAACAGGGCCGTGCCCACGGCCGGATGGCGCGATCGCCGATGTCTGCCAGCGATGTCGTTTCCGGCGCCGCCCACCCCGTGCCCCCCGAAGTCCCGCCGTACGTCTCCTTGAAGGACGATAACCGGTCACAGGATCGAGCGGGCGGGCTCAGGCGCCGTCAGCGGCGCTACACCTGCCGGAAGCGCCAGCGGTGGACAGGGCGTGCGGTCAACTCCCTCGGTGGGTCGGGGAGTTCGGGCAGACCGTCGGAGAAGTCGGCGTCCCACCATGTGATGACGAGAACCCGCCCGCCCGGCGCCGCGAAGTACTCGCGCCGCTCGGGCTCGCGGCCGGGCGCGTTCGCGCGGGCCCACTCCAGCAGTTCCGCGCCGCGCCCCTCCGCGGCCTTCGCCTCCCACATCAGCGCGACGGTCACGAGTACAGGTTCTTCCTGCTCAGTTCGTGCACATGGTCGTGGGAGTGCCCCTGCTCGTCCCCGTCGGCCTGGGACTCGCCCGGCACATGCGGTTCCGTGACCGGCAGCGACGAGTCCGCGGGCAGGTCCCAGTCGGAGGCGGCGCGGCGCCGGGCCACCATCTCGGCGCCGAGGGCGGCGACCATCGCGCCGTTGTCCGTGCACAGCTTCGGACGCGGCACGCGCAGCGTGATGCCCACCGCGGCGCACCGCTCCTCCGCCATGGAGCGCAGCCGGGAGTTGGCGGCGACACCGCCGCCGATCATCAGGTGGTCGACGCCCTCGTCCTTGCACGCGCGGACGGCCTTGCGTGTGAGCACGTCGGTGACCGCTTCCTGGAAGGACGCGCTGACGTCGCGTACCGGCACCTCCTCGCCGGCGGCGCGCTTCGCCTCGATCCACCGGGCGACGGCCGTCTTCAGGCCGGAGAAGGAGAAGTCGTACGGCGCATCGCGCGGGCCGGTCAGACCGCGCGGGAAGGCGATGGCCTCGGGGTCGCCCTCGCGTGCGTACCTGTCGATGACGGGGCCGCCGGGGAAGCCGAGGTTGAGGACGCGGGCCACCTTGTCGAAGGCCTCGCCCGCGGCGTCGTCGATCGTGGAGCCGAGGGGGCGCACGTCGGCGGTGATGTCCGGGGCGAGCAGCAGCGACGAGTGACCCCCGGAGACGAGCAGCGCCATCGTCGGCTCGGGCAGGGCGCCGTGTTCGAGCTGGTCGACGCAGATGTGGGAGGCCAGGTGGTTCACGCCGTAGAGCGGCTTGCCGAGGGCGTACGCGTACGCCTTCGCGGCGCTGACGCCCACCAGCAGGGCGCCCGCCAGCCCCGGACCGGCCGTCACGGCGATGCCGTCCAGGTCGGACGCGGAGACGCGGGCCTCGCGCAGGGCCCGCTCGATGGTGGGGACCATGGCCTCCAGGTGCGCCCGGCTGGCCACCTCGGGCACCACGCCGCCGAAGCGGGCGTGCTCGTCCACGCTGGATGCGACGGCGTCGGCGAGCAGCGTGTGGCCGCGGACGATGCCGACGCCGGTCTCGTCGCACGAGGTCTCGATTCCGAGGACGAGTGGTTCGTCAGCCATGGCTCCTGGTTCCTTCGGAGAGGGACGGGGTGGTGTCGGAGAGCTCCAGACGCATCACCAGGGCGTCGACGTCGCCGGGCTGGTAGTAGCCGCGGCGTACCCCGACGGCGGTGAATCCGAAGCGTTCGTACAGGCGCTGGGCCGGGGCGTTGTCCACGCGGACCTCCAGCAGCACCTCGTGGCAGGCGCGTTCGGCGGCGGCGTCGAGCAGGGCACGCAACAGGCGGGCGCCGAGGCCCGTTCCGCGGTGGGAGGGCAGCACCCCGATCGTCTGGATGTCGCCGGTGCCGCCGACCGCCGCGAGTCCGCCGTACCCGACGAGGACGGGGCCCTGCCCGGTGGGCGCCTCGGCCACGAGATAGCGGCGCGTGGCGCCCGGGCCGCGCGCGTGGGCCAGTTCGGACCAGAACAGAGCGGCCGACCAGGCGTCCTCCGGGAAGAGAGCCCTTTCGAGCTCGAGGACGCCTTCGATGTCCCACCAGCGCATCTCGCGGAGTTCGACGCCCGCGTCCGCGCCGGCACCCGCTCCGGTCACCTCGGCGTGACCACCTTGTAGTTGGCCGGGACGCGGGCGTCGGGACGGCGCAGGTAGAGCGGCCGCGGAGGGAGGAACTCCTCCCCCTTCGCCAGCTTCTCGCCGGCGAGGCACGCGAGCGCCGCGGCCGACTGGTCGAGCGGCAGATCCGTGCGCAGGCCCTCGAACGTCTCCTCGTACAGCCGCGCGCCCGCACCGACGGCCGGCATCCGCGTCACGTCCTCGGGCAGCTCGGCGGGGCGGTCGACGGCAGGGCCGTCCGTCCGTGTGCGGCAGTCCGCGTACCGCGCCCAGTAGACCTCCTTGCGCCGGGCGTCCGTCGCGACGACGAAGGGGACGTCGAGGCCGGAGGCGTAGGCGATGCCGTCGAGCGTGCAGAGTCCCAGGACCGGAATGCTCAGGGCCGCACCGAACGCCTCCGCCGTCGCGAGGCCGACGCGCAGACCCGTGTAGGGGCCGGGGCCGACACCGGCGACGATGCGGCCCACGTCGTGCAGCGTGCGCCCCGCGTCCCGCAGCACGCGGTCGACGGTGGGGAGCAGCAGCTCGCCGTGGCGGCGGGCGTCGGTCTGGTCCGCGGCGGCGAGCACGCGGTCCCCGTCCGTGTCGTACAGCGCGACGGTGACGGCGGGCGTGGCGGTGTCGAGAGCGAGCAGCAGCACGGAAGCCAGCCTACGGCGGAATGCGGGCGGCTTGACCCGGGGTCCCCTACACGACGCTTTCGGGTGACTCGGCGGCCCGCGACGGGGGGCTCACCAGGCGTTACCCGGCGGCGCACCGACCGGACACCGGCACCGTCCCGCCGGTGCACCGGAAGCCGGAGCTCCGGGCCGTACGAGCGGCCGGGCGCTCGGCGCAGGGTCCCGGCGCCGACTGCTACGGTCGTCCCCAGCGCGGCGGGGGCGCTCGCAGGCGGGTCGCCGGCAGGCGCCCGCGGCGGAGGCGGACATCGGAGAGGCGGCGCACACAGTGGCACGGGGCAGCAGCGCGGGAGCGGTCGTGGCCGGTCTGACGGCGGCGGCCTTCGCGGTCATCGGGTTCTTCGCCTACCAGGCGGACGCCGCGCACGACCGCATGAAGGCCGGTTCGGCGGGGTCGTCCGGCGACGCCTCCTCCCGTACACCCTCCAAGGGCGAGAAGGACGAGGGGCGGAAGCAGGGCGAGCCCCCCGCGTCGTCCGGCACGGGCGAGCGCGTCGTCTACTCCCTCGGCAAGGACCGGGTCTGGCTCGTCGGCGCGAACGAGAAGGTGAAGCGCACCTTCGAGGTGCGGCCCAGCTCGGTCGACCCCGACCCCGGCGCGTACAAGGTCGAGTCCCGCGCCTCGCACGTGACCGGCTCCGACGGTGTGCCCGTCGAGAACGTGGTGCGCTTCGCGACGAGCCAGGGCACGACCATAGGGTTCAGCGCGGCGCTCGACGGTACGCTGCCCGACCCGGAGCCGGGTAAGACGACCGGCGGCATCCGCGAGCGCAAGAAGGACGGCGAGGCGATGTGGCTCTTCGCCACCATCGGCACGAAGGTCGTCGTCGTCCGCTGAGACTCCCGTCGGTTCGAGCGGGGCCCGTCGGTTCGAGCGAGGCCCGTCGGTTCGACGTTTCGAGGCGGGCACCGTCGGTTCGACGTGGACGCCGGCGCTCAGGCCGCGTCGCGCTCCCCCTGCCCGCCCGGAGCGCCGGACAGACCCTCCGAGTCGTCCCCGCCGGCCGGCGGCGTGGACACCGCGTCGGCGGCGGCGCGGGAGGCCAGCAGCGTACGCATCGACACCCCGGACTCCGGCGGAACGGGCAGCGCGCCGCGCTGCTGCTCTCGCTCTTCGGCCGACATGGTCCCTCCCGAAGGCTGGGGGGCGGGTGCTGGAGGCTAATGAGGCAGACCTAACCTCACTGCTCACCCCATCTGACCACGCCTGCCTTCGCGCGCGCAACATCTTGCCGACACGATGTCGGAACGTCGCGGCGAACGCTCGCGCGAGGTCGCCGCGGTACAGAACCTTTCCGGCGGACACCCGCGCCGAGGCCCCGGGTGGGACGCACCGGCGGGGCGCCCCGCGGGGATCACCCCAGGACGGCCAGGTCCTCCCCCGCCCAGCGGTCGCCGATCCCCGTCACCGTCACGGTCCGCACGTCGTCCTCCGCGACGGCCGCCACGTCTTCCGCCGCTACCCCTTCCGCACCGGTCGCGCCGTCCGGAGCGTCGCCTCCTGCCGTCCGCTCGATGACGACGTGCAGCCGGTCCTCGGCCAGCTCCTCGACCCGGCCCTCGCCCCACTCGACGACCACGACCGACTCGGGAAGCGAGACGTCCAGGTCCAGGTCGTCCATGCCCTCCAGCCCGCTGCCGCCCAGCCGGTAGGCGTCGACGTGCACCAGCGGGGGGCCGTCGCCCAGCGGGGGGTGGACGCGCGCGATGACGAACGTCGGAGAGGTGACGGAACCCCGCACGCCGAGCCCTTCGCCCAGTCCGCGGGCGAACGTGGTCTTGCCCGCGCCCAGCTCTCCCGTCAGCAGGACGAGGTCACCGGGGCGCAGCAGCGCGGCGAGGCGCAGGCCCAGCTCGCGCATGCGCTCGGGGGTCGGGACGTCGGCCGTCTGCTGTACCGCGAGTGCTCCGGCCGGAGGGCGGACTCCAGAAGGGGAGTGTGCTGCTTCCATGCGTCCGGATGGTACGCGCGGCGGTGCGACGGCCGCGCCGCCCGGACCCGCACGGGGGCCGGTACGAGCCCTGTCCGCCCCCCTCCGGGCCCTGCCCGCCGGCGCGCTCAGCGCTCCCCGCGCTCCTGCCGCCGCCCGTACGCCACCGCCCGGGCGATCAGCTGCGCGAGCGCCTCGTTGACCACGTGCGGGCGCTCCAGCATCGACAGGTGCCCCGTGTCGTCGAGGATGCGCAGCCGGGCGGAGGGGAGGGCCCGGGCGATGGCCTCGCTGTGCCCGCTGGGGGTGAGCAGATCCGCCTCGCCCGCCAGTACGAGCGCGGGGCGCCCGTCGAAGGCCGCGAGCGCCTCCGTCTTCTCGTGCGCCTCGAAGGCCGGGTAGAACTCCGCGACGACGTCGATCGGCACGGACTCGATCAGTCGCTCCGCGAAGCGCGCCACTCCGGGGTCCACCTCGTGCCCGCTGCCGAAGGAGTAGCGCTTGACCAGTCCCGCGAACAGGTCGGCCACGGCCCTGCGGCCGCGTTCGACCAGCGCGGTCTGCGAGACCAGGGCTTTGAGCACGCCCGGCACCGCGCGGCGGACGGCCTTCACCCCCACCGACGGCAGGGGCAGCCCGTACGTGACGTCGCCGAGGCCGCCCGCGCTGGTGCCGATGAACGCGACACCGGCCACCCGCTCCGCGACGAACTCCGGGTACTGCTCGGCGAGCGCCATCACCGTCATGCCGCCCATGGAGTGGCCCACGAGCACGAGGGGCCCCTCCGGCGCCGCCTCGTCCAGCACCGCTCTCAGGTCCCGGCCGAGTTCGTCGATCGTGACCTCCCGGCCGACCGGGGCGCGGCCGGAGCGCCCGTGGCTGCGCTGGTCCCAGTAGACGGCGCGGACGGCTCCGCGCAGAGCGGCCCGCTGGAAGTGCCAGACGTCCTGGTTGAGGCAGTAGCCATGGGTGAAGACCACCGTGGGCGGCTGCCCGGCGGACCGGGGACCGCCGTCCTTCCGTGCGCCCGAACCTGCCCGGCCGCCGCCCCGCGGGGTCTCCGCACCGACGGTCTGCCGGGCCCCGAGGCGTCCCAGCAGCCGCAGGAGCCGGTTGCGCTGCGGAGCGTCCGCGCCCGCGGAGGCGGCCCCGGCCTCGATGCGCACGCGGTCCACCGTCGGGCCGCCGGCGCCGTCGCCCGCGGACGCCGTTGTGTGGGCGGCGGCGTCCTCGTACTCGGCGACCTCGTCGGTCTCGAAGTACAGCTCGGTGCCGTCCTCCGCGTACGCCATGCCCGCCGTGCCCCGAAGTGAGCCGTACGGGCCGGCGGCGTCCAGCGCCAGCCGTGCCTTACGCCGCACGGCACGGTTGACGGTCAGCCTCTCGAAGGCGACACCCGCGGCGACGAGCCCCACGGTCGCGCCCGCGAGCCCCGCCCGGCGCCCCCAGCCCGGCGCGCCGCCGCCCGACACGACCGCGGCGGCGTTCACGGCGGCGGACGGCCCCACGTCACCGGCGGCGCTGATCGCCGCGACGGCTCTGGCCGCGGCGTCCGCGATCTCTTCCGTCTCCGTCTCCGCGCCCATGTGCTCTACAGACCCCTCGTACTAGCGCGTACGTTCGTATACGTCCGGGATACCCGGGCGCTGACGCGCGTAACGATCTCGTACGAGATGGTGCCCGCCGCACGGGCCCAGTCCTCGGCGGTGGGCTCGCCCCGGTCGCCCGGCCCGAAGAGCACCACCTCGTCTCCGGCCGACGCCGCGTCGCCGCCGAGATCCACCACGAACTGGTCCATGGCGACGCGCCCCGCGATCGTGCGCCACTTGCCCGCGGCCAGGACGGGAGCCGTGTTGGAGGCGTGCCGGGGGACGCCGTCCGCGTACCCGAGCGGGACGAGACCGAGGGTCGTCGGCCCTGGAGTGCGGTAGCTGAAGCCGTAGCTGACGCCGTGCCCGGCCGGTACGTCCTTCACCAGCGCGAGCGCCGCCTTGAGCGTCATCGCGGGGCGCAGCCCCAGCTCGGCGGCGACCCCCACCTCCGGGGACGGGGAGAGCCCGTAGAGGGAGACGCCCGGCCGTACGAGGTCGAAGTGCGACTCGGGGAGCGTGAGCGTCGCCGGGGAGTTGGCGTGGTGGCGCACCTCGGGGTCGAGGCCGGCGCGTTCCGCCACGGCGAGCGCCTCGCGGAACACCTCCAGCTGCGCGGCGTTGGCGGGGTGCCCCGGTTCGTCCGCGCAGGCGAAGTGCGACCACACGCCCGTCACGTCGACCGCGCCCTCGGCCTCGGCGGCCCGCGCCGCGGCGACCAGTCCCGGCCAGTCCGCCGGCTGGCTGCCGCTCCGTCCCAGGCCCGTGTCGGCCTTGAGGTGGACCCTCGCGGTGCGGCCGGCCTGCCGTGCCGCGGCGACGATCTCCTCCAGCGCCCACAGCCCGCTCGCCGAGACGTCGATGCCTGCTTCGATCGCCTCCCGCCACGGCCCGCCCGGCGTCCAGAGCCAGCTCAGCAGGCGACCGCGGTCCCCGGCCGCCCGCAGCGCGAGGGCCTCCTGGGGCGTGGCGGTTCCCAGCCAGGTGGCGCCCGCCTCCCGCGCCGCGCGGGCGCACGGCACAGCCCCGTGCCCGTATCCGTCCGCCTTCACCACTGCCATGAGCTCCGCGCGCGGCGCGCAGGCGCGGAGCGTTCGGACGTTGGAGCGGACGGCGTCCAGGTCGATCTCCGCCCGGGCGCGGCAGGCGGCCGGATCGGGCTGCTCGGAAGCGGAGGCCGGTGCGGGGTCCGGGGAGGAAGCCGGGGTGGAAAGGGGCTGAAACTGATCGTTCACGCTGCCAGTGTCTCAGGCGGGCCGAAGGGGCATTCCCCCGTACATCGCCCGTACATCGCAGAGGAGCGGCTGCCGGAGCCTCACCGGAAACCGCTTGCCGACGTCCGGAGAATGGCAGCCATGACCTGGACGATCGTCCCCGCGCCCGTCGGCGGCCGCGCCGCCGTCGCCGCCTTCCGCGCGTACCTCGCGGACATCGTGTCCCGCTACCACGGCCGCCCCGCGACAGCCGACGAGGTGGACGAGGCCGCCGCGGAAGCCCCCGGGGACACCCTGGCGCCCCCGCACGGCGTCTTCCTGCTCGCCCGGGACAGCGAGGGGCGCGTCGTCGGCTGCGCGGGCGTGCGGATGCTCGACGTCGAGATCGCGGAGCTGACACGCCTCTGGACGGCTCCCGGCGCCAGGGGGCGAGGACTGGGGAGGGCTCTCGTGGCCGAGGCCGAGCGTGCGGCCACCGCGCTGGGCGCCTCCGCCGTGCGGCTGGACACCCGGGAGGATCTGACGGAGGCGCGGCGGCTCTACGCCCGCTGCGGTTACGCGGAGATCGCGCCCTACCACGACGGACCGTACGCGGACCGCTTCTTCGAGAAGCGCCTGGACGGCGTCTGAGCCGAGGGCGCGGCCGCCCCAGGCGGACTTGGCGGCCGGACCCGCGTGGGGCCGCCTCGGAGCGGACGAAGGGACGCGCGGGCAGCGTCACCGGAACGGGTGCCGCCGCGAACGGCGGGGGCGGAGGTCCCGTCAGCCCGCCAGCAGATCCCGCCAGGCGGTGCTCAGCGCCTCCGCCACGTCCGACGCCCCGGCGGGCCGCGGCGCGAACCGTCCCGCCATCCCGTGCACGTAGGCGCCCACCGACGCCGCGTCCCGGCCGTCCAGCCCGGCGGCGAGCAGCGCGCCCACGAGCCCGGCGAGCACGTCCCCCGTCCCGGCCGTGGCGAGCCATCCGGTGCCCGTCGGGTTGATCCGCACGGGGGCCGCCTCCGCGGATCCGCCGCCGGACCCGCCGCCGTCCGCCACCACCGTCGTCGACCCCTTGAGCAGGACCGTCGCCCCGGTGCGTCCGGCCAGCTCCCGGGCGGCCGTCAGCCGCCTCGCCTCGACGTCCTCCCGTTCCCAGCCGAGCAGCGCCGCCGCCTCCCCGGCATGCGGGGTCAGCACGGTGGGGGACGTACGGGCACGCAGGGCCGCCTCGTCCGCGAGCCGCAGTCCGTCGGCGTCGATGAGCAGGGGCACGTCGGCCGCCAGCACGTCCCGCAGCCGGTCCTTGTCGTCCCCGAGGCCCGACCCGACGGCCCACGCCTGCACGCGCCCCGCCTTGCTCGGCCGCCCCGCCGAGACGAGCGTCTCCGGATGGCGGGCGATCACCGCGTCCGCCGCCGGCCCCACGTAGCGCACGGCCCCGGCACCGCCGCGGAGCGCACCGGAGACGGCGAGCACGGCGGCGCCCGGGTAGCGAGAGGAGCCCGCCACGATCCCGACGACGCCGCGCCTGTACTTGTCGCTCTCCGCGACCGGACGCGGCAGCAGCGCCGCGACGTCCGCGTGCTGCAGCGCCTCGACCGCGGGGTCCGGCGGCAGGTACGGGCCGAGCCCGATGTCCACGAGCCGGAGCGCGCCCGCGTGCTCCCGCGCCGGATCGGCGAGCAGTCCCGGCTTGTACGCACCGAAGGTGACCGTGGCGTCGGCCCGCACTGCGACGCCTTTCACCTCGCCGGTGTCGGCATCGACGCCGCTCGGCAGGTCCACGCTCACGACGGGCGCACGCACCGCGTCCGTCAACTCCACGGCCACGGGCCGCAGTCCGCCCCTGCCGCCGATGCCCACGATGCCGTCGACCACGAGGTCCGCCCGCGCGATGACCGGTTCCACCGGGGCGGACTCGCCCTCCACCACGGCGCCCGGGGCCACGAGCACGCGGCCGCCCGCCGCCCGCAGCGCCGCCAGACCGCCCTCGTGGACCTTCTCCGGCGACAGCAGCACGGCGCTCACCCCCGCGCCTCGCCGCGCGAGCCGCGCACCCGCGTAGAGGGCGTCGCCGCCGTTGTCGCCGCTGCCCACGAGGAGGACGACGCGGCTGCCGTACGTACGTCCGAGCATCCCCGCGCAGGCGGCGGCCAGACCGGCCGCGGCCCGCTGCATCAGCGCCCCGTCGGGGAGCCGCCCCATCAGCTCCCGCTCGGCGGCCCGTACGGTCTCCACGCTGTAGGCAGTCCTCATGACCCCAGTCTGACCGACCGGGCCGGGCCTCACCCCTCCGCGATGACCACGGCGGAGGCGATCCCGGCGTCGTGCGACAGCGACAGGTGCCATCCGCGTACGCCCAGCAGTTCGGCCTGTGCCGCCACGGTGCCGCGCACCCGGAGCGACGGCCGGCCCGACGCCGCTGCCACGACCTCGGCGTCCGTCCAGCTCATCCCGCCCGGAGCGCCGAGCGCCTTGGCCAGCGCCTCCTTCGCGGCGAAGCGCGCCGCGAGAGAGGCCACCCCCCGGCGCTCGCCCGTGGGAAGCCACAACTCGGCCTCCACGAACAGCCGTTCGGCGAGTATGGGTGTGCGTTTCAGGGCCTGGCCGAACCGTTCGATCTCGGCGACGTCGATTCCCACCCCGACGATCAACGCGAACCCCCGCCCGAGGTCTCCCGGACGGCTTCCCCACCGGTGCCGGGGTCCCCGGCCTCCACCCTGTACGTGCGCATGTCCACCGGCACCCCCTCGAAATCCGTGATGCGCACACCGTCCCGGTGCAGCACCACGACCTGGTCCTCGTCCACGGCCGCGGCCTCACGGACGTACGGCGCGAAGACGGCGTCGTCGGACGCCAGGAACAGCTCGCCCTCCCCGAGCCCCGCCGACAGCGGCAGCCCCCTGGACGCGCCCACGACCACCTCCGGCTCGTCCGCGTGCACCGCCACGAGCGCGAACTCGCCTACGAGCCGGCGGCAGACCTGACGCATCGCCTCCGCGAGGTCGCCGCATGACGAGAAGTGCTCCGCGAGCAGGTGGGCGGCGGCCTCCGTGTCCGTGCCGGAGGCGAGTTCATGGCCGCGCCGGGCCAACTCGTCCCGCAGTTCACCGGAGTTGCCGATGACGCCGTTGTGGACCACCGCGACACGGCCGGAGTCGTCCAGATGCGGATGCGCGTTCGCGTCGACGGCCGGGCCGTGCGTGGCCCGTCTGATGTGCCCGATGCCTGTCGTCCCGGCCGGGAGCGGACGCTCCGCCAACTCCGCGTGCAGATCGGCGAACGTGCCCGCCTTCTTCGCGGCCGCCAGCCCGCCGTCCACGAGGACGGCGACACCGGCGGAGTCGTAGCCGAGGCCCTCGAGCCGCCGCAGCCCGGCGAGGATCACATCGAGGGCGGAGCGCCCACCCGCGTACGCAACGATTCCGCACATGCGAGCAGCCTAAGCGGCGCCCGGCGGCGCGACGACACCGCGCGGGCAGCCCGGCGCCCGCACCGACCGCCCGCGACCGCCCACGGCGGCCGTCAGTGGCCGCGCGCTATGCGCTCTATGGCGTCCTCCATCAGCTCCAGGTACTCCGCTTCCTCGCACCTGGGCTTGCTGCCCAAGACGTACATGTCGAGGGTCTCCGTCAGGTCCTCGCAGAAGTCCTCGTCGGGGAGGTCCTCCAGAGCCAGGTCGCTCTGTATGCGCGCTGCGAAGTCCCGCTTCTCCGGCAGCTGGGGCCGGCCGGGACGTCTCCGTCTGCGGTACTTGAGGCTCATGCGGCCGATGCGGTGTGACATGCGGTGAAACGTAGCGGGAAACCCCACGCTCCGTACACCGTCCGTGCATACCGTTCTCACGGCGGGTTGCCTTCGGTACGGAGCCCTGCAGGCGAGGGGCCGGTGCGAGCGGGAGCCGCGTCGAACTCATGGGCCCCTACGCGTGACGAAGGGCGCGCTCTGCGCGAGCGCGCCCTTCGTCACGAGCGGATGGAGCAGCCGGGACGGCGGCGGGCTCAGCCCAGCGAGCTCTTGACCACGTCCGCCAGCCGCCCGGCCACGGAGTCGGCCTGCTCCTTGTCGGCGGCCTCGACCATCACCCGTACCAGCGGTTCCGTGCCCGAGGAGCGCAGCAGGACCCTGCCCGTGCTGCCCAGTTCCCTCTCCGCGTCGCTGACGGCGGCGGCGAGCTCGGCAGAGGTGTCGACCCGGCTCTTGTCGACGTCCCGCACGTTGATGAGGACCTGCGGCAGCCGCTCCATCACGCTCGCCAGCTCCCCCAGGGGCTTGCCCGTGTCGGCGACGCGGGCGGCGAGCATCAGACCGGTCAGGGTGCCGTCGCCGGTGGTGGCGTGGTCCAGTGCGATGACGTGCCCGGACTGCTCGCCGCCCAGCGCGTATCCGCCGCGCTTCATCTCCTCCAGCACGTAGCGGTCGCCGACGGCCGTCTGGAGCAGCTCGATGCCCTCACGGGCCATGGCCAGCTTGAAGCCGAGGTTCGACATGACGGTGGCCACCACGGTGTCCTTGCGCAGCCGTCCCGCGTCCCTCATCGCGAGGGCCAGTACGGCCAGGATCTGGTCGCCGTCGATCTCCTCGCCCTGGGCGTCCACGGCGAGGCAGCGGTCCGCGTCCCCGTCGTGCGCGACGCCGAAGTCGGCCTCGTGCTCCACGACGGCCGCCCGCAGCCCCTCCAAATGGGTCGAGCCGCAGCCGTCGTTGATGTTCAGCCCGTCGGGATCGGCGCCGATCGTGACCACCTCGGCGCCCGCGCGGGCGAACGCCTCCGGGGAGACGCGCGAGGCAGCGCCGTGCGCACCGTCGATGACGACCTTCAGGCCGTCCAGCCGGTTCGGCAGTACGCCCACGAGGTGCGCCACGTAGTTGTCGAAGCCCTCGTCGTAGTCGCGGACGCGCCCCACGCCCTCGCCCGTCGGCCGGGCCCAGGGCTGGCCGGCGCCGTGTTCCCGGTACAGCGACTCGATGCGGTCCTCCAGCTCGTCGGCGAGCTTGTGGCCGCCCTGCGCGAAGAACTTGATGCCGTTGTCCGGCATCGGGTTGTGGCTGGCGGAGAGCATCACACCGAGGTCCGCGCCCAGCGAACCCGTCAGATACGCGACCGCGGGAGTCGGCAGCACACCCACCCGCAGGACGTCGACTCCGGCGCTGGCGAGACCCGCCACCACCGCCGCCTCCAGGAACTCTCCGGAGGCACGCGGATCCCGTCCGACCACGGCCACCGGCCGGTGGCCTTCGAACGAGCCCACTTCGGCGAGCACATGGGCCGCCGAGACGGACAGACCGAGCGCGAGCTCAGCCGTCAGGCCTTCGTTGGCGACACCGCGCACGCCGTCCGTACCGAAGAGTCGTCCCACTTGTGGTTCCTCCGAGTCCGAGTCGAGTACGAGCACCAGGCCGGGTGGCGGGAGCCCGGCCCGTATGCGAGCTGTATGAATGCCGCCCGCCGGGCGGACGCGGAACCGGCGCACGGCCGGCCTGCCGCCGTCCGCTCCCGCGTGCTCCCGGAAGCGTCCGGGCCGCCCGGTCCATCCGGTCCGAGCAAGGTATCCGCCGCATGCCCGTCTACTGCGCTTCCCCGCACCACGGCGCGCGCACGCACCCCGCAGCCGGACTGCGCATCCTCCTCATAGACGAACGCCCCGGGGGCACGGTTTCGTACCCCCGGGGCGGTTCGCACAGCTGCGATGAGCAGGGCAGCCGGTGCAGCGCCTCAGCGCTTGCTGTACTGCGTTCCCTTACGGGCCTTCTTCAGACCGGCCTTCTTGCGCTCGACGGCGCGAGCGTCACGGGTCAGGAAGCCGGCCTTCTTCAGCGGGCCACGGTTGTTGTCCGAGTCCGCCTCGTTCAGCGCACGGGCCACACCGAGGCGCAGCGCGCCCGCCTGGCCCGAGATGCCGCCGCCGTTGATGCGGGCGACGACGTCGTAGCGCTCGTCGAGCTCGAGCACCTTGAAGGGCTCGTTGACTTCCTGCTGGTGCACCTTGTTCGGGAAGTAGCCCTCGAGGGTGCGGCCGTTGATCTTCCAGCGGCCGCTGCCCGGGACGATCCGGACGCGGGCCACGGCGTTCTTGCGACGGCCGGTGCCGGCAGCGGGCTGCGGGTCGCCGAAGCGCGAAGCGAGGGACTCGGAGGTGAACTCCTCCGGCGCCTCGGGGGTTTCGGTCGTGTACTCCTCGACGCCCTCGACGGGGGTCTCAGCAGTGGTCTCGGCCACGATTCTCCTCAACTTCTCTCTGTGTCGGTTGGTGGCCGGACTTACTGCGCGACCTGGCTGATCTCGAACGGCACCGGCTGCTGGGCGCTGTGCGGGTGCTGGTCGCCCGCGTAGACCTTCAGCTTGGAGAGCATCTGACGGCCCAGCGAATTCTTGGGGAGCATGCCCTTGACCGCCTTCTCGACGGCCTTCTCGGGGTTCTTCTCCAGCAGCTCGTCGTAGCGGACGGACCGCAGACCACCCGGGTAGCCGGAGTGGCGGTAGGCCATCTTCTGGATCCGCTTGTTGCCGGACAGGTGCACCTTGTCGGCGTTGATGATGATGACGAAGTCACCGGTGTCGACATGAGGCGCGTACACCGGCTTGTGCTTGCCCCGGAGAAGGGTGGCGGCCTGGGTGGCCAGACGGCCCAGGACAACGTCCTGCGCGTCGATGACATGCCACTGGCGCTGAACGTCGCCGGGCTTGGGGCTGTACGTACGCACGGTCTTAGCCTTCGCTTCTAGGTGGGGTCTCCCCGGCCCCGCGAGGGGTCGGGTGACGGATCTCCCTGAGCACGGGGCCCCGGAGAAAGGTCCTGACAAGGCCACCTGGCAGATCACGACAGGCTTGACCACACCGCGGTGACGCGGGCCGCGGGTGCTGGTCGCTGGTCATCGGCCGGTGGGCCGGGTGTAAGGCCCTCCCACGTGAGAATGAGCAAGCCAATACACACAACGAACCGGCAGCTTACCGGTGCGCACCCGTACGGGTCAAAGCGGGGCGGCACGGGCTGTGACCGCCCGTTCTCCGTCCGCGGCACGACCCGTGCCCGGCAGACCGGCGGCCCCGGAGCCCGTGCGCCACGGGCTGCCGCGCGGCGCTCCTCTCCCGTCAGGCGACCCGCATGGCCAGCACCTGTCCCGGCCATGCGTCCGACAGGAACCGCTCGGTCGGAACGAAGCCGTGCCGCTCGTAGAACGCGACGAGTCCGCCCCCGCCGCCCGCCCAGCAGTCGACCCGCAGCAGCCGCAGGCCCGCCCTCCGGGTCTCCTCGGCGGCATGGGCCAGCAGCGCCGCGCCGACGCCCTGACCGGCGTACCGCCGGTCGGAGACCAGCATGCGGACGTACCTTTCGGGCTCGCCGGCCGGCGGGACCGGCATGTCCGGGTCCGGTCCCGAGTCGAGCACCAGTACGCCGGCGGGCGCACCGTCCAGCTCCGCGACGTACGCCGCGTTCTCGGTCGTGTACCGCACTGTCCGCTCGGCCCAGCCGGGCCTCTGCGAATGCGGCGTCGTGCCCCACTGCTCGGTGTTGCCGCGCGCGTTCATCCACGCCACGGCCGAGTCGAGCATGGCCAGGATCGCCGGTGCGTCAGCGGGGGTACCCGGCCTGATCCGCAAGGAGTCCGCGGTGGTGTCCATGGGCGCGACCCTACGAGCGCCTGCTCAGCGCTCCCGCCGCACTCTCCCCTCTGTCCACACCGGCTCCGGCGTCTCCCGTACGACGCCGTCCGAGCCGAAGACCAGGAAGCGGTCGAAGGACCGGGCGAACCAGCGGTCGTGCGTCACCGCCAGCACCGTGCCCTCGTACGCCTCGAGCCCCTGCTGGAGCGCCTCCGCGGACTCCAGGTCCAGGTTGTCGGTGGGCTCGTCCAGCAGTAGCGCCGTCGTCCCCGTCAGCTCCAGCAGCAGGATCTGGAAGCGCGCCTGCTGCCCGCCCGAGAGCCGGTCGAAGGGCTGCTCGGCCTGCCCGGTCATCTCGTAGCGGCGCAGGGCGGACATCGCGGCGCCCTTGTCGAGGGAGTGCTCGGTCCACAGGACGTCCAGCAGGGTGCGCCCCACCAGCTCCGGATGCGCGTGCGTCTGCGCGAAGTGCCCGGGCACCACGCGGGCGCCCAGCCGCCACTTGCCGGTGTGGGCCACGGCGGTGCCGTCGGGGCCGTCCGCGAGGAGCCGCAGGAAGTGCGACTTGCCGGAGCCGTTCGAGCCCAGGACCGCGACGCGCTCGCCGTAGAAGATCTCCAGGGACAGGGGCTTCATCAGCCCTGTCAGCTCCAGCTCCTCGCACGTCACGGCCCGCACTCCGGTACGTCCGCCGCGCAGCCGCATGGTGATCCGCTGCTCGCGGGGCGGCTCCGGGGGCGGCCCCGCCTCCTCGAACTTCCGCAGCCGGGTCTTGGCCGCCTGGTACCGGGAGGCCATCTCGTGGCTGCGGGCCGCGTACTGCTGCATGTCCAGCACCAGCCTCTTCAGCTGCGCCCGCTTCTCGTCCCAGCGACGGCGGAGCTCCTCGTAGCGGGCGAAGCGCTCCTGCCGGGCCGCGTGGTAGCTGCCGAACCCGCCGCCGTGCACCCACACCTCGCTGCCGGCCGGGCTGGGCTCCACGCTGACGATCTTGTCGGCGGCCCGGGCCAGCAGTTCGCGGTCGTGGGAGATGAACAGCACGGTCTTGCGGGTCTCCCGCAGGCGCTCCTCCAGCCAGCGCTTCCCGGGAACGTCCAGGTAGTTGTCGGGCTCGTCCAGCAGCAGGACCTCGTCGCCGCCGCGCAGCAGCGACTCCAGCACGAGCCGCTTCTGCTCGCCGCCGGAGAGCGTGCTCAGCGTGCGCCACTGCGCCTTCTCGTACGGGATGCCGAGCGCCGCGGTGGTGCACTTGTCCCACAGGGTCTCGGCCTCGTAGCCCTGCACCTCCGCCCAGTCGGAGAGGGCCTGCGCGTACCGCATCTGGGTGGTCTCATCGTCCGACGGAGCCTCCATGACGGCCAGTTCGGACGCGTCCACCGCCTCAGCGGCTTCGCGGATCGGGGGCGGCGCCACCGAGACCAGCAGATCCCGGACGGTGCGTTCGTCGTCGCGGTCGGTGCCGACGCCGATGAACTGCGGCATCACGCCCAGGCCCCCACTGGTCGTCACCGTCCCGCTCTGCGGGGCGAGTTCACCGGAGATGACGCGCAGCAGGGTCGTCTTGCCCGCGCCGTTCGGCCCGACCAGCGCGACCGAGGCGCCCTCGCCCACCCGGAAGGAGACGTCGGCGAGCAGCAGCCGCCCGTCCGGCAGACAGTGGTCGAGATGCGCGACTTCGAGGTGCCCCATGTTTGTGGATTCTCGCGCTGGCATCACCCGGAATCCAACCGAATAAGATGCGCCCATGAGCTTTGGGCAGGGTGGCCCCGATTGGGGCCAGGGAGACAGTTCTACCCCCGACTGGGCAGCACTGGCCGAGCAGACGGAACGCAACCGGGCGCGGCGGCGACGCTGGACGATCATCGGTGTCAGCGCGCTGGCCACCGTGGCCGTCGCCGGCATAGTGGCGGTGGCGGTCGTCGACAGCGGGGGCAGCGGCAGCGCGTCGGACAAGCCGTCGGGCGATCTGCCCACCCCCGAGGACCTGCCGTCGAGCACCGCGGGCCAGCCGGAGCCGACCTTCAAGGACGAGCCGCCGCCCCCTCCCCCGCCCCGCGACTTCGTGTCGGACGCGAGGCGCGACAAGGCCCCCCTCAGTACGGCCACGCTCTTCCCGAACAGAACCGTCAAGATCAACGGCCGTCCCTACAAGCGGGCCGCCACCGACACCAGCAAGGGCTGCACGGACGCGGCTCACGCGGGTCTCGGGCCGGTGCTCAGCAAGAACGACTGCATCAGCCTCTACAGGGCGACGTTCACGCGGAACGGCCTGGCCGTCACCGTCGGCATCGCCGCGTTCGACAACGCCAAGACCGCCGGCACCGTGAAGTCGGGGTACAAGCCCAACCTCGTCGCCCTGCCGGGCAAGGGCGTCCCCGACTTCTGCCGCACCGTCACGTGCCGTACGACGGCCAACTCCTACGGCCGGTACGCCTACTTCACGATCTCGGGGCGCACCAACGGCAAGCCGTCCACGAACGCCGACAAGCAGGCGGAGCAGGCCGGCCGCGACGGCTCGACGTACGCGTACGCGCGCCTCCAGCAGCGCGGCAAGGACCAGGCCGCCAAGGCCGTGGGGGCATCGCCCGGGTAACGCCTCAAGGGCCGCGACCGCCTCGTGTGCGCGATCGGCACGCGCGGGCGCGGCCTCCCGCCCAGCAGCAGGCGCCCGCTCAGCAGCACCCGGCTCCCGCGCCGCTCCCCGCCCCGGCGACGGGCAGCGAACGCCTGTTGCGGGCCGCCAGGTTGCGCGCGGCCAGCTCCCCGTCCGCGGGGTAGCCGACCTCCTCCAGCGTGAGCCCGTGCGGCCGTACGACATGGACCGCGGAGTCGCGTACACCGGCGGCGAGCACCTGTCCCGGCCAGTCCGGCGACCGGTGCCCGTCCCCGACGAAGAGCATCGCCCCGACGAGCGAACGCACCATGTTGTGGCAGAACGCGTCCGCCTTGACCGTCGCCTCCAGCACCCCGTCCCCACGGCGCGTCCAGCTGAGCTCCTGCAGCGTGCGGATGGTCGTGGCGCCCTCGCGCTTCTTGCAGTAGGCCGCGAAGTCGTGCTCCCCCAGCAGCAGCCGTGCCGCCTCGTTCATCGCGTCCACGTCCAGCGGCCAGTTGTGCCACAGGACGTGCCCGCGCAACAGCGGGTCCACGCCGGCCGGATGGTCGCTGACACGGTACGAGTAGCGCCGCCAGACCGCGGAGAAGCGGGCGTTGAAGTGCGGAGGCGCGGCGCCGACCCGCCACACCCGCACGTCCGCCGGCAGCCGCCCCGCGAGGCGCCGCAGCAGCTGCTCGCTGTGCTCGGCCCACACCGCCTTGGGCAGGTCGACGTGCGCCACCTGCCCGCGCGCGTGCACGCCGGCGTCCGTACGGCCCGCGACCGTCAGCTCGACCTGTTCCGCCTCCTCAGCCCCGAGCCGCATCACCACGCGGAGCGCGCTCTCCAGCTCCTCCTGCACGGTGCGCCGGGCGCGCTGCCTCGCCCACCCCGAGAACTCCTTGCCGTCATAGCTCAGGTCGAGCCGCACCCGGACCTTGCCGGGCTCCACCACGTCCGTCACGCAGCGATCCTCTCCGCGTAAGAGGAACAGGCCCGCCCCCCGAAGGGGACGGGCCCGCTCACGAGCTCTACGAGCGCGTCAGGAGTCCTTGGACTCCTCAGCCGCCTCGTCGCCCTCGGCCTTGGACTCGGCCGGGGCCTCGTCCGCCTTGGCGTCCTTCTTCAGGTCCGCTGCGGCCTTGTCGCCCGCGGCGTCCTTGGCGGTCCGCTTCGTGGCCGCCTCGGCCTCGCCGACAGCCTGCTGCTGCACGGTGAGGGCCTCCACCAGCTCGATGACCGCCATGGGGGCGTTGTCGCCGCGACGGGGACCGATCTTGGTGATGCGGGTGTAGCCGCCCGGCCGGTTCTCGTAGCGCGGGCCGATCTCGGTGAACAGCGTGTGGACGACGCTCTTGTCCTTGACCGTGCGCATGACCTGGCGGCGGTTGTGAAGGTCGCCCTTCTTCGCCTTGGTGATCAGACGCTCCGCCACGGGACGCAGACGGCGGGCCCGCGCCTCGGTGGTGGTGATGCGCCCGTACTCGAAAAGGTCCGTGGCGAGGTTCGCCAGCATGGCCTTCTGGTGCGAGGCGCTGCCGCCCATGCGGGCACCCTTGGTGGGCTTCGGCATCGTGCTTCTCCTTCACTGTTGCTGCACCGGCCGTGTCAGGTACCGGTGACAGTTCCGGCCGTATCAGGTACCGGAAGGGGGGTGCCCCCAGGCCCGCGAGGGCCGGGGGGAATCCCGGGCCGGGCGGATCCCGGCCAGGGAGCGGGCCCGAAGGCCCCGCTCTCACGGGTGTGACCGACGGCCTCGGCCGCCGGTCACCGCACCGCGGAACAGATCAGTACTGCTCGGTCTCCACGAACCCGGCGTCCGTGTCGTCGTCCGCGCCGAAGGCGTCGGCGGCGGCCGTCGGGTCGAATCCGGGCGGGCTGTCCTTCAGGGCGAGACCCATGCCGGCCAGCTTCGCCTTGACCTCGTCGATCGACTTCGCACCGAAGTTGCGGATGTCGAGCAGGTCCGCCTCGGAACGCGCCACGAGCTCGCCCACGGAGTGGATGCCCTCGCGCTTGAGGCAGTTGTAGGAGCGGACCGTCAGCTCCAGCTCCTCGATCGGCAGCGCCAGGTCGGCGGCGAGCGCGGCGTCCGTCGGGGACGGGCCCATGTCGATGCCCTCGGCGTCGACGTTCAGCTCGCGGGCCAGGCCGAAGAGCTCGACGAGCGTCTTGCCCGCCGAGGCCATGGCGTCGCGAGGACGCATGGCCTGCTTCGTCTCGACGTCGACGATCAGCTTGTCGAAGTCGGTGCGCTGCTCGACACGGGTCGCCTCGACCTTGTACGTGACCTTCAGCACGGGCGAGTAGATGGAGTCGACCGGGATACGGCCGATCTCCTGGCCCATCTGCTTGTTCTGCACGGCGGAGACGTAGCCGCGGCCGCGCTCGACGGTCAGCTCCATCTCCAGCTTGCCCTTGCCGTTGAGCGTGGCGAGGACCAGGTCGGGGTTGTGCACCTCGACGCCGGCCGGCGGCGCGATGTCCGCGGCGGTGACGAGGCCGGGGCCCTGCTTGCGCAGGTACATCACGACCGGCTCGTCGTGCTCCGAGGAGACGACGAGGGACTTGATGTTGAGGATCATGTCCGTGACGTCTTCCTTGACGCCCGGCACGGTCGTGAACTCGTGCAGGACGCCGTCGATCCGGATGCTGGTGACTGCCGCACCGGGGATCGAGGAGAGAAGCGTGCGACGCAGGGAGTTACCGAGGGTGTAGCCGAAACCCGGCTCCAGCGGCTCGATCACGAACCGTGAGCGGAATTCGTCGACGACCTCTTCGGTCAGGGACGGGCGCTGAGCGATCAGCATGAGGTGATGCCTCCAGTCTTCGGCAACCGCTATTTGATGCCGTACTGACAGGGTACGGGCGGCACGGAGCGTTCAGGCCCCGTACCACCCGTCCCTTATGAGCCTTACTTGGAGTAGAGCTCGACGATCAGCTGCTCCTGCACCTGGGTGTCGATCACCTGGCGCTCAGGCAGCGAGTGGACGAGGATCCGCATCTTCGACGGAATGGACTCCAGCCAGGCCGGAACCGTCTTCTCGCCGGCCTCCGCAGCCGCCACCTGGAAAGGCGTCAGGTTACGGGAGGCCTCGCGGACCTCGACGATGTCGTTCACGGACACGCGAGCCGACGGGATGTCGTTCTTGCGGCCGTTCACGGTGATGTGCCCGTGCTTGACGAGCTGACGGGCGTGGTCGCGGGACTTGGCGAAGCCGGCCCGGTAGACCACGTTGTCGAGGCGGGTCTCGAGGATGCGCAGCAGGTTCTCACCAGTCTTGCCCTGCTGACGGTTGGCCTCGTTGAAGTACCCGCGGAACTGCTTCTCCAGGACGCCGTAGATACGAGCTGCCTTCTGCTTCTCACGCTTCTGCAGCAGGTACTCGGAGTCCTTGGTGCGCCCGCGACCGTGCTCACCCGGGGGGTAAGGACGGATCTCGATCGGGCACTTCGCGCTCTCGCACTTGCTCCCCTTGAGGAAGAGCTTCTGCTTCTCCCGACGGCAGCGCCTGCAGTCGGCCCCGGTGTAACGCGCCATTGTCTCAGATCTCCTGTTTCAGCTGGTCAGACTCGGCGACGCTTGGGCGGGCGGCAGCCGTTGTGCGGGGTCGGGGTCACGTCCTGGATCGAACCGACCTCGAGGCCCGTGGCCTGGAGGGAGCGGATCGCGGTCTCACGGCCGGAGCCGGGACCCTTCACGAAGACGTCGACCTTGCGCATGCCGTGCTCCTGAGCGCGGCGTGCGGCGTTCTCGGCAGCCATCTGCGCCGCGAACGGCGTCGACTTCCGGGAGCCCTTGAAGCCGACGTGGCCGGCGGAGGCCCAGGAGATCACGTTGCCGGTCGGGTCGGTGATCGAAACGATGGTGTTGTTGAACGTGCTCTTGATGTGAGCGTGCCCGGCGGGGACGTTCTTCTTGTCCTTGCGGCGCACCTTCTTGGCGCCGGCCGTACGGCCCTTCGGAGGCATATGGATTTACTCCTGTGGAGGTCGTCGGTCCTGCAACACGGACCGCTTGCAGCGTGTCCGGTGAGGACTACTTCTTGCCCGGCTTCTTCTTGCCGGCGATCGCGCGACGCGGGCCCTTGCGGGTGCGGGCGTTGGTCTTGGTGCGCTGCCCGTGGACCGGGAGGCCGCGGCGGTGCCGCAGGCCTTCGTAGCAGCCGATCTCGACCTTGCGGCGGATGTCGGCCTGGATCTCACGGCGGAGGTCACCCTCGACCTGGAGATTGTTGTCCACGTACTCGCGGATCTTGACGAGGTCTTCCTCGGCGAGATCGCGCACGCGGGTGTCGGGGTTGATGCCGGTCTCACCGAGGGTCCGCTGGGCAAGGGTGCGACCGATGCCGAAGACGTAGGTGAGGGCGACCTCGACGCGCTTCTCGCGCGGGAGGTCGACGCCTGCGAGGCGTGCCATTCCTTGGCTCCTGATTGCTTTGCGGAGGTCTGCCGCAGCACCGTCCCCTGCCGCACGGTCCGTGCGTCCAGAGTCCTCGGCCTCCGACCGAGGGTGTCGTCCCCACCGGCAAGAATTCTCAGGCGGGGGGTCGGGTGTCTGCGTATG
Organism: Streptomyces daqingensis; assembly: GCF_014645895.1. Taxonomy (GTDB): domain Bacteria; phylum Actinomycetota; class Actinomycetes; order Streptomycetales; family Streptomycetaceae; genus Streptomyces; species Streptomyces daqingensis. The sequence continues at coordinate 76,006 of NZ_BMMP01000017.1, read as the reverse complement.
TACTTTTCGCTTGCGTCGCGCGAAGAGTGCGAGTGGTGCGAAGGCTCGGTCGGAGTCGCGTCAGCCCTGGCGCTGCTTGTGGCGCAGGTTGTCGCAGATGACCATGACCCGGCCGTGACGGCGGATCACCTTGCACTTGTCGCAGATCTTCTTGACGCTCGGCTTGACCTTCATGGGATGAGGTTCTCCGGGTCAGGCCGCCGCCCGCATGAGCGGGCCGACGGCTCGATCTGTCGAGCTACTTGTAGCGGTAGACGATCCGCCCGCGGGTCAGGTCGTACGGAGAGAGCTCCACCACGACCCGGTCGTCGGGAAGGATACGGATGTAATGCATCCGCATCTTGCCGCTGATGTGCGCGAGAACCTGGTGACCGTTCTGAAGCTCCACCTTGAACATCGCATTCGGCAGAGATTCGACGACAGTGCCCTCGATCTCGATGGCCCCTTGTTTTTTGGCCATGCTCTAGCGCTTCACCTTCCGGGATCGGCTACCTGGGGTGACCCCGGGCATACGAAAACCCCGGGACCGACGAGCCAGTCTACGGCACGGCCCCCGCAAAGACGAATTCGGGCAGTCTCCCCGGCAACCATGATCATCATGCAGAGGTGGCGCCAAGTGGAAACGGGTGGGGCGGCTGTCCGATTCGCCTCACCGCCACCGGCGGGCCGCCGGCTCAGGCCAGCGGGTCGGGGGCTGCCGTGACCCCGAGCTCGGCGAGCTTCGCCCTGCCGCCGTCGGGAGCGGTGAGGACGAGAGGGCCGTCCTCCGTCAGAGCCACCGAGTGCTCCCAGTGGCTCGACCAGCTGCCGTCGTCCGTCTTGACCGTCCAGTCGTCGGAGAGCACGTGCGTCTTGGGCGTGCCCAGGGTCACCATCGGCTCGATCGCGAGGCACATCCCCGGCACGAGCTTCGGCCCCCGGCCGCGACGACGGTCGACGTAGTTCAGCAGGTGCGGGTCCATGTGCATCTGCGAGCCGATGCCGTGCCCGCCGTAGTCCTCGACGATCCCGTACGAGCCGGACGCCGGACGCGGCTGCCTGCGGATGTAGCCCTCGACCGCCTTCGAGATGTCCACGAGGCGGTTGCCCTTGCGCATGGCGGCGAGCCCGGCCCACATGGACTCCTCGGTGACCCGGCTCAGTTCGCGCTGCTCGGCGGTGTGGCCCTCCCCGACGAAGACGGTGATGGCGGCGTCGCCGTGCCAGCCGTCCACGATCGCACCGGCGTCGATGGAGAGCAGGTCGCCGTCCTTCAGCACTGTCTCCCGGTCGGGGATGCCGTGCACGACGATGTCGTTGACCGAGGTGCAGATGTTGCCCGGGAATCCGCCGTAGCCGAGGAAGTTGGGCTTCGCCCCGTGGTCGGCGAGAACCTTCGCCGCCACCTCGTCCAGATCCTTGGTGCTGGCGCCCGGCACCGCGGCGGCACGGCAGGCGTCGTGCATCGCGGCGACGACCAGCCCCGCCTCGCGCATCTTCGCGATCTGCTCCGGGGTCTTGATCTCCACCATGGGCGGTGCCTCTCCTCGCCTGCTTCCTGCTGTCTGCGTCCGGACGGACGCAGCGCTCGTGCTTCACCAAGTGTGCCGTACCGCCAAACGGCCGCGGCCCCCTGGCGGGGTACCGCGACCGCAGGACGGGTTCCGGCGTCGGCCGGTCAGAACAGTCCGGTCACTCGGCGACCGAATCGCTCTGCCGCAGAGCGTTCATCGCACGCTCGGTCACCTCACCGACCTTGCCCAGGGCGGAGATCGTGGTGACCAGGTCCTGACGCTTGTAGTGGTCGATGATCGGTTCGGTCTCGCTGTGGTAGACCGCCAGCCGCTTGCGGACGGTCTCCTCGCGGTCGTCGTCCCGCTGGTACAGCTCGCCTCCGCACACGTCGCACACGCCCTCGGTCTCGGGGGCGCTGTACTCGGCGTGGAAGACGTGGCTGCTGTCGCTGCGGCAGATGCGGCGGCCCGCGATCCGCTTCACGACCTCTTCCTCCGGGACCTCCAGGTCGAGGACGGCGTCCAGCTTCTGGCCGTTCTCCTCCAGGATCCGGTCCAGGGCTTCGGCCTGTGCGATGTTGCGGGGAAAGCCGTCCAGCAGGAAGCCGCCCGCGGCGTCCTGCTCGGCCATCCTGTCGCTCGCCATGCCGATGGTGACCTCGTCGGGTACGAGCTGGCCGGCGCGCATGTACTCCTGCGCCTGCCGGCCGAGCTCCGTGCCCTGGCTGATGTTGGCGCGGAAGATGTCGCCCGTCGAGATGTGCGGGATCGACAGGTTCTCGGCGAGGAACGCGGCCTGCGTTCCCTTACCCGCACCAGGCGGCCCGACGAGGACGATACGCATCAGCGGAGGAACCCTTCGTAATTGCGCTGCTGAAGCTGGCTCTCGATCTGCTTCACGGTCTCGAGTCCGACGCCCACGATGATCAGAATGCTCGTCCCGCCGAACGGGAAGTCCTGCTGGGCGCCGAACGCGATCAGCGCGACGGTCGGCACCAGGGCGATCAGACCCAGATACAGGGCACCCGGCCATGTGATGCGGTTCAGCACATAGCTCAGGTACTCCGCAGTGGGCCGACCTGCCCGGATGCCCGGGATGAAGCCACCATACTTCTTCATGTTGTCGGCAACTTCTTCGGGGTTGAAGGAGATGGCGACGTAGAAGAAGGCGAAGAAAATGATCAGCACGAAGTACGTGACGATGTAAATCGGGTGGTCACCCTTGACGAAGTGGGCCTGAATCCACTGCGCCCAGTCGGCCTGCGAGTTGCTGAACTGCACGATCAGCGCGGGGATGTAGAGCAGCGACGACGCGAAGATGACCGGAATCACACCGGCCTGATTGACCTTCAGCGGAATGTAGGTGGACGTACCGCCGTAACTCCGGCGCCCGATCATCCGCTTCGCGTACTGCACGGGAATGCGGCGCTGCGCCTGTTCGACGAGCACCACGAGCCCCACCATCGCCAGGCCGCAGATGATGACGATGCCGAACTCGATCCAGCCGTCGGCCAGGTCGCCCTGCGTCTTGATCTGCCACAGCGCACTGGGGAAGCCGGCGGCGATCGAGACGAACATCAGAATGGACATGCCGTTGCCGATGCCCTTGTCGGTGATGAGCTCACCGAGCCACATGATGAACGCGGTGCCCGCAGTCATGCAGATCACCATCGTGGCGGTCGTGAAGACCGACTGGTCAGGGACGATCTGGTCCCGCACCTGGCACTGCGGGAAGAGGGTGCCGCTGCGTGCGGTGGCGACGAGGCCCGTCGCCTGCAGGACGGCGAGCGCGACCGTCAGATAACGCGTGTACTGCGTGATCTTGGCCTGGCCGGCCTGGCCCTCCTTCTTCAGCGCCTCGAGCCGCGGAATGACCACGACCAGCAGCTGAAGAATGATGCTCGCTGTGATGTACGGCATGATGCCGAGCGCGAAAACGGTCAACTGCAGCAGTGCGCCACCGCTGAACATATTGACCAGCCCGAAGAGGCCCTGGCTTCCCTTGGCCTCGTTCATGCACTGGTTGACGTTCTCAAAGCTGACACCCGGCACCGGGATGTGCTGCCCCAAACGGAAGAGCACCATGATGCCGAGCGTGAACAACAGCTTCTTTCGCAGGTCGGGCGTCTGAAAAGCCCGGGCGAACGCGGTGAGCACGGTGCCTCCTGCGCCCCCCGCGTCTGGCGCGCGAGAGGTGACGGTCTTGGGGGTCGACAGATACCAACAGTGCCCGCCACCTTACCGGCGACGGTGCCCGCCATGGAACGACGGACCGGGGACGCCCCGTTGGGACATCCCCGGCCAGTCAGTCAGCGAACTCAGTCAAGCTCGTTGACGGTGCCGCCAGCAGCGGTGATCTTCTCCTTGGCGGAGCCGGAGACCTTGTTGACGGTCACCGTCAGTGCCACGGAGACATCGCCGGTGCCGAGCACCTTGACGAGCTCGTTCTTGCGAACAGCGCCCTTGGCGACCAGATCGGCCACCGTGACCTCGCCACCCTTGGGGTAGAGCTCGGCCAGCTTGTCCAGGTTCACGACCTGGAACTGCTTGTGGGCAGGGTTACGGAAGCCCCTGAGCTTGGGCAGCCGCATGTGCAGCGGCATCTGCCCACCCTCGAAGTTCTCCGGAACCTGGTAACGGGCCTTGGTGCCCTTGGTGCCACGTCCAGCGGTCTTGCCCTTGGACGCCTCACCGCGACCCACACGGGTCTTGGCGGTCTTGGCGCCCGGGGCCGGCCGGAGGTTGTGGACCTTCAGCGGGTTGTTCTCCGCCATCTCAGTCGACCTCCTCGACCGTGACGAGGTGACGCACGGCGTGCACCATGCCGCGCACCTCAGGACGGTCCTCACGTACGGCCACGTCACGGACCCGCTTGAGACCGAGGGTCCGCAGCGTGTCCCGGTGGTTCTGCTTCGTACCGATGACGGAACGAGTCTGCGTGATCTTCAAGCGAGCCATTACGCACTCACCCCGGCACGCGCCCGCAGCAGTGCGGCAGGCGCCACGTCCTCGAGCGGCAGGCCACGGCGGGCGGCGATCTCCTCGGGGCGCTGAAGGCCCTGCAGAGCCGCACGCGTGGCGTGCACGATGTTGATCGGGTTCGCGGAGCCGAGCGACTTGCTGAGCACGTCGTGGATGCCCGCGCACTCCAGCACGGCACGCACCGGGCCACCGGCGATCACACCGGTACCGGGCGAAGCCGGCTTGAGCAGCACGACACCCGCGGCCTCCTCACCCTGGATCGGGTGCGGAATGGTGCCCTGGATGCGGGGGACCTTGAAGAAGTGCTTCTTGGCCTCCTCAACGCCCTTGGCGATGGCGGCCGGCACCTCCTTGGCCTTGCCGTATCCGACACCCACGGTGCCGTCACCGTCGCCCACCACGACCAGCGCGGTGAAGCTGAAGCGACGTCCACCCTTGACTACCTTGGCCACGCGGTTGATCGCGACGACGCGCTCAACGTACGCGGTCTTCTCGGCGGCGGCGCCGCCGTCCCGGCCCTTGCGGTCCCGACGCTCGCCGCCACCGGCGCCGCCACCGCGGCGCTGGGGTCCAGCCATTGGAATTACCTCTCTCGTTTACGTCCGCTGCGTAGGAACCGCACTCAGAACTTGAGCCCGGCCTCACGGGCGGCGTCAGCCAGAGCGGCAATCCGCCCTGCGTACTTGTTGCCGCCGCGGTCGAACACGACGGCCTCGACACCGGCAGCCTTGGCACGCTCGGCGACCAGTGCGCCGACCTGCTTGGCCTGCGTGCTCTTGTCGCCGTCACCACGGATCGACGAGTCGAGCGACGACGCCGAAGCCAGAGTGTGTCCGGCCAGGTCGTCGACGACCTGAGCGACCATGTGACGGTTGGAGCGCGTCACCACAAGACGAGGGCGCACGGGGGTGCCCGAGACCTTCTTGCGGATGCGGATGTGACGGCGCTTGGCGGCGGCGCGCTTGTAGGCGTCGCCCTTAGCGATCTTCACGCCGTATGCCATGGCTACTTACCAGCCTTTCCGACCTTGCGGCGGATGGTCTCGCCCGCGTACTTGACGCCCTTGGCCTTGTACGGGTCCGGGCGGCGCAGCTTGCGGATGTTGGCTGCGACCTCGCCGACCTTCTGCTTGTCGATGCCCTCGACCGAGAACTTGGTCGGCGACTCGACCTTGAACGAGATGCCTTCCGGCGCCTCGACCAGGATCGGGTGGCTGTAGCCCAGGGAGAACTCCAGGTTGGAGCCCTTGGCCTGGACGCGGTAACCGACGCCGCTGATCTCGAGGTCCTTGCTGAATCCGTTGGTCACGCCAGTGATCATGTTCGCCACCAGCGTGCGGGACAGACCGTGCAGGGCCCTGTTCCGGCTCTCGTCGTTGGGACGAGTGACGACGAGCTTGCCGTCATCGTCCTTCGCGATCTCGATGGGCGCGGCAACGGTGTGCGAGAGGGAACCCTTGGGCCCCTTCACGGCGACCGCCTGGCCATCGATGGTGACGTCCACACCGGCGGGAACCTGGATGGGGAGCTTGCCGATTCGCGACATTGCTTTTCCTCCGTTCCCTTCCGTTACCAGACGTAGGCGAGGACTTCCCCACCCACGCCCTTCTTCTGCGCCTGCTGGCCGGTGAGGAGACCGTGCGACGTGGAGATGATCGCCACGCCCAGGCCGCCGAGCACCTTCGGCAGGTTGGTGGACTTTGCGTAAACCCGGAGGCCGGGCTTCGAGATCCGCTTGATGCCGGCGATCGAGCGCTCGCGGTTGGGCCCGAACTTCAGCTCGAGAACGAGGTTCTTGCCGACCGGCGCGTCCTCGGTCTTCCAGCCGGTGATGTAGCCCTCCTGCTGGAGGATCTCCGCGATGTGCGACTTGATCTTGCTGTGCGGCATCGCAACGGAGTCGTGGTACGCCGAGTTCGCGTTCCGCAGACGTGTCAGCATGTCTGCGATCGGATCGGTCATGGTCATGTGATGGCCTTCGGCCTCTCTCGCCGGGGTTTCCTGTATGCGCCCTCCCTCTCCCCGTACTTCGCAGACGGGACGGGTGGGGTGCGGGGACCTACGGCGTAGTAAGACGGTCATGGACGTCGAGCGCCCAACCACACAAGCCTAAGCCATGTGCGGATGGACCCCGACGGCCTTGATGCTCTTACCGAGAGCCCTGGTTGACCCTGGATCCCGGAGGATCCTGCCGCCGGGAGACGCCCCTGTGGAGCGCTTCCCGTACGGCCTGGAGGGTTACCAGGAGCTCTTGGTCACGCCCGGCAGCTCGCCGCGGTGCGCCATCTGGCGAAGGCACACACGGCACAGGCCGAACTTGCGGTAGACGGAGTGCGGACGGCCGCAGCGCTGGCAGCGCGTGTACGCGCGGACAGCGAACTTCGGCTTGCGGCTGGCCTTGGAGATCAGAGCCTTCTTCGCCATGATCAGTTCTCCTTGAACGGGAATCCGAGGTGACGAAGCAGGGCACGCCCCTCGTCGTCGCTGGTCGCCGTGGTGACCACGGTGATGTCCATGCCCCGGACCCGGTCGATCTTGTCCTGGTCGATCTCGTGGAACATGACCTGCTCCGTGAGACCGAAGGTGTAGTTGCCCCTGCCGTCGAACTGCTTCGGCGACAGACCGCGGAAGTCGCGGATGCGCGGCAGCGCGAGCGACAGCAGGCGGTCGAGGAACTCCCACATCCGGTCGCCACGCAGCGTCACGTGGGCACCGATCGGCTGGCCCTCACGCAGCTTGAACTGCGCGATGGACTTACGGGCCTTGGTCACGGCCGGCTTCTGGCCGGTGATCGTGGCCAGGTCACGGATGGCTCCGTCCATCAACTTGGAGTCGCGGGCGGCGTCGCCCACACCCATGTTGACCACGATCTTGGTGAGACCGGGAACCTGCATGACGTTCTCGTACTTGAACTCGTCGTGCAGCTTGCCCTTGATCTCGGAGCGGTAGCGCTGCTTGAGGCGCGGTGCTTCTGTGGTGGCAGTCATCAGATGTCCTCACCGGTCCGCTTGGCAACGCGGATCTTGTTGCCGTCGTCATCGAAGCGGTATCCGACGCGGGTGACGACCTTCTTGCCGTCCTTCTCCACCACGAGCTGCACGTTGCTCACGTGGACCGGAGCCTCGGTCGTCACGATTCCGCCCGTCTTCGAACCACGAGCGGTCTGGCCGGCCTTGGTGTGCTTCTTGACCCGGTTCACACCCTCGACCAGGACGCGGTCCTCGCGGGGGTAGGCCACGATGACCTTGCCCTGCTTGCCCTTGTCCTTGCCGGTGATGACCTGGACCAGGTCGCCCTTCTTGATCTTCATCGGTTACAGCACCTCCGGCGCGAGCGAGATGATCTTCATGAACTTCTTCTCGCGCAGCTCCCGGCCCACGGGGCCGAAGATGCGGGTGCCGCGAGGGTCACCGTCGTTCTTGAGGATGACCGCCGCGTTCTCGTCGAAGCGGATGTACGAGCCATCGGGCCGGCGGCGCTCCTTCACGGTGCGCACGATGACGGCCTTGACGATGTCGCCCTTCTTCACGTTCCCGCCGGGGATCGCGTCCTTGACGGTAGCGACGACGACGTCACCGATGCCCGCGTAGCGCCGGCCCGAACCGCCGAGCACACGGATGGTGAGAATCTCTTTCGCACCCGTGTTGTCGGCGACGCGCAGCCGGGACTCCTGCTGGATCACGTCTATCTCCTGATCGTCTGCCGGTTCCCGGCAGGGTCACGCCCGATACGGGCGCGCCCTGCCGAGCCTGGCGGAACTGTCCTGGGGGTCCCCAGGCTGTTTGCCTGCCAATTCCTGGACGGAACTGGTTACTTCGCCTTCTCGAGGATCTCGACGATGCGCCAGCGCTTGGTCGCGGACAGCGGCCGGGTCTCCATGAGGAGGACACGGTCGCCGACCCCGGCGGCGTTCTGCTCGTCGTGAGCCTTGAGCTTGTTGGTACGGCGGATGACCTTGCCGTACAGCGCGTGCTTCACGCGGTCCTCGACGGCGACGACGACGGTCTTGTCCATCTTGTCGCTGACGACCAGACCCTCACGGGTCTTGCGGAAGCCGCGCTCCTGCTTCGTCTCAGTCACATTCGTCTCGCTCATCAGGCGCTCTCCACCGTCTCGATGCCCAGCTCGCGCTCACGCATCAGGGTGTAGATCCGGGCGATGTCCTTACGCACGGCCTTGAGGCGGCCGTGGTTCTCCAACTGCCCGGTCGCCGCCTGGAAGCGGAGGTTGAACAGCTCTTCCTTGGACTCGCGAAGCTTGCCGAGAAGCTCCTCGTCGCCCAGCTCACGCAGCTCGGAGGCCTTGGTCCCGGCCGCCATCACGACTCACCTGCCTCGCGCCGAACGATGCGGCACTTCATCGGAAGCTTGTGGGCGGCGCGGGTGAGCGCCTCCTTGGCAATCTTCTCGTTCGGGTAGGACAGCTCGAACATCACGCGCCCAGGCTTGACGTTCGCGACCCACCACTCCGGAGAACCCTTACCGGAACCCATGCGGGTCTCGGCGGGCTTCTTCGTGAGCGGACGGTCCGGGTAGATGTTGATCCAGACCTTGCCACCACGCTTGATGTGACGAGTCATGGAGATACGAGCTGCCTCGATCTGCCGGTTCGTCACATAGGCAGCGGTGACTGCCTGGATGCCGTACTCACCGAAGCTGACTTCGGTGCCACCCTTGGCCATGCCCGAGCGCTTCGGGTGGTGCTGCTTGCGGTGCTTGACCCTGCGCGGGATAAGCATGGCGGTCAGCCCTCCTTCCCGGCAGCGCCGGGTTCTGCGGCCGCACCAGCGGGAGCCACTGCCTCGGCCTTGGGGGCCTCGGCGGGTGCGCTCTGCTGCTGCGGCTTACGGCCGCGACCGCCACGCTCGCCACCACGACGGGGGCGGTCGTTACCGCCACCACGCGACGGGCGGTTGCCCGCACGGGCGGCGGCGTTCTCGGCGCGGACCTCAGCGATGTTCTTGACGTCACCCTTGTAGATCCAGACCTTCACGCCGATACGGCCGAAGGTGGTCCTGGCCTCGAAGAAGCCGTAGTCGACGTTCGCGCGGAGCGTGTGCAGGGGCACGCGGCCCTCGCGGTAGAACTCCGAGCGGGACATCTCGGCGCCGCCGAGACGGCCACCGCACTGGATCTTGATGCCCTTCGCGCCGGCCTTCATCGTCGTCTGCATGCTCTTGCGCATGGCGCGACGGAAGGAGACGCGGGAGGAAAGCTGCTCGGCGACGGCCTGGGCCACCAGCTGCGCATCCGTCTCGGGGTTCTTGACCTCGAGGATGTTGAACTGGATCTGCTTGCCGGTCAGCTTCTCCAGGTTGCCCCGGAGCCTGTCGGCCTCCGCGCCGCGGCGGCCGATGACGATGCCCGGACGCGCGGTGTGCACGTCGACCCGGACACGGTCGCGGGTGCGCTCGATCTCGACCTTGGAGATGCCGGCCCGCTCCATGCCCTGCGTGAGCATCTTGCGGATCGCGACGTCTTCCTTGACGTAGTCCTTGTAGAGCTTGTCGGCGTACCACCGCGACTTGAAGTCGGTGGTGATGCCGAGGCGGAACCCGTGCGGGTTTACCTTCTGGCCCATTACCGGGTTCCTTCCTTGCTGCTCACGACCACCGTGATGTGGCTCGTCCGCTTACGGATCCGGTAGGCACGCCCCTGGGCGCGCGGCCGGAACCGCTTCAGGGTCGGGCCCTCGTCGACGTAGGCCTCGGAGATGAAGAGGCTGTCGGCGTCCGTGTGGTCGTAGTTGTGGGCGGCGTTGGCGATTGCGCTGTCCAGCACCTTGCCCACCGGCACGCTCGCGGCCTGCGGGGCGAAGCGCAGGACCGCCTGAGCCTCCGTGGCAGCCATGCCACGGACAAGGTCCACCACCCGGCGGGCCTTCATGGGCGTGACGCGCACGTAGCGCGCGGAGGCCCTGGCTTCCATGGTTGTCCCTTCGGTGTCAGTCATAGTCTTCACACCCGCCATCAGCGACGACGCGACTTGCGGTCGTCCTTGACGTGGCCGCGGAAGGTGCGGGTCGGCGCGAACTCGCCGAGCTTGTGGCCGACCATCGACTCGGTGACGAACACCGGGACGTGCTTGCGGCCGTCGTGCACCGCGATCGTGTGGCCGAGCATGGCCGGGACGATCATGGAGCGGCGGGACCAGGTCTTGATGACGTTCTTGGAGCCGGCCTCGTTCTGGGCGTCCACCTTCTTGGTCAGGTGGTCGTCGACGAAGGGCCCCTTCTTAAGACTGCGCGGCATCTAAAACCCGCCTCCTAGCGCTTCTTGTTCGTCTTGCGGCGGCGGACGATGTACTTGTTGCTGGCCTTCTTCGGCGAGCGCGTACGGCCCTCCTTCTGACCCCACGGCGAAACCGGGTGGCGGCCACCGGAGGTACGACCCTCACCACCACCGTGCGGGTGGTCGATCGGGTTCATGACCACACCGCGGACGGTCGGGCGGACGCCCTTCCAGCGCATACGGCCGGCCTTGCCCCAGTTGATGTTCGACTGCTCGGCGTTGCCGACCTCGCCGACAGTGGCGCGGCAGCGGACGTCGACCAGGCGGATCTCACCGGACGGCATGCGCAGGTGGGCCATGCGGCCCTCCTTCGCCAGCAGCTGCACGGACGCACCGGCGGACCGGGCGAACTTCGCGCCGCCGCCGGGCCGCAGCTCGATGGCGTGGATGGTCGTACCGACCGGGATGTTGCGCAGCGCCAGGTTGTTGCCCGGCTTGATGTCGGCCCCGGGGCCGTTCTCCACGCGCGCGCCCTGCTTCAGGCCGGCCGGGGCGAGGATGTAGCGCTTCTCGCCGTCGGCGTAGTGCAGCAGTGCGATGCGTGCGGTGCGGTTCGGGTCGTACTCGATGTGCGCGACCTTTGCCGGCACGCCGTCCTTGTCGTGACGACGGAAGTCGATCACGCGGTAGGCGCGCTTGTGGCCACCACCCTGGTGGCGAACGGTCACACGACCGGCGTTGTTACGGCCGCCCTTGCTGTGCAGCGGGCGGACCAGCGACTTCTCCGGCGTGGACCGCGTGACCTCGACGAAGTCGGCGACACTGGCGCCACGACGGCCCGGAGTCGTCGGCTTGTACTTGCGGATACCCATTTCTCAGTCCTCGTCCGATATCGGACGGTCCTGTCTCCGTCAGGAGACCGGGCCGCCGAAGATGTCGATACGGTCGCCCTCGGCGAGGGTCACCACAGCGCGCTTGGTGTCGGCGCGCTTGCCGTAACCGGTGCGGGTGCGCTTGCGCTTGCCCTGGCGGTTGAGGGTGTTGACCCCGCTGACCTTGACCGAGAAGACCGCCTCGACGGCCTGCTTGATCTGGGTCTTGTTGGCACGCGGGTCGACGATGAAGGTGTACTTGCCCTCGTCCAGCAGTGCGTAGCTCTTCTCCGAGACCACCGGCTTGATCAAGATGTCACGGGGGTCCGTGAACGTCTTGCTGGTGGCCGTTGCGGCGTTCGCCTCGCTCATCAGGCGTCGCTCCCTTCGAGCTCAGAGGTGGCGGCCTTCTGCGGGCCGGCCACGAAGGACTCGAAGGCGGCCTTCGTGAAGACCACGTCGTCGGAGACCAGCACGTCGTACGTGTTCAGCTGTCCCGGCTCCAGGATGTGCACCTGGGGCAGGTTGCGAGCGGACAGCCATGCCTGCTCGTCGCCGCGCTCGGCCACCAGCAGCACGTGCTTGCGCTCGCTGATCTTGCCCAGCAGCGTCTTCGCGGCCTTCGTCGAGATCTCGTTCTCGACGACACCGGAGACGACGTGCACCCGGCTGTGACGGGCCCGGTCCGAGAGGGCACCGCGCAGGGCGGCCGCCTTCATCTTCTTCGGGGTCCGCTGCGAGTAGTCACGCGGGACGGGGCCGTGCACGACGCCACCGCCGGCGAACTGCGGCGCGCGGGTCGAGCCCTGGCGGGCGCGGCCGGTGCCCTTCTGGCGGTAAGGCTTCTTGCCACCGCCGCGGACCTCGCCGCGGGTCTTGGTCTTGTGCGTGCCCTGTCGGGCAGCGGCCAGCTGCGCGACGACGACCTGGTGGATCAGCGGAACGCTGACCTGTACGTCGAAGATCTCCGAGGGGAGATCGACGGTCCCGGTCTTGTCGCCGGCCGGCGAAAGGATGTCAATGGTGCTCATCGGTTACCTCAGGCCCCCTTGGCCGCTGTACGGACCAGGACGAGGCCGCCGTTCGGACCGGGGACTGCGCCCTTGATGAGCAGCAGGCCCTTCTCCGCGTCAACGGCATGGACGGTCAGGTTCTGGGTGGTGACCCGCTCGTTGCCCATGCGGCCGGCCATCCTCGTGCCCTTGAAGACACGGCCGGGGGTGGCGCAGCCGCCGATGGCGCCCGGCTTGCGGTGCACGCGGTGCGCACCGTGCGAAGCCTTGCCCCCGCGGAAGCCGTGGCGCTTCATGCCACCGGCGAAGCCCTTGCCCTTGGACTTACCGGTCACGTCCACCTTGCCGCCCGACTCGAAGGTGTCGGCGGTGATCTCCTGGCCGAGGGTGTACTCGCTGGCGTCAGCGGTACGCAGCTCGACGAGGTGGCGGCGGGGAGTGACGTCGGCCTTGGCGAAGTGGCCCTTGAGGGGCTTGTTCACCTTGCGCGGGTCGATCTCGCCGAAGGCGATCTGAACGGCTTCGTAGCCGTCCTTGTCTGCGGTGCGGACCTGGGTCACGACATTGGGCCCGGCCTTGACGACGGTCACGGGAACGACGCGGTTCTTGTCGTCCCAGACCTGGGTCATGCCGAGCTTCTCGCCCAGGACTCCCTTGATCTGCTTAGCCATCTTCTTCCCGCACCCCTCAGAGCTTGATCTCGATGTCGACGCCGGCCGGGAGGTCCAGGCGCATCAGCGAGTCAACGGTCTTGGGCGTCGGGTCGAGGATGTCGATCAGACGCTTGTGGGTGCGCATCTCGAAGTGCTCGCGCGCGTCCTTGTACTTGTGCGGCGACTTGATGACGCAGTACACGTTCTTCTCTGTGGGCAGCGGCACCGGGCCCGCGACCGACGCTCCAGTGCGGGTCACCGTCTCGACGATCTTCTTCGCCGAGTTGTCGATGACCTCGTGGTCGTAGGCCTTGAGCCGGATGCGGATCTTCTGTCCCGCCATGGCTACTTCGTAGTCCTGTCTCTCGTAACGCTCTGGAACCCATGGGTTCTGTCCTCCGACGACCCGTCCGACCCACGCGGTCGGGCGTGTCGGCTTCCTTCCGGCAACGAGCCGCGAAGAATCGCGGTGTGTTCCTTGCGAAAGGAAGAACCGGGGGTACAGACCCACCAGGTGCCTGGCTGGAAGCCCCTCCTGCACTTCCCGGAAGATTCCCGTACTTCCGCTCCTGATAAGGGGCGACGAATACTCTGGGACTCGCTTCCAGTCCTCCCGGCGGGAGGCGCGCAGCATCGGCACTCAACCGAGCAACCTGCACAGTGTGCCATAAGGCGTTTGGCTCATGCCAATCGAGCCCACGGCGGCCGACAGGCCCGTGTTCACGGCCTTTCAAAGGATTTCACCGGGCGCATCCTCGTGTGGCGTTCAGCACTTCGAGTGTGCTGCCTTCCCGTTCCGGGGCGCCCGGTCCGCGCAGCGAGCAACCCGTACCTGTTTCGGAGTCGCCGATGAAGGCCCGGACGCCCCAACCGGAGAGCGCTCCCCTAGCTCACCGCCGGGGCCGGAACGGCCAGCGGGCTCCTCACCGAGTCACTGCCCGGTACCGGCTCGCCAGCGTCCGCGCCCAGTCCGACGATCCGGTTGTCCGCGTCGACGTGCACCACGGCGGGCCGCAGTGATCGCGCCTCCGCGTCGTCGACCTGCGCGTAGCTGATCAGGATGACCAGATCACCGGGGTGCACCAGGTGCGCCGCGGCCCCGTTGACACCGATCACACCGGAGCCGCGCTCGCCCTCGATCACGTACGTCTCCAGCCGCGAGCCGTTCGTGATGTCGACGATGTGGACGAGCTCACCCGCCAACAGGTCGGCGGCGTCCATGAGTTCGGCGTCGACGGTGACGGATCCCACGTAGTGCAGGTCCGCCTGCGTCACCGTCGCACGGTGGATCTTGGACTTGAACATGGTGCGCAGCATGAAGCGGCTCCCTGAGAGAAGGTCGCGCCCCCGTGGCAGAGGTGCGCGCCGGCTCGTCCATCGTAGACGGGCAGCGAAGAGGGCCCGCACGACCGGAGTCGTACGGGCCCTCTCCCCCAGCAGCGATGGCCGGGAACGCTAACGCGTCGAGGTCACTTGACGATCTTGGTGACCTGGCCGGCGCCCACCGTACGGCCACCCTCACGGATGGCGAACTTCAGGCCCTCTTCCATGGCGACGGGCTGGATGAGCTGGACGCTCATCTCGGTGTTGTCGCCCGGCATGACCATCTCAGTGCCCTCGGGGAGGGTCACGACGCCGGTCACGTCCGTGGTGCGGAAGTAGAACTGCGGACGGTAGTTGTTGAAGAAGGGGGTGTGACGGCCACCCTCGTCCTTCGACAGGATGTACGCCTGCGCCTCGAACTCGGTGTGCGGCGTGACCGAACCCGGCTTGATGATGACCTGGCCGCGCTCGACGTCCTCGCGCTTGATGCCACGGAGGAGCAGACCGACGTTCTCACCGGCCTGGCCCTCGTCGAGGAGCTTGCGGAACATCTCGATACCGGTGACGGTCGTCGAGGTCTTGGTCTCCTTGATGCCGATGATGTCGACATTCTCGTTGACCTTCAGGACACCGCGCTCGATACGGCCGGTGACGACCGTACCGCGACCGGTGATCGTGAAGACGTCCTCGATCGGCATCAGGAACGGCTTCTCGACGTCACGCTCGGGCTGCGGGATCGCGCCGTCGACGGCGTCCATCAGCTTGACGATGGAGTCGCCCCACTCGGCGTCGCCCTCGAGGGCCTTGAGCGCCGAGACCTTGACGACGGGAACGTCGTCGCCCGGGAACTCGTACTCCGAGAGGAGCTCACGGACCTCGAGCTCGACGAGCTCCATGATCTCCTCGTCGTCCACCATGTCCGCCTTGTTGAGGGCGACCACGATGTAGGGAACGCCGACCTGGCGGGCCAGGAGGACGTGCTCCTTCGTCTGCGGCATCGGGCCGTCGGTGGCGGCGACCACGAGGATGGCACCGTCCATCTGGGCGGCACCGGTGATCATGTTCTTGATGTAGTCCGCGTGACCCGGGCAGTCCACGTGCGCGTAGTGACGGTTCTCCGTCTGGTACTCGACGTGCGCGATGGAGATGGTGATACCGCGCTGGCGCTCTTCCGGCGCCTTGTCGATGTTCTCGAACGCGGAAGCCTCATTCAGCTCCGGGTACTTGTCGTGCAGCACCTTGGTGATCGCCGCGGTAAGAGTCGTCTTACCGTGGTCGATGTGACCGATGGTGCCGATGTTGACGTGCGGCTTAGTCCGCTCGAACTTCGCCTTCGCCACTGGGGTCCTCCTGTGGACTGGTGCTGTACACCCTCCACATTCTGCGGAGGGGTTCAGGTGGTCGTTATGAACTGGCCAGGACCCCGAGGGGGTTGCCCTTGACCGGTTCCCTGGGGGGCTGGCGGCCGGGACCCCGGCACAGCCGCCGGACGAGCCGTACGGTCTGTGCCGGAGTGCCCCGAATGCCTTTGCTCCAGCCTAATGGGTGAGGAACGTCGAGTTACTCGCCCTTGGCCTTCGCGATGATCTCCTCTGCGACGCTCCGCGGAACCTCGGCGTAGGAGTCGAACTGCATGGAGTAGTTGGCACGGCCGGAGGTCTTGCTGCGCAAGTCGCCGACGTAACCGAACATCTCCGACAGCGGGACCAGGCCGGTGACGAGCTTGGCGCCACTCCTGTCGTCCATGGACTGAACCTGGCCACGGCGGGAGTTGATGTCGCCGATCACGTCGCCCATGTACTCCTCGGGCGTGGTGACCTCGACCTTCATCATGGGCTCCAGCAGGGCCGGGCTCGCCTTCCGGGCGGCATCCTTGAACGCCATGGAACCGGCGATCTTGAACGCCATCTCGGAGGAGTCGACGTCGTGGAAGGCACCGTCGAGCAGCGTCACGCGGACGCCGGTCAGCGGGTAGCCCGCCAGTACGCCGAACTCCATGGCCTCCTGGCAGCCGGCATCCACGGACGGGATGTACTCCCTGGGGATGCGGCCACCGGTGACCTGGTTGACGAACTCGTAGCCGTCACCCTCGAGCGGCTCGACAGCGATCTGCACCTTCGCGAACTGACCGGAACCACCGGTCTGCTTCTTGTGGGTGTAGTCCACCTTGTCGACCGGCTTGCGCAGCGACTCGCGGTACGCCACCTGCGGCTTGCCGACGTTGGCCTCGACCTTGAACTCGCGCTTCATGCGGTCGACCAGCACGTCCAAGTGCAGCTCGCCCATGCCCGCGATGATCGTCTGGCCGGTCTCCTCGTCGGTCTTGACCTGGAAGGACGGGTCCTCCTCGGCCAGCCGCTGGATCGCGACGCCCAGCTTCTCCTGGTCGCCCTTCGACTTCGGCTCGATGGCGACCTCGATCACCGGAGCCGGGAACTCCATCGACTCCAGGATCACCGGGTTGCTCGCGTCGCAGAGGGTCTCGCCGGTGGTGGTCTGCTTGAGACCCATGACGGCGACGATGTCGCCGGCACCCACCGACTCGATCTCCTCACGCTTGTTCGCGTGCATCCGGTAGATCTTGCCGATGCGCTCCTTCTTGCCCTTCACCGAGTTCATCACCTGCGAGCCGGTGGTCAGCTTGCCGGAGTAGACGCGGATGAAGGTCAGCTTGCCGAGGTGCGGGTCGCTCGCGATCTTGAAAGCGAGCGCCGACATCGGCTCCTCCTCGGACGGCTTCCGCGTCAGGACCTCTTCCGAGTCCTTGACGGAGTGGCCTTCGATGGCCTCGACGTCCAGCGGGGAGGGAAGGTAGCGGGCGATCGCGTCGAGCAGGGGCTGCACGCCCTTGTTCTTGAACGCGGTACCGCAGAACACCGGGGTGACCGTGATCGTGCCCTCGGCGCCGGTGGAGGCGAGAGTGATGCGGCGGATCGCCGTGTAGAGCTGCTCCTCGGTGGGCTCCTGGCCCTCCAGGTACAGCTCCATCATCTCCTCGTCGTTCTCCGCGACGGCCTCGAGCAGCTTGCCGCGCCACTCGTCGGCGGCCTCGAGGTGCGTGGCCGGGATGTCGACGGTGTCGTACATCTCGCCCATCTTCGCCTCGGGCGACCAGACCATCGCCTTCATGCTGACGAGGTCGACGACGCCCTTGAAGTCCGCCTCGGTCCCGATCGGAAGCTGCATGACCAGCGGCACCGCGCCGAGGCGGTCCACGATCATGTCGACGCAGCGGTGGAACTCCGCGCCGGTCCGGTCGAGCTTGTTGACGAAGCAGATACGCGGCACGCCGTACCGGTCCGCCTGCCGCCAGACGGTCTCGGACTGCGGCTCGACGCCGGCCACGCCGTCGAACACCGTCACCGCACCGTCGAGCACACGCAGCGCACGCTCCACCTCGACGGTGAAGTCGACGTGCCCGGGGGTGTCGATGATGTTGATGGTGTAGTCGACGTCGTTGAGCGGCCAGTGAGTGGTCGTCGCGGCAGACGTGATCGTGATGCCGCGCTCCTGCTCCTGGGCCATCCAGTCCATCGTGGCTGCGCCGTCGTGGACCTCACCGATCTTGTAGCTGCGACCGGTGTAGAACAGGATCCGCTCGGTGGTCGTCGTCTTGCCCGCGTCGATGTGGGCCATGATCCCGATGTTCCGGACCTTGGCCAGGTCAAGTGAAGTGGTAGCCATAAGGCTTCAGTCTTCTCTCGGTCTCGATGGGGTCTGCGACTACCAGCGGTAGTGCGCGAAGGCCTTGTTGGACTCGGCCATCTTGTGGGTGTCCTCGCGCTTCTTCACTGCTGCGCCGAGGCCGTTGGAGGCGTCGAGCAGCTCGTTCAGCAGGCGCTCGGTCATGGTCTTCTCACGGCGGGCGCGGGCGTAGCCCACGAGCCAGCGCAGCGCGAGAGTGGAGGCGCGGCCGGGCTTGACCTCGACCGGCACCTGGTAGGTGGCGCCACCGACACGACGGGACTTGACCTCGAGGGTCGGCTTGATGTTCTCCAGCGCGCGCTTCAGCGTGATGACCGGGTCGTTGCCCGTCTTCTCACGCAGGCCCTCCATGGCGCCGTAGACGATGCGCTCCGCAGTGGAACGCTTGCCGTTCAGCAGCACCTTGTTGATGAGGGAGGTCACCAGAGGAGTGCCGTACACCGGGTCGATGATGACCGGGCGCTTCGGGGCGGGGCCCTTACGAGGCATGCTTACTTCTCCTTCTTGGCGCCGTAGCGGCTGCGAGCCTGCTTGCGGTTCTTGACGCCCTGCGTGTCGAGGGAGCCGCGGATGATCTTGTAGCGAACACCCGGCAGGTCCTTCACACGGCCGCCACGCACGAGCACGATGGAGTGCTCCTGCAGGTTGTGGCCCTCACCCGGAATGTAGGCCGTGACCTCGATCCCGCTGGTCAGACGCACACGCGCGACCTTACGCAGGGCCGAGTTCGGCTTCTTCGGGGTGGTGGTGAAGACACGCGTGCAGACGCCACGACGCTGAGGGGAACCCTCAAGTGCGGGCGTCTTGTTCTTCTCGACCTTGTCCTGCCGGCCCTTCCGGACCAGCTGCTGGATCGTAGGCACAGTTTCTCCGGTTTCTGTGTGCCGTCTCGGTAAAACTAACCTGGGCCACATCCCCGACCCACGAGGTCGGGTGTGTCGGAGACTGCACGGTCTCGCGCTGAAACGAGGGACCTCTCAGGTGAAAGGCATGCAGATTCCGGTGCCGCCGACTCTTTTCCCGAGCGTCAGATCCGCTTACGGGAGCGCAGGGGGCACCCCAGGCACAAGGTCAGAGCGTACCTATCGCGTCGTCCCCGGTCAAAACAAGTATCCACGCAGCCGAAGTGCAGCTCGCAGGCGCCCTCAGCCCACGATGAAGAGCATCATCATCGCGCCCAGTGCGATCCACAACCAGCCGAGAACGAGCCCCACGGTCGCGGCGCCCTCGCCCTGCTCACCGGTACGCCTGATCTCGTTCCGCGCCTTGTGCCCGAGGATGACCGCGGGGATCGCCGAAAGCCCCCAGACAAGCGGCGAGATGATCCCGCAGACCAGTGCCGCCGTCGCCGTGCCGTTCTGCGGCCTGTGCGGGGGCGCGTACGGAACGATCGGCGGCGGCTGCTGCAGAGGCATCAGCTGCCCCTGCGGGTGCGGCTGCGGCCGTTGATAGGTCGGCGGCAGGGCGCTGGGGCCGTTGGGGACGTCCGCGGTGAGCTGCTGCAGCTCCTCGATCGTGCGCGCGGCCATGGCACGGCCGATGCGGTAGTCGTACTCGTCCTTCGTCAGCCTGCCCTCCGCGTAGGCAGCCTTGAGCACGTCGGCCGCTCGGTCCCGGTCCGCGTTTCCCGCCAGCATCCGCACCACCCCCAGAACCTCATATTGCACAGAGGGCGGCCATCCCCGGTAGGGGTGACCGCCCTCTGTAGCAGAGCTATGACCTCGGCTCAGGCCGTTGGACCGGCTCAGGCGTTGTACGGCCCGTAGTCGTAGTCCTCAAGCGGAACGGCCTGCCCGGAGCCCGTACCGAACGGCGAGTAGTCGATGTCGTCATAGCCGACGGCCGAGTACATCGCGGCCTTGGCTTCTTCGGTGGGCTCCACCCGGATGTTGCGGTAGCGGGACAGGCCCGTACCCGCCGGGATGAGCTTACCGATGATGACGTTCTCCTTGAGGCCGATCAGGGAGTCCGACTTGGCGTTGATCGCCGCGTCGGTGAGGACCCTGGTCGTCTCCTGGAAGGACGCCGCCGACAGCCACGACTCGGTGGCCAGCGAAGCCTTGGTGATACCCATCAGCTGCGGACGGCCGGAGGCGGGGTGACCGCCCTCCTGCACGACCCGACGGTTCTCACCCTCGAACTTCGTGCGCTCCACCAGCTCGCCCGGCAGCAGCTCGGCGTCACCGGACTCGATGATCGTCACGCGGCGCAGCATCTGCCGGATGATGATCTCGATGTGCTTGTCGTGGATCGACACGCCCTGCGAGTTGTAGACCTTCTGGACCTCGCCGACCAGGTGCACCTGGACCGCACGCTGGCCGAGGATGCGCAGCACGTCGTGCGGGTTGGTGGCACCCACCGTCAGCGCCTGACCGACGCTCACGTGGTCGCCCTCGCCCACCATCAGGCGTGCACGCTTCGACACGGCGTACGAGGTCTCGTCCGAGCCGTCGTCCGGGGTGACGACGACCTTCTTGGTCTTCTCCGTCTCCTCGATGCGGACCCGGCCGGCCGACTCGGAGATCGGCGCCACGCCCTTGGGCGTACGGGCCTCGAACAGCTCGACGACACGCGGCAGACCCTGCGTGATGTCGTCACCGGCCACACCACCGGTGTGGAAGGTACGCATCGTCAGCTGGGTGCCGGGCTCACCGATGGACTGGGCCGCGATGATGCCGACGGCCTCGCCGATGTCGACCAGCTTGCCGGTGGCCAGCGAACGCCCGTAGCACATGGCGCACGTGCCGACCGCCGACTCGCAGGTGAGGACCGAGCGGGTCTTGACCGTCTCCACGCCGTGCCGCACCAGCTCGTCGATGAGCACGTCGCCCAGGTCGGTGCCCGCCGGGGCCAGCACCTTGCCGTCGACGACGATGTCCTCGGCGAGGCAGCGCGCGTACACGCTCGTCTCGACGTCGTTCGCCTTGCGCAGCACGCCGTCGGCGCCCTTGGCCGCGATCTCCAGCTTGAGGCCGCGGTCGGTGCCGCAGTCCTCCTCGCGGATGATCACGTCCTGCGAGACGTCGACGAGGCGACGCGTCAGGTAGCCGGAGTCGGCGGTACGCAGAGCGGTGTCCGCGAGACCCTTACGGGCACCGTGCGTGGAGATGAAGTACTCCAGCACGGAGAGACCCTCACGGAACGACGCCTTGATGGGCCGCGGGATGGTCTCGTTCTTCGCGTTGGACACCAGACCGCGCATACCCGCGATCTGACGCATCTGCATCATGTTCCCTCGGGCGCCCGAGTCGACCATCATGAAGATCGGGTTCGTCTTCGGGAAGTTCTCGCTCATCGCCTCGGAGACCTCGTTGGTCGCCTTCGTCCAGATCGCGATGAGCTCCTGCGTGCGCTCGTCCTTGGTGATCAGACCGCGCTCGTACTGCTTCTGGACCTTCTCGTCCTGCGCCTCGTAACCGGCGATGATCTCCGGCTTGGCGTCGGGCACGACGACGTCCGAGATGGCGATGGTGACGCCCGAACGGGTCGCCCAGTAGTAACCGGCCGACTTCAGGTTGTCCAGCGCCGCGGCGACGGTCACCTTCGGGTAGCGCTCGGCCAGATCGTTGACGATCTGCGAGAGCTCCTTCTTGCCGACCGAGTACTCGACGTACGGGTACTCCTCGGGCAGCAGCTCGTTGAAGAGCGCGCGGCCCAGCGTCGTCCGCAGCCGGAAGCCGTCGCCGGGCTGCCACTCGGGCTCGCCCTGCTCGGGCATCGGCGGCGTCCAGTCCGCCGGCGGCACGGAGCCGATCGGGAAGCGGATGTCGATCTCGGCCTGCAGGGAGAGCTCCCCGGCGTCGAACGCCATGATCGCTTCGGCGGTGGAGTTGAACGACCTGCCGTCGCCGACCGTCTCGCGCTGCTCCTCGGTGGTGGTGAGGAAGAACAGCCCGAGCACCATGTCCTGCGTGGGCATGGTCACCGGACGGCCGTCGGCCGGCTTGAGGATGTTGTTCGAGGACAGCATCAGGATGCGGGCCTCGGCCTGCGCCTCCGCCGACAGCGGCAGGTGCACGGCCATCTGGTCACCGTCGAAGTCCGCGTTGAACGCGGTGCACACGAGCGGGTGGATCTGAATGGCCTTGCCCTCGACCAGCTGCGGCTCGAAGGCCTGGATGCCGAGGCGGTGCAGGGTCGGTGCGCGGTTGAGCAGCACCGGGTGCTCCGCGATGACCTCTTCCAGCACGTCGTACACGACCGTGCGGCCGCGCTCGACCATGCGCTTCGCCGACTTGATGTTCTGCGCGTGGTTCAGGTCGACCAGGCGCTTCATCACGAACGGCTTGAAGAGCTCCAGCGCCATCGCCTTCGGCAGACCGCACTGGTGCAGCTTGAGCTGCGGGCCGACGACGATCACGGAACGGGCCGAGTAGTCGACGCGCTTGCCGAGCAGGTTCTGACGGAAGCGGCCCTGCTTGCCCTTGAGCATGTCGGACAGCGACTTCAGCGGACGGTTGCCGGGGCCCGTGACCGGGCGGCCGCGGCGGCCGTTGTCGAAGAGCGCGTCCACAGCCTCCTGCAGCATCCGCTTCTCGTTGTTCACGATGATCTCGGGCGCACCGAGGTCGAGCAGACGCTTCAGACGGTTGTTGCGGTTGATGACACGGCGGTAGAGGTCGTTGAGGTCGGAGGTCGCGAAGCGGCCACCGTCCAGCTGGACCATCGGACGCAGGTCCGGCGGGATCACCGGCACGCAGTCGAGCACCATGCCTTTGGGGCTGTTGCTGGTCTGCAGGAAGGCGGAGACGACCTTGAGGCGCTTGAGCGCACGGGTCTTCTTCTGGCCCTTGCCGGTGCGGATGATCTCGCGGAGGCGCTCCGCCTCCTCGTCCAGGTCGAAGGTCTCCAGGCGCTTCTGCAGGGCAGCGGCGCCCATGGAGCCGTCGAAGTAGGTCCCGAAGCGGTCGCGCAGCTCGCGGTAGAGCAGCTCGTCGCCCTCCAGGTCCTGGACCTTGAGGTTCTTGAAGCGCGACCACACCTCGTCGAGACGGTCGATCTCGCGCTGCGCGCGGTCGCGGATCTGCTTCATCTCGCGCTCGGCGCCCTCGCGCACCTTGCGGCGGACGTCCGCCTTGGCGCCCTCGGCCTCGAGCTCGGCCAGGTCGGACTCCTGCTTCTTGGCCCGGGCCTCGAGGTCGGCGTCGCGGCGCTGCTCGATCTGCTGACGCTCGACGCCGACGTGCGCCTCCAGGGAGGGCAGGTCGCGCGTGCGGCGCTCCTCGTCGACGTACGTGATCATGTACGCCGCGAAGTAGATGACCTTCTCCAGGTCCTTCGGGGCGAGGTCGAGCAGGTAGCCCAGACGGGACGGGACGCCCTTGAAGTACCAGATGTGCGTGACGGGCGCGGCCAGTTCGATGTGGCCCATCCGCTCACGGCGCACCTTGGCGCGGGTCACCTCGACGCCGCAGCGCTCACAGATGATGCCCTTGAAGCGGACGCGCTTGTACTTGCCGCAGTAGCACTCCCAGTCCCGGGTCGGACCGAAGATCTTCTCGCAGAAGAGTCCGTCCTTCTCGGGCTTGAGCGTGCGGTAGTTGATGGTCTCCGGCTTCTTGACCTCGCCGTGCGACCACTGACGGATGTCGTCGGCGGTGGCGAGGCCGATCCGCAGTTCGTCGAAGAAGTTGACGTCGAGCACTCTCGTCAATCCCTCTCAGGGTTGTGTCGATGAATGGTCTGAACGGGGTTTGGAGGCCGGAGCCTCCAGGCCCCCAGGGCCGAGGGGGAGGCCGGAACGCCTGGTGGTCGCGTCCCGGCCAAGCCCGTCAGACCTCTTCGACGCTGCTCGGCTCACGCCGGGACAGGTCGATACCGAGCTCCTCCGCCGCGCGGAAGACGTCCTCGTCGGTGTCACGCATCTCGATGGACATGCCGTCCGAGGACAGCACCTCCACGTTGAGGCAGAGCGACTGCATCTCCTTGATGAGCACCTTGAACGACTCAGGAATGCCCGGCTCGGGGATGTTCTCGCCCTTGACGATGGCTTCGTAGACCTTCACCCGGCCGGTGACGTCGTCGGACTTGATGGTGAGCAGCTCCTGCAGCGCGTACGCGGCGCCGTACGCCTCCAGGGCCCACACCTCCATCTCACCGAAGCGCTGGCCACCGAACTGGGCCTTACCGCCCAGCGGCTGCTGGGTGATCATGCTGTACGGGCCGGTCGAGCGGGCGTGCAGCTTGTCGTCGACCAGGTGGTGCAGCTTGAGGATGTACATGTAGCCGACCGAGATCGGGTCCGGGAACGGCTCGCCGGAACGGCCGTCGAACAGGTGGGCCTTACCGGAGGGCAGCACCATCCGGTCGCCGTCCCGGTTCGGGACCGTGGCCTGGAACAGGCCGGTGATCTCGTCCTCGCGCGCACCGTCGAAGACCGGTGTGGCGACGTTCGTGCCCGGCTCGACGTCGTCCGCGCCGATCTGCTGCAGACGGCGCGCCCACTCCTCGTCGATTCCCGCGACGTTCCAGCCCTGGGAGGCGAGCCAGCCCAGGTGGATCTCCAGCACCTGTCCCGGGTTCATCCGGGACGGGACGCCGAGCGGGTTGAGGATGACGTCGACGGGGGTGCCGTCCTCGAGGAACGGCATGTCCTCGACCGGAAGGATCTTGGAGATGACGCCCTTGTTGCCGTGCCGGCCGGCGAGCTTGTCACCGTCGGTGATCTTGCGCTTCTGGGCCACGTAGACGCGCACCAGCTGGTTCACGCCCGGGGGAAGCTCGTCCCCCTCCTCGCGGTCGAAGACGCGGACGCCGATGACCTTGCCGGTCTCGCCGTGCGGCACCTTCAGGGAGGTGTCACGGACCTCGCGGGCCTTCTCACCGAAGATCGCACGGAGCAGGCGCTCCTCCGGGGTCAGCTCTGTCTCACCCTTCGGGGTGACCTTGCCGACCAGGATGTCGCCGGCCTCGACCTCGGCACCGATGCGGATGATGCCGCGCTCGTCCAGGTCGGCCAGGACCTCCTCGGAGACGTTCGGGATGTCCCGGGTGATCTCCTCCGGGCCCAGCTTGGTGTCGCGGGCGTCGACCTCGTGCTCCTCGATGTGGATCGAGGAGAGGACGTCGTCCTGCACCAGACGCTGGCTGAGGATGATCGCGTCCTCGTAGTTGTAACCCTCCCACGGCATGAACGCGACCAGCAGGTTCTTGCCGAGGGCCAGCTCGCCCTCCTCGGTGGACGGGCCGTCTGCCAGCACCTGCCCCTCGACGACGCGGGCGCCCTCGTCCACGAGCACCTTCTGGTTGAAGGAGGTGCCCTGATTGGAGCGGGTGAACTTCGCGACGCGGTACGTGGTGTACGTGCCGTCGTCGTTGGTCACCGTGACGTAGTCGGCGGAGACCTCCTGGACGACGCCGTCCTTCTCGGCCTTGATGACGTCACCGGCGTCGACCGCGCAGCGGTACTCCATGCCGGTGCCGACCAGCGGCGACTCGGTCTTGATGAGCGGCACGGCCTGCCGCATCATGTTCGACCCCATGAGCGCGCGGTTGGCGTCGTCGTGCTCGAGGAAGGGGATCATGGCCGTCGCGACCGACACCATCTGGCGCGGCGAGACGTCCATGTAGTCCACGTCGTCACCGGGGATGAGGTCGACCTCGCCGCCGCGGCGGCGGATCAGGACGCGGTCCTCGGCGAACCGCATCTCCTCGGTGAGCGGCGCGTTCGCCTGGGCGATGACGAAGCGGTCCTCTTCGTCGGCCGTCAGGTAGTGCACCTCGTCGGTGACGACGCCGTCGACGACCTTCCGGTACGGGGTCTCGACGAAGCCGAACGCGTTGACCCGTCCGTACGACGCGAGCGAACCCATCAGACCGATGTTCGGGCCTTCGGGCGTCTCGATCGGGCACATGCGGCCGTAGTGCGAGGGGTGCACGTCACGGACCTCGAAGCCGGCCCGCTCACGGCTCAGACCACCCGGGCCGAGCGCGTTGAGACGGCGCTTGTGGGTGAGCCCGGAGATCGGGTTCGTCTGGTCCATGAACTGCGACAGCTGGCTGGTGCCGAAGAACTCCTTGATGGAGGCGACGACCGGCCGGATGTTGATCAGCGTCTGCGGCGTGATCGCCTCGACGTCCTGGGTGGTCATCCGCTCGCGGACGACGCGCTCCATACGGGCGAGGCCGGTACGGACCTGGTTCTGGATGAGCTCGCCGACGTTGCGCAGGCGGCGGTTGCCGAAGTGGTCGATGTCGTCGGTCTCGATGACGATGTGGTCGCCCTCGGCCGACGTGGACTCCGTCTCGCCCGCGTGCAGCTTCACCAGGTACTTGATCGTGGCGATGACGTCGGCGGTGGTGAGCACGCCGGAGTCCAGCGACTCGTGCCCGCCGAGCTTCTTGTTGATCTTGTACCGGCCGACCTTGGCCAGGTCGTACCGCTTCGGGTTGAAGTACAGGTTCTCGAGCAGCGTCTGCGCGGCCTCACGCGTGGGGGGCTCGCCCGGACGCAGCTTGCGGTAGATGTCGAGCAGCGCGTCGTCCTGGCCCTGGGTGTGGTCCTTCTCCAGGGTGGCCCGCATCGACTCGTACTGGCCGAACTCCTCGAGGATCTGCTCGTTCGTCCAGCCGAGGGCCTTGAGCAGCACGGTCACGGATTGCTTGCGCTTGCGGTCGATGCGCACACCGACCATGTCGCGCTTGTCGACCTCCATCTCCAGCCAGGCACCCCGGGAAGGAATGATCTTGGCGGAGTAGATGTCCTTGTCGGACGTCTTGTCGATGGAGCTGTCGAAGTAAGCGCCCGGCGAGCGGACGAGCTGCGTGACGACGACACGCTCGGTGCCGTTGATCACGAAGGTGCCCTTGCCGGTCATGAGCGGGAAGTCGCCCATGAAGACCGTCTGGGACTTGATCTCGCCGGTCTCGTTGTTGGTGAATTCAGCGGTGACGAAGAGCGGAGCGGCGTAAGTGAAGTCACGCTCCTTGCACTCGTCGATCGAGTTCTTCGGCGGCTCGAAACGGTGGTCGCGGAACGTCAGCGACATCGACCCGGAGAAGTCCTCGATCGGGGAGATCTCCTCGAAAATCTCCTCCAGACCGGACTTGGTCGGGACGTCGTTTCCACTTTCCAGCGCCGCCTCGACCCGGGACTTCCAGGCTTCGTTACCGAGCAGCCAGTCAAAACTCTCGGTCTGGAGCGCGAGGAGGTTCGGAACCTCGAGGGGCTCCTTGATCTTTGCAAAAGAGATACGCAGCGGGGCGGTGCTGGCGCCGTTGTTCGAATTGGCAGTCGAGGCAGTGCGCGAGGCGGCCAAGAGGGGGTCCTTCCGAGGGCTCGGACTCTCTACGCGCATACCGGTGGCCCCTGGTGACGGGCAGGGAGCAGCTAACAGGCAGCGCAAAGGGTCAGTGTAGCCACAAGGCCCACTGATGTCCAGAGCAGATTTCCGGGGACCGGGTAGCGTCCCGGTCTCCGCCTCCAGCCGGTGGCAATCTCTCCTCCGGGAGGACCCTGTCCTTCGTTCCCTCCGGGAGGGCCCCCTAGTTGTTCATCTCCGCCGCGGCCCGTCCCGACGGCCTCGGATCGTCGGGGCGGAACGTGCTTGCCGCAACACTTCCCGCTTCGCCTTCGATCCATGCCTCGGAACACAGATCGATGTGTGGCGCGTCCCAGAGAATCGCGCGCCGAGTGCGGTTCGTCAAGGGCCCCACGAGCCCGAAGATCACCATACCCGCCCGTTCCGGGAGGCCCGGAACCCTTCCAGGGACGCCGAAGGGCGACCACCCGGCTGGGTGATCGCCCCTGGCTGGAGAGTCATACGACTCGGCAGGTCACTTGACCTCGACGGAGGCGCCGGCGCCCTCGAGGGACTCCTTGGCCTTGTCGGCAGCGTCCTTGGCGACCTTCTCGAGGACCGGCTTCGGGGTGCCGTCCACGAGCTCCTTGGCCTCCTTCAGACCCAGCGAGGTCAGCTCACGCACGACCTTGATGACCTGGATCTTCTTGTCGCCGGCACCCGTGAGGATGACGTCGAACTCGTCCTGCTCCTCGGCGGCGGCGGCCTCGCCACCACCCTGACCGGGGGCCGCGACGGCGACGGCGGCCGGAGCGGCAGCCTCGACGTCGAACTTCTCCTCGAACTTCTTCACGAACTCGGAGAGCTCGAGGAGGGTCATCTCGCTGAACTGCTCGAGCAGCTCGTCCTGGCTGAGCTTCGCCATGATGGCGGTCCTTCCACTAGTTCGGCTGGTGCCGTGTGTATGTATCGGCGGGCTTTCGGCCCGCTGCGGCCGGACGCGGTTGGCTACCCGGCCTCGACGGGAGCCGAATTACTCGGCACCGCCCTGCTCGACCTTGCTGCGCAGCGCGTCCGCGGTGCGGGCGAACTTCGTCAGCGGAGCCTCGAAGGTGGCCGCGGCCTTCGCCATGGACGCCTTCATGCCGCCGGCCAGCTTGGAGAGCAGCACCTCGCGGGATTCGAGCGCCGCGAGCTTGTTCAGGTCTTCGGCGCTGTACAGCGCGCCGTCGACGATCCCACCCTTGACGACCAGGGAGGGGTTGTCCTTGGCGAAGTCACGGAGACCCTTCGCCGCCGCGACCGGGTCACCGGTGACGAAGGCGACGGCCGACGAGCCCTGGAAGAACTCGTCGAGCTCGTTGATCCCGGCCTCGTTCGCCGCGATCTTGGTCAGCGTGTTCTTCACCACGCGGTACTGGGCGTTCTCACCGAGCGAGCGGCGCAGCTCCTTGAGCTGAGCCACCGAAAGCCCGGTGTACGCGGTGACCACTGCGGCGTTGGAGTCACGGAACTTGTTCGTGATCTCCTCAACGGCGGCGATCTTGTCGGGAGCGACCTGGTCCCTCGCCATGAGCCTCGGCCTCCTTCCGGGTGATGAGGACCGCTCGGAAGGGGCTGGAACGACGAAACGCCCCAGCGCAGGCGCATGGGGCGTGGCTCGACTATGGCGACGTGCATGCCACAGGAGCTTCCTCATTCACCTACGCGGGTCGCCCGCAGCTAGCGGATCCTTCGGTCACCGTGCTCCCGATTGAGCAAGATGACGACCAGCGGTCTTTGGCTTCGTACGAGATTACGCGAACGGCCCGCCAGCTCCAAATCCGCTGCCGGGCCGCCCGCGTACGGCTTCTGCCTGCCGGGACTCCCCCGGTCGGCGTCAGCTCTGCGAGCCGAGCACGTCCTCGAAGGAAAGCGTGTCGGAGGCCGCCGGCGGCTCGACGTTGACGTCGGTGCCGTAGTCCGAGTAGTACGCCGTCGAGTCCAGGTCGCCGTTCGTGCCCTTGGCCGTCTCCTGCTTCTTCACGAGCAGGTCGTCACCGTCGATCCACAGGTCGACTGTCTGGGTCTTGAAACCCTGCTCCTTCAGCTGGTCGGACAGCTGGTCCAGCTCCTTCTCGGTCAACTTCTTGGACTGCATCCGCGCCAGCTCGTCGACCTTGAGCGTGCCGCGGTAGTGGTCGGTCTCCTGGCCCTTGACCTTCTCCGTCCCGATCTTCTTCACCTTGCCGCTGGCCAGCAGCAGCTCCACGGAGCGGGCGGGGTTGTTGTTCTGCATCTGGTCCTTGATGAGTGCGCCCGACGGCCCCGCCTGCTCGGCGAGCTTGTCGTAGTCGTACTTCAGCCAGTGCTTGCCCTTGCCCGCCGTGGACGCGAAGTCGTCGCCCATGTTGAGGTACATGGCGTCCTCGGTGTACTTCGCCGGCATGGGCTTGCCGCTCGTCGGCAGCTTCTTGGCCGCGGCGCCCTGCTGCGTGACCGTCATCTCGGCGGTGGTGCCGCCGCCGGACCAGTCGAGCGCGCCCTCGGACTTCGTGGACATCTCGCCCTGCGGCGTGTGCTGCGTCTGCTCGGACTCGACCTTGGCCGAATCCTGCTCATCGGTGTTCTTCGACGCCTGCCTCAGCTCGGCGAGCACCGCCTGAGCGGGCGAGAGGCCGTCCTTGTCCGACCCGCCGCCTCCGGCGTTGTCGGAGCCGCCGCAGGCCGTGAGCCCGGCCATCAGAGCAACTGAGGCCGCAGCAGCGGCGATTCGAGCCTGACGCATCAGATCCCCCTGGTGTGAACTTGCACTGTCGGCGCACGAGCCTATCCCGCCCGTAGTCAGGACGTACAACGCCACTGGGCCCTGTCCTCCGCGGAGGACAGGGCCCAGTGGGTTCAGATCACGCCCGTGGCGCCGAGCTCGGCTCAGACGGCGGCCGGGTCCTCCTCGGTGAGGAGGTTGCGGGTGCGGTTGGGGTCGACCGGGATGCCGGGGCCCATCGTCGTGGTGATGGAGGCCTTCTTGACGTAGCGGCCCTTGGCGGCCGACGGCTTCAGCCGCTGCACCTCTTCGAGGGCCGCGGCGTAGTTCTCGACGAGCTGGGCGTCGTCGAAGGAGGCCTTGCCGATGATGAAGTGGAGGTTCGAGTGCTTGTCCACCCGGAACTCGATCTTGCCGCCCTTGATGTCGTTGACAGCCTTGGTGACATCAGGGGTGACGGTCCCGGTCTTCGGGTTCGGCATGAGACCACGCGGACCGAGCACGCGGCCGAGGCGGCCGACCTTGCCCATCAGGTCCGGAGTGGCGACGACGGCGTCGAAGTCCAGACGGCCTTTGGCGACCTCGTCGATCAGCTCGTCCGCGCCGACGATGTCGGCGCCGGCGGCCTCCGCGGCGGCTGCACGGTCACCGGTCGCGAAGACCAGGACCCGGGCGGTCTTGCCGGTGCCGTGCGGCAGGTTCACGGTGCCGCGGACCATCTGGTCGGCCTTGCGCGGGTCGACGCCCAGACGCATGGCCACCTCGACGGTCGCGTCGAACTTCTTCGTGGAGGTCTCCTTGGCGAGACGGACGGCCTCGAGCGGGGCGTAGAGACGCTCCCGGTCGATCTTCGCGTCCGCTTCGCGGAAGTACTTGCTGCGCTTCACTTCTGCTCCTGACAGTGGCGTCGTGCGGCGCTCGCCTCACGACAAATACGGAGTCGTGGTCCGGGCCTGCGCGGGCCCTCCCACAGGTCTGGGGCCGGTCAGCCCTCGACCGTCACGCCCATCGAACGAGCGGTACCGGCGATGATCTTCTCCGCCTGGTCCAGGTCGTTGGCGTTGAGGTCGGGCATCTTCGTGGTGGCGATCTCGCGCACCTGGTCGCGGGTGATCTTGGCGACCTTGGTGGTGTGCGGGGTGCCGGAGCCCTTGTCCACGCCCGCGGCCTTCAGGATCATCTTCGACGCCGGCGGCGTCTTCGTGATGAACGTGAAGGAGCGGTCCTCGTAGACCGTGATCTCCACGGGGATGACCCAGCCGCGCTGCGACTCGGTCGCCGCGTTGTAGGCCTTGCAGAACTCCATGATGTTGACGCCGTGCTGACCCAGCGCCGGGCCGACCGGCGGGGCCGGGTTGGCGGCGCCGGCCTGGATCTGGAGCTTGATCAGCCCCGCGACCTTCTTCTTCTTGGGAGGCATGCTCTCTCCGGGTCTTTAGTGAGAGGTGATTCGCCTCCATCCGTCATCCGCATGGAGGCATACCGCACCACGATAGCCCGTACCGTGGTGCGCACTGAAACCGGCAGCTCAGACGGCCTGGAGGCCGCACAGGAGCTGCCGGAAGCGGTCGGTGCGACTCAGTTCTTCTGGAAGTGGCCCGCCGAGTCTGCCACGTGCAGTTCCTCGTTAGCGCACCCTTTTGACCTGCACTGATCCCTCTGGCAGTTGTCGTCATCTGTCGCCGTTGGTCGCTCCCGCACGGCCCAGTGGCGGCCCGAAGTCACGACACGACCACTCTCACTGGTCTGAGCTGCGTACGCGCGGCATCCGAGCCTTGAGTTCTGCGACGGGCATCGTCCGGTTGATTCGAGCGATGCGGTCCGACGGGATTTCAGCGATCAGTGCATCTTCGAGGTCGTTGTTCGTGGTGATGTCGATGTGCACCCAGCCTGGTTCCGTTCGAACCTTCAGGGACTCTGTGGCCATCACGGCTGGGCGACCTTCGTACAGCGAGATGGCTTCACGGAAGTGGACGGTGGCGGGCTGCCACTCTGAGCGTTGGTTCATGTGGGTTATCGTAACTCATCGTAGTCATTCAACTACTCAGAGGTCGGTGGAGCGGCTTTGAGCTGGAGCTGCTTTGGGGCGAGAGATCAGGGGCTCGTAAGCTTGCCGCGACTCGGGCAGCATCTCGCCTGCCCGCAATAGCCCGAAGTGAGCCCCTGATCTTAGAGGCTCGCCCCAAAGTGGCTGCTTAAAGCCGTGGAGCCGGCCGACCCCCGCTCACACCCCTTCTTCTCCGCCCCTCTTCTTCCTGCGCCTTGGGGTTCGGCGGGTGGCTGCTCCGGGCCTGGCACGGAACTCGGTGTGCGCCGCATCGTTGCTTCGATCCTGCCTGGCTGCTGGTGGCTGGCGCTTGGGGCTGTGGGGTGCGTTGCCCGTGGGCGGGGTTCTGCTCTCCCGTGGGTTCGGCGCGGGCTTTGGTGGATCAAAGCGTCTATCGGACATCTCGCGGCGCTTTGCGGCGCGGGGCTGCGGCGCGGCGGCGCGGGCCGGAGGCAGGAGCGGAGCCGCAGCCGCGAGCCCCGAGCGGCCCGCATGTGCGGGCCGGAGGGCGTGTCCGTAGCGACGGCTGTGAAGCCGACTGATCTGCCAAGCGACCGGATGCCCGAAGGGCAAGAGCTTCCCCGCCATCGCGGTGCTGGCGCCGACACGTTGCCCCTGTGGGCTGGGCCTTCCGGCTGGCGCGGGCCTGGTTCGGTAGCTCCCGTACGGCAGCTTCCCCGGCTCCCTGCTCACTGCCGTTGAGGCTGACCGGTGCCGGCCGTCCCCTTCGACCGGTTCCCACTGAAGCGCACCGCCAGGCGAACCCCCACACCTCCCCACCCGAAGGGTGGTCTTGATGAAGTAGAGAAACCTGTAACGAGCGACAGCGGTTCAGGGGCCTTGCCTATGGAGCTGGCGGTGCTTCCAACTCCTTGAGCACGGACTCGGGCTCACCGTCGTACACAAGATGTGGCTCGTCTGGCTCAGGAGGGACAAACCGCCTCCGATAGCGACTCAAATCGTCTTCCGAGAAGTAGATCGAGTTCGGGTCTGCTTCATGCTGTGCATTCCGCTTGCTCACACGCGACCAGAGTTCTTCGTGAGTCGCCTCCAGGTACACCATCGCTACCGCGGCGCCTGCACTGGAAGCAATCGACCGCCAACGCTCACGTTCGCTCGGCGTCCAGAACCCGTGGTCGACCACCACGTCATGCCCGGCCTTGAGGTGGTCCCTCAACTCAACTGAGGTCTCCTCTAGGACTGGGCGTTCCAAGGTGGGAAACGAACCGCGGGGGAAGTCCACTCCGTAGACGCCGTGTCGGCGGTACATCTCTTCGTCTGGACACAGTCTGAGGAAGCCTTGGTCCTCGAGCGCCCGGGAGAGCGTTGTCTTGCCCGAGCCAGGCAGCCCGACCATGAGGACGCACTGCGGTCGACGGACGTGGTTGATCGTCATTACTGGGTGACTTCCGACTCCGTACGCCAAGTTCGGCCAGGGCCTCCGAGGTCGACGCCGTACTCAACAATGTCGCCATCACTATCGAGAAATTTGGCAGTCATCATGACCACCGGCTCTGCGGGGGGATTCGCGGGGTCCAGCTCCAAGAGCTTCGCGTCCTCGGGGGTCAGCAGTCGGGCCGATGCACTGTCGATGCGGTGGGTGATCGGCCTGCCGGTGGTCTCTGCGATGAGCTGGAGCGAGGTTCCCCCAGTCAGTCGCTCGCTCTTAGCAAGCTGAGGGATCAGCTTCCCGTACCGGGCCGGAATCCAAGATGTTGAGTGCGCGACGATCCCGTGACGGTCGCGATACACACGGCGCCGCCTGATCACGTCCGAGCCCGGCTTGATGTCCAGCGCTTGGGCAACGTCGGTGGGCGCCGGCGTGACGGTGGCCTGGTGGGAATCGGATCGTTCCCCTGATCCCCAGCTTGACCCAGTCACTCTGCCTCGATCTTGGCGTTGCGATCCCGAGGACATGGGGGCCGGGCGATCTAGCACCTCTGTGCCGATGCCGTGAATCCCCCGGACAAGACCCTCGTTGCGGAGCTTCCTTAGGGCCTTCTCAGCGGTTGCCGTGCTGACTTGCCACTCCTGCGAGAGGTTCTTGATGCTCGGCAAGAGCGTGCCCGGCTGCAGGTCGCCAGACGTGATCAGCTCCGCGTAATGGGCAGCAATGCGCGCGTATGGCGCGCGACTTTCGGTCAAATCGGCCATTTCGTCAGCCCCCTCTCGCGTCAGTGGGTCGGTTCCCTAGCTTACCCCTTGACACCCTAGGGTGCCCTAGGGAACCTTAGGGATGTGCACTTCGTTGATTCGCTCGGTTCGAAGAGCACGAAATGCCTGGTCAGCGACCAGGCAAAGCAAGGAGCGGCTCCTACCGCCAAGCAGACAGCCGCTCCCTGACCCTTGAAGGGGCACTCTCATGATGCCTGTGACGTTGGCCGCTTCGCACGTCGCATCTTTAACGCCGACGGAAATGTCGATTTCGGTCTCGGACCTGACGAATGCAGAGCGGGCCGTGGCGCTGTACGCATCCGACATGCCGAACGACTGCCGCTCTCAGCGTGGGGACCGGGATCGGCTGGAGTTCTGGATTGTTCAGGGTGCGACTCGTATGGGCCTGGAGTTCCTGTACCGCACGGCTGCGCTGCACTCCGGTTACCGGCTCTGTTGGCTCAACAAGAGCCTCTCCGCTGAACAGAAGCGGGCGGAGGCCGAGCGCTTCCCCAACAAGGCCCGTATCGACCTGGCCGGACAGATGGCCGCGAACTCGATCCTGCACTTCCGACCGAATGCTGAGGCCCTGGCTCGCAAGCAGGTCGCGTTCGACGGCGGGTGCCCCAAGTGCGAGGGCACTGGTGAGGTCTGGGGTCTGTGGGTCATCGACGTTGAGGCCGAGTGGTACGAGGAGGGCTATCGCTCCTGCTGGGTATGCCGCGACGACGAGCCCCCGACCACGGTCGAGTTCATGGCGGTGGCCGCGTGACTACCTTCCCCGTCTCGCCTGAAGCGGTGGCCCCTTCGGCTGCCGCGTTCGGCACCGACCCTGTGACTCTGGCGGACCTGCTGCGGGTGGCCAACTCCCCTGGCTTCGACCGATGGCAGGAACAGGTGCGCCGTACCGGCGGCTGCTCCGACCCGATCCGCCTGCAGGGCGGCACCGTCACCCGCGACGCCAAGACAGGGCAGGTGCTCTACTCCTACTCCACCGAGCACGAACCGGGCGGCACGCTACGGCTGGCGTGCGGCAACCGCCGCGCCTCGCGCTGCCCCTCGTGCGCCTGGACCTACGCCGGGGACACCTTCCACCTCATCCGGGCCGGACTCACCGGAGACCCCCGCAAAGGCACCCCCGCCACGGTGCGCACCCACCCCAAGGTCTTCGCCACCCTGACCGCACCCTCCTTCGGCCCGGTCCACAACCGCCCTGCCTCGGGCCGCTGCATCTGCGGGACCCGACACCCGGAAGATTCTCCGGCACTCGGGACGGCGGTCGACCCGGAGCGCTACGACTACGCCGGGGCGGTGCTGTGGAACAACCACGCCGGGCAGTTGTGGCAGCGCTTCACGATCTACCTACGCCGCGAGATCGCCGCACGCGCCGGGCTCTCCCAAGCCGCTCTGGCTGATCAGGCAAAGGTGTCCTTCGGGAAGGTCGCAGAGTTCCAGCGCCGTGGCGCGATCCACTTCCACGCCATCATCCGTATCGACGGGCCCGCAGGCCCCGAGACGATCCCGCCCTCCTGGGCCAGCACGGGCCTACTCGCAGATGCGATCCAGGCCGCCGCCACTCGGGTCGCGGTACCGGTGCCGGCATCCGGTGACCATCCCGCCCGGGAACTGCGTTGGGGCACCCAAGTCGACGTGCGCCCGGTTGGCGGGGATGAGGGGCAGGAACTCAACGAACAGGCCGTGGCCTCCTACGTCGCCAAGTACGCCACCAAGGCAGCCGAGACCACCGGCACCCTGGACCGCCGCATCGGCGAGATGAGCGAACTCGACAAGCACCCCGAACTGCCCGACCACACACGGCGGATGATCCGCGCCTGCCGCGATCTCGATGCGCTCTACCCGGACCGGAAGCTGTGGGCCTGGGCTCACATGCTCGGCTTCCGCGGCCACTTCTCCACCAAGTCCCGCCGCTACTCCACCACCCTCGGCGCCCTCCGCCAGACCCGAGCCGACTACCGCGCCCGCCAGGAACACCGCGAACGCGGACTCCCCGACCCCGACGACACGGAGGGCTCCACGCTCGTGCTCGCCCACTGGACCTACGCCGGCCACGGACACACACCCGGCGAATCCTGGCTCGCCGCCAACATCCACCGCGACCTGCAAACCAACCGCGAAACCGCACGCGAAGCCCTCGCAGACCTGGACGACTGGGAGGTGGCGGCATGAGGCGTCCGCTGCCTGAGCGGTACCTGACTCCGCTCGACCTTGCCGACCTGCTGGGCGTCCCAGTCGAGACGGTCTACCAGTGGCGCCGCAAGCGCACCGGTCCCCGCGGCTTCCGGGTTGGTCGGCACCTTCGCTACGACCCCGAAGACGTCCGGGCCTGGGTCACCTCCCAGATTGAGGAGGCTGCCTGATGGCCGGGCACGTCCAAGACCGCTGGTACAAGACCACCACCGGCCCCAACGGCAAACCCGTCAAGGTCAAGACCGACCGCCACGGCACCGGCATGCGCTACCGCGCCCGCTACGTCGCGCCGGACGGTACCGAGAAGAGCCAGTCCTTCCCCGACAAGCAAAAGCGCAAGGCTGACGCCTGGCTCGCCAACGTTGAAGCGGACATGAGCCGGGGGCACTACATCGACCCCAAGGCGGGCAAGGTCACGTTCCAGCGATACGCGATGGATTGGCTGGCGTCGCAGACCACCGACGTCACGACGCGCAACGCTGTCGAGATGCGGCTGCGTCTGCACGCCTTCCCGCATCTGGGCCCGCGTCCGCTGGTATCGTTCCAGCCTTCACACATCCGCTCGTGGGCTCGGCTGCTGGAGGACTCCGGAGCCGCTAGTTCGTACCGGCGTGTGATCTTCGGGAACGTCTCGGCCGTGCTCTCAGCCGCTGTCGATGACGGCTATCTCGCGCGGAATCCGTGCCGGGCTCGGTCGGTGCAGCGTCCGAAGCCTTCGGCCGGCCGAATTGCCCCGTGGACTGCGGATCGGGTCTTCGCCGTACGCCAGTCTCTGCCTGATCGCATGCGCGCGATCATCGACGTCGGTGCGGGATGCGGGCTCCGTCAGGGCGAGATCTTCGGGCTCGCAGTCGATGACGTAGATCCCCTGACGGGAGTGCTGCATGTCACGACGCAGGTGAAGCTCGTCAATGGTCGGCTGCTGTTCGCGCCTCCGAAGAACGGCAAGCTCCGGGACGTGCCGTTGCCCGACTCGGTGGCCTTCGCCCTGGCCGAGCACATGACGGCATTCCCGCCTGTAGAAATCACCCTGCCGTGGCTCCGCTCCGACGGACCTCCGGTGACGCGACTCCTCTACTTCACCGGCTCAGAGCTGGGCGCCCTGCGACGGAACGACTTCAACAAGCACGTCTGGAAGCCCGCTCTCGCTCAAGCGGGTGTGATCCCGGTGCCCGGCCCTGGTGAGAGGTACAAGGAGTCCCGCGAAGACGGCGTGCATGCGCTCCGGCACTTCTACGCCTCGGTCCTGCTCGACTCCGGCGAGAACATCAAGGCGCTGAGCACGTACCTCGGTCACGCCGATCCGGGCTTCACTCTGCGCACGTACACGCACCTGATGCCGGCCAGTGAGACCCGGACCCGGAAGGCCGTGGACGAGATGTACCGCACGGCCCGGAAGTCCTCCACGGCCCCGTGACGGCCCACAGGGCGTGAAACAGCCCCTGATCAACGCTAAGGCGCTGGTCAGGGGCTGTTTCGTGGGCTTGATCGCCTAGTTCTTCTGGATCTGGTCGAAGCTGAGCTCGACCGGGGTCTCGCGGCCGAAGATCTCGACGAGGCCCTTGACCTTCTTCGAGTCCGCGTTGATCTCGTTGATCGTCGCCTGCAGCGTCGCGAACGGGCCGTCCGTGACCGTGACGGAGTCGCCCACCTCGAAGTCCAGCACCTGGACCTCGACCTTCCGGCCCGGTCCGCCCGCCGGCTTGCCCTCCTCGTCGGCCGCGGCGGCCTTGGCGGCCTTCTCCTCGGCTTCGGGGGCGAGCATCTTGACGATCTCGTCGAGGGTCAGCGGGTACGGGTCGTAGGCGTTGCCGACGAAGCCGGTGACACCGGGGGTGTTGCGTACGACGCCCCAGGACTCGTTCGTGAGGTCCATCCGAACGAGGACGTAGCCCGGAAGCTTGTTCTGCCGGACGGTGCGGCGGTCGCCGTTCTTGATCTGGACGACCTCTTCCTGCGGCACCTCGGCCTGGAAGATGTAGTCCTCGACGTTCAGGGAGACGGCGCGCTGCTCGAGGTTCGTCTTCACGCGGTTCTCGTAACCCGCGTAGGTGTGGATCACGTACCACTCGCCGGGAAGGTGGCGCAGTTCGTCGCGGAGTTCCGCGACGGGGTCGGCGATCTCGGCTTCTCCGGCCTCTTCGGCCTCGCCCTCGGCCGCCGCGCCCTCCTCGGCGGACGCGGCCTCGTCGGCCTCGTCGGCCTCGTCCTTCTCGGAATCGGCTGCGGCCTCTTCCACGCCTGCTCCGGCTACGCCGGCGTCCGCCTGGTCCGCGCTGTCGTCCGCCGCCTCGACGATGTCGCGCGCGGTGTCGTCGCCCTCTGCAGGCTCGACGGCATCGTTCAGGTTCGGATCAGACACGTGGCTGCTTCTTCCTGGCTTCGTGGATTCCAACGTACGGAAAGCGCCGCGCAGCGGGGCCTGGCGGGCTCAGCCGAAAACGTACTTGATGGCCTCGGTGAACCCGTAGTCAATCACGCTCACGAAACCGATGATGATGACCACGAAGACGATCACCACGGAGGTGTACGTCGTCAGCTGCTGCCTGGTGGGCCAGACGACCTTGCGGAGTTCGGCGACGATCTGCCGGTAGAACAGAGCGAGGCGGCCCAAGGGGCCCTTCTTCCCACGCTTGCCCCCGCGACGGGGCCTGTCGCCCTCCGACGACCCGCCGGGCTCGGGGACCTCGGTGGTGTCCGTGATCTCCGTCACTCGTCCTCACCTGATCCGGGTCGTTGCCATGCGGCGTCCGGCCTGGCCACACGGCGGTGCAATTCAGTACGTACGCGCACACACGCCCTTTTGACGGTGTGTGGAGCAGGGCCGGAGGGACTCGAACCCCCAACCGCTGGTTTTGGAGACCAGTGCTCTTCCAATTGAGCTACGACCCTTTGCGATTCCCCAACTTACCGCATCGGAACGACTGCTCGGAGTTCGCGAGCCGAGAGGCGGTCGGGGCCAACGACGTAGGAGTGTACGTCCTCCACGGCCGGGCGTCGAACACGTAATGCTGCACACACAGCACCGTCCCCGGTGCCGGGGGCCGGGGACGTCTGGGAACATGCCCCTATGAGCGCTGCAACGCCACCTGCACAGTCCCCTACCGAACGACGCGTCTCGGCCCGCATCGGGTCGATCTCCGAATCCGCGACGCTCGCCGTCGACGCGAAGGCGAAGGCCCTGAAGGCCTCCGGACGGCCGGTGATCGGCTTCGGCGCGGGCGAGCCGGACTTCCCGACGCCCGGATACATCGTGGACGCCGCGGCCGAGGCCTGCCGTGACACCAGGAACCACCGTTACACGCCCGCCGGGGGCCTGCCCGAGCTGAAGGCCGCGATCGCCGAGAAGACGCTGCGCGACTCCGGCTACGAGATCGACCCGGCCCAGGTGCTGGTCACCAACGGCGGCAAGCAGGCCATCTACGAGTCCTTCGCGGCCCTCCTCGACCCGGGCGACGAGGTGATCGTGCCGGCGCCGTACTGGACGACCTACCCCGAGTCCATCCGGCTGGCCGGCGGCGTCCCGGTGCCCGTCGTGACCGATGAGACCTCCAACTACCAGGTCACCGTCGAGCAGTTGGAGGCCGCCCGCACGGAACGCACGAAGATGGTGGTCTTCGTCTCGCCCTCCAACCCGACCGGCGCGGTGTACCCGCGGGCCGAGGTGGAGGCCGTGGGGCAGTGGGCCGTCGAGCACGGACTGTGGGTGATGACAGACGAGATCTACGAGCATCTCGTCTACGGCGACGCGGAGTTCACCTCGCTTCCCGCCGTCGTCCCCGCCGTGCGCGACAAGTGCGTCGTCGTCAACGGCGTGGCCAAGACCTACGCCATGACCGGCTGGCGCGTGGGCTGGATCGTCGGGCCCAAGGACGTGATCAAGGCGGCGGCGAACCTGCAGTCCCACGCCACCTCGAACGTGAGCAATGTCGCGCAGGTCGCCGCGCTCGCGGCCGTCTCCGGCGATCTGGAGGCAGTGTCCGCGATGCGCACGGCCTTCGACCGCAGGCGCCGCACCATCGTGCGCATGCTGAACGAGATCGACGGTCTCGTCTGCCCCGAGCCGGAGGGCGCCTTCTACGTGTACCCGTCCGTGAAGGGCCTGCTGGGCAAGGAGATCCGCGGCAAGCGGCCCGCCACCAGCGTCGAGCTCGCGGAGGTCATCCTGGAGGAGGCGGAGGTCGCGGTGGTTCCCGGTGAGGCCTTCGGCACCCCGGGCTACCTGCGGCTGTCGTACGCGCTCGGCGACGAGGACCTGGCCGAGGGCGTCTCCCGCATGCAGAAGCTGCTCGGCGAGGCCCGCGACTGACGCGGCTGCCGGCAGGCACATTCTGAGGACGGTCCTCCGGCGTCGCCGGGGGACCGTCCTCATGTTCGGGCAAGCGCCCGTTCAGGGATGCGCGGCTTCCAGGTGGAGTGCGCGTACGGCAAAATCTGTGGATGGCTGTCCGAGATCTGCACGCCCTTCCCAAGGCTCACCTGCACCTGCACTTCACCGGTTCGATGCGTTCCTCGACGCTGCTGGAGCTCGCCGACAAGTACGGCGTCCACCTTCCGGCTGCGCTCAGCGGCGGTGAGCCCCCGAAACTGCGGGCCACCGACGAACGCGGCTGGTTCCGGTTCCAGCGCCTCTACGACATCGCACGCTCCTGCCTGCGCTCGCCGGAGGACATCCACCGGCTCGTGCGCGAGGCCGCCGAGGAGGACGTGCGGGACGGGTCGCGGTGGCTGGAGATCCAGGTGGACCCGACGTCGTACGCGCCCAGGCTGGGCGGCCTGATCCCCGCCCTGGAGACGATCATCGACGCGGTCGACGCCGCTGTCCGCGAGACAGGGCTGGGCATGCGGATCGTGCTCGCCGCGAACCGCATGAAGCACCCGCTGGACGCCCGTACGCTCGCCCGGCTCGCCGTGCGCTACCGGGACCGCGGCATCGTCGGTTTCGGGCTCTCCAACGACGAACGGCGCGGCTTCGCCCGGGACTTCGACCGCGCCTTCGCCATCGCGCGGGACGGCGGACTGCTCGCCGCACCGCACGGCGGCGAGCTGTCCGGCCCGAGCAGCGTCCGCGACTGCCTCGACGACCTGCACGCCGCGCGCCTCGGACACGGCGTGCGGGCGGCGGAGGACCCGCGGCTGCTGGCGCAGCTGGCCGAACGGAACGTGACGTGCGAGGTCTGTCCCGCGTCGAACGTCGCGCTCGGGGTCTACGACAAGCTCCAGGACGTACCGCTGCGCAAGCTCTGGGACGCGGGGGTGCCGATGGCGCTGGGCGCCGACGACCCGCTGCTGTTCGGGTCGCGCCTCGCGGCGCAGTACGCCATCGCACGGGAGACGCACGGCTTCACGGACAGCGAACTGGCGGAGCTGGCACGGCAGTCGGTCCGGGCGGCGGCGATGCCGGCCCAGGTCCGCGAGGACGTGCTCAGCGACATCGACAAGTGGCTGGCAGCGGGCTGATCCGCGGGCGTGCGGAGGCGGGGTGAGCCATGTGCGGGCCGGGCGTCGGCGAAAGTCAGGGGGCGGATTGGGGCATCGCCCGGCGCCCCCAGCGCACTCGGAGAGGACGCCAGTGCACCGGCCTGAGGGGCCGCGTGCCGCGCGGCCGTCCGTTCACAACTCGCAGCCGACCGTGACCGGTTCGTTGACCAGCGTGACGCCGAAGGCCTCACGGACGCCGTCGCGTACCTCACGGGCCAGTGCCAGCAGATCGGCCGTGGTGGCGTCTCCCCTGTTGGTGAGGGCCAGGGTGTGCTTGGTGGAGATGCGGGCGCGGCCCTTGCCGTAGCCCTTCTCGAACCCGGCACGGTCGATGAGCCAGGCCGCGGAGGTCTTCGTGCGCCCGTCGTCCGCCGGGAAGGCGGGAGCGGCGACATCGCCGCCCAGGCGTTCCGCGACTCGGGCCTTGAAAGCGGTGAACTCGGCTTCGTCCAGCACCGGGTTGGTGAAGAAGGACCCGGCGGACCAGGTGTCGTGGTCCTCGGGGTCGAGCACCATGCCCTTTCCGGCCCGGAGCTTGAGCACCGTCTCACGGGCCGTCTGCGCGGAGACCCGGTCGCCGGGCTCGACTCCGAGCACGCGGGCGGTCTCGGCGTACTTCAGCGGCGCCGAGAGCCCGTCCGCGTCCTCCAGCGCGAAGCGGACGCGGAGCACCACATAGCGGGACGGGTCCGCCTTGAAGCGGCTGTGACGGTAGGAGAAGCCGCACTCCTCGTTGGAGAGGGTGACGGTCTCGTCGGCGCGGCGGTCGTAGGCGACGACCTCGGTGATGGTGGAGGACACCTCCTGCCCGTACGCCCCCACGTTCTGGATGGGCGTCGCGCCCGCCGATCCCGGGATGCCCGCCAGGCATTCGACACCGGCGAGGCCGGCTTCGACGGTGCGGGCGACGGCGTCCGACCAGTTCTCCCCCGCGGCGATCTCCAGGTCCGTGCCGGAGAGCGAGAAGCCGGTGGTCGCGATGCGCAGGGCGGTGCCCGGGAAGCCTTCGTCGGCGATGACGAGGTTGCTCCCGCCTCCCACGATCAGCAGCGGGGTGCCTTCGGCGTCCGCCTCCCGCACGGCCGCGATCACCTGCTCGTCGGTGGCAGCCGTACGGAGGCGGGCAGCGGGACCGCCCAGGCGGAAGGTGGTCAGCGGGGCCAGGGGGGCGTCATGGAGTTCCTGCACGCGCTCAAGCGTACGAGAGCCCGTGCGGGGGCGCCGTCCCGGCCGGACGGCGCGCGTCCCGTCACGCGAGCCGCAGCACCGCGCGGGACATGCCCAGGACCTTCTGCCCGGCGCTGCTCACCGTCAGATCCACCCGCACGGTGCGCTGCTCGTCGTCGATCTTGGCCGCGACCTTGCCGTGGACCTCGATCTCGGCGCCCTTCTCGTCGTCCGGCACCACCACGGGCCGGGTGAAGCGCACGCCGTACTCCACCACCGCGGCCGGATCGCCCGTCCAGTCCGTCACGACGCGGATCGCCTCCGCCATCGTGAACATGCCGTGCGCGATGACGTCCGGCAGGCCGACCTCTTTGGCGAACCGCTCGTTCCAGTGAATGGGGTTGAAGTCTCCCGACGCTCCCGCATAGCGGACGAGGCGCTCCCGGTCGACGGGGAAGGTACGCGCGGGCAGTTCGGTGCCGACCTCGACGTCGGCGTACGCGATCTTCGCTGACATCAGGTCACGCTCCCTTTGTCTCCGCCGCGGGCGCATCGGCCTCGGGGCCGCGCGCCACCAGTTTCGTGTACGCGGTGACGACGAGTTCGCCCGCCTCGTCGTGCACGTCCCCCCGGACGTCGAGGATGTCGTTGCCCGCCATCGACTTGATCGCCTCGATGGTGGTCGAGACCGTGAGCCGGTCCCCCGGGCGTACGGGGCGCACGTGGACGAACTTCTGGTCGCCGTGCACGACCCGGTCGTAGTCGAGGCCCAGTTGGGGGTCCTCGGTCACCTGCCGGGCGGCGTTGAAGGTGATCGCGAAGACGAAGGTGGGCGGGGCGATCACATCGGGGTGGCCCAGCGCCGCCGCGGCCTCCGGGTCCGTGTAGGCCGGGTTGGTGTCGCCGACGGCCTCGGCGAACTCGCGGATCTTCTCGCGGCCCACCTCGTAAGGAGGGGTGGGCGGATAGGTCCGTCCGACGAAGGACTGGTCGAGCGCCATGGGCGCGGCACCTCCTGAAGGCGATGGGTGAACCGTGTGCCGGGGCCGGACGGGGCGGGCACGGGGAACGACGCGAGGCCGCCCCCTGTGCCGGGGACGGCCTCGTCGAAGGGCCTGGTTCAGCGCGT
The DNA here is from genome assembly GCF_014645895.1 of Streptomyces daqingensis. Lineage (GTDB taxonomy): Bacteria > Actinomycetota > Actinomycetes > Streptomycetales > Streptomycetaceae > Streptomyces > Streptomyces daqingensis. The sequence continues at coordinate 31,566 of NZ_BMMP01000017.1, read as the reverse complement.
CTCGCGGTGCGCCGTGTGGGCGTTGCAGCGCGGGCAGTGCTTCTTCATCTCAAGACGGTCCGGGTTGTTGCGCCGGTTCTTCTTGGTGATGTAGTTCCGCTCCTTGCACTCCACGCAGGCCAGCGTGATCTTCGGGCGGACGTCTGTGGCAGCCACGTGAGTGCTCCTTGACGGACAGATGGGCTAGAACGCAGGAAGAGTAGCCGATCGAAGGACCGAACCCACAATCGGCTACATTCGGTGAAGTAGCGGTGACCGGACTTGAACCGGTGACACAGCGATTATGAGCCGCTTGCTCTACCGACTGAGCTACACCGCCAAGATGTGCGAACCCCCATCTTTCCGACGGGAGATCCCACACATCAGAGCCCCAAAACGGAATCGAACCGTTGACCTTCTCCTTACCATGGAGACGCTCTGCCGACTGAGCTATTGGGGCGAGCGGTGAAGACATTACACGCCTGACAGCCAAAGGTGAAATCCGTATAGGACCCGCCCAGGCCCGTCCGGAGCCCTCCGCGCGCCACCGGCGGAACGTGCCCGGAGGCCGTGCGAGGGGCCAACACCCCCTCGCACCACGTCAGTACGACTATTCCCCTCTTCCTCGCCGGTGCACTACGCGAGCCCTACTCTCGACTCACGCTGCGTGATCATGATCATCCGCCTACGTGGGGAGTGCGATGGCCGACAGCCAGCCACAGGAGCCGAGGGACGGCGACGGCCCCCGCGAGGAACCTCGTGACACCGACGGGAGCGGCTCCTCCCGAGGCGACCGCAACGCCTCCTCCGGAGACGGCCGTACCGGCGGCGCGGGGAAAGGCGCGGGCGGCAGGACCGGCGGCCGGAACGGCGCGGGCAAGGCACCCCGCCGGAAGGCCGCGCCCGGCACCGGTTCCGGGGCGGGCGGCCAGCGCGAAGGCGGCACCGAGAGCGGAACCGGCTCGCGGACGGTGATGCTCTGCAGCGCCCGGCTCGCCGACGGCCGCACCGTCGACGTCCGCCTCGGCGACGGCCGCATCGAAGCGGTCGGTACGGCGGGCAGCCTCGCTGCCGGGCCGCAGCCGCCCGGCGGCACGCGCGTCGACCTGTCCGGGTACCTGCTCCTGCCCGCGCCCGCAGACCCCCACGCGCACTACGACACGGCACTCACCGCCGTCCCGCCGCACTCCGACGGGCCGCCGCGCAGCGCCCCCGAGGACGTGCAGCGCCGTACGACCGAAGCCGCGCTGCTCCAGCTCGGCCAGGGTGCGACCGCCACCCGGACGCACGTGCACATCGGGGACGTCGCCGGGCTGCGCTCGCTGGAGGCGGTACTGCAGGCACGGCGGGCGCTCCGCGGACTCGTGGAGCTGAGCACGGTGGCGGTGCCGCGGCTGCTGACGGGCGTGGCCGGGGCCGACAACCTGTCGATGCTGCGGGACGCCGTGAAGATGGGTGCGACCGTCATCGGCGGCTGCCCCGACCTGGACCCCGACCCGGCCGGCTACGTGGACGTCGTCCTCGAGGTCGCCGCCGAGCACGGCTGCGGCGTCGACCTGCACACGGACGGCGACGACCCGGCCCGGCTGTCGAGGCTGGCCGCCGCTGCCGGCGGGCTGCGCCCGGGGGTGGCGGTCGGGCCGTGCGCGGGGCTGGCCAGGCTTCCGCACAAGCAGGCCGCCCGGATCGCGGAGCGGCTGGCAGCCGCGGGCGTCACCGTCGTCTGCCTGCCGCAGGGCGGCTGCGGTGTGATGGAGCGCCCCTCGCCCGCGCTCCCGTCCCGTACGGCGCCCGTACGGCTGCTCACCTCGGCGGGCGTCCCGGTGGCGGCGGGGAGCGGAGCCCTTCGGGACGCCGCGAACCCCGTGGGCAGGGGCGACCCGCTGGAGGCGGCGTACCTGCTCGCGTCGCACGGCGAGGCACGCCCGGAAGCCGCCTACGACATGGTCTGCGGGCAGGCGCGTGCCGCGATGGGGCTGCCGGAGGTGCGGGTGGAGGCGGGTTTTCCCGCGGAACTGCTGGCCGTACGCGGGACGGAGCTCTCCGGCGCGCTGTCCCTCGCGTACAGCCGGATCGTGGTGCACCGGGGGCGTGTGGTGTCGCGGACGAGCGCGGTGCGGGAGTTCTGCGACTTCACCGGGACGTCCGAGTTCGATCTGCCTCGCCAGTCGCAGGGCTGACGCGCGGGCGTACGGCGGTGGCGGCTCTCGGCGCCGCTCGCGGGACGCCGTCACGTCGTGCGATGCCGCCGGTGCTCAGAGGCGTACGGTCGGGGCATGCGCACAGTCATCGCTGGAGGACACGGTCAGATCGCGCTGCGGCTGGAGCGGTTGCTCGCCGGGCGGGGAGAAGAGGTCGCGGGGCTGATCCGCAACCCTGATCACGCTGAGGATCTGCGCGCGGCGGGCGCCGAACCCGTCGTGTGCGACCTGGAATCGGCCTCGGCGGACGAGGTCGCCTCGCACCTGGAGGGCGCCGACGCCGTCGTCTTCGCCGCCGGTGCGGGCCCCGGGAGCGGCGCCGAGCGGAAGGAGACCGTGGACCGCGCGGCGGCGGTGCTGCTCGCCGACGCCGCCGAACGCGCGGGCGTACGGCGGTACTTGATGGTCTCGGCCATGGGCGCCGACGCCGGACTCACCGATCCGCCTGCGGAGATGGACCCCGTCTTCGCCGTGTATCTGCGCGCCAAGGGCGCCGCGGACGACGCCGTACGGGCCAGGAGCGGGCTCGACTGGACGGTGCTGCGCCCGGGGCGTCTGACCGACGGCCCCGGCACGGGCCGCGTCCGGCTGGCGGAGCGGACCGGACGGGACGAGGTGCCGCGCGACGACGTCGCCGCGGTCCTGGGCGCACTGCTGCACGCGCCGGGAACGGCGGGGCTCACGCTGGAGATGGTCAGCGGTGACACCCCGGTCGAGGAGGCCGTCGCGTCCGTCGCGGGCGGCTGAGCGCGAGGTACCCGGGGCGGGCGCGTGCACGGCGTGGAGGTTCAATTCCGCCGTCCTGCACGCAGTTTGAGCAGCTCCGCGTTGAACTGGGCGCCGGTCAGCAGCGCGAGGTTCGACATCCACAGCCAGATGAGGAAGACGACGATCCCCGCCAGGGACCCGTACATCCGGTGGTAGGTGCCCACGCGCGTCGCGTACAGAGCGAACCCGAGCGAGGCGACCAGCCATAGGACCACGGCGAGAGCGCCGCCCGGCACCCTGTTCCGCACGCCGCGGGTGCCGGGCGGGCCGGTGCGGAAGAGGACCAGCACGAGCACCGCCGCGAGGCACAGCAGCAAGGGCCACTTCGCGGTGTTCCAAGCGTCCGCGGCCACCTCGTCCATGCCGAGCAGGCCGCCCGCCGTACGGGCGAGCTCGCCGCTGAGGACCAGCACGAAGACGCTGGAGACGAGCAGCGCCAGGAGCGCGAACGCCGTGAGGACGATCCGCGGCACCGTCCGCCACACCGGCCTGTGGTCCTGCACGCCGTGCATGGCGTGCAACGCGCGGCGGAAGACGCTGAGATAGCTGGAGGCGGACCACAGCGACGCGGCCGTCCCGAAGACGGCCAGCAGCCAGGCGGCGCCGCGGCGTCCCGCCATGTCCTTCAGCGCGCCGGCCATGAGCTCGCCGGACTCGGCGGGCAGGACGGTGGTCACGCGGGTGATGAGCTGCTGCGTCGCGTCCGCTCCGGCGAGGCCCGTCGCCGAGACGGTGACGAGCAGCGCCGGGAAGATCGCGAGGACGGCGTAGTAGGTGAGCGCCGCGGCCCAGTCGGTGACGTCGTCGTTCCAGATGGACACGGGCGTGCGGCGCAGCGCACGACGGCAGTCGGCGGCTCCCGGCAGGAACGCACGCGCGGCGTTCCGCACCTCTCCGCCGGACGCTCCATCGGGCGCCTCTGTGGTCACTCTGCTCCTCCTCGCCCGGCCTGCTGTGCACCTGACGGAAGGCGCCGCGGACGGCTCGACTCGCGGACTCGCGTCCGCGCTGGTGCGGGTTACGGCTGGTACGCGTCTGGCCGCCCGCGACGGGCGGGAAACATCCGACGGCCGGCGGCGTGCCGCATCACCGCACCCGGATGTCCGGTAGGGCGCCACGTACCGGCGGCGAGGGCGGCGTCGCTGCGCGGGCGGGAGGCTGCGTTCGCACGCGGCGGCAACGGTCTTCGGTGGCGGCGGACGGTTCGCTGCGCTGAGCCTCAGAATGCCGTTCTGACCTGCGGAAACGTCTCGGGTAGCAGGCTGCCCACACTATGTCAGACTAGGACATAAGCACCTGAACAGGTGAAGGCAGACCTTGCAGGAGGAGGGTCTCGACATGGCAACTCATGCCGCCAGTGGTGGAGCGCATTCGGGCACCGCGGTGCGCCATACCGGCAAACCGACGACGATGTTCAGCGGCTGGACCAGGCTGGCCGGTGCTCTGATGTTCTTCGGCGGATTGCTCGCCGTTTCCTCCGGTGTCGCAGCCCTGCGCGAGGACGCCGTATTCGCCTCGACGAGCAACTACGCATTCGACTACAGCCTCACGGGCTGGGGATGGGTCCATCTCTTCCTCGGCGCCGCCATAGCGGTGGCGGGCCTCGCCGTGATGATGACGGGGGCCACGTGGGCACGGTGGATCGGCATCACACTCGCCGGTCTGGGCATGATCGCGAGCTTCATGTGGCTGCCCTACTTCCCGCTCTGGGCAGTGATCACGCTGGCGATAGACGTGTTCATCATCTGGGCTCTGTGCGCGGGGATGAACACACGATCCCAGGCTTCCACCTAGCAACCGGGCAGCGGTCCCGGGCCGGACGTGCCGGCCCGGGACCGTTCTGCTCCGGAGCCGCTCGCGGTAACCCGCGGGCGGCTGCGGGCCGTTGAGGGGCACGTCCGGGCGGGGTGGCCGAAGTGGTCATTCTCATGGGCGCACGTGGGTGCGGGCGAGTTCCTTGAGCGCCATACGGGCCGCCGGGGTACCGGCGGGGGTCTGCCAGTAGGGGTGGTCGGCGATGAGGCGGGAGAGTTGCTGCAGTCGCCGTCGGTGCCCGGTCGTGCCCTGGTCGGACGCGGCGTTCGCGAGCCGCCAGTACGTGGCGTACCAGGCCGTCTGGGCCTCGAGGAGATCGTGAGGGAAGGCGTTGGCATCCATGCCAACGAGTAGATCGTATGTTCGATTTTCTAGGCAACGGGGCGCGCGGGGATTCACCGCCGCACCAGCATGAGCTGCGACTCGGCAGCGGGGGTGCGCGGACGTCCAGTTCGCGGCAGGGCGACAGGACCGACGTCCCCTGCCCTGCCTGATCGCCGTGCCGCGTGCGGAGTTGCTCGCGTCCGGCCCGAGGCGCTTACACGCTCCGGAGCGAGGGATTGCGGCCTCGACGCAGCCCGCCGGCTGTCAGACGGCGCTGCCAGACTCCTCCGCATGGCCGTCTTCTTCGACTACTTCAGCGCGCCCGATGACCGGGCCGCGGCGTCAGCCTTGGCGGAGGGACCTGAGGACGCCGGCTTCGACACGGTTTACGTCAAGTCGATCGACCCCGCTGTCCTGCTCGGTCAGGCGGTGGCCCTGCTGCTTCGTGAACCCTTCTCGCGGATTGACGAATATCCCCGGTTCTGCGATCCGGTGACGCCCCCGGAGGAAGAGAACACGTTCGTCCTCACCGTTCCCGACGAGGTGCGCGACGCCTTGGCGGATGCGACCCGCGAGCGGTTGGCCGAGATCTGCATACCGTGGTCGCAGGCGGAGGAGTTCTACGGTCCCGCCGATCCCGACTGGCTGACAGGCTTCCTCAACGAGCTTGCAGCGGTGGCCGTTCGGGCGCGGCCTCTCGGCCACAGGCTCTACTGCCGCGTGCTGGTCTGAGCGCGCTGTTTTTCAGCGGTCCAAGATGCTCCGACGTGGGCGCCGTACGCCTGCGCATACAGCAGGAGGCGCTCGGCGATGAGTTGCCGGACGCGCCGAGGAGGTCCGCCTCCCGGCTCACGCGGCGTCCTCTGCTGTGCGTCCCCGTAGATGTGCTTGCCGACCCCGATTCGCTGCCATCCAAGGGCTTCGTGGACGCGCATGGCCGCGGCGCCCTTCGCCATCACGTCGAACACGGGCCGCAGGCTCTTCTGGCCGGCGTAGTCCATGCGGCCTGCGTGAGTCGCCGGCCAAGGAGCCATGCGCCTGGCTTCCGGCGCTACGTGCTGACGAGTACGCGTGACGAGGTCATACGGCCAGCTCCACCCCCGCAGCCGCTTCACGACCAGAACCACATCTGCCCTTGATCTATGACCTGTCTGGCACCTGGGGCAGCCAGGACACCGCATCGCCTCGAAAAGACTGGTTGACCGGGACGAATTCGTCACCGTCAGGCTCGTCCAGCGCGGGGATGTTGACTCCCATCCACGTGTCGCCAGAGTCGATGGCTGCCACGTGACTGCCGCAGGTAGGACAGAACCCGCGCTTGGTCTCCCCCGGGAACGTCTCGTACCAGGTCGGCTCGCCGCCCTCGCCTGTCCATTCAAAACTGTCGAGAGAAAAGGCTACCCACGACATCATCGGGCAGCCTCCGCGCTTCTTGCAGTGCTGGCAGCTGCACGTGTGGGGGTAATCCGCTTCGCCCTTCGCGATGAACCGGATAAGACCACACAGGCAGCCACCAGTGCGAGCTGCGGTGACGCTTTCGTGAGTAGAATCCATAACTCATCTCTCGTGCGTGATGGGTCAGTTGGATCCACAGTGTGTCAGCGACGCCGGATCTACAGATTCCAACGACAACTCGTAATCACCTTCCGCCGAGCCCGACAGGCGTGAACACCTGATACGGATGAGCCCCCTGAGCTGGAGATCATTCCAGGAGGAGATCCGCTCACGCGACGATGGCTGAGATCACTCCTCCTGCGACACCGAGGACTCGCTCATCTGCTGTCGATCTGCATGATCACCGCGCTGCCTCTTGCACGCGGTCGACCCGCTCAACGCCCCGGATCTACCACGTCCGCATCCCACTCCAAGATCCCTGAAGGTAGGGATCACCACACCCCAACGCTTCTCTGAAAGCTCAGCAAGTCATCCAGGTGCACTGACAGCAGAACATCAGGGACAGTTGCGGTAGAGCGCGTCCTTCGGTGGCCCGGACCGCCGTGAGGCGTGCTCGCTACGTGCCAGAGGGGGGGGGAAGCGCGGAGAACCGCGGGCGCGAGAGGGAATCAGAACATGAATCGACCCCCGACCGATCTTGCTGGTCAGGGGCCGTTCTACATCCGTGTGGCGGCGCCAGGATTCGAACCTGGGAAGGCTGAGCCGGCAGATTTACAGCGGGCTCCCTCCCCCTCCCCCGAGCTGCGGTTCTTCCCGAAGGGAACGCTGCCGGGGGACATTGGGGGGAATCGGCCGTCTGCACTGTGGGGGCCTCATCGGGCCAGCAGTGTTCGGTAGGCGTACGAGATCACCTGCAAGTCATCATCCTCCGCAGCCATGGCGAGAGGCAGTGGAGTACGCCTCCGGAAACGCAGAGTGCTCGAGGCTGTCAGGATCCCTTCTTGCCTTGTAGCGGTTATTCCGTGCACCTCCACGTGACTGTGGCAGCAGAACTGGAGCCGGAGAGGCGGCACGTCACCGCTGTCAGTGCCAGATGGGAGGGTACCTAGCCCCGTCACGGACTGAAGGGTTGGCTATGCAGAGGGAGTTACGTGAAGCGCTCACCGCTCAGAGGCGGCATGAGACATGGGCCAGCGGCATTGACTTTGCAGCACCTCGACAAGCGACCACGACCATCGCCTTGCCAGGAGCGGGCAAGACTCGTGCAGCATTGAGTCTTCTGATGATCAATGGCCAGCATCGTTCATCGTCACGGCTCTCGCTGTGGGAGAAGTCACTGATCGATCGCACCAGTGCTTCGGCGCTCCAGGCCCAGGGCTTGAAGCTAAGGGCGGAGCCTTACGCTCCACGTCGCATGCGGGTCGTCACGTCCGATCGTGAGAGATACCGCGCTCTGTCGCGCCGCGCCCTCGCGCGAGAGCAAGCTGGCAAGCACCTGGAGCGTCGCGTTGTCTCCGAAGATCGAAGGAGGCGAGACTCTGGATCTCGCAAAGCAGTTCAGATACGGAGCCGCGGGCGGTGCGAGAACCCGGAGTGCCTGAACCCCGATCTGCCCTACAGGACTGCAGCGGGTCAAGCCCTTCTGCAGGTCGATCACGTCGACGAGCACGCATCGGGAGGGCGCGATCACCCGAGCGTCATGATTGCCCTCTGCCCGAACTGCCATGCCAATAAGACCCACGGCATTGACCGGGAAGAGTGGACGGAACTATTTCGAGCTGAGGCAGTTCGTCTGGATGCCGAGTGGGCAACGAAGGGCTGCAGCGACGAGCGGAAGTAGTTGGCGGGCGGCCTGGCAACGAACGCACAGCAGGCCGCACTGCACCGGAAGATTTACACTCTCCACCGGCAGCAGCCGTGACCTGGATATTCCTAGTGAGAGCCCAGGTCGACCCCACGGGAGCCCCACGGAGCATGTCTGGCTGCTCTAGCAGAGGGTGGTCATGTGCGTGTGCCTGTTCGGCAAGTCCATGCGCACAAGGAAGCCACAACCCGCGTCCGGCGCCTCCTACTCATGCTCAACTCTAGGCGGGGCAGGCCAAGACCCGGGGCGGGCCCTTCCGCTCTCAATCGGTGCGTCGTGACGCTGAACCCACTCAGAAGCGGAACCCGAAAAGCCCCCCGTCTTCCATATTGTCGTTTAGACGAGGTTCGCGAACAAAAGGATTCGACTCGAAACCGAGACGCTCAGCCTTGCCCAAATCGTCGGAGTTGATTGTTGCAATGTATTGCATTCGCTCCTCCACACTCACTTGCGCGGCCAGAGCGAAAGCCTTGGCCAACTGACGTTCATCGACACCATCAAAGAGGTGGCTGTCGTGCACAAGAAAGTCTGGCCCTCGCCCATGACGATGAGCAAGGACGGAGAGGGCGAGGTCAAAGCAAAAGATCACCATGTTTCCAATACCGCGGCTATTGTCACTGCGAATGTATGGCGTAATTTGAAGGTTTTCCCGGCCCGCCTCGATCCGCAGGTATGCGTCACGTTCACCATAGAGTTCTCTCGCAAACCGGGAGAATAGAAGCGTGGCCTCTGCCTGCTGCTCACGGCGTTCATTAAGGTCGGTCTCCACTGCTTGCTGTTGCTGCAAACGTTGAGCCTTAATCTGTCGCGAGCTGGCTTCAAGCGCCTGAGCTGCCGCATACCTGTGACGGAGCGCCTCAACATTTGCCTGTTCGCGGGCCAACGCCTGCTGGAGAGCTGTGAGAGCTTCAAGAGCACCGCCCTCGCTCAACATTCGAAGCAATTGCGATTGGCGCTCCCCGAGCCTGGCACGCTCCTCTCTTCGGGCAGCCAATCGATTCGTCAGAGATTCAATTTCTTCCTCCAGGAAGGCCCTTCGGTTGCGCACCACGGATTGGTGAAATGTTTGAACGTCCGCAAAGCGTCGATTAACTTGTTCGCCAAGCACAATACCGAGTTCTCGGTACGCTGGCTCCAAATAATCCACTGCAACGTCACGGGCCTCGGCCACAGCTTGCCGTAGCTCCTCGAGGTTGCTTTGATCGACCACATCGTCCTGGGCGAGTTGCTTAATATCTCGATCCAGTGCGTCTGCCTCCTGCTTAACCCGCTCATACTCAGGCACTACCTGAAAGTCAGAGATTTGGTCTTCCAGGCGCCGCAGTTTTGCTTCAGCAAGAGCGATCTGGCCTCGCAGGTCGGCAGTGGAACCAACAATTTGACCCCAAACTGGATCGTTTACCGCCTTCCGCAGTTGAGTGCGGGTAGCCTTCTGCGCGGTCAGTTTTCGATATCCATCAGCAAGTTCGTAGTCCAGACCTAGGAGATAAGCCAGGTTAGTTGCAGCGTCTGCTTTCCGTTGCTTAGAGAAGCTCTCAGTGGCTACATTGAATCCATGCGAAGACACGCGTCTAACTAAGAACGAAAGCATCGTGCGACCGCTCACGCCGGGGCAATCTGTGCGAACCCCAAACAGATCTCTCTCGATTTGCCTATTCCATTCATCGAGTGAGATCTCGACTTCTCCGTGAATTCCGAACAGGTCATCTTCCTGCTGAGGGCGGATGTCAGGGTTAATTTGAACTGAGGTTGGCCGGTTCGCACTCCGCTTCACAGACAACACTCCATTGCCTGGCCAATCCATATCCAGGCGGAATTTTCTCTTTCGTAGCTCCGCAAGGCTTACTGCTGAGCGCTTGTCTACCCGGGCTCCCAGAAGGAAATGAATGAGCTCAATTAGGCTCGACTTTCCTGCGCTGTTGCGGCTGTCGGTCTCTGTGGAGGAGGCGCGTCTATCCGCCACTATCAAGTTCATGCCGCTCGTGAATGATGCGGTCTTGAACTCCGGGTAATTAGCGCTGACCTGATGCAGCATAACTCCTCCTTGCCACCAACAGATCCCGGCGTAGATCCACTGCACCCAAACTGTAAAGCATGTCCAATGCGAGAACGAACCATTCAAACGACACTGGAGAATAGTGTCCATTCTCCAGACGCCATGCCCTCAGTCTCGCCCAAGCCTGACTCACGCTGCGAGGCTCTCCAAGTTGCATAAGGATCTGTGCCCCTACTGCCAAAAGGCAGCGATCCGCAGGGATCCCCTTGGTTGGTGTGATCATGCCGTCGCTCCCACGGCAGGAGAAGTCCACCCCGGCGGCGGAACCTCAAAGATATCGCACCTATCGAAAAAGTGGGCTAGCACTACCCAGGCGGCACGGTGCAACTTGGGGTGCTGTCGCTCATTTCCGAGGACGTACATTTCTAATTGCCAGAGAACCTCTTCAGGCTCTTCCCAGTCAGTCTTGAGTTCTTGGTAGTAACTCCGGAATCCCTCGGCGACCTCGTCATGTTCTACCTCGCGGCGTGCTCCAGAATAGAAGGCGTCGACTAAGTGTGCCTGTCGCCTACCCTTCTGTAAAACTTCACGCGCTTCCTCGTCAAGGCAATTGAAATCCATCTTTGTGATTGGCACGTTATCCAGTGGCATAAGTGGATCCGAACTGGTTCTCAGTTCCCGCAAATGCTTCAATAACGGAGCGAGGTCATCCATGCCAATCCCGTACACAACTGGGCGCGCGGGAATCTCAAAGTCTAGGACATCTTGGGCAGAATCCAGATCAAGGCGCATACACTCGTGCCACAGACGACGAGCCCCCATCTGCTCAAACGTGAGAGCAGGGTTAGCGCTTTGCGCCTCAACTAAATGAGTCGCGATCTCCGGGTGCATACCTCTGCGATCATTGTGGACGAAGACGAAGGTGCCGAATTCTCCCGATCGCTTTTCCTTCGCCTTCTCCAGATCGGAATAGAATTTGGCTTTAATGTCAGCTGACTTAACAGTCTGCGGTGCGTAACTGGCAAAGAGCTTCCGGTCGTGGAGTGTTAAGCCATCAGCTCCCTGGTCACCCAGATTCCCGTGCGTTCGCACGTCGAGAAAACCTGGATACCGCGCACACATCAGATTGTGGAAGAAGTCTTCAAAGGCGGTGTCTGTTAAGTCGCTCATTCGTTCAAGAAACCGAACTCGCGCGAACAGTCGCTGCTCGTAACTCATCCTCATATAGCCCCCTCGCTACCCTGAGCACCACGGTAGCCCTTTGCGTCACAGGCAGGAACCCAGCAACCGGGTCCATGCGCCCTCTGTCTCGCGCACAGCAGTACCACGAGAGCGGTCGTCCGTAGGTGGATGGCGTGGCAACCTATGGGATCGACTGCATGTCACGGCTCACTCAAACCCGATATGTAAGAGACCTGTGCAGACTGGCCTTGGTTGCTGATTCAACCGTCACGGTCTCATCACGTCATCGTGTATGGATGATGATCGGGGCAGGCATGAACGGGGCAACCGAGGTTGATGACGTAGCGCGAGCCAGCCACAGCCTTACAGAACGCCAGGGCCGCTCCTCCTCAGCGCAAAGTCGGCCTCGGCGTAACGTCCTCAAAGCCATGCGCTGCTGGTTCTGCACTTCGCTGGGCAAGCCATCCTGAGACTCGTGGCCCACCGTTAACAGCCACGCCTTCACTTACCGTTCGGATGTACTCGAACCCCTGCCTCAGGTAGTACCGCTGGAGACCGTCGTTCGTCGTCCACGCGTCGAGACGAAGCCACTTGGCGCCCGCTCGGTACGCCCGATCGCCCGCCCAGTCGAGTAGTTGCCCACCGAGGCCCCGGCCGGCGTGACTGCGAGCGATCGTGAGCTTGGTGACGAACATCGAGGGCTCACTGAGTTCTAGGTCCGTCCACAGCCCTTCTTCCGCCTCCGGATCAAGCGTGATGGTGCCCGCGGTCTCCGCACCGTCGGTCAGCATGAAGACCGATCCGGCTTCGATCGTGGCCAGGAGGCGGTCCGCCGGATAGGGGCGCTGCCATTGGTCGCTGCCGAGCTGGAGCAGCCAAGCTGCGGCTTCCTCGCGGAAAGCCAGCAGCTGGGCTACGTCCTCGGGTTGAGCTGACCTGATCTTCACTGCGGTTCGTTCTCCCGGCCGGCCTGGTCGCCGATCTCGTAGTTCATCCGGTTCAGATCTCCACGGAAGGTGGTGACCGTGCACCGGATCGGCCGCTGGTCGGAGTAGCCCGTACGCATCCACAGGAGCACAGGGACACCCGCCCCGATCTCCAACCTTCGCGCCTCGTCGGGCGTCGGCATCCTGGTGGAGATCTCATCGAAGTAGCCGACCTGTTCAGTGCCGTGCTCTGCGAGGTACCGCGTCGTCCCCTGCTCGATGTCGCCCGGTTCCGCCAGGCGCGGAGCCTCTTCGACGAGCCATGAGGGGTAGTACGTCGCCTGCGTCGACCAGGGCACGTCGTCCACGAAGCGGTGGCAGAAGCGCAGGACCGTACGAGAACCCGGCTCGACCTTCAAGCGCTCCGCCACGTCATCCGGCGCCGGGTGGATCTCGACTCGGAACGTCTGGTGCGGGCGGCGCCCGGCATTGGTCACGTCCGTGCTGTACGCGTCGCCGTTCTGCGGGAAGCTCAGGTCCTCGAAGCGGGAGGCGTTCAGCTCGAAGACTTCGTGCTTGGCGACCTCGTAGCCAAGACCTTGGCTTGAGGTCACGAGCCCCTGCGTCACCAGCAGCCCGAGGCCCGAGCGCACCGTGTTCCGGGAAGCGTCGAAGCGCGCGGACAGCTCACTCTCGGAAGGCAGGCGCGCCCCCGGCGGGTAGGTGCCGTTGTCGATCTCGCGGCGTAGCGCGTCCGCGACTTGCCGGTACTTGGGCTGCTTGCTCATGCCCCCATCATGGCTCACTCGCTCAACTTGTTGGTACATGCGGGTCCCAATCTCTTGACGACGCCCCCTCAGGGGGTGCAGAGTCAACTTCATCAACTTGTCCCTACAAGTTGAGCAGGTGGTGCAGCACCTATAAGACTGCTCACCTGTGCCGAATTCCCAACTCAAGAGCGTGATCCACCACCGCAGTACGGCCGTGACCGCATCAGCCGAGGTGAGTGGAGACCAGTCGGCCGAGAAGGGGCCCGGTGTCACAACCCGGCCCTACACCCCGTGCAGGGGGACACGCCACCGACTCAAAGAACGGCGCGGCACACCTTCCACGCTGCGACAACGATCCGGGATGAAGGTCTCCCCGAGTCAGAGCAGCCCGCGTCAACGAGATCGATCCGCAGCCCTGCGCTGCCCAGGCGCCCCTGACGGCCACGGCCGACGGGGGCGGTGGGGGACGCAGGAAGCGACCCACAACACGAAGCGCGCCGCCCGGAGGGGCAACTCCGAGCGGCGCTGATACAGGTAGGAGTCACCTGTGGTCACGATGATGGCACGCCCCTTACGGGTCGTCAGCAGTGACGGCGAAGAGCCGGAGCCGCAGCACGAGCGGGACACAAGCAATCCGGATTCGATGCCGCCGTTGCCGCAACGCAAGTTCACCGACGGCCCGGCGCTGGACCGCAAACTCGTTCATGTTCGGCGACTCGATCTGACGCCGCTGATGGGCAACTGCGGCACCTGCGGAGAGTCCAACGAAGACGGCTGTGCCTGCAAGCGGTGCGGCGTCTGACCAGCCCAACCACTTTCCCGCGGTGAGCGGGAGTCCGCGAACGGCACGCGCCCCCGGAGTTGCAGCTCCGGGGGCGCCTTGCTGGGCCGTTCCACATCACCGGAGGAGTCCGACCCCATGAAGCACATCGGCACTGTTCAGGCGGTTGTTACCGCTGATGACTACGACCGCGAGCCCACGGCCGCGGAGCTGGAGGGGATCGAGCGGGAGATGCCGCTCATCACTGCGGAGCGTGAGCTGTTGGAGGTGAGGATCACGGTCCTGGACCGGCTGCCGAACGAGCTGGACCGGCGCCGTATCCGCCGTGCCCGCCGCCGGGTGCTGGCCGCCCGGCGTGAGCTGGCCAACCAGTCCGTCCTCGAGCTGCCGGGGGTGTCTGCGTGATCCGCATCGTGACCTCTCGCCGTCTGGTGGAGATGGAGTCCGCACGCAACCGGCTGCGCGAGCAGGCTGAGGCGGCCGAGGGCCGGGCTCAGCAGGCTCTGGACCGCGAGATCGCCACCCAGGTGCGGCTGGCCGGTGAGCGTGCGGAGCTGGAGAAGCAGCTCTCTGGCGCTGACTTCGCCCGCGAGGTGGCCGAGAGCGCCAACACCAAGCTCCGTGCGGAGGTTGAGGAGCTGGTGGAGGAAGTCCGTCAGGCCGAAGCCCGGCCGAAGTGCGTGTACGTCCTGACGCGCTTCGGTGAGATCCACAGCGTCCACACCAGCCACGAGGGGGCTAAGGCCGCAGCCGCCCGCGAAGGCGCGGGCGGGGAGTGGCATGACACCCCTGACGGCAAGCCGCTGCCGGAGTCGTCCTGGCGCGTCACAGGCGCCTACGTGTGGCCTGAGCAGGCGGGAGGTACACCGTGATGGATCTGCTGAGGAGTCTTGTGCAGGGGCAGCCCGGGTGGCTGCCCCTTCTCGTTGCCACCGCCGTCACCTTCCTCATGCTCGCAGTCGGGATCGCGCTCATCGCACGGCGGCGCGGCAAGACACCGTGGCTGGCCGGCATCGGCCCGCAGGCCGTCGTCGCCCTAGGCGGTGTCGCGGTCTCCGTCCATGGCCTGTGGGGCTTCGCCCGCGACACCGCGGAGCTTTCGCCGTGGCTGGCGGTGGCGTTCATTGCCGTGTTCGACGCGGCGGAGATGACGCTGCTGGTCATGCTCTACCGCGCCGCCGACCCCAAGGTCGGATGGACGGATGAGCTGCGGCTGATGCACCGCACCGCCTGGACCCTCGTGGCGTTCTCGTCGCTGATGAACGCCGTCCACGCCCCGAACTGGTGGGCACGGCCGGTCATGGCGGCAATCCCGCCGCTGGCGACGTGGCTGATCGAGCTTCAGCTCCGGGCCAAGCTCCACCGCACCGACAAGGGCCAGGAGGTGGAGGAGGGTGGCCGACCGGGCCCGATGCGGCTGCTGCTGCTTGTCTGGCAGCACGCATGGGCCGGCCTCTTCGCCTCCCTGGGCCTGGATCCCGGGCAGTCCGCGAGCGGGATTGCTCGTGCTGCGCGGGCGCAGAAGGCCGCACGCCGCGTCTACCGCCTGCGCCTGGCCCTCAAGGCTCCGGGCGCCGCTCATGGGCGGGGGCAGCGGAAGGTGTCCCGTCGTCGGCGGAAGTCGCAGAAGGCCCTCGATAAGGCTGATGTGGCGACCGACCGGGGGCAGGCGCTGGCGATGGTCCGGCGCCTGGCGGCGCTCACCCGCGCGGATGAGGTCGCCCAGCTCGACTACACCAACCCGTCGGTGGTCCTGGAACTCCTTGAAGGGCTCGCGGTTACGGAGGCGGTTGAGCACGCTGCTGCCGCCTCCCGCGCGGCAGAAGCCGAGACCGCGCGGCAGGAGGCAGAGGCTGCGCGGGAGCGCGCGGAAAGCGCGCGGCAGGAAGCTGAGGCCGCGCGGCAGCGCGCGGAAGAGGCCACCGAAGCCGCGCAGGAACACCTCGAATCCCTTCAGGGGGAGATCGAGAAGGCCGCGGGCGAAACCGAGGCTGCGCGGCAGCGCGCGGCAGACGCGCGGAGCCTGGAGGAGACCGCGCGGCAGCGCGCGGAAGCCGCCACCGGCAGCGCGCGGCAGGAACTGGAAGACGCCCACAACGAAGCACGAAAGGAGCTGACCGACCTCCGCCAGGAGGCCGAGACCGCTCAGCGGAGGCTGGATGACCTGACCGCCCGCGCCGACACCGCCGAGCAGACCGCACGGCAGCGGGAGGCGGCGTTGGTGCAGCTCAGCACCCAGGTTCGGGAAGCTGAACTGTTGCGCGAGCGGCTGGCTGGGGACCTCGCCCCCTACGCCGCCGGCGCCCCCGAGGGGGCCAAGGACGGCGAGGGGCCGCTGTTCCGGTCGGAGGCCAAGCAGGCCGGATGGGAGCATTACCAGACCGTCCTACAGCACTCCCACGGGAGCGTCGAGCCGACTGCCGGCGACCTCGCCGACCGGTTCGGTGTCGACGGTGGAAACGCGCGGAACTGGCTGCGGGACTTCCGTGCCGCGCGCGCCGCGCAGCTTGCCGAGCGCCCGCCGCGCGCTGCCGCGCACCCCGCGGCTGACGGCGCCCTGATGGGTGTCTCGTGATGGCCGTCGCGCGGTTCTACGACCCGGAAGGCGCGCGGTACGGGATGCCCACTTACCCCTGGCGGCTCGCCCCGCAGGGTCTTGCCACGCGTCGCCAACTGCGGGCGCGCGGTCTGCGCCCTGGCGGTCAACCGGTGGCCGGGCAGGTCATGTGGCGCTCGCGCCACTGCCCGTCCGGCGCCCGGGTGGCCTACCTCTACCGCCTCGATGAGGCAAAGCCCGTACGGCCGATGACGCCGGGCCGTGCTCGCGCGCTGGAGAAGGCGCTGGCCGCCCGCCGCACCTGCCCCGAGTGCGGGATCGATCGGGGCTACTGCATCCCGACCTCGCTCGGGATGTGCCCGCACTGCGCCCACTCGGGCGGCTACGAAGCCGCCGCCTGAGCTGCACCAACGCACCAGGAACCGACACCGAGTGCACCACTCAACTGGGAGGAACACCCGCATGGCCAGTCAGAATCTGCGCAACGCCGCCCCGGACGTGCCCTACATCGGCGGGAAGGCGAAGACGACCCCGCCGCCGCACGCCGTGCCGCCGTCGCAGAGGCACATCAACAAGTCCAACTCGCTCAACCCGGCGCTGAACGGCTCGATCAACATCAACATCACCAAGAACGGTGGTGGCAGCGCCCCGAAGAAGAGCGGTCAGGAGGGCATGCCCGGCGGTGACTTCCTGTCCAACGAGGACATCCGCGCGTTCTGCGAGTACGGCCGCAAGGCGGCCCGCCAGCGGGCCGTCGAGCGGGCGCTCGATGCGGAGATGCTGGAAGGCAGGCTGCGCAACATCCCCGACACCACCGGGTCCATGGCCGGTGCCCGTTCCCGCGCGCGGCGGGTAACGCGGTGGCTCAAGCGGATCGCGCAGGCGGAGAAGCTGATGGCCAAGTGGTACTCCGCGCTGTACTCCGCCTTTGAGCGGGAGTACGAGGCGGAGCTGATGAAGATTGGCAAGGCCCGCCCCCAGCAGAAGCAGCACTCGCATTTCGGCTGGAGGTGACGTGACCAGCCTCGACCTGGTGGTGGCCGCCGGTGCGGCTCTGGCCTTCGCCGTCGTGCTGCGGGTGCGGTTCTACCTGCTCCTCGGTGACGGCCTGATGCTCGCCGGCGGCCTCTTCTTCGCCTACCTGCTGGTCGCCGCCCTCCTGCGCGGCTGACCACCGATTCCCCTGCGTCTCTCGCCCTGGTGCCCGGTCCACATCGTGTGGGCCGGGCACCGGGGCTTTCTGGAGTGATCCTGATGACCAACAGCACGAAGTCCGCACTCAAATCTGACGTGCGCAAGGGCCTCTCGTCGCCGCACGCACGTCCCTGGCTCGCTGCCGCCGCGCAGGTGCCCGCCACGTTCGCCGCGCACCAGGCATGGGGCAACGAGCCGCTCGTGGCCATGGGCATGACCCTCGCCGCCGGCGCCCTGACCGCGGCGACGTGGTGGGCGGGGAAGAACACCAGCGAGGCCCGCCGCCTGCACGCCACCCTCACCACCGCGGCCGCGACCGGCTACCTGACCGTCGCCAGCTTCACCGATCCCCTCGGGGATTCGCAGCTGACCTGGCTCGCCATCGGCGGGAGCGCGTTGGCCGCCTCGTGGAACGTCCGCAAGGTCCTGCGGGTCAACCCCGACGCCGCCAAGGGTGAGGGTGAGGAGACCGGCATCCTGACGAAGTCGCTGGGTAAGGCCAAGGCCCGGCTGCGTGGCGAGCCGAAGGTCGAGCCGAACAAGGTCACCGCCAAGTACCAGCTCGCTCCGGGCGAGTTGACCAACGCCGACCTTGGCAACCGCATCAACCAGATCGCGTCCGAGTTGGGCATCTCCCCCAACAGCATCCGCATCCAGCCGGACGCGGAGAACGCCGCGCAGGGCGAGATGGTCTTCGTCCCGACCGACATGCTCAAGACCCCGACCGCCTGGCCCGGCCCGTCCCACCCAGGCGGCTCGATCACCGACCCGGTACAGCCGGGCATCTACGAGGACGGGGCCCCGGCTGAGCTGTGGTTCCCTGCCGACCAGGACAGTGGCCGCAACGCCACCCACTTCCTGACCGCCGGCATGAACGGCTCGGGGAAGTCCGCCGGGGTCTCCATCGCGGTAGCCGAGGTCCTCACCCGGCGGGACGTGATCGTGTGGGCCGTGGACCCCTCCAAGGGCAAGCAGACCTTCGCGCCGTTCCTGCCCTACCTGGACTGGGTCGAGATGACCACCGCCGGGGGCGAGGCGATGATCGACGCCCTCTCCCCGGTCATCACCGCCCGCGCCGACGCCCTGGGCGAGCACGGCTACAAGAACTGGACCCCGGACGCCTACCGGCAGCTGGGCATGCCCTACATGGTCGTGTGGATCGAGGAGGCCGCGAAGTTCTTTCGTGAGGGCACCGAGATGGAAGGCCTGGTCATGGAGGCCCGCTCCGCCGGGATCTCCGTCATCATCAGCCTCCAACGCCCCTCCGCGACCTCCATGCCCACCGACGTGCGTGAACAGCTCGGTGGCGTGATGTGCTTCGGCGTCAAGGGCGGCACCACCGCCGACATGGCCCTCCCCGAAGACGTCCGCGACGCCGGCGCCCGCCCCGAGGCGTGGGAGAACCGCAAGCCCGGATACGCCTACCTGGTGGCCCCCGGCGTCGACGAGGACCGCTACGCCACACCGCTGCGCACGTACTACACCGACGACCAGCAGATCGAAGCCGTGCTCGCCTCAGTCCCGCGCCCCGCGGCTGACCCCGTCACCGCCACCGCGGCCGGCGAGGCGTATGCGGAGCGCACCCACTACACCGACGACACGACCCGGGAGATGCCCGTGCACACCGACGAACGCGCCGGACAGGACGAGGTGCTGCTGGAGCGGCAGATCAACCGCGACATCGACGCCCGCCTCCCCAGCGACGACGACGGCAGCGGCCCGAGCGTGGAGCAGTTGAACGCTGACCCCGACCGCGAGATCCCGCCCGTCAGCGTCTCCGAGGTGTGGGCGTTCGCCAAGCCCGCACCGACCCCGGAGAAGAGTCCGGAGGAGGCCTACAGCGAGCTGCTGGCGATGCTGGAGGAATACCGGCGCGACGGGCTGGAGCACGTCGGGCCGAAGCACTTCCAGCCCTACGGCCGCGAAGGCCGCATCGGCCGCTCCCGCGCCTGGATCAGCGCCCGCCTCAACGAACTCGCGGACGAGGAAATCCACCTCGCGGAGACCGACGACGCCGGGGTCTACACACTCCTCTACCCCACCCTCGCCGCGGCGAGCTGACACCCCACCCCACCTGCGGTAACACTCCAGCTGACACCCCCTGACACCCCACCTCGTGAAGACGGGGTGTCAGGGGGTGTCAGCCCCTTGCGAACCGGCCCCACACGGGGTGTCAGACCCCTGTCAGAGGGGGTGTCAACGGGGGTGTCAGAAGGGGTGTCAGCTCACGCGCGCGCACGCGTTGACCTATAGAAACCGGCCCTCGCACGGCGCTGACACCCCGCGCTGACACCTCACGCCCGCGAAGACGAGCATCCGCGGCCCGGCCACCGGGACCGCCCCTACAGCCACGCCCGGAGGCACCCATGCACACCCCCACCCACACGCACACGTCCGCGCAACTTGCCCGCACCGACACCCGCGTGCACCGGCCCGCGCCCCTCACCGTCCACCCGCCCGCACCGGCTCCGGCTGTCGAGCGGCGGATCGTCGGCTACGAGCACTACGCCGGCGGCCTGGTCCCCGTCTACGAACAGCACGCGCCAACGCTGCCCACGCCACCGCGGGACCTCACCCCACAGCCGCTCTTCGACCCCCGCGCCCAGCGCTACCTCGCCGCAGGCGTCGGCACCGGCGCCGCCGCCGCAGGCATCGGCTGGGGTATCGGCCAAGCCCTCACCGGCCTCACGACAGGCGCCGGAATCTGGATCCTCGCCGCACTCATCGCCCTCGCCACCAACCGCAGCGGCGCCACACACATCACCCAACACAACACCGCCACCGGCCTCTTCAGCCGCGCCGGCGGAACCATCAACCGCCCCTGACGCCCGGAGCGACCGCCTCTCTCGCCAAAGACATGCGGTCGCTCCGGCTTCCCCTGCCCCTGAGAAAGAGACTGAGGAGGTCTCCAGCATGACCCAACCTGACCCACTCCGCACAGCGTTGGACCTGGCGGCGTCGGAACTTCCAGTGCTGCCACTGCGGGCCGCGAAGCTGCCGGTGGGCAACTGCCGAGCCTGCCGCAACAACGCCTGCGGCGGACGCCCCCACATGGCAACCCCCGGCCCGTGCGCCTGCCCGGCCCCGTGCCACGCCTGGGCAGCAGCCACGACCGACCCGGCTGTGCTCACCTCCCCTCCGTGGCGGAAGGCGTGGGCTGATGCTGCGGCCGTGGCCTACCACCCCGGCGGGGCCGGCCTGACAGTCGTGGACCTCGATGACGCCGCCGCCGTCGCGTGGGCCCGCGAGGCACTGCCGGCCACCCGCACCGTGGCAACGACGCGCGGGGAGCACTGGATCTACCGCGGCGTCATGCCGTCCGCGAACGGCGTGCGGCCTGGCGTGGACATCAAGTCCACGATGTCCTACGCCCGCTGGATCGGCCCCGGGGACGGCGCCAGGGCTGAACTCCCGGCTGCCGTACGGGCGCTGGCCGTGAAGGAACCCACCGTCGTCCGGCCGACTCCCGGGGCCGTCACCGTGCCGCTGCCGGCCGGAGGTGGTGAGTGCCGACACCGCACTCCGGTGTTCCTCGAGCGCGGGATCGCCATGGCAGAGCAGCACATCACCGAAGCCACCAGCGCGATCCACGCCACCGTCTACCGGACCTTCCTAGCCGTGCTATCGGCCCACGGCCGGTGCGGCTGCCTCACCGAGATTCACGTCGCGCGGCTGTTCGCAGCCGCGCAGGCCAAGGGCGAGTCCGTGCGGCACTGCACGGAGGCGTGGACCAACGCCCGCACCAGGTTGGGGATGTAGCCCATGTCCGAGGAGGAGAAGAACCCGGCACGCGAGGTCATCGCCAACTACGCGCAGGAGCGCTTCCGGTACTTCCGCACCGCCGACGGGACCGTGTACGCGCAGCGCAACGGCCAGCCAGTGGCCCGGCCGATCCGCTCCCAGGGCACGACCGGCAGCCACCGTCAGGAGTTGATGGTCGGCATGTTCCACGACGGCCTGGGCGTGTTCAACGGCACCGCCATGAAGGAGGCACTCGACTTGATCGAAGCACTCGCGCTCAGCCAGGACGTGCAACCCGTCCACCTCCGCGTCGCCCCCGGCTTCCACGGTGCGACGTGGCTGGACCTGGGCCGCAACGACGGCCAGTCCGTCCACATCCACCCCGGCGACTGGGACATCACCGTCCCCGACCCGCACGAAGTGCGCTGGCGCCGCACCCAGCTCACTGGTGAACTGCCCCTGCCGGCCAAGGACACCGACGGCAAGGGCATCGACCTGCTCCTGAGGCTGTGCAACTTCGCCACCGCGGAGACCGAATGCCTCGCCCTCGCCTGGCTTCTCGGCTGCCTGGAACCCTCCGTGCCCGTCCCGGCGCCGTTCCTGACCGGCCCGCAGGGCGCGGGCAAGTCCACCGCCGGGCGGATGCTCGTGCGGATCATCGAAGGCATGAGCGGCGACCTGCGCCACGCGCCGAAGGACGAGGAGAACCTGATCGCGACGGTCGCTGCCGGATGGGTCACCGCGCTGGACAACCTCTCCCACATGACCCCAGACCTCTCCGATGCGATGTGCCGCATCGTCACCGGAGCGGAGAACGTCAAACGGGCCCTGTTCACCGACGGGGACGTCTTCCGCGTCGGCTACCGCCGCCCGCTGCTGATGACCGGCATCGACGTCGGAGTCATCCGCCCCGACCTGGCGGAACGGCTCCTGCCGCTGCGTCTGGAGCGCCCCAGCGTCCGGCGCACCGAGGCGGAGCTGTGGGCGGAATTCGAAGAGGCCCTGCCCGTCATCCTCGGCTCCCTGCTGGACCTCGCGGTGCAGGTGCGGGCGGTCGAGGCGCAGACCCCCACCGATCTGCGAATGGCGGACTTCGCGCACCTGTGCGCCCAGCTGGATACCGCAACCGGCCTCGGGGCCCTGGCTGCCTACCGGGCCAGCCTGGATGACCTCAACGACGACGTCATCGAAGGCGACCTGCTCGCCCAGACCGTCCTCAAGCACGCCACCGAGCTCACCGCCGGGGCCCCGGAGCGAATGACCTCCTCGGAATGGCTCAACACCCTCAGCCGCCTCTACAGCGGCGAGGAGTGCCGTCCGATGCCCAAGGGCTGGCCCACCACCGGCAAAGTCCTCTCCGACCGGCTCAAGCGCCTCCAACCCACCCTGGCCGCCCGGGGGGTGCTCATCGACTGGGGCCGCACCAAACAGGGCCGCTACATCGAAATCACCCGACGGCCCGCACCCCCAGCCGAGCAACAGCAGCTGGGCTAACCGGCCGGGCGAACAAGCAAGAAGAGCACCACTCCGCAGCGCCGGGCGGTGCTCTTCTTGCCCTTCGGCGGCTTGCCGCCGCCCGAAGAACGCGCCGCGAAGCGGCTCCTTCTCAACTCCCTGAGCCGCATCCAAAGACAACAGAAGCCCCTCTTTTTTCCTAAGTAGGGGAAAGCTGCGTCACCGCGTCACCAACGACGGAAAAACGACTTCTGACCTGCCGAAACAGGGGTGACGCAGACCTGAAACCTGCGTCATTCCGCGTACACCTGCGTCACCCCGCAACGAACGCCTGCGACACCAAACGCCCAACCGCGTCACCCCTGCGTCACCACAAAACCCCAGGTCAACGCCACGAGATGACGCAGGTGACGCGGTGACGCAGAAATCCCCACCTCGGACACACAGCCCAACGCGACCACGAGGAGAGAACGAACTTGGCACGCTCCCAGATGCTCAAGCTCCCCGAAGTCCTCGAAGAGATCGGCATGAGCCGAGCGGCGTTCTACCGCATGCGCGCCCGGGGCAAAGCGCCCCGGCTCGTGAAGCTCCCCAACGGTCAACTGCGCGTTCGCCGCAGTGACCTGGACGACTGGTGGGCCGACTGCGAGCAGTCGACTGCCGCCTGATCCACCCCGACGACTGGCAGAAGGGGCCCGCTTGCCCGGCGGGCCCCTTCTGCGTGGAGAGCAATGCCTCTGACTTTCGACGTACGCATCTACTCGCTCGAAGTCCGCCGTGACCGTCCGAAGCCGTACCGGCTCCGGTGGCTCGTCGGCCGACGAAAGCACTCCAAGAGCTACAAGCTCAAGCCTCAGGCAGACGGCCGGCGCGCTGAGTTGATGTCCGCGCTTCGCCGCGGCGAGCAGTTCGACGAAGACACCGGCTTGCCCGTCTCAGAGCTGAGGGCGCTCCGGGGGTCGATCACCTGGTACGAGCACACCCGGGCGTACATCGACCGGAAGTGGGACGGCGCTCCCGCGAAGTCAAGGAAGAACTACGCGGATGCACTGGCCACCATCACACCTTCACTGGTCAAGACGCGTTCAGGATGCCCCGCGGTCGATGTGCTCCGACGTGCGCTATACGCCTGGGCGTACAACAAGAAGCGCTGGGACGATGAGCCGCCGGACGACGTGGCCAAGGCACTGAGTTGGATCGAGAAGAACTCCCTGCCGGTGTCGGCCCTGGAGGACCCCGAGGTCGTCCGCCGGGCGCTGGACGCCCTCTCGCGGAAGCTGGACGGCACCCAGGCGGCAGCGCGGACTGCGTTGCGCAAGCGCGCCTGCCTGAGCGACGTGCTTGGTCTGGCAGTCGAGAGAAAGTACTTCAGCACTCCGGTGAACCCGCTCTCCACGATCCAGTGGACAGCGCCGAAGTCGGTCGAAGAGGTCGATCCCGGGAACGTCGGCAACCCTCGGCAGGTGCGTGCGCTGCTGAAAGCAGTGGGCGAGCAGGGCGCCCGAGGTGACCACTTGGTGCCCTTCTTCGGCTGTCTCTACTACGCGGCCATGCGGCCGGCGGAGGCAGCCGCGCTGACGAGGGCGCAGTGCCAGCTGCCCGAGAAGGGCTGGGGCGTGCTGACGCTCAGGAGGGGCGTCGTGCGCGCGGGCCGTGGCTGGACCGACGACGGCCAGGCGCACGAGCAGCGAGGACTCAAGGCGCGTGCAGCGAACGACTCTCGCCCCATCCCCATCCCTCCTCACTTCGTGCGGATGTTGCGCGAACACCTGGCCCAGCACGGTACGGCTCCGGACGGCCGGCTGTTCCGGACCAGTCGCGGCGGGCTGTTGCAGGAGACCGGCTACGGCGAAGTCTGGGCGAAGGCCCGGGAAAGGGCACTCACGGCTGAGGAGGTTTCCTCTCAGCTCGCTCGGCGTCCTTATGACCTACGGCACGCAGGGGTCTCCTTCTGGCTGGGCTCGGGCGTCGACCCTATGGAGTGCGCTCGTCGCGCCGGCCACAGCATCGCGGTGCTGTTCCGCGTCTACGCGAAGGTGCTTGCCCAGACTCAGGACCGTGCCAACCGGCGCATCGACGCGGCCATGCGGGAGTGGAACGAGCCAGAGGAGTAGGTCGTCCCCCGGGGGACAGCTGGGGGGATGCGCACTGGTCAGCCTTGGAACATAGGCGAAACAGGGTGAGACAAAGTGCGCATTTCACACTCCGGCCTTGCCGTCGTTCGAACAAAGAAAAACCCCCTCCTGCGCTGCGTTTCCGCAGTTCAGAAGGGGGCTTTTCGTCTGTGGCGGCGCCAGGATTCGAACCTGGGAAGGCTGAGCCACACCGCCTGGGATTGCTGCCCGGACCGCCTGAGGCGGTGCTCTGTGGCAACGGTGTAAACCATACCCGATGACCGGGGGTGGTCCGCCACCCGGTTGATCAGGGGTGGGAGCGGCGCTCAGTGACTAGGCTGAACCGGCGGTTCGCACGCGGGCCGCGTCCCTGACGTATCTATCGACGAGGAGCCAACTCACCATGGCCGACTCCAGTTTCGACATCGTCTCGAAGGTCGAGCGGCAGGAGGTCGACAACGCCCTCAACCAGGCCGCCAAGGAGATCTCGCAGCGTTACGACTTCCGGGGTGTGGACGCCTCGATCGCGTGGTCGGGCGAGCGGATCGAGATGAAGGCCAACGCCGAAGAGCGGGTGAAGGCCGTCCTCGACATCTTCCAGTCCAAGCTCATCAAGCGTGGCATCTCGCTCAAGGCGCTGGACGCGGGCGAGCCGCAGGCCTCCGGCAAGGAGTACAGGATCTCCGCGACGCTGAAGGAGGGTATCGCGCAGGACGACGCGAAGAAGATCGCGAAGGTCATCCGCGACGAGGGCCCGAAGGGCGTCAAGGCGCAGGTGCAGGGCGACGAGCTGCGCGTCTCCTCGAAGAGCCGCGACCACCTGCAGGAGATCATCGCGCTTCTGAAGGGGAAGGACTTCGACTTCCCCATTCAGTTCGTGAACTACCGCTGAGCGGACGGCCGGTCCGCACACGAGCCGGGACGAGCCGGCCGGGCGGTCCCGCCGCGGGCGCAGAGCGCCGACGCCGGCACGGCGAGGGCCGCGCCCCCGATGCGTTCGGGGGCGCGGCCCTCGCCGTGTGCTGCCGGGAGGTCGGCGTGACTCCCCGCGTGAGCGGTGTCCGTGCCCCGGCCCCGCCGCCCGGGGCGGGCCGTCCCTTGCCCGCGCTGTTCGCGCGGGAGGCCGGGGCGTCCCCGCGCGGGCCGTGGACGCGTGCTCCGCTGGCACGCGCGCACGGGCCCGGCGGGGAGCCTGAGGGTCGAACTACTCGTCGGGGTGGCTGAGTTCGAGGTCGAAGTCGTCCACGCCCGAGCCCTCGACGTGCAGGGCGGTCGCCACCGGCGGGTAGCCGGCCGCGATGACGGTGTAGTCGCCGGCGTCGAGGTCCGTGAAGGCGTACGCGCCGTCCTCCGCCGTCGTGGAGGAGGCGACGACGTTGCCCGCGGCGTCCACCAGGGAGACGCGGGCGTCCTGGAGCGGCCCGTTGACGGCGCGGACGGTGCCGTGCACGCGTGCTCCCGCCGACAGTTCGATCTCGACGCGGGTCACGCCCTGCCCCTCGACCTCCACCGGGCGTGCGGCGGGCCGGTGTCCGGGCGCGTTCACCGCGAGGGTGAAGTTCCCGGCGACCAGCTCGCCGAAGGTGAAGTCGCCGTTCCGGCCCGTCCTTCCCGTGGCCAGCACCTCACCCCGTACGTCGGTCACGACGACGAGCGCCGCCGCGACCGGCTGCCCGTCGGCCGAGCCGCGCACCACTCCGGTGAGGCGGCTGGTGCCGGTGAGGAGGATGTCGTGGGTGAGGGTGACGTCCCCCACGACGACGGTGGACGCCTGGGGCTGGTGGCCGTCGGCGCCTGCGATCAGCACGTAGCTGCCGGGCCCGGGAGCGTCCAGGACGTACGAGCCGTCGCCGTGCGCCACCGAGCGCCCGATCTGCCGGCCACGCTGCGAGATCAGCGTGACGGCGGCACGCGGCACCGGCGACCCGTCGGCGTTGCGGACGGTGCCGCGCACGCCGCTGCCCTCGGGGTCGTACGGCTCGCCGCCCGTGGAGGCAGCACCCGCCAGGACGAGGCTCCGGTCCTCGTGTGCGGCCTCGGAGCCCTGCTCGTACGACGACGCGGCCACTCCGGCGGGGACGGGGACGCGCTCCTCCTCGCGGGGCGGCGAAAGCTGCGGAGGCACAGGAGTGCCGGGCCCCGGGGAGCCGTCGCCTGCGGGGACCGCGGCGTCACGCAGGCCGTCGCCTTCGACGTCGACGTTGGGCAGGGCGCGGTCGAGCCAGCGGGGCAGCCACCACGCGGCGCGTCCGAGGAGCGCGAGGACGGCGGGGACGATGGCCATGCGCACGATGAAGGCGTCGAACAGGACGGCGACGGCGAGGCCGAAGCCGATCATCTTGACCATCGAGTCGGCGGACCCTATGAAGCCCGCGAACACGGCGATCATGATGACGGCGGCGGCGGTGACGACCCGCGCTCCGTGCCGGAACCCGGTGACGATCGCCTCCTTGGGCCGCTCCCCGTGGACGTAGGCCTCGCGCATGCGCGTGACCAGGAAGACCTCGTAGTCCATGGCCAGTCCGAAGACGACGCCCACCATGAAGATGGGCATCATCGACATGACGGGGCCCGTCTCCTCGACGGCCAGCAGGTCGGCGAGCCAACCCCACTGGAAGACCGCGACGACCGCGCCGAGCGCGGCGAGCACGGAGAGCAGGAAGCCCAGCGCGGCCTTGAGCGGCACCAGGATCGAGCGGAAGACGACGATCAGCAGCAGGAACGCGAGGCCGACGACGAGCGCCAGGTATGGGGCGAGGGCGTCGTTCAGCTTCTGCGAGACGTCGATGTTCATCGCCGTACTGCCGGTCACGAGGACGTCCGTGCCGCCGCCCGGCTGGACCTCGCCTCCGTCGTCGCGGATGTCCTCGACCAGGTCCTCGGTCTTCGCGGAGGACGGCTCGGAGTCCGGGATGACGTTGAACATGGCGGTGTCGCCGGACTTGTTGAACGTCGGCGGGGTCACCGTGAGCACGTTGTCGAGGCCCTTGACGGCCTTGACCACCTCACCGGCGGCGGCCTTCGGCTGCTCGCCCGGGGCGACGTCGACGACGACCATGAGCGGGCCGTTGAAGCCGGGGCCGAACCCCTCGGAGAGCAGGTCGTACGCCTTGCGCTGCGTGGTGTCCGTGGGCTGCGAACCGTCGTCGGGCAGGCCGAGTTCGAGCGACTTGACGGGGACGGCGGCCGCGCCGAGGCCGAGGACGGCGATCAGCAGGACGATCAGGGGCCGCCGGATCGCGAACCCGGCCCAGCGGGTGCCCAGGTTCGGCTTCGGCTCGCTGCGCGGGACGTCCTCCGCGCCGGTGTCTGCGCGGGGTGCGCCGTCGGGGCGCCCGTCCTTCGCCGAGCGCCGGGTCTTCTTGTGCCCGCCGTCCGGCCTGCGCTTCGCGCCCGCCGGACGGACCCGCTTGCGCGCGTATCCGATCAGCGCCGGGATGAGGGTGAGCGCGATGAGTACCGCTATGGCGACCGTCCCCGCGGCCGCGACACCCATCTTGGTGAGTATCGGGATGTCGACGACGGCCAGGCCGACCAGGGCGATCACGACGGTGAGGCCCGCGAAGACGACTGCGGAGCCCGCTGTGCCGACCGCCCTGCCGGCGGCGTCCTCCCGCTCGCGGCCGTCTGCGAGTTCGGCGCGGTAGCGGGAGACGATGAAGAGCGCGTAGTCGATGCCGACGGCGAGGCCGATCATCATCGCCAGCGTCGAGGTGGTGGAGTCGAGTTCGAGCGCGTTCGCGAGCGCGGTGATGCTGGAGACGCCGATGCCGACGCCGATCAGAGCTGTGACCAGCGGCAGCCCGGCCGCGATCAGCGAACCGAAGGTGATCACCAGGACGACGGCGGCCACCCCGATGCCGATCACCTCGGTGGCGCCGGTCTCCGGGACCTCCTGGAGCGCGTCACCGCCGACCTCGACGGTCAGGCCCTCGTCCCTGGTGTCCTGTGCGACGTCTTCGAGCGCGTCGCGGGAGGAGTCCTCCAGCTCCATGCCGGAGACCTCGTACGAGACCTGCGCATAGGTCGTCGTGGCGTCGCGGCTGACGGCCTTGACCTTGAACGGGTCGACGACGGAGGCGACTTCGGAACCCGTGCCGAGCTCCTTGACTGCCTTCTGGACCGCTGTCCTGTTGCCCGGTTCGGTGATCTTCTCCCCGTCGGGCGCCTTGAAGACGACGCGCGCCGTGGCTCCGTCGGGGCTCGCGCCGGGGAAACGGTCCTCCAGCAGGTCGAAGGCCTTCTGCGCCTCCGTGCCGGGGATCGAGAAGGAGGCCGACCCCGCTACGGGCGCCTGTGCGGCGCCGACGCCCGCGAGCGTCAGCAGGGCCACCCAGAAGAGGGCGACGAAGTGCCGTCGCCGGAAGGCGAATCGGCCCAGTTTGTAGAGGAATGTTGCCACGGGGGCTTACTCCCGGTCAGGTCGTGGTGGCTTGAGGGGCTGGATGTGTCGGCCCGACGACGTGAGCGGTCGCGTCAGGTGCTCGTTCCGGGCGTGGTGCTCGTGGCGGAACGTGTCTTCGTGTGGGCGGCGGTACGCGCTCCGGCGGGAGCGGTGATTCACGGGACGTGTCACACCCCCAGGGCGGGGAGGACGACGGCGTCGATGTAGGAGCGGAGGAACTCCTGCGTCGGGGGAAGGCCGTCGATCAGAGTGCGCACTCCGACGGCGCCGATCAGCATGTGCACCACGTACTCGCAGGCGGGGTTGTCGGCGCGCAGCTCCCCGCGCTCGACGGCACGGTGGAGCATCCGCCGCAGCTCCGCGAGCTCCGGTTCGATCAGCAACTCGCGGAATGCCTGGAGGAGATCGGGGTTGCCGTGCACCGCCATGGCCATGCCGCGCATCAACTCGGAGTGCTGTTCCACCTGGACGTCGTCCTGGCAGCGGACCAGCTCGTGGAAGTCGCCGCGCAGCGTGCCGGTGTCGACGTCGGCGAGCTCGACGGGCCGCTGGTGGCGCAGCGCCTTGACGACGAGTTCGGCCTTGCCGCCCCACTGGCGGTAGAGGGTGGCCTTGCTCGACCGGGTGCGGGCGGCCACGGCGTCCATGGTCAGGGCGTCGTAGCCGACTTCCCGGAGCAGGCCGATCACGGCCGCGTAGAGCTCGGACTCACGCTCGGGCGTGATCCGGCTGCGGCGCACCGTCGATGCCTCGGCCATGCGCTTCCCCACTCCGAACGAAACGGTTTCGTACACCGGGAATCTACCGTGGCGCTCAGCGAAACGAAACCGTTTCGTACGTGGCGCAGCTCACCTTAGGGCGGCAGGCTCCTCGGCGGGAGCCGGACGCGCCGGTGACGCACCTGCCCGCGGGTCCGGCCCGGAGACCAGGGGCGCGAACGCGGCTCAGAGGCGCCGGCCCGCCATGCGTTCCAGGCGGGCGACGCGCTGCGCCATCGGAGGATGCGTGGAGAAGAGGCGGGTCATGCCCTCGCCGCGGCGGAACGGGTTCGCGATCATCAGATGACTCGCCGTCTCGAGGCGCGGCTCCGGGGGAAGGGGAAGCTGCTTGGTGCCCGCCTCCAGCTTGCGCAGCGCGGACGCCAGCGCGAGGGGGTCGCCGGTGAGCTGGGCGCCCGCGGCGTCGGCCTCGTACTCCCGCGAGCGTGAGACCGCGAGCTGGATCACGGCGGCGGCCAGCGGGCCGAGGACCATGATCATCAGCATTCCGGCGAGACCCGGACCCTCCTCGTCGTCGCCGCGTCCGAGGGGGATCAGCCAGGCGAAGCTCACCAGGAACATCACCACCGAGGCGAGAGCGCCGGCGACGGAGGAGATGAGGATGTCGCGGTTGTAGACGTGGCTCAGCTCGTGCCCGATGACGCCGCGCAGCTCGCGCTCGTCCAGCAGGCGGAGGATGCCGTCGGTGCAGCACACGGCGGCGTGCCGGGGGTTCCGGCCGGTGGCGAAGGCGTTCGGCGCCTGCGTCGGCGAGATGAACAGGCGCGGCATCGGCTGGCGGGCGGCGGTGGAGAGCTCGCGGACCAGGCGGTAGAGCTCCGGAGCCTCGAACTCGCTGACGGGACGGGCGCGCATCGCACGCAGAGCGATCTTGTCGCTCTTCCAGTACGCGTAGCCGTTGGTGGCCAGCGCCACGACGAGCGCCAGCAGCAGCCCCGTACGGCCGAAGAAGCCGCCGACGACGAGGATGAGAGCGGACAGGCCCCCAAGGAGCACAGCTGTCCTCAGCCCGTTGTGCCGGTGCACAGTACGCCCTCCAGAATTGCGGCAGGGGAACCCCGAGCCGGGGTGGTCATGCAACGGTCCCGTGGACCTTCTCGCCCTGGTCAACGCCGGGCGCGGGGCAACAGTTCCCTGGCGGGGGCCGGGCAAGCGGAGGGGCAGCCGCGGCGGGGCGTGCGCCCGGGGCGCGGGAAAGGGCCTGCCGGACGGGTGCGGGCGGGCGGGTGCGGCCGGGCGACACGCCCTAGGGCGTGTCCGCAAAGTCGGTGTTGGCGTTGGTTAGTTGTGGTGCCTCGTCGTCATGAGCTGACTGATCAA
>NZ_BMMP01000016.1 GCF_014645895.1 Streptomyces daqingensis | reverse complement strand
CACTTCCTCGCCTTCACCAGCATCGCCTGCACCCTCATCTGCTACCGCAGACTCGCCAAATGAGACGAGCTCTAAGCACCTAATGCCTGGCGAAACGGACCCATGTCAAGTACCACACCGCCGTCGCACGTGGCATCGCTGAAGTCGACCTCGCCGCCTTGCAACATGGCGTGGGCGAAGGAGACCTCGCCGTCGCTGAACACGGCTCCAGCGAAGTTGACCTTGCCGCCGCTGTACGTGGTGCGATCGAAACTGACCTTGCTGCCGTTGTACGTAGTGCGGGTGAAGTTGACCTCGCCGGCACTGAACTCGGCGCAATCGAAGTTGACCTCGCCGCCGCTGAACAGGGCGCGGGTGAAGTTGATCCTGCTGCCGCTGAACTCGGCGCGGGCGAAGTTGACCTCGCCGCCACTGAACTCGGCGCGATCGAAGTACACCTCGCTGCCGCTGAGCCGGGCAGTACCAAAGTTGATTTTGCTGCCACTGAATTCGGCGTAGCCGTAGTAGACCTTGCCGTCGCTTAACTCAACACCCCTGAAGTCGACCTCGCCGCCGGTGAACTCGGCCGCCCCAAAGTTGACCTTGCCGCCGCTGAACTCGGCGTAGCGCAAGTCGACCTTGCTGCCGTTGAACTTGGCGTTGGTGAAGTAGACCGTGCTGCCGCTGAACTTGGCGCTGGTGAAGGAGACCTCGCCGTCGCTGAACTCGGCACCTGTGAAGTAGAGCTCGCCGCCGCTGAACTCGGCGTCGCTGAAGTCGACCTTGCTGCCGTTGAACTTGGCGCTGGTGAAGTAGAGCTCGCCGCCGCTGACATCGGCGCTAGTGAAAGAGAACTCGCCGCCGCTGAACTCGGCGCCGCTGAAGTCGACCGTGCTGCCGCTGAAATCGGAGCTGGTGAAGTAGACCGTGCTGCCGCTGAACTTGGCTTTGGTGAAGTCGACCTCGCTGCCTCCGTACGTGGTGTAAGCGAAGCTGACCTCGCTGCCGCTGAATTTGGCGCTGGTGAAGTGGACCGTGCTGCCGCTGAATTTGGCACCCGTGAAGTGGACCTTGCCGCCCCTGAATTTGGCACCCGTGAAGTGGACCTCGCCGTCGCTGAACTCGGCACCCGTGAAGTGGACCTCGCCGTCGCTGAACTCGGCACCCGTGAAGTAGACCTCGCCTCGAAAGCAGCTTTGAGAGAGGTCGCCGCCGTCGAAGGTTGTGCCGGTGAAGTCCAGGGCGTACGTGCACCAGGCGGTGGTGGCTGCCGGGTTGCGCAGGTGGTCGCGTATGACGCTGATGATGGTCAGGCGTACTTCTCGTTCGCCAACTTTATGTCCCTCACCCTCTGGAACGGGTTGGTAGGGCATGCGCAGGTATGCGCATAGAACGTCGATACAGACCTGACGTTGTTCTTCCCAGTCGTCAGCGAGACGTGCGAGTGCGTAGACCCCGGCGAGTCGCACGGCCGCTTGTTCGTGGCCGAGCTGTTCGGCGGCAGTTGTGTATCGATCGGCGAGCTGGCTGGCATCGGCCCGGTGGGCGTCGCCTTCAGCGATGCGTTGCTTGCGGTAGGCGTAGACGCCTGCAAGGACGGCTCCCGTGAGCGTGAGGACGGTCACGGTTGTTTTGATGACGTCATTGACGTCGACTGGCTTGCGCGGCCTTTGGGCGTCGGCTGCGTGTGCGAGCAGCTCGTACGCGTAGTGGTAGAGAACGAGGCTGAGTGCGCCGACCGCTACCAGTGCTAGTGGAGCCACGATCCAGAAGGACCAGAGCTCGGGGGTGTACCTGCCTTGCGCGGCTTCGCGCCGCCGTCGTAGTGAGATCGCCACACAAAGAGCATGGCTGCGACGGGTAGTTGGGTGCCAACGGAACCCAATTCTCGGCGCATCAAGCGAATGGCGACCAATACGTGACTCGAAGCGTTATACAGACGCGGCAAGGGGAGCGGGGCTCACCTGAGAAGTCGCGTAGCGTCGCCGTGTGCTGGCACTCTTCGACCTCGACAACACCTTGATTGATCGGAACGGGAGCCTGGTGGGCTGGGCGCAGGGTTTCGCGCAATCTCGGCAACTGCCTGACGGCGCTGAGAACGTCATCTGCGAGCGACTTCGCGAGCGGGCCTACCCGGCGGACTTCGTCCATCTGCGGGCGGCACTCGGGCTGGGCGACGACCCCGGTGACCTCTGGCGGGAGTACGTCGATGGCATCGCTCGGTCTGTGCGCTGCTTGCCGGGGGCACGGGAGGGCCTTGACGCGCTGCGCGGTGGGGGATGGACCCTCGGCGTCGCGACGAATGGAGCGGGAGACATCCAACGGGCCAAGCTTGCTGCGGCCGGCATCGTGTCGTACTTCGACGGCATCTGCGTCTCAGAGGAGATTGGTGCCAGGAAACCGGCGCGTGAGCACTTCGCGGCTGCCGCTGCGCTGTGCGGTCGTCAGCTGAGCACTGGCGGCTGGATGGTCGGGGACAATCCCGAGACGGACATAGAAGGGGCCCGAACGGCGGGACTTCGTACGGCGTGGGTGACCACTGGCCGCACGTGGACCGATGGCCTCAGCGAGCCAGACATCGTGGCGTCGGGCGTCGCGGAGGCCATCGTGGCGATGCGTCAGGCGAGGTTCTAGTCAGGCTGACTCTCGCGAGCCTCATGCAGATGCTCAAGTACTTCGGGAATGCCTAGAGACGAATCCCTAAGGTTCTCCCACCGGCTCATGACCGCGGCGGATGCCTCCGCGAGTTCGGCGGGGAGCCCGGCTTCCCGCAGGGTGGCCGCAGCCTCTTCCATCTCGGGACCCCAGCGCCATGACCGCGCAGCCACCTGGGGGATGTAGTCAGTCTCCGCGAGATAGCTGGTAGTACGACCTTGCGCGATGTCGAGTAGCGCCTCATCTACCTCGTATTCACGAGCGAGGGCGTACGAGACTGCAGCTAGTACGCGACTCGTCTTCTGGTAGCTGCTGTACGAGAGCTTTAGCGCGGAGGCGCGGCCGACTCCGCCGGGGAGGACGTGCGGGTGAACCGCCGACCCAGTGAAGAGCGACGCTACAGCGGCCAGCGAATCCTCTGGGCCGGACAGGTAGAGGCGGGGGGATTTCGAGGCGGATGGAGGCGAGCCGATGATGGAGCCGTCCACGACGGTGACCCCGCCCCGGGCTGCGGTGGCGTCGATGCGTGCCATCGTGGCCGGAGAAACGGCGTTGGCGTCCACGTAGATCCCCGTGAACATGTGAGTCGCGACCTCTGCCGCTACGTCCTCTGCGTATGCCGGTGGGCAGATGCTGAGGATGACGTCAGCCGCATCGGTCAGCTCCCGCAAGTCGCGCACTGAGGTCAGCCCGCATCTGAGGGCGCGTTCTTTCGTCGCGAGGCTGCGCCCGGTCGGGCACCACAAAACGTCGGCTCCGCTGCGCTGGACCTGTCTTGCGACCGCGGCGCCCATACTGCCCGGGTGCAGGACTCCGACGACGGTCATCCGAGGAGCCCCCGGATGTCGCGAACTTCGGCCGGCGCGCTCGCCAACCTTGCTTCGTCGATGGCTTGTGCTGCCTCCGCCGCGCTGAGTTGGTCGGTTCGGATGACGCGGGACCAGGGCTCGGCGTCGTGCTGCAAGAGGTCCTGCCGGGTCTCGTGCCAGACCTTGAGCCGGGCGTCCAAGTCCTTGTCTCCACGGCCCTGGCAGCGCTGGCGCGTCACATCTTCGGGGCACCACAGGAGCACCCGCACCCACTGGATGGGGTAGGCCGCGACAGCGCGAACTCCGTCGACCTGGCCCATGTGGAGAACCGGGATGCGGCCGGAGTCGACGAGCGCGGAAACTTGGCCGAGGTCGATGGCGTACTCCGCGTCGTACCGGTTGTTGCGGTACAGAATCTCTCCGGCCTGCGCCAGCGCCTCGATCTGCTCGGCTGTCGTGGTCCGGTACCCCGTAGTGCGGCCGGGGCCGGCCTTGAGCCGCTGGAACAGAACGAACTCCGTCCGCAGGTTGGAAAGTTCAGCAGTGATGGTGTCTTTACCAGATCCCGGAGGCCCGTAGAGGACGACACCGGACGGGCTCACAGCCCGCCGCCGCTCAGAACGTCGCGTGCTTCATCCACCAAAGCGACAGCGGCGCCTAGCCTGTTGTCGACGACAAAGTGCGGACCCTGTGGGCGCATCGTCAGATCGAGCCCCTGCAGGTACTCGTCCCACGACTCCATCTTCCATGCGTCGCGTGCCGCCCCGCGAAATTCGATGTACTCGCGCATGGACTCCGGGTCACACTCAACCCATATGGTTGCGACGGATACACGCTTCGATCGGCAGCGATTATGAAAGCGTTGCATCCACTCCGCTTGTGAGAATTCCGAGATGAACGGGGCGTCTAGGATGGTAGAGGTTCCGCAGTCCACGTTGTCCCATGCCGCCTCCATGAGGCACCGATATTCGAGCGGCCGGACCTTTTCCCGGTAAAGCGCCGAACTCCGGTCGTGAGCTTCCCCGCCCAGCGCGACCAAGAGTTGATCAACCAGCGGACGCGTTAGAGAGTCCTTGTCCAAGATCGGCCAGCCAGTGAGCCCGCCGAGAAACTTTGCGAATTCCGACTTCCCCGACCCCGCATACCCTCCGACCAGGATCACAGCAGGGCCATCGACGCTTCCCCCGCCTGTGCGGCGGCGCCATGCATCGATCACGCGGCTACGCAGCGCCTCGCTGTCTACGTCCTCTGTGCCTTCGCGGATACTGCTGAGCGCTTGGCGTACCGTGTCCGGTTGGTCGAGGACGTTTTGCTCTGTGGAGGCGGGTGCCAGCACGGGCGCCACAGGGGAATCCTCTCCGGGAAGAGCCTTACGGAAGCCGAGCTGAGCTTCGTTGCGACGGTATAGGCGGCAGTACGCCCGGCGGTAGTGCGGGCCGGGATAAACCGAGCCCTTTTCATGGCCCCAAATTGTTTGAAAGTTTGCGGCGATATTAAATCCGTGACGCTCCGCAATTTCGCGGAGCTTTTCTCCGGTTTCTTCCAAGGTGAGGCCTACCTCTCCACGATGCTTACGAAGAAGCTCCGGGTTCCAATCCGGGCGCTGTCGAGCCATCTGCCCCTCCTAGATAGCTACTCGGAGCCGCGAGTGTAGCGGGTCAAGTAGATGCATGAAACGTAGTGATAGAGCTTGTATAAGCGGATGTTTAAAAACGCTGGAATTTTCTCAAGTAGTGGGACGTGATACAGGTTTCGGCGCCGTGGAGGTGAACTATTCCCACACCGAACGAGGAGGTGAACTCCCGACCATGGCAACCGATCAGTCCCAGTCCTGCTCCCCCGCAGGCTCAGTTCCCTTCGAGAGTCGAAATGCGCTCACGGAGCTCCACGACTTCGGCTCGCAGGCTCTCAACCTCTTCTCGGAGGTCGATCACGGCCCCGGACGGATCCGAGAGTCTCGCGGCTTGGGTCGCGTCCTGTGTCAGGAAGGCACCCTTGCCCTGATGGCTCACCACGAGTCCATCCGTCGTGAGTTGGCGAATGGCTGCGCGGGCCACAGTCACCGTGACGCCGTACTGCTTCTGGATCTGCGCAAGCGAGGGAAGCTTCCCGGCCGCGGCGAACTCGTCGTCCGCGATCCTTCGCCGCAGGTCATCCGCAACCTGCTGATAGGCGAACTTGCCGGCCCATTCGACCATCTGCACTCCAAGCCTCGTTGTCGTCTCTGCCTCATAGTGCCTAAGCCGCAGAGATAGAACCAGCGGCTCACGCGTCATGTTCCGCCAGAGAACTTGACGCACTCTGCCTCACAGTGCACTCTGAGGCAGAGCTGACCGGCTCGGGCCCAACTCGGACTCGGCACGGCTGGTCGCTCTTGCGTGAAGCGCCCGGAGGGCCCCGTGAGACGGGTTCGAAGGAAGCGTTCGTTGGTTGACAAGTGGAGATGCGTGCGTTTCGCCGGGTGACACGCCACGGTGGCCTTCCGTCAGGGGGGTGATCGAGGCCCCGAAGCCTGATGGGTCTTCCGCAGAGGCGGGAGAAGGTGACCGGTGAGAGCGTCCCTCACGGGATGCGGCGCATACGTCAGAAGGGCATCGGGGAGGCCGGAACATCCCCGGGACGTGCGGCTGGTGGCCGCTTCTGGGTGATACCGGAGCGGTCGGGCTGAGCGAGCGGAGCATCCCCATACCCGAGGTGACTTGGGCAGATGGGCGCGATGACCGAAGCGCTGGCCGTACGGGCGATAAGGGCGGCACATGGGCACCTGGAGAGGGCCTGTCGGCATGCCGCACCTGCGAGAGGCAGCCGGGCCGATGCCCCGATTCTGCCCCTCGTCATGCGGACAGGGCACCCCTCGAGGCCACTTGGCCGTATTGGGGCTCCCTGTTCGCTTGATGAGTCCGCAACCACAAGCGCGCCGCCCGGAGGTGCAACTCCGGACGGCGCCATACAGGACCTGTGTAGGAGGACCTGTGATCAACAGCATGGCACGCTCCTTAGCTGCCGTCAGCGCCGCCGGCGGCAGCGACGACTCGCGGCACGACCGCGGTGACAAGCGGGCCGACGGGCAACCGCAACTACCCGAACGCGTCCCCGGTCACCCCACCCGGCTGGCGGTGGCGTAATGGCCAACGACCAGGAACGCCGCGCTGAACTGGACCGCCGCAACGACGAGCGCAACAAGCAAAGCCAGCAGGACGCCCGCGCCAAGCGCGGCTGACCGCTGCCCGATCCGCCCGCCCTCCCGGGGCGGGCGGTGAGGGGAGCCGTACAGCCCGTTGCAGCTCCACCCAACACCGCTGCCGGTGGTCATCCCGCCAGATGACGCCACTACGCGCCCGCCGGCAGCGGCGTTTCTTCCAGCCCTTCCCACGAAACCGGAGATACGTCATGGCCACGCCCCTTGCACCTGCACTCCTGACTCTCACCCCCCGCTGCGCCGCCGCACACCGCGACGACGCCAGCCGCTGCGAGGGCCCCCGCGCTGTCGTGCGGGTGATCGACCAGCACGGCAGCGAGGCCACCGGCTGCGTCCACCACGCCGCCGTGCTCTACGCCTCCCTCGTGCGCCCCCGGGTGTATCCCTCACCCGGCCACACGGGCGCCGCCATCGAGGTCTACCGCCGAGCCCAGATGCTCCAGCCCTTCGCCTTCCAGACGGCCACCGCCGCCTGACCAGCATCTCTCCCGCCTATGGGTGGTGGTCATCCCGCCAACGACCGCCCGCCACCCCGGCGCACTTGCCCTTCTCACAGCCCTTTGGAGGCACTCCATGTCCACCCTGACCGCCGTACGCGACCTCGAAGACGGCCCCACCGACGCCGAACTCGAGGCACTCGAAGCCGAACTGCCGATCGTGCAGGCCGAAGCCGAGCTGCTCGACGTCGAGATCAGCCTGCTGGACCAGCCCGCTGCGCCGTGGTCCGAGCGCCGTGTGCGCCGCGCCCACCGCGAAGTGCTCGCCGCCCGCCTGAAGGTGGCCAACCGGACGCGACTGCGCAAGCTCGCTGCCGGCACTGGGGAGGTGGCCTGATGGCCCGCCCGGTGCGCCGCTGCCGCCCTCGCGGCCCCCTGGCCGGGCTGTCCGGCCCGCTGTTCCGCTGGGGCTTCACCCTCGTCGCCGTGGTCGCCTTCGCCCACGAGCACGTCGGTGCCGCGCTGGTGGCCGGCGGCCTGGCCTGGGCGGCCTGGACCGTGCACCCGTCGCCCCGGCGTCGGACGCGCTCCCGGCGGAGGTGCTGCACATGCAGGTAGGCGTCGCGACGCCCTTACCCGACTCCCTGACCCGTCCCGCCCAGAGGGGGAATCCCGCATGATCCGCATCGTCACCTCCCGCCGCCTGGCGGAGATGGAGTCCGAACGCAACCGCCTGCGCGAGCAGGCCGACACCGCCGAGGCGCAGGCTCAGCAGGCCCTGGACCGTGAGGTCGCCACTCAGGTGCGGCTGGCCGGCGAACGTGTGCAGCTGGAGAAGCAGCTCTCGGGTGCTGACTTCGCACGCGAGGTGGCCGAGAGCGCCAACACCAAGCTCCGGGCCGAGGTTGAGGAGCTGGTGGAGGAAGTCCGCCAGGCCGAAGCCCGGCCGAAGTGCGTGTACGTCCTGACGCGCTTCGGCGAGATCCACAGCCTCCACACCAGCCAGGAGGCAGCCAAAGCCGCAGCCGCCCGCAACGGTGCCGACCCCGAAGGCTGGTCCACCGTCCCGAAGGAAAGGCCGCTGGCGCCGTCGCCCTGGGGTATCGCCCACGCGTGCGTCCGTCCCGAGCAGACGGGAGGCACACCGTGATGGAACTGCTGAGGAGTCTTATGCAGGGGCAGCCCGGGTGGCTGCCCCTTCTCGTTGCCACAGCGGTCACCTTTCTGGTCCTCGCGGCCGGGATCACGCTGATCGCCCGCAGGCGGGGCAAGACGCCGTGGCTGGCGGGCATCGGCCCGCAGGCCATCGTCGCCCTGGGCGGCGTCGCGGTCTCGGTGCATGGCCTGTGGGGCTTCGCCCGCGACACCGCGGAGCTCTCGCCGTGGCTGGCAGTGGCGTTCATCGCCGTGTTCGACGCGGCGGAGATGACGCTGCTGGTCATGCTCTACCGCGCCGCCGACCCCAAGGTCGGATGGACGGATGAGCTGCGGCTGATGCACCGCACCGCCTGGACCCTCGTGGGCTTCTCGTCGCTGATGAACGCCGTGCACGCCCCGAACTGGTGGGCACGGCCCGTCATGGCGGCCATTCCGCCGCTGGCGACGTGGCTGATCGAGCTTCAGCTGCGCTCCAAGCTCCACCGCACCGACAAGAATCGTGAAGTGAAGGAGGGTGGCCGGCCGGGGCCGATGCGGCTGCTGCTGCTGATCTGGCAGCACGCCTGGGCTGGCCTCTTCGCCTCCCTCGGTCTGGACCCTGGCCAGTCCGCGAGCGGGATCGCTCGTGCGGCGCGGGCGCAGAAGGCCGCACGCCGCGTCTACCGCCTGCGCCTCGCCCTCACCGCCCCGGGGGCCGGTGCCGGGCGTGGGCAGCGGCGGGTGGCACGCCGTCGGCGGAAGTCGCAGAAGGCTCTGGACAAGGCCGACGTGGCAACCGACCGCGGACAGGCCCTGGCCATGGTCCGCCGCCTCGCGGCCCTGACCCGCGCGGACGACGTCGCCCAGCTCGACTACGCCAACCCCACAACGGTCCTGGAACTCCTCGAAGGGCTCGCGGTCACAGAGGCTGCCGAGCACGCCGAAGCCTCCTCCCGCGCGGAGCAGGCAGAGGCTGCGCGGAAGCGCGCGGAAAGCGCGCGGCAGGAGGCAGAGGCCGCGCGGCAGCGCGCGGAGGAGGCCACCGAAGCCGCGCAGGAACACCTCGAATCCCTCCGTGAGGAGATCGAGAAGGCAGTGGGCGAGGCGGAGGCTGCGCGGCAGCGCGCGGCAGACGCGCGGGAGGAGGAGAACACCGCGCGGCAGCGCGCGGCAACCGCCAGCGGCGCCGCGCAGCAGGAATTGAACGGCGCCCACGAGCGCGCACGGAGGGAGCTGGATCACCTCCAGCAGGAGGCGCGCAAGGCTCAGCAGACACTGACCGATCTCACCTCCCGAGCCCGCAACGCCGAACAGGCCGCACAACAGCAGGAGGCGGCATTGGCGCAGCTCAGCACGCAGGTTCGGGAGGCTGAACTGCTGCGGGAGCGGCTGGCCGGGGACCTCGCCCCGCACGCCGCCGGCGCCCCCGAGGGGGCCGCGGGTGGTGAGGGGCCGTTGTTCCGTTCGGAGGCCAAGCAGGCCGGATGGGAGCACTACCAGAACGTGCTCCAGCACTCCGGCGGCAGCATCGAGCCGACCGCCGGCGAGCTGGCGGACCGGTTCGGTGTGGATGGTGGGAACGCGCGGAACTGGCTGCGGGAGTTCCGTGCCGCGCGCGCCGCGCAGCTTGCCGCGCGCCCGCCGCGCGCTGCCGCGCACCCCACCCATGACGGCGCTCTGACGGGTGTCTCGTGATGGCTGTTGCGCGGTTCTACGACCCGACCGGCGCGCGGTACGGGATGCCCACCTACCCCTGGCGGCTCGCCCCCGAGGGTCTCGCCACGCGCCGTCAGTTACGGGCCAAGGGGCTTCGGCCGGGTGGTCAGCCGGTCGCCGGACAGGTCATGTGGCGCTCGCGCCGCTACCAGTCCGGTGTCCGGGTGGCCTACCTCTACCGCCTTGAACGAGCGCTGCCGGTGCGTGAGATGACGCCCGGCAGGTGGGCGGCACTGGCAAAGGCCCTTGCCGCCCGCCGTATCTGTCCCGGCTGCGGCCTGGACCGCGGCTACACCATCCCGACCTCACTCGGCACCTGCGTGCCGTGTGCCGACCCGATGTCACTCGCTGCCTGACCTGGAGGAACGCAATGGCACACACCGAATCCGAGCGCTGCAGCACCGCGACGCAGAAGCAGAGCGAGTACTTCTACGTGCTCACGGTCCAAAAGCCGGTGGACCGTGGCTTCGCCGTTCAGACCTCGCACGGGACCGCCACGCTTCCCGACGGCGTCAGCCGCCAGGACGCCTTCACCTGGGCGATGGAGGAGATGTGCAACCACCGCCCGGAGATGCGGGGCGGCAACGTCACGTTCTTCTCCCTCGAACCCAATCGCCTCTGACCTGCTCATTAGTGCGCCCCCGGCCCGCTTTCCAGGGCCCGGCCGGGGGCGCTCTTTCACACCCATGAAGGGAGCACCACCAGGATGACGGACACCACGATGAAGCCGGTAGAGGCCCCCGAGGCCGCACCGGCGACCGACCCTCCGCCGCAGCCTCCCGACACGACACCCGCCTCGGATACGACGGTGGTGGAGCACACACCGGGCGGCTGGCCGGTCGTGCCGCTCGCGCTGACCGGCACCAACGCCACCGCGTCGCTGCTGGGTTCGGCTGCGCTGGTGGGTGGTCCGGCCGCGCTTGCGGTCGCCGCGACCGGCGCCGCCGTCCTCGGCACCGCCGCCGCGACCCGTGCCCGCCGCAACCGCACGAAGACGCAGGCCCGCACGGGCACCAACTCCCAGGCCCGGAAGGGTGCTGGTGGCCGGGTGCCGCGCCAGCGCAGTGCCTCGACGCTCGGCACGTCCGGCCGCAAGCCCGGCGGGAGTCGGGGAAAGGCTGCTGGTGGGCTGGGTAAGTCCTCGCGCTCGTCGGTTGGTTCGGGCAGGTCGCGGGGTCGTGTGGGGCAGGTCAAGGCCCTGCGGGACGCGCAGCGGAAGAACGCGCCGTCGCGTGCTCAGCGCCGCACGGCCACCAACGCGGCCCGCCGCTCTGCAGCGGACGCTCGCCGCGACGCCAAGTCCCGCGCCAGGAACGCCTCCCTGGCCGGGCGGGGGCCGATCGGCCGCGGCCTGGGCAAGGGACTGCGCGGGGCGGGGAAGGCCTGCAGCGCGGCTGTGGACAAGGCCCGCAAGGAACGGGACCGACGCAATGCCGGGAAGGTCGCTGACCAGCGCGCGAACGTGCGCAAGGCCCCCGCGAAGAAGCGCGCCCGTCGGGCGCTGTGGCGCTCTGCCGCCCGATTCCAGGGACGGTGTCTGGTGGCCGCGTTGCTGGCCAGCGCCCTCGGTGTCGTCGGCCTGGTCACCACCCCGCTGGGACGGAAGCTCGGCTGGCGCTGGCTGCAATACCCCGGCCGCCGCCTCTACTGGAGCCTGACCGACTCCGCCCGCCAGCAGCGGGACGAGCGCGACGAACAAATCCGCGCTGACCAGGCCGATGAGGAGGCCGCCGCCGATGCGGAAGCGGCCGACGACGGCAGCGACGACATCGGTGAGAAGGCAGAGCGTCCGGCCGGTCTCGTGCCGGCCACACCCGAGCCCCACACGACGGAAGGAGAGCACGTGTCCGGTTTCAGGTTCGAGGACTACGCGGCGGAGATGGAGTCCGCCGCGAACAGCTACGACCCGGAGAACGCCATGGAGATCCTCGCCATGGTCGAAGGCATCCCCGCCGCCCTGACCTCGGTGGCGAACGTAATGAAGATCCTCGCCGAGCGCGCCGACCACGAGTTTCCGCTGGAGAAGCAGGTCGCGGACGGCTTCAACGACATCTTCGGCGCCGTCATGAGCGCCGTCGCGGTCGCTGAGGACATGGGCCCGCTCTTCCGCACAGCGCACGAGCAGGACATCGCCCGCCACGAGGACCCCCGCAACGGCACCGATGCCGAGAAGGGCTGGAACGTCTGAGATGAGTGCACCCACCGTGAACCTCAACAAGCCGAAGACCAGCAAGAACCGCAGGTCGAAGAAGGCTGACGGTGGGCCGGTGTGGGACTGGGCGGCCGGGCACGGACCCGTGACCGGCGCCCTGTCCGCCACCACCGGCGCGTTCGCCGTCGCCACCACCGGAGCCGCCGTCGGCATGCCCCCCACCTGGGCCCTCGCGGTCGGCGCCGCCGGAGCCATCGGCCACACCATCACCAGCCTCCGCGACAAGCTCGCCGCCCGCACCGTGTCCATGCGCGCCGCATCCTGGCTCCTGGGAGCCGGATGGACGACCTGGGCCATGACCACCGGCCCGCTGTCCTGGACCGCCCTCGGCTCCCTCGCCACATTGGGTGTCGGCATCGGCGCGTCCGCGCGGGCGACACTTCTGCACGAAGAGGCCCGCGAGCTGGAGGCCCTGGCCGCTGCCGAGCGGCAGGTCGCCCGCGAACTGTCCGCCGAACGACGCCAGATCGCCGCGGAGTGGGTGGACCGGATCCAGCGCGTGTGCGGCGTGACGGTGCGAGTGGTGGCGGTGGAGATGTGGCCCACCGCCACCGGCTTCACCATCGACGCCGAACTCCCCACCGGCGGCGTCACCTACGACAAGATCGCACGCGAATCCGCACGGCTCTCCGGCGACGCCAAGCTGCCCCACGGCTGCACCGCCACCGCCTCCCCCGGCATCCACCAAGGCCGCGTCCTGATCGACGTGACCACCGTGAACGTGTTGGTCGAGGAGCGCACCTACCCCACCGACTACAGCCCGCTCAGCGTG
This sequence comes from Streptomyces daqingensis, assembly GCF_014645895.1. GTDB lineage: Bacteria > Actinomycetota > Actinomycetes > Streptomycetales > Streptomycetaceae > Streptomyces > Streptomyces daqingensis. The sequence continues at coordinate 161,677 of NZ_BMMP01000016.1, read as the reverse complement.
CTGTCGGGGCTGCCGTGGGGGCTGCGGACCAACGGTGAGGAGGTGCGCGTCTACCTGCGGGAGCAGTGCGCGCTGGTGGTCGGTCCGACGGGGTCGGGGAAGACGAACATGGTTCACACGATCCTGGCCGGGTTCGCCCGCGCCACGGACGTGCTGACCTGGGTCATCGACCTCAACGCCGGATCCGCCGGCCTCCCCTGGGTCGGCCCCGCCCTCGCGGGCGACGGGTCGTTCGTGGACGGGATGCGGCCCGGTGTGGACTGGCTCGCCTCCACCCACGACGAAGCCGTGCGCATGCTCGATACGGCGATCGCGGTGATGAAGGAACGCAAGCGCGCCTACCAGGACCTGCTGGCCAAGCACAACACAGACCTGCTGCCGGTCAACTCAAAGATCCCGCAGATCGAACTGGTCGTGGACGAGGGCGCGGAGATCCTGGTCAGCAACGACCGGGCCACCCGCAAACTCGCCGAGAAGATCCTGGAGTTCATCCGCATCGCCCGCGCCATGGGCGGCCGCACCGTCCTCACCGCCCTCGGAGCCACCGGCTCCGTGCTGGGAAACCTGATGATCCGCCGCGAGGCGAAGGTCCGCGCCGCCCTCACGGGCGGGGAGACCGAGGGCATGGACCTGTCCAAGATGTTCCCCGGCACCCGCGGCCTCCGAGTCGATCAGGCCCCCTACAAGGGCGCCGGGTTCATGGGAACCCCCGAGTCCCCGGCCGCGCTGTTCAAGGCCTGGCGGATCCTGCCCAACCAGATCCGCGACATCACCGCCGCCACCAGCGACCGCCACCCCACCCTCGATGCGAAGTCAGCACGCGCCGCGGGCGAGACCTACGCCCGCCGTTGGGACCCGGAGCGCACCGCATGGATGCGCGACAGCGGCTTCGGTCCGGTGCCCGCTGGCCGGGACGAGCAGGGCAGCGGGGGAGGGCTGAACCTCTCCGCCCTCCGGGGCGAGCGGCCGCCCACGAGTGGGCCGGATGAGAACGCTCGCCGCGAATGGGATGAGCTGACCGCGAAGTTCCGAGCCGAGATCGACGCCCAGTTCGGCACCGCGCCCTCCCCCGGCGACGAGCCGCCGGCGGAAGGGCCGCCGGTTTCGTCGGGTGGGTTGAACCTGTCCGCGAACGAGGACAACCCCGCCCGCGACGCAGCCCTCGCGCTGCTGCTGGCCGCCGGGCCGGACGGCACGGGTGCCTCTGCGATCGCCCGTGGGCTCGCTGAGGAGTACGGCACCACCCGGCAGACGGTCGTCGGCTGGCTGAAGTCCTGGACCGACGACGGCACCGCCGTACGGGTCGGCACCGGCACCAAAGCCCGCTACGTCCACCACCGCCACGCGCCCGGAAGTGGCGGTCAGGGGTGAGTGTTTGTCGCTTGTCGCCCACCGGTTCGAGAAAGCCCCTGTGCGGCTCTCAGAGGGCCGAAACCAGGCTTTGACCTGGAAGGCGACAAGCGACAAGACAAGACAAGCGACAAGCCGCACGACAAGCAACACGACAAGCCAGACGACGGGCAGCACCCCCGCGAAACGGGGTGCTGCCCGTCGCTCGTGAAGGGAGCATCTTGTGCACCCCGACACCACATACGAGATCACCACCCACCGCACCGGCGCCCGCGTGCTCCACCCCGAGCCGCTCACCCGGCCGCCGATGGCACCGCACGAGATCCCGCCCGGCGTCGAGCTGGTGACCCTCCCCGGCGGCATCCGCACCCTCGCCTACACCCAGCCCCCGCCCGCCGCCGCACCCGTGGCGCGGGCCGCGCAGCCGGTCCCCGCGTGGGCCAAGACCACCGCGCTCCTCGCGCCGACCATCGGCGCCGGCATCGGCGCGGGCGGCTTCGGCCTCCACTACGCCGCACCCGGAGTCATCGCCATGACCGACGCCCTGTGGGCCGCCGTCGCCCTCATCGCCACCACCTGCGCCAGCACCGCCTACCTCCTGTCCCGATGGCGGCACCGGACGCCCGCCCAGATCACCCAGAACATCACCGCCCACGGCCTCTTCGGCCGCGCCAACGGAACCATCAACCAGTAAGGAGCACTGCATGCGACTGCGCATCCACCGACAGTCCTGGCCCCGCCCCGCGCTCATCCTCACCGACACACCCCGGCCCAACTGCTGGGCGTGCGACGGAGACGGCGGTCACGAACGCGACTACGGCCACCCGGAGACCGGCGAATACGACGGGACCGACTGGGACCCCTGCCCGTGCTGGGACAACCGCCGCGCCTGGACCCTCCTGCCCCTGCCCCGACTGCGGCGCCGGACCAGCCCCGGCTACAGCAGCGAACCGCCCTTCTGACCACCCGAGAACCGACCCGAATTCACAAGCTCACGACAAGGGACACACACATGGCCATGGGAGACACCCCCATCACCGTCATCGGCAACCTCACCAGCGACCCCGAGCTGAAGTTCACCCAGAGCGGCGCGGCGTTGGCGCGGTTCACCGTCGCCTCCACACCCCGCACCTTCGACCGCGAATCCGGCCAGTACAAGGACGGCACCGCGATGTTCATGCGCTGCTCCGCCTGGCGCGGCCTCGCCGAGCACGTCACCGAGTCCCTCGCCAAGGGATCCCGGGTGATCGTCTCCGGTCGCCTGCGCCAGTTCGACTGGCAGACCGATCAGGGCGAGAACCGCTCGATGCTCGCCCTCGAAGTCGACGACATCGGCCCGTCACTGAAGTTCGCCACCGCCACCACCACCAAGGCCACCAGCGGCGGCAACGGGAGCGGCTCCAACGGTGCCGGTGACCCCTGGAGCACCGGGAGCACGCCGGCGGGCGACGAGCCGCCGTTCTGAGTCTGCCCGGGGGCGGTGGTCATCCCGCCAAGGCGCCCACCGCCCCCGGCCCTTCTCACAGCCCTACACGGAACTGGAGAGCTTCCATCATGACCCAACCCGCAGCCACCGCGCTGCACCAGGCAGCACTGGCCGCTGCTGCGCGCGGCTGGCGCGTCTTCCCCCTCCGCCCCGACAACAAGCGTCCCACCGGACACCGCCAAGCCGACTGCCCCCGCACCGGCCACTGCACCGACGGACATCTCACCCCCGAGCAGCGAGCCACCACCGACCCCGACCTGATCCGAGCCGCATGGAGCCGCCGCCCATACGGGATCGGCATCGCCACCGGGCCGAGCGGACTGGTCGTCATCGACCTCGACCTGCCGAAAGACGGGAGCGACGCGCCTGACGGCGCGACGACCTTCTCCGCGCTCTGCGAGCGCGCCGGACAGCCCTGGCCCACCACCTACACGGTGCGGACCCGCCGCGGCGGATGGCACCTGTACTTCACCAACCCGCATGGTGTGCGCCTCGGGCTGACCAGCAAGAAGCTCGGGCCGAACATCGACACCCGCGCCTGGGGCGGCTACGTCGTGGCCGCCGGAAGCACCGTCGGCGGCAAGCCATACCGCCTCCACCACGACACCACCCCGGCCCCGTTGCCGACCTGGCTTCACGAGGCGCTCGCACCCACACCGCGCCCTGCCCGGCCGGTACCGGTACCGCAGGCGCGGAACGCCTCCCGCTACGCGAGCGCGGCGCTACGCAACGAAACTGCCAACGTCGCCAGTGCTGGGGACGGGGTGCGCAACTGGACCCTGCTGAGGGCCGCACGCGCCTTGGGGCGTCTGGTGGCCAGCGGCGACCTGAGCCGGGGCGAGGTTCAAGAGGCTCTTAGTGGGGCGGCGCTCTCGGGCGGTGGTGAGTCGCAGCGCTACTACGACGACGTCATCAACCGAGGGCTCGACTGGTCCATCCGCAACAACCCACAGCGACGGCCGGCATGACCAACCCCCTCACGCCTCCGCCCACTAAGAGCCTCCCTACCCACCGTGGGGCCCGCCTCGCCGCCGCTCCGCTTGAGCACGGCGACAGCGGACGGCTTAGTCGTCGGCCGAAGGCCGTCCCTCTCAGCCCCTGCTGCTCGCGCAACTCCAGCGGCAGGGAGGCGACATGAGCCAGATCATCGAGCCGTTCGTGGGGCTGCACGTCATCGCCCCACCGGACTGGCGAGCCATCCCGTCAGCGACCGCCGTGTGCCGGTGCGGCCGATCCCGGCACGCCCGCGGCCGGGAGCGCGTGCGAGTCCTCATCGAGGCCTACACCGCCCATCGCGAGACCTGCACCGGCCAGCCAGAGACTCCTGAGACCACCCGGAGCGCAGCATGACCCCACCCAAGAAGACACCGCCGGAGCCGATCGACGGCGCGGCGCTGCTCGATGAAGTCGAGGCCTTCCACCGTCGCTTCAACATCTTTCCGACCGAAGCCGCCTACGTGGCTGTGGCGTTGTGGGACGCGCACGCCCACCTCATCGACGCACTCGATGGCACCGCCCGCCTCGCCTTCCTGAGCCCGGAGCCGGGTTCAGGGAAGTCCCGAGCGCTGGAGATCATCGAAACCCTCACTCCTCGCGCGGCGACCACCGTCAACGCCTCCGCCAACGCGCTCTTCCGGCTCGTGGCGGCAGACGAAGGAGGCCCCACGCTCCTCTTTGACGAGATCGACACCGTCTTCGGCCCCAAAGCAGGCGGCAACGAAGAGGTCCGCGGGTTCCTCAACTCCGGCTACCGCCGCGGCGCGAAGTCCCTGCGCTGCATCGGAGACGGCTCCGACCAGAAGGCCGGATGGTTCGACTCGTTCTGCGCGGTCGCCATGGCCGGTCTCGGCTCGCTGCCGGACACGATCCTGACCCGCTCCATCATCATCCGGATGCGCAAGAAGGCACCGAACGAGAAGTGCGAGCCCTACCGGCGGCGCGTCCACGAGAAGCAGGGACACGCCCTGCGTGACCGCCTCGCCGACTGGACCGCCACCATCCACGACCAGGTCGCCCAGGCGTGGCCGGAGATGCCCGAAGGTGTCTCCGACCGGCCCGCCGACGTGTGGGAGCCGCTCCTCGCAGTCGCCGACGCAGCCGGCGGCCACTGGCCCGAGCGGGCCCGCGCCGCCTGCCTCACCCTGATCAAGGCCGCGCAGGAAGGCGACGAAGCCTCCCTCGGAGTACGGCTGTTGACCGACCTGCGCGACCGCGTCTTCTGCGGCGTCGACCGCATGCCCACCGCCGCCATCCTCGAAGTCCTCCTCGGACTCGATGACGCTCCATGGGGCGACCTGACCGACGACGGAAAGCCGCTCACCTCCCGCGGCCTGTCCAAGCTCCTCAAGCAGTACGTCCGTCCCGACAACACCCCCATCCGCCCACGCGGAATCCGGGTCGGCAGCGGCACCCCCAAGGGCTACTACGCGGAAGACCTCAGCGACGCCTGGGCCCGCTACTGCCCCCCCACCCCCGGAGAATCCGCAACAGCCGCAACAGCCGCAACACCGCAGGTCAACGAGGGTGAATCTGTGGCGGAAGACTCATCCGAGAACCGCCACATGCTCGCCGAAGCCGAAACACGCGCCCTGCGCAGCGTCAGCTAACCCGACTCGCTGGATAGGTGCCGACACGCCTTCGCGTGTCGGCACCTATCCGCAACACAACCGGCATCCGCCACAAATCCAAGCCGCTGACCAGCAATGTTGCGGCGTGGCGGATGTTGCGGATTCCCCAGAAGGCAGAGAGGAGTCACGAAGGTGTCGAGAGAGACTGGGCTCCCCCCGAGCTATTCGGCGGCGGAGGTGGCGACATCCCTTGGGTGCTCGGAGTGGTGGGTCAAGGAACAAGCCCGACGACGACGCATCCCCTTCATGAAGAGCGGCGGCAGCTACCGCTTCACCACTGATCACGTCCGGGAGATCTTCCACATCCTCGAAGAGCGGCCCCGTCCGGCAGCAAGTCCCACTGAGAGCGAGGCCGTACCTCATCGCCGAGTTCAGACGCAGCCGATGGGACCCGTAGTGAGTCTCCGTGCACGCCGCCCGAGGCGCACACGGAACGCCGCTTGACAGATGAACTGATCGCGGAGGGGTGGAGGCCAACCAGGGCCTCCACCCCTCCGCTTGTCGTGAAAGGTGCTCATGGGCTACGGCGAGAAGCGCGCCGACTACTACCGGGGTCGGTACTGGATTGCACCCGGCGTTCTCCGCACCGTGGTGGACGCCAACGGTTCCACGATCCGATTCGCCACTAAGCGCGAGGCCGCGAAGGCAGCGAATGATGCGGAGGCCAAGGTCAGAGAGGTCGGCTATCGGGACCCGAAGGCCGGAAAGGAGACCTTCGGCGAGTACGTGAACCGCTGGTACGCGGCGCAGGAACTGGCCGCGTCCACCATGCAGAACTACAAGCGGCACATCGAGGAACACCTCCTCCCCGCTTTCGAGGACAAGCCCATCGCCGACATCCAACCCACGGACATCGGTGCCTGGGAGAAGAAGGAGCGGAAGCTCTACGCCGCATCCAGCGTGAAGACCTGGCATGGCACGCTGCACCTCATCCTCGCGGACGCTGTCGACGAAGGACTTCGTGACTCCAATCCGGCGACTAAACGGCGAGGCCGTGGCAAGCGCGCCGGCCGCTCCCGAAACCGCGGCCCCGAGAAGGTGGTGACCGACGCTCTCGGCATCCTGCTGACAGCCGAGAGGGCCTCTCTACTGTCTGGCCGTGACGACGAATTCGTAGCCGTGGTCCTGAAGGGCTACACCGGCATGCGATGGGGCGAAATCGTCGGCTTGGAGCGCAAGTTCGTCCGCGCCGCCTCAGTGCGGGTGGAGTGGCAGCTCTACGAACTTGACTCGGGAGAGTTCGAGCGCTGCCCACCGAAGGACGACTCCTACCGGACCGTCGACATCCCAAAGTGGCTGGCCGGCATGGTCGCGAGCCATATCACCCGCACCGAATCGACACCCTGCCCCTGCCACGAGCACGTCTACGTGTTCCGTGGCAACGGTCCAGCCAACGGAGCCGCCCGGCACGTCGGCGCGAAGCTGGTCGACGTCGCCCGTCGCGCCGATGTCTCCCCGGCAACAGTCTCGAACGTGCTGAACCGGCCGGATGCTGTTGCGGAGCGGACACGGATCAGAGTCGAGTCGGCGGTCGCGGAACTCGGGTACGTCCGTGCCGGCCAGTCGGGAGAGACGGCTGCGCACTGGCGCCGTACCGGGTTCGCGACCTGGCTGTTCCATCCGGCCACGACGGGGTGGTACCCGAAGAAGGCCCCACAGGAGGCGCGCCCGGTACCCGTCTTGGCGCACCCGTGGCCAGGGGTGCCAGCGCGAGGACGGAACGCCTCTGGCCGTGCAGACGCGTGCTGGCTGCCGATCGCACGGGGACTCACTCCGCACGGCCTCAGGCACTCGCACAAGACAGCCATGGAGGAGCTTGGGACTCCGCCCAAGCTGATGGATGAGCGCATGGGCCATGAGGATGGCTCGGTGCAGGCGCGTTACTCACACATCACCGCGCGAATGAGGAATCGGCTCATGGACGAGCTGACCGAACAGTGGGAGGAAGCGTTGACTGCAAGGTTGGCCATGCATTCGCGGTCCCCGGTGCGCGCCCTCGATGCCTTGCTGAGAGGGCATCAGGGGTGACGACTGGGGAGTGAATTTCCTTGATCCACTCCCCGTTTACTCCCCAGAGGCCACCGAGCACGAGTCAGGGCCAGTCATCCATGGAGGATGACTGGCCCTGACCTGCTACTTCATCTGTCGGGGTGGCGGGATTTGAACCCACGACCTCTTCGTCCCGAACGAAGCGCGCTGCCAAGCTGCGCCACACCCCGAAGCAACGCGCACTACTTTAGCCCAGCCGGACGCTCAGGCGAAATCCGGTTTCCGTGCGGCTACCGTCCGCCGCCAGGCGGCCTCGGCTCAGGGTGAGCTGCCTGTCCTGACGTGCTGCTCCGCCTCAGCGTGATCAGCGGTCGGGCCCGTGCCCGGCCGACCCTCGGCCCGAGCACCCGGGAACCCGGCTCCCACGAGCCTCACACCCCCGTTGATCACGACCGACCGCCAGGGCCAGGCCCTCGAGGTCGACCCGTAGCCCGCCCCCACCAGCCCCTACGGCCGGCTCGTCAGCGTCAGCAGCGTCGCTTCCGGCGGGCAGGCGAAGCGCACCGGTGTGTAGCGGTTGGCGCCGCAGCCCGCGGAGACGTGCAGGTAGGAGGTACGTCCGCCCGCCCGGTGGCTGGAGAGGCCCTTGACCCGCGAGGTGTCCAGGTCGCAGTTGGTGACGAGCGCCCCGTAGAAGGGGACGCACAGCTGTCCCCCGTGGGTGTGACCGGCGAGGATGAGCGGGTACCGGTCGGCCGTGAAGGCGTCGAGTACGCGCAAATACGGAGCGTGCACGACCGCCAGCGAGAAGTCCGCGTCCTCCTGGGGCCCGCCGATGACGGCGCTGTAGCGGTCCCGCTTGATGTGGGGGTCGTCGAGGCCGGTGAGGCCGATCTCCTGCCCGGTGTCGAGTTTCAAGCGTCCGCGGGTGTTGCTGAGCCCGACCCATCCGGCCTTGTCGAAGGCGTCGCGCATGCCTTCCCACGGGTTGTGTACGGCGCCGACGGCGGGCGGGTTGCCGTTGAGGCCGTGGCGCCCGCTCGCCTTCTCCAGCAGGTAGCGGGCGGGGTTGCGCAGCTTCGGCCCGTAGTAGTCGTTGGAGCCGAAGACGTATGCGCCGGGCAGCTCCATGAGCGGGCCGAGCGCGTCCAGCACCTCGGGCACGGCCTCCGGGTCCGAGAGGTTGTCGCCCGTGTTGACGACGAAGTCGGGACGGAGCCCGGCGAGCGACTGCAGCCAGCGCTGCTTCTTGCGCTGCCCGCTCACCATGTGGATGTCCGACACGTGCAGTACGCGCAGCGAGTCCATGCCGGGCGGCAGCACGGGGACGGTGACGCGTCGAAGGCGGAAGGACCGGGGCTCCACGACCGTCGCGTAGCCGACGCAGGCCGCGCCGAGTGCCGTCAGGGTGAGCGGAATTCCGTATCGGGCGCGCATGTGCCCATGTTCGCAGACACGGCCCGCGGCCCGCATTCGCCGCCGTGGGCGGGGTGCGGCCGCCGCGCGGATGTCCGCTGCGCCGATATCCACGGGTGCGGCGCACGGGGCATGAGAGATGATGGCCCCTGAATCTCTGGAGGACACGAAGACGCTATGACTACGCTCAAGTCCCGGCTGCAGGACGACCTGACCGCAGCGATCAAGAAGCGCGACGAGCTCCGCTCCGCCACCCTTCGCATGACCCTCGCAGCGATCACGAAGGAAGAGGTCGCGGGCAAGTCGGCGCGTGAACTCACCGACGACGAGGTGCAGTCGGTGATCACCCGGGAGGCGAAGAAGCGCCGGGAGGCGGCGGAGGCGTTCGCCGGCGGCGGGCGTACCGAACAGGCCGATCGCGAGCGCGCGGAGGGCGAGGTGCTCGCCGACTACCTGCCGAAGCAGCTCACGGACGAGGAACTGGACGCGCTGGTCGGCGAGGCTGTGGCCGAGGCGCAGGCCGGTGGCGCCGAGGGTCCGCGGGCCATGGGCGCCGTCATGAAGATCGTCAACCCGAAGGTGGCTGGACGGGCGGAGGGCGGCCGGGTGGCCGCCGCCGTCAAGAAGCGGCTGGCGGAGGGCTGACGCTCGCCCCCGTGCAGCCTCCTGCCGCGATCGTCCGACGGACGGGGCGGGACGGACGGGGCCGCCGGGCGGCGAGGCACCGCGTACGCGTGAGGGGCGCCCCCAGGGGGGCGCCCCTCACGTATGACTCGCACGGTCTCTGCGGCCAGGTGAATGCTGCCGCCGGACGTCGGTGCCGCTGCTAGGGCCTGTCTGACAAATCCCGCCTGGCTCGCGCCGTCTGGCACGCACGTCTGCTGCGTTGTCGGACCGACCGAGTAGCCCACTACGAGGACGGACCTCCGCCTTGTATCCGCACGCACCAGACGACGCGAGCCCCGCCCTCCGGGCGAACGGCGCCATTTGTCAGACAGCCCCTAGCGGCCGCCCGGCCCGCCCCGGCCGCCGTTGCCGTTGCCGCCGAACGGGAACCCTCCGCCGCCGTCGGCGGTGCCGCCGTCCGCACCGGCGTTGGAGCCGCCGCCGGGACCGCCTGTCGCGCCGGTGTCTGCGCCGCCGTTGCCTCCGCCGCCGATGAAGTCCGGCGGCAGCGTGATGTCGGGCCAGGGGCTGTCGTCGTCCGGCGGCTTCGGCTTGTCGCGGCCCTTGCCCTTGCCCTTCCCCTTGCCGTCCCTGATGGGGACGTGGTTGAAGTCCGGCGCGGGCTCGCCCGCCAGAGCACCCGCCATGGCGTCCCGCCAGATGGGGCCGGGGACTTCACCGCCGAACACCTTGTCGTGGTAGACGCCGCCGATGCTGATGTTCGTCATCTGCGTCTTGTGCGCGGGGTCCCCGACCCAGACGGCGCCGGACATGTTCGGCGTGTAGCCGACGAACCAGGCGGCGTAACGCTGGTCGGTCGTACCGGTCTTGCCCGCGCTGTCGCGCCCGCTCAGCCCCGCCTTCTTTCCGGTGCCGTCCTCGACGACGCCGCGCAGCAGCGAGTTGACGGTGTCGGCGGTGCGCTGGCTCATGGCCCGCGTGCACGAAGTCTTCGGGACGGGAAGCGACTTGCCGTCGGCGTCGGTGATCGACTTCAGGGCGACGGGCGTGCAGTGCACCCCGCGGTTGGCGAACGTCGCGTAGCCCTCGGCCATCGTCAGGGGGGACATCTCCTGCGTGCCGAGGGAGATCGACGGCACCTGGTCGATCTTCTTGCCGTCGGCCCGCTGGATGCCCATCTTCTCCGCCATCTCCGTGACGGGGCAGACGCCGGTCTCGCTGATGAGGGAGACGAAGTAGGTGTTGACCGACTTCGCGGTCGCCTCCTTCATCTCGTACGGGCCGACCTCGCGCCGGTTCTCGTTCTCCACCGGCGCGCTGCCGTTCCACTGCCCGTTGCAGGTCTGCACGGGGGAGGGGTACTTCATCTTGTACGGCGAGGGGTACTTCTTGTACACGCTCATCCCGCGCTCCAGCGCGGCCGCCGCGATGACCGGCTTGAAGGTGGAGCCCGGCTGATAGCCGGCGCCGCCGCCCATGTCCTGGTCGACGGAGAGGTTGATCTGCGTCTCGTTCTTGCCGAACCCGTACGGCCGCGACTGACCCATCGCCAGGATGCGGCCGGTTCCGGGCTCGACGATGGACGCGGCCGTCGCCACCTTGTCCGACTGGTTCACATGGCCCTTCACCGAGGCCTCGACGGACTTCTGGGCCTTCGGGTCCAGCGTCGTCCTGACCGTCAGGCCGCCCTGGTTCCAGCGCTTCGCCCGGGCCTTGGCCGTCTTGCCGAACGCCGGGTCGTTGAGGACCACTTCGCGTACGTAGTCGCAGAAGAAGCCGGCGCCGCGGGAGGCGGTGATGCAGCCGTTCCGCGGCTTGCTGACGTCCAGGCCGAGGGGCTCCTCACGAGCCTCCCGGGCCTCCTTCGCGCTGATGTGGCCGAGGGCCTCCATGCGGGAGAGCACGGTGTTGCGCCGCTTCTCGGCCGCGTGCTCGTGCTGGACGGGGTCGTACCGCGCGGGCGACTGCACGAGCCCGGCCAGCAGGGCCGACTCGGCCAGATCGAGTTCCTTGGCGGGCTTGGAGAAGTAGCGCTGCGCGGCAGCCTCGATGCCGTAGGCCTGCTGCCCGAAGAAGGTGATGTTGAGGTAGTTCTCGAGGATCTTCTTCTTCCCGAGGCTCTCCTCGACCTGGATCGCGTACTTGAGTTCCTTGATCTTCCGGCCGATGGTCTGGCGGGTGGCCTGCGCGACCTTGTCCGGGTCGTCGCCCGCCTCCTCCACGAAGACGTTCTTGACGTACTGCTGGGTGAGCGAGGAGGCGCCTTCCTCGACTTCGCCGTTCTGCGCGTTGCGGTTGAGGGCGCGGAGGATGCCCTTGAGGTCCACGGCGCCGTGCTTGTAGAAGCGGGCGTCCTCGATCGCGACGATGGCCTTGCGCATGGTCGGCGAGACGTCCTTCAGATCGACCACCGTGCGGTCGCGTGAGTAGATCTTCGCGATCTCGCCGCCGTCCGCGTCCAGGATCGTGGTGCGCTGACTCAGCGGCGGGCGCTTGAGGTTGGCGGGCAGCTCGTCGAACCCCTCGACGGTGCCTTTCGCCATCAGACCGAGGCCGCCGGCAGCGGGCAGCGCCAGCCCTGCCAGGACCGCGCCCGCCAGCACACTGACCCCGAGGAACTTGGCCGCCTGCTGCGATACGGGCACGCCTGCGCCGCTCGACCCCTTCTTCACCATGCCGATCAGCCTACGTTCTCAATTGCCGGACAGGGGAGCCTCTGTTCGCCTAAGCTGATGGGCACATCGAACCTCACACCGTCATCGCGGCATCGCACCGCAACTGCCTCATTTCTCACTCCTGTGAGTGATGAGGATTGTCCGGAACAGCGCCAACTGTCGTGATGTGTCTCGTAAGTCGCGCCCCATCGCTTTCGCGGTCCACCTGCTTCGCTTCTGAAGTCCCAGGTTGTCACCGCGTCACTCCGGTGGGTGATCTGTCGCGCCCACATAGTCCGTTCGGGCCATCCAAGTTTGGGCCCGCAGGGGGTGTTGCGCCCTGCCCACCTTCCGTAACGTCACCATCTGGCAACGGTGAATATGCCGTTCGCCGCCGTGGGGGAGCCTCGATTCGGGAGAGGACGGCGCCGGCTATGGGCTGGGTAACCGACTGGAGTGCGCAGGCAGCCTGCCGCACTACCGATCCGGATGAACTGTTCGTGCAAGGAGCGGCACAGAACCGCGCCAAGGCCGTCTGCACCGGGTGCCCTGTGCGCACCGAGTGTCTGGCCGATGCTCTGGACAACCGAGTGGAGTTCGGTGTCTGGGGCGGAATGACCGAGCGGGAGCGCAGGGCGTTGTTGCGCCGGCGTCCGACGGTCACTTCTTGGCGCCGCCTGCTCGAGACAGCGCGCAGCGAGTACGAGCGCGACTCGGGAGGCATGCTGCCCCTGGACCTTGAGGAGGCGAAGGACTACGCCGTGAACGCCGTGAAGGACTACGCAGCGGCGGGCTGAACTCCACGGCGTACGCGAGAGGCCGGGCGACCGACCGGCCGGGTGACCGACGGCCGGACTGCCGCAGCAGGACCAGCGGCACGGCTGCTCGCGTCATGTGACGACGACTTGGGCACCACCGTGTACGAGAGTGCGCGGGGCTGCCGTGACCTGTCCGTTCCCTGACCCGGGACGGCGTCCGCCGATTGAAAGACGTACAGCCGCGAGAGGTGTACGGAGGCGTGCAGAAGTCCGACGGGCCGGCCGCGACCAGCGGCCGGGCCCGCGGGCGCTCTCGTGGTGGCGCACCACCTCGTTGTCGGGTGACTCCGGACGAGACGCAGCGCTTACGGATCGGGCCTCGTGCCGACCGGCAACCCCCATCGGGCCGGCACGCGGGCCCCGTCCGCGTTCTGTGCCGGACGGTGCGCGACGCTGCGCTGTGCCCCGAGCCGGAGCGCAGGCGCGACCGGACCGCGATCCACCCGGAACCGCTGGTGGGTCGAGCGCTGGACGGCCTCGGACGGGCTGAGCATCTGGCGGTGAGGGTGCGGGGCGCGTCAGGCGGTCTCTGCCGCGTGCGCCAACTGGGCGCCGATCGCCCGCAGTCCGGTGAGGTCGTGTACGTCGCCTGCGAGCGCGCCCACTTCGGCGACGGGCACCTCGGGGTGCAGGGCGGCGAAGCGGTCGCGGGTGCGGCGCTCACGCGTCAGCAGCTGCATGCGCTCGGCGTGCAGCCGGAGAAGCGCGGCCGCCAGCTCATCGGCTTCCTCTGCGTCTTCGGCTTCGTCCTCGGTGCCGGGCCGCCCGGGGGAGGGGGCGCCGTCCTTCTCGTCCTTCCCGTCCCCTCGATCCACAATGCGGCCCTCTTCAAGATTTTCCGCCGCCGCGAGAGCCCGCTCCGCACTCAGGCCGGCGGCGCCGCTGCCGTGAACGCGGTTGAGCACCAGACCGGCCAGCGGCATGTGGTCCTCGGCCAGCCGCTCCACGAAGTACGCCGCCTCGCGCAGCGCGTCCCGCTCCGGCGCGGCCACCACGAGGAAGGCCGTGCCCGGTGCCTGCAGCAGCCGGTAGGTCGCGTCGGCGCGGGTGCGGAAGCCGCCGAACATGGTGTCCATAGCGGCGACGAACGTCTGCACGTCGCTCAGCAGCCCCGTGCCGAGCAGCTTGTTGAGCGCGCCGGTGAACATCGAGAGGCCGGCCATCCCGAGGTTGACGAACTTCATGCCGGCACGGCCACCGGCCTTCGCCGGGGCCATCAGCATCCTGATGAAGCGGCCGTCGAGGAAGGAGCCCAGCCGCTTCGGGGCGTCGAGGAAGTCCAGAGCGGAACGCGAGGGAGGGGTGTCGACGACGATCAGGTCCCACTCTTCACCGCCGTCCGAAGGGGAGCGCAGCTGCCCCAGCTTCTCCATCGCCATGTACTCCTGCGTCCCCGCGAAGCCCGCCGACAGCGACTGGTAGAAGGGGTTGCCGAGGATGGCCTGGGCACGCTCGGGGTCGGCGTGGGCCTCGACGATCTCGTCGAAGGTCCGCTTCATGTCGAGCATCATCGCGTGCAGTTCGCCGCCTGCCGCGCCGTCGATGCCGGGGACGGGGCGCGGGGTGTTGTCGAGTTCGGTGAGGCCTATCGACTGTGCGAGACGGCGTGCCGGATCGATGGTCAGTACGACGGTCCTGCGGCCGCGTTCCGCCGCGCGCACGCCCAGTGCGGCAGCCGTGGTCGTCTTGCCGACGCCTCCCGCCCCGCAGCAGACGATGATCCGGGTGGCCGGGTCGTCGAGCAACGGGTCGACGGCCAGGGGTACTTCCGCGGCCAGCGGATTGCCGCCGGGCGCGGAGCCGGCTCCTGAGCCGGCGGACTTCCGGGGCGGAGCGGTCCTATCGTCGGTCATGCCGCCTCCCTGGACGGTGGCAACTGTTCGCGCAGGTCCGCGGCGAGCTGGTAAAGACCTGCGAGTTCGATTCCCTCGCCGAGCAGACCGAGTTCGTAGACGGGCAGCTCCAGCTCCGCCAGCGCGGCGCGCTGGTCGCTCTCCAGCCCCACGCGTTCCGCGTGCTCGCGCGCCTGCTCCAGCAGCGGAGCCACCAGCCGGTCCCCATGGGGCAGCCCCGCGCGGCCGAGTGCCCCGGCGACGTGTCCGGCGGAACCGTCCGGGCCTCCGCTCTCCGCCCGGTCCAGCAGCGCCTCGTCGAGGAGGTGCGGCCGCACCATGTTGACGAGGACGGCCCCCACCGGGAGGCCCGCCGCGCGGAGTTCCGCCACCCCGTCGACCGTCTCCTGTACGGGCATCTCCTCCAGCAGCGTCACCAAGTGGACGGCGGTCTCGGGCGACTTCAGCACCCGCATCACGGCCTGCGCCTGGTTGTGCACGGGCCCGACCTTGGCGAGGCCTGCGACCTCCTCGTTGACCCCGAGGAAGCGGGTGATGCGCCCCGTGGGGGGCGCGTCCATGACCACGGCGTCGTACACGCGGCGGTCGTTCTTGTCGCGGCGCCGAACCGCCTCGCAGGCCTTGCCCGTCAGCAGTACGTCACGGAGTCCCGGCGCGATGGTCGTGGCGAAGTCGATCGCGCCGAGCTTCTTCAGCGCGCGGCCGGCGCTGCCCAGCTTGTAGAACATCTGCAGGTAGTCCAGCAGGGCCCGTTCGGGGTCTATAGCCAGGGCGTGGACCTCGCCGCCGTCGTGCGCGACGGCGATCTTCCGCTCCTCGTAGGGGAGCGCCTCCGTCTCGAAGAGCTGGGCGATGCCCTGTCTGCCCTCGACCTCGACGAGAAGCGTCCGCCTACCGCCGCTGGCCAGGGCCAGCGCGAGTGCGGCGGCGACCGTCGTCTTGCCGGTCCCGCCCTTGCCCGTCACCACATGCAGCCTGCTCACGCCCGGGAGCCTAACCAGGGAACCGACGGGCTACGCTCGGCACCATGACGAAGTGGGAATACTCGACAGTGCCGTTGCTCGTCCACGCGACGAAGCAGATCCTGGACACCTGGGGCGAGGACGGCTGGGAGCTCGTCCAGGTCGTACCGGGGCCCAACTCCGAGCAGCTGGTGGCCTACCTGAAGCGGGAGAAGCAGTGAGCAGCGTCGAGGCCAGGCTCGCGGAGCTGGGCATCACGCTGCCCGACGTGGCGACTCCGGCGGGGGCGTACGTTCCGGCGCTGCGCAGCGGGCGGTACGTCTACACGGCGGGGCAGGTGCCGTTCGTGGACGGCAAGCTGCCGATGACCGGCAAGGTCGGTGCGGAGGTCACGCCGGAGGAGGCCAAGGACCTCGCGCGTACGTGCGCGTTGAACGCGCTGGCGGCGGTGGCTTCGGTAGCGGGCGGTCTGGAGCGCGTCGTCCGTGTCGTGAAGGTCACCGGCTTCGTGGCGTCCGCGCCCGACTTCACAGGGCAGCCCGGGGTGCTCAACGGGGCCAGTGAACTGCTGCACGAGGTCCTCGGCGACAGGGGCGTGCACGCGCGGAGCGCGGTGGGCGTCGCGGTGCTCCCGATGGACGCGCCGGTCGAGGTCGAGATCCAGGTCGAGCTCGCCGACTGGTCGGAGTGACTGCGCGCGGGTCGCGCTGACCGGTTGTACTGACCTGGCGTCGCACCGGCTACGCGTCGTACCGCTGTCCGTAAGCGGGCCGTTGTACTGACCGTGTGCCGCTGCGGCTGCGCGTGGTCTCAGTGTCCTGCTCGCGCAGGTGACCGCAGCGCCGTGGCGGACGTCCGCAGGCGGGACGGCGTGCCCGTCCTTCCTGCGGCGCCGGGCCCCGGCCGGGCGCCGCTGTCGGCGAGGCGGCCCCTGGCCCCTCTCGAACATCGCAGCGAGGGCCCGTAGCATCCGCCCATGTCGTCCTCCTCCACGAACGGTCAGTGGTACCCCCCGGAATGGCCGGCCCGTATCCGCGCCCTGGCCGCGGGCGAGCTCACGCCAGTGACGCCGCGGCTGGCCGCGACGGTCATGCTGCTGCGCGACACCCCCGGCGGCGGCCCATCGGTGTACATGCTGCGGCGGCGCACGTCCATGCCCTTCGCGGGCGGCGCGTACGCCTACCCCGGCGGCGGCGTCGACCCGCGCGACGAGCACTGGGGCACCGGCGGCCGCAGGCCCGGCGACGGCTGGGCGGGCCCCTCCCGTACGGAGTGGGCGGAACGTTTCGGTACGGACGAGGCGACCGCTCAGGCGATCGTCTGCGCGGCCGTGCGCGAGACGTTCGAGGAGGCGGGCGTACTGCTCGCCGGCCCGGACGAGTCGAGCGTCGTGGACGACACGACAGGTGACGACTGGGAACGCGACCGCGCGGCTCTCGTCGCGCACGAACTGTCCTTCGCCGACTTCCTGCAGCAGCGCGGCCTGGTCCTCCGCAGCGACCTGCTGGGCGGCTGGTCGCACTGGATCACCCCCGAGTTCGAGGCACGCCGCTACGACACCTGGTTCTTCGTGGCCGCGCTCCCGGAGGGCCAGCGCACCCGCAACGCGTCGACCGAGGCGGACCGCACGGTCTGGACGCGTCCCGACGACGCGGCCGGCGGCTACGACCGCGGCGAGCTGCTCATGATGCCGCCCACGATCGCCATGCTGCGCCAGCTCGCTCCGTACGGTTCGGCGGCCGAGGCGCTGCGGGCGAGTGCGCGGCGGGACCTCTCGCCGGTGCTCGCGGAGGCACGGCTGGAGGACGGCCAGGTCGTGCTCAGCTGGCCGGGCCACGACGAGTTCACCAAGCGCGTCGACGTGGACAGCACCCGGCCTGGAGCGGCGTCCGCGAGCGACAGCGCGGGCGGCGGCGCGGACAGTGGAATGCCGGACAGTGCCGTCGCGGACAGTGCGACGGGAGACGGGAGCACGGCATGACCGCCGCCGCCTCCCTGCCCGGCCAGCCGCGCGGCGGCGTGATCAGCGGCCCGGCGACCGCCCGCGCCCACTGCGTGCTGGCCCCGAATCCCTCCGCCATGACCCTCGACGGCACGAACACCTGGATCGTCGCCGAGCCGGACTCCGATCTCGCCGTCGTCGTCGACCCCGGTCCGCTCGACGAGGAACACCTGCGCCACGTGATCGACACGGCAGAGCGCGCGGGGAAGCGCGTGGCGCTCACCCTGCTCACCCACGGCCATCCCGACCACGCGGAGGGCGCGGCACGGTTCGCGGAACTGTCGGGAACGTCCGTACGGGCGCTCGATCCGGCCCTCCGCCTCGGGGACGAGGGCCTGGCCGCGGGCGACGTCGTCGACACCGGCGGTCTCGAACTGCGCGTGGTGCCGACCCCCGGCCACACCGCCGACTCGCTCTGCTTCCACCTGCCCGCGGAGGGCGCCGTACTGACGGGCGACACGGTGCTGGGGCGCGGTACGACTGTCGTGGCGCACCCGGACGGACGGCTGGGCGACTACCTGGACTCGCTGCGCCGGCTCCGGTCGCTGACCGCGGACGACGGGGTGTCGACCGTCCTGCCGGGGCACGGTCCGGTCCTGGAGGACGCCCAGGGAGTCGTCGACTTCTACCTGGCGCACCGCCGGCAACGTCTCGCGCAGATCGAGACCGCTGTGCGCAGCGGCTTCCGCACGCCCTCCGAGGTGGTCGCGCACGTCTACGCCGACGTCGACCGGTCCCTGTGGCCCGCGGCGGAGCTGTCGGTGCGTGCACAGCTCGTGTATCTGCGCGAGCGGGGGATCTCTCCGGAGACGCCCTGACGGAGCGGCGCGGCCCGTCTCCCATGGGCCGGCCCGCCTCCCGGCGCACGGCGGCCGCGTCCCGCGCGGTGGCGAACGTAAGGGGCGCCCTCCGAAGAGGACGCCCCTTATGAACTGCTTCTGGCGCGTGTCAGCGGCTCCGCTTGGCCAGCCGCTCGATGTCGAGCAGGATCACGGCGCGGGCCTCGAGGCGCAGCCATCCGCGTCCGGCGAAGTCGGCGAGGGCCTTGTTCACCGTCTCGCGGGAGGCGCCCACGAGCTGGGCCAGCTCTTCCTGCGTGAGGTCGTGCACGACGTGGATGCCTTCTTCGGACTGCACGCCGAAGCGGCGCGACAGGTCCAGGAGCTGCTTGGCGACGCGGCCCGGGACGTCCGAGAAGACGAGGTCGGACATCGAGTCGTTGGTGCGGCGCAGCCTGCGCGCGATGGCGCGGAGCAGGGCGGAGGCGACCTCGGGACGCACGTTGAGCCAGGGCTGCAGGTCCCCGTGGCCCAGTCCGAGCAGCTTGACCTCGGTCAGCGCGGAGGCGGTGGCCGTGCGCGGGCCCGGGTCGAAGAGGGACAGCTCGCCGATCAGCTCGCCGGGCCCCAGGACGGCCAGCATGTTCTCGCGGCCGTCCGGGGAGGTGCGGTGGAGCTTCACCTTCCCCTCGGTCACTACGTAGAGACGGTCGCCCGGGTCGCCCTCGTGGAAGAGGGCCTCACTGCGCGCGAGCGTGGTCTCCGACATGGAGGCGCGCAGCTCAGCGGCTTGCTCCTCATCGAGCGCCGCGAAGAGTGGGGCGCGCCGCAGAACGTCGTCCACGAGTTCTCTCCTTGTCGACCTGCCCATGGATGAAACCTCCCCGGCCCGGGGGCCGAGGGGACCGTAGAACCCCATGATGCCGGAGGGTGAAACAGTGCGATCAGTCACAAGTTTGACGCACGCACCCCGCACCCCCGAAGGCAGGGGGCCGATTGGGCTGTGAATTGCCTTCGTGCGGGGCGGATGTCATCGGGTCCCTCTAGTCTGGCCGGGTGTCCATTGCCCCGGTGAGCGCACGCGGAGCGGGGCCGGACGGGTGAGCGCGATGGGAGATTCCGCTGTGGGCGAACAGGAGCCCGTGAAGAGAACAAGCCAGGCGAAGGCGGAGGAAGCGGCCGCGGGGGCGGGAGCGAAAAGGGCCGTCACGCGGAAGGCCACGGGGAAGGCAGCCCCGACGGACGCCACGGCGAAGAAGGCGACCGCGAAGAAGTCCGATGCCGCCAAGAAGACCTCCGCGGGCAGGACGCCTGCGAAGAAGCCTGTCGCCGCGAAGACGCCCGCCAGGCCCCCGGCCGCCGAGTCCCGTCTCGCCAAGGTCCGCCGCGCCCGCCGCATCAACCGCGAGCTGAGCGAGGTGTACTACTACGCGCACCCCGAGCTCGACTTCGAGAACCCCTTCCAGCTCCTCGTCGCCACGGTGCTCTCCGCCCAGACCACGGACCTGCGCGTCAACCAGACGACCCCGGCGCTCTTCGCCGCGTACCCCACGCCGGAGGACATGGCCGCGGCGGACCCCGAGAAGCTCGAGGAGATCCTCCGTCCGACGGGCTTCTTCCGGGCCAAGGCCAAGTCCGTGCTCGGCCTGTCCGCGGCGCTGTGCGACAGGTTCGGCGGCGAGGTCCCCGGCCGGATAGAGGACTTGGTCTCGCTGCCGGGCGTGGGCCGCAAGACCGCCTTCGTGGTGCTCGGCAACGCGTTCGGCGTGCCGGGCCTCACCGTCGACACGCACTTCGGCCGGCTCGTGCGCCGCTGGAAGCTCACTGAGCAGACGGACGCGGACAAGGTCGAGACGGAGATCGCGGACCTGCTCCCCAAGAGCGAGTGGACGATGTTCTCGCACCGGACGATCTTCCACGGCCGGCGCATCTGCCATTCGCGCAAGCCGGCGTGCGGCGCGTGCCCGATAGCGCAGCTGTGCCCCTCGTACGGCGAGGGGGAGGTCGATCCGGAGAAGGCGAAGAAGCTGCTCAAGTACGAGATGGGCGGCCAGCCCGGCCAGCGTCTCAAGCCCCCGCCCGACTATCCGGGGACGCCGGCCCCTCCGCTGGGCGGCAACGGGGCGGCCCGGTGAGCGGACCTCGTACAGGCCCGGCGTGCGACGGCTCCGCGCTCCACGGCGGCCGTCCCGCGGCCCCCGTGGACGTCGACGACAGCGGCCTGCCGGACTGGCTGACGCCCGTGGCGCGGGCCGCCGGCACCCTCGAGGCCCGCCAGCTGAGCCGGTTCCTGCCTCCGGCCGACGGGGAGGGGCGCCGCTCGGCGGTGCTCGTGCTCTTCGGCGAGGGCGCCGACGGGCCGGAACTGCTGCTGATGGAGCGGGCGTCCAGCCTCCGCTCCCATGCGGGCCAGCCCTCGTTCCCCGGCGGCGCCCTCGATCCGGAGGACGGCGACCCGGACGGCGACGGCCCGCTGCGGGCCGCGCTGCGCGAGGCGGAGGAGGAGACCGGCCTCGACCCGTCGGGGGTGCAGATCTTCGCGACGCTGCCGGCGCTGTACATCCCGGTGAGCGATTTCGTGGTCACGCCCGTACTGGCCTGGTGGCGCCGCCCCACTCCGGTGGAGCCCGTCGACCCCGCGGAGACGGCGCGGGTCTTCACGGTCCCCGTCTCCGAGCTGGCGGACCCGGCGAACCGCGCCATGGCGGCTCATCCCTCGGGCCACACCGGCCCGGCCTTCAGCGTCGGGCCGGCCCTCGTGTGGGGCTTCACCGCGGGCGTCATCGACCGGATCCTGCACCACGCCGGATGGGAGAGGCCCTGGGACCGCGACAGGCGGGTACCCCTCGACTGGCGTGCGTGAGCCGCCTTCCACCCGACGAGGAGAAGAGACGAATGACGTGCTGGACGGCCCGGCGGCCCCGCTGCCCCGTACCCGCGACCGGGTCCCCCGTCCGGGCTCCTGGGCCCGCATGAAACGGTGGCTTCCGTGAACGCGCTGGACTTCGTGCTCCTGCTCGCCGCCGTGTGGTTCGCCGTCGTGGGCTACCGGCAGGGCTTCATCGTCGGCATCCTCTCGGTTGCCGGCTTCCTCGGCGGCGGCCTCGTCGCCGTCTATCTGCTGCCCTTCGTCTGGGAGCGGGTGACGGACGATTCACGGCCAGGCACGGCCGCGGTGGTGGGGGCCGTGGTGCTCGTCATCGTCTGCGCGTCCGTCGGCCAGGCGTTCACCACGCATCTCGGCAACAAGGCGCGGCAGCACATCACGTGGACGCCCGCCCGGGCGCTGGACGCCACGGGTGGGGCGCTGGTGAACGTGGTGGCGATGCTGCTCGTGGCGTGGCTCATCGGGTCCGCCCTCGCGGGCACGTCCCTGCCGGCCGTCAGCAAGGAGGTGCGCAACTCGAGCGTGCTGCTGGGGGTTTCACGCGTGCTGCCGCAGCAGGCGGACAGCTGGTTCAACGACTTCTCCTCGACGCTCGCGCAGAACGGGCTGCCGCAGGTCTTCTCTCCCTTCTCCGACGAGCCGATCACCTCCGTCCCGGCGCCCGACCCGAAGCTGGCGAAGTCGCCGGTCGCGGCCGAGGCCAAGCGCAGCATCGTCAAGGTCCTCGGTACGGCCACCAGGTGCGGCAAGGTCCTCGAGGGCACCGGCTTCGTCTACGGCCGGCACCGGGTGATGACGAACGCCCACGTGGTCGGGGGAGTGCTGGAGCCGACCGTGCAGGTCGGCGGTGAGGGCCGGGTCTACGACGCCGAGGTCGTGCTGTACGACTGGAAGCGGGACGTTGCCGTCCTCGACGTCCCCGCCCTGGAGGCACCGGCACTGGAGTTCGCGGGCAAGGACGCGAAGCGGGGCGACGGCGCCATCGTCGCGGGCTTCCCGGAGAACGGCGGGTACGACGTCCGCGCCGCGAGGGTGCGGGGCCGGGTCGACGCCGACGGCCCCGACATCTACCACCGCGACAAGGTGAGGCGCGACATCTACTCGCTGCACACCACGATCCGCCAGGGCAACAGCGGAGGCCCGCTCCTCACGCCCGACGGCAAGGTCTACGGAGTCGTCTTCGCCAAGTCGCTCGACGACTCACGCACCGGGTACGCGCTGACCGCCGACGAGGTGCGCTCCGACGCGGTGCGGGGCCGCAGCGTCGCGAAGCGGGCCGACAGCCAGACCTGCGCGATGTGAGCCGGCGGTCTGACGGATCGGAAGCCTGAAGCCAAGCCGACCCGCCGCTGCGGCGACGGGGTCCGCCCTGGCCCCTGCCGGCACACGCGGGCCCCACGGCGGGGTGCGCGCCGGCAACGGCCCGCTCAGGAGCGCCGGCCCAACTCCCGGCGTACGCCGGGCCGTCGGCCGACAGCGCGATGCGCTGGCGGCCGGCGTCTCGTCAGTGCACGCGTGATCCGCTGGTGCGGTTCAGCCGCGTGGATGCCGCAGCCGTGCGCCGAACCAGCGCGCGCGACGGCGGAGAAGATGTGGAATCCCTGGTTCGCCGATGATCCCGAGCCGATCGGGGCGGTTGCGCCCCGTTCGCTGCACAGGGACCAGCCCTTTCAGTCCGCTGCTCTTACGTGCCACGTCACGGTAGTCGTGCGTCCAGCCCATACAGCGCACTCTGCCCGGGCGCCGAGGCCGGTAACCGTCTGACGGGCCATCAAATGAGTATGCGGGGGGCACGTGTCGGTCGCGTGGGCGAAGCGTGAGCGGCGGTGTCCGAGCGGCGCGCTCCGTCCGCACGGGTGCCCCCGCCCGCCCGGACCATGCGTCACCTGTCGGGTTCGGGGTCCTTCAGCCAGCCGATGAGCTCGGACGAGAAGGCGGCCGGGTCCTCCTCGTGCGGCCAGTGGCCCAGACCGTCGAACAACCGCCAGCGGTACGGCGCTTCGACGTACTGCCCCGACCCGGCCGAGCTCCGCGTACGCAGCACCGGATCGAGGGACCCGTGCAGTTGCAGCGTCGGAACCCGGACCGGGCGCTTCATCCGCCGGTTGAACTGGATCCCGTCCGGACGCGCGAGCGAACGCACCAGCCAGCGGTACGGCTCGACGGAGCAGTGCGCAGTGGAGGGGATGCACATGGCCTGCCGGTAGCGGTCGACCGCCTCGTCGGAATCGGGCTGCTCGGAGAACCGGGGGCCGCCCCAGCCACGCACGAGCTTGCCCACCAACTCACCCTCGTCAGCGACGAGTTGACGCTCCGGCACGAACGGACGCTGGAATCCCCAGATGTACGAGCCGGCCGCCGTCTGCCGCACGTCCTTGAGCATCGACGCCCGCCAGCGCCGCGGGTGGGGCATCGAGGAGACGGCCAGTCGCCGGATCAGCTTCGGCCGCATGACGGCTGCCGTCCACGCCAGGTAGCCGCCGAGGTCGTGGCCGACGAGCGCGGCGTCGGGTTCGCCGAGCGAGCGGATGACACCGGTCACGTCGAGGGCGAGGTTGGCCGGGTCGTAACCGCGCGGTGTGCGGTCGCTGCCGCCGACACCGCGCAGGTCCATGGCGACGGCGCGGAACCCGGCGTCGGCGAGCGCCGTCATCTGGTGCCGCCACGTCCACCAGTACTGCGGGAATCCGTGCAGCAGCAGGACGAGCGGTCCGTCACCCGTCTCGGCGATGTGGAAACGCGCCCCGTTCGCGGCGACGTCCCGGTGCGTCCAGGGGCCTTCGGGACGGATCACGTGGGCGGGAACTGCGGGACGCGTCATACGGACGAGCCTGTCACACTTCCGGCGGACCGGACGCCGCGCGCGGACGGCAGCCGCGCGCGGGAGTGCGGAGCGGTGCCAGGGCGCGCAGCGCTACGCGAAACCGTCCGGTCGGGCGCCCGCGCACGCCCCAGGCTCCCTTGCCCGCAGGCCCTCATGCTCAGCTCCCGTCGGCGCCCGGGGGAGTCTCCCGCCCGCCGGACGCGGCAGCCGCAGCGCGGGCGCAGCGTCAGACGCCAGCCGAGTGCGGTGCCCGCTCCACGGCCGGTCGCCCGGCGCCCCCTTCGAGCCTCGGGTCGTCCTTGCCGAGGTCGACGGCCGGACGAGGATGGGGCTTGGCGCGCGAGAGCACGGCGGCCGTCTCCTTCGCGGAGGCGATCGACTTCTCCGGCGGCTTGATCCGCTTGAACTTCCTCATGGCCAGGAGCAGCAGGATCAGGGCGACGACGATGTAGGCGCCGCCCACGATCAGGAACGACCAGGCGAGCCCCAGACCGAGGTTGTGGATGCCGTAGGCGGCGGCGAAGCTGAGCACCGGCAGCGAGAAGAGCAGCAGCACCCCGGCGACGGTGGCGGCGCCACCGCCGACGATCCCCCGCTTCACGTCCTGCCGGATCTCGGCCTTGGCCAGCGCGATCTCGTCGTGTACGAGCGCGGACATCTCGGCCGTCGCCGAGGCGACCAACTGGCCGAGACTGCGGCCGTCGTCGGCAGAACTCATCGGTTTCTCCCTCTCCATCGGATCTGGCCTGCTCGTCCGTCAGATCATGCCGGACCATCGTGCTGCACGGGTGCCCAGGGAGGTCACGGGTGCAAGCCCGGCCCGCGGCCCCGACGTTGACGAAGCGTACGGGGCGACGCCTGGCGGAGGGCGCAACGCCCCGGGGCCGCGCCGGGCGGCCCCCTGGCCTCGCCGAGTGCCCAGCGACGCGGAAAGGGACACCCGGCGGGCGCCGGATGCCCCTCTCGTACGCTCCACTTCGGCGGAGCGGCCGGCGGTGCGCCGGCCGCTGCTCCGCCCGCCGGACGGCCCGTCCCCACCGGAACGGGCCCGTGCCGGACGGGACTTCGCCGCGTCAGCGAACGCCTCGGTCCACCCGAAGGCGCACGTCTCAGCCCACGTCTCAGTCCTCGCTGGCCGCGCTCGGCAGCTTGTCCTGGATCAGCGCCATGACGGAGGAGTCGGTCAGCGTGCTGACGTCGCCGAGCTCCCTGTTCTCCGCGATGTCGCGGAGCAGCCGGCGCATGATCTTGCCGGAACGCGTCTTGGGCAGCTCCGCCACCGGCAGGATCCGCTTGGGCTTCGCGATCGGGCCGAGCTGCTTCGAGACGTGCTGGCGCAGCTCGTCCACCAGCCCGTCGTCCTCGGCGGCCGAACCGCGGAGGATGACGAACGCGCAGATGGACTGCGTCGTCTGCGGGTCGGTGGCCCCGACGACGGCCGCCTCGGCGACCTTCGGGTGGGAGACGAGCGCCGACTCGACCTCGGTGGTGGAGATGTTGTGCCCCGAGACGAGCATGACGTCGTCGACGCGGCCCAGCAGCCAGATGTCGCCGTCGTCGTCCTTCTTCGCGCCGTCACCGGCGAAGTACAGGTTCTCGAAGCGGGACCAGTAGGTGTCGAGGAAGCGCTGGTCGTCGCCCCAGATGGTGCGCAGCATCGACGGCCAGGGCTCGGTGAGCACCATGTATCCGCCGCCGCCGTCGGGCACCTCGCGCGCCTCGTCGTCCACGACGGTCGCCGAGATGCCGGGCAGCGCCTGCTGCGCGGAGCCCGGCTTGGTCTCGGTGACACCCGGCAGCGGGCTGACCATGACGCCGCCGGTCTCCGTCTGCCACCAGGTGTCGACGATGGGCGTGCGGTCGCCGCCGATGTGGTGGCGGTACCAGACCCATGCCTCCGGGTTGATGGGCTCGCCGACGGAGCCGAGGATGCGCAGCGACGACAGGTCGAACTTGGCCGGGATGTCGTCGCCCCACTTCATGCAGGCGCGGATGGCGGTAGGCGCGGTGTAGAGCAGCGAGACCTTGTACTTCTCGACGATCTCCCACCAGCGGCCCTTGTGCGGGGTGTCGGGGGTGCCCTCGTACAGCACCTCCGTGGCGCCGTTCGCGAGCGGCCCGTAGACGATGTACGAGTGCCCGGTCACCCAGCCGACGTCGGCCGTGCACCAGTAGACGTCCGTGTCCGGCTTGAGGTCGAACACGGCGTGGTGGGTGTAGGCGACCTGGGTGAGGTATCCGCCGGTGGTGTGGAGGATGCCCTTCGGCTTTCCGGTGGTGCCGGAGGTGTACAGGATGAAGAGCGGGTGCTCCGCGTCGAAGTCCTGCGGCGTGTGCTGGTCGCTCTGCCGGTCGACGACGTCGTGCCACCACACGTCGCGGCCGTCGTTCCAGTCGATGTCCTCCTGGCCGGTGCGCCTGACCACCAGCACGTTGCGGACGTTCTCCGTGCCCGGCCTGGTCAGCGCCTCGTCCACGGCGGGCTTGAGCGCGCTGGCGCCGCCCTTCCGGTAGCCGCCGTCGGACGTGATGACGACGCGGGCGTCGGCGTCCTGGATGCGGGTCGCCAGCGCGTCGGCGGAGAAGCCGCCGAAGACCACCGAGTGCGGGGCGCCGATGCGGGCGCACGCCAGCATCGCGACCACGGTCTCCGGGATCATCGGCATGTAGACGGCGACGCGGTCGCCGGCGTTGACGCCCAGCTCCGTCAGCGCGTTGGCGGCCTTGGAGACCTCGCGCTGAAGGTCCGCGTAGGTGAGGGAGCGGGTGTCGCCCGGCTCGCCTTCGAAGTGCAGTGCGACGCGGTCGCCGTTCCCGGCCTCGACGTGCCGGTCCACGCAGTTGTAGGCGACGTTGAGCTTGCCGTCCTTGAACCACTTGGCGAAGGGCGGGTTGGACCAGTCGAGCGTCTCGGTCGGCTCCTTGCCCCAGGTCAGGCGGCGTGCCTGCTCGGCCCAGAAGCCCAGCCGATCAGTCCTCGCCTGCTCGTACGCCTCGGCGGTCACGTTGGCTTGGGCAGCCAGATCGGCGGGCGGCGCGAACCTCCGCTCTTCCTTGAGCAGATTGGCCAGGCTTTCGTTGCTCACGACATCTCCCTTTCCCAGGGTGTCTGTTGTGTCCTCCACAGGCCCCGGACCTCGGACCTCGGGTACAGCTCATCAGCCGTTGCGCCGTTGTGACAAGGGTTCTCGACGAAATTGGTTTAGACCTGTCATGGCCATGCGTCCGGAGCCGGGCGGTGAACTTGCGGACGGTGCTCCGAAGCTGAGGGCGGGGCCCTCGCCCAGGGGTCCCCGGAAACCCCGCGGGCCGCTTCTCGCCCTCGTGTGCCCCCGGTAGTTGGCCCTACGCGCCCCGGTGGACGGCGGCCGGAGACGGTGCGGCCGTCCGCCGTCGAACCTGCTCGCGGACGCCGTCCTACGGCTCAACGAGTGAAGAAGTCACCCCGATCCCACCCTGATCCCTTGCCCGAGTTGCCGGTTATGCGTGACATGCAACGTTTGATTCACGTACCGGAGTCGCTCCGTTACGGAGAGACAAGGACAAGGATGAGGTGATCCGATGACAGCCACGCGACGGTGGCTCGTGGGCATATCCACGGGGATGGCGCTCACGGTGATGAGCGGCTGTTCCGGAGGCACCATCACGGGCGTTCCGGAACGCCACGGCAAGCCCGCCCCCGAGGAGAAGGCCGCGAAGCAGTCCCGCGTCATCGGGGACGGGTCGACGGCCCTGACCGGCGCCCAGCCGAACCAGCCCGTCTCCCGCCGCCTGACCCCCGGTGAGAAGCCCCCGCAGTTCGTGGTCTTCTCCTGGGACGGCGCCGGGGAGGACGGCAAGAAGCTCTTCTCCCGGTTCCGCAAGGCGGGCAAGCGGTACGGCGCGGCGCAGTCGTTCTTCCTCAGCGGCGTCTACGCCCTCCCCGAGGACGAGTCGTCCCGCTACAGGCCCCCCGGGCACCGCACGGGCGCCTCGGATATCGGCTACCTCAAGGACGCGAACATACGCGCCACGCTGAAGGAGATACGCAAGGCGTGGCTCGACGGAAACGAGATAGGCACCCACTTCAACGGGCACTTCTGCGGCCCGAGCGGTGTCGGCAGCTGGTCGGTGGACCAGTGGAAGAGCGAAATACGCCAGGCCAAGTGGTTCGTCAAGAACTGGAAGACGACCACCGGCTGGAAGGGCGAGGACCCGCTTCCCTTCGACTACGAACGGGAGCTGATAGGCGGGCGCACCCCCTGTCTCCAGGGTCAGGAGAACCTGCTGAAGGCGGCGGAGTCGATGGGCTTCCGCTACGACTCCAGCGGCAACGGACGGCAGGTCTGGCCCGGGAAGAAGAGCGGTCTGTGGGACCTGCCGCTGCAGGAAGTCCCCATGCCGGGCCGGAAGTTCGAGACCCTCTCCATGGACTACAACTTCCTGGCGAACCAGTCCGGAACCGTCAACGGACCGGTTGCGAAGCACGCGGCCTACGGCAAGCAGATGCGCGACGGCCTGATGCAGGGCTTCGAGCGTGCCTACAACGGCAACCGCGCGCCGATGATCGTCGGCAACCACTTCGAGGACTGGAACGGCGGGGTCTACATGGACGCCGTCGAGGACGTCATGAAGTCGGTGTGCCAGAAGCGCGAGGTCCGCTGCGTCTCGTTCAAGCAGCTGGTCGAATGGCTGGACGAGCAGGATCCGGAGGTGCTCGAGCGGCTGCGCTCGCTGCCCGTCGGTGAGAAGCCCGAGGGCGGCTGGAAGAAGTTCCTGCGCGGCCCGCGGACCAAGCTCCTCTCCCGCTGACGTCCCTCCCCGACGCCACGCCTGACCGTCACGTCCCCTGTCCGCCCTCTCCCCTTACTCCGTCGAAAGCCCGGGGCGCCGCTCGCCGGCGCCCCGGGCAGCGGGGGATCCCGCTGAGTAACCGGGCGCCCGCTCAGGCGGGCTGCGGCTGCGGAGCCGGCCGTTCCCCCAGGACGAAGCCGGGGTCGACCTGCTCGGACAGGTCGGCCCCGGTCTTGTCGTTGCCCCAGCTCTCCGCGTTGCGCAGGTGGAAGTGGACCATCTGCTCCATGTAGCGCTGCCAGTCGCGCCGTTCGTACGCGGCGTCGGCCGTCTCCCTGAGGACGTCCAGGGCGCAGCGGTTGGGCTCCTCCAGTTCGGCCAGCGTGCGGGGGCGGCCCTTCTCCATCGCGCGCACCCAGTCCGACTGCCCGAACGCGGTGAGCAGGTCGTCGCCGACCTCGTCCCGCAGGAACTCCAGGTCGTCCGGTCCCTGCACCTTGTTGCCCACGACGCTCAGCGGCACCCCGAAGTCCCGCGCGTACTCCTTGTACTGGCGGTGCACGGAGACCCCCTTGCGGGTGGGCTCCGCGACCAGGAACGTCATGTCGAAGCGCGTGAACATGCCGGACGCGAAGGAGTCGCTGCCCGCCGTCATGTCGACGACGACGAACTCGTCGCGCCCGTCGGCGAGATGGTTCAGGCAGAGCTCGACGGCGCCGGTCTTGGAGTGGTAGCAGGCCACGCCCAGGTCGGCCTCGGTGAAGGGGCCGGTGACCATCAGCCGCACGTCGCCGCCTACGTCTCCCTCGGGCCTGAGCGTGCGGGCACAGGCCCGGTAGACGGGGTTGTCCCCGGTGACGCCCAGCAGGCGGGAGCCCTCCCCGGGCGGCGTCGTCTTGATCATCGTCTCGGCGGAGGCGATACGGGGGTTCGTGCCGCGCAAGTAGTCCTTGATGAGCGGCAGTTGCGCACCCATCGAGGGCATGCGGGCCGCCTCGGCCTCGTCGAGCCCCAGCGCTGCACCGAGGTGCTGGTTGATGTCCGCGTCCACTGCGATCACGGGGGTGCGCCGAGCGGCGAGATGACGGATGAAGAGAGAGGACAGCGTGGTCTTGCCGCTGCCTCCCTTGCCGACGAAAGCGATTTTCATGAACAGGAGCGTAGGTCTGCGCAGGCCGCCGGGGCTGTGAGGGCGTCAGGAATACCACCCGATCGTGGGGCGCGGCTTGCGGCAAAGCGGGCGCGTAGGGTCGTACGCATGAGTAGCACCGCTGACCCTCTCGCCCCGCTCGGAAAGCTCCCGGGCGTCCAGGACTCCGTGGAATCCGTGCGGAAAGCAGTGGACCGCATCTACGGGCACCGCGTCATGCGCCGCCGCAGCAGCGAGGTGACGGCGGAAGCCGCACTGCGCGGCGCACGTGGTTCCGCAGCGCTGGAGGGCGCCGACTGGGCGCTGGAGGAGATGCGGCGGCGCACCGACTTCGGGGAAGAGGGCGAGCCGCGGGCCGTGGGGGCCGCCCTGCGCGCCACCGCGGAGGCGGGACAACTGCTGGACGTGTGGCGGCAGTCGCCCCTTCGTGTACTTGCCCGGCTGCATCTCGTCGTCGCGGGGGGCGACGCCCCGGACGAGACCGTGGGAAGGCCCCGGCTCGCCGGCGAGGCCGTGAACGAACCGGACCTGGGCCTGGGGCAGCCTCCGGTGGCGGAGGACGTGGCCGTACGGCTGGACGGGCTGGCGCAGTTCGTCGTGGCCGGAAGCGAGGCGCCGGCCCTCGTGGTCGCGTCGGTGGTGCACGGCGAACTGGCCGCACTGCGGCCCTTCGGCTCGTACAACGGCCTGGTGGCGCGTGCCGCCGAGCGGATCGTCCTGGTCGCGAGCGGCCTGGACCCCAAGTCGATCTGCCCCGCCGAGGCCGGACACGCGGAACTGGGGCGCGAGCAGTACGCGATGGCCCTCGCCGCGTACGCCTCGGGGACGCCCGAGGGCATGGCAGCATGGATCGGGCACTGCGGGAAGGCGGCCGAACTCGGCGCCCGCGAGACCACCGCGGTGTGCGAGGCACTCCAGCGCGGAGCCGCGTAGGCACGAGAGACACAGCGAATTGCGGCGGCACCGCCCTTGCGGGTGGTGCCGCCGCTGGCATGGATACTGCGCTACCAGTGCGTGCTCTCATCGGGCCCGTCAGGTCGGGACGCTGTGCCCGTCACCTGCGAGCTAGCCCGTTACGCGGGCTTGGCGTCGCGTGGGTACCCGGTATTCATGCTTCCGGTCCGTGGGCCTGTCTGCGTCGGAATCCTCAACCGATTCCGCTGGTCACGCGGGCCGTCAACTCCTTTGTACTGCGGCGGGCGGCGATGTGGAACCCCTCGCGGACGGTATTTCCCTTTCCGCTCAAACTTGCTCGAAGCGGGCGCGGCGCTGACTCGTGTACCAGACCAGCCCCGCCGTGGCCATCGCCGCGCCGACCGCCGCCGCGGCGATGGCGAGCGCGGGCCGCGAGGGCATCGACAGGTTCGGCACGCGCTGCTTGAGCCGCACCGGGCGGGAGAAGGTGAGAACCGGCCAGTCGCGGCTGAGGGCCTCTCTGCGCAGGGCCCGGTCCGGGTTGACGGCGTAGGGGTTGCCCACCGACTCCAGCATGGGGACGTCGGTGATGCTGTCGCTGTAGGCGTAACAGCGGCTCAGGTCGTACCCCTCCGTCTCGGCGAGCCAGGCGATCGCCTCCGCCTTCGCGGGCCCGTACGCGTAGTACTCGATCTCGCCGGAGTAGCAGCCGTCCTCCACGACCATGCGGGTCGCCACGACGCGGTCCGCCCCGATCAACTTTCCGATCGGCTCCACGACTTCCGCGCCCGACGTCGAGACGATGACGACGTCCCGCCCGGCGAGGTGGTGCTCCTCGATGAGGGAGGCGGCCTCGTCGTAGATGATCGGGTCGATGAGGTCGTGGATCGTCTCGGCGACGATCTCCTTCACCTGCTGGACGTTCCAGCCACGGCAGAGGGCAGAGAGATACTCGCGCATCCTCTCCATCTGGTCGTGGTCGGCTCCGCCGAGGAGATATACGAACTGAGCGTAAGCAGTACGGAGTACGGCACGGCGATTGATCAGGCCACCTTGGTAGAAGGATCTGCCGAAGGTGAGCGTGCTCGACTTCGCAATGACCGTCTTGTCCAGATCGAAGAACGCGGCTGTGCGGCGCATCGCTAGGTTTTCCACGAAGGCGAGCATAGGCGCCAGCCATTCGGCGTAAGCTGTGGCGCGTGGGTTTGCCTGAGAAGGCTCTCGGGTACACCATGGAAGTCACGGATCGTTCGCGACCGTGCTAACCCGGCCCGACTCCTCCCCCCCCGAGTCGGCCCTGGGGACGACCCCCGCTCTCCCCCCCGGCGGGGGTCGTCGCATGTCCGGGGCCCTTTTTCTCCTCGAGCGGTCACCGACTCCTCCTTGAGCGATCTTCGAGCGCCTGTTCCGGCGTCCATCAAATCAGTAACTGAGTGTAATCGGCGTGCTGCTCTGCGGAAGTCGCCAGGACGGGTGACGGAGTTATTCACAACTCGCGGCATGTCCACAGTTTTTGACCATGATCACCAGGCATTTCCTCTTCACCGCACAGTGATTCCCGACAGCTCTCGCAGGTGTTTGCGGGAGCGAGGCTGTGAAGAGTGAAGGGGCTCTGGAACGTGGCCGAAACCATTCTGATTGTCACCGAGGACGAAGAACTCCTTGATGACCTGCTGCGCCTGTGCGCAGCCGCCGGAGCGGAAGCGGAAGTCGCACACGGAGCACCCCTGAGCCGGGTGGCCTGGGCGGGCTGGAGCGGCGCCGCGGCTTGGGAGAAGGCCCCGCTGGTGCTCGTGGGCGACGACTGCGCCGGAGCGCCCGGTCTCAGCGGCGCGTCCGGCGGAGGCACACCCGGAGCGGCCCGCAGAGCCGGCGTGCTGCTCGTCGGCAAGGACCTGGACGACCCAGGGGTCTGGGAGCGCGGGGCGCGGATCGGCGCGGAAGGCGTCGTCATGCTGCCCGACGCGGAGAGTTGGCTGGCGGGGCGCATCGCGGACGCGGCGGAGTGCGTGGGCCGGCCGGCGCTGACGGTGGGGGTCCTCGGCGGACGGGGAGGAGCCGGCGCGTCCACCCTCGCCTGCGCCCTGGCCGTCACGGCGGCGCGGAACGGCCAGCGCACGATGCTGATCGACGGCGACGCCCTCGGAGGCGGTCTCGACGTGCTGCTCGGCGGAGAACGGACGGAGGGACTGCGATGGCCGGCGTTCGCGGAGTCGCGAGGGCGGGTCGGCGGCGGTGCGCTCGCGGAATCACTGCCGAGACTGCACGACTTGAGCGTGCTCAGCTGGGACCGTGGGGACTCCGTGCTGATCCCCGCGGACGCGATGAAGTCCGTGCTCTCCGCCGCGCGGCGGCGCGGCGGCGTCGTTGTCGTCGACCTGCCGCGGCGGATCGACGAGACGGTGGCCGAAGCACTCGCGCAGACGGACCTCGGGCTGCTCCTCGTCCCCGCTGAGCTGAGGGCGGTCGCCGCCGCGCACCGCGTCGCCTCCCGCGCGCAGATGGTGCTGAGCGACCTGCGGGCGGTGGTGCGTACGCCCGGCGGCCCCGGCGGGGCGCGAGGCTACGGGCCGGGGCTGGACGAGGAGGAAGTGGCACGGCTGCTCAGGCTGCCGCTGGCCGGTGAACTCCCGTGGGAGGCCGGGCTGCTGGAGGCGGTCGAGCGAGGGGTGCCGCCGGGGGCGAAGACGAGCGGCGCGCTGTCCCGCTTCTGCAGGGACTTCTGGTCCCAGGCCCTCAGCGGAGGCGTCAGCGGCGGGGGTGTGGCCGTATGAGCGCGGTGGACGGCGGGCTGAGTGCGGGCGGGCGGATGACGGCCGGAGTGGCCGGCGCGCGTCGCGTGCCCCGTTCAGGAGACCGGAGTGCCGTGAGCGGGACGGACGTTGCTCCGCCTCCCGCCGCCGACGAGTCGCTCCTCGACGCGGTTCGGCGCACGCTCGCCGAGACGGGGGCCGAGCCCACGCCGGCCCGGGTCGCGTCGGCCCTGCGGGCCCAGGGGCGGCTGCTGGGCGACAGCGCGGTGCTGGGTGTGGTGGAGGCGCTCCGCTCGGAGTTGGTCGGCACCGGTCCTCTGGAGCCCCTGCTCGCGGACCCCGAGGTCACGGACGTGCTGGTCACCCGACCTGACGAGGTGTGGGTCGACCGCGGCAGGGGGCTGGAACGGACGGATGTGCGTTTCCGGAACGAAGCCTCCGTGCGTCGCCTGGCGCAGCGGCTCGCGACGTCCGCGGGGCGGCGGCTGGACGACGCCCGGCCGTGGGTGGACGCGCGTCTACCGGACGGCACGAGGCTGCACGCCGTACTGCCGCCGGTAGCGGTGGGGTCGACGTGCCTGTCGCTGCGCGTGGTGCGTCCTCGTGCGTTCCGGGTGGCCGAGCTGGTGAGTGCGGGCACCCTCCCTCCCGGGGGTGACCGGCTGCTCCGCGACGTGCTGGACGCCAGG
This sequence comes from Streptomyces daqingensis, assembly GCF_014645895.1. Lineage (GTDB taxonomy): Bacteria > Actinomycetota > Actinomycetes > Streptomycetales > Streptomycetaceae > Streptomyces > Streptomyces daqingensis. The sequence goes on along the minus strand of NZ_BMMP01000016.1, from coordinate 127,123 downwards.
CTCTCCTTCCTCATCAGCGGGGGCACCGGCTCCGGGAAGACGACGCTGCTGAGCGCGCTGCTGGGGCTCGTCGCCCCTCACGAGCGGATCGTCCTCGCGGAGGACTCGGCAGAACTGCGTCCGGACCACCCCCACGTCGTGCGGCTGGAGGCGCGGCCCGCGAACCAGGAGGGCGCGGGCACGGTGGGCCTGGACGACCTGGTGCGCCAGGCACTGCGGATGCGGCCGGACAGGCTCGTGGTCGGGGAGGTCCGCGGCGCTGAAGTCACCGAGCTGCTGGCCGCGTTGAACACAGGCCACGAGGGCGGTTGCGGAACGCTGCACGCCAACACGGCGGCTGACGTCCCCGCCCGGCTCGAAGCGCTCGGGACGGCCGCCGGGCTGGACCGGGCGGCCCTGCACAGCCAGCTCGCCGCCGCACTGGACGTCCTGGTGCACCTCGTGAGGGACCGTTCCGGCCGGCGGCGCGTCGCCGAGATCCACGTGCTGACGCGAGGCGCGGACGGCCTGGTCGCGACGGTTCCCGCCGTGGTGTGGGGCGACCGGGGCTTCGTGGAGGAGCGTGGCGCCGAGCGGTTGGCGCGGCTCTGCGGAAGAGGGAGCACAGATCGAGCCGCCGTCACCGAACACGGCAGCCGAGGGCGCGGCCCGGGGCTCGGCATCCCGTACGGGAGATCGGCGTACGGGACCGGGCGTGCCACGTACGGGGCCGAGGGATCCGCGCGGGAGAGGGGAACGCGGTGACGGGGGCCGGAGGAGCCGGAGTGCCGGGGCTCGACGCGGCACCCATGTACGCGGCGATGGTGTGCGCGGGTGCCGCCGCCTGGCTCCTCGCGGGGCGGGACGGCGGGGTGAACCGTGCACGTCTGATGCTCGCCGGAGACGGCGGGCCGTGCGATCCAGGTCCCCGACTGCCGTCCGCCTGCGCCTCGTTGGTCAGCGCCGTACGGGAACGGCTGGGCGCTCCCGAAGGCAGGGCCTGGTGGTGTCTGCCAGTGGGCGCGGTGCTGGGGCTCCTGGGCGAGTCGCTGCTGCCCCTTGTCGCAGGCGCCGCCGCGGTACCCGTCGTCAGGCGGCTGCTGCTCAGGCGCGGGCGCCGCTCGGCGGCGGAACGTCGAGGAGCGGCAGTGATCGAGCTGTGCGCCGCGGTCGCGGGCGAGCTGCACGCGGGAAGGCAACCGGACCGTGCGCTGCTCGCCGCAGGTGCCGTTCCCCTCAGGGAGCTGGGCGAGAGCGGTGCGGCGGTGCTGGCCGCGGCGCGCTTCGGCGGGGATGTCCCGGAGGCGCTTCGGGAGGCGGCACGCAGCCCCGGCGCGGAAGGCCTCGGGGGAGTGGCGGCCTGCTGGCACGTGTCGGTGGAGGGAGGGGCCGGGCTCGCGAAGGGCCTCGACGCGGTGGCCTGCGCGTTGCGGGCCGAGCGGGACCAACGCGAGGAATTACAGGCCTTGCTGGCGGGGCCGCGTTCCACCGCACTCGTCCTCGCGTTCCTGCCCGCATTCGGGCTGCTGCTCGGTGCCGCGATGGGCGCCGATCCGATGCGCGTCCTCCTGCACAGCCCGGCTGGACTGGTCTGCCTGACGGTCGGCGGGCTGCTGGAGTGGGCGGGGCTCGCCTGGGTCGCCCGGCTCGTCCGTGCTGCGGAGGGCCCGGGTAAGTACGAGGAGAAGGGCGCGGCATGAACTCAGGTATGGCTGGGGCCGATCCGTGGGTGTGGGTGCCGCTGCTGGTGACGTTCGCAGCGCTCGCCGGCTTGTGCTGGGAGCTCTGGAGGGGCTGGCGGGCGCGTATCCGGGGCCGGTCGCTGCTGGGGCAGCCGACCGGAGGGGAACAGCGGCCGGAGCAGCGTGGGTCCGGTACCGCCGGTCTGCGACGTTCCGGTCGGTCCGCCCGCTCGCCGCAGCACTGTCTCGACGCTCACCGGCAGTGGTGGAGGCGGCGGGTCCGGCGCGGGCGGCTGCGAGCTGGGGCGGCTGCGACGGGCGCGGGGGCGCTGATCGTGACCGTCGTCGACGGAGTCTTCGGCTGGCTGGCCGCGGGTTTCGGGGCGTACTGCGTGTGGCGATGGGCGGTTCGAAGGGAGGGATCTGACGCCGGCAGCGGTGACCTGGCCGAACTCCGCACAGCTGGTGCACAGCTGCCTCTGGCGGCCGAGCTGCTCGCAGCCTGTCTCGCTGCGGGCTCCGCGCCGGACCGGGCAGCCGACGCGGTGGGCCGGTCGATGGGCGGACCGCTGGGAGCCAGGCTGACGAGGGCGGCGACGGAGCTGCATCTCGGAGCTGAACCCGCCGCGGTCTGGGGGCGATTCGGGACGTTGCCGGGCGGCGCCACCTTCGTCCGCTCCATGGAGCGCGCGGGCAGCGGCGGAGTACCGGCAGCGGAGTCCGTGACGAGGCTCGCCGCCGAGCTGCGCGCCACGGCCTCGCGGGCAGCCGCAACTCGCGCCAGGCGCGCGGCGGTTCTGGTGACGGGGCCGCTGGGCCTGTGCTTCCTTCCCGCGTTCCTGGCAGTCGGTGTGGCCCCGGTGGTCATAGGCCTGGCCCGGTCCCTGCTCTGAACCCCGCAGCCGTGCGGCGGAGCCAGTCTCGGCTGGACGTCACCGGCTGACCGCCTCACCTCAGAAAGGAACGAACCATGTCCACCAAGCTCAGCCGGATCCTTCGGCCCTGCATCGCAACCGAGCATCGGTTGCGGCGCTCGGGACGCCGCCATCTCCTCGCCGTACGGCATGGGTTGGTGCGCGATACGGGCATGAGCACCGCCGAGTACGCGGTCGGGACGATCGCGGCGTGCGGATTCGCAGCCGTGCTCTACAAGGTGCTGACGAGCGGCGCGGTCAGCGCCGAGTTGCAGCAACTGATCGAGAGGGCGCTCGATGCGAGCGGCTGACGACGGTTACGTCACCGCGGAGACCGCAGTCGTCGTACCGGCCCTGGTCCTGCTGTTCGGGATGCTGCTGTGGGGAGTCATGGCGGCGGCACAGCACATCCAGGTGGTCGACGGGGCACGTGCCGGAGCCCGTGCGGCGGCGCGGGGCGAGGGAGAGGCCGCCGTACGATCCGTCGCGCTCTCCGCCGCTCCGGAGGACGCCACCGTGCAGACCCACCGTCAGGAGGACCTCGTGCGTGTGCGCGTCACGGCACGATCCCTCGGCCCCGGCCCGCTGTCGGTCGCGTTGAGCGCCGAAGCGGTCGCCCTGGCCGAGGACGGGGCGGGAGGCACCGGCCGTGCGGGGACGTGACCGCGGTTCGGCGACGGTCTGGGCGGCGCTGAGCGGCGTGGTGCTGTGCGGCGTCGCGGCCACGCTGCTGGGGCTCGGACAGGCGGTCGCCCTGCGGCACCGTGCTGCCGGGGCGGCGGACCTGTCGGCGCTCGCCGCAGCGGACCGCGCCCTCGACGGCGAAGGCCGGGCGTGTGCCGCGGCCCGTCGGGTGGCGTCCGCGCAAGGTGCCCGCCTGGTCCGGTGCTCCGTGCGCGGTGAGGTCGCCGACGTGTCTGCGCGGGTGTCGATGGGCCCGTACGCGCCCGAGGCCCGGGCCAGAGCGGGTCCGCCGGACGCGGCCACCCGAGCCGGGACGACCGCCCCGAACGCAGGTCCGGAACCGAGCTCGACCGCCGCAACAGCGACGGACGCGGACCGCCGCGAGGTGATAGCGCCTCGGCCGGAGCTGCTACGTCCCGGAAGGCGGGGGCTTGAGCAGCTCCGCCAGCAGCCGGACGGCGCCCCGCTTGTGCAGCGGATCGTTGCCGTTGCCGCACTTGGGCGACTGGATGCACGAGGGGCAGCCGGCCTCGCACTCGCAGGCCGCGATGGCGTCCCGGGTGGCGGTCAGCCATTCGCGAGCTGTGTGGAAGGCGCGTTCCGCGAAGCCGGCGCCGCCGGGCTGCCCGTCGTAGACGAACACGGTGGGCAGCAGGGTGTCGGGGTGCAGGGGGATGGAGACGCCGCCGATGTCCCACCGGTCGCACGTCGCGAACAGCGGCAGCAGGCCGATGGCGGCGTGCTCGGCGGCGTGCAGCGCCCCGGGGAGGATCTCCGGGCCGATCCGGGCCGCGTCGAGCTGGTCTTCGGTGACGGTCCACCACACGGCGCGAGTGCGCAGCGTACGAGGGGGAAGGTCGAGCTTCGTCTCGCCCATGACCTCCCCGGTCACGAGGCGACGGCGGAGATACGAGACGACCTGGTTCGTCACCTCCACGGTCCCGTAGCAGAGCCGGGCCTCGCCCCAGGGCACCTCCGCCTCCGTCTCGAGCACGGACACGGACGTGGTGTCCCTGGCCATCGTGGTCCAGGGCGGGCTCGCCTCCTCCACGAGCGCCACGGAGTCCTCCAGATCGAGGTGCTTGACCACGTAGGTGCGCCCCTGGTGCAGATGCACGGCGCCCTCGTGCACGTTGGTGTGGGCGGACGCGGCGTCGACCGTGCCGAGGAGGCGGCCCGTTCCGTCCTCCACGATCTGGACGGGCGTCCCTCCGGAGCCTCGGATGTCGGCGAGGTCGGCCGCTCGCTCCTTGCGGGTCCAGAACCAGGAGCCTCCGCGCCGCCGCAGCAGCTTGCGCCCCTCCAGCTGCCGCAGCAGATCCGGGCAGCCCGGCCCGAAGAGCTCCGCGTCGGCCTCGGTGAGGGGGATCTCAGCGGCGGCCGCGCAGAGATGGGGAGCGAGGACATACGGGTTGTCCGGGTCGAGGACGGTCGACTCGACGGGGGCGCGGAAGAGCGATTCGGGGTGGTGCACGAGATAGGTGTCGAGAGGGTCGTCCCGCGCGACCAGAACGGCGAGCGCGCCTTCCCCCGACCGTCCGGCTCGCCCGGCCTGCTGCCACACAGACGCACGTGTGCCGGGATATCCGGTGATGAGCACGGCGTCGAGGCCTGACACGTCGACGCCCAGTTCCAGCGCGTTGGTCGCGGAGAGACCGAGGAGGTCGCCCGAGTGCAGGCGCTGTTCGAGGGCGCGGCGCTCCTCGGGAAGGTATCCGCCCCGGTACGCGGCGATCCGGTCCGGCAGCCGCCGGTCCACGGCGCCGAGACGGTCCTTGGCGATCAGCGAGATCAGTTCGGCGCCCCGGCGCGATCGCACGAAGGCGACGGTGCGCACGCTCCGCACGGCCAGGTCCGTGAGCAGCTCCGCCGCCTCGGCGGTGGCTGTGCGCCGTACCGGGGCTCCGCGCTCGCCTTCGAACTCGGTCAGCGGCGGCTCCCACAGCGCGAAGACCAACTCGCCCCGGGGAGAGGCGTCTTCGGTGACTTCGGTCACGGGTACGCCGGTCAGACGCGCGGCGGACTCACCCGGCCGGGCTGAGGTGGCGGACGCCAGGAGGAAGACGGGCTCCGAGCCGTACCGGGCGCAGATCCTCCGCAGCCGCCGGATCACCTGTGCCACGTGGGAGCCGAAGACACCGCGGTAGGTGTGGCACTCGTCGATGACGACGTAGCGCAGGGAGCGCAGGAAGGAGGCCCAGCGCGCGTGGGCGGGGAGGATTCCCCGGTGCAGCATGTCCGGGTTGGTGAGCACGTAGTTGGAGAAGAGGCGCACCCACTCGCGCTCTTCGAAGGGGGTGTCCCCGTCGTAGACGGCCGGCCGTATCGCGGTCCCCAGCGGCGCGGCCAGTTCCGTGACGGCGCGGCACTGGTCGGCGGCGAGCGCCTTCGTGGGCGCCAGGTACAGGGCGGTGCCGCCGCGGCGGTGCCTCTGCGGCCCACCGGCCGAGCTCCTCGCGCGCTGCTTCGGCGGACGGCTGCCGACATCCCTCGCGCCGTCCTTCCCGGCAGCTGTCCCGGCGGCCTCCGAGGCGGCCCCGTTCCCGGCGCTCTCCTCGTCCTCGCCCTCGCCTGCTTCTCCCGCTCCGGCCACCGGGTCCGTGCCCGCGAGGAGAGCGCTCAGGGTCGGTATGAGGTACGAGAGCGACTTTCCGGAGGCGGTGCCTGTGGCGATGATCACTGATTCGCCGCTGAGGGCGTGCTCGGCGACGCGCGCCTGGTGCTCCCAGAGCCGTTCGACGCCCGACTCCCTTACGGCATCGATCACTTCAGGCCGGATCTGACCGGGCCATTCCGCATGGCGGCCCGCCCGCGGGGGCAAGTGCTCCGTATGGGTGATGCGGGCAGCCCTGCCCTCCCCGGCGGTGAGTTGGGCGAGCACCGTTCGGGGATCACTGTCGGATACCTTGCGGGAGGGCACAGCAGGTGAGCGTACGCTCGTCGCGACCAGAAGCGGTCGGTCGCCCGTGGGCACCCAGGGTGTCCCCGGCGCGACGCTCAATGACCGCAAGGCGTCGTGCGTGCAGGCCCGTAAGTGATTGAATGCTTCTGCGGCTGCCGATCCGCCCGCTGTCCCGGCCTGTCCTCGGCTGGGATATTTCAGTGGGGGGACGACTCGATAGCAAGGTGCTGGAGGATCCGTGGACCTGTCCCTGTCGACCCGGACCGTAGGCGATCGCACGATCGTCGAGGTCGGTGGCGAGATTGATGTATACACCGCGCCCAAGCTGCGGGAGCAGCTGGTCGAGCTTGTGAACGACGGCAGCTACCACCTCGTCGTGGACATGGAAGGCGTCGACTTCCTGGACTCCACCGGACTCGGTGTGCTCGTCGGCGGGCTCAAGCGGGTGCGTGCCCACGAGGGCTCGCTGCGTCTCGTGTGCAACCAGGAGCGCATTCTCAAGATCTTCCGAATCACCGGTCTGACCAAGGTGTTCCCCATCCACGGTTCCGTGGACGAGGCCGTCGCCGCGACCGACTGACGTCCGTCGCGGACGGACCGGCTATTCGAAAGACGCCGGAGGTACCGGGCTCTGCGAGCCCGGTACCCGGCAATGTGACAGTGCAAGACCGAGGGGGATGGCATGGCCATCGTGGAACTCCGCTTCAGCGCGTTGCCGGAGCACGTGCGTACGGCAAGGCTGGTGGCCGCAGCAGTGGCGCGGCGGGCCGGGGTGGACGAGGCCGTGCTCGACGAGGTGCGCCTGGCGGTCGGTGAGGCGTGCTCCCGCGCTGTCGGCCTGCACGTGGGCCATGGACTCGACACCCCCGTACGCGTGGCGCTCATCGAGGAGGAGAAGAAGTTCTCCATCGAGGTGGGCGACGCGGCTCCGACGGCGACTGCGGGCGCCCACGGTTCCACGGCCCCTGCCCCGGCTTCCCCGACGGCGGACAGCGAAGAGGCCGAGAGCGAGATGGGCCTCGCCGTCATCAGCGGTCTCGTGGACGACGTGGAAGTGATCGCGGACGACAAGGGCGGCCTGATCCGCATGAGTTGGCCCGTCACTCCGGAGCCGGTTCTCCCCTGAGCCGTGGGCCGTTCTTCCTGAACCTACTCCACCGGCCGCTTTTCCTGCGCCGCTCCTCAGCGGCGGCACCGTTCGTCAGCCTCGCCCGAAGCCGGGCTGCTCGCGATGGAGCCCCGTCCCGGACGTCGCACCCCCGCGCATAGTCCCAGCGCCTGCTGTGACGCCCGTCCCGGCGCCCAGCTGCTCCGGGAAGCTCGCCGCGCGGCGGACAGCTGGAGCCGGCTCTCGGCGAGCGAGGAGAACCGGGCGGGGCCCTGACCGCCGGACGCTTCGCGTCCGTGACGCGCGGAGCTGAGACGGGGCGGGTGCGGCAGAAGAGCCCAAGGGCCCCCAGCGCTGGTCGCAGGGATTCGGAAGCTAGTATTCCGCCTGAGTCGCAATTGTTTCCGGATCTTCATCAAGCCGGTGACACCGCACCCTCTGGCGGTCGCGTCCCTCTGTACGGGCCTCTGTGCGCCCGGCTACCGGGCGCCGGCGAGGACCCTGAAAGCCTCTTTTCTGCGCAGCTTTGATGTGAAAAGAGAGGCATATGCGGCGCCCGTGTTGATCATTTTGTACAGCGTCAGCATTTTTGTAAGCCTAGCTCGTCCGAGCTAATTCCCCACACGAACTCCATTTGATCTCCGCTGGTGTAGGCGAATTGCCGATCCGGCGCTCTGTTTTGATCTGGAGCTGATCCCTACAATCCGTCCACATCTTTGCAAGCAGGAGCCGTACGTCGAACCGCGCGCCCCTGCGCCAAGCGTCAAGGAGGACGAATGGCGGGGCACCTCAGCCCAATTCAGAATCAACAGCACCTCGCTGACGCAGTGCTGACCAGCGCCAACCGCGGTCTCGTCATCGTGATCGCGCTAGTCGCCCTGGCAGCTCTCGGCGTCGCCGTGGTGCTGGTCCGTCAAGTGCTCGCCGCGACCGAGGGCACTGACCGCATGAAGGAGATCGCGGCAGCCGTTCAGGAAGGCGCGAACGCCTACCTGGCTCGGCAGTTGCGAACACTCGGCATCTTCGCCGTAGTGGTCTTCTTCCTGTTGTTCCTGTTGCCTGCCGATGACACGGGTCAGCGTGTCGGACGTTCGCTGTTCTTCCTGGTCGGCGCGGCTTTCTCCGCTGCCACCGGCTATATCGGCATGTGGCTCGCGGTACGCAGCAATGTGCGAGTTGCTGCTGCGGCACGTGAGGCGACGCCCGAGGAAGGGGCGCCTGCCGCGGACCTGACAAGTGTCTCGCACAAGGCCATGAAGATCGCTTTCCGTACGGGCGGCGTCGTGGGCATGTTCACGGTGGGCCTCGGCCTGCTGGGTGCGGCCTGCGTGGTGCTCGTCTACGCGGCGGACGCCCCGAAGGTCCTGGAGGGCTTCGGTCTGGGCGCCGCGCTGATCGCGATGTTCATGCGTGTCGGCGGTGGCATCTTCACCAAGGCCGCCGACGTCGGCGCCGACCTCGTGGGCAAGGTCGAGCAGGGCATCCCCGAGGACGACCCGCGCAACGCGGCGACCATCGCGGACAACGTGGGCGACAACGTCGGCGACTGCGCCGGCATGGCCGCCGACCTCTTCGAGTCGTACGCCGTGACCCTCGTCGCGGCGCTGATTCTGGGCACCGCGGTCTTCGGCAACGACGGTCTCGCGTTCCCGCTGATGGTCCCGGCGATCGGCGTGATCACGGCAATGATCGGTGTGTTCACGGTCGCCCCGCGGGCCAAGGACCGCAGCGGCATGACGGCGATCAACCGCGGCTTCTTCATCTCCGCGCTGATCTCCCTGGTGCTGGTCGCCATCGCGGCCTACACCTACCTCCCCTCCAGCTACGCCGACCTGACCGGCGTAGCGGGGGACGACGCCCAGGAGATCCTGAACCACACCGGCGACCCGAGGGTGCTGGCAGTCGTCTCGGTCGCCATCGGCATCGTGCTCGCCGCCGTGATCCAGCAGCTGACGGGCTACTTCACCGAGACCGAGCGCAAGCCCGTACGGGACATCGGCCGGACCTCGCTGACCGGCCCGGCGACCGTCATCCTTTCGGGCATTTCGATCGGCCTCGAGTCGGCCGTCTACACCGCCCTGCTGATCGGGCTGAGCGTCTACGGCGCCTTCCTGCTCGGCGGCGGCACCGTGATGCTCGCGCTGTTCGCGGTCGCGCTCGCCGGCACCGGTCTGCTGACCACCGTCGGCGTCATCGTGGCCATGGACACCTTCGGTCCGGTCTCCGACAACGCCCAGGGCATCGCCGAGATGTCGGGCGACGTCGAGGGCGCGGGCGCCCAGGTCCTCACCGACCTGGACGCGGTGGGCAACACCACCAAGGCGATCACCAAGGGCATCGCGATCGCGACGGCGGTACTCGCCGCCGCGGCGCTGTTCGGTTCGTACCGCACGGAGATGGTCAGCGCGCTCAGCGAGGCCGGGGAGAGCAGCGGCAAGATGCTGCAACTCCTCGACATCGCACAGCCGAGCACGCTGGTCGGCCTGATGCTCGGTGCGGCGGTCGTCTTCCTCTTCTCCGGGCTCGCCATCAACGCCGTCTCCCGGTCGGCGGGCGCGGTCGTGTACGAGGTCCGGCGGCAGTTCCGCGAGAAGCCCGGGATCATGGACTACTCGGAGAAGCCGGAGTACGGCCGGGTCGTCGACATCTGCACCAAGGACGCGCTGCGTGAGCTGACGACGCCGGGTCTGCTGGCCGTCATCTCGCCGATCCTGGTGGGCTTCACGTTCGGCGCAGGTGCGCTCGCCGCCTTCCTGGCGGGGGCGATCGGTGCGGGAACGCTGATGGCCGTCTTCCTCGCCAACTCCGGTGGCGCGTGGGACAACGCCAAGAAGCTCGTCGAGGACGGGCACCACGGCGGCAAGGGCAGCGAGGCACATGAGGCCACCATCATCGGCGACACCGTCGGCGACCCGTTCAAGGACACCGCGGGCCCGGCGATCAACCCGCTGCTGAAGGTGATGAACCTGGTGGCGCTGCTCATCGCGCCCGCCGTGATCCAGTTCTCGTACGGCGAGGACGCGAGCGCGGGCGTGCGGACAGTCGTCGCCCTCGTCTCGGCGGCGATCGTCGTCGGAGCCGTGTACGTCTCGAAGAGGCGCGGCATCGCCATGAGCGACGACGCGTCCGAGGGCGGCAGCGAGGGCAGCGACGCCGAGCGGACGGCGAAGCCGACCGATCCGGTCGCGGCTTCCTGACCCTCGGGCAGGCCGATCCGCCAACACTGGGGCGGGCGGGGCGCGTTGGCGCCTCGCCCGCCCCAGTGCGTGGTGTGGGAAGCCCCACACCCCGTCAGGAGATGTGGTGCAAACGGCTACAATCAGGCGCAGAGTTCTCGCCCGACTAGCCGTGTGCAGCCCCTGTGCGTGTATGTTCCGGGCCGAACAGCCACGGAAGGGACCGATCCGGTGAACAAGAAGGTTGCGACTGCACTCTCCGGCGGCGCGGTGCTCGCACTGGCGCTGACCGGCTGCAGCGACGACAGCGGCAAAGAGACCGAGGCGTGGGCCAAGAAGGTCTGCGACAAGGTTCAGCCCGAGGTCAAGAAGATCCAGGAGGCCAACACCTCCATCAACGAGGCCTCCAAGGAGAAGAGCTCTTCGGAAGAGGTCAAGAAGACCGACGCGGCCGCGTTCGACAAGATCTCGGGTGCGTACAAGTCGCTCGCCGGCGCCGTCGACCAGGCCGGCCCGCCGCCCGTGGACGACGGCGAGAAGCTGCACCAGGACGCCGTGAAGGAGCTGCGCACCATCTCCTCGAAGTACGGCCAGCTGCGGAAGACCGTCGAAGGGCTGGACACCAAGGACCAGGCGAAGTTCGCCGAAGGGCTCCAGGGCGTCGCCACGAAGCTCGACGCACTCGGCAAGAGCGGCGACAAGGCCCTGAGCAAGCTGCAGTCCGGCGACGTCGGCAAGGCGATGGCCGAGCAGGAGGGCTGCAAGCGCCCGGGCAACTCACCGAAGGTCTGAGAACCCGCCCCCGCGGCGGCACGCTCGCCCGCGGGGACGACACAATGGTGACGTGAGTATCAGCGAACGCCTTCCCGAAGCGGACTCCGAACGCATCGACCGGCTGCGGGAGGCGCTGCGCAGCGCTGACTTCACCGCCGACGGTCTGCTGGACCTGCTCGGGGGACCCGCCTACGCCGCCCTCGCCCGGAGCGAGACCGTGCCCGCCCTGCGCGCCACCCGCGGAGCGGGACCTCTGCAGACGCTGGTTCGGCTGTTCCTGCTGCAGCAGAGCGTTCCCCGCGGCCGGGCCGAGGCGGCGCTTCCCCTGGACGACGTCCTCGCCGGCGGCTGGCTCGTACCAGCCGAACCGGAAGCCGGAGCGGCGGACGGCGCGGGGTCCGTCCGCGCCACCGTGGACGTACGTCCGTACTCCGGCCCCGAAGGGCAGGACTGGTGGATCGTCGCCGACCTCGGCTGCGCCGTGGCGGGAGCCGGAGGCGTCGGCTCCCCGCCGGGCGCGCACAGCGGGGACGTCGTCCTCGGTGTGGGCGGCGCCTCCACGACGCTGGCCGGGATCACGGTCCGCCGGCCCGTCGCCCGCGCTCTCGACGTCGGGACCGGTTCGGGACTTCAGGCGCTCCACGCCGCCCAGCACGCCGGGCATGTGACGGCCACCGACCTCAACCCCCGGGCTCTCGCCTTCGCGCGGCTCACGCTCATGCTCTCCGGCGCCCCCGAGGCGGAGTTCGGGCAGGGCACCCTGTTCGAGCCGGTCGCCGGTGACGAACCGTACGACCTGATCGTCTCGAACCCGCCGTTCGTCATCTCCCCGCGGGCCCGGCTGACGTACAGGGACGGCGGCATGGACGGCGACGACCTGTGCCGCACCCTCGTGGACCGCGCCGCCGGACACCTGGCGCCGGGCGGCTACTGCCAGCTGCTGGCCAACTGGGAGCACAGGGACGGCGAGGACTGGCACGAGCGGCTGCGGTCCTGGGTGCCGGACGGATGCGACGCGTGGATCGTGCAGCGCGAGGTGCAGGACGTCACGCAGTACGCCGAACTGTGGCTGCGGGACGCCGGGGACCACCGCGCGGGCGACGCCGCGTACGCCGCCCGGTACGGCGAGTGGCTCGACGAGTTCGAACGGCGGGGCACGACGGCCGTCGGGTTCGGCTGGATCACCCTGCGCAAGAGCGGCGCGGCGGATCCCGCCGTCCTCGTCGAGGAGTGGCCGCATCCGGTGGAGCAGCCGCTCGGCGAGGAGATCGTGCAGCACTTCCAGCGGCAGGACTTCCTTCGGGCGACGGACGACGCGGGCCTCCTGGACTGCTACTTCGAGCTCGCCGAGGGGGTCGTGCAGGAGCAGGTCGGCATGCCCGGCGCGGAGGACCCGGAGCACGTGGTGCTGCGCCAGCACCGAGGAATGCGGCGGGCGACGAAGGTCGACACCGTCGGAGCGGGCTTCGCCGGGGTGTGTGACGGCTCGCTGCCCGCATGGCGGATTCTGGACGCCATCGCGCAGCTGGTGGGCGAGGACCCCGTGCTGCTGCGGGACCGCACGCCGCGCGCCATCCGGCTGCTGGTCGAGCAGGGGTTCCTGCTTCCGGTGGTGGCGCGGAACGGGGCCGCGGCAGAGGAGTAGCCGGCAGCGCTGCCGGTCCGGACGAGGGCCGGTGCCCGCGGCGGCTTCACGGGTTCACCTGCTGTTCGCGGCGCGGTCGTCCGGCGGTGCCAGGGTGCGGGCCATGCAGAGCAGCATGGAGAGTACGCCGTCCCTCTTCGCGGGACTGACGCTGGCGCTGTTCGGGTCGGCGCTTCTGTTGTGGACCGGGGTGCGGATGCGGTCCCACCTGCCGGTGGCCTACGGAATTCCGGCTTCCGCGGCCGCGGCGGGCGCCCTCGCATTCGGCGTGATTTCGATCCTCACAGGTGGCTGGGTCCTGCTCGCCTCCTGAAGATCGGGCTGTATCGGGCGGCAGGATCGATTGGTGTCGGGTTACCGTTCGAGTTGCGTTGCGGAGTTTTCCCGTTTGACACGTAGGCGGGAGGTACCGTCACACTCCGCAGCGATACCGAGCTACCGACGCCGCATGCCGACCGGAGAGAAGAGCGAGAAGTTGTCCCCGACCCGCGAGCCCGCAAACGGCGGGCGCCGACTCGTGATCGTCGAGTCGCCCGCCAAGGCCAAAACGATCAAGGGTTATCTCGGCCCCGGTTACGTGGTCGAGGCCAGCGTGGGTCACGTCCGGGACCTTCCCAACGGTGCCGCCGAGGTTCCGGCGAAGTACAAGGGGGAGTCCTGGGCGCGGCTGGGCGTGAACGTCAACAGCGACTTCGAGCCCCTCTACGTCGTCAACACGGACAAGAAGGACCAGGTCAAGAAGTTGAAGCAGCTTCTTGCCGAGTCCGACGAACTCCTGCTCGCCACCGATGAGGACCGCGAGGGCGAGGCCATCGCCTGGCATCTGCGCGAGGTCCTCAAGCCCAAGGTCCCGGTGCGGCGGATGGTGTTCCACGAGATCACGAAGGACGCCATCCAGGACGCGGTCCGCAACCCCCGCGACCTGAACCAGCGCCTCGTCGACGCCCAGGAGACCCGCCGCATCCTCGACCGCCTCTACGGCTACGAGGTCTCGCCGGTCCTGTGGAAGAAGGTCATGCCGCGGCTCTCGGCAGGCCGCGTCCAGTCGGTGGCGACCCGGCTCGTCGTGGAGCGGGAGCGTGAGCGCATGGCGTTCCGCTCGGCCGAGTACTGGGACCTGACGGCCACCTTCGCGGCCGAGAGATCCATCGACGCCTCCGAGCCGGGGACGTTCGGCGCCCGGCTCAGCTCCGTCGACGGACGGCGGGTCGCCCAGGGCCGCGACTTCGGCTCCGACGGCCGGCTGAAGAACCCCGGCCAGGTGCTGCACCTGGACGAGCAGAACGCCCGCGCGCTCGCCTCCGCCCTGGAGGACACGCGGTTCGCGGTCCGCTCCGTCGAGTCCAAGCCCTACCGCCGCTCGCCGTACGCGCCCTTCCGTACGACCACGCTGCAGCAGGAAGCCAGCCGCAAGCTCGGCTTCGGCGCGAAAATGACGATGCAGGTGGCGCAGAAGCTGTACGAGAACGGCTTCATCACCTACATGCGTACGGACTCCACGACGCTCTCGGACACCGCGGTCAGCGCCGCCCGTGCGCAGGTGACGCAGCTGTACGGCTCGGACTACCTGCCGGACAAGCCGCGCGTCTACGCGGGCAAGGTCAAGAACGCGCAGGAGGCGCACGAGGCGATCCGCCCCTCCGGGGACCGCTTCCGCACCCCCGCCGAGACGGGCCTGACGGGTGATCAGTTCCGGCTCTACGAGCTCATCTGGAAGCGGACCGTCGCCTCTCAGATGAAGGACGCGACCGGGCAGTCGGTCACCGTCCGCGTCGGAGGGCAGGCGAGCGACGGCCGGGACGCCGAGTTCAGCGCGACCGGCAAGATCATCACCTTCCACGGGTTCCTGAAGGCGTACGTCGAGGGCTCCGACGACCCCAACGCCGAGCTGGACGACCGCGAGCGCCGCCTCCCGCACGTCACCGAGGGCGACCCGCTCACCGCCGAGGACCTCACGGCCGACGGGCACGCGACCAAGCCGCCCGCGCGCTACACCGAGGCCACGCTGGTGAAGGAGCTCGAGGAGCGGGAGATCGGACGCCCCTCCACCTACGCCTCGATCATCAGCACCATCCTCGACCGGCGGTACGTCTTCAAGAAGGGGACGGCCCTGGTGCCCTCCTTCCTGAGCTTCGCCGTGGTGGGTCTGCTGGAGAAGCACTTCGGACGGCTCGTCGACTACGACTTCACAGCGAAGATGGAGGACGACCTCGACCGCATCGCCGCGGGCAGCGCCGCGTCGGTGCCCTGGCTGCGCCGCTTCTACTTCGGCGAGGAGGCCGCCGGCGAGGGCGTGCAGGGCTCCGCGGCCGACTCCGGCAACGGCGACGGCGACCACCTGGGCGGTCTGAAGGAGCTCGTCTCCGACCTCGGGGCGATCGACGCGAAGGGCGTCTCGTCCTTCCCCGTCGGCGAGGGCATCACGCTGCGCGTGGGCCGGTACGGCCCGTACGTCGAGGGCCCGCCGCCCTCGCCCGACGAGCCGGGCCAGCGCGCCGACGTCCCCGACGACCTGCCGCCGGACGAACTGACCGTCGAGCTCGCGAAGGAGCTGCTCGCGAAGCCGAGCGGCGACTTCGAGCTGGGCACCGACCCGGAGAGCGGCCGTCCGATCGTCGCCAGGGACGGGCGGTACGGCCCGTACGTCACGGAGGTGCTGCCGGAGGGCACCCCGAAGACCGGCAAGAACGCGGTGAAGCCGAGAACCGCTTCCCTGCTGAAGTCCATGTCGCTCGATACGGTGACGCTTGAGCAGGCACTCAAGCTGCTCGCGCTGCCCCGCGTGGTCGGCACCGACCCGTCGACGGGCGAGGAGATCACTGCGCAGAACGGCCGGTACGGGCCGTACATGAAGCGCGGTACGGACTCGCGTTCGCTGGAGACCGAGGAGCAGATCTTCACGATCACCCTCGAAGAGGCGCTGGAGATCTACTCCAAGCCCAAGCAGCGGGGGCGCGCCGCCGCCAAGCCGCCGCTGAAGGAGCTGGGCACGGACCCGGAGACGGAGCGTCCGGTCGTCGTCAAGGACGGGCGGTTCGGCCCTTACGTCACCGACGGCGAGACGAACGCCACACTGCGCCGGGACGACGACGTCGAGACCATCACCCCGGAGCGCGGGTTCGAACTCCTGGCGGACAAGCGGGCCAAGGGGCCGGCGAAGAAGGCCACAAAGAAGAAGGCCCCGGCCAAGAAGTCGACGGCGAAGAAGGCCACGACCAAGAAGGCCACCGCGAAGACGGCTGCGAAGAAGACGACGGCCAAGAAGTCGACGGCGAAGAAGGCCACCGCCAAGAGCGCGGCGAAGGGTTCCGGTTCCTCCGACGCCACGGCCGAGTAGGCCCGCCGGCGGTCAAAGCGCAGGTCCCGCCCGTTTGTTCGGGTGGCCCCACGCGCCGTCGGCGGCGCCCTATACGCTGACCGCCATGACGCGAGCAGATCAGCCATCGGGCGTGAACCCCACCTCTGACGCCCCTGACGACGCACTCGCCGCGGAATCCCGCGAGCGCGCCGTGGGCGCGCTGTTGCGATTCAGTCCGCTCCGGCGCCTGTGGAGCGCCCAGCTGACCGGTGGGATCGGAGACGCGCTGGCCCTGCTGGTGCTGCTGCTCCTCGCCCTCCAGGCGGCGACCGTCAGGGCGGCGGGCGGTGAAGTCGTCTTCGGCGGCGGCTACCGCGGCATGGCACTGGTCATCACCGCCGTTTTCGGAGCGCGGCTGCTGGCCACGCTTCTCTTCGGCGCGGTGCTGCTGGGTCCGCTCTCCGCGCTCATGGCGCCCGGCAAGGGAGTGCTGGACCGGCGCTGGACGATGTTCGGGGTCGACGTGCTGCGCGCCCTCGCCCTCATCGTCGCGCCCATGTGGGTCGACTGGACGCCGGGGGACGCCTTCGCGCTGATCCTCATCACCACCTTCGTGCTCGGCGTGGCCGAACGCTTCTGGACGGTCGCGAAGGACAGCGCGGCCCCCGCGCTGCTGCCCGCACCGCCGCCCGAGGGCTCCGCCGTGCGTCCGCTGCCGGACCGTCACGACGCGCTGCGTCGGCTCTGGCTCCGCAGCACCTTCCTGTCGCTGCCGGCGGCCGCCATCACGCTGGTCGTGGTCACCCTCGTCAGCAAGCTGCTCAGCTCGCCCTTCGAGTGGTTCGACACGCACCAGGCCGCGCTGGGCGCGTACGTCGCCGCGGGACTCTTCGCGGCTGCCGTCTCCGTCGTGTACTTCCTGGAGCTGCCCGACGCGGGGAGTCTGCGGCCCCGCAGCCCCCTCGAGGGTCTGCGCCGTCCCCGGGGCGCCGCGGCCGGGCAGGAGAAGCCCGGCCCCGACCGGGGGCGCACCGGAGCGATCCCGCTCCTGCTGCTGGCCTGCTCGGCGATCGCCTGGGCGATCTCCAGCGCCGTCGCGGTGGCCGCCCTGCAGGCGGCGGACCTGGAGGGGGGCCCTGTCAGCTTCGGCCTCCAGGTGTTCGCGCTCACCGGGGGAACCGCCGCGGGCATCCGCCTCGCCCCGCGCGTCCTGCCCGGGTTCTCACGCCGCCGTCTGCTCGCGCTCGCCATCGCCGTCACCGGCGTCGGCCTTCTCGCGGCCGGGCTCGTCACCGACGCCACGACCGGCATAGTGCTGATGCTGATCTCCGGTTTCTCGGCCGGTCTCGCCGCCCAGTCCGGCCACGTGCTGCTGGACCAGGAGACGGAGGACCTGCGTCCGGTATCGGGGATGAGTCACCGGTCCCGCATGACGGAGCACCTGCAGACCATCGTCCGCATCGCGATTGCCGTGGGCGCCCTGGCCGCGCCGGTGGCGTCCGGCTTCATCGGGCCGCACCGCGTGGGCAGCGGCGAGTTCGTCTTCGACCACGGCGGCGCCGCCTTCACGCTGATGCTCGTCGGCGCGCTGCTGCTGCCCGTCGCGGCACTCGTGCTCGGGCGTACCGACGACCGCCAGGGCGTCACTCTCAGGAGGGACCTGCTCGAAGCGCTGGGCGGCGGTCACCCGAAGGAGGCGCCCGCCGAGAACGGGTTCTTCCTCGCGCTCGAAGGCGGCGACGGGGCCGGGAAGTCCACGCAGGTGGAGGTCCTGGCGGAGTGGATCCGCGCCAAGGGCCACGAAGTCGTCGTCACGAAGGAGCCCGGCGCCACACCGGTCGGGAAGCGGCTGCGTTCGATATTGCTGGACGTCTCCGAGTCCGGCCTGTCGCACCGTTCCGAGGCGCTGCTGTACGCGGCGGACCGCGCCGAGCACGTCGACACGGTGGTACGTCCCGCCCTCGAACGGGGCGCCATCGTCATCTCCGACCGCTACATCGACTCCTCCGTCGCGTACCAGGGCGCGGGCCGCGACCTCTCGCCGACGGAGATCGCGCGCATCTCCCGCTGGGCGACCGGCGGGCTCGTGCCGCACCTGACCGTGCTGCTGGACGTCTCCCCGGAGACGGCACGCGAGAGGTTCACCGAGGCGCCGGACAGGCTGGAGTCCGAACCCGCGGAGTTCCACGACAAGGTCCGCACCGGTTTCCTCACCATGGCCGCGGCCGACCCGGCGCGCTACCTGGTCGTCGACGCGTCGCAGACGCCCGACGCGGTCACCACGGCCGTGCGCCACCGGCTCGATCAGGTGCTGCCGCTCTCCGAGGCCGAGGTGAAGGCCGGGGAGGAGGCCCGTAAGGCAGCCGAGGAGGAGGCGCGCCGCAGGGCGGAGGAAGAGGCCGCCCGCAAGGCGGAGGAGGAGCGCCAGGAGCGCGAACGCCAGGAGCAGATGGCCCGGTTGAGGGCCGAGGAGGAAGAGCGCAAGCAGCGCGAGGCGGAGCTGGAGAGGCAGCGCGCCGAGGCCCGCCGCGCCGAGGAGGCCCGGCAGCGTGCCGAGGAGGCCCGCAGGATCGCCGAGGAGGAACGGCAGCGGCGGGAGGCCGAGGAGCGCGCCCGCGCGGAGGAGATCGCGCGGCAGCGGCGCCTCGCCGAGGAGGAGGCGCGACTGCGGGCCCAGGCCGAGGAGCGCCGCCTGGAGAAGCAGCGGAAGGCGGAGGAGGCGCTGCAGCGGGCGGAGCAGTCGCGCTCACGGCAGACCGGTTCCGACCCGGACGGCTCCCACGGCGACACCGCGAAGCTCCCGCAGCCCGGCGAGCCCGCCGGTGATCCGGAGAGCGACCGCACGCAGGTGCTGCCCAGCACTCCGCCGGCACCGCTGCACCCGGACACTTCGCAGCCGGGACGGCGGGGCCCGCGGGAGCGGCCGGACGAGGAGACGACGCAGCTCCCGCGTCCGCCCGCGGAGGAGGAGCGCACGAGGGAGATGCCCTCGCCCCCGCCCCCGGCCGAGCCGGAGGCGCGGCGCTCGTCGCGTCCGCGGCCCGACTGGGCGGAGGAGACCCCTCTCGACGACGTGCCGTCGCTCGCGGACGAACTGCTGGGCGCCGGTGAGGACGAAGAGGACGAGGGCGGCCGGAAGCGTCGCCGCGGCAAGTAGCCGCGGCGAGCAGCGTCCGTGGCCGGGCGTGACGGCTGGACGTCTCCCCGGCGCCGGCTCCGGGAGCGGACGGTGCGCGGGAGCGTTCTCCGTGTCCGTGTCCGTGTCCGTGTCCGTGCCCGGGGCCGCTGCATGCGCCCTCACGCCCGCCGCTCCTCCGGTCCGCCGAGCCGGGTAACCGAAGCGCCGGTCACGGCTGTCGGTCCCGTGGACCACAATGGTCTGACGCGCGGCACGCGGGCCGTCGGCCGGCCCCTTCCGCGTCGAACGGACGTGGCGTGCGCGGGCAGCGGCCCGGGAGGCGAGGGCGCTTCCACGCAGCCGGAAGTCAGGGAGGGACGGCAGCGATGGCGGTCTGGGACGACGTGGTCGGCCAGGAACGTGTCACGGCGCAGCTGAGCGCCGCGGCACGCGACGCCGACGCGTACGTCACGGCCGAGGCCGCCGGCAAGGGCACGGCCCCGCTCTCCGGCTCCTCGATGACGCACGCCTGGCTCTTCACCGGCCCGCCCGGGTCGGGCCGTTCGACCGCCGCGCGTGCTTTCGCGGCGGCCCTGCAGTGCGTGAGCCCGGACCGGGCGCTCGGCGGCGCCCCCGGCTGCGGCTTCTGCGAGGGCTGCCACACGTCCCTGATCGGCACCCACGCCGACGTCGAGGTGATCCGCACGGACCTGCTCAGCATCGGCGTCAAGGAGACGCGCGAGCAGGTCCGCAGGGCGCAGATGTCCCCGGCCGGGGGCCGCTGGCAGGTCATCGTCCTGGAGGACGCGGACCGGCTCACCGAGGGCGCGGGCAACGTCCTGCTCAAAGCCGTCGAGGAGCCCGCGCCGCGGACGGTCTGGCTGTTGTGCGCGCCTTCGACGGAGGACGTACTGCCGACGATCCGCTCGCGCTGCCGTCACCTCGCCCTGCGCACACCCCCGGTCGACGCCGTCGCCGACCTGCTGATGCGGCGGGACGGCATCGAACCGGAGATGGCGTCCTACGCGGCCCGCGCCACGCAGGGCCACATCGGACGGGCCCGCCGCCTCGCCACGGACGACCGGGCGCGCAAGCGCAGGGCGGCGGTGCTGCGGATGCCGCAGCGGGTGGCGGACGTCGGCGGTGCGCTGAAGGCGGCTCAGGAACTGATCGACGCCGCCGCCGAGGACGCCAAGGAGGTCTCCGAGGAGCTCGACGAGCGGGAGACCGAGGAGCTGAAGGCCGCGCTGGGCGCGGAAGGCAAGAGCCGGATGCCGCGCGGCACCGCCGGAGTGATGAAGGATCTGCAGGACAAGCAGAAACGGCGCGCCACACGCACCCAGCGCGATTCGCTCGACCTCGCCCTGACGGACCTCACGGGCTTCTACCGGGACGTCCTGGCACGGCAGTTGGGCTCCGGAGTCGCCCTGTCGAACGAGGAGGCGGCAGCGGCGGTGGCGGAACTCGCGTCGCACTCGCGGCCGGAGCAGACACTCCGGCGTATCGAGGCGGTACTTGCGTGCCGGGAGGCGCTCGAGCGGAACGTCGCCCCGCTGCTGGCCGTCGAGGCGATGGCGATGACGCTGCGGGCGGGCTGAGCCCGTCCCGTCCCCGCAGCGGGCGTGCTCTTCGTGGTGCGGTCGGTCCAGGCATGCCGCCGTGCAGGGCCGGCGGCATGCCTGGGCCGACCGCGTCGCCCGGTCACCCGATCCGAGCAGCGCTCACCGTTACGGGAACACGCCCGGCGCCGGCCCCGGATACGCTCGCCAAATCGCCGGACCGCTTCTCTCCGGCTGCCGAGACCGACGCGAACCGAGGGATGGTCCATGGACACCAGGCGCGGGCTGAGCACCACGACGGCCGTACTCGCGGCGGCCGTCATGCTGGTGATGAGCGGGTGCTCTTCCGATTCGGGCGGGTCGGACGCCCCGGAGGGCGCCCCCTCGTCGGCGAGCAGCGACCGCGCCAACGGCCTCGACAGCGCCGAGCCCCTCAAGCCGCTTCCCACCGCCGTACCGTCCGACCTCAAGAGGTACTACGAGCAGAAGCTCACCTGGCGCGACTGCGGCGACGGGGACGGTTTCCAGTGCGCCAAGATGAAGGCCCCGCTGGACTACGACAAGCCCGACCCCGCCGACGACCTGAACCTCGCCGTCGCCCGGAAGAAGGGCGCGAAGAGCGGAAGGATCGGCTCGCTGCTGGTCAACCCGGGCGGCCCGGGCGGTTCGGCCATCGAGTACGTGCAGCAGGCGGCGGCGGTCGGCTATCCGGCGCCCGTACGGCAGAAGTACGACATCGTCGGCCTCGACCCGCGGGGCGTGGCCGCCAGCGAACCCATCAGGTGCCTCACCGACAAGGAGATGGACACCTACACGCAGACCGACCAGACGCCCGACGACAAGGCGGAGAAGGACAAGCTCGTCGGCGCGTACAAGAAGTTCTCGGCCGGCTGCAAGAAGCGCGAGGGCGAACTGCTCGCCCACGTCTCGACGGTGGAGGCGGCCCGGGACATGGACGTCCTGCGGGCCCTCCTCGGCGACAAGAAGCTGAACTACGTGGGCGCCTCCTACGGCACCTACCTGGGGGCCTACTACGCGGGACTCTTCCCGCAGCGCTCCGGCCGGCTCGTCTTCGACGGCGCCATGGACCCGTCGCTGTCGATGCTGCAGCTCAACCGCGACCAGACGGGCGGTTTCGAGACGGCCTTCAAGGAGTTCGCGGCGGACTGCGTCAAGCGGTCGGACTGCCCGCTCGGCACGAAGAGCGTCAAGGACGCAGGGCGGAAGCTCAGCGCGTTCTTCAAGAAGGTCGACGCCAAGCCGCTCCCCACGGGCGATCCGCGCGAACTCACCGAATCGCTCGCCACGACGGGCGTCATCCGCGCCATGTACGACGAGGGCGCCTGGCCCCAGCTGCGCGACGCGCTGACGACGGCGAACAAGGGCGACGGCGCCCAACTCCTCGCCATGGCCGACGAGTACTACGAGCGCGACCCGAGCGGCCACTACGGCAACATCATGTACGCCAACCCCGCCGTCAACTGCCTGGACCTCCCCGCGGCGTTCGACTCGCCGGACGCGGTGGAGAAGGCGGTGCCCTCGTTCGAGAAGGCCTCCCCGGTGTTCGGACGCGGCTTCGCGTGGGCGGCCCTCAACTGCGGCTACTGGCCCGAGCAGGCCACCGGCGAAGCCCACCGCATCGCGGCGAAGGGCGCCGACCCGATCCTCGTCATCGGCACGACCCGCGACCCGGCCACTCCCTACGCATGGGCGCAGGGCCTCGCCGGCCAGCTCGACACGGCCCGCCTGCTGACCTACGAGGGCGACGGGCACACCGCGTACCTGCGCGCAGGGGCCTGCATCAACGACACCGTCGACGCCTACCTGCTCAAGGGGAAGGCGCCGAAGGACGGCAAGCGCTGCTCGTAGGCCGCGGGCGAGGCGGTACGGCGCCGGTATCCGGGTCGGAGCGGCGTGACGCCCCACCCACGGATACCCCGTACGGAGCACCCCCGGAACCTGTGTAAACTTGTCCGCGCTGCGCCCGCACCGATCTCTTCGGTCCGCGGGCAGCACGCCGCCTTAGCTCAGTTGGCCAGAGCGACGCACTCGTAATGCGTAGGTCGGGGGTTCGACTCCCCCAGGCGGCTCCAGAAAAGTAACTGGTCAGAGGCCCCTTCCGGAGACGGGAGGGGCTTTTGGATTTCTGGCGCCGTGGCCCGTGCCGGACGACGGCTACCGCTTCAGGCGGCCGCGGATGGCGAGGAGGGCCAGGGTGAGGAGTGCGGGCTCGGCGAAGCGGGAGGCCATCTCGGTGTAGCGGCCGACGGTGGTGAGGGACTGGCCGCTGGAGCGGAAGATCACGGAGTTGATGACGACGTCGGCTGCCTTCTGCGCGCGGGCCGTGGTGAAGCGGTCGGGGAAGTCGGCGCGCAGCTGCGGGTTCTGCTTGCCGACGACGCCGGCGGCGCGCGGGTAGGGCCGGGCGGGGGTGTCGGGCAGTCCGAAGCCGATCATCAGCAGCACGGTCGCGGTCATCGCGGCCAGCAGCCAGGCGATGGCGCGTGCGGCGCGGAGCCCGTATCCGGACAGGGCCCAGTAGAGGTTCAGCAGTCCGCGTTCGGCGGGGGCGATGGTGGGGTCGGCGCGGCGCATCTCCATCTCGCCGTAGTAGAAGTCGGCGGCGCCGGGCTCGTTGCGGGAGTCCTCGTGGGACTTGCGCAGCGCGCGGTAGAGGGCGGCGAGCGCCGGCGGCTCCACGATGTCGGCGCCGGGCGGAGCCGGCAGCCATCCCGGGTCGGAGCGGGGCCTGCTGTGGCGCCAGTGCTGCTCCTCGGCCAGGAGGAGCCGTTGTGTGTGCCGTACGGGCAGTCCGCGCCGCCAGTGGATGCCTTGCGAATTGGGCAGGGGGAACGGGCAGCGGCCCTCCATCCGCAGCTGATCCAGGTGGACGGTTCCGCTGAAGCGGCATTCGGCCAGGTTCAGGTTGGTCAGCACCAGGTGCGCGGCGTCGACACCGTGCAGGGACTCCCCGCGTACCGGCGCCTGGCGGAGCCCGGATTCATCCAGGGGACAGCCTCGCGTGGTGAGGAACCCGGGGTCGTGGGCGGTGACGCTGACGGGGAACTCCAGCACCGCGTCGCTGAGGTCGATGACCGCGTGCCGCAGCCGCAGCGAGGCTGTCGAGGCCCAGCGGGTGCGGTGGCAGTCGACTCTGCTCGCCGCGATCTCCAAGGTCACCGCGGCGGAGAAGACGGCTTTCGCGAGGCTCAGAGTTCCCCGGCACGCCAGGGGCCCTACCGACGAGGCGCTCTCGAACGCCGCCCTGCCGAAGCCGGCGCCGTCTTGGAACGTCGCGCCGTCGAACCCGGCACGGCCTTTGAACGTCGCGCTGTCGAACCCCGCACCGCCCTTGAACGTTGCGCCGTCGAACCAGGCGTCACCCTTGAACGCCGCGCGGACGAACAGGGCGACGTCCTTGAACGTCGCGCCGTCGAATCCGGCGCAGGCCCTGAACGTCGCCCGACGGAACCCGGTGCGGGCCCCGAACACCGCCTCGTCGAACACGGCGTCGGCCTCGAACGTCGCGCGGACGAACAGGGCGTCGCCGTCGAACGTCGCCCTGTCGAAGCGGGTTTCGCTCTCGAACGTCGTGCCGTCGAACCAGGCTTCGCCTTCGAACGTCGCACCGCGGAACCGGACTTCGCTGCCGAACACCGTGCTGTTGAAGAGAGCGCTGCCCTTGCACGTCGCGCCGTCGAATGAGGCTCGGCTCCCGAACCTCGCCGTGCCGAAGGGGGCTTCGCCTTCGAACGTCGCCCTGCTGAAGCGGACGGCGCCGAATCGCGGACGCTGGTCCGCGGGGTCGCGCACGGCGTCCAGCAGCTGGGCCGACAGGGCCGAGTCGAAGACCGTGCCGCGGTGGTCCATGTTGCTGCCGGGGCGGAGGGACGCCAGATAGGTCTCCCGGTCGCTGCCGTCGAGGTGTGCCAGGCAGGCGCCGTGCAGGACCACTTCGGCGTCACCGCCGTCGGGGCGCGGGCGCGGGACACGGTGGCCTCGGCATCCCACCGGGTCTTCCGTGCCGGCGCCGCGGCCGCAGTGGGGGTAAGGCGGAGGCTCGGCAGGGGGAGTCGCGGTCATGCCATGGCCGACGCGGCGGGCACCGGAACCGGTTGCCGTGGGAGTCCGCCTTCAGGGGGAGGTTCCGCCCCGGGGCCACGTACGCCGCGCGCCTCCGGCCCCGCTCGCTACCCGCGGCTGCCGAGGACTTCCCGGATCACGTACCGGGCGTTCGCGGAGATGACGGGGTTGGTCTGCCGGTAGTACGGGAGCTGGATGACCGCCATGGACAGCGCCCAGCCCCGGCCGCGGTCCCAGGTGGCGTCGTCCACTTCGGCTGCCTCCCGGTATGCGCGCCGTGCCGGGGCGGGCAGCAGGTTCCAAGCCGGGATGAGGTCGGTCGCCGGTTCGCCCATGCCGACGGTGCCGAAGTCGATGACGGCCGAGACGCGGTCGCCGGCGAAAACGAGGTTGCTCGGCATGAGGTCGGAGTGCGTCCAGCAGGGCGTGCCCGTCCACGGTGGTACGGCGAGCGCCTCTGCCCAGGCCGCAGCGATCTCGTCGGCGTCGAAGGGCTCGTCGGTGCGGCGCAGCGCCTCGATGGCGGCCCGCATCTCCCCGTCCTCGCCGATCAGGGGCCGTCCGCGGTGCGCGGGCGGACCGTCCGGCAGGTCGATCTCGCGGAAGGCGAGCGCGAACCGGGCGAGGTCGCGGGCGACGGTTCCGGGCTCGGCCAGCCGGCCCTCCACGGGGTTGCGGCCCTCGATCCACCGGTGCACCGCCCATGTCAGGGGGTATCCCTCGCCAGGGACGCCGACCGCGACGACTTCCGGGATCGGCAGCGGCAGCAGCGGCGCCAGCCGGGGCAGCAGCCGCGCCTCCGTCGCCACGGCTTCCGCGCCGCCGGGCCGCAGCGGCAGCCGTACGGTCAGCTCTCCGCCGAGCCGGTAGATCGCGTTCACTGTGCCGCCGGAGGCGAGCCGGGTGACCGGCAGGCCGGCCCATCGGGGGAACTGGGCGCGGAGCAGCCGTCTGACCAACTCCTCGTCGGTGTCCGCCTCGTCGGCGTGCATCTTGCCCACGTCTCATCCGCCCCCTCGGTCCCGCGAGGATCCTCCTACGGGACGGGGTCACGGCGCATGGTCGTTTCCTGACCTCACCCGGGCCCGTCGAGCGAGAGTTCGAGCGGGCCCATAGACTGCATAAACGGGCAATTCGTCCAACACGGTCATGGAAGAACATGCCTATAGCCTCGTTCACCCTGGACCTCGCGGCGCACGTGACTTCGTGGAGTCCCGCAGCCGCCGCATGGTCCGGCCGGCCGGCCCCCGACGTGCTGGGCCGGCACTGCGGTGCGGTCTTCGCAGGTCCGGCGCGGGACGCCCTGGCCGAGGCCGTGGGCCGCGCGGCGGCGGGTGGGGACTACAGCCGGGTCGTGCCGGTGGTCTCCGGCGACGGTGCCCGGCAGGACGTACTGCTGACCTGCTCGCCGTTGATGCCGGGCGGCCCGGGGGACGACGGCGGGGGGCCTCTGCTGGGAGGCGCCGTCACGGGGCTGCTGTGCGAGCTCGGCGACCCCTCGCAGCACGAGAGACCGTCACAGCACGGCAGCTCGTCGCAGCACGGCAGAGGCCCGCAATCCGACGGCCCGCCGCCGCACCACCTCAGCGGAGCGGCGGTGGAAGCCCCGGCGGCGGAAGCCTCGGACGGTGCGGCACCGGGCGGCCGTGCGTCGTCCGTGGACGCCTTCGTACGGTCCTCCCCGCACGGCATGGGGATTCTCGACACCGACCTGCGCTACGTCATGGTCAACGACGCCCTCGCCGGCTTCAACGGGATCCCGGCGGAGGAGCACGTCGGGCGCAGCGTGGGCGACGTCGTCCGGGCCGCCGACAGGGGCGAGTACGAGAGGCACCTGCGCGGTGTCCTGGAGACGGGGGAGCCGCTCCACAACGTCCTGATCTCGGGGCGCACGGAGGGCCACCGGGACCGCGACCGGGTGTGGTCCGTGACGTTCTTCCGCCTGACCTCGGACGACGGCCGCGTGCTCGGCCTGGGCGGACTGATCGTCGACGTGACCCAGCGGCAGACCGCCCTGCTGGAGGCCTCCGGTGTGCGGCGGCGGCTGGACCTGGTGAACAGGTCGGGCAGCAAGGTCGGCACGACGCTGGACATGGGGCGGACCGCGCGCGAGCTGGTGGAGTTCGTCGTGCCGGACTTCGCCGACGTCGCGACGGTCGAGATGCGTACCGACTACCTCGAAGGCAGCGCGTTCGCCGACTCGGGCAGGCCGGCGGCCACGGTCGTGCTCGCCGGGCGCGGCACGGCGGGCGACGGCTCCGGCCGCCTGCGGGAGGCCGTCTCGGGGAGCCGGCGCGAGCACCCCGCGGGGTCGCCCGCGCACAGGTGCCTGAGCTCCGGACTCTCCTGGCACGAGGGGAAGCTGCGGGCGGAGGACGCCGCCGCCCTCGTCCCGCAGGATGTCCTGCCGGGACCGCCGGAGGAGGCCGCCCCGGACTCCGGGGTGGTGGCGCCTCTGGTGGCCCGCGGCCGGTGCCTCGGGCTCGTCACGCTCGGCCGGTTCGCGGACCGCGACGCCCTGGACGAGGACGACCGAAGCGTCGCCGAGGAGCTCGCGGCGCGGACCGCGCTCAGCCTGGACAACGCCCGCCTGTACGACGACGAGCGCCGCACAGCCGTCGCGCTGCAGCGCAACATGCTGCCGGGCGAGAAGGACATCCCCGTCCGGCAGGGCCTGGAGATCGGATACCACTACTGGTCCACGAGCCGCTCCGCGAACGTCGGAGGTGACTTCTTCGACGTCATACCGCTGTCCGGCCACCGCGTCGCGCTCGTCGTCGGCGACGTGATGGGGCACGACATCCACGCCGCGGCCGGCATGGGCCGGCTGCGCACAGCGATGCACACCCTGGCCAGGCTCGATCTGGAGCCCGTCGAGCTGCTGACGCGGCTGGACGGCATCGTGGAGAGCAGCCCCGCGATGCAGCACGCCACCTGCGTGTACGCCGTGTACAACACCGTGACCCGGGAGTGCGGCATCGCGAGCGCCGGACACCCGCCGCCGATCCTGCGGCACCGGGACAGCACCTCCCGCCTCATCCCCGTCGAACCCGGGGTGCCGCTCGGCATCGGGCTCGTGGCCCCGGACTACCCCGTCACCGAACTGGCGCTGCCCGAGGGCGGCACGCTGGTGCTCTACACCGACGGGCTGGTCGAGCAGCGCGGGGACATCGGCGACGGCATCGCCGCCCTGGCATCGGTGCTGGCCGCGCCGGGCCCGTCCGTCTTCTCGGTGCAGCAGTGGTGTGACGACGTGGTGGTCCGCATGGCTCCCCGCTCCGCTGGCGACGACCTGGCGATCCTCATGGCGCGGGCGACGCCCACGCCCCGGAACAGGAGCGTCCGCTGGAACCTCCCGCCGGAGCCCGCCATGGCCTCCAAGGCCCGGGAGCTCATCGACCGGACGCTGGACGACTGGGGCCTGGACGCCCTGCGCGGCGTCACCGGGCTGCTGGCGAACGAACTGGTCACGAACGCGTTCCGGCACGGAAGGGGCGACGTCGGGATTCAGCTCGCCAGGGGGGACAGCCTCGTGGTGGAGGTCTCGGACTCGGACGAGCGCCTGCCGCACCGTGCCGAGGCGACCCCGGACGGCCAGTGGGGGAGGGGGCTGAAACTGGTCGACGAGCTCGCCGCGAAGTGGGGCGCGCGTTCCGTGACGTCGGGCAAGGTCGTGTGGTTCGAGCTGCCGCTCGCCCGCTGAGTGCCGGCGCCTCCTGCCGTGGGCTGCCGCAGCCGCGCCCGGCGGGAGGAAGCCGGGGTGCCCCGGGACGGAGGCCCCTTCCGGATGCGCGGTGCCCGGATACGCGGATACGCGGGTACGCGGGCGCGCCGATGCGGAAGGGGCCTGAGCCGCGGGTCACGCCTGGAGCCACCAGGGGCTCGAGTACGCGACGCCCCAGTCGTTGCAGGGGTGGCCGGACGGGCCCGGGGAGGGGTTGGCCTGGGACGGGTCGGATATGCGCAGGACGACCCAGTCGCCGTCGGCCGCGTCGAGGGGAACGGTGAACTCGGTCACCTTGTTGGACTGCGTCTCGATGACGTCCGCGACGGCCGGCGCGTCCGAACCGGGGCGCAGCACCTGGATGTTGAGGGGCTTGCCCTCCCACTCGGGGCCGCGGTCGAGGTCGACGGTGAAGCGGACGTCGCCCGAGGACTTCCCGAGAGTGCCGCCCATCCGGACCCCGCCGGCGACCGCGTCCAGCCGCAGACCCGAGACCCGCGTCGCGAAGAAGCGCCGGGCCCGCATCGCCTCGAAGACGCCCGCGCGAGTGTTCTCGGTGACCCACAGCCCGCTGCGGCCCTTGCCCTCGGGGAAGCCCCAGTCGGTGCCGTGTTCGTCGGTGACGCCTGTCAGACCGGTGCGCCAGCCGGCGTTGAGACAGGCGACGAGGGGGGAGCGGCCGGTGTCGGACCAGCCGTCGAAGAGGTAGTCGTCGCCGCGGTTGAACATCTCCAGGCCGACCATCTTCTCCAGCACGCCGGCGGAGAAGCTGAAGCTGTCGAACATCTGGGGCTCGCGGCCCGGGTGGTTGAAGCTGGCCACGGCGTCCCGGTCCTTCAGCCAGCTGTAGAGCGAGTCCGGGCCGCCGGCCCCGCCGAGGTCCACCCAGTCGTCGGTGAACCAGATGTTGGCGTGCCCCTGCAGCGGGTGCGTCCACTCGAACCCGCGGATGGCGGTGTACGCCCCGGGGTCGTCGGCGGCGTCGGCGAGCTGGCCCGTGCGGTCCCATTCCTCGTCGGTGATGCCCTCGATGCCCAGCAGCGTGGCGTGGTCGGTGAGGGCGGCGACGTCCAGGCCCGCGTCGCGCAGCGAGGCGAAGGCGAGTTCGGGGTCGCCGTCGCCGTCGGACATGGCGGTGTGGTTGTGCATGTCGGCGTGGACGAGCGTGGTGCCCTGTGTGAGTCGTGAGCTGCGGGCGGCGCCCATGCGTTTGACCGGCACGTCGGACGATCTGGCGGTCCGGGTGCTGGCCGCACTCGCGGTGCCGGGTGCGGAGGAGAGGACGAGGAGGCCGCTCGCGCCGGCGAGCAGCGCGCGTCTGCTGGGCGTCCGGTGGCGGTGGTCGTGGTGGTGGTCGTGGTCCTCGTGATGGTGGCCGTGCCCGTGTGTCGTCATGCGGGGTATTCCAGCGCAGAGTTCTCTACTCGTCAGTACCCCGCGCACGACGGGAAAACGAACTCCCCTCCCAGCAGGGGCGATACGGGCCGTGTGCGCGAACTGCCTTGGCCGCGTGGGGAGTTCATTGCGTGAGATTCGCCGCGGCGTACGGTCCGGGCCGGGGTCCCGGGGGCGCTCCGGCCGCCGGCCCGCGAGGGCTGAGGCCGGTTCCGGGAGGGGAACCGGCCTCAGCCGTCGGGTCGTTGCGGCGGCGCGGGCAGCCGCCCGCTCAGTCGGACTCGGAGGTCTTCGGCGCCTCGGGTGCCTTCGCCGCTTCCCGTGGTTCCGCATCCCCCGTCGCTCCCGCAGCCCCCGGAGCGGCTTCGGGTGCCTTCGCCGGCGGCGGCACCGTCGAGGGCGCCCCGGCGGGGGCCGGCGGACGCCCGCCGCCCGCGCCGGCGGGCACGGAAGCGGGCCGCCAGGCGCCGCGCTCGCGGCGCGGCACGCGCCCGCGCACCAGACGCCAGCCCACCAGCAGCAGTGCCAGCGCGGCCAGGAACGGCAGCGTCGCCCCGATCACGACCGCGATCCAGCGCATCGTCGTGACGAACGCCTGCCAGCCGCCGTCGAGCGCGTCCGTGAAGCCCGTCTCGTCGTCCTTCTTCTCCTTCTTCTTCACCTCGGTCTCGGAGAGCACGAGGGTGATCGTGGCCAGCGCCGTACGGTCCTTCAGCGACGCCTGCTGCGCCTGGAGCGACTCCAGCGCCGACTGGCGGGTGCTCAGCTCGCTCTCCAGGGAGACCACGTCGGAGAGTTCGGTGGCGTCGTCCATCAGTTTCCGCACGCGCTCGACGCTCGACTTCTGCGAGGCGATGCGGCTCTTGACGTCCACCATCCGGTCGGTGACGTCGTCGGCCGTCACCTTGCGTTCGATGAGCTTGCCGCTGTCCGCGAGCTCGTCCAGGACCTCCGAGTACTCCTCCTGCGGCACCCGGAGCACCAGGTGCGACCGCTCGTGGCCCTTGCTGTCGCGGTCGGTCGTCTCGTCGCCGACGTAGCCGCCGGCGCTCTCCACCGCGGTCCGCGTGTCGTCGAGCGCGGAGGTCACGTCCTTGACGCGCACCGTGAGCCTGGCCTTGCGTACGACCTGGTCCGGTGTGATCTTCGGTGGCTTCTGGTCGGCAGTGCCGCTCTGCTCGCCCGGCTTGCTGTCGGACTGTCCCGGTTCGCCGTCGGTCGTGGAGTCCGGGGCCTGGTCGGCCGAGTCGCCGACGCCCGCCTCGCCGTTTCCGGGTGCGTGGTTCGCGCGCTGATCGCCCGCCGGGCTCGCGGATTCGCTGCCGGAGCCGCTGCAGCCGGTGACGGCCAGGGCCATGGCGAGCATCCCCGCCGCGAGCACCGCGAGCGGCCGGCGTGCGTTCCGGCCGAGGCGGCGTCCGACGGCTCCGGCCGCCGGTGCTGGATGGTGGTGCATGAGACGTCCCCCTGAGGTGGTGCGGCTTGTCGCTATCGCCGGTTGGACGGAACGGGATGGCGAGCGGGTTGCCGATCGGCTGTCGCGATGCCGTCACGGTCGGGGCTCGATACGGGACCGTTCGGCGGCGGAGTGCAACCGTCGGGCGCAGCGCGTCTCAACGGGACGCCACAGCAGGGGGATCGGAGGCCCGTCACTCCACGATCTGCAGGGGCAGCGGCAGACCGTTCTCCCACCCCGGAGGCGTGAGGTCCGCCCGGAAGGGGTTGCGGATTCCGGCCTCGATGTAGCGGACCCGCCTGCTCCACTCCCCGAGGTCCGGCGTGGTCATCAGGACGTCGTGGTACGGCTCCTCCCCGGGGACCGCCGCGCCGTCGGGCGCAGGCGGCGGACTCGCGGGGCGTTCCGCCCACAGCCGGACCCACGACGCCCTGCTTCCGGCCGGGTCGTGTTCGCGGCGCCACGTGTCCGGATCGGTCAGCCTGACGAGCGCCAGGGGGAGCCAGAAAGCGGCCTCTTGCCGGGCCTGCCGGTCACCGGAGACGGCCATGTAGAGGAAGGAGCGCAGCGTGTCCGGGCCCCTGCGGAAGGTGCGGTCGACCTGCTCGACGCGGACGGAGCCGACCTGGGGGAGCTTGGTGGCGCTCAGCGCGTAGGCCCTCTGGTCGTACACGAAGCCCTGCCGCACGCCTCTGTAGTGCGGCTCGCTGTACAGGGTGACCACGACGGAGCGCCGCCGGTGGTGTCTGTAGAGCATCGCGCCGCCCGCCGCCGCACCCGCGGCCACGATGCCCGTCCGAAGAAGGGGCGGTCTCCGTTTCCCCATGGCTTCCCTCTCTCGTTTCCGCGGTGAACGGCTTCGCAACGCCTCCACCCGGCCGGGAGGCTCTTCCAGCGGTGCGGCGGCGGCAACCGGATGTGCGGGCAAGGGATCTCGGCCCCGGCCCCGGCCCGTCCCGGTGCCGCGCGTGCAGTCCGGTGGGCGGGCCCGTGTGCCCCTACTCCTCCTGGTCCACGGCGAGTTCCTCCCAGGCGATCTCGCGCAGGCCCGCGGGGGCGTCGTCCTCCGCCGGGAGGTCCGTGGTGTGCTGGAACCAGACCACGGTGAGCGTGGAGGACCACCACCCCGAGTCGTGTGCCGGGTCGATCTCCCACGATTCGAAGAGTCCCGTACAGAGGACGCGGGGCATCACCTCCACCGGCCCGAACGCACCCGCGCTCTCGCCCGGGTACTCGAGGGCGGGCGGGACCAGGTGCACCGGCCGGCTCGGACAGTCCTCCCTGGCCCTGTTCACGGTGCGCTCGACGATGAACTCGTTGACCCGCTTCGACGGGGAGCCGGCCAGCAGCCCGGCGTAGGTGGAGGACATCCGCAGCTCGACCAGACGGATGGAACGCCCCGACGCGAGGCGCACATTGGTGAGTGGCATGCCGCTCCTCTGCCCTGGGGCCCGAACCGCTACGCGTACGCGTGACGACGTGCGCGGCACGCATACGACCGCCCATGAGGCGTCACCAGGGCGGGCGAGCACGCACCCCTGCCCCGCGAGCGCGCGACGTCTACCGCTGCCGGAGGTGGTCGCGCAGCCGCCGGGCCACCTGGGCCATCAGGGCGTCGGCGCCGGGCTGTTCGACGGCGGCCACCTGCGACTCGGTGAGGACGGCGATCGCGTAGCGCTGCCCGTCCGCGTGCTCGACGACGCCGATCTCGTGGCGGAGGTTCAGCAGCGTGCCGGTCTTCGACGACCAGGTGGTGGCGTCGGAGCTGAAGTCCGGGGCGAGCCGGTGCCGGAGCACGTTGCAGGACATGAGCGTGCGCACGCGTGCCGCCACGTCGGGATGGATCTCCGACGGGGTCCACAGCGCCTGGAGGAGGCCGGCGAAGGCGCGGGCGCTGCCGGTGTTCGCGCGGGTGGTGTCCAGCTGCGGCACCCGGTGTCCCCGGCCGCTGGTGCCGGCGCCGACGGCGAGGGCGTGGGCGAGGTGGGCCTGGTCGGCGTCGAGCCGTTCGACAGGGGTGTCGGACAGCTCGCCCATGGTGTGCCGCACAGTGATGCCCCCGAGGCCCGACTCCCGCAGTATCGCGGTGACCTGGGCGGGCGGGGTGAGGCCGAAGAGCGCGTCGGCGGCGGCACCGTCGCTGACGCACGTGCTCAGGTAGAGCAGATCGTCGAGCGCGACACGGGCCGGGTGGCGGAAGCGGCTGATCCCGGTGGGCCCGGGAGTGGTGATGCGGCCGGGACGCACGTCCAGCATCGTCGCTCCGTCGAGTTCGCCGCGCCGGATGCGCTCCGCCGTCGCGAGCGCCAGCGGGACCTTGACGAGGGACGCTGCTGGGAGGACGGCGTCCGGCTCGATTCCCAGCTCGTCGCCGGTGTGGAGTTCGCGCACGAGCAGGCACGCGTGCAGACCGCCGTCGCGCAGCCGGCTCCGCGCCTCGCTGAGCAGGGCCTCGGTGTTCATCGCGTGGTTCCTCCGGTGGCGCGCTCCGGCACGTCCGCACCGAGGCAGCGCACGAGTGCGTCGTCCAGCCGTGCTTCCAGCTGCTGCGGGCCGTCCTGCGGGGCAGTGGCCAGAGCGTAACCGCGGCGCAGGGAGACCTCGCCCAATGGCCGCCAGTCCAGGCCGAGTTCGCGGGCCTGGGCGGGGGAGCACAGCAACAGGTCGTCGGAGCCGAGGACTTCGGCAGCGGCGGTCGTCAGATCACGCGCGGCCGCGAGCTGCGAGGGGCGCAGGCCGAGGGCGTCGCGCAGCCTGGTCAGGGGGTCGCGGACGTGCGGCACGTCGTCCTCCGGCTGGAGCCAGGCACGGCGGGCCGGGCCGGGGGAGAGCCGCGAGGGACGCAGCGTCTCCAAGTACACGCGGCGTACGCCCTGTTCCCGCGCGCCCGCGAGTCCGAGCGGCACGCACCACGTCGCCTCGTCCGGCGGCACGGCGAGCAGCGCCGCGCGCACCTGCTGCGAGTGGAGAAGTTCCAGGCGCCGCGCCGGACCCGCGGCGCGCAGGTCGAGCGTGAGGCCCTGCTTTCGCGCGTCGGCCATGAGGCGGGCGAGGGCGGCGGCGGAGCAGACGTCCGGCACCGCGACGGGCCGCGGCCTCTGCTTGACGGCGTCCGCCTCGTGCAGCAACAGGTCCGCTGCCCGGACGAGTTGGCGTGCGGCCGGCAGCAGGTCCCTCCCGAAGGGGGTGAGCACGGCGCGGCGCGACGTCCTCTCGAACAGCCGCTCGCCGAAGCGCTCCTCCAGGGCGGCGACGCGACGGCTGGCCACCGGCTGCGACATCCGGGCCGCGGCGGCCCCCACGGTGAAGCTTCCGTGCTCGCCGACACTGACGAACGCCCGGCTCGCTGCGACCAGATCCACGGGCACGAGCCTATGTCGAATCGTCATGGAACGGCATCCGGGCGTATTGGACCGCATAGCTTCCCGGAGGTGAGGGTGTTCTTCCCACCCACGACGGAGGTTTCCGGTCATGTCGAACAAGCCGCTCTTTCCCGCCGAACCGCCCCTGTCGGCCCGGCGCGGGCCCGGCACGCGCCGCGCCGCCGTCGCCGCGCTCGCCGTGCTCTCCCTCGTGCCGATCGCCGCCTGCGGGGGCAGCGGCGGCGACGCGGCTCCTTCCACGTCGCCGTCGGCGGAGGTGGCGGGACGAGGGGCGGACGGAAAGCAGGCCGCTCGTGAACTGCGGAAGCTCGAGCGGAAGTTCGGGGCGCGACTCGGGGTCTACGCGGTCGACACGGGCAGCGGCGAGGAGGTGGCGTACAACGACCGCGAGCGCTTCGCGTACGCCTCGACGTTCAAGGCGCTGGCCGCCGGTGCCGTTCTGCGGAAGTACGCCCCGGACCGCATGGACCGCGTCGTCGAGTACTCGCGCGACGACCTGGTCGAGTACTCCCCCGTCACCGAGAAGCACGTCGGGACCGGGATGAGCCTGCGTGCGCTGTGCGACGCCGCCGTCCGCCACAGCGACAACACGGCGGCCAACCTGCTCTTCGACGCGCTCGGCGGGCCGGAGGGCCTCGACGCCGCACTCGCGAAGCTCGGCGACGACGTGACGCGGATGGAGCGCCGCGAACCGGAACTGAGCCGGTGGAAACCCGGCTCCACGCGGGACACCAGCACGCCGCGGGCGATCGCCGGAGACCTGCGCGCCTACGTGCTGGGTGACGCCCTGGGCAAGCCGGAGCGCTCCCAGCTCGCGGAGTGGCTGCGGCGCAACACCACGGGGGACGGCCTCATCAGGGCGGGAGTGCCCGGAGGGTGGAAGGTCGGCGACAAGACGGGGACGGGCAGCGGCTACGGCGTCCGCAACGACATCGCCGTCGTGTGGCCTCCGGATGCCGCCCCCGTCGTCATGGCGATCATGTCGAACCGCCGGGAGAGGGACGCTGAGCCCAGGGACGAGCTGATCGCGGAAGCGGCGTCCGAGGTCGTCCGCTCGCTGTCGTAGCGGCACTGGGGCGGGGATGCCCGTCCGGCCGGGCAGGCCTGGCCCTCTTCACCCGAACGGATACGGTCACCTGTGCGAGTCGGGGGGTCCGGCGCACCGTGTCATCTATGCGGCACCGTAAGCCAAAGCCCCGATGGCGCTCACGACTCGTGGTCGTGGGCCTTCTTCCGGTGGCCTTCCTGGTGACCTGGGACGACCCGGTGCGGGAGGCCACGTCCTCGCCCCGCCGCGACGGCCCTCGACGGGCCGGTCCGCCCCCCGGCGCGCCCCGCCCGGAGGTGGTGCCCCGCAGCGGCTGGAACGCGGACGAGGAGATGGTGCGCGAACGCGCCTCGGCGCTGCACGGCGTCCGCAGCGTCTTCATCCACCACACGAACCAGCCGAACGACTACGACTGCTCCGACGTGCCGCGCCTGCTGCGGACGCTGGAGAAGGACCACATACAGCGCGGCTGGGACGACCTGGGCTACAACTTCATCGTCGACCGCTGCGGCAAGATCTACGAAGGCCGCGCAGGGGGGCTGGCCCGCTCCGTCGAGGGCGCGCACACCAAGGGCTTCAACGCCCACACCATCGGAATCGCGGCCGTCGGCACGTTCCGCGAGGGGCAGGCGGTACCCGAGCCGATGCTCGACTCGATAGCCGCGGTCGCCGCCTGGAAGCTCGAGCGGGGCTCGGACCCGGCGGGACGCACGACCCTCACCTCGTCGAGCGACGCGAGCCGCTTCGACAAGGGCAGGAAGGCCAGGCTCGACGTCATATCCGGCCACGTGGACGCCTACACCACCGACTGCCCCGGCCCCGCCCTGTACGGCAAGCTGGGGGAGATCCGGAAGAAGACGCAGAAGCTGCGCGAGCGGGCCGGCGACCGGCAGCCCCGGCCCTCGAAGACCGAGGCGCACGGCGCCGGCCGGAGCGGGAGCCGGGACCGGTGAGGCCCCGGCCAGCGGTCAGCGCTCCAGGAACTCCAGCAGGTCGTTGTTGAACGTGTCGTGGTGGCTGCCGTACAGGCCGTGCGGCCAGCCCGGGTAGACCTTGAGGGTCGGGTCCTTGACGAGCTCGGCGGTCTTGGGGGAGGCGGCCTGGAAGGGGACGATCTGGTCCTCGTCGCCCTGCGCGATGAGGAAGGGGACGTCGATCCTCGTCAGGTCGTCGGTGAAGTCCGTCTCGGAGAAGGCCTTCACGCAGTCGTACGCCGCCTTCAGGCCCACCGTCATGCTCATCAGCCAGAAGGCGTCACGCGTGCCCTCGGAGACGTCCGAACCGGGGCGGTCGGCGCCGTAGAAGGGCCCGGTGAGGTCCTGGAAGTACTGCGACCGGTCCGTGCGCACGCCCTCGCGGATCTCGTCGAAGACGTCGACGGGGAGCCCCTCGGGGTTGCGGTCGGTCTTGAGCATCAGCGGCGGTACGGCGCTGAGCAGCACGGCCTGCGAGACCCGTGCCGTTCCGTGCCGCCCCAGGTAGCGGGTCACCTCCCCGCCTCCCGTCGAGTGGCCGACGAGCGTGGCGTTGCTGAGGTTGAGGGTGTCGATCAGATGGGAGAGGTCGTCGGCGTAGGTGTCCATGTCGTGGCCGCTCCACACGTCGGACGAACGGCCGTGGCCGCGCCGGTCGTGCGCGATGACGCGGTAGCCGTGGGAGGCGACGAAGAACATCTGCGGGTCCCAGACGTCCGCCGTCAACGGCCAGCCGTGGCTGAAGACGACGGGACGGCCCGATCCCCAGTCCTTGTAGTAGATCTCGCATCCGTCGCTGGTGGTGATGGTGCCCATGGCGGTCTCCTCTCGCCGCTCGGCGTCACTTCCACCGTGCCGCGAGGGCCCCGCCCTGCCACCGGTCACGTGGTCGCGCCGGAGCGGCCGGACGGCCCGGACCATCCGGTCCAGCGGCGTGCCCCGCACCGGGGCCGGCCGGCCCAACCGCCGGGAACACCCCCGGTCACGGACGCGTGGGCAGCGCGGCGCGGGGAACCTGTGGACCGTTCAACATCACGGAGGAGCAGGAAAGAGGGGTCATGAGCGACCGGCACACGGACCACGCGAACGGCGACGGCAGCGAGACGGACGACGTCGTGGAACTGATCCTCAGGGACCACCGCACCATGGAGGACCTCTTCCGGGACATGCGGAACGTGGAGGCCGACCGCGCCGCGGCCACACGCCGTCTCGCGGACCTGCTGATCGCCCACGCGGAGGCCGAGGAGGCGGAGGTCTACCCCGCGCTGCGCCGCTACAGGAACGTCGACGACGAGGACGTGGAGCACAGCGTCGAGGA
The DNA here is from genome assembly GCF_014645895.1 of Streptomyces daqingensis. Classification (GTDB taxonomy): domain Bacteria; phylum Actinomycetota; class Actinomycetes; order Streptomycetales; family Streptomycetaceae; genus Streptomyces; species Streptomyces daqingensis. The sequence goes on along the minus strand of NZ_BMMP01000016.1, from coordinate 88,903 downwards.
GCACACCGAGGGCAACGAGGCGCTGCTCGCGCTGCTGGAGGCGGGGGAGCCCGGCGGCGACGAGTGGGACGAGAAGCTGGAGGACCTCGTGCAGGCGGTCAACCACCATCTGGACGAGGAGGAGCGCTCCCTGATCAACGACGCGCGCGAGAACGTCGGATCGGAGCGGCGGGCGGAGCTGGGGCGCGCGTTCGCGCGGGCCCGCAGGGACCTGCTGGCCACCGCGCCGGGGCGGCTGGAGAACGTGCGCCGCGTGGTGGCGGAGTCCTCGGACTGAGGCACGCGGCACGACGCGCGCGCAAGCGGTCAGGGACGGCCGGCCCGGGCGACCGGACCGGCCGTCCCTGACCGCTTGCGCGCTGCGTGTCCCGCGCGGTCCGCTGAGCCCGTCCCCACGTCGCCTCCGGTGGACCCGTGTACTTCCATCGGGCGATACGCGCAATGGCCGGGCGGACGGCGGGAGTTCGCGCGCCCCCTCCCCGCGGCCGGGCGGACGCCGGCACGGCAATGCGTTCGAACTCGGCGCCGTGAGCGGCGGACCGGGGCGGCGGGCCGTGCCGCAGGGCAGTGAGCTCCGCGCGTAGGCCGCGGCAACTCAGCCGAGTTCACGCCGAGTTGGGTACGTACCGCCCCTGCCGGAATTCCCACGGCGGCAGACCGTCCGGCCGACACGGGTACCGCGCGGAACAGGCACCTACGAGTGAAAGCCCGGGAAGTGACGGCCCGACGGCCGTCCGCGGAGCCGTACTTGTGTACCCGGAGGGAATTCCGCGAAACGCGCGGGCAACCGCCACGGCACCCCGTTTCCCGGGCCCGGCGCCACTAGATTGAGCACCTCGAAGAGACGGATTGCATGATTTGGACTGTGAATTCAGTACATATTGACTGAGAGGACGCGGGGGTCGCATGGAGCCTCGGGAGCTGTGGGAACGGCACACGGTGTTGGCGAGAGCCTTCTGCCAGAGCGACGAAGAGGTACGGGCAGCACAGACCACACTCGACGACGCGCAGACGAGCCGGGTCCGTTCACTCGCAGCGTTCGCGGTCGTCGTGGGGAACGACAAGGCCGTCGCCGAGATGCTCGGCCTGCACGAGCGTGAAGTGCGCATCGCCCGCCGCACGGTGGGCCGCGACGACGCCCGGACCCTCGCCGACGAACTGCTCATGCCGTCCCATCTGCAGCAGCCCCCCGGTGCGCCGGACGACGCGGCACGCACGCAGGAGACACCGCAGGTCCGTACCGGCCACGGCGTCCCCGGCCACACCGCCGCGCACGCGCAGCAGCACCAGCCGGTCCAGGACGCGGTTCCCGCACACGACCCCTCGCAGCTGTACGGGCACGTCCCCGCCCAGCAGCAGGTGCAGGCCGCCGCCCAGCACGCACAGCACCAGCAGCAGTACCAGCAGGCGCAGCACCACCACGGAGTCCAGGACCAGTACCACCACGCCGTCCAGGAGCAGTACCAGCAGCACGAGCACATGCAGATGTACGACCAGTCGCAGATGCCGGACCACCTCGGCTGGTCCCCCGTACAGGACGCGGTGCTCGTCGACGGATGGCAGTCCGGCGTCGACCTGGAGATCCTCGCGCTCGAACTCGGCACGGACCTGCGCCGGCTGACGGCCCGTGCGCAGTATCTCTCCACGCAGGGACGGCTGTTCGTGCAGGCGGAGGAGACCAGCGGGCGGCAGGGCGGCAAGCACCGCAGGGAGTCGGCCCCGTACTATGCGAGCGCCCCCTCCTCCCAGGCGAGCGTCCCGGGCGACATGCTGCTGCCCGACGGCCTGGTCCCGGACGGCCAGGGCGGCTACTGGGCGAACTGGAACGAGATGCTCCCCGCTCCGCAGGGCTGAGCGGGCCGCCCGGGGCAGCAGCCGCGGGTGCAGCCCCGGGCCGTACGCACGCCGGCGGCGGGGGCACGTCCCGGGGCCGGCGAGCGTTGGTACCGTGTACGCCCCGACCGCCGCCCCTAGGACATGTCCTAGCGGTGAGCCCCTGATGAGGAGCCTGTGACGTGACCGCCCTCGCGCTGGGACCCAGTTGGCTCGATCCGGATTACCTGATCCAGACCTTCGGTCTGATCGGCATCCTCGTGATCGTCTTCGCGGAGTCCGGCCTGCTGATCGGCTTCTTCCTGCCCGGTGACTCGCTGCTGTTCACCGCCGGACTCCTGGTCGCCACCGACCAGTACCTGGACTACCCGCTGTGGCTGGTCTGCACGCTCGTGGTGATCTCCGCGATCGTCGGCGACCAGGTCGGCTACATGTTCGGCCGCAAGGTGGGGCCCGCCCTCTTCCGCCGCCCCGACTCCCGCCTCTTCAAGCAGGAGAACGTGGAGAAGGCGCACGAGTTCTTCGAGAAGCACGGCCCCAAGTCGCTGGTGCTGGCGCGCTTCGTACCGATCGTGAGGACGTTCACGCCGATCATCGCGGGCGTGAGCCGGATGCGGTACCGCTCCTTCCTGATCTTCAACGTCGTCGGCGGTGTGCTGTGGGGCGCGGGCGTCACCCTGCTCGGTGCGGGTCTGGGCCAGATCGCCTTCGTGCGGGACAACATCGAGGCGATGCTCGTGGCCATCGTCCTGCTGTCCGTGATGCCGATCGTCATCGAGTACCTCCGGGCCCGCAAGAAGAAGAACGCCGAGAGGGCCGCGGCCGGGCCGGGCGCGCAGCATGCGGCGCCCCCGGCGGCGGACCGGACGGTTCCGGCCGCGGGCGGCCCGGAGGAGTCCGGCGACGGCCGCGGCCGGCACGCACGCCGCTGAGGCTCCGGGAACAGACTGCGCCCCGCCCGTCCGGTTCTGCCGGACAGGCGGGGCGCAGGGCTGTGCGGGGAGGAACGGACCGCTCGTGCGGTCGCTCCTCAGACCTTGCTCTCCTCCTTCTCGCCCCCGCTCTCCCCTGATCCGCCGGGGTCCGCCGGGCCGCCCGCGCCCCGGTCGCCGCCCGGACCGGCCGGCCGTCCGCGACCGGCGAGCCGCCGCAGGTACGGCCACGCCAGCAGCACCGCGATGACGGCGTACACGGTCACCGCGAAGGGGGTGTCGACCAGCCCGGTCACGCTACCGTCGCTGATCTGCAGCGCCCGCCGGAGCTGCTGCTCGGCGGCCGGGCCGAGGATGACGCCGATGATCGCGGGCAGCACCGGCAGCCCGAAGCGCCGCATCATCAGGCCGATCAGCCCGATGACCAGCAGGATCACCATGTCGATCGCCTCGCCGCCGACGGCGTAGGCGCCGACGGCCGCGAAGAAGAGGATCCCCGCGTAGAGGTACGGGCGGGGGATGCGCAGCAGCTTCGCCCACACCGGCGCCAGCGGCAGGTTGAGGACGAGCAGCAGCACCATCCCGACGAAGAGCGAGGCGATGAGCCCCCACACCAGGTCCGGCTCGCGCTCGAAGAGCAGCGGCCCGGGCTGGATGCCGTACTGCTGGAAGGCGGCCAGCATGACCGCCGCCACCGCCGTGGTGGGCAGCCCCAGCGTCAGCAGGGAGACGAGGGTCCCGGCGGCGGAGGCCGAGGACGCCGACTCCGGTCCGGCGACGCCTTCGATGGCACCCTTCCCGAACTCGTTCTTGTGCTTGGAGAGGCGCTTCTCCGTGACGTACGACAGGAAGGTCGGGATCTCCGCGCCGCCGGCCGGGATCGCCCCGAAGGGGAAGCCGATGGCGGGGCCGCGCAGCCACGGCTTCCACGTGCGGCGCAGGTCGCCGCGCTCCAGCCACGGACGTCCCACCGGCATCGACTCGCCCGAGGTGTGGCGCAGCCGCGCCGCGACCCACAGCGCCTCGCCGATGGCGAAGAGCCCGACGGCGACGATGACGACGTCGATGCCGTCCGAAAGCTGCAGGCTGCCGAAGGTGAGCCGCTGCTGGCCCGTCATCTGGTCGAGGCCGACGAGGCCGAGGGTGAGACCGATCAGCAGCGCCGCGAACCCGCGGATACGCGAGCTGCCGAGGACCGAGGTGACGGCGATGAAGGCCAGCACCATGATCGCGAAGTAGTCCGGCGCGCCGATGTCGACGGCGAGCGAGGCGACCGTCGGCGCGAGCGCGACGAGCAGGATCGTGCCGATCATGCCGCCCGCGAAGTGGCCGATGGCCGCGGCCGCGAGCGCCTGCGAGCCCCGTCCGGACTTGGCCATCGGGTTGCCCTCGATGGCGGCGACCACGGCGGCGCTCTCACCTGGGGTGTTGAGCAGGATCGAGGTCGTGGACCCGCCGAACATCCCGCCGTAGTAGATGCCGGCGAACATGATGAACGCCCCGATGGGGTCGAGCCCGTACGTCACCGGGAGCAGCAGCGCGACGGCCATGGCGGGGCCGATGCCGGGCAGCACGCCGATCGCCGTGCCGAGCAGGACGCCGACGGCCGCCCACAGCAGGTTGAGCGGGGTCAGAGCCGTGCCGAACCCGTCGAGAAGTGAGGAGAGGGATTCCATCTGTCAGAGCACCCCCATCAGCGGGCCGCCGGGCAGTGGAACGCCCAGCAGGGTGTTGAAGGCCGCGAAGGTGGCCAGGGACAGGACGGCCGCGATGAGGGGGTCGCGCGTCAGGTTGCGGCTGCCGAGGGCGTACGCGGAGCCCCAGAACAGCAGCGCACCCGTGATCGGGAAGCCGAGCGGGTCGATGAGGGCCGCCGTGGCCAGGAATATCCCGGCGAGCAGGGCGACGGTCCGCCAGTCGCTGGGCTCGTCCAGGTCGACGTCCTCGCCGGCCTCGGCCTCGCCGCGGCCCCCGCGCAGCACGTCGACGGCGAGGACGACGGCCACGACCAGCAGCGCGATGCCGACGGCCAGGGGAACGGTGCGCGGGCCGACCGGGCCGCGCTGGTTCGCGACGGTCTCCATGGTCAGCGTGTCGGAGAGTACGAGCACGCCGACGGCCAGGAGCAGGAGGCTGACGCCGAGTTCGGAGCGGCCCCGCAGACGGTCCCGCCAGCCGCCCCGCGCGGGGCGGGAGTCCGTTGTGCCCGGGCCGTCGTGCGCGGGGGCGGGCGCTTCCGCGCGGCCGGGGGGCGTCGGTGCTGAGGAGGGCGTCGTCATCCTTCACCCACCTCCTTCAGGACGGACTGGACGCGCTTGTCCTGGGCTTCCAGGAAGCGGCCGTACTTCTCGCCCGTCATATAAGCGTCGTCCCAGCCGTTCCGCTTGAGCGACTTCTTCCACTGCGGAGAGTCGTGCAGCCCGTCGAAGAAGCGGACGAGCTTGGCGCGTTCGGCCTCCGAGAGGCCGGGCGGCGCCATGATGCCGCGCCAGTTGGTGAACTCCACGTTCACGCCCGCCTCCTTGAGGGTCGGGGCGTCGAAGCCCTCGATGCGCTTCTTGCCGGTGACGGCGAGCAGCCGCAGCTCACCGGACTCGATCTGGTCCCGGTACTCGCTGATGCCGGAGACGCCGAACGCGACCTTGCCGCCGAGCACCGAGGCGAGCAGTTCGCCTCCGCCGTCGAAGGGCACGTAGTTGACGGACTTCGCGGAGATCCCCGCGTCCCTGGCCATGAGCATCGGCGCGAGGTGGTCCGGCCCGCCGGCGGAGGAGCCGCCCCCGACGGGCAGCTTGCCGGGCTTCTTCTTCCAGTCGGCGAGAAGCTGCTCGAAGGACTTGTACTTCGAGTCCTTGGAGACGACGACGATGTTCGGCTCCTCGACGGTCCGGGCTATGGGAGTCGCGTCGGCGAGCGTCGAGGGGGAGTCGTTGGTGCGTACGGCCCCGACCACGCCGAGGCCCATCGACATCGCCAGCTTGCCGTTGCCGCGCTCGTTGACGAGCCTGCTGAGGCCGACCGTCCCGCCCGCGCCGGGCAGGTTGTACACCTCGACGTTGTGGTTGAGCCCGGCGTCCTCGGCGTCCTTGGCGGCCGTACGCGCGGTGATGTCGTAACCGCCTCCCGGGGTGTTGGGCACCATGAACTGCAGCCCGGGGATGTTCGTCCCCGTCTCGGCACCGCTGCCCGTGGTGATCAGCGGGGGGCCGATCAGCACGAGCAGCGCCGCCCCGACGAGGGACATGAGGGTGCGCTTGCGCACGCGGGGCACCGCCTTCCGTGTGTGAGGTCCTGGAGGGGACGGCCCACATGCTGCACGCGGTGCGCGTTTCTTTCGCCCCCTGTGCGCGAAAGAACTTAATGATCCTTGTGTTCGTTGTGTTCACAGCCGCCGCCCCGGGCCGTCCGGCGCCGGTTCCCCGGCCGGCACCCGCCCGGTCCGGCACCCGTACACCGCGCAGAACACGCGTGCGGAGCGGCCTCTACGCTTCCTCCATGCTTCGTCTGCGAGTGATCACTCCCGCCTCCTGCACGGAGGACGTCGTCTCCCTCCTGCGCACGACTGTCGGCACCGCCCACCTCGTCGTCCTCGCCGGGGCCGCCCGCGACCCCGAGGGGGATCTGGTGATGTGCGACGTCGCCCGCGAGGCGGCGGACGGGCTGATCGCCGGACTGAAGGGGAAGGGCCTGGACTCCACGGGCGCGATAACCGTCGACGACATCTCCCTCTCCCTGTCCGAACGGGCCGAGCAGGCGGAGGTGGACGCCCCGGGGGAGGGCGTCGACGCCGTGCTGTGGGAGTCGCTGACGGACGCGACGCACGAGGAGTCCCGGCTGTCGGTGACGTACCTCGCCTTCCTGATCCTCGCCACGATGCTCGCCGCGTGCGGTGTGGTGCTGGACAGCGCGATCCTGATCGTCGGCGCCATGGCCGTCGGCCCGGAGTTCGGGCCGCTGGCCGGGGTGTGCACCGCGCTGGTCAGGCGCGCGCCGCGGCTGCTGTGGCGTCCGCTGACGGCGCTGGCGGTCGGCTTCCCCGTGGCGATGCTCGTGACCGGCGCCTTCACCCTCCTCATGGACGCCGCCGGGCTCTTCTCCGAGCGGCAGTACGAACGGCCGCACCCCGTAAGCGACTTCGTGTGGCACCCCGACCTGATGTCGTTCGTGGTGGCCGTGCTGGCGGGCGTCGCCGGGATCCTGTCGCTGACCTCAGCCAAATCGGGTGCGCTGGTGGGCGTCGCCATCTCCGTGACGACTGTGCCGGCGGCGGCGAACGCCGCCCTCGCGCTCAGCTACGGGAAGATCCCGGAGGCGGTCCACTCCATGGAGCAGCTCGCCCTCAACCTGGCCGGCATCCTTCTCGCCGGGACGCTGACGCTGCTCGCGCAGAAGGCTTTCTGGGCGTGGCAGCGCAGCCGGATCTGCGAGCAGCGGCAGCCGGCCTGACCTGAGCACCCGGCGCGCGGCCCCCGTGCATGGACGCGCCCCGCCACCGCATGGAGCGGTGGCGGGGCGCGTGATCCGCGAGGACGCGGGGACGGGGCGGGGTCAGTCCTTCCGGGGGACCGCGTCCGCCTTGTCGTCGGAGCCGTCGGAGCCGTCGGAACCGTCGGAGCCCGGACCGTAGTCGCCGTGGCCGGGACCGGCGTCAGGCGGCAGGCTGTCGCCCTCGCTCGGGCCGATGCGGATCTCGAAGTCGCCGCCGTACTTCTCGTGACCGGCGATGACCGCCGTCTCGACGGCTTCGTCGCCGCGCTCGCCGACGATGATGACCCGGTCACGCCGCAGGTCGCGGGTGAGCGCGATGCACATGCCGACCATCACGATCGTGAACGGCACCGCCACCAGGATGGTGAGGTTCTTCAGACCGTTGAGCGCGGTGGCTCCGCCACCGCCGACCAGCAGCATGATCGCCGCGACGGCACCGGTGAGGACACCCCAGACGATGACGACGTTCCGGCTGGGCTCCAGCGTGCCCTTCTGCGAGAGCGTCCCCATGACGATGGACGCGGCGTCGGCGCCGGAGACGAAGAAGATGCCGACGAGGATCATCACGAGAAGGCTGGTGACGCTCGCGATCGGGTACTCCCGCAGCACCGCGAAGAGCTGGCCCTCCGCCGTCGACTCGTCCGTGATCTTCGCTCCGCCGCGCTCGAGGCTGATGGCGGTGCCGCCGAAGATCGCGAACCAGATGAGGCTCACGACGCTCGGAACCAGGATGACGCCGCCGACGAACTGGCGGATGGTGCGACCCCGGCTGATCCGGGCGATGAACATGCCCACGAAGGGCGTCCAGGAGATCCACCACGCCCAGTAGAAGACCGTCCAGCCGGCCAGCCAGTCCGCGACGCCCTTGCCCGCCGTGTCGTCCGTACGGGCGGCCATCTGCGGCAGCTCACCGATGAACGAGCCGATCGACGTCGGCAGCAGGTTCAGCATCAGGATCGTCGGGCCGACGATGAGGACGAAGAAGGCCAGCAGGCCCGCCAGCACCATGTTGATGTTGGACAGCCACTGGATGCCCTTCTCGATGCCCGAGACGGCGGACGCCACGAACGCCAAGGTGAGGACGGCGATGATCGTCACCAGGACCGGGGTGCCGACGCTGGAGGACCAGTCGACCTCCTTGACACCGCTGCCGATCTGCAGCGCGCCCAGGCCCAGGGAGGCCGCCGACCCGAAGAGCGTCGCGAAGATCGCCAGGATGTCGATCACGCGTCCGAACGCGCCGTTGGCGTTCTTCTCTCCGATGAGCGGGGTGAAGACGGCACTGATCGTCTGCCGCCGGCCGCGGCGGAAGCAGCTGTAGGCGATGGCCAGGCCGACGACCGCGTAGATGGCCCACGGGTACAGAGTCCAGTGGAAGAGCGTCGTGGCCATCGCGGTTTCCAGGCGCTCGGGCGCCGGCGCTCCCGCGCCCCCCGTCCCGGGCGGCGGCGTCGCGAAGTGCGTGAGCGGCTCGTTCACGCCGTAGAACATCAGGCCGATGCCCATGCCCGCGCTGAACATCATCGCGACCCATGAGATCGTCCGGAACTCCGGCTGCTCACCCTCCTTGCCAAGGGTGATCTTCCCGTAGCGGCTGAAGGCCAGCCAGAGCGAGAAGACCACGAATCCCGATGCGGCGAGCACGAATGCCCAACCACCGTTGTGCATCGTGCTGTTGAGCATCGTCGTCGAGACACTCTCGAGCGAGTCTGTGGCGACGGCCCCCCACACGATGAAAGCGAGCGTCAGCAGAGCTGTGACGCCGAACACCACTCTGTCGGTCTGGGGCACCGATGGCACCTTCAGACGGACAGGGGGGCCGGTCGGCGGCTCCTCTGTCGCGTTCCGTTCCACCCGTTTATCCGGCACGCTGTGGACCTTTCAGTTCTCGGATTTTGCTCGAATCTGGAGCAGCTACCCGACTATCTGATCAGCATGCCGTTAGGGCAAGTGTTTGTCGTCAGCGACGTACCACGAGGGACGCCAGCAGCTCCTCGGTCGCGGCGGCCACGCGGTCCACGGCCAACTCGAAAGCCTCCGTGTTGTGCGCGGCCGGCTGCCGGAACCCTGACACCTTGCGGACGTACTGCAGTGCTGCCGCGCGGGTGTCCTCCGGGGTCACGGTCTCCGTGTACGGGGGGCGCAAGGTCTTGATGCTTCTGCACATGCCTCCGACGCTACGCCCGGACGGGCACGCCCGGGAGGTCCGGGCGGGTCCGTCGAACCCGGCGCTCACCCCGCCGTCGGGGCCCGGCCGCCGGGACGTCCCCGGCGGCACCGGCGCGGCAGGGCCCGGCGCGGTGCGTCCCGGTACGCCGCGCTCCGGTGGAGGACGCCGCCGGGCGGTTCAGTGCACATCGGCGCCCAGCGGCTGGATCTGCCCCTCCACCATGGCCGCCAGCCCGCTGATCGCACTGAGGGAGGGCTGGTCCGCGATCTGCACGGGCATCCCCGTACCGGTGCGCAGCCGCTCGTCGAGCCCCGGCAGCAGGGCGCTGCCGCCCGCCAGCACCATGCCGCGGTCCGCGAGGTCCGCGACGAGGTCGGGCGGGCAGTTGTGCAGGACGGAGCGGATGGCGTCGGAGAGCCCGGTCAGCGGAGCCTGTATGGCCGCCCGCACGTCGTCGGGGTTGATACACACCGTCCGTGCCATGCCGGTGGCCACGTCCCGGCCCCACACCTCGGTCGCCGCCGTCGGATCGCCCCCGCCGGTGAGGGCCAGGTGCAGCGGGCGCACGGCCTGGCTCGGCAGGATCAGCTCGTGGTGGTTGCGCAGGTGCTGGATGACCGCGTGGTGGATGGTGTCACCGCCGAGCGGGACGGTCGTGGCGGAGACGATCGCCCCCAGCGACAGAACGGCGATCTGCGTGGTCGTGGCGCCGCAGACCAGGATCATCGTGGCCTCGGGCTGCTCGACGGGCAGCCCGCAGCCCACTCCGGCCGCCGTGGGCGTGTCCACCAGCTCGATCTGCTTGGCGCCTACCCCTGTCATCGTCTCGACCGCGGCGCTGCGCGCGAGCGGGTCCGCGTCGTGCGGGATGGTCACCGCCGCGCGCTGCATCGCGCCCCGGCGGCGCCACGCCCGGCGGACCGTCGTGCCGACGAGGGCGCGCAGCATCCGCTGGGCCATCTCGATGTCGATGACGGTGCCGTTGCAGACGGGCCGTACGACGCGGATGTGGCCGGGCGTCCGTCCGTCCATGCGTTCGGCCGCGGCGCCCACGGCGATCAGGGCGCCCGAGAAGGTGTTGACGGCGACGACGGACGGCTCGTCCACGACCAGTCCGGTCTGCTTGATGTGGACACGGGTGCGGGCGGAGCCGAGGTCGACGGCCACCGAGCAGCGGCGCAGTTGATCAAGGGGGTTGGTCACGGTGAATCCCATCCTTGCCGGTGCGTGGGAGAGGCCGGACCGCGCGCGCGTCGACCCTTCCTCAGCCTGCACTCGGCCCTCCCGCACCGCCCGCTGGGCTGGCCCGGCCGGGTGACGTGCCCGGCCGGGTCCGGTGGAGCCCCCTGCGGTGCTCAGGAAGAGGGGGCCGCGGGCGCCGGTACGGACGGGGACTGGCTGAACTGCGTCCGGTACAGCTGCTCGTAGCGTCCGCCGAGGGCCAGCAGCTCCTCGTGGGTCCCGCGTTCCACGATGCGGCCGCTCTCCAGCACGAGGATGAGATCAGCGGCCCGTACGGTCGACAGGCGGTGCGCGATCACGATCGATGTGCGGCCGGCGAGCGCTTCGCCCAGTGCCTCCTGCACCGCTGCCTCCGAGGTGGAGTCCAGATGGGCGGTGGCCTCGTCCAGGATCACGATCCGCGGCCTGGCCAGCAGCAGCCGTGCGATGGTCAGCCGCTGGCGTTCGCCGCCGGACAGGCGGTAGCCGCGTTCGCCGACGACCGTGTCCAGGCCGTCCGGCAGCGAGGCGACCAGATCCCGCAGACGGGCACGGCGCAGTGCCTCCCACACCTCCTCCTCGGTGGCGTCGGGGCGCGGCAGCAGCAGGTTGGCCCGGATGGTCTCGTGGAAGAGGTGGCCGTCCTGCGTGACGACGCCCAGGGTGCGGCGCAGCGAGGCGGCGTTCAGGTCGCGCACGTCGGTGCCGCCCACGCGCACGGTCCCGCTGTCGGTGTCGTAGAGCCGCGGGGCCAGGGACGCGATGGTCGACTTGCCCGCGCCGGAGGAACCCACGAGCGCGACCATGCGGCCGGGTTCGGCCCGGAAGGAGATGTCGTGCAGGACCTCCTCGCCGCCGCGGGCGTCCAGCGTGGCGACGTCCTCCAGCGAGGCCAGCGACACCTTCTCGGCCGCCGGATAGGAGAAGTGGACGCCGTCGAACTCGACGGAGACCGGGCCGTCCGCCACGGAGACCGCGTCCGGCTTCTCCTCGATGAGCGGCTTCAGGTCCAGGACCTCGAAGACCCGCTGGAAGCTGACCAGCGCGCTCATCACCTCCACACGGGCTCCGGCGAGGGAGGTCAGCGGCGCGTACAGGCGCGTGAGCAGCAGGGCGAGGGAGACGACGGCGCCCGCGTCGAGGCTGCCGCGCAGGGCGTAGCAGCCGCCGAGGCCGTAGACGAGAGCCAGGGCGAGGGACGAGACGAGGGTCAGCGACGTGATGAAGACGTGCTGCACCATGGCGGTGCGTACGCCGATGTCCCGCACACGGCCGGCCCGCCGGGCGAACTCGGCCGACTCCTCCCGCGGACGTCCGAACAGCTTGACGAGCGTGGCGCCGGGCGCGGAGAAGCGCTCCGTCATCTGGTTGCCCATGGCGGCGTTGTGGTCGGCCCGTTCGCGCTCCAGCCGGGCCAGCCGTGCGCCCATCCGCCGGGCCGGCACCACGAACAGCGGCAGCAGCACGAGCGCGAGCAGCGTGATCTGCCATGACAGGCGCATCATCACCGCCAGCGTCGCCAGCAGCGTCACGAGCTGGCTGACCACTTGGGAGAGCGTGTTGCTGAACGCGCGCTGCGCGCCGATGACGTCGTTGTTGAGACGGCTGACGAGGGCGCCGGTACGGGTGCGGGTGAAGAACGCCACGGGGAGCCGCTGCACGTGGTCGTAGACGGAGGTGCGCAGGTCGAAGATGAGGCCCTCGCCGATCACCGCCGAGAGCCGCCGGGTGAGGAGCCCTACGGCGGCCTCCGCCACGGCGATGGCCGCGATCACGCCCGCGAGCACGCCGACGGTGCGCGCCGGGGCGCCGTCCTCGATCGCGTTGACGACCTGGCCGGCGAGCAGCGGGGTGGCCACCGTCAGCAGTGCCAGGACGCTGCTGAAGACGAGGAAGGCGAGCAGCGCGCGCCGGTGGCCCCCGGCGAAGCGGGCGATGCGGAGCAGGACCGCGCGGGAGACGGGGCGTCTCTCCTGCTGTGCGAAGCGCGAGGAGTAGAGGGCGTGCCACGCTGTCGACTCCATGCTCATGGGCTCTCCTGAAGTGCCGGTACCGCGACGACGGTGTACCGGACGACCGTAGAAGTTGAAGCTCGATTCAAGTCAAGGAGACTGCCTCCGGCGCCGTTCCTTACGTGCGGAGGGCGGGCCCGCGCCCCTGGGGCGGGTGAGGGGAGACGGAATCCCGGGACTCCGGGTGAGGGCCGGACAGCAGTCCGCAACCCGCTTTGACCGGCTGTGATGGCGCGGCGACAGGGGGTCGTGCACGTGCATCGGCACATGCATAGGCACATGAACGAGGCTATGATCCAGGGCAGTTGAAGGACGACGGTGTCCGTACCGCGCACTGTGCGATCACCCCCCACCGCACCAGCCCGGGAGTACCAAGTGCCTCACCCGTACAACGGCATGGCCGCCAGGGACCTGGACGGGGCTGTGTGGCAGAAGAGCCGGCACAGCAACTCGCAGGGAACCTGTGTGGAGTTCGCCAAGCTTCCGGGCGGCGAGATAGCAGTACGCAACTCCCGCTTCCCGGACGGCCCGGCGCTCGTCTACACGCCCGCCGAGGTCGAGGCGATGCTTCTCGGGGTCAAGGACGGCGAGTTCGACCACCTCGTACAGGGCTGACACCGCGAGGACGGCAACAGGGCCGTCATGTATGACGCCGCCGGGGCGGCCGGGGGTTGAGCCGGAGCCGGAGCGATCCGGAGCCGGAAGGAATCGGGGCCGGAAGTCTTCGGGGTCGGAGCCGACTGAGCCGGGGTCGCAGGTGCGGGCAGCCGGATGCCACGGACCGTCAACGAGTCCGAGGGGGCGCGGATTCGAGGCCCGCGGCGCGGGCGTGCTCCGCGCCGCCGGTGCACTGGAGGGCCCGCGGCTGTCCGCGCTTGCCCGTTCTCGTGTCTACGCCGGCGCTATCCGGAAGAGCGCCCAGACGACCTTGCCGCGCATCATGCCCGTCAGCGGATGCCAGCCCCAGCCGTCGCTGAAGGATTCCACGAGGCACAGTCCGCGCCCCGACTCGGCGGTGAAGTCGACGAACTCGGTGCAGTTGTTGGCGGTCGTCTCGGGCGGCGCCCCGCTCGGGTCGCGTACGGCGCACACCAGCCGTGCCGCCCAGCGCATGAGATCGAGCCTCACCGGAGAGGTCAGCTCCGGTGTGGTGCCCCGTGGAGTGAGGCCGTGGCGCAGTGCGTTGGTCACCAGCTCCGAGACGACGAGGGCGACGGTGTCGAACTCGCCCTCGAGTCGCCAGCGTTGCAGGGTCTCGCGGGTGAAGTCCCGTGCGCTCTTCACTGCGTCGAAACGCGGCGGCAGCGCGCAGGTGGCAGACCCGGAGACGCTCGAGTGGCCGAGCTGCGGAAGCCCGCGCCACACGGGCTCCAGCACTGTCGATCCTTCGGTCCCCATGACGAGCCACTCCTGGCTATCGCGGCAGTGATGATCCTGTGTGGATCCGGTCGGCTTGCTGTCCCGATGGGTCTCGCTGTTCCTCGTTCGCCATACCCCGTGTGTCACAACTGTGCTGACAAGCAGCGCACTTGTGCGATCCCCATGGTTGCCAATGCCCAGAGCAGATGCAAGGGCAGATGCACGTGCACGCGAGACTTTCGATCGTGTGTAATCACCCGGGCACGCAACGAAGCGCATTGATGGCACACTTCCCTCAGGGCAGGGGTGAAGGGTTTCTCGAAATGGAGACACAACCGGCAATGGGTGCGAGTGGCGGCGCAATCGGGGCAAGTGGCTCGAGCGGGTCGATGGTGCGACGTATCCTGCTCGGTTCCCAGTTGCGCCGTCTCCGCGAGTCCCGCGGCGTGACGCGTGAAGCCGCCGGCTACTCGATCCGTGCCTCCGAATCGAAGATCAGCCGAATGGAACTGGGTCGAGTGAGCTTCAAAGCCCGTGACGTGGCCGACCTGCTCACGCTCTACGGGGTGCTCGACGAGGCCGAGCGCGAGCCGCTGCTCGGGCTGGCGAGGGATTCGAGCATAGCCGGGTGGTGGCACAACTACAGCGACGTGCTGCCGGGTTGGTTCCAGACGTACGTCGGCCTCGAAGGTTCTGCCTCGCACATCAACACCTACGAAGTGCAGTTCGTCCACGGCCTGTTGCAGACGGAGGAGTACGCGCACGCGGTCGTCACGGCGGGTCACCGGGAGCACATCGCCCGGGAGGAGATCGAGCGCCGCGTCGCCCTCCGGATCGAGCGTCAGAAACTCCTCATCGGAGAGAACGCCCCGCAATTCCTGTGCATTCTGGACGAGGCGGCGCTGCGCCGCCCATTCGGCAGTCACGCCATCATGGACGCCCAGCTCAGGCATCTCGCCGAGGTCTCCGAAGCGCCCAACGTGACCGTGCAGGTCGTCCCGTTCGAACTCGGCGGTCATCCCGCCGAGAGCGGCGCGTTCACACTGCTGCGCTTTCCGGAGTCGGATCTCAACGACGTCGTTTATCTCGAGCAGTTGACCAGTGCGCTCTACCTGGACAAGAAAGATGAAGTCGCCCACTATGACCAGGTGTTGGCCAGACTCGTGAAGGACAGCCTCTCACCTGCACGGACGCGGGATCATCTGAATCGAATCCGCCAAATCGGCTGAGTTGCAAGTACGATGACTGGCTATCAGTACGAGGTTGTGCTGTGCCGCGGCCCGGAGCAGTGGCATTGCTCGGCTTGTTTCTGCCCGACGAAGGAATGACATGTCCTACTTCACGGACCTGGCGCTTCAGTACATAGACGGCGAATGGCGCCCCGGAAGCGGCTCCTGGGACATCATCGACTTCGACCCCTTCAACGACGACAAGCTCACGTCGATCACGGTGGCCACGGCCGAGGAGATCGACACGGCTTACCGGGCAGCGGAACGTCATCAGCGCGCGTGGGCCGAGACCAGCCCGTACGCACGGCGTCAGGTCTTCGAGCGTGCGATCCGCATCATCGAGGACAACGAGCAGGAGATCACCGAGGCGCTGATCGCCGAAGTCGGCGGCACGCAGGTCAAGACGGCGATCGAGATCCACCAGACCAAGGAGTTCCTCCGGGAGTCGGTCCACCTCGCGCTGCGCGCGGAGGGCCGCATCCTCCCCTCGCCGATAGACGGCAAGGAGAACCGCGTCTACCGCGTCCCGGTGGGCGTCGTCGGCGTCGTCTCCCCGTTCCACTTCCCGTTCCTCCTGGCGATGAAGACGATTACGCCCGCGCTCGCGCTCGGTAACGGCGTCGTCCTCAAGCCGCACCAGCACTCTCCCGTCTGCGGCGGTTCGCTCGTCGCCAAGGTGCTGGAGGAGGCAGGGCTGCCTCCGGGCCTGCTGAACGTCGTGATCACCGACACCGCCGAGATCGGCGACGCCTTCATCTCGCACCCGGTGCCGAAGGTCATCGCCTTCACCGGCTCGGAGCCCGTCGGCCGGCAGGTCGCGACTGTCGCGGCCTCGCACTTCAAGCGGACCGTCCTGGAGCTGGGCGGCAACAGCGCCCTCATCGTCCTGGACGACGCGGACCTCGACTACGCGGTCGACGCCGCCGTCTTCAGCCGCTTCGTGCACCAGGGCCAGTCGTGCATGGCGGCGAACCGCATCATCGTCGACCGCAGCATCCTCGACGCCTTCGCCGAGAAGTTCGTGGCGAAGGCGCGCACCCTCACCGTCGGGGACCCGTCCGACCCGAAGACGCACATCGGCCCGCTCATCAACGCCGTGCAGGCGGAGAAGGTGGCGAACCTCATCGAGCGCAGCCTCTCGGAAGGCGCGACGGCTCTCCTCCGCGGCGCCAGGAACGGCAACGTCATCGCGCCGACGATCCTCACGGACCTGCCGGACAGCTCGCCGGCCCTGCGCGAGGAGATCCTCGGCCCCGTCGCCCTGGTGATCGCGGTCGACGGCGAGGACGAGGCCGTCCGGATCGCGAACGACACCCCGTACGGCCTCGGCGGCGCCGTGCACACGGGAGACGTCGAGCGCGGCCTGCGCCTCGCGCACCGGATCGACACGGGCATGGTGCACATCAACGACACCACCGTGGCCGACGAGCCGATAGTGCCGTTCGGCGGCGAGAAGAACTCGGGGCTCGGCAGGCTCAACGGCGAGCAGGCGGTCGACGCGTTCACCACCACCAAGTGGATCTCCATCCAGCACAGCCGCACCGGTTTCCCCTTCTGAGCCCCATGGCCGTCGGCCTTCGCGCTCTCCGGCCCCGTCGCCCGCTTTGAGGACACTCCCTGTCCGCAGGGCTTCATAGCGTGAGGTCATCGAGAGACGCCGGACCGGCGGCTCCTGGCGGAAGGCGATGACCATGCCCGTAGTGGTGAAGCCCGAGACACCCGGCGACGAGCGCGGAGCACTCCTGGCGTACCTGGACGCCCAGCGGGGCGGCGTCCGCCGTGCCCTGCACGGCCTGACCGAGGAGCAGGCCCGCAGCACCCCTTCGGCCAGCGAGCTGTCGCTGGCCGGGATCCTCAAGCACGTCGC
The DNA here is from genome assembly GCF_014645895.1 of Streptomyces daqingensis. Taxonomy (GTDB): domain Bacteria; phylum Actinomycetota; class Actinomycetes; order Streptomycetales; family Streptomycetaceae; genus Streptomyces; species Streptomyces daqingensis. Next base: position 71,792 of record NZ_BMMP01000016.1, on the reverse strand, counting down.
CGTCGGCGAGCGCGGCTGGCTGCGCACGCTCCAGGCGGACGGTGAGGAGTACGACCACGCAGCGGCGATGGGGGAGTGGGAGGACAGCTTCAAGCCCGGCGAGGGCGAGACCGTCGAGGCGCTGCTCGCCCTGTACGCCCAGGTGGCGAAGGAGACGGAGGAAGCCGTACGGGCCCGGAAGTCACTCGACGAGACCTTCGACTCCCCCAAGGTCCCGTGGGACGAGGGCGGGAAGCGCTCCTGGCGGTGGGCGCTGCTGCACCTCATCGAGGAGACGGCACGCCACGCGGGCCACGCGGACGTCATCCGGGAGACCGTCGACGGCAAGGGGGCCTTCGACCTCGTCTTCGAGACGGGCGCGATGCCGGAACCGGACTGGGCGGCGTTCGAACAGGAGCACCTCAAGTGACCGCCGGTCGGTGACCGGCCGCCGCGTTTCCCGGGGGCCGGGGCGTCCCGACGGCGCCCCGGCCCGACCGCCGTACGGCCTCCACACCCGCCCGTCTAGGCTTGCGGCGGCGCAGACTGCTGCGGGCGACGAGCGGACGGCGGAGGCGAGGGGCGATGTCGGCGATCCGGCTGCTGGTGCTGGGCGCGGTGCGTCAACACGGGCGGGCCCACGGCTACATGGTCCGCAACGACCTGGAGTTCTGGGGCGCCCACGAGTGGTCCAACGCGAAGCCGGGATCGATCTACCACGCGCTCAAGCAGCTCGCCAAGCAGAACATGCTGCTGGCGCATGAGACGGCGCCGAGCACGGCAGGGGGGCCGCCGCGCACGGAGTACGAGCTGACGGACGACGGCGAGGCGGAGTTCATGAGGCTCCTGCGGCACGCGCTGACCGCCGTCGACGAGAAGCAGGACATGCTCACCTCCGGGGTCGGATTCCTCGTCGACCTGCCGCGCGAGGAAGCGATCGACCTCCTCCGGCAGCGGATCAGGGCGCTGGAGGAATGGCGCCGGGAGGTCGCCCAGCACTGGTCGCCCGACGAGAGCACCCCGGAGGAGTGGGGGCACATCGGCGAGATCATGAAGCTCTGGGTGCACAACGCCGACAGCGGTGCCCGGTGGGCGCGCGGCCTCGTGGAGCGCCTGGAGAACGGGGCGTACGTCATGGCGGGCGAGGGCGAGCGCGCCCGCAACGTCCTCCCGCCGGGCGCCCCGAACCCCTACGCGGAGAAGTAGCCGCGCCGGCCGGGCCGTCCGGCGCACCAACCCCCGCCGTACAGGTGGCAGTTCACGTCCGGCACGGCTTGCGGCGCCTCGTCCGTCCGCGACCGCCACCCCGGTGAACCGACGGCCGTGAGGAGGCGCCGCCACTGCGGGCCCCCGGTGTGTGTGCCGGTGCTCCGGGCCGGGCACCCTGACCGGGGCCTCGATCGGGAAGCGACCCTATGCTTCGGACCATCGGGTGACATACCGGAAAGCGCGTGAGGAGCAGGAGCGAAGTGGTCGGGGAGCCGAAGCGGAACGGCCGGTCGGCGGAGGACGGGGAGAGCACGGAGGAGACCAGGGTCCTGGCCGAGGACGCGCACAGCGCGTTCACGCCGCCGATGGGAGTGCCCCTTCCGCCGGTTCCGGAAGAGGAGCACACCACCTCTGAATTCGCCGTACCGGAAGGGCTGTTGACCTCTCCGCCCACCGAGCTGGGCAGCGCCTTCACCCCGCCGGAGGGCATCCCCAAGGTCTCCCTGATCAAGCCCGGCACCCCGTGGCAGGACCGGATGCGCACCATGATCCGGATGCCGCTGGCCGAACGCCCCGCCCCGGAGCGGGCCAGACGCCCCGAGGACGCCGAGTCGGGCCCCGCCGTCCCGCGCGTGCTCGACCTCACACTCCGCATCGGCGAGCTGCTGCTCGCGGGGGGCGAGGGCGCCGAGGACGTCGAGGCCGCGATGTTCGGGGTTGCACATGCCTACGGGCTCGACCGCTGTGAGCCCACCGTCACCTTCACCCTCATCTCGATCACCCATCAGCCGTCGCTGGTCGACGACCCGGTGACGGTCGGCCGTACCGTCCGCCGCCGCGGCACCGACTACACCCGGCTGGCGGCCGTCTTCCGGCTCGTCGACGACATCACCAAGGGCGAGGTCACCCTCGAGGAGGCCTACCGGCGCCTCGCTGCCATGCGCCGCAACAGGCACCCCTTCTCCAAGGGGGCGCTGACGGTCGCGAGCGGTTCCCTCTCGGGCGCCGCCTCCCTGCTGGTCGGCGGCGACGGGCTCGTCTTCGTGCTCGCGGCGCTCGGCGCGATGCTCGGCGACCGGCTCGCATGGCTGTGCGCGGGGCGCGGGCTGCCGGAGTTCTACCAGTTCACGGCCGCGGCGATGCCGCCCGCCGCGATGGGCGTCGCGGTCGCGCTCATAGACGACCAGAACGAGACCAAGCTGAAGGCCGCCGCCGTCATCACCGGCGGACTCTTCGCGCTGATTCCCGGACGTGCCCTCGTCGCCGCCGTGCACGACGGCCTGACCGGCTTCTACATCACCGCGGCGGCACGCCTGCTGGAGGTCGTCTACCTCATCGTGGGCATCGTGTGCGGGGTGCTCGTCGTCCTCTACGTCGGCTCCGAGCTGGGCGCGCAGCTCACCCCGGAGAGCGCGCACGGAAGAGTCCTGCCCGTGACGCAGCTCCTGTCGGCGATGCTGCTGGCGCTGTCGTTCTGCGTGCTCCTCCAGCAGGAACGTCACACCGTGCTGCTCGCCACCCTCAACGGCGGCGTCGCCTGGCTGATCTACGGGGCGCAGCGCATGGCCGACGTGAACGCCGTCCCGGCGACGGTCGTGGCGGCCGGACTGGTCGGTCTCTTCGGGCAGTTGATGTCCCGCTACCAGTTCGCCTCGTCGCTGCCGTACATCACGGCGGCCATCGGCCCGCTGCTGCCCGGAAGCGCGACGTACTTCGGGCTGCTCAACATCGCGCAGGGCCACATGGACGAGGGGTTCCTGAACCTCTCCCGCGCCGCGGCGCTCGCGCTGGCCATCGCGATCGGGGTGAACCTGGGGGGCGAACTGGCCCGGCTGTTCATCAAGAGCCCCGGCGTGGAGACGCCCCTGCCGGGCCGCCGCGCGGCCAAGCGGACGCGCGGTTTCTGAGCCTCGCGTTACGGCCCCGCGCCGGGCCCAGAGCACCGTCCTCAAGGTTCCGCTTCGCACCCGTCGAGCCCCGTGGAAACGACGAAGGTGCGCCCCGCCCTGCGGGACGCACCCTTTCGCTTCCGCCCTGTCGCCGGGCGAACGTATCGATGCTTCAGTGGTCGCCGTGAGCCTCAAGGCGCTTGATCGACGCTTCGACCTCGGCTTCCGCTTCCGCGCGCCCGACCCAGTTCGCGCCCTCGACGGACTTGCCGGGCTCCAGGTCCTTGTAGACCTCGAAGAAGTGCTGGATCTCCAGCCTGTCGAACTCGCTCACGTGGTGGATGTCCCGCAGGTGCTCCATACGGGGATCGGACGCCGGGACGCACAGCAGCTTGTCGTCACCGCCGGCCTCGTCCGTCATCCGGAACATGCCGATGGCGCGGGACTTGATGATGCATCCGGGAAAGGTCGGCTCGTCCAGCAGCACGAGCGCGTCGAGGGGGTCCCCGTCCTCGCCGAGGGTGTGGTCGACGAAGCCGTAGTCGGCGGGGTACACGGTCGAGGTGAAGAGGTGGCGGTCCAGCCGGATGCGCCCGGTCTCGTGATCCACCTCGTACTTGTTCCGCGAACCCTTCGGGATCTCGATGACGACGTCGAACTCCAAGGGAGGCTCCTCAATGATCAGCACATGTATCTGGTGATTAAGTGTCCCCCACGCACGTACACCGTCGCGAAAGGGGCTGATCGAGGTGCGTGACACCGCCGCGAAGGTGCGTGACACCGCGATCCGGGCGTACCGGGAGACCCGGGCCCGTGCCCGGCGGTACGGACGGCGGACCCGGCAGCACTGGCGGACCGCGACGCCGCAGAAGCGGCAGACCGCGCGAGTGGCGGCGGGGTCCGCCGCACTCGGACTCGCGGTCGCGGTCACGGCGGTGGCCGTGACCGGACCGTGGGACTCGGGTCAGCGTACGGCGGAGCGCTCCCGGGCCGCCGCCCGGGAAGGCCGAAGTGGCGGGAACCACACCGGTGAAGGCCCAGGCGGCGGGGGCTCGGCCCACGCCCCGAAGGTGCTCGCGGCCCTGAACCCGGAAGCGGCCGGAGGCGCCGGGGCCGGCTCGGGCGGCGGAGCGCCGCCCCCCAGCTCCGAAGCCCTCGCCGACGCGCTCGAACCGCTGGTTGAGGACGGCGGCCTGGGCAAGCGCCACGCCCTGTCCGTCGTCGACGCCGCCACCGGCAAGCGCCTCTACTCCGTCAAGCCGCGCACCACGCTCACGCCCGCCTCGACCGTCAAGCTGGCCACCGCGGCCGCGGCCCTCTCGGCACGCGGCGCCGACCACCGCATCGAGACGCGGTCGGTGCGCGGCGACGACCCGGACGAGGTGGTGCTGGTCGGCGGCGGCGACCCGACGCTCAGCGCCGCAGCCCTGAAGGAGCTGGCCCGCGCGACGGCCCGCGAACTGGGCGGAAAGGACGCCGGCAAGGTCTCGCTGAAGTACGACACCTCCCGCTACAGCGGACCGGTCGAGCACTCCATCGGCACGAACGACAACCTCGCCCCCGTGACGCCGCTCATGGTGGACGAAGGCCGTCTCGAGGGAACGTCCGACCGTCCCCTGCACGGCCCCGCCCCCCGCTCGTCCGATCCCGCGGCCGACGCGGCGGAGGCCTTCGCCGACGAGCTGGAGGAGCAGGGCGCCGACGTCGACGGCGACCCGAAGGAGGAGAAGGCCCCCCGCGACGCGGAGGAGCTGGCGGTGCACCGCTCCGCGCCCCTGTCGGCGCTGGTCGAGCGCATGCTCACCTACAGCGACAACGACATCGCCGAGGCGCTCGCCCGCCAGACGGCGCTCGCCTCGGGCAGGTCCGCCGGCTTCAAGAGCGCGGGGAAGGCCGTGCGCGCCCGTCTGGACAGGCTCGGCCTCCCCCTCGACGGAGCCCGCTTCGCCGACGGCAGCGGACTCTCACGCTCCGGCAAGGTGTCGCCGGCCCTCCTCACCGGCCTGCTCGCCCGCGCGGCGGACTCCCGTCACGCCGATCTGCGCCCCGTCCTCACGGGCCTGCCGGTGGCGCGCTTCACCGGCACGCTCGGCGACAGGTACTCCGGCGACTCGGGCAAGGCGGGCGCGGGACTGGTACGGGCGAAGACGGGAACCCTGACCGGCGTGAACGCGCTGGCCGGCAGCGTCGTCGACGCCGACGGCAGGCAGCTGCTCTTCGCCTTCATGGCCTCCGGGACCAAGGACGGCAAGGCCGCCCAGAAGACCCTGGACGAGCTCGCGTCGGCCCTCGCCAACTGCGGCTGCCGGGAATCGCCCTCCGCGGGCTGAACCGTGCCCCGGGTCTGAGCGTCCCCTGCGGTGGAGCCGCCGCTCCGGCGCAGCCTCCCGCGCGACGGCGGCGCAACGTACCGTGAAGTCATGACGAGCCTCGGTGGTGTGGAGATGGTCGACTGGAATCTCGCGGTCACGACGGCGACGCGGCTCGTGAGGCCGGGACCCGAAGTGACCCGCGAGGACGCACGGGCCGTGGTGAGCGAGCTGCGTCGCCACGCGAAGGCTTCGGAGGAGCACGTCCGGGGCTTCACCCGCATGCAGCCGGAGGGCGCCGGGGAGTCGGACACCCCCGTGCTCGTCGTCGACCGGCCCGGCTGGGTCCGCGCCAACGTCGCCGGCTTCAGGGAGCTCCTGTCGCCGCTGCTGGCCAAGATGCAGGAGCGGCGGAGCAGCGGCCCCGGCGGCGCGGTGCTCGGCGCGGTCGGCGGCAAGGTGACGGGCGTCGAGGTCGGCATGCTGCTGTCGTTCCTCGCGTCCAGGGTGCTCGGCCAGTACGAGACGTTCGCCCCCGTCACGCGTGACCTGCCCGGCGGGCCCGACGGGGGCGGCCGGCTGCTGCTCGTCGCGCCCAACATCGTGCACGTGGAGCGCGAACTGGAGGTCGACCCGCACGACTTCCGGCTCTGGGTGTGCCTCCACGAGGAGACGCACCGCACCCAGTTCGCCGCGGTGCCCTGGCTCCGCGACCACATCCAGGGCGAGATCCAGGCGTTCCTCGGCGAGGCCGACATGGACCTGCCCGCGCTGCTGGAGCGCGTGCGCGAGGCCGTGCAGTCGCTGGCCGGGGGCCGTACGCCGGAGACGGACGAGGAGAACGGCTCCGGCACGGACCGCGGCAGCATCGTCGAACTGGTGCAGACGCCCGCGCAGCGCGAGATCCTCGGTCGTCTCACCGCGGTGATGTCCCTGCTGGAGGGGCATGCGGACTACGTCATGGACGGCGTCGGCCCCGAGGTCGTGCCGAGCGTCGCCGAGATCCGGGAGAAGTTCCAGAAGCGCCGTGCCAGCGGTGCGGGCCGCCTGGACCAGGCCCTGCGCAAGCTCCTCGGCCTCGACGCGAAGCTGCGGCAGTACCGCGAGGGGGAGCGCTTCGTACGAGCCGTCGTCGAGGACCTGGGCATGGACGGCTTCAACCGGGTGTGGACCTCGCCCAACACCCTTCCGACGAAGGCGGAGATCGGCAGGCCCGCCGACTGGATCGCGCGCATGCGCTCCTGAGACCGGGGATGCCGCGGGGCCGCCGGGGGCGGACGGCCCCGTTCGAGGGAACGGCCGCTTACTCGGGGAGCGGCCCGGCGACGTCCGGAAGCTTCGCCAATCACTCGTCCGAGGGACCGGAAACGACGGGACCGCGTGCGATGCTCTGGGAACCCCTCCATCTCTGTCACCATCGACACACTCAGCGTGACAAGACCTCTTCGAGGAAGTGAATCGGACATGGGTCCCCATCCCGCGGTTGCTGCAATACGCCTGGCGGTTCGCCGCGCACTTCACGACGTACTCAGCGAACAAGCTGCTCTCCGCGAAAAGGCCGGCGACACAACGAATCCCCCCGGGCCTCCGCTCGTGCTCGTCGCCTGCTCCGGCGGCGCCGACTCGATGGCCCTCGCCTCCGCCCTCGCCTTCGAAGCCCCGCGCCTCGGCCTCCGCGCCGGCGGCGTCACCGTCGACCACGGCCTGCAGGCCGGCTCGGCGGACCGCGCGCGGGAGGTCACCGAACGACTCACCGCTCTCCGACTCGAGCCCGTCGAATCCATCGCCGTCACCATCGGACGTACGAACACCGGTCCCGAAGCCGCCGCACGCGACGCGCGTTACGCCGCCCTCGACGAGGCCGCCGACCGTTGCGGTGCCGCAGCCGTGCTGCTCGGGCACACCCGGGACGACCAGGCCGAGACCGTTCTCCTCGGGCTCGCCCGCGGTTCCGGGACGCGCTCGCTCTCCGGCATGGCCGAGGTCACGGGCCCCAACGACCGGTACCGCCGCCCCTTCCTCACCATCGACCGCCAGACCACCCGCAGGGCCTGCCTCGCGCAGTCGCTCCCGGTCTGGGACGACCCCCACAACGACGACCCCGCCTACACCCGTTCCCGCGTGCGCCACGAAGCGCTGCCCATGCTGGAGAAGGCTCTCGGCAAGGGCGTGGTCGAGGCGCTCGCCCGTACCGCCCGCCTCTCCCGCGACGATGCGGACGCCCTGGACAGCTGGGCTCTGCAGGCCGAGCGCACCGTACGCACGGACGTGCCCGGCACCGACGGCTGGGACGGCGTGGAGCTGGACACGGCCCGGCTCTACGCGCTGCCCTCCGCCGTCCGCCGCCGCGTACTGCGCCGCGCAGCCATCGCGGCCGGTGCGCCGGCCGGTTCGCTCTTCGCCCGCCACCTCGAGGAAGTCGACCGGTTGATCACGGCCTGGCGGGGCCAGCGCCCCATCAATCTGCCAGGGCGTGTCGAAGCCGGAAGGCAGGGTGGCAGACTGGTCCTTCGGCATGGCTCACCGACCCCGCCGGCACCGACCGGCTGACCGTCCCTCCGGGGGCGGCCGCCGGCCGGCGGCAGGGTGGGCCGAGACCTCGACCGAGAGCGGCACGGGTGGACGAGAAAGACATGGGCACCGACCTGAAGTCGGTCCTCATCACCAAGGAACAGATCGACGCGAAGCTCACCGAGCTGGCCGCTGAGATCGACGCGGAGTACGCGGGCAGGGAACTCCTCCTCGTCGGGGTCCTCAAGGGCGCCGTGATGGTCATGGCGGACCTGGCCCGCGCCGTATCGACCCCGGCCACCATGGACTGGATGGCGGTCTCCTCGTACGGAGCCGGCACGCAGTCCTCCGGCGTGGTGCGCATCCTGAAAGACCTCGACACCGACATCAAGGGCAAGCACGTCCTGATCGTCGAGGACATCATCGACTCCGGGCTGACGCTCTCGTGGCTGCTGTCCAACCTCGGCTCGCGCGAGCCCGCCTCTCTGAACGTCTGTACGCTGCTGCGGAAGCCCGACGCGGCGAAGGTGGACATCGACGTGAAGTGGGCCGGCTTCGACATCCCCAACGAGTTCGTCGTGGGCTACGGCCTCGACTACGCGGAGAAGTACCGGAACCTTCCGTTCGTCGGCACTCTCGCGCCGCACGTCTACGGCGGCTGAGCACGCAAGGAAGGGCGCGACCTGCGGACCCGACGGGAACCATGCCGGGCCGCGCTCCGTTGGAGGAGCCAGGACGGTTCTTGTTTGGCCGTCCTCGGCGGCACCCTGAGACAATGCTGAGGTACCGTCCGAAGGTCAGCGTTTTCAACTCACTGTGGCAGGAGGGACGGGGCGCACGCGCTCCGTATGGATGGACGTGAAGCGATACTTCCGCGGGCCGGTCATGTGGATCGTGCTGGCCGTCCTCGCCGTGGTCGTGTTGATGCAGGTCGTCGGTTCGTCCGGCGGCTTCAAGACGGTGGACACGGGACAGGTAGTCCAGGCGATCGACCAGGACAAGGTGAAGTCCGCCGAGCTCACGACCGGCGATGAGCAGATCGTGAAGCTCGAGCTCAAGGACGGCGCCAAGGTCGAGGACAGCGACAAGATCAAGGCGAGCTACATCGACAACCAAGGTGTCGACCTCGCCAAGAAACTCCAGAGCAAGTACGAGCAGAGGGAAATCCCCAAGGGCTACACGGTGGCGCCGCAGCAGCAGAACCCGTTCGTCGGGATGCTGCTCTCGTTCCTGCCGTTCGTGCTCATCATCGTCGTCTTCCTGTTCCTGATGAATCAGATGCAGGGCGGCGGCTCCCGGGTGATGAACTTCGGCAAGTCGAAGGCCAAGCTGATCACCAAGGACACCCCCAAGACGACGTTCACCGACGTCGCGGGGGCGGACGAGGCGTGCGAGGAGCTCCAGGAGATCAAGGAGTTCCTGCAGGAGCCCGCCAAGTTCCAGGCGGTGGGAGCCAAGATCCCGAAGGGCGTGCTGCTCTACGGCCCGCCCGGCACCGGCAAGACGCTGCTCGCCCGCGCGGTCGCGGGTGAGGCGGGGGTCCCGTTCTACTCGATCTCCGGTTCCGACTTCGTCGAGATGTTCGTCGGTGTGGGCGCCTCCCGGGTGCGTGACCTCTTCGAGCAGGCCAAGGCCAACGCCCCGGCGATCGTGTTCGTCGACGAGATCGACGCCGTCGGCCGCCACCGCGGCGCCGGCATGGGCGGCGGTCACGACGAGCGCGAGCAGACGTTGAACCAGCTGCTCGTCGAGATGGACGGGTTCGACGTCAAGGGCGGCGTCATCCTCATCGCGGCCACCAACCGGCCGGACATCCTCGACCCGGCGCTGCTGCGCCCGGGCCGGTTCGACAGGCAGATCGCGGTCGACCGTCCGGACATGCAGGGCAGGCACGAGATCCTCAAGGTCCACCAGAAGGGCAAGCCCATGGCTCCCGACGTGGACCTGGGTGCCGTCGCCCGCCGTACGCCCGGATTCACGGGCGCCGACCTCAGCAACGTGCTGAACGAGGCCGCGCTGCTCACCGCGCGCAGCGACAGCAAGCTGATCGACAACAAGTTCCTGGACGAGGCGATCGACCGCGTCGTGGCCGGGCCGCAGAAGCGGACCCGGATCATGAGCGACAAGGAGAAGAAGATCACCGCGTACCACGAGGGCGGACACGCCCTGGTGGCGGCGGCCTCGCCCAACTCCGATCCGGTCCACAAGATCACGATCCTCTCCAGAGGCCGTGCCCTCGGTTACACGATGGTGCTGCCGGACGAGGACAAGTACTCGACGACGCGGAACGAGATGCTCGATCAGCTCGCCTACATGCTGGGCGGGCGTGCGGCCGAGGAGCTCGTCTTCCACGACCCGACGACGGGTGCGGCGAACGACATCGAGAAGGCGACCGCGACGGCCCGCGCCATGGTCACGCAGTACGGCATGACCGAGCGGCTCGGCGCGATCAAGTTCGGCTCCGACCAGTCCGAGCCCTTCCTGGGCAAGGAGATGGGCCACCAGCGTGACTACTCCGAGGAGGTCGCCGGGCTGGTGGACGAGGAGGTCAAGAGCCTGATCGAGACGGCGCACAACGAAGCCTGGGAAATCCTGGTGGAGAACCGCGACGTCCTCGACAACCTCGTGCTCGCGCTGCTGGAGAAGGAGACGCTCGGCAAGGAGGAGATCGCCGAGGTCTTCGCCCCCGTGGTGAAGCGCCCGAGCCGTCCCGCGTGGACCGGTTCGTCGAGGCGGACGCCGTCCACGCGGCCTCCGGTCTCGTCGCCGGCGCTCGCGAACGGTGCGACGCCGAGCCTCGAGAAGGGCGGCAAGGAGATCGGGCCTCGTGACTCGGACGCCATCGTCGAGCCGGTGGACCCCACGGAGAACTGACCGGTCTGTGTGTGACGGCCCACATCGGGCCGTGGAATGTCAGCCGCGCCCCCCGGGTTGTCCGACCTGAGGGGCGCGGCTCATTGCTGTACCAGTACCAGGAGCGAGGCGACAGATGACCGACCCGGTGATGCTCGGTGAAGAGGACCAGAGCGCGGCAGGTGTCTTCGACGAGAAGAGGGCACAGGACGCCGTGCGCGAGCTCCTGCTGGCGGTCGGGGAGGACCCGGAGCGTGAGGGGCTGAGGGAGACGCCCGCCCGGGTGGCGCGCGCCTACAGGGAGCTCTTCGCCGGTCTTCACCAGCGTCCGGAGGACGTGCTGACGACGACGTTCGACCTGGGGCACGACGAGATGGTCCTGGTGAAGGACATCGAGGTGTTCAGCACGTGCGAACACCATCTCGTGCCGTTCCACGGTGTCGCCCACGTCGGCTACATCCCGTCCGTCGACGGCAAGATAACGGGGCTGTCGAAGCTGGCCCGGCTCGTGGACGTCTACGCGCGCCGTCCGCAGGTGCAGGAGCGGCTGACCACGCAGATAGCGGAGTCGCTGATGCGGATACTCGAACCGCGCGGCGTGATCGTCGTGCTGGAGTGCGAGCACATGTGCATGTCGATGCGCGGCATACGCAAGCCCGGTGCGAAGACCGTCACTTCGGCCGTACGCGGGCAGCTGCGGGACGCGGCGACCCGCTCCGAGGCGATGAGCCTGATCCTGCGCTGACCCCCGGCCGCGGGCCGGACGGGGGGCGCCGCGCTCCGGCTGCCGGAACTCCGGCTGCCGGGAAGAGGCACCGGCCCCGTCGTGGGCCTGCGGGTTCCGCTCAGGCGCCGGCGTCAGGCGGCTGTGGCGGCCGGGGGGTTGTCGTCATCGTCGTCGGGGAGGCGGCAGACCCGCTCCAGGAAGACCGCGGCAGCGACGACGGCGACGCCCGCCAGAACGGCCAGACCGGCGTACACCGTCTGGTCCTGGCGCGCGGGGGCCTCCGAGCTGTCCATCAGGAGGAAGACCCCCACCCCGCCGTAGATGCCGGCGACCAGTGCCGCGACGAGCGCGCTGGCGTGGCCGAAGAGCACGGCCCTCGCGGCCATCATCGGGTCGACGCCCTTGGCGCCCGGCACCCTCTCCCGCTGGGCCTTGAGCCTGGAGCGCAGCGACAGGGCGGTGGCCAGCAGCACCGTCGCGATGACGGCGAGAACGATCGGCGAGGCGGAGGGGACGCCGGGCAGGGTGCCCAGCGAGTTCCACAGGCGCGACGCCGCCCAGGCCAGTACCCCGGCGACGACGAAGACGCCCGCCAGGACAGGGATACGCAGTTCCTTCACGGGGTTCCCAACGACTACTCGGGCAGGCTGAGTTCCAGGTCCGTGCGCGGTGCGACGCCCTCGTTCCCCAGCCCGGCCAGGAGTTCGGCGACAGCGCCGCGGCCCGGTACCTCGGCACCCGGGTCGACGTCGTGCCACGGCACGAGGACGAAGGCACGCTCGTGCACGCGGGGGTGGGGCAGGGTCAGCCTGGGGTCGTCCGAGACGACGCCCTGGTAGGCGACGATGTCGACGTCGATCGTCCGCGGTCCCCAGCGCTCGTCGCGTACGCGCTCCAGCGCCTCTTCGATGGCGTGACCGCGTTCCAGCAGCGAGCCGGGCGGGAGGGTCGTGCGTACGAGGACCACGGCGTTGAAGTACGACGACTGGCTGCCGGGTTCCACGCCCCACGGCTCCGTCTCGTAGACGGGGGAGACCGCCTTGACGGCGAGCCCCGGGGTGTCGGCGAGCGCGTCGACGGCGCTCTGCAGGCGCTCCAGGCGGTTGCCGACGTTGCTGCCGAGCGCGATGACCGCCTGCTGCGGGTTCTGGAGAGTGGTGTCTGCCGCGTCGACCTGGTGCACGACGGAGGCCGGCACCGGCTGTACGGTCGGGTCACTGTTCGGCGTCATGCGCGGCTCCGCTTGATAGTGATGGTCACGTCGTCGAAGGGCACGGTGATCGGTGCGTCCGGCTTGTGCACGATCACCTCGGCTTCCTGCACCGGTTCGTGTGCGAGGCAGACGTCGGCGATCCGCTGGGCGAGCGTCTCGATCAGGTCGACGGGGTCTCCCTCGACGACGGAGACGATCTCCTCGGCGAGTACGCCGTAATGCACGGTTCTGGTCAGGTCGTCGGCTTCGGCGGCCGGCCGGGTGTCCAGGCTCAGCTCGACGTCCACGACGAAGATCTGACCCTCCTCCCGTTCCCTTTCGAGGACTCCGTGATGCCCGCGGACCCGAAGGCCGCGCAGCGAGACCCGGTCCACGCGAATCCCTCCCGTCTGCGTCCTGGCCGTGCCCTGACGCGTCTGGCGCCGTCACGGCTCGAACATCCTGCTGATTTCCGCCTCGAATGTACCCGCGAGCCACGACTGCGCCGACCCGGGGCGGGTGCCTACCCGACAGCGTCGCGTGTCACGCGCTGATTCCGCCCTGGTGACGCGAATGAGTGGCACTGCCCACATCCGGGGTGACGCGAACGCAGTGCGGACGGCCGGAAGCGCCCGGGACCCGGACCCGGCTCCGTCCCCGGCAGCGGGTCAGAGGTGGACGTCCCCGTCGTCGAGCCCGTCCTCGTCGTCCTCGTCCTCGCGCTCGACGAGGACGGGGGAGCCGTGATGCGACCAGACCTTCCACCGTCCGTCGTCCGTGCGGCGGAAGACGTTGGTGGCCACCACGAGGCCGCCGACCAGCGGGCCCGCGGAGCCGTCCTCCTCGGCGGGACCGCCGCTGAGGATGTTCTCCGTGCAGCTGACGAGCGCGGTGTCGCCGTGGACCGACACGTCCACATCGGTGAGGAAGAACTGCACGTAGTCGGTGTTGGCCATGATGAGCGCGTAGGAGCGCAGCACCTCTTCACGGCCGGTGAGGGTGGGCCAGCCCGGGTGGACGACGCTGACTCCGTCGTCCATCCACAGGTTGGTCAGGGCGTCGAGGTCGGCGTGCTCCACCGCGTCGTACAGGGCGGTGTTGGCGGCCTCGACCGCCTCGATGTCGGTGCTCGCCCCGTGGCTCACCGGGCCCGCCCCGCGCGTGCGCCGGTGCCGGCCGCCTGACCGGGGCCGGCTCGCCCCGGCGCTGCGGTGCCGCCGTCCGCGGCTTCCTCGACGGCGCGGGCGACGCGGACCGCGTCGGCGCTGGCCCGTACCTCGTGGACCCGTACCGCCCAGGCGCCCTCGCGGGCGGCGAGGGCCGAGACCGCGGCTGTCGCCGCGTCGCGTTCGCGAGCGGGTGGGACAGCCGTGTCGTCCGGGCCCGCCAGCACGTGTCCCAGGAACCGTTTGCGCGAGGCGGCCACCAGCAGGGGGTGCCCCAACTCGGCGCGCAGCCGGGCCAGTTCGGCGACGAGGCGCAGGTCGTGCTGGGCCTGCTTGGCGAAACCCAGGCCGGGGTCGGCGATGATGCGCTCCGGCGCGATGCCGCCGTCGACGGCCTGCCGGAGGCTCGTCCGCAGCTCACCGACGACCTCGGACGTCACGTCGTCGTAGACGGCCCGGTTGTTCATGTCGATGGACTGGCCGCGCCAGTGCATGACCACGAACGGCACCCGCGCCTCCGCGACCAGCGGCACCATCCGCGGGTCTGCGAGGCCGCCGCTGACGTCGTTGACCATCACGGCACCCGCCTCGACGGCGGCCTCCGCGACGGACGCGCGCATGGTGTCGACGCTCACGAGGACGTCCTCCGAGACCAGGCCGCGGACGACGGGCAGCACCCGGCGCAGCTCCTCGCTCTCGTCCACGCGGGGCGCCCCGGGCCGGGTGGACTCGCCGCCGACGTCGACCAGGTCGGCGCCCTCGGCGACGAGGTCGAGGCCGCGCTTGACGGCGATCTCGCTGTCGAACCACTTGCCGCCGTCGGAGAAGGAGTCGGGGGTGACGTTGACCACCCCCATCACCGCACAGCGGTTCCACTCGGGAAGTCCGGTTACGTGGCCACGCGAGGGGTTCATGTCTCCAGCGTAGGCGGATCGTCCTTCGCGGGGCGGACCGGCGGCAGAAGGGGCAGTCCGGCCGCACGCCACGCCTGGAAGCCGCCGTCGAGGTCCGTCGCCCGGTGCAGACCCAGTTCGCGGAGCGACCGGGCGGCCAGGCTGGACGCGTAGCCCTCGTTGCACAGTACGACGATCCGCAGCTCGGAGCCCGTCGCCTCGGGTGAGCGGTGCGGGCACGTGGGGTCGAGCCGCCACTCCAGCTCGTTGCGTTCGACGACCAGGGCGCCGGGGACGGTGCCGTCGCGGTCCCTCAGAGCGGCGTAGCGGATGTCCACCAGCAGGGCGCCCTCCCGTTGGGCGTCTGCCGCCTCCTGCGGGGTGAGTCGCCCGTCGAGGGTGGAGCGGGCCGACTCCAGCAAGGCGTCGATGCGGCTGGGCGGCTGCTCCACGGCGGGACCGGCGGGCTGCCCGTGGCCGGCGGGCTCCGGACGCGTCATTCCCACTCCCCCGGGCGCTCGACCTGCTCCAGGCGCAGCAGTGCTCCCGTGCGGCTGTAACGGCGCATCAGCGGCAGCGGCGGGTAGTAGGCGTGCACGGAGACGGCGTGCGTCCCGTCCGACTCGTTGAGCACCTGATGCACGTGGTGCGGGCCGAATGCGCGGCCGCTGCCCGCGGACAGCCGGCGTTCGCGGTCCACGCCGTCGGCGAGCTCCAGCGTCTTCCAGCCCTCCGTGGGGATGCGGGCGGCGAGAGAGTCCTCCGTCAGTTCCCCCCTGGCTGTGGCGAAGGCACCCCGTGAGCCGCCGTGGTCGTGCCAGCCGGTGCCCGTACCGGGAGGCCAGCCGATGATCCATGCCTCGCTGCCGCCGGGGCCGTTGAGGCGGAGCCAGGTGCGGCCGTCGGGGTCGAGGGGGAGGGAGGCGACGAGCTGCTCGTCGGCGGCGGTGGCCCGTACGAAGTCGAGGAGTTCGGCTTCGCTGGGCGCCGCGGCGGGTGCCGTCGTCGTGGGGCCGCGGTCCGGTCCGGCGGCTCCGGGCGCGGGCTGCGGACCGGAGGCGGGCAGAGGGGACGCGGGTGCGGGAGACGCAGATGACACGGGAACCGTCCTGGCGGGTGATCGGTGTGCGGCGCCCGGCGGGCGCGCGATGGCAGGAAGCGATCAGCAGGACGGACGACACAGGCAGCCCACGTAGCGGAGCAGGTCCAGGTGGACCCTCCGCCAGGGATGCAGCTCGGTGCCGTTCATGCGCTGGAGTGAAGCACGGCGGCCACCCGCGGTCAACCGGCGGCCCGGCTCTGTGACCAGGCCGACCGACCCGGCCGGCCCGTGCCGCGGCCCCTACAGGGCATGACGGGGGCGGCGGCCGGGCCGGGTGCTCAGGCGTCCGCCACCGTCTCCAGCTCGACTTCGCCCCTGCTCACGTCCCGTTCGTCCGCGTCGATCGAACGGCGCAGCGCCTCGTGCAAGCGGCTGGGGGTCAGGACGCCGACGAAGCGGTCCGCTTCGTCGAGCACCGCGATCCAGCCCGCGTCGTGCTGGAGCATGCTGCTGAACGCCTGCTTCAGGGGCGCGCCGAGGGGGAGCCAGGCCTCCATGCGGCGGGCGTGGTCGGCGACGGTCACGGGAGCCGCGGTCTCGTCCTGCGCCGTGGCGCCCTCCGCCCCGTCCCCACCAGTGGCTCCCGCCGCCTCCGCGGAGAGCCAGCCGTGCAGTTCGTCCGCATCGTCGAGGACCACGGCCCAGCGTGCGCCGTCGGCGCGCATACGGGCACGGGCCTTGTCGAGCGGGTCGTCGAGGTGCACGACCGGCGGGGCCTCCAGGTCGCCGCGCTCGATCGGGGTGACGGAGAGCCGCTTGAGCCCGCGGTCGGCCCCGACGAAGTCCGCCACGTACGGAGTGGCGGGGGCGCCGAGCACCTTCGCCGGGGGGTCGAACTGCTCGATGCGGCCGTCGCCGTAGACGGCGATGCGGTCGCCGAGGCGCACGGCCTCCTCGATGTCGTGGGTGACGAAGAGGACGGTCTTGTGGAGCGTCGACTGCAGCTTCAGGAACTCGGTCTGCAGGTGCTCCCGCACGACGGGGTCGACCGCGCCGAACGGCTCGTCCATCAGCAGCACCGGCGGGTCGGCGGCGAGAGCGCGGGCCACCCCGACCCTCTGCCGCTGCCCGCCGCTGAGCTGGTCCGGGTACCGGTCGCCGTAGCGGGCGGGGTCGAGACCGACGAGTTGCAGCAGCTCGGCCGCCCGTTCGCGGCGTTCGGCCTTCGACCAGCCCAGCAGGTAGGGGACCGTCGCGGTGTTCTCGAGGACGGTCTTGTGCGGGAAGAGGCCGACCTGCTGGATGACGTAACCGATGCGGCGCCGCAGTTCGACGGGGTCGACGGCGGAGATGTCCTCGCCGTCGAGGAGGATCCGCCCGGACGACGGCTCGATGAGGCGGTTGACCATCTTCATGGTGGTCGTCTTGCCGCAGCCGGACGGCCCGACGAGCGTGACCAGTTCGCCCTCCGCGACCTCGAGTGACAGGTCGTGCACGGCCGTGGTGCCGTCCGGATAGCGCTTTGTGACGTTCTCGAAGCGGATCATGGTCTCAATCTCGTCGCTCGTCGGCAGGACGGGGGCCGGTGCCGCTCGCCCGTTCCGGGGGCCCCGGGGGGATTGTGCCGTGGCCCGTATGAAGGCTGTGTTGCAGGAGTGTGGCAGTTCGGGGCGCTCACCGGTAGCGGACTGTAAGGTCTCCCGTCATGCTTACGGGCGCGCACGAGCGCCGCGTGAGGGGCGGCGCCCGAGCGAGGGCGGGACGAGTGCACGGCGAGCGGGGTGAGCGGGGTGGACGGGTTGTACGGCGCTGACGCGGCCTTGGCCGGGGCGGCCGGGAAGGCCGGTGGTGACTGCCTTTCCGCGAACGAGTGGATCTGCCCCGAGTACGTGACCTCCCGCGGCCAGGAACTGGCCGACGCCACGGCGCAGCACGTGTGGATCACCGTCGTCTCCGTGGTGCTCGCGCTGCTCGTCGCCTTCCCCCTGGCGCTCGCGGCCCGCCGCTGGCAGCGCGCGTACGGCCCCGTGCTGGGGCTGACCACGATCCTCTACACCGTTCCCTCGCTCGCCATGTACGCCCTGCTGCTGCCGCTGTTCGGAGTGGGCGCGTCGGTGGTGGTGACGGGGCTGGTGCTGTACTCGCTCACCGTCCTCGTACGGAACATCCTGGCCGGGCTGGAGTCGGTTCCCGACGACGCCAGGGAAGCCGCCCGCGGCATGGGCTACGGGCCGGGCCGGCTGCTGTTCGGAGTGGAACTCCCCCTCTCCCTCCCGGCGTTGATGGCCGGCCTGCGCATCGCGACGGTCTCGGCGGTGGCGCTGACGACGGTCGGAGCGATCGTCGGGTTCGGCGGGCTCGGGAACCTCATCTACGAGGGCATGGACAGCTTCTTCAAGGCGCAGGTGCTGACCGCGTCCGTGATCTGCGTGCTGCTGGCCGTACTCGCGGACGTGCTGCTGCTGGGGGTGCAGCGGCTGCTGACGCCGTGGGTGCGCGCGGGGGCCCGGAAGCCGCGGCGCGGCCGGGACGCCGGGCGCGGGCCGGGCGAGGACGGCGGGGCCGGCGGGCCGGAGCCCGGCGGACCTGTGGACACCGTTCCGGCCGCCGCCGGCAAGGAGGCGTGACGATGGGCTTCTTCCTGGACGCGTGGACGTGGCTGGCCACCGGCTCCAACTGGACCGGCGGCGACGGCGTCGTCCACAGGCTCGGCGAGCACCTCTACCTGACGGCCGTCTGCCTGGGGGCCGCCTGCCTCATCGCGCTCCCGGCCGGGCTGTGGCTCGGCCACGTGGGGCGCGGCGGCGCGCTGGCGGTGAACATCTCCAACGCCGGGCGTGCGGTGCCCACGTTCGCCGTTCTGGTGCTGCTGACACTGAGCCCCCTCGGGAAGCAGGGCGACCTGCCGACCATCATCGCGCTGGTGCTGTTCGCGCTGCCGCCGCTGCTGACGAACACCTACGTCGGCATGCGGGAGACCGACCGCGACGTCGTGGAGGCGGCGCGCGGCATGGGCATGTCCGGCCGGCAGCTCCTGGCCCGTGTGGAGGTGCCGCTCGCGTTCCCGCTGATCATGACGGGGGTGCGCTCGGCCGCCGTACAGGTCGTGGCGACCGCCACCCTGGCCGCGCTGCCCGGCGGCGGCGGTCTCGGACGGATCATCACCGCGGGCTTCGGCACGTACGACACCCCGCAGGTCGTGGCGGGCGCCGCGCTCGTGGCGGCGCTGGCGCTGCTGGTCGAGGGCGTGCTGGTGGTGGCGGAGCGGTTCCTCGACCCGATGCGGGGACGCCGCCGCGGGGGCGGGAAGCCGCAGCCTTCCACGGACGGTCCGCGATCCGGTTCCCCTTCCCGATCGACGCCCGACAAGTTCGATGAAAAGGTGATTCCCGCGCAGCCGACGGCCTGACGGCTCGCTGCCCGGGCGTTCCGGTCTCCGTTACCCCGTGACCCGGCATCCGACGAATGGTGGATCTCTCATGAACAAGGCAGCACAGCCCGAGCAGGCGCACGGCGGTCCTCGCGGCGCACGCCGTACCCGCCGTGCGCGCAGCGTCGTGGCCGCTTGCGGCAGCGTCGCCGTGCTGGCCGCGGCCCTGACGGCCTGCGGCGGGAACAGCCTGGAGAAGGAGGGCGGCGCCTCGGCGGACGGCGGTTCCAAGGGCGAACTGGTCGTCGGCTCGGCGGGGTTCACCGAGTCGCAGGTCATGGCGGAGCTGTACGCGCAGCTGCTGACCAAGGCGGGCTACGAGACGTCGATCAGCAAGCTCAAGAACCGCGAACTGTACGAACCGGCCCTGGAGAAGGGCGACATCGACGTCGTACCCGAGTACGCGGCGACGCTGGCCGAGTTCCTGAACGCGAAGAAGAACGGGCCCAAGGCCGAGCCCGTCGCCTCCAGCGACGTGGAGGAGACCGTCGCCGCGCTGGAGAAGCTGGCGAAGCCCCGCGGGCTGAAGGTGCTTCCGGCGGGTGAGGCGGTGGACCAGAACGCGTTCGCCGTCACGAAGGACTTCGCCGGCAAGCACAAGCTCAAGACCCTCTCCGACCTCGGGAAGTCCGGCGAGAAGATCAAGCTCGCCGCGAGCGACGAGTGCGAGGAGCGGCCGTTCTGCCGCCCCGGTCTCGAGAAGAAGTACGGCATCGACATCACGGACATCGACCCCAAGGGCGTCGGCACCACGCAGGCCAAGGAGGCCGTCAAGAACGGCACCGACCAGCTCGTCCTCACCACGACCACGGACGCCACGCTCGAGGACTTCGGACTGGTCCTCCTCGACGACGACAAGCGGCTCCAGAACGCCGACAACGTGCTGCCTGTCGTCAACGCGAAGAAGGCGGGCGGCAAGAAGGTCGCGGACGCCCTGGGCAAGCTGACCGAGACGCTCACGACGAAGGACCTGACGGACCTCAACCGCAAGGTCGACGCCGAGCGTCAGAAGCCCAAGGACGTCGCGGAGGACTACCTCAAGGAGAAGAACCTGCTCTAGGGCCCGGGTGCGGGCTCCGATCAGGACAGCGGAGGGCGAAGCAGACAGGCGCGGGTGGAGGGGTAGTAACAATGCCCCGTGGCCGGTGCCTGATCGGAGCCTTGCACGGTACATTCCAGGCCATGCCTCGTGGACGCCATCGCCAATCGCAGCCACTGCACCGGTCACTCGCTCCGGCGAGCATCGCTGCCGCCGCGCTGATCTGCGCGGGAGGTGCGTGGCTCTTCGGCGAGGCGGGCTTCTCCGATACGGACACGGTGCTGCTGCGGTTCTGCGTCCTCGCGGCCGCGGCCGCGGCCGTCACCGGCGCGGTGATGCTGCGTGCCTGGGACCGGGCGGCGGGCAGGCGGGTCGGCGAGCTCAAGCAGCAGCAGACCAGCGCCGACTGGCGCGCCGAGGAGCGGTACGCCGAACTGGAATCCGAGGTCGAGGAGATCCGCGAGGCCCGCGAGAAGCTGCAGGGGCGGCTGCGGGAGAAGCGGTCCGAACTGGCGGAGCTGCGCAGCGAGCACGCGGATCTGCTCCGGCGGTACGCGCACGCCGAGACCGAGCGGGCGAGCGCCCTTGAGGTGCGCCGCCGGCTGGAGATCGAGTCGGGCGAGCCCGCGAAGGCGCTCACGTCCTCCGCGACGGACCACCGCAGCCCGGCCGGGGCGCCGACGCCGCTGACGTACCTGCAGGCCAACGAGGCGCTGAAGCACCTGGACCGCAACCTCCGCCGGAAGCTCGAACGCGAGGAGCAGGCCCGGCAGGAGGAGCTGGAGCAGCAGGAGCAGGAGCGCCGCGAGCAGGAGCAGCGCGAGCTGGCGCGCGAGGAGGAGCGGCAGCGGGAGCGGGCCAACCGGAAGCCGAAGCCGGCGCCGGACGAGCCCGGTACCGACCAGGAGGGCGGTGCGTTCGACTTCTTCGGCACCGGCGCCTCCAAGCCGAAGCGGCGCGCGAAGAAGACCGCGCCCACGCCGCCCCCCGTACGGGAGCCCAGGCAGACGCGGGACGCGGGAGGACCGGCGAAGCCGGGCGAACCCACGCAGCCCGGCGAACCCGCGAACCCGGACGAGCCCGCGCGGGCTGCGGCGCGGCCCGAGGGCGGCGTCGACATCGCGGGCGGTTCCGGTGACGCGGGCGGTTCCGGCAGCACGGGCGGCACCGGTGCCGAGGGCGTGGACGGTGCTGACGGCGCGGGCGTCACCGGCGTCGGGGCTGCGAAGACGACGGCGAAGCCGGACGAACGGCGGAAGAAGCCCGGCCGGGCCGCACGCCGCAGCGCGTCCGGAGCCGGAGGCGCACCCACCCCGCAGGGGAAGCCGGCGCAGGAGGCGGGAGTGGTTCCCGCACCCGCCGGTCCCTCCCACGGGGAGACGGACGAGAGCAAGGCCGGGGACGGGACGGAGCCCGCTGGCGGCAAGGCCGCGGCGGCTACGGGGGCCTGGCCCGGGAAGCCGGTGGCGGGTGCCCCGGTGTTCCTCGACGACGCGGCGACGACCGTCGAAACGTCCTCCGCGAAGACGGACGACGGCCCCGAGCCGGATGAGGGTGCGCGGGCCGAGCGCGAACAGCGGGAGCAGGAGCAGGGGCACGAGGAGGAGAAGCCGCAGCCCGCGGGCGGCGCCGGTGACTCCGGCGTGACCTCCGGGACCGGCCGTTCCGCTGCGGACTCCGCGGAGGACGCTTCCGGGAAGCCGGCGGCGGCGTCGGCCGCCGAACCGGCGCAGGAAACCCCGGAGTCCGGGAGCGCGGCGTCCGGTGCAGCGCCCGGTGCAGCGCCCGGTGCATCGTCCGCCGAGGAGCCTGACGCGGCGCCCGACGCCGGAAAGCCGTCCGGGCGGGCAAAGGACGCGGCCGAGTCCGGGAAGGCCGGTTCCGCCGGCAAGGCGAACGGGACGGCCGCCGGCGCTACGAGGTCCGGGACCGGCGAGTCCAAGGCCCGGCACAGGGCGTCCGGAGGGTCCGCGTCGAAGTCGGGCTCCAAGCAGGCCAGGGTGCGCAACGCCGGCTGAGCCCCGGGTCCGGCCCCGTCCCGTCCTGATACGGCCCCGTCACAGCGCCACGGACGACCACGTCGCAGCGCCACGACGTCGCGGTACTGCGACGTCGCGCGCCGCGGCGCCGACGCGTCCCGCCGTCCGCGCCGCTGCTTGACGGCTACTTGTCGATGTCGCCGACGACGAAGAAGAACGAGCCCAGGATCGCCACCATGTCGGCGACGAGCGTGCCCGGGAGCAGCTCGGTCAGCGCCTGGATGTTGTTGAACGAGGCCGAGCGCAGCTTGAGCCGGTACGGCGTCTTCTCGCCCTTGGAGACGAGGTAGTAGCCGTTGAGGCCGAGCGGGTTCTCCGTCCAGGCGTACGTGGCACCCTCCGGCGCCTTGAGCACCTTCGGCAGCCGCTGGTTCACGGGGCCCGGCGGCAGCTTGGCGAGCCGGTCCAGGCAGGCGTCGGCCAAGTCGAGCGAATTGTGGGCCTGTTCGAGCAGCACCTCGAAGCGGGCCAGGCAGTCGCCCTCGTCGCGGGTGACGACCTTCAGGACGTCCTGGAGCTCCCCGTACGCCAAGTACGGCTCGTCACGCCGGAGATCGAAGTCGACGCCGGACGCGCGGGCGATCGGGCCGCTCACTCCGTAGGCTTGCACGGTCTCCTGACCGAGTACGCCGACTCCGCGCGTACGGCCGCGGAAGATCTCGTTCCCCGTCACGAGCCGGTCGAAGACGTCCATCCGGGACCGCACGTCCGCCACAGCCTGCCGGGCCCTGCCCTGCCACCCCGCGGGCAGGTCCTCCTTGAGGCCGCCGACGCGGTTGAACATGTAGTGCATCCGGCCGCCGGACAGCTCCTCCATGACGTGCTGCAGCTCCTCCCGCTCGCGGAAGGCGTGGAACAC
The DNA here is from genome assembly GCF_014645895.1 of Streptomyces daqingensis. GTDB lineage: Bacteria > Actinomycetota > Actinomycetes > Streptomycetales > Streptomycetaceae > Streptomyces > Streptomyces daqingensis. Next base: position 48,655 of record NZ_BMMP01000016.1, on the reverse strand, counting down.
GGGCGTGATGCCGCCCAGTTCCAGCGGATAGGAGCCGAGGAACATCAAGTGGTTGAGCACGCGGTTGAGTTCGGCGAGCAGCGTCCGCAGCCACACGGCGCGGACGGGGACCTCCATGCCCAGCATGCGTTCGACCGCCAGGACGACGCCCAGCTCGTTCGAGAAGGCGGAGAGCCAGTCGTGGCGGTTCGCGAGGACGATGATCTGCCGGTAGTCGCGGGCCTCGAAGAGCTTCTCGGCGCCCCGGTGCATGTAGCCGACCACGGGCTCGACCTCGCTGATCAGCTCGCCGTCGAGGACGAGGCGCAGTCGGAGCACGCCGTGCGTCGAGGGGTGCTGCGGGCCGATGTTGAGCACCATGTCGGTGCTCTCGGCGGCGCCGCCCACGCCGACCGTCGTCCGCGTGCCCGAGGGCCGGGGCGTTCCGGTGGCGTCGCCCGTCGTCGTCCGCTGACTCATGGGCCTCAGTCTCGCACTCTCTGGCGCGGCGGCTCGTGGCGGTCGCGAATTCACCGCCGGCCCGGCGTTGTCCACAGGCCTGTGCGGCGTGCGGGGCGCCGCCTACGCTGGCCGCATGACGACGGGGACAGGCCGTCCGGGCGGGACACCGGGGCACGGCCGGGGGCAGAGGTCCGACGATGTGCGGGTCGCGGCAGGCGGCGATCCGGGGCGCGCGCCAGGAGGAGCGCCGGGCGGGGCGTCCGAGGGCGATTCCCGGAGTGAGGGCGCACCCGAGCAGTGGCAGGGCGTCGAACGGGCCCTGCTGAAGGTGCGGCGGCTCGTCCTGCTGTTCACGATGGTGCCGGCGGCAGTCGGCCTCGCGGCCCTCCTCGGCCTGACGGCAGGTCCGGGCTGGGCGGCCTTCGCGCTGCTCCCGCTCGTGGTGGCGGCGTGGGGCTGGGGCGCGATCGAGCGCAACTGGCGTTCGTGGCGGTACGCGGAGCGCGAGGACGACCTGCTGATCAGCCGCGGCGTGCTGTGGCGCGAGCTGACGGTGGTGCCCTACGGGCGGATGCAGCTCGTGGAGGTCACGTCCGGGCCGCTGGAACGCCGCTACGGCCTGGCCCGCCTCCAGCTCCACACGGCGGCCGCGACGACGGACGCCGCCATACCCGGGCTCGTGCCGCAGGAGGCGGAGCGGCTGCGCGACCGTCTGACGGAGCTGGGCGGCGCGCGGTCGGCGGGGCTGTGAGCGGCATGCCGGAGGGCACGCGGGAGGCGGAACCCCCGGCCCGGGAGGGCGGTGAGGCGCGGGCGCATGCGGCGCCCGGCGGCCCGGTGTTGCAGCCACGGGAGGCCGGACGGCGGCTGCACCCCTCGACGCCGTGGCGGCGGGCCTGGGCGCCGGTCGCCGGTCTGATCGCGTTCTCCGTGCACGACTTCGAGCGGACCCGCGAGTGGTTCTCGCACCTCACCACGGGATGGCTGGTCGCCGCGTTCGCGGTGCTGCTCCCGGCAGCGGCGGCTTACGGCTTCTTCTCGTGGTGGTTCACGAGCTACCTCGTCACCGACACCGAGCTGCGCATCCGTACGGGGCTCGTCTTCCGCCGCACCGCGCACATCCGTCTGGACCGCGTCCAGGCCGTCGACGTGGGGCGCCCGCTCCTCGCCCGTGTCGCCGGGGTCGCGAAGCTCAAGCTGGACGTGGTCGGCACGGAGGACAAAGACGAACTGGCCTTCCTCAGCGAACGGGAAGCCGTGGAGCTGCGTGCCGAACTCCTCGCGCGCGCCGCGGGGATCGCGCCCGAGGCGGCGCCGGAGGCGGGGGAGGCGCCCTCCCGCGAGCTGCTGCGCGTCGACACCCGCACTCTCGTGACGGGCCTGCTGCTGATGGGCACGGGCTGGGGCGCCCTCCTCGCGATGGCGGCGGTGCCCGTCGTCGTCTTCGCGGTCAGCGACAGCTTCCTGGCGGGGCTCGCCGTGCTCGTCCCCGCGCTGGGCGGCGTATGGGCGAGCACGGGCGGGCGCTTCCTCAAGGAGTACGACTGGACTGTGGCCGAGTCACCCGACGGCCTCCGCCTCGACCACGGCCTGCTGGACCGCGAGCACGCGACCGTACCGCCGGGGCGGGTGCAGTCCGTCAAGATCACCGAACCGCTGCTGTGGCGGCGCCGCGGCTGGCTGCGGGTCGACCTGGAGATCGCGGGGGCGGGCAAGGACAAGGGCGGCGTGCTGATACCCGTGGCGCGGCGGGACGAGGTCGCGGCGGTGCTCGGCCGGATCCTCCCCGGGCTCGGGCTCGCCGCCGTGGAGGAGGTGGTCACGCCTGTGCCGCGGCGTGCGCGCTGGTGCACGCCGCTGTTCTGGCGCGGATACGGGCACGGGGTCACCGATGCCGTCTTCGTCACGCGCAGCGGGCTGCTCAGGAGGCGGACCACGCTGGTGCCCCATGCGAAGGTGCAGAGCGTCCGGTGGGAACAGGGCCCGTGGCAGCGGCGGATGCGTCTCGCGGACGTCTGCGTCGACCATGGAGCGAACGGCTGGACCGCGGCCGCCATGCGCGACGCGGACGAAGCGGAGGCGCTGGTCCACGCGCAGGCGGAGCGGTCGCGGCTGGGGCGGCGCGAGGCGCGTCCGGAACGGTGGATGACGTAGTGGGTGCGTGACGCGAGGGGCCCGGGGTGCGAGGCGTTCAGTGCGGGGTGAGTGCGCCTCGTGCAAGGCCGGCGCAGCAAGTGAGTCCGCGGCGGGTGCGCGCCGTTCGTTCAGCGAAAGGGCGGCGAGACCGGCGGCGAGACACCGCCCAGTGGCTGCACCAGCCAGCTGAAGGCGCCCAGTCCTCCCGGGTCGGTCAGCTCCGCGGCTTCACCGGCGGCGGCCAACTGCCGTACGTACTCGGCCGGTTCCGCAGACGCGAGCCGCAGCGGGGGGCGGGCGCCGTGGACGCCGAGCGCGTGCAGGGCGTCTCGCTGGGACAGCAGCACGGGTTGCGCAGAGGGTTCCACGCCCGTGTCGTCCGGACGGCCGCGGCCACCGTCTGCGCGCCCGCCGGGGAGGCGCCCCTCGCCGGTGTACCCGGCTTGTGCGTACTCGCCGGGTGCGTACCCGTCCTCGGCGTACTTGGCTGCTGCGTACCTGTCGGCGGCGGCGTCCTCGCTGTGCGAGGCCTCGACGTCCGTGTCGTCCGGACGGCCGCGGCCACCGTCTGTGCGCCCACGGACCGCGTGGTCGTCGGCCGGGCCGGAAGCGCGCCGCCTCCGTTGGGCGGCGAGGGCTCCGGCCGCGGCGCAGGCGTCGAGCGCGACGTGGGCGGTGAGGTCGCGGCTCCCGTCGGGGACCGGGCGGGTCTCGCGGCCGTCGAGATAGCCGGTGAGCGTGCCGAAGGGAGGGCGGTTCTCGCGGAAGTGCGCGTAGTCGACGGCGACGGCCAGGCCCCTCTCCAGCGTCAGGACGGCAGCTGCCCACGCCTCGTCGCGGGGCCGCCCGATCTCCGCACGGAGCCCGACCTCCGGCTCCCGGGCTTCCGGGTACGACAGCGTGGGGTCCGCCGTCGCCGGCAGACCCCCGGGGGCGAGAGGCCACCACTGCGCGAGCCATGCGGCGTCCGGGCCTTCGGGCGGTCCGCCGAGCCGCTCCGCGCCGTCGGACGGCCGTACGAGCACCGTGTGGGGCACTCCGCCGGGCCCGGTCTCCACCACGTCGACGGGAACGTTGTCGAGCCACTCGTTCGCGAAGAGCAACCCCGACAGCCCTGCTGCGGCGGGCAGTTCGGGTAGCCAGACGACGCGCTCGTCCAGCCCCTCCGGACGGGGCGCCCGTTCGACGGCGTAAGGGCGTACGCGTCCGGCGGCCTCCTCGGGGAGTGCGGCGAGTACGCCGGTGAGCAGCTCGCCCGCCCCCGCCCCGACGTCGACGAAGGCCAGTTCGGCGGGGTGGCCGAGCGCTTCGTCGACGTACAGCAGCAGCCGCGCCACGGCCTGCGCGAAGAGAGGCGAGGCATGGACGGACGTACGGAAGTGCGCGCCGGGCCGCTCGCGGACGAAGAAGCCGGGCAGCTGCAAGTCGGGGCCGTTCCCGTCCCCGACTCCCTTCCCAGCCGCGTTCCCCGCGCGGACTCCGTTCCCGGCCGCGGACCCGTCCCCGTCGTCGCGGGGGCCGGTTCCGCCCACCCCGCTCGTCCCGTACAGGGCCCGTTCCGCCGCCGCACGCCAGGTCGTCCACTCGCCGCCGGACGGGCCGCCGGTCCGGCGGAGGGGGTGAGGCTGATCTTCGGGCGCGTGATCCTCGGGCGTGTTCACGGGACCACGCTAGGGCGTGTCTGACGAATGGCGTCGTCCGCCGCAGGGGCGGTGCTCGCGGCGGACGGTGTGTGCAGTCCCGAAGCGGAGGTTCGTCCTCGTAGTGGGCTACTCAGTCGATTCGACTACGCAGGGGATGTGCGTGCCAGCCGTCGCGAGCAAGGCGCACTTTGTCAGACACGGCCTGGGGCAGAGCGCCGGAGCGTCCTCCTCCACCTTGGGGAGTAGATGCACGGCCCCCGTATCGGCCGCCGGGCTGACCCCGGGACGTACCCGGCCTCCATACGCTGGGTTATGTGAACCGCATCTACGACTTCATCCGCCGGCATCCCACCTGGGTGGACAGCTGCTGGGCTGTCCTGCTGCTGATGATCTCCTCGGTGTGGTTCCTCGCGAGCGTCGAGTCCGACTCCGAGGGCCTGCCGCAGGGGCCGAAGGAGCAGGTCGCGGCGGTCCCGATCGTCCTCGCGCTCTGCCTGGTGGTCGCGCTGCGCCGCCGCACAGCGGAGAAGATGCTGGTCCTCGCCACCGGCACCGGCGTCGCGCAGGTCGTGACCCACGTCGACGTGGGGCCCGCGAACTTCGCCATGCTGGTGATCGTCTTCACGGTGGCGTCCCGCAACATCCGCTGGGCCTCCCGCTTCGCCCTGGGCGGGGCGGTCGCCGCACCCACCATCGCGACGCTCCGCTGGCCCGACGAGAACCAGACCCTCGCCGGGGCGATCCTCGGCGACATCTTCCTCACCGTCACCTTCGTGCTCGCCTGGGTGCTGGGCGACTCGCTGCGCACCCGGCGCGCCTACTACGCGCAGCTCGAAGAGCGCGCCACCCGACTCGAGAAGGAGCGCGAGGCGCAGACGCAGATCGCGGCGGCGGCCGAACGCGCCCGCATCGCGCGGGAGTTGCACGACGTCGTCGCGCACAACGTCTCGGTGATGGTGGTGCAGGCCGACGGCGCCGCGTACGTCCTGGACTCCGCGCCGGAGCAGGCGAAGCAGGCGCTCTCCACGATCTCGGGCACGGGCCGCCAGGCGCTGGCGGAGATGCGGCGCCTGCTGGGCGTGCTGCGCACCGGCGAGAGCGGCCCGGACGGCGCGTCCGGCCGCGAGGGCGCCGGGGAGTACGGGCCGCAGCCGGGCGTCGACCAGCTCTCCGAGCTGATCGAGCAGGTGCGCGGCGCCGGGCTCGCTGTGAGCTTCACGATCGAGGGGACGCCGCGCCCGCTGCCGAGCAGCATCGAACTGACGGCCTACCGCGTCGTGCAAGAGGCCCTGACGAACTCCCGCAAGCACGGCGGGCCGGACGTCGGCGCCACCGTCCGCCTCCGCTACGGCACCGACGAGCTGTCGCTGCTCGCCGAGGACGACGGACGGGGCGCGGAGCGCGAGATGTACGAGGAGGGCGGCACCGACGGGCTCGGCCACGGCCTCATCGGCATGCGCGAACGCGTCGGCATGGTGGGCGGAAGTCTGGAGACCGGGCCCCGTCCCGGGGGCGGTTTCCGCATATGCGCGGTGCTGCCGCTGAAGGCCGTCCCCTGATCTGCGGCGGTACCCGCGTCCGCCCGCCCGAGACCCCCCCGCCCCCGACCCGCCCCCGACCTCGGCCCCCCCGCCCGAAGGGACGACCCATGACCATCCGCGTGATGCTCGTCGACGATCAGGTACTGCTGCGCACCGGCTTCCGCATGGTCCTCAGTGCGCAGGAGGACATGGAGGTCGTGGCGGAGGCGGGGGACGGCGCCGAGGCGCTGGAGCGGCTGCGCTCCACGAAGGTCGACGTCGTGCTGATGGACGTACGGATGCCCAACGTCGACGGCGTCGAGGCGACCCGCCGTATCTGCACGGAGGGCGAGGGCGGCCCGGGCGCTCCGAAGGTGCTCATCCTGACCACCTTCGACCTCGACGAGTACGCCTTCACGGCGCTCAAAGCGGGGGCCAGCGGCTTCATGCTGAAGGACGTGCCGCCGGACGACCTGCTCGCCGCCATTCGCGCCGTGCACAGCGGTGACGCCGTCGTCGCGCCGAGCACCACCCGCCGCCTCATCGACCGCTTCTCGACCGTGCTGCCTTCGACGACGCCCGGACCTCTCACCCGCGGCCTGGAGCGGCTGACCGACCGCGAGACGGAGGTGCTCACGCTCGTCGCGCAGGGCCTCTCCAACGGGGAGATCGCGGCGCAGCTCGTGCTGTCGGAGGCCACGGTGAAGACCCACGTGGGCCGCATCCTGGCGAAGCTCGAACTGCGCGACCGGGTGCAGGCCGTGGTCCTCGCGTACGAGACGCGGCTGGTCAGGGCCGGAGGCGGCACCGCGTGACGCCGTCACGCGCGTGATCCGGGGTGACGGCCCGCCGGGCCTGCGCCGGCCGCGGTGCCGCCGTGGTCGTCGAGGACGGGCTCCGTGCCCCGTCACGCCGCGCACCCTCGTAACCGCGGCACCACAGGCGTGGCGCCCCGCCGCCCGGCCGCTCCCGTCCCCGCCGTGTCAGGACGGGGAGGCGGCCGCGGCCGCCCGGAAGCCGAGGAACTCCGCGACCGCCGCGCGTACGTCCTCCGCGCTCCACGACAGCCCGGGGCGGGCGACGGTCACCTCGGTCATCGCGGTTCCGGGCGGCGCGCCGAACGGCCGTGACCACCGCCGGAAGAGCACCGTCCCCGTCTCCTCCGCCTGTCGTACGCCCGCCTCCGTCAGCTCGTCGGCCTCGTAGGGGAGCCAGACCTGGAACTGGTGCGTGTGCGGGGTCCGCGGCCACACCCTCCACCACGGGAGGTCCGAGCCGGCGAACGCCTCGTACAGGGCTCCGGCCACCGTCGCCGCGTGCCGAACGTACTCGGGCAGGCGGGGCAGTTCGACGTCCAGCCCGGCGAGGGCCGCGAGTGCGGCGGGCCACTGCTGGAAGGGCTGACCGCCGTACCTGTGCCGCCACGCGGCGGCCTCTTCGATCACGGTCGCGGGACCGGCGAGAGCCGCCCCGGACAGGCCGCCCAGCGACTTGTAGAAGCTGACGTAGACGGTGTCGGCCAGCGAGGCCACGGCGGAGAGCGGCCGGCCGAAGTGCGTGACGGACTCCCACAGCCGGGCACCGTCGAAGTGCACGACGGCCTCCCGCTCGCGGGCCGCCTCGACCACTGCCGTCAGCTCGTCCCAGGTGGGAAGGGTGAACCCCGCTTCGCGCAGGGGCAGTTCGAGCATCAGAGTGCCGAACGGTTCGTCGAGGGCCCGTACTTCGGCCGCGGTGGGCAGCCGTGGTTCCGACGTCGGGCGGACGGGGCGCAGGCCGGCCAGGATCTGCAGCGCGTCCCGCTCCCAGACCAGCGGATGCGACAGCGGATGGAGCGCCACGGCGCCGTTCCCCGTGCGGCCCGCCCAGCAGCGCAGCGCCACTTGCTGGGCCATGGTCCCGGTCGGGAAGAAGGCGGCGGCCTCCGTGCCGAGCGCGGCGGCCGTCCGCCGTTCCAGCTCGCCGACGATGCCGTCCTCGTTGCCGTACTGGTCGGTCCAGCCGTCCAAGTCGTAGGCCTGAGCGCCCTGTTCGGCCAGCCGGGCCAGCCGCTCGCCGATGCGTTCGCCTCCGGGGGCCGGAGCGAGGAGGCGCGTGGCGCCGCCCCATGCGTCGAGCTGCCGTCCGCGCCTGTCCCGATCGGTGTCCGTCATAGGCCGCATCCTCGCGCCTGGGGGGACCGGGGCACCAGCGGATTCGGCCCGGCCGAGGGCGCCCGCTTAGGTCGCCCCCGGCGCCCCGGGCCCGAGGGCTCCGCCGGACGCCCCCGCTGCCCACTGCCCGCTGCCGGACCGGGGGCGTGCACGGCCGCGAACCGCGCGCGTCTGTGCGCCGACGTGAAGGCATAGCATGGCGGTGAGACGTCCGGTACCCGCGAGGACCGGAACGGAAGACGGAAGGCTACCCGCCCGTGAACCCAGAGCAGCCAGCCCCGCCCCCCGGCCCGGACCGGGGGACCAGGGCAGAGGACCGTCCCGCCCGCCTCGACATCGGGGTCGTCGGCACCGGCCGCGTCGGCCCCGCGCTGGCGGCCGCGCTGCGGCTCGCCGGGCACCGTCCCGTGGCCGCGTCGGGCGTCTCCGAGCGCTCGCGGCGCCGCGCCGCCGAACTGCTGCCCGGGGTGCCGCTCGTCGACCCCGCCGAGGTGCTGGCCCGCGCCGACCTCGTCCTGCTCACCGTTCCCGACGACGCGCTGCCGGGGCTCGTGACGGGGCTCGCCGAGACGGGCGCCGTACGCCAGGGGCAGCTCGTCGCGCACACCTCGGGGCGGTACGGCGCCGCCGTCCTCCAACCCGTCCTGCGTGCAGGGGGGTTGCCGCTCGCGCTGCACCCCGTGATGACCTTCACCGGCACGCCGGTCGACGTGCAGCGGCTCGCGGGCTGCTCGTTCGGCGTCACGGCTCCGGAGGAGCTGCGGCTCGCCGCGCAGGCGCTCGTCATCGAGATGGGCGGCGAACCCGAGTGGATCGCCGAGGAGGCCCGGCCGCTCTACCACGCGGCCCTCGCCATCGGCGCCAACCACCTCGTCACCCTCGTCAACCAGGCCATGGAGCTGCTGCGCACGTCCGGCGTCGAGGCCCCCGACCGCATGCTCGGGCCGCTGCTCGGCGCCGCGCTCGACAACGCCCTGCGCTCCGGCGACGCCGCGCTCACCGGCCCCGTCGCCCGCGGCGACGCCGGCACGGTCTCGGCGCACATCTCCGAACTGGGCGACCACGCACCCCGCATGGTCGCCGGCTACCTGGCCATGGCCCGTGCGACGGCGGACCGCGCCCTCGCGCACGGCCTCCTCGCGCCCGAACGCGCCGAGGACCTGCTCGACGTACTGTCCGAAGGAGGCCGAGGCCAGTGAAGCGCACAGCAGGAGACGCCGGCACCGCCGTGGGAGGCGGGACGCAGCAGCCGGACGGGGGCGCGCACAGGCCCTCCCCGGCGGGCCCCCGGAGCGTACGGCTGGTCCGCACAGCGGCCGAACTGCGCGACGCCGCCGCCCGGTCGAGCCGCGACGAGCCCCGCCTCAGGGCCGCCGTCATGACGATGGGCGCGCTGCACGCCGGCCACGCCTCCCTGATACGCACCGCTCGCGAACGGGTCGGCGCGCGGGGGGAGGTGGTCGTCACCGTCTTCGTGAACCCCCTCCAGTTCGGGCCGTCGGAGGACCTCGACCGCTACCCCCGGACGCTCGACGCCGACCTCGTCCTCGCGGGGGAGGCCGGCGCGGACGTGGTCTTCGCCCCGTCCGTCGAGGAGGTCTATCCCGGGTCGGCCGCCGACCCCAGGGGGGCGGGTCCGCAGGTACGCGTCGCCGCCGGGCCGATGGGCGAGCGCTTCGAAGGGGCGTACAGGCCGGGCCACTTCGACGGGATGCTGACGGTCGTCGCCAAGCTCCTCCATCTGACGTCGCCGGACGTCTCGCTGTACGGGCAGAAGGACGCGCAGCAACTCGCCCTGATCCGCCGGATGGTGCGCGACCTCAACTTCCCCGTGCAGATCGTCGGCGTCCCCACGGTGCGCGAGCCGGACGGTCTCGCGCTGTCCAGCCGCAACCGCTACCTCTCACCCGCCGAACGGGAGAGCGCGCTCGCCCTCTCCCGGGGCCTCTTCGCCGCCCGCGGCACCCTAGAGGAGGGCGGCGGAGCCGACGCGGCGCTGGCAGCCGCCCGCGCGGTCCTGGAGGAGGCGGCGCACGCCGAACCACCCCTCAACGTCGACTACTTGGCGCTCATCGACCCCGCCGACTTCACGGAGCTGACGGCGCGGGACCAGGCCACGGAACCGCCCGCCGCACGCGGGGCCTCCGGCGAGGGCGGCGCCTCCGAGGCCGTGCTGGCCGTCGCCGCACGCGTCGGCAGCACCCGGCTCATCGACAACGTCACCCTGCCCATGGAGCTCCTGGGGGTACGCCTGTGACTGGCCGCGCGGACCACCGGACCGGCCGGGGCCCCCGGCAGGCACGGGAGGGCGGCATACCCTCCGCACGCGCCGCCCTGCCCGCACCCGCGCCCGGCTGGCGCATCGACGCGGACGTCGTGGTCGTCGGCTCCGGCGTCGCCGGCCTGACCGCCGCACTCCGCTGCGCCGCGGCCGGGCTGGACACCGTCGTCGTCACCAAGGCCCGCCTCGACGACGGGTCGACGCGCTGGGCGCAGGGCGGCATCGCCGCGGCACTCGGCGAGGGCGACAGCCCCGGCCAGCATCTCGACGACACGCTCGTCGCCGGCGCCGGCCTCTGCGACGAGGAGGCCGTGCGCCTCCTCGTGACGGAGGGCCCCGCCGCCGTACGCCGGCTCATCAGCACCGGCGCGCAGTTCGACACCGACGCGACCACCGGCCGGATCGAACTGACCCGTGAGGGCGGACACCACAGGCGCCGCATCGCCCACGCCGGCGGCGACGCGACGGGTGCGGAGATCTCCCGCGCACTGGTCGAGGCCGTACGGGACGGACGTACGAGCGTCCGCACGGTCGAGAACGCGCTCGTGCTCGACCTGCTCCGCACCCCGGACGGTGCGGCGGCCGGCGTCACCCTCCACGTCATGGGCGAGGGACAGCACGACGGGGTCGGCGCCGTGCACGCCCCGGCAGTGGTACTCGCGACGGGCGGAATGGGCCAGGTGTTCTCGGCGACGACCAACCCGCCGGTCTCCACCGGGGACGGCGTCGCGCTGGCGCTGCGCGCGGGTGCCGAGGTCAGCGACCTGGAGTTCGTCCAGTTCCATCCGACGGTGCTCTACCTCGGGCCGGACGCCGAGGGCCAGCAGCCCCTGATCTCGGAGGCAGTGCGGGGCGAGGGCGCCCACCTCGTCGACGCCGGCGGCGTGCGCTTCATGACGGGCCGGCACGAACTCGGCGAGCTGGCGCCCCGGGACGTCGTCGCGAAGGGGATCATGCGCCGGGCGGCGGAGCAGGGCGCCGAGCCCGGCACGGAGCACATGTTCCTCGACGCCCGACACTTCGGTGCCGCCATGTGGGAGAGCCGCTTCCCCACGATCCTCGACGCCTGCCGAGGCCACGGCATCGACCCGGTGACGCAGCTCGTCCCCGTGGCGCCCGCGGCCCACTACGCCAGCGGCGGCGTCCGCACCGACCTGCACGGACGTACGACCGTCCCCGGGCTGTACGCCTGCGGCGAGGTCGCCTGCACCGGCGTGCACGGGGCGAACCGCCTCGCCTCCAACAGCCTCCTGGAGGGGCTCGTCTTCGCGGAGCGGATCGCCGAGACCGTCGCTGCGGCCGCCGACGGATCGGCCCGGGACGGAGCCGCGGACGGCCGTCCGCTCCCCGCGGAGAGCCCCGGCGCCACCGGTCACCTGCCCGTAACGCCCCTGCTCCTGCCCGAGGCCCGCCGCGTCATCCAGCGCGTCATGACGGCCGGTGCCGGAGTGCTGCGCTCCGAGGTGAGCCTGACCGAGGCGGCGGCCCAGCTCGACGCCGTCGCCGACGAAGCGGCCGGAAAGCCGGCCGCCCCAGGCGTGGAGAGCTGGGAGACGGCCAACCTCCATCTCGTCGCGCGCGTACTCGTCGCGGCCGCCCTGCGCCGCCACGAGACCCGCGGCTGCCACTGGCGCGAGGACCATCCCGGACGGGACGATGCGTCCTGGGCCCGCCACCTCGTCGTGGAGCTGCGGGAGGGGGGCCGTAGTCTCGACGTCCGGACGACCCGGACGACGTCCTTCCCGCCGACCGTTCCGCAGAGCCGGCCGTCGCGGGAACGGCCCGCGGACCGGCCGCCCGACGCCCAGCACGTGAAGCCCGTACACCACCCCGCCCAGCCGACCCGACCCGGACAGCCGCACGGCCGCCACACGGCCAGGCCACCCTCACACCCTTGATGGAGAAGCCGTGACCAGCCCCTTCCCGGACTCACCGGAGGAGCGACGCCCCCAGCCCGTCGACGTGCCCCTGCTCCAGATCGGCGGACCGGGGACCCCGGCCATGGCGCCGGGCTCCGGCGGCGGCTGCGGCGACGCCTGCGGCTGCTCGGACGCAGCCGGGGCGGACAGCCCGTACGGCCTCGATCCCCTGGACTGCGGCCTCGACCCCGACCTGGCCGAACTCCTCGCCGGCGCCGGGCTCGACCCGGTACAGGTCGAGGACATCGCACACCTCGCCATCGAGGAGGACCTCGACCACGGTGTGGACGTCACCACGGTGGCGACCATTCCCGAGGACGCCGTCTCCACGGGGGACTTCACCGCGCGGGAGGACGGCACGGTCGCCGGACTGCACGTCGCCGAGGCCGTGCTGTCCGTGGTCTGCACCGACGAGTTCGAGGTGGAGCGCCACGTCGAGGACGGCGACCGCGTCACGGCCGGGCAGCGGCTGCTGACCGTGCGGACCCGGACCCGCGACCTGCTCACGGCGGAGCGCAGCGCGCTGAACCTGCTCTGCCGCCTGTCGGGCATCGCCACCGTCACGCGCCGCTGGACCGACGTGCTCAGCCGCGCCGCGACGGCCGCCGCCGACGCCACCCGCGCGGAGACCCGCGTGCGCGACACCCGCAAGACGACGCCGGGCCTGCGCGCCCTGGAGAAGTACGCGGTCCGCTGCGGAGGCGGCACGAACCACCGCTTCTCCCTGTCCGACGCCGCGCTGATCAAGGACAACCACGTCGTCGCGGCCGGCGGGGTCGCCGAGGCGTTCAGGCTCGTGCGCCGCGAGTTCCCGGACGTGCCCATCGAGGTCGAGGTCGACCGCCTCGACCAGATCGAGCCGGTCCTCGCCGAGGGCGCCGACCTCATCCTGCTCGACAACTTCACCCCCGACGAGACGGCCGCCGCGGTCACACTGGTCGCCGGCCGCGCCCAGCTGGAGTCCTCGGGGCGCCTCTCCCTGGAGAACGCCGCGGAGTACGCCGCCACAGGCGTCGACTTCCTCGCCGTCGGTGCGCTCACCCACTCCTCCCCGATCCTCGACATAGGGCTCGACCTCCGCGAGAGCGGCCCCGCCCACGACGCAGACGACGACCGTGAAGAGGTGGATGTCTGATGCTGCTGACCATCGATGTCGGTAACACCCACACAGTGCTCGGCCTCTTCGACGGGGACGACATCGTCGAGCACTGGCGCATCTCCACCGACGCCCGCCGTACCGCCGACGAACTGGCCGTGCTGCTCCAGGGCCTGATGGGCATGCACCCGCTGCTCGGAGAGGAGCTCGGCGACAACGTCGAGGGCATCGCCATCTGCTCCACCGTCCCCTCCGTCCTGCACGAGCTGCGCGAGGTCACCCGTCGCTACTACGGCGACATCCCCGCCGTGCTCGTCGAGCCGGGCGTGAAGACGGGCGTGCCGATCCTCATGGACAACCCCAAGGAGGTCGGCGCCGACCGCATCATCAACGCGCTGGCGGCGGTCGAGCTGTACGGCGGGCCGTGCGTCGTCGTCGACTTCGGCACGGCCACGACGTTCGACGCCGTCTCGGCGCGGGGCGAGTACGTCGGCGGCGTCATCGCCCCCGGCATCGAGATCTCCGTCGACGCGCTCGGCGTGAAGGGCGCCCAGCTCCGCAAGATCGAGCTGGCCCGTCCGAGGAGCGTCATCGGCAAGAACACCGTCGAGGCCATGCAGTCCGGCATCCTCTACGGCTTCGCGGGTCAGGTCGACGGAGTCGTCGACCGCATCGCGCGGGAGCTGACCGACGACCCGGACGACGTGACCGTCATCGCCACCGGAGGGCTCGCACCGATGGTGCTGGGCGAGGCGGGAGCCATCGACGAGCACGAGCCCTGGCTCACGCTCATCGGCCTCCGGCTCGTCTACGAGCGCAACGTCAGCCGCTCCTAGGAGCTGTCTGACGAATGGCGTCGTCCGGCGCGGGCGGTGCTCGCGGCGGACGGTGCGTGCCAGTCGTCGCGAGCAAGGCGCACTTTGTCACAGGGCCCGGGACCCGTCGTTCCCGGACGGCGCGCCCTGGTTCCGACGCTCCCGGAGGCGCCCCGCCGGCCGCCCGGCCGCCGAGGGCGCGCCCCCGGGAGCGGCCCGCGGGGCCCTCGCACCCCTGCCGTAGGCTGGACGTCCGGTTCACCGAGGAGGCCGACAGCCATGGAGTACGTCGCGGCACTGACCCCGCCCTTCGTGATGGCGGTGGCGTTCACCGCCCTCATCGTCACGATCGTCAAGAGCCAGGGCGGCGCCAACAAGGCCAAGGAAGACGCCGCCGTCGACGCCGCCTTCGCCCGCGCAGAGAGCGCCCGGCAGAAGAACGACGACTGACCGGCGGCCGGGGCCTGCGGTATTCGGACAACTCCGACTATTATTCACCGCGTGCCTCGGCCATTGGGAGAGTTGGAAGACACCGTCATGACACGCGTATGGCGGTGGAACCGTCCGGTCACCGTCAGGGAAGTCCTCGAGGATCTGCGGGGCGACCGTGCCATCGCCTACACCACGGTGATGACGGTAATGGACAACCTCCATCAGAAGGGCTGGCTCCGGCGGCGCCAGGAAGGGCGCGCTTATCGCTATGAGGCCGTCTCGACGCGGGCCGCGTACTCGGCCGCGTTGATGAACGAAGCCTGGGCTTCAAGCGACAACGCCGCCGCCGCTCTCGTCGAGTTCTTCTCGCGTATGACCCCTGAACAGCTCGACGCGCTGCGGGACGCGCTGCGCGTCGTACAACTGGACGAGGTGCGCGTGCAGGCCCCCGAGAAGGCGTCCGAGAACACGCCGGGAGAGGGCCGCTGAAGACGGCTTCCCGCCGTCCTCCGGAAGTCCCCGCACGGGAAGACCTCTCTGCGGACGCCTCGGCGAACACCCCGGAGAACCCCTCGAACAGTCACCCGAAGGGCAACGGGAACGCCCACGGGAACGCCGGCATGAACCTCTGCGTGAACCCCTGCCGGAGAGCCGCGTGAACCTCTGCGGAAGAGTCACGGGAACGCCCGCGGGAAGGGCTTCGCGGGAAGTGGGGGAAGGCCGCGGAAGGCGTGGCGGAACCCCGCACAGAAGCTCCGGCGAAGCCCTCACGCCCCCGAAGGCGTTCCCCTTCGCTGCGGGCGATAGCGTCCGTTCATGGCGTCAGCACCCTCTTCCGCATCAGAAGTAACCGTTCGCCGGGCCCGGACCTCGGATGTCCGCGCCGTGCGCCGCCTCATCGACATCTACTCGCGCGACAGCATCCTGCTCGACAAAGCAACGGTCACCCTTTACGAGGACATTCAGGAGTTCTGGGTCGCGGAACGGGACCACGACGCGGAGGTCGTCGCCTGCGGTGCGCTGCACGTCATGTGGGAGGACCTGGCGGAGGTCCGGACGCTCGCGGTGGACCCGGCCCTGAAGGGCAGCGGAGTCGGGCATCTCCTCTTGGAGAAGCTCTTGAACACCGCCCGGTGGCTGGGCGTGCGGCGAATTTTCTGCCTCACCTTCGAAGTCGACTTCTTCATCAAGCACGGCTTCACTGAGATCGGTGACACACCGGTCGACGGCGACGTCTACAGCGAACTCCTGCGCTCCTTTGACGAAGGCGTGGCGGAGTTCCTGGGTCTCGAACGGGTGAAGCCGAACACCTTGGGCAACAGCCGCATGCTTCTGCATCTCTGAGTGACGGTCCGGTGACGCCTCTCGGGCACGGATCACCGCGCCGCTTTGTCCGAAAGATCCCGCCAATCCCGCCGGTGAGGCGGACAAACTCAACAGAGGGTTTGTGTTTCTCCCCGAAAAGCGGTTTGCTTTCGTCGTCAGTATCAGTAATCGAAGTTATCGATGACGAATGGGAGTAAGCGGTGGCGCAGAAGGTTCAGGTTCTTCTGGTCGACGACCTCGAGGGCGGCGAGGCAGACGAGACTGTCACGTTCGCACTGGACGGTAAGAGCTACGAGATCGACCTCACCACCTCGAATGCGGACAAGCTCCGTTCCGTCCTGGAGCCCTATGTGAAGGGCGGCCGTCGTACCGGTGGCCGTTCCGCGCGTGGAAAGGGCCGCGCTTCCGGTTCGGGCGGCGGCAGCAGCCAGGACACCGCGAAGATCCGCGCCTGGGCCAAGGACCAGGGTTACGACGTCAACGACCGCGGTCGTGTTCCCGCCAATATCCGCGAGGCCTACGAGAAGGCCAACGGCTGAACCCGGAAGTCGCGTGCGGCACGCCGTACGGGTGCGCGGTGGGATTCCGTTCCCCCGGCACCGGCAGGCCGCGCGAGATGAATGCGATAAGCCCCACGCCCCGCCTCGGGGGGCCGCACCCACGCGGCGGCCTCCCGCGGGCCGGGAAGCAGGACGCGGTCGCAGGGCGGAGGCCCGCGGCCGCGCAGAGCCGGCTCACCGCGGCCGTACCGCCGCAGCCGGACGCCCCGGCGCCCGAAGGCGGGCCAGGTCCCGGCGCCGCGCGGTCCGCGGCCTCCCGCCGTCGCCACCGCTGACCGCCGTCTCCGCCCGCGGCCCCGCCCTCGCTGCCCCCGGGTGCCGCGCCGCGACCCGACGCCCGGTCCGCGTCACCCGCGCCGCCGATGCCGGCCCGCACCTCCGCACTCCGTACCCCCGCTCTGTCACGCGGTACGTGCCGGTACGCGCGCACTGCGCCCGGCACGGCTGTTCGCCCTGAGCGGATGCGGCCGCCCGGGTCGGCCCGCCCCGGCATGGACTGTCGGTACGAGCGGGTAAGAAGGCTCCAAGGCCGGTCCTGCCCCTTCCCGGCGCAGGGGCCCGGCCCGAGCGTGAAGACCGGACAATGCCTGGTGGCACGGGGGTGGGAACGGTGACGAGGGCCAGCGGAGGCCGCTTCGATCAAGGGCCGTTCGCCATGGGCGTAGTGAATCAGGGTGGATACGCCTGGCCTGCGGGAACATCGTCTCGCACCATCGGGTTGGAACTGTTGTCGACTGTTCGGGGTAGGAGGCTCTGCTGTGCTATCCACGGATGCAGGGTCGGCCGGAGGTTCAGCCGGACCGGTGTCGGCAGTTGGAATGAGCGGTCCCCGCTCGCGGGACTAAGCTGCGGAAGGACAGAGAGGGGAGCGTCCCCTTCCTGCCTGACCGCTCTGAGGAGCGATTAACGATGTTCGAGAGGTTCACCGACCGCGCGCGGCGGGTTGTCGTCCTGGCTCAGGAAGAAGCCCGGATGCTCAACCACAACTACATCGGCACCGAACACATTCTCCTGGGCCTGATCCACGAGGGTGAGGGTGTCGCCGCTAAGGCACTGGAGAGCCTCGGGATTTCGCTCGAGGCGGTCCGTCAGCAGGTGGAGGAGATCATCGGCCAGGGCCAGCAGGCCCCGTCCGGCCACATCCCCTTCACTCCCCGTGCGAAGAAGGTCCTGGAGCTGTCGCTCCGCGAGGCCCTTCAGCTCGGCCACAACTACATCGGCACCGAGCACATCCTGCTCGGCCTGATCCGCGAGGGCGAGGGCGTCGCCGCCCAGGTCCTGGTGAAGCTGGGCGCCGACCTGAACCGGGTGCGGCAGCAGGTCATCCAGCTGCTGTCCGGTTACTCCGGCGGCAAGGAGGCGGCCACCGCAGGCGGCCCCGCCGAGGGCACGCCCTCGACCTCCCTCGTCCTGGACCAGTTCGGCCGCAACCTCACGCAGGCCGCCCGCGAATCCAAGCTCGACCCGGTCATCGGGCGCGAGAAGGAGATCGAGCGGGTCATGCAGGTGCTCTCGCGCCGTACGAAGAACAACCCGGTGCTCATCGGCGAGCCCGGCGTCGGCAAGACGGCCGTCGTCGAGGGCCTGGCCCAGGCGATCGTCAAGGGCGAGGTGCCCGAGACCCTCAAGGACAAGCACCTCTACACCCTGGACCTGGGCGCCCTGGTCGCCGGCTCGCGTTACCGCGGTGACTTCGAGGAGCGCCTGAAGAAGGTGCCCAAGGAGATCCGCACCCGCGGCGACATCATCCTGTTCATCGACGAGCTGCACACGCTGGTCGGTGCGGGCGCCGCGGAGGGCGCGATCGACGCCGCCAGCATCCTCAAGCCGATGCTGGCCCGCGGCGAACTCCAGACCATCGGTGCCACGACGCTCGACGAGTACCGCAAGCACCTGGAGAAGGACGCCGCGCTCGAGCGCCGCTTCCAGCCCATCCAGGTCGCGGAGCCGTCGCTGCCGCACACCATCGAGATCCTCAAGGGCCTGCGCGACCGGTACGAGGCGCACCACCGCGTCTCCATCACGGACGCCGCCCTCGTCGGCGCGGCCACGCTCGCCGACCGGTACATCTCCGACCGCTTCCTGCCGGACAAGGCGATCGACCTGATCGACGAGGCGGGTTCCCGGATGCGCATCCGCCGGATGACCGCGCCGCCGGACCTGCGCGAGTTCGACGAGAAGATCGCGAACGTCCGCCGGGACAAGGAGTCCGCGATCGACTCGCAGGACTTCGAGAAGGCCGCCTCGCTCCGTGACACGGAGAAGCAGCTGCTGGCGCAGAAGGCCAAGCGGGAGAAGGAGTGGAAGGCCGGCGACATGGACGTCGTCGCCGAGGTCGACGAGGAGCTGATCGCCGAGGTCCTCGCCACGGCGACGGGCATCCCG
This sequence comes from Streptomyces daqingensis, assembly GCF_014645895.1. GTDB lineage: Bacteria > Actinomycetota > Actinomycetes > Streptomycetales > Streptomycetaceae > Streptomyces > Streptomyces daqingensis. The sequence continues at coordinate 29,948 of NZ_BMMP01000016.1, read as the reverse complement.
GTCTTCAAGCTCACCGAGGAGGAGTCCTCGCGCCTGCTGCGCATGGAGGACGAGCTGCACAAGCGCGTCATCGGCCAGGAGGACGCCATCAAGGCGCTCTCCCAGGCGATCCGGCGTACGCGTGCGGGCCTGAAGGACCCGAAGCGCCCCGGCGGTTCGTTCATCTTCGCCGGCCCGTCCGGTGTCGGTAAGACGGAGCTGTCCAAGACGCTCGCCGAGTTCCTCTTCGGCGACGAGGAGGCGCTGATCTCCCTCGACATGTCGGAGTTCAGCGAGAAGCACACCGTCTCGCGGCTGTTCGGTTCGCCTCCCGGCTACGTGGGCTACGAGGAGGGCGGCCAGCTGACCGAGAAGGTCCGCCGGAAGCCGTTCTCGGTGGTCCTCTTCGACGAGGTCGAGAAGGCGCACCCGGACATCTTCAACTCGCTGCTGCAGATCCTGGAGGACGGTCGTCTGACCGACTCCCAGGGCCGGGTCGTGGACTTCAAGAACACGGTCATCATCATGACGACCAACCTCGGCACCCGGGACATCTCCAAGGGCTTCAACCTGGGCTTCGCCGGCCAGGGTGACGTCAGCGCCGGGTACGACCGGATGAAGGCCAAGGTCAACGACGAGCTGAAGCAGCACTTCCGCCCGGAGTTCCTCAACCGTGTCGACGACACGGTGGTCTTCCACCAGCTCACCCGCGACGACATCATCCGCATCGTCGACCTGATGCTCGCGCAGGTGGACGAGCGGCTGAAGGACCGGGACATGGGCCTGGAGCTCAGCACCGACGCCAAGGAGCTGCTCGCGAAGCGGGGCTACGACCCCGTGATGGGCGCCCGGCCGCTGCGCCGGACGATCCAGCGCGAGATCGAGGACCTCCTGTCCGAGAAGATCCTCTTCGGTGATCTGCGTCCCGGTCACATCGTGGTCGTGGACACCGAGGGCGAGACCGACGAGGACAAGAAGTTCACCTTCCGCGGCGAGGAGAAGTCCGCTCTGCCGGACGCTCCGCCGGTTGAGTCCGCGGCGGGCGGCGGCCCGAACCTCTCCAAGGAGGCGTGAGCCGCCGGCCGAGGCCGAGCAGCATCCGCAAGACCGAGCAGTAGCCGGAAGCCCCCGCCACGCAGTGGCGGGGGCTTCCGGCGTTTCGGGCCCGGGCCGGGATTCCGCTTCGGCTTCGGGATCGGATTCGGGGTGCGTGGGCGTACGCGGCGCCGCTCAGGCGATGATGCGTACCCCGTCAGGGACGCCGCTGACCCGCGGCAGGCGGGGGTTGACGCGCAGAGTGGTCAGTGCGGGGAACGCGCTCAGCCACTCCATCTTCATGCCCGCGCCGAGGTCGTAGGCGAGCCACAGGTGCGTCAGGCGTTCGACTGCCAGCCCGTCGACGAGCTCCCCCGGGGTGAAGTGGCCGACGATCTGCACCCTGTCACGCCCGCCCATCTCGCCCAGCGCAGCCAGTTCCACGCGGTCGGACACCGGGAAGTAGAGCCCTTCCTCGTCCAGGTGCCGGATGATCTCCGAGGCGTACCGCTCCGTCTCGAAGTTCCGCCATCCGCGGGCGAGTTCCGCGCGCAGCGTCAGCGACCTGCGGTGCCGCAGCCGGGCGAGGTAGTCCACTGCGGCGTCGTCGTCGATGCGGGTGACGGTGACGGCAAGACGGTGCGCCTCGTCGTCGGAGACGGTGGTGGGGTCGGGGAGCATCTCCAGCACGATCGGGCCGACCCAGCCCAGTCCGCGTGCCGCGGCGACGGTGCCGGGACGCACCATGTGCCGTGTCTCGCGGCGCACCCGCTCGTGGGTATCGGGATCGAGTTCGGTGACGTGCTCCAGGCACGCCGCGGCCAGCAGCCGCCTGCGGTTGCGCTTCATCCCGGTCCTCCCGGGAGCGAGCAGCCCGTTCAGCAGGATCGCGCACTCGGCGGGACGGGCGTGGGCCACCGCCATGCGGATGACCTCTTCCCACTCCGCTTCGTGGGCGTGCTCCAGCAGCAGATCGAAGTCGCCCTGTTCGACGGCCTCCTTGGCCGCGAGGTAGTCCTGCACCGTGCGGTGGACGAACTCGACGGAGCCGTCGGCCTGCTCGCACAGCAGCCCGGTCCGCAGCAGCAGGTGGTCGAAGATCTCCTGCGGGTCGCCCTGGCTCGCGACGGCCGGGATTGCGGTGACGCTCCTGCTGATCGCCTCGAGTGCGCTGTCGCGGTCGAGCAGAGCCCGCTCCTCGACGAGCATCCGGTACGCGAGCTTGCGCAGCAGCCTCTCGCGGGGGGCGCGCTGCAGGACGACGGTGTCCGCGTAGAGGACCCGGCGTTCCGGGTCGCGCCGCTGGAGGAGCATCTCCATCGCCGCTTCGTACAGCTCCCGCCGGCCCTGGGGGAGCATCCCCGACCTGTCCCGGTTGAGGGCGCAGATCAGCCCGCACATCAGCGGGTTGGTGGCCAGCACCCGCAGTTCGCGGTAGAGCGGGATGGACCGCAGCAGGATCTCCTGGTATTCGTCCAGCCGGGAGTGGTCCTTGCCCTCGTCGGAGCGGGCCGCGTTGTGCCAGGCGGTGACGGAGGCCGCGACCTGGTCGCGGTTCATGGGGGCGAGGTTGAGTTCCGTGAAGCCCTCTTCGGCGAGCCAGTCCGCGTCCACCGCGGGCGGGCGTGACGTGACGAGGCAGAGCGTGCCGGAGTAGATGCGCAGCAGCCTGCGCAACTGACCGCGGACGGCGTCCCGTTGGGCTTCCGGTGCCTCGTCGATGCCGTCGACGAGCAGGACGGCGCGCTCCGCCGCCAGCACGCGGACGACCCAGCCCTCCGGTGCCTCGTCGGCGAGGGGATGGCGGAGGGCCGACAGGAAGTCGTCCGGCGCGGGAAGGCCCTCGCGGGCGAAGCGGCGCACGGGCAGGACGAACGGGATGCGGCCCTGCAGGGTCCCCAGCTCCTCGGGGAGAGCGGAGCGCGCGGTCGCCACGGCGAGCCATTGGATGAGGGTGGTCTTGCCGGAGCCGGCCACGCCGCGCAGCAGCACCCGTTCGTGACCCGCCAGCGCGCGGTCGGCCGTCATGACGGGCTCTCCCGGGGCTGCCGGACCGGCGCCGGTCTGAGGCGCCGCGTCGGAGGGGAGGTCCGGTTCGGCTGGCCCGTCGTGGCCGGTGCCGGGGCTGAACTCGGCCGCGAGGCTCAAATACGTGGCGTCGAGGGACCAGTTGTCCGGCGTGTTGGGGTTGGGCAGGTCGATGCCGTAGATCGTGACGCGGTTGTACTGCTCGGCGACGTGCCGCAGGTACCGAGCCTCGAATTCGGCGTCCTGCGCCGCGGGCCGCGGCCTGCTTCCGCGGAGTGCTTCGACGTCGTTGAGGTCGACGAGCTGGCCGATTCTGTGGCTCCGTTCCGGCTGTCCCTCGGCGAGGCCGGGGAAGCGCTGGATCAGCAGGTGCAGGAAGTGCAGGCATACCGTGACGAGCAGGCTGTCGTGGAACCAGGCGGCGGCGGAGGAGAGTTCGCGGTCCGCGCCCGGCACGGCGGAACGCAGCCGCCGCGCGTAGTCCTGGGGGCCGAGCCGTACTGCCTGGGTGTCCGTGGTGTCCAGCTCGCCGATGACCCACAGGGTGCGGGCGAGGACGCCCGCGACTCCCTCTTCCTCCCCTTCGGGCAGCCGCTGTCCGGTGGCCTCCAGACCCAGATCTACCAACTCGGCCGCTACGTCGAAGAGTTGCTGCCATCCCATCTCCGGGTCCTCGCCGCGGAAGGCGACGAGGCGGGCCATGAGACGGCCCTCGGGGACGCCGGCCTGCCGCGTGCCCGTCCCGGACGCCGGCCCGGCCGGCTCCTGCGGTGCGTGGGCGAGGAGCCGGCTGATGAGCGGGTCCACGGCGGAGGACGCGAGGCGTACGGCGGGTTCCATGGGCTGAGGGGCTCCCGGCAGGGCTGCTGGCTCTCGGCTGATGTGGGCGGCGGCTCGGTCTGCGGCGCCCGCCTCGGACGCGGACCGGACGACGTGAGCCCGGGGAGGGGCGTCGAACCGATCCTGCCTTGGTGGCTGACTCTGCGTCAGGCCGCGGACACACCCTCCAGCCTATGCGGGCGCCCGGGCCCGCGGCCACAGACCTCACGTCCCGTCCTCGCCCTCAAGTGAACCGTCCCGAGCCCGAGTTGCGCCGGGGGGTCACCGGACGCCCCGTGCTCTCAGACCAATTCGCCCTCCATCACGACGGAGAGGCCGGCGGGAAGGACCTGCCGCACGTACCCGGGCGTCGTCCCCGGCAGGACGAGAGTCCGCAGGCGGGGGAAGGCGGCGAGCCAGTCCTCGCCGTCGTGACGCGCGTAGCCGTCCCGGAGCCACAGGTGCGTCAGCCGCCCGGGATCGATGTGCTCGACGAGCTGCCGGGGATGGTAGCTGCCCACGATCTGGATGCGTTCCCGGCCGCCCATCCCGGCCAGCGCCCGGAGGTGGCTCACCCCGTGCGCCGAGAAGTACAGCTCGGACTCGTCCAAGTGGGCGATGACCTCGCGCGCGTACTCGTCGGTGTCGAATCGGTGCCACGCCCACACGAGTTGGCGCCTGAGACCGAGCGACGCGCTGTCACGGAAGCGGGCGAGCACGGGCAGCGCGGCGTCCGTCCCCGTCCTCGAAGCGGCCACGACGGTGCGGACGGCCTCCTCGTCCGTCAGCCCCTCGGGGCCCGGCAGCAGGCTCAGCAGCACGGGACCGCCGATGTCGGCCACGTGGCGTGCCGCGGACGTCGTCCGCGGAGGGAGGAGCCGCGCCGTGCGCTCCGTGATCTCGGCCCGCACTTGCGAAGGCACGTCGGTGGCCTGCTCGAGGCAGGCCGCGGCCAGCAGCAGGCCGCGGACGCTGTCCCGGGACGGCCCCCGCCGGGTTGTCAGCCGGTGGTCGCCGACGGAAAGGCCGCCCTCCGCGCCGCCCTCCGCGGGCACCTGGGCGACCAGGCCGCGCAGCAGGCGCACCCGGTCAGCGGGCTGGGCATGGGCCACCGCCATGCGGATGACGTCCTGCCACTGGTCCTTGTGGGCGTTGTCGAGCAGCAGCGGGAAGTCGCCCTCCTCCACGGCCGCCTTGGCGCCGAGGGCGTCCTGGAAGGTGCGGTGGACGAAGTCGACGCGTCCCTGGGCCGGTTCGCGCAGCAGCCCCGAACGGTCGAGGAGGTGCCGGAAGAGCTCGTACGGCGTCGCCCCGACGTACCCCATCCGCGAGACGCAGCGCTCGAGCTGGGCCACGACGTCGCGCTCCTCCATCTCGGCGCGGTCGTTGCGGATCATCCAGTACGCGAGCCGCTGAAGCAGCTGGATCTGCACGTCCTTCGTCAGCCGCAGCTCGTCGGGGACGGCCACGGCACGCTCCCGGTCGCGCCGCTCCAGCAGCAGCGACAGGGCCGCGTCGTAGAGATCCCTGCGGCCGTAGGGGAGGGACCCGTGCCGGTCCCTGTGGAGCGTGCACAGCAGACCGCACATGAGGGGGTTGACGGCCAGCCTGCCCAGGTCAGGGTTGGTGCGCACGGCTGCGACGAGGGAGTCGGCGAGGCCGGGCTCCGCGTCGGCGGCGCTGTGCCACCGCCTGATGAACGCGGCGACGTCGTGGCGTGACATGGGTGCCAGGGACACCTCCGCGAACCCCTCGTCCGCGAGCCAGTCCTCCCGTACGGCCGACGGGCGGGACGTGACGAGCCACAGGTTCCCCGGGAAGTCGCCCATCAACTCCCTCAGCCAGCGCCGGATCTCCTCACGGTGCGCCTGGGGCACCTCGTCGATCCCGTCGACGAGCAGCAGCCCGCGCCCCGCGCCCAGGACCCGCTCGGCCCACCCTGCGGGCTGCGCCCCCGCGAGGCCGCTGCGCACGGCGTGCAGGAAGCGGTCCGGCGTGGGCGGCAGGCCGTCCCGGACGACGCGGCGCAGCGGCAGCACGAAGGGGACGCGGCCCAGCAGGTGTGCGAGGTGCTCGTCGTAGGTCTGGCGCGCGGCGGTCACCGCCAGCCACTGCAGCAGCGTCGTCTTGCCGCATCCGGCGGCGCCGCGCAGCAGGACGCGGTCGTGGACGGCCAGCACGCGGTCGGCGGCGAGGGAGGTCGCCGTACGCAGGGAGCCGCCGGCGTCCTGGGTGGCCTCCAGGGATATGTAGGCGGAGTCGAGACGCCACTCACGGGCACGGCCCGGATCCAGTCCGTAGATGGTCAGTTCGCCGTGCTTGCGGGCGATGTGCTCGGCGTACCGCTGCTCGAAGCGCCCGTCCTCGGCGGACCGCGCGGGGACGCGCTCCATCAGCAGGTCGGTGATGCTGACGAGCCGGTCGAGCTGCTGGGTCTGCTCCATCAGCGTGCGGGGGATGAACGTCGAGCGCCGGCTGAAGAAGTTCAGGATGTGCAGGCAGGCGGTGTGCAGGAGCGGACGGAAGCGCGCTTCGGCGGCCTCCGACAGCGAGGCCGGGGCCGTGAGTTGGCGGGCGAGGCCTTCCGGGCCGAGGCGCACGGCCTGCACGTCGTCCATGTCGAGGTCGCCGATGCTGTGCAGGGCCGTGGCGAGGGCGTCGGCAAGCTCGCGCCGCGTCGGCGGATCGGGCGCCTCGAGCGGCCCGGCCGCCTTGACGGCCCTGTCGGTCAACTCTCCGGCCAGCTTGCGCAGATCCCGTTCCGTGAGGGTGCGCTGCTCACCTCTGAAGGAGACGAGAGCGGAGATCCGGACCGGCCTGTCGACCAGGTCCGCGCCGGCCCCTTCGTGCACGAAGAGCTTCCTGACGATGGGTGCGACCGCGCTGGAAGCGAGTCGCGTGGCCATGGTGGCGGGCTCCATGGGCGGATCGTAGGTGACGCCGGGGCCGCGGGCGCGGGAGTTGGGGAGTTGCAGACCCGCCGCGGACGCACGCTCGCCGCACGGCGGTGCGCGCACGGTGATGCGACCTGGACCACACAGGGACCGCTGACGAGCGGAGTTCGGCGCCCTCCGGGGGCGTCTCCAGGTGAGCTGAGGCACAGCCCTTCCGCCGCCTACGAGCGGACTTAGGAGGGTCCCCACCGTCCTGTGCCGCGGAGGCCGGGGCCACCGACGGGCAACGCACAGAGCGCCGAGCACAGCACGACGGCCGCTTGGATGCTGTCCGAATAATCCTTAAGGGTACTTCCTGTCCGGTCTGTTCTCGCCGTCCTCATTAGTAATAAGGCTCTTTGGTATGCCGGATGGGACGGGTTACCAATGTTTTGTCCCCCCGAGGTCCCACGGCTCGGGGTCCCCCCAAGCCATTCGGAGGTAGTACCCGTATGTCGAAGACCCCCAAGAACGCGCGCAAGCCCTTCGGCCGTGCTCGTGCCAGGTCCGCGGTAATAGCGGCCGGTGTCGGTGCGTCGCTGGTGCTGGGTGCGGGCTCGGCGGTTGCCGCCCACTCTTCCGAGCAGGGCGACGTCTTCGCGTCAAAGACCGCGTCCCTGCTCGCGGACTCCGCGCGGGCCCAGGCCGACCAGCAGACCAAGGCGGCGGAGGCCCAGAAGAAGGCGGCCGAGCGTGCCGGGGACGGCAAGGCGTCACGTAGCGCCGAGCGCCCCGCCGCTTCGAAGAAGGCCAACTCCTGGACCAAGCCCGTGTCCGGCAAGTACGAGCTGAGCGCCGGCTACGGCAACAGCGGCGGACGCTGGGCCCAGAAGCACTCGGGTCAGGACTTCGCCGTGCCGACCGGCACCCCCGTCAAGGCAGTGCACGGCGGCACCGTCGTCAAGGCCGGCCCCAACGGTGCGGGCGACGGCTCTTCGTACGGCAACGCGATCGTGATCAAGCACGACGACAACACGTACTCGCAGTACGCCCACCTCTCGAAGGTGAACGTCAAGCCTGGTCAGAAGGTGCAGACCGGCCAGAAGATCGGCCTGTCGGGCTCCACCGGCAACTCCTCGGGCCCGCACCTGCACTTCGAGATCCGCAACACCGCCGAGTACGGCTCCGGCAAGGACCCGGTCGACGCGATGCGCTCCCACGGCGTCAAGGTCTGACCCCGCCCGTCCGCTCCGCGGGCCGGGCACCCTCAGGCCCACTCCGCGGAGCCGGGTGTCAGCCGCGGTCGCGGTGCGCCGTGGTCACCAGCTCCTGGGCGACCTCGAGGACGGCTTTCCGCTTGTCCTCGGGGTCGCCTTCGGTCTCCTGCAGGCTGAACATCCCCGTGTGGATGGTGAACACGGCTGCGGAGCAGCGCACTTGATCGGTCAGCGGCGCGTCCGGGATCTGCAGCACGTCCACCAGGGTGCGCACCCTCTCCTTGAAGGTCTCGCCGATGCTGAGCTCGCGCATCGTCGCCTGGTTCTCCTGTATGAACCGGAAGAGCGGGGCGGCCTTGAACAGGGCCTCGCTGTAGCGCCGCAGCACCTCCAGCTTCACCTCCAGGGTGGCCGGGCGCTGCTGCTCCGCCCATGCCACCAGCTCGTCGCAGGGCTCCGCCAGGTCCTGGAAGAGGCTGACGACGATGTCCTCCTTGCTCTTGAAGTGGTAGTAGAGGGCCGCTTTCGTCACGTCGAGGTGCTCGGCGATCTCACGGAGCGAGGTCTTCTCGTAACCGCGTTGCGCGAACAGTTCCAGGGCGACGTCCTGGATGCGCTGCCGCGTGTTGCCCCTGCTCATCAGCCTCGGCCTCTCGTCCCAGAAACTTACTTGACGCCCGGCTAGCGACCGTCCTACCGTGCCCATCGTAGGCAACTAGCCGGGCGGCAAGTAAACGAAACGGGGGGTCTCATGGTGACGGACGGGGAGCCGCGCGCCTCGGAAGGCGGCGAGCACGGCCGCGGGGGCGGCAGCGAGGGCACCGCGGCACCGCACAAGGGCGAGGACACCGGGCCGGAGACGGGCTCCCGCAGCACGGGGCTGGCTGTCTTCGCCCTGATGATCGCCATCATGCTGGCGATGCTCGACAACATGATCGTCGGCACCGCCATGCCGACCATCGTCGGAGAGCTCGGCGGCCTGGAGCACCTCTCCTGGGTCGTGACCGCCTACACCCTCACGACAGCCGCCTCCACCCCGCTCTGGGGAAAGATCGGCGACATGTACGGGCGCAAGGGCGTCTTCCTCACCTCGATCCTGATCTTCCTCGCCGGCTCCGTCACCTCGGGGGCCGCGCAGACCATGTCCCAGCTCATCGGCTTCCGCGCCTTGCAGGGGCTCGGCGCGGGCGGCCTCATGGTCGGCGCGATGGCGATCATGGGCGAGCTCGTACCGCCCCGCGAGCGCGGCAAGTACATGGGCATGATGGCCGGGGTGATGTCGTTCGCCATGATCGGCGGGCCGCTCGTCGGCGGAACCCTCACCGACCACCTCGGCTGGCGCTGGGCCTTCTACATCAACATCCCGCTCGGAGCGATCGCCCTCACGCTCGTCACCACCCTGCTGCACCTGCCCCGGCACCGCTCCCAGGGACGGATCGACTACGCGGGCGCCGCCCTGCTGACCGTGGGGATCACCGCGGCCGTCCTGGTCACCAGCTGGGGAGGGACGGAGTACGACTGGTCGTCGGGCATGATCCTCGGGCTCGGAGGGCTGGCCGCGGCGTCCGTCGCCGGATTCCTGCTGGTGGAGCGCCGCGCGTCCGAACCGGTGCTGCCGCTGGGCGTCTTCCGCAGCCGCAACTTCTCGCTCGTCACCCTCATCGGGTTCCTGCTCGGCTTCGTCATGTTCGGCGCCATGACCTTCCTGCCCCTCTACCAGCAGAGCGTCCAGGGCGCCTCCGCCACCAACTCGGGGCTGCTGCTCCTGCCCGTGCTGCTGCCGATGATGGTCGTCTCCGTCGTCACCGGGCGTGCCACCACCCGTACGGGCAGGTACCGGGCGTACCCGATCATCGGCTCCGCGCTCATCCCCGCCGGCCTCTACCTGCTGGCGCAGATGGACGTCGGCACCAGCCGCACCACCTCGGCGCTCTACATGGTCGTCCTCGGCGCCGGCATGGGCTTCCTGATGCAGCTGACGATGCTCATCGCGCAGAACAGCGTCGACCTGAAGGACATAGGCGTCGCGTCGTCCACCACCACGCTCTTCCGTACGATCGGCGGCTCGTTCGGCGTCGCCCTGATGGGCACCCTCTTCGCGGACCGCGTGCGGGAGACGATGACGGAGAAGGCCGCTGCCGCCGGCGCCCCCGCCGGTGCCGGCGGCGAGGTGCCCGCCCAGCTGGACGCCGCCTCGCTGGAGCGGCTGCCCGCCTCCGTACGGGAGATCTACGAGCACGCCGTCGCCGACGGCACGCACACCGTCTTCCTCATCGCCGCCGCCACCGCCCTGATCTGCTTCGCCGCCTCCTGGTGGATCAAGGAGGTGCCGCTCAAGGGCGGCGAGACGGAGCCGGAGCAGGCCGAGCCCTCGTCCGAACCCTCGGGGAGTGTCACCCCCGTGTGACAACCTTGCGGGCATGAACAGCCCCGGCATGGCCCGGCTGCGCGCGATGCGCCTCGCCAAGGACGCCATGGACCGCGACTGGGCCGATCCCGCCCTCGACCTGGACGCGGTCGCGGCGCGCGCCGGGTATTCGCGCTACCACTTCGTGCGCGCGTTCAAGGAGACGTACGGGGAGTCGCCGGGGCAGTACCTCAGCCGCCGCCGCACCGAGCGTGCCGAGGAGCTGCTGCGGTGCGCGGATCTCACGGTCACCGAGATCTGCATGGCGGTGGGCTTCACGAGCCTCGGCACCTTCTCGGCGCGCTTCAAGAAGCAGACGGGCACGAGCCCCAGCGAGTACAGGCAGCGTCACGCGCACCGGGCCGCCGCAATGATCCCCGGGTGTTACGCGATGCTCTTCACCGGCGGCTTCAGGACGGCCGCGGGGCCCGGTGGGGCGGAGGCGCCGGGCGCCGCGGAGGGCGGGCCCGGCGGCGGACCGGGTGCGGCGGGTGCCGAAGAGCGCAACAACGGAGAAGCCGGCCGCGAGCGGGCCTGACATGGTGATTCACAAGCGGCGGAGCGCGGCGTCAGCGCCCCCCGCCTTCACCGTCACACACCCGGAGGCCGCAGTGATCAAGAGTCTGGCGATCGCCACCGTCTGGTCGACCGACCAGGAGCGGGACAAGAAGTTCTTCGTGGAGACGCTCGGCTTCACGGAGCGCACCGACATGAACATGGGCGACATGCGGTGGGTCACCGTCAGCCCGCCCGGCCAGCCGGACGTCCAGCTCACACTGATGCGCCCCGACGGCCCGGGCCTCGACCCGGAGTCGCGGGAGGCCGTCCTGACCCTGGTCAACAAGGGCGTCCTGGGCGCCGGCGCGTTCGCCACCGACGACTGCCGGGGCACGTACGCCGAACTCAAGGCGAAGGGCGTCGAGTTCGTCCAGGAACCGCAGGAGCGCCCGTACGGCATCGAAGCGCTCTTCCGCGACCCCTCGGGCAACTGGTATTCGCTCACCCAGCGGTGGGACCGGGACGACCTCGACATGAGCAAGCCCTGGAGCGGCTGCGTCGAGGACGAGGCGGACGGTGCCGCCGCGCCCGGTGGCGCCGGCGGCACCGGCGAGGTCAGTTGAGCGGCAGCCGGTAGACCCCGCCCGGCAAGGGTTCGACGAGCCCGTCCGCCACGAGCCCGTCCAGCGCCCGGGCGCGTTGCACGGAGTCGTTCCAGACCCGGTCGAGGACGGCCTGCGGCACGGGATTGACAGCCTCGCGGAGTACCGCCAGCAGCTTTCCGCGTACCTGGCGGTCCGTCCCCGCGTAGGTCTGCGTGCGACGGGCGGGTCCCACGTGCTCCGGTGCGCCCGCGAGCTGCCAGGCGCACTGGCGGGCGATGGGGCACTGCCCGCACGCCGGGGTGCGCGCCGTGCACACCAGGGCTCCGAGCTCCATGGTGGCGGCGGCCCAGCGCGCGGCCGTCGCCTCGTCCTCGGGGAGCAGGGCGCGGGCGAGCTTGCGCTCGGCGGCGGTGGTGGCGTTCGGCGGGTACTGCTTGCCGTTCACCGCGCGCGCGAAGACCCGGCGCACGTTGGTGTCGAGGACGGCGTGCCGCTGTCCGTAGGCGAACGAGGCGACGGCGGCGGCCGTGTACTCGCCGACGCCGGGCAGGGCGAGCAGCTGCGCGTGCTCACGCGGAACGTCGCCGCCGTGCCGTTCCGCTATGGCGGCCGCGGCGCCGTGCAGGCGGAGTGCCCGCCGCGGGTAGCCGAGCCGGCCCCATGCGCGTACCGCCTCGCCCGGGGGCTCGGCGGCGAGGTCGGCGGGGCGCGGCCAGCGGCGCAGCCACTGCTCGTACACGGGCAGGACCCGGTTCACGGGTGTCTGCTGGAGCATGAACTCGCTGACCATCACTCCCCACGCGCCCGCCTCGGGGCGGCGCCAGGGAAGGTCACGGGCGTGTGCGGTGAACCAGTCGACGACGGGGGAGTGGAGGGCGCGAGCGGTGCGCGCGACGGAGTCGTCGGCGGTCGCCGACTCGCGCTCAGGCTCGGGGGTGCGTGCAGTCTCGGTGGTCGCAGTCATGGCAGGACGATCCTGACATGTGGGCACGCGCCCGGGAAACGCGACGCACAGGCGGCGGCCGGTCGGTTGAGACTCTTCGCGCCGTGGCGCGCTTACCCCTTGCGCCTGTTGGGGGCGGCGGGTGCCAAGTGGGGCGCCCCGGACGCCAGATCGCGGGACGGAGCCGGAACGCCTCCGGGCCGGGCGTGTCCTCGGTCGGGCGAGCCACGGTTTCCGGGGTGCGGTCCGCGCAGGAGGGTCTGCCCTCCCGGCCTCCGGGCCGGCCATCGGCCCGCTGAGCGCGGGGAATTCAGCAGCGGCGTTCCGCGGTGCGGTCGTTCATCATAAAAGTTGCCTCATCGTGCACTGGGCAAGGTCTGCAGGGTCCGCGTTGTCTCGTAAGGTTTGCGCGTGGGATCTCTGCGTAATCCGATCGGACCGCTCCCTTCCTCCATCTACTGGCGGCGAAGGGCAGTTGCTGTTGTCATCCTCGCGCTGCTGGTTCTGCTCGCCGTCTGGGCCCTCGGGCTGGGCGGACGCGACTCCCACGACGAAGGCAAGGGCGGCGGCGGCAAGGGACCGGCCAGCAGCATCGGGCCGGGCCCGACCGATCCGGGGCCCACGGTCGGCGAACGCCCGGGCGGCCGCGACGAGTCGGACGAGGGCGGGAAATCCGACGGCGGCTCAGGAGAGGACGGCGGAGGCGAGGCCGGAGACGACGCTTCCGGCGGTGGCGCGGACGGCGGCGGCTCCGGCTGGGAGCCCGGAGGAAGCGGCTCCGGCGGTTCGGACGGCGGCGACAGCGCGGGCGGTGGCTCCACCGGCTCGGGCGGCGGTGCCGCGGTGCCCCCCGGCTCCGAACTGCCCGGCTGCAAGGGCTCTGACGTCACGGTGTCCTTGCGCACCGTGCACAAGGACTACGCGGCGGGGGAGAAGCCCCGATTCGAACTGACCGTCAAGAACAAGCGGGGCACGGCCTGCAAGCTCGACCTCGGCCGTAAGGCCGCGGTGGTGACGGTCAAGGACGCCGACGACAAGAAGGTCTGGGCGTCGGACGACTGCGTGCGGAAGGCGAAGCCGGCCCTCTTCCAGCTGCCCGGCAGCGGCAGCGCGACGCACACCTTCACCTGGTACCGGAAGCCCAGCTCGGCCGGGTGCGGGACGCCGCCCGCCGGATCGGTGACGCCGGGGAAGTACGAGATCGAGGTCGATCTCGAAGGCGTCGAGAAGGTCGACGCGTCCTTCGAACTGAAGGACTGACCGGCTGCGGAAGCCGTCAGGGGCCTCCGGAACACGCGCCCTCAGGGGCAGGGCCGGGCCCGGCCGCCCGCATGACATGCGGCTGCGCGAGCGTGTGCAGCCCCCGCCGGCGCCTCAGACGTACCGCTCCAGAATGCTGGACTCGGCCAGCCGGGAGAGCCCCTCGCGGACGGACCGGGCTCGGGCCTCGCCCACGCCGTCCACCGTCTGGAGATCGTCGACGCTCGCGGCGAGCAGCTTCTGCAGGCCGCCGAAGTGCTCGACCAGCCGCTCGATGACCGTGCCCGGCAGCCTCGGCACCTTCGCCAGCAGCCGGTAGCCACGGGGCGAGACCGCGGAGTCCAAGGTCTCGGGGGCGCCGCTGTAGCCCAACGCCCTTGCCACCGTGGGGAGTTCGAGAAGCTCGCTGTGGCTGAGCCGGTCCAGCTCGTTGAGCGCTTCGGCGACCGTGCGGGAGCGGCGTCCGCTCGGTTCCGGCACGTAGTCCCGCGCGACCAGGTCGCGTTCGGGCTCGACGCCCGCGATCAACTCGTCGAGCTGGAGCGAGAGAAGGCGTCCGTCCGTGCCCAGCTCCACGACGTACTCGGCGATCTCGGTGGCGATGCGGCGCACCATCTCCAGCCGCTGCGCGACCGCCGAGACGTCCCGCACCGTCACGAGGTCCTCGATCTCCAGCGCGGAGAGCGTGCCCGCGACCTCGTCGAGCCGGAGTTTGTACCGCTCCAGCGTGGCCAGGGCCTGGTTCGCGCGGGAGAGGATCGCCGCCGAATCCTCCAGGACGCGCCGCTGGCCGTCGACGTAGAGCGCGATCAGCCGCATCGACTGGCTGACGGAGACCACCGGGTACCCGGTCTGGATCGACACCCGCTGCGCGGTGCGGTGCCGGGTGCCCGTCTCCTCGGTGGGGATCGAGGCGTCCGGCACCAACTGCACCCCGGCGCGCACGATCTTGGTGATGTCGCGGTCGATGATGAGCGCGCCGTCGAGCTTGCACAGCTCGCGCAGGCGCGTGGCTGTGAAGTCGACGTCGAGGACGAATCCGCCGGTGCACAGCGGCTCGACGTTCTTGTCCATGCCGAGGAGGATCAGTCCGCCGGTGTTGCCCCGCAGGACCCGCTCAAGGCCGTCGCGCAGGGCCGTGCCGGGCGCGACCGCGCTCAGTGTGGCGCGCATCAGGCCCTCGGCACCGGATCCCCCGCCGGTTTTGCCGGGAGGTGCTGCCCGGTCGTTGGCTGCCACAGCACTCCTTCGGTCGTGCGTACGTACGGGCGAGACCGGGGCAAAGTCTACCGGCGGCGTGCGCGGCGCCCTACTGCGCCGGTTCGGCGGCTCCGGACTCGATCTTGCCAGGTCTCGTGGCGCGGGCAGGCAGTACCGCGAGTGCCTCCCCTATGTCGGCGACCTCCCGGACGCGCATTCCCGGGGGAATCCTCCCGGGATCGGCGGGCACGAGAGCGTGCGTGAATCCGAGGCGGGCGGCCTCTGCGAGCCGGCGCTGCACACCGGTGACACGGCGTACCTCGCCGGCGAGGCCCACTTCGCCGACGGCCACCAGGTTCTTCGGGAGCGGGGTGTCGCTGGCTGCGCTGGCGAGCGCCAGGGCCACAGCGAGGTCCGCGGCCGGCTCCGACAGCTTCACGCCGCCCACCGTCGCGCTGTAGATGTCCCGCTTGCCCAGCGCGCTGATGCGTCCGCGCTGTTCGAGAACGGCCAGCATCATCGAGACCCGCGACGTCTCGAGGCCCGAGGTCGTGCGCCGGGGCGAGGGGATCTGGCTGTCGACGGTGAGGGCCTGCACCTCCGCCACCAGCGGCCTGCGCCCCTCCAGCGTCACGGTGAGGCAGGTGCCCGGTACGGGCTCCGCCCGGCGAGTGAGGAAGAGCCCCGACGGATCGGCGAGCCCGGTGATGCCTTCGTCGTGCAGTTCGAAGCAGCCGACCTCGTCCGTCGCGCCGTACCGGTTCTTCACGCCCCGCACGAGGCGCAGGCGCGCGTGCCTGTCCCCCTCGAAGTGCAGCACGACGTCGACGAGGTGCTCCAGCAGCCGGGGCCCGGCGATGGAGCCGTCCTTGGTGACGTGACCTACGAGGAGCGTGGACATCCCCCGCTCCTTCGAGGCGCGGATGAGGGCGCCCGCCACCTCCCGCACCTGTGCGACGCCGCCCGGCGCGCCGTCCAGCTCGGGCGAGGCGACGGTCTGGACGGAGTCCATGACGAGCAGGCTGGGCTTCACCTCGTCCAGATGCCCGAGGACGGCGGACAGGTCCGTCTCGGCGGCGAGGAAGAGATGGTCGCCGAGGGCGCCGATGCGGTCCGCCCGCAGCCGCACCTGGCCCGCGGACTCCTCTCCGGTGACATACAGCGTCCTGTGCTCGGGGCCGGACGCCTTCGCCGCCACGTCCAGCAGCAGCGTCGACTTGCCCACTCCGGGCTCCCCCGCGACCAGGACCACCGCGCCGGGCACGAGGCCGCCGCCGAGTACACGGTCGAGCTCGTCGACACCGGTGCTACGTGCCGTCGCCTGCGTGCCGTCGACCTGGCCGATGGGGAGCGCGGGGGCCGACACGCGGCCGGGCGCCGTGGTGCGCACCGCGGGGGACCCGCCCACCTCCTCGACCGTGCCCCACGCATGGCACTCGGGGCAGCGGCCGAGCCATTTCGCCGTCTGCCAGCCGCACTCGGCGCAGCGGTAGGCGGGTCGGTCCTTGCCGGAGGATTTGCGGGCAGCCATGCATGCACCGTAGCCGCCGGCGCCGACAGGCCGGTTCCGGCCGGGCACCGTCGGGCGGCGGGGGCGCGTGGCGGAGCTGCCCGGCGGGGAGCGGCGGGGTGCCGCGTGCGCCCGCGGCCGGTGCCGGAGGTGCGGCCGCGACACCGAAGAGTGGTGCCGGGTACGGGAGTTGACGTGCACCTCGTCCCCTTTCGAGGGAGATGGTCACCCGTAAGGATTAAAGGTGGGCTACTGGGTCCTCATGGGGTATGCCGCCCGCCTACCGTCACCGGATGAGCAGCAGGCGCGACCACTCCACGCACGCCACCGGTGCCCACCGTGCGCACTGGAGGCGGCGGCCGAAGCAGCACCAGAGCTCCGGCCAGCCAAGGGTCTTCAGCAGGACCGGAGCCTCGGCGAAGTCCGTGACGGCGGGCACCGAAGGCGTCAACTCCGCGAACGGCTCGCCGACGGCGGCAGGTTCGACATCCTCCGCACCCGGACGCTCCTTCGCGGCGCCCGGCCGCGGCGCCGCCGGTGGCGCCCCCGCGTTCGCCGCCGGGCGCGCCGCGTCCGGCGCCTCGGCGGCCGTGGAAGTCCGGGCGGCCACCGGCGTTCCCGATACGGCAGCCGGCACCGAGGGCGTGCCGTCCGCCCCGTCCATGGCGGCCTCCGGCCCGGCGACCGCGGTCGAGGAGCGCGGCATGAGCCGCTACGAGCCGTACCTGGACGGCCTGTTCACGTACTGCCTGTCCGTCATGTGCGAGCACGACGCGGCGACGAGCGCCCTCGGAGAGGCGCTCGTCCTCGCCGAGCGGCAGCACGAGAAGGAACGCGGCCCCTCCCGTCGAGCCCTGCACCGCCCCTGGCTGTACGCGCTGGCGCGCTGGGTCTGCCTGCGCCGCCTCGCGGAGCAGGCCGGGAAGGAGTCCGCCGGGGGGCGGCACGGCCGCGGCCCGGGCGTCCCCGCCACCGCGGCCCACCTCTCGGAGGCCGCCCGTACCCAGCGCCGGCGTGAACTCGCCGCGCTGGCCTGGCCGGAGGCCGCGGGCACCACACCCGAGCAGCGCGAGGCGCTCGAACTCGCCGTACGGCACGGCCTGCCCGCACCGGAGGTCGCGGCCGTCCTCTCCCTGACCACGGAGGCCGCGAGCGTGCTGCTCTCGCAGGCGGCCTGCGAGGTGGAGCGGACACGTGCGGCGCTCGCCGTCGTGAAATCGGGCGGCTGCGCCGCCGTCGCCGGCCTCGCCGGAGAGGACCAGCTGCTGCTCGGCCCGGCCTTCCGGCGCGAACTCGTCCGGCACGTCGACGAATGCACGCACTGCAGGCGGGCCGCCGAGCGTGCGATGGCCGGGGTGTCGTGGCCGGGCACCGCGCCGGCAGGGACCGCCGTGCTCGCCGTGCTCGAAGCGCCGAGGCCGGCGATCGAGGCCGCCGTGCTCGCGGTGCGCCGGGCGCGCGCCCGCCGCACGCCGCGTTTCGACAAGACGGGGTTCCCCGTCGAGGTGAAGGACCGGAGTGCGCGCCGCGACCGGCTGCGCAGCCGGGCCGTGACGACCACGGTCGTCGCCACGGTCGTCGCCGCGCCGGTGCTCGCCCTGTGGGCGGCCTACCGCGGTGCGCCCATGACCGGGGAGTCGGACGGCTCGGGCATCTCCGCCTCCGAGCAGGACGAGGACTCCTCGCTCAGGGCCCAGCCGTACGAGAACGCGGCACAGGACCGGAAGGCGCACGACGGGCACAGGCGCGGCCGCTCCGGAGCCGACTCCCGTGAGGACGACGACCGTTCGCGCGGCAAGAAGGACGGGGACGGCAAGGACGGGAAGGACGGCGACCGGGCGGGCGCCCTCCGTGTCGCCGCCCGGTCGGTGAACGGAGCGACGCTCATCCGGCTGACGGCGGGCGGCAGTTCACCGGTGCGCTGGTCGCTGTCGGGCGGCGCCTCGTGGCTCGCGTTCAGCGACACGAGCGGCGTGCTCCGCCCCGGGCAGAGCACGACGGTCCGGGTGTCGGTAATCCGCGGCCGGGAACCGTCCCGTGCCTGGTCGGCGAACCTCCGGGTGGCGCCGTCGGGCGCGGTCGTCACGATCCAGGGCCGCGGTTCGAGCCCGACACCGCCGAGCGACCCGCCGTCCGAGGATCCGACGACTCCGCCGCCTTCCGAACCGCCGCCGTCCGAGGATCCGACGACTCCGCCGCCCTCGGAGCCGCCCCCGCCCGAGGACCCGACCACGCCGCCGGAGTGAACTCGCGCGCCTGGCCGGTCAGTTGGGGGTGGCGGGGTCGGCAGGGTGCGGGGCGAGCAGCGGCAGGGCGCGGAATCCCGACGGGGCGGCAGCGGTAGCGATCCGCTGCTCGCACAGCTCGGCCAGCCGTTCGTATCCCTGCTCACCCATCAGCTCGGTCAACTCCGGCTTGTACGACTCGTACACCGGTTTCCCCGCTCCGTGGGCGGACGGCGCCGACGTGCACCACCAGTGCAGGTCGTGCCCGCCGGAGCCCCAGCCCCGCCTGTCGTACTCGCCGATCGAGACGACCAGCACCTGCTCGCCGTCGGGGCGTTCCACCCACTCGAACGTGCGGCGGATCGGCAGCTGCCAGCAGACGTCCGGCTTGGTCTCCAGCGGCTCCCTGCCCTCGCGGAGGGCCAGCATGTGCAGCGCGCAGCCCTGACCGCCCGCGAACCCGGGGCGGTTGTGGAAGATGCAGGCACCGTCGATGCGGCGGGTCTGCCGCTCCGGGCCCTCGTCTTCTTCCTCGTCCCCGTCTTCGTCCACGTCTTCTTCGAAGTCGTCGTCCACCTCGTCGGCGCCGCCGTCGGACTGCTCCGACTCCCCCTCGTAGCCGACGACTTCACCGCCGTTCACGTCGACGTCGGCCTCGCCGGCCGCGTCCTCGACACCATCGTCGTCGTCTTCGGCGTCCGCCGCCTCCTGCACCCATCCCGTGGCCATGCCGACGTCGTGGTACTGCCAGGTCTCCGGGGTGAGCCGGGCCACGTGCGAGGCGACGCGCTTCTCGTCGTCCTCGTCGGAGAAGTGCGCGCCGAGCGTGCAGCAGCCGTCGGTGGCCCGGCCGGGCCGGATTCCCTGGCAGCCCTGTCCGAAGACGCAGTTCCAGCGCGAGGTGAGCCAGGTCAGGTCGCAGCGGAAGACCTGCTCCGCGTCGGCCGGGTCGGGGAACTCGACCCAGGCACGCGGGAAGTCGAGGGAGACCTCCTCGGCCCGGGGCCCGGCGGGGTGCTGCCCGGCGCCCGGCGACGCGGCCCCTTCCGGGACGGGGGCCCGGTGATCCGCTGCCTCCGCGGCGGATGGTGCCGGTGAGGGTGCCTGCACCTCGTGTCCCATATCATCCGCCTCGTCCTGCTTCTGGAGCTTCGCCGCTTTCGTCTTTCCCACGTGCCCCAGCGTAACCGCGCTCTCCGCGGATACGGCTAGCGTGCTCTGCATGAGACTCGGTGTCCTCGACGTGGGCTCGAACACGGTCCACCTCCTCGTCGTCGACGCGCACTCCGGCGCGCGTCCGCTGCCCGCCTACTCGCACAAGGCAGAGCTCCGGCTGGCCGAACTCCTCGACGCGGACGGCGCGATCAGCCCCGAGGGCGTCGACCAGCTCGCCGCGACCGTCGCCGAGGCCGTCCAGGTCTCCGAGGACCAGGGCGTGGAGGACCTGCTGCCGTTCGCCACGTCCGCGGTCCGGGAGGCGGCCAACGCCGAACACGTGCTCACCCGCGTCGCCGACGAGACCGGCGTCAAGCTCGACGTCCTCTCCGGCGAGGACGAGGCACGTCTCACTTTCCTGGCGGCTCGCAGGTGGTTCGGCTGGTCCAGCGGCCAGTTGCTGCTCCTCGACATCGGCGGCGGCTCGCTGGAGATCGCGTACGGGCAGGACGAGGAGCCCGACGCGGCCGTCTCGCTCCCGCTGGGCGCCGGGCGGCTCACCGGCGCGTGGCTGCCCGGCGACCCGCCCGGGCCGGACGACGTACGTGTGCTCCGCCGCCATGTCCGTGCCGAGATCGCCCGCGTCGCAGGGGAGTTCAACCGGTTCAACCCTCCGGACCACGTCGTGGCCACGTCGAAGACGTTCAGGCAGCTGGCCCGTATCGGCGGTGCCGCGCGGTCCGCCGAAGGCCCGTACGTGAAGCGGCAGTTGACCCGCAGCTCGCTGGAGGAGTGGGTGCCGCGGCTGGCCGCCATGCCCGCGGCGGAGCGTGCGGAGCTGCCCGGGGTCTCCGAGGGGCGGGCCCGTCAGCTGCTGGCCGGCGCGCTCGTCGCCGAAGGAGCGCTCGACCTGTTCCGCGTGCGGGAGGTGGACATCTGCCCCTGGGCGCTCCGCGAGGGTGTGATCCTCCGTCGGCTCGACCACCTCCGGAGGGCGTGAGATCGCTCACGGGCGCCGGGGCGCATCCGGGAGCCCCGGGAGCGCGGAGCGGACACGGCAAGCCTGGTGACCGGCGGTGTGACCAGGCCCGGGCCGGGAGAGCCGGGGCGTACCGCGGCCCGGTTGATCACTCGGCGGGAGCCTTAGGCTGTCTGCTGTGGCTCAACCTGCGGTGCGCGTCCCCGATGCGAAGGTCGCCCTGTCCACGGCCTCCGTCTATCCGGAGTCCACGGCGACGGCCTTCGAAATCGCTGCGCGCCTCGGCTACGACGGCGTCGAGGTCATGGTGTGGACCGACCCGGTCAGCCAGGACATCGAAGCGCTGCGGCGGCTCTCGGACTTCCACGAGATCCCCGTGCTCGCGGTGCACGCGCCCTGCCTCCTGATCACGCAGCGGGTCTGGTCCACCGACCCCTGGATGAAGCTTCAGCGGGCCCGGCACGCGGCCGAGCGCCTCGGAGCGTCGACGGTCGTCGTGCACCCGCCCTTCCGCTGGCAGCGCAACTACGCACGGGAGTTCGTCGACGGCGTCTGGCGCATGGCCGGTGAGACGGACGTCCGGTTCGCCGTCGAGAACATGTTCCCGTGGCGGTACCGCGACCGCGAGATGATGGCCTACGCCCCCGACTGGGACCCCACCCAGGACGACTACCGCCATTTCACGATCGACCTCTCGCACACGGCGACGTCGCGCACGGACACGCTCGCCATGCTCGACCGCATGGGAGACCGCCTCGGGCACGTGCACATCGCCGACGGCAACGGCTCCAACAAGGACGAGCACCTCGTTCCGGGCCGTGGCACGCAGCCCTGCGCCGAGGTCCTCGAGCGGCTGGGGGCGAGCGGCTTCGACGGTCACGTCGTCGTCGAGGTCAACACCCGACGCGCCATGTCGGCGGCCGAACGGGAGACCGACCTGGCCGAGGCGCTGGCCTACACGCGGCTCCACCTCGCCTCCGCCGCGGTGGGCGGCGCCGGCACGCCTCCGCAGAGGCGCCGGTGAGCTCCGCCGGGCCCGGCCGCAGACGCGGCCGCCCCGCCTCGGCGGAGAAGGTCGCCGGCGAGCCCGGCACCCGCGACCGGATCCTCAGTTCCGCGCGCGCCGAGTTCGCGGAGAGCGGCTACGACAAGGCGTCGGTCCGGGCGATCGCGCGGGGAGCCGGGGTGGACTCGGCCCTCGTCCACCACTACTTCGGGACCAAGGAGCAGGTCTTCGTCGCCGCGGTCGAGGGGGCCTTCGCCCCCGCGATGGACATCCCGGACCTGCTGTCCGGCGGCCGCGAGCAGTGGGGCGAGCAGCTCGCCGGCTACGTCCTGGGCATCTGGGAGGACACGGTCACGAGGGACCCGCTGCTGGCGATCATGCGTTCCGCCGTCGCCAACGAGACAGCCGCGGCGATCTTCCGCGGACTCATCGGGCGCAACCTGCTGCGGCGCGTGGCGGGCAATCTGGGCGCTCCGGACGCGGAACTGCGCGTCGAGCTGGCCGTCGCGCAGCTCGTGGGGACGGCGCTGCTGCGCTACGTCATCAAGCTGGAGCCCATCGCCTCGGTGCCGGTCGAAGAGCTTGCCGGACGTCTGGGGCCCGTGGTGCAGAGGCATCTGACCGGCTGAGTCTCCGGGAGGAGCCCCTCCGCAGTGCCCACCGACCGGTCGTCCGGTCTCAAGATGTGGTCCGAAGGTCCAGATTCCGGTCGCCGGGGCGTACTCTCGGGAACCTACGAAACGTGTGAGCTGCCCTCGCCGCTCCACATCGCGGCCCGCGCACTGTGCGCGACGCCGCGTCCGCTGTGAGACGAGCCCGGCAGCGCGCACTGGACGGACACCCGTGTGACGCCGCAAGAGGCGCACGCACCGTACAAAGTGGAGTGCCACCATGCCCGAGCTGAGGTCCCGCACCGTCACCCACGGCCGCAACATGGCGGGCGCCCGTGCCCTCATGCAGGCATCGGGCGTAGCGCGTGAGGACTTCGGCAAGCCGGTCATCGCGGTGGCCAACAGCTTCACCGAGTTCGTGCCCGGCCACACCCACCTGCAGCCCGTGGGGCGGATCGTCAGCGACGCCGTCAAGGCGGCGGGCGGCATCCCGCGCGAGTTCAACACCATCGCGGTCGACGACGGCATCGCCATGGGCCACGGCGGCATGCTCTACTCCCTGCCGTCCCGCGACCTGATCGCGGACTCCGTCGAGTACATGACGGAGGCACACTGCGCGGACGCCCTGATCTGCATCTCCAACTGCGACAAGATCACGCCGGGCATGCTGATGGCCGCGATGCGGCTCAACATCCCCACCGTCTTCGTCTCCGGCGGGCCGATGGAGTCGGGTACGGCGACGCTCGTCAACGGCACCGTCCGCAAGCTCGACCTGATCAGCGCCATCGCCGAGTCCGCCAACGACAGCGTCTCGGACGAGGACATGCGCCGCATCGAGGACAGCGCCTGTCCCACCTGCGGATCGTGCTCCGGCATGTTCACCGCGAACTCGATGAACTGCCTCACCGAAGCCATGGGCCTGGCCCTGCCGGGCAACGGCTCCGTGCTGGCGACGCACACGGCACGCAAGGCGCTGTACGAGGACGCGGGCCGGACCGTCGTCGAACTGGCCACGCGCTACTACGACCAGGACGACGACACCGTCCTGCCGCGCAACGTCGGCGGCCGCGCCGCCTTCGAGAACGCCATGGCGCTCGACATCGCCATGGGCGGCTCGACCAACACCATCCTCCACCTGCTCGCCGCCGCGCAGGAGGCCGAGCTGGACTTCTCCATGGCGGACATCGACGCGCTGTCCCGGTCGCTGCCCTGCCTGTCGAAGGTCGCGCCCAACGGCACGTACTACATGGAGGACGTGCACCGCGCAGGCGGCATCCCCGCCATCCTCGGCGAGCTGTACCGGGCCGGCCTGCTCAACGAGGACGTGCACAGCGTGCACTCCCCGTCGCTGGCCGACTGGCTGAAGAACTGGGACGTCCGGGGCGGTTCGCCGTCCGCGACGGCGCTCGAACTGTTCCACGCGGCGCCGGGGTGCGTCCGGTCGGCGTCGGCCTTCTCGCAGTCCGAACGCTGGGACTCCCTCGACACTGACGCCGCGGGCGGCTGCATCCGTGACGTCGAGCACGCCTACTCCACGGAGGGCGGCCTCGCGGTCCTGTACGGCAACCTCGCGGAGAACGGCTGCGTCGTGAAGACGGCGGGCGTCGACGAGTCCATCCTCACCTTCTCCGGACCCGCCGTCGTCTGCGAGTCCCAGGAGCAGGCCGTCGACGCCATCCTGAAGAAGCAGGTCAAGGAGGGCGACGTCGTCGTCATCCGCTACGAGGGCCCCAAGGGCGGCCCCGGTATGCAGGAGATGCTCTACCCGACGTCCTTCCTCAAGGGCCGCGGCCTGGGCAAGGCGTGCGCTCTGATCACCGACGGGCGCTTCTCGGGCGGTACCTCGGGCCTGTCCATCGGTCACGTCTCCCCGGAGGCGGCGGGCGGCGGCACGATCGCGCTCGTGGAGACCGACGACCAGATCGTCATCGACATCCCCAACCGCACCATCGAGCTGAAGGTCGACGACGAGGTCCTGGCGGCCCGCCGGGCTGCGCTGGACGGCACGTACGCCCCGCACGGCCGCGAGCGCAAGGTCTCCACGGCTCTGCGTGCCTACGCGGCCATGGCGACCAGTGCGGACAAGGGCGCTGTGCGGGACCTGACCCAGCTCGGCGGCCAGTAGCCCGCGACAGCGCCGCGGAATGCCCTTCCGCGGCGCCACCCTGAGGGGGACCCCGACCGCCGCACGCTCGGCGTCGGGGAGAACCCTGAACGAGCCCGCACATCCGCGCTTTCGTCTTTCCCGCCGCTACCCGGCCCCGCAGGATCGGGTACGGGCCTCCCGCGTGCGGCGGGACGCGACGGAGAGAGGGCAGCGTTGTGAGCCTGGAACTGATCGTCCTCGCCGCGGACCCCGCCGGTGTGTGGGCTGCGGCGATGGGAACGGGCGGAGTCTTCGTACTCCTGATCGTGCTGGTCTGGCAGATCGCGGCGACCTGGCGGGCCCGCATGCTGGCGTCGCGCGAGGAGCAGTACAAGCAGCTGGCTCACAAGTACGCGCAACTGCTGGAGGACAACGTCGAGTTGCACCGCCGGAACATCGACGAGCTCGCCGCTGCCCGGCGGGCGATCAACGCCATCCAGCAGAAGGACGCGACGGAGCGGAAGGCGCTGCACGAGGCTGACTGACCCGGCCTCCGCCGAGCCGTACCACCTGCGGGTCCCGCTCCGTTCCGGGCCGGACGTCACCCCTGAGCCCGCCCCGCCCCCGCCGGATGCTCGGGCGGCTGCTGCGACGACGGTGAGGGGGCCGCCGCGCCGGCACGCGCGTTGTGCTCCTCCTCCCACGCGGACAGTGCCATCCCGCAGGCATGGTCGACGTGCCGCAGCCCCGCGAGGCTCAGCTCGACGCGACGGTCCTGGGGGAGCGCCTCCAACTGGTCCAGCAGCTTGGGCAGTCGCAGGAAGGTGGCGTTGCCCAGCACCCGGACGCGCAAGGGCCGGCCGTGACCCGCGTCGTCCGTCTCGATCTGTACGTGCGAGATCTCCCAGGCGGACTTCACCACCGCGAGCAGCAGCCCGATCAGCACCCCCTCGAACATGTTCACGATGAAGATCGCGGCAGCGGTGACGCCCAGCACCACGGCCTCCGCCCGGTGCTCCCGCCACAGCGGCACCAGGTCGCGCAGCGGGATCAGCTTCCAGCCCGCGTGCATCAGCACACCCGCCAGCGCCGCCACCGGAATCACCCCGAGTGCCGCCGGCAGTGCCGCCGCGAACAGCAGCAGCCACACCCCGTGCAGCACACGGGACAGCTTGGTGCGTGCCCCTGCCGCGACGTTCGCCGAACTGCGCACGATCACCGCCGTCATGGGCAGCGCTCCGAGAACACCGCACACGGCGTTCCCCGTGCCCTGTGCGATGAGTTCCCTGTCGTACTGCGTACGCGGACCGTCGTGCAGTCTGTCGACGGCGGCGGCACTGAACAGCGACTCCGCGGACGCCACCAGCGCGAACGCCACCACTGTCGCGGCCATGCCGAACGACGCGAGCATGGCGAAGTCCTCCGCCTCCGGCGGCCGTACGGCGTCCAGCAGGCCCTGCACCTGTACGCGGGCGACGGGCAGATCGAGCAGCGCCGTCACCGCCGTCGCCAGCGCCACGGCGGCAAGCGGGGCCGGAAGCACCTTCGCGACCGGCTTCCACCGGGGCCAGACGACCAGCACCGCGATCGTTCCCACGCCCACCGCGGCGGCGGTCGCAGCCGTCGCGGAGCCGATCACCGTCCCTGCGAGAGCGGGGAGCCCCGCGAGCTTGCCCAGGCCCGTGCCCGGCGCCTCCTCGTCGGCGAGCGTGTAAACCTGACCCGCGATCAGGACGAGTCCGATGCCCGCCAGCATGCCCTGCACCACCGCGACGGAGATCGCCCTGAACCACCGCCCCAGCCGCAGCGCCCCCATGGCCAGCTGCAGCACCCCGGCCAGCAGTACGAGCACGCCGAGCACTTCCGGCCCGTACGCCTGCACTGCCTCGTACACGAGTACGGTCAGCCCTGCCGCGGGCCCGCTGACCTGCAGACTGCTGCCCGGCAGGAAGCCGGTGACGAGACCTCCCACGATCCCCGTGATGAGGCCCAGCTCGGCCGGCACGCCCGAGGCGACGGCGACGCCGACGCAGAGCGGCACCGCGACGAGGAAGACCACGAGTGACGCGGTGATGTCGGCCCGCAGAGTGCCGCGGGTTCTCGGTTCGAAACGCATGTACGCCTCCATCCCGCCTCGTCGCACGTCGTGTGCGGGGCGGGGATCGTTCGCTGCATGGGGGGCCAGGGCGCTCACCGGCGCCCTGTGTGGACGGCTTTCTGCCTGAGCTGGCTCACACCTGTCGGCGCGGCGTGCAGCTCAGCAGCGCAACGTCCGGTGCATGAGTGGCAGGGCTGTGGATCTCACTGCCCGGGAGGCGTCACGCATGGTGACCGGATCCGCCGGTACATGCGTCTGTCCGGTACGGAAATCGCAACCGCACATTTGTCCTTGCGGTACGGGTGACGCGGGGGCGTGCCCCGTGTGGCGCGCCGTCTGCCGCGGCCGGCAGTCGTCCTCTCCGGTTCCGGAGTGCGGTGCAGCGGCCGGCATCTGCTGCGACACGGACGTGACGGGCTGAGTGATCTCCGGAACGACCTGGGCGTATGCGGTCTCGGCGATCAGGAGCGTGGCGAACAGCAGCGCGACGGCGGCGATGAGTGTCCGCCCGGCGTGCCTGCTCGGCCGCATCGAAGCTCCCTCGGCGAGCTCGCTGTACAGGAAGCCTCATTGTGTCCAGTCGGCGAGGTGCGTTTGCAAGTCGGCACATGCACCGTGAGTGAAAAGCGATGCCTCGAAGGCGGATTCACGCCATGCCTCGCCGTGACCGGCCAGGTCTTGCCGCCGAGCCGGCGCCCCTCTCTCTTGACGGTCCACGCGTCGCGGCCCCACAATTCATCACATGATGAATAACAAGCGGCCCGGGCCCGCCGGCACGCCCGGCTCCTCCCCTCCACCCGCCGAGAAGGGCCCGGCCATCCGGGCAGACGGCCTCAACGTCGTCCGTGGCGGCCGCACAGTGATCGACGACCTGTCCTTCGAAGTCGCGCCCGCCACCGTCACCGGACTGCTCGGCCCGTCCGGCTGCGGCAAGTCCACGCTCATGCGTGCGATCGTCGGCACCCAGGCCAACGTCGACGGCACCCTCGACGTGCTGGGCCGCCCCGCCGGCGCCAGGCAGCTGCGCTCCCGCGTCGGCTACGTCACCCAGAACCCCTCGGTCTACGGGGACCTGACAGCCCGGCAGAACCTCGACTACTACGCGGCCGTCCTCGGCATCCCCCGCCGCGAACGGGCCGAGCAGGTCACGCGGGCCCTCCGTGACGTCGACCTGCTCGGGCACGCCGACTCCCTCACCGGCAACCTCTCCGGCGGCCAGCACTCCCGCGTCTCCCTCGCGGTCGCGCTCCTCGGCTCACCCGAACTGCTCGTCCTCGACGAACCCACCGTCGGCCTGGACCCCGTCCTCCGCCGCGACCTGTGGAACCTCTTCCACCGCCTCGCAGGCGAACGGGGCACCACCCTCCTGATCTCGTCCCACGTCATGGACGAGGCCGACCGCTGCCAGAACCTCCTGCTCATGCGCGCCGGACGCCTCCTCGCCGCCGATTCCCCCGGCGCCCTGCGCGCCCGTACGCACACCGGCTCGGTCGAGGACGCCTTCCTGCACCTCGTCGACGCGGCCCGCGAGGCCGAAGGCGCCACCCCGTGACCGGCGGCCCCAGCCGCCCGCGGCCACTGCCCGCCCTCCCCCGATCCCTTCCGCCCGGAGCCCAGCCATGAAGCTCTCCCGCACCCTCGCCACCACCCGGCGCGTACTCCGCCAGCTCAGCCACGACCCCCGCACCGTCGCTCTGCTGCTGCTGGTCCCCGTACTGCTCCTCGTACTCCTCTACTTCGTCTTCGACGCCGACCGCCGCGCCTTCGACGGCATCGGGGCCTCCCTGCTCGGCATCTTCCCGCTGGTGACGATGTTCCTCGTCACCTCGATCGCGACCCTGCGCGAACGCACGTCCGGCACGCTGGAGCGCCTGCTGTCGATGCCGCTCGGCAAGGGCGACCTGATCGCGGGCTACGCGCTCGCCTTCGGCGTACTCGCCGTCGTCCAGGCGTCTGTCGCGACGGCCGTAGCCGTCTGGCTGCTGGACCTCGACTTCGCGGGGTCACCCTGGCTGCTGCTCCTCGTCGCCCTGCTCGACGCGATCCTCGGCACGGCGCTCGGGCTCTTCGTCAGCGCCTTCGCGGCCTCGGAGTTCCAGGTCGTCCAGTTCATGCCCGCGGTGATCTTCCCGCAGATCCTGCTGTGCGGCCTCTTCGCGCCGCGCGAGACCATGCAGCCCGTCCTGGAGTACGTGTCCGACGTGCTTCCGATGTCCTACGCCGTCGAGGGCATGAACGAAGTCCTCCAGCACTCGGACCCCACCGGCGACTTCGTACGCGACGCCACCATCGTGGGCGGATCGGCCCTCCTCGTCCTCTGCCTCGGAGCGGCCACCCTCCGCCGCCGCACGGCATGACCCCGGCCGGGGCGGGGCCGGCATCCACCAGCCGGACGCTCCGGCCGCGGCCCCCGCTCCGGTGCGAGGATGAACGGAGCACGTGTACGCACTGGACGAGGTGAACCGCTCCATGACCCAGAAAGTCGCCGTCCTCGGCACCGGGAAGATCGGTGAGGCACTGCTCTCCGGCA
Source organism: Streptomyces daqingensis (assembly GCF_014645895.1). Taxonomy (GTDB): domain Bacteria; phylum Actinomycetota; class Actinomycetes; order Streptomycetales; family Streptomycetaceae; genus Streptomyces; species Streptomyces daqingensis. Next base: position 884 of record NZ_BMMP01000016.1, on the reverse strand, counting down.
TGCTCCGGGGCGGCTGGTCACCCTCCCGTCTCATGGTCACCGCACGCCGACCCGAACGCGCGGAGGAGCTCCGCGACCGCTACGGCGTCGAGGCCGTCAGCAACACCGAGGCCGCCAAGAACGCGGACACCCTCATCCTCACGGTCAAACCGCAGGACATGCGCCCCCTGCTCGACGAACTGGCCCCGCACACCCCCGCGGAGCGCCTGATCATCAGCGGTGCCGCCGGCATCCCCACCTCCCTCTTCGAGGAGCGCTTCCAGCCCGGCACGCCGGTCGTCCGGGTCATGACGAACACTCCCGCGCTGGTCGACGAGGCCATGTCCGTCGTCTCCGCGGGCACCCACGCCACGGACGCACATCTGGCGCTGACCGAGGAGATCTTCAACGGCGTGGGCAAGACCCTCCGCGTCCCCGAGAGCCAGCAGGACGCCGCCACCGCCCTCTCCGGCTCCGGCCCGGCGTACTTCTACTTCCTGGTGGAGGCGATGACGGACGCCGGCATCCTCCTCGGACTCCCGCGGGACAAGGCCCACGACCTGATCGTGCAGGCCGCCGTCGGTGCCGCGACGATGCTGCGCGACAGCGGAGACCACCCCGTCACGCTGCGCGAGAACGTCACGTCCCCCGCGGGCACGACGATCAACGCCATCCGGGAGCTGGAGAACCACCGCGTGCGGGCCGCCGTCCTGGACGCCCTCGAGGCCGCACGCGACCGGAGCAGGGAACTCGCGTCCGGGAAGGGCTGAGAGCGGGGGCACCGGACTCTGTTTTGGGGCGCCTCCAGCCGTGGTGTAAGCTCGAACAGTTGCCGCGAAGCCGTGGTGCTTGTGGTGACGCTCTTGCCGTTCGTCGGCAGTCTCTGGGTTTGTTTGTCTCCCCGG
>NZ_BMMP01000015.1 GCF_014645895.1 Streptomyces daqingensis | reverse complement strand
CGCTTGAAGCAGTGGCGAGGCATCGCCACCCGCTACGAGAAAACCGCCGAGTCCTACAAGGCAGCCGTCACCCTCGCGTCGCTCCTGATGTGGGCGTGACATTTGAAGACAACCCCTAGGGCACGGCCTCGGCGCAACCGCAGGAGAACGGACCTGGCCGGGTGGAGCGCATTGCCTGGAAAGCCTGGTATGTCGCGTTATGTTGCATCAATGCGTCCCCCAGGCGTCTCGCGGGAGAAGCGATGATCCAGGCCATCGGGCTGACCAGCCTGCCTCGCCGACACCAACTCAAGCCCACCGTCGACGACCTCACCTTCGAGGCACGTCCCGGCCGCGTCACCATCCTTCTCGGCCCCAGGGGTTCGGGAAAGACGACCGCCCTACGGCTCATGCTCCAGTTGCAGCCCGGTCGCGGCGTCGCCCTGTTCCGTGGACGGCCCGTGCAGAAGATCGTGCATCTCGCCCGCGAAGTGGGCACGTTGCTCGGCGACGTGCCGGGCCACCCGGCCCGCACGACACGGGGACACCTGCGCATGCTGTCCGCGGCCGCGGGCGTACCGGTGAGCCGCGCCGACGACGTGCTCGACGTCGTCGGGCTCAGCGGCCTCGCCGACAAGCGCATCGGGGAACTCTCGCGCGGAATGGACCGACGTCTCGCGGTGGCCTGCGCGTTGCTCGGCGACCCGCACACGCTGGTGCTGGACGAACCGGCGCAGGACCTGTCGCCACGCGAGACCAGTTGGCTCTACTCGCTGCTGCGCGGCTACGCGAATGAAGGCGGCACCGTCCTGGTGACGTCGCGCCGTGCCGATGAGGCGGCGGACCTGGCCGACCGGGTGGTGAGCGTCGACTCAGGCCGCCTGATGGCGGACCAGGAAGTCACGGACTTCGTACGCACTCGGCTGCGGCCCCGCGTCGCCGTCCGTACCCCGCACGCGGACCGCCTGGCGGCGGTCCTCACCGAGGAGGCCCGAAGGTCCGGCCCAGGGCGCGACAGCGGCCCTCTGAAAGTCGTCCGCGAGGACGGCAACCACCTGTCCGTGTACGGCAGCAGTTGCGCCGAAGTGGGTGAATACGCCTATCGGAACAACATCCTCGTCCATCAACTCACCGACGAGAACGGCGATGTGGGGGACGGCGGAAGTCCTGAGGCGCTCGTTCGAGCAGACGGTCGCCGGCCGGGCTGTTCGACGGCCTCGCTACGACGAACCGACCGGACCTCGGCCCTGTCGGCCTCGACCGACTCGCCGGCCGTTCCCGCCGCTGCCGATGCGGCGACTGTCGCCGTGGACTCGGGCGCCGCGTCGCAGGGCGGAAAGCCCGAGAAATTGCCGGAGGCGGGCATCGAACTGGAGGCAGATGGCGCCGCCCGCACGGCGTCCGGCACTCACGACGACGAGGCCCCGGCGTTGTCCGGCGAATCGATCTCGACGTCTGCGACTTGGGAAGAGGCGTCGCCGACCACCGACCCACGGCCCGGGGCGACACCGGAGCACGCCTCGAACGGACCCGGGACTGCGGCGGCCGCCTCCTCCGCCGTGAACGCCAACGCCCCGGCGCGTTCCGGCACCGGCCGCCCTCCCGCTTCCGACACCGAACCCAACCCCGAACCGGAACCCGACCCCGGACCCGAACCGAAACCCGAAACGGGACCGAACCCGGTCGAGGAACCGGACGACGACCACGAATCACAGCGCCAGGGGGAGTTCGCGGAAGCCGAACTCGCATCCGGCTCGAGGTCGATGTCCCAGCGGCGTTCCGAACCCGCCGCAACATCCTCGGACGACCACGCGGTGGCCGAGAGCTCCTCGCCGGAGCACGGCTCACTGGAGCGCTCTTCGGCGGACGCATCACCGGTAATGGCGCTGTCCGCAGCGCTCACCCCTGTCAGCCAGAGCGAGGGGAACCACTCGTCCGCGGAGGATCCGGGCCACCTTCACCTTCACGCCAACTCGACCCCGCCCCAAGCGGACGTCGACGTCGAGGCGCCCGCCCGCGCAGGGAAATCCGAGGCTGGTTCTTCCGGTGGCGTCGGTCCTTCCGGGACGTCTCCAACTCCGCACACATCTCCGGAAGATCCGACCGTCGTGATCAGTGTCGTCCCCCTAGTCGACCCTGATGCCGCGTCCAGCGGATCGAAACATCGCGCCGCGGCTGCCTCTGCCGCCCGCTCCGAGGCCGGCACAGCTACCGCGCCGTCCCCGAGTTCTGAGTCCGGCTGGTCCCCCTCGTGTCCTCCGGTGCCTGCTGCCGCGGAACTTCCGCCACCCCTCCACGCAGTCGCACGCCCAGGCCCTGTGGCTCCCCTGAGTTACGAGCTGCGCCGCCTCTTCGGCGTCCGCACCAGGTGGATCGCCGTGGCCGCGGCCGTAGCGGCTGCGCTCTGTCTCTCGCTCGTCATGGCCCGGACGGGCCTGGGCCTGCCCTCGGCTTCGAGCAGCACCGTCGCGCCCGCAGTGCGTCTCCTCTCCGGCTGGCCGTCGGGCGGCTTCTTCCTGCTCCCTCCTGTCGCCCTCGCGGTCGGGGTCCTCGGGGCGCTCTCGTTCGGCGAGGAGTTCCGGTTTCCGGCGCTCGTCCCCGCGCGTCCGGCCGTCCCTCACAAACTGAGCCTGCTCGCCTCGAAACTCGCGGTGTCGGCCGCTCTCTCCGTCGTTCTCTGCCTACTCGTGGCCGGGCTCAACGTGATGGCGCTGACTGTCCTCTTCGGTTCCGAGGTCTTCGCTTTCGATTCGTCGAACGCGGTGGATTCCTCTGCCGGTTCACTTTCCGGTTCACTGTTCGCGGGCGCGGGCGCACCGATCGGCGGCACTCCCTGGCAGCTGCACTCCGCAGCGCTCGTCGCTTTCACAGTGGGGTGTGGCTGGACGGGACTTCTCGCCGCAGGTGTCTTCCGTTCCGCAGCCGCCGGCGCGGCCGTGGTGCTGGCGGTGCCGCTGCTCGTCTCACCCGCGCTGCGCGAGTTGTTCAGTGAATCCGGCGGGCGGTCGCTCGACGGCCTTTCCGAGCGTCTGGAAGCCGCGCTGCTCGTCCCCTGGCCTCCCGGGTCCGAGCGCTGGGTGTCGGCCGCTGTCGAGCTGGTGTCCCAACCCGCGGGTCCCGCCTTGGGGTTGGTTCTCGTGGTGCTGTCGTTCGCCTATCTCGTCACCGCGGTACGCAGCCGCGCGCGCTGAGACTTGAGTGGACGCGGGTCCGGGACGCAGGGGGCCTCCGGCTTTGCGCGTCGGGCCACGCGCGGAGGGAGAAGTGCCAACATCTCGCATATGACAGGTAGATGGTCTCCGGGCATCGATGCCTTTCCGATAAGGCGTCAATTGCGAGGAGGTTAACGATCACCCTTTCGTGTGCTTTTCACCAAAGCCCTCAAGGCGCCGCGAAGCCCCGCCGACAAGAAATGCGTGACTACCCTTGCGCACACCATGATGACCGCGGCTCGTTCAGCCGACTCCGGGCTCACCGGCCCGGGAGAAATCGACCGTTACGCGTACGCCGAGTCCTCCGGCTCGGCACGCACGACCAGCAACGTCCCCGCCTGGCAAGGCTCCGAGGCCGACATCAACCGCGTCGGCCGCCGCGCCACCGGAAACCGGGGGCGCGGTCTGCACGGCCAACTCGTCCAGCAACTCGGCCAGATGATCGTCTCCGGCGACCTCGGAGCCGATCGTCCGCTGGTCCCCGAGGAGATCGGCCACCGCTTCGAGGTCTCCCGCACCGTCGTCCGCGAATCCCTCCGCGTCCTGGAGGCGAAGGGCCTCGTCAGCGCGAGGCCCAACGTGGGGACGAGGGTGCGTCCCGTCAGCGACTGGAACCTGCTGGACCCCGACATCATCGAATGGCGCGCCTTCGGGCCGCAGCGGGAGGACCAGCGGCGGGAGCTGCGTGAACTGCGCAGCACAATCGAGCCGTTGGCCGCCCGCCTCGCCGCCGGACAGGTGCGGGACGAGGTTCAGCAGCGCCTCGCGGACATGGTCGAGATCATGACGCACGCACTCGCCCAGGGTGACACCCTCACCTTCTCGCGTGCGGACGCGGAGTTCCACGGGCTGCTGCTGCAGGCGGCGGGGAACCGCATGCTCGAGCACCTCTCGGGGATCGTCTCCGCCGCCCTCCAGGTCTCGGGCGGCCCGGCCACCGGGTGCGACCGGGCGTCCGAGGCGTCGATCGCCCACCACAAGCGGGTCCTCGACGCACTCGCTTCGGGTGAGTCCGCGACCGCCGAGTCGGCGATGCGTCAGCTGCTGGGTGTACGCCCGGAGGCCGCGGCGGCACCCGCGGTGCCTCAGCCGGGCGGCAGTACGGCCGCCGGCACCGGCCCCGGTGGTACGGGCGGTACCGATCACGTCGTCCCGGCGCCCCGCGAGCACTGAGCGAAGTGCCCGAAGCTCCGCCGTCCCCGTACCCCGGGGGCGAGCCGGAGCGGGGGACGCGACCGACAAGCCGCGCCCGCGGCACATACGGATGCGCCGCCGGACATCGGCGGCGCATCCGTATCGCGTCCATAAGAGCGGTGCGGGGTCGCACAGGCGCCCCTCTTGTCCGTCTTTCAGGGATTTTTCACAGAATGCATGCGTGCAGGATGTGATCCGGGCCACGCGTATTGCCCGTAACGCTTCGCGGTGCAGCGCGATGACTCAAGAGGTGACAGCCGAGGAGGAATACGAAGCCCGAGCCCGGCGCTCAACCAGGCGCCGTATTCCTTCGATGCTCAGCCCGCGCCGTCGGTCCATCCCCACCGGCGGTTTGCCGTTTCCATCGTTCCGAGAGGTTGTTCGTGTCGGCCAGCACATCCCGTACGCTCCCTGCGGAGATCGCCGAATCCGAATCTGTGGTGGCGCTCATCGAGCGGGGAAAGGCTGAGGGGCAGATCGGCGGCGACGACGTGCGTCGGGCCTTCGAGGCTGACCAGATTCCGCCAACCCAGTGGAAGAACGTACTGCGCAGCCTCAACCAGATCCTCGACGAGGAGGGTGTGACGCTGATGGTGAGTGCCGCAGAAGCCCCCAAGCGCACCCGTAAGAGCGTCGCGGCGAAGACCCCGGCGAAGCGCACCGCCACGAAGACGGTTCCCGCCAAGACCGCTGCCGCGAAGCAGGTCAACGCCAAGCCGGAGACGGCCGCGGAGACCGGCGCGGTCCCCGCGGAGGTCGTCGACGCGGCCGCCGCCGAGACGGCGGCCGAGCCGGTCAAGAAGGCCGCGGCGAAGAAGACCGCAGCCAAGAAGACGGCCAAGAAGGCGACCGCCAAGAAGGCCACCGCCAAGAAGAGCGCAGGCAAGAAGTCCGTGGTCGACGAGCTCCTCGAGGGCTCGGACGAGGCCGCCGACGAGGCGCCGCCCAAGGTGGCGAACAAGCCCGGCGCGAACGACGGTCCCGCCGCGGAGGTGAAGAACGAGAACGAGGGTTTCGTCCTCTCCGACGACGACGAGGACGACGCGCCCGCGCAGCAGGTCGCGGCGGCCGGTGCCACGGCCGACCCCGTCAAGGACTACCTGAAGCAGATCGGCAAGGTGCCGCTCCTCAACGCGGAGCAGGAGGTCGAACTCGCCAAGCGGATCGAGGCCGGCCTGTTCGCGGAGGACAAGCTCGCCCCCGCGGCGGACAAGCTCGCACCGAAGCTCAAGCGCGAGCTGGAGATCATCGCCGAGGACGGCCGCCGGGCCAAGAATCACCTGCTGGAGGCCAACCTCCGTCTGGTGGTCTCCCTGGCCAAGCGCTACACGGGCCGCGGCATGCTCTTCCTGGACCTGATCCAGGAGGGCAACCTCGGTCTCATCCGCGCCGTCGAGAAGTTCGACTACACCAAGGGCTACAAGTTCTCGACGTACGCGACCTGGTGGATCCGGCAGGCGATCACCCGCGCGATGGCCGACCAGGCCCGCACCATCCGCATCCCGGTGCACATGGTCGAGGTCATCAACAAACTCGCGCGTGTCCAGCGGCAGATGCTCCAGGACCTGGGCCGCGAGCCCTCGCCGGAGGAGCTGGCCAAGGAGCTGGACATGACGCCCGAGAAGGTCGTCGAGGTCCAGAAGTACGGCCGCGAGCCGATCTCGCTCCACACGCCCCTCGGTGAGGACGGCGACAGCGAGTTCGGTGACCTCATCGAGGACTCCGAGGCGGTCGTTCCCGCCGACGCGGTCAGCTTCACGCTCCTCCAGGAGCAGCTGCACTCGGTTCTGGACACGCTCAGCGAGCGTGAGGCGGGCGTGGTGTCGATGCGCTTCGGCCTGACGGACGGTCAGCCGAAGACCCTGGACGAGATCGGCAAGGTATACGGCGTGACCCGTGAGCGGATCCGCCAGATCGAGTCCAAGACGATGTCCAAGCTGCGTCACCCCTCCCGGTCCCAGGTCCTGCGCGACTACCTGGACTGAGGCGGCCGCAGGCACGCGGTACGGCAGGGGCCGGCGATCCTTCCACGGATCGCCGGTCCCTGCCGCGTGTGCGCTGCACGTCTCCGGATGCGGGACTGCGCCATGCGGCTCACCCTTGGTGCTCCGGATAGCCGCTCCACGGGTCTGGAGGCTGCATGCGTCACCTGCGTGCGATCCCGCTGTTCCTGCTCACGGCTGCCCTGCTCGCCGGGCTGCCCGCGGCGTCTGAGCGGCGGCTCCCGGACGACGCCCCGCGTGACCAGGCGCGGGCGCCTGCGCGGGTCGCCGGCACAGCCGACAACCGGGCCGGCGGGCATGCCCCGGCCGCCCGTACCGGAGTGCGGGGCGGGGCGGTGGTCGGCGGGCATCCCGTCGACGCCGCGGATCATCCCTGGGCGGTCGCGCTCTCCAGCAGGGAGCGCTTCGGCCCGGAGCGCTCGGGGCAGTTCTGCGGGGGTGCGCTGGTGGACGTACGCACCGTGGTCACGGCGGCACACTGCCTCGGCCCGGAGGTGCTGGGCTCGGCCAATGGCGAGGTGCGGGATCTGCACGTCATATCGGGGCGAGGGGACCTGGGGTCCCGGTCGGGGCGCGAGGTGCCGGTGGCTTCGGTGTGGGTGGATCCGGCCTACGACTCCGCGACGAATGAGCGGGACATCGCTGTGCTCGCGCTCTCAGATCCGCTGCCGGAGGGCCACCCCGTACCCGTGGCAGCGGCTCAGGACGCCGCGTACGCCCCTGGGACCGCCGCGGAGGTCTACGGCTGGGGTGACACCAGCGGCAGCGGAGCGTACGCCTCAGGCCTGCGCGCAGCCGGTGTGGAGATGGTGGAGGACTCGGAGTGCGCCCGGGCGTATCCGCGCAGCGCCTCCGGCACCTTCGGAGGGGTCTTCGAGGAGCGGTCGATGGTGTGCGCGGGGACTCCGGCGGGCGGCAGGGACGCGTGCCAGGGCGACAGCGGCGGTCCGCTCGTCGCGAAGGGCCGTCTGGTGGGGCTGGTGTCCTGGGGCGTGGGGTGCGGAGAGGAGGGGCGTCCCGGGGTCTACACGCGGGTCTCCGCGATGACGGACGCCATACGGGCGCACAGCGGCTGAGCGGACCGCGGGGAAGTCCGCTCACCGGCTGCCGGGGGCGGAGGAAATTCGAAGGTTTGAAGCGGCCGGGAAATGGGTTGGAGGAAGTGGTTCGCTGAGAGCGAAATCCTTCGGCCACTTACCCGAGAAACCGGATCGGGCGCGGGACAGGGAAAGGCGGCCACCCGGTGTCACCGGGTGGCCGCCCACCGTTTCCGGCTCTGAGCCGGACCGAGCTCGTCGGTTCGGGACGTTGCTTGCGTCAGTTCCAGGACGCTCGGGATTACTCGCCGGTCTCCGCATTCGCGGGAGACGCGGTGAGCTTCTCCGTCTCGTCCTGTATCTCCGCGGCGATCTTCTTGAGCTCGGGCTCGAACTTACGGCCGTGGTGGGCGCAGAACAGCAGCTCTCCGCCGCTGAGCAGCACGACGCGCAGGTAGGCCTGAGCGTTGCAGCGGTCGCAGCGATCGGCGGCCGTCAACGGAGTCGCGGGGGTCAGAACAGTAGTCACGTCGCCTCTTCTCTAGCTCGACGAGCTGTCGTACCAGGGTCAACATCCAACCAGGTCGAAAACGTTCCCGCTCTCGACGATTCCCTTGGAGGTTTCTCCGCGGGGGCGGCTGCATGTTGCCGGGTGGCGGCGAATGAGCCGTATTACGTGGGTTGCTTCGTCGTCATGTCGCTTGGTTGCTGTTGTCCAGTTGTTGTCTGTGCAGTGTTCCCGTTGTTGAAGGGGACGTGCCCGGAGCCTAAATGGTTCATGCGCCAAAGGGAACGTGATGTGTGCGTCACCCGCTCGTGTTATCGAACACTCTATCGAGCATGGGCTAGCATGAACCCCCTTCCTGGGTGGCGCGGCGCGCCCTCTCCTGCACTCTCGGTACCCTCTGACGCGGCAGCCAGCCACCCCCAGCAGAATTCAGCGAGGAGCGAACCGCGTGACCGCCGAACCTTCCCTGGCCACCGGCACGGGGAACACCAAGCCGTCCGCCGCACTGCTCACCGGCGCAGACCGGGACGGCGGCTCCAACTACACCGCGCGGCACCTGCTGGTTCTCGAGGGGCTCGAGGCGGTGCGGAAGCGCCCCGGCATGTACATCGGCTCCACCGACAGCCGCGGGCTCATGCACTGCCTCTGGGAGATCATCGACAACTCCGTGGACGAAGCCCTCGGCGGCCACTGCGACCGCATCGAGGTGATCCTCCACGAGGACGGCTCGGTCGAGGTCCGCGACAACGGCCGGGGCATCCCCGTCGACGTCGAGCCCAAGACGGGCCTCTCCGGCGTCGAAGTCGTGATGACGAAGCTGCACGCCGGCGGCAAGTTCGGAGGCGGCTCCTACGCCGCCTCCGGCGGTCTGCACGGGGTCGGCGCCTCGGTCGTCAACGCACTGGCGTCGCGGCTCGACATCGAGGTCGACCGCGGGAGCCGCACGCACAGCATCAGCTTCCGCCGCGGCGTCCCCGGAATCTTCACCGAGTCGGGCCCCGACGCGCCGTTCGACCCCGCCAGCGGCCTGCGCAAGGGCAAGAAGCTGCCGAAGAACCGCACCGGTACGCGCGTGCGCTACTGGGCGGACCGCCAGATCTTCCTCAAGGACGCCAAGCTCTCGCTGGAGACGCTGTACGCCCGCGCCCGCCAGACCGCCTTCCTGGTCCCCGGGCTCACGCTGGTCGTACGGGACGAGCGCGGGCTGGAGCAGCCGGCGGGATCCGGGGGGCAGGACGCGTCCGGCTCCGGGGTCACGGAGGAGGTCTTCCACTACGACGGCGGCATCAGCGAGTTCTGCGAGTACCTCGCGCAGGACCGTCCCGTCTGCGACGTGCTGAGGCTGCAGGGCAAGGGCCAGTTCAAGGAGACGGTGCCCGTCCTCGACGACCGGGGCCACATGATCCCCACCGAGGTCCAGCGCGAGCTGGGCGTGGACATCGCGCTCCGCTGGGGCACGGGGTACGACACCACGCTGAAGTCCTTCGTCAACATCATCGCCACCCCCAAGGGCGGCACCCACGTGTCCGGGTTCGAACGCTCTGTCACCAGGACCGTCAACGAGGCGCTGCGGGCCACGAAGATCCTCCGGGTCGCCGAGGACGACGTCGCCAAGGACGACGCCCTCGAGGGCCTGACGGCGGTCGTGACGGTGCGGCTGGCCGAGCCGCAGTTCGAGGGGCAGACCAAGGAGGTGCTGGGCACATCGGCGGCCTCACGGATCGTCGCGCAGGTCGTCGCCTCGGAGCTGAAGACCTTCCTGACCTCGACGAAGCGGGACGCAAAGCAGCAGGCCCGTGCCGTCCTGGAGAAGATCGCGGCGGCGGCACGTACGCGCATCGCCGCCCGGCAGCACAAGGAGGCGCAGCGGCGGAAGACTGCCCTGGAATCGTCCGCGCTGCCCGCCAAGCTGGCCGACTGCCGTAGCGACGAGGTCGAGCGCAGCGAACTGTTCATCGTCGAGGGCGACTCGGCGCTCGGCACCGCGAAGCTGGCCCGGAACTCCGAGTTCCAGGCGCTGCTGCCGATCCGCGGCAAGATCCTCAACGTCCAGAAGTCCTCCGTCGCGGACATGCTGAAGAACGCCGAATGCGGCTCGATCATCCAGGTGATAGGAGCCGGGTCCGGGCGGACCTTCGACATCGACCAGGCGCGCTACGGCAAGGTCATCTTCCTCGCGGACGCGGACGTCGACGGCGCGCACATCCGCTGCCTGCTGCTCACCCTCTTCCAGCGCTACATGCGCCCCATGGTCGAGGAGGGCCGCGTCTTCTCCGCCGTGCCGCCGCTGCACCGGATCGAGCTGACCAGCCCCAAGAAGGGGCAGGCCAAGTACATCTACACCTACTCGGACAACGAGCTGCGGCAGACGCTGATGGACCTGCAGCGCAGGAACGTGCGGTACAAGGACTCGATTCAGCGCTACAAGGGGCTGGGCGAGATGGACGCCGACCAGCTCGCGGAGACGACGATGGACCCGCGGCACCGCACGCTGCGCCGGATCAACATCAGCGACCTGGAGTCCGCGGAGGCGGCGTTCGACCTGCTGATGGGCAGCGAAGTGGCGCCGCGCAGGGAGTTCATCAGCTCCTCCGCCGCGACGCTGGACCGCTCGCGGATCGACGTCTGACGGACAACGCCGCGCCGCCCGGACCTGGCTGTCTGGTACGTCACCTGAAGGGGTGAACAGTCCGGGATGCCCCATCCGTGATCTTCTGCGCGTGCCCATCCTTGGGCCATGCGCACCGAAGACCCCTGGTACGACGACGCCCTGACCTCAGGCTGGGGCGAGCACGACGGACTCCCCGCCGCACCGGGCCGCCCCGCGGAGGCACGGCCCGGGCGCGGTGAGCCCGGTGATCCGCACGCGGCCGTCTACCTCACCGTCCAGCGCAGTCCCGCGTTCCAGCAGGTGCGGCGCCGGTACCGGCGTTTCGTCCTCCCGGCCACCGCGGCGTTCCTCGTCTGGTACTTCGCGTACGTCGTGACGGCCACGGTCGCTCCGCAGCTGATGGCCCGGCCCCTGGTGGGGGTCTTCAACGTGGCGATGGCCGCCGGTCTCGCGCAGTTCGCCACCACCTTCCTGCTGACCTGGGCGTACGTCCGCCACGCCCGGTTGCGCAGGGACAGGCCGGCGCTCGAACTGCGGTGGGAGACGCAGGACATGGCCCGCACAGGTGCGGCGGCAGCGGGCCCCGGGCGTGATCGCGGCGACGCCCCCGCGCAGAGTCGCGGGGACGCCCGAAGCGGGCGGCGGGCCGAGGCCCTCGCCGATTTCCCGGGTCCGCGCACCGCTCGGGAGGGCACGCTGTGACTGGCGACCACCGGACACTGACGCTGCTGCTCTTCAGCGCCGTCATCGCCGTGACGCTGGGCATCACGAGCTGGGCGAGCCGGCGCCGGCAGGGGTCGCCCGAGGAGTTCTACGCGGGCGGCCGCCTCTTCAGCCCGATGGAGAACGGGTTCGCCATCGCGGGCGACTACATGTCGGCCGCGTCGTTCCTGGGCATCTCCGGGGTCATCGCGCTGTTCGGGTACGACGGCATCCTCTACGCCGTCGGCTTCCTCGTGGCGTGGCTGGTGGTGCTGCTCCTCGTCGCGGAACTCGTGCGCAACTGCGGCCGGTTCACGCTGGCAGACGTGGTCGCCGCGCGGATGCGCGAACGGCCGGTGCGGATCGCCTCGGGCATCTCCTCCGTCACCGTCTCGGTCCTCTACCTCGTCGCGCAGATGGTGGGCGCCGGCAGCCTCGTCGCGCTGCTGCTCGGCAGCGGAAGCGGGCAGGCGCGGTCGTGGACGGTGATCGGGGTCGGAGCACTGATGATCGTCTACGTCTCCTGCGGGGGCATGCGGGCGACGACGTGGATTCAGATCGTGAAGGCGGTGCTGCTCCTCGGAGGAGCCCTCTCGCTGACGGTGCTCGTGCTGCTGCGGTTCGGCGGCGACGTCGGCGCGCTGCTCAGCAGCGCCGCCGAAGGCAGCGGCCACGGGCGGGACTTCCTCGCCCCGGGGCTCCGGTACGGCGGGGAGTGGACTCACAGGCTGGACTTCGTCAGCCTGGGGCTCGCGCTCGTCCTGGGGACAGCGGGGCTGCCGCACATCCTCTCCCGCTTCTACACGGTGCCGACCGCGCGCGCCGCACGCCGCTCGGTGGTCTGGTCGATCGGTCTCATCGGCGGCTTCTACCTGATGACCGTCGTGTTGGGCTTCGGCGCCGCGGCGCTGCTGGGCAGCGATGCGGTACGGGCGTCCGACCCGGCGGGGAACACGGCGGTACCGCTGCTGTCGCTCGAACTGGGCGGGGGAGCCGAATCGGCGGGCGGGCAGGCGCTGTTCGCGATCGTGGCCGCCATCGCCTTCGCCACGATCCTGGCGGTGGTCGCCGGCATCACCCTCGCCTCCTCCGCGTCCGTCGCGCACGATCTCTACGCGTCGTTCAGCCGGCGTGCCCGGTCCGTCGGGGGCAAGGGGTGGAGTGAGGTCGGGGTGGCGCGGGTCGCCGCGGCCGTGGTGGGTGCGGCGGCAGTCGGACTCGGGCTGCTGGCTCAGCAGTTGAACGTGGCCTTCCTCGTCGGGCTCGCCTTCGCGGTCGCGGCGGCGGCCAACCTGCCCGTGCTGCTGTACGCGCTCTTCTGGCGCCGGTTCACGACGAGGGGTGCGGTCTGGTCGGTCTACGGGGGTCTGATTCCGGCCATCGCCCTGGTCGCCCTCTCGCCGGTGGTGTCAGGGGCGCCGGGGGCGCTGTTCCCTCATGCCGACTTCGCGGTCTTCCCCCTGGAGAACCCCGGGCTGGTGGCCATCCCGCTCGGTTTCCTGGCGGGCTGGCTCGGCACCGTCACGTCGCGCGAAGCGGCCGACGAGGCCAAGCACGCGGAGACGGAGGTCCGTTCACTTACCGGTGCGGGCGCTGTCTGAGTGCCGTCAGGGCGTGAAGAAGATGGTCCAGACCTATTGACATGTACGCGGTGACGCCGGACATTGTCTTCAACAAATTACGGCATGCCAGTTCCGTGTGATCCGTCCACAGGAAGGCAACCGCTCGATGAAACCCCGGAGTTCCTTCACAGCCGGCCTGCTCGCGGCCGTCGCCCTCGCCACCGCCCCCGTACTCGTGACGCCCGCAAGCGCGGCGGAGCCCCCGCAACCGGACCGCGCTGTGGCCTCGTTCAGCGACGACTTCGACGGCCCGGCGGGCAGCCCCGTCGACGGGTCGAAGTGGCAGCTGGAGACAGGCGACAACGTCAACAACCACGAGCGCCAGTGGTACACGAGCGGTACGGACAACGCCGCACTCGACGGCCAGGGCAACCTCGTGATCACCGCGAAGAAGGAGAACCCCGCCGGCTACCAGTGCTGGTACGGCGCTTGCGAGTACACCTCCGCCCGGCTGAACACCGCGAGCACGTTCAAGACGACCTACGGGCACGTCGAGACCCGCCTGAAGGTGCCCGAGGGGCAAGGCATGTGGCCCGCCTTCTGGATGCTGGGGGAGGACATCGGCAGCGTGGGATGGCCGGAGTGCGGCGAGATCGACGTCATGGAGAACGTCGGCTTCGAACCCGGGACGGTCCACGGCACGCTCCACGGGCCGGGCTACTCCGGGGGCGGCGGGATCGGTGCCGGATACACCCTGCCGGACGGGCAGAAGTTCTCCGACGGCTTCCACACCTTCGCCGTCGACTGGTCCCCGGAGAAGATCACGTGGTCGGTGGACGGCAACGTGTACCAGACCCGTACCCCCGCGGACCTCAACGGCAACCGGTGGGCGTTCGACCACCCCTTCTTCCTGATCCTGAATCTCGCGGTCGGCGGCGACTGGCCCGGCGATCCGGACGGCAGCACCAGCTTCCCGAAGCAGCTGGTGGTCGACTACGTCCGCGTCACCGGAGGCAACTGACCGGGGGAGGGGGCGGGGTCGCTCTGCTCGGCGCCCCGCCCCTACGCCCTCTCCCGCTCCGCCTTCTCCGGCGCGGACGCCTCGGCCGACCCGGGTGACGCCGCCCCTGCTGAGGCGGCGGCCGTCCCCGGGTGGAGGGCGTGCGGCAGTACGACAGTGAACTCCGCACCGCCCAGCTCGGCTTCGCCGACTCGGGCCGTGCCGCCGTGCCGCTCGGCGAGCCGCCGCACGAGGGCGAGTCCCAGCCCCCTCTGCCGGTGCGCGGGCGGTTCCTTCGTGGACCATCCCTCGGCGAAGACGAGATCGCGCTGGTCGGCGGGTACGCCCGGGCCGCTGTCGGCGACCCGCAGGACGATGCCGGTACCGGCGCCGTCGTCCTCCCTGCCGGCTGTGGACGCGCTGGCGCAGAGGAGCCCCTCCGGGCCCTCGCGTAGCCCCTCCCGGTCCTCCCCGTCCTGAGGGCGCAGCTCGACCGACACCCGGGGATCCGCTGAACCGGCCGCCGCGTCCACGGCGTTGTCGACGAGGTTGCCGAGCACGGTCGCAAGCTCCCGCGGGTCGACCAGCCGGTCCGGCAGCTGTGTGGCCGACGTGGTGTGCAGGACGACGCCGCGTTCGGCGGCCACCGTCGCCTTCCCCACGAGCAGCGCGGCCAGCAGCGGATCCCCCACGCGTTCGGTGATCTGCTCGGCTGTCGCGCGGTGCACTCCTACAGCGGCGCTGAGGTAGTCGACCGCTTCGTCGTACTGGCCGAGCTCCAGCAGCCCCAGCAGGATGTGCATCCGGTTGGCGTGCTCGTGGTCCTGGGCGCGGAGGGCGTCGATCAGGCCGCGGGAGCCGTCGAGTTCGCGCCCCAGCAGCTCGAGCTCTGTCCGGTCGCGCAGCGTGGCCACCGCGCCGCCGTCGCCCGTGGGCATGCGGTTGGCCACCAGTACGCGGCCGCCCCGGACGGTGAGCAGGTCCGAACCGGTGACACTCCCGCACAGAACATCCGCGGTGCGGCCCGGACCGAGGGCCTCCGCCAGGGGCCGTCCGGTGTCCTCGGGGCGGAGTTCGAGGAGCCGCTGCGCCTCGTCGTTGATCAGCCTGAGGCAGCCGCGAGCGTCGAGGGCGACGACGCCCTCGCGGATTCCGTGCAGCATGGCCTCCCGCTCGTCCAGCAGCGCGGAGATGTCGGAGAAGGCCAGGTCATGGGTCTGCCGCTGGAGCCGTCGGGAGACGAGCACCGCGGCGAGCACACCGACGGCCAGCGCCCCGCACGCGTACGCCAGCAGCTCCGGCACCGCGCCCAGCAGTCTGTCCTGTACGCCGTCGTAGGCGATGCCCACGGAGACCGCGCCGACGAGCCGGCCCCCCTCGTCGCGCAGCGGCACCTTCCCGCGTGCGGACCGGCCGAGGGTCCCCTCGTCGATGTGCCGTACCTCGCGTCCGGCCAGTACGGCGCCCGGATCGGTGGAGACGTGCTCGCCGACGCGGCGGCGCTCCGGGTGCGACCAGCGGATGCCGTCGGTGTCCATGACGACGACGTAGCCGGCGCCGGT
Source organism: Streptomyces daqingensis (assembly GCF_014645895.1). GTDB lineage: Bacteria > Actinomycetota > Actinomycetes > Streptomycetales > Streptomycetaceae > Streptomyces > Streptomyces daqingensis. The sequence goes on along the minus strand of NZ_BMMP01000015.1, from coordinate 177,443 downwards.
GGACTTGCGTATGCGTTCCGCCTGGGCCTGCACCTGGCCGTCGGCGGAGGGCCCGGTCTCCGAGCCGAGCCGGCGGGCGAGACCGGGGCTGGCCGCCGTCGTCTGCGCGATGGCCAGGGCGCGGTCCATCGCGCGGTCGTCCAGTTCGTCGCTGAGCGGGGCGAGGAAGAAGGCCGTGACCAGCGCGGTGACGCCGGTCGCGATGGCCAGCTGCATCAGCAGGACCTGCGAGAACACGCGCTGCGGCCACCGGACCCGGCTCAGGGGGGCGCGCAGGCGTTGCCGCACATCGGTCGGGGCTGTGCCGGGGGCGGAGGCGTCGGGTGGGTTCACGGGGTCCTCGTTTGCGGTGCACGACGGGACGGGCGGGAGCCAACAGGGGGCCCGTACCGGGGCGGAGGGGGAGAGGCGGGCGGGGCCGCTCCCGTGCGTGTGTGCGAGACGGTAGCCCGTTCCGGGCGCTGTCCGCTGTGACGTGCGCGATCCCCGGGCAGCGCACCCCGAGGCCCGGCGCACCTGTCACCGTCACGTCCGGTCCGGACTCGCGGTGAGAGCACGCGCCGCCCTCCACTACGATCAACAGCCGTTCAGACGGCACCACGCTGGAGGCACCGCCCGTGACCACCCGCCGCGTCCCGGTCATCGTCCTGGCAGGGTTCCTCGGTTCCGGCAAGACGACCTTGCTCAACCATCTGCTGCGGAACAGCCGCGGCACCCGCATCGGCGCCGTCGTCAACGACTTCGGCAGCATCGGGATCGACGCCATGGCGGTGGCCGGCCAGGTCGACTCGATGGTCGCCCTCGGCGACGGCTGCCTGTGCTGCGCGGTGGACACCAGCGACCTGGACGAGGTTCTCGACAAGCTGGCCCGCCCGTCCGTGGACATGGACGTCATCGTCGTCGAGGCCAGCGGGCTCGCGGAGCCCGAGACGATGATCCGCATGATCCTCGCCGCGCGGAGCGAGCACACCGTCTACGGCGGGCTGACAGAGGTCGTCGACGCCGCCGAGTTCGACCGCACGCGCGAACGCCACCCGGAGCTGGACCGGCATGTGCGGGCCGCCGACCTCGTAGTGCTCAACAAGACCGACCGGGTCTCGGAGCCGGTACGGCAGGCGCTGCGAGAGGAACTGGCCAGGCTGAGCCCGGGCACGCCGGTCGTCACCGCGGCGCACGGACGGATCGATCCCTCGCTGCTCTTCGACCCGGCGCGGCGGGAACGTCCCCCAGTCGAACAGCTCTCCTTCGAAGACCTGCTGCGAGACGAGCGAGACGAGCGCGACGGGGCGAGCAGGGACGTCGCGGAAAGCAGCGACGGCGATGGCCCCGAGGGATGCGGGCAGGACGATCACACAGGGCATCTGCACGCCGCGTACGAGAGTGTGTCGTTCACCTCGGAGCGGCCGCTGCACCCCGGGCGCCTCATGGACTTCCTGGACAGCAGGCCGGCCGGTCTCTACCGCATCAAGGGCCACGTCGACCTGGGGCCGGCCGACCCCGCGAACCGCTACGGCGTGCACGCCGTCGGCGGCTTCCTGCGGTTCACGCCTGAGCGGTGGCCGCAGGACGAGGAGCGGCTCACCAGGCTGGTGCTGATCAGCGCGGGCGCCGACACGGCCGCACTGCGCGAGAAGCTGGAGGGCTGCGTCGCGGACGGGGCCGGGGACGACGATCCGAACGCGCTGTGGGGCGTGCTGCGTTACGTCGAGGAGCCCGGTGAGGGCGGCTCGGACGATGGCCGCACCGGCGACGGCTCCCTGGCTGACGGCGCGGAGGACGGCACGCCCTGGTACGAGCCCGACGCCGAGGACGAACCGGTCGCGGGGCCCGGTCTCTGACCCGACCGGGCCCGGCCGCCGGAACGCCCCGCCGCCCGGCGGAGCGTCCGCCAGCGGGTCTGTGCGCCGAACCGTGCCTACACAGGCCCCGCGACGACCGCCACCGGCTTCTGCAGCGGCACCCCCGACCCGTCGCGGCGCGGGTCGATCTCCGGAAGCTCCACCGGTGTGCCGTTCTTGGACGCCGCCTTTGCAGGCGCGGGACCGGCCCAGGCCAGCGCAAGGCAGTCCTCGCCCTTGAGGAACCGCTGGCAGCGCACGCCGCCTGTCGCGCGCCCCTTCCGCGGGAACTGGTCGAAGGGGGTGAGCTTCGCCGTGCTGATCGAGTCGTCCAGAGTGCCGTGCGAGCCGGAGAGCGTGAAGACCACCGCGTCCACGGACGGGTCGACGGCGGTGAAGGAGATGACCTTCGCCTCACCCGTCAGTTTGATCCCGGCCATGCCGCCCGCGCCCCGTCCCTGCGGACGGACCTGCCCGGCCGGATAACGCAGCAGCTGAGCCTCGTCGGTGATGAAGACCAGGTCCTCCTCGCCCGTCCGCAGCTCCGCGCCGCCCACGATGCGGTCGCCGTCGCGCAGCGAGATGACCTCCAACTCCTCCTTGTGAGCCGGGTAGTCGGGCACCACCCGCTTGACCACGCCCTGTTCGGTGCCCAGCGCCAGGCCGGGTGAGGACTCGTCGAGAGTGGTCAGGCAGATCAGGTCCTCGTCGTCTTCCAGGGAGAGGAACTCCGAGACCTGTGCGCCGCCCGCGAGATGGGGGGCGGAGGCCGACTCCGGAAGCTGCGGCAGGTCGACGACGGTGAGCCGCAGGAGCCTCCCGGCCGAGGTGACGGCGCCCACCTCGCCGCGCGTCGTCGCCGGCACGGCGGAGACGATCACATCGTGCTTGGCGCGCTTCGCGTCCTGGTCGAAGGCGGGTTCGCCGTTGGCGGTACGGGCGAGCAGGCCCGTCGAGGAGAGCAGCACCCGGCACGGGTCGTCGGCGACCTCCAGCGGGACAGCGGCCACCTGCGCGCCCGCCGACTCCAGCAGCTCCGTACGCCGGGGGGTGCCGTACTTCTTCGCGACGGCGGCGAGTTCGCCGGAGACGAGCTTGCGCAGCTCCGCGTCCGACTCCAGGATCCGCGTCAGATCCTCGATCTCGGAACGCAGCCGGTCCCGCTCGCTCTCCAGCTCGATGCGGTCGAACTTGGTGAGCCGGCGGAGCGGGGTGTCGAGGATGTACTGCGTCTGCACGTCGCTGAGCCCGAACCGGGCCATGAGCGATTCCTTGGCCTGCGCCGAGTTCTCACTCGACCTGATGATCCTGATGACCTCGTCGATGTCGATGAGGGCCACCAGCAGCCCCTCGACCAGGTGCAGCCGGTCCTTCCGCTTGGTGCGGCGGAACTCGCTGCGCCGGCGCACCACGGTGAACCGGTGGTCGACGTAGACCTCCAGGAGCTCCTTGAGGCCGAGCGTGAGCGGCTGGCCGTCGACGAGCGCGACGTTGTTGATGCCGAAGGACTCCTCCATCGGCGTCAACTTGTACAGCTGCTCCAGTACCGCTTCCGGGTTGAAACCGTTCTTGATCTCGATGACCAGGCGCAGCCCGTGGGCGCGGTCCGTGAGGTCCTTGACGTCCGCGATGCCCTGCAGGCGCTTGGAGTTGACCAGGTCCTTGATCTTGGAGATGACCTTCTCCGGGCCGACGGCGAAGGGCAGCTCCGTCACGACGAGGCCCTTGCGCCGGGGCGTGACCTGCTCGACGACGGCCGTGGCGCGCATCTTGAAGCTGCCGCGGCCGCCCGCGTAGGCGTCCTTGATCCCGTCCATGCCGACGATCCGGCCGCCCGTCGGCAGGTCCGGTCCCGGGACGAAGCGCATCAGCGTCTCCAGATCCGCACCGGGGTGCTTGATCAGGTGCCGTGCGGCGGCGATCACTTCGCCTAGGTTGTGCGGCGGCATGTTGGTGGCCATGCCGACCGCGATGCCCGAGGAGCCGTTGACCAGCAGGTTGGGATAGGCGGCCGGAAGCGCGCCCGGTTCCTGCTCGCTGCCGTCGTAGTTGGGTGCGAAGTCGACCGTCTCCTCGTCGATCGACTCGACCATCAGACCGGCCGCGGGCGCTGAGCGGCACTCCGTGTACCGCATCGCCGCGGGCGGGTCGTCGTTGCCCAGCGAACCGAAGTTGCCGTGCCCGTCGACCAGCGGCAGCCGCATGGAGAACGACTGCGCCATGCGCACGAGCGCGTCGTAGATGGCGCTGTCGCCGTGCGGGTGCAGCTTTCCCATCACCTCGCCGACGACCCGGGCGCACTTGACGTAGCTCCGCTCCGGACGGAGGCCCATCTCGTGCATCTGGTACAGGATGCGCCGCTGTACGGGCTTCATCCCGTCGCGGGCGTCGGGAAGCGCACGCGAGTAGATGACCGAGTAGGCGTACTCCAGGAAGGAGCCCTGCATCTCGTCGACGACGTCGATGTCGAGGATGCGCTCTTCGAAATCTTCCGGTGGAGTCTTCGTACTGCGGCGGGCCATCGCGGCTGGCTCTCCTTAGGGTGCGTACCGGTGCGGGCGGCTGCTGTCGAGCCGGGTACGGATGCGGAACTCGACGCGGACCATTGTGGACCGCGCCGCCGACAGCCGGTTCCCCGGCCCGTTCGGCCGGGGTGCCGCCGGGCGCCGCTCCGTCGGAGGACGGCCCGCAGCGGGCCGGGTCCCAGGGCGTACCGTACGGGAACTCCGCATGCTGTCGGCGCGGTTGCATAGGGTGACAGGACCGCTTGCCACGACGTGCACGCAACTGACGCGATCGAAGGGACTCCACAGCCCATGGGTCACACGGCCACGCCCCCGCCATCCGTCGGCGGGCTGACAGCGACCGAGCACAGGCTGGCCAACGGCCTGCGAGTGGTGCTCTCCGAGGACCACCTCACCCCCGTAGCGGCGGTCTGCCTCTGGTACGACGTCGGCTCGCGCCACGAGGTCGCCGGGCGCACGGGCCTCGCCCACCTCTTCGAGCACCTGATGTTCCAGGGCTCGGCGCAGGTGCAGGGCAACGGCCACTTCGAACTGGTCCAGGGCGCCGGCGGTTCGCTCAACGGCACCACCAGCTTCGAGCGCACCAACTACTACGAGACCATGCCCGCCCACGAGTTGGAGCTGGCTCTCTGGCTCGAGGCGGACCGCATGGGGTCGCTGCTCGCCGCCCTGGACGAGGAGTCCATGGAGAACCAGCGCGACGTCGTGAAGAACGAGCGCCGCCAGCGCTACGACAACGTGCCGTACGGCACCGCCTTCGAACGGCTGACGGCGATGGTCTTCCCGGAGGGCCACCCCTACCACCACACGCCGATCGGCTCGATGGCCGACCTGGACGCGGCCTCGCTCGAGGACGCCCGTGAGTTCTTCCGCACGTACTACGCGCCGAACAACGCCGTGCTGAGCGTCGTCGGCGACATCGATCCGGAGCAGACGCTGGCCTGGGTCGAGAAGTACTTCGGCTCCGTGCCGGGCCACGAGGGCAAGCGGCCGCCGCGCGACGGCACCCTGCCCGACGTGATCGGCGAGCAGAAGCGCGAGGTGATCGAGGAGGACGTCCCCGCCCGCGCGCTGATGGCCGCCTACCGGCTGCCGCACGACGGCACGCGCGAGTGCGACGCGGCCGACGTGGCGCTCACCGCGCTCGGCGGCGGCGAGTCCTCGCGTCTCAACAAGCGCCTCGTGCGCCGCGACCGGCTCGCTGTCGGTGCCGGCTTCGGGATCCTGCGCCTGGCGGGCGCGCCGTCGCTGGGATGGCTCGACGTGAAGGTCTCGGGCGGCGTCGAGGTCTCCGCCGTCGAGGAGGCCGTCGACGACGAACTGCGCCGTTTCGCCGAAGAGGGGCCCACGCCCGAGGAGATGGAGCGTGCGCAGGCCCAGCTGGAGCGCGAGTGGCTGGACCGGCTGGCGACAGTCGGGGGCCGTGCGGACGAACTGTGCCGCTACGCCGTGCTGTTCGGCGACCCGCAGCTCGCGCTGACCGCGGTGCAGCGCCTGCTGGAGGTCACCCCTGAGGAGGTCAGGGCCGTGGCCGCCGCCAGGCTCCGCCCGGAGAACCGCGCAGTGCTCGTCTACGAGCCCACCGAGCAGAGCGAGCCCACCGAGCAGAGCGAGGAGCCCGCCCAGTGAGCGACGCCCCCAACCCCGCACAGTCCACCGATCCGGGCACGACGAGTACGGCAGGTAAGTCGATGGAGTTCCACCCCCGGCCCCAGGGCGGACGGCCCAAGCCGTGGGCGTTCCCCGCCCCCGAGCGCAGCCGCCTCGACAACGGGTTGACGGTGCTGCGCTGCCACCGCCCGGGTCAGCAGGTCGTCGCGGTCGACGTCTCCCTGGAGGCCCCGCTGTACGCCGAGCCCAAGGGACTCGACGGCGTCGCGACGATCATGGCCCGGGCCTTCTCCGAGGGCACCGACAAGCTCGACGCGGAGCAGTTCGCCGACGAACTGGAGCGGTACGGCGCCTCGTTGGACGCCTACGCCGACCACGCCTCCGTGCGTGTCTCCCTGGAGGTCCCGGCGTCCCGGCTGCACAAGGCGCTGGGTCTGCTCTCGGACGCGCTGCGCGCTCCTGCCTTCCCCGAGGGGGAGATCGAGCGGCTGGTCGGCAACCGCCTGGACGAGATTCCGCTCGAAATGGCGAACCCGACCCGGCGAGCCGCCAAGGAACTCGCCCACGAGCTGTACCCGGCCGACGCGCGAATGTCGCGCCCGCGCCAGGGCACCGAGGAGACGGTGGCGCGCATCGACGCGCAGGCGGTGCGCGCGTTCTACGACGCGCACGTACGCCCCGCGACGGCCACGGCGGTCGTCGTCGGCGACCTGGAGGGCGTCGACCTGGACGCGGCTCTGGCCGGCACCCTCGGCACGTGGCAGGGCTCGGCGGCCGAACCGCGCCAGGCGCCGCCCGTCACGGCGGACGACACCGGGCGGGTGGTCATCGTGGACCGTCCCGGTTCCGTGCAGACCCAGCTGCTCATCGGCCGTATCGGCCCGGACCGGCACGACCGCGTCTGGCCCGCCCAGGTGCTCGGCGCGTACTGCCTCGGCGGCACGCTCACTTCGCGTCTGGACCGCGTGCTGCGCGAGGAGAAGGGCTACACCTACGGCGTGCGGGCCTTCAGCCAGGTCCTGCGTTCCTCCGCCGACGCCACGGGCGCCGCGCTGCTGGCCATCTCCGGGTCGGTGGCGACGGACGTCACGGGGCCGGCGCTGTCGGACTTGTGGAACGTGCTGCGCACGCTGGCGGCCGACGGGCTCACGGAGGAGGAGCGGGACGTCGCCGTGCAGAACCTCGTGGGCGTGGCGCCGTTGAAGTACGAGACGGCGGCAGCGGTCGCCGACACCCTCGCGGAGCAGGTCGAGCAGCAACTTCCGGACGACTTCCAGGCGCGCGTGTACACGCAGCTCGCGGAGACCGGCACCGTGGAGGCCACCGCGGCCGTCGTGAACGCCTTCCCGGCGGACAGGCTGGTGACGATCCTCGTCGGCGACGCCTCCCAGATCGCCGATCCCGTACGGGAGTTGGGGATCGGCGAGGTGAAGGTGGTCTCCGGCGGCTGAACCCTGAGGCGTGCCGGGCCCCTTTCGCCCGGTGCGCCGTGCGGGAATCGGACGCGGTGCGGCCCCGGTTCGGGAAGTCTCCGGACCGGGGCCGTCGCGTTGTGCCGCCCCTATGTCCGTATTGGCGTGAGTTGCCCCGGTCGCTTGTGTGGTCTGCGCGACAAATCAAGGGTTTGGTTTGGCAGTTGGCAGATGCCCCATTTAGCGTCGATCCGGCTGTTCGTCAGAAGTGACCGCGACCGCGGCCGACGCTCAGCATCGCCGAGTCCCCCGTACCACCACGTACCCGGGGGAGCCGGGGATCCTTCCCTCGGCGCCGTTCGCGGCGCGAGAGGGTCCCTTCGCAGGCCAACCGGTTCCGGCCGGGGCCGCCAGCGAGGGGATGGGGTGAATCGGAGCGCCTCGCGAGAGGCGGTCCGTAGGAGACCTTCCTGCTCCGAACCGACTGGGGATCCCTTGCCGGCTGGACACCACGTCCAGAGGCGGAGGCAGACCCGGTAGGCGAGAAGGAAGGAAAGGAGTCACGCCAGCCCATGGCGTTCACCCATGCCTCGGGGAAGCACCGTCGTCCCCGCCGCATACCGCGCCGCGGCGCCAAGGCGGTCGGCATCGCCGGCCTCACCGCCGCAGGCGTCGTCGGTACCCTCGCCACACCCTCGATGGCCGCGGGCGACCAGAAGCCCCAGGCCGCGGACGAGAGCACGCAGGCGCCCGGAGGCGGCCGCGCCGTACAGGCCGCCGGCGGGTCCGGAAGCGAGACCGGTCTGACCCGTGCCGTCGGCTTCGGCGACTCGATCGCCGACACCGTCGGCGACCAGGCCCGGGCGCAGAAGGCCGCAGCCGCCCAGGCCAAGGCCGAGCGGGAGGCCAAGCGCAGGGCCGCCGCCGAGAAGGCCGAGCGGGAGCGCGAGGCCCGCGAGAAGGCGGCGAGGGCCGCCGAGCGGGCGAAGCTCAACGCGTACAAGGCCCCGGTGGAGAACCCGTCGCTCTCCACCTCGTACCAGTCCTCCGGCGGGCTGTGGTCCTCCGGCAGCCACACGGGCATCGACTTCCAGGCCAGCGAGGGCACGAAGGTGCAGTCCGTCGCGGCCGGCGAGGTCGTCGAGGCGGGTATGGACGGCTCGTTCGGCAACAACGTCGTCATCAAGCACCGGGACGGCACGTACACGCAGTACGGCCACCTGTCGTCCCTCAGCGTCTCCGCGGGGCAGTCCGTCACGCCCGGGCAGCAGATCGGCCTGGCCGGCTCGACGGGCAACACCACCGGCCCCCACCTGCACTTCGAGGCGCGCTCCGGACCGGACTACGGCACGGACATGGACCCGGTCGCCTACCTCCGCGAGCACGGCGTCGACCTCTGACGCCGTAGAGGGCGGCGGGCGGGACGCCCCGCAGCGCCGCCGGCCCCCGGCGCCACTCAGCCCGGCACGAGCCCCCGATCGCAGTCACGCGGTCGGGGGCTCACCCGTGCGTCCCGCCGGCCCCACGGGGTCACCGGCCACGCACCGTCCGCAGGCCTGTGCGCACTGTCCCCGGGAGTCTGAAGACCCCAGGAAAACACCGAAAGGACGGAACCCCGGAGTCGTCAGCAGGGATGCCGTCCGCGTGTGAAAGTGCCCCCTCCGTCTCCGGACAGGGGGCGGGTCGTCTCGGTGTTGGGTCAGAGAGCCACAGGTCAGACCGTTTCCGGAAGCTCGTCCAGACCCTCGGAGACCAGCGTGGCCAGCCGCTCCAGCGCGCCTTCCGCGTCCACGGCCTCGGAAGCCAGCACGATCTCCTCGCCCGCCTCCGCGCCGAGGCCGAGCACACCGAGCATCGAGGCGGCATTGACCGGAGTGCCGTCCTCGCCCTTCTTCACCGTCACGGGGACCCCCGCGGCCGCCGCGGCACGGCAGAAGATCGAGGCGGGGCGGGCGTGCAAGCCCTCGGCCCAGCCGACGGTCACGCGGCGCTCTACCATGGTTGTTGCCCTTCGATTCGTACTCGGCTTCCGGCCACGAACCAGTCTCGCATGGGACCCCTGCCGGTCGACCGCACCCCCGTGACGTGCACTGGCGTACGGGAAGGCACGCCATGGCGCGTACGGCCTTACCCTGACACCCATGCGTACCCCGGAGGAGCCCTCCTACCCGGCGCACTGGGAAGCCGACGTGGTGCTGCGCGACGGCGGGACCGCCCTGATCCGCCCCATCGCCCCGGACGACGCCGAGCGCCTCGTGAGCTTCTACGAGCGGGTCTCGGACGAGTCGAAGTACCTCCGCTTCTTCGCGCCCTACCCCCGGCTCTCCGACCGTGACGTGCGGCGCTTCACCCATCACGACTACGTGGACCGTGTCGGCCTCGCCGCCACCGTGGGCGGCGAGTTCATCGCCACCGTCCGCTACGACCGGGTGGACGACTCCGGCCGGCCGTCCGGCACCCCCTCCGCGCGGGCGGAGGTCGCCTTCCTCGTACGCGACGACCATCAGGGCCGCGGAGTGGCGTCGGCGCTCCTGGAGCACATCGCCGCCGTGGCCCGCGAGCGCGGCATCCGGCGGTTCACGGCGGAAGTCCTCCCGGCGAACACCAAGATGATCAAGGTGTTCACGGACGCGGGGTACTCGCAGAGCCGCAGCTTCGAGGACGGCTCCGTCCACCTCACCTTCGATCTGGAGCCGACCGAGCAGTCCCTCGCGGTGATGAGCGCCCGGGAGCAGCGGGCCGAGGGCACCTCCGTGCGGCGGCTGCTCTCTCCCGGTTCGGTGGCCGTGATCGGAGCCAGTCGTTCACCGCGCGGAGCGGGGCGAGCGGTCCTCGGAAGCCTCCGCAGCAGCGGCTTCACGGGGAGCGTGTACGCGGTCAACCGCGCCCTGCCGGAGGGCACGGACGAACTGGACGGCTTCCCCGCCCGCCGCTCCGTGCGCGACGTGCCGGAGCCTCTGGACCTCGCCGTCGTCGCGGTCCCCGCCGCGGAGGTGGCGGAAGTGGCGCGGGAGTGCGGTGAGGCGGGAGTGCGCGGCCTGGTGGTGCTCACGGCCGACTTCGACCGGGACGAGCAGCGCGAACTCGTCCGGCTCGCCCGCTCGTACGGCACACGCGTCGTCGGGCCCAACGCGTTCGGGCTGATGAACACCGCACCCGGCGTACGCCTCAACGCCACGCTCTCTCCCGAGACGCCGCGGCGGGGACGCGTGGGCCTCTTCACCCAGTCCGGCGCCATCGGCATCGCCCTGCTCGCCGGGCTGCACCAGCGCGGCATCGGCCTGTCCAGCTTCGTCTCCGCGGGCAACCGCGCGGACGTCTCCGGCAACGACGTCCTGCAGCACTGGTACGAGGACCCGGACACGGACGTCGCGCTGTTCTACCTCGAATCCATCGGCAACCCGCGGAAGTTCACGCGGCTCGCCAAGCGCACGGCCGTACGCAAGCCCATGGTGGTCGTGAAGGGAGCGCGGCACAGCGGCAGCGCCCCGCCGCGCGGCCACGCCGCCCCCGTCTCCCGGACGCCTGCCGGGACCGTCACCACGCTGCTGCGGCAGGCCGGGATCGTCATGGTCGACACGGTCACCGAACTGCTCGACGCAGGGGCGCTCCTCGCCACGCAGCCCCTCCCGCAGGGACGGCGCGTCACCATCCTCGGCAACGCCGAGTCCCTCGGGCTGATCAGCTACGACGCCGCCCTCGCCGGCGACCTGCGTCCCCATCCCGTCCAGGACCTCTCGACGTCCGCCACCCCCGGCGACTACCGCGCCGCGGTGCGGGCCGCGTTGGAGGACACCGGGACGGACGCCGTCGTGGTCACCGTCATCCCCTGGGTCGGCGACACCCCCGTCGCGGAGCTGGCCGACGCCCTGCACGAGGCGTCCGAGAGCGCGGAGAAGCCGCTGGCCGTCGTCCACTTGGCGATCGAGGGGCTCGACGACGCGCTGTCCGAGCGGGGCATCCCCTCCTACCCGGCGCCCGAGCGTGCCGTCCGCGCGCTGTCGGAGGCGTCCCGGTACGCCCGCTGGCGGCAGGACGCGGAGAACCCCGGCCGGGTGCCGGAGATCGACGTCGACGAGGCCGCGGCGTCGGCGCTGCTGGAGCGGGTCACCGCCGGTACGGCGGACGGCGCGGACAGCGCACGCTCCCATGACGCCGCGGACAGCGCCCGCCCCCCGGCCGCCTCGGGCCCCTCCCTGACCGCCGAGGACACCGAGGCGCTGCTGGCCTGCTACGGGATCGCCGTCCAGCCGACCGTCCCCGCCCCCGACGCCGACGCGGCCGTCGCCGCCGCCTCGCGGCTGGGCTACCCCGTCGCCCTGAAGACGACGGCACCGCATCTGCGCCACCGGGCCGACCTGGGCGGCGTGCGCCTCGACATCGCCTCGGAGACCGGTCTGCGGCGTGCGTACGCCGAGCTCACCGAGGCGTTCGGCGAGCCGGAGGAACTGCGCCCCGTCGTGCAGGCGATGGCCGCGCGCGGAGTGGACACCTCCATCACGGCCGCCGTCGACCCATCGATCGGCGCGGTGCTCTCCTTCGGTCTGGCCGGAACCCCGTCCGAGCTGCTCGGAGACGTCGCGCACCGGCTCGTCCCCGTCACCGACAAGGAGGCCGCCGGGCTGGTGCGCTCACTGCGCAGCGCCCCCATACTCTTCGGCTGGCGCGGTGCCCGGCCCGTGGACACCGGCGCGCTGGAGGATCTGCTGCTGCGCGTCTCGCGGCTCCTGCACGACCATCCCGAGATCGTCGCCGTGGACCTGGAACCGGTGGTCGTCGCCACGCGGGGGGCGACCGTGCTGGGAGCGGCCGTCAGCGTCGCCGAGCCGCCCCCGCCGACCGACCTCGGCCGTCGCAGCCTGCCCGCCTACTGAACGCACCCGGCCCCGTAGGATGGCCCGCATGGCGAAGACCGGTACGACGACGCAGGGGCTGCGCGCGGCGATCGAGCGCAGTGGCTACTACCCGACCCTCGTGGCCGAGGCCGTCGAGGCGGCGGTGGGCGGCGAGCCCGTCGTCTCGTTCCTCGTGCACCAGGAGACGACGTTCGACTCCAACGAGGTGCGCCGCCATGTCACGGTCCTCGTCCTGACGGACACCCGGTTCATCGTCAGCCACACCGACGAGCAGCCCGCCGACGGCACTTCCACGTCGTCCTACGCGACGACGTCGACCGAGTCGGTCAAGATCCAGCGCATCTCCTCCGTCGTCCTCTCCCGCGTCGTCGCAGACCCCGAGTCCTACACGGCCGGCACGCTGCCCCGCGAGGTCGTGCTCACCATCGGCTGGGGCGCGGTCTCCCGGCTCGACATGGAGCCCGCCACCTGCGGCGACCCCAACTGCGAGGCGGACCACGGCTACACGGGCTCCTCCACCGCCGACGACCTGTCGCTGCGGGTCAGCGAGGCCGCCGACGGCCCCGACACGGTGCGGCAGACGCTCGCCTTCGCGCAGGCCCTGTCAGAGGCCACGGTGACCCCGTCCTGATGGCACAGGCCGCCCCCGCGCATCAGCAGGAGCCCGTTCCGCTGGATCCCCGTTCGGCACCCGTGCCTCGCTACGGCCAGGCGTCGCTCTCGGACCTCCTTCCCGCAATCGCCTCCGCACAGGGCGTGGGGGGCCTGACGACCGCTCTGGAGCTCGAACCGGCCGACCGCGTCTGCGTGTTCCTCGTCGACGGCCTGGGCTGGGAGGCGCTGCGAGCGCATCCGGAGGAGGCTCCGTTCCTCACGTCGCTGCTGCCGAGCTCGCTGAACGGCACCGGCGCCCCCCTGACCGCCGGGTTCCCCTCGACGACGGCGACGTCGCTCGCGTCCGTGGGGACGGGCATGCCCCCCGGGCGGCACGGCCTGCCCGGCTACACGGTGCGGAACCCGGAGACGAGCCGGCTGATGAACCAGCTGCGCTGGCAGCCCTGGACGGATCCGTACGTGTGGCAGCCGTACCCGACCGTCTTCCAGGCCGCCGACGCCGCCGGGATCTCGGCGAGCCAGGTCTCGGCGCCGCACTTCGAGCACACTCCGCTGACCCGCATCGCGCTCTCGGGCGGTACGTTCCACGGGGTGCTCAGCGCCGAGGAGCGCATGGACAAGGCCGCCGGCTGCCTGGCCGCCGCGGACCGCGCCCTCGTCTACACCTACTACGCCGAGCTGGATTCCAACGGCCACCGCTACGGCATGAACTCCGACGCCTGGCGCGGCCAGTTGATGTACGTCGACCGCCTCGCGCAGCGCCTCGCAGAGCAACTGCCGCCCCGCTCCGCGCTGTACGTCACGGCGGACCACGGCATGGTGGACGTGCCGGCCACGGCAGAGGCCCGCTTCGACGTGGACGAGGACTGGGAGCTGAACGCCGGGCTCGCCCTCCTCGGTGGTGAGGGCCGCATGCGCCACCTTTACGCGGTCCCGGGCGCCGCACGCGACGTCCACTCGGTGTGGCGCGAGGTCCTGGCGGACCAGGCGTGGGTGGCGTCGCGTGAAGAGGCCCTCGAACTGGGCTGGTTCGGCCCGGTCGTCGACGAGCGGGTACGGGCACGCATCGGGGACGTCGTCGCCGCGATGACCGGGAACGCGGCCGTCGTGGCAACCGACCGCGAACCGAAGGAGTCCGCGCTGATCGGCATGCACGGTTCGGCCACCCCCGCGGAGCAGTTCGTGCCGCTCCTCGAAGTCCGCACGTAGCACGCACGCACCGAGCCGGCGACAACGCTCCGACCGCCACGCGCAGAAAGGCCCGAAGTCCCCATGCCAGAGCTGGTCTTCTTCTCCGGAACGATGGACTGCGGAAAGTCGACACTGGCGCTCCAGATCGAGCACAACCGCTCGACGCGCGGCCTGCAGGGCATGATCTTCACGCGGAACGACCGGGCGGGGGAGGGGCGGCTCTCCTCGCGGCTCGGCCTGGTCACGGACGCCGTCGAGGCCGGTGAGGGACTCGACTTCCACTCCCACCTCGTCAAGCACCTCACCGCGGGCGGGCGTACGGACTACGTCATCGTGGACGAGGCGCAGTTCCTCACACCCGACCAGATCGACCAACTGGCCCGCATCGTCGACGACCTCGGCATGGACGTCTTCGCCTTCGGCATCGCCACCGACTTCCGCACCCGGCTCTTCCCCGGCTCCCAGCGCCTGATGGAGCTCGCGGACCGCATCGAGGTGCTGCAGGTCGAGGCGTTGTGCTGGTGCGGGGCCCGTGCGACCCACAACGCCCGCACGGTGGGCGGGAAGATGGTCGTCGAAGGCGCCCAGGTCGTCGTGGGCGACGTGGGGGAGCCCAAGGGCGAGGTGGGGTACGAGGTGCTGTGCCGCCGCCACCACCGCCGCCGGCTCACCGCGACCGCGGCACGGGCGGGCGCCCTGTCCCCGGACGTGCTGCCCGTCGACGCGCCGTCCGCGCCGCGGCAGGCGGAGAGGGCGCCCCACTCGGCGCGGTGAACCGGCCCGCCGCCGGCGCGGCGCGCGACGCGCGTAACCGCCCCCGCCTAGGCGGCGGTTGCGATCACGCTGAACTGCGCGCCTTCCGGGTCGGCGGCAGTCGCCACCCGTCCGTGCGGCGAGTCGCGCGGGGGATGGACCACCCGTCCGCCCAGTTCGCTCACGCGCCGCGCGGTGGCGTCGGTGTCGGCGACGGAGAAGTACGTCTTCCAGTGCGGTCCGCGCTCCCGGGGCAGGGCCCGTCCGACCCCCTGGACTCCCGCCACGGGCCTGCCCTCCAGGTGCAGCGTCACGTAGTCGGTGCCGCCCTCGGCGGCGGCCTGGCCGCCCTCCGCCGCCGGCTCGTAGCCGAAGACGGCGGGATAGAAGTGGGCCGCTGTCGAGGAGTCGCGGGTGACGAGCTCGTACCAGACGGGAGCACCCGGTGCGCCCTCCTCGGGCGGGTTCAGTCCTTCCGGCTGCGGCATGGTCTGCCACACGCCGAAGTTGGCCCCCGAGGTGTCCGCCGCGATGGCGAGCCGTCCCACGTCGTCGGCGTCCAGCGGCCCCACGGCGACGGTGCCGCCCCGTTCCCGGATCAGGCCCGCGGTCGCGTCCGCGTCGTCGCACGCCATGTACGGCAGCCAGGCGGAGTCCAGGCTCCGGCCCGCCGCGATCTCCCCCAGGCCGGCGACTTCCCGCCCGTCCACCATGGCGCGTACGTACGGGCCCAGGTGCTGCGGGCCGGAGTAGAACTCCCAGCCGAACAACCCGTGGTAGAACTCCTGGCTTGCGGCCAGCTCGTGCACGAGAAGACTCGCCCAGCACGGTGTACCGGGGATCTGTCTGGCGAGCGGATTGCGAACTGCTGCTGATTCCATCTGGCTTCTACTCCCTCATGACCGTCGTCGATGCGGTCGCGTCGTGTCGGCTGCTGTGAGCCGCTTCGGATTCAGTGCCCCTGCGCATGCTCGCACCACCTTGGTCACCTTGCTCCCCGACAACGCCGGTTAATTCCTTTTCGGTGCGGTCTGTTCGGAACGGCTGAGCGAAAATGGCGGGATGACAGCCGTGACTCCCATCACCTCCGCATCCGCCCTGGCCCGCGAACTCTCCGAAGGGCGGCCGCCCGTGCTCCTCGACGTGCGCTGGCAGCTGGGCGGACCGCCCGGCCGCCCCGACTACGAGAAGGGGCACCTTCCCGGTGCCGTGTACGTCGACCTCGACACGGAACTCGCCGCGCCGCCTGGCGACGGCGGCCGCCATCCCCTCCCGGACACGGCGCACTTCGAGAAATCGATGCGGCGCGCCGGGGTCGGCGACGGACGTCCGGTCGTCGTGTACGACGGCGGCAAGGGGTGGGCGGCGGCCCGCGCATGGTGGCTGCTCCGGTGGGCCGGGCACGGGGACGTGCGCGTGCTGGACGGCGGTCTGGCCGCCTGGGACGGGCCGCTGGAGAGCGGCGACGTGGCGCCGGAGCCGGGCGACTTCACCGCCCGGCCCGGTGCGCTGCCGCTGCTCGACGCGGACGGCGCCGCGGCGCTCGCCAGGCGCGGCCTGCTGCTGGACGCGCGGGCCGCCGAGCGCTACCGGGGAGAGGTGGAGCCGATCGACCCCGTCGCCGGCCACATCCCGGGAGCGGTCTCGGCGCCGACTTCGGAGAACGCCGCCGAGGGGAGCGGGGTTCTGCGTTCCGCGGACGAACTCCGCGCTCGATTCGACGCGTTGGGCGTCACCCAGGACGGCGAGGTCGGCGTGTACTGCGGCTCGGGGGTCTCGGCCGCCCACGAGATCCTCGCCCTGGCGGTGGCGGGCTACGACGCGGCGCTGTACGCCGGTTCCTGGAGCGAGTGGAGCGCCGACCCTGGCAGGCCCGCCGCCACAGGCGCCGATCCCGGCTGACGTCAGGACGCCGGAGAGCCGGCCCCGGCAGCACGTGCCGGGGCCGGCTCTCCGATGCGTAGCTCAGGCCCGAGGTTCCGGGGCTCCCGCCCCGGAACCCCTCAGGAGTCCTTCTTGCGCCTCGTGCCGAAGACGATCTCGTCCCAGCTGGGCACCGCCGCACGGCGCCCCGGACGTACGCCGTCCGCCTCCGCCTGCCGGTCCGTGGTGCCCTTCAGACGGTCGCGGTGGGCGCTGACCGAACGCGGCATCAGCACGTCCGCGTAGGCGGAGCCGGCGCCCGCAGCCGTCGCCGGCGGCTCGACGGGCTCCTCCTGCTGCTCGGGCTCGTCCTCGTCGTCCGTCGCGGAGCCGGCGTCCGGGGCAGTGGACTGCCCGGCCGAGGCCGCGGGCCCCTGCTGCTCCGGCACGACCATGTCGCCACGGAAGCTGGGGACCGCCTCCAGCAGGCTCGTCAGGGAGTCCGGTTCGTCGTTGCTCTCGACGTCCGCCTGACGGGCGTCACCGGAACCTGCGCCGCCCGAGAAGCCCGCGGGCTCCAGCTCCCCGCGGTCGTTGCGCTCGCCGCGCTCCCTCGGGAGGCGGGCGATGCGCGGCACGAACGGGAAGCTGGGCTCCGGGGTGTCGTCGGTCTCGCCGATGAGCGCCCGCGCCTCGTCGTCGACGGCCTGGACGAGCCGCCGCGGCGGGTCGTACGTCCATGTCGCCGAGTGCGGCTGGCCGGCGACCCGGTAGGCGAGCAGCACCTCCCAGGTGCCGTCGTCACGCCGCCAGGAGTCCCAGTGCACCGCGTCCCGGTCGGCCCCGCGCAGCAGCAGCCGCTCGTTGACGGCCTCGCCGAGGTGTGGTCCGGCGTTCTCCCCGGGACGGCGCACGGGCGTCTTGCGGGCGCGCTCGGCCATGAACGCACGCTCGGCGAGCACAGGGCCCTCGAAGCGGCGCACACGGTCGACGGGGATGGCGGCGAGCTGCGCGACCTCCTCCGCGGAGGCACCGGCCCGTATACGGGCCTGGATGTCCCGGGGCCGGAGGTGGCTCTCCACCTCGATCTCGATCTGGCCGAGCCGAGCACGGTCGTTGCGAACGGCGGCGCGCAGCCGCTCATCAATCGGAAGTGTGTATTCCGTGCTGTCGGCAGCTTTGAGCACCAGTCGTGTGCCGTCGTTGCTGACGGCCACGACACGCAGTTCGGGCATGTGTACCTCCCGGGTGGTGCCTGCCGACGTCGCGTGCGTCGCTGCTCCCGCTGGACGAGTGTGGCCTGCCCGGCTGGGACCTGCCACAACCTTTCCGACCGGCCCGGAGGTCCGGGACCTTCCCGGAACCGCCGTTCGGCACGGTTATCACTCCGCAACGCACGGTGACCGTCCGCGCCACCTGTGCTGCCTGCGCCGGGCCTGAGCCGAGGCCAGGGCTCGTCACACTACTCCATATGGACCACGGTGGTGGGCCGCCGCGCCGTTCAAGTTCGTCGAGGGGAAGGGACTTTGGGGTCCGGACAAGCCTAGGAAGACCACTCGCGAGTGGCAAGGGTCACAGATCCGCCCGGAACGGAACCTTTGCCTTCGGTTATTGCCCGGTTGGTCACCTGCGATGAACGGATTCCGCCACAGGCTGTGCGGGCCGACGGGAGCGGCAAGCTCCCCGTGACGGCGACGATTTCGCACGCGCGAGCTGCTCGTGTGCGCGCCGGGGGCGGACAGAGGCAGATTCGCGGCGAACGGGCTCCGCGCGTGCGCCCCCTGGCTGCTCTCACTCGCCCAGTACGCGTCGCAGATAGTCGTTGGCGAACATCCGGTCCGGGTCCAGCCTGTCGCGGACGCGCACGAACTCCTCGAACCGCGGATAGACCGATGCCAGGTAGCCGGCGTCCCGCGAGTGCAGCTTGCCCCAGTGCGGGCGCCCCCCGTGCGCGGTCATGATCCGCTCGGCGGCGGTGAAGTACTCCTCGTGCGGCGAGCCGCGGTACATGTGCACGGCGACGTACGCCGTCTCCCGCCCCTGCGCCGTGGAGAGCGGGATTCCGTCGGCGGGCGCCGTGCGCACCTCGACGGGGAAGCTGACCTGGAAGCGGGAGCGCTCGACGAGCTCCTTCAGCTCCCGCAGCGCCCCCATCGCCGCCTCTCGCGGAAGCGCGTACTCCATCTCCACGAAACGCACCCGCCGCGGAGTCGTGAATACTTTGTACGGGATGTCGGTGTACGTACGCGCCGAGAGCGCCCGGCTGGAGATCTTCGCGATGGAGGAGACGACCGCCGGAGCCGCTGCACCCAGCGAACAGACGGCCTGGAAGACGCCGTTGGAGAGCAGTTCGTCGTCCACCCAGCCACGGACGCGGGGCAGCGGCTGGGCGGGGCCCGCGGCGCGGTTGTTGCGCTTGGTGTTGCAGCCGTCCGTGTGCGGGAACCAGTAGAACTCGAAGTGCTCGTTCTCTGCGACGAGTTGGTCGAAGTCGGACGTCACCTGATCGAAGGACATGGGCTCTTCTCGGGCCGTCAGCAGGAACTCCGGCTCCACCGCGAAGGTGAGTTCGCTGATGACGCCCAGGGCGCCGAGCCCGAGCCGGGCGGCCGCGAAGACGTCCGCGTTCTCCGCTTCCGAGCAGCGCATGACGGACCCGTCGGCGCACACCAGTTCCAGACCCGTGACCTGCGCGGCCAGCGACGCGGAGGTGCGGCCGGTGCCGTGCGTGCCGGTGCTGACGGCGCCCGAGACCGTCTGCTCCATGATGTCGCCCATGTTGGTCAGCGACAGCCCGGCGGCGGCCAGCGTCTCGTTCAGGTGCTTGAGGGGCGTTCCGGCGGCCACGGTGACGGTACGGGCCTCGCGGTCCAACTCCCGTATGCCGACGAGGTGTTCAGGCCGTATCAGCATCCCCTCGGTGGCCGCCGCGGCCGTGAAGGAGTGCCCCGTGCCGGCTGCCTTCACGCTC
Organism: Streptomyces daqingensis; assembly: GCF_014645895.1. GTDB lineage: Bacteria > Actinomycetota > Actinomycetes > Streptomycetales > Streptomycetaceae > Streptomyces > Streptomyces daqingensis. Next base: position 157,808 of record NZ_BMMP01000015.1, on the reverse strand, counting down.
AGTCCGTCCTCGGCGGCGCGCCGCACGGCCTCGGCGAGACCGGCGGTGGAGGAGGGGGAGACGGTGCGGGCGGGAGAGGCGGTGACGTTCCCCGCCCAGTTCTGCCACGTCGTTCCGCCTCTGCGGGACGTGCGGGCCGTACGGCTGCTCGGCGGCTGCGCGTTCATCTAGGCCTGTCCCCTCTCGCGATGAGATCGGATCATACTCACGCAGTGGGGCCCGCAAACGTGGGGCTGCCACCGGGGCGGCTGGGAGGGCGCAGCCGCCCGGCGCCCGGCCGGGATGCGAGGATCGCCGCATGTCCGATGCGTTCCCTGCCGCCGGCCCCGCCGACGGGCCGCCCCCCGCCGGTGCCCGCCCCTACGACGCCCTGCTGCTGCTGTCCTTCGGCGGGCCGGAGGGGCCCGACGACGTCGTCCCGTTCCTGGAGAACGTCACCCGCGGGCGCGGCATCCCGAGGGAGCGCCTGGCCGAAGTGGGCGAGCACTACTTCCAGTTCGGGGGCGTGAGCCCCATCAACGACCAGTGCCGCCGGCTTCTGGAGGCGGTGCGCGAGGAGTTCTCGGCGACGGCGGTCGACCTGCCCGTCTACTGGGGCAACCGCAACTGGAAGCCGTACCTCACCGACACGCTGCGCGAGATGGTCCACGACGGGCGGCGGCGCGTGCTGACGCTCGTCACCAGCGCCTACGCCTCGTACTCGGGCTGCCGCCAGTACCGGGAGAACCTGGCGGAGGCCCTGGAGGCGCTCCGCTCGGAGGGCCTGGAGCCGCCGCGCGTCGACAAGCTGCGGCACTACTTCAACCACCCCGGCTTCATCGAGCCCGTCGCCGACGGCGTGGTGGCCGCGCTCTCCGAGCTGCCCCCCGGAGTGCGGGACGGCGCCCGTCTCGCGTTCACCACCCACTCCATCCCCGTCTCCGCGGCCGACACGTCGGGACCGCCCGAGTCGCACGGCGACGGGGGCGCCTACGTCGCGCAGCACCTCGACGCGGCCCGGCTCGTGGCGGAGGCGGTACGGGAGCGGACCGGCGTGGACCGGGAGTGGGAGCTCGTCTACCAGTCGCGCAGCGGTCCCCCGCAGATCCCCTGGCTGGAGCCGGACGTCTGCGACCACCTGGAGGCGCTGCGGGACAAGGGCGCGCCCGCGGCGGTGATGGTGCCGATCGGCTTCGTCTCGGACCACATGGAGGTCCTCTACGACCTCGACACGGAGGCCGCGGCCAAGGCGGCCGGACTCGGTCTGCCCGTGGCGCGCTCCGCGACGGTCGGCACGGACCCGCGTTTCACGGCCGCGATCAGGGAACTTGTCCTGGAGCGGGCGGCGCTGGAGCGTGGCGCGCAGCCGGAGCGGTGCGCGATGGGAATGCTGGGACCGAGCCACGACGTGTGCCCCGTGGGCTGCTGCCCGGCAAGGGCGCCGAAGCCCGCGGCGGCGGGGGCGGACAGCCCTTTCCCGTGACGGGCTCCGGAGCGGGCGTACGAGGCCCCGCACCGTCGCCGCAGGACAAGCACAGCCAGACGAGCAAGGAGAACCGTGACCGCGCAGCTCGACCAGCTCAAGGCCGAACTCCTCGAACTCGCCCTGGAGGCCGCCCACCGCGCCGGCGCCCTCCTCCTCGACGGGCGCCCCGCCGACCTCGGGGTCTCCGCGACCAAGTCGAGCGCGGTGGACGTCGTGACGGAGATGGACCTGGCGTCGGAGAAGCTGCTCACCGGCTACATCTCCGAGCACCGGCCCGACGACGGCTTCCTCGGCGAGGAAGGGGCGTCCTTCGAGGGCTCCTCCGGGGTCCGCTGGATCGTCGACCCCCTCGACGGCACGGTGAACTACCTCTACGGGCTGCCGAGCTGGGCCGTGTCCATCGCCGCCGAGTTCGAGGGCGAGACGGTCGTGGGCGTCGTCGAGTCCCCTCCGCGGGGCGAGACGTTCCGCGCGGTCCTCGGCCACGGCGCGTTCCGCAACGCCCAGCCGCTGCACTGCCGTCCGGCGCCTCCGCTGGACCAGGCCCTGGTGGGCACCGGCTTCAACTACGTCGCCGAGCGGCGCGCGGCCCAGGCGGAGCTGGTGCGGCAGCTGATCCCGAGGGTGCGCGACATCCGTCGCTCGGGCTCCGCGGCCGTCGACCTGTGCGACGTGGCGGCCGGCCGGCTCGACGCCTTCTACGAGCGCGGCCTGCACGCCTGGGACCTCGCCGCCGGCGATCTCATCGCGCGCGAGGCGGGCGCCCGTACGGGAGGAAGGCCGGGCCTGGACGCGGACGGCGATCTCGCCATCGCGGCGTCTCCCGGCGTCTTCGAACTCCTCCAGCCGCTGCTCGACCGGCTCGGCGCCTGGCACGACTGAGCGGCCGGACGCCCCCGGGCCCCGCTCTCCGCACTCCCGGGTGGTACGCACGGCTGAGCCCCGGGTGCCGACGGCACCCGGGGCTCTGGAGAAACCGGGGGATCAGGGGGCTACGGACTGCCGACGGCCCGGACGGGCCGCGGCGGGGGCTGTCAGGCCGTGGTGGCGCCGATCTCGACGCCGTGCTCGGCGGCGATGCGTCGGAGGTCTTCCAGTTCGGCCTGCTCGACGTCCACGAGGAAGTCGTCGCCCGACTCACGAGCGCGGGTCAGGTCGGTCTCGGTGTTCTGTATACGCTGGAGAAGTCCAGCGGTGAACGCGTCCATGTGCGCCCCCTCGTCATGGGTCGGTGGCACGGGGTGGGTGCCGAGGGTCCTGTCGATCATGATCACGGCGTGCTCCCTGGCTGGACGGTCGGCAGCCGTGACACGGGTCGGTCGGGTGGCTAGCCGCCTACAGGGCGTGATCCGGGGTGTGCCCCTCGTCCTCCCCGCTCGCTACCTCAGGAAAACCTCAAGTTCTGAAAAATCTCGCGGCAGCGGCACCACCGGCTCTTACGGCCGGTTTACCGAGGCGCGGGGGAGGATGAACGCCTTGCGGCCTCCCGTCCCGGGCGGGACCGCAGGAGACTCGTGACTGAGGGAAGGATTCACGTCGTGCGCGTACTCGTCGTCGAGGACGAGCAACTGCTGGCCGATGCCGTGGCCACAGGGCTCCGCAGGGAGGCCATGGCCGTGGACGTGGTCTACGACGGCGCGGCGGCCCTCGAACGCGTCGACGTCAACGACTACGACGTCGTCGTCCTCGACCGCGACCTCCCGCTCGTACACGGCGACGACGTCTGCAGAAGGATCGTCGACCTGGGCCTGCCCACGCGCGTTCTGATGCTCACGGCCTCGGGCGACATCAGCGACCGCGTCGAAGGGCTGGAACTGGGGGCGGACGACTACTTGCCCAAGCCGTTCGCCTTCGCGGAGCTGACCGCACGCGTGCGCGCCTTGGGACGCCGCACCACCTCGCCGCTGCCGCCCGTGCTGGAGCGGGCCGGCATCAAGCTCGACCCCAACCGGCGCGAGGTCTTCCGCAACGGCGCTGAGATCCAGCTCGCGCCGAAGGAGTTCGCCGTCCTGGAGGTGCTGATGCGCGGTGAGGGGACCGTCGTCTCCGCCGAGCAGCTGCTGGAGAAGGCGTGGGACGAGAACACCGACCCGTTCACGAACGTGGTGCGCGTGACGGTGATGACGCTGCGCCGCAAACTCGGCGAACCCGCGGTGATCCACACCGTTCCCGGCGCCGGATACCGGATCTGAACGCGATGGCCGCCTCGACGACGCCCCCCGGTTCCGCTGAGCCCTCCCGCCCCCGCACGCCGGCGCCCGCACCCCCGAAACCGACGTGGGACCCGCAGGACCAGTCCCGCCAGCCTCCCTGGCTCCGTCCGACGATCCGTATAAGGCTGACGCTGCTCTACGGCGGCATGTTCCTGATCGCCGGCATGCTGCTCCTGACGATCATCTACCTGCTCGCGGCCGAGGCGCTGCACGAGGGCAGCAAACTCCCCTTCCGCATCCTCAACGCCAACGCGCAGCTCACCTCCGACAGCTGCCCCGGCCTGACGGGCACGCTGCCCAGCGGCCAGTTCATGGAGCGCCTGGAGGAGTGCACCGACGCCCAGCGCGCCGTCGCCCTCGACGAGCTCCTGCAGCGCTCCCTGATGGCGCTGCTCGGGCTCGCGGTGGCCGCCTTCGCCTTCGGCTACGTGATGGCGGGGCGGGTGCTCTCGCCGCTCGGGCGCATCACGCGCACCGCGCGCCAGGTCGCCAGCTCGGACCTGCACAAGCGGATCGAACTGGAGGGACCGGACGACGAACTGAAGGAGCTCTCCGACACGTTCGACGAGATGCTCGACCGCCTGGACCGCGCCTTCACCGCGCAGCAGCGCTTCGTGGCGAACGCCTCGCACGAGCTGCGCACACCCCTCGCCATCAACCGCACCCTCCTCGAGGTGCAGCTCTCCGACCCGGAGGCGTCACCGGAGCTCCAGCAGCTCGGCAAGACGCTGCTCGCGACGAACGAACGGAGCGAGCAGCTGGTGGAGGGACTGCTGCTGCTGGCGCGCAGCGAGAACGAGATCGTCGACCGCAAGCCCGTCGATCTCGCCGAGGTGGCGGGACGGGCCGTGGAGCAGGCGCGCGCGGAGGCGGAGGGCAAGAGCGTCGAACTGCGCGGGGTCCGGCAGCCGGCGTACGTACAGGGCAACGGCGTGCTTCTGGAGCGTGTGGCGCTCAACCTCGTGCAGAACGCGGTGCGTTACAACCAGCGGGACGACGGATGGGTCGCGGTCGGTACGGAGGCCGTCGCGGGGCACGCCGTGATGGTGGTGGAGAACACAGGCCCGGCCGTCCCCGCGTACGAGGTCGACAACCTCTTCGAGCCCTTCCGGCGGCTGCGCAGCGACCGCACGGGGAGCGACAAGGGCGTCGGACTGGGGCTGTCGATCGTGCGGTCGGTCGTCCGCGCTCACGGCGGCACGGTGACCGCGGAGCCGCGGGAGGAGGGCGGCCTGGTGCTGCGGGTCGTGCTTCCGGTCTGAGATCGTCCGCGGCGCAACGTTACGGGTGCCACGCCGTGTTCGCCATATGCGGAATTTTGTCCGCGCGTGCGCATCCACAGCCGCTGTGATCGATCACACACGCGATTTTCCCCGCCGTCCACCCTGGGTGATCTCAGTTAGCGAAGAATTACCGGAAAATCCAGGTTTCCGCAGGTGGAGATCGTGGGCAGTACCCGGGGTGCGTGCGCACAGCGCGACCGGTGGACCGTTTAAGGTCCTCCTCGGCAGTCGCCGCGATCACCTCTTCAGGGGTGCGGTTGGGTGTCGATTGAGTAACAGACCTTGATGTGAGGCAAAATCTCCGCCTCAGGTCGGGCACAAGTCCGGCCTCTCACGCGTTACGTGCGCTGAGACACCAAAGAAACCCAGAGGGGGAGAGCGAAATGGCAACGGACTACGACACCCCACGCAAGACCGATGACGACGTCAACGAAGACAGCATCGAGGAGCTGAAGGCCCGGCGGAACGACAAATCCGCGTCCAACGTCGACGTGGACGAGTTCGAGCAGGCCGAGGGCCTGGAGCTCCCGGGGGCGGACCTCTCCAACGAGGAGCTGTCCGTCCGTGTGCTGCCTCGCCAGGCGGACGAGTTCACCTGCATGAGCTGCTTCCTGGTCCACCACCGGTCCCAGCTGGCCGCCGAGAAGAACGGCCAGCCGATCTGCCGCGACTGCGCGGCCTGAGGCCTGGTGGGGATGTCGTAGTGGCGGACGGCGAGCGTGACGACGAGCGGGGCGGGCCTGACCAGCCGTTCCCGCTCGTACCACTGCCCGCGAAGCCGCGCCCGCGCCTCCGCGTTCCATGGCCGCGCGGGGGACGCGGCACTGCGGAACGCGGGGGAGACGGGCTGGAGGGTGGGGGAGACCGCTCCCCCCTGCCGCTCGACGAGGAGATGGGGAGCGGCGAAGCCGGGAAGCAGCGCGGAAGGCTGCGCGGCTTCATCAGCGTGGTCGCCGACCGCGTCATCGAGGTCGCGCCCCGTGTACCGGTACGCGACCTCGCGACGTTGCGTGAGCAGTTCCCGGGCCTCGGCCCGGAAGAGATCGCCGACAAGCTCGTGGCGGGAGCGGCCCGCGGATCCGCCACGGTCGGCGCCGGTGTGGGCGCCGCGGCGATGATGCCCGTACCGCCCGCGATGCCCGCGGAGCTGGCCGCCGAGATCGTCGGCGTCGCCTCGGTGGAGCTGAAGCTCATCGCCGAGCTGCACGAGGTCTACGGACGCCGTCCGCCCGGCAACCTCAGACAGCGCACGGCCGCCTACCTCGGGGCGTGGACGTCCGAGCGCGGCATCGACGTCACCCGGCCCACGACGCTCAACGCGGCGCTGGGCGGCCAGATGAAGCGCGAACTGCGCCAGCAGCTGCTGAAGCGCACGGTGCGCAACCTCCCGAACCTCACGCCCTTCATGGTGGGCGCAGCGGTGGGCGCCGTGATGAACAGCCGCGACACCCGCAAAATCGCGGAGAAGATCCGCGCGGACCTCCGTACGTCCGGCGACGGCTGGGAAGCGCTCCCCGCCGGCTCCTTCGAGGACGGGCCGGACCTGGACGGTCCCGCTCTTCCGCCCGTCTGATCACGTCCCGCGCGTCAGACGCGAGCGACACCCCTCACGACGCGCCCCCTCACTCCGCGCCGGCCTGCGGTTCCGGCTGACGCTCCGGCTCCGGTTCCGGCTGCTGCTCGGCCTGCCTCGCCGCGTCGAGAGAGTCCGCGAGGCGCTGCGGGGAGCGCGTGGAGAGATACACGTACGGCGTGGGATCGGCTGGGTCGGACACCTCCACGCGCACCGCCGTGGCGATGTAGCTGCGCAGCAGCATGTGAGCGCGCGGGTCCGCCCTGTGCGTGCGCCAGGCGAAGGCCTCTTCCTCGTCGAGCACATGGACGGGGCCGAGCGCCGAGACGGGGATACGGGAGTCGCCGGCGACGAGGGAGCCCGCCACGACGCGGATGCGCGCCGAGCCGTACGCGGAGACCAGGACGGCCGCGAGCGCCGTTCCCGCGACCAGCCCGCCCAGCATCGCCAGCGTCCCCAGCGGCAGCATGACCAGACCCGTCGAGCAGCCGACGAGGGCGGTGATGAACCACCACGCGCGGGGAGCGTGGAGACGTTCGTCGTAAGGGCGTTCCGCAGCAGCCATGCGACAAGCTTGGCACGGCCGGCGGCGGTTGCGGGCCCCGTGCGGTGTCCGTGCAGGCAGCTCCCGACTGACGCGGGGGTAAGGTCTGCACACGTGAGTGAACGACAGCCGAAGGTGCCCGACCCCGCGGACGGACAGCGGGTCCCCCCGATGAGATCCCTGACGCCGCCGCCCGGCGCCGCCGCCGCGGAACGCCATCCCGACGCGCCCGCCCCGGGCACCCTTCTCGGCTCCCACTACCAGCTCTGCTTCGGCTGCGGCAGCGGCCAGCCGCACGGGCTGCACCTGGAGACCAGGGCGGGTGAAGGGGTCAGCGTCACCGCGGAGTTCACGGTCCGCCCCGTCCACCAGGGGGCCCCGGGGCTCGCCCACGGCGGCGTACTGACCACCGCGCTCGACGAGACGATGGGCTCGCTGGGCTGGCTCATGCACGTGATCGCGGTGACGGGGCGGCTGGAGACCGACTTCGTGCGTCCGGTGCCGGTCGACACCGTCCTGCACCTGAGCGCCAGGGCGACCGGCGTGCACGGGCGGAAGATCTTCACCAGCGCGGAGGGCCGCATCGGCGGATCCGAGGGCCCGGTCGCCGTGCGGGCCGAGGCCCTTTTCATCCAGGTGAAGGTCGAGCACTTCACCGACAACGGACGGGACGAGGAGATTCAGGCCGCGATGGCCGATCCCGATCAGGTCCGCCGTGCCCGAGCATTCGAGGTGAACCCGTGACCAGGCAGCCCGTCGACGTACTCCTGCGGCGCCTCGACCCGGACGTCCCGGTGCCCGGCTACGCCCACCCCGGCGACGCCGGCTGCGACCTCGTGACCACCGAGGCCGCCGAGCTGGCGCCGGGGGAGCGCACCGTTCTGCCCACGGGTGTGTCCATCGCGCTGCCCGACGGGTACGCGGCGTTCGTGCACCCCCGTTCCGGTCTCGCGGCCAGGTGTGGCATCTCTCTGGTCAATGCACCCGGAACCGTGGATGCCGGGTACCGTGGGGAGATCAAGGTGATCGTGGCAAATCTTGATCCGCGCGAGACGGTGCGGTTCGAGCGACTCGACCGCATCGCCCAACTCGTCGTCCAGCAAGTGGAGAAGGTGCGTTTCCACGAGGTGGCAGAGTTGCCGGGCTCGGCGCGGGCCGCGGGGGGATTCGGCTCCACAGGCGGCAGCACCGCGGCCGCCGCACATCAGAATGACTACGTTCCGGTCGGAGCCGACCGGCATTCCGACCTGAGAGGACAGTGACGTGTTCGGACGTCGTCGCAAGAAGAGCGAAGAGCCTGAGACGGGCGCCTCGGACGACTTCGGGACGGACGGGCAGGACGCCGCCCGGAGCTCCGACCCCGCCGACTCCGTCACCGACGCCCAGGCAGCGCGAGTGAAGCTGCCTCCGGCGCCCCGGCCCGACGGGCCCTGGGACGTCAGCGAGGTGACCGACCCCAGCAACGGCAGGGTGAACCTCGGCGGGCTCTACGTCCCCGGTGTGGAGGGCATGGAGCTGCGCGTGGAGGTCGCGGGCGAGTCGATCGTCGCGGCGACCCTCGTACTGCAGGACAGCGCCATCCAGCTCCAGGGCTTCGCCGCTCCCAAGCGCGAGGGCCTGTGGGACGAGGTGCGCGAGGAGATCGCGACCGGCATCACCAAGCAGGGCGGTGTCATCGACGAGGTCGAGGGCCGGCTCGGCTGGGAGCTGCGTGCGCAGGTCCCGGTGCAGCTGCCCGACGGCACCAACGGCGTGCAGGTGGTCCGCTTCGTCGGTGTCGACGGACCGCGCTGGTTCCTGCGGGGCGTGATCTCGGGCCAGGGCGCCGTCCAGCCCGAGTCGGGCGTGCTGCTGGAGCAGGTCTTCCAGGACACCGTGGTCGTCCGCGGCGACGCTCCCATGGCTCCCCGCGACCCGATCGTCCTGAAGCTGCCGGACGATGCGCAGATGGTGCCGGACGGCGTCCAGCAGGAGACCGTCGAGGAGGGCTCCCGCTTCGCGGGCGGCCTCGACAAGCTGCAGCGCGGACCGGAGATCAGCGAGGTCCGCTGAGCACCAGTGCATTCCGGCCGTGGGGGCCGCCGAACCGGCGGGCTCCACGGCCGTCGCGTGTCCGCGGATCCCGGGAACGACGGGGTCCTGGGCCGTTCGGGGCCCGCTCTCCCCGGTACGCTGGCACCATGACAGGCGCCATCCGAGCAGAGCAGGGACCGCGTGGCGGGGGGCGTTTCAAGCGCTTCCTGGAGCGGCTGTCCTCCTCCGAGGAGGATCTGCACTCCCAGGAGCTGCGCGAGGAGGCGGACAGCAAGGGCTGCACCCGCATCGCCGCCTGCCAGGACCGCGAGACAGTGCGCGTCACGGGTACCCTGCGCACCGTCACCCTGCGCCCGCGGGCCGGGGTGCCGACGCTGGAGGCGGAGCTGTTCGACGGTTCCGCCGCCCTGGATGTGATCTGGCTCGGCCGCCGTGCCATCGCCGGCATAGAACCGGGCCGGAGCCTGATCGTCTGGGGACGGGTCTCGCTCAACCACGGCCGTCCAGTGATGTTCAACCCGAAGTACGAGTTGCGACCCCTGGGACAGGAGTAGCGGGTGACCCCCCTCGACAAGCCGGCCGCCGACGGAACCGGCCGACGGACCGGTGCCGACCCGGCATCCGACAGCGGAACGCAACCCGACGGCGCGGCGGCCCCGCGTGCCGTGACGGAGGCAGCGCTCTTCGAAGCCTTCGGCGGTGTGCGCGGCCTGGTGGAGACGACCGTTCCGGGCCTCGTCTTCATCACCATGTTCACGATCAACAAGGACATCCACGCGGCGGCGCTGACGGCCCTGGCTCTCTCCGCCGTGCTGGGGGTCTTCCGGCTGATCCGCAGGGACACCGTCAAGCACGCCTTCAGCGGCGTCTTCGGCGTGGCCTTCGGCGTGATCTTCGCGATGATGACGGGCGACGCCAAGGCCTTCTACCTGCCGGGCATGCTCTACACGCTGGGTCTCGCCCTGGCGTACATCATCACCGCGGCGGCGGGCGTCCCGCTGCTGGGCCTCGTCCTCGGGCCGGTCTTCAAGGAGAACCTCTCCTGGCGCAAGCGGAACCCCGGCCGCAAGAAGGCCTACACGAAGGCCAGTTACGCGTGGGGATTCATCCTGCTCGGCAAGTGCGCGATCCTCTTCCCGATGTACTTCGCGGGAGCGGACGCGACGCGCTTCGGCTGGGTGACGGTCGCGCTGAAGATCCCGCCCTTCCTGCTCGCGGTCTACCTGACGTGGATCTTCCTCGCGAAGGCGCCCGCGCCCATCAACGTCATCGCGGAGATGGAGGCCGAGGAGCAGGCGGAGCAGGAGCGGGAGCAGCAGAAGAAGAAGCTCGACGCCATCGGCGAGGGTCTTGCGGACGACGCCGCACGGGCGTTGCTCGCGGAGTCCGAGCGGACGCAGGAGCCGGGCGGGGGTCAGCAGCCGGGGCGTCACCGACGCTGACGGCCCGGGCGCCGGCGGCGGAGCGCCGCCGGTGCCTGAACGAGCGGAGCAGTGCGGACGGCCCGGCCCTCCAGACCGGCCCAGCGCGGCGGCCCGGTACAGCGGCCCGCCAGTCGAAACAGCCGCTGCCCCGGGGCGTCACTCGCCGCGGACGGAGAGCAGGTCCTCCAGCTGGGCCTCGCGGGCGGGCGCGGCGACGAACAGCAGCTCGTCGCCGACCTCCAGCGCGTCGTCGCTGTCCGGGACGAGCACGCGGTTGCCGCGGATGATGGTGACGAGGGCGGTGTCCTCGGGCCAGCCGACGTCCCCCACCCGTGTGCCCGCCAGGGCCGCCTCCGGCGGAAGCGTCAACTCCACCAGGTTCGCGTCCCCTTGCGAGAAGCGCATGAGCCGCACCAGGTCGCCGACGCTGACGGCCTCCTCGACGAGGGCCGACATCAGCCGCGGAGTGGAGACGGCGACGTCGACGCCCCACGACTCGTTGAACAGCCATTCGTTCTTGGGGTTGTTGACGCGCGACACCACGCGCGGCACCCCGTACTCCGTCTTGGCGAGCAGCGAGACCACCAGGTTGACCTTGTCGTCGCCGGTGGCCGCGATGACCACGTTGCAGCGCTCCAGGGCGGCCTCGTCGAGGGATGTGATCTCACAGGCGTCCGCCAGCAGCCACTCCGCCTGCGGTACCCGCTCCACGGAGATCGCCGTCGGCGCCTTGTCGATGAGCAGCACCTCGTGCCCGTTCTCCAGCAGCTCGCCCGCGATGGAGCGGCCCACGGCGCCCGCACCCGCAATAGCTACCCTCATCGGCCGCGTCCCCTGTTCGCTGTGCCTGCACCGTTCACGAGCGCCCCTCCTCGGGCCCCCTCGAGAAGACGGCCTCCACCTGGTCGACCTGGTCGCAGCGCATCATCACATGGACCAGATCGCCTTCCTGGAGCACCGTCTCCGACGTCGGAAGCATCGCCTCGCCGACCCGCGTGAGGAAGGCCACCCGCACTCCGGCCTCCTCCTGGAGCCTGCTGACCCGGTGCCCCACCCACTTCGTCGAGGTGTGCACCTCCGCCAGCTGGACGCCGCCGCTGGGGTCCCGCCACAGCGGTTCCGCACCGGAGGGCAGCAGGCGCCGGAGCATCTGGTCGGCCGTCCAGCGCACGGTGGCCACCGTCGGGATGCCCAGACGCTGGTAGACCTCGGCCCGCTTGGGGTCGTAGATCCTCGCCGCGACGTGCTCGATGCCGAACATCTCCCGGGCCACGCGCGCCGCGATGATGTTGGAGTTGTCGCCACTGCTGACAGCCGCGAACGCGCCGGCCTCCTCGATGCCGGCCTCCCTGAGGGTGTCCTGGTCGAAACCGACCCCGGTCACCCTGCGTCCGCCGAAGCCTGAGCCCAGGCGTCGGAAGGCCGTCGGGTCCTGGTCCACGACCGCGACCGTGTGGCCCTGCTGCTCCAGAGCCTGTGCGAGCTCGGCACCTACCCGGCCGCAGCCCATGATCACAACATGCACGCCCGTCCCTCTCGTCACTTACAGCGGGCCGCCTCAGCATCGCACGGCTGACCGCATACGATCCTCCCCGTGTCCAGGATTACCCATCTGCCCAAACGACTTCTGCTCGGGAGGGCGCTGCGCAGCGACCGGCTCGCGGAGACTCTGCTGCCGAAACGGATCGCGCTGCCGGTCTTCGCGTCCGACCCGCTCTCGTCCGTGGCCTACGCCCCCGGTGAGGTGCTCCTGGTCCTGTCCGTCGCCGGCGTGTCCGCGTACCACTTCAGCCCGTGGATCGCGGCGGCGGTCGTCGTCCTGATGTTCACGGTGGTGGCTTCCTACCGGCAGAACGTACGCGCCTACCCCTCCGGGGGAGGGGACTACGAGGTCGCCAACACCAATCTGGGCCCCCGGGCCGGGCTGACCGTCGCCAGCGCGCTGCTCGTCGACTACGTCCTGACCGTGGCCGTGTCGATCTCCTCCGGCGTGGAGAACCTGGGGTCGGCGGTCCCCTTCATCGTCCAGAACAAGACGACCGTCGCCGTCGTCATCATCGTGCTCCTGACGCTGATGAACCTGCGCGGCGTACGGGAGTCGGGCAAGCTGTTCGCCGTCCCCACCTACTGCTTCGTGGCCGGCGTCTTCGGGATGATCCTCTGGGGAGCCATACGCGGGGGCCTGCTCGGCGAGGAGATGCGCGCCCCCACCGCGGACTTCGAGATCGACGCCGAACACAGCGGCGGGCTCACGGGTTTCGCGCTCGCCTTCCTGCTGCTGCGGGCCTTCTCCTCCGGCTGCGCGGCCCTCACGGGGGTCGAGGCGATCAGCAACGGCGTACCGGCCTTCCGCAAGCCCAAGTCGAAGAACGCCGCCAACACCCTCGCGGTGATGGGCCTGATCGCGGTGACGATGTTCTGCGGTGTCATCCTGCTGGCGCTCGCGACGGGCGTGAAGATGGCCGAGAACCCCGCGACGGAGCTGATCGTCAACGGCGAACCGGCAGGCGCCGGTTACCACCAGGACCCCGTCATCTCCCAGGTCGCGGCTGCCGTGTTCGGGAGCGGGTCCCTCCCCTTCGTCTTCCTCGCGGCGGCGACGGCCCTCGTGCTCTTCCTCGCGGCGAACACCGCCTACAACGGCTTCCCGCTGCTCGGCTCGATCCTCGCCCAGGACCGCTACCTGCCCCGCCAGCTGCACACCCGCGGCGACCGGCTGGCGTTCTCCAACGGCATCGTGGTGCTCGCCGGAGCGGCGGCCATACTGGTCGTCGCCTACGAGGCCGACTCCACGCGCCTCATCCAGCTCTACATCGTCGGTGTCTTCGTCTCCTTCACGCTCAGCCAGATCGGCATGGTCCGGCACTGGAACCGGCTCCTGGCGACCGAGGGGGACGCCGGCGCGCGGCGCCGCATGCACCGCTCCCGGGTGATCAACACCTTCGGCGCCTTCTGCACGGGGCTGGTGCTCCTCGTCGTACTCGTGACGAAGTTCTCGCACGGCGCGTGGGTCTCGCTCCTCGGCATGCTGCTCTTCTACGGCGTGATGACCGCCGTCCGAAGGCACTACGACCTCGTCTCCGAGGAGCTGGCCGCCGACGATCCGGACGAGAAGCGCGTGAAGCCCTCCCGCGTGCACTCCATCGTGCTGGTCTCCAAGACGCACAAGCCGACCCTGCGGGCGCTGGCGTACGCCCGGCTGATGCGCTCCGACACGCTGGAGGCGCTGACCATCAGCGTCGACGCCGAGGAGACCGCGCAGCTGCGCAGGGAGTGGGAGGAGGCGGGCATCGACGTACCGCTGAAGATCCTCGACTCGCCGTACCGCGAGATCACGCGGCCCGTCATCGAGTACGTCAAACGGCTGCGTTCGGAGAATCCGCGCGACGTGGTGAGCGTCTTCATCCCGGAGTACGTCGTCGGCCGCTGGTACGAGCAGCTGCTGCACAACCAGAGCGCGCTGCGTCTCAAGGGCCGCCTGCTGTACACGCCGGGCGTCATGGTCACGTCCGTACCGTGGCAGCTGGAGTCGTCCGAACTGGCGCGCAAGCGCGCGAAGAAGCGCGCCGAGTGGGACGCGCCGGGGTCGGTGCGGCGGGGGCCGGTGGCCGGCGCCGCGGGCCGGAAGAAGGACGAGCGGCGGAAGTAGCGCGGCGGGAGTGCGCTAGGGGCTGTCTGACAAATGGCGCCTGGCTCGCGCCGCCTGGCACGCACGTCTGCTGCGTTGTCGGACCGACCGAGTAGCCCACTACGAGGACAGACCTCCGCCTTGCATCCGCACGCACCAGACGACGCGAGCCCCGCCCTCCGGGCGAACGGCGCCATTTGTCAGACAGCCCCTGGGGAAGCGGACCAGCGCGTTGCGGAGTTGTGCGGCCTGCCGGTGCCAAGTGGCCGTGCGATCAGAGCAGTTGACGCAGGTCGCTGTGGTCGATCTTGCCGCTCGCGGTCAGCGGCAGCCGGTCGAGGAAGTGGATGCGGGCGGGCAGCTTGTATGCGGCGATCCTCTCGCGCAGGTAGGCCATCAGGCCTTCCGGCGTCAGTTCGCGTCCGGGCGAGGGGACGACGAAGGCCACCGGAACCTGACCCTCGTCGGCGTCGGGTGCGGCCACCACGGCGCTGGCGGCCACGTCGGGATGCCCGTTGATCGCCGCCTCGACCTCTCCGGGCGTGATCTTCGAGGTGCGCCGTACGATCAGGTCCTTGATGCGCCCCTCGAACCACCACGCGCCGTCCGGGTCCTGGGTGCCCAAGTCACCCGTGCGGAACCAGCCGCCGGTGAAGGAGTCCTCCGTCAGCCTCGGGTCCTCCCAGTACCCCGTCATGAGCATCGGGCCGCGCACGAGCAGCTCGCCGGTCACGTCGGTGCGCACTTCGGCGCCGCCGACCGGGACGCCGACGCACCCCTCGCGGTCCGGCCCGGGAGTGCGGTCCACGGTCAGCCAGATCGCTTCCGTCATCCCCCAGCCGACGCCGACGGCCAGACCGGTGAGGTCCCTGAAGTCGCGCTGGAGCGCGGCGGGGAAGGTGTCGCCGCCGGCGTAGACGCCCCGCAGCGAGGAGAACCATCCGCCGCGGGCGCCCGGGGCATGGACGAGTTGCGCCAGGACGTCGAGGTGGGTGCAGATCAGGGTGGGGCGGTGCGTGAGCAACCCCGTTACGAACGAGTCGAGTTCGAAACCGTCGAGCAGCACGACCGTTCCTCCGGCGGCGAGCGTCGTCATCGTCTCGATGAAGCCGCTCACGTGGGCCAGGGGGTCGCATACCTGCGTCACGTCGCGGGAGCCGACGTCTCCCATCGCCTCGGAGGTGCTGCTCAGCATGGCGGAGGCCGAACGCTGACTGTGGAGGACACCCTTGGGCGGGCCCGTGGACCCCGAGGTGAAGAACAGCAGAGCCGGTCTGTCCGGTCCGGGGCGTGGCGCGGTGGGCCTCGCTCCGGAGGCGCAGAGCGGCGCCAGGGGTTCCAAGCCGTCGCCGCGGCCCGCCAGGGGAGCTCGGCCGCGGTCCGTCACGGGGACTTCGCCGCTGCCCGCCACGAGGACGCGGACTCCCGTCAGGACCTCCTGCTGTACCTCCTCCAGCTTGCCGAGGAGGCTCTCGTGGACGATCAGCCACCGGGGACGGGCGCGCCGGAGGGCCGCTTCGACCTCGGCGGGCGCGTACCGGGTGTTGAACGGTGCCGCCACGGCTCCCGAGCGGAAGCAGGCCAGGTACACCGTCACCGCTTCCGGGCAGTTCGGCAGCATGAACGCCACGCGCTCACCTGACACGGGGGCCATCTCCGCGGCCAGGGCGTCCGTGGCGGCGGCCAGACCGGAGTACGTCCAGCGCCGGTCCCCGAAGATCAGGCACTGCGCGTCGGGCGCGTGTGCGGCGAGCAGGCCGCTGAGCGGAACCGGACCAGCTTCGGTGGACATGGCGTCCTCCCAGGCCGTCGTCGGAGGCCCGCACCGAGCGGATCCGGCCGCCCGAAGCCGGCAGGGGCAGGCGAGCGGGCCGGGACGGTTCTCGGTGGCGGACGAGGGTCGGAACCCGCAGGCGGGCGACATGGGAAGCGTAAGCCCGCGGCGGACGGCGCGCCTGTCCGTGCCGCGTGACGGGACGCCCGCCGCCTCCCGCCCCCCGCGGCCGTGGCCCCGGGGGGCGGGAGGCGGCGTCAGCCTGGTCCGCCGCCGAGGCTGATCTCGTTGCCGTCCGCGTCCCGGTAGATCACTTTGGTCACGCCGCCCTCGTACGTCTCGCGCTCCGCGGGCTCGATGCCCCGCCGGGCGATACCGGCGACGCGGCCGTCGAGATCGTCGACGAACGTCAGCACCAGGGCGTTCCCCGCCCTGACCGGGTCTTCCACGATGTAGACGTAGCGGCTCTCGGCGACCTCCCACACGGCCTCGACGTCGTTCGGCAGGAACGACGGCTTCCCGCCGAAGAACCGCTCGTACCAGGGCAGTGCCGCCGCGTAGTCGGCGACGGGGACGCCTGCGAAGAGTTCCCGGGCCATGCCGGCCTCCGTGTGTGCGTGTGCGGTGGGTTGCTGTTGGGGTCGGTTGCTGTGGGGGATGGGGGTGTTCGGGGTGGTGCCGATGTCGACTCCGGCGGAGCCGGGAACTCATCGCCACCCTGCACCCCGTCGCAATCCTGGCCGCGCCGGGACCGCCTGGCGGCGCGACACGGACGGCATCGTCGACTGCGGGCCCGCGGCCCCTCGCACTCGCCGGAAATAAGCAGTTGACCGGGGACAACGGGAGGAACCACACTCCGCCCTGGTCCGACATAACGGCATAGTGGGGGACGGTGAGCGGTGGCTGCCTCGGACATGGCCCATGACCTGCAGGTCGAAGGGACGACGTCTGAACCACCGTTGTGGACGCGGGAATTCAGGCTGTTCTTCGCCGCCCGCACCACCTCTCTGCTCGGTGACGCGATGCTCCCCGTCGCGATCACGGCCGCCGTGCTTCGTGCGGGATACGGTGCGAGCGGGGTGGGCTACGCCCTCGCCGCGCTCGTGGCACCGTTCGCAGCCCTGATCATCTTCGGCGGGGTGCTGTCCGACCGCTTCGGCGCCCGCCGGCTGATGATCCTCTCGGACGCGGCCCGGCTGTGCTCCCAGGGAGTGCTCGCGCTGCTGTTCCTGCTGGGTACACCCCAGTTGTGGCAGATCCTGGCGCTGCTGGCCCTGATCGGGGCGGGCAGCGCGATCTTCCAGCCCGGAGTCGCCAGCATCACCCCGCTCACCGCCCGGGACGTGCAGAAGGCCAACGCCACCCTGCGTATCTCGGAGTCCGTCACCGTCGTCATCGGCCCCTCCCTGGCCGGCCTGCTGCTGGCGGTCGCCTCGCCCGCGGCGGTCGTCGCGCTCGACGCGCTGACCTACGCGGTCAGCGGCGCCTGCCTGCTGCTGCTCCGCGCCGTACCCATGGGCCCGGCCGCGCGGGAAGGCGTGTCGACGTTCCGCGCCGATCTCGTCGAGGGATGGAGGGAGTTCAGCGCCAGGACCTGGCTGTGGAGCGTCATCGTCGTCTTCATGCTCTGGCAGCTCGCGGGCTCCGGACCGACCATGACCCTCGGCAACAGCGCGCTCGTCACCGACCACGGGGCGTCCGTGTTCGGCCTGGTCATGTCCTCCCTCGGGGCGGGAAGCGTGCTCGGCGGGATCATCGCGATGAGACTCCGGCCGCGGCATCCGCTCCGGGCCGGTGCGCTCTCGATGATCCTCTGGACGTTCATGCCGCTGGGAGTCGCGCTCGGCCTCTCCGCCCCGCTGGTCGCCGTCTGCTACGGCGTGAGCGGCGTGGGCATGGCGTTCTGGATCGTCATGTTCCATACGAGCGTGCAGACGCACATCCCCCAGGAGGTCCTCGGCCGGGTCCACGCTTACGACGCGGCGGGCTCGCTGGTGATGAAGCCGGTCGGGCAGGCGCTGGCGGGGCCGCTCGCGCTCGTCGTCGGGGCGACACCGGTGCTCTACGTGTCCGCGTCCACGGCGCTGGTCGCCTGCGCCCTGCTGCTGGCGATCCCGGCGGTGCGAGGTCTGAAGCGGGTGGAGCGCCAACCGTCGGCGCCCCCGACGGCGGAGTGATCGCGGTTCCGCGCCGGTCGGCCGAACCGTTGCCGGTGCGGCCCGAGTTCAGCCCCCGGCTGCCACGTCCCGATCGACGCACCAGCCTGCCCGCGGCAAGGGTCACGGCGACTCATGCGGGGCGCGTGGCCTCCGGCGTCAGCAGCGTGTCGTAGTGGGCGGACCGCTCGTCGAACCGTGCCAGGACGGCCCTTGCCTCGTCCGGGACGTGTGCGACCTCGTATTCCGGCCCGATGAACTCCCGTACGGCGTCGAGCGATTCGAACAGCATGACGGTGGAGAACTCGACCTCGCCCCCGTCGAGCGGACGCCGAAGCAGGTAGGCGCCGTGATAGCCGGGGAGCTTGCGTTCGGCGATGGCCGGCAGAACACGGGTGCTGACGATCGACTCGTATGCGTCGGCATTCTCGGGTGTCGTCCACCCTCGCCAGATCCGGACAATCATGCACTCACATTACAGGCGACAACGGGCGATCCGCGGGAATCGGCAGTGACTCCAGGCGCCTCGCGGGGCCTCGATGCCTGAAGCCCAAGTGGTCGCGTAACTGAGGTGAGTTGAGGGGCACGGGCCGTCGTCGGCCGGATGAGACCCTTCCAACCCGCCCCGGAAGCATGGCCGTTCAGTCGAAGTGGAGCCGGAGAGCGCTCACCGGCGTCCTCTATGGCAAGTAACACCACGGAGGAGAGAAGACGATGGATCAGCGGAAGTCCGACCGCAACGTCGGCGTACCCACCGAGTTCGAGAGGGACGTCGTCATGCTTCTTCTGGACGCGATGCGTGCGGTGGCCAAGCAGGAACGCGAGGACGTCGGTACGGAAAGTGTGCTGAACGCGCTCGTGTCGGGCGACTCGGCCGCGGGTTCCGCGATCGCTCCCGGGATAAGGGCCGCCGGATCGCTCGGCGGTTCGATCGGATGTCGGGAGACGTCCGTGTGGGTCAGCAGGGACGCGGATGACGGCACAGCGGGAAGCCCGGAAGACGAGGCAGAGATCGACGCCCTCTGGCGGGACGTCCGGCACGAGGAGGCCAAGAGGCTGCGCTGGATCAACCGGAAGAAGAAGGAGCAGCAGGGGAGCCTTGAACTCCCGCCGATGACGGGTGCGTTGCGGTCCGCTCTGCGCAAGGCGCTGGAGACCGCGCGGGAGGAGGGCACCGTCGCCGTGCGCGTCCGCCATGTGGCGCGCGCACTGGTCGAACTGCCCGATACGCGTGCACGCGAGGCCATGGTGCTGGAGAAGGTGGATGTCTCGGCCGCCTCGACCGCACTCGACGCGTTGCGTGGGACCGAGGAAGTGCCGGAGCCCACCTCGGTGTTGATGCTGCGCAAGGCCGGGACGTTCGGGAAGAGTGGAAATCCGCTGACAAGGAAGTTCACCGCCTGGGTATTCGGCGGTGGTGCCGGGTTCGGCTCCGCCGTCGTGGGCGGGGTGCGCTCGGAGTCGGCACGGGGGGCGGTGCGGCGCGGGGCGTCGGAGGTGGAGCCCGTCGATCTGCTGCTGGGCATCCTTGCGCTGGACCGGTCGTTGACCGTCGCCGGGCGTGAGCTGCCCGAGAAGCTGAGGGGAGCGAACCGGGGGGCGGAACTCCTGCGACGGTACGGCGCACGGCAGGATGCCCTCGCCCGTGCACTGCTTCCCACCACCGGGGTCGCGGAGGAGGAGCCCCCGGAGGTCCGCGGAGCCGCCGATTTCGAACGGCGTCTCCTGCACGTCGCACAACTCACCGCCTCCGCTCAGGGCTCGTCCACGGTCGGCACGACCCACCTGCTGGCCGCGCTGCTGAATGAGGCAGGGACGGACGCGCAGTCCGCTGCGGAGATCGAGCGTGTGCTGACCGAGTGCGGGGCGGACGTCGCCGGGCTGCGGGCGGAGCCGGAGCTCCGGGTCCCGGGAGGGACGGCTCAGGTCTCCTGACGCCGGGCAGTCCTCTCAGGGCGCGCAATGGCCTGCCCGGCGGCCGTGCAGACGGTTACGGCTACGCGACGAGCAGGAGCACGCTGATCACCAGCATCGATGCGGCAGTTGCCCCGTGGATGCCGTAAACGGCCGTCCTGGGCCCGTTGTTGCGCAGCACGATCAGGGCGTCGCCGGCGGGGATGACGGTGGCAGCCAGCATGAACCAGCCGAGGAGGTGGGGTGTCGCCCCGGCCAGCAGGATGAAGAGGAAGAGTCCCGAGGCGATGTCGCGTACTCCCTTGACCGACAGCCAGGCCCGGAAGGTCCGGTCGTCGGTCGGCGTGTCCGGGATGCCGAAGTCCACCGCCGCACGTGGTGCCCACAGGGCGCGCGCGCCGATGAAGAGGATGCCTGCGCCGATCATTCCGGCGAGCACCTGAGCGACGTTGGTGAGCATGGCTTGCTTCCCCTCTCGGTGGCAGCGCCCGCCCGCGATATCTAGCGGCGCTAGAAGTGATAGCGACGATAGACCTAGCTGCGGCAGGATGTCTAGCGCCGCTAGAATGTCGTCATGTCCGCCATCAATGAGCGCCGTGAACGTGAACGCGCCCGTCGTCATCAGCTGATCGTCACGGCCGCGCGTGAACTCGCAGAGGTAGAGGGCTGGGAGGCGGTGACGACGCGGCGGCTGGCTGAACGCGTCGAGTACAGCCAGCCGGTGCTGTACAGCCACTTCAAGGGCAAGGACGCCATCGTGGGAGCCGTCGCCCTCGACGGCTTCAGTGAACTCGCCCCCCGTCTGCGCCGCGCGAGGGAGGCCGCCGCCCCGGAGCCGGGGGACGCGCTGCGCGCCGTCTGCCTCGCCTATCTGGAGTTCGCGACGGAGAGGCCCGCCCTGTACCAGGCCATGTTCGTCCTGCCCACCGACCTGAAGTTCGCGAGCGACGAGACGCCGCCCCCGCTGCGGGCAGCCTTCGACGAGTTCGTCAACTGCTTCAGTCCGGACGACGACCGGCGCGAACTGTTCGCCGAAGTCACCTGGAGCGCGCTGCACGGCATGGCGGTCCTCTCCGGCAGCGGGCGCATCCCGCCGGGCAGCCAGGACGATCGGCTCGACTTCCTCGTCAGCCAGATCGCAGGTACTCCGGCGGACTGACGGCGCGGGCCGGAGTGGCCGTCAGGCCATGGACGAGTCGGGCCGTCGGCCGTCCGCACTCCCGCCGGTCGGCCGGGTGGAGGCGTCCATGCAGGCGGGACCCGAGTCGAGCTCAGCCCACACCGTCTTGCCGCCCGGAACGTACAGGGATGTGCCCCAGCGGTCGGCGAGGGCGGCGACGAGAAGGATGCCGCGGCCGGACTCGGCGTCCGGCTCCGCGTTCGGACGGTGGCCGGGGAAGCGGTCTCCGCGGGCGTCGGTGACCTCGACGCGGAGGGTGCCGGCGGAGGTGTCGAGAGCGAGGTCGAGCCGGAAGTCGCGACCGCGTACCCGGCCGTGGAAGAAGGCGTTGGCCGCGAGTTCGGCGACGATCTGCTCGGCACGCTCCGCGACGTCCGGCGCGACCTCCCAGGCGGCCAGTTCTCCCGCCGTCAGCAGCCGGGCCAGGCGCGCGCCTCGCCGGGTCGATGACAGCAGCTGAGTGAACGTACGTACGGTAGCGGGAAGTTGGGGAGCGCTCGGCGTCATGGGAGCCAGACTGGCCGTTGCGAGGGGCGTTTCACCAGCAGGTCGTCCCGTACGGATGGTCAGCGTACGGGCACGAAGAGTGGACGGTACGCCCACTTCCCCGTCACTCTGGGTGAGTTGCGGACGCGGAACTTTTCACGCGGGGTACGGAGGGGCGCGTATGACGGCCGAGGGTGTCGAAGTCATCGCCGGCGAGGGGGAGCGGGAGCCTGATCCGTCGGACAGTCTGCGGACGTTCGGAGCGGTCGTCCAGGCCCTGAGAGAGCACGCGGGGCTCAGCCGGGTGGACTTCGCGGCGCACGTCCGGTTCTCCAAACACACCGTCGAGTCCGTGGAGTTGGGGCGGCGCATGCCAGACCCGGCGTTCGTGGAGCGAGCCGAGGACGCGCTGGGAGACACGGGCGCGCTGCGGAGGGCCGCCAGGCATCTGACGCGGGGCGAGCCCGGACTGGCGGCCTGGTTCCGGCGGTGGGCGCGGCTGGAGAAGGAGGCGGTGAGCCTGTGCACGTACGAATGCAGGCTCGTACCGGGCCTGTTGCAGTCCGAGGGTTACGTGCGGGCGCTGTGCGAGAACGAGATCCCGCCGCTGACGGACGGCGAGTTGGAGGCGACGGTAACGGCGCGAATGAACCGTCAGCGGCTGCTACGCGACAGGCCCCACTCTACGTTCGACTTCGTGGTCGAGGAGGCCGTGCTGATGCGTCGTCTTGGGGGAGTCGATGTCACCTGTGAACTGCTCGACCACATGCTGGACTTGTGCTTGCTGCGAAACACCACGCTTCAGATCATGCCTGCGGACTGCGAATTCCATGCGTGCCTGGCAGGCCCCGTGTGTGTGCTGGAAACGCCCCATGGGCAGCGGCTTGCTTACTCCGAGGGGCAGGAGAACGGTCGTCTGATCGCCGAACCGAAAGAGGTCAGCAGGATCCAGATGCGCTATGCCAGACTGCGCTCGCAGGCCCTCTCGCCGAACGACTCCCTGGGCCTGTTGAAGCGGATGCTAGGAGAGCTATGAGCACGTCTCGACTCAATTGGTTCAAGTCGAGCTACAGCACCGCCCAGGGCGACAACTGCGTCGAGGTCGCTGTCACCGAACAGGCCGTCCACGTAAGGGATTCCAAGGACGTAGCGCGTCCGTACTTCGCCGTCGGCCGTGAAGGATGGGACCGGTTCCTGAGGTTCGCCGCGCGAAGCTGAGCTTCGCCGGGGGTCGAGTCGCGCGGTGCGGCAGGGAACCCCTGAGGGGTGCGAGCGGCTGCTGTCCGTGAGAGAGCGCCCTTCCCGTCAGAGGCGTCGAGCGCCGTCCCTGGCTGGACCAATATCGCACCTTTCGCCCTTTTTGCCCGTCGCTCTTCCCCGTCTCGGGGAGGCCGCGACGGGTTTCTGCCGCCCCTGTGGGTGTGTCGCCCGCGGCGCAGCCGCCGCCAGGCGCCGGGTCAACGAGCGCTGTGAGGAGGCGAGTTGAGCCTCGTCTCCTCACTCCTGTCCGGCCGTGAAGGCCGCCCGCGGCGACGGTGATCGATCGCCCGCTGGCGAAAAATCGGCGTTAAATCTGGGGCTAACCCTTGCCAAGCAGAGTTCGTACGTGTTCGGATTAATTCTCACCGGGCCGGAGAGCTCGCGTATCTCTGCTGGTCAGAGCTGAAGCGGAGGGCTGTATTCGGCCTGTTCGCGTATCCCGTGACCCCAATGCGACGCCCTGTCACCGACGAGAACACGCCCACAGCCGGGCGTCGTCGTCCGTGGCCCACATCTGAAGCGAAGCCTCCTTGGAGGGACACCCATGTTCGATCTCTCGTCCGTCGACCTGCTCGGCGCCTTCCGGCGCGAGCTGGAGCTGTGCAAGGTGAAGGAGGACGAGCACGTCGTCGTCCTCTCCGAGCCGGACAGCCGCGGCGACTACGTCGCCGCCGCCTTCGGAGCCGCGAAGTCGCTGGGAGCCCACGTCATCGCCGCGACCGTGCCCGGCGGGAGCGCGGCCCCGGCGGACAGCACCCGTACCGGGTCCGGGCCGGGCCTGACCTCGGTGCTCAACGACGGCGCCGCCCAGGACCTGCTGAAGTCGGCCGACCTCGTCGTCGACCTCACCCAGGAGGGCTTCATCCACGCCCCCGTGCAGCAGGAGATCCTCAAGACGGGCACCCGCATCATCTTCGTCTGCGACGCCCCCGACGTGCTCGTCCGGAACCTGCCGCAGGAGGGCGACAAGGAGCGGGTCCTGGCGGCGTCCGGCCTGCTCAAGCGGTCGGAGACGATGCGTGTGACGTCCGGTGCGGGCACCGACCTGACCGTGCAGCTCAAGAACGCCCACCCCGAGTTCCAGGTCGGCTTCGCCGACGACCCCGGCCGCTGGGACCACTGGCCGAGCACGATGGTGCTGTGCTGGCCGGAGTTCTCCGACGGCCAGCTCGTACTGGCCGAGGGCGACATCCTGCTGCCCTTCAAGGAGTACGTCCGTTCGCCCGTGACGCTGCAGGTCGCCGACGGGCACATCGAGAAGATCTCGGGCGGAGCCGACGCCAAGATGCTGGAGACCTTCTTCGAGGACGCCGACGACGAGTGGGGCCGCAGCCTCTCCCACATGGGCTGGGGGCTGATGAAGAGCGCCGACTGGTTCGCCACGGCCCTGTACGGCAAGAGCGAGCTGATGGGCATGGACGCCCGTGCGTTCGCCGGGAACTTCCTGTGGTCGACCGGACCGCACCCCGTCCTCGGCCGCGAGTCCTACGCGCACGTCGACATCGCGATGCGCGGCTGCACGGTCTCCGTCGACGGCACCGACGTCGTCGTGGACGGCCGGCTCGTCGAGGACTGATCCGGGCACCACAGGCCCGCGGTCCGACTGTTCACTGATCACGCCCTTGGAGGAGCCTTGGCGGCCAGCCAGTCTTTCGAAGTCACCGTCGTCGGAGGCGGTCTCGGCGGTGTCACCGCCGCTCTCGCCCTGCGGCAGCGGGGCATCCGGGTCACCGTCCTGGAGCAGGCGCCCGAGCTGGGCGAGGTGGGGGCGGGCATCCAGACAGCGCCCAACGCCAGCCGTATCCTGCTCGGCCTCGGCCTGCGGAAGCAGCTGGAGGCCATCCACACCGAGCCGCTGGACCAGGTGCGGCGCAGGTGGAAGGACGGCAGCGTCGTCGGGCTGACCAGCCTGGGCGAGTTCTGCAAGGAGAAGTACAACGCTCCGTACTGGCACTACCACCGTGCGGACCTCCATCGCGTGATCATGGACGCCTGCACGGACCCGGAGGGTTCCGGGCCGGTCGTGCAGATCCGCACCAACAGCAAGGTCGTGGAGCTGGACCGGACCGACCCGCTGCGGCCGGTCGCCGTCACCCAGGACGGCGCCCGGTTCGCTGGGGACGCCCTCATCGGTGCGGACGGCATCCGCTCCCGCGTCCGTGACCTGATGGGTCTGGAGGACACCCTCCGCTTCTCCGGCGAGATGGCGTTCCGTGCCCTCATCCCGGGCGACCTGATCGCCGCCGACCCGGCCACGCGCTGGCTCGTGGACAGGTTCCAGTCCACGATCTGGTACGGCCCGGACCGGCACCTCGTCCACTACATGATCCGCGGCGGCGAGTACCTGAACGTCGTCGCCTGTGTCCCCTGCACAGACGAGGTCGCGGAGCGGTGGGTCGCCCCCTCGAGCGCCGAGGAACTGGCCGAGACCTTCCCCGGCTGGGACGACCGCGTCCCCGCGATGCTGTCGAAAGCCAAGGAGGACGTGTCCTGCTTCGCCCTCTACTACCGGCGTCCTGACCCTGTGTGGCTGGACGGGAACGTCGCGCTTCTGGGCGATTCCTGCCACGCCATGCTTCCCTATCAGGCACAAGGCGCATCCCAGGCCATGGAGGACGCCGCCGTCCTAGCCGAGGAACTCGGCGCTGTCACCACCAGCGGAATCCACGGAGCGCTGCGCCGCTACGTGGACCGGCGGGCGAAGCACGCCGGCATGGTGCAGCAGGCGTCGCTGCGCAACAAGACCTTCTACCACTTCCCCGACGGGCCCGAGCAGCGGGAACGCGACGCGAAGCTCAAGCGCTTCGACGGGGAGTCCGACGTCTCCTACGACTGGCTGTGGGG
The DNA here is from genome assembly GCF_014645895.1 of Streptomyces daqingensis. GTDB lineage: Bacteria > Actinomycetota > Actinomycetes > Streptomycetales > Streptomycetaceae > Streptomyces > Streptomyces daqingensis. Next base: position 132,030 of record NZ_BMMP01000015.1, on the reverse strand, counting down.
CGGTACGCCGCTCAACGACCCCGACCTGGGGTCCTTCTCCTATCAGTTCTCCCGGTGAGCCGCGCGGGTGCGTCTTCTCGGCGTCCCTCTGACAGGCGAGCGAACCGGCGGCTGTAGTCCGTTGCCAACACCGCGCACGTGCGCTACCGAACCGTGGAGCAAACCGTGAAGACAGGCGATCAGATAGTCCAGGAACTCCCATGGAAATGGGGTGTCCAGGGCAAGATTTTCATCATCGGTGGTCTCGGCTACCTGTTCGACGCTTGGGACATCGCACTCAACGGTTTCCTGATGCCGTTGCTGAGCAAGGATTTCGACCTCTCGGTCAGTGAGAGCGGCCTCGTGGCCACGGCGAACCTCGTGGGCATGGCCGTCGGCGCCGTCGTGTGGGGCGGCATCGCCGACCGCATCGGCCGCAAGAAGGCGTTCAGCGCGACGCTGCTGATCTTCGCGCTCTTCTCCGTGCTCGGAGCGCTCTCTCCCGAGTACTCGGTCTTCCTGGTCCTGCGCTTCCTGGCGGGCGTCGGCCTCGGCGGCTGTATCCCCGTCGACTACGCCCTGGTCAGCGAGTTCTCGCCGCGGAAGCACCGCGGCCGGATCCTCACGGCCCTCGACCTGTGGTGGCCGATCGGCGTCACGCTGTGCGGCCTGGTCGCCACCTCGATGGTGCCGCTGCCGGGCAACTGGCGGTGGATGCTCGCGACGATGGTGCTGCCGGCCCTGCTGCTCTTCTGGGTGCGGCGCGGAGTGCCGGAGTCGCCGATCTACCTGGCCAAGGTCGGCAGGGAAGAGGAGGCGCGCCGTGTCATCGACGGCCTGGTCGCCCGTACGGGAGCGCTGCCCGAGCCGTATGAGATCCCCGTCCCGGCGCCCGGCGAGGGCTCCGACCGGCCGAAGGGCCTGCGGGCCGGGCTCGACCAGTTCCGCAAGCTGTGGAAGTACAACCCGCGCATCACGTCCGTCTCGTGGGCCCTGTTCATCACGATCATGATGGTCTACTACGCGGCTCTCACGTGGATGCCCTCGATCCTGAAGGAGGAGGGCTACAACGACACCGCCTCCTTCATGGGCCCCACGCTGATGAGCGGCGTCGGCATCCTCGGCGTCCTCACCTCGACGTGGCTCGTCGACGTCGTGGGCCGCAAGTGGCTCATCGGGGTCTCCGCGCCGGTGGCGACCGCGGCGCTCGTCGCCTTCGCGGCGATGCTCAAGGTGGAGACGGTCGCGCTGATCTGGATCGCCGCGTTCGGCTTCCTCATCCAGCTGACGATCCCCGTCCTGTACGCGTACGTCGCCGAGCTGTACCCGACGACGCTGCGGGCCAGCGGGTTCGGCTGGGCCTCGTCCGTCAGCCGGGTCAGCACCGGGTTCGCACCGATGCTCTTCGGCTCGGTGATGTGGCCGCTGCTGGGGCTGCCCCTGACGTTCGCCGTACTGGGAGCCGTCGTGGTGCTGGCCGTGATCTGGATGGCGTTCGGCGCTCCGGAGACCAAGGGCAAGTCGCTCGACGACATCGACGGCGAGGAGGAGCCCGACGTGGCCGGTGCGGACCTGCCGCCGGTCGCCAAGGCGCCCGTCCAGAGCTGAGGCTCCGGGGGCGGGGGCTGCCGGGCCCCCGCCCCCGGACAGCGGCCGGATGCCGCTGCCCGCCCGCCACGGGCGGCAGCACACCGGCGCGACGTCTCGGGTGGCCCGGAGGAATCCGGTAACGAGCCCGGAGAGATCCGGTACGAGCCCGGAGGGAGAGGAAAGCGTCAGATGAAGCCCGCCGCATTCACGTATCACCGCGCGCGCGACGTCGAGGGGGCCACGCGCCTGCTCGCGGAGCTCGGTGACGAGGCGAAGGTCATCGCGGGAGGCCAGAGTCTCGTCGCGATGATGAACTTCCGCCTGGCCCGCCCGGGCCACCTCGTCGACATCGGCGGGCTGGCGGGGCTGGCCGGACTGCGCACGGACAGCGGCGGGGGACTGCACATCGGCGCCCTCACCACGCACCACGCCGTCGAGACGGCACCGGCCGACGCGCTCGGCCCCGGCTTCGCCGTGCTGCGGGACGCCATGCGCTGGGTCGGGCACCTTCCGATCCGCACGCGCGGCACCGTCGGCGGCAGCCTCGCCCACGGCGACGCCACCGCCGAGTGGTGCCTGCTCGCGGTGCTGCTCGACGCGGAACTGGTGGCGCACGGGCCGGACGGTGAACGTCGCATCGCCGCCGCGGAGTTCTTCCACGGCTACTACACCACCGCCCTCGAACCCGACGAGATCCTCGTCGAGGTCGTCTTCCCGAGGCCCGCACCGCATGCCGCGCTCACCGAATTCGCGGAGAGGCAGGGCGACTTCGCCACGGTCTCGGCCGCCGTCGATCTCGAACCCGCCGACGGCGGCGGGCACTTCACCGCCGCGCGTGTCGCGCTGGGCGGCGTGGACGCCATGCCCGTGCGGGTGCCGGAGGCGGAGGATGCGCTGGTGAGCGGCGGCGCGCCCGGTCCAGAACTGTACGCACGGACCGCCGCGGTGGCGGCTGAGTCCGTCGACCCCCCGAGCGACGGCAACGGCAGTGCCCACTACCGGCGGGTCCTCATCCGCACGCTCGTGGCACGCGCATGCGAGGAGGCGATGGCCCGATGACGACCGAATCCGCCCGACCCGACGGGGACCGCCCGTGGATCGGTGCGTCCGTCGGCCGCCGCGAGGACCCCAGGCTCCTCAGCGGCAACGGGCGCTTCACCGACGACATCGCACTGCCCGGCATGCTCCACGCGCGATTCGTACGGAGCACCGTCGCGCACGCCGAGGTCACCGGCCTCGACCTGACGGCCGTACGCGAAGTGCCGGGCGTCGTCGCGGCGTTCAGCGCCGACGACCTCGGGCTCGCCGACATCACCGCGCGACTGGGCCGTCCCGTCAGCGAGTTCGTGCCCACCGGGATGCCGGTGCTGGCCCGGGAGAAGGTCCGGTACGCCGGGGAGCCGCTCGCCGTGGTCGTGGCCCGGGACGCGTACGCCGCCGAGGACGGCGTGGAGGCGGCGAAGGTGAGCTACGAGTCACTGCCGCCCGTCGTCTCCGAGGAGCAGGCACTCGCCCCCGGCGCGCCTCTCGTACACGGTGAGGCCGGCGGCAACACACTTCTCGACGTCTCGATGTTCGCCACGGAGGGCATCGACGGGACCTTCGACGAGGCACCGTGCGTCGTGCACGTCGAGACCAGGACGGGCCGCCAGAACGCGCTCCCCCTGGAGACCAGGGGAGTGGTGGCGAGCTGGGACCACCGCGAGGAGCAGCTGCTGCTGCAGACGTCCACGCAGGTACCGCACCAGGTACGTACGACCGCCGCACGCTGCCTGGGGCTCGATGAACGCGCCGTCCGGGTCGTCGTACCCGACATGGGCGGCGGCTTCGGCCAGAAGTGCGTCGTCGGCCGTGAGGAGATCGCCGCGGGCGCGGCGGCGCTGCGGCTGGGCCGGCCCGTGAAGTGGGTCGAGGACCGCAAGGACGCGCTCACCGCGTCCTTCCTCGCCCGCGAACAGCACTACGACGTGCGCGCCGCGTTCGACGCCGACGGGCACATCCTCGGGCTGGACGCGGCGATCGTCTGCGACATGGGCGCCTACTCGTGCTACCCGTTCACCGCCGGCATCGAGCCGCTGATGGCCTCCGCCGAGATGCCCGGCGTCTACAAGGTCCCCGCCTACCGGGTGAGGGCGCGGGCGATCACCACCAACAAGGCGCCCACAGCGCCGTACCGGGGGGTGAGCCGGCCGCAGTACGTGATGGTCATGGAGCGCCTCTTCGAGCGTGCCGCGCGGGAACTGGGCCTGGAGCCCACGGAGATCCGCCGCCGCAACCTCATCACGCAGTTCCCCTACACGGGCGTCAACAACGTGACGTACGACCCGGGTTCGTACCTGGAGTCGCTGAACCTGTGCGAGTCGGTGCTGAAGGAGGAGGGCTGGTACGCCGCGAAGGAGAAGGCTTCCGCCGAGGGCAGGCACATCGGCATCGGTTACTCGTGCTTCAGCGAGCGGACCGGCTACGGCTCGACCGCCTTCGCGCAGCGCAAGATGGAGGTCGTGCCCGGCTTCGACATCTCCGAGGTGCGGATGGACACCAGCGGCGCGCTGGTCGTCACCACCGGGACGATGAGCCACGGGCAGAGCCACGAGACGACGCTGGCGCAGATCGCCGCGGACGAACTCGGCCTGGACATCGGCAAGGTGCGCATCCACCAGGGCGACACCGACCGCATCACCTACGGCTGGGGCACCTTCGCCAGCCGCTCCATCGCGATCGGCGGCAGCGCCGTACGGCTCGCCTCGGGCAGGCTCGGCGAGAAGCTGATCGCGATCGCCGCTTCCGTCCTCGAAGTCCCGCCGGAGGACCTGGAGCTGGGGCAGGGCCTGGTCCGGTGCCCCGCCGACGGGCGCACCGTGCCCTACGAGGAGCTGGCCGACATCGCGTACCTCAAGTCGCATCTGCTGCCCAAGGACACGGAGCCGGGCCTGACCGCCACCGCGTCGTTCGACGTCCTGAACGACGGGACCTTCTCCAACGCCACCCACGGCGTCGTCACCGAACTCCACGAGGGGACGGGGCAGGTGGAGATCCTGCGCTACGTCTGCGTCGAGGACTGCGGCGTCGCGATCAACCCCAAGGTGGTCGAGGGGCAGACGCGCGGGGGCATCGCCCAGGGCATCGCCGGCGCCCTCTTCGAGCAGGTCACCTACGACGAGCAGGGCGCGCCCTCGGCCGTCAGCTTCATGGAGTACAAAGTCCCCACCGCGCTGGAGATCCCCGAGGTGTCCATCCACCACCTCGAGACGCCGTGCGCCTTCACCGAGACCGGAGCCAAGGGCGTCGGCGAAGGCGGCACCATCGGCGCGCCGGCAGCGGTGCTCAACGCCGTCAACGACGCGCTGCTCCCCACCGGAGTGGAACTGGACGACACCCCCATCACACCGGAGACGGTGGTCAGCGCCCTGGAGCACACCCGATGACCGACAACGCCCCCGAACACACGGCCCAGCAGCGGCAGTTGCTCAGCCTCGACGTCAACGGCGAGACCCACGAGCTGCTGACGGAGCCCCGCCGCACCCTTGTCGACGTCCTCCGCCACGACCTGCGGCTCACCGGCACCCACGTCGGCTGCGAGCACGGCATCTGCGGCGCGTGCACCGTGCTGCTCGACGGCGCGCCCGTACGCGCGTGCCTGATGTTCGCGGCGCAGGCGGAGGGCAAGGAGATCCGCACGGTGGAGTCGCTCGCGGACGGCACGCGGCTCAACGACCTGCAGCAGGCGTTCTCCGAGCACCACGGACTTCAGTGCGGCTTCTGCACGCCCGGGTTCCTGATGCTCGCCGAGGGGTTCCTCGCGGAGCGCCCCGAGGCGTCGAAGGAGGAGATCCGCGAGGTCGTCGCCTCCAACCTGTGCCGCTGCACGGGCTACCAGACCATCGTCGAGGCGATCGACGACTGCGCGGCGCGCCGCCGCGCCGCTCTCCGCTCACGGCTGGAGGGCACGGCGCACCACAACGGGGACAGCAGGGACAGCGAGGACGAGAACACCAGCGAGACGGTGCCGCCCGGCGCGGCATGCGAGGAGGTTCCATGCGGATCGACAACGCGGTCACGGTAGCGGCGAGTCCGGACGAGGTGTTCGCGCTCGTCAACGACGTGGAACGCGTCGCCTCCTGCATGCCCGGCGCGACACTCGAAGGCAAGGACGGCGACGCCTGGAAGGGGCGGGTGAAGGTCAAGGTCGGCCCCATCACCGCCGCCTACGCGGGCACCGTGCGGTTCCTCGAAGTCGACGAGGAGAAGCGGCGGTTGCGGGTGCAGGCGCGCGGCGCCGACACCCACGGCAGCGGCGACGCCGAGGCGGAGGTCGGCCTGGAGGTGGCCGAGGCGCCCGGCGGCGCGGAACTGCGCCTGGCCACCGACCTCGTCATCCGCGGCAAGATCGCCCAGTTCGGCAAGGGTGCGGTCGCGGCGGTCTCCGACCGGATCCTCAAGCAGTTCGCGAGGAACCTCGGCGGCCTGCTGGAGCAGGACCGGGCGGCCGCGCCGGCCCTCGCCGGGGACGGTCCGGGTGCCGCGGTCTCCCCGGAAGCCGCCGCAGCGGCGCCCGGCGCCACGGGCGTCCGGACCCCGGCCGCGCCGCAGCGCTCCGGGAACGCCGAAGTCTTCACACCCGAGACCGAACTCAACGGCCTCTCCATGCTCGTGCCGCCCGCGGTGGCCAAGTACGGCCCCATAGCGGGCGCGTTCGCCTTCGGTCTATTCGAAGGCTGGTTGCTGGGACGGGTCCTGGGCCGGGAGAAGGCACACTGCTGCACGCGGGGAGGCCGCCAGTGACCACCACCGAGCACGCTCCGCCGGTCCCGCAGGACGGGCAGCAGCCCGGCCGGTACGGGCAGGACACCGACGCGACCTACCAACGCGCCGGGTTCGGGGCCGCCGTGCGCCGCGGAACCCGTCCGGTGCTCGTCGTCGTCGACCTCACCCGCGGCTTCACCGAGGACTCCTTCCCCTCGGGCGCGGACCTGACCGAAGTGGTCGGGGCGACGGCGGAGTTGGCGGAGGCGGCGCGCGCCGCGCAGGTGCCCGTCGTGTGGACGGCCATCTCCTACACGCCGGCGGAGGCCGAAGGCCGCTCCGTCACCTGGCTGGACAAGGCCCCGGGAATGCGCGCGCTCCTCGAAGGCAGCGACGCGGTGGCGCTCGACCCGAGGCTGCCGCAGCGCCCCGAGGACCATCTGGTGATCAAGAAGGGCGCGTCGGCGTTCTTCGGCACCTCCCTCGCGGCCACGCTCACCGGCCTGGGATGCGACACCGTGCTCGTCTGCGGCGCCACCACCAGCGGCTGTGTCCGGGCCACCGCGGTGGACGCCGTGCAGTCCGGCTTCCCCGTGCTGGTGCCCCGCGAGTGCGCGGGCGACCGCGCCCAAGGGCCGCACGACGCCGCGCTGTTCGACATCCAGGCCAAGTACGGAGACGTCGTCGCACTCTCCGACGCCCTCGCCTACCTCTCCGGCCTGCCCGCGCGGGAGGCCACCCAGTGAAGACCCCCGCCGCGGCCACTGCGCGCGCCGCGGACCACCGACTCCCGCTCCCGCCAAGCGACTTGAGGACCACCGCATGACCGAGCGCTACATCACCCAGCCCGCCCTCGCCGACCTGTCCGACGTCCCCGCCACCAGCCGGTGGATCCGCAACGGGACGCTGCGGCTGCACGCCCTCGACTACGGAGACGCCCCGGGCGACGAGCGCGTGCCGCTGCTGCTCCTGCCCGGCATCACCTCACCCGCCGTGACCATGGACTTCGTCGCCCGCCGCCTCACCGACCTGGTGCGGCCGATCGTCCCGGACATCCGCGGCCGCGGCTTCTCCGACGACGGCGACGGCTACGGCCTGGAGGCCTACGCCGAGGACACCGAGGCGTGGATCGACGGACTCGGACTGGACCGTCCGCTCCTGGCCGGGCACTCCATGGGCGCCCGCATCGCCGCCGTCACCGCCGTGCGCGCCAAGGCCGCGCTGCGCGGCACCGTCCTCGTCGACCCGCCGATGAGCGGCCCCGGCCGGGACCCGTACCCCACCACGCTGCCCGCCTTCCTCGGGCAGCTCGAGCAGGCCCAACGGGGCACCGACGCCGACGAGGTGGCCAAGGCGTGGCCCCGCTGGCCGCGCCGCGAGCAGGAGTTGCGGGCCCGCTGGCTCGCCAGCTGCGGCGAGGCGGCGCTCACGGAGACCCACCGGAGCTTCGAGAGCGAGGACTTCTTCGTCTGGTGGCCCTCCGTGCCCGCCCCGACGGAGCTGATCTACGGCGCGGACAGCCCGGTCGTCACCGAGGCCGGCGTGAGGGAGGCGGCCCGCACCCATCTGGGGGCGCGGCTGACTCCGATTCCGGACGCCGGGCACATGGTGTTCTGGGACAATCCGGAACCCGCTCTCGACGTTCTCAGGGACGCCCTGCGTGCCCAGCTCGACTGAGCGCCGGGCGTCAGGAGGCGCGCCACGAACCCCGCGACGGCCGTGCTTTAGTGGGCCCCATGGCTGACAAGACCACCCCCTCCACGGGTCCCGCCGCGCCTCCCGCCGCCCTGCTCCAAGCTCCCGGATACCAGGTCCGGCGCCTCTACCAGGCGTACCTGGCGGCATGGCTGCGCAGCGTCGACTCGACCCTCACGGGCCCTCAGTTCGCCGTCCTCACGGCGGTGAACGCCGCCCCCGGACGTGACCAGAGCGCGATGGCCTCGGCGGTGGCGCTGGACACGTCCACGATGGCGGACGTCGCCAGACGCCTGGAGAAGCGCGGGCTCATAGTCCGCCGTACCGCGGCGGACGACGGGCGCCGCAAACTGCTCTTCCTCACCGACGAGGGCGAGGAGGCCCTGAGCAAGGCGGACGACCGCGCCCGCGCCCTGGACGAGCGGCTGCTGGAGCCGTACGGCTCGGCGACGGAGCGTGCCCGGCTGATGCGTGAACTGACGGCTCTCGCCGACCACTGGGAAGGGCTCTCCGAGGAGCGCTGACCAGGAGCGGGGGCCGCCGGCCGAAGCCCCGGATCTCCGGTGAACGGACTCCTCGGGGCTCTTGTGCCGACAGATAGTACGTGTTCGGATTAACTCGGCGTGCGGAGGAACCCTCCTCACCGCACGCGGCAACGACAGGAGGCCCCCGTGACGGACCACCACATAGGCATGATCGTCCCCAGCTCCAACCTCACGATGGAGACCGAACTGCCGCGCATGCTGCGCGCACGCGAGGAGGCAGCACCGGAGGACCGCTTCGTCTTCCACAGCAGCCGCATGCGGATGCAGAAGGTCACCCCCGAGCAGCTGAAGGGCATGAACGCCCAGACGGAGCGCGCCTCCCTCGAACTCGCGGACGCCAGGCCCGACGTCGTCGCCACCGCCTGCCTCGTCGCGATCATGGCGCAGGGCCCCGGCTACCACTGCACCGCCGAGGACGAGATCACGAGGGTGCTGCGTGACCAGGACGCCGACGCCCCCGTCGTCTCCAGCGCGGGCGCGCTGCTCAGCGGCATCGAGGCGCTGGGAGCGAAGCGGGTCGCCGTCATCACGCCGTACATGAAGCCGCTCACCGAGACCGTCGTGAACTACATCGAGGACGCCGGCACGGAGGTCGTCGACTCCCTCAGCCTCGAAGTCGCCGACAACCTGGCCGTGGCGCGGCTGAACCCCGACGACCTGCGGGAGCACTGGAAGCGCCTCGACCTCGCCGGAGCCGAGGCGATCGTGCTCTCCGCCTGCGTGCAGATGCCCTCGCTCTCGGCCGTCCAGCACGTCGAGGACGCCTCGGGCCTGCCCGTACTGTCCGCGGCCACGGCGACCGCGTACCGCATCCTGTCCGAACTCGGGCTCAAGGCGACCGTGCCGGACGCCGGCCGGTTGCTGAGCGGCGGCTACTGACGGGCACCGGCCGGCGGCCGGAGGGGGAACCCGGGGGTTGCGGGCCGGGGGCCGGGGGTCGTGTGCGGGCCGGTACCGGCGGCGGGCGGCCGGGCGGCGCGAGGCACGTAGACTGAAGGACTGCCCGGCACCGCCACGCCCCCGTGCACGAGGGGCAACGCCGCCGCCGGGCTTCCGCCTCCCACGCACCGCCGTCACCCTGGAGCTGTTCCCCGCCATGCCCGAAGCCTCCGCAGACGCCCTCGCCCCTTCACTGGCCGGTGAGGAGTACGAGGTCGAGATCGGCCCCGTCGCGCACGGCGGGCACTGCGTCGCCCGTACCGAAGAGGGGCGGGTGCTCTTCGTCCGGCACACGCTGCCCGGCGAGCGTGTGATCGTCCGCGTCACCGAAGGCCGTACGGACTCCCGCTTCCTGCGGGCCGACGCCGTCGAGGTGCTGGAGGCGTCCAAGGACCGCGTCCCCGCGCCCTGCCCCTTCTCCGGCCCCGGACGCTGCGGCGGCTGCGACTGGCAGCACGCCAAGCCCGGCGCGCAGCGGCGCCTGAAGGGCGAGGTCCTCACCGAGCAGCTCCAGCGGCTCGCGGGCATGACCCCGGAGGACGTCTCCTGGGACGGCACCGTGGAGCCCGCGCCCGGTGACAAGGTGCCCGCGGGCGAAGTGCCCTCCTGGCGCACCCGCGTGCAGTTCGCCGTCGACGACGAGGGACGGCCGGGCTTCCGCCGGCACCGCTCGCACGACGTGCAGCCCGTCGACCACTGCCTGATCGCCGCGCCCGGGGTGGAGGAACTCGGCGTCGAACGCCGCGAATGGCCGGGGATGGCGGGCATCGAGGTCACGGCCGCGACCGGCTCCCAGGACCGCCAGGTCGTCCTGACGCCGAAGCCCGGCGAGCGGCTGCCGCTCGTCGAACTCGACAAGCCCGTCTCTGTGTTGAGGGCGGGGGAGAAGCCCACCGACAAGGGACGGCTGCACCGCGTCCACGGCCGGGACTTCGTCCGGGAGCGGGCCGACGGCCGCACCTGGCGCGTCGGCGCGGGCGGATTCTGGCAGGTGCACACGCAGGCCGCCGAACTCCTCGTCGACGCTCTGATGCGCGGACTCACGCCCCGCAAGGGGGAGATGGCCCTCGACCTGTACTGCGGGGCGGGCCTCTTCGCGGGAGCGCTGGCCGACCGCATCGGCGACAGCGGCGCCGTGCTGGGCATCGAGTCCTCCAAGAGGGCCGTGGAGGACGCCCGTCACAACCTGGCCGGCTTCGACCGGGTCCGCGTCGAGCAGGGCAAGGTCGAGACCGTCCTGCCGCGCACGGGAATCACGGAGGCCGACCTCGTCGTGCTGGACCCGCCCCGGGCGGGCGCCGGCAAGCAGACGGTCCGGCACATCGCCGGGCTCGGGCCGCGCCGCATCGGGTACGTGGCGTGCGATCCGGCGGCGCTGGCACGGGACTTGGGCTACTTCAAGGAGGCGGGCTACGTGCCGCGCTTCCTGCGCGCCTTCGACCTCTTCCCGATGACGCACCACATGGAGTGCGTGGCGATCCTGGAGCCCGCGGCGAAGAACGCCTGAGCGGGGGGTCTCGCGGGGTCTCGGTGAGCCCGACTGGCGCATGACGGCGCGCAGTTAAAGTCCGGGCTGTCGAGCGCGGCTCCCGCGAGGGGGTCTCGACGCCGGGCTTGAACGCGACGGGCCCCGTACCCGCTCACGGAGAGCGGGTACGGGGCCCGGGCGTTCACAGCGAACTGTTACGGCAGGTCGCGGGCGAGGTGCCTGCGGCGCAGCCACCACACCTGAGCGCTGCCGGCGGCAAGGACCGCCAAGCCGATCCCCACGATCAGACCGACCGGGGTGTCGGAGCCGGTCGTGGCGAGGTCGCTGTCCTCTTCCTTCGCCAGCTGAGTCGACCGGTCAGGCTCTCCCGAGGGGTTGTCCTCGTCCACAGCCGCGCCGACGGCGTCGTCCTCAGACTTGTCCGACTTGGACTCCGACTTCGAGTCCGAGGACTTCTCACCCGAGTCCGAGCCAGCCGGGGCCGAACCGTTGTCCTTCGACTCCGGCTTGTCCTTGCTGGAGTCCGAGCCCGCCGGGGCGGAGTCGTCGTCCTTCGAGTCCGGCTTCGATTCAGGCTTCTCCGCCGGCTTGTCCTTGTCCTTGTCGGAGTCGGAGGCCGAGCCGTCGTCGTTCGAGTCGGGCTTCTCCTCCGGCTTGTCCGGCTTCGAGTCCGACTCGTCCGGCTTCGACGGCGACTCCTCGGGCTTCTCGTCGGTCCCCTCGCCCTCGTCGGGGTCCTCCGCGCTGCCCGGGCACTCCTTGCCGTCGTTGATGCAGTCCACGGCCTCCTTCATCAGCTCATTCGGCATGACGTTGATGAAGTCGCTGTGGTCGGTGATGGGCTTGTGCAGCTGCTCCGGGAAGGAGTCCACCGCGAACGGAGTGTCAGCGTTGAGCAGGTTCTGCTGAGGGACGTCGTACTTGATCTTCTGCTGAAGCTGCGGGATGTTCACGAAGCCCTCAGGGCAGTTGCCCTGGTCGTCCGAGAACTTCATGTGGTCCCGGTGGTTCCCGCTGTCCGTGTTCTCGCCGTCCCAGCAGTTCTGGAACTTGAAGGTACGGATCATCTTCTTGCCCTCAGGGCAGATCGGGTACTTGTCCTCGAGCTGACGGTCCTCGAAGCCCTCGCAGCTCCACGACGCGTTGGCGTTCTCGACGCCGTTGGTGAAGGACTTGGCGTCACCCGTGATGATGCGCAGGAAGCGCGGCATCGCGACGACCTGCTCGGCACCGCCGGAGGTGAACTTCAGCTCGGGGTCGGGCTGGAGGATCGTGCCGATGTTGAGGTCGTTGGATCCACCGTCACCCGGCTGGGCCTCGGCACCTTCGCCGCCGCCGACCTGGTCTTCCTCGCCGTCGCCTTCACCTTCGCCGCCGTCACCCTGGCCCTGGTCCTGTCCCTGGTCCTGGCCCTGGTCCTGGCCTTCGGCGGGAGGCTGCTCCTCGCCGTCGCCCTGGCCCTGGTTCTGGCCCTGGTCCTGGCCTTCGGCCGGGGGCTGCTCCTCGCCGTCGCCCTGGCCCTGGTCCTGGCCCTGGTTCTGGCCCTGGTCCTGGCCTTCGGCGGGAGGCTGCTCCTCGCCGTCACCCTGGCCCTGGTCCTGACCCTGGCCTTGGTCCTGGCCCTGGTCCTGGCCCTGGTCCTGACCGGCGTCATCGCCGGAACGCTGGCCCTGCGGCTTCTCCTGACCCGCGGGCTCCTTGTCGATGTCGCCTTCCTGCACGGCGCCCCGCTGGTCCTCCTGGCCGTCCAGTGAACGGATCACGGGCCAGTAGTGGGTGGACTGGTCGCCCTTGGCGCAGGTGGTGTTGGCCGCGGCGAGGGACTCGTCGCTGGACTCGCTGCTGGTGTCCGCGTTGCCCACGTAGTCGTGCACGTGGTGGGCGCCGTTCAGCACACCGGGAGCGGCGATCACGTTGTCCGAGTTGAAGTGCTCTTCCTCGTTGTTGCCGCACTTCGTCTCGAAGCTGCCGCCCGGGTCCTCTTCGTCAGAGGCGTTGGGCGCGACGTCCTCGATGTTGACGAAGTCGTCGGCGACCGGGCCCTGTACCTGCTGGCCGCCTTCGTTCCCGCCCTCCTGGCCTTCCTGGGTGGCCTGGTCCTTCAGCATCTGGCACTGGGCCATGGACTCCAGGTCACCGGGGGCCTGGCCGCCGGCCTTCTGGATGTCCTGGCTCATGCTCTCGATGGTCTCGGAGCGCTGCTGCTTCAACTGGCCGAGAGTCTCGTCGGCGCTCTGCTCCTGCGAGTTCCACTGGCCGTAAGCCTGTGCGACCTGCTGGTCGAGAGCCGCGAGCTTCTGGCCCACGGGCTGCTTGGCGCCCTTGGGCACCTGATTCAGCGCAAGGCTCACATCGGGGCAGTCGATGGTGCTCGCGGCGGGAGTGGGGGCCTCGCTCGACCCCGCGAAGGCGCTGACGCCTATCGCCGCCGCGCCACCACCGCCGACCACCAGCGCTGCGACGATCGCAATGGTTCTGTTCGCCGTGCGCGAGCGTCTATGGCCCTTTATTCGCATATTGACTTCACTCCACTCATTTGCGTCATGCGACGCCCCGAATTTCACGAGCCCGGTGCCCTCCAGGGCTGTGCGACGATCGAGGACAATGGCGTTGGCTGAGTCGTCGCGAACGACAACATCTTGGAATTACGGGTCAATCGCGTGCTAGGTCTAGGCCTATGAGGCCCGAAGGCGGCCCGAGCCTAGCGCAGCGAGTCCGCGAGGATGGCGCTCTCGTACCGACGGGACAACTTTGCTGTCGTCTCGCGCCACCGCACCCCGTTCTCCTCTCTGAGTGCCGGCTCGATCGGTCGGCTGCGAGGGCAATTTGCGGCGAAATGATGAGAGATTCCCGCGACTTGGCGTCGTGCCCCTCTCGTGTGCTTCCGGCAGTTCGAGCCCTGCGACCGGCGGCCGGTGCGCGGCCCCCGCGGGAACGGGTATGGAGCGGGGATCGCCTTCACCCCGTGGCCGATTCGGGCGTCTGAGTGGTTCGCACCTGTGCGTACCGGTACGCGGCTTCTGGTCTGATGGATGCGGAACACGGCCGGTTGCCGGTGGAGTTGAGGGGGACGAGCGGTCGGTCGAGTCGGCTCGCGCACGTGCCGGGGCCGGTCTGTCCGTATTGCGGTCGAAGGGGCCAGGCCGCCGGAGCTGACGGGAGCGCCGCACTGTGAACCAGTTGGTGCCCGCCTGGCACCGTCAGTCTGTCGCTTTTGTTGAGGGGCCGGCGGTCAAACTGCATTGCCTGTCACGCAATTGAGCGCGAGCTCCTTCGAGTGAGAACTCGAAGTCCCCCGCAGCGGCATGGGCCGACCGTGGCGAGTTCGCCGGCCCGAGACGACAAGTTCACCCGGGCCTGAGGAGATTCACCGGGTGCGTCGTGCACGTCGGACGCTCGCGAATAGGCCGCCGATGACGCTTGCAGCCTGCGCGAATCTGCGGCAGCCGAGAATTCAAGGAGAAGCATCTCGCGAACGGCGAACCCATCCGGCGGGTCGTGCGCGTAGCGGAGGACGAGATACTCGCGGGGTGGCGGCCGAGTGGGCTGACGAACTAGGGATGCGGTCATCGGCGTAGGGCTCGCTACGCATGCGGCCGCTCATGCGGCGCAGGGCGCGTTGCCGGACGTGGCTGAGGTATGACCGCCGTGGTCAGCGGCTGTGGCGGGCGACGACGACCGGGCATCGCGCGTGGTGGAGCGCCGCCTGGCTGACGGAGCCGAGCAGCAGGCCGGAGAAGCCGCCGCGCCCGCGTGCTCCGACGACGAGCAGTTGTGCGCTGTCGCTGGCCTCGATGAGCTTCTCCCGCGTCGCGCCCCGCACGCAGCGGTGCTCGACGGTGACGTCCGGGTACTTCTCCGGCCGGCCGGCCAGGGCCTCGCTGAGGAGGCGTTCCTCGTCTTCGCGCAGGGAGCCGGGCCGGCGGGCGTACGGCATGGACTCGTCCTCGGGGGGCGAGAGCGGAACGCTCCATTCGGAGAACACGTGCGTCGCGGCGAGACGCGCTCCGCGCAGGGACGCCTCGTGGAAGGCGAACTCGGTCGCCAGTTGTGCCGCTGGTGACCCGTCGACGCCCAGGACGATGTCGCCCGAGGGCTTCGGTGTGCCCCGCAGAGCCATGACGGGGCAGTGCGCATGGGCGCTGAGGTGGAGGCCGGCGGACCCGAGGAGCAGGCTGGCGAAGCCTCCCAGGCCTCGGCGTCCCACGACCATCAGGGATGAGGTCTCCGAGGCGTCCACCAGCACGGACAGCACTTCGCCTTGGACGACCTCGGTGGAGACGTCGATCTGCGGCGCGGCGGCCCGGGCCCGCTCCTCCGCCTCGGTCACGTACCTCTCGCCCATTTCGCGCAGGGCTTCTCCCGCCGGGCCGAAAGGCAGGGCTGTTGCGCTGAGGGGAGCGGGCGGCAGGACGTACGGGTGGGTGTACGCGTGCAACAGTCGCAAGGTCGCTCCGCGCAGCCGTGCCTCTTCGGCTCCCTGCTCGACTGCCTTGATGCTGGAGGGTGATCCGTCCACGCCGACGGTCACGGGTCCGTCCACCATTGCCGTCCCCTCTCACTCGCTCGCCTCCGCGCGCCCAGCGAGAGTCGTCCCGCTGGACCTCCCGGTTCCAGCGGACCACTCGGAACCGGGCGGCGGCAGGGCCCATCGGGGCAGTGCGGCGGCCCGGAGGGGCCATTCCGTCGCACGAGCAGCGGGGAGAGGGGTGACGGTTCGTGCCGTGACGCCGGACCCTGTGATCGGCCGTCGTTGTTCGCGTCACTCTGCGTCTTCCGCGAATGCGATATCCAAGAGGAGTGGGCCGCTCTCGTATCTCCGGACGACTCTCGCAGGGAGTGTAATCGTCAGCGGCGCCGATTCCTGTTCCGGATAACACGGGTGCATCGAATACCCCGGGAAATCGGGACTCGGGGTGAAGCGCATGGCGAAGCGGTTTCCGAGACCTTTCGCGGTCGCGTTCCGGATCCCGCGGCGGTGGAAGGCGAGGCCCTTTCGAGGGTCCGCGTTGCGGGTCGCTGGCCCTTCCGAGGGCGTGGCAGGGCGGTGCCTGCGACCGCCGGTAAGCGCCGCTCACCTGTGCTTTCACAGTGGTAGACCACCGACAGAGAATCGGAAGAATTTCTTCCACTTTCGCGTCTGCCATGGTGATATCGCTGTGCCGCCTGACACGAAGTCGCCACATCGCAAGGAGTCCGGGCCAGGGGTCGAAGCCTTCTTCCGGGAGGACCTTGACGGACCGCAAACCGGCTGCAAGACTCACTGCGATTTCCAGACGCCACCGGAGGCGCGGGCTCGTGACAGCCATTCGTGACAGCGTTTCCGCTGTGCGTTCTTTCAGATTTCTGGCGGCCGGCAATGCCGCTTCCGCATACGGCGTCTATCTCAATCTCGTCGCCTTCAATCTTTTCGTCTACGAGGTCACCGACAGTGCGTTGCAGACCGGCCTCGTCATGGCGGTGCGCCTTCTCGTCGGGCTGATAGGCGGAGTGCTCGCGGGCAAACTGGCGGCCCGTCTCGATCTGAAACGCATGATGATCACAGCCGAGTCGGTCCAGGCCCTCGGATTGATCACTCTGGTGGTCTTCCACCGCTTCACGGGCGTCTGGCTGCTGTACGCGGTCGTGGTCGTCGCGGGCCTCTGCTCCAACTCCAACGGCGTCGCCCTGCGGACCGCCGTGCCGGCCATTGTCGGGGCGGACAGGCGCGTGTGGGCCAACGGTCTGCTGGCGAGCTGCCGTTCGGTGGCGATGGTCGCCGGTTTCGCCTCGGCGGGCGTCGTCGTCTCGCTGCTCGGGCACACGGCGGCGTTCCTCGTCTCCGCGAGCACGTTCGCGCTCTCGGCCGCCAACCTCGCCTGGCTTCCGCTCCGTACGCGTACGGACTCCGCGGAGACCGGGGCGGAGGGGCGCGCGCCCTCGGCTGGGGGAGGCGTCAAGACGGACGAACGGCCCACGAGGGCACGGCGGATGGCGGCGCTCGCCTTCGGAATGCTGCCTCCGCTGGTGCTGATGCTCGTCGCGGTCCGGGCCGTGGACGGGTTCGGTTCCTCGGCGCACAACGTCGGCATGCCGATCCAGTCCCGTGCCGTGGACCCGGACAACCCCGCCGTGTTCATGAGCCAGTTCTGGACGACGTGGGCCGTCGGGAACCTCATCGCGCAGCGGCTGACGACGCGGTACGCGAAGCGCCGAGGGGCCCCGTCCGACACCGCTTTCGCCGTGGGCGTCCTGGTCATGTCGGCGGCCTTCATCCTCGCCTTCGCAGGGCTGCCGGTCTGGCTGGCCCTCCCCGTCATCGTGCTGGCCGGCATGGCCGACGGGTTCACGGAGAACGCCTTCGTCTCGCGCCTGCAGACCCTCCCCGAGAAGGGCCGGGCCGCCGCGTTCGGCCTCGCCGCCACGACGGAGAACACGGCGTTCGGTCTCGGAATGGTCATCAGCGCCTCGCTGCTCGAACGCTTCTCGCCCTTCGGGGTGGTGGGGGCCATGCACGGTGCGGCACTCGTGCTGGGGCTGGCCTTCCTGCTCGTACGCCGGCGCCTGGCGGCAGCGCCGCGCGATTCCTCGCACAAGACCGCGGACGCCGCGCCGGAGCGGGAGCGGGAGGTCAACCGATGACTGCCTCGACGGACAGCCGTACAGCGGTCGTCGGCATCGCGTTGCGGATGCCGGGGGCCGGTACTGCGGGCGAGTTCTGGCGGACCATCCGCTCGGGACGGTCGCACATCCGCCGCTTCACTCCGGACGAGTTGGAGGCCGCGGGGGTCGAACCCGCTCTCGCCCGGTCTCCCGGTTACGTCGGGGCGACAGCCCCGCTCTCCGGGATCGCCGAGTTCGACGCGCCGTTCTTCTCGATGAGCGGCCGGGAGGCGGCACTGACGGACCCGCAGCACCGCCTGTTCATGGAGTGCTGCCATCACGCCCTGGAGGACGCCGGATACGCGGGCGAGCAGAGCGGTGTCCGGACGGGTGTGTACGCCACCAGCGGCTTCCACCTCTATCCCTTCCGGTCCTACCTGCACAGCAACGTCCTCGAAAGCCTCGACGGCAGCTTCCTCTCAGGCCTGCACCGCACCGTCGGCGGGCACACCGACTTCATCGCCACCCGCACCGCGTTCCGGCTCGGTCTGAAGGGTCCGGCCTTCGGCCTCCAGAGCGCCTGCTCCAGTTCGCTGGTGGCGGTGCATCTCGCACGGCAGGCGCTGCTGACCGGCGAGGTGGACCTCGCCGTCGCGGGTGCCGCGGCCGTCCACGTGCCGCAGATAACGGGCTACGAGCACGCCGGCGGCTCCGTGCTCTCCGGCACCGGCCGGTGCCGTCCCTTCGACGCGTCGGCCGACGGCACCGTCGGAGGCAACGGTGTGGCCGCCGTCGTCCTGAAGAGGCTCGACCGCGCCCTCGCCGACGGCGACACTGTGCACGCCGTGATCCTGGGCAGCGCGGTCAACAACGACGGCAGGACGAAGCAGCACTTCACCGCGCCCTCGGGCGAGGGGCAGCGGGACGTGATCCGTCAGGCCCTGGCCTCCGCCGAGGTGTCCGCGGAGACGATCGGCTATGTGGAGACGCACGGCACCGGCACCTACAAGGGCGACCCCATCGAATTCGGCGCCCTCAGCGAGGCGTTCGCCGAGGACACCGACCGCACCGGCTACTGCGCGATCGGCGCGGTCAAGGCCAACATCGGCCATCTGGACGTGGCTTCGGGGCTGGCCGGGCTGATCAAGGCCGTACTGGTGCTGCGGCACGGAACCGTCCCGCCGCTCGCCGGACTCGCCTCCGCCAACCCACTCCTCGCTCTGGAGGGCAGCCCGTTCTACCTGCCGACGGAGCCGGGCCGGTGGCCGCGGGACCTCTCCCCGCGCAGGGCGTCCGTCACCTCCCTCGGCGTGGGCGGCACCAACGTGCACATGGTCGTCGAGGAGGCCCCCCGCTCCCGGAGCCGCGGCCGCGCCCCGGCGCCGAGTGGCGGCGGTGCCGGGGAGCGCACGCCCACGCTGCTGCCCGTGTCGGGGCTCGGACGGCAGGCGCTGCTGGCAGCCGCGACCCGTCTGCGCGGGCACCTCGCCCTCCGTCCGGCAGCGCGCCTGGAGGACCTGATGACGACCCAGGCCCTGGGCCGCCGTCATCTGCGCCACCGCCTCGTGGTGTTCGGCCGCACGCGTACCGAACTGGCCCACGCGCTGGACGACTTCATCTCCTCGGCCGAGGAACAGCAGGCCGATGAACCGTCCACGGCACCGTCCCGGGAGCAACCGTCCCGCGAGCAAGGGCCGCAGGGGGAGTGGGAGCGGCCGGGGGCCGGGCGTACGTCCGCCCGCCGCCGGTGGACCGAGGGCGTGGTGCCCCGGACCCGACTCGCGCCCGTGGGCTGGATGTTCAGCGGCCAGGGCGACAACCGCCCGGGCATGGCAGGGGAGTTGTACGCGCGCTTCACGCCGGTCCGCAGAACGCTGGACGCCTGCGAGGAGCAGTTCAGGGACGAGCACGGGCGGTCGCTGCTCGTCCAGCTGACGGGCGCCGGCTCGCAGGCGGACCGGGTTGCGGAGCAGGTTCCGGAGGACGGGCAGGCGGTCCTCTTCGCCCTGCAGGCCGCGCAGTGCGAGCTGTGGCGGGCGCTGCACGGGGAGCCTTCGGCCGTCGCCGGCCACAGCGTGGGTGAGTACGGGGCCCTGTACGGAGCGGGAGCGCTGTCCCTCGAGGACGGTCTGCGCCTCACCGCCGAACGGGGCCGGCTGATGGAGACGGGCTGCGCCGGCGGCGCCATGCTCGCCGTCTTCGCCGGCGAGGAGGCCGTGACCCGAGTGCTCGCGGAGTGCCGGGGCCTCGAACTGGCAGCGGTGAACGGGGAGCGGCACCAGGTGGTCGCCGGTCCGGTGGAGGAGGTCGAACGGGCCGCCGCCCTCCTGGCCGCGCGTTCGGTGCGCGTCCACCGGCTCGCCGTCGGCCGCGCCTTCCACAGCCACCTGGTCGAGCCGGTTCTCGACGAACTCGAGGCGCTGGCCGCACGGGCAGGGCTGCGTCCCACGCGGCTGCCCTTCGTCAGCGCGGTGGACGGCGCGGTACGGCCGGCGGACTGGGTGCCCGATGCGGCGTACCTGCGCAGGCAGGCCCGGGAGGCCGTGCGATTCGACCGCGTGCTCGAGCAGTTCGCCGGGTTGGGCTGCGCAGTCCTCCAGGAGCTGGGGCCCGGTGCCGTACTGAGCGGCCTCGCCGCGCGTGCCGGTCTGTCCGTCACGGCGCTGCCGACGGTGCGGGCGGGCGGGCAGCTGACGCCGCTGTGGACGGCCGTCGCGGAGATGCACTGCCGGGGCTACGCGCTCGACTGGCGGGAGGCCGTCGGCTGGAGCGGCGGCGGGCGGGTGCCCATGCCGGGCTATCCGTTCCAGCGCAAGTCCTATTGGACGGGGCCCGAGCTCGTCGAGAGCCCGGCGCCCGAGAAAGCCGAAGAAGACGAAGGGGGACCTGTGATGACGAGGGCGGAAGAGGAAGCACTGGCTCACGTGATACGGCTGACGGCCGATCACCTGGGCATCGACGAGGCCGAGTGCGAGGCGGAAGTACCGTTCTTCGACCTGGGAGCCGACTCTCTGCGGATGATCAATCTGCTGCAGGACGTCGAGCACCTCTACGGCGTGAAGGTCGCCGTGCGCGAGGTCTTCGAGGGGGTCGACACGCCGCTGCTGCTGGCACGACTGGTGGCCGAGCGCTCCGGAAGTGAGGCCCGCATGCCGGCCGAGGAGACGCCGTCCCCCGCGGACGGGCCGGACACGCCCGGCCAACTCCCGGCGCCCACCGCCGAGTCGGGGTCAGCCGACGGCCCCGCGCCCGCCGCGGCAGCTCCCTACGCCACCCAGGCGTCGGTCGACGCCCTCACCGCGCAGGTCAACCAACTCATGCAGATCCAGATGCAGTTGATGCAGCAGGTGTCGGAGCTGCTCGCCGCCGGCCTGCAGGCGGCACCGTCGGACGGCCGGACCGCGGGCGTGGCCCGATGAGCGCCTCCGGCAGTCCTGGCCTGACGCAACTCACCGCTCTCGCAGCGAAGATCACCGACCAGATCGCGCAGCTCAAGGCCACGGAGCACGCGAGGCCGGAGCACACGGGGCCTGAGCACACGGGGCCTGAGCAGGCGGGGCCGCGGCCCGCACCCGGATCCGTCCCGGAGTCCCGCCCTGCCGCCGGGGCCGGAGCCCGGGTCCACGGGCCGCGGGTGACGGTCTCCCGGGACGCGTCCATGGCGTCGGCGGTGCCCGGATCACGAGGTCATGTCGACGAGCTGGTCGAGCGGTTCACCGCCCGCACGGCACGTTCCAAGGCGCTCGCCGGCCGCTACCGGCCCGTGCTCGCCGACAGCCGCGCCACCGTCGGCTTCCGCAACTCCACCAAGGAGATGCTGTATCCGCTGGCCGCACGGCACGCGAAGGGCGCCCGGCTGACGGACGTCGACGGCAACGAGTACGTCGACATCACCATGGGCTTCGGCACCCTGCTCTTCGGCCACGAGCCGGACTTCCTCACCGAGGCGGTGAGCGGTCACCTCTCCCGCGGACTGCGGCTCGGCCCCCGCAGCCCGGAGACGGGCGAGGCCGCGGAGCTTCTGACGGCCATGACCGGCCTGGAGCGCGCGGCCTTCGCGACGTCCGGCACCGAGGCCAACGCGTCGGCCTTCCGCCTGGCCCGCGCCGCCACCGGACGCTCCAAGATCGTCGTGTTCCACGGTGCCTACCACGGGCACGCGGACGCCACCCTCGGCCGCAGCGTCGGCAAGGGCTCCGACCGCCGGACCGTCCCGCTGTCGCCGGGCGTCCCCGAGGGCGCCATGGCCGACCTGATCGTGCTGGACTACGGCGCGCCGGAGAGTCTCGACACCATCGCCGAGCACGCCCACGAGATCGCGGCCGTGGCGGTCGAGCCCGTGCAGAGCCGCAACCCCTCGCTCCGGCCCGTGGAGTTCGTGCGGGAGCTGCGCGAGCTGACGAGCCGCACGGGCATCGTCCTGCTCTTCGACGAGATGCTCACCGGGCTGCGGCCGCACCCGCGCGGTGCGCAGGAGCTGTACGGGGTCGTGCCCGATCTCGCCACCTACGGGAAGCTGCTGGGCGGGGGCTTCCCCGTCGGCGCCGTCGCCGGCCGGGCCGACCTCATGGACGGTGTCGACGGCGGGCAGTGGCAGTACGGCGACGACAGCTACCCGGAACGTGAGACGACGTTCTTCGGCGGCACCTACCTCCAGCATCCCCTCGCGATGACTGCCGCCTGCGCCGTGCTGCGGCGTCTGAGCGAGGAGGACGGCGAGGTCCAGAGGAGCCTCAACTCCCGTACTGAGCAGCTCACCGACAGGCTCAACCGCTTCTTCGAGGACGAGGAGTTCCCGCTCAGGGCCGTCCGCTACGGCTCCATGTTCCGCTTCGAGCACCGCGCCGACATGGAACTCCTCTACCACCACCTGGTGTTGCGGGGCGTCTACGTCTGGGAGTGGCGGAACTTCTTCCTCTCCACCGCGCACTCGGACGACGACATCGCCTTCGTCGAGCGGGCTGTCGCCGAGTCCCTGCGGGAGCTGCGCGGGGCGGGCTTCTTCCCGCGCCGGAGGGCAGGGCGGGCGCCGGCGCGGACGAGCACCGTCTCCCCGCCGCAGCGTCCCCGTGCCGCACCCGAGGTGAGCCTGTACTTCTTCGGCGACTATCCGGAGCAGGAGTCCGCCGCCGACGCCTACGACACGATCACGGAGGCCGCCCGCTTCGCCGACGAGCAGGGCTTCCACGCCCTCTGGCTGCCGGAGCGCCACTTCCACTCCTTCGGCGGCGTCTTCCCCAACCCGTCGGTGCTGGCCGCCGCGCTGGCACGGGAGACCGAACGGATCCGCATCAACGCCGGTTCCGTCGTGCTGCCGCTGCACGATCCCCTGAGAGTCGCGGAAGAGTGGTCCGTGGTGGACAACCTCTCCCGCGGCAGGGTCGGCCTGGGCTGCGCCAGCGGCTGGAACGCCCACGACTTCGCCTTCTTCCCCGAACGCTTCGGCAGTCACCGGGAGTCGATGTACGAACAGGTCGCGGACGTGCGGGCGTTGTGGAGCGGTCGGGGCCTGCGGAGGCGGACGGGCGCCGACGAGGCGGACCTGAGGATCTTCCCCCGTCCCTTCCAGCGCGAACTCCCCATGTACACGGCCATCGTGGGCAACCCCGCGTCGTACGAGAAGGCGGGCCACCACGACCTGGGCGTCGTCACCAACCTCATGGGGCAGAGCCCCGAGCAGCTCGCCGAGAACATCGCGCTCTACCGCCGGGCCCGGGCCGAGCGCGGCCTCGATCCGGACGCGGGCAGGGTCGCCGTGCTGCTGCACACCTACCTCGCGGACGACCACGCGAAAGCCAGGGCCACCGCGTACAAGCCGCTCTTCCGCTACATGCGCTCCTCCCTGTCGCTGTTCGGGCAGATGACGAGCAGCCTCGGCCGGCGCGTCGACCTGGCCTCGCTCAGCGAGGACGATCTCGACGCCGTCTTCAGCCGCGCGTACGAGCGGTACTGCGACCAGCGGGCGCTCATCGGCAGCCCGCAGCAGTGCCTGCCGGTCGTGGACGCCCTCCGCGCGGCCGGCGTCGACGAGGTCGCCGCCCTGCTCGACTTCGGTGTGCCGCATCGCGCGCTCCTGGACGGGCTGCCCCGTCTGAACGCCCTGCGGCAGTCGCTGCACGGCGACGGACCGCAGCCCGGCCGTGAAACAGTCGAGGTGCGGCAGCCCGCCCGGCGAAAGTCCGGCAGTCCGCCGCCAGTCGAGCCGTCCGGCGAGCTCTCGGAGGGCGCTCCGCTCTCGCCCGGCCAGCGCCGTATCTGGATCCTGGAGCAGCTGCTGCCCGGCCGCTCCGCGTACAACGAACCCGCGGCGATCCCGCTCGACGGCCCCCTGGACACGGACGCGCTGCGCGAGGCGCTGAGCCGGCTGACGGAACGCCACGAGGTGCTGCGGACGGTCTTCCGCACCCAGGGGAGCGGCGAGCCCATGCAGTACGTCATGCCGCATGCCGCTCCCGAACTCCCCGTCGTCGACTGCCCGGGGAGCAGCGAAGCGGCAGTCGTGCGCGAGGCGCTGGCCGAGGAGAGCGAGCGGCGCTTCGACCTCGAACGCGGGCCCCTCTTCCACACCCGGCTGCTGAGGCTGGACGAGCAGAGGCATGTGCTCGTCCTCTCCTTCCACCACATCGTCGTCGACGGGGTCTCCGCGGGCATCGTCACGCGCGACCTGTCCGCCCTCTACCGCGCAGCGCGGTCCGGTTCGCGGGCAGAACTGCCCGAACTGCCGTACAGCTACCGGGACATCAGCCGCCGTCAGGCGACGGACGCGCGTACGACGGGCGACGACCGCGACGGGGACCTCGCCTACTGGAAGGAGACGCTGAGCGGCGAACTGCCGGTGCTGGACCTCCCGGCGGACAGGCCGCGGCCGCCGAGACCGTCGGCACGGGGCCGGTCCCTCCACCGGACCCTTCCGCCCGAACTCGTCGCAGGGCTGCGGAAGTCGGGCCGCAGCGCGCGGGCGACGCTGTTCATGACGCTTCTGTCGGGGTACGCGGCGATGCTCCACGAGGTCAGCGGCCAGGAAGACATCGTCATCGGCACGCCGATCTCCGACCGCCCCGAGGGCACCCACGACATGGTCGGCTTCTTCGTCAACACCCTCGCCCTGCGCCTGGACTTGGGCGGCACCCCCACATTCCGGCAGTTGCTGGAACGGGTGAGGAGCACGACGCTCGACGCGTACGACCACTCCGGGACGCCTTTCGACAGCGTCGTCAACGCGGTCGCGCCGCCCAGGGAGGACACCTCCCGCACACCCGTCTTCCAGGTCATGGCCGAGTACGAGAGCGGACCGCCGTTCCTCCTCGACCTTCCCGACGTCACCGCACGTCCCGCAGCTGTCGGAGCGGACAAGGCGCTGGTGGACCTGACGGTGTACTTCTCGGTGACGGGCGACGGGGTCGAGTGCCGCTTCGAGTACAGCACCGACCTCTTCGACGAGGCGACGGTCGCCGGCTTCGCGGCACGGTTCGAGCGCATCCTCCGCGCTGCCGCGGCCGATCCTTCCGCGCGGCCGGCCGCACCCCGCACGGGAGCCTCGGCGGAGGGCACCGCCCGGCCCGTCGAGGACACCACCGTGCACGAGCTCTTCGCGAGGCAGGCCCGGCGGGCCCCCGGACGTCCCGCTGTCAGCGCGGCGGACTGCTCGCTGAGCTACGGCGAACTGGACGAACGTGCGGAGCGTCTGGCGGACTCGATACGCGGGCTGCCGGTGCAGGACGGGCCGCCGGTCGCGCTGTGGCTGCCGCGCTCCGCGGGGTTCGTCGTCGCCGCGCTGGCCGTCCTCAAGGCCGGACGCGCCTGCCTGCCGCTCGATCCGGCGCTCGGGCCTCAGCGCGTGACCGACGTCCTCGAGGACAGCGGGACCCGCATCGTCCTCACGAACGGTGGCGCTCCCGCCCTGCCGCCGCTCCCCGAAGGCGTCACCACGCTCGACACCGGCGCGGCGGCCGGCTCCGCCGGGCACGGTCCCGCATCCCGTACGGCCGCGTCGGGAGGGCCCTCGGAGACCTGCTGCCTGATCTACACGTCGGGCTCCGAGGGCAGGCCGAAGGGCATCGAACTCAGCCACCGCGGACTGGTGAACCTCGTCCAGTGGCATCACAGCCGCTTCGGCGCCGGCCCCGGCACCCGCGGAGCCGTCGTGTGCAGCCAGAGCTTCGACGCGTCCCTGCTGGAGATCTGGCCCGTGCTGACGGCGGGCGGCAGCCTCTCCGTCGCCGGGGACGACGTGCGGCTCGACCCCAGGGCCCTGAGCCGCTGGTACGCACGGGAGGGCATCACCTTCACCATGCTCCCGACGGCGCTCGCCGAGGAGGTGCTCGCCCTGCCCCCGGACCAGCAGCCTCCGCTGCGCCATCTGGTGTGCGGCGGCGAGCAGTTGACAAGGCGCCCGCACACCGGAGCGCCGTACGAGACGGTGAACATCTACGGGCCCTCGGAGGTCACCGTCCTCGCCACCGCCCACGCCGTACCGGCCGCTCCGGCGGGCGGCGGCGACGGGCCGATCCCCATCGGGTACCCGATCGACAACACCCGGCTGGACGTGCTGGACGCAGAGGGACGGCCCGTCCCCGCAGGAACTGTGGGGGAGTTGCACGTCACCGGGCCGGGGGTGGCGCTCGGCTACCACTCGGACCCGGAACGGACCCAGGAGCGGTTCGTGCCCACCACCGGAGGAGTCCGCTACCGCACGGGCGACCTCGTCGAGGCCCGTCCCGACGGAGCGCTGGTCTTCCGCGGGCGCGCCGACGACCAGGTCAAGATCAGCGGGTTCAGGGTGGAGCCGGCCGAACCGGACCGGGCGCTGCGCGGACTTCCCGGAGTGCGGAACGCGGCCGTGGTGGCCCGCCGCGACCCGCTGCGCGGCAGCCGGCTGGTCGGATACGTCGTCCCCGAGGACGCGGGCAGGGCGGCGGATCCGTCCTATCCGGCCGGGCTGGAGCGGCAGTTGGACGCGAGGCTGCCGCACTACATGGTTCCCCGGGAGTGGGCCGTGCTGCCCGAACTCCCCCTTAACGTGAACGGAAAGCTGGACCGCTCCGCCCTGCCGCCGGGCACGGTACCGGCGCTGGCGCAGCCGCGTACGGACGGCCCGGCAACCGGAGCGAGCGGCCCGGACGTCGAGGCGACGCTGCGCAAGCTGTGGGCGGACGCCCTCGGCGCGGACACCGAACACCTCGCCGACGACGTGTCGTTCTTCTCCGCCGGCGGCGACTCCCTCAGCGCGATCCGCCTGGTGGGGCGTGCGGGGGAGGAGTTCGGGACCGACTATCCGGTGGTGTGCTTCTTCGAGCAGCCCACGCTCAGGGCGATGACGGGCTACTTCACGGGCAGCCCCGGCCATGACACCGAGCCCGACCCCGACCCCGACCCCGACCCCGGCTCGGGTTCGGGCTGGGACGAGCGTGTCCGGGGGGAGGTATGACGCTCACGGCAGACTGCTCGCTGGAGACCCTGCTGTCGTATGTGGCCCGGGAGGACGTCCGGCTCAGCGCGAGCGGCGGCGCCCTTCGCTACGACGCGCCCGCCCGCAGCGCAGGACCCCTGCTGGAGGCGGCACTTCGGCGCCACAAGCCGGCGCTCCTGGCCCGTCTCGCGGCCGGCACCGCCGAAGCCTCCCGGGAGGACGCCGACGACGCCGAGGACGGCGTCCCTGCCGATCCCGAGGCGGCCGATCCCGAGGCGGCCGATCCCGAGGACGCCGGCACGGTCGAGGAACGCGCACCGGCCACGCGGGAGCAGTCCGGCATGGTGATGCGTCACGAGCAGACCAAAGAGCCGCAGGTCTGGAACGTCGCCCTCAGACTGCGGTGCGAAGGCCCCCTGGACGTACCGGCCCTGCGGCGCGCGCTGGAAAAGCTGGTCCACCGTCACCACGCGCTGCGCAGCCGGTACGCGTGGGAGCAGGCCATGGCGAGCACCGGCACCGGCGGCACCCGCTCCGCGGCCGCAGAGCCGTCGCCCGGACGGAAGCTGTGGCAGGAGGTGCTGGCGCCCCGTCCGGTGTCCCTGCCGGTCGAGGACCTGCGCGAGGTGTCCCCGCCCGAGCGTGCGGAACGCCTCGAAGCCGCGTGCGACCGGATCGCGCAGACGCCGTTCGACGTCGCGAGAAGCGTGCAGCCCCGCGTGAAGCTCTTCCGCACGGGAGACGAGAGCCGCACGCTCATGTTCGTCCTGCACCACATCTCGTGCGACGGGTGGAGCGTGAGCGTCCTGCTGAAGGAACTCGGCACCCTGTACGGCAACGAGGCGGGGCACCTTCCTCTGCGGCCGCTGCCCCCTCCGACCTCCCAGTGCACCGACTACGCCCGCCTGCAGGCGAGTTCGGCCCTACCGGAAGAGGAACACCGCCGCCGGGTGGACTTCTGGGCGGACCGGCTCGCCGGCTGCCGGCCGGACAGCGGACTGCCCGCGGACCGCCCCCGCCCCGCCGTGCTGTCCGGGCGGGGAGCGACGGCCCACGCGGTCGTCCCGGCCGAACTCTTCGGCGCGCTGCGTGACTTCGCCCGCGAGACCGGGACGACGCCCTACGCGGTGATGCTCGCGGTCCTCGTCCGGCTGCTCCACCACCTCAGCGGCAGGGGGGAGGCCGTGCTGAGCACGGCGTACGCCAACCGCGCGCATCCCAGCACGGACACGCTCGTCACATGCACCGCCACCATCGTGATCCTCCGGCTGCGCACCGACGGGGACGAGACGCTTTCCGAACTGTGCCGTCAGGTGACGGCCGGGCTCGCGGAGGGCATCACCAACTTCATCCCGTACGCGCGGATCCGGGAGGGCCTGTCACGGCATCACGGCGTCGAACTGCCCAGCAGCATCCCGTTGGGGGCGACGTACCAGAACTCGGTCGATCTGAGCGTCGACCTGCCGGGCGTGAGCACCACCGTCACCGACCAGACGGGACTGACGGCCCGCCGCGACTGCAGCTTCAGCTTCCTTCCGTGCGCTGACGGGACCGCCGAGATCCACACCGAGTTCTCGACGGACCTTTACGAGCCCGCAACGGTGGAGGGCTGGCTCGCCGAGTACGCCGGCCTGGCCGGTGCCATGCTGCGCGAAGCCCGCGCCGTCCCGTGAGCGCGACGCGGCCGCTCAGCCGCCCGCCGTTCCCGGGCCGTCAGCCGCGGCTGCGCCTTCCTCGACAGCCTGCTCGACGCGTTCGCGCACCCACATGAGGAAGTCCCGTACGGCGGCGCCGGGGAGGGGGTCGGGCGAAGAGCGCGGCCGCTCGAAGCTGCGCACCGCCGCTTCGAGGAGCGGCCGGAACTCCTCCTCGTCCGCCGCGACTTGGCGTGCCGCGGCACGCTTTGCCGTCCAGCGGCCAGTGCGGCAGAAGACGACCGAACGGCTGCCGTTGAGCACACGGTTGTCGGCGAGGTGCCCCTCGCCGTCGCTGTGCTCGCGGACGGATGCGAGGAGCGCGGCCAGCACTTCGGAGGGCTCCGGTTCGGCGATCACTTCCCGAGCGGGACGTCCGTACAGCCGGAGCCCGGACTGTCGGGCGACCGAGCGGTCGATGACGTACCAGAACGCGGGGGACCGCGAGGGGTCGAAACCCGCCCGGTTCGGCAGCAGGGGACCGGTGTTGAGGTCCAGCAGGTACCCGGCCCCGCCGGAGGGCCGGCTCACGGCGTCCGCACCGTAGACCACCAGTTCCAGGCCGGGTGCAGGGCAGTGCAGACCAGGGTGGGAGAGGGCACCGGCGAGGTCGCGCAGCGCGGATGCGGGCAGCGCGGGCTCCACGACGACCGTGACGTCCACGTCGCTGCGGCCGTGCCGGTAGTCGCCGAGCGCGAGGGAGCCGACGGCGAAGACGCTCACCAGCCGCTCCCCGCACACGCTGCGGGTACGGGCGACGAGTTCGTCCAGGTAGTCGCGGATCCCTTCCGGGAGGGGCCCCGGTTCTTCGATGCTGCCGGTCACCCGCCCAGTATCCACACCGTGACCCGAGCCGGCGAAGGCGGCGACCGTACGGGCGGAGCGCTCCGGTTCGGCGGGACGAAACGGGGCCATGTCGTGCAAGCGGGCCACGCCATCGCCCGTAACCCTGTTCGGTGCCCGCCGTGCACCGGTACGCTGCGCCGCAATTGCTGAGCATCGCGGAGGCGTGCGGTATGGGGGAGCCGGCATTCGGAGTGCTGGGGGCGCTCAAAGTGCGGACGGACGGTGTCGCCGTCCGCATCGGCGGGCCCAAGCCACGAGCCGTCCTCGCCACGCTGCTGCTGCAGCCGGGCGGGTTCGTCTCGCTGGACCTGCTGACGGAAGTGCTGTGGCCGGGAGGCGCGCCGCGGTCCGCGGTCGCCAACGTCCGCACCTACGTCCGCACGCTGCGGCAGGCGCTGTCCGAGGCGGGCGTCGCGGCTGACGGGTTCCGGACCGAGGCGTCCGGCTACGCGTTCGACGTCGAGCCCGGCGAACTCGACCTGCTCCTCTTCGAACAGCGGCTGGAGCTGGCCCGCGCCGAACGCGAGGAGGGCGACGACGCCGCTGCGCTGCGCGCCTACGAGTCGGCGCTCGGCCTGTGGCGCGGCAGCGTGCTGCAGGACGTGCCGTCGAGCGTGGTGTGGGACCCGGAGATCGCGAGGATCGAAGGGCTGCGGTCGGTCGCCGTCGACGAGTGCCTGGAGGTCCGGCTGCGGCTGGGAGACTACGCGTCCCTCGTCGCCGATCTGCGGTCCCGGCTGGCCGAGGACCCGCTGCGGGAGGACCTGTGGCGGATGGTGGTGCAGGCGCTCCGCGACTCCGGCCGCACCGCCGAGGCCCGCTCCGCGTACGCCGAGGCGGAGCGCATCATCGCGGCGGAGCTGGGGATCGAACCGAGCGCCCCGCTGCGCGCCATGGGAGAGGAGATCAACGGGTACGCCGCCCGCCGCCGCACCGCCGAAGCCGTGCCGGTGTGCCAACTCCCCATGGACGTACCGGACTTCACCGGGCGCGCCGACGAGATCGGCCTGCTGGAGCGCTTGCTGTCGGCCGCCGGGCGCCAGCCCGTCGTCGTGGTCGTCTCGGGCCCTCCGGGGTCCGGGAAGTCGACGCTGTCGCTGCACGTGGCGCACCGCGTCCGCGAGTCGTTCCCCGACGGCCAGCTCTTCGTCGACCTGGGCGGGACCAGCGGCCGGGCGCGCGAACCCGGCGACGTGCTGGCGGAGATGCTGCGCGGTCTCGGAGTCATCGACAGCACCATCCCGTCCGAGACGGGCGAGCGGGCGGCGCTGCTGCGCTCGCGTCTGGCGCAGCGGCGTTTCCTCATCGTCCTGGACGACGCCGCCGCCAGCTCGCAGGTCCGCCCCCTGCTGCCCGGCACCGGGGGCTCCGCGGTACTCGTCAGCTCCCGCCGGCGGATGCCGGCGCTGCCGGCGCACCACACGCCGCTGGGCGTGATGGACCGCGACGACGCCCGCGCCCTCTTCGGCGCGATCGTCGGGGAGGACCGGGTGCGCCTCGGCGGGGACGACGTCGACCGGGTCATCGCCGCCTGCGGTTCGCTGCCGCTGGCCGTGCGGATCGCGGGCGCCCGGCTGGCGAACCGTCCCGGCTGGGCCGTCGGCGCGCTCGCCGACTCCCTGCACGACGAGCGGGGGCGCCTGGACCGGCTGCAGACGGGCGAGATGGAGGTGCGGGCCAGCGCGGAGCTGAGCTACCGGCAACTCCCCGCCCCCGCCATGAGGATCTTCCGCGCCTTCGGGCAGCTCGCCGACGTCGCTGTGGCGGGCTGGACGGCGGCGGTGGTGACGGGCAGCACCGACGAGGCGTCCGCCGCTCTGGAGACGCTGCTCGACGAGCATCTGCTCGAACTGGTGGGGACGGACGGTGTCGGACTCCAGCGCTACCGCATGCACGAACTCCTGCGCTGCTACGCCCGGGAGCTCGCCGTGGCGGACGGCCGCGAGGAGCGGAAGCGGCAGCAGTTGCTCGTCACCGACGCGCTGATCGGCCTCGCGCGCACCGCCAACTCCGCGATGCCCAACCGCTTCCTCGGGGTGCTCGGCGAGCCCGAGCCCCTGACCGGGCCGGAGGCCGCGCTGGCGGAGACCGTACGCGCGCGGCCCGTCGAATGGTTCGAGAGCGAACGCCGCCTGCTCGTCATCGCCGTCGGCGCCGCCGTCCGGCTCGGCGATACCGACAGGGCCGCCGACCTCGCGATCGAGATGGCCAGCTTCTTCGACATGCGCGGCTACTACGGCGACTGGCGCAGCACCCACCAGCTCGTCCTCGAGGCGATGCCCGAAAAGTCCTGCGTGCGTGCGGCGGCGCTGCTGCGCAACATCGGCCAGCTCCACCTTTACCAGGACCGGTACGCCGAGGCGCTGGAGTGCTTCGACCGGTCGCGCGCGATCTTCGCGGAGCTCGGGCATCTGCCCGGTGAGGCGGTGGCGGCGGCCGGCGCCGGATCGGTGCACCGGGTCGTCGACGACCTGGACGCCGCGCTCGACGCGTTCGTCGACGCGCTGCGCGGTTTCGGCAAGGCCGGTGACCGGCACGGCGAGGCGGTGGCCCACAACGCGATCGCCTCGGTGTGGCTGGAGCGCAAGGACCCCGAGGCGGCGGCCGGCTGGCTCGACGGTGCGCTGGAACTCTCCCGGGAGGTCGGCGACAGGCACCGCGAGGCGCAGGTGCGCCGCCGGATCGCCGAACTGCACGAGCTGCGCGGCGAACCGGGGGTGGCGCAGGCCGAACTGGAGCGTGCGCTGGGCATCTTCGACGATCTGGCCGACACGCACTGCGCGGCCTACGTGCAGCAGAGCATCGGGGAGCTGTGCCTGCGTCAGGGCAACGCCAGGGAGGCGTCGGCACTGCTGACCGGTGCCCTGGCGGTGCAGCAGCAGCTCGGGGACCGGCGCGCTGAGGCCCGGGTGGCGTGCCTGCTGGGCGAGTTGCACCACGCGACGGGACGGGAGCAGACCGCCCGGCGCTACTTCCACCGCTCCCTGTCGACGTGGCGCCGCCTCGACGCGCCCGACCAGGCCGAGCTGGTGGACGCGAAGCTGCGGTCGCTGCGCTGACGGGCGCCGCGGAGACAGGCGCGGTGCGGACGCGGCTCGTCGGCCGTGCCCGCACCGCCGGCTCCCCGCCTGCCCGTCCTCCGCGAGGTGCGGCGGCGGGCGGTCAGTGGACGCGGGAGGTCAGCACCCGTTCTTGCTGACCTGGAAGCGCGTGGTGAAATCGGGGTACTTGACGCCCTGGAGCACGGAGACGACGACGCTGCCGCTGTGTATCTGCTCGTAGTGCAGGTGCGGCGAGAGCTCGTACTTCGCGGAGGTCTTCCCGACCTTGCCGATGACCTGCCCCGCCTTGACGGATGCGCCCTTACTCACGGCACGGGTGTGCAGGTGGGCGTAGCGCGTCTGCCAGCCGTTGCCGTGGCCGATCACGATCGTGTTGCCGTAGCCGGTCGTCTTGGAGTAGTAGGAGTTCAGGACCTTGCCGCCGGCGCTCGCGAGCACCTTGCGGCCAAGGTCGTCGGGGGTGCCCGCGGAGTTGTAGTGGTTCCAGTCGACGGAGTGCCCCGGGCTGTGGCCGTTCCAGTTGGCGCCGCGCCATCTCTGGCCGCACTTGAACGGCATCTTGAAGGCCGGCCGTGCCGCCAGCGTCTCTTCCGAAGAGGTGGTCTCCCCCGCCTGCGCGACGGCGAGCGGAGCCGTGACCACCACGGCGGCGGCCACACTGACGGCGGCCAGCATGCGGCGCGTTCGCTTCTGCATGTTCTCTCCTTCTCGGCTGGTGACGGCTGATTGAAGGAGGCGGGCATACAAACCGGATACAACCCAGGAACAGGGCGGGGAGCCGGGGGCCCGGACGGCGCGGGCTCCAGGGGCCGCGGCTGCGGCGCGTACGCCGGCCGCCCCGGAGCCGAGGAGAATTGCGCGGCATTCGCTTGAAATCACGTGGCCCCGACACCGCGACCGGTGGCCGCTTATAGCCTGCGAGAGAAAAGGGAATTGCGGCCGAACTCGCTTTGCCGGGGAATCCGCAATTCCGCCAGGGGGGAGTCGAAGGGGTTTTTCATGGTTGAACAACGTGAAGCGTCGCCGTTGTCGGATCCGGGTATCGTGTCCGATCCCTATCCGGTTTATGCCGATCTCTCGGAGCGCGAACCGGTGCACTGGTGCGAGGAGTTGGACGCCTGGGCCCTGCTGAGGCACTCCGACTGCGCCGCCGCGCTCATCGACCCCCGCTTCAAGGCGGAGCGCATGGGAAACGTCCTCGGTGCGAAATATCCGGGCCGGTCGCTGCCGCCCGACAGCATCTACCACCGCTTCACCAAGAACGTCATGATGTACACCGATCCGCCTCTCCACGACGCACTGAAGAAATCCACGCTTCCGGCATTCACGCGCGCCGCGCACGAGCATTACAGCCGGGTCGTCGAGAGCGTGGCGTCCGAACTGGTGGCCTCTGTGCCGAGCGGGACGTCGGAGCTCGACGCCGTTCCCGCGCTCGCCGCCGAGCTGCCCGTACGGGCTGCCGTGCGTGCCTTCGGAGTGCCCGAGGAGGACCTTGAGTTCGTCATGCCGCGGGTCGGCACCGTCATGACGTACTGGTCGGGGCCCCAGGACCAGCCCGTCGGGCTCGACGAGCTGCTGAACGTGCTGGACGGGCTCCACGACTACGCGGAGGAGCTTCTGCTGGGGAGGCGGGGCCGGGTGGTGCCGGAGACGGTCATCGCCCGTCTCGCGCAGAACGCACCGGACGACACTGACTGCACGCCGCAGCAGACGGTCCACCAACTGGTGCTGCTGCTCATCGCGTTGTTCGCGCCCACGACCCCGGGTTCCGCGAGCAGCGGCATGCTCGCCTTCGCGTCGAACCCGGTGCAGATCGACCGGTTCCTCTCGGACCCGGCGTGCGCCGCCAACGCGGCCAGTGAAGTGGTCCGCTACAACGCCTCGAACCAGTTCACCTGGCGCGTGGCGTCGAGCGCCGTGGACGTGGGCGGCGTGCGCATCGAGGAGGGGCAGAGCGTCGCCCTGTTCCTGGGAGCGGCCAACAGGGACCCCCGGGTGTTCGAGCGGCCGGACTCCTTCGAGCTCGACCGGCCGAACAGCGGCAAGCACCTGTCCTTCGGTGCGGGCCTGCACTCGTGCCTCGGGAAGCAGATCGCCGCTCTCGAACTCAAGTGGTTCTACACGGCGTTGCTCGCCCGGTACCCGCGGATCCGGCTCGCGGGCGAACCGGTCTGGAACCCGAACCTGGAGTTCCGGTCCCTGAGTTCGCTGCCCGTCAGCCTCAACTGACGCCCCTGGGCAGGGCTTTCGGGCGACGGCGCCACCGGGCTCACTCCTCCGGCGGCAGCGCCTGCTCGGACCAGATCACCTTGCCGTCCCTCGTGTAGCGGGTGCCCCAGCGCTCCGCGAACTGCGCGACGAGGAAGAGGCCGCGTCCGCCCTCGTCCGTCGTCGCCGCGTAGCGCAGATGCGGCGAGGTGCTGCTGGTGTCGGAGACCTCGCAGATCAGGCTGCGGTCGCGCAGCAGGCGGACGCGGATGGGGCCGGTCGCGTAGCGGATGGCGTTGGTGATCAGTTCGCTGAGGATCAGCTCCGTGACGAACGCGACGTCGTCCAGCCCCCATTCGGCGAGCTGGGCGGTGACCTGCCCGCGCACGCCCGCCACCGCCGCGGGGTCGGACGGCACGTCCCACTCGGCGACGCGCCCGGGCTCCAGCACCCGCGTACGGGCGACGAGCAGGGCGATGTCGTCGCTCTGGCGCTCGGGACGCAGGGCGCCGAGGACCGCGTCGCACGTCTCCTCCGCCGACTCCCGCGCCTGGGCCAGGGCGTCGCCGAGCTGCCGCAGCCCGGTGTCGATGTCCTGCCCGCGGCGTTCCACCAGGCCGTCGGTGAAGAGGACGAGCCTGCTGCCCTCCGGCAGCCGCAGCTCCGTCGACTCGTACGGGCGGCCGCCGATGCCGAGGGGCAGCCCGGGAGGCACGTCGGGGAACTCCACCGTGCCGTCGGGCCGGACCAGCGCCGGCGGCGGGTGGCCCGCGCTTCCCAGGACGCAGTTGCGCGAGACGGGGTCGTAGATCACGTAGAGGCAGGTGGCGCCGGTGACGGTCTGGTCGTCGCCCGCGGTCACCGAGTCCTGGTCGATGCGGACGACCAACTCGTCCAGGTGGACGAGCAGTTCCTCGGGCGGCAGGTCGAGGGCGGAGAAGTTGTGTACGGCGGTGCGCAGCCGCCCCATGGTGGCGGCGGCGTGCAGGCCGTGCCCGACGACGTCGCCCATGACGAGAGCGACGCGGGCACCGGGCAGCGGGATGACGTCGAACCAGTCGCCGCCGACGCCGGCCTGCGCCGGGAGGTAGCGGGAGGCGACCTCGACGGCGGTCTGCTCGGGAAGCGCCCGCGGCAGCAGGCTCCGCTGCAGGGCGACGGCCATGCCGTGCTCCCGCGTGTAGCGGCGCGCGTTGTCGATGGACACCGCGGCGCGGGCGGCCAGTTCGGCGGCGAGGGAGCGGTCGTCCTCGTCGAAGGGCTCGGGCTTCTCCGACCGCCAGAACGTGACGACGCCCAGCAGGACGCCCCGCGCGCTCAGCGGTGCCGCGATCAGCGAGTGGATGCCGTAGTCGACGACCTGCGCGGCACGCGCGGGGGCGACCGCCTGCCATCCGGGGGAGTCCGCCAGCCGCGGTTCCAGCACGGCCCGGCCGCTGCCGAAGCTGCGGGCCTGTGGCGAGGTCGGGACGAAGGTGATGACCGAGTCCACGGGGAAGAGCGGCGGATCGGTGCGGATCCCGCCGAAGGCGGTACGGCGCATCCGCATGCCGCTGCTGCCGGCCTCCCCTTCGCCGCCGCGCGAATGCGGCTCGTCCCCCCGGAGGACCAGCTCGTCCAGGTCGACGGTGACGTAGTCGGCGAAGCCCGGGACGGCGACCTGTGCGACCTCCTCGGCTGTGCGGACCACGTCGAGGGTGGTGCCGATGCCGCCGCTGGCCTCGTACAGCAGCCGCAGCCGCTTGCGCACCATGTCGACGCGGCGCGAGAGGAGGCGCAGCTCGGTGGAGTCGCGGAACGTGGCGACCCAGCCGGGCGGCCCTCCGCCGCGGTCCGTGGGGCGGCTGTTCACCGACAGCAGCCTGTCCCCGGCGGGCAGCACCTCGTCGGTGGCCATCCGCCCGGAGGCCAGCAGCTCGCTCGTCCGCGGCTCCAGGCCGAGCTCGCCGACGGGGCGGCCCTGCGCGCCGGGCGGCAGGCCGAGCAGCCGGACAGCCTCGTCGTTGGCGAGGAGCAGCCGCCCGTCGCCGTCGATGATGACCACGCCCTCGTGGACCGCGTGGAGGACCGCGTCGTGGTGTTCGTACATGCGGGTCATCTCGAGGGGGCCGAGGCCGTGCGTCTGCCTGCGCAGCCGCCGGCTCACCAGCGCCGTCCCTCCCGTGGCGAGCAGCAGAGCCGCGGCGGCCACTCCGAGCACCAGCGGAAGCTGCCGGTCGACGATGCCGCTGACCTTCTCCACCTTGATCCCCGCCGAGACGAGCCCGACGACGGAGCCGTCCGCGTCGGTCACGGGGACGACCACCTGGACGATCCGCCCGATGGTCCCCTCGACGGTCTCCGAGTGGACCTTCCCCCGGAGCGACGGCCCGATGTCGCCCACGAACTTCTTGCCGATCCTGTTCCTGATCGGGTGGGTGAAGCGGATGCCGTCGGTGTCCGTCACGACGACGAAGTCGACTCCCGAACCCTTCCGCGCCGCCTCGGCACGCGGCTGGAGCAGGGCGGTCGGATCGGATGAGCGGAGGGCGGAGACGATCCCCGGGGAGTCGGCGAAGCCCTCGGCCACGGCGAGAGACCTCTCGCGGGCGGCCACCGTGCCGTGCGTGCGGGCCTGCAGCACCAGCGCGCCGACCGCGGCCAGGACGAGCAGCAGGATCACCGCCACCTGCAGGACGAACACCTGCCGGGCGACGCTCCCCTCACTCAGGGGCGACCAGCGGCCCGGCGAGCGGGGGCCGGCCGCGTCGTCGCGTGCCGGCGGGGACAGGGACCGGAGACGTCTCAGCGGCCCGGCCATCCCGATCCCTCCACCTGTCCCTCTTCTCCGTCGAAGGTGATCCATCCCCCATGCTGGCTGGCGAAACCGTGCCGGGCCAGTCCTGTGAGAGGTGACCTCCGCCCTGCGGCGTGGCCGGAGCCTGCCTCCGTACATCTCCGGATAAACGCGGCGGTGGGGGAGAGATCGCCGCTACCGACCAGTAGCCGAGAGTCGCTCTTCCGGTCATGATGAGACGCGAGCATGCGAAGGGCCCTTCGCCGACCCGGAGTTGGGCCTTCCCAGCCGGTCCTGCGACTCAGGAGTGCCCCCATGCATGGACGCAATCGGAGAACGCGCGTCGCGGTCGCCCTCGCCGGGGTGACCGCGACCGTCGTGACGGCCCTGACGGCCGGTGCGGCGCCCGCAAGCGCCACAGGCCCGGACGGGTCCGCGAAGCCCGCCGTGCAGACGGCGCCCCGCACCGCAGCCGCCGCCGCGGACGTGGACTACGAGACCTGGAAGCGCGACGTCTCCGCCGTCACCGACGAAGCGCGCCCGTACCTCGAGGACCGCATCGACAAGGGCTCCGGCGAGAAGATGGCCGTCGTGCTCGACATCGACAACACGTCGCTGGAGACGCACTTCCACCCCATCTGGGAGTACCCGACGCCGCCCGTCGAGCAGACCCTCGCACTCGCCCGCTACGCCGACTCCCGCGGTGTGGCCGTGTACTTCGTGACCGCGCGCCCCGGCATCATCTACTCGCTCACCGAACACAACCTGAAGGAGGCCGGGTTCCCCATCGCCGGCCTGTACGTGCGGGATCTGCCCGACATCTTCGACGAGGTCAGCAAGTACAAGACCGCGAAGCGCGCGGAGATCGAGGCCAAGGGCTTCACGATCATCGCCAACATCGGCAACACCCCCACCGACATGGCGGGCGGCCACGCCGAGAAGACCTTCAAACTGCCGGACTACGACGGCAAGTTGAGCTGACGTCAGGCGTCTCGCCACACGCCCGCCCGGGCCCCTGCGCGTCACCGGAGAGGTTGCCGGTGACGCGCAGGGGCCCGTCCTGCTTGTGAAGCCCGCCTCTTGCGGCGAACTTCTTGTCACGGCCGTCTTGCGACGACCGTCCTGTCGCGCTTTGCCGGCGGCGCCTGCCAGGAGTGCACTGTGTCCGTCGCTCCCGGCGGCTGCCCTCGGGGCGCCCGTCAGAAGGCGAAGAGGCTCCGGCCGGACTTGTTCAGCATGCAGGAGTTGGAGAAGGAGTGCTCCCAGGAGACCCGCTTGCCCTCCCACACGCCGTCAGCGGTGACGACGACCGGGTCCCAGATCCTGGTGCACACCGGCCCTGAGGCGTCACTTCCGACGAGCTTCCGCAACTCTCCGTCCACGGAACGCACTTCGTCACACGCCGCCGCGCCGGCGGGGTGGGTGCCGCTCGCCGAGGGAGCGCAGTTCAGTACGACGGCGCGCTGGACCCCCGCGCTCGCCGCGTCCGTGCCCTTGCCCACCGTCAGCACGAGAGCGGAGGGGGAGTAGAGGCTCTTCGCTCCGGCGGAGTCGGCGTGCGCGACACCGCTCCCGGCGCTCGCCAGGCAGCCGGCGGCGAGGGCGGCGGAGGCTGCCAGAGCTTTGACGGTGAACCGCATTTCGAACACTCCTTGGATCGATGTGACGAATATCGGACGGCGTGGACTCTTGCGCAAGTTGTGCGCGGATGCACACCGGGCGATCACTTTCCGGTCGCCGGGGGTGTGCGGGCCCCCGGCAGGCCGGCGATCGGGGCAGTTCGGAGGGGGTGTGAGGGTCATCAGGGACATGTCCCTCATGTGGAGGAAATGCGGGTCGTTCAACGGGAAACGACCTTCTGAGCTGCGGCCGGTGCTTCGAGGACGCCTCTCCGGGTCGTCGCGGGGCGTCACATCTCGGCTGGAAAGCACTGCTTCCGGGTGGTTCTTCGACAGTGCGTTGACGCCGCTTCCGGGTGCCGGGTGCCGCCGGGGGCCTTCGTCAACCCGCGGGGCGCCGCCGTCCCGTGGTGGCCCGCCGGTGCCGAAATCGAGTGGGACCGGGCGGCGCCGGCGCTTACTCTCCCGTTCACGAGACCAGGAGAGGGCGGAGGGGACATGTCCGAGGAGCAGGGTGTCTTCGAGGTGCGGCTGGGAATCTACGCGACCCGGGAGCAGGCCGAAGAGGTCAAGGAGCGCATCGTCCGGATGCTCTGCCCGGATCCCGGCCACCCGCCGCCCTGTCCGATCCCCTGGTCGGTGATGCTCAGCGACGGTCCCGAGCTGGAGGAGGACGGTCTCTACGACGACCTGCTGGAGCAGGCCCGTATCGAGCAGCCCGGGGCGGGTTCCGGAGCCGGGCCCCGGACCGGGTAGCGGGGCCGGCAAGCAGGCGGCGGGAGCGGTCCGCGTCCACGCCGGGTCTCCCGCGGGTTCGCGCGCGCCGTTCAACGTCGTTCTCCCGGGGCGCAGTTGTGCCGTTCCGGGTGAGGGTGGCTGCCGAATCGCGCCTCGGCGCGGGCTCGTCGGCAGCTCACCGGTCATGTCCGGCCTGACGGGGGTTCCTTGAGTGTCCGTAAATCAGCCGACCCTTATGGACGTGCGACGAATCCGCGAGTACCGTCCTCGCGTTCGGTCGTAAGGGCTTGCGGTTCGAGCCCGAGGTATCGCGACGGTGTTCCCCGCGGGTGTCCCCGGAAGGGCACGCGTCGCCCCCCACAGAGGAGATACTTGTCATGACCACGATCTTCCGAAGACTGGCCGGTGCCGCCGCCGTCGTCTTCGCCCTGGTCTTCGCCTTCCCCGTGTCGGCCAGCGCCGCCGAGGCGGCAGACACGGCCCGCCCGGCAGCCCAGGCCCTGCAGCTCGCGGCCGACCCGACGCCGTCGGAGGGCTTCAAGACCGGCGACCTCACCGACGCTCCGGCGCCGGACGTCAAGGAGCGCGACGCCCGGGTCCCGGCCTGGAGCTACCACATCACCGCCTCCTGCGCGGGCTACGAGGGCGCGATACGCCAGGGCGCCAACTTCTGGGGCAGCGGCACCGAGACCTCCGGCAGCGGTACGCCCGTCGAGTGCACCGGCGGCTACATCGAGGGCTGCGGCGGCGCCGGCAACGTCGTCGGATGCAACTGGGGACAGGGGCAGCGGATCATGCTGTCCACCATCGTGAGCGACTTCGGTCTGCTCGCGGCCCACGAGTTCGGCCACAACTGGTACGGGCACTCCGACCCGGGTTGTGCGAACTGGGCGAGCGCATACGAGGTCATGCGACCGACCATGTGCTGACCGTCCGATCACGGAGCGGGCCGGACGCGCGTCACGCGGGTCCGGCCCGCTCTGTCTGTGCCGGCGGGTCGGCGGGACCGCCCGCGGGCCGGCCCGGGTACGCGGTACGCGGGCACGCGCGGAAGCCGCCTGCTCCTGGCCGCTCCGCGCATGGCATTCTTGTCTGTCACGCACATTTCGCGCCGGGGGGTGCCGTATGGATGCGCGAGCCACGTCGCCCGCGGGCGGCGAGGGGAGGCCGCGGACTCCGGGAGAGGAGCCTCGGGCCACCGGGGAGCAGCCTCGTTCCGCCGGGGGAGGGCCGGACGGTTCCGGTGAGGCACCGCGGCGGGAGCCCGGGCAGGGACCGCGGCAGGAGCCCGACGGGAACAAGCGCTACCTGCGCATCCTCTTCGCCGTCTACGCGGCGCTGCTGACGATCGCGTTCTGCGTGGCCGTGTGGGCCCAGCGCGTCGAGCACGACTTCGCGGCGGCCGTGACCGCGCTGGGCGCCGTCTTCCTGCTCGTGCCGACGGTCGAGGTCGCCGCAAAGAGGGACGAGCGGCACGACACGACGCAGCACAGGCTGGAGTTTCTCAAGGCCCTGACGACGGCGGTACTGGTGGCCGGCCTCGTGTGGTTCACCCTCGCGGCGCTTCCCGAGGACGTCACCCGCAGCACTGAGCTGAAAGGCGGTCAGGGGCTCCGGCCCGGCGGCACGGCGCAGCTGACGGTGGACGCGAAGCCGCGCGGGCACGACGAACTGAGCGTCACCCTGGCGGCCCGCGACGAGACGGCGGGCGCCACCTCGTGCCTCCCCGGCAGCCGGCTGGAGTTCGGCGGGGAGGACCTCGCGCGGCCGGTCACCGTCCGGCTCGCGGGCGAGGTGACGGCGGTGCTGCCGCTGGACGCGGCCGGGCCGGGCGTCGACGTCGACGTCACCCTTCTCGCCGACGACGGCTGCCAGTTGACGCTCACCGGCAAGCAGGCCCGTTACAAGTGACCAGAAGGAGCTTCCCGATGTCCGCTGCCTCCCGACGTCTGCCCGCCGCGCTCTTATGCCTCGCGGCGCTGGCCACGGTCGCGGCCTCCTGTGACGGAGGCGGGCCCGGCGGAGCCTCCGGGGGCCCCGGCGGGACGCCTTCCCAGTCGGCTTCCTCGATCTTCGACAAGCCCTCGGTGACGGTCGCCGTGAAGAAAGGGCAGCCGGGGTTCAACACGCGCAGCGGCGAGGAGTACGAGTACGCGGGCTTCGAGACGGACCTGCTGAACGCGCTCGCCGACGACGTCGGGTTCAAGAAGTACACCCACGACATCCCCTCCCTGCGGCGCGAGGACATCCTGCTGGACCAGGGCGCCGACCTGGTCATCGCCACGTACACCATCACCGACGCCCGGGACGAGAAGATCGACTTCACGGCCCCGTACATGAAGACCTATCAGGGCATCCTCGTCCAGAAGGGCGACTCGGAGATCAAGAAGCTGAAGGACGTCGACGGCAAGCGCGTGTGCAGCGCCTCCGGTTCGACGTCCGACCCCGGCAGCGTCGAGGGGGAGCAGGCGCAGAAGTCCATCAGGGAGACGCTCGGCCAGAACGTGAAGCCCGGTTTCCGCAAGGACTACAAGACGTGCGTCAAGGAGCTGGCCGACGGCAACTTCGACGCCGTCTGGACGGACCGGCTCGTGCTGGAGGGCTTCGCGCACCAGAAGCCGTACGAGGACCACGTGAAGGTCGTCGAGGACATCAAGATCGACAAGCAGCAGTACTACGGGATCGGGATCCGCGAGAAGCACGGCGCCGACTGCCGCAGACTGAACCGCTCCCTGAAGAAGTTCCTCGACACGCGCTGGCGGATGACGTTCCAGCAGCACTTCCCGGACCTCGACGAGGGGGACTTCGAGCAGAGGTACAAGCCGTCCGACCCCGAGTTCGAGAACTACAGGGCGACCTCCTGCGGAGCGAAGTGAGGCGGCCCCGCCCGCCAGCCTGGGTATGAAGCTGACTGGTGGGGCCGGGTCGGAGGGACAGGCGGCATGGACGGTGGGTACTGGATATACGCGGTTCTCGTGCTCGTCACGGTGCCGCCGATGGTGCCGAACTCCGCTCTGCTGGCAGGTGCCGGTGCCATGGCCGGCTCCAGCGGCGGGCTCAGCCTTCCGCTGCTGTTATGCGTTCCCCTGGTGGCTGCGACGGTCGGAGATCTCGCGGTCTTCTCGCTGGGGCGCAAGGCGCAGCGCCCCGCGATGGCGTGGCTCTCGCGTGACACGCGACGCCTGACGGCGATGGAGCGGCTGTCCGGGCTGCTGCGGCGGTACGGCGTGCCGTCGGTGATCGCCGTGCGGTTCGTTCCGGCCGGGCGTGGCCTGGGAGCGCTGACGGCCGGTCTGGTCGGCTTCCCCGTCCGCAGCTTCCTGCTGGGGGCGGTCGTCGCGGAAGCGATCTTCGTCTCGTACACCGTGGGACTGGGTTACGCGGGGGGCCGCCTGGTGACGGACGGTTCGGCACCCTTCTTCATCGGCCCCGCGGTGTCGCTGCTCGTGGCGGGATTCTTCCTGGCGGCGCAGCGGATATGCGGCCGCCAGGGGAGCTCGCAGGGAGAGGACTCGCTCTCAAGTCGCGTATGACGCAATGAAGTTGAGGGCAGGGGGGCTCGCCGGGCCGCGGCGGGGTGCCCTCCCCGGCGGTCTCGGTGCCCGCTGCCGGTAGGTGGTGAGGGCACTGGGTTTCAGTGCTGTCCGCTTCTCCCGTTATCAGGGGGATCAAAGTGACATATCGTCCCGGCGCTGAAGTTTCCCTTTTTCGAGTCCGAAACAGAGTCTTGCGCGGACGGTGGGCGACGAACGAACATTCCCTCCAGCGCTTGTCAGGGACACGGCGGATTTGGTCCGTCGTGCCGCTGACCGCGCGCGCTCGGGCTCGAAGAAGGGCCCTCCGTTCTCCAACTGGAGGAAATCAGTGAGGATCACGCGCACTACCCCCCATCGCACTCTTGCGAGACGCGTGCGGCTCATAGCAGTAACGTCCGGCCTCGCCGCTGCGGCAGCACTCGCCCTCCCGGCGAGCGGTGCCTCGGCCGCCGAGCCGGCACCCTCGACGTACAGTGCCGCCGCGCTCCAGGACGCGTCCGACGCTCTGCGCACCGCCCATGTCGGCGGTGCCGCCTGGTACACGGACACGAAGGCCGACAAGGTCGTCGTCACCATCGACAGCACGGTCTCCAAGGCCGACCTCGCGAAGATCAAGAAGGAGGCCGGCAAGAACGCCGGTGCCCTCGAGATCAACCGCACCAAGGGCAAGTTCACCAAGTACATCGCCGGCGGCGAGGCCATC
The DNA here is from genome assembly GCF_014645895.1 of Streptomyces daqingensis. Taxonomy (GTDB): domain Bacteria; phylum Actinomycetota; class Actinomycetes; order Streptomycetales; family Streptomycetaceae; genus Streptomyces; species Streptomyces daqingensis. The sequence continues at coordinate 87,877 of NZ_BMMP01000015.1, read as the reverse complement.
ACGACGGGCGGCGCACGCTGCTCGCTCGGCTTCAACGTGCAGGACAGCTCCGGCACCAAGTACGCCCTGACGGCCGGCCACTGCACCAACATCGGCAGCTCCTGGTCCATCGGCACCACGGTCGGCAGCAGCTTCCCGGGCAACGACTACGGTCTGATCCAGCACTCCAACCCGAGCGCCGCCGACGGCCGCGTCTCCCTCTACAACGGCTCCTACCAGGAGATCACCGGTGCGGGGAACGCCACGGTCGGCCAGTCCGTCCAGCGCAGCGGCAGCACCACCGGGCTGCACGGCGGATCCGTCACCGGCCTCAACGCAACCGTGGACTACGGTCCTGACGGTGTCGTCACGGGCATGATCCAGACCAACGTCTGCGCCGAGCCCGGCGACAGCGGCGGCGCCCTGTTCTCCGGCAGCACCGCTCTCGGCCTCACCTCCGGCGGCAGCGGCAACTGCTCCTCCGGCGGCGTGACGTTCTTCCAGCCGGTCCCCGAGGCGCTCTCCGCCTACGGTGTGAGCATCATCTGAGCCCAGCGCTCTCCGTGATGTGAAGCGCCGGCCTGCGCATCCCTTCCGAGGGGCGCGCAGGCCGGCGTCTTGCGCTCGGCGCACTCCCCGCCCGCCCGCCGCCCGTGGCCCGCCGCCCTCACCGGGCGAGCGGCCCGCAGATCGAACAGTCCGGTGACGTGCCGCCGCGACGACGGAGCTGCTCACACTCCGCGGCATACGGTCGTCCTGACGCGCAGCCAGGCGGTCGAGCACGCGGAGGGACACGGGCATGGGCAGCAGCGAGCGAAGCCGGAGTCCCCGGCCCGCACCGGGACGGCGCGACCGTGCCCGGCACGGCCCGGGGCAAGGGGAAGGCGAGGGAACCCCGCCCGGAGCCCCGCCAGGAACCCGGCCCGCTGCGGGCCGCGTTCCCCCCGGCCCCTCGCGTCCCGGTTTCTGGCGCAGCCCGCTGCGCGGACCCTGGCTGACGTCCGTGCTCGGAGCCGTACTGCTCGCCGGCGTCACAGCGCTCATCGTGACGGGCCTGCTCTCGTACGCCGCGTACAACCCGGGGCTGGGCACGCCCAACGACAAGACACCGGACAAGGGATGGCTGGGCTTCTACCTCTTCGCCTGGCCCACCGACCCGCCCTGGCTCTACCGCCTCACCCAGGGCGTGCACGTGACGCTGGGAGTGGCGCTCGTACCGGTGCTCCTCGCGAAGCTGTGGTCGGTGATCCCCAAGCTGTTCGCCTGGCCGCCGCTGCGGTCCCTCAGCCATGCGCTGGAGCGCGTCTCGCTGCTGCTGCTCGTGGGCGGCGCCCTCTTCGAGTTCGCGACCGGGCTGCTCAACGCGCAGCTGCACTACATCTTCCCCGGCTCCTTCTACCCGCTGCACTTCTACGGCGCGTGGATCTTCATCGGCGCCTTCGTGGTCCACGTCGCCTTCCGCATCCCCCTCGCGTGGCGGACCCTGCGGGGCGGCCGGCTCCGCGCGGAGCTGCGCACCCCCCTCGCCCGGACGGAACCCGAGCCGCCGGACGAGACCGGCCTCGTCACGCCCCGCCCGGCGCCCCCGACGATCTCCCGGCGGGGCTCACTCGGCCTGGTGGGCGCCGGATCGCTGGCGCTTCTCGCCGTGACGGCAGGCCAGAGCATCGGCGGCCCGCTCCGCGAGACGGCGCTGCTCGCACCCCACAACCGCGACCCCGGACCGGGACCCAACGGGTTCCAGATCAACAAGACCGCCGCCGCCGTGGGCATCCGGGCCCGCGACATCTCGGACCGGTGGCGGCTGACCGTCCGTTCCGGCGACCGCGAAGCGGTGCTCAGCCGGGCGGAGTTGCTGGAGCTCCCGCAGCACACCGCCGCGCTGCCCATCGCCTGCGTCGAGGGCTGGTCCACGGAGGACCAGCAGTGGAGCGGCCCGCGTCTGACGACTCTCGCCGCGCTCGTCGGGCTGCGGGAGCGTCCGCCGGGAGTCTTCGCCGAGTCGGTGCAGCGCCGCGGCTCCTTCCGCTCCGCCGCGCTGCGGGAGAACCAGGTACGCGATCCGCGGTCGCTGCTGGCGCTGCGGGTCAACGGGGCCGACCTGTCGGCGGACCACGGCTTCCCGGCGCGGATCATCGTCCCCGCCAACCCCGGCGTGCACAACACCAAATGGGTCACCAGGCTGACGTTCGGGGCGGAGTCGTGAACGCCCGGAGCAGCCGCGGCGCGGGCTCACGCTACGGCGCCTCCCCTCTTCATCTGCTCCTCGTGCTCGCGTCCTTCGCGCTCACCGGGTACGCCGGCATCCGCCTGCTGCAGGGCGACGTCCTCGGCATCGTCCTGTGGTTCGCCGGCTCGGCCCTGCTGCACGACCTCCTCCTGCTGCCGCTCTACACGGCCGCCGACCGCACCCTCCAGACGCTGGCGCGGCGCCGCCACGCCCGGCGGGGCCCGCACGCCGGCGGCGAGGTGCACGCCGCCGACGAGCCGGGGCAGGACGGCCATGGGCGGGGACGGGTCAACTACGTGCGCGTGCCCGCGTTCATCTCGCTGGTGCTGCTGCTCGTCTGGTATCCGCTCGTTCTCGGGCGCGTGCACCACTACACGGCCTACACAGGGCTCGACGCCGGCGTCTTCTGGGGACGCTGGCTTCTGGTCACCGCCGCCCTCTTCGTGCTCTCCGCGCTGTGCCTGGCCGTACGGACGCTGCGTCCGCGCCGCCGGCGCGCGGACGCCGGGACGGCGTAGGCGCCGCCGAGGGCGGCCGGGACTCAGCCGCGCCGGAGGATCGCGAACCCCCTCGCCGGGACGGTCACCCGGGTCGGGCCGCCGCTGTCCGTGTGGTGTCCGGCGGGGCGCGCGCGGTCGTCGTACAGGTCGGCGGCGACGGGGCCTTCTCCCGGCAGGGACACCTCGACGGTGTGCGCGCGCTCGTCGGCGTTGTGCAGCAGCGCCAGGGACCTCTCCGGCCCGCTCAGCACGAGCCGCGACACCACAGGCCGCACGAGCAGCGCGTCCACCCGCAGCGTCCCCTTCTCCACTCCCTCCGCGCGGGCCCGCAGGCGCCCACCCGCGCGTACGGCCGCGGGCAGCGGGACGGGCGTCAGCGCCCCCGGTGCGGCGCTGATCCCCTGCGGGCCGCCGGCGCCGTGGTCGATCCGGCCGAGCCTCTCCGAGCCGGCGCTCCAGACGGTGGTTCCGGCCTGCGGCCGGCCGACGAGGTCGACGACGGGGGAGACGAGCAGGGGCAGCTTTCCCTCGGGCAGCCGCCAGGAGAGCCCGCCCCCTTCGGGCAGCCGCACGTACGCGTCGCCGCTGTACTGCGATTCGCCGGTCCAGGGGGAGTCGGGACGTACGACCTCCGCGGAACCGGAGGGCTCCGCCTCTTCCGCCTCCAGGACGCGCAGCCCGTCGTGCTCGGCGACGCGGTCGAGTCCGGACGGCGCGAGACGCACGCCGCGCTGTGCGAGGGCGTCCAGGGCGAGCATGGACAGCTGGCCGTGGATCGTGGACTCCGCCCCGGAGTTGCGGTTGATCTTCCCGTCCGGGCCGACGCCGTCGAAGGTGACACCCGTCTCCGGATCGTAGACCGCCTCGCCCGCCCGGTTCGCGCCGAAGTACCAGGCCGCGGTCAGGGCGGCGAGCGGGTACAGGCCGGGCCGGCGCGCGTGCTCGGCGACCGTCAGCAGCGACTGGAGGCGGGAGTCGACGCCGTAGGCGATCTGGTTGCGGTCCGTGGGAGCCGGCAGCCACCCGTTGTCGCAGCCGCCCGCTGTCAGCAACTCCGGTGTGAATCCGGCCGCGTCGTCGAGGGCCGCGTCCAGCAGCCGCGGGCGCTCGAGCGCGTCGGCGGCCTCGGCCACGGCCGTGGGCATCTGCGCACCCCACGCGTGCCACTGCGACACGGACGTCGCCGTGGGCAGCATCGCGCCGTAGGGCCACCGTCCGGCGGAGCCCGAACCCAGAGCGGCGATGCCCTCCGCCAGCCGGGCCTCAGCACGCCTCGCCCGCCGCCCGCCCCCGGCCCGCACGTACGCGGTGAGCCCGAGGACCGCCTCCGAACTGGCGTCGGCTCCATGGGTGATCAGCCAGCCGGGCACGCGGCGGCCGTCGGCCGTCTCCCACGTTCCGTACCGCGAGAGGACGTCACGCTCCAGAGCGTCCAGGGCGAGTTCGAGGCGGGCCCGCAGGAAGGCGGCGAAGGGCGGCTCCGCGTGGCGGAAGAAGGCGTACCCCTCGCCGAGCGCCCACAGGAAGCGGGCCAGCCAGTAGGACGGGCCCGAGTCGGAGGGGTCGGGGGTCTCGGGAGGCAGGGCGCTGCGGTTCAGGGTCCCGTCGGCCTGCTGCCACAGCACGACGTTCCCGGCGTGCTCGCCCCGGGTGGTCTGCAAGTAGCAGAGCCCGCGCAGGAGTTCGCGGGCCGAGCGGGCACCGCGGCCGGCGCCGGTGAGAGCGTGGTGCCGCAGGTGGACGACGGCCGCGCGGGCCATGTCGTCGGCGTTGTACGCGCCTTGCTCGTAGTGACCGGTGTCCGGGTCGAGAGTGCCGCCGCCTATACGGCGGTACGTGCCGTCGGGCCCGCGGTCGGCGTACGTCCACAGCGCGCCCAGCGCGGGCTCCTCGCGCAGCCGGTAGGTGTCGTGCCCGGGGATCAGCCGCGGACTCACCGTGTCGCCCAGGAACTCGAGATGGGCGAGGTTGGCGAGCGGCCCGCCCCTCTCCGCCGGCGCCCCGGCGCTGCTTCCTGCCTGCCCGCCGGTGCCGGTCGCGGCCGCGGCGGGTGTGCCGAGTCCGGCCGCGAGCGGTACGGCTGCTCCCAGGGTGAGGACGCTTCGGCGGGGGAGTGGCATGGCGGGCTCTCACCTTCGGTTCGGATGCGGTGCGAAGCAGCGGGAGCTGCGGGCTCGGGAGGCACGCACCCTGCCCGTTTAAATCGGTTTAGACAAGCCTTCGCACGCGGACGCCGCAACTCCTCGCGCGCGGACGGCCGTCCGGGAGGGCAGGTCACGCAGGCATGTTCCGGGGCGTACGGGACACGAACACCAGAGTGACCCGGGAACGTCCGCCCGGCGTCACGGGTACGCGATGACGGCTCGCCCGGGCGGTGCGGGCCGGACCAGGAGGTGCGGCGGTGACGACGGCCGACGAACGCGAACGCGGAGGCGCGCAGCACAGCGGGGCGCAGCACGGCGACACACAGCACAGCGGAACGCAGCACGGCCGGACGGCCGACGCCTCCAGCCGCGTGCTGCCGGGCACCGGCGAGGCGGTGGAGCGGGAGAGTCCCCGGGAGCGGGTCAACCGGCAGTGGCACGAGATCCTGCAGGAGACGCGGGTCGCCCAGACCGGCGTGCAGATCCTCTTCGGCTTCCTGCTGAGCGTCGCGTTCACGGCGCGCTTCGACGACCTCGGCGAGTTCGACCGGACCGTTTACGTGGTCACGGTGATCCTCGGGGCCGGCGCGACCGGGGCGCTGATCGCCCCGGTGTCGATCCACCGGTTCCTGTCGGGGCAGCGCATGAAGGACGAGGTCGTGGTGGTGGCCGGGCGTCTGATGATGTGCGGCATGGTGCTGCTGGCGCTCACCGTCGGCTCGACGCTGCTGCTGATACTCCACGTCGTGATCCCCGGCCTGCTCGCGGAGGTCCTGGTGGGGCTCGTCATGCTGTGGTTCGTCTGCTGCTGGTACGTCCTCCCGGTGTGGCTGCGCAACCGCGCCGAGCGGAAGGGCGGGGCGCCGCAGGGCGGTTGAGGGCGGGGAGGGGATCCGGCGTCCGCTCGTCGTCGTCCCTTGTCAACGCCCCTGCTTCTAACGCGACTTGGCCCGGTTGTCCAGGTCGATTTCCGAAGAGGCGAAAAACAGCGCCAGGTTGACGCCGTCGAGGCCCTCGACGGTGGCCTGAAGAGCGCTCAGACGGCCGAAATCGCGCTAGAACGACACTCGGGCAGTCGAAATGGCCACACGTAACCAGCAGTTACACCTGAATCCGTGGCAGGTAATTGCCATTGCCTGCGGGCCTCTTGTGACTCGTGAGTACGAGGCGTTTAATTTCTCCGCGCGTAGACATTCCGACCCCCACCGGGACAGTCGCCGAGGAGGCCCCCCATGATCGACTCCAGTCCGGATGCGAGACCCAGACTCAGCAGACGCTCGCTGATGCGAGGCACTGCGGTGACACTGGGCCTGGCCGCAGGTGGGGGCGGCCTGCTGGGAACGGGAACCGCCCACGCGGCGGCGTCGTTCCACAACCCGTTCGCCGGTTACGAGATCACCGGCACCTGGCAGGAGCACATCGACCGGGGCTCCCTGGGCGGCATCGACTACGGCATGGGTGTCGGTACGGACCTCCCGGCCGCGGGCGCCGGGACCGTCACCAACATCCCGGAGAACGGCACCGGCGGCCACACCGTCACCATCCAGCACGGCAACGGCTACCGCACCCAGTACATGCACCTCTCGGAGTTCCTGCTCGCCGACGGGACCGCGGTCGCCGCCGGCGGCATCGTGGGACGCTCCGGAGGCGAGCCCGGAGCGCCCGGTTCGGGCTCCTCCACGGGGCCGCACGTGCACTGGCACATGATCGACCCGAACGGTGTGCGCATCGACCCGCTCGTCTTCCTCGGGGGCTCCGGCGGTGGGGGAACTCTGCCGAAGACCACGACGGAGCAGGACGGCGTGCCGGGTGTCGTCATGTGGAAGCGGGCCCAGAAGTGGCTGTCGCTGGAGTCCGGTTACCAGGGGCCCGTCGACGGAGAGCCAGGCGTGCGGACATACGCCGCACTTCAGCGCAACATGCGCGACCACTACGGGTACACGGGCGTCGTCGACGGTGCTCCGGGGCCGCTGACCTGGTCCGCTGTGCAGCGGCTGGCGTCCGAGTATGGTTACGGCGGACCGGTCGACGGGGTCATGGGAACCGAATCGTGGCGCGGTTTCGCCCGGTTCCTCAACAAAGACCGCTGGGACTAGCACAAATTCGCGGACCGACCGGAGCACTCGGCCTACAGTGCCGCACAGCAGCTCACTGGCGACCCGAATCACCGGCTACGTGTGGTGAGTTGCCGACTGCGAAATGTGCTTCCTGGTTGCTCCTCAGAGCTGTGATCTGCCACACAGTCACGGTGTGGCATGTAAGCGGACGGTTACATGGCCATGACAAACGTAATGTCCATTGCGTTGAGTCTGGATTACGCGCGGGAGAAGGCCCTGCTTGCTGCGCCACAGAGGGCGAAATGCCCGGTCGTGGCAGCGTTGCTCTCGACTGACTGAGAGTGACGGACAGGCAGGGAGGAGTCAGTTGACCGCATGGAAAACCGTCCCGTCTACTACGCATGGTCAGCTGACCTAGGTGATCGTGCAGTCGGGAGAAATCATGAGGATGCTGGATACGGGCGCGTCCGACGTGTCCTCGCGTTCGAGTCTGGTCATCGCGGTCAACCCCGTGCACCGGCCGTCACCGCGGCTGACCGCTGCCGCCTCGGCGGCGGGCGCACTCGGCGTGCTGGAACTGCCCACGGGTGACCCGCGCGCCGCCGCAGAGAACCTGGAACGCACAGACCGCTGGTCGAAACGCCCGTTCGGCGTCCGCATACGGCCGGGCTGCGGCATCACCGTCTCCGACCTCCCCGCGCCGGCCGGCACCGTCCTGCTCGCCGACCCGGGCCGCTCGCCCGAGGAGTTCGCCGGACGCCGGGTGCTCGTGGAGGTCACCGACCGGGCCGAGGCGCTCCGCGCCGCCGGAACCGGTGCGCACGGCCTCATCGTCCGCGGAACCGAAAGCGGCGGCCGGGCCGGCGAACTGAGCACGTTCGTACTGCTCCAGCAGGTACTCGCCGACCCCGACATCGACCTGCCCGTGTGGGCGTGGGGCGGCATCGGCCCCCACACCGCCGCGGCCGCCGTCGCCGGCGGAGCCGAAGGCGTCGTGCTCGACACCCAGCTCGCCCTCCTCGACGAGGCGGGACTGCCCCTGGACGTCGCCGAGGCCCTCGACGGCCTGGACGGCTCCGAGACCGTCCTGCACCACGGCATCCGCGTCCTGCGCCGCCGTGGCCCCGGCGTCCCCGAACTGCCGCAGGACGCCGCCGAGTTCGCGTCCCGCATCGGCGGACACGACCTGCGCACCCAGTTCCTGCCCGTCGGCCAGGACGCCTTCCTCGCCGCCTCCTTCGCACGGCGCTGGAGCAGCGTCGCCGAAGCCGTCCGCGGAATCCGCGAAGCCGTCGTGACCGCCGTCGAGGACGACGAGCCCGCGACCGCGCTCGGCGAGGGCTCACCCGGCGCCCTCGCACTCGGCACCCGGCTCCCCGTCGCGCAGGGCCCCATGACGCGGGTGAGCGACCAGCCGGAGTTCGCCGCCGCCGTCGCCGCCGACGGCGCGCTGCCCTTCCTGGCCCTCGCCCTCGCCCGCGCGGAGCAGACCAGGACGATGCTGGAGGCCACCAAGGCGTCGCTCGGCGACTCCCCCTGGGGCGTGGGCGTGCTCGGTTTCGCCGACGAGGAGATCAGGTCGGCGCAGCTCGACGTCGTACGCGAGGTCCGCCCCACCCACGCGATCATCGCGGGCGGCCGGCCGGCACAGGCGGCGGCGCTGGAAGCCGAGGGGATCTCGACCTTCCTCCACGTGCCCTCGCCGGGCCTGCTGCGGCAGTTCCTCGCCGCCGGAGCCCGCAAGTTCATCTTCGAGGGCGCCGAATGCGGCGGCCACGTGGGCCCCCGCAACAGCTTCCCGCTGTGGGAGGCCCAGGTCGAGGTGCTGCAGGAGTTCCTCGACAAGGAAAGACCCGGGGCGGCAGGTGAACTGACCGTCCTCTTCGCCGGGGGAGTGCACGACGAACGCTCGGCGTCGATGGTCGCCGCACTCGCCGCCCCCCTCACCCGGGCCGGAGTCCCCACCGGCGTACTGATGGGCACCGCCTATCTGTTCACGGAAGAGGCGGTACGGGCCGGCGCCATCCAGCCGCTCTTCCAGCGGCACGTCGTCGCCGCGGAGCGCACCGACCTGCTGGAGACCGCACCGGGGCACGCCACGCGCTGCGCGCACAGCGCCTTCACCGCGGACTTCGCCGGACTCAAGGAGCAGCTCGGCGCGGCCGGCGTCCCGGACCGGGAGATCTGGGAGCAGCTCGAGAAGTTCAACGTCGGCAGGCTGCGCGTCGCCAGCAAGGGCATCGAGCGGGTCGGCCCCGAACTGCGCAGCGTCGACGAGGAACGCCAGGGCGCCGAGGGCATGTTCATGGCCGGTGAGGTCGTGGTGCTGCGCGACGCCGTCACCACCGTCTCCGCCCTCCACGAGTCGGTCGGCGCGCACGCCGCCGACCGGTTCCGTGCGCGCGCCGCGCGGCTGCGCGCCGAACTCGGCGCCGGGGGAGCGGCGAAGGAGGAGCCCGCGGCCGATCCGCTGCGGATCGCCGTCGTCGGCATGGCGGGAATGTTCCCGGGAGCGCAGGACCTCGCCGCGTTCTGGGCGAACGTGCTCGCCGGCAAGGACTGCGTGACCGAGGTCCCCGGCGAGCGCTGGGACCCCGAGATCTACTACGCGGAGGACGGGGACGGGGAGCGCACCCCCTCACGCTGGGGCGGCTTCCTGCCCGAAATACCCTTCGACCCGCTGAGCTTCGGGATACCCCCCGCCTCGCTCGCGGCCATCGAGCCGGTGCAGCTGCTCGCCCTGGAGGCGGCACGCCGCGCCCTGGCCGACGCCGGCTACGAGGGACGGCCCGCCGACCACTCCCGCACGTCCGTGGTCTTCGGCGCCGAGGCGGGCAGCGATCTGTCCAACGCCAGCGCGCTCCGCGCGGTGCTCCCCGCCTACGTGGGCGACCTGCCCTCAGCGCTCGACGAGCAGCTCCCGAAGCTCACCGAGGACTCCTTCCCCGGCATGCTCGCCAACGTGATCGCCGGACGCATCGCCAACCGGCTCAACCTCGGCGGCGCCAACTACACGGTGGACGCCGCCTGCGCGTCGTCCCTGACCGCCGTCGACGTGGCGTGCAAGGAACTCGTCACCGGGACCAGCGACGTCGTGCTCTGCGGCGGCGCCGACCTCCACAACGGCATCAACGACTACCTGCTGTTCTCCTCGGTGCACGCCCTCTCTCCGACGGGCCGCTCCTCCACCTTCGACCAGAGCGCGGACGGCATCGCGCTCGGCGAGGGCGTCGGGTGCGTAGTCCTGAAGAGGCTGGCCGACGCGGAGCGCGACGGCGACCGGATCTACGCCGTGATCGACGGCGTCGGCAGCGCCAGCGACGGCCGGGCCCTGGGCCTGACCGCGCCGCGCCCCGAAGGCCAGCGCGCGGCGCTGACCCGCGCCTACCGCAACGCGGGGGTCTCGCCCGCGCAGGTCGGACTCATCGAGGCGCACGGCACGGGCACCGTCGTCGGCGACCGCACGGAACTGGCCACCCTCACCGAGGTGTTCACCGAAGCCGGTGCGGACCCCGGCAACTGCGCCATCGGCTCCGTCAAGTCGCAGATCGGGCACACCAAGTGCGCCGCCGGCCTGGCCGGACTGATCAAGACCACGCTCGCCCTCTACCACGGCATCAAGCCGCCCACGCTCCACATCGAGCAGCCCAACGCGGCCTGGAAGGCCGACAGCAGCCCGTTCTACTTCCATGAGGCGGCGCGTCCCTGGGCGGCCGAGCCCGCCGAACGCGTCGCGGGCGTCAGCGCCTTCGGCTTCGGCGGCACCAACTTCCACGCGGTGCTGCGCGCCTACGACCAGGCGCCCGCCGTGCACGCCAGCGACGAGTGGCCCGTCGAGCTGTTCACCTTCCGCGGCAAGGACGCGGCGGCGGCGCAGCGCGCCGTGCGCAGGCTGCTGGAGAAGCTGGAGCAGCCGGGCGGCGACTGGCGGCTCCGCGACTACGCCCGCGGTGCGGCACGCGTCAGCGACTCGGCCGCCGTCCGCGGCGAGCCCGTCCGCGTCGCGGTGCTCGCCGAGAGCGTCGAGCAGCTGAAGGCGCTGCTCCACCGCGCGGCGGACGGCGTGCACGACCCCAAGCAGGGCATCTACGCGGCCCCCGCCGAGGCCGACGGCGCTGACGGCGCCGAGGGGCGGGGAGCGCTGGCCTTCCTCTTCCCCGGCCAGGGCAGCCAGCGTCCCGGCATGCTCGCCGACCTCTTCGTGGCCTTCCCCGAGCTGCAGCGCTACCTGCAGCTCGGCTCCCGCTGGGCCGACGTGCTCTACCCGCCCGCCGCGTTCGACAAGGAGACCCGGGACGAGCAGCTGGCGCGCATCACCGACACGGCGGTCGCCCAGCCCACCCTGGGCATCGTCGAACTCGCGGCCGCCGACCTGCTCGGCTCGCTCGGTGTCCGTCCCGACATGGCGGCGGGCCACAGCTACGGCGAACTCGTCGCACTCGGCGTCGCCGGAGCCATGGCGCCACAGGACGTGCTCACCGCGAGCGCGGCACGCGCCGAGGCCATCCTCGACCAGGTCAGGGACGGCGACGCGGGCTCCATGGCGGCCGTGACCGCCGCTCCCGGGAAGGTCGAGGAGGTGCTCGCCCTCGCGGGACTGGACGGCGAGGTCGTCACCGCCAACCGCAACTCGCCCAAGCAGACGGTGATCTCGGGACCGTCGGACGCCGTCACCAGGGCCGTCGGCCACCTCCGGGACGCCGGTTTCTCGGCCAAGCCGCTGCAGGTGGCGTGTGCCTTCCACAGCCCGCTCGTCGCGGGCGCGGGCGAGACGTTCGCCGGGACGCTGGCCACCATGGACGTGCACGCGCCCGCATATCCCGTATGGGCCAACAGCACGGCCCGGCCCTACGACACCGACCCCCATGCGGTGCGCGCGGGACTGGCCGGGCAGATCGGGGCGCCCGTCCGGTTCGCCGACCAGATCGAGGCGATGTACGAGTCGGGCGCCCGGGTCTTCCTCGAGGTCGGCCCCGGCAAGGTCCTGACCAGGCTGGTCTCGGCCGTTCTCGGTGACCGTCCACACACTACGGTCACACTTGAGGACGCGCGGCGCGGAGGACTGTACGGTTTGCTCTCCGGCGTCGCACAACTCGCCGTCGCCGGTACGGACGTACGCACCGGAAAACTCTTCCAGGGGCGCGACGCCGTCGACCCGGAGACCGCGACCCCGGTCAAATCCCCCGGCTGGACCGTCGACGGTCAGCTCATCCGCCTCGCCGACGGCACCATCCCGCCCAACGCCCTCCAACCAGCCCGCCCAGTCACGGAGCTCATCGTGCCGGAATCCCCCACTCAGGACGGCGTCACGCTGTCCGGTCCGGACGCTCTCATAGCCGAATTCCTGCGTACCAGCAGAGAGATGGTGACGGCGCAGCGCGACGTGCTGCTGCGCTACCTGGGAGCCACCGAACTTCCCCCCGTCGCAGCCGGAGACCACGCGCTGCCGTCCCCCACGGTGACGCTGCCGGCCGCCCTCCCCGCCGGCACCGCTGCTCCGGCCGCTGCGGCCCCGGCTGCTCCGGCTGCTGCTGTCCCTGCTGCTGTCCCTGCTGCTCCCGTGCTGGATGCGGATGCGGTGCTGGGTCAGGTGCTCGCGGTGGTGGCGGAGCGTACGGGTTATCCGGTGGACATGATCGAGCCGGGCTTGGATCTGGAGGCGGATCTGAGTGTGGACTCGATCAAGAGGGCTGAGATCGCTGGTGAGTTGGCGGTGCGGCTGGGTCTGCCCGTCGATCAGGACGCGGATCTGGACGAGTTGAGCACGGCTCGTACGGCTGCCGGTATCACCGAACTCCTCACGACCCGCCTGAACTCCGCCCCGCAGGCGGCTGCTCCGGCTGCCGCTGCTCCGGCTGCTGCTGTCCCTGCTGCTCCCGTGCTGGATGCGGATGCGGTGCTGGGTCAGGTGCTCGCGGTGGTGGCGGAGCGTACGGGTTATCCGGTGGACATGATCGAGCCGGGCTTGGATCTGGAGGCGGATCTGAGTGTGGACTCGATCAAGAGGGCTGAGATCGCTGGTGAGTTGGCGGTGCGGCTGGGTCTGCCCGTCGATCAGGACGCGGATCTGGACGAGTTGAGCACGGCTCGTACGGCTGCCGGTATCACCGAACTCCTCATGACCCGCCTCGGCGGCGGCGCCTCCGCGGACGAGACGCCCGCCCCCGCCGAGCAGGCCGCACCGGCCGCCGACGGAGGCGAAGCCGTCGTCGTGGCGCCGCAGCGCCTGGAGTTCACCGAGACCGAGCTGCCCGCGCCCGACGCGGCGCTCCCCGCGGGCGCCGAGGTGACGCTGCTCGGCGGCGGCCCGCTCGCCGGCCTCCTGGCCGAGAAGCTGACGGCTGCCGGCGCGGTACCGCGGACAGTGGCCGAAGGGCAGTCGCCCGAGCGGTTCGGCGACGCCGTCGTGCACCTGCACGCCTTCGAGTCGCCCGACGCCCAACTCCCCGAGATGTTCCCGCTCTTCCAGTCCGTGCTCGCGGCCGGGCCCAAGCGCCTGCTGGCCGTCGACCGCCGCGCCGAGGGCGCCGCGACGGGTCTTCGCGGATTCTTCCGCAGCGTCGCCCGGGAGTACGAGGAGCTCGCGGCGTCGCTGGTCGAGGTCGGCTCCGACGACAGCCTGGAGAGGGTCGCCGAGACCGTCGTCGCCGAACTCGGCGCCACGGAACGCGAACCGGTCGTCCTCGCGGACGGCGGACGCCGCCGGGCGCTGCGGCTGACCCGCACCGACCTGGGCGCCGTCGCCGCCACCGGTGCCGGCCCGGCGGGCGACGGCGTCTCCGAGGCGGCCGCGGCCGGACTCGACCGCGACTCGGTCGTCCTGCTGGTCGGCGGAGCCCGCGGCATCACCGCACGGTTCGCCCGCACCATCGCCGACGCCAGCCGCTGCCGCATCGAACTCCTCGGCCGCACGCCCGTGCCGGACGGGGACGAGGATCCGGCCACGGCCTCGGCCCGCAACCGCGACGAGCTGCGCGCCGCGTTCATCGGCTCCGGCATGAAGTCGCCGGCGGAGATCGAACGCGCCGTCGCCGCCGTCCTGTCGGAGCGCGAGGTACGCGAAACCCTTGCCGCCCTGCGCGAGTCGGGCAGCCAGGCGCGCTACCGCTCGGTCGACGTGAAGGACGAGGAAGCAGTACGCGCCGCCGTGAAGGAGATACACGCCGAGCACGGCAGGCTCGACGGAGTCGTCTACGCGGCCGGAGTCATCGAGGACAAGCTCATCGCCGAGAAGACGCCGGAGTCCTTCCGCCGTGTCTTCACCACCAAGGCCGACGGCGCCCGGGTACTCCTCGACGCCGTGTCCGCGCTGCCCGAAGGCCCGCGCTTCGCGGTGCTCTTCGGAAGCATCGCGGCGGCACTCGGCAACCGTGGGCAGTGCGACTACGCCTCGGCCAACGACGCCCTCGAGGAGCTGGGACGCAGGTGGTCCACCGAGGACCGCCGCGGCCTCACCGTCCACTGGGGCCCGTGGGCCGCGTCCGAGACCAACAGCGGCATGGTGACCCCGGAGCTCATGCGCTCCTACGCGGCGCGGGGCATCAAGCTCATCGACCCCGAGGAGGGGCCGCTGAGCCTGCTGCGCGAACTCGCCTGGGGAGCGCCCACGGTGCACGCGGTGGTCTCCGCTGCATCAGGGTGGTGACACCCGTGGCAACCCCCTCGCGCACGCCGGTCGCCGTCGTCGGGATGGCCGCGCTCTTCCCGGGCGCGGCCGGCCTCGACGGCTACTGGCGGAACATCCTCGGCGGCGTCGACGCCATCACCGACGTGCCGGCCGGGCGCTGGGACGAGGGGTTCTACGCGGCGGACGGGCCCCCGCGGGCCGACCGGGTCTACTGCCGCCGCGGCGGCTTCGTCGACCAGGCCGCCGAGTACGACCTGACCCGCTTCGGCATCATGCCCAACTCGGTGCCGGGCACCGAACCCGACCAGCTGATCGCGCTGGACGTGGCGCACCAGTCCATCGAGGACGCGGGCGGAGAGGCGATCCTCCCCGCGGACCGTCAGCGCGCGGGCGTCGTGCTGGGCCGCGGCGGCTACCTGACGCCCGGACTGGTCCGGCTCGACCAGCGGGTGCGTACCAGCAACCAGATCATGCGCACCCTGCGCGAGCTGGTGCCGGAACTCGACGACGACCGCCTGGAGCAGGTGCGGTCCGCCTTCGCCGAGCAACTCGGCCCGGAGGCACCCGAGTCGGCGATCGGGCTGGTACCGAACCTGGCCGCATCCCGTGTCGCCAACCGGCTCGACCTGCGGGGACCGGCGTACACCGTCGACGCCGCCTGCGCGTCGTCACTGGTGGCCGTCGACCACGCGGTGCGCGAACTCGACGCCGGACGCTGCGACATCATGCTCGCCGGCGGCGTCCACCACTGCCACGACATCACCCTGTGGAGCGTCTTCAGCCAGCTCGGCGCGCTCTCCCGCAGCCAGCGGATCAGGCCCCTGCACCGCGACGCGGACGGGGTGCTGATCGGTGAGGGCACCGGCGTCGTCGTGCTGAAGCGGCTGGCGGACGCCGAACGCGACGGCGACCGCGTCTACGCCGTCGTCGCCGGAACCGGCGTGGCCAGCGACGGGCGGTCCGCGAGCCTGTTCAACCCGGACCCCGGCGGGCAGGTACGGGCCGTGCGCCAGGCGTGGGACGTGGCCGGGCTCGACCCGCGCGCCGCCGACGCCGTCGGCCTGATCGAGGCGCACGGCACCGCCACCCCCGCCGGTGACGGCGCCGAACTGACCACTCTCGGCGAGGTGTTCGGCGAAGCCCCGGACGGCTCGCCCGCCGCCATCGGCTCCGTGAAGTCGATGATCGGCCACACCATGCCGGCCGCGGGGATCGCCGGATTCATCAAGGCCGCGCTCGCCGTCCACCACGGAGTGCTGCCTCCCACGCTGCACTGCGACGACCCGCACCCCGCGCTGGAGCGCACCCGCTTCCGTCCGCTCGCCGAGGCCCAGCCGTGGCAGCAGCCGGAGTCGGGAGCGCCGCGCCGGGCCGGTGTCAACGCCTTCGGCTTCGGCGGCATCAACGCCCACGTCGTACTGGAGCAGCCCGCCGGCCGCGCAGCAGCCGCGACCACCCCCGCGGCCGACGCCACGGCCCCGGCCCGGGCAGCCGTCACCGTCACCGAACCGGAGCGGGTGCTGCGGCTGGCGGCGGAGACGCCCGAGGAGCTCGCGGCCCTCCTGGACCGGGAGGACTCGGCCGTCCTCGCGTCCGGACTGGACGAGCGGTCCAGGGTCACGGAGCCGTGCCGCCTGGGCGTCGTCGACCCCACGGCACGCCGCCTGAAACTGGCACGCAAGGCCGTGGGCAAGGGCGCGCCGTGGCGGGGACGCAGCGACGTGTGGTTCAGCCCCAGCCCGATGCTCGGCCCGGCCGGCGGCCGCACCGCGTTCGTCTTCCCCGGCCTGGAGGCCGAGTTCGAGCCCCGCGTGGCCGAACTCGCCGAACGGTTCGGCCTCGAATGGCCGCACGGCGGCGAGGAGAACGGCGCGAAGGTCGGCGACGTCGGCCGCCACGGCGCCGCCGTCTTCCAGCTCGGCAGGGTGCTGGACGCCGCGCTGCGCAGGCTCGCGGTCGTCCCCGACGCCGTGGCAGGCCACAGCGTCGGCGAGTGGACGGCGATGGCGTGCGGCGGGATCCACTCCGCCGACGAGGTCGACGCGTTCCTCGCCGGGTTCGACCCGGACGCTCTGCGGGTCCCGGGCGCCGTCTTCGGCGTGCTCGGCATGCCCGCCGAGCAGGTGCTCGCCGAACTGGACGGCCGCGGCGACGTGGTGCTCTCCCACGACAACGCGCCCAACCAGTCGATGATCTGCGGCCCCGAGGACGCGGTGGAGGCCGTCGTCGTGCGCATGCGCGCCCGCGGCGTCATCGGGCAGGTGCTGCCGTTCCGATCCGGCTTCCACACCCCGATGCTCGCCCCGTACCTCGGCCCCATCCGCGCCGCCGCCGAGAGCTACACGCTGCACCCGCAGACCACTCCCGTGTGGTCCGCGACGACGGCGTCGCTCTACCCGGAAGAGCCGGAAGCCGTACGGGAGTTGTTCGTGCGGCACCTGCTGGAACCCGTGCGGTTCCGGCTGATGGTCTCCGCGATGTACGAAGCGGGACACCGCGCCTTCATCCAGCTCGGCGCGGGACAGCTCGGCTCCCTCATCGACGACACCCTCTCCGGACGGGACCACCTCGTCGTCTCCGCCCACGCCGGGAACCGCGACAGCCTCGCGCAGCTGCGCAGGGTCGTCACCGCGCTGTGGGTGGACGGCGCCGAGCCCGACGTCGCGCCCCTCCTGCAGCGGGACGACCGTCCGGCGGCCGCAGCCCGTACCGCGGCGCAGCCGGCGCCGGGCAAGACGAAGCGGCCCGGCGTGCGCCTCGACCTGGGCGGCGCGCTGATCTCCCTGCCCGAGTCCGTACGGGGATCGCTCGCGGGAGCGGCCGCGGACACCGCCGCAAGGCCCGCGGTCGCGGCGTCCTCCGCCTCCCTCACCCGCCTCGACCAGGCAGGTGCGCGCAACCCGCTGGCAGCGGAACTCTCCGCGCTCCTGAACGACACCGCGTCGGCCGCGGCGGACCTCATCGGCGCCGGCGCCGCCCGGCGGGCCGCACCCCCACGCGGACCGGTGCGGCGCCCCGCCGTACCCGCGCCGCGCGCCGCCGAGCCCCCGGCCGCGGACGTGCCTCCGGTGCTGCGGGTGGGCGTCGAGGAGATGCCCTACCTCCTCGACCACTGCTTCTTCCGGCAGCGCCCCGGCTGGCCCGACCCCGCCGACCGCTGGCCGATCGTCCCGGCCACGACCGTCATCAAGCACCTCATGGAGTTCGCCGAGCGTGCAGCCCCGGGGATGCGCGCCGTCGGGCTGCGGGAGGTGCGGCTGCTGAAGTGGATCGAGGCCGTGCCCTCGGTCGACGTCCCGGTGACGGTGCGTCGGATCGCTCCCGACGAGGTCGAGGTGGCCCTCACCGGTTCCTCGCAGGCCGTCGTCCAGCTCGCCGGGCAGCACCGACCGCCGCCCGATGCCTGGACGTTCGACCCGGCCGCGGAGCGCGTCCCCGAGATGCGCGCCGAACAGCTCTACACGGAGCGGTGGATGTTCCACGGACCCCTCTTCCAGGGGGTCAGCGAACTGACCGCCATCGGCGACCGCCACGTGCGGGGCGTCCTCACCGCGCCCGAGGCGCCGGGCTCCCTGCTGGACAACGTGGGGCAGCTGCTGGGCTACTGGATCATGGCGACGCTCACCGAGCGCACCACGGTCTTCCCCGTCAGCATGGACCGCATCCGCTTCCACGGTCCCGAACCGGGCCCCGGCGAGCGGCTGGAATGCTCGATCCGCATCACCGGGCTCACCCACAGCACGCTCACCGCCGACATGCAGCTGCTCCACCGGGGCCGCGTCTGGGCGGAGCTGCACGGCTGGACGGACCGCCGGTTCGACACCGACCCCGGCATCCGGGCCGTGGACCGCTTCCCCGGCTCCAACACGCTCTCCACCCGGCACCCCGAGGGCTACGCGCAGGTGCACGAGCGCTGGCCCGACCTGGCGACGCGCGAGCTGATGATGCGCAACGTCCTCGGCAGCGCGGAGCGCACCGGCTACGGCGAGCTTCCGCCCGTCCGCAGGCGGCAGTTCCTCCTCGGCCGCATCGCGGCGAAGGACGCGGTGCGCGACGTGCTGTGGTCGGAGGGGGCGGGCGACGTCTACCCGGCCGAGATCGCGGTGCACAACGACGACGAGGGCCGCCCCTTCGTGCGGGGCGTGCACGGCCGCGAACTCGGCGACGGCCTGGTGGTGTCGATCGCGCACCGCGCGGAGTGCGGTGTCGCCATCGCGCGGCGCGGGCCGTGCGGTATCGACGTCGAGGAGATCACCGAACGTCCGCGCGCCACTGTCGAGACGGCGTGCGGCCGGGAGGAGCTCGCCTTGCTGCGCGAAGTGTCCGAGGGCGCGGGCGGCGCAGAGCCCGGCCAGGACGGTGAAGCCGTCTGGTTCACGCGGTTCTGGGCGGCCAAGGAGGCCGTCGCGAAGCTGCGCGGAACGGGACTGCGGGGACGTCCGGCCGACTACCGCGTGGTGGCGGCGGAGACCGGCCGGCTCCGCGTGATGTACGGGGGCCATTCGCACGACGTGCGGGTGCGCGTTACATCCAATCCGCCGGGCCTGCCCGAGCGGCAGTACGTGGTCGCCTGGACGACCGCATACGAGGAAACAGGAGTGCGAAATGACCACTGACGCGACCGGGTTCGCACCGGTGCAGCCCGTCGGGCAGGCGCCGTCGGGAACCGACGAGGGGGCCGTGCTGGCGGACATCTCCGGCATGCTGCGGGCGCTGCTCGAGGACTACGGACTCGACGAGGCCGAGATCGGCCGGGAGACCACCTTCCACGACGATCTCGAGCTGGAGAGCATCGACCTCGTGGCGCTGTCCGGGTCGCTGCGCGAGCACTACGGTGACCGCGTCAACTTCGCCGAGTTCGTGGCGGAGCTGGAACTCGACGAGATCATCGCGCTGACCGTCGGGCAGCTCGTCGACCATGTAGTGGAATCGCTGCGCGCCACGGAAGCGGGCTGATCCGGATGAAGATCTCCACGGGAGAGATCACCACCCACGTGCAGAGACTGCCCGCCGCCGGCCGCGACGAGGCGCTCGGCGAGCCGCCGGTCGTGGTCTTCGTGCACGGCCTGCTCACGGACAGCCTGGCCAGCTACTACTTCACGCTCGGCCCGGCCTTCGCCGCCGAGGGCATCGACGTGATCATGTACGACCTGCGCGGCCACGGAAGGAGCGACCGGCCCGAGACGGGCTACCAGCTCGAACGCTTCGTCGGCGACCTCGCCGGGCTGCTCGACGCGCTCGGAGAGCACCGCCGCGTCCACGTCGTCGGCAACTCCTTCGGCGGCACGATCGCCGCCGCTGCCGCCGCCTGGCACCCCGACCGCGTCGCGACCGTCAGCATGATCGAGTCCGAGCCGCCCGTCGTGGAGTGGACCCAGCACATGGCCGAGGGGCTCGCCGACGCCAAGGACCGGCTGAAGCACGAAGAGGTCATCGGCTGGATCAAGGACAACCACGGCGCGCACACCGCCCGCCTCTCGCGCGGTGCGAGCCGCATCCTGCAGACCACCACCCTCGCCGAGGACGTCCCCAGCGGACGCGTCATATCCGACGACCTCTCCGCGATCGGCTGCCCGCTGCTGGCGATATTCGGCGACGAGTCGGGGCTGTCGGCCCAAGTGCCGTCCCTGGAGGCCAAACTCGACCGCTGCCGCACCGTGGTGCTGCCCGACCAGGGGCACTCCGTCCTCGTGGAGCGCACTGAGGACACCCGCGACATCCTCCTGGCGTGGGTACGGGAGCACGAACTGACCGAGGCAGTACGGTGACTCGCTTCCTCCTCGTCGTCCCCCCTCTGGTCGGGCACATCAACCCGCTGCTCGGCGTCGCGGACGAACTGGCCCGGCGCGGGCACCGCGTGGCGTGGGCGGGCTACCCCGAGCAGATCCACCGCCTCGCCGGAGCGGACGCCGTGGTCTTCGAGACGCGGATGCCGGACGTCGGACTGAAGCGCCCCGCCAAGCTCACCGGGCCCGCCGCGTTCCGCTTCCTGTGGGAGGAGTTCTTCGCCCCGCTGGCCGAACTGATGGCCCCGGGCGTCGAGTCGGCCGTCGAGGCGTTCGGCCCGGACGTGATCGTCCACGACCAGCACGCCGTCGCGGGCGCCCTCGTCGCCGAGCGGCGCGGCATCCCCTACGTGACGTCGGTGAGCACCTCGGCCGAACTGACCGACCCGCTCTCCTCGATGCCCAAGGTCGACGCCTGGCTGAAGGGCATCTTCGCCTCCCTGCGCGAGAGCTTCGGCGACCCGCGGAAGACGACCGACCCCCGCTACTCGCCGCACGGAGTCATCGCCTTCACAGGGCGCGCGCTACTCGGCGACGCACCGCTGCCCAGCGACCGTATCGAGCTGGTCGGGCCCGCGATCGCCCCGCGCGCCGCGCAGAGCGACTTCCCGTACGGGGACCTGGACCCGCGCCGCCGCAAGGTCCTCGTCACGCTCGGCACCGCCAACCTCGACGCCGGTACGCGCTTCCTCACGGAGGCGGTCGGCGCGCTCCACGCGCTGCGCGAGCGGGTGCAGGGCATCGTCGTCGACCCCGGAGGCGTCCTCGACGGAATGCCCGGCGGAGTTCCGGAGAGCGTCCTCGTGCGCGAGTACGTGCCCCAGCTCGACCTGCTCCCGCACCTCGACGCCGTCGTCTGCCACGCCGGCCACAACACCGTCTGCGAATCCCTGTGGCACGGGGTTCCGCTCGTCGTGGCCCCCATCCGCGACGACCAGCCGATCGTCGCCGGGCAGGTGGTCGACGCGGGCGCCGGCGTGAGGGTGCGCTTCAACAGGGTGGACGCCCCACGGCTGGCCGCGGCCGTCGAGTCCGTCCTCGGCACAGAGGGAGGACACCGGGCGGCAGCCGAGGCGATCGGGCGCTCCTTCCGCGACGCCGGCGGGGTGCTCGCCGCCGCCGACCATCTCGACCGCATCGCAGCCCGGCCGGCGGACGCCCAGGCAGCACGCTGAACCCGTCCGAATGCGACCTGAGGACTCCCACATGACGACGGCTCCGAGAAGTCCCGAACACTTCGGGCTCTTCCAGGGCTCCCAGCCCCCTCCCGCACCCCCGCAGCCGACCGTGCCCGGCACCGCAGGGCACCCACGGGCCAGCATCCTCCGCATCGACCACCGCAAGCGTGCGCCCCTGCGGGTGCTGATGGGATACGCGCGCCCCCACCGCCTGGTGCTTTTCGCGACGCTGCTGCTCGTGCTGGCCGCGAGCGGGGCGGGACTGGCGCAGCCGCTGGTGGCGCAGCAGGTGCTGAACTCCCTCGCCGACGACGGCGACGTGGTCGGCCCCGTCATCGTGCTGGGCGGTCTCGTCGTGGCGGGCGCCGGCCTCACCGGCCTGCAGTCCTGGTGGCAGCAGCGCACGTCGGAGCGCGTCGTCCGCCGGGTGCGCCAGGACCTCGTCTTCCGCCTGATCCGGCTGCGCATCCCGGAGCTGGACCGCCGTCCGCCGGGCGACCTGATCGCCCGTGTCACCTCGGACAGCACGCTGCTGCAGAACGCGGCGACCGAGGGTCTGGTGATGATCGCCAACGGCGTGCTCAGCATCCTCGGCGCGGCCGTGCTCATGGGAGTCGTGCACCTGGGGCTGCTGGGCGTCACGATCGGCGTGCTGCTGACGGTGGGTCTGGTGATGGGCGGCATCCTGCCCCGCATCCGCAAGGCCGTCTCCCGCGCGCAGGAGTCGATCGGTGCCGTCGGCGCAGCGCTGGACCGCACGCTCGGCGCCGCGCGTACCGTCAAGGCCAACGGCGCCGAGGACCGTGAGACGGAGGTCGCCGAACGGGCGATCGACGGCGCGTACCAGGCGGGCCTGGTGGGCGCCCGTTACGTCGCCGTCGTCAAGATCCTCTCCGGCGTCTCCATCCAGGCCGCCTTCCTCGCCGTCCTCGGCGTGGGCGGCGCGCTCGTGGCCTCCGGCGACCTCGAGACGCCCGAACTGATCGCGTTCCTGCTCTACGTCTTCTACCTGGCCAGCCCGATCGGCTCCCTCGTCGCGGGGCTCGGCATGCTCCAGCAGGGTCTCGGCGCGGTGGGCCGCATCGAGCAGATCAAGCGCATGGCCGTCGAGGCGGACGTCGACGAGGAGCCGATCCTCCCCGCGCTTCCCGCGGCCGGTGCGAACGCGAACGGCAACGGCAACGGCAACGGCAACGGGACGGCGACGGGGCCGCTGCCCGCGTACGGAAAGTCCTACGTCCCGCCGAACGCGCACACGAACGGTCAGGGCTTCGAGGTGCCGGGCCAGGCCGCCCCCGCGAGTGGCCAGGACACCGGCATCGACGGCCCGTCCACGCTGAAGCTGAAGATCCCCGGCCCGCCCACCATCCAGTTCCAGGACGTGCGGTTCTCCTACCCGGGGCGCGGCACGGCGCTGAAGGGCATCGACATCACCATCCCCGGCGGCACGCAGACCGCCCTGGTGGGCCTGTCCGGCGCGGGCAAGACGACCATGTTCGCGCTGCTCCAGCGCTTCTACGACCCGACGGCCGGGCGCATCGTCATCGACGGCGTCGACATCGAGACCATGCGCCGTGCCGAGGTGCGCAGGCGCATCGCGTACGTCGAGCAGGACTCGCCGGTCATGGCCGGAACCCTGGAGGACAACCTGAAGTACTCGGCGACGAACGCCTCGGAGGAGGACATCGCCGAAGCCCTGCGCGTGACGCGGCTCGACGCGCTGATCGCGCGGCTCCCCGACGGCCTGCGCACCGAGGTGGGCAACCGCGGCGTCTCGCTGTCCGGCGGTGAGCGCCAGCGCCTCGCGATCGCCCGCGCGCTGCTGCGCAAGCCCGAGGTGCTGCTGCTCGACGAGGCGACGGCCCAGCTCGACGCCCGCAACGAGCAGGCACTGCGGGAGGCCGTCGACCAGGCGGCCCGCAAGTGCACGGTGATCGCCATCGCCCACAGGCTCTCGACGGTCACGCACGCGGACCAGATCGTCGTCATGGAGCACGGCGAGGTCCGCGCGTTCGGCAGCCACAAAGAGCTGGTCAAGTCCGACCCCCTCTACCGGGAACTCGCCGCTTCCCAGATGCTCGTGGGCGAGGACGACGACTCGTCGGACAAGCTCGCGAAGGCCGGCCGCTAGTCCCCCCGGAGACCGGCCCCCGAGGCGGGCCCGGCCAAGCGAAGGGCGCCCGTCACGAGGACGGGCGCCCTTGCTGTCCGCCGGAGACCGGCGGGCTCAGATCTGTCAGCCCATCAGGGGGTTGAGGGCGGCGAGGTAGCCGTCCCTGTGACCCTCGACGTTCGGGTGGTAGGACTCGTTGAGCTTTTCCCACTCGAGGCTGGTGACCCATTCCGAGTTGCCGGAGCAGATCGTGTGCGGGTCGAACACAGGACGCGCGTCGAGGAAAGTGAAGCCTGCTTCCTTCGAACGCGCGGACATGATCTCGGCAAGCGTGTCGGCCGCGGAGTTCAGAGCGGTGCGCTCCTTGTCGCTGAGGCCGAGAATGCCGCAGTCACCTCCAATTGTGTAGAGCCGGGGATATCCGACGACGATGACTTTCGCGGACGGCGCGGCAGCGCGAACGGCCGCGTACGTCTTCGAAAGCTGCGGGGACAGCTGGCTGTTCGCAGCTGCCTTTGCCGCTTCGACCCCTGCCAGGCAGTCGTCGTCGTCCGCGGTGAGAATGCAGTTCTTCAGAACGTCGACGAAACCGACGTCGTTGCCGCCGACCTGAACAGTCACCAGGGACGTGTCCGCGGTCAGCTGGCCGACCTGCGTGCTGAGCACGTCTGCCGTGGTCGCGCCGGAGCACGCCGCTTCCACGAAACCGACGTTCGGGTGCGCGGCGGCCCACAGCCTGGTGTAGGAGGTGGGGCCGCGCCGGCAGGCGTCGTCCGGGTTGTCGTAGGTATTGGTGCCTACCGCGACGGTGTACGAATCTCCCAGAGCGACATATTTACCCTCGGCCGCATGTGACCCTGGTGCTGTGAAGGCCACGGCCACGAACGCCAGCACGGCGGCGAACAGCAGCTTTAATGTGCGCATGAAGTTGTCTTCTCCGAAGGTGTGGGGGATGTGAACATCTAAGAATTAGCAGGTGAAGGACCAGATGAGTACATGTCAACTAGCAGATTTTTGGTCACAGTTCGATAAACGCAGGCTCCGGAAATCATGATCGCGGTGCCGCGCCAGTAGCAATTCCCGCCACTTTCGGATCGCCTCTCCGGTGACATTTCCTCAGGCCTTTCCGTCAAAATTGCGGGAGTTATCGGCTGCCCGGATGTATGCGCTTCCGCAAGTGCGGGGCGCCCCGTTCGCGAAGCCGGGGGCGGGCACCGCGGCTGCCAGCCGCGTCCCGGTTCGGGACGGCCTCCCCGCTCCTGCCGCGGTGCCGTCGCACGGCTTCTGACGGTGAGTCGGTTAGCGAACGCAACTCCTGCTGCGGCCGCCGCGCGGCCACGCACCCCGCCGCCGCCATCACGTTCGCGCCAAGCGCCGGAGCCCCGGGCCCCGGAGCCGAACCCGGGCCGAGCCCTGCGTCAGAGATCCGGCGTCGCCAGGACGGAGACATCGCCTCCACGCCACTCGACGAGGAAGAGCGTCGCGTCGTCGCTCGTGGCGCCGCCCCGCTCCTGCATCAGCGTGTAGGACAGGTCGCGCACCATCGCGTGCACGCCCTGCCCGAGCGGCAGGATCCGCTCGACGATGTCGACGAGGCGTTCCTCCCCGAACAGCTCTCCGCCGCTCTCGTGCTCCTCGACGAGCCCGTCGGTGTAGAAGAGCACGAGGTCCCCGGGGTGAAGCTGCGTCGAGGCGACCTGCGGCGTGCCGCCGCCGAAACCCACCGGAAGCGTCGTGGGGCTCTCCAGCGTCCCGACGACCCGGTGCCCGCGGATCAGGAACGCCGGCGGATGCCCCGCGTTGCACCACTGGAGGTGGCCCGTCCCCACGTCGAGCCGCATCATCTGGGCCGTGACGAACTGGTCGGGGCCGAACTGCGCCACGATGGCCTCGTCCATGAACGCGTACAGCTCGTCCAGGCCGACGTCGCCCCTGCGGGCGTGGCGGTAGGCGCCCACCGCGACGCTCGCCAGCGTCGCGGCGTTCAGGCCGTGCCCCATGGCGTCGATGATGGCCAGGTGCAGCGTCTCGTCGTTGAGCGCGTAGTCCAGGCTGTCCCCGGCCACTTGGTAGGCCGGCTCCAGGACGCCCGCGAGCGCCACCTGAGGAGTCTGCATCGACAGCGGCGGGAGCAGGGCCCACTGGATCTCGGCCGCGAGCTGCATCGGCTTGCACCTGCGCGTCTGGAAGAAGACGTCCGTGTAGTTGTTCTTCGTGACGATCATGTCGGCTACGAGCCCCGCGAGCCGGCCCAGCAGGCGCCTGTCGTGCTCGCCGACCGAATCGAGGGTGACGGTGAGGATGCCGACCTCGTCGCTGCCGTCCAGCAGGGGCAGGTACATGCGCACGCCGTCCCCGTGCGGCTCCTCCAGACTCCTCCGCCGGAGGAAGGCGGAGCCGGCCGTGGAGTCGTCCATCGCGAGCGGTTCGCCCGCCACGAGGCCCGCTCCCCGCAGCGGCATCAGATGGAGCTGCTCGTAGCACTGCAGATGGATGGAGACGTCGCGTCCCCCGATCCTGTGGATCTCCTCCGCCACGAGCGGGGCGATGAGCTGAGGGGGCATCTCGTGCGCGCGGTCGAGCAGCTGACCCAGCAGCCGTTCGCCGAACCCCTCGGACAGATCCACGGGGACCTCGCCGTCGTGGGCCTGCTCGTTCCCGTCCACCGGCACGCCTACCTCCCGCGATCAGTGGCGCAAGACTCCGTCGGGCAGCCCGAGCGTGGCACCGATCCCTCCGGGCGGCTCCGCGAAGCGCCGAGCGGGCGGGGGAGTTCACCGGTACCGAGGGCGGCCAGCCGGGTCGGCGGGCGAGGGCCGCCGGGACCGGGCTGAAGGTCCCTGGTGTGCCGGGGCCTGTCGCTCGTTCGGTGGGCCCGCGGAGAGACGGAACGGTTCAGCGGCCCGGAGGTTGCATAGCGTCCGTTCATGCACGCCACGAGCAACCCTGTTCCCGCCCCGGCCCCCGTCTCCGGTCCTGCCCCCGCCCCCGCTCCCGTCTCCGCCTCGGCTCCTGCCGCGGAGCACTCCCCGCCGTCCCAGGACGAGGGCGCGGCGCGTCCGTCTCCGGCCACCGTCACCCGGCTGCGGCTGTCCGCCTTCCGTGCGCTGAAGGAGTGCACCGTCCCGCTCGAGCCCGTGACGCTGCTGACGGGCCCGAGCGGCAGCGGCAAGTCCAGCGTGCTGGAGGCCTACGAGGCTCTGGCGCGGCTCGGCGGCGGGGAGGCGCTCGGCGAGGTCTTCGGGCGGTGTGCCGGGGGAGCGGCATCGTACGTGCCGTGCACGGCGCGGCCGGACGCCCAGGGGCGCCGCGGCTTCAAGTTCGGCTGCACCGTCGACGGGCCCGCCGGCCCGGTCCGTCTCGACCTGGCGGTGCAGGCCGAACCGTCGCTGCGCATCGCCGGCGAGCGCCTGACCGCCGCCGACGGACGCACTCTGCTGTCCACGGCGCTCCGCGATCCGTCGCACTCCGCGGTGCAGGCCGAGTGGCACAGCGCGGGGCCGGGCCGCGTCACCCGCGCGCGCCTGCCCGCCGACCGGCTCGCGACCGCCCTGCTGCCCCTGCGCGTCGCGGGCGGCAGCAAGGAGGAGCAGCGCGTGCTGGCCGCGGCGGAGCAGGTCGTTGTGGCGCTCCGCGCCGCTTTCGCCTGCGACCCCCGCCCGGAGAACATGCGCGATCCCGTCTCGGCGGCCGACAGGCTGCTGCGGGGCGGCTGCGACAACCTGGCGGCGGTGCTGCGCCGCACGCGCATGGAGTGCACCACCCGGTACGGCCTGCTCGTCGCGGCGGTGCGGGCCGGATGCGCGGGTCCCGTCGCCGATCTGGCGTCGGACGTCGAGGACGGCGGACGGGACAGGGGCATGCTGCGCGCCCTGCTGGTCCGCGGACCGGACGGGCCGCGCACGCCGCTGGAGTGGCTGGGCGACGGGGAGTTGCGTTACACGGCTCTGGCTCTGGTGCTCCTCACCGGTCCCGGCGTGCTCTCGATGGATCCGGCGCAGGAGGTGCTGCCCGCGCGGCAGGCGCTGACCGTGCTGGCGGACGGTCTGGACCGCGGACTGGACGTCCGCCAGACACGCGAACTGCTGTCGCTGGCAGTGCGGATGGGCGAGCGGGGGCATGTGCGTCTGCTGGGCGCGGTGGGCGATGCGGGAGCGGCGGTACGGGAGGCGGCCCCCGGAGTCCGCCTGGTAGACCTGGGGACGTGAGCGAACCCTCCAGCCGTCCCGCACCGGGCACCAGCCGGCCCGCCCCCGCCGCCCCGTCCTCTCCGGCTTCGCAGTCGGGCGACCTGACGGTCGCCCGACTGCAGCGGAGGCTGGCCGAGTTCGCCTCCGCGCGCGACTGGGGGCAATACCACACGCCGAAGAACCTCGCTGCCGCGCTGAGCGTGGAGGCGGCCGAACTCGTCGAGATCTTCCAGTGGTTGACGCCCGAGGAATCGGCCCGTGTGATGGCCCGTCCGGACATGGCCCACAGGGTCGAGGACGAGGTGGCGGACGTGTTCGCGTATCTCCTGCAGTTCTGCGAGGTGTTGGGCGTCGACGCGCTGCAAGCGCTGTCTTCGAAGATCGATCGGAACGAGAAGCGTTTCCCGACCACCGGAACCGGTCACTCTATGGAGTGAGGACCGTGTTCATGCAGGGCGAAATGTCCAAAGTTTCCACAAACTCCCTGGTTCATCAGCCCCTTGATGGTCACTCTGCGTAGCGAGAACCGTGAAGGGAGGTGGTGACATTGGATGCCGTGCATCTCATCAAGGCCACCCGGCATGCGCTTGTGGAGTGTTCGTCGGTGCGGGAGATCCTCGCCGAGGCGTGGCAGGCGCAGGCGCTTGTCGAGGCAGTAGGACGTCATCTGGCCGAGAGCGGCCCGCAGTTGGTGCGTCCCGAGGCGATGGCCCTGAGCGAGGTGGGCGGCCGGGCCTGCCGTTCGCCGGAGCACCTCGGGCCGTCCCCGGGCGCCGCCCGCGCCGCCAGGCTGACCGATGTCCAGGACCCGAGGTGTGTGCTGGTCGATCTCGCCGGACTGCTCGTCGAGGCCGGTGTGGCGCTCGTCCTCGTGGCCGTCACCGCGGACCAGCAGGGGCTGTACTGGCACGTCCTCGAAGCGATCGACGCGATGGACGAGTCGGAGGACAGGGTGACCGCCATGCTCCGCCGTCTCGCGGTGCACGAGCACGGCGGCGCGGCGTAGCCCGGCCGGGCCGCAGCGGCACTCAGCGCAGCGCGTGCTGCGGCCGCTCTGACGTGGGTGCCTGCCGCCGCCCGCGTCAGAAGCGTGAAGCCGCGCAGGAAGGCAAGATGAGGAACATGAAGCTGCGCATCTTCACAGAGCCCCAGCAGGGGGCGAGCTACGACACGCTGCTGCAGGTGGCGAGGGCCGCCGAGGAGCTGGACTTCGACGCCTTCTACCGGTCCGACCACTATCTGGCCATGGGCGGGGCGGACGGACTGCCCGGCCCCACGGACGCCTGGATCACCCTTGCCGGGCTGGCCCGTGAGACGAGCACCATCCGGCTGGGCACCCTGATGACGGCCGCTACTTTCCGGCTGCCCGGCCCCCTCGCGGTCCAGGTCGCCCAGGTCGACGCGATGTCCGGCGGCAGGGTGGAACTCGGCCTCGGAGCGGGCTGGTTCGAGGAGGAGCACACCGCGTACGGCATCCCCTTCCCGAAGGAGAAGTTCGGGCGGCTCCAGGAGCAGCTGGAGATCGTCACCGGGCTGTGGTCCACCCCCGTCGGCGAGAAGTTCGCGTACGACGGCACCTACTACCGGCTGGCCGACTCGCCGGCCCTCCCCAAGCCCGTCCAGTCGAAGGTGCCGATCCTCGTCGGCGGCATGGGCAAGGTCCGCACGCCCGCCCTGGCCGCGCGCTTCGCCGACGAGTTCAACATCCCCTTCGCGTCCGTCTCCGACAGCCGGACGCAGTTCGGCAGGGTGCGCGCGGCGGCGGAGGAGCGCGGCCGCAGCCCGGAGGGCCTCGTCCTGTCCAACGCGCTGGTCGCATGCGTAGGGAAGGACGACGCCGAGGTGGCCCGCCGCGCGGCGGCCATCGGGAGGGACGTCGCGGAGCTGAAGGAGCACGGCCTGGCGGGTTCCCCCGCCGAAGTCGTCGACAAGATCGGGCAGTACGAGCAGGCGGGAGCCTCCCGCGTCTACCTGCAGATCCTCGACCTGCACGACCTCGACCACCTTCAGCTGATCTCCGAACAGGTGCGGACCCAGGTGGCGTGAGGTGAGCCGCCCCGCAGTCCCGCTGGGCGACGCACTGGCCCGCGGCCCGCTCGTACTGGACGGCGGGCTCTCCAACCAGCTGGAGGCCCAAGGCTGCGACCTGCGTGACGAGTTGTGGTCGGCGCGGGTGCTCGCCGACGATCCCCGGCAGGTCCAGGAGGCGCACGCGGCGTACGTACGGGCCGGTGCGCGGGTGCTGATCACGGGCAGCTACCAGGCGTCCTTCGAGGGCTTCGCCCGGGCGGGCGCGGGGCGGCGCGAGGCGGAGGCCCTCTTCCGCCGCAGCGTGGAGCTCGCCCGGGCGGCCGCCGCTGACCGGCCCGTGTGGGTGGCCGCCTCCGTCGGCCCGTACGGCGCGGTCCTCGCGGACGGCGGCGAGTACCGCGGCCGCTACGGCCTGAGCGTCCGCGAGCTGGCAGCCTTCCACCGGCCGCGGATCGCCGCCCTGGCGGCGGCCGAGCCGGACGTTCTGGCCCTGGAGACGGTGCCCGACGCGGACGAGGCGGAGGCCCTGCTGCGAGCGTCGCGGGAGTTCGGCCTCCCGGTGTGGCTGAGCTACACCGTCGACGGCCCGCGCACGCGGGCGGGTCAGCCGCTGGCCGACGCCTTCGCGGTGGCGGCCGGCGAGCAGCAGGTGGTGGCGGTGGGCGTCAACTGCTGCGCCGCCCGCGACGTGAGCGACGCCGTCGGGGCCGCCGTGGCGACGACGGGCAAGCCGGTCGTCGCCTACCCCAACAGCGGTGAGAGCTGGGACCCGGCCACCCGCGCCTTCACCGGCCCGGCGGGCTACTCGGCCAGGCCGGAGGCGTGGGCCGCGGAGTGGGTCGCCCGTGGGGCGCGGCTGGTCGGGGGCTGCTGCCGGGTGGGGCCGGACGTCATCGCCCGGCTGGCCCGCGACCCGGCCCTGGGCGGTGCCGCAGCCCTGTGATCACCGTCGTCACGACCCCGCGGTCAGCGCCGAGACCTTGAGGATCTTCGACAATCACGGCGCACTCCGCCGCCGCCTCGGTAAGGATGGAGGCATGGGATTCCATGTCGACTCCGAGGCCGGGCGGCTGCGCCGCGTCATCCTGCACCGCCCCGACCTGGAGCTGAAGCGGCTCACGCCCACCAACAAGGACGAGCTCCTCTTCGACGACGTGCTGTGGGTGCGCCGTGCGCGCCAGGAGCACGACGCTCTCGCGGACGCGCTGCGCGACCGCGGTATCGCCGTCCACCTCTTCGGTGACCTGCTGACGGAGACGCTGGCAATCCCCGAGGCCCGCACCCTCGTACTGGACCGGGTCTTCCACGAGAACGAGTACGGACCACTGGCGACCGCGCACCTGCGCGCCGCCTTCGACCGGCTCCCCGCGCGGGAGCTGGCCGAGGCGCTGGTGGGGGGCATGACGAAGCGGGAGTTCCTGGAGGCGAACCCGGAGCCCGCCTCGGTGCGCTTCCACGTGCTCGACCTCGACGGGTTCCTGCTCGCCCCGCTGCCCAACCACCTGTTCACCCGCGACACCTCCGCGTGGGTCTACGACGGCGTCTCCATCAACGCCATGCGCTGGCCGGCCCGCCAGCGCGAGACCGTCCACTTCGAGGCGATCTACCGGCACCACCCGCTCTTCACCAGCCCGGAGAACACCGGCTTCCACGTCTGGTCCGAGGGGCAGGGCGCCTACCCCTCGACCATCGAGGGCGGGGACGTGCTCGTCATCGGCTCGGGCGCCGTGCTGATCGGCATGAGCGAGCGCACCACGCCGCAGGCGGTGGAGATGCTCGCCCGCGGCCTGTTCGCCGCCGGGTCCGCCACCACGATCGTGGCGCTCGACATGCCCAAGCGCCGTGCCTTCATGCACCTCGACACCGTGATGACCATGGTCGACGGCGACACCTTCACCCAGTACGAGGGGCTGGGCATGCTGCGCTCGTACACCATCGAGCCGGGCGGCAGCGCGAACGAGCTGAAGGTCACGGACCACCCGCCGGAGCACATGCACCGCGCCATCGCGGCGGCTCTGGGCCTGGACCACATCCGCGTTCTCACGCCCACGCAGGACGTGCACTCGGCGGAGCGCGAGCAGTGGGACGACGGATGCAACGTGCTCGCCGTCGAACCGGGTGTCGTACTGGCCTACGAGCGCAACGTCACCACCAACACCCACCTGCGGAAGCTGGGGATCGAGGTGCTGGAGATCCCGGGCAGCGAACTGGGCCGGGGCCGGGGCGGCCCGCGATGCATGAGCTGCCCTGTGGAGAGGGACCCGGTCTGAGCCGGGCCGGGACCCGGTGTGAGCCGGACCGAGCCCGGGGTCGAACAAGTTTGTGGCTGGACGGTGCTGCATGAGCTGCCCTGTGGAGAGGGACCCGGTCTGAGCCGGGCCGGGACCTGGTGTGAGCCGGACCGAGCCCGGGGTCGAACAAGTTTGTGGCTGGACGGTGCTGCATGAGCTGCCCTGTGGAGAGGGACCCGGTCTGAGCCGGGCCGGGACCCGGTGTGAGCGAGGCCGGGACCTGGTGTGAGCGGGGCCGGGCTTGGCCGGGCCCGGCCGGGTCGGGCGGCCGGTGGCGGACGGCGCCTGTATAAGCATTCATAGGGCGGTATAGAATTCCAGGGTTGTCGAACGAGCCTGCGACCTAGGAGTCCTCATGGCGACAGACCTCACGGGCCGCCATTTCCTCAAGGAGCTGGACTTCTGCCCCGAGGAGTTCCGCTTCCTGATCGACCTCGCAGCCGAGCTGAAGGTGGCCAAGAAGGCGGGCGCCGAACAGCAGCGGCTGCGGGGCCGGACCATCGCGCTGGTCTTCGAGAAGACCTCGACCCGCACGCGCTGCGCGTTCGAGGTCGCCGCCGCCGACCAGGGCGCCGGGACCACGTACCTGGACCCGGCGGGATCGCAGCTGGGACACAAGGAGTCCGCACGCGACACCGCCCGTGTCCTCGGCCGCATGTACGACGGGATCGAGTACCGAGGAAGCGGCCAGGCCGTCGTGGAGGAGCTGGCCGCCTACGCCGGGGTGCCCGTCTACAACGGGCTGACCGACGACTGGCACCCCACGCAGATGCTCGCCGACGTCCTCACCATGACCGAGCACTGCGCGAAACCCCTCGACGAGACGGCGTTCGCCTACCTCGGGGACGCCCGGAACAACATGGGCAACTCGTACCTCGTGACCGGAGCCCTGCTCGGCATGGACGTGCGGATCGCCGCCCCGCGCAGCCTCTGGCCCGAGGAGGCCGTCGTCCGTGAGGCCCGCGCCCTCGCCGAGCGCACCGGTGCGCGCATCACGCTCACCGAGTCCGTGGAGGAGGGGGTGGGAGGCGCCGACTTCGTCGCCACCGACGTGTGGGTGTCGATGGGGGAGCCGAAGGAGGTCTGGGACGAGCGCATCGCGCTGCTGCGCCCGTACGCCGTCACCATGGACGTGCTGCGCGCCACCGGCAACGCGGACGTGAAGTTCCTGCACTGCCTGCCCGCGTTCCACGACCTCGGGACGTCCGTGGGGCGGGAGATCCACGCCAGGCACGGTCTGGACTCCCTGGAGGTCACGGACGAGGTCTTCGAGTCCGCCCACTCGGTCGTCTTCGACCAGGCGGAGAACCGCATGCACACGATCAAGGCCGTCCTGGTCGGGACGCTGGCGGCCGCCGGCAGCTGACACGCCGCGTCCTGGGTGAGCCGGCCCGCTCTCAGCCGTGCAGGGCGAGATAGGGCGCCAGAGCCATAAGCGTCGCCGCCAGCGCGTACTTGAGCTTCCGTACGGGCACGACGCGGGCGATCTTCCAGCCGATCATGACGCCCGCGAGTTCGGGGAGGCCGACGACCAGGGCGAGCGTCCAGTCGATGGAGCCGTGGACCGCGTACCCCACCGTCCCGGCCGCCGCGATGATCACCGACTGGGCCTGGGCGGCGGCCAGCGCGGGCAGCAGCGGCAGCCCGCAGAGCACCAGCAGCGGGACGCTCAGCATGGGGCCGCCCAGCCCGAACAGCCCCGCCGCTACGGACACCGCGAAGCCCACCGCCCCCGCCGTCGCCGGCCGCAGCCGCACCGGCCGGTCCTCGCTGTCCGGGACGGCCCGCCGCTCACGTACCCAGACCAGGAACCCGGTCACGGCGACGGCCGCGGCCAGGAGGACCGCGAACCCCTCGCCGCTCACGAGGGTGTTGAGGAAGACCCCCAGCGGCGCGCCGGCCACCGCGACCGCAGAGAGGGCCAGCGCGATCCGTCTCGTCCCCGGCTCACGCAGCTGTCCGGAACGCGTGTAGGCGGCGGTGCCGAGCGCTCCGGTGGCGATGTGCGTGGCGATGGCGGTGCCCGCCACGCCGGCGGGCGGGAGTCCCGTCAGCAGGAACATGCCGATCGTGGGCAGCACGCCGCCCGGCCCGACCGCCGTGATCCCGATACCGCCCAGCAGCCCGAAGAGAGCCAGCAGCGCGAGTATCAGCGGGTCGCCCTCCATGGGACCGGTTCCTTTCCGGGGTACGGGCGTCCGGCCCGCGGGCCGGACGCGTCTCCTCCCCGCACGCTATCCGCACCCGTGGACCCCTCCACCGCTGCGTCTATCGCGCACCCGTGACGGCAGTCACGAAGCGGTGATACTTTCGCAGGGCCGGCGCCGCGAGGGAGGGCCCTGTCCATGAGCGAGCCAGTGACCGAGCCAGCGAGCCACACGCCGAAGGGTGAGGGAGCAGTCTCATGAGCCCGTACACGGGGTCCGCCCGCCGCACCGACGACTGGCAGCACATCCAGGTGACCGAGGACGACGGAGTCGTCACGGTCACCCTCGCCCGCCCCGCCCGCCTCAACGCCCTCACGTTCGGGGCCTACGCGGACCTGCGCGACCTCCTCGCGGAACTCTCCCGCGAACGCCGCGCACGCGCGCTCGTGCTGGCGGGGGAGGGGCGCGGCTTCTGCTCCGGCGGCGACGTCGAGGAGATCATCGGTGCCACGCTCGACACCGACACCGCCGGACTCCTGGACTTCAACCGCATGACGGGCCAAGTCGTACGGGCACTCCGCGAAGCGCCGTTCCCCGTCGTTGCCGCCGTGCACGGGGTCGCCGCGGGCGCGGGCGCGGTGCTGTCGCTCGCCGCCGACTTCCGCGTCGCGGACCCGACAGCCCGGTTCTCCTTCCTCTTCACCAAGGTCGGCCTCTCCGGCGGCGACATGGGAGCCGCCTACCTGCTGCCGCGCGTCGTCGGCCTGGGACACGCCACCCGCATCCTGATGCTCGGTGAGCCCGTACGCGCTCCCGAAGCCGAACGCATCGGCCTCATCAGCGAGTTGACGGACGAGGGCGGGGCGCACGACGCCGCCTCGCAGCTCGCGCGCCGCCTCGCCGACGGCCCCGCCCTCGCACTCGCCCAGACGAAAGCGCTGCTCACCGCGGAACTCGACCTGCCCCTGTCCGCCGCCGTCGAGATGGACGCCTCCACCCAGGCGCTCCTGATGCACTCCGAGGACTACGCCGAATTCCACGCCTCCTTCACGGAGAAGCGCCCACCGAAGTGGCAGGGGAAGTGAGTTGAGCGCGTCGGAGGAGACCGGCGGGGGCATGCGCGTCGCCGTCGTCGGCGGCGGGCCGGGCGGACTGTACGCCGCGGCGCTCCTCAAGCGCCTCGACCCGTCCCGCACCGTCACCGTCTACGAACGCAACGCCCCCGACGACACGTTCGGCTTCGGAGTCGTCCTCTCCGACGAGACCCTCGGCGGAATCGAACACGCCGACCCGGCCGTGTACGCCGCGCTGCAGCGCGAGTTCGTCCGCTGGGACGACATCGACATCGTGCACCGCGGCACCACGCTCACCTCCGGCGGCCACGGCTTCGCCGCCCTGGGCCGACGGCGCCTCCTCGCCGTACTACACGACCGCTGCCGTGAGTTGGGCGTCGAGCTGCGCTTCCGCACCGAGGCACCGCCGGCGCGCGAGCTGGCACGCGTGCACGACCTCGTCGTGGCGGCCGACGGCGTGCACAGCGCCACGCGCGAAGCCCACGCCGACGTCTTCCGCCCGCGGACCACGACGCACCGCTGCCGCTACATCTGGCTCGCGGCCGACTTCGCCCTCGACGCCTTCCGGTTCGAGATCGCCGAGACCCCCCACGGCGTCCTGCAACTGCACGCCTACCCCTACGAGAGCGCCCGCGCAGGGCACCAGGGCGCCTCCACCGTCATCGTCGAGACCCGCGAAGAGGTCTGGCGCGCGGCGGGCCTCGACCAGCTCGACGAGGAGGAGTCCGCCCGGCAGTGCGCCGAACTCTTCCCCGAGACCCTCGCCGGACGGCCGCTGCGCGGCAACAAATCGCAGTGGATCGCGTTCCGCACCGTCGTCAACGAGCGCTGGTCCCACGGCAACACCGTGCTGCTCGGCGACGCCGCGCACACCGCGCACTTCTCGATCGGCTCCGGCACGAAACTCGCCGTCGAGGACGCCCTCGCCCTCGCCGCCTGCATCGAGGAGCAGCCCGGTCTGCCGGCCGCGCTCAAGGCATACGAGGCCGAGCGGCGCCCCGTCGTGACGTCCACGCAGCGCGCCGCGCGCGGAAGCCTCGAATGGTTCGAGGACCTGGCCACGTATGCCGCCCAGCCCTCCCGCCAGTTCGCGTTCAACCTGCTCACCCGCAGCCGCCGGGTCACGCACGACAACCTGCGGCTGCGCGACGCCGGTTTCGTCAGAGCGGTCGAGGACGAAGCCGGCGTGCCCGAGGACACGCCCCCGATGTTCACGCCCTTCCGGCTGCGCGGGGTGGAACTGCGGAACAGGGTCGTGGTCTCCGCGATGGACATGTACTCCGCGGCCGACGAGAACGGAACTCCCGGCGATTTCCACCT
This sequence comes from Streptomyces daqingensis, assembly GCF_014645895.1. Taxonomy (GTDB): domain Bacteria; phylum Actinomycetota; class Actinomycetes; order Streptomycetales; family Streptomycetaceae; genus Streptomyces; species Streptomyces daqingensis. The sequence goes on along the minus strand of NZ_BMMP01000015.1, from coordinate 51,211 downwards.
CGTTCACCTCGGCGCGCGGGCGCTGGGCGGCGCGGGACTCGTCATGACGGAGATGGTCTGCGTCTCACCCCGCGGCCGCATCACACCCCGGTGCACGGGACTGTGGTCGCGGGAGCAGGAACAAGCCTGGCGCCGCATCACCGACTTCGTGCACGCGCAGGCACCTGGCACCGCGATCGGCGTCCAGCTGGGCCACTCCGGCCGCAAAGGCTCGACCCGCGTGATGTGGGAAGGCATCGACCAGCCGCTTCCGCAGGGCAACTGGCCGCTCGTGGCGCCCTCCCCGCTCCCGTACCGCGAGGGCGTCAACCAGGTGCCGGACGAGCTGACCGCGAGCCAACTGGACGACATACGGCAGCAGTTCGCGGAAGCAGCCCGCAGAGCGGACCGCGCCGGATTCGACCTCCTCGAACTGCACTGCGCACACGGCTACTTGCTCTCCAGCTTCCTCTCGCCCCTGACCAACCGGCGTACCGACCACAACGGAGGCGGCATCGCGGCACGGCTCCGCTTCCCCCTGGAAGTCTTCGACACCGTGCGCGAGATCTGGCCGCACGACAAGCCGATGACGGTCCGCATATCCGCAACCGACTGGGCCGGAGGCGGCATCACCCCGGACGACGCCCTCGCCGTGGCCGAAGCCTTCGCCCAGCACGGCGCCGACGCCCTCGACGTCTCCACCGGCCAGGTCGTCCCGGACGAGCAGCCCGACTACGGACGCTCGTACCAGACCCCGTACGCCGACCGCATCCGCAACACCGTCGGCGTTCCCGTCATCGCAGTCGGCTCCATCTCCTCCTGGGACGACGTCAACTCTCTGCTGCTCGCCGGCCGCGCCGACCTCTGCGCACTGGGCAGGCCCCACCTCTACGACCCCAACTGGACCCTGCACGCCGCGGCCGAACAGGACTATGAGGGCCCCGGAGCGCCCTGGCCCCAGCCCTACCGCGCGGGCAGCCGCCGCCCGCCGACCGGCCGCACGGACGCACCCAAGCCGCGCCTCGCCCTGTAGGGGCCCGGCAGCGAAAGTGCCGCGGGGACGGCTGGAGCCGGCCCGCGTCAGTGAGTAGCCGCGCCACCGCGACCTGAGCGCCTCCTCAGCAGCCCTCGACGGACGCGGGAGGAGCCACCGGAGCCGCCGGGGCCACTGGAGCCATCGGACCCGCCGGGGCCACTGGAGCCACCGGAGCCACTGGCGCGCCCCGCGCCTCGCCTACCCGGCCATCGTCCGGCCCCTCGCCGCCCAGCCCCGCGCCGACCGGTCCCGTTCCGACCGGTCCCGTTCCGAGCGGTGCCTTCTCGGCCGGGCTCTGCATGGCCGGGTTCGTCTCGGCCGGGTTCGTCTCTGCCGGTCCTCTGCGGGTTGTCGAAGCGAGGGTCCTCAGACCCGTCGAAGGGGCCCTCGTCGGGCTCGTCGAACCAGCGGTCGTCCGGCTCGCGACGGTTCCCGATGATCGCAGCGACCGGCGGGATGACCATGGCTACCAGGCACATTCCGATCGCGGCGGGGACGGACAGCAGCCGCACGAAAGTCCAAGCGCTGATGAAGAGCACCAGACACGTGGTCATCAGCACCAGATAGCGCCTGCGCCGTCGCGCGTACATACCTCCAGCGTATTACTCGGGTCGCACAGGCGAGGCCGGCAGCTTGGCTGGTCGGTGCGGGGCCGGTGCCTGCCTGGGGGCGCGCAGGGCTTGGGCCGAGGGTGCCTGTGTCTGCTGGGGGTGGGGTGCGGGGGTGGGTTTCGTTGGTGTGGGGGCGGTGTGCCGGGTGGTTGACGGCTGGGGGGTTGCGGTGGCCTGGCGGGCTACGGGGGGTGGGGTCGGGGCTGGTGGTGTGTGTGGGTGTGGTTTGGGGGTGGTGGGTGGTTGGGGTTCACACCTCGGTGTGGGGTTGCGGTGGGGAGTGTTGTTGAGGGTGGTGGGGTTGCTGTGGCGGGCTGCTGCCGCGTGGTGGCCGGGGCGTGTGGAGGTAGGTGCCGGTAGTGGCACCGCGACGTCCGGCCTCGGACCAGCCCTGGCACACGCACAACGGTTCGAGGATTGACGTCCCGAGGCGGTGCTCGGCTCTCGACATGGGTTTTCGTCAGCTCGAGGCCGAGCTTTGCGCGAGGTCGCCTGAGCCGAGCTGGAAGAGCGGAGTTCCCGCTTCCTCAGATGCGTCTTCGTTCGAGAGAAAACCAAGCCTGAGCTGGGCTTTTATCGATTCGTTCGAGATAATGGAAGGGTGCTGGAAGCCCGTCGGGGGACGGGAGTCGGGGCTGGAAGGGGGGCGGCTGTGGGCGAGCGCGGGGACACATCAGAACCGGGAACGCCGGACGAGTGGGCTTCGTATCTCACGCAGGCAGTGCCGGGCGCCGACACGGCAGTTCTGCTCGACGTGCTCAGCGCGGAGAAGCTCTCGCACGAAGGCCGCATCGACGCCTTGAAGGCGCTCGAACGCCATGTTTCGTGGATCCACGCCATGCAGGCACAGCTTCTGGCGGCCCTGCACGATGACGCTGAGGAGGCCCTTCCGGGGGGCACCTGGAACGAGGACGTGGCCGGGCAGTGGAACTTCGCGGCCGAGGAGGTCGCGTGCGCTCTGAAGCTTTCGGGGGCGACCGCCGAGGACCGCCTCCATGTGGCGCGGGAGCTGGACGCGCGCCTTCCGACGACGTTCGGTCTGCTTGAGGCCGGAGAGATCTCCTGGATGCAGGCCAAGGCGATGGTCGAGATCACGGACGTTCTCGACCCGGAGGTCGCCGCATCGGTCGAGGCGGATGTGGTGCCGAAGATGCCGTCGCTGGCGTGCGGTCAGACGCGCCGCGCCCTGCACCGGTCGGTGGCCCGGCTGGACCCGGAGGGTGTGGAGGTGCGCCACACGCACCGCAAGCGGGGCCGGGAGATCACGCACCGCGAACTCGGTGACGGGATGGCGCACTGGGGCGCCTACCTTCCGGCCGAGCAGGCCGCCCGGCTGGATCAGGCCGTCGACGCCCATGCGGAGACCCTGCTCGAGACGAGTGGGCGAGAGCGCACGGAGGAGTGGACGCTGGCGCAGCGCCGGGTCGACGCTCTGCTCGACCTGGTTCTCAACGGCTCCGGTCAAGGCGCTGGTTCTTCCGGACGTTCGGCGGCAGTGGTGCAGGTGACGGTCCCGCTGGACGCACTGATGGGAGTCGGGCAGCAGCCGGGCGAACTGAAGGGGTACGGACCCATCACCGCGTCACAGGCCCGCACGATCGCGTTCGCTGAAGACAGCGTGTGGCGGCGGCTGTTGACCGACCCGGACTCGGGAATGGTCGTCAAGACCGATCCCGCCACCTACAAGCCGACTGCCGAGACAGCGCGACATGTCATCGCCCGCGATCGGGTGTGCATGTTCCCCTCCTGCCAGATGCCTGCCCACCGCTGCGATCTGGATCATGTCGAGCCGTTCGACCAACTCAGTCCACACCAGGGCGGGGAGACGACGCCGAAGAACCTCATTCCACTGTGCCGACGACATCACCTGCTCAAACACCGCGCCGGATGGGGAGTTGAGAGGGAGGAGACAACCGGAACAGTCACCTGGACGACTCCCACCGGCCATCACTACACGAGCCACCCGCATGACTACCGTGAGTAGTTGATCTCGCGCGTCAGCCACTCCGCCGATCCCAGCAGCGTGCTGTCCTACTCGGGACCCGGCGGGGAATTACTCCTGCGCGCGGCGGCAGACGGCTTCGTCGGCCGCCCGATTGTTGTGCGTGTGCCAGGGCTGGTCTGAGGCCGGACGTCGCGGTGCCCCTACCGGCACCTACCTCCACACGCCCCGGCCACCACGCGGCAGCAGCCCGCCACAGCAACCCCACCACCCTCAACAACACTCCCCACCGCAACCCCACACCGAGGTGTGAACCCCAACCACCCACCACCCCCAAACCACACCCACACACACCACCAGCCCCGACCCCACCCCCCGTAGCCCGCCAGGCCACCGCAACCCCCCAACCGTCAACCACCCGGCACACCACCCCGACACCAACGAAACCCACCCCCGCGCCCCCACCCCCAGCACCCCCAGGCACCCTCGGCCCAAGCCCTGCGCGCCCCCAGGCCTTGCGCCCCAAGACTTGCCCCCGGGCTACACCCTGGCCCCAGCCTCCGACCCGACGGCCCCCGGCCGCCCCACGGCGTGCTCCCGGGCGGGGCCGCTCAACTTGCCGTGCAGTGCGAAGAACACCTCCGCCGACCGTTCGCCTGGCCATGGGGCGGGCAGCAGGGACGTCGGCAGCCCCGGGTCGGCGTAGGGAAGCCGGCGCCAGGCGTCGAGGGCGGGCAGGTAGTCGCTGTACGCCTCTTCGGGCGGTACTCGGCGGCGCTTCGACCAGGAGCGGAGCACGGGTTCGTGGACGTTGAGGAAGGAGTGGTGCAGCGCGGCCAGCGCGTCCAGGTCCCACCAGCGCGCAACGGCTTCCGCGGTCGGCTCGAAGCCCTCGTGCGTGCCGCTGAAGAGGTCCACGTACGCGGAGAGGCCGAGCCTTGTGAGGCTGTGCCGGGTCTCCTCCTCCAGGTGGGACGGCGCGATCCAGATGCCCGGGGCGGCGTTGCCGAAGCCCAGCCGGGCGAGCCGGGACCGCAGTATGTGGCGGCGTCCGCGTTCGCTCTCGGGGACGGAGAAGACGGCGAGCAGCCAGCGCCCGTCCGGCTGCGGCTTGGCGTACACGCGGCGGTCTCCGTCGTCCAGGAGCTGGCGGCCGGCCGCCGAGGGGGCGTACCCGGCGGCTTTGCTGCCGGGCCGGTCTGCGGTGAGCAGCCCGCGTCGTTTGAGCCGGGAGACCGCCGAGCGTACGGACGGGGCGTCGACGCCGACGGCGCCCATGAGCCGGACGAGGGTGGCGATCGGCACCGTGCCGTCGGGGTAGTCGCGTCCGTACGCGCCGTAGAAGGTCAGGATGAGCGAGCTCGGCGACGGCTTGGGCACGGTGGGGGGCGGCTGCGCGTTCACGCCGTCACTCTAGATCGGCCTTCGGGGGCTTCCTCCGTCCTCCGCGGCGGCCTGCCGCAGCAGGAAGCGCTGGAGTTTGCCGGTGGGCGTGCGCGGCAGTGAGGAGACGAAGACGATCTCCCTGGGACACTTGTACGGCGTGAGGTGCGAGGTCACGAACTCCCGGAGTTCTTCAGCTGTTTCGTCCCGCGCCGGGCCCGTCGCCCCGCCTGCCTGATCTGCTGCCCCTGCGCTTGCCCCTTCCGTCTCGGCAGTCGCGCCTGTCGCAGCTCCTCCCTCCGCTTCCTCTACCCGGTTGCGCTCCTCTACCCGGTTGGGCTCCGCCCTATCTGCCTCCTCCGCGTCCTCTTCCCCGGAGTGCTCCGCGGGGCCGGCTGCCGGTTGTTCGGCGCCGTCCCGCATCACGACGTATGCCACGGCGACCTGGCCGCGCAGCTCGTCCGGCCTTCCCACGACGGCGGCTTCGGCGACGCCCGGGTGGCGCAGCAGGACGTCCTCGACCTCGGGGCCCGCGATGTTGTAGCCGGCCGAGACGATCATGTCGTCGGCGCGGGCGACGTAACGGAAGTAGCCGTCGGCTTCGCGTACGTAGGTGTCGCCGGTGAGGTTCCAGCCGCCGTGTACGTACTCGCGCTGCCGCGGGTCGGCGAGGTAGCGGCAGCCGACGGGGCCGCGTACGGCGAGGAGTCCGGGTTCGCCGTCGGGCGCGGCCACGAGCTCGCCTCCGTGGCCGGTGTGCACGACGCGGGCCTCGAAACCGGGCACGGCGACGCCTGTCGTGCCGGGCCGTATCGCCTCGTCGGCGGCGCTCACGAAGATGTGCAGCATCTCCGTCGCCCCGATGCCGTTGATCAGGCGCAGCCCCGTCGCCTCGTGCCATGCCGTCCAGGTGGCCGCGGGGAGGTTCTCGCCGGCCGAGACGCATCGTCGCAACGAGCTGACGTCGTACGGGCGTTCACGGCCGGGGCCTGCCTGGCCGAGCGCGGAGAGCATGCCGCGGTAGGCGGTCGGGGCGGTGAACAGCACGGTGACGCGGTGCTGTTCGACCGCGGCGAGCATCTGCTCGGGGCCGCTCCACTGGCCCAGCAGGGCTGAAGCTCCCGCTCTCATCGGAAAGATGACGAGTCCGCCCAGTCCGAAGGTGAATCCCAGGGGCGGGCTGCCGGCGAAGATGTCGTCGGGCCGGGGGCGCAGCACGTGGGCGGAGAAGGTGTCGGCGACCGCGAGTACGTCGCGGTGGAAGTGGACGCAGCCCTTGGGCCGTCCGGTGGTGCCGGAGGTGAAGGCGATCAGGGCGACGTCGTCCGCGGCGGTCCGTACCGCCTCGTACCGGTCGGGCTGCTCCTCGCACAGGGCGAGCAGGTCGTCGGGGGCCTCGCCGCCGAACACCGTCACGTCCAGCCCCGGCACTTCGGCCTTCGTCAGCTCGTCGACGGAGCGTATGTCGCACAGTGCGTGGCTGACCTGGCCGATCGAGCAGACGGTGCGCAGTTCGTGGGCGCGCTGCGCGGCGAGGACGGTCACGGCGACAGCGCCCGCCTTCATCACCGCGAGCCAGCAGGCGGCGAGCTGCGGGGAGTTGGGGCCGCGCAGGAGGACGCGGTTGCCGGGTTCGACGCCCAGGACGGTGGTGAGCACGTGGGCGATCCGGTCGGTGCGGCGCTGGAGTTCGCCGTATGTCCAGGTCTCCCCGTCGGCGGCGCGGAAGGCCGGACGCGCGGTGCCGAAGCGTTCGACGGTGCCGTCGAGCAGTTCCGCTCCGCAGTTGACGTGCTGGGGGTACCGCAGCTCGGGACGGTCGAAGACCAGCTGCGGCCATTCCTCCGGCGGGGGCAGGTGGTCCCGGGCGAAGGTGTCGGTATGTGCGGACGGGCTCAGGTGCATGACGCTGCCCCCTAGCGGCCGTCCCGCCTCCGGACGGGCGAGGCGGGCCTGGAATGCCGGTGTCGCCGGTGTGCCGTTGAGCGTAACGTGTTGGTGACGACAGTCAACGGTCCGCGATACAGCGATCTGTGTCCGGCGCCTCGCCGGCCGCAGCCGAGTGGTCCACGGCCGGACGGCCGCGGCCGTACGCGTGCCGCGTGATCTGGGAGGAGACCCGCCGATGCCCGCCTTCGCACTGGACCCGGAACAGCTCGCGTGGTGCGAGGAGTTGCGGGCCCTGGCCGCCGACGAACTGCGTCCGCTGGCGGACGCCGGCGAGGAGGGCGCCCTCAACCGCGAACTGCTCGCCGCGCTCGGCCGGACGGGCCTCCTCGGCCGCCTCTTCGCGACGGACGGTCGGCCGGCGAGCGCACTCGACCTGTGCCTGCTGCGGGAATCGCTCGCCTACGCCTGCACAGAGGCGGAGACCGCCCTCGCCCTGCAGGGACTGGGCGCGGGCCCGCTCGCGCTCGCGGGCACGTCCGCGCAGCGCGAGCGATGGCTGGGCCGGATCGTCGAAGGCCGCGCCGTGGCCGCCTTCGCGCTGAGCGAGCCGGACGCGGGCAGCGACGCGGCGGCGCTCGCCCTGCGGGCGGAGCCCGACGGCGGGGGAGGGTGGCGGCTGACCGGCACCAAGAAGTGGATCTCCAACGCGCCGTTCGCGGACGTCTACTCCGTCTTCGCGCGGACGACGGAGGACGCCGGGGCGCGCGGCGTGACGGCCTTCCTCGTCCCCGCCGACCGCGCCGGACTGTCCGGTGAGGCACTGGAGATGCTGTCGCCGCACCCGATCGGCACCCTCGTCTTCGACGGGGTGCCGGTGACGCGCGACGACCTCCTCGGCGAGCCGGACGGCGGCTTCGGCGTGGCGATGAGCACGCTGAACCTGTTCCGGCCCAGCGTCGGCGCCTTCGCGAACGGCATGGCGCAGGCGGCACTCGACGCGGCGGTCCGACACGCGGGCAGCAGGCCCGCGTTCGGCGGCAAGCTGCGTGATCTGCAGGCCGTCTCCCACCAGTTGGCCGAGACGGCCACGCGGATCGAGGCGGCGCGGCTGCTCGTCTACTCCGCTGCCGCCGCCTACGACAGGGGCGAGCCGGACATCGCGCGGCGCGCGGCGATGGCGAAACTGCTGGCCACGGAGACGGCGCAGCGGGCAGTGGACGCCGCGGTGCAGATCCACGGCGCCGCCGCGCTCCAGCGCGGCCACCTCCTGGAGCATCTGTACCGCGAGGTGCGTGCTCCCCGGATCTACGAGGGCGCCAGCGAAGTGCAGCGCTCGATCATCGCGAAGGAGCTCTACAGGTGACCGACGCCGACGCCACGACCGGCTCCCGTCAGCCCTCCGGCCCGCACCTGGAGCGGATCAACCCGACTGAGCTCTCCCCGCCCACCGGGTTCTCCCACGCGGTGACCGCCACCGGCTCCCGGCTCGTGTTCCTCGCGGGGCAGACGGCCCTGGACTCCGGGGGAGCCGTCGTCGGCGACACGCTTCCCGAGCAGTTCGAGCAGGCTCTGGCCAACCTGCTGGAGGCTTTGAGCGCCTCCGGGGGCACCCCGTCCGATCTCGCTCGCGTGACTGTCTACACCACGGACGTCCCCGCATACCGCGCCCACGCACGGGAGTTGGGCGCCATCTGGCGGCGGCGGGCCCGCCGTGACTACCCGGCGATGGCGGTGATCGGCGTGGTCCGCCTCTGGGACGAGCAGGCCATGGTCGAGCTCGACGGCATCGCGGCCCTGCCCTGAGCGGCACGCTCGGCACCCCGGCTGGACGGGCTGACCCGTCTCGGGTCGGCTCTGGCCGGTCGAGCGATATTCCGTTGCCGTGTGGTGGCTGTGGTGATGGGCTCCGGCGATGGACCTGGAATTGGACGCGGAACTCGACCGGGACGCCGTGCTGGCGGCCTACGACGACGAGATGCGCCGAAACGCGCCGGCCGACGGGCCTGGCGTGCGAGTCGAGCAAGTCGGCGGTGTCGTGCGGCAGTCGGGGGTGGCCGCGGACTGGCCGGGCTGGACGGGAGTTCTCTGGTCCGACCTGGACGAGGAGACAGCGGACGGCGCGATCGCCGAGCAGATCGCGTACTTCGCCGCCAGGGGGCTGGAGTTCGAGTGGAAGCTGTACGCCCACGACCGTCCCGGCGACCTCGCGTCCCGGCTCCTGGCCGCCGGTTTCACACAGGGCGAGGACGAGACGCTGATGGTCGCCGAGTCGTCTGCGCTCCGCACCGACGTGGAGCTTCCCCGCGGCGTCCGGCTTCGCGAGGCGGCGGACGCGGCGGGCGTCCGGCTGATGGCGGACGTGCACGCGGCGGCCTTCGATGCGGACGACCCGGGTTTCCGCGCCCGCCTGGAGGCACAGTTCGCCGACAATCCGGGCGCGCTGGCGGCGGTCGTCGCGATGGCGGACGACGAACCCGTCTGCGCCGCACGGCTGGAGCTACCGCCGGGCGCGTCGTTCGCCGGGCTGTGGGGCGGCGGCACGGTGCCGGAGTGGCGCGGACGAGGGCTCTACCGGGCCCTCGTCGCGTACCGCGCGGGCGTGGCCGTACGGCGGGGCTACCGCTACCTCCAGGTGGACGCTTCCAGCGACAGCCGTCCGATCCTCCGGCGGCTGGGATTCACGGCACTCACCACGACCACTCCCTACACGTACCGGCCCGGTGCGGGTCCGCTCGGCTGAACTCCTCGTGCAGGGACTGGACTTGGGCGTAACCGGGGACGGGTGACGGGACGGGCGCGCCGTCCGGGGACCCGCCGTCAGCCGTGGCGATCGTCCAGGCAAGGTCCACGGCGTGCTGCAGGGCCGCCCGGAACGGCAGCGAGCCGAGGCCGACACGGCTCACGCCCGCGTCCGAGAGCCGGCGGGCGGAGGCGAGGCCGGGGGAGTGCAGAACGTTCAGCGGGACGGGCAACTCGCGTGCCACCGTGGCGATTTCGCCCAGCTCCACCAGCCCCGGGACGAACACCCCGTCGGCTCCCGCCGCCACGTACGCCGCGCACCGCCGCAGACAGCCACCGGGCGTGGCGTCCGTCCCGAGCCAGTAGGCGTCGGTGCGGGCGTTGACGAACAGTTCCGGAGCGGCGGCCTTCACCGCCCTGATCTTCGCCGCGTGCCGCTCCGTCCCGGTGAGCGTGCCGTCGGCGCGGCCGTCCTCCAGGTTGACTCCGGCGACACCTGCCTCCGCCAACTGCGAGGCGAGCAGGGCCACTTCTGACGGATCGTCGCTGAAGCCGCCCTCGATGTCGACGCTCACCGGCACCGGCAGGCGGGCGATCCCCATGCCGAGTGCCAGCGTGTGCGAACGGGCCGCGCCGCTGCCGTCCCGGAGGCCCGCGGCGGCGGCGACACCCAGGCTCGACGTGGCCACAGCGGGGAAGCCCCGCCGGTACAGCGCGGCCGCTGTCGCGTGGTCCCAGGCGTTGGGCAGCAGCAGAGGCCCCTCGTCTGCCCCGCGGTGGTGAAGCCGCCGGAAGGTCTCGAACTTGCTCATGCCGTCCCTGCCGTGTGCGACAGAGTGGCGCCGACGTCCATACCGAGCAGCTCCGCGAGTGCCTCGCGTCCCGTGGCCGTGACGCGCAACGCCCGCCTGCTGCCGACGCGTTCGCACCAGCCGCTCCCCAGCGCGTGCGTGCACAGGGCCGCCCCGGCGCGGCCTGCCAGATGCGGCCGGCGCTCCGTCCAGTCCAGGCAGGACCGCGCCATCGGACGTCGTCCGGACCGCTCCGACAGGTCCATGCCGAGATCCGCGAACCAGGCCACGCCGGTGTCCGTCACCGCGAAACCGGTCGACTGCTGCAGCAGCCCGCGCTCCAGCAGCGCGTCCGTGACGGCCACGCCCAGGGCGCCCGCCAGATGGTCGTAGCAGGTACGGGCCCGGGCCATCGCCGCTCCGGCCGAAGCGGACCGCAGGGAGGCGCGGGGCCGCGGCGGCGGTCCGGCATGCACCGAGAGATCCTCGATGAGCTGCGCGGCATCGGGCCCGGCCAGCCGCACATAGCGGTGCCGCCCTTGCCGCACCTCGGCCAGCAGCCCGCCGGCCACGAGCTTGTCCAGGTGGCTGCTCACCGTTGCCGCCGTCACGCCGACCGCCCGGGCCAGCTCCCCCGCCGTCCAGGCGCGGCCGTCGAGCAGCACCAGGCAGACGGACGCGCGGGTCCCGTCGGCGAGCAGCCCGGCCAGCGCCGCGAGCGGGCGGCCGTCGCGGGCCGGGCCGGGTCTGCACGAGCGTCCCGTATGGCCGGCGTGTTCCGTGCGGCTGGTGAGGTCCATACGGCCATGATGCGCCGCGGACGTTTCGGCGGCCGTCGAAGTGAGGGGCCGCGGCGCACCGGCCCGGCGGGTGAGGGCTACAGGACGGGTGCTGCGCTCGCGGGCTCGCCGAGGGCGTTGCGCATCTCGGGCATCTTCAGCTCGGTGTGGCGGCGCCATCCTCCGGCACGCTCGAAGGCGTACAGGGCGTGGATCGCGGCTGCGAGCGCGGCCGACTTGGGGGCGGGCCACTGCAGGATGTTCCCCATGTGCGACATCACCGCGAGGCTGACCTGGCGGTGCACGGAGATCTCCGCCAGGGCCGACTCCCGCAGGTGGTGACCGACGGCCTCGCCGTGTCCCAGCGCGATGAGGCGTAGCAACTCCTCGTGGCAGTAGGCGAGATGGGCGTCCTCGTCGTTGCTGATCATCCTGATCGCCCGGCTCGTCTCGACGTCGTCGCCGCAGGCCGTCAGCAGCATCGCCATCTGGGCGGCGGCCCGGTCCTCGGTGACACGGCTGTGCGCGAGGTAGATGACGATGTCCTCCTCGCTCAACTCCCGGTCGCGGCGCAGCTTCTCGTGCATGAGCCCGATGCCGCGGCGCTCCAGCAGCATGGTGTAGTCCGTCTCCGGCGGCACCTCGACGGGCTCCAGACCGCGCTTCTTCAGCAGGGCGTTGAAGATCCGGCCGTGCTTCTCCTCGTCCTTGCCGTGCTTCGTGATCTTGGGGACGAGGGGACGCATGCTCTCGGGGACCAGAGCTGCGATCCGGGCGTTCTCCCAGCCTCCTTGCGCCTCGCCGCTCGCGGCGATCGAGCAGAACAGCTGGAAGGAGCGGTCGTTGTCCAGGATCTCCCTGAACAGGCTTCGGGACGAGAGCATCGATGGCACCTCCGTACGGACGTTCCGCACAACCGAGTCAAAAGGGAGCGCGGGGAACCGGCAACAGCAGCGCCGGTTCCCTGCGCCAAACGCGGGAGTCGGTTCCCTGCGCCGAACGCGGGAGGTGCCGCCCCGGCCCCGGGTGCGGGGCCGGCTGCGGGACCGTGCTTCGCGTCAAGGGGCCTTGATGCGGTCAGGGCGGCAGTCCCGTACGGCGGCGAAGTAGTCGCCCAGCCAGGCGGTGCGCTCGCTGCCGGACATCGCCTTGAGACGGCGGACCGTCTTCCTGGAGGGGTCGCCGCCCCATGAGCCGTCCGGGTCAGCGCTCAGCCACGCCGAGACAGCCGAGGTGTACTTCTCCGGAATAGGTGTCTCCTGCGTCGCCGGCGACTTCGGGGGTGTGTCGAGCGCGGCCTCGTTCGGCCGGGGACGTGGGCGCCGGGGGCCGGGTGACCGTAGCCCGCCAGGGGCACCTCGACGAGCCGGTCCGGCGCGTTCGGGATGCCGTGGAGCCGTGCCTTCACGTCCTGCAGAGCCCGGGAGACGGGCGACACGAACGAACGGTGGAGGTTGATCATGCGCACCTTGGGGCTTCCGTCGCTGCACCTCAGCGCGAGCGCGCCGGGGTCCGTCCGCCACAGGCTGCCGGCGGTGCCGACGAGGACGCCCCCACCGGTCAGCGCGACCGCCAGGGCCACCTCGACGAGTCGTCGCCGCGCGGCGTAGGCGAGCAGAGCCGCGGCCGCCACCCCGCCGGACCACAGCGCCGACGCCGGTCCGAACCACCACGCGGGGGCGTCCCAGGGCAGCCAGTGCGTGGAGGCCGCCCCGAGCGGGCTGAGGGAGTCGTGGATGCTGACGCCGAAGGGGAAGAGGTCGTCCTCGGCGAGGCTGAAGAGGACGAGGCAGGTCAGACCCCCAGGAGGGGCGAGGCGAGGGGCAGGGGGAGCGGGTCTTGACGGTGCCCTCGGGTATGCCGCGCAGGTCGGGCGAGAGGCGGTCCAGCGCCGTTCCCAGGTCGCCGTACTCGAGGCCGCCGGAGAGCACACGCTCCTCCGCGGACGGTGCCACGGTCCGTACGGCGTCCGGCTCGCGGCTGGCGTGGGCCTGCTGGATCTCGGCGGCGCGGAGCTGACTCCGCTGGGCGTCCACGAGCCGCCGCGAGGCGATGACCCACAGCCAGCCGCCGGCTTCGCCCTTGTGCCGGCCGGCGGCGGACCGCCACGCGGTGACGAGGGTGTCCTGCAGGACTTCGGTGACGGTCTCGGGGTCCGCGCAGCGACGGCTCAGACGCGCGTGCAGCCAGCCCGCGTGACGGTCTCAGAGCGCGGCGAGCGCGTCCGGTTCGCCGGCGGCGACGGCACGCAGCAACTGCGCGTCGCCGCCGGAGGTGCGCGGCCAGCGGCTAGAAGCCTCCGCCGCCGAAGTCGCCTCCGCCGAAGCCCCCGCCGCCGAAGTCGCCTCCGCCGCCGAAGTCCCCGCCCCCGAAGTCGCCTCCGCCGAAGTCGCCGCTCCCGTCACCGAATCCCGCGCCGTACGCACCCGGCAGGAGCGCGTTGCCGAGCAGCGTGCCCGCCAGCAGTCCCGGCAGGAGTCCCCCGCCGAAGTAGCCGCCGGCCCAGGGGGCGTAGGCGGGACCGGCCTCCCAGTAGGGGCGGCGGCCCTCGGGGGTGTCGACGGTGCGGGTCATGGGTTCGTCGCCGTCGGCGAGGCGTGCCGCGTCGGCCGCACAGACCGGCACGGGACGCGGAGTGCCGCCGGGCGGTGCCCATTCGACGTCCTTCACGGACGGCCCGTGCCGGGGGTCGAAGAAGCACGGCACGTGGCGTTCGGGCAGCGGCCGGCCTTCGCGCCGCGCCTCCAGCGTCGCCAGGGCGAACCGCCCCTCCTCCAGCGACTCGGTGACCGGCCGTACGTCCTTGGGGCCGCGGGCCTGGGACATGCGCCGCTTCGCCTCGTCGTAGCAGTCGATGGCCCGGGTGTAGTCGTCGCGCATGACGTCGTCGGAGTCCCGGGCGTTCGGATCGAAGGCGATGCGGTCCAGCTCCTCGCCGAACGCCGTGATGTCCTCGTCCACGACGGGCCGCAGCTTCTCCAACTGCGCCTGCTCCTGCGCGACCTGGCGCTTGCGGGCCCTGTTCCTCGCGACGAAGCCGGCGCCCACGCCCACCACGAGGAGCGCGAGGAGCACCGTGAGGACGATGCTGCCGTCGCGGCCGACCTGGGAGCCGCCGTCCCAGGAGGCGGGGGCGCGGCCGTCCGCGTCCTTCACCGCGCCGTCGACGAAGCGGTCGAGCAGCTTGTCGGTGTCGCCGTCGGCGGACCGCTGGGCCGACTCGTCGAGGTTGCGGACCGTGCTCTGCGAGAGGACCGACCGGTCCGAGGCTGCGGCGAAGTCGTCACCGAGCGCGACCGCGTAGACGCCCCTGTCACCGACCTGGGCGCGCAGGTCCCGCAGGAGTGTGGAGGGCGGGAACTCGTCGGCCTTCGGGAGGACGGCGACGAAGATCGGCTTGTCGGCGTTCTCGATCTTGTCGGCGAGCGCCTCGGCGTCGGCGTCGGAGAGCCTGTCGGAGGCGCGCGGGTCGACGAAGACCGGGCTTTCGCGCAGCGCGTCCGCGACTTCCTCGACGCTGTCCGCTCTGGGAGCTGCGGAGGCGTCACCGGACGCGCCGGGCGCCATCGTGACCGCCACCGCTGCGAGGACGGCGGCCACCAGGAGCAGGAACGGCCGGAAGAGTCCGAATCGCCTGGTGGTACCCATACGCCATTTGTACCCCAATTCGAACAGGATGACCTGTCCGGGAGAGGGTCCGACGCTCGGGGCTGCCCGGCGGCCCTTGTCCTGCGGCGCGCGACACGGCACCGCTCCCGGGCCCGTGGGGGCCGGGAGCGATGCCGGTGTTCCTCGGACGTGCCTGCTGTTCAGATATCTCCGGTGCTCAGATGTCTCCGGTGCTCATGTGTCCTCGACGCTCAGCTGTCCCTGAACGTCTTTCCTCGGGTCCTCCGGCGTGCCCGGTGCCTCAGATGTCCCTGAACGTCTCGATCTGCGCGCCCACTTCGTTGAGGCGCTCCGCCAGGTCCTCGTAACCGCGGTTGATCACATAGACGTTGCGCAGCACCGACGTGCCCTCGGCCGCCAGCATGCCGAGCAGCACCACCACGGCGGGCCGGAGCGCCGGCGGGCACATCATCTCCGCGGCGCGCCAGCGCGTCGGGCCCTCCACCAGGACGCGGTGCGGGTCGAGGAGCTGGAGCCTGCCGCCGAGGCGGTTGAGGTCCGTGAGGTAGATGGCGCGGTTGTCGTAGACCCAGTCGTGGATGAGGGTCTGGCCCTCGGCCGAGGCGGCGATGGCGGCGAAGAAGGGGACGTTGTCGATGTTGATGCCCGGGAAGGGCATGGGGTGGATCTTGTCGGCCGGCGCTTCGAGCTTGGAGGGATGCACCGTGAGATCGGTGAGCCGGGTGCGGCCGTTGTCCGCCGCGTACTCGGGGCTCCGCTCGGCCTGCAGGCCCATCTCCTCCAGGACCGCCAGCTCGATCTCCAGAAACTCCACCGGCACCCGGCACACCGTCAGTTCAGAGCCGGTGACGACCGCGGCGGCCAGGAGGCTCATCGCCTCGACGGGGTCCTCGGAGGGCGAGTAGTCGACGTCGACGTCGATCTCCGGGACGCCGTGCACGGTCAGCGTGGTCGTGCCGATGCCCTCGACCTTGACGCCGAGCTCCTCCATGAAGAAGCACAGGTCCTGGACCATGTAGTTGGAGGACGCGTTGCGGATCACCGTGACGCCGTCGTGGCGTGCGGCGGCGAGCAGCGCGTTCTCGGTGACGGTGTCGCCGCGTTCGGTGAGGACGATCGGACGCTCGGGCGTGACGGCCTTCTCGACGACGGCGTGGTAGAGCCCCTCGGTCGCGGTGATGTCCAGTCCGAAGCGGCGCAGGGCGATCATGTGCGGCTGCACGGTGCGCGTGCCGAGGTCGCAGCCCCCGGCGTAGGGGATGCGGAAGCGGTCCATCCGGTGCAGCAGCGGGCCGAGGAACATGATGATGCTGCGGGTGCGGCGGGCGGCGTCGGCGTCGATGGCGTCGAGGTCGAGCTGTGCGGGCGGAACGATCTCGAGGTCGGCGCCGTCGTTGATCCAGCGGGCCCGCACGCCGATGGAGGAGAGCACTTCCAGGATCCGGAAGACCTCTTCGATGCGGGCGACCCGGCGCAGCACCGTCCGGCCCGAGTTGAGCAGCGAGGCGCACAGCAGCGCGACGCAGGCGTTCTTGCTCGTCTTGACGTCGATGCTGCCGGACAGGCGCCGCCCTCCGACGACGCGCAGGTGCATCGGGCCGGAGTAGCCGAGCGAGACGATCTCGCTGTCCAGCGCCTCCGAGATGCGGGCGATCATCTCAAGACTGATGTTCTGGTTGCCCCGCTCGATGCGGTTGACCGCGCTCTGGCTGGTCCCGAGGGCCTCCGCGAGTTTCACTTGCGTCCAGCCCCGGTGCTGGCGGGCGTCACGGATCAACTGCCCGATGCGGGCGAGGTAGTCATCAGTCATGCAGACGACGGTATCTCACATGTGAGATGACTTCGTGCCGAGAGTGTGGCGGCGAGTCGGCGGAAGCCGGTGGATCCGCGGCGTCCCGCCGCGTGGCGGCGAGGGCGCGTGCCGGTCCGGGACGGGGGCCGGACGCCGCGTCCGCCTGCGGATTCCCGGGGTGGCGTGGCCGCCCCGCCCATGCCTGCCGCGCCCGCCGCGGCGAGGCGGGCCGCCCCTCCCGCGTCCGGCCGGAGCTGTCCGCTTGTTGCGGAGTTGTCGAAAAACCCCGGGCGCCCGGCCCCGTGCCCAGCGAGACGTTTGCCGTCTTTTCCGGGGAGCACTTCGGCAGAGCCGGGGGATTGGGCATGACCGGCCGACGGTCGTGTACTAGAGTTA
Source organism: Streptomyces daqingensis (assembly GCF_014645895.1). GTDB lineage: Bacteria > Actinomycetota > Actinomycetes > Streptomycetales > Streptomycetaceae > Streptomyces > Streptomyces daqingensis. The sequence continues at coordinate 34,243 of NZ_BMMP01000015.1, read as the reverse complement.
TCTCGACATCGAGATAACTGCCGAAAGCGCACATACGACCGCTGCCGAGCAAGGCTTGCCTGCTCTCACAGCGCCCGTCCGGGGTCCCCGGCACCGTCCGGGGAGATCGGCAATGACGTACTGAAGGAGACTGTCGTGTCGGCGAACAGCTTCGACGCCCGCAGCACGCTGCAGGTGGGCGACGAGTCGTACGAGATCTTCAAGCTGGACAAGGTGGAGGGCTCGGCCCGTCTCCCGTACAGCCTGAAGGTCCTGCTGGAGAACCTCCTCCGCACCGAGGACGGCTCGAACATCACCGCCGACCACATCCGTGCGGTGGGCGGCTGGGACGCCAAGGCCCAGCCCAGCCAGGAGATCCAGTTCACGCCGGCACGCGTGATCATGCAGGACTTCACCGGCGTGCCCTGCGTGGTGGACCTGGCGACGATGCGCGAGGCCGTCAAGGAGCTCGGCGGCGACGCGGACCGCATCAACCCGCTCGCCCCCGCCGAGCTGGTCATCGACCACTCCGTGATCGCGGACAAGTTCGGCACGCCCGGTGCCTTCGCCGAGAACGTGGAGCTCGAGTACGGCCGCAACAAGGAGCGCTACCAGTTCCTGCGCTGGGGCCAGACCGCCTTCGACGAGTTCAAGGTCGTACCGCCCGGCACCGGCATCGTCCACCAGGTGAACATCGAGCACCTGGCCCGCACGGTCATGGTCCGCAACGGTCAGGCCTACCCCGACACCCTCGTGGGCACCGACTCGCACACCACGATGGTCAACGGCCTCGGCGTCCTCGGCTGGGGCGTCGGCGGCATCGAGGCCGAGGCCGCCATGCTCGGCCAGCCCGTCTCGATGCTCATCCCGAGCGTGGTCGGCTTCAAGCTGACCGGCGAGCTCCCCACGGGCACCACCGCGACCGACCTGGTCCTCACGATCACCGAGATGCTCCGCAAGCACGGCGTGGTCGGCAAGTTCGTCGAGTTCTACGGCGAGGGCGTCGGCGCCGTGCCGCTCGCGAACCGCGCCACGATCGGCAACATGTCGCCGGAGTTCGGCTCCACCGCAGCGATCTTCCCGATCGACGAGGAGACCATCAACTACCTGAGGCTCACCGGCCGTTCGCAGAGCCAGCTCGCGCTGGTCGAGGCGTACGCCAAGGAGCAGGGCCTGTGGCTCGACGCCTCGCGGGAGGCCGAGTACAGCGAGTACCTGGAGCTGGACCTCTCCACGGTCGTGCCGTCCATCGCCGGCCCGAAGCGCCCGCAGGACCGCATCGCCCTCTCGGACGCCAAGCAGCAGTTCCTCACCGACCTGCCCGACTACGTCTCCGAGTCCGTGACCGGCGGCGACGACCGCAAGCCCGGCGTCCCGCAGCAGGAGAAGCCGCACGGCGTGGCCTCCCCCGTGGACGAGGCCGGCTCGGAGTCCTTCCCCGCGAGCGACGCTCCGGCCTACGGGCACGACGAGAACGGCGAGGGCAAGCCGCGCTACACCGTCGGTGACTCCGCGGCGGGTGAGGGCCCGAGCAGGAGCGTCACCGTCACCGGTCCCGACGGCAAGTCCTACGAGATCGACCACGGCGCCGTCGTCGTCGCCGCGATCACCTCGTGCACCAACACGTCGAACCCGTACGTCATGGTCGGCGCGGCGCTCGTGGCGAAGAAGGCCGTGGAGAAGGGCCTCACCCGCAAGCCGTGGGTCAAGACCACCCTCGCGCCCGGTTCGCAGGTCGTCATGGACTACTACGACCGGGCCGGCCTCACCCCGTACCTCGACAAGCTCGGCTTCAACCTCGTCGGCTACGGCTGCACCACCTGCATCGGCAACTCCGGCCCGCTGCCGGAGGAGGTCTCCAAGGCCGTCAACGACAACGACCTCGCCGTCGCCGCCGTCCTCTCCGGCAACCGCAACTTCGAGGGCCGGATCAACCCCGACGTGAAGATGAACTACCTCGCGTCCCCGCCGCTGGTCGTCGCCTACGCCATCGCGGGTTCGATGAAGGTCGACATCACGACCGAGCCGCTCGGCACCGACCAGGACGGCAACCCCGTCTACCTGGCCGACCTGTGGCCCTCCGAGCACGAGGTGGAGGAGGTCGTGGCCTCCGCCATCGGTCAGGAGATGTACACGAAGGGTTACACCGACGTCTTCGCGGGCGACGCCCAGTGGCAGGCGCTGTCCGTGCCGACGGGCAACACCTTCGAGTGGGACCCGGAGTCCACGTACGTGCGCAAGCCCCCGTACTTCGACGGCATGGGCCGTGAGCCCTCGCCGGTCGGCGACATCTCGGGTGCGCGCGTGCTGGCCAAGCTGGGCGACTCCGTCACGACCGACCACATCTCCCCGGCCGGTGCGATCAAGGCGGACACCCCTGCGGGCCAGTACCTCACCGAGCACGGTGTGGCCCGCCGCGACTTCAACAGCTACGGCTCGCGGCGCGGCAACCACGAGGTGATGATCCGCGGCACCTTCGCCAACATCCGGCTGCGGAACCAGATCGCGCCGGGCACCGAGGGCGGATACACCCGGGACTTCACCCAGCCCGACGCTCCGGTCTCCTTCATCTACGACGCGTCGCAGAACTACCAGGCCGGCGGTGTCCCGCTGGTCGTCCTCGCCGGCAAGGAGTACGGCTCCGGCTCGTCCCGAGACTGGGCCGCCAAGGGCACCGCGCTGCTGGGCGTGAAGGCCGTCGTCGCCGAGTCCTACGAGCGCATCCACCGCTCGAACCTCATCGGCATGGGCGTGCTGCCGCTGCAGTTCCCCGAGGGGCAGAGCGCCGAGTCGATGGGGCTGACGGGCGAGGAGACCTTCGACATCACCGGGATCACCGCCCTCAACGACGGCGGCATCCCCGGGACGGTCAAGGTCACCACGGACAGCGGGGTCGAGTTCGACGCCACCGTGCGCATCGACACCCCAGGTGAGGCCGACTACTACCGCAACGGCGGGATCATGCAGTACGTGCTGCGCTCGCTGCTGCGCAAGTAGGCAGCGGCACAGCCGCGGAAGGCAGGCGCCGAGGCGGGTGCCGGGTACGTCCCGGCGCCCGCCTCGGCGTGCTCCGAGGCGGCGGGGACCGGGAGGTCTCAACTCGGGAAAGACTCACCATTCGGGTTGCTTTGATCTTGCCCTGTTGACGCCAAGTGGACTATACCTGTCGGCACCTCACGAGGGCCCCGTGCGCGCGGCGCTCATGGCGGTAGCGAGAAAAAGAGCACCACTCAGCTTCAACTGACCCGCGGTGTCGGGCCCTTCGCCGGTCGGCGAACGTCGGGAGACCGGAACACCGCCTGAGTCCTGGAGAAGGCGAGGACTTGAGCATGGGATCAACCAACGTCAACCGCCGTGATCTGATCAAGCGATCTGCCGCAGCCGGCCTCATAGCCGTCCCCGCGGTGGGCGCGCTGACCTCGTGTGCCAGCGGCAGCGGCGAGGACAACAAGGTCGACAAGGGCAAGAAGACCAAGGACAACCCGCTCGGCGTGAACAAGAGCGCGCCCCTGGAGATCTACATCTTCGACGGCGGCTTCGGCACCAAGTACGCCGAGGACGCCCAGGCCGTCTACGAGAAGAACTTCCCCAAGGCCAAGACCAAGCTGAAGTCGACCCAGAAGATCCAGTCGGTGCTCCAGCCGCGCTTCAACGGCGGCACGCCCCCGGACCTGATCGACAACTCGGGCGCCGAGCAGATGGACATGGGCGTCCTGGTGGGCAAGAAGCAGCTCACCGACCTCACGGAGCTGCTGGACGCGCCTTCCATCGACGACCCGAACAAGAAGGTCCGCGACACCCTGCGCCCCGGCGTGGTGGAGATGGGCCAGTTCGACGGCAACCCCGTCTGGATCCTGTACTACGCGTACACCGTCTACGGCGTCTGGTACTCGCAGAAGGCGCTGGACAAGCTCGACGTGGAGTACCCGGAGACCTGGGACGACATGCTCTCCGTCTGCGCCAAGGCGAAGAAGAAGGGCATCGCGGGCTGGACGTACGCGGGCAAGCACCCCTACTACCTGCCCTTCAGCCTCTACCCCTTCATGGCCAAGATCGGCGGCACGAAGGTGCTGGAGGCCATCGACAACCTGGAGCCGGACGCCTGGAAGCAGCCGGCCGTCAAGGCCGCCCTCGAGGCGTACTACGAGCTGTACAAGAAGGGCTACGTCCTCGACGGCACCCCCGGGCTGGACCACATCGAGTCGCAGACCGCCTGGAACGAGGGCAAGGCGCTGTTCATCCCGAACGGCTCCTGGGTGGAGAACGAGGCGAAGAAGACGACGCCCAAGGACTTCGACATGCGCGTCGCCGCCCCCTCCGGTCTGGACAGCGGCGACGAGCTGCCGTTCGGCACCCTGTGGGCCTCCGGCGGTGAGCCGTTCATCGTGCCGGCCAAGGCCAAGAACCCCACCGGCGGCATGGAGCAGCTGCGGATCATGCTCGGTGAGAAGTCCTCGAAGAACTTCACCAAGCAGGTCTCGTCGCTGACGTCCTTCGACGGCGGCACCGACGGCCTGGACCTGCCCCCCGGCCTGAAGTCGGCCGTGGGCGCCCTGGACAAGGCGGGCAAGAACATCGTCAACCCCCGCATCCAGGACTGGTACGTCGCCCTGCAGAAGGAGAAGATCGGCGTGGCCTGCCTGGGCGAGATGATGGCCGGCCGGATGACTCCCGCCGAGGCCATGAAGAAGGCCCAGCAGTTCACCGACGAGGCGCGTGAAGACGACTCCATCACGCACTACAAGCACTGAGCGAGCGTGACCAGCGGCGGCAGCACTTCGATCGGAGTCGGTGAGTAATGGAGCACGGCAAGTACCGGTTCATCGTGGGGTTCTTGATCGCCCCCCTCACGATCTACGCGGTCTTTGTCATCTGGCCTTTTGCCCAGTCGATCTACTATTCGTTCACCGACTGGACCGGCCTGAGTCCCGACTTCAAGATGGTCGGCTTCGACAACTACGCCAAGCTGTTCGGCGACGACGTCTTCTGGAAGTCGTTGCAGCACAGCCTGCTGTTCCTCGTGCTGCTGCCGCTGGTGACGATCAGCCTCGCGCTGTTCTTCGCGTTCATGATCAACGTCGGGGGACGGCGGCGGAAGAACTCCGCCGTCTCCGGCGTGCGCGGGTCCGGCTTCTACAAGATCGTCTACTTCTTCCCGCAGGTCCTGTCGATCGCCATCGTCGCGCTGCTCTTCCGTTTCGCGTACAACCCGCGCAGCGGCTCGCTCAACGCGGCGCTGGACGCTGTGGGCCTCTCCTCGCTGAAGACGGCGTGGCTGGGCGACCCGGAGACGGCCCTGTGGGCCGTCATGGCCGTGATGGTGTGGAGCACGGTCGGCTTCTTCGTCGTCCTCTTCTCGGCCGCCATGACGTCCATCCCGCGTGACTACTACGAGGCCGCGCTGCTGGACGGCGCGGACCGCATCACCACGTTCTTCCGGATCACGCTGCCGCTGCTGTGGGACACCGTGCAGTCCGGCTGGATCTACATGGGCATCCTGGCGCTGGGCGCCGAGGCGTTCGCGGTGGTGCAGATCATGACGACGGGCCCCGGCGGCCCCGCCTACTCGACGACCGTGCTTCCGCTGTACGTGTACTTGAAGGCGTTCCGCGACGGCCAGGCCGCCTACGCGACGACGATCGGCGTGGCACTCCTCGTGGTGACCCTGGCCTTCGCGGCCGTCGTGCTGAAACTCGGTCGCCGGGAGAGGTTGGAGTACTGATGAAGAGCGCCGGCACCCTTCCGGAGGAACCGGAGATGACGGAGACGCAGTCGGTGGGCAAGGCACTCACCGCCGACCCGTTGCGCGGCTCCGCCGACAAGGAGAGCGCACGGGGCAGCGAGGGGAGGACCCTCAACGTCTTCTCGCACGGGATGCTCGTCCTGTGGGCCGTGATGGTGGTGATGCCCCTGCTGTGGGCGGTGATGACGTCCTTCAAGGACGACAAGGCCATCTTCACCTCGCCCTGGTCGCTGCCGACTTCGCTCAGCTTCGACAACTGGTCGCGCGCCTGGAGCCAGGCGCACATGAGCGAGTACTTCTTCAACACCCTGCTGGTGGTGGGCGGTTCGCTGTTCGGCACCATGCTCCTGGGCAGCATGGTGGCGTACGTTCTCGCCCGGTTCGACTTCCCCGGGAACCGCTTCTTCTACTTCCTGTTCATCGGCGGGATGAGCTTCCCGATCATCCTGGCCCTCGTGCCGCTCTTCTACGTCATGAGCAACACCGGGCTGCTGAACACCCGGCATGGCCTGATCCTCGCCTACATCGCGTACTCGCTGCCGTTCACGACGTTCTTCCTGACGTCCTTCTTCCGCTCGCTGCCGACGTCGGTGGCGGAGGCGGCGCTCATCGACGGGGCCTCCCACACGAGGACCTTCTTCCAGGTGATGCTGCCGATGGCGAAGCCCGGTCTGATCAGCGTGGGCATCTTCAACTTCCTCGGCCAGTGGAACCAGTACATGCTGCCGACGGTGCTCAACACCGACCCCGACCAGCGGGTGCTCACCCAGGGACTGGTCGAACTGGCCGCCAGCCAGGGCTACAAGGGGGACTGGTCGGGCCTGTTCGCGGGGCTGGTGATGGCGATGCTGCCCGTGCTGGCGGCGTACATCATCTTCCAGAGGCAGGTCGTCGCCGGTCTCACGGCGGGCGCGCTGAAGTAGGTTCGCGCTTGCGCTCACGCTCCTGCGGGCCTCCACAGGTGAGCGCAATACCTCGCTCAAGGTCTTGACGGGAGAGATCCCCTCGGGCTCTGCTTAGAGTTCATATGTTGGAGGCATGCCGTTCCATTGACGCGGTGCGGCGGACGGTCCGATGGTCGCGCCGGCCGTCGAGGCGGGAGTGGATCAGTGGTGGAGACTCCGGGGTCGCAGTCCTCTCTGCACCGGGCCAATCTTGAACGGGTCGTGCGCGCGGTGCGGATGGCCGGCTCGCTGACCCAGGCGGAGATCGCCCGTACGACCGGGCTGTCCGCGGCGACGGTCTCCAACATCGTCCGGGAGTTGAAGCAGAGCGGCACCGTCCAGGTGACCCCCACCTCCGCCGGCGGGCGCAGGGCGAGGGCGGTCTCCCTCAGCGGTGACGCGGGCGCCGTGGTCGGCGTCGACTTCGGCCACTCCCATCTGCGGGTGGCCGTCGGCAACCTGGCGCACCAGGTGCTCGCCGAGGAGGCCGAGCCGATCGACGTGGACGCCTCCGCCGACGAGGGCTTCGACCGCGCCGAGCAGCTCGTCCACCGCCTCGTCGCGGCCACCGGCATCAGCCGCGAGAAGCTGATCGGCGTCGGACTCGGCGTCCCCGGCCCCATCGACGTGGAGACGGGCGAGCTGGGCTCGACGTCGATCCTGCCGGGCTGGGCCGGCACCCACCCCCGGCAGGAGCTGGCCTCGCGCCTGGGCGTGCCCGTCTACGTCGACAACGACGCCAACCTCGGCGCGCTCGGCGAGCAGGTGTGGGGCAACGGCCGCGGCGCGGGCGACCTTGCGTACATCAAGGTCGCCAGCGGCGTCGGCGCGGGCCTCGTCATCAGCGGCCAGATCTACCGCGGCCCGGGCGGCACGGCGGGCGAGATCGGGCACATCACCCTCGACGAGTCGGGGCCCGTCTGCCGCTGCGGCAACCGCGGCTGCCTGGAGACGTTCACCGCCGCCCGCTACGTCCTGCCGCTGCTGCACTCGAGCCACGGCACGGACCTGACGATGACGCGCGTCGTCGAACTGGCACGGGACGGCGACCCGGGCTGCCGCCGCGTGGTGGCCGACATCGGCCGGCACATCGGCAGCGGCGTCGCCAATCTGTGCAACCTGCTCAACCCCAGCCGCGTCGTGCTCGGCGGCGACCTCGCCGAAGCGGGCGACCTGGTTCTGGGTCCTGTGCGGGACTCGGTGGCGCGGTACGCGATCCCCAGCGCCGCACGGCAGTTGACCGTCGTGCCGGGGACCCTCGGCGGCCGCGCGGAGGTGCTGGGCGCGCTGGCGCTCGTGCTGAGCGAGATGGGCGACGCGACGCTGCTGGACCCGGCGGGCGGCTCCTCGCACGGCGCTCAGGTCAAGGGCGAGCCGGGGACGAGGCGGAACAGATCGGCGTCGGCGCGTGCCGGAGCCTCCCCAGAGGGCGGCCGGCGGCGGACGCCCGTCGGCGCGGTGGTGGGATTCTCCTGACGCGTCGCGCGTCGCGCGGCGGGGCGCTTCCGACTCCGTACCGGGCCCGGACGGTTACCTAAAGTACCGTTTTGGGTTCACGGAGATAACGGATGGCATCGTTGCCGTCTCGTTAATGATTTACTTCTTGACGCTTGACTTCCCTGAGAGTTGACTTCCGACCACCTCGGCCGCAACGACGCGGCCTCGTCAGGGAGGTTGGAACCCCATGAACGCAAAGGTGCGTCGCGTCGTCATAGGTACGGCGGCCGTCTCGATGGCCCTGTCGCTCGCCGCGTGCGGCAAGGCCGGCGGTGGCGACGGCGGCGGTGGCGGAGACGACAAGACCATCGGTCTTCTGCTGCCGGAGAACAAGACCACTCGCTACGAGACGTTCGACCGTCCGTACATCGAGAAGAAGATCAAGTCACTCTGCTCGGAATGCAAGGTGAAGTACAACAACGCCTCGCAGGACTCCGAGACGCAGAAGAAGCAGTTCGACGCGCTCATCGCCCAGGGCGTCAAGACGATCATCCTCGACGCCGTGGACGCGCAGGCCACCAAGTCGTGGGTGGACCGGGCCGCGAAGAAGGACGTCAAGGTCGTGGCGTACGACCGCCTCGCCGAAGGCGACATCTCCGCCTACATCTCCTACGACAACGAGCGGATCGGCGAACTGCAGGGCCAGGGCCTCGTCGACGCGCTCGGGGACAAGGCGAAGGACAGCAACGTCGTCATGATCAACGGGTCGCCCACGGACCCGAACGCCCCGCTGTTCAAGAAGGGCGCGCACAGCGTGCTCGACGAGAAGGTCAAGAAGGTCGTCTACGAGCAGGACATCCCGGACTGGTCGCCGGACGAGGCGAACAAGAAGATGGGCGCCGCGATCACCAAGCTCGGCAAGGACGGCTTCGACGGCGTCTACGCCGCCAACGACGGCATGGCCGGCGGCGTCTCGACCGCCATGAAGAAGCAGGGCGTCAAGGACGTGCCGCTCGGCGGCCAGGACGCCGAACTCGCCGGTCTGCAGCGCATCATCAAGGGCGACCAGACGCTCACGATCTACAAGGCGATCAAGCCGCAGGCCGAGACGACCGCCGAGATCGCGGTGGCTCTCCTCAAGGGCGAGAAGATCGACGAGTTCACGCCCAAGAAGGTCGACAGCAAGAGCAAGAAGGGCGTCCCGTCCCAGCTGTACGACGCCAAGATCGTGACCAAGGACAACATCAAGGACACGATCCTCAAGGACAAGGTCTACAAGGTCGACCAGATCTGCACGCCGCAGTTCGAGAAGGCGTGCGAGGCAGCCGGTCTGCAGTGACCCCCCGGGCCACGGCGAGTGGCCCGCAGCCATCGGGAAGTAAAGGCCGCCGCCCCCGCCCGCCGGGGGCGGCGGCCGACGGAAGATCGGAGTTGGCCCAGTGGCGAAGGAAGCCGTACTGGCGCTGCGCGGGATCTCCAAGCGGTTCGGCGCCGTGCAGGCGCTCACCGACGTGGATCTGGAAGTACGACCCGGCGAGGTGATCGCCCTGGTGGGCGACAACGGCGCCGGCAAATCGACCCTGGTGAAGACCATCGCCGGAGTCCACCCCATCGACGACGGCACCATCGAGTGGGAGGGCAGGGCGGTCGCGATCAACAGGCCGCACGACGCCCAGGACCTCGGTATCGCCACCGTCTACCAGGACCTCGCCCTGTGCGACAACCTGGACGTCGTCGCCAACCTGTTCCTCGGCAACGAGGTGCGCAGCGCCGCGGTCCTGGACGAGATCGCCATGGAGAAGCGGGCGATGGAGCTGCTGGACACGCTCTCCATCCGCATCCCCAGCGTCCGCATCCCCGTCGCGTCGCTCTCCGGCGGCCAGCGGCAGGTCGTCGCCATCGCCCGCGCGCTCATCGGCGACCCCAAGGTGGTCATCCTCGACGAGCCGACCGCGGCGCTCGGCGTCGAGCAGACGGCCCAGGTCCTCGACCTCGTGGAGCGGCTGCGGGAACGCGGCCTCGCCGTCATCCTCATCAGCCACAACATGGCGGACGTCAAGGCCGTCGCCGACCGTGTGGCCGTGCTGCGCCTCGGCCGCAACAACGGCGTCTTCGACGTGGCGAGCACCTCCAACGAGGAGGTCATCGCGGCGATCACAGGCGCTTCGGACAACGCGGTCACCCGCCGCCAGGCACGCACCGCGACGGCCGGCACCGACAAGGAGGTGGCCAAGTGAGCGACACCGTCGACAAGGAACGCGGCGAGAGCGGTCCGGCGTCGGACGCGCTGACGAAGACCCCGGACGCGGCCGCCACCGGCGACGGCGCCGCGGTAGACCCGAGGCTCCTCGTACGCGAACAGGGCTTCGCGGGCTACCTGACGGACTTCAAGCGTCGGCTGAAGGGGGGCGAGCTCGGCTCGCTGCCCGTCGTGCTCGGGCTGATCATCATCGCCGTCATCTTCCAGTCGCTGAACGAGAACTTCCTCTCCGCGGGCAGCGTCAGCGACATCGGCGTCTACATCGCCGGTACAGGCATCATGGCGACCGGCATCGTCTTCGTGCTGCTGCTCGGCGAGATCGACCTGTCGGTCGGTTCGGTCGCCGGCGTGGGCGCCGCCGTCTGGGCGGTCCTCAGCGTCACGAACGGCGTGAACGACTGGCTGGCGGTGGTCATCGCCATCGGCTCCGGCCTCGCCATCGGCACCCTGCACGGCTTCTTCTTCGCCAGGGTCGGCGTACCCGCCTTCGTGGTCACCCTCGCCGGGTTCCTCGGCTGGAGCGGCCTGCAGATCTGGCTGATGGGCTCCGAGGGCAGCATCAACACGCCCGAGGGCAGCGTCGTCGAGGACCTGACGGGCTACTACTTCGAGGACATCGCCGCCGCCTACGGCCTGGCACTGGTGGCCGTACTCGCCTACGGGGCGGCCCTGCTGACGGACGCCAAGCGGCGCCGGGCGGCCCGCCTGCCGTTCAGGCCCGTCAGCGAGATCGTGGTGCGCACGGCGGTCGTGGCGGTGGTGGCGTTCGTCGCCGCCTACGTGCTGAACCAGTCGCGGGGGCTGCCCCTGGCGCTGGTGCTCTTCCTCGCCGTGCTGGTCCTCGCCGACTTCGTGGTGCGCCGCACCACCTACGGTCGGCAGATCTTCGCGGTCGGCGGCAACGCCGAAGCGGCACGCCGGGCCGGCATCAACGTCGAGCGGGTCCGCATCACCGTCTTCGGCATCGCGGGCATGCTCGCGGCCTTCGGCGGGCTGTTCATCGCCAGCCTCTCCGGCGGTGCCACGAAGAGCCTCGGCGCCGGCAACACGCTGATGAACGTGATCGCCGCAGCCGTCATCGGCGGTACGAGCCTCTTCGGCGGCCGCGGCAAGATCTGGTCGGCGCTGCTGGGCATCCTCGTCATCCAGTCGATCCAGCAGGGCCTGAACCTGCTCGGCATGGCGAGCGAGATCCAGTACATGATCACCGGTGCGGTGCTCCTGGCCGCCGTCGTCATCGACTCCGTCTCCCGCCGTACGCAGAAGACGGCCGGACGTACTTAGCGGGCCCAGGCGACCGCCCGGACCAGTCCGCGGTGAGAGCCGACGTGAGGCGCCCGGCCGGGGTTTCCCGGCCGGGCGCCTCACGCGTTCCCGCCGGGCCGGGCGCCTCGTGCGTCCCCGCGCAGCCTCACCACTTCCGTACGCCCGGATCAGTGAAGTCCGGCCCGCGGCCTCTTCCCCGCTCGTGGCCGCCGGGAGCCCGCCGGCCCGCTGCCGCCGCGCCCAGTCGGGTGACCCATCTCGCACGGCCAGAAGAACCCGCCTCCGGTAGGAACATTAGACTCGTCTGAATCAGCACAGTCGAGATGCTCGACAGCAAGGAGGCACCGTGGATAAGGGGCCGCGCTCCGCGCGTCATCCCGGGTCGGGGGCGGTGGAGTTCCCCAGGGCACAGCGAAGGGGAAGGTGGGACCTGCTGACCCGTGTGAAGGGTCCACGTGACCTCGACGAACTCGCGCCCGAGCAGCTGGAGCAGCTTGCCGGGGAGATCCGCTCGTTCCTGGTCGACTCGGTCGCCAAGACGGGCGGGCACCTGGGGCCCAACCTGGGCGTCGTCGAGCTGACCATCGCGCTGCACCGCGTGTTCGATTCCCCGAAGGACAGCATCCTCTTCGACACGGGCCACCAGAGCTACGTGCACAAGCTGCTGACCGGACGTCAGGACTTCTCCCGGCTTCGCCTCAAGGGCGGCCTGTCCGGATACCCCTCGCGTGCCGAGTCCGAGCACGACGTCATCGAGAACAGCCACGCCTCCACCGTCCTCGGCTGGGCCGACGGCCTCGCCAAGGCCAACGAGGTGCGCCAGAAGGACGACCACGTCGTCGCCGTCATCGGCGACGGCGCGCTGACCGGCGGCATGGCCTGGGAGGCGCTGAACAACATCGCCGCCGCGAAGGACCGTCCGCTCGTCATCGTCGTCAACGACAACGAACGCAGCTACGCGCCCACCATCGGCGGTCTCGCCAACCACCTCGCCACGCTGCGCACCACCGACGGCTACGAGCGCTTCCTCGCCCGCGGCAAGGAGGTCCTCAACCGCACCCCCGTCGTGGGCAAGCCGCTCTACGAGACGCTGCACGGCGCGAAGAAGGGCCTGAAGGACTTCATCGCCCCGCAGGGCATGTTCGAGGACCTGGGCCTGAAGTACGTCGGCCCGATCGACGGGCACGACGTCGCCGCCGTCGAGTCGGCCCTGCAGCGGGCGAAGCGTTTCGGCGGGCCGGTACTGGTGCACTGCCTGACGGAGAAGGGCCGCGGCTACCAGCCCGCGCTGGAGGACGAGGCCGACCAGTTCCACGCCGTCCCCGTCATCCACCCCGACACCGGGCTGCCGGTGAAGACCTCGGGCGCCGACTGGACTTCGGTCTTCGGCGAGGAGATGGTCAAGCTCGGCAGGGAACGCGAGGACATCGTGGCCATCACGGCCGCGATGATGCGCCCCACGGGACTTCACGCCTTCGCCGAGGAGTTCCCCGAGCGCGTCTACGACGTCGGCATCGCCGAGCAGCACGCCGCGGTCTCCGCCGCGGGACTGGCCACCGGCGGGCTCCACCCCGTCTTCGCCGTCTACGCGACGTTCCTCAACCGCGCCTTCGACCAGCTGCTCATGGACGTCGCGCTCCACGAGTGCGGCGTGACGTTCGTCCTCGACCGGGCCGGAGTCACCGGAACCGACGGGGCCTCCCACAACGGCATGTGGGACATGTCGATCCTGCAGTGCGTCCCCGGTCTGCGCCTGGCCGCCCCGCGCGACGCCGACCAGGTGCGCGCCCAGCTCCGCGAGGCCGTGGAGGTGGACGACGCCCCGACGGTGGTGCGCTACTCCAAGGGCGCCGTGGGGCCCGCGGTGCCGGCGGTCGGCCGCGTCGGCAGGATGGACGTGCTGCGCAAGGCCTCCGACACGGCGCGCCCCGACGTGCTGCTGGTCTCCGTCGGTGCGCTCGCCCCGATGTGCCTCGAGATCGCCGACCTGCTGGACAAGCAGGGGATCTCCACGACGGTCGTGGACCCGCGCTGGGTCAAGCCCGTGGACGAGGAGCTGGCGCCGCTCGCGGAGCAGCACCGCGTCGTGGTGACGGTGGAGGACAACAGCCGTGCGGGAGGCGTCGGTTCTGCCGTCTCGCAGGCGCTGCGCGACGCCGGTGTGGACGTGCCGCTGCGTGACTTCGGCATCCCGGAACGCTTCCTGGACCACGGCTCGCGGGCCGAGGTCATGGCCGAGATCGGGCTCACCGCGCCCGACATCGCCCGGCAGGTCACGGGTCTCGTGGCGAAGCTGGACGGCCGGTTCGAGACGCAGGCAGCGGAGGCGGCCCGCGACTGAGGCATTCGCACGCGACATGCCGCTGAAGGGCCTGACGGATCCCGCGAGGGACCGGTCAGGCCCTTCGCCGTCGTGCCCGCTAGCTTGAACGCATGCCGACCTCCCGCCCCTCCGCCGCCCCGACGCCGGTGCCCGCACGAGGTGCGCCGCCGCAGCGGGCGGCGGCCCGGCTGCTGCCGGGGGGCTTCTGGGGGCGGCTGCTGCCCGTACTGGCGCTGCTGGCGCTGGTGACCCGCGCGCCGTCGTTCGCGCGTCCGCTGTGGAATCCGGACGAGGGCTTCCTCGCCACGCAGGCACGGCAGTTGGAGGCCGGCGGCGTCCTGTACGAGACGGTCGTCGACCGCAAGCCGCCGCTGCTGCCCTGGCTCTACGAGGGCGCGTTCGCGGTCTTCGGGGACGGTTCGCTGTGGCCGCTGCGGGCAGCCGCCGTGGCAGCGGTGCTCACCGGCGCCGTGCTGCTCGCGTCGCTGGCGCGCCGCCGCTGGGGAGACCGGGCGGGCGTGCTTGCGGGAGTCTGCTATGTGCTGGTGTCCGTGGGGCTCGTCCCCGAGGACACGCAGGCGGCGACGTTCGAGGTCTTCATGCTTCCGTGGACCGTCCTCGCCATGTGGTGCGCCGACCGCGGCCGTTGGGCGGGAGCGGGCCTCGCGGTGGCGGCGGCAGCGCTGACGAAGCAGACGGGAGGCGCCGTCCTGCTGCCGGTGCTGTGGCTGCTGTGGCAGTCGCGGGGCGGCGGACGTGCGGCCGTGCGGCTCCTCGGGGCGGCGGCGCTTCCCGTCGCGGCCGCAGCGCTCGCGCTCGGTCCGGGACGGCTGCTGTTCTGGACGGTGACCGGCTCCGGCGACTACGCGTCGGTCGACGGCGCCGCCGCTCACGCCGCGCTGCGGGCAGCCGCCAACTCGGCACTGCTGGTGGGGGGTTGCCTGCCCGTCGTCCTCGCGGCGCGGTACGCGCGGCGCCGCCCGGGCGGGGCCGCCGACGTGTGGGTGTGGCTGGCGGCGTCAACTGCCGCCGTGACGGTGGGCTTCCAGTTCTTCGGCCACTACTTCCTGCAACTCACCCCCGCCCTGGCGCTGCTGGCCGCCTCAGCGCTCCAACACCTGCGCAGACAGGCGCTGTCGGCAGCTCTCGTTGTCCAGGGGCTGGTCACGGCGGCCTTCCTGCTGTGGGCGATGCTCGCCCCGTACGGCGAACTCGCCCACCAGCAGCGGCTGGCGGCGGAGATCCGCTCCCGCACCGTCCCGTCCGAGCGGGTGCTGCTGTGGGGCATGCACCCCGAGACCTACTGGCTCGCCGACCGCGCACCGGCGTCCCGCTACCTGACCGCCGGGTTCCTCACCAACTTCAGCGGCGGACGCGGCGGCGTCCGGGTGGGGGAGCGGTACGCCATGGACGGCGCCTGGCCGTACTTCGAAGGCGAGCTGCGGCGCGATCCGCCGGCGCTCGTGGTCGACGACTCGCGCGGCAAGCCCTACGCCGTGCGGCACACGCCGACGCTGCGCGAGTTCCTCGGGCGGCACTACGAGCGGGCGGGCACCGTCGGCGGCGCCGTCCTGTACGTCCGCGCACAGCCGCCCGCGGGCTGAGCGCGGCCCGGCCCTGCGACCCGGCCCGGTTCCGCCCCTTTGTAGGGCGGGGCCGGTTCCGGGGTAGGCGGGCAGGAGCGGCCGAGTCCGCCTGTCGACGCCGGAAGGTGGCACATGCAGTCCTTGAACCTGGCCTCGGGACAACAGCCCGCGGGGGGCATCGCGGGCTGGGCCGGCGACCTCGTGGAGACCATGGGCGGGCCCGGAGCGGGCCTGGCCATCGCCCTGGAGAACCTCTTCCCTCCTCTTCCCAGCGAGGTGGTGCTGCCCCTCACGGGCTTCGCGGCAGGACAGGGCGTGCTGTCCCTGGCCTCGGCGCTCTTCTGGACGACCCTGGGCTCGGTGGTCGGCGCGACCGCCCTCTACTGGCTCGGCGTGCTGCTCGGCCGTGAGCGCCTGCACGCGATCTGGGCGAAGCTGCCGCTGGTGAAGGCCGGGGACCTGACCCGGACCGAGGAATGGTTCGCCAAGCACGGGACGAAGGCCGTCTTCTTCGGCCGTATGGTCCCCGTCTTCCGCAGCCTGATCTCCGTGCCCGCCGGGGTCGAGCGCATGAGGCTGCCGGCCTTCCTGCTCCTGACCACCGCTGGCAGCCTGATCTGGAACTCCGTGCTGGTGCTGGCCGGTTACTGGCTCGGGGACCGGTGGAGCACGGTGGGAGAGTACGTCGGCCTGTTCTCCAAGGCCGTCGGGGCGCTCCTCGTGGTCGCGCTGGTCGTCTTCGTCGTGAAGCGGGTCTCGCAGCACCGCTCCGGACGCACCGGGGACCACCGCTCCTGACGCCGCGCCCTGCCGCGCCCCCTCTTCCGCGCCGCACGCGAAGGCGCCCGCCCGCGAAACCCTCGCGGACGGGCGCCTTCCGGCAGCTCCCGGAGCGTCCCTTAGGCGGGGACGCTCGCGACACCCGGCTCCAGGAAGCGGCGCCCGGTCGCCCGCTCGCTGACGCCCTCCCGGTCCAGGTACGGGGTGATCCCGCCCAGATGGAAGGGCCAGCCGGCACCGGTGATCAGGCACAGGTCGACGTCCTGCGCCTCGGCGACGACACCCTCGTCGAGCATGAGGCGGACCTCCTGCGCGATGGCGTCCAGCGCCCGCTCGCGCACCTGCTCCTCCGTGAGGACCGTGTCCCCGGTCTGGAACAGCGCCTCGACCTCCGGGTCCAGCTCGGGCTTGCCCGAGTCGTAGACGTACAGGTTGCGCTTGCCCGCCTCGACGATCCGGCCGAGGTTCTCCGAGACGCCGAAGCGGTCGGGGAACGCGGCGTGCAGCGTCTCCGAGACGTGGTGGGCGACGGCGGGCCCGACCAGCTCCAGCAGCACGATCGGCGACATCGGCAGCCCCAGCGGCGCGAGCGCCCTGTCGGCGACCTCGACCGGAGTGCCCTCGTCGATGGAGCGCAGCACCTCGCCGAGGAAGCGGGTCAGGACCCGGTTGACGACGAAGGCGGGGGCGTCCTTCACGAGGACCGCCGTCTTCTTCAGCGACTTGGCCACGGCGAAGGCGGTGGCCAGCGACGCGTCGTCCGTGCGCTCCGCGCGCACGATCTCCAGCAGCGGCAGGACCGCGACGGGGTTGAAGAAGTGGAAGCCGACGACCCGCTCGGGGTGGTTGAGCTGCGAGGCCATCTCTGTGATGGACAGCGACGAGGTGTTGGTGGCCAGGATGGCGTGCTCCGGCACGACCGCCTCGACCTCGGCGAAGATCCGCTGCTTGAGGCCCATCTCCTCGAAGACGGCCTCGATGACGAAGTCCGCGTCGGCGAACGCCGTGGCCTTGTCCAGCGAACCGGTCACCAGCGCCTTCAGCCGGTTGGCCTTGTCCTGGTTGATCCGGCCCTTGAGCAGCAGCTTGTCGATCTCCTCGTGGACGTAGCCCACGCCCTTGTCGACGCGCTCCTGGTCGATGTCGGTCAGCACGACCGGCACCTCCAGGCGGCGGGCGAAGAGCATCGCCAGCTGCGAGGCCATCAGGCCCGCACCCACCACGCCGACCTTGGTGACGGGACGCGCCAGCGACTTGTCGGGCGCACCGGCCGGCCGCTTGGCGCGCTTCTGCACCAGATTGAACGAGTAGATGCCGCTGCGCAGTTCGCCGCCCATGATGAGGTCGGCCAGCGCCTCGTCCTCGGCGTCGAAGCCGGCGCCCAGGTCGCCGCTCTTGGCCGCGGCGACGATGTCGAGGGCGCGGTAGGCGGCGGGCGCCGCACCGTGCACCTTGCCGTCGGCGACCTGCCTGCCCCGGTCCACGGCCTGGTCCCACGCCTCGCCGCGGTCGATCTCGGGCCGTACGACCTCGATCTCGCCCTTGAGGACGGACGCCGTCCAGCGCAGCGACTGCTCCAGGAAGTCGGCGCCCTCGAACAGGGCGTCGGCGATGCCCAGTTCGTAGACCTGCGGGCCCTTGATCTGCCGGTTCTGGTTCAGGGAGTTCTCGATGATGATCGAGACGGCCTTGTCGGCACCGATGAGGTTAGGCAGCAGCGCGCAGCCGCCCCAGCCCGGGACGAGCCCGAGGAAGACCTCGGGAAGCCCGAAGGCGGGCACTGCCTGCGAGACGGTGCGGTAGGTGCAGTGGAGACCCACCTCGACACCGCCGCCCATCGCGGCGCCGTTGTAGTACGCGAACGTCGGCACGCCCAGGTCGGACAGGCGCCGGAAGACGGCGTGCCCGCCCTGCCCGATGGCGAGGGCGTCGTCGCGCTCCTTGAGCAGCTCGACGCCCTTCAGGTCGGCGCCGACGGCGAAGATGAACGGCTTGCCGGTCAGCCCGACACCGACGATCTCGCCCTCCGCCGCCTCCTTCTCCACCTGATCGAGGGCCGCGTCCAGGTTGGCCAGCGAAGCGGGCCCGAACGTGGTCGGCTTGGTGTGGTCGAATCCGTTGTCCAGCGTGATCAGCGCGAACCGGCCGGCCCCGCCCGGAAGGTCGAGGTGGCGCACGTGCGCCTGCGTCACGACCTCGTCGGGGAACAGCTCCGCAGCGCCCTTCAGCAGCTCAGCTGTGTTGCTCACTTGCCTGCTCCCTCGTGTCCGTCGGCCGCGCCGCTCCAGTGCGGGTTCTCCCAGATGACCGTTCCGCCCATGCCGAAGCCGACGCACATCGTCGTCAGCCCGTACCGCACGTGCGGCTGCTCCTCGAACTGCCGGGCCAGCTGCGTCATCAGCCGTACGCCGGACGAGGCGAGCGGGTGGCCGTAGGCGATGGCGCCGCCGTACTGGTTCACGCGCGGGTCGTCGTCGGCGATGCCGTAGTGGTCCAGCAGGGCCAGCACCTGCACGGCGAAGGCCTCGTTGATCTCGAACAGGCCGATGTCGTCGATGGACAGCCCCGCCTTGGCGAGGGCCTTCTCGGTGGACGGCACCGGACCGACGCCCATGACCTCCGGCTCCACGCCGGCGAAGGCGTAGCTGACCAGCCGCATCCTGACGGGCAGGCCCGCCTCCTGGGCGAAGTCCTCGGCGGCGATCAGCGACGCGGTCGCGCCGTCGTTGAGGCCCGCGGCGTTGCCCGGCGTGACGCGGCCGTGCGCGCGGAAGGGCGTCTTGAGCCCGGCGAGCTGCTCCAGCGTGGTCCCCGGACGCATCGGCTCGTCCTGCGTGGCCAGGCCCCAGCCGGTCTCCCCGGCCTCCTCGTTCGAGCGCCGGACCGAGATCGGCACGAGGTCCTGCTGGATCTTGCCGTTGGCGTAGGCCTTGGCGGCCTTCTCCTGGCTGCGCACCGCGTACTCGTCGGCGCGCTGCTTGGTGAGGTGGGGGAAGCGGTCGTGCAGGTTCTCCGCGGTCATGCCCATGAACAGCGCGGACTGGTCGACCAGTTTCTCCGAGACGAAGCGCGGATTGGGGTCGACGCCCTCGCCCATCGGGTGCCGGCCCATGTGCTCGACGCCGCCCGCGACGACGACGTCGTACGCGCCGAAGGAGATGGATCCGGCGGTGCTCGTCACCGCCGTCATCGCACCGGCGCACATGCGGTCGATGGAGTACCCGGGCACGGTGTTGGGCAGCCCGGCGAGGATGCCGGCGGTGCGGCCCAGCGTCAGGCCCTGGTCGCCGATCTGCGTGGTGGCGGCGATCGCCACCTCGTCGATGCGCTCCGGCGGCAGGTCCGGGTTCCTGCGCAGCAGTTCACGGATGCACTTCACGACCAGGTCGTCGGCCCGGGTCTCGTGATAGATGCCCTTGGGGCCCGCCTTGCCGAACGGTGTACGGACGCCGTCGACGAAGACGACGTCCCTAGCGGTACGAGGCACTTTGGCTCTCCTCCAGGTGCGGTACAGATACGCCGGACGGCGCGCTTCCCACAGGCCATGCTACCCATGGGTAACTCAGGGGCAAGGCCCGCCTCCGGCGAGGGGTACACGTCACACTCCGGCCGGTGCGCGGCAGGCGCCACGGGGCTTCAGCGCCCGCCTCCGCGGAGCCGCCGTACGCGCCGGGCGAACCGGCCGGGAGTCCGCCGCCCGCGCCGGGGCAGCGGCAGGCCGGACGCCCGGGCGAAGGCCCCCGGCTGGTCGCCGGGCGAGGGGACCGGCGCCTTCCGTGCGGCCTGCGCCTTCACCTCGTGGTGCGATTCGTGGGCGGTCACGTAGAAGGGTTCGCAGACGACCGACGTGGCGTCGCTCAGCGCCCGTCCGGCGACGCCTCGGCGCCGCGCCACGGCGGCGAGCCACCCGAAGAACGCCATGACCGCCGCCAGGGACGCGGCGACCGCGAGATAGGCCACGAACTCCCCCACGGGCACTCCCCAGCTCTGCCTTTGACCGCGTCCCTCGCCCTGCGCCGGTTCTGGCTAACCGCGTCCCTCGCTCTGCGCCGGTTCCTCCGAGGGCGCGGGCGCCGCCAGGGCCTCCGTCAGCAGCCTGGCGGTCTGCTCGATCTGCCACTCCCGCGCACCCAGCGCCCGCAGCGCGGAGACGACCTCGGCCTCGGTGCGCACCCGGGGCGGCTGCCAGCACAGCCGGCGCACGCTGTCCGGAGTGAGCAGGTTCTCCTGCGGCAGCCGCAGCTCCTCCGCGCGGGCCGTCACCGCGGAGCGGGCGGCGGCGAGCCGGGCCGCGGCCGCGGGGTCCTTGTCCGCCCACGACCTCGGCGGAGGCGGCCCGTTGGTCGCCTGGCTCTGCTGGGGGAGCGCGGTCTCCGGCAGGGCCTTCGCCCGCTCGACGGCCGCCTGCCAGTGGTCGAGCTGCTTGCGTCCCATGCGGTGGCCGAAGCCCGGCAGCGCGGACAGGGCGCGGGCGTCCGAGGGCATCGCGAGCGCGGCCTCGACGATCGCCGCGTCGGTGAGGACCTTGCCGGGCGAGACGTCGCGCTTCTGCGCGATCTTGTCGCGGGCGGTCCACAGCTCCCGTACGACGGCGATCTGACGGCGCCGCCGCACCTTGTGCATGCCGGAGGTGCGCCGCCACGGGTCCTTGCGCGGCGGGGCGGGGGGAGCGGCGGCGATGGCCTCGAACTCCTGGCGGGCCCAGGGGAGCTTGCCCTGACGGTCCAGGTCCGCCTCCAGCGCGTCCCGCAGATCGACGAGGAGCTCCACGTCCAAGGCCGCGTAGTGCAGCCAGGGATCGGGGAGCGGACGCGTCGACCAGTCGACGGCGGAGTGGCCCTTCTCCAGGGTGTATCCGAGGACGTTCTCGACCATGGCGCCCAGCCCGACCCGGGCGTGGCCGGCCAGCCTGCCCGCGAGTTCGGTGTCGAAGAGCCGCCGCGGGACCATGCCTATCTCACGGAGGCAGGGCAGGTCCTGGCTCGCGGCGTGGAGCACCCACTCGGCGTCGGCCAGCACGTCTCCCAGCGTGGAGAGGTCGGGGCAGCCGACGGGGTCGATCAGTGCGCTCCCCGCCCCCTCACGCCGCAGCTGGACGAGGTACGCCCGCTGCCCGTACCGGTAGCCGGAGGCACGCTCGGCGTCGACGGCGACGGGGCCCGAACCGGCGGCGAACGCGGCGATGACCTCCGCGAGACCCGCCTCGTCCGCGACGACGGGCGGAACGCCCTCGCGGGGCTCCAGCAGAGGGACCGGCGCCGGACCCGTGTCCGGCTCCTCGGGCGGGGCCTGAGCTGCGTTTGCTGATGCGGTCTCTTGGGCGTCGGTCACCGGTCAAGAGTATCTGCGAGCGCAGGGTGGTTGTCCGAATGTCCGGGCAGACGGTTGCCCATACCACCGGAAACACCGCAGCCCGGTCTCGCGAGCCGGGTGTACTCGCCTGCGGCGCCGGGCACGGCAGAGGCGCCCGCCGACGGAACGTGCCGCC
This sequence comes from Streptomyces daqingensis, assembly GCF_014645895.1. Classification (GTDB taxonomy): domain Bacteria; phylum Actinomycetota; class Actinomycetes; order Streptomycetales; family Streptomycetaceae; genus Streptomyces; species Streptomyces daqingensis. The sequence goes on along the minus strand of NZ_BMMP01000015.1, from coordinate 12,437 downwards.
GGCGGGCGCCTGTGGGGGAGGGTTGCGGGGTGCGGTGTCAGTGGATGATGCCGGTGCGGAGCGCCACCGCGACCATGCCGGCGCGGTCGCCGGTGCCCAACTTGCGGGCGATGCGGGCGAGATGGGACTTGACCGTCAGAGCCGAGAGGCCCATCGAGACGCCGATGGCCTTGTTGGACTGGCCCTCCGCGACCAGCCGCAGCACCTCGACCTCGCGTCCGGACAGTTCGCGCTGCCCGCCCGGGTGGCCCGGACCGCCGGGCCCGCCGCCGGGGCGGCGGTGCATGCGCGCGGCGGCGGCACCGATGGGGGCGGCGCCGTGCCGGGTCGGCATGGCGCCGAGGTTGTTGCGGGTGCCGGTGACGACGTAGCCCTTCACGCCGCCGGCGAGGGCGTTGCGTACGGCTCCGATGTCGTCGGCGGCGGAGAGGGCCAGGCCGTTGGGCCAGCCCGCGGCTCGGGTCTCGGACAGCAGGCTGAGGCCGGAGCCGTCGGGGAGATGGACGTCGGCAACGCAGATGTCGCGCGGGTTGCTGACTCGGGGACGTGCCTCCGCGATCGACGACGCCTCGATGACATCCCGTACGCCGAGAGCCCAGAGATGTCGGGTCACGGTGGATCGGACTCGGGGGTCTGCCACGACGACCATTGCGGTCGGCTTGTTCGGGCGGTAGGCGACCAGGCTTGTGGGGTGCTCAAGAAGAACAGACACCGGGCCTCCGAGGGCTGGCTGCGGACGGAACGATTCCGGTGACCGTGCGGGGTGATCCGGGGTGTTCCGTGTTGAAGGGGTCATAGACTCCTTCGGCAGGTCGGGGGCCTGCCTTTAGGGAATGATCACCAATTGGTGACCGATATTTCCCGATTCGGACAGTCGCTCGACCTGCCGCCGGCCGTCAGAGCGGCTGGGGCCCGCGCCTCTTCGGCAGGGAGACCACGGAGGCGCCGTCGCCCTGCTCGGGCGGCAGTCCCGCGCACTGGCACAGCAGCTCCGCCCACGCCGCGAGATGGGCCGCCATGTCGGGCAGCGCGTCGGGTGCGGCGGGGTCGTCGGGGCGGGGCGTCCAGCTCGCGCGGATCTCCAACTCGCTCTGCGGGGGACGCTCTTCGAGCCCGCCGAAGTACGACGAGCCGGAGCGGGTCACCGTGCCGCTCGGGTCGCCGTACGTCGCCGAGCGGGTCTCCAGCGCGCCGGTCAGCCATGACCACGTGACCTCCGGCAGCAGCGGGTCGCCCGCCATCTCCGGCTCGAGGTCGGTGCGGCCGAGGGTGACGACGCGGAACGTGCCCTGCCAGGACTCCTGCCCCGACGGGTCGTGGAGCAGGACGAAGCGGCCGTCCGCGAGCTCCGGGGGGTCCCCGTCGGCGCCTTCGGCCGCCGGGTCCGTGACGCTGGCCGAGAGGGCGAAGGTGTAGGGCGCCAGGCGCTTGGGAGCGGGCAGCGCGGAGAGCTGCACCTCCGGCCGCGTGCGTGCGGCGTTCAGGGCCGCCACCGCGCGCTGAAAGGGCAGCGGGGCGCTGTCGCCTCCGCCGCCCGAGCTGCCGGAGCCCTCCGTCATCTGTGGTCGAGCCGCTGCCATGGGCCGAAGAGTAGGCCGCGGCGGCGGCGCAGACCCGTAGGGACACTCGCAAGTGGCCGAAGAGTGGTGGGTGTTGAGGCCGGACGTGGCGCCGGAGGGGGCCGTGAGCCGGGCGTGGGACGGGTACGGGCGCCGAGGAGCGGCGGCGAGAATGGCCGACAAGTGCGGGCCCGCTGCGGGGCCCGTACCGCGCGCGGGGGACCGGCCGGGGCGTGGGAGACTTCCTGCGTGAGTGCCAACGACCGCGCGACGGGCCAGCCGACAGCTTCCGGGGACCTGCCCCGCGACTCCGTCTTCCTCAAAGCGTGCCGGCGGGAGCCCGTGCCGCACACCCCGGTGTGGTTCATGCGGCAGGCCGGACGCTCGCTGCCCGAGTACCGCAAGGTGCGGCAGGGCATCGCGATGCTCGACTCGTGCATGCGGCCAGACCTCGTCACCGAGATCACGCTGCAGCCGGTGCGGCGCCACGGCGTGGACGCGGCGATCTACTTCAGCGACATCGTGGTGCCCCTGAAGGCGATCGGCATCGACCTGGACATCAAGCCCGGTGTGGGCCCCGTCGTCGAGTCGCCCGTCCGCACCCGCGCGGACCTGGAGCGGCTGCGCCCCCTGGAGCCGGGGGACGTCCACTACGTGACGGAGGCCGTCCGGCTGCTGACGCGCGAACTCGGCGGCACTCCGCTCATCGGCTTCGCCGGCGCGCCGTTCACGCTGGCCAGCTACCTCGTGGAGGGCGGCCCCTCGCGCAACCACGAGCACACCAAGGCCATGATGTACGGCGACCCGGAGCTGTGGGCGGCGCTGCTGGACCGGCTCGCGGACATCACCTCCGTTTTCCTGAAGGTGCAGATCGAGGCCGGGGCCTCGGCGGTGCAGCTCTTCGACTCGTGGGCCGGTGCTCTCGCCCCGGCCGACTACCGGCACTCCGTGCTGCCCGCGTCCGCCAAGGTCTTCGACGCCGTCGCCGGGTACGGGGTGCCCCGTATCCACTTCGGCGTCGGCACCGGCGAGCTGCTGGGCGCCATGGGTGAGGCGGGCGCGGACGTCGTGGGGGCGGACTGGCGGGTGCCGCTGGACGAGGCGTCCCGCAGGATCGGCGCGGGCAAGGCCGTACAGGGCAACCTCGACCCGGCGGTGCTCTTCGCGCCGCGCGAGGCGGTGGAGGCTCAGGCGCGGCGGGTGCTCGACGCGGCGCGCGGCCTGGACGGGCACATCTTCAACCTCGGCCACGGCGTGCTGCCCGACACCGAGCCGGACGCCCTGACCCGGCTCGTGGAGTACGTCCACGAGCAGACCGCGACGGGCTGAGGGGCCGGGCGCCTACTCCCGGCGCTCCTGCCGGACCGCTGCCGCCGCCTTCCGTGCCGCCACCAGGACCGGATCCCAGACGGGAGAGAAGGGCGGCGCGTAACCGAGGTCGAGGTAGATCATCTGCTCGACCGTGAGTCCGGCGGTCAGTGCGACCGCGGCGACGTCCACGCGCTTGCCGGCGCCGGTGCGTCCCACGATCTGCGTGCCCAGCAGCCGGCCGGTGCCGCGTTCGGCGAGCATCTTCACGCGCATGGACTCGGCGCCCGGGAAGTAGCCCGCGCGTCCAGTGGCGTCGGCGGTGACCGTCACGAACTGCAGCCCGGCCTCGCGGGCCTGCGACTCCAGCACGCCCGTGCGGGCGATCTCAAGGTCGCAGACCTTGCTGACCGCGGTGCCGACGACGCCGGGGAAGGTGGCGTAACCGCCGCCGATGTTCGCTCCGATGACCTGGCCGTGCTTGTTGGCGTGGGTGCCCAGCGCGACGTGGCGGGTGCGTCCGGAGACGAGGTCGAGGACCTCGACGCAGTCGCCCCCGGCCCAGATGTCCGTGTGGCCGCGTACCCGCATGGCCAGATCGGTCAGCAGCCCGCCGGACTCGCCGACGGGCAGCCCGGCCTCGCGGGCGAGCGACGTCTCGGGGGCGACGCCCAGGCCCAGCACCACCACGTCCGCGGGGTAGGTCCGCTCCCCGGCGGTGACGGCGCGGGCGCGTCCCTTCCCGTCGGTCTCGACCGCGGTGACCTCGGCGCCCGTGACGACCTCCATGCCCATTCCGCACATCGCGTCGCGCACCAGTGCGCCCATGTCCGGGTCGAGAGTGGTCATCGGCTGTTCGGCCTGGTCGAGGACCGTGACCTCGTAGCCCCGCAGGGTCAGCGCCTCGGCCATCTCCACGCCGATGTAGCCGGCGCCGACGACGACGGCCCGCCGCCGCTCGCCGCCGGACCCGGACTCCACGCCGCCCAGGGTGCCGAGCAGGGCCTCGCCGTCCTCCAGGGTCTGCACGGCGTGCACGCCCGGGGCGTCGATGCCGGGGAGCGGTGGACGCAGGGGGGCGGCTCCCGTGGCGACGACCAGTTCGTCGAAGCCGGTCCACTCCTCACCGCCGTCCCCCGACAGGCCGCGGGCGAGGACCCGTCCGCCGTCCACGTCGATCCGCGTGACCTCGGTGCGCATGCGCAGGTCGATCCCGCGTTCGCGGTGCGCTTCGGGCGTACGGGCGATGAGGTCGTCGCGCGAGTCGACCGACCCGCCGATCCAGTACGGGATGCCGCACGCCGAGTACGAGGTGAAGTCGCCGCGCTCGAACGCGATGATCTCCAGCTCGTCCGGGCCCTTGAGCCTGCGGGCCTGGGACGCGGCCGACATCCCCGCCGCGTCACCTCCGACGACGACCATCCGGCGTGCAGCGGCCATGGTGCGTGCTCCCTCCGTCTCGTGGGCGCGGGCGCCGTGCCGAGGGCGTGTCCGGGACCCGTGCCGGTGTGAGCGGGTGCCCCGGTACGCCGGTCCCCACTGCCTTGCGGGTCGTACCCCGTGCAACAGTTTCCGCATGCATGTGATCGTCATCGGCGGCGGTGTCTCCGGGCTCGCCGCGGCACACCGGCTGCTCGCCGGCGGCGCGTCCGTGACCCTGCTGGAGGCTTCGCCGCGGCTCGGCGGGAAGCTCCTGACCGGGGAGGTGGCCGGGACGGCCGTCGACCTGGGCGCGGAGTCGATGCTCGCCCGCAGGCCCGAGGCTGTGCGGCTGGCGCGGGAGGCCGGACTGGGCGACGCGCTGCAGCCGCCGGCGGTCGCCGGCGCGGCTGTCTGGTCGCGGGGCGAGATGTGCGCCATGCCGAAGGGGCACGTGATGGGCGTGCCGGGCGAACCGGAGGCGCTGAGCGGTCTGCTCTCCGAGGCCGGCCGCGCCCGCGTCGCGGAGGACGCCCGGCTGCCGGCGACGGAGGTCGGCGAGGACGTCGCGATCGGCGAGTACGTCGCCGCCCGTGTGGGACGCGAGGTCGTGGACCGGCTGGTCGAGCCGCTGCTGGGCGGGGTGTACGCGGGAGACGCGTACCGCATCTCGATGCGTGCGGCGGTGCCGCAGCTGTACGAGGCGGCGCGGGGCGAGCCCTCGCTGCTGGCGGCGGTACGCGGACTGCTGCGGGCACAGGCGGAGACACAGCGCCAGGCACAACCACGAACGCAGGGTTCTGCCGGGGCCCCCGCGGGGTCGCCGGTGTTCATGGGGCTGGAGGGCGGCGTGGGGCGCCTGCCGGGAGCCGTCGCCCGTGCCTGCCGCGACGCGGGCGCCGAGATCCGCACCGGTGTCGCCGTACGCACGGTCCGCGGTCCCCGGACGGGCACCCGCTCCGGCCGGGAGGTCGTCACGGAGGCCGGCGAGGTGTTCGCCGCCGACGCCGTCGTGCTCGCGGTGCCCGCCCCTCGGGCGGCGGCGATCCTCGCGGACGAGGTGCCCGCGGCGGCTGCCGAGCTGGACGCCGTCGAGTACGCGTCGATGGCCCTCGTGACGATGGCGTTCCGCCGCCCCGACATCGGGGCGCCGCCGCAGGGCAGCGGCTTCCTCGTGCCTCCCGTCGACGGGCGCACCATCAAGGCGTCGACCTTCTCCAGCAACAAGTGGGGCTGGGTCGCCGCGAGCAGCCCCGGACTGTTCGTGCTGCGGACGTCCGTGGGCCGGTACGGCGAGGAGCGGGTGCTCGAGCAGGACGACGCGGACCTCGTCGAACTGTCGCTGCGCGACCTGCGGGAGGCGACGGGGCTCTCGGCCGCCCCCGTCGACAGCGTGGTGACCCGCTGGGACGGCGGCCTGCCGCAGTACCCCGTCGGGCACACGGAGCGGGTGGAGCGCGTCCGCCGTGCCGTCGGGGAGGCCGGCGGTCTGGCGGTGTGCGGAGCCGTCTACGAGGGCGTCGGCATCCCCGCCTGCGTCGGCAGCGGCGTGCGTGCCGCCGAGCAGACCCTCGCGCGGGCCGTGCCGGAGGACGAGCGAGAATAGGCCGCATGACTGCTGCACCGGACAAGGCGCCCAACGCGGGCAAGAAGGCCAAGGACCTCAACGAGGTCATCCGCTACACCCTGTGGTCGGTCTTCCGGCTGCGGGACGTGCTCCCCGAGGACCGCACCGGATACGCGGACGAGGTGGAGGAGCTGTTCGGCCAGCTCGCCGCGAAGGACGTCACGGTGCGCGGCACCTACGACGTCTCCGGGCTGCGGGCCGACGCGGACGTCATGATCTGGTGGCACGCCGAGTCGTCCGACGCCCTGCAGGAGGCCTACAACCGCTTCCGGCGCACGCGGCTGGGCCGCGCCCTGGAACCGGTGTGGTCGAACATGGCGCTGCACCGTCCCGCCGAGTTCAACAAGTCGCACGTCCCGGCCTTCGTGGCAGGGGAGGAGCCGCGGGCGTACGTGAGCGTCTACCCGTTCGTGCGCTCCTACGAGTGGTACCTGCTGCCCGACGAGGACCGGCGGCGGATGCTCGCCGACCACGGCAAGATGGCTCGCGGCTTCCCGGACGTACGGGCCAACACCGTGCCGTCCTTCTCACTCGGCGACTACGAGTGGATCCTCGCGTTCGAGGCCGACGAACTGCACCGCATCGTCGACCTCATGCGGCACCTGCGCGGTTCGGAGGCGCGGATGCACGTACGCGAGGAGGTGCCCTTCTACACGGGGCGGCGGAAGCCGGTCGCGGAGCTCGTGGCCGGGCTGGTCTGACGGCTCACGCGGCCGCTGCCGGTCAGCTCCCGTCCGGGAGCGGCCGCGGTGCCGGACGGGCCGCGCACTCGGCTGCCCGTCCGGGCGTCCTGCCGTGCAGCAGATACGCCGTCAGACGGCGGTCCACGCACGTGTTGCCGCCGGCGACGCCGTGTGTCCCGGCGCCCCGCTCTGTGACGAGCGACGAGCCGGGCAGCCGCAGCCAGGTGCGCACGGCGCCCTCGTAGGGAGTGGCGGGGTCGCGGGTGGCGGCGAGCAGCAGGACGGGGGGAAGGTCGCCGGGCCGGGCTCCCACGTCCACGGGCCGTGACCGCTCGCCGTGCCAGTACGCGCAGGGCAGGTTCGTCCAGGCGTTCTCCCAGGTCTGGAACGGCGCCCTGCGGGCGACGGCCGTACCGTCCCGGTCCCAGCGAGCGAAGTCGCGCGGCCAAGGGGCGTCGGAGCACTTCACCGCGTTGTAGACGGCGTCGCTGTTGGCCCGGGCCGCTGCTCCGTGGCGGTCCGGGGCGGCCTCCGCGACCAGGGGCCGCGGGTCGCCGCGGCGGAACGCCGACAGGGCCGCCGCGTGCCGGGGCCAGGTTCCGGCGTCGTAGCCGACGCGGACGTAGTCGGCGAGCAGTTGCCTGGAGCCGACGCCGCGTCCCGCCGATCCGCCCACGCGCCCGGCGTCGAGGGTGGCGCGCACCTTGTCGAACTGGCGCTGCACGGCACGCGGGGTGCGGCCGAGCCGGTAGACGGAGTGGTGCCGGGCCACCCACCGCTTCCAGTCGAGCCAGCGGCGTTCGAAGGCGATGTTCTGTTCCAGGTCGGAGCGGTACCAGACGCGGCCGGGCCGGGGGTCGACGACGCTGTCCAGGACGAGGCGGCGCACCCGCCCGGGGAAGAGCGTCGCGTAGACGGCGCCCAGGTAACTGCCGTACGAGGTGCCGACGAAGTTGAGCTTGCCGCTGCCCAGCGCGGCACGCAGGACCTCGAGGTCGCGCGCGTTGTCAGGGGTGGTGAAGTGGTCGAGCCGGTCGCCCGCCCGTGCGGCGCAAGCCGCCGCGTACGCCGCCGCTTTCCGCCGCATCGCCCGCTTGTACGCCGCGGAGGGGTCGCGCGGGGAGCGGGCGGGGCGGGCGGCTGACCGGCCGCGGGCGCTCTCCCCGCACGTGAGCGGGGCGGACCGGCCGACGCCGCGGGGGGCGTAGCCCACGAAGTCGTACGCCTTGTTGAGCTTCCTCCATACGCGGTCGCCGAATGCAGACGCGTACATCGGGAAGCTCATGCCGTTGCCGCCGGGGCCGCCGGGGTTGTAGAGCAGCGCTCCCTGGCGTGCGGGGCCCGTCGCTCTGCGCCTGCTGACGGTCAGCCGGATCTTCTCGCCCCCGGGGCGCGCGTAGTCGACGGGGACGGTGACCTTCCCGCACTCCACCGGCGCGGGAAGCTGCTCGGCGGCGGGACAGTCCGTCCAGTCGATCCCGGCGGCCGCGGCGGCGGAGGCGGCCGATGCGGTGCCGGCGGCTGACGCGGTACCGGTGGCCGACGTGGTGCCGGCGGTCGACCGGGCGTCCCGGAGGGGGAAGGGCGCGGCTACCGGTGCGCTGCCGGACGGTACGACGGAGGCGGCCGTCAGCACCAGGGCGCCGAGTGCGCCGTGGAGTGCAACTGAGCGCACAGGGAGGCTCGTTCCTACTCGTCCGCGGGGGCTGACGCTGCCCGGAGGGGCTCCCGCCCCGGAAGGGAACGGAGAGTGGGCAGTCGTGAGCGTTGAGTGACAAGTCGGATGCTCAGTGCGGGAGTTGGCGAAGTAAAGGACCTCGCAGCGGTGTCGGCGTGATGCGCTCGATGCAGCGACATCCCACGCTTCTGTGCGGGCGGCGGGGGAGGTGCGGGCGGCGGCAGCAGGTGCGGCGCCGCCCGCGTCGCGGGGCGTGGGCCGTCAGCCCGCCTGCCGGGCGGCGCGCAGCCGGTACAGGGCGCGGCGCACCCGGCCTTCGGGCGGCGGCGTCGCACCGGAGCGTTCGAGCCACCAGCGGCGCACCTTCAGCCGGGTGGCCCGGTCGACGGCCCTGCCCTCCTCCGTCAGACGGCGTGCGAAGTCCAGGGCGTCGCGCCGGTAGCCGCCCTCCATCGGGCGGCCGCGCGCGTAGGCGGCGAACTCGGTGCGGAAGGTCTTCTCGCCGAGGATCTCCGGGAGTTCGGGCGCGACCTTCGCGACGACGTCGGCCCGCTTGCCGATCAGCGCCCGCCGCTGCACGGCCAGCCGTTCCGCGTCGAAGCCGTCGGGCACGGGTCCGTCCGCGACCAGCGCGGCCAGCAGCGCGGTCTGGGCACGGGCGAGCCGCTCACGAGCAGCGGAGGTGCCGTCGCCGGGGTGGGTCTCAGCCATGCCGGGCCTCCGCTTCCGCGCCGCCGCCCGCGAGGACGGCGCGTATGCCGTCCAGTTCGGCCGCCAGCTCGGCGACGGGCGGGAAGTTCTCGTCGCGTTCCAGCAGCACTCCGGGCGGCGCGGTCCGGGCACACAGCTGCGCGAGCACGTCCAGGACGGGCTGCGGCACCGGGTGGCCGTGGCTGTCGTGCCAGACGCCGTCCCGCTCGAACCCGCCCGCGACGTGCACGTACGCCAGCGCGTCGAGGGGGAGTTCGCCGAGCGCGACCGCCGGGTCCTCGCCGCGGTTGACGTGGTTGGTGTGCAGGTTGGCGACGTCGATGAGCAACTGGACGCCCGTACGCTCCACTAGTTCGGCGAGGAAGCGTCCCTCGCTCATCTCTTCGCCCGGCCAGTTGACGAGCGCGGCGATGTTCTCCACGGCGAGCGGCACCGGCAGCGCCTCCTGCGCTGCCGCGACGTTCTCGCAGAGCACGTCCAGCGCGTCCCGGGTGCGCGGCACGGGCAGCAGATGGCCCGCCTCCATGCGCGGCCGGCCCGTGGTGCCGCCGCCGGCCCGTACGAAGGCGATGTGCTCGGTGACCAGCGGGGCCTGGAGCGCCTCCGCGCGCTCGGCGAGCGCCGCGAGCTTCGCCGGGTCGGGGCGGTCGGCTCCTCCGAGGCCGAGTGAGACGCCGTGCGGGACGATCTTCGTTCCGCGCTCGCTCAGACGCAGCAGCGGCTCGGGAAGATGGTCCGGGCAGACGTTCTCGGCGACGACCTCGACCCAGTCGATGCCCGGCTGCGCCTCGATGCCGTCCGCGATCTCGGGCCGCCAGCCGATGCCCGTACCGAGCCGGACCCGCGTGTCGGCGGCACGCGTGCCGGTGGCCCTGATGTCCGTCGCCCCCATGTGCGTTCCTCCCCCGTGGAGCCGTCAGCGCGACGGCTCCGGTCGTCCTGCGGACCGGCCAGTGCGATCCGGTGCCCGCGCCTGCTGTGCCGCTCTACGGGCTACTGCCACGCAGCGCGCGCCCGAATCCCGGGCACCGGGTTTTCAGAGCCCTGCTTGAGCTTTCACCCCTCGCGCAGGCGGGATCAGCGGTCCAGCGCCGGGTGATCGGCGACGACCGTGCAGGTGCCCGGGGCGATCTCGGTGTGGCCCGCGTCCTGTACGACGGGGAGGCCGCTGCGCACCAGGCTCTCCCACTCCGCCGTGTCCGCCGCCCTGCGTACGGCGAGGGCGAAACCGGCTGCCGACCAGGCCGCACGGCCCTCCGACTCCAGCCGCCACCAGGCCAGTTGGGCTCCGTGCGCGGCCTGCGCCATCGCCTTGCCCGCGGACATCTCCAGCCCGGGAGGCATCCACAGCACCGCAGTTCCCGCCGCGGGCCGCGCGGGCGGCTGTGCGTCCTCCAGGACGGTGCCCGAAACCTGCAGCCGTGACAGGTCCTTGGGCCATCCGTCGACGGGGACAGGCGGGAAGACGCGGACGGACGCCGTTCCGCCGGTGACGGTGAGGCCCGGCAGCGCCTCCGCGCGGCGCCACTCCGCTCCGCGTGCCCGCCGTACGACCTTGCGGATGTCGCGCTGCTCCCACCGCCGCACGGCCTCCGCCCATTCCCCGGCGGTACCGGGTTCCCCTTCGACGGCGCCCGGCTCCGCGAAGTCGCGGCCGGGGGTGCTGCGTTCGTCAGCGAGGAGGGCGAGGACGGCGCGGGCAGCGGTCTCCAGGGCGTCGGTCAGGGCGGGCGGAGCGTCTCGTTCGAGCCGTACCACCAGCGGTAGCGCGTAGTCCTCTGCCTTCTGTGCGTCCTGTGCGTCGATCACCCACCGAAGTCTGCCAGCACGGGCTAACGTCGGCAGACATGAGATCGGACCAACTCTCATGAGGCTGGACGGGGTCGGCCGCCGGTACGGCTTGCGCGGAGACTGGGTGCTGCGCGAAGTGGACCTCTCCCTGCCCGAACGCAGCCTGGTGCGCTTCGAAGGGGGCAACGGCAGCGGCAAGTCGACGCTGCTGCGGATGCTCGCCGGTGTCGAGACCCCCACGGAAGGGCAGATCACGGGGCGGCCATCCTGCGGCTACGTACCGGAACGCTTCCCCGCCACCATGCCGCTCACGACGCGCGGCTACCTGACCCACCTGGGCCGCGTGCACGGCCTGAGCAGGACCGTCGCCGTCCGCCGGGCCGGCGAGTGGCTGGAGCGGTTCGGGGCCGCGGGCCACTCGGACACCCCGCTGTCGGAACTGTCCAAGGGGACGAGCCAGAAGGTCGCCGTCACGCAGGCGCTGATGGCGCGCCCCGGCCTGCTCGTGCTGGACGAGGCGTGGACCGGGCTCGACCACGACGCCCGCACAGTGCTGGACCACGCCGTCGCCGAGCGGGTGGCCGAGGGGGCGACAGTCGTCTTCGTCGACCACGACCCCGGGCGCCTCGCCGGTGCGTCCGACGCGGCGTACAGGGTCGAAGGGGGGCGGTTGCGGCCCGTCGCCGAGAAGGACGGACCGCGCCGCCGCGGTGGGGCGGCGGGCGGGGGGAAGCGCGTGCGCGTCGTCGCCGAAGGGCCGCCCGGGCAGCCGCCGCCGGCGCTGCCCGCCTCGGTGATCGCGGAGCAGCTGCCGGGCGGCACGATCGTCCTGACCGCTCCGGTCGCCTACTCCGACGTGCTGCTCGGGAGCCTGCTCGAGCAGAACTGGTACATCCGGTCCGTACGCGAGGAATCCGCATGAGTGCCCTGCTCGGCTACCACACGGCGCTGCTGATGCGCTCCCAGCGCTGGCTCCCGCCCATGCTGCTCTACGCCGCCGTCATGGGGATCGGGGTGCAGTGGGGGCAGCCCGTGCTGGACGGACTCGGGTACGCGGCGGCCGGGCTGCTGCCCGTGACGGCCTGGGTCGTCCGCATCTGCCTGAACATCGAGCCCCTGGCCGCACGGCAGTGCACCGCCGCCGCCGCGGGACCCGCGCGGGTGCATCTGGCCGGCATCCTCGCCGCGCTGCTTCTGACGTGCGTCCTCGGCGCGGTGGGCGCCGTCTACGTCGTGGCCGTCAGCGACCCGAGGAGTTCGGCCGGGCACGTGGCGGTGCCGCTGCTGCCCGCGGTGCAGGCCGGGCTGCTGGCCGCGTTCACGTGCGCGTTCTTCGGCGCGGCCATCGGCGCGCTGTGCAACCGCCCGCTGCTGAGCAACTCGGGGGTCGCGACTCCGGCGAGCCTGCTGGCGGTGCTGCTCGTCCTCGTCGTGGGAGGCTCCCCGGCGAACGCTGCGGTCGCCGGCCTCGTGTCCGCCTCGCACGAGGGCGCGGTGACCCTGCCCTGGCTGCCGGCCGTGGCGTCCCTGGCCGTGGCGGCGCTGGCGACGTGGCTGGCCTGCTCGCAGGCGGGACGCCGGGGTTAGGTTCTGTCTGACAAATCCCGCCTGGTTGGCGGTGTCCGGCACGCGTCCTCACTGCGTTGTCGATCGTCGGCGCA
>NZ_BMMP01000014.1 GCF_014645895.1 Streptomyces daqingensis | reverse complement strand
GCGCCGATGGTACTGCATGCGGGAGCGTGTGGGAGAGTAGGACACCGCCGAACTAACATTGAAAAATAGCCCCGTTGCCGGATAACCCCGCCAACGGGGCTATTTTCATGCCCGCGTAATTCGTGGTTCACCGCACTGCCCGTATCCCGCCCCACTGGACGCCGGCCCGCGGCCTGCCGGTAGTGTCAGGGGGCATCGTCGGCACGGGCTCACAGGAGGCTCCGGGTGGAGGTCCAGGAAAGACAGGCTGAGGAGGGCCGGGTCTTCACCATCCCCAACATCCTCAGCATGGCCCGCCTGGTGGGCGTGCCGCTCTTTCTGTGGTTGATCCTGTGGCCGGTCTTCGGCGGCCCCAACTGCGACGGCTGGGCGCTGCTCGTCCTCGCCTTCAGCGGCGTGAGCGACTATCTGGACGGCAAACTCGCCCGCCGCTGGAACCAGGTGAGCAACCTCGGCCGGATCCTGGACCCCGCAGCAGACCGGCTGTACATCCTGACCACGCTCCTCGGCCTCACCTGGCGGGACATCCTCCCGCTCTGGCTGACGCTCACGCTGCTGGCCCGGGAGCTCCTGCTGCTGGTGATGGTGTGGCTCCTCGACCGTCACGGTTATGCGCCTCCCCAGGTGAACTTCCTGGGCAAGGCCGCCACGTTCAATCTCATGTACGCGTTTCCGCTGCTGCTTCTCAGCGACGGGAGCGGCTGGATCGCGTCACTCGCTCTCGTTTTCGGGTGGGCTTTCGCCGGCTGGGGTACGACGCTCTACTGGTGGGCCGGGATCCTCTACGTGGTTCAGGTGCGCCGTTTGATCAGATCGGGTACTGCGGCCGACTGACCTGGCTTTCCTGAAGCGCGTGAGCCAGTGTCGTTCCTCACTAGCGGGTGTGGTCCTTACCGGATCGGGGAAGTCGGTATGACCGTCATCTGACCGAGGAGGACGCTTCCGACATGAAGGCCGTCGTAATGGCCGGCGGTGAAGGTACCCGCCTTCGCCCGATGACCGCGAGTATGCCCAAGCCGCTTCTTCCCGTCGCCAACCGCCCGATCATGGAGCACGTGCTGCGGCTGCTCAAACGGCATGGGCTCAAAGAGACAGTGGTGACCGTCCAGTTTCTCGCGTCACTCGTCCGGAACTATTTCGGTGACGGCGAAGAGCTGGACATGGAGCTCACTTACGCCAACGAGGAGAAGCCCCTCGGCACAGCGGGGAGCGTCAAGAATGCCGAGGAGGCGCTCAAGGACGACTCGTTCCTCGTCATCTCGGGCGATGCGCTGACGGACTTCGATCTGACGGACCTCATCGAATACCACAAGCGCAAGGGCGCGCTCGTCACGGTGTGCCTCACGCGCGTCCCGAATCCGCTCGAGTTCGGCATCACCATCGTGGACGACGACGGGAAGGTCGAGCGCTTCCTCGAGAAGCCCACCTGGGGCCAGGTCTTCTCCGACACCGTCAACACCGGCATCTACGTGATGGAACCGGAAGTGTTCGACTACGTCGAGCCGGATGTCTCCGTCGACTGGTCGGGGGACGTCTTCCCGCAGCTGATGAAGGAAGGCAAGCCCATCTACGGCTACATCGCCGAGGGCTACTGGGAGGACGTCGGCACGCACGAGAGTTACGTCAAGGCTCAGGCGGACGTGCTCGAAGGCAAGGTCGACGTCGACATCGACGGCTTCGAGATCTCTCCGGGTGTATGGGTCGCCGAGGGGGCGGAGGTCCACCCGGACGCCCAGCTCCGCGGTCCCCTCTACATCGGTGACTACGCGAAGGTCGAGGCGGACGCGGAGATCCGAGAGCACTCCGTCGTCGGCTCCAACGTGGTGGTCAAGAGCGGTGCGTTCCTGCACCGCGCCGTCGTGGACAACAACGTGTACATCGGGCCGCAGGCGAACCTCCGTGGGTGCGTCATCGGCAAGAACACGGACGTCATGCGGGCGGCACGCATCGAGGACGGTGCGGTCATCGGCGACGAGTGCCTCGTCGGTGAGGAATCCATCGTGCAGGGGAACGTGCGCGTCTACCCGTTCAAGACGGTCGAGGCGGGTGCGTTCGTCAACACCTCGGTCATCTGGGAATCGAGGGGACAGGCACACCTGTTCGGTGCGCGGGGTGTCTCCGGCATTCTCAACGTCGAGATCACCCCCGAGCTGGCCGTCAGGCTGGCGGGTGCCTACGCGACGACGCTCAAGAAGGGTTCGACGGTCACGACGGCCCGGGACCACTCCCGCGGTGCGCGGGCCCTGAAGCGCGCCATGATCTCCGCCCTGCAGACCAGCGCCATGGACGTCCGGGACCTGGAGAACGTGCCTCTGCCCGTCGCCCGCCAGCAGACGGCACGCGGCGCGGCCGGCGGCATCATGATCCGTACGACGCCCGGCGTGCAGGACAACGTCGACATCATGTTCTTCGACGAACGGGGCGCCGACCTCTCCCAGGCAGCGCAGCGCAAGCTCGACCGTGTCTTCGCGCGCCAGGAGCACCGGCGTGCGTTCCCCGGCGAGATCGGCGACCTGGCCTTCCCCTCCAGCGTCTACGACTCGTACACGGGCTCACTGCTGCGCTCCGTCGACACGACAGGAGTCGCCGAGTCCGGGCTGAAGGTCGTCGTCGACGCGGCGAACGGCAGCTCGGGGCTCGTCCTGCCCAGCCTGCTCGGCAGGCTCGGCGTCGACTCCCTGACGATCAATCCGGGCCTGGACGAGTCCCGGCCGACCGAGACGGCGGACGCCCGCCGGGCCGGTCTCGTCCGGCTGGGCGAGATCGTCGCCTCCGCCCGTGCGGCCTTCGGTATCCGCTTCGACCCGGTGGGGGAGCGTCTCTCCCTCGTCGACGAACGCGGCCGGATCATCGAGGACGACCGTGCCCTGCTGGTGATGCTCGACCTCATCGCCGCCGAGCGCCGCAGCGGCAAGGTCGCACTGCCCGTCACCACGACCCGCATCGCCGAGCAGGTCGCGGCCTACCACGGCACTCAGGTCGAGTGGACGACGACGTCGCCGGACGATCTCACCCGCGTCGGCAGGGACGAGAGCACCGTCTTCGGCGGAGACGGACGGGGCGGCTTCATCACCCCGGAGTTCAGCTCGGTCTTCGACGGGGCCGCGGCCTTCGTGCGCCTCATCGGCCTCGTCGCCCGCGCTCAGCTCACGCTCAGTCAGATCGACGCCCGTATCCCCCGCGCGCACGTGCACCGCCGGGACCTGGCGACACCGTGGGCGGTCAAGGGGCTCGTCATGCGCACGGTGGTCGAGGCGGCCGGTGACCGCTCCGTCGACACCACCGACGGCGTGCGCGTGGTGGAGTCCGACGGCCGCTGGGTGATGGTGCTGCCCGACCCGGCCGAGGCGGTCACACATCTTTGGGCAGAAGGGCCCGATGACGCCTCAGCCCAGGCGTTGTTGGACGAATGGGCTGCCGTGGTGGACAGCGCCGGACGGTGACGTCACCATCCGGTGGCCCCATTCGGCGGTAGCGGCCATGGCGTGCGACGATGTGCGTCATGTCGCAGCAGCACCCTGATCGGAGTACCGCATCGCGGCCTGCGCGACCCGATGCCTCCATGTCGCTGCTGACCAACGCGATGGACCACAGCCTTGACGACGGGTACGCACAGGCCGCCGCCCGCCGTGGCGTCGAGGGCCGGTCCGGCATGCCCCGCACCGTGCGGGCCAAGCTCGGCCTCGCAGCCGGACTGGTCCTCGCCGCGCTCGTGGTCACCGTCGGCGCGGCGCAGGCCCGGGTCTCCGCGCCGGAGCTCGCCAAGGAGCGGCAGGAGCTCATCTCCAGGATCGACGACGGGGACAAGCGGGCCGACTCCCTTCAGCGCAGCGTCAACAGCCTGCGCAAGGACGTCGAGGCGAGGCAGCGCAAGGCGCTGGAGAAGCACGGGGGCAACGAGGCGGAGGTCGTCGGGCTGCTGTCCGGCTCGCTGCCCGTGCACGGCCCGGGGGTCAAGCTCGTCGTCGACGACGCCAAAGACACTCAGGACACCGACTCCGGAGGCCCCCGGCAGGGCAGCGGTTTCTCGGACAACGGGCGCGTGCGGGACCGGGACCTCCAGCGCGTGGTCAACGGCCTCTGGGAGTCGGGCGCCGAAGCCGTCTCCGTCAACGGCCAGCGTCTGACGGCCCTTTCGGCGATCCGCGCCGCCGGCGACGCGATACTCGTGGACAACAAGCCGCTCGTGCCGCCGTACACGCTGCTCGCTGTCGGACCGGGGCAGAAGCTCAGCACCGCCTTCCAAGACAGCGCCGACGGGCAGTACTTGCAGGTGCTGGAGGAGAACTACGGTGTGCGCACCAGCATCAGCACTCAGGACGATGTGCGGCTTCCGGCCGCGCCGAGCCTGATCGTACGAACGGCAGAGCCCGTGAAGACAGGAGAGGGCAGCAGATCGTGATCGCCGTACTGGGTCTCATCGTGGGAGTGGTGGCCGGACTCGTCGTCCGGCCGGTCGTCCCGACGCTGGTCGAGCCCTACCTCCCGATCGCCGTCGTCGCGGCGTTGGACGCGGTCTTCGGGGGCCTGCGAGCCATGCTCGACGGAATCTTCGACGACAAGGTCTTCGTCGTCTCGTTCCTGTCGAACGTCGTGGTGGCAGCGCTGATCGTCTTCCTCGGCGACAAGCTCGGAGTCGGAGCCCAGCTCTCCACCGGCGTCGTCGTGGTTCTGGGTATCCGCATCTTCTCGAACGCGGCCGCGATCCGCCGTCACGTTTTCAGGGCGTGAGTCCGATGAGCGACGAGGACGACAAGAAGAGCCCCGGCCAGCTGCCGCCGGAGGAACCGCCGGCGGGCGAGGGCTCCGGGGACGCGCGCGAGCAGTCCGGCCGCCCCCTCCCGCCGGAGGGGGACTCAGGCGCGGAGCCCGGGCCGGAGCAACGGCCGGCGCGGGAAGCCTCCTCCCCAGCGGAAGGGGCGGAGAAGGCCCGGAAGTCCGAGGGGGACGGAGAGGGGCGCGAAGCTGGCTCGGACGCCTCACCTGCCGGGCAGGACGCCCACGAGACGCCGGAGGAGCGGAAGGGCGGAGACTCCGAAGCGGCCCCGGCCCCGGACGCGCAAGCGCCGCGTACCGGACGCCAGCGGCTCGCCCAGGCCGTCTGGCCGCCCCGCGTCACACGAGCCCAACTCATCGTGGCTCTCCTGCTGTTCGTGCTGGGGCTCGGCCTGGCGATCCAGGTGCGCTCCACCAGTGAGAACAGTTCGCTGCGCGGGGCACGCCAGGAGGACCTGGTGCGCATCCTCGACGAACTGGACGACCGCACGAAGCGCCTCGAAGACGAGAAGCAGAACCTGGAGGGTCAGCGGACCGAGCTGGAGAACAGCTCTGACCAGGCGGAGGAGGCCCGTAAGCAGACCCGCCAAAAGGCGCGCCAGCTGGGAGTGCTGGCAGGTACGGTCGGCGCCCAGGGCCCGGGCATCGAGCTGACGGTGACCGACCCCGGCAAGGCGGTCGAGGCGGACATGCTGCTCGACGCGGTGCAGGAGCTCCGCGCGGCAGGCGCCGAGGCCATAGAGATCAACAACGTACGGGTGGTGGCGAGCACGTACTTCTCGGACAGCCCGGGCGGGGTGCGCGTGGACGGACGCAAGATCAGCGAGCCGTACCGCTTTCAGGTGATCGGCAAGCCGCAGGACCTGGAGCCGGCGCTCAACATTCCCGGCGGTGTCGTCCAGACGCTGCGCAAGGAACAGGCCGACGTGTCGGTGAAAGCCTCGAAGAAGATCGTCGTGGACGCCTTGCGATCCGCGAAGCGCCCTGATTACGCTCGGTCATCATCACCGTGAAGGTGGTGGGGGCCTTGCGGGGGGTCGGCGGGCCCGGTGACCATCGCGTGAGGGAAACTGTCTGAAGATCAGGGACGTTGTCCGGGCGTCACTGTCGGCCAAATGAGAGCATCGAGGGTCTGTCCTGCCCCACGGGCGGGTCTGTTTCGTGCGAGGGGAATCGCCCGTGAGTTTCTTTGCAAAATTGTTCGGCAAGGGCCGCCCGCAGGACGGCGGGGATGCCGCGCGGGGCCGGTCCTCTCAGGAGCGCGATTCCACGGGGCGGATCGCGGGTGAGGATGCCGAGCGGCCGCTGTTCCGTGACGAGGTCGCCGCTCCCGGCGGTGACGAAGCAGGTGGTCACGGTAGGGTTTCTGTTGACCCCGGAGCGTCGGGCCGCATAGGTTCCGGTGCACCATCAACCTCGAGTACGGGTGGAGGGGCAGACGTGCCGGTGTGTAGCAGGTGCGGGACGCAGGTCGCCCAGGCGAGCCGGTTCTGTTCCAACTGCGGGGCACCGCTCCGGGGCGGGGTACCCGTCGCCGAGGGTTCCTCCGAGACGACCTCGACCATCTCGATCTCCGGTCTGGAGGCCTACGAGGCAGAGGCCACGGGGCAGAAGACGCCTCCGCTCTCTTCCGAGGCCCAGGCCGCTGTCGACGCCCTTCCGATGGGCTCCGCCCTGCTGGTGGTGCGCCGCGGTCCGAACGCGGGAAGCCGCTTCCTCCTGGACGGCGAGCTGACGACCGCCGGACGTCACCCGGAGAGCGACATCTTCCTCGACGACGTGACGGTCTCCCGCCGCCATGTGGAGTTCCGCCGCGGTCAGGACGGTGTGTTCACCGTCGCCGACGTCGGCAGCCTCAACGGCACCTACGTGAACCGTGAGCGGATCGACGCCGGCGTGCCGCTGGCCAACGGCGACGAGGTGCAGATCGGCAAGTACCGGCTCGTCTTCTTCGCCAGCCGGCACGCGATCTGACGTCTTTCGGGGGCTCATGGAACGCTCACCCTCGGGCGGTGCCGACGACGGCACCGCCCTGGAACAGGGCAGCGGCCCCATGGGCATCGGCGCCGTCCTCGACGTCCTGCGCGAGGAGTTCCCCGAGGTCACCGTCTCCAAGATCCGGTTCCTGGAGGCAGAGGGCCTCGTGGAGCCCCGGCGTACGCCTTCCGGCCACCGCATCTTCGGCGCCGGGGACGTCCGGCGCCTGAGCTTCATCCTCCGTATGCAGCGCGATCACTACCTCCCGCTGCGAGTGATCCGGGAGCAGTTCGACTCGCTCACGTCCGGTGACGAGGCCGTGCGCCTGGCCGATCGCCGGGGAAACGTTCCACCGCAGGGAAGAACCCCGGCCGGCGGGACCTACGTCCCGGACACCGTCGCCGGGGACGCCCCGCTCGGCCGCGAGGAGCTGCTGCGCGCGGCCGGACTGACGGCCGAGGACCTCGCGGAGTGCGAGGCGTCCGGTCTGATCACCACCGACGACAAGGGCGTGTACGGGCCGGAGGCCCTCGGCATCGCGCGTCTCGTGGCCCGTATCCGCCGCTCGGGAGCGGACCCGCGTCACCTGCGGGCGCTCCGGTCGACCGCGGAGCGCGACGCCGAGACAGTGAGGACGATCTTGACGACGCCGGGAAGTGAGAAAAATCCCGTCCCCGATCCGGAGGCCGGGCCGACGGCCCAGCCGGAGTCCGGTGCCGCTGAGCTCGTCGCACTGTCGCTGCAGCTCCATGCGGCCCTGGTGCACTCGGCCCTGCGGCTGCGTTCCCGGTAAGGACGCGGTTTGCCGTTCGCCGGGCGAGTCCCCGCACACGACAGCTCAGGGCGGGTCCCGACTACCCAAACAGGCGGGACACGGCCTAGGGTTGCTGTGTGAACGAGCTCGACGTTGTGGGTGTCCGGGTCGAAATGCCCTCCAACCAACCGATCGTGCTGCTGCGTGAAGTGGGTGGCGACCGGTACCTCCCCATCTGGATCGGCCCCGGGGAGGCGACCGCGATCGCCTTCGCACAGCAGGGGATGACGCCTGCGCGCCCGCTGACCCACGACCTCTTCAAGGACGTGCTGGAAGCGGTGGGGCAGGAGCTCACGGCCGTCCGGATCACGGATCTCCGCGAGGGCGTCTTCTACGCCGAGCTGGTCTTCGCCAGCGGCGTCGAGGTCAGTGCCCGCCCGTCCGACGCCATAGCGCTGGCCCTGCGGACCGGCACGCCGATCTACGGCAGTGACGGTGTGCTGGACGACGCGGGAATCGCGATCCCGGACGAGCAGGAGGACGAGGTGGAGAAGTTCCGCGAGTTCCTCGATCAGATCTCGCCCGAGGACTTCGGCACCAGCAGTCAGTGACGGCCTGCCTGTCAGGTCCTCGTCGAGCTGCCGAAACGAAACCCCCAGGACTTCCCCGGCCGCAGTCACGCCAAACCACTCGATGGGTGATTATCACCCGGCGTGCCGAGTGTGGCGATCGTTGACGCACCCCTGGCGACTGCCTACCTTCGGTGAGGCAGGTCCCGGGGGGACTCCGGGATGTGAAGGACGGAGGTCGGCGTGAGAAGTACCGGCGACGGTATGGCAGCGGATGGCCCCGCCTCAGTCACGAGCTCGCGAGGACAGACACCGCCGGAGGAGACCGCGGCGCCGTCCTCGGACCTGGTGGGATACCGCGGCCCCACAGCCTGTTCGGCCGCCGGCATCACGTACCGGCAGCTCGACTACTGGGCGCGCACCGGACTGGTCGAACCCAGCATCCGGCCCGCGTACGGATCGGGCACGCAGCGGCTCTACAGCTTCCGTGACGTCGTCGTCCTCAAGATCGTCAAGCGGCTTCTGGACACCGGTGTGTCTCTGCAGAACATCCGCACCGCAGTCCAGCATCTCCGCTCTCACGGGATGACCGACCTGGCGCAGATGACGCTGATGAGCGACGGGGCCACCGTCTACGAGTGCTCCTCCCCGGACGAGGTCGTCGACCTGCTGCAGGGGGGCCAGGGAGTCTTCGGCATCGCCGTGGGCGTCGTCTGGAAGGACGTCGAGGGCGCACTGTCACAACTGCACGGCGAGCACGTCGACACCGGAGAGACCATCGTCGGCGACCATCCCGAGGACGAACTGGCGCGCCGGCGCAACCGCGCCGGCTGAGGATTGTCAGAGGCATCCGGCAGCATCGACGAGTGTGAGAGGCGCACCGACGATCCTGCATCTGGACATGGATGCCTTCTATGCCGCCGTCGAGCAGGCAGCGAAGCCGAGCCTGCGCGGGAAACCCGTCGTCGTGGGCGGCCTCGGGCCGCGCGGGGTCGTCTCCACCGCTTCCTATGAGGCACGGCTCTACGGGGTGCACTCGGCGATGCCCATGGCGCAGGCACGCAGGCTGTGCCCCAACGCCGCGTACCTCACCCCGCGCTTCACGCTCTACCGGCAGGTCAGCGACGTCGTGATGGAGATCCTCGGCCGCCACTCCCCGTTGGTGGAGCCCCTGAGCCTCGACGAGGCCTTCGTCGACCTCGAAGCAGGGGACATGCTGGAGGCGGCGGAGACGCGGGCCGCCCGCGAGGTGGGTGCGCGCCTGCGCGTCATGATCCGCGAGGCGACGGGCCTGAGCGGGTCGGTCGGCCTGGCGGGCTCGAAGATGCTGGCCAAGATCGCCTCGGAGGAGGCCAAGCCCGACGGTCTCTACCTCATAGAGCCGGGAGCGGAGCGTGAGCTGCTGGCTCCCATGCCGGTGCGCACGCTTCCGGGGGTCGGCCCGGCCACGGCCGAGGTCCTGCGGCGGGCGGGCCTCACCACTGTGGGGGACGCGGCCGAGGCGGGGGAGGCGGAGCTGCTGAGGCTGCTGGGGAAGGCGCACGGTGCGTCGCTGTACGCGATGGCGAACGGCTGGGACGACCGGCCCGTGATCGCCGAGAGGGACGCCAAGTCCGTGTCCGTGGAGGACACCTTCGACGTCGATCTCACCGAGCGCACCCTCGTGCAGGCGCATGTGGCCCGGCTCGCCGGGAGGTGTGTCGAGCGCCTGCAGGCCGCGGGGAGATCCGGGCGCACCGTGGTGATCAAAGTCCGCAGCTACGACTTCTCCACGCTCACCCGTTCGGAGACGCTGCGGGGCCCCACGGACGACCCGTCAGTCGTGCGTGAGGCCGCGGCCAGGCTGATCGACACCGTGGACACCACGGCCGGGGTCCGGCTGCTGGGCGTGGGCGTGACAGGTCTCGCGGACTTCACGCAGGAGGACCTCTTCGCCCAGGCCGCGGCCGCCGCGGAGGCCGCCGGACCAGCGGAAGGCGAGCCGCATGCGGTCGGCGCTGCTCGCGCGCCGTCCGAGGAGGAGGACGCGAAACCGCTCGCGGACCGGCGGTGGCTTCCCGGGCGCGACGTGTGGCATGCGGAGCACGGCTTCGGCTGGGTCCAGGGAAGCGGCGTGGGGCGTGTGACGGTGCGGTTCGAGACCCCCGATTCGGCGCCGGGGAGGGTGCGCACCTACCCCGTGGACGACCCCGGCCTGCAGCCGGCGGATCCCGTTCCGCTGGCTGCGATGGCCGGGCGCGAGGGGCGGTCGAGCGGCGGGGGGACCGGACGGGCGGAGTGACGCCCTTCAGCTCTCCGACCCCGCTATGCGCCCGAAGTCGCGGTCAGGCGGCGGGGAGGCCGGGTACGGCGGGCCCTCCTCCGCCGGGGCGGGGACGTCGAGCCCGTAGTGGATGTAGAGCTGCAGCTCCTGCACGGGGGAGAGGTGCCGCCCCACGCCGAGCACCGGGGTGCCCCTGACGAGCGAGCGTGCGAAGGGGACCAGGAGCACGCCGTCCACGAACTCGCTCGGCCCCAGCGGGACGAGGGCCTCGCGCCGGAGGAGACCGGGGCGGACGGCGGCCCACTCCGGCTCGCCGGTGGCGTCGTCGAGATAGACCTCGCCCACCGTTCCGATCTTGCATCCGCTCGAGTCGAGCGCTCTGCGCCCGATCAGCTTCCTGGGGTCGATGTCCCTCTGCACGGGTCCTCCATGTACTCGCGACTGGGCGCTGTGTGACGCATGTGGGTGGCCCGGTACGGCTCCGGCTCTCCGGCGGGCAGGTCCGGCGGGCCCCGGTACCCCGCTCGGGTGCTTGCCACGTGCGGCAGGGTGCTGCGGGCTCCAGCGGTGCCGGGAGCCGGTCGCGCAAGCCGTATTACCTACCCAAAGGCACATTGCGGGGTTTGGCCACTCGAGTGCACCTCCAGTTCCCGTGAGCGGAACCGCTGGTACGCTCGAAAGCGGCTGACGACCCCGAGCGGGAGAGTCCTCCGGTGCAGGTGCCGGGGGCGCCGAAGGAGCAACTCCTCCCCGGAATCTCTCAGGCTCACGTACCGCGCGGGTGAGGTCACTCTGGAAAGCAGGGCGAGCCATGCAGTGCCTGGGCTCCCCCTCACCGACGGTGAAAGCCGGGCCGGCCGCGTGCTGGGCGGACCGGTGAAACTCTCAGGTTGAGATGACAGAGGGGGAGGCCGTCCGGGCACCCGTGTCGTGGTGTCCCTCGCAGGTCGCAACGACCAGGAGGCCCCCGCAGATGACCGCCAACCGCATCCCCCTCACCGATCTCGAGCGCGGCACTCCTTTCGAACGGCGCCACATCGGCCCCGACGCCGGTGCGCAGGCGAAGATGCTCGCCCAGGTCGGCTACGGCTCCCTCGACGAGCTCACGTCCGCGGCCGTCCCCGAGGTGATCAAGAGCCACGAGGAACTGGACCTGCTGCCGGCGCAGAGCGAGGCCGAAGTGCTCGCGGAGTTGCGCAGCCTCGCGGGGCGCAACCGCGTACTGCCGTCGATGATCGGCCTGGGCTACTACGGAACCTTCACGCCGCCGGTCATCGTGCGGAACATTCTGGAGAATCCCGCGTGGTACACGGCGTACACGCCCTACCAGCCGGAGATCTCGCAGGGCCGCCTCGAAGCCCTCCTCAACTTCCAGACGATGGTCGCCGACCTGACGGGGCTCCCCACTTCCGGAGCGTCGCTGCTGGACGAACCGACCGCGGCGGCGGAGGCCATGGCGCTCTCCCGCAGGGTCGGCAAGGTCAAGCAGGGCGTCTTCCTCGTCGACGCGGACTGCCTGCCGCAGACCATCGCCGTCGTGCGTACGCGGGCCGAACCCACGGGCGTCGAGGTGGTCGTCGCCGACCTCACCGACGGCATCCCGGCCGACGTCGCCGAACAGGGCGTCTTCGGTGTGCTGCTGCAGTACCCCGGGGCGTCCGGCGCCGTACGCGACCATCGTGCCGTGATCGACCGGGCGCACGAACTGGGCGCGATCGTGACCGTCGCCGCCGACCTTCTCGCGCTCACGCTGCTGACCTCGCCGGGCGAGCTCGGCGCGGACATCGCCGTGGGCTCCAGCCAGCGCTTCGGCGTGCCCATGGGGTTCGGCGGCCCGCACGCCGGCTACATGTCGGTGCGGGACAAGTTCGCGCGCAGCCTGCCCGGCCGTCTGGTGGGCGTGTCCAAGGACGCGGACGGCGACCAGGCCTACCGCCTCGCGCTGCAGACCCGCGAGCAGCACATCCGCCGCGAGAAGGCCACCAGCAACATCTGCACCGCGCAGGTGCTGCTCGCCGTGATGGCGGGCATGTACGCCGTCCACCACGGCCCGGAGGGGCTTGCCGGGATCGCCCGCCGCACGCACCGCTACGCGACGATCCTCGCGGACGGACTCCGCGCGGGCGGTGTGGAGGTCGTCCACGGAAGCTACTTCGACACCGTCACCGCCCGGGTCCCCGGGCGGGCGGCGCAGGTCGTGGCGCGGGCCCTCGAAGCCGGGGTGAACGTGCGGGAGGCCGACGCCGACCACGTCGGCCTGTCCTGCGACGAGACCACGGGACGGGCGCAACTCGCCGCGGTGTGGTCGGCGTTCGGCGTCGAGGCGGACGTCGAGGAGCTGGACTCCCGCGTGGAGGACGTCCTCCCCGCGGAGCTGCTGCGCACCGACGACTACCTGACACACCCGGTCTTCCACGATTACCGGAGCGAGACGGCGATGCTGCGCTACCTGCGCAGGCTCGCCGACCGCGACTACGCCCTCGACCGCGGCATGATCCCGCTGGGCTCCTGCACGATGAAGCTCAACGCCACCACCGAGATGGAGGCCGTCACCTGGCCGGAGTTCGGCGCGCTGCACCCCTTCGCGCCGCTCGACCAGGCGGAGGGCTACGTGACGCTGATCCGCCAGCTCGAGCAGCAGCTCGCGGAGATCACCGGATACGACCGGGTGTCTCTGCAGCCCAACGCGGGCTCCCAGGGCGAGCTCGCGGGTCTGCTGGCGGTGCGCGCCTTCCACCGCTCGCGCGGCGACGAGCAGCGCGACGTGTGCCTGATCCCCTCCTCCGCGCACGGCACCAACGCCGCCTCCGCAGTGATGGCCGGGATGCGCGTCGTCGTCGTCAAGACGAGGGAGGACGGCGACGTCGACGTCGACGACCTGCGGGCGAAGATCGCCCAGCACGGCGAGCAGCTCGCCGTGCTGATGGTCACCTACCCCTCGACTCACGGTGTCTTCGAGGAGCACATCACCGACATCTGCGCAGCCGTGCACGACGCCGGAGGCCAGGTCTACGTGGACGGAGCGAACCTCAACGCCCTGATGGGGCTCGCCAAGCCGGGCAAGTTCGGTGCGGACGTCTCGCATCTGAACCTGCACAAGACGTTCTGCATCCCGCACGGGGGCGGCGGTCCCGGTGTGGGTCCCATCGGTGTGCGCGAGCACCTCGCCCCGCACCTGCCCAACCACCCGCTGCAGCCCGCGGCGGGGCCGGCGAGCGGGATCGGGCCGGTCGCCGGCTCGCCCTGGGGCTCGGCCGGGATCCTGCCGATCTCATGGGCGTACGTCCGGCTCATGGGCGCCCAGGGGCTGCGGAGGGCGACGCAGACGGCGGTGCTGGGAGCCAACTACATCGCAAAGCGGCTGGAGCCGCACTACCCGGTGCTCTACACGGGGCCGCGGGGGCTCGTGGCGCACGAGTGCATCGTCGACGTCCGGCCGCTGACGAAGCAGACGGGTGTGAGCATCGACGACGTCGCGAAGAGGCTGATCGACTACGGCTTCCACGCGCCGACGATGTCGTTCCCCGTCCCGGGGACGCTGATGATCGAGCCCACCGAGAGCGAGGACCTGGCGGAGCTGGACCGCTTCTGCGAGGCGATGATCGAGATCCGTGCCGAGATCGACAAGGTCGGCTCGGGGGAGTGGCCCGCGGACGACAACCCGCTGCGCAACGCACCGCACACGGCACGGCAGTTGAGCCGCGAGTGGGAGCACAGCTACGGACGGGAAGAGGGGGCGTTCCCCGCGGGGGTGAAGGCGTCCGATAAGTACTGGCCGCCGGTCCGCCGCATCGACGGTGCCTTCGGCGACCGCAACCTCGTCTGCTCGTGCCCCCCGGTGGAGGACTACGACGGCTGATACGCGGGCGGCGCGCCTGATCGTTCGCGTGCCGCCGGTGGCGGCACAGGTCAGGGCCGGTGCGGCGGTGACGCCGGGCCGGCCCTGGTTTCTTGTCGGGTCTCTCAGGCAGCGGTGGCGATGCCGCGGACGAGAGGGCGGTGCGGGTCGATGATCTTGCCGTCCGGCAGCAGCTCACCGGTGTCCTCGAAGAGCAGCACGCCGTTGCACAGCAGGCTCCAGCCCTGCTCCGGGAAGTGGGCCACAGGGTGAGCGGCTTCCCGGTCGGCGGATTCGGCTGTGGGGCATGGTGGCTGGTGCTGGCACATTTTCGCTGTCGTCTTCCGTTGTGTCGTGGTGTTCGTGCTGCGGCTGGTCACGGTGTCCATGGCCGCCCCCGTTCCTCGCTCGGTCCCCAGTGTTCCCCTGTGGACTCGAATCCGCAGGGATTTCGCGTCACCACTCCTCAACCAGGACAGACGCGTCACCCGTGCGGGTGGTTGCGCCTCAACTGGCTCGTACGGCAAGGCGATTTGCCGGATATGAGCAAGAGGGGGCCGAGGCTTCCGGGGGACTCGCCGGATGCGGTTGGCGGTACGCTACCCCACCCTCGTCAGGCCGGAGTCCGCATCAGCGGAGCCGGTACGACGCGACGAGTCAGCAGCGGCAGGAGGGCGTCCGCCCGGTGCGGGCGGTGCGCCGCGATGCCGGGCGGTGCCGGCGCCAGGGGTATGAGTACGTCGGAGGGCAGCGGGGTGCCCCGGGCGGGCTCGGCGGCGGTGTCCCCGTGCAGCCACAGCGTCATCATGTACAGCTGCGGTACGGACAGCAGCCGCGGCTGGAGGTCCTCGGTCAGCGATTCGGCCTGCTCCAGCGCCTGCAGCGTCGCGGCGACGTAGGGACCGCCGCAGAAGTACGCGAACGCCCAGCCGTCCGGGGTGAGCACCGACTCGGCGGCGCCGGGCGCGGAGGTGCCGGACGCCTCCGGGTCGCGGAGCAGGAAGCGCCAGCCGGTGAGACGGGTGGCAGAGCTGCCGGCCGCGGGGGTGAAAGAGGTCAACTCGTGCAGAGGCAAGGGAAGTTCGGGCTGAAACCGGCTGCGTGGGCCTTCCGGCGCGGCGACGCCTCCCTGGCCGTGTGCGGCGGGGGAGCCGAGGGCTGCGAGAACACTGCGGAGCGCGGCGGGCGGGGCCGGAGGAAGGTGCAGCGGCATGACAGATCGCCTCTCACTTGGAGACACACGGGTGGTGCGGCCGGGGTGCAGACAGCGCTGTCGGCGTGAAGAAGGCCGCTTCGCGGGCGGCGGGGTGACTGCGGGCGCCGGCGTCGGCGGTACCGCGTCTCAGCCTTGCCCGGAGTTTATACGAAGGGTGTTCTTGTGTGCTTTCACCTCTCATCGCCCGATAATGGACGCAAGGGGATATCAAGCCGATATGCACGTCGCCTGCACAGGGTTTTCGGAGTGTTTCCGTCGCTCCGGTGTCTCACCGCGTCTCCGGCCTGCCGGAACCGGAGCCGTCGCGGTTCGGCCGGAACCGGTCGGGTCCTTCGGCGCGGGTGTGTGCTTCCGGTGCGGGACGGGGACGTATGCCGGCGGAACATGCCTTGAACTGCAGGTGCGTGCGCGCTGACAGGTGGGTAGCGAGTGGGCGGTGAGGCGTGATCCACGACCTTGCCGGGCATCATGGCTGACACCACGCGGTCGCATCTAGGAGGGACGTCCCGATGGGTGAGAAGGTCGTCTCCGACGGGTTCGACCTGTCCGACCGGCACCAGTACCGGCGGAAGCTCCGGGAGTGCCTCGACGCGCTGCGCGTACTCCTGGACGAGAAGCGCTTCGAGCGTCCCAGGAATCTCATGGGGCTGGAGATCGAGCTGAACCTCGCCGACGGGGACGGGCTGCCCCGGATGATGAACCTCGAAGTGCTCCGGCGGATCGGCAGCGAGGACTTCCAGACGGAACTCGGGCAGTTCAACCTCGAGGTGAACATCGTCCCCCACCGCCTGTCCGGGCGGGTCTTCGACCAGCTCGCCGAGGAGCTGCGCACGGGACTGGGGTACGCGGACCGGCAGGCACGCCAGGAGGGCGCCGGCATCGTGATGATCGGCATCCTCCCCACGCTCACCGACGAGGACCTGGTCTCCTCGAACCTCACCGAGGTGGACCGGTACATGCTGCTCAACGACCAGATCATGGCCTCGCGCGGTGAAGAGGTCGTACTGGACATCGAGGGCGTGGAGCGGCTGAACCGCACCTCGAGTTCGATCGCGCCGGAGGCGGCCTGCACCTCGGTGCAGCTGCATCTGCAGGTGACGCCCGAGCGGTTCGCCGACGTGTGGAACGCCTCTCAGGCGGTGTCGGCAGTGCAGATCGCGATGGGCGCCAACTCGCCTTTCCTGTTCGGGCGTGAGCTGTGGCGGGAATCGCGGATCCCGCTGTTCCTCCAGGCCACCGACACCAGGCCGGACGAGCTGCGCGCGCAGGGCGTACGGCCGCGCACCTGGTTCGGCGAGCGGTGGATCGAGTCGGCGTACGACCTCTTCGAGGAGAACTTTCGCTACTTCCCCGCACTGCTGCCGATCTGCGCGGAAGAGGAGCCGCAACAGGTGCTGAGGGAGGGCGGCGTTCCCGCCCTGTCCGAACTGGTGCTCCACAACGGAACTGTCTACCGCTGGAACCGGCCCGTCTACGCCGTCGCGGGGGGCGTGCCGCACCTGCGGGTCGAGAACCGCGTACTGCCGGCAGGGCCCACCGTCACGGACGTTCTGGCCAACACCGCCCTCTACTACGGGCTCGTACGCAGCCTCGCCGACGAGCAGCGCCCCGTCTGGCGGCGGCTGCCGTTCCAGGCGGCCGCCGAGAACTTCGACGCGGCGTGCCGTCACGGCATCGACGCCGAGCTGCACTGGCCCCGCTCCGGACGTCAGGGCGGCCTGGTGAAGGTCCCCGCGGTGCGGCTCGTACAGGAGGAACTGCTGCCGATGGCGGCCGCGGGCCTTGAGGCGTGGGGAGTGGAGCGCGCCGACCGTGAGCGCTACCTGGAGGTCATCGAGGCCAGGTGCCGCTACCGGGTCAACGGCGCCTCGTGGCAGGCCGCGGCGTACCACAGGGCCGTCGACTCGGGCCTGGACCGTGAGAAGGCGCTCGCGGCGGTCACCCGCCGGTACTGCGAGCTTTCGAACACCGGCGAGCCCGTGCACAGCTGGCCGCCCGGCCCTTGAGGGGACGTCGCGAGGCGCGGAGACGCGGGGGACACCCGCCAGCCGACCGGAGACCCCTCCGCCGCCTGCGCGGGCCGGGTCGGGCAAGCTGTGACGCATCACCGGAGCGCGGCAGCGGTACGGCCGGCGGGAGCGCGCCGGGCAGCGGAAGCGCGCGAGGCGCGGACCGGCCGAACGGGAGGCATGTGTGAAGTCGCAAGCGCGGGACCCCGAGTCGTCCCCGCCCCTCGGGGAGGACCTCTCGCCGCGCACGCTGCGGAGCGAGATGTACCTCGTGCTGGCGCTCTCCCTCGGGGCCAGCGCGGTCTCCGCCGTCATCAGCTTCGTCGGTTCGCTCACCGCGCCCGGATCGCTCGCGGACCAGGCGGCGCGCATGAACACCTCGCGCGCTCCCGACAGGCCCTGGCTCGACCTGGCCTGGCAGCTCTTCGGCGTGGCCACGGCCCTCGTTCCCGTCGTGCTCGTCGCGCACCTGCTGACGCGGGAGGGGGCGGGCGGGCTGCGCGCCATCGGTTTCGACCGCGCACGGCCCGCGTTCGATCTGACGCGGGGAGCGCTGCTCGCCGCCGCGATCGGAGGCAGCGGCCTCGCCCTGTATCTGGGCGCCGTGCAGGCCGGGTTCAACCTCACCGTCGTGCCGGAGTCGCTGCCGCACGTGTGGTGGCGCATCCCCGTGCTGGTCGCGTCCGCGCTGCAGAACGCGATCGTGGAAGAGGTGATCGTCGTCGGCTATCTCCTGCGCAGGCTCGGCCAGACGACGCGCTTCTCGCCCTGGGCGGCGCTGGCGGTCAGCGCGGTGCTGCGGGGCTCGTACCACCTGTACCAGGGCGTCGGCGGCATGGTCGGGAACATGGCGATGGGCGTCATCTTCGTCTGGCTGTACAGGCGTTGGGGCCGGGTAGGCCCGCTGGTGGCGGCTCACGCGCTGATCGACATCGTCGCGTTCACGGGCTACGCCGCCCTCGAGGGACGGGTCGACTGGCTGCCCACGCCCTGACGGCGGGCCGGGCCCGCACCGCCGCCGGGGTGTGGGCGCGCCCGTCAGAAATCGACGCGCAGCCGTGCGTCCAGCACTGTGACCGCGCTGCCGGTCAGCTCCGTCCGCTCGCCGCGCAGCGCGGTGCGGACCCGGCCCGTACGCGCTGAGCACTGCAGACCGGTGAGGACGTCGCTGCCCAGCCGGCCGGACCACAGCGGGGCCAGCGCGGTGTGCGCGCTGCCGGTGACGGGGTCCTCGGGGATGCCGACCGCGGGGCCGAAGACCCGCGAGACGTAGTCGTAGCCGCTGCCCGCGGGGTCGGCCGCGAGGGCCGTCGCGATGACCGCCCGGTGTGGAAGCCGCAGGAGCGCGGTGGGGTCGGGCGTCACCGCGCGCACCGACGCCTCGTCGGGAAGCTCCACGAGGAGGTCGCCCAGCGGCCCGGTGTCGTAGACGGCTACAGGGGTGGAGCCCAGTCCGGCCTGCACCTCTGCCGGGGGAGTCACCCGGGTGAGGGGCGCGGTGGGGAAGTCGAGGGTGATGTCGCCGTCCGGGCCGGTGGACGCGGTGAGTACCCCGCTGCGGGTGCGGAAGCGGACCGGGCCGCCGGCCGCCCGCGTTGCGCCGTCGCCGTGCAGGACGTGCGCGGTGGCGAGCGTCGCGTGACCGCACAGGTCCACCTCGGCGGTGGGGGTGAACCACCGCAGCGCCCAGTCCGCTCCGGGGTCGTCGCGCAGGGGGTGGGCGAAGGCGGTCTCCGAGAGGTTCATCTCCAGTGCCACACGCTGGAGGCGCTCGTCGGACGGGAAGTCCGAGCTGTCCTCCAGCAGGACGACAGCGGCCGGATTGCCCGTCCAGGGGCGGTCGGTGAAGGCGTCGACAGTGCGGATCCTCATGGCAGGACCGTAGGCGCGGCGCGGGACCGCGGACCACTGCCAATCAGGGGGAGGTGGACCGGCGCCGCCCGGGAGGCGCGGCGGCGGACCGTGGTCCGCGTGCCCCTGGCCCCCGTGACCGAGGACCGGCGACCGAGGGCCGGCGACCGCGGAGCTCAGTCCAGGGCGACGCGATAGACGGCCGAGTGCCTCCGCTGGAAGCCGGCTTTCTCGTACAGGCGGTTCGCGGCTTCCCGTGAGGGTCTCGACGTGAGGTCGACGGTCCGTGCCCCGGCCGCGGTGGCCACGTCGAGGGCCTTGTCGATGAGGGCGCGTCCGACTCCGTGGCCGCGTGCGGCAGCGTCGACGACGACGTCCTCGATGTGGGCCCGCAGCCCTGACGGCAACGGGGACATGACCAGTGTCAGCGTTCCGGTGATCACCCCCTCGACCCGGGCCACGAGGACCGTGTTGGTGCTCGTCGCCGTCAGCCTCTCCACGGCCCGGCGGTCCAGCGGTTCGGCCCGCGACGACAGTTGTGGAAGGAGGCGGGCGAAGGCCTCCACCAGTTCGTCCGTCGCCTCGTGGACGGTCTCACTCTCGACGCTCATGCCCTGGAACCTATCGGCCCCGCTGTCGGCGCCTCCGCTGACAGGCGCGAGGGCATCCGCGAACGGCCGGGATGATGCCGACGATCTCGTCCGTGCGGCCGGCGGACGGGTTCGCGCGGTCGACGTCGGTGCCGAGGCGAGCGGGACGAGTGGACGCGGGAGGCGGTCGGCGGGCGCCGGACATGCTGCCGGGCAGGGGTCCGGAGCCCGAGCGGGCCGGCGTGCGCGGCAGTCAGTCGAGCAGGGTCAGCCGAGAACGTCCCGCGGTGTTCCACCGGCCAGGTCTGCATGCGGCCCCAGCGTTCCCAGCCGCCACGCTCGGCCAGTGCCTGGAGACGGACGGGGTCACCGGCGGCCACGCGGCGGCGACGAAGGCCCGGCATACCTCCGTGGCCTGCTCGATGACGCCGGGCAGTTCGCCGCGGTCCCGCGGTGGGAGGCCGTAGCTGTCGGCGAGAGTCCGCAGCCGTGCGGCCGCGTCCAGCCCGGAGGGGTAGAGAGCGGCCGCAGATCCGGGGTCACCCCATCGGGGAAGCGGCTTGTCGCCGAACCATATCCGATATATCGTTGACGCATCGCGACTAGGTTGAGAAACTCAATGACAGATCAGTGACAGATCAATGAAGGAGTGTCCGCGATGCGCAACGAAGAACACGGACGTGGAGGAGGAGGCCGCGGCTTCGGGGGAGGACCGGGCGGCTGCGGCCCCGGCGCGCACCCAGGGCGCGGCCCCTGGGAGCGGAAGGCTTTCGGTCCCTTCGGACCGCCTTTCGGGGACGGCCCGCCCTTCGGCCCGCGCGGCCGCGGGCGGGGAGGGGCGCGCGGGCGCGCGCGCCGTGGCGACGTTCGGGCGTCGATCCTGGCCCTGCTCAAGGACCGGCCCATGCACGGCTACGAGATGATCCAGGAGATCGCCGAACGCAGCGGGGGTGCGTGGAAGCCCAGCCCCGGGTCGGTCTACCCCACCCTCCAGCTCCTGGAGGACGAGGGTCTGATCAGCAGTGCGAGCGAGGGCGGCAAGAACCTCTTCTCGCTCACCGAGGCCGGCCGCGCGGAGGCCGAGGCCGGTCCGGACGCTCCCTGGGAGGAAGCCGGGCGCGGCATCGACTGGGATGCCATGAACGAGGTGCGCAAGGCCGGCGGGGGCCTCGTCAGCGCGTTCCAGCAGGTGTGGGCGAACGGCACGCCCGAGCAGCGTGAGAAGGCCGTGGGCGTCGTGAACGATGCCCGCAAGAAGCTCTACCTCATCCTCGCCGAAGACGAGTAGGGAGCGGCCCGGCGGCAACGGGGACCCGGCGGGTCCCGGGCAACTGGGGCTGGGAGCGGGGCAGTCGGCGCCACCGGGGAGCGGCGCCGGCTGCCCCGCCTGTCAACTGGTCCGCAACGGCAGTACGTCGATCTCGCCGGCCCCGCAGACCGTGCCGAGCTTCCACGAGGCGGTCTTGGACGTGCGCTGGTCCGGCGGGATGACGCGCAGCTTCGCCGGCTCGGGGCACTTGCCGTCGGCGGGGTCGCCCTCGCCCGGCACGACCGTCCAGTGCAGCCGGGCCGAGGCCTGTGCGCCCGCGGCGAGGGTGAGGGGCCGCGACGGGTCCGAGTGGTCCCGTACAACCTTGGTCGGGATGGCCTCGCCGTCGCCGCGCGTCAGTTGCAGGCCGGGCCAGCCCTGCGTCCGGCAGGAGGTGCCGGAGGAGTTGGTGAGCACGAGAGTGCCGTAGCGGTTGCCGGCGGCCGGCTGGCCGGGGCGGAGTGAGACGGAGAGTGCGCCGGTCGTGCACCAGGGAGGACGCTGGCCGGCGTTGTCGCTCGGGCCGTCCTGTCCGTCTCCCTTCTCCTTGCCGGACTCGGGGGCCTTCTGCTGTACGGGGGCGGACCCCGCGGAGTCGTCCCGTGAGGCGTGCGACGAGGGGCCTGCCTCTCCGGCGGACGCGGCTCTGTCCGAGGAGGAGGCCGCTCCGGCGGTGCATCCGGTCGCGGCCAGGGCGGCACCGACGGCGAGGGCGGCGAGGGCGGCGAGGGTGGAGCGTGCATGGATCCTGGCCATGAAGGTCTCCAAGTGCTGCCGTACAAGCGGGTGTTGTAGGTCAAGACGCGTGATTTCGGGCCCCGGTTCCCTCCGGGGTGGCGGTGCCCTGCCTACGCTCCCGCTCCTCCCTGAGGAGGAGGAGCGCGGTCGGCGGACCCACCCACGGTGTGATCTGCATATGCCTCACAACGAGGATGCCCGCAGGGAGTGTTTGTGATGTGGTGTTCCTGTGAACAGCAGTACGCCTTCAGCTCCCCCGGGCCTCCTGGCCGGCGCCGGTACCGAGGGCCGCCTCAGCGAGCAGCTGGCCGTCGTGGTCGCCGGCGCCCGGAGGCGTGCCGCCCGCATTGGCGACGGTGACCTGGACACGGCGCACCTGCTGCACAGCCTTCTCGAGTCGGATCCGGCTGTCCGCGCGCTCCTCGGCGGTGAGGGCACGCGTACGGCGAAGGTGCTGGGCTACCTGGCGCAGCGGTCGATCGGGTACGGGGTGCGCTGGCGCGACACCGTCGAGGACGCGCCTCCGTACGGCGCCGGTGAGGCGGCCGCCCCGGCTGCGCCGCCCGGCTGGTCGCCGCGGGCCGCCCGGGCGTTGCGCGTCGCGCAGGAGCGAGCCGCCTCCCGCGGTGCCGCACGCGTGGAGGGCGTCGACCTGTTCGCCGGGCTCCTCGCGGACGAGGGCTGCCGGGCGGTGGAGGTGCTGCGCGCCTCGGGTGCCGGGACGGAAGCGCTCCCGGGCGCTCTCCCGGACGCGCGGGGCGTCAGGAGTATGCGGGGTGACACTGCTGTCGCGCGTTGACATGATGAGCGCATGCACGACTCCGCCCGCCCAGGCTCCCCGGCCTCGACCGCGCACGCGCGCGGTTCCGGCCTGACGCTCGCCCTCGTATCCGCCTTCGCGTTCGGGGGATCCGGGCCCGCGGCCAAGCCGCTCATCGAAGCGGGGCTGGAACCGCTGCACGTCACGTGGCTGCGGGTAGCGGGAGCCGCGGTCGTCCTGCTGCCGCTCGCGTGGCGGCACCGCGGGCTGCTGCGCGAGCGTCCGGGCCTGCTCGCGGGGTTCGGGCTGCTGGCCGTGGCCGGGGTGCAGGCCTGCTACTTCGCGGCCATCTCCCGCATCCCGGTGGGCGTCGCCCTCCTCATCGAGTACCTGGCTCCCGCGCTGGTGCTGGGCTGGGTGCGGTTCGTGCAGCGCCGGCCGGTGACGCGGGCCGCGGGCGCCGGTGTCGTCCTCGCAGTCGCCGGCCTCGCCTGCGTGGTGCGTGTGTGGTCCGGACTGACCCTGGACGCCCTGGGGTTGCTGCTCGCCCTGGGGGCCGCGTGCTGCCAGGTGGGCTACTTCGTCCTGTCCGACCACGGCACCGATGGCGAGGACGGCAGGCGGCCGTCCGACCCGATGGGCGTGATCGCGTATGGACTGCTGTCGGGAGCCCTCGTGCTCACCGTGGTGGCCCGGCCGTGGACGATGAACTGGGCCGTGCTGGGCGGGAGTTCGTCGATGGACGGGACGTCCGTGCCCGCCTGGCTGCTGCTGGCGTGGATCGTGCTGGTGGCGACGGTGGCGGCGTACCTCACCGGCGTGGTGTCGATTCGGCGGCTCTCCCCGCAGGTCGCCGGCGTCGTCGCATGCCTGGAGGCCGTCATCGCCACCGTGCTCGCGTGGGTGCTGCTCGGTGAGCACCTGGCGGTCGTGCAACTCGTCGGCGGGGCCGTGGTGTTGCTCGGCGCCTTCATCGCGCAGAGCTCGGCGCCCAAGGACGCGGGCGCCGAGCCGGTCGCGTCCGGTGCGGGGGTCGCGCCGGGCGACGAGGCGCGGCTGAAGGACGTTCCGGCGCCGTGACGCACGCGGCCATGGCGAGGATCCTCGGGCTCCGGCGTCCCTGGCGTCCCCGGCTCACTGGTAAGGGGGCATGCGGCTCAGCTGGACCTTCAGCGCCCCGCTGTCGCGGCCATCGCAACGCGAGGCGAGACCGGAGGCGATGCGGTAGCGCACCGACTCCGGCTTGCTGTCCGCGTACTTGAACTTCGCCCGTACATCGTTGACTTGGAGACGCAGGACCCGGATGCCCGCCAGCTTCGGCCCGTAGGGCGGGGCGTCCGCGACGACCTCCGCCGAACCGCCCTCCGGCTGGAAGTGCTCCATCTGGGCCTGCAACAGGGCGGCTTTCGCCCGCGGTTCGTCGATCACGTGAGCGGTGCAGCGCAGCTGGACGGCGGCATAGAAGCTGGTGGGCACGCCGTGTTCGGGCGGAGCGCCCTCGGGTGCCTGCCACGGGCCGGGTATGAAAGCGTAGTCGTCCACGACGCTCAGCAGGACCTCGGGGGCGGCTTCGAGCGCCTTCCAGACCGGGTTGGGCCGCGCGAGGTGGCTGAGGACGTGCGCGGCGGCGGGATCGTAGACGAAGTGGAGGGGTTGCACCAACGGCGGCTCGCCCGGGCCGCCGTTGACGGCGAGCTGCCCGAAGTCGTGCTCCGCCAGCCACCGTTGCCACTCCGTGTCGTCGCGGGCTGCGTCCCAGGGGTGGATGAGCATCCGTGCCGGGCCTCTCTTCCTGTCGTTCGGGTGCGCGGGCGGGGCCGGTGCGAGACGCCGCACCTGGCCCGTCCCGGGTTCAGCGGCCGGAGAGGTACCCGGGCAAGGGTGTTCCGGGGGCGAGGTCCTCGGCGGGTTCCGGTGTTCCGTAGACACGGCTGACCGGCAGCACGCCGGTCCAGTAGGGAAGGGACTGGTCCTCGGGTTCGTCGTTCGGGCCTCCCTGGCGGACCTTGGCGGAGACCTCGTCCAGGTCGAGCCGCAGGACGGCCGTCGCGGCCAGCTCCTTGGCGTCGGCGGGACGGGAGTCGGCCGCCCTGCCGGGCACCACGTTGTCGACCAACGCGTCGAGAGCGGCGGTGAGTTCGTCCTGGTCGGTGACCCTGCGGGCGAGACCGTGCGCCACGACGGAGCGGTAGTTGACCGAGTGGTGGAAGGCCGACCGTGCCAGCACGAGCCCGTCGACACGGGTGACTGTGACGCACACCGGCAGGCCTTCTCCGCCCGCTTCCCGCAGCGGTCGCGAACCGGTCGAACCGTGCAGGTAGAGGTGCTCGTCCACCCTCACGTACAGGGTCGGCAGCACCACGGGGGCGCCGTCGCGCACGTATCCCATGTGGCACAGGTAGTCGTCGTCGAGGATCGCGTGCACCGCCGCCCGGTCGTACTCGGCGCGTTCGCGGTTGCGGGTCGGGGTGCTCCGCCCGGTCGGTGTGTAGCCGCCTGACGCGGGGCCCTGTTCGGGGATGGCCGGCAAAGCGCTCTCCGTGTTCGGTAGTTGCTCAATGATTTGTATTAGTGCATAATCGCGTTTGTGTTAGAAGGATATCGGATCGAAGGACGGCGCGCAGCGGAGATCTCAGCCAGCGTGGAGAACGGCGTGCGCTCCGGAGGGCTCGCTCCGGGCGATGCGCTGCCGCCCGTCCGGGACTTGGCGGCGGACCTCGGCGTCAACGCCAACACCGTCGCCTCCGCGTACCGCGCCCTCCGCGAGCGGGGGGTGATCGAGACGGCCGGCCGTCGCGGCAGCAGGATTCGCGAGCGCCGGGCGGAGACTGCGCCGCGAGAGGCGATCCGCGTCGAAGTCCCCGAAGGGGGCCGGGACATCGCCTCCGGCAACCCCGATCCCCGGCTGCTGCCCCCGCTGCACACGGCCCTCGCCGCGGCGGCCGAAGCCGTCTCGCACCGGAGCACGTTCTACGGCGGCCCGTCTGTCGACGCCCGGCTCGCCCGTACGGCCCGCGCGCTGCTCGACGCCGACGGCGTTCCGGACGGCCCTCTGGCGCTGACTTCCGGTGCCCTCGACGCCATCGGCCTCGCGCTCTCGGAGCAGCTGCACCCGGGTGACGCCGTCGCCGTCGAGGACCCGGGCTGGGGGAGCGTGCTGGATCTCGTGCCCGCCCTCGGCATGCGTCCGGTGCCCGTGGCAGTGGACGACGAAGGCCCCCGCCCCGAGGACGTGGAGCGGGCTCTGGGCGAGGGAGCCAGCGCGCTGGTCGTCACCAGCCGGGCCCAGAACCCGACCGGCGCCGCCGTCAGCGCGGAGCGCTCCAGGCGGCTGCGCGAGGTGCTCGCGTCCCACCCCCAGACCTTGCTCGTCGAGGACGACCACGGGCACGGCATCGTCGACGCGCCGCTCCGTCCGGTCGTTGGCACGACGGACCGCTGGGTGCTGGTGCGCTCCACCGCGAAGGCGTACGGCCCCGATCTCCGCCTCGCCGTGGTCACAGGCGACGCTCTCACGCTCGACCGCATGCAGCGGCGGCAGCTGCTCGGCCCCGGCTGGGTCTCGCACCTTCTCCAGGCTGCGGTCCGCCACCTGTGGGAGACGGACGCGCTGGACGTCCGGAGCGTCGCGCGCGCCTACGGCGAGCGGCGGGAGGCTCTGGTGCGAGCGCTGGCCGCACGGGGTGTGGCCGCCCGCGGGCGTACGGGGATGAACGTCTGGGTGCCCGTGACCGACGAGACGGGAGCGGTGGCGCGGCTCCTGCAGTCCGGCTGGGGCGTCGCTCCCGGGGCGCGTTTCCGTGTGAACTCGGCACCCGGCGTGCGGCTCACCGTCTCGGAACTGGTCATGGACGACATCGAGGAACTTGCTGGCGCGGTCGCCGCGGCGCTACGGCCGGGCGAGGCGCGGCGCTACGAGTGAGGGCGCTGCGGGAGACCGCCCTCGCCGTTCGGTCGCTGCGGTTGCTGCGGGTGACGGCTGCTGAGGGACGGCAGCCGAGGGCGGGCGCCGGATGGACGCGACCGCTGGGCGTGCGCGCTCTCCAGCGCATCACGCCCCGCAGTGCCCGGCAGGCTTGGAACCCGGCGGACCGGATCAGGCGAGCTTGATCTCGCCGCCTTCGACGACGACCTTCTTCGGCGCCAGCGGCTTCTTCGCGGGGCCGCCGGTGGGGCTGCCGTCGTTGATGTCGAACTTGCTGTTGTGGCAGGGGCAGACGATGTTCCCGCCGGTGATCTCCTTGACCGCGCAGCCCTGGTGGGTGCACGTGGAGTCGAACGCCTTGTACTCGTTGGCGCTGGGACGGGTGACGACGACCTTCTGGTCCTTGAAGACCTTGCCGCCGCCCTCCGGGATCTCGGAGGCCTTGCCGAGCGCCCCGCCCGCGGCGTCGCCGCCTCCGCCGTCCCCTCCGCCCTCGCCCGAGCCGGTGTCCTTGGACTCGCCTCCACCGCTGTCCGAACTGCAGGCGGCGAGTGAAACGGCTGCTGTGGCGGCGCCCGCGGCGGCGATCACGGACCGGCGGCTGGTCGATGCAGTCATGGGCGAACACATCCTGTTCTGTCGGAGGGCTGCACGCTTGCCTCTGCCTTGCGCATCCTGCCTTCGCGGTTGTCAGGGGCGAAGGGCTTTGTCAAGAAAGACCAATTGAGTAGTCAAGAGCCTCATGCTCGTCACCTCGTCGCTTACGATGTGCGACTCGCCGGACAGGGGCAGCACGGCGTGCTCGCGTCCCGCGGCCTGCAGTGCGGCGGACATCCGCAGAGTGTGTGCGAATGCGACGTTGTCGTCGGTGGTCCCGTGCACCAGCAGCAGCGGCCGGCGCAGCGACTCCGCCTCCCGCGTCAGGGTGCAACGGTCGTAGTGCTCCGGGTACTCGGCGGGGTGCCCCAGGAAGCGTTCCTTCCAGTGCGTGTCGTACAGCCTCGGGTCGACGGCCGGTGCGCCGGCGACGGCGGCGTGGAAGGTCTCGGGACGGCGCAGCACGGCGGCTGCCGCGAGCCATCCGCCGAAGGACCATCCGCGGATGCCGACCCGGTCCAGGTCGAGGAAGGGATACCGCTCGGCCGCCGCGTGGAGCGCGTCGGTCTGGTCCTCCAGGACGGGCGTCAACTGGTCGCCCCAGACGGCTTTCTCCCAGGCAGGTCCGCGTCCGGGGGTGCCCCGGCCGTCGGTGACGAGCACCGCGTAGCCCTGCTCGGCGAACCACTGCGAGACGCACGCGTTCCACGTCCGCCCCCGCACCACGAGCTGGAGACCGGGCCCGCTGTAGGGGTCGGCTAGCACGGGCAGCGGGGCCGCGCCCGCGGCCTGCGGGTCGTACCAGGACGGCAGGAACAGGGCGGTGCGCAACCGCCGTTCCCCGAGCGTCAGACGGACGGGACGGGGCAGCAGCGACGGCTCCTCGGCCCGTGACGTGATCACGGCCGGCGGGCCGTCCGCGCGGAGGACGCCGACCTGGCGGCCGTCGTCCGTGAGGCTGTCCAGGACGGTCGTGCCGCCACGCGAGAGGCCCGTGTGCACTCCGGGCGTGCTGCTGATCCGCGTGCACCCCGATTCCGGGGAGCAGGCCCACACATGTGTCTCGACGGGGTCGTCGCTCGCGGTGAAGAGCACGCTGTCCCCGTCGGTGCCGAGGACGGCCCTCACCTGCAGGCCGGGCGGCGTGACCACTTCGCCGCCCACGCGCAGCCGACGGGTCCCCTCCCTCTCGCAGGGCACCACGAGCGCACCGGACGCCGTGCGGCAGTAGGCGCCCGGCACCAGCTCCACCCAGTGGTCGTCCCGCTGCTCCGCCAGCACCCGCGTACCGCCGCTCGCGGGATCGACGGCCAG
This sequence comes from Streptomyces daqingensis, assembly GCF_014645895.1. Classification (GTDB taxonomy): domain Bacteria; phylum Actinomycetota; class Actinomycetes; order Streptomycetales; family Streptomycetaceae; genus Streptomyces; species Streptomyces daqingensis. The sequence continues at coordinate 190,690 of NZ_BMMP01000014.1, read as the reverse complement.
GGTGCGCACCGTGCGCTGGTCACGGCTCTGCACCGTGACGAGGGGGCCGTGGGCGTCCCAGCCCGCGGCTGCGAGGTACTCGAACTTCTCACGGTCCCACTCGACGGGGACCCGGCTGCCGTCGAGGCCCAGCAGCCAGCAGGTGACGTCCGCGTTCGCCGTCCCGGCGACCGGATAGCGCTGCACGCGCGGCGGCTTGTGCGGTTCGGCGGGGTCCGCGAGGTAGCGGCGCTCCACAGCGCTCTCGTCGACCCTGGCCACCAGCAGGGCACTGCCGTCGGGAGCCCACCAGTAGCCCCGCATGCGGCCCATCGACTCGGCCGAGACGTGGTCCGTCAGTCCGTACGTCACCGCGTCCGACTCGGGTGCCGCGAGCCGGCGGTCCCCGCTGCCGTCCGTGGCGGCGACGTGCAGGGCGCCGCCCGTGACGTAGGCGACGAGCCGCCCGTCCGGGGAGGGCCGCGGATCGGTCGCCGGCCCGGCCGCCGGTACGGGGAACGGCTCGCCCCGCCGCGTACGCACCGCCCACACCGCGCCGTCGAGGGAGAAGACGGCCAGTTCGGCGGCGCCGTCCACCGCGTAGGAGGTGACGCCCGAGGCCGTGTCGCGCGCCCGCTCCCTGCGTGTCAGCTCCTCCTCGGTGGGCTCCGACGGGCCCGTCGTGAGGTCGCGCGGGTGGGCGAGCGGCCTCTCCCGGCCGTCCTCCCACGACCAGAGGGCGGCGAGCGGGTCTTCCGGTTCGGTGCGCAGGAAGAGCGCGCGCCGCCCGTCGGGAGAGAGCGTCACGTCCCGGACGGCGCCGAGTGAGAAGCGCCGGGTCCGGCCGAACTGCCGGGGGAAGTCGGGAGAGCGGAATCGGGAAGGGGCGCCGCGCGAGGCGCCGCCCCGTGCCGGGGAGATCTCAGCTTCAGCCATGCGGGAACCATGGCACCCGCCCGGACGCGGAGCACCCGAGTATTCGGCGGGTGTTCGGCCGGGCGGCGACTAGCCTTTGCGGATGCTCACCCAGGTCACCGCCACCCGCTACGTCACGCCTCTGCGGGAGGGCGGCTCGCTGCCGGGGATCGTCGAGGCGGACGACTGCGGCACGTACGTCATGAAGTTCACGGGTGCAGGGCAGGGCCCCAGGACGCTCGTGGCGGAGGTCGTCAGCGGACGGCTCGCCCAGCGCCTCGGCCTGCGCGTCCCGGAGCTGGTGGGGATCCAGCTCGACCCCGTCATCGGCCTCGCCGAACCGGACGAGGAGGTGCAGGCGCTGCTGAAGGCCAGCGGAGGCCTCAACCTCGGAATGGACTACCTGCCGGGCTCGTTGGGCTTCGACCCGCTCGCCTTCACCGTGACCCCGTCCGAGGCGGGCCGCGTCGTGTGGTTCGACGCGCTGGTCGGGAACGTCGACCGGTCCTGGCGCAACCCCAACCTGCTGATCTGGCACGGGAAGCTGTGGCTCATCGATCATGGAGCCACGATGATCTGGCACCACAACTGGCCGACGGCCCGGGCCGCGGCCGCGAAGCCCTACGACGCGTCCGACCACGTCCTCTCCCCGTTCGCCCCCGATCTGGCCGCCGCCGCGGAGGAGTTGGCGTCGAAGGTCACGCGCGGCCTCCTCGAGGAGTGCGTCGCCGACGTCCCCGGCGAATGGCTGGCCGACGGCACGGACGGCACGGACGTGAAGGCCTTGCGCGCCGCGTACGTGGACGTCCTGCTGGAGCGCGCGCCCGCCGTGCACGAACGCGTCACGCTGGGCGAGCCCAGCAGGGACGGCGCCTCGCGGGCGCCGGGCTGGCTCACGGGCGACTGGCCCCACGCCGGACGGGGCGTGGACCGGTGAACGCCCAGGAGACCCCGGACCGCGACGTGTTCGAGTACGCGCTGCTGCGCGTCGTGCCCCGCGTGGAGCGCGGGGAGACGATGAACGCGGGCGTGGTCGTGTACTGCCGTGCCAGGTCGGCGGTCCTCGCCCGCACGCACCTGGACGAGGAGCGGCTGCGCGCCCTGGACCCCGAGGCCGACGTGGCGGGTGTGCGGGCCGCGCTGCGCGCCGCCGAGCGCGTCTGCGACGGCGGGGAGGAGGCCGGCCAGGCGGCGGAGGACGGGCCGGGGCGGCGCTTCCGCTGGCTGGTGGCCCCGCGCAGCACCGTCGTGCAGCCCGGTCCGGTGCACACCGGGCTGACGGCCGACCCCGAGGGGGAGGCGGAGCGGCTGCTGGACCTGCTCGTGCGGTGAACGCCATGTGGCCGGGTCCCCGTTGACAGCAGGTGGCGGGACTCATAGCGTCTCGACTGCCATAGGTACTAAGCGGTTGCTCACCACTTGAGGGCAGGAGAGAACAGCATGTCCACCACCGACCAGCGCGTCGCGATCGTCACCGGCGCGGCCCGGGGAATCGGCGCCGCCACCGCGGTGCGCCTCGCGGCCGAGGGCCGCGCCGTCGCCGTGCTCGACCTCGACGAGGCCGCCTGCGGGGAGACCGTAGAGAAGATCACCTCCGGGGGCGGCAAGGCGATCGCCGTCGGCTGTGACGTCTCCGACTCCGCGCAGGTGGAGTCGGCGGTGGCGCGGGTCGTCGACGAACTGGGGCCGCCCACCGTGCTCGTGAACAACGCGGGCGTGCTCCGGGACAACCTGCTGTTCAAGATGAGCGACTCCGACTGGGACACCGTGATGAACGTCCACCTCCGCGGTGCGTTCCTGATGTCCCGCGCCTGCCAGAAGCACATGGTCGACGCCGGCTTCGGGCGCGTCGTGAACCTCTCGTCCTCCTCCGCTCTGGGCAACCGCGGGCAGGTCAACTACGCGGCTGCCAAGGCCGGCATGCAGGGTTTCACCAAGACCCTCGCCAAGGAGCTCGGCAAGTTCGGCGTCACCGCCAACTCCGTCGCCCCCGGCTTCATCGTCACCGACATGACGGCGGCGACCGCTGAACGCGTCGGGATGGGCTTCGAGGACTTCCAGGCGGCCGCCGCGTCGCAGATCCCCGTACAGCGCGTGGGCAGGCCGGAGGACATCGCGAACGCCATCGCCTTCTTCACCGGCGAGGACGCCGGGTTCGTCTCCGGCCAGGTCCTGTACGTGGCCGGCGGCCCGCTCAACTGACCGGAGGACACGGGAACATGGCAGAGCAGAGCGAAGAGCGGCAGGACAGCGGCGAGGTCGCGATCGTCACCGGCGGCAGCCGGGGCATCGGCTACGGGGTCGCGCAGGCGCTGATCGCGCGCGGCCACCGCGTGTGCATCACCGGGCGGAAAGAGGACGCCCTCAGGGAGGCGGTCGACGGGCTGGGACCGGGGTGCGCGATGTACGTCGCCGGCAAGGCCCACGACGAGGACCACCGCCGCGTCGCGGTCGAGAAGGTCATGGAGGCGTACGGGCGCGTGGACCACCTGGTCAACAACGCCGGTACGAACCCCGTGTTCGGGCCCATCGCGGAACTCGACCTCGGAGTGGCGCGCAAGGTGTTCGAGACCAACGTGGTCTCCGCGCTGGGCTTCGCCCAGGCCACCTGGGCCGCCTGGCAGCGCGACAACGGCGGCACGGTCGTCAACGTCGCCTCCATCGCGGGGATGTCGGCGTCACCGTTCATCGGGGCGTACGGCATGAGCAAGGCCGCGATGATCAATCTCACGCAGCAGCTCGCGCACGAGTTCTCGCCGGGGGTCCGGGTGAACGCGGTCGCGCCGGCCGTGGTGAAGACGAAATTCGCCGCCGCGCTCTACGAGGGCCGCGAGCAGGAGGCGGTGGCGCGCTACCCGATGCAGCGCCTGGGCGTTCCCCAGGACATCGGCGGGGCGGCGGCCTTCCTCACGTCCCCCGATTCCGCCTGGATCACCGGTCAGACGCTTGTCGTCGACGGCGGACTCTCCCTCAACGCGGGTGTGGAGTAGGGATATTCGCTCTGCTCGGCACCTTGAACGGAGGGTAATTCGGGTGCCGGTCCGTCGCCGGACCGGCACCCGCTGTCATCAGCGGGTTCGGGCGGGCTTGGCAAATGACGAATGGTTGACCAGTGCATGTTCTGAGCTCGGGTGCTGAGGTAAGGTCTCTCTCGCCCCTCGGCCAGCGGGTCCGCGTATGGCGTCGGCGTACCGCTACGGCGACGCGGAGAAACGCAAAGAACGCTTTGACCGGCCGACCGGCATTTTCCCTTATGCAACCGCATCAGCAGCAGTGGCCCCGCCGAATGAGGAGCGCGTAGGTGTCCGACCGGAACGGATCTCTGAGGATCGCAGCGACCGTCGTCATATCGACGTCCCTGGTCGCCGGGTGCAGTTCGCTTCCCGGGGACGACGCAGAGGAGCAGCGCCGCGAGATCGTCACGGGAACCACCAGCGCGCCCAGCACCCTTGACCCCGCCGCGGCGTGGGACGGCTCCTGGGAGCTGTACAAGAACACCTTCCAGACGCTGCTCTCCTTCCCCAGCAGCAGCTCCTCGCCGGAGCCCGACGCGGCCAAGCGGTGCCGGTTCACTGACAACGCCAGCCGCGTCTACCGCTGCACGCTGAAGAAGGGCCTGAAGTTCTCCAACGGGAATCCGCTGGACGCGGAGGCCGTGAAGCATTCCGTGGAGCGCGTCGGGGCGATCAAGTCGAAGTCCGGTCCGCTCGGTCTGATGGGCAGCCTCGACCGCGTCGAGACCCTCGGCAAGAGCACGGTCGTCTTCCACCTGAAGAAGCCCGACGCCACCTTCCCGTTCATCCTCGCGACTCCGGCGACGGCGATCGTCGATCCCGAGACCTATCCCGCGAAGAAGCTGTTCAAAGGCGACAAGCTCGTGGGTTCCGGCCCCTACACCCTTGAGTCGTACACCAAGGGCAAGAGCGCGAAGCTGGAGAAGTACGCCGACTACAAGGGACCGGCGAAGGTCAAGAACGACGTCGTCACGGTCAATTACTACAAGGAGTCTTCCCAGATGGTGAAGGCTCTCAAGGGCAAGAAGATCGACGTTGCCTACCGGGGCCTGACGCCCGATCAGGTAACGGGATTCCAGAAGGACAAGGCCAACGGCAAGAACGACATCGAGCTGAACGAGATCCTCGGATCCGAGATCAGCTATCTCGTCTTCAATCCCCAGGACCCCACCGCGGGGAAGGCGCCGGTACGGAAGGCGATCGCCGAGCTGATCGACCGGAAGGCGCTGGTGCGCAACGTCTACAAGCGCACCGCTGACCCGCTGTATTCGATGGTCCCGGGTGGTATCACCGGCCACACCAGCGCGTTCTACGACGCGTACGGGGAGCCGAGCAAGGCCGAGGCGGAGAAGACGCTGCGCGAGGCCGGCATCAACAAGAAAGTGCGGCTGACGCTCTGGTACACGACGGACCGTTACGGCGACACGACCGGCGACACCTTCGCCGAGATCAAGCGTCAGCTGAACAAGTCCGGGCTCTTCGACATCACCGTCAAGGGCCGCCCCTGGTCGGAGTTCGTCGAGGGGTACAGCAAGGGCAAGTACCCGGCGTTCGGCCGCGGTTGGTTCCCCGACTTCCCGGACGCCGACAACTACGTCGCGCCGTTCGTGGGCGAGAACAACGCACTCGGCACGCCGTACGAGAACCGCGAGATCACCGAGGACCTGCTGCCGACGTCGCGCAAGGAGAGCAACCGCGCGACCGCCAGCCGCGCCTTCACGAGCGCGCAGAAGATCATCGCGAAGGACGCGCGGCTGCTGCCGCTGTGGCAGGGCCGGGTCTACGTCGCCTCGGCCAAGGAGGTCTCGGGCGTCGAGTGGGTGCTCGACCCCTCGACCCTGCCGCGCCTGTGGGAGCTGCAGAAGAAGTCGAGCTGGTAAGCGGGGCTCGCGGGGCCCGGAAGCACGGGCCCCGCACCGCCTCCCGCGGTGGGATTCACGCGTTGTCAGCGGTCGCCGGTACGTTCTCCTCGCACCGACAGCTATGAACGCATCGCGGAGGTAAGTCAGTTGAGCGACATGCTGGGCACGCTGCCCGAGTCCTGGCAGCACGCCCTGGGCGAGGAGACCGGGAAGCCCTACTTCAAGGAGCTCGCCGAGTTCGTCGAGCAGGAGCGGGAGCGCGTCCGCGTCTTCCCTCCGCGTGACGAGGTGTTCGCCGCTCTGCACGCGACGCCGTACCACGAGGTGAAGGTCCTCGTCCTGGGCCAGGACCCCTACCACGGCCACGGGCAGGGCCACGGCCTGTGCTTCTCGGTGCGGCCCGGCGTCCCGACCCCGCCCTCGCTGCGCAACATCTACAAGGAGCTGCGCGAGGACCTGGGCCATCCCGTCCCCGACAACGGCTACCTGATGCCGTGGGCCGAGCAGGGCGTGCTCCTGCTGAACGCGGTGCTGACGGTCAGGGAAGGGGAGGCCAACTCCCATAAGAACAAGGGCTGGGAGACCTTCACGGACGCGGTGATCCGCGCCGTCTCCGAGCGGGAGAACCCGGCGGTCTTCGTGCTGTGGGGCAACTACGCGAAGAAAAAGCTGCCCTTGATCGACACGGAGAAGCACGTCGTCGTGCAGGGTGCACACCCCTCGCCGCTCTCGGCGAAGAAGTTCCTCGGCTCCCGTCCCTTCAGCCAGATCGACGCCGCGATCGCGGCCCAGGGCCACACCGCCGTCGACTGGCGCATCCCGGACCTCGGCACTGTCTGACCGGCCCCGCCTCGCCCGGGACGGCCGGCACGCACCGCCCGCCGCGAGCGCCGTCCGCCGCGGACGGCGCCCATTCGTCGGACAGAGCCTGGGCCCGTGCCCCTGAGCCGCGGATCGCGCTTCCCAGCCGGACCAGCCGGACCAGCCGTCCCGGCCGCACCCCGCACCCGCTCGTGCCCCCCAGGGGCGGTACGGGCGGGTGCGCCGTGCGTGCGGGTGGGTGGGCGCCGCGAGAGCGCCTGAGCCCGATTGTCGGTACCGGCCGCTAGCGTCTCGGAACAGGCAGGCGGCAGTGCCTGACGCGCTGGCGAGCAGGAGGAACCCCGTGGCGGAGCCGCAGCAGGAGACGTCTCCGGACGCGATCATGGTCCGGATCGGTCAGGCGATCATGCTTCACCGGGCTGGGGACCGGGAGGAGGCCCGGAACCGCTTCGCGCTGCTGTGGTCGCAGACCGGCGAGGAGGCCCTCTTCCACCGGTGCACCATCGCGCACTACATGGCCGACACCCAGGACGACCCGGCCACCGAACTCGAGTGGGACCGGCGCGCGCTGGCCGCGGCGGACGCCCTGACGGAGGACGAGGTGCAGTGGGGTGAGCACGCCCTGGCGGTGAGCTGCCTGTACCCCTCGCTGTATCTGAACCTGGCCGCCGGCCACGTCAGGCTCGGTGAACTGGACGATGCGCGCCGGGAGTTGCGTCGCGCTCAGGACGTGATGGGCACGCTGGCGGACGACGAGTACGGGGCCGGGGTCAGGGCCGCGGCCCAGCGCCTGGAGCGGACCCTCGCGATCGGCTGAGCTCCGGTCCTCACTCTGAGCCCGGAGATCTGAGCCCGAGCCCTGAACCTGAGCCGCGAGCCTGAGGCCCGGCCGGGGGGGCTTCACCCGAGCATCCCCCGCAGCAACTCCAGCAGTCCGCGGCGCAGTTCGTCCCTCCCGGGAGTGTGCGAGGAGTAGGAGCCGGCGATGCAGGAGAAGAGCATGCCGTCGCACCACGACACCAGGGAGAGCGTGTGCCTCTCGGGGTCGGGGGAGCCGGCACGCCGCAGCATCGCCTCCAGCGGCTCCCGGAACGCGGTGGTGCCCGTGCGCACGTACATCTCCCGCAGCTCGGGCCTGCGGGTGATCTCCAGCGCCAGCTCGTAGCGGGCGACGAGCAGGTCGGGGTCGTCGGTGAGGTAGCGGTGCATGGCGAGGGACAGACCGTCCGCCAGCTCCTCGGGTCCTTCCCCGCGGGGCAGCTCGTCCATGGAGACGACCTGCGCCTCCCGGACGGCGAGCCGCCGCACCGTCGCCTCCAGCAGGGCCGCTCGCGTCCGGGCGTGGTTCGACGTCGACCCCTGCGGCAGCCCGGCCGCCTCGTCCACGGCGCGGTGGGTGAGACCCCGCAGCCCGCGCCGGGCGAGCAGGCCGATGGCCGCGTCGGCGATCAACTCGGCGCGTGCGGTGGGCCGCGGGGGAGGGGAGGTGCGCATGGCAGCAATCTACGTGGGGAGGCGGGCACTGCGGAGCGGGGAACTACAGCCGTAGTAAACTACGACTGTAGTGGACGGTGCGACCTGTACCGCCACCGAGACCGCTGTTCGGTCCACGCGTTGAGGAGCCCGCCATGTCCCAGCCCAGTGCGCTCGTCGTCGGTGCCGGAATCGGCGGTCTCACCGCCGCACTCGCCTTGCACCGGCGGGGGTGGTGCGTCACGGTGCTCGAACGCGCCCCGAGCGTCGAGGCGGTGGGAGCGGGCCTCGGTCTGACGCCCAACTCCCTCCGCGCGCTGGACACTCTGGGTCTCGGCGACACGCTGCGCGCCCGGCGCACCTGGACGCAGGAGGGGGGCCTGCGCTCACCGTCGGGGCGCTGGCTCTCCCGCACCGACTCGGACGCCGCGTCCCGCCGGTTCGGCGGTCCGCTCGTCCCCGTGCACCGGGCCACGCTCGTCTCGCTGCTGCTCTCGCAACTGCCGGAAGGGACGGTGGTCACCGGAGTGGCGGGCCGGATCGACGACATCGGCGACCGCGGCCGCCCGGCAGCCGTCCGCGCCGGTCAGAGCCGGTGGGAAGCGGACCTGGTCGTCGCGGCCGACGGCATCCACTCCACGGCACGCGGCGTCCTCTTCCCCGGCAGCCCGGAGCCCCGCTACGCCGGGTTCACCGCGTGGCGCATGGTCGTCCCCGCCCCGGATACCGGCTACCCGCCCCACGAGACGTGGGGACGGGGCACGCTGTGGGGCACCCAGCCGCTCGCCGACGGCAGCGTCTACGCCTACGCCGCGGCGACCGTGCCGCCGGGGCAGCGGTCTCCCGACGGTGAACTCGCCGAACTGCGGCGGCTGTTCGGCGGCTGGCACGCGCCCGTGCCGGCCATCCTCGACGCCGCCGCCGCCGAGCGGATCCTGCGCAACGACGTCTACCGGGCCGCCGGGCCGCTCCCCGCCCTCCACCGAGGGCGGGTGGCGCTGCTCGGGGACGCGGCGCACGCCATGCCGCCCAACCTAGGCCAGGGCGGCAACCAGGCCGTCGAGGACGGCGTCGTTCTCGCGCATCACGCCGCCGCGCTCTCCGGCAGCGGGGTCGGGGAGGCGCTGGCGGCCTACACCGCCGACCGTCTGCCGCGCACCACCGAGGTCGTGCGGCGCTCCGTCCGCGTCGCCCGGCTCGTCACGGTGACGTCCCGCGCGGGATGCCTGCTGCGGGACGGTGCGATGACGGCCGTCAACCGGATCGCCCCGCACCTCGCCCTGCGCGCCCTGGACGGGATCGCGGACTGGAGCCCGCCGGGTCACACGTATGCTTCCCCCTCACAGCGCGACAGTACGGCGGCCCCGTCCCCACCGAACTGAGGAGCACCACGTGAAGATCGGCGTGATCGGTCTCGGCGACATCGCGCAGAAGGCGTATCTGCCCCTGCTCGCCTCGCAGCCGGGTCTCGAACCGCATCTCGTCACCCGCACCCCGGCCGTCCTGGAAGCCGCCGGCGCCGCCTACCGCGTCCCCGTCGCGCACCGGCACTCCGACGTGGAGTCCCTGCTCGCGGTGCGGCCCGACGCCGCCTTCGTGCACGCGGCCACCGCCGCGCACCCCGAGATCGTCTCCAGGCTGCTCGACGCCGGCGTCGCCACCTACGTCGACAAGCCGCTCGCGTACCGGCTGGAGGAGGCGGAACGCCTCGTCGGTCTGGCCGCCGAGCGCGGCGTCAGCCTCGCCGTCGGCTTCAACCGCCGCTACGCGCCCGCGTACGCCCAGTGCCTCGAACACCCCCGCGACCTGATCCTCATGCAGAAGCACCGGCTCGGCCTGCCCGAGGAGCCGCGGCGCATGGTCTACGACGACTTCATCCACGTCGTCGACACGCTGCGCTTCCTCGTTCCGGGCCCCGTCGACCACGTCGACGTGCGGACGCGGGTGCGGGACGGGTTGCTGCACCACGCGGTGCTCCAGCTCTCCGGCGACGGTTTCACCGCCGTGGGCGCGATGAACCGGCTGTCGGGATCGGCGGAGGAGGTCCTCGAGGTCTCCGGGCAGGACTCCAAGCGCGAGGTGCGCAACATCGCCGACGTCGTCGACCACAAGGGGCAGCCCAGCGTGCGGCGCCGGGGCGACTGGGTGCCGGTCGTGCGGCAGCGCGGCATCGAGCAGATCGTGCTCCGCTTCCTTGACGCGGTACGCGAAGGGGAAGTGCTGTCCGCTCAAGACGCCCTGCGGACGCACGAGTTGTGCGAGCGGGTGGTCAAGTCCGCCCGGTGAGCGAGCTGTCGGCGCGGCCCGAAGGCGTCCCGCGCCGCCGGTCGCGCACCCGGCGCACGCTCTCGGCGCCGGCGAACAGGGCGAGCCCCGCCACCGCCGCGTACACCACCCAGTCGCCGTAGCGCACGTAGAGCGTCCGGCCCGTGGCCAGGGGGACGCGGTAGACCTCTGCGGTGCTGCGCCCGGTGCCCAGCCACTGGCCGACGGGTTCGCCGCGCGGTCCGTTCACCGCGGTGCTGCCGGTGAGGGTGGCGTGCACCATCGGGCGACCGGACTCCGCCGCCCTGAGCGCCGCGAGGGAGGCGTGCTGGGCTGGGGCCCAACTGTGCTGGAACGTCGAGGTGGAGGACTGCGCCACGAGCAACTCCACACCCTGACCTGCCAGTTCACGGCTCATGTCCGGGAAGGCCGTCTCGAAGCAGACCAGCGGCCCGAAGGTGACGCCCCCGGCCCTCATCAGCACCGGTCCGTCCCCGCGCAGCCGGTCCTCGTCGGCGGCGCGGCCCACCGAGGTGGCCCAGCCGAGCAGTTCGCGGGCGGGGACGTACTCCCCGAACGGCACCAGGCGCGTCTTGTCGTAACGGTCGCCGACGGGCCCGTCCGGTCCGATCAGTATCGAGCTCTTGTAGATGCCCGGACGGTCGGAGCGTCGGGCGTCCACGTTCACCAGGATGCGGGCGCCGACCTCGGAGGAGAGGGCGGCCAGCCGGTCGCGCACCCTGCGGTGGGCGCCGAGGTCGTAGCTGACGCTGCTCTCCCCCCACACCACCAGGTCCACGTCCCGGCCCGCGAGCCGCCGGGTCAGCTCTACGCTGCGCTCCAGCCGCGCACGCTGGCCGACGACGACGCCCGGCTGCACCACCGCGACGCGCGACTCGCCGGCCGGACGCGGCACCGGAGCCCAGGCCCACGCCGCGCCGAGGGCACCGGCGGCCACCGCGAGCAGCGAGACGGCGCACACCGCTTCCGGGGCCGCGGGGCGCCGGAGCGGAGCGGGCCCGGCGGCCGCAACTCCCGCCTCGGCTCCACAGGTCGGCTGTCCGCCGTCCCCGGGACGCCCCGCGGCCAGTGCGACGAGAGCGGTGAGCAGGGTGTTGACGGCCACCAGCACGAAGCCGGCGAGCCACACGCCGCCCACCGACGCCAGCCGCAGCACCGGAGCCACCTGCCACTGGCTCGCGCCCAGCAGCCCCCAGGGTCCTCCCAAGTACTCCCAGGAGCGGACCAGTTCGGCCATCAGCCACCCGGACGGCACCAGGCCCGCAGCCGCCGCGATCCGCCACGGCCCGGGGCGGCCGTGCAGCATGCGCCGCACCAGCCACCCCCAGGGCGCCCACAGCAGCGCGAGCAGAGCGGCCAGCACGAGGAAGAAGACGTGCAGGCTCGGCAGCAGCCAGTGGTGCACCGACAGCATGAGACCCAGGCCCCCGAGCCAGCCGCTCACCGCCGCCTGACGCCCGGAGGGAGCGGAACGGATCAGCAGCATCCACGGCACCAGCGCCACCCAGGCGAGCCACCACAGGGCCGGAGCGGGGAAGGCGAGGGCCGGCAACGCCCCCGCCGCGAGCGTGAGCACGGCACGTACCCATCGAACTCGGGAGCCGATCGCCGCAAGCCGCCCCGGTACCCGCCGTGCGGCCATCCGCGCCCTCCGTCTCCCGTGTCCCGGCCCCGCGTCCTCCCGCCGATTGACGGGAGCGCCGGCTGTGCGGAGGGATTCCCCGACGGACGGTCGCGCATGCACCGGGGCAATCGTACGGACATGTTGTGACCTGGGGCATAGACAGCCGCAGGTCACGTGGCGAAACCTGGGCCGCCCGACAACGATGTCCCGGCCTCGGAGGCTCAGTGGTACGAGTGAAACGCGTCCGGACCCTGCTGGGTCTGGCCGGTGCCGCCCTGTGCGCGGGACTGGTGGGCGCCTCACCGCACGCCCCTCCGGTCAGCGTAGGGGAGATATCGGACGGAAAGCCCGCCGGGGACCCTGTGAGCCTCGTCAACCCCTTCATCGGCACCCGCAACGAGGGGAACACCTTCCCCGGAGCGGCCTTCCCCTTCGGCAAGGTGCAGCTCTCGCCGGACACCGGCGCCAACACCGGCTACGACTGGGACGACGACCGCATCCGCGGCTTCTCCTCGGTCCACCTCTCGGGCGTGGGCTGCAAGCTGGGCGGCGACCTGCCGGTGATGCCCACGACCGGAGACGTCTCCACCACCGACAACGCGGAGTACGCCTCCGCCTTCCGCCACGAGAAGGAGAGCGCCTCACCCGGCTCGTACCAGGTGGCGCTGGACGACTACGGCGGCACGAAGGCGGAGCTGACCGCTGCCCGGCACACCGGCCACCAGCGCTACACCTTCCCGGAGACCGGCAAGGCCAACGTGCTGCTCAACTCCGGCCAGGCCCTGCACAAGGTCACCGACAGCTCCGTACGCGTCCTGGACGAGCGGACCGTGGCCGCCAAGGTCACGGGAAGCGGCTTCTGTCAGGGGACGAAGCCGTACACCGTCTGGCAGGTGACCCGCTTCGACCGTCCGTTCGACTCCTACGGGACGTGGGACGGGGAGCGCGTCACGGAGGGAAGCAGGTCCTCGGAGGGCGGCGGACGGCGCGGCGCCTACGCCCGGTTCGACACCAGGGACGGGGACCGGGACGTCGAAGCGGTGACCGCCCTGTCGTACGTCGACGCAGAGGGTGCCGCCCGCAACCTCGACGCAGAGGGCGGCAGCACCTTCGACGAGACGCGCGAGAAGGCCCGGGCCGCGTGGCGGGAGCGCCTCGGCAGGGTGAAGGTCACGGGAGGGAGCCCCGAGCGGCGCCGCGTCTTCTACTCGTCCCTGTACCGGTCGCTGCTCCACCCCAATATCGGTGAGGACGCCGATCGCCGGTACCGCGGATGGGACCAGAGGATCCACCGCGCGAAGGGGCACACCTACTACCAGAACTGGTCGCTGTGGGACACGTTCCGCACGCAGGCGCAGCTGCTCACCCTCGTCGCGCCGCGCGAGTCACGCGACATGGCGCTCTCCGTGCTGGACGTCGAGGAGCAGGGCGGCTGGCTGCCCCGGTGGGGCTACGGGACGACCGAGACGAACATCATGACCGGGGACCCCGTCACCCCCTTCCTCGCGAACGCCTACCAACAGGGGCTGCTCGACAAGGACGAGGGGGAGCGGGCCTACCGCGCGTTGAAGAGGAACGCGGACGGCATACCTCCGCGCCAATCGCCCTATCTCGGACGTATGGCGAACAAGGAGTACATCCGGGACGGCTACATACCGCACCAGCCGGACAGGCCGAAGCTGAAGCCCGGGAGCCCCGACTGGCGGCACAGCGCGTCGGCCAGCCTCGAGTACGCCGCCGCGGACGCCTCCCTCGCCGGGATGGCGCGCGACCTCGGCCACGACGAGGACGCCCGGCGGTACGCCGCACGCTCCCGCAACTACCGCGAGACCTTCGACCCGGAGACGGGTTTCCCGCGCGCCCGCGACAGCCGCGGAGAGTTCACGGGGCCTTCCGATCCGGCTCACAGCAAGGGCTTCCAGGAGGGCACGTCCTGGCAGTACCAGTGGTCGGTGCCGCACGACATCCCCGGCCTGATGTCGCTGATGGGCGGGAAGAAGGCCGCGGAGGACCGCCTGGACACCTTCTTCGCCCACGACGACCTGGTCAGGGACCCGGAGGGGACGGCGCGCGGCACGTGGGTGAACGGCCCGTACGACTACTACGGGACCGACAAGTACAACCCGCACAACGAGCACGACCTCACCGCCCCGTACACCTACCTCTCCACGGGCTCGCCGTGGAAGACGACGGAGGTCGTCGACGCCGCGCTGCGCCTCTTCGACGACTCCCCGGCGGGGGTAACGGGCAACGACGACCTGGGCACCATGTCGTCGTGGATGGTGCTCTCCTCGATAGGCGTCTTCCCGGTCTCACCCGGCACGGACACCTGGGGTCTGAACACGCCCGCCTTCGACCGCGTCGAACTCGAACTGGACCGCGAGTGGTATCCGAAGGGCGGCTTCACCGTCACCGCGGACGGCACGGAGGACGGCAGCCGCTACGTCCGCTCCGCCTCGCTCGGTGGCGTCGGCACCTCCCGCACGTGGATCACCACGGAGGACATACGGCGCGGAGACGACCTGCACTTCGACCTCGCGCGGGAGCCCTCGGAATGGGGGACCGGCGACGGCGACGAGCCTCCCTCGCTGCGCAGACCGACGCAGCAGGACCGTTGACCCGGCGGCGGGACGGCCAGCAAGATCGATTACCGGGTCACGTCAGGTCAGGAGGGGACAGGTCGGGCCGGAAGACAAGCGGGACGGCACAGGGAGTGAAATGAGCAACGACGAGACCAACCGCCGGCGCAGCGCGGAATGGTTCGCGGCGGAGGGGCGCAACGGCTTCATCCACCGGTCCTGGATGCGCAACCAGGGGTTCGGCCCTGAGGTCTTCGACGGGCGGCCGGTCATCGGCATCGGCAACAGCTGGTCCGAACTCACGCCGTGCAACGCGCACTTGAGGGACGTCGCCGAGGCCGTCAAGCGGGGGGTGTGGGAAGCCGGCGGTCTGCCGCTGGAGTTCCCCGTCATGTCGCTGGGGGAGACGCTGATGCGTCCCACCACGATGCTCTTCCGCAACCTCATGGCCATGGAGGTGGAGGAGACCCTGCGGGCCAACCCCCTCGACGGCGTCGTCCTGCTCTCCGGCTGCGACAAGACCACGCCCGCCATGCTCATGGGGGCCGCCAGCGTCGACATCCCCGCACTGATGGTCACGGGCGGGCCGATGCTCAACGGCAAGTTCCGCGGACGCGACATCGGTTCGGGCACCGCGGTGTGGAAGCTGAGCGAGGAGATGCGCGCGGGGAAGCTGACCGCCGCGGATCTGAGCGAGGCCGAAGGATGCATGTCGCGGAGCCGGGGCCACTGCATGACGATGGGCACCGCCTCGACCATGGCCTGCATCTCGGAGGGGCTGGGCATGCAGATGTCGGGCGGCGCGGCCATTCCCGCCGCCGACTCCCGGCGGTACGCGCTGGCACAGGCGTCCGGCAGGCAGGCCGTGCGGCTCGTCGAGCAGGACCTGCGGCCGTCGCACATCCTCACCCGGGAGGCGTTCGAGAACGCGATCCGCGTCAACGCCGCGCTCGGGGGCTCCACCAACGCGGTGGTGCACCTGCTGGCGCTGGCCGGACGGGTGGAAGTGCCCCTGGAACTCGCCGACTTCGACCGGCTCACGGCGGAGGTTCCGGTGCTGGCCGACATGATGCCCTCCGGACGCTTCCTCATGGAGGACTTCTACTACGCGGGCGGGCTGCCGGCGGTCATGCGCGAACTGGGCGACCTCGTCCACCGCGAGTCGGTAACCGTCACCGGCCGGCCCATCGGTGAGGAGATCGCCGACGCGGAGTGCTACAACCGCGAGGTCATCGGGACGATGTCCGAGCCCTTCATGGCGGCGGGCGCCGGAACCGCGGTGCTGCACGGCACCCTCTGCCCCGACGGGGCCGTCATCAAGGTCTCCGCGGCGGACGAGCGCCTGCTGCGGCACCGGGGGAAGGCCCTCGTCTTCGACCGCGTCGAGGACTACACGGCGGTCGCCGACGACCCCGGACTGCCCGTCGACTCCTCCACCGTCATCGTCGTGCGCAACGCAGGGCCGAAGGGCTACCCGGGCTTTCCGGAAGTGGGCAACGTGCCCGTGCCGAAGGCCCTGCTGGAAGCGGGAGTCGAGGACGTCGTGCGGATCAGCGACGCCCGGATGAGCGGCACGGGGTACGGCACGTGCGTGCTGCACGTCGCCCCCGAGTCGGCTGTCGGCGGGCCGCTCGCGCTCGTGCGGACGGGAGACGTCATCGAACTCGACGTGCCCGGGCGGCGGTTGGACCTGTGCGTCGGCGAAGACGAACTCGCGTCCCGGCGCGAGGAGTCGGCGGCCCAGGGTGAGCCCGCCGACATGGCCGGCCGCCGGCGCGGCTGGGAGAGGCTCTACACGGAGCACGTCATGCAGGCCGACCGGGGTGCGGACCTGGACTTCCTGACGGGCGGCAGCGGCGACGAGG
Organism: Streptomyces daqingensis; assembly: GCF_014645895.1. GTDB lineage: Bacteria > Actinomycetota > Actinomycetes > Streptomycetales > Streptomycetaceae > Streptomyces > Streptomyces daqingensis. The sequence continues at coordinate 174,271 of NZ_BMMP01000014.1, read as the reverse complement.
TGCCGCGCCACTCGCACTGAACCACCCCGGAGTTCGCCGGTGTGGTCCGCCGGACGGGGCCGGCCTCGCGCTGCGGGGCCGGCCCCGTCCGTTGAGGGCCCGGGCGCTGTCCGGCTGTGCCGTGCGGCGACGCGAGCCCGGCGCCTCACGCTCCGGTCCCGGTATTCCAACACCCGCACGGGCATGTCCACTCGGGGCCGGCGCCGTCTGGCCGCCGGGTCTCACCAGTGGTTGACTCTGCGTCGGCCGGCCGACGGCCGGTCACCTCCGTGAACCCCCCACCCCAAGGAAGACACCTTGAGACCCGTAACCTCCGTACGCATAGCCGTCGCCACGGCCCTCGCCGCCTCCTCGGTCCTGCTGACCGCGCCGCTCGTCTCGGCGCAGCCGGCGGATGAAAAGGCAGCGCCGAAGGCCGCCGACACCATCGGCATCTACCCGCCGATCCAGGGCAGCTCCATCTGGGACCGGTTCGGCCAGACGCCGCCCTCCTCCCACCACCGCGTCTTCTACAACTACGGCTATCTCAACGACTGGGCGGTCGACATCTACCGCAACCCGGGGGGCACGGTCGTCTCGCCGTTCGGCAGCAAGACGTCCGCCGGGAACCCGGTGTCCGTCCGGGTCGTGACCGTCAAGCCGGGATGCGCCACGGGGAACCTCGCCGACGGCGGTTACCGCATCGGCCTGGAGGCGCGCGACGACGCCACGGGAACGGTCGTCGGACGCGCGGACGTCATGCACGTCGACAAGAAGCCGGACGCGATCGCCGTGGGAGCCAGCGTCGGCCCGTGGACCAAGCTCGGCGAGACCGGACGGTTCCGCTACTCCTCGTGCTACCAGGTCAACGGCGACTCCGGCGCCCACATCCACCTCGAAGTCATCAACAAGACGCGCTATTCCTGCTACATCAACCGCGGCGCCGGCACCACGCTCGGCGACGAGACCGTCGTCGGCCGCGTCGGCACGCAGAACTCCGGCCCGCAGCAGGCCTGCTGACGCTCGTGCCGACCACGGCGGGCGCGATCCGCTCCCACGGCCCGGGCCGGGGGCCGATGTAGCGGACGGCAGACGTGAGCCGTGCCGGCCACGGGCGTGAGACGGCGCCCGTGGCCGGCACGGCCGACCAGCTGTCGTGACCTGCGAGGCGCCCCGCGGGAGGAGGCAGGAAGGCGTTTTCCGGGCCGGGCGCCGGAAGGCCGCCCCGCTCTACTGCGAGCGGACCGTCACCCTCTGATCCCGCTTCAGCTGGCCGAAGAGCTTCTCCGCTTGAGCAGAGTTCCAGGCCACCGCGTCGCCCTTGCGGGTACGGATCGGGCCCTTCGTCGGGACGTTGATCCGCTTGCCGCCGCCGTCCGAGATGCCCTGCACCGTCCGCAGCATGGTGCTCAGCTCCTTCAGGCTCATGCCCTGGTCGACGATCAGGGTGTCGAGCCCGGCGCTCACGGCGGGATACACGGCACCGGGGTCGAGGGCCGTGTCCGGGTCCGCCGCCTTCTTGGCGAGTGCCGAGAGGAACTTCTGCTGGTTCTGCGTCCGGCCCAGGTCGCCCTTGGCCTCCTGCTTGCGCTGGCGGACGAAGGCCAGGGCCTCCGCACCGTCGAGGTTCTGGCAGCCCTTCTTCAGGTTGGCGCCCGAGTCCTTGTCCTTGATGTTCCGGTCGACGCACATCGGGACGCCGCCCACGGCGTCGACGATGTTCACGAAGCCGGCGAACCCGATCTCCGCGTAGTGGTCGATCCGAAGGCCCGTGTTCTGCTCGATGGTGCTGATCAGCAGCTCCGGACCGCCTTGCGAGAAGGCCGCGTTGAGCTTGTTCTTCACGGGCCCCGAGGTCTTTCCCGTGGAGGGGTGGGTGTACCCGGGGAGGGTGACCCACGAGTCACGCGGGAAGCTGACCATCGTCGTGCCGTTCACACCCTTGTGCACCAGGATCATCGAGTCGGTGCGACGGCCCCCGAAGACACCGGTGTTGAGCCTCTTCCTGTCCTCCTCGGAGAGGCCTTCACGGCTGTCGGAGCCCACGATGAGGTAGTTGGTGCCCTTGCCGGGCGGGGGCCGGGAGTCGAACTTGTTGAGATCGACGTTGCGCTGCAGCTTCGTCTCCGCCCACGCGTACGTCCCCACGGAACCCGTGATGACCGTGGCGAGCAGGATGACGACCGCACGGCGCAGCGGGCGGCGGCGCTTGGGACGCCGGCCGGCGCGGGGGGCCTCGGGGCCGAAGCGCGAGGAGAAGCCGTCACCCGGACCGCCCGGGCCGTCCCCTCCCGGCGGGAAGGCCGGAGTGCCGGGCCCGCCCGGGCCGCCCGGCTGGACGGCACCGTGCCGGCCCACGGGCTGGACGGCTGAGGAATGGCTCCCTGTCTGGACGGCACCGGGATGTGCGCCGGGCTGCATCGCACCGGGGTGCGTCCCGGGCTGTGCCGCACCGGGCTGGACTCCGGGCTGCATCCCGGGCTGGACGTGGCCGGGAGGACCCGCGGGCTGGGCCGCACCGGGCGGCATGCCGCCACTCCGTCGCGTTCCCTGCCCGGCCGCCCCGGCAGCCGGGGGCTCCTGGGCGGGCAGCGGCGTGGTGCGCCCGGATACTGCCTCGCCCTGGATGACCTCGCCGCCGGAGCGCTTCCGCTCCTCCGGCCTCGGCGGATACGTCACGGGGCCTCCGGGCCGGGCCGGGCTCACCACGTTGACGGGGTCGCCCACGGCGTACTCGCCCGTGTCGAAGTCGTCGCGCTTGCGACGGCCCCCGGTACGGGCGGCACGGCCCCGACGGGCCCCGGCGCGCGAACCGCGGCCATCCTCGGCCCACTGGTCGTGTGGGTCCTTCATGGCCCGACTCTCCCCTCGCTCACTTGATTCCGGTCACTTCGCTTCGTCCGGCGCCGCCGGTCACTTCGACGACAGGGTGCGCTGCTTGGCGGGTTCGCTGAGCAGATGCTGGTCGGCGGTGCCCGACCGGCGCATGCGCTGCCACTTCAGCCGGTTACCCAGCAACGCCGTCACCACTGACTGGATGATCACGAAATAGAGCAGCTGCCGGTAGACGAACAGCTGCAGAGGCAGCGACCACAGCTCGCGCAGGGGCTCCCTGTCCAGCCTCAGCGCGTACGCGGCGGTCACCATCTGCATGACCAGGAAGCCGAGCCAGACGCCCAGCGCCTCCAGGGGGTGGCGGAAGAAGAGGCCGTACAGGAAGAACACGTCGACGACGGGCGCGGCGAAAGGCAGCGCGATCTGGAAGAGCGTGAGGTAGCTCAGGCCGCGGCGCCCGAAGCGCCCTGCCGGCCCGACCTCCAGCGCGGCCCGCCGGTGCTTCCACATGGACTGCAGCGTGCCGTAGCACCAGCGGTAGCGCTGCCGCCACAACTGGCTCAGGGTCTCGGGCACTTCGGTCCAGGCGATGGCCGTCTCCTCGTAGACGACGCGCCATCCGGCACGCCACAGGGCCATCGTCAGGTCGGTGTCCTCGGCCAGCGTGTCCTCGCTCACGCCGCCGATGCCCAGCAGGGCGTCGCGGCGGAAGGCGCCGATCGCTCCCGGGACCGTCGGCATGCACTCCAGCACCTCGAACATGCGCCGGTCGAGGTTGAAGCCGAAGACGTACTCCAGGTGCTGCCACTTGCCCAGCAGCTTCTGCCGGTTGCCGACCTTGGTGTTGCCGCTGACCGCGCCGATCGCGGGGTGGGCGAGCGGCTGGACGAGCTGGTGCAGGGCCTCCGGCTCGAAGACGGTGTCCGCGTCGACCATCACGACGATGTTCGACCTCGCGTGCGCCAGACCGGTGTTGAGGGCGCCCGGCTTGCCGGTGTTGCCCTGCCGGATGACGAGGACCCGCGGGTCCTGGATGCGCTCGGCGATGTCGGCGGTGGCGTCGGTCGAGCCGTCGTCGATCACGATCACCTGCAGGTACGGATGCGTGGACGCCAGCAGCGAACGCACCGTCGACTCGATGCCCGCCTCCTCGTTGTGGGCCGGCACAAGCACCGTCACCGGTTCGTTCACCTCCCTCAGCCACGGCGAGCCCGGCCGGAACCGCTGCAGCCGGTTCGTGTGCATCCGCGCGAACATCAGCAGCAGGATGAGCCTCAGAAGGCTGAGCCCTCCCGCCGCCACGAGGGCCCACGCCATCGCGCTGGTGAAGAAGGCGCCGAGCATCCTCGCCCAGATCAGGCCCTCGCCCCGCAGCCTCTCCGCGGCGGAGACGGTCGTGGTGGGGGAGGGCCGTCCCAGCCCGTCTGTGACGGTCGTGAACCTCTCCACGTTCCGGTTGCGCAGCAACTGCTCAGCCTCGTGATAACCGAGGTCCGAGTTGCTGTACTGGCGCACCACGCCCTGCGACGGCTTCCGCGACTTGCGGTCCGCCGCGACGATCAGATAGCCCTGCTCGGCGCTGCGCACGGCGGCGTCCCAGGACTCGCCGCACAGGGTGTCCGCCGCGGTCGTGTGCGGCAGCCTCAGCAGCCCCGTGTTGACGCCGGCCGAGCCGGCGAGCGCCGTCTGCGTCAGCGACAGCTCCATCTTGGAGCGCAACGGCGAGGCCGATCCGAGGTCGCCGCCCGTGTAGGTGTACGAGCCGATCTCGTGGCCCTCGGCGCGGATCCGGCGCACCAGCTCCGGGTGGCGGGTCGCCTGGGACCCGTAGATGAAGAAGGTGGCCTGCGCGCGGTGCTTGCGCAGCAGGTCCAGCACCCGGGGCGTCCATACGGGATCGGGGCCGCCGTTGAAGGTGAGGGCGGCCGTGCGCGGCGGCATGGAGGCGGTCTGGATGGTGCCGTCGTTCAGGCGCAGGACCGGGTCGCCGGTGTCCGCGGCCTTGGGCATGGGAGTCGTGCACGGGCGCTTGTTGCGCGCGTCGTCGACCTCGTGGTTCGTCCAGCCCTCGAAGACGAGCGCGGCGATGACCACGGGGAGGAAGAGCAGCAGCAGCAGCCAGTGCCCCCGCGGGTCCCGGCGCAGCGCGTGACGGCTCACCTGTTCGCGCCGCCGGGACGGGCCGAGGAGGTGGCCGGTGCGGTCGGGGACGGCGAGGGGTCACGGCCCTGGTCCTGGGAGGACTTGGGCGAGGGGTTCGCTCCGGGCGACTCCGAACGCGCGGGGAACTGCGCACCCGCGGGAACGTCCGAGTCCTTCTGGGAGGAACTGCTGGGCAGCGGCTCGTCCATGCGCGGCGGGTTCTCGCCCGTGGACTCCTGCAGACCCCCGAACACAGCGGCGAAGATGGCGAGATACCCGGTGCAGGCACACCCGATGGTCACTGCCGCATAGCGCACGAGTCTCCGGCGCCTACCTGAACTGGCAATGAATATCGGGTGATTCTGGTCTTCACGCCTCCGACGGCTGTCGTTCATGGATCGCATGGGGCGTGAGTGTAGCCAGCCTGGAACGCGAGTGAGCCGGAAAGATTCAGTAATCCACCTGTGAACTGTGTCGCCTTTTTCTCAGGGGTGCTGGGCAGTAGCCGTATTCGCATGCGTCACCACTCTTGGTTGGCAGTCCGGCCCCCCGGTTCCCCCACTGCGCATCATGCCGCTCGACTGTGCGGAAAAGGCAGTCATGCGGGCGTCGGGGCTTGTCGCCGACACCGCTGCGCGTTGCGGTCACGTGGCGGGAATTCGCCTCGGGAGCGGCGCTCCTGACGGGCCGGGGGAGATTCGTTCGCGCAGTGGTCACGGGGGTTTCCCGGCGGACGGGCGAGGGGAATGACCCGGTCGTGGCGGGGTGGACAGGCGTGCGCGCAGCGATCGGCAATCACGACGGGCCCGGTGTACGGGCTCTGGCGTCGCCTCGCCGTTCTGAACCTTTCGTCGGCATTTCGCCGATCACCGCGTCTTCACAGAGTCGCCCGCCCCGTGACGGTGACATTGGCCGGATCCGCTCGGCGTGCGGCAGTCGGCCGCCTCTCTCGTGTACGGCTCCGGCCTTCGCTCAGGTGCGGATAAAGGCGAGTTGACAGCCCTGAAAGACAAAGAAGTCGTTGTGCGTAATTATCGACTTCTTCCTTACTTTCCCGTCAATCGCGACGGGGCGGATCTGATGCAGGTTCCTCGTCTTCCGCTGAATCGCGACATTCGTCACCGCGTCTGCGAGAGATCGCACGTCATGGGCCTGCGTGAAGAAGAAGTGAAGATCCAGTGCCGAAGGGGAAACTCCCGCCGGGAGCGCTGAGGCGGCCGAACGAGTCCACTCGTACCGGGCGCCGCCTGTGTCCGGCCAAAGCGTTCGCTCGCAGCCCTGCGTGTCACGCCGATTACCCCCTGCATCATATTCAGTTGAGCATGCAATCGAGTAGGTGCTACTTCTCACTGGGCCACCAGTTCTGCTAGACGACAGGAAGGCCCGTCATGGTTCTCGGAGAAAGCATCGAACTGCGGGCCCTCGACCCGTCCGAGGCGGAGCGGGTGTGGCGCTGGAACCACGACCCGGACGTGTTCCGCTGGATGCAGGAGAATTATCCGCAGTCCCTGGCCCAGGTCAGGAAGCGTCTGGAGGAACGGGCGACGAACGCCTACGGGGAAGTCCTCCTCGGCATCCAGGTCCGCGAGGACGGCGAGCTGATCGGTCTCGTGCGGCTGAGGGACGCCGAACCCGAGACGGGCTGCGCCGAACTCGACATCTACATCGGGGAGAAGGCGTACTGGGGGCGCGGCCACGCGACCGACGCCGTGCGCACGGTCTGCCGCTACGGGTTCGACAAGATGCGCCTGCACAAGATCTCGCTGACCGTCGTCACCGACAACCACCCGGCCCGCCACGTCTACGAGAAGGTCGGGTTCGTCGAGGAGGGGCGCCTGCGGCAGGTCTTCCGGCGGGACGGCCGCTGGTACGACATGTTCACGATGGGCTTGCTGGAGGGTGAACTCCGCGGCTGAGCGAGGCACTTCGCCTCCCGCCCGGACGCGCTGCCGGGAGTGGGGCGGCAGGCTGGGACACTTGTCACCATGCGTACCGACTTCGATCCCGGGAGCCTTCCCCGGGGCGACTTCTACAGGCTGCTGACCGCGCTCGTCGTGCCCCGCCCGATCGCCTGGGTATCCAGCACCACGCCGGACGGCACCGACAACCTCGCGCCGCACTCGTTCTTCAACGTCGCGTGCGTCACGCCGCCCGTCGTGCAGTTCTCGTCGGTCGGCCGCAAGGACTCCTTGCGCAACATCGAGGAGACCGGGGAGTTCGTGGTGAACTTCGCGCCCGAGCGGCTCTTCGAGCAGATCAACGACACGGCCACCGACTTCCCCCGGGGGACGAGCGAGTTCGACGCGGCCGGCGTGGAGCGGGAGCCGAGCCTGCGCGTGAAGCCCCCGCGGGTGGCCGCCTCGCCGGCGGCGCTGGAGTGCGTACTGCACAGCACGGTCCGGCTGGGCGACTCCACCGTCGTCTTCGGCCGCGTCGTGCACGCCGCCGTCTCCGACGGCGTCCTCGTCGACGGCCACCCCGAGGCGGAGCGGCTGCGTCCGCTCACTCGGATGGGCAGGAACGAGTGGGCCACGCTCGGCGAGGTCCGCGAGATCGCCCGCGTCCCGTACAGCGAGTGGCAGGGACGGTCCGGCTAGCGGCCGAGTGACCCTCGGCAGCCCGCGCGGCCCGCGGGCCACCCGCAGCGGCGGCTCAGCGCCGGGAGCCCGTGACGCGTCGTGGCCGGTGCGGGCGGGCGCAGATCCGTGCACGCCGCGGATGGAGGTCCAGGTGTCCGTGCGCGGCCGCCCTGTGCACGGCGCGGGAGAGCCGGCCGGGCGGGCGCACCATGACGGGGCCGGGGCCCCGCACCGGCGTGGAAGCGGCGGGGTCCCGCGCTGGAGCGCCGCGCCCGCTGTGGTCGACGGCCAGCACGAAGAGGCCCCGGACGGTGGCGCAGGCCGCGAGGGCCGCGCCCGCCGCGCCCGGGGCCCCGAACAGGAAGCCCTCGTCGAGCAGCACGATGCCGACGACGGCGGCGAAGGCCGGGTTGACCACCGTGGCCGTCGCGAGCGGAGTGGCGAGCCCGCCGCCCCGGTAGGAGGCCTGCGACGTCGCCAGCCCCGTCGCGGCGAGCACGCCGATCAGGCCCATCAGCGGCGCGAGGACCAGCAGCGGTGACGTGCCCCAGCTGTCGGCCACCGTCTTGATGAAGACGGACGCGGCTCCGTAGGCGACCCCCGCCGCCGTGGCGAGCGAGACGGTACGCGTCAGCCGCGAGCGACGCCCCGCCGTCGCAGCGGTCGCCACGAGGAGCACGAGGGCGCACGCCACCGCTGCCGCGAGCACCGGCTGCTCCGCCCCCGCGAGCGAGCGGTTCGGTGTGGACCCGGTGAGCACCAGGAGTACGGCGAGGCCGCCCGAGACGAGGGCGATGCCCCGCCAGGCCGTGCGGCTCACGGGTCGCCGGACCATGACGGCCGCCAGGGGAGGGGCGAGGACGAGGGTGAGCACGCCCAGCGGCTGCACCACTGACAGGGGGCCGAGGCCCAGCGCGCCGACGTGCAGCACCGCCCCCAGCCCGTTGAGGGCGACGGCCCCCCACCAGCGGGGGGAGCGCAGCAGCCCGTAGCGGCTGGGCGGCGTCGTCGCCGCGATGCGTTCCTGGACGATGGCCGCCGTGGCATAGCAGACGGCCGAGAGCAGTGCCAGCAGCACCGCGCCGATGAGGGCGTTCACGGCCGAACCAGCCGGAACAGGCACATCCGGTTCATACCGTCAACGATGCCTCCATTGAGGGAGAGGCGTCACCGTGCTGCGGGCGCGTACTGCCGTACGGCCCCAGGACTGCACTCTCGCGCACCTCGCGCGGTGCGCCCCGGGCCCGTCGAGCCCCACCCGGTCCCACGGGTCAGCCTGAGGAGACGCCTCCGGACGACGCGCCTTCGTTGGGACTCAGCACGCCCGTGGCGACCAGTACGAACAGCAGCACGCCCAGCAGGATGCGGTAGATCACGAAGGGCATGAAGCTGCGCGTGGAGATGAACTTCATGAACCAGGCGATCACCGCGTACGCCACGAAGAAGGCGAGCAGCGTCGCGAAGACCGTCGGCCCCCAGGAGACGTGGCCTTCGCCGATCTCCGTCAGCTCGAACACCCCGGAGGCCATCACCGCCGGGATGGCCAGCAGGAACGAGTAGCGTGCCGCGGCCTCACGCGTGTAGCCCATGAACAGGCCGCCGCTGATGGTGGCGCCCGACCGGGAGACGCCCGGCACCAGGGCCAGCGCCTGGGCGCAGCCGTAGAGGAGCCCGTCCCTGACCGTCAGCTGCTCCAGCGTCTTGCGCTCGCGGCGCGGCCGGTTCTCTCCGCCGTGTGCGTCGCGGGCGGCGAGCCTGTCGGCGATGCCGAGGACGACGCCCAGCACGATCAGGGTGGTGGCGATCAGGCGGAGGTCCCTGAAGGGCCCCTCGATCTGGTCCTTGAGCGTCAGTCCGAGCACGCCGATGGGGATCGAGCCGACGATCACCAGCCAGCCCATCTGCGCGTCGTGGTCGCGCCGCATCTCGCGGTCGGTCAGCGAGCGGAACCACGCGGAGACGATGCGGGCGATGTCCTTGCGGAAGAAGATGATGACCGCCGCCTCCGTCCCGATCTGCGTGACGGCGGTGAACGCGGCCCCCGGGTCCTCCCAGCCCGCGAAGGCCGCGGTGAGCCGGAGGTGGGCGCTGGAGGAGATCGGGAGGAATTCGGTCAGTCCCTGGACGAGCCCGAGGATGAACGATTCGAACCAAGACATCTGCTTAAGACCCGTCCTGTCATCAGACATGCCGGTGAGCCGCGCGAGCGCGCGCCGCGATCACGCGGAGCACACTACAGCGGCTGGATGACGCGGCCTCAGGGGGGCGCGGACGGGTTCTACGGGCGCGGTTCGGTGTCGCGCAGCATCGCGCGCTTGCGCCAGGCGACGACGGCGCCGCCCAGGCCGGACAGGGCGATGAAGCCGAACGCGGCGAGGAAGACGGGCGAGGTCGGCGCCGCGGCGTGGCTGCCGGCGATCACGTACGCGGCGGTGTTGGGGATCACGCCAAGCGCTGTGGCCGCGAGGAACGCGGGCCATGTCATCCGGGAGACGGCCGCCCCGTAGTTGGAGGCCGCGAAGGGGACACCGGGCAGCAGCCGGATCACCAGCATCGAACGGAAGCCGTGCTTGCTGAGTTGGCGGTCCGCCGCGCTGAGCCACCGCGCCCGCAGCATGGGGCGCAGGGCGTCCTGGCCGAGCATGCGTCCCAGGCCGAACGCGATGCCGGAGCCGATGACCGTCCCGACGACGGCCGAGACGGTGCCGGCCTCGATGCCGAACAGCGCGCCCGCGGCGACGTTGAGGACGGGGCGCGGGACGAAGGCCGCCGTGCACAGGCCGTACGCCACGGTGAAGACGACGCCCGCCACGCCGCTCGAGAGGTGCGGAGGCAGGCCGTGGATGAAGAACCGCTGCGGCTCGTACACCAGCACCGATATGCCGCCGGCGCACAGGAGCACCAGCAGCAGGGCCAGGCGGCACCTGGGCGAGAGCAGCGTCCGTGCCAGCCGGCTGGTCGGCTCGGCGGACTGCGTGGCGGTTACCGGCACGTCGGCGAGCGTAACGGACGTTCCGGGGGCTCCGCGGGGTGAGAACGCCGGAAGTGCGGCGTCACACACGGGAGAAGGGATGCCGCGGCGGCCGGACGCGGGGCTCGGGACGAGGGCGGGAAAACTCGCTCGCTATACGGCTGTTGGGGCGTTCGGACCGTACGCGCGTTCCCATGTGACCTCCGTGGGCACGTCCGCAGCAGCCGAGGCGGCCGCTCCCGTGCGGCGAGCCGCCCCTCCGCGGCCTGCACCGCTGCCGCCGCAGCGTGCGTACGGGCGGCGCCCCGCACGCCCCACAATGGGACGGTGGAGAAGAACCAGCCCGAACAGCAGGGAAGCCGTCAGTCCCCGGCGCCGGAGGTGCCGCCCGAGCCCGAGGCGATACCCGTGATGCGGACCGTCGGCTCGGGGACCGCCAAGCTGATGCCCGACGTCGACCGGCCGGACGCCTGGCTGCTCACCGTCGACGGCGCTCCCCAGTCGTACGTCGACCTGCGCGACCCCAGGCACCTGGAGTTCGAGTACGCGCGGCGGGTCGCCCACGTCCTCGACCTCGCCGCCGAGGACGCACGCCCGCTCGACGTGCTGCACCTCGGCGGTGGCGCCCTGACCCTGCCCCGCTACGTCGCCGCCACCCGGCCCGGGTCCCGGCAGCGCGTGGCCGAGATGGACGAGGAGTTGTCCGCGCTCGTCGGGGAGCACCTCCCGCTGCCGGAGGAGTCCGGTGTCGTGGTCGAGGCCGCGGACGCCCGCAGCTTCCTCGACGCCTCACCGGCGGAGTCGGCGGACGCCGTGGTCGCCGACGTCTACGGCGGCGTCCACGTTCCGGCGCACCTGACCACCCTCGGCTACGCCCGTGCGGCCTGCCGCGTCCTCCGCCCGCACGGCATGTACATCGCCAACCTCGCCGATTCGGCGCCCTTCCCCTTCGTGGGGGCGCAACTGGCCACTTTCGCCGAGGTGTTCCCGCACATGTGCCTCATCGCGGAACCCTCCGTGCTGCGCGGGCGCCGGTTCGGCAACACCGTGCTCGTGGGCGCGCACCAGCCGCTGCCGCTCGCGGAGCTCTCCCGCCGCACCGCCTCGGACGCCTTCCCCGCGAGGGTCGAGGCGGGTGCGGCGCTGGCCCGGCTCACCGAGGGCAGGAAGCCGGTGCACGACGGGGACGCAAGTCCGTCCCCGGTACCGCCCGAGGGTGCCTTCACCATCGGCTGACGGGCCGGCCGCCCGTCGGCGCCCGACCTGCGGTGTCCGGCCGGCGCCCGCTGCCGGAGGGGGCTTACCGACCGTGGTTACTCAGTGGTAACGTCCGGGCATGCCCACAGAATCCCTTCCGTCCATCGGCGAGATGATGGCGACCACCGTCCCGATGGCAGGCACGCTCAACCTGGAGTTCTCCGAGACGACCCCGGAGCGTGCCGTCGTCGTCCTGCCCGACCAGAGCGCCTTCCATAACCACGTGGGCGGCCCGCACGCGGGTGCGATGTTCACGCTGGCCGAGTCGGCCAGCGGCGCGATCGTGCTCGCCGCCTTCGGGGACCAGCTCAAGCGCGCGGTGCCGCTGGCCGTACGGGCCGAGATCGACTACAAGAAGCTCGCGATGGGGACCGTGACCGCGACGGCGGAGCTGGGCCGGCCGGTCGCTGAGGTGCTCGCGGAGCTCGACGCCGGGGACCGGCCGGAGTTCCCGGTGCAGGTCTCGATCACCCGCGAGGACGGCGCCGTCACCGGCGAGATGAAGATCATCTGGACGCTGCGGCCGCACACCGCCTGACCTCCGCCGGACGTTCTCCCGCCGCCGCTCTGGGCCGCCTGCGGCGGCGCGGAACGCTGTTCCCGCGCATCGGTTAGGCTGCGGAACGTGTGCCCGCGGAGTGCGGGCGGCGTGCGCGGGTTGACCACCGGACCGAATGCCTCCCGCGTTCATCACCGGCGGGAGGATGCACAGTTGCACGTCCAGGAGTGGCTCGAGAACGTGCCGGCGGTGAGCATCTACCTCCTCGTGGGGCTGGTGATCGGGCTGGAGAGCCTGGGTATCCCGCTCCCCGGCGAGATCATCCTCGTCAGCTCCGCGCTTCTGGCCTCCCAGCACGGTGAGATCGACCCGCTCGTCCTCGGCGCGTGCGCCACGACGGGCGCCATCGTCGGCGACTCCATCGGCTACGCCATCGGACGCAGAGGCGGCAAACCCCTGCTGGCCTGGCTCGGACGGAAGTTCCCGAAACACTTCGGACCCCACCATGTCGCCACCGCGGAACGCTCCTTCGAGCGCTGGGGGATGTGGGCCGTCTTCTTCGGCCGCTTCGTGGCCCTGCTGCGCATCTTCGCGGGCCCGCTGGCCGGTGTGCTGAAGATGCCGTACTGGAAGTTCGCCACCGCCAACGTGCTGGGCGGGATCGTCTGGGCGGGCGGCACCACGGCCGTCATCTACTACGTGGGCATCGTCGCGGAGGCGTGGCTCAAGCGCTTCTCCTGGCTGGGCCTGGTCGTCGCCGTCCTCTTCGGAATCGGTTCGATGCTCGTACTCCGGCGCCGGTCCCGGAAGGCCGAGGCGGAGCAGGCGGGCGCCCAGGGCGAACCGCTGGCCTCCAGCGCCCAGACGCCGGATGCCCCCCGCGAGGGGGCGGGCGACAGCGGAGCCGACGCTCCGGGCGAGGCAGGTGCGGCGACGGGCGGCGACAAGGCCGGCGGCCGGGAGGCGGTCCCGGCCGCCGAGCGGACCGACTGACCGTCACTCGCCGACGGGAGTGACCTCGTCGCGGTGGGCGCGTGCCAGGTGCTGGTACATCTCCGCGTTGGCCCGGATGCCCTCGCGCTCCTCGGAGGTCAGCTCGCGCTTGACCTTGGCCGGCACTCCCGCGACCAGCGACCCCGGGGGCACCTGCATGCCCTGGGGGACGAGCGCGTGCGCGGCGATCAGGGAACCCTCCCCGATGCGGGCGCCGTTGAGGACGGTGGCGCTCATTCCGACCAGGACGCCGTCCTCCACGACGCAGCCGTGCAGTACGGCGTTGTGCCCGACCGAGACGCCCTCGCCTACGTGCGTGGGGTAGCCGGGGTCGGCGTGCACCGTGCAGTTGTCCTGGATGTTGGAGCCGGCCCCCAGGGTGACGGAGTCGCAGTCCGCACGAAGTACCGCGCCGTACCAGACACTTGACGCAGCCCCCATGGTCACGTCGCCCACGACCACCGAGGTCGGTGCGGTGAAGGCGTCCTCGTCGATCTTGGGAACCCTGCCGCTCACGCCCGCGATCACCGGTCGCTGCTCCGTCATCGTCTTCGTCTCCGTTCGCTTCCCGCCCGGCTGTACGCCAGCCTCCCGCTGAACCGTATGCGATGGATGGGTGGAAGATCACAGGGGACCGTCCTCTCCGCTCGGGCCCGCGCGCACTACCGTGACGGCGTGCCCTCGATCCGGAACCTCCCCGCAGCGCTCGCCTCCCGGGCGGTGCACGGCGTCTGGCGCCTCGCGCAGCAAGCGGGCGCGGTGACCGCCGAGCACCAGGGCCCGTACTCCTTCCGCCGCATCGGCGAGGGGACGAGGCTGGCCTTCCCGCAGGGAACGGTCTTCGGCACGCCCTGGATCGAGCTGGGCGCCCACTGCGTCATCGGCCGGGAGGTCACGCTGAGCGCCGGGATGCTGCCCGGCCTGGACCTCGGTCCCGCACCTGTGGTGACGCTCGGCGACGGCGTCGTCCTGGGCCGCGGCAGCCACGTCATCGGTGACGCGCAGCGGTCGGTGGTCATCGGGGACGACGTCTACTGCGGCCCGTACGTCTACGTCACCTCCACCAACCACTCCTACGACGATCCACACGAACCGGTCGGCAAGCAGTGGCCCCGCACCGCCCCCGTGGAGATCGGCGCCGGAAGCTGGCTGGGCGCGGGATCAGTGGTCCTGCCGGGCGCGCGGCTCGGGCGCAACGTGGTGGTGGCGGCAGGAGCGGTCGTACGGGGAGAGGTCCCGGACCACGCCGTGGTCGCCGGAGCGCCCGCGCGGATCGTGCGTCGGTGGGACGCGGAGCGCGGCTGGCAGCCGCCGCTTCGGACCCCGGCCCCCGAGCCGGTGCCCGCGGGGGTCACCTCCGAGGAGCTGCTCGCGGCGGCCCAACTCGTCGCGGACGCCGAGTAAGAGGACGGGAACGAGGAACAACCGACTCTGCCGGAGCTGAGCCGGGCCGCCTGATTCGGACGGGCCTCGGCCGGCCGGGGGGGGGATCTCGCCGGTATGAGGGCTTCAGCGCCCTTCGGGCGATGTGTGAACCGCGCTGCCGGGCGGGGTGAGGCACCGGCGCACGAGTGTGAGGGTGCGTTCCGTGACCGTGCCGAGGGGGGTGCCGTGCTCGACCGCGGCCAGGGCTGTGTGCAGTATTCCGGCGATCAGATCCGCCGTGAGCGCGGGCTCGGGAGCACCTAGCTGCCGGACGGCTGCGCGGAACGGTTCGACCTGTTCCTTGTGGAGTTCCATCAGCCGTTGCCGGCAGGCGGGATGGAGACCGGCGTTCATGAGGGCGGCGGCCGGCCGGTGTGCGCCTTCGGCGCCGAGGCGGAGGCTTTCCCGGAAGAACGCCTCGACGCGTTCCAGCGGCCCGTTCGCAGAGGCCATGGCGCGGGTGAGTGCCTCGTTGGAGCGCCGGAAGGCTTCTTCCGTGACGGTGGTCAGGAGGGCTGCCGAGGAGTCGAAGTACTGGTACACGCTGGAGCGGGCCAGGCCTGCCAGGGCGCCGACCGCCGCCGGTGTGACGGCGGTGGCGCCCTCGTTCACCAGGATGTCGATTGCCGCCTCGATCAGTGCCTCGCGTTGCTGGGCGCGGTGCTCGGCGACGGTGGAGGCGTTGATCTTCGGCATGCGGGACGGGCTCCTGGGTGGCGGACGGGCCGGGAGCGAGGTCCGGTGGGCGGCGCCGGTCAGGACAGGCGGCCGTCGACCATCTCGTGCACCCGGTCGGCAGCGTCCATTATCGCCGTCTCGTGAGTGACCATGACCGTGGCCGTTCCGCGTTCGTGGGTCTGTTCGGCGATCAGCCGAACCGCCTCGGCGGAGCGGACCCGGTCCAGCGCCGAGGTGGGTTCGTCCACGAGCAGGACGGCGGGGGAGGTCATCAGGGCCCGGGCCAGGCCCGCGCGCTGGCGTTCTCCGCCGGACAGCTGGTGCGGCCTGGAGGCGGTGCGGTGGGTGAGCCCGACCGCATCGATGAGTTCGGCCGCCCGGGTGCGGGCCGCGGTGTCGAGGCGCCCGTCGATGTGCAGGGGCAGCAGGAGCTGCTCCAGGACGGTGAGGGACGCCAGCAGGTTCGACTGCTGGAAGACGAAGCCGACGTGGTGGCGCCGGGCCGCGGTGCGCTGCTTGTCCGACAGGCCGGTCAGCTCGGCGCCGGCGACCCGGACGGTGCCGGAAGTGGGGCGCTGGAGGCCGCCGGCGACGGCGAGGAGGCTGGACTTGCCGGACCCGGACGGGCCGACGACGGCGACGAACTCGCCGGGGGCGACAGACAGGTCGACGTGGTCGAGGGCGGTGACTGCGGCGTCGCCGTCCCCCAGGGTGAGGCTGACGTCGTCCAGTCGCAGCTCGCCGGAGCCCGCGGTCTCCGGGGTGGCCTGGCGGTCGCTGACGGATGTGGTCATCGGGCGGCTCCCAGAGCGGTGAGGGGGTCGACGGCGGTGATGCGGCGGACGGCGACGACGGCACCCACGGTCCCGAGGGCGATGAGGAGGCCGGAAGAGGTGGCGACGGCCGGGGCGGAGAGGGAGAAGGGAGCCTTGCCGATCATCGCGCTTCCGAGGGCCAGACCGACGGCGGTGCCCGTGACCGTGGCGCCGACGAGCACAGCCACGACCTGGGCGAGCGCGTCTCGCAGGATGTATCCGGTGGAGGCGCCGAGCGCCTTCAGCAGAGCGATCTCGGACTTGCGCTGGACCGTCCAGACGGTGAAGAAAGCACCGACCACCAGGGCGGAGATGGCGTAGAGGAAACCCATGATCAGGGTCATGGTGCTCGACTCGGCCGCGTAACCGGGAGACGCGTCGAAGGTGGCCTCCTTGGTCTCCGCGCGGGTCGCGGTCGCCTTCTCCGCGGCGGCGATGTCGGCGCCGGGCTTCAGGGACAGGGCCACGGCTGTGGCCTGCCGGCTCGCGGCCTCGGGCAGGTCCCCCGGCAGTCCGTAGTGAAGATGCCGCCAGGTGTCGAGGTCGGCGTAGACGGCGCCTATATGGCCGTAGGAGACGGTCTCTTCGACCAGGCCCACGACCTTCAGCCGTACGCCGCTCTTGTCCGCGGTCAGGACATCGCCGACCCGCACGCCCAGGTCGGCGATCTCCTGGCTGATCACGATGCCCGCCCGGCCCTCTTCCAGGCCCTCACCCTCGTTCGGCGTGGGGGCCATCGAGGAGTCCGGTGCCATGCCGAAGACGGCGAGGTTGACCTGCTCGCCCTTCTTCGAACCCTGGGTCACCTCGGCGCTGGCCAGAGTGTTCCCGAAGGGCTCCGCGCGCTCCACGCCCGGGGTCTTCGACCATTCCTGCCAGTCCTTCTCCTCCACGGTCGAGCGGGAGAACTGCTCGCTGGTCGCCTTCTCGTCGAAGGCCATGTGGGTCACGGGCAGCGCGCGAAGACCGGATATACCGGCGTCCGCCAGACCGGAGGCTAGTCCGGACAGCAGGACGCCGAGCACGGCGATGAGCGCGACCACCGCGCTCATCAGGGCGAAGCGACCGCGGGCGAAGCGCAGATCGCGTAGGGCGAGGAACACGGAATTCTCCGAGCGACGAAGGCGACGGGGCACGACTGAGAGGTCAACTTTTTGCTCAAAGTTGACGACTCAAGTGTCGGTATCCTATCCGAAGTTATCGACGCCCCTGTCGGCACGTTGCGCGCGGGCGGGATCGTGACCGCCGGCCA
The DNA here is from genome assembly GCF_014645895.1 of Streptomyces daqingensis. Lineage (GTDB taxonomy): Bacteria > Actinomycetota > Actinomycetes > Streptomycetales > Streptomycetaceae > Streptomyces > Streptomyces daqingensis. The sequence goes on along the minus strand of NZ_BMMP01000014.1, from coordinate 156,846 downwards.
GGCCGGAGAGCTTGTGCGGCGCTACCGCCGGTCGCTTCGCCCGGAAGGGGGCCCTCGGGCCTTGTGGTCGCGCTCGGGGCGCCGGCCCGTCCAGGACGGACCGGCAGTGCGGCGGGCGTTCCGATCTTCCTCGGCTCCCGAGGGCGACCGGCCCCCCGTCAGGCCGAGGCCAGCAGCACCGTGCCGCACAGTGCCAGCCCGGCGCCCGCGGCCTGGATCCCGCGCAGCCTCTCGTGCAGAACGCCGCGCGCGGCGAGTGCCGTGACGACGGGGTAGAGCGAGGCGAGCACGGCGGCGGTCGTGACCGGGCCGTAAAGGGTCGCGACCATGTAGGTGCCGTTGGCGGCGACGTCGGCCAGGCCGACGAAGGCCAGCGCGGGAAGGGCCGACGTCACGGCGCGCAGGCCGCCGTCACTGCCCGTGGGGAGTACGGGGACGCCGCGCCTCGACTGCACGTACAGCGCCGCTCCGCCGACGGCCACGTTGCACACCCGCTGGACGAGCAGCGCGAGGAACAGTCCGCCCGCCGTCGCCGTGAAAGCGTGCTCGATGAGCGCCATCACGGCGCCGAATCCCACCGCGGAGACCAGCGTCAGCGCGATCGTCTGCCGCTGCACCGGTGCGCCGCGCAGCTCCGGTCCGCCGGCGAGCACCACGCCCGCCACCGCGACGGTGATGCCCACGGCCTGCAGCCAGCCGGGCCGCTCGCCCAGCGCCAGCCCCGCGGCGACGGGCACCACCACCGCGAGCGAGGCGAGCGGGGAGACCACGCCCATGGGGCCCTTGGAGAGGGCTTTGTAGAAGGCGAGCATCGCGACGGGCCCGACGACGCCGGCGGCCGCCGCGAACCACAGGTGCCCGCCCCACTCGCTCCAGCCGCCGGTGGCGACGACGAGCACGCCCAGGGCGGCGGCCGCGAGCGTCTGCGAGACGACCACGACCGTCAGCGCGGACATGCGGCGGGTCAGCAGACCGCCCCCGAAGTCGGCCAGCCCCCACATGAGGCTGGTCGTCAGGGCCAGGACAGCGGTCATGGGAACACCTCGAAGTACAGTGATTTGAACGCGGAAGTACAGCTCACCGTAGTACAGCGAACTGAACTCTATCATTCACAATAATGGACGGTACTCGAAGACCGTGACGGATCTCGACCACCTCACGCAGTCCCTCGCCCGCAACCTGAAGCACTGGCGCCAGGAGCGGAACTTCACCCTGGACGGCCTGGCCGCCCGCGCGGGCGTCAGCCGGGGGATGCTCATCCAGATCGAGCAGGCCCGTACGAACCCCAGCGTCGGCACCGTCGTCAAGGTCGCCGACGCCCTGGGCGTCAGCATCACCACGCTGCTCGACTTCGACCAGGAACCGCAGGTGCGGCTCGTCCCCGCGGAGCAGGCGGTGCGGCTGTGGTCCACGGAGGCGGGCAGCCACAGCACCCTGCTGGCCGGGGCCGAGGCTCCCGGCCCGCTCGAGCTGTGGTCGTGGCGGCTGATGCCGGGGGAGGGCAGCGACTCCGACCCCCATCCCTCGGGCACGACGGAGCTGGTGCATGTGACCTCCGGCGTGCTCACCCTCTGCGTCGAGGGCAGCGACCACCGGGTGCCGGCGGGCACTTCGGCGAGCTTCGAGTCGAACGTGCCGCACGGCTACCGCAACGACGGTGCTGAGCCGGTGGAGATGACCATGGCGGTCTCCGTCCCCGCGCCCCGCTGACCCGCTGCCCCGGTGTTCCGCGGTGTTAGCGTGCGCGGCATGCGCGCACCCATCGGAGACTTCGCCTCCGCCGCACCGGCCGCCGAGGCGGACGCGTTCACGGGGCCCGCCGCCGAGGCGGTCCGGGGCTGGAGCGGCGACGTTCCGGCGGACCAGCTGCTCTACGTGGACACCGACCCGGAGAAGGCCGACACCGCCGTCTTCATCGAGAACTACGGCGCCGACCTGCACGAGACCTCCGCCAACTGCGTCGTGGTCGCCGCGAAGCGGGGCGGCGAGCGCACGCTCGCCGCCTGCGTGGTCCTCTCCCGCACGCGCGTGGACGTCAACGGGGCGGTGCGGCGTCAACTCGGAGCGCGCAAGGCTTCGTTCGCCCCGGCGGACACCGCGGTCGCCGAGACCGGCATGGAGTACGGCGGCATCACGCCCTTCGGCCTGCCCGAAGGCTGGCCGGTGCTCGTCGACCGTGCCGTCACGGAGCTTCCGTGGACGCTCCTCGGCAGCGGCAGGCGCCGGGGCAAGCTGATCGTGCCCGGCAGGGCGCTGGCCGGACTGCCGGGCGCCGTCGTCATGGAGCAGCTGGGGGTCCCCGCCACCGGCTGAACCGGGCCGGGCGCAGCCGCCGGGCAGAACTGCCGGGCAGCGGGGCCCGCCGCGACGCCGGTCAGCCCAGCTTCGGAATCTCGATGGCGGGGCAGCGGTCCATCACCATGTCCAGCCCTCCCGCGCGCGTCCGCTCCCAGGCGGCCTCGTCGATCACTCCCAGCTGGAACCAGACCGCGCGGGCGCCGATCTCCACGGCCTCGTCCGCGACGGCCCCCGCGAGCTGCGAGTTGACGAACACGTCCACGACGTCCACGGGGAAGGGGATCTCCGACAGTTCCGCGTAGCCCTTCTCGCCGTGCACGCTCTCGGCTCTGGGATGCACCGGGACCACACGCTTGCCGAAGCGCTGCAGGACCTCCGCCACGCCGTAGGCGGCACGCTGCCGGTTGCCCGACAGCCCCACCACGGCCCACGTGTCCCCGGTCTCCGTCAGAATCCTGCGCACCGTCTCCGTGTCTGCGTACATGCCCCGTGCAACGGGCCGGTCCGCACGGGCATTCCCGTGCCGTCCCGCGGTCCGGGAGCGCTGCGTAAGGTGCGTGGCATGCAGGAGCAGTACGTGACGGTCGCAGGCGAGGGTGTGCACGAGACGGAGGTCAGCCGTTCACGGTTCCTGTGTGCGCTGGCCCCGGCGGCGACGGAGGAGGAGGCGCGGGCGTTCGTCGAGCGGGTCCGCGCGCGGCACCCGGGGGCGTCGCACAACTGCTGGGCGTACGTCATCGGCACGGACGGCAGCATCCAGAAGTCGAGTGACGACGGCGAGCCGGGCGGCACGGCCGGTCTCCCCATGCTCCAGATGCTCAACCGCCGCGGCATCCGCTACGCGGCCGCCGTCGTCACCCGTTACTTCGGCGGCACCAAGCTCGGTGCCGGCGGGCTGATCAGGGCGTACGGCGGCGCCGTGGGGGAGGCGCTGGACGCTGTGGGGTGCAGCGTGCGGCAGCGCTACCGCCTCGTGACCGTCACCGCCGACCACCAGAGGGCCGGCAGGCTGGAGAACGACCTGCGCGGCAGCGGCCGCTCGGTGCGGGACGTGACGTACGGCGCGGAGGTCACCTTCGAGATCGGTCTGCCCGAGGCGGACGTCGAGGACTTCCGCCGCTGGCTGGCGGACGCCACGGCCGGGACGGCGCGGCTGGCCCTGGGCGGCGAGGCGTACGGCACGGTCTGATCCCGGGGCGGGCGGGGCCGGCCCCGTCCGTGGAGGGCGGCGGATCTTTTGCGGGCCGTGCGGGCCGGACATAGCGTGACGAATGTGTGGTTTCCGCAGCGAACCATTCTGCTGTCCCTCCGTCGAGTCGCCCAGCCGTCCGTCGCTCAGCCGTGGAGCCGTCCAGCCGCCCGAGGGGGCATGACGCCCGCCGCCGTGACGCCGTGGAGCCGAAAGGTCCGCCGATGCCCGCACCCCCGGACGGTCCCGGAGGTCCCGCCGCCGGCCCGGCGGCCGGAGGCGCTGCCACGGAGCACACCCCGCACCGCTGGCTGACGCTGGCGGTGATCAGCCTCGCCCAGCTCATGGTCGTGCTGGACGCGACGATCGTGAACATCGCTCTCCCCTCCGCACAGCGCTCGCTGGGCTTCGACGACGACGGACGGCAGTGGGTCGTCACCGCCTACACCCTCGCCTTCGGCAGCCTGCTGCTGCTCGGCGGACGCCTGTCCGACCACTTCGGCCGCCGCCGGACCTTCGTGACCGGCCTCGTCGGATTCGGTGTCGCCTCGGTGCTGGGCGGAGCGGCGGGCAGCTTCGCCTGGCTGATCGGCGCACGCGCCGTCCAGGGCGCGTTCGGCTCCGTGCTGGCGCCGGCCGCGCTCTCGCTGCTGACGACCACGTTCACCGAACCCCGCGAACGCTCGCGGGCGTTCGGCGTCTTCGGCGCCATCGCGGGGTCCGGCGCCGCCATCGGGCTGCTGCTCGGCGGAGTGCTCACCGAGCATCTGAGCTGGCGCTGGACGCTCTACGTGAACGTGGTCATCGCCGCGGTGGCCGCGATCCTAGGGATGCTGCTGCTTCCGCCGCACAGACCCACGGAGCGCCCCCGTCTGGACATGACCGGCGCGGCACTGGTCGCGGGCGGCCTGTTCTGCCTGGTCTACGGGTTCTCCGCCGCCGACACCGAGGCCTGGAGCGACTGGCGCTGCTGGGGGGCGCTGACGGTGAGCGGGCTGCTCATCGCGGCCTTCGCCGTCCACGAGGTGCGCGCCGCGAATCCGCTGCTCCCGCCGCGCGTTCTGCGGGACCGCAACCGGGCCGCGTCCTTCCTCAGCGTCTTCATCGCGGGCGCGGGCATGTTCGGCGTCTTCCTCTTCCTGACCTACTACCTGCAGCGGACGCTCGGATACTCACCCGTGACGACGGGGCTGGCCTTCCTCCCCCTGGTGGGTTCCCTCATGCTGACGGCACAGCTCTCCACGAACCTGCTGATCCCGCGCCTGGGGCCGAAGCCCGTGGTGCCGACGGGCATGGGGCTGGCCGTCGCCGGGCTGATCTGGCTCACCGCGCTCGGGCTGGACAGCGAGTACGCGTCGCACGTACTGCCTCCGCTGATCGTCCTCGGCGTGGGGCTGGGGCTGGTGATGCCGTCGGCGATCTCCCTGGCGACGCTGGGTGTCGCCGGGCGGGACCAGGGCGTCGCCTCGGCGACCGTCAACACCATGCAGCAGGTGGGCGGTTCGGTCGGCACGGCGCTGTTCAACACCATGGCCGCGTCCGCCGTGACGGACTACCTGCGCAACCGTCCCCGCACTCCCGGCGTGGCCGCGCGGGCCCAGGTGCACAGCTTCTCGGTGGCCTACTGGTGGGCGACGGGCTTCTTCGCCGTCGGCCTGATCGCGACCCTCGTCCTCTATCAGCGGGGGCGTCCGAGGGACCTGGCGGTGGGGCGGACGACGGGGCCGCCCGAGAGCGACGGCTGAACTGCCGCACCGAGACGGGCGGTTACCCGGGGCCGCGGCGACGAACGCGGGTCGGGACCGGGGCGTCGCAGGCACACGGGAAGGCTGCCGAGGCGGACAGCGCCCCGGATCGCGTCGGCACACGGGCACGGGCCTGGAGCACACGCTGGACCCGGCCCTGTGGATCGACATGTACACACCGGCCCTTACGCTTTGCTGAGCAGCTGGAACAGGTGGCGGGGACGGCTCCGGCCGTCCCCGCCGCACGGCACGGACCGGCCCGCCGGGCGGGGAAGGACGCGACGCAGCGATGACGCAGCAGACGGCAGCCGCGAAGGGCGAGTTCGACGGACGCACCGCCGCCGTGACCGGCGGCGCCTCCGGGATCGGACTGGCCGTCGCGCGGGAACTGAGCCGCCGTGGGGCCGAGGTGTGCGTGCTCGACCTGTCGGCCGATTCCGCGCACGAAAACCTGCACGGGATCGCCTGCGACGTAGCCGACCGCGCCTCCGTGGAACGGGCCTTCGGCCGGATCGAGGAGCGCTTCGGCCGTCTCGACGTCCTCGTCAACAACGCGGGCATCGGCGCTCAGGGCACTGTGGAGGACAACGGCGACGATGAATGGAGCCGCGTGCTCGACGTCAACGTCACCGGCATGGCACGCGTCTCCGCCGCCGCGCTGCCGCTGCTGCGCCGAGGCGCCGCCGCGTCCGGGGGCGGGGCGGCGATCGTCAACACCTGCTCGGTGGCCGCCACGGCGGGCCTGCCCCAGCGTGCCCTGTACTCCGCGAGTAAGGGAGCGGTCCTCGCGCTCACGCGGGCGATGGCCGCGGACCACGTACGTGAGGGCATCCGCGTCAACTGCGTGAACCCCGGCACGGTGGACACCCCTTGGATCGGCCGGCTGCTGGAGATCGCGCCCGACCCGGCGGGGGAACGCGCTGCGCTGGAGGCCCGGCAGCCCACCGGGCGGCTGGTCTCGGCCGAGGAGGTCGCCGCGGCCGTGTGCTACCTGGCCGGGCCCCTCGCCGGTGCGACGACCGGCACGGCGCTCGCCGTCGACGGCGGCATGCACGGGCTGCGCGTGCGTCCGGCGGAGCCTCCCGCCTGACCCCGCCGCCCGGGTGCCGCAAGTGGCCCGCGCCGCACGGGCGTTGAACCGCGTCCTCCTCGCCCATCCACCTGACCGTCCGTCACCGGGGAGCGTCCGCCGGCCGCCCGCAGCGTGCGCGCTGCCGGGACGCCGGGTGCGCGGACTCCCTTGGCCGCACACTCGCCGGGCGTGCCGTCCGGGGTGCTGAAGGCGGATGTCAGTGGCGGCTGGTAGACCAGTGGTGGTCCGGACCGGCGTAACAGCGGGGAGAGTTGAACGTGCGGGTGGGAGCACTTCTGTGAGATTGCTGCACACGTCCGACTGGCATCTGGGGCGGAGCTTTCACCGCATCAGCCTCCTCGATGCGCAGCGGGACTTCCTCGACCACCTTCTCGCCACCGTCGAGGAGGAGCGGGTCGACGCGGTTCTGGTGGCGGGAGACGTGTACGACAGAGCGGTGCCTCCGCTGGCCGCCGTCGAGCTGTTCGACCACGCTCTGCACCGGCTCGCCGAACTGCGCGTGCCCACGGTCATGATCTCCGGGAACCACGACTCCGCCCGCCGTCTGGGAGTCGGGTCCGGGCTGATGCGGCACGCCGGGATCCATCTGCGCACCGACCCGGAGGGCTGCGGAACACCCGTGGTCCTCACGGACGAGCACGGCGACGTCGCCTGCTACGGGCTGCCCTACCTGGAACCCGCCCTCGCCCGGGCCGCGTTGGGTGCCCACGAGGGCGGCCACACCGCGGTCCTCGGCGCGGCCATGGAGCGGGTGCGCGAGGACCTGGCCGCCCGCTCCGGCACCACCCGCTCGGTCGTGCTCGCCCACGCCTTCGTGCACGGGGGCGAGAGCTCGGACAGCGAACGGGACATCACCGTCGGCGGGGTGTCCGCCGTGCCGGCGTCCGTCTTCGAGGGCGTCGACTACGCGGCGCTCGGGCACCTGCACGGCTGCCAGACCATCAACGAACGTGTGCGCTACTCCGGTTCGCCCCTCGCGTACTCCTTCTCCGAGAGCGGCCACCGCAAGTCCATGTGGCTCGTCGACCTCGACGCCGGGGGCGGCGTGTCGGCGCGGCGCCTGGAATGCCCCGTCCCCCGGCCCCTCGCCCGTATCCGGGGCACCCTCGAACAGCTCCTGGAGGGGCCGGAGCTGGCGCGGCACGAGCAGGCGTGGGTCGAGGCGACCCTGACCGACCCCGTACGCCCCCACGGCGCGATGGCCACCCTCGCCGCCCGCTTCCCGCACATCGTCAGCATCGTCTTCGACCCCGGCGTCCGCGACGGGGGCGGCGAGCAGGTCTCCTACGCCCGCCGCCTGCGGGGCCGCAGCGACCAGCAGATCGCCGAGGACTTCGTGGGGCACGTGCGCACCGGGCGTGAAGCGGACGAACTGGAGCGGGAGATGCTGGGGGAGGCCCTGGAGGCGGCCCGCGTCGAGGAGGCACAGGAGGGCGACTCGCAGCCCGGCGCCCCGGGCGCGGCGCGGATGCGGCCCGTCAAGGCCGGGGCGGAGGCGGCGGGATGAGGCTCCACCGGCTGACCCTGACCGCCTTCGGGCCGTTCGCCGGCGAGACGGCGGTGGACTTCGACGAGCTCTCCGCCGCCGGCCTCTTCCTGATGCACGGCGCGACCGGCGCGGGCAAGACATCCGTGCTGGACGCCGTCTGCTTCGCCCTCTACGGCGGCGTCCCCGGCGCCCGTCAGCAGCCGGGCGGCACCCTGCGCAGCGACTACGCCGCCCCCGACACCCTCACCGAGGTCGTCCTCGACCTGACGATCGGCGGCAGGCGCCTGGAGATCACCAGACGCCCGGAGCAGAGCCGCCCCAAACGCCGCGGCACCGGCTCCACCCGTGAGCGTGCCCAGTCATGGCTGCGCGAGTACGACGCGGATACGGGGGAGTGGCGTGCGCTGAGCCGCTCCCACCAGGAGATCGGCGAGGAGATCGCCCAGCTGACGGGCATGAGCCGCGACCAGTTCTGCCAGGTCGTGCTGCTCCCGCAGGGGGACTTCGCCCGGTTTCTGCGCGCCGGCGCCGAGGACCGGGCCAAGCTGCTCGGCAGGCTCTTCGACACCGGGCGCTTCGCGGCGGCCGAGGAGGAGCTGGCGCGGATGCGCAGGAACGCCCAGGAAGCTGTGCGCGCCGGAGACGAGGCGCTGCTGCGGCTCCTGCACCGGATGCGGCAGGCCGTCGGCAGCGAGGCGGAGCCGGCCGGTCTTGCGCCGGCCGGCCGCGTGCTGGGAGGCGGCGGATCCGCTTCCCGCACCGGCAGATCCGCCCGCACGGCAGTCCCGGATCAGCGCGGACGCGAGAACGGCGGCGCGGGCCACGCCGGCGGGGAGCCGTCCCCCGGCGATCCTGGGCTCGCCGCGGCCGTCCTGGAATGGGCCGCGCTGGCCCGTACGCACGCCCGCGAACGCGCCTGCGCCGCCTCGATCGCCGCCGGCGCGGCGGAAGAGCGCCATTCCGAGGCCATGGCGCACCTCGATGCGACCCGTGAAGTCGCCAGAAAGCAGAGGCAGTTCGCCGAGGCACAGGAGCGTGCCCGCGCGCTGGCCGGCCAGGCGGGCGAACGCGAGCACACCCGTGAACGCCTGCAACGCGCCCGCGCCGCATCGGGCGTCGCTCCGGCACTGGCGTTGCGGGACGCGGCCGCGGCGGCGCACCGCGAGGCGCGGGCGGACGAGGGTCGGAGCCGCGCCCAACTGCCCGCGGAGCTGAGGGACGCCGGGCCGGATCACCTCTCCCGCCTCGCCGGGGAGGTGCGCCAGGAGCTGGGCGGCCTCGACGCGGCCCGGCGGGCGGAAGAGCGCCGCACCGGCATCGACTCCGAACTGGCCGCTCTGGAAAGGGAATCGAGAGCGGACGAGGAGGTGCTGCGGGAGGCGGAGGAGTGGCTGGCCGGATGGGAGAGGGAGCGTCCCGTCCTCCAGCGGCGGGTGGACTCCGCGCAGGAGGCGGCGGCCCGCGCGGAGAACCTGGCGGGCCGGCTCGACCCCGCCCGGCAGCGGCTGGACGCGGCGAGGCGCCGGGACGTGCTCCTCGACCGGGCGCGAGGGGCGGAGGAGAGCCTCCTGCGGGCGCGGGAGCGCGCGGCGGCCGCCCAGGAGGAGTGGCTGCGGCTGAAGGATCTGCGGCTGCGCGGCATCGCCGCGGAACTCGCGGCGGACCTGCGGGACGGCAGCCCCTGCGCGGTGTGCGGAGCGACGGAGCACCCCGACCCGGCGCGCGCGGGCTCGGGCCACGTGGACCAGGCGGCCGAGGACGCGGCGCTGGGGACGTACCGCGAGGCGGAGGCGGCCCGCCAGGAGGCGGAGCAGGCGGCCCGTGAGGTACGGGAGGCGCTCGCGGCCGCCCGCGCCGAGTCGAAGGACGAGGAGACGACGGCCCTGGCGTCCGCCGTCGCCGGTCTGGAGGAGGAACACGCCGCGGCCCACGCCGAGGCGGCCGGGGCCCACGCGGCACGCGAAGCCCTCGCCCAGGCGGAACGGGAAGCTTCCGGACGGCTCGCCCAGCAGCAGGACGCGGGCCGGCGTGCGGCGGCCCGCACCTCGCACCGGGAGGCGCTGCAGCGTGAACGTGCCGCTCTGGAAAGCGAGTTGACCAAGGCTCGCGGTGGCTCCGCCAGCGTGGCCGAGCGCTCCACGCTGCTGCGGCGACGCGCCGTCCTGCTGGCGGAGGCCGCGGAGGCGGCCCGCCGTGAGCAGGCCGCGGCCGACCGGGCAGCGGAGGCGGACGGCCAGCTCGGCGAGGCCGCGAAGCGTGCGGGGTTCGGGAGCCCGGACGAGGCGGCGGCAGCCGTGCTCGGCGAGGCGGAGCAGCGGGCTCTCCAGCAGCGTGCCGACGAGTGGCAGGCTGCCGAGGCAGCGGTGGCCTCGGCCCTCGCCGATCCCGGGCTGGCGGCCGCCGCGGCCCTTCCGGCCGCGGACCCGGGCGCCGCCCTGCGCGCGACGGAAGAGGCGACGCAGCGGCTCCGGGCGGCCTCGGCCACGCTGGAGGCGGCCCGTACCCGATGCGGCGAGCTGGACGAACTCACCCGGCAGGCCCTGGCCGACGCCCGCGGCCTCGCCCCGCTGCGTGCCGAGTACGAGCGGATCGCCCGGCTCGCGGGCCTCGCGGCGGGCACGTCGGTGGAGAACGAGCACCGGATGCGGCTGGAGTCGTACGTGCTGGCGGCCAGGCTGGAGCAGGTCGCCGCGGCGGCGAGCGCGCGTCTGGCGCGGATGTCGGCGGGCCGCTACACGCTGGTCCACTCCGACGAGCGCTCCGGCGGACGCGGACGCTCGGGTCTGGGCCTGCACGTCGTCGACGCGTGGACCGGCGCGGAGCGCGACACCGCGACGCTCTCCGGCGGCGAGACCTTCTCCGCCAGTCTCGCCCTGGCGCTCGGCCTCGCGGACGTCGTCACGGACGAGGCGGGCGGCACGCGCCTGCAGACCCTCTTCATCGACGAGGGCTTCGGCAGCCTCGACGAGCAGACGCTCGACGAGATCCTCGACGTCCTGGACTCCCTGCGGGAGAGGGACCGCTGCGTGGGCATCGTCAGCCACGTCGCCGACCTGCGCCAGCGCATCCCCGTGCAGCTGGAGGTCGTCAAGTCCCGGGAGGGTTCGGCGCTGCGTCACCGTACGGCCCCGGCAGCCGGCTGACGGGGGACGCGGCACCGGGCGCGGCGCCGGGCGCGGGCACGAGGGCGGAGTGCGCCCGAGGCGGCGGGCCGGCATCCGGCGGCGAGCCGGAAATCGATGTGACGGCAGCCCCGCCGGCCGTCAGGGTGGCGGCCATGACCTTCACCTCACGACAGCCCGGCACGCAGCCCGGACCGCCCGCGGAGAACGCCCCGTACAGGGACGCGCTGCCGCTGCGCGGCCGCACCGCACTGGTCACGGGGGCGAGCCGCCGCACCGGCATCGGTTTCGCCGTCGCGCGGCGCCTCGCCGCCTACGGAGCGTCCGTCTACCTGCACCATCACCGTCCGCACGACGACGCGCAGCCCTGGGGTTCCGACCCCGACGGGCCGGAGGCGCTCGTCCGCAGCGTCCAGGAGACGGCGACCGCCGGAGCACTCGTCGCCCACGGCCCCGCCGACCTGACCGAGCCCGGCGCCCCGGCCCGGCTGGTCGAGGAGGCGACCGGCGCGCTCGCCGCGCCCCGGCTCGACGCCCTCGTCTGCAACCACGCGCTCAGCGGCAGCGACGGGCCGCTCGAGTCCGTCGACGCCGCCATGCTCGACGCCCACTGGGCCGTCAACACCCGCTCGGTGATCCTGCTGGTGCAGGCTTTCGCCGCGCAGCACCGCGGCGAGGACGCCCCCACAGGACGGGTGGTGACGATGACCTCCGGTCAGGACGTCAGGGGCGGAATGCCCGGCGAGCTGTGCTACGCCCTCGCGAAGGGCGCGCTGGCGTCGTCGGTGCGCACGCTTGCCACGGCGCTGGCCCCCAGAATCACGGTCAACGCGGTCAACCCCGGCCCGGTGGACACCGGTTACCGCACCGGGGCCGACTACGACAGAGTCGCCGCGCTCTTCCCCGGTGGGCAGTGGGCGACCCCGGACGTGCCGGCCAGGCTGGTCTCCTGGCTCACCACGGACGAGGCGAGCTGGATCACCGGTGAGGTCGTCAACTCCGAGAACGGCTTCGGCCGTTGAGCCGGGCAGCGTGAACCGCCATAGCGCCACCGCGGCATCGCCACGGCTGTGACGACGAGCCGACGGGCCGACTTCTCGAGAAGTCGACCCGTCGACATGGCGTCACGAACCGCGCCCCCTCCGTCCGCGACCGGTGTGCGACGCCTCGGCGCGCCGCGGCGGCTCACTGTCCGGCGGAGGCCGCCGCTCAGAGAGCGGAGAGCTCGGTGACGAGGTCGTCGAGACCGAGCGAGCCCTGGGACAGCGCCGCCATGTGCCACTTCTTCAGGTCGAAGTCGTCGCCGTGCGCCTCGCGGGCGGCCTCGCGGCCCTTGAGCCAGGCGCGTTCGCCCAGCTTGTAGCCGATCGCCTGGCCCGGCATGCCCAGGTAGCGCACCAGCTCGCTCTCCACGAAGTCGGCCGGGCGGCCGCTGTGCATGCCGAAGAACTCCTGCGCGAGCTCCGGCGTCCACCGCTCGCCCGGGTGGAACGGCGAGTCGTCCGGGATCCGCAGCTCCAGGTGCATGCCGATGTCGACGATCACCCGCGCCGCCCGCATCATCTGCGCGTCGAGGTAGCCCAGCCGCTGCTCGGCGTTGACCAGGAAGCCGAGTTCGTCCATGAGCCGCTCGGCGTACAGCGCCCACCCCTCGGCGTTGGCGCTGACCATGCCCACCGTGGTCTGGTACCGGGACAGTTCGTCCGCGACGTACACCCACTGCGCGAGCTGCAGATGGTGCCCCGGAACGCCCTCGTGGTACCACGTCGAGACGAGGTCGTAGACGGGGAAGCGGGTCTCGCCCATCGTCGGGAGCCAGGTGCGCCCCGGCCTGGAGAAGTCCAGCGACGGCTGCGTGTAGTAGGGGGCCGCCGCACCGCCGGGCGGCGCGATCCGCGACTCGACGCGCTTGACCGGCCCGGCGAGTTCGAAGTGCGTGCCGTCCAGCTTCTCGACGGCCTCGTCCATCAACCCCTGCAGCCAGTCCCGTACTTCGTCGACGCCTTCGACGGCCTCCCCCTCGGTGTCGAGGTGGCGCAGCGCGTCCCACGGCGTGGAGGCGCCGGGCAGGATCTTCTCCGCCTCCGTGCGCATCTCGGCCAGCAGCCGGTGGAATTCGGACCAGCCATAGGCGTACGCCTCGTCGAGGTCGAGGTCGGTCCCGTTCCAGTAGCGGGACCAGAGCGCGTAGCGCTCACGTCCGACGATCTCCGCCGCACCCTCGACCCCGGGTGCGTACACGTCGCGCAGCCAGTCGCGCAGTCGGGCGACGGCGCCGGTGGCCTCCGCCGCCGCTGCGTCGAGCACGTCGCGCAGCGACTCGGGACCCTCGGCGGCGAAGGCCGAGAACCAGCCTCGCCCGTCCCCTCCTTCGCCGTCGCCGTCGCCGTCGCCGACCCACTCATCCAGCTGCGTCAGGACGGTGGAGACCTGGCGCGGCCCCGCGTGCAGCCCCTTCTCCAGCCCGGCGGCCAGCGACTCGCGGTAGCCCTCCAGCGCCTCGGGGACGGCGCGCAGCCGCTGCGCCACGGCCGTCCAGTCTTCGAGGGTCTCGGAGGGCATCACGGTGAAGATGCCCCGCACGGAGTGGACGGGCGAGTGGATGTTGCTGACCGCCCGGAGGCCCTCCTGGGCGTCGTGCACGGCCAGTTCGGCCGTCAGCCTCTCGCGGAGCAGCCGCGCGCAGCGCCGCTCAGCGGGGTCGGAGGCGCCCTGCTGCTCCTCGGCCTCGGAGAGCTTGCGCAGGGTCATGCGGCTCAGATCGGCGAGGGCCTCCTGACCGGCGGGGGAGAAGTCGGGCAGCCGGCTGTGGCTCTCGGGCACGCCGAGGTAGCTGCCGGTGATCGGGTCGAGTTCGACGAGGGCGTCGACGTAGGAGTCGGCGACCTGCCGCGGGAGGGGGGTGGGGTTCTTGGCATCGGACATGGATCCATCCTCGTACGTGCGGGCCCCCGCCGTCATCAACATCAGCCCGGCGGCAGCAGCGGACCGCACTCCCAGCGCTGGAAGATCAACCGGGTCTCCACACGGGCGACTTCCTTGCGCGAGGTGAACTCGTCCAGCACGAGCCGCTGCAGATCCGACGTGCCGGTCACCGCCACGTGGACCAAGTAGTCCTCGGGGCCCGCCAGATGGAACAGCGCGCGCGACTCCGGGAGGGCGCGGATGCGTTCCACGAAGGGGCCGACCAGCTCGCGCCGGTGCGGCCGGACCTGCACCGACAGCAGCGCCTGCAGCGGACGGCCCAGCCGCGACGCGTCGAGGCGCAGCTCCTGGCCGAGGATGACGCCGCTGCGGCGCAGCCGCGTCACCCGGTCCAGGCAGGTCGACGGCGCGACGCCCACGGCGGCGGACAGGTCGCGGTACGTCATCCGGGCGTCGTTCTGCAGGAGACGGAGGAGCTCCAGGTCGACCGGATCCAGTGCGACAGAATCGTTCATCTGGCGAACGTAGCACGGTCGTTCCACCCCGCAGTCCGGCAGTTGTTCAGGATGCGCGCATGGAGAACACGCAGACCAGCGCCCCGCCGGCCCCCTCGAGCGCGCCGGCCGCCGCCCCGTACCCGCGCGCTCAGGCGACCGAGGCCGTCCACGCCGGACGGGACGACCTCGCGGCCCTCGGCGTGCACGCGGTCCCGCTGGATCTGTCGACCACCTACCCCGCACCCGACACCCGTGCCGAGGCGGCACGCATCGACGAGTTCGCCTCGGGCGGCGCACGGCCCGACGGCCCGCCGGTGTACGCGCGGCTGGACAACCCGACGGTCGCGCGCTTCGAGGACGCCCTCGCACGGCTCGAAGGGACGGAGTCCGCGGTGGCGTTCGCCAGTGGTATGGCCGCGCTCACCGCCACGCTGCTGGTCCGGGCCGCCGAGGGGCTGCGTCACGTCGTCGCCGTGCGCCCGCTGTACGGGTGCAGCGACCATCTGCTGGAGAGCGGGCTGCTGGGCACCGAGGTCACCTGGACCGACCCGGCCGGCGTCGAGGCGGCGATCCGGCCCGACACCGGACTCGTGATGGTCGAGAGCCCCGCGAACCCCACACTCGCGGAGGTCGACCTCGCCGCCCTCGCCCGCTCGTGCGGTTCGGTGCCGCTGCTGGCGGACAACACCTTCGCCACTCCCGTCCTGCAGCGCCCGCACGAATCGGGGGCGCGCCTGGTCCTGCACAGCGCCACAAAGTATCTGGGCGGCCACGGCGACGTACTGGGCGGGATCGTGGCCTGCGACGAGGAGTTCGCCTGCCGGCTGCGGCAGGTGCGCTTCGCGACGGGCGGCGTACTGCACCCGCTCGCCGGATACCTGCTGCTGCGCGGGCTGTCCACGCTGCCGGTGCGCGTACGGGCGCAGTCCCGCACCGCGGCCGAGCTCGCCGGGCGGCTGGGGGCGGACCCCCGGATCGCCCGCGTGCACTACCCGCGGCTCGGCGGGGCGATGGTCGCCTTCGAGGTGGAGGGCGACCCGCACGCCGTCACGGCCGGGGTGCGGCTGATCACCCCGGCGGTCAGCCTCGGCTCCGTCGACACCCTCATCCAGCACCCCGCGTCGATCAGCCACCGCATCGTCGCCGAGGGCGACCGGCACAGCGCCGGGATCAGCGAGAAGCTGCTGCGCATGTCGGTCGGTCTGGAGGACGTCGAGGACCTGTGGCAGGACCTGGACCGTGCTCTGGGGGTCAGTCCGAAACCGACGGGGCGCACGAGAGAGCCCGTACAGCGGGAGCTGCACCCGACAGCTGCGCCGTGACGACCAGCGTGCCCTCCTCGATCTGGTAGTCCAGCGGCAGACCGAGGCCGCGCATCGCCGCGACCATGGCCGTGTTGGACGCCTGGGTGACGGCGTACACGCTGCCCGCGCCGTCCTCCAGCGCCATCTCGACGAGACGGCGCAGCAGTTCGCCGCCGAGGCCGCGGTGCTGCCAGGCGTCCTCGACGAGGAGGGCGACCTCGGTCTCCTCGCCGTCCCACAGCAGGTGGCCGAGCGCGGCGAACTCCCCCGGTGCGGTCTCCACCGCCAGGGAGCGGCCGAAACGGGGGGAGAGCAGATGCGTGAGGAAGGAGTCGGCGTCGGCGACGGGCCCGTGGTAGCGCTTGGAGAGCGTCTCCCGGGAGCAGCGCCCGTGCAGGGCGAGCGCCGCGTCGACGTCCCGGGTGTCGGCACGGCGCACCGTGACGGACGGCCCTCCGGAGAGAGTGACGCTGTCCGGGGAGTGCGGCACCCGTTTCCCGGCGCCCAGCTGCCGGTCCAGCTCGACGAGCGCGCGTGCGCGAGCGAACTCACTGGGCGCGAAGGGCAGTTGCGGCCGTTCGATGACGAGGACCCCTCCTGCCGGGTCCCGCAGCCGCAGCACGGTCCCCTCCCAGCGGCCCTCCGGAGGCACGTCCAGCACCTCCGGATCGGTCCTGCGGCCGGACGGTGAGACGCGCGGAACCGAGCGGATGGTGCATCTGCCGAGCAACTGCCGCAGGACGAGCGGCAGTTCGGCCGTGTCCAGGGCGGTGCGGGTGGCGAGCTGCAGGACACGGGTCGGGATGTCGACGAGGGAATCCTCGTCGGCGCGCTCCGCCCATGTGTGGCGCCCGCCCGCCGCCTCGATCAGCCGGTGCAGCTCCGCCGCCTCGACCTCGCGGGGAGCGCGCAGCACGAACTCGTCGATGCTCTGCTCCGGCAAGTGCCCGGCGTCCGCGTCGAGCCGGCCCCCGGACGGGGACGGAGTATCCGCTGCGGTGGAGGAGTCCGCCGGCCGCGGTCCCAGCGGGAAGGTCTGCAGCGAGACGATGTCGATGCGTCCGCGCGCCAGTGCGGTGCACAGTTCGGCGAGCGCCCCTGGCTCCTCGTGCACCGTCGTGCGCATCAGCCACAGCGACGTCGCCCCGGCCCCCGCCGGTGGTTCCACGCCGCCGGCGCCGCTCCGCGGCGGCTCCGCCGCGGAGGCGCAGCGCCGCCGCAGCCTGCTCCAGCTCTCCTGCACGCTTCCGCCGACCAGACGCAGGAAGCCGTGACGGGATGGCTGCTCGTTCTGCGACATGTCAGTCATGCGACCCACTCTCACCCACTGCCATTGCCCGATCAAGAACGCTTTGTGACCGTCGGATTACGGCTGCTTCGGGACGTCCCGAGAACGGCGCGCCGTCACCGGCGCTCCGCCGGGCCGGTCCCCGTACCGCTCGCCGCGCCGTCCCGGGACCGGGCGACCAGCCGCCGCAGCACGGTGCCGCACCGGCGTGCGTACCAGCGCTGGAAGACCGGCAGCAGGGGACCGGCGGCGACCGTGAACCACGACACCGGTCTGCTGAAGGCGCGCACCTCCAGCCAGACCGTGCCGCCTGCGTCCCTGCTGACGACGAACGCCTCCTCGCCGCGCACCGGGTGGCCCGGCAGCGTCCCGTACGCCCAGCCGGCGCTGCGCTTCTCGGCGACGGTCCACACCACCCGGCAGGGGGCGTGCAGCCGCAGCGCTCCGACGCCGAGCCCGACGACGACGTCGACGCCCGGGGACGCGCGCAGCGCCTCCGTGCCGAAGCGCACGCCCGCCTCCCGGTGCAGTCGCCATGTCGACAGCGCCTCGGCGGCGGCCTCGAAGTCGGCCTGGCCGTGCCCCAGTCGCGTACGGACCCGGAGCCTGCGATAGCCGTCCGGCCACTCCTGCGGCCCGTGCCGGGTCGCCCCGGCCGCCGGGTAGTTCAGACGGGCGCCGGTCATCGGGTCACTGGCCGACGCGGCCGGGCTGCAGCACCTTCGTGAACAGCACAGCGCCGCCCTCCTCCCGCAGACGCACCGTCATCTCACCGCTCTCCCCGTCGATGTCCACCTGTCCGAAGTACTGACCGCCCTCCGTGGGCGGCACGTTGGCCGTCTCCGGTGCCTTGACGAACGGCTGGGCGGGCCCGAAAGTGCCGTCTAGCTTCAGCGCGGGGAAGCCTCCTGCGTTGAGCGGGCCCGAGACGAACTCCCAGAAGGGCTCGAAGTCCTTGAATGCCGCCTTCTCCGGCTCGTAGTGCTGGGCGCAGGTGTAGTGCACGTCGGTGGTGAACCACACGGTGCCGGTGATGCGTTCCGTCTTGATGTGCCGCAGGAGTTCGGCCAGTTGGAGCTCCCGGCCCAGCGGGGCACCGGGGTCGCCCTGCGCCACGCCCTCGAAGTCCGTCTTGCCGTCGGGGACGACGAGCCCGACCGGCATGTCCGAGGCGATCACCTTCCACACCGCACGCGAGCGCGACAACTCCCGCTTCAGCCACTTCAGTTGCCGCTCGCCGAGGATGCCCCGGGGGGCCTGGTCCTGCCTGCCGGGCGAGTTGGGGCCCCGGTAGGCGCGCATGTCGAGGACGAAGACGTCCAGCAGCGGGCCGTGCCGCACGACCCGGTAGACGCGGCCGTCCTCGTCCTTCGGCGGCAGCGTGGTGAGGGGGTGGTACTCGCTGAAGGCGCGCAGCGAGCGGGCGGCGAGGGTGTCCACGTCTTTGACCTTGTAGCGGTCGTCGTCGAGGATCTCGCCCGGATACCAGTTGTTGAGGACCTCGTGGTCGTCCCACTGGACGATGGAGGGCACCTGGGCCTGGAAGCGGCGCAGCTTGCCGTCGAGCAGGTTGTAGCGGAAGTTGCCGCGGAACTCCGCGAGCGTCTCGGCGACCTTGGACTTCTCCTCGGTGACGACGTTGCGCCACACCCCGCCGTCCGGCAGGGCGACCTTCTCCGCGAGCGGGCCGTCGGCGTAGATCGAGTCGCCGCTGTTGAGGAAGAAGTCGGGGTCGAGGCGGCGCATCTCCTCGAAGATCGGATAGCCGCCCCGGTCGGGGTTGATGCCCCAGCCCTGTCCCGCGAGGTCGCCCGACCAGAGGAAGCGCACCTTGTGGCGGCGCTTGTCCGGAGCCGTGCGGAAGGTGCCGCGTACGGGCTCGCCCGTGCGCCGCGGGTCGTCCGCGTCGGCCAGCATGACCCGGTAGTGCACCTGCTCCCCGGCGGGCAGGCCGTGCACCGGCGTCATGCCCGTGTAGTCCGTGTCCGGGCCCACGACGGGGCCGATCCAGCGGCGCGCGTTGCGGAAGGACTCCGTCGCCGAGGTCTCCACGACCATCCGGGCCCTGCGGTCCGACCGCACCCAGATCAGTCCCGACGACGAGGTCACGTCCCCCGCCTGCACCCCCCACTTCGCGGCGGGACGCCCCTTGAGCGCCTGGGCGGGGGCCGCCCCCGAGAGGGACAGCGCGGCCGAGGCCGCGAGCGAGCCGCGCAGCAGCGTGCGGCGTGCCGGGACCAGGCCGGGGGTGAGCGGGTTGCCGGGTTCCTCGTGCGCCATGGACGAGCCTCCTGGATCGCGGTCGTACGGAGCAGGCGGGTACGGGCCGAGCACAGCGACACGTGCCACCGCCGGGGGCGGCGCACGCGGCGCTGCGTGGAGCGCAGCATGGGACTGGACTCAGTCAACACCGACGCCGCGGCGGCTGAAAGGGTTCCGGATGATCGGCGTGGTGCTCGTCATCCCGGGGACGGGGCCCGTCCGGGCAAGGGGGCCCCGGTTCCGGACGACGTCCCGGTGCCGCCCGGGGTGCGCCGGGGGCTATGACGCGGTCGGGTCTCGATTGCCGCAGGACTCTTCCCTCCTGGCCCGCCGGAGGTCAAAGTGACGTCACTCGACTCGCGGACGTGCCGGCCGCGGGCGGCTGAGGGCCCGCATGCCCTGATGCGGCGTGCGGCGCGGGCAGAGCACCGACGAGAACGGACTGAAACGACAATGACTCCAAAGCTGTCTGCGCTTGCGGCTTTCGGCGCAGAACCGTCACACTTCCCGACCGCCGTCAGGCGATGGTGAAAGGTTAGGTTCGGTGGCGAATCCGGGACCCGTCGTCGCGCATGCCTGCTTGCCTGACCAGCGGTGCACGCATGCCGGAGCGGGCCCTGCCCCAGTCGTTGAGGACCGCTTGTGATGTCGTACAGCCCCCCTGCCCCCGAGCCGTGCCCGCAGCCGGGGCGTGCCGGCTGTGAGGCTGCGGGGAAGCGCCGATGAGGGGCACGGCAGGCAGCCACGGCCGCGGCGTCCGCATCGTCTACAGCCCCGCCGGCTTCGACTTCGAACTGCGCGGCGCCGTCGAGGAGTTGCGCGCCGGACGCTGGATGGCGATGCGCACGCTGCTGGCGAGTACCGGCAGCTCCTGGGGGCTGCGTACGACGCGCTCGCAGGTGCTCGGCGTCGTCGCGGCGGGTTCGCACGTGGTCGAGACCTGGCTGCAGGAGTCGCCGAAGGACCCCGACGCACGCATGATGCACGCCAGGGTGGCCGTGGAGCGCGCGGTCCGGGCCCGTCGTGAACAACACCACACCGCACAGGAGTTGGAGCAGGAAGCCCGTCAGGAGTGCTATGCGGCGGCCGAGTTGCTGCCCGCGGACCCCGTGCCCTGGGTGGCGCTGCTCGCCCTGGCGAGACTCGACCAGCGCCAGGAACGCGCAGAGCACCGCGAACGCGCCGCCGAGCCGATGCTGCCGCCCGGCCCCTGGGGCCTGCTGTACCGCGTCTACGAGCGCGACCGCTACAACCGCGAGGCGCACCACCGCATGCTCCATTTCCTCCACGCCCGCGCGGAGCGGGACGCGGGGAACGCGGGGTCACGCGCCTCGGCGATCGACTTCGTCCGCTGGGTCTCCTCGTGGGCCCCGGCCGGCTCGGAACTGCTGGCGCTGCCCCTGTACGCCTACGTGGAGCAGTACCGGCGCCAGCGCGCTGCCCAGCCGTCCAGCGGCCATCTGCTGCTGAGCAGGCAGTGGTCGCACGACCCGGTCGCCCTCGACGCGCGATCGGCGCTGCAGGGGTGGTTCGAGCTGACGGACCCCACCACCCAGTCGGTGCTGGACCTGAACCATCTGGCCCACGCCCTGTGGGCCGGCCAGCGCACGTCGGACGCCGCCCGGGTCTTCGCCGCTCTCGGCCCGTACTTCACCCCGCAGCCCTGGCTGCAGGTCGCCGAGGACCCCGAACAGCCGGAAGCGGCCAGGACGGAGTTCCTCCGGGCGCGCGACCACTGCCTCGCCGCGGACGACTGACCCCTCCGGCTCCGCCGCCCCTCGCCGTTCCCCTCTTTCCGCTCCGCCCCTCTTCCGCCGCCACCCCCTCGCCGTTCCGTACCCAGAAAGTCCCGCAGGAGGTTCCGTGTTCCCCACCGCCAGGTCGCGTCGCCCCGGCCGCATCGACGACGACGCCAAGCTCCGCGATCTGGGCTACCACCCCGTGCTGATCCGGCGGATGGGCTCGTTCGGCAACTTCGCCATCAGCTTCTCCGTCATCTCCGTCCTCTCCGGATGCATGACGCTCTACGGCTTCGGCCTGGTCACCGGCGGGCCCGCGGTGATGATCTGGGGCTGGGTCCTGGTGGGCCTGATGGTGATGTTCGTCGGTGCCGGGCTGGCGGAGGTCACCAGCGCGTATCCCACCTCGGGTGCGCTGTACTACATGGCGGACCAGCTCGGAGGGCGCCGCTGGGGCTGGTACACCGGGTGGCTCAACCTGCTGGGGCTGCTGGGCACTCTGGCCGGTATCGACTACGGCGCCGCGATGTTCACCGGAGCGCTGCTGAACCTCCAGTGGGGGATCGAGCCGACGCCGGGGACCGTGATGCTGATCTTCCTGTGCATCCTCGTGCTGCACGCGGCGCTGAACCTCTTCGGCGTGCGCCTCGTCAGCGTGCTCAACTCGGTGAGCGTGTGGTGGCACTTCGCCGGCGTCGCGTTGATCGTCACGGTGCTGGCGGTCGTCCCGTCGGAACACCGCTCCGCGTCCTTCGTCTTCGGTGAGTTCGTCAACGACACGAACTGGTCGAGCCCGGTGTACGTCGTCATGATCGGTCTGCTGGTGGCCCAGTACACCTTCACGGGGTACGACGCCAGCGCACACCTCTCCGAGGAGACGACGAACGCCGAGGTCAGTGCGGCACGCGGCATCGTGCGGGCCGTCGGCTGGTCGTGGCTCGCGGGCTTCGTGCTGCTGGTCGGGCTGACGTTCGCGATCCAGGACTACGCCGGGACACAGGGCAGCGCGACCGGAGTGCCGCCCGCGCAGATCTTCCTGGACGCGCTGGGACTCACGGGCGCGAAGCTGCTGCTGCTCGTCGTGATCGTCGCCCAGCTCTTCTGCGGCAACGCGGAGGTGGCCGCCGCCAGCCGCATGGTCTTCGCCTTCTCCCGCGACGGCGCACTGCCCTTCTCCACGCACTGGCGGCGCGTCCACCCGCGCACCGGCACGCCGGCGCGCGCGGTCATGCTGACGGTGGCAGTCGCGGCCCTGCTCGCCCTGCCGGCGCTCTACAGCGAGGCCGCGTACGGCGCGGTCACCGCGATCGCCGTCATCGGCGTCACACCCGCCTACGCGATCCCGATCTACCTGCGGCTGCGCAACAAGGACCGCTTCCAGCAGGGCAAGTGGAACCTCGGACGCTGGGGAGTGCCCATCGGCTGGACGGCCGTGGTCTGGGTCGTCTTCGTGACGGTGCTCTTCTGCCTCCCCCAGAAGACGCCCGTCGACGTCGAGTCCTTCAACTACGCGCCGCTCGCGCTCATCGGCGTGCTGGGCCTGGCGACGTTGTGGTGGGCCGTCTCCGGGCGCGGCTCGTACACCACACCCGGGTACCGGGCCGGCGGCGACGAACGCGAACTGGCGGAGATGAGCGAGGAGATCGTCTGACCCCACGGCCCGGCACCGGGGCCCGCCCTGTGGCGTCCGGTCGCGGCCGGGACCTCCGGCCCAGGTCCGCGGACGTACGTCAACAGGTCCTGCGGGCCGAGGAGTTCGGACGCGGCGCTGTCTACGGTTTGCGGTCGGGGGGCCACGCCCCGGCCGAGCCCGCAGACCGCGCGCCCCCGGGCGCAGACAGGGAGCCCGTGATCCATGACGATCGGCGTCCGCGACCACATCCGTATCGCCCGCCCGACGCGCGACCTGGCGGCCGCCGAGCGCTTCTGGGTGGGCGGCCTCGGCCTCGACGTGCTCTACCGCGGTGAGCCCGGCCCCGCCAGGGGCGGCGGGGAGGAGTACGCGCTGCTGATGGCGGGGCCGCGGGGCGCGGGCTGGCACCTGGAGCTGGCGCGGGACGAGGAGCGTCCCGTGGAGCCGACACCGGGGGAGGACGATCTGCTCGTGATCTACCTCGACGGCCCCGTTCCGGAGGAGACGGTGGCGAAGCTGGAGGAGCACGGCGGCAGGCGCGTACCGGCGCGCAACCCGTACTGGGACACTTGGGGCGTGACCGTCGAGGACCCGGACGGATACCGGCTGGTGCTGTGCACGCGGGGCTGGGCAGAGGACGAGGGCCCGAGCACAGCCGCGACGGCGGTCCCGGGGGGCCCGTAGGCGCCCCTTCGAGGTGGGCAGGTCTCCGCGACGGAGACCCGACAGGGAAGGAACGTGCACGATGAGCCGCGAGGGCGACGGCACGATGGACGGCAACGAGAAGTACGGCAAGAAGCCCTTCAAGAGGTCGAAGAGCCACTTCGCGGACCGGATCACAGCGGACGGGGCGGACGGCTGGCCCGTCGAGGCCGGCCGCTACCGGCTCGTGATCAGCCGGGCCTGCCCGTGGGCGAGCAGGGCGGCGATCTCCAGGCGGCTGCTGGGGCTGGAGGACGCGCTGTCGCTGGCCGTCACCGATCCCCTCCAGGACGAGCGCAGTTGGCGCTTCACGCTCGACCCGGACGGCAAGGACCCCGTCCTGGGCATCCGCTACCTCCACGAGGCATACGACGCGCGCGAGAGGGACTACCCCGGCGGCGTGAGCGTCCCCGCCGTGGTGGACGTGCCCAGCGGCCGGCTGGTCACCAACGACTTCCAGCAGATCACCCTGGACCTCGCCACCGAGTGGACGGACCTGCACAGGCCGGGCGCGCCCGACCTGTATCCGCAGGAGCTGCGCGAGGAGATGCACGAGGTGATGGAGGGGGTCTACCGGGACCTCAACAACGGCGTGTACCGGGCGGGTTTCGCCACCGGCCAGGCGGAGTACGAGGCCGCCTTCGAGGACGTCTTCCGCCGCCTCGGACTGCTCTCCGAACGGCTCGCAGGCCGCCGCTACCTCGTCGGCGAGAGCATCACCGAGGCCGACATCCGCCTGTTCACGACGCTGGTGCGCTTCGACGCCGTCTACCACGGCCACTTCAAGTGCAACCGCTACAAGCTCACCGAGGACCCCGTCCTGTGGGCCTACACCCGGGACCTGTACCAGACGCCCGGCTTCGGCGACACGGTCGACTTCGACCACATCAAGCGGCACTACTACGAGGTCCACACCGGCGTGAACCCCACGGGCATCGTGCCCTGCGGGCCGGACCTGTCCGGCTGGACGTCCCCGCACCACCGCGAGCAACTGGGCGGACGCCCCTTCGGCGACGGCACCCCGCCCCCGCCGCCGCCCCCGGAGGAGGAGGTGCCGGCGGCACACCGGCCCTGAGCGGCGCCGTCCGGCGGAGGCGGTGCTGTCAGGCGGCCCGCGCCGTCTCCAGTACGAGCCGTGCGACGAGCGCCGGGTCGTCGTTCATCGGCACGTGCCCGCAGCCGGGGAGGGGGACCAGACGGGCGCCGGGGATCGTCTTCTTCGCGCGGATCCCCTGGCGGGGGAGGAGCAAGCGGTCCTTGGCGCCCCAGCCGATGGTCACGGGCATCCCGGGGAGGTCGTGGTCGAAGACGGAGCCGGGGCGCCTGCCGACGGCCAGCACCGGTGCGAAACCCGTGGCCGCGCGCATCGAGTGGGTCTCGGCGACGACCGCCTCGGGTGAACGGCGGCCGGGCCGGGCGTAGATGGTGCCGGTCAGCGCGGCGCGCCCGGCGGTGCTGCCCGCGAGCCGCCGCAGCAGCCCGTCCGGTATGGCCTTCGCCCCGGTCCGCATGCCCGTCAGCAGGGCGTAGGCGTAGCGGCGCTCCGCCTGTGTCCAGAAGCCGGCCGGGGACAGTGCGGTGACCGAGCTCGCGTGGCCGTGCAGCGCGAGCTCCAGGGCCAGCAGCCCGCCCAGGGAGTTGCCGACCAGGTGCGGCCGATCGAGCCCCAGGGCACGGAGACCCTCGCCCAGCAGCGGGATCACGCTCTCCAGTTCGTAGGAGACGCCCTCGGGCAGCCGCGGCGAGGCGCCGAAGCCCGGCAGATCGACGGCGACCACCTCGTGCGAGGCGGCCAGGATGCTCAGCACCGGCTCCCACGCCTGCCAGTGGTGTCCGATGCCGTGCAGCAGCACGACGGGTTCGCCGCTGCCGCGGCGCTCGTAGGCGAGGTCGAAGGACGGCGACCCGGCGGGCGAGACGCGCACGAACGACTCGGTCCGGGGTACGGGGACATGGGGCGAGGCGACAGCGGTCATGGGCGTTCCTGTCGGGTTCGGGCCCGGACACCGGTCGCGGTGCGGGGGCACGGCAGTTCGTAGACACGATGTCAGCAAGTGAGCCCGCGTGGAAGGTCGCCCGCTGTCCGCGGGGGCAGGACTGCGATGATGTGCGGGTGGACGCCGAACAGAGCGCAGCCGACCCCGACGCCCGACTCCGCCGTGCCGGCACATCCTCCAACGAAGCCCCGGACGGGGGCGGTTCTGCCGGCGGCGGCCCGCTCGTCGGTCGCGGCGGCGGTGCCCGGGACGACCGCGACGGCCGAGGCGGCCGCGGTCCGGATGCCGCCCAGGACGCCACGGCCGTCTTCGAGCAGCACCGCGGGGTCCTGATGGGCGTCGCCTACCGCATGCTCGGCAGCGTCGCCGACGCCGAGGACGTCGTCCAGGACGCCTGGCTGCGCTGGCAGTCCGCGGGAAGGGACGGCGTGAGGGAGCCCCGCGCGTACCTGGTGCGCGTGGCCACCCGCCTCGCTGTCGACAGGCTCCGCTCGGCGCAGCGCCGCCGGGAGACCTACGTCGGGCCGTGGCTGCCCGAGCCGCTCCTCACGCACGCGGGCACCGGCCCGGAGCGGGGCGGTGCGGAACCGGACGCCGCGCAGAGCGTGCTGGCCGCCGAGTCCGTCTCCTTCGCCCTGCTGGTCGTGATGGAGTCGCTCTCGCCCCTGGAGCGCGCGGTGTTCGTCCTGCGCGAGGCCTTCGGGTTCCCGTACGCGGAGATCGCCGCCGCCCTCGACCGCAGCGAGGCGGCAGTACGCCAGCTCGGCGGCCGAGCCCGCGCGCACGTGGCCGAGCGGCGCCCCCGTTTCGACGTCGACCCCGAGGCCCGGCGCGACCTGACCGAGCGGTTCCTGGCCGCCGCCACCCGGGGCGACCTCGCCGCGCTGATGGAGATGCTCGCCCCGGACGTCCGCCTCCTCGGCGACGGCGGCGGCAAGGCGAAGGCGCCGATGCGCGCCATCACCACCGCGGACAAGGTCGGCCGTTTCGCGGAGGCGATCGCCCGACGCGGCCTCGCCGCGAAGGACTTCAGGTTCATCGAGGTCAACGGCGGCCCCGCCCTGCTCGCGACGGAGCAGGGAGTCCCCACGGACGTCCTGCAGATCGACGTCGCCGGCGGCCGCATCCAGAGCGTCTACATCGTCGCCAACCCCGACAAGCTGACCCGGTTCACGCCCTGACCGCTCCGCCCGGCAGCCGGCAGCCCCTCACCCCGGGCTGTCCGGCGGCCCGCCTCGACCACGGTCCGGCGTCGGTCACAGTCCGCCGGAGACGCGCAGAACGGCACCGCTGGTGAAGGACGCCTCGTCCGACATCAGCCAGGCGACGGCGTCCGCGATCTCCCGGGGCTCGCCGGGGCGGCGCAGCGGCGTCGCGTCCGCCTTCTTCCACGCCCTGTCCGGATCGCCCATGGCGGCGTGCATCCCGGTCAGCACGGCCCCCGGCTGCACCGAGTTGACGCGGACTCCCTGCGGCCCGAACTCCTTCGCCAGTCCGACCGTCATCGCGTCCACCGCCGCCTTGGACGCCGCGTAGTGGACGTACTCGCCGGGTGCCCCGAGGGTCGCCGCGCAGGAGGAGATGTTGACGATGCTGCCTCCCTCGCCGCCGTGTCCCGTCGACATCTCCAGCAGGGCCCGCCGCGCGCACAGCAGCGCGCCGAGGACGTTCACGTCGAGCACGCGGCGCATCACGGACGTCGGCGTCTCGGTGAAACCGCCCAACGGGCCGGACACCGCGGCGTTGTTGACGAGGCCCGTCACAGCGCCCAGCTCGTCGCGCACCGTGTCGAAGAGCCGCTCGACCTGCTCCTCGACGCTGGTGTCCACCTGAACGGCCACCGCGCGCATGCCCTCGGCCCGGACGGCGAGGGCCGTCTCCTGCGCGTCCTCCCGCGAGCGCTCGTAGCCGATGCCGACGTGGTGGCCGGCCCGCGCGAGGCGCACGGCGACGGCCGCGCCGATGCCTCTGCTGCCTCCCGTGACCACCGTGACCCGCTGCTGTTCCGTCATGACGATGCCCTCCCGACCCTGGTGAACGATGATCGATCATCGCAGCTGAGGGCGGCTTCGGGGAACGGTTCCCGGTCCCCGGATTGGTCTTGACCAAGCTGGGGACCCGCCCTATCGTCGGCCATACGCAACAACCTTTAAAAAACAAGCACGTATAAAGTCCGGCCGCTGCGGGCCGGGCTGGACGCGGGGAAAGCGGAGGCCACTGTGGGGACCACACAGGTGGAGGCTGTGCCGGAGCCGAAGTACTGGCACTTGAAGACGGTGCTGTCCGACGCGCTGGACTCCGAGTTCGAAGTGGGGGAGATCCTGCCGAACGAGCGCGAACTCGCCGCCCGCTTCGGCGTCGCCCGGGCGACCCTGCGCCAGGCGCTGGAGCAGCTCGAACTGGAGGGACGCCTGCAGCGCAGGCGCGGCGTGGGCACCACCGTCGCACCGCCCCGCTTCGGTGTCGACGTCGGCCCCGCGGAGGACAGCTGGCCCGGCGCACCCGACGACGCGTGGCAGACCGGCGACTGCGAGGACGTCGAACCGCCGGCCCCGGTGGCGCGGTTGCTGGGTGACGACGCCGGGTCACCCGTCCACTCGGTGCGCCGTACGCGCATGACGCACGGGCAGCCCGTCGCCACCGAACTCCTCTACGTTCCGCACGCATCCGTCCCCGGACTGCCCGCCATAGAGGCCGCGGGAGGCTCCGCCCGGGGCCGCGCGGTCCTGCGCGAACTGCACCGTCTCGAACTCGAGGGGCAGGAGCGGACCGTGGAGCTGGGCTCGGCCCGCGCCGACGACGCCCGCCAGCTTGACCGGCTGCCCGGCGCCCCGGTGCTCGTGGTCACCACGCGCTACCTCGCGCGCGGGACGACGGCCGCCGTCGCCGTCGCCACCTACCGGGCCGACACGTGCAGGCTCACCTTCGGGGACGCCCAGCCCGGCGCCCTGATGGCCGGCTGAGTCCTCAACTGCCGGGCTGAGCCCCCGACTCCGGGCTGAGCCCCAACTGCCGGGCTGAGCCCGGCAGTCAGCCGGCGTCCACGCTGAACAGCTCGTCCTCGACCTGGTCGAGGGCGAGCCGCAGCGCTCCCGTCGCGACCGCCGCCTCGCCCAGCACCGACAGCTCCACGCGCGGGGGGCGCAGGCAGTAGCGCTCCAACTCGCCCCGCAGCGGCTCCAGTACGCCGTCCAGCCCGGACGCCCAGCCGCCGATGACGACCAGTTCGGGGTCGAGCGCGAGGACCAGCGCGGCCACGTCGTGGACGAGCCGCTGCACGAAGCGTTCCATCGCCCGGCGCGCCTGCTCGTCGCCGGCGCGGGCGAGCGCGAAGACCCCCGCCACCGCCGCCTCGTCGAGAGGGTGGAGCGGCTCGCCCGTCGTCGACAGCAGCCGCTCCGGAGTCGCCTCCCGCCCCAGCAGGTGCAGGGCGCCGATCTCACCGGCCGCGCCGCCGAAACCGCGGTGCAGCCGCCCGCCGATCAGTGAGCCGGCGCCGGGGCTGAGCCCGATCAGCACCATCACGACGTCCTCGGCGCCGACCGCCGCGCCCTTCCAACGCTCGGCGACGACACCGGCGTTGGCGTCGTTCTCCACGAGAACGGGGCAGCAGAAACGCTCCCTCAGCCGCTCGCCCAGCGGCAGTCCCGTCCAGCCGGGCAGCGCGGTTCCGAGCCGTACGGTGCCGTCGGCCTCGACGATGCCCGGCGTGCCCACGCCGACCGCCCGCAGCGACTCGCGCCGCACGCCGCTGCTCTCCAGCAGTTCGTCCACGGCCCCGTGGGCCTCGGCCAGCCGCTGGTCCTCGGGGGCTCCCTCGCCGACCTCGCGCGCGGCCGTGCCGGTGGTGCGGCCCGTCAGGTCGGAGAGGACGGCCGCGATGCGGTGCGACCCGACCTCCACGCCGAGCGCGTACCCGGCCTCGGCCCGGAAGCGGAAGCGCCGGGCGGGACGGCCCCGTCGCGCGTGCTGGGCAGCGGAGCCGGGTTCCTCCTCGGCCTCGGCGGCGAGCCCGGCATCGACCAGACCCTCGACGACGCCCTCGACCGTCGGGCGGGAGAGCTCGGTGGCGTGGGCCAGGTCCGTCAGCGTCAGCGGAGGGCGGCCGAACTGGGAGCGCAGCACACGCAGCACGGCAGTCGAGTTGATCCGTCGCAGCAGAGAAGGATCCCTGCCGGAGAGCCGCGCCAAGTCCGCCTCCCTGCCTGTCCCGTGAGGCGGATCGTACCGCCCGGCCTCCCATTACCACGAGTAGGGGGCGGTCAGCCCGGGGCGACGAAACCGGACTCGTACGCGAGGATCACGGCCTGCGTGCGGTCCCGCGCGCCGAGCTTCGCGAGCAGCGAGCTGACGTGTGTCTTCACCGTCTCCGTGCCGACAACGAGCCGCTGCGCGATCTCCGCGTTGGTCAGCCCGGCGGCCACCAGCCGCAGGACCTCCTCCTCGCGGGCCGTCAGCGCGGCACGCTCCAGCACCGCCCGCGCCCGCGGATTGCCGTGGGCTGCGGCGAGTTCGCGCAGAGCGGCTGGGAAGAGCAGGCTCTCGCCCTCGGCGGCGAGCCGCACCGCGTGGACGATCTCGGCGGGCGCGGCGCGCTTCAGGAGGAAGCCGTCCGCTCCCGCCCGCAGCGCCTGGTAGACGTAGTCGTCCTGCTCGAACGTCGTCACCACGAGGATCTTCGGCGGGCCGGGGACGGAACGCAGCACCGCCCGCGTCGCCTCGATCCCGTCGAGCAGCGGCATGCGGACGTCCATCGCCACCACGTCGGGGCGCAGTTGACGCACCAGCGGCACCACGGCCGCGCCGTCCGCGGCCTCGCCCACCACGCTGATGTCCGGCTGGGCCTCCAGGATCGCCCTGAGTCCCGCCCGCACGAGCGGCTCGTCGTCGACGAGGAGCACGGTCACCGGCACGGGCGCACCCCGAAGCCTGTCACGCCGTTCCCCCGGTGCTGCGGGCGCCGTCCGGTGAGGAGGCCACGGACTCCGGCAGGCGGCGCCCGCGTTCCCGGAGGCCGCCGCCCGGGGGTGCCTGCGGCAGCACGGCCCGTACGCGCCACTCGTCACCGGCCGGCCCCGTCTCTGCCCGGCCGCCCAGCAGTTCGGCCCGCTCGCGGATCCCGCGCAGCCCCCTTCCTCCCGCGCGGCCGGCGGCGGACGTCGAACTCTCCGGCAGCGGGTTGCGCACTTCGAGTTCCAGGCCGCCCCCGCCGGCTTCGAGTGAGACCGCCACCGGCACCGGGCCCGCATGGCGCAGCACGTTGGTCAGCGCCTCCTGCAGGATGCGGTAGCCCTCGCGCGAGACGGGGCCGGGGAGGTCGCCGAGCGGTCCCCTGATCCGCTCGGTGACCTGGGCCCCGGCCGCCCGCGCGGAGGCCAGCAGGCGTCCGGCGTCCTCGACGCCCGGCCGTGACGCCGGCCGGGGCGCGTCCTCGCGCAGCAGGCGCAGGACGCGTTCCAGGTCCTCGAGCGCCTCCCGGCCGGACGACTCGATCGCGGACAGGGCCCGCTCCGTGAACTCCGGCGAACCCGCGGCACGCGCCGCGCCCGCCTGGACGACGGACAACGTCAGCGCGTGCCCGATCGAGTCGTGCAACTCCCCGGCCAGACGGCTGCGTTCGAGCATCGCCTCGGTGCGCTCCTCCGCCGCGGCGAGCAACTCCGTGGGAGAGGGCCCGAGGAGGAGGCGGGCCGCCGCCAGCGCCACCCGCCCGGGAAGCACGACGACGCACACGAGCGTGGTGAACGCCGCCGCGGCCAGGAGCAGGCACTGCCCGGGCTCCGACGGGAGGAACGGGCCCAGCTCCGTCTGCGGGGCGCCGGACGAGGCAGTGACCAGCAGATCGACTACCGCCGTCGTGAGGACGACGCTCGACCAGGCGACGGCGAAGCCCAGTTGGTGCCGGAACGTCAGCCAGAGAGCGGTCCTCGCGCGGTCGTTCCAGGACGCCGAAGGAGCCGCCGAGAGACCGTCGTGGACGGTGGTGCCCGCTCCCTCGGGGCTGTGCCGGGCGTGCGGGCCCGGCCGCAGCATCAGCCGGGCCTGCAGCCCCTCGGCCAGCCGGGCGTCCGGCAGGATCGCCGCACACCACAGCAGCGGCAGCGGCAGCACCAGGACCCACAGCAGGCCGGGTTCCAGCAGGCCGATCCAGCCGGGGTAGACGAAGCTGCACACCACCGCGGGCAACGAGCCGATGAGCAGGTGCAGCCACCGCGTGTAGGTGACGGCGCGAACCAGCGCGCCGGGCATTCGCAGCGGTCGCGGCAGCAGTGAGAGGGCGGGCACGGCCTCATCGTGCCAGCGCCGCAAGTGCTCCCGCCTCCCCCGGGCGGGGGAGGAGCGTTCCTCCCGCGGGGGAGGCACGGCCCACCGGCGGGGGAGGCGCCCGGCGTCGTGCGTCGGCAGGCTTGCTGCCATGACCTGCATCGAAGCGAACGGACTCACCAAGGAGTACGGCGCCGTGCGTGCCGTCGACCGCGTCACCTTCTCCGTTGAACCGGGGAGGGTCACCGGCTTCCTCGGGCCCAACGGAGCCGGAAAGTCGACCGCCATGTGCCTCGTACTGGGGCTCTCACGTCCGACGGCGGGCACCGCAACCGTCGGGGGGCGGCCGTTCGCCGGCCTGGGGCAGCCGCTGCGGCACGTCGGAGCACTCCTGGACGCCCAGGCCGCGCACGGCTCCCGCACCGCCCGCGACCATCTCCTCACGCTCGCCGCTGCCAACCGCATCCCCGCCGCCCGGGCAGGCGAGGCGCTGGAGGAGACCGGTCTCGCCGGGGTCGCCCGGCGCAGGGTCAGGACGTTCTCGCTCGGCATGCGCCAGCGTCTCGGCATCGCTGCCGCACTGCTGGGCGATCCCGGCGTGCTCATGCTGGACGAGCCGTCGAACGGGCTCGACCCGGAGGGCATCATCTGGATCCGGGAGCTGCTGCGCCGCCTCGCTGCCGAGGGGCGCACCGTCCTCGTCTCCAGCCACCTGATGTCGGAGACCGCCTCGTACGCCGACCACCTGCTGGTGCTCGGCAAGGGCAGGCTGCTGGCGGACAGCCCGATGCGCGCCTTCATCGACGCCCACGTGCAGCCGCGCGTGCGGCTGCGTTCCACCGAACCGGAGCGGCTGCGCAGCGTCCTGCTCCGCGCCGGCTACGAACCCGAACTCGGCGAGGACGGACGCATGACTGTGCCGGGCGCCCGCGCGGCCCGCCTCGGTCCGCTCGCGGCCGAGGAGAACCTTCCCGTCCTCGAACTCGCCAACGACGAGGCCACGTTGGAAGAGGCCTATCTCGCACTCACCGCGGACGAGACCCAGTTCGCCGCCGCCCCTTCCGTACTCGCCCAGGAGGTCTGAGACATGTCCGCATCCACCGCCACGGCTGTACCGCCCGTATCAGCCGATCCGGTCGCGTCCTTCACGGCGGCTGCCAGGTCCGAGTGGGTCAAGGTCAGATCGCTGCGCTCGTCGGTGGGCTCGCTGCTGGCCGTCGTCGTCGCCACCGTCGGCATCGGCGCACTCGTCTGCGCTGTCGACGACGGGGGAGGGGACAGCGAGGCGGGATTCGACGCGCTGTTCGCCTCGTTCTACGGTCTCAACTTCGGTCAGATCGCCGCCATCGCCTTCGCCGTCACCGCGTTCTCCTCGGAGTTCCACAACGGAGCGCTGCGCGTCTCGCTGACCGCCGTGCCGCGCCGCGGAGTCTTCTACGCCGCGAAGACCGCCGTCGTGGGCGGACTCGTCCTGGCCGCGGGACTGGTCGCCGGGTTCGCCGCGTTCCTCGCGGGACAGCACCTCTTGGGCGCCAAGGGCCTCGAACTCTCCGATCTCGGGGCGCTGCGGGCATGCTTCGGAAGCGCCGTCTACCTGACGCTGATGGCGCTCTTCGCCTGCGGGCTGACAGCGCTGCTGCGCAGCGGCGTCGCGGTTCTGTCGATGCTGATCCCGTTCCTGCTGATCGTCCCCTTCGTCATGGGTGATCTCGCGGCGGGCGCCGCCGACTATCTGCCGGACAAGGCCGGCCAGTTGGTGCTCCAGCAGAACCCCGACAGCAGTCTGGGGCCGTGGACGGGTCTCGCCGTGACGGCCGTCTGGGCTCTCGCGGCCGTGGTCGCGGGCTGGGTCGCGGTGCGGCGGCGCGACGCCTGACGGGGCGCCACGTCAGGGTCAGAGGGGCGCGGAGCGTGGGCGCCCCCGGTGTCAGTGGCGGGCGGTTTACTGGCCACATGGCCGCGCCCGCCCGCAAGCAACACCTCGCCACGATCGACCTGTTACGCGCCCGCCCCTTCCCGGCGCGGCGCAGCAGGTCGGCCCGGGTGACCAGCGGTCCCGGCTACCACCTCGCGGACCTGGTGACGAGTGAGGAGTTCTGGGAGGACGACGGCACCGCACGGCTCGATGCGCTGGAGGAGTGCGAGGCGGAGTGCGGGGCACTGAGCGCCGTGCTGGCGGAGCGCTGGGGCGAGCCGCAGCAGATGAGCCTGTGGAGCACCCTCGTGCGGGGCGGCGAGGGGGTCCCGGTGCCGCAGCCTTGGCTCGAACTCAGCGCCGCCGCGGCCTGTTTGGAGCTGTGGCGTGCGGACGGGCGCTGGATAGCGCTGGCCGTCTGCCAGCAGGGCGCCGAACTGCCCTTCCAGCTCGTGGCGGCCGTCACCGTCAACGACCCTCCGTGAGAGGCGCGGCGGGCGGTGCGGGAAAGGACGGCTGGTCGATCACCCACAGCCACGTACCGTCCGGCTGCCGCCTGGCCACCTCGACGGTCGCGCCGCCGTCCGGCAGCACGACAGCGGTGAGGGCGAGGTCTCCGCTGCGCAACGCGGGCTGCTGCTCTCCTGGTTCGAAGCACGGTCGCCCGCTCAGGATCCGCTCGTAGGCGCGGCGGATCTCCTCGCTGCCTTCGGCCTGCCCTCCGTCCGGGAGCGCCATGACGGCTCCGGGTTCGTACAGCGACACCAGCCCGTCGACGTCGCCCGCGTTCAGCCGCTCGACGACGAGCCGGCTGAGGTCCTCCGGCCGGACGGCACGCTCGTGCGAACTCCTGCGCCCGGTGCCCATGTGCGCCTCCTTCGCCGGCGGCGGTGGTGTGCGGTGCCGTGCGAGAGACCCGCACGGCCGGCCCGGCCGATCCCCGCACCGGCCTCTGACATCCCGGAGGAGGCCGGCTCACGACATACGGCGCATCGCCGGCCGCGCGTCCGGAGCGCGCTCCTGTCAGCCGCCGGTTTCGCCGGACTCGGCGGCTTCCCGCAACCGTCCGAACTCCTCCGCCATCATCTGCGGAGTCCAGTGCGCGTTCAGGCCGGAGGGGTTGGGCAGCACCCACACCCGTGTGTCCCCTATCCGCCACTGCTGCGGCCCGACCTGGGCCTTCTTGTCCTCGAACGCCACCCGGTACGCGGTCACGCCCACCACCGCCAGCCAGCGGGGCCGCAGCTTGCGCACCTTCCCGGCCAGCAGCCTTCCGCCCGACCGGTACTCCTCGGCGTCGAGTTCGTCGGCGCGCGCCGACGCGCGCTGGACGACGTTGGTGATGCCCAGTCCGTACGTCAGCAACTCGCGTTCCTCGTCCGGCCGCAGTTGTCGCGGAGTGAAGCCGGAACTGTGCAGTACCGGCCAGAAGCGGTTGCCGGGACGGGCGAAGTGGTGCCCGGTAGCGGCGGACATCAGGCCGGGGTTGATGCCGCAGAACAGCACGCGGAGGCCGTCCGCCACCACGTCCGGTACGACCCGGTCGCGCGCTGCTTCCAGCTGCTCCCGGGTGAAACGCGGCGGACGCTCCCGCGGTGTCAGAGGATCGCTCCCGGCGAGTACGCGGCCGCTTCAGGGTGCCGCTTCGCGATCTCCTCGATACGGGCGACGACCTCTCCGACCTGCCCGGCCGCCGCGCCGGTGAACGCCAGCCGGTCGGCCATCAGTCCGTCGAGTTCCTCGCGGCGCAGCGGGATACGCTCGTCGGCCGCCAGGCGCTCCAGCAGCTCGTTGCGCTCGGCTCCCGCGCGCAGCGCCAGGGCGGACGCGACGGCGTGCTCCTTGATGACCTCGTGCGCGCTCTCCCGGCCGACCCCGGCGCGCACGGACGCCATCAGCACCTTCGTCGTGGCCAGGAAGGGAAGGTACCTGTCGAGTTCGCGCTCCACGACGGCCGGGAAGGCGCCGAACTCCTCCAGTACGGTCAGGAACGTCTCCACCAGCCCGTCGAAGGCGAAGAAGGCGTCGGGCAGCGCTACACGCCGCACCACCGAGCACGACACGTCGCCCTCGTTCCACTGGTCGCCCGCCAGCTCGCCGGCCATCGACGCGTAACCGCGCAGGATCACCATCAGGCCGTTCACGCGCTCGCACGAGCGGGTGTTCATCTTGTGCGGCATCGCCGAGGAGCCGACCTGGCCCTCTTTGAAGCCCTCGGTGACCAGTTCCTGGCCGGCCATGAGCCGGATCGTCTTCGCCAGCGACGAGGGCGCGCCGGCGAGCTGCACGAGCGTGCTCACGGCGTCGTAGTCCAGGGAGCGGGGGTAGACCTGCCCGACGGAGGTGAAGGCGTGCGCGAACCCGAGGTGCGCGGCGACCCGGCGCTCGAGTTCGGCGAGCCGCTGCTCGTCGCCGCCCAGCAGGTCGAGCATGTCCTGGGACGTGCCGACGGGTCCCTTGATGCCGCGCAGCGGATAGCGGGCGAGGAGTTCGGTCAACCGCCCGTAGGCGACGAGCAGTTCGTCGGCGGCAGTCGCGAACCGCTTGCCGAGCGTCGTCGCCTGCGCCGCCACGTTGTGCGAGCGTCCGGCGATCACGGTCCCGGCGTGTTCGCCTGCCAGGCGCCCCAGCCGCGCCAGGAGAGCGACCGTACGGTCCCGGACAAGTTCCAGGGAGGAGCGGATCTGCAGCTGCTCGACGTTCTCCGTCAGGTCGCGTGACGTCATGCCCTTGTGCACGTGCTCGTGGCCCGCGAGCGCGTTGAACTCCTCGATGCGGGCCTTCACATCGTGCCGCGTGACCTTCTCCCGCTCCGCGATGGAGGCCAGGTCGACGACGGTGAGGACACGCTCGTAGGCCGCCAGCGCCTCTTCCGGGACGTCGACGCCGAGGTCGCGCTGTGCCCGGAGCACCGCGAGCCACAGCCGCCGCTCCAGCACCACCTTCTCCTCGGGCGACCACAGGCGGGCGAACTCGGCCGAGGCGTAGCGGTTGGCCAGGACGTTCGGGATGCGGGGCTTATCAGTCACACCGCCAGATTCTACGGGGGTCCTCGGGCGCGCCCCTACGGGGTGTCCTCGCAGGCCAGGGACGCCAGCTCGGGCCTCTTGGGTGCCCGGCCGTCGCCGCTGGAACGGCCGGTCAGACGCCGCCCTATCCACGGCAGCAAGTACTCGCGGGCGAAGGCCGCGTCGGCGCGCCGGCGAGTCGTCCACGACGGCACGGGTGTGGGCTCCAGCGGCGTGCGCCAGTCGGACTCCGCGGGGTGGCCCAGGCGCTGCCACACGGCCTCGGCGACGCGGCGGTGCCCCTCGCCGGTCAGGTGCAGCCGGTCCTCGGCCCACATCCGGGGATCACTCAGCGTCTCCGCGGAGTAGAGGTCGACGACGACGGCCCCGTGCTCGGCCGCCAGCTCGTCGATGCAGGAGAACAGCTGCTCCATGCGGCTCCGGTAGCGCTCCAGCACCGGCCCGCGGCGGCCGGGGCTGCGCATCAGCACCAGCTGCCCGCAGTTGGGGGCGAGCTTCGCCACCGACTCCTCCAGCAGCCCGCGGACCCTGCCCATGTCGCACTTGGGGCGCAGCGTGTCGTTGAGGCCTCCGACCAGCGTGACCAGGTCGGCGCCCATGGCCGCCGCGAGGTCGACCTGCTCGGCGGCGATCTGGCCGATGAGCTTGCCGCGCACGGCGAGGTTGGCGTAGCGGAAGCCGGGGTCGCGGGCGGCCAGCCGTGCGGCGAGCAGGTCGGCCCAGCCGCGGTACGTGCCGTCCGGCAGCCGGTCCGACATGCCCTCGGTGAAGGAGTCCCCGAGGGCCACGAAGCTGCTGATCGCGGGAGCGTTGGCGGTTTCGGTCACGGTCGGTCATCGTATCCGGTTGCTTCAGGCGACTTGTCGCCCGGTCGCCGCTGAGCCGGCCCACCCACGGCGGGGAGGGCCCGGCTCGTCAGCGCGACTCCTCCGCCGGGCTCTGGTGCACCAGCTCCCGCAGCACGTCCTCCATGGTGACGACGCCCTCCGTGCGGCCGCCGCCCTCACCCATGACCGCGGCCAGGTGCGTACGGCTGGACCGCATGGCGCCGAGCACGTCGTCCAGCGGCATCGACGCCCGCACCCGCGCGATGGGGCGCAGCGCCGTGGCGGGGAAGGCGGCATCGCGGGGGATGGCGTCCAGGGCGTCCTTCACGTGCAGGTAGCCCAGGGCACGTCCCCTGCTGTCCACGACGGGGAAGCGCGAGAAGCCGGAACTGGCCGAGAGCTGCTCCAGCTCCTCGGGAGTGACG
Organism: Streptomyces daqingensis; assembly: GCF_014645895.1. Classification (GTDB taxonomy): domain Bacteria; phylum Actinomycetota; class Actinomycetes; order Streptomycetales; family Streptomycetaceae; genus Streptomyces; species Streptomyces daqingensis. The sequence continues at coordinate 119,103 of NZ_BMMP01000014.1, read as the reverse complement.
CCCAGTCGCGCGGCCACCACCCGCTCCGTGGGCCGTGCGACCTCGCCCACGGGGCGCCGGCCGAGCTCCAGGGCGTCGCGCAGCCGCTCGGTCGCCCGGTCGTCGATGAGGCCGGCCTCGCTGGAGTCGGCGACCATCTGGGCGAGTTCGTCGTCGGAGAACGTCGACTCGACCTCGTCCTTGGGCTCGACCTTGAGCAGTTTCAGCAGGGTGTTGGCGAAGGCGTTGATGGTGAAGATCACCGGCTTCAGCGTCTTCGACAGCGCGACCAGCGGCGGGCCCAGAAGCAGCGCCGTCCGCTCGGGCGCGGCCAGCGCGATGTTCTTCGGGACCATCTCGCCGAGCAGCATGTGCGCGTACGTCGCCAGCGTCAGGGCGAGGATGAAGGAGATGAGCCCCGCGTAGCCCGAGCCGAGGCCCAACAGGTGGAACAGCGGCTCCAGCAGGTGCTCCACGGCCGGCTCGGCCACCACCCCCAGTACCAGCGTGCACAGCGTGATCCCGAGCTGGGCGGCGGCGAGCAGCGCCGAGACGTGCTCCAGGCCCCACATGACGCTCCGTGCGCGCCGGTCGCCCTCCTCGGCGAGCGGCTCGATCTGCGCCCGGCGCACCGAGATCAGGGAGAACTCGGCGCCCACGAAGAACGCGTTGGCCACCAGCGTCAGCAGGCCCACGAACAACTGGACCGCGGTCACCGGCCGTCCTCCCCTTCGGTCTCGTCTTCGTCCTCGTCCGTGTCCGGCGGCGCCGTCAGCTGCACGCGGGCGGCCCGGCGTCCGCGCGCGTCGACGACCTCGATGTGCCAGCCGGCCACGTCGGCGGTGTCGCCCCGCAGGGGGATGCGCCCCAGCTCGGTCGCGACCAGACCGGCCAGCGTCTCGTACGGGCCCTCCGGGGCGCGCATCCCGATCGCGGCGAGCTGGTCGGTGCGGGTGGCGCCGTCCGCGTCGAAGATGCGCCGGCCGTCGACGTCGGTGCCTGCCGGGGCCAGGTCCGGGGGTTCCTGCGGATCGTGCTCGTCGCGGACCTCGCCGACGACCTCCTCGATGATGTCCTCCAGCGTGACGACGCCGGCCGTGCCCCCGTACTCGTCGATGACGACGGCGATGCTGCGGTCGCCTCCGGGCATCCGGTCCAGCAGCCGGTCGACCGTCAGCGACTCCGGCACGAGAAGCGGCTCGCGCATCAGCTCCGTCACCGGGTAGCGCATCCGCTCCTCGGCGGGCACGGCCAGCACGTCCTTGATCCGTACGATGCCGACGACGGTGTCCAGGCTGCCCCGCACCACCGGGAAACGGGAGAGCCCGGTCGCGCGCGTGGCGTTGGCGACGTCCTCGGCGTTGGCCTGCACGTCGAGGAAGGTGACCTGCACCCGCGGGGTCATCACGTTCTCCGCCGTCAGCTCAGCCAGATGCAGCGTCCGCACGAACAGGTCCGCCGTGTCCGGCTCCAGCGCCCCCTCCTTGGCGGAGTGGCGGGCCAGCGCCACGAGTTCACGCGGCGAACGCGCCGAGGCGAGCTCCTCCGTGGGCTCCAGACCCATCAGGTGCAGCATGCGGTTCGCCGTGTTGTTCAGATGCCTGATCAGCGGCCGGAACGCCGCGGAGAACAGGCGCTGCGGGGTGGCGACGGCCTTGGCGATGGGCATCGGGCGGGAGATGGCCCAGTTCTTGGGGACCAGCTCGCCGACGACCATCAGCACGACGGTGGACAGGGCGGTGCCGATGACGAGCGCCGCCGAGGAGGCCGCCGACGCCGGCACGCCGATCGTCTCCAGCGGGCCCGTGATCAGCCGCGCGATCGACGGTTCTGCGAGCATGCCGACGACGAGGTTCGTGACGGTGATGCCCAGCTGCGCCCCCGAAAGCTGGAAGGTCAGGGACTTCACCGCCTGCATGGCGCTCTGCGCGCCCCGCTCGCCGTTCTGGACGGCGCGCTCGAGATCGGCGCGTTCGACAGTGGTCAGGGAGAACTCCGCGGCGACGAACGCTCCGCATGCCAGTGACAGCAGCAGCGCCACCAGGAGGAACAGCACCTCGGTCATCGTGCCGCCTCCGCGCGGGAACGGCCGAGGGAACGGTCGGTGGGGGAGTGGGCCGGGCGGCGTCTGCGGCCGTGCGGCGAGCTGTCGGGAGGGTCGCCCATGGGCGGACTCTCACACCTTTCGGTCAGGGCTGCCCCGGCCCGGGGGCGGGGTGGCGGTGACGGGAACCGGCCGACGCTGGTCGCGATCGTGACGGCGGCTGTTCATGGTAGACGGGCAGGGTGCGCAGCGAGTTCCCCGCCCCGAGCCGCCGTATGCCCGGCACGGGACGTCCCGCACCACGGGGGTGGCTCCGGTGTCGGTGGGACGGCTCTCCGGCCGCGGGCTGGAGGGCCCCTGGCGTCGGGTGGGACGTCGCAGGCGCCTCGGCCCGGACTCAGCGGTGTAGCGGTGCCAGTCCGCCGCGAACCGGGGGCATCCGGCATCCGCCTCGGCCAGCCCGGAGGCGCTCCCTCACCTCGCCCGCGTCCCACGTGGCGACGTCCACGGCATCACCGTAGCGGGGCTCGACCGGGCGGAGGTCCGGGGTCCGTCCGGCGGGGACCTGCCGGGCGGGCACACCGCCCCCTGGCCGGTGCTAGCGCATGAGTGCTAGCGTGGTGGTGTGGCCAAGACACAGCTGAACGTCCGGGTGGACGAGTCGACCGCGGAGACGGCGCGAGAGCGCGCCCTGGCGCGGGGGGTGAGTGTGAACCGCTACATCGAGGAGCTGGTCGAGCGGGACGCCGGCGAAGTGGGGCACACCTTCGTCGAAGCGGCCTCCGACTTCATGAAGAGCTACGAATCACTCTTCGCCGAGGAGTTTCCCGAACCCGGCCGCTCCGGCCGCCGCGGAGGCGAGGGCCGTCCGCGTACGTGACTCTCCGCATCGATCTCGCCTGGCTGCTCATGGTCGCCGAGGCGAAGGCCCCGGGCGACCCCCTCGTGTCCGACTACGGCGCTCTCGTGGCCGCGGTCAGCAGGCATGAAGCCGCCATATTCGACCGCCCCGTCTACGCCGAACCGCACGACCGTGCCGCCTCTCTCCTCCAACTGCTCCTGCACGTGCCCGCGTTGGAGCGCGGCAACGCTCTCTTCGCGTCCGCCGTCGCCTACGCGTACCTCGTCGCCAGCGGTCTGAAGGTGACGACCTCGCCCGAGAAGATCCGCGACCTCGCCCGGCTGGTCAAGAGCGGTGAGGCGGGCGTCAGGGACATCGCCGCCGAGCTGCGCACCTGGACGCAGTGACTCCGCGGTGCCGCCCGGCGGCTGCCGCTCGGCGCAACGCGCGCCAGCCGCACGGCACTTCGGCCGCTGAGGTGCGTCCGCAGTACCGCGGGACGAGGCGCGGACATGCCCGCGGTCCGCTCTGCTGCTGCGCGCGGCCGGGATCTGTCCCGGCGGTTGCGGTTCGTTTACGCTGTCGCTCGCTCGAACAGCGAGCGGCCCGCGCCGCGTTGCCCGCGAGCGGAGAACGGGTCCGACAAGGGGGAGAGCCGGCATGTCCGAGCCGGGCGGTGGCCGTTCCGACGTCCCGCCGACGAGCGGGGGACAGCACGTGCCATGGCTCCCACCTCCCCAGCCGTGCCGACCACTTGGGGCCGGCGATCCGGTGGAGGAGGGCCCGTACCGGCTTGAGGGAGTGCTGGGCGAGGGCGGGATGGGGCGCGTCTATCTCGGGCGCACGCCTGCCGGAAGCGCGGTGGCCGTCAAGGTCGTGCAACGCGAGTACGCGGGCGACGCGTCGTTCCGCAGGCGCTTCGCGCAGGAGGTGGCGGCGGCCCGAAGAGTCCAAGGGCTCTACACGGTGCCGGTGGTCGACGCGGACCTGCAGGCCGACGAGCCGTGGCTGGCCACTGTGTACGTTCCCGGGCCCTCGTTGCAGTACGCGGTGGCCGAGGGCGGACCGCTGCCCGCCGACGCCGCGTTGGGGCTGGTGGCCAGGGTGGCCGAGGCGCTGCAGTCCATCCACGCGGCCGGGGTGATCCACCGCGATCTGAAACCGTCGAACATCCTCCTCACCGGCGACGGGCCCAAGGTCATCGACTTCGGGATCGCCCGCGCCGCGGACGTCGCGTCGGTGACCGGCACCGGCATGCGGACCGGAACTCCGGCGTACATGGCTCCCGAGTACATCAGGGGACAGGACGTCACCGAGGCCGTCGACGTGTTCGCCCTCGGAGTCGTCGCACACTTCGCCGCCACCGGACGGCTCGCCTTCGGCGGCGGCAACCACCACGGCGTCACCTACCGCATTCTCGAACAGGCGCCGGATCTCGACGGCTGCCCCGGACCCGTACGAGCCGTCGCGGCCGCCTGCCTGGAGAAGGACCCCTGCCGGCGGCCTACTCCCGCCGAAGTCATCGAGCGGTGCCTCCAGAGCCCTGTCGAGGGCACCGCGGACGCCCCCACACAGGCCGCACCGTCGCAGGCGGCGCCCGTCACCCTCGTCTCGCCCGGGAGGCCGGACTCGCCTGACGCCGACACCGTTCCCGCCGCGTCCCCGCCGTCGTCCCGGCCCAGCGGCCGCCACGCGCCCGCCGCTCCAGCCGCTCCCGCGACGACACCCGACCCGGACGGTTCGCCCGCCGCTCCCCGTCCCGCTCGCCGGGCCGAACCGGCCCCGCGACGGCCCGGACGACCCGGACAGCTCGGCAGAGCCGGAGCCGTGGTCTTCGTTCTCAGTGCCGTCCTGGGAGGCGTCCTTCTTCCTGGGCGTTCCGACGGCAGTGAAACGGCATCGGCCGGACTGGTCATCGGAATCGTGGTCCTGGCCGTCGGAGCCGTCGTGATAGCCGTCGCCCTATCCCGAAGCTCCGCCGCCCGTGACGAGACCGGAAGGATGCGTGACGGGAAGCGATGACCACACCCGCCAGGCAGAGCCGGACACCGACAGGAACACGACCAGGAAGACAACCGCAGGGACTTGCGTGTCGTCAGGTGCGTGCTGCGTCCCAGAGTCCCAGCCCCTGCCGGGCGTGACGGACCGGTCCCACACGGGACGGCACGGCCTCAAGGCCGCCGTGCGCTGCCCAGTACGTGGAACGAGGACGGGAACACCGGCCCCTCCGCGGGTACGAGGAGGCGCCTGAACGAGACGTCGGCGAACCCGGCCGTCCCGATGTCGCCGACGGGGTCCCGGCCCGTGTGGCAGCCGCCGAACAGCATCGGCCACACCGTGCGGTCCAGCAGGCGCTGGAGCCGCATCATCGAGCGCCGGCCCTCCGCCGACCCGTGCTCGTAGAAGCGTAGTTCGCCGCCCGGCCGCAGTACGCGGCGCAACTCGGCGAGCGCCGCGGGCACGTCCGGAAGCGAGCAGAGGACCAGTGAGCAGACAGCCGCGTCGCACGACTCGTCCGGCAGGGGCAACGCTTCCGCGCTGCCCGGCACCACCTCTACCGGCACCGGCGCCTGCGATGCCGCCGCCGTGGCCGACTTCCGCAGATGGGGCTCTGGTTCGACCGCGACCACCCGGGAGACCGCGGAGGGGTAGCGGGAGAAGTTGAGCCCGTTACCCGGCCCGATCTCGACGACCTGACCCGACAGGCCCGCCAGCAGCTCCGCCCGGTGGGCGCCCACACCGGCTCGCACGTCCGCGGTCTCGCTGAGACGTGTGTAGAACCGGGCGAAGACCGGGCGGTTGACGGAGCGGTGCGAGCGCCCTGCGTCCTGTGGGGTCATGAGTCGGGTCCTTCCGTGGAGACCGTCCCGAAAGCTGTGTCGAAGACCGATTCTCCCGGAGGATCGCGCGGTCCGAAGACCGCGGACACGCCGACTGCGCCGCGACGGACCACAGGCGACGCGGGCACGGGGCGTCAGGCGAGTCCGGGAGGAAGGAAGCCGCCCTTGCCGCCCAGCTCGGGAGAGAGCCAACTCGCGGCAGCCGCACGGAACTCGGCGGGATCCATGGTGCCCGCGCCCTGCGGCACCGCTCCGAGGAGAGCGGCCCCCGCCGCGCGCGGCAGGTCCTCGACGTTGCAGCGGGACGCCAGGTCGGGAGCGTCCGGCATGCTGCCGATCACCACACCCGCGGTGTGCAGGCTCCGCGTGCGCAGCGCTTCAGCCGTCAGCGCGGTCGCGTTGAGGGTGCCGAGGCCCGCCTCGGCCACGACCAGCACGGGGGCGGAGAGCATGCCGGCCACGTCGGCGAGCGTGGCGCCGCGCGCGTCGAGGTGAACCAGCAGTCCGCCGGCGCCCTCGACGAGCACGAGCTGGTGACGTGCCGCCAACTCCTGTGCCGCCGCGGCGACTTCCTCCGGACGCACGGACGGCAGCCCGGACCTCCGAGCCGCCGTGGCGGGCGCCAGCGGCTCGGGGTAGCGGGCGAGTTCCACCCCCGTGACGGCTTCCCCGGCGAGGCGCCGCACCTCCGCCACGTCACCTGCTTCGGTCTCCGCGACGCCGGTCTGGGCGGGTTTGAGCACCGCGACCGAGCGGCCCGCCGCGAGGCCCGCGGCGGCCATCGCCGCGGTGGTCACCGTCTTGCCGACGCCGGTGCCCGTGCCGGTGACGACCACGACTCCCCTCATGCGCTCAACCCTCCGCCGCCGCGGCGCACATGGCCGCGCAGATCCGCTCCACGTCCTCGTCGCCCGTCACGTACGGGGGCATCGCATAGACCATGTCGCGGAAGGGGCGCAGCCACACGCCCGCGCGTGCGGCGGCCCGGGTGGCGCGCTCCATGTCGACCTCGTGGTCGAGCTGCACCACTCCGATCGCCCCCAGGACACGTGTCTCCCGCACGCCGGGGATCCCTGCCGCCTCGGCCAGCCCCGACTTCAACCCGCCCTCGATGCGGCGCACTTCACCCGCCCAGTCGCCTTCGAGGAGCAGCCCCACGGAGGCGTCCGCGACAGCGGCGGCGAGCGGGTTGCCCATGAACGTGGGACCGTGCGCGAGGACGGGCACCTCGCCGCGCGAGATCCCCTCGGCTACCCGCGGGGTGCACAGCGTGGCGGCCATCGTGAGGTAGCCGCCCGTCAGGGCCTTGCCCAGGCACATCACGTCGGGAACGATCCCGGCGTGCTCGGCGGCGAACAGGGAGCCCGTCCGCCCGAAGCCGGTGGCGATCTCGTCGAGCACCAGCAGTACGTTGTGCTCGTCGCACGCCTCCCGCAAGGCCCGTACGTACGCGGGGGAGTGGAAGCGCATGCCGCCCGCGCCCTGCACCACCGGTTCCACGATCACGGCCGCCAGTTCGTCGGCATGACGGGCGACCGTGTCCCGCAGGTGGCGCAGATACTCCTCGTCGGGCGGGGCGTCGAAGCCGGACGGCGGCGCCGAGGCGAAGACCTGGCGGGGCAGCACCCCCGACCACAGCTCGTGCATCCCGCCGTCGGGGTCGCACACCGACATGGGCTGCCAGGTGTCGCCGTGGTAGCCGCCGCGCCACGTCATCAGACGCCGCTTGCCGCCGCGTCCCTGCGAACGCCAGTACTGCAGGCACATCTTGACGGCGACCTCGACCGACACGGACCCGGAGTCCGCGAGGAAGACGTGCTCCAGACCCTCGGGCGTGACGTCGACGAGCCGCTTCGCCAGCCGCACGGCCGGCTCGTGCGTGAGCCCGCCGAACATGACGTGGCTCATCCGCTCCAGCTGCCGGTGCGCCGCCTCGTTGAGTACGGGGTGGTTGTAGCCGTGCACGGCCGACCACCACGAGGCCATCCCGTCGACCAGCTCCCGCTGCCCGCAGAACTCCTCGGCCAGCCGCAGCCGCACACCCGCGGCCGACTCCACCAGCAGCGGCTCCGAGCGGCCCGGCATGGGGCCGTAGGGATGCCACACGTGCTGTCGGTCGAGTGCGAGCAACTCCTCATGCGTCATGGGTGGTTCACCTTGCCGGTCGCCGCTGCCGCTCCGTCACGCATTGGGCGGCAGCGCGGTGCCGGCGCCGCGCCTGCGCACCGAGACCAGCTCCTCCGAGCGGTGCTCCGGGAGCGTCGTGGTGCCGGCGCCCTCCACCTCGAAGCCGGCATCCGCGATCATGTCGAGGTCGGCCTGGCCGGCCTGGCCCTCGCTGGTCAGGTAGTCGCCCAGGAAGATGGAGTTGACGACGTGCAGCGCGAGCGGCTGCAGCGAGCGCAGATGCACCTCGCGGCCGCCGGCGAGCCGCACCTCCGCGTCCGGGCAGACGAAGCGGACCATCGCGAGGATGCGCATGGCCCGCTGGGGCGTGAGGTTCCACTCGTCCGCGAGAGGCGTCCCGTCGAAGGGGATGAGGAAGTTGACCGGGACGGAGTCCGGATCCAGCTCCCGCAGGGAGAAGACGACGTCGACCAGGTCCTCGTCGCTCTCGCCCATCCCCGCGATCAGCCCCGAGCACGCGGAGAGGCCCGCGGTCTGCGCCTGACGGACCGTCTCCCGCCGGTCCTCGAAAGTGTGGGTGGTGCAGATGTCCTTGTAGGTCTCTTCCGAGGTGTTGAGGTTGTGGTTGTAGGCGTCGGCGCCGGCGGCCTGCAGCCGGTCGGCCTGCCCCTCGGAGAGCAGCCCCAGGCAGGCGCACACCTCGACGTCCGCGTGCTCGTCCTTGATGGCCGAGATGGTCTGCGAGACGCGATCGACGTCCCGGTCGGTGGGGCCGCGGCCGCTGGCGACCAGGCAGACCCGCTTCGCGCCGCCCTTGAGGCCCGCCGCGGCGGCCGACGCCGCCTCCTCCGGCTTGAGCCACGTGTACTTGAGGATCTCCGCCTTCGACCCCAGACGCTGGGAGCAGTACGAGCAGTCCTCGGGGCACAGCCCGGACTTGAGGTTGACCAGATAGTTCAGCTTCACTCGCCGCCCGAACCAGTGCCGCCGCACCTTCCCGGCGGCGGCGACGACGTCGAGCAACTCGTCGTCGGAGGTCTCCAAAACAGCGCGTGCCTCTTCACGGGTCGGCAGTTCGCGCCGCAGCCCCTTCTCAACGAGCGTCTTCAGCAGGTCCATGGTGCCGATCCTTGCTGATCTCCCCGCTCAGAGCCAAGGAGAAGGGTCACAACATTGGCCGGGGCGGGTGTGTGTATCGCCACACCGCGAGGCACCGTGCGAGCGGCTACCGTCTATGGACCGCCTACAAACGCCCCCGGTGGTGCGCCCGGCGACGCCCCCTGCCTCACACCCGTTCACGGACACTAGGACGCCGCATGCAAGAGGAGTCCCGCACGCCCTCGGACCCGCAGGGCGAGCCCCGTCCGCGGGCCGTCCGGCGCGACCCGTTCGCTTGGCTCGACGAGGCCCGCCTCTCGCGTGAATGCGCGGGCCTCGTACGGACGTTGCGGCACCGCCCCGCCGACTCGGAGCTGCTGGACCTGGCGGGCAACGACTACCTCGGCCTCACCCGCCACCCCGAGGTGACCGGCGCGGCGGCCGGCGCCGCCCGCCTCTGGGGCGCCGGCTCAACCGGCTCTCGGCTCGTGACCGGCTCCACCGCCCTGCACGCCGAACTCGAGGCGGAACTCGCCCGGTTCTGCGGATTCGAAGCGGCACTGGTGGTCTCGTCCGGGTACGCGGCGAATCTCGCGGCGCTGACCGCGCTCACCGGCCGCGGCGGCCTCGTCGTCTCCGACGCCGGCAACCACGCCTCCCTCATCGACGGCTGCCGCCTCTCCCGCGCGGAGACGGTCGTCGTCCCCCACGCGGTGCCCGACGCCGTGGCGAAGGCGCTGGACGGGCACGCCGGGGACGCCCTCGCCGTGACCGACACGGTCTTCTCCGTCGACGGGGACGCCGCGCCGCTGGCCGCCCTGCACGAGGTCTGCGGCGAGCACGGCGCCGCGCTGCTCGTGGACGACGCACACGGCCTGGGCGTCGTCGGCGAGGGCGGACGCGGCGCCGTGCACGCCGCCGGGATCGCGGGCACGGAGGGAGTGGTCGCCACGGTCACCCTCTCCAAGGCTCTCGGCAGCCAGGGCGGCGCGATCCTGGGCCCCGCCCGGGTGATCGGCCACCTCGTCGACACGGCGCGCACCGTCATCTTCGACACCGGCCTCGCACCGGCCGCCACGGGCGCCGCCCTCGCGGCCCTCCGCCTGCTGCGCCGCGAGCCCGAGCGGGCGGTCCGCGTCCGTAGCGCCGCGGCCCGGCTGCACGGGGAGCTGTCCGCGGCGGGACTGCGCCCCGCGCACCCGGACGCCGCCGTCGTCTCGGTGCGCGCCCCCTCGCCGGGTGCGGCCGTGCGCTGGGCCGCGGACTGCCGCGCGGCCGGGCTGCAGGTGGGCTGCTTCCGCCCGCCCTCGGTGCCGGACGGAATCTCCCGCTTGCGCCTGACCGCACGCGCCGACCTCAGCGACGCCCAGCTGGCCGCCGCCGTCGCCACGATCGTGCGTACCGCCCCGGAGGGAGCGGCCGGCTGAGGCGCCTTCCGGGACGGGCTCCGGGCCTCCCGGCACCGGCTCCTGTCCGGAGTCCAGGGGCCAGGGGCCCGGGCTGCCGGGGCTCCGCAGCTCCAGACTCCGGGCGCTGCGCGTCCCGCGACGGGCGCCGCCCGCGTCCTCACCTGCCGCGGGAGAGGGGCGGCAGGGTCACGCGAGCCGCACGACGCTCACCGTCCAGCACGCGCAGGGCTGTTGCCAGCGTCGTGCCGTGCAGCTCGCTCTCGCCCCGCTCGTGCATCAGCGCCAAGGCGTCGCGCAGGGACGACGCCTTGCCCACAAGCGCCTGCGCCGCGCGCAGCCTGCCGTAAGTGTCCCCGGACCGCGCCGGGTTGATCCGGCCCAGCAGGTCGAGCACCTCCAGGTAGCCGTCGACGACTTTCCCCTCCGCCTGTGTCAGCGCGGGCAGCGGCGGCAGTTCGGGCGGCCACACCGCGCTCACCCCCCGCCCTGCCCGGGCGCGGCGGTCCTGCGACTGACCGTGAGCCGGTCGATCAGCCCGTATTCCGCCGCCTGACCGGCGTCGAGGACCGTCTCCCGCTCCAGGTCGGCCCGCACAGTGCCCGGCGGCTGCCCGGTATGGCGTACGTACATCTCCTCCAGCCGTTCGCGGGTGCGCGTCAACTCCCTTGCGTGGACGGCCAGATCGTCGGCCTGGCCCTGCAGCGCCTCAGTCACGTGCGGTTGGTCGAGGACGATGCGGGCGCTGGGCAGCGCCATGCGCTTGCCGGGCGTGCCGGCGGCGAGGAGCACCGAGGCCACCGGTCCCGCCTGGCCGAGGCACACGGTCTCGATGTCGCAGCAGACGTACCGCATCGTGTCGTAGACGGCGCTCATCGCGCTGAACGAGCCGCCGGGGGAGTTGATGTAGAGCGAGATGTCCCGCTCCGGCGCCGCCGCCTCCAGCTGGATGAGCTGGGCCATCACGTCGTTCGCCGCGGTGTCGTCGATCTGCGTGCCGAGGAAGACGATCCGCTCGCCGAGCAGCTTGGAGTACGGGTCCAGCGTCCGGGTCCCGTTGCTCGTCCGTTCGCTCAGCTCCGGCAGGACGTAGCGGGCTGTGGGTCTGTGCGGCATGGCGTCACCTCTCGTGGTCGGCCCTTCCTGTAAAAAATGTACAGGATGTACGTGACGTTATGCTGGAGCCATGACCTACGAGATTCCGGTGACGCAAGCGCGCGCCGCCCTCGCCGACCTGATCAACCGTGTGGTCTACGGCAGCGAGCGCGTGGTGGTGACCCGGCACGGCAAGCCGCTGGTCGCGCTCGTCTCGGCCGCTGACCTGGACAGACTCCGGGAGATGGACGAAGCGGCAGAGGAAGGCGTCATCAGCACCTTCTCGAGCGTCCGCGAGAGTCCGTCGTCCTCCGCGGGCGAACGCCACCGCTTCGGCATCGCCGCGGAACACAGCGGCCCGGCCGCCGGTGACAGGCGGCCGGGCCGGGAGAGCTGAACTTCAGGAGCGGCGGAGGCTCCTGAGAAGCCGACTCACCGCCGCGCGGCGGTGGTCGGGGCGTGCGGCGTCAGGAGCTGAGCTGCCACACGGCGTGCGCGATCCCGTCGGTGTGCAGGTCGAGCGCCTTCTCGTTGATGTTCGAGGTGTCGTCGCACTCCGAGTGGTAGCACTTGTCGTAGGACTCGCCGGCCTTGCCGTCCCACTTCTGCGCCTGCTCCTCGGACATGGTGTCCCCGGCGCCGGTGAAGGTACCGCCGACGGTGACGCCCGCAGCGGCGAACGAGGCGTGGTCGCTGCGGCCGTTGACCTCCGAGGAGGTCTCCGTCTCGATGTTCTTCTCCTTGAAGTAGTCGTTGAAGATCCCCTGGACCGTCGCGTCGTCGTCGTAGACGAAGTGACCGGCGTTGGGGGAGCCGATCATGTCGAAGTTGAGGTAGGTGGAGATCTTCTCCGTGTCGGCCCCGAGGCTGTCGACGTAGTGCTGCGAGCCGACCAGACCCAGCTCCTCGGCGTCCCACCAGGCGAACCGCAGGTGCTTCTTGGGCTCCAGCTTCGCGTCGGCGACGGCGAGGGCCACCTCGAGGATGCCGGCGGAGCCCGAGCCGTTGTCGTTGACGCCCGCGCCGCTCTCGACGGAGTCGAGGTGCGAGCCGACCATCACGGTCTCGTCCTCGGAGCCGCCCGGCCAGTCGGCGACGAGGTTCATGCCGCCCCCGTCGAACTCCTGGACCTTGGTCTCGAATCCGGCCTTGTCCAGCTTGCCCTTGATGAACTCGACGGACGCCTTGTAGCCGGGCTGGCCGTGCGCCCGGTTGCCGCCGTTGGCCTCGGCGATGGACTGCAGTTCCTTCAGGTCCTGCTGGACGTCGGCGACGTTGATGTCGGGAGCCGCGGCGGCGGACTCGTCGAGGGCGCCGTAGGCCCCGGTCGCCCCGAGGAGTGAGGCGGCCAGTGCGGCGCTGGCGGACGCGGCTATGAGGGTACGGCGCTTCGCTGTGCGGTTCACAGGGACTCCGATGATGTGGGGGGTTCGAAGTTACTGACGGGTGTGACTTGCACATGAGAATCCTCGTGATCCCTGCGTGGAGTCAAGGGCGTTTGCTGTACGGGACGTTGCGTCATGCGAGGAGCACGGAGCGCAGGGGCAGGTCCGCGCGCCCGGCGCACACCCTCTGAACTGCCGTTATGCCGGGACGGGTTGAGCGCCCGGGGGTGTGCGGCGCGGATGCGCGGCCGATCGCACTGCGTTCCTCGTCACGGCCCGCGCGGCCACTGCCCATCCCGCGCGGCGGGCGCTGAGTCCCGTACGCGCCCGCGGGGCGCCGGGGACGCCGGGGCATGCCGGGACCGGACGGGGAGGTCCATCGGCGGGCGGGGGAGATTGCCGCCCGGCTTCCGGGCAACTCCCCGCGGCCGTACCGGACTTCGACAGCCGCCCTCCCGCAGGCGCGTCGCGCCCGGCTCCGTCCCGCCGTCCTCCCCTTGTCGCCTCCCGCCCTCGACGAGGCGCTCTGCGGACTCCGCCGCTGGTCACGGCGTGACCCCTATGGCCTTCTGCTCAGGCGCGCCCACGGCGGAGCCGGTAGATTCACGACTTGGTAAAGATCATCGGAGTGACCTGTCCCTTGCCCGTCAAGGGGCGGAAGGATCCGCCCCACAGGACCGTGATCTGTGATCACCCGCCGCCCAGGCGGTCAGCCACCCCAGGGGGAGCCCCCACGTGAACAGAAGAAAAGCGACCATCGGCGCAGCGGGCGCCGGTGCCCTCATAGCCGGCCTCATCGTGGTTCCGTCCGCCCTCGCGGACGGCGCCGGCCAGGACGGCTCCGGCAGCGCCGAGGCGCGCGGCGTGAAGGCCGCTGCCGCCCACGCCGCCAAGGCAGGCGTCGACTGGAAGACCTGCCCGAAGGATTGGGGATTCGACAAGCCCATCCAGTGCGGCTACGTCACCGTCCCCGTCGACTACGCCAAGCCCGACGGCCGCACCATCAAGATCGCCGTGAACCGTGTGAAGAGCACCGGGACGAAGGACGAACGCCAGGGATCCCTCGTCTACAACCCCGGAGGCCCGGGCGGTTCGGGCATGCGCTTCCCCGCCCGCGTCGTCGACGGGAACCCGCTGTGGACGAAGGCGGCGAAGGCCTACGACTTCGTCGGCTTCGACCCCCGCGGCGTCGGGCACTCCGCGCCCATCTCCTGCATGGACCCCCAGGAGTTCGTCAAGGCGCCCAAGGCCGACCCGGTTCCGGACGACGAGGCGGACAAGACGGCCCAGCGCAAGCTGGCCAAGGAGTACGCGGACGGCTGCAAGGAGCGCAGCGGCGGCCTCCTGCCGCACATGACGACGCCCAACACCGCCCGCGACCTGGACGTCGTGCGCGCCGCGCTCGGCGACAAGAAGCTGAACTTCCTGGGCGTCTCCTACGGCACCTACCTCGGCGCGGTCTACAGCACCCTCTTCCCGGACCACGTGCGGCGGATGGTCGTCGACAGCGTGGTGAACCCCTCGCGCGACCAGATCTGGTACCAGAACAACCTGGACCAGGACGTGGCCTTCCAGATGCGCTGGGACGACTGGAAGAAGTGGGTCGCCGAGCACGACGCGACCTACGGCATCGGCGACACCCCCGCCAAGGTCGAGAAGCAGTGGGAGAAGCTGCGCGCCGCCGCGAAGAAGGAGCCCGTCGGCGGCGTCGTCGGCCCTGCGGAGCTGCTCGACTTCTTCACGAGCGCCCCGTACTACGACCAGGCGTGGGCAGAGGTCGCCGGCGTGTGGTCTGCCTACCTCAAGGGTGACGAGAAGGCCCTGGTCGAGGCCGCCGGACCGGACATGGCCGACAAGGCCGGCAACAAGCAGTCGGAGAACGGCAACGCCGTCTACACCTCGGTGGAGTGCACGGACGCCAAGTGGCCCACCAGCTGGGAGAAGTGGGACAAGGACAACTCCGAGCTGCACGAGAAGTACCCGTTCCTCACCTGGTCCAACGCCTGGCTCAACCTGCCCTGCGCCACGTGGCCCGTGAAGCAGCAGGAGGCGCTGGAGATCGGCGGCGGCAAGGGGCTTCCGCCCGTCCTCATCACGCAGGCCGAGCGCGACGCGGCCACCCCGTACGGCGGCGCCGTGGAGCTGCAGAAGCGCCTCAAGGGCTCGCGTCTGATCACGGAGAAGGACGCCGGCTCGCACGGCATCACCAACGTCGAGAACGAGTGCATCAACAAGCGCGTCGACGCGTACCTCCTCAAGGGCACCGTCGACAAGAAGGACGTCACCTGCGGCCCGCACACCACCCCGGAACCGGAGCAGGCGCCCGCGAAGGCCGAGGCGGAAGCCCGGGCCCAGCTGCCCGCGCTGCCGTGAGCTGACGCCACGTGACCGCTGAGGCGGTGCACCCGCACCGCCTGACGCGCGCATAGGGGGCGGCCGGACCTTCCGGCCGCCCCCTTCGCGTGCCCGGCCCCTTGTCCGGTGGGGACGTCGAAGTCCGCACCTCAGCGCGGAAGTTGCGACGGCTCAGTCTGCCCGGCCCCAGTGCCGGCTCCCGGCTGTGGGTGAGCCGGGGCGGCAGCCGCGGGCGCTGCGTGACGACGTGGCGCAGGTCCGGGGTCAGGTCAGCGGGGTACCGGCCAGGACCCGTCGGAGGACGCTCCAGGAGAGGTCGGACTCCGTGGCGAAGGAGTGTTGGCGCTTGTCGTCCTCGCCGATGTAGTTGAAGGCGTCGCGGGAGTGGCTCGCGCTGTCGGACGACTCGACGGCCGTCTCGCCCGGATTGAGGTAGACGTGGAAGCTGGCGCCGAAGTCGGAGCTCGCGTTCATGTAGCCCGGGCCGGTGGTGCCTCCGCCGCCGTCCATCGGGCAGTAGACCCGATGGACGGCGTAGTTGTCCCTGGAGAGCCAGGCGCACTGTCCCGGGGTGAGGGTGAGCAGCCCTTGCTTGGGAGCGTTCCAGTCGAGGTGTTCGTAGACCATGACGTCGAGCTGGCCGGCGAGGCAGAACACGATGCCGGTGGTCTGGCCGTGGGAGTGGATGGGCGAGTAGTGCTGCGCAGGCCAGATCTCCAGGACCACGGGTGAGCCGATGTCACCCTTCGGGTGGTGCTCGTCGGGGTCAAGGTGGCCGCTCTGCGTGGCCAGGTAGTCGAAGTCGCCCCGGCCGGTGCACGCGACGCGGATGTACGGCGGATGGGTCTGGTCGTGCTTGTACTTCTCCACCAGGATCTCGCGCAGCAGCCCCACCTTGTCGCCGGGCGCGGTGGCAGGGGCGAGGTGCTTGCGCATGGCTTCGACCTCCCACGCCGACAGGCGGAGGTTCTCGGCCTTGCGCGCCAGGTCCATGACGGCGGGTGGGATCATCAGCTGGCGGGCGTACTCGTCGAACGAGGAGGCCTGACCGATCACCAGAGACGGCGCGGCCTTGGCACCCTGCAGGCGGAGCCGTCGTTCCTCTTCTCTGGTGATGTGGAAGGGGTACTTCGGCCCGTCGGACTCGGGCGGGTCGGCGGGGGTCTGGGTGTCGGCCAGGCTCATGGGAGAGCTCCCTCGTGTCTTCCGGCGGGGACGGCGTGGCGTCGTGACTGCGGCAATGAGCGCTCGCAACGGGCTAACGAGTCCGCGTAGGAGCACGTGACGGCGCCTTCCAGCCAACGGTCCGCGCAAGGTGTCCACGCGGCCGGCACCGGGAATCCGGCCGCGATACCGGGCAACCGGCCGGGATGGACGTTTCAGTGACACCGCCCGGAGATGCGCTTGGTGCCCGCCTCGGTGAAAAGCCGCGCATTCGCGGTCGCGGGGCTTTCGTTCCGGTTGCGTCTCCGCTCACAGCGCCGGTCGCTCGGTCGGCGCAAATGTGCCTGCCCCGGCCCGGGTTGCGCGCGCTCACTGACCGCAAGGCGAACGGAACAGCCGGGCGCGCATACCCCTCCCGCGCCGTCTGCGCGTCCGAGTGCGGACGTTGGGGCGCTTCAGGAGGCGCGTGCGCCCCGTACGGCGCTCCGGGGCACCGGACCCCGCAGTGTCCCGGCGGAGGCCCTGTGCGGGACGTTCAGGCCCTGCGGCCCTCCTCGCGCTTCTCCCGCTTGCGCGCAGCCTCGCGCTCCTTGGCCTCCTGCTGCTGCTTGGCCTTCGCCTCCGGGGCGTACAAGTCCACGTACTCCTGGCCCGACAGCTGCAGGATCTCGTGGATGATCTCGTCCGTGACGGCGCGCAGAATCGTACGCTCGCTCTCCATGCCCGCGTAGCGCGAGAAGTCCAGCGGCTTGCCGAAGCGGATCGTCACCCGCCCGATCCTCGGCATCTTCTGCCCCGGCGGCTGCAGTTCGAAGGTCCCGACCATGGCGCAGGGGATGACGGGCACGCCCGCCTGGAGCGCCATGGACGCGACGCCGACGCGGCCCTTGTAGAGCCGCCCGTCGTGGGAGCGGGTCCCTTCCGGGTAGATGCCCAGCAGCTCGTCCTTGCGCAGCACCCCCAGGCCCTCCTCGATGGCGGCCTGCCCGGCGCCCTTCCCGGAGCGGTCCACGGGGATCTGCCCGACGCTGCGGAAGAACGCGGCCGTGAGGCGCCCCTTGATGCCGGGCCCGGTGAAGTACTCGGACTTCGCGAGGAAGGTGATCCTCCGCCGCAGCATGGCGGGCATCAGGAAGTGGTCCGAGACGGAGAGGTGGTTGCCGGCCACGATGGCCGCCCCCTCGTCGGGGATGTTCTCCAGGCCCTCGATCCTGGGCCGGAAGTACAACCGCAGCAGGGGGCCCAGCAGGACGTACTTGAACAAGTTGTAGAACACGCTACGGCCTTCCCCCATGCGTTCCGGTGAGATCGCAGAGTAGTCCCCCGGCGGGCCGGCGGTGGAGGGGGGCCACCCTCGGGCGGGACGTTGTGAGGTTGTGAGGCTTTCGTTCCGCTTTCAGTCCCGCTGTGTGGTCACGACGCCCACGGTCACCAGTCCCAGCACCACCCACGCGAACCACAACCAGCCGCTTCCCCCCAGGGTCACGGTGTATGCGGTCACGAGGACGAGGGCGGACACGGTGCTGACCGTGAGCGCTTTCGACGAGCGGGGCATCGTGTGCGGCGGTCCGGACGGTCCAGGCGTTCGAGGCATAGCGGCACCCTCCTCAGGAGCCCGGCCGGTGACGGGGAATCCCGCACAAAACGGGCCGGGTCACACCCCCATCGTCGCTCCACTGCCGCCCGGAGCGCTACTACCCGGACGTCACTGCTGCTGCCGGGCCTGCAATGAGGCGAGATAGGCGTTGTAGGCCTGCAGTTCCCTGTCGCCGTCCCGGTCCGCCGCACGGTCCTGGCGCCGCGCCTGCCGCTCCTCCGACCTGTGCCACTGGAAGACGAGCGCGATCAGCACCAGCACCGAGGGGATCTCACTGAAGGCCCACGCGATGCCGCCCGCAGCCGTCTGGTCCGACAGCGCGCTCACGCCCAGCGAGGCCGGCGGGTCGGCGTACGTGGCGATCATCGGCTCGGAGGCCATCATCAGCGCGATCCCGAAGAAGGCGTGAAAGGGCATCCCGGAGAACAGCTCCAGCATGCGCATCACGTAACCCGGCCGGTGCGGTCCCGGGTCCACGCCCATGATCGGCCAGAAGAAGACCAGCCCGACGAGGAGGAAGTGCACCATCATCGCCAGGTGCCCCGCCTGCGAACCCATCAGGAAGTCGAAGAGCGGCGTGAAGTACAGCGCGTACAGGCTCGCGATGAACAGGGGGATGGTGAACGCGGGATGGGACACCACCCGCATCCAGCGGCTGTGCAGCAGCGCCGTCAGCAGCTCACGCGGTCCCTTGCGGCCCCGCCCGGCGGCGGGCAGCGCCCTGAGCGCGAGCGTGACCGGCGCGCCCAGCAGCAGGAGGATCGGCGACAGCATGCTGATGATCATGTGCTGCACCATGTGGACGCTGAACAGCACCATCCCGTACTCGTTGAGTCCGGTGCACATCGCCAGCGCCACGGTCAGCACGCCCGCCGTCCACGCGACGGTACGCGCGACGGGCCAGCCGTCGCCCCGGCGGCGCAGCCGCACCACCGCGACCGCGTAGAGCACCAGCCCGAGGAGGCAGCCCGTCAGGAAGAAGGGCTCGCCTGTGAACTCCAGGCCACGGGCGAGTGTGAACGGCGGAAGATCCGCCGGCATGCCGTGCCCGTCGTGGTCCATCCGAAGTCTCCCGCCTTGCGCTGATCCGCCCGCACCAGCGTAGAACGCGCCTCACGGCGGCCCGAGAGCGCCCCTGCCCGTCCCCTCGGGCCCCGCAGGGCGGCCGTGGGAACGGGCAGGGGAGGGGTGTCGGTGCGCCCTCAGGCGGGCTGGAGGGCGGCGGCGATGCGCTCCTTGCGCAGCGCCTCGTACCACTGGTCGTCCACCGGCGGCAGCGCGTTGACGTCCAGTGCCAGCTTGATGAGCATGTCCGCGATCTGCGGGTTGCGGGCGAGCACCGGACCGTGCATGTACGTACCGAAGACCGTGTCGTTCCACGCCCCCTCGGTGCCGTCGCCGGTGCCGTTGCCCTTGCCGAGCCGCACGCGCGCCAGCGGGCGGGCGCCGGAGCCGATGTGCGTGATGCCCTGGTGGTTCTCGAAGCCGGTCAGCTGCGGCAGGCCCAGCCGCTCGTCGACGTCGCCCAGCACGTCCCCGACGCAGCGCTCCGCCTCGCCCCGGGTGCTCACCACGTCCAGCAGGCCGAGGCCCTTCTGCGGTTCGCCCAGGTCGTTCACGAACTCCCGGCCGAGGATCTGGTACCCGGCGCAGACGGAGAAGATGATCGCGCCGTTGTCGACGGCCCGCTGGAGGCCGCCGTCGCGCAGCAGCCGCTCGGCCGCGAGCCGCTGGGGCCGGTCCTCGCCGCCGCCGATCAGGTAGATGTCGGCCGAGGTGGGCACCTGCTCGTCGGAGCGGACGTCCGTGCGCTGCACCGCGAGCCCGCGCTGCTGCGCGCGCCGCTCCACCACCAGCGCGTTGCCCTGGTCGCCGTAGGTGCTCAGAAGGTCCGGGTAGACCCACACCACCCGCAGGCCCCTGTCACTCATGCTGCCAACTCCTCGGGTCGATGGGTCAGTTGCCGACGACGCGGCGCAGGTCCTGGAAAGCGGTGTAGTTGGCGATGGCCTCGATACGGCCGGGCGGACAGGCCCGTACCGCCGCCACCGCGTTGTCGCACACCTGGAAGTCGACTCCGGCGACCTCCAGACGCACCGCCAGGTCGAGTTTGCGGTCGCCGATGACGCAGATGGGGTGCCCGGCGAGCTTCGAGTAGTCCACGTCCCACAGCCAGGAGGTGTCCGTGCCGTCGGCGCCGCGGGCGTTGACGGAGAGGATCACCGGGGCCGGGGGCGCGTCGATGAGGGAGAACGTCTCCAGCCAGCCGGCGGGGTTCTTCGCGAGCAGCAGCCGCACCTCCCGCTCCTGGAAGGTCACGACGTCGTAGCGTCCGGCCACGGCCGTGACGGCGTGCATGCGCTCCAGCGCCGTCTGCGGAGGGACGCCGAACGCGGCGGCCACCGCCGCCGACGTGGCGGCGTTCGCCTTGTTGGCGCGCCCCGGCAGCTGCAGCTTGATCGGCCACGCCGACCCGTGCGGGTCGAGCACCTCGTCGCCGGAGAGCGCCCAGCTCGGGGTGGGGCGGCGGAATCCGCACTCTCCGCAGAACCAGTCGTCTCCCGGGCGCTGCATCACGCCGCCGCAGGCGGGGCATGACCAGGCGTCGTCCTTCCACTCCTGCCCGGCGGCCACCCACACGACGTTCGGCGAGGACGAGGCCGCCCAGACGACGAGGGGGTCGTCGGCGTTGGCGATGATCACGGCCTTGGAGCCGGAGAGCCCTTCCCGCCAGCGCTCGGCCAGCATCCGGGTCTCGGCCGCGCGGTCCAGCTGGTCGCGCGAGAGGTTCAGCAGCGCGATGGCCTTGGGCGTCACGTCCCGCGCGACGGTGGCGAGGTACTTCTCGTCGACCTCGATCACGCCGTACTGGGCCTCGCTGCCGCCCGCCAGCGCGGAGGTGATCCCCGCGGGCATGTTCGCGCCCAGCGCGTTGGAGACCACGCCGCCGTTGGCGCGCAGCGCCTCCGCGATCAGACGCGTCGTGGTCGTCTTCCCGTTGGTCGCCGACACCAGGACGATGTCCAGGTGATGGGCCACCTCGGCGAGCAGGTCCGGGTCGAGCCTGAGCGCCACCTTGCCGCCGATCACCGATCCGCTTCCGCGTCCCGCTGCCCGCGACACCGCGGCCGCTGCCCTGCCGGCCGTCACGGCGAGCTTCGCGCGCGCGGACAGCGGCTCTGGGTTGCCTGCCATCGTCCTGCTCCTCCTTGCCCCTCGGTCCGGGAGCAGCCTATCGAGGTCCGGGGCCGCGCCCGAACCGCCTCACCCGGTGCGCACCGCCGCGCGGCCCGCGCCAGCCGTCCGGCTCCGCGCCGGACGGGCCGCCCGGCGCGTGCGCCGGGCCCGTACCGCCCGTCACAGACCGGGCGCGCCCCGCCTGTCCTCGACCATGGAGAGGCTGCCCCACAGCAGGTCGGAGAGCTGGCTGACCAATTGCTCGCGGCTGCAAGGGCGTTCACGCAGCCACCAGTCACCGGCCGCGTACGCCATCCCGACGACGCCGTGCCCCCACACCCTCGCGCGCTCCTCGCCGCCGGGGCCGAGTTCGAGGCGCTCCTCTATGACCTTGCCGAGCTCCTCGCCGAGCCGCCGCAGCAGCGGCGCTGAGTGCTGGCCCGCCTCGAAGCCCGGCTCGCCGCTGGTGCCGCCTTCGGAGGGGTGCATCAGGAAGCGGTAGACCTGGGGCCGCGCCTCGATGGCCGCGAGGTAGGTGTCCAGGGTGGCCTCGACCCGGCGGCGCCGCTCCGCGGGTGCGTCCAGGGCGCTGCGCAGCGCGCTCACGAGAGCGTCCGTGTGCCGCACGGCGAGCGCGCTGTAGAGGCCCTCCTTGTCGCCGAAGTGGCGGTAGAGGATCGGTTTGGTGATGCCCGCCTCGGCGGCGATGGCGTTCATCGACGCGCCGGGCCCCTCGCGCAGCACCACGCGGTCGGCGGCCTCCAGCAGTTCTCTGCGGCGGCGCTCCGCTGCGCTGCGCTGGTCGGTCTGCTGTGTGGTCTCCATGGCGCCTCCCACCCCGTACCGTTCCGGCTGCCTCAGGCGAAACGTAACACCGCGTAATGCGGAAGGCCGGAGGCGGCCGGGAGTTGACATTGCTACCGGCCAGTAACAGACTGACTATTACCATAGGTAACTTAGCCGATCGGAAGGACGTCCAATGGCCGACCCCGCATTCGCACTCGATCTCAACGAGGACCAGAAGGAGATCCGTGACTGGATACACGGATTCGCCGCGGATGTGATCCGGCCGGCCGCCGCCGAATGGGACGAACGCGAAGAGACCCCGTGGCCCGTCATCCAGGAGGCGGCCAAGATCGGACTCTACTCCCTCGACTTCTACGCGCAGCAGTTCTTCGACCCGACGGGCCTCGGCGTCGCGATGACGATGGAGGAGCTCTTCTGGGGCGACGCGGGCATCGCGCTGTCCATCGTGGGCACCGGCCTCGCGGCGGTGGGCGTGCTCGCCAACGGCACCGAGGAGCAGATCGGCACCTGGGTCCCGCAGATGTACGGTGACGTCAACGACGTGCAGGTCGCCGCGTTCTGCTCCTCCGAGCCCGACGCCGGATCGGACGTCTCGGCGATGCGCACCCGCGCCGTGTACGACGAGGCCAAGGACGAATGGGTCCTCAACGGCACGAAGACCTGGGCCACCAACGGCGGCATCGCGAACATCCACGTCGTCGTCGCCGTCGTCGACCCCGAACTGGGCTCCAAGGGGCACGCGTCCTTCATCGTCCCGCCCGGCACCCCCGGCCTCGCCCAGGGCCAGAAGTTCAAGAAGCACGGCATCCGCGCCTCGCACACGGCCGAGGTCGTGCTGGAGGACGTGAGGATTCCCGGCAGCTGCCTGCTGGGCGGCAAGGAGAAGCTGGACGAGCGTCTCGCGCGCGCACGCCAGAAGGCCAAGAGCGGCGAGCGCGTGAAGAACGCGGCGATGGCGACCTTCGAGGCGTCCCGGCCCGCCGTGGGCGCCCAGGCCGTCGGTATCGCGCGCGCCGCGTACGAGGTCGCTCTCGACTACGCCAAGGAGCGCGAGCAGTTCGGGCGCCCCATCATCGACAACCAGGGCGTCGCCTTCCAGTTGGCCGACATGCGCACCAGCATCGACGCCGCCCGCCTCCTGGTGTGGCGTGCCTCGTGGATGGCCGCGGCGGGCAAGAAGTTCGACGCCGCCGAGGGCTCGATGTCCAAGCTCTACGCAGGTGAGACGGCGAAGAAGGTCACCGCGCAGGCCATGCAGATCCTGGGCGGCAACGGCTTCACCCGCGAATACCCCGTGGAGCGGATGCACCGCGACGCCGCGATCTACACGATCTTCGAGGGGACGAGCGAGATCCAGCGCCTCGTCATCGCCCGGACGCTGTCCGGCATGCCGATCCGCTGACACGCGCACCCCGTAGGACGCGCAGAGCGACAACCGCCAGGAGCAGGGCCCTCGGTCACCGGCCGGGGGCCTGTGCGTGAAGAGGCATCGGAAGGAGCCGATCTCAGTCGGTCTCCCAACCGCCTCCCGTTTCGTTCGCGGCGAAGTCGGTAGGAAGGTGCTGGACTCCCGCCTCACCTGCGGATGCTCCAAGGGGGCGGCGCGCCGAAGGCAGCGCGTCGTCCAGGGCGTCGAGCCGGACGGGCCCGTCAGTCCCAGGAGTTGAAGAGCGTCGCTCCCAGGGTCTCCGGCTGCCAGCGCTTCATCTGCTCGTGCTCCGTGGGAGACAGGGCAGTCGTGTCCGCTTCGGCAACCGGTGACAGGAGCAGCGACGCACCCAGGACGGTGAAGCCGAGATCACCGAGGATGCTCGCCCACGTCGGGGGGTCCCGGAACTCGTCGGTGTACCGGTGGTGCCTGCCGTCCACGAAGGCGATCAGCGGGTACTGGGCGTGGAAGAGCCCTACGTGTGTGCGGTATCGGACGGTGACCGAGCCGCGGTGGAAATTCTGCGGGTACAGCTGCTCCGTGAAATCCCCGACCCAACCGCCGGCGACCCGGCCGGTGGCGTACCAGGCGGCGCGGCATGACCTCGGATCGGTCTCCGGCACAGGCGGATCGCGGAGGTCGCGGAATCCCGTCGATCCCCGCTCGAGGCGGAAGACCTCCTCCGAGCCTTCCACCGCCCACACCCCGTCCCGAACAGCCATGAGTTCGACGCCGCGAACCTACGGTCACCCGACTTCGGCGGCAACGCCCGGCCTCCGCGGGGGAGCAGATTCCGCGTCCGTCGCCCTGCTCGGCGTCGCGCTGCTGCTCGCACCGTGGGAGTGGCGTGACCGGATCCTGTTCGGCGCGGTGCTCGCCTTCGTCAGCCCGTCCCGGTCATCGCCCGTATCACCTCGGCGCTCTACGGCCTGCTGCTGGTCGTGGGCGACAGCAAGCGCCAACTCGCCGAGAGGGTCGAGGACTTGAGCCGCACCCGGTCCGGGGCCGTCGACGCTCACGACTCGGACCTGCGCGGGGTCGAACGGGACCTCCACGACGGAACCCAGGCCCAGTTGGTCTCCCTCGCGACGCGACTCGGCCTGGCGTTCACCGCGACGACCGTGACGAAGACCCGCCGCGGCCGCCCGGAGAGCCAGCGGCGCGGCGTCCCCCTGAGGCCGCGGCCGCCCCGGTCCTCGTACGTGACGTCCAGAAACTGCTCGGACATGCCCCGCATCCTCCCGCGGGCGGCCCCTCCGCCTCGCGGGGCGAGCCTCGCAGCCCCTCCATGAGGATTCGATGAGTACTGCGGCCGCGCCCGCCGGACCGGAACCGCCGGGGAACGTCAGCCGCCCGGTCATCCGGCCTTGTCGGCGCGCATCAGCTTCCTGAGGTAGGCACGGGACCAGCCGGTGATGCGGGAGACGGCGGCCTGACCGTCGCGGTCGGCGCCGCGCAGTGCCACGGCGGCTTCCGTACGCAGGTCGCTTCGGGCCGCTTCCAGGGCCTCTTCCGCTTCGCGGCATCGCTGGGCCGCCAGTTCGAGCTTCGCGGTATCCATGGCGAACGCCTTCCACCAGCTCGGCGCAGCATGTGCGCACCCGAGCACTCGCCGCGAGAGCCTTTCGCCTGCCCCGCGGGGCGCGGCGGTGCGACAGTGGAGAGCAGAGCAGGCAGCGCATATCACCGCCACGCCCCGGAGGTCGTCACGCCATGTCACTCACCCTCGGCGGCGGGCCGCTCGCGTCGCGGTCACCGGCCACCGTCAACTACAGCATCGACGGCCCGGCGCACCGGCTGCTGTGGCAGCCCTTCCCGCGCCGGGTACGGGCACTGCTCTCCGGGGAGAAAGTCCTGGACAGCGACAACGCCAAGCTCCTGCACGAGAGCAATCTGCTGCCGCAGGTGTACGTCCCGGCCTCGGACGTACGGCCCGAGCTGCTGGAGGAAAGCCTCCACACCACCCACTGCCCCTTCAAGGGCGACGCCCGCTACTGGAGCGTCAGGGTGGGGGAGCGGCTGGCCGAGAACGCCGTGTGGGGCTACCCCGAGCCGCTCCCCGGCGTCGAGTGGCTCCGCGGCCACGTCGCCGTCTACTGGGCGTCGATGGACACCTGGTACGACGAGGACGAGGAGGCCGTCGGCCACATCCGCGACCCGTACCACCGTGTCGACGTACGGCCCACCAGCCGGCACGTGGTGGTCGAGGCGGCCGGACGCCAGGTCGCGGAGAGCAGGCGCGCCATGCTGCTGTCGGAGACCGGCCTGCCCAACCGCTACTACCTTCCGCAGAGCGACGTCCGCGGGGAACTGCTCGAACTGAGCGCCACACGCACGCACTGCCCGTACAAGGGACAGGCCTCCTACCTGACGGTGCGCGACGGCGCCACCGCCATCGAGGACGCCGCCTGGTGCTACGAGAAGCCGCTGGACGAGGCCCGGCGCATCGCACGCCATCTGTGCTTCCTCGCCGACGGCGTGCAGACGTTCGTCGACGGCGAGCCGCTGGCCTGAGCCCCGGAACCGGCGGGGGCCCCGTCCCGCCCTGCCCCGCGCCCCGCCGCGGGTCCTTGGCCGATCCGGGGCCGGCGGGCGTCCGGCGGGCCGATAATGCGGGAATGGGTCAGGTATACGAACACATCAGCGACGGGGTGCGCGCCTTCATCGAGAAGCAGCACGTCTTCTTCGTCGCCACCGCCCCGCTCGCCGCCGACGGCCACGTGAACCTCTCACCGAAGGGGCTCGCGGGGTCCTTCGCGGTCCTCGACGACCGCACCGTCGCCTACCTCGATCTCGGCGGCAGCGGCGCGGAGACCGTCGCGCACCTGCGGGAGAACGGGCGCGTGACGCTGATGTGGTGCGCGTTCGAGGGCCCGCCCCGGATCCTGCGCATCCACGGCCGCGGGACCCCCGTCTTCCGCGACGACCCGCGCTGGGCGCGGCTGCTGCCGCACTTCGGGGAGGAGATGCGGGCCCGCACGGACCTGCGTGCCGTCATCACGGTCGAGGCCGAGAGGATCAGCGACACCTGCGGTTTCGCGGTGCCCTTCATGGAGCACCAGGGGGAGCGCCCCCTGCACACGCAGCGGTTCGCCCGCGAGACCGCCGACTCCTTCGCCGCCTACTGCGAGACGAAGGAGCACGTCGGGGTCAGCCTCGACGGTCTCCCCGGCCTGCCCCTGCCCCTCCCGCCGCGCACATTCTGACGGCGGGCAGAATTGCCACCGCCGAAACGCGTTCCGTACTCCGGACCAGTCCACCCCCGGGAGCATCCGCATGAGCACCACCGCACACATCGGCGTCACCGGCCTCGCCGTGATGGGCCGCAACCTCGCCCGGAACTTCGCCCGCAACGGGTACACGGTCGCGGTGCACAACCGCACGGCCACCAGGACCCGCGACCTGGTGCGTGACTTCGGAGACGAGGGGAGCTTCGTCGCCGCCGAGACGGCGGAGGAGTTCGTCGCCGCGCTGGAGCGGCCGCGCCGCCTGATCATCATGGTCAAGGCCGGGGCGCCCACGGACGCCGTGATCGACGAGTTCGCCGCGCTGCTCGAACCCGGCGACGTCATCATCGACGGAGGCAACGCCCACTACGCCGACACCCGCCGCCGCGAGGCCGACCTGCGCGAGCGGGGCCTGCACTTCGTCGGCGCGGGCATCTCCGGGGGCGAGGAGGGAGCGCTGCACGGCCCGAGCATCATGCCGGGCGGCTCCGCCGAGGCGTACGAGTCGCTGCGTCCCATGCTCGAGAGCATCGCCGCCAAGGCCGAGGACGGCACCCCCTGCACGACGCACGTCGGCCCCGACGGCGCGGGCCACTTCGTGAAGATGGTGCACAACGGCATCGAGTACGCCGACATGCAGCTCATCGGCGAGGCCTACCACCTGCTGCGGGACGTCGCCGGTTTCAGCCCCGCACGCGTGGCCGAGACCTTCCGGCAGTGGAACACCGGGCGCCTGGACTCGTACCTCATCGAGATCACCGCGGAGGTCCTGTCCCACACCGACGCGGAGACGGGCAAGCCCTTCGTCGACGTCGTCGCCGACCAGGCCGAGCAGAAGGGCACCGGCCGCTGGACCGTGCAGACGGCGCTCGACCTGGGGGTGCCGGTCTCCGGCATCGCCGAGGCCGTCTTCGCCCGCTCCCTGTCGGGCCACACCGACCTGCGCTCGGCGAGCGGACACCTGCCCGGCCCGGCGGCCTCGCCCCTCGCGCCGGAGGAGGCCGAGCGCTTCGCGGAGAAGGTGGAGCAGGCCCTGTACGCCTCGAAGATCACGTCGTACGCGCAGGGCTGGAACATGATCCGCAGCGGCAGCGACGAGTTCGGCTGGGGCATCGACCCCGGCGCGGTCGGGGCCATCTGGCGCGCGGGGTGCATCATCCGGGCCGCGTTCCTGGACCGCATCCGCTCCGCGTTCGCCGCCCGTCCGGACCTGCCGACGCTGCTCGCCGACGATCACTTCGGCAAGGAGATCGGCGAGGCCCAGGCAGACTGGCGCTCGGTGGTGGCGACCGCGGTCGGGCACGGCGTCCCGGTGCCCGGGTTCTCCGCCGCTCTGGCCTCGTACGACGCCCTGCGCAGCGAGCGGCTCCCCGCGTCCCTGACCCAGGCCCAGCGGGACTTCTTCGGCGCGCACACCTACCGCCGCACGGACCGTGACGGCTCCTTCCACACCCTCTGGGGCGGCGACCGCAGCGAGGTGTCCTCGGACTGACCGCCCTCGCGGCCCGTACCGCTCGGTGCGGCTGCCTCTCCCGTCCCCGGGCCCCCGCCGGCGGCCCTGGGGACGGGGGAGTGGCACCGCGGAGAAAGGGCACCCGGCGCGGGTACGGACATGCCGCTATGCGAGACCGCTGGAGTTTCCATGCCGCAGCAGTCATGCGACGCCGCCACCGGCCGGCGGCCCGACCCGGTCCCACCGAAACCCACGCCGCCGCCGGGTCCCGCCCCCGACCCCGTTCCGGGGCCCACGCCGGCTCCGCCGCCCGGTCCGGCGCCCGACCCGATCCCGCAGCCCCCGTCGCCCGGCCCCGAGCCGGTGCCTCCGGAGCCCGAGCCGCAGCCGGCTCCGCCGCCGTGAGCCGCCCTCCGTCCCGCGGCGGCCAGGGCACAGCCGGCAGCCGGCGGCGCTGAAGCGGCGGGACGGAGACGCGGGTGCGGAGACGCAGCTCGCGGGGACGTCGACGAACGCCGACGACGGCCACGCGAGAATGCCGGGGCCGCGGGTACGGAAGCGGGAAGGGATGCGCTTCCGTACCCGCGGCCCCGGCGGTGCCGGCGGACGGTCAGGCCACCGTCACGAGTCCTGTCCGCCGCCGGCGCGCCGGTCCGGGCGGTTCACAGCTCGACCGCCCAGGCCACGAAGTAGATGAGGAAGAGCAGGACGAGCACGCCGATGATGATCACCGGTGCCTTGGCCCACCCCTTCGGAGGGTTGTGGTGCTCGTCCGGCCCCGCCCCGGCCGTGCTGTCCTCACCCGGCGGGGTCTCGCCGGGCGGTACCTGCCCGCCGGGCTCGAGGCCCGGTGTGTGGCCCGGCTCCTCCGGGTCGGGGTACTTCTCGTCCATGGCGTACGAGTAGGCACGCTGGGGCCGTCTTACACATGCGGGGTGCGAAGTACGGCGTGGGACCCGCGGCTGGCCGCACGCGGCGTCAGCCGCTCAGGCCGGTGACCCGCAGCGTCAGGTTGAGGCGCCCGGAGGCGAGGCCCGTCGCGGGATCGCCGGTGCCTTCGAAGACCCTGGTGACGCCGTGGTACGCGTAGCGCGCCGGACCGCCGAAGACGAGCAGGTCGCCCGACGCCAGCTCGACGTCGGTCCACGGCCGGCCGCGCCCCTCCGTGTTGCCGAAGCGGAAGCGGCAGGTGTCGCCGATGCTCAGTGAGACGACGGGGGCCGCGGACCGCTCGTCCTTGTCCTGGTGCATGCCCATCTTCGCCCGGCCGTCGTAGAAGTTGACCAGGGCGGTGTCCGGGTCGTAGCGCCCGGACGTCCAGCCCTCACCGCACGCGTCCTCGTGCTGCGCGGTCGCGGCCACGGCGCGGCGCCCCAAGTCGGCCAGCCACTCCGGCAGTTCGGCTACGCGGCGGCCGTTCACGTCGTCCGCCGTCCGGGAGTAGCGGTACGGCTGCCAGTGCCAGCCCAGGCACACCGTCCGGACGGACATCACGCCGCCCCGCGGCAGCCTCGTGTGCCGCAACGGCACCGGTCCGCTCGCCCACTCCCGGCAGGCCTTGACCAGGCGCCGCTGCTGTTCGGCACCGAGCCAGCCCGGCACGTGCACGGCGCCGGGGCCGAGGTCCACCGGAGGGCGCGGAAGCAGCGCGTCCATGGCCGGCTCCTTCCGTGACGGATTCGCTGGAAGACGGGCAGCGGAGCGGCGCCGGGGCCGCACCGCGGACTGCCGCCGTCGGGGGCTCCCGGCCGTCATCTCCGAACCCTACGCACCGTTCGAAAAGAGCGCCGAGTGCGGCGTCCGGATGCGGGCAAGAGAAGGGAACACCACGACGGACAAGGGGTGATCATGGAGATCGCAGGCATCATCAGCGCCATCGTGATCGGTACTGTGATCGGTGTACTGGGGCGGCTGATCGTTCCCGGACGGCAGCGCGTCGGCATCCTGCTGACCATCGCCGTGGGCATCGTCGCCGCGCTCGTCGGATCGGCCATCGCCACCTACTTCGGTGTGGGCGACACCAAGAGCGTGGACTGGATCGAGTGGCTCATACAGCTGGCCCTCGCAGCCCTCGGCGTCGCCGCTCTCGACCGCTCCAAGCGCCGCCGCCGCTGAACGGGGCCCTGCCCACGGAGAAGCCGCAGCCGCCTCCTGCCGACCCTTCCGGGTGGCAGGAGGCTTCGCTGTGGGGGCTGCCGCCGTCTGTCCCGTTCTGCCAAGCCCGCCCCACGCTGCTCGAACAGCTCTACGCTGATGCTCACTTGGCCCCCCACAGACCGAGGTATCAGCCCCATGAGCAGCAGACCCCGCCTGGCCGTCGCCGTATCGGCGGCTGCCCTCGTCACGGCAGCCGCAGCGCTGGCAACGCCCCTCTCCGCGCAGGCGGGCTCCGAGGCCGCCGCCGCAACTTACGGCGAGACCACGTCAGTCGGCGTGCACAACGCCTACGAGAAGGACAAGTACGAGTACTTCGCCGACGCACTCGACTCCGGTGCCTCGCTCCTCGAACTCGACGTGTGGACCAACATCGTCGGCAAGGGATGGCGCGTCTCCCACAGCAATCCCACGGGCAACGACAACAACTGCGGCAACGCCGAGTCGGCCGCGGAACTGCGCTCGAACAAGCGCGACCAGGCACTGGACGGCTGCCTGGCCGACATGCGTGCCTGGCACGACGCGAACCCCCAGCACCCGCCCGTGCTCATCAAGGTCGAGATGAAGGACGGCTTCTACGACAAGGCCGACCGCGGCCCCGACGAACTGGACGCCCTGCTGGGGGAGAAGCTGGGCGACGCCCTGCTGCGCCCCGCCGACGTGGTCGGCGACCACGCCACCCTCGACGAGGCCGTGGGCGCCACCGGGTGGCCCGACCGCGACGCCCTCGCCGGCAAATTCGTCATCGAGCTGATTCCCGGCACCCTCGAGGAGAGCAACCCGGCGGACGACCTGTGGACCGACGAGGAGTACGCCACTCACCTCGAGGACCTCGCCGGCAAGGGCACCCTCGCCGAGGCGGGTGCCTTCCCCGCGGTGCACGGCGCCGAGAAGGGCGACCCCCGCACCGAACGCTACGAGGAAGCGCTGCGCCCGTGGTTCGTCCTCTTCGACGGTGACGCCTCGACCTTCACCGGCGGTGAGATCGACACGGCCTGGTACCGGGAGAACGGCTACCTCGTGGTGATGACGGACGCCCACAAGGTCGCCCCGGAGATCGACGGGACCAGCCCCACCGAAGAGGAGGCCGGCGACCGGCTCACCCAACTCGCCGCCTCGCACGCCAGCTTCATCACCTCGGACTGGGCGAAGCTGCCCTCCGTGCTGTCCAAGGTGGTGCCGCGAGGCTGAACACGCCCCGCTCCGGGGCCCGTTCACCCATCCCCGTCCGTCCTTGCGCGCGTCCGGGCATCCGCGCGTCCCGCCGTCCCGGCGCATCGCTCGGCTCCGTCGCGCCGTGCACGGCGCGGCGGGTCACCTGCGCAGCGCGAGGACGTCGTCGACGGTGTCGGCGTCGGCGGCGGTCTTGTCGGTGCGGTAGCGCAGCACCCGCGCGAAGCGGAGCGTCACACCGGCCGGGTAGCGGGTGGAGCGCTGCAGCCCGTCGACGGCGATCTCCGCCACGAGTTCGGGCCGCACCTCCACCCCCCACGGGTGCTCGGCGACGGCGATCGCGCGCAGCTGCTCCGTCTGCCAGGCGAGCAGCTTGTCGGTGAGCCCTTTGAACGTCTTGCCGAGCATGGCGAAGCTTCCGTCGGGGCGCCGGGCCCCCAGGTGCAGGTTCGACAGCATGCCCGTACGTCGCCCGTGGCCCCACTCCGCCGCGAGCACCACCAGGTCGAGGGTGTGCACCGGCTTCACCTTCAGCCACGCGGCGCCGCGCCGCCCCGCGCTGTAGGACGAGTCCAGCCCCTTGACCATGACGCCCTCCTGGCCCTGCTCCAGCACCTCCCGGGCGAACTCCTCGGCCGCGGCGCGCTGTTCGGCGCTCCCGGGATCCTCCAGGACCAGACGGCGCACGCGCAGCTCCTCGGGCACCACCCGGGCCAGCGCCTCGTGCCGCTCCCGTACCGTCAGATCGACCACGTCGCGGCCGTCCACCGACAGCACGTCGAAGAACCGCGGCGTGACCGGAAGCGCCGTCCTGGCCGTCGCCACGTCCAGCTGGGATCCGACCCGTTGCGAGGTCTCCTGGAACGGCCGAGGACGCCCGCGGCCGTCGAGGGCGATCACCTCGCCGTCGAGTACGGCCTGGCGCGCGGCCAAGTCCTGTGCGGCGTCCACGACTTCGGGCAGCCGGCCCGTGATGTCGTCGAGAGTGCGGGTGTAGACGGCGATGCTGTCGCCGTCCTTGTGCACCTGCACCCGGATGCCGTCCAGCTTCTCCTCCACCACGGACGGGCCGAGCTTCGTCAGAGCCTCAAGCACGTTCTTCGCGCTCTGCGCCAGCATCGGCAGCACCGGGCGGCCCGTCTGCAGCTCGAACCGGCCCAGCGCGGAGGGCCCTTCCTCCAGCAGGGCCCGCGCGACGGCGCCGAGGGAGCCGCCGAACATCACCGCGCGCCGCACCCGGTCCGGGGGAGCGCCCACCGCCTCCGCGAGGCCCTCCACGGCGAACGCGTCGAGCGCGCCCTGCCTCAACTCGCCCGTCAGCAGGCGGAAGAGGAAGTCCTGCTCCTCTGCGGTGGCCGCCGACATCAGCGTGCCCAGAAGCCGTGCGCGTTCCGTCTGGGCGCCCTTGCCCCGTACGGTCGCGATCTGCTCCAGCGCCCCGTCAACCGCGGAGACGTCCAACTGCGGCTCGGGAGCGGGCGGGTGGCGCTCGGAGAGGGCACTGACGCCCACACCCGTCCTGCGCTGCGGGAGCCTGCCTGCCAAGTACGTGACGACCAGCGGCACTTCGTCGGGCGAGGCGCGGCGGAACATCCGTGCAAGGATCCCCACCTTCTCCTTGCGGGAGGAGACCGTCGTGATCTCCTGCGACGTACGGGCCACCTCAGCCAGCAGCATGGTTCCATCCTCGCCCGACTCCGCCCGGCGCGCGGCGGCCCCGCCGGAGGGAGAACGGCTCAGCGCGTCTGGTCATGGCGCTGCGGGTCGTGACCCCAGTTCATCAGCGAGAAGCGCCAGGCCGTCTCGCTGACGTCGCCGCGCGGCCGGTGCCGCAGCTGCCGCTCTATGTGGCGGACGGCTCTGCGCATGTGCACGAGATCGTCAGCGGTGAAGTCCGCTCTGCGCCTGCGCAGCAGCCGGACGATGCGTCGCCCCGCGGCGTGCCCGTGACTCTCGCTCTGCCCCTTGTGCCGTCCGACGTGGCGGGATTCGTTGGTGGCGAGCCAGCGCTCCAGCTGTCCCGCCGGCATGTTGACGTACTTCTCGAAGTCCGTGAAGAGCTGTTCCCGCTGGGTGCGCTGTTCGGTCTCGCTCATGAGCTGCGCCCACCTCCCTCGTGAAGGTCCGCTGCGTCGTGGGCGGCGCTGCCGGCGGTCCCCCGCGTCCGGAGCGCCTCCCCCCGCCCCGGCCGGACTGTGGTGGGGCCCCCGGGGCCGCTGACCGCGCGGGTGCTCTCCGCCATCTTGCGGCGGACCCTCCCGACAGCGACGCTTCCCTGGACCCTCCAGGAGCGCCGGCCACCCCTGCCCATCTTCCTGCTCATCGACATGTACATGTGCCTTTCGGGCGCTTTGCGCATTTCGTTCTCCGAGTGCCCTCCTTTCCCTCGGGAATGCCTGCGGCGCCGTCCCGCTGCCGGTGGCGGCCGAGGTGCACGACGCGGCAGCTGCTGAAAAACTCTCCGGAGACCCTTCTTCGCCGTCCGTGACCGCACTCGGTGTGCTCTGCCGGGCCGACCTCTCAGGAAGGAGTCGCCGTGCAGCGCCGACCGAGCGCACACGTGCACGAGGCGAGCCATGACGCCCCTCCCCACGCACTGGGCGCCGATCCCGACCAGGACACCGCCGCAGTCATCGGCACCCTCCTGGAGCGGTACCTCGCCCAGCGGCGCGAAGAGGCCGCCCGCAGCAGCGAGCAGTTCGCGCAGGACGTCATCGACGTGCTCATCGACGTCGTACTCCGCGGCGGCAAGCGCACCCGGCCCGCGTTCCTGTGGTGGGGCTGGCGAGGCTGCGGCGGGGAGTCCCGCGGCACGAACGCCGAGGCCGTGCTGAAGGTGGCGACCGCGCTGGAGCTGCTGCAGGCGTGCGCCGTGATCCACGACGACCTGATGGACGGCTCGCCCTCCCGGCGCGGCGCGCCCGCCGCCCACGTGGCCTTCGCCGACCGGCACCGCGCCGCCGGACTGCGCGGCGACCCCGACGACTTCGGGGCGTACGCCGCCGTCCTTGCCGGTGATCTCGCCCTGGTGTGGGCCCACGACCTCTTCGAGAGCGCCGGCCTGGACGCCAAGGCCCGCAGGGCGGCGGCCCCGGCCTGGCAGGCCATGCGCACCGAGATCATCGCCGGCCAGTACCTGGACCTGTACGGGCAGAGCACCGGCGTGGACTCGCCCGAGGAGTCGCTGCGCGTGGCCTACCTCAAGAGCGGCCTCTACACCGTCGAGCGCCCTCTCCATCTGGGCGCGGCCATCGCGGGAGCCGGCCCCGACCTCATCGCGTCCCTGCGCAGGGCGGGACGCAGCGCGGGCGTCGCCTTCCAGCTGCGCAACGACCTCGTCGGCGTGTTCGGCAGCGACGGCTCCGGTGAACCGTCGGGCGACGACATCAAGGACGGCGCCTCGACGTATCTGACGGCCATCGCCCTGCAGCGCGCCCGCGCCCACAGCAGGCACGAGGCCGAACGCCAGCTGCGCGACGCCATCGGGAACAGGGACCTGGCCCCCGAGGACCTGCGGCGGGTCCGCGACCTCCTCACCCGCCTCGGTGCCGCCGACGCCGTCGAGACCCGTATCGAACAGCTCACCGCCGACGCCCTGACGGTCCTCGAACAGGCCGGACTTCAGGCCCCGGCGCGCGAGCGGCTCCCCGCGCTCGTGCGCCGCATCGTGGAGAAGCGCCCCGCCGGCTAGCCGGTCACGGCTGTCCGCTGCTGCCCGCCTCCTGCGCGGTGTCCTCCCGGGAGGCGGCCGGCGCCGTCGCGTAGAAGGTGTGGACGATGCCTCTCTGCCAGCCGCGAACGGCGGCGCAGCGCACCGACTCGAATCCGGCCGACCGGAGCCGGCGTGCGAAGGCCCCGGCCGTGTCGAAGGCGAGGACGCTGCGCCACAGGTGCCGGTAGAGCCGTCCTCCTCCCGGGCCGAGCGATCCGAGCGGCACGATGACGCCCCGGCACACCGCGGACCACACCGCCCGGTGCACCGCGGCGCCGCTGAGGGTGTACTCGTGGACGGCCAGCCGCCCGCCCGGACTGAGCATCCGCCGCAGGTCGCGGAGTACGACGTCCGGTTCGCTCAGGTTGCGGACCAGGTAGGCGGCGAACACCGCGTCGAACGGCCCGCACACCCCGGCCTCCTCCAGCCCCTCCGCCGGAGCCCGGACGAACGCGACGTCGCCCTGCCACGCCTTGGCCGCGGCCCTCTCCAGCATCCCCGCCGACGCGTCGGCCGCCACGATCCGGGCCTTCGGCGCCACGCCGAGCAACGCCGCCGTGGAGGCACCCGTACCGCACCCCAGGTCCAGGACGCGCATGCCGTCGCCGCCGCGGGCGCGCTGGTCGCCGGTCAGCATCCGCTCGGCCGCGCGCCGCAGGTGGCGGTGGTAGCCGGGGTTCAGCGCGGTCAGGGGGTCGTACGCCCCCGCGGCCCTGTCGAACGCGCGGGTCAGGCCGCTGTCGTGGAGCACAGTCATGACCACACCCTCGCCGCCGCCCGGACGTACCGGGGCGTACGACGCCGCGTCGCGCGCCGCACGGACCGCCTGCGTCCCGAATGGGGTAGGGGCGGACGCCCCGGCAGGCGGCGCGCGGCACGCGGTGGTGGCATGGAGGTGGCCCCCGCCGCGCGGGCGGACAGTCGAGGTGGAGAGGGAGACAGCCGTGTCCAGCAGCGCCCCCAACCCGAAGTACACCGTCCCCGGTATGAGCCAGCAGGACGGCGGCGACGTCATCCAGTTGCTCACGACGCGCCTGCACGCCCTCAACGACCTCGCCCTGACGCTGAAGCACATCCACTGGAACGTGGTCGGCCCGCACTTCATCGCGGTGCACAAGATGCTCGACCCGCAGGTCGACTCGGTGCGCGACATGACCGACACCACCGCCGAGCGCATCTCGACGCTCGGCGGCTCGCCGCACGGCACCCCCGGGGCGATCGTGGAGGGCAGGCACTGGGAGGACTACACGATCGGCAGGGCCGAGGCCATCGAGCATCTCGGCGCTCTGGACCTCGTCTACACGGGGGTCATCGAGGACCACCGCGCGGCCGCCAGGGCCACCGACGAGAGCGACCCGGTCACCCAGGACATGCTCATCGAGCAGCTCCGGGGCCTGGAGCTCTACCAGTGGTTCGTGCGCGCCCACCTGGAGAGCGCGGGCGGTGCGCTGAGCACCAGCAGCGCGAGCTCCGAGCGGGAGGCCGCCTCGCGGGCCAACGAGCAGGCGCGCAGGCAGCCCTGATCGCGGGCCGGTGCGCCGGCCCGCTGCGGGCGTGACCGCTGAGGAGCGGCTGAAAAGGAGTGGACAGGCGCAGGCCGCGCTTTCTACTGTATCGATACAGACTTGATCGATACAGAAGGCAGGCAAGCAAGCCATGGAGCCCCGGACCACGCGAGCGACGCTGCAGACGGTGGCGGACGAGGTGGGCGTCTCACGTACGACCGTCTCCAACGCCTACAGCCGTCCCGACCAGCTCAACAGCGCGCTGCGCGAGCGGATCCTCGAGGCCGCCCGCCGGCTCGGCTACCCCGGTCCTGACGCGGCGGCCCGCTCGCTGCGGCGGGGCAGGGCGGGGGCGATCGGCCTGGTCTTCACCGAGACCCTCTCCTACGCGTTCGCGGACCCGTACTCGGTCGGCTTCCTCCGGGGAGTGGCCGAGGTCGCCGAGTCGTCCGGCACCGGCCTGCTGCTGATCCCGATGCCGCCGGGGACCGACGAGGCGGAGACGGCGATGCGCGACGCCGTGGTGGACGGCTTCTGCCTGTACTGCATGCCGGTTCGGCACCCGGCGAAGAAGGTGATCCAGGCGCGCGGCCTCCCCGTGGTCACCACAGACGAGAACGACGACCCGTCGATACCGCATGTGGGCATCGACGAGCGCGCCTCGGCGCGGCTGGCGGCCGAGCATCTCACCAGGCTGGGGCACCGGCGCGTCGCCGTGATGGTCGACCACGTCGTCGAACCGGGCCGCGCCGGGCGCGCCACCGTCGAGGAGCAGCGTGACTCCGAGTGCGCCGTCCTCCACGGCCGGCTGGGCGGATACCGCGAGGTGCTGGAGGAGGCGGGCGTCGACTGGGCGAACGTGCCCGTCGTGGCGGCGGGCCGCAACTCACGCCCCGCCGCTGCCGCCGCGGCCGCGCACCTCCTCGACGTCGCCGACAGGCCGACAGCCGTACTGGCGACCGGTGATGTGCTCGCGCTGGGCGTGCTCGACGCCTGCGAGCAGCGGGGTCTCGTCCCCGGCAGGGACATCTCGGTCGCGGGCTTCGACGACGTGCCCGAAGCGGCCCGTGCCCGCCTGACGACGGTGCGCCAGCCGATGGGGGAGAAGGGGCGCCGCGCCGCACGGCTCCTTCTCGACCCGCGGGATCCGGGCGAGGCCGTTCCGCGCGTCCAGCTGCCCACCGAACTGGTCGTCCGGGCCACGACCGGTCCCGTACCCCGCTGAACACCGGACGGCCGCTGCCCCGGACAGCTGCCCTGAACACCGGACGGCCCGCCAGTACGGCGGCATCCGCACCGAACGCATCCGCACGCACCCGAACCGACGAACCGGAGGAGAAATCATGTTCCCCGTCGCAGGTCCCATGATCGTGGAGGTCACCAAGAGGCACGCCGGGTCAGCGCTGCCGGACGCGCCGCAGGTCCCGGAGGAGCCGCGCCCGCCCGGGCGGTCCCGGCACACTCTCGCCCGCGCGTTGCGGCGTCTGGCCGACCGGCTGGAGCCGCCGCGCTGCACCGCCGACCACGCGCTGCGGCCGCACCCGCAGTGAACTGCCGGGCGCGTCCGGCGTAGGTTCGCCCGCGTCGCCGGGACGTCGCCGGGTCAGGTGGCGCGCAGGAACCGCGCGCGCCAGTGACGCTGCTCGAAGGCGTCCGGGTGGGCCACCCTCTCGACCTGGGCGGCATGGAGCCCGCGGACGGCGAAGGAGTCCACCTCCGTGCGGGTGAGCGGCCACGGCGGGCCGTCCACCTGCTCGCCCTCCTCGCGGACGTCGGCGATCACCAGGAGCTCTCCGCCTTCGGCCACCATGCCGGCCACGTTGCCGATGGCCCGCGCCCGTACCGACAGCGGCAAGGACTGCACCGTGACGGACTCGACGACGAGGTCGAAGGCGCCCGCCCACTCACCGGGCGGGTCGAGGAGGTCGGCCACGACGTAGTCGACGGTCGAGCCGGGGAAGCTCTCCCGTGCGCGGCGCACCGCTGTGGGCGAGATGTCGAACGCGGTCGTGCGGAATCCGAGCCTCGCGGTGTATTCGGCGTCCTGCCCCAGCCCGCAGCCGACGACGAGCGCCCGCCGGCCCGCGCCCGCGACTCCGGACTGCTCCGCCCAGCCGACGAGGAGGGGGTTGGGCGCGTCCCGGTTCCACGGCACGACGGCCTCACCCGCCGCGGCCTCGGCGTAGAGCTTCTCGAACCATCCCGTGGGGTCGTTACGGGCGGCCGATTCCGCGGCCAGCCTGTTCGCGTCAGCTTCGCGGTCACCGTCCATGCCACCAGTGTCGCGCACCCGCCTGCCATGGGCGCTCGGGCCGCTCCGCGGCCGAACTGCCGCGTCCCGGCGGGGAGTCGGGTCACCCGGGGCAGCCGGGCGGCAGCGTAGTCGCGCGGGCCGCCCGGGGGCTGCGGCAACCAGGAGGATCGCCCCGTTGAGGACGCCGTCGGAAGGTTGTATGACGGCCGGCACGGCGTTGTGGACGACCGCTTGGATGATGGCCGAGGTGGTCTCCTCCACGAAGGAGACCTTGTCGAAGTGCTCGCGCACCTGCTGGGTGTCGGCCTCGCTGAGGCGATCACGCCGCACAGATGCGCGCTCATCGCCAGCCGCATACGGTCCTGCCTCTGCACGAGAGACATCAAGGGCGGAGCAGCCCGCCCTTGCTGGCATGCCAGGAGCTGCCAGGAGAGCGAAGCGAACTGGCTGCTTCAGGAGGTAGCCAAACGGGCGCCCCCGAAGACTCGATGCGCACCGCGATGCAGCTGATGGGCCTCTTCGCCGAGATGGAGCGCTCCGTGATCAGCGTGCAGCTCCGGCTCAGCCGCGAGCGGGCCACGCGGGGCGGCTCGACGGCCGGCCCCCGCCGGCTACTTCCGCGTCGCCACGACCATCCGGCACCGCGGGCTGCCGTCGGGCCGGCGGCCGAACTCGGGCAGGGCGAGCAGCTCCACCGTGAAGCCCGCCTGCTCCAGCTTCCGCCGGGCGAGGCCAAGCCGGAACGGCCGGTAGTACATGACGAACGGCGGCCGCCAGAGGGCGTTCCGGACGCGCATCGCCACGTCGAAGCCCAGTGCCGCCCAATACCAGGAGGAGCGGGGCGTCGCGGGGGCGGGGAGCGGAAACGCGAAACGTCCGCCTGGCCGGAGAACCGAGTGAGCCTGGGCGAACACACCGTCCAGCTCGCGTGGCAGGAAGTGCCCGAACGCGCCGAAGCTGACGACAAGGTCGAAGACGGGCCTGAAGGGCAGCGCATGGACGTCGCCGCGCACCCACGAGACGGCCGGCGCGTAGGCGTCCCGGGCGCCGTCGGCAGACGGGTGCGGGACAGCGGCGCGCTCCCTGCCCACCTCCAGCATCCCGGCGCTGAAATCCACTCCGGTGACGCTCCTCCGGCACACCTCGCGCAGCACGGTCATCCCCGCTCCGGTGCCGCAGCACAGGTCCAGCCCGTGCTCGAACGGGCCGATCTCCGCGAGCGCCCGCCGTACCGCACCGAGGAGGGAGTCGGGGGTGCGGAACGGTGTGTGGTCGAACTTCGGCGCGAGGAGGTCGTAGCCGTGCTCGACGGAGGAGAGAGCCTGGCGGGCGAGTTCGCGAAGGCTCGGGCCCTGCGGTGTGAACATCGCGCCAGCTTAGCCCTGGTGGGGGTCACGGCGGCGTGGCCGAGTCGGGAGACCGATGGAGCACACCGCCCTCCACGTCTCGGTGGCCCGGGCGCCCTCGGCGCCGGCGACGACTACGGGGCGGCGGACGGCAGTTGCGCGTCGTCCATGCGCCGAGTCACGCGTCGTCCGGCGCTGCGTACTGCTAGGCCGTGTCGTGTGGATCTCCGTAGGCCCGCGACGCCGGCTACGGCACCTCGCTGCGTTGTCGGAGTCTTCCGAGTACTCCCCTGGCCTTCGGCATGGGGGACCCGAGTACGAGGACGATCCTCCGCCTTGCGATGCACCATCCGGCGCCCCGGGCTGATCAACGAAGATCCCAACGACCCGCCCTCGCCGCCGGCGTCGACGACCGCGGGAGCGCCGGTCATCCGGGGTCGGCGGGGAGGACGGGCTTCCTGGGCAGCGTGGTGAGGAAGCGGTCCACGGCCGGGGTGAGCGTCTCCGGGTTGACGACGGCCGCCAGCGGCAACTCCGTCCGGGGCTGCAGCGGGACGTACCGCACACCGGTCAGACGCAGGACCCGTGCCGAGGCGGGGACGATGCTCAACCCCACTCCGAGCGCGACGAGTCCGAGCATGGTGGTCACGTGGTCCGCCTCGGCGACCGGCTCCAGCGCGATGTCCGCAGCGCGCAGCAGCGTCTCGACGCGGTCCCAGTAGCCGGGACCCGAGTCGCGGGGGAAGAGCACCAGGGGCTCGCCGCCGAGCTGCCGGGCGTGCACCTCCGCCTCACCGGCGAGGGGGTGACCCTCCGGCAGCGCGAGGACGAGCGGCTCACGCCAGACGGTCCGCGACCGCAGCCCCCGGCCCGCCGGCGGCCGCAGCAGGGCCACGTCCAGTTCCGCCGAGAGCAGCGCGGTGATCAGTTGCGGAGTCTCCATCTCCCTTATGTGCAGGCGGAGTTCGGGAAGCCTGTCGCGGGCCGGGGTCAGCAGTGTGGGCAGCGCCTGGTAGAAGGCGGAGCCGACAGCGCCGACGCGCAGGGTCCCCGCTCCGCCGCTTCGGATGTTGTGTGCCAGCTTCTCCACGTGCTCCGCGCCGGCGATGACCCTCCTGGCCTGCTCCGCGAGCTCCGCGCCAGCCGTGGTCAGCGACACCCCCTGCCTGTTCCGCTCGAACAGCTTGACGTCCAGCTCGTTTTCGAGGCGCCGGATGCGCTGGCTGAGCGGCGGCTGCGCGATGCCGAGGCGCCGGGCGGCACGGCCGAAGTGGAGTTCGTCCGCGACGGCGACCAGTGCCTGCAGCAGGCGGAGTTCCATCAGACGACGGCCAGTTCGTGGGGCAGGCCGTGCAGCAGCCGCGACCCGTCCTCGGTGACGACCAGCATGTCCTCGATCATCACCGCACCCACGTCGGGCGTGTACGAGGGCACTTCGACGGCGAAGACCATCCCGGGCTCCATCACCGTCTCGGACGAGGGGCTGATGTAGGGCGGCTCCTCGTGGAAGGTGTCGATGCCCACGGAGTGCCCGACGTGGCCCCGGGTGTAGGAGGGGAAGCCGTTGCTGTGCACGTGGTGGACGGCCGCCCGGAAGACGTCCCCCACGACCGTCCCCGGCCGGATCATGGAGCGGGCGATGCGCTGGGCCTCCGCCAGCACTCCGTACAGCCTCTCCGCCGGCGCCGTGCGGTGCCGGTAGGCGAAGGTCCGCCCGCCGTCGCAGCGGTAGCCGCCGACCGTCGTGCCGCAGTCGAACTTCACCAGGTCCCCCGCAGTGAGACGCCCGTCGCGCGCCCCGTAGCCGGCGGACGTACGCGAACCCACCGCGGGCAGCACCCAGTTGTCGGTGTAGCCCGCGAACCGTGCGTCGTCCAGGGCGGCCCGGGTGACGCCCGACTGGTACAGCAACCGCACGTCGTGCGCCGTCATGCCCTCCTCCAGGTGCTTCACGGCGCTGGTCATGCCGAGTTCCGACAGCTCCACGCCCAGCGCGAGCCGCTCCACTTCCCACGGCTGCTTGACGAGCCGTACGCGGTAGATGTCGTCGGTGAAGTCCTCCCAGCCGGCTCCGGGCGCGCACCGCTCCAGCCGGCGCAGCGCCGGTACGGGCAGATGCTGCATATCCGTGGCGACCCGGCCCTGGTCCATGCCCGACTCGCGCAGCGCGGCGGTGAGGACGCCGTCGAGCTCGCCGTCGTCGTACTGCTCGGGACGTGAGGCGGGCTGCGCGCCGGACGGGTCCGCCGCCATCTCCTCGGCCGTGTTGAGGTCCACCCACAGCCGGTAGGTCCGCAGCTGGACGTCGGGTGCGGCGGCGCGGGCCGTCTTCTCCTCGAAATCGCCGAGCACCACGGTGACCGGCTTCCGCGGGTCCGCCGGGACCAGCGCGAAGACGGTGCCGTGCATCCGCCACCACTCGGAGACGAAGTAGCTGCGGAACCCGGTGACGTAGAAGAGGTTCGAGGGCGTCACGGCGACGTACCCCGACAGTCCCTCCTCGGCGAGGCGGCGGCGGATCGTGGCGACGGCGGTGTCGTTCAAGACGGCTCTCCGGTGGCGGGTGCGACGGCGGGTGCGGGTGAGGGCGCGCCGGTGTCCTGGTCGAGCCTGTTCCAGCGGGTCTCCTTCGCCAGGTAGGCGCTCAGGGCGGCGATGAGGGCGGTGGCCACGACGTAGAGGCTCACCGCCGTAGTGGTGTGGAAGCGGTCGACGAGGAGGGCGGCGATCAGAGGGGCGGGGGCGCCGCCGGCTATTCCCGCGATCTGGTAGCCGAAGGAGGAGCCGGAGCAGCGCAGCCGCGTGCTGTACAGCTCGGTGATGAACGCGGCCATCGGCCCGTACATCACCGCCTGCGCCACCAGCCCGATGCTCACCGCGGCCAGGACCCCCGCCAGGCTGCGGGTCTCGATCATCGGCCACGCCACGAGGGCGCCCGCGGCGACGGCGAGGGAGCCGGCGATGTAGACGGGGCGGCGGCCGTAGCGGTCCGAGGCGGCCGCCGACGCCGGGATGACGGCGAGCTGCAGCACGGAGCCGACGATCACGGCGTACAGGCCCCAGTCGCGCGGCAGCCCGAGCGTCCCCGAGAGGTATGCGAGCGCGAAGACGGCGAACACGTAGTACGACACGTCGGAGGCGATGCGCATGCCGACCGTCAGCAGGACCTGGCGCCAGTGGGTCGAGAGCACCTCGCGGATGGGCGCCCGGGCCGGTTCGGCGGCTTCGAACAGCGGTGACTCCTCGACCTTCACCCGCATCCACCAGCCGGCGGCGACCAGGGCCGCGCTCGCCAGGAACGGCAGCCGCCATCCCCAGGAGAGGAAGGCCTCGTCGGGCAGCGCCGTGCTCGCGGCTGTCAGCGCGGCCACAGCGACGAGGTTGCCGGCGGGGACGCCCAGCTGCGTCCAGGAGGTGAGGATTCCCCGCCGGTGCCGTTTGCCGCCCGCCTCCGCGTGCTCGGCGGAGAGGGTCACCGCACCGGCCCACTCGCCGCCCAGGCCGAGGCCTTGGACGAGGCGCAGCAGCACGAGCAGCACGGGTGCCGTCACGCCGATCGCGTCGTAGCCGGGCAGGCAGCCCATGAGGAAGGTGCCGCCGCCGGCGAGGAAGAGCGTCGCGATCAGGGCTTTCTTGCGGCCGACGACGTCTCCCATGCGCCCGAAGACGATGCCGCCGAGCGGGCGGGCGAGGAAGGCCACGGCGTAGGTGGCGAAGGAGAGCAGCGTTCCGGTGGCGGGGTCGCTGCCGGGGAAGAAGACGTGCGGGAAGACCAGCGCGGCCGCCGACCCGAAGAGGAAGAAGTCGTACCACTCGATCGAGGTACCGGCGAAGCTGGAGATCAGAACGCGGCGCAGGCCGGTGCGCTCGTCGGGTACGGGCTTTTCGACGGGGGGCGTGGCCATGCGGCCTCCTCGGCGTGGGCGTCGTTCGCCCCACCGTAAGAATGCGGAATTGCCGCGTCCAATATCAGATGTGGCTTTCGTGATATGCGGCCGATATCACGGGTGGTGAACTGCCCGGTTGACGGCCGTCGCCCGCGCGCACCGCCCCACCGCCTCGACCGTCCCACTGCCTCGGCCACCACCGTCTCGACCGTCCCACCGCCTCGGCCGCCGCGGCCCCGGCCGGAGGGCCGCGACGGCACAAGGGCGGGCCCGCTACTCCCGTTCGCAGGTCAGCGTGCCCTCGGCGGCGCCTTTCAGCAGGGCGGCGTGAGCCGCGGCGAGACGGTCGCCGTCGGCCTTGGCGACCTTGCGGTCGTAGGTCAGCAGGCCGTTCAGCTCCCCTTCGAGGTCGGTGATCTGGGTGTAGACGGCGCCGCTGCTGCCGTCGCAGGCGGCGAACTGCTCGATCTCCTCCAGCTTGGCGAGGTACTCGTCGGTGAACTCCTCCTTCTCGACGCCGACGTAGGTGTGCCGCACCGGCCACGCGTGCCCCGGCACCGCCAGGCCGAGTCCGCCGTACTCGCCGCTGACGAGCGCCCGCCGGCCGTCGGGTCCGGGCAGTTGCGC
Source organism: Streptomyces daqingensis (assembly GCF_014645895.1). Lineage (GTDB taxonomy): Bacteria > Actinomycetota > Actinomycetes > Streptomycetales > Streptomycetaceae > Streptomyces > Streptomyces daqingensis. The sequence continues at coordinate 74,421 of NZ_BMMP01000014.1, read as the reverse complement.
GCCGGGGTAGCCGTGGGCGTCGGAGACGTCGCCGTTGCCGCCGTCGACGGCACCGCAGCAGTTGTGGCCGCTCATGTTGTTCACCAGCCGCGTCGGGTCGAGCCCCTTGGCGTAGTCGGCGATCCTCGCCTGGTCGTACTGCCCCCACCCCTCGTTGAAGGTGACCCACATGATCACCGAGGGGTGGCTGTCGTGCTGCGCGATCATGCGCTTCATCTCGTGCTCGTACTGCTTCCGCGCGGCCTGGTCCGGTGTGCGGTCCGAGCGCATGGACGGCATGTCCTGCCACACCAGCAGGCCCAGCCGGTCGGCGTGGTAGTACCAGCGGTCGGGTTCCACCTTGATGTGCTTGCGCACCGAGTTGAAGCCGAGCTTCTTGTGCGCTTCCAGGTCGTAGGCGAGCGCCTCGTCCGTGGGCGGGGTGTGCAGGCCGTCCGGCCAGAAGCCCTGGTCGAGCGTGGCCATGGAGAAGACCGGCTCGCCGTTGAGCACCATGCGCCGCTTGCCGTCGACGGTCTCGACGCCGATCTCGCGCATGCCGAAGTAGCTCTCCACGGTGTCGGCGGAGGCTCCTTCCCCGACGGTCACCTCCAGCGTGTAGAGGTGCGGATCGCCGGGCGACCACAGCCTGGGATCGGGCACGGGGACGTCGAAGGGCGTGTCTCCGCTCCCGGTGGCCCGTCCGACCTCCCGGCCCTTGCCCCCGGCGCCCTTCTCGCCGCCCCGGTCGTCGTACGCCACCGCCGTGACGGGTACACCGTCGGGCACGCCGCGCGCCGTCACGCTCACCTGTTCACCGCTCACGTCCGGCGTCGTCCTGACGTCGGTGGTGTGCTCCGCGGCGACGGGTTCCATCCACACGGTCTGCCAGATGCCCGACGAGGGCGTGTACCAGATTCCTTCGGGCTCCAAGCGCTGCTTCCCGACGGGCGGGTTGGGGCCGCCGGGCGAGTCCGTGGGGTCGTGGACGCCGACGACGAGTTCCTGCTGCCGGCCCGGCCGCAGGGCGTCGGTGACGTCGACGGTGAAGCGGTCGTAACCGCCCTTGTGCGAGCCGACTCGCTTGCCGTTGACGTACACGGCGGCCTGCCAGTCGACTGCGTCGAAGTTCAGGTGGAGGCGCTTGCCCGAGCCGATGTCCCAGCCGGCAGGCACGGTGAACGACCGCTTGTACCACATGCGTTCCTCGTGCCGTTCGACGCCGGAGAGCTGTGACTCGACCGGGTAGGGGACGAGGATCCGCTCCTTCAGCGGGCGTTCGTCCCCGACAGGCGGTGCTTCGCCCTCCTCGGCGGCGGCGAACTGCCAGACGCCGTTGAGGTTGCGCCACTCGTCGCGCTTGAGCTGCGGACGCGGGTAGGCGGGCAGCGCGTTGTCCGGCCCGACGTCCTCGGCCCACTCGGTCCGCAGCTGGTAGGTGGAGGCGTTCTCGCCCGCGGTCCAGAAGCCTCCGACCTTCTCGCCGTCGGCGCCGGCGAGCCCGCCGTCACCGTCGTAGCGCACGTCGGCGCTGCCGCCCTGTCCGACCACGGGTTCCTCGAGGTCGACCGTCAGCCGGTGGTCGTCCCGCGGGTTCACACGCGCGCGGCCCAGCGGCCACTCGACGCCGCCGATGACGGCCTCGAGATGCTCCGGGAACGCGGCGGGCGGGGCGGAGAGGCGCTGCGCGAACGCCAGATCAAGGGTGCGCCCTGAGGGGCCCACCCGGACCTCGGCCGGTCCGTCGTACTCGAAGTCCTCCGGAGGGGAGTACGCGGACTGCGGGACCGGGGCCTTCTCGCCCCCGGGCGGCGTCCAGCGCACGTGGAGACCGGAGCCCCCGTCCTCCTCGAAGTACTCGACCTTCACGTCGTGGCGGGTGCCCTCTTCCAGCCGCACGGGCCGGGAGTTCTGCTCGTTGTCCCAGTCGGCGACCCAGTGGTCGATGACGAGTTCGCCGTCGACCCACATGCGGAAGCCGTTATCACCGGTGATGTGGAAGGTGTGCTCCCCGGACGTCGCGGGAGTGAGGGTGCCCGTCCAGCGGACGCTGGCGTGGTCCGCCCGGCCGGCGCGGGCCTCGAGCCGCGGTTCCAGGTCGGCGAAGTCGAGGGAAGGGTCGAACGCGGTGGCCTGGAGGGTGCCGAAGTCGTGTGCGCCCGGGGCGGATTGGGTCCAGTACTCGCCCTTCAGGCCGTGTACCTGGGGCGGTGCGGGTGCGGACGGGACGGCCGCTGCGGGGGGCACTGAGCCCAACGACACCGCGAGCAGGACGAGAAGGGATAAAACGGCGGCAACGGCGGGCCGGCCAGGTGCGCGTCTCACGGGACCTCCGGATGAGGTGTGCAGGAGATGGTTGCGGCACTGCCCTTGCTCCGGTCCGTCTTGTATAACGTTGGAAGCAAGGGTTGTCTGCATGACAGCACGCCGGCTGTGCCCTGTCCAGGTGCCCGGGGCGGTGGAAGCGACGGCCCTCCCGAGGTGAGGAGCGCAGGGTGAGGGTGAGCCTCAAGGACGTCGCGGCGCACGCCGGAGTGTCGGTCAAGACCGTCTCCAACGTGGTGAACAAGTACCAGCACGTCACCCCGGCCACCCGGGAGAAGGTGCAGCGGGCCATCGACGCCCTGGGGTACCGCCCGAACCTGACGGCCCGGCACCTGCGCAAGGGCCGCACCGGGATCATCGCCCTCGCCGTACCGGAGTTGGGCAACCCGTACTTCGCCGAACTCGCCGGCGCCGTGGTGGACGCCGCGGCGGCCCACGACTACACCGTCCTGCTCGACCACACCCAGGGCAGCCGCGAGCGCGAACTCCTCGTCACCCAGGGCTTCCGGGCCCGCGTCATCGACGGGCTGATCCTCAACCCGCTGGAGCTCGAGGCCGAGGACCTGGCGGCGCGCACCGACGACGCGCCGCTGGTGCTGATCGGCGAGCGCCGCTACGACCTGCCCCACGACCACATCGCGATCGACAACATCGCCGCCGCCCGTACCGCCGTGCGCCACCTGCTGGACCTCGGCCGGCGCCGCATCGCCTTCCTCGGCGCCCGCGGCGACCGCCCCAGCCAGCCCTCCCACCTGCGGCTGCTGGGCTGGCAGGCGGAGCTGGCCGCCAGCGGCGTGACGGCCGACGAGGCGCTGGTCGCCCCGGTGGAGGGCTGGGACCGCGCGGACGGCGCTGCCGGGATGGCGGCGCTGCTGGACGCCGGGCACCGTCCCGACGCGGTGTTCGCCTACAACGACCTGATCGCGATCGGCGCGATGAGGGTGATGTCCGAGCGGGGGCTGCGGGTGCCGGAGGACGTCGCGGTCGTCGGCTTCGACGACTTGACGGAGGGACGGTACGGCGCCGTGACGCTCACGACGGTGGCCCCCGACAAGCAGGCCATCGCCCGGCTGGCGGTGGAGTCGATCGTCGAACGCCTGGCAGGGGAGGGCGGTGTCGGAGCGACCCGCCGGCTCCACCCCGGATTCGCGCTGATGGAGCGGGAGAGCACGCTCGGACGGCGCCCGGCGAACTGAGCGCGCGGGCTCCTGTCGCGCCTCTTTCCGCCCGCCGCGCGGGGGTGCGCCGGTCCCGATGCGGCCCCGGGTCCAGCGCGTTTCGTCCGGCGAGTTCGTGCGCGCGGTGTTTACACAGTTCTTCCAACGATGTAAAAGGAGCTAGCGCCACGCCGTCTGCCTGAAACACCGTGGGGGTACCCATGAATCCGCTCGCACGACGCCTCACCGCCACCACCGCACTCCTCACCGCTCTCGCGCTCACCACCGCATGCGCCAAGTCGGAGGACGACGCCGCGGGCAAGTCCTCCGGCTCCCAGGGAGGCGGGCAGGTCGCCGCCGAACCCACCAAGGGCGCCAAGACCTGCACCATCGGCCGATACGGCGGCAAGAAGCTGGACCTGGAGAAGGCCACCGTCGGCTTCTCCCAGTCCGAGAAGGAAGCGAACCCCTTCCGGATAGCCGAGACCGCCTCCCTGAAGGCGGAGGCGAAGAAGCGCGGCGTCAAGCTGCTGTCGGCCAACGCCCAGTCGCAGTTCTCCAAGCAGATCAGCGACGTGCAGGACCTCATCTCCAAGGGCGCCGACCTGCTGGTCATCGCGCCGCTCAACTCGGACGGCTGGGAACCGGTGCTCAAGCAGGCCGCCGCCAAGAAGATCCCGATCGTCACCGTCGACCGGAAGATCAACGCCAAGGCGTGCGACGACTACGTGAGCTTCATCGGCTCCGACTTCGTCGAGCAGGGCCGCCGCGCCGCCGACCAGATGATCAAGGCGACCGGCGGCAAGGGCAAGGTCGCCATCCTCCTCGGCACCCCCGGCAACAACGTCACCACCGAACGCACCGAGGGCTTCCGCGACCGCGTCAAGCAGAAGGCGCCCGGACTGAAGGTCGTCTTCAAGCAGACCGGCGAGTTCGCCCGCGAGAAGGGCCAGCAGGTCACCGAGCAGCTCATCCAGTCGAAGCCCGACATCGACGGGATCTACGCCGAGAACGACGAGATGGGCCTCGGCGCCGTCAACGCCCTCAAGAGCGCGGGCAAGAAGGCCGGCGACGTGAAGATCGTGACGGTGGACGGCACACGCAACGCCGTGCAGGGCGTCACCGACAAGTGGATCCACGGCGTCATCGAGTCCAACCCCCGTTTCGGCCCGCTCGCGTTCTCGACGCTCGACGACTTCACGAGCGGCAAGAAGGTCGCCCAGACCATCGTCATCAAGGACCGCGTCTACACCCGCGCCAACGCCGAGCGGGACCTGAGCAAGGCGTACTGATGGCGGAGCACGTACTCTCCACCCGGTCGCTGACCAAGCGCTTCCCCGGCGTCCTCGCCCTGGACCGCGTCGACTTCGGCGTACGGGCGGGCGAGGTGCACGCCCTCATCGGCGAGAACGGTGCGGGCAAGTCCACCCTCATCAAGGTGCTGACGGGCGTGTACGCGCCGGACGGGGGAGAGGTGCTGCGCGACGGCGGGCCCGCCACGTTCGGCACCCCGCTGGCCGCCCAGCAGGCCGGTATCTCCACCATCTACCAGGAGGTCAACCTCGTCCCTCTGATGAGCGTGGCCCGCAACCTGTTCCTGGGGCGGGAGCCGAGAGGCCGGTTCGGGCTGATCGACTTCGACCGGATGCACCGGGAGAGCGAGCGGATCCTGAGCGAGTACGGCGTGCGCACCGACGTGCGCCGGCCTCTCGGCGAACTCGGCGTCGGCGCACAGCAGATGGTCGCCCTCGCCCGGGCCGTCTGGGTCGACGCGAAGGTCGTCGTCATGGACGAGCCGACCTCCTCGCTGGAGCCCCGGGAGGTGGAGACCCTCTTCGGCGTCATCCGGCGGCTGCGGGACCGGGGCGTGGCCGTGGTCTACGTCAGCCACCGGCTCGACGAGCTGTACGCCGTCTGCGACGCCGTCACCGTGCTGCGGGACGGGCGCACCGTCCACACCGGCCCCCTCCAGGGCCTCGAACGGCTGCGACTGGTCTCGATGATGCTCGGACGTGAGATCGGCGAGGTCCGGGCCGAAGGCACCACCAAGTTCGGCGGCGATCACGAGGCGGCCTCCGCCGAGCCGGTGCTGCGCGTCGACGGCCTCAGCGTGCAACATCAGCTGCACGACGTCTCCTTCGCCGTGCGGCCGGGCGAAGTGGTGGGCCTGGGCGGCCTGCTGGGGTCGGGCCGCACCGAGACCGCCAAGTCCGTCGCCGGCGCCCTGGCGCCCAGCGCGGGACGGGTCACCGTCGCCGGCGCCCGCGTGCGTACGGGCTCGCCGGGAGCCGCCATCCGCGCGGGCATCTCCCTGCTCCCCGAGGACCGCAAGACCGAAGGGATCGTCCCGGGACTCTCGGTGCGCGAGAACATCGCGCTCGCCGTGCTGCCCCGCCTGTCGCGGGCGGGTCTGGTCTCGGAGGCACGGATCGACTCCCTGGTGGGCACCTTCATGGAGCGCCTGCGGATCAAGGCGTCCTCGCCGCACCAGAAGGCGGGCGAACTCTCCGGTGGCAACCAGCAGAAGGTCCTGCTGGCGCGCTGGCTGGCCGCCGAGCCGCGCGTGCTGCTCCTGGACGAGCCCACGCGCGGCATCGACGTCGGTGCGAAGGCCGAGGTGCAGAAGCTCGTGGACGAACTCGCCGCCGACGGCCTCGGCGTGCTGCTCATCTCCTCCGACCTGGAGGAGCTGATCGAGGGCTCCGACAGGGTCGTGGTGCTGCGCGACGGGGCTGTGGTCGGCGAGCTGACCGGGGACGAGGTCACGGAGGACCGGCTGATGGAGGCCATCGCCGCGGCTGCCGAAGAGGAGCCGCACCTGGCGGACGCCGCGCCCGGCGACGTGCGGAAGGCGGCGGCACATGACTGACACCGCTGCAGCCCGCACCGCGCCCGACCGGGCCGCCGTCCACGCCTGGCTCCAGGCGTACGGCGTCTACGTGGGCGTCGCGGTGCTGCTCCTGTTCAACATCGCCTTCACCGACCACTTCCTGTCCGCGGAGAACTTCCGCACGCAGGCCGTGCAGGTGGCGCCCATCCTCATCGTGGCGCTGGGCATGGCCCTGGCCATCGGCTCCGAGGGCATCGACCTGTCGGTCGGCTCGGTCATGGCCCTCTCCACCTCCCTGGTGGCTCTCTACCTGGGCTACGGGCCGTGGATCGCGCTGCTGGCGGCGGTGCTCGGCGGCGTCGCGGTGGGCATGGTCAACGGCTCCCTGATCGCCTTCGTCGGAGTGCAGCCCATCGTGGCGACGCTGGCGCTCATGGTCGGCGGGCGCGGCCTGGCCCTCGTCCTGCTGCCGCAGCTGAAGGACGTACGCGACCCGGGAATGCGGGCCCTCGGATCGGGGGACGTCCTGGGCGTCCCGTACCCGGTCCTGATCGCTGTGGCACTCGTGGCCGTGGTGGCCTTCACCGTGCGGCGCACGACCTTCGGCCGCCAGCTGCTCGCGATCGGCGACAGCCGCCCGGCCGCACGGCTCGCAGGGCTGCCCGTCCGCAGGGTGCTGGTGTACGTCTACATCGCCTCCGGCGCCCTGGCCGCCGTCGCCGGCTTCCTGGCCACCGCCCGCCTCCAGGCCAGCGACCCTACGTCGCTCGGCACCCTCATGGAGCTCTCGGCCATCACCGCCGTCGTGGTGGGCGGCACCCCGCTGAGCGGCGGACGGGTACGCATCGGCGGCACCGTCGCCGGCGCCGTGCTCATCCAGCTCCTGACAGCCACGCTCGTCAAGCACGACCTTCCGCCTTCGTGGACGCAGATGGCGCAGGCCGTCGTCATCGTGGCCGCGGTGTACGCGGCACGCGAGAGGGGGAAGCGATGAGCGTCGCGAAGAGCCGGCACGACGGCGGCGGCAGCGCACCCGGCGAGGGCGGGCCCGCAGGCCCGGCCAAACCGGCGGGCGCGGCCGCGCACGGCGGCACGAGCACCCGCGCCGACCGGTGGAGCACCTTCGCCCAACGGCACGGCGCGCTGGTCGCGTTGCTGCTGACGGTGCTGATCGCCTCGGCGTCGTTCGACTCGTTCGCCGGCGCCGGGAACCTGAAGAACATCGCCGTCTCCTCCGCGTTCCTGGCGATCGTCGCCCTCGGCATGACGTTCGTGATCGTCTCCGGCGGCATCGACCTTTCGGTGGGCTCCGTCTTCGTCCTCGGGGGCGTCCTCGCGGCCTGGGGGTCGAAGTACGGGCCCGTCGTCGCGCTGCTGCTGCCGCTGGCGGTGTGCGGCGGGATCGGGCTGGTCAACGGCCTTCTGATCGCCCGCGCCCGGCTGGCCCCGTTCATCGTCACGCTCGCGGCGATGCTGGGTGCGCGCGGGCTGATGCTCAACATCACCGACGAGGGCAACGACACCTTCCTCATCGCGAAGGACTCGCTCTTCGCCGACCTGGGGCGCGGCAAGCTGCTCGGCATCGGAGCACCGGTGTGGATCACGCTGGCACTGTTCCTGCTCGGCGGTCTCCTCCTGCGCCGTACGCGTTTCGGCCAGCAGGTCTACGCGGTCGGCGGCAACGAGGACGCGGCCTCGCTCATGGGCACCTCGGTGAGCCGCACGAAGATCACGGTGTACGCGATGTCCGGTCTGCTCGCCGGACTGGCAGGGGCGCTCAACGCCGCATGGCTGGCCTCCGGGGTGACCATCCTGGGCCAGGGCATGGAGCTGGAGGCGATCTCCGCCGTCGTCATCGGCGGCACGCTGCTGACGGGAGGACTGGGCTACGTCAGCGGCTCGCTGGTCGGGGTGCTGCTGCTGAAGGTCATCCAGAACATCATCAACCAGATCGGCTCGCTCGACTCCGCCTACCAGCAGGTCGTCAGCGGCGCGTTCCTCGTGGTCGTCGTGGTCGTGCAGACCTGGCTGGGCCGCCGCCGCAAAGCCCGGCTCACGGCCCCCGGCTGACGGCACGAGCGAACCGGGCGAACGACAGGCGAACGCCGGGACCGGGGCCGGCCCGGCTCACGTCCCGGCGGCTGCCCGCCGGCCGCGCGGGAGCGGGTGCCGTCCCGGACGACCTGCCCTTTGCCGGCAGCGGGCTTCACAGGCGTCCGCGCAGGCCGCTGAGCCTTCCGCGCCGCCCCCTCGCAGGGGGCGGCGCGCCGTCATGTTCCGGCGGCGCGGTGGGACATGACGGGACGGCATCGGGTCGGGGCCAGGAACAGCACCCGGTGCTGAACGGATGATCCCGATATGCGCGTAATGCGCACTTCGTATATCTCTGAGTGGTGATCAGCGGCGCACAGGTCGAAGGCTGCTCAGGACCGGACGCCGCCGTATCGCGTGACCCGCGTACCCCTGCCCACCCCCCAGCCAAGGGAAGCCGCATGACTGACACGCTCAGACGCGCCACTCTCACCGCAGTCACGGGCCTCGGCCTGTGCCTCACCCTCCTGCCCGCCGGACAGGCGTTCGCGCAGTCGCCGACCACCCGCGTCCCCTGCAACAACATCCCCGCACTGAAGGCGGCCATCGCCAAGGCGAACACCAGCGGCGGACGGATCACCCTCGCGTCCCGCTGCACTTACAACCTGACCGCCCCCGACAACGCGGACGACGGCCTTCCCGAGATCACCGGGAACGTGACCCTGACCGGCCGCGACACCACGATCCGGCGTGCCCCGAACGCCACCCAGGACTTCCGCATCCTCCACGTGGTCTCCGGGGGCACGCTGACCCTGAACTCCCTCCGGATCAGCGGAGGTTCGCTCGCCGACGACAACGGCGGCGGCGTCGCGAACGAGGACGGCACGCTGAACCTGAACCGGACGACGGTCAGGGGCAACCACGCCGAGATGGGCGGTGGCCTCTACAACACCGGCGGCAAGCTGAACCTCGACCGCAGCACCGCCGAGCGCAACTCCACGGACCTCTGGGGCGCCGGAGTGTTCAACACGGGCAACGGCACCATGAAGATGACCGGCGGGGCGCTCCGCGACAACCGCGCCCTCAACAACGGCGGCGGCCTGGAGAACATCACGGGGACCGCGTACCTGCACGACGTCTCGGTCAGGGGCAACACCGCGATCGAGGGCGGCGGCATCCGCCAGACGATCGGCTCCACCCTGCGTCTGAGGTCGACCGAGGTGCGGGACAACATCGCTGTGTCGGGCGGGGGCATCTCGAACAACGGCAGCACGGCGACGCTGGTCCGGAGCCTCGTCACCCGCAACACGGCCATCACCACCGGCGGCGGCATCATCAACGAGGCCGACGGCCAGGTCACGCTCACCGACAGCCGGGTCGTGCGCAACAGGCCGGACAACTGCGTGCCCCAGGGCACCATCGCCGGCTGCTCGGACCCCGCGGGCCGTACCGTTCCGCCCGCCGCGAAGCTGCCGCCGGCCACCGACACCAAGCCCCTGCGCTGATCCCGCGGAGGGAGGGCGCGAGTGGTGAGCGGGTGAGCAAGTCGGCCGCGCCGCAGGAGGGTTGAACCTTTCCGTGCGGGCGCGCTGACTGCCACCACGACGACGGAGAGCGGGACCCTGGAGACGGGTCCCGCTCTCCGCCTTTCCGGCAGGACGGCAGGGAAGGCCCAACCCGCGTTCCTGGTCGGGGGGTTGCACGAAGCCGAGCGGAAGACCAGGCGCGCGGAAGGGCGGTTGGCGTCTGACCGGCCGCCGTTGCGGTGGGGGACCGTCAGAGCCTCCCTCCGCAAATCAGCAGCAACCTCCCGTGGCGGCGGCCGGGGTGAGGGCCTCGTCCTGCTTTTCTTCGTCGGCGCCGTCGCAGCACGCGCTGCCCTCCTGCTTTGCGAGGCTGCTGGCGTCGGCCTTCACGACGTAGACCTCCCAGGGTTCCTTGCCGGGGCCGTGGACCCAGACCTTGTCCTGGAGGGCGTAGCAGCACTCGGTGTCGTTCTCCTCGAAGGTGGCCAGACCCGCCTTGCGAAGCCGATCGGTGGCGTCGTTCACGGCGCCGGAGGATCCGACTTCCACTCCGAGGTGGTCCATGCGGGTCTCCTCTCCCGCATCACCTTCGATGAGCACCAGCTTGAGGGGCGGCTCGGTCAGTGCGAAGTTGGCGTAACCGTCCCGGATTTTCGCCGGTTCGGAGCCGAAGAGCTTGCTGTAGAAGGTGATGGACGCGTCCAGATCAGGGACGCGCAGTGCGAGCTGTAGGCGTGCCATGACGCACCTCCTGGTAGTGCGGTGACGTTCGGGTCTCGCGTTGTTGCTTGTCGTGTAGTTGGCGGCTCCTTGAAGCTACGCGGGCCGGGCTCCCGCACGGCCCGCGCTCTCGTCGACGGGCCCTCGCGGGTGCGGCGAGAGGTCGGCTCCGATCACCTCAGTGGGAGTGCTGGAGTGAAGGCGTTCACGACGGTTCACCTGCTTGGTTTGACTTCTGTCTATGACTTGTGCTGTCAGCGTCACACTTACTTCGACGATTGTCAACTTAGATCTGTATCGAAATAAGCGGGGGTGGCGATGGCCGCACCCCGGGGGTATAGGTCAGGGCGCACCTATTCGACGTGTGTCAAAATAGACCTATGTCGAACAGCAAGGCGTTGCCGCTGATACAGGCAGAAGTGGAGCCGTGCTGCCCACCGCTGAACGAGCGGCCGCTGACCATGGAGGAGGCCGACCGGGCCTCTGCGATGTTCAAAGCGCTCGGAGACCCGATCCGCCTGCGGCTCTTCTCCCAGATCGCCTCCCACGCCGATGGGGAGGCCTGCGTGTGTGACATCTCCGATGTCGGGGTCTCCCAGCCCACCGTCAGCCACCACCTGAAGAAGCTGCGTGAAGCCGGGCTCCTGACGTCCGAGAGGCGCGGCACCTGGGTCTATTACCGCGTCGCTCCCAGCGTGATGGCCTCCTTGGCGCGCAGCTTCTCCGTCTCCGGATGACGAAGGCCAGGTCAGGCCGTCCGCGCGGCTGTTGAAGGTCAGCGCTCGGGTCCGTGAGGCACCAGCTACCGCCTCGCGGCCGACGACACTCTTCTCCCACCCGTGTTCTCTTTGCCTTGTTGCCGCCCCGTCGGGTCGGTTGGCGCCGAGTCCGACGCTCCCAGACGGGCCGCATGGGCTCGGCCGCCCCTTCGGCCTGCCGTACGACGCCACCGGCCTCCCGGGAGTGAAGGTCTGCAGGAATCGGGCCCGTTCAGCGGTACGCCAGGTGAGGTCGCTGCGACTGCGGTTACGGATGAACCGTCACCTCATCATCGCGGCTGGCCAGCAGGGCTGCTGGACGCCGGCGATGTGCCGTTCCACTCTCCAGCGTCGAGGGAGTCGCGCGATGAAGATCACTTCGCGGTCCGGTCCGGTCATGGCTGCGGTCGGGGTGGGACTGTCCCTCGCGGTCCTGCCGGTCGGCCCGGCCAGCGCTGCCGCCGGAGGGACGCATGTGCGGTGTAACGACGTCCCCGCCCTGAAGAAGGCGATCACCCAGGCCAACGCCGACGGGGGCCGCGTCACCCTCGCGTCCCACTGCACCTACACCCTCACCGCCCCCGACAATCCGGACGACGGGCTTCCGGAGATCACCGGGAAGGTGACCATCACCGGCCGCGACACCACCATCCGCCGGGCGCCGAACGCCACGCAGGACTTCCGCGTCTTCCACGTCCTCTCCGGCGGCACCCTCACTCTCAACTCGCTCACGGTCAGCGGCGGCAGCCTGCCGGACTTCGCCGGGGGCGGCCTCTGGAACAGCGGGACGACGAATCTGAACCGCACCGTCATCAGGGGCAATCGAGCTGAGACGAGCGCCGGTATCCACAACGTCGGCGGACGTCTCCACCTCGACCGCAGCACCGTCGAGCGCAACACCGCGACCCAGAACGGCGGCGGGATCCTCAACGGACGCAACCAGCTTCTGGACCAGCCCGGAACGCTGATCATGAAAGGCGGGGCGCTGCTCAACAACAGGGCGCTCAACGACGCCGGCGGCGGCCTGGAGAACCTCAGAAGCACCGCGAGCCTGGACTCCGTCGAGGTCAAGGGCAACACCGCGCTGCGCGGCGGCGGTATCAACCAGTTCGCGGGCACTCTGCACCTGAACTCGACCACGCTCAGGGAGAACATCGCTGTGACAGGCGCTGGCCTCAGAAACTCCTTCAGCACGGCGACGCTGGATCGCAGTCTGATCACACGCAACACGGCGATCACCGCCGGCGGCGGCATCTTCAACGAGAACTCCAGCTCGGTCGCGCTCACCGCCAGCAAGGTCGTCCGCAACAGACCGGACGACTGCAGCCCGGCAGGCAGCGTGCCCGGATGCACCGCCCCCACCGGCACCGTCACACCCCCGGCCACGCAAGTACCGCCGCCTGCCGAGAACGGGCATGTTCGCAAGTAGGCGCCGGGTCGACACCGGGGATCGGCTCGGGTCGCTTCCGGGGCAGATCGAAGACGTTTGCGGTCCTCATCCTTTATCGCCACGCAACGATGAAGCCGCGTCTGCCCGCGCTGCACAGGCTCGGGAGAGATCTCGGACTGCGGAGACGGTGCACGGGGCCAGATCGACGTCCGGGAGGTGTCAGTTCAGCCTCGACTGATGTCAGCACGGGCTGTTGCCCTCATCATCGACGCTGACACCGATTGCGCTGATGCCGTGCGGCCGTGTGGCCAGGGGGAGTGGACCGTCTATGTCCGAGAGGCCTTCCGTGCTCTTCGTCTGTGTGCACAACGCCGGCCGTTCACAGATGGCCGCTGCCTGGCTGACCCACCTCGCCGGTGAGCGCGTCGAGGTGCGCTCCGCGGGGTCGGCGCCGGCAGAAGCGGTCAACCCCGCGGTCGTCGAGGCGATGCGCGAGGTCGGCATCGACCTCGCCGGTGAGGCGCCGAAGGTGCTGACGGTGGATGCTGTGCAGGCTTCGGACGTGTGCATCACCATGGGGTGCGGCGATGTCTGTCCCGTCTTCCCGGGGAAGCGCTACCTCGACTGGAAGCTGGAAGATCCGGCAGGCCAGGGAGTCGAGGCCGTCCGGCCCATTCGGGACGAGATCAAGCGCCGTATCGAGGAGCTCGTCTCCGACATCGCCCCCGGGTGATGCGGCGGTCGCCCGCTGACGTGATCCGAGGCCGGCAACGGGCTGTGTCAGTCGACGTCCCGGGCGGCACTCGGCCGTCCCATGACGGCGTCGGCCGCACTGGGGAAGCACGCTACGCAGGCGACGTTGATCGAGTACAGGATCGACGTCCCCCGGCGTTCGCGGAAGACGAAGCGCACGTCGGCCAGGAGCTTGAGGTGGTGAGAGACCGTCGACTGCCCGACGCCTACCTTCTCGACGATCTCTCCGACACTCATCGCCTCCTGGGCGAGGGCGAGGAGGTTGAGGATCTGCACACGCGTCGGATCGGACAGGGCCTTGAACCAGGTCGCGTAGGACTCGGCCGTGCTCCGGTCGATCAGCTGTGCGTTCATGGTGCCGCTCATTACTTATCGATGTTAGCCGATTGAGTGCACAGGCCAGAAGGCCGGATTCCACTTTGGTCCGCAGGTGTTCGGGAGTGGCCGGTTCTGGGCGCTGCTTCTCAAGGAACACCCTGGTATTGCTCTTGTGAGCGGAGTCTTGCGCAGTAGGTCCCGGCTCGGGCCGGCCCGGACCGCCGATGAGAGATGAGCGGTGGCGCCGACTTACTCCATCGTCTATCTTCGATATTCGATGAACCGAGGTCCCGGCGTCGCATCCCGGAGTTGCGGAGCCCGGTCTCCCGCTCGGCTGCCAGCATGTCGTCCAGCCCACAGGGGTCCCCAGTGAGTGAAGTGCAGGCGCTCGTCGTGTTCATCCTGCGGGAGATCCTGCACTACCTCCCGTGGTTCCTGGTCGCTGTCATCCTCGGCATATCGGTGCAGCGGCTCTCCATCGACGTGGTCGCCAGGCGCAGCTTCTCCCGGCGCGGGATCGCGGGGGTCGCGGTCGTGACGGCCATCGGTGCCTTCAGCCCGTTCTGCTCCTTCACCGTCATCCCGCTGATCCGCCGGTTCCTCATCGCGGGCGTTCCGCTGTCGGCGGTGATGTCCTTCTGGATCGCCTCCCCCTCGATGGACCCCGAGATCTACGCGCTCTCCGCCGCTCAGCTCGGCTTCCCGGTGGCCACGGCGCGGCTGGTGGGAGCGCTGATTCTCAGTTTCGGAGCCGGTCTGATCGTTCTCGCGCTGGAGCGGCGAGGGCGTTTCCGGGATCCGCTGCTGGCGGCCTCGAAGCCGCGGACCGCTGAAGCGACGTGCGGCGATACCGATCCCGGTGCCGCTGCGACGGCCTGCTCGACCGCCCAGGCGCCCGCGGCGGTGGCCGCAGGAGGCGCCGGCTCCACGGCGACCGCTGAGGAAACAGCTCCCCAGGGCGGTTGTCCCGCTTCCGCGAGGGCCGACTCGGACCCGCTGGCGGACGACGACGGGACACCGTGGCGCGTGCTGGTCCGGCGGGACGTGAAGAACCTCAAGCCCGTGGAGATCCTCAAGGAGATCTGGGGCGACTCGATCCATCTGGGGCGGTGGCTGCTGCTGGCCATCGTCCTGGAGGCGCTGATCATCCGCTACGTGCCGGGCGACATCGTCTCCTCCCTCCTGGGCACGGAGGGCGTGGTCTCCGTGCTGCTCGCGGGGGCCGTGAGCGTCCCGCTCTACCTCAACGGCGTCGGAGCCATCCCCGTCGTCGAGGGCCTTCTGAACCAGGGGATGGTCGGTGCCGCGGGGGTGACGTTCCTGCTGGGCGGTGCGGTGACGACGATTCCGGCGATGGTGGCCGTGAAGAGCGTCGTGAAACTGCCGGTCTTCGCCTTCTACCTCGGGGTGGGCTTCATAGGGAGCATCGGGCTCGGCCTGGTAGCCCTCCCCTTCATGTGAGACCGACGGGCCTCTCCCCCCGGGCCCGTCGGTCTCACGCCTCCTCATCGAGGGGGCGCGACCGCAGTTCTATGAGCCGACGCGGATCGGCCAGGTCCGCAGCCACCTGGTCGGGATCGTCTCCGACGGCGATCACGTGGCCGAAGCGGGACATGTAGCCGCGCGGCGGGAGGGCCAGCCTCGCCCCGGGCGGGGCGGTGGCCACCGCCTTGTGAACGGTCGGCCCCAGCAGGTCCGTGCGTACGACGGTCTCGACCGCCTGGCAGTCGGCTTCCGGGTACAGGAAGCGGATGGCCGCGGTACGTCTCGTCTTCGGGTTCGTGTCCGGGACGAGGCCGGCTGCGACGCTCGCGGCAGCGACGGAAGGGTCCGTGCCGGTCGCGAGCATTCCCAGGTAGGGGATGAAGTCGCCGCCGAGGCGAGCGTTGAGCTCGACGAGCCGCGGCCCGTCGAGGGTGAGCTTGAACTCCGCGTGGGTGGCGCCGTGTTCGAAGCCGAGCGCCCGGTGGACGCGATCGAGCTGATCCGTGAGATCCGCGTCGCTCAGCAGGGGGTCGGCGGCGTCAACGGTGTGGCCCGTCTCCTCGAAGTAGGGCTCCATGCCGACCTGTTTGCGCGCGAGGACCATGGGGGTCACGGCTCCGGAGGCGACGACGGAGTCGACACTGATCTCCGGGCCCGTGAGGTACTCCTCGACCAGGACGTCGGCGGCGTAGCGGGGTACGCCCGGCCACTGCGCGGAGGCTGCCGAGTGGAAGGCCTCCTCCACCGAGGCGGGGCCGTCCACGCGTATGACGCCGATACTTCCGCCCAGGCCGCGGGCCTTCACCACCACGGGATAGCCGATGGAGTCGGCTGCCTTCCGGGCCTCCTCCGCGGTGGTGACGGGAGTGGAGGCGGGCTGGGGCACGCCTGCCCCGGTCAGCAGGTCCCGGGTGGTCGCCTTGTCGCGGCAGGCGAGCACGGCTTCGGGTGATGCGCCCGGCAGATCGAGCCTCTGTGCGAGCCGGGCGCTGGAGTGCACGAGTGATTCGTCGTAGGTGAAGACGCCGGCCACGGTGTGCCGGGCGGTCACGGGGCCAGCAGCGGCGTGGAGGGCCTCCGGGGCACGGGTGTCGACCTGGGTGGTGCCCTGAACGTAGGGGAGCTGCCACGTGGGATCCGGGGCGTCGAGCAGCCAGAGCCTGAAGTGGCGGGCGACCGCGGCCACCATGTATTCGCGGTACCGGCGGTCGCCGCTGCCGATGAGCAGGAGCAGGGGCGCGGATTCGTCGGCGGTTTCCGGCTGGGCGGGCTGCTCCGGGGTGGGCATGTGGTGCGTCGTCCTCTCGGGGCTGCGGTGAGGCCGCGTGCGGATGGGCGATCGGTAGGAGCGGGGGCTACTGCGCGGGGGATCTCTGCCTGCGAGCTGCGCCGAGCAGTTCGGCGGCAGCTCGCGGCAGTTCGGTCGAGCACCGGGCGTCGATCGCGTAGAGCATGTTGGCGCCCGCGCGGTGGCGGGTCACGATCCTCACCTGGTGGAGCGTCCGCAGGTGGTGGGAGACGGTGGGCTGGCTCATCCTCAGGTGATCCACGACGGCGCCCGCCGGGACGGGACGCGGCTGTCGGGTCAGGAAGTCGACGATGAGGATGCGGGTGGGGTCGGACAGGGCCCGGAACCAGCCGGCGTACTCGGTGAGGGTCTCGTGGGCGAGTGGACGATCGGACACGGGTGACAGGCCCCTAACGGGCGATCAGGAAGACGACTGCCGCGACTGCCGCCGCGAAGGGCGGGGTGACGATCCAGGCGATGAGGAAGTCGCGGAGGGTCTTGCCGCTCAGCCGGCTGACGTCGGCCCCGGCCGATCCGGCGATGGCACCGGTCGAGGTGTGCGTGGTGGACATGGGAAGTCCGTAGCCGGCGCCGAGGCCGACCAGCGTGGCCGTGGTGAGGTTGGCCAGGAACCCTTCCTTGTGGTTCATGCGGATGACGCCCTCGCCCAGCCGTTCGGCCACGCGCATGCCGGCGGTGAGGGAACCCACCGCCATCGCGACGGCGACCAGCAGCGCCACCTGCCACGTCGTCATCCCGGCCGGTACGAGGGCGAAGGCGCCGATGGCCACGATCTTCGGAGTGTCGTTGAGGCCCCGGGCGAAGCCGGTGGCGCCGCTGGTCGTCCAGTGGAGCGCGGTCAGTCTGCAGCCTGGGCCCTCGGCGGTGGCGGCGCGGGAGGAGACAGCGGAGGCCTCAGGTGTGAGAACCGCTGCAGCGCCGGGAGCGCCGCCCGGGCCCGGGAGGGACTCCACGCCGGGGCCGTCCGTTGCGGATGTCTCCTGCGCACCGGTCCTCTTGCCGTTGCGGAAGACGAGCGCCAGCAGCAGCGATATCCCGTAGGCGACGCCGACGCTGACGAGCAGCGGGATCACCAGCTTCATGGGGATGGCGCTCCAGGCGATGCTGCTGGAGGCGAACAGCATCCCCGCGCCCAGCAGCGCGCCGATCAGGGCGTGCGTCGTGGAGACCGGCAGACGGAGGACCGTGGCCAGGGCGACCCAGCTGACGGTGCCGGCCAGCACTGCGACGGCGAACGCCTCGGTCGGCTCGGCTGTGACGATGCCTTTGGAGAAGAGCTTCGTCATCTTCTCGGCGAGCGCCAGCGAGCAGACGCACCCGGCGAACGTGGTCACGGTCCCCCAGAGGATGGCCGTGCGGTACTTCGTCACCCCCGCTCCCGCGAGAGTGGCGACGCCCTTGGGGACGTCGTTGCCGCCGTTGGCCGCGGCCAGCGCGGCGACGAGCACAAGGACGAGCACGGTGGTGAAAGACATGGCGGTGTCTCCATCGCAGGCGAAGGAAGGACCACTGGACACCGGGGCCGCTGAGGCGGGTGAGGACGTGCGCTCACCGGCACGGCTCCGGGCGTGCCGTTCGGCTCAGCAGCAGGTGCCACCTCCAGCGCCCTGCGGGGCGGGTTCCGTCCGGACGTCAGCCGGTTTGCGGGCCCGGACGATCGCGGCATGCAGGCCGTCCGCGGCTTCTTGGACGAAGTCGACCTCGGCGTCTTCCAGCCCCACAGCGGTCAGGAGTTCCAGGTACTCGGAGACGGAGAGGGCGCCGGCGATGCATTCGCTGTGGCTTCCGCGCTCGGCGCGTTCCTCGGGGCTGAGGCGGTCCTCGGCGACGACGTCGCTGATGCCGAGGCGTCCGCCCGGTGCCAGGACCCGGGACATCTCGGCGAACACGGCGGGCTTGTCGACGGACAGGTTGATGACGCAGTTGGAGATGATCACGTCGACGGTCGCGGCCGGCAGGGGGATCGCCTCGATGGTGCCCTTGAGGAGCACCACATTGTCCGCTTCGGCGTCCGCCACGTTGGCGGCGGCCAGGGCGAGCATCTCCTCGAGGAAGTCCAGGCCGAATACCCTCCCGTCGGGCCCGACACGGCGGGAGCTGAGAATGACGTCCAGGCCCGCCCCGGACCCCAAATCCAATACGGTCTCGCCCTCGCGCAGTTCGGCCACGGCGGTGGGGTTGCCGCAGCCCAGGCTGGCCAGGAGGGCCGCGTCCGTCGCCGCCCCCGGACGGACGTCCTGGTAAGCGGCAGGGCCGAAGGTCTCCGGGTCGGGTGAGCAGCAGGACCCGTTCGTCCCGGCCTCGTCGGCCTTCGCTCGGTAGTACGCACGCACCTCGTCCTGGAGCTTCGCGGCGGTGCCCGTGGATGTGTCGGTCATGGAACGGGTCCTTCGGATCAGGCGCCCGCGGGGGCGAGGCGGTGCACGGGACGGGGGTAGCCGGGCTTGAAGGAGACCGGCGAGGTGGCTGAGGAGCGGGCCCCGGTGGTCTGGTCGGCTGCTGCCACGGCATCGGTGACGGCGCGGTCGAGGTCGTCCGGCTCGCAGGCCACGCGGGCGTTGATCACCGCGCGGGCGCCGCCCGCAGCCGAAGCCGGGGTGCGGTCCACGGTGGGCTCCGCCCCCGCTTCGGTGAGACTCAGCTTGGCGAACTCGCCGTCGCCGACCTCCACGGTGAGCTTCGCGTGTCCCACCACCGCGCCCTGTTCCGCTGCCCAGCCGGACAGACGGGCGAGGACGGTACGGGCCCACTCTGTCGCGTCGAACTCCCCTTCAACAGCGGACAGTTCGACTTCCTGGTTCATCCAGGCCAGCTGGGCCTCGGCGGCGGCGTACCGGTCGTAGTCGACGTCCAGATCCACCGCCTGGTTCCCGGCGGGGGCCTCCCAGGCGGTCAGGAGCGTGTCCACGCCTTCGCCTGTCGTCGCCGAGTAGCCCACGACGGCGGCGTCGCCGTACTGCTTCCGCAGCCCGAGGAGCAACTCCCCGGCCTGGCCGGCGGGGATCGTGTCGAGCTTGTTCACGGCGATCACGTCGGCCTCGGTGAGCTGCTGCCGGAAGAGGTAGGACAGGTCCGACTCCGGCTCGCCTCGCTGCGCCGCCCGCTCGAAGGCCCGGTGCCGCAGCGGGTCGACGACCGTTGTCAGAGGCGCGACGACCATGTTCTCGCCGTAGTAGCGGCGCAGCGGCCGTACGACGGTGGCCTGCAGGTCGGTGCAGCTGCCGACGGCCTCGGCGATGACGGTGTCGACGCCGTCGGATTCCGTGAGCGCGACCACTGCCTCGACGAGGTCCTCGAACTTGCAGCAGAAGCATCCGCCGGTGACCTCGGCGACGCTGTCGAGCTTGCTGCGCACCAGGTGGGTGTCTACAAGCTCCACACCCTGGTCGTTGGTGATGACGGCGACCCGGTGGCCCTTCTCCTCCAGGGCCAGGGCGGTCGTGGTCATGGTGGTGGTCTTGCCCGCTCCCAGGAATCCGGTGAGCGGAATGAAAGTGATCATGTGTGTCCCCGTCTCGTGAGTCGGTGGCCGGTTCAGCCTGCGGAGCAGCAGCCGCCGGAGGACGTGTTCGTCAGCGGCAGGGAGGCGGGAGGGGCCGGAACCGCGTCCCCGAACGCGCTGCGCCTGCCCGAGCCGAACGCGTCGAGCCAGGCAGCGGCCCGGGGACGCAGGTCCGGGTCGGCGAGCAGCAGCGAGGTGGTCTTGGCGCGGGGCGTGCAACCGCGCAGAACCTTCGCCCGATGGGCGCCCGCACCGAACTCGACGGTCCGCAGCCCTTCGGCGTAGGCGTCGCGCACGGGGGCGTCGAGGACGAGGGCGAAGTAGACGCCGCTGCGCTCGCCGATGGCCGCGTAGTCGAAACCCGCCCACTTGGGGAAGAGCCGGTGCTGCTTGCGTATGGTGATGCAACTCGCGATCAGCTCGCCGTTCTTGCGTCCGAGGTAGGCTCGTACGTCCGCTCCCTCGTCGATGAGTGCCGTGAGGATGCCGGCGATGTGGCCGGGCTCCTCGCCCGCACCGTTCTTCTCCCGGTTGAGGCAGGTCAGCTCCGCGATGCGCTCCACATACGGGCGGATGCCGGTGCCGTCCACCCGCTCGATGGTGAGGCCCGCGGCCGCGGCCTTGCGGACGTCCGCTTTGATGCGCTGGCGCTTCTTCAACGGGAGCGCGGCGAGATGGCCTTCCCAGTCCGGGGCGTCCAGGCTCAGGTAGTCCTCATAGCCCCAGAAGGTGTGGTGTGCGCCGGCGGCGTCGAGGGCGGTCACCAGGTCCCGGCCGACGCGCCGGTCGGGGATCCACGGTGCGAGGACGCAGCGGATGCCCGCGTCGAACGCCGCCGGCAGAAGCTTCTCCACGAGCGTTCCCACCAGCGTGGGTGTCCAGAAGTTGTAGGCGAGGTCTGTGCGGTAGCCGAGCGGGGAGCCCAGCAGAAGGGTGGGGAAGAACGGGTCGGTGCCGAGCGCGTCGATCTCGGCGCTGCGCGCGGAGTCCGTCTCAGCACCGCAGCAGACCTCCTCGCCCGTGGGTGCCTGCCAGCCCAGATAGGTACGGGGCTCGTGGTCCACTGCCGGGGGTTCCGCGATGACGTATCCGGGGAGGACGGCCAGTTCGCCTCGGGCGCGGGTGGCGACGGTGTGCCAAGGCTGGGCTTCAGGGAGGACTTTCTCGGTGGCCGCCAGCCAGGTGGGGCCCAGGTACGGCCAGACGTCGGTGAGGTCGGTGAGCTCCTCGGACCAGGCCATCCGCGGAAGAGCCTGGCCGGTGGAGACGACGACGCGGGGTGATCCGCCCATCTCGGGCTCCTTCGGGTGGGAGGGACCGGTCAGCACTTCACGCAGCAACGGACCCTGCCCGCGTCCTCCGCGTCCGATCTTCGTTGCTGCCACAGCTCTTCGACCCGCCTGTCGGGGTGCCTCCACTCCGTCCAGAAGCCGCGGTCGACGGTCGCGATGTCCTCCATCCACGGTGAGGACAGCAGAGGCGACCCCTTGAACAGCAGCAGCCGGGTCTGGAGGGCCGTGGGGTCGGTCACGTGGGCGAGGTCCGCATCGACCAGCCAGTCCTCGAAGCCGAGCAGCTCGTCGTACTCGACCCAGGGGGTGAAGGGGATGAAGGTCGGATACAGCTCGAAGCCGATGCGCTTGGCCTCGACGACCGCCTGGCGCATGTGGTCGACGTCTATGTGCTTGTCGAAGATGCGCAGGATGCGGTCGGAGGGGAACTCCAGTGCGCAGGTGACGCGGCGCAGCCCGAGGGAGACCAGTCTCTCCAGCTCACGGGGGTAGCTGAGGACGTGGTCGACGCGGGTGGTGAACTCGAAGGTGAGGGGCCCGACGGCGTCCACGAGCCGTTCCACGATTCCTGCGCCGATGGTGCGGGAGTTGAAGAACTCCGCGTCGATGAAGCAGAAGTGGCGTACGCCCTCGTCGGCGAGCTGGAGTGCGTCGGCCAGGACGCTGTCCGACTCGTAGACGGCGATTCCGCCGTCGTAGGCGCCGTAGACGGAGCAGTAAGTGCACTTGTGGTGGCAGCCGCGGGACGCCTCGATGTTCCCCATCAGCCCGAAGGGCGAGTGATGGGCAGGGTAGTGGACGAGAGAGGGGAAGAGGTCCCGGTCCGGCGCTGATACGGAGATCCGGCGGCGGGGCGGCCTCGGACGCATGCCGCGCGACGTCATCAGGGCCGGGACCGCGTGCAGGCCGAGAGTTCCGCGCGCCAGACCGGACAACTCCTCGCTGATGAGCTCGGGTTCTTCCATGACGACGGCGTCCGCCGCATCGAGGAACTCGCGGTGGTTCATCTGCGCGTACTGACCGAATGCGACGACGGTCGTGGCGTAACGCTCCTTCAGCTCGCCCGCCAGGCTCAGTCCCCGTTCCAGACCCTCGAACTGCTGGACCGACACCAGCACCAGGTCGAACGGGCCCTCAGGGGCGGCGTCGGGCTGGAAATGCGCGTCCCAGCCGACGGTCTCCACGCTGTGAGCCTGCAGGGAGGCCGCCGCGTACGCACAGGTCAGAGGCTGCATCTCCGCTTCGAAAGCGGAGGCGACGAGCACACGTGGCTGAGTCACACTTCCCCCGGGAGTGAGTCAATCCAAGAAAGCGAACCGTGCGAAACGCGCTGTGCCGTCGGTGTGCGAAGGCTCGGGACGGCCGGAACACTGCCGCCTCTAGCGATACATGTCAATAGACCGATACGGAGTCCATCGCTGCACCCGTGTCATGGCAAGCCTCGGCACCGGTTCGCTGGGAGCCCTTCGGGAGTTCCGTCATGCTGCCGAAATTCATCATGTGCCGACTTCAGAAGTCGAATTGAGCTCGCTCGTCCTCCGGCCCTGTGACCGGTGCCGCCCTGGGAAGGCGTGCTTTGCGCAGCCGGTGACTCGTGTGGTGCCCCCGTGATACTCCATCGGCATCCTTCGATCGTGATCCCGTGCCGAGGTCTTCCCACGCGACGGAGGCGTCCCTACACTCCTGACGGACTCCCCAAGCCAGACCCAGTTCGAACCACGGCCCCACTCGGCGTGTCCGCACCCCGTACTTCGCGACGCCGACACGGACAGAACCGGACATGAGAGGACTGGCATGTCGCCGAAGACGCTCCCCCTCGTGGCATCACCCCAGCCGCAGCAGACGCTCGGTGCTCCGGCGCGGCGACTCCGGGTCGCACTCGTCAACATGCCGTGGGCGCGCTCCGATACGCCCTCCATCCAGTGCGGACTGCTCGCATCCGTCGTGCGGGAGGCGGGCCACGACTGCGCGGTGCACTACCTGAACGTCGAGCTGGCGGCCGTCGTGGGACCGGCGACGTACACCGGCATCGCCGAGGCGGGCGGCGAGCGCCTCCACCAGTTCGGCGAGTGGCTCTTCTCCTACGCCGCCCTCGGTGATGTCCGGCCCGAGGAGGACTACTACGCGGAGTTCCCCGAGGTGGAGAACATCTGGAGGGACGTCACCGGAGGAGGCCGCCCCGAGATCAGCGCTCTGCGCCGTGAAGTCCTGCCGCAGTGGCTGGCCCGCTGCGCAGAGGAGATCGACTGGGCGTCCTACGACGTCGTCGGCTTCTCCTCGACCTTCCTGCAGAACACCGCCTCACTCGCCATGGGCCGCATCCTGAAGGAGAGACACCCCGAGCTGACCGTCGTCTACGGCGGCGCCAACTTCGACGGGGAGATGGGCCAGGAGTACCTCACGGCCCTCCCCTGGATCGACCACGTCGTGACGGGAGAAGGAGACATCGCCTTCCCCACGCTCCTGCACCGCATCGCCGCCGGCGACGGCGCAGGTGTTCCCGGAGTGCGATCCAGAGGGGCGACCGCGCCGACCGGAGAGTCCCCGCGCACGCAGGACCTCGACACGCTCCCCGCCCCGGACTATTCGGACTACTTCACAAGCCTGCGCCGGCACGGCGAAACAGCAGTCCTGGGCGACGCGGAGGTCAAGCTGCTCGTCGAGTTCTCCCGCGGCTGCTGGTGGGGACAGAAGCACCACTGCACCTTCTGCGGCCTCAACGCACTCGGCATGGGCTTCCGTCCCAAGTCGGGCGCCCGGGCGCTGGAAGAACTCGAAAGCCTGCTGCGTGCGCATCCTGTCGCCCACGTCGAGGCAGTGGACAACATCCTCGACATGAAGCACCTGACGACGCTGTGCACGGACCTCGCGTCCCGGCACTGGGACGTCGAGATCTTCTACGAGGTCAAGGCGAACCTGACCCGCGCGCAGCTCGCCGTCCTCAAGCGGGCCGGGATCAACCGCATCCAGCCGGGCATCGAGAGCCTGAGCAGCCACATCCTCGACCTGATGCGGAAAGGCTCCACCCAGCTGATCAACGTCCGGCTGCTGAAGTGGGCGCGCTACCACGGCATCACCGTCGACTGGAACATCCTCAGCGGCTTCCCCGGCGAGACCGACGCCGACTACCAGGAGCAGGCGGCGCTGGTGCCGCTGCTGCACCACCTGCAGCCCCCGGCCTGCGGCGGCGTGATCTGGCTGGAGCGCTTCAGCCCGTACTTCACCGATCCGTCCCTCGGCCTGTCGAACGTGCGTCCCCGCTCCTGCTACGGCTACATCTATCCGGACACCCTCGACCATTCCAAGATCGCGTACTACTTCGACTACGACACGGATGCCGTTGCCTCACAGAGCGCTCGCGAGGAGCTCTACGGCGCGGTCGGTGGGTGGCGGGCCGTGTGGCGTGAACAGGAACCCCCGTCTCTCACCTACCGCCGTCTTCCCGCGCGCGTCGACATCGTCGACCGGCGCTCCGGCCAGGAGCAGCGCACCGTACTCGACGGCTGGCGGGCAGAGGCGTACGAGGCGTGCGGCGACACCGCCCACAGCGCCAAGCGCCTCCACCAGGACCTCCTCGACGCCGGCGCCGACGTGGCGCTGGCCGAGGTCTCCGCGTTCCTCGACGAGTGCTGCGACAGCGGCGTGATGATCTCCGAGGACGGCAAGTACCTCGCACTCGCGCTCCCGGACAACCCGCACCTGTAGAGGAGCGAGCAGCGCCGGCCGGGTACGAGCCTGGGCAGCGGGCGCACTGCAGCGGTCCCCGACCTCGGGCAACGGACATCACGCTGGTGAGCACCGGCTTCGGCGTTCAGCAACGGGATGGAGGGGGACGGTCAACGACTTGCCGTCGAACGCCGGCGAGCCACGCGGCCGTTCGGGGGTGATCTGAACGGGCGACCTCGTGGCGGCGAAGTGTTATGTCGATTCCTCAACTGGCCCTGACCCGCCGCCGTTGCGGAGGGCAGGGGCGGTGGTGTCTCGTGGCTGCGGCGAGGTCCGGCGACGGGCCGCAGAGGACACCGGCCGTCGTAGGCGCCCGTGCCACATGACCAGAGGGGGACAAGCGATGAAGTTCCGTCCGTTGGGCGATCCCGCCGTACAGGTATCCGCTGTGGGACTCGGCTGCATGGGCATGTCCATCGCTTACGGTCCAGCTGACGAGCAGGAGAGTCTCGCCACCCTCGACCGTGCCGCCGAACTGGGCGTCAACCTCCTCGACACGGCTGACGTCTACGGCCTCGGCGCGAACGAGGAGCTCATCGGCCGCTGGCTGAGCCGTCGCGACCGCGACGCCGTGTTCCTCTCGACCAAGTTCGCACTGAAGCGGGGCGCCACGACGGGGAGAGTGGACGAGGTCGACACCTCTGCCGCGTACGTGCCGGAGGCCTGCGACGCCTCGCTGGCCAGGCTAGGGACGGAACACATCGACCTGTACTACATGCACCGCCGTGACCCGGCCGTACCTGTCGAGGAGACCGTGGGCGCCATGGCGGCGCTCGTCGACGCCGGGAAGGTCCGCTTCCTCGGCCTCTCCGAGGTCAGCGCCCAGACCCTGCGCCGGGCGCATGCCGTGCACCCGATCGCCGCCGTCCAGCTCGAGTACTCGCTCTTCACCAGGGACGTGGTGGAGGGCGAGATGCTCGACACTTGCCGCGAACTCGACGTCGCCGTCGTGGCGTACTCACCGCTCGGCCGAGGCATGCTCGGGGGCGCGCTGCGCTCCCGCGAGGCTCTGTCCGAAGAGGACAACCGCCGAAGGTGGCCGCGCTTCGCCGAGGAGAACATCGACGGCAACCTCGCGCTGGTCGAAGCCGTGCGGGACGTCGCCGGACAGATCGGCTGCACACCCGCCCAGGCTGCTCTGTCCTGGCTCCTCGCCCAAGGCGAGGATGTCATTCCCATTCCGGGGACCAAGCGCAGGCGGTACCTGGAGGAGAACTGCGAAGCGGCGGACGTGACGCTCACTCCGGCCCAGGTGGCTCTCCTGAGCGAGGCGGTGCCGGCGCAGGCCGTGACCGGCGGACGCTACCCCGCGCAGGCACTGGCCCGCCTCGGCCACTGAACTGCCGGTCGGCAGCGACCCGTCTGACAGAGCACGGGCGCGTTCCTGCGTGAAGGCAGTGGCCGCGTCAGGGGTGCGTCCTCCGGCCGGTGCCGGTACAACGCCCCGACCACAGACGGCACTTCGCGAACCTCCCGGGGCTTCCCGCGGTTTCCTGGATCGGCGGAAGAGCCGGCGATGCGGCCTCGACAGGATTGTTTAGCGCCCCTTTGGCCCGGGCCGGGAGGCTGCAGGACAGCCTGCCGGACGCGGAGTCAGACCTCCGTGGCACAGGCGGGAAGTGGCCGACGGGGGAGCAGCCGGGACAAGGAGTGAAGAGATGACGCAGTACCTGATCTCGTTCGACGAGGCGGCGATGACCCTCCCGGAAGGGGAACTGCTCGAAGTGGCGAAGGCCGCGCACGCTGTGGAGCAGGAAGCCAAGGACGCCGGCGTGTGGGTGTTCGGCGGCGGGCTGAAGGACCACGGGGAGACGAGCGTGGTGGGCACCGACGGTGCGGTGAGTGACGGCCCCAAGGGTGACGGCGCGGGGCACCTCGGCGGATTCGCGGTCGTCGATGTGGCCTCCCGCGACGACGCGGTGAAGTGGGCCGCCAGGATCGCCCAGGCCTGCCGCTGTCCTCAGCAGCTCCGCGAGTTCATGCCCGATCCGACGGCCTGACGGTGGGCGCCCTGGGCTGCGGGGCAGCCCAGGTGCCGCTCGCGTCGTCCGCCGCCGGACCGGCGAGCAGACCGGCCCGGCGGCGTTTGTAGGGTCTTAGCTCATGGAGACGTGGAACGGGCAGGCGGCGGTCGCCCCGCCCAACTCGGGGGCATGGCAGGCACCTACGGAGCAGGAGCAGCGGCTGTACGAGGCGAAGATGCGCGGTGACTGGGCCGGCTACTTCGATGTCCTCGCCGACTGCGAGTTGTTCATGTCGATGTCCCGGCTCCAGGCGGACGGGCTGGACAGCGGCCCCCCTGCTCCGCCCGTCTGGAGCCCCGTCGTCGGGCAGTGGTGCGAAGTCGTCGTGACCGAGGGCGTGTTGCCCGCCCCGTCACCCGACCTCGTCTTCATCCTCCTCTCGCTGGACGCGGTCGCCAAGCTGTGGGAAGAGAACACCGAGTGGCTGGCGGTGAACCCCGGCACCCCTCTGGAGGCGTACTTCCCGCCGAATCCCGCTCTGTGGAAGTGGCACGCAGGACGGGGGAAGGGACCGAACGGGAATCTGGGGAAGCTGCGCACGCTCAGGGTGGGTGGCGTGCAACAGGGGCGGGTCGCCCACGGCCTCGGCTGCGGCGCGCTGATGAGCGTCCTCAACGGATCGCTGTGGAACGCGATGGGCTATCACGGCGGGGGCTACTTCGCGGAGCGGCAGACCCTGGAGGACTGGTGGGGGGTGACGGACCGGCCCAGCTGGCAGAAGGCCCAGGACGACCTCCTCAACGGCCGGGGCGTCAGCGGTGTGTGGGAGTTCGTGCTGGACGTCCGCCAGTCCCTCGCCCGGCAGTTCGGCGGCCAGGTCGACGTGGCGCACTGGCGGGACGCCGCCGAGCGTCAACTGCGGGGCGTCGCCGCCGAGTCCGGGGGAGAGGCACCGGAGGCGGAGATCGCAGGCGTGAAGCAGCTCATCGGCCGCATCACCCGATACGAGGCGCGGTTCCGCGCCGACGGCGTACTCGGCGCCAACGACCAGGTCCGCTCCGTCCTGGCATGGGACTACGGACGTGCCGCCAGCATGGCCCGCTGGGGCGTCAGCACCCGCTTCTGCGACATCGCGGAGGCGGAGCAGGCGGTGATCCGGACCTCCCGCGTCAGCCAGGTCACTTACCACTCCTGGAAGGACTTCGCGGCCGGATACATCCTCGGCCGCTGCCTCCACTTCGACGAGGAGCACTTCGGCAACTGGTACACGGAGATGCTGGACGCGTACCGGGTCCTGGAGTCGCACCCGGAGAGTCCCTGGCTGACCGTCCCCTGGAGGTAGCGGAGCACGACCGGCGGGCGATCCGACTGCTAGACCCCGTACGGAGGTTCCTTCCCGCCCCCGGTTCTGGTTCCCACCTCGATCCCGGCCCCGGCCCTCGTCCCGGCCCCACCCCGTCCGCCGAAAGGCCACGTCCTCGTCCGCGCGGCCGCCACGCGGGTGCGTTTCCCCGGCGGACGGGCGGCCCGGGCGGGCGGGGCGGCCAGCCGCATCAGGGCGTAGAGGTTCACAGCGCGGTCATCCTCACGGGAAGGCTCTCCAGCCCGTTGACCACGATCGAGCGCAGCGGCACGGCCGGCCCCGTCCTCTCGATGTGCCGTACCGAGTCGAGCAGTTCACCGAACAGGATGCGCATCTCGGTGCGGGTCATCATCGCCCCGAGGCAGAAGTGCTCGCCGGCGCCCAGCGCCATGTGGCGGTTGGGGCGGCGGGTGATGTCGAAGACGTCCGGGTCGGTGAAGTGGCGCTCGTCCCGGTTGGCCGAGGGCGTCCACAGCACGACCCGGTCGCCGGCCTCCAGCGTGCGGCCGTGCAGCGTCACGGGCTCGGTCACCGTGCGCATGATGTGGGTGGCGCTGGAGGTCCAGCGCAGGACCTCCTCCACCGCCGTGGGCATCAGGCTCCGGTCGGAGCGCAGGCGCTCCCAGTCGGCAGGGTGGTCCAGGAACGCCGCCATGCCGCCGGACACCGCGAGGCGGATGTTCTCGGTGCCGCCGACGAGGAGGTTGTCGCAGTTGAGGAGGACGTCCTGCTCGTCGAGGAGCTCCCCGTCGACCTCACCGTTGACGAGCGCGCTCACCAGGTCGTCCTGGGGCTGGTCCATCCGCCGGTACATCAGCTCGACGAAGTACGCCATGATCTCCTGGTGCGCGACGCTGCGGACCTCCGGGTCGCCCGCGCCGAACGCCTTGCTGGTGAGCGTGAAGAGCATCTCCTGCTCGTGCTCGGGCACGCCCATGAGCCGGCAGATGACGTAGAGCGGCAGACGTGCCGCGACGTCGGTGAGGAAGTCGCACTCGCCGAGCGCGGTGGCCCGGGCCACGACCTGCCGCACCGCCCCGCGCATCGCGTCCTCCAGCGCACGCACCGAACGGGTGGTGAACCAGTCCGCGACCAGCGACCGCAGCGCCTTGTGCCGCGGCGGGTCGGTGAGGGCGAGCGTGCGGCCGCCGCCGGGGTCGTCGCCGTGGACGAGGGGGCGCAGCAGGATGCCCTCGGCCGAGCTGAAGACGCGTGCGTCGTTGTAGACGCCGCGGATGTCGTCGTACCGGGTGACCGACCAGAACGCCGGGTACGCGGTGGCCTCGTGACGGTGCACCGGGTCGTGGTCGCGCATCCAGCGCCAGGTGGGGTACGGGTCCCCGGTCGCGTACAGCTCGGGGTCGAGAAGGTCGGCGAGGCCGACGGTCTCCGGGGCGAGCGTGCTCATGACGGGTCTCCTTCGGGCAGCGGCAGGGTGTGGACGAGGTCGGCGAGCCGCTTGGTGAGCTCGTGGGCGGTGGTGCTCCGGACGGTGTCCGGCCGGTAGTTGACGGTGAGCCGCAGCCGGCCGCCGGGCAGCGGCCAGAACTCGGTCTGGACCTCGAGAGGGATGTCCAGGTACGGCGGGCGCAGGTGCGTGGTGGTCAGCCCGGTCAGCGGGAGCTGCGGGGGAGCGTTGTCCTGGAGGACGAGGAGCGTCTGGAAGACGGGCGGCCGCCCGGTGCGGGGCGGGTTGAGGAGCCGTACGAGGTCTTGGAAGGCCACGTCCTGGGAGCGGAAGGCCCGGTCGGCGATCCGGGCGGCCGCGGCGAAGGAGCCCGGGCCGCCGTCGAGGACGTCCCCGCGCAGCCGGAGGCACGCCATCTCGATGTGGCAGCCGACCGCTTCGTCGAGCCTGCTGTCGGAACGCTGCGCGACCGGCGTACCGACGGCGAAGTCCCGTCCGCCCGTCACCTCCGCCAGGACCTGCCCGTAGCAGGCCAGCAGGACGGCGTAGCGGGTGGTACCCGCGCCGGCGGCGGCCGCGTCCACCCGGGCGGCGGCGTCCGCGTCGAGGACGTGTTCGATGCGTTGCGGAGACCGGCCGGCTGCGTCCGCGGGGGAGGGGGCCGCGGGCCACACCAGCTCGGGTACGCCGGTGAGTTCGGCCTCGAGCTCGGCCCGCTGCCGTGCCAGATCGGCGTGGGCGAGCCGGTCGTGGCGCAGCCGGGCGGCCTTGGCGGCGGTGGGCGCGGTGAGCGGCGCCGCCGGGGGAGCGCCCCCGGCCGCCGCGTTGTACGCCTCGGCGAGGTGCGCTGCCAGCACCGACTCCGACCAGCCGTCGAAGGCGATGTGGTGCACCACGCAGCCGAAGATCCAGGAGCGGCCCGAACCCAGCGGGACCAGCGCGGTTCGCCACACCTCGCCGTCGGCGAGTTCCAGGGGGGCGCCGAGGCTTTCGGACAGCTCCTCGGTGGCGGCGTCCGCGTCGGGCGCGGTGTCCATGATCTCCAGGACCGGGGCAGGGAGTTCGGCAGGACGGGCGAGGAGCCTGGGCGTGGCGCAGTAGGCCGTCCCCAGCACTTCGTGGCGCTCGTGCACTGCCTCGACGGCGGCGTCCAGGGCGTCCAGGTCGAGTTCGCCGTCGATGCGGAACAGGAGCAGGCAGTGGGCCGAGCGGTCTTCGGGCCTGAGGAGATGGTTGGTCAGGTAGCCGGCCTGCATGGGGCTGAGCGGTACGTCGTCGCCCTCCTCGGCGTCCGCACGCGGGGTGCCGCCCGTGAGCGCCAGCCACCGGCCCAGGGCGCGGGCGGTGGGGTGCTCGTAGAGCCGTGAGAGGGGCACCGGGCGCTCCAGCTCCGCCGCGAGCCGTGCACACACCCGGCCGGCGCCCAGCGAGGTGCCGCCGAGATCGGCGAAGGCGGTGCCCTCCGGTACGGACGCCACACCGAGCACCGCCGCGAAGACGGCCGCGGCCAGCTCGACGAGCGGCTCGTCCGTCTCCCTGGCCGGGGCCCGTGGAGTCTCCGGGGCCGCCGCGGCGGTCGGGACGGCGGACGGCGCCAGCTCCAACAGGGCCCGCTCGTCCAGCTTTCCGTTGGGCGTGACGGGAAAGGCGGGGACGGCGACCACGGCGTCGGGCCGCTGGTAGTGCACGAGCTCCGTCCGCACCTGTTCCTCGGCCCCGGGCGGCAGCTCTCCGCGCTCGGCGGGCACGCAGAAGGCCAGCAGGCCGTTCGCGTTGCCACCCGTGTCCCTGGTGGCAACGACACGGCAGGCGCGGACACTTGGCAGCAGCGCCTCGACCTGCCGTTCCACCTCTGCCGGTTCGATCCGGTGGCCCCGGATCTTGACCTGCCGGTCTGCGCGGCCGCGGTAATGCAGGACGCCGTCCTCGTCCAGCTCCCCGAGGTCGCCGGTGCGGTAGACCCGCACCTGTCGGCCGTCCACCGTGATGCGGGGGAACGCGGCCTCGGTGAGGGCCGGTTCGCCGAGGTAGCGCAGGGCGAGCCCGTCGCCCGCCACGCAGATCTCGCCGTCGACGAGGTGGACGGCGGTGCCGGGGACCGGCCGGCCGACGGGGATGCCGCCGGGCAGATCGCAGTCGGACTCGGTGACGCGGTGCGTCGTGGCGAAGACGGTGCTCTCCACGGGCCCGTAGCCGTTGACGAGGGCGATGCCGGGATGGCGGCGAAGGAAGGCGCGGACGTGCGGGACGGACAGCCGTTCACCGCCCGTCATCACCTGCCGCAGGCCGCGGAAGGCGTCCGGGTCCTCGTCGACGATCATGTTGAGCAGGCTGCTGGTCAGCCAGACCGTGTCGGCGCCGTGGACGGCGACCGCCTCGCGCAGCGCCTGCGCCGACAGGTAGGGCTCGTCGACGACGACGCAGGTCCCACCGCCGAGCAGCGCGCCCCACAGCTCCAGCGAGAAGGCGTCCCAGGGCAGCGCGGCCGCCAGCGGGATCACGGTGGAGGGGGTGAACCGTGCGAAGGTGCCGGCGCGCACCAGGCGTGCGGTGGCGCGGTGGGGCGTGAGAACTCCTTTGGGGCGCCCGGTGGTTCCGGAGGTGAAGAACACACAGGCGGGCGCGTCGGCCCCCACCTCGGCGGGCCGGAACCCGGTGGGCGCTGCGGTGCCGGCCGGGAACCCGGCCGGTTCTCCGGTGTCCCCGCATACGGCGGGCCACCAGGCCGGCAGCCCCGCGTGCGCCTCCGGGGCGTCGGTGACGATCAGCCGGGCCGACAGCTGCCCCGTGACCTCCTGGATCCGCCGCGCGGGCCACGCCGGGTCGAGCAGGGCGTACGCGGCGCCGCACTTCAGCACGGCGAGTACCGCCGCCACCAGTTCGGTGCCGCGCGGCAGCAGGACGGGAACCAGGTCGCCGCGGCCGACGCCCCGCGAGGCCAGGCCGGCGGCCCATGCGTCGGCGGTCCGGTCGAGCTCCGCGTAGCTCGTCCTGCGAGAGCCGTGCACCACGGCGGTGGCTTCCGGGCGGGCGACGGCCCAGCGGCTGACGGTGGTGTGCAGCGCTTTCCCGGAGGAGGTGCTCATGCATGCTCCCGGAGGATCTCGCGCAGGGCGCCGCCGAACCGGTCGATCTCGCCGACGGTGTTGTAGTAGTGCGTCGAGACGCGTACCGCCGTGTCCACTCCGCGCTCCGTCATGTACAGCGGGGTGTGGTGGCCGACGATCTTCCATGCGTTGACGTGCTGTTCTGCGAGGCGGGCCACGATCGTCCCGGCGGGGACGGCGGGGTGCCGGAAGGAGAGGATCCCGGACTGCTGCGTGCCGGGGGCGATGAGGTCGACGTCCGGGACGCCCTCCAGGGTGGCGCGCAGCGCCTCGAACACCTCCTTGTTGTCGAAGGGCGTGCCCTCCTCGAAGAGGGTGAGGGCCGTGTTGAAGCCGGCCATGGCGGCGGTCGAACGCTCGGCGAGCTCCAGGGAGCGGGCGCTGCCGTCGTGGACGCGGTAGCCGGTGGCGGAGTCGATCCGTGCCACGTGCAGGTCGTGGAAGTCGGTGGCCAGCGCGGCGCGCAGCTCTGGGGCGACGTAGGCGAAGGCGGTGCCACGCGGGCCGCGCAGAAACTTCCGCCCGGCGCCGGTGAGCAGCTGGCAGCCGATGCGGCGCACGTCGACGGGTATCTGCCCGACGGACTGGCAGGCGTCGACCGCGTAGAAGCAGCGGTACGGGGCGAGGAGGCGTCCGATCTCCTCGACCGGGTTGACGATGCCGCATCCGGACGGGATGTGCGTCACCGATACGAGGGCCACGTCGTCGGCGATGTGGGCCGCCATCCACTCCAGATCGAGGTCGCCGCCCGGCAGGGTGGGGACGACCTCGATCCGGCAGCCGGTGCGGTCGCGCAGGTTGAACAGCAGGATGAGGTTGCCCGCGTACTCGTAGGGCGTGACCCAGACCCGGTCGCCCGGGCCGAGTCCGAGCCGGGGGATGACGGAGCACCAGGCGCGGGTCGCGCTGTCGAACACGGCCACGTCCCCGACGGGTGCTCCCAGTACGCGAGCCAGCCGCCGGTACATCTCGTCGTTGACGATGCCGTCGAGGTGGCCCTCCGTCTCGTAACAGCCCGTGGCCGCCTCGCGGTCGAGGACGTCGGCCATGGTGCGGCGTACGTCTTCGGGGACGCGCCCGGCCCCGGCCGTGTTGAGGTGTATCGGCCGGCCGGCCATCGTGTCTTCCATCCTTCTCCACCCGCTGTCGTCGTGTGCCGAGGCACTGCTGTGCTGAGCTGTACTGAGCCGTGTGTGGCCGTGTTCGTGGTCGATGCGGCCTAGGGCCTGTCTGACAAATCCCGCCTGGCTCGCGCCGCCTGGCACGCACGTCTGCTGCGTTGTCGGACCGACCGAGTAGCCCACTACGAGGACGGACCTCCGCCTTGCATCCGCCCGCACCAGACGACGCGAGCCCCGCCCTCCGGGCGAACGGCGCCATTTGTCAGACAGCCCCTAGTAGCCGGCGCCGACGCTGTGGCCGTCGTCCTGGTGGCGCTCCGCGATGTCGGCGAGCGCGGTCAGCACCATCGGGGGGTGCTCGGCCAGCCGGTGCAGCAGGTGCAGCCACCAGTTCTCGCCGTACGTGGCGTAGATCCGGCACGGGTAGCCGGCCTCCCGGTAGGTGCGCAGCAGACCGGGGCGCACGCCGTGCAGCATCTCGACCTCCTCGACGCGGTCGAGCAGACCGCTCGCCCTGGCGGCGCCGAGGACGGTGCCGTCCTGGGTGGCCAGGCTGAGCCGGGCGCCACGGTCCAGCAGCCGGGCGGCGAGGCTCAGATAGCGCTCGTCGAGTGCCGGGCCGCGGCCGAGGGCGATCTCCGGGGGCACCGTGAAGGCACCCTTGACCAGCCGGATCTTGCGGCCGTCGACCGGGATCGAGGCGATGTCGGCCGGTGTGCGGTGCAGGTACGCCTGGAGGGTGATCCCGAGGTTGGGGTGGGCGTCCGCGAGGTCGCGGTAGGTGCCCAGGACGTCGTCGACGGCGTGCGCCCGTTCCATGCTGAGGACGACGTCGGAGCCGCGGGCCGCGGCCGCCTCGGTGATCCGCGCGGTGTTCTTCGCGGCGAGGTCGCGGGAGACGGTGAGCCCTACGTTGGACAGGTCGAAGCCGAGTTGCTCGGGGACCGGCTCGTGGGCGAGGACGGTGAGGTACTCGTCGACGACCCGGTCGATCTCGGCGGGGTCGGAGTTCTCCTCCCCGACGAACTCCACAGCGATCCTGTACGCCTTGCCCCGCAGGACGCCCAGGTGGTCGAGGAACTCGTCCCGTCCGGGCGACAGCACGTAGCGGCGGGCGGCCGGTGAGAGCACGTCCTGCAGTACCGACCCGGGGGTGGTGAAGGCGGTCCGGCAGCGTTCGTCGGCGGCGAGGAGACGCAGCCCCTGGCCGGCGGCCTCGTGCAGGGCGCGCTGGGACATCGTCGGCTTCATGAGGAGGGAACCTTCGCTTTCTCGTCGTCGTGGGAGTGCCGCTCCGTGCTGGTGAGGAGGGAACCGGCGGCGTCCGCCGGCCTGCCCGCCTCCGCGGCGAGGATCATCAGCTGGGCGAAGGTGGGGCCGACGGCGGCCGGATCGCCGCCCAGCCGCCGCCAGGTCCGGTACTTGGCGGCGTAGCTGATCACCGTCTCCTTGTCGCGCCGGCCGCGCGGCCGGGTGAAGGCGCCGGCCCACAGTCCGTCCCAGGCGGCGTAGGCCGGGTCGTCGAGGAGCACCTTGTGCGCCTGGCCCAGCTTCCAGAACGGGATGCCGGTGTTCATGTGGTGGACCAGGTGGTACCGGTCGTTGTGACGGCTGATCAGGAAGCGCTCCAGGAACACGCCGTGGCGGTTGCGGGTCAGCAGGACCTGCTTGTTCTCGCTCTCGGGCATCGGGTAGTGCTCGGAGAGCTCGGCGAGCCAGCCGATGGCCACGTTGGTGGTGAACAGCGGCACGAACCAGAAGAGCAGCAGCTCCGGCAGCACCCCGAACCAGGCACAGGCCCCGAATACGGCGGCCCACTGGGCGAGGAACACGGCCTGCTCGGTGCGGAGCGGCACGGGCACCGACACCGTGATCTGCGAGCTGTCGCAGAAGACCCGTTCACGGGCGATGTAGCCGAGGTAGGTGAAGGTGCGCAGGCCGAGCGCGGAGGCGACGACCTCCTTGAGGAAGAAGTGCCGGTCGGAGCGTTCGGTGTCGTACAGGCCGCAGTCGATGTGGAACCCGTAGTCGGGGTCGCTCTGGGCGTTGCCCAGGTTGCGGTGGTGGCTGCCGACGTGGGAGCTGCGGTAGGGCCCGTACAGGTGCCACACCAGGTAGCCGGAGAAGACCGATCCGCCGGCCAGGTTCAGGACTTTGTTCCTGGCGAGGACCTTGTGGCTGGACTCGTGCAGGAAGTGGGCGAGGAAGCGCTGCACGGAGCCGATGACGACCAGCGCCACCGGATAGAACCAGTAGGAGACGCCCACGCACAGCGCCACGGACGCGGCGACGAGCGCGTACTCGAACAGGATCGCCAGCGGGGCGTGGTGGTTGTCCAGGGTGCGCAGGTCTCTGAGACGTCTGCGGATGCCGGGTGCGAGCCGGTCGAAGTCCAGTTGCTCGAATGCGGACATGAGGATGCCTCTTATTCGGTCGAGGAGAGTGGGACCGCGCGGGGCGCGGCGGCACGCTCAGCGCGCGGGGGCGAAGCCGAGGGCCCGGCCGTAGAGCCGCAGTTCGGCCGCGAGCGAGTCGGCGATGGTGGCGGAGCGCCTGAAGCCGTGCCCTTCGCCCGGGAAGGTCAGGTAGCGGTACGGGGCCGGGCCGTCGCCGGCCGCGCGGAGCAGCCGCTCCGCCTGGGCCGGCGGGCACACGGTGTCGTCCAGTCCCTGGAGCAGTACGAAGGGGGCGCGGATGCGTTCCGCGCCGTGCAGCGGGGCCTGCTTGGCGTACCGGTCCTCGGCGTCGGGCCAGGGTCCGATCAGCGTGTCGAGGTACCGGGACTCGAAGTCGTGGGTCTCGTCGCGCCAGCTCACCGGGTCGAGCACCGGATAGTAGATCCCGGCGGCCCGGTACAGGTCCGGTTCCCCAGTGAGGGACGCGGCAGCCGTCCAGCCGCCCGCGCTGCCGCCCCGGATGGCGATCCGCTCCGCGGCGGCGAGGCCGTCGGCGACGAGTCCGCGCACGACAGAGGCGCAGTCCGCTACGTCGGTCAGGCCCCAGTTGCCGTGCAGCCGGTTCCGGTAGGCCCGGCCGTAACCGGTGGATCCGCCGTACTGGACGTCGACGACGCCGATGCCGCGGCTGGTGAAGTAGCTGATCTCCTGGTTCAGGACCATGTGCGTGCGGCTGGTGGGGCCGCCGTGCACGAAGACCAGCCACGGCGGCAGTTCACCGTCGGGACCCGTGACGTCGGGATGGTACGGGGGGTAGACGTGGGCGTGGACCGGCCCGTCGCCGCCGCTGTAGGTGCGGCGGTACGGGGTGCTGGCGTAGGCGTCCAGGGGGGCCCCGGTGGGCGCGCGGACCACGTCGAGGGTGCCGCGGGCGGGGTCCGCGAGAACCACGGTGCGCCGCTGGGCCGGTGAGGAGCAGACGGCGGCGATCCGCCGGCCGTCCGTCGCCGCGAAGTGCCATTCGGTGGCCGGGCCGGCGACGTCGGTGAGGGTGCCGTCGGCCGCGAGGACGCCGAGCCTGCGCTCGCCCACTCCGTGGATCACGGCGAGGCGGCCGTCCAGCAGCGGCAGGCACCAGCGCAGGCCGATCCGCCACAGCGCCTCGCCGAACTCCTCGGCGCGGGGGCAGAGATTGCGCGGGTTCCCGTCGCGGCCGATGGCGTGGACGTTCCACCATCCGCCGGGATCGCTGACGGCGTACAGGGTGCCGGAGCCGTCGGTGGCCCAGTCGGCCTGCGTGACCGCTTCCCCGTCGCCGCCCATCACGGGCGCCGCCCGGCCGAGGGTGCCGTCCGGATGGACGTCGGCGACCATCAGGACGGTGGTCTCCCAGGGCATGTCGGGGTGGTTCCAGCCGAGCCAGGCCACCCGGTCCCCGCCGGGCCCGATGCGCGGGCCCGTCATGAAGTGGTGGGTGGCCGCCAGGACCTGTACGCGCGAAGGGGCGTCGGCCGCACTGCCGTCCAGCGGCAGCGCCACCAGGTGCCGCTCGGCCGTACGGGCGGTGTCGTCGGCGACCGTCTCGCGCAGGCACCACACCTCGCCGCCGCGCACCGCGAAGTCGGCGTACCGCAACTCCCCGGCCCAGGCTCCTGGCGGGGTCAGCGGGAACGGGTCGCTGCCGGGACGCCAGCGGTAGACGCGCTGGTCGGGACCGTGGCTGAAGACGATGCCGTCCTCGGCCCGGCCGGACAGGGCGAGCCACGGGCGCCCGCCGTATTCGATGACCCGGCTTCGCACGTCCCAGCCCGCCCCGGCGGGCAGGACCTCCCGGACGCCGCCGGCGGAGGCCGCCATCAGCCCGCTGCGCCCGTCCTCCTCGGGGAGCACCTCGGTCCAGCACACGTCCTCACCGAGGAAGCCCGTCCATTCGAGCAGGACGTCGCCGCGGGCGGCGTCCTCGGCGCTGACGGGCGATTCCCAGGTGCCGTACGGCAGTTCGCGCGGTCCGGCGGTGCCGCGCAGGGTGTCCGTCATGCCGGGCCGCCCTTCGCGTAGGAGATGCGGGGGATGCCCGGCTCGCTGCTGTCGAGGGTGTAGCCGGGTACGGCCGGGTCGTCGCTGACCCAGAAGTGCCCGTCGAGATCCGACCAGTCGGACAGCCCGGCCAGCTGGGCCGCGTACGCGATGGCCCGCGGCGGTTCCAGGAAGCAGCCCAGCATCCGTCCCGCGCCCTGGTCGGTCGCGGTGGTGAGGGCGGTGAGCGCGGGCAGGATGCCCCCGAAGCGCATCAGCTTGACGTTGAGGCCTCCGGCCGCGCGGACGGCGAACTCCGCGTCCGCGGGGGTGGCGACGCCCTCGTCGAGGAGGACGGCGGTGCGCGGCAGGGCGGCGCGGATCTCCGGCAGCAGCGCGGGGTCGCGCACCGG
This sequence comes from Streptomyces daqingensis, assembly GCF_014645895.1. GTDB lineage: Bacteria > Actinomycetota > Actinomycetes > Streptomycetales > Streptomycetaceae > Streptomyces > Streptomyces daqingensis. The sequence goes on along the minus strand of NZ_BMMP01000014.1, from coordinate 35,532 downwards.
GTCCTCCAGCACGGCGGGGGCGAGCGCGGTCACCAGGGGGCGCACACGTTCCCAGTCCTGCCTGTCCCAGCCGCGGTTGGCGTCCAGGATCAGCGGGGCGTCGACGCCTGCGAGCGAGCGGAGGACCTCCTCGTCGTCCGGACCGCCCAGCTTGATCTTGAGGGGGCGTCCGTCCCGGGGGATCGGGTCGCCGATGGGCACGGTGTGCAGCAGGTGGACGCGGCCGGGCTCGGGCAGGCCCAGCAGCCGCCACACCGGCACTTGGGCGGTCCTGGCGGCCCGGTCGAGGAACGCCATCTCCACCAGCATCCGCGCGGGGGCGCTGACGCCGTCGGCGTGCGCCTTGTCCAGACCGGCGCGCAGCGCGGCGACCGGGTCGGCGACGGGCCCCGCGAGGGCGGGCGCGAGGACGGACGCGAGGGCCTCCGCCTCGGCGGCGATGGCGGAGCCGTCCTGGCCGTACCCGATGTCGGCGGCGATCTCGCCCTCGCCGGATGCGGTGCCGTCCGACGGCAGCAGCCGGAGCCGCACGATGTCGACCGTCTCGATCGTCATGTGGGAGATCTGGAACGAGGCGGTCAGCGGCCGCTGTTCGACGGTGACGGACACCCGGGGAGCGGCGCCGTCCGGCGCGGTCTCGGGCGCCTCGACCGTGAACGTGACGGACTCGACGAGCCGGCGGGCGAGTTCGCGTGCTTCGTCCGCGGTCGGCGCGCCGACGACGACGGCACCCACGCGGTCGCCTCCGGAGCGGTAACCCCATATCAAGTCGCCCGGAGCGACGGCGAGTTCGGCGTACAGGACGGCGGGATGCGCGCGCACTTCCTCCCACCCCTCGACGGCGGTCACCCGGCCGGGCGGCGGGGCGAAGTAGCGGGTGGCGGCAGCCCGCGTGGCGGCGGGCAGCTCCACGGGCGTGCCGAGGACGTCGTCGTAGACGGCGCCGTACAGCTCCAGGCCGGGCAGGGCGTAGGGGAGCATCCGGTGGATCCATCCGCCGCCGATGCGGGCGTGGACCTCGCCGAGGACGATCCCCCTGGCGGTCAGCCAGAGTTCGACGTGGAAGAGCCCGAAGGACAGCTCCAGCGCGGTGAGAGCCCGGGTGACGGTGTCCTCGACCTCGCGTCGGGTGCCCTCGGGCAGGCCGGCGGGCAGCACGTGCCCGATCTCCACGAAGTAGGGAGGCTCCAGCTTCTCCTTCGCCGTGACGGCGAGGACGCGCGGACGGCCGTCCACGAAGACGCCCTCGACGCTGTACTCGGCGCCCTCGACGAACTCCTCCACCAGGAACGGGGCCGTACGGTCCGGAAGTTCGGCCAGCGCGCCTGGCAGCTCCGCGGCGCCGCCGACCTTGCGTACGCCGGCGCTGTCGGCCCCGTCGCGCGGCTTGACGACCCAGGGGCCGGCCGAGGAGGCGAGGAAGGCACGCGCCTCGGCCTCGTCGGCGCACAACCGGACGGCGGGCTGCCGGAATCCGGCGGCGGCCAGCGCGCTGCGGCAGGCGTCCTTGGTGCGGATGCGGCGGACGGACTCGTGCGGGTTGCCGGGCAGCCCGAGGGCGCGCGCGGTCGCGGCGACGGCTTCCTGGGCCATCTCCCGGACGCCGAAGACGACGGCGCTCCGCTGACCGCTCGCGGCGCGGGCGGCCGCCCAGTCCGCGGTAGCGGCCGGGTCGGCGAAGTCGACGGCGCTGGTGGCACCGGCCGCGGCGGCGACGGCGGGCGTCGCGGCCAGCGTGTCCGCGGTGTTCGTGACGTGCGTGCGCAGCCCGCGGGCGTGCGCCTGCTCGAGCGCCTGGACGGCGACGTCGACGCTGAGCGTCATCGCTCCGCCGCCGCCGACGAGGAGCAGTTCGGGCGCGGGGGTGCGGGACGAGGGGCTCATGCGGTCCACCCCGTGTCGTCGCGCAGCCGGTAGACGCGGTCCTTCAGCTGCTGGATGCGGGCGGCGTCCCGTCCGAGAGCGTCGGCGGACCGGTTGTACAGGTGCACCGAGCCGGTGGCGGTGTAGAGGTCGACGGTGGGCCGCATCCGCTTGCCCGGGGCGAGTTTGGGGACGAACGTGTGGACCGACTCCAGCGCCTCGATCTCCGCGACGACGTCCTCGTCGATGCTCTCGACGACGCCGTCGAGCTCGGTGTCGAGGAACATGAGCGTCGCCTCGGTCACCTTGCGGTACGTGCGGCCGGCGTAGTGCTCGGCGAACTCCCGCGGGCGGGCGTACGCGAGGGCCGTGACGTCGCCCTGGTTGGCGCCGAGGCAGCGGTCGTGGAAGTCGGGCAGCAGGCCGCCGCTGGGCCGCGCGCCGACCTCGACGAGGGCCGGGCCCTCCGCGGTGACGATGACCTCGGCGTGCGTGGGCCCGTACTGGATGCCCAGCGCGTCGAGCGCCTCGTGCATGTAGGCGATGATCTCGCGGGCGGTTCCCGAGTCCGGCGGGGTGATCGAGTCGCGGTGGTAGATGCGATGGGTGTCCTTGAGCTTCTTGTGGTACTGCCAGATGCCGCAGGCGTACCGCTCACCGGCGTACGAGACGAAGTCGACCATGTACTCCTCGCCGTCCAGGAAGGACTGGAGGAGGACCTCGTCGTTGTGCTCGCCGAAGATGTTGACCGTGCCGAGGACCGCGTCGGCGGCCTTGCGGACCTCTTCGGCGTTCCGGCAGATGGCGACGCCGTCGGTCGCGGCGGAGGACAGCGGCTTGACCACCACGGGGTACCGGCCGCGTTCCTCTGCCCAGGCGACGAGCGTGTCGGAGCTTCCGCTCTTGAGCTGGTCGGCGCAGCGCACCCCCGCGCGGCGCAGCGCCTCGATCATCTCGTATTTGTCGCGGCGGGCCGTGGACAGGGCGGTGCCGTTGCCCGGCAGGCCGAGCCGTTCGGACAGGTCGTCCGCGAGAGGGACGCCGGGCTCCTGGCCGGCGATCACGCAGATCGGAGCGAACTCGGCGAGGCGTGCGGCGGTCTCCTCGGGCGTCCCGTGGGGGACCGCCTCCCGGTAGGCGCCGAGGTCGGGCGGCCGCATGGAGGTCATCAGCTCGGGGGTGCTCTGTACGTGCACGACGTCCACACCGAGCTTGGCGAATGCGGGCGGAAGGTGATTGCCGCTCGTGTAGGCATCCACGAGCACGGCTGTCGGGGGCACTTGCTGGCTCCTCATGTACTCCACCTTGCGTTCGGGGACACCGCCGGAGCCGTTGTCGGCAACGGGGGTTTCCAGGAATTGGCAAGAGGTTGCCACAAGGGTTGCCCAAATGGCAATATGCTCCGTGCTCAACAGACAACGTCACCGCAGAGGGGAACGGCCTTGACCGTCGAAGCACCCCCCGCGCCGGGCCGCAGCGGCCTGTCGCGTGGGATCACACTGACCTTCGCCGTCGCAGGCGCCCTGACGGTCGCCAACATCTACTTCCCGCAGCCCCTGCTGGACGCCATCGCCTCGGGCCTCGGGGTGTCCGACTCGGCCGCCGGCCTGGTCGCCATGGCCGCGCAGGTCGGCTACGCCATCGGCATCAGCCTGGTGGTCCCGCTCGCGGACGCCGCCCGGCTGCGCCGCCTCGTCACCGTGCTGCTGGTGCTGACCACCGCCGGGTTGCTGGCCGCCGCCGCGGCCCCCAACCTGGCCACGCTCACCGTCGCCACCGTCGCCCTGTCGACCACCACGGTCATCCCGCAGATCCTCATGCCGACCGCCGCCTCCATGGCGGGGCCGGAGCACAGCGGACGGGCGGTGGGGACGATCGGGATCGGCCTCACCCTGGGCTCGACGCTCTCGCGCACCCTCTCGGGCACGGTGGTGGAACTCAGCGACGACTGGCGCACCGCCTACCTGGTCGCCGCCGTGCTCACCGGCGGCCTCGTCCTCTTCCTGCCGCGGCTGCTGCCGGAACGGCGGCGGGGCTCCGGCGAGGGCGTCCCCTACCGGAAACTGATCGGTTCGATGCCGGGCCTGCTGGTCGCGCACGCCGAACTGCGCCTGTCGGCCTACCTGGGCGCGACCGTCTCCGCCGCCTTCGCGGCCTTCTGGGCCACCCTCGCCTTCCACCTCGCCGGGCCGTCGTTCGGCAAGGGAGTCGCCTGGGCGGGGCTGTTCGGCCTGTTCAGCCTCCCGGCGGCGCTGCTGTCCTACTCGGCGGGGCGGCTGAGCGACGAACGCGGCCCGTACTTCGGCAACATGCTCGCCCTGGGGTGCGCCGGTGTCGCCTTCCTGCTGCTGGGCACGGCCGGCGACACCTCGATGGCCGCCCTGGTGATCGGCGCCAACCTGCTCGTCTACGGCGGCAATTGTACGCAGATCGCCAATCAGGTGCGCATCTTCCGGCTCGACGAGAGGATCCGCGCCCGCCTCAACACCCTGTTCATGCTGGTGAGTTTCGTGGGCGGCGCTGTCGGCACGATGATCGGCACCGCGCTGTACCAGGCGTACGGCTGGACCGGCATGGTCCTCGGCTGCAGCGGCTTCCTGTTCCTCGCCGCCGGGGGACTGGTCCGGGGCCGCCGCCTCGGGTGACTCCCGCAGCCCTGGAGCCTCCCGCGCCCGCTGGGGAGGGAGGCTCCAGGGCTGCGGCGACGCCCGGGGGCTTCAGGACTGTGCGGGCCCGTGGGCCTGGGCGAGCGTCTCGGCGAGCAGGCGCCATATCTCCGCCGCCAGGTCGATGTTGGACGCGGCCTGTGCTTCTTCGGCCAGCGCCCGCATCCGGCGCAGCCCTTCCTGCTCCTCGCCCTCGATGATCAGCAGCCGGCTGTCGAGGACGTCGAGGCGGACGCGGTTGCGGTAGGTCATCTGGAGCTCGAGCCCGCGTACGCGGTCCAGGAGCGTACGCGCGTCCGCGAAACGTCCCGCCTGGTAGGTGATGTCCGCCCGCAGGGACAGCACTTCCTGCTCCAGGGCGGGGATGCCCAGGAAGGCGAGGCCGGCTTCGGTCTCCTCGACGTACTGCTCCGCGGCGTCCAGCTCCGGCGGGGACTTCAGGAGGTGCAGGCGGGCGGCAGCGACGCGCAGCCGAGTCCACAGGGTGAGGTCCTCCGCGCTGCTGAAGCCTTCGAGTGCCTGTTCCAGCAGCGGCTGGGCGGACTCCAGGTCTGCCTGGCGCACCCGGACGGCGGCGGCGGTCCACCGCGCCTCGGCCCATAGGGCGTCCGACCGGCCGCTGGTCAGGGCGGTCAGATCGTCCGCGTGGGCGCGCGCCTCGGAGAGCCTGCCGGCCTCCGCCTCGGCCGAGACCAGCGCCAGCAGGCTGCCCGCCAGGTCCTGGACGGACAGGTCGTGGTCGCCGGCGAGCTGGTGGGCGGCCCTGGCCGCCTCCACCGCCGGCGTGATCTCACCGCAGGCGCGCAGGCAGCGGGCCAGCTGGGTCAGACCTCGCGCGCGCAGCGCGGGCAGGCCCAGGGTGTCGCCGACGGCGACGAGTTCCTCGAGGTGGTCACGCTCCCGGGTGTGCCGGTTGTGGCTGCGGTGCCACTGAGCCACCTGCCACAGGGCCTGCCAGCGCAGCAGCGGGTCCTGGCCGTCGCCGGTCGACAGCGAGCGCTCCAGGGCCTCGATGGTCTCGTCGGAGTGGTCCGAGGTGGCTATGGCGAGTGCTTGTGCCAGCGAATCGGTGGCGCCGGGCTCCTCGAAGGCCGTGATCTTCACGTCCAGCTGCGCCGCCAGGTACTCGACGGCGCGCGCGGTGGGCTGCCGGGCGCCGGACTCGAGCCGGGAAAGATAGCCGGTCGACATGCCGTCGCCCGCGAGCGCGGCTTGCGACAGGCCTCGCTCGGTGCGCAGCTGCTTGAGCCGACGCCCGAAGAAAGGCTGTTCCAGCACGTGATCAACCCCAGTGGTCGTACAGGCCTGGCAAGGAGCGGCCGGGTCGGGCTTGTCACGGTAACCCTGCGCACATCGCCGTGGTGGGGGCAGAGGCTAGCCGGGGAACGGCCACTTAGGCAAAACTTGCCCGCCGACCTGCGACATTGTCGGAGAAATGCCCCTCCGCTTCCTGGAGGGAGTTGCCAGTAGATTTGGCAACGACTTGCCAAATGCTGACTTCCTGCTCTAACTTCTCGGGCAACGGGGCGGCCACGGCTGCTTCAACGGTTCTGACCCAATCCGTTCTCCGAGGAGAGTCGTGTCCCTTATGCATCCCGCTCGTGTCCGCACCGCCGCCGGTGCCGTCGCCGTCGTCGCCCTGTCCGCTGTCGTCGCAGGCCCCACGCCGGACATCGGCTGGCCCGCCCCGCCGGTCGCCGGTCACCACGCCGGTGACGACATCGGGTGGCCGGTCGCCCCGACCGCTGAGGGCGAGAGAGCCATCGGCTGGCCCGTCCCGCTGGCTGCCGGCCGTCGCGCGGGTGACGACATCGGCTGGCCGGTCGCCCCGGCCGCGTAAGGCCCGGGCCCACCGGCCCCGTCTCGTACGTTGCACGCCGCACAGAGAGTGATGGACTCGATGGCTCCCGACTCGACCCCGGCCCGCCCGGTCAAGACCGCAGTGATCGTGGACGGGTACTCGACCGGCACCTTCCTGCCGCCGGCCTTCGCCCGGCTCGGCATCGACGTGGTGCACGTCCACAGCACCGCCGAACCCATGTCGACCATGCTCCAGCCGGACCTCGGCGCCTACCGGGAGAACTTCCACTGCCCGGACGAGGCGGCCCTGGAGCGGACCGCCGAAGCCCTCACCGCACTCGGCCCGGTGGCCGTGCTCGCGGGGCAGGAGCCCGGAGTCCCGCTCGCCGACGCGCTGAGCGAGCGCCTCGGCCTGGCGACCAACGGCACCGCCCTCTCCCGTGCCCGCCGCGACAAGTACGAGATGATCGAGGCGCTGCGCCGCGCCGGAGTGCGCTGCGCCGACCAGTACAGGAGCTCCGACCCGCAGGCCCTCGTCGAGTGGGCCGAGCGGGCGGGCTCGTACCCCGTCGTCGTCAAGCCGCTCAGCTCGGCGTCGACCGACCACGTCTACCGCTGCCACGACGACGCCGAGGTCCTGGCTGCCGCCCGCGCGGTGCTGGGCTCGACGGACATCTTCGACCGGCCCAACACCGAGGCCCTCGTCCAGTCGTTCCTGGAGGGCACCGAGTACATCGTCGACACCGTCAGCGTCGACGGCGGGCGGTACGTGTGCGGGGTCTGGGAGTACGAGAAGCAGCTCCTGCCCGGCGGGAAGAACGTCTACGACCTCGACGTCCTGCTGGAGCCGGACGCCGCGCCGGTGCCCGAACTGATCGCCTACGTGGACAGCGTCCTGGAGGCGCTCGGCATCCGGCACGGCCCGGCCCACGCCGAGGTGATCATGACTCCGGACGGTCCCGCGCTCGTCGAGATCGGCGCCCGCCTCAACGGCAACATGAACCCCGGTTTCCACGACGCCTGCCTGGGAGCCAACCAGGCCGACCTCACCGCTCTCGCGTACGCCCGCCCCGGGGAGTTCACCGACCGCTACGCGGGCCTGGTCTACGCCCCGCGGGCCGCGGCTGCCGTGCACAGCACCAGCACGGAGTCCGACGGGGTGGTGGAGGCCGTCGACCAGGACGCGGTGGACCGCATTTCGGCCCTGCCCAGCGTGTACCTCGCCGGTGTCAAGCTCGCCGCCGGCAAGCGGATCAGACCCACGGCCGACCTCCTCACCAGCCCCATGAGGATCTTCATGACCGCGCCTGACCTGGCGGCGATCCGCGCGGACCGCGACACCATCCAGAGCCTGAAGGACGAGGTGTACCTCGTGACCACGGAAGTCCGCCGTCCCAGCGTGCTGCTGCTCGGCACCGACAAGTACGTCATGCAGGCCTGCCTACGGCACGGCGTGGACGCCGTCGTCGCCTGGGGGGCCGCCGGTTACGACCACGGCCTCGCCGAGGTCCCCGAGGAGCTGAACGTCCTCCTGGTCGACGATCCCAAGAGCCCCGAGGCGATCCTGATGGCCCTGCACCGGGCCGGGCTGGGCGACCACCGGTTCGACGCCGTCCTCACCTCCGACGAGTGGGCGCTCGTGACCGCCGGTCTCCTCGCCCCGCGCCTCGGCTGCCGCGCCCTCGACCCGGTGACAGCCGTGTACTTCCGGGACAAGTCGCTCCAGAAGCGCAAGGTCGCCGAGGCCGGAATCCCCGCCGCCCGGGTCACGGTGATCGAGGACGTGCACGACGTCTCGGACGTCCCGTGGGAGTACGACAAGGCCGTACTCAAGCCGGTCGCCGGGGCCGCCACCGCCCGCACCGCCGCCGTCGACGGCCCGGAGGCGCTCCGCACCCTCAGCCGCCGCTACCGCTCCGACCGGACCGCGCAGCGCACGTTCGTGCTGGAGGAGTACGTCGGCGGGGACGAGTGGATCGCCGACGGCTTCCTCCACGACGGCGAGGTGCGCTTCCTCGCCGTCGGCCGCTACGGCGCCCCCTGCCTGACCATGATCGACGAGCAGACCCCGCTGTGGCTGCGGCACTTCGACCCCAAGGACGAGACCTGGGCGTACGACCTCGCCGAACCGGTGGTCCGCCGCAGCCTCGAAGTACTCGGCCTGCGTGACGGCGTCTTCCACATGGAGCTCTTCCACGACCCCGGCACGGACCGGCTCACCTTCAGCGAATGCGCCGCCCGCCGCGGCGGCGCCCTCATCCACGAGCAGATCCAGGCGAAGTTCGGCATCCACCTGGGCGAGGCCGCGCTGCTGAGCGCCCTCGGCCGGGAACCGGCCGCCGACGTCGAGCACCACCCGGAGCTGTTCGGCACCAGCTACCTCAAGGGCCGCGCCGGGACGCTCCTGTCCTGCCCCGCGCCGGCCGAGCTGCGGGCCCTGCCCGGCGTCGAGTACGCCAGGGTGGAGTTCCCCGCGGGAGGCACCTTCCTCGGCGACATCGACAACACCAACCACCGCATGGGCCAGGTCCTGGTCTCGGCATCGACCGAGGAAGAGCTGCAGCAGCGCTTCGAGGCCGTACGCGCCTGGTTCGACGAGCGTCTGGTCGTGGCCCCGCAGGGCGTCACGGGCCGCGAACTGCGGGCCTGGGGACGCGAGCAGCGCCCCGACGCCGACTTCCGGGACGCGCTGTGGCCGTGACGACGAAGCCCGGAACCGGCACGCCCGCCGGCAAGCCGGGAGTGCTCACGCGGCTCCTGCCCGGACGCGGCCCGCAGCGCACGCTCGCCGGTGCGACGTTCGTCAACGCCCTCGGCAGCGGAATGTTCATGTCCTCCAGCGCCCTGTACTTCACCAGGGTCGTCGGACTGCCCATGTCCCAGGTGGCGTTCGGCCTGTTCGCCGGGGCGATGGTCGGCCTGGTCGCCGGCGTCCTCGGCGGCCGCGTCGCCGACCGGTGGGGTGCCCGCGAGACCCAGATCGCGGTCATGCTCTCCGGCACCGTCTTCATAGGCTGCTTCCTTCTGGTCGGCTCCTTCTGGTCGTTCCTCCTCATCTCGGTCCTCACCGGCATCGTGTTCGCAGCCGACAAGTCCAGCAGAGCGCCCCTGATCCGCGCCTTCGGCGGCGACGACCCGGCCCGCTTCCGTGCCTACCTGCGGGCCGCCACCAACCTGGGCATCTCGCTGGGCGCGCTGGCCGCCGGAGTCGCCATCCAGCTCGACACGGCACCGGCGTACCTGATGCTCGTCGGCGGCAGGGCCCTGGCCTTCGCGGGCAGCGCACTCGCCCTGCTGCGGCTGCCCCGGCCGGCGCGCATCCCCGCACCGCCGCTCAGCGGCCGCTGGGACGCCCTGCGCGACCGGCCCTACGTGGTCGCCACCGTCCTCAACTGCGTGATGTCACTGCACTTCGCGGTCCCGACGTTCCTGCTGCCGCTGTGGATCGTCGACCACACGCAGGCGCCCCGCTGGATGGTCTCCGGAGTGCTCGTGCTCAACACCGTCCTGGTCATCACCCTCCAGGTCGCGGTCAGCAAGAACGTCTCCGACCCCGAGTCGGCGGGCAGCCGGATGCGCTGGGCGGGCGGGGCGATCTGCGCCGGACTGATCCTGACGATGCAGGCCGGCAGCGTGCCCGGCTGGGCCGCCGCCGCGCTCCTCGTGACGGCCGTGGCCGTCTACACGCTGGGCGAACTCTGGCACGCGGCCGCCGCCATGGAGTACTCCTTCGGACTCGCCGCCCCACACGCCCAGGGGCAGTACTCCGGGGTCTTCGGCCTCGGCGGCGGCGTCGCCGAGGCGCTGGCGCCCGCGGTGCTCGGCGGTCTCGCCTTCGGTCTCGGCCGGCCCGGCTGGTTCTTGCTGGGCGGGCTGTTCCTCCTCGTCGGGCTGGTCAGCCGCCCGCTCGTCTCCTGGTCCGTCCGCACCGCGCAGCAGACGCGGCCGCACGCGACCACTCCCTGAACCCTCCCCTCCCGCCGGTGCGCACGCCTCGCACCTGGCACGTCCCGTACGGGCATCCGCCCGCAGAAAGATCGGAGATCACCCCATGTCCACGCCCACGCTCAGCACCATCGACAGCGAGCTCGTCGAGATCGTCGCCGGTCTCCAGCTCGACCACGACGAGATCGTCGCGGCCTACCACCAGTACCTGGAGCGCCTTCCCGACGCGCCCTCCGGCAAGCCGGAGGACCGCCTGCGCCGCCTGGGCCTGACCCACCGTGCGGGCGCCGCCGACCCGTGGCGCGACGCCGGCACCGGCCAGTTCAACCAGGAGACCGGCGAGAAGAACTTCGAGGAGAGCGAGTTCGCGTTCTTCAACGAGGCGCTCAGGGACACCTACTTCCACGAGCTGTACCGGCAGCTGCCGTTCCGACCCGGCCGCATGCGCCTGGTCACGCTCCACCCGGGCGAGATCTACCACATGCACACCGACCACTCCCGCGTCGCGCACGTGGCGATCCAGACCAACGAGGACTGCCGCCTGCTCTTCCGCAGCGGCCACACCTACCACGTGCCCACCGACGGCCGGGTGCACATCCTCAACACCCTCCGCCACCACTCCGCCTACAACGCGGGTGCCACGGACCGCATCCACCTCACGATGACGCTGGCCGACTGATCTGCCGCCCGCGCACCGACCGCCACCCAAGGAGCTGAAGATGCCATCGCCGTCCGCCGCCTCCCTCGGCCGTTCCCCGGCCGCGGACCGAAGCCGGGAGCAGTGGGCCGACGAGGTCCGCGCCGCCGTCAACGACCGTCCCCTGGGCGTCGGAGGGCCCCGACGCGCCCCCGCCGGACGGACAGGGGCCGTGCGACTGCCCCTCGACGCCGGGCTGCGGGCGGCGGTCGCACGCACGGCGCAGCAGCACGCGGTCACGCCGCTGACCGTCGGGCTCACCGCGCTCGCCGTGACCCTGACGCGGAGGACCGGGACGCACCACGTCCTGGCCGCGGCCCCCGACGTGCCGGTCGCACTCGCGGTGCGCGACGACCTGACCCGCGCCGAACTGCTGGCCGGGACGGACCTCTCGCTCAAGCGGTCCGCCGCCCTGTGCGGCGCCGGCGCCCCGGCACCCGAACTGCCGAACCCGCTGGTGGAGTTCCGGTTCGGCGAGGCCGCCGGCTCGCTCCACGGAGACCGCGAGATCAGCATCGCCCTGCGGGACGGCACCGGCGCCGCGGACGGCGCTCAGCTCGTTGCGCTGCACGACACCGGCCGGTACACCGAGGACTGCGTCACCGCCCTCCTCGGCCAGCTGCGCACGGTGCTGGAAGCGCTGTGCGGCGAGGAGGCCGTGACCGCCGGCGCGCTGCCGCTGCTGGACGAGGCCGGGCAGCGGGAGCTGCTGGAGCACGGGCTGGGCGAGCCGCTGCAGCAGGACGGACCCGAGCCCGTGCACGTACGGGCCGCCGCGCTGGCGGCCGCCGGCCCCGGCGACGTGGCCGTGGTCTGCGGGGACGAGCAGGTCACCCGCGGCGAACTTGACGCCTGGGCCGGGAGGATCGCCGCCAGGCTGGTTGCGTCCGGCGTCCGGCCCGGTGACCGGGCCGGCGTCCTCGCCGAGCGCTCCGCGGCCATGGTGGCGGCGGTGCTCGGCATCCTGCGGGCCGGGGCCGCCTATGTACCGGTCGACCCGGCCAACCCGGACGAGCGAATCGCGGCGGTGCTCTCCGACGCCCAGGTCTCGGCGGTTGTGGTGACCGGCGGGGCCGAGCAGCGCGTGGCGCCGCTGGGGGCGGCCCTCGTCACCGCCGACGATCCCGCGGTGCGCCACGAGGGCGAACCCCTCCCGCTCGCGGAGACGGAACCCGGGGACGACGCCGCGTACCTGATCTACACCTCCGGAAGCACCGGAGCCCCCAAGGGCGTGGTCGTCGAACACGGCCAACTCGCCGCCGCGACCCTGGCCCGCCGTCAGGTGTACCCCGGCGCCCCGGTCTTCCTGCTGCTCTCCCCGCTCGCCTTCGACTCCTCGGCAGCCGCCCTCTGGGGCACGCTCACCGCCGGCGGTCGCCTCGTCGTGGCCGGTCCGGATGAGTTCCGCGACCCCGAGGCCCTGCTGCGGCTCGTCGAACGGCACGCCGTCACGCACCTGCTGTGCGTGCCGTCGCTGTACGACACGCTGCTCGCCGCCGCAGAGCGCCTCGGCCCCTCCCGCCTCGCCTCGCTGACCACCGTGATCACTGCCGGCGAGGCACTCCCGGAGGCGCTGCTGCGGCGTCACGTGCGGACGCTGGGCGGACACAGCAGCCTGGTCAACGAGTACGGGCCGACCGAGACCACCGTCTGGGCCAGTTACCGGCGCTTCGAGGACGCCGGGCCCGTCGACATCGGCGGGCCCGTACCGGGCGCCCGGCTCTACGTGCTCGACGGCGCCGGCCGCCTGGTGCCGCCCGGCATCACCGGAGAGCTGCACATCGGCGGCGCCGGCGTCTCACGCGGGTACCACGGCCGCCCCGACGCCACCTCCCGCGCCTTCCTCGCCGACCCCTTCGCGGGCGGCGACGCCCGGATGTACCGGACCGGCGACCTGGTGCGCTGGAACCCGGCCGGCGCCCTGGAGTTCCTCGGGCGCCGCGACAACCAGGTGAAGATCCGCGGCCACCGCGTCGAGACGGACGCCGTCGAGGCGGCGCTGCGCGCCTGCCCCGGCGTGCGCGAGGCCGTCGTCGTACCGGACGCCGCCGGGACCCGCCTCACCGGTTTCGTCGTCACCGACGCGCCAGACACGCTGCCCGCCGCGCGGGAGCAGCTCGCCCGCACGCTGCCCGAGGCCGCGGTGCCGTCCCGGCTGCGGGCGCTGACCGCCCTCCCGGTCACCGTCAACGGCAAGGCCGACCGCGCAGCCCTGGCGGAACTCGCCGAGCGGCGTGAACCGACCGCCGCGGAGCCGCAGTCGGCGGGCGGGGTGAACTCGCCTGACCAGGCCGCCGACCCCGTCGCGGGGGTGCGGGCGGCGTGGGCGGAGGTCCTGGAGACCTCGGCGGCCGTGCCCGGCGACGTCAACTTCTTCGACCTGGGCGGCCATTCACTGCTGATCATCCAGCTCCAGGACGCCCTGGGCAGGCATACCGGCGTACGGCCCTCCGTCGTCGATCTCTTCCGCTGCTCCACGGTGGACGCCCAGGCCACGCTGGTCCGCTCCGGTGCCGCCGGAGGCGCGGAAGCGGCCGGGACGAGCGCCCGGGTCGAGCAGGCACGCCGTGAGCGCGCCGCCCGCGCCCGCCGGCGCCGCGCACAGCAGGGAGCGGCCCGATGACCGATCCGCTGCCGCACATACCCGGCCCGGCGCAGCACAGGGCCGACTCCGAACCGCCGTCCGGCCCCTCATATCCCGGTGAGGACACCCAGCGGGACCGCTCACTGGACGTCGCCGTCACCGGCATGGCCGGACGCTTCCCCGGCGCGGCCGACATCCCCACCTGGTGGCGCGCCCTGTTGCGCGGCGAAGTTCTCACCACGCGCATCGACCGCGACACCCTCCTGGCCTCCGGTGAACCGGCCGGCGTGGCGGACGACCCCGACTACGTCCCCGTACGCGGCCTCCTGGCCGACGCCGACCGCTTCGAGCACACCCTGTTCGGCATCAGCAGGCGCGAGGCCGAACTCATGGACCCGCAGCACCGGTTGATGCTGGAAGCGGCGTGGACGGCGCTCGAGGACGCGGGCGTCGACCCCGTCACCGAGTCCCGGGTCACCGGCGTGTACGCGTCGGCGAGCAGCAGCGCGTATCTGCGGGCCATGCTCACTTCCGGCAGCCTGAACCCCGCGGACATCGAGGAGGTGCTGCGCGCGACCGAGCCCGACTACATGGCGACCCGGATCGCCTACCGCCTCGGGCTGACCGGCCCCGCCCTCAGCGTGCTGACCGCCTGCTCCTCCTCCCTGGTCGCGGTGCACCTCGCCGTGCAGGCGCTGCTGAACGGTGAGTGCGAGCAGGCCGTGGTCGTCGCGGCGGCCGTCGACTTCCCCCAGACAGGCCACCTCCACCTGCCGGGCGGCATCCTCTCCGCGTCCGGCGCCTGCCGCCCCTTCGACGCGGAGGCGGACGGCACACTCGCCGGCTCAGGCGTCGTCGCAGTCGTACTGCGGCCCTACGAGGAAGCCGTCGCCGACGGAAGCGACCCGTACGGGGCGATCATCGGGACGGCCGTCAACAACGACGGCTCCGCCAAAGCCGGATACCAGGCGCCCTCCGCCACCGGCCAGGAGGCCGTCATCGGCGCGGCACTCGCGGCCGCGGACGTCCCCGCCGACTCGCTCGGATACCTGGAGGCGCACGCCACCGGCACCCGCGTCGGCGACCCCATCGAATGGTCCGCCGCGTCTGCCGTCCTGCGGCGTCTCGGCGCCCGGCCGGGGCAGATCGCCTTGGGCGCGGTGAAGGCCAACATGGGCCACCTCGACGCCGCGTCGGGCCTCGCCTCGCTCATCAAGGCGCTGCTCGTGGTACGCGAGGGCGAGGTGCCGCCCGTGGCCGGGTTCCGCGGCCTCAACCCGCTGCTGGAGACCGGGGATTCACCGCTGCGCATACCCGTCGCGCGCGAAGAGTGGGACAGCCCGGGACCGCGACGCGCCGGCGTCAGCTCCTTCGGTATCGGCGGGACGAACGCACACGTCGTCATCGAGCAGTCCGCCGCCGCGCCCGTCACCGCCGGCCGGCAGCGGACTGACAGCGTGGAGGAGCGGGTCCTGATGCTCTCCGCCGTCAGCCCGGACGCCCTACGGCACACGGCACGGCGGCTCGCGGACCGGCTCCCCGAACTCACCGGCGTGCCGCTGACCGACATCGCACACACACTGGCGGCCGGCCGCGCCGGCCTCGCACACCGCACCGCCGTCGCCGGCCGCAGCCACCAGGAACTCGCCGACCGCCTGCGCACCGCCCCCGTGCGCACCGCAGCCGCCGAGCCGGTGGTGCTCCTGCTGCCGGGGCAGGGCAGCCAGCACCCCGGAATGGCCCTGCCGTTCCAGGAGGCGCTGCCCGGATTCACCGCCGTACTGCAGGAGTGCCTGGAACACCTGGAGCCCCAGCTCGCGGACCGCGTCCGGGCCGCCCTCCACGACCCCTGCTTCCCGGCCGGGGAACTAGCCCGGACGGAACTGGCGCAACCCGCCCTGTTCTGCGTCGAGTACGCGGCCGCCACGGCACTCCGCACCCTCGGAGCCCGGCCCGTCGCCCTCGCCGGGCACAGCCTCGGGGAGATCACTGCCGCCGCCCTGTCCGGCGTCCTCGGCCTCGCCGACGCCGTCGCACTGGTGACGGAGCGGGGACGGGCCATGCAGGCCTGCCCGCCCGGCACCATGGTCTCGCTCGCCCTCGGCGAGCAGCGCACCCTGGAATTGGCCCGGGACTTCGCCGACAACACCGGCCACCGGCTGGAACTCGCCGCGGTCAACACGGCGGAGAGCTGCGTGCTGGCCGGCCCCGAGGCAGCCGCGGACGCCTTCGCGGAATGGCTCGGCGACCGCGGCAAGGCGCGCGTGCTGCGTACCAGCCACGCCTTCCACACCTCGATGATCGACCCGGCGGCCGCCCGCCTGCGGGAGGCCGCGACGGGCCTCACGCTGGGGCGCGCCGGCCTGCCGTACGTGTACAACCCCACCGGCACCCTGCTTGCCACCGGCAGCACGGTCGAGCCGGGGACCTTCGCCCAGCAGGCCCGCAGCACGGTGCGGTTCGCGGCGGGCCTGGCCGCGATCGCCGAGGCGTACCCGGGCGCCGTGGCCGTCGAGGCGGGCCCCGGCAAGACGCTCAGCGCGATGGCCGAGGCCGCCGGGCTGACCGCGGTACCGCTGAGCCCCGGGCAGTCGGACCGTCCGGCCGAGGAGACGCTTCTGGCCCTGGCGGGCCTGTGGACCAGGGGCCTGCCCGTGGACGCGGCCGCCCTCGCCGGCGACGGCCGCCCGGCCCACCTGCCCGGCCACGCCTTCGCAGGCCCGCGGCTGCTCGCCCCGGCGGCAAGACCCCGCGCCGCCTCACCCGCCGGGACCCGGTCCTACGACAACGCCGGCTCCCCGGAGGCCGCCCCGGGCGACCCCCTCGCACCGGCTGCCCCGGCCGTACCCTCCGGAGACGCAGCGGCCTCGGCGGCTGCCAGGAGGACCCCGGCCGAAGCGGTGGAGGCACTGTGGACGGACCTGCTCGGCAGCCCCGGCCTCTCGGCGGAGTCCGACTTCTACGACCTCGGCGGCGACTCCCTCCAACTGGTCCGGCTTGCCCGCCGGATCGGCGACGACCTCGGCGTCCGCGTCCCCATCCGCGAACTCATGACCGGCACCACGCTCGGACGGCACACGGCGCTGGTGGAGTCCCTGCTCGTGACGGGAGACCGCCGATGAGCGCCTGGCTGAAGTGCACGACCCCCCGCCCCGAGGCGGAACACCGGCTGATCTGCTTCCCCCACGCCGGCGGATCGCCGTCCTTCTACCACCCGTGGGCCGCGGGGCTCCCCTCGTACGAAATCCACGCCGTGTGCTACCCGGGGCGTGCGGCCCGCCTGGCCGAACCGCCGCCGACCGAACTGCTCACCATGGCCGCCGGCATCGCCGATGCCGTACGGCCCCTGCTCGGCGGCCGGCCCGTGGCCTTCCTCGGCCACAGCATGGGCGCGGTCGTCGCCTACGAGACAGCTCGCGTGCTGGAGGCGGACGGCCACCGGATCAGCCACCTCTTCGCGTCCGGCGCGCGCGCCCCGCAGCTGCCGCATCCCGAGGCGTCGAAGGCGTCGGACCTGGACGACGACGCCGTGGCCGACGCACTCGCCTCCCTCGGCGGCACCGACGCCGAGCTGCTCGCCGACCCGGAGGTACGGGAGCTGATCCTCCCGTACGTGTGCGGGGACTACCGGATGTTCGACGCCTACGTCCACCGTCCCGGGCCGGCGCTCAGCTGCGACGTCACCGCGATCGCCGCCGACAGCGACCCGCTGGTGGCGCCGTCGCAGACGGACGGCTGGGCGGCGGTGACCGGCGGACGCTTCACCCGGCACACCGTTCCGGGCGACCACTTCTACCTGACGCCGAACCCGCCGTACCTCCTCGTCGAAGCGGCCCTGGCCTCGGGGGCCGTGCCGAGTGGCGGATAGGGCACACGGAACGGCCGTACGCGGTCCCGCACTTCCGGACCGCCGCGCCCCGAGACCTTCGCTCCACCCGCACGCGACAGCTGCTCTCCGTCTCACGCCCCGCACCCCGTCCCCACCCTCCCGACCTGACGAAAGGCCCTCCCATGGCTGACCTGGACCCGAAGCGCACGCCGGACCACTTCCTGATGTTCGCGATCGGCCCGCGGCTGGACTACGCCGCGCGGCTGCGCGCCCTCGACGAGTCGGTGCGGATCTCGGTGATCTGCCGGCCCGAGCACCTGGCCCGCATCACCGAGTCCGGTGACTACCAGCGGGTGCTGGCGGTACGTCAGGACACCCCGGTCAAGGAGGTCATCGCTTTGGCGCGGGCCGTCCACGCGCTGGAGCCGGTCACCAGGATCACCACGTTCTGGGAGCACGACCAGGACCGAGCGGCGGCCGTCGGCGAGGCCCTCGGCGTCGCCACCCACAGCCCGGAGACCGTACGTCTCGTGCAGGACAAGCACGCCATGCGCGAGCGGCTGCGCGAGGCCGGAGTGGACGACACGAAGGCGGGACGCGCGTACAACGAGGCGGACCTGCTCGCGTTCGGCGAGGAGGCGGGGTACCCGTTCATCGTCAAGCCCACGGCGGGCACCGCGAGTTTCGGGGTCACCGTCGTCCGCTCGCCGAACGAAGCGGCAGCCGCCTACCGCACCGCTGCGGGTGACTTCCCGGGCATCGCCCGGCTGGGGGTGCTGGCGGAGCAGTACCACGAGGGGCCGCAGTACAGCGTCGAGGCCTTCTCCGAGGCGGCCGAGCACGTCGTCCTCGCCGTCACGCGCAAGTTCTCGGACCCCGTCAACATGGTGGAGCTGGGCCACGTCCTGCCGGCGCCCCTGGAAGCGGACGTCAGGGAGGCGGTCGAGGACCACGCACGACGCGTCCTGGACGCCCTGGGCGTGGAGTTCGGCCCCACGCACACCGAGGTCGTGCTGACCGCCGACGGGCCGCGAGTCATCGAGACCCACCTGCGTGTGGGCGGCGACGAGATCTTCAACCTGGTCAAGGACGCGGTGGGCGTCGACATGATCGACTTCCAGACCCGGCAGGCCTTCGGCGAGAAGGTCCTCCCGGACATCCGCTCCATCCTGGAGGCGGACGCCGAACCGCGCTGCGAGGCGATCTGGTACACCGCCCCTGAGGCGTCGGGAACCTACGTGGGACTCGCGGACGGCGTGGAGGCCGACGACCTCGACCCGGGTGTGACCGTGCTGCTGTCGCCGGGGGAGGAGCTGTCGGGCCAGGGTTCCTTCGCCCGTATCGCACGGGCCCGTGCGTCGGCACCGGACGCCGAGGAGGCCCTCGCCCGCGCCCGGGAGAACGCCGCCGGCCTGTCCTTCCTCTTCCGCGTCACATCCCCGGAGCCGGGCACGGTCTGACCTCTCCGCATGCGCATCGTGCCGTCACCGGCGCCCGTCCCGAGGCCAGGACCGGCCTTGCGGCGGGCGCCGAGCGGATTCCACCCCCGTACGCGCCGCTCTGCGGAATCTGCGGGCGGCGCCCGGTAGTTGCCCTGGCAGCGAAAGCGATTGCGGTCCCGCACGCTGTACCGGCATCGTGTCCGCATGTTGATCAGGGAAGCCAGTACCGAGGATTGGCCCGCCATCTGGCCTTTCTTCCACAAGATCGTCGCAGCGGGGGAGACCTTCACCTTCCCGAACGACCTCAGCGAGGAGCAGGGCCAGGGCTGGTGGCTCCTGCCGGCCCCGGACCGCACCGTCGTCGCCGTCGACGACGCGGGAACCGTCCTGGGCACCGCCAAGATGAACACGAACCACAAGGGCAACGGCTCGCATATCGCCAGCGCCAGCTACATGGTCGACCCGGTGCACGGCGGACGGGGGGTGGGCCGGGCGCTGTGCGAGTACACGATGGAGTGGGCGTGCGCGGCCGGCTTCCGGGCGATGCAGTTCAACGCGGTCGTCGAGACGAACAGGCACGCGGTGAAGCTGTACGAGTCCCTCGGCTTCGAGATCCTGGGCACGCTGCCCGAGGGGTTCCGGCATCCGACGGAGGGCTACGTCGGGCTGCACATCATGCACCGCTCGCTCCGCGAGCCGGCAGAGGCGTAGAGCAACACCGCGAGCACCCGGACCGTACGCCGGCAGGCCGACCCGCCGGAATACGGTCCGGGCGCGACGTGCCGGCGCAGGCAGAACCAACGCGCAGCCACTCCCGGTTGACGCGCCCCCGTGCTCCGTTCCCGATGTCAGCCAGCAGGCACGTCCGAGAGCATCAGGGCGCCGGGCACGGGGCCGGCGGTGCGTGTGTGCCGCTCTCGAAACGCACGTGACACGACTCCCCGCGGCGCGAATGCTCGGATCGTGACAGGTATTCGCCGCGTGCTTGGAACCCGGATAACCGCGGAGTAGCTTGTGGCGCCCCCACCCCCCACGGGCCGTGTGCCCGCGCGAGCGAAGAGGTTCCACGTGAAGCGTGTTACTGGCCGCGCCTGGTTCTCCGTGATCTGCATATCCGGCCTGCTGGCGGCGGGCATCGCGGTTCCGAGCGCGTTCGGTACCTCCGAGGCCGCCGGCCCGAACGGCGCCTCCGCGGACGGCAGCCGGAACCCGGCCTCCGAACTCAAAGTCGCGCGAGCCCGGTCCGACTCCGCGAGGATCAGCCGTCCCTCGGACCGCCGGGGGCCGAACACCCTCAAGGACGCGGACGTCACGCTGTCCTCCTACGACGCCAAGGCGGGCCGGGCCGTTCTCAGCCAGAAGGACCGGGGCGGCAGCACCGACGGCATCGACGTCCGCGAGGGCGACGTGATCGCCAGCCCGCCCACGGACGCAGCCCCCGAGGGTGCGCTCGTCAAGGTCAGGAAGGTGCGGTCCCAGGAGAGCGGCAAGGCCGAACTCCGCACGTCCCGCACCAACTTGGCGGAGGTTCTCGGCGGGGCGAAGGCCGACGGCCAGGTCCCCGTCTCGTCCTCAGCCTGGAAGGTCGACCCGCAGGTGCAGGGGCTCGAGGTGGCGAGGAACGGGGCGGAGAGCGCACGCGGAACGACGGGACCCGGGAAGGAATCGCAAGGCGCGGGCACCAGAGGCAGCGACCTGCGTTTCGACTTCGACACCGAGCTCCCCGGCCCCGATGAGGGGGAGATCCCCGGGACCGTGCTGGACGGCTCCCTGGAGGTCTCACCCGAGGTCGACTTCTCCTACGACGGGAACGGCTCGGACGACCCGGCCGAAGTCACCGCATCGGTCGGCATCGGCACGGATTACAAGGCCAGTTGGCGCGTGAAGGGCACCGTCGAGGCCGACTTCGACCGGCGTCTCCCGCTGGCCGAGGCGACGGCCCACCCCGTGATCATGGTCGGCCCGGTGCCGGTCGTCGTCACAGTGAAGCTGAGCCTGGTCGCGAAGGTGAAAGCGAACGGCCAAGTACAGGTCGACGTCGACCAGGACGCGACCGGATCGGTGAAGGTGGGCACGCGGTACTCGGACGCGTCGGGCTGGGAGCCGGAGAGCAGTGCGGACGGCGAGACGCTTCCGGGCGGCACGGTCGACGTCTCCGGCAAGGGCGAACTGCGCACGGCGGTCGGTCCTGAGGCGAACGTCAGCCTCTACGACACTGTGGGCGTTGTCGCCTTCATCGGCCCGTACCTGCGGGCGACAGGCGAGTTCACCGACGGCGCTCAGGGGGGCGGCCAGTGGAAGCTGTACGGGGGACTCACCCTCGAGAGCTCGCTGTTCGCGCAGCTGCCGTTCGTGATCATCGGCAACCGCCCGTCGAAGCACATCGACTTCCCATCGATCAACCGCGAATGGTTCATCACCGAGGGCAAGTTCCCGGCGGGCACCTGACCTCAAGGAGCAGCCGAGGGTTCCAAGGCGGCTCGTCTCGCGTTCGCTCCCGCAGCCGGTCGAGGGTGGTGCGGTCAGGTACGTGCGATTACGGCGCCGTCGACGTCGTCAGCGGCGTCTCGGGCCTATCGCTTGTATGACGACAGCCTCGCCATGCTTCGCGACGGCACCACCTTCTGAGACCCGCCGTCCTGCGTGAGGAAAGAGCCCGGGCCCCCACCAAATCCCCTGCCTCTACCGGGTGTTGTGAGGACTCGTCCCAGGGGCAGCGCGGTGCATCGCCGCGAGCCGAATGCTCTCCCGGTAGCGCGATCCCTTCTTTCACTCGTGCGGGTGGCTCGGCGTTCCGCTTGGGCGTGGTGGTTTTGAGCGCGTAGTTCAGTTCCACGATCTTTCTGGCGATGCGTACAGAGAGTTGGGCCAAAGAGCAACAAGCCACTCCCAGGGCCGGATTGGGCGCCTTTTCTCGTGGGCCACGCTGGGCCGCCTGGGGTGTCTGCGTAATGGCAGTGCTGCTGGCGGTGGTACACGCGCTGATGTCGCTGGGATACGTGGCGGCGCCCGCTTCCGCGTCCCAGGCCACGGCGACGGTGACGCGCAGTTGGCTGCTGCCGGAATGGCACGCGCGATGGCGACTGTTCGCTCCTGAACCGCACGCGGGGTACGTCGAGGCACGCGTCCGCGTCGAGGGGTCACGGGGAACGGTCACCTCACGGTGGATCGACCTCACTGCCCAGGAGAGCAGGACTACGCAGGGGCGGATCTTCCTCAGCCACGCCGAGCTCAACCAACTCCCCACCGCCCTGCCGCGTTTCCGCGCGGCCAGGGACCCCGAGCAAAGGCAGCGCATGCAGCGTTACCTGTCCCGCGTGCTGGTGTCGCGGCTCGCCGGCCATGTTCCGCAGGGCCGGATCACGAAGGTGCAGGCCCGAGTGATCGTCCCTGACTGGACGAGGTCGCCGTGGCAGCCGGCGCTGCATGGCGGGGAGCGTATGCGCTTCGTGCGAGAAGCATCGCAGTGGCTTGAGGTGCAGGCCGAAGACCAGGACGTGAAGGGGCAGTCATGACGGGGGCAGGTTACGAGAAGGCTTCCGTGGCCGGAACCAGGACGGGTGCGCTCACCCGGGCAGCGGACTGGCTGACGCAGAAATCACGCCGCGGGCGGCAGGTAGCACTGGTCCGCATCGGGGTCGCAGTCTCCTGGCTGGTTGCGCTGTTCTGCGACTGGCCGCAACGGGAGAGCATCTACGGCCTCGAGGGGGCGTGGACGTGGGGAATGGCTTCGGACGCGCTCGACAGCGCCCCCTCCCTGAGCTTGCTCTCGCTTTCCGCGTCACCGGGCTGGCACCTGTGTGTATACCTCCTGGCCGTCGTCGCGAGTGTGCAACTGCTGGTCGGCTGGCATACGCGCCTGGCGTGCGTGTTGTTCCTGCTGGGCGTCTGCTCGTTGCAGAACTACGCCCAGCCCTTGGAGTACGGTGCCGACAGCCTTGTCCGCTACACCGCCATCTATCTCCTGGCTTCACGATGCGGGCGGGAGTGGTCGCTTGATGCCCGGCGAGCCCGCAGGGGCAGCGCCCAAGTGGGGTGGCACGGCGTCGTCGTGTGGCTGGCGGTGGGTGCTCTGCTTGCCGTGTGTGTCCTGGGAGCGAGCGCCGGCCGTCTCTGGCTGGTGACTGCACTGGTGCTGGCGTGGGCCGGCCAGGGCTGGGCTTGGTGGGCGCGCCGGACCCCTGAGAGCGTGCAGGCACGCTGGCTGGAGGCAGCGGGCAACGCCGTACACAACGCGGCTGTCGCTCTGATGCTGGGACAGGTCATTCTCGTGTACTACTCGGCGGGCACGGCGAAGCTCGCCGGGGAGACCTGGAGAGAGGGCACCGCCGTCTACTACGCCCTCCGCGCGGTAGGTACCCCGTTCCCAGCCCTCACCGACGCCATCTGTTCCAGTCAGACCCTCGTCGCCCTGCTGACCTGGGCCACGCTGTTCCTGCAGGTCTGCTTCCCCCTTGCGCTGCTGCACCCCCGGGCGAAGAACTGGATGCTGGCCGCCACCTTCTTCGAACACTGCGGCATCGCACTCTTGATGGGACTTCCGTACTTCTCGCTTGCCATGCTGTCCGCCGATGCGATCTGGTTGCCCGCAGGCCCGTTGAAGCGTTTCGGCACCCGCGCGTCCTCCGAGAAGGTACACACCGATGCTCCGTCGCTGCCTTCACCCAAGGCCTCCGAGGAGTCCACACCGAGCGGAACGCCGCTGCCCACATAGGGATTGGAGTTCCTCTTCAGGCCCGGAGCGGCGTGGCGATGAATTCCCCTGCACACGAGGTCGGTACAGGAGGACAGTCGACGATCAGTCAGGGAGCCTCCGGTGGGCAAAGTGATCAGCCATATGACGATGTCGTTGGACGGCTTCGTTGCGGATTTCGAGGACCGGCCAGGGGAGTTGTTCGAGTGGTACGAGGCGGGGGACGTACCTGTGGCGAACCCCAACGAGACCGTCTCCTTCCGCGTCGATGACGCCAGCGCGCAGATGCTGCGGGAGCTGACCGACGAATGCGGTGCGATCGTCGCCGGGCGGCGGTTGTTCGACATCGCCGATGGCTGGGGGGACAAGCATCCAGCGGGCGCTCCCGTTGTCGTGGTCACTCACCGACCGCCCGCGAACGCGGAGACGAGGTGGCCGACGACGACCTTCGTCAGCGGTGTCGAGGCGGCGATCGGCCGGGCTCGGCAGATCGCGGGGAGAAGGACGTCACCGTCGCGAGCGCGACCGTCATCCAGGCTGCACTCGATCTCGGTCTGCTGGATGAGGTGTGCGTAAGCCTGGTGCCGGTGCTCTTCGGCGAGGGAATCCCCTACTTCGGCAAGCTGGATCGAGGCCGCCAATTCCTCGAGGACCCGATCGTCGTAGAGGGACGCCGCGCCCTTCATCTGCGATACCCGGTCCAACGTTGAGTTCGCCCCCCTCTTTGTCGGCTGAACGACTGGGCTGGTGGCGCCCGAGGCGGCCTGGCTGCCCTCTGCCCCAGTGCTGAGGCAGAGGCCTCTGCAGGTCGTTGCCGTTGATGCGCAGGGGACGGGTCTAGTCATCGGTTGAGTCGCTCCTCCCGTTGCTTGACGGCGGGCTGGGACCTTGATCTCACGCAGTCGCGTCTCGTTCTTGCCTGCCTGGTCGCGTAAGGATCAGCGGTTCGCTGAAACTGCAGACCAGCCCCACTTTGTGGAATATGCTGTGAGGTGATGCGCAAGTGAAAGGGGAGCGGTGTGCAAAGACCGGGAGCCCAGGCTGACTTCGCGGCCGTTGATGCTTTGCTCGACGCGACCGGCCCGGTGGACGACGGCCTCCCCGCTGTCGCGGAGAGGCGCCGCCTGCGCCGGGCGTGGAAGCTGACGCAGGACCAGGTCGCCGTGAAGGTCGGGGTGTCCCGAGAGACGGTCAGCGGGTGGGAGACCGGCCGGTGGGAGCCGGAGCCGGGGAGCAAGCCCCGCGCCCTGTACGTGCACTTGCTGACCGGTATTCAGAAGCGCCTGGAAGTTCGTGAAGCGGCTCAGCAGCCGCAGACGCGGAACGACGGGCCCACCGCCCCCGGGGCGGATACTGCGTCCCAGAACACCGCCCACGCGGAACGCGCTCCGTCTGCTGCGGCCCCGCCCCCGAGAGTCCCATCCTCGAAGCGCTATGCCTCAACTTCGCGCCCCGCACGTCAGGTGCGTCCCGGGCGGGCGAGCGGTAAGGACGCTCCGGGTGAGGGTGAGCTGTTCATCGCGGACCGTGTCCACGAAGCGCTGTCGGAGAATGGTGGGGATGCTGAGGCGGCGATCGCGGATCTGGAGTACAAGGCGATCCCGGATGCGATGCATCTGCTGGAGATCAGCCGCCGCACAGGCCGGTACGACTTCACCTACCACGCCGTCCTGCCGCCGATCTTCGACAAGAAGCCCGGTCGTGAGGGCAACGACATCTGGGAAGCCCGCCCGAAGTGGAGCGCTCCCGACGCGGTTCTGCCCCCGGGTGCGGAGGTGACCGCGCTGGACGTCAACGGCGCCTACCTCTCCGCGTTGAAGGCGCATCTGCCGATCGGCACCCTGGAGCACCACCTCGGCCCAGCAGAAGGCGGCCCCGCCTATGACAAGCGCCGCTCCGGCGTGCACCTGATCACCCCGCCCGACTGGCACCACGAGGCGCTGCCCAACCCGATCGGGAACCGCGAAGAGCCCGGCCGGCTGTGGGTCACCGAATCCACCCTGCGCCTCCTGCAGCGCTGCTCCAGCCCCCGCTACGGCCTCTGCGAAGAACCTTTGATCCACGAATCGTGGACCTCCGGCGAGAGCGAAGGCCTCCTGGAAGGTCTCCGGCTCACCTTCGCGGCCGCGCGGAAGAACGCGCTGGAGAAAGACGACGAGGTCACCCTGGCGTATGTGAAAGCGATGTACGCCAAGTTCGTCTCCACCGCCGGCTCCTCCACCTACAACCGCGAGCTGAACCGGCAGGACTGGGTCCACATCATCCGCTCCCAGGCGTTCGCGAACCTGTGGGGCAAGGCCTACAAGGCCCACACCAACGGGCTGACCGTCGCGGGGATCCTCGGCACCGACGAACTCCACCTCATCGGCGACTGGCAAACGGTCTTCACCGAAGGCCGCGACATCGCCCAGGTGAAGATCAAGAACACCTACACCCTCACCCGCGGGGAGGCGGCCGGTGCCTGAGCGGAACATCAACTTCGGCCTCTTCGGCGCCGACGGCACCAAGGGCAGCCAGGCCGCCGCCGACGTCCTGGACCGCCTCGCCCTCGAAGGCGGCATCATCTCCCCGGTCACCACCCGCCGCGGCCTCAACGCCCGCCTCAACTACCTCACCCGCTCCGCCGCGGGCTACCGGGCCATGCGCGAGGCCGGTATCACCGTCACCCCCCGCACTCTGCGCGCCTGGCGTCGGCGAACCCAGACCCCCAGTCCCGCCAACAGGGAACGTATCGACGCCGCCTACCGCGCCTACCGTCGCCACAACATCGCCAACCACCTACGCCAGCGCCTCAACGCCCAAGGCGGCACACGCGTGGAGATCCACCCCCTCGACCAGACCAGCGTGCAGAACCGGCACCGCAGGGTGCTGAACTTCCGTCGCTTCACCATCCGCAACTGGGACCGCATCATCCACGCCTGGGACACCGGCGACGACCAAGCCCTCGCCGACGCCTGGGACGACACCCTTCCCGACCTCGGCAGCGAATGGGGCAAATACGAATACGTCACCGCAGTCGCCTTCTCCGCCTGACACAGGCTCAAGGAACCCGGCGCGCCCGCCCCGACAGGATTCCGAGCCGCTATCACACGGACGGTGGGCAGTGGAACGGCAACCCTAGTTGTGGTGCCTCAGCCCCACCCCGGCGTCGGCCCAACTGCGGTGCTGCCATAGGCGGTAGAACGTCCATCCCGCAGCCATGCCCACGCCGCGTGCGTCCCGGGAGGGAGTCGTGCTGCCCGGTTGACTCTGCACGCGCGGTGCCCTCTTGGCGCTCGATATCCATCCGGTCACACGGCCGTCGAGGCAAATCGCCACCATGAGGTGACCTGGAACAGCAGGTCGTTTCTGCCAGTCCGACCAGACGAGTCGGGGCGTTCGGAACCGGCCGCTCGTCTCGGGAAGGGATGGTCGACTGCCAACTCCCGCTGCCTCGGGGGGCGATCGCACGATCGAGTGACAGTTCTGCGGCCGCCCTCATACAGCGCCCGATCCCTTGATCATGACGAGGTGACTCATCGATCCCGGATCGGCCGCCGTCGGATGCTGTACCCGACGGGCGCCGCCGCACTCTGTCTCCTGACCGCACTGTCCGCAGCGCCGGCCGCCGCCCAGTCCGAAGGGGACCGGTCCGACAAGGCCCGTCTCACCGCCCGGCTGCCCGCCACACCCGCCGAGGCGGGCACCGCCGCCTATCTGGAATCCGCCCGCAACGACCCCGGCCGGCTGCGGGACTTCTTCCGGAAGCTGCCCAAGGGCGGCGACCTGCACAACCACCTCTCCGGCGCCGTCAGCACCGAATACCTCATCGAACTCGCCGCGCAGGACGGGCTGTGCATCGAGAAGAAGACGATGACCGCAGTGCAGCCGCCGTGCAAGGACCGCGCCCGCCCGGCCGCCGACGCGCGCACCGACAAGGCATTCCACAAGGAACTGGTGCGGGCCTGGTCCATGGAGGACTTCCCGCAAGGCGAGTCCGGGCACGACCACTTCTTCGCCGCCTTCGGCAAGTTCGGCGAGGTGACCTGGCGCCATCCGGGCAAGCTCCTCGCTGAAGTCGCCGAGCAGGCGACCCGGCAGAACCAGTCCTACCTGGAGACGATGGCGACCCCCGCCTCCGAGGGCGCGAAGAAGCTCGCCGAAGAGACGGGCTGGGACCCGGACCCGGCACGGATGCACCAGAAGCTGCTAGCCGGGGGCAAGTTGGACCGGCTGGTGGCGCAGGCCCGGAAGGAGGCCGACCGCACCAACGCCGAGTTCCGCGCTGAGGCACGCTGCGACACCGCACACCCCGGCGGCGCCTGCCGGCTGCCCGTCCGCTGGATCTCGCAGGTCTCCCGCGGCAGTTCACCGGAGCGCGTCTTCACCCAGATCGCCCTTGGACTGCGGCTGGCCGAACGCGATCCCCGATTCGTCGCCGTCAACCTCGTCCAGCCCGAGGACGGGGAGAGCGCGCTGCGCAACTACCGGCTCCAGATGCGGATGCTGAACTACCTGGGCAAGCAGTACCCGAAGGCCCACATCACCTTGCACGCCGGGGAGTTGTGGCCCGGGCTGGTCAAGCCCGAGGATCTGTCCTTCCACATCGGCGAGGCGGTGAATGTGGCGAAGGCCGAGCGCATCGGCCACGGCGTCGACCTCGTCCACGAGAACGACTGGCAGCAGCTGGCCCGCACGATGGCGCGCCGGGAGACAGCCGTCGAGGTGCCGCTCACCAGCAACGCGCAGATCCTCGGTGTGAAGGGTGAGGACCACCCGTTCAACACCTACCGCGCATACGGCGTGCCTGTCGTGCTGTCCACCGACGACCCGGGCATCTCCCGGACCGACATCAGCCGCGAGTACCAGTACGCGTCAACCACCTACCGGCTGCGCTACCCCGAACTGAAGGACATGGCGCGCGCCTCGCTGGAGTATGCCTTCCTGCCCGGCCGCAGCCTGTGGCGCGGCAACCCCACGCGCGACGGTCATCGGCCCGCCTCGGTCTGCGCTGCGGAACTGCCCGGAACCGGCTGGCCCCGCGGTGCCTGCGGCCGTCTCCTGGCCGACAGCCCGAAGGCAGCCGCCCAGTGGCGCCTGGAGTCCGCCTTCACCACCTTCGAACGCACGCACCCCGGCAAGCGCTGACCTCTGACCTCGTCGCCCACCCCGCCCCGTCTCGGCCAACGAGCCGGGGCGGGGCCGGGGCCCTGCGGTCGGAGGGCACGACCGCAGGGACGGATGGATCCGTTGGTCAGCCGGCGCTGGGGAGGAGTTGGAGGCGTCCGACGGCGCTGGTGACGACATAAGTCCAGGGCTGCGGTTGCGCTGGTAAACAATCATCGTCCCGCCGGCCGCTGGCCTTCGTGCTAACGGCTGGTTCGGGTATCGCCTGGCTCTACGATGCTTCGATGGGTGGAGAGACGACGTCTGGCGCTCGCGCCGGAACGGGGAGCGAGCAGGCCAGTAACGAGAGTGCCGGGGGCGTGGCGTCGGGGGGGCAGAAAGGCGTCGGAACATGCGCTCGGGTGGCGTGTGGTGGGGCTGTTGCTGGGGTCGGTGTTGACGCTGTTCGGTGCCGGGTCAGTGCTCGTCAATTCCGTCCAGGGTGTGCAGGCGACAGGACTTGCCGGCACGACGGGAACGTTCACCGTGGACTACTGCTCGGACGACAACCCCACCAGCAAGAATTCCGACTACTCGTGTCACGGGGAATTCCTCCCCCAGGGGGCGGCCAGGGGCGACCGGTCTGCCGTGCAGCTGGAAGATGCGGGTGACGACTATCCGAAGGGCAAGCAGGTGGGCGCCTACGAGGTCGTGCTGGGCAGCGACTTCCTTGTGCGTCAGACCGGGTTCGGGGCGGTGCTGGAGTCCTTCCTGTGGTGGTGCTTCGGCGCTGTGGTACTCCTGATGGGCTTCTTCACCAGCCGCAAGTGGATGCGTAGCTTCAGGCGCAGGTGAGGGCTGGAGGCCCCGGCCCTCGTCCGAGGAGGGCCAGGTGCCGGAGGCCGAGGTCAACGACGGCTCCGTGCGCTCCGACGTCGCCACCGACGCGGAAGAAGCCGAAGCACGGCGAGGACTGCGCCCTCACCGGCGGCCCCGGGCGCTCCTACTACGACGACAAGACCGTCACCGACCAGCGTGTCCTCGACATCGACCGCCTCGTGCCCCTGGCCGAAGTCTGGGCATCCGGGGCGGGGCGTCGAAGTGGCCTGCAGGCAAGCGCGAGCGCTACGCCGACGACCTGAGCGCTGGTGGCTGTGGTGAGCGTGCCCTGGCCGAGTGGATGCCGCTTGCGAAGCTGGCGGCCTGCCGTTACACGGCCCGGCTGGGTTTCCACGAGACTGCGTTGGCAACTGGCCGTGGATCGGGCCGAGCAGAGGAAACTCGCCCAGCTCGCCCGCGGCTGCCCGGACGAGACCGTCACCTACCACCGCGCGAAGTAGTCCCGCGCGGCTCGATCTCTGGGTCAGGAACCGAGGCCCGCAGCTGTGACGGAACGTCAACTTCGTGAAGAGCTGCCTGTGACGTGGTGCGGGATACAAATGTTCTTGACCGTTTGCACTACGTATCGCTGGGGGGAACATCGTGAAGTACACCCGTGTCGCCGCATTCGCCGCTGTCAGCGTCGCTGCCGCTTTCTCACTCACCGCCTGCGGGAGTGACGACTCCGGCAAGAAGACGTCCTCCAAGGACACCTCGCCCTCTTCGTCGGCATCGTCCGGCGGTTCCGGTTCTGGGGAGGCAAAGGCTGGTTCTGAGCAGGACATGCAGGCCCGCGCCGGCTCCGCGAGCAAGGCGGCGAAAGCGGAAGGGAAGGCCGCTTTCTGCAAGACCGCGAACCTGACTGTCACCGCCGAGGACGCCGCTCCCGACGCCGACGCCGGCAGGATCAACGTCACCATGGTCAACCGAGGTTCGACTACCTGCTCGGCGACGGGCTTTCCGGGCGTCGATATCAAGGACGTCGACAACACCTCCAACCCCATCAGCCGCGCCCAGGCCCAGCCGCGTGTGACTACGCTCAAGCCCGGTGACGCGGCTGTCTTCAACCTCGCCTACGACATCGACCCCAGCGGCGACAGCCACGCGCACCCGACCCACCTGTTGGTGACGCCCCCGAATGAGACCCACCCGGTGACTGTGAAGTGGCCGGCAGGAGCAGGGGACATCAAGGGCGCCTACACCGATGTCGAGGTATACCCCACGCACACGGCGAAGTAGCGACCACCTGCCCTAGCTCCCCTCGGTCCCCTTCGGCTGCGCGCACAGGCGACGGTGCCCAACCGTAGGGGAGCGGGGTGAGATGCCCCTTGGGCAACAGAGGCAGTCGGACGAACAGGCGGACCTCCTGACCTCCGGAGGTCACGTCGCGCTCTACACGCGCCCCCTCGATGCTTTCGGCGACGTCTTGCGTCTCATCGAGGGAGGCGCCCAGGTTGAACGGACCGGCGCCCCGACGGGGGCGGAGTTGAACGTCGATGGTCCTTTCACTGCAACGTGGTCGGATCGAAGTGCCAACCTCGGTGGTTGGTCAGCTCCTGCAGTGCTCGCCGTGCCACGCAGTCGCCAGAGACGGCACCGTCCACTTCGTTGCTGGTGCAGGGCCAAACCAGGCCGGAGGCACGCTCTTCAGCGGGTGTCCGCCTTGCCAAACGAGCAGAGGACCGTGTTGTGAGCTTAGGCGTCCGCTACTGACCTCACCAACGCCCATGAAAGAAGGGGTGGTTGTTGTCGCTGACGAGCACGGTGTCGAAGTAGAGGGGTCTCCATCGTCGCCTTCGGGGTATTCGAAGCTACTTTCGTTGGAGAAGATCAGTCCGAGGTCGAGCACCTCGAGTCCGTACTCCCTCTTGTAGCTCGTGCCCCTGGCCCTCCAGTACTGCCGGGAGGTCGTCGAGCGGGGTGCGGAAGACATCAGTACGGTGCAACAGGACGCGGACGGGCGCATCCTCCTCTTGGAAGCGACGGACGGCCACGGCGTTGAGTCGAGTGCGTTCGTTGGCGACCAGGATGGTGAGAAAGCGTGGGTGCGCACTGGCACCTTGAGTTCATCCCCGCCGGAGTCTTCGAGTTGGACGGCGTGCATGCCCACTCCTCTGCGGTCCTGGCCGCGTCGTCCATCGCCGTGCCGAGGATGAAGGGGCGATTCCCTGACGCGGACGGATCTCGAAGTCCATGAGTGTCACCTTGGGCTCGCTGGCCGCATCGTCGCATGGCGGGATCACCGTGATTGCAAGGGGCACCGGCCCCAGCATTAACGGCCTTCAGCGGATATCCGGCATCGAAGGTTGCAGCATCGCGTCCGTACTCTTGTGCTTGTCTGCCTTGCCAACTGTACTGAGAGGCGGCACCTGATGCCGCGGTCTCGGTGTGATGCCGTGGCCGCGCGGAGTGAACGGCTGTGTCGTCAGAAGGTGACCGTGAGGTCTCTTGTCACGATCGGCGAGGCGGTGGCGGCGTCGAAGGCGTTGGGCCGGGCCCGGAGTTGGGGATCTTGGACAGCCGCGGGCAGGCGCACCTGACGGTCATCGCCGCCTGGCTTCCTCGGGATGTTGAGGGTGGCCGGGGCCCTGGTTGGTGACTGCGCTTTCTCTGCCCCCGTGGACCGGCCACGTCGGCGTGCCGCTGATCTCCGTAACTGTAATTCACACTAGCCTATAAGCAGTTCTTAACGAATACGCCTGTGTTGCGCTCGTTTTCACTTCTTGGCGCCTGCCTCGATGGGGCGAGGAAGTGCCTGAGCTGTTGTCACCGGAACGGCCGGATGGGCTACTTGTTGCATGAGATTTCGGTAAGCGTGCGACCTGGCCCCGAAAACCGTCAGACACCCCTGCTGATGCTTCGTCGAAGAACTCGCAGGCATCCGACCGGGTTTTCGTTGGCAGAGAACGCGAGTGCACCTCGCGCTCACCCCGACGTACGTGAATTCCGAACCGTTTTCATTACTGCTCGGGAATGTACAGCATTTCCGGGCGAGGAGGAGCCAGCATGCCCATCAGTCCGAATCAGGGTTCCACCGGAGGCGGCACCACCGTCACGATCACCGGGACGAACCTCAGCGGCACCACCGCGGTCCGTTTCGGGAACAAATCAGCCACCGGAGTCACCAACGTGTCCCCCACGGAGGTCACTGCCATATCACCGTCCGGCAGCGGGACGGTCGGGGTCACGGTGACGACCCCTGGAGGAACGAGCAATCCGGTGTCCTTCTTCTACGTCGGAGCGCCGTTCAAGCAGACCATCAGCCCGACCGGCGGCTCGACGGCCGGAGGCGAGACCGTCACCATCAACGGCACCGGTCTTTCCAGCGCCACCAGCGTCGCGTTCGGCGCCAACAGCGCCACCCCCGCTGTGGTCTCCGACAGCCAGCTCACCGTCGTCACTCCGGCCGGCGCCGCGGGACCGGTCGGAGTGACCGTCACCACCGCTGGCGGCACCAACAACGGCCTGACCTTCACCTACGTCGCCGACCCCACCATCACTTCGCTCACTCCGGACTCCGGACCCACTTCGGGCGGTACGGCTGTGACCATTGCAGGCACCGCTCTCACCACCACGGACTCGGTCACCTTCGACGGGACGCCGGCTCCCTTCACCGTTCTCTCCGACGCCTCCCTCTCCGCGGTGACACCGCCCGGGGCCGCCGGTGCGGTGGACGTGGTCGTCTCCAACGACGCCGGCAGCGCCACGGCAGCGGACGCATACACCTACATCGCGGGTCCCGGCATCTGAGAACCGCAAGAAGCCCGTGGTGCACCGGCCCGACCCGGGCGGTGCACCACGGGCCCAGAACCACGGGAGACGTAGTGAACGACCGCGATCACGCAAAGACGCCAGCGCCCGTCGCCGCTCTTGCCGCCGCGCCCACTCTCGCCTCCGTGGTGCCGGCCGGCGGTCCGCCCCCGGGCAACAACACCGTCATCCTGAACGGCACCGGCTTCACGGGAGTCACTGCCGTCAACTTCGGCACTCGTGCCTCGCCCGGGTTCACGGTCAACTCCCTTACCAAGATCACCGCATTGGCCCCCGCAGGAACCGGAATTGTGACAGTGACCGTCCGAGTCGGCACATCGACCAGCAACGGGATCAGTTACGTCTACGCGGCACTTCCCGAGCTCACAGGCATCTCCCCCGAGCAGGGGCCCGTCTCGGGAGGCACCACTGTGACGCTCACCGGGACCAGCCTCACGGGTGCGACAGCGGTGAACTTCGCTGCCGTTCCCGCGCAGTTCACAGTCGTCTCAGCCACGCAGATCACCGCCGTCACACCGGCCGGCACCGGCGCCGCGCCCGTCACTGTCACCACTCCCGGTGGAACCTCCAACGCCGTCTACTTCTTCTACGCCGCGCCTCCAGTGCTCAGCGCGGTCCTCCCGGTGCGCGGCCCGACCGCGGGGGGAACGACCGTCGTCCTCACCGGCAGCGGTCTCACGGGTGCGACGGCGGTCAGCTTCGGAGGAACCCCGGCCGGCTTCACCGTCAACTCCTCGACGCAGATCACCGCGGTGACTCCGGCGCGGTCGGCGGGTTCGGCGTCGGTCACCGTCACGTCCCCTGGAGGCGTGAGCAACCCCGCTGTCTACACCTACGTTGCGCCGCCCGTCCTGTCCGCGCTGACGCCGCAACAGGGCCCGGTCAGCTCCGGCGCCCTCGTCACTCTCACCGGCAGCGGGCTGACCACCACCTCCGCGGTCCGGTTCGGTGCCGTGCTCGCCCCTTTCACCGTCGAATCGGACACTAGCGTGGCGGCGGTGGCCCCGGCGGGTCCGGCCGGCATCGTCCCGGTCGGCGTCACCACTGCCGGCGGCGACAGCGTCTCCCTGAACTACACCCGCGTGCCGCCGCCGATGCTTTAACCCCCGCCCCGGGGCCACCGGGCGCCCGATACCTGAGACGCCTCCCAGCTGCCGGCCCCTCGGTGCTGCTATTTGCTGCACGGCCGGACTTGGAAGTGACGTCTTCCGCCGAATCGTTGGCCTGCCCGAACCCGAAACAGGCTCCCGAGGCAGGCGAACGCGCATCCGCACGTAGTCCCTCTGCATGCCTCCTCGTTCAGGTGAGCTCCCTGGTCCATGTGGAGCCACGCAGCTCACTCCTCCGTCGATTTCCAGGGTGACCACGTAGAAAGACCGGCGAAGTCAGTCGATCATCGACGGCCCGCCCGTCGAGGAGGAGGAAATGTGGAACGGCGACGAGTACCGAGAAACTGGTGGGGGAGTGCCGCCACGGCGCTGGTCGCCGTAGTGGCCTTCGCGACCCCGGCAGCCGCACAGGAATCCTCCACCACGACGGTGCAGGCAGTACCGTCCAGCGCCGCAGTGGGCGCCCCCGTAGAGCTGATCGCCACCGTCTCCTGCCCGAACGATCCCAGCGGAGGCCTGGGAGTCACCTTCTTCGACGGAGGAGACATCCTGGATACCAAGCAGGTGGGGGCAGACAACACCGCGAGACTCCCGGACACCACCTTCGACACCGTCGGCACCCACACCATCACCGCGGCCTATAACGGCAACGCCGAGTGCTTCGCCTCGAGCGCCTCAACGACGGTCACGGTCTCCGCGACACCCACACCCCCGTCGCCCCCCGCCTCTCCACAAACTCCCTGCCGATGCGGCGGCCCCGCGCAGAGCATCAACATCCACACCGAGTAGCGCACTTCGAAACCCGCGCCACTACCTGGCGCCGCGCGTGCACCGGCGAGAACAGGGCCTGCTCTCAGAGCCCCTGACCACAGCCGCCGAACCCGTCCGACCCCCGCCCGGGGGCGGACGGGTTCAGCACTTCAGGAGATTCGACATGAAGGGCACCTCCGGCGGCCATCAGCTCGATGAACCTGCTTCTGCCTGAGTGCACCGCCGCCCGACACACTCTCGGCCCCGCAACGGCACACCGGCGACGCATCTCGGGCGGGGCGTCGCCAACGCCGTGAGATAAGGGGCCCAGTGGCAGTGACGCGGGCTCCGTCACGTTCCGGGCGGGGCCGCCTACGAGTGGATTCGCCATGCCCGCTCCTCAGGTCGATCGGTTAGTT
>NZ_BMMP01000013.1:127477-255281 GCF_014645895.1 Streptomyces daqingensis | reverse complement strand
CTTGCATCCGCACGCACCAGACGACGCGAGCCCCGCCCTCCGGGCGAACGGCGCCATTTGTCAGACAGCCCCTAGGAGAAGCTGTGCCGCGCCTCGGGGAAGTCGCCCGAGATCACGTCCTGGGCGAAGGACCTGGCCGCCTCGCCCAGGGTCTCCCGCAGCCGCGCGTACTGCTTGACGAAGCTGGGCACCCGGCCCGCCGTCATGCCCGCCATGTCCGTCCAGACCAGCACCTGCGCGTCGGTCTCCGCTCCGGCGCCGATGCCGACGGTGGGGACGTGCAGGGAGCGCGTCACCTCCGCCGCCAGCTCCGCGGGCACGGCCTCCAGCACCACCGCGAACGCTCCGGCGTCCTGGACGGACTTGGCGTCGCGCAGCAGCTGCTGGGCCGCCTCCTCCCCCCTGCCCTGCACGCGGTAGCCCATCGCGTGCACGGACTGCGGCGTGAGACCGACGTGCGCCATGACCGGGATGCCCGACTCGACCATCAACTCGATCTGGTGGGCGGAGCGTTCGCCGCCCTCCAGCTTCACCGCGCCCGCGCCCGCCTCCTTGACGAGACGGGTGGCGCTTCGCAGCGCCTGCACGGGGCCCTCCTGGTACGTGCCGAAGGGGAGGTCCGCGACGATGAGGGCGCGCTTGGTGCCCCGTACGACGGCGGCCGTCAGCATCGCCATCTCGTCCAGGGTGACCGGGACGGTGTTCTCGTAGCCGAGGTGGCAGTTGCCCATGGAGTCGCCGACGAGCATCACGGGGATGCCCGACTCGTCGAAGACCGAGGCCGTCATGGCGTCGTAGGCCGTCAGCATGGGCCAGCGCTCGCCGCGGTCCTTGGCGGCGCCGAGGTCCCTGACGGTCACACGGCGGTTGCGTGCGCCGCCGTAGAGGGTGGCCGGCTGCTTCTGCGCATCAGACATGGCTGAACGCTCCTGTTTTGTGTGGTCTCGAGGCGCCCTGACGGCGTCCCCGGATACACGTCCATGCTGGCATGCGCCGCCTGCCGGCGGAAGGGAGAAGGGCATTCCGACGCCGGGCCCGGCCCGCTCCGGACGGGCGGGGGCGCGTCCCCGGAGGTGCGGGAAGGCCGTCGGCGGGAGGCCGGACAGCGGCCGTGCCGGGAGCTGTGCGGCGGCCCGTGCGGCGCGTCCGCGCACGTCGTGGTCCCGCGGCCGTGTGCCGGTTCCGTCACAGCATGCGCGGGAACTCTGGACACCGGAACCCCGGCTGCCCGGATATTCGTCCTGGCAGGCGCGGGGAGAGGAGCGCAAACGGATCGTGTTCGACCGGGTGTTGTGCGGGACGGCCGCGGTGCGGGGCCCGGCGTCGCGATCACCTAGGGTTCGACCAGGCACCGGCAAGGCAAGCGAGGAACAGCGGATGGCACGTGCGTACATGACCGATTCGGCGAAGACGTCGGGCGAGTCGCGCGGCTTCCTCTCCCGGTCCCGTGGGGACGGCGGCTCCGGGGCCCGCGGCCTGGTCGACTGGTCCCGCTGGGGCCGGTGGGGCGGCGGAGGCACGTGGCGCCGCGGCTGGGTGCTGGCCCTGCTCGCCGTGCTGCTGGGGGCGGCCCTCTTCTGGCATTCCGAGATCCCCAACACGATCGGCAACCTGGGCTCGCTGTGGGAGACCTTCCTGCCGTGGGGCGGCGTCCTCGTACCGGTGCTGGCGCTCATGGCCGTGCTGCGCCGCTCCGCGCTCGCCCTGGTCGCGCTGCTGCTCCCGGCGATGGTGTGGCTGCATCTCTTTGCCGGCCAGTTCACCAGCAAGTCGGGCACGGGCGGCGACCTCACCGTCGTCACGCACAACGTCAACGCGGGCAACCCGGACCCGCGCCGCACCGCGCGCGAACTCGCGGGCTCCGGTGCCGACATCGTCGCGCTGGAGGAGGTCGCGGGCGGGCAGGCGGAACTGTACGACAAGGGGCTCGCCGGCGCGTACCGCTACCACAAGCGCGTGGGCACTGTCGGTGTGTGGAGCAAGTACCCCATGCGCGACACGAAGACGGTCGACATCAAGATGGGCTGGCCGCGGGCGATGCGCACCACCGTCGACACCCCGCACGGAGGCGTCGCCGTCTACGCCGCCCATCTGCCGTCCGTGCGCCTGCAGTTCGCCTCCGGCTTCACGGCCGGGCAGCGTGACGACAGCGCCGCTGCGCTGGGCAGCGCCATAGCGGACGACCCCGTCGACAAGGCTGTCCTGCTGGGCGACCTCAACGGGACCATGAACGACCGCGCGCTCGCGCCCGTCACGTCACAGATGCGCTCCACGCAGGGAGCGGCGGGGGACGGGCCCGGCTTCAGCTGGCCCGCCTCGTTCCCGACGACGAGGATCGACCAGATCATGGTGAAGGGCCTCGAACCGGTCTCCTCCTGGTCCCTGCCCGCCACCGGGAGCGATCACCTGCCCGTCGCGGCGTCCGTGAACTTCTGAGGCTCTCTCCCCGCCGCTGCCGGTCCTCACCCGTCGGCTCCCCTCCCCCCTTCACCCGCGAGAGCGGTCTTCGCCGACGGCGGCCACCGGGCTCGTACGCCCCGGTGGCCGCCGTCGGCCGCTGTGAGGGCGCTCGGAGCGTGGTGAGGCGCCCGGCCCGCCCGTGGTGAGGGCGCCCGGGTTCAGGTGCGTGTCCGCCCGGCGTGCGCCTGCGGGACGGCCTGCCGTGGCACGAATCACGCGCTCCGCGCCCGGCTGTTGCCGTCCTGAGACACGTAGCGGCGCTGTGAGGCAAGCGCATCTGACAGACTTTGTTCCGTGTGAGAACATAAGAAGCTGTGCCTGCGCCCGACGCCGTTGTTACGCAGGTCTCTAGCGCGTATCCCCCTTAGAAAACCTTACTTAAGACCTTGATCGACCCTGCCTTGAAAGGTTCCGCCTCATGCCTCTGGCCTTGCTCGCCCTCGCGATCAGCGCCTTCGGAATAGGCACCACCGAGTTCGTGATGATGGGCCTGCTGCCCAACGTCGCGCGAGACATGGACACCTCCGTGCCCACAGCCGGACACCTGGTCTCCGCCTACGCCATCGGCGTCGTCATCGGTGCCCCGCTGCTCACCGCGCTCGGCACGCGCACGCCCCGCAAGCGGATGCTTGTGCTGCTCATGGGGCTGTTCACGGTCGGCAACCTCGCCTCCGCCCTGGCGCCCAACTACGCGGCCCTGCTCGCCGGGCGCGTGCTGGCGGGCCTCCCGCACGGCGCCTTCTTCGGCGTCGGCGCCGTCGTCGCCGCACGGCTGGTGACGGAGGACCGGCGTGCCCGCGCCGTCGCCACGATGTTCCTCGGGCTGACGGTCGCCAACATCGTCGGTGTGCCCGCGGGGACGGCGATCGGGCAGGCTCTCGGATGGCGGGCGACCTTCGTCGTCGTCAGCGCCATCGGCGTGCTGGCGATGGTGACGCTCGCCGCGATGGTGCCCGAGATGAGCGCCGAGCGGCGGACCGGCCTGCGCCACGAGGTCCGCGCCCTCGGCAACCGTCAGGTGATCCTGGGGCTGCTGACCGCGGTCTTCGGGTTCGGCGGCGTCTTCGCCGTCTACAGCTACCTCGCCTCGATCATGACCGAGGTCACGGGCCTCGCCGAGTCCTCCGTGACCGTGGTGCTCGCCCTCTTCGGCATCGGCATGACGCTGGGCGCGCTCGTCGCGGGACCGCTGACGGACCGCGCCCTGCGCCCGACGCTCTACGGGGGCCTCGGCTCGCTCGCCCTGGCCATGGTCACCTTCCACGCAGTCGTCGACGTCAAGTGGGCGGCCATGGTGATGGTCGTCGTGCTGGGCGGTCTCGGCTTCATGACGACGACCCCCCTGCAGATGCTGATCATGCAGAAGGCGCGGCAGGCACCCACCCTGGCCTCCGCCGGCAACCAGTCCGCGTTCAACCTCGCCAACGCCGGCGGGGCGTGGCTGGGCGGCGCCGCCGTCGCTGCCGGCTGGGGCTGGACCTCGCCCATGCTGGTGGGTGTCGTGCTGGCCCTGGCGGGGCTCGGCATCGCCGTGCTGGCCGGGATGCTGGACGGCGCCCCGACCGTGGCCCGCTCCCGCATCGTGGCGCGCGGCGTCCCGGGGCTGCGCCGGGCCCGCGCCGCGGAGAGCGTCACCGGCTGAGCCGGGAGGACGCCGGGGCCGGGAGCGGACAGGCTCCCGGCACGGTGGCGTCACGACGACAGGGGCCCGCGCCGGTGTGCGGGCCCCTGTCCGTTCCCGCCCGTGGGCGGCCAGGGCCGCGGACCCGGATGGCCGAGCCGCGGCGCGAGCGGCGGCCGGAGGCTGTTCAATCGCACACATGGCAGCCGACGAGCCGGAATCGGGCGGTACGGGCACGGGCGGGCAGCGGCGCGGCGTGTTCTGGGAGATGCTCGCCGGGCGCGTCGCCACGCCCCGTGCCTCGCTGCTCCTCGGCTGGGAGCTGGTCGAGGTCCAGCCGGACGAGGGCGCGATCGAGGTGGCGTTCCAGGCGGACGAGCAGTTCACGAACCCGGCGGGCGCGATCCAGGGCGGCTTCCTGGCCGCCATGCTCGACGACACGATGGGCCCGGCTCTGGCGGCGTCGCTCCCGGACGGGCAGCTCGCACCGACGCTCGATCTGCACGTCCAGTACCTGCGTCCGGCGCGGCCCGGGCGGCTGACGGGGCGAGGACGCGTCGTGCAGCGCGGCAGGCAGGTGTGCTTCCTCTCGGGTGAACTCGCCGCGGCCGACGGCACGTTGGTGGCCGTCGCGACGGCGACGGTGCGCCTCCAGACCCTGGTGTGACCGGAGGGGCGAGCGGTACCGCGGGGCTCCCCGCCGGCCGATGCGGCCTTGTCGGGCCCCGACAAGCTGCCTTCGCAGGCCCGTCGGCCTCAGGGCCTCCAGCCGCAGCACGTTCCCGGCACGCCGCTCCGTCTCATTCGGTGCAGCCTCGCTCGCCGGTGCGCCGTCCCTCCCGCCCGTCTCCGGGCCGTCCTTCTCCGGTGCCTTGCGATGCACCGCATCCGGCGTCCCGGGCTGATCGATGAAGATCCAAACGACACGCCCTAAGCCGGTACGGCGGAGCGGCGCGGGCGGGCCGCCGGGCGTTCGGCCCGCCAGCGCCGCTCCGCGTGCACGCGAGGGTGCGTCAGCCGGCCGTGCCGTCCCCGGGGCCGCTCTCCCGCCAGTGGTTGGTGATGGGCAGCCTGCGGTCCTTGCCGAAGCCCTTGCCGGAGATCTTCGTCCCCGGGGGGTACTGCCGCCGCTTGTACTCGGCGGCGTCCGTCATCCGCAGTACGCGCGTGACGACTTCGGGGTCGTAGCCGCGTTCGACGATGCCCTGGCGGCCCACGTCCCCGTCGACGTACAGCTTCAGGATGCCGTCCAGCACGTCGTAGTCGGGGAGGGAGTCGGTGTCGACCTGGTCGGGGCGCAGCTCCGCGCTCGGCGGCTTGGAGATGCTGTTCTCGGGGATGGGAGGTGTCTCGCCGCGTTCGGAGGCGGCGCGGTTGCGCCACTTCGCCAGCCGGAAGACGTTGGTCTTGTAGACGTCCTTGATGGGCCCGTACGCGCCGACGGAGTCGCCGTACAGCGTCGAATAGCCGCACGCCAGCTCGGACTTGTTGCCCGGAGCGAGCACGATGTGGCCCTCCTGGTTGGAGATGCCCATCAGCACCACTCCGCGCAGCCGGGACTGGAGGTTCTCCTCGGCGACGCCGGTGAGCTCCATCGAGTCCATGAACGTGTCGAACATCGAACCGATCGCCACGGTGCGGTAGTTGAGCCCTGTGCGCCGTGCCATCTCCGCGGCGTCGTCCTTGGAGTGCTCCGAGGAGTAGCGCGAGGGCATGGAGACGGCGTGCACGTTGGACGGGCCGAGCGCGTCGCAGGCGATCGCCGCGGTGAGCGCGGAGTCGATGCCGCCGGAGAGGCCCAGCACCACCGAGCTGAAGCCGTTCTTGGACGCGTACGCCCGCAGACCGGTGACGAGCGCGGTGTAGATCTCCTCGTCGTCCTCCATGCGGGGCGCCTCGCTGCCGGTGAACTCCGGCTCGTAC
The DNA here is from genome assembly GCF_014645895.1 of Streptomyces daqingensis. Classification (GTDB taxonomy): domain Bacteria; phylum Actinomycetota; class Actinomycetes; order Streptomycetales; family Streptomycetaceae; genus Streptomyces; species Streptomyces daqingensis. Next base: position 249,277 of record NZ_BMMP01000013.1, on the reverse strand, counting down.
GCCTCCAGCGGGTCCGCGCCGAGGGTCACGTGCTGCACGGCGAGGCCGTCGTCCACGACCCCCGAGGGGGGCTCCGCCGCGGCCGCGGGCAGGTCCAGGTCGAGGACGAGGCACGTCTCCTCGAACTGCGGTGCGCGCGCGATGGTCTCGCCGTCGCGGCCGACGACGATCGAGTCGCCGTCGAAGACGAGCTCGTCCTGGCCGCCGGCCATGGCGAGGTACGCCGTCGTGCAGCCCGCCTCCCGGGCCCGCCTGCGGACGAGGTCGAGTCGCGTGTCGTGCTTCTCGCGCTCGTACGGGGAGGCGTTGACGGAGAGCAGCAGACCCGCACCCGCGGTGCGGGCGGCGGGGACGCGGCCGCCGTTCTGCCACAGGTCCTCGCAGATGGCGAGGGCGACGTCGACGCCGTGGACGCGGACGACGGGCAGGGTCTGACCCGGCACGAAGTACCGGAACTCGTCGAAGACGCCGTAGTTGGGCAGGTGGTGCTTGGCGAAGGTCAGGACGACCTCGCCGCCGTGCAGCACGGCCGCGGCGTTGAGCGGCGCGCCCGCGGGACTGCCGAGGGAGGCGCGGACGTCCTCGGCGCGGTCCAGGTAGCCGACGACGACGGGGACCCCGCCCAGACCCTCCTGCGCCAGCCTGCCCGCGAGCGTGCTCAGCGCGGCGCGGCTGGCCTCGACGAACGAGCCGCGCAGGGCCAGGTCCTCCACCGGGTAGCCGGTCAGCATCATCTCGGGGAACGCGACGAGATGCGCCCCCTGCTCCACGGAGCGCCGGGTCCAGCGCAGCACGGAGGCCGCGTTGCCTTCGAGGTCGCCGACGGTGGAGTCGATCTGGTTCAGGGCGAGACGTAGTTGAGGCACGCCGCCCACTGTAATCGTCTACCTGACGCGTGAAAGAGGGCGCCGGTACGGGCAGGAACGAGGGGCGCGGCAATGCACTCAGAGTTACCGGCCGGACACGTATGAGTACGTGCCGAGGCGGCCTGTCAAAACGGAACGAGTGGATCCGTGAATTTCACGAGGGAACCGGACACGCGGTGTTCACGTCACCGTCACAACCGTATCCAGTACGCAAGGTCACTTACGCGAGGGTATCCGCAGCATTTCGATACCTGGTGTACTGGATTCGACGCCCGCCTGGCGGGCATCGGTCAGTGACGTGAACTCGCCACAGCACAGGGGGAAGCACATGTTGGAGGCCCTCGGTCTCGAACCCGTCCAGCAGCAGGCCTACGAGGCGCTCGTCGACGGAGCGGTCACCGTGCGGGAGCTTCGCGAGGCGCTGGGCCTGAGTGCGGCGAAGGTGCGCGAAACCCTCACGGCGCTGGAGAAGTTGAGCCTGGTCGGCAGGTACCCGGGGGAGCGGCGGGGAGAGGAGCGCTTCCTGCCCGTGGCGCCCGAGGTGGCCTTCGAGTCGCTGCTGCTGGCGCGCGAGGAGGCCATCCACCGCACCCGGCGGCACATCCAGCTCCTGGCCACCCGGTTCCGGGCCAACGCGACCGCGCGCGACCCCGTCGACCTCGTGGAGATCGTCACCGGGCGGGCGGCGGTGATCCAGCAGGTCGACCAGCTGCAGTACAGCGCGCGGCACCAGATACGCGGCATCGACCGGCCTCCGTACGCCAACAGCGACCCCGACCGGCTCGACCCCAAGACGGGCATGATGCCGGTGCAGGCCAAGACCATGCGGCGCGGCATCGGCTACCGCGTCATCTACGACACCCACGGTCTGGAGACCTTCCACCGCATCCACACCGACATCGAGGCCTGCGCCGAACTCGGCGAGGAGGCGCGGGTCATGGCCGATACGCCGACGAAGCTGCTGGTCGCGGACGACCGCGTCGCGCTGATCCCGCTCCGCTCCGCGCCGCACGAGATGGCGAGCAGCGTGGTCGTGCACCCCTCGGGCCTGCTCGACGCGCTGTGCGAGTTCTTCGAGGTGCTGTGGGCGCGTGCGCTGCCGCTCTCCGCGTACCTCGCGGGACGGCCGGGCGGGGCCGGGGACGCGCCGTCCCCGGACGAGGCGCGGCTGCTGGCACTGCTGACGACCGGGATGACCGACCAGGTCATGGCGCGCCAACTCGGCGTCAGCTACCGCACGTTCCAGCGCCGCCTGAGCGGGCTCATGGAGCGGCTGGGAGCCGGCACGCGCTTCCAGCTCGGCATGCGCGCCGCCAGCCTCGGCTGGGTGTCGCAGCCCTCGGAGAACGAGGCGCGGCTGGCCGCCGGAGGTGGCGCGAACGCGTCAGGATCCGGCCATGGACGCCAGGCTGTGACCGGCGGTAAGACGGGTGTCCGATCCGCGAAGAAGGCCCCACAAGATGTGGCTTCGAACACTGACCGGTAACTCTTGTTCTCGGCCTGGACGGTGTGCGAACTTCAGTGCGTGACGTCGTTCCGCCAGGACGGCGGACCACGCGAAGACCACACGGCCGGACGCCTCTGAACGCTCCGGCCAGGCAACAAACAGCCGCGGTCCGGTATCCCCCACTGCCGGACCGCGGCTTACGTTTTGGAGCCCCCGGCCCGCCCGCTCGCCCCCTTCCGCCGCGGCCCTTCCGGCCCGCCCGCGCCGGCGCCGTCGGACGCAGGCTGCCGAGGCCGGGCCCGGGTGGACCCCCAGGCTGCCGGGCGGCCGTCCGCCGCGCGGTCGGGCACCTCGTCCGGACGCCCCTCCCGCGGCGCGGGGAGTGCGCCTTACGGGGTGCGCCTCCTGAGCGACCCCGGGTGCGCTGCCCGCTCCGCTTCACCTTGTCTCCCCACGTTCGCCTCCCCTCGTTCCCCTGGCTCCGCAGCGGGCCGCGGCCCAGCGCTCCCCGCGGAGCCGCCTGCCCGCGGGCGGCCCCGCGGGCCCACGGGACGGCGGCTTTCCGCGTGGTTCACTGGAGAAGCGGCGCGAACGGTGGGCGCAGGCAACGTTCCGGAAACCGTGTGGTGGGATGCTCGTCCCCGTCCCGGGCCACCCGGGACACGAGGCCCGACGGGGTGTCGCCCAGGGTGCGGGCGGGCACGCTGAGCAGCGAGGATGGGTGACTATGGATAAGCAGCAGGAATTCGTGCTCCGCACGCTCGAGGAGCGCGACATCCGGTTCGTCAGGCTGTGGTTCACCGACGTGCTCGGCTTCCTCAAGTCCGTCGCCGTCGCGCCCGCGGAGCTGGAGCAGGCCTTCGACGAGGGCATCGGTTTCGACGGTTCGGCGATCGAGGGCTTCGCCCGGGTCTACGAGTCGGACATGATCGCCAAGCCCGACCCGGGCACCTTCCAGATACTGCCGTGGCGCGCGGAGGCCCCGGGAACGGCGCGGATGTTCTGCGACATCCTGATGCCGGACGGCTCCCCCTCCTACGCCGACCCGCGCTACGTGCTCAAGCGCAGCCTCGCCAAGGCCTCGGATTTGGGCTTCACCTTCTACACCCACCCGGAGATCGAGTTCTTCCTGCTCAAGGACCGGCCGGTGGACGGCACGCGCCCCTCGCCGGCGGACACCTCCGGCTACTTCGACCACACCCCGCAGCACGTCGGCATGGACTTCCGTCGGCAGGCGATCACGATGCTGGAGTCGATGGGCATCTCCGTGGAGTTCTCCCACCACGAGGGCGCCCCGGGGCAGCAGGAGATCGACCTGCGCTACGCGGACGCGCTGTCCACGGCCGACAACATCATGACGTTCCGGCTGGTGATGAAGCAGGTCGCGCTGGAGCAGGGCGTGCAGGCCACCTTCATGCCCAAGCCCTTCTCCGAGCACCCCGGCTCCGGCATGCACACCCACCTGTCCCTCTTCGAAGGCGACCGCAACGCCTTCTACGAGTCGGGCTCGGAGTACCAGCTCTCCAAGGTCGGCCGCTCCTTCATCGCGGGCCTGCTCACGCACGCCGGTGAGATCTCCGCCGTCACCAACCAGTGGGTCAACTCCTACAAGCGCATCTGGGGCGGCGCGAACCGGACGGCGGGGGAGGGCGGCGAATCGCCCTCGTACATCTGCTGGGGCCACAACAACCGCAGCGCACTGATCCGGGTCCCCATGTACAAGCCGGGGAAGATGGGCTCCACCCGTATCGAGGTGCGCTCGCTCGACTCGGGCGCCAACCCCTATCTCGCCTACGCCACTCTGCTGGCGGCCGGGCTCAAGGGCATCGAGGAGGGCTACGAACTCCCGCCGGGCGCCGACGACGACGTCTGGGCCCTCTCCGACGCCGAACGGCGGGCGATGGGCATCGAACCGCTGCCGCAGAACCTGGGCGAGGCCATCACCCTGATGGAGCGCAGCGAGCTGGTCGCGGAGACGCTGGGCGAGCACGTCTACGACTTCTTCCTGCGCAACAAGAAGCAGGAGTGGGAGGAGTACCGCAGCGAGGTCACCGCCTTCGAGCTGCGCAAGTCCCTGCCGGTGCTGTAGGACGGTGCGGCCGCCGCCGCGGGGCGGCTGCCGGTACGGCCCAATACGCGGAGTGCGCGAGTACGGAGGACGGTCAAGGGTGCAGGGCGGTCGGCGGGACAGCCGTCACGGACAGCTGGTGCGGCGCGGCTTCACCGAGCCGGCCGCGGCGGAGCGCCTGCTGTCGGCGGAGGAGTTCGACGAGGTGCGGGCCGACACCCAGCTGCTCGACGCCTTCGGGGCGACCGCGGACCCGGACCTCGCACTGCACGGCCTCGTCCGACTCGTCGAGGCGCAAGAGGACCCGCAGCGCCTGCTGGACACGCTGCTCGCCAGCAAGCCCCTGCGGGACAGGCTGCTCGGCGTGCTGGGAGTCTCCGAAGCGCTGGGCGACCACCTCGCCAGCCACCCGGACGACTGGCAGGCGCTCGTCACGTACGAGCAGCGGGACCTGCACCCGGGCGTGGAGGAGTTCGAGGCGGCCGTACGCCCCGCCACCGACCCGGACGACCTGCGCCACCGCTACCGCCGCGCCCTGCTGTCGATCGCCGCGCGCGACGTGTGCGGCACCAGCGACCTGGCGCAGACCGCGGCCGAGCTCGCCGACCTGGCCGCTGCGACGCTGCGGGCCGCTCTCTCCCTCGCCTCCGCCGAGGAGCCCGAGGACGCGGCGGCCTGCCGGATCGCTGTGATCGGGATGGGCAAGTGCGGCGGCTGCGAACTCAACTACGTCTCGGACGTGGACGTCATCTTCGTGGCGGAACCCGCCGACGGCGCGGACGAGGCACAGGCCCTGCAGGCCGCCGGACGCCTCGCGGCCCGTCTGATGCGGATCTGCTCGGACACCACGGCCGAGGGCACCATCTGGCCCGTCGACGCCAACCTCCGCCCGGAGGGCCGGAACGGGCCCCTTGTGAGGACGCTCTACTCCCACCTCGCCTACCTCAACCGGTGGGCGAAGACCTGGGAGTTCCAGGCCCTGCTGAAGGCCCGTCCGGTGGCGGGCGACATGGCGCTGGGCGAGGCCTACGCGGAGGCCGTCGCCCCCTTGGTGTGGCAGGCGTCGGAGCGGGAGAACTTCGTCCCCGACGTGCAGCAGATGCGCCGCCGCGTCGTGGAGAACATTCCCGCCGCGCAGGTCGACCGCGAACTCAAGCTCGGGCCGGGCGGGTTGCGCGACGTCGAATTCGCCGTGCAGCTGCTGCAGTTGGTGCACGGCCGAACCGACGCGGCGCTGCGCAGCCCCACGACGCTCGCCGCTCTGGACGCGCTCGCCACGCGCGGCTACGTGGGCCGGCAGGACGCCGCCGCGCTCGACTCCGCGTACCGCTTCCTCCGCACGCTCGAACACCGCATCCAGCTGCACAAGATGCGCCGGACGCATCTCATGCCCGAGGACGAGGCGGACCAGCGCAGGCTCGGACGTTCCCTCGGATACCGCAGCGACTCCGTCAACGAGCTGCACAAGACGTGGCGCAAGCACGCCGCCGCGGTGCGGCGGCTGCACGAGAAGCTCTTCTACCGTCCGCTGCTGGACGCCGTCGCCCAGCTCGACGTGGGGGAGGCGCGGCTCTCGCCCAGGGCCGCACGGCAGCGGCTGGAGGCGCTCGGCTACGCCGACCCGGCGGGAGCGCTGCGGCACCTGGAGGCGCTGGCGAGCGGCGTCAGCCGCAAGGCGGCCATCCAGCGCACCCTGCTTCCCGTGCTGCTGGGCTGGTTCGCCGACTCCGCCGACCCGGACGCGGGGCTGCTCAACTTCCGCAAGGTCTCCGACGCGCTCGGGACGACGCCCTGGTATCTGCGGCTCCTTCGCGACGAGGGCGCGGCGGCGGAGAACCTCGCGCGCGTCCTGTCCGCCGGCCGGCTCGCCCCCGACCTGCTGATGCGGGCACCCGAGGCCGTGGCGCTGCTCGGCGACGACGGCGGGCTGCGGCCGCGGGCGCGGAAGGCCCTCACGCAGGAGGTGCTGGCGGCCGTGGGCCGGGCGGCGGACGCCGAGTCGGCGGTGGCGGCTGCGCGCGGGGTGCGCCGGCGCGAGATGTTCCGCACGGCGGCGGGCGACCTGATCGGCGCGTACGGCACGGAGGAGCTGCCCGCGGAGGACCCCGCGGCGGCCGTCGACCGGATCGGGGCGGCCCTCACCGGCATCAACGCGGCCACGCTCGCCGGAGCCCTCCGCGCGGCGGTGCGCAGCCGGTGGGGGGACGAACTGCCCACCCGTTTCGCGGTGATCGGCATGGGCCGGTTCGGCGGGCACGAGCTGAGCTACGGCTCCGACGCCGACGTCCTCTTCGTCCACGAGCCCCGCGAGGGCGTGAGCGAGGAGGAGGCGGGCAAGGCTGCGCTGGCCGTCGCGACGGAGCTCCGCCGCCTGCTCCAACTGCCCTCGTCGGACCCGCCGCTGGTCGTCGACGCGGACCTGCGTCCGGAAGGCAGGTCGGGGCCGCTCGTGCGTTCCCTGGAGTCCTACGCCGGCTACTACCGCCGCTGGGCGGCCGCCTGGGAGAGCCAGGCGCTGCTGCGGGCGGAGCCCGTCGCGGGGGACGAGGATCTGGGGCGCCGCTTCACCGAGTTGATCGCCCCGGTCCGCTATCCCGCCGACGGTCTGAGCGAGGAGTCACTGCGCGAGATCCGGCGGCTCAAGGCCCGCATGGAGTCCGAACGGATGCCGCGGGGCGCCGACTCCACGACGCACGCCAAACTCGGTCGCGGCGGACTCGCCGACGTCGAGTGGACGGTGCAGCTCCTCCAGCTCCAGCACGCCGCCGGAACGGAGGGTCTGCGCACCACGCGTACGCGTGCCGCGCTCGCCGCGGCGCGCGAGGCGGAGCTCATCGACCCCGAGGACGCGGAGACGCTGGACGAGGCGTGGCTGCTGGCCACCCGGGTGCGCAACGCCGTGATGCTGGTGCGCGGCAGGGCCGGCGACACGTTCCCCTCGGACGCGCGGGAGTTGGGAGCCGTCGGCCGCTACCTCGGCTACCCCGAGGCCAGCGGCAGCGGGGAGATGCTGGACGACTACCGCCGCGTGACGCGCCGGGCCCGGGCCGTGGCGGAGCGGCTCTTCTACGGCGCGACGGACTGACCGGCGACTACGGCGTGGCGGACCGGCCGGCCAGCGCGTCCGGCCGGTGCGTCCCGGGTGCGGGCCCGGGCGCCTTGATCTGCCGCGGCAGCCGGTACGAGAGCTTTCCGTACCAGCCGTAGGAGAGGGCGAAGCCGAAGCCGAGGCAGACGACGCCGCCCACCGCGTCCAGCCAGAAGTGGTTGGCCGTGCAGACGATCACTATCAGCGTGCCCACCGGGTACAGCACGCCCAGCAGGCGGACCCACAGCGGGGTGGCGAGCGCGGCGATCGTGATGCCGCACCACACCGACCAGCCGATGTGCATCGACGGCATGGCGGCGTACTGGTTCGACATGTCCGCCAGGTTGCCGGACGCCATGGAGCCCACGGTCTGGTGCACCTGCACGGTGTCGATGAAGGACTCGCCGCGCATCAGCCGCGGCGGCGCGAGCGGGAAGAGGTAGTACCCCAGCAGGGCGATGCCGGTGGTGGCGAAGATGACCAGGCGCGTCGCGGCGTAGCGGCCGGGGTGGCGCCGGTAGAGCCAGACGAGCACCGCGATCGTCACGATGAAGTGCAGCGTCGCGTAGTAGTAGTTCATCGTGAGGATGAGCCAGGTGACGCTGTTGACGGCCCGGTTGACCGTGTCCTCGACGGCGATGCCGAGGAACTGCTCCGCCTTCCAGATCCAGTCGGCGTTGTCGAGGGCCTGCGCGCGCTGTTCGGGGACGGCGTTGCGGATGAGGGAGTACACCGCGTAACTCACCGCGATGAGGACGATCTCGAACCAGATGCTGGGACGGCGGGCGGCGCGAAGCCGCGTCATGAGAGCGGTGCCGACGACGCTGCCGTGCCCGGCTCCCGCCGTCTCCGCGGCCGTGGTGCCCGCCGCGGTCGTTCCGGGTCTTCCGCTCCCGTGACCTGTGTCTTCGTCCTCGGTGTCCTGTGTCCCGGTGGTCTCTCGGCCTACTTGAGCGGTCCTTGTCGTCGATGCCCCCATGAGGGGACAGTCTGCCAGACCTGCCCGTTGTGCCGATCATCCTGCGGTCGGGTATGGGCCGGTTTACGTCCTCCCTGCGGCCGAGGGGACGGAGGCCGTAGAACCTCGTACGACCAGCTCGGGAAGGAAGACGAACTCACTGTGCGGAGCGGGCGTCCCGCCGATCTCCTCCAGCAGTGTCCGCACTGCCGCCTGGCCCATGGCCGTGACGGGCTGACGGATCGTCGTGAGGGGCGGGTCGGTGAAGGCGATGAGAGGGGAGTCGTCGAAGCCGATCACGGAGACCTCGCGAGGCACTTGGAGTCCGCGCTGGCGCGCCGCCCGGATCGCGCCCAGGGCCATCATGTCGCTGGCGCACACCACGGCGGTGCAGTCGCGCTCCAACAGGGCCCCCGCGGCGGCCTGTCCGCCCTCCAGGGTGTAGAGGGAGTGCTGCACGAACTCGCCGGCCCCGTCGGAGCCGACGCCCAGCTGCTCGTCCAGGGCGCGCACGAACCCCTCGATCTTGCGCTGCACGGGAACGAACCGCTCCGGTCCCAGGGCCAGTCCGATGCGGCGGTGGCCCAGCGCGGCGAGGTGGGTGACCGCGAGCCGCATCGCGGCGCGGTCGTCCGGTGAGACGAACGGCGCCCGCACCTTCGGCGAGAAACCGTTGACGAGGACGAACGGCACGCCCTGGCCGCGCAGCCGCTCGTAGCGCTGCATGTCGGCGGTGGTGTCGGCGTGGAGGCCCGAGACGAAGATGATGCCGGCGACGCCGCGGTCGACGAGCATCTCCGTCAGCTCGTCCTCCGTGGAGCCGCCGGGTGTCTGCGTGGCCAGGACCGGTGTGTACCCCTGCCGGGTCAGCGCCTGGGCGATCACCTGCGCGAAGGCGGGGAAGATCGGGTTCTCCAGCTCCGGTGTGATCAGGCCGACGAGGCCCGCGCTGCTCCGGCGCAGCTTGACGGGCCGTTCGTAGCCGAGCACGTCGAGCGCGGCGAGTACGGATTCGCGGGTGGCCGCGGCGACGCCCTGCTTGCCGTTGAGGACCCGGCTGACCGTCGCTTCGCTGACCCCCGCCTGCGCTGCGATGTCAGCTAGCCGTGCGGTCACAGGGTTGGACTGTACCGGCCGGATCACACGGTGCCCACCGGCGGGGCGTCAAGATCTGCAAATGCGTTTTCTGAAAGTTGCCGCAAAGTCTTTCGCAAGCGGCGTCACGCTGTTACGTTCCTCCGCAGCCGGGCGCCGCCCATGGCGCCGGGGGTCCCCCAGGCCGTCGGCCGGGGACGCACACGTGGAGGGGATGGACATGCGGCGAGGCAGAGGGGTCATCGCGGCGGCTGCGGTGCTTGCGCTCACGGCGACGGCGACGGCCTGCGGCGGGGAGGATCAGAGCGACCCGAGCGGGGGCGGCGGCGAGATAGCCGGCTCCGTCACCTACTGGGACACCTCGAACGACGCCGAGAAGGGCACGTACAAGAAGATCGCGGAGGACTTCGAGAAGAAGCACCCGAAGGTCGACGTGAAGTACGTGCACGTCAACTTCGGTGACGCGAACCAGAAGTTCAAGAACGCGGCCGGCGGCAACTCCGGAGCCCCCGACGTGATGCGCACCGAGGTCGCGTGGGTCGCCGACTTCGCCAACCTCGGCTACCTCGCACCGCTGGACGGCACGCCCGCCGTCGACAAGCCGTCCGACTACCTCAAGACGGCCGCCGGCAGCACCCGCTTCAAGGGCAAGACCTACGCGGTGCCGCAGGTCACCGACACGCTGGGCCTCTTCTACAACAAGAAGATGCTCAAGAAGGCGGGGGTCGACGTGCCCGAGTCCTTCGACGAGCTGAAGAAGTCCGCCAAGAAGATCAAGAGCGAGACCGGCAAGACGGGCCTGTACCTGCGCGGCGACGACCCGTACTGGTTCCTGCCGTACCTCTACGGTGAGGGCGGCGACCTCGTCGACCCCACCTCCAAGAAGGTCACCGTGGACGATCCGGCGGGCGGCAAGGCCTTCGCCCGCATGAAGGACCTCGTCGACTCCGGTGCCGCGGTCACCGACAGCAGCGACGGCCAGGAGAACGGGCTGAAGGCCTTCCAGGACGGCGACGTCGCCATGATCATCGACGGTCCGTGGGACATCGCCGGCGCCCAGCAGGGCAAGCAGTTCAAGGACGACAAGGACAACCTCGGCGTCGCGCCCGTCCCCGCCGGCAGCAAGCGCCGCGGCTCACCGCAGGGCGGCTGGAACCTGTCCGTGTACGCGGGCAGCAAGAACTTGCGGACGGCGCAGGAGTTCGCCAAGTACATGTCCTCCGCCGAGGTCCAGAAGCGCACCACTGAGGAGCTGAGCCTCCTCCCCACCCGCGAGTCCGTCTACGACGAGCCCTCGGTGCGCGAGAACAAGATGGTCGAGTTCTTCAAGCCCGCCGTCGACGAGGCCGTGCAGCGGCCGTGGATCGCGGAGGGCAACTCCCTCTTCGAGCCCATCCGCGGGCAGATGGACGCGGTCCTCACCGGCAGCCGCAGTCCCGAAGCCGCCGCCGGCAAGGTCGGCGACGGCTTCCGCAAGCTGCTGAAGGACTACAAGTAGAAGGGGACGGGGCGGAAGGCATGGCTGTGGAGACCACCAGCCGGTCGGTGCCCGCGGCCGCGGACGGCGCGGACAGCGCCGCCGCCGGCCGCGGGCGGGGGCCCGGGGGAAAGAGCGGCGGCAGCCGCGGCGGCAAGGGCGCGGGCGCACTGCGCAGGGCCGCGGCGCGGCACTGGTACGCCTGGACGATGGTCGCGCCGGTCGTCCTCGTCATCGGCGTCATCATCGGATACCCGCTGGTGCGGGGCGTCTACCTGTCGCTCACGAACGCCGACGAGGCCAACGTCGAGCGCACCATCGGCGTCAACCACATCCCCGCCACCTACGAGTTCACCGGCCTCGAGAACTACACGGAGATCCTCGGGGACAGCGTCTTCTGGGACCGGCTGGGCTGGACGGCGGTGTGGACGGCCGGCTGCGTCGGCTTCACCTTCGGGCTCGGCCTGGTGCTGGCCGTGATGCTCAACAGGCAGGTGCGCGGCCGGTCGTTCTACCGGATCGCCATGATCGTGCCCTGGGGCATCCCGGCCTTCGTCTCCGTGTTCGCCTGGAAGATGCTGTTCAACGAGAAGAGCGGGCTGCTCAACCAGGTGCTGGACGGCGGCGGCATCGACGCCGTGCCCTGGCTGGGCGATCCCACCTGGGCGAAGCTCGCCGTCATCGCCGTCAACGTATGGCTGGGCGTCCCCTTCATGATCGTGGCGATGCTCGGTGCCCTGCAGGGCATCCCCGGCGAGCTGTACGAGGCCGCCGAGATGGACGGCGCCGGCCCCTGGCAGCGGTTCCGCAACATCACGCTGCCAGGTGTGCGCACCGTCAGCAGCACGGTCGTCCTGCTCAGCACCATCTGGACGTTCAACATGTTCCCGGTCATCTACCTGCTCACCAGGGGCGGTCCGGAGGACTCCACGGAGATCCTGGTGACCTACGCCTTCCGGCTCTCCTTCATCAACAGCCCGCGGGACTTCGCCACTTCGGCCGCATGGGGCGTCCTCATCCTGGTGCTGCTCTCGCTCTTCACGGTCGTCTACAGGCGGGCACTGCGCCGCCAGGGGGAGGTGTGGTGACGATGCGTTCCGCGCCTCGCACCCGGGGCGAGCGGGGCCCGCTGGCCTCGTTCGGGCTGCACGCAGGGCTGCTCACCGCGTCCCTCGTCGCGCTCTTCCCGCCGCTGTGGCTGCTCGTGACGTCGTTCAAGCCCAGGAACGAGTCCTTCTCCACCGCCCTGGTGAAGAACTTCACGCTCGGCAACTACGAACACGTCGTCGCCGACACCTACTTCCTGACGTGGTTCGGCAACTCGCTGATCGTGGTGGCCGGTACGACCGCCGTCGGGGTCTTCATCGCCGCCACCACCGGCTACGCCATCAGCCGGTTCCGCTTCCCCGGGATGCGCCCCCTGATGTGGGTGCTGCTGATCACGCAGATGTTCCCGATGGCCGTGCTGATCGTGCCGCTCTACAACACGATGGCGCGCCTGGGCCTGCTGAACCAGCCCGTCGGCCTGATCATCACGTACCTGACGGTCGCGGTGCCGTTCTGCGCCTGGATGATGAAGGGCTTCTTCGACACCATCCCCGTGGACATCGACGAGTCCGGACGCGTCGACGGGCTCAATCCGTTCGGCACGTTCTGGCGGCTCGTCCTCCCGCTGGCAAGGCCGGGACTCGCGGTCACGGGCTTCTACACCTTCGTGACCGCATGGGCCGAAGTCGCCTACGCCACCGCCTTCATGACCGGCGAGGAGAACCTCACCCTGGCCGGCGGCCTGCAGACCTTCGTCAACCGCTACGGCTCCGACTGGGGCTCCATGACGGCCGCCGCGGTCATCATCGCCGTGCCCGCGGCCGTCGTCTTCGGCTTCGCGCAGCGGCACCTGGTGGCCGGCCTCACCGCGGGAGCCACGAAGTCCTGACGCCCGCCGCCGTGCACCGGCCACCGACCGCTTCGACGCCGACGCCGACGCCGACGCCCGCGACCGCCTCCGACTCCCAGGGATGACATGACCCAGCATCTCGACCCCGCCCCTACGGCCGCACCCGCACCCGCCTCCGATCCGTCAGTCGGGCGCTCCCCGGCGCACGGCACGCGGCAGGCCGCGGGGAGCGGCGGCACGGACTGGTGGCGGGACGCCGTGATCTACCAGGTCTATCCGCGCTCCTTCGCCGACGGCGACGGCGACGGCATGGGCGATCTCCCCGGCGTGCGCGCCCGGTTGCCCTATCTCGCCGGACTCGGCGTGGACGCCGTGTGGCTCAGCCCGTTCTACGCCTCGCCGCAGGCGGACGGCGGCTACGACGTGACCGACTACCGCTCGGTCGACCCCCTCTTCGGTGAACTCTCCGACGCCGCCTCCCTGATCGAGGACGCGCACGGGCTGGGGCTGCGCGTCATCGTCGACATCGTGCCCAACCACTCCTCGGACCGGCACGAATGGTTCCGGCGCGCGCTCCGTGAGGGCCCCGGCTCGCCCGCCCGCGCCCGCTACCACTTCCGTCCCGGACGCGGAGAGGGCGGCGAACTGCCGCCCAACGACTGGGAGTCCGTCTTCGGCGGCCCGGCGTGGACGCGCGTACGCGAAGCCGACGGCAGCCCCGGCGAGTGGTACCTGCACCTCTTCGCGCCCGAACAGCCGGACTTCAACTGGGAACACGGCGCCGTACGGGACGAGTTCCGCACCATCCTGCGCTTCTGGCTGGATCTGGGCGTCGACGGCTTCCGCGTGGACGTCGCCCACGGGCTCGTCAAGGCACCCGGCCTGCCCGACACGGGCGGCCCCGGGCAGCTGAGGCTGCTGGGCAGCGGGAAGCTGCCGTTCTTCGACCAGGACGGCGTGCACGAGATCTACCGCGACTGGCGCCAGGTCTTCGAGGAGTACCCCGGCGACCGGATCGGCGTCGCCGAGGCATGGGCGCCCAGCTCCGAGCGGACCGCGCTCTACGTGCGCCCCGACGAGCTGCATCAGGCCTTCAACTTCCACTACCTCCAGACCGACTGGGACGCCGCGGCGCTGCGCGACGTCATCTGCGACTCGCTGGAGGCCATGCGGCCCTCCGGGGCGCCGGCGACGTGGGTGCTCTCCAACCACGACGTCGTACGCCACCGCACCCGGCTCGGCGGCCTCGCCCGCGCACGCGCCGCCACGCTGCTGATGCTGGCCCTGCCCGGGTCCGCGTACGTCTACCAGGGCGAGGAGCTGGGGCTGCCGGAGGTCGCGGACCTGCCCGACGACGTCCGGCAGGACCCGTCCTTCTTCCGTGACAGCGGCCAGGACGGGCTCCGCGACGGCTGCCGGGTGCCGCTGCCGTGGGAGAGGCGGGGAAGCTCCTACGGGTTCGGCTCCGGCGGCAGCTGGCTGCCGCAGCCCGAGGAGTGGAGCGAGCTCTCGGTGGCCGCGCAGAGCGGCCGGAAGGATTCCACCCTGGAGATGTACCGCGCGGCGCTGCGCATCCGCCGCGAGCAGCCCGGCCTGGGCGCGGGAGAATCGGTGGAGTGGCTGCCCGCACCGGAGGGAGTGCTCGCCTTCCGCCGCGGGAGCTTCGTCTGCACCGCGAACACGGGCGGCACCGCAGTCGAACTCCCCGCGCGGCCGGGGGAGTTGCTGCTCGCGAGCGGCCCGTACGAAGGCGGTGAGGCGCTGCCGCCGGACACCACCGCCTGGTGGACCACCGGACCCCTGGCATGACGGCGGTGCTGCCCGCCACCCGGCTCGCCGACATCGCGGGACAGGCGAAGGTCAGCGAGGCCACCGTCAGCCGCGTCCTCAACGGCAAGGCGGGCGTGGCCGATTCGACCCGCCAGCGGGTGCTCGCCGCGCTCGACGTGCTGGGCTACGACCGGCCCGTCCGGCTGCGGCAGCGCAGCGCGGGCCTCGTCGGGCTCGTCATCCCCGAGCTGACCAACCCGATCTTCCCGGCGTTCGCCCAGATCATCGAGCAGGCGCTGACGGGCTACGGCTACACGCCGATCCTCGGCACGCAGATGCCCGGCGGCGCCACCGAGGACGAGCTGGTCGAACAGTTCGTGGAGCGTGCCGTCACCGGCATCATCTTCCTGTCCGGGCTGCACGCCGACCTGTCGGCCGACCCCGGGCGGTACGCCCGTCTCGCCGACCGCGGGGTCCCGTACGTCCTCGTCAACGGCTACAACGAGCGCATCGCGGCGCCCTTCGTCTCCCCGGACGACGCCGCGTCCTCCCGTATCGCCGTCCGGCACCTGAGGGATCTGGGGCACCGGCGGCTGGGACTCGCCGTGGGGCCGGACCGCTTCGTCCCCGTGCGGCGCAAGACCGAGGGCTTCCTCGCCTCCGTCGGGGAGGAGGGCACCGCCGGAGAGTCGGCCGAGGGCCTGGTGCGCCACACCCTCTTCACCGTGGAGGGCGGGCACGCGGCGGCCGACGACCTCATCGACGAGGGCTGCACCGGCCTCGTGTGCGGAAGCGACCTGATGGCGCTGGGCGCGGTCAGAGCGGCACGGGCACGGGGGCTCGGCGTACCGGGAGACGTGTCCGTGGTCGGCTACGACGACTCGGAACTGATCGCCTTCACCGACCCGCCGCTGACGACCGTGCGCCAGCCGGTGCGCGCCATGGCGAACGCCGCGGTGCACACGCTGCTGGAAGAGGTACGTCAGAACCCCGTACCGCAGACGGAGTTCGTCTTCCAGCCGGAGCTCGTCGTCCGCGGCTCCACGGGCCAGGCGCCCCACGGAGCGGGACGCAGCCGGGCCGGAGGCACCTGACACCCCCCCCACTCCGGTCCGGCCGGCCGGCGGCCCGTACCCGCGAGCCGCACGCGCCCGGCCGGTCGGGCCGGTTCCACCCCACCCCGCCCGCGCCACGCGGCCCCGCTCGGCGGAGGTACGCGGAGCGACGGCGGGGGCGTCGACTGCGGCCGCCCCGACGGGAGCCGGGACGGCCGCAGCGGGTTCAGCGCTTCGCGGGCCCGGTCGAGCGCAGCGCGGGCAGCTCCCCGCCGTCGGAGAGCCCGGCCGTCACCTTCACCTTGGCCCGCTTCGTCCCGGGCAGCGTGAGCGTACGGTCCGTCGAGAAGCCGCTGGGGCTTCCCTCGCCCCTGCCCTTCACCGTGATGCCCGTGACCTTCGACGAACCGGCCGCCAGCACGTACCAGTTGCCGGCCTGCGACTTCCACCGCGTGAAGCTGACCACGTTCGGCTCGCGCTTGCCGCACGAGGCGGTGTCCACGGCCCTCGCGGTCAGCACGGCGGGCTCGTCCGGCTTGTCCGCGGGAGGCTGGAACCCGCCCAGAACCTGCGCGCCCTGGCCGCGCCAGGTCTCGGCCCGCGTGCACGTCCACGAGGCGACGCCCTCGCCCTCCGGCAGCAACTGCCGCTTGAAACGCCAGGTGTTGACCGACCTGGTGCCGCCGGCCACCAGCGCGCGCATCGCGCAGGAGGTGTGCGCCAGGCGGGTACGGGCGCGATCCCCTGTCGCCTCGCGTGCCTTGCGGCGCGGCGACCCGTAGGTGAGCCGGACGGCGGACAGCTCGCCCAGGTCGGTGTAGAGGCGCTTCTTCGTGCCGCCCGACGCCGTCTCGGAGGTCAGCACCAGTCCGGGCCAGCGCGAGCAGTCCCCCGAGGCACGCGGAGCGGTCAGCGACGCCAGCACCCCGTCGTGCTCCCGGCGGAGCGACCGCCCGGAGTCGTCCGGGCGCAGCAGGTCCGTCTCGGCGGCTCCGGTGACCCAAGGAGCCGTCAGATAGCGGACGTTGCTGTCGCTGCGGGCGATGACCAGGGTCGCGGCGGTCGCCATGTCCGCGCCGTCGGTGCGTGCCAGGTCGAGGACGGCGCCGCCCTCCCCGGAGCCCTCCCGCTCGGCGTAGCGGGCGATGCGCAGACCGTCGTGGAACAGGACGACCTGGGTGCCGTCGAGCCGTCCCGCGTACAGCAGGTGCGGCGGTCCCGACGGCGGGCCGGAGGAGGTGCCGGGGGTCACGGAGACCTTCACCTGCGGCCCGGGCCGGGCCCAGACGGCCAGCGCTCGGCGCAACAGCGCCTGGTTCGAGGTGAGTTCGCCGCGGGTGGGCCACACGGAGAAGTCGGCACGTGACGCCGTCTTCCAGGCGCCGGCCGGAACGCGCACCAGCGCGCCCGGGTCGAGGGCCTTCTCGGCGGCGGGGTTGCGCGCGTAGGGCGGCGCGGCGGCGCCGTCGGGACCCCAGGCGCCGCCGGGAAGCCCCAGCAGGGCGCCGCACACGGCGAGAGCCACGGCGGCGACGAGCGCCGCGCGGCCGTGCTGGCGGCGACGCGCCAGGTCCGTGGGCCGTGCCTGCAGCAGGCACGGGTCGAACTCGGGGGAGGAGAGCAGCGGCCGGTCCTCGCCGCCTGCGGGGGCCTGGACGGTGTCCGCCTCCCGCAGCGCCGCCGCGGGGTCCGGCACGCCGGCCTTCTCCAGGACCGTGCGGATCTCGCCGTCCGCCAGGCCCTCCAGGCCCCGCAGCGCGTAGGCCGCTCGCGCCGCGCCGGAGACGTCCGACAGCGCCTCGTCGAGGGCGAGTTCACCGGCGCCGCCGGAACGCGGCACGAGCTTCAGGCCGAAGACCTGGGGGAGCAGCCCGGGGCGCCGTGGGAGGCGTGGCATCGGCAGCGGCCCGAGGCGGCGGCGTTCGCCGGCGAGCGCCCCCCTCAGCATCCGCGCGGCGAGCCACAGGTAGACCTCGCCGCCCTGGCCGCCCGCCCCGTCGCCCGCGCTCTCACGTCTGGCGCTGCCGCGCTGCGGGGGGAGCGGCCCGGAGGCGGCCGCTTCCCGGCTGCGGGGCAGGGCCCGCTGCACGAGCGAGTGCGCCGCCAGTACCCGTCGCTGCCGGGCGAGCGACGGCGGCAGCACCAGATAGGCGAGCCGCACGAGGCGCGGGTAGTGCTCCACGAGCGCGGCTTCGGCCTGCTGCACGTCGAGAGGAGGGAGCTGTGTACGGGGGGTCTGCTGGGAGGTCGTTTCCGAAAGGGCCACGTGAGCGAGAACGAACGAAGGGGAGCTTGGTCACCTGCCGGGGCGCTCCGCGGGGCGGGGCGAGGAGGCGGCCCCGACCGGGGCAGAACCGTTCCGCCCGGCCCGGCCGGGCGGAACGGCGGGACCGTTCGGCGGAACCTGGGAAGAAGCAGTACCCCAGTACGCGAAGCGGCCCCACGCGAAGGAGCGCGAAGATGACCGAGCACCCCACGCCGTTGCACACCCTCTACGGCCGGTGGCTGGAGGACCTGTGGAACGGCGACCCGTCGGTGGCCGCGGAGATCGTCACCCCGGACTTCGTGGGCCACTGGCCGGACCACGAGGTGCACGGCCCCGACGGACTGGCCGCCGCCGTCCGCGAGACCCACGGGATGTTCGACGGGGTCTCCTTCACGCTGGCGGTGGGCCCGCTCGTCGACGGCGACATGGTCGCGGGGCGCTGGATCGGGAGCGGAAAGTCGCGGCAGGGCACGGCACGCTTCATCGGGAACGACATTCTCCGCGCCCGCGACGGTCTGTTCGCCGAGTACTGGGTGGCGACAGTGGAGCTGCCGTGACCCGCGGGTGAGGCGGGCGGCCGGCTTGGGGCACGCCGCGGCAGCCGGGCCCGGGCGGCGTGCCCGGGCCCGGCGGCGCCTCAGCGGACGTCGAAGTCCGCGAACTCGACGGTGCCGCGCGCCCCGTTGCCGCCGTTCGTCGCCGACATGAACAGACCCACGTCCTGGCGGGACCCGGCCGAGGAGACCGTCACCGACCCCACGGTGCGCCACGTGTCGCCGTCGTCCGTGGACAGGGCGCCCTCGAAGGTGCTCCCGTCACGCGTCAGCCGCAGCAGTACCGGCGCCTTCACGCCGGTGATCTGCTTGAAGGTGTCGAGCTCGCCGTCGCCGTCGGAGTCGTACGAGAGCACGACGCCGTTGGAGGGGGTGGCGGCGAGGTTCACGAACCCCGGGGAGCCCGTGCCCGGCAGGTCGTTGCGGGCGATGAGGCCCGCGCGGGCCCACGGCCCCGTGACCTCCTGCGCGGTGACCCGGACGGTGGCGGTGGTCCCGTCCCGCATCGCGTCCTGCCGGTAGACGGCACCGAAGTGCGAGGTGCCCTTCCACATGTCGTCGCCGGCGCCGTTGACCGCGAAGCGGCGGCCGAGCTGGCCGAAGACGGCGTCGTTGGTGCTGACCGTGGAGAGGCCCTCGTCCAGGGGCCCGGCGACGTACAGCTTGCCCTGGTGCGGCATCCGCACCCGGCGCTCGCCCTCGGGGCCGAACTCCACGGCCAGCTCGTAGTCCATGGGCTTCAGCGGGTCCTTCAGCTCCTCCCGGGGGGCGTGGACCCGCCACTTCACGGTGGCCCGCTCGCCCTGCCTGACCTGGAGGACCGAGGTGGAGCCCTGCGGCTCGGCCTCCTTGAGGCCGGTGAGGGAGAAGTCGACGGTCCCTGTGGGGCGCAGGCCGTTCTCGTTGCGGAAGACGGCGTCGAAGTCGCCGCTGCCGCCCGGCTCCAGGGTCGCCGGGTCGGACTTCACCTCGACGCTGCCCTGGAACGGCGCCTTGGCGAGAGTGCTGTGCACGCGCTGGGCGGTGCGGTAGGCGTCGCCGGAGGGGCGCTGCGGGTAGTCCTTGTGCTCGCGGGTCCAGGCCGCCTCGAGCTCGTACCAGTCGAAGGTCTTCGGCGTCGTGCCCTGGGCCAGCGCGTCCTCCAGCGCCTCCAGGTAGGCGCGCCACTGGGGGAGGTGGTAGTCGCCGATGAGGCCCTGCCAGTCGCGGTTGGCGTAGTTGGCGAGTCTTCCCTTGTCGGCGGCGGGCCGGTCCGCCCACGGCCCGAGCAGGGTGCGGGCGGTGCGCTCCAGCTGGTCCTGCTCGTCCTTCGCGCTGCCCGCCATGCGCCGCGCGTCCGCGAGCCACGTGCCCAGCAGGAACGAGCGGTGCGTGCCCGCGACCTCCTCGCTCAGCCCCATCAGGGACAGCCACTGCGTGCTGAGCTTCCGGAAGGCCGCGAGGTCCTCGCGCTCGTACGCCGACTTCAGCTGCCCGATCAGCAGCCACGAACGGTTGGCGAGGGCCTGGCGGGCCGTGTCCGCGACGTCGTAGCGGTAGGCGTCGCTGCCGCGCAGCGGTTCCGCGACCTCCAGCAGCGCGCTGAGCGCCGGGTCGAACTCCGCGAGGTCGAAGGCCGGGCTCTTCGTCGCGTAGTGCGCCCCGGACCGGGCGGAGAGGCTGGGCCGGGCGGAGAAGATGCTGTCGTGGGGGCGCCCGTCCTTGCTGCTGATCTCGTACGCCGTGACGGACAGCGTGGCGAAGGCGCTCCGCGCCCGCGCGTCGTCACCGCCGTAGCGCAGCTTCGCGTAGTCCGCGAACCACTGCTCCCGGTCGACGGGGTCCTGACGCCACGCCAGCTCGCTGAACAGCTCGAACGCGGCCGGGTCGCGGTGCGTGGACTCCGGCATGTACGCGGTGCCCACGCACTTGCTGCCGGCCCTGTCGCGCCATGCGGCGAAACGGTCCGCCCACATGTGCGTCTTCGCGCCGACGGTGGTGCGACCGCCGAAGTTGTGGATGGTGCCGAACGCGTACGGGACGCCCCCGAAGTCCTTCTCCCGGTCGGTGATGCGCTCCAGGTCCGACAGCCCGTCGACGACCAGCGCCCGGTTCTTGTGCCGCAGCGCGTCGAGGAGTTCGCGCCGCGGGTTGTGCTGCCAGCCGAGGATCACCCAGGTCGCCCCGGGCAGCGCGGTCTGCAGCGCCGTCTCCACGGCGCGTGCGGCGTCGGGCACGGGCACGTCGCCGGCCTTGCCGCCCTCGTGGAGCAGGTCCATCTTGACGTGGCCGATCTCGCCGAAGACGTCCTTCTGGTGTGCGTAGTACGCGGCGGCGACCTTGCGGAAGACGGCGGTGCGCGGGTCGAGCCAGGCGGGCCGCGTCAGCCCGTTCCAGTCGCCCTGGGGTACGGTCCTGCCGCCCGGATTGCGGTCCGAGAAGTCGCCGGGCACGGTGCCGAAGTAGCCGGGCAGCACGGCGTGCATGCCCAGTTCGCGCAGCCTCGCGACGATGCGGCGGCCCAGGTCCGTGCGGCGCTCCAGCAGCCCGGAGGAGACGGGGCCGCCGTACTCGGAGAGGTTCTGCAGCAGCCACCACGGCTGGTGGGACGGGGCGGGGATCCAGCTGCGCGCCTCGGCGTCGGAGTAGCCGAAGTCCTTCAGCAGACGGTGGTAGACGGCCTCCGAACCGGTCGTGACCAGCACCTCGTTGCAGCCGTGCAGCGCCATCACGTCGATGAAGCGCTCCCAGTGGTCCCAGTCGGCGTACGGGGCGGTGTAGCCGTCGTGGGTGTCGTTCAGCATGAAGCGGTGGGCGACGGTGGCGCTGCGCTCCACGGGGGCGGCGGGCGCGGGCAGCTTCGCGGGGAGGCCGAGCTGGCTGCCCGCCCAGGAGATGTGCGCATGGCAGGTGTACTTGAGGTACCAGTGCAGGCCGGTCAGGGCCACCGCGGGGGAGCTGCCCGCGATCTCGACTGCGCCCTCGCTCCCGGACACCCGGAAGCGTTCCTTGCCGCTCGTCAGCGCCTTGAAGGCGACCTGGCCGGCGTGGTCGGGCAGCAACCGCCGCACCGCTGCCTCGGCCGGCCCCATGTCGGTCTCCGCGCGGCGGGCGACCTCGGCGGCGGCCGGATTGGCGCTGCCTCCGAGCGCCGCGCCGGCTCCGAGCGCCCCGGCCGTGCCCAGAAGTGTGCGTCTGTTGATGTCCTCCACGTCGAGCTCCACTTCTCACGTCGTTGCTGCTCACAGCTGTCACATGTGGTGGGCACGCTAATGGAGGGCCGTCTTTCGGCACGAGAGGCGCGGCACGCCTCGGCACGTCACCCCCTGTCGGCTCCGTCCAGATATGCGAGGACTGCGAGCACCCGGCGGTTGTCGTCGTCCGAGGGCGGAAGATCCAGCTTTCCGAAGATGTTGGACGTGTGCTTGGCCACGGCCCTCTCCGTGACGAAGAGTTGGCCGGCGATGGCCGCGTTGGAGCGTCCCTGGGCCATCAGCTCCATGACCTCCCTCTCGCGGGCTGTGAGTTTCGCCATAGGGACGTCCTGCGAGCGGCGGGAGAGCAGCTGCTGGATCACCTGCGGGTCCATCGCCGTACCGCCCGCGGCGACCCGCCGCACTCCGTCGACGAACTGCTCCGCGTCGAAGACCCGGTCCTTCAGCAGGTAGCCGACGCCGCCGGCACCGTCGGCCAGCAGCTCGCGCGCGTACAGCTGCTCGACGTGCTGGGAGAGGACGAGCACGGGAAGGCCGGGACGCTTGCGCCGTGCTTCGAGTGCGCACTGCAGGCCCTCGTCGCTGAAGGAGGGCGGCAGGCGGACGTCGACGACGGCCACGTCCGGTTCGAGTTCGTCCAGCGCCCTGCTCAGCCCGGGCCCGTTGTCCACCGCCGCGGCGATCTCGAAGTCGAAGGCCTCCAGCATCCGGACCAGGCCGTCGCGCAGCAGGAACAGGTCTTCGGCGATGACAACGCGCACTGGGTCTCCACGAGGCCGGGAAGCTGGGATGTGCCCCGAATCTACCGGCCCGGCACGGGGCTGGGTCTGCCTTCGCGGGGACCTGCCGGGCGGCCGCCCCGCCCCTTCCGGCCGTTCCGGGCGTGTGCGGGGGAGGCTGACGTCCCGTCAGTCCAGGACCGACTCCACCCGCGCGAGGATCTCCGTCACGTGCTGCGCGAACCGCACGTCGCAGGGGTGCGGACGGCCCGTGCGGGCGGACTCCTCCAGGGCGTCGACGGCTCGGGCGAAGGCGTCGACCGGCGATCCGTTCCGTTCGGGCAGCCGTGCCGTTCCTGCCGGCCCCCTCAGCTCGGCCGAGACGCCGGACGCGGCCGGCGGCATGGAGTGGCTGACGGTGCACGTGCTCGACGCGCCCCGCTCGTGGCGCAGAACGGCGTGGACGGTGTCGCCTGTGCCGCGTACGGCGCGCACCGCGTCCAGGTCGTCGACATCTCCCAGCACGGGAAGCAGCACGGACAGCGCATGCGGCCCGACGTCCCACAGCGCGCCCCTCTCGCGCCGCCATGGTGAGGCGGTGTACGGGGAGTCGCCGCCGCCGAAGACGGGGGAGAGCCAGTCCGCCCGGCCCGTCAACCAGCCATCGGCACGCGCCTGTTCCTCGATCCACGCGGCCGTCGGCTCATCGAAGCGGAGGGTGAAGAACACCACGGACGCGACGCCCGACGCCCGCACGGCGCCGGTCACCTGCCGGGCTGCCTCGGGCACTGTGGCGACGGGCTTGTCCAGCAGCAGGTGGCAGCCCGCTTCCGCCGCCCGGACCGCCAGCGGGGCCTGCACGTCCGGGGGGAGCGCCACCGCTACCGCGTCGCAGTCGCCGAACAGCGCGTCCACGTCGTCGTACGGGCGGGTCTCCAGTTCGTCCGCGAGCGCGCGGGCCGCCTCGGGGCGGCGGCCCCACACGCCGGTGAGCCGCACGTCCTTGTGGGTCGCGAGGGCCGGGCCGTGGGTGCGTGCCGCCCAGGGGCCGGTGCCGAGCAGGCCGAACTTCATGCGGGTCCCTCCCCGGTGTGGCTGGCGTAGCTGCCGCGGGCCAGGTCGCACACGTCGACGGAGGTGTGCAGGGTGATGCCGGGCATGGGCTTGACGTGGTCGCGGGCGAGTCCGAGCACGGCGCGGGAGAGCTCCGCCTTCGCCTCGGGGGTACGCCCGGACAGCAGCGCCACCTCGACGTGGAGCATGGCCGCCTCCTGCCCGCCGTCCGCGATCACGCACTCCTCGATCCGCCGGAAGCGGGTCTTGCAGCCTGCGACGGAGCCCTTGACGGTGCGGGCCAGCAACGGGTGCAGGGCGAGGCCGAAGCCGCGGCGGTCGAAGGTCTCGGCGAGGACATCGGAATAGTCGACGGTGATGTGCGGCATGGGGGCAGGGTACGGGGTACCGCGGGGCGCCACGGGAGAAGCTCGCCGGGCCCGGGACGCGCGTCCGGCGACGGGACGGCAGGGGCGGCGGAAGTCTCCTGACCTGCAATAACCGTGGTCCGTAAGCGGGTTGGGGGCCGGCCGCGTTCCGCCCGGCCGGGCGCGAAGCGCCTCTGCCGCCGTGGTGCGGACCACGGCGGCAGAGGCGCGCGTCCCGCGCCGTGCCGGGCTCAGCGGCGTCCGGCGGGGACCGGGGGACGTCCGGAACTCTCTCCGTGACCCCCTCCGGCGTGCGGGACCGGACCGGCGGCACCGTGCGCTGCCGAGCCGCCCGCTCCGCTCCCCGCGAACGGGATCGGCCCGCCGCCCTCGGGATCGGGGAGCCGGCGGAGCCAGCGCGGCAGGTACCAGTTGCGCTCTCCGAGGAGCGTCATCACGGCGGGCAGGAGCACCATCCGTACGACGGTCGCGTCCAGCAGCACCGCCACCGCGAGGCCGACGCCCATCTGCTGCATGTCCTGCATCGACAGCGTCCCGAAGACCGCGAAGACCGCCACCATGATCACCGCGGCGCCGGTCACGGCCCCCGCCGTGGCGCGTACGCCCTCCCGGATCGCGTCCTTCGTCTCCGCGCCCCGGTCATGGGCCTCGCGGATCCGGGAGACCACGAAGACGTGGTAGTCCATCGACAGCCCGAACAGGACCACCAGCACGAACAGCGGCATCCACGACTCGATCGCGCCCACCGCCTCCGTGCCCAGCAGCTCCGCACCCCAGCCGTGCTGGAAGACGGCCGTCATCACGCCGTACGCCGCCCCCACCGACAGCAGGTTCAGCACGACGGACGCCGCGGCCACGGGCAGCGAGCGGAAGCAGACGAGCATCAGCAGGAAGGTCACCGCGGTGATGAAGAGCAGCACGGGCACGATCCCGCGGCCCAGCTGGTCGTTGAAGTCCATCGAACTCGCCGTCTCGCCGCCCACGTAGGCCTTCGAGTCCTCGGCCACCGGCTCCAGCGTGCGGGGCACGAGGCTGTCGCGGAGCTTGTCCACGGCCGCCTTCGACGCGGCGTCGCTGCCGTCGCCCGCCAGGGGGACCAGCACCTGGACGACGTCCGGGCCGCTGTGCACGGCCGTCTTCACGTCCCGGCCGAAGGACCCGTCCGCGCGGGCCTGCCGGGTGAAGTCCGCCAGCGCCTGCCGCACCGCCGGTGCCTCCGCGTCGCGGGTCTTGACCACCACACGCGCCGGGGCGGGGCCGCCGGGGAAGGTGTCGCTGATGGCTTCCGAACTGATCCGCAGCGGCGACTCGGAGGGCATCTGCTTGTCGAGGGCGAGCTGTTCGGTCCTGATGCCGAGTGCGGGCGCCGCAAGCGCCAGCATGGCCACCGTCGCCAGGACGGCGAAGACGCCCGGCGCCGCCAGCACGGGACGCAGCACCGCTGCCGACACGCCTCCGCTCTCCCGTACGGACGCCGCCTTGCGGCCGTGCCGTGCGGCCCCGCCGGAGCGGCGCCGCCACGGCAGCCGCCCGCGCTCCACCCGGTCCCCGAGCAAGGAGAGCAGGGCCGGGAGGATCGTCACGGAGCCGAGCATGGCGATGAGGACGACGAGGATGACGGCGACGGCGAAGCCCTCGAACATCAGCAGACCGGAGAGGAAGAGGCCGGCCATGGCCACCATCACCGTCAGCCCGGACACCAGGACCGCGCGCCCGCTGGTGGCGGCGGCGACGCGCAGGGCCGTCTCCGCGTCCCGGCCCGCGGCGCGTTCGTCGCGTTCCCGTCGCAGGTAGAACAGGCAGTAGTCGATGCCCACCGCGAGACCCATCAGCAGCATCACCGAGCTGGTGGTGTCGAAGATGTGCAGCTGGTGACTGGCCAGCGCCAGCAGGCCGTTGGCGGCGACGAACGCCGTGACCGCCAGCGCCACCGGCAGCAGCGCGGCGACCAGCGCCCCGAAGGCCACCAGCAGGATGCCCAGGGCGAGCGGAACCGCTGTCCACTCGGCCTTGGCGAAGTCGTCGCTCAGCATCTCCCCCAGCCACTTGTCGGCGCTGGCCTGCCCGTACTGGTGGAGCTCGACGCCTTCGCCGCGGTGCGCGGCACGCACCTTCTCCACCGCGTCCACGACCGGCTGCACCCGCTCCCCGGCGGTCTCCGGGTCGCCCTTCATCTGGAAGTTCAGGAGAGCGGCGGTGCCGTCCTCCGAGGGCACCGGGGGACGCACCCCCCGCACCTCGCCGGTGGCCTCCACGGCCTCGGCGACCTCCCGGGCGACCGGACGCCAGCCGTCCCGCGTCCCGCCGGCCACCATCACCATCTCGCCGGCGGGCTCCTCGATCCCGGCGTCCTCCAGGATGCGGGTCGCGCGGGCCGAGTCGCCCGTCTCGCTCTCCGAGGTGCTCACCTCCGCCACGCCGGCCATGCCGCCGGCGACCGCGGCCAGCACCACGAACAGCAGCCACCCGGCGATGGCCGTCCCGCGGTGCCTCGTACTCCAGCTTCCGAGCCGGGCGGCCAGGCCCTGCCGGCGTCCGCCCTGCCGCCGCGGCCGCCCGGGCACCGGGTTCCCCGCGGGCCCGGGCGGGCTCGAACTGTCGTGTCGCATCGCTGATTTCCCCCTCGTCGGAGCCGAATGGTCGTGGTCACGACGCTAGGAACGCGGCGCGCGCCGCCCCAGCCGCCGGGACCCCCTCTTCCGGCACCGCCGAGGCCCCCTCGAGCAGCAGGGGCCAGCGGGAAGGCAGGGGTGGCGCCAGGTACACCCCCGACGGGGTGCGGGTCCCCGTGTCACCGGGACGGGGACGGCGCAGACTGGTGGCGGAGGCGGGCCGCCGGAGGGCGGCCCGGAGTGCGGGGACGTACGGGGAGAGGGAGCGAGCCGTGGACCAGCGCGGGACAGGCGCAAGGCCCGGAGACGGCGCGAAGCTGCGCGGACGGGCCGGGGGCGCGCTGCTGGCCGCGGCGCGCGGGCTCGTGCTGTGCGTGATGTCCCTGGGCTTCTCGCTCGCCCTGTTCATCCTCAGCGTCGTGTCGATCGCCCTGAGCGTGCTGGGGGTCGGGCTCTTCACCACCCCCGCGGTCACGCATCTCGTACGCGTCCACGCCGACCAGCGCCGCCGCCTCGCGCGAACGTGGGCGGGCTTCGACGTCCCCCGGCCCTACCGCCCGCTGCCGCCCGTCGCCGGCATGGGCAGCGTCGTCGACCGCTGGAGCCGCCTGATGCGGGACCCCGCCACCTGGCGGGACCTGGCCTGGCTGCTGACGGACGCCGTGCTGGGATTCGTCTGGGCGCTCTTCCCGCCGGCGCTCATCGCTTACGGCGTAGAAGGCTTCGTGATCATGGCCGGGCTGTGGAAGGCCGTGCAGCACGACTACTGGTACGCCTTCATCCCCGTCGAGGGGTTCGGCACGGCCACGCTGTGCGCGTGCCTCGGCGCCGTCCTGATCACGATCTCCCTCTACGTGAACCCCTCGTTCGTGCGGGGGCACTTCGTCATCGTCAAGGCGATGATCTCGCCCAGCCGCGGCGCGCAGCTGGAGCAGCGCGTGGAGCACCTGTACGAGACGCGGCACGACGCCGTCGACTCCTCGGCAGCCGAACTGCGCCGCATCGAACGGGACCTGCACGACGGCGCGCAGGCCCGCCTCGTCTCCATGGGGATGAGCCTGGGCACCATCGAGGCGCTCGTCGAGAAGGACCCGGCGCAGGCGAAGAAGCTCATCGCCCAGGCACGCCAGAACTCGGCGGACGCCCTGACGGAACTGCGGGACCTCGTACGGGGGATCCACCCTCCCGTGCTCGCCGAACGCGGACTCGGCGACGCGGCGCGCGCACTGGCGCTGCGCATGCCCGTCCCCGTCGAGACCGACGTCGAACTGGACGGCCGGTTCGCCGAACCCGTCGAGTCGGCCGCGTACTTCGCCGTCAGCGAGATCCTCACCAACGCCGCCAAGCACGCGCGGGCGAAGCGCGTCTGGCTCGACGTCCACTACAGCGAGGACGCGGGCGGAATGCTGCGCATCGCCGTCACCGACGACGGGCGGGGCGGCGCCGACATCACCAAGGGCACGGGCATGGAGGGCATCGAGCGGCGACTCCGCCAGTTCGACGGCATCCTCGCCGTGAGCAGCCCCCCGGGCGGACCGACCATGGTGACCATGGAGATCCCCTGCGCCCCTGAGTCCGGGGCCGGGAGGCCGGAGCCGCGGCCGTAGCGGGGGCACCGTCGCGCGGCTGCGGCCGTAACGTGACCCGGCGCGCGGTCAGACTGCCCCCATGACACAGCCACACGAGACGGACGGCGGCGCCGCCCCGCGCCACCGGCTGCTGGTCTGCCCGCCGCTCGGCGACGAGGAGCTGAACGCCCTGTTCAGCGCCTCCTGGCCGGACCACCGGCACACCGGATTCCAGCGGCAGCTGAGGCACAGCATGCTGTGGGTCGCGGCGGTGCGCGACGGCCGGCTGCACGGCTACGTCAAGGTCGTCGGGGACGGCGGCGTGCACGCCTTCCTGCTCGATCCCACCGTCCATCCCGACGAGCGCGGGCGGGGACTGGGGGCGGAGCTGGTACGGCGTGCCGCGGACGAGGCGGGGCGGCGGGGCGCCGAGTGGCTGCACGTCGACTTCGAGCCGCACCTGTCGCGCTTCTACGCCCGCTGCGGCTTCCGGCCCACACCGGCCGGGCTGATGCGACTGGCCGGATCCGGCCCGGAGCCCGGCTGACGGGCGCGCGGGCCATACCGGCTGACGGGCGCGCCCCGTCCTGTCAGCGGCGGCGCATAGCGTGTGCCCATGACGTGGACGACTCCCGAAGTGCAGCGCCCCGAGCGGGTTTCCGTGGCCGGAGAGAGCAAGGCGCTGGCCGCCTCGCTCGACTTCCAGCGGGCCACCTTCCTCTACAAGTGCGGCGGCCTGACGGGGGAGCAGCTCGCGATGCGGCCCGTGGGCCGCTCAACGCTCTCCCTGCTGGGCCTGGCCCGGCACCTCGCGGACGTCGAACGCTGGTGGTTCCGCAACCACTTCGGCGGCGAGAAGGACCTCCCGTGGGTCTTCTTCACCCAGGACAACCTGGAGGGCGACTTCGAGGACGGCGCCCCGGAGAGCGCCGAGGGCGACTTCGCGGTCCTCCACCGTGAGATGGAGGCGGCCCGCGCCGTCACCGGAGGACGCTCTCCTGACGACACCTTCCAGCGGCCCGGCGGTGAACTCGCCGACCTGCGCTGGCTGTTCCTCTACATGATCGAGGAGTACGCCCGTCACAACGGCCACGCCGACCTCGTACGGGAGCACGTCGACGGCCGCACCGGCGACTAGGGGCTGTCTGACAAATGGCGCCGTTCGCCCGGAGGGCGGGGCTCGCGTCGTCTGGTGCGTGCGGGTGCAAGGCGGAGGTCCGTCCTCGTAGTGGGCTGCTCGGTCGGTCCGACAACGCAGCAGACGTGCGTGCCAGGCGGCGCGAGCCAGGCGGGATTTGTTCAGACAGGCCCTAGGGTGCGTCGGCCGGAACGCAGCCTGCCCCCGGCCCGGTACGGTCGGGCGCCCGGGCGCGCAGCGCGAACGCAGCAGGGCGTGGCACCGTCCGCGGCCGGTCTCCTCGCGGTCGTCGTCGCGCTGGTACAGCTCGCCGCCGCACACGTCGCACACGCCCTGCCGGTGACGCGGGCCGACGGGCGCGCGGGCACGGGCCACCGCCGTCAGCCCAGGGCCGCGACCCGCTCGCGGTAGCCCCGCACCGGTGCGGCGTCCCGGTACGGCTCCAGCCGCCGCTCGAAGTCCCGTACGTACTCTTGCGCCCGCACCGAACGCATCTCGGCCGCCTGCTGCGCCGACTCCGCCGCGAGGGCGCACGCCTGCTCCACCTCGCCCAGCCCGAGCCGCGCCGTCGCCAGCACCACCCGGCACAGCAGGCGGCTGCGGGCGAAGCCCGCGCCCCGCAGTTGCAGCGAGCGCTCCGCGTGGAGCGCGGCGGCCCGGTACTGCTGCAGGTCGCGGTGGCAGTGCCCCGTCTCGTCGGCGAGCTGCGCCTCGTCGAAGAGACGCGCCCACGGAGGCACGTCCTCGCCCGACTTCGCCGCCTCCAGCGCCCTCTCGGCACGGGACAGGGACGACGTGCACGCCCGCACCTCCCCGAGCACGCCGTGCCCGCGCGCCTCCGCCGCGTGCAGCAGCGCCTGCACGACGGGCGGCGCCGCCGCCCCCGCGCCCTGCTGCGCGACGCGCGCCAGCTGCACCGCCTCCCGGCCGTGCCCGAGGTAGACGGCCTGCCTGCTCATCGTCACCAGCACGTAGCTGCCGTAGGCCCGGTCGCCCGCTGCCTGCGACAGCCGCAGCGCCTGCACGAAGTAGCGCTGCGCCAGCCCGTGTGCCGCGATGTCGTAGGACGTCCATCCCGCGAGCCGCGTCAGGTCCGCGGCGGCACCGAACAGCCGCCGCCCCAGCTGCTCCCCGTAGACGCCCCGCAGCATGGGCTCGACCTCGTGCTCCAGGTACCGCACCAGCGCCTGCCGGGCGTGGCCTCCGCCGTACGCGTGGTCCAGGGCGCGGAAGAGCTCGCCCACGGAGCGCAGCGCGTTGACGTCCCCGACGGTGACGCGCTGGCCCGGGCCCCTCTCCGTGCGGTCGGGCCGCTCCGTACGCACAGCCTGCCCGGAGACCCGCGCCGCGCCTGCCGCATGGAGGCCCTGGGCTCCCGGCGCCGGAGCCGTACCGCGCATCTGCGGCGGTACCCGCGCAGGCACCCCGGGGACGCCCCTGCTCCCCGTACCGCCCGCGCGTACCGCCCCGGGCCGCAGCCCGAGACCCCCGCCGGGGGGACCTCCGCGGCCAGCCGCCCCCTGCGCGCCCGGGCCGCCCTCGCCGACGTGACCGTGGCCGGGCTCAGGGTCCCCGCCGCGGGCCACGCGTTCGTCCGCGCGGCCGATCAGCCAGTCCCTGCTGGGGACGACCAGCCCCGCCGGCGTGAAGGCGATCTTCCGGAGCTCGGCGTGGCTGCCGGAGTCCTTGCGCCACAGGCCGCTGACGATGTCGACGGCCTCCAGCGGCGTCGAGGCGAACTCCAGCCCCGCGTACACCGGGGCGCAGGCGTCCAGGCCGAGGTCCTGCGCGGTCAGCCGACGGCCGAGGCGCCGGGTGAAGACCTCCGCGATCAGCGCGGGCGTCGTACCCCGCGGCTGCTGACCGCGCAGCCACCGCGTCACCGAAGTCTTGTCGTAGCGCAGGTCCAGACCGTGTTCGAGGCCCAACTGGTCCACACGGCGGGCCAGTCCGGCGTTCGAGAAGCCGGCCTCGGCGATGAGCGCGGCGAGCTGGCGATTGGGAATGCGCTGCGGGGATGACTGGGTGGCGGAGTCCCCAGATCGTTCCATCGTCATCAGCTTTACGGTCTCCTGCCCAGCGGCTTGCAGCAGGGCGCCGTAGCGCCCTCGGAACGGCGCGAACTTAACCGCCCACCTGTGACGACTCGCCCGCTTTGCCGCGCTTTCATCCGTACGTGTGAGAAGGTGAGCGGCTGCCGTAGCCGTGGCCTTCGGTCGTACAGTTGCCTCTGGGCGGCTCGGGCGGACACGTCCGTGCCGGCCGGCCCGCGCCCGGTCCGGCGACGCCGCCCCCGGACCGCGCCGGGCGCGTCCGTACGGCGCGACTTTGGAGGAGCCGTGAGCGAGCTGCGCTTTGTCCGTCTGGGATTCGGCGCCGACGCCGTCGAGTACCAGGAGGCGTGGCAGGAGCAGCGCCGGGTGCACGCCGACCGTGTCGCCGGCGCCATCCCCGACACCTGCCTGCTGCTGGAGCACCAGCCCGTCTTCACGGCCGGGCGCCGCACCGAGCCCTCGGAGCGGCCGATCGACGGCACGCCCGTCATCGACGTCGACCGCGGCGGGAAGATCACCTGGCACGGTCCGGGCCAGCTCATCGGCTATCCGATCGTGGAGCTGCCGCAGCCCGTCGACGTGATCGAGCACGTCCGCCGCCTCGAAGAGGCCATGATCCGCACCTGCGCGGACTTCGGGCTGGAGAGCACGCGCATCGAGGGCCGCAGCGGAGCCTGGGTACTGGGCGATCCCGTCGAGAAGCGGGCCGCCCTGGGAGGGCTCTCGCTCGACTTCGACCCGAGACTCGAGGACGAGGAGTTCGACGCCCGGCTCAGCGGCCCCGAGTACGCACCCTCCAACGCCGGGCAGCGCGGGGAGGACCGCAAGCTCGGCGCCATCGGGGTGCGCGTCGCCAGAGGCGTCACCATGCACGGCTTCGCCCTCAACTGCGATCCCGACAACACCTGGTTCGACCGGATCGTGCCGTGCGGCATCCGCGACGCGGGCGTCACCTCCCTCTCGAACGAGCTGGGCCGGCCCGTGACCGTCGCCGAGGTGCTGCCCGTGGCCGAGAAGCATCTGCGCGAGGTGCTGGAGACGCAGAAGCCGTTGCCCCGCGCGGTCTGAAGGCCGCACGCCCCCGCCGCGTCGCCGCCCTGTCTCTGTGAGGCCACCGGGGGGTGATGGCATCGGGAGCGGTGGGCGTACCCTGATATTCGCCGAGGAATCGAAAGTACGTAGGGAGCCGGACGTGTCCGCTGTCGCACCCGACGGTCGCAAAATGCTCCGCCTTGAAGTCCGCAACAGCCAGACCCCCATCGAGCGCAAGCCCGAATGGATCAAGACCCGGGCCAAGATGGGCCCCGAGTACAACGCGCTGCAGGACCTGGTGAAGCGTGAAGGGCTGCACACCGTCTGCCAGGAGGCCGGCTGCCCGAACATCTTCGAATGCTGGGAGGACCGCGAGGCCACCTTCCTCATCGGCGGTGAACAGTGCACGCGGCGCTGCGACTTCTGCCAGATCGACACCGGGAAGCCCGCGGAGCTCGACCGCGACGAACCCCGCCGCGTCGCCGAGTCCGTCCAGCAGATGGAACTGCGGTACGCGACGATCACGGGCGTCGCCCGTGACGACCTGGACGACGGCGGCGCGTGGCTCTACGCCGAGACCGTCCGCCAGATCCACGAGGCGATGCCCGACACCGGCGTCGAGCTGCTGATCCCGGACTTCAACGCGGTGCCGGAGCAGCTGGCCGAGGTCTTCTCCTCCCGGCCCGAGGTCCTGGCGCACAACGTCGAGACCGTGCCGCGCATCTTCAAGCGCATCCGCCCCGCGTTCCGCTACGAGCGCTCGCTGGAGGTGATCACCCGTGCCCGCGAGGACGGCCTGGTCACCAAGTCCAACCTCATCCTGGGCATGGGCGAGACGCGCGAGGAGGTCAGCGAGGCCCTGCGCGACCTGCACGGGGCCGGCTGCGAGCTGATCACCATCACGCAGTACCTGCGGCCGTCCGCACGGCACCACCCCGTGGAGCGCTGGGTGAAGCCGCACGAGTTCGTCGAGCTGCAGCAGGAGGCCGAGGAGATCGGCTTCGCCGGCGTCATGTCCGGTCCGCTGGTCCGCTCCTCGTACCGGGCCGGCCGTCTCTACAAGCAGGCAGTGGAGGCCCGCGACGCCAAGGCGGCGTGAGCCACCGGTCGGCGGGCGGGGCGGGGCTCGGCGTCCCCGCCCCGCCCGCCGCTGCTCCGGCATCCGGACGCCCGCCGCCCTGCCCCGTCCCGCCCCGTCCTGCTCCTCGACGTGACGTTGGCCGCACCGGCTTCCGAAGCCTTTGACCCCCTGGTCATCCGCTGGTAACACCTAACGGTGACGATGGCTGCACACACCGTTCACGCGAGCCACGCGACCACGGAGGGGACCGTCTTGCAGACCACGCTGCGTGCGCTGGAGAGCTTCGAGAGCCTGCTGCTCGGCAGGGGCCGGGAGACCGCCCTGCGCAACGCCTGGACAGCGGTGCTCGAGGACCGCCGCCGAGCTGCGGAACGTACCGAGGCCCAGCGGGTACTGGAGGCCGCGGCCACCAGCAGGCCGGCCGCCACGTAAACTTCCCCGCATGGCGAAGGAAGACTCCGAGAACCCCGGGCGGCTCAAACAGATCGCCCTGACGTACAAGATGACCCGGCGTGCGGACCGGAAGATCGGCTGGATCCTGGCCGGCGTGGGGCTTGTCACCGTGGGTGTACTCCTCGCCATCGGTTTTCTGATCGGGCACCCCGTCTACGCAGGCATCCTGGGCGCCGTCCTGGCGCTGCTCGCCATGGCGATCGTCTTCGGGCGCCGTGCCGAGCGGGCCGCCTTCGGCCAGATGGAGGGCCAGCCCGGCGCCGCGGCGGCCGTGCTGGAGAACATCGGCCGCGGCTGGACCGTCACGCCGGCCGTGGCGATGAACCGCAGCCAGGACGTCGTGCACCGGGCCGTGGGCCGTGCCGGCATCGTCCTGGTGGGCGAGGGCAACCCGAACCGGCTGCGGTCGCTGCTGTCGTCGGAGAAGAAGAAGATGGCCCGCGTCGTCGCGGACGTACCGGTGCACGACTTCGTCGTCGGGGACGACGAGGGCCAGGTTCCGCTGAAGAAGCTGCGCACCACGCTGCTGAAGCTGCCGCGCGTACTGCAGGGCAGCCAGGTCACGCAGGTCAACGACCGGCTGCGGGCGATGGGCGACCTGATGAGCAACATGCCGATCCCGAAGGGCCCGATGCCCAAGGGGATGCGGATGCCGCGGGGCCAGGGCGGGCGCTGAGCCGCCGGCGACGCCGCAGACACGCGAGAGGGCCGGTGCGGGAGCAGAGCCTCCCGCACCGGCCCTCTTGCGTGTTCCCGACGAGCCGCAGCAGGCCGCGAGGTGTTTTCGCTTCACGTCCGGGGCGCCCGGTGAGGTCGCGTCCGTCAGGTCAGATCCTGATCTGCACCGCTCCCGAAAGCCTGTCGTGCAGGCCGCGCCCGTCGCGGTCCCACACCAGCGCGGGGACGGCGAGGCCGAGCAGCACCGTACGCACGGCCACCTGCCACAGGGGCAGCCTTGCCAGGCCGTCGAGCGCGACGACGCGCAGCCCGAGGAGGCGCTTGCCGGGAGTGCAGCCCACCGTCCCCACGGTCAGCAGGCTCATCACGAGGAACACCGCCAGGGCCCAGTTGTTCGCGGCGCGCAGCTCACCGTTCGAGAGCAGCCCGTAACCGATCAGTGCGGCGATGGCCCAGTCGATGAAGAGCGCGCCCAGGCGCCGTCCGAAAGAGGCGATGGAGCCCGGGCCGTCCTGCGGCAGGCCCAGGCGCTCGCCTCGGTGGCCGAAGTCCGCGCCCATGCTCTCCGCCGCGGCGCGGGGGCCCGAGAGCCACGAGCCGATAGCTTCCCTGTTGTCCACCCGACCACGGTAGCGCGCAGGGGGAGCGGCCTGGTTTGCAGGTCGGCAGGGGGCGGGAGTTCACTGGTTAACATCGGTGAAACAGTCGGGTCACGCTTGAGAAATCGCCCCTGCCTAGGCTCGCCGTCAGCGCGCGCCACCGCACTGGCCTGCGTCCCGAGCAATTCCCGTCCCTCCACGGCGGGACTAGGAGGAGTTGGATGTTCCAGAACGCCGCCGAGGCCAAGCAGTACATCGAGGAGAACGACGTCAAGTTCGTCGACGTCCGCTTCTGCGACCTGCCCGGCATCATGCAGCACTTCACGGTGCCGGCCGCCACGTTCGACCCGGCCGAGAACCTGATGTTCGACGGCTCGTCGATCCGCGGCTTCCAGGCCATCCACGAGTCGGACATGGCGCTGGTCCCCGACCTCTCCACCGCCCGTCTGGACCCGTTCCGGGACGAGAAGCACCTCAACATCAACTTCTTCATCCACGACCCGATCACCGGTGAGCAGTACAGCCGCGACCCGCGGAACGTGGCGAAGAAGGCCGAGGCGTACCTCGCCTCCTCCGGCATCGCCGACACCGCCTTCTTCGGCCCCGAAGCGGAGTTCTACGTCTTCGACGACGTGCGCTTCGAGACCAAGGCCAACGCCGGCTACTACCACATCGACTCCGAAGCGGGCGCCTGGAACACCGGCGCCGTCGAGATCGGCGGCAACCGCGGCTACAAGGTCCGCTACAAGGGCGGCTACTTCCCCGCACCGCCCGTCGACCACTTCGCCGACCTGCGCGCCGAGATCTCCCTGGAGCTGGGCAAGGCCGGACTCGAGGTCGAGCGCCAGCACCACGAGGTGGGCACCGCCGGACAGGCCGAGATCAACTACAAGTTCAACACGCTGCTCGCCGCCGCCGACGACCTGATGCTCTTCAAGTACATCGTGAAGAACACCGCGTGGCGCAACGGCAAGACCGCGACCTTCATGCCCAAGCCGATCTTCGGTGACAACGGCTCCGGCATGCACGTCCACCAGTCCCTGTGGAGCGGCGGCAACCCGCTGTTCTACGACGAGCAGGGCTACGCGGGCCTGTCGGACACCGCCCGCTACTACATCGGCGGCATCCTCAAGCACGCCCCGTCGCTGCTGGCGTTCACCAACCCGACGGTGAACTCCTACCACCGCCTGGTCCCGGGCTTCGAGGCGCCGGTCAACCTCGTCTACTCGCAGCGCAACCGCTCGGCCGCCATGCGCATCCCGATCACGGGGTCCAACCCGAAGGCCAAGCGCGTCGAGTTCCGGGCGCCGGACCCGTCCTCGAACCCGTACCTGGCCTTCTCGGCGCTGCTGATGGCGGGCCTCGACGGCGTCAAGAACAAGATCGAGCCGGCCGAGCCGATCGACAAGGACCTCTACGAGCTCGCCCCGGAGGAGCACGCGGACGTCGCGCAGGTCCCCACCTCCCTCCCGGCGGTGCTCGACGCTCTGGAGGCGGACAACGAGTACCTGCAGGCGGGCGGCGTCTTCACGTCCGACCTGATCGAGACGTGGATCGAGTACAAGCGCGAGAACGAGATCGCCCCGATGCAGCTGCGGCCCCACCCGCACGAGTTCGAGCTGTACTTCGACATCTAAAGGAGGGCCTCTGAACTGCGAAAACGCAGTTCTGGGCTTGTGTCGTCGGTGCAGGTCAGCGACTCGCTGACCTGCACCGACGCTTTCGTATCAGCACCGCGGTCGCGTGTATCGAATTCTCCCCATCCCAGGTGGGTCTGGGTGGGATTTGAAACATGCCCGAGCTTACCGACCGCCTCATGCAACGCCTGGCGGGCTTGCCTCCGACCTTCACCGCGCGCCAGGCCCGCGCCACTGGGCTCCCCTCACGAGATCTGGCCACCTTGGCCTCCGCCGAGGAAATCGAGGAGATCTCCAGAGGTGTCTACCGCCGGGCCGACGCGGCACCGACAGCCCACGTCGACGTCCTCGCAGTCTGCACGCGGGCACCGCACGCGGTCGTATGCGGGGAGTCCGCACTGGCGCTGCACGAACTGATCGACGACATCCCGTACGAGGTGCACATCGCGGTACCACGGGGCACACACCGCCCGGTGATCGCCTATCCCGCGACCCGGACGTCCCAATATGCCGCGGATGCCTTCGGCTACGCGATCGACCGGTTGGAAGCCGCTCCCGGCGAGACCATCCCCGTTTACAGCCCCGCCCGTTCCGTCGTGGATGCCATGCGCCTCGGCGGGGCCGCAGGCAGGCCCCTCGCGCTCAGCGCCTTCAACCGCTACCTGCGCCGGCACGGCCAGGGCGGCGTCGCCGACATTCAGGAAGCCGCTCAGACACTCGGTGCCCTGTCCACCATCCGCCCGGCTATCGAAGCGGTGCTCGCCTGATGCCCAACCCCACCCGCGACACAACCGCCGGGCGTATCTACAACGACCTACGCAACCTGCCCGCCGCACCGGACGCCCAAGCGACCAGTTGATGCTCGAATACGTCCTGGAACGCTTTCTGTTCCGGTTGAGCAATCACCCCGAGGCGGCCGGCACTTCGTGCTCAAGGACGGCCTACTGCTCGCCCAGTTCGGCGCCCGTCGCATGACACGCGACATCGACATCCTCGGCCGTTCGTTTTCCGGTGACGAAGCCGAGATCACCCGCCGCATCGCGGCCATCGCCGCCACCGAGGCCGACGACGGGGTCGTCTTCGACTCCACAAGCCTGTCCACCGTGCCCATCCGTCAGGACGAGGAATACCACGGACTCCGCCTGACCATGGCCGCGAGTCTCAGCCGGGCGCGACTCAAGCTCCAACTCGACGTCAGCTTCGGCGATCCGGTGACTCCCGAGCCGAAGTTGATCGATTACCCGCAGACCCTGGTAGGAACGCCCTTCCCGCTCTACGGCTACCCGATCGCGACCGTCATCGCAGAGAAGCTGTCCACCGCCGTCGCTCTCGGAGATCTCAACACCCGGGACCGCGATTACGCAGACCTCTACCAGTTGATCACCCGGCACCGTCTCGACGGCAGTGAACTCATCGATGCCCTCACCGCGACCGCCGAACATCGAGCCATCCGGCTACGCCCACTCAGCAGCGCCATCACCGACCTGCCGACGCGTCGTCAAGCTCCGTACACCGCCTGGCTACGTCGTCAGGGTCCCTCAGCCGAAGACCATCCCGAGAACCTCGCGGAGTTGGTCGCCCTCGTCGCAAACCTCGCCGACCCGCTCCTCACCGGCACCGCCACGCAACGAATCTGGGAACCGCAAGCGAAGGCTTGGGCCTGAAGCCCCAATCCTTGGGGCCAGTGCCCTGCCGCTCAGGAACTCCGAGTACTCGCACGATCTAAGCCGCGGGCCGGGCGACCTCAACGCCGACGTCGAGACCGGCAACCTGACGGACCTCGACGAGTTCCTGCGGCAGTTCCATGCCGGCTACCACCCGTCCTGCGACGGCGAGCAGCCGGTCATCCATCCTCAGCCGGCCGGCGTCGCCGTCACCGGCAGCGCGGCCCGCTACGTCGGCTGGCACGCGATCACGATCCTGCGGACCGCGCCGGACCCGCAGGACGTCATGCGGGTGTATGTCTTCAATCCGAACAACGACAGCGGCCAGGACTGGGGCGACGGCGTCGTCGTCTCCACCGCGGGCAACGGAGAGCGGTTCGGTGAGGCATCACTGCCGTTCGACCAGTTCGCCTCCCGGCTTCACGTCGTCAGCCTGGTTGCCGTGGGTCGTGGCGGTTGCAACGGGCAGTGGCTTCGAGGGCTTGTCGCAGACCCCGACGCCGCAGGAGTAGTAGGCACGCGACCGCGCGTGTTGCGCATGTACGCGGACAACGCTGCGACTCCGTGCGGGGGCCGCTCCGACAGCGCCGGCGGAGAGTTGCCGGGAGGTACCTGCCGCTGTCCTGGCAGTTCCCCCGGCATGAGAGGTAACTCACCGTCGCAGCACCCTGCAGGGTGTAATCGAGGTGTGGGAAGAGTGTTAACGTCAGGTGTCGGCGCAAGCCGCAAGTAGTAAGCAGTAAGCCAGAGTTGGCCGGTACAGAAGCGAGGCTTCTATACAGGGCCTTCTGGATGGAATTCCGCCCGCCCGTGAGACTACCGGGCCGGTCGTAGAAACGCCGCACTGCACGACCAGCAGCTGAACTGCACCAGGCCGTATTTCAACGGTGTCCGCTCTTCCGGGACACCGTCCTCTTTCGCATGCCACAAAGCAGGAGACCATGCCCGTTCAATCAATGGCGGAACTCGTGCGCTTCGTCCGCCGCAATTCGTCCTTCTACGCAGGGCTCTACTCGGGACTTCCCGACCGAGTGGAGGAGCTGACGGAACTCCCGGTCATACCTCAGACCGAGTTCTGGCAGGCCAACACCCCTCGCGGGAACACGCTGCTGACCGGTCCGCTCGACGAGGCGGTGGTTTTCAAGAGCGGCGGGACCACCGGTGCGCCGAAGTTCTCCTTCTACACCCGAGAGGAATGGAACGAATTCACCACTGCTTTCGGAGCCGGGCTGGTCGATGCCGGGCTGCGGCCCGGTCAGCGGGTCGCCGACCTCTTCTACACGGGCGATCTCTACGCCAGCTTCAGCTTCATTCTGGATGCGCTGCACCGGGCCCCGGTCGCCAACGTCCGCCTTCCGATCGGCGGCGCCGCGCCCCTGGCCTCGACTGTGAGCACACTCGAGCAGTTCGACGTCGAGGTGATCGCCGGAACGCCGACGACTTTCTGCTCCCTCGCCGAGTACTTGCAGGCTGAGGGGCGCCGACTGCCCCACGTGACGACCCTTCTCTTCGGCGGCGAGAGCATCTTCAGCGATCAGCAGCGCCTGTTGGCGACGGCCTTTCCCAACGCCCGTGTCGCCTCCATCGGTTACGCCGCGGTAGACGCCGGTCTCGTGGGAGCCGCCGTACCGGGCGGCGACCCGCGGCTGCACCGTGCCTTCACCCCGCACACCGTGGTGGAGATCCTCGACGAGGAGAGCGGAGAACCCGTCACTGTCACAGGCGTCCCCGGCCGCGTCGTCGTCACCGACCTGCGCCGGCGCCTGATGCCGGTCCTGCGTTACCCCGTCGGCGACCGCGCCGAGTGGACCGATACCACCGCCGGGCACTTCCGCATTCTCGGACGCGCAGAAGAAGGACTCCGCGTAGGCCCGGTGGCGCTGCACACCCAGGACGTGCACGACCTGGTGCGATCGGCCGACCCCGCGGGCAGCATCAGCGGTCTGCAACTGGTGGTGCGCCGCTGGGAGGAGCGCGACGGGCTGGTGCTGCGCCTCGGCTCCGACCTCCGGGACGAGGACCTGCCCGAACTCACCGCGGCCGTGGACAAGGCGTTCCAGGCGGCCCGCCCGATGTACGCGGCAGCGGTCGCCGCCGGGCACATCCACCCGATGGCCGTGGAGTGGGTGCGGCACGCCGACCTCGCGGTCAACTCCCGCTCCGGGAAGCTGATTCGCGCCATCGACGAGAGACCGCACGAATGAGTGCGGCGAAGGGGCCCCGCGGGCGGCTGCCCGTCGTCCTGCGCAACCCCGCCTTCGGCGCCGTATGGATCGCCCAGGTCCTCACGCAGGCATCGGCCCGGATGTTCCAGGTCGGCATCGTCTGGTGGCTCGTGCAGTACGCCGCCGAGTCCGAACCGGGCCTCGCCTCCGGAGCGTTCCTCGCCGTGAGCACGCTCCCCGCGGTCGCCCTGGCCCCCGTGGTGGCCGCCGTCATCGCCCGCAACCCGTACCGGTCGGTCCTGGCCGTAGCGGCCGCCGCGGCCGGTCTGGTCGCCGCCTGCACCGCGGCGTGGGCGTTCACGACTCCGCTGCCGATGGGCGTCGCCTACGGCGCGGCTCTGCTCATCTCGGGCTGCCAGGCCCTGTTCGACCCCTGTCTGACCACGTCCGTACCCGAACTCGTCGACGATGCCGACATCGAGGCGGCGACCGGCTTCGAGCTGTCCACGCAATCCCTCGCGGGGCTGGCCGGCGGCCTCCTCGGCCCGCTCGTGGTCGACGCCTGGGGGCTGCCGGGCATCGTCGCCGGATGCGCCGGCGCGTACCTGCTGGCCGCCGGGCTGATCGGAGTCACACGCTTCCCCGGAACGGCTCCGCGTGGGACGGGAGCCGAGGGGACGCGGGACGGGGGAGCGGCGGCACAGCTCGCCGAGAAGCCGGCACCGGGCAGCGAGCAGCATGCCGCCCCACGTCGTACGCTGCGGCGGATCCTCGCCGAAATGCCGTTCATCCGGCGGGTGCTGCTCTGCTTCGCCGCGGCGAACGTCTTCACCACTGCTGTCTTCGTCGTCATGCCGCTCTACACCGCTTCCGTGCTGCGTGCGGACGGCGCGACCGTGGCGCTGCTGGAGGCGTCGCTCGGCATCGGCACCCTCGCCGGGTCGTTCACCGGTGGCCGGCTGCCGGGGCGTCCGACCTCGGTCGGCGCCGTCTGCCTGGGATTGATGGCGGCCTCGTTCGCCCTGCCGGGCATCCTCGCGGACCGGACCGCCTACGCGGCGGCCATGGTCGTCGCGGGATGGTGCGTGGGCGCCGTCGGTGTGCGGTTCGTGGCCTTCTTCCAGCGGCTCGTACCGCCCGCCGACAAGCCGGGGTTCTTCGCGGTGATGCAGTCGCTGCTCGGAGCCACGTTCCCGCTCGCCTCACTGCTGTTCGGCGTCCTGGGCGACCAGATCTCGCCGCGCACGCTCTGCCTTGTCCAGGCGATCGGCCTGGTGCCTGTGGCCATCGCCCTGTGGTGGACGGGCGCCCGCGGGAACGCCGCCGACGAACGGACGTACTCACCCGATACCGGGGCGACGGCAACAGCCGTCGCGCAGCCCCCGGGTGCAGCGGGCTCCGAGGAGTCGCCGTCCGGGCAGGACCCCGGGCACGTTCCGTCGGACGCGACGACCGCCACCGCCACCGCCACCGCAGAAGGAGGAGCACGATGACCGTCACGATCACCCCCGCAGTCCTTCAGGACGTCGCGGAACTGCGGCAGTTGTACTTCGATGTCTACGGCCACGGATACCCGGTGCCGCTCGGCAGCGACCCAGCCGAGATGCGACGGCTCATCACCGATCCGCACTCCCACTGGCTGGTCGCGCGCAAGTCCGGCGCCGGGGAACTGGCCGGCTCTGTCGTCGTTCAGACCGAACCCGGGAACCGGATCGGCAAGATCGTCGGGCTCGCCGTCCACCCCGTCCACCGCGAGGGGGGACTGGCCGGCCGTCTGACCGCCGCGGTCTGCGCCGATGCCCTGGCCACCGGTTCACTCGACTCGATCTACGCGACGGTGCGGGTGGTGACCGAAGGCCCCCAGCACGTCGTGGTGCGCAACGGGTTCCGCCCGCTGGGGCTGATGGCCAACGCCGTCGAGGTGGCGGGCTGCGAAAGCCTCGCCCTCTTCGCTCTCTTCGCGGACGACGTACTGAACCGCCGCGAGCACGTGCCGTGTGTGCCGGCCCCGCTGGCTCCGCTCCTCACCGCCGCGGAGGAGACCTCCGGCATCAGCTACGCGAACGTCCGTCCCATCGAGGCGCCGGGCACCGGCCTGCTCTCCGGACCGGTGGCCCCCTCCACCGCGGCCATGGAGATCGTCACCGCCCGCCACTTCGTCAACCGCCGCTTCCTCGAACAGTTCCCCGACCCGGCGGGACGCTTCTTCCCGCTGCACTCGCCGAACGCGATCCTCACCCCGGCGGACGGCGAGTTCGAGGCGTACGCGGATCTGGACCCGGTCACCGGAAGCTGCTCGCTCATCGCGGTGCACCCCTACCCCGCCGCCATGGCGCACGCGCTGGAACCACTGATGACCGCGGTCACGCGTACCGGCGCGGACTACGTCGAGACGCTGCTCCCGCTCTCCGACACCGCTGGGCTCAGCGCCTTCCTGGCCGCGGGATTCGTTCCCAGCGCGCTCTATCCCGCGATGCGCCGCGTCGGCGACCGCTTCCACGACTACGTCGTGCTCTCCCGGACCAACCGCCAGATCGACTTCCGCGCCACCGCCGTCAGTTCGCTGGTGCAGCCGTACCTGAGCGCGTACCTGAAGGCCTGGACCGCGACGTACCTTCCCCTTCACGAGGTTGTCTCATGAACCGCCATCTGCTTCCCGCCGAGGTCCCCGATCCGGCATCGCTGCGGCACGTCCAGCAACTGTGCGACCTTGCGGCACCTTACGAGCAGGGCCCCGAGACCGACGCCCTCTTCGCTGCCGCGATGGCCGAGAGCAACTCATGGCATGCCGAACGCTCCCCGTTCTACAAGTCGTTGCTGACGACCGAGCCCGAGACGCCGGCTCCCAGCGTGGGCCCGGACGTCCGCGCGCCGCTGGTGCACGCCAACCTCTTCAAGCGCCATGAACTGCTCTCCATACCCCGTGACGAGGTCTTTCTCCACCTCACTTCCTCCGGCACCACCGGTCAGAAATCGCAGATGTTCTTCGACGAGTGGACCATCCGCTCCGCCCAGCGCATGGTGGCCCGCGTCTTCGACCACTACGGGTGGATCACCCCGGACCGACCCGTCAACTACCTGCTCTACAGCTACGAGCCCGCACCCACGCTGAAGCTCGGCACGTCCTT
The DNA here is from genome assembly GCF_014645895.1 of Streptomyces daqingensis. GTDB lineage: Bacteria > Actinomycetota > Actinomycetes > Streptomycetales > Streptomycetaceae > Streptomyces > Streptomyces daqingensis. The sequence continues at coordinate 205,572 of NZ_BMMP01000013.1, read as the reverse complement.
CACCGACAACTACCTGTGCGACTTCGCACCGGCCCAGGACACCACTCACGCCCTGCGCCACACCGGCACGGGACACGAGTTCGACGTACGCGGCTGTATCGAGGCGCTCCAGCGGTACGCCGACGAGGGGCTACCGGTACGGATCTTCGGTTTCCCGGCATTCCTCCACTTCACCCTGGAGCGGATGCGTTCCCTGGGGGTCCCTCCGGTGCAGCTGCCGCCCGGCTCGCTCGTCGTGCTCGGCGGTGGATGGAAGGGCCACGCCGACCGCCAGATCGGCAAGGACGACTTCTACGCGGAGGTCACCGAGCACCTGGGCATCCCCTCCGAGCGGATCCGCGACACCTTCGGGTCCGTCGAGCACTGCGTGCCCTACGTCGAGTGCGAACGGCACCGGCTGCACGTTCCCGTGTGGTCCCGTGCCGCCGTACGCGACACCGCCACCCTCGAACCGCTTCCCCACGGTGAGCGCGGCTACCTCCACCTCGTCTCCCCGTACATCACCTCTGTCCCCGCGCAGAGCGTGCTCATGGGCGACCTCGCTTCGCTGCACCCCGGCGAGGAATGCGGCTGCGCCCAGCCGACCCCGTGGTTCACCGTCCACGGCCGGGCCGGAGTGAGCCGCAACCGCAGCTGTGCGGTGGCCGCCGCCGAACTTCTGAAGGGAATGGCATGACCAGCGCACCGACCCACGGAGCGACCAGCGGACTCCACCTGTGGCAGGGCGCGTTCATCGACGACGCGAAGGCCGCCGAGCTGCTCTCCGACCTGCCTGCCCTCACCGAGCGCACGATGGCGGAGCAGCTGCCCACCGACGTCGTGCTGTGCGCCTGCGACCGGCTCTCCGTGGCGCTGCGCACCCCCGGCGACCCGGTGCACGCCCGGCTGACGGACTGCCTCACCGAGGGCGGCACGGAACTGGAGGAAGCGGCCTCCCTGCTCGCGGAGTTGGCCCACGCCCTCAGCCGCCCGGCCCTGGAGCGCAAGCTCCGCCGCGAACTCGGCGGACTGCACCCGGAGCGGTTCACCCGGCCCGATGCCCGGGAGACCGTCTACGAGGCGTGGGCGCCCGTCGGTCTCGTCGTGCACATCGCACCGGGCAACGCCGCGGGCGTGGCTCCGCTGAGCGTGGTCGAGGGACTTCTGACCGGCAATCTCAACGTCCTGAAGACGAGCAGCTCCGACACGCCGCTCGCCCCGCGTCTGCTCGCCGAACTCGCCGCCGCCGACGAGACCGGCATTCTCGCCCGCCGGGTCATCGCCCTGAGCTTCCCCTCCAGCCGCCGCACATGGCTGGAGCCCCTGTGCGCCGCGGCCGACGCGGTCGCCGTCTGGGGCGGCGAGGACGCCGTGGCCGGCGTCGCCGCGCTCACGCCGCCCGGCTGCCGGCTGGTCGAGTGGGGCCACAAGATCTCTTTCGCGTACCTGACCCGCGATGCCTGGAGCGACCCCGTCGTCCAGTCCGCGCTCGCCGCGGACGTCTGCCGCCTCGACCAGCAGGCCTGCTCCAGCCCTCAGGTCGTCTACCTAGACACCGACGACCGGGAAGAGGTCTTCGCCTTCGCGGACAGCTTCGCCGCCCGACTGGCCGAAGTCTCCGACAAGTTGCCTCCCACACGGCTCGACGTCGCCGAGCACGCCGAGGTCACCAACACCGAACTCGTCGCCCGGCTCGAACAGCACCTCGGCCTGACCCGGGTCGTCGCCGCCGAGGACGGCTCCTGGCGCGTCCTCGCCGACACCCGTCCCGCGATGACCGCCTCACCGCTCCACCGCAGCGTGTGGGTGAAGCCGCTGCCGCGCCGCGACATGACCGCCACCCTGCGCCCCATGCGGCGCTACCTCCAGACCGCGGCGATCGCCGGCACCCGCGCGGACGTCGCGGAGCTCAGCCGCTCAGCCGTCAGCGCCGGAGTCACGCGAGTGACCCCCGTCGGTTCCATGCTCGACGCCTACGACGGCGAACCCCACGACGGCGTCTACGCGTTGCAGCGGTACAGCAGGCGGGTCGCCGTGCAGGCCGACGAGCGTTTCACCGCCACCTCCTGCCTGGACGACCTCGTGGCGCCTGCCGTACAGCCGGCCCCGCCCACCGGCCCGCTGCTCGACAAGGCAGGCGTCCAGGAGCAGTTGCGCAGCCTGGCCCCCGAACACGCCCACCTGTACTTCCGCAGCGGCGGCAGCACAGGCGCGCCCGCGCTCTCGGTCTTCACCAACGCCGACTACGACACCCAGATGCGCGCCGCCGCGAACGGCCTGCTCGACTCCGGGTTCGACCCGGCACGCGACCGCGCCGCCAACCTCTTCTACAGCGGCAGCATGTACGGCGGTTTCATCAGCTTCTTCTCCATACTGGAGCGGCTGAACGCCACGCAGATCCCGCTGTCCGCGGGCACCGACCTCGCCGCAGTCGCGGAAGCCCTCGTGGCATACAGGGCCGACACCCTCTTCGGTATGCCCTCCTACCTCTGGCAGCTCTTCCACGCCCAGGGCGAGACCCTGCGCGCCTACGGCGGAGTCCGGAAGGTGTACTACGGGGGCGAGCACTTCACCGCCGAGCAACGCCGTGTCCTCACCGTGGACTTCGGCGTCGAGGTGATCCGGTCGGCCGCGTACGGCAGCACCGATCTCGGGCCGTTGGCCTGCCAGTGCGAGCACGCCGAAGGCTCCGTCCATCACGTGCTGACCGACCTGCACACCCTGGAGATCCTCGACCTTGACGAGGACAGGCCGGTACGGGCCGGTGAACCGGGGCGACTGGTCTTCACCAGCCGGGCCCGGTCCGGGCAGCGGCTCGAGCGCTATCAGATCGGCGACATCGGCCGGGCGCTCGACGGTGTGTGTCCCTGTGGCAACCGCGCCCCGCGGATCGAACTCCTCGGCCGTCATGGCGATGTGGCACGCGTCGGCACGAACTCTTACCACTACCGGCGCTTCGTCGAAGCGGCCGAGACGTGCCTCGGCTACCGCGGCGAACTCCAGATCGTCCTCACCTCGGAGGCCGCGCGGGAACGGCTCACCGTCCGGCTCGACGAACGCTATGCCCCGTCGGCGGACTCCGCTCGTGCCGCCTTCCTGGCGGAGGTTCCTGACCTGCGCTCCGCGGTCGAGGAGGAGGACCTCCTCACGTGCACGGTCGAGATCACCGACAGCGCCGCGTTCGAACGGACAGCGGCCAGCGGCAAGTTGCGCACGTTCGTGGACCGGCGCAGGACGGGATGACGACGTTCAGCGCAGGAAGCCGGAGGCGCCGTGATGTGCACCGGTTGTGCACCGACCCTTAAGTCCTGCATCTGTGCAGGCCGGGGCACGTAGGCAGCTGTACTTCGACGTCCAAGGGCCGGGGCCGGTCGACTTGGCCTTCGGGAGGGCGGGCAACGGTGGCCCGCGGAAGGCGCGTTCGGCGTCTTCCGCAGGCCCCTGCGTGTGTCCGACCTCGGCGCACAGAGAGCGCGCCCGGCCTCGGACCCGACGGTGGGAGGTCAGGTGCTGTCACTCGTGGACGATCACCTGGGAGCGGCGGACCCGGGGCGAAGCAGACTCACAGGCTCGTGGGTCTTCTGAGGGCTTGCAGCTTTCCCGCGGGCAGCCGGTCGTCGCCCCAGCTGCGCTCGATGTAGCCGATGATCCGCGCGATGTCCCCGGCGGGCACCCGCTCGGGTTCGCCGCCCTCGAGCGGGTCGGTGTGGAAGATGTAGAGCCGGGAGGCGAACTGGTCGAACGGCAGTGATGCCTCGCCGAACCGCTCGCCGTTGCCCGCGGTGGAGACGACGACGCCGTCGCCCCAGTCCTGGCCGCTGTCGTTGTTGGGGTTGTAGAAGTACACCCGCATGACGTCCTGCGGATCGGGCGCGACCCGCAGGATCGTGATCGCGTGCCAGCCGACGTAGCGGGCCGCGCTGTCGGTGACGGCGACGCCGGCCGGCTGCGGATGGATGACCGGCTGCTCGCCGTTGTAGGACGGGTGGTAGCTGGCGTGGAACTGCCGCAGGAACTCGTCGAGGTCGACCAGGTTGCCGGTCTCGACGTCGACGTTGATGTGGAATCCGCGGGCCGCCCACCAGCCGTGGAACTCGGGGTTGACCCACCGGTGCGGGTCACCCGGCCGTCCGGCGCAGCGCCGCCCCATCTCGGCGTAGATGCGGTCCAGATGTGGCACCACCAGCAGCGACACCGGGTCCAGGTCGGTCGGCAGTGTGCTCGCGACTCCGGCCTCACTGTCCTTCGACGAGATCGGCTGACCCTCGAAGTGCATGAGGATCTCGTTGTCGCGGGCCGCCCAGACCACCACTTGCAGCAGGTAGTCCGGGTCGTTGTACGACCACATCGACAGCGCGCGGGCAGACTGGCAGGTGGGGTTGTCGCCCTGACCGACGCCGAGCGGCTGCCCCAGCACCGAGAGCACTCCCGCGACCAGCCGCGCCTGTGGATTCGGCACGTCGCCGAAGACCGCCGTCAGCCTCTCCTGCGCGACCGGCGAGAGTTCGAGCCCCAGCTGGCGCCACAGCGCGGGCACGATCGGCGGCTCGTAGAGGATGCCGCGGTCGAGCAGCAGCGCCAGCCCGTAGATGCACTGGGCGGTCTGCGGGTGCACGGCCACGTCGATCAGCCGGTGCACCAGTTGGCTGTAGCGCATCAGGCAGTTCCGGCCGGTGTCGGACAGCCCGAGCGCCTCACCGATGAGGTAGTCGCTCTCGCGCAGGAGGTACCGCAGCAGTTCCGCGTGGTACGGCGACACCAGGCCGGTGTCGTGCATCGCCCGCGCGAACCCCGTCGCCTCGGACTGCAGGCCGCCGGTGTCCATCGCCTCGAGCCGGGAGCGGAAGACGTCGATGCCCGGGTCCTCCCGGCACGCCTCGGTGGTTCCGAACAGGCTCGTGATGAGCCGGTCGATGCCGTGCCCAGACGACACGCCCAGATCCACGTCCGGGTCGTCGCGGTAGACCGCGATCCGCGTGATCAGGGACTGCACCGACTCGACCTGGACCGGACGCTGGCGCAGGATCCGCCAGATCTCGTCGACCAGGTTGTCCAGGATGCTGTCGTAGCCGATCTCCTCGGCGAGGTGGCGGAACATGTCCCGGACGAGCTGTGCGGCACGTCCCTGCTGGGTTCGTTCCGCCTCGCTGGGCGGGGTGAACATCAGCTCCATGTTCGCCGCCAGCACCTGGGACAGGAACTGGCGGGCGTCCTCGGCGGGCAACGTCGGGTGTGCGAAGTCGCCGCGGGCGACGGCGAGCATCCGCAGCTCGCTGGTCGCCTCCATGACGACGGTGTCCACGTCTCCGCTGTGCAGGCTCGGGCCGACCAGCGACGGGATGAGGATCTCCGGTGAGGCCCAGTCCGTCCCCTGGAACAGCCCCGCTTCCTCCAGGGACTGCGCTCTGGCCTGGACAGCCGCGGCGCCGCCGGGCTGCATGAGCACCCGCCGCAATGCTTCCAGGACCCGCCGCAGCTTCGTGTGCTTGCCGAAGTCGCGGGTCTCGGCCATGGCCTGGACAGCGTCGTCGAGTGAGGTCACGCGCTTGTCCAGCGTCGTGGCCTCACCGCTGGCATCGACGGTCGGTTTCACTGGGTTTCCCTTGGTCAGGTCTCCTGCGTCCACAGAGCCCGATCAGACGTAGAAGTCGAGCTCTTCCTGCTTCTTCAGCAGGTCGCGCATCCGGTACGCGTCGTCGCCGAAGAAGTACACCAGACCCCAGTGGGTGCCGAACGCGGTCCTCTTGGTGACGGTCTCCTCGAGCGGCGACGAGAGGTCGTGCGACTCGTAGTAGTCGTCGTCCTCGGTCTCCTGGGGGATCTGCAGTTCGCGGACGACGCGGCGGCGGGGGTAGACCCCGAAGCAGCCGGCGACCCCGGACGCGTCGACGACCTCGCGCGGAAAGAAGGCGTCGATCTCCTCCTCGGTCGTCTTGGGGTCGAAGGCCAGCACGAGCCCCTGGTAGGCGTTGAATCCGTACGCCCGCTCCAGCAGCTCGAACACCTTGAAGCCCGGCGGCCGGTAGGCGACCTCGCCGAAGTACATCTCGCCGTCACTGGTGACGAAGTACTCGGGATGCACGAAGCCGAAGTCGATCTCGAAGGTCTTGATGAGCTTCTCGATCTGCGCCGTGATCTGCGGACGGTAACGCTCGAGTTCCGGGGTCGCCGGCACGAAGACCGAATATCCCAGCGTGACGTATTCGGAGATGTTGAGGAATTTGATCTTCCCGTTGTGTATCCACGCCTCGACCGCGAACTCCCAGCCGTCGAGGTGCGACTCCATGAGGAACGGGAACTCCTCTTCCGGAATCGAGTCGACCTCGTCCGGGGTGCGGATGACGCGGTGTCCGAGGCATCCCGCCTTGTCGAACGCCTTGAGGTGAATCGGATCGTTCGGGTCGCCGTCCAGCTTGAGGAGTGTCTGGTTGACGCGCTTCAGGAAGCGGATCACGTCGTCCCGGTCGTGGGCTTCCTCGAATATCCCGACCCGGATGCCGCCGAGCTGCGCGCGGCGTTTCATCAGGGCCTTGTCGCGCAGCAGCATTGCCTGACCGTACAGACGCGGGTTGTCCAGCAGGACGGAGTTGATCGCGCCCGCCCATTCCACCGTCTCTTCGAACAGCGGTATCGCGACGTCGACCCCCTTCTGCTTCAGGGTCTCGGCGATCTCCATGGAGCGGTCGTTGAGCCGTTCGAAGTTCCACGGCACGTAAGGGATGTCGTGCTCGATGCAGTACTCCTCGGCCCACTCCGGCGCCACGACGATGTATCGCCGGTCGAACCGGTCGAGAGCTTCCACCGCATTGATGCTCCAGCCGAGCAGCGCTACGTAGCCCTTTTCCGGGTTCCTGACCGCCGCTTCGCCCTGTGGCATAGACCGATTCTCCTTTGTGCGTGCGCTGGTCGACGACGTGGAGACACCACCGTACCGGCCGGTGCGGAGAGCGTGCGGGCCTCCGCGTAAGGCCTGGGTCGAGTCCGACGCCGCATACCCGCTCGTCAGTGAACGATGCCTGCTGCGGCGCCGGCACGATCCGATGGCTGTGCCGGCCCGGGCACCATGTTGCCGTCGTACCCCTAGACAAGGCCCGAACGCAATGTGCCGTTCGACTCGCACCTCCTGTTGCTCCGCCCGCGGTGCGCGGCACAGTCAGGCCAGCGGTGCGCCGTCCTCGGCGACCTCGGCGGCGGCCGGGTCGAGCACCCGGCGGAGGAAGGTGCGGGTGCGCTGGTGCTGCGGGTCGCCGATCACCCGGTTCGGGGGCCCCTCCTCGACGATGACGCCGCCGTCCATGAAGACCACGCGGTCCGCGACTTCGCGGGCGAAGCTCATCTCGTGGGTGACGACCATCATCGTCATGCCTTCGTCCGCGAGGCGTCGCATCACGGCGAGGACGTCCCCGACGAGTTCGGGGTCGAGTGCGGACGTCGGCTCGTCGAAGAGCATCAGCTCCGGGTCCATGGACAGGGCGCGGGCGATGGCCACACGCTGCTGCTGGCCGCCGGAGAGCTGGGCCGGATAGACCGACTCCTTCTCGGCTACGCCGACCCGCCGCAGGTTGGCCCGTGCGATCCGCTCCGCCTCGTCCTTGCTGCGTCCGAGAACGCGCCGTTGGGCGATGGTCAGGTTGGCCAGCACGGACAGGTGCGGGAAGAGGTTGAAGCTCTGGAAGACGATGCCGATGCGGCGCCGGACCCGGTCGATGTCCACGTCGGGGTCGGTCAGTTCGGTGCCGGACAGGGAGACGCTCCCCGCCGTCGGCTCCTCCAGGAGGTTCACGCACCGGAGCAGCGTCGACTTGCCCGAGCCGGACGGCCCGATGACGCACACGACCTCGCCGCGGCGCACCGTGAAGTCGACGCCCTTGAGCACTTCGAGCTTGCCGAAGGACTTGTGCAGCCCCTCGACCCGTATCGCGGCCTCGTCGCCGGCCGGTTCGTCCTGGCCGGCCGCCTTCACCTTGCGGACGGCCGCTTCTCCGTTGTGCGCGGTCACCTTCGGTCACCTGGCTTTCGCGGTACGGGCCTCGAGCCGCCGGACCAGGTGGCCGAGCGGGAGGGTGATGATCAGGTAGCACAGCCCGGCGACGAGGATCGGGGTCAGGCTGCGGTTCTCGTTCAGCGCGTCACGGCCGAACTTGGCCAGCTCGTACTGGCCGAGGGACAGGCCGAGCAGGTAGACCAGCGAGGAGTCCTTCGTCAGCAGGATCAACTCGTTGGTCAGCGGCGGCAGGACGATACGGAACGCCTGCGGGATGACTATCGAGCGCATGGCCCGGCCCTGCGACATCCCCAGCGAACGGGCCGCCTCGACCTGGCCCTTGGGCACGGCCTGGATGCCTGCCCTGATCGTCTCCGCCATGTAGGCGGCGCCGACGAGGCCGAGGGCGAGCATCACGGTGACGTACTGGTTGATGACGACCTGGAAGGCGATCGGGACGCCGAAGCCGAGCGCGATGAACACCAGCAGCGCCGGCACGCCGCGGAAGAACTCGATGTAACAGGTCGCCAGCCACCGGTAGGGCGGCACCGAGGACAGCCGCATCAGCGCCAGGATCAGGCCCAGCGCAAGGCCGAAGCCGAACCCGAGGAGGGTGTAGACGACGGTGTTGACCAGGGCGGTGGTGATGATGCCGGGGAACTGGGCCTGCGCGACGTCGAGGTCGAAGAAGGCCCTGCGTATCTCACCCCAGTCGGCGCCGAAGACCATGCCGACTACGACGAGAGCCAGCACGCCGTACTGGACGGCCCGAAAGGCCCGCTTCCGCTGCCGGCGGGACATGGACATGTGGTGTGCGCTCCTCAACTGCTGCCTGCTCGCCGGCACTTCCGGCCTGCGACCGGACCGGGACCTACTTCTCGGGCGCCTCGCCGAACCACTTCTTGTAGATCTTGTCGTAGGTGCCGTCGGACTCGGCCTTCTTCAGCACCTCGTTGATCTGCTTGCGCAGGGCGGAGTTCCCCTTGCGAACGCCGAAGCCGTACTGCTCGCCGGTGTCGAACTCGGCGGTGACGTCCGTGTCCGGGTTCGTCTTGACGTAGTCGTAGAGCACGCCGTTGTCGTTGATGCCCGCGGTCACCTGTCCCGACTTGACGGCGGTGAGCAGCAGGCCGACATCCTCGAACTGGACGAGTTCGACGCCCTTCGGAGCCTTCTCCTTGGCGTACTCCTCACCGGTGGTGGAGGCCTGGACGCCGAGCTTCTTGCCCTTGAGGTCCTTCAGCGACGAGTACTTGGCGCCCTTCTTGGCGATCAGGGCCTGAGTGGCGTCGAAGTACGGGGCGGAGAAGTCCAGGTTCTTCTTGCGCACGTCGTTGATGGTCATGCCGGCGGCGGCCGCGTCGCACTTGTTGGCGTTGAGGTCCTCGCCGGACTGGATGCCCTCCCAGGGCGTGTCCACGATCTTCTGGTCGACCTCGAGCTCGTCGGCCACCAGGTCCATCATGTCGACGTCGAAGCCGACGACCTTGCCGGACTTCTTGAACTGGAAGGGCTCGTACGGCAGATGCGTACACACCGTCAGCTTGCCCTGCGCGACCAGCTGGATCTCCGAGCCTCCCGCGCCGGACGACTTCGTGCTGGTGCAGCCGGCCAGCAGGCCGCACGCCAGGGCGAAGGGGACAGCAACTGCGACCGGACGGAACGGGGTACGCGCAGACAACTTCGAGCCTCCTGGGGGAACGTTCGGCAGGCCGCACCCGAAAGGGCGAGTTGCGCTGCATCCTTGCATTACGCGCGGATGTTGTCGCTGGTGGAAGAGTTGCGACCGGATAACGAACCCGAGGATCACCGTAGAGTGACGTCAGGACCACGCGGCGGCGCTGCCGTATTCCGTCGCGGGAAGAAAATCCGAAAGCCCCAGGCGCCCGGATAGCAGGCGTTCTCGGGTCCTGTGACCGCGGTCCTCATGGGAATCCCGCCACCCCTCCCTATTTCCGGCCAGGCGTGGGCGCGTCGAGCCGGCGACATATCCGGCCTTCGAGATATCGGCCGGCCCTTGAGTCCTTTGCCGAGTGGGACCGTGAAAACAGATCGTCGGGATACGGGCACGATGCTGATCGGCCGCCCTTCGGACAGGAAGAGCAGTACCGCCTTGCGGAGGAGCTCGTCGAAGGTCCAGTAGGCCCTCGTGGCGTGCGGACCGCACTGGTGTCACGTACCGCGGTCTGAGAGACTCATCAGTATCTCCATGTGTTGTCCGGTAGCGCACAACTCGCAGACGAGCAAGTAGATCTGACGTTTTGTTACGTAGCGCAGCCGACCTTGCCGGTGGCGCCGCAGGCGGTGAAAGTGACGCCATGTCTGACTGTGACAAGGAGTTCGGTGCCTTGTGGCCGATCGTTCACCGGGTGATCGGGAAGAACGAGGAGGCCCGGCGCAGGAAGGTCGAGAGCGAGACGACCCGCCTGTGCATCGTCGGAGGGCTGCACCAGCTGGAGCGCATGTTCTCCGAGCCGCTGGTGCAGGTGGGCGACGCTCCTGGTTCGAGCGTCTGCAGGGTCGGCAACATGGTCTCGTACGAGAGAGTGGCCGAGGCCGTCAACAGGCGCTGCAAGCCCGAGAAAGAGGTGACGCCCCGGACGTTCACCGTGAGGTGGAGCAGACACAGGGACTTCCTCGCCGACCTGCTCAGCTTCGCGCTGTACCGGGCCCACTGGTCCCTGCACATCGCCAGGGACGAGAGAGTCGTCGAACACCTCAAGACCGCCAGGAACTTCGCGGCCGCCATCCGCAGGACGGCGCTCCTGGTGCAGCAGGCGGCGTTCAATTCGGACCTGCACCGGCTGTACCTCTACGCCGCGGTGTACGCGGACGCGGACCCCGTGATCAAGGAGGCGCTCCAGAGCGCTTACCGCCTCGCGGAGTCGGAGTGGGCGCGGCTGTACAAGGAGGTACTGGCGGCACGGGGGCAGCGGCTCCGGACCGACCTGTCGTTCGCGCAGTTCGCCCGCATGCTCAACTGCGTGGATTTGGGGATCGCCGGACGCGCCTGGGGGGACCCCGACGCGGACTTCGGCGACACAGTGAAGGAGTCGACCCTCGGGGAGATCGTCTCGCGTCTGATCCCCGGCTGCATCGACATGGGCGACGGCTCCGACATCGACAGCCTGATCAACGACGCCTTCCGGCACGACGAGGAGTGACCGTCCTGGCCCCGCAGGTGACGTCCTGACTTCGGCCCAACGCGACTGCCCGGTAACGGACTTCACTCCAGGGTCCAGTCAAGTAGCCGGCCACGGCGTCCCGTAAGGGAGGAGAGGCCGTACCCCCGCCTTCGCCGCGCGCCCCGCTGTGTGCGAACCTCCTTCACCTGTCTGCGAGTTGGTGAGGGGGCACATCGCAATGGGTGGAGGCAGGGTCGCCGTCGTCGGCGGCAGCATCGCCGGATGCGCCATGGCGCTGGCCGCGTACCGGGGCGGCGCCCGGAAGGTGACCGTATTCGAGCGCGCGGGCGGCGAGTTGCGCGACCGCGGCGTCGGGATCGGCGTGCACGACGACCGCTTCGCCGAGCTCGAAGCCGCCGGTTACATGACGCGGAGCATGCCCTGGGTGCCCCTGTCCCGGCGGCTGTGGACCGTACGCGACGGCGGGTCGGACCTGGGCCGGACCATGGCCCGGCAGCCCTTCCCCTTCCGCGCCTACAACTGGGGTTCCCTCTGGAGCGAGTTGAGGCAGCGCGTCCCGGACGGGACGGACTTCCGCCCGGAGACCGACGTCGCGGAGGTGTCGACCGAAGCCGGCGGGGCCTCGGTGCGCCTCGCGGACGGCACCGCGGAGGACTTCGACCTGGTGATCGGCGCCGACGGCTACCGCTCCGTCGTCCGGCGGGCGATGTTCCCCCGGCTCGCCCCCGCATACGCAGGCTACCTGGGCTGGCGCGGCACGTCCGAGGCGCCCGCGGACCTGCCCGAGGGCGGTCACGAGGAGGCGCGCACCGTCGTCTTCCCGGGCGGTCACTGCATGATGTACCTGATCCCGGACCGCAAAGAGGGGCACCGCATGAACTGGGTGCTCTACACACGCCCGCCCGCCGGTTCGGGCCTCGACGCGGAGCTGCGTACCCCGACCTCGCTGCCGCCCGGCAAGGTGGCCGCCGGACTGACCTCCTACCTGCGCGGTCTCGTGGCCGAGCACTTCCCGCCGTACTGGGCGGACTGCGTGCTGCGCAGCCCGGAGGACCGCACGTTCATCCAGCCCATCTACGACCTCGAGGTGCCGAGTTACGTCCGCGGGCGGCTGATGCTCGCGGGAGACGCGGCGACGGTCGCCCGGCCGCACATCGGCGCGGGCAGTGTGAAGGCGCTGCAGGACGCCGCCGCGCTGGAGAGCGCGTGGCGTTCCGGGGGAAGCTGGCAGGAGATCCTGACGGCGTACGACGAAGGCCGTAGCACTGTCGGTACGCAGATGGTCGGCCTCGCGCGGCGGATGGGCGAGGAGCAGGTCGTACGCACGCCGGACTGGCAGGCCATGCGGGAGCCGGACTTCCACGCCTGGTGGGACGGGCAGAACCGGGGCCCGGCGTCCGGGGGCTTCGGCGGCCAGGCGCTGCGCCGCGACTGACCGGCACGACAGCGGGCCCCTGGCTCCGACTCGTGCAGGGCGGACGTGTGTTGACGCGGTGTACGGCGCTCCGATGCCCGGGCCGTGCTCGTCGACCTTCTCCGGCCGGTTGCTATGGCGCGCCCGGTCCGGCGTCGGGCACGCTCGCCTTCAGCGCGCCGTCCGCCTCCGCGCCGTCCTCGCCCGTACCGACCGTGCCCGTGCTCGCCTTTGACGCGGGCGGCCCGTCGACTGCCGCCGACGGGAGCGGCGACAGCTCCAGCGCGGCGTGCAGCGCGCCGGGGTCGGACCGCAGCGGACCCCCTTCGAAGCGTGCGGTGACGCGTCCGGATGTCAGGACGGTGACCGTGTCGGCGCACTGGACGGCCAGCGCGGGGCTCGGCGAGACCAGCAGCACGGAGATCCCCTCCTGCGCCAGGGTGCCGATCAGTTCGCGTATCCGGCGTGCCACCACGGGAGCCAGGCCCTCCGTCGGCTCGTCCAGCAGCAGCACCCTGGGGGTGCCGAGCAGGGCGCGGGCGAGCGCGAGCATCTGCTGCTCGCCGCCCGACAGTTCGGAGCCCCGGTGCCCGCGGCGCTCGCCCAGCCGGGGCAGCAGCTCCAGCACCCTCTCCGGCGTCCACGTCCTCTCCCGGCGTGCCGCACGGCCGCCGTCGCCCTTCGCCGGGCGCGGCGGACGGTACGAGAGCCGCAGGTGCTCGCCCACGGTGAGGCCGGCGAACACCCGCCGCCCCTGCGGCACCAGCCCGATGCCCGCGCGCGCCACCTGATGGGCCGGCCGGCCGCCGACGTCCCGCCCGTTGACCCGCACGGTGCCGGCGTCGGGACGCAGCAAGCCGGCCACGGTGTTCACGAGGGTCGTCTTGCCGGCGCCGTTGTGGCCCACGACGGCGTGCACGCTTCCGGCCGGCACGCTCAGATCCAGCTCGTGCAGGACCGTCCCGCCGTCGTAGCCGGCTGTGAGACCGGTGAGTTCGAGCATCGGGGTCATCCTCTCGGACCGGTCGGGGGCGCGGAGCAGCCCGCCGGCGTTTCCGCCGAGGCAGGGACGGCGTCCAGGTAGATCTCGCGGACCTCGGGCCGGGCGAGTGCGTCTCGAGTGCCGCCGCTCACCAGTACGCGGCCCGCGGCGAGGACGGTCACGGTGTCCGCCAGCGCGGTCACCACCTCGATGTGGTGCTCGACCAGCAGCAGCGCGACGTCCGTGGGGATGTCCCGGAGCAGGGTGACGAGGCGGCCGATGTCGCGGTCGGTGAGTCCGGCCGCCGGCTCGTCCAGCAGGAGCAGGCGCGGCTTTCCGGCGAGTGCGGCGGCCAGATCGAGCATGCGGCGCTGCCCGTGCGAGAGTTCGCCTGCCTGCCGGTCCGCGAGCCCGGCCAGGCCGACGGTCTCCAGGCCGGCCAGTGCGGTCTCCCGCAGGCGCCGTCCGGCGGACGGCCGCCGCCACGCGGCTCTGCCCTCGCGGTGATGCCGCCAGGCGGCCAGGACCACATTGTCCAGCACGCTCAACCCCGCGATGACGGACGGCTGTTGGTAGCTGCGGGCGATGCCCAGCCGGCTGCGGCGGGCGGCCGTCGTACGCGTGATGTCGGCGGCCTGCGCGGCTTTCGCGGTGCCGGAGCCCTCCGCCGGGTTCCCCTCGCCGGGGCAGCCGGGGGGCGTCAGCAGGATTCGCCCGCTGTCGGGGCGTGCCGTGCCGGCGACGAGGTTCAGCAGCGTGGTCTTGCCGGCGCCGTTGGGCCCGATGACGGCGTGCCGGGCTCCCGCGGGCAGCCGCAGGCTCACGTCGTCGACGGCGGTGAGGCTGCCGTACCGGCGGGTGAGGTGGGAGAGCGTCAGCACGGGACCACCGCCGGGCGCGGGGCGGAGCGGTTCGCCGTGCCGGCCGCGCTGCGGGGCCGGGGGTGGTCGCGTGTCATGGGGTGCCCTCGGGTGCGGGGGTCCGGCGGTCCGGGATCGGCGGGCGGGCCGTGCGGAGTCCGGCGAGGCCGTGCGGAAGCAGGTAGACGGTGAGGACGAAGAGGACGCCCAGCAGGAGCGGCCCGTGGCCGGGCCACGACGCGGAGAGCCAGTCCCGGATGAAGACGATGAGCCCGGCGCCGAACATGGCGCCCAGCACTGAACGGGTGCCGCCGATGACCGCCGCCAGCAGCGCGAACGCCGCGATCTCGAAGCCGACGTCCGCGGGCGAGACGTACGCCTGCACGGTGGTCAGCAGCGAGCCGCCGACGCCTGCCAGAGCACCGGCCCCGACGTAGGCGAGCAGGAGGTACCGGGTCACGGGATGGCCGGAGGCACGCATGCGGTCCTCGGCCTCGCGGGTGCCGATCAGCAGCTTCCCGGCGGGTGAGCGCAGGAAGTACAGCGTGAGCGCGATGGCGCAGGCGGCCACGGCGAGGCTGTAGTTGTAGGCGGGGCTCTCGTCGACAAGCGGCTCGCCGCCCCACAGCGCCTGGGTGGGCGGGAAGTCGATGAGCCCCTCCGTTCCGCCGGTGACGGACTTGAGTTCACCGGCGGCGACGACGGTCAGCTCCCCGATGGCGAGCGTGATCATCAGCACGGTCGTGCCGCGGGCGCGTACCACCGCGGGAGAGGTGACCAGCGCGAACAGCGCCGCGAACGCCGCGGAGGCGAGTACCTGGACGGGCCCCACCGTCCAGCCCGCCCCGGCGAGCAGCGCCGTGGTGTACGCGCCGACGGCGAACGGGGCCGCCTGCCCCAGCGTGGGGAGGCCCGCGTAACCGGTCAGGACGGTGACGCTGACCGCGAGCAGCCCCAGCGCCAGCGCGTAGCCGACCAGTGAGAGGGCGTACGGGGACAGCAGCACCGGCAGCGGGACGAGAGCCGCGAGGAGCGCGAGTGCCGGCCCCGCCCTGCGGACCGGGCCGGGGAGCAGCCGGCCGGCTGCCACCGCGGCACTCGCCGTACGGCTCGGGCCGGTTCCTCCGCCGGTGCCGCCGCGCCGCACCTCCGGGTTTCCGGGCTCTCCCGCGATGCCCGTCCGCCGCGCGGAGCCGGGCCGTGGGCGGCGGGCGCGGGCGAGCGCGCGCAGCAGCCGTGAGACCGGGGCGGCCGCCGGGGCGCCGCCGCCGTCCTCGCCGGCGGGCTCGGGAACCGCACCGCGGTGCGCCCGTACGGACAGCACCAGGGCCATGGCGGCGAACAGCAGATACGGCGCCCAGTCCGCGGCCAGGGAGACACCGAGCGTCTGCACCTCGCCCACGGCGACCGAGGCGAACAGGATCGCCCACAGGGACCTCAGCCCGCCCAGCACCACGACCACCAGGGAGAGCATCAGCACCGTGTCACCGGTGTCCGGCCCGGGCCCGATGATCGGCGCGCCCAGCACCCCGGCCGCCCCGGCCAGCGCCCCGGCGGCGGCGAGCACCCCGGTGTGCACGGCCCGGGGGCTGCGGCCGGTGGTCGCGAGCATCTGCGAGTCGGCGGCCGCGGCGCGCACGGCGGCCCCCGCGCGGGTGCGCGTCAGCACCCACGTGCCGGAGCCCGCGAGCAGCAGCGCCATGGCGATGAAACCGAGCCGGTAGGCCGGGTAGCGGTGCCCGAGCAGGTCCACCGACTGGTCGAGGGCCCCGGGTATCCGTACGGGGATCGCGTCGGAACCGAAGTACTCGACGAGCAGGTCGCCGCCGATCAAGGCGAGACCGAACGTCAGCAGCGCCTGCGCGAGATGACCGCGCCGCACCAGCGGGGCGGTGCACGCCGCCAGCAGCACGCCGGCCGCCCCCGCGAGGGCCGTACCGGCGGCCAGGCCGAGGAGCATGCCCTCCCAGGTGCCGTCGCTCAACTCGGCGCCCGTGTAGGCGCCGACGGCGTACAGCGCACCGTGGCAGAGGTTGAGCACCCCGGCCGTGCCGAAGGCAAGGCTCAGACCGGCGGCCACGACGAACAGCAGCAGCCCGTAGGCCACGCCGTCGACCGCCGGAACGAGCTGCGCGTCCAGTACGTCCACGTCAACTACCGAGCGTCGACAAGTCCTTGACCACCACGTTCGCCAACTGCTTGCCGTCGGGGCGCACCTGGCGCAGGTACCACTGCTGCACGGGAGTGTGCGTCTTCTCGCTGTACTCCCACGTGCCGCGCGGGCTGTCGATCTTGCCGAGCCCGGCGATGGCCTTGTTGATCGTCTCGGAGTTCACCTCGCCCTTCTTGGCGGCTTCCCCGATCGCCTTGTCCAGCGTCGCCGCGGCGTCGTACGAGGCCTCCGCGTAGCTCGTGGGCGGCGCGTCGTGCTTGGCCGTCCAGTCGGAGACGAACTTCCGGTTGGCCTCGTTGTCCAGGTCCGCGGAGTAGTTGAGCACAGAGTAGATGCCCTTGGCCGTCTTGCCCTGGGCGGGCAGCACGGAGCCCTCGGTGATGAACCCGGCGGAGTACAGGGGCAGATCCGCGATGTCGGACTCGGCGTACTGCTTCACGAAGTCGATCGCGGCCTTGCCGGCGTAGAAGCAGTAGACCGCTTTGGCGCCCGTCCTCGCGATCTTGGCGAAGTACGGTGCGAAGTTGGTGGTCTTCGGGAAGGGCGTCCACGTCGTCTTGCCGTCGGGGTTGGCGAGTTCGCCGCCGACCTTCTCGAAGGCGGTGGTGAAGCCGCGCATCTCGTCGTGGCCGCCCTGGTAGTCCGGGCCGATCGCGTAGACCGGGCCGTCCACCTCGTCCTTGACGTGCTGTGCGATGGCCGCGCCCGGCTCGTCCGACATGAAGCTGGTGTGCCAGACGTACTCGCCGTCCTTGACGGGGGGACGGGCGTTCGACCCCACCAGCGGGATCTTGTTCCGCGTCACGAGCGGCAGCATGGCCTTGACGGAGCCGCCGCCGGTGACACCGGTGAGGACGTCCACCCGGTCCTTCTTGATCAGCTTCTTGGCGGCGGGGAGCGCCGTGGGCGGGCCGTCGCCCTCGTCGGCGATCTTGAGGTCGATCTTGCGGCCGCCCAGCTTGCCGTCGTGCGTGTCGAGGTACAGCTTGAACCCGTCGCGTGTCTCCGTGCCCACGGGCTTGTAGACGCCGGAGAGGGAGGAGATGAGGCCGATCGTCACGGTCTCGTCGTCGGCACCGCTCTCTCCGGTGCACCCCGCGGTCGCGGTCACCGCGAGCGTGAGGGCCACCGCGCAGGCTGTCCGTATTCTCTTGCCGCGCACCGATCGTGCGTCTTTCGTCATTGAGGGCTCCGATGGATGGATACGGGTGGGGGAAGGCGGCGCACCGGCCGGCGGGTTCAGCTGGGCGCGGTCTGGCGTTCGTCGTCGCGGGCCTCCGGCGACAGCGCTTCACCGACCTGGTTGATCAGCTCCGACATCATGAAGCTGACCTCCCCGATGTCCGCCTCCCGCGTGGTGAACACCAGCAGCGACGCGCCGCCGGAGACCGCCATGGAGAACATGTAGCCGCCCTCCATCGCGGTCAGGCTGTGCTCCACGGGGTCCGTGCCCGTCAGCTCGGCCGCCCCGGAGAGCAGGCTGACGATGCCGGAGGCGATCGCGGCCAGCCGGTCGGCGTCGTCACGGGGGATCCCGGTGAAGGCGAGGGTCAGCCCGTCGACGGAAACGGCGACGGCGTGGGTGACTTCCGGAAGCCGCCGGGCGAAGTCGCCCAGCAGCCAGTTCAGATCGATGGATCGGCTCATCACGTATTCCGTTGGGTGTCGTCGGCATTCCGGTTTCCCGGACCGCTCGGGTCCGAGGGGGCAGAGCGCTCCCGGCGGCTCATGCTCCTGTTGATGCCTTGCGAATAGGCGGTCAGGACGTCGGAGATCTGGCGCGAGTCCCGGCGGCGGGGCGGCGAGGTGCGGGACTTGGACGCGGCTCCGGCGGTCGAGGCGCCCGCGCCGTCGCCTTCCTCGCTCCGGGCACGGACCGGCTGCTGCTCTTCTGCCTGCTTGCGCCGCCGTACGGGCAGTCCCGCGGCGGAGATGCCGGCGGTCTGCGCCGGTTGCGGCTCGCGACGCCCGCTGTGCTCCGCCGTGCCCTGCGGGCTCGGCGCCGGGTCGCCCGGCGTGGAACGGGACGCGGTGGACGGCACGCCGAACTCCCCGCGGCCGCCCAGTCGTTGCATCCTTCCCAGCCGGGACGACCCGTTGGAACCGCCGTGCTGACGCGCCGTCTCCCGGCTCTCGTCGCCGCCTGCGGCGCTGCGCTCGTGGTCGCTCCGCCGCGCGTCGCTCGCCGCGGCGCCGGACGTCAGGGGCTCTGGCCGGCCGCGGCCCCGTCCGGGCAGCAGTCCGTCGGCCCGGGGAGCCGGGGACTCCAGCGAAGGCATCTCGTCGTCCCCGTCGGAGAGCCCGGACGCCGCGGACTCCGAACCCTCTCCGCCCTTGCGGCCGGCCGCCGCGCCCTGCGGCAACTGCGGGGCTTCGGGACGGGGAGCGGCGCCCAGCACGCCGGCGGGGAGCATGATCTCGACGATGGTGCCGGGGCTCTCCGAAGCACGCAGCTCGACCCCGATTCCGTGCCGCGCGGCCAGTTGCGCCACCACGTGCAGACCCATGGACCGCACGCCGCCGATCCTGTTACGGGGTTCCGACAGGGCGGAGTTGAGCTCGGCGCGCCGCTTGGGCTTGATGCCCACACCGTCGTCGACGACCTGCACCACGGCCCGGTCCCACAGCCGCCAGGCGGCGACTCCGACGCTCTTCTCCGGCGGCGAATAGCGGGTCGCGTTGTCGAGCAGCTCGGCCAGGATGTGCGCCACGTCGTGCACGGCGCGGGCGGCGATGTCGATGCCGGGCTGGACGACGCCCGTCTCCACCCTGCCGAACTGCTCGATCTGCTGCGCGGCCACCATGATCACGGTGGAGAGCGGCACGTCGGTGCTGCGCGCCCGCCCGTGCCCTGAACCGCCCAGCACCAGCAGGTTGTTGGTGTTGCGCTCCATGCGGTTCGCCAGGTGGTCGAGCGCGAACAGGAGCTTCATCCGCTCCGGAGTGGCCTCGTCACGCTGCATCACGTCCAGCTCGGAGACCATGACGCTGGTCAGCTGCGCGCCGCGGCGCGCCACGGTCACCAGCGTCTCGGCGAACTGGTCCTGCGCGTCGGACCGTTCGGCGGCCAGCCGTACGGCCTCGTGGTGCACGGAGTTGAAGGCCTCACCGACCTCCCCGATCTCGTCCTCGCCGGTGGTGGCCACCGCCTTCCCGGCCCGCTCGGCGACCTGGGCGGGAGTGGCGCCGCTCAGCGCACCCGGCTGGGACAGTTCCGCGGTGACCTGGGGCAGCCGCCTGTAGGCCATGTCGTTCGCGGCGTCCCGCAGGTGGCGCAGGCGGCGGATCATCACACGGCCCAGCCGGGAGGCGACGAAGACGGTGCCGACCAGCGTCAGCAGCACGAGCACCGCCTGGGCGACGGCCCACCAGATCAGTTCGGTGCGCTGGTCCTTCACCGTCCTGATGACGGAACCGTCGATCCGCCGCTCCACCTTGCGCAGCAGCGACAAACGGTCCGCGGTCGCTTCCTGCCAACTGGCCGGCGAGATCGGCAGATCGGCGTTCACCTCGCTGCGTCCCACCCGGTCCTCGAGTCGCTGCGCGGTCAGAGCCTTGGGGCCGTAGACGCCCTTCTCCAGCCAGGTGCGCCACTCCTGGGGGCCGATGTCGAACATCGTGCCCGTCGACTCGGTGTATCCGAGCCGGGTGGCCTCGAACGTCCGCTGCGAGGCGGGTGTGAACCCCCCTCCGGCCAGCGCCTGCAGCACAGTGACCTGCTGCTGCCCCATGTGCTCGGTCGCCTCGGAGAGGGCGGCGCTCGCGCGGATCTGGTCGGCGACGTCGGCGTCGACGCCCTCGGCCTGGGCTATGCCTTCGCGGTACGCCACCAGGTCGGCGATGACGATGCGGTAGCTGAAGGTCAGCGCGGAGAGCGAACTGCTGCCGGCGCGGACCTGCGCGTGCAGGGTGGGCAGTTGCTTCAGGGAGCGGTCGATGCGGTCGAGGGCCTCCTGGGCGTTGCCGGGCACCTTCGACAGCCGTTCGCGCTTGGCGCGGAAGGCGTCGGCACTCTCGCCGGTGGCGTTCGCGGTCTTACGGAACGATGCCTCGTCGCCCTGGCCCGAGACGAAGGCCGTGGCGCTCGTACGCTCCCCCTGCAGCCTGTAGGCCAGTTCGTTCGCGGCGGCGGCGGCTTCGACCATGTTCGCCAGCCGGTGGGCCTGCAACGCCTGCTGCCCGGAGGGCGCGAGAGCGAGTACGGAGAAGGTGACGGCCACCGCAAGCGGTACCGCGACCAGCAGAACGAGGCGGCGGTAGATTCTCACAGCGTCGCTCCGTCACGTGTTCCGAGGAGCAACTGCGGGTGACACTCGGGTTGCCAGCGACTTGGTCGGGTCACTGGCGGCGGATATCCCGTCACAGCGGGTGAGCCTGAAAGGCATCGCGCGGCACTCTGGCATGAAAACGGACAACTTTCGGAAAGTGCAGGGCGATTCGAATCCCCCACGTTCGATCAGCAGCGGGCGGGACAGTACCATCGCCGCCGTAGCGCTCGGGTCACGGCCTGTTACCGGCTGCCGGAGGGTCAGTTCGGCAGGGCGCGGCCGGGCAAGCAAATTCCGCGCCGCAGGTCAGGCGGCACACTATCCCGACCGCGAGTTGAGCGCCTATCCGCGGTCGGACGATCCGGACTCCGGGGCGCATTCCGGTGAAACGAAGTCAGGGAAACCAGGACAGGGCGGCCGGGGGCGCGACATTCCCGCCGGATTCCGGCACCCCCTTACGCATTTGGTTGCCCTGGGCGATGATCGGGGGGCCGACGGATCTCAGGCATGACGAAACGACGACACGGGGGTGTCGATGTCCGGACACATCTCAAGACGCGGGCTGATCGGCGCGGGAAGCGCGGCCCTGCTGTCCGCCGGAGCGATAGGCGCACTGACGGCAGGAGAGGCCACCGCCGCCGTACCCAAGACGAGACGCTTCGACCTGTCGAAGCCCTCGCACGACGTCTTCCGCGGCGTGCTGCTGCACGAGAAGCACCATGCGATGCAGGGCATGGCGTACGACGCGAAGAACCGGCGGCTGTTCATCTCTCAGCAGCGTGACGGCAGTTCGGGCGACGACCTGTGCATCAACAGGCTCGACGCCTCCGGACGGGTCACCGGGCACATGCACATCGACAACGCCGGCCACGGCGTGTCCATCGGCGTGGAGCCGCGGGGCTCGGACTCCTACATATGGGTCGAGTGCGAGTCCTCCAGCAACGACGACAGCGGCCGTGGCACGGCCCTGGCCCGCTTCAAGTTCGTCAACGGCAAGAAGCCGTCCGGAGTGAAGAAGTTCTTCAAGGGCAGCAAGACGATCACCTGCGCCACGGACCCCGTGAACGAGCGGATCCTCATCCGCCGCAAGGAGGCGGGCAAGTTCACGCTGCGGCTGTACGACTTCTCCAGCATGGACGCCGGGAACGGCACGTTCACCGACCCGCTGGCGAAGATCACGCAGCCCAGACTCGGCAACGGCTCCGTGACGTTCCAGGGCTACACCGTCCTGGGCAGCTACCTGTACACGCTCGACGGCGACGGCCACGCCGACCCCGCCGACATCAACTCCTACGTCTCGTGCGTCGACCTGAACACCGGCAAGGTCGTCGACCGGTTCCGGACGAAGGCGGGCAAGTCGCTCGTCTACCGGGAGCCGGAGGGAATGGCGATCACCACCTCCGGCGGCGAGATCCGTCTGAACATGGGGTTCGCGTCCCGCAGGAGCATGGGTCACATCGACCGCTACGCGAACGTCTTCCACAAGAACGTGCTCATCTGACCCGTCTGACCCTCTAGACGGGCCGCTGTCCGGAGAGGCGCTCGCCGTACGCGCCCTCAGCCGGAATGTATCCGCTTTGTATGGCGGCCCTCTTGAATAGGTCGGACGTCGACGGCCCGCCGGCCACCCGCCCCATCAGGGCGCGTTGGCCCGGGCTGCGACGGAGGCCGCCGGTTCCGGCCACACGGTCCACCGTTCCGCCGCAACTTCAGACCTCGAGGAGCTTCTGCATGAGACCGCGTACGAGAGTGCTGCTCGGCGCCGTGGCCACCCTGACGGCATCGGGAATCACTTTCTCCACCATGTCCGCGGGGGCCGCGACGACCGATTCGGACGCCGCAGCGGCTCCGGCCGCCGGGACGGCCGCCGTCAAGATGAAGGTCGCCACCCACAACGTCTGGCGCGGCAGGGCCCAGTTCAAGGCCCTCGGCCACGTGATCGGCTGGCAGGAGATGGAGTCGGCGGCCGCCCGGAAGCGGCTGCGCGAGCAACTCCCCAAGTACAGCCACTTCCTGCCCAAGTCGGGACCGGCGAAGGCAGTGCCGATCTCCTGGCGGAAGGACGTGTTCAAACCCCTCGACTCCGGCTCAGTCCTCACCCACAAGGGCGAGGCGAAGGTGACGCCGAACCGGTACGTCAACTGGGTGCTGCTGGAGCACCGGTCGAGCCAGCAGCGGTTCTTCATGGTCAACACGCACTTCATCTCCGGCGCCTGGAGCAAGCACCCGGAACGGCAGGGACGCTGGAAGAAGCACGCGGGCAAGCTCCGCGACGTCGTCAAGAACCTGCACGGCAGGAACACCAAGCTGCCGATATTCGTGGTCGGCGACTTCAACCGGCACCGCAAGGTGAGCCTGCCCGGCAACGTCGACTACATCCGGGTGAAGGGCGCCAAGGGTGTGCCGATCGACCAGTCGTACGCCACCGGTTCGGTGACGACCTCCAAGGTCGACCGACTGAAGCGCTTCGGCTCGGACCACTCCGCGTACCGTTTCACGGCTTCGTTCTGAGGTCTGATATTTGGCGTTGGTTAGCTGATTTCTGTCATCTGTCAGCTGGCTTCTGTCATCTGTCACCTGTCATGGGGCTTCTGTCACCTGTCATCAGCCTTCTGACATCGGGCCTCTGCTATCTGTCAGCTGTCAGCCGGTCTCTGTCAGCCAGTCTCTGACATCTGACATCTGTTATCTCTCATCTGGCCGGGCTCGCGGCTTCCCTCACGGGTTGCCGCGGGCCCGCTGCTCTGTGCGCGAGGCGGGCCGTCGCCGCTGCGCACTTCGAGGTACACGGGAGCCGACGGCCGGAGGTCCCCGGCCCGCACAGTGCTGGGCCGACGCGATTGGGCGAACGCGAGTCGGTGCCGCCGCTCCGTCCCGTTCCAGCAGCGGACTCGCCGCCCACCAGACGCTTGCGCGCCGACGTCAAGTGCGAAATCCGAGCCGTGAATTCACGAGCGGGGCAACAGCGGCAATACAGAGGAACAGAGGCCGGAGAACGAGCGGGAACCCCAGCGCGAGCCGTGCACGAATGTGTGAATTCCCCGCGATGATATGTGAGTTGAGAGGGTGAGGACTCTCGGCGATTTCGCCAGCACGGGGCAGGGTCCAGCCACCGTTGCGAGAGCCGGTGAGAAGGGCACGTTGCGAGTGGAACGATGTTCTGAGGCCACACAGGGAGGGGTTCTATGGGCGGCCTCATCTTCACTCTCGACGTCACGTTTCTCCTGGGCCTCGTGATCTATCTCCGGCTGCAGCGGCGCGTGGAGGCCCGTAGTCGCGCGGACCAGAGAATGACCGTCCTGACCGTCATGGTCTTCGGAATTCTCGTCGCGCCCACCGAATTCGGAAAATGGGTTCTCTCCACGCTCGGGTCCATGGTGAGTTCGCTGAACGGCATACACCTCTAGCCGCTGCGCACTTGCCCGCGGGTCCGTCCCGAGACGGGGGCGGGTCCCCCGCGGGGCCGGCCCCGCGCTGCACGCTCGCTCGCCGGGGCGGCGGTCGACGCCCGTGCCCGGAATGGAAGAGAGCCGTGCCGGCGTTCGACCGGGGGCGCGTGCCAACTCCCCGACTCTCGCTCACCGTTGCCCTGTCACATGCTCGTCACAGCCTGTCAGATCTCGATTGCGCAGGTCGCAACTAGTTGGTAGGAACTGCGAGTTGATAGGAACGGCGTATTGTGGGACCGCTCAATACACGGCAGGGGGAGTCCGGATGAAGTTCGACATGGGTGCGCAGACCCTCGCGACTCTGACGAGCAAGTCGCGCGGGTCGAGTGACGATCTCGGGACGCTGGTACGCCAGTTGGTGCAGGCGGCCGAGCCGCTGGAGGGCCGCTTCAACGGCTCCGGAAAGGTCGCCTTCGACTCCTTCAAGTCGCGGTCCGACGAGATCGCCGCGTCGCTGAACAGTGCGCTGTCGGCGATCCTGGGCGGCCAGTCCGGCATGGAGACCGCGTTCGGGTCGGGAGACCAGGAGCAGGGCGACAACGCCCGTACGCAGATGGCGGCGGCGAACTTCGACGCGGCCCGCTTCGGCGGCCGCTGACCGATTCGAGCGGCCTGGAGGGCAGGCCGTATTTCTCACGGGGAGTGATGAGCGGTGGGTCAGAGCAGCGACCGGCGTTCCTACGACACGGGTGCGTCCGCCGACGCCCAGTCCAACATCCAGGCGGTGATCGCGCGCCTCGAGGCGGTGATCAACGAGCGTGACGCCCAGGTCAAGGAGGCGATGGCCGACTTCACCGCCGACGGCGTCGCGGACGAGTACCACGGCAAGGAGCTGCGCTGGAAGAGCGCGTCCAACGAGGTCCGCGGCATCATCCAGCTGCTCCGCACCACGCTGGAGAAGAACGACGGCACGGCCCAGCAGACCCTCTCCAGGGCCAAGTCCGCGGTGGACAACATCGGTTGATCACGAGGAACTCGGGGGAACGGGGTAGCGGAGCATGACCGGCTGGGACCTGGATCCGCAGGGCATTCGCGGTGTTCTGAACTCGACGGGGCACGCCGCCGAGGGGCTGGAGAAGCAGGCCAAGACCTTCGGGAAGAACCTGCAGTCGGCCGCCAAGAGCGCGGGCACCATCAGCGCCGAGGGCGGTGGCGGCTCGGGCGGTGAGGGCGCGCAGGGCGGGCTGGTGGCGCTGGCCCTCTCGCAGTTCGCCGAGCGGGCCGTCCTCGACCTCAAGGCCGTCGCGCAGCGGGCCGGCAGGTCGATGAACGGTGCCGTCAAGGCCACGACCGAATACCTCGAAGGCGACCTGCAGATGGCGGCGGAGGCCCAGCGCAGGGCGAGCGCGGCCTCCGGGCCCGTCGACGTCGCTCCCAAGCAGACGGGGAGGGAGCCGCGTTGATCAACCCGGACGCCATACCCCAGTACACGGGCAACCTTCCGCAGTTGGAGCAGGACCACGCCGCCCTGAAGAAGGACGCGGGCAAGGTCCGGCAGTCCGGCGCCGACATCCACTCCCGCTTCCAGGGCCTTTCGGCGTACTACAAGGCGCCGGAGGCGGAACAGCTCTTCGCCTCGACGCAGCCCGTCAAGGAACGCGCCGACGACTTCGCGGACGACCTGGAGACGGTCTCCTCCGCGCTGTCCGAGTACGCCTCCGAGATCCGTCCGCTGGTGGACAAGCTGGAGCAACTCAAGGCGGACGCCTCGAAGTTCGTCAGCGAGAACGCCGACGACGACGATTGGCAGTACGACGGGGACAAGGTCGAGGAGCACAACGCCCTCCGCGGTGAGATCACCGCCACCGTCGCGGCCTTCTGGGCCGCGGAACGCACCTGCCACAACAAGATCACCGCCCTCTGGAACGGCACGCAGATGGTCGCCGGGGACGGGTCGGACCGCAAGGACCAGTACGGGTTCAGCGCCGACGACATGAAGAACGCCAAGGTCCCCTGGGGCGACCCGGTCGAGGAGAAGCACCACTGGTACGAGGCCGGCCACTGGGTCAAGTCCTTCGTGTGGGACGGTCTGATCGTCGACGGGGTGTGGGGCACGATCAAGGGCCTGGGCACGCTCGTCGGCTTCGGCGGCTGGGACGCCATGGGCCAGGCGTGGAAGGGCCTCGCCCAGCTGGGCACCGGCCTCGTACTCTCGGCGCTCCCCGGCGTCAGCACGGCGTTCTGGACGCTGCCGGACAGCAAGCTCCCCTCCTGGCTGAGGGATTCCCGCACGGCCATGAAGGAGACGGGCAAGTCGCTCGTCGCCTGGGACGAGTGGGGCAAGAACCCGGGCCGCGCGGCAGGAGCCGCCACCTTCAACGTCGTCACCACCGTCTTCACGGGCGGCGCCGGTGGCGCGGCCTCCGGCGCGGGCAAGGCGGGCGCCGCCGCCAAGGTCATCTCCGCCGCGGGCAAGGCCGGCCGTGCCATCGACCCCATGACGTACATCGCCAAGGGCACCGGGGCGGGCCTGTCGAAGATCGGCGACATCTCGAAAGCCGTGCGGGGCGCGGGCAACATCGAGATACCGCGGCTTCCCGACGAGGCGATCACGATTCCCGAGGGTTCCGTGCGGCTGCCCGACGGCGCCGTACGGCTCCCCGAAGGGGCGGCGATCCCGGACGGCGCGACCCGCCTGCCGGACGGCAGCGTCAGACTGCCCGAGAACGTACCGGCGTTGCCCGAGGGCACCGTCAAACTGCCCACGGAGGCGGGAGCCCCGGCGCAATACCTGGACCCCGAGGGCAACATCCTGGACGCGCAGGGCGACATCGTCCGGCACACGGACCAGGCCCCCGCCGACGTGGTCGGCCGCAACGGCGAGCACGCACCGCGCGCGAGCGCCGAAGTGCCGCGCGTGGAGGCCCCCGCCCGCGAACCGGCCCTGGCCGGCGCGGGCCGCGCGACCGACAGCGCCCCCGGCGGCGGGGGAGCGGGCGACATGCCGGGGGGCGGCGGCCGCGGGGACGATTTCGGCGGCTCGTCGGGCCGTGACCTGCCGGGCGGGGGCCACTACGAAGGCCCGCCCGGCGGCGGAGGCCTGGACGACCTCGGGGGCGCCGGCGACGACGCGGGGGAGGCGTCGGCAGGCGGTCGTGGGGACGAGGGGACCGGGGCCGATGATGCGTCGCGACTCACGACAGAGCAACGTAAGCAGATTCTCGATGAGCAGATCTGGAAGGCCAACAACGATAAGAACTGGTTTGAGAAGTATTACCGCTCGGACGGTCATCGTCTCGATGTGAAGGCGACTGAGAACGGCGTCGAACTGCCGGTCTTGGCAAAGGACGCCAACGGCAACTGGGTGTCCAAGCACGACCTCCCCGCAGGTCCCTCGGAGGTGCGGCTCAATCCTGAGGCGCTCCACCGCAATTCAGTGAGGGCCGAGCACATCGACCACCTCGATCAGGTGGCCAGGGACCGACGGGTTTCGGTGGACCTCAGTAGTGCGGAACGGGCGTTCAAGGAGCACCCTGACGTCGACGCCGCGCAGCGCGCTCTTGACGACGCTCAAGAGGCGTACTCCCGGCAGCTCGGTGATCAGCCCAACAACAGCTCCATTGCGGAGAGATTGGGCGAGGACGCTGCCAGATTCCATGTTGTGCCGAAGCACTTCCCCGAGGCTGAGTGGATTCCGCTGCCGAAGACGAGCAACGGTGCGAACATGTTCGACCAGCTCTACAAGTTGGGCGACGGCTACCTGATCGTCGAGGCGAAGGCGCCGAAGGGCGACCTCCTGTGGCGCCAGGGAGCTGGTCCTGCCCGGGGCATAATGGTCAAGCAGGGCACCAGGGAATACGTACAAACGATCATCGAAGAGATGCAGCAGCGTGCGGGACGCTCTCCGAGAGACGGGCTACTCGCTCTCCGCCTTCTCGATGCCCTGGAAAACAACAAGCTGCAATACGTCATGGTGAAGGCTTCCGAGAACCCAGGGTCCTACGCGGGTGCCACCTTGGAGCACTTCAAGATCAGTTAGAGGAGTGAGTAAGTGGTCAGGAGCGTTCCTCGCCATGACTACCCGACAGACAACGTGACCGAAGGCCTCGAGGTGCTCAGTGAGACCGTGTCGTGGGTCATGGAGCGGCTTGAGGAATCGGACGTCGCACGGGGTCAGGCTCTGGGTGTGACTCTGAACTTCGCCAGCACTCGGTGTGCGGTGGACACCAAGGCGACGAAGATCGAGACTTGGGAAGCCTGGGTCACTGCGATGCAGGTCGGCTCCGCCTTGTTCGCTTCCGCGAGTGCCAACGAGGAAGGTGCAGAGTGTCGCATCGGAGGTGAGGTCAAGCACCTTCCCGCGACGGGACCGCAGCCCTACGCGAACGCCGGTGCCTGGATCACCTCCTTCTGTCTCGCAATGATCTGCCGCGATAACCAGCGACTGAATCGCTTGGCCGAGGTGCCGATTTCCCTGCTGCGTGATTCAGGCGCGGTGTTCGATGAGTACATCTATGCCTGGGTTGAGGCTTTGCAGGGCTTCTGGACCGGCCGGGACGATGTGGGCGAGAAGCTCGTCGCCGCGGTCGACGGGACGAATCCAGAGGTCTCGCACTCCGCTGACCCGGAGCTGATGGCTAAGATCCTATACCCGCCGATTATCCTGTTCTATCGCTACCTGCGTGGCGATCACGCTCAGTTCAACGCCGCTTTGTCAGATGCCCTCCGGTGGCACAAGGAATACTGGACAGCCGACGACGATCGAGCGATGAGCAGTGACGGGCTGGTTGCGCTGGTACCGCTTGCCATGGCGTGTCTGGCCAGGGACGCCCGCTTCCCCATCGAAGTCGAATCCGAGTACATGCCGGAAGCACTTCTGGATTTCTCGTGGGCGGGCGAGATCGAGACCGGGTAATCGTTTCCAGCAACCTGGTGCGTCGCAGCCGGTCAGGGAGCGATGAACCGGACCGCTGGCTTCGACGCCACTTTGCTGGTCTTCCGAGGTGTCAGCGAGCACGCAGAGAACCATTCACGGGCCTTGGCGTACGTCCACGGTGAGAAGAACATTCATTTCGTCGTTCGTGGAACGGTGCTCTGACCATGCCGCCGAACGGAGTTCATGTCGGAGGGAACGTTGTGATCGCCACCACTCCTGTGGCCAGGTGGACTTGGGGGAGGGAACACCAGTCGGGTGACAAGGTGCTTGCGTGTCTCGAGCAGCATCTCGCGGCGTACTCCGTCTTGGCTCGGCATCGGCTCCTCGTCGACCCCCCGAGAGTCTCTGTGTCAGTTCACAGAGCCGGGGACTCCAATGATTTCCTTTTCGAGGGGAGCTTCGACATTACGGAGCTGTCGTCGTGGCCCCAAACCCTGAACGACGAGGTCAAGGCAGCCCTTGATGCCGGGCAGAAGATCGGAGGCGTGAACGCTCGGATTTCGGGTTCCGCAGTCGTTCTCGGCGGAACCTGTGAAGAAAATGCATTCTCAATCGGTGCTTCGGCGTTTCTCGACTATGTGTCGATTGATCTGGTGACGTTCTCGGACGCCTGGATGCCGTTTGATCTCCGGGGGTGCTCGCAGCCGGCAGTACACGAGCGCAACGCTCCTCGGTTGTCTGCTGCCCTGCGTGACCTTTCGGAAGTTCTCGACACAGAAACCGATCCAGACGACCCCACATACTTCGGGAAGCCGACTGAAACCGGAGTCGAGAACTACTTCGAAGAGGACGGCAGCGCGTCTGACGTCTGGGGCAGCTTTGAGATCCCATATCGGAACAGGGTGTTCCGTCACGAGCCGCGATTCACGCCCGGGTACAAGCGCTCGGCGGACGGGGTAGTGCAATACGTTCCCGTGAGAGGGTGGCACGGTGTGCTCGGGTACCTCTGGGCTTCCGACGCGGAGAACGCGGCGAGCTTCGAGCCCAGGGATGACGCGGATGAAGACGGATACAAGGACGGTCTTGCCTGGCTCGATCGGCTCGGTAACGCGTACGACCGGGGGTTGTCCCCTTCTCATGCTCTCGCTGAGCTTGCTGGTCTCTCAGAGGGCGACAGCCCCGACCTTCTCGACCTGGCTTCGCTCCGGGAGAAGGCAAGCGGAACACATTGATCGAATGACGGCATTGGTAAGGGGGACCGTCGCCGACAGGAGTACGCCGTGACCGTTACCGTCCCCCGGCATTTCGAGCCGGGGCCCAGCTCGGTCCGCTTCGGGGAAGAGCTCGGTGAGGACGTCGTCTCGGACGTGCAAAGACTCGAGCAGTCTCCGGAGATGATCGACTTCGCGTTCGACACGGCTTTGCTGCACCTTTGGGCTCGGTGCACCGCCGACCCGGCCGCTGCGAAGTTGGAGACGTGGGAGGCAGCTGTAACGGCGATGCAGATCGGTTCGGCGATCTTCGCCGTCACGGCGGAGGCGGAAGGAACCGTTGAGTGCCGCATCAATGAACAGGTGCGGCGCATTCCAATCATCGGTCCCCGGCCCTATGCAGACGCAGGCAACTGGCTCACGGCATTCTGGCTCGCCGTCATCTGCCGGGAACAGAAGCGTATGACCGAGCTCTGCCAAATTCCTCTCGATCGGCTTCGATCCGCTGAGGGGCAGTACGACGAGTACGTGTATCACTGGGTGGACGCCCTGCAGGCCTATTGGCTGGGACGGCCAGAGTTGGTGGAAAAGCTGGTCGCTGCCATCGAAGGGCCCTATCCGGACGTGGCTACGGTGGCCCCTTCGGACCTGCTGCAGAGCATTCTCTACCCACCGATCAACCTCTTCCACCGGTTCGTGCGTAAGGACGAGGCCGGGTTCAACGAGGCGCTTGCGGAAGCCCTGACGCTGCACAAGACTTATTGGACCGCCGACGAGGATCGTGCCAAGGATCCCGATGGGCGGATCGCGCTAGGCCCCCTCGCCATCACATGTCTCGCCTACGACGGAGGAATTCCTATCGAGGTGGAATCCGAATATCTGCCGAAGCACCTGCTGCAACGAAGCTGGCTTGGTGAGTTCGACACTTGACACGAGCCGAGAAGAGTCAAAGAGCGATCCGTCTTCCCCCGCGCATGGTTTCCAGCCCCGCGATGTGGGGTGCTGTACTTGGACGGTTGCGCGTGGTCGGCTGGGGAGCGCTGTGACCGTACAAGTGCCGAGGCATGGCGACCCCGGCCCGGACGACGAAGGCTACGCCAGGGCGCTGGGTGAGAGCACTGCCAAGTCGGTCGACTGGCTGGAAGAGTCACCGGGCATGTTCAACTCCGTGCTGGGAAAAGCCGTGATGCATGTCCAGGCGCGGGTGGCAGTGGATCCGTTGGCAGGCCGGCTGGAAACCTGGGAAGCAGTGGTTTCCGCTATGCAGGTTGGATCGGCGATGTTTGCCGCTGCGCTGGAGTCTGATGGCACAGTACAGTGCCGCATCAACGGCAAGGTGCTAAGTATCCCCGCCACTGGGGTCCGCGAGTACACCGATGCCGGAAACTGGCTTACCGCCTTCTGGTTCGCGGTCATCTGTCGCGAGCAGGAGCGTATGACCGCCCTCTGTCAGGTCCCCGTCGATCTGTTGCGGTCGTCCGGCGCTCAGTACGACGAGTACGTGTACCACTGGGTGGGCGCCCTGCAGGCCTACTGGTTGGAACGGCCAGACTTGGTGGAAAAGCTGGTCGCTGCCATCGAAGGGCCCTATCCGGACGTGGCTACGGTGGCCCCTTCAGATCTGCTGCAGAGCGTTCTTTACCCACCGATCAACCTTTTCCATCGGTTCGTTCGTAAGGACGAGGCCGGATTCAACGAAGCTTTGGCGGAAGCCCTGAAGCTGCACAAGGCCTACTGGACCGCCGACGAGGACCGGAGTGGTCGGATCGAAGGGCTTGTTTCCCTAGGCCCCCTTGCCAGCACATGTCTCGCCTACGACGGAGGAATTCCTATCGAGGTGGAATCCGAATATCTGCCGAAGCACCTGCTGCAACGAAGCTGGCTTGGTGAGTTCGACACTTGACACGAGCCGAGAAGAGTCGCAGAGCGATCCGTCTTCCCCCGCGCATGGTTTCCAGCCCTGCGAAGTCGGGTGCTGTCCTTGAGCGGTTGCGTGCGGTCGGCTGGAGGGACGACTCCGAGGCGTTCGATCACGCCAATTCACGGGCGCTGCTCATGCGCGAGTACCTGCGGCGGGCGGCGTTGTGGGCACAGGCATATGGGGCCGAGGGGGTGTGGCCGTTCTTCGACATCGCTGAGCACGTCGACAGCAGCGTCGAGACTCCGGCCGAGGTTGCCGCCGAGCTGGAAGAGCTGATGAGCGGTCTTGCCCCTGCTTCACTCAAGGCCTCGTGTCGTGCGGCCGTTCGGTGGGCAGCGCTCCGCGATGCTCACCGCGAACCGCCGAGTGGGTTGCCGGATCCCTACGAGCCGCTCCTGCTGTTCTATGAGCGAGGCGGTGGCTGGTTCCTTGAGGAGTACCTCGACCTCAACGGCGTGATGATCCGGCTCGGTAACGTGCAGAGCAATGCTTCCGCGACGCCTTTCCTCGTGTCGACCCCGACGACGCTTGACGCTCTTGATGCCGAGGGTGAGATCACTTACTACGCAAAGGTCAGTGACGGCTACCCTAGACGAAAACCCCGCGGGATCGTCCGTCGCCGAGTCGAAGAAGACCAGACCCATGATGACGCGTTCACGCGTAATCTTCGCTGGGAGCCGACGGAGTACCTCAGGCTGTACGACCTCGGGCACAACGATGTCGACCACGTTGAGATCACTGAGATCGAGGCCGCGGAGTTCATCGAGTCTGTGACGAAGAGACTCACCGGGGGAGCCTGAGTGGTGCCCGGCGCCTTGTGGGCCGCCTCCGCGCTCGAAGTAGGGGTGCTTCCGTACGGTTCAGGCCCCCTGCCCCCGGGTTGCCGGCCGAGTCTCGTCAGTCCCCTGGTGCCGAGCCTGGCCGGAGCGAATTGCTCGCGTCCTGTCGCGACACCGAGTGAAATAGGCAGGAACTTCCGGAAGTCGGGACGTATCAGCTCATTAGCAGCGGCGCCTGGAAGTGCCGCTCTGCCGTGAATTCCGGGTGTCGCGACCGTAGATACCCGTAAGTGGTGAGTGTGCCGAAGAGGCCAGGGATGCACCCGCGGGGTCGGTTGGTCGAGATTTCCGATTGGCCGCCCCATCCATCCTCGTCCTCCGTGGACGATGCCGCACAACTCAGTGACGTACGTGAGGACTTCTCGGCTCCGGGACCGATTCGTCCACTGGCGCATCACCCCTGATGGTTCAATCCTGTGGAGGAGGCCATGGGCGGTACGACGCGGCATCTACGAGGCGGGAATGATGGAACTTCTACTGGCGATAGCCGTAGCGGGAGTTATCGCTGGTGTATGCCTTTTGTACCGTCAGATGCGCGCCGACGAGCGCGAGTCGGCGGTGCGTCGCCGCCTCAGCTCCAAGCGGGGCCGTGACCGTCAGCTCATAGCCGCGCCGCCTTCCGGCGGCGATCACGGCTGTGCGTTACCTCCGCCCCGCCGCAGACACTCCCGCACGCTGTACAAGGTTCTCGCTGTGCCGGCCGTCGCCGTCGTCTCCGTCGGAAGCTGGCTGAAGAGGACGTGGCGCGAGCATCATCCCGCTCTGGTGGCGGGCGGGGCCGTCACGGTCGCCGCAGCAGTCGTCGCGGTCGCGCTGTTCGGCTTCGGCGGCAGTGATGACGACGCGGCGCGACGGCCCTCGGGCAACGGTGGGACAGAGCTCCCGACGCCGCCCCTGACGCCCGGTTCCGGCCCCGAGAAGACGTCGCCGCCCGGTGAAGCCTCCGGTATGCCCGAAGGTGGCCCCGGTACCTCGCCGTCACGCACGTCGGAGTCCCCGGGCGGAATGGACCCCGACGGCGGTTCCGGCCCCTCCGCGTCGAGTCCCGGCAGCTCCCCTCCGACCACCCCGACCGGTTCTCCGACGCCGAGTGGGTCGCCAACCGGGGAACCGACCGCCACGCCTCCGCCCGGCCATCACGGCTTGTGCCTGAACCTCCATCTGCCGCCGATCCTCAAAATCGACCTCTGCATCCTCGACGGTGTGTGACCGGATCACTGGGCCGCAGCATGCATCGGCCGCAGTACCCATCGCCCGCAGTCTGTGTCGGCGAAGGCCGGGGTCCGTCAGCCCGGCTTCCGGTATCAGGCCTTCGCTCCGCGGCCGGCGCAGGCGGCCCGCGCGTGAGAGTCGAGCAGGCGATCGACGGCGGGGAGTCGGCATGGCACGATCTGTGATGACACACGGGTCGTGAACAAGCTGCATCAGCTGATTTGCCAGCTGAACTAGCAACGCTCAACGGGGACTTATGGCGCGGGACTACGACAGTCAGCTGCTGGAATCGGTGGCCGTGCGGCGGCGGCGTATGCGGGACGCGCTGCTGTTCGGGCCTCAGCGGGCGCGGCGTACGGCCGACGAGCGGCTGGGCAAGGTGTTCGTCGGGATCGCGATCGTCGCCGTCCTGTGCGCTGGGTGCGTCGGCTGGTCCTTCATCAAGCACACGATGGAGAAGCAGAAGGCCGAGCAGAAGAAGCAGGAGCAGCAGTGGAACCGGTCGAGGAGTGCTCAGCCGCCTGACGTCCCCGGGCGGGTTCCCGGCGCGGCGAACGTCCCGGACGGCGTGAACGCCCCCGCCCTCGCCACGGCGAAGGTTCCGAACGTCCCTGCTTCGGGCGCGGCTTGGGTTCCTGACGCCCGGTTCTGGATGTGAAAAAGGCGGGAACTCCCGGAAGTTGGGATGTATCACCCCAGTAGCATGTACGCCCGTGAGGCGCTGAAGCTGCCGTCCGTACCCTCCACGCCGCGACGATAGGTACCCGTAAGTGGTGAGCACACCAACGACTGCCCGTGCGCAACTGAGCCGCGTGACGCTGGTCGGCGAGCGACGCCGGGCCGACATCGTGCTGCCCTCCGACACGCCCATCGGTCAACTGCTGCCGGACATCCTGCAGTTGCTGGACGACCGCGCCGCATCGCGCCCGATGACACGGCAGTTGATCACGGCTCAGGGGGACGCGCTGCCCCACGACGCGACTCTCGCCTCGGCGGAGGTCGCCGACGGCGCCGTGCTCAGGCTCGTACGGGCGCACTCGGCTCCGCCGGCGCCCATCGTGCACGACGTCACCGACATGGTGGCCGACGACCTCGACCTGCGGGCCTGGCGCTGGCGTCCGGCCGCGCGCCGTGCGACGGCGGGTGTCGCGACGGTGGCGTTCGCGGTGGTCACCGCCCTTCTGGCGCGCCGTGAGCTGGCGCTCGACACGCTCGCCGGTGTCCTCGCCGCGCTGACGGTCCTCCTGCATGCCGGCGGTGCGCTGGCGGCCAGGATCGGGCAGGGCAACCGTGGTCTCGCGACCGCGCTGCTGCTGGCGGGAGGCGCGCTCGGCGGGCTCGCCGCCTGGACCGCCGCCGACGCCTGGGACTTGGCGTGGACGGCCCGGTTCGCCCTGACGGCGCTCGCTCTCGTGGTGATGCTGGTGCTGCTCGGTCTCTTCTCGCCTCTCGGCAGGGGCGGACTGATCTGTGCGGGGGCGGGCGCGGCCGTCGCCGTGGTGTGGCTGGGCGTGGCCGCCGTCCAGGACGACCCCGCCCGCGTGGGTGCGGTGATGGCCGTCTTCTCGGTGGTCCTGCTGGGTCTGCTGCCCCGGCTGGCGCTGGCCGCGTCGGGGCTGAGCGCCCTGGACGACCGCCGTTCGGCGGGGACGTCGGTCAGCCGCCACCAGGTGGACAACGCGCTCGCCGCCACGCACCGCGGTCTCGCCCTGGCGACGGTGGTGACGGCCGCGTCGGCCGCCGCGGGGGGCTGGCTGCTGACCACGGCGGCGGAGCCCTCCGTGTGGACGGTGGTGCTGCCCTCGATCGTCGCCGTCGTGCTGCTGTCGCGGGCGCGCGCCTTCCCGCTGGTGGCCGAGGTCGTGGCACTTGCCGCGGCGGCTTCCGTCCTCGTCGTGCGCCTCGTGACGCTGTGGACGGAGCACGCCGGCGGGGGAGGTCCGCTCCTTCTGCTGTGCGGGGCGGCGCTGCTGCCTCTGCTCGTGCTGGCCGTGCAGCCGGCGGAGCACGTGAGGGTCCGGATGCGGCGCACCGCCGACCTGGTCGAGTCGATCGGGGTGGTGGGGCTCTTCCCCGTGGCGGTCGGCGTGTTCGGGGTGTACGGGCAGCTGCTCGACAAGTTCTGAGTCAAGGCGCGGGCGCTCCGGGCGGGGCAGCATCGCGGAGGAAAGGGCGGACATGCCGAACGGAGACAACTGGCAGGGAGACGTACTGCGCGACCTGCGCGGCGACGCCCCTCCCCAGGCTCCTCCCCGTGCCCCGGAGCAGCAGGGCGCGCCTGCCGCCGGCCATGCGGTGGCGCCGCACGCGGCGGCCTCCGCGCCGGTCTCCAGCTCCCCGTCGACTGCGCCTGGCCAGGCGGCCGTTCTGCCGCCGCAGGGACCCGGCCGCGCCGCCACGGGTCCGCAGGCGGGCCCGGCCGCCAAGGCGGCGTACGTCCCGGGGAGCCGTCCGGTCCGTACGCCGGACTCCCGTCCCGTCGTCGACAAGGAACTGGCCGTGGCGGGACGCGCGCCGCGCCACGGGGAGTCGCTGCTCGCGCGTGCGGCGGGTGCGGTGCGCCGTACGCTCACTTCGTCCGCGGCGCGGGACGTCGCCGAGACCACCGCGACGGCCCGCGTCCTGCAGCAGCCGGTGACCACGGGCCGCCAGATCGCCGTGACGTCCATCCGCGGCGGGTCGGGGAAGTCGACCGTCGCCGCGCTGCTGGGCACGGCTTACGCGCACCACCGGCAGGACCCTGTCCTGTTCGTCGAGGCGGACCCGTCCCTGGGTTCGCTGCCGCTGCGGCTGGGGGCGGAGGCGCTGCGCTGGACGACGAGCGAGCTGCCGGACATCGTCCAGCCGCAGATGTCGCTGCTCGACGTCACCGGCTATCTCGTCCAACTGCCGCGCAACGCCTGGCTGTTGCCCGGCAGTCAGGGGCAGATCGGGGCGATGCTCGACAGCGCGACGTACGAGCGTGTCATGGTCGCCCTGCGCC
Organism: Streptomyces daqingensis; assembly: GCF_014645895.1. GTDB lineage: Bacteria > Actinomycetota > Actinomycetes > Streptomycetales > Streptomycetaceae > Streptomyces > Streptomyces daqingensis. Next base: position 168,335 of record NZ_BMMP01000013.1, on the reverse strand, counting down.
GCTACTTCGGGGTGACCGTCGTCGACTGCGAGACGCTGCCGGCGGAGGTCGCCCGGGTCGCGCTCTCGGCCTCTCAGGCCCGTGTGCTGACGGCGCCCGCGACGCTGGAGGGCGTGGCCAGCACCCACGCGGTGCTGCGGTGGATCCAGGGGCTGCCGCCGCATGTGATCGCCGGGACGGTCGTGGCGCTGAACGAGCTGGTGCCGCACCCGGGCCTGGACGTGGCGAAGGCCGCCCGCAGTCTGGAGGCGACGGGCGCCGGTGTCCACGTCCTGCCGTACGACAGGCACTTGGCGGCCGGGGGCCCCATCCGCACCGAACTGCTCGCGCACGCGACGCGGGAGGCCGCGACCCGACTGGCCGCGGACGTCTTCCAGCGCTCGCAGAACCACCGCTGACATGCCGCGGCCCGGTCAGGGCCCGCCCGCACACCCCTTCCCGACGCTCGACGCCGACGCCGAGCCCACGACGAGTGACGGACGCCGATGAGCACCCGACTGATACACCGACCCGCCAGGACCGTCCTGCCCTGGGCCCCGTCCCAGGCGCGCACGATCGAGGCTCCGCCCAACCTTCCCGAGGGGAAGGCGGGCAACATGGCGATGTCGCTGCTGCCCGTCGCCGGTGTCATGTCGTCGGTCGTGATGATGACGGTGATCCGCAACAGCCAGTTCGCGGCACTGGGCGCGATCATCCTCCTCGTCACCGTCATCGGCTCACTCGTGCTGGTCTTCTCCCAGCGCGGCAAGGCCCAGCGCACGCGCCGCACCCAGCGTGAGGCCTATCTCGCCTACCTGGAGGACCTGCGGGACGAGCTGTCCGAGGAGGAGCGCGAGCGGCGCGAGCGGGCCGGGGTGCTCAACCCGCCGCCGGAGGCGCTCTACGACATGGTCCGCGACCCGGCCCGGCTGTGGGAGCGCCGCCGTCTCGACGCCGACTTCCTGCGGGTACGGGTCGGCACGGGGGAGATGCCCGTGCGCGACCTCCAGGTCGCCCAGCAGGCGTCGTCCGTGCTGACGCCGCCCGACCGCTTCATGCTCAACGAGGCGTCGGCGCTCATGGACCGCTTCCGCACGGGGACCGAACTCCCGCTGACGGTGCCGCTCGACAGGGCCGGCAACGTCAGCGTCGTCGGGAAACGGGAGGACTGCCTGCGCGTCGCCCGGGCGCTGCTCGTGCAGTCCGCCGTCACCCACGCGCCCGACGACGTGGCGATGGCGCTGGCCGTGCCGGGCGAGCGGATCGCCGAGTGGGAGTGGGCCAAGTGGATGCCGCACCTGCTGGAGACCGGCCAGTTCGACGGGCCCGTCGCCGCGCGCCGGATCGCGCCGTCCCCGCCTCAGCTCGCCGGCCTGATCGGACCTGAGCTGCGCCGGCGTGCCTCCTACGCGGCGGAGGTGCGGCGCGGCCTGTCCGGCAAGGACGCCCTCGCCATGACGTCCCGGCTGATCGTCGTCAGCGACGGCCACGGTGCGGACGCCGTCGACCTGCCGAGGCCGGACGAAGCGGTGGGACTCCGCGAGATGGGCGTGACGGTCCTGCACCTTCTCGCGGAGCGGGTCCAGGAGCCGGGGACGGTCTCCGTGCGGATCACCGTCGACGGCGACCGGGTCGTCATCGAGGACCTGCGTGGGAAGGAACCGCTGAGCGCGCACGGCACGGTCGACGACGTCGGCGCGTCCTGCGCGGAGGGCCTCGCGCGGATGCTCGCCCCGATGCGGCTGTCCGCCGAGTCGCTGGTCGACGCCCCGCTGTCGGGGCCCGTCGACTTCGCGGGGCTGCTCGGCATGGACGACGTGGCGCGCATCGACCTCGACCGGCTGTGGGCGCCGCGCGGCGAACGCGCCTTCCTGCGCGTGCCGATCGGCGTCAGCGACTCCCGTCAGCCGGTACTGCTGGACCTGAAGGAGTCCTCGGAACTCGGCATGGGCCCGCACGGGCTGTGCGTGGGCGCCACGGGCTCCGGCAAGTCCGAACTGCTGCGCACGCTCGTCCTCGCGCTCGCCGCCACGCACCCTCCGGAGGACCTCGCGCTCGTCCTCGTCGACTACAAGGGCGGCGCGACGTTCGCCCCGTTCGCGGGGCTGCCGCACGTCGCCGGCGTCATCACGAACCTGGAGAACCAGGCGGGGCTCGTCGAGCGCGTCCACGCGTCGCTGGCGGGCGAGGTCAAACGCCGTCAGCAGGTGCTCAAGGACGCGGGCAACGTCGCCGACATCGGCGACTACGCGGCGCTGCGCGCCGGGAAGCGGCCTGAACTGGAGCCGCTGCCGCACCTGTTCGTGGTCATCGACGAGTTCGGCGAACTCATCACGGCGAAGCCGGACTTCATCGACCTGTTCCTGTCCATCGGACGTATCGGCCGCTCGATCGGCGTGCACCTGCTGCTGTCCAGTCAGCGCATCGAGGGCGGCAAGCTCAAGGGACTCGACACCTACCTCTCCTACCGCCTCGGGCTGCGCACGTTCTCCGCCGACGAGTCCCGCACGGTCCTGGACACCACGGACGCCTTCCATCTGCCGCCGCTGCCGGGCTTCGGCTACCTGAAGGTGGACACAAGCCACTACGAGCGCTTCAAGGCCAGCTACGTCTCCGGCGCCTACCACGGGCCGGTGCAGCAGGCCGGTGACGAGGACACCGGACCGCTCGCCCTGGAGTACGAGGCCTTCAACACCCTTGCGGCACCTGACGATTCAGGGGAGCCGGAGCAGCAGGCCAGGCGGCGCGAGACGGGGCCGACCGAACTGGGCGTCGTGGTCTCGCAGTTGGAGAAGGCGGCGGGACCGGTGCGGCGCATCTGGCTGCCGCCGCTGCCGCAGGCCGTCTCCCTCGACAAGGCGGCGGGACGGGTCGAGGCCGGTACGCGCGGCATGCAACTGGCGAAGCGGCACGGCCCGTTGCGCGTCCCGCTGGGCCTGCTCGACGACCCGGCACGGCAGTGGCAGGGGCAGTGGATCCTCGACCTCACCCTCGCCGGAGGCCACGCCGCGGTGATCGGCGGCCCCCAGACGGGCAAGACGACGCTGCTGCGGACGTTCGCGCTCTCCCTCGCGCTGACCCACACCCCCCAGGAGGCCGGGATCTACGGCCTGGACCTCGTCGGCGGCGGCCTCCAGGCACTCGCCGAACTGCCGCACGTCGGCGGTGTCGCGGGGCGTGCGGACCGCGAGAGGGTCGAGCGGACGGTCGAGGAAGTACGCACCATGCTCGCGACGCGGGAGGAGGTCTTCCGCGAGCACGGCATCGACTCCGTCGAGCAGCTGAGGACCCTGCACGCGGCCGGTTCCCTGCCACAGCTGGCCTCCGCCGAGATCGTCCTGCTCATCGACGGGTTCGGCGCGCTGCGGGACGACTTCGAGGATCTCGACGACGCCGTGGCGGACATCCTCAAACGCGGCAGCGGCTACGGCATCCACGTCGTCGCGGGCATGCTCCGCTGGAACGACGTGCGCATCGCCGTCCAGTCGAACTTCGGCACCCGTGTCGAGCTGCGGCTGAACGACCCGAGCGAGTCCAGCATCGACCGCAAGCTCGTGGAGACGCTCTCACCCGACGAACCGGGCCGTGCCCTGACAGACGGCAAGCTCTTCGCCCAGGTCGCCCTGCCCCGTACGGACGGAGCGGCCGACAGCACGGACCTGGCGTCGGAGCTGGAGCGCACGGCGCGCACGATCAGCGCCGCCTGGAGCGGAGAGGTCGCCCAGCCCGTGCGCGTGCTGCCCCGCACTCTCGAACCGCGGCTGCTGCCGGGCCCGGCAGCCGAACCCCGCAGGGTGCCGCTCGGACTGGACCAGTCGGCGCTCGCGCCCGTCATGCTCGACCTGTTCGGCCAGGACCAGCACCTGCTGGTCCTCGGGGACAGCGAATGCGGGAAGACGAACCTGCTGAAGGCCGTCGCGCGGGGCCTCATGGACCGCCACACCGACGACGAGCTGGTGTTCGCCGTGATGGACCCACGACGCGGGCTGCGCGGCGTGGTTCCCGACGAGTACTGCGGCGGGTACGCGTACAACGCCAAGCTGTGCGCGGCCCTCGCCACAGGCGTCGCAGGCCAGTTGGAGAAGCGGGTACCCGACGGCACCTCCGGGGCCGAGGAGTTGGAGCCTGGAAGCTGGGGCGGCGGCCCCCGCATCGTCGTCCTGGTCGACGACTACGACGTGCTGACCACCGCCGGGCAGGCGCCGCTCCAGCCCTTCCTTCCCTACATCCCCTCCGCGCCCGACATCGGCCTGCACTTCGTCGTGAGCCGCCGCGTCGCGGGCGCCTCCCGCGGCATGTACGAGTCGCTGGTGCTGGGGCTCCGGGAGTCGGGCGCCTCGGCGGTCGTCATGGCGGGCGACCGGGCGGAGGGCCAGCTCTTCCCCGGCGTCTACGCCGGTCAGCATCCGCCCGGCCGCGGCGTGTTCGTCCAGAGGGGCAGGCCCGGCCGACTGGTGCAGACGGTCCGCACGACCCGTTAGCCGCCGCTGCCACGGCTCTGGAAGCGCGGCCGCGAGCTCACCCGCGGCACGTCAACTCGCCCTGCACGACGGAGGATCGGACGCCACATGACCAAGGACGTCATCGCGCTCACCCGGGACATGCCCGACCCGTTGAGCGTCCTCGCCGGGCTGCTCGCGGGCGGTCCGGACAAGCTGGCCGGCACGACGGCGGACGACGCCGTCGTGCAGCTCTGCGACGAGGAGGGCAGGCCGCTCGTCTCCGTCGAGGCACCCGTCTTCGTGCGCGTCGCGGGAGAGGCGGAGCGGCTGCTGGGCGCCGAGGCCCCGCCGGTCCCGTTCTGGTGGACGGAGGCCCGTGCCACGACGGGTGTCGAGGAGGCGGAAGCGCTCGCCGGGGCGTTCGCCGCGAGGGTGGCGTCGCTGACGGGCGGCACTGTCTGGCCCGCGCGGGCGGCGGGCTCCCTGTCCGTGGTCGAGGGCGGCGGGGCCGGGAGCGGCGGGGTGAGCGCCGTGCCGGCGCCGGCCGCGGCGCAGCCCGCCGTCGACGTCCTCACGGACAAGGTCGCGGTGGTCATCCAGGACCGTCCTGTGGTCGCCATGACGGCCTGGCTCTCGGACGCCTTCCGTGCCGCCGCCGCTGCCGGACTGGGCCTCCAGATCGTCACTCCCGCGGCGTCCGGGCTCTCGCCGGCGGTACGGAGCAGCCTCAGCGGCTGGCCGTCCCGGTGGGTCGTGCAGGACGAACGGGACGGCTACTTCGACGGCCTCTCCGGTGCCGTACTGCGGTGGCAGGACGGGATGTTCGCAGCTGTCGAAGCCGAGGAGGGCGAGCAGCCGGAAGACGCCGCGTACCGCGGTGACGGCGACGGTTCAGCCCTGGACCCGGGGGACGCCGGGGACGTGGGGGACGCCGCGTTCGGCGGCGGCCCCCGCGGCCGGGTCGCGGCGTCCTACCGCGAGGTGGAGCCGATAGCGGACCGCCAACTGGCGCTGTCCTTCAGGGCTGTTCACGCCGCCGACGACCGGCTGGTGCTCGGCGGGGCGCTGGAGGCGCTCTGGCGGGAGCTGACGGGCGTGCCGCCTGCCGGCTGGGGGACGGCGGAACCCGCCAACACCCCTTGGTCACCACGCCAGTTGACCGACCTCGCCCGCGACCGGGCCCCCGCCCCCACCTGGCTGGTGATCGTGGGCGGCGCGGACCGCCCGGCGCTGGCCACCGTCCGCGTCAGCCGCACCACCGGGGGCGTCGAGGAGGACGTCACCCTGACCCTCGGGTACGGCCCGGACGAGGAGCCGCCGCTCGACGCGCTGCCCCGGGCGGCCGAGGTGCTCGCCACGCGTCACGGCCTGCAGTCGATGCTCGTCCAGCAGCGCATGGCCGCCCGGGACCTGACGGTGCGGCCCCGGTTCGAGGGGCCGGGCGTGCCGCTGGGCTTCGTGCTGGGCGCAGAGGAGGTCCGGCGGATGCCGGGTGACCGGGCGCGGCGAACTCCCCTCTCCGAGCCTCCCGTTCAGCTCGGCCCGGCAGCCCGGCCCGCGCTGTACTACCCGCTCCCGGGCGACCCCTCGGACCTCTCGGCGTGGCGGGACTTCGAGCGGCTGATGCGGCACCTGAAAGGCGCCTGACCTCCGCTCCGGTCCCGCGGGAGCGGTCGGGGCGGACAGCCCGCCGGGGTGCGCGCGGTTCGGCCCGCACCCCGGCGTGCCCTGCACGCTCCCGCTCAGCAGCGGACCGGCTTGCGCCAGGAGCACTCCAGGCCGTCCGCGCCGGCGGCGTCCCGGCCGGACGGCTGCGGGGCGCTGCTCTTGGGCTTCTGGGACGTGCTGCCGCGCTTCCCGTCCGCTGCCTTGGCACCCGTCCCGTCACCGGACTCGGCCAGCGCGACGACGATCTCGTCCTCGATGTCCTTCACGGAGTCGGCGAGGTAGTTGTTGAGCACGATGCTGAACACGAGCCGGCGCCCGCCGGCGTCGTCGACGTATCCGGAGAGTCCCGAAGCGCCCGTCAGCGAACCGGTCTTGGCGTGCGCGTTGAGCTCGGCAGGGGTGTCGCACATACGCGTACGGAGGGTGCCGCCCTTCATCCTGTCCGGCGCGCAGGCGATGGGGAGGGCGTCGTGGAACTTCCCGAACCACGGCTTGTCACGCACCGCCCGGAGCAGCGCACCGAACTCCGCCGCGGGCACGTTGTTCATGCGGGAGAGCCCCGAGCCGTCGACCTGGCGCAGGGTGCCGGTGTCGACGCCCTCCTTCTTCAGGAAGCCCTGGACGGCTTTCAGCCCCTCCTCCCACGTGCCCTCGCCGCCGGCCTCGTAGCCCATGGTCTTGGTGAGGACTTCGGCGTGGTTGTTGTTGGACAGCTTCAGGAAGGGGACGTTCAGCTCGGACACCGGCATCGACTTGTGGCGGGCGACCCGCCGCGCCGCGTCCGGGGTGGCCTTGCCCGTCTCGGTTCTGCCGGCGACCCGGACGCCGTGGTCCTTCAGCGCGTCGGCGAAGACGGACGCGGCGTAGCCGGTGGGCTCCCAGACGCTCGTCCACGACTCCTCCGGGTCCGCCCCGGCGGGGATGCCGCCGCTGACGGTGAGGGTGTTGCCGCCGTGCTCGCGGTCGACGGACAGCGTGCTCTCGCCGCCTTCCGCGACCGTTTCAGCGGTGACCTCGACGTCGACGTAATCGTTGTCGGGGACCATCTTGACCTTGGGCTTCTTCCCCGGTGCGGAGCCGGGGGAGACCTCCAGGCGGACGGAGCCGGTGTCGTAGTCGGTGTCCGGGGCGACGCTCAGCGCGGAGATCTGCGACGAGTAGTAGGCGGACTCGTCGTCCGCGGCCCAGGAGCGTCCCAGCCGCTGCGAGTCGAACCGCGTGTCGTCGGCGACGAGCCTGCCGGTGACCTCCTTGATCCCGGAGGCCGCCACGTCGGCCGCGAGCGCGTCGTAGTCCTCGGCGAGCAGCGTGGGGTCGCCGGTGCCGCGCAGGTACAGGTCCCCGTCGAGCCGGCCGCCGCCGCGGTCGCCGTGGGCGAGCACGTCCGTGCGGTAGCGGTAGCCGGGACCGAGGACGCCCAGCGCTGCGGCGGCGGTCAGCAGCTTCGTGTTCGACGCGGGCATCATCCGCTTGCCGGAGTGGCGCTCGTACAGGACGTCCCCGTCTGCCGCGTCGCTGACCACCACACTCGTACCGGCGCCGGCCAGCCGCTCGTCGCTCAGGATCTTGTCGATCTTCTTGCTCAACTCGCTGCCGGCCGTGGGCGATTCGGCTCCGGCGGCTCCGCCGGTGCCGAGCACCAGGACGAAGCCGACGGCGGCGGCAGCGGCCTTCTTGCCCAGGCGGCGCCGGGGGGCGGCGGCCGCCTGTGCGGGGGAGGCGAGCGGGCCGCCGGGAAGTGTGAGTCTCTTCATGGCCCGGCAGCCTGCCAGCCCGGGGCCGACTTCGCGACGGGTCGGGCGCATTCGCGCTGCCCGGAGCCCCGCGCGGGCTCCGCCCGCAGGCCGTGACACCGACGGCCTGCGGGACGAAGCCCACGTCTGCGAAGTTCCGGGCCCTGCACGTCAGTTGGAGACCGCGGGCTCCTCTTCCCTCTGCGCGGCGGCGGACCTGGCCTCCGCTGCCTCCGCCTGCCGCACCAGTTCGCGTTCCTCGGCGGCGTTGCGGCGGTACTCGCGCACCGAGTACGCCAGGGCGCCGGCCCAGGCCAGGTAGAGCAGCACGTAGACGACGGTGCTGACGGCGCCGCTCGCGCCGAGCCAGTCGCTGTTGAGCAGGGTGCGGACGTTGGTGACGACGATGACGCCGCCGACGGCGGACCCCAGCACGCGGGGCGGGATGTGCCGTACGAGCCAGGCGGCCAGCGGCGCGGCGATCACACCGCCGATGAGCAGTCCCGCCACCCACGTCAGCTCGATTCCTTCGTGGCCGAGGCCGGCCAGGAAGCCGACGCTGGCGGCGACGCTGACGAGGAATTCGCTGGTGTCGATGGAGCCGATGACCTTGCGGGGCTCCATCCGGCCGCTGGCGAGGATCGCGGGGGTGCCGACGGGCCCCCAGCCGCCTCCGCCCGTGGCGTCGACGAAGCCTGCGACGAGGCCGAGCGGCGAGAGGAAACGCTTCCGCAGGGGCTTGCCCAGGTTGCTGGACGAGAGGCCGACGAAAGTGAAGCGGGTCAGCACGTACACGCCCAGCGCCAGCAGGATCAGGGACATCACCGGTGCGGCGATCTCGGTCGAGAGGCTGGAGAGGAAGGTGGCGCCTGCGAAAGCCCCGACGGCGCCCGGGACGCCGATCTTCAGTACGACCCTCCAGTCGACGTTGCCGAAGCGCCAGTGGGAGGCGCCGGAGGCGAGGGTCGTGCCGATCTCGGCGAGGTGGACGGTCGCGGAGGCCGCGGCCGGGTTGGTGCCGGCGGCCAGCAGGAGCGTGGTCGAGGTGACCCCGTAGGCCATGCCCAGGCTGCCGTCGACGAGTTGGGCGCCCAGGCCCACCAGCGCCAGCACGATGAGAGTGCGCATGCTGCCCCGATCCATTCCCTAGTTTTCCTACCGTATTGGTAGAGAAACCATGCGGGGTGCCGGAGCGGGCATGCAATGCCGTCTCGTGGAGTGGACACGATCAGGTGCAGCTTCGCCCGTTTATGTCAGACATCAGCTGACATAAACGGGCGATTTCGTCTCAGAATGTGGTCAGGAGGGTACGGCGGTACGGCGATGCCCGCACCCCGGTAGACGGTGTCTCATGGATTGGTCCACGCTTCGGGCGCTTCCGCCAGCTCGCGGACGCGTGCGGGAAGGGAGCCGGCGGCGACGTCGGCCAGCGACACCTCCCCGAGGATCGCCCGCACGTTCGCCCGTACGGCGATCCACAGCGGCAGTAGCGACTCCGCCGGCCCCGTGTACGACAGGGCGGGCGGCCGTTCGCCGCGCACCGAGACCAGCGGTCCCTCCACGATGCGGATGACGTCCGCGATGGTGATCTCCTCCGCCGGAGCGGCGAGCCGGTAACCGCCCTGTCCGCCGCGCTGGCTGGCGACGAGGCCGCCGCGCCGCATGTCGGCCAGGATGCCCTCCAGGAACTTCTGCGGGATCTCCTGCGCCTTGGCCAGGGCCTCCGCCTTCACGGGGCACTTCTCCCCGGCCGCCGCCAGCTCCAGTGCGGCTCGCACCGCGTAGTCCGCTCTCGCCGAAATCCGCATGGCGGCATTGTCCAGCATCGCAGCGGCCGGCCGCCCGTCGTCACGGTCGCCAAGGGCGAGCCCGCCCGCGGTCGGCGTCACCCGAGGCCGGGCGGGGCCTCTTGTCCGTGCAGGGGCGTGGCTTCCCGGACGACGTCCGCCCACACCGTCTTGCCCACCGGGCGGCGGGCTCGCGTCCCCCAGCGCACCGCCAGCATGCCCACCAGCAGCAGCCCGCGCCCCGACTCGTCGTCGCACGACGGTGCGGCGGGCCGGACGGGCAGCCGCAGGGCGCCCGCGTCCGAGACCTCGACGCGGACCTCCCCCTCCGCGAGGTGCGCCAGCCGCAGCAGGAAGTCCCGGCCGGGAACGCGGCCGTGACTCACCGCGTTGGCGGCCAGTTCGCCCACGACGAGCGCCACCGAGCAGGAGGGTTCCGAATCGCGCGCGTAACCCCACTCCTCCAGGCGTCTCACGGCCAGTTGCCGGGCCAGGCGGGCGCCCCGCGCTGACGAGGGGAACTGCTTGGAGAACGTGGCCAGTCGGGAACAGGACGACGAGTCGTCGCCCTGCGCGGTGGTGGGTTCGAGCACTCTGCCGCCATTCCGGTCGTTCCGCTTCCGCCCGGCCCGTGCCGGGACGTGACATTCCGTGCACAAGCCTTGCCGGGCGGCCCTATGCTCGAAAGCCCCCGAAGGCTTACAACTCTGGCCGTAAGGACGGAAGTCAGGCTGTGGCCAACGAAATCGACCCCGCCTCGTCGGTGGCGGCGCTCTTCGGCTCCCGGGTGCGCAGGCTGCGCACCGCCGCGGGAATGACGCAGGCGGACCTCGGCCGGCGGACCCACGTGGTGAGCACCCGCATCACCCAGATCGAGCGGGCCTCCGGCGCGAAACCCACCCTGGAACTCGCCCGCGCACTCGACCACGCCCTCAGCGCGGACGGGCTGCTGGTCGACCTGTGGCCGTACGTCTACCGCGAGACGTTCCCCGACTGGTCGCGCGCGTTCATGGCGTACTCGGCCCGGGCGGTGGAGATCCGCGAGTACGCCGCCCACGTGGTGCCAGGTCTCTTGCAGACGGAGGACTACGCCCGCGCGGTGCTGAGCGTCGGACGGTCGCTGCGCGACAGCGTGCACCTCGAAGAGCGCCTGCACGCCAGAATGGCGCGGCAGGAGCGGTTGAAGTCGCCGGGACGTCCTGCCCTGTGGGTTGTTCTCGACGAGGCCGTGTTGATGCGTCCCATCGGCGGGCACAGAGTCATGCGTGAGCAGTTGGGGTTCTTGGTGGCCGCGGCGGAGAGTACCTCGGTAACGGTCCAGGTCCTTCCGTTCGACCAAGGAGCTCACGACTCCTTGGGAGGGTCGATGACGGTTCTGACCCTTCCCGGCGGTGAGGAAGCGGTCTATCTGGAGGGGGCCGACTACGGCAGGCTCATCGAGGAGCCGGCGGAAGTCGAACGCCATTCAGCCGTCTATTCGAGGCTCCGGACAGTAGCCTTGCCGCCGACCATGTCGCTCGACATGGTCCGCAGCGCGATGGAGGGCAGCCACCGTGGAGTCAGTGTTCCGTCCCGAGCCGAGCGGCGTCGTCTGGCGCAGCAGCAGCTACAGCAATCAGGAGGGCGGCAACTGCGTGGAGGTGGCCGACGGGTTCACGGGCGTGGTGCCGGTGCGTGACAGCAAGGTGCCTGGCGGGCCGGTGGTGTTGGTGTCGGCCGCGTCGTGGTCGGTGTTCGTCGGCGGGCTGAAGTGAGCTGAAGCCGAGCCGTTCAGAGGGCCGAAGTCGGCACGTCTGACGGCTGCCACTCCCGCCGGATCAACCCGAAAACCCACGTGTCGGACACCTCGCCGTTCACGATGCACTCTTCCCGCAACGTCCCTTCACGTACGAATCCGATCTTCTCCAGTACCCGGGCGGATGCCGCGTTGCGCGTATCCGCCTCGGCCTGGACCCGGTTCAGGTCCAGCGTCTCGAACCCCCAACGCAGCAAGGCGTGCGCGGCCTCCGTCGCGTATCCGTGGCCCCACGCGGCCTCGTCGAAGCAGTAGCCGAGTGACGCGCTGCGGAAGTCCGGGTTCCATCCGGTCAGATTGGACCAGCCGATGAAGGCCCCGTCAGAAGCACGGTCGATGGCCACCCGCACCCCGGTGCCTTCGCCCGGCAGTTTCCGACACGTCGCCAGGAAGCGCTCGGCGCGGGTCCGTTCCTGCCAGGGAGGTGAGTCCCAGTAGCGCATCACGCGGGTGTTGCTGTGCAGCGCGAAGAGGGCGTCCGCATCGGTGTCGGTGAAGGGGCGCAGCCGCAGTCGAGCGGTGTGCAGTACGGGCGTGGTCAGAGTCATGCGCCCCATACTGTGCCCTCGTGAAAGGCGTGGACCACCGGATATCCCGGAGTCGTCCCGGCTTCACGCCGATCTGTCGTCCGGCGGAGGTCCGGCGGGACGTCCGGCGAAGTGTCAGTCCTCGCCGGCCGGTTCGATGATGCCGGCGAGCAGAGTGCCCGCCCGTAGCAGGGCGAGGGTGCGTGCGGCGATGTCCTCCAACCGCGTGTCGAGGGCGGCGAGCGAGTGGCTCACGTCGCCGAGTTCGCGGACCGCGGTGACCGCTCTGCGTACGTCCGGGATGCGGTAGCCGCCGGCGCGGAGAGCTGCCGTGACGCGTGCCTCGCGGATGGCGGGCAGAGGGTAGCGCCGCGCTGTCCCGGCACGGGTGGTGATCCGGTCGGGTGCCACAAGCCCGGACTTTTCCCAAAAGCGGAGCGTGGAGGCTTTCACGCCCAGGGCCTGCGACAGTTCGGTGATGGTCATGGAGTCGGCCGTGCCGGGTTCGGCGTCGGTGGCCGCCTCCGCCCGGACGGCTTCCAGCGCGTGCCGGGCGGCGAGTGCCTGCGCACGCTCGTCGTGGAGCCGCACGTGCAGCGCGCCGGCCGTCGCCGCGCCCAGTTCCGGCGGGTGGCGGTTCAGTCGCCGCATGGTGCGCCGGGCTTCAACAGGGCCTACGGCATAGGCGAGTTGACGGTAGGCGCGGAGTGCCCGGACATGTGTCGCGGAGAACTGCCGGTATCCGTTGGGCGCCCTCTCCACCTCGGGCAGTACGCCCACGGCCTCCAGATCGCGGACCTGCTGCACGGAGTAACCCGATGCCGCCGCCACGGCGGCGGTCGTCAGGGGAGGCCCGCCGTCTGCCGTCTGCGCCACCCCGAACCCTCCATTAGCACTTCAACCACACGCTTGAACCATGACTCTGCACGAACTCCTGGACACGATCCGGGCATTCGACGACGTACTGGAACTCGCGCCGCGCGAGGGGAGCGCTCTCCCCGAGATCTCGTGGGGCGACCACTTCTTCTACTACGCCCCTGACGGGCAGGTGCCGCAACGCGAACAGCCCTACGCCACCGTCGTCACGAAGAACTATCCGGGCGACACCTCCTGCGACCTCGACGCCCCCGGCCGCTGGCGGCTGAACATCCGCGTGGGGCGCGAGGCGTTCGCCGGACTCCTCGGTGAGGACCCCCGGTCGGAAGGGGCGCCGAGGGACTACACGGTCAGCGACACCCTCCTCCCGCATCCGGTGTACCGGGCGCACGGCTGGGTGGCGGTCGTCAACCCCGGCGACCGCACCGGGGAACTGGCCGTGCGTCTCCTGCGCGAGGCGCACGGGGACGCCGTACGCAGGGCGCGGCGCCGCCGGAACACCGGTGCGTGACACGTGAGTTCGTGCGTGGCGGCGCCCGGGCGCCCGGGGGCGGCCGCCCGGCCGTCGAGACGCGGAGACGACCGTTCAGCGGAGGAAGCCGCCCAGTCCCTCCAGCAGCCGGTCGACGTCCGAGGTGTCGTTGTACGGGGCGAGCCCGATCCGCAGGCCGCCCGCAGCGCCGAGGCCGAGCCGGCGGGAGGCCTCGACGGCGTAGAACGAGCCGGAGGGGGCGTTGACGTCCCGCTCCGCCAGATGCCGGTGGGCGTCGCGGGTGTCGTGGCCGTCGAGGGTGATCAGCACCGTGGGGGTGCGCGAGGCCGACCGCGAGTACGAGGTGACGGCGGGAAACCCGGCGAGTCCCTGCTCGATGCGGTGCAGCAGGCCGTCCTCGTGCTTCTCGAGCGCGGCGAAGGACGCGGCGAGACGCTCCCTGCGGTCCTCGCCGCCCGGCCCGGCCAGCCCGGCGAGGAAGTCGACGGCCGCGCGGGCGCCGGCCAGCAACTCGTAGGGCAGCGTGCCGTATTCGAAGCGTTCCGGCACGTCGTCGGTCGAGGCCAGCAGCTTGTCGGGGGCGAGGGTCTCCAGGAGGGCGGGGCGGGCGGCGAGCACGCCCATGTGGGGGCCGAGGAACTTGTAGGGGGAGCAGACGAAGAAGTCCGCGCCCAGCTCCTCCACGTCGATGAGGCTGTGCGCCGCCAGGTGCACGCCGTCCACGTACAGCAGCGCGCCCGCCTCATGGACGGCGCGGGCGATCTCCGGGAGCGGCGGCCTCGTCCCGATCAGGTTCGACGCTCCGGTGACGGCGACGAGCCGGGTGCGCGGGGAGAGCACCGCCCGGACGTCCTCGGCGGTCAACTCACCGGTGCCGGGGTCGAATTCGGCCCACCGCACCTCGGCGCCCGCCTGCGCGGCCGCCTGCGTCCAGGGGCGGACGTTGGAGTCGTGGTCCAGGCTCGTGACCACGACCTCGTCGCCGGGCGACCATGTCTTGGCGAGGGTGCGGGAGAAGTCGTAGGCGAGCTGGGTGGCGCTGCGGCCCAGTACGACCCCGGACGGCTCCGCGCCGAGCAGGTCGGCCAGCGCGCGCCGCGCCTCGAGGACGAGACCGTCGGCGTTGCGCTCCGCCGCTGTCACGCGGCCCCGGTTGGAGAGCGGAGCGGCGAGGGCTTCCGCCATCGCGTCGATGACGGGGCGCGGCGTCTGGCTGCCGCCGGGGCCGTCGAAGAAGGCCGTGCCGGTGGCGAGGGCGGGGAATTGCGCGCGGACGGCGCCGATGTCGTACGTCATGCGGACTCCGGGCGGCAGAGGGGGCGTTCGTGCGGGTGGCCCGCGCCCAGTGTGGGACGGGCCTTCCGGATCAAGGATCGGCTGCGGCGGCGGGTTTGACCAGAGCGGGCGGATCCCCCTTCGCGGCCCCCGGACCGAGGGCGGACGGCGCCCGGCCCTGCCAGGTACGGCCACAGGCCGCGCGTACCGCCGGAAAACCGGAGGGCGTCAGCCTGCGCACTGCCATATGCCCGCCGTCCCGGTGGGGGGGCGGGGATGCCGGATCAACAGGGAGAGTCGGATGTCGGGCGGACTGCGTCGCGCTGTCGTCATGGGCGACGATCTCGCCGCGGGGCCGGCCCCGCGGGCAGGGACGTCCGCCGCGGACGGGAACGCATCCTCCGGGGATGCGGCGCGGGACGCAGGGGAGCCCCGGGCGCAGGCCCGTACCGCGACGCCGGACGGCAGCCCGGGGCGGGCGTCCGTTCGCGGTCTCCTACGTCGTCAGTTGCATGGGCGACGGCATCTTCTACGTCGTCGCCGCCCTGTACTTCACGCGCATCGTGGGCCTGGACCCGGTCCACTAAGGTGCCGCGCTCACGGCGTCCTGGTGGTGCTCCTTCCAGTACCGCGTGGCCAAGGGCGTCAGGAGCATCGACGACGGACTGCGCACTCTGCGGTGGTCCGGGCTGCTGCTCTTCGCGGGGACGACCCTCTACGCCGTCTCCGGGACGCCCCGTTCGCCGCTCGGCGCGGCACTCGCGCTGCTCGCGGCCGTCGTCGTGCTCACGCTCGGCGAGACGCAGCAGACGGCGAGCATGACGGAGATCAGCTTCCGGCTCGTACCGGACCGGAAGTACGGGCAGTACCAGGGCTTCTTCGGCATGCGGTGGACGCTGTCGGAGGCCATTACCCCCCCTCGCCCTGAGCTGGCTGGTGCTCTGCCAGGGCACGCTCGGCTGTCTCGTGCTGGGCGGCGTCATCCTCGCGGCGAGCTTCGCCATGCGGGCGGGGGTGGCCCTGGCCCGGCGGGACCCGCGCGTCCGCGAGAACGCCATGTGAGCACGGTGGGCGGCCGCTGCCGGTCAGCCGGTCAGCCCCGGGGAGACGGCGTGGACGGCCCGTGGGCGGCCTGTGGGCGGGCCGGGCGCCGGGCCCCGTCGTGGACGGGCGCGGCATCCCTATCATTGACTCCGACGCCCGAACCGCCGGGGACACGACCCCGAGCTGGACCGTCCGGCGACGGGACGGGACGGAAGACTCGACATGCGCGCCCGCACTCGGGGCCGGGTCCCTCGGCTCGGGAGCACTCCCGGGAGCCCGCCAGGGGGACGGGCCGGAGCCCGGAGCACGGAAACCCGGGGGATCCCGGGGCGCGTCGTCGCCGGGACGTCCGCAGGAGGGCCACATGATCTCGCGCACCGCAGCGGCGGGGGACAGACCGTGAACGTCGTCCTGATCGACAACTACGACTCGTTCACCAACAACGTCGCCCAGTACCTGTACGAGGTCGGCGGCGAGTCGCCCGTGATCGTGCCCAACTCGACCCCTTACGCGTACCTGCCGCTCCAGTGGGCCGACGCCGTCGTGCTCTCGCCCGGGCCCGGGCGCCCCTCGGAGGAGGCGGACTTCGGGGTCTGCGCGGAGGTCATCGCCCGCTGCGGACTGCCCGTCCTGGGGATCTGCCTCGGCCACCAGGGCATCGCCGAGTTCTTCGGCGGCACCACGGCACGCGCCCCCGAACCCGTGCACGGCATCGTCGACACCGTCACGCACACCGCCACGGGACTCTTCGAAGGGCTGCCCCAGGACCTGCCCGTGGTCCGGTACCACTCCCTCGTCAGCACCGGCCTGCCCGACGAGCTGGAGGCCGTCGCCTGGAACGCGGACGGCCTGGTGATGGGCCTCGCCCACCGTGAACTGCCGGTCTGGGGCGTGCAGTTCCACCCGGAGTCGATCGAGACGCAGGGCGGGCACCGCATCCTGTCGAACTTCCTGCAGATGGCCTCCCGCCACGTCCGGGGCGGCACGGCGTCCCGTCCCGCCCTCGCCGCCCCCGCCGTCCGCGCCTTCGAGGAGGCGGGAGGCGAGACCCGGCTCGCCCTGAGGGCGGTTCCGCTGCCGGACGCCGGCAGCCCCGAGGAGGAGTTCGCGCGCCGCTACGCCGGCGACCCCCGAGCCTTCTGGCTCGACTCGGAGAACAGCGAGCACCCCGAAGCGCGGCTATCGGTCATGGGGGGCGGCAGCGGCGCGGGTGCCGTCGCGTTCAGCTACGACCTCCCTTCGCGCACCCTCACGCTCGAAGGGCCCTCGGGCCGGGCGGCCGTCGAAGGAGACGTCTTCGAACTGCTGGAACAGGTCACGTCCGCCGTGCGGGTGGAGCTGGAGCCGCCGGACGGACGGGAGTGGCCGTGGCCGTTCAAGGGCGGCCTGGTCGGCTACTTCGGGTACGAGCTGCAGGCACTGACGGGCGGCTCGGAGCGGTTCCGGGCCACGACGCCGGACGCCTGGTTCCTGCACACGCGCGAGTTCCTCCTCTTCGACCACCGGGAAGGCCGCGCCTACCTGTGCGGAGCCGTCCCGCCCGGCGAGCCGGCGCCCGGGGCGGCCGGCGCCCACGGCAGTGGCGACGGCGCGCGGGACAGCCACGGCACAGGTGTGCCGTACGGACTGGACCGGGCCGCCGTCGCCTTCCGTCCCGGCCCGGTGCACGAGTCGCGTCTCGACCTGCGAGACGACGAGGCGCGCTATCTGGACAAGGTCAAGCGCGCGCAGGAACTCATACGCGACGGCGAGAGCTACGAGATCTGCCTGACCAACCGCGCGACCGGCCTCCCCGTCGCCTCCGGACAGGAGGTCTACGCCCGGATGCGGCGCATCAGCCCGGTGCCGTACGGGGCGTACCTGCGCTTCGGCGGCACCGAGATACTCAGCTCCTCGCCCGAAACGTTCCTGCGCGCCGGTGCCGACGGTGTCGTCGAATCGCGGCCCATCAAGGGCACCCGGCCACGGGGGGCCACGCCGTCCCAGGACGAGGCGCTGCGGCGGGAGCTCACGGAGTCCGTGAAGGACCGCGCGGAGAACCTCATGATCGTCGACCTCGTCCGCCACGACCTGAACGCCGTCTGCGAGCCCGGCAGCGTCCACGTGCCGGAGGCGTTCGCGATCGAGAGCTACACGTCCGTCCACCAGATGGTCTCCACCGTCCGCGGCATGCTGCGTCCCGGCAGCTCCGCGCTCTCCGCCGTACGTGCCTGCTTCCCCGGCGGGTCGATGACCGGCGCGCCGAAGAAGCGGACCATGGAGATCATCGGCGATCTGGAGGGCGAGGCCCGCGGCATCTACTCGGGAGCGCTGGGCTGGCTCGGCTTCGACGGCTCGCTGGACCTGAACATCGTCATCCGGACCGTGGTCGTGGAGGACGGCACCGCGTCCTTCGGCATCGGCGGGGCGATCACCAGCCGGTCCTCCCCGGAGGAGGAGTTCGAGGAGGTCCTCGTCAAGGCGAGCGTGCCCTACGGCGCACTGCGGGACGCCCCGAAGCGGCAGCCCTGAACGTGACGAACGGCCCCCAGGGGTAGGGGTGTTCGCCTGCCGTGCGGACGGACGGCTAAGGGACGCGGCCCTCGCTTGCCGGACCCGGCCGCCGGTCCAGCTCCAGTTCGCACCAGGAAGCCGAAGAAGTACTCGTCGTGGCATGTGATCGGAGCCGCCCAGGTCGGGCAGTTCCGCAAGGCCGCCCGCATCACGCAGCCCGCGCTGGCCGAGCGGCTGTGCGTGCACGAGGACACCATCGGCTCCATCGAGCAGGGCCGCAGACCTCTCAAGCCGGACCTCGCCGCACAGCTCGACGAACTGCTCGACACGAAGGGCGTGCTGGCGGTGGCGGTGGCCAACGTGCCCGAGCGGGAGCGGTTCCCGGCGTTCGCGCAGGACTTCGTCGAGCACGAGCAGGAGGCCCTGACGCTGCTGTCGTACGAGAACCACGTGGTACCCGGCCTGCTCCAGACGGAGGCGTACGCGCGGGCGGTGTTCTCCTGCCTGTACCCGCCGATCAGTCCGGAGGAAGAGGAGGAGCGCGTGTCGGCGCGGCTCGACCGCAAGCAGGTCTTCGAGCGCAAGCCGTGGCCAGCGACTTCACGCTCTCCTCAGGGCTGAGCGCCTGCGAGGACGATCTGGTGGGAGGATCATGAACAGCACAGGCGGTGCGCGAACTTCAAGCGGGCTGACGTGGTGCAAGTCCGGCTACAGCGGTAGCGAGGGCGGCAACTGCGTCGAGGTGGCGAGCCCCGCAGGCGCGGTGCTGGTGCGCGACTCCAAGTGCCCCTCCGGGCCGGTGCTTTCGGCGACCCCCGGCGCCTGGGCCGCATTCCTCCGCTTCGCCGACGGGAGGTCCTGAGGCCGGAGAAGGCCCGGACGGGGTCACGGCGGCTGCCCCCACGACGCCCCGACCTGGGCGGACCCGGGTGCCCTGCCGTGCAGGGGAAGAGTGACCGGTCAGTACAGTCGGCTGCGTCCCCGTCCCGAAGCCGAGGTGGCAGCAGTGGCCCGCGCACGTCCCGACCGGCCGGCAGTGACCGTCGTCGGTATCGGCGCCGACGGCTGGCCCGGCCTCGCCGCCGCCGCCCGCGACGCGCTGCGCGAGGCCCAGGTGCTCATCGGCGGTGAGCGCCAACTCGCCCTGCTGCCGCGGGGATGCGCCGGAGAGCGCGTCGCCTGGCCGTCGCCGCTGCGCCCTGCCGTCTCCCGCCTGCTCGCCGAGTACGAGGGCCGCCGCGTGTGCGTACTGGCCAGCGGCGACCCGATGTTCTACGGAATCGGCCGTCTGCTCGCCGAAGTGGCGGGCGCGGAGCGGCTGTCGGTGCTGCCCCACCCGTCGTCGGTCAGCTACGCCTGCGCCCGGCTCGGTTGGACGGTGGAGGAGACCGAGGTCGTCACGCTCGTGGGCCGGCCCGCGTCCGGTCTGAACGCGGCGCTGTACGACCGGCGCAGGGTGCTCGTACTCAGCGCCGGAGCGGCGACGCCCGCCGAAGTCGCCGGGCTGGTGCGGGAACGCGGCTTCGGGCCGACCCGGATGCGGGTGCTGGAGCAGCTCGGAGGGGAGGGCGAGCGCCAGGTCGAGGGCATCGCGGAGGAGTGGGCGCATCCACCGGGCGATCCGCTCAACGTCATCGCCCTGGAGTGCCGCCGGACCGAGGGGGCGCCTCGTCTCTCGCTCGTGCCCGGCCTGCCTGACAGCGCGTACGAACACGACGGCCAGCTCACCAAACGCCATGTCCGGGCGGCGACGCTGGCCGCTCTCGCGCCCGCGCCCGGCGAACTGCTGTGGGACGTCGGCGGCGGTTCCGGCTCCGTCGCCGTCGAGTGGATGCGTGCGCACCGCGACTGCCGCGCGGTGAGTGTCGAGCGGGACCCGGTGCGGGCGGAGCGCATCGCGCGCAACGCGGACGCGCTCGGGGTGCCGTCGCTGCGGGTGGTGCGGGGCGAAGCGCCCGCCGCGCTGGGTGAACTCCCGGCACCCGACGCCGTGTTCGTCGGCGGCGGGGTGACGGTGCCCGGCGTGCTGGAGCGCTGCTGGGAGGCGCTGGCGGGAGGCGGCAGGCTCGTCGCCAACGCCGTGACGCTGGAGTCCGAGGCGCTGTTGGGGGAGTGGCACCGCCGGCACGGCGGGGAGCTGTTCCGTCTGGCGGTCGCACAGGCGGCTCCCGTGGGGGGTTTCACGGGCTGGCGGCAGGCGATGCCCGTCACCCAGTGGGCCGTCGCCAGAACCGGTCCGGGCGGCCCGTCCGCCGGGACGAACGACGCTGCGAGCGGAGAACCAGAGTGACGGTGTACTTCATCGGTGCGGGGCCCGGCGCCGCCGACCTCATGACGGTGCGGGGCGTGCGGACGCTGGCCGCCTGCCGGGTCTGCCTGTACGCGGGGAGCCTCGTACCGGAGGAGCTGCTCGCCGAATGCCCGCCCGGCGCACGGCTCGTGGACACCGCGCAGCTCGATCTGGACCGCATCACCGGGGAGTTGGTGCGTGCCCACAGCGAAGGGCACGACGTGGCCCGGCTGCACTCCGGCGACCCGTCCGTCTTCAGCGCCGTCGCGGAGCAGATGAGGCGCCTCGACGCGGCGGGCGTGCCCTACGAAGTGGTGCCTGGCGTACCGGCGTTCGCCGCCGCGGCAGCGGCGCTCAAACGCGAACTGACGGTGCCCACCGTCGGGCAGACGGTGGTGCTGACCCGTATCGCGGCCCGCGCCACGGCCATGCCCGAGGGCGAGGACCTGGCGACGCTCGGACGCAGCCGCGCGCTGCTCGTACTGCACCTGGCGGCCGGACACGTGGACCGTGTCGTGGAGGAGCTGCTGCCGCACTACGGGGCCGGCTGCCCTACGGCCGTCGTCGCCATGGCCAGCCGCCCCGACGAGACGGTGTTGCGCGGCACGCTCGACGGCATCGCGGCCCAGGTGAAGGCGGCGGGCATCGTGCGCACCGCGGTCATCATGGTCGGACGCACCCTCGCCGCCGAGCAGTTCGGCGACAGCCACCTCTACTCCCCTCACCGCGACCGGAGTTGCGGCCCGGGGTCCCTCGCTAGCGGCGGCTGACGCGGCACGCGCGGCGTATCCGTCGCGCCCCCCGTCGGGTCCGCGGGCACGCCGCCGCTGTTTCCGGATCATTACGGTCACGAACGGGCGAACGCCGCCGAATCTCCGTATTCTGGTGGGAATCCGGGCGGATGAGAGGTGAGTCGCGTGCGCATCGTGATCTGCGAGTTCATGAGTCTCGACGGCGTCGTGCAGGCGCCGGGCGGGCCCGGCGAGGACACTTCGGGCGGCTTCGCCCACGGTGGCTGGACGGCCCCTTTCTTCGACCCCGAAGTGGTGGGCGGCGCCTTCGACGACGCGACGGCGAAGGCCGACGCGCTGCTGTTCGGGCGCCGCACCTGGAAGGCGATGGCGGAGGCGTGGCCGGACCGTGCCGGCGACCCGTTCGCGGACCGTGTGAACTCCCTCCGGAAGTACGTCGTCTCGGGCACTCTCCACGACAAGGACCTGACGTGGGAGAACACCGTCCGCATCCCCGGAGGTGAGGCCGTCGCCCGCATCGGCGAGCTGCGCGGTTCACCGGGCGGCGACATCGTGGTGATGGGCAGCCCCACGCTGGCGCGCACCCTCCTGCGCGAGGAACTGGCCGACGAACTCCGGCTGATGATCATGCCGGTGCTGCTCGGCGGCGGGAAGCGGATCTTCCCGGACGAAGGCGTGCTGCGCACCCTGGAGCTGGTCTCCACCGTCACCAGCACCAAGGGCGTGAACGTGTGCACCTACCGCCCGGTGCCCGCCGGGTAGAACCGGAGCCGGGAGCCGGGAGCCGGGAGCGGCCGGGGGGCCTGCGGCGTGTGTCGAATCGCGGGCGGCCCGGCGGCAGCCCAGCCCAGCCCAGCCCAGCTCACCGCGGCGCGGAGCGGCCGACGATCGTGCCGGCGCGGTCGACGCAGATGACGTCGACCGTGACCGGTGCACCGCGCAGCACGCCGATGGCCTGGTCCCGGGCCGCCGCGGCCACCAGATCGCCCAGCGGCACGCCCGCCGCGGCGCACGACTGCAGTGCGGCGAGGCCTGTATTGGCGCCGGCGACCGCCGCCGCCAGTTCCTCGTCCGCCCCGCCCTCGCGGGCCAGTGCGGCCAGGAAATGCTTGTCGACCTGGGAGCGCGCCGAGTGCAGATCGAGGTGCCCCGCGGCGAGTTTGGAGAGCTTCGCGAAGCCGCCGCAGACGGTGAGCCGAGGGACGGGGTGGCGGCGCACGTATTTCAGGACGGCGCCCGCGAAGTCGCCCATGTCCAGCAACGCGTCCTCGGGCAGGCCGTATTCGGCGGTGACCGTGCGTTCCGACGTCGAGCCGGTGCATCCCGCCACGTGGGTGCGGCCGGCGGCACGCGCGACGTCCACGCCGCGCCTGATGGAGTCGATCCACGCCGAGCACGAGTAGGGCACGACGACGCCTGTGGTGCCGAGGATCGAGAGACCGCCGAGGATGCCCAGCCGCGGGTTCCAGGTGGAGCGGGCGATCTCCTCCCCGTCGTCCACGGACACGGTCAGCTCGGCGTCCGCGGTGATGCCGTGCCCGGCGGCCACGCGGCCGAGGTGCTCGCGCATCATCTCCCGCGGCACCGGGTTGACCGCGGGCTCGCCCACGGCGAGGGGGAGACCCGGGCGGGTGACGGTCCCGACGCCGGGTCCGGCGCGGAAGACCACGCCTGATCCGGGCGGCAGCGCCCGCACCCGCACGCGGACCAGGACGCCGTGCGTGACGTCCGGGTCGTCTCCGGCGTCCTTCACCACGCCCGCCATGGCCTCCCGCTCCGGTCCCCGGGTGAGGGACTCGACGGCCAGGGCGAAGGACGGCGTCCGGCCCTTGGGAAGGGTGACGGTGACCGGGTCGGGGAACTCGCCGGTCAGCAGGGCGGTGTAGGCGGCGGTGGCGGCGGCCGTCGCGCAGGCGCCGGTCGTCCATCCGGGCCGCAGACCCGTGTGCTTGAGTTGGGCGTCGCGTCCGCCAGGGGCGGAGGAGCCGTGCGCTCCGGAGTCAGACGTCGTCACGAAGGGTCCTGCCGTCGATGCACCGTGCCGCCGAGACCGCCGCCGCACCCCGCGTGCTGATCCTCGGCGGCACCACGGAGGCTCGCCGTCTCGCCGGGCTGCTCACCGGGGACCCGGCCGAGCGGTCCCCCGAGGGGGCCGTGCCCCTGCATGTCACGACGTCGCTCGCCGGGCGGGTCGCCAGCCCCGCGCGGGTGCCGGGCGCCGTGCGCGTCGGGGGGTTCGGCGGTGCCCAGGGCATGGCTCGCTGGCTGCGGGAGCACCGGACGGACGTGCTCATCGACGCCACCCATCCTTTCGCCGGCACGATCAGTTCCCACGCGGCGCAGGCCGCGTCCCTCGCCCATGTTCCCCTCCTCGTGCTGCGGCGGCCCGGCTGGGAGCCCGCCGAGGGTGACGACTGGCGTCCCGCCGCCTCGCTGGCCGAGGCCGCGGAGATGCTGCCCGCCCTGGGGAAGCGGGTCTTCCTCACCACGGGACGTACGGGCCTGCCGGCCTTCGCGCACCTCGACGGGCTGTGGTTCCTCCTGCGCTGCGTCGACCCGCCGCAGCCCCCGCTGCCCGCGCACCTGGAGACCGTGCTCGACCGCGGCCCGTTCCGTCTCGAGGACGAGCGCGAACTGCTGAGCAGGCACCGCGTCGACGTCCTGGTCAGCAAGGACAGCGGCGGCGCGGCGACCGCGCCGAAGCTCGTCGCCGCCCGCGAGGCGGGCCTGCCCGTCGTCCTCGTGCGCCGTCCGCCCGTGGTGGAGGGCACGCAGACCGTGGAGGAGCCGGAGCAGGCCGCGGCCTGGGTGCGGTCACGTCTCGGGTGAGCCCTCCGGGGCGTAACGGCGGGGCGTCCACACGGCGGGCTGCCGGCCGTTTCTGTCCGCTCCCCCCTCGCCGTTCGCGCCGCCGCGCGGCACCGTTCGCGTACGGGACGACCCGACGAGCAGGATCGTGCGCATGTCCACCGTCTCCGGTGCGAGGTCGGCCAGTTGCACGGTCCGCACCCGCTCTCCCGGACCGCCGACGTCGCGGGCCACGACGACCGGGGTGTCCGGAGCGCGGTGCTCCAGCAGCAGCTCGCGGGCCTTCGCCACCTGCCAGGTGCGGCTGCGGGAGCCGGGGTTGTAGAGCGCGAGCGCCAGGTCCGCCGACGCGGCCGCCGCGAGCCGTCCGGCGATGACCTCCCAGGGCTTGAGCCGGTCGGAGAGCGAGATGACGGCGTAGTCGTGACCGAGGGGCGCGCCCGCGCGCGCGGCCGCCGCGCTCGCCGCCGTCACACCGGGCACGACCCGCACCGGAACGTCCTGGTACGGCTCCTGCGAGGCGACCTCCAGCACGGCGCTGGCCATCGCGAACACCCCGGGGTCGCCGGACGAGACGACGGCCACGCGCCGGCCGCGCCGCGCGAGGTTCAGGGCGAGCTCGGCGCGTTCGGACTCCACCTTGTTGTCGGAGGCGTGGCGCCGCTGGCCGTGGCGCTCCGGTACCCGGTCGAGGTACGTGGTGTAGCCCACCAGGTCCTGCGCGGCGGCGAGTTCGCCGCGCGCCTCGGGCGTGAGCCACAGCGGCCCCGCGGGGCCCGTGCCGACCACCACGACCTCTCCGCCGCCGGGCGGCGGCCCGGGCGCCCGGCCCGCGCGGCTGGGGAGCACGGCGAGGGAGAAGTACGGCACCGAGCCGGCGTCCGCGTCCGCCAGGGTCCCCGTACGCTCGCCGGCCATGGTGGCGCGCTCGACGTAGCGGGTCTCGTCCAGCCGGCCCGCGTCCTCGACGGCCTTGCGGACGGCGGGGAAGGTACGGCCCAGCTTCATCACTACGGCGGCGTCGGTGGCGGCCAGACGCGCGGTCAGCTCCTCCTCGGGGAGCGTCCCCGGCAGGATCGTCAGCACCTCGTCGCCTTCGGCGAGCGGTGTGCCCAGCCGGGACGCGGCGGCGCTCACGGAGGTGACGCCCGGGACGACCTCCGTCGGATAGCGGTCGGCGAGCCGCTTGTGCATGTGCATGTACGAGCCGTAGAAGAGCGGGTCCCCCTCGGCGAGTACGGCGACGGTGCGGCCCGCGTCGAGGTGCGCCGCGAGACGTGCGGCGGACTCCTCGTAGAACTCCTCGATGGCGCCCCTGTAGCCGCCGGGATGGTCCGTCGTCCCCGTCGTGACGGGGTACACCAGCGCCTCCTCGATGTGATCGGGCCGCAGATGCTCCGCCGCGATGGCGCGCGCGATGGAACGGCCGTGCCGGGCGCTGTGGTAGGCGACGACGTCGGCCCCGGCGATGACCTGCACCGCCCGCAGGGTCATCAGCGACGGGTCGCCGGGGCCGAGCCCCACGCCGTAGAGGCGGCCGGGGGAGCCCGGGCCCGGGGACGGGGCGCGCTGCCCGTGCGGTGCGGCGGCGTCACCGGCCGCGTGCTGTCCGGGGGCCGTGTCCTGAGGATTCTGCTGCTGTGTCACTCTGCTTCGCTCGCTATCGCGTTGATCGCGGCCGCGGCGATCGCGCTGCCGCCGCGTCGTCCTCGTACGACGAGGTGGTCCAGGCCGGACGGGTGGGCCGCGAGTGCGTCCTTGGACTCGGCGGCGCCGACGAAACCGACGGGTACTCCGATGACGGCGGCCGGGCGGGGCGCGCCCTCCTCGACCATCTCCAGCAGCCGGAAGAGAGCCGTGGGCGCGTTGCCCACCGCCACCACGGCACCGTCCAGCCTCTCCTGCCACAGCTCCATCGCCGCGGCGCTGCGCGTGGTGCCCATGCGGGCGGCGAGCCCCGGAACCGACGGGTCGGAGAGCGTGCATACGACGTCGTTGCCCGCGGGCAGGCGCCTGCGGGTGACGCCGCTCGCCACCATGGACACGTCGCACAGGACGGGGGCGCCGGCACGCAGCGCGGCCCGCGCCCGCGCGACCACCCGCGGCGTGAAGGCGAGATCGCGGACGAGGTCGACCATGCCGCAGGCGTGGATCATGCGGACGGCGACCTGGGCGACGTCCGGGGGCAGGCCGGACAGGTCCGTCTCGGCGCGGATCGTGGCGAACGACTGGCGGTAGATGGCCGCGCCGTCCTTCTCGTACCGGTACCCGTGCTCCGGGTGCCCGTCCTGCCGGTCGGGTTCGTCGTTCTGGGCGTACTCGTCGTGCTCGGACACTGCGCTGTCGCTCATCCCGTCACTCTCGTCCGGCGCGTGCCGATGCGACGGCGTGGGCGAGTTCTCCGTCCGGCACGGCCCGCTCCCGTATGGAGCCCTCTGCCTGAACGGCCACCGTATAGCCGTTCCCGCCCGCCACGACATCGACCACGTCACCCTTGGGGCGTCCGCAGCGGCGTTCGCAGCCCGAGAAGTGGACCGGCAGCAGGGACGTTCCCTCAGGCGCGGCGGGGGCGGCGGAGCCGGGTGCGGCGTCGGCCCGCCCCGGGGCCGCGTCGGAGCGCACGTCGCGGTGCGAGCGGGCGCAGCCGGGCAGGCCGGTGCAGGCGCTGACGCCGTGCCAGGGGGAGTCCGCGCCGGTGACGAGCCCGGCATCGCTCAGCTCGCGCAGTTGTGCCGCCGCCTCCGCGGCGGGCAGGTCGGGGACGACGACGCCGCGCCAGGGCGTCACCCGCAGCTCGCCCTTCGCGGGGCCGTCGTCCGCGCCCCCCGGCTGTCCGGACAGGGAGGCCAGCCGGTGCAGCTGCTCCGAGGTCAGGCGCCCCAGCCGGGCGAGGACGTACAGGGAGCGGCGGCCCGCCGGGCCTTCCACCAGGCCCGGTGCCGGAGCGGAGACGGCGGGAAGGGGAGGGACGCCGGCGACCGGCCGCACCGGCACGTCGGCGCCGCGCAGCCGGCGGGCCACGCGGAGGGTCAACTGTTCGCGCCCGTCCGGTAGTTCGCTCACGCGCCAGACCGCCGAGCCGCTCTCCCGTACGGCCGAGAGAAAGGCCTCGGCCGCCAGCAGCGCCGTGTCCGGCGCGTGTTCGGCGGGGACACGCACGGCCGCGGTACCGGCCAACCGCAGCAGGGCCTCCCGGCCGCAGGGCAGGGCGATCAATGTCACATCCGCGTCCAGGCCCGCGGTGTCGCCGCGGCCGTCGTCGAAGGCGAAGAGGAAGCGGCCCGAGAGCTCCGTCGCGTCCTCACTGGCCAGCAGAAGCTCGTCCAACTGGGCGGCCCACGGCCGGACATCGGCGTGACCGTGTCCGTCCAGGCCGCTGAGCGGGGAGGCGACGACGTTGCGCACCCGGTCGTGCCGGGGCGAGGGCAGCAGACCGGCCCCGTCGAGACGGGCCGCGAGTTCGGCGCTCTCCTGCCCGTTCAGGCCCCGGAGCTGCAGGTTGCCGCGTGAGGTGACGTCGATGTGGCCGTCACCGAGAGCGTCCGCCGTCTCGGCCAGCACGCGGGCCTGCGCGGAGGTCAGGAGGCCCGCGGGGACGCGGATGCGGGCCAGCGCGCCGTCGTCGGCGGGGTGCAGCCGCAGCGCTCCGGGGCAGGCGTCGCCGCGGTCCCGTCCGTGCCGGCCGGGCCGGGCCCGGGTGTCCGTTCCGTCCCGATCCCGTGCGGTGGAGGCGAGTTGCGGCATGGCGGCGAGCATACCGACGGCCTGGGAGGACGCCGCCGCGCCCGTATCCCGCGGGCCGCCGCGGCGGCCCTTACGATGTTGCACGGCGGGCCGCGCGGCCCGCCACCGTCAGCGACGGCGCCAGGGGAGGAAGCCGGTGTGAATCCGGCGCGGTCCCGCCACTGTGAGCCCGTCATGTGCGTGCTTGAGCACATGGGGGCGAGCCAGGAACTCCCGCCGTCTCTTCACCGCCCGGGGCGCGGACCCCGAGGAAGGCCTGCCGCATGATTCTGCTGCTGTCCACGTCCGACACCGATCTGCTCAGCGCACGCTCCGCGGCCGGCCCGGTGCCCTACCGCTACGCGAACCCCTCCCGGCTCACCCTCGAAGAGCTTCCCGGACTGCTGGACGGCGCCGAACTCGTCGTCGTACGGCTGCTGGGCGGGGTGCGCGCCTGGGAGGAGGGGCTGGAAGCCGTCCTCGCGCAGGGCCGGCCCGTCGTGGTCCTCACCGGTGAACAGGCCCCCGACGCACAGCTGATGGAGCACTCCACGGTGCCCGTCGGCATCGCCACCGAGGCCCACGCGTACCTCGCGCACGGCGGCCCCGCGAACCTGGAGCAGCTCGCGCGGTTCCTCTCCGACACCGTTCTGCTGAGCGGGCACGGCTTCGAACCGCCCGCGCCGGCGCCCAGTTGGGGACCGCTGGAGCGGAGGGGCCGGCCGGATGCGGACGGGCCCGCTGTGGCGGTGCTCTACTACCGCGCGCACCACATGAGCGGCAACACGGCATTCGTCGAGGCCCTCTGCCGTGCGATCGAGGACGCCGGAGGCCGTCCGCTGCCGCTCTACGTCGCGTCGCTGCGCGCACCGGAACCCGAACTGCTCGACGCGCTGCGGCCGGTGGACGCCGTGGTCACCACCGTGCTCGCCGCGGGAGGGACGAAGCCCGCGGATGCCTCGGCGGGCGGTGACGACGAGGCGTGGGACGCCGGAGCGCTCGCGTCCCTCGACGTGCCCGTCCTCCAGGCCCTGTGCCTCACCAGTCCCCGCAGCGCGTGGGAGGAGAACGACGAGGGCGTCTCCCCGCTCGACGCGGCCAGCCAGGTCGCCGTGCCGGAGTTCGACGGACGGCTGATCACCGTGCCGTTCTCCTTCAAGGAGATCGACGAGGACGGCCTGCCCGCCTACGTCCCCGACGCCGAACGCGCCGCGCGCGTCGCGGGGATCGCAGTCCGCCACGCCCGGCTGCGCCGGACTCCCGCCGCGGAGAAGCGCGTCGCCCTCGTGCTGTCCGCCTACCCGACGAAGCACTCGCGGATCGGCAACGCCGTCGGACTCGACACACCGGCCAGCGCGGTCGCGCTGCTGCGCCGGATGCGCGACGAGGGCTACGACTTCGGGCAGGGCGAGGACGGCGCCGAGCCCGTGCCCGGACTGGAGTCGGGCGACGGCGACGAGCTGATCCGCGCCCTCATCGAGGCGGGCGGACACGACCAGGACTGGCTCACGGAGGAGCAGCTGGCCCGCAACCCCGTGCGCATCCCGGCTGCCGACTACCGCCGCTGGTACGCGCAACTCCCCGCGGAACTGCGGCAGTCGGTGGAGGAGCACTGGGGGCCGCCGCCCGGTGAGATGTTCGTCGACCGCAGCCGCGACGAGGACGGCGACATCGTCCTGGCGGCCCTCCGCAGGGGCAACCTGCTGATCCTCATCCAGCCGCCGCGCGGCTTCGGGGAGAATCCCGTCGCGATCTACCACGACCCCGATCTCCCGCCGTCCCACCACTACTTGGCGGCCTACCGGTGGATCGCCGCCTCCCGCGACGACCGGGGATTCGGCGCCGACGCCATGATCCACCTGGGCAAGCACGGCAACCTGGAGTGGCTGCCGGGGAAGAACGCCGGCCTGTCCGCCGTCTGCGCACCCGACGCCGCCCTGGGCGACGTGCCGCTGATCTACCCCTTCCTCGTCAACGACCCGGGCGAGGGGACCCAGGCCAAGCGCCGCGCGCACGCCACGCTCGTCGACCACCTCGTGCCGCCCATGGCGCGCGCCGAGTCCTACGGCGACATCGCCAGGCTGGAGCAGCTCCTCGACGAGTACGCGGCGGTCTCCTCGATGGACCCGGCGAAGCTGCCCGCCATCCGCGCCCAGATCTGGACGCTCATCCAGGCGGCTAAGCTCGACCACGACCTGGGCCTCGAAGAACGCCCCGACGACGAGGGCTTCGACGACTTCCTGCTGCACGTCGACGGGTGGCTGTGCGAGGTCAAGGACGCCCAGATCCGCGACGGACTCCACGTGCTGGGCGCGGCGCCGCGAGGCCCCGAGCGCGTCAACCTCGTCCTCGCCGTGCTGCGCGCCCGCCAGATCTGGGGCGGCGCCACCACCCTGCCGGGGCTGCGCGAGGCGCTGGGCCTGGACGAGTCGGCCGCCGACCGCGGCGGCGCGGACGCAGCCGAGGCCGCGGCCCGCTCCCTCGTCGAGGCGATGGAGGACGCCGGATGGGACCCGGGCGCCGTGCCGGGGGCGGTCGCCGAGCTGCCCGGGGAGCAGCGTCGACAGGCCGGCGCCGTACTGGACTTCGCGGCGCGCGAGGTCGTGCCGCGGCTGGCGGCGACCACGCAGGAGATCGACCACGCCGTGCACGCCCTCGCGGGCGGCTCCGTCCCGGCGGGGCCCTCCGGCTCCCCGCTGCGGGGCCTGGTCAACGTGCTGCCGACCGGCCGCAACTTCTACTCCGTCGACCCCAAGGCCGTGCCCAGCCGCCTGGCCTGGGACACCGGAACCGCACTCGCCGACTCCCTGCTGGAGCGGTACCGCACCGAGACCGGCGAATGGCCGAGCTCCGTCGGCCTGTCCCTGTGGGGCACCAGCGCGATGCGCACGTCGGGCGACGACATCGCGGAGGCGCTGGCGCTGCTGGGCGTCCGCCCCGTATGGGACGACGCGTCGCGGCGCGTGACCGGACTGGAGCCGGTGCCGCTGGAGGAGCTGGGGCGTCCCCGCATCGACGTCACGCTGCGCATCAGCGGATTCTTCCGCGACGCCTTCCCGCACGCCGTGGGGCTGCTCGACGACGCCGTACGGCTCGCCGCCTCCCTGGAGGAATCCGCGGAGGACAACCGCGTACGGGCCCACGCCCAGGCCGACCTGGCCGAGCACGGCGACGAACGCCGCGCCACCACACGCATCTTCGGCTCCCGCCCCGGCACGTACGGCGCGGGCCTGCTGCAGCTCATCGACTCGCGGGACTGGCGCACGGACGCCGACCTGGCCGAGGTCTACACGGCGTGGGGCGGCTACGCCTACGGCCGCGACCTCGAAGGGCGCCCCGCCCGGGAGGAGATGGAGACGGCCTACCGTCGCATCGCGGTCGCCGCGAAGAACACCGACACGCGTGAGCACGACATCGCCGACTCCGACGACTACTTCCAGTACCACGGCGGGATGGTCGCCACCGTACGGGCGCTGCGCGGCACCGCGCCCGAGGCGTACATCGGCGACTCGACGCGGCCCGAGACCGTGCGCACCCGCACCCTCGTGGAGGAGACCTCACGGGTCTTCCGCGCCCGCGTCGTCAACCCCCGCTGGATCGCGGCGATGCAGCGGCACGGATACAAGGGGGCGTTCGAACTCGCCGCCACCGTCGACTACCTCTTCGGATACGACGCGACGACCGGCGTCGTCGCCGACTGGATGTACGACAAGCTCGCCTCGGCCTACGTGCTCGACCCGGAGAACCGCGCCTTCCTGCAGGAGGCCAACCCGTGGGCCCTGCACGGCATCACCGAGCGCCTTCTGGAGGCGGAGTCCCGCGGCATGTGGGCCGAGCCCGACCCCGCCGTCCTGGAGGAGCTGCGGAGGATCTTCCTGGAGACGGAAGGCGAGCTGGAGGACGACGGCGAGTGAGCCGAACACGCCTGTGCCGGGCCTGAGTCGACGAGGCCGCCGCCGCTGCGGCGGGACCTCGTCGACTCAGGCGGGCGCGCGCCTGTGCCGCGTCAGCGGAACGCGGCGTCGCCCGTCAGCGCCTGTCCGATCACGAGCTGGTGCACCTCGGACGTCCCCTCGTACGTCAGAACCGACTCGAGGTTGTTGGCGTGCCGCATCACCGGATACTCCAGG
Source organism: Streptomyces daqingensis (assembly GCF_014645895.1). Classification (GTDB taxonomy): domain Bacteria; phylum Actinomycetota; class Actinomycetes; order Streptomycetales; family Streptomycetaceae; genus Streptomyces; species Streptomyces daqingensis. The sequence goes on along the minus strand of NZ_BMMP01000013.1, from coordinate 136,520 downwards.
GTGATGCCGGCGGCGCCGAGCATCGTGCGGCACTCGCGCGCGATGGCGATGGCCTCCCGCACGTTGTTCAGCTTCCCGAGGCTGACCTGCTCGGGGCGGAGCGAGCCGGCGTCCTTCAGCCCCGCCAGGTGGAGCGCCAGCAGCATCCCCTTGCCCAGCTCGAGCGACATGTCCGCGAGCTTGGCCTGGGAGAGCTGGTACGCGGCGAGGGGCTTGTCGAAGATCTCGCGCTCCCGGGCGTAGGCGATCGTCGTCTCCAGGCAGTCGCGCGCGGCGCCCAGAGCGCCGAAGACGATGCCGTACCGGGCCTCGTTGAGGCACGACAGCGGCCCGGAGAGCCCCGCAGCGTCCGGCAGCACCGCCGACTCGGGCAGGCGGACGCCGTCCATCACCAGCTCGGAGGTGACCGACGCCCGCAGCGACATCTTCTTCTTGATCTCCGGCGCCGAGAAGCCGGGGGTGTCGGTGGGGACGACGAACCCGCGGACCCGGTCGTCGGTCTGCGCCCACACCACGGCCACGTCCGCCACCGACCCGTTGGTGATCCACATCTTGGTGCCGTCGAGCACCCAGTCGGAGCCGTCGCGCCGTGCGCGCGTACGCATGCCCGCCGGGTTGGAGCCGAAGTCCGGCTCCGTCAGCCCGAAGCAGCCGATCGCCTCGCCGGCGGCCATCGCAGGCAGCCAACGCTGCTTCTGCTCCTCGCTGCCGTACCGCCAGATCGCGAACATCGCCAGCGAGCCCTGCACGGACACCAGCGACCGCAGCCCCGAGTCGCCCGCCTCCAGCTCCATGCAGGCCAGGCCGTACGCCGTCGCGCTGGTCCCCGCGCAGCCGTAGCCCGTCAGGTGCATCCCGAGCACGCCGAGCGAGCCCAGCTCCTTGGCGAGGTCCCGGGCGGGGACGGAGCCGGCCTCGTACCAGTCGCCCAGCTTCGGCTTCACCTTGTCCTCGACGAACCTGCGGACGGTGTCCCTGATCGCACGGTCCTCCTCGCCGATGAGCGAGTCGGTGCCGAACAGGCCGAGCGGGCTCTGAGGTGTCACGGGGGCCACGGAGATCTCCTCGTCCACGGACGGCGCCTCCACCGCGCACTGCGCCGGTTTCCACGCCGCTGTCTGCGTCGAATCCCTGGGCACGCTACAGGCCGACCTGCGGCGAAGCCACGGCGCACCACGCAAGGTGAGAGCCCTGCCACACGGCGTCCGGAAAGCCGCCGCCGGGGGCGTCCGCGTCAGTCGATGGTGTGTCCGCCGTTGACGGTCACGCGCTCGCCGGTGATGAACGCGGCGGCCCCGGACGCCAGGAACGACACGGTGGACGCGACGTCGCCGGGGCTTCCCGTCCGGCCCAGCGGAACCTCGGACGCGTACGCGCGCAGCTCCTCCTCGTTCGCTCCCGCATGCCGCTCGACGGGCACCCAGCCCGGAGCGACGAGGTTCACGGTGATCCCGTGGGGGCCCAGCTCCCGCGCCCAGGAGCGCGTCAGGCCGAGCTGCGCTCCCTTCGCCGCCACGTAGGCGGACATGCCCGGCAGCGCGCGTTCGAACATGTCGGACCCGATCTGGATCACCCTGCCGCGGCCCAGGCCCTTCATGCCGGGCAGCGCGGCACGCAGCAGCAGCGTGGGGCTCTTGACGAAGAAGCGGAGCTGGTCCAAGTGCGCGTCCCAGGTGAGCTGTTCGACGGGAACGGCCGGCTGGGGACCGGTGGCGTTGAGGACCAGCACCTCGACCGGCCCGCCCAGCAGCCGCTCGGCTTGTCCGACGAGGCCGGTGACCGACTCCTCGTCCGTGACGTCCGCGCACAGGGCCTCCGCGGTGCCGCCGACTTCGCGGACGGCCGCCACGACCTTGGCGGCTCCGGCAGCGTCGGACCTGTAGTTGACGGCCACGGGCCACCCGTCGGCAGCCAACTGCCGTGCTATGGAGGCCCCCAGGCCCCGTGAGGCCCCGGTCACCAGTGCCACTCCCGACCCTGGGGAGCCACCGGGAACCGTGGCCGGGCGCTCTTCCGGGGCGCGGTCCGGAGCTGAATGACGGGACATGACAACCAGTATGGACCGGGGCCGTGGCCCACGGCCCGCCCTTTCCCGCCCGCCCGGGGCCCGCGGCGCCGTCACACCTGGCGCCGCGGGCCCCGTGGTGGGGCGGTTCAGGCGTCCGTACGGCCTTCCGCGAGCAGCTCGCGCAGCTCCGCCACCGCGTCCCGGAGGCAGTCGGCGAAGGTGTGCATCTGTCCGGCCACCGTCTTCGGCGTGCTCAGGTACAGGTTGAAGCGGTCCGGCAGCAGGACGTAGGCGACGCCGATGCAGCGGCTGCTCGTCGAACCGAAGCCGAAGTACTGGATGTTGACGGACGGCGCGGAACTCGTGCTCAGGTAGTCGTCCCGCATCGTCAGCCACCCCGGCGTGCGGAAGAGCGCGGGCTGCTCCGGCACCCCGACCTCCCCGCCGCGCCTGCGCTGGATCAACTCCAGTTCCCACAGGTGCTGTTCGGGGGCCTCGACGGCCTGGCACTCCTTGGCCCGCGCCACGTGCTTCTCCGCCGCGGCACGGAACGCGGCACGCCGCGTCTCCCCGTCGGCGGCCCCGTCGTCCATGGCGGCCACGAAGTCGAACATCTCCGGGGTGACGACGCGCATCGCCTCCGTACGGCCGTGACGGTACTGGCGGGTCGCGATCGACTCGTACGTGGCGCCGAGGTGGCCCTTCGCCCTCTTGTGCGCGAGCTGGTAGGCCAGCTGCACGAACGCGTCGGGCGACACCCCCAGCGACTTCGCTGTGCTGCTGCCGAAGTCCTCGAAGGAGACGGTGCGCGTCGCGGTGTCGCGTCCGTACTGGGCGAACGCGTCGGCGGCGGAGCGCACCCGTTCCCGCAGCGAGTCGTCCAGCGCGAACTCGACGGGCCCGACGGCGGGCTGCCCCTGGGAGCGTGCCCCCGAGGCCGACGAGTGCTCCTCGGGGGTGCTGTTCAGCAGCGCGTCCGTGAAGCTGAGGACGGTGGTGCCGTCCAGCTGGCAGTGCTCGATGTTCAGACCCGCACGCCCGTCCTCGAAGACGACGATCGAGACGGCCTTGTCGAACCAGCGGTTGCCGCGGTCGCCGTGGAGCAGCTCGTCGCACGCCTCCTGGACGCCGGCCGGTGCGAAGTCCTCCAGGCAGACGCAGAACAGGGCCGTCTCGATGACCTCGAGCGACTCGGCGTTGCCGGGGTGGAGCGCGATCAGCGACTCCCGCGTCCCCGCCCATTCGGCGCGGGCCATCGTCGTGAGGTGGCCCACCGAGGAGTCCGGCGCGGCCGGTTCGGCTGCCGCCTTCATCACCGCCCGCAGTCCGGACTCGAGATCACCGAGACTGTGCGGCGTGCCGTCCTCGCCCAGGACGTCCATGCGGAACATCCGGCCCTTGTGCAGGACCACGACGTGCCGCTCGCGCGACGGGCCCGGCCACGCCTCGGAGTACGGGGTGCGGGAGGTGTCCAGCTCGGCACCGGGGATGCGGGTGCTGGAGAAGAGGTACTTGTGCTGCTCCATCGACTGCGGGCGGCCCCGGAGAACCACCGGCGGGATGGTCTCCTCGTCGATCTGCCGCTTGTAGGCGACCGCGCCGGCGACGAGTCCGGCGGCCCGCTCGACCTGGGTCTGCGGCGAATCCCGGAAGAGAAAGAAGAAGTTGGCGTTGAGGGCGATCCGGTCACGGCGTCCCAGGTAGCGGTAGGGCCAGAACGTGTCCAGCCAACTGTTCACCTCCTCGCGGGCGTTGTATTCCTCCAGCGCGGAGTGCAGGGCGCGTCCCCAGCCGCCGGGCCGAAGGAACTCCTCGACCTCGGCCCGCGTCTCGGCGAGTTCGCCGGGTGTGAGCAGCGGTGCGCACCAGGAGAGGAACCGCTCGCAGCTCTCCTCGAGGGTGGGCAGCGGCACGCGCGGCAGGGAGTCCTCCTGCGCGAAGGTCGGGACGGTCGCACTTCCCTGACTGCTGTTCAATTCTGCTCTCACTTCGGATCGTTGATACGGGTGACGGGTGACGGGTGACGGGTGTGTGCGGACGTTGCCGGCGTCGGCGACCGGCGGCCGCAGAGCGCCGGCGGGGCTCTACGACGGCGGGCCGGACGGTCCCGTGCCGGCGGGGCGGGAGAGGTGGAGCTGCGCGTACAGCCAGCCTTCCTCCTCCAGGCCCCCGGGATCCACCCCGGCTTCCCTCATCGTCCGCAGCACGAGCGCCTGCTCCTCCTCGGAGGCGAAACGGCGCTGCTTGTGCAACTCGTCGAGTCGGACGGTCTCGTAGCCCAGCTGCGCGAGCGCCGTCTCGACGGGGTCGAAGGGAAACATGCGGAGGACGAAGTGCGCCATCCAGGGCCGGTGTTCACCCACGGAACGGACGATACGCGTAAGGGTGCGCCCGGTGACGTAGCCGATGCACCCCGTCGAGATCACCAGGTCCGTGCCGGCGAGGCGGGCCCGCTGATGCGCCGTCGGCTCCTCTCGTTCCAGGTCTGCGTGGACGGCCTCGTCCAGGAACCCCGCCTCCAGGGCGTACGCCAGCGCGCTCGCGGAGGTGTCGAGTCCGATGAACCGGGTGCGGCGGACGGGCAGATGGGACCTTGCCAGCTTCCGGTCCCTGGCGAGAAGGGCGGCGGTGGTCTCGGCCGGTGCCGCACCGTCCGTGCCCGCGCGCTCGTCGTGGTAGCGCGCGTACATGGCCTCCATGGTGACGTCGTACTTCAGGAGCGCCGCGTTGATGCCGTAGGAGCAGCCGACGTCCAGGATCTTCGGCACCTCCACGCCCCGCGCCTGCCGGTACTCGTCGATGAGCTTCACGAAGTACGGCTTGGCCTCCTGCGGGACGCGGTAGTCGAGGCGGCGGAGCTGGGTGAAGTAGGCGCGCGGATCGGGCTGCGTGTAGATGTGGTCGAGCGAGACCTTGCCGGTGGCGTCGAAGCGCACGGGATTTGCTCCTGGGAGTCGTCGCGGTGGGGGAGTCGCGGCCGGGGTGCCGTCCCGCCTGAGCCGATGTCCCGTCCGGCGGCCGGGTCCTGACGGCGGCTCAGGCCGGGCGCCGGGGGAGGCCACGGGAGGGACGGAACCGGCAAGCGCGGAGCCGGAGTCCGGGTGCGGAGTCACGGGCGGGGCCGCCGGGGACGGGCCGGGGTCAGTCCAGCAGCCGGTCTCCCCGCACCGCCCTGCCCTCGGCGGCGAGATGCTCGGGCAGTACGCGGCCGAAGAGCTGCCGCGTACGCGAGACGCTGCCGATGACGCCCGGACGCTCGCTGTAGGCGAAGATCGCCGAGTGCCTGGCGAGGGAGCCGCGCACCGGGCTGACCCTGTGAAGGGAGTAGCGGCCCTTGAACAGCTGCAGGTCTCCCGGGCGGAGGGGCAGCCGCCGGACCGGCTCGCCGCCTTCGCCCGCCAGCACGTTCCGCACCGCGGGGAAGTTCTCCTCCTCGGCGCTGCGGATGTTGGGGCAGTACTCGAAGACGCCGCCGTCCTCCGCCGCCTGCGTGAGCATGCTGACGGTGAACTCGTTGGTGTCGAAGTGCCACGGGTGTTCCATGCCGGGCTCGACGACGTTGAGGACCAGCCCGGAGAGCGGATCGCCCAGTTCGTGCAGCTCGCCCAGTTCGAAGCAGCGGGCGACGAACTGCTGGAAGAGCGCGTGCGAGTAGAGCCGGCTGATCAGCGAGCCGGCGGGGACGCGGTCGCGGGGGACGAAGGCGTTGCCCCGCTCGAAGGCGGTCCGGCCGGGATGGTCCTCGGGGAGGTCCGCGTCGACGGCCATGTTGTAGACGTTCACGGTCGCGACGTCGAAGTGGGCGCGGGGAGCCATGGCCGCGCACTCGCGCTGCAGGAGCCCCTGCAGCGACGGGCGGATGAAGTCGGGGAGCACCGTGCAGCCGTCCGCGGCCAGTTCACGCCGTGCCCGGGAGACGACGGCGGCGCCCGTTTCGCCGTCCAGGTCCGAGAGGGGATAGCGGTCCGAGTCGACCAGGTCTTCGAGGGGCAGGGCTTCCGAAGTGCTCATCAGGTCCTCTCCGGAACTCTCAACTCTACTGAGTAGTAACAGAGTTGAAGCTCCCACAGGCGGACCTGATTGTCTGTGACACGCCACACGTGACCATGGTCTGCGGTGGTGGAGAGGGGTCCGGAGCGACAGCCGGAGGGTGTGGGAGTGCGGCCTTGCGCACGCTTCGCGACGGATGCGGGCGGTCCGCACGCGGGAGCGCTCCGGGCAGCCGTTCGCGCATGCCGCGCCCGCCGGGCACGCCCGCGCGGACGGCGTCCGCGCCGCGGCCGTCCGCCTGGGCCGATGCGCCAGGCCGGCCCCGTCAGGGCGGCCGGCGTTCAGTGGGACGGCCCCCACGCCGTCACCACCAGCCGGCGTCCGGCGGCTGCTCTCGTGAGCCGGACGTCGGCGCTGCGCCCCCCGAGGGGGAGTTCAGCGTCGTGCTGTACCGATGTCCTCCCTGCCGGTCACCCCGTACCCGTGGCCGAGGCGTCCAGGTAGGCCTTGGCAGCCGCGGCGTCCAGCTTCCGGGCGGTCGCCTCCGGGTTGGACGGGTCCCGCACGAAGTCCTGCAGGAGCTGCCACTCGCCCTGCCCGGGGGTCCCGCCGAACGGTCCCGGCGCCTGGTCGGACATGTCGAACTGCACGGCCTCGCCGGCGTCCACGAGGGACTTGGCGATCTTGCGGGTCGTGTCGTCGGGGTAGGCGTCCAGGTCGAGGTTGATGTTGGGCGAGAGGAAGCCGCCCTCCTTGGCCCATATGGAGGCGGCCTTGGGGCTCGCCAGGTACTCGATGAAGGACATCGCCAGTTCCTTGTTCTTGCTGTCCTTCATGGCGACGGCGGCGTCCCCGCCGCTCAGTACGGGCGCCTCGCCGTCGTCGACCTTGGGGAACGGGAAGAAGTTGGCGACCTTGTCGACGTCCTTCTTCGACTCCCCGGCGATGAGACCCGCGACGAAGTCGCCCTCGTAGACCATGGCCGCCTTCGGCTTCTTGCCGAAGACCGCCTCCACGGACTCGGCCAGGTCGGTCCGCAGGGCTTCCGTGCCCCCTCCGACGGTCAGGTCCTGGTCGTTGGTGAGCTTGCCGAGTGTCTTCAGCGCCTTGACGACGGTCGGGTCCGTCCAGCCGATCTCGTTGGTGGCGAGCTTGGCGTAGTTGGTGGGCCCGGCCTGGGCGAGGTAGATGTTCTCGAACCAGTCGGTGAGGGGCCAGGCGTCCTTGCCCGCGACGGAGAACGCCGGGTAGCCCGCGGCCGAAAGCTTTTTGCCGACCCTCAGCATCTCGTCGTAGTCGGTCGGCGGCAGCACCTCGGCCTTGTCGAACGCCTTCGGGTTGTACCAGACGGTCGACTTGTGGGACGCCTTGAAGTACAGGCCGTAGAAGACGCGTCTGTAGCTGCCGTAGTTCTGCCACACCAGCGCGAAGTTGCGGGCGGCCTCAAGCTCGACGCTCGGCGGCAGCGGTTCGAGCCAGCCCTTCTGCGCGAACTGCTGGAGAACGCCGACCTGCGGCACCATCGCCACGTCGGGGGCCTTCTTGCTCTTGACCTTGTCGCGGATGAACGCGGCGAAGTCGTCCACGCCGGTCGCCCGGCTGGACTCGAACTTCACCTTGGCGCCCGTCTTGGCCGTGAAGCCGTCCAGCACCTTCCGGAAGGCCTTGCCCTCTCCGCCGTCCCAGGTCCCGGCGACCGTGAGCGTCCGGCCGCTGAACTCCTGGTCGCCGGAGCCCTGATTGAGGCTGCTGCAGGCAGTCGCCGTGAGGACGAGCGCCACGGCGGCCGCAGACAGTCCAGATAGCGCTTTGTGAGGTTTTCTCATGGTTTCTCTTTCAAGGCAGCTTGTCCGTGTGCTGAATCGCGCCGTTCACCTTTCGCTGTAGAGCGCGTTTTGCTGGCGCAGCAGCCGCCTCGGAGGACGAAACGGCCGTACGCCGGGCCCGGAGCGGTGCTGGAACTCCCTGTTCAACTGTCCTTCGCCACGCGAAAACGAGCGTTGGACGGGCGTCCCCAGAACGCATGCTGCCCTCGCCGCACGGGTGGGCGCCCAAGGCGCGTCCTGGCCCGTCACGGCATCAGACGGGCTGGTCTGACCCGACCGGTTCGCGAGGTGTTCGCGCCTGACAACGTAGTGGAGTGAGTTCAGCAGCGACACGGTTGTTGCAGAATGCGACGAAAAAATCTCAGACGGTGCCCGCACGTTCCGGATCAGGGCTTCTACGGCGGTCAGTTCACCGGGAAAGTCGATTACGTCGACAAAGTCGCGAAGTGAAGAAAAGTCGAATACGGCCGGGTGAACACGAATATCCGAGTAGGGCGTCTCGGGGTGATACGCGGAGTAACCTCTCGGCCCGTTCCGGAACCGGAGCCTACACATGCCGCGCGACCCGGCGCGGCCGCGGGCGGCACCTCGTCGCGGAGGCACCCCGGACACGGCCACGCCGGGCCGCGTGGAGCGGCCCGGCGTGGTGTGGGCTGAGTCAGCCGGTCGGTGGGACGTCGGATCGGTGGACGGTGTCGGGGACGGGGGTCAGGGCAGCAGCGGCGACGCCACGAACGTCAGCGGTGCCGTCGTCGTCGAGGAGCCGAGGCAGCCGTCCCCGGCGAAGCTCGCCCGGTACGTGCTCGCCGTGATGATGACCGGGCTGACCACGCGGTTCGGGGGAGCGATCGTCGCCACGCCCGAGGCGTTGGTGACCGCGCTGCCGATCACCGTGGTGCCTCCTGCGCGGTTGGCCACGAAGGTGACCGTGCGCCCGGCGATCGGGTTGTTGGTCGCCGTCTCCCTGAGCGTGGCGCTCATCGCCGGGATGACGAACTGCCCGTTCGTGCGCACCCGGACCTGCGCGGGGGCGGCGGTCAGGGTCGTACCCGTCGTGCCGGGCGTGACCGCCACCGAGCCCGAGGAGCCCTGGCGGCAGGCGTCGCCGTTGTAGGTGGCGGTGACGGTGCCGCTGGTCGAGGTGGTGGTGCAGGCCTGGCCGGAGGCGTTGAGTCCGACGGTCTGGTTGAGTCCTCCTGGTCCGGTGAAGGTGACGGTT
>NZ_BMMP01000013.1:0-127380 GCF_014645895.1 Streptomyces daqingensis | reverse complement strand
CGGTGGGTGTGCCGGAGCCGGGCGCGTTGGTGGTGACGGTGGCGCAGACCTGTACGGACTGCCCGCACACCGACGGGTTGGGCGTGGCGGTCACCGCGGTGCTCGTGGACGCGGCGTTGACCGTGACGTCCGCCGTGTCCGAGGAGCCCTGGCGGCAGGCGTCGCCGTTGTAGACGGCGGTGACGGTTCCGGTGGTGAGGCTGCTGGTGGTGGTGCAGGCCTGGCCGGAGGCGTTGAGTCCGACGGTCTGGTTGAGTCCTCCTGGTCCGGTGAAGGTGACGGTTCCGGTGGGTGTGCCGGAGCCGGGCGCGTTGGTGGTGACGGTGGCGCAGACCTGTACGGACTGCCCGCACACCGACGGGTCGGGCGTGGCGGTCACCGCGGTGGTGGTGGTCGCGGAGGTGACGGTGACGTCCGCGGAGTCCGCCGAACCGAGGTGGCAGGCGTCGCCGTCGTAGGTGGCGGTGACGGTCCCGGTGCCGAGGCCCGTGGTGGTCACGCAGGCCTGGCCGGTGCCGTCGAGTGTGGCGGTCTGGTCGAGTCCTCCTGGTCCGGTGAAGGTGACGGTTCCGGTCGGGGTTCCCGAGCCCGGTGCGTCGCTGGTGACGGCCGCGCAGATCTGCACCAGCTGGCCGCACACCGACTCCTCCGGGTCGACCTCGACCGCGGTCGTCGTCGCGGAGGCGTTCACCTCGACCGGGGTGCTCCCCGACGACGGCGCACCGCACCCGTCGCCGTTGTAGGTGGCGGTGACGGTTCCGGTGGCGAGGCTGCTGGTGGTGATGCAGGCCTGGCCGGTGCCGTCGAGCCCGACGGTCTGGTTGAGTCCGCCTGGCCCGGTGAAGGTGACCGTTCCCGCCGGTGTACCGCTGACGGTGTCGAAGGAGACCTCGGCGCACACCTCGACGGACTGCCCGCACACGGACGGGTCGGGGTCCGCGGTGACGGTGGTGGTCGTCGCGGCCGGATCGACGGTGACGGTGGTGGATCCCGAGGATCCGGCGAAGCAGGGGCTGTCTCCGTTGTAGGTGGCGGTGACGGTGCCGGAGGCCAGCATGGTCGTGGTGACACAGGCTGTGCCCGAACCGTCCAGTGTCGCCGTGGTGTTGAGCCCGCCCGGCCCGGTGAAGGTCACCGTCCCCGTCGGAGTCCCCGAACCTGGTGCGTCGGTGGTGACGGTGGCGCAGATATCCACCGGCTCACCGCACGACGAGGGATCCGGGTCGGCCGTGACGGCGGTGCTCGTGGACGCGGCGTTGACCGTGGCGGTGGTGCTGCCGGTCGAAGTGGCGTGGCAGGCGTCGCCGTTGTAGACGGCGGTGACGGTGCCGGAGGCCAGCTCCGTCGTCGTCAGGCAGGCTTCGCCGGTGCCGTCGAGCGTGGCCGTCTGGCTGAACCCGCCGGGCCCGGTGAAGGTGACGGTGCCGGTGGGCGTGCCCGAGCCGGGCGCGTTGGTGGTGACGGTGGCGCAGACCTCCACGCTCTGGCCGCACACCGACGGATCGGGGGAGACGTCGACGGCTGTGGCCGTCGCGGCCGGGTTGACGGTGACGGCCCGCGTTCCGGAGGAGCCGAGGTGGCAGGCGTCGCCGCCGTAGGTGGCGGTGACGGTCCCGGTGGCGAGGCTGCTGGTGGTGATGCAGGCCTGGCCGGTGCCGTCTAGTGCGGCGGTCTGGCTGAGTCCGCCGGGCCCGGTGAAGGTGACGGTGCCGGTGGGTGTGCCGGACCCGGGCGCCGCCGTGGTGACGGCCGCGCACAGGGTCACGCTCTGCCCGCAGACCGAGGTCGCCGGGAAGGCGGTGAGCGCCGTCGAGCTGCCGGCCGGATCGACGGTGACGGTGGTGGATCCGGCCGATCCGGCGAAGCAGGGGCTCTCGCCGTTGTAGGTGGCGGTGACGGTGCCGGAGGCCAGCACGGTCGTGGTGACGCACGCTTCACCCGAACCGTCCAGCGTCGCCGTGGTGTTGAGCCCGCCGGGGCCGGTGAAGGTGACGGTGCCGGTGGGCGTGCCCGAGCCGGGTGCTTCGGTGGTGACGGTGGCGCACAGGGTGACGCTCTGCCCGCAGACCGAGGGCGTCGGGAGCGCCGTGACCGAGGTGGCCGTGGCCGCCGGAGCCACGGTGACGGTGAACGTCCCCGTCGATGCGGCCGCACAGGGGTCGCCGTTGTAGACGGCGACGACAGCGCCGTCCGTCAGCCCCGTCGTGTTGAAGCACGCTTCACCCGAACCGTCCACGGACACGGTGGTCTCCGCGCCGCTGGGCAGGGTGAACGTGACGGTGCCGGTCGGCGTTCCCGCTCCGGGCTCGTCGACGGTCACGGTGGCGCAGACCTCGACGGACTGGCCGCACACCGACGGATCCGGGGACGCGGTGACGGTGGTGGTCGTCGAGGCCGGGCCGACGGTGACGCCGAGCGTGCCCGTCGAGGGGTCGTGGCAGACGTCGCCGTTGTAGGTGGCGGTGACGGTGCCGGTCTCCAGCTCGGCGGTGGTCGTACAGGCCTGGCCGAGGGCGTCGAGCGTGACGGTCTCGGCGAGTCCGCCCGGGCCGGTGAAGGTGACGCTCCCGGTGGGCGTGCCCGAGCCCGGTGCGTCGGTGGTGACGGTGGCGCACAGCTCGACAGGCTGCCCGCAGACCGACGGGTTCACGTCGGCGGTGACGGCGGTGGTGGTCGCGGCGGGGCCGACCGTCACAGCGAACGTGCCGGCCGATCCGGCGAAGCAGGGGCTGTCACCGTTGTAGGTGGCGGTGACGGTTCCCGTCTCCAGGGTCGCGGTGGTGACGCAGGCCTGGCCCGAACCGTCCAGCGTCACCGTGGTGTTGAGCCCGCCGGGGCCGCTGAAGGTGACGGTTCCGGTGGGTGTGCCCGAGCCGGGCGGTTCGGTGGTGACGGTGGCGCACAGCTGCACCGACTCGCCGCACACGGACGGGTCGGGGACCGCCGAGACCACGGTGGCCGTGTCAGCCGGGTCGACGGTGACGCCGGCGGTGTCACCCGAACCGGAGTGGCAGGGGTCGCCGTTGTAGGTGGCGGTGACGGTTCCCGTCTCCAGGGTCGCGGTGGTGACGCAGGCCTGGCCCGAACCGTCCAGCGTCACCGTGGTGTTGAGTCCGCCGGGGCCGGTGAAGGTGACGGTTCCGGTGGGTGTGCCCGAGCCGGGCGGTTCGGTGGTGACGGTGGCGCACAGCTGCACCGACTGCCCGCACACGGAGGTCGCGGGGTCGACGGTCAGAGCCGTCGCCGTGTCGGCCGGGTCGACGGTGACAGTGGCCGAGCCGGCGGAGCCGCTGTTGCAGCCGTCGCCGTTGTACGTGGCGACGAGCACTCCGCTCGACAGCGCCGACGTCGTCAGGCACGCCTGGCCCCCGCCCAGGGAGACGGTCTGGCTGAAGCCGCCGGGGCCGGTGAAGGTGACGGTTCCGGTGGGCGTTCCGGTGCTGGGCGCGTCCGCGGTGACGAACGCGCAGACCTCCACCTGCTCGCCGCACACGGACGAGGCCGGGTCGAGCGTGACCGTGGTCGTGGTGTCGGCAGGGGTGAGGGCGAGGTCGACGCCGGCGGAGGAGCCGTTGAAGCAGGCGTCGCCGTCGTAGGTCGCCGTGTACGGGCCCGCGGCCAGCACGTTGCTCGTCAGGCACGCCTGGCCGCCGCCGATCGTGACGGTCTGGCTGAAGCCGCCGGGGCCGGTGAAGGTGACGGTTCCGGTGGGCGTTCCGGTGCTGGGCGCGTCGGCGGTGACGAACGCGCACAGCGTCACGGGCTCACCGCACACGGCCGGGTTCGGGCTCGCCGTGAGGAGGGTGCTGCTCTCCGCCAGTTCGACGACGAGGTCGACGGTGCCGACAGAGGAGAGGTTGCACGCGTCGCCGTTGTAGGTGGCGGTGACGGTCCCGTCGGGCAGACCATTGCTCGTCAGGCACGCCTGGCCGGTGCCGTCGAGCGTGACGGTCTGGCTGAAGCCGCCGTCGGCGGTGAACGTGACCGATCCCGTGGGGGTGCCGACGCCAGGGGCGTCGGTGGTGACGACGGCGCACACTTCCACGAGTTCGCCGCAGACGGCCGGGTTCGGGTTCGCCGTGACGGTCGTGGTGGAGTCCGCCGGGCCCACGGTGACGTCGAACGTGCCCGCCGATCCGTCCGCGCAGTCGTCGCCCTCGTAGGTCGCCGTGACCGTTCCCGACGTCAACTCCGTAGTGGACACGCATGCTTGGCCGCCGGCGTCGAGCGTCGCCGTCTCGGTGAACCCCCCGGGGCCGGTGAAGACGACGTCGCCGGTGGGCGTGCCCTCACCCGGCGCGTCGATGGTGACGTCCGCGCAGAGCGTCACGAGCTGACCGCAGACGGAGGGGTCCGGGCTCGCGCTCACCGCTGTGGTCGACGGCGCCGGGTTGACCGTGTGCGTGTCGAGAGGGGACGACGAGGGGTCGAACGTGCCGTCGCCGGAGTACACGGCGACGGCGTCGTGCACACCCACGCTGAGGTCGTCGAAGACGGCCTGCGCCTGGCCGGCTCCGTCCAGCGGGACGGTCAGCGACGGGCCGTCGTCACTGACGATGAACGTGACCGTGCCTGTCGGCGTGCCCGTGTCGGGCGGGTCCACCGTCACCTGCGCGGTGAACGTGACGGGTTCGCCGCACACCGACGGGTCGGGTGCCGAGGATATGGTCGTGGTGGTGCTGGGCATGGAAGGCCTCTCTCACAACGGTGCGGAATTCACGGAACCGCGGGCTGGCGGAATTCCAGCTCCGGACGGTCTGATGCCTGCGCCCTTCCTCGTTCTCGCCGGGCGGAGGGGAGAACAGGCGAACTCGGCTACAGGGGACAGCGGTTCGGGCCGCCGGCCCGGCGCCTTTCACCCGGCGACATCTCAAGTAGGCGCCCGAATCGGGGCACGAGCCATACCCGCGGCGCCGATAACGCCCGTATGGCGGAGCGCGGTACGGAGCGAGGGGGTGCGATTCAGTGAAGCGGACGCACTACGGCGCACTGCTGTGAAAGTCCTGAACACGCGGGGAATCGGGCCGGATCATGTCGAGGAGAGGGCGTTTTTCCGCCGCTTCCGGAGTGCGCGACGCCGTTCACGGGAACTCTCGTGCTCCCTTTCTGGAGCGCGCGGAACGCCGATGCGCCCGTGCTCCTCTCCCGTACCGGAAGTGTGCGCCCCCTGGCGGCAGTTGCGGTGTGCGGGATGGGGCCGCGGGGGACGGCCCTTTCCGAGGACCGGTGAACTTCTCGGTGGCGGCCGGGGTTTGCGTCTGGTACGGAACTGCGTTGTCCAGTCCGGGGAATGGAGATTGGACCGGCGGTGTCAAGCACGGCGGCTTGAAACAGCGGCGCACTCGTGCGTCTCAACGCGCCTGCGGAGGGCGCCCGTTGTGCGCCCTGCGTTTCGGGCGGACCGCATTCAGGTAATCGTATGGATTGTTTTGGTGCACGACAATGCCGACGCGCTCCGAAGAGCACGCCGGCATCGGGCGACCTGGCGCCGACCCCGTACGGCTCCCCGCCCGGACCCGGACTGGGAGCCGCTGATCAGCGTGGACGCATCGCTAGCGGTTGACGGCGACTATCCTTCCCGTGCCGCCCCTCCGCTGTCTCGCCGCCTCGGCCTCCTGGCGGGTGACGTAGTCGCGCTCCGCCCCGTTCGGCAGCACCAGGCGGTAGACGGTGGCTGTCCGGCGATTGCGTCCGCCGCAGTTGCATCCCATCGGAATTCTCCTTCAGTCTGCCCGGCCCGGGTGCCCCGCCCGGCCGCGTCATCCATCGCACTTCCGTGGCCGACTCCGGCGGGTCTTTGAAAGCGAGCCGCACGCCCGGAAGTCGGCGATGAAGGGCGGTGCGACGGTGGAAGCCGGGAGTACGGGGCCAGGGAAGGGGGGCTCGCCCGGGGAAGGGGTGCGAATGGTTTCTCCCCGTCGCCCGGAGTTTCCCCGGTTCCTATCCGTCCGACACCCGAAACCGCGGCGCGGAACGGAAAACTCGGCTCTAGTCGAGCCAGTTGGACGCCACGCCGCTGAGATAGGAAAGTGTCAGCACCATCGCCACCGCCTGGAATGCGACCGTGTTCCCCGCGAGAAAAGCGACGGGTACCACGGCGGCGGCCACCCAGACGCTCGTGCACCAGCTGCACGTGACGAGATAGGCGAACTTCGAGTCGTCGCCGAACCGTTGGGCCGTCCAGGAGCGGAATCCGGCGGCGAGCGTATCCTTCGTTATGAGTCGTGTAATACGACAAGTGATGCCCAGGGCCAGAAGAAACACCACTACGTTCATGGCATTCATCGTACGGCTGCCGCCTTATCGGAAACACCCCGAGCAGGCGTCGGTATCTGCGGCCCGTGCCAGTCCGTCGCAGTAAAGACGACGGCCGGACGAGTGCGCGGCCGGGGCGGCGAGGCGCCGTGAGGGCCCTCCGCGCGGCTCGCGCCATACGCCCAACTCGCGTCGCGGACAAGGGCTTTGCAGGGCCGCGCTTTCGGCTACCGGATCTCCGGCGCCGTCGGCCACCATGTGGCGTCACCTGCACTCACCATCCTCCGCAGCGACAGGAGCACGACCGATGACCGGCTACGTGATGGCGGCCACCGACGCCCGGGGCGAACGGCTCGCGGAACGCGAACTCCCCACGGCGCCCACCCTCCGCGAGGCCGCCGCATTCGGCGACAGCCACCGGACGGACTACGTGTCGGTCCGTCACGGCCACGACATCACCCTCTACGGCAGGGACGCGGCCGGCGCCTGGTCGGTCCTCGTCACGGACGCGCCCGCCCCCGTCGTCGTGGAACTGCGCCGGCGGCACGACGAGTCGTGCCGCCGGGGGCTGGGCCGGGGCGGCGGCGCCGTGCCGGACGGGGTGGGCGATCCCTTCCTCCCGCTGGACCTTCCCCTCGCCTCCGGTGAGGACGGTTACGTCCTGACCGCTGTCGACGTCGACGGCGAACCGTTCGGGGAGCGCGTCAGCGCCACGCCGCCCACGCTCGAAGAGGCCGCCGAGGTGGGCGAACTCCACGAGGCGGACTACGTCGTCGTGAGCCGGGACGACGCCGAGCTGGTGACGCTGTACGGGCGGGACGCCGGGGGCTCGTGGTCGGTGGCCGCGGCCGACGTCGATGCCGAGACGGCCGAGGAAGTGTGCCTCTGGTTCGACCTCACGCAGCACTACCGCGGCCGGTCGCCGTCCAGCGCGCCCGCAGGCCGGGTCGGCCACCCCCTCGACCGAGTCCCACCGCCCGACGGCGGGGGCATGCCGGCGGCCAGGGCCACCGCGCTCGTCGCCGAGCACGTCCGGGAGCACCGGCTCGACTACCCCGTCCAGGGACTGGCGGCAGACCGCTTCGAAGCGGGCTGGAGCGTGTACGCGCCGGTGGACGTCGACGAGAGCGACCCCATGGCGTTCCTCGACATGCCGGTGGGCCGATCGGTCTTCCTCGTCAGCGACATCGGCCGCGTGAAGGAGACGTCGAGCTCGATCCCTCCCCGGGAGGCCGAGGAGCTGTTCGGCGCCGAGGAGGCGTACGTGCGCCGCCGCCCCGCGGAGGAGCGGTTCCTGGCGGAGCTCAAGGACGAGGTGGTGCGCCGCGAGTCGGAGTCCGAAGGCCCGCCGCAGATCAGCTCGTTCACCGTCGAGCCGCCCTCGGAGGAAGTGGTCGCGGCCAGGGCGGCCGGGCTGCTCGGCCCCCTCGCTCAGCAGCTCGCGCTCCTCGGCCCCGCGGGGTGGGACCGGTTCACCGCGGCTTTCTCCTTCACGGTCTCCCGCGAGGTCGGGCAGCTCCGCTTCTGGACCGGGAGCCGCAGCACGGAGGTGCCGGTGCCCGAGCAGATCGCCGTACTGGTCCGCCGGCAGCGGCACCTGGCCGCACGGATGCCCGCCGGACCGTGGTGGCGGCTGCTCCTCGAACTCGGCCACGAGGGCGGCGCGAACGCCCGTATCGCCACCGTGTTCGACTACGGCGACCGCCCCCTCCCCGACGGCCACCTGCTCGCACCGGAGCACTACCGCAACGACCTGGCCGCATACCCGCGCGCCGGCACACCGGCGTGGCTCGCCGAGTACGTCACGGGTGCCGGCGGGCACGGCACCGCGGCCCGCACCGCGCCACAGGCCGCTGCCGCGGAGGGCCGGGCGGGGTCCCCGCGTTCCGGCGCCGCGGCTCCCGGACCCGGCAACGCGCCCGCCGCACAGGTGCCTCCGCAGGGCCGGACGTCGCCGGTGGCGCCGCCGTCGCGCCCGATTCCCGTCCTGGACACGGCGATCGGCCGGAAGCGTCTCTATGCGGATCCGCAGGTGATCACTTACGGCAAGAGGTCGATCGCGCTCGACGAGGTGGAGTGGGTGGGCTATTCGGTCACGCACACCGCCACGAAGCGCTTCCTGTGGCCGACCAGCCACGAGAGCGCGTTCGACTTCCAGGTGGACAAGTACCCGTACCACGGCGGGCTCGGACGGGACGGCGTCCTCGTGAACTTCCACGCGTTCCGCCGCGTGAGCGAGCCGCCGGAGGAGTGGCTGTCCCTGGTGAACCTGTCGCGGCAGTTCCTCGAGCCGCGGCTGCTCGCACAGCTCGTCGCGGCGGTGCGCAGGGGCGAGACCGTCACGGTCGGCGCCGGCGTGAAGGTGGACCGCGGCGGGGTCGTGTGTGCCAGGCCGCGGGTCTCCTTGCCCTGGCGCGAGGTCCTCGGCACGCAGCTCCGCGCGGGCATGGTCTGCGTCTACAGGAAGGGCCGGAACGAGCCGGTGCTCACCGTGCCGATGGGCTACCCGAACGCGGTGCTGATCCCCGACCTGATCGCCGAGTTCATGCCCTGAGACCGGGAGGCGACGCGGCAGACGTTCCGGTGCCGGGCGGCATCGAGCCGCCCGGCACGCTTCCGGCCCGCCTTCGCCCGGCTACGCCCCGCGCGCTCCGGGCGACGGGCACTGCGCACCACCGGCGTCTTCCGCGCCGGGAGCGGCGTCCTGTGGCGTGGAGTCTCCGGAGGCCGGGCAGCCGCCGAGGCCGAAGGGGAGCGACCTGACGCGGTTGTCGAAGCTGGAGGGCACGAGCTCGGGCGGCCCCGCGGCATGCATCGCCACGGAACCGTCGAGCAGCAGGCGGAAGAGCGCCTTCAGCTCCTGCCGGGCGAGGTGCGCGCCGAGGCAGTAGTGGGGTCCTCCGCCGCCGTAGCCGAGGTGGGGGTTGGGGTCGCGGGTGATGTCGAAGGTGTCGGCGAACGGGAAGACGGCCTCGTCGCGGTTCGCGGAGGCGTAGTACAGGGCGACCATCTCGCCCTCGCGCAGGGTCCGTTCGCCGACGACGTGGTCGCGCCGCAGGGTGCGCTTGAACTGGATGATGGGCGTCGAGCAGCGCACGATCTCGTCCACGGCCGAGTCGGCGTACTTCTCGAAGTCACCGGCCCACAGGTCGCGTTGGTCCGGGTGGTCGGCGAGCAGCGCGAGTCCGTGCGAGATGGCGTTGCGGGTGGTCTCGACCCCCGCGACCATCAACAGGGTGAAGAACGCCCCGAGTTGGCGGTTGCCCAGGCACTCCCCGTCGACGTCGGCGGTGACGAGCGCCGAGATGAGGTCGTCCGCGGGGTGGCGGCGGCGCTCGCGGGCGAGTCTGGCGATCATGACGTGCATCCGGGCGAGAGCCCGCAGGCCCTTGCCGGGGACGCGGAACCTGCGGCGCGCCCCGCGTCCGACGCCGATGTCCTCGGAGGCGTCGTTGAGCTGGGCGAGGATGCGCGGCCGGTGCCGTTCGGGGATGCCCATCATGTTGCACACGACCTCGAAGGGCACCCGGGAGGCCACGGCGGTGACGAACTCGCGCGACGGACGCCGCACCGCGTCCCGTACGGCGCGCTCGGCCACGTCGTGGATGTCCCGCTCCGCCTGCGCGAGCAGACGCGGGCTGAAGGCACGCGAGACGATCTTCCGGAGCTGCGCGTGCTCCTGGCCGTCGAGGTTGACCATGGACTGCCCGAAGAGGGCCTGCACCCAGCGCGCGGGCAGCGGCGTGGTCACACCGGGGGCGCTCCCGAAGACCGCCGGGTTCCGGCTGGCCTCCCGTACGTCCTCGTGCCTGACCAGCGCGTAGAAACCCGGCTCGTTCCCCTTGCGCAGGGTGCCGGCGGGAGGGCTGAAGAACTCCGGCGACTCCAGGCTCCGCAGCTTGGCGAAAACGGCCAGCCGCTCGTCGTGGGGGAGCTGCCAGAAGCGGGGGTCGGCCGGGTTCGCCTCGGGCGGCAGGTCCGCGGGGCGGGCGGCGGCTGACTCGGCGGAGCCGGGGAGTTGCATGGTCGTTTCTCCTGTCGCGTGGTGACGGCCGCACCGCTTCTCCCGCAGGCGCGTGCGGGGGCCCGGGCCGGGGACGGTGCCGGGAGGCACCGGCGTGGCGCTGCTGCGTCCGCTTCACTGCCGCGTCGCTCGCGGCGCCCGGGCGAGGCGGGCGGTGACTGTCCGGAAGCAGCTTGGAACCGCCGGGCGCCGCCCGCGGTCCGCCACACCGCCGGTCCCCGGACGCCCCCCTCCGTCGGCGCAGGGAGGGACAGGCGACCGGCCCACGTGCACCGCCGTCCAAACCACCCGAGGGCATGAGCAACCCCTCACCGCGGATCGCCGCGAACCTTTGCCGCCGCCTCCCGCACGCCCGTAGCCTTGAAGGGCAGTCGGTTCGCCCTGTCCGCCAGGCAGGGGGTCGCAAGAGGGAATCCGGTGCGAATCCGGAACTGCCCCGCAGCGGTGAGTGGGAACGAACGCCGTCAGACGCACTGGGCCCGTACGGGCCCGGGAAGCGACGGCAAGTAGGAGCCGGTCCGTGAGGACGCGGCGCGCCCGCGAGTCCGAAGACCTGCCACTGCCCGCGCACGCGACGCGTGCGCGGCGATCTCGGTGACCTCGAGGGCGGGTCGGCGGCAGCAGGCGGCACGCAGTGCGTTCCGCCGCGTCACCTCTCCTGCTCGCGTCCGGCCCCCGAGGGCACCGGCGAGACTCGCGAAGGAGAGTTGAGTGACCACCAAGTCCGCAGCCGCGGCCTCACGCGCCACCGTCCACGGCTATCCCCGGCAGGGCCCCGGCCGGGAACTGAAGAAGGCCGTCGAGGGCTACTGGAAGGGCCGCGTCGCAGCCGGCGACCTGCACCGCACCGCTGCCGAACTGCGCCGCGACAACTGGCGGCAGCTCGTGAGCGCCGGCGTCCACGAAGTCCCGACGGGCGACTTCTCCCTGTACGACCACGTGCTGGACACGACCGTCATGGTCGGAGCCGTTCCGGAACGCCACCGGGCGGTCGCCGAACCCGGCTCCCTGGACCGCTACTTCGCCATGGCACGCGGCACGCGGGACGTCGCGCCGCTGGAGATGACGAAGTGGTTCGACACCAACTACCACTACCTCGTACCGGAGTTGGGCCCGGAAACCGTCTTCTCCGCCGACTCGCGCAAGCAGACCGGCGAGCTGGCCGAGGCGGTCGCCCAGGGGCACACGGCGCGCCCCGTGCTCGTCGGGCCCGTCACCTACCTCCTGCTGGCCAAGCCCGCGCCCGGCGCACCGGACGGCTTCGAGCCGCTGACGCTGCTGGACCGGCTGCTCCCCGTCTACGCCGAGATCCTCACCGACCTGCGCGCGGCCGGCGCCGGGTGGGTCCAGCTCGACGAACCGGCGCTCGTGGCCGACCGCGGCCCCGCCGAGCTGGACGCCGCCGCCCGCGCGTACCGGGAGCTGGGAGCACTGGCCGACAGGCCGAAACTGCTGGTGGCCTCCTACTTCGACCGTCTCGGTGAGGCGCTGCCGGTGCTCGCCGCGGCTCCCGTCGAGGGCCTCGCGATGGACTTCACCGGTCCTGCCGCCGCCAACCTCGACGATCTGGCGGGCGTCGGCGGAGTGCCGGGCAAGCGGCTCGTCGCCGGGGTCGTGGACGGCCGCAACGTGTGGATCAACGACCTGCGGAGGTCGCTGGCCACCCTCGCCTCCCTGCTCGGCTTCGCGGACAGGGTCGACGTCGCACCGTCCTGTTCCCTGCTGCACGTACCGCTGAACGCGGCCGTCGAGCGCGACATCGACCCGCGGATCCAGCGCTGGCTCTCCTTCGCGCGGCAGAAGGCGGAGGAAGCCGTCACCCTGGCCCAGGGCCTGAGCGAGGGCACCGAGGTCATCGCGGGGTTGCTCGCCGCCAACTCCGCCGCTCTCGCCGCCCGTTCGTCGTCGGAGCTCACCCGGGACGCGTCCGTGCGGGCGCGGGCCTCCGCCGTCACCGAGGCCGGGACGCGCCGGGATCAGCCCTACCCGGAGCGGGCCGCCGCCCAGCGGGCCAGGCTGGGCCTGCCGCCGCTGCCCGCCACCACTATCGGCTCCTTTCCCCAGACGAGCGAACTCCGGGCCGCCCGGGCCGACTTGCGGTCCGGACGGCTGGACGGCGAGGACTACGACAAGCGCATCGCCGCCGAGATACGCGACGTGATCCGCTTCCAGGAGAAGGCCGGGCTCGACGTGCTCGTGCACGGCGAACCCGAACGCAACGACATGGTCCAGTACTTCGCCGAACGCCTGGAGGGTTACGCCGCGACGCGGCACGGCTGGGTGCAGTCCTACGGCACGCGCTACGTCCGCCCGCCGATCCTCGCCGGGGACGTCTCGCGCCGCGCGCCGATGACCGTCGAGTGGACGCGATACGCCCAGGAGCAGACCCGGCGCCCCGTGAAGGGGATGCTCACCGGCCCCGTCACGATGCTCGCCTGGTCCTTCGTGAGGGATGACCAGCCGCAGGCGGAGACCGCGCGGCAGGTGGCTCTCGCGCTGCGCGACGAGGTCGCGGATCTGGAGGCCGCGGGGACCGCCGTCATCCAGGTCGACGAGCCGGCACTGCGGGAGACGCTCCCGCTGCGCGCGGCCGGGCGCCCCGAGTACCTGCGGTGGGCGACGGAATGCTTCCGCCTGGCCACCTCGGGTGTGCGGGCGGACACCCAGATCCACACCCACATGTGCTACGCGGAGTTCGGGGACATCGTGCGGGCGATCGACGATCTCGACGCCGACGTCATCAGCCTGGAGGCGGCCCGCTCACACATGCGGGTCGCGGACGAACTGGCCGCCGCCGGCTACCCCCGCGAAGCCGGGCCGGGCGTGTACGACATCCACTCGCCGCGGGTTCCGACGGTCGAGGAAGTGGTGTCGCTGCTGCGCAAGGGGCTCGTGGCGATCCCGCCCGAGCGCCTGTGGGTCAACCCCGACTGCGGGCTGAAGACGCGGAGTTGGCCCGAAGTGCGGGAGGCGCTGCAGAACGTCGTCACCGCGGCCCGGACGCTGCGGGCAGAGACGCGCTGACCGCCGTCCCGTCCTCTCCGGGCAGGGCGGGACGGGCGGTCACGCCGTTGCGGCGGGGCGGCCCGTCCCTGCTGCCGGTGACGGGCCGCGCGGACGGGCCGCCCCGAACCGGGGTGCCCGCACGGTGACGGCCCGCCGGGGGTGAACAGACCGCTGCCACGGGCCTCTTGACGAGGTCCGTGGCAGCGGCCGTCATCCGTTTGCCCGCCGGTCCTCCGCACCGGCGCGGGCGGGCGCCCGGTCGGATCAGACCTGCGCGGCGGCAGGCGCTGCTCCGTCCCGCACGGTCTCCCGCTCGCGGGCCGGGCCCGCCAGGAGCCGCTGCGCGAAGTGCGCGAACGTCAGCCCGTAGGCCGTCCACAGCACCAGTTGCACGGCGAGCGCCGAGAGGCGGAACCGCCAGAGCAGCAACGCGGGGAAGTGCTCCGGGAGTTCGCTCAACGACGGCAGGAAGGCGTACGCGATGCCCACCGCCGCGGCGAAGCCGAGCCCGGCGACGACCGTCGCGTACCAGTTGCCCAGCCGTGGGGCCAGCCGCCTGCCCGCGATCGTCGCCGCGACCGCGAGCAGCACCCCCAGCACCACCATCAGGAAGAACAGAGCGGTGCGCTTGTCGAGACTGGCCGGATCGCCCACGGAGGGCGGGTTGGCCGGGTACTTGAGGAACGGAACGAGGTAGACGCTCACGAACGCCGCGCCCGCCAGCAGCAGCGCCGTGGCGCGCGGGCTGAAGCCGCCCACCCGTCCCAGGGCGAAGCTGAAGACGAGCGAGGCGACGCCGCCCACGGCCACGCCGTAGACGAGGACGCCGGTCGCCAGCCCGGCGGTCGACTGCACGGAACGGCTGACTACTTCCGGACCGTGCTCGTGCCCGTGCGTGTGGGCCTCTTCGTACGCGATGGCGGCGTCGATCTGCGGTTCACCCAGGAAATAGGCGGTGACCAGGGCCAACATGCCCGCGATGAGACCCGCGAGCATGCCTCTCACGAGGAGTGCCCGCACTGTCGAGGAGTTCACGGTGCGCTTCCTCCCCGTCAGTGGCAGGGGAAGCCGAGCAGGTGGCGTCCGTCGTGGACCCACTCGTGCACGCCCGTCCCGGCGAAGACGGACGTGGCACCCTGCTCCGCGCCGACGAAGTACAGCGCGATCAGGGTCAGAAGACCGAAGAAGACCGCCCACGGAAGGATCGCCTTGACCGGCAGCGGGGCCGGGACAGCGGTGGGGGCGCCGGTGGACGGCGGGGCGATGGACTGTGCCATGACATGACCTCCTGATGGGAACTCGCGTCCCTGTTGGTGGAGCCCGTGACGGCACAGCGGGTCTGACTCGTCCCGCCCGTCCTCTGCGCGCGGCAGCGAACGGGGAGGGGGCATACAGTGGCGCGACCGCGCCGGATTCCCACCGGCTTCCGCCCTGCCGTCGTCTATACCTGCGGAAGGTACCGCGCGGGGACCTGCCCGGCCAAGGCCGCCCGGTGTCTCCGGGACCGCCGGAGGGGCCCGACTGCCGTCCGGGAAGCCGCAGTTCAGCCGGGGAAGAGGGGACGATGACCTGCCGAGTGACTTTGATCTCGCCCGCCCGTAACGAGGCGTCGGACGACGTGCGCTTCGACGGGGGGAGCGTCCTCACGTCCGCAGGGCTGCGGGCCGCGTCCACGGCGGCCGGGACGCTCCCGCCGGCACCGCCGGCGCGCCACTTCGCCTCCCCGGCGCCGCGCTGCGAGCAGACGGCGGAAGCGCTGGGCCTGACCGCGGTACCGGTCGCGCGGGCCGCCGGATGTGCGATGGGCCGCTGGCGGGGGAGGACGCTGGAGGAGGTCGCGGCAGCCGAACCCGAGGGTGTGCGCCGCTGGCTGTCCGATCCGGAGAGCGCGCCCCACGGGGGCGAATCCGTACGGGAGTTGTGCGCCAGGATCGAGGGCTGGCTGGCGGAGCTCGCCGCGCGGCCGGGCAGGGTGGTGGCCGTGGTGGAGCCCGACGTCGTACGCGCGGCCGTCGTCCTCGCACTCGGCGCGCCGGCCGGGAGCCTGTGGCGCGTGGACGTGGAACCGCTGACCGCGACGGAGTTCAGCGCGGCAGCCGGACGCTGGAACGTCCGTCCGGGGACGCGGCTCGGCCGGGTCTGACCCCGGGCGGCAGGGAACGGCGGAACAGGCCGCGGATCAACGGCGCCAGAAGCGGTGTCACGGCCCCATGTGCGCCCGCACCCGCGCCGCCTTCACGGCCTTGTACAGGCTGTCCATGTCGTAACCCCCCTGGTGGCGGCGGCCGTTGATGAAGAACGTTGGAGTGCCGGAGACCCCGCTCTCGTCGGCGGAGTCGAGGTCCTGCAGGATGCGGTCCTGGCCGATGCGCTCGCGCAGGTCCTCGCGGAAGCGTTCCACGTCGAGCCCCAGCGCCTGGGCCTGCCGCACCAGATCCGGCACGTTCAGCTGCTCCTGATGCGACAGCAGCCACTCGTGCATCTCCCAGAACGCGCCCTGCGCGGCGGCTGCTTCGGCTGCTTCGGCGCCGAGCTGCGCGTTGGGGTGCACGTCCGTCAGCGGCAGATGGCGCCACACGTGGCGGACGTCCTCGTGGGAGCCGAGCAGCTCGCGGACGACCGGGTCCGCGCCGCTGCAGTAGGGGCACTCGTAGTCGCCGTACTCGAGGATCGTCACGACGGCCTCCTCGGCCCCCCGCACGTGGTCGCGGTCGCCGTCGACGACGGAGGCGAGGTCGACGACAGGCTCGGACAGGCCCAGCAGCGCACGGCCCCGTAGCCGGTGCGGCAGGAGGGCCGTCGCCCTCGACAGCCCCCACGTGAGCGCGGACGCGCACAGCGCCGCACTGAGCACGCCGATCTTCGCCTCCTCCAACTCCTCGCCGTGGAAGGCGAGTCCGGCGATCAGCAGCGAGACGGTGAACCCGATGCCGGCGATGGTGCCGCCGCCCGCCGCGGCGGCCCAGCCCACCGGTGGCCGCAGCCTGCCGTGGCTGAGGCGTGTCACGAGCCACGAGACGCCGACGACGCCCACGGGCTTGCCCAGGACGAAGCCGCAGAGGATGCCGTAGGTCAGCGGCGAGGTGAAGGCCCGGGTCAGGAGCTCCTCCGTCAGCGGGACCCCGACGTTGGCGAGGGCGAACAGCGGCACGATCACGTAACTCGTCCAGGGGTGGAAGAGGTTCTGCAGACGCTCGTTGGGTGAGATCGCCGCCCTCAGTCCCACCCGCGCCGTACGGGCCAGTTCGCCGGTGGGCTGCTCGCGGAAGAGCCGGAAGAGGCCGCTGGCCCGCTCCAGGTCGCCGCGGGACGCCGGATAGGCGTACGTCAGCAGCCCCAGCGCCAGACCCGTGGTGACCGGGTCCACGCCGGATTCGAGCATCGCGACCCACAGCGCCGCCCCCAGCACCGCGTACACGACTCCGGAGCTCACCCCTGCGGTGCGGACGAGCAGCACCGCCGCGAAGATGCCGACCGCCGTCAGCAGCGGGCCCCGGGCCACCTCTTCGCTGTAGACGAGGGCGATGACCAGCAGCGCGATGACGTCGTCGACGACGGTGAACGTGAGCATGAAGGCACGCAGCCGTCTCGGGAACCGCGGACCGACCAGGGCGAGCATGCCCAGTGCGAAAGCGGTGTCCGTCGACATGGCGGTGCCCCACCCCTGCGCGGTGGAATGCCCCGCGTTGAACGCCAGGTAGATCCC
Source organism: Streptomyces daqingensis (assembly GCF_014645895.1). Taxonomy (GTDB): domain Bacteria; phylum Actinomycetota; class Actinomycetes; order Streptomycetales; family Streptomycetaceae; genus Streptomyces; species Streptomyces daqingensis. Next base: position 110,389 of record NZ_BMMP01000013.1, on the reverse strand, counting down.
CACGGGCACCGCCATGCCGCCGATGCCGGCGAGGACGGGCAGGGTGACGCGGCGCCGCTCCCGCAGGTCGCCCATGTCGAACTCGCGCCGCGCCTCCAGCCCGACCACGAAGAAGAAGAACGTCATGAGGCCGCTGTTGACCCACTCGTGCAGGTCGAGCGAGATCCGGGCGTCGGAGATCCCGACGAACAGCCGCGTCGCCCATACGCGCTCGTACGACCCGGAGTCGAGGTTCGCCCAGACGAGTGCCGCCAGCGTCGCGGCCAGCAGCATCGCGGCGCTGCCGGTCTCGGTGCGCAGGAAGCGGCGCAGGGGCCGGTGGAGGGCCGCCCAGCGGCTGCGCTCGGTCTGCTGGGTGCCGGACCCCCGGGACTCGTTCATCCGGCAAGTCTGCCCGGGGGCGCCGGGGCGGCCCAGCACCTCAGGGGTGCGCCGCGCCCGGCCGGGCGGCGGGTCCGGCCGGGCGGCGGGGCACGGCCCGGTGCCCGGTCGCCTGGCGCCGGACCGCGGTACCTGTCCGGCACGTCACGGCCGCCGGGCGCAGCCGGGCGGCCGACGGGTCAGGCCGGCTTCCTCCCCATCAGTGCGGCGAACTCGTCCGGCTCGGCGTCGAACCCGCGGACGCCCGCCCGGAGTTCCCACCCGCCGGACTCGCCGCGGACGAACTCCGCGACCGTCGCCGCAGTGGAACCGGCGACGCCCGCGAAGTCGTCGTCCGCCAGTTGCGTGTAGCCCTCGGTGACCTCGACCGCGGTGTTGGCGACGTCGCCGAACGTCATGCGCCCCCCGCTCTGCTGGATGACGACGCCCACGACGACCCGCGCGTAGGAGGATGCCAGCCGCTCCAGTTCGAGCGTCAGGGCCTCGTCGGGGCCGAAGCCCTGCCCGGTGCGGCTCTCCCTGTCCAGGGTGATCGTGCCGTCCGGCGAGCGGCTGTCGAAGGTGACGAGGTAGGCGGGCTTTCCGTACGGATCGTCAGCCGTGTACGTGGCGGCCACGAGGTCGAGATCGTGCACCGGTGCACCTATGGGACTGGGGTCCCACTTCAGAGCCACCCCGACCTTTCCGAGTCCCTTGCTGATGCTCACAAACGTCCCTTCCTCCGTGCGGATGTGGGCGGAAGCGACCGCGCTCACATGCTCAACTGTACTGGCGGAGGGCACAGTTGAAGCGCGATCACGGGAGGTCGCGGAGGTCGCGCCGCGGGACGAGGGGCGACGGTGGGACACCGGGGGCGGGGCGGTGCACAAGCCGCGCTCAGTCGTCCTTCCTCCCGCGGTGGCCCGTCGTGGAGCCGGCCTCGACCGTGATCTTCTCGAAGACGGCAGTGACGTCGCTTACTCCCCTGACGACCTCGTGGAGGGAGCCGGTGAACTTCTTCTCCCGCTTCTTCCTCGCCGCCCTGGACTCGTCCTCGGGGAGGACCGTCGCCTCCTGGCACTCGCGGGCCGCGGTCCGCACCCGGCGCAGCGCGGCCGACCACTCGCGCTGTAGTTCCTTGTCCGGAACGGGGAAGTAATCCAGGGTGCGGTCGGTCCGTTTCCGCACGTCGACGCAGAGCTTGTGGAAGTCCTTCTCCTCCACCCGCACCCTCTTCTTCCCCTCACCCCGGGCGCGCACCTTGCCGATCTCGGCGTACAGCGAGGTCACCGCCGCGTCGAACTTCCGTACACGTCTGATGCCCCCCTTGTGCAGCCAGGAGTGCATCTGCAGGCGCTGAACCGCGGGATCCTCCGTGCCCTTCCCACGCTCCGGCTTCCGGCCGTCGTCCCCGGTCCGCCCGCCCGCTCGCCCCGGCGGACTGCCGGGGTCTCCGTCCGCACCGGCCAGCTCCCGGGCGGCGATGTCCGAGTAATCCGACGGTTTCGGTGCGGAGTTGACGACGAGGACCGCGAACACCGCCGGCACGCAGAACGCGAGCACCGCCCCCGCCTTCAGAGCGGTCACCCGCCGGTGGCCCGCGGCGGCCGGTGCCGGCAGCGGCGCGAGGGAGAGCTCCGGACGGGCACGCCACCGCCGGACGAGCCGCGCGCAGCCCGCGCCCAGGAGCGCGGCACAGGCCGCGCCGAGGACGGCGTTGTTGTAGGTGAGACGGACGACCGGGACGGCAGTGGTCAAGCCGTTGCGGAGATTCCAGTGACAGGTGTCGGAGACGGCGTTCGCCGGTCCCAGGCAGCCGTCGGCGGCGTATGAGAGGAACACGCCCCCGTACAGGAACAGTTGCACCACCTGCGCGGCGACCAGGGCCCTGAGCATCCAGTGCCGGCGTGAGAAGGCCGCCACCAATGCGCCCGCGACCATGCAGACGACCGTCACCGTCACGATCAGCCACCAGATCTGAACGATCAGGAAGGCACCCGTCCGCTCCTGCACGTCCGCCGGGCGGGGCGTGGCCTGCGCGTACCTCACCACGGCCACGACCACCAAGGACATCAGACCGCACGCGACGGCGGCGGCGAGCGTCCGCCGTACCTCAGGGCGGGACCGCCGAGCTGCTTCCGCGCCCTGGAAGAGGAACAGCACCAGCGGCGCGAGCCACAGCAGGACGGCCGCCACGCTGACGGGAGGCTGCGCGTGCAGCGACGACAGGACGAACGTGCCTTCGGCGAGGGCCGACAAGTCCGAGGCATAAGGCCCCCAGTCCCCGTGGACCGTCAGGGTGTAGGCCTTGGCGAAGGCGCCCGCCGGGTCGCCGATCCCCAGGATGATGCGCTCCCCGCCGAGCCGCCACCACATCAGCCCGCTCAGCAGGGTCAGGGCCGCCGCCAGCGCACAGACCAGGAGAGCGACGCGGCGACTCCGCCCGGGCAGGCCGGGGAGCAGCCGCAGCGTCTGCGACCACCACACCAGTGGCACGGTCCCGACGAGCAGGAAGACCAGGAGGTACTCGGGGTTCGAGGGCACGAGGTCGACCCGGTGCCGGCCGCTTACCGCGAACTGCCCGACCAGCAGCCCGAATCCGAGCCAGAGCCCGGCGAGCACGCCGGATTCGGCGATCCTGTCGACCCTGCTTGCGGCCCGCGTCGCCTGCACGCCCAGTACGGAGCAGAGCGCCAGTGTCACGAGACCGTCCGAAGTCCACAGGAGAGCCGTTCCACGCGGCATGAACGGGAGGACGGACACCGCCCCGAACAGCAGCGAGGCGGACACACCGGTCAGGAACATCTCCAGTGGGACGAGCCTGTCGAGGCGGCCAGGGTCCGCGAGGACAGTCCTGCGCTCCTCCCAGCCGGGATGCGTCCGCAGGGGCGCGGTGAACCGGCGCAACGACGGCAGCACGCCGCCCCGCGGTTCCGGACGGTGCCAGCCGGCCGGGTCCGCGCCCCACGCCACGGCGCGGAGGTCGGCGTGGAACTCGCGCCTGCGCAGCAGATCGGCCCGCGCCAGGTGCACCAGTCCGACGAGGAGCAGGGCGACGAGGACGAAACCCACCATCGAGGGCGCCGCGGGAGACCACGGGGAGTCGGTGTGGAGGGCCAGGAGGAAGAGGGAGTAGCCGTACTGGCCGAGGTGCGGCAGCAGCGCGGTGACGACGAACACCCGCCACAGCGCGGTACTCGCGGACGCGTAGTCGACGTCGCGGTGGCGTACGTGCGCGAGTTCGTGCAGGACGACGGCGCGGAACCCCTCGGGGTCGGTTCCCCGCCTCACCAGCAGCCCGGCGTGCAGATGCACGCTGTAGCGGCCGGACCGTCCCTCGACGTAGGCGCTGGACGTCGTTCGGGCCAGGTCGACGCGGAAGCTCAGCTCCGGTCCGAGCCCGGCGTGGGTGCGCAGCAGGGCCAGCTCCGCGGCCAGGGAGCCGTCGGCGTCGACAGTCTCGACGGGTGCCGACCTGCGCCGCAGTCCGTGCAGCTTCGGCTGGTACCAGTACACGGCTGCCGCGACGGCGAGCATCGCCGCCGTCGCGACGAGTCCGGCGTAGGACTGGGGCTGCTCGTCGAGGCACTTCCTCAGCAGCTCCGGGCGGCGCATCGCCCGCAGGGCGTTCTCACCATCGCCGGCAGCGGGGTCGAACCCCGCTGCGAACATGCAGTCCATCGCCCCGGACCCGGACTCGTAGTCCATGGTCAGGGCGGTGAAGGTGATCCCGAACAGCGGAACGCCGGAGAGCGTGACGAGCACCATCAGGAGCACGAATCGGGGCCCGGTGCCGGTCGCGCTCCTGAACGCGGCCGGCGGCCTCACGAGGGGTCGTCAGGCGTCTCGGACTGCGTGCCCGAGGTCGCCGGGGCCATCGCGATCCTGGCCACGACGCTGTCCGCGAGCGCCTCGGCCTCCGCGCGCTCCATGCCGCGTTCCGTCGCCCGCTCCACGATCTGGGTCCTGACGAGGGCCAGTTCGCCGGGCTCCAGTTCGATCACGACCGGTTCCGTCGCGTCAGGGCCTCGCCTGAGCAGCCGCCGCGTCCCCGAGCGGAGCCGTTCCATAAGGCTCTCCGTGGCCGTGTCCACACCGCGCCGCGCCGCCTGGTCGAGGACGAGCCAGACCACGGGAGCGATCAGCCCGGCGACCTCGGCGTAGCCGAAGCCGAGCGGTTCCCGCCTCTGCCGCCGGGAGGCGAGGGCGCGGACGGCCCCGGCGTCGTCCAGCTCGCGGAGGCTGTCGACCAGCGGCAGTTCGTGTGCCGCCTGCTCCGCCACCACTTCCCGCACCACATCGCGTACGTACACCATCGGCAACCCCCCGCTTGCAGTACGTCAGCTGAGAGTACGTCAGAGCCCTCAGGGGAGCGAGCCGGAGCCGTCGGTGAGGGGCCGGCACCCGTGAAAACCCGCCAAGGGGATGCGACCGGAGGGACGTCGTATCCGGACCACCAGTCCGGCCGGCCCCCGGCGAGGTCACGGCCGTGGTGGGACGCGTACGGCCGTGAGAGCAACGGCCCCGCTGAGCGGGGCAGTCGGCACCACGGCCGTACGCGCTCCGGCCTCTCAGCGCCGCCGGCTCCCGGTCCCGGGGCTCACTCCGTGAACGCGGCCAGCAGGGACGCCGCGAGAGCCGCCCGCTGCGTCATGCCGCTGACCGTGGCGTGCTCGTCGCGGGCGTGCGCTCCCGCGCCGACCGCGCCCAGCCCGTCCAGCACGGGCACCCCGGCTGCGAGCACGAAGTTGCCGTCGCTGGCTCCGCCCACGGCGCACTCCCGCAGGTCGAGGTCCAGCGGTGCCGCGCAGTCGCGGGCCAGCGAGTACAGCCGGGCCACTCCTGGGGTGCGTTCGAAGACGGGGCGGTTCCACTCCCCGGTGACCTTCACCTCCGTACGGGGGTTCACGGGGGAGATCCCGGCCAGCGCCTCGTCGATCCGCTGCCGCTCCGGCTCCGACGCGACTCGGACGTCGATGTCCGCGACGGCGCGCCCCGCCGTGACGTTGCTGCGCGTCCCCGCGTGCAGCACGCCGACGTTGACGGTGGTGCCGGCGGAGGGGCGGCTGAGCGCGCCGAGGTCCAGCACCTGGTGCGCGGCCTCCTCGATCGCGCTGGCCCCCGCGGTGGGATCCAGCCCGGCGTGCGCCTCGACGCCCTCGACGGTCAGGCGGAAGAGCCCGACGCCCTTCCGGGACGTCTTGACCGCGCCGTCCGCCGACGCCTCGAAGACGAACGCGGCGCGCGAGCCGAGGGCTTCGGAGACGATCGCCTCGCTGGAGGCGAGGCTTCCCGTCTCCTCGTCGCCGTTGAGCACCAGCGTGCACGCGGGCCGGGGCAGGCCGAGCGCGTCGAGGGCCTTCAGCGCCCAGACCGCCTGGACGAGCCCCGCCTTCATGTCGAAGACGCCCGGCCCGGTGCACACGTCGCCGTCGCGCCGGAAGGGCCAGCCCTCCAGGGTGCCCGTGGACCACACCGTGTCGTAGTGCGCGAGCAGCAGCACGGGAGCGTTTCCGGACTGCTCCTCATCCGTGCCGCCGGTGGCCGGGTAGCGCCGCACGAGCACGTCGCCCCTGGTGTCGCGCTGCAGCAACTCCTCGCCGACGCCCCGGACTCCGGGCGCGCCGAGTGCGTCGTCCAGCCATTCCCGTAGCCATTCCAGGCACCGCTCCAGCTCCGCGGGGTCGTCGCTGGAGCTGCCCTGCGCGGTGTAGGCGGCGAGGTCGTCGACCATCGCCTCCCGGTGCTCCTCCAGCCAGGCCTGCACGGCCTGCGCCTGCACGCCGCCGAGCACGGGCCGTGAGGGGAGGCCGGAGCCGGCGGACGAGGCGCATCCGGAGTGTGCGGCGCCGGCGGCCTCACCGGGCGTCCCGGGCGCCTCCTCCCCGGCGCGCTCGGCGTGGCGGGCGGCCAGTCGGTCCAGCTCGTCCAGGCGTTCCTCCGACATACCCGCCGGGTCGGCCTCCAGCTCGCGCAGTCCGCCGATGACGGCGCGCAGTACGGGCGTTTCGATGCCCGCGCGCTCCGCTTCCTCGAAGACCGTCGTGTAGTGCGTGGTCACCTCGACGGGACGGCGCCGCACCGCGAGGTCGCGCCAGATGCCGCTGCGGTCCTTCGGCTGGGTGCGCAGCCACGCGGTCAGCCTGTCGGTGGCACTGTCCCGCACGTGTGCCGGCCGGCCCCGCTGGAAGGCCCGTGCCTCGAAGGCGTCGAACGGCTCCAGACGCATGCCGGCCGCCTCCGCCACGTCGAAGACCTCGCCGACCACGGCGTACATCGCTTCCCTGTGACGGTCGATCAGGTCGGCCATCGAGGCGTCGGCGAGGGCCGTGGCGGCGAGCATCGCGCCGAAGCCGGCCTTCGCCCACAGGTAGCCCTCGACGTTGTCGCTCGCACGGGCCGGCCCCCATGCCTGGAGGTCGTCGACGAGCCGGCGGACGCGTTCCGAGACCGGTGCGCCGCCCGGCTCGCCGATGACGAAGGCGCCCGGCCCTCCGTCGCGTACGACTCCCGGCGCCGTCAGGTCGGCGAAGATGTTGACGAAGGCGGCGAGGGTGCGCTTCTCCCCGACGTACGAGGCGATCACCGGTTCGTTGAATCCGTTCTGCACGGAGACCACGTAGCCGTCGGGTGCCAGCCGCGGGGCGATCCAGTCCATCGCGCTCCGCGTCGCCTGCGCCTTCACGGCGAGCAGCACCCGCTCCAGCGGCCCGTCGAACTCCCCGGGCGTCGCCGCCGTGACGCGGGCGGCGGCGAACCGGCCGTGGCCGTGGTCGACCTTCAGGCCGCGTTCGCGCATGGCGGCGACGTGGTCCGCGTCGCTGTCGATGACGGTGACGGGGTGCCCGGCGCGGGCCAGGCTGTGGGCCAGGGTCCCGCCGATGGCGCCGCCGCCGACGACGGTGTAGGCGTCGGCGCTCATGTCGCGCTTCCTTCCGTGGTGTTGCCGCTGTCGCTGGTGCTGCCGCTCTCGCCGCCGCCGTCGCCCGGCGCGCCGCCCGGAGCCGGGTCCGGGGGCCACAGCCGCGGCAGGTGGCTCGCCCCGGTCCCCGAGCCGCCGTCGACGCGCAGCACCTCGCCGGTGATCCACGCGGCGTCTGGGCCCGCGATCCAGCGCACGGCACGGGCGATGTCGGCCGGGGTGCCGGGCCGCCCCAGGGGGTTCGCCGAGACCGCGGCCGCGTACTCCGGCGCGACCGGGTTGCAGGAGCTGTCGACCGCTACGAAGCCGGGGCTCACGGCGTTGACGCGGATGCCGTGCGGGCCGAGTTCCAGCGCGGCGGCCCGCGTCGCCATCTCCAGCGCGGCCTTCGAGCTGGCGTAGGGGCCCCCGCCGGGGCGGGCCCGCAGCGCCGCCCCGGAGGAGATGTTGACGACCGACGCCGCCCGGGACGCCGCCACGGCGCGGCGGGCCAGCGCCGCCGTCGCCAGCGCGGGGGCGCGGGTGTTCAGGGCGAACACCCTGTCCCATGCGGCGGCGTCCAGGTCGATCATGTCGAGCGAGGGGTAGACGCCCGCGGCGTTGACGAGGACGTCGATCTCGCCGACGGACTCCCACGCCCGCCGGACGGCTTTCTCCGGGCCGTCCGGCTCCGCGAGGTCGACGCACACCTGCGCGGTGTCGTACTGGTCCGCGACCGCTTCGAGCCGCTCCTCGTCGACGTCGACGAGCGTCAGGACGGTGCCGGACACCTCCCCGGCGGCTGACGCGAACTCCCCGGCCACGGCCCGCCCGATGCCGGAGGCCGCGCCCGTCACCAGGACGTGCGTCATCAGTCGAACTCCTTCTTGTTGGTCTCGGGCATCGTCAGGTAGACGATCAGCGAGATCAGTGCGGCACCGGAGACGTACAGCCACAGGAGGTCGGCGTGGCCGACGTCGTTGAGCCACGTGGTGATGTACGGGGCGGTGCCGCCGAAGACGGCCACGGCCAGCGCGTAGGGCAGCGCGATGCCGGTGGCGCGTACCTCTGGCGGGAACTGCTCGGCCATGATCACCGCGCAGTTGGCGGAGTAGCCGAGGATCAGGATCATGCCGGTCAGCTGGACGAAGAACAGGCTCGCGAAGCTGTCGCTCAGCAGGTGCAGCAGCGGCCAGGACAGGACGACGAAGCCTCCCGCGAAGCCGGCCATGGTGGGCTTCCGGCCGATCCTGTCCGACAGCTTGCCCACGAAGGGCAGCAGCGCGATGAAGATGACCAGGCAGATCGTCTGGGAGAGCAGCGCCTTGTCCAGCGGGATGCCTGTCGCGACGTTGGCGTACGTCGGCAGGTAGGTGATCCAGATGTAGTACGTGAGCGTTCCGGCGATGGTGATGCCGACGACGCGCAGCGCGGCCGCCGGGTGCTCCCGGAACATCGCCGTGAGCGGGTTCTTCTTCGCGCGCCCCTTCTCCTGGGCCTGGTGGAAGGAGTCGGTGTCCTCGACGGAGACCCGCAGCCACAGCCCCACGAGGCCGAGCAGCCCGCCGATGACGAACGCGGCACGCCAGCCCCACGAGTGCAGCGCGGCGTCGTCGAGCGTCGAGGTCAGAACGGTGCCGAGGAGCGAGGCGATGAGCGTGCCGCCGCCCACGGAGACCTGCTGCCACGAACCGGCGAACGCGCGCCGGCCCTTGGCCGCCGACTCGACCAGGAACGCCGAGGACGACCCGAACTCGCCTCCCGCGGAGAAGCCCTGGAGCAGCCGCGCCACCAGCAGTACGGCGGGGGCGGCCACGCCTATCGACTCGTAGCCCGGCGTCAGCGCGATGACGAAGGACGCGCCCGCCATGAGCCCCACGGTCAGCGTGAGGCCCTTCTTGCGCCCGAACCGGTCCGCGTACGCACCGAGCACGGCGGCGCCCACCGGCCGGACGACGAAGCCGACCGCGAAGACGGCGAGCGTCGAAAGCAGCGCGACCGCGCCCTCCGACTTGGGGAAGAACACCTCCGAGATGGTCTTCACGAAGATCGTGTACAGCGCCCAGTCGACCCATTCCACGGTGTTGCCGATCGTGCCGGCGAGGATCGCCTTGCGCTGCGCCGGACTCAGCTTGTGCGGCGCCGCGGCGGGGGAGGTGTCGGTGCTCATCGGGAGGTCTCCGGGGAGGTGGGACGGTCGAGCTGGTCGCGGGCGATCCCGGCCAGCTGGGCGTGGGTGGCGAACCACACGTCGCCGTGGGCGGCGATGTGGTCCAGCAGTTCGCGGAGGATCACCAGGCGCGAGCGGTGACCGATGACGTGCGGGTGCATGGTGAGCTGGAAGACGCCTCCGTCGCGGTAAGCCGCGTCGAACTCGTCCTTCCAGATCTCCAGCACGTCGCGTGGACGGGTGTAGGGCCGCACCGAGTTGAAGCGGTCCATCGTGAAGTAGGGCGCGTCGTCGCGGATCCACTCGACGGGGATCTCGACGAGACCGGTGGGCTCGCCCGCGGCGACCACCTCGTAGGGCTCGTCGTCGGCCATCAGGGAGGAGTCGTAGTCGAAGCCCAGGTCGAGGATCGTCTGCAGGGTGGAGTCGGAGAAGTCCCAGGAGGGCGTGCGGATGCCCGTGGGCCGGCTGCCGGTGATCTCCGTGAGGGTCTCGATCGCGCGAGCGATGAGCGTCCTCTCGTCGTCCGCCGCGAGCAGCGTGTTCCGCTCGTGGATCCAGCCGTGCACTCCGATCTCGTGGCCTTCGCCGACGTAGCGGCGGGCCTCGTCGGGGTGGAGCAGGGCGGAGACGGCGGGCATGAAGAACGTTGCGGGGGCGCCGTAGCGCTCCAGGAGGCGCAGCACGCGGCCCGCGCCGACGCGGGCGCCGTACTCGCCCTGCGCGAGCCGGCCGGGGCTGGTCTCGCCGTCCCGCAGCGGGATCGTCTCGTGATCGCTGTCGAACGAGAGCGCCACCGCGGCCCGCGCGCCCTGCGGCCAGCGGGAGGGCAGGAGCGGGCGGCCGGCGGTCACGGCCGACGTGTGGCCCCGCCACACCGACTCGGGCCACTGCCAGGAGGGCGTGCTGCCCGCGTCGCCGCCGGACGGTGCGGGGCCGGGGGAGGGCTGGTCGTTCGCTGACATGGTTGTTCCTCGCAGAGAGTCGGGTGCGGCGAAGGGAGGGAAGCAGGGTGGGCACGGGGGGACGGGGCGGGGACGGACGTGGGACGGCCGGTCGGGGGAGCCCGGTGGGGGAGCGGGCCGGCCGGTGTTCAGATGTGCTTCGGGTGCGGCACGGGCCGTCCGTCCGGGGTGGGGCCCGGACGTCGCGGCCGCGTGCCTCAGGCGTTGCCGGGAACGCCGGGGCGGGTGTCGAACTGGTCCATCCGCGTCCACGCGCCTTTGAGTGTGACCAGATGGAGGGTGACGTCGGAGGCGTTGAGGCCGGGCAGGGCGCCGATGACCTCGTCGGTGTAGCGGAAGAGGTCGGTGCGGCGGGGGAGCACCATGTGGCCGACCAGGTTGAAACGGCCGGTCGCCGCGGCCAGGAACTTCGTTCCCGGATGCTTCGCGAGCTGCCGCCCGGCGGCCTCCAGGCTTCCGGGCTCGATCGACAGCCACAGCATGAACTCGGCCTCGTACCCCAGCAGCGCGGGCTCCGCCAGGGTGCGGAAGTGGAGGCAGCCGCGGGCGACCATGCGCTCCAGCGACCGGGCGACGCTGGACTCGCTGCGCCCCAGGTTCCGGGCGACGGTCGTGACCGGCATCCGCCCGTCCTTCGCCAGCTCGCCGACGACGGCGCGCTCGAGTTCGGTGAGCGGCTGCGGCGGCTTGTCCCAGTCGACCCGCTCGTAGGGGGCGGTGCTGGCGGACGGGCGAAGGTCGGCCACCGCTTCCCCGGGCAGCAGTCCGGTGTCCCACAGCGCGGCAGAGGAGAAGGTGCGGATCACGGCGACGTGCTCCGTACCGGCGATCAGATGGGCGCCCGGCAGGTCGGTGTAGAGCAGGCGCAGCAGCTCTTCGTTGTCGCGGGCCACGAAGTCGACGATGAGGTCGGCGGTCCCCGTCACGAGGGCGAGGAAGCGCGCCTCGGGGCATTCCGCCAGCAGTTCGGCGAGCTCGAGTCCCTTGCCGGGACGGGCCTGCACGCGCACCAGCATGGACGAGCCACCGCCCGTGCGGTCGAGCTCCACCGCGCCCACGACGTGGAGCAGCTTGCGCTCGCGCAGGACGTTGAACCGGCGCTGTGCGGTGGATTCACTCGTGCCCGCCCAGCGGGCTATACCGGCCCAGGGGGCACGCCCGTTGAGCTGGAGCGCCGCGATGATGCGGCGATCCAGCGCATCGATCATGTCGGCACTCGCACGCGGAATCACGAGCGAGACCGTAGGCAGCCCGGCGGAAGAGCGTCAATGCCGAGATCCTTCATCGAGAGCGCCCCACTGCCTGTTATCCACCGCCCGGGCGCCCGCTGCGGTCTGGAACCACCAGCCGGAGCGTCCGTGTGACCTTCGCTACGGCGTGCGGGATTCCGTCGCCGCGGATTTCGTTCCGGTGCTTTCCGCCGGTGCTTTCTCACCTGTCGGACGAGGTCAGGGTGGGGACGCCGGCACTCCGGACGTCCCCGTGCCGCCGGTCCGGGCGCCGCGCCGCACGGCGGAGGTGAAGAGCCGGTCCACGTGGTAGCGCAGCACGTCCGCCGCGTCGCCGGCCGAGCGCTGCCCGACCAGGACGCTCGTTCCCAGACCGTGGCCGAGTGCGAGCAGGCGGGCGGCCTCGTGGGCGGGTTCGGCGCCCGCCATCAGCTCGTCGTCGCGCCGTGCCCGCTCCAGCACGCCGGTGAGTGCGCGCTCCAGCCGTCTCGGCCCGTCCGCGAACGGCTGCTCCGCGAGGGAGGGGTCCGTCATCGCCAGGCTCGCGTACGCCGTCCACACGACGTGGAACGCCCGGCTCTCCTCGTCGGTGGGGAGGGCCTCGGCGAGGCACGTCTCGACGACGGCGCGCGCCGAGGGGTCCGGGGCCAGCGCCGCGAGCCGGGCCGCCCACCGCGCGTGGCTCTGCGCCTCCAGCCGCTCCAGCGCCGCCCGCATGAGCTGCGCCTTGCTGTCGAAGTAGTACTGGACGAGCCGGAGCGAGACGCCGGAGGCGGCGGCGACCGAGCGCATCGTGACCGCGTGCAGGCCCTCCCGTGCGGCGACCCGCACGAGGCCGTCGGTGATCTGGGCGCGCCGCTGCGCGTGGTCGACGGTGCGGGGCACCAGCTCTCCCTCGGGGTGTGGCGGCTCTCGCCGCGGGCTCGTTATGATACAGACGTATCACGAACAAGGCGCGAGCGGACGGCGGCCCCGAGCCGCCCGGGGCGAGGGAGAATCGGAGACATGACCGAGCGCAAACCACCGGGCATCGGCTTCGAGTCCTGGGTCGACCGGCAGATCCGCGAGGCGGAGGAGCGCGGCGCCTTCGAGAACCTGCCGGGCGCCGGGAAGCCGCTGCGCGACGCCAACGCCCCGTACGACGAGTCGTGGTGGCTGAAGCGGAAGATGCGCGACGAGGGCCTGTCGCACCTGCCGCCGGCCCTCGCGCTGCGCAAGGAGGCCGAGGACGCACTGAAGGCGGCCTCGCGCGCGCGGTCGGAGGAGGAGGTGCGGCGGATCGTCGAGGGGGTCAACGAGAAGATCCGCGAGGCCTTCCGCCGCCCGCTCTCCGGCCCGCCGCTCAACCTGTCCCCCTACGACGTGGACGCCGTCGTGGCCGAGTGGCGGGGCAAGCGCGAGGCGCGGGACGGCTGAGGCAGAGGAGCGAGAGGGCCGCGGGCCCGCGGCTCGCGAAGGTGCGGCGCGAACGGCCGGAGCCCCCGCGCGGGGCGGGGGCTCCGGCGGCCTCGGCGAAGGCTCTACGGCAGCATGGAACGCACCAGACGGCAGGTCGTGCTGGACGGCGTATGCACGCCGATGCGCGCCGCCGTGCGCCGTATCGTGTCGTCCCGCGCCTGCCCCGGCGTGTAGACGCCGGAGTCGAGCAGCGCGATGGCGAGGCGCATCGCCTTCAGCTGGCGGTTGTGCGAGATGTACCACTCGCGGGGGCGGCCGGCGGGCAACCGCTTCTTCGGCAGCGTCACTTGGGCGTGGGACGCCGGCACGGGGAACGGCAAGGTGATCGTCAGGGTGCTCGCTGCGGTCATCGGCGACCTCCAAGAGTGTCGTGATCCGCCTGGCCTCTGATCCAGGATTCTGTTACCAGAATACCCGTCGGCACTGACAATCGAACGCCCCAACATCCCTGGTCGCACGAGAAGTTGGGGCCGCGTTGTTCGATTTTGCGGACGAGTTCCGAGGCGGCGTCCGGACCCGCCTCGGCGGACGTCAGGCGGCCGCGTGCGAGCGGCTGCCCGGAGCGGGCCGCGACGCGTTCCCGGCACCCGGCAGCGGCATCCCGAAGTCCCTCAGGACCTCGCCCGCCGCGCGCCGTCCCGAGACGAGCGCGCCCTGCGCGGTGCTGGTGTCGCGGTGCTCTCCGCACACGTACAGGCCGGAGAGCACGCGCACGGGCCGGCGCATGTCGTGCGGAGCGGGCATGGCCGGCACCGCACGCGCGTCGTGATGAGCCGCCAGCAGGGTCCAGCGGTCCGCGGGAACGCCGTGCAGAGCGCCCAGTTGGGGACGGGAGGCCTTGTCCAGCACGGCGACCGGATCGGCCGCGGCGCCCCCCAGCACGACCGACGTGATCAGGGTGCCCCCGGACTGCGCTCGCGCCGGGTCGACCGCGGAGGCGGCCCAGGTGTGCGAGACCGGCCCGTGTCGTTCCGCGTCGCCGTCCACGAGCAGGGAGGGGGACAGCGGCAGCGGCTCGTCGACGGCGTGGTGCAGCACCGTCACGGGGTGGAAACCGGGCACGCGGAGCCCGGGCAGCAGCTCGCCCGCGTCGGCGGCGTCGGTGGCCACCACGACGGCGCGGCAGGCGAGCGTGCCGTGGTCCCGCGTGGTGACGGAGTTGGTGGTGACGGACAGGGCGTGCACGTCCGTGCGTACGGTGCCCGGGGGCAGCGCGGAGGCCAGCAGCTCGGGCACCGCCGCCATGCCTCCCGCCGGCACGCAGCAGCCGCCCCGCACGAACCCGCGCAGTGCCAGGTCGGCGACCCTGCTGGAGGTCGTCAGGGCGGGGTCCGAGAGCAGCGCCGCGAGCAGCGGGCGTACGAGCGAGCCGACCGTGCGGGCGGGCAGGCCGCGCGTCGACAGGGCCTGGGCGGCGGGGAGTTCGGTGCGGGCCAGCAGCCGGTCGGAGGGTATGGCGGCGAATCGGGCCAGCGCGTTGCGCAGCCGGGCGGTGTCGAGGGCGCCGGTCACGGCGGCGCGGCTGCGGGCGGTGGTGAGGGCGCGCGCGGTGGTGAGTGCGCCCCTCGTGCGCCGCCGGTCGGCGCGTTCGGCTCGCGCGGCCCTCTCCGCCCGCGCGGCACGTTCGGCCCGCGTCAGACGCCCGGCACGGTCCGCGCGCTCGTCGAACCGTCCGGCGGTCTCCGCGCGTCCCGAACGGACGCCGGGCTCCGCGGCCGCGGCCCCTCCCGCGGCGGCGTCCGGCCTGCCGGTGCGCTGTGCCGGGGCGGAGCGGGCCGTGCGGCGGCCGTTCACGCGCTGCAGGTCGCCGACGCGGTGCGTGCGGCCGTCGGCACGCAGCAGCGCACCGGGTGCGAAGTGCCGCAGCTCCAGCTCCGCCAGCGCGGGAAGCCGCGCGAACTCGGGCCAGTCCGGGCACAGCAGCCGTCCGCTGCGGTCCAGCAGGTAGCCGTCGACGTTCTCGGTGGCCATCCGGCCGCCCACGCGGGAAGTGGCCTCCAGGACGGTGACGTGCAGCCCGGCCCGGGTCAGGTGATGGGCCGCCGCGAGGCCGGCGAGCCCGGCACCGATGACGACGACATCGGCGTCCGGGGTGTGCGGGGGTCCGGAGCGTGCAGTGTCGCTGGAGTGCACGGTGCCTCCCGTGGTCGGCGCGCGGTGCGGGGCCGTCCTGCGGTCGTCCTGCCCCGGACCAGCGCGAGTGAACCGTGGACTTCAGGACTCTACGCAGCGGTCAGGTTGCGGTCAGTGGCACACGGGCAGAGCACGGACGCACGCCGGTCGCACACCGCTTGCGTGCGCGGCGGCAGCACGTCGCGGACGCCTCGCTGCGCGGTGCGGCCCGAGCCGGGACCCGGCCCCTGACCTGCCGGGAGCCCGCTCCGAACCGCTGCCGCCCTCTGTCCGGGACGTCCGTGCGTGCCGTCAGCGCAGTGCGGCGCGTACCGCGTCCTCGATGCCTGGAAACGCGAATTCGAAGCCCGAATCCAGCAATCGCCTCGGCACGACCCGCTGGCTGCCCAGCACGTCCCCGGCGAACTCTCCGAGAGCCGCCTTCAGTACCGGCGCGGGCACCGGGAAGGGGGTCGGGCGGTGCAGGACGCGGCCCATCGCGGCGGTCACCTCGCGGTTGGTGACGGGCTCAGGAGCGGTCAGGTTGAACGGGCCGCTCAGGTTCTCGTCGTCCAGGAGGTGACGCAGAGCGGCGATGTGGTCGTGCAGCGCGATGTGACTCCAGTACTGCGTACCGTCGCCGAGCCGCCCGCCGAGACCCGCCTTGAAGAGCGGGAAGAGGCGGCCCCAGGCGCCGCCGCCGCGCGCGACGACCAGGCCCGTGCGTGCGTGGACCGTGCGGATGCCCGCCTCCTCCGCGGCGGCGGCCGCCTCCTCCCACTCCTGGCACAGGTCGGCGAGGAAGCCCTGGCCGGGCGGTGCGCTCTCGTCCACGACGCGGTCGCCGGTGTCGCCGTAGTACCCGATCGCCGTGCCCATGATCAGGGTGCGCGGCGGCTCGTCGAGGGACGCGAGCGCGTCCGCGAGGGTGGCGGTGCCCAGCACGCGGCTGTCGCGGAGCTCCTTCTTGTACGCGGGGGTCCAGCGGCGGTCGCCCACGCCCGCCCCGGCCAGATGGACGACGGCGTCGCAGCCGGCCAGCCCTTCCACCTGCACGTACTGCCCCTTGGGGTCCCATCTGACCTCGGAGGGCGTCCGCTGCGCGCTCCCGGAGGCCGAGCCCACCGAGCCGCCGTCCTCCGTGCCCGGACGTACGGCGGCCGCGGACTCGTAGCGCCGCGCCTCCTGCGACGGACGCCGCACGAGCCGGACGATGTCGTGGCCGTCCGCGCGGAGCGAGCGTGTGAGAGCCGTGCCGATGAGGCCGGTGGAACCAGTGACCGCGATACGCATGAGGTCATCCTGCCGTCTGGGACGGCCATGCTGAAGCGCCGGGCGCGGGCCATCTGTTGGGACTTCGTGTTCCGGGACGCACGCGGTCCGGCCGGTAACCGCTGGCGGACGCGCGGGCCGCCGGTGCAGGGTTGCGCGCATGCCGGACATGCGAACCCCCGCGGCGGAGCCGACCGTGCGCACCGCGACCCGGGCCGACGAGACTCCCCTCGCGGAGCTCGACAGGCGCTGCTGGTCGAGGCTGCACTCCGTCCAGCCCCCGCCCACTCCGCCGTACGCGCCCTTCTTCGACCCGGCGCATCTGCCGGTCCACTACCTGGTCGCGGAGGTCGCGGGCCTGGGCCTCGCCGGCTATCTGCGGCTCGTCCCGGCGACGGATCTGGCGTGCAACGCGCACGTCCGGCAGATACAGGGCCTCGTCGTCGACACGGCCGCCCGCAGGCGCGGGGTCGGCCGCGCCCTGCTGGAAGCGGCGTGCGCGCGGGCGCGGGAAGAGGGCGCACGGCGGATCACGCTGCGCGTTCTCGAGCACAACGCGCCCGCCCGCCGGCTGTACGAGGCGGCGGGCTTCACTGTGGAGGGCGTGCTGCCGGAGGAGTTCCTGCTCGACGGCGAGTACGTGGACGACGTGCTGATGGGGCGTCACCTGGCCGAGGGCTGACAGCCGCCCGACGGGGACGGGCCGGAGCGGCGGTCAGCCGCGGAAGCGGTCCCAGAGCTTGGGCAGCCGCTCTGCGAGCGCTTCGTCGTCCTCCAGGTCGAGCGCGACGCCGGAAGGGTCCTCGGGTGCTTCGGGCAGGCCGAGGTCCGGCATGATCACGCCGGTGAGCTGCTCGTACGCCTCGTCCGCGGCGTACCCGAGGTCTTCCGCGTCGCCGTCCAGCTCCTCGTCGAACCCCTCGAGCACATCGGCGAGGGAGTCGGCGTCGTGGACGGCGTGCTCGAAGATCTCGCGGCCCTGGCCGATGAGCCAGCAGCGGAAGGCGTCGAACGCGTCGTCGCTGACGCCGTCCAGCAGGATCCACGCCGCGGCCCACAGGTCCCACTGGCTCGCCCGGTTGTAACGGGACTCGAAGTGCCGGGCGAAGAACATGACGGCATCCGGATCGAGCTGTGTGAGCCTCTCGATGAGCAGCTCGGCCTGTTCCTCGGGGTCGCCCTCGGCGTCCTCGCGGGTGGAATCGATCAGCGCCCAGAACTCGGTCTCGTCCATCACGAACACAGCATCCGCCTTGTACCCGCCCGGCGCACGCGGACTCCCTCGGATGCCGCCTTGTCGTTACCGGGGCGCGTCAAGACCTCAATGTGCGGTTGTTGTGACCATCCCACGGAGCGGCCTTCACCGCAGACCGCATCCCGGGATGCGCCGCGGGTTCCGCGCGAGCGGATGATGCCGCCGAAAATCACGACAGAAGGTGTCCGGTATCCGTGGGAACGTGCTGGACACGGGAGACCTCGAACGGTCTCCACGGCCTCCACACGCCTGCGCCGTCCTCACTCCGCGCCCGTCCGCGCGCTGTGACGCCCGGTGCGGGGACGCCGGGAGGCCGCCGTACGTCTACGCACCGGAGAGGCACAGCAATGAGCACTTCGTCGTCACCGCTGACCGGCAAGGTCGCACTCGTGGCGGGCGCCACGCGGGGAGCGGGCCGCGCGATGGCGGTCGAACTGGGCAGAGCGGGAGCCACCGTCTACGTGACGGGCCGCACCACCCGCGACCACGTCAGCGAGATCGGCCGGGCGTCCGAGACCGTCGAGGGCACCGCCGAGCTGGTCGACGAGGCGGGCGGCCGCGGCGTCGCCGTGCCCACCGACCACCTGGAACACGGGCAGGTGCGGGAGCTCGTCGAGCGGATCGACCGCGAGCAGGGCCGCCTCGACGTGCTGGTCAACGACATCTGGGGCGGCGACCACCTCGTCGAGTGGGACAAGAAGATGTGGGAGCACGACCTGGACGCCGGCCTGCGCGTCCTGCGGCTCTCCGTGGAGTCCCACATCGTCACCAGCCGGTACGCCATCCCGCTGCTGATCCGCCGCCCCGGCGGCCTCGTCGTCGAAGTCACCGACGGAACGGCGGAGTTCAACACCCGCTACCGCAAGCCCTTCTACTACGACCTCGCCAAGTACGGCCCGCTGAGGATGGTGCTGGGACTCGCGGAGGAGCTTCCCGCACACGGGGCGTGCGCCGTCTGCGTCACGCCGGGCTGGCTCCGGTCGGAGGCCATGCTCGACACCGCGTTCAGGGTGACGGAGGAGAACTGGCGCGAAGGCACGGCCCAGGACCCGCACTTCGCGATCTCGGAGTCGCCCGCGTACGTCGGCCGGGCCGTCGCCGCGCTGGCGTCCGACCCCGACGTGGCCCGGTTCAACGGGCAGTCGCTCTCCAGCGGCGGCCTCGCCCGGGAGTACGGATTCACCGACGTCGACGGTTCGGCGCCGGACGCGTGGCGCTACCTCACGGAGGTCGAGCAGCAGGGCAGACCGGCCGACGTCACCGGCTACCGCTGATCCGCCCCCGGCCCGGCGTGGAATCATCGGCGCATGGCACGAGACGACGGGTACCTGCTGGACAACCGCCGGTCCGAGGCGGGCACGCGCTTCGAGGCGCTCTCCGCCCTCTTCGACGACTCCACCTTCCGGCACTTCGAGGCGGCCGGGATCCGCGAGGGCTGGCGGTGCTGGGAGGCGGGCGCGGGCGGGCCGGACGTCCCCGCCCGGCTCGCCCGGCGTGTCGGGCCTGCCGGGCGCGTCCTCGCCACCGACATCGACGTGTCCTGGACGGAAACGGCCGCGGCGCAGGGCGTGGAAGTGCTCCGCCACGACGTTGCCCTCGACGAACCCCCCACCGGGCCCTTCGACCTGGTCCACGCCCGCCTCGTCCTCGTCCACGTCGCCGACCGCGGGGCGGCGCTGCGCTCCATGGTCCGGGCGCTGCGCCCCGGCGGCGTGCTGCTGATCGAGGACGCCGACCCCGCGATGCAGCCACTGATCTGCCCCGACGAGCACGGCCCGGAGCAGGAACTCGCCAACCGGCTGCGCGGCGCCTTCCGCGAGCTGCTGCGGCAGCGCGGCGCCGACCTCGCCTACGGGCGCAAGCTGCCCCGGCTGCTGCGCGAGGCCGGCCTCGCGGAGGTCGGGGCCGACGCCTACTTCCCGGTCGCCTCGCCCCAGTGCGACGTGCTGGAGGCCGCCACCGTCCGCCAGGTGCGGGACAGGCTCGTCGCGGCGGGACTCGCGACGGACGAGGAGATCGACCGCCACCTCGCCAGCGTCGAGGCCGGTCGCCTCGACCTCGCCACCTCGCCGATGATCTCCGCCTGGGGACGCCGGCCTCCCGGCCCCTGATCCCTTTCCGGACCGGCCTCCCGGCCCCTGACCCCCTCGCCGGGCGTACAGGAGGTGCCGGTGCGCGCCCGGCACGCGGGCCCCCTCAGACGCCGTGCCCCTGTCGCACCGCATCCTGCGGGCTGCCCCCGTACAGCGCGGCCATACGGTGCGCCGCGTCCGCGAACCGGGCGCGCAGCGCGGGCGGTCCGAGCACCTCGCACTCCGGTCCGAGGGCACGCAGCTGCGACTCGGCGACGTCCAGCGACTCCACGGCCAGCACCACCCGGACGTCCCCGTCGTCCGCGGACCGGGCCGCGGACGAAGCCCCGCGCCCCGCCGCTCCGGCGTCCTCCGCCCCGCGCGCGTCCCGCCGGGACTCCGCGGAGCCGCGGTGCGGCGGCAGCGGTTCCGCCTTCGCCAGCGCCTCCTCGGCAGCGCCACGGTCGGTCACGTGCCGCAGCCTCCGCCGGCCCGCGGGCGTCAGGCGCAGCACGACCTCGTCCCGCAGGATCGACCTCGCGAACGCCGCGGACCGCTCGGCCCAGAAGGCGGGCAGGTCGAAGTCCTCGTCACGCTCGAAGCGTCCGCCGCTCGTGACGCCCTCGACCCGGTCCACCCGGTACACGCGCCGGTCGCCCCCGTCCACCACCCGGGCCGCCAAGTACCAGACGCCGGCCTTGAGTACGAGCCCGTACGGTTCGAGCTCGCGTTCCACGTCGCCTCCCCGGCGCCGGTAGCGCACGCGTACGCGCCGGTCGTCCCACACCGCCTCGGCGAGCGCCGGAAGCTGCCGCGGTGCCGCCTCCGGCTCCCGCCACCAGCCCGGGGCGTCGAGGTGGAAGCGCTGTGACGCGGTCCGCGGGGCGTCGCGCAGCTCCGGCAGCAGCGCCGCGGAGACCTTCAGCCGGGCCGCCGACGCGGCGTCCGCGAGGCCCATGTCGCGCAGCGCGGACGGCACTCCGGAGAGGAAGAGAGCCTCGGCCTCGCTGCGCGCGATCCCCGTCAGGCGGGTCCGGTAGCCGCCGACGAGGCGGTAGCCGCCGCTGCGCCCGCGGTCCGCGTAGACGGGGACGCCCGCCTCGGACAGGGCGAGCACGTCGCGGGAGACCGTGCGCTCGGACACCTCCAGCTCCGTGGCGAGTTCGGCGCCCGTCATCGCACCGCGGGTCTGCAGCAGCAGCACCATTCTGATCAGCCGGGAGGCGCGCATGGCAGCATTCTGCCGCCGGCCGCCGGAGGCCGGAACCGCAGGGCCGGGCGGCCCCGCCTCCGCCGCGAGGCGTACGGGACCGCCCTCGCGGGCCGGGCTTCAGGCGGCGCCCGCCGCGTGTTCCGGCCGCACGCGGACGCCGTACGCCGCGGCCGTCAGGCCGTGCCGAAGCCGTACGTCTCCGACGCCTTCCGTACCGTCTCGCGCTTGACCTCGCCCCGCCGCGCGAGCTGGGCCAGCGCCGCCACCACGACCGACTCGGCGTCCACCCCGAAGTACCGGCGCGCGGCCTCGCGGGTGTCGGAGAGCCCGAAGCCGTCGGTGCCCAGCGACGTCCAGTCCTGCGGCACCCACTGGCTGATCTGGTCCGGGACGGCCCGCATCCAGTCGCTCACGGCGAGCACCGGGCCGGGAGCATCCTCCAGCACCCTCGTCACGTACGGGACGCGCTCCTCGCCGCGCAGCTGCGCCGCGTCGCACTCCAGCGCGTCGCGCCGCAGCTCGTTCCAGGACGTCGCCGACCACACGTCGGCGCGCACGCCCCACTCCTGGGCCAGCATCCGCTGCGCGTCCAGCGCCCAGTGGACGGCGGTGCCGCTGGCCAGCAGCTGGACGGCCGGGGCCTCCTCGCCTGGCGCCGTGCCCTCCTTGAAGCGGTAGAGGCCCTTGAGGATGCCCTCCTCGACTCCCTCGCCCTCCGGTTTGGCCGGCTGCGCCTTCGGCTCGTTGTAGACCGTGAGGTAGTACAGGAGGTCCTCGTGGGCCGCGGGGTCGGGGCCGTACATGCGGCGCAGCCCGTCCCTGACGATGGAGCCGACCTCGTAGGCGAAGGCCGGGTCGTAGGTGACGACGGCCGGGTTGGTGGAGGCCAGCAGCGGGGAGTGGCCGTCGGCGTGCTGCAGGCCCTCGCCCGTCATGGTCGTACGTCCGGCCGTCGCGCCGATGACGAAACCGCGGCCCAACTGGTCGGCCAGGGACCAGAACTGGTCGCCGGTGCGCTGGAAGCCGAACATCGAGTAGAAGATGTAGAAGGGGATCATCGGCTCGCCGTGCGTGGCGTACGACGTGGCGGCGGCCGTGAAGTCGGCCAGTGAACCGGCCTCCGTGATGCCCTCGTTGAGGATCTGACCGTCCGAAGCCTCCTTGTAGTACAGGAGCTGGTCACGGTCGACGGGGTCGTAGTTCTGGCCGAGCGGGGAGTAGATGCCCGCCGACGGGAACAGCGACTCCATGCCGAAGGTGCGCGCCTCGTCGGGCACCACCGGCACCCAGCGCCTGCCGCTCTCCTTCTCCTTCATCAGGTCCTTGACCAGCCGGACGAACGCCATGGTCGTGGCGATCTCCTGGCTCCCGGACCCCTTGTCCAGGGCCGCGAACGGCTTCGCCGCGGGCTCCGGCAGGCCCACCGGGTGCACCTTGCGGGCGGGGGCGGGGCCGCCGAGGGCGGCACGGCGCTCCTGGAGGTAGCGCACCTCGGGGGAGCCGGGGCCGGGGTGCACGTACGGCACCAGCTCGTCGTCCAGCTTGCTGTCGGGGATGGGCAGTTCCAGCAGGTCCCGCATCGCGCGGAACTCCTTGCCCGACAGCTTCTTCATCTGGTGGTTGGCGTTGCGGGACTCGAAGCCGGGACCCAGCGTCCAGCCCTTCACCGTTTGCGCGAGGATCACGGTGGGGGCGCCCTCGTGCTCCACGGCGGCCTTGTAGGCCGCGTACACCTTGCGGGGCTCGTGGCCGGCGCGTGAGCTGTGGAAGCAGGCGGCGATCTTGTCGTCGCCCAGCAGCCGCGCCATCTCCGCCAGTTGCGGGTCCGCGCCGAAGAAGTGCTCGCGGATGTAGGGGACGTCGCGGGTCGCGTACGTCTGGAACTGCGCGTCCGGCACCTCACGGAGCCGCTTCACCAGGGCGCCCGAGGTGTCGAGCTGGAGCAGCTCGTCCCAGGCACTGCCCCACAGCGACTTCACGACGTTCCAGCCGGCGGCGCGGAACTGCGCCTCCAGCTCCTGCACGATCTTGAAGTTGGCCCGTACCGGCCCGTCCAGGCGCTGGAGGTTGCAGTTGACGACGAAAGTGAGGTTGTCGAGCTGCTCGCGCCCGGCGAGGGCGAGGGCGGCGGTCGACTCGGGCTCGTCCATCTCGCCGTCGCCGAGGAAGGCCCACACGTGGGAGCCGGAGGTGTCCTTGATGCCGCGGTTCGTCAGGTAGCGGTTGAACCGTGCCTGGTAGACGGCGTTGATCGGGCCGAGGCCCATGGAGACCGTCGGGAACTCCCACAGCCACGGAAGGCGCCGCGGGTGCGGGTAGGAGGGCAGGCCCCCTCCGGCGGCCTCCTGGCGGAAGCGGTCGAGGTCGCCCTCGGTGAGCCGCCCGTCGAGGAAGGCGCGGGCGTAGATGCCGGGGGAGGCGTGGCCCTGGATGTAGAGCTGGTCGCCCGAGCCCCCGGCAGGGTCGGCGCCGAGGCCGTCCTTGCCGCGGAAGAAGTGCTGGAAGCCGGTCTCGTACAGCCACGCCGCGGAGGCGAAGGTCGCGATGTGCCCGCCCAGGCCGTAGCGGCTGCCGCGGGTGACCATCGCGGCGGCGTTCCAGCGGTTCCAGGCGGTGATGCGGGACTCCATCGCCTCGTCACCGGGGAAGTCCGGTTCGGCCGAGGTGGGGATGGTGTTGACGTAGTCCGTCTCCAGCAGCCCCGGCACGCGGAGCCCGCTGTCCCGGGCGTGGTCCAGGGCTCGCCGCACGAGGTACGCGGCCCGCTCGGGACCTGCGTGTTCGGCCACCGCGTCCAGCGATTCCCGCCACTCGGCGGTCTCCTGCGGGTCGCGGTCCGGGAGCTGGTCGAGCTCGCTCGGCTGGTTGCGTGCGGGGCGGGGCATGGTGGCCACCTTCCGTACGGGCGGACGGGGGGGTGTGGGGATGTGGGCGGGTGCCTGAAGGGCAGGACAGAGCGACCCGGCGATTGGACTGTACTCCCGCGATCGATGATCGATCAAAGCTCCGAGTGAAATTGGCATTCCGTGCCACGAAAGTCGGCACGCGGTGTCCATGTCAGGGACGGCCCGCGGGCGGCTCCGGGACGGGCAGGGACCACGAGCAGTCCTGCGGTGCCGGCCCAGCCTCCGGCCCGCCGCCCGGCCGCCGCTCAGAGACCGAAGAGGCGCGCCGCGTTGCCGTGGCACACCGCGCGGAGCCAGTCCGCGCCGAGGCCCGTACGTTCCAGGGAGCGGAGCGCCTCGGCGTACCGGTACGGGATGTTGGGGAAGTCCGAGCCGAACAGCACCCGGTCGGCGAGGGCGCCGAGCCGGGGGAGGGCGGCGCGGGGGAACGGCGCCTCCCCCTCCGCGAACGGGGTGAACGCCATGGTGGTGTCGAGCATGACGTGCTCGTACCGCTCGGCCAGGCCGAGGAAGTCCTCGTACTCGGGCATCCCCAGGTGCGCCACCACCAGCGGCAGCCGGGGGTGCCGGGCGAGGAGCGACGCGATCGGGCCGGGCCCGGTGAACGGGCCCGGCGCCGGCCCCGAACCGCAGTGGGTCACCACCGGGACGCCGGCCTCGGCAAGCGTCCCCCAGACCTCCTTCAGCGAGGGGTCGTTGGGGTCGAACGCGCCGACCTGGAGATGGCACTTGAAGACCCGGGCGCCCTGCTCCAGAGCGCGCCGCACGTCCCCGGCCGCGCTCGGCTCCGCGTAGAACGTGGCCGTGTGCAGGCAGTCCGGCGTGCGAGCGGCGAAGTCGGCGGCCCAGTCGTTGAGCCAGCGCGCCATGCCCGGCTTGTGCGGGTAGAGCATGGAGGTGAAGGCGCGTACGCCGAACTCCCGCAGCAGCCGCAGCCGTTGCTCCTCGTCCCGCCGGTAGGCGATGGGCCAGGGCCGCCCGACGAGCGGACCGGCCGAGTCGAAGTACGCCCACACCTTCGCCAGGACCCGTTGCGGCATGAAGTGCGTGTGCACGTCGATGAGGGAGTCCAGCCCCAACGAGCGGCGGAACGCGGCTACTTCGGCCTGTTCCGGCACCGCTCCGGCCTGCTCGCCGGGAGGGTCGCCCGCCCCGGCGGTCGGCTCGGCCTCAACAGACGGTTCGCACACCCCGGCCTCCGGAAGTCTCGCGTCTCGACGTACCGGGCGCCAGCAGATCACGCCGCGGGGCCCGCGGTCGACGGCACCCCGGGCGCCCGGCCTCCGCCACCGGCCCGACCCCCGCCACGGCTCAGTCCCCGCCGTCGGGCCGGTCCTCGCCGCCGGAGTACCGTGCCGCGAGCTCGCGGTGCTGCTCGGCGGCCTGTTCGGCCTGGCCGCGGGTGATCGTCGATCCCGGCATCCCGCCCAGACGAGCCACCTCCTCCGCGAAGCGCAGATGCGCCTGGCGTGCGTGCTCGCGGCACGCGAGGCAGGTGACGCTCTCCGGGCGCGGCGAGGTCATCGCATAGGGCACGCGCGTCCCGCATCCGGTCGTGACGTGGCTGGGCAGATCGCCCGCGAGACCGAACGTGGAGGCCATCAACTCCCGGACGGCCGCGTTCCGGCGGACCACTCCGGACTCGACATGGATGTGCGGATCGGGTGCGGCCATGTCTCCTCCTCGTCGTGGGACCGTACGGACGGGCGTCAGCCCGCGCCCGCACCGCGCGGCGCGGGCGCGCAGCCGAGGACGTGCGCCTTGACCAGCTCGGCGATACGCGGGTCGCGGCGCCGGAACGCCTCCATCACGGCCTCGTGCTCTTCCGCGTAGGACTGCTGCACCGTGCCCAGCCAGCGGATCGACAGCGCCGTCCACACCTCGATGCCCAGCGACTCCCAGGTGTGCAGCAGCACGCTGTTGCCGGCGGCCCGCACCATCTCGCGGTGGAAGGCGACGGTGTGCCGCACCTGCGCCTCCCCGTCACCTGCCCGGTCGGCCTCGTACAGCGCCTCGACGTGCGGCAGGAGCGCCGACGCGTCGCCCGCGAGGTGCGGAGCGGCGAGCTCGGCCGCGATCTGCTCCAGACCCGCCCGCACGGGGTAGATCTCCTCCAGGTCGGCGGCCGACAACTCCCGTACGCGCACTCCCTTGTTCGTCGCCGACTCGATCAGCCGCAGCGCCTCCAGCTCGCGCAGCGCCTCCCGTACGGGCGTCTGGCTGACCTCCAGCTCCACCGCGATCCGCCGCTCCACGATCCGCTCTCCCGGTTGCCACCGGCCGCTGACGATGCCCTCCACGATGTGCTCGCGGATCTGCTCGCGCAGCGAGTGCGCGAGGGGCAGCGGAGAGGGGGGCGAGGTCACAGGCGCGGCCTCCTTCTGAGCGGGGCTCTCGGCGGTTCCGGGCGGCGTGCTCCGGGTGCTGCCTCCCCACGACGGCGTCCGGAGCCCGGAGGGCCTGACGGCTGCGGCCGCGCGGGAGGGTGCCTCGACAATACGGCCCCGCAGGCGGGGGAAGCGCCCCCGTCGCGTGTGGTCTTCACCGCGCTACGGCAGGCCGCCCGGCCGCGGGGGTGTCGTGCGCGGGCGGCGCGAAGCCGTGCCGGAACGGGTCACTCGTGCCGTGATTCTGGCATCCCAGGCCCGAAAGGCCGGTTTTCGCTCTGTCGATACTGGCCTTCATGCGGAAGGGGGTACACCGTGACGGTTATGGCCGAACGCACGTCCTAGATGCAGGTGGAGGAGTTCGAGGAGATCGCCTCCAAGGCACCCGAGACCGTCATGCTGGAGTTCGTGGGCGGGCGGATCGGGGTCAAGAGCACTCCTGACGGGGACCACGACACCGTCACGATGTGGCTGCTCAGGCAGTGCATCCAGGCCCGGCCGGATCTCGACCTGCATCCGGAGCGCGGACTGCGGGTCGGTTCGTATCGCAACGGCCGTGCTCGTGCCGACGGCGCGCTCGCACCCGTCGCGCACTTCGCCGGCCAAGGTGAGTGGGCGGACCCGGACGGGGTCCTGATGGCCGTGGGGGTGACCTCGTACGACGAGGACACCGACCGGCGGGACCGCGTCGAGAAGCCCCCCGCCTACGCGGCAGCGGGCATCCCCGTCTATCTGCTGATCGACCGGGACTCCTGCACCGCCGTCGTGCACAGCTGTCTGGACCGGGAAGGCGCCCGCTACCGCGACGTGCACACCGCCCGCTTCGGAGAAGCGGTGACGCTGCCCGAGCCGGTCGGGATCGAGCTGGAGACGGACATCCTCAAGAACTACGTGCGCTGAACCCGCCGGCGGGTCCTGGCCGGTCTGTCCGACGCCCGGCAGGGGCGGTGTCAGTAGTCCCTGCCAGAGTCCCGGCATGACCTCACACGCTGCCTCGATCACCGCCTACTGGGACGCCGCCGCGGCGGACTTCGACGAGGAACCCGACCACGGGCTCCTGGCCGAGGACGTCCGATCCGAGTGGGCCCGGCTGCTGCGTGCCTGGCTGCCGTCCGAGCCGGCCGACGTCCTCGACGCCGGATGCGGCACCGGTTCGCTGTCCCTGCTGCTGGCCGCGGACGGGCACCGGGTCACCGGAGTCGACCTCGCGTCGCGGATGGTCGAGCGGGCCCGGCGGAAGGCGGAGTCGGCCGGGCTCGGCGCCCGTTTCCTCGTGGGGGACGCGATGCGGCCCCCGACGGGCGGGGAGCGGTTCGGCGCGGTGCTGGCCAGACACCTGCTGTGGACCCTGCCGGATCCGGATGCCGCCCTGCGGGAGTGGACGTCCCGGCTGCTGCCGGGCGGGCTGCTCGTCCTGGTGGAGGGCCGCTGGTGCGAATCGGGGCAGAGCGGAGTGCCCTATGTCGCGGGCGCCGAGGAGTTGCCGTGGCACGGCGGCGTAGGGGCGGAGCGGCTGGCAGCGGCGGTGCGCCCCCTCGTCTCGGAGCTCCGCGTCGAATCCCTCAGCGGCAACTCCGTGCTCTGGGGCCGACCGGTGACGGACGAGCGCTACGCCCTGATCGCCCGCCGGTGAACTGTCCTCCCGTCCGCGTCCGAGGGCCGCGGGAGCTGCCCGTTTGCGGTAAACGCCAACTCGCGCCTGCGACCAGGGTGTTGTCTCTCTGACTGCAACACAATGGTCAGCACGGCCGCCCTCCGGCACAGTCCTCGTATACGGGACGTACGTCGCACGTCGTCCCGGAAAAGGGGGGAGCAGCGAGGCGAAGCCGGAAAGACCTGGGGGTCCATTCCGGCCGGCCTCCGCTCTGGCGGCACAGAGTCCGAGAACGGCATGCAGGTTCGGGCTGCCGCCCGTGGAAACGCCCCTGCCCGTACGCAACCGCGGGCAGGGGCGTCGCACGATCACCCCCGCGCCGGGCGGACGGGCGGCCCCCGCCGACACGGCTCCGCGGCGGCCCCCGCGTCACGGCTCCGCCGCGCTCTCCTTCCCCGTCTGCCGGAGCAGCGCGGAGCCGAGCGAACTGAGCTGGTGGAACACGCTGTTGGCGTGCCGATGGCTCACGAGCAGTCCCGACTCGCGCAGCACCGCCGCGTGCTGGCTCGCCGCCGAGGCCGAGATGCCGACGTGCCGGGCGAGTTCGCTCGTGTTGGGAACGGTCACCGCCGCGCGCAGCACCTGCGCCCGTGTCGAGCCCAGCAGGCGGGCCAGCGGATCGCCGGCAGCACCGGCGCTGCCGTGGGGCGCCGGCTTCGTCCAGTCGGGGTCGCGGTCGAGCGGGTACAGCACGGTGGGCGGCAGGTCCGGGTCGGCCAGCGGCACGGGCCGGCTCCACAGGAACTGGGAGGGCACGAGCAGCAACCCCCTCCCCTGGAGGTGCAGGTTACGGTCCACAGGGTGCGCGGGTATCTCGAGGACGGGCGGACGCCAGCGCATCGCCGGCCGGAAGCCGGCCAGCAGCCCGTGCACACCCCCGACCCCGCCCGTCTGCCGCGCCCTCGTCCGCACCGCGCGGTCGGCGGCGGCGCGGCGCTGGATCGCGGGCCAGTAGGGGGCCAGCGCGCGCTCGTGGTAGCCGGAGATCATCCTGCCGAGGCGCCGGCGCGCGTGCGGTGCGCGGTCGGTCAGCTGCTGCGACCAACTGGGCGCGCCCACCCGCTCGTTGAGGATGCCGAGTTCGTGGTCGATCCGCTCGCGCGGCGTCGCGACGATGGCCTCGACGCCTTCCTCCAGGCCCAGCAGCCCCTCGGGCGGGGTGAGGAAGTCGGGGAAGTAGCTGGCGTCGGGGAGGAGGGGGAGCAACTGCCGCACCTCGTCGGTGTTCCCGTGGCGCCGCAGGTCGGCCCGTACGTCCCTGCGCCACTCGGCGAACGGCACCCTGCCGTAGCGGGCACGCAGCATGTGGAGGCTGAAGACCACCTCCCAGAGCGGGTCGGGGCCCTCCGCGACGTGGGTGCGCGCGAGGTCGGTGGTGGTGAAGTGGATGCGCAGCATGCGGTGTTCCCTCGCGGCCCGGAACGCGGTGTCGGCCGTGGCCACGCACCGCTGAGGGGCGGGTACGGCGCCCCGGGCGAATCGGTGCGGAACGCCCGTCCGACACCCTAGCGCGTACGTTCAGGAACAAAGCCGGGGAGTGGAACGGAAATTCCGGCCTCCGCCCGCGGTCCCGGACGCCGGCGCACGGAACCGCCACGGAAACGGCGGCGGCCCCGGCCGTGCCGGCCGGAGCCGTACGGTCGGGGCCGCCGCGCGCAGTGCGCCAGGGCGCGCCGGGTCAGATACCCAGTTCGCCCTCGAACTCGCCTGCCTCCAGGCGGGCCTTGACGTCGCCGAGGTAGCGGGCGGCGTCCGCTCCGTCGACCAGCTGGTGGTCGTAGGAGAGGGTCAGGTAGACCATGTCCCGGATCGCGATCGTCTCGCCGAGCTCCGGGTGGTCGATGACCATCGGACGGCGGACGGTGGCGCCGATGCCGAGCTCGGCGACCTGCGGGTAGTTCACGATGACCGTGTCGAACAGCGCGCCGCGCGAACCGGTGTTGCTGATCGTGAACGTGCCGCCGGACATGTCGTCCGGGCCGAGCCCGCCCTCGCGGACCTTCTTGGCCAGCTCCGCCGTCTTGCGGGCGATGCCTGCCAGGTTGAGGTTCCCGGCCTCCTTGATGACGGGGACCATCAGGCCCTTCTCCGAGTCCACCGCGATGCCGATGTTCTCGACGTCGTGGTAGGTGATCGTGCCGTCGTCGTTGAGGCGCGCGTTGACCGAGGGATGGGCCTTCAGCGCTTCCGCGGCCGCCTGCACGAAGAAGGGCATCGGGGAGAGCTTGACGCCCTCGCGTGCGGCGAAGGAGTCCTTGGCCCGCTGCCGCAGCCGCATCACGCGCGTGACGTCCACCTCGACCACGGTGGACAGCTGCGCCTGGTTGTGCAGCGCCTTCATCATGTTCTCCGCGATCACCTTGCGGATGCGCGGCATCTTGACCGTCTGGCCGCGCAGCGGAGACGGCTCGAGCTTCGGTGAGCGCGGTGCGGAGGACGCGGCGGACGGCGCGGCCGCCGCCTGCGACTTGGCCGCCTCGGCGGCGGCGACGACGTCCTGCTTGCGGATGCGTCCGCCGACGCCGGTGCCCTTGACCGTGGAGAGGTCCACGCCCTGCTCGCTCGCGAGCTTCCGGACGAGCGGCGTGACGTACGCGCCCTCGTTCTCCGCCGCGGCCGGTGCGGGCGCCGCCGGGGCGGCAGCCGGAGCCGGTGCGGGCGCCGGTGTGGGCTTGGGCTGTGCCTGCTGGGGGGCGGGCTCCGCCTTCGGCTGAGCAGGCACCGGGGCCTGCTGCTGCGCGGGCTGGGGCTCAGGCTCCTGCGCGGGCTCGGGCTCGGGCTGGGACGGCTCGGGCTGCGCGGCCGGTGCCGCACCCGCGGCGCCGATGACGGCGAGCTTCGAGCCGACCTCGGCCGTCTCGTCCTCGCCGACGACGATCTCCAGCAGGGTTCCCGCCGCGGGGGCCGGGATCTCCGTGTCGACCTTGTCCGTGGAGACCTCGAGCAGTGGCTCGTCGGCCTCGACCTCTTCGCCGACCTGCTTCAGCCAGCGGGTGACGGTGCCCTCGGTGACGGACTCGCCCAGCGCGGGCAGGACGACGTCCGTGCCCTCCGCCGAGCCGCCTCCGGACGGCGCCGGCGCCTCCTGCTGCGCGGGCTGCGGCTGGGCCTCCTGCGCCGGCTCGGGCTCCGGCTGGGCCTCCTGCGCGGGAGCGGACTCGGCGGCGGCCGGTGCGTCTGCCGCGGGTGCCCCCGAACCGTCGTCGATCACTGCGAGTTCGGCGCCGACCTCGACCGTCTCGTCCTCGGCCACCTTGATGGAGGAGAGGGTGCCCGCAGCGGGGGCCGGGATCTCGGTGTCGACCTTGTCTGTGGAGACCTCGAGCAGCGGCTCGTCGGCCTCCACTTGCTCACCCTCGGCTTTCAGCCAGCGGGTGACGGTGCCCTCGGTGACGCTCTCGCCGAGCGCCGGCAGGGTTACGGAAACCGCCATGGTTTCGGTTGCTCCTAACGGAATGGTGCGGATGTGGGTCGCGCCCGTTCCCCTGCGGCTGGCCCGGCTTCGCCGGGAGGTGCCCCAGGGGAGACCCCAAGGGTCAGTCGTGGGAGTGGAGCGGCTTGCCCGCGAGTGCCAGGTGGGCCTCGCCGAGCGCCTCGCTCTGCGTGGGGTGTGCGTGGATGAGCTGCGCGACCTCGGCCGGCAGCGCCTCCCAGTTGTAGATGAGCTGTGCCTCTCCCACCTGCTCGCCCATACGGTCACCGACCATGTGGACGCCGACCACGGCACCATCGCGTACCTGGACCAGCTTGATCTCGCCCGTGGTGTTGAGGATCTTGCTCCTGCCGTTCCCGGCGAGGTTGTACTTGAGGGTGACGACCTTGTCCGCCCCGTAGATCTCCTTGGCCTTCTCCTCGGTGACGCCGACGGAGGCGACCTCCGGGTGGCAGTACGTCACGCGCGGCACGCCGTCGTAGTCGACGGGCACCGGGTTCAGCCCGGCCAGGCGCTCCGCGACGAGGATGCCCTCGGCGAAGCCGACGTGCGCGAGCTGCAGCGTCGGGATGAGGTCGCCGACGGCGGAGATCGTCGGCACGTTCGTGCGGCAGTACTCGTCGGCGAGGACGAAGCCGCGGTCCATCTCGACGCCGGCCTCCTCGTAGCCCAGGCCCTGCGAGACGGGGCCGCGGCCGATGGCGACGAGCAGCACCTCCGCCTCGAACTCCTTGCCGTTGGCGAGGCTGACCTTCACGCCGTTGTCGGTGTACTCCGCCTTCTCGAAGAACGAGCCGAGCGAGAAGGAGATGCCGCGCTTGCGGAACGCGCGCTCCAGCAGCTTCGAGCTGTTCTCGTCCTCGGCGGGCACGAGGTGCGGAAGGCCCTCGACGATCGTCACGTCGGTGCCGAACGACTTCCAGGCGGAGGCGAATTCGACGCCGATGACGCCGCCGCCGAGGATGATCGCCGACTCCGGGACGCGGTCCAGGTGCAGGCCGTGGTCCGAGGAGATGATGCGGTTGCCGTCGATCTCCAGGCCGGGGAGCGACTTGGGCACCGAGCCCGTCGCGAGCAGGATGTGGCGGCCCTCGTAGCGCTGGCCGTCGACGTCGACCGACGTCGGGGAGGACAGCCGGCCCTCGCCCTCGACGTAGGTGATCTTCCGGGAGGCGACCAGGCCCTGCAGGCCCTTGTAGAGCCCGGAGACCACGCCGTCCTTGTACTTGTGCACCCCGGCCATGTCGATGCCCTCGAAGGAGCTCTTCACGCCGTACTTCGCGCCCTCGCGGGCCTGGTCGGCCAGCTCGCCGGCGTGCAGCAGCGCTTTGGTGGGGATGCAGCCCCGGTGCAGACAGGTGCCGCCCAGCTTGTCCTTCTCGATCAGGGCGACGTCCAGACCCAGCTGCGCCCCGCGCAGGGCAGCGGCATAGCCGCCGCTACCGCCTCCGAGGATCACTAGGTCGAAAACGGTGCTGGCGTCTTTCGCCACGTCACGTCCTCCATGCATGGGTACGCCGGAGCCGGTCTCCTACCGACCGGGCGGCTTTCAGTTCGGCCGCTCTCTTGCTCGGCCCTGACTCGGCTTGGGTGAAGCCGCGCGGGGGCCCTGTCCTGCCGGGGACCCATCTTCGCACTTGTCGGCGGGCGGCGGGACGCGGGGCCGTTTTACCGGGCGGTACGGCCGCGATCGCTGTGGGCGAACGCGGCCGTACCGCAAGGGGAGTGCACGGCGTACCCCTGAGGCGGAGCGTGAAGTGTGACACTGCTCACGGACGGCGTCCCCGTCCGCTCCCGCCCGCGGGTCCGCCGGGCCGGGGCGCGGTGCACGGCCGCGGGGCCCGGGCGGCCGCCGTCAGGTGAGGTCGCCCGCGGCGGCGCGCTCCGCGAGACGGACGAGGGTGCGGACCGCGGAGCCGGTACCGCCCTTGGGCGTGTAGCCGAAGGGACCGGACTCGTTGAACGCCGGGCCCGCGATGTCGAGATGGGCCCACAGCACGTCCTCGTCCACGAACTCCTTGAGGAAGAGCCCCGCCACGAGCCCGCCGCCCGGACGCTCGCCGATGTTGGCCATGTCCGCGACGGGGGAGTCCATGCCCTTGCGCAGGTGGGTGGGCATCGGCATCGGCCAGGACGCCTCGCCCGCCTCGTCGGCGAGCTCGTGCACCGTGGTGCGGAACGCGTCGTCGTTGCTCATCACGCCGAACGTGCGGTTGCCCAGCGCGAGGACCATGGCGCCGGTGAGCGTCGCGACGTCCACGACGGCGTCCGGGGACTCCTCGCACGCGCGGGTCAGGGCGTCCGCCAGGACGAGGCGGCCCTCGGCGTCGGTGTTGAGCACCTCCACCGTCTTGCCGCTGTACATGCTGAGCACATCGCCCGGACGCGTCGCCGAACCGGACGGCATGTTCTCCGCGAGAGCGAGCCACCCCGTCACGTTGACGCGCAGCCCGAGACGGGCGGCGGAGA
Organism: Streptomyces daqingensis; assembly: GCF_014645895.1. Lineage (GTDB taxonomy): Bacteria > Actinomycetota > Actinomycetes > Streptomycetales > Streptomycetaceae > Streptomyces > Streptomyces daqingensis. The sequence goes on along the minus strand of NZ_BMMP01000013.1, from coordinate 76,533 downwards.
CGACGGCGGCGAAGACCGCCGCGGCACCGCTCATGTCGCACTTCATCGTCTCGTTGTGACCGGCGGGCTTCAGGGAGATGCCGCCCGAGTCGTAGGTGATGCCCTTGCCCACGAGGGCCAGCGAGTTCTTCGCCTTGGGGTGCTTGTAGCCGATGCGGACCAGGCGCGGCGGGTTCTGCGAACCCTGGCCGACGCCGATGATGCCGCCGTACCCGCCCTTGGCCAGGGCACCTTCGTCCATCACCTCGATGTCGAGGCTGTGCTGCTTGGCGGCCTCCCGGGCCTGGTCCGCGAAGACGGCCGGAGTCAGGTCGTTGGAGGGCGTGTTGACCAGATCGCGGGCGCGGTGGACCTCCGCCGCGAGCACCTGCGCGCGGTCCGCCGCGGCCTTGTGCGCCTTGTCCCGCGCCTTCGCGCCGACGACGACGACCTCGGCGAGCGGTGCACCGGACTCCTGGTCCTTCTTGTCCGCCTTGGCGCCGCGCTTGCCCTTCCCGTCGGCGGTGCCGCGGTAGGTACTGAAGGCGTACGCCCCGAGCAGCGCGCCCTCCGTCACGGCGCCCACGGAGGGGGCGTCGTCCGCGGGCAGCGCGAAGACGGCCTTCTTCGTACCGGCCAGCGCACGCGCGGCCGTACCGGCGGCGCGGCGCAGCGTCTCCAGGTCGTAGGGCTCGTTCTTGCCGGGGGCCTCGCCCAGCCCGACGGCCATCACGACCGGCGCCTTGAGCCCGGTGGGCGGAGCAGGAAGCTTCGTGGTCTCTCCCTCGCTGCCGCTCGCGCCGAGCGCTTCCAGCGTGGCGGCGAGCTTCCCGCCGTACGCCTTGTCCACGGTCTCGCCGCCGAAGGCGACCACGGGGCTGCCCTTGGAGCCCTTGGCAACGCCGATGACGACGACGTCCCCGCGCTGGGTCGTGGCGGACGAGGTGCTGAGAGTCAGAGCAGACACGGTGAGAAGGACCTTCTTCCTTGGAGAGGCCGGAACAGCGGGTCGTCGGTTACGGGTGAACGGCTTCCGGCACGCCGGGCATCGTATGCCCGAGCAATACGTCGTATGCGGGAGACGATACGCGCTGCCTGTGGCTCGATCCCTGCCGCTGCGCACGGGTATGACACACCTGACGTCGCGTCGGCGGGACCGGCGGCGCCCTTCCCCCAGGTGTCCCCCGGGTGCTCAGCCGAGGGCGAATGCCAGCAGGGCGGCGGTCGTTGCCGTCTCCGACAGTGCGCCGAAGACGTCGCCCGTGACACCGCCGAAGCGGCGCCGGCAGTGCTGGAGCAGCAGTTCGGCGGCGGTCAGCCCGATGAGGACCGCCAGCAGGCACGTCACGGCGCCGTGGAGCGCGTCGCCCCAGTACACGAACGCGCCCAGCAGCGTGGCCGCCACGGCGAGCGACGCCGCGACGAGGGCCGCCGCGCGTACGGGGACCGTGCCCGCCACGACGGCGCCCAGCCCCTCTCCGCGCGCCGCAGGAACACCCGAACGAGCTGCGAGCGTGATCGCACAGCGCGCGGTGACGGCGGCCACCATGACGCCGAGCGCCCCCTGCGCCCAGCCGACCTGCCCGTACAGCTCGTCGAGCACGGCGACTTGGGCCAGCAGCACGAGGACGAGGGTCACCACTCCGAAGGGTCCGATGTCCGGCTGCTTCATCACGCGCAGCGCACCGTCGGCGGGCTTCGCGCTGCCCAGACCGTCCGCGACGTCCGCGAGCCCGTCCAGGTGCAGCCCGCGGGTGAGCACGGCCGGCACCGCGACGGAGAGCACGGCCGCGGGCAGCGAGGAGACCCCCGACATCAGCGCCAGCAGCCCCACGAAGGCGGCCGCGCCGCCGACCAGCAGGCCGGCGAGCGGCGCCCACTCCATTCCCCGCCGTGCGGCCTCGCGGTCCCAGCGCTCGACGCGTACGGGGAGGACGGTGAGCGTGCCGAGGGCGAAGCGGACGCCTTCCTCGGCGGCGGCAGCCGCCGCACGGCCGCGGGAGGCGGAAGCGCCCTTCGACGCACCGGCGGTGGACGGGCCGTCGCCGGGCCCGGAACCGGGCTCCGGGCCGCCGGGACCGCCAGGCGTACCGGGGGCGTCCGTCGTACCGTTGCCGGGACTCCTCGACATACCGGGGCCGGGGCCCGTGCTGGTGCTGTCGGGGCCGCCGGAAGCCGCGGGGCCGTGGGGCGTCGCGGACGTGCCGGATTCCCCGGAGCGGCCGGTGCCCTCCGGGGCGTCGTTGCCGTCGGTGCCGGAGGGACGGTCCTGGGAGGGCACCGAGGAACCCGTGGAACCGGAAGACCCGTCCGGGGGAGTGGCGTTCATCGGTGCGCAGGCTAGCGCCTGAGGGCGCCGAGCGGCACCGTCCGAACGGACTCCGTCGCACCGCATGCTCTCCGGCGCCGGCGGGTGGACCTCGCCGGAACGGCCCCAGCGGTCCGTGCGCCGCGGACGGGGGGCGGGCCCCGCACCGCCCCCCGTCAAGCCGAGTCAGTCATGCCGCGCCCCTCCAGCCGCGTCCGTCAAGTGGCGTCCAGCGCGGACGCGTTGGCGGTCTCGCCCTCCTCCGTCGCGGCGTCCCCGGCTCCGTCGACCTCCTCGCTCTCCTCCGACACGGGGAGCTCCGCGGCCAGTTGGGCGGCCGCCTGCACGAGCGGGAGCGCCAGCAGCGCACCCGTTCCGCCGCCCACGGCGACCTGCTGGTCCAGCAGCGGTTCGAGGGCCATCCGGTCGAGGGCCTTCGCCTGCGCCGGCTCCTTGCCGGTGTGGCCCGCGACCCACCAGTCCGGGGCGCGGAAGGCGACGCGCTGGGCGACGAGCGCGCAGGCCGCCGAGACCACCCCGTCGAGGAGCACCGGTGTTCGCCGCACGGCCGACTGCAGCAGGAAGCCCGTCATGGCCGTCAGGTCCGCGCCGGCGACGGCCGCGAGCAGCTTCAGCTGGTCTCCCATGACGGGCCGTGCGCGCCGCAGCCCGTCGCGGACGGCGGCGCACTTGCGCATCCACGTCAGGTCGTCGATGTCGCCGCCGCCGCGGCCCGTCACCACGGAGGCGTCCGTGCCGCACAGGGCGGCGATCAGTGTCCCGGCCGCCGTGGTGCCGCCCACGGAGAGGTCGCCGAGCACGACCACGTCGGTGCCCGCGTCGGCCTCCTCGTCCGCGACGGCCATGCCCGCGCGGAACGCCTGCTCCGCCTCCTCGGCGGTGAGCGTGTCCTGGGTGTCGAGCCTCCCCGACGAGCGGCGCACCCGGTGCCGGGTCACGTCGGCGGGCAGTTCCGCCGGGTCGCAGTCGAGCGCCATGTCGACGACGCGCAGGGGGACTTCGAGGCGCCGGGCGAGGATGGCCGCGGGGGACAGGCCGTCCAGCGCCGACCGGACGAGTGCGTGCGTGCTGCCGGCCGGGCGGGTGGAGACGTCCAGCTCCGCCACCCCGTGGTCCCCGGCGAAGACGACCAGCTTCGGCTGTCGCAGCGGCTCGACGGGCACCTTGGCCTGTGCCGCCGTCAGCCACTCGCCCAACTCGTCGAGGCGCCCAAGGGCTTGGTCCGGGAGGCCCGTCCTCGCCCTGCGCTCCTCGGCGTCCCGGCGCAGTCCGCCGTGCGGGCGCTCGATGAGGTCGGAGAAGTCGTCCAGGTCCAGGGTGCGGTCGCTCATGATGGCGAAGCGTACGGTACGTGCGCCCGCGCGGACCGGCCGTCGGCGAGGAGGAGCCGCCGCCCCGCGGCCGCGGCGGGACCGTGCCGGGCAGCGCTGCCGCCGCTCAGCCCCGCAGCGGCTGTGCGACACCCGCCGTGACGAGCAGGACGTGCTCGCACTCGCCCGCGAACGCCGCGTTCAGGCGCCCGAGTTCGTCGCGGAAGCGGCGGCCCGACGAGGTCTCCGGAACGACGCCCGAGCCCACTTCGTTGCTGACGGCGACGACGGTGCGCCGCGTACGGCGGACCGCCCCGAGGAGCTGCCCCACCCGCTCCTCCACCATCCGTGAGCCGTTGATCCGCCAGCGGTCGTCGTCCCATGCCCCGGCCCTGTCCATCGCGTCGGTCAGCCACAGCGCCAGGCAGTCCACGAGCAGGGGAGGCCCGGCCTCCTCCAGGAGCGGCACCAGGTCGCAGGTCTCGCGCGTGCGCCAGGACGGGGGACGCCGCTCCTTGTGCGCGCTCACCCGCGCCGCCCATTCGGGGTCGCCTTCCCTGGTGCCGCCCGTCGCCACGTACACCACGCCGGGGAACGACTCCAGCCTCCGCTCCGCCTCGACCGACTTCCCGGACCGCGCACCGCCCAGGACCAGCGTGCGGCGCGGCACTTCGGGCACCTCGGGGTACTCGCCGACGACCAGCGTCGTCCCGTCGGGCTCCGTGTGCGCCCCGGCCGCGGCCAGCCTGCGGTGCAGCTCCTGGCCGGGGAACACGTCGTGGCCGATGTGGACGGCGAGGACGTCCGTCGAGGGGCCCACGGAGCCGGCCTCCCGCAGCTTCGCCAGGGCGTCGGGCCGTCCCAGCACGTCCAGGAGGACCATGTCGTACGTGAACGACGCCTGGGCGCCGTCCCGCCCGTCCTCCAGACCGGCCGGAGCCGCACCCGGCGGCAGGTACAGCACGCACTCCCCGCCGGGGCCCGTGACCTGGTAGCCGGTGCCCGGCGAGTCCAGGGCGACGGCACGGACCCGGTGGCCGCTGATCAGGGCGAGTTCCTGCCGCTCCGACACGCGTACGGGCGCGGGCAGCCCGGCGGGGATCTCCATCGCGGGGCCGTCGTGGGGGTGGGAGAGCAGCACCTGGCGCACGCCCTGCAGCGACTTCCCAGCGCGGGCGGCGGCGAAGGCGGGGCCGGGGGTGAGGTCGAGGAGCAGCGTTCCGTCCACGAGGAGCGCGGTCGCCGCGCGTGAGAGCGAACGACCACTGGCCGCCGCGGCGCACACGGCGCAGGGGCAGTCGGGGCGGGGCAGCCCGCCGGGGGCTCCGGTGCCGAGCAGAGTGAGTTCCACGTCTCGATCGTCTCGCGGGCCGCCGCCCGTCGCGCACTCAGGATTAGTCTGCGGGCAGCAACTGTCGATCTCGGGAGGAACAGATGGCGTGGACGTGGCGGTTCGAGAAGGCCGACGGGTCGGAGACGGAACCTGCCGTACAGCCTGAGGAGTTCCCCACCCAGGGCGACGCCGAGTCCTGGATCGGCGAGGTCTGGAAGGAGCTGCTGGAGGGCGGCACCGATCAGGTGACGCTGCACGAGGACGGCAGCAAGATCTACGGGCCGATGAGCCTGCACCCGACGGACGGCGACGAAGAGGGCGAGACCTCCGCCATCTGACGGAGGGGCGCTTCCAGCCGCCCGGGCGCCCGCGTCGCGGAGCCCGCGGTCTGCCGGGCCACGCCGGCCCGGCAGACCGCCGGAGGGCGAGCCGGGTCCGTCAGCCGCCCCGTACGCCGCACACGTGCAGCATCGCCGCCACCGAGCGGTACGGGTCGGTGCGTGCCGCCCGCTCCTCGAGGGCCAGCATCCGCTCGGCCTCCTCGTCCTGCTCCGGCAGGCGGTCGTGGCCGAATATCCCGACGCCGTACCACTGCCGCAGCGGCGTGCCGATGCCCGCCAGCCCCCTGGTGAACGTGTCCAGCCGGAAGGCCCGGCCGGCCCGCTCGGGGAAGTCCAGCGCGGCCTGCGCCGCGTCCCAGTCGCCGGTGCGTCCCGGGTGCATGGCCAGCGCGTCGTCGTTGCGTATCAGCAGCGACAGCAGGCCGCCCCCGTCGAGGACCCTCGCGAGGCCGGCCAGCGTCGTACCCGGGTCGCGGGCCTGGATCAGCTCTCCGTGGCACAGCACGACGTCGAACGTGCCGGGCAGGAAGTGGGCACCGGTGTCCTCGCTGCCGACCGCGACGAGACGGATGCGCTTGCGAATCTCGTCGGGCTCGTCCGCCAGCTCCTTCTCGACCAGGCCGCGCAGGTCGGGGTCGGACTCCAGCCCTGTCACCTGATGTCCCGCGCGGGCGAGCCGGAGAGCCTGCACGCCGCGGCCGAGACCCACGTCGAGCACCCGCAGCGTGCGGCCGGATCCGAAGACGGCGTCCGTCTGCTCGTCGAGCTGACGGGCCAGGAGCCGTTGTTCGAGCCCGCCGAGCTGCCCTATCCGGCCCAGCTGCCCGCTCAGGGCTTCTCGCCGCGCGCGACCTGCGGCTTGGGCAGGCGCATGCGGCGCAGCTGGAGCGTACGCATCAGGGCGTAGGCGACGGCGCCCCGCTTGTGCTCGTCCGGGAAGCGCCGGCGCAGGTCCCGCTTGAGGCGGAAGCCGAGGCCGATCGAATCGACGACGATCATCACGATCACGCCGAGCCACAGCAGCAGCGAGATGTTCTTCAGCTGCAGCGACGGCATCATGCTCAGCACGAGGATGATCACGGCGATGGGCAGGAAGAACTCGGCGACGGACCACCGCGCGTCCACGTAGTCCCGGGCGTAGCGCCGCACCGGGCCCTTGTCGCGCGCCGGGAGGTAGCGCTCGTCGCCGCCGGCCAGGGCCTGCCGCTGCCGGGCCATCGCGGCGCGGCGCTCCTCGCGCTGGCGCTTCGCGGCCTCCTTGCGGTTGGCCGGGGCCTTCGCGAACGAGCGGCGCTGCGACTGCGCCTCGCTGCGCTTGGGCGTGGGGCGGCCCTTCGGGGCCTGCGGGTCACGGGTCTGCTGGGGCTCGGCAGCGGTCACCCGGGGGGTGGAGGCGGCCTGCCCTTCCTTCGAACGGCTTCGGAACACGGTCCCCAGGGTACGGTGCGGCCTGCGGTGCTCCCCAGGCCCGGTCGGGAACGATCCGGCAACGTCCACGCCGCGTGAGCGGCGGTGAGGCCGCGCCGGGCGCGTTCTCCTACTCCCTGATGTGGAGGCCCGCGGCCGCGATCGTCCTTCAGGAGGAGCGCATCCGCGCTCGAACAGTGCGGTAATGGGAGCAGGGCCCGTAGTCTTGGGTCTTGTAGGTGTGCTGCTGAGGCTCAGTCCGTTACGAAGGGGGCGCGCGAAGCCCATGAGCGGTGTCATGAAGCGTATGGGGATGCTCTTCCGCGCGAAGGCCAACAAAGCCCTGGACCGGGCTGAGGATCCGCGCGAGACGCTCGATTACTCGTACCAGAAGCAGCTCGAGCTGCTTCAGAAGGTGCGCAGGGGCGTCGCCGACGTCGCGACGTCCCGCAAACGTCTGGAACTGCAGCTGAGCCAGTTGCAGGGGCAGTCCTCGAAGCTGGAGGAGCAGGGCAAGAAGGCCCTCGCCCTCGGCCGTGAGGACCTGGCCCGTGAGGCGCTCTCCCGCCGTGCGGCCCTGCAGCAGCAGGTCACGGACCTCGAGACGCAGCATCAGACGCTCCAGGGCGAGGAGGAGAAGCTCACCCTCGCCTCGCAGCGTCTGCAGGCGAAGGTCGACGCCTTCCGCACCAAGAAGGAGACCATCAAGGCCACCTACACCGCCGCGCAGGCGCAGACGCGCATTGGTGAGGCATTCTCCGGGATCTCGGAGGAGATGGGCGACGTCGGCATGGCCGTCCAGCGCGCGGAGGACAAGACCGCGCAGCTCCAGGCCCGCTCCGGCGCCATCGACGAGCTGCTGGCCTCCGGTGCCCTCGACGACCCCACGGGCATGGCGAAGGACGACATCACCGCCGAGCTGGACCGCCTCTCCGGCGGTACGGACGTCGAGCTGGAGCTCCAGCGCATGAAGGCGGAGCTGGCCGGCGGCACGGGCGGCGGCGACCAGCAGGCCATCGAGAGCGGCGGCGCCTCCGGCCAGGGCCAGGGGCAGCAGTCGCAGGACACTCCCAAGTTCGAGAAGTAGCGGTTCCGGGCGGGCAGCACACCGCGGCCGCGGGTGCTTGCCTTTCGCCGGCGAGCAGTCACATCGGGAATCGGCTTACGGCCCCACGCCAGAAGGAGAGCGACATGATCGTACGGATCATGGGGGAAGGCCAGGTGAAGCTCGACGACAGCCACTTCGCCGAGCTGAACAAGCTGGACGACGAACTGCTCGCCGAGATGGAGACCGGGGACGAGGCGGGCTTCCGCCGCACCCTCAGCGCGCTCCTCAACGCGGTGCGCACGATGGGCACCGCCCTGCCCGACGACTCCCTGGAGCCCTCGGAGCTGATCCTTCCCGCGCCCGACGCGTCACTCGAAGAGGTGCGGGAGATGCTCACCGACGACGGCCTCATCCCGGGCTGAGCCACCGGGGCCCGCCTGCCGCGAGCCGGACCGCCCCGCCCTCACCGGGCGGGACGCCTCCGGTGCGGACGGCGGGCCCGGAGCCCCCGCTTCCCGACGTGACGCGCGACATGGCCGCCGACGACTCCGGCCCGGACCTCGCTCCGCAGCCCCTCCCGGGCTCCGCCCCCGGCTCCGGCCCGCAGGCGGGCGAGGGCCGGGGCGTGCGGCTCGTGTGCGAGGTGCGGCGCTGGACGCGCGCGCACCCCTTCGCCGTCGACGCGGCGCTCGCGCTCGTCGCCTTCGCGGCGATCGTCGCCGCCGCCACGGCCACACCGCACGGCCCGGAGATCCGCCCGCGTCTCGGCGAGCGCGACGTGGAGCCGCTCACCGTCCTGCTGGCCGCGCTGGCCTGCGCCTCGCTGACGCTGCGGCGCCGGGCGCCCCTGCCGGTACTCGGGGCGGCGACGCTGGCGACCGTTCTCGGCATGATCACCGATCCGCCGGCCGACGTGGCGCCGCACGGACACCGCGCTCCGATCGTGGTCGCGGCGATCATCGCGCTGTACACCGTCGCCGACCGCACGGACCGCGTCACCGGCGTCCGGGCGGGAGCGGCGACGGTCGTGGTGCTCACGGCCTCGGGGATGCTGCTCGGCGGCAGGGCCTGGTACGCGCAGGAGAACCTCGGCATCTTCGCGTGGACGGCGCTGGCGGCGGCCGCGGGGGAGGCGGTGCGCAGCAGGCGGGCGTTCGTCGACGCCATACGGGAGCGGGCCGAGCGCGCGGAGCGGACGCGTGAGGAGGAGGCGCTGCGGCGGGTCGCGGAGGAGCGGATGCGCATCGCCCGCGAGCTGCACGACGTCGTCGCCCACCACATCGCGCTCGTCAACGTGCAGGCAGGGGTGGCCTCGCACGTCATGGACCAGCGTCCCGACCAGGCCAAGGAGGCTCTCGCGCACGTACGGGAGGCGAGTCGGCACGCCCTCGACGAGCTGCAGGCCACGGTCGGCCTGCTGCGGCAGTCGGGGGAGAGTCCGGCACCGACCGAACCGGCCCCGGGTCTCGGCGTGCTGGACGAGCTGGTCGAGGGCTTCACCCGTGCCGGACTCTCCGTCGCCGTCTCCGTGACCGACGCCCGGCCGGAGGCCGGCGTCGCGCCCGACCTGCCCTCGGCGCTGGACCTCACGGCCTACCGCGTCGTACAGGAGGCGCTGACGAACGTGCAGAAGCACGTCGGCACCGGGGCGCACGCCGAGGTGGCGATCCGCATCGCGCCGTCCGCGCTCGAGGTCACCGTGACCGACGACGGCGGGGCCGCCGGCTCCGGCGGGCTGCCCGCGGGCGTCGCGGGCGGCGGAACGTCCGAGGCCGGAGGAGGCGGTGGGCACGGCCTCGTCGGGATGCGGGAACGCGCTGCCGCGCTGCACGGGAGCTGCGAGACGGGGCCGCTGGGGGACGGCGGCTTCCGCGTGCGCGTACGGCTCCCGCTCCCGCCGGCGCACCAGCCCGGCACCCGGGGTGCGCGGGAGGCCCGGTCCGCCCCGCCCGGGCGGTCACCTGACGTCCCGCAGCCCGCGCGGAGCACCCGGACAGCGGCAGACCCCCAGGAAGGCACTCCGACATGACGATCCGGGTCGTACTGGCCGACGACCAGGCGCTGCTGCGCAGTGCCTTCAAGGTGCTGGTCGACTCCGACCCCGGCATGGAAGCGGTGGGGGAGGCCTCGGACGGGGCGGAGGCGCTGGAGACCGTACGGCGGCTCCACCCGGACGTCGTCCTGATGGACATCCGCATGCCCGGCTGCGACGGCCTCGCCGCCACCCGTGCCATCACCGCCGATCCCCGTCTGCAGGACGTCAAGGTCGTCATCCTCACCACGTTCGAGGTCGACGAGTACGTCGCGCAGGCCCTGCGCGCCGGAGCCTCGGGCTTCATCGGCAAGGGAGCCGAGCCGGAGGAGCTGCTGGCGGCGATACGCACGGCGGCCGACGGCGACGCCCTGTTGTCACCGGCGGCAACCAGGGGGCTGATCGCCACCTTCCTCGCGCAGAGCGGCCCGTACGGCGAGAGCACCGCCGCTGCGGGCGAGGAGGAAGACGGGGCCGCGTCGGCGGCCGACGCGCTCGACGCCCTGACCGGACGGGAGCGCGAGGTGCTGACGCTCGTCGGGGGAGGGCTGAACAACGACGAGATCGGCGAACGGCTCTCCGTCAGCCCGCTGACGGTGAAGACCCACGTCAACAGGACGATGTCGAAGCTGGGCGCCCGCGACCGGGCCCAGCTCGTCGTCGCCGCCTACGAGAACGGGCTGGTCAGGCCCGGCGGTTGACCCGCCCGCGCGGTCTGGGACCGGCCGCGGCGGACCCCGTCGCGGCGCCGCCACCGGTACACGGCTGCTCGGCGGTCGGCTGCACGGCCACCGGTGGCACGGCCCCGGGGGCGTGCCTCACAGGAACCCGCCCGACGGGATGTAGGGGCTGGGCGCCCGCATCCCCCGCAGGCAGACGTAGCCCGCGTTCACCGGGCTGAGCCCGGCCGCGAGGCCGACGTCGACGGCCCACTGCTGCTCGGCCGTGACGTAGGGGACGGCAGCCCGGGCTCCCTCGGAGAGGCTCAGCAGCGCCGCGCTGAGGAGGCGCGTGGCGAGGCGGCGCGAGGTCGCGGCGAGCAGCTCGACGCGGCCCTCCTCGCGCAGGTAGCAGTAGCCGCTGCCGGCGAGATCGTCGGCGACGAGCAACCGGCAGTGCCGCAGCAGGAACTCGTGGTCGGGGCCGTGCGGCCCGCCCCGCAGCCGCCGGTCGACCGAGTCCATCAGGTCGCGGTCGGAGGCCGATCCCGCCACGACCGGGCCGTCCGGGCGGGCCGGCCGCGCGTTGCCGAGCCTGCCCTCCAGCCGCATCGCCGGATGCAGCTCGAAGCCGGCCGCGCGGTAGATGCGGGCGGCGCCGGGGTGGCCGGGGCAGCAGATCAGCCCGCGGAGGCACGCCCTGCCGTACTCCAGCGTCCGCTCCAGCAGTGCCCTGCCCACGCCCCTGCCCTGGGCCCCGGGCAGTACGGCGAGCAGAGCGAGTCCCCAGGTGCCTTCCCGTACGAGGGACTGCGCGGCCCCGAGCGGGCGTCCGTCCGCGTCGGCGGCGAGCCAGCTGCCGCGCGGGTCCGTACGCACCAGATGCCGGATCCGCTCCCGGCTGCGGGCCGGACTCCCGGCGCCCGGCGGGCGTTCCGAGGGCAGCGCGCCGCCTCCCGGCCCGCCGGGCCGCGCCTGGACGGGCCCGGCGGCGGACTCTGCTGCGAAGGCCGCCTCGGCCAGCAGTCTGACGGCTTCGGCGTCCTCCTCCGAGTCCTGCAGCGGCCGCACGAGCATTGCCGCAGGTTACGGCAGTGCCAGCATCCGCTCCAGGGCGAGCTTGGCGAACTTCTCGGTCTCGTCGTCGACTTGGATGCGGTTGACGAGCCTGCCGTCCGCCAGCGACTCCAGCGCCCAGACCAGGTGCGGCAGGTCGATCCGGTTCATGGTCGAGCAGAAGCACACCGTGCGGTCGAGGAAGACGACCTCCTTGCCCTCGTCCGCGTGGCGGTTCGCCAGCCGCCGGACGAGGTTGAGCTCCGTGCCGACGGCCCACTTCGATCCGGCGGGCGCCTCCTCCAGAGTCCTGATGATGTACTCCGTCGAGCCGACGTAGTCGGCGGCCGCGACGACCTCGTGCTTGCACTCGGGGTGGACGAGGACGTTGACGCCGGGGACGCGGTCCCGTACCTCCCGCACCGAGTCCAGCGAGAAGCGGCCGTGCACGGAGCAGTGCCCGCGCCACAGGATCATCTTCGCGTCGCGCAGCTGCTGGGCGGTCAGGCCGCCGTTCGGCTTGTGCGGGTTGTAGACGACGCAGTCCTCCAGCGACATCCCCATGTCGCGGACGGCCGTGTTGCGTCCGAGGTGCTGGTCCGGCAGGAAGAGGACCTTGCCGCCCCCCGCCCCCGCGGTCTTCTGGCCGAAGGCCCACTCCAGCGCACGGCGGGCGTTGGACGACGTGCAGATCGTGCCGCCGTGCCGGCCCGTGAACGCCTTGATGTCGGCCGAGGAGTTCATGTACGAGACGGGGACTGTGACGTCCGCGACACCGGCCTCGGTGAGCACGTCCCAGCACTCGGCGACCTGCTCGGCCGTCGCCATGTCGGCCATGGAGCACCCCGCGGCCAGGTCCGGAAGGACGACCTGCTGCCCGGCGGAGGTGAGGATGTCGGCGGACTCGGCCATGAAGTGCACGCCGCAGAAGACGATGTACTCGGCCTCCGGCCGCGCCGCCGCGTCGCGCGCCAGCTTGAAGGAGTCGCCTGTCACGTCGGCGAACTCGATGACCTCGTCACGCTGGTAGTGGTGACCGAGGACGAAGACCCGCTCGCCGAGCTTCGCCTTCGCGGCACGCGCCCGCTCGACCAGGTCCGGGTCAGAAGGAGCCGGCAGGTCGCCCGGGCAGTCGACGCCACGCTCGCTGCTCGTGTCGGACTCGCGGCCGAGAAGCAGAAGCGCGAGCGGTGTCGGCTGAACGTCCAGTGGCTGGGCGGTCACGGCCCCCACCCTTCCTGTAGCGCCGCAAGCGGCTTTTCGTCTAATTGACGTTATTAATCATAACCGCTTCACGTCACTTTGACGATGCCGTTCGCGTCGATGTGACGCATTCCCGTTCGCTCCCGCCGTGTGGGAGCATGAGGACCGAGAACGACGGAAAATGAACGTGCCAGCCCTGGAATGAATCCGGGACGCCGCCGGTTGCAGCTGGCGGCAGAGCAGTCCGAACAACCCGGGAGAGAAGCAGATGTCCGTATCGGACGAGACCGCTGTGAGCGACGGCATCATTCTGTCCGACGCCGCCGCGGCGAAGGTCAAGAACCTGCTGGAGCAGGAAGGTCGTGACGACCTGGCGCTGCGGGTCGCCGTCCAGCCGGGTGGCTGTTCCGGCCTGCGGTACCAGCTCTTCTTCGACGAGCGCTCGCTCGACGGCGACGTGGTGAAGGACTTCGACGGTGTCAAGGTCGTCACCGACCGGATGAGCGCCCCGTACCTGGGCGGCGCCTCCATCGACTTCGTCGACACCATCGAGAAGCAGGGCTTCACGATCGACAACCCCAACGCCACGGGCTCCTGCGCCTGCGGTGACTCCTTCAACTGAGCGGCGTCCGCGGCCCCGGGCCGCAGACCGGCTCCGGTTCCCAGAACTGAGCTCCAGTTCCTGAACTGTCTCCAGTTCTCAGAACTGAAAAGGACGGAGGCGGCGGACTCCCCCCACCAGGGGTCCGCCGCCTCCGTCGTTCCTGCCCCCGCTCTCCCTCAGTCCTGTTCTCGTCGCTTCTGCCCCTCGGGGGCCCTCTCAAGGGTCCGTCGGCCGACTTTGTCGCGGCCTGGCGACCCTCGCGGCTCCACGGGCCGCGCCGGCCGGCCTCACCGGGCCTTCGGTACGGCCTCACCGTCCTGCGTGTCGACGACCTTCCGGCCGTCCAGCTCCTTCTCCAGCTCGACCTCGACGGTCTGGGGCTTGGCCATCTTCACGCAGACCTTGTCCGGGTCGGACTTCTCCGGCCGCACGGTCACCTTCACCGACTTGCCGGACTCCTCGGCGCTCGCCGTGTACTTGTCGCACACGCCGCCCCAGAACGTCAGCTTCACCGTGCGCCCGTCGACCTCGTAGGACTTCACGGCCTGCAACGGGGTCTCGGCGCCGGGCTTCCCGCCCGGCTTGCCGGGCTGCCCCGAACCGTCCGGCGCGTCCGCGTCCGAACCGCCCCCGGGCTTCTGCGGCTTGGCGGGCTTGAGGAACTCCGGCTCGACCGCGGGGTGGGCGACGCTGGCCTGCTGGTCGCCGCCCGGCAGCTCGAACTCGTAGATCCAGGACGGTACGAGCACCGGCTTGCCGGCCGAGTACCGCGTCACGAGCCCGAACTCGGCGTCCGTCACCTTGAGCGGCTTGCCCTTGGCGGCCTCCGCCTCGCCCTTGCCCGGCTTGCCGTCCGCCTTGGGGGCGGGCGCCGGTTCGCGCACCGTGCCGGAGCCGCTGTGCGGCCCCGTGGCGCCCTGCTTGTTGAGCTGCTTCAGCGTCTCGTCCGCCGACATCACCGGATACGAGGCGCCCTCGCTCAGTTCGCCCAGGTTTCCGTGGCCGCGGACGATCTCACCGTCCTTGCCGACGCTGAACGTGGTGTTCCAGTCCTTCGTCGGCATGCCGCCCACCTCGGGCGTCACGGTCACCATGCGCAGCGGACCGGTCGTCACGCTCGCGTCCAGTTCGGCGTCCTGGAGCTTCAGCGTCTTCAGCACCGGCCGCACGGCGTCCTCGGCCTTCTTCTCCGAGACGGGGTCGCCCTTGCCGGAATCGGGCATGGACGGGCACGAGCCGGGCCGTTCGACCTCCCCGGCCGACGGCGCGGGGCCGCCGGGCACCGTCGGGAGCGGCTTGCCGCACGGCATGACGGGTGAACGCGACGTCTGGTACGTCCAGTTGCCGGCCATGCGCTCGTCGTTCACCGACAGCGTCAGCCCGCCGTCGGAGTCCCCGTCCTTGCCGACGACCCACCGGCCGTCCTTCTTCTCGGGCTTGCCGGAGACGTCCAGGCTCTCCGCCAGTGCGGTCACGGCCGCGCGCGATACGCCGTCCGGTGTCCGGTAGACGCTGGCGGCGTCGGGGCCGTCCGGCATCTTCTTGTTGGCGCGGTACGTCTGCGCGTTCGGGTTCGGCTCCCCGGGTGCGATGCCCTCGCCGTCGCCCTCGCCGCCCTGCGCGGCCACCCCGTCCAGCGCCAGTTTCGGGGGCTTGGAGGTGCTGCCGGGTGCGTAGTCGCCGCCTTCGCCCGCGGTCGAGGCCCAGTACGCGCCGCCACCGCCGGCCAGCAGTACGGCCGCCGCCACCGTGGCGACGGACAGCCGCCGGCGGCCGTGCCGCCCTGGCCGTGCGTCCGCGGAAGGGAAACCCCCACCGTCGGTGGGAGACTTTTCGGTATTCACCGCGTTGCTCCTTCGGCTCCGCTCATCACTTTCAGGTCCCGGCCCCGCATGCGAGGGACATCCATGTGACGGCGGCGGAGCCCGCCTGGTTCCCGGCTGAGCCCTCCGGCCGGGGTCTGACCTCGGCCCCGGTGGCGGCGGCGCCCTCCCGGGCCCTCACCCGGAGGCGGCGGTCAAGCCCCGAGGGGCGCGCGCAGGGGCGGCGGGCGCACTTCACCAGAGGCCGTACTCCGACATCCCGTCCAGCATCCGCGCGGAGGAGGCGGGGACGCGCACCCCGCGCGGAGCCCCGTACGCACCGGCCTCGCGGAGGCGGGCGGCCGCGGACGCGCGCTCCAGCCGGCGGGCAGGGTGCGGGGCGGGCCAGGGGAGCGCGGAGGGGAAGAAGGGACCCGACCAGTGCGGCGCCATGCGGGCGCAGTCACTGCGCAGTTCGTCCATCGACTCGGGGTCCGACGAGGCGCTTCGCGGCCTGTCGTACGGGGAGCCCGGAGGGAGACCGTGTGTGAGGTCCTGCGTCAGGTTCTGCATTCCACGACGCTACGCAGCAGGTGAGGCGCCTGGAAGGCCCTACTATCGGGTAGTTCCGTCCTGTTCGGATACGGGGACCTAGCGGGTAGCGTGATGTTGCCATCCGACAGCGTCCTCCGACAGGAGCAGTTTTCGCCGTGCGTATCGCAGTCACCGGCTCCATCGCGAATGACCACCTGATGACGTTCCCCGGTCGGTTCTCCGACCAGCTGGTCGCCGACCAGCTGCACACCGTCTCGCTCTCCTTCCTCGTCGACGGGCTCGACATCAGGCGGGGCGGCGTGGGCGCCAACATCGCCTTCGGTATGGGGCAGCTCGGGGCGAACCCGATCCTCGTCGGCGCCGCCGGCGAGGACTTCGAGGAATACCGCGCCTGGCTCGAACGGCACGGTGTGGACACCGAGTCCGTCCACATCTCCGAGCTGAAGCACACCGCCCGCTTCGTGTGCACAACCGACGAGGCCCACAACCAGATCGGCTCCTTCTACACGGGAGCCATGAGTGAGGCCCGCCTGATCGAACTGCAGACGGTCGCCGACCGCGTGGGCGGCCTCGACCTCGTGTGCATCAGCGCGGACGACCCCGAGGCGATGGCCCGCCACACGGAGGAGTGCCGCAAGCGGGGCATCCCCTTCGCGGCGGACTTCTCGCAGCAGATCGCGCGTATGGAGGGCGAGGACATCCGCACCCTGATGGAGGGCGCGACCTACCTCTTCTCGAACGAGTACGAGAAGGAGCTCATCGAGGCCAAGACCGGCTGGAGCGACAAGGAGATACTGGCGAAGGTCGGCACCCGCGTCGTCACGCTGGGTGCCAAGGGCGTCCGCATCGAGCGCGAGGGCCAGGAGGTCATCGAGGTCGGGGTGCCGAAGGAAGAGGCCAAGGCCGACCCCACCGGTGTGGGCGACGCCTTCCGTGCGGGCTTCCTCTCCGGTCTCGCCTGGGGCGTCAGCCTGGAGCGCGCCGCGCAGGTCGGCTGCATGCTGGCCACGCTCGTCATCGAGACGGTGGGCACCCAGGAGTACGAACTGCGCCGGTCGCACTTCATGGAGCGCTTCACCAAGTGCTACGGCGAGGAGGCCGCCGCCGAGGTCACCTCGCACCTGAACGTGTGACCCCGTAGCGCAACACGGCATCGAGGGGCGGCCCGGCACCGGGCCGCCCCTTCCGCTTGCCCGTGCACCCCCTGCACGCCGGTGCGCCTTCGTCGGGCCGTCCGCCCGCGGTGGGGCGGCGAGCGCTCAGCTCAGGCGGCGCACGCGGAACCGGTCGCCCTGCACGCCCAGGAACTCCTGGCCCCGCATCTCGCACCAGGCCGGGATGTCGACGCGGGCGGCCTCGTCGTCCGCGAGCACCACGATCACACCGCCGACCGGCACGTCGTCGAAGTGCCGGGCCAGTTCGATGACGGGCATCGGGCACACCGTCCCCAGCGCGTTGACGGTCAGCTCCCTCCCGCCCTCCTCCGGGGCGGGGGCCGACTGCTCCCCGTACGGGGCGGCGCGGTCCTCCGGCCCCTCGTCCCTCGCCCGGCCGTCCTGCCCGGCCGTGCTCCGCTCCGCGGTGGTCCCCGGGGCGTTCACCTGCTCACGCACCTCCCGAACCGCGTCCGGCAGCACCTGGAGGAACCGCTCGACGTCCGCCTCGACCGACTCACCGGGCACCGGAGGCAGCGACAGCCGGATGTTGCCCTCCGACAGCACGCCCATGGCCCGCAGGACGTGACTCGGCGTCAGCGTGCTGGACGTGCAGGAGGAGCCCGAGGAGACCGAGAAGTCGGCGCGGTCGAGCACGTGCAGCAGGGCCTCCCCGTCCACGTACAGGCAGGAGAACGTCACGACGTGCGGAAGCCGGTGGACCGGGTCCCCGACGACCTCGACGTCCGGGACCGACCGCGGCACCTCGGCGCGGACCCTCTCGATCAGGGGGCGCAGCCGCGCCGCCACGGCGTCCGCCTCCGCCCGTACGGCCCGCAGGGAGGCCGCAGCCGCCACGACGGCGGGGATGTTCTCGAAACCGGGGCTGCGCCCGCGTTCACGCTCGTCCGACGGGGGCGGGGCCGCGAAGCGCACGCCCTTGCGTACGGCGAGGAGGCCGACGCCGGGCGGCCCGCCCCACTTGTGCGCGCTGCCCGTCAGCACCGACCAGCCTTCCTCGGGGCGGCCCCAGGCGAGGGACTGCGCGGCGTCCACGAGCAGCGGCACCCCGGCCTCCGCGCACACCCCTGCGACCTCGGCGACCGGCTGCACGGTGCCGGTCTCGTGGTTGGCGGACTGGAGGCAGGCGAGCGCCGTGCCCCCGTCCGCCGTCCCGTCCCTGAGCGCCGCCTCGTAGGCGGACGCGGAGACCCGGCCCGTACGGTCCACGGGGACCTCGGTGACGGAGCCCCCGCCCTCCTCGTGCGCTGCCGCCGCGTGCAGGACCGCGGAGTGCTCCACGGCGGAGACGGCCAGCCCCCTTCCCGCGCGGCGCCGTCCCGCGAGGACGCCGGCGATCCCGGTGTGCAAGGCAGCGGTACCCGATGGGGTGAACACCAGCTCGTCGGGACGGCACCCCACCGCCTCGGCGGCGGTCTCCCGCGCGGCGTCCAGCAGCATCCTCGCCCGCCGCCCCTCCCGGTGCAGCCGCGAGGGGTCGGCCCACCCCTCGTCCAGGGCGGCGGTCAGGGCCTGGCGGGCGACGGGATGCAGGGGGACCGACGATGCGGCGTCGAAGTATGGCACGCAGGAACGCTAACTCCGTTCCCCGGCTGCCCGCCCGGACAGCCGCTGGTCCGCCCCGTCCCCGCGTACGGGCCGGACCGTGTCCCGGCGCTCCCGGCGCGAACGCGCCGACGCCGCATCAGGGGCGACCGACCGCGCGCTGCGGGTCCTTGGCGCACCCCCGTTCCGCTGCGGCACGGGCGCGCCGCCGCGCCCGTGTCCCAACGCCGCTTCCCCCGGCGGGTCTTCGCCGCGCTGCCCCGCGCGCCGGACCGCCCTCCACCGCTGGCAGGGGCCCCGCGACGTGTTGGGGACCCTCCCCGCAGACGCCCGGGAACGGTCCAGTAAGGTTTGCTCCGCATCAACATCCAAACCCCTGCCCGCGCCAGGGGCCCGCGCCCGACCTGCAACGGCCGAGCCCGGATGGGCGGGCGAGACTCTCGGGAAGGCGCTACGTGAGTCCCAACGGCTCCGACCTCCCCCACCGCCCGACGGGCGGGGGCGGTACCCCCATGTCGCGGCGCCCGATGCGGCGGAAGCTGCAGCAGGCGCTCGCCGCGGGCCTGGTCCTGGCGACCGCCACCGGTTGCACTTCCAAGGACTTCCCCCGCCTCGGCATGCCCACTCCGGTCACGGACGAGGCCCCTCGGATCCTCTCCCTCTGGCAGGGGTCGTGGGCCGCGGCGCTCGCTGTGGGCGTACTGGTCTGGGGCCTGATCCTCTGGAGCGTCGTCTTCCACCGGCGCACCAGGACCAAGGTGGAGGTCCCTCCGCAGACGCGGTACAACATGCCCATCGAGGCCCTGTACACGGTGGTGCCCATCATCATCGTGGCGGTGCTCTTCTATTTCACCGCGCGGGACGAGACCAAGCTCCTGGCGACCACGGAGAAGCCGGCGCACGTCGTCAACGTCGTCGGCTACCAGTGGAGCTGGGGCTTCAACTACATCGAGGACGTGGACGGCAAGGCCTCGACCTCCAACACCGAGGACAAGGAACTCTCCGCCATCCCGGACAGGATGACGAAGAGCTTCCCCAAGGGCGCCGAAGGCGTCTACGCGGCCGGTACTCCGGGTGAGAAGAACCCCCAGACCGGCAATCCGGGCCCCACGCTCTGGCTGCCGAAGGGCGAGAAGGTCCAGTTCATCCTGACCTCCCGCGACGTCATCCACTCGTTCTGGGTGGTGCCGTTCCTGATGAAGCAGGACGTCATCCCCGGCCACGTGAACCGCTTCGAGGTGACCCCCAGCAAGGAGGGCACCTACATGGGCAAGTGCGCCGAACTGTGCGGCGTCGACCACTCCCGGATGCTTTTCAACGTCAAGGTCGTCTCCCCGGAGCGCTACAAGAAGCACCTGGAGGACCTGGCCGAGAAGGGCCAGACCGGCTACATCCCGTCGGGCACCGCCACCACGGGCGGCGCCAAGAATGCGGAGACGAATAACCCGTGAGCATCCTCAACGAGTCCAAGGGTGCCGCCACGACGGCCGAGGCAGCACCACCCGTACGACAGAAGACGCCCGGAGCCATGGTGGTCGACTGGCTGACCACCACGGACCACAAGAAGATCGGGACGCTGTACTTCGTCACGTCCTTCGCCTTCTTCTGCATCGGCGGCGTCATGGCGCTCCTGATGCGCGCCGAACTCGCCCGTCCCGGCTCCCAGGTGATGTCGAACGAGCAGTTCAACCAGGCGTTCACCATGCACGGCACGATCATGCTGCTGATGTTCGCGACGCCGCTCTTCGCCGGCTTCGCGAACTGGATCATGCCGCTGCAGATCGGCTCGCCGGACGTCGCGTTCCCGCGGCTGAACATGCTGGCGTACTGGCTGTACCTCTTCGGTTCGCTGATCGCCGTCGGGGGTTTCCTCACCCCGCAGGGCGCTGCGGACTTCGGCTGGTTCGCCTACTCGCCGCTCTCCGACGCGATCCGCTCGCCCGGCATCGGCGCCGACCTGTGGATCATGGGCCTCGCGCTCTCCGGTTTCGGCACGATCCTCGGTTCGGTCAACTTCATCACCACGATCATCTGCATGCGCGCGCCCGGAATGACGATGTTCCGCATGCCGATCTTCACCTGGAACGTGCTGCTGACCGGTGTGCTGGTGCTGCTGGCCTTCCCGGTGCTCGCCGCCGCGCTCTTCGCGCTGGAGGCGGACCGCAAGTTCGGTGCCCACGTCTTCGACGCCGCCAACGGCGGGCCGCTGCTGTGGCAGCACCTGTTCTGGTTCTTCGGCCACCCCGAGGTCTACATCATCGCGCTGCCGTTCTTCGGCATCGTCTCGGAGATCATCCCCGTCTTCAGCCGCAAGCCGATGTTCGGCTACATCAGCCTCATCGCGGCGACGATCGCCATCGCCGGCCTGTCGGTGACGGTCTGGGCGCACCACATGTACGTCACCGGAGGAGTGCTACTGCCCTTCTTCGCCTTCATGACGTTCCTGATCGCGGTACCGACGGGTGTGAAGTTCTTCAACTGGATCGGCACGATGTGGAAGGGCTCCTTGTCCTTCGAGACGCCGATGCTGTGGACGATCGGCTTCCTGGTCACGTTCCTCTTCGGCGGCCTGACCGGCGTCATCCTGGCCTCGCCCCCGATGGACTTCCACGTCTCCGACACCTACTTCGTGGTGGCGCACTTCCACTACGTCGTGTTCGGCACGGTGGTCTTCGCGATGTTCGCCGGCTTCCACTTCTGGTGGCCGAAGTTCACCGGAAAGATTCTCGACGAGCGCCTCGGCAAGATCACTTTCTGGACGCTCTTCGTCGGGTTCCACGGCACTTTCCTCGTGCAGCACTGGCTGGGCGTCGAGGGCATGCCGCGCCGCTATTCGGACTACCTCGCGGCCGACGGCTTCACCGCGCTGAACACCCTCTCGACGATCAGCTCCTTCCTGCTGGGCCTGTCGATCCTGCCCTTCCTGTACAACGTCTGGAAGACGGCCAAGCACGGCAAGAAGGTCGACGTCGACGACCCGTGGGGCTACGGCCGTTCGCTCGAATGGGCGACGAGCTGCCCGCCCCCGCGGCACAACTTCCTCTCGCTGCCGCGCATCCGCTCCGAGTCGCCGGCCTTCGACCTGCACCACCCTGAGGTCGCGGCCCTCGACCAGCTCGGGGAGTACGAGGCGAAGGGTCAGGGCGAGGAGAGGATCATCAGCGGCAAGGAGAGCGGAAAGTGAAGATCCAGGGCAAGATTTTCCTCGGCCTGGCCGTCTTCCTGCTGGCCACGGCGATCGTCTACGGCGCCTGGTCGAAGGAGCCCGTCGGCACGACGGGCCTGTTCCTCGCCTTCGGGCTCACGGTGATGATCGGCTACTACCTGGCGTTCACCGCGCGCCGCGTGGACGCCGGGGCGCAGGACAACAAGGAGGCCGACGTCGCGGACGACGCCGGCGAGCTGGGCTTCTTCAGCCCGCACAGCTGGCAGCCGCTCACCCTCGGTCTCGGTGCCGCCTTCGCCTTCCTGGGCGTCGCCTTCGGATGGTGGCTGGTGTACGTCTCGGCGCCGATCCTGCTCGTCGGCCTGTTCGGCTGGGTCTTCGAGTACTACCACGGCGAGAACCGCACTCAGTAAGGTTCGCGGCTGAGGCAGTCTGCAGATGGGTCGGCCCCCGGAATTCTCCGGGGGCCGACCCATTTGCCTGCGCCCAACAGGCCCAAGACCGCGTGAGTTCCTACCTTGGGCCTATGAATCACTCATCGAAGGCAAAGCGCCGGATTTCAGCAGGATGTGCCCTCACGCTCGCCCCGCTCGCGGTGGGCCTTACCTCGTGCGCCGGAAGCGACGGCAACCCGCTCGCGGGAGCCCCGTACGACGCCGGCAACCAGATTTCGGTGAGCGCGGGTGAGGAGGGGAGCACGATCGACCCCTCGCGCCCGCTGAAGGTGACCTCCAACGAAGGGCGAATAGCCGACGTCACCGCGGTCGACACGGCAGGCCGCCACCTGAGCGGCAAGCTCTCCGAGGACGGCACCAGGTGGCAGAGCACCACCCCGCTGGCCGCGGGCGTGCGCTACACGGTCCGCATCAGCACCGAGAACGGCGACGGCGAGCAGGGCCGCCGCACCCTGAACTTCCAGACCAAGCCCGCACACGCGAAGCGCCTCGGGGTCACCTTCGGCCCGGACAGCGGGACGTACGGCGTGGCCCAGCCCGTGACGGCGGAGCTGAGCCACAAGGTCAAGAGCCCCGCGCAGCGCCGCATCGTGGAGCGTGCGCTGAGCGTCAAGTCCAGCCCCCGCGTCGAGGGCTCCTGGCACTGGGTGGACAGCAAGGAGCTGCACTACCGTCCCAAGGAGTACTGGCCCGCGCACTCCACCGTCAGCGTCAGCAGCCGCCTGAACGGCCTCAAGATCCGCAAGGGGCTCTACGGGGACAAGGCCAAGTCACTGAGGCTGAAGACGGGCGACCGCGTCGAGGCATTCGCCGACGCCTCCGGGCTGAGCATGAAGGTCAAGAAGGACGGCAGGACGGTCAAGGAGATCCCGATCACCACCGGGAAGCCGGGCTTCGAGACCCGCAACGGCACCAAGGTGGTCCTGGGCCGCGAGTCGTTCGTCCGCATGCGCAGCAGCAGCGTCGGCATCGGCGGCGGTGAGTCCTACGACCTCGGCGTCCACTGGGCCACCCGGCTGACGTGGAGCGGGGAGTACGTGCACGCGGCCCCGTGGTCGTCCGGCTCGCACGGCGTCTCCAACAGCAGCCACGGGTGCACGGGCATGAGCACCGGGAACGCCGAGTGGTTCTTCAACCTCGTACGTCCGGGTGTTCCCGTGACGCACTCCAACTCCGACGGCGAGCAGATGGCCGCCTTCGGCAACGGCTTCGGGGACTGGAACCTGTCCTGGAAGAAGTGGAAGGAGGGAAGCTCACTACGCCCCGGCGCCCAGGACAGCGGCGGCAGCACCGCCGACGTCAGCAGGCTCCGCCCGCAGGTCTGAGGGCGGCACGCTGACAGCAGCCGGCCCCGGGGCGCGCGTCGCCCCGGGGCCGGCTCACGGCTGCACGGTCATTCGTTCACAGCGGCTGGACCTCGGCCTGCGCGCCGTTCTTCTCGCGCAGGAGGTCCGCCAGCGCACCGGCGAGGGCGACGGGGTCGATGGGGTGGGAGACGGCCCGCTCCGCGCGGCTCCAGGAGGCGAGCCAGGCGTCCTGTGGGCGTCCGATGAGGAGCAGGACGGGCGGGCAGTCGAAGATCTCGTCCTTGATCTGCCGGCAGACGCCCATGC
This sequence comes from Streptomyces daqingensis, assembly GCF_014645895.1. Lineage (GTDB taxonomy): Bacteria > Actinomycetota > Actinomycetes > Streptomycetales > Streptomycetaceae > Streptomyces > Streptomyces daqingensis. Next base: position 52,921 of record NZ_BMMP01000013.1, on the reverse strand, counting down.
CGCCGGCGGGCGCGGTCTCGCCGTCCAGGACGCACACGTCGACGTGCTGCTTCTCCAGCGTGCTCAGGAGGGCGGGCAGTGTCGCGCACTCGATGTACTCGACGGCGGGCACGTCGGAGGCAGGCCGGCGGCCTGCGGCGAGCCGGACCTGCTCGCGGGTGTTGGCGTCGTCGCTGTAGACCAGCACCGTGGCGGTCGGCTGCATTGTTCCTCCGCTTGAAGGTCGCACGTTTTCACGTAGGGGGGCGGCGGGAACCGTCCCCGGTTCGGGCGTCCGCGGCAAGTGGAGCCGCTGCGCGGATGTTACTCCTTCGCCCCCTCGCCCAACAGCGGCGCATACGCCTGCGGAAGCCCTTGCCACGGCGCCCGGAGCCGCCCGGACACACCGAACGGGACCCCGGCAGTAAGGGCCGGATGGGCGACCGACATAATGTCGATCGTGGCGACAGCAACTGCAGTAGAAACAGGGCACGCGCACCCGTCGGTCAACCGGCCGAACCTCACCAGCGTCGGAACCATCATCTGGCTGAGTTCCGAGCTGATGTTCTTCGCGGCCCTCTTCGCGATGTACTTCACCCTGCGGTCCGTGACGGGTGCGGACTTCTGGAAGGAACATGCCGAGGCGCTGAACATCCCGTTCTCGGCGACGAACACCACGATTCTGGTGCTCTCCTCACTCACCTGCCAGCTCGGCGTGTTCGCCGCCGAGCGCGGTGACGTGAAGAAGCTCCGCGCGTGGTTCATCGTCACGTTCGTGATGGGCGCCGTCTTCATCGGCGGCCAGGTCTTCGAATACACGGAGCTGGTCGAGAAGGACGGCATCTCGCTCTCCTCGGACCCGTACGGCTCGGTGTTCTACCTGACCACCGGCTTCCACGGGTTGCACGTCACGGGCGGGCTCATCGCGTTCCTGCTCCTGCTCGGCAGGACGTACGCGGCCAAACGCTTCACGCATCAGCAGGCCACTGCGGCCATCGTCGTGTCCTACTACTGGCACTTCGTCGATGTCGTCTGGATCGGCCTCTTCGCCACGATCTACCTGATCAAGTAACCGGTCGGGCGACGTCCGGGCCCGTCCCGGACAGTGACAGACACCAAAAGCAGCATCGACGCAGAAGATCCTGACACCGGGGTAATCCGTGAAAAAGCTCTCCGCACGACGGCGCCATCCGCTGGCGGCGCTCGTCGTCCTACTCTTCGCGCTGGCGGCCACCGGGGGGCTGTACGCCGCGTTCGCCCCCGCAGGCGAAGCGAAGGCCGAACAGGCCTCGAGCCAGTCCCTCGCCATCGAAGAGGGCAAGAAGCTCTACGCCACCGGCTGCTCCAGTTGCCACGGGACGGGCGGCCAGGGCACCAGCGACGGCCCGAGCCTCGTGGGTGTCGGGTCGGCTGCTGTGGACTTCCAGGTCGGCACCGGCCGCATGCCCGCGCAGCAGCCGGGCGCGCAGGTGCCGGAGAAGAAGAAGATCTACAGCCAGGACGAGATCAACCAGCTCGCCGCGTACGTCGCTTCGCTGGGCTCCGGTCCTGTCACGCCCACCAAGGACCAGTACGACCCGAACGGCGCCGACATCGCCAACGGCGGCCAGCTCTTCCGTACGAACTGCGCCCAGTGCCACAACTTCACGGGTGAGGGCGGCGCTCTCACACACGGCAAGTACGCCCCGGGTCTCGAGGACGTCACGCCCAAGCACATCTACGAGGCCATGCAGACGGGCCCGCAGAACATGCCGTCCTTCCCGGACAAGGTGATGCCGGAGAAGGACAAGCGCGACATCGCCGCCTACCTGAAGACGGTGAACAGCAAGGACTCGAAGCAGCCCGGCGGTTACAAGCTGGGCGGTCTCGGACCGGTGGCCGAGGGCCTGTTCGCCTGGATCTTCGGGCTCGGTGCGCTCATCGTCGTCGCCGTCTGGGTCGCGGCTCGTACCGCAAAGGCCAGGAAGTCATGAGCGAGACTGGATCACACGACAACGTGTCTGACGAGAAGCTGCCGAGCGCACAGGAGAACGGTCACGGCACGGTGGCCACGGCGGACGACCCGTTCGCCGACCCCGGGATGCCGCCGCACGAGCCCCGCGTCCAGGACGTCGACGAGCGTGCTGCCAAGCGCTCCGAGCGCGTCGTCGCGATGCTCTTCACGGCGTCGATGCTGGCCACGGTGGGCTTCATCGCGAGCTTCGTGGCCATCCCGGTCGACAAGTTCGTGTACATCTGGCCGATGGGGAACATCGGCGCGCTGAACTTCGCGCTCGGTACGACGCTGGGCGTCGCCCTCTTCTGCATCGGCGCGGGCGCGGTCCACTGGGCGCGCACCCTGATGTCGGACCACGAACTGGTCGACGAGCGGCACCAGGTCGCCGCCGAGCCTGACACCCGGGCGAAGGTCATGGAGGACTTCCGCCAGGGAGCCAAGGAGTCCGCCCTCGGGCGGCGTCCGCTCATCCGGCGGACGATGTTCGGGGCTCTGGCGCTCGTCCCGCTGTCCGGTGTCGTGCTCCTGCGCGACCTCGGTCCGCTGCCCGAGGACAAGCTCGAGCACACCCTGTGGGCCAAGGGCAAGCTGCTGGTCAACGAGAACACGCACGAGCCGCTCCGCCCCGAGGACATCACCGTCGGCTCCCTGACGTTCGCCATGCCGGAGGGCCTTGACGAGCACGACGAGGACTTCCAGAAGGAGATCGCCAAGGCGGCCCTGATGCTCGTCCGCCTCGAGCCCGAGGACATCAAGGACAAGCGGGAGCTGGACTGGTCCCACGAGGGGATCGTGGCCTACTCCAAGATCTGTACGCACGTCGGCTGTCCCGTCAGCCTGTACGAGCAGCAGACGCACCACGTGCTCTGCCCGTGCCACCAGTCGACCTTCGACCTGTCGGACGGTGCGCGAGTGATCTTCGGTCCGGCCGGCCACGCGCTGCCGCAGCTCAAGATCAGCGTCAACAACGATGGATTCCTCGAAGCTCAGGGCGACTTCGAAGAACCCGTGGGCCCCGCCTACTGGGAGCGTCGAGCATGAGTACTACAAGCGAGAGCACCGCTGCGAAGAAGCAGGCACCCGCCGGTGAACGGGTCGCCGACTGGGCGGACGGCCGGCTGGGCATCTACAGCCTCGCCAAGGCCAACATGCGCAAGATCTTCCCGGACCACTGGTCCTTCATGCTGGGTGAGGTCGCGCTCTACAGCTTCATCATCATCATCCTCACGGGCGTCTACCTGACGCTGTTCTTCCACCCGTCGATGAACGAGGTGGAGTACCACGGCAGTTACGTGCCGATGCAGGGCGTGCTGATGTCGGAGGCGTTCGCCTCCACGCTGGACATCAGCTTCGACGTGCGCGGCGGTCTGCTGGTGAGGCAGATCCACCACTGGGCGGCGCTGATCTTCCTCGGCGCGATGTTCGTCCACATGATGCGCGTCTTCTTCACCGGCGCCTTCCGCAAGCCGCGTGAGATCAACTGGCTGTTCGGCTTCCTGCTGTTCGTGCTGGGCATGTTCACCGGCTTCACCGGCTACTCCCTGCCGGACGACCTGCTCTCGGGCACCGGCGTGCGGTTCATGGAGGGCGCGGTCCTGTCCGTGCCGATCGTCGGCACGTACCTGTCGATGTTCCTCTTCGGCGGCGAGTTCCCCGGGCACGACTTCGTCGCGCGGTTCTTCTCCGTCCACGTGCTGCTGCTGCCGGGGATCATGCTGGGCCTGCTGGTGGCCCATCTGATCCTGGTCTTCTACCACAAGCACACGCAGTTCGCGGGCCCCGGCCGTACGAACAAGAACGTCGTCGGAATGCCGCTGCTGCCGGTCTACATGGCCAAGGCGGGAGGCTTCTTCTTCCTCGTCTTCGGCGTCATCTCCGTCATCGCGGCGACGTTCACCGTCAACCCGATCTGGGTGCTCGGCCCGTACCGTCCGGACCAGGTGTCGACGAACGCGCAGCCCGACTGGTACATGGGCTTCTCCGAGGGGCTGATCCGCGTCATGCCCGGCTGGGAGGTCCATCTGTGGGACCACACGCTCGTACTGGGCGTCTTCATCCCGCTGATGGTCTTCCCGCTCGTGCTCGCCGCGATCGCCGTCTACCCGTTCATCGAGTCCTGGGTGACGGGCGACAAGCGGGAGCACCACATCGCGGACCGGCCGCGGAACGCCCCGACCCGTACGGCTTTCGGATGTGCCTGGATCGCCTGGTACACCGTCATGCTGGTCGGCGGCGGCAACGACCTGGTGGCGACGCACTTCGACCTGTCGATCAACGCCATCACGTGGTTCGTGCGCATCGCCTTCTTCGTGGTGCCGGTCGTGGTCTTCTTCGTCACCCGGCGGATCTGCCTGGGGCTCCAGCGCAAGGACAAGGAGAAGGTGCTGCACGGACGCGAGTCCGGCATCATCAAGCGGCTCCCGCACGGCGAGTTCGTCGAGGTGCACGAGCAGCTCTCCCAGGAGCAGCTGCACACGCTCACGGCGCACGAGCAGCACAAGCCGTACGAGATCGGCCCGGAGACCGACGAGAACGGCGTCCAGCGCAAGGTGGGCCGCGCCCAGAAGCTGCGCGCCCGGTTCTCGAAGGGCTACTACGGCGAGCAGGCTCAGATCCCGAAGCCGACCGCCGAGGAGTACCGGGAGATCACCAGCGGCCACGGCCACCACTGAGGTTCCGCTGCTCCGAGCGGGCAGCGCAGCGTCGCACACGAGGGGCCGGGCTCCCCAGCGGGGAGCCCGGCCCCTCGGGCGTGCGGAAGGGCGTAGCGCCGGTCCGGCGAGTGCCACGGCCCGATCCGGGTGATGTCCTGGTCGGGGCGTCAGGCGGCTAGGGTGGGGTCGGCCGGGAGGCACGCACAGCGGAGCCGCCCGGCGAGTCCCCCGCCGTGCCTCGTGGTTCGCACCCGGTCGCGTTCGCTGCCTGCGTGAGCCTCCGGCACCGGGGCGGACGTCCGTTCTCCGCGTTGCAGGACCTCAGGAGGGATCATGAGCGCCGTTCCGTCTGCCGGCTCTCCCGCCCCCAGCGCCTCCGGCCTGGGAGCTGCCCCCGGGGGTTCCCACACCTGGCCGGACGTACTGACCTCGCTGCTCGCGGGGGAGAACCTCGGGGCCGACGCCACCGCCTGGGCGATGGACCGCATCATGCGGGGCGAGGCGAGCGACGCGCAGATCGCCGGTTTCGCGGTGGCGCTGCGGGCGAAGGGCGAGACGGTCGACGAGATCACCGGTCTCGTACGGGCCATGTACGCGCATGCCAACGTGATCGAGGTCCCCGGGCCCACGGTCGACATCGTCGGTACCGGCGGCGACCGCGCGAAGACGGTCAACATCTCGACGATGTCCGCCATCGTGGTCGCGGGCTGCGGCGCGAAGGTCGTCAAGCACGGCAACCGCGCGGCCTCCAGCGCCAGTGGCGCGACGGACGTACTGGAGAAGCTGGGCGTCAATCTGGAGCTGACCCCGCAGCGTGTCGCCGAGGTGGCCTCGGAGGCGGGCATCACCTTCTGCTTCGCCGTGAAGTTCCACCCGTCGCTGCGCCATGTGGCCAACGCCCGCGGCGAGTTGGGCATCCCCACCTCTTTCAACTTCCTCGGCCCGCTGACGAACCCCGCGCGCGTACAGGCGCAGGCGACCGGTGTGGCGAACGCCCGGATGGCTCCCATCATGGCGGGCGTGCTCGCCGAACGCGGTTCTTCCGCCCTCGTCTTCCGCGGGGACGACGGTCTGGACGAGCTGACGACCACGGCCACGTCCACCGTGTGGGTCGTACGGGACGGCGAGGTGCGTCAGCAGTCGTTCGACCCGCGCGACGTGGGCATCGACATCGTGCCGGTGGAGGCCCTGCGCGGGGCCGACGCCGCGTACAACGCGGACGTGGCGAGGCGGGTGCTCGACGGCGAGAAGGGCCCCGTGCGCGACGCGGTGCTGCTGAACTCCGCCGCGGCCCTCGTCGCCCTCGAACCGGGCGACGCGCCGCTGGCCGATCAGATCCGCGCGGCGATGGCCCGGGCGGCAGAGTCCGTGGACAGCGGTGCGGCCAGGGCGTCGCTGGAGCGCTGGGTGGCCGCGAGCCACATGTGACGGCGGGCTCCGCCGTTCGGAAACCGGGGCTGGGGGGCCTTCCCTCTCCTCGGGGCCGGGCGGCGGCGCTGCGCCGTGACGCTGTCCGCGATGCGGACGCCCGGACGCCGGCGCCGAACCCGTGTGCCATACTCCCGGCCAGGTCACGAGTGACAGCGATCAAGGCCCCGGCCCGCTGTCCGGCAACCCTCCTGTCCGTGGTGGGGTGCCCCGGGTGATGACCGGGCCGCACGGCAGCAAGGCCGCGCGGCAAGCACGGATCCCTCTGTCCCGCCCGCAGCGGGCAGGCCTCGGCCAGGGATCCCTGGTCTTGAGGGAGTCCTCCGTGAGTCAGCACGTCGCGTCCGCAGTCCCCGCACCCGCGTTCCGTCCCCCGGCTGTTGCCGCTGTCCCTGCTGTTTCCGCGGGCGCCGACGCCCGTCAGGCGCGGGCCGGCGCACCGGGCGGGAGCCCCGAGTGTCCGGTGCTGCCCGTGCTCGGCCTGGACGTGCGGGTCCCGCTCGTCACGGGCGGCGAGACGACTTACGCCGCGCTGGACTACGCGGCGAGCGCCCCCGTACTGCAGCGGGTGTGGGACGAAGTGGCCGCGTACGCCCCGTACTACGGCAGCGTGCACCGGGGCGCCGGGTACCTGTCGCAGCACTCCACGGCGCTCTTCGAGGAGAGCAGGGCGACGGTCGCGCGCTTCCTTGGCTGCCGGGAGGACGACCGGGTCCTCTTCACCCGGTCCACGACGGATTCCCTGAACCTGCTGGCGTCCGCCGTGCCCGAGGGCACCCGCGTGTACGTCTTCGAGAGCGAGCACCACGCGGCCCTGCTGCCCTGGAGGGGGCTGCACACGACGTGGCTCGACGCGCCCCGTTCGCCCGAGCAGGCCGTCGCGGCGCTGGAGGAGCGGCTGCACGCCGAGCCCGCAGGCCCCAAGCTGGTGTGCGTGACGGGGGCTTCGAACGTCACCGGCGAGATCTGGCCCGTGAGGCAGCTCGCCGACGCCGCGCACCGGCACGGCGCACTCATCGTGCTGGACGCCGCGCAGCTCGCCCCGCACCACCCCGTCGACATCGGCGAACTCGACGTGGACTGGGTGGCGTTCTCCGGGCACAAGCTGTACGCGCCCTTCGGCGCGGGCGTGCTCGCGGGGCGCTCGGACTGGCTGGACGCGGCGGAGCCGTACCTGGCCGGCGGGGGCGCAAGCCGAAGCGTCGTACGGGAGGCGGACGGCGGCGTGGAGGTGGAATGGCAGGGCGGTGCCGCCCGGCACGAGGCGGGCTCCCCGAACGTCATCGGCGCCTACGCCGTCGCCGCCGCGTGCAGGGCACTGGACGAGGCCGGCTTCGGCCGGCTGGTCGAGCGCGAGCGCACGCTGACCGCGAGGCTGCTGACCGCGCTGGCCGAGGTCCCCGAGGTGGAGGTGCTCTCACTGTTCGGCGCCGGCTCGCCGGGCGAGGCGGCCGAAAGCCGGGTGGGCGTGGTGTCGTTCGTGGTCGAGGGCTGGAACAGCTCACACTTCGCCGCCGCGCTCTCCGCGGAGTACGGCATCGGCGTGCGCGACGGCCTCTTCTGCGCGCACCCCCTCGTCCGGACGTTGCGGGGCGCCGGAAGCGAGCAGCGCGGCGGGTGCGGAGCAGGCGGCACGGGCGGCGGAGGCGACCTCAACGCGGTGCGGGTCAGCTTCGGCGCGGGTACGCCGGACGAGCACGTCGAACGGTTCGTAAGGGCGGTACGCGAGCTCGTGCGCAACGGGGCGCGATGGAACTACCGCACCGTGGACGGGCGCTGCGTACCGGAGGAGCGCCCGGCGGCGGGGGAGGCGGCCGACGCAGCCGCCGGTGGCAGGGGCGAGGCGCCGGGCGGGAGCGACGGCGGGACGGCTCGGTCCCGCCCGGAGCCCGGAAGGGTGACGGTTTCCTGACGTCCGCTCAGGAGTCGAGGCCGATCGCGAACGCCGACTCCAGGTCGTGCTGCGAGTAGGTGCGGAAGGCGATGTGGGTCTCCGTCGACTGCACCCCGGGCACCTTGCTGATCTTGCCGGGGATGATGTCCGCGAGGTCGTCGTGCTGCGCCACGCGCACGAGCGCGATCAGATCGTGGGCACCGGTGACCGAGTAGACCTCGCTGACGCTCTCCAGCGCCGCGATCTGTTCGGCGATCTCGGGGATGCGGTCGGTGCTGGTCTTGATGAGCACGATCGAGGTGATCACGGTGGGGACTCTCCCTGGGTCGCCGGAGCGGGCGTGCCCACTGTAGCCGTACGGAATCGCAGCCAGGCGTAGAGGAAGCCCAGCGTGAACCCGGCGACGTGGGCGAGGTAGGCGACGCCCGGCCCGTCGCCGTCCTGCCGTGTGGCGATCCACTGCAGCGTCAGCCAGAAGACCAGCACCAGCCAGGCGGGGAAGCGCAGCGGCAGGAAGAGGAGGAAGGGGAAGACGCTGGTCACCCGCGCCTTCGGATAGAGGTAGAGGAAGGCGCCGAGCATCCCCGAGACGGCGCCGGACGCCCCGACGAGCGTCTGGCCCGAGTGGTGGTGGGCCGCCGCGTAGCAGAGCATGGCGATGTAGCCGACGGTCAGGTAGCACAGCGCGAAGCGGATGGGGCCCATCCGCATCTCGACCGGGCCGCCGAAGACGTACAGGAAGAGCACGTTGCCGAGCAGGTGCAGCCAGTCCGCGTGCAGGAAGAGCGCGGTGAGAGGGGTGAGCAGCGGACGGAGAGCGGCCCTGTCCCACAGGGTGCGGGGCAGTACACCCCACTGCTGGAACCAGTCGGCCTGTGCGCGGTGCAGCGAGGCACCGGTGCCGTGTACGGGCAGGAAGCCGGAGGCCGGGCTGATGAGGAAGACCAGGCAGCAGAGGGCGATGAGCGTACAGGTCAGCACGGGGTGCTTCGGCATGAGGCGGATCATGATGGCTCGGTCACTGGGCAGGCTCCTCGACACACGGGGACGGGCGGCAGGTCTTAGGGTTACGGCAAGCACTCCCGCGCTTCCGTCGGGTTACCGCGCGCAGGCGTACACGCACCGCACCGAAGCCCGTGAACGCTCGAAGGAATGAGGTCGAGGCAATGGCGGTCCCCGCGCCCACCGCAGGCACCCGATGGCGCTGCACGCTGTGCGGCAACCTGACGCGCTTCGACGTGACGCGTTCGAGCAGGGTCGTGGAGTACGTCCATCTGGATCTGGCCGGTGAGTCCAGGGTCGAGGAGCAGGAGGTGCTCAGTGAGAGCATCGAGTCCGTGCGCTGCCGGTGGTGCGACGCCGCCGACCAGGTCGAGCTCGTCGACCGGCCGGGCGCAGAGGTCTGAGAAACGGCAGGTGTGACGGTGGTGGAAGCGACGGGCGGCGGCGGGGAGCGTGAGCCGTCGACGTCGGATGCCGCGCCGGAGCCGCACGAGGATTCCCGGCCCGCCGCGGAGACCGGTGCCGGCACGGACGCCGGGACGGACGCCGGCACGGGCGGGGAGGCCGGTGACGCTTCCGGCGCCGGCGAGATCATGGACCGTCCGCTTCCCGACAGAGTGCGCCGCCGCGTGGTGGCCCTCACCGGGGACGCGCTCGGAGGGCTGACGGTCAGCGAGCTGCCCGTCCCGCTGCGCCAGTACGCCCGCTTCACCCCTCAGCGCCGCACGAAGTTCGCCGCCAACGCGATGGCCACGTCCCTGGAGAAGGACGCGGTCTTCCGCGAGCGGATCGCCGAGCAGCTTCGCGAACGCTTCCCCGACCTGACCGAGGCGCTCTCCTCGTCGACCCCGCCGCCCGCCGCCGACCCGGTCGACGTGGCGGCGGTGGCGTACGTGCTGCGCCCGGCGGACTGGCCGAAGCTCGTCGCCGCGGCGGGCGAGGAGGCTCAGCGCGCGCAGGCGGAGCAGGCGGGGGAGGAGGCTCAGCGCGAACTCGTCCGGCTCCGGCGCGAACTGGCCGACGCCCGCACCGCAGCCCGTACGGAGGCGGAACGCGGACGCAGCGAACTCGAGTCGCTGCGCCGCGAGTTGGATGCCACGCAGCGGAAGCTGCGCAGCGCGCAGAGCGACGTGAAGCGCGGCGAGGCCGCCGCGCGGAAACTGCGGGCGGACCTGGACGAGCTGCGCTCTGCCACCGCCGCGGAGAAGACGGCGGCCGACAGCGAGAGCCGGCGCCTGCGCACGCGGCTCGCCGAGACCGAGGCGGCGCTGGAGGCGGGGCGCCGGGCCGCGCGCGAAGGGCGCAGCGTCGAGGACATGCGGGTCCGCCTGCTGCTGGACACGGTGCTGGACGCCGCACAGGGCCTCCGTCGCGAGCTGGCGCTGCCGCCGACGGAGAGCCGGCCGGCCGAGACCGTCGACGCGGTCGAGCCCGGCCGCATGACGCCGCGGGACATCGCGGCGCGCGCGCTCTCCGAGACGGACCCCGAACTCCTCGACCAGCTCCTCTCCCTCCCGCAGGCGCATCTGGTCGTCGACGGCTACAACGTCACCAAGACCGGTTATCCGACGATGCCGCTGGACAAGCAGCGGCTGCGCCTCCTCGGGGGGCTCGCCGGGCTCGCCGCGCAGTCCGGCGCCGAGGTCACCTGCGTCTTCGACGGGGCCGAACTGGCGGCACCCGTCCTGCTCGCGCCGCCACGGGGCGTGCGCGTGCTGTTCAGCAAGCCGGGGCAGATCGCGGACGAGCTGATCCGCCAGCTCGTGCGGGCGGAACCGCCGGGCCGTCCCGTGGTGGTCGTCTCCTCCGACCGCGAGGTGGCGGACGACAGCGCGGCGGCGGGCGCCCGGCCTGTCGCGTCGGCCCTTCTGCTGCGGCGCCTCGGACGTACGTGACGGCCCGGGCGGGCCGGACGCCGGGCGGGCGCGCTCTCGCACTCGCGTCGCAGTGAGCGGTCGCCGGCGGCCCGAACGAGCAGTCGCCGGTGGCCCCTTCCCGGCGCTGTAGAGCCGTTCAGGGAGCCCTCGCCGTGAACCCGGCGCCGTGCACCGGGCCGTTCACCCGCCAGGTGCGTCGTTCCACAGGCTCCGCAGATGGGCGTCGAGCGCTTCCCGCGCGGCCTCCTCGCTGAGGTGGCCGACGAGCACGTGCGTGGTGAGGCCGTCGGCGAGCGCCAGCAGCGTGCGGGCCTGGACGTGCGGGTCGGCCGCTCCTGCGGCCTCCCGCAGCAGAGCCGCCACCGTGTCGTGGAACTGCGCGTAGCCGGACCGCAGTTCGGCGGCGAGAGGGGGGCTCACCGCGGCCTTCGCGACGAACGCGAGCCAGACGCGTGCCTCTCCGCGGTTCTCCTCCCGCAGCAGCGACATCTCGGAGAGGGCGTGCCCGAGAGCGGACCTGACGGACTGGGCCGGGCTGCTCGCGAGCCGGGCGTCGCTACGGGACCGGACGCGGGCGCCGACGTGCCGTACGGCGAAGACGAGCATCTGCTCCTTCGTGGCGAAGCAGCGCTGGACGGCGCCCATGGAGACCCCGGCACGGGCGGCCACGTCCCGGAGTGTGACGCCCTCCAGCCCGTTCTCGTCGGCGAGCAGGCACACCGCGTCCGCGATCCGGGAGCGCCTGAGTTCGTGGTCAACCTGCCTCGGCACGGCCTTCCGCTCCTCCCCTGTTATTGCGATGCGCGCGTATCGCTTCAAGGGTACCGTTCCGATGCAAGTGCATCGGAACGATCGGGAGGACGTCATGGGCGACGCCGTGAACACGGCCGTGGACGAGGCCGCGGACGGCTGGTGGGCGCAGCCGGCTGAGCGTCAGGCGGCAGCCGTGCGGGACGGCAAGGCTACGGCCGCGGAGATCGTCGAGAGCCATCTGGCGCGCATCGCCCGGACCGGCCCCGCAGTGAACGCGATCACCCGGCTGCTGGCGGAGAGCGCCCGCCGGGACGCCGCGGAAGTGGACCGCCGGCGTGCGCGGGGCGGCGACCCGGGCCCGCTCGCCGGGGTGTGCTTCACAGTGAAGGAGAGCATCGCCGTCGGCGGCGTGCCCACCACCCACGGCGCCGTCCGCTTGCGGAACCTCGTGGCCGAGCACGACGCGCCGCCCGTGGCGCGCCTGCGGGCCGCGGGTGCCGTTCCGATCGGGCACAGCAACATGCCGACGCTCACGCTGGCGGGCATGCATCCCCGCAGCGAGCTCTTCGGGGAGACGCTCAACCCGTGGGACCCGGCCCGCACCCCCGGCGGCTCCAGCGGCGGCGACGGAGTCGCGGTGGCCTGCGGCATGGCCGGGCTCGGGCTCGGCAACGACGCGGGCGGATCCGTACGCGTTCCGGCCTCCTTCTGCGGTGTCGCCGGTCTGAAGCCGACGCAGGGCCGGTTCGCCGCGGATCACCGGACGGGCCCGGACGATCCGCCTCCCGGTGCTCAGCAGATCGTCGTCGACGGCCCGTTGGCGCGCCGCGTCGCGGATCTGCGGCTGGCCTTCGAGGTGCTGGCGGGCGCCGACGTCGCCGATCCGCGTGCGGTGCCCGTCCCGGTGCGGGGCGAACCCCTCGACGGGCCGGTGCGCGTGGCGGTCGTCGCCGACCCGGGCGGCCTGGGCGTCCATCCCGAGGTGCGGCGTGCGGTCGGACGCGCCGAGGCCGCGCTGGCTGACGCCGGTTACGCGGTCGAGCGGGTCGAGGACGTGCCGAGACTGGCGGAGACCGTCGAGGCGTACGGGAGCTGGCTGATGACGGAGTTCGCGCAGTCGTGGGCGGAGGTCGCGCCGCTGCTCGGGGAGGGCGGCCACCGCTACATCGAGATGGGCATGGCGCGCACCGCGCGGGCCGGACTCGGGGAGTACATGCGTCTCGTGGGCCTGCGGCTGAGCATCCGGCGCTCGTGGGCGTACTTTCTGGACCGCTACCCCCTCGTCCTCGGTCCGGTCTTCACCGAACCGCCGGTCGAGCCCGGCCTGGAGTCCCGCGACGAGATGGGCCACCAACTCGTCACCTCCGCAATGCGCTTGTGCACGGCCACCAGCTTCGCCGGTCTTCCCGCCGTGGCGGTCCCCACCGGGCTGGCCGGTGAACTCCCCACGGGAGTACAGGTGATCGGCCGCCCGTACCGGGAGGACACGTGCCTCGACGCGGCCGCCGCGGTCGAGGCACGGCTGGGCGTGCTGACACCTCTCGATCCCCGTCCCCGACGCAACTCCAGCGGCGCTGGGGCGGCAACGAGTTGAAGGTCACATCCGGCGTGGGGAAGAGGGTCCGGCGGGCGGGGTGAAGGGGGCGAGACCGGCGTGGTGCGTGGGGCTGCCGCATACCCGTGAACAGCGAGTGAAGGTCAACACCGGGGTGGCGGGAGTCTGTTAGCACCACTGCGTGACACCCCCATCGCTCGCTGTGCGAGCTGAGTAAAGAATCCGGTTGTGTGACGAGTTTTTTCTCAGAGTGATTTGATCCGACGATTACCCGTGGCTAATGTCTGGCCCCGAACCTCCGCGAGGTTGACGTCCATCCGGGGCGGCAGCGGAGGACCGCCTCTCTCCACCGAGCCGCCGGCGAGGTGGGGCCGGAGTGTCAGTCCGGCAGGCGGCTGAGGAAGAAGGAGCTCGCCCCAGTGGCGTCCCACCGTCGTCCCAAGCAGCCCCGCCGCACTCGTCGCGTGTCCGTGCTCACCGCGACCGCCGCAGCGGCCGTCGCCCTCACCACGCAGGCGGCGCAAGCCGAACCCAAGGCCTCCGAGAAGGAGGTCAAGGAGAAGGTCGACAAGCTCTACGAGGACGCCGAAGGCGCGACGGAGAAGTACAACGGCGCCAAGGAGAAGCAGAAGAAGCTGGAAAAGCAGGTCGACAACCTGCAGGACAGCGTGGCGCGCGGTCAGGACGACCTCAACGACATGCGCAACGGCCTCGGTTCGATGGCCACCGCGCAGTACCGCACCGGCGGCGTGGACCCGTCCGTGCAGCTCTTCCTCTCCTCCGACCCGGACAGCTACCTCGACAAGGCCTCAACGCTCGACCAGTTGAGCACCAAGCAGGCCGAGTCGCTGAAGAAGATCCAGAGCAAGCAGCGCGACCTCGCGCAGCAGCGCAAGGAAGCCTCGGACAAGCTCGAGGACCTCGCCGACACCCGCAAGGAGCTCGGCGAGAAGAAGAAGAAGATCCAGGCCAAGCTCTCCGAGGCGCGCAAGCTCCTCAACACCCTCACCGCGGACGAGCGTGCGCGCCTCGCCGCGCAGCAGGCGCGCGCCGACCGCGCCGCCAGCTCGCGAGTCGACCTCGGCAGCGACGCCTCCGCCTCGCAGCGCGCCGCCGCCGCGCTCAACGCGGCCAAGAGCAAGATCGGTGCGCCGTACGTGTGGGGCGCCACCGGCCCGAGCTCTTTCGACTGCTCCGGGCTCACCTCCTGGGCGTACAACCAGGCCGGCGTCTCGCTGCCCCGCATATCCCAGGACCAGGCGAAGGCCGGAACCCAGATCGGCCGCGGTCAACTCGCCCCCGGCGACCTGGTCATCTTCTACGGCGACCAGCACCACGTCGGCTTCTACGCGGGCAACGGCCAGATCCTGCACGCCCCGAAGCCCGGCGCCGGTGTGCGCTACGAGTCGATCAACAACATGCCCTTCCAGTTCGGCGTGCGGATCGGCTGACCGCTTCTCCGGCTCCTTCCTCCCCGGCAGGCACCCGGGGCGTCAGCACAGGCGCCCCGCAGTGTCGTTCGTCCGGGTGATGGCGAATGCGCCGTGATGACCCTCGACCCCGTCGGTGACCTGCGTCATCGGCGGGGTCGGCGCGTTCCGGCCGACTTCCGTGCCGCGCGCGGTGCGTGAATCCTTCCCGGCTGTGCGGCTAGATTCGCCGCGCAGTTCGACCAGGGTGTGTGCTGAAGCCGCTCCGGCAGCCCGGCAGGGCGCTCGACGCAGGCGCGGAACCTTCAGGACATGCCCTCACGGAAGGAGCACGTCCGCAGTGGTCTCGTACAGGTCCCACCGAAAACCCGCCAGGCCCGGCGGTAGTTGGCCTACGAGGGTCGTCCTCCTCACCGCGGTCGCGGGCGCCGCCGCGGCGCTGACCCCCGCGGCTCCGGCCGGCGCCAGCCCGGACGACGGCCCCGGCGGGGCTTCCTCGGCACGCGCCGCGGGCGCCCGTATCGACAGGCTCTACGAAGAGGCCGAGAAGTCCACGGAGAAGTACAACGCCGCCGCCGAGCGCACCGCCGAACTGCGCAAGCAGGTCGAGTACGCCCAGGCGCGGGCCGCACGCCGGCAGGCCCAAGTGAACCGGCTGCGCGCGGCGCTGGCCTCCTTCGCGGGGGCGCAGTACCGCTCGGGCGGCGTCGACCCGAGCGTCGCGCTGATGCTCACCGCTGACCCGGACGGCTACCTGGACAAGGCCGCCACGCTCGACCGCATCGGAAGCCGCCAGCACGAGAAGCTGACGCGGCTGCGCGGCGCGCAGCGCTCGCTCAAGCAGCAGCGGGCCGAGGCGGGCATGAAGCTCGCCGAACTGGAACGCCGCCGCGCGGACTTGAAGAGGCACAAGAAGGCGGTGCAGAAGCGGCTGGCGACGGCACGGAAGCTCCTCGACGAGCTCACGCCGGAGCAGCGCAAGGAGCGCGAGCGCGCGTCGCGGGCCCGCGGACGCGGGGACTCCGTCTCGCCCGGCGGCGGCGAGGCCTCCTCGAACCGCGCCGCGGCAGCGGTGGCCGCCGCCCGGTCCGCCGTGGGCCAGCCGTACGTCTGGGGCGCAGCCGGGCCCCGGTCCTTCGACTGCTCCGGACTGACGCAGTGGGCGTACGGCAGGGCGGGCATGTCGATTCCGCGTACGTCGCAGGGCCAGCGGTCGGCCGGACGGCAGGTGCCGCTGAGCCAGGCCCGCCCCGGCGACCTGGTGATCTACCGCGACGACGCGAGCCACGTGGGAATGTACGTGGGGGACGGCCAGGTGGTGCACGCTCCGCATCCGGGCGCCCAGGTGCGCTACGACCCGGTGGGGATGATGCCGGTCTCCGCGGTCACCCGCCCCTGACCAGGGGCCGTACAGGACCGTCCCCGCCGGCACCGCCCCTGTACGGACACCTGACGTGGGCCCCGCCCCGGCGCCGCCCGTACGATCGATCGCGTGGGCGGTCCTGGACAGTGGCATGACGCATGCGGCGAAGCGGCCGTCGCCGGGGGCAGCACGTCCGGGCGGCGCAGCGCGGGCGGTTCGCGGGCCGCGGCACCGCGCGGCGGCCTGAGGGCCGTCGCAGCGGCCGTCACGGCGGCGGCGCTGGCGGCGGCCTGCGGCTGCGGACCGGCCGAGGCCGGAGACGGCGCGGACCGCGAACGCGCGGAGATCCAGCGCGTGCTGGACCGGCAGGCGACGGCCGTACGCAGCGGTCACGAGAAGCGGTACACGGCGGAGATCGACCCGCGAGCCGAGCGCTACCGCGCGGCGCAGCGCGAGGTGTTCGGCAACCTGCAGCAGCTTCGCCTCACGCAGTGGACCTACCGGCTCCACGGGCTGCGGCACAAGGACGGCGGCGAGCCGGACGAAGCCGGCGGAGGGAAGGGCGGCGGCCGCGTCGAGGCGCAGGTGCGGCTCAGGTACCGGCTGCGCGGCGACGACCGCGCGCCCGTCACCGCCACCGAGCGGCTCGCCTTCGTCGAGCGCGGCGGACGGTGGTACGTGAGCGGTGAGCTGCCGGGCAGCGACGTGCAGTTGTGGGAGCAGGGGGAGCTGTCCGTGGTGCGTGGTGACCGCAGCTCCGTGCTCGGAGTCGGCCGCTCCGGCGAGGAGCTGCGCCGTCTGGCCCGGGACGCGGACCGCGCGGTCTCCCGGGTCGACGAGGTGTGGCCGCGCCCCTGGCCGGACCGCGTCGTGGTGGAGGCCCCGGCGTCGCTGCGGAGCATGGCCCAGCTGCTCGACGCGCCCGCCCCGTCGTACGAGGGCATCGCGGCGGTGACCACGGGGGACGCGGGCGAGTCCGAGAAGGCCCCCGCGGACCGCATCGTGGTCAATCCCGAGGCGTACGGCGAACTCAGCGAGGAGGGGCGCCAGGTCGTCGTCACCCACGAGACGGTGCACGTCGCCTCCCGCACCCACACGGGCCGCCTCACCCCCATGTGGCTCTCCGAGGGGCTCGCCGACTGGATCGGCTACCGCGGTACCGGGCGCACGCCGAGGAGCGCCGCCGCGGAGCTCGTACGTGCCGCGGAGGCGGGGGAGCTGCCCCAGGAGCTGCCCTCGGACCGCGATTTCAAGTTCGGCAACGACTCGGAGAGGCTGGGACGGGCCTACGAGAGCGGCTGGCTCGCATGCCTGTTCATCGCGGAGGAGTGGGGCGAGGAGAAGCTGCTGGACTTCTACCTTCGCGTGGGTGACGCCGGCGGACCTGACGGTTCCGGCAGCCCCTCGCCGGATGAGGAGCGAGCCGCCGCGGACAAGGCCATGCGGGCTGAACTGGGCCTGACGCTGGACGAGTTCACTGAGCGGTGGCGCTCGTACGTGCGCGCCGAACTGCCGTGACGCCCCCGGCTCCGGCGTCGCCCTCACGCGCCGCGTCCCCTGCCGTCCCCGGACGCGTGGTGCGCCACAGGCGGACGCACGCGAGCAGCGAGGCGGCCACCAGCAGGCCGTTGCGCACCACCAGCAACGCGACGCCCTGCCAGTCGCTGGCGACGACGTGGCCGAAGCCGAGCGGGAACTCCAGCAGCGTCACACCCGTGGCGGCCAGCACCAGCACGGACGGCAGCACCTGGCGGCTGGCGCGCAGCGTCAGGCAGACCGATGCCAGACCCACCAGCCAGATCATGTACTGCGGGCTGATGACGCGGCTCGTCGTCGTGAAGAGCAGTACCGCGGTCAGCGCGGCGTCGGCGGGGGTGGAGGGGGTCCATCTCACGGCGCGGAGCCGCCACAGCAGGAGCCAGGCGAAGGCCGCGCCGGTGAGGAGCAGCGCGGCGTCGCTGACGAGGTTCACGTGGGGGCCGATGAACTCCATCGAGCCGTAGTTGAGCAGGACCTGCCCCTCCCACCCGAACTGCCGTGCCACATGGAAGACGAGGGCGCCCAGTGACTCCACCTCGGTGCCCCGGTCCTGCTGGAAGTCGAGGAAGGCGAGCGAGCCCGGCATCGACACCGCGAAGACGCCGAGGACGACCGTGCCGGTGACGAGCGCGCTCGTCCACGTCGCCCGCGACGCCCGGCCGCGCGGCGTGCCGAGCAGCAGCAGGCCCGGCCACACCTTCAGCAGCGCCCCGAACGCCGTCAGGGCTCCGGCGGTTCTGGGATGCCGCGCCGCCACGAACAGCGCCGCCACGGCCACCGCGGTGACCATCAGGTCGTAGCGGGCGTACGAGGTGGGGCCGAGGAGCGCGACACCGGCGACCCAGCCCCACACCCCGGCCCGGCGCCTGCCCGGGCGGGACGAGGAACGCACCAGCACGGCCAGTACGACGGCGTCCGCGGCGCAGGCCAGCAAATAGAAGGCCGACGGGTAGCCGAGGAAGGGCAGGAGCGCCGGGGAGAGCACCGCGAGGGCCGCGGCCGGCGGGTACTGCCAGGTGACGTCGTCGTACGGGAAGGTCCCTGCCCGCAGCACGTCGAACCAGCCCTGGTAGATGGCCTCGACGTCGTTCGTGAAATCCGGGCCGGGCAGCGTGAACACCTTGAAGCAGCACAGCAGCAGCACCGTGCGGGTCACGGCCCACACCGCGAGGGGGGCGACGAGGGGGTGGGTGAGGCGGAGGGGCCGTGCGAGGAACCCGGAAGCGCTCCTGTCGCCCCGTTCGGAGGGGCCGGACGGGCCGTCCCCTCTCCGGTGTGCGCCCGCGCCGCCTCTGCCGCCGGGAGAGCGGCGCGCGCCGCCCGTCACGTGCGCCCCCGTGGCGGCCGCCTCGTCGTCCGCCGGCTGCGGGGTGCTCGCTGTCGTGCTGTCCGTCATGTCCGCCCTGTCGTCTCCCTCACGCGGCACACGCCGCCTTCGCTCATATGTGCCTGCTCGCTGCCCGCGACATCATGCCGTGCGGGTACGGCCGTTCATGCCGCGCTCAGGGGGCGGGGCGGCGGGCGTCACCCGGACGGTACTGTCGGCGGCGATGCGAAAGACGCTGATCGTCACCAACGACTTCCCGCCCCGGGCGGGAGGTATCGAGGCGTTCCTGCACAGCATGGCGCTGCGGCTGGACCCCTCACAGGTCGTCGTGTACGCCTCGACCTCGAAGCGCGGTCCGGAGGGGGCGGCCGAGACGGCGCGGTTCGACGCGGAGCAGCCCTTCACCGTCGTGCGGGACCGCACGGCTGTGCTGCTGCCGACGCCGAGGGTCACCCGCCGTGCCGCCGCGCTGCTGCGTGAACACGGCTGCGACTCCGTGTGGTTCGGCGCCGCGGCCCCGCTGGGCCTGATGGCGCCCGCGCTGCGCGCGGCGGGGGCGCGGCGGCTCGTCGCCACGACCCACGGGCACGAGGCCGCCTGGGCCCAACTGCCCGGCGCACGCCGCTTGTTGCGCCGCATCGGGGAGGGCACGGACACCCTCACCTACCTCGGCGAGTACACCCGCTCCCGTATCGCGCGGGCCCTGACGCCCGAGGCTGCGGCCCGCATGGTCCAACTGCCGCCCGGCGTCGACGAGAAGAGCTTCCACCCCGGTTCCGGGGGCGAGGCCGTACGGGCCCGGCTCGGCCTGGCCGAACGGCCGGTGGTCGTGTGCGTCTCCCGCCTTGTGCCGCGCAAGGGACAGGACACGCTGATCCGTGCGATGCCCCGCGTCCTCGCCGAAGTACCAGGCGCCGTACTGCTGATCGTCGGCGGCGGCCCCTACCGGGAGGAGCTGGAGAAGCTCGCGGAGGCCACGGGCGTGGCGGACTCGGTGCGCTTCACCGGCCCCGTCCCCTGGGAGGAGCTGCCCGCGCACTTCGGTGCCGGCGACGTCTTCGCGATGCCCTGCCGCACCCGCAGGAAGGGGCTCGACGTCGAAGGGCTCGGTATCGTCTACCTTGAGGCCTCCGCGACCGGACTGCCCGTCGTCGCAGGCGACTCGGGCGGCGCCCCCGACGCCGTACTGGACGGGGAGACCGGCTGGGTCGTGCGGGGCGGCGCTCCGGAGGAGGCGGCCGAGCGTGTGAGCACGCTGCTGAAGGACCCCGCCCTGCGGGCCCGGATGGGCGAGCGGGGCAGGGAGTGGGTGGCGGAGCGCTGGCGGTGGGACGCCCTCGCGGAGCAGCTCAGGGACCTGCTGTGAGCACCGCCCCCGCACCGGCGTGCGGGGGCTCAGGCGTACAGCGCCTCGATGTCGTCCGCGAAGTCCTTCGCGACGACGCCCCGCTTGAGCTTCAGTGACGGGGTGATGTGCCCCGACTCCTCGGTGAACTGGGTGTCCAGCACCCGGAACTTGCGTACGGACTCGGCCCGTGAGACCAGCGCGTTGCCTCCGTCGACCGCCTTCTGGAGCTCGGCCAGCAGATCGGGGTCCTGCAGCAGGGCGTCACGGCTGAGGTCCGACTTGCCGTTCTCCTCCGCCCACCGCGGCAGGAACTCCTCGTCGAGGGTGAGCAGGGCGCCGACGAACGGGCGTCCGTCGCCGACGACCATGCACTCGGCGACGAGGGCGTGCCCGCGGATGTGGTCCTCGATGACGGAGGGCGCGATGTTCTTGCCGCCCGCCGTCACCAGGATCTCCTTCTTGCGCCCGGTGATGGCGAGGTACCCGTCCGCGTCGAGGGTGCCGAGGTCACCGGTGTGGAACCAGCCGTCCGAGAGGGCTTCGCGCGTCGCCTCCTCGTTGTTCCAGTAGCCGGTGAAGAGGTGCTCGCCGTGCAGCAGCACCTCGCCGTCGTCGGCGATGCGGATCACGGAGCCGGGGAGCGGCTGCCCGACCGTGCCGATCTTCTGCCGGTCGTAGGGGTTGAACGACGTGGCCGCGCAGGACTCCGTGAGGCCGTAGCCCTCCAGCACGGTGAACCCGATGCCGCGGTAGAAGTGCCCGAGGCGTTCGCCCAGGGGAGCACCGCCCGAGATCGCGTGCGTCGCGCGGCCGCCCAGGACCTCCCGCAGCTTGTCGTAGACCAGCAGGTCGAACAGCTTGTGGCGGAGCCGGAGTTGGAGGGACGGGCCCGAAGGGTCGTCCAGTGCGCGGCTGTAGGCGATCGCGGTCTCCGCCGCCTTGTCGAAGATCTTGCCCTTGCCGCCCGAATGGGCGTGTGCACGGGCGGAGTTGAAGACCTTCTCGAAGACGCGGGGGACGCCGAGCACCATCGTCGGGCGGAACGCGCCGAGTTCGTCGGTCAGCGTCTTCACGTCGGACACGTGCCCCAGCCTGATGGGCGCCATGACGGCCGCCACCTGCACGAGCCGCCCGAACACGTGGGCCGTGGGCAGGAAGAGGAGCACGGAGGACTCTCCTGTGCGGAACATGGGACGCAGCCGCTCGACGACGTTCCCGCACTCCGCGAAGAAGCTGCGGTGCGTGAGGACGCAGCCCTTGGGACGCCCCGTGGTGCCGGACGTGTAGACGATCGTCGCGGGGGAGTCGGCGTTCGCGGTGGCGCCGCGGGCCTTGAGCTCCGCGTCGGGGACGCGGGCGCCGTCCTCCGTCAGCCGTGCCACCGCACCGTCCGACTGGCCGCCGGAGTGCGGAGGTTCGATCTGCCAGACGTGCTCCAGGGCGGGGAGCCGGTCGCGTACGGACTCGACGGCGGCGGAGTGCGCGGCCGTCTCCACGAGGCAGGCGACCGCACCGGAGTCGCCGAGGATCCAGGCGATCTGCTCCGGTGAACTCGTCTCGTACACGGGGACGGTGACGGCTCCGGCGCTCCAGACGGCGAAGTCCAGCAGCGTCCACTCGTAGCGCGTGCGGGACATCAGGGCCACGCGGTCGCCCGGTTCGACGCCCGCCGCGATCAGACCCTTGGCGGCAGCCTGCACCTCGGCGAGGAAGTCGGTGGCGGTGACGTCCGTCCACTGCCCTTCCCGCTTGCGGGCGACGACGGGCACTTCGGGATGCTGCGCCGCGTTGCGGCGGATGAGATCCGTCAGGTTTCCGTCGGCCGGCACCTCGTAGAGGGCGGGAAGGCTGAACTCGCGCAAGACTGTTGCTCCTCGTCGGCGCCGGACACGGTGGCCTCCGAGGGCGGCCTCCAGCGGCACGGATCAGAATCTCCGGAGGGATCCCGATTGAATGACGGCCCGGACGTTACCCACGGGTAGGGGCGGCGGGATAGGGGTTGTCACCGAGATGTCTGCTGCGTCACACGACACCGGTCTGTCGGCGGCAGCCTAATCCCTCCGGGCGCCGACGGAAAAGTAACCGCAGGTGGGGCGGGGCTCCCGGTGACCGGTGCCGTACGGGGCGGACTCCGGCCTAGGGTGGGCCCATGCGAGTCCACGTAGTCAGTGACGTACACGGCAACAGCCGCGACCTGGCCACGGCGGGTGACGGTGCCGACGCACTCGTCTGCCTTGGCGACCTGATTCTCTTCCTCGACTACGCGGACCACTCCCGCGGCATCTTCCCGGACCTGTTCGGCGTCGAAAACGCCGACCTCATCGTCCAGTTGCGCACGGAGGGCCGCTTCGCGGAGGCGCGGGAGCTCTCGGCGCAGCTCTGGGAGGGCATCGACCGCGTCGCCGCCACCGAGGCGGCCGTCCGCGCGCAGTACACCGAGATGTTCGCCGCCTTCCCCACCCCGACGTACGCCACGTACGGGAACGTCGACATGCCGCCTCTCTGGCCTGAGTACGCGAACGAGGGCACCACCGTGCTGGACGGCGAGACGGCCGACATCGGCGGGCTGCGCTTCGGGTTCGTGGGCGGGGGGCTGCGGACGCCGATGCGCACGCCGTACGAGATCGACGACGAGACGTATGCCGCGAAGGTGGCCGCGCTGGGTCCGGTCGACGTGCTCTGCTCCCACATACCGCCTGACGTCCCGGAGTTGTGCTACGACACGGTCGCCCGGCGGTTCGAGCGGGGCAGCGAGGCGCTGCTGGAGGCGGTGCACGCCGTACGGCCCCGCTACCACCTCTTCGGGCACGTGCACCAGCCGCTGGTTCAGCGGATGCGGGTGGGGCAGACGGAGTGCGTGAACGTCGGCCACTTCAACGCGACGGGCACTCCCTGGGTGCTGGAGTGGTGAAGGGCCGCGGGTCCTCCGGCGGCGGGACGGACCGGACCCCCGCGTCGGCGGGTGAGCACGCGCGGTAGCCTTCGAGCGGCAATCGGGGGCCAGCTCGCAGCAATGGAGGAGCCACGGCGATGGCGGAACACACCAGTTCGAACATCACCATCGATGCAGCGCCGTCTGCCGTGATGGGGGTGATCTCCGACTTCGCGCGCTACCCGGAGTGGACGGACGAGGTGAAGGAGGCCGAAGTCCTCTCCGAGGACGGGGCCGGCCGGGCCGAGCAGGTGCGGCTGCTGCTGGACGCCGGAGCCATCAAGGACGAGCACACCCTCGCCTACGAGTGGCACGGGGAGCACGAGGTCCGGTGGTCCCTGGTGAAGTCGCAGATGCTCCGCTCCCTCGACGGCGTCTACCGCCTCGCCCCGCTGGCGGGCGGCGAGCGCACCGAGGTGACCTACCAGCTGACCGTGGACGTCAAGATCCCGATGCTGGGGATGATCAAGCGCAAGGCGGAGAAGGTCATCATCGACCGCGCCCTGTCCGGTCTGAAGAAGCGCGTCGAGTCGGGCGGCGGCGCGACCGCCGGTTCGGGAGACGCCAAAGGCTGAGACGCCGGTGCCCCGGCCCACCGCGTACGGCCCCGGGGCGGGCGGCGCCGACGGAGCCGGCACGTTCCGGGCGGAGCCCGGCGGGGGGCACGAGATCGAGCACGACCACGGGAACGACCACGAAGGCCAGGACGAGGGCCGGTTCGAGGGGGAGCAGCGGGTGGAGGCGGCAGGCCGACCGTCCCGGAGCTCTCCGGTGCGCACGCTCCTGATCACGGGTCCGGGTGGCGCGGGGCGCACCACCGTCGCGGCGGCGAGTGCGCTGGCGGAGGCCCGCAACGGCAGGAGGACGCTGCTGCTCAGCGGCGAACCGCCCGCCGTGCTGGCTCCGCTGCTCGGCGTGCCGCAGCCCGCGGCCCGTGAGGCCACGGGCGCTTCCGGTGCACTGCCCGTTCAGGAGGGGCCGGCCGAAGTGCCCGCCACCGAGGGCCGGTTGTGGGTCGCGCGGATCGACGCGGGGGCGCAGTTCCGCAGCGGCGGGAGGGCCCTCCAGGAGCGGATCCGTCCGGCGCTGGGCATGGTCGGCGCGGAGGCCCTGGACGAGGACGAACTGACCGAACTCCCCGGCGCCGAGGCGTTCGCCCTGCTGCGCACGCTGCGGGCGGCGCACGCGGTCGAAGCGTGGGACACCCTCGTCGTCGACCTGCCGCCCACTCCGGCGGCGCTCCAACTGCTCGCCCTTCCAAGCCAGTTGCGCCGGTACCTGCGCCGACTCCTGCCGCCGGAGCGCCAGGCCGCCCGCGCCCTGCGCCCCGCTCTGGCCCAGCTCGTGGGCGTGCCGATGCCGACGGCCGCACTGTACGAGACCACGGCTCGCTGGGACGGTGAACTCGCCGCCGTCGAGGAGATGCTGGAATCACCGGGGACGTCCGTACGGCTCGTCGCGGAACCGGGGACGCTGCCGGCCGAGGCGCTGCGCCTCGCACGTGCCGGAGCCGGCCTGTACGGACTGCCGCTGGCGGCGGTGGTGGCCAACCGCCTGCTGCCGATGGAGAGTTCGGACCCGTGGCTGAGAGGCCTGTCCGGGCGGCAGCGGGACGTCCTGGCGGCGTTGCGCGAGGAATGCGAGGCGCAGGACGTGCCGCTGCTCGAAGTGCCGCACCTGGGGCGCGACCCGCTCGGCGTGGAGGACCTGGAGCGCGTCGCCCGCGCGGCCGGGCTCCCCGGCGCGGTGGCGGACGCCGCGGGAAGCGGCCGCCGCGCGGGCGCCGGCGAGGTCGAGAACCGGATCGCGAGCGAGGGGCTGCTGGTGTGGCACCTTCCCCTGCCCGCCGTGCGCAAGGGCGAGCTGGACCTCGTACGGCGCGGCGACGAGCTCATCCTCAGCGCCGGCCCCTACCGGCGTGTCCTCACGCTGCCCTCCGCGCTGCGCAGGTGCCGCGTGGCGGGCGCCGCACTGGAGCGGGGAGTGCTGCGCGTGCGGTGCGAGCCCGACCCGGCGCTGTGGCCGGAGGAGCCGAAGGGCTGACGCACGTCCGGCGGGCCGGCGACGGCACGCGGGGCCCGCTCCGCCCGCACGGACGCGGTGCTTCCGCTCGTACCGGCGTGCGGCATGCCCCCATCGGCCCCCGGCCGTTCGGGTAACGTCGGGAGTGGAGCGCCGCGCTCGCCGCTTTTCCGTACACCCTTCCTTCGAACCCTTCGAACCCCTCCGTAGGAGCCGCCGCCATGAGCGATGCCGCCGAGCCCCGCGAGCCCGAGGCCGACGCCTGGGCCACGGCCTGCGAGGAAGACCTGGCCGCCGAGAAGGCACGGCGCCGCGAGGAGTACGGGCAGCCGCCCCTGAGCGCGGCCGAGGAGCTGCGCCGCCTCGCGGACGCGGTCTCCGACAGGGTCGCCGAGCTGGGCAAGCCGTTCGGCGGCACTGTGGCCTCCGCGGCCGCGCAGGGCGCGGCGCAGCAGCTGATCGCCCAGGCCAGGGCGGCCATCGAGCCGGTCGTCGAACGCAACCCGGGGGTCTTCGACCACATCGCGGCTGCGGGCGGCGAGCTGCTCGCCGCCTACCGTGCCGCCGTCCAGAACGCCGAAGGGCGGTGGACGGCCGGAGCCTCGGGAACGGCCGGAGCGGGCGGCGCGGCCCCGCAGTCCGGCGATCCGGCAGGCGAACGAGGCGAAGCGGACGGGACGGGCCCGGAGATCACCGCCGCGGGCCCGGACGCCGGCGGACCGGCCGGGGTGGAGCGGATCGACCTCGACAAGGGACCGTCGGACCCCTCGGGCCCACGGCCCGGCGAGAGCGGCGGTGCCTCCGTGGACGGCGGTACGTCCGGGGCCCCCGGTACGTCCGGGAGCGGCGGGATGCACGCGGACGGCGAGGCGGCCGGGGCCGGCGAAGGCCAGGACGGCCCGCGCACGCAGGGCCCCGGAACGGCCGGATCCCCGGAGCGCCCCGGGCCTGCCGGGCAGGACGGCGACCGGAGTCCGGGCGACGAGGGGTGACCACCGTGCCCACGGGCACGAAATCGCGGCGCACGGCCTCCGGTACGGTGTTCCGCGGCGGGGAAGGACCGGAAGACCGAGGGACACATGGGACTCACAATCGGCGTCGACATCGGCGGCACCAAGATCGCAGCCGGCGTGGTCGATGAGCACGGAACGATTCTGGAAACCAGCACCGTGCCCACCCCGCCCACGGCGGACCACGTGATCGACGCGATCGCCGACGCGGTGCGGGACGCCAGCGCCGAGTACGAGGTGGACGCCGTCGGCATCGGGGCACCGGGCTACGTCGACGACAAGCGCGCGACGGTCCTGTTCACGCCGAACCTGACCTGGCGCCACGAGGCGCTGAAGGACAAGGTCGAGCAGCGCATCGACCTGCCGGTCGTCATCGAGAACGACGCGAACGCCGCGGCCTGGGGCGAGTACAAGTTCGGCATCGGCACCGGCCACGAGGACGTCGTCTGCATCACCATCGGCACCGGTCTGGGCGGCGGCGTCATCATCGGGGGCAAGCTCCACCGCGGGCGCTTCGGCGTAGCCGCGGAGTTCGGCCACATCCGCATGGTGCCGGACGGTCTGCTGTGCGGCTGCGGCAACCAGGGCTGCTGGGAGCAGTACGCCTCCGGCAGCGCCCTCGTGCGGTACGCCCGGCAGCGCGCCACCGCGACCCCGGAGAACGCCGCGATCCTGCTGGGGCTGGGCGACGGCACTCCCGAGGGCGTCGAGGGCAAGCACATCAGCGAGGCCGCCAGGCAGGGCTGCCCCGTGGCAGTCGACTCCTTCCGGGAGCTGGCCCGTTGGGCGGGTGCGGGTCTGGCAGACCTCGCCTCGCTCTTCGACCCGGGGGCGTTCATCGTCGGCGGCGGCGTCTCCGACGAGGGAGACCTGGTGCTGGACCCGATCCGCAAGTCGTACCGCCGCTGGCTCGTCGGCAGCCGCTGGCGGCCGCACGCCGAGGTCCTCGCGGCCCGGCTCGGCGGCAAGGCGGGCATGGTGGGCGTGGCGGACCTCGCCAGGCAAGGCTGAACTACGGGCAGCACTCAGGTACTTGGCTGAGCGGCTACTTGGCTGAGCGGCACGGCCGGGATGCCCGGCCCGGTCGCCGCGGGCCGTCGGAAGAGAGATGAGAACCGCGCCGATGACGCTCGCGGATCTGCCGGCAGGACGGACCGGGACGGACGGCTCCGCCGTCGTCCGTCTGCTCAGTTACAACATCCGCTCCATGCGGGACGACAGGAGGGCGCTCGCCCGGGTCATCCGGGCGTGCGCCCCCGACGTCGTGTGCGTCCAGGAGGCGCCGCGCTTCTTCCGCTGGCGCAAGCACGCCGCGTGGCTGGCCCGCGAGTGCGGGCTCGTCTACGTCACGGGCGGGGCGACGGCCACCGGGCCGATGATCCTCTCCTCGCTGCGCCCCACCGTGGAGAGCACGCGGGACGTGCTGCTCCCGCACACTCCCGGGCTGCACCGCCGGGGCTTCGCCACGGCGGTGCTGCGCTTCGGTCCTTCGGCGCGCCTCGGCGTGCTGAGCTGCCATCTGAGCCTGCAGACCGACGAGCGTCAGGCGCAGGGGCGCATGCTCCTCGACGAGCTGGCGGCTCTGGGGACCGAGCACACCGTCGCCGCGGGGGATCTCAACGAGCGTCCCCGGGGGAAGACGTTCCGGGCTCTCGCGTCGAAGCTGCAGGACTGCTGGGCCGTGGAGCCCTGGGGCGGGGAGTACACCTCGACGCCGCGCGATCCGCACCAGCGCATCGACGCCGTCCTCGCGTCCCGGGGCGTGGAGGTGCTCGGCTGCGGTGTGCCGGACGGGCTCGACGGGATCACGCCGTCCGATCTGTGTGCCGCCACGGACCACCTGCCCGTGCTGGCCGCCCTGCGCGTACCGTCCGGCACGGGGGCCTGAAGACCCCGCCGCGCCGGGGCCCGAACACATCTCGGCACACCGGGGCGGCTGACAGCGCCGCGCCGGGCGCGCAGGCCCGGAGGCAGCGAGTGCCGCCCTGACCTCGTAGCACGAGGATCACACCGCCCGAGGGGGTCACACCACCGCGCCGCGGCCCGGGTCGTCCCAGTCGTCCTCGTCGCTGCCGTCCCTCATCCGGGCGACGAGGGTGGCGAATCCGCCCAGGAAGCCGCCGACGCCGAGGGTCGTGATCCACCACGTCAGGTCTTGCTGGAAGAGGATCGCGAAGATCAGCAGAAGGGGGCCGCCGAGGACGCCGAGCCACGCGAACTTCGTCGTGGGATCCGTCTGGGGGAGCGGGGGAGGTTCGGGCGGGACGAAGTGGCCCTCGTCGTCCTCGTCGCTCTCGCCGCCGTCCTCGCTGTCGGCCCCGGGCGCCGTCCAGTCCCGTGGCCCCGCCCCTGCCGAGTAGACGGTGAAGCTGCGGACGGCCTTGCCGCCCTCGTCGCCCTCGCCCTCGCCGTCCGAGCCGGGGCCGGTGCCGGCGTTGGAGGTGGGCCGGGCCGCGGTGCGCGCGTCGCCGCCGGGCTCGCCGGCGGGAGCCAGGTCGTCCGCCTTGGGCGCCTCGCCGTAACCGGCGACGATCTGCTCCCAGGCGGCCGCCTCGTCCAGCGGCAGCGCCGGATCCGGATCCCGTCCGCTCTCGGGATCCTCGCCGGAGTTGTGGTCTTCCGCGTCGGGATTACGCTCCATCACGTGCTGTCTTCCTCGCTGCGAGCCGGGTGATGAATCCGTAGGAGTCGGCGAAGATGCGCTCCGCGTCGTGGTCCAGTGTCGCCACGTGGAAGCTGTCCTCGAGGACGGTCTCCGTCACGTCGCCTGAGGAGACCTTGCTGAGCACGAGAGCCGAGTCCGACGGGGGCACGACGTGGTCGACGCGGCTGTGCATGACCAGCAGCGGTTGGGTGACCTGCGGCAGCTCGCCGAGCACGCGGCGGAAGAAGTCCCGCGCGGAGTACGCGGCGTGGGTCGGCACCCGCTCGTAACCCACCTCCTGCGCACCGGGTTTGGCGATGTCGCTTGCGATGCCCTTCGCGGACCGGAGCACGAAACGGCCCAGCGGCAGCGCGTACCCCTGGAGGCGCGGGAAGGTGACGGCCGGGTTCACCACGGCGACCCCGCTCACCGCGTCCCCGTGCCGCGCCGCCAGGCGGAGGGCCAGCGCGCCGCCCATGGACAGTCCGCAGACGAAGACCTGTTCGCAGCGGCGGGAGAGGTCGCGCAGCTCGCGGTCGACCGTCGCGTACCAGTCCTGCCAGCCGGTGACGGCCAGGTCCTCCCAGCGGGTGCCGTGCCCCGGCAGCAGCGGCAGCGAGACCGTCAGCCCCTGCGCCGCCAGATGGTCGGCCCACGGGCGCACGGACTGCGGGGAGCCTGTGAAGCCGTGGCAGACCAGGACGCCCGTCTCCGATCCGTCATGTCGCATGGGCTCGGCTCCGGGAAGGATGGACACGTCGGCCTCCAGCCGGTCTGTCTCGGATCGGTCGGCGTCTCGGTGCGGTGCTGCGGCGCGGCCCGCGGCGCTGCGGCAGGGCTCCCGCCCCTGGGGGACGGGTCTGCAAGCCTACGCGCGGGGGCGGGGGACCGGGTAGTTCCGCTCTGCCTGACGGAGGAGCGCTGCTTCCGGGATGGCGAGATAGGGTCGCCATGTCGGAATCAGGAGGTCCTCGGTTGTTCTACGGAGCGATGAAACTGTCGGTCGGCAACGGGCTCAAGCTTGCCTTCCGGCCCTGGGTCGAGGGGCTTGAGCATGTGCCGGAGCACGGGCCGGCGATCCTCGCCAGCAACCATCTGTCCTTCTCGGACTCCTTCTTCCTCCCCGCGGTCCTGGACCGCAAGGTCACCTTCATCGCGAAAGCCGAGTACTTCACCTCCCCCGGTGTGAAGGGCAAGCTCACTGCGGCCTTCTTCAAGGGCGTCGGGCAGCTGCCGGTGGACCGCTCCGGTGCACGGGGTGCGGGCGAGGCGGCCATCCGCAGCGGCCTCGAAGTCCTCTCCCGCGGCGAGCTGTTCGGCATCTACCCGGAGGGGACGCGTTCCCCGGACGGCCGTCTGTACCGCGGTAAGCCCGGCGGGCTCGCCCGGGTCGCGCTGCGTTCGGGGGCTCCCGTACTGCCCGTCGCGATGATCGATACGGAAAAGATCCAGCCACCCGGCCAGGTGGTGCCCCGGCTCATGCGGCCGGGCATCCGCATCGGCCGGCCGCTCGACTTCAGCCGCTACCAGGGCATGGAGAACGACCGCTTCATCCAGCGGGCGCTGACCGACGAGGTCATGTACGAGATCATGCGGCTCTCCGGTCAGGAGTACGTCGACATGTACGCCACCGCCGCCAAACGGCAACTGGCCGAGGAGGCCAAGCGGAAGGCCGAGGCGGAGAAGGCCAGGGCGGCGGAGAAGGAGCCGCAGAGGAGCCCCCGCCCGGGAGGACCGGGCAACGACGAGCCCCCGACGAACCCCGGGCCGGGGCACGGTCCGAGCAGCGGACCGGCGCCCGCGAGCACCGCGCGGAACGAGCAGGACAGGGCCGCGTAGCCCTCGCACCGACCCGATCGCGGTACCGCGCGCCGAGGCCGCAGGGCACACTGCACAGCACACCGGGCACGCCTCACGGGTGCACGGCACAGCGGCACAAGAGCAACAGGGCACACAGCACACCGGTACTCACGCAGCACCGGTGGACGACGGCAGAGCAAGCGCGATCAGGGGGCGGGGCAGCGAAGTTGGTCACCAAGATGTCTGTCGAACAGCCGTTGTGGCACGCGCTGACGGGTTATCGGCTGCTCGCCGTCGGCTACGCGATCACGATCTACGTGTGGGCCCTCGACCGTTTCCGCCACCCCGTCCCCGGCGCCGTCTACCTGGCGGTGCTCACCGTCTGGACGCTGGCGACCCTCTCCCAGGTCTCCTCGGCGCGGCGCTGCACCAAGCGGTTCCTCGCGGTGGACGTCACCCTCGCCGTCGGCGGGATCCTGCTGTCGGTGTACGTGGACGGGGCGGGGGCGGTGAACCCCACCATCCCCACGATCTGGGTGGCCGGGCCCGTCCTGGCGTTCGCGCTCAAGGGCGGCTGGCGCTGGGGAGCCGGGGCGTCGGTGCTGGTGGGAATCGCCAACATCCTCGAGCAGGGCGACGTGACCCGGCCCACCCTCCACAACGTCCTGCTGGTGTGCGTCGCGAGCATCGGCATCGGCTACGTCGTCGAGGTCGTCCGCGCCAGCGAGCGCACCCTCGCCCAGGCGCTGCAGATCGAAGCCGCCACCCGCGAGCGGGAGCGCCTGGCCCGCGACATCCACGACAGCGTCCTCCAGGTCCTCGCCATGGTGCAGCGCCGCGGGACGGCGCTCGGCGGTGAGGCCGCCGAGCTGGGCAGGATGGCCGGCGAGCAGGAGGTCGCGCTGCGCACGCTCGTCTCCAGCGGCCTCGTCCCCGCGCAGGGCACCGCCCCCGCCCACGAGCAGGAAGGGCCGCCGTCGGCGGAGGCCGCGCGCGGCGGCTCCGGCGGACGGAGCCGGATCCTCGCGCCGGTGAGACGCAGGCCGGGGCGCGGTGCCGGCGCGGAGGACGGCGGGAACGGGCGTACCGGCCGCGCCGGGGTCACCGGCAGCGGCGACGCGTCCGGCGGCCCGGAGTGCGATCTGCGCCCGCTGCTCTCCCGGCACGCCGGGGCGGGCGTCACCTTCGTCGAGCCGGGAGCGCCCGTGCTGCTGCCGGAGCACGCGGCGCGGGAGCTGGCGGCGGCTGTCAGCGCCGCCCTCGACAATGTGCGGCAGCACGCGAAGGGCCCGGCCGGAGGGCCCGCCCACGCGTGGATCTCGCTGGAGGACGAACCGGACGGAGTGCTCGTGACCGTACGGGACGACGGCCCGGGGCTGTCCGAGGGGCGGCTGGAGGCCGCGGAGGCCGAGGGAAGGCTCGGCGTCGCGCTGTCCATCCGCGGGCGGATGCGTGAACTGGGCGGCGGTGCCGAGCTGTTGTCGGTGCCCGGCCAGGGCACGGAGGTGGAGCTGAGGCTGCCGAAGGCGGCGGCCGGGAGGTCCGCGCGATCATGACGGATGCGACGACGTCGGGGGACACCGCGATGGAGAAGACGGACAAGGCGCAGGAAGACGAGAAGCAGCGTCCCGAGCAGCGCCCGGTCAGGGTGATGGTCGTCGACGACCACCCGATGTGGCGGGACGCGGTCGCCCGCGACCTCGGCGAGGCGGGCTTCGACGTCGTGGCCACGGCGGGCGACGGCCCGCAGGCCGTGCGGCGCGCGCGGGCGGCGGCACCCGACGTCCTCGTCCTCGACCTCAACCTGCCGGGCCTGCCGGGAGTCGAGGTCTGCCGCCGGCTGGTCGGCGCGGGCAGCGAACTGCGCGTGCTGGTGCTGTCGGCGAGCGGCGAGCACGCGGACGTCCTGGAGGCCGTGAAGTCCGGCGCCACGGGCTACCTGGTGAAGTCGGCGAGCATGGAGGAGCTGCAGGACGCGGTCCGCCGTACCGCTGTGGGCGATCCCGTCTTCACGCCCGGTCTCGCCGGGCTTGTGCTCGGCGAGTACCGCAGGCTCGCCTCCGATCCCGCGCCCCCGGCCGGGCCGGACGAGCCCGCCGTGCCGCATCTGACCGACCGCGAGACGGAGGTTCTGCGGCTGGTCGCGAAGGGGCTGAGCTACCGGCAGATCGCCGAGCGCCTGGTCATCTCGCACCGCACGGTCCAGAACCACGTGCAGAACACCCTGGGCAAGCTGCAGCTCCACAACCGCGTGGAGCTGGTGAGGTACGCGATACAGCGGGGCCTCGACGAGGAGTGACGTCCGCACGCCGCGGCCGGCCGCGCCGCGCGGACGGCTCCGGCGGCGTTCCGGTCGTCCGGACGGGCGTAGGGCCGCTGATCAGCGCTGTCGCCGTTCCGTCCCGTCACACCCGCAATAGATCCACGCCGCACCATCCCATGTGATGTGGATCACCGCTAGCGTGTGCGCAGTTGCGTACGGAGTCGCGCGTCGCGCGGCGGTGAGAAGGGAGATCCCATGCGGGTCGGAGTGCTGACCGGGGGCGGCGACTGCCCCGGGCTCAATGCCGTCATGAGGGCCGTCGTCCGCAAGGGCGTCCAGGAGTACGACTACGAGTTCCTCGGCTTCCGGGACGGCTGGCGCGGCCCGCTGGAGGGGGACACCGTCCGGCTCGACATCCCCGCGGTGCGCGGCACCCTGCCGCGCGGCGGCACGATCCTCGGCTCCTCCCGCACCAACCCCTTCAAGGAGGAGAACGGGGTCCGCCGGATCCAGGACAACCTCGCCAAGTTCGAGGTGGACGCTCTCATCGCGATCGGCGGTGAGGACACCCTCGGCGTCGCGGCCCGTCTCACCGACGAGTTCGGCGTCAAGTGCATCGGCGTGCCCAAGACGATCGACAACGACCTGTCCGCCACCGACTACACGTTCGGCTTCGACACCGCGGTCAACGTCGCGACGGAGGCGATCGACAGGCTCCACACCACGGCCGAGTCCCACATGCGGGTGCTCGTCGTGGAGGTGATGGGGCGTCACGCGGGCTGGATCGCCCTGCACTCCGGCCTCGCGGGCGGCGCCAACTGCATCCTCATCCCCGAGCGCCGCTTCGACGTCGACGAGGTGTGCGGCTACGTCCAGTCCCGCTTCAAGGCGAGCTACGCCCCCATCGTCGTCATCGCGGAGGGCGCCATGCCCAAGGACGGCGACATGGTCCTCAAGGACGACTCCCACGACTCCTTCGGTCATGTGCGGCTCTCCGGCGTCGGCGAGTGGCTGGCCAAGGAGATCGAGAAGCGGACGGGCAAGGAGGCCCGTACGACCGTGCTGGGCCACACCCAGCGCGGCGGGACCCCGACGCCCTTCGACCGCTGGCTCGCCACCCGCTTCGGGCTGCACGCCATCGACGCCGTGCGGGACGAGGACTGGGGGAAGATGGTCGCCCTCGAGGGCACCAGGATCGTCAGGGTGCCGATCTCGGAGGCGACGGCGCAGCTGAAGACCGTCGACCCGGAGCTGTACGAAGAGGCAAGCGTCTTCTTCGGCTGAGCGGCGGGAGCGTCGGGCGGCCCCGCGCCGGCCGATCCGCACGGAGGCCGGACGGCCGGTGTCCGGGCCGGCGCTCGTCCCGCCGCCGCAGACCACTGCGGCGGCGGGCCCGCCGCCCCTTCAGCGGCTGCCGGAGCGCCCGGCCGGCACGAGCCCGGCCAGCAGCTCCGTGACGATCCCCGGTCCGTCGAGGGTCAGTACCGACTCCGGGTGGAACTGCACGCCGGCGAAGCCCGGCCCGCGCAGCGCGTGCACCTCCCCGCTCGCCGCGTCGCGGCTGACCTCCACCCCCGCCGGTAGGGCACCGGGCCCCGGGATGCCGTCTTCCGGGTCCTCCGGGCCGCAGCGCAGGGTGTAGGAGTTGTAGAAGCCCACTGTCTCCCGCCGCCCGAAGAGGTCGATCTCCTCCTGCGCCCCCTGGTAGGGCCGCGCCTTCCGGACGATCTCCAACCCCAGTTCGGCGCCGAGCAGTTCATGCCCCAGGCAGACCCCCAGCAGCCCGTGCCGGTGCTCGCGCAGCAGCAGCGCCGCGAGCCCGCGCAGCGCGCGCATCCTCGCGGACGTCTCGCGGGGGTCGCCGGGTCCGGGGCCGAGCACGACCGGCCCGTCGTGGCGGAGCGCGGCCCGGTCCAGGCCCGGCTCGTCGTAGCGCCGCACCTCGACGCGGGCGCCGGTGGTGCGCAGCAGATGCGCGAGCATGGAGGTGAAGCTGTCCTCGCCGTCCACGACGAGGACACCGGCGCCCTCCCGTCCCGTGCTGACGCTGCCGGGCCGTCCGGCGCCGGCGGGCCCGGGCTCCTCGCCCGTCCGCATCCGCAGCCAGAAGGGCGCCAGGTCCGCCCTGCGCGCCTGGAGCGCCGCACGCACCCGCGGATCGCCGGCCAGCCGCGGCGTCTCACGCCGTACCCCGGGCCTCCGGGACGGAGCTTCGCGTACGCCGAGCGCGCTGAGCACCGCGGCCGCCTTGGCGTGCGTCTCGGCGACCTCGCCGGCCGGGTCGGAGGCGCGGACCAGCGTGGCGCCGACGGCGACCCGCAGCTGCCCGCTGCGGGCGTCGATGTCGGCCGTCCTGATGAGGATGGGGGAGTCGAGGGTCTGGGACCCTCCCGCGTCGCGGCCGATCAGCGCGAGCGCTCCCGCGTAGTAGCCCCTGCCGTCCGGCTCGTGGCGGCCGATGACGCGGCAGGCGTTCTCCACGGGCGAGCCGGTCACGGTCGCGGCGAACATCGTCTCGCGCAGCACTTCGCGCACGTCCAGGGTGCTGCGGCCCCGCAGTTCGTACTCCGTGTGCGCCAGGTGCGCCATCTCCCTCAGGCGCGGGCCGACGACCACTCCGCCCTTGTCCCCGACGGCGCACATCATTTTCAGCTCCTCGTCGACGACCATCGACAGCTCCTCGCGCTCCTTGCGGTCGCCGAGGAAGCGGAGCAGGCCCTCCACCGAGGGGCCCTCCGGCGGGTACCGGTACGTGCCGCTGATGGGGTTCATCACCACGGTGCCGCCGCTCACCCGCACGTGGACCTCGGGACTCGCCCCGACCAGGACGCGTTCCCCTGTGTGCACGGCGAACGTCCAGTACGCGCCTCTCTCCTCGGTCAGCAGGCGCCGCAGCAGCGAGAGGGCATGGCCGCGCCCGAACCCGTCGATGCGGCCCCGGTACGTGCGCCTGATGACGAAGTCGGCGCCCTCGCCCGTGCCGATCTCCTCCCCGACGACGCGCCGGACCGTCTCCGCGTACGCCTCGTCACTGACGTCGAACCCGCCGTCCTCCACCTTCACCGGGCGGCCGGGCAGCGCCGCGACGACGTCCCCCAGCGGCAGCTCGTGCACCTCCGCCGGGACGAGGACGGCAAGCGGCGTGCCGTCGTCGCGCGCGTCGAAGCCGCGTTCGCGGATCTGCCGGAAGGGCACGAGCGCGAGGGCGCCCCGTCCGCCGCCGGGGATCCCGGCGAGCGCGGACACCTCCCGCACCGCTCCGATGAGGACCTCGACGGTCTCCGCGTCACGTCCGGGCGTACGTCTGCGCAGCAGCGCGAAGGGCGGAGCATCCTCGTCCAGCAGGCGGCGGACGAGCGCGGCAGCGGCACCGGGCCCGCACGCGCGGTCCTCGCCGGCTCCGCCCGCGGCTTTCCCGGCCGCGCCGGGGTTCTCTCCGGAATGGGTCATCTGATCGTTCCTTCCTGGTCACTGCGGTGTCAGGCAGGGAGGAACGGCCGCGGACACGCTGATGGCCGCCCCTCGGGCGGCCATCGCGTCGTCGGTCTGTCGTGGTGCGCGCGCAGTCAGTGGGCCGCCGGATGAGCGGTCCACCACCAGCTGTTCAGGAGTGCTTCCGGCGGAAGCACGGGGCGGGTCTGCGCGAGCATGGCGCGGAGCCTACAGCAGGCCGGGCCGCGCGGGTGCTTTCCGTCTCAGCACTCGGGCGGCCGGGTGGGACCGCCGGGGTGACCCCGTAACCTGGGGCGCGTGAATGTGAACGCCAATCCCGACGCCGGTGCCCGCACCTGGCGAGACCTTCCCGCGGCGCAGCAGCCCGACTGGCCGGACCACGAGGCTCTGCGCGAGACCGTCGCCGAGCTCGAGTCCTATCCGCCCCTCGTCTTCGCGGGCGAGTGCGACCAGCTGCGCGCCCGTCTGGGTGCCGTCGCCCGGGGAGAGGCGTTCCTGCTCCAGGGCGGCGACTGCGCGGAGGCATTCGACCAGGTCAGCGCGGACAACATCCGCAACAAGCTGAAGACGCTGCTCCAGATGGGCGCCGTCCTGACCTACGCCGGGTCCGTGCCCGTCGTCAAGGTCGGCCGGATCGCCGGGCAGTACAGCAAGCCGCGTTCGAAGCCGACCGAGACGCGTGACGGTGTGACGCTGCCGTCGTACCGCGGCGACTCGGTGAACGGCTTCGAGTTCACCGAGGAGGCCCGCAGGCCGGACCCGCAGCGGCTGAAGCGGATGTACCAGGCGTCGGCCTCCACGCTGAACCTGGTGCGCGCCTTCACCACCGGCGGCTACGCCGACCTGCGTCAGGTGCACGCCTGGAACCAGGACTTCGTGAAGCGCTCCCCGTCCGGGCAGCGGTACGAGGCGCTGGCGCGCGAGATCGACCAGGCGCTGAAGTTCATGCACGCCTGCGGCACGGACCCGGAGGAGCTGAAGACCGTCGAGTTCTTCTCCTCGCACGAGGCGCTGCTGCTCGACTACGAGTCGGCCATGACGCGCACGGACTCGCGCAGCGGAAAGCTGTACGACGTCTCGGGCCACATGGTGTGGATCGGTGAGCGCACGCGACAACTGGACGGCGCCCACATCGAGTTCGCCGCCCAGGTGCGCAACCCGGTCGGTGTGAAGCTCGGCCCGACGACCACTCCGGAGGAGGCGCTCACGCTCATCGACCGCCTCGACCCGGACCGCGAGCCCGGGCGGCTCACCTTCATCACCCGCATGGGAGCGGACAAGATCCGCGACCGGCTGCCCACTCTCGTCGAGAAGGTCAGCGCCTCCGGCGCGCAGGTCGTGTGGGTCTGCGACCCCATGCACGGGAACACCTTCGAGGCAGCGAGCGGGCACAAGACCCGCCGGTTCGACGACGTCCTGGACGAGGTCAAGGGCTTCTTCGAGGTCCACAAGGGCTCGGGCACCCACCCCGGCGGCATCCATGTCGAGCTGACGGGCGACGACGTCACGGAGTGCGTGGGCGGCGGCGACGAGATCTTCGTCGGCGATCTGCACCAGCGCTACGAGACGGCCTGCGACCCGCGGCTGAACCGCAGCCAGTCGCTCGATCTGGCCTTCCTGGTCGCGGAGATGTACCGGGACCAGTGACGAGGCACCGCGCTATGGGGCCCGCATCGCTGCTGTGATGCGGGCCCCATCCCGTGTTTCTGGACAGCCCGCGGCAGGTAAGGTTAGGTTAACCTCATCAAGCCGGAGCGGTAGTCGACCCCGCCCGGCCAGGCCCCGGGCGAAGGAGATGCGCGTGTACGTCTGCTCCTGCTTCGGAATCACGGAGCGGCAGGTCCGCGAGCACGCGGAGGCCGGAGCCTGTACACCGCGACAGATCGCCTCGGCCAGCAAGGCCGGAACCGACTGCGGATCGTGCGTGCGGCGCATCCAGGGGCTTCTCGGACGCGGCGGCTGCCCGCGCAGGCAGCTGGAGGAGACCGAGCCGGCGGTGAGCATGCCTGCCGCACTCGCCGCCGAGGCCTTCCGCGGTGAGGACGAGAGGGCCGGCGTCGCCGAAGCGGCTTAGGGTCTGTCTGACAAATCCCGCCTGGCTCGCGCCGCCTGGCACGCACGTCTGCTGCGTTGTCGGACCGACCGAGTAGCCCACTACGAGGACGGACCTCCGCCTTGCATCCGCACGCACCAGACGACGCGAGCCCCGCCCTCCGGGCGAACGGCGCCATTTGTCAGACAGCCCCTAGACCGCCTCACTCAGCAATGCGTCCCGTGTCCATGAGGACACGGGACGCTCGTGCGTGTTGCCGGAGCCGGCCGGGGCCGGCGTCAGGCGGAGTGCCTGCCTCAGCCTGCCGAGGAGCCTTCCGAAGGCGCTTCCTGCTCGATGAGCTGCGCGATGTAGAGCGGCTCGCCCAACTTCTCGATCAGTGCGAGCTGCGTGTCCAGGTAGTCGATGTGGTGCTCCTCGTCGGCGAGGATCTCCTCGAAGATGTTCGCCGACGTGATGTCGCCCTTGGCGCGCATGACTTCGACGCCGCGCTTCAGCCGGTCGATGGCCTCCACCTCGATCTGCCGGTCCGCGGTGAACATCTCGGTGATCGTCTGCCCGACGTTTACATGGAAGAGCCGTTGGTAGTTGGGCAGCCCGTCGAGGAACAGGATCCGGTCCGTGAGGCGCTCGGCGTGACGCATCTCGTCGAAGGACTCGGCCCTGGTGTACCGCGCGAGCTTCGTCCAGCCGTTGTGTTCTTGCATCTTGGCGTGCAGGAAGTACTGGTTGATGGCGGTGAGCTCGGCAGTCAGTTGCTCATTGAGGAACTCGATGACCTCGGGATCGCCCTGCATAGCTGTGGGCTCCTTCCAGGGATGGAGAGATCACGGACATGCGCGCGCCTGCGCATCCTCGCACCGTGTGGCGGACTGGTCCAGTAAGAGTAGGCTTACCGAATTCGCCCGAATTGGCGTGCGGAAGCGCCTCGAACACCGCGCGGACGGGGTGCGGGAAAGCGGCTGCGGCAGGGTCTGTCACCATGGGGAGATGGGCGAGCCGGAGAGTCGTGAGGGGGAGCAGCAACCGCTTCCGCCGGGTCAGCGTCTCCAGCGCGGCTGGCCGGTCACGCACTACGGCCCCGTGCCGAAGTTCAGGCCCGAGAAGTGGGACTTCCGGGTCTTCGGAGCGACGGCGGACGGCGAGAAGCACTCCTGGGACCACGAGCAGTTCTCGGCGCTGCCGTACGACACCGTGGTCGCCGATCTGCACTGCGTGACCAAGTTCAGCATGACCGGTGT
This sequence comes from Streptomyces daqingensis, assembly GCF_014645895.1. GTDB lineage: Bacteria > Actinomycetota > Actinomycetes > Streptomycetales > Streptomycetaceae > Streptomyces > Streptomyces daqingensis. The sequence goes on along the minus strand of NZ_BMMP01000013.1, from coordinate 13,358 downwards.
CGAGTGGGGCGGTGTCCTCGCCCGCGACGTCCTGGAACTGGCGCCGCCCGCGGAGGACGTCACCCACGTCATGGTCTGGGCGGAGTACGGCTTCAGCTCGAATCTGCGTCTCGCGGACTTCGAGGCGCGCACCACGCTCTTCGCCACCCACCGCGCGGGCGAACTCCTCACCGCCGAACACGGGTTCCCGCTCCGGCTCGTGGTCCCGCAGCTCTACGCCTGGAAGGGGCCCAAGTGGGTGCGCGGCGTGGAGTACATGACCACCGACCGCCGCGGCTTCTGGGAGGAGCGCGGCTACCACAACATCGGCGACCCCTGGCGGGAGCAGCGGTACTCCTACCAGGAGGAACCCGGCGACGGCCCCGAGCTGTAGGCGCTCCGCCGGCCCCGGGAGCGGCCCCGTAGCGCCCGGCCGGCGCGGGACGGCGGCCGGGCGCCGGGCTCTCAGTGGTAGGCGTGGACCACCGCATGGCCCCTGCCCCGCCCGATCAGCCAGCGGTTCACGGGTGTCGTGACGACGAAGGCCACCGCGAAGGACGCCGCGAGGGACGCCCAGAAGAGCCCGTCCGCCAGGTGGGCGTCCAGCGCCCCGGGGACGAGCGCGAGGACCGTGTTGTCGGTGATCTCCATGATCACGATCGACACGGTGTCCGCGGCCAGGGCCACCTTGACGGCGGCCCTCAGGCTGACTCCCGCGCGCAGCACCGCGAAGACGGTGAGGCTGTAGCCGAAGACGAAGGCGAGAGCGATGGCCGTCGCCATGGTCGGCACGTCGTGCCAGCGCAGTGCGGTGCCGATGGCCATGCCGGCGACCTCGCCCGCAGCGCACCCTGTGAGGCAGTGCAGCGTCGCCCGTGCCGCCGTCCCCCAGGGGGCCGGAGTGTGCTCCCGCGCCGTCATCGGCGTTCCCGCAGTTCCTTCAGCCGCGCCACATCCGCCGCGTGGCCCTCCTTACGGCCGGGGGTCTCGATGACGAGAGGCACACCCTCGGTGGCCGGGTGGACCATCAACTCGGCGAACGGGTCCGTGCCGATGTGGCCCGCGCCGATGTTGGCGTGCCGGTCCTTGTGCGCGCCCGCGACGTCCTTCGAGTCGTTCGCGTGGATGAGCTTGAGGCGTCCGGGGCCCGTCACGGCCTCCAACTCGTCGAGCGTCCGCTTCACACCGCCGGGCGCGGCCAGATCGTGGCCTGCGGCGAAGACGTGGCACGTGTCGAGGCAGACCCCGAGCCGCGGATGGCGGCCGAGGGCCTCGAAGTACGGTTCGAGTTCGCCGACTTGGGAGCAGAGGGAGAATCCCTGTCCCGCGGTCGGTTCCAGGAGCAGCCACGGATCGTCGTCCGTCAGGTCCTCGAGGACCGGCCGGAGAAGCAACTTCACCTGGGCGAGGGCGGTTTCGCGGGACCGGCCGCCGGTGGCCGCGCCCGTGTGCACCACGACGCCCCGCGCTCCGATTTCCCGGCCGCGGCGCAGTGAATGCCGAAGAGAGGAAACGGAGTTGTCCGCGGTCGCCTGGGTGTGCGAGCCGAAATTGATGAGGTAGGGCGCGTGGACGTATGCGGGGACTCCGCGTTCGGCGCACGCGTCGCGGAATTTCTCGTCCTGTTCGGGCTTTCCGGAAGTCGTCGCCCAGCCGCGCGGGTTGGCGACGAATACCTGTACCGCTTCCGCGCCGATGTCGTCTGCATAGGAAATGCCAGAGGCGGCCAGCCCCCCAGCTACGGGGACGTGGCCGCCAATGGGATTGCGCTGTCGCTTGTCCGTCACACCCTCAGTATGCCGAGTTGACGTTGTCCATCGAACCGTAGCGGTCGGCCGCGTAGTTGCAGGCGGCCACGATGTTGGCCACGGGGTCGGTCATGTCGGTGGACGTGCCCTCGACGTGGTAGGCGTCGAAGGTGGGCTTGATGGTCTGCAGCAGACCCTTGGACGGGGTGCCGTTCTGCGCGTTGATGTCCCAGTTGTTGACGGCGTTGGGGTTGCCGCCGGACTCACGGATGATGTTCCGCTTGATGCCCTCGTAGGAGCCGGGGATGTTGTGCTTCTTCATGATGGCCATGGCCTCGCGGATCCACCCGTCCAGGTTGTTCGGGTAGGTCGGCTTGGCGGCGGCCCGCTTGGCGTCACGCGAGGCCTTGGCCTTCGCCTCGGCCTTGCGCTCCTTCTCCGCCTTCTCGGCGGCGGCGATCTTCTTGTCGGCCTGCTCCTTGACGGCGGCGGCGCGCTCGGAGGCCACGGCCTTCTGCTTGGCCACGCCTTCCTTCTGAGCCGCGACGACGTCGCCCGAGCGCTGGACGTCGGAGTCCAGGGTGCCCTGCTTGGCGGCCTTCAGTTCGGCCCTGTCCCGGGGCGAATCGGGACTGGATGATTTCTGCGAGGCCGTGACCTTCTTGGCGGCGGACTGGGACTTGTCACCTGCGTCCGCCGAGCCGGGAATGACGGTGAACGCGAGAGCTGCCGCACCGGCGGCCGATATACCTGCGGCGGAGATACGCGTGAACTTGGGGTTGCGGACGTAGCCGAGAATGCTGGGCATTGTGAGCGAACCTTTCAACATTGCGTGCGTCGCAGAGGCCGGGAAAGGCGGTGTACGCCGAGTTCGGGACCCCGGCGTATGCGACCGAAGGCAATTCTTAGAGGTTCGTAAAAGACAACACAAAGGTGTGACGTACTATCCCGGCTCGTTATCACCGGACGCGTTCCGGGCGGAGAAGGAGCTCATTTCCCGTGTTCTGCGCGCGAGATGGGGCGCTCCGGAGGCACTAAAGGACCTCGTACGTGATGTGGGCCCTATGTCCGGTGTCACACGCGAGGCGGCGTTTCCCCGCCTCCCGGACGGGCACCGGCCGCTGCTCGCAGGGCCCGAACGGGGCGGGAAGCGCTACGCTGCGGCCCCTTCACACGCCCGCGCGTGCCTCCCCGCGACGTCGTACCTTCCGCGCGCCCCCTCCGAGGGCGCCGTCAGCGGAGCCAGAGGGTCACGCGGGAGCCGCGCGGAGCCTCCTTGCCGGCGTCGGGGGACTGGTTGAAGACCTTGTCGCCGATGAAGAGGCGGCGCACGGTGACGTCGAAGCCCGCCTCCCGCAGCTTCCGGCGGGCCTTGTCCTTGTCCAGGTCCTCCACGTCGGGTACCTCCACCAGGTCCTGGCCCTTGGAGATCGTGATCGTGACGGTGTCGCCCTCGGCGGCCTCGCTGCCCTCGGACGGGGACTGGCGGGCGACCTCGCCCTCGTCCTCCTCGGAGAAGACGCGCTTCTCCGCGACCCGTACCTTCAGCCCCTCTTCCTCGAGGTCCTCACGGGCGCTGTCCGCGTCGTCCCCCACCACGTCCGGCACGTCGACCGGGGTGCCCTTGGAGACGGTCAGCGCCACGGGGCTGCCGGGGCGCAGTTCGGAGCCGCTGTCGGGACGGGTGCCGACGACGGCCCCCTGCGCGGTGTCCTCGCTGAACTCGCGCTTGACCACGCCGGGCTCCAGGCCCGCCCGCTTGAGCTTGCTCTTCGCCTCGGCCAGCGGCGTACCGGCCAGGTCCGGGACCTTCACGATCTCGGGGCCGCGCGAGACGACGAGGGTGACGGTCCCTGTCCTGCGGATGCGGGAGCCCGGGTCCGGATCGGTGTCGATGACGTGCCCGCGGTCGACGCGCTCGCTGTAGTCGCGGCTGATCTTGACGTCGAGACCCGAGCCGTCCATGACCTTCCGGGCCTCGGCCTCGGTCTTGTCCAGCACTGCGGGAGTCCGGGTGAACTGGCCGGAGTTGATGTACCACACGCCCGTGCCCACCAGCATCAGCAGCACCACGGCGAGCGTCACGAGGAAGACCCGCCCTCCGGCGCGCCGCCCGCCGGGGCCGCCCTGGTGGGCGTGGGGCGGTTCGTCCGGCGGGGGAGCGGCGAAGCGGGCGGTGCGGTTGAGCGCGTCGTCGTCGCCGTGGCTGTAGGCGCCGTACCGGTCCGCGGGGCGGGGGAGCACGCTCGTACGCTCCTCCGGCCCGGCGTGGCCCGTCCCGGCGCCCGTGGCCTGCGGCGGGACGGCGTCCAGTTCGGCGTCCGTGAGCATCGCCCGCATGGCGCGGGCCTCGGAGAGCATCGCGCCCGCGTCGTACGGACGGCTGTCGGGGTCGCGCCCGGTGGCCCGTGCGACCAGGGCGTCCAGGCCCGGGGCCAGTCCCGGAACGGACGCCGACGGGACGGGCATCGCTTCCTGCAGGTGCTGGTAGAGGACCTGGGCGGGCGTGCCCCCCGCGTGCGGTTTCGCTCCCGTCAGCATCTCGTAGAGCATCACGCCGCACGCGTAGAGGTCGGTACGGGTGTCGGCCGTGCCGTGCTCGATCTGCTCGGGGGCGAGGTAGGAGACGGTGCCGAGGATGGAGTCGGTCCCCACGGACGTCTGGCTGTCGACTGCCCGCACGAGCCCGAAGTCGGCGACCTTCACGCGGCCGTCGTCGCCGATCAGGACGTTCTCCGGCTTCATGTCGCGGTGGACCATGCCGGCGTGGTGGGCGGCGCCGAGAGCCGCCAGCATCGGTTCGAGGATGTCGAGGGCGACGCGCGGCTGGAGCGCGCCGCGCTCGCGCAGCACGTCACGGAGGGTGCAGCCCGACACGTACTCCATGGCCAGGTAGACGTACGTGCCGTCCGCGCCCTGGTCGTAGACGCCGACGACGTTGGGGTGCGCGAGGCGGGCCACGGATTTGGCCTCGCGGATGAAGCGGTCCACGAAGGCGGCGTCGGCCGCGAGCGAGGGGTGCATGACCTTCAGGGCCAGCTCGCGGTCGAGCCGCAGGTCCACGGCGCGGTAGACCGTTGCCATGCCGCCGACGGCGACGCGTGACTCGACGCGGTAGCGGCCGTCGAGCACCTGGCCGACCGGCGGGGTCTCCCCGGCCGCCCCGGAGGAGTGGTCCTGAAGGCTCGTATCCATCGCGGACGAGTCTACGAGTCGTGCACCGGACGAAAATCCGTGGACGGCCGCGGAACGGGCAATGAAGCCGAACGGTGACACGAATAGTCCGTATTGCCCTTTTTGGGTTTTAGGTGTGGGAAAGCGCGTCGCGAATCCGGCACGGAATTCCGGGCCTCCCGTACGGCGGGTTTCCCGGGCACCCGTGCCCCTCGTCCCCCGGGCCCTGCCCGCCGACGGCCCGGCCTCAGCCGTCGAAGACCCGGTCTCAGCCGCCGAAGGCGGGCCGTTCCGGGTCGAAGGCGGCGACGCCCTCCGTGGGCGAGGACGCCTCGGCGTAGTGGCGGCGCGGGATCCGTCCGGCCCGCCGGGCCAGCCGGCCCGCCGCCACCGCGTGCCGCATCGCCTCGGCCATCACCACGGGCTCCTGCGCCCGCGTCACCGCCGAGGCCAGCATCACCGCCGCGCAGCCGAGCTCCATGGCGAAGGCGACGTCGGACGCCGTTCCGGCACCCGCGTCGAGGATGACGGGGACAGTGGCACGCTCCGCGATGAGCTGGAAGTTGTGCGGATTGCGGATGCCGAGCCCCGACCCGATCGGCGATCCCAGCGGCATGACCGCCGCGCAGCCGGCGTCCTCCAGCTTCCGGGCCAGCACGGGGTCGTCGTTCGTGTACGGAAGCACGGTGAAACCGTCGTCGACCAACGTCTCGGCGGCGTCCAGGAGTTCGACCGGGTCGGGCAGCAGGGTGTGCTCGTCGGCGATCACTTCGAGCTTGACCCAGTCGGTGCCGAGCGCCTCGCGGGCGAGCCGGGCCGTGAGGACCGCGTCCCCGGCCGTGTAGCAGCCCGCGGTGTTCGGCAGCACCTGGATGCCGTGCCTCTGCAGGACGGACAGGACGGAGCCCTGGACTCCCGGGTCGAGACGGCGCATCGCGACCGTCGTCAGCTCGGTGCCCGACGCCAGCAGGGACTGCTCCATCACGTCGAGGCTGGGCGCGCCGCCCGTCCCCATGATCAGCCGGGAGGTGAACGAGCGGCCGCCTATGACGAGCGGATCCCCGGCGGGGGGTGCGGCTTGTGCGGGGGCCCCCGCGTGCGGTGCGGGGGCGGCCGGCGCGGCCGGGGCGAAGGAAGCGGTGTCTGTCATGGCGGGTCAGCCTCCCTGGACGGCTGTCAGTACTTCTACGCGGTCGCCCTGCACGAGCTCCCGGGCGGGCCACTCTCCTCGCGGCACGACGTTCTCGTTCACGGCGGCGGCGACTCCGGACGGCGCCGCCGTGAACGAGGCGACCAGCTCGCCGAGGGTGCAGCCGCGGGCGACGTCGCGGGACGCGCCGTTCACCGAGAGGGTCACGGTCGCCGAGGGGGACGGGGAGGTCGTCATGGTGGTAGCTCCTGTCACGTGCTGGTCGTAGGCGTAGGCGCGGGCGCGGCGCCCGGTGTGCGGTGCGGTTGCTCGCCGGTGAACCTCGTGGGACTGAACGGCCGTACCAGTTCGGGAACTTCGCCCGTGGCGAGCAACTCGCCCATGGCGTCGCCCGTGACCGGCGTGAGGAGGACGCCGTTGCGGTAGTGGCCCGCCGCCAGATGGAGGCCCGGCAGCGCGGTGGGCCCCAGCAGCGGCGCGTTGTCGGGCGACGCGGGCCGCAGCCCGGCACAGGTCTCCTCCAGCGGCAGCTCGGTCAGGCCGGGGACGAGCTCGTGGGCGTCGCGCAGCAGTTCGTACACGCCGCCCGCCGTGACGGTCGTGTCCCAGCCCATCTCCTCGCTCGTCGCACCGATCACCAGCTCGCCGGTGGCGCGGGGCACCAGGTAGATGTGGCCGCCGCGTACGACAGCGCGAACGGTGCGCGAGAGGAACGGGCCGTAGCGGGACGGCGGCATGCGCAGCCGCACCACCTGCCCCTTGACGGGCCGCACCGGCGGAACGACCTCCGGCGGCATCCCGTTCAGCCGCGCAGCGTACGAGCCGAGCGAGAGGACTGTCTGCTCGGCCCGCACCGCAGTGCCGTCCTCCAGCACCACGCCGGTTGCCCGGCCGGCCTCGACGGACAGGCGCGCGGCGGACGCACGGACGAAGCGCACCCCCGACCGCTCGCACGCCGACAGCAGCGCGGCAGCCAGCCGCCGCGGGTCCGCCTGGTGGTCGCCGTCCACGCGCAGCCCGCCCCGCACCGACGGAGCGAGCATCGGCTCCAGCCGGCGGCACTCCCTGCCGGTGAGCCACTGCGAGTCCAGCCCGCACCGCTGCTGCAGCGTGTGCAGTTCCCGCAGGGCGGCGCGGTCGTCGGCGTCGAAGGCGGCGGCCAGGGTGCCGCAGGAGCGGTACCCGATCTCTTCGCCGCTCGCCTCCTCGAGTTCCGCGGTGAAGTCCGGATAGCGCGCGGCCGAGGCGAGATTGAGGCCGAGCAGCGCCTCCTCGCCGTAGTGCAGCTCGGTGACCGCGGCGAGCATGCCCGCCGCCACCCGCGCGGCGCCGCCGCCCGGTGCGGGGTCCACGACAGCGACCGTCAGGCCGCGCTGAGCCGCTCGCCACGCGGTGACGAGTCCGATGAGGCCGCCGCCGGCGACCACCACGTCGGGACGTTCACCAGGGCGCGCGGCGCCACGGACAGTGGACCGGCCCTCTGGGCGTGCGACGGCGCCGGAGTCACATGGGGAACCGGCGGACTGCGGTGTGCTGCTAGGGCGCATGGAAACGCTGTGTCTCCCTTCGCCGGAATGACCCGGATCAGGTTCGTACGGTCGGAGGCCGCCCGCCTCCCTCTCAGCCCGGTGCGCCGGACTCCCGCGTATGTCGTCTCTGTTCGGCCGCGTCCCGCACGTCGTGCAGGAGGCACCTCGGCCAGCGTACTGCGCCGTCCCGCAACTGTGGGCTGCCCGGTGCGGACAGACGCCCGGCGGCCGTCCCTGCGGGTGCGGGCAGCGGCATAGAGTTGGCCGTGTGAGTGACAGTCGGAGCAGCCAGCGGGCCGTCATCGTCGGTGCGGGCATGGCGGGAGTGCAGACGGCCGTCCAACTGCGCGAGCGCGGATGGCCCGGCGCGATCAAGCTGATCGGCGACGAGTCGCATCCGCCGTACGACAGGCCGCCGTTGTCCAAGGCAGTGCTGCTGGGCAAGGCCGAGGGCTCGTCGTTCGACATCGACTTCGGCGCGCTCGACGTCGAACTGGAACTCGGGCGCGGTGTGACCGGACTGCGCACGTCCGAGCGACTGGTGGAGACCGGCTCCGGCGAGGTGCCCTACGACCAGCTCGTCATCGCCACCGGCGCCGCACCGCGCACGCTCCCCGGCAGCGAGGACGTCGAGCGCGTCCATCTGCTGCGCACTCTGGACGACGCCGCCCGGCTCCGGCCCGTGCTGGCCGCACGGGGCACCGTCCTGGTCGTGGGAGCGGGCTGGATCGGCGCGGAGTTCGCCACGGCCGCACGGGAAGCCGGCTGCGCCGTCACCGTCGTGGAAGCCGCCGGGCAGCCGCTGCCCGGCGCACTGCCCGCGGAAGTCGCGTCGCACATGCGCGACTGGTACGCGCAGAGCGGTGCGGAACTGCGCACAGGCGTCGCCGTGCGGACAGTCGACCCCGGGGGCGTGCAGCTCGCCGACGGTACGCGGCTGAGCGCCGACGCCGTGCTGGTCGGCATCGGCTCACGGCCCGCCACCGGCTGGCTCACCGGCTCCGCCGTCGAACTGGACGAGCGCGGCGCTGTCCGCGCGGACGAATGGCTGCGGACTACCGCCCCGCACGTCTACGCGGTCGGCGACTGCGCGTCCTTCCCCTCCGCCCGCTACGGCGAGCGGCTGCTCGTGCACCACTGGGACAACGCCCTGCAGGGGCCGCGGGTGGTGGCGGAGAACATCACGGCCGAACGCTTCGCGGACAGTGCGGCGGAGCGGTCCGTCTACGACCCCGTCCCCTACTTCTGGTCGGAGCAGTTCGGCAGGTTCGTGCAGTACGCCGGACACCACGCGGCGGAGGACGAGATCGTCTACCGCGGCGACCCGGCGGAGGCCGCCTGGTCGGTCTGCTGGCTGCGTGACGGATCTCTCACCGCACTGCTGGCGGTGGGCCGCCCGCGCGACCTCGCCCAGGGCAGAAAGATCATGGAACGCGGGCTCAAGGTCGACGGAAAGGTGCTGGCCGACGCGGAAGCGGCGCTGAAGAAGGCCGTCAAGTAGACGAAGAAGCCCGCGCAGTGGCCGCCGCACAGTAGTGACTGTCACACCGGGATGGCACGCTTGAAGGCGTGACAGAGATTGATGCGAAAACCGATGCTCTCGTCCCCGCCTGGCTCACCCTCCCGGACGTCGCGGAGAAGCTGGACGTACCGGTGACCCGCGCCCGGCAGCTCGTCAAGGAGGGCCAGCTGATCGCCGTCCGCCGAGGAGAGGGGAGAACCCTCCAGGTCCCCGCCGACTTCATCGGCGCGGGCCGCATCGTGAAGGGCCTCGTCGGCACGATCACCCTCCTCAAGGACGACGGCTTCAGCGACGAGGAGATGCTGGAGTGGCTGTTCACGGAGGACGAGAGCCTGCCCGGCACCCCGGCACAGGCCCTGCGTGAGAACCGCGGGACCGAGGTGAAGCGCCGCGCCCAGGCCCTCGCCGTGTGAGCCGCCCCCGAACCCCCGTGTGACCGGGGCGCCCGGGAAGCGGGCGTCCCAGTCGGCCGCTGTCCCGCCACCGCTCGGGGCCCGCGTAGCGCGAAACAGCGCGGCGCACGGCACGTGCCCGCACTCCGCGGGTACGCCCGCGGCCGCACCCGTCCTCCCACCGCCCGTCCGTCAAACCGAACCACGGGCGTACGGGCCGGTCGTCCGGCCGGCCCGTACGCCCCAGGGGTACGTCATGAGCACCGACGCCGCCGCCATACGCCAGCAGCTCGCCGACGCGCGGCTGTACCTGTGCACCGACGCCCGCAAGGAGCAGGGCGACCTCCCGCAGTTCCTGGACGCGGTCCTGCGGGGCGGCGTCGACATCGTCCAGCTGCGGGACAAGTCGCTGGAGGCCGCTGAGGAGCTGGACCACCTGGAGGTCTTCGCGGACGCCTGCCGCCGCCGCGGCAAGCTGCTCGCCGTCAACGACCGCGCGGACGTGGCGCACGCCGCGGGCGCGGCCGTGCTCCACCTCGGCCAGGGGGACCTCCCGGTACCGGCGGCACGGGCCCTCGTCGGCGACGACGTGCTGATCGGCCGCTCCACCCACGCCGAGGCCGAGGTCGACGCGGCGGTCGAGGAACCGGGCGTGGACTACTTCTGCACCGGCCCGTGCTGGCCGACGCCCACCAAGCCGGGCCGTCCCGCCCCCGGGCTGCCCCTCGTGCGGTACACGGCCTCCCTCGCACCGGCGCGGCCCTGGTTCGCGATCGGCGGGATCGACGCCTCCAACCTCGACGAGGTACTCGACGCGGGTGCCAGGCGGGTCGTCGTCGTCCGGGTCCTCACGGGCGCCGAGGACCCGGAGGCCGCTGCCGCGGCGCTGTCCGTGCGGCTGCGCGAACGGGTCGAAGCGGACGGCCGGCGACCGGTCGGCGACTAGCGCCGACAGGCGCCGCTCGTCCGGGCGCGAGCGGGACGGGCCGCCGCCGCCCGGCCTGTGAGCTGCGCCTTTTCCGCTCCCCGGCCGGAGCCGGGCCGCCCCGCGCCCGCACGGCCCGCTCCGGGGACATGTGGGCGCCGAGCAGGACGGAACAGGCGATAATGGCAGGCGACGGCGGGTTGCCCTCTAGCCAAGGCCGATAGCCTTCAAGCATGGCCATCGGTATCTCAGCTACCAGGACAGACCGTACGACCACGGTGCGTGACCTGCTCGCGACCGGACAGTGCTCCTACTCGTTCGAGTTCTTCGCCCCCAAGACGGAGAAGGGCGAACGCTCGCTGTGGAACGCGCTGCGCCGGATCGAGGCGGTCTCGCCGACCTTCGTCTCCGTGACCTACGGCGCGGGCGGATCCTCCCGCGAGGGCACCGTCCGCAACACCGAGCGGATCGCCACCGAGACCACACTCACCCCCGTCGCCCACCTCACCGCCGTCAACCACTCCCGTTCGGAACTGCGCAACGTCATCGGCCAGTACGCGGACGCGGGCATCCGCAACGTGCTCGCGGTGCGGGGCGACCCTCCCGGGGACCCGATGGGGGACTGGATCAAGCACCCGGAGGGGCTCACCTACGCGTCCGAGCTGGTGGAGCTGATCAAGGAGTCGGGCGACTTCTGCGTCGGCGTCGCCGCCTTCCCCGAGATGCACCCGCGGTCCGACGACTGGGACACCGACGTGCGACACTTCGTCAACAAGTGCCGCGCGGGGGCCGATTACGCGATCACGCAGATGTTCTTCCGCGCGGAGGACTACCTTCGGCTGCGCGACAGCGCCGTCGCGGCCGGTTGCGAGACTCCGATCATCCCGGAGATCATGCCGGTCACCAACGTGAAGCAGATCGAACGGTTCGCTCAGCTGAGCAACGCGACCATCCCGACGGAGATGGCGGAGCGCCTCCGTTCGGTCGAGGACGATCCCGCGGCGGTACGCTCGGTCGGAATCGAGTACGCGACGGAGTTGTGTGCGAGGCTGTTGGCCGAGGGTGTCCCCGGACTTCACTTCATTACGCTCAACAACTCCACGGCAACCCTGGAAATCCATCAGAATCTTGGTCTCCACGAACGGTCCTAGTCGGAGCGGCCGGCCGAAGCAGTGAGAAGAGGGGGCTTACATGGGCTGGACAGTCCTCTACATCGCGTTCGGTATCGTCGCGCTGTGGCTACTGGGCGAGGTCTTGCTGCAGTACAAGGCGCGACTCCGCTGGCGTGTGCTCGCCTTCACCGGCTTTCTCGGTGTGGTGGCGGGGGCGCTGATCCCCTCGGTGATCGTGATCGGGGTGGGCATCGCCGCCTTCGCCACCGGCCAGACCTTCGTCACCCTCTCCTACCGGCGCGGCTTCGCGGCGGGCTGGGCGCTCAACGGCCTGCCGGGGACGAACTTCCGCCGCCGTGACGACGAGGCGGACGGGCCGGAGCCGGAGCCGGCCGCCGCCCCGCCGCGGAACGAACTGGGCGGGCCGGAGCAGGCCGCCCTCCCCGGCCCGGGGTCCGACGCCTTCCAGCCCAGCGGCATGGGCATGGGTATGGGCGCCTTCGGCGCGGACAGCATGGAGAACACCGGCGCGCTGAGCATGAGCCGGTACGACGCCAGTCCCATGGAGACGACCGGAGGGCTGCGCGCCAACCGGTACGACAGCGACTCCCTCGAGAGCACCGCCGCCATGAGCATGAGCGGCTTCGGCGGGGACGACTACGGCTCGAACCGCTACGACGGGAACGGCCAGATCAACGGCAACGGGTACGAGGCGAACGGCTACGAGACCAACGGCTTCGAGGCCAACGGTTTCGACACCAGCGGCTTCCAGGCAAACGGCTTCGACGGCGGCGCCGGGGCGAACGGCTTCGAGGCCCAGAGCTTCCCCGGGGCCGACACCTTCGCCACGAACGGCTACGAGCGCCAGGGCTACGAGACCGTCTCCTACGACACCGGCCAGTTCCAGGCGGTCAACGGCTACGGCCAGCAGCTGGGCGGGGAGGAGCCCGTCCCCGTCTACCAGCCCGGCCCCATGCCGGACGAGACGGGCGAGTTCACCCTCGGCGGCTACGGATACCCCAGCCCCGAGCAGCCGGGCATGTACCCGGGCCAGGGCCAGGAAGTCCCCCAGCAGCAGTACGCCGCCTACGCGGACCCGTACTACGGCTACGACGCCAACGGCGGGTACTCCGGCGTCCAGTTCGACGGCTACGGATACCCCGGTCCCGAGCAGCAGCAACAGGACTACGGCGCCCAGCAGCCGCCCCAGCAGTCGCCGTACGGCTACGGCGCGGACGGATTCGCCACCGACGGCTACGGCCTCTCCTACGGCGGCGGCGCCACGTACACCGAGCAGTCGTACTTCCCGCAGGCGCCCACCGGCGGTGGTGGCGTGTGGGTGCCCCAGCAGCGGGACCCCAACGAGCCGATGGAGCCGGAGCCGCAGCAGTCCTACCCGTACGACCCGAACGGGTACGGCACCGGGGGCAACGGCTACTACTACTGAGCACCGCCCACGTCGCGCCGGCTACGGCCGGACGCCTCCTGCCGGTCCCGTGCGGGCCGGCAGGTGCCGTTCGAGGTGAGAGCCGCTAGGGGCTGTCTTCAAATGTCAGGCCCACATCAGGAGCGATGCGAGGGTGACGGCTGCTTGGTAGGACTCGGCGGTCTTGTCGTAGCGGGTTGCGATGCCGCGCCATTGCTTGAGGCGGTTGAAGCACCGTTCCACGACGTTGCGCTGCTTGTAGAGCTGCTTGTCGAAGGCCGGCGGGCGCCCACCTCGGCTGCCGCGCCGGAGCCGGTTGCGAATCTGGTCGGCCCGCTCGGGGATGGTGTGGCTGATGCCGCGGCGTCGCAGCCAGGTCCGTATCGCGCGGGAGCTGTAGC
>NZ_BMMP01000012.1 GCF_014645895.1 Streptomyces daqingensis | reverse complement strand
TTACGAACAACGGCGCAAGCTTCGGTCCAGGACGACTCACACCCAACCAACGACCAATCCCCGACTCAGGTCACTAGGGTGCGTCGGCCGAATCTTCGTGGTTCAGCGAGCGGCGTCCGGTGCGTCCAGACGCCAGGCGGGAGGATCGCGAATGCTGATGCCCGAAGGTTCCAACAAGATGATCAGCGACTTCACCGGAGAGCCGAAGACGCGGTCCTTCTTCGTCTCGATCGCTGCGTTTACGACGAGCCTCGGTCCGGTGAAGCAGGAGCTCGAATCCCAGGTGAGCTTCTCCGTGAAGAGGAAGTTCCTCTGGCTCTGGGCGTACGAGAAGACGGCGGACGGCACCTTGTACCTGACGGTGACGCCGGACCGGCAGATCGATGACCCGCACTTCCATTACGTCGCCCAGGTCAGCAAGAACAGGTGGAACCATCACGTCGAAGTGAAGTCCGAGGCGATCGCGGACAGCGACTGGCTGCACGACCTCGTCCGCGAGGGATACGAGTTCGCGAGAAGTTGACCGTGCACCGGCGGAGGGCGAACGGACGGCGGGCGAACGGACGCAGACGCCCCGGAACGCGGGGCTCAGGGGGCGCCGCCGGGGGATCCTTCGCCCAGCACCTTCTTCACCAGCGCCGACTGGGCCGCGGTGAGGTGCGGGTCCGCCCACTGGAGCATCTCACCGTCGATCTCGACCTCGTAGAAGAAGCCGTCGGGGACGACGGGCCCGGGCGCACCCCGGCCCTCCTCGAGAGCGGTGCGGGCCAGATCGGTCAACTCGGCCGCGTCGGACTGCTGTCGGGTGTCCAGCGTGGCGTTGCGGACGATGCCCGCGAAGCCGCCGCTGCGGGTGACGGTGATACGCATGGACTCCATCCTGCCGCCGTCGCCGCCGGTTCGCCTCCCGGTCGCGCTGAACCGGGCCGGCGCCGGCGCCCTCAGTACGGCCCGGCCCGGTTCAGCGGACGTCCGCGTCGCGGTCGGTGGTCCCCGGCGTCGCCGTAAGGCCTACGCCGGAGCCTGCTCGGCCGGTGAAACCCCCACCGCCGACCACGACTTGACCACGGCTTCCCGCTCGGGTCCGCCCTCCCCGAAGCGGGAAGCGGCGGCGGAGACGGTGGCGCCCGCGAACGCGGCGAAGTCGGCGTCGGGAGCCAGGTCGCCGGAGGTGAGGGCGTCGTACCAGATCCGGCCCGCGCGCTCCCACGCGTTGCCGCCGAGTCCGGTGGCCAGCCGGTAGAACGCGTGGTTGGGGATGCCGGAGTTGATGTGCACGCCGCCATTGTCGGAGCCGGTGTGCACGTAGTCCTCCATCGTGGCCGGCTGCGGGTCCTTCCCGAGCACGTCGTCGTCGTACGCGGTGCCGGGCGCCTTCATCGAGCGCAGTGCGACGCCCTCGACGCGGTCGGTGAACAGGCCGTCGCCGATGAGCCAGTCGGCCTGGTCGGCGCTCTGGCCCAGCCCGTACTGCTTGATGAGGGAGCCGAAGACGTCGGAGACCGACTCGTTGAGCGCGCCGGACTGCCCGAAGTAGGCGAGGTTCACCGTGTGCTGCGTCACGCCGTGCGTCAGCTCGTGGCCGATGACGTCGACGGGCAGCGTGAAGTCGCGGAAGACCTCCCCGTCGCCGTCCCCGAAGACCATCCGCTCGCCGTCCCAGAACGCGTTGCCGTACTTCTCCCCGTAGTGCACGGTCGCGTCGAGCGGCATGCCGGCACCGTCGATCGAGAAGCGCGAGAACGCCTTGAGGAACAGCTCGAAGGTGGCGCCGAGCCCCGCGTACGCACGGTTGACGCTGGCGTCGTCCACGGGGTCCTCGCCCTCGGAGCGCACCTTCGTCCCCGGCAGCTGCTCCCGGTGCTCGGCGTCGCTGATCGTGCGTCGCGGCTTCTTCTCCGCTTCAGGGGCCTCCCCCGGCGCGGCAGGGCCCGCCGTCATGCGGACGGTGGTGATCCGGCGGCGGGTGCGCTGCAGCGCGTCGTGCTCGAGGGTGCGGCGAGCCGGCTCGTAGAGCACGGGGTCGCCCGAGCGGGAGAGGTGGTCCAGGACGTGCGGCGGGACGATGGGGCAGAAGACGGCGTGTACGCGGCGTGTCTGCCCGGTGCGCTTCGAGTGTGCGTCCATTCCTGCAAAGTGGCACAGGGTCATGGTTGTGTCACTCCCTGCGGTGGTGATTGGCACGAAGGGGTGCAGATGCGGTCAACTCCCTTGCGCGGAGCGGCCTCTGCCCTTCCGTGTGGATCTCCGTGCGGCGCCCCGGTTCCGGCGGCTGCGGGCAGCCGGGAGTGAGATCATGCACTGTCCCGCATGGTGATACGGAGTCCGCGCTTCCGGTGTCCTCCGTTAGACTCGGCGCATCATGCGTTTCGGGCTGCTGCTTCTTAGCTGCCGCGGCGAGGGTCTGTAGTCGTACGGCCGACCCCCTCCCCGCGGAGACCGGTGCTGCCACCGTCGGCCCTCGAAGCCAACCCCGCGGAGCATCCTCCGCGCTCTGGAGCCCACGCACATGAATTCCTCCGCAGCCTCCGCATCCTCTGAGCCCTCCGCTTCCGTCGGACGCCCCACCCCCGTCACCGCGGCGACCGTGCAGCAGAAGCCCTCCGGCATGCCGGTGCACAAGTACCGGCCGTACGAGACCGTCGACATCCCGGACCGCACCTGGCCCGGCAAGCGCATCACCCAGGCGCCCCGCTGGCTCTCCACCGACCTGAGGGACGGCAACCAGGCCCTGATCGACCCGATGTCGCCCGCCCGGAAGCGCGCGATGTTCGACCTGCTGGTGTCGATGGGCTACAAGGAGATCGAGGTCGGCTTCCCCGCCTCCGGGCAGACGGACTTCGACTTCGTGCGCTCCATCATCGAGGAGGGGGCGATCCCCGACGACGTGACGATCTCCGTCCTCACGCAGGCCCGTGAGGAGCTGATCGAGCGCACGGTGGAGTCCCTGAAGGGCGCCCGCAACGCCACCGTCCACCTCTACAACGCGACGGCGCCCGTCTTCCGCGAGGTCGTCTTCCGCGGCACCCGCGAGCAGGTCCGGCAGATCGCCGTCGACGGCACGCGCCTGGTGGTGGAGTACGCGGAGAAGCTGCTGGACGACCGCACCTGCTTCGGCTACCAGTACAGCCCGGAGATCTTCACCGACACGGAGCTGGACTTCGCGCTGGAGGTCTGCGAGAGCGTCATGGACGTCTGGCAGCCGGAGGACGGCCGCGAGATCATCCTCAACCTGCCCGCGACGGTGGAGCGTTCGACGCCCTCGACGCACGCCGACCGTTTCGAGTGGATGTCGCGGAACCTGACGCGCCGCGAGCACGTGTGCCTGTCGGTCCACCCGCACAACGACCGCGGGACCGCCGTCGCCGCCGCCGAACTGGCGATCATGGCGGGCGCGGACCGCATCGAGGGCTGCCTGTTCGGCCAGGGCGAGCGCACCGGCAACGTCGACCTCGTCACGCTGGGCATGAACCTCTTCAGCCAGGGCGTCGACCCGCAGATCGACTTCTCGCAGATCGACGAGGTCAAGCGCACCGCCGAGTACTGCAACCAGATGGAGGTCCACTCCCGGCACCCCTACGTCGGCGACCTCGTCTACACCTCCTTCTCCGGCTCCCACCAGGACGCCATCAAGAAGGGCTTCGAGGCGATGGAGGTACGTGCCGAACGCGAGGGCAGGACCGTCGACGAGCTGGAGTGGGCGGTCCCGTACCTGCCCATCGACCCCAAGGACGTGGGGCGCTCCTACGAGGCGGTCATCCGCGTCAACTCCCAGTCCGGCAAGGGCGGCATCGCGTACGTGCTGAAGGGCGAGCACAGCCTGGACCTGCCGCGCAGGATGCAGGTCGAGTTCTCCAAGATCATCCAGGAGCGGACGGACAGCGAGGGCGGCGAGGTCACCCCCGCCGACATCTGGCAGATCTTCCAGCACGAGTACCTGCCCACACCCGAGAACCCCTGGGGCCGTATCGCCCTGCGGACGGGGCAGACCTCGACGACCGTCGACGGGCAGGACGCCGTCACCGTGGAGGCGACGGTCGACGGCGAGGACGTCGTGCTGGAGGGCACCGGCAACGGCCCGCTGGCCGCGTTCTTCGGCGCCCTGCAGGCCGTCGACGTGGACGTCCGGCTGCTGGACTACGTCGAGCACACCATGAGCGAGGGCGCGGGCGCCGAGGCGGCCGCGTACATCGAGTGCGCCGTGGGCGACAAGGTGCTGTGGGGCGTGGGCATCGACGCCAACATCGTCCGCGCCTCGATCAAGGCGGTCGTCTCGGCGGTCAACCGCGCGACGCGCTGAGCCTCTCCGGCGGGCCTCACCCCTCGGGGTGGGGCCCGCTTCCGTCACCGTCCGCTCACGGCCCGCCGAGGGAATCCACTCCGGTGAGGGGCTGACGCCGCAACTGACCTGTGGTTAACATCACGTTCACCGGCAGAGTGGCCGAATTCGTGACGGAGGTACGGCGTGAGCGGCGTGAGGCACTCTCGTGACCAGCGGGAACACGGGTCGCAGGGTGGTCGTGGGATGCGCCTCGCAGGCGTACGGACCAGCTGGCGCACAGTGGGCGACGGCGACTTCTTCTGCCCCGCCTGCGGAGGCGACCGCAGCTACCGCCGCCGCACCGGACGGCGCCGCTTCGTCCTCCTGGGCGTCCCGCTCCTCTCCCGCGGCACCGTCCCACCCGTCCTCGAATGCGCCGCCTGCCGCGGCCACTTCGGCACGGAGAGCCTCGACCACCCCACCACGAACCGGCTCGCCGCCCTGCTGCGTGAGGCCGTGCACGCCATCGCCCTGACGGTCCTCGCCGCCGGCGGCAGCGAGAGCCGTACGGCGAGGCAGGCGGCGGTCGAGACCGTACGCGGCGCCGGGTTCACCGAGTGCACGGAAGATCAGCTGATGACGCTCATGGCGGCGCTCAGCTCAGAGAGCGGGCGCTCCGGCGGCGTCTCCACCGAGATCGAGCTGCACGAGGCGCTCGCGCCGCTCGCCCCGCACCTCGCCGCCGTCGGCCGCGAGGGGCTGCTGCTGCACGGCGCCCGCATCGCGCTGGCCGACGGCCCCTACGGCGAATCCGAACGGCAGGTGCTGTCGGCCGCCGGCGCGTCCCTGGGGATCGCCGAGGAGGACGTCGACCGGCTCCTGGCCGAGGCGCGCACGCCCTCCTGAGCCGGAGGCGGCCCCGCCCCGCCCGCGGCGGGCGTCCCGGGGCGTACGCGATACTGGGCCCATGACCCTGTTCCGCGACGACGGCATCGTGCTGCGCACCCAGAAGCTGGGCGAGGCGGACCGGATCATCACCTTGCTGACGCGCACGCACGGACGGGTGCGTGCGGTGGCCCGCGGAGTGCGGCGCACGAAGTCGAAGTTCGGCGCGCGGCTGGAGCCCTTCAGCCACGTGGACGTGCAGTTCTTCGCCCGCGGCGGCGAACTGGTCGGCCGGGGGCTGCCGTTGTGCACGCAGACCGAGACCATCGCCGCGTACGGGCAGGGGATCGTCGGCGACTACGCGCGCTACACCGCGGGCACGGCGATGCTGGAGACGGCCGAGCGCTTCACCGACCACGAAGGCGAACCCAACGTCCAGCAGTACCTGCTGCTGGTGGGCGGCCTGCGCACGCTCGCCGCCGGGGAGCACTCGGCGGGGCTGGTCCTGGACGCCTTCCTGCTGCGCTCGCTGGCCATGGGCGGCTACGCCCCCAGCTTCGAGGACTGTGCCAAGTGCGGCCTCCCCGGCCCCAACCGGTTCTTCTCCGTGGCCTCGGGCGGTGTCGTGTGCGGCGACTGCCGGGTGCCGGGCAGCGTCGTCCCGTCGCCGGAGGCGCTGCGGCTGCTGGGGGCGCTGCTCACCGGCGACTGGGAGACAGCCGACGCCGCGGAGGCCCGTCACGCCAGGGAGGGCACCGGCCTGGTCTCGGCGTACCTGCACTGGCACATGGAGCGGGGGCTGCGCTCGCTGCGGTACGTGGAGCGCTCTCCGGCCGGTCCGCCCGGCTCCCGGGGCGGCCCGGGAGCGGAGCGGGCGGAAAGGTCCTGACCGGCGGCTGCGTCCGCAAGTCGGCTACGCTCGCCGTATCCCGCGCAATCCCCGCAGTCGCGCTTCACCGGCGCACCGCACCGTCCCCGCATGAACCCCTGGAGCTGAACGCCCATGGCACGCCGCGGAATGCTGCACAGGCAGCGTCGCGAGTACGTCACCCCCGAGCCGCACCCCTCTGGTGAACGCCCGCCGAAGATCCCCTCGGAGCTGGTGCCGAACCATGTGGCCTGCGTCATGGACGGCAACGGCCGCTGGGCCAAGCAGCGCGGCCTGCCGCGCACCGAGGGGCACAAGGTGGGAGAGGGCGTCGTCCTCGACGTCCTCAAGGGCTGCCTAGAGATGGGCGTGAAGAACCTCTCCCTGTACGCCTTCTCGACGGAGAACTGGAAGCGCTCGCCCGAAGAGGTGCGCTTCCTCATGAACTTCAACCGCGACGTCATCCGCCGCCGCCGCGACGAGATGGACGAACTGGGCATCCGCATCCGCTGGGTCGGGCGGATGCCGAAACTGTGGAAGTCCGTGGTGCGGGAGTTGCAGGTCGCCCAGGAGCAGACCGTCGAGAACGACGCGATGACGCTCTACTTCTGCGTCAACTACGGCGGCCGCGCGGAGATCGCCGACGCGGCGCAGGCGGTCGCCCGCGACGTGCAGGCGGGCAGGCTCGACCCTTCGAAGGTCGACGAGAAGACGCTCGCGAAGTACCTCTACTACCCCGACATGCCCGACGTCGACCTGTTCCTGCGGCCGTCCGGTGAGCAGCGGACGTCCAACTACCTGATCTGGCAGAGCGCTTACGCCGAGATGGTCTACCAGGACGTCCTCTGGCCGGACTTCGATCGCCGCGACCTGTGGCGTGCCTGCCTGGAGTACGCCAAGCGCGACCGGCGGTTCGGGGGCGCCCGCGAGGACGCCGGCTCCAAGTCCCGGTAGGGAGCGGGCGGAAGCGGCGGTGCCTGGCACCGCCGCGGGGCGCCCGGCTCAGGAGAGCCAGTCGGCGTACGCGGTGGGGGCGATGCGGGCGTCGCCGGGAGCGGTCAGGACGTCGCCCGGCACGGCTGAGAAGAGCCCGGCGCGGTCGTCGGTGACGACGGACCGTCCGTCGTCCGCGGAGTCCAGGGTGATCCGGCCGAGTTCGTCGAGCGGATGCACCCCCGGCCCCGCGACGTTGACGATGCCGTTCAGCGGTTCCCCTGCGGCGACTTCGGCGACGAAGCGGGCGACGTCCGCGGCGGCGATCGGCTGGAGCGGTGTGCGCGGCAGCCGGACGGTGTCGCCGTCGGCGGTCCAGGAGAGCACGGCGTCGATGAACTCCATGAACTGCGTGGCGCGGACGATGGAGTACGGGACGGGCCCCGCCTCCAGAACGCGCTCCTGCAGCACCTTCGCCCGGTAGTACGCGAGGTCCGGGACCTTCTCCGCGCCGACGATCGAGAGGATGACGAAGTGCCGCACCCCGGCCTTGTCGCTCGCGGCCAGGGCGTTGTCCATGGATGCCTGGAAGAAGGAGGCCGAGGACTCGTCGAAGGCCGGTGAGTTCGTCAGGTTCACGACGGTGTCCGCGCCCGCGACGGCCTCCGCCAGGCCCCGTCCCGAGACGACGTCCACGCCCGTGGAGAGGGAGTGCGGTACGGCGTCGTGTCCCGCTGCCCTCAGGTCCCCCACCACACGGGAGCCGATCAGTCCCGTTCCGCCGATCACCGCGACTCTCATGCCGTGCCCCTCTCCGGCCGCCTGTGCCCGTCGACTCCATTCAGCCGGACGTGAGGCGATCGCGCATTCTCAGGGCTCTAAGGGCGCATTCTCTCGGCAACGAAGGCAACGAAGGGCACCGCGCGCTGTCTGTCCCGGCAGGACGGGATCCTGGCGGAACCGGGTCCCGTCAGCTGGCGGGGTCGTACGCGAACGTGCGTACCTCCTGAGCGCACCGGCAGGCCGTCGCGAACTTCGCGGCCCATTCCAGCGCCGCGTCGCGGGAGGGCACCTCCAGCACGGCGAAGCCGCCGTCGAGCTGCCGCGTCTGCGGGTACGTGCCCTGCGTCACCGCGCCGTCCCCGGCGACCAGGACCGGCGGAACGCTCTCGTCGATGCCGCCGCCGAACACCCAGACACCCGCGTCCTTGGCCTCCTGCACGACCGCGTGCGCCGCGTCGGAGACCGCCTGAAGGCCCTCTTCGGGAACGGCCATCGCGTCACTGGGGAACGAGACGAGGTATTTCGCCATCGCGTCGGCTCCTTCTTCCCGCTTCAGGGACCGGATCATCTCGCGAGCGCACGCGCCCCGCACAGGACGCGCCCGCCCGGCCACGGCGCCCGCGGACCCGCCACTCCGCGGAAACCGCCACCCCGGGCGGCCGTCACTTCGCGGCGGCGCACTCCCCGCACGTACCGAAGATCTCGACGGTGTGGCCGACGTCCACGAAACCGTGCTCCTCGGCGATCGCGTCGGCCCACTTCTCCACGGCGGGGCCCTCGACCTCGACGGCCTTGCCGCACAGCCGGCACACCAGGTGATGGTGGTGGTCGTCGCTGTGGCAGCGGCGGTAGACCGACTCGCCCTCGTCGGTGCGCAGGACGTCGACCTCGCCGGCGTCGGCGAGGGACTGCAGCGTGCGGTAGACCGTGGTCAGGCCGACCGAGTCCCCACGGTGCTTGAGCATGTCGTGCAGCTCCTGCGCGCTCCGGAACTCCTCGACCTCGGCGAGGGCAGCCGAGACGGCGGCGCGCTGCCGGGTCGACCGGCCGCGGACAGGGGGACCTGCCGTGGTCACGCTGTCTCCTTCGTTCGTCAGGTCGCTCGGTGGTGTGGTGCCGTCATTGTGCCAGGAGGATTCGGTGTGCAGACCTTATGCCCGGAATCCGCGGTCTCCGTGGGCACCGCCGCCCTTGTAGCGTCCGGCGACGGACGCCCTGCCCCGGGCCGTCCCGCTCTCCGCGTCCCCGGCGTGAGCCGCGTCCGCTGCCGCCTCGGACGCCGGTGCCGCGGCGCCGGACTCGCGGGCCGCCTGGCCGCGCGAGGCGTCCGGCTGCGTGCCGGGAGCCGCTTCGCCGTCCGGGAGGACCTCCCCGGACCGGAGCTCACGGTCCCGCCTGGCCCGGCGCCGGGCGAGCGGGGCGGCGAGGGCCGTGACCGCGCCGAAGAGCGCGATGGCCAGCACGACGATGCTCGCGCCGGGCGGTACGTCGGCGTAGAACGAGGCCCCGGTCCCGGAGAGCGTCACGGCGACCCCGAAGAGCACCGACAGCCCCAGCGTCCCGGCGAAGCCGCGCGTGGCCTGCTGCGCCGCGGCGACGGGGATCACCATCAGCGCGCTCACCAGCAGCAGGCCCACCACGCGCATCGCCACCGTCACGGTGACGGCCGCGGTCAGCGCGAGCAGCAGGTTCAGCAGCCGGACGGGCAGTCCGGTGACCCGCGCGAACTCCTCGTCCTGGCAGACGGCGAACAGCTGGCGCCGCAGCCCCAGTGACGCGGCCAGCACGAAGGCCGAGAGGCAGACGATGGCGACGACGTCGGAGTCCGAGACGGTGGTGACCGACCCGAACAGGTACGTCGTGAGGCTCGCGTTGGAGCCGTTGGGCGACAGGTTGATGATCAGGACGCCGCCGGCCATGCCGCCGTAGAAGAGCATCGCGAGGGCGAGGTCGCCGCGCGCCTTCCCGTACCAGCGGATCAGCTCCATCGCGACCGCGCCGAGCGAGGCGACGAGCACCGCCGTCCACACTGGGCTGGTGTTGAGCAGGAAGCCGAGGGCCACGCCCGTCAGCGCGACGTGCCCGATGCCGTCGCCCATGATCGCCTGGCGCCGCTGTACGAGGTAGATGCCGACGGCCGGCGCCGCGACGCCCACCAGCAGCGCGGCGAGCAGGGCCCGCTGCATGAAGGGGTAGTCGAGCAGCTCGATCATCGGCGCGTCCCGGGGTTCAGTTCGCTCATGGACAGGCCGGCTCCGATCCCGGCCCGCCCTTCGGCGTCGTGGGTGTCGTGGGGGTGGCAGGCGATGTCGTGCAGGGCCTCGGGGTTCCCGACCCGCTCGACCAGCCCTTCGCGCAGGAGGACCGCGCGGTCGATCAGCGGTGCGAACGGCCCCAGCTCGTGCAGGACGAGCAGGACGGAGGTGCCGCGGGCGACCTGTTCGCGCAGCGCCTCGGCGAGTACGTCCTGGCTGGCCAGGTCCATGCCCGCCAGCGGCTCGTCCATGATCAGCAAGTCGGGGGCGCCTGCCAGCGCCCGTGCGATCAGCACCCTCTGGTGCTGGCCGCCGGAGAGCGCGTTGACGGAGTCACGGGCGCGGTCCGCCATGCCGACCAGCTCCAGGGCACGGGTGACGGCGGCCCTGTCGGCACGGCCGAGCGGACGCAGCCGGGCGTGCGAGAGGCGGCCCGAGGAGACCACTTCCCGCACGGTCGCGGGGACGCCCGCCGCCGCCGTGGAGCGCTGCGGCACGTAGCCGACGCGGCGCCAGTCACGGAAGCGGGCGAAGGGGGTGCCGAACAGTTCGAGTTCGCCGCCCGTGAGCGGCACCTGCCCGATGACGGTGCGGATCGCCGTGGACTTGCCCGAGCCGTTGGCGCCGAGCAGGGCGACGACCTCGCCGCTGTCCACGGTCAGGTCGATCCCGCGCAGTACGGCGCGGGCCCCCAGCGTGGCTGTGGCGTCGCGCAACGACATCACGGTCTGCGGTGCGGCCATGTGACGGGCCTTCCTCGACGAGGGTGCTTGCGGACGATCCGGAGTTCGGACGAACCGGCTCGGACGAACCGGAAGTCGGATGTTCGGGTGCTCGGACGGTTCGGGCGTTCGGATGTTTCTGACGTCGGGGGGTGGCGGGCGGGGCCCGGCGGTGCCGCCGCCCCGGCGGTGTCTCAGCCGGCTCCGAGGGCGGTGCGCAGCGAGATCAGGTTCCGGCGCATCACCGAGAAGTAGTCCTGGCCCTTCTCCACGGTCTCCACGGGGCTGAGTACCCCGGTCTTGAGGTTGAGATCGCCCGCGAGGGTCTTCGCCGTCCTGTCGCTGGCGCTCGACTCGAAGAAGACGGTGTCGACGTCGTCGGCCTTCGCGATCTTGTGCAGCTCCTTCATGCGCGCCCCGCTGGGCTCGGCGTCGGGGTCCACGCCGGTGACGGCGGCCTCGTGCAGCCGGTAGCGCTCGGCGAGGTAACCGAAGGCGGCGTGCGTGGTGATGAAGGTGTCCGTCTTCTTCGTCTTCAGCCCGCTCCGGTACTCCTCGTCCAGCGTGAGGAGTCGTTTGCGCAGGTCGGAGACGTTCTTCCGGTAGGCGGACCTGTGGGCCGGGTCGGCCTTCGCGAGCTTGTCGCCCACCCCCCGGGCGATCTCGGCGTACCGGACGGGGTCGAGCCACACGTGCGGGTCGCCGCCCTGCCCGCCGCCGGCGGAGTGCTCGTGCCCGTGGCCCTCCCCGTGCCCCTCCTCGCCGTGCACCTCTCCGCCGTGCTTCTCCAGATCGGTGAAGGAGGTCGCCTCGGCGACGTGTTCCGGCTCGGCCTGCTGCACGCCCTCGTCCACGGCGGGCTGCAGGCCCTTGAGGTAGACGACCAGGCCGGCCTCGCTGAGACGCGCGGTCTGCCGGGGGCTGAGCTCCAGGTCGTGCGGCTCGGTGCCCGGCTTGGTCAGCGACTCGACCTCCACGTGCTCCCCGCCGATCTGCTGGGCGAGGAACTGCATGGGATAGAAGGAGGCGACGACGTTGAGCTTCCCGTTCTCCTCCTTCTCGCCGCCGCTGGAACCGCACCCGGCGAGCGTGAGCCCGCAGAGGCCGAGCGCAGTGACCGCCGAGGCGGTGCGTATGAGAGGGCGGGAAGCGTTCATGACACTCATTTTCAAGCTAGTTGGAAACGATTGTCAAATGATGTGCGACGTGCTCCCGCTCACTGCGGGGGCTTCGCCCTCCCGTGCGCCCGGCGGGGAGCCGTTGCAGGAATCCCGCGCGGATACCGCACCGATCGCGGTACCGATTTGATCCCGCCCCCTCATGGATCGGTAACCTGAAGTATTCCGTCCGCCGTTGATGAAGAGAGCACTGTGGCCGCCGACAAGATCGACACAATCGTCAGCCTGAGCAAGCGCCGTGGCTTCGTGTACCCGTGCAGTGAGATCTACGGAGGCTCGCGTGCCGCCTGGGACTACGGGCCGCTCGGCGTCGAGCTCAAGGAGAACATCAAGCGCCAGTGGTGGCGCGCCATGGTCACCTCGCGCGACGACGTGGTCGGCCTCGACTCGTCCGTCATCCTGGCTCCCCAGGTGTGGGAGGCCTCAGGTCACGTCGCCACCTTCACCGACCCGCTGACCGAGTGCACTTCGTGCCACAAGCGGTTCCGTGCCGACCACCTGGAGGAGGCGTACGAGGCCAAGCACGGGCGGCTTCCGGCCCAGGGCCTCACCGACGTCAACTGCCCGCACTGCGGGAACAAGGGCGCCTTCACCGAGCCCAAGCAGTTCTCCGGCCTGCTCTCCACGCACCTCGGTCCCACCCAGGACGCCGGTTCGGTCGCCTACCTGCGGCCTGAGACCGCGCAGGGCATCTTCACCAACTTCGCGGCCGTGCAGCAGACTTCGCGCAAGAAGCCGCCGTTCGGCATCGCCCAGACGGGCAAGTCGTTCCGGAACGAGATCACGCCCGGCAACTTCATCTTCCGCACCCGCGAGTTCGAGCAGATGGAGATGGAATTCTTCGTCAAGCCGGGCGAGGACGAGCAGTGGCACGAGTACTGGATGCAGCAGCGCTGGAACTGGTACGTCGACCTCGGCATCAGCGAGGAGAACATCCGCTGGTACGAGCACCCGAAGGAGAAGCTCTCCCACTACTCGAAGCGCACCGCCGACATCGAGTACCGCTTCAACTTCGGCGGCAGTGAGTTCTCCGAGCTCGAAGGCGTCGCCAACCGCACGGACTTCGACCTCACCGCGCACTCCAAGGCCTCCGGCCAGGACCTCTCCTACTTCGACCAGGAAGCGGGCGAGCGCTGGGTGCCGTACGTCATCGAGCCGGCGGCCGGTGTGAACCGGGCGATGCTCGCCTTCATGCTCGACGCCTACGTCGAGGACGAGGCGCCCAACGCCAAGGGCAAGCTGGAGAAGCGCACCGTCATGCGGCTCGACCCGCGGCTCGCGCCCGTCAAGGTCGCGGTGCTGCCGCTGTCCCGCAACGAGAAGCTGTCGCCGAAGGCGCGCGGCCTCGCCGAGGCGCTCCGCAAGAACTGGAACATCGAGTTCGACGACGCGGGCGCGATCGGCCGCCGCTACCGCCGCCAGGACGAGATCGGCACCCCCTTCTGCGTCACCGTCGACTTCGACACCCTCGACGACAACGCCGTCACGGTGCGCGAGCGGGACACCATGAAGCAGGACCGCATCTCGCTGGACCAGATCGAGGGCTACCTCGCCGGGCGGCTGCTGGGCTGCTGAGCCGCGAGGCCTGAGGGGCCGGCTCCGTCGCAGGACGGGGCCGGCCCGCTCCGTTTCCACCGGTAACCGCCGTGTCCGCCGGGTCCCGCCGTCAGGCCTCTTCCCGTCCCTGACCCGCCTCTTGAGGCTCCCGCGCCTCCTCGACGGGCGCGCCGAAACCGCTGGTGTCCAGCTCGACGTCGAACGGCGCCGGGAGGCGCAGCGTCTTGCCGAACGGCACGGTGGTGCGGGAGGTGTAGCCCTTCCCGGACGGCGCCCAGAACACGGTGGCGGACTCCTCCTGCATGTCCAGGAGCAGATAGACGGGGACGCCGGCAGTGCCGTAGACGGTCGCCTTGTCGCGCCAGTCGGTGCCATACGTCGAGTCGCCGGTGAGTTCCACAACCATCGTGAGTGCTTCACCGTCGACGTATCGCTTCGTGGTGCTGAACGCCTCCCGCGCGGCGACGTAGATGTCAGGTCCGTACGCGCGCTTCTGGCCGGGGAAGGCGAAGAGGAAGGGCGCGTCACCGCAGGTCTCCCCTCCGGGAACGCGGTCCCGCAACTGCTCCCGGACGGAATCCATCACCTGGAAGTCGTAAGCCTTCGACCACGGCGACACGACGATGCTCCCCCTGATGATCTCCGCCCTGTAGCCGTCGGGCACATCCATGCTCAGCAGCGTCCGGCACAGCGCCTCGAACTCGGGCGGGCCGTCGGGGGTCTCCATGGGCGTCGGTCGTTCGAGCATCACCGTCATGATGCGCCTTCCTCGCGGGTGACCCGGTCGTCACCCACCGTAGTCGCCGGGTGTGACAGCCGTGGGGAGCGGCGAGAGGCGCCCCGGGCGGCTTCACGCGAGGAGAGCGACCAAGCGCGCGGCCTGCCGCTCGACGGTTCCGGAAGGGTTCCGGGCCTCGCCCTGCTCGTCGGGCGAGAGCAGGAAGAGCCAGACGAGAGCCAGCAGCCTGCGGTATTCGCACAGCCGGGCGTGCTCGGCGCCGGTCAGGGCGAAACGGCGCAGGAACGAGTCGGCGTCCAGCGGATACTCCACCCACGAGCCCACATGCTCGGTGATCTCGGCCAGTTCGAAGAGGCGGTCGCTGCGCCCGGACTCCTCGAAGTCGACGATCCGCACGCGGGCGCCGTCCCAGAGGTAGTTGGCGAGGTTGCCGTCTCCTGCCCCGAACACCTCCGGGGGGTGCTCCCCGGCCTCCGCCGTCCCGTCCGCGAAAGCCGAGCCGTCCAGCCACCGCAGGCCCCTGTCCGCGGCCGAGGTCACCTCGGCGCTCGCGTGCGCGCGCCGCTGCGAGGCCCACGAGCGGACCTGCGAGGTCAGCTCGGCCGGGCGGCCCGGCCTGACGGGGACGCGCGACAGGACCTCGGGAGGTACCGCCGAGTGGAGCGCGCGTACGGCGTCGGCAAGGGCCGTCAGGCGGCGCTCGTCCAGGGGCTGGCCGCGCAGGGGCTCTCCCGGAAGACGCGACATCGCGACCACCGGCGCGGACGGGAGAAGACCCGCCTGCAGCGG
This sequence comes from Streptomyces daqingensis, assembly GCF_014645895.1. Lineage (GTDB taxonomy): Bacteria > Actinomycetota > Actinomycetes > Streptomycetales > Streptomycetaceae > Streptomyces > Streptomyces daqingensis. The sequence continues at coordinate 247,100 of NZ_BMMP01000012.1, read as the reverse complement.
AGCGGGGGCGAGCCCGGGTGCGTGCCCGGCCAGCAGCTCCAGCGCCCGCCACTCCCGCCGGGCCGCCGCCGGGCCGTCCGGACCGCGGAACCGCTTGGTGACGCGGTGAGGCTCCAGGTGGATCGTGTGCCCGCCCACGTGCCGCCGGACCGCGCCGGCTCAGCGGCGCAGGCCACGGAGGACGAGGGACCGCACCGAGAGGAAGTCGTCCTCGACGCCGGGGCGTGACCACTCCGCGGCGTACACCGGGTCGTGGAAGCGCGCTGTGGCGTGGAAGACGGCCCGGGCCGCCTCGTAGGCGGAGCCGATCGCGTCGGCGGCGAACTCGCCCTCGTCACGGCCCGCTTCGATGATCTGCGCCAGCTGGCCGACGGAATCCTCGATGTGCCGTTCGACGACGCCGCTCGCCTCGGACGCCAGCACGGTGTACGTCGCGAACAGCTCCGGGTCGTCGCCGGCCTTGTGGCGCTTGGCCTCGAACAGCGTCGTCAGCCACCGGTCGAGCTGCTGCCCGGCCGGTCCCGTCCCGGACACGACGGACTTCAGCTGCTCGCTCGTACGGTCCAGCCAGCGCTGCGTCACGGCCGCTCGCAGAGCCGCCTTGGTGCGGAAGTGGCGGTACACGCTGCCGTGGCTGACGCCGAGAGCGCGGGCCACGTCCACCACAGTGGCCTTCCCCGGGCCGTAACGGCGCAGCACGTCCTCGGTGGCCTCCAGGATGCGCTCCGGTGTCAACGCTTCCGCCACTGTCGGCCCCCTGCTCTCGCTGTTGTCGCTACGTGTCGCTACGCGACCGCTTCTCGCTGTCCAGAAGCGCCATCTGCTCGGCCGGATAGCGCTCGCCGGCTGCGGAGCCCGCGGGCACGGCGCTTTCGATGGCGCGGAGATCGCCGTCGTCGAGAGTAACCGCCGCCGCCGACAGGGACTCGGCCAGCCGCTCCCGCGTCCGGGCCCCCACCAGCGGGACGATATGCGGATCCTGGGCGAGCACCCAGGCGATCGCGAGCTGCGCGACGGTGACGCCCTTGCCCTTCGCGATCTCGCGCAGCGTCTCCACCAGCCCGAGGTTGTGCTCGAGATTGCCGCGGGAGAAGCGGGGGCTGCGGCTGCGGAAGTCCCCCGCGGGCAGGTCGCGTTCGGCTGACCAGTTGCCGCTGATCAGACCGCGGGAGAGGACGCCGTACGCCGTGACGCCGATGCCCAGTTCGCGGCAGAACGGCAGGATCTCCTCCTCGATCTCCCGCGAGATCAGCGAGTACTCGATCTGGAGGTCGCTGACGGGGGCCGTGGCCGCGGCCCTGCGGATGGTGTCGGCGCCCACTTCGGAGAGGCCGATGTGCCGCACGTGGCCCGCCTGCACCAGCTCGGCCACGGCTCCGACGGTCTCCTCGACCGGCACGTCGGGGTCGAGGCGGGCCATCCGGTAGATGTCGATGTGGTCCGTGCCGAGGCGCTGAAGCGAGTAGGCCGCGAAGTTCTGCACGGCCGCCGGACGGCCGTCGACTCCCAGGAAGCCGCCCTCGACCGTGCGGAGGGCGCCGAACTTGACGCTGAGCAGGGCCTGTTCACGGGCGGCGGCGGGAGCCGTGCGGAGGGCCTCGCCGATCAGGAGTTCGTTGTGGCCCATGCCGTAGAAGTCGCCGGTGTCCAGGAGGGTCACGCCGGCGTCGAGGGCCGCGTGGACGGTGGCGACGGACTCGGCGCGGTCCGCCGGGCCGTAGAGCGCCGACATCCCCATGCAGCCGAGGCCGAGAGCGGAGGTACGGGGGCCGTGAGCGCCGAGGGTGCGTGTCTGCATGACGGTTTTCCCTTCGTGTGATGCTGACAAGGTTGGCATGATGGATGACAGATTTCAATATCTGTCATCGCAATACTGTTCTCTGTTAGTGGTCACCGTCCCGTCGGCTGTCAGGTGACCCTGGTGCCGGTGTGCGGTGTGCGGTGTGCGGTGTGCGGTGTGCGGTCTGCGGTCTGCGGTCTGCGGTCTCCCGGTCTCCGGCCTGCCCTGCCCGGTTGCCGACCTGCCGGCCTGCCGCTCGCTGCGGGTGTGCGCTCGCCTCGTGCGTACCGTGCTCCCGGCTCTCGCACCGATGCGGGAGAATGGGCCCCGGGCGCGGTCCCGCCATGGCCGCCCCGCGCTCCGCAGAACCGGCCACCGCCCCGAAGCACGTCTTGGAGGACGCCGACGTCATGACGACGCCGCTCCGTATCGGCCCGCACGCCGTCCAGCCCCCCGTGGTACTGGCGCCCATGGCCGGGATCACGAACGCTCCGTTCCGGACGCTGTGCCGGGAGTTCAGCGGCGGCAAGGGGCTCTTCGTCAGCGAGATGATCACGACGCGGGCCCTCGTCGAGCGGAACGCGAAGACGATGCAGCTCGTGCGTTTCGACGGCAGTGAGCGTCCGCGGTCGATCCAGCTGTACGGCGTCGACCCGGTGACCGTCGGCAAGGCGGCGCGCATGATCGCCGACGAGGACCTCGCCGACCACATCGACCTGAACTTCGGCTGCCCGGTCCCCAAGGTCACGCGGAAGGGCGGCGGTTCGGCCCTCCCGTACAAGCGGCCGCTGCTGCGCGCCATCCTGCACGAGGCCGTGAGCAACGCGGGCGGGCTGCCGGTGACGATGAAGATGCGCAAGGGCATCGACGACGGTCATCTGACCTATCTGGACGCCGGCCGCATCGCCGTCGACGAAGGCGTCACCGCGATCGCGCTGCACGGGCGTACCGCGGCACAGCACTACGGCGGGACGGCCGACTGGGACGCCATCGCCCGTCTCAAGGAGGCCGTGCCCGAGATCCCGGTGCTGGGCAACGGCGACATCTGGTGTGCCGAGGACGCGCTGCGGATGGTCCGCGAGACCGGATGCGACGGAGTCGTCGTCGGCCGCGGCTGCCTGGGGCGGCCGTGGCTCTTCGCCGACCTGGTCGCCGCGTTCGAGGGTGCGGGGGAGGAGGCGTACGCGCGTCCCGCCCTCGGCGAGGTCGCCCGGACGATGCTGCGGCACGCCACGCTGCTCGGGGAGTGGCTCGGCGACGAGGCCCGCGGCGTCATCGACTTCCGCAAGCACGTCGCCTGGTACACCAAGGGCTTCTCCGTCGGTTCGCAGGCGCGGCAGCGGCTCGCCGTCGCCTCCTCACTGGAGGAGCTGGCCGGGCTGCTGGACGGTCTCGACCTGGACCAGCCGTGGCCGCAGGGCGCCGACGGTCCCCGCGGCCGTACGCACAGCCGCAACCGGGTGGTGCTCCCCGACGGCTGGCTGGACGACCCGTACGAGTGCGGTCAAGGAGTCGGTGCCGAAGCGGAGTTGGACACCTCGGGCGGCTGAGTCCCTGTCCGTTCCGTCGCGCCAGCGGGCAGACGGAGCGGCGGATAGGTCAGTGGTGCCAGGCGTGGCCGCCGACGTTGCGGATCATGCGCTGGAGGACCTTGAGGGCGTGGACGTACTCCTCGTCGTCGATCCCGTCGTGGATCTGCGCGCGCAACGACCGCTGCAGCCGGGCGAGTTCGGCATGGAGTTCGGCGCCCTCAGCGGTGATCCGCAGACGTTCGGCGCGGTCCTGCCCGGCCCATCCCCGGGCCACGACGGCGTCCATCTCCGGCTCCAGGAGGCCGCCCACGTCCAGGTAGCCGCCGAGGACGGCCGTCAGCTCCTCGCGTGTGCGCCCGTCTCCGGCGTCCGCCAGCTGCGCGAGGATCCACCACTGCGGCTGCGTGACGCCGTGCCGTCCGAGTGCTTCGCGGATGTGCCCGACGACGGCCTTGTGCGCCGCCCAGCTCCAGTAGCCGATCGGCTGCCCGGCCAGTTCGCTGTCCGGGTGTGAGTACCGGATGCCCGTGTCCGACGACGTCATGGTGCGTCCCCGCCTTCCGCGTGTGCGCTGCGCGGCGCCGTGCGCCGCTCGACGGGGACGAACCTAGAAGTTGAACTCAGGTTGAGGTCAAGCGGATGTGCCGGGGGCCGGGCGTGTGCACTCCTGCGGGAGCCGTCCGGCGCCGCGGACCACCGGCTGCCGTGATCCGCGCCCGGCGGCGCCAGGCGTCAGCCACCCGCCGACTCACCCGGCTCCAGCCGGAATCCGACTTTCAGGCCGACCTGGTAGTGCTCGATCTGCCCGTCCTCGATGTGCCCGCGTACCTCGGTCACCTCGAACCAGTCCAGGTGGCGCAGGGTCTCCGAGGCGCGGCTGATCGCGTTGCGGATGGCCGCGTCGACGCCGTCGTGCGACGTGCCGACGATCTCGGTCACCCGGTAGGTGTGATTGCTCATGCTGTTCTCCGCTGAGTCGGGCCGAAACTCCGTCCTACTCCTGTGTCCCGATCCCGCTCTCTTAGGCAGCCGGAGGTCCGTTTGCGGCCGGACGCACCGGCCGGGACGCCGGTTCCGGACCCTGCCGGCCCCCGCAGACGCGCGCGCAGGCAGCCGCCGGGCAGACGCGCAGACGTGCGCCCCCGGCCGGAGGGGAGCCGGCCGGGGGCGGTCACGGACGGAGGGGCGCCGAGGTGTCAGGTGCTCGGCGGACCCTCCACCGCGGTGAGCAGCGCGAGCGGAGTCGCTGCCGCCCACGCCTGGGGGGAGCAGGCGTGCGGGTACGGCACGGGGTCGGAGTGGTCGGTGCGGGAGTAACCGGCGAGCACTTCGGGGAGCCGGTAGTCCTGCGCGGCCGCAGCCGCGACCATGCCCCGCGACAGTTCCAGGGCCTGCTCGCGCAAGCCGTAGCGGGCCAGTCCCAGCGCGATGAGGGCGTTGTCGTGCGGCCAGATGCTGCCCCGGTGGTAGGAGAGCGGGTGGTACGGGGCCTGTCCGGACGCCACCGTGCGCACCCCCCAGCCCGAGAAGAAGTCCGGTTCCAGCAGCCGCCGGCCCACCGCCTCGGCCCTGTCCTGGCCGAGGATGCCCGACCACAGCAGGTGGCCGGCGTTGGAGGCCAGCACGTCCGCGCGGAGCCCCGAGTCGTCGCGGGCGAGCAGCGGGAAGTCGCGGTCCGGCATCCAGAAGTCGGCGTCGAAGCGCTCGCGGAGGGCGGCCGCCGCCTTCGTCAGACGTTCCGCGTACGAGGCGTCGTTCCAGACCGTGCGGGCCAGTTCGGCCGTGCGGACCAGGGCGTCGTAGGCGTAGCCCTGCACCTCGGCGACCATGACCGCGCCGGTGGGGCGGGTGCCGTCCGTGGTGCACACCGCGCCGGGCGAGTCCTTCCAGTTCTGGTTGGCGAGGCCGCCCTCGTGGGCGTGGTAGGCGAGGTAGCCGTGGCGCTCCAGACCCCCGTGGTCGAACATCCAGTCGACGGCCGCGCGCGCCTGCCGCTCCAGCCTGAGGGCCAGCGGCCGGCCGCCCGCGGAATCCGCCGCGCCTTCCTTCTGAGTCCGCTCGTGGTGGGCGCTCAGCAGGACCAGGAAGAGGGGCGTGGAGTCGACGGTGCCGTAGTAGCGCCCGTACGGAACCTGGCCGAAGTAGGCGAGTTCGCCGTGCCGGACCTCGTGGACGATCTTGCCGGGCTGTGCGAGGCGTTCGGGCTCCTCCCGCTCCGCCTGCGTCGCCGCGAGCGCGAGCAGGGTCGCCTCGGCCAGCTCCGGACGGTAGGGCAGGGCGAAGAGGGAGGTGAGGAGGGAGTCGCGGCCGAAGAGGGTCAGGAACCAGGGGACGCCGGCGCCGGGGACGAGGACCGTCCCCCCGTCCGGGTCGGGCGCGGCCACCCGCAGCCCGGCGAGGTCCACCAGCCCCTGCTCGCACGCCTGCGACAGTTCCGGCCAGTCGGTGCCCGGGGACGGAACGGGATCGGCCGAGGTGAACTCGGCGGTACGGGCCTGGAGCCTCGAGGCGACGTCGGCGGGGTCGAACGGGTCCGGGGTGCCGCGCGGGTCCGTCCGCCGCTCGCTCTCCGAGTCCCGGGCCCCTTCCCGCGCGGGAGCGGCCGGAGCGGGGCGGGCAGGCGCACGCTCCGCGGCCCCGTGCGGATGGGCCGTGACGCACAGCCTCAACTCGGCCGTGCCGTGCGGCGGAAGCTCCAGCGACCAGCTCAACTGCCGTGCGGGCCCGCCGGTCTCCTCCACCGCGTCGGGCGCCGGTTCCGCGACGACCGTCGTACGGGAGTGCCACTCGCCCCGCCGGTAGCCGAACTCGACGCCGTCCGGGCGGGCTTCGCGCGTGCGGGTGGTGTGCGGCTTGTCGTAGAAGCGGTGATCGGAGCGGAGTTCGAACTGGTCGGCGAAGTCCGCGTCGACGGTCAGGGCGAGCCGGGTCGCGACGGTCTCGCCGAGGTTGCTGGTGAGCCGGATGTGTTCGGTCAACACCCCGTTTACGACGGCCTGTTCGCGGAAGACGGTGTAGGCAGGCGGTTCCTCACGGGTCCCGTGCGGGGTGAGAACGGCGCCGCCGCTGCCGTGGTCCGTCGCGGGCACCAGGACGGCGGGGGCGGCGCCGTCGACGGTCAGCTGCCAGCGGCTGAGATGCCGGGCGTCCCGCTCGAACAGGCCCTCGGGGACGGTGCCTTCGGACTGTGCGCTGGGCAGCGCCCCGTGGGAGCCGTTGACGTCGCCGGAGGGGCCCAGCACCGCGAAGGTGCCTTCGTGGACGAGCAGACGGTGCTCGGTCGCATTCACAGGTTCATGGTCCTTTCGGACTCGTTCGGCACGGACTCTGGTCGTGTCATTCACGTGAACTCCCCCCGCTGAACCTCGGCTTCGCCGGCGGCGCCGGAATCCGGCCGCCCGAGAAGGTCCAGCGCGAGGGCCGCCGTCCAACTGAAGTCGCGCGTGCCGCGCCCCGCCCCGCTGTACGGGTCGAGGTATTCGGCGAAGCCCGACGTGACGGCCGCGTCGAGCACGTCGGCGCGCAGCCCGTCCGCTCGCTCCGTCTCGCCGCAGCTCCTGAGACCGCGTTCCAGAAGCCAGTTGACGTTGAACCAGGCCGGGCCCCGCCAGTAGCGGTACGGGTCGAAGGCCGGTCCCTCCAGGTCGTAGCTCGGCACCAGCCGCACCTCGGTGCCCAGGCCGAAGTGCTCACCCGTGACGGTGCGCAGGAGCGCGCCGGTGATCTCCCCGGGCAGGCCTGGCGCGATCAGGGGGAGCAGCCCGGCGACGCTGCGCACGTCCATCAACCGCCCGCCGGCTCGGCCGGATTCTGGGGCGGCGCGCAGGTCCCGGCAGAGGAACTGGCCCGCTTCGGCGGACCACAGGCGCCGGACGAGCGCCTCCGTGAGGGCCGCGGCGTGGTCGCTGTGCTCGCGGGCTCCCGCCTCGTCGCCGAGTTCGCGGCAGATGCCGGCGAGGGCGTACCCCGAGGCGGCGAACAGGGCGTTGAAGGAGGGGTCTTCGACCGCGAAGCTGTGCGGCGCGTCCGCGTCCCGGTAGCCGTGGTCGCGGTAGTCGGCCGAAAGGCGTACGTACCGGCCGTAGTCCAGGTCGGTGGGCCGGTCGGCGGCGGCTCCGTGGGTCAGGTCGGCACGCTGGAACGAGTCCGGCGGGGCGGGTGTCACGCGTGCCAGGGGACCGTCCCAGCACGGGCTGTTGTCCATGCCGGATTCCCACGGGTGGACGATCGAGGCGAGTCCGCCGCCGTCCAGGTCGCGGTGGGCCGCGAGATAGCGGTGCCACGCGGCGAGACGCGGGGCCACCCTGGCCAGGAAGCCGCGCCGGCGGGACGCCGCGGGGTCGGACTCGTGCACGAGCCAGGCGGCGAGTGCGTGCACAGGCGGCTGGACGATGCCGGAGGTCTCCGTGGTGCGCGGCGCCCCCGCGCCGGCGCCCGCCGTGGAGGTACGCCAGAAGTCGGGACCGGGGAAGTACGCGTCGAGCGGCACACGCGGGTTGAAGACGATGTGCGGGACACGTCCGTCGTCCCACTGGGCGCTCAGCAGCGTCTCCAGCTCGCGCTGCGCCCGTGCCGGGGAGAGATGGCGCAGCCCGATCGCGACGAACGCCGAGTCCCAGCTCCACTGGTGGGGGTAGAGGCCGAGGGAGGGGACGGTCGAGTTGCCCGTCCAGTTGCCGAAGAGCACGCGCCGCGCTTCGCGGCGCAGCCTCGCGCGCCCGGCCGTGCCGAGCGTCCGGCCGGCGGGGGCGCTTGCCCGGATTTCGGGGGAGCCTGCTTCGGGGGAGCGGGCTTCGGTGCGTACGGCCGCCCGTGCGGCGGCGGACGACGGGCTCATGCGGCGGCCCTGGCGAGGAACGCGGGTACGGATGCGACGGCCTCAGCGGCGTCGTCCCCTGTCAGACGGCACTCGAGGGCGAGGTGGCCGGTGTAGCCGGCGCCGTCGAGCGCGCCGAGCCACGCGGGCCAGTCCAGGTGCCCGGCTCCGGGCTGGAAGCGGTTGGAGTCGCTGACCTGGGCGTGGCCGATGTACGGGGCCGCCGCCAGTATCGCCGCGGGCGGGTCGGATTCCTCGATGTTCATGTGGTAGCTGTCGATGCCGATCCGGACCGAGTCCAGGCCGACGGCGCGGATCAACTCCACTGCCTGGTCAAGCCTGTTGACCATGTGGTCCTCGTAGCGGTTCAGGGGTTCCAGGAAGAGCGCAACGCCCTCCCGCCGGGCGTGCTCGCCGAGTTCGGTGAGGCCCGCGAGCAGCACGTCGCGGTCCTCCTCCTCGCTGCGGGGAGGCTGGAAGGGCGGCAGGCGGCGGGAGAACATCCCGTACGAGGCGGGGGTCTGGGCGCCGGCGCCTCCCAGTTCGCCGATGACCGAGAGCTGGGACTTCATCTGCTCGACGGCGTCGCGGCGCAGGTCCTCGTCGAAGGCGCCGATGAAGTGCAGCATGTCCACGCACACCGTCGGCATCACGACCCCGTCGGCGAGGGCCTTGCGCAGCTCGGGCAGCCGGTCGCGGAGGTGGAAGCCGCCCTTTCCGCGGAGTTCGATCGCGTCGTAGCCCGCGGACTGCGCGAACTCCCATTTCTGCTGGAGGGTCTCCCCGGGGAGGAGCTGTTCCTGGCAGGCGGTTCGGAACATGTGGGGCCTTTCACGGTGTGCGGTGGTGCGGGGAGGCTCTCGCCTCGTCGGTGGTGCGGGCGTCCGGGGCGGCGCGGTCACGTCCCGGCGGCCTGTCCCGTCAGGGGACTCGGGGGCGCGGCCGGCGGGGGCGCGGCCGACTGCCCCCGTCCGTACGGCCGTTCAGAACTCGAGGACGATCTGCAGGGCCTCCGCGGGGCGTTCGTCGAGCAGCGTGTAGGCCTCGGCTGCCTCAGCGACGGGGACGACGTGGCTGACCAGCGCCTCCACTTCGACCTTTCCTTCGGCGACCAGCCGCAGGAAGGTCTGCTGCAGCCGCTCCACGCTCCACCGGCCCGCAAGCTGCTGCGGGACGCCGCCGATCTGCGAGCAGATCAACTGGGCCCGGTTGTGGTGGAATTCGTCGCCGAGACGCAGGCCTGCCCCGTCCCCCTGGTAGAAGCCGGAGGCCACGACCCGGCCGCCGACGGCCACGGAGCGCAGCGCCTCGTGCAGTGCCGGATAGGCGCCGCTGATCTCGATGGCGGAGTCCGCGCCCCGCCCGCCCGTCGCCTCGTGCACCCGCTCGGCGACCTCGTCCTCGCGCGCGTTGAGGGTGATCTCCGCGCCGTGCTCCCGCGCGTGGGCGAGCCGTACGGCGAGGGCGTCGACGGCCGTCACGCGGGCTCCGCTGAGCTGTGCGAGGCGCGTGGCCAGCAGACCGATCACGCCCTGCCCGAACACGGCGACGTCCTCGCCGAGATGGATCTCCGCCCCGAGCACCGCGTTGTAGGCGATCGCTCCGACGCGGGCGAACGCCCCGGCCAGCGGCTTCAGTCCGTCCGGCAGGGTGTGCCCGGCCATGCGCTCGACGGGGACGACGCCTTCGCTGCGGTGCCCCCAGATGCCCCAGACGAGGTCGCCGACGGCGGGCGTCCCGGGCAGGTCCGCCGACTCGGGGGAGACCTCGGTGACTTCGCCGACCTCCGAGTAGCCCCAGCCGGCGACGGGGTAGGCGATACCGGCCGCCCCCTCGCGGAAGAGGCGTGCCTCGGGGTCCCAGGTGCGGGTCAGGTAGGGGTTGGTGCCGCGGTAGGCGGTCAGCTCCGTCCCCGCCGATATGCCCGAGTAGCGCGTGCGCACTCGCAGATGGCCGGGGGGAAGCGGCGCGCTCTCGTGCTCGGCCACCTCGACCTTCCGTGGGCCGGTGAACTGGACGACTCGCTCCACAACGCACTCCGAAGTACTTGGCAGGGCTCGGCTCGGGACCGGGCCTCCCGGGTTTCGTCGAAAGTACATGAGAGTTACGTCTTGTGAAAAGACAAAAGTGGTGCTGAGATGCATGCCAGATGAGCGGAAGCAGGTGAAGGGCGAGGCATGCAGATGTGGACGCGGCGTTCGAGGACGAGGCGGTCGGCAGCGGCCGCCGTGGCCGGGGCGCTGTGCGCCGCGATGCTGGCGGGCTGTACGGCTCAGGCCGAGCCCGGACCGGACAAGGCCGACGGGAAGATCACCGTCTGGACGCTGGACAACCTTCCGGCGCGGATGGCCGCCCAGAAGAAGATGATCGCCCGCTTCGAGAAGAAGAGCGGCGTGGAGGTGAAGCTCGTCGGAGTCGACGAGGGCCAGCTCCCGCAGCTGATCATGTCCGCGGCCGCCGCGGGTAACCTCCCCGACGTGATCGGCTCGCTGCCGCTCGGCCAGGCCTGGCAGATGTACGGCAACGGCCTGCTGAACACCGAGGCCCCTGCCGACGTCGTCGAGGACCTCGACCCCGGAACGTTCAACTCCAACGCCCTGAAGCTCACCTCCGACGGCGGCACCCGGCTGAGCGTCCCGTCCGACTCCTGGGTCCAACTGCTCGTCTACCGCAAGGACTTGCTGAAGAAGGCGGGGCTGCCCGCCCCCGAGACCTACGACGGCATGCTGAAGACGGCCCGCAAGCTCGACCGCGGGCGCATGAACGGCATATCCCTCGCCACGGACCCGGCCGACCTCTTCACGCAGCAGAGCTTCGAGAACATCGCGCTGGCCAACGACTGCCAGCTCGTCGAGAACGACGAGGTGGCCCTCGACTCGCCCGCCTGCCGGCGCACCTTCGCCACCTACGACACCCTCGCCCGCGAGCACGGCGGCCGGGGCACACAGACCGTCGACACCACGCGGGCCACCTACTTCGCCGGCCGGTCGCCCATGATGGTGTGGTCCTCCTTCCTGCTGGACGAACTCTCCGGCGAGCGCGCCGACGTCGTCCCGAGCTGCCCCGAGTGCAAGAAGGACCGCTCCTTCCTCGCCGAGAACAGCGGCATCACCACCGCACTGAAGGGTCCCGACGGCGGCAAGCCCGTCCAGTTCGGCGAGATCACCTCGTGGGCGACGACCAAGACCGCCGAGACCAAGGCGTCGAAGAGCTTCATCACTCACATGCTCAGCAGCGGCTACGAGGACTGGTTCGGCATGGCGCCCGAAGGCAAGATCCCCGTCCGCGAGGGCACCCCCGGCGACCCGGACAAGTACACGAAGGCGTGGCGCTCCAGCAGGCTGGGCGTCGAGGCCACCAACCGCCGGCCGCTGAACTCCATCTACTCCGACTCCCTGCTGGACCAGCTCACGGACGGCATCAGCCTCATGCGCCGGTGGGGCTTCACCGAGGGAGAAGGAGCCCTCGTCGGGGCCACCAACGGCGAACTGCCCGTCCCCAAGGCCGTGTCGGCGATGACCAGCGGCCAGACCTCGCCGGGCGAGGCAGCCCGGGAAGCACAGGACGAAGTCGACGCCCTGCGCCGGTCCCTGGAGTGAACCGGCGCCCGAGCCGCCACCCGGTCCCCCTTACGTACGGCCGACGAGGTCCGCACACACCCGAGGTACGCACACCATGACGCACTCCACGACGAGAGAAACGGACGGCGCCCCCCAGCCCGCCGGCCGTCCCGAGGCGGACGCCGCCGGGGACGGGCGGGACGGAGGACGCCCCGGCGGCACGGCACCGCGCGGGCGGCGCGGCCCGCTCACGGCGGCGCGCCGCGAGAACCGCGCGGGCCTGGCCTTCGTCACCCCCACCCTCGTGGTGGTCGGTGTCGTGGTAGTCCTGCCCATCCTGTGGACGGTCCTCCTGGCCTTCCAGGACGCGAGACTCGTCGACATCCAGGGCATGGGCCTGCTGGGCAACTGGACGCTGGACAACTTCGGCGCCGTCTTCGGCTCGCCCGGCTTCTGGTCGAGCCTGTGGACGACGCTCCTCTACACGGTCGGTGCGACGGCCGGCTCGATCCTCCTCGGCCTGATCGCCGCCCTCGCCCTGCGCGAGCCCTTCCGCGGGCGCGGACTGCTGCGCGGCTCGATGCTGCTGCCCTACGTGGCGCCCGTCGTCGCCGTGGCCTTCGTCTGGGAGATCGCGCTCAGCCCGCAGTTCGGCGTCATCAACGAGTGGGGCGCCGAACTCCTCGGCTGGGACGACCCGGTGGCCTTCCTCTCCACCCGCTCCTACGAAGTCGCCCTGTTCGGGCTGCACTTCGAGATACCGCTGGCGCTGCTGACCGTCGTCGCCTTCGAGACCTGGCGCTACTTCCCCTTCGCCTTCCTCTTCCTGCTGGCCCGGCTCCAGGCCGTACCGGACGGACTCGAGGAGGCGGCGAAGGTCGACGGCGCCGCCCCCACCCAGCGCTTCCGCCACGTGCTGCTGCCGCAGCTGATGCCCGTCATCGCGCTGCTGTGCGTGCTGCGCTTCATCATGACGTTCAACAAGTTCGACGACATCTACCTGCTGACCGGCGGCGGTTCCGGTACCGACGTCGTGGCGGTCCGCGTCTACGAGTTCCTCACCGCACGCTTCGACGTGGGAGCCGCGGCGGCCCAGGCCCTCGTGCTGGCAGTGGTCCTCATGGTGCTGCTCGGCCTGTACTTCGCGTTCTTCGGCAAGAAGGTCCAGGAGGAATCATGAGCGACGCACGCAGCCAAGTGCCCTTCAGCCGGGCGCAGTTCGAAGAGCGCCTGTTCGGTGTGCTGCGCTGGGTCGTGATCGCCTTCCTGGCCGTGATCACGCTGGCACCCTTCTACTACATGGTGCTGCTGTCGGTGAAACCCATCGACGCGCTGCTCCTCGACCCCGGCCGGCTCTGGGTGAGCACGAAGGAGTTCACGCTCAGCACCTACGAAGAGGTGCTCAAGCCGACGTCCGAGGGCGGCCAGGGCTTCCTCGACATGCTCTACAACTCGGCGCTCGCCTCCGTCGGCGCCGTCGTCCTCACGATGCTCGCCGCGATCCCCGGCAGCTACGCCGTGAGCCGGCTGCGCTTCTTCGGGGGCCGGCACGTCAGTGCGCTCTTCCTCGCGGTCTACCTCTTTCCCGCGACGCTGCTGGCAGTGCCGCTGTTCGTGATGTTCGCGCGGATGGGGCTCCAAGGAAGCCTCGTCGGCCTCGCGATCGTCTACATCGCGCAGACCGTGCCCGTGTCGATCTACATGATGAAGAACTACTTCGTCACCATCCCGTTCAGTATCGAGGAGTCGGCGGCGCTCGACGGCTGCTCGCGGCTGCAGATCATCCGCAAGGTCGTACTGCCGCTCGCCGCACCGTCGTTGATGGCGACCGGCCTGTACATCTTCATGATCGCCTGGAACGAGTTCCTCTTCGCGCTGCTCTTCCTCGCCGCGACCCCGGAGAGCTGGACGGTCTCCCTGGGCCTCCAGCAACTCGCCAACGGCGTCGAGGTGTCCAAGACCGTGCTGATGGCAGGATCGGTCGTACTGACCATCCCCGTGGTCGTCCTCTTCCTCGCCGCGGAGCGGCTGTTGACGGAGGGGCTGACCAGCGGCGCGGACAAGAGCTGAGGAGCAGATGACCGGGAACCAGGCCAGCGCGGGGCATCTGCTGCGCCTCATCCGGGAGGGCAAGGCCACCACACGCGGTGCCCTCCTGAGAGCCACCGGGCTCTCCCGGTCGACCGTCGGGCACCGCCTCGACCAGCTCTTCGCGGCCGGCTGGCTGCGGGAGGGCGACACGACGCCGGTCGAGGCGCCGACGGGCGGACGGCCCTCCACGCAACTGGAGTTCGACACGGACCACGCCGTCGTCCTCGCGGCCGACCTCGGTACGCGCGACGCCAACGCCGCCGTGACGGACCTCGCCGGCAACATCCTCGCGGAACACGCCGGGCCGATGCTGCTCGCGGACGGCCCCGAGCACGTACTGGACCGGCTGGCGCGGTGGTTCGCGGAGCTGCTGGAGCGCAGCGGCACCCCGCACCACCGGGTGTGCGGCGTGGGCCTGTCCGTGCCGGGGCCCGTGGACTGGACGTCCGGCCTGGTGGTGCAGCCGCCCATCATGCCGGGCTGGGACGCGTACCCGATACGCGAACGGCTCCAGGACGCCTGCTCGCGCCACATCCCCGGCGTCCCGGAGCCGGTGCCCGTGCTCGTCGACAACGACGCCAACCTGATGGCCTACGCCGAACACCGGGCCGGGCACCGCGACTGCGCCGCCTTCGTGCTCGTGAAGGTCTCCACGGGAATCGGCGCGGGCGTCGTCGCCGACGGCCGCCTCTACCGCGGCATCGACGGCGGTGCGGGCGACATCGGGCACATCCGGCTCCACGACTGCCCGGACGCGCTGTGCATGTGCGGCTCCTACGGCTGCCTCGCCTCCGTCGCCAGCGGGCGGGCACTGGCGGAGCAGCTGGCGGAGGCGGGCATCGAGACGTCGTCGGTGGCAGGCGTACGCGAGCACCTGGCCGCGGGCCAGCCGGACGCGGTGCGCCTCGCACGGGAGGCGGGCCGACGGGTGGGGGCGGTGCTGGTCACGGTCGTCACGCTGCTCAACCCGGGAGTGCTGATGATCGCGGGCGACCTCGCGGGAACCCCGTTCCTCACCGGCGTAAGGGAGTTGCTGTACCAGCGGGCACTGCCCCGCAGCACGTCCCACCTGAACGTGGTCACCTCCCGGCTCGGGGAACGCGCCGGGCTGACGGGAGCCGCCGCCGTGGTCGTCGAGGACCTCTACGCCCCGGACCGCGCCGATGCCCGCCTGGCCGCGCTCGAAGCGTGAGACCCATCCGACATCCGAACTGCCCGAACCTCTCAACTCCCCGCCGGGGGAGGCCCCGACGGAAGGACACCCCATGACCGCTCCCTGGACGGACGAGCCGATACGCGTCGGCCTCGTCGGAGCCGGCCCGTGGGCGCGGGGCATGCACGCGCGCATGCTGGCCGCAGGCCCGGAGACCGCACTCGTCTCGGTGTGGGCGCGGCGGCCCGAAGCCGCACAGCAGATCGCCGCCGAGCACGGGGCGGCCCCCGCGGCCTCCTTCGACGAACTCCTCGGCTCCTGCGAGGCGGTGGCCTTCGCGGTACCACCCTCCGTGCAGGCGGAGCTGGCCGTAAGGGCGGCGCGGGCGGGCCGCGCGCTGCTGCTGGAGAAGCCCCTCGGACTCGACCTGGCCTCGGCCCGCACGCTCGCCGACGCGGTGGCGGAGAGCGGCGTGGTCTCGCAGCTGGTCCTCAGCAAGCGCTACCACCCCCGCACCCGTGAATTCCTCGCCCGCGCCGCGCAGTTGAAGGTCCATGGAGCTCGTTCCTGCTTCCTGCACGGCGCCTTCCTCGGCGGCGAGATGGCCACCGGCTGGCGCCTGGAGCACGGCGCACTGCTCGATCTCGGCCCGCACTTGCTGGACCTGCTCGACATGGCGGTCTCGCCCGTCGCCTCGGTACGGGCGACGGGCGACGCGCGCCGGTGGATAGAGCTGTCGTGCGAGCACGAGAACGGCGCCGTCAGCCAGGCCTCGCTGTCCGGCGCGGTGCGGCTGCCGAGGGCCCTCACGCGCGTCGAGCTCTACGGGCAGGACGAGGAACTCGTCTACGACACCGCGGACTTCGACCACGAGGAGGCCTGGCCCGTCCTCCGTGGCGAGTTCGCGGCAGCGGTGCGGGCGAACCGCTCCTCGGACATCGACGTACGCCGGGGTCTGCGGCTTCAGGAGCTGCTGGCGCAGGCCGCCGGCAGCGGCTCGCAGGGCTCATGAGAGTCCCTGCGGCCGTCTGACCGCCCGAGTCCCGGTACGTCTGCCGATCCGGCGGGGCGGTGGAGCCCCGGCGGGCGGGCCGGTTCGCCGTCTTCACCTGAGGCCGAAAGGCGACGTGGCACCGGGTGCCTCGCCTCAGACGAAGCGTCCGCATCGTGAGATTTCTCGGTCCCTCGTAGGCGTGATTCTCGCCACCTTGATAGAGGTCGCGCTCAAATGAGCGCTCACTTGTGCGGTCTATATCTCCAAGGAGCGACCCCGCACTTTACCCGGCCTAGATTCACCTCCCGAAACCCGATCTCACCGAGAGTGGTGGATTCCGGTTCGCTGCTTCCGCTGCGCACCGGTCGCTTCGACTTGTGGAGTCGATCTCTGAGGCCAGACGGGACAGCCGCTGCCTTCGATCCCCGGGCGGACGGGTGGTTACCGCCCTGTGGCGCATTGCCGGACGTACCTCTGCGCCTTGGATCTGGGTACGCTCCCCGCCGTCAGGGCAACCGTCCACGAGGGGTCGAGTCCGGTGCCGGATCAGGATGCAGCGCAGAAGTTCGTCTACGACTTCACAGAGGGCAACAAGGACCTCAAGGGCCTCCTCGGCGGGAAGGGGGCCAACCTCGCCGAGATGACCAACCTCGGTCTCCCGGTGCCACCGGGATTCACCATCACGACCGAGGCGTGCAAGGTCTACCTCGAGAGCGGTTCGGAACCCGCCGAACTGCGCCAGGAGGTCAGTGCCCATCTCGAGGCGCTGGAGCGGAAGATGGGCAAGAGGCTCGGCCAGGCCGACGACCCGCTGCTGGTCTCCGTACGCTCCGGCGCGAAGTTCTCGATGCCCGGGATGATGGACACCGTCCTCAACATCGGGCTCTCCGACGAATCGGTGCACGGGCTCGCCGCGCAGTCCGGCGACGAACGCTTCGCGTGGGACTCCTACCGCCGGCTGATCCAGATGTTCGGCGACACCGTCCTCGGCATGGACGGCGAGGTCTTCTCCGAGGTCCTCGATCAGACGAAGGAGGCCAAGGGGGCCGTCACCGACGTCGAACTGGACGCCGAGGACATGCAGGCGCTCGCGGAGAAGTTCAAGAAGCTGGTGCTCCAGGAGACCGGCCGGGACTTCCCGCAGGACCCCCGCGAGCAGATGGACCTCGCCGTGAAGGCGGTCTTCGACTCGTGGAACGGCCAGCGCGCCAAGCTCTACCGCCGCCAGGAGCGCATCCCTCACGACCTGGGCACCGCCGTCAACGTCTGCTCCATGGTCTTCGGCAACCTCGGCCCCGACTCGGGCACAGGCGTCGCCTTCACCCGCGACCCCGCGACGGGGCAGCAGGGCGTCTACGGCGACTACCTGCAGAACGCCCAGGGCGAGGACGTCGTCGCGGGCATCCGCAACACGGTGCAGCTCGCGGAGCTGGAGCAGCTCGACAAGGCGTCCTACGACCAGCTCCTGCAGATCATGGAGACCCTGGAGACGCACTACAGGGACCTGTGCGACATCGAGTTCACCATCGAGCGCGGCAAGCTGTGGATGCTGCAGACGAGGGTCGGCAAGCGCACGGCCGCGGCCGCGTTCCGGATCGCCACGCAGCTGGTCGACCAGGGACTCATCGACGAGGCCGAGGCGCTGCAGCGCGTCAACGGAAACCAGCTCGCCCAGCTGATGTTCCCCCGCTTCGACAGCAACGGCGGTGTGCGCGACGCCGACCAGATCGGCTGGGGCATCGCCGCCTCGCCGGGCGCCGCCGTCGGCAAGGCGGTCTTCGACTCCTACACCGCGATCAAGTGGTCCCGCAGCGGCGAGAAGGTCATCCTCATCCGGCGGGAGACCAACCCCGACGACCTGGACGGGATGCTCGCCGCCGAGGGCATCCTCACCTCACGCGGCGGCAAGACCTCGCACGCCGCGGTCGTCGCCCGCGGCATGGGCAAGACCTGCGTGTGCGGGGCCGAGGAGCTGGAGGTCGACACGAAGCGGCGCTGCCTGAAGACGCTCGACGGGCGGGTCGTCGAGGAGGGCGACGTCGTCTCGATCGACGGCTCGACCGGCAAGGTGTACGCCGGTGAGGTGCCCGTCGTGCCCTCGCCCGTCGTCGAGTACTTCGAGGGCCGCATGCACGCCGGCGCGGACGACGCCGACGAACTCGTCAAGGCGGTGCACCGGATCATGGCGTACGCGGACCGCGTCCGCCGGCTGCGTGTCCGCGCCAACGCCGACAACGCCGAAGACGCGGCGCGCGCACGGCGGTTCGGGGCCCAGGGCATCGGCCTGTGCCGCACCGAGCACATGTTCCTCGGCGAGCGGCGCAGCCTCGTCGAGCGGCTCATCCTCGCCGACACGGAGGAGGAGCGGGACGAGGCGCTGGAGGCGCTGCTGCCGCTGCAGAAGGGCGACTTCGTCGAGCTGCTGGAGTCGATGGACGGGCTGCCGGTGACGGTCCGCCTGCTCGACCCGCCGCTGCACGAGTTCCTGCCGGACATCACCGAGCTCTCCGTGCGGGTGGCGCTCGCCGAGTCCCGCAAGGACGCGAACGAGAACGACCTGCGCCTCCTCCAGGCCGTGCACCGGCTGCACGAGCAGAACCCGATGCTGGGGCTGCGGGGCGTACGGCTGGGGCTCGTCGTGCCGGGGCTGTTCACCATGCAGGTGCGCGCCATCGCGGAGGCGGCCGCCGAACGCAAGGCGGGCGGCGGCGACCCCCGCGCGGAGATCATGATCCCCCTGGTCGGCACGGTTCAGGAGCTGGAGATCGTCCGCGAGGAGGCGGAAGCCGTCATCGCGGAGGTCGAGGAGCGGCACGAGGTGGAGCTCAAGCTCACGCTCGGCACGATGATCGAGCTGCCCCGCGCGGCACTGACGGCCGGCCAGATCGCGGAGTCGGCGGACTTCTTCTCCTTCGGCACCAACGACCTCACGCAGACCGTGTGGGCCTTCAGCCGGGACGACGTGGAGGCCAGCTTCTTCACCGCGTACCTGGAGAAGGGGATCTTCGGGGTGTCGCCGTTCGAGACGATCGACAAGGACGGCGTGGGCGAACTCGTACGGCGGGCCGTCGAGGACGGCCGCGCCACGCGGCCCGACCTCAAGCTCGGCGTCTGCGGCGAGCACGGCGGCGACCCCGAGTCGGTGCACTTCTTCCACGAGGTCGGCCTCGACTACGTGTCCTGCTCGCCGTTCCGCATCCCCGTCGCCCGTCTTGAGGCGGGACGCGCCGCGGCGGAGTCCTGACACGGCGGCTTCCGGGCGCGACAGGTCCCGGAAGCCCCCGGCCAGGCCGTTCGCGGGCCTGATCCCCCCAGCCGGCCACCGCCCGCCCACCCTCACCGGCGGCGCACGGCAGGGGACGCGAAAGGGGCGGCACCTGTGCGGAGGTGCCGCCCCTTCATCTGTGCGCGAGCCTGCGCGGCGGATGGGGCGGGCGGGCTTTGCTGGATTCCGGATGGGCGTCGTCGACGGACGGCTCCGGCGTGACGGGGTTACGCGAACGCGGGACGTGCTCAGCGTCCGGGTGTCGTCGGCGGGGTCGGCAGGGACTGGACGACCGTGCGCTCACCCGGGACCGCCCGCTCCCTGACCGTGGGACGGTCAGGGCCCGAAGGCCACTCGCGGAACCGCCGGAAGAGCATCGGCACACCCCGTGCGACTGACGGATCGGCACTGGTCATGGCCTGCATGTGGACATGCGGCTGGGTGGAGTTGCCCGAGTTGCCGCAGTCGCCGACGTACTGGCCCTCCGCGACCTTCTCGCCGGCGGACACGCTGATCGAGCCGGCCCGCAGATGTGCAAGGAGCAGGAAAGTGCCGCTGTCCCGGACCGAGATGACCACGTGGTTGCCCGCGATGGCGTTCACCCCCCGGCGGACCCGTGCGGCCTGGCCCAGTGCGTAGGGCACCAGCGCGGGCTGGGACCGGCGGGCTTCGTGATCGTGTTCGCCGTCGTGGACGGCGACGACGGTGCCGTCCCTGGGGGCCGAGACCGGCCGGCCGAACGCGTAGAAGAGGTCCGGCGGTTCCGTGGCCAGGAAGGTCCGCCAGCTGCGGCTGCCGGCTGTCCGGTGGCGTTCGTCGACACCGACGAAGTCGATGGCGTACCGCCCGCCGAACATGTCGGTCCCGTGGCTCGGTACGCGCCTGGCAGGGCTGTTCTCGACGCGCCACCGCCCGGTGAAGGGCAGGGAGACCTCGATCGCCCCGGCCCACGTGCTCGGTGACGCCAGTTCACCAGCCATGGCCACATCGTAGGCGGGTCCGCCGCCAACGGGGCCTCGTCCGTGGCAGAGAACCGGGCCAACCGGGCAGACGACGCTCCTGCTGCCCTTCCGTCAGGCCGCTGTCCTGCGTTCCTGACGGGCCGTCGCCGGCCTCTCCGTGCCGAATTCGTGGCGCGGCCCTCGCATGCGCAGCAGTACGAGTGCCGCCGTGGCGAGCAGGGCGCCCGCGCCGACCCACAGGGCGAGGTGGAGTCCGGCGACGAACGACTCCTCGACGGCTCGCTCCAGGCGGGCCGGAAGCGCGCCCGTACTGCCGAGGCCGGTGCCGCCGCCGGCGGTCACCGAGTGCGCGACGCCGTCCGCCGCGGGCCCGCCGGCGGGCAGTTCGCCGCGCAGGACGGCTGCGAACCGCGCGGTCAGCACGGCGCCCATCACCGCCACTCCGGCCACGCCGCCGACCTCGCGGAGCATGTTGACGGTGGCAGACGCCATTCCCGCCCGCTCCGGCGGCGCCCCCTCCAACACGGTGATCGACGTGGCGGCGACCGTCATGCCGAACCCGGTGCCGAGCACCGGCATGAGCCAGCCGAACTCGGCGAAGGCGGCGTCGGCGCCGTGGAACGTCAGCCCCGCGAGGCCCGTGCCGAGCAGCAGCAGTCCGCCGGCGAGGGGGAGCCGGGAGCCGAAGCGGGCGCAGATGCGGCCGGTCAGGAACGCCGTGAGGCCGGTGAAGACCGTCGCGGGGAGCATGGCCAGCCCGGCGGAGGTGGCGGACCAGCCCAGGACGTACTGCAGGTACATGGTGAGGAAGACCGTCAGGCCGAAGAAGCCGAAGCCGACGGTGAACCCGGACAGGGCGGCGGTCCCCGTGGTGCGGGACGTCAGCAGGCGAAGGTCCAGCATGGGTGCGCCGACGCGGAGTTCGAGGGCGACGAACGCGGCCAGGGCCACGACGCTGACCGCGAGGCCGCCGAGTACGAGCGGGTGGGTCCAGCCGTGCACGGGGCCCTCGATGAGGGTGAGGACGAGCGCGGCGAGCCCCGTCACGGCGGTGATCTGCCCGGCGAGATCGGGTTTCGCCGTGGAGCGCGGCACTTCCGGGAGGACCCGGGCGGCGACGATCAGTCCCGCGATCCCGACGGGCACGTTGATCCAGAAGGCGCTGGCCCAGCCGAAGTTGTCGACCAGCGGGCCGCCGAGCACCGGCCCGATGGCCAGCCCGGCGCCGGAGACTCCGCTGTTGACGCCGATCGCGCGGGCCCGTTCCCCGGGTTCGGTGAAGACGTGCCGCAGGATCGCCAGCGTCCCCGGCGTGAGAGCCGCGGCGCCGATCCCCTGCACGGCGCGCCCCGCGATCAGCACCTCCACGTCCTGCGCGAGCGCGCACAGGGCGGAGCCGGCGGTGAAGAGGGCGAGTCCGGCGAGGTAGACGCGACGCCGTCCGTAGCGGTCGCCGAGTGTTCCGCCGGTGAGGAGGAGCGCGGCGAAGACGACGCTGTAGGCCTCGACGACCCACTGCAGCCCGGACGTTCCGGACCGCAGAGCTGTGCCGATGCTGGGCAGAGCGGTGGTCACCACGAGGTTGTCGAGCATCGCCATGAACAGGCCGGTGCACAGGGTGATCAGTACGGTCCGCTTGCGGGCTGCCGAGTACGCCATGGCGGAACCCTCCACGAACTGCGCGGGGACGTCCAGCGGGGCCTCGCGGGGGCGGTGCGGCCGGGACGCGGCGGTGCCGTACTCCGGCGCACCCGTACGGCCGGTGGAGGCGGGCCGGTGCCCCCGCGTCCCCGGCTCCGGTGACGGACGCAGGGGTGCCCGTGCGCCGGCCACGCGGCGGAAGTGCCTGAGGCTGTCCCGGCGGTGGAGGCTGCCCCGGGCCGGGTGCTGCGCTGTGACCGCGTCCGGCCGGGGCGCGGTGAGCACGCTCAACGGCGGCCCGTCCGGCTCGGGTCGGGCGAGGGTGAGGTGGGGGCGAGCCGGCGGCGCGGCGGGATCCTCAGCCGCGGCGACAGGGAGACCGGACGTCGGGGACGTCCGGGACGGCTGCGCCGGCGACGCGGGCGCCCGCGCGGCCGACGCACGAGGGTGGCGGGCGTGTGCCGCGGGCCGTGCCCGGACGTCCGCCCCGGCTACAGCTCCGCGCCGATCCGTTCGGCGGTCTGCCGCAGCAGCGGGGCCAGTTCGGCGGCTCGGGCCACGTCCATCCGCGTGCTGGGCGCGGAGACCGTCACCGCGGCCACGCAGGTGCCGTAGCGGTCGTGGACGGGGACGCCCACGCCGTGTACGCCGGTGACGCTCTCGTCGATGTTGAGGGCGTAGCCGCGGGCGCGGGTGGCGATCAGGTCGTCCAGGAGCGCGTTCACGTCGGGGAGGGTGGCGGAGGTCAGGCGCCGCAGCCCGCGGCGGTAGCGCGTGCGTGAGGCCTCCGGGGGGAGTTCGGCCAGCAGTGCCTTGCCGCCCGCGGTCGCGTAGGCGGGGACGCGGTCCCCGGTGCGGGTACCCACGCGCAGCGGGTGGGGGCCTTCGACGCCGTCGGCGAAGCGTGAGTCCGGGCCGTCGAGGACGAGCAGGTTGGACGTCTCGGCCGCGGTGTCGCGCAGCCGGAAGAGGTGGGGACGCGCGACCCGGAGGAGCGAGGGCTCGTCGACGGGGCCCCTGGCGAGGCCGAGCAGGACGGGCCCCAGGCGGTAGCGGCGGCCGGCGGGTTCCTGCTCGACGAAGCCGTGGCCGCGGAGCGTCGTCAGCAGGCGGTGCGCGGTGGAGCGGGCGACTCCCAGGTGGTCGCTGATGTCGGTGAGCCGGGCGTCCTGACGGCCCCGCAGGAAGACGAGCGTCCGCAGCGCGTTGCCGACGGAGCTGGCGGCGTAGGCGTCATCGGAACCGTTCGACTCGTTCGGCATAGCAGAAAAGTCTAGCCCTCATGTTCCGCCAGCCACTGCGCGTGCCTAGCTTGGCTCCGCCTGCCGTCCCCCCACGTTCGCGGCCCGGGCGTCCGTCACAGCACCAACAGCCACGGAGAACCGGAGAACCCATGAAAGCCGTACCGGGAGACCCCTCTTCGGCCGAGCAGGGCACGGAGGGCGCGGAGACCAGCGAGACCACGGAGCCCGGAGGGCGCCGGCGGTGGCGCTCGTGGCACACCCTGTGGGTCCTGCTGCTGCTCGGCTGGACGGTCAGCGCCGCCGACCGCGCGGTCACGGGCCCCGTGGTGACGTGGATGATCGACAACGGGGTGGGGTTCCTCGCCGACGCGGAGAACCCCCACGCCCTCGGCGGCCTCGTCGGCGGCCTCTTCTTCGCGGGCTACATGCTCACGCAGTTCCCCGGCGGCTACCTCGGCGACCGCTACGGCCACCGGACGCTCATCGTCGTCAGCCTGCTGTGGGCGGGCGTGGCGACGCTGCTCACCGGCTTCATCGGCGGGCTCGTCGCGTTCATCGTCGTACGCGTCGTCACGGGGCTCGGTGAGGGAGCCTTCTACTCGAACGACCGGACGCTGATCACCGCGACGACGCCCGAGCGCGACCGCAGTCTGGCCATGGGCGTCGTCATCACGGGCCTGTCCATCGGCATCACGATCGCGATCGTCTTCACCCCCGAACTTGTGGAGTTCGGCGAGCTGTTCCTGGCGCACGTCGACGCGTGGCGCATGGTCTTCTGGGTGCTGGGCCTTGCGACCGTCGTGGTGGGCGTGGTCGTCGGGTGGTGGTTCCGCGCGCATCTGACGTTCTCCGGGCTGTCCCGGGCGACGCTGCACCTGGGCGCGTACGCCGCCGTCTCGCTCGGTCTCGTCATGGCCGTCTACTGGCTGGGGACGAGCGCGGGACTGTCGGAACTGTGGGTCGCGCTGCTCGAAGTCGCCCTCGCCGTCGGCCTGGTGCTCTTCGCGCTGGCCCGCAAGGGCACGGAGATCGGCCCGGTCATCAGGAACCGCGACCTGTTCCTCCTGTACGTCTGCAACATCGCGATCCTGTGGAACCTGTGGTTCTTCAGCTTCTGGTCCGTCTCCATCGTCGCGGGCGCGGCCGACTCCTCGTTCATGAACGCCGCGCTGACCGCCGGGTTCAACGCGGGCGCCGGCATCCTCGGCTTCCCCGCGGGCGGCTGGCTCTCGGACCACGGGCTGCGGCGCGGCTGGGGACGCAAGGGGATGATGCTGACCTTCACGGGCGTCCAGGCCGTGCTGACGGTGGCCTTCGCCTGGTATCTCAGTGCGGCTGCCCGGCCGTCCCTGTGGATCATGGGGCTGCTGCTGTTCACCGCGAGCCTCTTCTTCAACGCCCTCCAGCCGGTGGGCCACGCGCTGACGGCCGAACTGGCGCCGCCCCGGCTGCGCGGCTCGGCGTTCGGGATGGAGAACCTCATCGGTGAGATGGGCGCGGTGCTCTCCCCGGCGATCAGCGGTGTGCTCCGCGACAGGACCGGCGGGTGGGCCGCCGCGGTGTGGATGGACGCGGCCATCGTCGTCGTCGGCTTCTGCATCCTCACGCAGGTCCGATACCGGCCGCCTGCCGACGCCTGACCCACCCGCGACGTGCTCCCCGGCCCCGCCGTGGACGCGGACCGCAGCCGCACCATGAACCAGGAGACCCCGCTGCCATGCAGACCGTCCGTGAGGCCGCCCTGGAGGTCATGCGCCGGTACGGCCTGACCACCGTGTTCGCCAACCCCGGTTCCACGGAGGTGCCGTTCCTCGCCGGCCTCCCCGACGACATCCGGTTCGTCCTCGCGCTCCACGAGGGTTCCGTCGTGGGCGCGGCGACCGGATACGCCCTCGCACGGGACGCCCCCGCCCTCGCCCTGCTGCACACCACCGCCGGACTGGGCAACGCCGTGGGCGCCCTGTCCACCGCGCGCGTCAACAAGGCGCCGCTGGTGGTGATCGTGGGCCAGCAGGACCGGCGCCATCTGGTCCAGGAGCCTTTCCTCGCGGGGCACTTGGAGCAGCTCGCGGGCGACTACCCGGTGACGACGGAGACGCCGCCCCGCGCGCAGGACGTCCCCGGCGCCCTCGCCCGCGCTGTGCACGCCGCCCGGACGATGCGGGGCCCCGCCCTCGTCATCGTGCCCATGGACGACTGGGCGCAGCCCGCCGAGAGCCTGCCGCTCCCCGCCCCGGACGAGCTGCGCCTGCCGGCCGGCGCCGACGCCGCGGCGGCCGGTGAGATCGCCGCTCTCCTCGGCTCGGCGTCCGCCCCGGCCCTCGTCGTGGGGGCCGGGGCGGACCACCCCGTCACATGGGAGGCCCTGACGGCGCTGGCCGAACGGCTGGACTGCGACGTCTGGCAGGAGTCGTTCGGCGCGCGGGCGGGCTTCCCGCAGGACCATCCCTGCTTCGCCGGGCACCTGCCGGCCGACCGCCCGAGACTGCGGTCGGCGCTGGCCCCCTACGACCTGGTGCTGACGGTCGGCGCGCCCGTCTTCCGCCAGTACCCGTACGAGAGCGGGGCCCTGACCGGGCCGGGCACGCGACTGGCGCTCGTCACGGACGACCCGGCGGAGGCGCGCCGGGCCCCGGTGGAGGTGGCCGTCGTCGCCCCGCTGCCCGCGTTCTGCGAGGCGCTGGCGGCGAAGGCCGGTGAGCCGGCGGCCGCTGCGGGCGGCGCGCCGGGTACGTGCGACGGCGGGGCTTCCGCGGGCGATGGCCGTGCCGGGGCGGCCCCGCGGCGGCGGCCCCGGCGGGAGAGGCCCGTTCCGCCGACTCCGCCCGCGGAGGGTGAGCCGCTGCACGCCGCGCACGTCCTGGCAGAGCTGGCCCGGCTGCTCCCGCCGGAGACCGTGCTGGTCGAGGAGACGCCGTCGAGCCGGCCGGACCTGCACGCGCTGGTGCCCGCGCGCCGCCCGCTGGGCTTCCTCAGCGCGGCGATGGGTGCGCTCGGGTTCGCGCTGCCGGGCGCCGTGGGCGTGCGGATGGGGGCGCCGGAACGTCCCGTCGTGGCCGTGGCCGGGGACGGGTCGTCGCTCTACCAGATCCAGGCGCTGTGGACGGCGGCCCATTACCGGGTGGGCGTCCTCTTCGTCGTCCTCGCCAACGGGAGGTACGCGATCATGGACCGGCTCGCCGAGAAGGCCGGACGCTCCGCGCCCTGGCCCGCGTTCGAGGAGGTCGGCATCGCCGCCGCCGCCCGTTCCCTGGGCTGCCCCGCCCGCCGCGTGAGCGGCTACGACGCGCTCCGGACCGAACTGGAGGGGCTGCTGCCGGAGCTGGCGGACAGGAGCGGTCCGCTCGTGCTGGAGGTCGAGGTGGCGGCGGACGAGCACTTCCAGCCCTGACGCCGGGGCCGCGGGGCGGGCGGGAGCCGCCGGGCTGATGCCCGGGGGAGGGGCGCGGACAGGCCGCAGGGGCGGCACCGCACGCGTGACACGTGCGGGTGCCGCCCCTGCGGTGTGCGGTGCCGTCGAAGGCGCGCTCCGGGGTGCGTCCGGTGGCGTCAGAGACCGACGCCGTGCTGGCGCAGGTAGCCGACGGGGTCGACGTCCGAGCCGTACGCGGGGCCGTTGCGGACCTCGAAGTGCAGGTGCGGGCCCGTGGCGTTGCCGGTCGCGCCGACGGCGCCGATCTGCTCGCCCGCGGAGACCTCCTCGCCGGCACGGACGGACACCGAGGAAAGGTGCCCGTACTGGCTGTACTTGCCGTCGTCGTGCCTGATGACGATCTGGTTGCCGTACGAGCCGCCCCAGCCGGCCTGCACGACGATGCCGGGCGAGACCGCCTTCACGCCGGCCCCCGTGGAGGCCGAGAAGTCGACACCCGTGTGCTTGCCGCTGGACCAGCTGCCGCCGGACGCCCCGTACGGGGTGCTCGTGCCGCCGCTGACGGGAGCGGCGAAGCCGCCTGAGGAGTCCGAGTCCGCGGAGGACTCGGCGGCGCTGGACTTCTTCGCCGTGGCGCCGGAGTCCTGGGCGGGCTTGTCGGCGGAGGGCTTCGCCTTGCCGCCGCCCTTCAGGGTGAGCTTCTGGCCGGGCAGGATCAGGTCCGGGTCGGAGCCGACGGTCTCGCGGTTGGCGTCGTAGAGCTTCTTCCAGCCGCCGTCGACGTTCTCGTCGGTGGCGATCCGGTAGAGCGTGTCACCGCGGGAGACGGTGTGGAAGCGCGAGCCCTGCGGCTCGGACTCCGGCGCGTCCTCGGCCTTGTCCTTCTCGGGCTTCGGCTTCGGCTTCTGCTGTTCCTTCTGCGAGGACTGCGCACCGGACCCGCCGTCGGGCGAGATGTCCGGGGCCCCGCTGTTCTGGGTCAGGCCCGCCTTCGGACCGCACAGCGGCCAGGCCTTGGGGCCCTGCCCCTCGAGCACCTTCTCGGCGATGGCGATCTGCTGGTCCTTGGTCGCCTGGTCGGCGCGCGGCGCGTACTTGGTGCCGCCGAAGCTCGACCAGGTGCTCTGGGTGAACTGCAGGCCACCGTGGAAACCGTTGCCGTTGTTGATGGACCAGTTGCCCGACGACTCGCACTCGGCGACCTTGTCCCAGGTGCTCACCGAGGCGGCGTGGGCGCTGCCCGTGCCGACGAGTGGAAGGGCGATACCCGCGGCGCCGCCCGCGGTGATGGCGAGCGAGGCACGCGACATTCTCCGAGTGATGCGGCGATTGGACTGACGACGGTGACGACCGCGTCCGGACATAGGGCAGTTCCTCTCCTACGCCTGCGAGGTGAGCTGTCGGATTCGGGCTGGAGTTGCCCGGCCCACGCGAACACGAGGGGGCGTTCGCGTACGGCTTCACCCCTAGCCGTACGTGCGACCAGCCACGTACGGCACTTACCTGGTTCCCCCACTCCTGCCGCCGGGATTGCGTGATTGCCCGTGCCGGGCGGCAGGACTCGGCGTCCCGGCGGCGGGGCCACCGTTCCGGAGTCGCGGTGGCGACCGCACGTTAAGCAGAAGGAATTCGCGACCACAAGAAAACAGACAGACGTCTCAGAAGGAAAAGATCACTGAATAGGGCGCCTACCGGCGCATGAGCAGTCAAGTCACCTTGCTGAACAGGGGAATTGAGTAGAGCCCGCCTACGTCCGGGATATTCGTGTGACGCTGCTCACGAATTGTCTGTGGTGGGAATCACGCCGTCCCCCGCCGTCCGCCCGGAGCCGGAAACGGAACCCCGTTCCGCCGCTCCCAGGGGGTGGTAGCGGCGTTCGGGCCGTCCCGTCGTGCCGTACCGGAGGGTGACGCGCGCCGTTCCGGCCGTCACGAAGTGCTCGAGGTAGCGCCGGGCGCTGACCCGGGAGAGACCGGTGCCCGCGGCGCACTCGGAGGCGGAGACTCCCGTGCCGCGGACACCGGTCTCCAGGGCCGTCCGCACCAGTCGCGCCGTCTGCTCGGTCAGGCCCTTGGGGAGCCTGGCGGGGGCCGCCCCGCCTTCCGGGGCCCCGCGGCCGGACGAACCGGGAGCCGCGGCGGCCGCGCTGGCCGTGTCCGCGCCGCCCGGCGCCGTGCGGGCCGCCGGGCCGCTGCCTGCTCCCTCGTCGAACAGCCTGTCCACGTCGTCCTGTTGCGGCGCGTGCAGGGTCGCCAGCGCGGCACGGTGCTCGGCGTACCTGCGCAGGCGCTCCTTCAGGAGCTGCCCCTCGAAGGGCTTGATGATGTACTGCACGGCTCCGCCGCGCTTCGCCCCGCGCACCGTCTCGGCGTCCCGGGCGGCGGTGACGACCAGGACGTCGGGCCCCTCCTCGGGGTCGGCGCCGCCGCGCAGTTCGCGCAGGACCTGGAGGCCGGGCAGGTCGGGCAGGTACATGTCCAGCAGCACCAGGTCGGGGCGGAGTTCCCGTACGGCGGCGAGAGCGTCGGTTCCGCTGTGCACCGCTCCCGCGACCTCGAACCCGGGAACCTGCTCGACGAGCGCGCTGTGCAGCCGGGCGACCATGAAGTCGTCGTCGACGACGAGTACGCGGATCACCGCTCGCCTCCTCTCCCTGCGCCGTTCCCGCGCCTGGCCACGGGCGCCGCCCCGGGTGCTGCCGGCCGCGCGGTGCGGCATGGGCGCGTACGTACTGTGCTCGCCGGGGCGGTGCCGGGGTGAGCCGTCGATGCCACACCGCCACACCGCGCGCGGCCTCCGTCCGGGACGCAGGCCACTATGGCCGACAGCGCGGCCGCGGACCAAGGGCGGTCCCTCTCGCCCGCCTCTTGCCGTGCGTCCCGCCGCGCATCGTCCCGGGAGTCACAGACCGCGGTAGGTGACCCCCGTCAGACGCTCGGAAGCCGCCCACAGCTGGCCCGCGGCGATGTCGTTGCGCGCCCAGGGGGCCCGCCACGACGTCCCGGGGCCGCCGCGTACGCCGAGGATGCGGGGCCCGAAGAAGGAGTCGCCGTGCACGTACGGCGCGGTGGCGGCGTACAGCGAGGGCGCCGCGCCCTGGTCGGGGGAGGCGGCGAAGGCGCTGTTGCTGAGCCGCATGAGACGTTCGCGCAGCACGCTCCCGGCCAGCTGCGGACCCCTGACCTGGAGCTCGGTCGCGGCATAGCCGGGGTGGGCCGCGGCGGCCGTCAGATCGACTCCCTTGTGGGCCGCCCGGTGCGCGAGTTCGCGGACGAAGAGCAGGTTGGCCGTCTTCGACGCGGCGTAGGCGATCAGGGGGCGGTAGCGGCGTTCACTGCTGAGGTCGTTGATGTCGATGTTGGACAGCACGTGCACCATGCTCGACACGGTCACGACGCGGGCGCCGGGGGCGGCCAGCAGCCGCTCCAACAGCAGTCCCGTCAGGGCGAAGTGGCCGAGGTGGTTCACCCCGAACTGCGTCTCGACGCCGTCCGCTGTGCGCGCGAAGGGCACCGCCATCACGCCCGCGTTGTTGATCAGCAGGTCGATCCGCTCGTACGGCAGCGCGTCGGCGAAGCCCTGCACGGACGCGAGGTCCGCGAGATCCAGGAGCCGCAGCTCGGCCTGTGCCTCGGGGACCTGCGAGAGCAGCCTGTCGAGCGCGGCGGCGCCCCGCTGCTCGCTGCGGCACGCGAGCACCACGCGAGCCCCGCGCCGGGCCAGTTCGCGCGCAGTGACGTAGCCGATGCCGCTGTTGGCGCCGGTCACCACGGCGGTGCGGCCGCTCTGGTCGGGGATGCTGCGCGCAGTCCAGCTCATGCGAATCAGCGTATGGCGGGCAGCCCCTGAGCGCGAGGGAGCGTGGAGCACCCCGCAGCCCGGGTGGCCCGGCGCGCGGCGTTCCGCTGTTCCGCCGCCCGTCCGGTCAGTGGCCCGTCGCGTCAGCGGTCTGTGCGGTCGGCGGTCCATCCGGTCAGCCGTCGCGCACGGTGCACCTCGGCGGCCGGGCATCCGTCCGGTCAGCCGTCGCCAGGGTGCACGCCGTCCCGCTCGGTGGGATCAGCCGGTCACCACTGCGTCGCGCCCGGCAGGCAGTCGTGGTGGACGAGGAGCGCGGCCGTGACCGCGTCGGGGCGCTCGGCTGTGGCGAGATGGGCCGCGCCCGCGACCTCCACCAGGGCGGCACCGGGGACGCAGTCCGCGATCTCCCGGGCGTACGCGGGCGGTGTGGCCGGGTCCTGGCGCCCGGCGACGGCCAGCGTGGGAACCGTGACCTCGGCGAGCCGGTGCCGCAGGTCGAAGACGGCGAGGGCGTCGCAGCAGGCCGCGTAGCCGGCGGACTCGCACCATCGCAGATCCTCGACGAGCGCCGCGCCCCGCGGGGTGCTCTCGAAGCCGGGGGCGAACCACACGCCGGGACGTGAGGCGGTCATGGCCTCCGTGCCGTTCTCCCGTACGGCCGCCGCACGCTCCCGCCAGGCCTCCGGGTCGCCGAAGCGCGCCGCGGAGCAGACCATCGTCAGCGCGGTGAGCCGTTTCGGATGGTGCAACGCCAGGTGGAGCCCGACGGCTCCGCCCAGTGAGACGCCCGCGTACGCGAACTCGTCCCACCCCTGCGCGTCGGCGGCGCGCAGCACCAGTTCGGCGATGTCGGCGACTGTCGCGCTGCCGTCGGTCGGGATCAGCTCGCTGGAGGAGCCGGCCATGGGTTCCGCGGGCGAGGCGCCGTGTCCCGGCAGGTCCCAGCGCAGCACGCGGTGGGTGCGGATGAGGGAGGGGAGCTGCGGCTCCCACACGGCGAGCGAGGTGCCCAGCGAGGGGCCGAGGATCATCGGCAGGCCGTCGGCGGGCCCGTCCACGCGGTGATACGGGAGCGGACGGGACTCGAACTGGACGGGAGCGGGCACGGGGATGTCTCCGGGGATGCTGTGGATGGCTCTCACCGCTCTCCGGTGTCCGCCGCGCCGGCGGAACCGCCGGGGCGGCGGGTGTCGTGCGGTCTGTCCGGCTCGCCGTGCTGCCGGGTCTCTTCCATCCGCCGATTGTCCCCCGTCGCTCCGTCCGGCGGGACGCCCGCCGGGCCCCGGCGGAGAGCGCGGTCGGTGAGCGCGCCCGCCGAGCCGGTGTAGTGGGTGGGGTCGGTGAGGTCGCGCAGCCGTTCCCTGGAGAGCAGCTCCGGCAGTCCCGGCTCCTCCTCCTCCAGCGCCTCGTCGAGGGTGATTCCCTCGTCGACGGCCTTCCGCGAGGCGGCGTCGAGCAGCTTCCGTGCGCGTGCGCGGCCCAGCAGCGGGCCCAGGGCGACTGTGAAGCGCTCGCTGACGATCAACCCCTCGGTGAGCGCGAGGTGTTCGTGCATGCGGTAGGGGAAGACCTGCAGCCCTTCCGCCAGTTCGGCGGCCGCGTGCGCCGCGCCGCCCGTGAGCCGCAGCAGTTCGCGCACCGGCTGCCACTCGGCGTGCCACGCGCCCGCGGGGCGCTCGTCCTCGGCGGTGAGGCAGC
The DNA here is from genome assembly GCF_014645895.1 of Streptomyces daqingensis. Taxonomy (GTDB): domain Bacteria; phylum Actinomycetota; class Actinomycetes; order Streptomycetales; family Streptomycetaceae; genus Streptomyces; species Streptomyces daqingensis. The sequence continues at coordinate 215,190 of NZ_BMMP01000012.1, read as the reverse complement.
CGAGCACCGTGGAGGCGAGACCGGGGGCCTGGCGTGCGGCGGCGGCGATGAGGGTGGCCCGTACGGGATTGGCCTTGTGGGGCATGGCGGAGGACGTCCCCCCGCCGCCCTCGCCGACTTCCCCGACCTCGCTGCGTGAGAGCACCAGCACGTCGGCGGCGAACTTGCCCAGGGCCGCGCAGGCGAAGCCGCAGGCGGACCCGAGGTCGGCGACGGGCGTGCGCAGGCTGTGCCACGGCAGGCGGGGCTCCGCCAGGCCGAGTTCACGCGCGAACGCGGCGAGGAGCCGCAAGCCGACGTCCCCGCCGTCGTGTTCGCCGGAGGCGTCCTCCACGTGTCCGCCGGACGCCTGCCCTCCGGACGCCGCCGGGCCCGGGGCGTCCGCCGCGCTCCGGCCGTCCGCCTCGCGCGAGCCGTCCGGTTCCGCCGCCGCGTCGCGCGCCACGCCTGCGTCCGCCTCGGCGTGCGCGGCGAAGGCCGCCAACGTGCCTGCGGCTCCGCCGAGTTGTACCGGCAGGTCCGCACGGGCGGCGGCGAGCCGGTCGTGCGCGTCGAGTACGAGGCTGCGCCAGCCCGCGACCTTCAGCCCGAAGGTGGTGGGGACGGCGTGCTGCGTGAGCGTCCGTCCTGGCAGGGGGGTGTCGCGGTGCTCCGCCGCGATCATGGCCAGCTCGCGTGCCGTGCGCTCCAGGTCGGGCAGCGCCTCGTCCAACGTGCGGGCCGCGACCAGCATGAGAGCCGTGTCGAGGATGTCCTGGCTGGTCGCGCCGCGGTGGACGTAGGCGCCGGCGTCCGGCCCGGCGGCGTCGGCGAGGTCCGCCGCGAGCGGGATCACCGGGTTGCCGCCGGAGCGTGCCCGCAGTGCCAGGCCGCGGACGTCGAAGCGCTCGGCCCGCGCCGCTGCGGAGACCGCCGACGCCGCCGAGGCGGGAGCCAGCCCCACAGCCGCCTGCGCCCTGGTCAGCGCTGCCTCGGCGTCCAGCATCGCCTGGAGCACCGCGGCGTCGCCGGAGGCGGACTCGGCGCCCGGGCCGGTCCGTACCGGAGCGAGCAGACCGACGTCGTCCGGGAGCGGCCCGGCGGCGGGCCGGGAGCCGGGGTCTGCGTCCGCGTCTGCGTCCGCGTCACTGGAAGTCAAGGAAGACCGTCTCCTTCTCACCCTGCAGCCGGATGTCGAAGCGGTACGAGCCGGTGACCCGGTCGGCCGTCGCCACCAGGGTCTCGCGCCGGTCGGGGTCGAGCGAGGCGAGGAGCGGGTCTGCGGCGTGTGCTTCGGCGTCCTGTGGAAAGTACACGCGCGTGAAGAGGTGGTGCAGCAGCCCGCGCGCGAAGACGCACACACTGATGTACGGGGCGTGACCCGGGCGGGCGCCGGGCGGCAGCGTGCGGATGCTCCACTGGCCGGCGGCGTCGGTCGCGACGCGGGCGAAGCCCGTGAAGTCGACGCCGTTGCGCCCGAGGAACCCGCCGTCGACGGGGTCGCGGCGCATGGAGCCGGGAGCGCCCGTGAGGTCGCCGTCCGGATCCGCCTGCCACATCTCGACCAGGGCGTCGGGGACGGGGGCTCCCGCCCCGTCGTACACGTGCCCGTGCAGGACGACGGCGTCCGTACGGTCCGCCGACGCGACCTCGCCGCCGCCGGGGAAGGGGAGGGCGTAGCCGTAGAAGGGCCCGACCGTGTGCGACGGGGTCGGCTGCGGGGAAGTCATCGGCGGCCCTCCTCGAACCAGGTGGCGGACGGTCCGTCGAGGACGATGTCCCAGCGGTAGCCCAGCGACCACTCCGGCTGGGACAGGCTGTGGTCGTACGTCGCGACGAGTGCCTGGCGTGCGGACTCGTCGGTCACGGACTGCAGGATCGGGTCGTAGTCGAACAGCGGGTCGTTGGGGAAGTACATCTGTGTGATCAGCCGCTGTGTGAAGGCGCTGCCGAACAGTGAGAAGTGGATGTGGGCGGGACGCCAGGCGTTCTCGTGGTTGCGCCACGGATACGCGCCGGGCTTGATCGTCGTGAAGTTGTAGCTGCCGTCGTCGCCGGTCAGGGTGCGTCCGACGCCGGTGAAGTTGGGGTCGAGCGGTGCGGGGTGCTGGTCGCGGAGGTGCGCGTAGCGCCCTGCCGAGTTGGCCTGCCACAGTTCGATCAGCTGACCGCGCACGGGCCGGCCGGTGCTGTCGAGGAGCCGCCCGGAGACGGTGATCCGTTCGCCCAGCGGCTCGCCGTGGTGCTGCCGGGTCAGGTCGTGGTCGATGTCGGTGACGTCTGTCGTGCCGAACACCGGCGTGTGCAGTTCGACGGTCTCGGGATCGCCGTGCACGGGCACCAGCGGCTGCCGGGGGTGGCGCAGCGCGCTGCTGCGGTAGGGCGCGTAGTTCCGGGCGGGGTGGCGCACGGCGGGTGCTCCGGCGGCACGCGACTTCTCGTACGCGTCGCGCAGCTCGGCGACTTCTCGGTCGATGTCCTGCTGGCTGAGAGGCATGGGACGTACTCCTGCCGGTCCTTGCGGACGGACACGGGGACGGGCACTCTGCGCGAGGAATTGCTCAGTGTGCTGAGTATTTCTGCGGGGTCTTGCTGACGTTGCCACTGTGGAACAGATGCGTCAATAGCAGCGGAAACGTGGGATGCCCTCGACACCCGGTGCCTTGCAGCGGGAGAATCGGTCAGTACACGATCAGTCGGTACGCCCATGGAACCCGCCGGGACGGGCCTCGGGCGTGAGGGAGAGCGGATGGCAGCGGTCGATCTGAGCACGCACCCGGGGCATCTGGCCCGGCGGCTCCAGCAGGCGCACTCGCTGCTGTGGGGGGCGATGGTCTCCGAGGAGACCACGTCGCCGCAGTTCGCCGTGTTGAACGCGCTGCTGGAGAAGCCTGGCATGGACCAGCGCACCCTCAGCGAACACGTGCACCTGGACCGTTCCACCATCGCGGACATCGTCGCCAGGCTGGCGGGGCGGGAGCTGGTCGAGCGGGTGCGCGACCCGGCGGACGGCCGCCGCAACGTGCTGAAGCTGACCGAGTACGGCAGGCGCGTGCACGGGAAGCTGGTCACCCGGACCGGCCGGATGAACCGGGTCTTCCTCGCGCCCCTCGACGGCGAGGAGCGGGAGACCCTGCTGCGGCTCATCGCCCGGGTCGCCGGAGCGGCGGAGGAGCTGCGGGGCTGAGGGCTCCCGTGACGGCCGGGCGGGGAGGAGCAGGCCGCAGCGGTCAGCGCGTGCGGGAGCGGAAGACCGGGACGGACGTCTCCGGGTCGTCCAGGCAGCGCCCCGTCCGCAGGTCGAAGCGGTGTTTCAGCAGCGGCGAGGACACGAACGGCATGCCGCCGGCGGAGCCGATCAGACCGCGCGAGAGGACGTACGCGCCGGTGAACGGATCGCGGTTGCCGATCACGTGGACGTGCCCGGCGCGGTCCCTGAAGACGGCGGCCTGCGTACCGCAGGGCAGCAGCGCGGCGACGCCCCGGCCGGGCACGAGCACGTCGAGACGGCACACCGCCGCCCAGCCGGCCCCGTCGTACACCTCGACCAGGTGCGCGACGCTGTCAGCGGGTCCGGTACGAGCGGACGGGCGGGCCGGCGTGCTGCCTTGGGCGGCTGTCCCGCTGCGCGGTGGACGGGCACCGGGTGACGGAGCGGCCTCGGCAGGCGGAGTGTCACAGGGAGCTGTCTGCGTCATCGTGCGGCTGTCCCTTCGAGAGCGGCGTCTGTGGTGCGTACGGGGATGTCGGGGCCCGACAGCAGGGTGAGGTCCGGCTTGACCTGTTCGCGCTCGGTGACGAACTGGACGGACGGATCCGGTACGCCCGGCGCGTTGACGAACGAGACGAACCGGGCGAGCTTCTCCGGGTCGGCGAGGGTCGCGGCCCACTCGTCCTGGTAGTTCGCCACGTGACCGGCCATCAGCGCCTCCAACTCGTCGCACAGGCCGAGCGAATCGTGCACGACGACGTCCCTGACGTGATCGAGCCCTCCCTCGATCCGCTCCAGCCAGGCTGACGTGCGCTCCAGCCGGTCCGCGGTGCGGATGTAGAACATCAGGAAGCGGTCCGTCAGACGCACGAGGTCGCCGTCGCTCAGGTCCTGCGCCAGCAGGTCGGCGTGGCGCGGGGTCGCGCCCCCGTTGCCGCCCACGTAGAGGTTCCAGCCGGACGCCGTGGCGATGACTCCGAAGTCCTTGCTCATCGCCTCGGCGCACTCGCGGGCACACCCCGACACGGCGGACTTCAGCTTGTGCGGGGCGCGCAGGCCCCGGTAGCGCAGCTCCAGTTCGACGGCCATGCGGACGCTGTCCAGCACGCCGTAGCGGCACCAGGTGCTGCCCACGCAGGACTTGACCGTCCGCAGCGCCTTTCCGTACGCATGGCCGGACTCGAAGCCCGCCTCGACCAGTCGCGCCCAGATGCCGGGCAGCTGGTCGACGCGCGCACCGAACATGTCGATGCGCTGCCCGCCGGTGATCTTCGTGTAGAGGCCGTAGTCGCGTGCGACCTCGCCCACGGTGATCAGTTTCTCGGGCGTGATCTCGCCGCCGGGCACGCGGGGCACGACCGAATACGAGCCGTTGCGCTGGAGGTTGGCGAGGAAGTGGTCGTTGGTGTCCTGCAGCGCTGCCTGCTCCCCGTCCAGGACATGGCCCTCGGCGCCGATGGCCGGGGCCAGTGAGGCGATGACCGAGGCGACCGCGGGTTTGCACACCTCGCATCCGTCGCCCTGCCGGGCTTCCTCGCGGCCGTGCGTGTCGAGCAGCGCGCCGAAGGTCGTCAGCCGCAGCGTCCGCACGATCTCGTACAGCTCGGCGCGCGTGTGGGCGAAGCAGCCGCACAGACCGGAGTCGACGGGGACGCCGTTGACCTCCAGCTCGGCGTCGACGACCTGTCCGAGGACCTTCAGGCAGCTGCCGCAGCCCGTGCCCGCCTTGGTGCACTTCTTCACGGCGGCCACGTCCGTGCAGCCGAGATCGCTCACGGCGGCCCGGACAGCTCCCTTGTCGACGTGGTGGCAGTTGCAGACGATCGTGCCGTCGGGCAGCGCAGCGGGGCCGAGGCCCTTCCCCGGGCCGTCCGCGCCGGCCGGCAGGATCAGCGACTCGGGCGGCACGGGCGGCACCGAGCCGGTGAGCGAACGCAGCGTTCCGTACTCTTCCGCGTCGCCGACGAGAACACCGCCGAGCAGCGTCCCGTCCGGCGCGACGACGAGCTTCTTGTACACGCCCGCGCGCGAGTCCGAGTAGACGACGTCCATGGAGCCCTCCGCCGTGCCGTGTGCGTCTCCGAAGGAGGCGACGCCGACACCGAGGAGTTTCAGCTTCGTCGAGGTGTCCGCGCCGCCGAACGTGCGCGGTGCGCCGTCCCGCGCCGACGGGCCGTTCCCCGCGAACCGTTCCGCCACCGCGTCGGCCGCGCACTCGGCCATCTCGTAGCCGGGTGCGACCAGCCCGTAGACGTTGCCGTCGGCCGCCCTGGCGCACTCGCCGATGGCGAAGACGTGCGGATCGCTGGTCCGGCAGCGTGCGTCGACGGTGATGCCGCCTCTCTCGCCCACGGACAGTCCGCATTCGCGGGCGAGCCGGTCGCGGGGCCGCACTCCGGCGGAGAAGACCACCAGATCGGTCTCGACGCGCGAACCGTCGGACAGCGCCATCGACTTCACCGCGCCGCGCTCGTCCGCGACTATCCGCTCGGCGGCCACGCCTGTGTGCACGCGGAGGCCCGTCTGCTCGACCGTCCGGCGCAGCACTCGTCCGCCGCCCGCGTCCACCTGCAGCGCCATGAGGCGGTCACTGAACTCGACGACGCGGGTGTCGAGCCCGAGGCCGCGCAGCGCTCCGGCCGCCTCCAGCCCCAGCAGCCCGCCGCCGACGACCGCGCCCGTGCGGCACGAGTTCCCGGCGTACTCCTCGATGGCGAGGACGTCCTCGATGGTGCGGTACACGAAGCACCCTGCGCTGTCCCGGCCGGGAACCGGAGGCACGAACGGGAACGAGCCCGTGGCCATGACCAGCGCGTCGTAGGCGAGGGTGCGGCCCGACCGGGAGGTGACCGTCCGCCGCTCCAGGTCGACGGCGGCCGCCGGATCGCCGAGGTGCAGTTCGATGCCGTGACGGCTGAGGAACTGCTCGTCGGCCAGGGCCAGTCCGTCAGGCGTCGTGCCGGAGAAGTACGAGGTGAGGCGGACGCGGTCGTAGGCGGGACGCGGCTCCTCGCACAGGACGACCACCCGTGCGCGCCGGGTGGTGCCCCGCTCGGCCAGCGCCTCCAGAAACCGCTGCCCGGCCATCCCGTGGCCGACCAGCACGATCGTGGGCGTGACCGCGCCGGGCGCGGGCGGGACCGGCGTCGTCGGCAGCGTCATCAGTGGGCCTCCGTCGGGAGCGGGGTGAGCAGGTGCAGCAGGGATGCGGCGGGCAGCGCTCCGCCGTCCTCCCAGGTGCGGGTGAGAGTGCCGACCGCGCTGAGATCGCCGAGGAGTACGGCACCGACGAGCCGGTCGTCGCGGACGACGGCCTTCCGGTAGATCCCGCGCGTGGCGTCCGTGAGGTGGACGACGTCGTCGTCCTCGCCGGGCTCCGGCTCGCCGAACGCCGCCAGATCGAGCGGCCGCTGAGCCGATCCGTCAGGTCCGGCCGCCGGTCCCTGCCGTACGACGCCGGGCGGTGCGCCGAGCGTGAGCCGGGTCGGAGCGCGCGTGCCGCGGTACTCGGGGAGGCCGCTGTCCCCGCGGTCGCGCGCCCCGCTGAGCGCGGCGCCGATCACGCGGGCCGCGGTGTCCGCCTGGTCCTGTGCGGGTCCGGCGAGGCCGTACAGGACACCCCGGTGCTCTGCGCAGTCGCCGACGGCGTAGACGTGCGGGTCGCTCGTGCGCAGCCGGTCGTCGACCACGACTCCGCGGGCGACCTCCAGCCCGGCGGCACGGGCGAGCCCGACGCGGGGACGTACTCCGCAGGTGAGCACCACTGACTCCGCGTCGAGGCGGTAGCCGTCGGACAGTTCGACCGAGCGCACAGTGCGCGTGCCGCTCCGGCCGTGCGGCTCCGCGTGCAGACCGCGCACGCGGCACTTCGTGTGCACCTCGACGCCCCGCCGCTCCAGGTGCCGCTCCAGCAGCGCGGCGGCGCCCGCGTCGAGCTGCCGCTCCATGAGCCGCTCGCCCTGGTGGGCCAGGACGACGCGGGCGCCTCGGCAGGCGAGCGCGCGTGCTGCGGAGACGCCGAGCAGACCGCCTCCGACGACCACAGCGCTCGACCCCGGCCGCACTTCGCCGCGGAGGGCCAGACAGTCGTCCATCGTCCTGAAGGCGCGGACCCCCTCAGGCAACTCTTTCGCGCCGGGCTCGAACAGGCCGCGCAGGGGCGGGAGTACGGGGGCGGAGCCCGTGGCGAGCACCAGGGCGTCGTAGGGGAGTTCGCTGCCTTCGTCGCACACCACGCGTCGCTCTGCCCGGTCGACGCGGACAGCGCGTACTCCGTGCATCCAGCGGACCGCCGCACGCGTCGGGAGTGCGACGACCTCCGGTCCGTACCGCCCGCCGAGCACTTCCGCGAGCAGCACCCTGTTGTAGGGGACGTGGGGCTCCTCGCCGACGACGGTGAGATCGAAGCGAGGGTCCAGTTGCTGAGCGATACGCGCACCGGCCATGCCGCTGCCGATCACCACCACGCGCTTCAGGAAGGTCATGCAGGGAGCGTGCTGTGCGGCTGTTACCCCGCCGCATCACGGTTGTTTCCCCGGCGGAACGCTGTGCTCATCGCACGGCCGGGCGGTCTGTGAGCGTCGCTCTGTCCGGACGCGTGCCGGGCCTCTGTCCGGACGTCGCCGCCCCGTCCGGACGCAGCAGTGGCAGCCGCGTGGGCCGCTCCCGCGGAGCCATGCTCGCTGAACCGTCGCCTGAAGAGCCGATACCGGACGAGCCGAAGCCGCAGCGGAAGGTCGGGCAGTGTCCCGTCCGGGTACGGCATCCTGAAGTCATGTACGTGGAGCGGCGCTCGCAACTGCGGGGCGCAGTCGTGTGGACGCACCGCGGCGCGCCTCACGGCGAGGGCCGCGTACTGCCCGACGGCTGCATGGACCTGCTGTGGTGGGACGGCGCGCTCGTCGTCGCAGGGCCTGACACGCGGGCGCACGTCCACTCGCCCCGGAACCTCTCCCGCATCACCGGACTGAGGTTCGCGCCCGGCACAGGGCCGGCGGTCTTCGGCCTGCCCGCGTACGAACTGCGCGATCAGCGTGTGCCGCTCGACGAGTTGTGGCCCGAGCGTGCCGTGCGGTCGCTCGAGGAGCGGGTCGCCGCCGCACCGTCGCCGGGAAGCGCGCTGGAGCTCGTCGCGCGCGACCGGCTGCCTCAGCGCTCGACGGCCAGGCCGCTGCCGTCGGCCGTCGTCGAACTGCTCGCGCGCGGCCGGGGCGTGGTGGACGTCGCACGTTCCGTGGGGCTGAGCGAGCGGCAGCTGCACCGCCGCTGCCTGGACGCCTTCGGCTACGGACCCAAGACGCTGACGCGCGTGCTGAGGCTGCAGCGCGCCCTCACCATGGCGGACCGCGCCGTGCCGCTGGCGGAGGTCGCTGCCGCCTCGGGCTACGCCGACCAGGCTCATCTCTCCCGCGAGTTCAGGGCGCTGACCGGGGTGCCGCCGAAGCGGCTGCTGGGCCTCCGCGGCGGATAGCGGCCCGCGGGCGGGGCCGGCGGGAGGGGCCTGGGGGATATGGGCAGGCGGCGTGGCAGGGCGGGTTCAGGCCAGCGGCGCGAACAGGTCGACCTCGTTGCCGTCCGGGTCCGCCACGACGGCGTACCGCTGGCCCCAGAAGGCGTCCCAGGGCGCCTTGTGCCCCTCGTGGCCGGCGCCGGTCAGGGCCGCGTACTGCGCGTCGACGTCGCCGGGGGAGTCGCAGAGGAAGGCCAGGCCGACGCGTCCGCTGCCACGCGGGCCGGCATGCCAGCCGGAGTTGAACGAGCGGACCGTCTCCTCGGTGTCCCAGGCGATGCGCAGCCCGCCCGGCAGCGCCGCCTCGACGTGCGGCTCGCCGTCCGAGCCGTCCGGCACGTCCAGTCCGAGAAGGCGGTAGAAGGCGAGGGAGGCGGCCATGTCCGCCGTGACGATGCCGATGAGGTCGAAGCGTGGAGTCATGCCCGCACGCTAGGCCGCCCCGCGCGTCCCGGTCTTGAACGAATCGGACGCGCCGCCCCGGAAACGTGCCGCTCGGAGACGGGCACCGCGAGAGGTGCCGCTCCGGGGACCTGCCGCTGCGGAGGGCGGACGCCGCGGTCCGGGAGAGGAGCGCCGCAATGGGCAGCCGCCCCACAGCTGCGGCCTGAGCAGTGGGTTCCGCCGCCAGGTTGCTTCCGGTTCTGCAACGTTGCGGCTCCGGACGGCAGGCGGACTCTTCCCTTCCGGCCCGCTGCTCGTCACTATTCGCCGCACGATCCGGGACGGGCAGAGCCGTAAGGCGCGGCCCTGCGGGAACCGGCGGCACGGAGAGCGAGCGAGGTGGACATGGCCAGCAATGCGGACACCGGTCCGGGCACCGGGCAGGAGGCGGAAGCGGACCACGGGAAGGACCCGGGCCGGGACGAGGGCGCGGCGAGCCAGGACGAGACGCTCCTCGCGCGGACGGCGCTGCGCTTCACCGCCTTCACCGAGAAGTGGCTCCCGGACGCCTTCGGGTTCGTACTCGTCGGCACGTTCCTGATCTTCGCGCTGGGGCTGTCGACGGGGGAGCGTCCCACTGCCCTCGTCGACGCGTGGGGCAAGGGCTTCTGGTCGCTGATCGAATTCACCCTGCAGATGGCGATGATCATCATCGGGGGGTACGCGGTCGCGGTCTCCGCCCCCGTGGCGCGGCTGATCACGCGGCTGGCCCGGATACCTAAGTCACCGCGGGCCGCCATCGCCTTCACCGCCGGTGTGGCGATGGTCAGCTCCTACCTCAACTGGGCGTTCAGCCTCGTGTTCACCGCCATCCTGGCCAAGGAGATCGCCCGCGTCGTCCGCGGCGTCGACTACAGGGCGGTGGGCGCCATGGCGTTCCTGGGGCTCGGGACGGTCTGGGCGCAGGGTCTGTCCGGTTCGGCGGCCCTCCAGGTGGCGAGCACCGTCTCCAGCCCCGCTCCCGTGCAGGACGTCATCGCCGAAGGACGCGACGGGGAGAAGGTCATACCGCTCACCGACACGATCTTCACCTGGCAGAGCCTCACCGCGACAGCCGTCGTCTTCGTCGTCGCTCTGGCCATGGCCTGGTTCCTCGCCCCGACGCCCGCACGCGCGAAGACCGCACAGGACCTCGGCATCGAACTCCGTCCCCTCGTGGACGAACACGCGCAGGAGGTGCGGCGGTCGAGGCCGGGGGACTGGCTGGAGAGCAGTCCCGTCTTCACCGTCCTGATCGGACTGCTCGGACTCTGGTACCTCGTGCGGCACTTCGCCTCCGCGGAGGGGAACCCGGTCGCGGCGCTCGACCTCAACACCGTCAACCTGATCCTGCTGCTGCTCGCGCTGTGCCTCCACTGGCGTCCCATACGGATGGTCGACGCGGTCCGGCGCGGCGCTCCCGCCGCGTCCGGTGTCCTGCTGCAGTTCCCGCTCTACGGCGGCATCTTCGGCATGATCGCGTTCACCGGGGTCTCGAAGCAGGTGGCGAGCTGGCTGGTCAGCGTCTCCAACGAGGTGCTCTTCGCGCCGCTCATCGCGGTGTACTCGGCCGTACTGGGCGTCTTCGTGCCCAGCGGCGGAAGCAAGTGGGTCATCGAAGCGCCCTACGTGATCGACGCGGCGAACCAACTGCACGTCAACCAGGGGTGGATGGTCGTCGTCTACGACCTGGGCGAGGCGTCGGCGAACCTGCTGCAGCCGTTCTGGATGCTGCCGACGCTGGCCATCCTGGGACTCAAGGCGCGGGACATCATGGGGTACACGTTCGCGATGTTCCTGGCCTGCTTCCCGGCGGTCCTCGTGGTCGTGACCGTCTTCGCGGGGACGCTGCCCTTCCCGTGACGGCGGACGCGGAGATGCCGCCCGCGCGCGCATGCCAGGGTGTGTCCATGAGCGACGAAGCCCGCATCCTGACCGTGCTGACCACGACCGACGACGAGGTGAAGGCACGTGAACTCGCCGCCGGCGCCATCCGGCAGCGCGTGGCCGCGTGCGCGCAGATCAGCGCGCCCGTCACCTCCGTCTACCGGTGGGAGGGCGAGGTGCAGAGCGATCCCGAGTGGCAGGTGCTGTTCAAGACGAGCGAGGCCCGCTACGACGACCTGGAGGCGTACATCCGCCAGGCGCACGACTACGACGTGCCCGAGATCATCGCGACGCGCGTGGTGCGCGGCGGGGCCGACTACCTGGCGTGGGTCGCGGAGGAGACGTCCGCCCCCGGTACGTGACCGCGGGGCGGACGTCGCGCTCGGGCGGGGAGTCCCGGCAGCACCGCTCGCGCGGATGCTGCGGCGTCTCTCCGCCGGGGCGCCTCAGCTCTGCTGTGCGGCGGCCTCGAGGTCCATCCACACGACCTCCCAGTGGTGCTCGTCGAGGTCGTAGAAGCTCCGGGAGTACATGAACCCGTAGTCCTGCGGGTCCCCGGCGGGGCGGCCGCCCGCGGCGAGCGCCTTGTCCGCCTGCTCGTCCACCTCGGCTCTGGAATCGGCGCTGAGCGCGATCATCGTCTCCGTACTCGTCCGCGCGTCGGCGACCTCCTTCTTCGTGAACGACTTGAAGAAGGGCTCCAGGAGCAGCATGGCGAAGATGTCGTCACTGATCACGAGGCAGATCGCGTTGTCGTCGCTGAACTGCGGGTTGAAGGAGTAGCCGAGCTGCGTGAAGAAGTCCCTGGACTTCGCGAGGTCCTGCACCGGGAGGTTCACGAAGATCTTCGTCGACATGGCTGGTGTGCCTTTCTCGAGTGACGCCGCTTCTGCCGGACGGCCCCGGTCGCCGTGCTTCTCGCCGTGCTCCGAGGTTCATCTGCTGAGAAGTGAGACCGTCACGCGGGCGGTAACTCATCGGTCCTGCCGGAGAACCGGGGATCCGCAGCGGGCCGCTCCGGTGCAGCGGCCCGCTGCGGGTCCCGTCCGTTCGTCTCTCAGGCCTCCGGCGTACGGCGCAGCAGCAGCGTGACGAAGCCGAGTACGCCCCTGTAGCCGCGCAGCCAGCCGTCCCGGTGCGCTGCCGCCGCCTCGTGCGCTGCGGTGCTTCCGGGGTCGCCGGGGTGGTCCAGGGCCCAGCGGGAGAGCGAACCCGTCCACGACCACTCGTAGTCGTCCCACTCTCCGGCCGTGCTGACGTGCCCGTAGACGGGCGTCCACCCGGCTGCCGTGACGCGGTCGACTGTCGTGGCGAGGTCGTCGAACTCCTCGGGAGAGGCGTCCAGCGCGGCGAGTGCCGCGGGGGTGGGCTCCGTCTCCCAGAAGCCCTCGCCGACGAGGGCGCAGCCGTCCGCGGCCAGGTGCTCCCGCGCGGCCCCGAGGGCGGGCAGCAGACCTCCGAGCGCGTGCGTGGAACCGACGCAGAGAACCAGGTCGAAGCCGTGCCGCGCGGTGAACTGTGCGGCGTCCCGCTCGTGCAGCACCAGCCGGTCACCGAGCGAAGCAGCAGCTGAGGCCTCGCGGGCCTTGGCGAGTGCGGACGGCGAGAGATCGACGCCTTCGCCCTGTGTCTCGGGACGTCCGGACAGTGCGCGGACCAGCCATTCACCTTCGCCGCATCCGAGGTCGAGCAACCGCTCGTCCCCGCGCGGCAGGGCACGCTCCAGGATGCGTTGCACTGTCGTGTCGCTGAGCGGGGCAGCGACGGGGTGGTTCTGGTGGGCGAGAGTGCTGAGTTGCCGACGGTCCATGGCGTGCAGTCTGTCTGGGGCGATGCCGTGCGTCGCGTGAATTTCGGCGTGCCCGTGCAGGCGAACCGACCGCCGGACGCAGGGGCCGGACGCGGTCGCTGTTGTGCAGGTCCGGCCTCCCGTCCCGTCGGCCCCCGCCGCCCTGGTCCCGTCGTCCCGCATACCCTTCGTGCGCCGCTGTCGTCCTCGGCTCGGTCACCGACCGCCGCTGCCCGGCGCCGCACGGCGCGCCTCGGCCAACGCCCGCTCCACGCCCGGCTCGTGCGGGCCGAGGAAGTGCGGATCGGGTGTCAGCGCGGCGTCGAAGGCGGCCTTCGCGGCGCCCGGAATCTCGCGTACTCCGCCCGCGTACCAGGTGACGTCGCGCGGTTCCGGCACCGCGACGCCGTACGGATCGATCCCCGCCGCGGCACACAGGGCGACGGCACGCCTGATGTGGAAGTCCTGGCTGACCAGCAGCGCCTTCCGGACGCCGAAGACGCGGGCTGCACGCGTGCACGAGTCCCATGTGTCGAATCCCGCGTAGTCGGCCACGACGCGGTCGGCGGGCACACCGCGTGCCGAGAGGTATCGGCGCATCGCGTCCGGCTCGTCGTACTCCTCCCGGCTGTTGTCACCCGAGACGAGCACTGCCTGGACCTTGCCGCGCTCGTACAGTTCGACGGCGCTGTCGAGTCTGTGCGCGAGATACGGCGAGGGCTCTCCGTCCCAGAGACCGGCGCCGAAGACGAGCGCCACGGGAGCGCGGGGCGCGTGTGACACGTCCGCGTCCGGCGCGTCGGTGGAGACGTGCAGCCACGTGCTGGGCAGCAGGGCGAGAGCGCAGCACAGCATCAGCGCCTGCACAGTGCGCCGGCGAGTGATCCGGCGTCTGAATGCGCGTCCCTGCGTGCGTCCGCGCAGTGCGACTCGGCTGCGGTCGAGCGTTCCCTCGGGCATGACTGCTGCGACGCCCGGACGCCGTCCCGCGGTTGCGCTCCGACTACGGGCGGCCCGTCAGCCTGCCGGTGCCCGCAGCCTCCCGGGGAAGGTCACGAGGCCGCCCTCTCCAACCGCACAGCGCACACCTTGAACTCCGGCATCCGTGAGGCCGGATCGAGAGCGGGATTGGTGAGCGTGTTGGCCCGTCCTTCGCCGTGCCAGTGGAACGGCATGAAGACGGTGTCCGGCCGGATGTCCCGTGTGACGCGTGCCGGTGCCACCGCGCGTCCACGCCGGGAGACCACCGCGACCCGGTCTCCGTCCAAGACACCCAGCTGTCCGGCCAGTTGCGGATGCAGTTCGACGAACGGACCGGGAGCGGCGGCATTCAGTTCCGCCACCCGGCGCGTCTGTGCACCCGACTGGTACTGGGCCAGCACCCGGCCGGTCGTCAGGAGCAGCGGGTACTGCGCGTCCGTCTCCTCCGCTGCCGGACGGTGGAGTGCGGTGAAGAAGCGGGCCCGGCCGTCAGGCGTCGCGAAACGGTCGAGGAAGAGCCGGGGTGTGCCGGGATGACGTACACCCGCGGAGCCGCGCTCGCCGTCTCCCGTGCCGGATCGGCGCTTCGGGGCGGGGCCCTGGACACCGGTGCCGGTGTCCTCGCTGCCGCGGCCGATGCCGTCGGGGCGGGTGTCCGGCTCTTGCGGGCAAGGCCAGAAGACGCCGTCCTCCTCGGCCAGGCGGGCGTAGGTGATGCCCGAGTAGTCGGCCGGACCGCCGGCCGAGGCGCGGCACAGCTCGCTGAAGACCTCTTCCGCCTCGGACGGGAAACCCTTCTCCCAACCGAGGCGTGCCGCCAGCCCGTTGAGCACCTCCAGGTCGCTGCGGACGCCCTCCGGCGGCTCGCACGCCTTGCGGCGCAGCAGAACCCGGCCCTCCAGGCTGGTCGTGGTGCCCGTCTCCTCCGCCCACTGCGCGACCGGCAGGACGACGTCGGCGAGCTGAGCGGTCTCCGAGAGCACCACGTCGCACACGGCGAGGAAGTCCAGTGCGCGCAGCCGTTCCTCCACGTGCGCGGCGTGCGGCGCGGACACGGCGGGGTTCGAACCCGTCAGCAGCAGCGCGCGGACGTCGCCGCCGAGCGCGTCCAGCAACTCGTACGCGCTGCGCCCGGGGAGGGGGAGCACACCGGGGTCGACGCCCCACACCTGAGCCACGTGTGCGCGGTCCGCGGGATCGTCCAGCTTGCGGTAGCCGGGCAGTTGGTCGGCCTTCTGCCCGTGTTCGCGTCCGCCCTGGCCGTTGCCCTGCCCGGTCAGGCAGCCGTACCCGGACAGTGGCCGCCCGGCGCGGCCTGTGGCCAGGCACAGGTTGATCCACGCACTGACCGTGTCGGTGCCCTTCGACTGCTGTTCCGGGCCGCGGGCAGTGAGCACCATCGCGCTGGGCGCGTCGCCGAACATCCGCACCGCCTCGCGCAGTTCCGGGACGGAGACGCCGGTGATGCGCTCGACCTGTTCCGGCCAGTGCGCCATCGCCGTGCGACGTGCCTCCTCCCATCCACTGGTGCGCGTGCTGATGAACTCCTCGTCCAGCCTCCCCTCGGCGACGACCAGATGGAGCATGCCGAGTGCCAGCGCCAGATCGGTGCCCGGGCGGAGAGCGAGATGGAGGTCGGCCTGCTGTGCGGTACGGGTCCGCCGCGGATCGACGACGATCAATCTGCCGCCGTTCTCTTTCAGTTCTGTCAGATACCGCAGGGCGGGCGGCATGGTCTCCGCCAGGTTCGAGCCGACGAGCACGACGCAGCGGGTACGCGCGACGTCCGAGAGGGGGAAGGGCAGGCCCCGGTCGAGACCGAACGCCCTGGTCCCGGCCGCAGCCGCGGAGGACATGCAGAAGCGCCCGTTGTAGTCGATCTGGGAGGTGCCCAGCACCAGCCGGGCGAACTTGCCCAGGGAGTACGCCTTCTCGTTGGTCAGCCCGCCGCCCCCGAAGACGCCCACCGCGTCGCTGCCCCGTGCGTTGCGCACGCGCTCCAGCGCCGAAGCGGTCGCATCGAGGGCCTCGTCCCAGGTGGCGGGCTCCAGTAGCCCGGAGGAGGCACTGCGCACGAGCGGCTCGGTCAGTCGCACGCCCGGCTCCAGGAGGGCATGCGCTGTGCGGCCCTTGCCGCACAGGGCGCCGCGGTTCACGGGGAAGCCGGGCCGTTCGACGACCTCGACGGGTGTCCTCGCCGCGCGCGTGCCAGGTCCCGCCCCGATGCCCCCGGCGGCCTCGCTCCCGTCCTCCCGCACCGGGGGCCCGCCCGGAACGGGGCGCAGGGACATGCCGCACTGGAGCGCGCAGTACGGGCAGTGCGTTTCGGTCGCGGTCGCGGTCGCGGTCTCGGTCTGGGCACCGGCTGCCGTGGGGACGCCTGCGGAGGTCACGTGCATGGGCTCAGCGTCGTGCGCGTCTGTTACGCGCGGCCTCCGCCCGCGTTACACAGCGGGCAAGCAGCCCTCAGCGCGGCCTCCGCCCGCCGGTGAGGTGCCCGGTGTGAGCCGGAAGCAACGAGATGTGGCGACGGAGGCAACGCCACGGCAACACCCCGTCGCCAGACTCCAGCCATGACGGTGTCGCTCCCCGAACCACGTCCCTTTCCCGCCCCCGCCCGTACGGCGGCGTCATGACGCTCGGCAGCTCGGCGCAGCTCATGGTCCGTCTCACCGCGCAGCTCCGCACGCAGCTCCTGTCCGTCCGCGCACCCCACCAGGCGCGGATGACGCCGCCGCCGTCCGGAGCCCCCGTCCTGGTGGCCGCCGCCCACGGCTCCCGCGACCCCGAGGCGGCACGCACTGTCGAGGCGCTGCTCGCTTCCGTACGCGCGATGCGTCCCGAACTGCGCGTCGTCCCCGGGTACATCGAGCTGAACGAACCGTCGCTCTCCGGCGCGCTCGCGGCTCTCCCCGCAGGTCAGCCGGCTGTCGTCGTTCCGTTGCTCTTCGGACGCGGGCACCACGTCGACCACGACCTTCCACGGGCGCTGGCGGACGCGCCCCACGTACGCGCGTGTGTCGCACGGCCGCTCGGTCCCCATCCGCTGCTGGCGGCCGCCCTGCGCGACAGGCTGCTGGAGGCGGGATGGCCGGGCCCGGCGGCCGCCGCTCCGCACGGCACGCAGCGGCACGGCCGCCTCTCCCCTCGCGACCGGGAGCGGCCCGCCGTCGTACTGGCCGCAGCGGGGTCCCGGCGTCCCGCCGCTGCGGAGGCCACCGAGCGCACCGCGTGGCAGCTGCGGCAGTGCCTCGGCGGTGAGGTGCCCGTGGTCGCGGCGTACGCCTCCGCCGCGCGTCCCTCGGTGGGCGAGGCCGTACGGGCGCTGCAGGCGGGCGGGCACCCGCGGGTCGCCGTCGCGTCGTGCTTCGTCGCTCCCGGGCACTTCGCCGCCGCATGCGCGTCCCGGTCCGGCTGGATCAGCTCCGCACCCATCGGCGACCACCCCGCGCTGGCGAGGCTCGTACTGCACCGCTACGACGAGGCGCGTGCGGCTCTCCCCGCCGGCACTGCCGGAGGTGCGCTCTCCCGGGCTCCGCACGGTGCTCCGTCCGCTAGGGCTGGTGCCGTGGCACCCGCGGAGTGAACGGTGGCCACCCACTGCGGAGACGGAGCGGTGGCGATTCCGGTGCCTGGCCCGGCTCCAGTGGTTCCGCTCATACGCTCATAGGGCCACAGCGCCCTGGTGCCGTTACGGTCGGCGTATGCACGGCACGTACGAAGCAGAAGCCCCCGGCGGCGGCACAGGCCCCTACACGATGTCCGACATCGAACGCTGGGCCCCGGAACCCGACAAGCGGCCTGGGCGCACCGCCTTCCAGCGTGACCGCGCACGGGTCCTGCACTCCGCCGCGCTGCGCCGGCTGGCGGGCAAGACCCAGGTGGTGGCCCCCGGGTCCAGCGCTCAGGCCTGGGACGCGAGCCCCCGCACCCGGCTCACCCACTCCCTCGAATGCGCCCAGGTGGGACGGGAGTTGGGAGCCGCCCTGGGGTGCGACCCCGACCTGGTGGAGACCGCGTGCCTGGCGCACGACCTGGGGCATCCGCCGTTCGGGCACAACGGCGAACGCGTGCTCAGCGAGATCGCCGAGCCGTGCGGAGGGTTCGAGGGCAACGCGCAGTCCCTGCGTCTGCTCGCACGGCTCGAACCCAAGCGTTTCCTGGAGGCCGGCCCAGGCTCCGAGAGCGATCCGGGAAGCAGCCCGCAGCCCGTCTCCGTGGGCCTCAACCTCACCCGGGCGGCACTGGACGCGGCGACGAAGTACCCGTGGACGCGCGGCGGCCACCCCACCGACTCCGCGTCGCCGAAGTTCGGCGTCTACCCGGACGACCTGCCTGTCTTCCAGTGGTTCCGCGAAGGCGCACCGGCGGAACGCAAGTGCTTCGAGGCGCAGGTCATGGACTGGTCGGACGACGTCGCGTACTCCGTACACGACGTGGAGGACGGACTGCACGCCGGTCACCTGGACCCGAACATGCTGCTCGCCGAGCCCGAGAGGCGCGAGGTCTTCGCCGTCGCGGCGACCCGCTACGCGCCCGACGCCGACCACGGTGAACTGGCCGAGGCCCTGGACCGGTTGCTGGAGCAGGAGTGGTGGCCGCACGGCTACGACGGATCGGCCGTCGCACAGGCCAGGCTCAAGGACGCGACGAGCCAGCTGATCGGCCGGTTCTGCCTCGCCGCGGAGGGCGCCACCCGGACCGCATACGGATCGGGGAGGCTGACCCGCTACGCCGCGGAACTCGTCGTCCCCCGTGCCGTCCGGCTGGAGTGCGCGGTGCTCAAGGCGGTCGCCGACTGCTACGTCCTGCAGCGCCCCGACCTGGAACGTCTGCGGGCCGACCAGCGCGTCGTGCTGAACGAACTCGCCACGGCACTGATCGCCCGTGCGCCCGACGGGCTCGACCCGCAGTTCCGTGCACTGTTCGGGGACGCCGACAGTGACACCGCACGTCTGCGCGTGGTCGTCGACCAGATCGCCGCACTGACCGATGTCTCGGCCCGTTCACTGCACGCGCGCCTGACCCGCGACCAGTAGAACCGGAGGCGCGGTCCCGGAGCGCTCCGCCTGAAGCGCGCACGGGCAGAAACGGCAGGTGCCTCCGGGTGCCGCGCCACGCCGCCGTCCGGGGGCCTCTTCCCGCTGCACCTCCGATGCGGGACGCTCACTCAGGACGTTATCTGTCGGGGGGTCAGCGAGGAGGATCCAAGTGGTCGACGCACACCGGACGTTCGTCATCGTCGGTGGAGGGCTTGCCGGTTCGAAGGCGGCTGCGGCCCTGCGAGCGGAAGGGTTCACCGGCCGGGTGATCCTGATCGGCGACGAGCGTGATCACCCCTACGAGCGTCCGCCGCTCTCGAAGGGCTATCTCACCGGTTCCGACGACCGGAACAGTGTCTTCGTACACGCTCCGGCCTGGTACGCGGGCGCGGACATCGAACTCCACCTCGGGCAGACAGTCGTCGGGCTCGACCGGGCCGGAAAGAGCCTGCGACTGGGCGACGGCACGCGCGTGCAGTACGACTCCCTGCTGCTCGCGACCGGCGCGGAGCCCCGCCGGCTGGAGGTACCGGGCACCGGCCTCGCCGGCGTCCACCACCTGCGCAGGCTCGCCCACGCGGACCGGCTCCGGGGGAGGCTCGCTGCGCTCGGACAGGAGAACGGCCACCTCGTCATCGCCGGAGCCGGGTGGGTCGGGCTCGAAGTCGCCGCGGCCGCACGTTCGTACGGCGCCGAGGTCACCGTCGTCGAACCGGAGGCAACGCCGCTGCACAGTGCCGTCGGCCCCGAGATGGGCGCGGTCTTCGCCGACCTGCACCAGGAGCACGGCGTGCGGTTCCACTTCGGCGCCCGGCTCACGGAGATCGTCGGACAGGACGGCATGGTGCACAGCGTGCGGACGGACGACGCCGACGAGCACCCCGCACACGACGTGCTGGCCGCTGTCGGTGCCGCGCCGCGCACCGCCCTCGCGGAGTCGGCGGGGCTGGAGCTGGCGCCGGGCCCGGGCGGGGGCATCGCCGTGGACGCGGCGCTGCGCACCTCCGACCCCGACATCTACGCCGCCGGCGACGTCGCCGCGGTGACGTACGAGTCGGCCGCCTGGGCCGCTGCCACGCTCGCGGGCGGAGAGGACGGCGCGGCGGGGCAGAGGCCGCTGCGGGTCGAGCACTGGGCGAACGCCCTCAACAGCGGTCCCGCCGCCGCTCGTTCGATGCTCGGCGGGGACGTCAACTACGACCGCGTGCCCTACTTCTTCTCCGACCAGTACGACGTGGGCATGGAGTACTCCGGTTACGCGCCTCCCGGCACGTACGACCAGGTGGTGTGCCGGGGAGACATGGCGAAGCGGGAGTTCGTCGCGTTCTGGCTGCGGGACGGCCGCGTGCTGGCCGGCATGAACGTCAACATCTGGGACGTCGCCGCTCCGCTGCAGGAGCTGATCCGCTCGGACCTGCGCGTCGACCCGGAGGCCCTCGCCGACCCGGCCGTGCCGCTGTCCTCGCTCACCGGCTCGGCCGAAGGCGCCGGGAAGCCCTGAGCCCGCGGTTGTGCGCATGGCGTCCCCCGCCGGACGCGGCCGGCTCCGCGACGGCTCCCGCCGCGGACCGGTGTCGGCCGCCGGCCGTACAATTCCCTGGTGGCCGGAAGGATCAATGACGACGACGTGAGGGCGGTTCGGGACGCGGTCCCGATCGACGCCGTCGTCTCCGAATACCTTCAGCTGCGCCCCGCCGGCGGTGGCAACCTCAAGGGCCTGTGCCCTTTTCACGACGAGAAGTCGCCCTCGTTCCACGTGAGTTCGAGCAAGGGCGTCTTCCACTGCTTCGGCTGCCAGGAAGGCGGGGACACCCTCGACTTCGTGATGAAGGTCGACCACCTCTCCTTCTCCGAGGCCGTCGAGCGGCTGGCGGCCCAGGCCGGCATCACCCTGCGGTACGAGGAGGGCGGGTACGGGCGGGCCTCTCAGCAGGGAGAGCGCACCCGCCTGGTCGAGGCGCACAAGGTCGCCGCCCAGTTCTACGCGGAGCAACTGCAGGGCGCGGAGGCGGAGATCGGCCGCCGGTTCCTCGACGAACGCGGGTTCGGCCCGGAGGCGGCCGAGCACTTCGGCGTCGGATACTCGCCGGCCGGCTGGGACCACTTGGTGCGCTTCCTGCGCGGCAAGGGCTTCTCCGACAAGGAGCTGATCCTCTCCGGGCTGGCCCAGGAGGCCCGCAACGGCCGCCCCATCGACCGGTTCCGCGGCAGGCTGATGTGGCCCATCAGGGACATCACCGGCGACGTCGTCGGGTTCGGCGCCCGCAAGCTGCGGGAGGACGACAACGGTCCCAAGTACCTCAACACCCCCGAGACGCCGATCTACCACAAGTCGCAGGTCCTCTACGGCATCGACCTCGCGAAGAGGGACATCGCCAAGGGCAACCGCGCCGTCGTCGTCGAGGGCTACACGGACGTCATGGCCTGCCATCTGGCGGGGGTCACCACGGCCGTCGCCACCAGCGGCACGTCCTTCGGCGAGGGGCACATCAAGATCCTCCGGCGGCTGCTGATGGACAACTCGCAGTCGGAGGTCGTCTTCACCTTCGACGGTGACGCGGCGGGGCAGAAGGCCGCTCTGCGCGCCTTCGAGGACGACCAGAAGTTCGCGGCCCGCACGTCCATCGCGATCACGCCAGAGGGCATGGACCCGTGCGAGCTGCGGCTCGCGGAGGGCGACGAGGCGGTCGCCAAGGTCGTCGAGAGCCGCTCGCCGCTCTTCGAGTTCGCCATCCGCTCCATCGTCGACCAGCACAACCTCGACACGGCGGAAGGCCGCTCGGCGGCGCTCGAACAGGCCGCGCCCGTCGTCGCGCAGATCAAGGACCCCTCGATCCAGCACGAGTACGCGGTGCGCCTCGCGGGCCTGATCGGCATCCTGGACACGCAGTTCGTGGTGCGCCGCCTCGGGCAGCTCGCCCGCCGCCGGCAGGCCGCGCCCGCCTCCCGGGGACGCGGCTCCCAGGCGCCGGCAGCCGCTCAGTCGTCCGGCGCGGCTCCGTCCGAGGCCGCCGGCCGCCCCCATGGGCCCGGCGGGCCCGCCCTCAACCTGCGCAGCCCGGCACACCGCGTGGAGCGTGAGCTGCTCAAACTCGCCCTGCAGCGACCGGAGCTGGTGGCTCCCGCGTTCGACGCCTACGGCGCCGACGAGTTCACGGCCCCCCCGTACGCGGTCGTCCGCAGGGCCGTCGAGGCAGCCGGCGGAGTGAGCAGCGCGGACGCCGAGTTCATCGGCCGGGTACGGTCCGCCGCCCCCGACGACGCCGTGCGCTCCCTCGTCAACGAGCTCGTCGTGGAGCCGCTGCGCAGCGCACGCGGACGCGACCCGGACGAGCTGTACGCGGGAATGCAGCTCGTCGCCGTCCGTCTCGCCGCGGTCAACTCCCGTATCGCCGACCTGGAGAGCACCGCCCGCCGCCTGGAGGCGCAGCGGGACGACGAGCGTGCCGTGTCGGTACGGCAGGAGATCTGGACTCTCCAGCAGTACGGGCGGGCCCTGCGGGAGCGCGGCGCCGCAGCCCTCTGAGGAGCCCGCCGAAGCCCGCTGAACAGGCACGCGGCAGCACTACGGGGAATCGGCGGAGGGGCTTCGGGAGCACCGCGGTGTAGCGGTGCGTATGCGCCAGGTCACCCTCCATCTCAGAAACTGGGCGCACGACCCTCGTGGGGGAAGTGTGTCGTACCCCACACTGGTGTGCGGTGCCTGAGTCCTCGGAGCGGGGCGGCGTCGCGGCCGGAGGGCCGGAGTCCCCCGCGGATCCGCACAGCATGTACGCCGCCCCCCGACCGGCAGCGAGCACACTGGAGGTCGCCCCCGTGCAGACCCGGACCCTGACCAGCGCGGCTCCCCCCGCCCCGACGATCGCGGAAGTCGCCCCCGTGGCGCCTGCGGGGGCCGCGCCCGCAGGGGCGCTTCCACCGCTGCTGCCCGACGGCCCCGCACCGTCCGAACCTCGGCCGCCGGCCTTGGACCCGGACGGGCCCGACGCCGAAGCGCCGCCTGTACGTGCGTCCCGGGAGGGCGGGACGGACCGGGCGAAACCCGCCAGGCAGGAGACGGGCAGCGGCCCTTCGGCCGATCTCTTCCGGCAGTACCTGCGCGAGATCGGGCGCATTCCGCTCCTGACCGCGGCCGAGGAGGTCGACCTCGCACGCCGCGTCGAGGCGGGCCTCTTCGCGGAGGAGAAGCTCGCGAACACCGCTGCCATCGACACCGAACTCGCCCACGAACTCGACCAGTTGGTCGTCATGGGCAGGATCGCCAAGCGCCGCCTCATCGAGGCGAACCTCCGCCTCGTCGTCTCCGTCGCGAAACGCTACGTCGGCCGCGGGCTGACCATGCTCGACCTGGTCCAGGAGGGCAACCTCGGACTGATACGGGCGGTGGAGAAGTTCGACTACGCCCGCGGGTACAAGTTCTCCACCTACGCGACCTGGTGGATCCGCCAGGCGATGTCCCGCGCCCTCGCCGACCAGGCCCGGACGATACGGGTGCCCGTGCACGTCGTCGAGCTGATCAACCGGGTCGTACGCGTCCAGCGGCGCCTGCTGCAGGAGCGGGGGTACGAGCCGGCTCACGAGGAGGTCGCCGCGCAGCTCGACCTCACGGAGGAGCGCGTCAGCGAGGTACTGCGCCTCGCCCAGGAACCGGTGTCCCTGCACGCGCCCGTCGGGGACGAGGAGGACGTCAACCTCGGCGACCTCATCGAGGACGGCGACGCGCCCTCACCGGTGGAGTCGGCCGCGTTCCTGCTGCTGCGGGAGCACTTGGAAGCCGTCCTGTCCACGCTGGGAGAGCGCGAACGCAAGGTCGTCCAGCTGCGCTACGGGCTCGTCGACGGACGTCCGCGGACGCTGGAGGAGATCGGCACCCTCTTCAACGTGACCCGCGAGCGCATCCGGCAGATCGAGTCCAAGACCCTCGGCAAGCTCCGCGACCACGCCTTCGCCGACCAGCTGCGCGGCTACCTCGACTGACCGGCGGCGCCACGGAGACGGCGGCGAAGACGCGGCAGAGACGGCGGCAGAGACGGCGGCCGGGGGTCTGTCGGACAGGCCCCCGGTCACGTCCTGAAGAGCCCACCCCTCAGTCCACCTCCACGGCCGCCGCCGCGAACTGCGACGTGTACAGGCGGGCGTAGGCGCCGTCCGCCTCCAACAGTTCGCTGTGCGAGCCCTGCTCCACGATGGAGCCCTCCTCCATCACGAGGATCACGTCGGCGTCCCTCACGGTGGAGAGCCGGTGCGCGATGACGAAGCTGGTACGGCCGTGCGACAGCCGCGCCATCGCCTTCTGTATGAGGACCTCCGTGCGGGTGTCGACGGAGCTGGTCGCCTCGTCGAGCACGAGGATGACCGGGTCCGAGAGGAACGCCCGCGCGATGGTGAGCAGTTGCTTCTCACCGGCGCTCACACCCGTACCGTCCTCGTCGAGCACTGTGTCGTAGCCGTCCGGCAGCGTGCGGATGAACCGGTCGGCGTGTGCGGCCCGCGCGGCCTCCTCGATCTGCGCGCGTGTCGCGTCCTGCGCCCCGTAGGCGATGTTCTCGGCGATGGTGCCGCCGAAGAGCCACGTGTCCTGCAGCACCATCCCGATGTGGGAGCGGAGCTCCTCGCGGTCCATGGCCGCCATGTCGGTGCCGTCGAGCAGTATCCGGCCGCCGCGGGTCTCGTAGAACCGCAGCAGCAGGTTGACCAGGGTGGTCTTGCCCGCGCCCGTCGGCCCCACGATCGCGACCGTGCGGCCCGGTTCGACTGCCAGCGAAAGGTTCTCGATCAGGGGACGGTCCGGTTCGTAACGGAAGCAGACCTCCTCGAACTCCACGCGCCCGTGCACCGGCTGGGGCCGCTGCGGGTTCTCCGGCTCCGGCGACTGCTCCTCGGCGTCCAGGATCTCGAAGACGCGCTCCGCGGAGGCGACTCCCGACTGCACCAGGTTCGCCATGGAGGCGACCTGCGTGAGGGGCTGCGAGAACTGCCGCGAGTACTGCACGAAAGCCTGCACGTCGCCGATGGACAGGGCTCCCGAAGCGACCCGCAGTCCGCCGACGACCGCCACCAGCACGTAGTTGATGTTCGCGATGAACATCATGGCGGGCTGCATGATCCCGCTGACGAACTGCGCCTTGAAGCCCGCGCGGCACAGTGCCTCGTTGTGCTCGCGGAACGTCTCCGCGGACTCCTTCTGCCGCCCGAAGACCTTCACCAGGGCGTGTCCCGTGTACATCTCCTCGATGTGCGCGTTCAGCCGGCCCGTCGACGCCCACTGCTCGACGAACTCCGGCTGCGCCCGCTTGCCCAGCCGGGTGGCGACCGTCAGGGACACCGGGACGGTCACCATCGCGACCAGAGCCAGCAGCGGCGAGATCCAGAACATCATCACCAGGACACCGGCGATGGTGAGCAGCGAGTTGATGATCTGCCCCAATGTCTGCTGCAGGGTCTGCCCGACGTTGTCGATGTCGTTCGTGACCCGGCTGAGCACCTCGCCGCGCGTCTGCTTGTCGAAGTACGACAGCGGCAGCCGCGCGAGTTTCGCCTCCACCTGCTCCCGCAGCCGGAAGACTGTCTGGTTGATCGCCCGGACGGACAGACGGCCGCTCAGGAGCATCATGAGACCCGCGAGCGCGTAGATCACGAGGACGACGGCGAGCACCCGCGCGACCGCACCGAAGTCGATGCCCTGACCGGGGGTGAAGTGCATGCCGGAGAGCATGTCGGCGACCTTCCCGTCGCCCTCGGCGCGCATCCGCTCGAGGACCTGCTCCCTGGTCGCGCCGTCCGGGAGCTCCTTGCCGACGAAGCCGGCGAAGATCAGGTCGGTCGCATGCCCCAGTATCTTCGGCCCGAGCACGCTCATGCTGACGCTGACCATGACGAGCAGGCCCATGCCCGCGAGCGTCAACCGCTCCGGGGCGAACTGCCGGAGCAGCCGCTTCGCCGATCCCTTGAAGTCCGTGGAGCGCTGCGGCGGAGCGCCGCCGCCGAGAATCCGCGCCGGCCCGCTCACGCTGCCTCCTGCTCGGTCAGCTGGGAGAGCACGATCTCCCGGTAGGTCTCGTTCCCGGCCATCAGCTCCTCGTGCCGGCCCGCTCCCACGACGCGGCCCTCCTCCAGCACGACGATCCGGTCGGCGTCGCGGATGGTGGACACCCGCTGGGCGACGATGACGACTGTCGCGTCCGCCGTCGTACGGGCGAGCGCCGCCCGCAGCGCCGCGTCCGTCGCGTAGTCGAGCGCGGAGAACGAGTCGTCGAAGAGGTAGACCGCCGGACGGTGCACCAGCACCCTCGCTATGGCGAGCCGTTGCCGCTGCCCGCCGGAGACGTTGTTGCCGCCCTGGCCTATCTCAGCCTCCAGCCCGCCCTCCATGGCGGCCACGAACTCCCGTGCCTGCGCCGTCTCCAGAGCCTCCCAGAGCTCGTCGTCCGTCGCGTCCGGCCGCCCGTAGCGGAGGTTCGAGGCCACGGTGCCGGAGAACAGGTACGGCTGCTGCGGTACCAGTCCCACCGTCCGTGCCACGAGCTGCGGATCGAGCTCCCGCACGTCCTTCCCGCCGAGCAGGACGCTGCCCTCCGTGGTGTCGAACAGCCGGGGCACCAGGCCGATCAGCGTCGACTTCCCGCTGCCCGTCGAACCGATCACGGCAGTCGTCTCACCGGGACGGGCCAGCAGATCGATGTCCCGCAGCACGGGAGCCTCCGCGCCCGGATAGCGGAATCCGGCACCCCGCAGCTCCAGCGTCGCGGGGCCGTGCAGCGTCAGCACCGGGCGCGCGGGCGGTACGACGCTGGAGTCGGTGTCCAGCACCTCGGTGATGCGCTCGGCGCACACCTCAGCACGTGGCACGAGCATGAACATGAAGGTGGCCATCATCACGGACATCACGATCTGCATCAGATACGCGAGGAAGGCCGTCAGCGCGCCGATCTGCATCTCCCCGTCGTCCACCCGGTGCGCCCCGAACCACACCACGACGACGCTGGAGGCGTTCACCACGGTCATGACGGTGGGGAACATCAGCGCCATCAGCCGTCCGCTGCGCAACTGCACGTCCGTCAGCGCGGAGTTGTGCTCGGAGAAACGCCGCTGCTCGTACTCGTCCCTGACGAAGGCGCGGATGACGCGGGTGCCGGTGATCTGCTCCCGCAGCACCCTGTTCACGCCGTCGAGCCGTTCCTGCATCGTCCGGAACAGAGGCCGCATCCGGCGCACGATCAGGCCGACGGAGACCGCGAGGACGGGGACGACCCCAAGCAGCACGGACGAGAGCGGTACGTCCAGTCCGAGCGCCATGACCAGCCCGCCGACGCACATGATCGGTGCCGAGACCATCAGCGTGAAGGTCATCAGCACCAGCGTCTGCACCTGCTGGACGTCGTTCGTCGTGCGCGTGATCAGCGACGGCGCCCCGAACCGGGCGAGTTCGCGCGCGGAGAACGTCTGCACCCGGCCGAAGACCGTCGCCCGCATGTCCCTGCCGAGCGCCGCGGCGGTCCGTGCGCCGATCAGGACGGCGCCTATGTTGCACCCGATCTGCGCGACGGAGACGGCGGCCATCACGCCGCCGACCCGGAGGATGTAGCCGGTGTCCCCGCGCACGACACCGTTGTCGATGACGTCGGCGTTGAGCGTGGGCAGGTAGAGCGTGGCGGACGTCTGCACCAGCTGCAGCAGGACGAGCAGGAGCGCCGCCCGTCTGTACGGGCGCACGTGGTCGCGGAGCAGACGGATCAGCACATTGGTCCCCGTGGTGGAAAAGATGAGCGAAAGCGGTCTCGTCCATCTTCGGCCAGCTAACGGGCCGGTGACGTCAACTCCCGGCAACAACTCCCGGCAGAGAGGCCTTGATCGCTCTGGGCTGAACAACTGCCCGCCCGTCAAACGCCTGTGCCGCGCGCAGCACCCGTGCCCGCCCGCGCAGCGCGTCGGCGCCCGGTCAGTGCTTGAAGGCCCCCGGGTGCGTCTCTTCCCGCACGGCCACGTACTGCTGGCGCACCGCCTGCCCGGCGGCGAACTCCTCGCCCGCGTCGAAGACCTGGCACTCGGCGGCAGGCCAGCGCGGCGGCTGCCCCGTGCCGCTCAGCGCCCAGGCCGCCTGCCGGGCGGCGCCCGTGGCGGTGTAGTCGGCGGGCCTCGGCACGACGACCTGCGCCCCGAACAGCGCGGGTGCGACCGCCTGCACCGCGGGAAGGCCCGCGGCCTGCCCCAGCAGGAACAGCCGCCGCACCTGCACGCCCCGCCCGCGCAGTACGTCGAGGGCGTCGGCGAGGCCGCACAGCATCCCCTCGACAGCCGCCCGGGCCATGTGCTCCGGCTTCATGCTCTCGCGTCTCAGCCCGTGCAGGGAGCCGGCCGTGTGCGGGAGGTCCGGGGTGTGCTCACCCTCCAGGTACGGCAGCAGCACCAGCCCGTACGCGCCGGGGGAGGACTTCAGGGCCAGGTCGGAGAGCCCGTCGAGGTCGGTGCCGAGCAGCTCGGCGGTGCCGCGGAGCACGCGCGTCGCGTTGAGCGTCCGGACGGCCGGCAGATGCATGCCGGTGGCGTCCGCGTACGAGGTGATCGTGCCCGTCGGGTCGGCGAGCGCCTCGTGGTGGACGGCGAAGACGGAACCGGACGCGCCGAGGGAGATCACGGCGTCGCCGAGGCCGAGGCCCAGGCCGAACGCGGCGGCCATCGTCTCGCCCGTCCCGGCGGAGATCAGCAGCCCCTCCGGCGTGCGCCCCGCGGGCTCCGCCGGGGCCAGGACGTCGGGCATCGCCGCCTGGTGCCCGAGCGCCAGCTCCACGAGGTCGGGCCGGTACATCTCCAGCGACGCCGACCAGTAGCCCGTGCCGGAGGCGTCGCCCCGGTCGGTGGTACGGCGCAGGGGACGGCCCAGCAGCTGCCACACCAGCCAGTCGTGCGGCTGGAGCACGCCGGCCACCCTGGCGGCGTTGTCGGGCTCGTTCCGGGCGAGCCAGCGCAGCTTGGAGACGGGGTGGGCGGCCTGGGGGACCGCGCCGACGGCCTGCGCCCACGCCTCCCGTCCGCCCAGCGCGTCGACGAGGTCGGCCGCGGCGGGCTGGACCCGCCTGTCGTTGCCCAGCAGCGCCGGACGCAGGGCCACCCCGGCGGAGTCGGTCACGATCAGGCCCTGCTGCTGCGCGGCCACCCCGATCGCCTCGACGTCCGCGAACTGACCGCCGCTGGCCGCACGGCCCAGCGACATCAGCCACGACTGCGGGTCCTCTCGCGGGTCGGGGTGCTCGGCGTAGCCGTGCCTGACGACGGCACCGGAGTCCGTGTCGCAGACGACGATGCGTGTGTACTCCGCTGAGCTTTCCAGACCGGCGACTATCCCCATGGAGCGGAATGATGCCCTACCCGCCCCGCGAGTGGCCCGCCCCCCTCTGCACCGCGTCCCTCGCGGTCTGATGCGGCGGCGCGTGACGGCCTAGCGTGGTCCGGGTGGACACATATACGAGCAACCCGCTGAAGCAGTGTTCCCTGGACGAGCTGCGACGCCGTACGAGCGCGAAGTGGCGCGTCCACCCCGGTGACGTGCTGCCTCTGTGGATCGCGGAGATGGACGTGCAGCTGGCCGGGCCCGTCGTCGAGGCGCTGCGCACCGCGATCGAGGCGGGCGACACCGGTTACGCGATGGGGGAGGACTACGTCGCGGCCCTGGACGCGTTCGCCGCGGAGCGCTGGGGCTGGCGCGTTCACTCCGAGCGTGCGGCGATCGTGCCCGACGTGATGATGGGCGTCGTCGAGGTGCTGAAGCTGATCACCTCGCCGGGCGACGCGGTCGTGGTCAACCCGCCCGTCTACCCGCCCTTCTACCAGTTCGTCTCCCACATGGGCCGCCGCGTCGTGGAGGCGCCGCTCGACGAGGAGGGCCGCCTCGACCCGGACACGCTGGCCTCGGCGTTCCGCACCGCCACCGCGCCCGGCCCGTCCGGGGAGCCGCGGGGTGAGGACCGCCGCGCCGCCTACCTGCTGTGCAGTCCCCACAACCCCACGGGCACCGTCCACACGGCCGGGGAGCTGGCCGCCGCGACGGAGCTGGCGGCGCAATGGGGTGTGCGTGTCGTCGCCGACGAGATCCACGCCCCCCTGGTGCTGTCCGGCGCCCGGCACGTGCCGTACCTGTCGCTGCCGGGTACGGAGCGTGCCTTCTCCCTGATGTCGGCGTCGAAGGCGTGGAACCTGGCCGGACTGAAGGCAGCGGTGGCCGTCGCGGGCAGTGAGTCGGCGGCGGAGCTGAAACTGATGCCGGAGGAGGTCAGCCACGGCCCGAGCCACCTCGGCGTGATCGGTCACGTCGCGGGCCTGCGGCACGGGACCGGCTGGCTGGACGCGCTGCTGGCCGGGCTGGACGAGAACAGGAAGCTGCTCGACCGGCTGTTGCGGGAGCACCTTCCGGACGTGCGCTACAGGCAGCAGCAGGGCACGTTCCTCGCCTGGCTCGACTGCCGCGCGCTGGGCCTCGCCGATCCCGCCGCCGCGTTCCTGGAGCGGGGCGGCGTCGCCCTGGTGCCCGGGCCCGCCTTCGGAACGGGCGGCGAGGGCTTCGTACGGCTCAACACGGCGACGTCACCGGAGATCCTCGAAGAGGCGGTGCGGCGGATGGCGTCCGCCGTCTGACTTCCCCGCATTCCCGTTCGTCCGCCTCCCGGCCCGGCCTGCCTGCCGCTCCGCCGGCCCGTCACCGGTCGTTCCGTGGTGCGGGCCGCGCGGACGCGGCGGCAGTTGCGGCGGAGGGGTCAGGCGGGCTTGCGGGCGACGCCCGCGTAACCCGGGGCGCTCGGTTCGTCTGCCTCAGAACGCCACTCGCCGATGGGGACCAGGCCGGGGTCGATCAGCTCCAGCCCGTCGAAGAAGAGGGCGATCTCGCTCTTGGGCCGCATCTGCAGGGGAGTGCCCTCCGCCCGGTAGATCTCCTCGACCTTCTTCATCGAGGGGTCCAGCTCCGCGCTGCCGTAGGTGAGCACCAGGAAGCTGCCGGGCGCGAGCCTGCCGACCATCGAGCGGACGAGTTCGTACGGCCCGTACTCGTCGGGGATGAAGTGGAGCAGCGCGTTGAGGGAGAGCGCGACGGGCTGGTCCAGGTCGAGGGTGTCCCGTACGTTCCGGGTCTCCAGGACGTCGTCGTGGCGGACGTCCGCCTGCACGTACGTCGTGCGGCCCTCGGGGGTGCCTGCCAGGAGTGCGTCGGCGTACTCGAGGACCACCGGGTCGTGGTCGACGTAGACCACGCGGCAGTGCGGGTCGACGCCCTGCGCGACCTGATGCAGGTTCGGCTCGGTGGGGATGCCGGAGCCGATGTCGATGAACTGGCGGATCCCGTGCTCCCCGGCGAGGCACTTGGTGACCCGGTGCATGAAGCTGCGGTTGCCCCGGGCGCTCGACTTGGCGGTGGGCATGACCTTGAGCACCTTCTCGGCGGCCTCCTGGTCCACCGGGTACCAGTCCTTGCCGCCGAGGTAGTAGTCGTACATCCGGGCGGAGTGCGGCCTGCTGGTGTCTATCTCGGTGGTTCCCTCGGCGGTCATCGCGCCACCTCGGAGGAGTGGGGAGCTGCGGGGACCGGCGGGAGCGAGCTGAGGCCCGGGCTGTACACGGGCGACCTCCAGGGGCGGGCGAAGTGCGCACTGACGGACGGGAATCGTACGGTCTTCGAGGGCAACTGCGTTGTGCTGCCGTCAAGTTGAAACTATCAGGCGGTGCGGTGGAGATCACACGACGTGACGTCCCGGCCACGGGCGGACGTGCGCCGGACGTGCACCGGGCCGACCGCGCGGGGCTGCTCCGCGCGGTCGGCCGCGACACGCCGAGGCTCCCCGCGCGGCGTCGGCGCCCGCGCGGGGAGCCTCAGCCCCCTGCCGTCAGTCCCGCAGGGTCAGCAACGCTTCGACGAGGCCGCGTTGTTGGGAGTCGGGTCCCCCGCCTTGCGCACGGAGCCCACGGCCGCGGTGCACTCCTGCACGGTGGCCGTGCCGTACGACCAGAACTCCTGCTTGGTGGTGTCCGTCCACGCCTTGCGGCCGAGGACCTTGTCCTGCGAGTAGCTGTAGACGCCGGTGGTCACGTCGTAGTCCCCGGCCGTGCCGTGGAAGCTGTCCCACACCCAGACGTAGCCGTAGTTCTCCTGGCACTCCGGCGAGTAGAACTGCTTGACCGAGGCGATCGTGGTGCCGTTCCGCTTGACGTACCCAGTGGTGCCGATCTGGTACGCGTCGTCGCAGACCCCGGCGGCCTCGGCGGCCTTGCTCGACGGATTGCCCTTCGCCGAGGGCGCGGTGGACTTCGAGACGCTCCGCTCCGACGGCTTCGGAGCCGGCCCGCTGCCCGCGTAGGCGGCCCCCGCGGGGAGCACCACCGCGGCGCAAGTCAGCGCGGCGATCAGAGATTTGGCATGGCGAATGCGCATTTTTCCCCCTCATGGTCAGAAAGCATGACTGCCGAATCTTGCGGCTCTTGCCCGTATAGTTCCGGCGTCCAAGAAGACACGCGTCTGCGCTGAGAGGTTGTACGGGGAAGTGGACGTTTCTGACGAGGTGTCCGGTTCGAGGGCCAACGCGCCCCGACCGCCCAGGATTTGCTGCGCCGTCTCAGGCTGCCGGACGCAGGTCCGCCACCACGAGGTCCCGCATGTCGCCCGGGGAGACGCCGAGTTGCTGGAAGAGGCCGGCCGAGATTTTGTCGTCCCCGCGCAGCAGGGCGAGCACGATGTGCTCGACGCCGATGTGCCTGTCCTTGCGGGCGATCGCCTCGCGCAGCGACAACTCCAGTGCTTTTTTGGCCCGTTGGGTGAAGCGGAGGTGCCCCGACGGCGTCTCGGCCTCCGAGGGCACCCCGAGGCTTCCCTTGCTCCGGGGGAGCAGGAGACGCAGGAAACGCGGCCGCCTGCGGCCCACGTCACTACCCGGCTGCGGCCGGGGCGCGTCCAACGCTCCGTCGCCGAAGGCGTTCTCGGCCCGCCGCCGGATCTCGTCCAGGTCGATGCCGAGCGCCTTGAGCGCCTCGGCGTCCTCGGGGCCCAGCGAGCCGCTGTCGCTGCTGACCACGTTCGCGACCGCGGCGCGGCAGTTTCCGGCGGTGACTCCGAGTCGTACCAGGGTCGCGGCGCCGGGCGCCTCCGCGTGGCGTGCCACAGCGGCGAGCAGCAGATGCTCCGTGCCCACCCAGTCGTGGCCCAGGCTCCGGGCTTCCTCCTGCGCCCCGACGACGACCAGCCGGGCCGGCTTCGTGAATCGCTCGAACATCCTCGCCTACCTCCTCGCGTGCTTCTTGTGTACGGCCTGCCTGCTCACACCGAGGGCCGCCCCGATCTCGTCCCAGGACCATCCCTGCGCGCGGGCGCTGTCGACCTGCAGCGCCTCCAGGCGCTCGGTCAGCCGCCGCAGCGCGGCGACGGCTCTGAGTCCCACACGGGGGTCGCTGTCGAGAGCGGCCTCGGCGGTGTCCACTGCTTCTCGTGCGTCCGATGCGGCCATGTTGTCAACTTAGGATGACAAGCGGATCCTGTCAACCAACATTGACAGGCGGAGTGAGGTGGCCCGGGGGTGGGCAAAAAAAGAGGCCACAGGACGCTGGTTGCGCCTGTGGCCGGCCCGCGACGGGCCTGTTCGCCGGCGGTCGGACTGCCGGACCGCTGTGCACGGTGGGGCGGGTGGGACTCGAACCCACGGCCGACGGATTATGAGTCCGTTGCTCTAACCGGCTGAGCTACCGCCCCGTACGACGGGCAACGTACATCTGTGCGCGCCGCGTCTGCCGCAGCATAGCTGCTCATACGATCTCCCGCCCGTGCCGGGTGGAGACGTACGGGATGGAGGACTCCGAGTACGGGGTGCTCGGTTCCCACACTTCCCAACAGACTTGTCCGGCAAAGGAAAAGAGCCCCCTCAGGGGCTCTTTCAGGTGCTCCCGCGACTGGACTCGAACCAGTAACCTGCCGGTTAACAGCCGGCTGCTCTGCCGATTGAGCTACACGGGACTGCTCTGCTCGGACGCGCCCACATGGAGTCGGCGGCGTTCCCTCGCTGCGGGCAATACATTAGCGCATGCCAGGGGGTACTCCGAAATCGGTATCGGTGCGGCCCCGTCCCCACCGAGAAGCCGAACGATCCGAGAGAACCGAGAGAAGGGTGGAGCCATGCGGTATCGGCTCACGTTCGTCGCCGGAGTGGCCGTCGGGTACGTGTTCGGCACCCGTGCCGGGCGTGAACGCTACGAACGTCTCCGGCAGTCCGCGCAGCGGTTCGCCGAGAACCCCGCCGTGCGCAACGCCACCGAGAGTGCCGCGCAGTCCGGCCGGGAGGCCGCATCGAAGGCGGCCGGCCTGGTCACCGAGAAGATCGGGCACCGGCTGCCCGAGTCGGTGAACGACAGGGTGCGCGCGCTGCGCGACCACAGGACGCCGATGGACGACGGCTGGGGCACCAGCAACTCGTAGTCCAACGTGCTCCGGCGCGGTGTCCGCGGCGGTGTGCGGCCGGATCCGCTCCGGCCGCACACCGCCGTTCTCGTGTGCGGCGGCGTGCGTCTCCGTACGGGACGGCAGCTGCCCCGCCCCGGCTGACGGACCTGCCGCCGGATCAGGTGCCGGGAAGCGGGCGTGCGAGGCCGGGGTCGAGCAGCGGCTCCAGCAGGTCTCCGGTGTGCCGCACCCGGTCGGGGAACCCCGGCGCGGAGAAGACCAGCTCGTCGGGGTGGCGGGCGGCGACGAGCTCGTCCCAGGTGAGAGGGGCGGAGACGCTGGGCTGCTGCTTCGCGCGGAGGGTGTAGGGCGCGGCGGTGGTCTTGGCGGCCGCGTTCTGCGAGTGGTCGACGAAGACCTTTCCGGGGCGCAGGGCCTTGGCCATCCTGCTGAGCGCGAGGTCCGGCATCTCCCTCTCCGCCTCCTGTGCCGTCCTCTTCGCGTAGGCGGAGACCGCCGAGGAGGGCGTGACCTCGATCGGGGCGAGCAGGTGCAGCCCCTTGCCCCCGGAGGTCTTCGGGAGCAGGGTGATGTCGTCGGCCGCGAGACGTTCGCGCAGCCACAGCGCCACGGTCCGGCACTCGAGAACTCCGGCGCCGGGGCCCGGGTCGAGATCGAAGACGAGACGGTCCGCGTGCACCTCGTGCTCGACGCGCCACTGCGGAGTGTGCAGCTCCAGTGCGGCGAGGTTGGCCGCCCAGACGAGAGTGGCGAGGTCGTGGATCAGCACCTGCCGCAGCGGGGTGCTGCTGACCTCGGTGATCTCGTGGACGGTCACCCAGTCGGGGGCGCCGGGCGGCACATTCTTGGCGAAGAAGGCGGTGGAGTCGACGCCGTCCGGATAGCGCAGGAAGGAGATCGGGCGACCGCGGAGATGCGGCAGCAGCACCTCGGCGACGCTCACGTAGTAGTGCAGAGCTTCACCCTTGGTGAACCCGGTGGCCGGATACAGCACCTTGTCGAGATTGCTGAGGGCCAGACGGCGGCCCTCGACCTCCGTGAACGGCATACCCTGAGAGTCCCATAGAAGGGACGAACCATGCGATCCATCTGGAAAGGGTCCATTTCCTTCGGGCTGGTCTCCATACCCATCAAGGTGGTTTCGGCCACCGAGAGCCACAGCGTCTCCTTCCACCAGGTGCACACGGCCGACGGCGGACGCATCCGCTACCGGAAGGTGTGCGAGCTGGAGGAGAAGGAGGTTCCGCGTGAGGAGATCGGCAAGGGATTCGAGACCGGGGACGGTACGACCGTCCAGCTCACGGACGCGGACCTCTCCGCCCTGCCGCTGCCCACCGCGAAGACGGTGGAGATCCTGGGCTTCGTCCCGGCCGAGGACATCGATCCGATCCAGCTGGACCGCTCGTACTACCTGGCGGGCGACGGCAGGTCCGCCGCCAAGCCGTACGCGCTGCTGCGGGAGGCGCTGAAGCGCTCCGGGAAGGTGGCGGTCGGGAAGCTGGCCATGCGGGGGCGGGAGAGCCTGGGGCTGCTGCGGGTCTACGAGGACGTCCTCGCCCTCCACACCATGCTCTGGCCGGAGGAGATCCGGTCCGCGAGCGGTGTCGCGCCCGAGGAGGACGTCGCGATCCGGGACGCGGAGCTGGACCTCGCGGACACCCTGATGGAGACGCTCGGGGAGCTGGACTGGTCGGAGCTGCACGACGAGTACAGGGAGGCCGTCGAGCAGCTCGTGACGGCCAAGATGGAGGGCGTCGACACGTCCGGCGCCGGGAGGGAAGCGGCGGCCGCCACCGGGAAGGGCCAGGTCGTGGACCTCATGGCCGTACTGGAGAGCAGTGTGCAGGCGGCACGGGAGTCCCGCGGGGAAGAGGGCGCGCCCGCCGCGGAGGACGCGACGGTGCACCAGCTGCGGGGCGGGAAGAAGACGGCGCAGAAGACCAAGCCCGGTGCAGCGAAGAAGGCTTCGGGTGCGGGGGCGAAGTCCGCGGGCGGCGGTGGCCGGGCCGCGGCGAAGAAGACGGCCGCGAAGCCGGGTGCCAAGAAGGCGGCCGCGGAGAAGAAGAGCACCGCGAAGACCGCTGCGAGGAAGAGCTCAGGGGGCGGGAAGACGGCCGCGGCGAAGAAGTCCGCCGCGAAGAAGACGGCGCAGAAGACGGCAGCGCAGAAGACCGCGGCCAAGAAGACCGCCCGCCCCCGCAAGACCGCGTAAGCCTGCCTTCCGGATCTCCGCGGGTCCGGCGCCCGTGCACACGGCGCACTGCCCGGGCCGGTGCCGGGCATTGTCGACGGGGCGACCCCGTGGCTAGGCTGTTCGCCATACCGACCAAGTGCCGGTATTTCGAACCATTGGCGTCCGCGCAGTCCCGAGTCCGGTGCAGCGTGTCGCGGCGAGTGAGGGGAGGGGCGGGGATGGGCCGACTCGTACCGGCCGTGACCAGGGCCTTGGACATCCTGGAGCTCTTCCTCGAGACCGACGGGACCCTCTCCGCACCCGAGATCACCCGCAGGCTGGGGCTGCCCCGCACCACTGTGCACGAGCTCGTGACCACGCTCACCGCGCGCAACTATCTGGTGCAGCCCGCCGACCAGCCCGGCCGCTACCGGCTGGGCGTCCGCGGCTACCAGCTCGGAAGCCGTTACGCCGAGCAGCTCGACCTTGCCGCGGAGGGGCGCCAGGTGGCGCGAGGCATCGCGGAGACCTGCGACGAGACCGTCCACGTGGCCGTCCTCGAGGGCCGGGACGTGATCTACATCGCCAAGGTCGACAGCACGCACGCGGTGCGCATGGTCTCCGCGACCGGGCGCCGGCTGCCCGCGCACTGCACGTCCGTCGGGAAGATGCTGCTCGCCTCGCTGAGCGAGGACGAGCTGGAGGCCAGGCTCGGCGGTCCGGAGCCCCTCGCGGCCCTGACGCCGCACTCGATCACCTCACCCGACGTGCTGCGTGCCGAGCTCGGTGAGATCCGCGGGCGGGGCGTCGCGGTGGAGGAGCGCGAGTCGAACCCGGACGTGAGCTGCGTCGCCGCGCCGGTACGCGACTCCTCGGGGGAGGTGGTCGCCGCGCTCAGCGTCTCGGTGCCCATGATCCGGTGGAGTGAGGAGCGGCGGGCCGGGCTCGAGGCGCTGGTGGTCAAGGGAGCGGCCGACCTGTCGGACAGGCTCGGGCACCGCCGGAGGCCGTGACATGGCCGCGCGTCCGGAGGGTCGTCCGTACATGCGGGGCGTCCGGGGCTGGCCGCGGGGAGCGCCGGCGCCCCTGGTCCGGCGGGGACGGCGGGGGCCACGACGAGGAGTGCGCGACCGGGCGGCGGTGCTGACCGCGCGGCGCGATACGTGACGAGATGAGGCGGGAGTGAGCGGTGTGCTGAGGGCGGAAGTGGCCGTAGCGGCCGGGGCCCGGCTCGGCGAGGGCCCCACGTGGGACGGCGGCAGGCAGGCGCTGGTCTGGGTGGACATCCTCAACTCCCGCGTCCACACCCACGATCCGTCCACCGGCGTCCGAACGGTCATGGACACCGGCCAGCACGTGGGCGCGGCGAAGCCCAGGGAGGGCGGCGGTCTCGTCGTCAACCTGCGGGACGGCGTGGGGCTCTACGGCGCAGACGGGGCCTTCTCGTGGCTGCACCGGGAAGCGGTGCCCGGCCGCCGCGGCAACGACGCGGCCGTCGCCCCGGACGGCGCGTTGTGGGCAGGGACGATGGCCTACGACGAGCGTTCCGGCGGCGGCGACCTCAAGCGCCTCACGGGCGCCGGGGCGGCGGCGACGGTGCTGCCGGAGGTGACGGTCAGCAACGGAATCGGCTGGAGCCCCGACGGGCGGTTCATGTACTACAACGACACGCCGACCCGCCGCATCGACGTCTTCGACGTGCCCTCTCCGGAGGACGGAGACGGCGCCGCGGTGTCGGGCCGCAGGCCGCTGGCGGAGATCGAGGAGGGCGCCGGCTTCCCGGACGGCCTGACCGTGGACGCCGACGGCTGCGTGTGGGTCGCGCTCTGGGACGGTGCCGCCCTCCGCCGCTATACGCCGGACGGCAGGCTGGACCTCACTGTGCCCGTGCCGGTGCCCCGTCCGACTGCCTGCGCCTTCGGCGGGGCGGAGCTGCGGGACCTGTACGTCACCACCGCGAGCGTCGGCACGGACGTTTCCGCTCATCCGCTGGCCGGTTCCGTGCTGGTGCTGCCGGACGCGGGGCAGGGACTCCCGCAGCCCGCCTTCGCCGGCTGACCTGGGAGGTTCCCGCCCGCGGCGGCCCGCACCGGCAAGCGGCGTCCCGCACCGTCACAGCGTGCCTCCGCGCATCACGCCGTCACGCACCCACACCGTCACGCACCCGCGCCAGCGGTGCACCACGCCGCCAGGTCCCGCGCTGTCAGCGTGCCTCGCGGCCGCTCACGTTCACCTCGCGTCTTCCGGCGGCTCCTCACCGAGCATGCGCTGCAACAGGTCGCGCAGGACTGTCCGTTCGTCGGGCGTCAGCCCCGCCAGCGGCTCTCGCGCGAAGCCGAGCCCCGCACGCAGCCGCGACGCGGTCTCGGCGCCCTCGTCCGTCGCGGCTGCCAGCTTCACCCGCCGGTCCGCGGGGTCTGCCCGGCGTTCCACGAGGCCGCGTGACTCCAGGCGGTCCACGATCCCCGTCACGTTCGACGGCTCGCACTTGAGCTTGCGCGCGACCTTGCGCATCGGGGACGGCTCCTGCGCCAGCAGCGCCAGTACGCGGGCCTGAGCGCCGGTCAACGAGTGGTCGGCGGCGACGAGTTCGTACTCGGCGTGGTAGCGGGCGACGACCGTGCCGATCAGGTCGACCACCTCGCGGGTCACGGGATCGGGGTCGGGTTCTGATTCGCGGGTACCCCGGGAGGGGCCGGTGGAAGAGCGGGTCGCCATGTGCCGAGTCTAGCGCCTTGCTTGACAACATGAAATATCAAGGAACACTATTGTTTCAGCACCTGAAGCACTTGCCCATCTGAGAGGCCCAGACCATGAGCTCGCCCGAAGACCTCCCCACGACCGGCCGTGAATGGCACCTGGTCTCCCGGCCGGAGGGCTTTCCGGTCCCGGAGAACTTCGCGCTGCGGGAAGGCCCGGTGGCGGCCCCCGCGGAAGGCGAGATCCTCGTGCGGAACCTCCACCTGTCCGTCGACCCGTACATGCGCGGGCGGATGAACGACGTGAAGTCCTACGTCCCGCCCTTCAAGCTCGACGAGCCCATGACGGGCGGCGCCGTCGGCATCGTCGTGGCCTCCGGGGCGGAGGGCTTCGCGCCGGGCGACCACGTCCTGCACGACCTCGGCTGGCGGGAGTTCGCGACGCTCAAGGCGCGCCACGCGACCAAGATCTCACCCGAACTGGCGCCGCTGAGCAGCTACCTCGGCGTCCTGGGCATGCCTGGGCTCACGGCGTACGCGGGGCTGCTGGAGGTGGCGTCCTTCCGGAAGGGCGACGCCGTCTTCGTGTCCGGTGCCGCCGGAGCCGTGGGCAGCGAGGTCGGCCAGATCGCCAGGCTCAAGGGCGCTTCGCGCGTGATCGGCAGCGCCGGTTCGGACGAGAAGGTCCGCCTCCTCACCGAGGAGTACGGCTTCGACACGGCCTTCAACTACAAGTCCGCCCCGGTCACGGAGCAGTTGAAGGAGGCGGCGCCCAACGGCATCGACGTCTACTTCGACAACGTCGGAGGCGACCACCTCGAAGCCGCCATCTCCGCGCTCAACGTCCACGGCCGTGTCGCCGTGTGCGGGATGATCTCGCAGTACAACGCGACGGAGCCGCCGGCCGCACCCCGCAACCTCGCGATGGTCATCGGCAAGCGGCTGCGCCTGCAGGGTCTGCTCGTCATGGACCACGCGGACCTCATGCCGAAGTTCTTCGAAGAGGTCTCCGCCTGGATCCGCTCCGGTGAGCTGCAGTACCGGGAGACGGTCGTCGAGGGCGTCGAGTACGCCGCCGACGCCTTCCTCGGCCTGCTCAAGGGCGAGAACACCGGCAAGATGATCGTCTCTCTCGGCGACTGACGACGCACCACCACGGCCGCCGGGCGCTCGTGCCCGGCGGCCGCCGTCCTGGCCGCACGGGAGGCCCAGACGGCCCCGGCTCGAAACGTCCCATCGAACAGGAGAATCCATGTCCATCCAGTCCGTCGACGTCAAGTACACCGCCGTCGCCACCGCGGAGAACGGCCGGGACGGCCGCGTCTCCTCCGACGACGGCAAGCTCGACGTCGTCGTCAACGCGCCCAAGGAGCTGGGCGGAAGCGGCGAGGGCACCAACCCGGAGCAGCTCTTCGCCGCGGGCTACAGCGCCTGCTTCCAGAGCGCCCTGGGCGTGGTGGCCCGCAAGGAGAAGGCGGACATCACCGGTTCGACGGTGACGGCCCGCGTCGGCATCGGCGCCCTCGCGAACGGCGGTTTCGGCCTCAAGGTGGCGCTGGAGGCCCGCATACCGGGCGTCGACGAGGCGACCGCCAAGGAGCTGCTGGAGAAGGCGCACCAGGTGTGCCCGTACTCCAACGCCACGCGCGGCAACATCGAGGTCGACCTGGCCGTCGTCTGAGCGGAAGGCGCGGCCCCAGCCGTTTCGTACGGGCCGCGCAGCGAGGGGCCGTCCCGGCAGGAGACCGTCGGGACGGCCCTTCGCCAACTCCCTGCGGTGTGGGCCGGCGGCTGCGACAGACGCGGGCCGGCGGGCCCGGCGCCGTCAGTGCGTGCCGAAGGCGTGGACAGTGGTGCTGCGGTACGTCTCGCCCGGCCGCAGAACCGTCGAGGGGAAGTCCGGCTGGTTGGGCGAGTCGGGGAAGTGCTGGGTCTCCAGCGCGAATCCGTCGCCCTGCCGGTAGACGG
This sequence comes from Streptomyces daqingensis, assembly GCF_014645895.1. Classification (GTDB taxonomy): domain Bacteria; phylum Actinomycetota; class Actinomycetes; order Streptomycetales; family Streptomycetaceae; genus Streptomyces; species Streptomyces daqingensis. The sequence goes on along the minus strand of NZ_BMMP01000012.1, from coordinate 174,102 downwards.
CACCGGACGTGCCCGCGAGGCTGCCGTCGAGCTGGTTGCCGCTGTAGAACTGCACGCCGGGTTCGGTCGTGGCGATGCGCATCGTCCGTCCGCTCAGCGGATCGGAGACGGCGACCGCGTGTTCCGGTTCCGGGGTCACGCCCTTGTCCAGTACGAAGTTGTGGTCGTAACCCAGCCCGTACAGGAGCTGCTGGTCAGGTACCCGGAGGTCCTCACCGATGGGCTTCGCCAGCCGGAAGTCGAAGGGCCCGCCCTCCACTCCGGCGAGCTTCCCGGTGGGGATCAGCGTCCCGCCGACCGGCGTGTAGCGGGACGCGGCGATCTCCAGCAGGTGTCCGTAGACGTCCCCCGAGCCCTCGCCCGCGAGGTTGAAGTACGTGTGGTTCGTGAGGTTGACGACGGTCGGTGCGTCCGTGGCCGCCTCGTAGTCGACGCGGAACTCGCCGCGGGCGGTGAGGGTGTAGTCGACGCGCAGGGCGAGCTCGCCCGGGTAACCCTCCTCGCCGCTCTCGCTGGTACGGGTGAGGGCGAGCCCGCAGGCATCGCCCCGCCGGAACGGTTCGACCCGCCACACCCGCTTGTCGAAGCCCCTCTCCCCGCCGTGCAGGCTGTTGGGCCCGTCGTTGACGGGGAGGGCGTACTCCGTGCCGTCGAGCGTGAACCGGCCGTCCGCGACACGGTTGCCGTAGCGGCCGACGAGCGCGCCGAAATAGGGGGAGTCGGCGACGTAGGAGCCGAGGTCGCCGAAGCCGAGCGCGATGTTCGCGCGCTCCCCGCGGCGGTCGGGCACTTCCAGCGCCTGCACGATCCCGCCGTAGGACAGGACGCGGAGCAGCACGCCGCCGTTCTCGACAGTCCACCGGTCGACGGCGGTTCCGTCCTCCAGCTTCCCGAAGTCCTCCTTGCGCGGGTCCCTCATGCAGTCCACTTTCCTGTCGTACCGGTCCGGGCGTGCGGCGGGTCCGGCCTGCGCCGTCCGCCCCGACGCACGTGGCCGAACGCCGAGCCCGCCGGGCCGCACATCGCCGCAGGCATGTGCGTTGCCACAGGCCATGATGGCTTACGGCTTCTTCTGTTCGGAAATGTTGAAAGGACGGGCCGGCGGCTGACGGGCTGTGCCCGTGCCGCCGGCCCGCCACTGTTCCGTCTCTCGCCGTGAGCAAGGCGAGATCGTCAGACAGGCTTAGGAGCCCACCTTCCGCTTGTTCCACACGTCGAAGCCGACCGCGGCGAGCAGCACCAGCCCCTTGATGACCTGCTGGTAGTCGGTGCCGATGCCTACCAGCGACATGCCGTTGTTCAGCACGCCCAGCACGAGACCGCCGATCACCGCGCCCAGCACGGTCCCGACGCCGCCGCTCATCGACGCACCCCCGATGAACGCCGCGGCGATCGCTTCCAGCTCGAAGTTGATGCCCGCCTGCGGGGTGCCCGCGTTGAGCCGGGCCGCGTACACGCACCCCGCGAGCGCCGCCAGCACGCCCATGTTGACGAAGACCAGGAACGTGACGCGCTTGTCCTTCACACCGGAGAGCTTCGCCGCCGCCTTGTTGCCGCCCAGCGCGTACACGTGGCGTCCGACGACGGCGTTGCGCATCACGAAGCCCAGTCCGATGAGCAGGACGCACATGATGAGCAGCACCACCGGCACACCGTGGTAGCTGGCCAGGGTCAGGGTGAAGGCCACCACCGCGGCGACGATCGCAACGCACTTGAGCAGCCAGAGGTTGAAGGGCAGCACCTCCAGCTCGTACGCGAGCTGGCGCCTGCGGTCGCGCCACTCCTGGAAGAGCACGAAGGCGATGACCACGAGACCGATGAGCAGCGTCGGGTTGTGGTACTGCGTGTACGGGCCCATCTCCGGGATGAAGCCCTGCGCGATCTCCTGGAACCCCCGGGGGAACGGTGCGATGGACTGCCCCTCAAGGAGGATCTGCGTCCCGCCCCGGAAGAGCAGCATCCCGGCGAGCGTCACGATGAAGGACGGAATCCCCACGTACGCGATCCAGAACCCCTGCCAGGCGCCGGCGGCGGCTCCGATCAGCAGCGACAGGACGAGCGCCAGCACCCACGGCATGTCGTGCCTGACCATCATGACCGCCGCCGCGGCACCGACGAACGCGGCCAGCGAACCCACGGACAGATCGATGTGGCCGGCGATGATCACCATCATCATGCCCATGGCCAGGATCAGGATGTAACTGTTCTGCTGGACGATGTTGGAGACGTTGTTGGGCAGCAGCAGCGACCCGTCGGTCCATATCTGGAACAGCACGACGATGAGCGCCAGTGCGACGAGCATCCCGTACTGGCGCATGTTGTTGCGGACGGTCTCCAGCAGCAGGGCGCCGGCCCGGGACCTGCCGGGCTCCTGCTGTTCGTTCGGCCGTCCGGGCCCGTCGCCGGAGCGGTCACGGGTCTGCGTTGGTGTCGTCATGGCTCGGCCCCTCAGCTCTTGTCACTCGTGCCGCTGGTGCTGCTGTCAAAAGTGCTCGTGCTGCCCGGCGAGGTGCCGGCGCGGTCCTCGCTGCTTGTGTCGCTCGAACTGGTGCTGGACGCGCCGGTGTCACCGCTCGTCGTACCGGGACTCGTATCGGTGCCGGTGGCAGTGCCGGTACCGGCCCCCGTGTCCAGCGTCTCGGTCATGTGCCGCATCAGGACTTCCTGCGTGGCGTCCTCGCGGGAGACCTCGCCGGTGAGCCGGCCGGCGGCCATGGTGTAGATGCGGTCGCACATCCCCAGCAGCTCCGGCAGTTCGGAGGAGATGAAGACGACCGCCTTGCCCTGCGCGGCGAGCTTGTCGATGACCGTGTAGATCTCGTACTTCGCGCCGACGTCGATGCCCCGCGTCGGCTCGTCCAGGATGAGCACCTCGGGATCCGCGTGGATCCACTTGCTGAGGACGACTTTCTGCTGGTTGCCGCCGCTCAGCCGCTGCACCTGCTCGTGGACGTTGGGCGCCTTGATGTTCATCGAGCGCAGGTATCCCTCGGCGACCCGGCGTTCGGCATGCTCGTCGACCACGCCGCGCCGTGCGAGCCCTGACAGAGAGGCCAGGGAGATGTTGCGGTTGATGTCCTCGATCAGGTTGAGCCCGTACGTCTTGCGGTCCTCGGTGACGTACGCGATTCCGTGGCCGATGGCTTCCGGGACGGTCCGGGTCTGCACTGCCCGGCCGTCGACGCGCACAGTGCCTCGCTCGTACAGCCCGTACGAGCGCCCGAAGAGGTTCATCGCCAGCTCGGTGCGTCCGGCTCCCATCAGCCCGGCGATGCCGACGATCTCACCGCGCCGCACCTGCAGTGAGACGCCGTCCACGACCTTGCGCTGATGGTCGATGGGGTGGCGCACTGTCCAGTCGCTCACGGACAGTGCGACGGTGCCGGCGTCCTCCCCCTCGTAACCGGTGCGGGGAGGGAAGCGCTGATCCAGATCGCGGCCCACCATGCCGCGGATGATGCGGTCCTCGGAGATCTCCGGTTCGTCGCCGGGGCGTTCGCGGACGCTGAGCGTCTCGATCGTCCGGCCGTCGCGCAGGATCGTCACGGAGTCCGCGATCTGGCGGATCTCGTTCAGCTTGTGCGAGATGACGATGCAGGCGATGCCCTGTGCGCGCAGCTCCCCGATCAGTTCGAGGAGTTTGCGGCTGTCCTCGTCGTTGAGCGCGGCGGTCGGCTCGTCGAGGATCAGCAGCTCGACCTCCTTCGAGAGCGCCTTGGCGATCTCCACGAGCTGCTGCTTGCCGACGCCGATGTCCGCGATGCGCGTCTGCGGCTTGTCCGGCAGGCCGACGCGTTTGAGGAGCGTGTCGGCACGGCGCAGCGTCTCGCTCCAGCTGATGATGCCCCGCTTGGAGTGCTCGTTGCCGAGGAAGATGTTCTCCGCGAGGGAGAGGTAGGGGATCAGGGCGAGCTCCTGGTGGATGATGACGATGCCGCGCTGCTCGCTCGCGCGGATGTCCTTGAACGCGCAGGGCTCGCCCCCGAAGAGGATCTCGCCCTCGTAACTCCCGTGCGGGTGCACGCCGCTGAGCACCTTCACCAGCGTGGACTTGCCCGCGCCGTTCTCACCGCAGATCGCATGGATCTCGCCCGCGTGCACAGTGAGATTGACGTCGGAGAGCGCTCTCACGCCGGGGAAGGACTTGCTGATCCCCCGCATCTCCAGGACCGGGCGCCCGGCCGTCCCCGCCCCGTCCGCCCCGGGCCCCTTCTCGAACTGCTCCGCAGGGGCCGTCACTTGAGCTGTCCCGCCGTGTAGTAGCCGTCGTCGACCAGCCGCTGCGTGTTGGACTTGTCGATGCTCACGGGCTTCAGCAGGTACGCGGGAACGACCTTCTTGCCGTTGTCGTAGGTTTTGGTGTCGTTGACCTCCGGCTTCTTGCCGGTGAGCACCGCGTCGCCCATCTGCACCGCCTGCCGGGCGAGTTTGCGGGTGTCCTTGTAGACGGTCTGCGTCTGCTGGCCGCGCAGGATCGACTTCACCGACGCCAGCTCCGCGTCCTGCCCGGTGACGATCGGATAGGGCTTGTCGCCGGTGCCGTAGCCGGCGCTCTTGAGCGCCGAGAGGATGCCGATCGAGATGCCGTCGTAGGGGGAGAGCACCGCGTCGACCTCTTCGGAGCCGTAGTTCTTGCTCAGCAGGTCGTCCATGCGCTTCTGCGCCGTGCCGCCGTCCCACCGCAGCGTGGTCGTCTGGTTCAGCTTTGTCTGCTTGCTGCGGACGACGATCCGGCCCTTCTCGATGTACGGACGGAGCACCTTCATGGCGCCGTCCCAGAAGAACTTGGTGTTGTTGTCGTCCGGAGAGCCCGCGAAGAGCTCTACGTTGAACTTCTCGTCCTTCTTCTCGTCCAGCTTCAGCTTGTCGACGATGTAGCCGCCCTGCAGTTCGCCGACGCGCTCGTTGTCGAAGGACGCGTAGTAGTCGACGTTCTCGGTGCCGAGCAGCAGCCTGTCGTAGGAGATGACGGGGACGTCCGCCTCCTTGGCCCGCCGCAGCACGTCGGTCAGTGCGGAACCGTCGATCGCCGCGACGACGAGCAGCCTGTGCCCCTTGGCGATCATGTTCTCGATCTGGGCGACCTGGTTCTCCACCTTGTCGTCGCCGTACTGCAGGTCCGCCTTGTACCCGGCGGCCTTGAACTGCCGCGCCATGTTCTTGCCGTCGGCTATCCAGCGTTCGGACGACTTGGTCGGCATGGCCAGTCCAATGGTGCCGCCCTTGCCCTTCTCGGCCTTGTAGCGGCTGCCGCCTTTGGCCTCCTGGCCGCAAGCGGCGAGCGATCCGGCGAGCAGCGCGACGGCGGCCGCGGCCGCGAGCGGCGCCGTCCGCCGGCGTGGTCCGCGCCCGGACCGCGCTCGTCGCCGTACCGCGGATATGTGGACGGGAGTGCGGGTGCCCATAGTCAGTTCCTCTCCGGAAGGGGGAATCGCTGGAGTTCGCCGGGGTGCCGGGAGCCCGCCGGCGACATTCCGCCGTCGGCGCCGAGTCGCGCGAGCATGTCGAGTGCCAGCCGTCCCCGCCGGACCCGTTCGCGTGCCGAGTCGAGGGTCAGGCCGCGCAGATGTGCTCCGTAGGGATAGATGCCCGGAGCCTTGCTGAGGCCGAACTTGAGGTAGATGGGCGCGCCTCGCCGTATCAGCTCGGCCGCCTCGTACATCCGCACGTAGCCGCCGAGGTCGTCGGGCGCCTCCAGGTAGAAGTCCATCGGCGCGGCGCTCACCCGGCGTATCTCGGTGAGCTGCTGCAGCGTCAGGTCGGAGGGGACGTTGACCGAGTCGGCCCCGAGGCGCTCGAACACGCTGTACGACGCGGGGTTCACCGGCCCGATCAGCGCGGAGACCTTGAGGGTGGTGTCGGCGGGCAGCCTACCCTCCGCCCTCAGCCGGTGCAGCACCCACAGGACTCCCTCGTCGGCCACCAGCAGGCAGCGCACGCCGAGTTCGGCCGCACGCAGGGCGTCCTCGACGCAGCCGGCGACGGCGTCGTGCCCCCGGGCCCGCAGGCCGCCGCCCCCGGAGTCGGTGCGCGTGGACGCTCCGACGTCCCAGGTGCCGCGCGGCCCCGTGAACAGGCACAGTTCGATGTCGTGCTGCGCGCACGCGTCCACCATCTCCGTGATCTCCGCGTCGGTCAGCATCCATACGCCGCTGCCCTGGCTGATGCGGTGCACGGGCACGTCCAGCGCCGCGGACTCCCGCAGCACCGCGGCCAGCGCCTCGGGGCCTTCGCAGGAGGGGATCTCGGTCCGCCACGTGCCTCCGTCGGGGAAGGCGTGCGGCGACGCGTCGGCGGGTTCGGGTGCCGGGGCGCCCATGCCGAGGGTGCTCATGGCGTCGGCGCCGGGGCGTCGTGGGCTGAAGGATGCGGTGGGCACAGTGCTCCCGTGGTTCGCGGTCGTTCGGTTCGTCTCCGGTACGGACAGGGGGTCGGCTACTCGGACGGCCTACCGGGCGGTGGTCTCGTTCTTCGCAGTGGTCTGTCCGGCGGTCGGCATGGCCGGCCGGACGTCTAGGCTCTGTCTGACAAATCCCGCCTGGTTGGCGGTGTCCGGCACGCGTCCTCACTGCGTTGTCGATCGTCGGCGCAGCCCGCTGCGCTCTCCTCCCTCCGCCTTGCGATCACACGCACCGGACACCGCCAACCACGTCCTGACGGACGTACGACGCTATTTGTCAGACAGAACCTAGGGCAGCAGCAGCACCTTCCCGACAGATGGATCGCCGCTGCCGACAAGCCCGACGGCTTCGCCGAACGACGTCAGCGGCAGTTCGTGCGTGATCAACGGCGCGGGGTCGAGCAGTCCTTCTGCGAACGTCCGCACCGCGAAGGACCACGCGGCAGAGGACGCTCCGAAGACCGAGCGGATCGTCAGCTGACTCACGGACAGATGCACCGGGTCGATCCCCTGCGCGCCGGCCTCGAACATGCCGGTGAGCACGACGCGCCCGCCGCGCCGCGCGAGCAGGCACGCGTCGTGCGCGGTGCTCGGTGCGCCCGCCGTCTCGACGACCAGGTCGTAGCCGCCCTCCGGTGGCGGGAACCGGCTGTCCCCGCCGTCGGGCGTACGGGCGTCCGTCGCACCCATCGACAGGGCCTGCCCGGCCCGCTGCTCACGGGGATCCACGGCGGTCAGCCGGGCGGGCGTGTACGCGGCGAGCAGCTGCACCGCGAGCAGTCCCAGCGTCCCGGCACCGACGACGGCGATCCGCTCGCCCGGGCGGGGGCCGGCGGCGAGGACGGCCGCTGCCACCACCGCCGCGGGCTCCAGCAGGGCCGCTGCCCTCAAGTCGGCATCGTCCGGAAGGAGATGCAGGAGTCTCGCGGGCAGTACGACGGAGTCGGCGAACGCCCCGGGCCTGGTGAAACCCGTCTCGTCGTAGCCGTCGGTGCACAGGCTCGTCGCTCCTTCGCGGCAGCGCGCGCACCGCATGCAGGTACGGAAGCCCTCCGCCACAGTCCTGCGGCCCGTCAGCTGCGGGTCGACGCCCTCTCCGACGGCCTCGACCGTTCCGGACCATTCGTGACCGGGGGTGACCGGGTAGCGCACGTACCCCTCGGCGCGGGTCCCGTCGTACACCTCGCGGTCGCTCGCGCAGATTCCTGCCGCGTGGACGGCGACGCGCACCTCGCCGGGGCCGGGAGACGGCCGGGGGAGGGTGACCAGGCGGTGCGCGCCGGGCTCGTCGACGACCACTGCCCTCATCTCCTGCGCAGCGGGCGTCATGCCTCCGCGCTCCGGTCACTCCGCGGGGCGCGCTTCTCCCAGCCTTCGGCCCACAGGTCGAACCGGGCCTGCTGCTGCGGGAACTCAGCTGCCGCGTCGGTATCCAGTTCGACGCCGAGGCCCGGTGCGTCGGGAAGGCTGAAGTAGCCGTCGACGACTTCCGGCGCACCCTTCACCACCTTCTTGATCTCGGCGTCCGCGAAGTCGTTGAAGTGCTCGAGGATCTTGAAGTTCGGTGTGCACCCCGCCACTTGGAGAGACGCCGAGGTGAGCACCGGGCCTCCGACGTTGTGCGGCGCGACGAGCGTGTAGTGCGTCTCCGCGGTGGCGGCGAGCTTGCGCGTCTCGAGGATGCCGCCGATATGCCCGACGTCCGGCTGGATGATGTCGGCGGCCTGCGACTCGAACAGTTCACGGAACTCGATGCGGTCGTGGATGCGCTCACCCGTCGCGACCGGCAACTCGACCTTCCCCGCCACCTTCGCCAGCGCCTTGAGGTTCTCCGGCGGCACCGGCTCCTCCAGCCACGCGGGGCGGAACGGCGCCATCTCGCGGGCGAGCCGCACGGCGGTGGCAGGGCTGAAGCGTCCGTGCATCTCCAGCATCAGCTCGGTCCCCGGCCCGATCGCGTCCCGCACGGCCTCGATCAGCGACACCGCGTACCGCGTGCCCTCGTCGTCCAGTTCGAGATGCCCCGTCCCGAACGGGTCGATCTTCAGGGCCCGGTAGCCCCGCTCGACGACCGCCTGCGCTGCCTTGTGGTACGCCTCCGGGGTGCGTTCCGTGGTGTACCAGCCGTTCGCGTAGGCCTTGACGCGGTCCGTGACCCTCCCGCCGAGCAGCTGCCAGACCGGGACGCCCAGCGCCTTGCCCTTGATGTCCCAGCAGGCCGTCTCCACGCAGGCGATGCCGGACATGACGATCTCGCCTGCCCGGCCGTAGTCGCCGTACTTCATCCGCCGGACGAGGTCCTCGACGGCGAACGGATCGGAGCCGCGGACGTGGTTGGCCTCCGCCTCGCGCAGGTATCCCACCAGTGCGTCGGTGCGGCCGAGCATCCGCGTCTCGCCGACCCCGGTGAGGCCCTCGTCGGTGTGGACCTGGACGTACGTGAGATTGCGCCAGGGCGTTCCGACGACGTGGGTGGTGATTCCGGTGATGCGCACGGCAGACGGCCCTTCACTTACGGTGTTCGAAATTTCGGACTACGTTCGAAATGCCGATGCGAATGTATTGACGCATGTGACCGGCGTCAATGGGTGCCGTCAGGACCGTTCCGTGTGACCCGTGAACGGACGGTGAAGGTCCGCAGCCTCTCCGGGCCGGGAAGCCGCGGTCAGCGCGACGTCCGATCAGCCTGCGGAGGGCGGCGTGCCGTGATGCCGCGGTAGGCGAGATCCGCGAGCTTGCGCTGTCCGGCCTTGCTGGGGTGGAACCAGTCCCAGCGGCTGAGTTCCGTCCTGGTGAACCGGTAGTCGAAGACAGCGCCGCCGTCGTAGCGGCAGCGCGCCATCTTCGCGCACTCGGCGCTCAGGGCCGCGTTGTACGCGATGACCCGCTCGTGGACCTCCTGTCGCCGCTGCTCGGCCGCCGCGGTCGTCGACCTCGGGTCGCGCAGCATGGACTGGCAGATGCCCAGCTTCCAGACCTGCTCGCCCCAGGCGTCCCCGCGCCCCTGGGACCACAGCCGCTTGAGGTTCGGCACGCTCGCCACGTAGACGTACGCCTTGGGGCGCGCCCGGCGCAGCGTGGCCAGCGCCTCGCGGAACCCGGCGCGGAAATCGGCGGTGGGCGTCATCTGCGCGGGGGTGGGACGGCAGGCGTCGTTCGCGCCCGCGAGCACGGTCACCAGATCGGGGTCCCGCCGCGCGGCTCGTTCCATCTGCGCGGGCAGGTCCGCCATCACCGAGCCGCTGACCGCGAAGTTCCAGGAGCGGCGCGAGGGTGCGTCGTCGATGAGCCGCTGGGCGACACTCTCCACTGCCGGATCGGTGCCGGTGACCCAGGACGCCTTCGCGCAGTCCGCCAGCAGGTTGCAGGCGTCGAACCCCTGGGTGATGGAGTCCCCGACGGCGGCGATCGACGAGGGGCTCCGGTCCCAGGGCGGAGGGGGCGGCGGAGAGGGGCGCGCGGAGCCGGGGGAGCGCTGCCCCGTATCGCTCCCGCTACCACTGCCGAACGAGACCGCCGCGACGAGCCCGCCGACGAGTACGAGGAGGGCTGCGGCGACCGCCGCGAGTCGCCCACGACGGGTTATCCGGGCGCCGGCCGCTCCCGCCGGGCCTTCCCCCGGGCGTCTGATCTGCATCTGCCCCTCGATTTCGGGCTGTTGGGCCCGTTCGTACGGCACCGGATGTCCCCGGTGCGCGGTAGCTTTACTCCCGTGCTCCACTGCCGGGTTCTCAGTGTGACGGAGGCCGGAGCGCGCGTTCAGCGACAGCCGAACATTACACCGCGTCACCTCCTGTCCCTTTCAGGGAGAATTGGCGCCTATGGTGTTTACTATTCGTAACCGCGGTGTGCTGGATCGACGAAGTGACCGTGGTGCAGGAAGTCAGGCGCTGACCCCGGCGCATGACCGGTAGGCAGTCGAGGCACTCGGCGACGACGCCCGCCCCTCGAACCGCACTGGAGGTCCCGGTGACGACACGTGGAGTTCTGTACGTGCACTCCGCTCCCCGCGCGCTGTGCCCGCACGTCGAATGGGCCGTGGCAGGCGTCCTCGGCACCCGCGTCAACCTCGACTGGATCAGACAGCCGGCCTCTCCCGGTACCTGGCGCGCGGAGTTCTCCTGGCAGGGGGACCCGGGCACGGCGTCGAAGCTCGCGTCCGCGCTGCGCGGCTGGCACCTGCTGAGGTTCGAGGTCACCGCCGAGCCCTGCGCGGCGGCGGAGGGCGAGCGCTACAGCTCCACGCCCGAGCTCGGCATCTTCCACGCCGTCACCGGCATGCACGGAGACATCCTCGTTCCGGAGGACCGGCTGCGGGCGGCCATGAGCCGTGCCTCCCGCGGTGAGAGCGAACTCGAGGCGGAGGTCGCGAAGTTGCTGGGCAAGCCCTGGGACGACGAGCTGGAGCCCTTCCGCTACGCCGGTGAGGGTGCCCCCGTGCGCTGGCTCCACCAGGTCGTCTGACGCTCCGGAACGGCACCCTCCAGTTAGCGTGCCTCCATGGCCGACCTCCCTGACCTTCCTGATCTTCCCGACATCTCCGACCGGACGTCCGTGGCCGTGCTCGGCACCGGCATCATGGGCGCCGCGATGGCCCGCAACCTCTGCCGTGCCGGCCTGGCCGTGCGCGTGTGGAACCGCACCAGCGCGAAAGCGGAACCGCTCGCCGCGGAGGGCGCCCGCGTCGCCGCCGACCCCCGCGAGGCGGTCGAGAACGCCGACGTCGTGCTGACGATGCTCCACGACGGGCCCGTCACCGCAGAGATCGTCCGCGCCGCCGCCCCGGGACTCCGGGCCGGCCAGGTGTGGCTCCAGAGTACGACCGCGGGGGTGGACGGCCTGCCGGCCCTCGCCGAGCTCGCGCGGGAGTACCAGCTCACCTTCGTCGACGCGCCGGTCCTCGGTACGCGGCAGCCCGCGGAGGCGGGGGAGCTGGTGGTGCTGGCGGCCGGCCCCCGCGAGGCGAGGTCCGGCCTCGCGCCAGTGCTCGAGGCCGTGGGCGCACGTACCGTCTGGGTGGGGGAGGAGCCCGGCGCCGCGACCCGTCTGAAGCTCGTCTGCAACAGCTGGGTGCTGACCGTCACTCACGGCGTCGCCGAGGCGCTCGCGCTGGCGGACGGTCTGGGGGTGGATCCGCAGGGCTTCCTCGACGCGGTCGCGGGCGGCCCGCTGGACATGGGGTATCTGCGGCTGAAGGCCCAGGCGGTGCGGTCCGGCGACTTCGCACCCAGCTTCGCCGTCGACACCGCGGCGAAGGACGCCCGGCTCGTCGTCAGCGCCGGCGAACGGGCAGGGGTGCGGATGGACGTGGCGGTGGCGGGGGCGGAGAGGTTTCGCCGCGCCGCCGAACAGGGCCACGGTGGCGAGGACATGGCGGCCTCGTACTTCGCCAGCTTCGACGGCGAGCGGACCGGACGCTGACGCAGGTACGGACGTGAGCACGCGGTAAGGGGCAGCCCTCATGGGAGCTGCCCCTTACCGCGTGCCGGCTGGACGGAACGTCCGCCCTGCCCGTGTCAGACCGTGCGGAACGCCAGGACGACGTTGTGGCCGCCGAACCCGAAGGAGTTGTTCAGCGCGGCGATCGTGCCCTCGGGGAGGGAACGCGGCTCGCCGCCGACGATGTCGGCGTCGGCCTCCGGGTCGGGGTTGTTCAGGTTGATGGTCGGCGGAGCCGTCCGGTTCTTCAGCGCGAGGATCGAGGCCACGGTCTCGATACCGCCCGCACCGCCCAGCAGGTGACCCGTCATCGACTTGGTGGCGGAGATGGCCATGTGGTCCACGTCGTCGCCGAAGACCTTGCGCAGCGCCTTGAGTTCGGCGATGTCGCCCAGCGGGGTCGACGTCGCGTGCGCGTTGATGTGCATGATCTCGGCGGGCTTGAGGTCCGTCTGGTCCATCAGGTTCTGCAGGGCCAGCGCGATGCCGTTGCCGCTGGGCTCCGGCTGGGTGATGTGGTGGCTGTCGGCAGAGATGCCCTGGCCGATGGCCTCGGCGTAGATCCTGGCGCCGCGCTTCTTCGCGTGCTCGGCGGACTCCAGCACGACGACGCCCGCGCCCTCGCCCATCACGAAGCCGTTGCGGTCGGCGTCGTACGGGCGCGAGGCGCCCTCGGGGTTCTCGTTGTCCTTCGACATCGCCATCATGTTGCCGAAGGCGACGATCGGCAGGGGGTGTATGGCCGCCTCGGTGCCGCCGGCGACGACGACGTCGGCCCGGCCCGTGCGGATCATCTCCATGGCGTACCCGATCGCCTCGGAGCCGGAGGCACAGGCGCTGACCGGCGTGTGGACGCCCGCGCGTGCGTTGACCTCCAGACCGACGTTGGCGCTGGGGCTGTTCGGCATCAGCATCGGGACGGTGTGCGGCGAGACGCGGCGTACGCCCTTCTCCCGCAGCACGTCGTACTGGCCGAGCAGGGTGGTGACACCGCCGATGCCGGAGGCGACGACCGCTCCCAGCCGTTCCGGAGGGAGCTCCGCGTCCTCCCCGGCCCTGCCGGTGTAACCGGCGTCCGCCCAGGCCTCGCGGGCCGCGATCAGCGCGAACTGCGCCGAACGGTCCAGCTTGCGGGCCTGCGGACGCGGAATGGTCTCGGTGGGCTCCACCGCGATCTCGGCGGCGATACGGACGGGCAGGTCCGCCGCCCACTCATGGGTGAGAGGGCCGACCCCGGAACGTCCGGCGAGCAGACCTTCCCAGGTCGATGCGCTGTCGCCACCCAGCGGTGTGGTTGCGCCGATACCGGTGACGACCACGGAGTGATGGGTCGTATTCACTGGATTCTGTCTCCACTGGTAGAGGTGAGCCGTGCGGGCCACCCCACCCGCGCCCCGGAAAGGATCTGCCGGGGCGCGCGGCGGGCGGCGACAAACGCGTGAGCGGTTGTCTCAGCTCTGGTGCTTGAGGATGTAGTCGGTCGCGTCGCCGACGGTCTTGAGGTCCTTCACGTCGTCGTCCGGGATCTTGACGCCGAAACGCTCTTCAGCGGCGACGACCACCTCGACCATGGACAGCGAGTCGACGTCCAGGTCGTCGGTGAAGGACTTGTCCCGCTGGACGTCCTCGGTGGGGATGCCGGCGATCTCGTTCACGATCTCGGCGAGGCCCTCGACGATCTCTTCCTGCGTGGCGGCCATGTCGGCGCTCCTTCGGGTGCTTTCGACTTTCGGTCTTCTGCGTTTCCTCGCGGATGTCCCGCAAGGTGTGTCGTGCGCGGTCTCACACGGTGCGTACGGCGCTGTACGGATGTGTGGATCTTTGCCTAGGGGAGGGTAACGACCGTTGCTGCGTAGACGAGACCTGCCCCGAAGCCGATGACGAGCGCTGTGTCACCGCTCTTCGCTTGCCCGGTCGCCAGCAGCCGCTCCATAGCGAGCGGGATCGAGGCGGCCGAGGTGTTGCCTGTCGTCTCCACGTCACGTGCGACCGTGACGTGCTCCGGCAGTTTGAGGGTCTTCACCATCGAGTCGATGATCCGCATGTTGGCCTGGTGCGGGATGAAGACGTCCAGGTCCGCCGGTGCGATTCCGGCGGCGTCGAGGGCCTGCTGGGCGACCTTCGCCATCTCGTAGACGGCCCAGCGGAAGACGGCCTGACCCTCCTGGCGGATGGCGGGGAACTTCTCCACCCCGCCCTCGCGGTAGGCCTCCCAGGACACCGTCTGGCTGATGACGTCGGACTTGTCGCCCTCCGAACCCCAGATGCTCGGGCCGATGCCGGGTTCCGTGGCGGGGCCGACGACTACGGCTCCCGCGCCGTCCCCGAAGAGGAACGCCGTGGAGCGGTCCGTCAGGTCCGTCAGGTCCGAGAGGCGCTCGGCGCCGATCACGACGACGTAGCCGGCGCTGCCGTCGGCGATCAGGCCCTTCGCGAGGGTGAGGCCGTAACCGAAGCCGGCGCAGCCCGCGTTGATGTCGAACGCGGCCGCCTTGCCGGCGCCCATGCGGTCGGTGACCTCCGTCGCGATCGACGGGGTCTGCTTGAAGTGCGAGACGGTCGAGATGATCACGGCCCCGACCTGCTGAGGGTCTATCCCCGCGTCGGCCACGGCCTTGCCCGCGGCGTGGAGCGACATCTCGGCGACGGTCTCGTCCGGGCCGGCCCAGTGGCGGCTCGCGATGCCGGAGCGCGAGCGGATCCACTCGTCGGAGGAGTCGATGTGCTTGAGGATCTCATCGTTCGGCACCGTGCGGACGGGGCGGTAGCCGCCCACGCCGAGGATGCGTGAGTAGGGGGACCCCTTGGCGGGCTTGATCTTCGCGGTCATGCTCTCGAGCTCCTTGTGGCTCAGGCGGTCTGCGTGTGCTCGGCGATCAGCTCGCGCGCCGCGTCGAGATCATCGGGTGTCTTGAGTGCCAGGGTGCGGACGCCGGGGAGGCTGCGCTTGGCCAGTCCCGTGAGGGTGCCGCCCGGGCAGAGTTCGACGAGAGCGGTCACACCGAGCTGCTGGAAGGTCTCCGTGCACAGGTCCCACCGCACGGACGCGGAGATCTGGCCGACCAGCCGCTGCACGATCTTCCGGCCGTCCGTGACCGCGTTGCCGTCCAGGTTCGACACGTAGGGCAGTGCCGGGTCGTGGACCTCGGCGTCCTCGACGGCGCGGGCCAGCACGTCCACCGCCGGTGCCATGTGCTCAGTGTGGAAGGCGCCCGCGACCTTCAGCGGGATGACCCGCGCCTTCTCCGGCTTGTCCGCCGCGAGCTCCGCCAGCTGTTCCGCTGTTCCCGCCGCGACGATCTGACCTGCACCGTTCATGTTGGCGGGGGTCAGGCCGAGCTTCTCCAAGTGCGCCACGACCGCGTCCGGTTCGCCGCCGAGCACCGCGGACATGCCGGTGTCGGTGACCGCGGCGGCCTCCGCCATGGCGGTGCCCCGCGCCCGTACGAGCGTCATGGTGTCGGTCGGCGAGAGCACACCCGCGACGGAGGCCGCCGCGAGCTCTCCCACGCTGTGACCGGCGACGGCGCCGAACAGCCGGGCCGGATCGCGGCCCTCCAGCAGTTCGCCCGCCGAGATCAGACTGGCGGCGACGAGCAGCGGCTGGGCCACCGCGGTGTCGCGGATCTCCTCCGCGCCTGCCTCTGTTCCGTAGTGGACGAGGTCCATGCCGATGGCGGCCGACCACTCCGCGATCTTGTCGGTTACGCCGGGGAGTTCGAGCCAGGGAGCCAATAGGCCAGGCTTCTGGGCGCCTTGGCCGGGAGCGACGAGTACGAGCACCCTTTCACTCTCTCTTGTCGGACATGGTCCGCGCCGGTACGGAGCGGTACGAAGAACACGGAGGCAAATTGTCGAGCCCCCACAAAATCCGGCGCTGGGTGCTACGGCTGGCTCTCGAAGTCGGTGAGACGCCCGAGGATCAGGGCGATACGGAGCGTGAAGGCCGAGCGCACGTCGGAGGGTGACCAGCCGGTGACGTCCGTCACACGTCGTAGCCGGTAGCGGACGGTGTTGGGGTGCACGAAGAGCATTCTGGCGGCCCCCTCGAGGCTGCTCGCCTGCTCCAGATAGACGCTCAGAGTCTCCAGGAGCGCCGAGCCCGCCTCCTCGAGCGGTCTGTAGATCTCCTCCACCAAGAGCTCACGCGCGTTGGGGTCTCCGGCCATCGCGCGCTCCGGCAGCAGATCGTCCGCGAGGACGGGGCGGGGGGCGTCCTGCCAGGCCGCGCACGCCCGCAGGCCGGCCGCCGCCGCCTGGGCGGAGCGCGTCGCGGACAGCAGGTCGGCGACGACAGGGCCGGCCACCACCGGGCCCGGCGCGAAAGGCCCGATAAGGGACTTCGCCGCGCGCAGCGGGTCGTCCGAACCGCCTGCCACGACGACCAGACGGTTGCCCAGCACACCGGTGAGGACCTGCAACTTGGCGTGGCGCGCCGCCCGTCGTATGGCCTCGACCGTCAACTCGCTGTCCCCGTCGGGTGCCGTACCGAGGACGACCGCGACGTGCTCCGGGGCGTTCCAGCCCAGGGCGGCCGCACGGGAGACCGCGCCTTCGTCGACCTCGCCGGACAGCACGGCGTTGACCACGAGCGATTCGAGCCTGGCGTCCCAGGCGCCGCGTGCCTCGGCGGCCTGCGCGTAGACCTGCGCTGTCGCGAAGGCGATCTCGCGTGCGTAGACGAGAAGGGCCTCGCGCAGCACCGACTCGTCGCCCGGGGCCGCCACCTCGTCGATGGCCGCCTCGACGACCTCGATCGTCGTGCGGACCATCTCGACGGTCTGGCGGAGCGTGATGGCCCGGGTCAGCTCGCGCGGTGCCGTGCCGAACACGTCGGTGCTGATGGCCTGCGGGGTCTCCGGGTGCCGGAACCACTCGGTGAAGGCGGCGATGCCCGCCTGGGCGACGAGCCCGATCCAGGAGCGGTTCTCCGGCGGCATCGCGCGGTACCACGGCAGCTGCTCGTCCATGCGTGTGATCGCGTTGGCGGCGAGCTTGCCGGAGGACTGTTCGAGGCGCCGCAGCGTCGCGCTGTGCGGGTGCTCGGACGGTTCCGGACGGTCGTCGTTCGGCGGGTTCGCGGAGGGATCTGTCGATTCGGGCACGAAGCCAAGCCTGCCTCATCGGCCGGGGGGCGTGGGGCCGGGGGCGCTGGTGCGCAGCACGGAGGCGTCTACCGTGGGTCCATGCTTCACGTGTGGCGGGCGGAGGACCGGTATCGGGGCGGCGACGCGGAAGCGGGGATCGACACCCGGCACGCGTTCTCCTTCTCGGGCTTCTACGACCCGGACAACGTCGGCTTCGGGCAGCTGGTCGCCTGCAACGAGGAACGGCTCGCACCGGGGGCGGGGTTCGGCGAACACCCGCACAGGGACGTCGAGATCGTCACGTGGGTCGTCGAAGGGGAGCTGGAGCACCGGGACTCCACGGGCAGGACCTCGCTCGTGCGGGCCGGGGACGTCCAGCGGCTGGGCGCGGGCAGCGGCGTCCGGCACACCGAGCGCAACGCGGGGGAGGGGCCGCTGCGCTTCGTGCAGATGTGGCTCGTGCCCGGGACCGCCGGTCACGGCGGTGACTCCGAGGAGGACGGCGGCCGCGGGGTGTCCGGACGTGGGGAGTACGAGCCGGAGTACGAAGTGGTGCACGGCATCGCGGACGGGACTCCCTTCGCGGTGCCGCGTACGGAGGCGGTGCTGCATGTACGGCGGCTGGCGGAAGGCGAGCGCACGGCCGTCCCCGAGGCGGCCTGGGTGTACCTCCACGTCGTACGCGGGACAGCGGAGGTGACGGGCGCGGGTGCGGGGCCGTACAGGCTCGGCGAGAGTGACGCCGCGCGTATCACCGACGCCCGTGATCTGGAAGCGCGGGGCGCGGGCGGCCCCGTCGAACTGCTGATGTGGGAGATGCACGCGGAACCCGGCTACGGGTGACCGCGGAACGCACCCGCCTCGCGCAGTGCGACGTTCGCCTGACCTGACCTGACCTGACCTGACCTGACGCGCCGTGCCTCTGTCGTGGCCCTGCCGTGTCTCTGCCGTGCGCTCGCCTTCGAACGTGCCGGTCGTCAGCCGTCGCGCTGTTCGCGCAGTTCGGCGAGCACTGCGTCGGTGAACTGCGGCCAGGCGTCCACGGCCCACTGTCCGAAGTCCCGGTCGGTGAGTGCGACGCACGCCGCGTCCGCCTCAGGGTCGGCCCACAGGAACGTGCCCGACTGCCCGAAGTGGCCGAAAGTACGGGGCGAGGACGAAGACCCCGTCCAGTGGGGGGACTTGCCGTCCCTGATCTCGAACCCCAGCCCCCAGTCGTTGGGCGACTGGTTCCCGTAGCCCGGCAGTACGCCCTTGAGCCCGGGGAAGGCCACCGTGGTCGCGTCCTGGAGGGTCTGCGGCGAGAGCAGCCGGGGCGAGAGCAGTTCGGAGGCGAAGCGAGCGAGGTCGCCGACCGTGGAGACGGCGTCCTTGGCGGGGGAGCCGGGCAGCTCCGTCGAGGTCATGCCCAGCGGTTCCAGGACGGCCTCGTGCAGGTACTGCGGGAAGGGGATCTCGGTGACCTTGGCGAGGTGGTCGCCCAGCGCTTCGAAGCCCGCGTTGGAGTAGAGGCGGCGGGTGCCCGGTTCGGCCATCGGGCGGTCCTCGTCGAAGGCGAGGCCGGACGTGTGCGCGAGCAGGTGCCGGACGGTCGAACCGGTTGGGCCCGCCGAATCGTCGAGTTCCACCGCGCCTTCCTCGACGGCGATCAGAGCGGCGTAGGCGGCGAGCGGCTTGGTGACGGAAGCGAGCGCGAACCGGTGGTCCACCGGCCCGTGGCTGCCGGTGATCACCGGCTGAGCCGTGCCGCCGGCCGTTTCTCCGGCGCCTCCGGAGCCCGCCGCCCGGGCGACGACAGCGGCCGCAGCGGTCGGTACGGGCCAGTTCTCGATCATCCGCAGGCTGTTCATGGCTCCCGAGCGTAACGCGAGCGGGCTCGGCGGAAATTACCGCTTGCCTGGAGTGCGCTCGAAGTCCGTAGCGTTCAATGCATGACTGTGACGGAGACGGATGCAGCGGACGTAGCAGCCGAACCGGACGTGTGCGCTTCCGTGGAAGCGCCCCGCATCCGGCCCGGGGGACAGACGCACTACACCATCAGCGAGGTCGCGGCGGCCTGCGGCCTGAGCGCCCACACCCTGCGGTGGTACGAGCGGATCGGACTGATGCCGCACGTCGACCGGTCGCACACGGGGCAGCGCCGGTTCACCGACAGGGACCTCGAATGGCTCGGTCTGGTGGCCAAGCTGCGCCTCACGGGGATGCCCGTCGCGGACATGGTCAGGTACGCGGAGCTCGTCCGTGAGGGCGAGCACACCTTCCCGGACCGGCACGCGCTGCTCGTCGCCACACGTGAGGACGTGAGGCGCCGGATCGCGGAGCTCCGGGAGACCCTCGCGGTGCTGGACTACAAGATCGACATGTATGCGGCACTGCGCCCGCCGGAGAACACTGAGAGGACCGCATGACCACGGACTCGCAAGACAACGGCAGGATCGGCACGGTACGGCTCGGAGCCCAGGGCCCGGAGACCGGCGTCCAGGGCCTGGGATGCATGGGCATGAGCTTCGCGTACGGGCCCACGGACGCCGGCGAGGCACGGGCCACGCTGGAGCGCGCCCTGGAGCTGGGCGTCACCCTGTACGACACGGCGGACCTCTACGGAGCCGGTGAGAACGAGAAGTTCATCTCGCCGTTCGTACGCGCGCACCGCGACGAGATCACGCTGGCCACCAAGTTCGCCATCAGCCTGGACCCGTCCGACCCGGCGAAGCGTTCCATCCGCAACGACCGCCCGTACATCCGGCAGTGCGTGGAGGCGAGCCTGCGCCGGCTCGGTGTCGAGGAGATCGACCTCTACTACATGCACCGCCGCGACGTCGAGGTTCCCCTCGAGGAGAGCGTCGGCGCGATGGCCGAACTGGTGGCGGAGGGCAAGGTCCGGCACCTCGGGCTGAGCGAGGTGACCGCCGGCGAACTGCGGGAGGCCCAGACAGTCCACCCCATCGCGGCCGTCCAGTCGGAGTGGTCGTTGTTCAGCCGGGACGTCGAGAACGGTGTCGTCGACGCCGCGCGTGAACTGGGCGTCGCGTTCGTGCCGTACTCGCCTCTGGGCCGCGGATTCCTTACCGGCGCCTTCGCCGACGCCGAGAAGGATCTGACCGGCGACGACTTCAGGCGGCAGCAGCCCCGTTTCACCGGTGAGAACGCGACAGCCAACGCGGCGCTGCTCGATCCGGTGCGCCAGGTCGCCGACGCGCATGGTGCGACGCTCGGACAGATCGCCCTGGCGTGGGTGCACCAGCAGGCACGGTTGCGGGAGGGTCTGACGGTCGTACCGATCCCGGGGACCCGCAAGCGGCACCGGGTGGAGGAGAACGCTGCCGCCACGCGCATCGAACTGTCCGCGGACGATATGGCGCTGCTGGAGCCCATCGCGGGACAGGTGGCGGGCGACCGTTACGCAGACATGTCGTTCACCTCAGCCGGGCGGCAGTGACGGCTTTCGCACACTCCCGCGATCCGTCCGCACAGTGCACGCGGTCGTACGAACCGAGCGTGATCGCGGCGAAGTTGGCGCCCGAGTCGGTGCCGGGCTCCAGGTAGCCCGCGTGGCCCTCCGCCCGGTCGGAGGAGACCACGCGGGCGCCGAAGCCGTCGCCGGCCGGGTCGGTGCCGTGGCCGAGGCCGAACAGCCGGACGTTCGGGATCCGGGCGATCCAGTCGGCAGCGTCGCGGGCCGACCAGACAGGTACGCGGGTGCCGAGTCCCGCGGCCGACGCCGCGTGCATGCCGGGGGAGCCGAACGCGACCAGGTTCGAGGCGTCCTTCCTGGTCAGATGTGCCGCAGCCTTGCCGCACACGACGGATCCGTAACTGTGGCAGAACAGCGAGGGCGCGGGCGCGCCCGTGCGGGAGAGGCCGTGCAGGAAGCGTTCCAGACGGGGTGCGCCCGCCTCGGCCAGGCGCCCTGTAGCCGCATCCGGCCCCAGCCCGACAGGAGTCGTGTAGCCGACCCAGGCGATGACGGCCGTACGCGTGCCGGGGGCCGCTTCGTGCATCTGTGACCGCAGGGAGGCCGCCATGCCGGCGGGGGTGCCGTAGCGGTTGGCGCCCCTGCTGTCGAAGGTCCGCAGGTCGATGTCGGAGCCCGGCACGATCACGGCAGTGCGTTCGGCTGTCGCGAGGTCCCCGTAGACCTCGGCGACCTGACCCCGTCCCCGCGGATCGAAGGCGAGGATCTGCCTGTCGGAGGCGAGGAGCCGCGTGTAGCGCGCGGCCTTATGCCGGGCGTGCGCGTGAGCCTGCGGCGTGAGCGCCGGGTCGGTCGAACGGGCATGCTGGCGTACTGCTTCCTTCCGCAGCGCGCGGCGGTTGGCCGCGTAGCGCAGTGCGACCGGTGCGCCGTCGAGATTCCCCACGACGAGCGGGTGCCGCCGGGCGAGAGCCCGTCGCTCTACAGGGTCGATACCGGAGAAGAACGACGCGATCTGTCCGGGCCCCGCGCCGGCGGGGTCGGGCAGCGGACGGCCGAGCGTACCGACGTCCGCCCGCCAGCCGGCCGTCCCCGGCGGCGGCCCGGTGACAGCGCTCTGCTGCGACCCCGCTGCCCATCCGGCCGTGGCCGCCACGACGGTGCTCACGAGTGCGGCGGCGGTCAGGGCCCTCTTCAGGCGGCGCTTCATCGCGGTTCTCCCTCCGGCGGCGGCCGGAGGACCCGGCGGCTCGGTGGGAGCAGACTCGGGCGGCGGGCTGCGGCTCTGCGTCACACCCGGGAGCCAACTCGCGGGCAGTACCGGGGTATCGGGCAGCAGCACGAGCCCTCCCGGAGGAGGAGGGCGAACCCTTATGCCCCTGGACCCCGCAGAACGGTATGAAGATCAGCTCTCACCCGGGGAGACGAGCCCGGACTCGTAGGCGAAGATCACCGCCTGGGCGCGGTCCCGCAGACGCAGCTTGGTGAAGATGCGGCTCACGTGCGTCTTCACGGTCTGTTCGGCGAGGACGAGCGTGCCTGCGATCTCACTGTTGGAACGGCCCCGTGCGACCAGCTCCAGGACCTCCCTCTCCCGGTCGGTCAGTCCGTTCAACTGCAGGGACCGGGACGCGGCCTGGGGAGCCGGCCGCTGACGTGCGAAGTCGGCGATCAGCCTCCGGGTCACGGACGGCGCCAGCAGCGCCTCTCCGTCCGCCACGACCCGTACGGCGGCGATGAGATCGGCCGGCGGGGCGTCCTTGAGGAGGAACCCGCTGGCACCGGTGCGCAGTGCCTCGTAGACGTAGTCGTCGACGTCGAACGTGGTCAGCATCAGCACCTTCGGGCGGTGGTCCGTGCCGGCCTCCGTACCGGGGTTCAGCAGCCTCCTGGCCGCCTCGAGCCCGTCCATCTCCGGCATGCGGACGTCCATGAGCACCACGTCGGGGTGCGTACGGCCGCACAGTTCGACGCCCTGCGCACCGTCCGCGGCCTCGCCCACCACGTCGATGTCGGACTGCGCGGAGAGCAGGGCGGCGAAGCCCGCCCGCACCATGGCCTGGTCGTCGACGATGATCACGCGGGTGGTCATGAGGCTGGGGAGTCCTTCCCGGTCAGTGGCGTCGGCGGCACGGGGAGCCCGGCGGCCACGCGGAAGCCGCCGTCGGGGAGCGGACCGACGTCGAGGGTGCCGCCGACGAGCCGTACGCGCTCGCGCATGCCGACGAGCCCGTGGCCTGTGCCGGCCGCCTCCAGGGGCGGACCGGCGGGCCGGCGCGGCCGGCCGTTGACGACGAGCACGGTCAGCGTGGCCACAGGTCCGACGGCTTCGTCCCAGCCGCCCTCCCGGTCCCCGTCTCCGTGGAGGACCTCTCCCGCGTCCCCGCCCCGGTCGCTCTCCCCGCCCCCCGTCCCGTCCGCCGCGGCACCCCGTACGAAGACGTGCGCTGTCGCACCCGGCGCGTGGCGGACGACGTTGGCGAGCGCCTCCTGCACGATGCGGTACGCGGACAGTTGCACGGCCTGCGGCAGACCGGACAACCCCGGTGCCACCGACAGTTCGGTCGGCACACCCGCCCGTACTGTCGCCTCGACCAGCTGACCGAGGCGGTCGAGCCCCGGCTGGGGCGCGCGCTCGCCGTTGCTCTCCTCGCTGCGCAGCACGCCCAGCAGACGGCGCATCTCCGACAGCGATTCGCGTGCAGTGGCCGCTATCGAGTCGAACTCCTCCCGCGCTTCGGGTGGCAGACCGCTCAGCCTGTAGGGCGCGCTGTCCGCCTGCACGGTGATGACGGACATGTGGTGGGCGACGACGTCGTGCAGCTCGCGGGCGATGCGCGCCCGCTCCTCCAGCAGCGTGCGGCGGCCCCGTTCCGCTTCGCTGATCGTCTCCTGCTCGGCGAGGCGCCGCTGCGCGTCGGCCCGCTCACGAAAGGCGGCGCCCAGCAGCAGGATGACGCCGCTGAGGACGGTGAGCAGGACGTCGGTGCCGTCACCGCGGTCCGGCGCGAGGGATCCGAGAGTGAACGACAGCACGAGCGTGACTGCCCAGACGGCGATCAGGGTGTTGCGGCGCTCGCGCAGCGCCAGTGCCAGGCACAACACCAGATAGCCGACGATCACTGTGGCCGGCCAGGGCCAGGAGCTGCGGGCGGGCGGGGCGAACAGCAGGAGCAGTGCGCCGGCGGT
Organism: Streptomyces daqingensis; assembly: GCF_014645895.1. Lineage (GTDB taxonomy): Bacteria > Actinomycetota > Actinomycetes > Streptomycetales > Streptomycetaceae > Streptomyces > Streptomyces daqingensis. The sequence goes on along the minus strand of NZ_BMMP01000012.1, from coordinate 150,572 downwards.
GTCGGCGCTGATCACGATCCACCACGCCTGCAGGGGGCGGTGCACCGCCAGGAGCAGCGGTCCGGCCTGCGCGAAGGCCAGGGACGTCGCCACCGCGCCCGGCAGCCCGTAGTCCTGGGAGAGGACCGTCGTCGTGATCGGGACCAGCGCGACGACCAGCGCCGCGAGGAGCAGATGCACCAGGCGTCGTGTGCGCACGCCGGATCGGAGTGCGGGGGGCGAACCCCACGGGTGTGCGGGTGTCGTCAGTGCGGCGGTGAAGGCGCGCAGCCCGCGCAGCACCGTCTCCGCGGCCCGGGACGGCTGCCGGCCGGAGGCCTCGCGGAACGGTTCAGCGGCCGGCTCGGCGGCCGGCGGATCAGGCGGGATGGAGGACATCGCGGGCTCAGATTAGAGGCGGGAAGCCGCCGGTACGTCATACGGCAGTACCGGATGCGCCCCCTACGGCAGTAGGGGCGCCTCGTGCCCCCCGGGGGAGCGGGTGCTCGGTCAGTGGAGCGGCGGGCTCCGGTGGCCTGACGGGCGGGTCGCCGGGGAGTCCCGGCGGGTGACCGGCTGCGGGCTCAGAGCTCGGCCAGCAGGTCGGCCTTCTTCTGGGAGAACTCGTCGTCCGTCAGCAGTCCGGCCTCGTGGAGCTCACCGAGATGCCGGATGCGTTCGGCGATGTCCGCGGGGTCCGAGCGGCCCGGGTGGGCGCTGCGCGCGTTGTGGCCCGGCGCCGCCGAAGCCGGCGCGGAGACGGGAACCGGTGAGCTCTCCGGGGCCGCCGCCCGTACGGCCTCGAGCACCGACGCGGCGAACGGCAGCGACTCGTGCACGAGCCCGTAGCCGATGCCGAAGACCACCGAGGCAGGGTCCCTGTCGGGTTCGCCGGCGTCCGGCGCCCGCCCCTCACGCGGCAGCAGGCGCAGGTGGCCGCCCGCGATCTCGGGGGACCGCCACTCGACGCCCTCCAGGTCACCGACCGGGAAACTCTGGTCTCCCGCCTTCCACTTGGTGGACGACGCTCCCGTCCAGAACCAGCGGAAGAAGACCGTCTTCCCGTCGAAGGACGCCTTGCCGTCGAAGGCCTTGAAGCTCTGCGGCGGCATCGGAGCCGCGACCAGGTGGTGCTCGGCGGGCTTGCCCGCGTCCCCGTTCAGGACCGCGCGCAGCTCGGTCGCGTAGTAGTCCGCGAGCGTCTCGCGTTCGGCGGGCAGCACCAGCCGGTACGGGTCGCATCCGTCCTTGAGCTGTCCGGCCGCTGCCTCCAGCAGCGGATCGGCGCCTTCGCGGGGCTCGGCACGCAGCACGACCGTGCCGCGCTTGCCACCTGGCGTGAGCTCGACATGACTCAGCGCCTCGTACGGGATGCGGCGCTCCCCCAGCACATGGAAGAGCTTCGGCGTGCGGATCCCCCGTTCGAAGCGGATGAGCACGGAGTCCGAATCGAACTCCCAGGTGGAGTGTATTCCAGCCAGTACGTCACCCATGCGGCCCATCGTATGCGTGAGCTGCCGCCACGTCCCCCTCCTCAGCGCTACGCGCGTAATTCCCTGCTGCGGCAGGGATCAGGCGGTCACTCCGAGGCAGCCGGGGTCGCTCGTGGCGCAGCTGACCGCCTCGTACGAACCTGTCGCGATGTCGGCGAAGTTGTCCAGGCTGTCGGTGCCCGGCACGTAGTAGCCGGTGTGCCCGACCGCGTCGGCCGCGGAGAGCCTGCGCGCCCCGAACGAGGGGGCGACCGGGTCGGCGCCGTGACCGAGGCCGCCGACCTCCATGTGCGGTACGTCGGCGATCCAGTCGTCCTTGTCGCGTACGGCCCAGACGCGGGCACGGGTGCCGAGCTCGCCGGCGTGGTCGACGCGCATGCCGGGACTTCCCGACGCGGTGATGTCGGTGACCCGGGGCGGAAGGTCCCCGGCGGCCTCCCCGCACACCACCGAGCCGTAGCTGTGGCAGAACAGGGCGACCCGGGAGCCGGGCAGTCCGTCGACGAACCTGTCGAGCCTCTCCGCACCGTCCTCGGCCAGATGGCCGGAGGCGGCCTCTACGCCCAGACCGGTGGGCGCGGTGTAGTCGGCCCAGGCGATCGTCGCCGTCGGGACGTGCGGTGCGGCCGTCCGCTGCCGCTCCTGCAGCGCGCGGGCCATGCCGGCCGGCGCCGAGTACGGCTCGCCGGACTTCTCGAAGGACAGCAGGTCGGTGTCGACGCCCGGGACGACGACCGAGACCCGCCTCGCCCGCTCGAGATCGCCGAACACCTCGGCCGCCCGGCCGCTTCCGGTCGGGTCGAACGCGATGACCCGGCGTTCGGGACGCAGCAGGGACTCGAAGCGGTGCAGACGCCGCTTGGCCGTGAGGCGTCCCTGATCGGTGAGCCGCACGTCGGAGACGCGTTCACGCTCGACGTCGCGCGACTTCGCGAGCGCGTTGCGGTTCGCCTGATAGCGCAGTTTCACGGGGGCGCCCCCGAGGTTGCCCACCACGAGGGGGTAGCGGTCTGCGAGGCGGTCCTTCTGCGCGGTGCTGAGCGACCGGAAGAAGCGGTTCAAGGAGGTCGGCGCGGCGTCGGGATCCGGCAGCTGCCGCCCGGCGATGCTCCCCTTCTCCCAGGCCAACAGGGCTGCCGCGTACGGGCCGGGGGTGCCGTCGTGCTCGCGGATCGCCGTCCAGCCGGTGGTCGCGAGGAGGACGAGCACCACCATGAGTGCCAGTGCCCCGCGCCAGAAGTTGGCGCCCGGCGACCCTGCGGGCGGCAATCCGATGCCGTGCCCGGACAGGGGGTTGCTGAAGGCGGAGAAGGAAGTCACTGGGCGACAACCCTAGGAGACACTGCCGAGTCCTCGTGCGCGCCGTGAGTCATCTCACGTTTCGCCACGCCTGATCGGGTCAGTCCGAGACCGCCATGAGGCCGCGCTGCTCCGCGGCGGCGACGAGCTGCCGGATCGCGGCCGCGACGGGCTTCCCGTCAGTTGGAGGGCGCGGTCTCCGGAGGCGTACGAGGCGTGGAGGCGGAGGGCAGTTGGGAGTGCGCGCCGGCGCCCGAGGTGTGCGCTCCGGGCGTCCCCCAGTCCTGACCGAGAGCCGGGCCGAGCTGGTCCACGTACGTCTCGACCTTCTGCCGGGCGGCCCGCACAGTGGTGTCCCCTCCCGAGCCCCAGCAGCGGCTGGCCGCCCTCATCACACCGGAGAACGCCGCGACCAGGACGCGCGGCCGCGGGTCCCCCTCCAGATCCACGCCCTCGCGCCGGGCGATCTCCGCGGCGAGCCGCTCCTCCATCTCCATGGAATGGCGCAGGTGGACGGCGACGAGCGAGGGCGTCGTCTCGATGATCTGCCACATCTGCATGTGCAGCGGCAGGGGGACGATCTCCTCGATCGCCTCGCCGATGCTCTCCCACGTCTCGTCGAGCGTGCTGCGCAGCACCTGTACGGGCGAGCCGCCGGGCGGGCGGCGGCGCACCGCCTCCAGGTAGCGCTCCGAGACGAGCGTCTGCAGTGCGAACGCCACCTCTTCCTTGCTCGCGAAGTACCGGAAGAAGGTCCGCTGGGAGACGTCCACGGCGGCGACGATCTCGTCGACTGTCGTCGCCTCGTACCCCTGCTCGACGAAGAGCTCGTGGGCGGCGCGGATCAGGGAGTCCCGGGTTCGCTGCTTCTTGCGCTCGCGCAGTCCCGTCACGCTTGCCACCTCCCAGTGGTGTGCTGCGCACGAATCGTGTGAGCAGTCCGACATGTAGCGACGAATGTTTTCGTTTGTCAATTGTCAGCGACTGTCACTAACCTCGCGCCATGAGCTCACAGATCAGCATGGACAAGGGCCAGGCCGAGCCGCCCCGTCCTCAGGGCACGGCCATATCCGGCACCGGTCCGGGCCTTCGCGGCCATCCGTGGCTGACTCTCGTCACCGTGGCGATCGGGATCACCATGGTCGCCCTCGACGGGACGATCGTCGCGATCGCCAACCCTGCCATCCAGCAGGACCTCCAGGCATCACTCGCCGATGTCCAGTGGATCACCAACGGATATCTTCTCGCCCTCGCCGTCGCGCTGATCACGGCGGGCAAGCTCGGCGACCGGTTCGGTCACCGGCAGACCTTCCTCGTCGGCGTCGTCGGCTTCGCGGCCTCCTCCGGCGCCATCGGACTCGGCGGCAGCGTCTCCCTGGTCGTCGCCTTCCGGGTGCTCCAGGGGCTGTTCGGCGCGCTGCTGATGCCCGCCGCGCTCGGGCTGCTGCGCGCGACCTTCCCCGCGGAGAAGCTCAACGCGGCCATCGGCATCTGGGGAGCGGTCATCGGTGCCTCTACGGCGGCGGGGCCCATCGTGGGCGGTCTGCTGGTCGAGCACGTCAGCTGGGAGTCGGTGTTCTTCATCAACATCCCGGTCGGGCTCCTCGCCGTGGTGATGGGCGTGTTGATCCTCCGCGATCACCGCGCCGAGAACGCGCCGCGCTCCTTCGACTTCCCCGGCATCGTCCTGCTGTCCGTCGCGATGTTCTGCCTCATCTGGGCGCTCATCAAGGCCCCCGAGTGGGGCTGGGGCGACACCGCGACCCTCGGCTTCCTCGCGGGCGCCCTCGTCACGTTCCTCGTCTTCGGCGTCTGGGAGTCCAAGGCGAACGAGCCGCTGCTGCCGCTGAGCATGTTCCGCTCGGTCCCGCTGACGGCCGGCACCGTGCTGATGGTGCTCATGGCCTTCGGCTTCATGGGCGGCATCTTCTTCGTCACCTTCTACCTGCAGAACGTCCACGGCATGTCGCCGGTCGACAGCGGCGTCCGGCTGCTGCCCCTCACCGCGATGATGATCGTCGCCTCGCCGCTGGCCGGCACCGTGATCTCCAAGATCGGACCGCGAGGACCGCTGGTCACGGCCATGATCATCGCCGCGATCGCGATGTTCGGCCTCTCCTCGCTGGAGACGGACAGCAGCTTCGCGGTCACCTCGTTCTGGTTCGCCCTTCTGGGCCTCGGTTTGGCCCCGGTGATGGTCGGTGCGACGGAGGTCATCGTCGGCAACGCGCCGCTCGAGCACGCAGGTGTCGCCGGCGGACTCCAGCAGGCCGCCATGCAGGTCGGCGGCAGCCTCGGCACGGCGGTCCTCGGCGTCGTCATGGCCTCCCGCGTGGACACCGTGCTCCCCGAGAACTGGGCGGACGCCAAGCTGCCGCCGCTCGCGCCCGCGCAGGAGGACCAGCTCAAGAGCGCGGCCGAGGTCGGCGTCGTACCGCCGTCCCCGGAGGGGACGCCCGAGCAGATCGCCGCAGCGGTCAAGGGCGTCGTCCACGACTCCTTCATGTCCGGCATGGCGCTCGCCTTCACGTGCGCCGGCATCGTCGCCGTACTCGCCGCGGGCGTCGCCTTCTTCACCAAGCGGGGGTCGGCGGACGCGGGCCCCTCGGTGCACGTGTGAGGCGCGTGGCGGCTCGCTGACGTCCGGCGCGGCACCGCGGGGGCGGCCGACGACGCCGACGGAGAGCCCGGCGGAGACGGCAGCGGCCGTCCCGGCTGACAGGGCGGAACAGCCACGCTGTTCCGCCCTGTTGGCGTGTCGGCTCCGAAGCCGGCGGCCCTCCGACTGTGGCAGAAGCAGCCCGTTGCCGAAGCCACCTGTGGACGAACTCCCACTTGTGGACAACTTCGCCCCCTCTCCTGGTGAATCGGGACGATTCGCCTTGGCGGGGGTCCCGGTCGCGGAACATCCTGATCTCGATGCCGGGCGACCACGTCCGGCCGGAGACGGGGGAAGTGATCAGCATGTCCGCGAAGAGCACGCGCAATTCGAGGCCGAAGCCCGGGCGGGCTGCGCAGCCGGGCCGCACGGGTGCGGCCCGCAGCCTCGCCGCGACGCTCGCGTTCTCGGCCGCTCTCGGAGGCGGCTTGGCGGCCTCCCCAGGAGCGTCGGCGGCGCCGGTCGCGCGTTCAGCGGTGACGCACCAGGGCGCCTCGAAGCTGGGGGAGTGCTCAGCGGGGGAGATGTGCGTCTGGGAGAAGCAGGAGTTCCGAGGGAAACGCCGCGCCTATGAGCTGAGCAGCGTCTCGGTCGGGAGCTGCGAGCGTCTGCCCGAAGGCATGAGCGCCCGGTCTTTCGCGAACCGCACGGGCCGTCCTGTGACGGTCTACCAGAGCGAAGAGTGCGCCGAGACGGGGGAGTTCCACACCCACCCCTCCGGAGCCTGGACACCCGAGGCCGCGTACCGCGTGCGGGCTCTCAAGGTCTGGGAGCGCTGAGTGGCGCGTTCCCCGGTGCTCCGGCGGAGCACCGCCGTGGTCCGGCGTTCTCGCCGGACCACGCGCGGTGCCTCTGGCCGTGCTGCGTTCGTCCTACGCGTCGCCGCCCGCGGGGCCCGGGTCCGCCGCAGCGACGTCGAGCAGGTTGTAGCGGTCGACGGCCTGTTTCAGCGCGGAGCGGTCGATCTTCCCCTCCTTCGCCAGCTCGGTGAGCACGGCGAGGACGATCGTCTGCGCGTCGATGTGGAAGAAGCGCCGCGCCGCGCCGCGGGTGTCGGCGAACCCGAAACCGTCCGCACCCAGCGAGTGGTAGGTGCCGGGGATCCAGCGGGCGATCTGGTCCGGCACGGAGCGCATCCAGTCCGAGACGGCCACCTTCGGCCCCTCGGCGTTCTGGAGCTTGCGCGTCACGTAGGGCACGCGCTGCTCCTCCTCCGGGTGCAGCAGATTGTGCTCCTCTGCGTCCACCGCCTCGCGGCGCAGCTCGTTCCACGAAGTCGCCGACCAGACGTCCGTTTTGACGTTCCAGTCGTCGGCCAGGATCTGCTGCGCCTCCAGCGCCCAGGGCACCGCCACACCGGAGGCGAGGATCTGGGCGCCGAGGGTGCCCTTCGTGCCCTCCTTGTAGCGGTAGAGCCCCTGGAGGATCCCCTCGACGTCCACGTTCTCCGGCTCGGCCGGCTGCCGGATCGGCTCGTTGTAGACGGTGAGGTAGTAGAAGACGTCCTCTCCCTGCGGGTGCTCCTCGCTGGAGCCGTACATCCGCCGCAGGCCGTCCTTGACGATGTGGGCGATCTCGAAACCGAACGCCGGGTCGTAGGAGACGGCCGCGGGGTTCGTCGAGGCGAGCAGCTGGGAGTGGCCGTCCGCGTGCTGCAGGCCCTCACCCGTGAGGGTCGTACGTCCCGCGGTCGCGCCCAGGACGAAACCGCGGGCCAGCTGGTCCGCCATCTGCCAGAACTGGTCGCCGGTCCGCTGGAAGCCGAACATCGAGTAGAAGACGTAGATCGGGATCAGCGGCTCGCCGTGGGTGGCGTACGCGGAGCCGGCGGCGGTCGCCGCGGCGGTGCAGCCCGCCTCGGTGATGCCGTCGTGCAGCATCTGCCCGGTCGGCGACTCCTTGTAGGCGAGCAGCAGTTCGCGGTCCACGGACTCGTAGCTCTGGCCCAGCGGGTTGTAGATCTTCGCCGAGGGGAAGAACGAGTCCATTCCGAAGGTGCGGTACTCGTCGGGAGCGATCGGCACGAAGCGCTTGCCGATCTCCTTGTCCCGCATGAGGTCCTTCAGCAGCCGCACGAAGGCCATGGTGGTGGCGATCTGCTGCTGTCCGGAGCCCTTCTTGACCGCCGCGTACGCCTTGTCGCCGGGGAGCTTCAGCGGCTTCGCCCGGTTCAGCCGGGTCGGCACATAACCGCCGAGCTCGCGGCGGCGGTCGTGCATGTACTGGATCTCCTCGGAGTCCCGCCCGGGGTGGTAGTACGGCGGCGCGCCCGACTCCAGCTCCTTGTCGGGGATCGGCAGGCGCAGCCGGTCGCGGAAGCCCTTGAGGTCGTCGACCGTCAGCTTCTTCATCTGGTGCGTGGCGTTGCGGCCCTCGAAGTTCGGGCCGAGCGTCCAGCCCTTGATGGTCTGCGCGAGGATCACCGTCGGCTGGCCCTGGTGCTCCTTGGCCGCCTTGTACGCCGCGTACACCTTGCGGTGGTCGTGGCCGCCGCGTCCCAGGTGGAGCAGCTGGTCGTCGGTCATGTTCTCGGCCATCGCCCGCAGCCGCTGGTCGCCGCCGAAGAAGTGGTCGCGGATGTAGGCGCCGGTCTCCGTGGCGTAGGTCTGGAACTGGCCGTCGGGCGTGGTGTTGAGCTTGTTGACGAGCACGCCGTCGCGGTCCTGAGCCAGCAGCGGGTCCCAGGAGCGGTCCCAGACCAGTTTGATCACGTTCCAGCCGGCGCCGCGGAAGTACGACTCCAGTTCCTGGATGATCTTGCCGTTACCGCGCACGGGGCCGTCGAGGCGCTGCAGGTTGCAGTTGATCACGAAGGTGAGGTTGTCCAGCCCCTCGCGGGCGGCCAGCGAGAGCTGGCCCAGCGACTCGGGCTCGTCCATCTCGCCGTCGCCGAGGAACGCCCACACGTGGGACCGGGAGGTGTCCGCGATGCCGCGCGCCTCCATGTAGCGGTTCATGCGGGCCTGGTAGATCGCACCGATGGGCCCCAGGCCCATGGAGACCGTGGGGAACTCCCAGAAGTCGGGCATCGACCGCGGGTGGGGATAGCTGGAGAGGCCGTCCGGCGCCTTGCTCTTCTCCTGCCGGAACCCGTCGAGCTGCGGCTCGGAGAGGCGGTCCAGCAGGAAGGCGCGCGCGTAGATGCCGGGGGAGGCGTGGCCCTGGAAGAAGACCTGGTCCCCGCCGTCGCCCTCGTCCTTGCCGCGGAAGAAGTGGTTGAAGCCGACGTCGTAGAGCGAGGCAGACGAGGCGAAGGTGGCGATGTGGCCGCCCACGCCGATGCCCGGGCGCTGTGCGCGCGAGACCATGACCGCGGCGTTCCACCGGGTGGCGTTGAGGACCTTCCGCTCGATCTCCTCGTTGCCGGGGAAGAAAGGCTCGTCCTTCGTCGCGATCGTGTTGACGTAGTCCGTGCTGCGCATCTCCGGGACGGCGACGCGCTTTTCGCGTGCGCGCTCGATGAGGCGGAGCATGAGATAGCGGGCACGTCCCCGGCCCCGCTCGTCGACGGCCGCGTCGAGCGAGTCGAGCCACTCCTGGGTCTCCTCGGGATCGAAATCCGGGACCTGGCTGGGGAGGCCGCCAATGATGATCGGGTTGCGATCGGATCCGGAAGCCACGCTGTTCCTTCGCTGTTCGTTATTGCTCTGCATGGTGTCGCGCCGCCTCCATCGTGTACCGCCGGTGCGCTCACGTCATCTCTACTGAGAGGTAACCCGGTTCCGTCTCGCAGGCCCTCGGAGGGGCTCGGAGAGGGCGGCCGATCTGCAACCCTACGCCGGGACGGGCCGGGTCGTGCCTCGCCCGGAACAGGCATGACAACTACTGCCGAACCCGGCCGTAGTCACCGGAGCACTGTGGTGTGAATCACTGCTCATCGGGCATTGTGGGAGGACACGTCAACGTTTGGGCGGGATGGATGGTGGGGTACTTGCGCGATCCGCCCTGCCCGTGTGGACTACGGCCATTGCCTCGCGTGCGCGCGGGGCGCAAGGCACATTCCAGCAAGAGACAGGAGGCAATCCGTGAGCGCGACCGCGGACCACGCGGAGGAGCGGACCAACCCCGCCGCAAGGCTGGGTTTCCAGCCCGGACAGGTGGTCCAGGAGCTCGGCTACGACGACGACGTCGAGCAGGCACTCCGTGAGGGAATCGAGGCCATCACGGGTACGGAGCTCGTCGATGAAGATCATGACGACGTCGCCGACGCCGTGATGCTGTGGTTCCGCGAGGAGGACGGCGACCTGACGGACGCGCTGGTGGACGCCACCACGATGATCGACGCGGGTTCTCCGGTCTGGCTGCTGACGCCCAAGACGGGCCGCGAGGGCTATGTGGAGCCGAGTGAGATCGGCGAGGCGGCACAGACCGCCGGGCTCGCACAGACCAGCACCGTCAACGCGGGCAAGGACTGGAGCGGCAGTCGCCTTGTGACTCCCAAGGCCGCTCGCACAGGCAAGCGGTAACGGCGCTCCGGCGAGCATGCGGACTCCGAGGTACGGCCCCCGGCGGCAAGGCTGCCGGGGGCCGTCCTGTTCCGTCGCCGAGAGTGAAAGACTGGGGCGAGTCCCCTCGGGAACCGGTCGCGTGCCCATGGCGGCCCCCGTGCCGGGGCACAGGAACACGCCGTCTCCACAGAAGGGTCCCTTCTTCCTATGGCTATCGAGGCCGGAACCAAGGCACCGGACTTCACGCTGAAGAGCCAGCACGGCGAGGCCGTCTCGCTCTCGGACTTCAAGGGGAAGAAGAACGTCGTTCTGCTCTTCTACCCCTTCGCCTTCACTGGTGTCTGCACTGGCGAACTGTGCGCGCTGCGTGACGAGTTGCCGACGTTCGTCAACGACGACGTGCAGCTGCTCGCGGTCTCGAACGACTCTCCTTTCGCCCTGCGCGTCTTCGCGGACCAGGAAGGCCTGGAGTACCCCCTCCTCTCCGACTTCTGGCCGCACGGCGAGGTCTCCCGCGCCTTCGGCGTCTTCGACGAGGAGAAGGGCTGCGCGGTGCGCGGCACCTTCATCATCGACAAGGAGGGCGTCGTGCGCTGGACGGTCGTCAACGGCCTCCCGGACGCCCGGGACCTGACCGAGTACGCCAAGGCCCTTCAAAACCTCTGAGTGAAGGCTGGAGGTGGGGGAACCGCTCACCAGGATCCACTCGTTGATCAGTAGGCAACCGAAACAGCGGGGGCACGCAGTGCTCCGTGCGAACAGACACCTGGAGGACTCGTGGGAGTCAGCCTCAGCAAGGGCGGCAACGTCTCGCTGACCAAGGAAGCCCCGAACCTGACCGCCGTCATCGTCGGTCTCGGCTGGGACGCCCGTACCACCACAGGTTCGGACTTCGACCTCGACGCCAGCGCCCTGCTGGCGAACGCCGAGGGCAAGGTCGGCAATGACCAGAACTTCGTCTTCTTCAACAACCTCAAGAGCCCCGACGGCTCCGTCGAGCACACCGGCGACAACCTCACCGGTGAGGGCGAGGGCGACGACGAGGTCATCAAGGTGAACCTCGCCGGCGTGCCCGCCGACGTCGAGAAGATCGTCTTCCCGGTCTCCATCTACGAGGCCGAGACCCGCCAGCAGAGCTTCGGGCAGGTCCGCAACGCCTACATCCGCGTAGTGAACCAGGCCGACAACAACGAGCTGGCGCGTTACGACCTCAGCGAGGACGCCTCGACGGAGACCGCCATGGTCTTCGGCGAGCTCTACCGCAACGGCGCGGAGTGGAAGTTCCGCGCCATCGGCCAGGGCTACGCCTCGGGCCTGCGCGGAATCGCGCAGGACTTCGGGGTCAACGTCTGAGAGATCCCGGCAGCCACCGGCGCCGCAACCTTCCGTAACCGGGAGGTGTGCGGCGCCTGGTGATGTCGGCAGACTGGTCGCACAGCCATCGGGGAGAGGAACAGATCATGGGCGTCACGCTCGCCAAGGGGGGAAACGTCTCCCTCTCGAAGGCCGCACCCAATCTGAGGCAGGTCCAGGTCGGTCTGGGCTGGAGGGCCCGCTCCACCACCGGAGCGGCCTTCGACCTGGACGCCAGCGCGCTGCTCTGCGCGAACGGCAAGGTGCTGGGCGACGAGTACTTCATCTTCTACAACAACCTGAAGAGTCCCGAGGGATCGGTCGAGCACACCGGTGACGAGCTGGTGGGCGGCTCGGGCAGCGAGGACGACGAGACGGTTCTGGTGGACCTCGGCCTCGTTCCCGCGAACGTGGACAAGATCGTCTTTCCGGTCTCCATTTACGACGCAGACAACCGGCACCAGGCGTTCGGGCAGGTCACCGACGCCTACATCCGCGTCGTCAACCAGGAGGACGGCCAGGAACTCGCCCGCTACGACCTCACTGAAGACGCCTCGGGCGAGACCGCCATGATCTTCGGTGAGCTCTACCGGTACGGCGGCGAGTGGAAGTTCCGGGCCGTTGGACAGGGGTACGCCTCTGGGCTGCGAGGCATCGCTCTAGACTTCGGGGTCAATGTTTCGTAAGCCAAGGTCATTTGTTCGTAAAGCGGATTGGTAGCCCAGTGGTCCTGAAAACTTTCGGCTGGTCCTTCGGCATCACTGCCGTCGGCCTGGCTTTCGCGGCGCTGTTCTGGGGGTGGCAGGGCTTCGCCGTCGTGGCGATCCTGTCCGTCCTCGAGATCTCGCTGTCCTTCGACAACGCGGTAGTCAACGCCGGCGTGCTGAAGAAGATGAACGCCTTCTGGCAGAAGATCTTCCTCACCATCGGCATCCTGATCGCGGTCTTCGGGATGCGGCTGGTCTTTCCGGTCGTCATCGTGGCCATCAGTGCGAAGATCGGCCCCATCGACGCCGTCCAGCTCGCGCTGGACGACCCGACGAAGTACGAGCAGCTGGTCACGGACGCCCACCCGGCCATCGCGGCCTACGGCGGGATGTTCCTGCTGATGATCTTCCTCAACTTCATCTTCGAGGAGCGCGAGCACAAGTGGCTCGCCTGGCTGGAGCGTCCCCTCGCCAAGCTCGGCAAGGTCGACATGCTCTCCGTGTGCATCGCGCTCATCGTGCTGATGGTCTCGGCGATGACCTTCGCGGTCGAGGCGCACCAGCACGGCGGCACGCACGTGGACAAGTCCGCGACGGTGCTGCTCTCGGGTGTCGCCGGTCTCATCACGTACCTCCTCGTGGGAGGGCTCTCCGGCCACTTCGAGAACAAGCTCGAAGAGGAGGAGGAACGCGAGCACGAGGAGGAGGAGAAGGCCAAGAAGGAGGGCAAGGACCCGTCCCTTGTCGGGGTCGCCGGCAAGGCCGCGTTCTTCATGTTCCTCTACCTCGAGGTGCTGGACGCGTCCTTCTCCTTCGACGGCGTCATCGGTGCCTTCGCGATCACCAACCACATCTTCTGGATGGCGCTCGGCCTCGGCATCGGCGCGATGTACGTGAGGTCGCTGACGGTCTACCTCGTCCGCCAGGGCACCCTCGACGACTACGTCTACCTCGAGCACGGTGCGCACTACGCCATCGGTGCGCTCGCGGTCATCCTGCTCGTCACCATCAAGTTCCAGATCAACGAGGTCGTCACCGGTCTCGTCGGCGTCGCGCTCATCGCGGCCTCGTTCTGGTCCTCGGTACGCCGCAACAAGGCGGTCGAGGCCGGGGGCGGCGGAGGCGCGTCCGAGGACGAGGAAGTCGGCTCCAAGACGTGATGCGTCACTGACCGGGCATCACGGTCACCGGCCGGGCCGGCCGATCCGGGTGTCATAGAGGCTTGTTTGCGGAACGCTTCTTGCGGGGCGGCTCCGAGTCCCGACTCGGAGCCGCCCCGCGGCAGTTGAAGTGCGAGTGGGGGTGCGTGATGGTCTCCCTGTGGGAGAACTGGCGGAGTGGTGTGAGCAGGCGGCGGCGAGGGTCGGGTTTCGACTCGATGGCGGGCTCGTCGGCCTATTCGGTGGAGCTGACGAAACGTCAGTCCGCCGTCTCGCTGACGGAGCAGGGCGCGGACAGCGGCAGCCTCAGGGTCAACCTGTCCTGGCGGATGCGCACTTCCGACTTCGATGACAGAACGAGCAGGCGGGGTTCCCTCCGCAACCCCCTGCAGGCGCTGAAGCCGCAGGTCGTCCAGGCGCACACGCAGGGCATGGTCAACGTGGACCTCGACCTTGCCTGCATGTACGAACTGGCGGACGGCACCAAGGGCGTGGTGCAGCCTCTGGGGAACTTCCTCGGAGACTGGAACTCCCCTCCGTACGTGAAGCTCACGGGAGACGACCGCTTCGGTTCACCGTCCGGCGAGACGATCTACGTCAACCTCGACCACAAGGACGACATCAAGCGGCTGCTGTTCTTCGTCTACATCTACGACGGGACCCCGGCCTTCGACCGTACGCACGCCGTCCTCACGCTCTTCCCGAGCAGTGGACCGCGCGTCGAGGTCAGCCTCGACAGGCGGGCGCCCCAGGCGCGTTCGTGCGCGGTGCTGCTGATGCAGCACGAGAAGGGGGAGCTGACGGTCCGCCGCGAGGTGCGCTACGTCTACGGTTTCCAGGCGGAGTTGGACCGCCTGTACGGCTGGGGCCTGCAGTGGGGCCGCGGCTACAAGGCGGGGAAGGCGTGAGCGTCAGCGGTTCTGGAACTGCGGACCCTGGGGCGGCAGCGTGAAGTTGGGGTCCGGCTGCGGATAGCCGTAGGCGGGCTGCGGGTATCCGTAGGCGGGTTGCGTCGCGGGCGGCTGCTGCGGCGGCTGGGGGTGCCCGTAGTGGGGCGGCGCCGCGGGCCCCGGCCCGGCCGGGGCCATGGGGGCGGCGACGGGCTGTGTGGCGGCCGCGGCCGGTGCGGGCGCCACCAGCGGAAAGTCGGGCTCCGGGTCCTGCGACCGCTGCGGCAGCATGACGGCGGGGACGGTCGCCTCGTCCGGTGCCACGGGCTGTGCCGGCTGCGTGGGCGCGGGCTGCGTGGGTTGTGCGGGCTGTGTGGGCGACGGAACGGTGCTCGCCGGCGGCGGAGCGGTGTCCGGCGCCGTGTCACCTCCCGCCGTCCGGCCGACGCCGCTCGGCGGTCCGTCCGCGTCCGAGTCCTCCACGGTGACGCCGTACTCCGTCGTCAGAGCGGCGAGGCCGGTGTCGTAACCCTGGCCGAGGGCGCGGAACTTCCACCCGTCGCCGCGGCGGTAGATCTCTCCGCAGAGGAGCGCTGTCTCCGCGCCGGTCTCCGGTTCGATGTCGAAACGCAGCAGGGGCTCGCTGTCCGCGGACGCTCCGGCGGGCAGGAGCAGCAGCCGCAGCTGCTGGACCTCGGCGAAGGTGCCGCCGTCCGCGGAGGCCGCGATCAGAACGCGGTCCACCCCGGAACCGAGGGCGGGGAGGTCCGCCTCGATCGTGTCGCGCAGACCGCCGGATTCCTGGGACTTGGGGAGGTGGCGTACGACGCCGGAGGGGTGCTCAGGCTGGTTGTAGAAGACGAAGTCGTCGTCGCAGGTCACCTGGCCGCTTTCGTCGAGCAGCAGGGCGGAGGCGTCGACGTCGGGCACTCCCGGTCCGGAACTCCAGCACAGGACGGCGCGGACCGCGGCGGTCTCCAGCTGAACGTTCGAGCCCTTCACCATGGCGTGCGTCATAGAGGTCATCCTGCCCTCCGTTCCTGCTCCGGTACAACGCGAGGGCACATACCTGTACCTGGCGGTAACGTGATTTTCACCCTTCGGTGGAACTATCTGCCCCCTGCTGTACGTACGATGAGCGGCTGGTTCTCGCCGCGGGGCCGTTGTCTTCGTGGGCGCCTGGGACTCGGCGCGGGCCGTCGAGCCCAGAGGGAGGCACCATTCGCAACGGTCGTGTCGGTCATTCCGGTTGCCGCGCGGCGGAAAACGGGGGCATGTATGCGGCATTTCGGCCATCTTCCACAGGAAGTACGGCAGCGGCTTTTCCAGTACGAACCGGTGGAGTTCACCGCGGACGCCCCCGGCGGCACGCTCGCCGCCGCGCTGGGCGCGACGCTGTACTGCCCGGCGACCCGTCCCGGTCTCGCCGCGGACGTGGTCAAGCAGGCGCGGCTCGGAGTGGTCTCGATGGTCCTGTGCCTGGAGGACTCCATAGGCGACGCCGACGTGGCCGCCGGAGAGGCGAACCTCGTACGCCAGTTGGAGACGCTGGCCGCGCGGGACGAGCCGTCCCGGGACGGCCGTCCGGGGGACGGCGGTCTGCCGCTGCTGTTCGTGCGGGTGCGTGAGCCGGCGCAGATCCGGGACCTCGTGGCGCGTATGGGGCCCGCCGCCCGGCTGCTGTCCGGTTTCGTGCTGCCGAAGTTCACGGAGGAGCGCGGCATCCCCTTCCTGGAAGCCCTCACCGAGGCCGAATCGGCCGCGGGGCACCGGCTGTTCGCGATGCCGGTGCTGGAGTCGCCGGAACTGCTCCATCTCGAGACGCGTGCGGCAACGCTCTCCGGCATCGCCCGCGCCGTCGACAAGTACAGGGAGCGGGTGCTCGCGCTGCGGCTCGGCGTCACGGACTTCTGCTCGGCCTACGGCCTGCGGCGCACACCGGAGATGACGGCCTACGACGTGCAGCTCGTCGCGTCGGTCATCGGCGACGTGGTGAACCGGCTGGGCCGGGCGGACGGCACGGGCTACACCGTCACGGGCCCGGTGTGGGAGTACTTCCGGCTGCAGGAACGCATCTTCAAGCCGCAGCTGCGGCAGAGCATCTTCACCGGGCGGGCCGAGGAACTGCGTACGGTGCTCATCGACCACGACATCGACGGACTGCTGCGCGAGATCGAACTGGACCGGGCGAACGGCCTGCTGGGCAAGACCTGCATCCACCCCTCGCACGTCGCGCCCGTCCACGCGCTGTCCGTGGTGAGCCTGGAGGAGTACAGCGACGCGACGGACATCCTCAGGCCGGAACGCAGCGGCGGCGGCGTGCTGCGATCGGCCTACACGAACAAGATGAACGAGGTGAAGCCCCACCGGGCCTGGGCCGAGCGGACGTTGCTGCGCGCCGAGCTGTTCGGGGTGACCCGCGAGGGCGTGGGCTTCGTCGACGTACTGGCGGCCGGGGCGCGCGCGGCCGGCTACGCGGACGCCGTGCGGACGGAGGCGCCGTGAGACGGCAGGCGGGGCGGTACGCGCAGGACCGGGCGGACGGTGCGGCCGGGAGGGCCGCCGGCCCGCGGGCGGGAAGGCAGACGGAGGCGGCGAGGACGGACACGGGCACGAGTACGAGGACTTACGAGGGCTGCGGCATCGAGCGGAGTGCGGCGGCGAGTCGCGAAGAGGGGACAGGCGGCGGAATGAGCGACGTGGTGTGGTCCGGCGAGTGGGTCGCGGGACGGCTGGATCTGCGGCTGAGCGGCGAGGGCCTGCGTGACCTGATGGGCCTGGCGCTCCGCCGCAACCCGAAGCGGGCGCATCTCCTCGTCTCCCGGGTTCTCGGCAAGCACATACCCGAGAGCCCCGCGACGGTCTACGGCGTCGGCGTCCGGCTGGGCCGCCGCGTACGGGAGTTGCTGGGCGACGGTCTCGCCGCGCAGGCGGTGGTGCTGGGATACGCCGAGACGGCGACGGGGCTGGGCCACAGCGTCGCGGACGGCATCGGCGGCGTGAGCTGCCTGCACTCGACGCGGCGCCGGGTGGCGGGGGTGGCCACGGCCGGGGGCTTCGAGGAGGAGCACAGCCACGCCACGTCCCATCTGCTGCTCCCCGAGGACCCGGCGCTGCTGGAGGGCGACGGGCCGCTCGTCCTCGTCGACGACGAGTTCTCCACCGGCCGCACCGTGCGCAACACGATCGCGGCTCTGCACCGCCGTCACCCGCGGGGACGGTACGTGGTGGTGGCGCTCACGGACATGCGCTCGTCCGACGACGAGGCGGCGCTGGAGAAGTTCGCCGCCGAACTCGGCGCCCGCGTCGACGTGGTGGCGCTCGCGAGCGGCGGCGTGTCGCTGCCCGCGGACGTGCTGGAGCGCGGGCAGCGCCTCGTTGCCGAAGCGGAGGCGGCGGTGGAGCCGCCGCAGGAGCGGTCCGCCGCGGTTCCTGCCGCGAGGCCGCCGGAGCCCGAGCGTGTCGAACTCCGCTGGCCCCAGGGGCTTCCGGACGGCGCCCGCCACGGTTTCACCCCGGCGCACCGCGCACGGCTCGAGGACGCCCTGCCCGCCATGGCGGGCCGTCTCGCGGAAGCCCTCACCCGGGCGGGGACCGTGCCCGGGCCGGGCACAGAGCCCGGAGGTACGGCCGCGCCGCGCGTACTCGTCCTCGGCTGCGAGGAGTTGATGTACGCGCCGCTGCGGCTGGCCGCCGCCCTGGAGGAACGGCTCGTGAAGGCGGCCGAGGTGCGTTTCTCCACCACGACCCGATCGCCCGTGCTGGCGCTGGACGACCCGGCCTACGCCGTACGCACGGCCCTCGCCTTCCCCGCACACGAGGAAGCGGCCGGGACACCGGACGGGGACGCGGCCCAGGGCACGCGCTACGCCTACAACGTGGCACCGGGCGCCGACGGCCGCCGCCGCTTCGACGCGGTCGTCGTCGTCACCGACTCTGCGTCGGACACCCCCGCACTCCACGCTCCCGGCGGGCTGCTGAGCAGGCTCGCCGAGCACACGGACCGGGTGCTGCTCGCCGTGCTCCCCTCCTACGTACCGCTGCGACAGCCGTTGCGGGGGCCGGACTTCTCCTCCTACGCGCCGCAGGACGTCGGCTGGCTGCTGCAGGACATGTCCCACACGCAGCTCGAAGCACCCACGGAGGAACGGGAGGAGGCGATCCAGAGCGGCGGGGCGCACTACGCGGAGTCCCTCCCGGTGGAGTACCAGCCGAGCCCCGAGTACGAACGGCTCTTCCATAGCGCGCTGGAGGCCTCCGCCGCCCGCGTGGCCCGCGCGGTCGGCACGGTCACCGAGGCGGTGCTCGCGGAGCGCGGGGCCGCGACGAACGCTCGCCCCGGCGACGGCGGAAAGGGCGGGGACCGGGCGGCGCGCCGCCGTCCCGTGCTGGTCTCCCTCGCCCGCGCGGGAACCCCCGTGGGCGTACTGATGCGGCGCTGGGCCCGGCACGTCCACGGCCTCGAACTGCCGCACTACGCCGTCTCGATCGTGCGCGGGCGAGGCATCGACGCCAACGCGCTGCGCTGGATCGCCGCCCACCACGACCCCGCTGACGTCGTGTTCGTCGACGGCTGGACGGGCAAGGGCGCCATCACCCGCGAACTCGCCGACGCCCTCGAACCGTTCGAGGGTTTCGACCCCGGGCTCGCGGTGCTCGCCGACCCGGGCGGCTGCGTGCGCACCTACGGCACGCGGGAGGACTTCCTCATACCGTCGGCCTGCCTCAACTCCACGGTCTCCGGCCTGATCTCACGGACCGTGCTGCGCGCCGACCTCGTCGGCCCGCACGACTACCACGGCGGGAAGTACTACCGGGAGCTCGCGGACGCCGACGTCTCCCGCCACTTCCTCGACACGGTCGAGGCGCGCTTCGGCGAGGTGCGCACCGGCGTCGCCGACGACGTCGCGGCGCTGCTCGCCTCGGACCGTGCGCCCACGTGGGCGGGCTGGCGGGCAGTGGAACGGATCAGCGAGGAGTACGGCATCGGGGACGTCAATCTGGTAAAGCCGGGCGTGGGCGAGACCACTCGCGTACTGCTGCGCCGGGTGCCGTGGAAGGTGCTGGCGCGGCGCGGCGCGGGCTCCGACCTGGACCACGTGCGGCTGCTCGCGGAGCAGCGCGGGGTGCCGGTGGAAGAGGTGGGGGAACTGCCGTACAGCTGCGTCGGGTTGATCCATCCGCGCTACACGCGCGGAGCCACGGGGGCGGACGGGAGGGCCGCGCAGTGAACGTCCTGGTAGCGAGCGACCTCGACCGGACGCTGATCTACTCCGCCGCCGCGCTGAAGCTCGAGATGCCGGACGCCGAAGCGCCGCGCCTCCTGTGCGTCGAGACGTACGGGCACAAGCCGCTGTCGTACATGACGGAGACAGCCGCGCGACTGCTCGAGCGGTTGCAGGAACAGTGCGTCTTCGTACCGACCACCACGAGGACGCGTGAGCAGTACAAGCGCGTCAACCTGCCCGGCGGTCCCGCGCGGTACGCGGTGTGTGCCAACGGCGGGCACATTCTCCGCGACGGCGAGTCCGACCCGGACTGGCAGGCGCAGGTCCGCCGGGCCCTGGAGGACTGCGCGCCGCTGCGGCAGGTCTGCGAGCACCTGCGGCGGGCCGCGGGCGACGGCGAGTGGACGCTCAAGCAGCGCGTGGCCGACGACCTGTTCGCCTATCTCGTCGTCGACCGCGCGCGACTGCCCCTGACATGGGTGAAGGAGCTGTCGGAGTGGGCGGACACCTGCGGGTGGACCGTCTCACTGCAGGGACGGAAGATCTACGCGGTGCCGGGTCCCCTGACGAAGAGCGCGGCCGTCGCCGAGATCGCCCGGCGTACCGGGGCGGCACGCACCTGCGCCGCGGGCGACTCGCTGCTGGACGCCGACCTGCTGCTGGGAGCCGGGCGCGGCTGGATGCCGGGGCACGGTGAACTCGTGGACAGCGGCTGGTCGGCGCCGCACGTCGAGGTGCTGCCGGAGCGCGGAGTGGCGGCGGGGGAGCGGATCACACGCGAGATGCTGGCCGTCACGGAGCCCGCCGCCGGCTGACGCCACGGACACCTGGTGCGCGGCCGGCCCCAGCCCGTCGGCCCGCCAGCCCGGCCGCGCACCCGGCGGTGGCCGTTTCAGGCGCCTGCGGCTCCGCCCGTACGGCCGTCCGTCAGGATGCGCAGAGTCGCGTCCCAGCCCGTGCCGCCGCCGGCCCGCCGGTTGTGCGGGAGCTTGGAGAGCAGCACCGCCATTCCGCAGGTGTTGCTGAGCGCCGAGAAGACCAGCCCCGCACCGATCAGCAGTGAGAGGACGCGGGCGCCGGGTATGGCCAGGTCGAGCAGCACGCCCAGCACCACGAGCGATCCCGCGGTGAGACGCACCTGGCGCTCCATGGGCCACACGGCCCGGCTGCCGTCCGACGGGCGGTCCAGCCGGTGGCCGCCGCTCGCCCAGGCGTCCGTTCCGCCGTCGAGGGAGACGGCGGGGACGCCCGCCGCCGCGAGCCGTGCGCACGCCGCCCCGGACCGGCCGCCCGAGGCGCAGACAGCGACCAGGAGAGCGCGTGACGACGCGGTGCGCAGGGCGGGCAGCGCCTCGTCCAGACGGTCGAGGGGGACGTTGAGCGCGCCGGGAATGTGGCCGGAGCCGTACTCGGCGGGGGTGCGCACGTCGATGACGTCCGCATGGCCGAGCCTCGGCCGGAGTTCCTCGACGGTCAGAGCGGCGGGCTGGGCGGGGGGCGTGGTCACGGGCTTCCCTTCGGGGGGCGTTCGGTCGGCGCACGGGAGCGATCACAGGTGCTTGGGCCGGACAGGACAGCAGTGTGGCGGAGCGCGATATTCCGGCTTCCGGGGGCCTGCGGGGGCCTGCGCGCGCCGCAAAACGGCCTTTCCCGGCCTCCCGGGCGGTGACCGGACGAGGGCCGCAGGCGTCGGCGTACGGACCGGGGCGGGTGCCGGAGCACGTCCGGACAGCGAGACTCGACATGCGATCGCGGCTGGTCAGCAGGACGCTGGAGCCATGCTGACGTTGGGCCATCTGACTGCGGGCGAGCGGCCGCTTCTGCGGTGGGCCTGCAACGACGATGCGCCCGACGACCCGAGCCGCGTCATCGACAAGGTCATGCGGTGCGGTCCGGACGGACCGCCCATCGGTGAGCGCACCGCCCGTGCCCTGATGGTGCTTCCCGCCGGCCACAGCCTGGCCTGGGTGCGGCTGCGGGCCGAGGACGCCGCGGGAGTCGTCCTGTGCGGCGACGGCGAGGAGCCCGACCCGGGCGAGTGCGGCTTCGTGCCGGTGCTGAGGCCGACCTTCCCCGGGACTCCCGTACGCGTCGCGGAGGCCCTCTCCGGCGTGCACGTCGCGTCGCTCCAGAACCAGATACGGCAGGTCGAGGAGTACGTGCACCTGGCGGCGGAGGCCATGGCGGAGGGCGGCGGGCCCGACACCGTGCTCAAGTGGATCGAACGGGAGACGGGTGCCCGGGTGGCGGTGGTCGACGGCCACCGCGAGCAGACGTGGCCGGAAGAGGTGCGGCGGCAGTCGGCGCTGCTGCGGGAACTGGTCCACGGCCGGGAGCGCGGACCGGTGAGGGGTTCCGCCGACGGACGGTACGTCGAGGTGTGGCCGGTGGGCGTCGGGCCGCCGCACCGGCTGCTGATCGTCTCCCACACCAGGCCGTGGAGCGGGCGGGGAAGGGTCGGCCTGGAGGAGACGGCCGTGATGGTCGCCGGGCTCCTCCGCGAACAGGAGGTCACGGAGCGGGAGCACCGGCTGCGCGCCGCGGTGCTGGCCGCCCGGACGTCGGGCTTCCAGTACCTGATGGTGGGGGACGTGACGTCCGCCGGACGGGCCGTGGAACCCCTCGCTCCGGGGCTCACGGCAGCGGGTGTCGTGCAGCTCGCCGTCGTCGAGATCGCACCCGGCGAGGACCGCGAGGAGGTCGCCGCCGAAGTGGAGGAAGCTCTGCAGTGGGGGCGCTCGCTGACCGTGCTCTGCCCCGTCGACCAGGAGCAGATCATCGTCATCTGGGACGGCGCGCAGGCACCCGTCCAGACCGTCCTGGAACCCGTCGCGGAGGCGCAGGCCCAGCGGGCCGTGGGGGTGAGCGGCAGCGGACCGTTGGAGCATGCCGCACGTCTGTACGAAGCCGCCGCCGTCAGCGTGGAGGCCGCGCGGCGCACAGCGGGCGGCGTGGCCGTGCACGACGGGCGGCCCCCGCTCGCGGAGCTGCTGGACGCCTCGGCGCGCGCCTGGGCACGTGAGCTGCTCGCGCCGATCGAGGAGAACCTGGCCGAGGTCGAGCGGCGCCGGCTGCTCGAGGTCTGCCAGGCGGCGATCACGATGGGCACGGCGGGCGCCGGCCGGCTCCTGGGCCTGCACCCCGACACCGTCGAGGCCCGGCTCGACGAGCTGACGTTCCGGGCCGGCCTGGACCGCACGCGCCTGGGGGACCGCGCGACCCTCGACCTCGCGCTGCGGCTCGCCGGCCTCCCGCCGCCCGTGCCCGGGACGGTGCCCCCGGCGGGCGGGGTCCGTGCCGTCCTCGCCCAGGAGGGCGCGGCCCTGTGGGGCAGCGGCGTGCTGGCCGGACTGTCGCCGCGGCTGCTGTCCGCCGTCACGACCTGGGTGCACCACGGACTCGACGACCAGGAGGCCGCCCGGGAGCTGGGCATCAGCGGCGAGACGCTGTGGGGGTGGCTGCGCGAGGCGGGGACGCTGACACATCTGCCGCTCACCAAGGACAGACCGGCGGCGGTGCACGACCTTTTCTGGGCGCTGTACGTCACCGGCCGCGTCCGTCCCACCAGCCTGACGCGTGGAGAGGCCGGCGGCGACGGGGAGAGCCGCGCGCAGTCCGGCGCCGCCGCCGGCAGCGAACCGCGAACCGACCGGCTGCATCCCGCACGCGTGTACGACTACTTCCTCGGTGGCCGCACCAATTTCGCCGCCGACAGGACAGCGGCCCAGGAAGCCGTCGACGCCGCGCCGTCCGTCGCCATGATGGCCCGCGAGAACCGCGGCTTCATGCTCCGCGCCGCGCGGTACATCGCCGGCCACGCGGGCGTGACGCAGTTCCTCGACCTGGGCGCCGGCATTCCCACCGAGCCCAGCCTGCACCAGGTCGTCCAGTCCGTGGAGCCGTCCGCGAGGGTCGTCTACGTCGACAACGACCCCGTGGTGCACGCCCACGCCCAGGCACTGCTGAGCAGCAGCCCCCAGGGGCGCACCGCCTTCCTCCTGGCGGACGCGACGGACACGGACAAGATCGTCGACTCGCCGGAGGTCAGCGGCAACCTCGACCTGGAGGAGCCCGTCGCGCTCTCCGTCGTCGCGCTGCTCCCGTACATCGCCGACGACGAGATGGCGCACGAGATGATCCGCCGCTTCACCTCCGTGCTCGCCCCCGGCAGCTTCGTGACGCTCACCCAGCTCACCGCCGACCACAGCCCGGACGACATGGAAGCCGTCCGCGAGCAGTACCGCCGGCAGGCGGGCGTACCGCTGCGGCTGAGGACGTACGACGAGACGGCCTCGCTGCTCGACGGGCTGGAGCTGGTGGAGCCCGGAATCGTGCTCGTGCACCGGTGGGGCTCGGACCGTACGGAGCGGGACCTCGCCGACGACGACCCGCGGGCCGGCTCCTACGGGGCGGTGGCCAGGGTCCGCGGATAGGAGGGGATCTCCGTGCGGTTGGCGTGCCGTGCGACAACCGCCGTGCCCTGACTGTCCGTCCGTCCCGGCTCTGGTCCGGCTCCGTCCCGGACCGGGGAAGGCGCGCCCGGTGCGAGAATGGCGGACGACGCCGCGCCCGGCGCGCCCGGCGACCGGCGGCGATGCCGAGCAGGAGACCGATCCCCGTGACCCAGGACAGTCCCGCCCCCACCGCGCACCCGCAACGCACCGAACTGCGGGCCGACTGCGCCAACTGCGCCGGGCTGTGCTGCGTGGCCCTGCCGTTCGCGGCCTCGGCGGACTTCGCCGTCGACAAGGACGCCGGACAACCGTGCGAGAACCTGCGGCCGGACTTCGGCTGCGGCATCCACGCGCAGCTGCGTGACCGCGGCTTTCCCGGCTGCACCGTCTTCGACTGCTTCGGCGCGGGCCAGAAGGTCTCCCGCGTCACCTACGGCGCCCGCAACTGGCGCGACACCCCCGGCGCAGCACGCGAGATGTTCGAGGTGTTCGGCGTGATGCGCCACCTCCACGAGCTGCTCCTCCACCTCGCCGAGGCCGCGGACCTCCCCGTCGGTCAGCCGCTGCGGCGGGAGCTGCGCAGCGCGTACGAGCGCGTCGAGCGCCTGACGCGCGGCAGCGCCGAGGAGGTTCTGCGCGTGGACGTCCCCGCGCACCGCGAAAGGACGGGCGCTCTGCTGCTCAGGGCCAGTGAGACGGTGCGGTCGCGCGTACGGGGCAGGAAGAAGGACCACAGGGGTGCGGACCTGACCGGTGCGGCACTCGCGAACGCGAAGCTGCGGGGAGCGACACTGCGCGGCGCCGTCCTCATCGCGGCCCGGCTGAACGGCGCGGACCTCAGGCACGCCGACCTTCTCGGCGCCGACCTCCGCGACGCCGAACTGGGCGGCGCGGACCTCACCGGGAGCCTCTTCCTCACGCAGCCGCAGCTCGACTCGGCCAGGGGCGACGGTTCCACCAGGATTCCCGAACGGCTCGGCAGACCCGCGCACTGGGTACACGGCCAGAGCACGTAAACCCGGGCCCACGTAAGCCCGGAAACCACGTAAGGCGCAGCGCACGCGGCTACGACCGTGGTCAGCCGCCGCGGGGCGCTCTCGGTCAGCCGCAGCAGCCGCCGCCGCAGCACCCGCCTCCGCCGCCCGCCGGCGCCGCGCTCGCGGCGGGTGCGGACGTCGAGCCGCCGACCGCGACGGTCGAGAGCAGCTTCACGGTGTCCTCGTGCCCGTCCGGGCAGCTCGCGGGCGCACCGGACTCCGCCATCGGGCGGCTCAGTTCGAACTGCGTGTCGCACTGGCGGCAGCGGTACTCGTAACGAGGCATGGCGGAATGGTATCCGGCGGCCGGAACGGCCCGCGCGGCCGTACGGAGCGTTCCCACGCCGCCCGGGACCGGTCCCCGCGCGGGCCGCACCCCCGTCGGTGCGGCAGGACGGTTCACCGTCCGGCGGCCCGGTCCTCGCGGATCTTCTCGACGACCTGCTGCACCGTCTCCTTCACCGCGTCGAGCTCGGTGAGCAGATGCCAGTAGTCCGGGTGACGGCCCGACAGCGACGCGACGGCGCGGTCCACCCGCGCCACGGCGTCGTCCAGCGGCCCCGCGTGCCCCGGATCGGGCGTGCTGCGACCCGCCATCGCCAGCCGCTGCGCGTCACGGATCGCGAACCGCGTCCGCTCCACTTCCTTCGTCTGGTCGAAGGAGACCTCGTTGAGCCGCTGCAGCCTGTCCCCGGCGGCCTTGATCCCCTCGTCCGCCGTGTTGAGCAGCGCGCGCACCGTCGACAACTGCGCCGTGGCGTCCGCCCAGCGCTGGTCGTCCCGTGCCCTGCGCCCCTCGGCCAGCTTCTCCTCCGCCTGCCGCACCGAACGCGCGGCCTGCTCCGGCACCTGCTGCAGGTCCTGCCAGCACGAGGCGCTGAAACGCCTCCGCAGCTCGCTGAGGACCGGCTCGACCTGGCCCGCCCGCGTGTGCAGCGCCTGGGTACGGGTCCGCAGCGAGGCGAGCCGCTTGTCGATCTCCTTCACCCGCTCGGGCAGCCGCTGCGCCTCCTCGCGCACGGCCTCCGCTTCGCGCACCACGCGGTCCGCCCTGTGCAGGGTGTCCTGGACTCCGTGCCGGCCGGCGCCCTCGTTGAGCTTCGTCAGCTCCGGGGAGAGCGCCGCGAGCCGCGCGGCCAGGCCGTCGGCCTTCAGCCCCGCGTCGCGTACGGCGTCCAGCGCGTTCGACGCCGCGAGCAGCCCCTGCCGGGCCCGCTCGACAGCGGGCGCCAGGCGCGCCAGCTGCGTCTCCGCCTTCGACAGCAGCGGCCCCAGACTCTGCCCGAACCGCTCCAGCTCGCCCTTGACGCGCTCCAGGTCCTGCCGCGTCCTGTCCAGCTCGGCCCGGGCGCGGGCGGCGGTGGAGGCGTCCAGGTCGTCACGGTCCAGGTCGTGGGCGTCGACCGCCGTGATGTATTCGTGGCTGACCTGGTCGATACGCGCCCCGAACTGCTGGAAGTCGGAGACGGCCTTGCGGGCGGCAGGGGAGTCGTCGACGGCGGCGACGGTCTCTATCGAGATCCGCAGGTCACGCTGGGCGGTGTCCAGCTCGTAGAAGGCGGCCGCAGCCGCATCCTTGGCCTCCTGCGCTCCGGCTCGCTGATCCTCGGTACGGCCACTGCCCCAGCCCCAACGGCGTGTGCCGCCGCCGCTCATAGCCGCCACCGAACCTCTCCCCGTATCCCCATGCGCACCAGTGGATCACAGGCCATTCTCCCACTACGTGCCAACGAACACACGGGCCGGATCGTTCACGATCGCCGGGACGGGACTCAGGCGGGGCCTCCCCGGCGCGCGGGTGCCGGGGAGGCCCCGATGCGGCCGCCCGGGCGGCGGTCGCGGTTTGTACCCCGTGGGGCGGGACAGGGTAGTCTGTGGCCTCGATCCTCACGGGCGCATAGCTCAGCGGTAGAGCGCTTGCCTTACAAGCAAGATGTCACTGGTTCGATCCCAGTTGTGCCCACCGGGTAGATACTCCCTCTGACCAGCAGCCGAAGGGCCGTTCACGCAGCAGCGCGGAACGGCCCTTCGAGTGCTTGTCGCAGGCGGGGGAGCCAAACAGGGAGCCAGTGAGCTGTTTTCATCTTGACTTTGAGCAGGTCAGGTGCAGGGTGAGGACAGCTTGGACGAGGCTGGTGATGTGGGTGGTGGAGCATCGCAGTTTGCGCAGGAGCCGCCAAGTCTTGAGGGTGGCCATGGCCTGCTCGACGAGCGCGCGGATCTTCGCGTGCGAGCGGTTGACGGCTTGCTGACCTGCGGACAGCGTCTCCCAACTCCCCAATACGGCAGGCGTATGGTGCCGTCGGCACCGCGGTAGCCCTTGTCTGCCCAGCACTTCACACCGGTACCGGTCAGGGCGTCGATGATGCCGTGGGTGCGTGCGGCCCTGATGTCGTGGACCGCCCCGGGCAGCGCCGGCGACGCCCACAGCAGCCGTCCTTTCGCATCGGTGATGACCTGCACGTTCATGCCGTGCTTCTTGTGTTTCCCAGAGAAGAAGGGTCGGTCGGCGGCGGCGCGGTCGATGGGCAGCAGCGTGCCGTCCAGGATCACGAATGCCTTGGTGGAGGCGGTCTTCACCGCTTCGGCGAGAGTCGGTGCGAGGCCAGGGCCTCGACCGCTTCGGCGATGTACCGGTAGGCGGTGGTGGCGCCCACGCCGAACCCCGCGCGAGTTGGGCATAGGTGTGGCCGCACCGCAGATGAGCCAGTACCAGCAACGCCTGTCGTCCGGCGGGAAGCCGACGCCATCGGGTTCGCATTTCTCGTCGCCGAGCCCGAAGGCGGACGGAGAGGTAACGCAGGGTCGAGGCGGACACATCGACGCCGGACGGGTAAACAAGCACGCGGAAGCTCCTGGCTGGATAGCTGATCTCGACAATCACCCGTCTACCAGGAGCTTCTTCGTGTCCGGGCACCGCCCCCAGCCCAACTACCCGCTCACCGCGTCAGGTTGGAAACACCTCAGTGTCGAACTGTTCGGCTGGGTCCATGTTCGCCATGGCCGACACGAACCACACAAGCGTTGCAAAAGTTGACGGTATCGCACGACCTGATCACGCGCACAAGTCGGCGCGTTCACGATGCACGTACGATGTGAAGTCGTTCGCACGCGGTGCTCAGCAGCCGCTCACATGAAAAGGTTGAACCAAGCATTTTAGGGAGTCCACTGATGAGCGATCCCGATACCTTGCCGCCGACGCCGAATGGTGGGACGCAGCGGAATCGAAACCCTTGGAAGTTGGCTACCTATTGTCTAACGGTGGCGTTATTGGGGACATTCTGCGGACTCATTTACTCACTTACAACCAGCAACGATACTGAGGGCAAAAACTCCACCCCGGGCTCGAACCCGTCGATTTGGGAAGATCCGCGATCGTTAGATGAATCCTCCCCTATCTCGCCTGGCCCCTCAGGGGAAGCGCCTGACGGTTATGAGGTGGGGGAGAAGGCGCGAAGCGGTGGCGCTGTGGTCACAATCGTTAAGGTTTACGAGTCAGACACGATCCCCACGGTTGATGGAGATAAACAGAAAGCGGGAGGTGAGGCGAAGTACGTGATTCTGGAGGCGCTTGTGCTTAACGACGCTAAACAGAGCATGGATCTTACCTGTGGGCTTCCCATCGCCAATGCATTGCTGGACGACGATGGGAGGCGCTACGACACTATCGATGACCTGAGTGAAGTTGAGGGAAACCCAGAATGCAACGCTCAGCTCCAACCTGGCTTTAAGGACGAAATGCGATTCGTCTACCGGGTGCCCGCTGATGTGAAAGTCACAACTTGGGAGTTTGAAGAATACGATCTCGAAGAAGACAGGAAGCCGTCCGTTATTCGACTCAGCAAGGCGATTGCGGAAGGCGCCTGATTCAGTTGCGCAGACTGTCCACGCTTGTCACAGGATGAGAGCCATTCGGTGTGACGCCGCGGCCGCTCTGTGCTGCGTGAACTGGTGCACCGAATGGACTATCTCGGTCAGGCTCGCACTATCGGATCCTAGCCCCCGCGTAGGCGTCATAGGACGCCGTGCCGCCGCTTGTTAGCGGTGTCCTGACTCCTGCGGCGACGCGCTCCGAGCGCTCCGGCAGGGCCGCCGCGCCGGCACCCATTCGCTCGCTAAGGCAGTACGCATGGGAGCCAAGTGGGGAGCCAAACGCAGCGACAGCCGGCAGTACCGCACGGACGGCCACGGATCGAGGGGGTGCATCTGATGTCACTGGTTCGATCCCAGTTGTGCCCACCCAGCAGATTCTCCTTCTAAACAGCAGCCGAAGGGCCGTCAACGCCAGCGCGCGGACGGCCCTTCGAGCGTTCTGGCCGACACTCGCTCTCGGACGTACCGCCGAGGGCCGTCGCCAAGTTGCCGACGCCGGCGTGCGCGCAGTCGACGCGGAGCCCGCATCCGGCTCCGCGCGCCATCCGGCCGCCCGATCACTCGACGTCGAGGACGGCCTTGCCGTGCAACTGGCCCCCGAGCAGTGCCTCCACCGCCTCCGAGTGACGGGTCCAGGGGCCGCGCCAGCTGATGCCTGGGTCGAGCCGCCCTTCGGCGACCTCGTGCGCCAGCCAGGTCAGCTCCGCGGAGAAGTCGGGGGCGGGGTCACCGAAGAGGAAGAAGGTTCGGATCGACCGGTCGTGCCGTCCGCCGTCGCCCAGCAGGGCGTCCGGCGGCAGTACGGCGTCGGCCCCGGAGGAGCGGCCGACGCTGACGAGGGTGCCGCCGGCGCCCAGTGCGGCGAAGGCGTCGACGAGGTGTGGTCCGCCGACATTGTCGAGCACGGCCGCCACGGGCTTCCGCACGGCAGCGGGCTCCGGGTGCACCTCGGAGGCGCCCAGGGTCCGCAGCGCGGCGGCCTGGCCGGACGCCCGGCTGACGGCGACGACGTGCGCTCCCGCACGGGCGGCCAGCTGGACGGCGTAGCGGCCGACACCGCCGGAGGCGCCGGTGACCATGACGCGGCGGCCGAGCAGCGGGCCCATCCGGCGCAGCGCGTGCAGGGCGCTCAGTCCGGCCACCGGAAGGGTGCCCAGCGCACCGGGATCGGCTCCCTTCGGGGCGGTGCCGAGCAGTGTGGCGGGGACGGCCCGCAGCTCGGCCCAGCCCGTGTGGCCGACGGTCACGACCCGCTCCCCTTCGGCCGGGCCGGAACCGTCGGAGGCCGCCCGGACGACGACGCCGGCCGCGTCCCAGCCGAGCAGGGAGCCGTCCGGCGTCCCGGGCCGGGTCGCCGTGTGGATCTCGCCGGAGTTCAGCGAGAACGCCTCCACCCTGACGAGTGCTTCGTTGCCGGCGGGCCGCGGGTCGGGTACGTCCGCCAACGTCAGGTGCCCGGGTGAGGCGTGGTCGACGACGAGTGCGCGCACGAAGTCCCTTTCGGATGCGGAGCGCCCCCGGCAGGTTCAGCGGGGGCGACGAAAATGCCACAGTGTGGCGTTAGCCTCAGAAGAGCATATGCATATAGGAGGCGTATCCGCTACGGTGCGGTGATGGCACCGTCCCCTTCTTCGCCAGAGCAGCCCGTCACCCTGCGCGAACGCAAGAAGCTGCGGACGCGCAGGGCCCTGGCCGACACCGCCGTCACGCTCTTCGGCGAGCGCGGATTCGACGGCACTCCGCTGGACGCGCTGCTGGAGCAGGTGGAGGTCTCCCGGCGGACGTTCTTCCGGAACTTCCGCTCGAAGGAGGACGTGGCGCTCACGGCCGTCAAGGAGCTGTGGGGGACCTACCTGGAGGTCGTGGACGCCACCGAGAAGTCAGGACCGCTGGCCGACGTCCTCCTCGGCGCCATGCTGGGCACCCTGGAGCGCATGGACGAGGACTGGTACCGGCGCTTTCCTCCCACCCTGCGCCTGATCGCCGGCTCGCCCGCGCTCGACGGCCACGCGCTGCGCCACTGCGCCGAGACCCAGACCGAGCTCGTCCGCCGGCTGGGCGTACCGGACCGCCTCGAACTCCGGCTCCTGATCGAGTTCTTCGTGGCCGCGTGGCGCTGCGCTCTCGACGAGTGGCTGCCCGACTGCCCTCCGGGTGAACTCCCTGCGCTCCTGCGGCGCTCCTGCTCCTCGATGGCCTCGTCCCTGGCTCTGGAAGCGTGAGGGGGCCAGCGCCCGGTGCTGGGCCTGTGCGGGGCCTCGGCCGCTGTGCGCGAACGGGTCGGCGCCGGAGCCGAGCGGTCGAGGGGAGGGTCCCCGTCTCTCGGCCGGTCACCCCGGCCGAGTGCACGTGACCGCATGCGAGCGGAGCCGTGCGCCCTCGTCGACGGCCTCCGTGGACGAGGGGCTGCCGATCCTTGCCTGGTGCGGCTGTGATCGGGGTCCGGTGGTCCCCGCGGTCATCGGCCACGCGTTCGTGAGCGCGGTCAGCGTGGGCATGGTCAAGGAGTTCGCCGATCGGGACGCCGCCCTGGATCCCCTGCACATGGGGCTGCCGGGCCGGCCCGGCTGGATCGCCACGGGTGCGTTCGTCGCGGTCCTCGCTGTGCCAGGGCGACTTCGGGCACCACCCGACCTCGCGTACACGGCTCCTGTCGCGGCCAGTTCGCTGCAAGCGCCGTCATCGAGGCAAAAGGCCTGCTATCAGCGGCAATTGCCCGTGGCGCGGTCCAGTGGGCGAGGTGTCGGATAACCGCTTGTGGCCGTGTGATGGTTCGGTGACATCCTTGTTGCTGCATCTGACGATGCAACAGACTCCCGTTCGAGACATTCGTTCTGGATGCGACAACTACGGGGGAACAGACTGATGCCTGGAGCCGACGCGGACACCAGCAGGCGGTACGAGACGACACCGCATGTGGCGGGGATGCTGAACTCGCTGTTCAGGGAGTTCCGCAGGCGCAAGTCGATCGCCGTGCCCCAGTTCGTGCTGCATCCGGCGTCCGACGGCTCCGCGGCGGACGGGCAGGTGCTCGGCGTCGTCGAGGAACTCGGACATGAGCTGGCGGAACAGGGTATTCGCTGCGCGAGGGTCAAGCCGTGCGCGCGGTCCGAGAGTGAACTGCACCCGCGCGTACGCGCGTTGCACCTGCTCCAGGAACTCTGCGGCAAGAAGCCCGGGCCGGGGCGGGAGCCGTGCGTCGAGCCGGATCCCTGGGAAGGCGGCCGAGGGCAGTACAAGCCGTATGTGTTTCCGCGCAGCGACCTGCTGGCGACGATCGAGGACGCCGTCGCACGGGAGGCACGGGAGAACGGCCGCGCGAGCACGGAGGAGCTGCTGAAGCGCCTGAACGGCAAGGGGTGGCGTCCCGGCGGCACCCACTGGGCCACGCGGCTTCGGGGCCAGGCCATGGACGCCTCGAAGACGCTGCCCGCGCTGCTGATCGCCGTGATCGCCGTGGTGGTCGCGGACAAGCCGTGGTACGTCACCCTGGGGTTCGTCGCGGCCGCGTTCGCGCTGCTCATCGTGTTGAGCGTCCTTCCCGGCAGGGCTCCGGTGCTGCTCGTGCTGCGCCGGGAGATCCGCTGGTTCCTGGGGACCACCTACCTCAACCAGGGGCCGCGGGCTGAACGCGGAGAACGCGGGACGTGGCGGCTCCTCCGCCTGTGGCCGCCCGGCTCGGTCCGGCAGCGTGTCGAAGCGGTCGCACGCGACCTCCGGGACAGCGGGCTGCTCGTGGACGGCTGGCCGGACGAGGCCGCCGAGGACGCCCAGCGGCGCCATCTGCAGCTGCGCGTACACGCGTTACGTGAGGACCTTCGCGACGCCCATGCCGCCAGGTCGCTGGATCTGCGCGGTCGCAAGCGCCCCACGCCCCCGGTGCTCCTCCTGGCCCCGGCGGGCAGAGACGACGGCTCCATCGAGCTGATCAAAGCGATCAGCGACATCCGCAGCGTCCGCAGCGAACTCGATCCGCTTCTGCTGATCGCCGCGGTGGGGCGCGACGACGTCGGCGAGCTGCAGAGCAGCTTCGAAGCCCCTCTCCCCGCACAGCCCATGACAGGGCCGGTATCGGACATCCCCGAGTACGCCGACTGGAACCGCAGCCGGCGGGTCAACCAGTCGCCGAGCACGCGCGGCAGCACCCTGCCCTGGGTGCTGCGGATCCCCTTGTCCGACGAGTGGCTGCGCGAGGCCCGTACCGGCCGGCGGAGGATCACGCCCGCCGTCAGGCCGCGCTGGACGTGGCTCTGGTCCTCGCCGGCCCTGGTCCTCTTGTTGTCTGCCGCGGCGCTGGGCCTCTGGTTCTACGACGCCCACCTGGGCGAGCGTTACTGCGCGGGCGGTCTCAGCGGCGTCAACCGCGATTCGGAACGCGTGCGGATCGGTGGCAACGACCCCGAGTGCGTGGGTGTGGCCACGGGTTCCGTCTCGTTCCCCGAGGCCGGCAAGGTGCAGAAGCTCATCCGTACGGCCAACAAGCAGATCCGCCGTCAGGACCATGTGACGGTCGTCTACGCGGGCCCGCTGAGCGGCAGTACGCAGGGGCAGCTGACGAAGGGACTGCAGGAGCTGCGCGGCGTCCATCTCGCACAGAGGTCCATCAACGAGGAGTCCTCGGTCAAGCTGCGGGTGCTGGTGGCCAACGGCGGCCGGGACATGTACGCGCAGAAGACCATGGCCAGGCACATCATCCAACTGGCGGACAGGGACAAGTCGATCGTCGGCGTCGTCGGGATGGGCCGCGACATGACCGACAGCGACGACGTCCAGGAGATGTACCGGAAGGCCGATCTGCCGGTGGTCTCCAGCACCAACTCCGGTACACACATGGCCCGTTATCCCAACTTCTTCGGCCTCGCGGGGACCGACGAATGGCAGAACGACCAACTCAGGCTCATCGCGAACCAGTTGGTGCCCGCCCCGGAGAGGGGCAGGGCCGTCGTCCTCGCGCGCGACCACGGCAAGAACAGCCACGACCAGTACACCAAGGAGCAGAAGAGGTACGGCGGGGAGATGCTGGCCGACGCCGGCTACCAGGTGGACTCGCTGCCGGACTACAAGCTCAGTAACGGGCAGCCCGTCCTCGACAGGCAGATCGAAGCCGTCTGCGCGGAGGAAGAGGTGCCCCAGGCCCTGTACTTCGCGGGACGGTCCGAGGACGTGACCCCTCTGATGAAGGGCATCGCCTCCAACGACCGCTGCAACAGGGAGAAGATCGCCGTCCTCGCGGGCGACGACCTCTCGAAGGCCCGCTTCGGTGAGGGGACGCACGTGGCGAAGAACGTCACCATCTACCACCTGGTTCTGACCGCGCTGGAGCAGTCCCTGCCGGGCTCGATCTTCCTCGGGCGCCTCGACAAGCTGGAGGACGAAGGCAAGGCGGACGACCTGGGCCTCACCATGGACGAGGCCCTGCAGAAGGACGGAGTCTCCTCGAAGCTGGACGACGGCCAGACCGCGCTGTCGCACGACGCGACCGAGGTCCTGCACCGGGCGGCGGAGAGCGACGGGCAGGCCAGGAGCCGCGCCGAGACGTGGGCCGCTCTCCGGCAGACCGACTTCACCAGCCTCGCGACCGGACGGATCAACTTCACCGAGGGCGCCGACGACACCGGTCACAGGTTCGCCGTCTCGATAGTGAAGGTCACGAACCGGGACGGCCGTGACAACGACAGGAAGATCCTCTGCTCCCGGCAGGCGGGGCCGGGCAAGGCGCTGACGGAGGAGGAGTGCTCGGTCGAGTGAGCCGCCCAGCGGCTCTGCGACCGTGGCGGAGCCGGGTACCTCCTCCGCGGCCGCGCTCACTCCGAGAGGGCGGGATGCCCTGAAGTCCCGTACGGGCGACGGCGGTCGGGGCCTCTCTCCGTGTCGGCCGGGAGGTGCGGCGGGGCCCGCCCCGGACCGGTGCTCTCCCTGCCGGGCCGGGAACCGGGGGCGGGCGGGACGCGTCCTCCGCAGATGTCCGCGGTGAGGGGCAGGCGGTTCCGTTCCCCGTACGCCGTGGACGTGGGGCACCAGACCGACCGTCGAAGAGGGGAAGCGCACCGTGGAGATACGCAAGGCGCACAAGGCCGGGCTCGCCGTTCTGGCCGCACTGGGTCTGCTGGCAGCGGGCTACGGCACGGCGAGCGCCGGGACCGGTCCGCATCCGGCCGAGGCCGGCGGGCTGGGTGCGGGGGCCGGTCCGAAGGAAGAGAGGCCGGCCGCCGCGGACGACGACTTCCAGTCGACGCTCGAACTGAGCGACGGCCGGAAGGTGCACGTGCGTCTGGTCGAGGGGACGGGCGCGCAGGAGCGTCACACGACGGCCGGTTCGGAGAAGTGGAGCGAGTGGCAGACGCTCTACGAAACGGAGTCCGACCGCTGCCAGGGGGTCGATCTCCAGGAGAAGGACGGCACCGTCTCGCTGATCGCGGACTTCGGCCGGTTCTGCTACGACGGTGAGCCGCCGACGGAGTCCCTCGCCGGGGTCGGCACGGAAGACCTCACGGACTGGGACATCGAGCTCACCGAGGACTTCGACGGCTGGCAGGACTCCTCCATCACCGGCGAGGGGAGCAAGGTCCTGTTCGTCTACAACAGCGACTTCGGCCTCTACACGATGCGCTGGAACCGGGGCGAGGGCTTCTCGGAGATCGTCGAGACCGAGAAGGAGTGACGAGCACGGCCCCGCCCCGTCCCCGACCCTCCGTGTCAGTCGGAGCAGGGCGGACGGGGCGGGGCCGGGGGCGGCTGGGGGTGCGGTGCGGGCCGGGCGCGGGACACGCCCGGCGCGGGTGCGGGCGTCGAACGTCCGGTGTGATCACCATCTCGGTACAGGGGAGGGAAACCCAGCCGAGATGAGGGACCGGATGAGAACGCTGAATCTGACCGACCTTCGCTCCCACCGCCAGATCCCGGCCGCACCGCGGCGGCCCGACGGCGTGCGGCCCTCCCGGACGGGAGCCCTCACGTCGCGGAGAGGCACGAACAGACCCGGCCGGCTGGCCCGTACGGGAGCCGTCGCCGCGCTCGTGGCCGCCGCGCTCGGTTCGACCACGGCCGCCGCGACCTCGCACGCCGCCCC
The DNA here is from genome assembly GCF_014645895.1 of Streptomyces daqingensis. GTDB lineage: Bacteria > Actinomycetota > Actinomycetes > Streptomycetales > Streptomycetaceae > Streptomyces > Streptomyces daqingensis. Next base: position 114,923 of record NZ_BMMP01000012.1, on the reverse strand, counting down.
GCCGCGGCCGGAACTGCGGCAGCACCACCCGGCGGTGTGGTCGCAGCCCCAGCCGGTGCGGCAGCCCCAGCCCCTGCCGCCGCCGCGTACGGAAGCCCCCGATCTGCCGCCCGCGCCGATGGCGGTGGCGCCCTACCTCTCCCTCGGCTGGGGCAGCCCGCCGGACGTCGAGACCGTCATGGCGGCCACAGGGGTCCGCTGGTTCACGCTCGCGTTCGTCCTCAGCCAGGGGACCTGCACCCCGCGCTGGGACGGGTACCGGCCGCTCACCGGCGGCGTCGACGAACGCACCGTGAAGGCCGTGCGCAAGGCGGGCGGCGACGTGATGCCGTCCTTCGGCGGCGGTCTGGGAAAGAAGCTGGAGCAGAGCTGCGCGGACGCGGAGGCGCTGGCCGGGGCGTACCAGAAAGTGATCGACGCGTACGGGCTGAAGGCCGTCGACGTCGACATCGAGGCCGGCGCGTACCGCAGCGAGACCGCGCAGCGGAAGATGCTGGGAGCGCTCAGCATCGTCCAGCAGGCCAATCCGGGCCTCGTCGTGTACGTGACGCTGCCGAGCTACCGCTCCGGGCCCGACCGCTCCCTGATCGACCGCGCGGCCGCGATGAAGGTGGAGCCGGACGCATGGAGCATCATGCCGTTCTCCTTCGTCCCGTCAGCGAAGGGCGAGGACATGGGCCTCATCAGCACGCGGGCGGTGGACGGGCTGAAGGACCGGCTGCGCAGCGCCTACGGCTACACGGAGAAGGAGGCCTACGCGCACAGCGGTGTCTCCTCCATGAACGGGATCACCGGGGAGGGGGAGACGATCACGGCGGAGCACTTCCGCACGATCGCCTCGCACGCACGCAAGCACGGGCTGGGGCGGCTCACCTTCTGGTCCGTCAACAGGGACCGTCCGTGCGGGGCACGGCCGTACCCCGCCGAGGACGCGTGCTCCGGGATGATCCAGGAGCCGTGGCAGTACACCCGAGTCCTGGCCCAACACGGGCGCTGAACAGGTCGGTTCGGCCCTTCCGCCTGGCAGCCGTGGGGGTGTTCCCGGCGGCCGTCGTGCCGGGGACGCCCCTCCCAGAGCGAGTCGACGTGCCCCGAGCGGCCGGGGCGGTCAGAGCCCGAACGCCGGCGCGTAGTGGACCGTGCCGCGCGGCAGTTCGCCCCCGTCGAGGGAGAGCGCCAGGAACGCGTCATCGGGCCACTCCTGCCCGTGCGGGGGCACGATGCCGAATCCGGAGCAGGGGGAGAAGCCGAAGCGCGGATAGTACGCCGGGTGTCCGAGGACCACGACGGCGCGTTCGCCCGCTGCTCGTGCCGCGTCCAGGGCGGAGCGGATGGCCGCACTGCCCGCGCCCCGCCCCTGATGCTCCGGCAGGACGGCGCAGGGCGCGAGGGCGAGAGCGGGGGAGTCACCGATGCGGCACCGGGTCAGCAGCGCGGTGCCGACGGCCTCCTCGCCGGAGAGGGCCAGGTGCGACAGGTGCGGGAGCCAGGCGCCGGGGTCCTCGCGGAGCGCGTCGACGAGATCGGCTTCGTCCGGGGTCTCGAAGGCCGCGAGAGTGATGCGCCGCACTGCCGCGGTGTCCTCAGGGCGTTCGGCGCGGGTCGTCCAGGAAGGGCCCAGCGGGTCCGATGGTGAACTCATGCGGCTCATCGTCGTCGCTGGGGAGGCGCGGGGGCACGTGGTTTTCCCGTGGTGCCGTCAACGACCGGGCCGGGCGGGTCACCGGGAAGCCGTACCCCGGGCCGTAGAGGGGAGAGGGGGAGCCGCACGGAGGGCATGGCGTCCGGGGGCGCGGACGCGGCCGACTCCGGGACGCCGGGTCTCACACCGGCTGCACGGTCTCGAACTCCCCGTCCTCCGCCCCGGGTTCACCGCTTGCTTCCGGCTGTGCGGCGTCGCAGCGGGGCCTGCGGCGCAGCACGTACGCGGCCAGGGTGCCCGCCGCGAACAGCGCCAGCACCGACACGGCCGTCCCCAGCCACGAGGCTCCCAGCCAGCGGCCCCCGAAGTACCCCAGGCTCACGCTGTACGCGGCCCAGGTCAGCCCTGCCAGAGCGGACCAGGGCACGAAGTCCTTCGCGCGCCGGTGAGCGGCGCCCGCGGTGAGGCTCACCACCGAACGTCCCGCCGGGGCGAACCGGGCCAGTACGACCAGCGCGCCTCCGCCGCCCGCCAGGGCGTGTCCCAACTTCTCCTGGGCCGCCCGGAGATGGGGGGAGCGGGAGAGCACCCGGCCGAAGCGCCCTCCGTTCCGCCGGGCCAGGCGGTACGCCACGAGGTCCCCCACCACGGACGCGGTCGCGGCGCACAGCACGAGGGCCACGATCTCGGGGAGATGCGGGCTCTCAGCGGCACGGCGTGCATGACTCGGGAGGTCGGCGGCATCTGCGGCGGTGGTCCCGGCAACGGCGGTGGCCGCCGCGACGACCAGCACCCCGCTGGGCAGCACTGGAACGAAGACGTCCAGCAGGACGGATACTGCGATCACCCCGTATATCCATGGGGATCCGGTCACGGACCCCAGGATTTCCAGCACTGTCTCCCCCGTTCGTCCCCTTCGCGTCCGTCCCCCGAGCGTTCAACTGCGTCGGGACAGAGTACGCGTGAGCGGCACCGGTGTGGTGACCGGGGCGTGCGGGAACGATCTCGGCTCTGTCTCAGCAGTCACATGCCCCGCGGATCGTCCTCGGGGGTACCGGCGAGTGGCGTGCGGTACACGCAGTCCAGCCGCGAACTGCTGCCGCGGCCCTCACCGGGCACCCCGCCGGGGCTGTCGGCGCCTTCCGGCACGGCGCGCGCCTGCTCCAGGGAGAGTTCGGCGGAACGGCCCCTCAGCCGCAGCGTCATGAGCTGGTTCCCGAACCAGGGGCCACCCGTGCGCCGCCACTTGACGGGCGGGCGCCCGGCACGTCCGTGCCGCGCCAGCGCACGGCCGAGCCAGCGTCCGGCCCGGCTCCAGCCGAAGCGGAAGCCCCAGCGCATCACCGCGGGAATGCTGTTGTGCATGGGGGAGCAAGTCAGCTGCAGGACACGCGAGTTGACGGTGCCCGCGAAGCGGGGCTCGCTCGTGTAGGCGTGGTGCACGTCCCCGGAGAGGACGCTCAGCGTCGCCGGCGCCCCGCGTGCGGAGGCGACCTCGTGGAGCAGCTCCGTCAGGGCGTCGAAGGAGTTCGGGAAGGCGGCCCAGTGCTCCAAGTCCGCCTCACGGCGCAGCCGTTCACCCAACCGCGCCCAGCGCGGACCGCGGGACCCACGGCACAGGGCCGCGTTCCACGCTTCGGCGTCGTGGATCGCCGGAGGCAGCAGCCAGGGCAGCGACGTGCCGATCAGCAGGTGGTCGTACGCCCGACCGCCGCCTGACGCATGGCTGGCGGTGCCGCCCCGGGGGTGGGGCCCGGTGCCGCGCCCCGCGTCGTGGGCCGCATCGTGCCCGGGGGCGCCGCCGTCCAGCGCCGTCAGCATCTGCTCGCGCAGCCACGCCATCTCCCGCTCGTCGAGCATCGCGCGCTTCTGCTCGTCGAGGACGCGCCCGGCCCGGGTGTCGAGCATGATCATGCGGACCCGGCCCAGGTCCCGTCGGTAGCTCCAGCGGACGCTCTCGGGATACAGGTCCGCGCGGGCTGCGAACTCGCGCAGCACTGCCGTGCCGTCCTCGGCCTCCCGCACCGCGGTGAAGACCGGGTCCTCCGCCAGCTCACCCGGCGAGAGGTTGCCCAGGTGCTGGTACACCCAGTACGAGGCGAGCCCGCTCACTATGCGCTCGCGCCACCATCCGGTCTCCCGCATCTCGCGGCGCCAGGAGTCGCTGGTGTTCCAGTCGTCGATCACGTCGTGATCGTCGAAGATCATGCAGCTCGGCACCGTGGAGAGCAGCCAGCGCACCTCCGGGTCGAGCCAGGACTCGTCGTACAGCAGCGTGTACTCGGAGAAGTCGGCCACCTGCTCCCACGGGGGCTCCGACAGGTCGCGCCGCTCGGCGAGGCCGGCCCGCACGCGTTCCGAGGTCTCGTCCGCGTAGACCTGGTCGCCCAGCAGTAGCAGGACGTCCGGACGTTCGCCGCCCGCGAGGGCGCGCTGCGCGAGGGCGTCGAGAGCGTCGGGGCCGGCAGCATCGTGCGAACTCGCGGAGGGGCGCGCCGCCCAGCGGCAGGAACCGAAGGCGACGTCGAGGGCGCCGGTGCCCGGCGATGGCGTGCGGATAGTGCTCGGCGGGAGGGACGAGCCGGGTTCGGGCCAGACCTCGGCGCCGTCGAGGAGCACGCGGTAGGCCGTGACGGTGCCCGGTTCGAGACCCACGACGGTGATCAGGGCGTAGTGATGGCCCGAGATCTGCCAGGTGCGGGCGCTGCCGCCCGCACTGCCGTCCTCGCAGACGACCTCCGCCTCGCACGGGCCGTCGGTCTCGATCCAGATCGTCGCCGTGTCCTCGTCGAGGTAGCGCAGCAGCGGTCCCAGGCGGAGCCTGACCATGGAAGTTCTCCCTCCGTCGCTCGCAACGCTACGGAACGACCGAGGAGATCGGCGAGTTTCCTGCGCCGGGAACGTTCCTCTGTACTTTTTCGTGACTTTTGGCCGTGGGGTGTCGGCCTCGATCGGGGCGGGGCTGGGGGTCGGCAGCCGACGAGAGCGATGCTCTTGGTTTTGACTGGGGGTGCTGGATGAGAGCGGTGCTCTGGAGTGTGTGCGGTGAGTTCGGGGGAGCGGCGCTCTCGGATGTGCGCGCCGCTCTGCAGCATTCGCGCTGTCCGTGCCGAGAGCGTTGCTCTCTCGCCAGTGCCCGCTCTGCGGCCCGAGCAGTGCTCCACCAGCTTGCTGCGCCGCGCGTCGCCAGCACCACGTCTATCGCCGCGATCGCCGACCCACGAAAAGAGCACTGCTCCGGTCCGCGATCCGATCCCCTGGGGGAGCGGCGCAAACCCGGAGCAGTGCTCCACGCCCGCTGCTCAATCACCAGTGCTCTACGGCCACTGCTCTACGGCCGATGTCCTTGGAGCGGTGCTCTACGACAGGAGCGGGGCTCCCTGCGTCAGCAGGTGCCCAGGGCCTCCGAGAGGGCGCTCTTCTCGGCGGAGTCCGCGGTCAGGTCGTAGGTGTCCTTCACCCAGACCCACATCCGGGCGTAGGTGCAGTGATAGCCGGACTCCGGCGGCATCCACTCGGCGGGGTCGCGGTCGCTCTTCGACTGGTTCACGTTGTCCGTGACCGCGAGCAGCTGTGCGATGTCCAGGTCGTTGGCGAGCTTCTCGCGCTCGGAGTCCGTCCAGGAGCTGGCGCCCGAGGTCCAGGCCTCCGCGAGCGGCACCATGTGGTCGATGTCGACGTCGGAGGGGTCCGTCCAGCTGCCGCCGTCGTACGGGCTCTTCCAGGTGCCGCTCGTCGGACGGCAGTCGTCGCCCGTCTCCACGCCGGATCCGTCCCGCTTGAGGACGACCTCGCGGGTGTCGCATCCGTCGCCCTGGTTGCTCCAGTGCGGGAACTTCTCGCGGTCGTAGCCGTCCATCGAGCCCTCGGCCTTCTCCGTGAGGCCCTCGAGCATGGTCTTCGCCTCGGAAGCGCTCGGCGGTGCCGGCGGCTCGGCCTGGGCGGGGGCGCCGATGAACAGCAGCAGCCCGGCGCAGGGAGCAGCGAGAGCGGCCGTTATGACCGACTTGCGTCGACGCGCGTAGAGCTTTGTGCGTATGCCCTTTTGCATACGAACTCCTCCGGTGTGGGGGGCTATTTCGAGGTGTGCACCTCGTTGTCCGACGATGCCGACCTCTGGTTTCCGGAAGGCAGGCGCCAGGTAACAGCCTGACGACGTGTCCACGTCACATCAAGCCCTATGGCACTTTTGGCTGTTGCGTGCGCAGGCTCGCAACAGCTCGGCGCGCCCCCTAAGTTGCGATGCGCCCCTTCTGTGCCAGCTCGGTGTCTTACGAGCCGGCTGCCTGGGGAGCCGGCTGCCTCTGTGCCGGCCGCTGACAGGGCGGTGCGCCCGTTTCAGCACTCGCCCCCGGGGTCTTGGCGGTCCACGTCCTCCCGGCGGTTCCCTCGTCCGCCCGCGCCCGCTCGCTCCTGTCACTCGCCGCGCGGACGGCTGCCGCATGGCCGGTGCCGGGCTCGCCCATGCCGGGCCGCCGGGTCGCCAGGTCGCCGGGTCGCCGGGTGCCGGATCGACGGTGCGCGATCGCAGTCGAGCGGCGCGTCGTCTAGCCTGGGCGGCGGCAGAAGGGGAGTAGCTCTTCGCCGGACCGTCGACATACTGGGCGTTCCCTCTCCGCGCGGCGCAGCCTCACGGCAGCCGCGCCGGCGGGTGGCCCGCCCCGGCGCCCGGAGTGCGGCACTCGCGTCAGTCCGTGGGAAACGGGCTGTGCGCGGTCGCGGCACCAGCGAGACCTTCGGCAAGCAGCGTCCGTATTGCATCTGTCGACGCTGTCGTGCCGAGGTGTGCGCTGCGACGGCACGGCAGCACAGGCTCCGAGGAGCTCCCGTGATCAGCCTTTCCGTCGCCGCCCTCGTCTTCGGCGTCGTCTTTCTCGCCGAGCTGCCCGACAAGACCGCCCTCGCCGGGCTCATGCTGGGCACCCGATACCGCGCCTCGTACGTGTTCGCCGGTGTCGCCGCCGCTTTCGTGGTGCACGTCGTGCTGGCCGTCGCGGCGGGCAGCGTCCTCACCCTGCTGCCGCAGCGCCTTCTGCAGGCCGTCGTGGGCGTGCTGTTCCTCGCGGGGGCGCTGGTGCTGTGGCTGAAGAAGGACGACGAGGACGAGGAGCAGGTAAGGACGCCCGCCGATCAGTCCTTCTGGAAGGTCGCCTCCAGCGGCTTCATGCTCATCCTGGTCGCGGAGTTCGGCGATCTCACGCAGATCATGACGGCCAACCTCGCGGCACGCTACGACGATCCGCTCTCCGTGGGCCTGGGTGCGGTGCTCGCCCTGTGGGCGGTGGCCGCGCTGGGCATCCTCGGCGGGCGCACGCTGATGCGGTTCGTGCCGCTGCGTCTGATCACCAAGGTCGCGGCGCTTCTCATGGTCGGTCTGGCCGCGTTCAGCCTGTACGAGGCGGCTACGCCCTGACCCCGGGCGGGGAGCCGGGGCGGTACGCCGCGCGGAGTCGTGCCGCTCCCGCGCCCGTCGCGCTGTCGCGACGGGGGGCGGTGCCCTACGACGTCCCCTGGTCCCGGCAGACTCCGTGTGCCCTTCCGGCCCCAGCCCCGACCCCCGTCCCCCGGTGCTTCCCGCCCCAGAGCCTTCCCGTCGTCCCGTCGTCCCCCGCAGTGCCGTTCCCGCTGCGCCTCGTTCGTACCGTGCCCGGGAAGTGCCGCGGTGCGCTTACTCTGTTGCTCCTGCGATCCGGCGGCCATGAGCTGCGGCGCAGCGGCATCACGCGAAATTCGATACTGCAACAGGACGACGGGGTGGACTGATCCGATGAAGAGACCTGCAGGCATAGCAGCGGGCATGTGTGCGATCGCACTGTTCGCGACGGCTTGTAGCGGCGGCGAGTCGGGCGGGAAGCCCGCCGCGGAGGAGGCGCCGCAGAAGGATGTGGTTCAGGCCCGTCCGATCAAGGTGGACGGTGCGCAGCAGAAGATCACGTGGACGGACCTGAAGAAGGAGTCGCACCTTCTCGAGGCCGCCCCCAGCGAGTTGGCGCGGGGGTCCGCCGCGGACCTCAAGGACGTCCGGCTCGACGGCGACCTGAAGAAGATGGTGCCGTACTACCTGACCGTCTCCTTCGTGAACAAGGGCGAGAAGACGCTGGAACGCCCGTCCCCCGAGCGGGACTTCGCGCTCGCGGGAGCGGACGGGCAGGCGGGCAAGCGGATCACCGTCTTCGGGACCTCGCTGTCCGGGAAGTCGGGTCTGCCCGAGGCGTGCGCCAAGAGCGGTCCGGAGGAGCTGAAGCCGGGCGGCAAGGCCACCGCCTGCTCCATCGTGATGATGCCGAAGGACCGGGAGCCCGTGGTCGTCTCCTACACGGGCACGGACGGAGAGGGCCGGCAGACCGCCCCCGTCATCTGGAAGGCCGGGAAGGGCGAGGGCGAACCGCCCAGCGGGGTCCTGCCGTTCGGGAAGGCCGGGCAGACCGAGGTCGAGGACGCCGACGGCCGTACGGTGAAGGTGCGGGCGACTCCCAAGAGCGTCCGGAGCGGAAGCCTCTCGGACCTCAGCAGCTTCAAGCTGCGCGGCGAGCAGAAGAAGTCGGTCCCGTACTACGTGACGTTCGAGTACCGCAACGACGGTGCGCACAAGCTGCTTCCGCAGCTGAACCAGCAGATCGAACTGCGCGCGGTCAGCGGGAGGCCCGCCCAGCATCTGACGCTGATCGACCTCAGCGGACGGGCCTTCGCGCCGTGCCCGAAGGCGAAGCCCGACGGGTTCCTGAAGCCCAAGGGGTCGGTGACGGAGTGCTCGGTCTTCCTCGTCCCCAAGGGCGACTCGCCCATCGCGGTCGCCTTCACTCCGAAGGACGGCGGGGCGGAGACGCTCACTTGGCAGGCGCCGAAGAGCGCGCGCTGACCGGCCCTGTCCGCAAATCTGCTGAAGTAGCCGCATGTGTGACCTGGTTGAGCGATCGTGGAGTGGTGGTCGCACGGCGGTTTTCGGCCACCTGAGCCGTGGCGATTCCGGGCTCCCGGCGGGACGCGTTTCCCGACGGGGGCCCGGTCCGCTGTTCGGGGAGTTCCCGAATGTCCTGGCTACGGCGTCAGTTGGGGTGGTGCGGCGGAATGCCGCGCGGAATGACGATCGTCACCCTTGGGGTGTCATTCCGGACTCCGGTTGACCCGGGTGTCCTCGCCCCGCGTAAGGTGCACGGCTGGACAGTCACTGGCGATTCGGGTGGAGCGGCCGTGCACGGAGTGCGGTGGTGAGACCCAGGGAGGGGCCGGGATGACGGCGCACAGATGCTGCCCGGGGTGCGGGGCCGAACTCGCGGCGGACGGGGCGACGTCCTGCGGCTGCGTGGGCCCGTTCACGGCCGAGCACGTCGACCCGATGCACATACGCCCGTATGTGGATCTGCCGGAGCCCTGCGACCCGGACCGGTCGACGCCCGATCTGGAGCCGTTCGCCCGGTGCGGTACGGGTGAGACGGCGGAGCTGCCCGCCGTGAGCCCGGACGGCCTGAACGCCGCCGACGACCCGAACGGTCCGCGCGACCCGAACGGCCAGTACGAGGACGACCCCGCCGCGCCCGGCGACCACCCGGAGGCGGGCGCGGCATACGAGCCGTCCGTCTCGCTGCGGGCGGGTTCGGGCCGCAGGCGCGCGCCGGGGCGGGGCGGGAGGCGGCGAGCGGCCGCCCACGACGACGCCCCGAAGCGCCGCCGCGGTGCCGTGGCCATGGCGGCGGCCGGTGTGGTCGCCGCGCTCGGTGCGGGCCTGCTGACGACGCAGGCGTTCACCGGTGACGACGCCGGCGACGACCGGAGCCTCAGCGAGGAGGACCGCGCCCTCCCCGAGATCCCCAGCGGCGGACCGACCGATTCGCCGTCGCGCAGCAAGAAGGAGACGCGGGAGGCCGAGCCCAGCGCCGCTCCGTCCCGTACCGGCGACGACCCCTCGCGTGCCGACCGCGGCAACGAGGACCCCACCGGCCGCGACGCGGTCCCGCCCGCCCCCAGCACTGACCCAGGGGATCCCAGCAGTCCGGACGACGACGGCGACGACGAAGGCGGCGGCCAGGGGCGGCCGGACCGTCCGCCGCGTCCGCCGCAGGAGTCCACGCAGCCGGGCGGGGAGACGCTGCGGCCGGGCGACCGGGGCGAGGAGGTCGAGGAGCTGCAGCGCCGCCTCAAGCAGGTCAGGGCGCTGGACGACGACGAGCCGGAGGACGGGGTCTACTCCGAGGACGTGTTCCGCGCTGTCGCCCGTTTCCAGGGGCGCAACAACGTGCGGGGCGACCGCTTCGGCGAGTACGGACCGTCCACCCGCCAGGTGCTGGAGTCGCAGACGAGGGGCTGAGCCGGACGCGGCCGACGGAAGTGCGGGCGGGCCGCCCACTGGCGCGCCGCCCCCGCTCTTTGTATCGTGATGAAACAAAGTGGTTCCGCCCGAGCTCATACCTGACGGATGGGCGTCCTCGACCGGCGGGCGGAGCCACCTTGGCTTTCCGCATCACGCACGGCCCCGGCGACGCTCCCGGCCCCGGTTCAGGGGCGGCGCGGCTGCGCCCGGGACGTCACCCGACCAGGGAGCGCACCCCGCATGCCGAACCACCGATCGTCCCTCACGGCCCGCGGCCTGCTGCTCGACATGGACGGCACCCTGGTCGACTCCGACGCCGTCGTCGAACGCGTATGGAGCGACTGGGCGGTCTCGAAGGGCCTCGACCCCGCTGACGTGCTCCGCACCGCCCACGGGCGGCAGGGCCATCAGACGATGGCCGAGCTCTTTCCCGGCCGCCCTGCGGAGGTCAACCACGAGGAGAACCGCGCCCTGCTGGCCCGGGAGACGCGCGAGCTGGACGGGATCGTCCCGGTCGGGGGCGCGGTGGAGTTCATGACCGCGGTGCGGCAAGTGCCGCACGCCCTGGTCACGTCCGCCGACACGGGTCTGGCGACGGCTCGCATGGCCGCGGCCGGTGTGCGCATGCCGGACGTCCGCGTCACCGCGGAGCAGGTGAGCGTGAGCAAGCCGGACCCGGAGGGCTTCCTGAAGGGGGCCGCCGAACTGGGGCTCGCCCCGGAGGAGTGCGTGGCCTTCGAGGACTCGCGTCCGGGCATCACCGCGGCGCTGGCTGCAGGGATGCGGGTCGTCGGAGTGGGCGCGCGTGCGGCGGCGTACGGGCCGACGGTGCACGTCGGCGATCTGACGCGGGTCGCGGTGGAGCGGCTGCCGGACGGCGCGGTCCGCCTCCACTTCGCGAACTGACGCGCCACGCGGGCCCGTTCACGACGTTGCCGGCCCGCTCACGGCGTTCCGCGGTGCGCGGCCTCAGCCGGTGAAGGCCCCTGCGGCGTCGCGTCCGGTGTCGGCCCGCCGCCAGGGGCGTCCGCCGGCGGAAGTCGCGCGGGGCCCGGGGTCGCCCTGGCGGCAGGCTTCCGGCCCGGGCCCCGGCCGGGATCGGTGCTTCTCCGGGGCGCCCCTCCGAGGTCAGTCCGTCTTCGGGGAGGCCTGCTGGACGACCTCGAAGGACCACAGCGTCGAACCCGAAGCAGCCGGCTTGGGACGCTCGGAGCCGCCTTCGCCGCCCTGGTGGGCCTGCTTCATCGGGCCCTCCATCCACGCCTGGAACGACTCCTCGTCACGCCACCGCGTGTACACCAGGTAGTCGTCGGTGCCTTCGAGCGGGCGGAGGAGCTCGAACCATTCGAAGCCGTCCGAGCCCTCGACGGCTCCGGCACGGGACGCGAAACGCTTCTCAAGGACCTCCCGCTGCTCCGCCGGGACGTTCAGGACGTTGATCTTCACGATGCTCATGCGCCCCATCCTGCCCCAAGGCGTCCGGGGGCACGTGCCGTGGTGCGCCGGGGTGCGGGGCGGGACGGAAGCCGGCCGGCGCCTCGAACGCGGCGCGGCGCGTGGCACGGCGGAGCGCGCGCAGTACGGGCCCGCCGAGGGTGAGGATCAGTACGACGGTCAGCGTCGCCCGGGGCACGTCCCAGCCGAGGGAGGTGGCCAGCACGTACGTGGCGAACCGGGCGAGGTTCTCGGGCAGCGGGTCGCCCGGGACGAAGGAGATGCCGGAGCCGAGCCCCGCGATGTAGGGCCAGCCCTGGAGGTTCATCACGAGCCCGTAGGCCAGGGCCGCGGGGGCGCCGTACCCGGCGAGCATCAGCAGCTCCCAGCGTCCGCGGACGCGCCGGGGCCCGGGCAGGAGCCCGGCGCCCATGGCCACCCAGCCCATGCTGAGCATCTGGAAGGGCATCCAGGGTCCGGCGCCTCCCGTGAGCAGGGCGCTCGCGAACATCGACAGGGCGCCCAGCACGAAGCCGAACCCCGGCCCGAGCACGCGGCCGGAGAGCACGATGAGGAAGAACATCGGCTCCAGCCCCGCGGTTCCCGCACCGAGCGGTCGCAGAGCCGCGCCCGCCGCGGCGAGGACGCCGAGCATGGCGACGGCCTTCGCGTCCATGCCGGTGTCGGCGATCGTCGCGACGACCACGACCAGCAGCAGGGGGAGCAGGGCGGCGAACAGCCAGGGCGCGTCCCGTGAATGGGCGAGTCCCGACGCCGAGTCGGCGAGCAGCGGCCAGCCGAAGGCGGCGACGCCCGCGGCGCTGGTGAGGACCAGGGCCGCGACGGAGCGGGGGCCGAGGCGGACGGCTCGCGGGGCGCGGGGGGTCGGCGCAGGGCGCGAGGGTGCGGAGCCGTGCGGGCGGGGGGCGTGCCGTGCCGGTTTCGCGGGTGCCGCTTCCCGGGTGCGCAGGTTCATGAGGCGTCCCCGGCCCCGCTGCCCGGCACGTCGGCCCGGTCCGACCAGTCGGCTGCGTCCGGGCCTTCGGGGCTGTCAGGTCCGTCGGGGCCGCCCGGTGCGTCCGGCGGCCCCGTGCCCGCCAGGGCCGCCCTCACCTGGGGCACGGTCAACCAGCGCTGCGGTGCGAGGATCTTGGCCACCTGCGGGGCGAACGCGGGGGAGGAGGTGACCACTTCGGACGTCGGACCGTCGGCGACCGTCTCGCCCTGGGCGAGGATCACGACCCGGTGGGCGAGTTCGGCGGCCAGCTCCACGTCGTGGGTGGCGAGGACGACCGCGTGCCCTTCGGCGGCCAGCGCGCGGAGTATGCGCACGAGACGGGACTTGGCCGCGTAGTCGAGGCCGCGGGTGGGCTCGTCGAGCAGGATCAGCGGCGGACGGGCCGTGAGCACGACGGCGAGGGCCAGCACGAGCCGCTGCCCCTCCGAGAGGTCCCGCGGGTGGACGTCGCCGTCCACACCGGGGAGCAGTTCCGCCACCAGCCTCCGGCAGGTCCCCTCCGGGGCGTCCGCGTCGGCGTCGGCGGAGGCGCACTCGGCGGCCACCGTGTCCGCGTACAGCAGGTCCCGGGGCTCCTGCGGGACGAGGCCGACGTGCCGCAGGAGCCTGCGCGGCGCTGTACCGGCGGGAGCGAGCCGCTCGCCGCCCCCGACCGCGACCGTTCCCGAAGTGGGGGCGTGCAGGCCCACGAGAGCGCCCAGCAGCGTGGACTTGCCCGCCCCGTTGCGTCCCATCAGGGCGGCGACCTCTCCGGCGTGCAGCGTGAGGTCGACCTCGTGGAGCGCGGTGACGGCGCCCCGTACCAGCGTCAGCCCGGCCGCGCGGGCGAGCAACTCCGGTGCCGTGCCGCCGTCTGCCGGGGGCGCGCCGGAGCGGTGCGCGGCGCCCGCGCGGTCCGGGGCGGGGCGCAGCACCGCGCGGAGGCGGGAGCGGAGCCCGTCGCCGGAGCGGCGCAGTGAGTTGCCCGGACGGCCCGTTGTCGCGCCGGGGGTCTCGACGGTGCGCGGGGAGCGGCCGGCCGGGCGGTCGTCACGGGAGGGCGGTGTGACGGGCTCGGGCAGGGGGGCCAGCTCCTGCCGCAGCGGTCCCGCCCGGCGGCGGGCGTCCCGTACGGACATCGGCAGCGGCGACCAGCCCGCGAGCCGCCCGAGCGCGACCACCGGGGGGTGCACGGGGGAGAGGGCCATCATCTCGGCGGGCGTGCCGATACGGGTGCCGCCGCCCGAAGTGCGGCAGCCCGCGCTGTCGCCTGCCGTGCCGCCGGCCGCCGGGTCCGCCGCTCCGCCTGCCCTGCCGTGCGGGGCGTCGAGCAGGAGCACCCGGTCCGCGTACTGCACCACCCGCTCCAGCCGGTGCTCGGCCATGAGCACGGTGGTGCCGAGGTCGTGCACGAGCCGCTGCAGGACCGCGAGGACCTCCTCGGCCGCCGCCGGGTCGAGGGCGGAAGTGGGTTCGTCGAGGACGAGGACGCTCGGGTGCGGGGTGAGTACCGAGCCGATGGCCACGCGCTGCTGCTGCCCTCCGGAGAGCGTCGCGATGGGGCGGTCGCGCAACTCGTTGAGTCCCAGCAGGTCGAGGGTCTCCTCCACGCGGCGGCGCATCGTGCCGGGGGACAGGCCCAGCGACTCCATGCCGTAGGCGAGTTCGTCCTCGACCGTGTCCGTGACGAAGTGGGCCATCGGGTCCTGCCCGACGGTGCCGACGACGTCGGCGAGTTCGCGCGGCTTGTGCGTCCGGGTGTCGCGGCCCGCCACGGTGACGCGTCCGTGGAGGGTGCCGCCGGTGAAGTGCGGTACGAGGCCGGAGACCGTGCCGAGCAGAGTGGACTTGCCGGCGCCCGACGCACCGACCAGCAGGCAGAGTTCGCCTTCCGGGATCGCCGCGTCGACCGGGCCCACCGCGGGCTCCGCGGTGTCCTCGTAGCGGACCGAGACCTGCTCGAAGCGGATCACAGGGCGGGCTCCTCGGGTGCGGACGGGCGGAGTCGGGAGGCGGCGGACTCGGCGGACGGGACGGGCGGGCCGGAAGCGTCCGGGGTGCCGGCGGTGGCTGGGCGGCCGGAGACGCTCCCGGGAGTTGAACTCCCGCCGTGCGCGGGTCCGTCGGGAGAAGCGGGCCGGGACGGCGCCGGGACCGGCGCCACCAGCGCCGGCAGCAGTCCCACCAGGAGCCCCGCCGCCGGCCACAGCGGCAGCGGCGGCAACGCCAGGGGCACGGCGGGCGGTTGCAGGGCCTCCGGGAAGACGTCTCCCGCCGCCACCAGTACGGCGCCGGCCGCCGCGCCCGAACCGGCGACGAGCCACGCGCGGGTCCCCCAGCGCTCAGGCCGGTAACGCGTACGGAGGCTGCGCCGCCCGCCGAGCCGCAGTCCGGCCAGCGCGAGGACGGCCCCGGCCAGCAGCAACGGCAGCCCGTAGGCGCCCCCTTGGGCGGTGAGCAGCGCGAACGTGCCGGTGCAGACGCCCAGCAGGCCGCCGAGCGTGAGTGCCGCCGTGGCGCGGCGCACAGCGGGGGAGACGGGTGCGGAGCGTCCGTACCCCCGCGAGTCCATCGCGGCCGCCAGCGCGACGGAACGCTCCAACGCGCCTTCCAGCACGGGCAGTCCGACCCGCAGCAGCGCCCGTACTCCCTTGTCGGTCCGTCCCCGCAGCCGGCGGGCGGCCCGCAGCCGCTGTACGTCGGCGATCAGGTTCGGAGCGAACGTCATGGCGACGACTGCGGCCACTCCCGCCTCGTAGAGCGCCCCTGGCAGGGACTTCAGCATCCGTGCCGGATTGGCGAGGGCGTTGGCAGCGCCCACGCAGACGAGCAGGGTGGCCAGCCTCATGCCGTCGTAGAGCGCGAAGACGAGGCCCTCCGCGGTGACCCTGCCGCCGACGCGAACCCCCTGCGCCCAGCCGGGCAGGGGCACTTCGGGCAGGGTGACGATCACGACGCTGCCGGGGATGGGGGAGCCGAGGAAGAAGGCGAAGACGAGCCGGATCGCCAGCACCGCGAGCCCCAGCTTGAGGAAAGCACCGTAGGAGCGGGCCCAGGGGGCGTTCGTGCGGCGGGAGGCGACGACGTAGCCGGCCACCGCGCACAGGAGCATCAGCAGCAGCGGGTTGGTGGTGCGCGACGCCGCGGTGGCCAGGCCCAGCGCCCACAGCCACCACGCGCCGGGGTGCAGCGCCGTACCGCGCCGGGCGAGGGGCGCGCGCAGCCGGTGCGGCAGGGTGCCGGTGCGCGGCCCCGGCAGGCCGCTCGGGGCGTCCGGCCGTGGTGAGCGGACGCCGCGGGCGCGGGCGGTGTGCTGCCCGGTCATCGGCGTCACCCGCGGCGGCGCGACTGCCGTACCGCGGCCGCGGCGAGGACCGCGATCGCGGCGGCACCCGCCGCGATCCCCGCGACGGGACCGAGACCTACCGTCCCGTCGCCGTCCGCGCCGCTGCCCACGTCCCCGTCGCCGCCGGGGCGGCTGTCCTCACGGGACCCGCCCTCTCCGCGGACCTGCTCACCGCAGCCGCGCGCCGGGTAACCCTCGACGGCGCACAGCAGCGCGTCCGAGTTGTAGCGCAGCGGCTTCGCCACTCCGGCGAGAGCCTCGGCGGCGTTCGCGTCCGCGTCGACGCTGGCGCACGCGGTACGGGACTTCGGCGGGCGCTCGCCGTCCGGGGCGTCGGCGGCGGTGCCGAAGTCGAGGCGCAGGGCGACGCGTTTGCGGCCCTTCCGCTCGCGGGTGTCCGCGCACGCGGCGGCGAAGTCCGCGCTGCCGCGGGGCTTCGCGGCGTCCTGCGAGTTCTCGCTCAGCGCGAATCGGAAGCCGAGCACGGAGCCGTCCTCGGGGCGGAGGACGGACGGCCCCTGCGTGGCGTACTTCCAACTGCCGCTGCCGCCGCGCTCCCAGAACGACCAGTACCGGTAACTGCCGCCGTCCTGCTGGGGAGCCGCGACCGCCGCGGCGGCCGGCACGGCACCGGCGGACGCCGACACGGCCAGGACGACGCCGAGCCGGACTAGGTGCACGCCGCGTCCCGCACGCCGCGCCCTCACAGCCCCTGACGCTTCCGCCGCCCGCTCAGCAGGATGCCGACGCCCGCGCCGGCTGCGATGCCGGCACCGACGAGCGACCACTTCGTGAAGTCGCCGCCGTCCTCCTCGCCGTTCCCGCCGCCGTCCGCGTCGGGCATGCGGGCGGGGCGCGGGCCCGTGGCGTTGAGGCGTTCGAGCAGAGCGGTCTTCCCGAGCTTCGCGGCGTCGCCTCCCGTGGCGTGTACGGCCAGCATCACGCCGCCGATCGCCGCGGGGTCGTTGCGGGACTTGTCCCACTTGCCGAGCCCGCCGGCGAGCCAGTCCAGCGACTTCTCCGCCTCGGCCCGGTGGCCGCCCGCGGCGAGGGCGATCACCGCGTCGGCGGTGTTCCCGTAGTCGGGGCCTCCCTCGGCGCCCGGTGTCACGGCGCGCAGATGGCCGCCGCCCTTCTTCAGCACGGCGGCCAGGTACGCGGCGCCGGCCTCCGCCGCCTCGGTCCGTCCCCCGGGGAGCTTCCCGTCGCCGTCCTTGCCGTCCTTGCCGCACTTCGGCGGTTCGAGCGGACGCTGCTTCCGGGCCTTGCCCTTCGCCGTCCCGCCGCCGTCGCCTTCACGGGCGCCGACGAGCAGGCCGGAGCCGAACCCCGCGAGCGTGGCGGCCGCTGTGGCGTCGCCGTTCGCTTCGAGCTCGCCCTTCTTGCCCGGCTGGTAGGCGTAGGCGCCGCGGTCGGACTCGTCGGCGTCGCAGCCGAGTTGGAGCTTGCGCAGCGCGTCGTACGGGGAGTCGCCGTCCTTGCGTATGCGCTCCGCGTCGCGGCCGGCCGCCGAGTAGGCGCCTATGACGACCGACACCGAGTTGGCGTCGCTCGGGCTGCCGGGGTTGTAGCCCCAGCCGCCGTCCTCGTTCTGCACCGACTCCAGCCAGTCCAGCGAGTCGCGTACCGTCCCGCCCCGGCCGCCCACGGCGGAGAGCGCCTGCACGGCGAGCGCGGTGGCGTTGGTGTCGCTCGGGGTCTTCTTCGCGTCGCACTCGGCGCCGGGGTCCGCGCGGTAGGACGTGAACGAGCCGTCGTCGCACTGCTGCCGCGCCAGCCACTCCACGGCCTCGGCGGCCGGCTTCGCGCCGGCGGCCTTCTGGGCGAGGAGGGCGACGGACTGGCGCCACACGCCGTCGTACTTGGGGTCGGACTTCCCGTAGAGGCCGTCGGGCAGCTTGCCGGCCGGCGCGGCGGCGGATCCGGGGGCCGCTGCCGCGGATCCCGCGGCGCGGGCGGATGCCGCCGGTGCCGTGACGGCGCAGAGCGCTGACGCCGCTGCTATGACTGCGAAGCTCCGGCGCACGAACATGGGGGTGCCTTTCGGTGAGCGGTACGCAGCCGTGCTCGGCCGCCCCGCCCGCCGGGCGCGTGCACCTGCGCTCGGTCGTGCGGCACACCCGGCTCAGCTCCGTAAACCTCGACGGTGGGAGCCGCCGCCCCCCGCTTTCCGGCGGGATGCCGCGGCTCCGCGAGCCCTGCCGACGACCGGGTGCTCCGGCTCACGGGCCCGCACGGTCCTCCGTGCTCGCGGGCGCCGTTCACGGTTGCGGGTCAGCGCCGGATTCACACCGGCTTCCCTCGATCGGCGGCGATGTCTGCACCGATACTCTAACCGGCCGCCTCCCGGGACCCCTCAGCCCGCCGCCGGGGCCTCCGCGTCCGCTGCGGGGGCGGCTCGTCCCTCGACGAAGGCGAAGCGGTCGGGGAAGTGCAGGACGCCGCCGGGACGTACGGCCGCGCTCCCGGCCATCTCCTCCAGCCCGTCGGCGAGTTCGGCGTCGGAGAAGGTGGAGAGCACCGACATCCAGCGTCCCGCGACCAGACGCATCCAGTGGTCGCGTTCGACGGCGACGGGGAACTGCGCGTAGGTGGTGCGGGTTCCGAGGCCTGCGCGGCGCAGCGCCGCCTCGATGTGCTCCGGCTCGGGCTGGTGGGCGGCGAAGCGGTCAAGCGCCGCGCGGAAGAGGGGGTATTCGAGCTTCGGCGGCAGCGTCACGATGAGGATCCGCCCGCCCGGCGCGAGCCGCCGCGCCAGGCCGGACAGCGTCGACGGCAAATCCGGGAAGTGGTGCACCGCCTCCTTGATGAGGACGGCGTCGAACTCCGGGCACGGAAGCTCAAGGGGACCGCCCGGCCCGCGGGCCCCCTCCGCGAACTCCTCCGCCGTCGCCCGCAGGGGCAGGAGGCGCGGATCGTGCGGCAGCCGGTCGAGCATGGGCTGCGAGGGGTCGACGCAGACGACAGGTGTCTCCTCGTCGGCGTACTCCAGCAGACGCCGCAGGAAGAGCCCCGTACCGGCGCCGATGTCGGCCGTGCGCTCGCCGCGCCGCAGCCGGAGGCGGGAGACGATCTGCCGCTCCATCCAGTCGAGGTATTCGGGCCGGCCGGCCCACGTGGAGTCGTAGGCGGAGGCGAGACGCGAGTAGTGGCGTTCGAGGTCCGCGTCCACTGCCGGGCCACCTCCCTGCTCGTTCGCGCTGCCCGCGCTGCCCGCGCTGCCCGCGCTGCCCGCGCGGCGCGCCGCAGGCGCCCTCGCCGGTCGGCGGCTGCCAGACCGGGGCCCGGCGGCGGACCGGGGCCGCGCACCTTCCGGGTTCTCATCCGTCCGGGGGTCACACACGGGACGGGACGTGCCCCGCGGACGGCGGCTCCTTCCCGGGGTTGAAGCACGGCCGGGAGCCGCGCGACGTGAGGCCGCGCTACTCGGGCGGATCGTTCAACGAAGGCCGGAGCCGGAGCCGTGCGCCGGCTGCTCCGGGTAGGCCTCGATCACCTGCCGCCGCGAGTCCTCCAGGTAGTAGCCGAGCATGCGCTCGGCCGCGGCCGCGTCGCCGTTCTCCAGCGAGGTGAGGATCTCGCGGTTGCGGGCGAGGTAGGGCTCGTAGAAGCGGCGGGGATCGTCCATCACATGGAAGGCCAGGCGCAGTTCGGCCAGGACGCCGCGCATCAGGTCGTCGGTGCGCTCGCTGCCCGCGAGACCGGCGAGGGCCTGGTGGAAGTGGATGTTGGCGGTGCCGCAGTCGTTCCACTGGCTTCGGGCCGCGGCCTGCTCGCCGGCCTCGACCGCGGCGGCGACGTCCTTCAGCGGGTGGGGCGGCTCGCCCAGGCCCCGGACGGCCGCGCACTCCACGAGCTTCCGCACCCGGTAGATGTCCGCGATGTCCGCCGCCGAGAGGACCCGTACGAACGCGCCCTTGTTGAGCCGGTGGACGAGCAGCCGCTCGTGCGTCAGCAGCCGGAACGCCTCACGGAGAGTGTTGCGGGAGACACCGAGGGCGCTGCCGATGCGCTCCTCGGACAGCCGGACACCGGGGAGGAAGAAGCCCTGGGCGATGCGCTCGCGCAGGATGCCGGCGACGCGCTCGGCGGTGCTGGTGCGCCCCAACAGAGCCCGGTCGGCGGCGAGTTCGGTCAGCTCCAGGCCGGAGCCGGCGTCGGCGGTCATGGTGTTCTTCCTTCGTGCGGCTGGTCCGCCCCAGTGAATCCCACAAGTGCAGGCTAGACAACATCCCCCTTGCCGTATTGTTCAACAATCCCGTAGGTTGACAGGGATGATCGACCTCAACGCCGACCTCGGAGAGGGCTTCGGGCGGTGGCAGCTCACCGACGACGACGCCCTGCTCACCTCGGTCACCAGCGCCAACGTCGCCTGCGGATTCCACGCCGGGGACCCCGTGACCATGCGCCATGTCTGCGAGCGCGCCGTTGCCGCGGGCGTGAGCATCGGGGCCCAGGTCTCCTACCGCGACCTGGCGGGCTTCGGACGCCGCTCCATGGACGTACCCGCCGCCGACCTCGCAGCCGAGGTCGCGTACCAGATCGGCGCTCTGGAGATCTTCGCCCGCGCGGCGGGCTCCGCCGTCCGCTACGTCAAGCCGCACGGAGCGCTCTACAACCGCTGCGTGCGGGACGCCGGGCAGGCAGCGGCCGTCGTCGAGGGCATCCGCCTGGCGGGCGGGACCCTGCCCGTGCTGGGGCTCCCCGGTTCGGAACTGCACTCCGCCGCGGCGGCCGCCGGGCTGCCGGTCGTGAACGAGGCGTTCGCCGACCGCGGTTACCGTCCGGACGGCACGCTGGTGCCCCGCACCGAGCCCGGCGCGCTGCTCGACGACCCCGAGCGGATCATCGCGCGCTGCTTCGCCATCGCCCGCGGCGAGGAGGTCACGGCCGTCGACGGCACGCCCCTGCGGCTGCCCGCCCGCTCGCTGTGCCTCCACGGGGACACCCCCGGCGCCGCACAGCTGGCCCGCCGGATCCGGGCCGAGCTGGGCGGCGCGGACGTCACGCTGAAAGCCTTCGCATGACCGGCACGGACACGGGAGCGGAGAGCCGGGCCGCCGTCACGCGCGCGGGTGACGGACACAGGGCGGCGGACGCCGCACCCCGGCCGGTCGTGCTCCCCGTCGGCCGGGACGCCCTGCTCGTGGAGTTGCCCGACGGAGAGGTGGCCGAGGCGTTCCACGCCGAGCTGCTCCGCCGCCGCGACGCCGGCCGCCTGCCGGAGGTCACCGAGATCGTGCCGGGCGCACGCACCGTACTGCTGGACGGGCTGGCCGAGCCGCAGCGGCTCGCCGCGTCGCTGGCCGAGTGGGACGTCCCCCCGCTCGTGCGCAGCGCCGGGCCCGCTGTGGAGATCCCCGTCCGCTACGACGGGCCCGACCTGGACGACGTCGCCGCGATGTGGGGTGTCGCCCCCGAAGAGGTCGCCCGGATCCACGCCGCCACCGACTTCCGGGTGGCCTTCTGCGGCTTCGCCCCCGGATTCGGCTATCTGACGGGGCTGCCGGAGAAGTACCACGTACCGCGCCGCTCCGATCCGCGCACCCGCGTCCCGGCGGGCGCCGTGGGGCTCGCCGGGCCGTACACCGGCGTCTACCCGCGGTCCTCGCCCGGCGGCTGGCAGCTCATCGGCACAGCCGTGCGCACCGTGCTGTGGGACACCGAGCGCGAGCCGGCAGCTCTGCTCGCACCGGGCACGCGGGTCCGCTTCGTCCCGGAGGACGGCACCGGAGCGGCACCGCGGCCTGAGGAGGGGGACGACGCGTGAACGCCGTGGAGCTGCACGTCGTCCGCGCCGGGGCTCTGACCACCGTCCAGGACCTGGGCCGCCCCGGCCACGCGCACCTCGGCGTGCCCCGGTCGGGCGCGCTGGACGAGCCGGCCCATCTGCTCGCCAACAGGCTCCTCGGCAACCCCGACGGCGCCGCGACCCTGGAGACGACGGTGAACGGCTGCGCCGTGCGCGCCGTCGCCGGGGACGGTGCCGCTGTCCGCGCGGCGGTGACGGGCGCCTCCTGCACGGTGAGCGTCGACGGGCGGCCCGCGCCCTGGGGTGTGCCGTTCCGGCTACCGGCGGGCGCGGTGCTGGAAGTGGGCCCCGCCGGCTTCGGGGTGCGCTCCTACCTGGCCTTCTCGGGTGGAGTCGACGCGGAGCCCGTCCTGGGCAGCCGCTCCACCGACCTGCTCTCCGGGCTCGGCCCGGGCCCGCTGCGGGACGGAGACCGCCTCCCGCTCGGCGGGAGCACCGCGTCCGGCGGGCACGACGGCGCGGTCGCCGCCCACGCCGATGCCGCACCATGGGCCGCCCCGCCCCGGGAGCTGCTGCTGCCCGTCGTCCCGGGGCCCCGCGCGGACTGGTTCACACCCGAGGCGCTGCGCACCCTGCTCACCGGCGAGTACCGGGTCTCCGCCGACAGCAACCGCGTCGGCCTGCGGCTCGAAGGGCCCGTCCTCGAACGCGCGGAGCCGGCCGAACTGCCCAGCGAGGGCATGGTGGCGGGTGCCCTCCAGGTGCCGCCCGAGGGGCGTCCCGTCGTCTTCCTCGCCGACCACCCCGTCACCGGGGGCTACCCGGTGATCGGCGTCGCGCTGCGGGGGGCCCTCGCCGCGGCGGCGCAGGCGGTACCCGGTACGCCTGTCCGCTTCACGCCGGCGTCGGGGCAGCCGCCCGTCTGAGGCGTTCCCTGACCGAGTCTGCTCAGGATTCGCCCCGCTCAAAGGGTTTCGCCCGGCCGGAGGTACCGGTAGCCGGAGTCGGTCTCCCCGGCGAGCCAGCCGTTGACGCTGCTGAGCCCGCGTTCGTCGAGCTGCCCGTCGTGTACGGCGAACGCCCGCCGGGGCCCGACCGCGTCGACGAAGCCGATCGCCTCCGCGGTGCTCATCCACGATCCCTGTGCCGGAACCATGAGCGTGTCGACCGGCACTTCGGGCACGTGCAGCGAGTCCCCGGGGTGGTAGACCGTGTCCGGCCAGTCGGACTCGACGATGTAGCCGAGGTTCGCGCAGTCGGGCCTGCCGCCGTAAACGAAGGCGTGACGACCGCCGACCGCCCGTACGCGGAAGCCTGCGGCGGTGAACTCCCCACCGGAGGACACCCCGACCACCTCCAGGCCCGGGATGTCCGCCTCGGCGGGGGCGTAGACCGGCACGCCGAGCCCGGCGAGGCGGAGGACGTCGACGTGGTCCGCGTGCTCGTGCGTCACCAGTACGGCGTCGGCGCCGGTGAGGGCCGCGGGCTCGCTCCACGTCCCCGGATCGATGACGAGCACGCGGCCGTCGTGTTCGAGCCGTACACATGCATGGGTGTACTTGGTGATCCGCATGGGTGCGAACGTACCGACTCCGAACCTGGCCCATCCCCTCAATGCGCCCGGGTGCCAGGAGGCGTGCGGGGAGCGGGAGTTCGGCGGACGGGACGGCGGCGGGCCGTTCGCGGTCCCGGGGCGGGCGGCCGCGGCCGTTCGTCCTGCACGCAGAGCTCCGCGACGTCCGTGGTTCCGGCGGCGCGGCGGCGCGGCGGACCGTCGTGGGCGCCGGGTGGCGCGAATCACCCGCTCCCGGTGCTCGGAGAAAGTGACTGGCCGGTAAATTCTTGCCCCGAGGGTCGGAGCGGCCCGGCCGGCCCGGCCTTCCGTCAACGTGCGGGGCATCCGGCGGCTACGCTCCGGCGAAGCACAGCCATGAAGGGGGCCGTGAGTGACCGCAGAGGCCGTACGGGACGCCCGTACCGGTTCGACTGCCGGGGCCGGCCCCGGCGGGTCCGCCGCCCGGGTCCAGGAGCCGGAATCGCCTGCCGGAACGTCCGCGGTGGCGGGCGCCGAGCCGGCCTCCGTGTCCGGCCTGTACGGGAGCGGCGGCGAAAGACCTCTGCGCATCGCCATGTTGAGCTACAAGGGCAACCCGTTCTGCGGCGGCCAGGGCGTCTACGTGCGCCACCTGTCCCGCGAACTGGCCAGGCTGGGGCACAGCGTCGAGGTGCTCGGCGCCCAGCCCTACCCCGTGCTCGACGAGGGCGTCACCCTCACCGAACTCCCCAGCCTCGACCTGTACCGCCAGCCCGATCCCTTCCGGACGCCGGGCCGCGGCGAGTACCGGGACTGGGTGGACTGGCTGGAGGTGGCGACGATGTGGACCGGCGGCTTCCCGGAGCCCCTCACGTTCTCGCTGCGCGCCCGCCGTCATCTCGCCGCCCGGCGCGGCGAGTTCGACGTCGTCCACGACAACCAGACGCTCGGCTACGGCCTGTTGGGCGATCTCGGTGCCCCGCTGGTCACGACGATCCACCATCCCATCACCGTCGACCGGCAGTTGGAGCTGGACGCCGCCACGAGCCGCCGTGCCCGCGCGTCCGTGCGCCGCTGGTACGGCTTCACGCGGATGCAGCGGCGCGTGGCTCGGAGGCTGCCGTCGGTGCTCACCGTCTCCGGCACCTCCGGGCAGGAGATCACCGACCACCTCGGCGTGCGTCCGGAGCGCATCCACGTCGTCCACATCGGCGCCGACACGGAGCTGTTCGCGCCCGACCCGGCGGTCCCCGAGGTGCCCGGACGCATCGTCACCACCTCCAGCGCGGACGTGCCCCTCAAGGGCCTCGTGCATCTGGTGGAGGCACTCGCCAAGCTGCGTACGGAAGTCGAGGACGCGCACCTCGTCGTCGTCGGAAAGCGCCCTTCGGAGGGGCCCGTGGCGGACGCGATGCGGCGCTACGGACTCGAGCACGCCGTGGAGTTCGTCAAGGGCATCAGCGACGCCGAGCTCGCCGGCCTGGTCCGCACGGCCCAAGTCGCCTGCGTGCCCTCGCTGTACGAGGGTTTCTCGCTGCCCGCGGTGGAGGCGATGGCGACGGGCACTCCCCTGGTCGCCACCACGGGCGGGGCCCTGCCGGAGGTCGCCGGCGACGACGGCGACACGTGCCTGGCCGTGCCGCCCGGCGACGCGGGCGCTCTGGCCGCCGCGCTGGGCCGCCTGATGGGCGACCCCGAACTCCGCGTCCGGCTGGGAACCGCGGGGCGCGAACGGGTGCTGAGCCGCTTCACCTGGGAGCAGGCCGCCCGGGGCACTGCGGCGCACTACCGCGCCGCCCTCGCCGGACGCCCGCACGCCGCCGCACACCGGGACGGGCCGGTGCTGAGCGTGCCGCGCTGAGCCCTCCGTCACGGCAGGCGGCCGCCCGCCCGCCTGCCGTGCGACCGCCCGCCTGCCGTGCGACCGCCCCCGCCCTCTCCGCCAACTCGCCGAAAGCAGAGGCAGACACAGTGCTGACCGTCGACTTCTCCCGCTTCCCGCTCGCACCCGGAGACCGTGTACTCGACCTCGGCTGCGGTGCCGGGCGGCACGCTTTCGAGTGCTACCGGCGCGGAGCACGCGTCGTCGCTCTCGACCGCAACGCGGAGGAGATCCGCGAGGTCGCCTCCTGGTTCGCCGCCATGGCGGAGGCGGGGGAGGCGCCCGCGGGCGCGAGCGCCACCGCCATGGAGGGAGACGCGCTGGCGCTGCCGTTCCCGGACGACAGCTTCGACGTCGTGATCATCTCCGAGGTCATGGAGCACATCCCCGACGACAAGGGCGTGCTGGCGGAGATGGTCCGCGTGCTGCGGCCGGGCGGCCGGATCGCGGTGACCGTCCCGCGCTACGGGCCGGAGAAGGTCTGCTGGGCCCTCAGCGACGCGTACCACGAGGTCGAGGGTGGTCACATCCGCATCTACCGCGCCGACGAACTGCTGCGGAAGATGCGGGAGTCGGGGCTCCGCCCGTACGGGACGCACCACGCTCACGGGCTGCACTCGCCGTACTGGTGGCTCAAGTGCGCGTTCGGAGTGGAACGCGACGGGGACGAGGCGGCGCTGCCGGTGCGGGCCTACCACAAGCTGCTGGTCTGGGACATCATGAAGAAGCCGCTGGCCACGCGGCTGGCGGAGCGGGCGCTCGACCCGCTCATCGGCAAGAGCTTCGTGGCGTACGCGACGAAGCCGCACCTGCCCGCCGGCGTACCGGACCCCGCAGCCGCCGCCGACGGGACCGCCGCCGCCACCCCCGGGGCACAGGCAGCCGGCCGGGGGAAGGCGTGACGAGCCCGGAGCGCACCGAACGCCTCGTACTGGACGGCGTGCTGACCGCCGAGCAGGCCGGTCAGACCGTCAGAGGGCTGCTGGCGGTGCAGCGCGCGGACGGGGCGATCCCGTGGTTCCGCGGCGGCCACCTCGACCCCTGGGACCACGTCGAGGCGGCCATGGCCCTCGACACGGCAGGCGAACACGAAAGCGCCGGCGCCGCCTACCGCTGGCTCGCGGAACACCAGCTGCCCGACGGCTCCTGGTACGCCGCCTACGCCGACGGGGACGCCTCCCGGCCCACCGACCGGGCACGCGAGACCAACTTCTGCGCGTACATCGCCGTCGGCGTCTGGCATCACTACCTCTCCACCGGCGACGAGGCGTTCCTGGAGCGCATGTGGCCCGCCGTCGTGTCCGCGATGGAGTTCGTGCTGCGGCTGCAGCAGCCCGGCGGGCAGATCGGGTGGAAGCGGGAGCCCGACGGCACACCCGTCACCGATGCCCTCCTCACCGGATCCGCCTCCGTGCACCAGGCGCTGCGCTGCGCGCTCGCGCTCGCCGAGCACCGCGAGGAGAGCCAGCCCGGCTGGGAGCTGGCCCTGGGGCAGCTCGGGCATGCCGTGCGCTGCCACCCGGAGCGGTTCCTCGACAAGTCCCGCTACTCGATGGACTGGTACTACCCCGTCCTCGGCGGGGTGCTGCGGGGCGACGAGGCCAGGGCCCGCATCGACGAGGGGTGGGACCGGTTCGTCGTGCCCGGCCTGGGCGTGCGGTGCGTGCTGCCCAACCCCTGGGTCACGGGCGGTGAGAGCGCCGAACTCGCCCTGGCCCTCTGGGCGATGGGGGAGTCGGACCGGGCGCTGCAGATACTCAAGTGGGTGCAGCACCTGCGCGCCGAGGGCGGTCTCTACTGGACGGGCTACGTCTTCGAGGACGACGCCGTCTGGCCGGAGGAGCTCACGACGTGGACGGCCGGCTCGCTGCTGCTGGCCGTCGCCGCACTGGGCGGCGACGAGCCCACCGTCCAGGTCTTCGGCGGCGAACGCCTCCCCGACGGGCTGCCGCCGGACTGCTGCTGACGCGACAGCGGCGAGGGCCCTCTTCCCGGAGCTCCGGGAAGAGGGCCCTCGCCGTCCGTGGTTCGGGCGCGGCCGCGCGACTCAGCCGCGCTGGATGCCCGAGGTGTCCTGCAGGACGCCCCTGCGGCCGTCCTGCGTCTGCGCGACGAGCGCCGAACCGCGCTGGTCCACGGCCAAGTACCAGGTGCCCGGGGCGAGTTCCGCGACGGGCTGCTGTCCGCCGTCCTCGCCGAAGAGCGGGCGCGTGACGGGCACGGCGAACCAGAACGGCTGGAAGTTCGGGTCCGGGGCTCCTCCGCCTGCCGCCGGACCACCACCCTGCTGCGGCTGACCGGGCTGCCCCGGCTGCGGCCCGCCCGGCTGGGGCTGCCCCGGCTGGGGCCCGCCCGGGTAGCCGTAACCGCCCTGCGGCTGCCCGCCGTACGGACCCTGCTGGCCGGGCTGACCCGGGTACCCGTAGCCGCCCGGCTGCCCGCCGTACGGCGTGGGCTTCGGCTTGGGCGCCGGGAGCAACTGGGCCTTCATCGCCGGCACCAGCGAGCCGGCGACCGCCGCCGCGGCGAGGAGCAGCGAGAAGAGCAGCGTCAGGTACGCGCCGACGCCCAGCGCCCAGTTCTCGTTGGGGTCCGCCGCCCCGTCCGGCTGGTCCAGCACGGGCAGCATCACCGACACCAGCGACCACACGCCGGTCCACGCCACCACCAGGCTCAGCACCAGGCCCCACTGGTCCAGCGCGATCCCGAGGAGCTTGCGGCCCTCCGGCAGCAGCCGGGCCGCGACGAACAGCGCCGCGGCGACGAGCCCGAGCAGGTGCACGCTCGGCAGCATCGGCAGTGTGGCCCGGGACCAGGCGGAGACGCTGCAGGAGTCGATGGGGCAGTCACGATCGAGATCGAAGAACGGAAGGAAGGAAGCGATCAGCAGCAGCACCGCTGCCCCGATCACCGCGCCATCGCCTCGTGTGAGCGAGCGGATGTTCACGTGGGGTCCTTAGGAGGTTTCAAGAGGTCTTGTTCCGGGCCGGGTAGCACCCCATCGTACGGACGGGCCGGGCGCCCGGCAGGGCGGGTCGCCTTCCGGACGGGGACGCGCGAACGGCTCCGTACGGGACCGCTCGGAGGGTTCCGTACGAGACCGGTCGCGAGCCGGGTTCCGCGAGGTTTCGCGCCTCCCCGCGCGGGGCGGACGGGAGCACCGGGGCGGCGACTGCTGTGCGGGGTTCGCTGCCGGGCCGCTGGTCCGCCGGTCCGCCAGGAGAGGCCGGCACGCGTGCTTCAGGACTTGGGCCTTCCCTCCAGGAACTCCGCGACGCCCTCGGCGACTCCGCGTGCCGCACGGTCACGCCACTCGCTGTCGGTGAGGCGCTTCGCGTCCTCGGCGTTGCGCATGTTCCCGCACTCCAGGAAGACCTTCGGGACCCGGCTGAGGTTGAGTCCGCCCAGGTCGCCGCGGGTGTCCAGGCCCTTGCCGTCTCCGATGTAACGGGCGGGCCTCTCGTCGGTGGACTCGCGGAAGGCGGCGACCAGTTCACGTCCCAGGACGCGCGAGGGCCCGGCGATGGCGCGGGTGTCGGCGGCCCCCTCGTCCACGGACTCGGGAAGGATCACGTGGAAGCCCCGCTCACGCGCCGGCGCGCCGTCGGCGTGCAGCGAGACGGCCGCGTCGGCGCCGGCCTCGTTGCCGGCTTTCGCGCGGGCGTCGACGCACGGCCCCCACGCGCGGCCGCCGTCGTGCGTCAGCTTCACCGTGGCGCCTTGCCTCTCCAGGCCGTTGCGGACCCGGCGGGCGAGGTCGAGGGTGAACTCCGCCTCCGCGTAACCGGATTCGGTCGCGGTGCCGGTGGTGTCGCACGCCTTGCGGGAGGTGCCGATGCCGACGGTGCGGTTGATCTCCGCCGCGTGGTCGCGGTTGCGCGGGTTGTGGCCGGGGTCGATCACGACGGTCCTGCCCGCGAGGGGCTTCCGCTCCGGCCCGGGCGGACGCGTCGCCTCACCGCCGTCTCCGGACGGACGCCCGTCCGACGCCTGCGAGTCCTCCTCCGACGACCCGGGAGGCGGCAGCAGTGTGGGCGCCGCCTTTCCCTCCCCGGAGCCCCCGCCGGCGGCCTGCATGATCAGCCACGCCGCGAAGGAGGCCGGCAGCAGCACGGCCACGACCGCGGCGGCATGCCTGCCCCGCGCGGCTCCGGGCCGGGGAGCCCAACGGGTCCCCGGCGGCTGCTCGTTCGGTGGCGGACTTCCCTCATGCACGTCAGGGATGCTACGGGCTCCGTCAGATTCCCGGGCCGGTACGCCGCAGAACGCGCAACGAGCCCGTCACCGAGACCTCCTCGAAGGCACCGGAGGCCAGCGCACGGCGGTAGATCCGGTACGGCGCCCTGCCGCCGTCGGCGGGGTCGGGGAAGACGTCGTGGATGACAAGGAGGCCGTCCCGCGCGATGTGCGGTGCCCAGCCCTCGTAGTCGGCCGTGGCGTGCTCGTCGGTGTGGCCGCCGTCGACGAACACCATCCCCAACTCGCCTCCCCACACGGCCGCGACGCGCGGCGAGCGGCCCACCACGGCCACGACGTGCTCCTCGAGGCCCGCCTCGGCCAGCGTCCGGCGGAAGACGGGCAGCGTGTCCATCAGCCCGCTGTGCGGGTCGACGACCTCCGGGTCGTGGTACTCCCAGCCGGGCTGCTGCTCCTCGCTGCCCCGGTGGTGGTCGACGGTGACCGCCGTGACGCCCGCGGCGCGGGCGGCGTCCGCGAGCAGCACGGTGGAGCGTCCGCAGTACGTGCCGATCTCCAGCAGCGGCAGACCCAGACGTGCCGCCCGTACCGCCGCGGCGTACAGGGCGAGGCCCTCGTCGGCCGGCATGAAGCCCTTGGCGGCTTCGAAGGCGGCGAGTGAGGCGGCAGCGGGCCGTGCGGACTCAGCTGCTCCGGGCCCCGCTGCTTCCGGCCCGGGTGCGGCTTCCGGTGCTGCGGGCTCCGGCGCCCTGCTGGCCTGCGTCATCTGGATCCTCCGGCGGCGCGACGTCGCCGCCCATGCTGCCCCACCCGCTCCGCGGCCCGGCGGGCGGGCCGGAAGCCGCACGCCCGCCTGCCCTCCGGTGCCGGGAAGATGACGGAACTCTGACGCATGCGCAACAAAGCTGGCGCGTCCTGCCCGCGCGATGCTCGAATCACTCCCGTGGACACACCGACCCCGCACAACTCCCCAGCCGACGGCCAGGGTTCACCCGTGGGCCGGAGGGTGGTGTTCGGCATGCTCGGCCTCGGAGCGGCCGGGCTCGTGGCCGCCCCCCAACTGCAGCGCGGCATGGAGGGCGTCCTGGGCGCCGTCTCCGGCAAGGACCCGACGGGGGTGAGCGGGCTGCTGCCCAACGGCGGCGGATTCCGCTACTACTCGGTGGCCTCGTCCGTCCCCCGCAAGGGCAGCGGCGACTACGCCCTCACGGTCGGCGGGCTCGTCGAACGCCCCGGCCGGTACAGCCTCGCCGAACTGCGCGACCTCCCGCAGCGGCGCATGGTCCGCGACGTGCAGTGCGTGACGGGCTGGCGCGTGCCGCGGACGCCCTTCGAGGGGGTGCGCCTCTCACAGCTCCTCGAAGCGGCCGGCGTAAGCCCCGGCGCGGGAGCCGTCCGCTTCACATGCTTCGACGGCGTGTACAGCGAGAGCCTCACCCTGAAGCAGGCCATGCGCGACGACGTCCTCGTCGCGCTGCGCATGCGGGACAAGCCGCTCAGCCACGCGCACGGCGGCCCGGTGCGGCTCTACGTCGCGCCCATGTACTTCTACAAGTCGGCGAAGTGGCTCTCCGGCATCACCGTCACCCGCGATGTGCGGCCCGGCTACTGGGAGAAGCGCGGATACGACGTCGACGCCTGGGTGGGGAAGTCGAACGGACGTGACGATGCTCCGACAGCAGCCTGAACACCCGGACCCGGCCCGCGCGGAACCGGACGCGCCCGCCCCGCCTTCCGGCGGCCCGGGCAGCCCCCGGCCCTCCGGCACCGTGCTGCGCTTCGCCCGCGCCGTGCGCTGGTGCCACCACGCCACGGCGGTGCTCATGGCGCTGTGCGTCGGCTCGGCGCTGTGCCTGTACATGCCGGTGCTGGCCGAACTCGTGGGCCGCCGAGCCCTGGTGGTGACCGTCCACGAGTGGTCGGGGCTGGCTCTGCCCGTGCCGCTCCTGCTGGGGCTGGCCTCCCGCCCGCTCCGTGCCGACCTGCGCCGTCTCAACCGCTTCGGACCGCACGACGGGCGGTGGCTCAGGGCCGCGCTGCGCGCCCGCCGTCCGCATCCGGGCCGCTGGGAGCAGTGGGAGGCGGGCAAGTTCAACGCCGGGCAGAAGGTGTTCGCCGCCTGGATCGCCGGAGCCGTGCTGGTGATGACCGGCACCGGCCTCCTGATGTGGTTCACCGGGCTGGCGCCGCTGGTCTGGCGCACGAGCGCCACGTTCGTGCACGACTGGCTCGCGCTGGCCGTCGGCGTCGTCCTCGCGGCGCACGTCGCGATGGCCGCCGCGCGCCCTGAGGCCCGCAGGGCGATGCGCACGGGCTGGGCGGACCGCGCCTGGGCCCGGCGCGAGCATCCGCTGTGGGAGCCCGCTGACGGCACCGCCGGCTCTTCCACCGCCGGCTCCGATGACCAGGCCGTCAGCGGCTCCCTTTCCCGGCGGGAGAGCGGCAACGGGGGCGGCACGGGCATCCGGCCGGACGCCTGACCGGCCTCTCCCGTACGCCGGATACCCGATGGGCGGTCCGACGGCCGAGTGCGAGCATGGCCACTATGTCCTCCTCCGCCCAACCCCGGCCGGGCGACCGCTCCGGCGACCCCGACGACGGCTGCGCCCCGAGCGGCGGCGGGGCGGAGACACGGCCCGCCCGCATGTGGATCGTCGTGCTCGCGGCGTGCGTCGGCCAGTTCCTCGTGGTCCTGGACGTCTCGGTGGTCAACGTCGCTCTGCCGTCCATGGGCACCGGCCTCGGGATGGACGCGGCCGGCCTGCAGTGGGTCGTCAACGGCTACACGCTCACCTTCGCCGGCTTCATGCTGCTGGGCGGCCGGGCCGCGGACATCTTCGGCCGGAAGCGCGTCTTCCTGCTGGGTCTCGCGCTGTTCACCGTCGCCAGCCTCCTGGGCGGGCTCGCCCGGGAACCGTGGCAGCTCCTGGCCGCGCGCGGGCTGCAGGGCACGGGTGCGGCGGTGCTCGCCCCGGCGACGCTGACGATCCTCTCCACCTCCTTTCCGCAGGGCCGCGCCCGTACCCGCGCCATCGCCACCTGGGGCGCCGTCGGTGCCGGAGGCGGAGCGGCCGGCGGGTTCGTGGGCGGTGTGCTCACGGACATGCTGTCGTGGCGCTGGGTGCTGCTGATCAACGTGCCGGCCGGTGCCCTCGTGCTGGTCGCCGCCTCCCTGTGGCTGACGGAGGCCCGGGACCCCTCGGCTCCGCGGCGGCTCGACGTGCCGGGCGCCGTGCTCGCCACCGCGGGACTCGGCGCGCTGGCCTGGGGCATCGTGCGGACGGAGTCCGCGGGCTGGTCCTCGGCGGACGCCCTCGTTCCGCTCGCCGCCGGGCTGGTCCTCCTCGGGGCGTTCCTCGCGGTGGAGGCGCGCACCGCGGCGCCGCTCATGCCGCTGCGGCTCTTCCGCCGGCGTGCCGTATCGGCGGCGAACGCGGCGATGTTCGTCTGCGGCGGAGCGATGTTCTGCATGTGGTACTTCATGTCCCTGTACATGCAGAACGTGCTGCACTACTCGCCGCTGCAGGCCGGGTTCGGGTTCGTGCCGCAGTCGCTCAGCATCGTCGTCGGCGCCAAGACCGCCCCGTACCTGATGACGCGGATCGGCGCGCGCAACGTGGCGCTCGCGGGGGTGCTGCTCGCGGGGGCCGGAACGCTGTGGCAGAGCGGCATGCACGCCGGCGGCGGCTTCCTTGAGACGGTCACGGGGCCCGGCGTGATGATGGCCCTCGGCGCGGGCATGGCGACGACTCCGCTGGCCTCCGCGGCCATGTCCCAGGCGCCTCCCGGCGACGCCGGGCTGGTGTCCGGGCTCGCCAACACCTCGCGGACGGTGGGCGGTTCGCTCGGGCTCGCGGTGCTCTCGACGGTCGCTACAGCCCGCATCCAGGGAGCCGGAACCCCGGAGGCGCTGGCGTCCGGGTACGGCCTCGCCTTCCGCACCGCCACCGGCATCCTCGTGATCTGCGCGCTGCTGGTGCTCTTCGCGATGCCCCGGCCGGAGCGCGAGCCCGGAGAGTCCGGTTCGGAGGAGCCAGATCCGGGAGAGCCGGCCTCGGGGAAGCGCGGCCCCGGAAATCGCGAGCGGCGGCGGAAGGACGAGGAGCCCACGGCCGGGCACGCCGGAAAGAGCTGAGCGGCCGGGGGCGGCCACGGGGCCGGGCCGTACGCCGCCGGAGTGCGGAAGTGGCGTGCGCCGCGGCCCGGTTGGCCGGTTCCGAGCCGGCCGTTCGCCGGCTCCGAGAGCGAGCCGCGCGGGTACGGCGCCCGCCCTGTGCCCGGCGGTGCGGCCGTCCCGGCCGCCCGGGCCGTTGTTCCGGAAGCGCGCCGAATGCGGAATGCTGGTGCCGATCTCGCCCTCCGCGCGCGCTGCGGCTCCGAGCACGGCCCGTCCTTCCGGGGGCGGGCCGCATTCCGGCCGGGGCGGCAGCCGTACGCTTCCGGCGGGGTCGTGCGGGTGCCAGGAACGAGCCGCACTGGAACCGAGCCGTACAGCCGGTCCGCGAGGACGGCGGGTACGGACATGCCGAAGGAGCCGAGAAGCGATGCCCATCGACGTCGAACGGGCCGTGTCCGCAGGGCCGGGCAGCACCCGGATCAGCTGGGGACACAAGGACGTTCAGCTCTACCACCTGGGGCTCGGCGCGGGCGTACCGGCGACCGAGCCGGGCGAGCTGCGCTACACCCTGGAGAGCCGCCTGCACGTGCTGCCCAGTTTCGCCACCGTGGCCGGCGGCGGCCTCGGCGTCATGGCGGGGCTGTCGGCACCGGGCATCGACGTGGACGCGGCGTCGGTGCTGCACGGAGCCCAGACGGTGCGCACGCACCGGCCGATACCCGTCGAGGGCAGCGCGGAGCAGACGTCGTCGGTGGCCGCCGTGTACGACAAGGGCAAGGCCGCGGTCATCGTGCTGCGTTCCGAAACCGCGGACCAGGACGGCCCGTTGTGGACGTCGGAGTCCCAGCTGTTCGTCCGCGGGGAGGGCGGATTCGGGGGCGAACGCGGGCCGTCACCGCGTACCGAGGTGCCCGAACGCAGCCCCGACCGCGAGGTGCGCCGCGGCATCCGCGAGGAACAGGCCCTGCTCTACCGCCTGTCGGGGGACTGGAATCCGCTCCACGCCGATCCGGAGTTCGCCAGGCTCGCGGGCTTCGAGCGTCCCATCCTGCACGGGCTCTGCTCGTACGGAATGGTGCTCAAGGCCGTCGTCGACACGGTGCTCGACGGCGACGTGTCGCGCGTGAAGGGCTACAGCACTCGCTTCTCCGGGGTCGTCTACCCGGGCGAGACACTGCGCGTGAGCATGTGGACGCAGAGCGAGGGCGGCGCCGGACGAGGTGCCGGCAGCGTGCAGTTGGCCGTCACGGCCGTCGAGCGGAACGAGGCTCCCGTGCTGACGGACGCGGTGGTCGAGCACTCCTGAGACGTCTCCCGGCGACCGAACCTTCCAGCGACCGCACGCTCCTCACGCCGCACGCTCGGTACGTGGACTTCGTGCGGGGGCGGCCGCCGGCCACGCTCCTCCTGCCGGGCGAGAAGGCCGCTGACGCCGGACACTTGCCGTTCCTCGCGGTGCCGCATTCGCGCGGCCGGAATCGGCGGGCCGCCGGCCGCCGCGCACCGTCTGGCGCGCGGCGCGTACCGGTTCGGGCCCTGGCGCAGTGCCGGGACCTTCCGCTCACGCCGTATGCGTCGGGACCGACTCTCCCGGCAGGGGCAGGGACGTCGGCAGCGGCGCGTCCTGCAGCGGTACGGGCCGACGGGGGCGGCCGAGGGGCCTGCGCTGCCGGTCCGGCGGCCCGGAGGGCGCACTCGGAGCGGGTGAACGGCCCTCAAACGCGGGGGGATACTCCACGGCGGGCGGGCACGGAACGCCGGTGGAGCCCGGCGGGTTGGGCGCCGCCGCTTCCGGTGCCTCCTGCCGGACCGGCGGGCCCTGGCGGAACGGCGCGTTCTCCAGGGGGAGCCGCGGCGGGGGCGGGATTCCCGCCGGGCCGGCGGGGAGTTCCGCGCTCTCCGCGGCGGTCTCCTCGGGCGCGGGAGGGCCCGCATGCATTCCGGTGCCGGAGGGCGGCCCCTGTCCCGGGCCCCGTCGCGCGTCCGGCTGCGGCTCGGCAGCGGCCTCGGGCTGCTGAACGGCGTGGGGAGACACCGGCGTCGGGGCCGGCGGAGAGACCTGGGAAGGAGCCGGGGGAGGAACCGGCTGGACGCCACCGTCCGGGACGGCCACGGGCTGCGCCTCGGAGTCGGCGCCCGCGCCGGCCTCGGTTCCCGTTTCGGCACCGGAGTCCGCGCCGGCCCGGGAGCCCGCGGCAGCCCCGGCGTCGGCGGGAGGCTCTTCCCCGTAGCGAGGCCGTGAGGGCGACTCCCCCTCTCCGTCGCCGTGGAGGGCCCCGCCCCCGCCGTGGAGGGCTCGAGACTCGGCGCCCCGCTCGGAAGTCCCGCCCGGCCCATTACCGGGACCAGTCCCGGTTCCGGTGCCCGCGACGGTGGGCCGCGCCTCGTCCGCCGGGTTGCGGCCCCGCATCCGCAGCCGCGCGAGCCCGCACGGCACGTGCGCCGTGGCACAGGGAAGCCGCAGTTCGCCCTCGCGCGTCCACACGCCCTTGCCCGGCAGCCAGCCGCCGGGCGCCCGGAACCTGCGCAGCTCCTTCTGCATGGGGCGCCACACGCCGAGCCAGGCGCCGCCTGCCCGCGACCCGGTCGTCTGCCCGTGCAGCGCCACGGCGCAGCTCTCCGGCAGCAGCATCTGCCCCGGCTGGACGGCGAACGGGGTGAGCAGCGCGTCCTCGGGGTGCAGCGATTCGGGGAACCGCACGGGCCGGTGGCTGCCGAGCACTCCCCAGCCCAGCCGCGCCTCCCCGGGGGCGTTCGACCGCACGATCAGCAGCCCGCTGTCGATGTCGGCGAGCAGCAGGCGGTCGTCGCTGTCGTCCGTGATCTGCAGCAGCGGGGTGACCTCGCCGTGCCGGGCGAAGTCGACCGCGACGGTCTTCGTGCGCCCCGTGCCCGTGGTGTCCGTACGGTCCACCGCGAGGAGCCTCCCCTCGCGGTCCAGCCAGGCCCCGCCCGAGCAGCGCCCGGGCACCTCGGCGAGGAGCCGCGGAATTCCCTCGCCGCCTCCGGCCACGAGCCATACGCCGGTGCTGCGCTCGCCCGGGGTCAGCGCGTACGCGCGCCTCCCGCAGGGGGCGGGGGGCAGCAGCGCGAGGTGCTCGGACTCGACCGCTCCCAGGGGGAGTTCACCCGTGGCGGGACCGGTCGGATAGAGCAGCGCCAGCGAGTAGCGCCCCGTCTCCCGCCGGGCGATCAGGACCCTTCCGTCGGACAGGGGCAGCACCTGGCTGCCGGCCTCCTCCGGGCGGTCGCCCGGGAGCGGCACCGCGTAGGGCTCCGGGCCGTCCAGGGTCCAGCGCTCGGGATACCAGCCGCCCTCCGCCGACGCGTTGAGCCGTGCCGCGTAGGCGCCGTCAGCCGCGATCGTGAAAGTGGAGTGCCTTGCCGTCCGGCTGTCCGCCGCGATGCCCTCCGAGGCACAGGCAGTCATGGGTCGATCACCTCCAGTGAGGAAGCTAGGCGCCGTATCCCCGTCCGAACAATGCGAGTTCGCGCGCTTCACGCGGATGAGTGGCCGATGTGCGAATTGCCTGCGCGAGGCGCTCGGCATGTGCAAGCGGCACTCTGGATAAAGGGGTGCGAAGCGGGGCGCAGTGAGCGGTGCTTTCCGGGAGAGGGGAGCCGTGGAGGCCGCGACGTCCGCCTCGCGGGCACCTCCCGGGTGCCGTCGTACGGTGGCCGGATACCGGTCCTGCCTGGAAGGTAGCCTTTCCCCGTGCCCGAACTCTCCGAAGTCATCGCCGCGCTCGACGCCCTGTGGCCGCGCGAGCGAGCCGAGCAGTGGGACGCGGTCGGCACGGTCTGCGGCGACGTGGGCGCTCCCGGTGCACGGGTGGAGCGGGTCCTCTTCGCGGTCGACCCCGTGCAGGAGGTCGCCGACGAGGCCGTGGAGCTGGGTGCCCAACTCCTCGTCACGCACCACCCGCTGTACCTGCGGGGGACGACCACGGTCGCGGCGGACACCTTCAAGGGCCGCGTCGTCCACACGCTCATCCGCAACGGCGTCGCGCTGCACGTCGCCCACACCAACGCCGACACCGCGGACCCGGGCGTCTCCGACGCGCTCGCCGGGGCCCTGGATCTGCGGGTGCTGGGCCCTCTCGTGCCCGACCCGTCGGACAGCGCGGGCCGCCGCGGGCTGGGCCGCGTCTGCGAACTGCCGCGCCCCATGCGGCTGTCGGAGCTGACGGTATGGGCCGCCGAGCGGCTTCCCGTCACGGCGCAGGGCATCCGCTCCGCCGGCGAACCGGACCGCACGGTACGCACGATCGCCGTGTGCGGCGGATCGGGCGACGGCCTCTTCGCGGAGGTGCGGGCGGCCGGTGTCGACGCCTACCTGACGGCCGACCTGCGTCACCACCCCGCCTCCGAGGCGCGGGAGCACTCACCCCTCGCGCTGCTGGACGCCGCCCACTTCGCCACGGAGTGGCCCTGGTGCGAGCAGGCCGCCGCCCAGCTCGACGAGATCTCCGACCGGCACGGCTGGGGCCTGCGCACGCACGTCTCCCACACCGTGACCGACCCCTGGACAGCCCACGCGGCCTCCGGTGCCGCGCCCACCGAATCCGCAGCCGCCCCTGCCCGCCCTGGTGCGGGCCGGGGCGACTCCGACGAACTCACCCCGGGAGCCCCCAACTGAAAGCCGCGCCCGCCGACCAGATCCGGCTGCTCGATGTCCAGGCGCTGGACACGCGCCTCGCGCAGCTCGC
This sequence comes from Streptomyces daqingensis, assembly GCF_014645895.1. Lineage (GTDB taxonomy): Bacteria > Actinomycetota > Actinomycetes > Streptomycetales > Streptomycetaceae > Streptomyces > Streptomyces daqingensis. The sequence goes on along the minus strand of NZ_BMMP01000012.1, from coordinate 77,005 downwards.
GCACAAGCGCAAGAGCATGCCGGAGCACGAGGAGATCCAGACCCTGGAGGCCGACCTCGCCCAGCTCCGCGACCTGCTCGTCGCCTCCCGCACCGAGGAGAGCGACACCGCGCGTGAGCAGGCGAAGGCCGAAGGCGACGTCGACCAGGTGCGCCAGCGCGCCGCCCGCGACCAGAAGCGGCTCGACTCGGGCGCCGTCACCAACCCCAAGGACCTGGAGAGCCTGCAGAGCGAGATCGCGTCCCTGGCCAGGCGGCAGGGCGACCTGGAGGACGTCGTCCTCGAGGTGATGGAGCGCCACGAGGCCGCGCAGGAGCGCGCCGCGGAACTCGCGCAGCGCGTGGACGCGGTGCAGGCGAAGGTGGAGGACGCCGGCTCCCGGCGCGACGCGGCGGTGGAGGGCATCGACGCCGAGTCCGCGTCGGTGCGCAAGGAGCGCGACGTGGTCGCCGGCACCGTTCCCGAAGACCTGCTGAAGCTGTACGAGAAGATCCGCGAGCAGCAGGGGGGCGTCGGGGCGGCACGTCTCTTCCAGCGCCGCTGCGAGGGCTGCCGGCTGGAGCTGAACATCACGGAGCTCAACGACGTGCGCGGCGCCGCGGAGGACGAGGTCCTGCGGTGCGAGAACTGCCGCCGCGTGCTCGTCCGTACGCCCGAGTCCGGCCTGTGACGGCGGGACGGAGCGCCGGGGCCGGTCTCACCCTCGTCGTCGAGGCGGACGGCGGCTCGCGCGGCAACCCCGGCCCCGCGGGGTACGGCGCCGTCGTGCGGGACGCGGACAGCGGTCAAGTCCTGCGCGAGACGGCGGAGTACATCGGCGTCGCGACCAACAACGTCGCGGAGTACCGCGGGCTCATCGCGGGGCTGCGGGCGGCGCACGAACTGGCCCCGGCCGCCGAGGTGCTGGTGCGGATGGACTCCAAGCTGGTCGTCGAGCAGATGTCGGGCCGCTGGAAGATCAAGCACCCCGACATGCGGCCGCTGGCGGCGGAGGCGAAGGCGGTCTTCCCGCCGGGTTCCGTGATCCGCTACGAGTGGATCCCGCGGGCGAAGAACAAGCACGCCGACCGGCTCGCCAACGAGGCGATGGACGCGGGGAAGCGGGGCGAGCGGTGGTCGGCCGGCGAGTCCACCGCGGAGCTCGACGCCGCCGTTTCCGCCGTTCCCGACGCCGCCCCCGCAGCCGGCGTCCCCTCGGCCCGGGCGTCGGCGCCCGCGGAGGGGAGCGCCGCCGAGTCCGCGCCGTCCAGCGGCTGGGGCCCGGACCTCGGGCCGCCGACGACGCTCGTCCTGCTGCGTCACGGCGAGACCCCGCTGACGCCGAGCAAGCGCTTCTCCGGCAGCGGCGGCACGGACCCCGAACTCTCCGAGGCGGGGCGGCGCCAGGCCGACGCGGTCGCGGGGGCGCTCGCCGAACGCGGCACCCTGCAGGCCATCGTCAGCTCCCCGCTGCGCCGCTGCCGCGAGACGGCGGCCGCCGTCGCGAAGCGCACCGGGCTGGACGTCCGCATCGAAGAGGGCATCCGCGAGACGGACTTCGGCGCGTGGGAAGGTCTCAGCTTCGCCGAGGTGCGTGATCGCTACCCCGAGGACCTGGAGGCGTGGCTGGGTTCGACCGAGGTCCGTCCGACGGGGGGCGGTGAGAGCTTCGCCGAGGTCACGCGTCGCGTGGCGGTGGCGCGCGACAAGCTGCTGGCCCGGTACGCGGGCCGGAAGGTGCTGGTCGTCACGCACGTCACGCCGGTGAAGATCCTGGCGAGGCTCGCGCTGGGCGCCCCGCCGGAGTCGCTCTTCCGCATGGAGCTGTCGGCGGCGTCCCTGTCGTCCGTGGACTACTACGCGGACGGCACCGCGTCGCTGCGTCTGCTGAACGACACGGGGCATCTCCGCTGAGCTGAGGCCACCGCGATTCACACGCCGCCCCCGGCTTTTCCGTGCCCGCGTGCTCCGTTACCCGTCAGGCGACGTGTGCGCCGGGCCGGTTCCGGGGGCGCCACGCTTCTTCCCTGCGGGGTCTGTTGACCACCTACCGTCTGGTCGGTACGTTCACCGGACTGCGGCCGCCCCCCCTCACCGACGCCTCCCCACCGCATCCGACCCACCGGAGTGTGAAGCATGGATACGGCCTCATCCGGCTCCCCGGCGACCCCGCCCGGACCCCCGCAGCCCTCGCCTCAGAACAACCGCCGCAAGGTGGCCGCCGCGGCAGCGGCGGCCTCGGCGGTGGAGTGGTACGACTACTTCATCTTCGGCATCGCTGCCGCGCTCGTGCTCGGTGGCAAGTTCTTCCCCTCCAGCAGTCCCGTGGCCGAAGTCCTCTCCTCCTTCGCGACGTTCGCCGTCGGCTTCCTGGCCCGCCCCATCGGCGGCATCATCGCCGGTCAGCTCGGGGACAAGCGGGGCAGGAAGCCCATGCTCGTCATGGCGCTGACCGTCATGGGCGTCGCCACCACCGCCATCGCCCTGCTGCCCGGCTACGACCAGATCGGTGTCGCGGCTCCCATAGCGCTCGTGCTGCTGCGCGTCCTGCAGGGCGTGGCCGTGGGGGCGCAGTGGGGCGGTGCGATGCTCATGGCCACCGAGTACGCGCCCGAGGGGAAGCGCGGCCTGTACGGCAGCCTCGTCCAACTCGGTGTGCCCATCGGGGTGGTGACGGCCAACGTGGCGTTCCTGCTCACCGAGGCGCTCACCGACGATGCCGCGTTCGGCGCGTGGGGCTGGCGACTGCCCTTCGGGGTGGGCGTCCTCGTGCTGCTCCTCGCCTGGTACATCCACGCCCGTGTCGAGGAGACGCCGGAGTTCCGCGAGGCCGAGCGGGCGCTCGCCGAGCGTGAGCGTGCGGAGAGGGAGCGGAAGGAGGCGCTGAAGTCCGGCGGGGGGAAGGCCGAGGACCGTTCGCCTCTGCGTACCGTCCTCAGCGAGCACTTGGGGACCGTGCTGCTCGCGGGCGGCTCCTTCGCCGTCAACACGGCCACCTTCTACATCATCATCACCGGCGTCCTGGACTACACGACGCGCGACCTGCACATGGAGCGCGGCTCCGTACTGACGGTCTCCCTGCTGGTCAGCCTCACCCAGCTCGTGCTGATACCGGCTTCGGCGGCGGTCTCGGACCGTCTGGGACGGCTGCCCGTCTACACGGCGGGCGCGCTCGGGATCTTCCTGTGGGCCGTGCCGATGTTCCTGCTCATCGACACCAAGTCGCTGTGGCTGCTCGGCCTCGGCACCTTCGTCACCAGCTGCTTCCTCAGCATCATGTACGGGCCTCAGGCGGCCCTCTTCGCCGAGCTGTTCACGGCCGAGATGCGGTACACCGGCGCCTCGCTGGGATACCAGTTCGCGGCGGTGGTCGGCGGCGGGCTGGCGCCGTTCATGATGGTGCTGCTGCTGGAGGTCAGTGGCACGTCGATGGCGGTGTCCGGCTACATCATGCTGCTCGCGCTCGTCGCGCTGGCCTCGATCGCGGTACTGCACAAGCGGGCACGCGCCCGGCAGTCGGCCGCCGCGGCGGAACGGCCCGAGGCGGAACCCGCCTGACGCCACCGGATGTCCGAAAGCCGCTGAGGTGCTTGCGGGCGCCTCAGCGGCGCAGCCCGGCGGCTCCCTCGGCCAGGCGCTGCACGCGGGACCAGTCCCTGGCCGCCAGCGCCTCGGCGGGCAGCATCCACGTGCCGCCCACGCAGCCGACGTTGGGCAGCGCGAGGTACCGGGCGGCCTTCGCCTCGTCGATACCGCCCGTGGGGCAGAAACGCGCCGCGGGCAGCGGCGAGGCGAGCGACTTGAGGTAGCCGGTGCCGCCGGACGCCTCGGCCGGGAAGAACTTCATCTCCGTCACCCCGCGCTCCAGCAGCGCGAGCACTTCGGAGGCCGTGGAGACGCCCGGCAGGACGGGGACTCCGTGGCCGCGCATCGCCTCCAGCAGCCGGTCCGTCCAGCCCGGGCTGACGAGGAAGCGCGCACCCGCGGCCACCGCGAGGTCCGCCTGCTCCGGCGTGAGGACCGTCCCGGCGCCGACGACCGCCTCCGGCACCTGCTCCGCGATGGCGCGGATCGCCTCGGGCGCGGCGTCCGTGCGCAGCGTGACCTCGATGGCGGGCAGCCCGCCGGCGACCAGGGCGCGGGCGAGCGGCACCGCGTCCGCGGCGTCGTCCAGGACGACGACGGGGATGACGGGCGCGAGGTCGAGGACCGGGAGCGGCCCCGAGGACCCGGCGGGCCCGGCGGGAGAGGAGGACGCGGAGGACACCATGCGTGCATCCTCTCCCCGGCCGTCCTCTCTGTGCAACGCCCGTTGCGCTCCCCGCAACGGGATGGTCAGAGCTCCGAGACGACGACGTCCAGAGTGCGCGGTTTCCCCTTCCGCGGCTCCGCGGAGTGCTCCACCTCGTAGCCCAGATCGCGCAGCGCCTCCGCCAGCTCCTCCGGGGTGCCCGGGTCCGCGCCGTCCTCCAGGAGCGCGCGGACGATGCGGCCCTTGGTGGCCTTGTTGAAGTGGCTGACGACGGACCGCTTCTCGACGCCGTCCACGGTCTTCGACTGCAGCACCCGTACGGAGACCGTGCGTTCGGCCGGTTCGCCCGTCGGCTTCCACATCTGTGCGTAGGCCGTGGACCGCAGGTCCAGCACGAGTCCGTCGCCCGCGGCTTCGGGGAGCGCGGCTGAGAGGGGTTCGCGCCAGTAGGCGCCAAGGGGGCCGAGCCCGGGGAGCCGCACGTTCCCGGAGCAACGGTAGGAGGGGATGCGGTCACCGGGCCGCACGGCTCCCCACAGTCCGGAGAAGATCAGCAGCGAGCTCTCCGCGCGCCGGCGGGCGGCGGGGCTCAACGTCGCCTGGCCCAGGGCGTCGTAGAGCACGCCGGTGTAGATCTCGGCAGCCGGGCGGGCGGGCGCGCCGTGCAGCCGGGCGTTCTTGACGACCTCTCCGCGCAACCCCTCGCTCAGGCCCAGGACTTCGCGGGCCTTCTCCTCGTCCGCGCCGCACAGCGTGACCAGTTCGTCGAGTACGCGCCTCCGGGCGTCCTCCAGCCCGGGAAGCGAGAGTGAACCGATCCGCAGGGGGTCCCCGTCGCGTCCCTCGGCCTTCCCCTCGGACGGCGGCAGCAGCACGAGCACGGTGGATCTCCTTCGCGGGTACGACAGCGGCGCGCTCAGCAGCGTATGGGCCGCGGGGCCCCGGGTGCACACGGGGCCGGTGCGCCCCGCCGAGCGGGCCCACCCCGCGGGGCGCACCCTGGAAGGGAGAAGGAGAGGGAGGGAAGCGGAACGCAGGGCATGTCCGCAGCGCACAGGACTGCCCCGGTGTTGTGCGGGTATCCGGAACCCCGACGCCCGCGGTCGAAGGAGGGTGTGCCATGGCCGTGCCGCCCGCCCGAGCCCGGATGCTCGGGGGCATCGTCTCCGGCAGCCACTTCGTCACGCTCGCCGGGCTTCCGTCCCTCGTCAGCCGCCACGCCGCAGAGCGCGGCTGGCCCCACGTGCTGATCTACGTCGCGGACCTCCAGGAAGCCGTGCTCTCCCTGCTGACGGGCAGGGGCGCCGACGGCGGCCGGGTGACCGGGGACCTGCCGGCCGAGCTGCCGGTCGACGGTACGGCGCCGGGCCGCGCCTTCCAGCTGGGCGTGATCCTTCCGACGTCGGCGAAGCGGGACCAGTGGTGGGTGCCGGTGCTGAACGGCGCCGAACGGGTCGGGCTGATGCGGATCACCAGCCCGGAGCACGACGAGGCCGCCATGCAGGACATGCGGGAGCTGGCCTCACTCGTCGCCCTGCTGCTGGTCACGAAGCGCGCGGCCAGCGACGCGTACGCCCGGCTCGTGCGGCGCAGGCGCATGAACGTCTCCGCCGAGATGGAGTGGCGCCTGATGCCGCCGCGTACGTTCGCCAGCGACAGGGTCGTGATCAGCGCGCTGATGGAGCCGGCGTACGAGGTCAGCGGCGACGCCTTCGACTACGCGGTCTCGGACGAGGTCGCCCACCTGTGCATCTTCGACGCCATGGGCCACGACACGGCGGCCGGTCTGACCGCGAACCTCGCGGTGGCCGCCTGCCGCAACGCGCGGCGGCAGGGGAGCACGCTCGTCGAGACGGCCGAGGGGGTGGAGAAGGCGCTCGTCGAGCAGTTCGACTACGGCAGCTACGCCACCGGCATCCTGGCCGACCTCGACATCGGCACCGGCGTGCTCACCTGGCTCAGCCGCGGCCACTACCCGCCGGTCGTGATCAGGGGAGGGCGGTACACCGTCCCCCTGGAGTGCGTGCCGGGGCCGCCGATGGGCCAGGACCTGGGCGCCGCCGGGCTGTGCCGCGAGCAGCTGGAGCCGGGGGACCGTCTGCTGCTCTACACGGACGGGATCACGGAGGCACGCAACCCGGAGGGCGAGGAGTTCGGCCTCGACCGGTTCACCGACTTCCTCATCCGCCACCACGCCGACGGGCTGCCGGTACCGGAGACGCTGCGCCGCCTCACCCGGCACCACCTGGAGTACCACCGCGGGAGGCTCAGCGACGACGCGACGGTGATGGTGCTGGAGTGGCACGGTGCGTCGCCCTACGCGCCGGGTGAGGCGGAGGCGCTGATCGGCCTGCCCCTGGGCGGTCCGGCGTCGGTCAAGGACCGGCCGCTGAGGTGAGCGGCGAGGGCGCGCGCCCGCGGTCCGAGGCCTGGCGCGCGGGCGCCTGTGGCCCGGTTCGGGGGCACGCCGCTCGTCAGAGGCTGATGACCACCAGGGCGATGTCGTCGGCGGCTCCCTCGCTGACGTCGAGCCGGGCGAGCAGGCTGTCGGCCAGCCGCTCCGCGTCGAGCCCGGCGCAGGCGGCGAGGGCGGCGGTCAGACGGGCGATGCTGTCGTCGATGTCCTCGCCGCGGCGCTCGATGAGCCCGTCCGTGTAGAGCACGAGGCAGTCCCCGTGCCGGTATGCGACCTGCGCCTCGGGCCGGGCGTGATGCTCCGAGCGTGTCGCCAGGGGCGGGTCCGTGGCCTCGTCGAGAAGCTGGCTGTCGCCCCCGGGGTGGAGCAGCACCGGGGGGAGGTGCCCGGCGCTGCTGTAGGTGATGACCTGCTCGTTCGTGTCGATCCTGACCTTGACCGCCGTGGCGGACATGGCGCCTTCGACGGAGCTCGCGTACAGCCCCAGCACCTGCAGCGCCTGTGCCGGGCCGTTGGTGGCGCGCATGGCCGCGCTGAGCGCGCTGCGCAGCATGCCCATGACGGCGGCGGCTTCGAGGCCGTGGCCGACGACGTCCCCGACGGCCGCGCTGAAACCGCCCATGGGGGTGTCCGTCACGTCGTACCAGTCGCCGCACACGTTGAGCGTGCCCACGGCCGGCAGGTACCGGACGGCGACGCCGGGCCGGGGCAGGTCGGGCGAGTGGAGCATCGCCTCCTGAAGGGTGAGGGCGACGCGGCTCTCCCGCGCGTTGGCCTGCCGCAGCTCCTCGTTGAGCACCTGCAGTTCCTGGGCGCGTACGAAGAGTTCGGCCTCCGCGTTCTGCGTATGAAGGCTCTCCTCCGGCGATGGCAGGGGGCGACGGGCCTTCACGAACCCCGTCACGTCCTCGACGCGGTGGATGATCCACGCGACGTCGCCGTCCTTGCCGCGTACGGGCGTGTTGACGGGCGACCACCAGCGCTCCTCGAAGGTGCCAGGCCGCGAGACGACGGGGATGTCGTACTTCTGGAGCGCCATGGTGTCGGGGCGGCCCGACTCGCGGACCCGGCGGAGGGAGGCGCCCAGGTTCTCGACCCCGTTGGACTCCGGGTCCGCGGGATTGGCGGGGAACGCGTCGAAGATGTAGCGGCCGAGCAGGTCCTCGCGGGTGCGCCCCGTGGCGCGCAGGTAGGCCCGGTTCACGTCCACGATCACCAGGTCCGGCCGCAGGACGAGGTAAGGACTCGGCGTCGCTGCGAACAGGGCCGCGTAGTCGATGTCCGGTCTCGTCACTGGCTCCTGCCAATTCCCCGGTGTGCAGATGCCTCCATTTTCTCTCCCGTCCCCGCAGTCCGCCCGTCGTGGGCGCTCGCCCGGGCCCTGCGGAGCGCGACGACGGCCCGGCGGACGGGAGCGTCGTCCCGCGGTCCGCCGGACCGCGGGGGCGTTGTGCCGGTCTGCCCGTTTCCCGGGAGACCGGGCGGCGCTCCGCCCGGAGCGGGCGCAATTCTTCTCCGAATGCTTGCGGCGGTCATGGCGGTACGGGAGTATGCCCGCTCAGGGCGGGGGAGAGGCTTTCCGCTCACGCGCGAGCGAAAGGATCCCATGAGCAATCCATTCGACGACGAGGACGGCTCCTTTTACGTGCTCGTGAACGACGAGAAGCAGAATTCCCTGTGGCCGTCGTTCGCGGAGGTTCCGGAGGGCTGGACCATCGCCTTCGGAGAGGACTCCCGCCAGGCATGCCTCGACCACATCGAAGAGCATTGGACGGACATGCGGCCCGCCAGTCTCGTCGAGGAGTCACGCTAGCGGCCGGGCCTCCGGCCGGGTTGCGCGCCGGACCGCGCAGCCTCCGCCGCGCCTGCGGCGAGTGGCCCCGGAAACGTTCTACCAGGGACGTTTCCGGGGCCACTCGCCGTTCTGCTTGTGACCGGCCGGTAGTGGGAAGGAAAGTCCGTGGGTGCGCCACGGAGCCCGGGGGCCGGGCGCCGGTGTTACCGCGGGAAAGCGGAGTCATGTATTCCTCTTCGGCTCGCCGCGGGTGGATTCCGCCCCGTCGCGACCAGTCCGGCAAAAGGGTTCAAACGATCCGAACCCGTCTCCGCTTCCGGTCCGTATATAACGGCGGACACATGATAACTGTCATGTTTGCACGGCGCTTCGACGGCGTTTCGGTACGCCCATTCCAATCCCCTTCTCCCTTTACGTGAATGCGCTGTAGCATCCGGCGCACACCAGAAACGGGGGAGGGTTCGTGACGTCTCGAGTCGCGGAGAACGGCGCATTTCCCGTCGCGGTGAGGAGCGCCGCCTGGCACATGCCCGGACAGTCCGTCGCCGTGCCCGACCTGCCCGAGTTCGCCTCGATGGACGAGGCGGAGCGGGGCACGTGCCTCGCGCTGGGCGTCGAGTCCGTCCGCGCCGACGACGGCCTGAGCTCCTCGGACCTCGCCGAGCGCGCCGCGCGCGAAGCGCTGGGCAAGGAGGGGGTCGACGCCCGTGACCTGGGCGCCCTGATCGTCGTGGAGTCCCGGGCCCCCGAGACGCTGCTCAGCTCCGAGGCGACGAAGCTCCAGCACAGCCTGGGGGCGGACCGGGCGCTCACCTTCACGGTGGGCGGCCTCGGATGCGTCTCGATCACGCCGGCGCTGCTGGCCGCCCGCGGGCTGATGTGCGCCGACCCCGCCCTAGGGGACGTCCTCGTCGTGCACGGCAGCAAGCCCGCGGCGGCCGGACGCTACCGGCACCCCGTCACGGTCAACGGGGACGGCGGGCAGGCGCTCCTGCTCTCCCGCACCGGTCCGGTCCGGCTGCTCGGCATGGCGCAGGAGACCAACGGGGACTACTGGGACCTCTTCCACGTGAAGTACCGCGACCTGCCCACCGGGCAGTGGCGCGAGGAGTGCGGGGACCTGTCGGCCTACTCCTTCCGGCTCGCGATGGAGACCCGCAGCCGGGTCTCGGGGCTGATCGGCGGGCTGCTGGAGAGCCACGGCCTCAAGCCCGGGGACGTGCGGGGCTACGTCAGCCAGAACCTGTCCATGGCGGGCTTCACGTTCAGTGAGGAGTCGCTCGGGATCGAGCTGATGCCCGTGTGCAGGGACAACCTGCGACAGTACGGGCACCTGGGCCCCAACGACGTCTTCCTCAACCTGTACACGGCGATCGAGCGCAAGGAGCTCGTGGAGGGCGACCGCGCCGTGCTGATCAATGTGAGCCCGGTGGCGGCGTGGAGCGTGCTGCTGGCAGAGATAGGACCCCAGGAGACGGCATCGTGAGCGACGGCGACATCAGGGAAGCGGCCCAGGGCGGGACCGGGGACGCGGCGGCCGGAGGTGCGGCCGCCGAGGAGATCACGCGGCAGGTGACGGAGTTCCTCACCGCCGCGCTCCGCAAGCCCGTGCAGCCCGACGACGACTACTTCGCACTCGGCCTCGCTGACTCGCTCTTCGCGCTGGAGCTGGTGACGTTCGTCGAGAGCCGCTTCTCCCTCACCGTCGAGGTCGAGGACCTCGACCTCGACAGCTTCCGTACGGCGAACCGCATCACCCGCTTCGTGCTGCGCAAGACGGGGTCGCCAGAGTTCACCGAGACCCAGTGAACGGGGGACGGAGCGCGCCGGGCGGCAGGGAGGCCGGCAGAGGGACCACGGGAGCAGCCGGAGCCGCCGGCTCGGCGGCCGCCTCGTCGCCGGTGGCCGCCGCGGCGCGGCTCGCCGCGGAACTGGTCCCGCACGCCGCGCGGTGGGACCGGGAAGGGGCGCTGCCCGCCGAGGCCCGCAAGGAGGTGGCCGCCGCCGGGCTGCTGGCACCGGACCTGCCCGGGCGCTACGGCGGCCTGGGAGCGTCGCCCGCCGAACTCGGCGAGATCTGCGCGCACTTGGGCGGTGTCTGCAGCGCGCTGCGCGGCCTGGTCACCGTGCAGAGCATGGTCGCCGCCGCGCTGAACCGGTGGGGCACGCGAGAACAACGCGCGCGCTGGCTGCCGCAGTTGGCGAGCGGCGAGCTGATCGCGGGCTTCGCGGCCACCGAGGACGCCGCGGGCAGCGCGCTCGCCGAAGTGGGCACACGCGTCGAGGACGCGGGAGACGGTGGGCACGTCACCGTCACGGGCCGCAAGAAGTGGATCACCTTCGGGCAGGACGCCCACGTGCTTCTGGTGCTCGGCAAGGACCGGGGCAGGCCGTCCGCCGTGCTCGTCGAGACGGACCGCGAAGGGGTGAGCCGGGAGCCGGTCGGCGGCCAACTCGGCATGCGGGCCGCGCAGATCGCGCACGTCGGCATGGACGCGGTGCGCGTGCCGCGCGCCAACCTCGTCGCGCCTGCCGGGCTGGGACTCTCCCACGTCGCCGCCGCCGCGCTCGACCACGGGCGCTTCACCGTGGCGTGGGGCTGCGTCGGCATGGCGGAGGCCTGCGTGGCGGACGCCGCCGCGCACGCCGCCGCCCGGGTGCAGGGCGATGAGGCCCTCGCGGGCCATCAGGCCGTCCGCTCCCTCCTCGCACGGGCCGCGGTCGAGACGGCCGGTGCGCGTGAACTTGCCCTGCGCGCCGCACGGTTCCGAGCCGAAGCGGCGCCGGGAGCGGTGACGGAGACCATCGTCGCCAAGTACGCCGCGGCCGCGGCGGCCGCTTCCGCGAGCAGGGACGCGGTGCAGGTCCTCGGCTCGGCCGGATGCGAGCCGGACAGCCGGGCCGGACGTCACTTCCGGGACGCGAAGGTCATGGAGATCATCGAAGGAGCTCAGCAGGTGGCCGAACAGCACATCGCGGAGCAGCTGCTGCGCCGCTCCGGGACACCGCGTCCCGAGGCGGGCGCCCGTCAGGCGGAGGCGTCGTGACGGGCGGGCGGGACGCAATCCCGGAAGGAGCCGGCAGCGGGACGAGCGCTGACGCGGGGCAGGTCGCGGCGCCTGCCCCCGTGGTCAAGTGCCTGGTGTGGGACCTGGACGACACGGTATGGGACGGGGTCGTGCTGGAGAACGACGACCCCGAGCCGTTCCCCGCGGTCCTCAAGACGCTGCGTGCGCTCGACGAAAGGGGGATCCTGCACGCCGCCGCCAGCCGGGGCGAGTACGCGATCACCTCGCGCCACCTCGACGAGCGGGGCCTGGAGGAGTGGTTCTGCGACGTCCAGGTCGGCTGGGGCTCCAAGTCCGCGGCGGTGCGCAGGATCGCCGAGGGGCTCAACATCGGCATCGACACCGTCGCCTTCATCGACAACGACCCTGTGGAGCGGGCGGAGGTCGCGTCCGTACTGCCCATGGTGCGCTGCTACGCGGCCGGACAGGCGGGCTCGCTGCCCGATCTCCCCGAGTTCCAGCCGGAGTTCGTCACCGAGGAGGCGGGACGGCGCAGGCACCTCTACCGCACCGAGCGCAGGCGGCAGGTCGCGGAAGAGGAGTTCGGGGACGACCGGCAGGGCTTCCTCGCGTCGCTGGACCTCGTCATGACGGTCCGGGACGCGACCGGGGACGACCTCGTCAGGGCCAGCGAACTGACCGTCCGCACACACCAGCTGAACACCTCCGGGCTCACTTACGACGCCGCGGAGCTGCGCGAGCTGGCGGCCTCGCCCAGCCACAGGGTGCAAGTGGCCGCGCTGCGCGACCGGTTCGGGGACTACGGGATCATCGGACTGGCCGTCACCGAGCTCACGCCGGACGAGTCGGTGCTGCGGCTGATGCTGATGTCCTGCCGGGTCGCCTCCCGCGGTGCGGGCACCGTGCTCCTCGGCCACCTCGTGAGGGAGTCCCTCGCAGGCGGACGGCGGCCCGTGGCGCACTTCGTGCCCACCGAGGCCAACAGGAACATGCTGGTCACACTCCGGTTCGCCGGCTACGTGCCGGTACCCGGCACCGAGGACCCGCTCGTGCTCGCCTTCGGTCCCGACAGGCCGGCCCCCGCGAAGCAGGGCCACGTCCGCGTCGTCACCGGAACGGACTGAGGAGGCCGGGAGCAGCGTGGCGCACGAGACTGCGGACAAGGCGGCGGAGAGAGCCGCGGGGCAGAGCCGTCAGGCGGAACGGCCGTCCGTCTGGGAGCTGTTCCGGAGGCAGGCCGCCCGGACCCCGGACACGACGGCCCTGGCCGTCGGCGGTACGGAGCTGACGTACGCCGAACTCGACGCGGCGTCCGCCGCGTTCGCGCGGAGGCTGCGTGAACGCGGCGCGAGCGCGGGCCGCGTGGTGTGCGTCAGGCTCGAACAGAACGCGCTCGCCGTCACGGCGATGCTCGCGGCGCTGCGCATCGGTGCGGCGTGGGCGGTGGTCGAACCGGACCAGCCGCCGAGCCGGCTCCGCGCCCTGCTGGCGGACACCGACTGCGCGGTGGTGGTGGTCTCGGGCCCGGACTCCGCGCTGGAGGGGCTGCCCGACGTCCCGGAACGCCTCGACGTCGCGGGGCTGGACGTACGCGGACTCCTCGCACCCGGTGGCGCTGACAAAGCCGCCGGACCGGCGGAGGAGGCGGGACGGGCCGGCGGGCACGCCGAACCGTCCCCCGAGACCCCGGCCTACGTCGTCTGCACCTCCGGCTCGACCGGAACCCCCAAGGGCGTGATGGTCAGCCGGGGTTCGCTCGCCGCCTCCATCGAGCCGAGGACGGAGGTCTACGGCGAGGACCACGCCGTCTGCCTGATGGCCATGCGGGCGTCCTTCGACGGGATGCTCGGCGGCATGTTCTGGTCGTTCTGCAACGGCCACACGCTCGTGCTCCCCGACGAGAAGCAGCTCAAGCAGGTCCACGGACTGGCCGGGCTGGCAGAGGAGTACGGCGCGACGCACCTCATCGTCGTGCCGTCCTACTACCGCGCCCTGCTGAAGGAGAGCCGGCTGCTGCCGGAGTCCCTGCGGCTGGTCGTCGTCGCGGGTGAGGCGTGCACTCCCGACCTCGTACGGGACCACACGGAACGCCTTCCCCGGGCGGTGCTGGTCAACGAGTACGGCCCCACGGAGACGACGATCTCCTGCACCGTCGAGCCCGGGCTGGACCCGTCGTGGTCCCGCATCCCCATCGGCCGGCCCTGGCGGGGCGCCGAGGCGCGGGTGCTGGACGGCCGGCTCCGCGAAGTGGCGCCCGGCGTGCGGGGCGAGCTGTACATCGGCGGCCCGTTCGTGGCGCTCGGCTACGCGGGGCAGCCCGGCAGGACGGCGGAGAGGTTCGTCGCGGACCCCTTCGGGCCGCCCGGGTCACGCATGTACAGGACCGGCGACATCGCACACGTGGGGGAGTCGGGGTCGTTGCATTACCACGGCAGGAGCGACCAGCAGGTCAAGATCCGCGGCGCGCGGATCGAACTGGGCGAGGTGGAGGCGGCGTTGGAGCGCCACCCGGCCGTCGGCCAGGCCGTCGTGGTCTGCGGGAACGCGTCGGGCGAGCCACGGCTGACCGCCTTCCTCACCCCTGTCTCACCCGGCGGCGACATGCCCTCGTGGTCCGATCTGCGGGCGCACTGCTGGGAGTTCCTGGTGGAGCAGGCCGTTCCCGTCCACTTCCGCACGCTCCGGAGCATGCCGCTCAACTCCAGCGGCAAGGCCGACCGGACGGCGCTGCGGGAGCTGCTGCCGTCCGACGCCGGAGAGACGGGTGCGAGCGGCCCCTTGGACGGCGGCGGTGCCGCGGGGAAGAGCGGCGCGGACGGGCCGGGCGCTGCCGCCGGCACCACGGGCCGTGTCGCGGAGATCTGGGCCGCCGTACTCGGCCACGGTGAGGCCGGACCGAACGACAACTTCTTCGCGGTGGGCGGCAGTTCGCTGCGGGTCATCGATCTGCACAAGCAACTCGACGCCGCCTGGCCCGGGGTGCTGCGCGTGGGCGAGCTGTTCGACCTGACGACCGTTCACGCGCAGGCGGAAGCGATCACCGGCCGGCTGGGTCACCGCCCGGACGGCGAGGACGACGGGCCGGGTGAAGACCTCCCCGCGGCCTACGAGTTGTGAGGCGACGGCAGCCGGTGAGGGCGGAGCGCATGGACGGGAAGGCGATATGAGCAGCATCGGTGGGGCCGGTCTCGGCGGGACGGACGCGTCACGGGAGCCCGCGGGCATCGCGGTGATCGGGATATCCACCCGGTTCCCGCAGGCGGACAGCCTGGACGAGTTCCGCGACAACCTGCGCGCCGGACGGGACTCGGTGCGTCCGATACCTCGTGAGCGCGTCGAGTCCACGTGCCTCGACCCGGACGCGGAGTACCCGCACCAGGGCTACCTGGACCGGATCGACCTGTTCGACCACGAGTTCTTCGGCCTCTCGCGGCGCGAAGCAGAGGTGACGGACCCGCAGCACCGGCTGGCCCTCCAACTCACCCGCGAGGCACTGGAGAACGCGGGCTTCGCGGCCTCCGCGATGCGGGACTCCCGTACGGCCGTGGTCTTCAGCTCACCCAGCAACGGCTACCAGCCGCTGGTCCGCGAGTACGGCACGCTCAGCATGATCGGGAACATCCCGTGCGGGCTGCCCGCCCGCGTCTCGCACCTGTTCGGGCTCACCGGCCCCTGCTACGGGGTCGACACCGGCTGCAACGGGTCCCTCGTCGCCGTCCACCAGGCGTCACGTGAACTGCGCGACGGGGACGCCGACTTCGCCGTCGCCGGCGGGGTGAGCCTGAAGCACGTCGTCCCGCCCGCGGCGACCGTCGGCGCCTTCCCCGGCATCGCCTCCCCGACCGCCAAATGCCGCGCCTTCGACGAAGCGGCGGACGGCGCGGCAGGCGGCGAGGGCGGGGCCGTGCTGCTGCTCACCACGCTGGAGAGGGCCCTGGCCGAGGGTGCGTTCGTCCACGCCGTCATCCGCGGCAGCGCGGTCGTGCACAACGGCCGGCACTCGGCGACGATCGCCACCCCCAGCGCCACGTCACAGGCCGAGGTGATCCGCAAGGCGTGGCGGCGCGCCGGTGCGGACATCGCCACGGCCGGATACATCGAGGCGCACGGCTCCGGCACGAAGCTCGGCGACGCGGTGGAGGTGGAAGGGCTGGCACTGGCCCGCGGCGGCAGCGGAGACGTCCTGCCCATCGGCTCGGTGAAGACCAACCTCGGCCACCTGGACCACGCAGCCGGCATCGCGGGGCTCGTCAAGACGATCCTCAGCGTGCGGGACGCGGAGCTCTACCCGACCCTGCACTTCACCCGTCCCGGCGAGGACGTCGACCTGGAGGCGGCGCGGCTCGACGTGGTCACCTCCGCCCGATCCTGGCAGTCCGGGCTGCGCCGGGCCGGCGTCAGCTCCTTCAGCCTGGGCGGCATCAACGCGCACTGCGTCGTCGAGCAGCCGCCCGTCCCCGCCGCGCCGGAGGATTCGGGGGACGCGGAGTCCTCCGAGGGCGCGCGGCAGCGGCCGCTGCTCGTCGGTCTCTCGGCGCGCAGCGAGAGCGGCCTCGTCGCCCTCTGCGAACGTCTCTCCCTCGAACTGCGGGACGGGACGAAGCAGTTGGCGGACGTCGCGATGACGCTCAACGAGGGAAGGGACCACTACCGGCACCGCATGGGCCTGGTGGCCCGCACGTCCTCCGAGCTGGCGCTGAAGCTCGCCGCCCAGGTCACGTGGAAGAGGCTCGGAGCGCAGCAGGCGGGAACCGGCGGGCAGCTCTCCGGCGGGGGTTCCGCTCCCGCCGTGCCCCGCGTCGTCCTGCTGCTCTCGGGCGACGCCGAGGGCGCACCGGCGGGCGAGGGCGCCGAGCTGCCCGCCCGGCTGCCGCTGCCGGACGGCCTGTCGTCCCGTGTACGTGCCCAACTCGCCGCCCACGCCTGGCTGAAGAGGGCCGGAGTGCCCGTCGGCGGCCTGATGAGCTCCGGTGTCTCCCGCTACGCCGTACGCCACCTGCAGGGCAAGCTCTCCGCCGAGGACACCCGGGCGCTGGAGCGGGCGAAGGACGCGGGGGCGGCGGGGGGAGCGAGCCAGGACGTCTTCGGCGGCCCCGTACGCGCCGACCGGCTGCACGCCGCCGTCGAGGAGCAACTGGCCGCCGGACCCGTGGTGTTCGTCGAGCTGGCGGCGCGCGGCGAGATCAGCGACCTGCTGTCCGGGCAGCTCGCCGGCCGTCCCGGCGCGCAGGTGCTCACCCTCGGGGGCTCCCACGGCAGCGCCCTGGAGGCGCTCGGCCGGCTCTACGAGGCGCAGCTGGACCTGGGCTGGCCGGCGCTCAGGGGAGGCGAGAGCCGCACGCCCCGCAGGCTGCCGCTGTCCGGGCACCCGTTCGACGGGGTGCGGTGCTGGGCGCGTCCGCTGGACGACATCATCCGCTTCGACACGCCCCCCGCGGCGCAGACCGCCGCCGCGCCCCCGCCCGCACCGGCCCAGGCTCCCGCACCGTCACCGGAACAGCCGCCCACCGCACCCCCGGCAGCCCCCGCGCCTGCTCCAGCGGCCCCAGCCCCAGCCCCCGCGCCCGACTCCGGCCCACCGGCCCCCGCTCAGGACGCCGGGCAGCCGCGTGAGGCGCCCGCCCGCCCGCTGCCCGGGCCCGACCGGACGGCGGCCGCTCCGGCTGCCGCCGCCACGCCCGCCACGCCTGACCCTCCCGTCGCCCCCGCCGCGGTGCCCCAGGACAAGCGGGACGGCAGCCCGGAGGCCGTGCTGCACTGGCTGCGCGGCACGCTGGCCGAACTGCTCTACGCCGACGAAGTGGCCGCCGACGCCGACTACTTCTCCATCGGCGGCAACTCCGTCATCGCCCTTCAGCTCATCGAGCGGGTGCTCACGGAGTTCGGCGCCTCGATCAAGCTGATCGACGTCTACGCGCACCCTCTGGTCTCGGACCTCGCCGCCGCCGTCACCGAGCGCATTCCCGCCCCCGCCTCCCCGGGGGAGCTCGCGCCGAACTCCGGCCCGCCGCACGAGGACACCGGGGACGGGCAGCGGGACGGCTCTCCGGGGACCTCCGACGGCGGGCAGCCGCGTCCGGCGTCCGGGGACGCGCACAGGCTGCCGCCCATCCGCCCCAACCAGGAGCCGACGCTCTCCTACGGGCAGGAGCGCATGTGGTTCCACCACCAGCTCGACCCGAGCACCACGCTGTACAACCTTCCCGGCGCCTCGCGGCTGCGCGGCGAACCCGATCTGGAGGCGCTGCGGCTGGCCTGGGAGGACCTGGCGCAGCGGCACCAGGCCCTGCGGTCGAACTTCGCGGAGGTCGACGGGCGTCCGAGGCTCGTCGTCCGTCCCGAACTGGGGGACTTCTTCCGGGTGCTGGACGTCTCGGACGAGCCGGACCCCGAGCAGGCGGCACGCGCGGCCGTCCAGGCCGAGACCCACTGGGTCTTCGACGTCGCCAACGACCCGCTGGTGCGCGTCACCGTCGTGCGCATCGGCCCCGGCGACTACCTGTTCTGCTGGACGATGCACCACGGCGTGAACGACGGCTGGGCGCCGCAGATCCTCATGGGCGAACTGCTCCAGTTCTACGAGGCCCGCTGCGAGGGCCGCGTGCACCTCCCCGAGCCGCTGCCCGTCCAGTACAGCGACTACGCCCGGTGGCAGCGCGACCTGCTGGAGGGCTCCCTGCTCGACGGCGAACTCGACTACTGGCGCCGGCAGCTGGCCGATCCGCCGGCGCTGGAGCTGCCCACCGACAGGCCGCGTCCGGCCCGCATGGACTATGCGGGGGCGACGTACGGCTTCACCGTTCCGGCGGAACTCGTCGCCCGCCTCCGCGCCCTGGGCAGCGAGGAGACGGCCACGCTGTTCATGGTGATCCTCACCGGGCTCAACGTGCTGCTCTCCCGCTGGTCGGGGCAGCGGGACATCGTCGTCGGCACGCCGACCATCGGCCGCAGCAGGCCCGAACTGTGGGGCCTGCTGGGCTTCTTCAACAACACCATCGCCCTGCGCACCGACCTGTCCGGGGAGGCCGGCTTCCGCGAACTGCTGCGCCGCGTCCGGGCCGTGGTGCTGGACGGCATGGAGCACCAGGAGATCCCGTTCGACAAGGTCGTGCGGGAGGTCGCGCCGGACCGCGACCCCGGCAGGAACCCCGTCTTCGACGTCATGTACGTCCACCAGACGCTGCCGCCGAACTTCTCCTTCGGCGAGACGACCTTCAACCCGGGACGCCCGGACGGCGACGCCGACGAGACGCCGCTCTTCCCCGGACTCCCGCCCGGCACCGCCAAGTTCGACATCACGATGGTCGTCGCGGAGCGGCCGGACCTCGAAGAGCTCGAAGTCGCCGTCGAGTACAGCACGCAGCTCTTCGACGCCGGGACCGTCTCGGCCATGACCGACTCCCTGCTGAAGCTGCTGTGGGCGGCCGTCGAGGACCCCGACGCCGACCACCGCGAGCTGCCCGCCGGTCCGCCCGCCTCCCGCACCGGCGCCGGGAGGGCCGCGGACGACGGCGCGCCGCGGACCCTCCCGGAGGCCGCCGGGCCCCCGGAGGCCGAGCCGGACGCCGCCCGCCCCGGCGCGGGTTCGCAGGCGCCGGCGGCTCCAGGACCGGCACGCGGCGTGGAGAGCGGCGGCGACTCCGTCACCGCCTGCCTGCGGCTGCGCGGCGCCGTCGACGCGGACGCGCTGCGCTCCGCGTTCGGCGACCTCGCGGACCGGCACGACGTGCTGCGGACCCGCTTCCCGCTGCCCCAGCGGCAGACGCTGTCACCCTTCGCCCGTGACAGCGGGACCGCCGGCGCCGGGTTCCTGCGGACAGCGGACGTCTCCGGCCGCGACGAACCCGCCGCAGCCGCCCGGGACTTGGCCGTCGCGCACGGACGCACCGCAGTGGACCCGGCGACGGGCCACGCGCTGCGCGCCCTGCTGCTGACGACCGGTCCCGACGACCACGTCCTCGTGGTGACGACGCACCGCGACGTCTACGACGGCGCTCAGCCGGGGGTCTTCTTCGGGGACCTGTTCGCCTTCTACGGGGCCCGCCGCGGAGGCACGGAGCCCAGCCCGGCGACGCTGCCCGTCTCCTACGACGACTACGCCCAGTGGCAGCGCCGCCTCCGGGAGGACGGCCTGCTGGACGGCCAACTCGCCTACTGGCAGGAGCGGCTGGCCGGACTCGGGGCGTTCGAGCCGCCCACCGACAGGCCGCGGCCCGTCTCGGCGCGGCCGGGCCCCGGCGCCGTCGCGACCCACGGCTTCCGCCTGCCCGCCTCCCTGGCGGGCGAGCTGGGCCGTACCGGGCCGCGGGAGACGCTGCTGGCGGGCATCGTCGCACTGCTGTCGCTGCGTTCGGGCTCGGACGAGGTGCTGGTCGGCCTGCTGGAGGCGGCCCCGGACCCCGACCAGGCCGCCGACGTGCAGTCCCGGCCGCGGCTCGGCGAGATCGTCGGGCCGTTCGCGAACCCGCTGTCGCTGCGGATCGGCACCGCCGACGAGCCCGGCCTCGACTGCCTGACCGGCCGGGTCCGCGAAGTGATCGCCGAGGCCGAGGCCAACGGCGACGTGCCGTTCCAGGACGTGCTGCGGAAGCTCCGCGTGCCCCGGGAGCCCGGCCGCGCACCGTTCTTCGACGTGACGTACGCGCACCACCGGCTGCCGCGCTCGCTGGGCGAGCGGGCGGGACTGGACGTGCGGGCGGTGCGGTGGCCCGGGGCGGGCGGAGCCCGGCTGGCCCTGCCCGCGGCGGCCGGGACGGAGGGGCAGCCGGGGCCGCACGGGCCCGCCGGCCTCGCCTGGACAGTCGTGGAAGGCCCGCAGGAAGGCGAGTTGAGCGTCTGCGTGGACTACCGCACCGACCTGTACGACGCCGCCACGGTGTCCGCCATGGCCGACGGCCTGGTCTCGCTGCTGGGTTCGGGTACGAGGGAGCCCCGTACCCCGCTGAACGACCTGTGGCTGCCGGACACTTCGCCGCACGCCGGCTGACCTCACGATGTATGAGACACGGAGACCGAAAGGGGCCCGCGACCGTGGGCGAACGCAAGGACATCGAGCCGGACGCGCCGGTGGGCGTCGTCGGCGCCGGCACCATGGGAGCCGGCGTGGCCCAGTGCTTCGCACAGGCCGGCCATCCCGTGGTCGTCGTCGACCCGGACGCAGCGGCACGGGAGGACGGGGCCGCCCGGCTGCGCGCCGGACTGCGGCTGAGCAGCCTGCTGCGCGGCAGACGGCCGGACGGTGGCGGAGCGGCGGCCGACCCCCTCGAACTCGTCCGCTTCACCGACGAGTTGACCGCTCTCGGGGACGCCGCGTTCGTCGTCGAGTGCGCACGCGAGCAGGTGCCGGTGAAGGAGAAGGTGCTCCGCGGCCTCGACGAGGCATGCGGTGCCGGGACCGTCTTCGCCTCCTGCACCTCGGCCATCCCCGTCGAGCGGCTCGGCTCCTTCACGGGGCGCCCCGACCGCGTCATCGGCACGCACTTCATGAACCCCGCGCCGCTCAAGGACGCGGTGGAGGTGGTGCGTTCGCCCCTCACCAGCGAGGACACCCTCGCGCTCACCCTCGGCTTCCTGGCGCGCATCGGCAAGAAGCCCATCGTCGTCGGGGACGGCCCCGGCTTCGTGACCAACCGCGTCCTGATGCTCACCGTCAACGAGGCGGCGGCCGTCCTGCAGCAGGGCACCGCCGACGCGGAGACCGTGGACCGCGTCTTCCAGGAGTGCTTCGGCCATCCGATGGGGCCGCTGCGCACGGGGGACCTCATCGGCCTCGACACCATCGTCGACACCCTCGACGTACTCCGTGAGCACACCGGAGACGAACGCTTCCGGCCGTGCGCCCTGCTGGCCGGGCTCGTCGCCGAGGGCAGCGTCGGCCGCAAGGCCGGCAGGGGCTTCCACACCTATCCGCAGAGCCCGCTCGCCACCCGGGGAGAGAACAGTCATGGCTGACCACCACACTGCGCGCATCCCGATGTCCGCCGCCGGCCGCGAGGTCTGGCGCCGGACACGGTCCGGCGCGCGGCCGGCCGGCGAGCCCGGTGCACCGCAGCCGCAGGTGACCGAAGTCGTCGAGATCCACGGCGCGTTGGACACCGCGCACTTCGAGGAAGCCGTCCGCCAGGTCACCGGCGAGAGCGAGGCGCTGCGCCTGCGGCTCGCCGACGGCACCGCCCGCCAGACGGCGGACGGCGTACCGCAGCTGGAGCCCTACGGCACCTTCACCCTCGCGAAGATCGACCTCAGCGGGGAGAGCGACCCGGAGGCCGCCGCGGAGGAGTGGGAGCGGACCGAGCTGGCCAGGCCGCTGACGGCGGAACTGTCCTCCCAGGCCCTGATCCGCCTCTCCGCGGGGCGTTTCCGCTGGTTCCACCGCCACCACCTCGCGGTCGTCGACGGTTTCGGCTGCGCCCTCGTCACCCGGCGCGTCGCCGAGGTCTACACGGCCCGTACGGAGGGCTGGGCGCCGGAGGAGGGCGGACTCGTTCCGCTGTCCCAGCTGGAGGCGGAGGAGACCGAGTACCGCTCGTCCCTGCAGCCCGCGGAGGACCGGGAGTTCTGGCTGCGGCGCACCGCCGGGCGGCCCGAGCCGCTGACGCTCGTCCCCGGCGCGCCCTCCGACGGCGGTGAGACGGCCGGTGCGCATGGCGTGCGTTCCCGGGCGGCCGTGCTGAGCTTCGAGGCGAGTACCCGGGTACGTGCCGCCACGCGCCGGACCGGAACCGACCCGGCCGCAGTCGTACTGGCCGCTGCCGCCGCCTACGTGCACCGCATGACGGGCGGCACCGACGTCGTGCTGGGCATGCCGGTCGACGGCCGCCTCAGCCGCGCCGCCCGGCGCGTGCCCGGCTCGGCGGGGGACGTCGCCGCGCTGCGCGTCGCCGTCCGTCCGGGCACCGGATTCGCCCGTCTCGCGCGGCAGGTCGCGCTGGAGAGCCGCAGGGTGCGGCGCCACCAGCGGTACCGGCACGCCGAGTTGTGCGCGGAGCTGGGCGTCACCGGCGAAGGCGCGCGGCTCTACGGGACCGTCGTGGACGTGCGGACGGCCGTGCACGCGGTCCGCTTCGGAGAGCTGGCCGCCACCGTCCGCCGCATCGGCGGCGACGAGACCGGCGACCTGCGCGTCGCCGTCGACGAGGACCCGGGCGACGGCACGCTGCGCATCGCCTTCTCCGGCCCCGCCGACCGCTGCACGGAAGCGGAACTCGACGCGCACGGCGAACGGTTCAGGCGGCTCCTCGACGCGGCCGTCACCGCTCCCGACAGCCCCGTCGGCTCCCTCGCCCTGCTCGGCGACGACGAGCGGGAGACCGTGCTGTCCTGGGCGCGCGGCTCCGGCGAGCCGCAGCTTCCCGCCCGCACCCTCCCGGAGCTGCTCGACGCCGCAGCCGGGCGGCACCGCGACGCGGTCGCCGTCACCGACGCCTCGCTGAGCCTGACCTACCGTGAACTGGACGACCGCGCCAACCGGTTGGCGCGTCTCCTGATCGAGCAGGGCGCCGGCCCCGAACGCGTCGTCGGCCTGATGCTCGGACGCTCGGCGGAGACGGTCGTGGCGATGCTCGCCGTGCTCAAGGCGGGCGCCGCGTACCTGCCGCTCGATCCGGCGTACCCGGCCGAGCGGCTGGCGTTCATGATCCGCGACGCGCGTCCGTGCTGCGTGGTGACGGATCAGGCGGGGGCGGAGAGCTACGCGGCGGCGGCCGAGCGCCGGTACGCCGCGGCGGCGTCCGCCGTCGTGCTCGACGACCCGGAGACGGCGGAGGAGGTGGGCCGCCGCTCAACCGCGCCCCTCACCGACGCGGACCGCGCCGCGCCGCTCTCCCCCTCCCATCCGGCGTACGTGATCTACACCTCGGGCTCCAGCGGGACCCCGAAGGGCGTGGTCGTACCGCACCGCAACGTCGTGGCCCTGATCGCCTGGGCGCACGGGGAGTTCGGGACGGAGACGCTCTCCCACACCCTCGCGGCGACTTCCTTCAGCTTCGACGTCTCCGTCGCCGAGATCTTCCCCGCGCTCGCGTGCGGCGGCCGCGTCGAGGTCGTACGCGACCTGCTGTCGCTGCTGGACGGCGACCCGCCGCGCTGGTCCGGCGGACTGGTGTGCGCGATCCCGTCGGTGCTCGCGAAGCTCACCGAGTACGGCGGCCTGGAACTGTCGGCCGCGACCCTGTCCATGGCGGGCGAGGCGCTGCCGGCGTCGCTCGCCGAGCGGGTGCGTACGACGATGCCCGGCACGAAGCTGATGAACGTCTACGGGCCCACCGAGGCCACGGTGTACGCGACCGCCTGGACGGACGCAGCTGACAGCTCCGGCGCCGCCTCCGGCTCCGGCTCCGGCTCCGGGGAGGCGGAGGGCGCGGCCGCGCCGCCCATCGGACGTCCGCTGGGGCACGTGCGCACCTACGTCCTCGACGGAGCGCTCCAGCCCGTCGAGCCCGGACGGCCGGGCGAGCTGTACCTCGCCGGTTCGGGGATCGCCCGCGGCTACCTGCGGCGCCCGGGTCTCAGCGCGGAACGCTTCGTGGCCGACCCGTTCGGCGCGCCGGGCGAGCGCATGTACCGCACCGGCGACCTCGTGCGCTGGACGGGGGACGGGCAGCTCGACTTCCTCGGCCGCATCGACGGCCAGGTCAAGTTCCGGGGTTTTCGCATCGAGTTGGGCGAGGTCGAGTCCGTGCTCGCCCGCCACGAGGGGGTCGCCGGGGCCGTCTGCACGGTGCGCGAGGACGCCCGGGGCGAGGCGAGGCTCACCGCCTACGCGGTCCCCGCACGGTCCGGAGGGGCGGCGGGCGCGGAGCCCGAGGCGCTGCGGGAGTGGCTGGCCGAGCGGCTGCCGGCGTATCTCGTCCCGGCCTCCGTGACGCTGCTGGAGGAGCTGCCGCGTACGCCGAGCGGCAAGCTGGACCGCGGAGCCCTGCCGGAACCCGGCCCCTCAGCCCGTACGGCGCCGGCACCCGAACCGGCACCGGACGACCAGGCCCCGCCGCCCGCCGAGCACCGGCCCGCGCCGCCCGCTGAGTCCGGGCCCGCACCGGCCTCCGCGACCGAAGCCGCCCCCGCGGCCGGTGAATCCGCGCCGCCGGAGCAGCCGACCGCGGAGGCACCGGACCCGGCCGGGGCGACCCCGTCCGGGGACGAGGACGAGGGCGCGAAGCCGGAGAAGTCCCGCGAGGAGATCGTCGCCGGGGTGTTCGCCTCGGTGCTCCGGCTGCCCGAAGTCGCCCCGGAGGACAGCTTCTTCGACCTGGGC
Source organism: Streptomyces daqingensis (assembly GCF_014645895.1). GTDB lineage: Bacteria > Actinomycetota > Actinomycetes > Streptomycetales > Streptomycetaceae > Streptomyces > Streptomyces daqingensis. The sequence goes on along the minus strand of NZ_BMMP01000012.1, from coordinate 52,282 downwards.
GGCGACAGCATCGTCTCGATCCAGCTCGTGAGCCAGCTCCGCAAGGCCGGGCTCGTCCTCACGCCGCAGGACGTCTTCGAGCACAAGACCGTCCGGGCGCTGGCCTCCGTGGCGCGGGAGACGGCCCGCACCGCCAAGGGGGACACCGAGTCCGGGGTGGGCGAGGTGCCCCTCACCCCGATCGTCCACTGGCTGCGCGAACTCGGCGGCCCCGTCGACGGGTTCCACCAGGCCGTGCTGCTGCAGGTGCCCGGCGGGCTCCGCCAGGACGTGCTCACGAAGGCCGTGCAGACCCTCTTCGACCACCACGACGCGCTACGGCTGCGCCTCCAGACGTCCCAGCGGGACTGGAGGCTGACGGTGCGTCCGCCGCAGTCGGTGCCGGCGTCCCCGTCCGTCAGGCGCGTCGACGTCACCGAGCTGAACGGCGACTTCGCGGAGGTCATCGGCCATGAAGCCGCCCGGGCGAAGTCCGAACTGGACGTGCAGGCGGGCAGGATGGTCCGCGTCGTGTGGTTCGACGCGGGCCGGGACGAGCCCGGACGGCTGATGTTCATGGGCCACCACCTGTCCGTGGACGGCGTCTCGTGGCGCATCATCGTGCCCGACCTGGCCGCCGCATACGAGGCGCTGGAGGCCGGACGGGCCCCGCAACTCCAGCCGGTCGAAACTCCGTTGCGGCACTGGAGCCGGGCGCTGTCCGCTCAGGCGCGGGAGGAGAAGCGGCTGGCCGAACTGCCCCTGTGGTCGGAGATGCTCGACACCGCCGGACCGCAGCTCGCGAGCCGCCCCCTGGATCCGGCCCGCGACACGACCGGACGGGCGCGGTCGCATCTGCTCACCTACGGCGCGGAGCGCGCCCGCCACCTCTTCACCACCATCCCGGCGGCCTTCCACTGCGAGATCAACGACGTGCTGCTCACCGCGCTGGCTCTCGCCGTGCGCCGCTGCGTGGGGGCCGGGGACGGCGAGGGCGACGTGCTGATCGACGTCGAGGGGCACGGCCGCGAACCGGTCGTCCCCGGCGCCGACCTCTCCCGCACCGTCGGCTGGTTCACCAGCATGTACCCCGTACGGCTCGCACCGGGTGAGGAGGTTCCCCAAGGCGGCGGCGCGGGACCGGAGTTGGGCCGTGCGCTGCGTCGCGTGAAGGAGCAGCTGCGCACGATCCCCGACAAGGGCATCGGCTTCGGGCTGCTCCGCTACCTCAACCCTGAGACGTCGCTGTCCCTGGCGTCCGCGCCGCCGCGGCACATCGGCTTCAACTACTTCGGCCGGTTCCTGCTGCCCGCGGCCGCAGGTGAACGCGACTGGGCCCCGGCACCGGAGACGGCGATGACCGCCGGAGCGGACGCGGACATGCCGCTCACCCACCCGCTGTCCATCAACGCCCTCACCCAGGACGCCGAGGACGGCACCGAGCTGGCGGTCTCCTTCGTGTGGCCGGAGGGCGTCGTCGACGAGCAGACCGTCAAGGACGTGGCGGACGCCTGGTTCGAGATCCTCGACTCCCTCGCCGAGTACGCGACGCAGCCGGGAGCGGGCGGCCGCACACCGTCCGACTTCCCGCTCGTCCAGCTCGACCAGGGCGAGATCGAGTCGCTGGAGGAGGCCCACCCGCACCTGGAGGAGATCCTTCCCCTCTCCCCCCTCCAGCAGGGCATGCTCTACCACGTGCTGCTCGGCGCGCTCGCCGACGACGACGGGGAGGCGGGCGACGAGGCCCGCCACAACCTCTACACGGTGCAGCTCGCGCTCGACCTGGAGGGCTCGCTCGACCCCGAGCGGATGAGGCGGGCCGGGCAGGCGCTCCTCGACCGGCACGGCAACCTGCGAGCGGCGTTCGTGCACGACGGCATGCGCCAGCCCGTCCAGGTCGTGTGCGGCGACGCCCGGCTGCCGTGGCGTGAGGAGAACCTGAGGTGGCTGACCGAGGAGCAGCGCGAGCGGGAGACGGTCCGGCTCATGCGCAGCGAGCGGGGGAGGCCGTTCTCCCCGTCCCGGCCGCCGATGGTGCGGATGATGCTCATGACGACGGGGGAGAACCGCTACCGGCTCGTCATGACGACCCATCACATTCTGCTGGACGGCTGGTCGTTGCCCATCCTCGTACGCGAACTGTTCGCCCTGTACAGGGAGGGCGGCGGCGAGGGCGAGATCACCGGTGAGCAGGTCTCCGGGCTGCCCGCCGTCACCCCCTTCCGCGACTACCTCGCGTGGCTGGAGGGAGTGGACACCGGAGCCGCGGAGACCGCGTGGCGTGAGGCGCTGGCCGGTCTCGGCTCGGCCACGCGCCTCGCGCCCGACGAGGGCGACCGCGAACCGAAGCCGCCGGAGCACGTCGCGGTGGAGCTCAGCGAGGAGACCACCACCGCCCTCGTGGAGATGGCGCGCCGGCACGGCGTCACGCTGAACACGGTCCTGCAGGCCTGCTGGGGCGTGCTGCTGGGCCTCTCCACCGGCCAGGACGACGTGGTCTTCGGGTCGGTCGTCTCGGGCCGTCCCGCCGACCTGCCGGGTGTGGAGTCGATGGTCGGGCTCTTCATCAACACCGTCCCGACGAGGGTGCGCCTCGACCCGGAGGAGTCGCTGGGTTCGCTGCTCGTGCGGCTCCAGCAGGCGCAGACGTCGCTCATGCCGTACCACCACATCGGACTCGGCGAGATACGCCGGATCACGGACATGGGCGACATGTTCGACACCGTGATGGCCTTCGAGAACTATCCGATCGACGGCGTCATGGACGAGCCCGCACCCGGGCTCGCCCTGACGGGCGCCAGCGGCGACGACGCGCCCCACTACCCGCTCGGGCTGATCGTCTCGGCGCGAGGCGAACGCCTCTTCCTCAGGCTCGACTACCGCCCCCACCTGCTGGACCGCGAGTACGTGGAGAAGCTCTCCACCCGGTTCCAGGCGCTGCTGGCGACCACGGCCGAAGACCCGGCGAGGAGCGTCGGCGCGGTCGAGAGCGGCGAGGACAGCGGCAGAAGCTCCGCGGAGGCGGCCGGGTCCGGTACGGCGGGTCCGGCCGGCGACGAGCAGGACGCCGGAGGCATCGGCGTGCTGCTTCCGCTGCGCGAGACGGGCAGCCGGCCGCCGCTGTTCTGCGTCCATCCCGCGGCCGGAATCAGCTGGTCCTACGCCGGGCTGACGGCCCAACTCGGCCCCGAGCAGCCCGTGTACGGCCTCCAGGCGCGCGGCCTGGACGGCAGCGAGGTGCTGCCCGCGACGGTCAAGGAGATGGCGGCGGACTACCTGCGGCAGGTCCGCCAGGTCCAGCCCTCCGGCCCGTACCACCTGCTGGGGTGGTCCTTCGGCGGTCTCGTCGCTCACGAGATGGCCGTCCAGCTCCAGGCGGGCGGCGAGACGGTCGGCCTGCTGTCCGTGCTCGACGCCTTCCCCGCGGGGCCGGGGAACGGCGGCCTGGCGGAGCAGCAGACCGGCGGGCAGGAGGAGCCGGCCGAGATCCCGGCCGACGGCGGCGTCGGAGTCGTCCTCGGCCTGATCCTGGAGTTCTTCGGCTACGACCCGTCCCTCTGGGCGGGCGAGACCCTCACCTATCCGCGCTTCCTGGAGATCGCCAGGGACCGTACGGGGCTGCTGGCCACGTTCGACGAGGCGAGGGTCGCGGCGATCTGCCGGATCTTCCTCAACAACGGCACGCTCTCCCGTGCGCACGAGCCGGGCCGGTTCGCCGGCGACGTGCTGGTGTTCGCCGCCCGGGAGACGGACCCCCAGCTCGCGGCCGAGCTGTGGCTGCCGTACCTGGACGGCGGCAAGCCCGAGGTGCGGTCCGTGGAGCACTCGCACGGGCAGATGGGGCGCCCCGACGCTCTGGGCGGTATCGGCCGCGTGCTGCTGCCGCGCCTCCAGGAGGACCCCACGAGGCCGGAGCCCGGCGCATGAGAACGGGCGGATGAGCGGCGGCGGATGAGGCGCGCCGCCCGCTGCCGGACCCGGCGCCCGACATCGCCGGGGGCGGCGCCGGGCGGGCGGCGGATGAGCGGCGGGCGGCGACTCCCGTACGGGCGGGCGGAGATGTGGAACGGATCGGAGCGAGCATGAGGGAGCCCTCCCAGGAGGGCGGCGCGGCTGAGGGGCGGGACGGGCCGTTCGCCCTGTCCACGGCCCAGTCCGGCATGTGGCTGGGCCAGGCACTCGCGCCGCGTCCGTCCCGCTACCACGTGGGCATCAGCGTCGAGGTGTCGGGGCGGCTCGACCCGGAGACCTTCCGGGCTGCGTTCCGGCAGACCGCCGCCGAAGCGGAGGCGCTGCGCGCCGAGTTCACGGCCGGTGCGGACGGCGAGCCCGTCCAGTACGTCCGCCCGCTGCCCGGCGGCGCACCGGACGTCCCCTTCGTCGACCTCACCCGTGAGCGCCTGCCCCGGCGGGCAGCGACGGCGTGGATGCGCGCCGACCTCGCCCGCCCCTTCGACCTCGGCCGGGGCCCGCTGCTGCGCGGCGGCCTGCTCGAGCTCGCGGAGACGCGCACGTGCTGGTACCTGGGCGCCCACCACCTCGTCCTCGACGGGTACAGCTCCTCGCTGTTCGCACGGCGGCTGGGCGAGGTGTACGCCGCGCTCGAAGCACAACAGCCGGTACCGACCGGGGAGTTCGGGCCGCTGCGCGCGCTGCTCGACGAGGAGGACGCCTACCGCGCATCGCCGCGGTTCGCCGCCGACCGCGAGTTCTGGCTGGGCAGGACGGCCGGCCGGCCCGCAGCCCCGGACCTGTCGTGGAACGGCGGCGGAACGCCGGTTGCGTCAGGCGGGTCCGGGGCGTCGGGCGGCGCTGAGGCGTCCGGGACGGCGGTGCGCCGCAGCGCGGTGCTCCCCGCGGGGGTGAGCCGGGCCGTGCGGCAGGAGGCCGCCCGCCTCGAAGTGCGGTGGCCCGCGCTCGTGCTGGCGGCGGCCGCGCTGCACGCGCAAGCCCGCTCGGGCCCCGAGGCGGACGGGGAGGTGGTGCTGGGCCTGCCCGTCACGGCGCGCGTGGGACCGGCGCTGCGTTCCGTGCCGGGCATGGCCTCCAACGTCTTGCCGCTGAGGGTGCCCGTCGCGCTGGAGCGGCCCGCGTCGGAGCTGGTGCGCGCCGTCGGCGCCGAGTTGGGCGCCGTGCTCGGGCACCAGCGCTACCGGTACGAGGACCTGCGCCGTGATCTCGGTCTCACGGGCGGCGCGGACCGGTTGTACGGCCTGGCGGTGAACGTGCTGCCCTTCGACTACGGGCAGCTCTTCGCGGGACGGCCGGCGGTGATGCGCAACGTCGCGATCGGTCCTGTCGAGGACCTCTCCCTGACCGTCTACCAGGACGCGGAGCGCGGCGGGCTGCGCGTCGACGTGGACGCCGACCCCGCGAAGTTCGCGGGACGGGAGGCAGCCGCCGAGGCGCGCCGGTTCGCGGTGCTGCTGCGCCGGCTCACGGCGGAGCCGCATCGGCCGGCCGGAGAGCTGGACACGCTCACGGCAGGCGAGCGCAGGCTGCTGCTGCCCGGCTCCGGACCGCACCGGCCGGACGCCGCGCCCGAGCCTTCCCCGGCTGGCGCCCCGGCCTCCTCCTCCGCGAGGACTCTCCCCGAGCTGGCCGAACGCTGGGCGCGTCGCAACCCCGGTGCCACAGCCGTCAGTTCGGGAACCGGCGGCGAGCAGGGGCACGGGCGCGGAAGCCTCACGTACGGCGAACTCGACGCCCGCGCCAACCGGCTCGCCAGGGCGCTGGTGGAGCGCGGCGCCGGCCCTGAGCGCACCGTGGCGCTGCTGCTGCCGCGCGACGTGGACCTGGTCACCGCGATCCTCGCCGTGAGCAAGACCGGAGCGGCCTACCTGCCGCTCGACCCGCGCTGGCCGGCCGAGCGCATCGCCATGATCCAGGACGACGCGAGCCCGCTGCTCACGGTGACACCCGGCGAGCTGCGCGCACTTCGGGACGAGGCGGCGCAGGCGTCGTCCTCCGCCGTCACGGACTCCGACCGTCTCTCGCCGCTGCGGCCGGAGCACGCCGCCTACACCATCTACACCTCCGGCTCCACCGGCCGTCCCAAGGGCGTGGTGGTGCAGCACAGCAGCATCGTGGCGCTGCTGACCGAGGCGGCCGCGCCCTTCGGGTTCGGCCCGGACGACGTGTGGACGATGTTCCACTCCTGCGCCTTCGACTTCTCCGTGTGGGAGATGTGGGGCGCTCTCGCGCACGGCGGGCGGCTCGTGGTCGTCGGCCACGAAGTAAGCCGCTCACCAAGGGAGTTCCTCACCCTGCTCCGCCGCGAGGGCGTGACCGTACTGAACCAGACGCCCTCCGCGTTCCGCGCCCTGGACGAGGCCGACGCCGAGGCCCGGGCCGCCGCCGGCACCGGCCGGGAGCGGCCGACCGCCCTGCGCTACGTCGTCTTCGGAGGGGAGGCGCTGCGCCCGCACCGGTTGCGCGCGTGGCGGGACCGGCACGGCCCGGACTCCCCGGTGCTGGTCAACATGTACGGCATCACCGAGACCACGGTGCACGCGAGCCGGGTCGACCTGGCCGGGAGCCATCTCGCCGAGTACGGCAGCCCCATCGGCCGGGCGATACCGGGCACCCGCTTCCACGTGCTCGACAGCCGCCTGCGTCACGTACCGCCGGGCACGACAGGGGAGTTGTACGTCGCCGGCCCGGGCGTCGCGCGGGGCTACCTCGGCCGCGCGGCCCTCACCGCGTCCCGTTTCGTGGCGAACCCGTTCGGTCCGCCGGGCTCCCGCCTCTACCGCTCGGGGGATCTGGCCCGGCTGCGCGCGGACGGGGGACTGGAGTACGCGGGCAGGGCCGACGACCAGCTCAAGGTCCGCGGTTTCCGTATCGAACCCGGCGAGATCGAGGCCGTCCTGGCACAGGCCCCTGGGGTCGGGCAGGCCGTGGTGACCGCCGTCGCGGACGGCGGCGACCCGGGCCGGGCCGGCGAGGGCGACGAAGGTGCGGGCCACGGCGAAGGCGCGGACGAGGCCCGGCTGGTGGCGTACGTGGTCCCGGACGGTTCCGGGCAAGCCCCCCGGAACGGACCCGGGGAAGAGGCCGGGACGGACGCGCACGCCCCGCAGGGCGAAGTCGTCCCGTCCGGAGCGGAATTGCGCGAGCATCTGCTCGCGAAGCTGCCCGAGCACCTGGTGCCCTCGGTCTTCGTGCCCCTGGAGCGGCTGCCGCTGACCGCCAGCGGGAAGCTGGACCGCCGGGCCCTGCCGTCCCCCGCGTCCGCCGTCCGCGAGGCGTCACGGAGCACCGCCGGCGAGGACGACGACCAGCTCTTCCAAGCGCCCGAGGAGCGGCGACTGGCCGCCCTCTACCGGGAGTTGCTCGACGTGCCGCGTGCGGGCGGCGGCGGCTTCTTCGCCCTCGGCGGCGACAGTCTGCGTGCGACCAGGCTGGTCAGCCGCGTACGGAGAGAGCTGCACGCCCCCGTCGACGTGCGGGACGTATTCGAGTACCCGACCGTCGGGGGGCTCGCGTCACGCGTCCGCGCCCTCCGCGACTCCGGCGGCACCCCCGCCCGCCGTCCCCTCCCCGCGCTCACGCCGCGGGAGGTGAGGCCGGAGAGCATCCCGCTCTCCCACGCCCAGCGCCGTCTGTGGTTCCAGCAGTCGCTCACCGGCCCCGACGCCACGTACAACGTGCCGCTCGTGCTGCGGATGACCGGGGACCTCGACCGCGAGGCGCTCCGCGCCGCCCTCGGCGACGTCACCGCACGGCACGAGCCGCTGCGCACGGTCGTGGTCGAACGCGGCGGCCACGCCGAGCAGTCGGTGCTCACGCCGGAGGCGGCTGACCCCTGGCTCTCCGACGTGCGGACGGACCCTGGCGGGCTGGAGGACGCACTCGCCGCGGCTGCCCGCCACGCCTTCCGGCTGGATTCCGAACCTCCCCTGCGGGCCCGGCTGTTCGCCTGCGGACGGCGCGAACACGCCCTGCTGCTCCTGCTGCACCACATCGCGTGCGACGCCGCCTCCCTCGGCCCGCTGCTGCACGACCTGGCCGCCGCGTACACCGCCCGCTGCCGGGGCGCCGGGCCCGACTGGGAGCCGCTGCCCGTCCAGTACGCCGACTACGCCCTCTGGCAGCGCGGACTGCTCGACGATGGGGACGCGCAGGCACCCGGGACGGACGAGGGCCTCGGTCACTGGACCCGCGCTCTCGAAGACCTTCCGCGGCGTATCCCGCTCCCCGCCGACCGGGCACCGAGCCCGGAGGAACCGGAGGAGTCCAGCAGCGCCGGGGACAGCGTCGGCTTCCGCGTGCCCGCCCAAGTCCACGCCCGGCTGGCCGAGTTGGCGGCCTCCGAGCAGGCCAGTCCGTTCATGGCGGTGCACGCCGCGCTGGCCGCGCTGCTGACGCGTCTGGGAGCGGGCACGGATGTACCCGTGGGAACCGCCGTCGAAGGCCGGGCGGACGAACGCCTCGACGGCCTCGTGGGGTTCTTCGTGAACACGGTGGTGCTGCGTACGGACACCTCGGGATCGCCCACGTACCGCGAACTGCTGGCGAGGGTACGGGAGGCGGACCTCGCGGCCTTCGAGCACCAGGACGTGCCGTTCGACCTCGTCGTCGAAGCCCTCAACCCCGACCGGAGCGCCCCGGGCCAGCCGCTGTTCCAGGTGATGATGACCCTCACGCAGGCGCCGCCCCGGCAGCTCGACCTGCCGGGCCTGTCGACGACGGTCAGCGCCGTGCACACCAGCGCCGCCAAGTTCGACCTGTGCCTGAGCGTGTACGAGCACCGCGGGCCGGACGGCGCCTGCCTCGGCCTGGACGGCCGGATCGAATACCGCAGCGCCCTCTTCGAACGCGCGACGGCCGAGGCCTTCGGCGAACGCTTCGAACGGCTGCTGGCAGCCGCCTCGGCCCGCCCGGACGAGCCGCTGCACGCGCTGGACATCCTCGGACGGCCGGAACGGCGCCGCCTGCTCACCGGCTGGGGCACCGGGGCCGCCCTGCCGCCGTCCGCCGCCCGTACCGTTCCGCGGCGCTTCGCCGAGCAGGTACGCGCCACGCCCGGCGCCGTGGCCCTCCGAGCACCCGGAGTCGCCCTCAGCTACGCCGAGTTGGACGCCCGCTCGGCGGAGCTGGCCGGACGGCTCGCCGGCTGCGGCGTGACCGCGGAGACGCCTGTCGCCGTGCTGCTGGAGCGGTCGGCCGATCTCGTCGTGACGCTGCTGGCGGTTCTCAGGGCGGGCGGCGCCTACGTGCCGCTCGACCCGAGGGCCCCGCGTGCGCGGCAGGAACAGGTCGTGGCCGAGTCGCGCGCCCCGCTGATCGTCACGGACACCGGCGGCGAGGACGGGAGCAGCTGGCCGGGTTCGCCCCGCGTCGTCGGCGTCCGGCACCAGACGGGCGGCGCGGACGCCGAGGACCCGGTGGACGCCCCCGCAGGTCCGGCGGCCCCGGCCTCGCTCGCCTACGTCATGTACACCTCCGGGTCGACGGGCGTCCCCAAGGGAGTCGCCGTCACCCACGCCGACATCGTCGCCCTCGCCGTCGACGGCACCGGACGCCGGCAGGCGCCGCGGCGGAGCCTGCTGCACTCCCCGCACTCCTTCGACGCCTCCACGTTCGAGATCTGGGGCCCCCTGCTGACAGGCGGCGAAGTGGTCGTCGCACCGGCGGGCGAGCTGGACGTGGAGACGCTGGAGCGGCTCGTCGCGGAGGAGGACGTCACCAGCCTCTGGCTGACGGCGGGCCTCTTCCAGCTCGTCGCCGAGGAGAGGCCCGCCGCGCTGCGCCCCCTCGAAGAGGTCTGGACGGGCGGCGACGTCGTGTCGCCCCGCGCCGTCCGCGCAGTGCACCGGCACTGCCCGGGCACCCGCGTAGTCAACGGCTACGGGCCCACCGAGACCACGACGTTCGCCACCAGGCACGCCGTCACGGAAGGCGACGTGCGGGAGAGCGGCGGCCAGGCCGGAGAGGGCGGCGGCGTGCCCATCGGGCGCCCCCTGGACGGCATGCGCGCCTACGTGCTCGACGACGCGCTGCAGCCCGTACCGGCAGGCGTGACAGGCGAGTTGTACATCGCCGGGCCCGGCGTGGCACGCGGCTACCTCCACCGTCCCGCCCTCACAGCCGAGCGCTTCGTGGCCGACCCGTTCGGCCCGGCCGGTGCGCGCATGTACCGCACCGGCGACCTCGTCCGCTGGCTGCCCGCCGGGGTGCTGGGATTCGTGGGCCGCGCCGACGGCCAGGTCAAGCTCCGCGGCTTCCGCATCGAGACGGGGGAGGTCGCCGCCGCCCTGGCGGGCAGGGGCGGCGCCGGCCAGGTTGCCGTCGTCGCCCGGGAGGACCAGCCGGGCGAGCGGCGCCTCGTCGCCTACCTGGTGCCCGCGGAACCGGAAGGGAGCGTGGACTGGGAGGCCGCCCGCGGGCATGCCGCCGCCGTGCTGCCCGACTACATGGTGCCCACGGCCCATGTCGTCCTGGAGCAACTGCCGTTGACCCGCAACGGCAAGCTCGACCGTGCGGCGCTGCCGGCGCCCGTCCGGGCCGAGCCCGCCACCGCGGCAGCGGAGCCGCGGACGGAGTGCGAGAGGGTGCTCTGCGGCATCGTCGCCGACCTGCTGCGCCTGCCCGCCGCCGGAGTCACCGACGCCTTCTTCGACCTCGGCGGCGACAGCATCACCGCCATCCAGCTCGTCAGCCGCGCCCGTGCGGCCGGGTACCACCTCAACGTGCGGGACGTCTTCCGCCACCCCACGGTGGCCGAACTCGCCACCGTGACGCAGCGGTCGGCGGAGAAGGACGGCGGCGCCGCCGGGAAACCCGACGCGGACGAGGAGACCGGCCCGCTGCCGCTGACCCCCGTCATGCACTGGTGGCGTGAACACGGCGGTGAGACCGCGGCGTTCAGCCAGTCCATGACGCTGCGCGCCCCGCTCGGAGCGACCGCGGAGCGGCTGACGGAGGCCGTGCGGACGCTGCTCGACCACCACCCGGCCCTGCGCATGCGCTTCGGAACCTCCGCTCCGCAGCCCGGAGACGGTACGGCGGACCCCGCAAACGGCTTGGACGAATGGACGCTGGAGACGCTCGCCCCCGGCGCGGTGCGCGCGGAGGACTGCGTCCGCCTGCACCGCGTCCCCGCCCCGGACGGTCCGGCCGCCCCGGCCGGCTCCGGGACCGGCGGGCGGCCCGACGTTCTCCCCGAGGCGCTGGGCGAAGCGATGCGGGAGGCCCGCCGCAGGCTCGACCCGCGTGCCGGCCGCATGCTGCAGGCCGTACTCGTCGACCGCGGCCCGGACCACCACGGCCGGGTGGTGCTCGTCGTCCACCACTTCGCGGTCGACGGGGTCTCCTGGCGCATCCTGCTGCCCGACCTCGCCGCCGCCTACGCAGCCGTCGCGGCTGGGGAGCGACCCCAACTGCCGCCCGTCCGAACGTCGTTTTCCCAGTGGGCCCGGCTCCTCGCCGAGCAGGGCAGGGAGGGGACCCGCAAGGACGAGCACGCCCTGTGGGCCCGCACGCTCTCCGGCCCGGACCCCGCACTCGTCGCCCCGGAGAGGACCGGCGGCGATCCAGCCGAAGTGCCCCCGGGCATCGGGCATCTGCGGACGACGATGCCGCCGGAGCGCACCCGCGAACTGCTGACGGAGGTGGGAGCCGCCTTCCACTGCGGGGTCGAACCGGTGCTGCTCACCGGGCTCACCCTCGCCGTGGAGGAGTGGCGCCGCCGGCGCGGACTGGCCCCGGGCGACGTCCTCCTGGACCTCGAATCGCACGGCCGCCCCGACCTTCCCGACCGGCCGGAGGCCGAACTCACCCGCACGGTCGGCTGGTTGACCAGCGTCTACCCCGTGCGCATCGAGCCGACCGGCTGCGAGTGGAACGACGTGTGGACGGCGTCACCCGCCCTCGGGCAGGCGCTGAAACGCGTCAAGGAGCGCCTGCGCGCGGTCCCCGACCGAGGCGTCGGATACGGGGTCCTGCGCTACCTGGACCCCCGTACGGGCCCCGAACTCTCCCACGCCGCCACTCCCCGGATGGGCTTCAACTACCTCGGCCGGATGAGCGCCGCCGAAGAAGCCGACTGGGGGATCACCGCCGACACCGCCGCCCTCGCGGGCGACGGACACGCGGAGGCCGCCCTCCCGGGCGGCCACCTGATCGACGTCAACTCGCTCACCGTGGACGGTCCCCACGGTCCCGAGCTGAACGCCGAATGGTCCTGGGCGGCGGGCCTGTTCCGGCCCTCCGAGGTGCGTGAGCTGGCCGACCTGTGGTTCAGCGCGCTCTACGCGCTGGTGGCGCACGCGTCGTCCCCCGGTGCCGGCGGCCGCAGCCCGTCGGACCTGCCGTTGGCCGGACTCCGCCAGGACGACGTCGAACGCCTGGAGGAGAAGCACCCCGGCCTGACCGACGTACTGCCCCTCACCTCCCTCCAGGAGGGCCTGCTCTTCCACTCGCTGTTCGCACCGGACAGCCCGGACGTGTACCAGGCGCAGGTCGTGATGCGCCTGGGGGAGAAGCCGGACACCGGCGCGCTGCGGGCAGCCGCGCGGGCCCTGCTGGAACGCCACCCGAACCTCGCCGCCGCGTTCGAGCACGAGGACCTGGAGCGCCCTGTACAGGTGCTTCCCGGAGCGGTCGAACCGCCCTGGCGGCAGGTCGACCTCACGGGAGTCGCCGCCGCTCGCCGCGAGCAGGTCTTCCGCCGCCTCCTCCACGCCGACCTGCGGGGCCGTTTCACCCTCGACCGGCCGCCCCTGCTGCGCTACAGCCTGTTCGACTGCGGCCCCGGCGACCACAGGCTCGTCCTCACCAACCACCACCTGCTGCTCGACGGCTGGTCCATGCCCCTGCTGGTGCGGGAGTTCTTCGCCCTGTACGACGCGCGTGGCGGCACGGCGAAGCTGCCCGCCGTCACGCCGTACCGTGAACACCTCGCCGCACTCGCGGAGTTGGACGCCGAGGCGTCCCGCACGGCGTGGCGGGAGACCCTCGGCGGCATCAGCGGGCCGACGAGGCTGACGGACGGCGAGATCAGCGTCGGCTCGGTGCAGCCGCAGCCCATGCAGGTCGTCCTTCCCGGCGAGCTGGCCGACGCGCTGCGCCGCACCGCGACCCGGGACGGGCTGACGCTCAACAACGTGCTGCTGGGGGCCTGGTCGCTGCTCCTGGCGCGCTCCTGCGGAACGGACGACGTCGTCTTCGGTACGACGGTCTCCGGCCGCAGGCCCGAAGTGCCGGGCATGGAGACGATGATCGGGCTGTTCATCAACACCGTCCCCGTACGCGTGGCGATCGACGGCTCCGAGACCGTCCGGGAGATGCTGGCACGCTTCCAGGAGGAACAGGCCCGCATGCTGCCCCACCACCACGTCGGTCTGGGCGAGATTCAACGCCTCGCGGGACGGCGGGAGTTGTTCGACACCCACGTCGTCTTCGAGAACTACCCGCTGGACCAGGCGGGGCTCGAACAGCCCGTGCCCGGCCTGCGCATCGAGGGCATCGAGGGCCGCGACGCCGCTCACTACCCCCTGACGCTCGTGGCGTTCGCGGGAGAGGCGGGCGTCGCGCTGCGCTTCGACTACCGCCCCGACGTGCTCGACCGCCGCCGCGCGGAGCGCATCGCCTCCGAACTGCAGGCGATCTTGGCGAAGTTGACGGGTTCACCGGACGCGCGGGTGGCGGACGTCCTGCACACGGACACGGGATCCGCCCCGGAAGCCGGGGAAGGGGGCGCCGCGGAAGCCGCCGGCGCGGGCGGTCAGGCCTGAGCGGCCCCGCCCGCCTGCCCGTCCCGCTTCACGCGATCGACGAACGCCGCCCAGGAGGCCGACGGGAAGACGAGCAGGGGGCCGCCGGGGTCCTTGCTGTCCCGAACGGGCACGAAGTCCCTTACGTTCAGGGCAAGTTCGACGCAGTCACCGCCTGCCGCGTTGCTGTAACCGCTCTTGCGCCACTGCGCCCCGGCTACGACATCTCGTCTGACGCACATGAGTAGTGCTCCTCCATGACGCCGCGGATCAGGCCCGCGGACGCGGTAGGGGACAGGGCGCTGGCCTGCAGCCGATCGTAGAGGACCGAACGCCGCACCACAGCCTCGGAATCCTCGACGAGGCGGCCGAAGACGATGCCCTCCTCGTAGGCCACCTCGCCTCCGTCCGGCAGTGACAGCAGGGTGAAGGAGCCGCCCATGGCGGCCGGGTCGACGTCCTTGAACGGCAGCACCTGCATGTGAATGCGGGGCCTCCCTCCCAGTTCCAGGAGGTGCGCCAGCTGTTCACGCATCGTCGAAGGGCCCTCGACCACCCGGTACAGGACCGCCTCGTCGAGGATGATCCACACCCATGGAGGGTCGGGCCGTTCCAGAACGGACTGCCGGTCGAGCCTGGCCGAGACCTTCGCCTCCACATCCGCGTCGTCGTAGATCTGGCCGGACAGGAGTACGGCCCGGGCGTACGCCTCGGTCTGCGCGAGCCCGGGAATGATCTGCGAGAACTTGCGCATCTTCCTGGCCCTGGCCTCGTACGCGACGAACTTGCGCGCCCAGTCCGGGATGGGCGTCCGCCGGACGTGTTTCCACAGGTCGGTCAAGTCCCCGTCCGCGCCGAGGAGTTGGTCCAATTTCCCGGCGACGTCCTCGGGCGGGGTCTCGTTGCCCAGCTCGAACTGGGCGATGCGGCTGTGGGCGACGGGGACCCTGTCGCCCAGCTCCCGCTGCGTCCATCCCGCCCGGGTGCGCAGCTTCCGGATCTTCGCCCCGTACAGCGCGGCGAGGGACGCGGACGGGTCGAGTTCCTTGGGTGCGGGCACTGGGACCCCCGTTTTCGTTCCGGTGCTGCGTAAACCGTTACCCCTGGTGATCGTAGCGTCACGCGTCCATGCTCGTTGCCCGGGAAGAAGAATTCAGCAAGGGGAGCGTGAGCACATGGAACCACCCGGACCCCGCACCGCCTCTGACGTGGTCGAAGAGGCGGAGGCGGCGCGCGACGAACTGCACGCCGCACTCTCCGAAGCGGGCATCCTGCTGCCCTCGCTGGGGCTCGATCCGGTGACGTTCGGCTGTGACTATCTGCCACCGCTCGTCGATCTCGGCCGCTGCAGCCCCCGGGTCGCCCGCGAACTCGCCGCCGCGCTGCGGGGTGCGGGCCGTGGGAGATGAGCGAGGGGCCCCGTACGGCGAAGAAGGGGAGACGGGGGAGGAGGACGACCCCGAACGGCCCGGGACCGCCGCCGGTCCGGCGCACACCGGCGGCGGTACCGGCCCGGGCCGGGAGCGAACAGGTCCGGGACGGGACGGGCCGGGGGAGTGCGAGGAGGAAGCGCGGCGCAGGGCGCTCCTCGCGAAGGTCCGGGAGGCGAACGCTCAGAGCCTCAAGTGGCCCCGGTGACCTGCGGCGTGGCCGTCGTCCGTCCGCTCCTGGTTTGCGGGACGGGCCAGTTGTGAAGAAAACGGATATTGCCGGGTAACCGGACTGCCTGTCCGTGCGTCTTGTCCGTACGGGCTTCACGCCGCCGTCGAGGCCCCGGGCGTCACGGTGGCGTCTCCCCCCCACACAACTTCATAGGAGCCCCAGATGCTGAGGAGCAGCCTCATCTTCGGCACGGCGATGGCAGTGACCTGCGCACTCGCCGTCACGCCAGTACGCGCCGACACGCTCGTCACGCAAGGCCACGGATTCAAGCTCACCACGCAGTTCGGGGTGTCCGCGCTCAGCCCGGACCGTCCCTACACCGTCACCTTCGCCTCCGCCGACCTGAAGAAGCGCTACACCCCTCATCTGACGAAGGCCGTCGCCCAACTCAGGGCAGCGGGGCTGAACATGGCCGTCGGCGGCGTCGAGGAAGTCGCCGGTTCCGCCTGCCCGCCCCAGGGGCACGTCCACTACACGGAGGAGCACCGCCCGATGGGGCGGGGCGGTTACAGCCGCGGAGCCCCGTGCCCCCACCCCGCGGACGGTGTGGCGGCGGGCGGCGTCGTGTCGATGGACAGCGAGTACTTCGACGGCAGCTGGTACATCTCGCCCTACAAGCTGCGCAACACGTTCGTGCACGAGATGCTGCACGTACTCGGCCTCGACCACCCCAATCTCGACCTGAACCGCAACGGCATCGTGGAGACGTACGAGTGCGTCGCCACGCCCTCCGGTGTCAAGCCGGTGATGTGCTCACCCAACGGCGGCCGCAGATCGTCGGAGGCGGGGACCCTCACCGTCCACGACCTCGACGGAATCGAGGCGCTGCTCGCCAACGGGCGGGCGCTGGGCGTCCGCTAGGGCGTGTCTGACGAATGTCGTCGTCCGCCGCGGGCGAGCAAGGCGCAATCTGTCATACACGGCCTGACGGCCTTGGCGCCCGGCTTCCGGAACTCCGAGGCCCGCGGGCTGCTCCGTGGGGGTTCTCCGAGGGCTGTGTCACGGCGAGGCGCGCCCGGTTCGCGGTGCGGCGCGAGTCCACAATGAACTCGTCTCCCTGTTCGGGCCCGGGATGACGGAAAGTCACCGGGCCGCGACTGTAAGGGCGGTGGGCGAGTGGCGCAGCACAGGCGTTCACGTCAGGACCTGGTGCAGCAGCGTCTGCGTGACGGATTCGTCGGCCGCGCCGGTGAAGTCGCCGTCTTCCGCGACAACCTGGCCCGCGACCCGGAGGACCCGGACTTCCAGTTCCTCTTCCACGTGCACGGCCTCGGCGGGGTGGGAAAGACGACGCTGCTGCGGTACTGGGAGCATCTGGCCCGCGACAGCGGGGCGGTGACCGCGCGGGTGGGCGACGAGGTGCACAGCGCCGTCGAGGCGATGGAGGCGGTCGCCGGGCAGTTGGAGAAGCAGGGCCGTCCGCTGAAGAAGTTCACGAAGCAGGCCGGGGCCTACCGGAGGCGGCGCCACGAACTGGAGACCTCCCAGGACGGGTTCCCCTCCCCGTCCGGGCAGCGGGAGGACGGCGGTCCGGGCGGCTCTCCGGCAGCCTCCCTCTCCAGCGCGGTCGTGACCCAGATCGGGCTCGCGGGGCTGGGCCTCATCCCCGGAGTGGGCGGCGTCGCCAACGCGCTCGACCCGCAGCAGGCCGCTCTCGGGACGGAGAAGCTCCGCTCGGCGCTCGCCGGACGGTTCCGCAGCCACGAGGACCTGCGCCTCGTCCTCACACCGGTGGACGTGCTCACGCCCGTCTTTCTGGCCGAGTTGAGCGAGGCAGCCGAACGCAGCAGCCGCGTCGTGCTGTTCTTCGACACCTTCGAGCGCACCGCGCCCCTGCTGGAGCGGTGGCTGCGCGACATCACCCTGGACTCCCGTCACGGGACGCTCCCCGTCAACGTGCAGACGGTGCTGTGCGGCCAGGGAAGGCTGGACCGGGATTGCTGGGGCGGAGTCCTGGACCTCGTCCAGCAGGTGCCGTTGGAGGTCTTCACCGAGGACGAGGCCCGCCAGCTCCTCGCCGCCCACGACGTCACCGACCAGCAGGTCGTCGACGTCATCCTCGACCTGTCGGGACGGCTGCCCGCCTGGGTGGCTGCCCTGGGGCAGGCGCGGCCGCTGGGCCCCGGAGCGGTGGGCGACCCGGCCGACAGCGCGGTCGAGCGCTTTCTCAAGTGGGAGACCGATTCCGACCGCCGCCGGACCGCGCTGGCCTGCGCTCTGCCCCGTCAGCTCAACGAGGACCTCTACCGCCTCCTCGCCCCGGAGTCCCTGGCGGGGGAGTACGCCTGGATGCGCGGTCTGACGTTCGTCAGCGGCGACAACGGCCACTGCCGGTACCACGACGTGGTGCGTACCGCGATGCTCCGTCTGCAGCGGGCCCAGTCCCCCATGCGCTGGGAGGCGCAGCACACCCTTCTCGCGCGGGCGCACCGCGAGAAGCGGCGGGCGCTGGAACCGGCGCTGGAGGCCGCGGGGCTGTGGAAGGACCCCGCCTGGCGCCAGGCGCGCCTGGAGGAGATCTACCACGGGCTGTGCGCCGACCCGGCGGGGGCACTCCCGTACGCACTGGAGGCCGCCATCCAGGCGGGCACCGCCGGCAGCGTCGTACTGCACCGGTGCGCCAGGACCATCGCCCAGGCCGGGCACGACACGGGGGACGAGGGCGTCGCCGCGTGGGGCCGCCGGCTCAGCGCCACCGAGGACGACGCCGTCGCGCTGGCCCGCATCCTCACCGCCCTGACCACCGCGTCCGAACTCAGCGACGAGTACAGGGCCCTGACGCGGTCGGGCACCGGCGCGGGCACCGGTCCGGGCCGCGCGGGCACGAGCGCGGGGTAGCGGCCGCACGCGGACGTCCCGGGGCTCTCGTCACACGCGAAGCTGTGGTCACACGGTGGCGCTTCACGGTGACGGAGTGCGTGGTTGGGTCAGGGTGATGTACAACTCACCTGTCACGTACGCGAATTGACGCGCAGTCAGTGTTCGCTGCGGCGGGACGGGCGACCGGCCGGGGAGCCCGTCGCCGGTCATGCCACAAGATCACGGGGGAGGCGGGGAGAGTGCCGGAGTTTCCAGGATGGGACGGCCGCAAGGAGTTCGTGGCGGCCTTCCGGGCCGCTGTACGCACGCGCCACCGGCTGAGGAAGCGGGTGCCGAAGCTCCCGCCCGTCGTCCTGCGGACGGGGCCCGAGCTGTCGGAGCAGGCGCTGTCGGCGCTGGAGGAGGGCCTGCAGCGCTCCTCGACGCTCGGCCGGCTCGTGCCGTGCGCCCCGTACGCCCGCCTCGACGGGGAGGGCCGTACCAGGACGGAGCTGATCGAGCAGATCGTCGGGACGCTGCGCCGGGACAGCCCGCCGGAGACGGGCAAGTGGCGGTTCCCCACCTACGACATGGTGCACAGCATCACCGAGGAACCCCGTCCTGATCCGGCCTCGGCCCACCCGGCTCCAGCCTCCGGAACCGTCGGCCTCGGACCGTTCACGCTGAGCATCCCCTGGCCCGCCGTGCGCGAGGCCCTGCAGTCGGCCCGCTGGCGGCTGTGGTCGAAGCGCTGGCAGTTCCGGTTCGCCTTCGGCCGCCGCTACGGAGCCCTCTGGCCGGACGACTACCGGGGACCGCGCACCCTCGACGCGGCGCTCAAGCGGTTCGACGAGGTGCGCCGCCAGGGAACGGACGCCTGGGACGGGCTGCTGCTCACGGCCCTGATGACCGACCTGTACGGGCAGGCCCGGCAGGGCCTGCTGCTGCAGCCGGGGCGCCGCCGCCGCCGCGCACGCGTGGCCCTGCTGCTGAACGGCGGCGGTGCGGGAGCGGAGACCGTCAGCAGCTTCGTCTCGCTGTACGACGAGAGGCTGCGGGTGAGCCCCAACCCGGCGATGGTCGTCGTAGCCGCCCTGCCGCCGGAGGGCGCCGGCGAGTCCGGGCGGGCGACCCTCGTCGACGCCGCCAGGCGGCTCGTGGACACCAGGAGGGAGGCCCAGCCGTCCGTCCACGTCGCCCTGCCGGAGCCCGCCGGGGTCAGCGAGGCGGTGCCGCCGGTGTGGAAGGCGTGGCTGCGCGTCCGTCCCGGCAAGGAGCTCCTGACGGAGGCCGTCGCACTCGCTGTGGCGGCATGGCTGGCCGGCATGTTCGCGTTCCTCGGGTACGAAGGGCCCTTCCTGGAGGAGGACACCGAGTGCCTGGAGGCGGCCGAGTACGTCGACCAGGGCCGCCGCGGCCATGACTCGCCCAAGGCCGACTACCAGGAGGCCGTCGACGAGATCGACGAGCTGAGCGAGGAAGCCGAGAAGGAGGGCGACCCCGACCGGACCGTCACCCTCGCGCTCATCCACTCGACCGTGTCCGAGAACATGAACGAGCTGCGCTCCGGCGGGGCCATCCCCGAACTCCGCGGCGTCGCCATGGCCATGCGCTCCCTCAACGAGTCCGCGCCGAAGGGCGACGACAGGGTCTGGGTCACGGTCAAGCGCTACAACGCAGGCGTGCAGTACGAGAAGGCGGAGCAGAAGGCCAGGGAGATCATCGCCGACGCCGGGAAGGACTCCCGGTTCCTGGGCGTCACCGGCTTCACGGAGAGCCGCAAGAGGACCCTCGCCGCCCTCGAACTCCTCAACGACGCGCGGATTCCCGTCGTGAGCTCGACCGCCACCGCCAAGCGCATGGAGGTCGGGCGCTACTACCACGGCGTCGCACCCAACAACGTGCGCGAGGCGAACGTGGTGGCCTCGTTCCTGAAGCGGGCCAACACCGTGCGCACCAGCGCGGATTCGTGCGTACAGCCCGAGCACGTCGCCGTCGTCACCGACCCCGCGGACGTCTACAGCAACGAACTCGGCCTGAAGTTCGCCCAGCACCCGGAGGCTCCCCCCACCGGAGCCCGCATCGGCTACACGCCTGGAGACTCCAGCGCCCACGGCGCCTCCGGCCAGACCGACCTCGAGATGAAGTACAGCATGGGCGACGTGGCCGCCGCGGTGTGCACGAGAGTCGAGAAGGAACCCAGGACGCTCGTCTACTGGACGTCCAGGGTGCGGGAGTTCGAGGCGTTCCTGGAGGACTACCAGAACACCGCCTGCGCCAACGAGAAACTGACCATCGTCGGCGGGAACGAACTCACCAACGCCGCGCTGAGCGGCGGCTACGCGGACGAGTCATGGCTGCGGCTCTACCACACGGCGCACACCCTGCCCGTCGGCCACAGCAAGCGCAGCGCCAGGGCCAGGGCCTTCAACCGCTCCTACACCGACCAGTTCGGACCGGAGGACCTCTGGGCGAACGACGGGCACGCGTCACTCGCCAACGACGGGGTCAAGGTCTTCGCCCAGGCCGCCGAGAAGGCGCTCGAGGTGGACCTGAGTCTGGACATCAGCAACGTGCACCAGTACATCATCAACGGCAGCTTCAGCATGGAGGGCGCCAGCGGACACATCAGGTTCGCCAACGGCGCCCTGCGGCCGCTCAACAAGATGCTGGTCCTCCTCCACCACAAGAAGGGCCGCTCGGGAGCGGCCCTCGTGTGCGGGAAGACCGGGAACAACATCGACGCCGGCAAGGAGTGGAAGCAGGGCGAAGAGACCTACACCTGCCCCGAAGACTGACCTCTCTGATGGAAAGAACACATGGTTCATGAGCACGTGCGCGACATCTACACCCGGGCCGCGCGTACCGCGTTCCTCGACCGGGAGGCCGTCCGCGGCGCCGGGGACGCGGAGTTGGAACAGCTCGTCGGCGGCCAGCGGCTCGACTCCCTGCCCGCGGCGGCCGGTTCGGTGCTGCGGCTCGTCGGCGGAGCGAAGGGCCCCTGGTTCCTCGGCGAACGCCTCGTACTCGCCGACGCCGACCCCGGCGGGCTCAAGGAGGCGGCGCTCGGCTGCGGCACGCAGGAGACCGGCGCGCAGCTCCACGACACCGCCGGGATGCTGGTGCTGACCTGCCACGACGGCACGCGGTACGAGGTCGTCGACGGCTGCGACCTCTCCATGGCGGACCCGCCGGTGTGGATCCTGGACGGCACCGGGGACGTGCAGAAGTCGTGCGGAAGCCTCACCGAGTGGTTCTCCCGCGCCGCCGACCGCGTCGTGAACCTCTCCAAGGACGTGGCGAGACGTGCACGCCAGGGACGTCCGACACCGCCCTGGGCCCGCTACTTCACCATCTCCGCGAGCACGCGCCCGGGCCGGGCGGGCGACCGGACCGAGGGCGGCGCCGAGTCCCGGCCGTAGCGCAGCCGGCCGCGGGGCGGCGCGCGTCCCGGGCCCGCCGGCGCCGCGGGCCCGGCTCGCCGGAGCCCGCTGTCAGTGGCGGGTGGCAGAGTCGGAACCGTCCACATCAACCCATGCTGGCTGCTGAGGCGACGTGGACGGCCCCGCCCTAAGGGCGGGGCCGGCTTCATCCTGGCTCATCCTGGCGGGGACCGGGCGCCGGCCGAGGTCGCCCCGTGGCCGGGAGGGACGCGAGGGACGCGAGGGCTTCAGTCCGAGCCCGCCGACGGGTCGGATTCCTGTGCCTCGCGCTGGGCCTTGCGGCTCGGGGTGAGGCTGTCTCCCGCCTCGCTGTCCCGCCGCCGGGCCCTCTCCTCGGTTACGTCGGTTTCGGCCTTCTCGACCTGGTGCTCGAGTTCCTCTCCGGCCGAGGGCGCGTTCTCCTTCGACTTGCCCATGTCCAAGACCTCTCCTGAGGGCGTTCACGCTCCGCATTCGACGCCGCTCGAATGCCTCTCCTGCTCTCGTACGGGACGAGTCCCCTGCTGCCGCTCCCGTACACCACGCGGCGGCCCGTACGGATCAAGCGGCCCACGGCCCGGAGAGGCGGCGCCTCCCCGCCCGGCCGGTCAGCCCGGCCTCCCGGCTGCCGTGCGGCCCGGCTCGCTGTCACGAACCGCCGTCCGCGGTCGGCGTGATCTTCTCGACGCGGACGGGGGTCACCTTGTAAAGCGGCTGCTTCGAGACGGGGTCCCACTCGGTGTGGGTGAGGGCGTTGGCCGCCCGCATCCGGGTGTCCCCTTCCGGCTGGTCGAAGTCGCCGTAGTGGAACGGGACGAAGACCGTGCCCGGACGGGCCCCGCCGACCGTCGCGACGGCCTCGACGGTCCCGTGCGGGGAGCTTACGCGGACCATGTCGCCGTCCCGGACGCCCAGCTGCCCGGCGTCCTCCACCGACATCTGCACGTACGGACCGGGTGCGGCCGCGTTCAGCTGCGGGACCCTGGCCGTCTTGGTGCGCGTATGCCAGTGGTGGACCCTTCTCCCGGTGGCGAGGCGCAGCGGATAGCCGGTGGAGGTCTGCTCCCGCGGTTCCAGGTAGGGAGCGGACTTGATCACGGCGCGTCCGTCCGGATCGTGATCGCGGTACTCCCCGGGCTGGTTCTGTGCTCCCGTCACCACGTCGTGCCCGAAGTCCTCGCATTCACCGGCCGCCGTGGCGAAACGATGGTCCGTGTAGAGGCGTTCGGTGCCGTCCGGGGCGCTCGCGGTGCAGGGCCACTGGATGCCGTCGGAGGAGCGCAGCTTGCCGTATGTCGCGGCGCTCTGGTCGCACAGAGTGCCGCGGGTCAGTTCGCAGAACGACTCCCAGGCGTCCTGCGGACGGCTCCAGTTCAGCAAAGGAGCACCGCTGTTGTTCTTCAGCTGCATGCGCGTCGCGTAGTCCAGCAGGATCTCGAAGTCGGAACGGGCCTCGCCGGGCGGTTCCACGGCCTTCTCGGAGAGGTGGAGAGTGCGGTCGGCGTTGGTGTAGCAGCCTGTCTTCTCGCCCCAGAGCGCCGCGGGGAGTACGACGTCGGCGAGCGCCGTGGTCTCTGTGGGAAAGGCGTCGGAGACGACGAGGAACAGGTCGTCCCGGCTCAGCACGGAGCGCACACGGTGCAGTTCCGGCAGGGACACGGCCGGGTTGGTGCCGGTCACCCAGAGGAACCTGACGCTGCCTTCCGCGCACAGGCGAAGGATCTCCATGATGTGAGTCGGGGATCCCTCGTGCGGGATCTGCCCCACGTCGACGTTCCACGCCTCGGCGAGCTGGGCGACGTGCGTCTCGTTCTGCCAGTTGCGGAAGGCGGGCAGAGTGCCGTCGGCGCCCGTCTCACGCGTGTTCTGCGCTGTGGGCTGGCCGTTCATCTGGAAGACCGAGCAGCCGGGCCTTCCGATCATGCCGCGCAGGAGATGGAGGTTGTTGACCTGGACGGCGGCGGCAGTGGCCTGATGGGACTGGTAGACGCCCTGCAGCACCGTGGAGACAAGGCGTTCGGCCGTTCCCAGGATGCGGGCGGCCTCGCGGATGTCCGACGCGGGCACGCCGCAGATCCCGGCCGCGCGTTCGGGCGTGTACTCCGCGACGAGCGCCGCCAGCTCCTCGTAGCCGACGGTATGGGCGTCGATCCAGCGCCGGTCGGTCCAGCCGTGCGCGACGACCTCGTGGAGCAGGGCGTTGAGGAGCGCCACGTTCGTACCGGGGCGGACCGGCAGGTGAACGTCCGCCTCGCGGGCGGGCGCAGTCGACCGGGGATCGGCCACGACGAGGCGGGGCCTGTCCGGGCCGCGGAGCCGGTCGCGCATCCGGGCCCACAGCACGGTCTGCGTCTCGGCCACGTTGTGCCCCATGAGGAACAGGCCGTCGCACAGGTCGATGTCCGTGTACGAGCCGGGGTTGCCGTCGCTTCCGAAACTCTCGATGAGGGCCCATTCCGCGGTGGCGGTGCAGAGGCGGGTGTTGCCGTCGAGGTGGTTGGTGCCGATGCCCCCTCGGGCGATGACGGCCTGCGCGTAGTACTCCTCTGCGAAGAGCTGGCCGCTGGTGTAGAAGGCCATCGCGGACGGCCCCTGTTCCGCCATGACCTTCCTCGACCGGCCGGCCACCGCGTTCATGGCCGTGTCCCAGTCGCAGGGCGCCAGCTCGCCTCCAGCGCCGCGGATCAGGGGCCGGGTCAGCCGGTCGGGGGAGTGGTTGGCCTGCCAGCCGTAGAGGCCCTTGGGGCCGAGACGTCCGTGGTTGACCCTGTCGGCTGTCCGCCCGCGGACGCCGACCATGCGCCCGTCGTGCACGGCGATGTCCATCCCGCAGCCGTTCGAGCACAGCACGCAGGCGGAGCGGACCCACCGGTCGACGAGTTCCTCGTCCACTGTCAGATAGCTGTCAGCGCGTGCAGGCCACCGCTCGCCCGGCGCGAACGGCGCCGTCTCGCCCCACACTTCACATGTCCGGTCCGTCATCGGTCTCCCTCGCGTCCATCGACGTGGCGCCGGCCCGCAGAGCGGCACGGACTTGTGCCGGTCCCCCCGCGGCGGCGAGGGCAAACAGGAAGGGGGAGCGGCCGGGAAGCGCACCTGGGCGAGCGGGGCCCACGCCGGTAGTTTCAGTGGGCCGGGCAGTCCGCGAACAGAGCCGGCCCCGCAGGGGTCCTGCGGCGTCAGGTGCCGGGACATTCCGGGGCGGCAGAGTGAGCGAGGGACAGGGAAGAGGAGGCGGGCTGGATGGCCACGGTCGTTCTCATCGGCACGATGGACACCAAGGGTGAGGAGTACGCATGGGTGTCGGACCGCGTGCTCGCGCACGGGGCGGACACGGTGACCGTCGACGTCGGCTCGTTCTCGGAAGCGCGCGCGTCCGGGGCGGACGTGGCAGCCGAGGAGGTGGCGCGCGCCGGTGGCGGCGACCTCGCGGCTCTGCGCGACGCCGGTGACCGCGGCGCGGCCATGGAGGTGATGGCCGCCGGGGCGGCCGCGGTCGTCCTGAGGCTGTACGCGGAGGGCCGGCTGGACGGGGTGCTGGGCCTCGGCGGCTCCGGCGGCTCGTCCGTGGTCTCCCGGGCCATGCGGGCACTTCCGGTCGGCGTCCCGAAGCTGCTGGTCTCGACGATGGCCTCGGGCGACGTCTCCCCGTACGTCGGCGAGGCGGACGTGACGATGATGCACGCCGTCGTCGACGTGGCCGGAGTCAACTCGGTCTCCGGGCAGATCTTCGGCAACGCCGCCGCGGCGATCGCCGCCATGGCCGCGGAGCACGAGGCCCGGGGCTCCGCACCGGGGAGCGAGGGCGAGCGGCGGCCGGCCGTCGGCCTGTCGATGTTCGGTCTGACCACCCCCGCCGTCGACGAGGCGCGGGAGGAGCTGGTGCGCCTCGGCTACGAGCCGCTGGTCTTCCACGCCACCGGCGCCGGCGGGCGCGCGATGGAGAAGCTCGTGCGCGATGGGCGGCTCGCCGGGGTCCTCGACCTGACGACGACAGAACTCGCCGACGACCTGGTCGGCGGCGTCCTGAGCGCGGGCCCCCGCCGGCTGGAGGCCGCGGCTGCGACGGGCGTCCCGCAGGTCGTCTCGCTCGGCGCGCTCGACATGGTCAACTTCGGCCCCCGCGAGGCGGTGCCCGCCGAGTTCGGGGACCGCAGGTTCCTGGTCCACAATCCGACGGTGACCCTGATGCGGACCACGCCGGAGGAGAGCGCCGAACTGGGCCGGCGCATCGGCGCGAAGCTCGCCGGCGGGCACGGACCGGTCTCCGTTCTCTTGCCGCTGCGCGGGCTGAGCGGCATCGACGAGGACGGCGGTCCGTTCCGGGACGCCGTCGCCGACGAGGCTCTCTTCTCCGCGCTGCGTGGCGCGCTCGCCGGGTCGCGGGCCGAGATCGTCGAGGTGGACGCGCACATCAACGCGCCGGGATTCGGGCGCGACGCCGCCCGGCGCCTCGACGAACTGATCACCGGAGCCGTGTGAGGGGAAGACCCACACGTGTACGAGGACGCGGAGCACGGGGACCGCTGGAACCCGTACGGAGCCCGCGTCGGACCCGCATGGAACCTGCGTTGTGGACCGGCCTGGAACCGGCTGCAGAGAGGAAGAGCGACGTGGACCGCGAGACGGCACTGCGGCGGCTGAAGGCCACTGCGGCGCAAGGGCGTCCGATCATCGGCGCCGGCGCCGGCACCGGCCTGTCCGCCAAGTCGGCGGAGGCAGGCGGGATCGACCTGCTCATCATCTACAACTCCGGCCGCTACCGCATGGCCGGACGCGGCTCGCTCGCGGGCCTGCTCGCGTACGGCGACGCGAACGCCATCGTCATGGAGATGGCGGACGAGGTGCTCCCGGTGGTCGAGGACACTCCCGTCCTCGCGGGCGTCAACGGGACCGACCCGTTCCGGGTCATGGGCCGCTACCTCGACCAGATCAAGGCAGCCGGCTTCGCCGGTGTGCAGAACTTCCCCACGGTGGGACTGATCGACGGCGTCTTCCGGCAGAACCTCGAAGAGACCGGGATGAGCTTCGCCATGGAGGTCGACATGATCGCCGCCGCTCACGAGCGCGGGCTGCTGACCGCCCCGTACGTATTCGACGACGCGCAGGCGGCCGCCATGGCCCGGGCCGGGGCCGACGTCCTCGTCCCCCACATGGGCCTCACGACGAAGGGCACCATCGGCGCGAGCACCGCGCTCACACTCGACGAATGCGTCGAACGGATCCAGGCGATGCGGGACGCCGCGGTCGCCGTCAACCCCGACATCCTGGTCCTCTGCCACGGCGGCCCCATCGCGGAGCCGGAGGACGCGCAGTACGTCCTCGCCCGCACTACGGGGGTCGTCGGTTTCTTCGGGGCCAGCTCGATCGAGCGGCTGCCCACCGAGGAAGGCATCCGCCGGCAGACCGAGTCCTTCAAGTCGATGACGTACCGGCGCTGAACGCGCCCCGCCCGAGTAAGCCGCCGCGCCGGGAACAGCCGGTCGGGTCGGCGCGGTTGCATCGACGGGGCCCGCGCCGCCAGGGCGGGACGCACGGAGACCGCACGGTCGTCCGCCCGCAAGGACCCGGGCCCCAGGATCGCGGTACGTCCCCGTCCACTCGGGCAGGGACGAATTCGGCAGGAGGACTGTGACATGGCTGACCGGCCCTTGACGCTCATGGCAGTACACGCCCACCCCGACGACGAGGCCACCGGAACCGGGGGCGTCCTCGCGCGGTACGCGGCGGAGGGCATCCGCACGGTCCTCGTGACATGCACCGACGGCGGTTGCGGTGACGGACCGGGAGGAGTCAAGCCGGGCGACCCCCGGCACGACCCCGCGGCAGTCGTCCTGATGCGGCGCCAGGAACTCGAGGCGAGCTGCGAGGTCCTGAAGATCAGCGACCTGGAGACGCTGGACTACGCCGACTCGGGGATGGCGGGCTGGCCGAGCAACGACGCCCCCGGTTCCTTCTGGAACACCCCCGTCGAGGAGGGCGCCGCACGGCTGGCGCGGCTCATGGAGCACTACCGTCCCGACGTGGTCGTCACTTACGACGAGAACGGCTTCTACGGCCACCCCGACCACATCCAGGCCCACCGCATCACTATGGCGGCGCTGGAGACGACCTCGCTGACACCGAAGACGTACTGGACGACGATGCCCCACTCGATGATGCGGAGGTTCGGGGAGGTCATGCGCGAGTACGGCGGGGACGTGCCGGAGCCGGACTCCGCCGAGGCCGCCGCGATCGCCGAGATCGGCCTCCCCGACGACGAGATCACCACGTGGGTGGACACCACCCCGTTCAGCGGCCAGAAGTTCGACGCGCTGGCCGCGCACGCCAGTCAGGGCGAGAACATCTTCTTCCTCAGGATGGGCAAGGAGAAGTTCGGCGAGCTGATGGGCATGGAGACCTTCGTACGCGTCAAGGACGCCACCGGAGCGGCCGTGCCCGAGAACGATCTCTTCGCCGGACTCCGCTGAGGCACCCGAACCCTGGATCCAGCCCGTAGATCCAGTTGTGGTAACTCACGGGCAGACGTCAGCGCCGAGCCATACACTGCCACAGGTCACGGGGGACAGGGGTTCCGCTCTATGCGCTCATCGGTTTCGGCCCCGCCTGCAGAGGCGGCGGTGTGCAAGGACTTCGACTTCCGGGTTCTCGGGCCACTCGAGGTGGGCCACGGGAAGCGGCTGGTGCAGTTACCCACCGGGCGCTTACGGGTGCTCCTGTCGTGCCTGGTGATGTCCCCCAACGAGGTCGTCTCCAGCGACACCCTGATCGACCGATTATGGGCGGACACCCCGGTGGAGCGGGCGCGGGGTGCGCTGCACACCTGCGTGAGACGGCTGCGCCGCCTCCTCTGCCCCGAGCTGGTGCAGACGAGACCCGGCGGGTATGCCCTGGCGGTATCGGTCGACGGCGTGGACCTGCTGCGGTTCCGGGATCTCGTCCGCCGCGCGGAAGCCGCCGGAGACGACTCCGGCCAGAAGCTCGTTCTGCTGCGCGAAGCGCTGGCGCTCCGCAGGGGCGACCCGTTCGCCGACGTGGCCTCCCCGTGGCTGGACCGCGAGGTCGTGCCCCGGCTGAACGAGGAATGGCTGAGCGCCCAGATGTGCCGCATCGACCTCGAGTTGGCGGCGGGCCGGCACCATGAACTGATTCCCGAGCTGCGCGAACTGACGGCCGCCCACCCGCTGCACGAGGCGAGCTGGCAGCGTCTGATCCTGGCCCTGCACCGGTGCGGCCGCCGCGCCGAGGCCCTGGAGGCGTACCAGCAGGTCCTCTCGGTCCTCCGGGACGAGCTTGCGCTCGACCCCAGCGACGAGCTGCGGGAACTGCTCCGGTCCATACTCGACGGCGGTGCGGCTCCCTCCCCGTCCGGTGGCGCTCCCGCCCCCGCCGGCGGTGCGGGTGAGCAGGAGCCGGTCGCCGCCACGATCGTCCGTCCCACCGTCGATCCACATGTGCAGTCGCCTCCGATACGCCCACAGCAGCTTCCGCCGGGCATCCCCTCTTTCACCGGCCGCACCGAAGAGCTGGCCACCCTGGACGGCCTGCTGCCCGCCCAAGGGGGCCAGTCCGCGCGGAAGTCGGCGATCGCCGTGGTCGACGGGGCGGCGGGAGCCGGCAAGACCACCCTGGCGGTGCACTGGGCGCACCGCGTGCGCGACCGTTTTCCCGACGGGCAGCTCTACGCCGATCTCCGCGGCTACGGCATGGGCGCTCCCGTGGAGCCCACCGCGGTCCTGGAGATGTTCCTGCAAGCGCTGGGCGTCCCCGCGCAGCAGATCCCGCCGGAACTGGACGGCCGCTCCGCGCTGTTGCGCAGCACCCTGGCCGACCGGCGGGTGCTCGTCCTGCTGGACAACGCGCGCGACTCCGCGCAGGTGCGTCCGCTGCTGCCCGGTTCGCACTGCCTGGTCCTGGTCACCAGCCGCAGGCAGTTACGCGGCTTGTCCGTGCGGCAGGGCGCCTACCGCATCAGCCTCGACTGCCTGTCCGTCGAGGAGTCCGTCACCCTGCTCGCCGGTGTCCTGGGGGAGGACCGGATCGCCGCCGAGCCGGACACCGCCGCGCAACTCGCCGGTCTGTGCGCTCACATGCCCCTTGCCCTGGCGCTGGCCGCCGAACGCATCCAGCTCCTGTCCGGCCCGGGCGGCCGGACGGGTCCGGGGACCGGGCGCTCCGTTCCGCTGCACGACCTCGTCGCTGAGCTCGCCGTGGAGCGGAACCGGCTGGACGTGCTCAGTGTCGGCGACGACGAGACCGCAGCGGTTCGCGGTGTCTTCTCCTGGTCCTACGACGCACTCGACGCGGCCACCGCCGGCGCGTTCCGCGTCCTCGGCCTGCACCCCGGGCCCGACATCGGCACCGAGGCGGCGGCCGTGCTCATCGGCGCCGGCGCGGACCGGACGCGGCGGCTGCTGGAGGGTCTGGCGGACCGTGGCCTGCTGGAGCGGACAAGCCGGTACCGGTACCGGTTCCACGACCTGATGCGGCTGTACGCGGCCGAACTCGCCGAGGCGGAGGAGAGCGAGCGGACCCGGCTGGCCGCGCTGCACCGGGTCCTGTCCTGGTACATGCACACCTCCTACGCGGCCGTGCGGATCCTCAACCCCGGCCACCAGCACCGTCCGCCCGACCCGCCCGAGGAGGGGTGCGAACCCGTCGCCTTCTCCTCGTACGAGGAGGCGCTGCGGTGGTGCGAGACGGAGCGCGCCAACCTGATGGCTGCCGTCCGGCTCGCGTTCGAGGTCGGCGAGTACACCATCGCGTGGCGGCTCCCGACCGTCCTGTGGGGCTTCTTCAACCTGCGTAAACACTGGGGCGACTGGATCGGAAGCCACAGGGTGGGCCTCGTCTCCCCCCGGGCGCAGGGCGGCCGGTACGGCGGAGCCTCGGTGCTGACCGGCATCGCGCCCGCCCGGTAAGGCGGACGGCGCCCCGACGAAGTGCCGGGGCGGCGCGCGGAGGCACGCTCGTGTGCCCGGGCGCGGGAGGCGGGCCGCTGCGGGCAGGCCGGTCCCGGCCGCGCCCGCGGGAACCTGGTGCCCCGGGGCGTGCTCCGGGCGCCACGTGAGACCCGTCGCCCCTTGTGGCGATCGGGACCGTTGGGGGCAGGCCTTGCTCTGGCCGTTCCCGGCCGCGCCCGCCAGGACGTAGACGGGTCCGGGTGTGCCCGTGAACACCCGCCGAGCGCTGCGGTATTCCGCGGAGAGTCGGGAACCGCCGGGGGAGAGCACAGTGTCGCGGGCTCCTGCCTGGCATACGCCGCGCCTGACCGGCGCGAGGAGACCGTTACCCGGTGACGACGCGCCCCTGTCCGCCCTCACGGGAGAGGCGCCCCGCACGCCAGGGTCCGCGTCCCCGCCTGTCGCACCCCTGCCTCATGCCGGACGGGCCGGTCGGAGCAGCCACGGCAGGTGTGTGAGCGGGCCGCAGCCGCCGTCGGGGAGCCGGCTCCCGGATGCTGCCTGAGCAGGAGTTTCTCCCGGTGCGGCAGCGTCCGGCGCGGGCTGGTGACGCAGTCATCTCACTGTCACGGGCCTGTCACCGTCTGCGAGGTTTCTGACAGCGGCCCTGTGCTCAACTGAGGCGTCCGCAAAGGGGAAACGAGCCGCATACCTCCGAGGCGCGGCGAGAACCTTCGTCCGCGGACGCCCGGTCACAAACCCGGGGCCGAGGGACACGGGAACGGGGGCACATCCAGCCGCAGGCACACGGGGTTCTCCGACGCCCGGGGCCGCAACTCCGCGAGACCGTCCGGAAGACGCGGCGGTAGGAGCGGCGGCCGCGAGCGTGGGGACGGCAGCCGGGACGACCGGCCTGCGCGGATCCCGGCCCGTCGAACGGGTGACGCCGGATCCGAATCCCGCGGACGAGGGCCGCAGCCACAGCGGGGGTCAGGGACTGACGCCTGCCGCGGCTGCCGGAGCCTCCACAACGTCGATCGGAAGGACGCATGGCAGACCTGATCAGCCTCGAAGAGGCCGAGAAGCTGGACGTCGAGCACGTACACGACCTGTACCGCACGTACATCAACAAGAGCCAGGTCCGGCTGATGACGTCCTTCGGCTTCGGCCGGGAGCTCGTCGACCACGCCGAGGGCGCCTACGTCCACACACGTGACGGCCGCAGCATCCTGGACTTCACCGGCGGCGTCGGTGTCCTCAACCACGGGCACAACCACCCGCGCATCATCGCCGCCCGCCGGCGCTTCCAGGAGCAGCGGCGCATGGAGGTGCACAAGACCTACTTCTCGCCGTACCTGGCCGCGCTGGGGCACAACCTCGCGGCGCTCCTCCCCGGCGACCTGAAACGTTCCTTCCTGCCCAACTCCGGGGCGGAGGCCGTCGAGGGCGCCGTCAAGCTCGCGTACAAGTACCACGACGGGAAGCGGCAGACGATCCTGCGCGCGGACTGCAGCTTCCACGGCAAGCTGCTCGGTTCCGGCGGGCTCACGGGCAGCGCGCAGAACAACTTCGCGTTCCCCACGATCCCCGGCATCCGCACCTTCGAGTACGGCGACATCGCGTCCGTCCGCAGGGTGATCGAGGAGTCCCGCGGCGAGCGCGGACGCAGCGACGTGTACGCGCTGCTGATCGAACCGTTCAGCGCGTCCACGATCCGCTGGTGCTCGGAGCGATTCCTGCGTGAGCTGCGCGAGTTGTGCACCGCCGAGGACATCGTCCTGATCTTCGACGAGATCTACACCGGCTGGGGCAAGACCGGCAGCATGTTCTACTTCACTCGGTACGAGGGCCTGGTGCCGGACGTGGTGACGACCTCGAAGTCGTTCGGCGGCGGCAAGTCCTCCGTCTCCGCGTACGTGGCGCGCGAACCGGTGTTCCGCAAGGCCTACGACAACATGGCCGACGCCATGATGCAGAGCACGAGTACCACGTACTACGGCTTCGGCGAGGAGACCGCGACCGCCATCGAGGCGGTCGCCGTGGCGGTCGAGGACGACTATCCGGCACGCGCCCGCGCGCTGGAGGCCGTGCTCCGCCCCGGACTGGAGACGCTCCGCGGTAAGTACCCGCAACTGATCTCCGAAGTACGCGGTGCGGGCGCGCTGTTCGGGGTCTTCCTCTCCGGCGGCCCGAAGGTGCTGGACCTCATCGGCAAGCTGCCGGCGGGCGATCTGGCCAAGGACCCGCTGATCCGTACGAAGATCGTCACCGCCGCGGTGATCCACACCCTGTACCGCAAGCACGACGTGTACACCTACAACACCCTCAACGGCCGGAGCCCGCTGGTCGTGAGCCCGCCGCTGGTGGCGGAGCCCGAGGACGCCGAGCGGTTCCTGGAGGCCCTGGACGCGACGCTCGGCGACGGAATGAACCGGCTGCTCGCCCGCTTCGTACGCGAGCGGGTGAGCTCGTGGTGAAGGACGCCGAGGTCCCCGACGACCGCCCGTCGCCGGAGAGTTCGGGCTTACCCGGCCTCCCCGACCGCCCCGGCCTGCCCGTACACGTCGCCGTGACCGGCGCGGCCGGTGTGCTCGGCGGCCGTCTCGTGGACCGGCTGCTGGAGGCGGGCGCCCAGCTCCGCGCGTTCGACCTGCGGGAAGTGGCCACGAAGCCCGGGCTGAAGGCGTTCACGGGCGACATCCGTGATCCGCGGGCGCTCGCCGAGGCGTTCGAGGGCGCGGACGCCGTCGTGCACTGCGCCTCCGCGCTGCCCAGCTATCCCGAGGCCGACATCCGGTCGATCGTCGTCGACGGCACCACCACGGTGCTGGAGGCCGCCCGCGCCGCGGCGGTGCCGCGGGTGGTGCACGTCTCGTCCACCGCCGTGTACGGGCTGCCGAAGCTGGTGCCGACGCCCGAGGAGCACCCGCGCGAGCCCGTCGACCCGTACAGCCGCGCGAAGGCGGCGGCGGAGGAGGTGGCCGAGCGCTTCCGGGCGGACGGGATGTGCCTGCCGGTGATCCGGCCCAAGACGTTCGTGGGGCCGGGCCGGATGGGCCTGTTCGACATGCTCTTCCAATGGGCCGAGGAGGGACGGCACTTCCCGGTGCTCGGCAAGGGCGACGTCCGTATCCAGATGCTCGGACTCGACGACCTCGTGGACGCGCTGCTGGAGGTGCTGCGCGCCCCGGACGACGTGGCCTGCGACACGTACAACATCGCCGCCGCCGAATTCGGCACGCTGCGCGAGGACTTCCAGTGCGTGCTGGACGCGGCCGGGCACGGCCGCCGTGTGGTGCCGATGCCCGCGGGCCCCGCGGTCGCCGTGCTGCGCACGCTGGAGCGGACGAAGCTGTCGCCCGTGTACGGCCGGCTGGTCTCCAAGCTGCTCGCCGACTCGTACGTCAGCGTCGACAAGGTCCGCGACAAGCTGGGGTTCCGTCCGCAGATGTCCAATCAGGACGCCGTGCTCCGTACGTTCGAGTGGTGGCGCACGCAGCGTGAGGCGGCCGCGGACGCCCCGGCGGGCAAGAGCGCCGGACGGACCAGTACGGACCCGTGGAAGCAGGGGGTTCTCGGACTCGCGAAGGTGTTCTTCTGATGGCCGCCTCCGGCCCACCGGCCGGCGGCTCGTCCGCACGCACGGCGGCCGACGGGGCCACGGATCGGGACGCCGCCCCGGAGCCCGCACAGGAGCCGGCACCGGAGCCCGCACAAGAGGCAGAGCGGGAGCCGGAGCGGGCGGACCCTGGTCCGGCGGAGGAGCCGGAGGCGGCTGGCCGCCGCTGGTGCTGGGGGACGCGGCTGCTGGTGGCGGGCACGGCGTTCTGGACGGCCCTGTTCGTCCTGCACGTCACGCTCATCGGCCGCTGGCAGCCGTGGCTCGTCGTCGAGATCGTCCCGCCGCTGACCGCTGTGGTCGTGCCCCTGCTGATGCTCGCAGCCGTACCGTTCGCGAGGCCGGTGCGCAGATGGCTCTCCGTGGTCCTGGTACTCCTGCTGCTGGCCGGGGCGCACCTGGCCGGCTTCGGATGGACGGGCACCGCCTCGGACAGCGCCCGGGGCACGGAGGTCAAGGTCTTCGCCTGGTCCGCGGACTACTGGCAGATGGCGGCCCACGACAAGGACGCCTTCTACGACTACCTGCGCCGCCAGGACGCCGACGTGTACCTCCTGCACGAATACCTCAACTGGAACTACACGAACCGCGACGAGCAGCAGGTGTGCACCAGCCCGGTCCTCATCGACGACAAGGCCCGCCTGCGCGCGGAGTTCCCCGGCTACCGGCTGCTCGTGCAGGGCGAGTTGCTCACCCTGACCCGGCTGCCCGTCGTCGCGGCGCCGAACCAGCGCGTCCCGTCCGAGGGCGAGGACTGGTACTGGAAGGGGTCGAAGTCCCAGCGCACCGACATCCGCGCGGGCGGGCGCACGGTCTCCTTCTACAACGTGCATCTGCCGATCCGCTTCCGGCCCTGCGACCTCCGGTACGGGTGGGACCGGTTCCGCCAGGCCTCCGAGTTCCAGGAGGACTGGTGGACCAGGGAGCTGCGCAGGCTGCGCGCGGATCTGCGCGGCAACTCCCACCCGGCGCTGGTGGCCGGCGACTTCAACGCGGCATGGATGGACCACTACCCGCTCGGCGCGGGCATGCGGCCGCACGACCCGGGCGGCTCCCTGCTTCCCGCCCGCACCTGGCCCGCCTGCGAGGGCTCCTGCTCACTGCCCCGGGAGTGGCGCGTACTGCCTCAACTGTGGCGTTTCGACTGGCTGTTCACTAACGGCGACCTGGCGGTCTCCGACTACCGGCTGCGTGGCGGCGAATCCCTCTCGGACCACACGGCTCAGAGGATCCGCCTGGTCGTCCCGCGCAAGGAGCCCTCCGCGCACGCCCGTTGACGTCAGCCCCGCACACCGCACCGCACCGCACCACTCCCGGCCACATCCACGACGAAGGAAGGGAACACCGTGCTGCAACCCGACAGGTTCGACGTGACGGTGATGCTCGACTACTACACGCCGTACGTCAGCGGGCTGACGGAGGCCGCACGGCTCACCGCCGAAGGGCTCGCCGCGCGCGGCTGGAAGGTCGCGGTCGCCTGCTACCAGCACGATCCCGCGCTCGCCCGGTACGAGGTCGTCAACGGCGTCCACGTCTTCCGGGCGCCGGTACTCGCGAAGATCAGCCGGGGCTTCGTCAGTCCCCAACTCCCGCTGCTGGCAGGGCGGCTCGCGGCGCGCTCCGACATCCTGCACATGCATCTGCCCAATCCCGAGGCAGGGTTCGTCGCCGCGCTCAGGCGCCGGGCCCGGCTGGTCGTGACGTACCACATCGACGTCTTCCTGCCCGACAACCCGGTGAACCGCTTCGGGATGTGGGCCGTCGACCAGACCTGCAAGTCGGCGGTACGCAAGGCGGACCTCGTCATCACCAACAGCGAGGACCAGGCGCACGGTTCGCGCATCTGGCCGACGAT
Organism: Streptomyces daqingensis; assembly: GCF_014645895.1. Classification (GTDB taxonomy): domain Bacteria; phylum Actinomycetota; class Actinomycetes; order Streptomycetales; family Streptomycetaceae; genus Streptomyces; species Streptomyces daqingensis. The sequence goes on along the minus strand of NZ_BMMP01000012.1, from coordinate 16,325 downwards.
CCGGCGCCGCCGCCTGGCACCCATCTCCTCCCCGTGTGTGGACCGCAACGGCGGTACGCCCAGGATGCGGGACGGCGACGGGCTGCACGTCGGCTTCATGGGCCGGATCACCGTGGACAAGGGCATCGAGTACCTCATCCGCGCCTTCCGCTCCCACGACGACCCCGACGCGCGGCTGCTGATCGCGGGTGACTACGCCACCGTCGCGGGCGGCAGCAACATCGACCAGTTGCGGGCCGAGGCCGGCGACGACTCGCGCATCCGCTTCACGGGGCTGCTGCGCGGCGAGGCCGTACGGGACTTCTACGCGTCGATCGACGTGTTCGCGCTGCCGTCGATCTCGGAGTCGTTCGGCATCGTCCAGGTCGAGGCGATGATGGCGGGCATCCCGCCCGTGAGCACCGAACTCCCCGGCTCCCGCTACCCGGTGGCGGCCACGGGCTTCGGCCGGCTCGTACCGCCGCGCGACCCGGACGCCCTGCGCGAGGCGATCGTGGAGCTGGCCCGGATGCCGGCCGAGGACCGGGACGCCGGACGGGAGGCGGCGACGAAGCTCTTCGGCGGCGACGCCTTCCTCGACGCGCACGAAGAGGCGTTCCGGCAGCTCCTGAGCGGCAGCCGGTCGTGAAGCGGCCCGGCGGCGGGGACACCGTGGGGGAACGGCGCGGCCCGGCCGCGCCCGCCGTGCCCGGTCAGCGGCAGGCCGTGCCGCCCGTGCCGCTGGTCCCGGAATCCGTCCGCTCCGGGAACGGCGCGCACGCTCCGACGGAGGACGGCCCGTCCCCCGTCGCGGCACCCCGGACGCGCATACCCGCGGCGCTGGTGCTGCTGCGCCCCCGCCAGTGGGTGAAGAACGTCTTCGTGCTCATCGCGCCGCTCGCGGTGGACCCGGCGGCGGTCCTGCGGCATCTGGCCTGGGCGCTGGCGACGGTCGTCACGTTCACGGCGGCGTCCGCGGCGGTCTACGTCCTCAACGACTGGCTCGACCGGGAGCAGGACCGGCTGCACCCCGTCAAGCGGCACCGTCCGCTGGCCTCCGGGAAGGTCGGACCGCTGGGCGCGCTGCTGCTGGGCGCGGGCTGCCTGGCGACGCTGGCGGCCGGCGGAGCGCTCCTGCCCCTGCCCGCGCAGGCGGCCGTCGGCGGGTACGCGGTGCTCAACCTGGCGTACTGCCTGGTGCTGAAGCACTATCCGCTGGTCGACGTCAGCGTCGTCGCCACGGGGTTCGTGCTGCGGGCCGTCGCGGGCTGCCTCGTGGTGGCGGCGCCGTTCAACCCCGCCCTGATCATCTGCGTGTACTGCACCTGTCTGCTGATGTCGCTCGGCAAGCGGCGGCACGAACTGGAGACGGCGACCCTCCGGGGGCAGGCGGCGGCGCAGCGGCCCGCCCTCTCCGGCTACTCGGTCCCGCTTCTCGACCAGCTCATGGCCGTGCTGCTGGCGGCCACGCTGATCAGCTACGAACTGTTCGTCCTCTCCGCGCCGCATCCGCACAGCTCCGTACTGGCCGTCGTCACCGTGCCGTTCGCCGTCTTCGCCCTGTGCCGGTACGCGCAGTTGCTGGCGGTGGACCGCAGCGGCGGCGAACCCGGGCAGGACGTGCTCACGGACGTGCCGCTCCTGATCAACGCCGTGCTCTGGCTGGCCTGCCTGACCGCCGGCCGGGTTCTGTGAGCACACCGGCACCACGCCGACACGTTCCCGGGCCCGCACGCATGTCCCTGTCCTTCGGCGCGGCCCGCGAACCGTCCGGCGGAGGCATCAGCGGGGCGCCGGCCGTGCGCCGACCGCGGCTCGAGAGGCACAACCCCGCCCGTGAGGGCTGCGAAGAGAGGATGGTCCACTTGAGTCGCCCCGTCCCGTCGAGTCACCCAGGCCCGGGCCTCGGCACCGCCACACCGCCCTCCCCGCTGCGGCGGGTGGTGGTGGTCTGTCACCAGTACCCGCCGTGGACCCTGGGCGGCCTGGCGGAGTACGCGCAGCGGTTCGTCCAGTGCCTCCAACAGGAGCGCGGCGACGTGCCGTTGACGCTTTACACCCTGAACTGCCCGGAGAACCTCGCCCGCCGGGAACGGAACGGCTCCGTGACGATCCGGCGGCCCTGGCTGCCGCGCTGGCTCAAACGGCGCATCGCGGCGCCGAAGAACCATCTGGCGCCCAGCGGCCGGGCCCTGTTCGCGCTCTCCCTGCTCGCCTTCAACCTGGCGACGCTGCCCGCGCTCGTGCGGGCCCGCCGGCCGGGGACGGTGGTGGCCGTGCACGACTGGCAGAGCGCCGTCGCCGGGATCCTCGCGGCCGGCCTGCTGCGGCTGCCCGTGGTCTACCACGTCCACAACACCGAGATGACCATGGCCGACCAGCCCGACGTCACCGACCCCTTCCGGCTGATCGAGACCGCTCAGCGGCTGCTCGCCCGATTCGCGTCCCGGATCGTCGTGCCCACCCCGGAGCTGGGCCGGCTGGCCGTGGCACACGGCTGGCGTGGGGACCGCATCGACGTCGTCCCGCACGGCTGCGAGACCGGCGCCGACCCGGCCGATCCGGACGCCGGCGACGCGGAACCCGTCCACGAGCGGGAGCGGGCGCGGACGGGGCTCCGCGAGGAGTTCGGGCTTCCCCCCGACGCTCCGCTGCTGGTCTTCGCCGGCCGCCTCAGCTCGGTCAAGGGCGTGCCCACGCTGCTGCGCGCCCTGCCCGCGATAGCCCGCCGCCACCCCGGCGTCCAGCTGGTGATGCTCGGAGTGGGCCTCGCCGGCACGGACCAGGACGCCGCGGTGGACCGGCTGGTCACCGAACTCGGCATCGGGGACCGGACGCACGTCTACCACCGCTACCTGCCCCAGGAGGAGGTGCGGCGCCACTACCTCGCCGCCGACGTCTGCGTCTTCCCCTCCCGTTACGAGCCGTTCGGGCTCGTCTCGGTCGAGGCGATGGCCCTCGCCGCCCCGGTGGTGCTCGGCTCCGGCTTCTCCGCGCTGATCTCCGACGACGAGCGCGGGGGCGGTCAGGCGGCGCTGCGGATGAGCGGCGACACCCCCGACGAACTGGCCGCCCTCGTCTGCCAGTTGCTGGACGACCCCGTCGCAGCCGCACGGCTGGCCGCCCGCGGCCGGGCCCACGCCCGTCAGAACTTCCGCTGGCCCGACACCGTCACCCGCACTCTCGGACTGTACGAGAGCCTGACGCGCCGGGAGCCCAGCCGTGGATGACACCAGCCGCCGCGGGTGGCGGCCACGCTGGCGGATGCTCGCCGGCTGGGCACTGGCCTGCGTCATCGTCGCCGGCCTCGTCCTGGCCCTCCGCGGACAGGACTGGTCGGCCACGCGCCCCATGGTGACCCTCGAGGCACTGCCCTTCCTGCTGGCCTCCTGCGTGGTCAACGTGGCAGCGCTGCTGTGCGCCATGATGTCCTGGCGCAGCGTCCTCGCCGATCTCGGGCATCCCCTGCCCCGCCGCACCGCCGCCGGGGTCTACTTCGTCGGGATGAGCGCCAAGTACGCGCCCGGGGCGCTCTGGGTGGTGCTCACCCACGCGCGGCTTGCCAGGAGTGTCGGTGTCGGAGGGCTCGTCACCGTCGCTGTCTGGCTTCTCAACATCCCGATCGTGCTGCTGACCGGGATGGTCGTCGGGAGCCTGGCCGCGCCCCCGATGCTCGGCGACTGGAGCTGGCTCCTGCTGCTCCCCGCCGCGACGCTGGCCGTCGTGATGGTGCGGCCGTCGCTGGTGGGCCGGGCCGCGCAGGCCGGCGCCCGCCTGCTGCGCCGCGAACTGACCACATCCGGCTCGGGACAGCAGATCCGCGCGGCCGTCAGCTGGCAGCTCGCCTGCCGTCTGGTCTCCGGACTCCACCTGTGGCTGCTCACGCTCGCCATGGGCGCACCCGTGGGGGAGTCCCTGGTGGTGAGCATCGGAGCGTTCGCGCTGGCCACGGGGCTCAGCTCGGTCGTCGTGGTACTGCCCGACGGCGCCCTGATCCGGGAGATGGTCCTGATCGGGACGCTGTCCCTGGTGCTGCCCGTCACCGCGGCCACGGCCGTGGCCGTGGCCAGCCGCGCCGTCTGCCTGGTGACGGATCTGCTGGCGAGCGGCGTGTGCGCAGTGACGATGGTCTCCCGACGCCGGCGCCCCGGAGCCGTCACGGAAAGCGCCGCCGAGCTTCCCCACTCGGGGTGACGCCGGACGGCAGGTCTCGAACCGCCGGTCACCCTGGGCGCGGGAGGTGTGCCCCGCCTGTGTGCTGCTCGGGCCTTACCCGGCGACCCCGGCCGGCGACCCCAGCAGCGACCCGAGGCGGCGGGGCCGAACCGGTCCGTTGCTGCACGGAGTCGATGGTCGGGGACCCGGGCGCGGCGCGCACCGCCCGGACATGGGGGCGACACGGCCGGGTGAACTGGCTGTACGCCTTCGCCCCCCTACCAGCGGCAGGGGGGCGAAGGCGTACAGCCGGAGTTCGTGGAGGCGGGCTCAGGGCTTGAGCGCCTTGAGCTCCTTCTGGAGGCTCTCAAGTGCCGCCGCGGAGCTCTTCTTTCCGGTCAGCGCGGCGTGCACCTCCCGCTGGATTGCCTTGCTGGCCTCTCCGTAACGCACCACGCGCGGCCTCTGCTCGGCGCCGAGGATGGACTTCTTCAGCACCGGCAGCCACGGGAAGTCCTCCGCCAGCTTCGGGTCGTCGTACACCTTCTCGAAGACGGGCGCCTGCGTCGCCTTGGCGAGCCGCAGCCGCGCGCCCTTCTCGTCGGTCATGTAACGCATGAAGTCCAGCGCGGTGGCCTTGTTGCGGGCGGAGGAGGACAGGGCGAGATTGTGGCCGCCGAGGGAGGAGGCTCCTGTGCCCTTCTCGCCGGGTATCGGAGCGACGCCGAACTTGCCGACGACCTTGTTGCCCTTGGCCTTCGTGTTCGAGACGCCGTACTGGTAGGGCCAGTTGCGGTAGAAGAGCAACCGCTCCTTCTCGAAGTCCTGCCGGCCGTTCTCCTCCATGTACGTGATGCCCTTCTCGGGCATCGTGCCGTCCCTGAAGCCCTTGACCAGGTTGTCCAGACCGCGCTTGGCCTCGGGCGTGTCCAGGTGCGGGTTCCCCTTGGCGTCGGTGACCTGGCCGCCCGCGGAGTTCACCGCCTCGGAGAAGTTGACGGTCAGTCCCTCGTACTTGTCGAACTGGCCGCCGTAGCAGGACATTTCCTCCTGCTTCGGCAGGATCTTGCCGCAGGCCTCGCGCATCTCGTCCCAGGTACTGGGCGGTTCGATGTCCGCCTTCTTCAGCAGGTCCTTGCGGTAGTAGAGCAGCGCGCCGTCCGAGGCGTACGGCATCCCGAACAGCTTGCCGCGGTACTTGACCGTGCCGTTGACGGCACCGAGCGTCCGGTCGAACGGGAAGGAACTCTCGGGAATCTCGTCGATCCAGCGGTTCGCGGCGAACTCGGCGGTCCACACGACATCGAGCGTGAGCACCGTGTAGGTGTCCGCCTTCAGCTTCGCGTTCCGGGCCATCTTCGCCCGCTGCTCGTCGCCGTCCTCGGGCAGTCCGATGAAGGTGACCTTCTCGTCGGGGTGCTCCTTGTTCCAGCGGGCGATCAGCTTCTCGACCGTTCCCGAGGTGTTCTTGCCCGAGACGAACGTGATGGGCCCGCGCTCCTTCGCGTCAGCTGCGCCCTCGTCGCTCTTCGCGCTCGCACCGCACCCGCCGACGAGCGCGAGTGCGGCAGTGACGGCTGTGCACGGCAGCAGCCGTCGTTCGATGGCACGCACATGATCTCCTCTTGCCTCGCCTTGCCGTGCCCTGGAGGTGTGCGGCTCGGCTCCCCTTCGCGGACGCCACAGTCGAGCACGGGGCCGCTGTCAGAAACCTCGCAGCGAGTGACAGGCATGTGTCAGCCCATGCGCCGACCGCACCTCGTACGCCGATACGAGAGGGGACGGACTGACCGGAGCGCGAACGGTGGCGCGGCGACGCACTGTCGGCTCAAATTGATCTTGACATGCCTGACATGTGCGGGAGATCCTCGCCGGTCACGATTTCCAGGGGGGTCCACTTCATGTCGTCGTTACGGGTCACACAGGCGGATGTCGCACGCCATGCGGGCGTATCCCGGACAGCAGCCTCATTCGTGCTCTCCGGCCGGGAGGGCGTACGCATTCCGGTCGGAACGCGGCAGCGAATCCTGGACGCCGCACGGGAGTTGGGCTACCGCCCCAACCGAACCGCGCAAAGCCTGCGGACCCGCAAGACGCAGACGATCGCCCTGATCTTCGACACCGTCGGCGACGGTCACTACGCGGGCGAGATGATCCGAGGCGCGCTGGAGACCGCGCTGGAGCGGGACCACCTGCTCTACATCGCCGAGACCGCCAACGACCCCGCGCTGGAGGAGAAACTCCTCCAGGAGATGGTCGACCGGCAGGTGGACGGAGTGATCCTCGCCGCTATGTCGACCCGCACGGCGCGTCTCTCCGAACACATGCGGCGTATCCCGACCGTGCTGCTCAACTGCCTCGACGCATCAGGCGAGTCCGTCTGCGTCGTCCCGGACGAGGAGGCCGCGGGCAGGCAGGCGGCGCGGCTCCTGCTGGACGCCGGTCACCGTGACGGCGTCCACGTCGTCGGGGGCCACCCCGCCACCGGCGGCGCCCACGAAGGCCTGTCCGTCGGGGAGTTGCGCATGAGCGGCATCGAGGCAGCGATGGCGGCGGCGGGGACCCGGCTCGCCGGAACCGTCGAATGCGACTGGTCGGCACCGGAACACGGCTACCGGGCGACGCGGTCGTTGCTCGAGTCCGCTCGCCTGCCCACGGCCGTCGTCTGCTGCAACGACAGACTCGCCATCGGCGCCTACCAGGCCCTGCGGGAGAGCCGGTTACGCATCCCCGACGACATCTCGCTCGTCTCCTTCGGCGACTCCGGACTGCCCTCCTGGCTGCGGCCACCCGTGACCTCTGTCGACACGCCTCACCACGAACTCGGCGCCAAGGCGGTGTCCCTACTGCTGGCGGACGAGCCGGCGCCGGCGATCCACCGGCTCCCCATGGCAGTCAACCCGCGGGGATCGATCACGGCCTGCGCTCCGGACCCGCGCGAGGCCGTGCCGGCCTCCACCGAACCTGGCGCGATCCGCTCAGCTCAACCCCGGCCTCTCCGCAGAGCAGGCGCGCACGGAGGAGGCCATGGGTGAGGCCTGCAAGGAGAGGACGACCACGGCCCGGCCTATCGAACGGGCTCGCCGGCAGCGCTGAAGATGCCTCTGGGCCGAGTAGGCCGCGCGGCAACGGAAGTCTCCGCGCGGCCGCACGCGCGCCGGCATCGCAACCGCAACGCACGGAGCACACGCGTCCCCGGCCGTCCTCGGCTACGGGCTGGGATCCTCATGCCACCTTGATGACGACTTTGCCCGAGGTGTGACCGTTCTCGACGGTGGCGAGGGCGGCCGGGGCGTCGGAGAGCGGATGGACTGCGGTGATGACGGGTTCGAGGAGTCCGTCGAGAGCCAGCCGGGCCGACCGCTCCAGGTTCTCGCGGTCGACGCGACGCTCGACGAAACGCCCACCGAGCTCGGGCACAGACATGTCGCCCACGGCGACGACGTTGCGTGGGTCCTGGGCAAGCGGAGCGACCGTCCGCAGCGAGGCGCCTCCCACCAGGTCGACGATTCCGTCGAAGCCCTCCGGAACCAGCTCGCGTGCCGCGGCGGCGACGTCCTCGGCCGTGTAATCGACGAACCGCGCCCCGACGGCTTCGGCGTGCTCGCGTTTGGCGGTACTCCCGGTACCGATCACACGCAGCTCGCGCCCGGCAGCCAGGCGGGCGACGGCGAGGCCGACCCCGCCCCCGACCCCGTTGACCAGGACCGAGGCACCGGCCGGGAGGCCGAGCTGGTCGAGCACGTCCACCGCGGTCGTCCCGGCCACCGGCAGCGTCGCTGCCACGGCGGTGGACAGACCCTCCGGGATGCGCGCGGTGTTCGACGCGGACAGCACCGTTGTCTCGGCGTACGTGCCGCCACCGGTGAGTGCGAAGCCGAAGACCGCGTCACCCACCTCGAGCCCGCTGACGTCCTCGCCCCGGGCGAGAACCGTTCCGGCCGCCTCCATGCCCAGCACGCGGGGGAACGGGCGCCCGCCGTCGAGCCCGTCGACCAGGCCCGAGCGCAGAAGGTGGTCGAGGGGGTTCACGCCGGTGACCTCGACCCGGATCAGCACCTCGCTTCGGCCGGGGACGGGATCGGGACGATCGAAGAACTCCTGCACCTCAGGCCCGCCATACCTGCCGAAACCCCACGCCTGCCCCATTGTCCGCCGCCTCTCGTGCAACCGGCCCGGTAACTCCGGGCGTTGTCGCCACCCTCATCTCTGACATCGATGTAAGGGGCAACCGGGTGAGACGCAGATCACAGCATCACGTCGACCGCGCTACCGGTTCCGTGGTCAGCTCCGCCCGGTGCCGGCTGTTGGCCGCGATCAGCACGTCGAGTGCGTCCCGGGTCTCGATCAGGTGCGCGATGTCGGCGTCGATCCGGTCGCGCTCGCGCATCATCGCCGCGAACGTCTCCTCGGCGACGCCCAGGTCGCCCGGGATGTCCACACACGGCAGCACGGTCGCGATCACCCGGCTGGACATACCAGCGTCGAACAGTCGTCGGATGAGTGACACGCGCTGCACCGCGTCATCGGAATAGTGACGCTGCCCCGCGCCGGAGCGTGAGCTGGTCAGCAGGCCCTGCTCCTCGTAGTACCGCAGTGAGCGCGGACTTGCGCCCGTGCGCTTGGACAACTCGCCTATCCGCATCCCTGAGAGCCTACGCCCGCGTACTCCGGGGTTCAGGCCGCCGGCGAGTCTTGGACGCGCTCGCGGACACCTCCACGGCCGCGAGGCCGTCGCCCCCCCCGGGCTCACTGTGAGGGCGGACGGGAACGCGATCCGACGAGGGCCTGACCGTGACCGATCGGATCGGTCGCCCCGTCTCGCGTGCGGACTTCGATGACGGTTGGCGTGAGGCGGTGAGGCGGACGAGTCGGCCTGTACGCCGGGTTCTGTCTCCCCGTCGCCTCGCGGCGCCGGGGGAGGCGGCCATCCATCTGGGACCGGCGTTGCCGCCGGCCTCGTGCGGTCCACCCGCGGACTCGGGCGGGCAACCCTCGAACGTCCGCGCAGGGCCGTCGCCGGCCCCTCTTGACCTTGCTCCGGATGGGGTTTACCGAGCCGCCCAGGTCGCCCTGGGCGCTGGTGGTCTCTTACACCACCGTTTCACCCTTACCGGTAGCCGCGTGCGGCTCCGGCGGTCTGCTTTCTGTGGCACTGTCCCGCGGGTCACCCCGGGTGGGCGTTACCCACCATCCTGCCCTTCGGAGCCCGGACGTTCCTCGGCGGGACCGAAATCCCGACGCGGCCGCCCGGCCGGCTCGTCCGCCGTACGGCCCATGGTACCCGCGGGGCGGAGCCGCCCTGCTCGCAGGCCGCCCGGCCGCCCGCGGACGCGCCGGAACCCGGGCGCGACGCGGCCCGCGCACGCCCACCAGACGGAGAGGCGCCCACACCGATCCGCGACGGAGCCGCGCCCCGCCCGCGCCCTCCCCGGCGCCGTCAGCGGACCAGGCAGGGGCGCTTGCCGTCGAACGTCCAACCCGGCACGAGGTACCGCATCGCTACGGAGTCGTCCCGCCCCGACAGGGCCTTCTCCTCGTACAGCTCGTGGGCCGCGAGCAGCCTGTCCATGTCGATGCTGACGCCCAGGCCGGGACGGTCGGGGAGGGTGACCTGCCCGCCGGTGATCTCCGGGGGCCGGACGGTGAGCCGTTCGAGCCCCTCCTGCCAGATCCAGTGCGTGTCCAGGGCGTTGTACTCGCCGGGTGCGGCGGCGCCGCAGTGAGCCATCATCGCCAGCGAGACGTCGAAGTGGTTGTTGGAGTGGCAACCCCACGTCAGGCCCATCGAGTTGCACAGCTGGGCGACGCGCACGGAGCCCTGCATCGTCCAGAAGTGCGGGTCGGCGAGAGGGATGGAGACGGACTGCAGCGCCAGCGCGTGGGCGAGCTGCCGCCAGTCGGTGGCGATCATGTTGGTCGCCGTCGGGAGGCCCGTCGCGCGGCGGAACTCGGCCAGGATCTCCCGGCCCGAGTATCCGCCTTCGGGTCCGCACGGGTCCTCCGCGTAGGCGAGGGTGCCGGTCAGCGGCCGGCACAGTTCGACGGCCTCCTCCAGGGACCAGGCGCCGTTCGGGTCGAGGGTGATGCGGGCGTCGGGGAAGCGCGCCTTGAGCGCCCGGACCGCCTCCACCTCCTCGCTGCCCGGCAGGACACCGCCCTTGAGCTTGAAGTCCTCGAAGCCGTAGAGGCTCCGGGTGGCCTCGGCCTGACGGACGATCGCCTCCGGCGTCAGGGCCTCCTCGTGCCGGATCCGGTACCACTCGGTGTCCGAGTCCGGTTCGCGGACGTATCCGAGGTCGGTGCGGCCGGGGTCCCCGACGTAGAAGAGGTAGCCGAGCATGCGGACGGAGTCGCGCTGCTGCCCGTCGCCCAGGAGCGCCGCGACGGGGACGTCGAGGTGCTGGCCCAGCAGGTCCAGCAGCGCCGACTCGACGGCCGTGACGGCGTGGACGGTGGTGCGCAGGTCGAAGGTCTGCCGGCCCCTGCCGCCCGTGTCCCGGTCGGCGAAGCGGTTCCCGACCGCGTTGAGGACGCGCTTGTAGTCGCCCAACTTGCTGCCCGTCACGAGGGGTTCTGCCTCGCGGAGGGTGCGCGTGATCTTCTCGCCGCCCGGCACTTCTCCCACTCCCGTCCGCCCTTCGGAGTCCTCCAGGACGAGCACGTTGCGGGTGAAGTAGGGGCCGTGTGCGCCGGAGAGGTTCAGCGCCATGCAGTCTCGGCCGGCGACCGGGTAGACGGAGTACCTGGTGACAACGGGCTGGTTCATGTGCTGGTTCCCGGGTCGGTTCATCGGGCTTTCTTCCGTGGGGCCCGCCGTGGGTCGGGCGGGGTGGTGATGGGGGCGCGGGCCGGTCCCGGGCCGGGTAACGGCGCGCGCGTCACAGGGCGAGGGCGTCGAGGCTCCATTCCAGTGCCAGCACGCCGCCGAGGCCGAGGACCGCCAGCACGGTGGTGTACGTGGTGCGCGCCTTGAGCGCCTCGACCACCGACAGGTTGAAGTACTCCTTGAACATCCAGAAGCCCGGATCGTTCACGTGGGAGAACGCGATCGAACCGCAGGAGACGGCCAGCACCATCACCTCGGGGTGCACGCCGCTGCCCGCGAGCAGCGGCAGGACCACGCCCGACGCGGTGACGACCGCGACGGTCGCCGACCCCAGGGCGATGCGGAGGATCACCGCGATGAGCCACGCGAGGATGATCGGGGATATGGACCACCCGTGCGTGACCTCCTCGATGTAGTCGGATATCCCGCCGTCCACGAGGACCTGCTTGAAGGCGCCGCCGGCGCCGATCACCAGCAGGATCATCGCCATCGCCTGGGCCGCGGAGGTGCATGAGGCGCTGACTTCGGACAGGCTCCGCCCGATGCGGGGGCCGAACGCCCAGATCGCCAGCAGCAGCGTCAGGAGCAGTGCGACGGGTGCCGATCCGACGAAGGCGACGGTGTGGAGCAGCGTGTTCGAGCCGGACGTGGTCATCTCGGTCACGGCCGCGCCGGCGATCAGCACCACCGGGAAGAGCGCCACCGAGAGGGACCAGCCCATGCCGGGCATCTCCTCGTCCGTGAACACCCGCTCGCTGACGAGGCCCTTGGGGATGGACGGGTTCATCCGCCGTACGAACGGCAGCCGGGGCCAAGCCAGCGCGATGAGCGCGCCGAGCGGCACGGCTATGAACAGGCCGTAGAAGAGGGTGAGTCCGGCAGAGGCGTGGAACGTCGCCGCCACGGCGGTGGGCCCCGGGTGCGGCGGCAGGAAGCTGTGCATGGTGGACAGGGCGATCGACATCGGCAGGCCCACCCACAGCAGGCTCTTGCCGGTCACGCGGACGATGGTGAACGCCACCGGCACGATGATCACGAACGCGACCTCGTAGAACATGGTGACGCCGATGAGCATGGCCGTGACGACCATCGCCACCTGGACGCGCTTCTGACCGAAGGCGTCGACGAGCCGGGTCGCCACGCGCTGCGCGGCGCCCGAATCGCCCATGACGCGGCCCACCATGGCGCCGAGCCCGATGGTGAGCATCGTGTCGCCTATCTGATCGCCGATGCCTCCCGCGAGGACTTCCGGGATCTTCTCCACCGGGATGCCCTGGACCAGGCCGACGCCGATCGCCACCAGCAGCAGCGCCGCGAAGCCGTTGAGTTTGAGCCTGGTCATGAGGAAGAGCAGGAGCAGGACCCCGGCTCCGACCGCGACGAGAGGCATGGGTCAACTCCCCTTCTCAGTAAGGCTGTCGGGCCGCATGCGGGCCTGGCCGGCACGGAGATCCGGCAGGAGGGGCGCGGGATCTCCTCCGGCGGAGACGGGGCCGCGCTCGTACGCGCCGCCCTCCGGTCGCTCAGTCGGCCCCACGTCGTCCTCCTCCACTCGCGCGTACAAATACAGAGACGCTGTCCATGTATGAGAATGGAGGCTAAGGTTGTGAGTCGCCGGGGTCAATGAGTGTGCGGCCACGGGTTCGACGGAGCCGGTGTGGTCGCCTTCCGGGCTGGAACGCCAATCTCCCAGTCAGGAACAGGTGTTGGGTCCGGCGGCTCCCGCCCACGGCTGGACCGGCGCCCGCGTCTCGCATGCAGGACGGCGTCCACATGAAGGAACTGCCGTCGGCAGGCGCGCACTTCACGGCCGCCGGGCACCACGCGGCCGTCGCCCGGCCGCGACAGCATCAGCCCGACGACCCAGGACACCACCGTGAACTCGACTCGTCCGACACCCCGCACACCCCGCTCCGCGTCCCGCACCGGTGGCACCGACGGGCCCGCCGCCGACAGGATCCGCTGGATCAGGCTCTCCTCGGTGGGCCTGCCCCTCCGGACGCCCGTCAGCGACGCCAAGGTGCTCACCGGCCGGCAGCGGCCCATGACCGAAGTCGCCCTGCTCTTCGCCGAGATCGCCACCGAGGACGGCCATGAGGGCGTCGGTTTCAGCTACTCCAAGCGCGCAGGCGGGCCGGGCCAGTTCGCGCACGCGAGGGAACTCGCCCCCGACCTGATCGGCGAAGACCCCAGCGACATCGGCCGGTTGTGGACGAAGCTGGTGTGGTCCGGCGCCTCCGTGGGACGGAGCGGCCTGGCGACGCAGGCCGTCGCCGCCTTCGACACGGCCCTGTGGGACCTGAAGGCCCGGCGTGCGGGCCTGCCGCTCGCCAAACTGCTGGGCGCGCACCGGGATTCCGTGCGCTGCTACAACACCTCGGGAGGCTTCCTGCACACGCCGGTCGGGGAGCTGCTGGAGAACGCCTCCGCCTCGCTGGAGGACGGCGTCGGCGGCATCAAGATCAAGGTCGGCCACCCCGACCGCAAGGAGGACCTTCGCCGTCTGACCGCCGTACGCGAGCACTTGGGCGACGAAGTGCCGGTGATGGCCGACGCCAACCAGCAGTGGGACCGTCCCACGGCACTGCGCATGGGCCGCGCCATGGAGGAGTTCGGCCTGGTCTGGCTGGAGGAGCCGCTGGACGCCTACGACGCGTCGGGGCACGCGGCACTCGCCGCTACGCTCGACACCCCCGTGGCGACGGGTGAGATGCTCGTATCCGTCGCGGAGCACCGGGAGTTGATACGCGCTTCAGCCGCCGACGTACTCCAGCCCGACGCCCCGCGCATCGGCGGGATCACCCAGTTCCTCAAGCTCGCCGGGCTCGCGGAGCTCGAACACCTGCAGCTCGCACCGCACTTCGCGATGGAGATCCATCTGCACCTGGCCGCGGCCTACCCGCACGAGCCCTGGGTGGAGCACTTCGACTGGCTCCAGCCCTTGTTCGAGGAACGCCCGTCGATCAGCGGCGGCCGCATGCACGTCCCGGACCGGCCGGGTCTCGGCATCACCCTCTCCGAACAGGCCCGCGCCTGGACGCGGGAGGAGTACGAGACGGGAGGCCGCCCCTGACGGCGCCCCCGCGCGCCGCTCTGTCCTCTCCCGTGACCGCGAGCCGCTCTGCCCCCTCTCGCGACCACGGGCCAGTCCGTCCCCTCCCGACCCGGTGCGGCGGTATGCGGAGGCCGGCCGCGTGCCGCCTGGCTACGCTGGCGGCATGCGACCGGTGACCGTGAGCGTGAACGTCCCGCAGGACCGCGAGACGGTGTACGACTTCCTCGACGTGATGTCCCGTCACGAGTCGTTCACCGACCACATGCTCCGCGACTGGACGTACGCGGGCCCCGCGTCCGGTGTGGGCGCGAAGGCGACGGTGAGCGTCCGCGCGGGCGGCCGGACCGAGACGATCGAGATCGAGGTCGTGGAGGCCGTCCGCCCGGCCAGGATCGTGGAGCGCAACACAGGCGCCGGCGGCAGGCGCGTGGCCTACGGCACGTACGAACTGACGGAGCTGCCGGACGGCGGCACCCGCATCGCCTTCAGCTACGCGTGGAGCCGGGTGCCGCCGTCCGAGCGGCTGGCCGCGCCGCTCGTGCGGTCGCTGCTCAGACGGGGCAACGCGCGAGCACTGCGACGGCTGGCAGCGCTCCTGCCCGCGGACGGCGGACGTCCGGCGCCCTGACGGCCCTGCTGGCCCTGACGCTCGTCCGGCCCGCCGCGAGACCGAAAGGCAGCGGCCCTCGCAGCACTGGCGCCCTTCCTGGCACCCCGCACTGCTGTCCTGCGCTGCCGCCTGTCCGGACGTCCTCGCGCGCCCGCGCAGCCCGTCAGACGCCGATCCGTCAGTCCGTCAACCCGCCGGCCCCCGGCTTCCAGCCCGTCAGACCCCGCTCTGCAGGGAGTCCGCGGACAGCTCGCCGGGCGTCCGGTGCCCGGAGAGGCCCAGCGTGAGGTCCAGATCGGCGAGGAGACTGCGCAGCACGTGCCGCACGCCGTCCTCGCCGCCGTGCGCGAGCCCGTAGGCGTACGGGCGTCCGACGAGCACGGCGCGTGCTCCGAGCGCGAGCGCCTTCAGCACGTCGGATCCGGTGCGGATGCCGGAGTCGAAGAGGATCTCCAGCCGGTCGCCCACCGCTTCGACGATGCCGGGCAGGGCGTCGAGGGCGGCGATCGCGCCGTCGACCTGGCGGCCTCCGTGGTTGGAGACGACGATGCCGTCCATGCCCGCGTCGGCTGCCTTGCGGGCGTCGTCCGGGTGCAGGACGCCCTTGAGGACGATCGGACCGTCCCAGTGCTCGCGCAGGAACGGCAGCTGGTCCCAGGAGCGGTCCGTGCCGGTGAACATCGGCACCCAGCGCAGCACCGCCGAGATGACGTCCTCCTCCGGCGTCTTCTCGAGACCCGCGCGGAAAGCGGGGTCGGAGAAGGGGATGGCCGTGCCGACGCCGCGGATGAAGGGAAGGTAGGACTGGTCGAGGTCCTGCGGACGCCAGGCCAGCGTCCAGGTGTCCAGCGTGACGACGAGCGTGGTGAACCCGGCGTCCCGGGCGCGCTCGAGGATGCTGACGCACACGTCGTCGTCGTTGGGCCAGTACAGCTGGAACCAGCGGGTTCCGTCGGGCCCGTTCGCCTCGGCCACCTCCTCGACGGTGTGGGACGAGGCCGTGGAGAGCACCATCGGGACGCCGACGGAGGCGGCGGCCCGCGCAGTGGCCAGCTCCCCGTCGGGATGGATGATCGACTGGACGCCGACGGGGGCGAGCAGCACGGGCGCGGGCATGCGGGTGCCCAGCACCGTCGTGCTGAGATCGCGGGGGGCCGGGCCTCGCAGCATGCGCGGGACGAGCCGGTGCCGGTCGAAGGCCGCGCGGTTCGCCCGGTGCGTGGCCCCGGAACCGGCGGCCCCGGCCAGGTAGCCGAACGCACCCGGGTCGAGGTGCTCGCGTGCGGAGGCGCCCAGCAGCGTGAGGTCGGTGGTGAAGCGCGGCAACTGGCCGTCGAGGCCGTTGAGGTAGATGTCGTTCTGGTAGTTGCCGAAGCCCGGTGCCGGCGGCCCGGCGGACGCGCCGCCGTCGGCCTGCCCGGCAGGCGCTCCCCCCGCCTGTGACGGCTCGGATGCCTCAGCGGCTGCGGAGGACTCTGAGGTCCCGCTCGCCCCGGACGTCTCACTCATCGCACTCGTGCCCTTCTCTGTCGACGGAGCCCCGCTCGTCACTCCCCGGCAAGGGGAGGCCATGGGTGCGGGGGAGATGAGTCTGTGCCGAAGCAACCCCGTCCGGCTAGTTGTATTGCCCCGTGAGGTTGGGGACGCGGCTGGCGGGTGGTTGGCCGCCGAGCGCGGTGTGTGCGCGGTGGTGATTG
>NZ_BMMP01000011.1 GCF_014645895.1 Streptomyces daqingensis | reverse complement strand
GCACTTCCTCGCCTTCACCAGCATCGCCTGCACCCTCATCTGCTACCGCAGACTCGCCAAATGAGACGAGCTCTAAGCTCGGAGAGTTGCGAGCACTGCTCCGGCTGCGTAGGCAGCACCCGAATTTGGCGCTCGAGCTGGCCCAGCAAGTGATCAACGAACTGTGAACACTCGCGTTTCACGTGTCGGCGCTGGCGAGGGCTCCCTGCCAGTCCCCTTGGCGGCCACTGGTGACTCACGCGTCTACGCCGGTGGGCTCTGCCCCCAGGTGGGAGGTTCCCTGCGGGGAATGTGCGGACCCCGGCCCCTGCTAGGGAGCTGGACGTCCGCCGCTCAGCCCTTGCAGTCGTAGTGCTTCTGCAGGGCCGGCATGTAGGCGTTCATGAACTTCTCCAAGTCGTCACGGCTGTTGGAATAGAGGCCTTCGGACTCATCGAGTGAGAGGATGATCTTTGCAAAGACAGGAGGTTTTCCTCCTGAGCAATTCGCGGTAGCCATAGCATCTAGAGAGTCCAAGCCAAGCTTCCCCTTGAAGGTGCTCGGCTGTGCACGTGAGTAGTTGTTGGGTGGAAAACTGAAGTTTGGCCTCTCTGGATCATGCAGGACTGAAAAGTAGAACTTGTCTTCGACGTAGACTGAGCAGGCGTTCGGCGCGACGATGGACTTGAATCTTTCTGTGGTGACCTTCCCCCCTTCTCGCGGGAGGAGCGGGGTGACGGCAGACGCCGGGATCTCAACGTCGCAGATTTCGCGTGGAGGTTTGGATTTATCGGCCGCACATCCTGACATCAGAGCGAGAAGAAGACAGAAAAGAACGTTTTTGGACTTCTTTGCTATCATTATTTTCCCTCCGCAAATTTGGCCTCTTCCCTGCCATTTGCTGCCTCTTTGCTGATGCGGGAATGTAGTTCCTGGGTGCTGTATCCAGAAGGTTGCTCCGCAGCCCAGTTTCCGTTCTCGTCCTCCCACTTCTCGACGAGGGCCGCCATTTTTCCGGTGCGGCCTTCGTAGACTTCCTGCCGCTTCCCCTCCGCAGTCTCCTCTACCTTGTCTTCGTGATCCGTCTTTGCGCCTTCGATGACGAGTTCGCTGGTTCCGCTGAGTGCGTCGCCGACGACGGGGATATAGCCAAGGCCGGTAGATGCCACTGAACCGGCCGCGCTCGCGCTCCACTCGCCCTTGTCGATCTTCTCTTCCTCGTCGTCGCTGAGGGCCGAGTTGGCCGTGTACTCGAGAAAGCCGTTGACTCGGCCAGCTCGGTCGAGGCTGTTTCCGGGGTACTTATTCTCGGTTTCGATGTCGTTGATGGCGACTTCGTTGAGGTGCTTCTCGAGGGTTCCGTAGGCAGCGCCGTCGTGGGCGATCTCCGTGGTCACCTTTGCGAGATCGGCGCGGTCCAAAGGCGCGTCCATGGTCCTTGGGAGCGCCATCGAGTCGTAGGTGTTCCGTCCCTGGTGTGCCACCATCTTCGCCGCGTCGTCGCGGAGTTCCGGCGGGAACTTGTCGTTCTCGGCCAGTCCGTGAAGGCTGTTGTTGGTGGCTGCCACCTGGTCCGGCGTCGGGGGCAGGTACGGGGAAGTGGTGTCTCCGGGGGGACGTCCGGAGCTCGCTGCGAACATCGCGTCGCCGAGCGCGTCCAAGGAGGGGTTCTTGCCGTTCCCTTCGGTGTCGAAGTACTCGCGATGATGCAGGAGGTACTCGGCAGTGGAGTAGCTTTCCTTTTCGTCGGCGATGAAGGGCATGTTGACGAGGCCTTGGTCGGCGTAGGCGCTGGTGTCCTTGAAGAGCGACTTGTCGTTGAACAGGTCGGTGGCGGCGTCGGGGTTGTTGGAGACGCCCTTGAGGAGCCCAGTGACGGGGTCGTTGCCCCAGGACCGTTCCGGCGGGTAGGGATCGTTTGCCATCGCGTCGGGGCCCTGCCACAGCCACTTCGGCGACGTGCCGTCCTCGACCGCTTCACGTTCGAAGGTGAGGAGTTCCCTGCCGTAGTCACCGAGGAACTCGCCGTCCCATTCACCTTCCTGCATCAGGTCGGACATGACTTGGAACCCGTACGGCTCGTTTCTGTCGCCCTTCCCCTGGCGTTCGTCCCCAGCGGCGATGACGTCGCGCTTCCACTGCTCCATGCCCGGAGCTCCGGAGCCGGAGGCAGTGCCGAGGGTCCGGCTGAGGCTCCCGCGCATCGCCTCGATGGCTTTGTGGCGGGGGTTGTCCTTGCTGATGATTCCGGGCCTGAGGCCGTACCAGAAGTCGAGGGTCCCCTTGCCGCCCATGGAGGTGGCGAACTTGCTCGCGAAAGCGGGGTCTTTGCCGTGCTCCTTCATGAGCCCGTCGAGTTGCTTGATCTCCGCGAGGCTCATGTCGTCGCCCTTGCGGGCGAGCCGGGCGGCCCTGCCGGCGTCCGCGCTCGCGTCGGCCTTGCCGCCGGCGAATGCGTCGTTGCGGAACTGGGAGCCGTCATCGTCGTCCTGGAAGTTCTGGCGCAGGCGCGCCGCAGCGTTCTCGTCGATCGTCGCCGCTTCCTCCAGCAGCTTGTTGATGCGCCGCTGCCACTGGTCCGCTTCCTGCGCGTCCTCCTGCCGTGGATATCCCGGTGCGGTGACCCCGGGTTTCGGGTCCGCTGCGAAGGAGTCGCCCGGTACGACCTGCCCCTGGTCGGTGACGCGGAACTTCTTGGGGATCTCCGTCTCCACGAGATCCACCAACGCCCGCTTCTTGGTCTTGAGCCGGCGGGCGGCTGATTCGAGATTGTCCTGGACCGCTTTGGCGACCTTCCCGGCCTGCTCCAGTTCCTGATGCTCGTGGGAGAGACGGGACTTGGCCGTCTCCTCGGTCTGGGAGCTCTCCTCCCAGCCCGCCTTGTCGACGGCTTTGACGACGTCCCGGTCGAAGTCCTCCGCTGCCTCCGAAAGGCGCTTGTGACGCAACTGCCAAGCCTCAGCGGCCGATTCGAGCGGCTTGAGATTGAGGTGGTAGAGGTTCTCGTACGTGACCATGATGGTTCCCCCCGCGGTGCTTCTGGTCAGATGGTCAGAGCCGGTCGGCCGGTCGGATCTGCTCAGCCGAAGTCAGGCAGGACGGTGACCTGTTTCTTGGCTTCCCAGGTGGCGTCCGTCTGCTCTTGCTGCACTCTGAGGCGGCGCGAGTTGTCACCCTCGGCTTCGCGGAAGTTCTTCGCCGTCTGCATCAGGTTGGATCCCGTGGTGTCGAGGGCCTTGCGCAGGTGGTTCAGTTTGCGTCCCCACTCGGCTTCGCCCTCGTCCAGTGCAGCCCCCAGCTGCCCCGCCCACTGCCCCCCCGCTCATCGCCTTCGCGCCTGCCCGCACGTCGGCTGCCCCCGTACGGCCCTGTTCCGAGACGCGCGTCGCCATCTGCTTCTCCGCCTGCCCGGCCCTGTCGAGCTTTCCCGGGTCATCGATACGGAACTCGGTCATGTAAGCCTCCCCCTTGGCTGTTTGTTCGCCGAGTGACCGTAACAGCGGGTTGTAGGGCGATCCACAAAGGGCTGCTGTTCGTACAAAAACCGGTCAACCGGTACGTCTCTCCGTCGTGCTCCTGTGACGGCACCGCGTACTGCGGGTGCGCGGCCGGTGTGTGCCGGGTGCGGAGGGTGTGAACAGGGGTGCTTGTGACGGACCGTCAAGCGCCCTGTACGTGCGCGCCCCCGCATTCGGGGTACCGGCCTGATGGTTCACAATGGAGCGGGACTTGGGGCGGGCCCGTCGCTGAGGGACTTGAGGGGATTCATGAGCGAGGACGCGGGGCGGCTGGTAGGAGGGCGCTATCGGCTCGGGGATGTCCTCGGGCGCGGCGGTATGGGCACCGTATGGCGCGGCGAGGACGAGATCCTCGGCCGTTCCGTGGCGGTGAAGGAGCTGCGTTTCCCCTCCAGCGTCGAGGAGGACGAGAAGCAGCGGCTGATCACCCGCACCCTCCGCGAGGCCAAGGCGATCGCCCGGATCCGCAGCGGCAGCGCCGTGACCGTCTTCGACGTCGTGGACGAGGACGACCGGCCCTGGATCGTCATGGAGCTGATCGAGGGCAGCTCGCTCGCCGACCACATCCGCAGGGACGGCCCGCTGACCCCGCAGCGGGCGGCCGAGGTCGGTCTGGCGGTGCTCGACGTGCTGCGCGCCGCCCACCGCGAAGGCGTCCTGCACCGCGATGTGAAGCCTTCGAACGTCCTGCTGGAGGACGTCACGGACCGCGTCGTGCTGACCGACTTCGGCATCGCCAAGGTGGAGGGCGACCCGTCCGTCACGTCCACGGGAATGCTGGTGGGTGCTCCGTCCTACATCTCGCCCGAGCGGGCGCGCGGCAAGCCTCCCGGTCCGCCCGCCGACCTGTGGTCGCTGGGGGCGCTGCTCTACGCGGCGGTCGAGGGCCGTCCTCCGTATGACAAGGGGTCGGCGATATCGACTCTGACGGCGGTGATGACGGAGCCCGTGCCGCCGCCGAAGCAGGCCGGGGAACTGGAAGAAGTGATCTTCGGGCTGCTCACGAAGGACCCGGAGAAGCGGCTCGACGTCGCGGGCGCCCGCGATCTGCTGCAGCCCGTCGCGGCGGGAAGCGGAGCGGCGTCCGCGGCAGCGGACCGGAGCGGCGGCGGTTCGACGGCCGTCCTTCCTGCGGCGCCGGACGGTGCGGGCAAGGACGGCGAGGCCGACGAGACGTCGAAGCCCGAGGGCGGCGAGCCGGGCGGCGGCAAGGAGAGCGGAACGGACGCTCCAAGGGCGGGCCGCGACGCGAAGGGCGCCGGCAGGAAGAACTCCGACAAGCGCAGGGGTGCGAAGTCGCCCGCCGTCGCGGGTGCCGCCGCCGGTGCGGCTGGTGCGGCAGCGGGGGCCGGGACCGCGTCCGGGGAGCCGTCGGCGTCCCCCTCCGCCGGAGTCGGCGAGTCCGACTCGGCCGGCGGAGAGGCCACCGGGGGTGCGAAGGCCGCTCCCGCCGCCTCGGGTGCGGGAGCCGCGCCGCCCAGCGGCGGCACGACCACCTTCGCGGCGCTCGCGAACAGGTATCCGCGCCGGACGTGGGGCATCGCTGCCGCGGCCGTCGCCGCAGTGCTGGCGCTCGTGGCCGTCCTCTTCGTCAACGCGGGGGACGGCGGCGAGGGTGGCAAGTCCGGTAAGGACGCCGCCGCTTCGGGCGGCTCCGGAGAGGGCGCCAAGGGCGAGAAGGGCACCGGCGACAAGAAGGACGGGAAGGACGAGGGCGGCGAGGAGTCCGCGCCGTCCCCCGCCCCCGAGGAGTCCTCCGGTGAGGGGGGCGACGACGAGGAGCCCGGAGACGAGGGCGGTTCGCTTCCGGACGACTACGAGCAGGTCACCAACAAGCGCTTCCACTTCAGCATCGCCATGCCGAAGGACTTCGAACGCGTCGGCATCGCCGGTACCAACTCCGGGGCCAAGTACTCCGGTGGAGGCCTGCCGAAGCTCCAGGTCGACTTCAGCGGCAGCCCCAAGTCGGACGCCGCCGCGACGTGGCGCGCCCTCGAGCCCGCCGTGAGCAACAGCAGCGGCTACAAGCTCAGGGGCATAAAGAAGGTGGACTGGCGGGACTATCCGAGCGTCGCGGACTGGCAGTTCGAACGCGATGAGGACGGCAAGAGGGTGCGGGTCCTCAACCGCGGTTTCAAGGCCGACAGTTCACACGGCTTCGCGATAATGATCACTTGCAGGGCCGACAAGTGGGACGACGAGGAGTGCCGGACCCTGCGTGAGACGGCGTTCGAGACCTTCAAGCCGCTCGACTGAGAGCGGTTCCCCCGCAGCGTTTCGGGGGACGTTGGGAGAGAGGCCGCTCCGGGCAACAGGAACCGGGGGAGCTGTCGCGCCCGGCCTGACGCGGGCGCCGAGGGCAGCGGCAGGTTCGCGGAGCGGCCGCGCCTGACAGTGCGGGCACGTATCGTGAATGGCCGCAGACCGGTGTCCGTCCGCAAAGATGCGGATGCAGTGGGGAATCGACGGTCTCGCGCGTTGTGGGGAGGTGTCGTGGAGGACTACGCCGGCAAGGCGGGACGGCTGCTCGCCGACCGCTACCGCTTGCCGCAACCACCGGCCGACGCCTACTACTTGGCCGAATCGGTCGCGTACGACACAGCCAGCGGGCAGGAAGTGCTGGTGCGTCAGATCCCGTTGCCGGAGGTCGTGGACGCGGAGTTCGTCGGCGACGGCGCTCCGGGCGGCGCCGCCGGCGAGGGACGCTTTCGCGGTTCCGTGGGGCGCGCCACGCGCAGGCCGGCGGACCCGGCGGTGCGCAGGGCCGTCGAGGCGGCCGTAGCGGCCGCGCGCATCCCTGACCATCCGCGGCTCGACCAGGTCTTCGACGTGTTCGTCGAGGGCGACGGCCTGTGGATCGTCAGCGAGCTGCTGCCCGCGACGCCACTGGCTGCGCTGCTGCGGGACCAGACCCTCACGGCCCATCGCGCGGCCGAGATCGCCGCGGACGTGCTCACCGCGTTGCGCACCGTGCACGCGCACGGCTGGACGCACCGCAACGTCACGGCGCGCACGGTCCTGATCTGCGACGACGGGCGCGCTCTGCTCACGGGCCTCGCCGTGGCCGCGGCGGAGGAGGCCCTCTGCGGCTACAACCCCCTTCCCGACGCGGGCCCGGCACCGCTCCCGCCCACCGGCGCCATCCCCGGCGACCCCTCCCTGCGAGGCACGGACGGAACCGGCGGCGAGCCCGGGGGCACGGGGAGTGCGCCCGGCCCCTACCGCGGGATGTGGACGGACACCGCGCTGCCGGAGGGTTTCGACGCGAGGCAGGAGGACGAGGACGGCGGGAGATCCGCCGGGTATCCCGTCACGCCGCAGCCCGCCGGAGAACCGACGCACCGCTCCGGCGAGGACCGGGGCCCGCGCGGCATATTCGGCCTGGAGGGACCGGGAACCGGCCTTCCGGACCCGGTTGCCGGACAGCCGGACCGCAGTGCGCCGGACAGTGCTGTGCCGGGCAGTGCTGAGCCGGGCCGCACCGGGCCAGGCCGGCACCACCGCGGGACGAGGGGGCCGCGCAGTGACGCGATAGCCGCCTACCAGGCGGGCACCCGGCGCGGCGTCGCCGCCCGGGCGACCGGCGCGGAGGGGGATCGCCACGGGGAGCACGTACACGGCACGGACGGCGCCGGCCGGACAGGCAGCCCGTACGGCTCGCATCCCGCACCGGACGACTGCGTGCGCTGGCTGCCCTCGGGGGAGGACGAGGTCAGCCCGAGTGATCTGCCCGGCTCGCGTCCCCCCAACAGCCTTCCCGTCAGGGCCTCCTGGCGGTCGGACAGCCCCCGCGCCCACCCCGGGCAGGAGCAGGACGAACCCCCGTCCGCGGCGAGCCCCGCTTCCGAGTACACCGCTGCCGAGTACGCCGCTTCCGAGTACGCCGCTTCCGAGCATGCGGAGTCCCCATACGCCGGTGACGCGGACGAGTTCAGCGGTGACCTCGTCCCGTACGAGCAGGAGGACGACGCGTACCCCGTCGAGCCGGACGAGGAGAACCTCTCCTGGGGAGACCCCGAGGCGGACGGCGACCCTGAGCACTACCGCGGCCCCACCACCGCGCTGGCGGCCGAGCGGGCGCGGCACGCCCGTATGACGATCGTGGGTGCGGTCAGCGAGCGCTGGGCCCCCGAGCAGGCCGGGCCTGTGCACGCCAACTGGCGGCTGGCGCCGCCCGTCGGCCCCTCCGCGGACCTGTGGGCGCTGGGCGTGCTCCTCTTCCGCGCGGTGCAGGGCCACGCCCCTTACCCGGAGGACGACGTCGCCGAGCTGGTGCAGATGGTCTGCGCCGAGCCGCCTGCCTTCGCGGAGGACTGCGGGCCGCTGCGTCCCGTCGTCGAGTCGCTGATGCGCCAGGACCCTACGGAGCGGCCGGACTTCGAGGAGCTGCGGGGCTGGCTGCGTTCCCTGGTGCGGTCGGCACCGGAGCCCGACGCCGGATGGCACACCGTCTACGCACCGTCCCTGGAGTCGGGCGGCCCGTCCGATCCGCGCCGGTTGCCGATCCTGCGCAGGCGCGGCGAACTCGTCCGCAGGAGGCGGGCGGAGAGGCGTGCCGCGGCGGCGGAGCGGAAGCGGCAGAAGCGGAGCAGGCCGAAGCACACGAGACCCGAGCGTCCCGCCCCTCCCGTGGCTCCGTCCCACTCGGTGCCCGAGGCGCCGCCGCCCGCGGCGTCGTACGCCGCGCCTCGGGGGGCCGCGTACGACGTGCCGCCTCCGGCTGCCGCGGCGCCGCCCGTCCGGGAGCGGCCCCGCCGCGTGCGGGAGAGGAAGAGCGGCCGGTCCGGCGGCAGTCCGCTCAAGCTGGGGCGCCTGCTCCTGGGGCTGGTCTTACTGGGCATGACGGGCGCCGTGCTGTACGCGATGTGGTTCATGCCCGAGGGCGGCGCCGGCGCCTCGAACCAGCAGCGCGGCTCGGTGGGCGGCGACAGCCGCTCCGCGGAGCCGGACGGCGGCGGCTCGGGCGGCGGCTCCGGTCAGGAGGACTCCGGCAAGGGCGACGGCGGCGGCAGCGGCGGCGGCAAGGGCGGCGCCGACAAGCCGCAGAACCCGGGGCCCGCCGGCAAGGTCCCCGAGGGATACAAGCTGAGCCGCGATCCCGCGGGCTTCCAGATCGCGGTGCCCCGCGAGTGGGACCGCCGGTCCACGACCGGCCGCGGCCAGGTCCGGTACAACGGCGGCGCGGTCGAGATGGTCGTCGTCAACGGCCGGGACAGTACGAAGAAGTACGGCGGCGACCCGATGGCCTACCAGAGCGACGACGAGCCGGAGCTGGCGGCGTACCGCGCGTCGGAGTGGGCCTCGACGTCCGGTCTGCGCCGCATCGACGTCGGTGCCACGGCGATGGCCGAGGGCACGTTCAGCTGGCGCGACGGCGGGCGCGACGTGTACGCCCGCAACCGGGCGATGATCCTCGACGGGCGCTACCACCTGCTGCTCGTGATGGGCTCGAAGACCAACAAGGCGGAGATCGACCGTCACTTCGAGGCCGTCGCCGACACCTACCGGTCGACGGGACGCTAGAGCGCATACCGATCGGCGGACCCTGGGGGCCGCGAGTGCCCGCCACAGCCCGGACAGGAGCCCGTACAGCCCGGGCGCGAGCCCGCGCGAACCGGCCGCATCCCGCTCAACGGCCGTCGTGCCAGCGTTCACTGGCAGATTCGGTGAAAGTGGTTACCGTCGGGTATGCAGCGCGTTGCGGCGGTCGTAGTCTCTGGCGCATGACGGACACGCAGGACACGCGAGAGAAGCAGGGCACCGGCGCCGCCGAGGGGAGCGGTGCGGGCAATCCCGTCGCAGCAGCACCCGCGGGAGTGCGCACCGCTGCCGAGGTGGTCACCCCTGACCTCGTCGCCCGCCTCACGAAGGGAGTGAGGGGGAGCGGCAGCACGCCCACCCACTCGCCCTTCACGGGGGAGCGCCTCGCCGAACTGCCCGAGGCCACCCCCGAGGACGTGACTGCCGCGTTCGGCCGTGCCCGTGAGGCCCAGCGCGCCTGGGCGGCGACGCCCGTGAGGCAGCGCGCCGCCGTCCTGCTCCGCTTCCACGACCTCCTCCTGGCGCGGCAGAACGAGGTGCTGGACCTGATCCAGTTGCAGACGGGCAAGACCCGCCTCCACGCGCACGAGGAGGTGCTGGCGGTGTCCGTCGCCGCCCGCCACTACGGGCGGAAGGCCCCGGCGTACCTGCGGCCGAAGCGGCACACGGGGGCGATCCCGGTGCTGACCAAGGTGACCGAACTGCGCCACCCCCGCGGCGTCGTCGGGCAGATCGCCCCCTGGAACTACCCCCTCGAACTGTCCGTCGGGGACGCCCTTCCGGCATTCGTGTCCGGCAACGCCGTCGTGATGAAGCCGGACACGGAGACGGCGCTGAGCGCGATGTGGGCCCGGCGGCTCCTGATCGAAGCCGGGCTGCCCGAGGAGGTCTGGCAGATCGTCATCGGGGACGGTCCCGTGGTGGGGCCCGCGGTCGTCGAGGGCGGCGACTACGTCTCGTTCACGGGTTCGACGCAGACGGGCCGCAGCGTCGCGCAGCTCGCCGCCGCCCGGCTGGTGGGCTGCTCGCTGGAGCTCGGCGGCAAGAACGGCATGATCGTGCTGCCGGACGCCGACCTGGACAAGGCCGCGGACGGAGCGGTGCGGGCCTGCTTCTCGTCCGCCGGGCAGCTGTGCATCTCGATCGAGCGGCTGTACGTGCAGGAGTCGGTGGCGGACGCCTTCCTGGAGCGCTTCGTCGCCCGCACCAAGCGGATGAAGCTCGGATCGTCCCTCGCCTTCGGCGCGGACATGGGCTCACTCGTCTCGCAGAAGCAGCTGGCGAACGTCACCCGGCACGTCGAGGAGGCCGTCGCGAAGGGCGCCAAGGTGCTCGCCGGCGGGCGCGCCAGGCCGGACGTCGGCCCGCTGTTCTTCGAGCCGACGATCCTCGACGGTGTCGAGGCGCCGATGGCCGTGTGCTCCGAGGAGACCTTCGGGCCCGTCGTCTCCGTGTACCGCTACTCGGACGTGGACGAGGCCGTCGGACTCGTCAACTCGACCGCGTACGGCTTGAACGCGAGCGTGTGGGGCGGCAACGGGCGCACCGCACGGGAGGTCGCGGGGCGGCTGCGCGCGGGCACCGTCAACGTCAACGAGGGGTACGCCGCCGCGTACGGCAGCGTGCAGGCCCCGATGGGCGGCATCGGCGAGTCGGGCATCGGCAGACGGCACGGCGCGGAGGGCATCCTCAAGTTCACCCATCCGCAGACCGTCGCCCACCAGCGGCTGATGCCGATGGCGCCCTCGTTCGGCATGGACGACGAGAAGTACGCGGCGTTCATGAGCGTCTCGCTCAAGGCCCTCAAGGCGTTCCGCTTCCGCTGACGGCTCCCGGAGCGGCGCCGCGGCCGGCACCGCCCCGCCCTTGGCAGCACGCCGTACGTCCCCGAACCACCGCCAGACCCACCCACCGAGCCGCACCACTCGCACCGGAGGCACACCGTGTCCGAGGAGAACTCCGCCCGGGACAAGGGCGATTCGCACGACTACGACGTGATTGTCATCGGTTCCGGCTTCGGCGGTTCCGTGTCAGCTCTCCGCCTCACGGAGAAGGGTTACCGCGTAGGCGTGCTGGAGGCCGGCCGCCGCTTCACGCCCGAGACGCTGCCGAAGAACTCGTGGGACACCAAGAACTACATCTGGGCGCCGGCGCTGGGCCTCTACGGCATCCAGCGCATCCACGTGCTGAGCAACGTCATGATCCTCGCGGGAGCGGGTGTCGGCGGAGGTTCGCTCAACTACGCCAACACGCTGTACGTGCCTCCGCCGGCCTTCTTCAAGGACCAGCAGTGGGGCCACATCACGGACTGGCAGGAGGAGTTGCGCCCCTTCTACGAGCAGGCGAAGCGGATGCTCGGCGTCCGCCTCAACCCGACGATGACCCCGTCCGACGAGCATCTGAAGCGGACCGCGGAGCGCATGGGGGTCGGCGACAGCTTCCACATGGCGCCTGTCGGGGTCTTCTTCGGGGACGGTGAGGACGCCGACGGCAAGACCACCGCCAAGCCCGGGGAGGAGGTGGCCGACCCCTACTTCGGCGGCGTCGGCCCCTCGCGGAAGGCGTGCGAGGAGTGCGGGGAGTGCATGACGGGCTGCCGCCGCGGCGCGAAGAACACCCTGAACGAGAACTACCTCTACCTGGCTGAGAAGGCGGGTGCCGTCGTGCACCCGATGACCACCGTCCGCGAGGTCGAGGAGCTTCCGGACGGAGCGGGGTTCGCGGTCACCTGCGTCGCCACCGACAAGCGCAAGGGCCCCGCCGAGGTATTGCGAGCGGGAAAGGTGGTCGTCGCGGCCGGTACGTACGGGACGCAGACCCTCCTGCACCGCATGCGCGACGCGGGCACGCTGCCGCACCTGTCGGACCGGCTCGGCGAGCTGACGCGGACCAACTCCGAGGCGCTGGTGGGCGCGCAGACCATCGGACGCCGTTACAAGAAGAAGTGGAAGGACGGCCGGGAGCTCGACTTCACCCGCGGCGTGGCCATCACCTCGTCCATCCACCCGGACGAGCACACGCACATCGAGCCCGTCCGCTACGGGCGCGGCTCGAACGCGATGAGCGCGCTGACGACGCTGCAGGTCAACCACGACACCAAGCTGCCCAAGATGCTCGGCCACCTGCTCACCTGCCTGCGGCACCCCAGTCTCTTCCTGCGCTCCCTGTCCGGGCGGAAGTGGTCCGAGCGGGTCATCATCGCCCTCGTCATGCAGACCCACGACAACTCCCTGACGACGTTCCGCAAGCAGAAGGGCCTCGGCAAGGGCCTGCTGACGGCACGTCAGGGTCATGGCGCGCCCAACCCGGCCCACATACCCGAGGGTTCGGAAGCGGCACGGCTGCTCGCGGAGGAGATCAACGGCTTCCCCGGCGCCAACCTCGGTGAGGTGATGGGCACTCCGCTGACGGCGCACTTCCTCGGCGGCTGCCCGATCGGCGCCGACGCCGGCAGCGGAGTCATCGACCCCTACCACCGGCTGTACGGGCATCCCGGCATCTCCGTCGTCGACGGCTCCGCCGTCTCGGCGAACCTGGGAGTGAACCCCTCTCTGACGATCACCGCGCAGGCGGAGCGTGCCATGTCGCTGTGGCCCAACAAGGGCGAGGAGGACGGGCGTCCGGCCCCGGGCGGCGAGTACGTGCGTCTGGAACCGGTGCCGCCGCGCCAGCCGGTCGTGCCCGACAGCGCGTTCGCGGCGCTCCGTCTGACGGTGCTGCCGGTGCCGGAGGTGCCGAAGCGCGCCGTGAAGGCGGACGGCGCGCCAGGGGCCGAGCCGGCGCAGAGGTGACGGCCAAGCGGTGACGGCCTCGCGGTGCCGTACGCCCGGTGACGTGCCGGGGGTACGGCACCGCGGCTGTTGCTGCGGGGCGGCCGGGTGCGGCTCGGCGCGGAAGAGTGCGAAAGGGCCCCGTGGTGCCGGCCGGGTGGGTGGTGGGCGGCGACCGCGGGGCCCTTCGGTCAGCGCGGACGTCAGGGCAGCGTCCGCGCTGAGGGAGCGGCACCGGGGGGGTAGTGCCGCACGGCTGCCGTCCTGAGCAGGGCACATTACGGCCCGTGCTCGTCAACGGCGGTGTGGTCAAAGGGAGTTCGCACGTGCATCGTGGTCGATGTGCCGGGCGGTGCGCAAGCAGTTCGCGCCACTCCGTCACTTGATCCGTACCGGCTGGCCGGAACTTTTACCGTCGGCCGGAAATCTTCCGAACTCCTCCGGACGCCGGACCCGGCCGGACCTCGGCCGGAGCGGGTACGGGAGCGGGACGGGGACCGCGGAGCGGCCGGTCCCAGGCGTCCCCCGGACCGGCCGCCACTCCCCGCCTGCGCGGCGAGGGGGCGTGACCGGGCTGCTGTCCCCTGCTGACCGGTCACTCGCGCCGCAACGAGGTCCCACGACACTTCCGCCTCCGCCTCACGGGAGAAACGGGCGTCTCATCGCTGCGATGGCGCCGCCCCGATCCGCCTGGCGCCCGGCTGACATCGGGGACACCGGGGTCAACGAAGCCTTCACAGGCCGGGTCACGCACCGTACGGGTGACCGCCGCGCCGTCGCCTTGCCACGGCGCGAGCGGATGCCGCGCCCACCGCACCACCACGCGGCGGGCGCGCGGACCAGGCACGACGCGGCCGCGGCCCCGCCCCGGCCGGCTTCCAAAGCCCTTGCGCGGAACGGGACTTGAGCCGCGCCCGTACGGGCAGCTTCCGCGTCAGCCGCGGGACAGGCTCAGCAAGGTCATCGCAAGCTGCGTCCCGGGCCGTCCGAGCTCGCTCCGGTAGCGGTTGAGGATCTCCATCTCCCGGGCGAGCCCGCCGGCGCCTTCGCGTGCGGTGGAGGCGTCCCCGCCCGGCCCCGCGCCCGTGCCGCGCGCCGCGCCCCCATCGCTCGGCGTCCGCCGCGCGCCCGCGGAGACGGCTCTGCGCTCCTGCACGAGGGCGATGATCCGCCGGTCCAGGTCGTCGATGCGCTGCCGCAGGCCGCCTCCGGAAGCGCCGTCCGCCAGTCCACCGTCCTCGGCTGGCGCGCCGGTGACGTCCGTGCCCGCGCCGGGGCCGGCCTCCCCGGCGCCGGCCGCGCTGCCGCCGGCGTGCGCCGCCGGGCCGTTCCCGCCGTCGGTTCCTGTCGTCGTTCCGCTGCTCATGGCTCTCTCCGTTCTCAGGGTCGTACCCTCCGGGAGCCCCGGGCCCGTGGACCGGGGAGCGGAAACGACCGGCGCCCCGGGCCTTGATCGGCCCGGGGCGCCAGGTAGGTCGCTTGTCGGTTGCTCAAGCAGCTCCACCGCGGCAGCCGGACGGGCCGGTGCCAAAGGTGAACCAGAAGCGGAACTGGTCGCGCGGGGTCTGCTCGAACATGCGGGCAGTATGCCCCGGCGGCCTCCCGGAGGCCAGTCGGGTGCCGCATCCGGCCCCGTTAGACTCGGACGCACGACCCCGGGTGCGACCTGCGACGCGCGTGTGATCGCGTCCGTCCGGCGCACCTCTCCGCTCCACCGCCGTAAGGCCGAAAGGCAGCCGCCACGTGGCTTCAGCGTCCCTCCCGCCGGAAGGCGAGTCCCCGGAAGGCGTCACCGCTCCCGACACCGCGGCGGGGGCAGGGACAGAGACCGTCCTCGTGGTCGACTTCGGGGCGCAGTACGCGCAGCTCATCGCGCGCCGCGTGCGCGAGGCCCGCATCTACAGCGAGGTCGTGCCCAGCACGATGCCGGTGGCGGAGATCCTCGCGAAGAAGCCGAAGGCGGTCATCCTCTCGGGCGGCCCCTCGTCCGTGTACGCCGAGGACGCACCCTCCCTCGACGGTTCGCTCTTCGAGGCGGGCGTCCCCGTGCTCGGCCTGTGCTACGGCTTCCAGCTCATGGCGCAGAGCCTCGGCGGTTCGGTCGCGAACACCGGCAGCCGCGAGTACGGCCGCACGGATCTGAACGTCTCCAAGCCGGGGTCGACGCTCTTCGAGGGCACTCCGTCCCGCCAGCAGGTGTGGATGTCGCACGGCGACGCCTGCTCCGAGGCGCCGGCGGGTTTCACTGTCACCGCGTCGACGGACATGGTGCCCGTGGCGGCGTTCGAGAACGACGAGCGGCGGCTGTACGGCGTCCAGTACCACCCCGAGGTCATGCACACGACGCACGGGCAGCAGGTGCTGGAGCACTTCCTCTACCGGGGCGCCGGGCTGGCGCCGACCTGGACGACCGAGAGCATCGTCGACGAGCAGGTCGAGGCCATCCGCCGCCAGGTCGGCAGCAAGCGCGCCATCTGCGGGCTCTCGGGCGGTGTGGACTCCGCGGTCGCCGCGGCCCTGGTCCACAAGGCCATCGGCACGCAGCTGACCTGCGTGTACGTGGACCACGGGCTGATGCGCAAGGGGGAGACGGAGCAGGTCGAGAAGGACTTCGTCGCGGCGACGGGCGTGCAGCTGAAGGTCGTCGACGCCTCGGAGCGCTTCCTGTCCGCGCTCGCCGGCGCGACCGACCCGGAGCAGAAGCGGAAGATCATCGGCCGCGAGTTCATCCGCGTCTTCGAGCAGGCGCAGGCCGAGCTCGTGGCGGAGGCCGGAGCGGCCGGCGAGGACGTCGCCTTCCTGGTGCAGGGCACCCTCTACCCCGACGTCGTCGAGTCCGGCGGCGGTACGGGCGCGGCGAACATCAAGTCCCACCACAACGTCGGCGGGCTTCCCGAGGACCTGGAGTTCGAGCTGGTCGAGCCGCTGCGGCAGCTCTTCAAGGACGAGGTCCGCATGGTGGGCCAGGAGCTGGGCCTGCCGGAGGAGATCGTCCAGCGCCAGCCCTTCCCGGGCCCCGGGCTCGGCATCCGCATCATCGGCGAGGTCACGCGCGAGCGCCTCGACCTGCTGCGCGAGGCCGACGTCATCGCCCGCGAGGAGCTGACGGCGGCCGGTCTGGACCGCGAGATCTGGCAGTGCCCGGTGGTGCTGCTCGGCGACGTGCGCTCCGTGGGCGTCCAGGGGGACGGGCGCACGTACGGGCACCCGGTGGTGCTGCGCCCGGTGTCCTCCGAGGACGCGATGACGGCCGACTGGTCGCGGCTGCCCTACGACGTGCTGGCCCGCATCTCGACCCGCATCACGAACGAGGTCTCCGGCGTCAACCGCGTCGCCCTCGACATCACCAGCAAGCCGCCGGGCACGATCGAGTGGGAGTGACGCGAGGGGGCGCGGAGCGGCGAGTCTCCCCGCCCCCTCGCGTCAACGGCACCGCCGCTGCTCATACGTCTGAGTGACGGCAGGGCCGCCCCCGCCCGCTACTGTGGGCTCAGGTTCAAGAATCCCGTCCATGGGAGGAATCATGACCGCCGAGCCCGTGCCCGCCAGCTCGTCGTGGCCCGTGCCGCCGCGGCAGGGCTACACCGTGGACGACCTGTTCAACCTGCCCGGCCTCCCGCCGCACACCGAGCTGATCGACGGGAGCCTGGTTTTCGTGAGCCCGCAGCGGGATTTCCATTCGCTGACCATGTACTTGCTGGAGAAGGGGCTTCGCCGCACGGTTCCCGACGAGCTGCGGGTGAAGCGTGAGATGACGGTGGTGCTGAGCCCGCGGACAGCACCCGAGCCGGACATCTCGGTGGTGTGGGCCGAGGCCGTCACCAGCCGGCGCCAGACCAGGTACCAGGCGTCGGATCTCGTCCTCGCCGTCGAGGTCGTCTCGCCCGACTCCGAGGAGCGGGACCGCGACACCAAGCCGCACAAGTACGCGCGGGCGGGCATCCCGCACTTCTGGCGCGTGGAGATGTCGGGCGACGGCGAGCGGCCGGTGGTGTACGTCTACGAGCTGGACCAGACGACGATGGTCTACGCCGTCACGGGTATCCACCACGACCAGCTGAAGATCTCGGTGCCGTTCGACGTCGACATCGACCTCACCGAGATCGACCACATGTAGCCGTGGCCCGTCCCTGACGGCCGCCTGCCTCGAATTCCGGAGAGCCGGAGCCGCCTCAGGCGCCTGTGACCCCGTCGATGCGCTCGCGCAGCAGGTCCGCGTGGCCGTTGTGGCGGGCGTACTCCTCGATGAGGTGCAGGAGGATCCAGCGCAGCGAGACGCTCTTCTCGCCCATGTACGCGGCGTCCTCGTCCGGGAGGGCGCCCGAGTCGTCGAGTGCGGCGTCCGCGGTCAACTGCCGCCCCCGCTCGATCTCCTGGCGCCAGTCGGCCAGCGCCTCCCCGATGCCCCGGCCGGGGGAGAGGGTGAACCCGTCGTCGCCGCACGCTTCGTGGACCTTGGGGACGTCCTGCCCCGCGAACACCCGCTGGAACCAGCTGCGTTCGACCTCCGCCATGTGCTGCACGAGGCCGAGCAGCGTCATCGGCGACGGCTCGACGGAGGCCGTACGGAGCTGGGCGTCGTCCAGGCCCTCGCACTTGAGGGCGAGCGTGGCGCGGTGGAAGTCCAGCCAGCTCTCCAGCATGGCCCGTTCGCCGGCGTGCACGGGAGGGATCTCACGCCCGTCCGGTGTCGTCGTCATGCCGTCAGCGTCGCACGTTCCCCGGCGGTGCCGGGGCCGCTTCCGCGCTTCGGCCCGATTCCCCTGCTACGCCGTCGAGTTCGGGCCGCCCGCCGGAGGACGGCCCGTGCCCGGACGTCCCGGGCCGTTGGGCCTCCCGGCTGTGCGCTCGCTACCTTCTCGACCGGCGCCTGGCCAGATCCTCCTCCTCCGGGGCGGGCGCCGCGAAGTCGTCCGTCCCGTCGCCGCTCGCCCCGACGTCGTCCGGCGAGATCGCTCCGGGCGCGGGACCCTCCGGCACTGCCGCCTCGGGCGGGAGGGTCACCTCCGGGACGGGCTGCCGCGGCGTCTCCCGCGAGGGGCCCTTGGGCCCGCCGTCGCCGTCGTGTGCCGCCGCTCCGTCGTGCGGTGTCTCG
The DNA here is from genome assembly GCF_014645895.1 of Streptomyces daqingensis. Classification (GTDB taxonomy): domain Bacteria; phylum Actinomycetota; class Actinomycetes; order Streptomycetales; family Streptomycetaceae; genus Streptomyces; species Streptomyces daqingensis. Next base: position 253,569 of record NZ_BMMP01000011.1, on the reverse strand, counting down.
AGGAACCGCAGCAGTTCGACGGGGAAGGGCAGTACGAGAGTGGAGTTCTTCTCCGTGGCGACGGACGCGACGGTCTGCAGCAGCCGCAGCTGCAACGCCGACGGAGTCTCCGACATCTGCTCGGCGGCCTGCGCGAGCTTCTTGGACGCCTCCAGCTCGGCGTCCGCGTTGATGACCCGCGCCCTGCGGTCGCGCTGCGCCTCCGCCTGGCGGGCCATCGAGCGCTTCATCGTCTCGGGCAGCGACACGTCCTTGATCTCGACGCGGTCGACGGTGACACCCCACTCCACCGCCGGGCTGTCGATCATCAGCTCGAGCCCCTGGTTGAGCTTCTCGCGGTTGGAGAGCAGGTCGTCGAGCTCGCTCTTGCCGATGATCGAGCGGAGCGACGTCTGCGCCATCTGCGAGACGGCGAACCGGTAGTCCTCGACGCGGATGATCGCGTCGGCGGGGTGCACGACCTTGAAATAGACCACCGCGTCGACCCGCACGGTCACGTTGTCCCTGGTGATGCCCTCCTGCGCGGGCACGGGCAGCGTGACGACCTGGAGGTTGACCTTCTGCATCCGGTCCACGCCGGGAACGATCATCGTGAATCCGGGTTCCTTGATCCCGGGCCGCAACCGCCCCAGCCGGAAGATCAGCCCCCGCTCGTACTGGCGGACCACGCGGGCCGCGGACATGAGCAGCAACGCGCCCACCACAGCCACTGCCACGATCACGCCGACTATGACGTCCACCACGGTGGCCTCCCTGAACTTCTGCCGCCACAGAAGCGGCAATCAGGCATGAACCCCTCTTCCACGGTAGCTCTGCGGCGGACGCCCGGCCCGTCCGGCGAGACCCGATCCGGCCGGGAGCCCGGCCGCGAGGCCGGCGGCTCTGCCGCTCGTCGGGGCCGCCGTGGCGCTCGCCCGCCCGGCCTCTGTCACGCGCGGGGCGTGCTCCCCGGCTCGCCGGCGCCCCGCGCCGCACGGCCCGCCGCCGCCCACACCCAGAGGGCGAAGCCCAGCGCGAAGCCCAGCATCGTCACGACGCCGCGCGGATGGAAGATGTGGCTGTCGAAGAACGACCAGCAGCACACGAGCAGCAGCGCCGTCCCGGGCAGTACGCGCGGCCCGTACCGCACGAACAGTGCGACGGACGCCGCGGCCACTCCCGCCGCCAGGCACCACACGCCGGCCTGCCCGAGAGCGTCCCCGGTGTGGAAGAGCGGGTTGACGACCTCCCGCCGGTCGGCGCCTCCGTGCTGCTCCGCGACGCCCGCCGCGATGCCCGCCACGGCGTCGAGCCCCGTGTAGAAGACCGCGAACCCGAAGCCGGCGATCCACGCCGCGACCGTGGCGGCTCCGGCGGCCCCGCGCTGAGGCCGCCCCCACAGCGGTACGACCAGGCCCAGCGCCAGCAGCGGCCACACGGGAAGCAGCCAGATGTGCAGCTCGGCCCAGAGCGCGGCGTTGTGGGGCCGCAGCCCGCCCGGATGCCAGAGCCCGAAGGCCGCCAGCACCAGCGGTGCGGCGGCGACGAGTGCGGTGTCGCGAGTGACGTGCTTCCACTGAGGTCCGGGCATGCCCGTGATGGTAGGCGCGGCGGGGCGCCGGTGGCGGGCCGCCGGCGCGGACGTCACAGAAGCGAAAGGACCGCGTACCGGTGCGGCTCCCCGGCGGCGCGAGGCGCGCCCCGGACGTCACACCAGCCGGCGGGCCGCCGCCCAGCGGGTGAGCTCGTGGCGGTTCGAGAGCTGCAGCTTGCGCAGCACCGCGGAGACGTGCGACTCGACGGTCTTCACCGAGATGTAGAGCTGCTTGGCGACTTCCTTGTAGGCGTATCCGCGCGCGATCAGGCGCAGCACCTCGCGTTCGCGCTGGGTGAGGCGGTCCAGGTCCTCGTCGACGGGCGGGGCGTCGGTGGACGCGAAGGCGTCCAGCACGAAGCCCGCCAGGCGTGGCGAGAAGACCGCGTCGCCCTCGGAGACGCGGAAAACGGCGTCCACGAGGTCGGCGCCGGTGATCGTCTTCGTCACGTAGCCGCGGGCGCCCCCACGGATGACGCCGATGACGTCCTCGGCGGCGTCGGAGACGGACAGGGCGAGGAAGCGCACGGCGGACTCGCCGCCCGTCATCAGCGACGAGCAGCGCCGCAGCACCTCGACGCCGCCCCCGCCCGGCAGGTGGACGTCCAGCAGGACGACGTCGGGACGCGTGGCGGTGATGACGGTGACGGCCTGATCGACGTCGCCGGCCTCGCCGACGACGTGGACACCGGTGGTCTCCGTGCGGCCGATCTCGGCCTGCACTCCCGCGCGGAACATGCGGTGGTCGTCGACGAGGACGACCCTGACCTCGCGTCCCGGACCGCCCTCCGGTGCTCCCTGGGAGCTCTGGCCGTCCTGCGTTCCTGCGCTCTCGTCGGTCACGATTCCGCCGCCCTCTCCATCTCGAGCTCCACCTCTGTCCCCTCGCCCGGCGACGAGCGGACCCGGGCCGTACCGCCGTGCCGCTGCATGCGCCCGATGACCGACTCGCGTACGCCCATGCGGTCGGCGGGCACCGCATCGAGGTCGAAGCCGGGGCCCCGGTCACGTACGGACACGAAGACAGTACGGCCCTCCACCTCCGCGAAGACCTGAACGGCCCCTCCCTCTCCCCCCTGGCCCGCGGCATGGGCGGGGCCTCCACCGTACTTGGCGGCGTTGACCATCGCCTCGCGTGCGGCCTGCAGTTGGGCCTCCAGCTTCTCGTCGAGGGGGCAGTCGCCGACGCAGACGACCTCGATGGGGACGCCGTGGTGGTCCTCCACCTCGGCGGCCGCCGCCTTGACGGCCTCGGCCAGGGTCTTCGGCCTGTCGCCCTCGTCCTTGCCGTCGCCCTGCGGCCGGTAGAGCCAGTTGCGCAGCTCGCGCTCCTGGGCGCGGGCGAGGCGGGCGACTTCGCGGGCGTCGTCGGCGTTGCGCTGGATGAGGGTGAGGGTGTGCAGCACGGAGTCGTGGACGTGCGCGGCCACTTCGGCCCGCTCCTGCGCGCGGATGCGCATGAGGCGCTCCTCGGAGAGGTCCTGCATCATCCGTACGAGATACGGCCCCGCGAGCAGCGCCACTCCCACGAGGACGGCCAGGGCGGCCTGCAGCACGGGGCCGAGGTGGCGGGCCGAACCCTGGACGAGGACGATGCCGCTCACCCCGGCGGCCACGAGCACGACACCGGCGGCGCTGCGCGCCAGCGGGAGGAGCCCCCGGCGGCGGCTGACCGCGGCCCAGTGGGCTCGGCGTGCGTCGTCCGCCTGACGCCAGACCAGGACGACGCCGAGGCCGATCAGCAGGATCGGCCACACGTAGGTGTTGATCCGGCCGAACTGCAGGTTGTCCGCCAGCACGGCCAGGCACACCAACAGCACCATTACGGCGAGCAGTTGACCCTTGTCGGGCTTGCGGACGCGCAGCCGGGACCGGCCCCGTGCGCGCTCCGCCCGGGACGCGGCGTCCGCGGCGGCCCGGCGCTCGGCGTCGACGCCGCCCGTGCCGAGCGGCACGATGAACCAGAAGCCCGCGTAGAGCAGCAGGCCGAGCCCGTGCGTCACGGACAGCGCGAGGAAGACGACGCGCACCCACGAGACCGGGAGCCCCAGGTGGCCGGCGAGTCCGCGAGCGACGCCGCCGAGCATGCGGCCCTCGGAGCTGCGGTACAGCTTGCGGAGCGGGGGCGGTGAGGCCTGGTCCTCGGCGGGCGGGGGTCTGCCGCCGGGCGCGTGGGCTGCGCTCGCAGTCGACGAGGCGGGGGTCATGCCCCGATCGTCACACGGGGTAGGGGCGGGGGTCATCAGGGTTGTTCCCTGATCCGACCCTGTGGCTTCGCGGCCCGGGTCGGGCCGTCTCGCTCAGGTCGTCCCGCGGCGGGCCGTCCCGCTCAGGTCGGGCCGCGCCGCGCCGTGCCCCCGCGTCCAGCCCGTATGCCGCCGGAAATCAGGGACCCGTGGGGGACGGGCCCCGATGTGCCGGGCCGGAGCACAGGCCACCATGGGGCGCATGACCGAGGACGAGCACGCTTCGTCGCAGCCTGAGCAGCAGCCACACCAGCAGTCCCGGCGGCAGCCGCCGCCGCAGGGTGCGGATGCGGGGTCCGGGACGCGGCAGCCCGAGCCTCCGGGGCACCCCGAGCGCAGGCTCACCCGGAGCAGGCGCCCCAAGGTGGCCGGGGGCGTGTGCGCGGGGCTGGGCCGCTACTTCGACCTGGACCCCGTCGTCTTCCGCGTTCCGCTGGCCGTCCTCTCCGTCGTCGGCGGGCTGGGCCTGATCTTCTACGGCTTCGCCTGGCTGCTCATCCCCGCCGAGGGCGAGCAGCAGAACGAGGCCCGCTGGCTGCTGTCGGGGCGTGTGGAGGGGACGACGCTCTCCGCCATCCTCGTCGCGCTCGTCGGGTGCGGGCTCTTCCTCGCCTCGCTCGGCAGCAGCAGCACCCCCTTCTCGCTGCTCATCGTCGGAGCGGTCTTCGGCGCCGCGCACTGGTCGAAGCACCGCCGTGAGGTGGAGGCCGCAGAGGCCGTCGGCGCGCCGGTCGACCCGGCGACGGCGCACGCCGTCGCCGACGCTCCCCCCGAAGCGCAGGCGCCGCCCGTGCCGGGCACGCCGTCGTGGTGGCGGGAGCCGCTGACGAAGGACGGCTCAGGGGACTCCGGCTATCTGTGGGGCCCGGCCGACGAGGGGGCGCCCGGTCCTCCCCGGGGGCTGAAGGGCGCGGCGGTGCGGTGGCGGGGCGAGCGCCGCGGGCGGCCGCTCGGCGGCCTGATCGCGATGCTGGCTTCCGCTGCCGGAGCGGTCGGCACCTTCGCGGGCTGGGAATCGCGCCCGCTCGGCACCAGCCTGACCGTCGGGCTCGCCTGCGCTCTCGCCGTCTACGGGCTGGGGCTGGTGGGCAGCGCCTTCGCGGGACGGGTCGGCTTCGGCACCGTCTTCATGGTGGTCGTCACGGCCGTGCTGCTGACGGGGGCTTCCCTGATCCCGAAGAGCATCGGCACGGACTGGCGCAACGTCGTGTGGACCCCCGCGTCCGCAGCGGACGTCAGGAACGCGTACCGCCTGGACGCGGGCATGGGCGAACTCGACCTGCGCGGCGTGCGGTTCGGTGAGGGCCGGAAGGCCGTGGAGACGAGCGCGCGGCTCGGCGTCGGAACCCTGAAGGTGGTCGTTCCGGAGGACGTGACCGTCGCGCTGGATGCCCGGATCGGTGTCGGGGAGGTCCGCGAGTACAGCGAGAGCGACCCCGGCGGGGGCAGCGTGGTTCGCGGGCTCAGCGGCTTCGACAGGCAGCAGCGGGTGGAGCTCACGCCGGAGGGCCGCGGCAGACCCGCGGGCACGCTGGAGCTGTCGGTGGAGACGGAGGCGGGTCGGCTGGAGATCGTGCGTGCGCTGCCCTCCGGAGGACCCGCCGACGGAGAGGCGTTCACGGAGCGCGGCGGGAGAGCCCCGCAGCCGGCTGCCGAGGAGGCCCGGTGAACCGGCACCGCTTCGAACCCGCCCGACTGCTGCTGGGACTTCTGCTGATCGCGGGTGCCGCGATGTTCGGACTGGACGCCGTCGGCGAGTGGGAGGCGCCCCTGTGGGCCCGGCTGGCGGCGATGCCCGTCGCACTGACGCTCGCGGCGTTCACGGCGTGGACGACGTTCGCCGTCCGACGTCACCTGCGCAGGAAGCGCGCCCGGTCGCCGCTGGAGTTGGGAGAGGAGCCTGCGGACGGCCGGGCGCTGGGCGCGATGCCCGTCGATGATCTGCGGGCCGGGTACGCGCGGTCCGCGGACGGAGAGGGGAGCGGAGGCGGCGGCACCGGCTGATCCGGCACGAGCGGGCTCGGCCGGGCGGTTACAGGCCCGGCGCTACCCGCCCGCCCCGCTATCCGAAGATGTGCCTGCCCCTGCGCCGCCGCTTGCGGGAGATCGCCATGTCGAGCGAGAACTGCGGTGCCCCGGCGAAGATGAGCGGGGTCCAGGCCATCATGTACGGCAGGTCGTTGCCGAAGTAGTACGGGTCGCTCGCCCAGCTGACCGTCAGCCACAGGCTCAGCGAGATCAGCATGCCGCCGAACGCGGCGAGGCGCGTCCACAGACCGACCAGCGTGCCGAGGCCCACGGCGAGTTCACCGGCCGCCATGGCTATGCCGAAGGCGCGGGGGTCGTTCTGGGCGAGGTCGATCAGTGCGGGGATCGCTGCGGACGAGCGTGCGGACTCGAGGGTCTCCGCCATCGAACCGGGGCCGCTGGAGGCGAGGAAGGCCGGGTCGAGGATCTTGTCCAGTCCGGCGTAGATGAAGGTGCCGGCGAGGAAGAGGCGGAGGGGGAGCAGCGCGTACTTCGACGCTCTGGCCCTCAGGCTGCCGGGCGGTCCGCTGACCGCAACGTCGTGGCTGCCGGGTGTGCTGTCCGTCAGAGCCATCTCGCGTCCCCGCCTCCGTCAGGTGCTGCCGCTCTCGCAGCTACTCCACTGCCTCTGCCGCAAGCCTGTTCGGCCGGGCAGGAGTGGACACGCTACGCGGCCGAGGTCTCTCGCACACCCGTTATGCACGGTCAGGAGCACAACCGGGGTTCCGGACGCGGTTCCGGGCCCGGTGATTCGCGACAGAGCGGACCAACCGGCCCGCAGCTCCGGTCCCCTACGCGCAGCCGGTTGTTCCGGTCCCCTACGCGGGAGCGCGTCAGTCGGCGACGTCGATGGGGTAGCGGTTGGTCTCGACTCCGGCGGCGGTGACGACCTGGACCTCGACCTTCCCGGGCTCGACCTCCACGGGGACCGGGACGGTCAGAGTCGAGTCGGTGGGGTTGGCGAACCCGCCGCCGACCGGGATGAGCGGCACCGGGACGTGGACGGCGCCCACGCGGACCACCATCCGGGCCAGCCGGTCGGGCTCGTCCGAGCCCGGGGGCACGAAGCCGGCTCCGCGGATCTCGATGTCGTCGCCGGTGCGGATTGGGGCGTGCAGGTCGCCGATCTCGCGGGCCCGCACCACCGAAAGCACCACGGGACGGCCGCCCTCGGCGTACTTGCCCGCGAGGTAGGTGGCGGCGGAGACCACGACGAGAACGGCCAGGCTCCAGGGCAGGTCCGGCAGCTGGTCGGGCTGACGCGCCAGCCGTACCGCCGCGAAGATCACCGCGACGCCGCTGATGAGCACGAACTGCACGTCGCAGAACGAGCCGCGGCCCGCGTCGTCGGTCAGCAGGTCCGAGGCGCGGGGGCGGTCGGCGCGCACCTTCTGCAGCCGCTGGTGCTGGACGCGCACGGCGACGGTCCGGCGGACGAATACAGCTATGGCACAGCTCAGCGCCAGCACGGTCAGCAGCCCGGCACCCTGGGAGAGTTCGAGGCCTGCCAGCAGCTCCCGGCGCTCGGCCTGCCCGGAGCGCCCCGCGAGTTCGAGCGCGAGCACGAGGACGTCGTACACGGCGAAGAAGATCCAGGCGGCTGCGACCGTCCGCGAGGTGGAGAGACGGTTGTCCTCGCCGATGAGCGGCGCGAGCGCCCCGCCGCGTGCCCGGTGCAGGTAGGCGGCGCCGGAGAGCAGCCCGGCGCAGACGAACGCGGCGACGAGCGAGGCCGTACGCGCCGCGGACCAGCCCACGGCGATCGCGGTGAGCAACTGCCCGAGCAGCAGGGCCAGTACGGCCCCCCACACGGCGACGACGGTGTGGCGCCACAGTGCGGCCAGACGTACGGCGCCCTCTTCGCGACTGCGTTCGGCGACCGTACGGGCGGCGCGCGTCAACTCGTCGGAGACCCACTGGCGTGAGGCGCCGGGGGAGTGGGCGAGCGCGGCGGGAAGCCCTTCGCCGGCGGCGAGTTCGTCGCGCCGCTGCCGGAAGCCGGAGAGCGCGTGCCGGTGGCCCTCGCGCGCACCGTGCGGGCAGTCGCCGCACGTGCAGCGGGTGGAGTGCTTGCCGGAGGGAGCCTCGGCGGACGTGGACTTGCGCATGGAGACGGTCTCACCGCTCGTGCTGCCGCTGCCTGTCGTGCCGTCCCGTGCCGTGTCCACGGCCACTGTGCACCCCGCCTCTCAAACACCGTTCGTGAAAGGCGCATTGTGCCCTACGGCGGGGCTTGTTCACGCGGCAGGGGAGGCTTCGTAGCCCGTCCGTGTGAGGTCGCCGCAGGTGTGGACGCCGGGCCGTCCGGAGCCCTCACGGCATCTCCCCCCGCCCGGCACAGGATGGCCACCGGGGGGTTGGCCGATCTCCCGGATCCCGGTACGCGGGAGGGGAGTTGCCGAGGGAGAAGGCGCGGGGAAGCGGCCTGGCCGCGGCGGCGGCCCGGCCGGCTTTGCCGCGGAGGGACTCCGTGTGCGGGGAGAACGTAAATGATCATGAGGTCCGCCGTCGAATTCCACCGGCTCGGCCCGGACTCCGTACGTGATCCGCGGGCCTCGTCCCACGCCCGGACGAATACAGGGGAAGGCGAAGACGGGGACCAGCCCTCCACCCCGTGCCCAACTCCACGGCGCAACAGTGGAGTTGGTCCTCCGGACGGCGAGGCGGCGGGGATTCCGGGCCGCACGTCTGCCGGGCGGGGAACTTGGCTACGCTCCCGGCATGGGCATACTCATCAACGTCTTCGTCGGGCTGCACATCATCGGCATCGCCGCGCTGCTGGGCGGCTTCTTCTTCCAGATGAAGGCGATGCGCACGGGCGGGGCGCGCTTCGTCCCCGGGATGCTGCACGGAGCGTTCACCATGCTGGTGACCGGTATGGCGCTGGTCGGCCTCAACCAGGCGGCGGACGATCCGGTCGACCACGTCAAGATCGGTGTGAAGCTGGCGCTGCTCGTCGTGATCCTCGGGCTGGTCTACGTCAAACGGGACGAGGAGAAGGTCGCCACCCCGCTGTTCGGCACGGTGGGCGCCCTGACGACGGCGAACATCTTCATCGCGGTGCTGTGGACATGAGGCGCCGGACCGGAGGCGTCGTGCGCCTGAGGCGGGGCCGGCCGCACGGGCCAGGACCGCGGCCGGCTGAACGTGCTGCGGTGCGCGGCGGGCGCTCGACACGCGCCCGCCGCGCGCCACTTCAGTCTGCCGCCAGCCGGTCCTGCCCCGGCTCCGGCGCCCCGGTTCCGCTTCAGCCGGGGCGGTTGGCCGAGTGGAACGGCATCGTGTCGATCGACTCGTACCGCACCTCGGCGCCGGGCTTCGGAGCGTGGATCATCTGGCCGTTGCCCACGTAGATGCCCACGTGGCTGATGTCGTCGTAGAAGAAGATCAAGTCCCCGGGCTTCATCTGGGACTTGGAGACCTTGGTGCCCACCTCGACCTGGTCCCAGGTCGTACGGGGCAGCGAGACGCCCGCGGCCTTCCAGGCCCCCACGGTCAGTCCCGAGCAGTCGAACGAACTCGGCCCGGTCGCTCCCCAGACGTACGGCTTGCCCAGCTGCTTCTTCGCGAAGCCGATGACCTTCTCCGCCTGGGAGGCGTTCGACCCCGGGCTGCCGCCGGAGCCCTTCTCGCGCTCCGCCTCCGCGCGTTCGGCGGCCTTGCGGGCGGCCTCCTGCTTCTTCTTCTCCGCCGCGGCCATCCGGGCCTTCTGCTCGGCGGTCAGCTCCGACAGCAGTTCGCGGGCCTCGGCGAGCTTCGCCTGGACCTCCTGCTTGTTCTTCTTCAGCTCCTTCTGCGCGGAAGTGAGCGAGGAGAGTTCCTTCGTGGCGGCCTTGCGTTCGCGGTCCGCCGCCCTCTGCTGCTTCTCGAAGTCGGAGACCGCTTCCTTCTGGCGGCCCGACATCCGGTCCAGGACGTGGGACTGCTGGAAGAACTGCTGAGGGTCCTCGGTGAGGAGCAGCGTCGCCGTCTCGGACATGCCGCCGGAACGATACTGCGCGGTGGCGTAGTTGCCGAGCGTGCGCCGCGCCTCGTTCAGCTCCGCGGTCCGCTCGGCGGCCTCGTCGAGGGACTTGTCCGCCTTGGCCCGCTGGGCGTCCGTCCTCTCCTTGGCCGCGTTGTACTTCTGCGTCGAGCTCTCCGCCTGCTGGTAGAGCTTGTCGACTTTCTCCTTGACTTCCGAGAGCGACGGTTTGCCGTCGTCCGGGGCCGCCTGCGCGCTCTGGGTGAGGAGCGAGACGGCGGCGAGCGCGGCGGTGGTGACGCCGAGCGCTCCGCGCTTCGTCGCGGCGGAGTGACGTATCCGTGTGCGCGGCTTGCGATGGGACGCCAAGGCCGGCAACTCCTTCCGTGTGCCGCCTACCGGGTTAGCTGACGGGTTCGGGCGTTCGGAAGGCTGCCCTACGGGGTGTGCGCCCGCTTTCCGGCGGCGCGTACGTCCCGATTCACCCCTGGTGCGTACGCGGCCCTGCGCCTACGCGGTGGGTCCCCGGCTCCGGCGTGAAGCCGGCCGGACTCGGCGGGGACGGCCCGTGCCGGCGCTTTCGCCGGCGAGCGGTGCGAGCCGTCCGGCACGGCACGGTAGCGGAGTTGTGGGACCGCTGTGAAGGCCGAACGGTGATACGTCCGATATCTGTTCGTTATTCAATGCGGGCGGACGGAAAGGGGCCTGGTCCGGGAGTCCGCCGCGCGGGCCGGCGCAGGGCCCCGGCCCGGACGGACCCCGGCCGCCCTGTCAGCGGGACGGCCTAGACTCGTCCGACGATGAGCAGCCTCTTCGACGACAGCTTCCTGAACAGCCTCGCCCCGGTGCGCGCACAGGACGGGCCCCCTGCCGGGCAGGGCGAGGAGCCCCTGCCACCGCCCCCCGACGAGGAGGGGGACGACCACGGCGGCGAGATCCCGCACCACCTCTTCGCGGGCACCTTCGAGGGCCGGGGAGGCCACGGTGCGGGCGGCGGCTCGTACCACCGGGGCGGCTCCCGCCGCACCGTCGTGGACGCCGACGCGCTGCTGGAGGAGATGAACCCCTCGCAGCGCGACGCCGTGGTGCACAGCGGCTCGCCGCTGCTGATCGTCGCCGGCGCCGGCTCCGGCAAGACCCGCGTGCTGACTCATCGCATCGCGTATCTGCTGGCCGCCCGCGGTGTCCACCCGGGCCAGATCCTCGCCATCACCTTCACCAACAAGGCCGCGGGCGAGATGAAGGAGCGCGTCGAGGAGCTCGTGGGCCCCAGGGCCCAGTCGATGTGGGTCTCGACGTTCCACAGCGCGTGCGTGCGCATCCTGCGCAGGGAGAGCAAGAAGCTCGGCTTCACCTCGTCGTTCTCGATCTACGACGCGGCCGACTCCAAGCGCCTGATGGCGCTCGTCTGCCGGGACCTGGAGCTGGACCCGAAGCGGTATCCGCCGAAGGCCTTCAGCGCGAAGGTCTCCAACCTCAAGAACGAGCTCATCGACGAGGAGGACTTCGCGGCGCAGGCCTCCGGGGGCACCACCCAGGCCGCAGGCGCTGGGGCGGCGTACGAGAGGACGCTCGCCGAGGCGTACACGATGTACCAGGCGCGGCTGCGCGAGGCCAACGCCCTGGACTTCGACGACATCATCATGACGACCGTCCACCTGCTGCAGGCGTTCCCCGACGTCGCCGACCACTACCGGCGCCGCTTCCGGCACGTGCTGGTGGACGAGTACCAGGACACCAACCACGCGCAGTACACGCTGGTGCGCGAACTCGTCGGCACGGGCCCCGCCGAGGCCGGAACGGCGCGCGGCGGGGAGGGCGCCGGGGAGGAACACGAGGCGGAGGGCCCGGCCCCCGAGCGTGCCGAACTGTGCGTCGTCGGGGACGCGGACCAGTCCATCTACGCCTTCCGCGGGGCAACGATCCGCAACATCCTCCAGTTCGAGGAGGACTACCCGGACGCGACGACGATCCTGCTGGAGCAGAACTACCGGTCCACGCAGACGATCCTCAGCGCCGCCAACGCGGTCATCGAGCGGAACGAGAACCGCCGCCCCAAGAACCTGTGGACGGACTCCGGTGCGGGCGAGCGGATCACCGGCTACGTCTCCGACACCGAGCACGACGAGGCGCAGTTCGTCGCCGACGAGATCGACCGCCTCACGGACGCGGGCGAGGCGAAAGCGGGGGACGTCGCGGTCTTCTACCGCACCAACGCGCAGTCCCGTGTCTTCGAGGAGGTCTTCATCCGCGTCGGCCTGCCCTACAAGGTCGTCGGCGGGGTGCGCTTCTACGAACGGCGCGAGGTCCGGGACGTACTGGCCTACCTGCGGGTGCTGGCCAACCCCGAGGACGCGGTGCCGCTGCGCCGGATCCTCAACGTGCCCAAGCGCGGCATCGGCGACAGGGCGGAAGCGATGATCGAGGCGCTCGCCCTGCGCGAGAAGATCACCTTCCCGCAGGCGCTCGCACGGGTGGACGAGGCGTACGGAATGGCCGCCCGCTCGGCGAACGCCGTGCGCAGGTTCAACGTTTTGATGGAGGAGCTGCGCACGGTCGTCGAATCGGGAGCGGGCCCCGCCACCGTCCTGGAGGCGGTGCTGGAGCAGACCGGCTACCTCGCCGAACTCCAGTCGTCCAACGACCCCCAGGACGAGACGCGGATCGAGAACCTCCAGGAACTGGCCGCCGTCGCCCTGGAGTTCGAGCAGGAGCGCGGCGAGGACGAGCCGGGCACGCTCGCCGACTTCCTGGAGCAGGTCGCGCTCGTGGCGGACTCCGACCAGATCCCCGACGAGCAGGACGGCGAGGAGAACGGCGTCATCACGCTGATGACCCTCCACACCGCCAAGGGACTCGAGTTTCCCGTCGTCTTCCTCACGGGCATGGAGGACGGCGTCTTCCCGCACATGCGCGCCCTGGGCCAGACGAAGGAGCTGGAGGAGGAGCGGCGTCTGGCGTACGTGGGCATCACGCGCGCCCGCAGGCGCCTCTACCTGACGCGGTCGGTGCTGCGCAGCGCGTGGGGCCAGCCGTCGTACAACCCGCCGTCCCGCTTCCTGGAGGAGATCCCGGACCAGTACGTGGACTGGAGGCGCACGGGTGCCTCCGCCGGGTCCGGCGGGGGCCGCGGGGGGATCGGTACGGGCTTCGGGGCGGGCGCGTCGCTGTCGTCGACGGCGTCGAGGTCCGCCGGCCGAGGCGGTCCGAGCGGCTTCGCCACGCGCCGTACGTCGGACCGTCCGGTGGTCAGCCTGTCGGTCGGGGACCGGGTGACGCACGACAGCTTCGGCCTCGGAAGGGTCCTGGCCGTCAAGGGAAGCGGCGACAACTCCGAGGCGACGATCGACTTCGGCGGCGAGAAACCGAAGCGGCTGCTGCTGCGGTACGCGCCGGTGCAGAAGCTGTAGCGGCGGGACGTGAAGGGGCCGGGCGGCGAGCCCGGCCCGGTGGGGGAGCGGGCGCACGCGCGTCGCGTGCGCCCGTGCTGCGGCACGCGGCGGTCTGCGCCGGGGACGAAGACCGGTGGGCCGCCGGGGAGTTGAGGGCAGCCCGGGCGTAGCGGCCGGTGTTGTGACGGCCGGGAGGATCAGCTCGGGTCGAGGCCCTTGGAGCGCAGCCACGGAAGCGGGTCTATCGCCGCGCCGCCGCCGGGGTGCACCTCGAAGTGCAGGTGCGGGCCCGTCGAGTTGCCGGAGCTGCCCGAGTAGCCGATGGTGTCTCCCGCCTTGACCTCACCGGAGCGGATCTTGGTGCTGCTGAGGTGGCAGTACCACGTCTCGGTGCCGTCGGGAGCGGTCACGACCGCCATGTTGCCGAAGGACACGTCGTACTTGGTCGTGACGGTGCCGTCGGTGGCGGCCATCACGGGAGTGCCTTCGCTGACGGGGAAGTCGATGCCCGTGTGCACGGACATCCAGTTGAGGCCCGCCTGACCGTACTGCGCGCTCAGGCCGTTCTCCTTGACCGGCAGGGCGAACTTCGGGCGCAGCGCCTCCTTGCGCGCGGCCTCCCGGGCCTTGCGCTCACGCTCCGCCTCCTGCCGCTCCTTGAGGTCGATGCGCTCCTGGGTGCGGCTCGCCCGGTCGGCGAAGTCGTCCGCGTCGGCGGAGAGTCCGGCCAGCTGGGTGTCGAGCTTGCTGTTGGCGGGCTGGACGGCCGAGTCCGGTGCGGAAGCCTGGGTGGTCGTGGAGTCGTCCGGGCTGTTGCCCGCGACGGAGGCCGCGGCGATTCCGGCCACGCCCATCACGGCGACCGACGGGACGGCGACGGTGAGCATCGCGGAGCGCCGTGGCCTCGCCGCAGCGCGCCGGCGGCTCCGCAGGTGGGGAGGGGGACCGATCGTCGTGGCCTCGGAGGCGGCGGATGTCCCGGGCGTGAAGTCGGGGCCCGTGCCGGGGTGTTCACGGCCGTCGGGGCCGGGGGCGCCGTGGCCCCATCCGGTGCCGTGTCCGTCGTATGCCTGGTTCTCGTCGTAGACCTGGCCCGCGGGGGCGTCCGGCACCGCGTCGACGCTGTGGAAGCTGTCGAAGGCGGGGAAGGCCGCCGTGGCGTCCGGCTCGCCGTCGGTCGCGAAGAACTCGCCCTGCGACGGCTGCTGTTCGTAGGTGCCGTAGGCCGCAGCGGCCTCGGGTTCGAGACTGTCGTAGGAGTCGTGCTGGTCCTGGTGAGCGAGGCCCTGGGCCGTGGCGTCGTACCCGTACGCGTAACCGTCGTAGGCCGCTTCGGCGTACTGGCCGGCGTGCTCGGCCGCCTGCGCCTCCTGCTGGCCGGTGTCCCAACTGCCGGTCTCGGCCTGGGAGTTCCACTGGCCTTCCCATTGCGTCGCGTCCCATTGGCCGGTGCCCGCGTTCCACTGCGTGGAGTCCCACTGGCCGGAGGCCTGTCCGTACTGGCCCCAGGCCGCGCCGTTGTCGTAGCCGCCGACGTCGTAGGCGCCGGTGCCCTGGCCCGCGTAGGCGACGTCGTGGGAGCCGGTCGCGTAACCGGCGTCGGCCGCACCCGTGTCGGTGCCGGGCATCGAGCCGAAGAGCGGGTCGCCGTCGCCGAAGGAGGCGGCCGAGCCGCCCTGGGCGACGGCGCTGTAACCGTCGTACGCGCCCGGGTGGCCCTGCGAAGTGCCGTGCTGCTGCGCGTGGATGTCGAAGACCGCCTGCTCGTAGTAGCCGTCGTGGGCCCCGTACGAGAAGTCGGAGGAGGTATCAGCCGGGAGGGAGCTTCCCGACGGGTGACGGTCGTTCACCACCAACTTCACTTTCGCCTCGACAACAAGGGCGGAACAGCTCGGTGACTGTACCCGGCGGTATGCGAGCTCGACAATCTTCAACAGGTTTCAGGGCCGGGAGAAACGGGCATTCGGCCTCCTTTCGCCGCTCTACGTACGGGTATTTGGTCTTGCGTTCGAGAGCTGTTCGAGCAGTTCGTACCGCGGGTAAGGCGAGTCGAGGGTGTCGTCGAACCGGTTCCGGGGAACGCGGGACGGTCCCCAACTCGGGCCGTACGTACGCCGATGCGCCAAGAGCTCGTGATACGGGACCTAATGGCGTCTCCATATAACAAAGCGGCGGAAAAGGAGCTTGGTTGGGGCGGCGGGCCCCCGTAGGGCGAGCCCGAGCGAATCGCGATGCGAAAGCAAGGTGGCCGGATGTGCGCGGTGCGGCACAGGTGGCGCGTCGCGGGCGCGCGCGACGAGGAGAGGTGTGGCACAGGACGCTCGGCAAAGGGACGCGCGGCGCGGGAGCGGCCGAAGGGCGTCGGTGGGGCGGCCGCGTGAGCGGTGAACCCCGCGGGGCCGGAGGGCCCGCGGCGGATGTGATGGCGGCGGGCTGCCGAACCGTGGGCCGGACGCGACGGTACTGGCGGGGCTGGGCCCGTGCCCGGTGTGATTTCTCCCTCGCTTTGCTCTCCGGGGGCGGCCCCGTGAGAGATGCTGTCGATAACGTTCGTTCACTCCGGCAGGCCGGAAGGCATGTCCCGGCGGCGTCCGATGTGGCTCGCAAGCCGAGAGGCGCCGGCGGACGGACGCGCGTGGAGAAGCGGTGAGAGTGCCGGAGGCCGGAAGGCCCTCGAGATGGAGGCAGTGATGGGTGTATCAGGTCCGATCCGCGTCGTGATCGCCAAGCCTGGTCTCGACGGGCACGACCGCGGGGCCAAGGTCATCGCGCGAGCGCTGCGCGACGCGGGGATGGAGGTCGTCTACACCGGCCTCCACCAGACCCCCGAGCAGATCGTCGACACCGCGATCCAGGAGGACGCCGACGCGATCGGCCTCTCCATCCTCTCCGGGGCGCACAACACCCTCTTCGCCAAGGTCCTGGAGCTCCTGCGCGACCGTGACGCCGAGGACATCAAGGTCTTCGGCGGCGGCATCATCCCCGAGGACGACATCGCCCCGCTGAAGGAGAACGGCGTCGCGGAGATCTTCACTCCCGGTGCCACGACGCGCGAGGTCGTCGAGTGGATCCAGGGGAACGTGCAACGTCTCGCCGCCTGAAGGTCTCCGCGCGACACTGCTCTGCCTGGCCCGCCGGCGCACGGACGGCCGGCGTTCCCGCGGTGCCGCACTTTCCTGCGGTGCCATGCGATCTTGGCGAAGGGCACGCGATCCTGCGGCTTCCCGCGGCACCGCCCGCGTCTGCCGTGCGGCGCCCCCTGCGTATCCACGCGGCAGGGGGCGTTCCGCGTTCACTCCTGCGGCCAGGCGGCCTCCCCGCGCAGCTCCGCCTGCATCACCGCACGGAGCTTGAGCGTCGCGACAAGCCGCATGAACGCTTCCGCCCAGTAGGCGCCCGCCCCCGGTGAACCGCCCTCCGGCTCGTCCGGGACGGCCGCCAGCGGTTCCAGCCGTGCGGCGTCCGACGGGGGAAGGCAGCGCTCGGCCAGCCCCATCGCGCCGCTGAACCGCCACGGGTACGTCCCTTGGTCGCGGGCGATCTCCAGGGCGTCGACGACGGCGCGTCCCAGTTGCTCCGTCCACGGCACCGCGCACACTTCCAGCACGCGGAACGCCTCCGTGAGCCCGTGGGCCTCGATGAAACGCGCTGCCCACTCCGCCCTTTCGGCCTCGGGGAGGACCAGGAGGAGCCCGGCCGGATCACTGTGGCCCTCGGTGAGCCGTGTGCCGGGCGAACCCGCCAACGCCCGCGCCCACTCCACGTTCCGCTGACGCACCGCGGCCCGGCACCAGGCGGCGTGCAGGTCCTGGCGCCAGCCGTCGGCCACGGGCAGCGCGACGATCTCGGCGGCGGAACGCCCGCCGAACTGCGCGTGCCACGTCGACAGCGGCGCGGACTCGACGAGCTGGCCGAGCCACCAGGCGCGCTCGCCCCGCCCGGCGGGCGGCTTCAGAACCACGCCGTCCCGCTGCATGTCCGCATCGCACTCGTGCGGGGCCTCGACCACCGCCCGGGGGGCGTCCGAGAGCGGGTCGAGCGCCACGCAGGTACGGGCGCGCGCCGCCATCCGCACCGCCAGCGCCGACTCGGGGAGGCCGCTGAGCAGTTCGGCCGCCGTCGCCCGCACCGTGCGGCTGCGGTCTCCGAGGGCTCGCTCCAGGAACTCCTCGTCCGACGGGCACAGGCCCTCGCGCAGGGAGTCGAGGAACATCAGCCGGTCCTCGGCACGCTCCTGGGACCACGTGGACTGCAGCAGGGCGAGCCCGGACGCGGCGTCGCGGCGGCGTATCGAGGCGAGCAGGGCGACGCGCTCGGCGAACAGCCCCTCCTCCCAGAGCTGTCGAGTCTCCTCGGTCTCCTGGGAGGCAGCCGCCTCACCGCCGGTCTCCGCCCCGGACGTGCCCGCCGTGCCCGTCCGCACGCCGTGGCGCAGCGCGAACCTCCAGTCCGGGTTCGTCTCGGCAAGCCAGAGGGCACGGGGACCGGCGAACTCCAGCGTCCTCGTCCGCAGGTCTGTGCGGGAGCGTGCCGCGTCGAGCAGCGCGGGGAGCTGCGCGGCCGGAGCGCGGTACCCCTGCTCGTAGGCGAGGGCCAGCCACTGGGGGAGGAGCTCGGCCAGGTCCGGGTCCGGTCCGCGGCGCCGGGCGCTGCCGGAGCCGTTGCTCTCCGGGCGGGCGGCGAGCAGCGACGCCAGGCGCCGGGACGCGGCGGGAGGAAGGGGCGGCCGGGTGTCCAGCGGGGCGGGCGGGCGGCGCGAACCGGCGCGGGCGGGCCGCAGCCCGGCTCGGCGGCGTACCGTCTCGACGGCCGCGGCGTCCAGCAGTTCGGTGGCTCCTCCTCCCCCTGGCGGGGTGCGGCGTTCGGTGCCGAGAAGCGCGGCGGCGACGAGCTCCTTCCACGCCGGGCCGTGCGGGCGGGCGGAGTTCCGTCCCGAGGCGGGGATCTCCGCTTCCTGCACTTCTCCCGCGGAGCGCTGCGCTTGCTGTGCGGTGGTGGTCATGCCCTCCCCTTCGCCGGGGTGTTCGTCGGAGCCGGGTCTGGCTGTGCGGAAGCGGGACTGCGGAACCGGTGTGTCACAGCGGCACCGCCTCGACGGCCTCTCCGGCCTCGCCGCCGCCCCAGACGGTGTAGGGGGCGAAGCCCCGGTGACCGCACTCCCCGAAGACCGTGACCGGGCGGCCGCCCGAGACCGCCGTCAGCCGCCACAGCGCCGCGGCCGACGTGCCCGGAGCCACCGGAAGCGCGAACTCTCTTGCGGCGTCGGCCAGTTGGACGACGCTGCCGTTCTCGTCCGGTATCGGGACCACGTCCGTCAGCACCGACGGCCACGCGTCCAGCCACGGGTCGTCGCACAGTGCCGCGCTGTAACCGGCCAGCGCGTCCGTCACCGTGCCGCCCGCCGGCGCGCACGCCGCGCCGTGCGGGGACGCGGTGCCGAACCGCTCGCCGAGAGTGGCGCGCAGCGGACGCGCCCCGGGGTGGTAGGCCAGCTCCGCGTCCACCGACGTGCCGACCCGCAGTGAGGTCTCGTGGCGGCGGCCCGACGGCGCGAAGGACAGCAGCAGGGCGGGACGCCCCGTGGAACGGCCGGACAACCACGTGCGACGGGCGGTCAGACGCCCCTCGTCCGTGTCCCGTTGGGAGAGCACCAGCCACTCGTCCCTGACGCGGGCCTTCTCGTCCGCCAGCAGTTCGGCGGTGTCGACGGTCAGGCCCACCCGGGTACGCACCGTCGCGGCCAGCGGTTCGGGCAGGCTCTCGAGAGCGAGGAAACCCCTGTTCAGCAGATGGAGCAGGGCGCACTCGGAGAGCAGCCTTCCCGGCCAGCCCCCGCCGGGGTCCTCGGGCCGGACGCCACCGCCCGACGCGGGCAGGGCGCCGAGTTCCCGCGTGCGCGCGGCGAGGCCGGGCGCCTGGGCGTCCACCATCCGTGCCGCCGTCTCCTCCCACACCGCACGCCCGCGCCTGTCCGCCTCCGCGAGGCCGCCGCGCAGAAGGTCCGCGAGGCGCTCCTCCAGCTCCGTGGCGCCCGCGGCGATGCGGGCGACGCGGCGCTCGGACCGGCGCCGCGCGGCCTCCGGATCGCTCGGGCCTCCGGCGGCCGCGCCGGTGCCGTCCGCCGCGGCGCGTTCACCGTCCTGCGGCGCGCCCCGGCCGCCTCCGGCCTTGCGCGCGGCCCGCGCACTCCGCCCTTCGAGCCACTTGCCCGCCCAATCGGGCGCTTCCTGCCCGTCCTCGCCGGACTGGCCGCCCGCCCACAGGAGCAGCAGCCCCAGCGCGTGCTTGCACGGGAACTTGCGGCTCGGGCAGCTGCACTTGAACCCCGGCTCGCCCTCGGTGCGGAGGTCCACGACCGTCTGGTACGGCTTGCTGCCGCTGCCTTTGCACAGGCCCCAGACGGCGCCGCCCCCCGATCCCGACTCCGGCCAGCGGCCGGCCCCGGCGAGCTTGTTGCCGGCTCTGCCCGACGCCGCGTCAGGAGCGAGCTCCATCACTTGTTCCGCCGTCCAGCGGGCCCCCACCTCAGTCATGACCGAAACGGTAGGAGCAGGCACTGACAATCCCCGGCCGCCGACTCTCGGACTCCGAGTCAGTGCAGGTCAGAGGCGTTGTGGCCGCGATTGTCAGTGGTTCGGTGCAGGCTGTGACGCACATCGACCCGCCATGTGCGAAGGGGGACTCGTGACGGATACCCGTGCCGGAAAGCAGGCACTGCGTCCGCATGCCGAAGAGGCGTTCGCGGAAGAGCTTCAGGCCCTTGCGGCAGCGGACGACAGGCCGCGCCCGGAGCGCTGGCGGCTCTCGCCCTGGGCGGTCTCGCTGTACCTGCTCGGCGGCGAGCTGCCCGGCGGCACGGTCATCACGCCGAAGTACGTGGGGCCGCGCCGCATCGTGGAGGTCGCCGTCAGCACGCTGGCGACGGACCGGGCGCTGCTGCTCCTCGGCGTTCCCGGCACGGCGAAGACATGGGTGTCGGAGCACCTCGCGGCAGCGGTCAGCGGCGACTCGACGCTGCTGGTGCAGGGCACCGCGGGCACGGCCGAGGAAGCGGTGCGCTACGGCTGGAACTACGCGCAGCTGCTGGCCAACGGGCCTAGCCGCGAGGCGCTGGTGCCCAGTCCGCTCATGCGGGCCATGTCGGAGGGCATGACGGCGCGGGTGGAGGAGCTGACGCGTATCCCGGCCGACGTGCAGGACAGCCTCATCACGATCCTCTCCGAGAAGACGCTGCCCGTGCCGGAGCTCGGCGAGGAGGTGCAGGCGGTCCGCGGCTTCAACCTGATCGCGACGGCCAACGACCGCGACCGCGGCGTCAACGAGCTGTCGAGCGCGCTCCGCCGCCGCTTCAACACGGTGGTGCTGCCGCTGCCGGAGTCCGCCGAGGCCGAGGTCGACATCGTCTCCCGCCGCGTCGACCAGATCGGCCGGTCCCTCGATCTCCCGCCGGCTCCGGAGGGCGCCGCGGAGATACGCCGCGTGGTGACGGTCTTCCGCGAGCTGCGCGACGGGGTGACCGCGGACGGCCGTACGAAGCTCAAGTCCCCGTCGGGGACGCTCTCCACGGCGGAGGCGATCTCCGTCGTGACGGGCGGCATGGCGCTCGCCGCGCACTTCGGGGACGGCGTGCTCAGCGCGGGCGACGTGGCGGCGGGCGTGCTGGGCGCGGTCGTCCGCGACCCGTCGACCGACGGCGTCGTCTGGCAGGAGTACCTCGAAGCTGTGGTGCGTGAGCGCGACGGCTGGAAGGACTTCTACCGGGCATGCCGGGAGGTCTCGGCGTGACGACGGCCTCCCGGCGTACGGGGGCGCCCGCGGGGGCGGGAGCCGGAGATCGCGGCGCGCAGCCGCTTCTGCTGGGCGTCCGGCACCACGGGCCGGGCTCCGCCCGCGCGGTGCGGGCGGCGCTGGAGGCGCGGCAGCCGGCGGTGCTGCTCGTCGAAGGGCCGCCGGAGGCGGACGGCATCGTCGAGCTGGCGGGCGACGAGGAGATGCGGCCCCCGGTCGCCCTGCTCGCGCACGTGCTGGACGATCCGGGACGGGCCGGGTTCTGGCCGCTCGCCGAGTTCTCGCCGGAGTGGGTGGCGATCCGCTGGGCGCTGAGCCGGGGTGTTCTGGTGCGCTTCATCGACCTCCCGGCGGCGCATTCGCTGGCGCTCGGCCGGGGAGCGGACGGCGGCGGTCCAGAGGCCCCGGAGGACCACGACGGTGCTGACGGGCGTGGCGAGGCCCCGGACGGCGCGACCGGCCTCCCACCCGGCGCGGCACCGGACTCCGAACCGGACGGAGGGCCCGCGCAGGAGTCAGCCGCGGCCCTGCGTATCGACCCTCTGGCGGCGCTCGCCGACGCCGCGGGATACGACGACGCGGAGCGCTGGTGGGAGGACGTGGTGGAGCACCGCGGGGGCGGTGTCTCCGCGGACGGCCCCGAGGCGCCGTTCGCGGTCCTCGGCGAAGCCATGGCGGTACTCCGCGAGCACGAGAGCGACGGCGGTGAGGGCGGCTCCGGGGGAAGCGGTGACGCCGGGGGCGAGAGCGGTGCGGGGGGAGGGCCGGGCGGCGAGGTCTGGCGTGACCGGGTGCGCGAGGCGCACATGCGGCTGCGACTGCGCGAGGCGTGCCGGGAGTTCGGTGCCGGTTCCGTCGCCGTGGTGTGCGGTGCCTGGCACGTCCCCGCGCTGACCGTGAAGGCGAAGGTCTCCGACGACAGGCAGCTTCTCAAGGGCCTGCCGAAGGTGAAGACCGAGATCACCTGGGTTCCCTGGACGCACCGCCGCCTGGCGCGGCGCAGCGGGTACGGGGCGGGCATCGCCTCCCCCGGCTGGTACGGCCATCTCTTCTCCGCCCCGGACCGCCCCGTCGCGCGCTGGATGACGAAGGTGGCGAGGCTGCTGCGCGAGGAGGACTACGGGGTCTCCTCGGCGCACGTCATAGAGGCCGTCCGCCTGGCGGAGTCGCTGGCCGTGATGCGCGGCCGGCCCTTGGCGGGGCTGAGCGAGACGCTCGACGCCGTTCAGGCCGTGATGTGCGAGGGGTCGGACGTACCGCTCGCCCTGGTCCGGGACCGGCTGGTCATCGGGGACGTGCTGGGCGAGGTGCCGGAGGGCGCCCCGGCCGTGCCGCTCCAGCGGGACCTCGCACGCCTGCAGCGCTCGCTGAGGCTCAAACCGGAGGCGGCGGAACGGGAGTTGGAGCTCGACCTGCGCAAGGAGACCGACTCCGCGCGCAGCCGCCTGCTGCACAGGCTGCGTCTCCTCGGCGTCGACTGGGGCCTGCCCTCGGCGTCCCGTACGGGGAGCACCGGCACGTTCCGCGAGAGCTGGCGGCTGCGCTGGGAGCCGGAGCTGTCGGTGCAGATCGCGGAGGCCGGGGTGTGGGGCACGACGGTCCTGGGCGCGGCGACGGCGAAGGCCGTCTCCCGGGCCGCCGACGCGGCCGCCCTCGCCGATGTCACGGCGCTCGCCGAGCGCTGCCTCCTCGCGGAACTGCCGGACGCGCTGCCGGTGGTCATGCGGGTCCTGGCCGACCGGGCCGCGCTGGACGCCGACGTCGGGCACCTCGCGCAGGCGCTGCCCGCGCTGGTGCGCTCGGTGCGGTACGGCGACGTCCGCGGTACGGATGCGGAGGCGCTGGCGGGGGTCGCCGAAGGGCTGGCGGAACGCGTGTGCGTGGGCCTTCCGCCGGCGTGCGCGGGTCTGGACGCGGACGGCGCGGCGCGGATGCGGGGCCATGTCGACGAGGTGCACCAGTCGATGGCCCTTCTCGGACAGGCGCGCGGCGAGAGTGCGACGGGGGTGCATTCTCGCTGGCGCGCCGTACTTCACCGGCTCGCCGTCCGTGACCGGATACCGGGCGTGATCCGCGGCCGGTGCGCCCGGCTGCTGCTGGACGACGGCCGGCTGGCGGAGGAGGAGGCGGCGAGGCTGATGGGCCTCGCGCTCTCTCCGGGCACCGCTCCGGCCGATGCGGCGGCGTGGATCGAGGGCTTCCTCGCGGGCGGCGGCATGCTGCTCGTGCACGACGAGCGCCTGCTCGCCCTGGTCGACCGCTGGCTGGCCCAGGTGCCGGCGGAGGCGTTCACGGACGTACTGCCGCTGCTGCGCAGGACGTTCGCGGAGTACGAGCCGGGTGTGCGGCGGACGGTGGGCGAACTCGTCCGGCGGGGGACCTTGCCGGACGCGCCCCGTGCGGACACCGGCACAGGTGAGGGAGCCGGCGGAACGGCGGCGGGCCTGTCCGGGTTCGGCCCCGGTCTGGACGTGTCCCGCGCGGACGCCGTGCTGCCGACGCTGCGGCTGCTGCTGCCGGGCGGGCTTCCCCAGGCGGAGACGGGCGGCGAGGGCGGGCCCGGGACCGGAACCGAAGGCGCACCGGCGGACCGTGTGCCGCACACCGAGCGTGAGGAGGCGGCCGTATGAACCGGACCCCGACACGAGAGCAGACCCGCACGGCTGGGGAAACGGCCGAGGACACGACTGGGGAAACGGCCGGAGACACGATCGAGGACACGGCTGTGGAAACGACCGAGGACACGAGCCCCGGAGGGAGCTCCACGGCGGAGGAGCGGTTGCGCCGCTGGCGCCTCGTCCTGGGCGACGCGAACGGCTCGGACGGCACGGGCTGCTCCCTCGAAGGCTCCGACTCGGCCATGGACCGCACGCTCCAGGCGCTCTACGGCACCCCGGCCGGCCGCGGCCGGGGACGGGGTGAGCGGTCCGGCGGTCTCGGCGGGTCGGCGCCGCAGGTGGCGCGCTGGCTGGGGGACATCAGGACGTACTTCCCTTCGTCCGTCGTCCAGGTCATGCAGCGGGACGCCATCGACCGGCTCGGCCTGTCCGCCATGCTGCTCGAACCGGAGATGCTGGAGGCGGTCGAGGCGGACGTCCACCTCGTCGGCACGCTGCTGTCCCTGAACCGGGCCATGCCGGAGACGAGCAAGGAGACGGCCCGCGCCGTGGTGCGCAAGGTGGTCGCCGAGCTGGAGAAGAAGCTCGCCACCCGCACCCGGTCGACGCTCACCGGCGCGCTCGACCGCTCGGCGAAGGTCACGCGTCCGCGCCACCGGGACATCGACTGGGACCGCACGGTCCGCGCCAACCTCAAGAACTATCTGCCGGAGTACCGGACAGTCGTGCCCGAGCGCCTCATAGGGTTCGGCCGCGCCTCGCAGTCGGTGAAGAAGGACGTCATCCTCTGCATCGACCAGTCGGGCTCGATGGCGGCGTCCGTCGTCTACGCGTCCGTCTTCGGCGCGGTGCTCGCCTCGATGCGCTCGCTGCGGACGCGGCTGGTGGTCTTCGACACCAACGTCGTGGACCTGACGGACGATCTCGACGATCCGGTCGACGTCCTGTTCGGTACGCAGCTGGGTGGCGGCACGGACATCAACCGGGCCCTGGCGTACTGCCAGACCCAGATCTCGCGTCCCGCGGAGACGATCGTCGTGCTCATCAGCGATCTGTACGAGGGCGGCATACGCGACGAGATGCTGAAGCGCGTGGCCCAGATGAAGGGCGCGGGCGTGCAGTTCGTCAGCCTGCTCGCGCTGTCCGACGAGGGCGCGCCCGCTTACGACCGCGGGCACGCGACCGCGCTCGCGGAGCTGGGTGCCCCGGCCTTCGCCTGCACCCCGGACCACTTCCCCGAGGTGATGGCGGCCGCGATCGAGAAGCGGCCGCTGCCGGTGCCGCCCGCGACGTGACTCCACATCACCCCGGCTGGACGGCCTCCGGCCCCGGCCCTCGCACGGAGCTGTCCGGACGGGCGGAGGCCGGGGCCGCCCGTCCGGGATGCCGGCGCCGGTCCGTACGGGCACCTGACAGCACGCCGATCGAGGAGTACAGCGACGCGGCCGCACGCGCGAGGGGACCGGGTCGCGCCGGAGCCCACCTGCACAAGTCCCGCTCACCCGTTCAGACGGCGCCATCCTCCGCCTGCGTCGCAACTCCCGTCCGCTGTAAGCGAGTTGAACGGCATAGCCCCTCGGAAACGGAGGTCCCGCAGCGTTCCCGCGCGAGAGCGAAAGGAGAAGTGAACACTTTGTGACGGCAGTTGCGGCGGGGGCCGGGCGGCGTGCAAAGATCTCTCCTGTCCGGATCTCCGGGCCCAGGACGCGATGAGCGTCTTCTGAGCCGCCCGTGTCCGGCGTTCTCCGAATCTCCCCGGGAAGGTTCCTGCCTTGTCAGCTGTCTCCGCTGTGCCTGCCGCTGCGCGCTCGCCGCGCTCGGCCGCCGCACGGCGGGCCGTGGTGACACTGCTCTTCCTCGGCGGTTTCCTGGCTCTCGCCTTCCTCTTCGGAAGCGACGCCCGTGCCGCCACCGCGCTGGACGGCGGGAAGGGCGAGTCTCCGGGGCAGTCCGCTGATCTGCTGACGCCGGAGAAGCCTGTCGGCGGCTCCCTCTCCGAGAAGGAGATGGCCGAGAAGCAGCAGGAGGCCAAGGAGGCCGCCGACGAGGCGGCTTCCCACGTCATCGACCCTGTCGCCGAAGGTGCCGAAGGCGCCGGGCACGTCACCCGCCCCGTCGGTGAAGCCGTCGGGGGCGTCAGTGACGCCGTGGGCCTGGGCGACCTCACCGATCGGCTGGGCCTGCAGCTCGGCAACGGCGGGGGCGACGGCACCCCGGAGGACGACGGCGACGACGAGGCGGTTAACGGAGGCGGTGGTTCGTCCGCCGGCGACGCCGACCACGCGTCGAGCGACGCCGGCCGCAAGCTGGCCCAGCGCACCCCCATCGGTGGTAGCGCCGCGGACTCCGCGCACAGCGCCGTCCGCCATGCCGAGGCCCATGACGGCATGCCCCGCGAGGGTGACGGCCTTCCCGTCCAGAGCCCCTTCCAGCAGGTCCCTCTCGCTCCGTCCGCCGGCGCCTCGCACTTCGCGAGCGACGGCAACGGTCCGCGCGGCGGACTCCAGAAGCTCGCCGGTCATCTGACCGACGTCGAACTCTTCGGGCGCCCGCAGCCCGGAGCAGTGAGCGTGGCGGCCGGTGCGCCGACCCGCGACCGCGCCTCCGAAGTCCTCGAATTCCCCGGCTAGGGCAGACCTCCACCCCGTCTGCAGTACCCGCGACCTGCCACGCGGGGGTGGACAGGTCTGCCCAAGCCGCTAGATCTCCTGAATTCGAAGGACTCTCCCCATGCACAAGAACATCCGGCGTTCCCTCATGGTCGCTGCCGCCGCCTCGGGCATCTGGGCCCTCGGCACCACCGGCGCCAACGCGGCGGAGCTGCCCGTCTCCACCGAAACCGTCACCGGCGCCGTGGACGAGGCCGGCAAGGGCGGTCTCACGAGCACCGTCGACGGTGCGGCCGGCACGCTGAAGAAGACCACCGACGGCGTGACGGAAGGCGTCGTCGGCAAGCTGCCGACCAACGGCATCCCGGAGAACGGCCTGCCGACCAACACCCTGCCCACCGCGGGCGTCTCCGAGGCCCTGGGCGACACCCTCGGCGCCGTCACCGAGGGCCGGACGGACGGAGTGACGGACGGGTTGCCGGACGCCGACGCCGCTTCCGGCGCCGTAGAGACCGCGCAGGGTGCCGCGGGCAAGGCCCTCGACGAGACGGGCCGCGCCTCCAAGGCGATAAAGGAGGCCCAGAAGGGCGTCCGTCCCGCGACCGCTCCGCTTCCCGCCCCGGCCGCCCACGACCTGACGGACCTGACCGTCACCGAGCTGCCGGCCCGTACCCTCCCCGCCGTCGACCTGCCGGGCGTCCCGGGCGTTCCCGCCCTGCCGTCGGCTCCCGGCACGGGTGATCTCGTCAACGGCCTGGCCGCCGCGAGTGTCCGTCCCGAGCCGGTGACCGGCGCGCTCAAGGGCGACCGCGCACAGCAGGCCCTCGGCACCGTCCGTACGGCCGCTTCCGCCGCGCAGCCCGTGGTGAGCGGCTCCGGCGTCGTGTCCGTGTTGCCGGAGCACGTCGGCAGCGTCATCGTCCACGTCCAGCTGGCCGCGGACCAGCTCGCCTCCGACGTCGCCGTGACCGTCGACGACGCCGCGGCCACCAGCGCGCCGTTCGCCGAGAGCACCCTGGGCCGTACGCACTGCCTGGTCCACGAGGTGGACGGCGCCGTCCTCCACTTCGGCCACGGGGTCGCCGCCGACGCCGTCCCGTACGCGCACGCCACCGCTGCCGGTCTGCACCGCAACGTGGACACCACCGTGGCGGACGCCGCCTCCGCGGTGCAGATCTACGTCGTGCCCAGCACGCGCGACCTGACGGACGCGGCCAACATCCCCGGCCTGCCCGGCGCCTCGCAGCTGCCGGTGAACGTTCCGGCCGTCCCGGCGGTCCCCGCGGTCTGATCTTCCGCCGCCCGGTCGCCGGACGGCGGACAGCGGGAGCGGGGTGGCTCAGCAAGGGGGTTGGGCCACCCCGCGGCCCGCACCGCCGTCCGGCCTCCGCGGGGCGCGGCACGTCACGAGACGCGCACGCCCCCGCGCACGGCACCGCTTGAACAGCACCGCTCACTCAACAGCGGTCACACCGTTCACGGTTCACCGTCCACCTCTCATCAACTCCGAACTACTGAATCGAGACAGCGATGCACAGGAGTAACAACGCCTCCCGTGGGTTCCTCCTCGTAGCGGCAGCCGCGGGCCTGTGGGTGCTCGGCAACGTCGGCGTGCAGGCGGACGATCCGCCCTCCAGACAGGGGACTTCGGGAGACATATCGGAGCTGACCGAGGTCATGGAGCGCTCTATGGGCAAGAACGCCCCTGGCGACGCGGACCGCAACGGGACCCGCGGCAAGGCCGGTTCGGGCGGACGGACCGACGACATGAAGGATGGCGCGGGGAAGGCGGCCGAACATGTCACGGAAGAGACCGGCAAGACCGTGCCCACGGCGCCTCCGGGTGCCGCGCGTGCGGATCTGGGCGCTGTGTCCGGCGTCACGACTACGGCCGCCGCGCCGTCCGCGCCGGGGCTGCCGGAGGACGTGGTGATCGAGGTCCCCGAGGCGGTGCCGGGGGTTCCGAGCGTGGGCGTCGTGCCCCTGTCGCTGCCCGCGCTTCCCGTCACACCGGAGGTCCCCACCCTCTGAGGGACCCACCCTCTGAGGGACCCACCCTATGAGGGAGGTCCGCCCGCCGTACGCCCCGACGGCCCGCCCGCGCGCGGGCCTGGCGCTCGTCCCGCCCTCGAGCAGGGAACGGCACGGTGCCGGGACCGGCGTGTGCGATCGGCTCCGGCCCGACTCGCCGCCGCCGCAACGGAGTTGCTCGGGTATCGCGCTGCAGTGGGACGAACCCCGCAGTGCCCCGGGCGCCGTTCGAAGATCCTCGACCCGCTCGGCCGCGCCCCCGACGGCGCGCAGAGCGGGCGGCAGGCGTGAAGGCGTCGGTGCGCTACCGGGATCACGGATCTGTGACGGTTGTCACCGCGCTGGTGTGAGCCCGGATTTATGCACCGCTCACCCGCAGGGCTAACCTGCAAGGCGGACATGCCGCGCGCCATCCGTTATGCCGCGGCCACGCGGCACGCCCACACTCACGCTGACAACCGCGAACCACTGATTAAGGGGACGTACGCGCGTGGACCTGTTCGAGTACCAGGCGAGGGACATCTTCGCCAAGCATGACGTACCGGTGCTGGCCGGCGAAGTCATCGACACGCCCGAGGCGGCGCGCGAGGTGACCGAGCGACTCGGCGGTCGCGCGGTCGTCAAGGCGCAGGTGAAGACCGGTGGCCGGGGCAAGGCCGGCGGTGTGAAGCTGGCTTCCGACCCGGCCGACGCCGTCGAGAAGGCCGGGGCCATCCTGGGCATGGACATCAAGGGCCACACGGTCCAGAAGGTCATGCTGGCCCAGACCGCGGACATCGCGGAGGAGTACTACGTCTCCTTCCTGCTGGACCGCACCAACCGCACCTTCCTGGCCATGGCCTCCGTCGAGGGCGGCGTCGAGATCGAGGAGGTCGCCGCGACGAAGCCCGAGGCTCTCGCGAAGATCCCCGTCGACGCCATCGAGGGCGTCCCCGATGCGAAGGCGCGCGAGATCGCCGAGGCCGCCAAGTTCCCGGCAGAGCTCACCGACCAGGTGGTGAACGTCCTGCAGAAGCTGTGGGACGTCTTCATCCGTGAGGACGCGACGCTCGTCGAGGTCAACCCGCTCGTCAAGACCGGCGACGGCAAGGTCATCGCGCTGGACGGCAAGGTCACGCTCGACGAGAACGCCGAGTTCCGCCAGCCCGACCACGCGGCCCTCGAGGACAAGGCCGCCGCCGACCCGCTGGAGGCGGCGGCGAAGGCGAAGGGCCTCAACTACGTCAAGCTCGACGGCCAGGTCGGCATCATCGGCAACGGCGCTGGGCTGGTCATGTCCACCCTCGACGTCGTCGCGTACGCGGGGGAGGCGCACAAGGGCGTCAAGCCCGCCAACTTCCTCGACATCGGCGGCGGCGCCTCGGCCGAGGTGATGGCCAACGGCCTGGAGATCATCCTCGGCGACCCCGACGTCAAGTCGGTCTTCGTCAACGTCTTCGGCGGCATCACCGCCTGCGACGCCGTCGCGAACGGCATCGTCCAGGCCCTCGAACTGCTCAAGAGCAAGGGCGAGGACGTGAACAAGCCCTTGGTCGTCCGCCTCGACGGCAACAACGCGGAGCTGGGCCGGAAGATCCTCAACGACGCGAACCACCCGCTGGTGCAGCAGGTGGACACCATGGACGGCGCGGCGGACCGTGCTGCCGAACTGGCCGCCAAGTAAGCCGGACGAGACCGAGATCTGACGAGGACATCGACACACCATGGCTATCTTCCTCAACAAGGAGAGCAAGGTCATCGTCCAGGGGATGACCGGCTCCGAGGGCCAGAAGCACACCAAGCGGATGCTTGCTTCCGGCACCAACATCGTCGGCGGCGTCAACCCGCGTAAGGCGGGCACCAGCGTCGACTTCGACGGCACCGACGTGCCGGTCTTCGGCGGGGTCAAGGAGGCCATCGAGGCCACCGGCGCCGACGCGACCGTCATCTTCGTACCGCCCAAGTTCGCGAAGGACGCCGTCATCGAGGCGGTCGACGCGGAGATCGGGCTCGCCGTGGTCATCACCGAGGGCATCGCCGTCCACGACACGGCGTACTTCTGGGACTACGCGTGCCAGAAGGGCAACAAGACCCGCATCGTGGGCCCGAACTGCCCCGGCCTGATCACTCCGGGCCAGTCCAACGCCGGCATCATCCCGGGCGACATCACGCAGGCCGGACGCATCGGCCTCGTGTCGAAGTCCGGCACGCTGACGTACCAGATGATGTACGAGCTGCGCGACATCGGCTTCTCCTCGGCCGTCGGCATCGGCGGTGACCCGGTCATCGGCACGACGCACATCGACGCGCTCAAGGCGTTCGAGGCCGACCCCGACACCGACCTGGTCGTCATGATCGGCGAGATCGGCGGCGACGCCGAGGAGCGGGCGGCGGACTTCATCAAGGAGAACGTCACCAAGCCCGTCGTCGGCTACGTCGCCGGCTTCACCGCCCCCGAGGGCAAGACGATGGGTCACGCGGGCGCCATCGTCTCCGGTTCGTCGGGCACCGCCCAGGCGAAGAAGGAGGCGCTGGAGGCCGCGGGCGTGAAGGTCGGCAAGACGCCGTCCGAGACCGCCCGCCTGGCTCGCGAACTGCTCGCCGGCTGACGTAATCCGGCACCAGGGGCGGCGCACGCTCCAGCCTCGTACGGGCCCGGTCCTCCGACTCGGAGGACCGGGCCCGTACGTGTACCCGACGGTGCCGTCCGGTCAGATGACCGGCAGCAGACGTCCCGGCTGCCGGTCCGGAGCGAGCGTCGCCGAGGGCTTCTTGGGGACGGGCAGCCGGGGCACGTTCCGCTCGTCGTCGGAGGCGACGAGCGCGAATCCCGCCGCCGCCACGGAGGCCGTCAG
This sequence comes from Streptomyces daqingensis, assembly GCF_014645895.1. Lineage (GTDB taxonomy): Bacteria > Actinomycetota > Actinomycetes > Streptomycetales > Streptomycetaceae > Streptomyces > Streptomyces daqingensis. Next base: position 222,486 of record NZ_BMMP01000011.1, on the reverse strand, counting down.
ACCGAGGGCCGCGGCCGTCGCGCCCCACGAGCGCAGTGCGCCGTGGCGGCGCACGCGCGGTGCGGGCGGCAGGGTCACGGGCTGCGGCGCCGCCAACTGCCCCAGCAGGGCCGCGGTCAGGGCCGGAAGCTCCCCGTCCGCCGCGTCGCGGAGCAGGGGCACGCGCTCGGCGAGCGCGGCGCGTCCGCGGTGGAGCCGTCCCGCGGCCGCGGCGCTGCTCGCCTCCATTTCCGCCGCCGCGTCCGCGGGGTCCAACCCCAGCCCGTCGCACAGCAGGACGACCGTGCGGTACGAGGGGGGCAGGCGCAGCAGCGCGTCGAACAGCCCGCGGTCGCCAGGCGGGACGTTGCGCATCGCCCGCGCGTGACGGAACGGGCCGGACAGGCGGAAGTTGCGCCACGGAGCGAGGGCGTACCGGTACGCGGCCGCACGGACCCAGCCCGCCGGATCGGGGTCGACCGCCACTTCGGGCCAGCGCTGCCACGCCAGCCGGAAGGCGTGCCCGACGGAACGCCGCGCGAGGGACGGCCGTCCGCACAGCAGGAAGACCTGACGCGTGAGCGACGGAGCGTGGCGGTCATGGAGCCGGTCGAAGGCGTCGGCGGCGCTCCCGCGGGCGTCCGGCACGGCGGCTGTCTCCGCGGAGCCGGCAGTCGCGGGGGCGGCCTCTTCGGGGGTGGCGACGGCGGTTTCTCCGGATGTCGGCGCGGCGCATGCGGACTCTGCTGACGCGGACTCTGCTGGCACGGCCTCTGCTGGTGCGGCCTCTTCGGAGTCGGTCTCCTCGCCGGCGGCCTCTCCGCGATCGGCCTCCGCGGACGCGGCCTCGGCGGATTCGGGTTCGGATCCGGGTCCGGACGCGGGCTCCGGCGGCGGGGATTGGGGTTCCGGAGACTCCGCGGGCTCCGAACGGCCGCTCTGCGCCTGCCCGTCGCCGTCGGACTGGGGCGCGCCCTCTCGTTCCCCGCTCATGCGTTCCACCGTCGGCGCGCGGTTAGTGTGACAAAGTGCATGTGGACATAGTGGGCGACACAGCGACAAAAAGCGTGTTACCAGATCAGAACGGGTGTTGTTGACAGCATGTCGACGTGAGCCAAGTGACGCATCGCAGCCCGACGTTGTCCCCGCACAGCCGAACGAGCGCGCGGACGCAGCCGTCACAGGCCGCGTGGCTCTTCGAAGGCGTGATCGCCGCGGGGCTGGGCCTCGGTTCGCTGACGGTGCTCGTGCTGTTCCTGTGGATCATCACCCCGTACCCCGACACCGGTGCGGACACCGCCCTGCACGTGGCGGCCGACCTGTGGGTGCTGGGACACGGAAGCAGCCTCGTACGCACCGAGACCCTGTCGGGAGCGCCCGCACCCGTCGCGCTGACGCCCTTGCTGCTCATGGTGCTTCCCGTCTGGCTGCTCCACCGGGCCTGTGTGCGGGCGCTGTCGGCGGGCGAGCAGCGCCTCGGCGTTCCAGGCGGAACGGACCGCCCGGAGCCGGGTTTCCTGGCCCCCGTGGGCTGGGTCGCGGCGGGGTATCTGCTGACGGGCGCCCTCGCGGTGCTGTTCACCTCGGCCGCGCCGGTGCGGGCCGACGTCCTCAGCGCCGTGGTGCGCCTGCCGCTCTTCGTGCTGTGCGTGGCGGCGGCGGCCACGCTGACGGGGGGAGCGCGCAGCGCGCCGAATGGCGACGGGACGGCGCCCGAGCGGGCCGCGGAAGGCGCGGGCGGCGCGGGCGGTGCCACTCCAGCGGGGGCTCCCGGTGAGGCGGCGCCCGCCGGGCGCCCGCGCCCCTCGTACCTGCTGGAGACCGTGGAGCTGGTGCGGCGCCTCCGCCCCCTCCGTGCCGCGCTCGTCACCCTGGCGGTTCTCTGCGGCGGCGGCCTGCTGCTGACGGCCGGGGCGCTGCTGTGGAACCTGGACGGCGTGCGCGAGTCGTTCCCCGCGCTCGCCAAGGCGTGGCCGGGCCGGTTCGCCGTGCTGCTGCTCGTGGTCGCGCTGCTGCCGAACGCCGCCGTCTGGGCCGCGTCGTACGGGCTGGGCCCCGGGTTCGTACTGGGAGCCGGGACGCCGGTGGGTCCGTTCTCCCCGGGGGGCGACCCCGGGCTGCCGCCCTTCCCCCTGCTCGCGGCCGTCCCCGCTGACGGCGCGGGCGGGATCCTCGCCTGCGTTCTGTCCGGCGCCGTACCGCTGGCAGCCGGCGTCACCGCCGGCTGGCTCGTGGGACGTGCGGCGGTTCCCGACGGCGGCCGGCGGCCGGAGGCCGCGGGGTGGCGGAGCACGGTGTGCGCCGTCGCCGTCGTCGCGTGCTGCTGCGGCGCGGGCCTCGCCGTGCTCGCCGCCTCCTCGGGAGGGGCGCTCGGCACGCGGGCGCTGGCGGTGTTCGGGCCGAGCTGGTGGCTGGCCGGCTCGTCGGCCGCCGTCTGGGCCACGGTAGTGGGGACGCCGACGGCGCTGCTCGTACGGGCGTGGCGCCTGCGGGACCCCGGACCGGACGACGACTGGCACGCGACGTCCGCGCGGCAAGCGCGCTGGGCGGCGCTGAAGAGCGCGTCGGGCGGGCTCATGCCCGATTTCGAGCCGCGCAGGTACTGAACCGGCCGGACGGAGCACCGGTGCACGGCCGCCCTCGTCTTGCGCCCCGGCACGCCCGCGCGGAGCGGGCCGCGCCGGGTCAGCGGTCTTCGAGGAGCGGGCGCAGGTTGCTCGGCAGGAGGTCCTTGCAGTCCTCGCGCGAGGACTGCGTGAGGGCGTCCTGCGTGCAGGTGTAGTAGTCGCGGTACACGGACTGGAAGGCGAACGTCGCCGCCACCACGGCCAGCGCGAGCGACGCCGTGATCAGACCGCTGACCGCCGCCGTGGTACGGGACTTGGCGGCCTGCGCCGGCGTCACGGACACCGGGATCGGGGAGGCCGCCTTCGGCCTCTCCTCCGTCTCCTGGCGGTCGCTTCCCGCGACGTCCTCGGCACGCGCCGCGGCGCCGGACCGGCCTCCGCGCCTGCCCGAACCCGCGCCGCGCGGGCGGGACTTGTTGCGCAGCGCGTCGATGCCCCAGTACAGGGAGAGGGCGCCCAGGAGCAGGGCCACCTCCGGAAGGCTGAAGAGAGCGAAGAAGAGCGCCCAGATGCCGCTGTGCAGGGAGTAGCGCGCGTGGCGCTGCAGCGGGTCCGTCGGGTCCCACCGCATGCCTCCCCGCGGTCCGCCCCGGCCGTTGCCGCCGTCGTTGCCGTCCCCTCCGGAACCGCCGAAGCCGCCGCTCTGCCTGCCGGGCTGGCGGCTGCTCCACTGGCCGCCCCAGGACGAGGGCCGCTCGCCGGACCCCTGGTCCGAGCCCTCGGCACCCGGCTCCGAGCCGTCGCGTCCTCCCGCACCGCCGGCCTCGCCCGCGTCGGTGCCGGGCCGTGAGCCGGTCCCGCGGCGCGGCTGCCATGGCCGGTCCGGCTGCCCCTCCGGCGGTGCCGCGAAGGGGTTGTCCTCGCGAGAGGAGCTGTCGGATGGGGCTGCCGCGCGGCGGCGACTTCGGTCCGTCATGTGCTGTGTGTCTTCCCCTTGCGTCCTGTCGTGCCGGTTGCCGGTCGTGCCTCGTGTGCCGGTGCGTGCCTCGGCGCAGGCTCGGGTCTGTCCCTCCTGACGCTACCTGCCGTGCCCGCCCCCGTCCCGTGGGGGCCGTGTGAGGGGCCGGTATCGTTGCCGACGGTCGAACGCTTCGTAGAGTTCCCCGAAACCGGTGCTCGACGAGTTCGTACGACCACACAAACCGCTGCTTCCCCGAACCGTCCCGCGGTGCCGGGGGATTCCCCGAGAGAGAGCCTCGTCGTGGCTGCGCACCAGAGCCCGGGCCGTTCCCGCTCCGCTTCCCGACCCGTCCGCCGTCTCGTGGTCCTCGTCTCCGGGTCCGGTACGAACCTGCAGGCGCTCCTCGACGCCGTCGCGGAGCAGGGGGAGGAGGCGTACGGCGCGCGGATCGTCGCCGTCGGCGCCGACAGGGACGGGATCGAGGGGCTGGAGCGCGCGCGGCGTGCCGGGATCCCCACCTTCGTGTGCCGGGTGAGGGACTACGCGACGCGGGAGGAGTGGGACCGCGCCATGGCCGAGGCGACAGCGGCGCACGAGCCGGATCTCGTGGTCTCGGCGGGCTTCATGAAGATCGTGGGCAAGGAGTTCCTCGCCCGTTTCGCCGGGCGGGTGGTCAACACGCACCCCGCCCTGCTCCCCAGCTTTCCCGGGACGAACGGCGTGCGCGACGCGCTCGCCTACGGGGCGAAGGTGACCGGGTGCACCGTCCACTTCGTCGACGACGGTGTCGACACGGGGCCGATCATCGCGCAGGGCGTGGTGGAGGTCCTGGACGAGGACGACGCCGACGGGGGTGCCGCTCTGCACGAGCGGATCAAGGAAGTCGAGCGACGGCTGCTCGTCGATGTCGTGGGACGTCTCTCCCGCGACGGCTACCGCATCGAAGGACGAAAGGTACGGCTGCAACATGGGTGAAGGCGGCATGAGCGAGGGCGGCACGAGCGCCGGGGGCGGCAGGCTGCCCGTGCGCAGGGCCCTGGTCAGCGTCTACGACAAGAGCGGCCTCGACGAGCTGGCCCGCGGTCTGCACTCGGCGGGCGTCCAGCTCGTCTCGACGGGCTCCACCGCGGAGCGGATCGCGGCGGCGGGCGTGCCGGTGACCGCCGTCGAGGAGCTGACCGGCTTTCCGGAGTGCCTAAACGGACGAGTCAAGACGCTCCATCCGCGCGTGCACGCGGGCATCCTCGCGGACCGGCGGCTCGCCTCCCACCGCGAGCAGCTCACCGAACTCGGCGTGGAGCCCTTCGACTTGGTGATCGTCAACCTCTACCCCTTCCGGGAGACGGTCGCTTCGGGAGCCACGCCCGGCGAATGCGTGGAGAAGATCGACATCGGCGGTCCGTCGATGGTCCGCGCGGCGGCCAAGAACCACCACTCGGTGGCCGTCGTCGTCGATCCCGACCGGTACGGGGACGTGCTGAAGGCCGTGGAGAGCGGCGGGTTCGGCCTCCGGGAGCGCAAGCGGCTGGCAGGCGAGGCGTTCCAGCACACCGCGGCGTACGACGTGGCGGTGGCGAACTGGTTCGCCGGCGGTTACGCGGACACCGGCGCGGACGGGGACGAGAACGGGGCCGCGGACGGCAACGGCACCGGAGCGCCGCAGGAAACGGACGCCGGGCAGGGCGAACAGCCGCCCGCTCTCCCGGACTTCGCCGGCGCGGCCTACACCCGCCGCCGCGTGCTGCGCTACGGCGAGAACCCGCACCAGCCCGCCGCCCTGTACACGGACGGAAGCGGCGCCGGACTGCCCTACGCCGAGCAGCTGCACGGCAAGGAGATGTCGTACAACAACTACGTCGACACCGAAGCGGCGCGCCGTGCGGCCTACGAACACGCCGGCAGCCCCTGCGTGGCGATCATCAAGCACGCCAACCCGTGCGGTATCGCGGTGGGTCCGGACGTGGCGGAGGCGCACCGCAAAGCGCACGCGTGCGACCCGCTCTCCGCGTTCGGCGGGGTGATCGCCGTGAACCGCGCGGTCTCCGTCGCCATGGCCGAGCAGGTCGCCGACATCTTCACAGAGGTCGTGGTGGCGCCGGGCTACGAGGAGGGCGCCGTCGAGGTGCTGTCCCGCAAGAAGAACATCCGGGTGCTGCGCTGTCCCGGGGAGCCGTCCGGAACGGTCGAGTCCAGGCCCATCGAGGGCGGCATGCTGCTCCAGGTCAGGGACCGGCTGCAGGCGGCCGGCGACGACCCCGCGGGCTGGCGGCTGGCGACGGGCGAGCCGCTGGGCGCGGCGGAGCTCGAGGAGCTGGCCTTCGCCTGGCGGGCCTGCCGCGCGGTCAAGTCGAACGCGATCCTGCTCTCGAAGGACGGCGCGACCGTCGGCGTCGGCATGGGCCAGGTCAACCGCGTCGACTCCGCGAAGCTCGCCGTGCAGCGCGCGGGGGAGGAGCGGGCGCGCGGCTCCTACGCGGCCTCCGACGCCTTCTTCCCCTTCCCCGACGGGCTGGAGGTGCTGGGGCGTGCCGGGGTACGGGCCGTCGTGCAGCCGGGCGGCTCCGTACGCGACGAGGCGGTGACCGACGCGGCGGCTGCGGCGGGCGTCACGATGTACCTCACGGGGACGCGGCACTTCTTCCACTGAGGGCGGGCACCGGCCTGGAACGCGGCACCCCGGGCGCCTGGAAGGGCGGCCGGGGTGCATGCCGTCTCACGGTGCTGCGCGGTGCCTCGAAGGAGGGTGAACCGCGTCAGTAACGCGGCCTGTTGAACCATGCGCCTTCCTGCGCGAGGAGCACGATGCAGGTGATCCCCAGCGCCATCCACACAAGCCCGAGGGGCACGAACGGCAGCCCGAAGAGGGTGAGGAACGAGGCCCACACGATGCCGCCGGTCCGGGTCGAGCTGCCGCCCTTCGAGACGAAGACGCCCAGGACGATCCCCAGTACGGCGTGCACGAGGCAGACGCCGAAGAAGATGTACAGCACGCCGATGGGGGTGTGCGCGCTCGCGTACCCCGGCATGCCGTGCAGGCTCCCCGCCGCCACTCCCAGCCCGATCATCACGGTGATGGAGACCAGGGTCTGCAGGCCGCCCGCGATGAACATCATCACGCGGACACCGTTGATCTTGCTCGGCATCATTCCGGGCGGCGGCCCGGGGAATCCTCCGGGGCCGGGCGGGGGCGCGGCCTGCGGGTAGCCGTACGCGGGCTGCCCGCCCGGCTGGGGCTGCTGCGGGTAGCCGTAGGGCGCCGTCGGGGGCTGCGGCGGCTGCTGGGCGTACGGGTTCTGCGCGTACGGGTCGTTGCCGGGAGGCCCGGGCGGCGGGTAGCTCATGGTCGGTGCCTTTCGGTCTGGGGCGCGGACGGTTCGGGCGGTGCGGACGGGGCCGGGCGGGCGCGGCCCGTGCCCGTGACGCACGAAGGGCCGCGCCCCCGTGAGGTGCGGCGCGGCCTTCGTGGTGGTGCCGAGGTCCCGGACGGGTGCGCCGCGCGAGGCGCGCGGCCGTCCGCTACTTCTTGATGACGACGGTGCCCGCGGCGCGGTCGTGCCAGCCCTGCAGCTTCCCGCTGTTGTCGAAGAACGGCGAGAGGAAGACGAGGAGCGCGCCGATGTAGCACGCGACCGCGCCCGCGATCGGGATGATGTAGCGGACGAAGCCGCCGCCGGCGCCCGGAAGCTGGCCGTCGGCCTCCTTCACGACGCGCAGGCCCATGGCCATCTTGCCGACCGTCGCGCCCTTGAAGGCGATCATCAGCCACTCGTACAGCGCGAGGAAGACGGCGAGGCAGAGCATCATGACCATCATGGCGCCCAGGGCGCCCATGCTGGCTTCCTGAGCGTCCTGCACGCACTGGCTGTAGCCCGGCGTCGCGTAGGTGCCGCACTCCTCCAGGTCGTTGCCGAGGCCGATGGCGCTGCCGAGGCCGGCGATCATGACGACGGTGAGGACGGTGCTGATGATCAGGCCGTCGATGAGGCGGGCCAGGAACCGCTGCCCCATGGTGGCCAGCTGGGCCATGCCGATGTTGTTGATGTTTATGTAGCCGTTGTTGGCCTGCACCGTTCCGGGCTGCTGCGGGTAGCCGTACGCGGGCTGGCCCGGGACGCCGCCCTGGGGCTGCTGGCCGTACTGGGGCTGCCCGTACTGCTGCTGCGGGTAGCCGTACGCGGGCTGGCCGCCCTGCTGCGGCTGCTGCTGCGGGTAGCCGTACGGCTGCTGCGGCGGCTGCTGCTGGGCGTAGGGGTTGTTCGGGTCCTGACCGGGAGGCGGTGGGTAGCTCACGGGTGCCTTCCTACGTGCTTCGTCTGGGAGCGGAATGGGCCGAAGTTCTCGGGGGAACGACAGTTCCGCCCCCGCAGACGCCGACGTGGACGCGGACTGCGTGAGGTGTGCGGTTATGCACGATGTGCCTCCCCCGATGCTGCGGCGCCCAGCGGACTGTCTTCCAAGTCCGGGCGTGGGGCCGCCGCTTCATGGTGGTCGGCGAAGTGCGACGCTGTCCAGCTGGATCCGGGAATGTGGCGAATCCGCAATGTGATGCCCGAGGGCCCCGTTATCCGGTGCGCCCTCCCGCCCTCGTTCCGTCACACGGTCTGCACACAGGGCGGGGCGCGAACGGACCCGGGCCCGGGGTGCCCGCCGGGCGTACCTCGTCCTGCGGAGCGATACGGATTTCTGCCCGGCGCCCCGTATCCGGGAGTATGGGACCCATGACGGCCCAGATTCTCGACGGCAAGGCCACGGCGGCATCGATCAAGTCCGACCTGAAGGAGCGCGTCGCGGCGCTCAGGGAGCGGGGCGTCACGCCCGGCCTCGGCACCCTGCTGGTCGGCGACGACGTCGGCAGCCAGAAGTACGTCGCAGGCAAGCACCGCGACAGCCGGCAGATCGGCGTCAACTCGATCCAGCGCGAGCTGCCCGCGACGGCCGGCCAGGAGGAGATCGAGGCTGTCGTACGCGAGCTGAACGACGACCCGGAGTGCACCGGTTACATCGTGCAGCTGCCGCTCCCCCGGGGCATCGACACGAACCGGGTGCTCCAGCTCATGGACCCGGCCAAGGACGCGGACGGGCTGCACCCCACGAGCCTGGGCCGCCTGGTGCTGAACGAGCCGGGCCCGCTGCCCTGCACGCCTCAGGGCATCATCCAGCTTCTTCGCCGCCACGAGGTCGAGCTGAACGGGGCGCACGTGGTCGTCGTCGGGCGCGGTATCACCGTCGGACGGTCCATCCCGCTGCTCCTGACCCGGCGCGGCGTCAACGCCACGGTGACGCAGTGCCACACCGGTACGCGCGACCTGCCGGCGCTGCTGCGGCAGGCGGACGTCGTCGTGGCCGCGGCGGGGGTGCCCCACCTGATCAAGCCGGAGGACGTGCGCCCCGGCTCGGCCGTCCTGGACGTGGGCGTCAGCCGGGACGAGCACGGCAAGATCGTGGGCGACGTGCATCCTGGTGTGGCGGAGGTCGCGGCATGGATCTCACCGAACCCCGGCGGCGTCGGCCCGATGACCCGCGCGCAGCTGCTCGTCAACGTCGTCGAGGCGGCCGAGCGGGGCGTGGAGCCCGTCCAGGACCCCCGGTGAGGCCGGACGGGGCCGCCGGGCCGTCGAGATCTCGAGTGGTGAGGGTATGAAGGTCAACGCACGCGGCACGCGCCGCTTCCCCACGGTGACGCGGGACACGGCCCGCCCCGAGGGCGGCCGGCGGGCGATGGGAGCCGGACACGCGGCGCCCTACCGCCAATGGCCGCTGCTCGCGGTGTGCTGCGGGGTGCTGATCGGACTGCTGGTGACGATCGGGGAGTTCCGCGCGGGGACCCTGATCATCGGAGGTTCGCTGATCGGCGGCGCGGTACTGCGCAGGTTCATGCCGTCGGTGGGGATGCTCGCGGTCCGTTCCGCGTTCACGGACATGCTGACGTACGGGCTGCTCGGTCTGGCCATCTTCCTGCTGGCGCTGATGGCGCAGCCCGACCCGATACTGAGCATCCCGATCCTGGAGGACATCCTCCACTTCACGATCAGAGGCAGCGAAGGAACCCAGTAGCGGACAAGCGCCGCGGAGAGCCGCCACTCCGGCATTCCGGGGCGCCGTCGACGGCGTAGGGCACGTGCGCCGACACACCGGGTGACGCCGGGAGAGGGCCCGTACTTCCACGGTGAAGTGCGGGCCCCCGCCATGGCCGCACCGGCGCGTCGTGGTGGCAGACTAGTGACGACCAAGCGCGGGGAATGTCGACGAATTCGGGGGACGAGGGGGAGGCACATGCCTCGGTGGAGGCCGCTACCGGAGGAACTGGACCCGCAGATACGCGAGTTCACCAGCCAGCTGAGGAGGCTGGTGGACCGCAGCGGGATGAGCGTCGCGACGGTCGCCGACCGCACGGGCTACAGCAAGTCGTCCTGGGAGAAGTACCTGGGCGGCCGGCTGCTGCCGCCGCGCGGCGCGGCGCACGCTCTGGCGGAGGTGACCGACACCGACATCCGTCACCTGGAGACGATGTGGGAACTGGCCGAACGGGCGTGGAGCCGCGCGGAGATGCGGCACGACGTCACGATGGAGGCCATCCGCGTCGCCCAGGCGCGTGAGGCGCTCGGCGAGTTCTGGGACGAGCCCGCCAAGGGCAAGAAGCGCCCCCGCAACAAGACGAAGGCCAAGGGCGAGGCCGACGGGGGGAAGCAGGCAGGCAAGAAGGGCAAGGGCGCGTCACGCGGCGACGCGCCTGCCGCGGGCGGGAACGACGCCGAGCCTCTCAACACCCGCGGACCCGCCGCCACTTCGGCGGCTCCGCCTTCCGCGTCCGAACTCTCGGGCAGCGGCGCCGCTTCCGGCCGGGCCGGGCGCCCGGACTTCGAGAAGCCGCCGGGGGACGACCACACGGCGATGCTGCGGCCGCTTCCCCGCAGGGGAGCGGCGAGGGAGCGTCAGCGGGTCGACCTGGGCGCATGGCCCGCGACGCAGGAGCGTTCACCCGCTGCGGAGAGCGACTCGTCGGGGACGTACGTCCTGGGCAGCGTCGCCTCCCTGCGCGAGGCCGCGGAGGGTGCCGCCGCTCCCGGCGCGGCGGCGTCGCCCGGGGTCTCCGTACCTCCCGGCGGCTCCCAGGGCCCGGCGCCGCAGGCGGCTCCGCAGGATCCCGAGGGGGCTTCCCGCAAGGTGCGGTACGCGGCTCTCTTCGCGGGTGCCGCCGGTGCGTTCGCCGTGATCGCCGTCGGGGTGCTGATGTTCGGGCTTCCCGGGGTGACGGACAACAGCAAAGCCTCGCCGAAGCCCTCGCCTTCCAAGACCGCTCCGAACCTGCCGGCGGGCGTGAAGTGCCAGGGCGAGGACTGCATCGGCAAGGACCCGGAGGAGATGGGCTGCGGCGGGCAGAACGTCAAGAGCAGCAGCTCCGCCTTCGTCGGTCCGAGCATGGTCGAGGTGCGCTACAGCAAGGTGTGCAAGGCCGCCTGGGGCCGGATCACCGGTGCCGCCCAGGGGGACGGGCTGAAGATCAGCGCGGGCGGGCACGCCGAGAGCGACGAGGTCGGCTCGACGAACGACGCCTACACCGAGATGGTGGCCGTCAGCTCCGCGACGGAGGCGCGCGCCTGCGCCACCCTCGCGGCGGGCACCACCGGATGCACCGAACCGGGTGGCGTGGCGGAGACCGGCGGCGCCGCCGAGTCCGGCGACGGGACGGAACCCTCGGCGCCGGCGGCGCAGCCGTCGACCCCCTGACGGGCGGGGCGGCAGGCCCAACAGGGGCGCGGGCGCGCGACGTAGGCCGTGCGGCCCGTGCCCGCCGGACCCGCGCGGAGGGCGTGATCCGCGCCGTCTCGCGGGTGCGATGCGCGGCGCTCCGCCCCCTCCGCACGCCCCGGACCAGCGGTTCGTCGCCCCGCGCGCCAACCGCGCCGCGGGCCGTTCGAGTTCGGATGAATGCGCATGCATGGGTTGTGCGATTCCGGGCAGGCGCCATACCAGCTCCCCCCACGGGCTGGCGGCGACCGGCAGCCTCCCGCGCAACCCCTCCTTGCGCGGGCGGCTGCCGGCGCGTATCGGGCGTCGGATAGCCTGGCGCGGGGTCTCTTGACGTAGAGAGACTTCCCGGATCGGGCAGGGCGCGTTCCCACAGGCTTCTTCCCCTGGCTTCCCCGCACGCTTCGCCGCGGAGGAGGACCCGGGGAGGTGTGCCGGGGAAGGACCCCGCCTCGGAACTGCCACCGCCAGGTACTACGGAGACCGCCATGACCCGCACCCCCGTCAATGTCACCGTCACCGGAGCGGCCGGCCAGATCGGCTACGCGCTGCTCTTCCGTATCGCCTCCGGCCAGCTGCTCGGTGCCGACGTGCCCGTCAAGCTGCGGCTGCTGGAGATCACGCCGGCTCTGAAGGCCGCCGAGGGCACCGCCATGGAGCTCGACGACTGCGCCTTCCCGCTGCTGCAGGGCATCGACATCACGGACGACCCGAACGTCGCCTTCGACGGTGCCAACGTCGGCCTGCTCGTCGGCGCCCGTCCCCGCACGAAGGGCATGGAGCGCGGGGACCTGCTGGAGGCCAACGGCGGCATCTTCAAGCCGCAGGGCAAGGCCATCAACGACCACGCGGCGGACGACGTGAAGGTCCTCGTCGTCGGCAACCCCGCCAACACCAACGCGCTCATCGCCCAGGCCGCCGCCCCGGACGTGCCGGCGGAGCGCTTCACCGCCATGACGCGGCTCGACCACAACCGCGCGCTCACCCAGCTCGCGAAGAAGACGGGCACGCAGGTCGCGGACATCAAGAGGCTGACGATCTGGGGCAACCACTCGGCCACGCAGTACCCCGACATCTTCAACGCCGAGATCGCCGGCAAGAACGCCGCCGAGACCGTCAACGACGAGAAGTGGCTGGCCGAGGAGTTCATCCCGACCGTCGCCAAGCGCGGCGCCGCCATCATCGAGGCACGCGGCGCATCTTCGGCCGCCTCGGCCGCCAACGCCGCCATCGACCACGTGCACACCTGGGTCAACGGCACCCCGTCCGGCGACTGGACCTCGATGGGCATCCCCTCGGACGGTTCCTACGGGGTCCCCGAGGGCCTGATCTCGTCCTTCCCCGTGACCTGCTCGGGAGGGTCGTACGAGATCGTGCAGGGCCTGGAGATCAACGACTTCTCCCGCACCCGCATCGACGCCTCCGTCCAGGAGCTCTCCGAGGAGCGCGAAGCGGTCCGGGGCCTCGGGCTGCTCTGACGCGACGGCCGGCCGTCTGCGCGACGGCCGCAGCAGACCGGATCCGGCGGGCCCGCGGTTCGGGAGCGATCAGCTCCCGAACCGCGGGCCCGCCGCGTTGCTCCCCGCGCGGGATCCGCGGCCCGCGGAGGCCCTCCGCGCGCTGACCGGCCCTCAAGTCACCGTTGTTCCCTAACAGTTATCCACAGGGCGACCCTCCGACGTGGCCCGCCGCCCGCATCCTCGGGTATGTTCGTGACCTCCCTGGACCAGACCTTAGGGGAAATCGGGGGACTGTCTTGAGTCACGCAGCGCACACGCCTGCTCACAGCGAGGCGACCCGACTGCTGTGCGCGGGCGCGCGGTTGAACTCCGCATTCCGGCAGCGCGTCATAGACGAGCTGATCGGCCACGCGGAGCGTCCGGTGCCGCCGTCGCTCGGCGTCGATCTGCGCCCCGTCCTCGCCCACGCACTGAGAGCCCGTCAGCAGGAGGTCCGCACCGCCCTGGCCATGGCGGGGGTGTGGCTCGCGTTCTTCGCCGCCTCCGCGGTGCTGACGTGGGACTCCATGGAGGACAGGTTCGGCGGCACCGGCCTCCCCTTCGACGAGATGCTCCGGCTGGTCTTCCTCTCCGACTTCGGCTCGGGGACGTCCCTCTCCGAACAGCCCACGGCGTGGGTGCTGTTCTACGCCGCCGTCGTCCTCGCCCTGTGGGCCGGCCGTGCCGTGTCCGGACGCGAGACGCTGGTGTACATGCAGTCCAGGGCGCCGCGCTGGTGGGCCCGCTCGGGGGCGCGGCGGATGCTCGGCAAGGTCGTCACCCTCGCCGCCCGGCTGTTCGCCGCCGTGTACTGGGTCACCGCCGTGACGGGCGTCTCGGAGAACCCCCTCCCGGTGATCTTCCCGCTGCTGCTGGCGGCCGTCGTGTGGTGGCACCGGGTCCGGGTGACGAGCGTGCTGCGCGAGCAGCTCAGCCGCGAGAAGTTCGCCACGGCGGTGCAGCCCGACCTCCCGCTGACGCAGCGCTACCACCTGGTCGGTGAGGCCCTCGACCGCGAACAGCACGCCCAGGCCGCCCTGTACGACGCCAACCGGCCTTTCGTCGGGGCGGGCGTGCCGTACAAGCCGTGGTCGTTCGCGCTGGAGCTGCGCCGCAAGAAGGAGTTCGAGCACGGCGTACCGAGCCAGGGCGAGACGCACCTGTCCAACCGCCACGTCCTGGGCATGATCATGCCGCGGCTGGTCGCGCTCCGCGAGTCCGCGGCCCGCACCAGCAGGGACCGGCTGCGCGAGCTCGAGATCGGGGAGTTCGTCTATCTGCCCTCCGGCGTGCGCCGGGACGGCGGGGTCTACAGCGCCGAGAACGTGCAGGCGCATCTGGCGGAGTCCGTCGACGAAGGCGGGGAGGCGCGCCGCCACTTCATCCGCGTGCGCGTGGGGGCGTGGGATGAGCAGGTGGTCGTGACCCTGCTGGTCAGGGTGCACACGCAGGGCGGGATGCTCGTCCTGGAGGTCGTTCCGCACGTGCTCGGTCCGATCGCCGAGAGCTTCCGCGAGGTGGACGCGGTCGTCGAGCGCCATGCCGAGGGGCCGCTGAGGGAGGGCGTCTTCGCCCTTCTGACGGCGCCGGCCGTCACTGCCGCCGCGGGGATCGCCGCGATGCGGGCGCTGTTCTCGGTCTGCCGCGTGTGGCTCTCCTCGCCGGAGCACGCCGCTCCGGACGCGCCGCTCGTCTCCATCCGGGAGCTGGCCGGCACGTCCGAGCTGTCGCTCTTCCAGGAGATGGACGTCAGCCGCTACATCAAGACGGTCCAGGACCGCATCGCCAGCGGAGTGCGGGACGCCCTGGAGCAGCACGGCTACCGCACGGACCGCTTCGAGCAGCAGATCGTGAACGTGCGCGACGGCGGCGTGTTCATCAAGGAGATGAGCGGCGGGGCGGTCGCCACCGGTGAGCACGGCCGGGCGGAGCACAGGGAGGGGAGCTTCACATGACATCCGGCGAAGCGGCGACCGGCAGCCCGGACGACTCGACGGTCGGCGGACGGAGCGGGGAGCGGGTGCCGGAAGCCGCGGGCGGCAGCGTCCACATCGGGAGCATGTCGGGCGGGGCGGTCGCCACGGGCCGGTACGGCCAGGCCACTTCGCACTCCTACACCGCCCCGCCTCCGCAGACGGACGAGGCGACGCGTGCCGTGCTGGAAGCCGTACGCGACCTCCGCCGGCAGATGGAGGTCTTCGCTGCCAGCGACGAGACCCGTGACGTCGGCGGCGAACTGGACCGGATCGAGGGGGAGATCACCCGCACCGGGCAGGCGGACCGCGGACGTCTGGAACGCCTGCGGGAGCGGCTGGAGTCCGGTTCGACGGCGGTCGGGGCGCTGGCTTCGGCGGCGACGGTGGTGCAGGCGGTCGCGGGAGTGCTGGGGTGAGAAGGGTGAGGGGTGAACCGGGATGATCCGCTTCGACGCGGAGCACCAGCGGTGGGTCGACGACGAGGCGTACGCGCTGCGTTCGCAGCGGCAGACGGAGTCCGTCCGCAAGCAGCGGCAGGCCCTGAAGGGCGTGTTCGCGGTCCTCGCCGTCTGCGGGCTCGCGTTCGGCTCGTGGGCGCTCGGCTGGAAGGACGAGCCGCAGGACCCCGTCGACAGCGCGGGGCACGGCCCGGTGGTGTCGGAACCGTCCCCTTCCTCGCCCGCGGCGCAGGTGCCGACGGAGCCCGAGGAGGAGCCGTCCCCCTCCGGCTCGTCGGAGCCTCCTTCGGGATACGAGCTGACGGAGGACTCCGAGGGGTTCACCCTCGCCGTCCCCGAGGGCTGGCAGCGCCGGACGGAGAGCCGGGAGGACGGCTCGCAGGTCGTGTTCTACGAGGCGATGGGCGGCGCCCGCCAGCTGCAGATCTTCGGCGTGGAGGACTCCGACCCGGACGAATCGCTCGAACTGGCGGAGAAGAACGCCGAGAAGAACGAGGGCTACGACCGCAAGGGCTTCGACCACCTCGACGGCGGTGAGGCGGGAGCCGCCGCCCGGCTCGAGTACACGTACGACTCGGCAGAGCACGGCGGCACCCGGCACGTCATCGACCACCGGTTCGAGGCCGAGGACGGCGAGCTGTACGCGCTCGTCGCCTACGGCCCCGAAGAGGACGGTGACGAGGACGACGAGAAGGAGATGCTGGAGACCGCGCTGGCCTTCTTCTGCCCCTCGGGCGCACAGTGCGCGAACGGAGAGACCGACGCGCCGTAACAGGGTGAAGCCGCCGGGCCGTGCGGGGTCACGCCTCCGTGGGGAAGTCCCCCGTCTCCAGGACGAGGCCGGCGACGGTGCCCGTGAGATCGATCTTCTCCCCGAAGGCGACGGTGAGTTCGCTCTTGTACGCGCCGTCCCCGGGGTGGGTGAGGACGTGGCACTCGGCGGCGTACGGGTCGGCGATCAGGAAGACGGGGATGCCGGCGAGGGCGTAGGCGCGCTTCTTCTTGCGGTAGTCGTTGGCGGCCGTGTCCTCGGAGATGACCTCGGCCACGCACTCGATGTCGCCGTGCTGCCAGCGGCCCCGATCGTTCTTCCGCGCGTCCTTGGCGAGCACCACCACGTCGGGAGCGAAGCCGTTGAGGTGCCCGGGGAAGTCGAAGCGCACGTCCGACATGATCTGCTCGTCGTTGTAGCGCTTGAGCAGTTGGACGACGATCTTCAAGATGATCTGCCAGTGAGTGCCCCGTCGCGGCGACATGAAGACGGTGCCCTCGACGATCTCGGTCTTGTAGCCCTCGGGGACGGGCATCCGCTCCAGTCGCTCGAACAGGTCGTCCAAGCTCGGCTCGTATCGCTCGGCCATCGCGGTCCTGTCGGTGAGTGCGATGGTCATCACTGTTGCTCCTCGCTGCAGCGTAGAACCACGCCTGCAGCCGCGATGCGTAACGATTCGCACGGGGCGACGGTCACGCCGATGATCGGGTTTGCAGTCGAGCAGTGCAGCAGCGCGAGGCGCTCACACAGCGTCACCGGCCACACTCGTGCCGTAATGCCGACAAAGCCTGCCAATACGGGACGGGAAAATCTCCAGAAACCCCCACAAGCAGGACTGAGCGGGCGCTTCGTCTGTGTCCGACGCACTTCGGCCAGTGAGGAAGCCCACTTGTTACCCCTTCACGGACATGTAAGCGCCGAGACGGGGCAGGGTTCGCTCTTGCCATGTGCCCAGCGCATGGCAGCAGTTCCGTCGTGGTCACGAGGAGCGCTCCTCGTGGCACACAGCGTTGTCGAAAGCCCGGAAGGCAGTGCAGAGGGTGTCCGAAATCGAGAGCATTCATATCGACGGTGAGTGGCGGTCCTCCGCCGGAGGCGGGACGCGTGACGTCCTGGACCCGGCGGACGCCACCACGCTCGCCGTCGTCGCCGAGGGCGGCGTGGAGGACACCGACGCGGCGGTCGCCGCCGCACGAGCCGCTTTCGACGAGGGGGAGTGGCCCCGTACGCCCGTCGCCGAGCGGGCGGCCCTGCTGCGTCGCGTCGCGGACCTGCTGCAGCGGGACCGCGAGGAGATCGGGCTGACCGAGTCGCGGGACGCGGGCAAGACCCTGGAGGAGGGCCGCGTCGACGTCGACGACGTGACGGCGGCCTTCCGCTACTTCGCGGACCTCGCCGCCGGGGAGTCCGGCGGCCGGGTCGTGGACGCGGGCGACCCCGACGTGCACAGCGTCGTCGTGCACGAGCCCGTGGGCGTCTGCGCCATGATCACGCCCTGGAACTACCCGCTGCTCCAGGCCAGCTGGAAGATCGCTCCCGCACTGGCGGCGGGCAACACGTTCGTGATCAAACCCAGCGAGATCACCCCTCTCACCACCGTCCACCTGGTGAGGCTGCTGGCCGAGGCGGGCCTGCCCTCCGGTGTGGCGAACCTCGTGACGGGCGCCGGCGATCCGGTCGGCGCGCGCCTGGCCGAGCACCCCGACGTGGACCTGGTCTCCTTCACCGGCGGCCTCGTCTCCGGCACCAAGGTCGCCCAGGCCGCGGCCCCCGGCGTGAAGAAGGTCGCCCTGGAACTGGGCGGCAAGAACCCCAACGTCGTCTTCGCGGACGCCTGCGACACCGAGGAGGGCTTCGACACCGCCGTCGACCAGGCGCTCAACGCGGCCTTCATCCACAGCGGCCAGGTCTGCTCCGCGGGCGCACGCCTCATCATCGAGGAGCCGGTGCGCGACCGCTTCGTCGCCGAGCTCGCCGCCCGTGCCCAGCGGATCCGGCTGGGCCGCGGCACAGAGGAAGGCGTCGAGTGCGGTCCGCTGGTCTCCGCGCAGCAGCTCGCGAAGACCGAGGCGTACGTCGCGTCCGCGCTGGAGGAGGGTGCCGTGCTGCGCTGCGGCGGGCGGCGCCCCGAGCCGTCGGACGTGCGCCCGGCCGACGGCTACTTCTACGCCCCGACGATCCTCGACGGCTGCCACCGCGGCATGAAGGTCATCCGCGAGGAGACCTTCGGCCCGCTGCTGACCGTGGAGACCTTCCGCACCGAGGACGAGGCAGTGGCCCTGGCCAACGACACCGAATACGGTCTCGCGGGCGGCGTGTTCTCCTCGGACACCGCACGGGCCCGCCGCGTGGCGGCGCGCCTGAGGCACGGAACCGTGTGGATCAACGACTTCCACCCCTATCTGCCGCAGGCGGAGTGGGGTGGTTTCGGCAAGTCCGGAGTGGGCCGCGAGCTCGGCCCCCACGGACTGGCCGAGTACCGCGAAACGAAACACGTGTACGAGAACCTGCGGCCGAAACCGGTCCGCTGGTTCTCCGGCTGACGGAGCACCGCACACACCCTCCGCAAGAACGTGTGACCTCAAGGAGCACCAGACGGCAATGTCCCAGCAAGACAGGACCAGCTACGACTACGTCATCGTCGGTGGCGGTACGGCCGGGTCGGTGATCGCCTCACGGCTCACCGAGGACCCGGACGTGACCGTCGCCCTCATCGAGGGCGGACCGTCGGACGTCGACCGGCCGGAAGTGCTCACCCTGCGCCGCTGGCTCGGACTGCTCGGCGGCGAGCTCGACTACGACTACCCCACCACCGAGCAGCCACGCGGCAACTCCCACATCCGGCACAGCCGTGCGAAGGTGCTCGGCGGCTGCTCCTCGCACAACACGCTGATCTCCTTCAAGCCGCTGCCCTCCGACTGGGACGAGTGGGAGACGGCCGGAGCCGAGGGGTGGGGCGCGGACGCCATGGACCCCTACTTCGGCAAGCTCCGCAACAACATCGTCCCCGTCGGCGAGCAGGACCGGAACGCCATCGCGCGGGACTTCGTCACCGCCGCGCAGGAGGCCCTGGGCGTACCCGAGATCGACGGCTTCAACAAGGAGCCCTTCCACGAGGGCGTCGGCTTCTTCGACCTCTCCTACCACCCGGAGACCAACAAGCGCTCCTCCGCCTCCGTCGCCTACCTCCACCCGCACATCGAGGCCGGCGACCGCCCCAACCTGCACATCCTGCTGGAGACCTGGGCGTACCGCCTGGAGCTGGACGGCACCAGGGCGACGGGCGTGCACATACGCGGCAAGGACGGCGCGGAACGGCTGATATCCGCCGGTCGCGAAGTGCTGCTCTGCGCGGGCGCGGTGGACACGCCGCGGCTGCTGATGCACTCGGGCATCGGCCCGCGCGCGGACCTGGAGGCCCTGGGCATCGAGGTGGCGCACGACCTGCCGGGCGTGGGGGAGAACCTGCTCGACCACCCCGAGTCCGTCATCGTCTGGGAGACCGACGGGCCCATCCCCGACAACTCCGCGATGGACTCGGACGCCGGTCTCTTCCTGCGCCGCGAGCCGGAGGCCGGCGGGCCGGACCTGATGTTCCACTTCTACCAGATCCCGTTCACCGACAATCCGGAGCGGCTGGGCTACGAACGCCCGCCGCACGGCGTCTCGTTGACGCCGAACATCCCCAAGCCCCGCAGCCGCGGCCGGCTTTACCTCACCTCCGCGGACCCGGACGTCAAACCCGCCCTGGACTTCCGCTACTTCACCGACGAGGACGACTACGACGGGCGCACCCTCGTCGACGGCATCAAGGCCGCCCGCGAGGTCGCCCGTACCGAACCCCTCGCGAAGTGGCTGAAGCGGGAGGTCTGCCCAGGGCCCGGGATCACCTCGGACGAGGAGATCAGCGAGTACGCGCGCAAGGTCGCGCACACCGTCTACCACCCGGCGGGCACCTGCCGGATGGGAGCTCCGGACGACGAACTCGCCGTCGTCGACCCCCAGTTGAAGATCCGCGGTCTGGACGGCATCCGGGTCGCGGACGCCTCCGTCTTCCCGACCATGCCCGCCGTCAACCCCATGATCGGCGTGCTGATGACCGGCGAGAAGGCGGCCGACCTCATCCGATCCGACGATCGGTCCCCTACGACTACGGCACCGGGAGGTGTTGCGTGATGTCAGAGACCCGCGAGTCCGCCCCGGTCAACCCGGTGTTCTCCGTACGCAATCTGTGGAAGGTCTTCGGCCCGAAGGGCAAGGCGAACCGCGTCCCCGGGGACGAGCAGCTCACCGGCCTCTCCGGCTCCGAACTGACCGAGCGGACCGGCTGTACCGCCGCTGTGCGCGACGTCTCCTTCGACGTGCGCAAGGGCGAGGTCTTCGTCGTCATGGGCCTCTCCGGCTCCGGCAAGTCGACCCTCGTCCGGTGCCTGACGCGTCTCATCGAACCGACCTCCGGGCAGCTGGAGATCGACGGCGAGGACGTGCTGGGCATGGACCGGACGCGGCTGCGCGAGCTGCGCCGCCACCGCGCCGCCATGGTCTTCCAGAACTTCGGCCTGCTGCCGCACCGCTCGGTCACCGACAACGTGGCCTACGGCCTGGAGATCCAGGGCATCGGCAAGCGTGAACGCCGCGCCAAGGCGGCCGAGATGGTCGAGAAGGTGGGGCTGCAGGGCCTCGGCGACCGCCGTCCGGGCCAGCTCTCCGGCGGACAGCAGCAGCGCGTCGGACTGGCGCGTGCGCTGGCCGTCGACCCCGAAGTCCTCCTCTTCGACGAGCCGTTCAGCGCCCTCGACCCCCTGATCCGGCGCGACATGCAGGAGGAGGTCATCCGCCTGCACCGCGCCGAGGGCCGGACGATGGTCTTCATCACCCACGACCTGCAGGAGGCGCTGCGCCTCGGCGACCGCATCGCGCTGATGCGCGCAGGCGAGATCGTGCAGCTCGGCACGCCCGAGGAGATCGTCGCAAGGCCCGCAGACGACTACGTACGGGACTTCGTCCGCGACGTCCCGCGCGACCAGGTCATCTCCGTCCGCCGGGCCATGCGCCCCGCCGGGAAGGCCGACGCCGCCGGCGGCCCCGCCCTGGCCCCGGACACGCTCGTCTCCGACGCCATCGAGGCCGTCGCCCGCAGCGGCGAGAGCTGCCGCGTCGTGGAGGGCGGACGCACCATCGGCGTCGTCGACCACGACCGGCTGCTGAAGGTCGTCGCCGGCATCGACCAGGACGGCGAGGGCGAGGCGGACAAGGACAAGGAGGTGGCGGCCGTATGAACACGCACCTCGCCGTGGCACCCGCACCCCGCGGGCAGGGCCGCGACTCCGGCGACGGGACGGGGAGGCTGATATGAGCACGCCCACGATCCCGGACAAGGGCGAGCAGCGCACCCAGGACGCCGCCGCCCTCGACAAGACGCCCTCCGGCGCCGGGCCGGACGACGGGCCCGGCCCCCTGCAGCGCCTGGCAGCCAATCCCCGGGCGCTGCTGGTCCTGGTCAGCCTGCTGGTCGTCGTCGTCAGCGCCGCCGTCACCGGCTCCGGCGCGTGGCCGCGCGGCTGGACGCTCGACATCGAGACGCCGCTGAACGACCTGGACAACTGGCTCGTCGACAACCGCGAGACGTCGCCGATCTTCCTCTACTTCCTGCTCCACATCAGCAACTTCGCCGAGACCTCGGTGGACGCCATCACGGGTCTGCTGGAGTCGATGGGCTGGCTCGGCGTCACCCTCGTGGGCACGCTGATCGCCTGGGCGGCAGGCGGAGCCGACCTCTCCCGGCGCGCGCTGCGCACGGGCGGCACCGCGCTGGGCGTCTTCATCGTGTGCGGCGTCCTGGAGATGTGGGAAGCCACCATGGAGACGCTCGCCCTCATGACGGCGGCCGTCTTCGCCTCGGCGCTGCTCGGCGCGCTGCTCGGCCTCGCGGCGGGCCTCTCCGACCGCTGCGAGAGGCTCCTCCGCCCGGTCTTCGACACGATGCAGGTCATGCCGGCGTTCGCCTACCTGCTGCCGCTGCTGCTGATGTTCGGCATCGGCGTGCCGTCGGCGCTGATCGCGACCGTCATCTACGCGGCCCCGCCGATGGCCCGGCTGACGTCGCTGGGCCTGCGGAGCGCCGACCCGGCGGCGCTGGAGGCGTCCACGTCGCTGGGGTCGACCCCCTGGCAGCGGCTGCGGACGGCACGGGTACCGCTGGCCCGCAGGCAGATGATGCTCGGCCTCAACCAGGCGATCATGATGTGCCTGTCGATGGTCGTCCTCGCGTCCCTCATCGGCTCGGAGGGCCTGGGTGACGAGATCTACCAGGCGCTCGGCAGCCTCGACATCGGCACCGCCCTGACCGCGGGCACCGCCGTCGTCCTGATCGCCGTCCTCCTGGACCGCACGACCTCCGCCGCCGGCGAGCGGCTGGACGCCGTCGCCACGGCCGGCACCACCCGGCTGATGAGGCGGGTGCGCGCGGGCGTGTGGGGTCTCGTCCTGGTCCTCTTCGGCGTCTTCGCGGCGAAGGGCTCCGTGTTCAGCGAGAGCGAATGGCCCGAAGCGTGGACGGTCGACATCACGCGCCAACTGGACAGCGCCGTCGGCTGGTTCACCGACCACCTCGGCTCCGGCGTCCCGGTGCTGGGCGGCACGGTGACCTGGGCGCAGGGATTCACCGAGTACATGCTCAACCCGCTGCGGTCCGGGCTGCTGGCCACGCCCTGGTGGGCGCTGGCTCTGCTCGTCGCCGTGGTCGGCTGGATCGTCGGCACCTGGCGCGCGGCCGCGACGGGCCTCGTCTGCCTCGCCCTGGTCGGTGTGATGGGGCTGTGGGAGGTGTCGATGGACACGCTCTCGCAGGTGATCGGCGGCCTGCTGCTCACCGTCGTCGTCGGCTTCGCCTTCGGCGTCCTGGCGGCCCGCGTCGAACGCGTCGACAGGCTGCTGCGCCCCGTGCTCGACACGATGCAGACGATGCCGCAGTTCGTGTACCTGATCCCGGTGATCGCGCTCGTCGGTCTCAGCCGCAGCGCGGGCATCATCGCCGCCGTGATCTACGCGGCTCCCGCCGTCATCCGCATCACCGCGCAGGGACTGCGCTACGTGGACGCGGCCGCGATGGAGGCGTCGCTCTCCCTGGGCGCCACGGGCAAGCAGCAACTCCTGCAGGTGCAGCTGCCGCTGGCGCGCAAGTCGCTGCTGGTCGGCGTCAACCAGGGCGTCGTGCTGGTGCTGTCGATGGTCGTCATCGCCGGTCTCATCGGCGGCGGCGCACTCGGCTACGACGTCGTGCAGGGCCTGTCGAAGGGCAACCTCTCGCAGGGTCTGCCCGCCGGCATCGCCATCGTCTGCCTCGGCATCATGCTCGACCGCCTCACCCAGCCCGCGAGCGCACGCCGCCGCGACCAGTAACCCAGTCACCCCCCGAAGCGAGTTCCCCTCCGAGAAGAGAAGACAGGACCCGTAATGAACAGCAAACGCATACGCAATTCCGTCATCGCCGGTATCGGCGTCATCAGCGTGCTCTCCCTCTCCGCGTGCGGGGCGGCCAAGACGAGCAGCAGCGGCGGCAAGGACGACAAGGTCGTCCTGGCTGAACCTTCGTGGGTCGGCGCCCAGGCCAACGCCGCGGTCGTCAAGAAGCTCATGGAGGACGAGCTGGACGTCAAGGTCGAGGCCAAGCAGATGGACGAGCCCGTCGCCTTCGACGCGCTCAACTCCGGCAAGGCCGACGCCATCCTCGAGGACTGGCACGGCGTCCCGAAGAAGGAGAAGAAGTACGTCGAGGAGAAGAAGACCGTCGTCTCCGGCGGCGACCTCGGCGTCGTCGGGCACATCGGCTGGTTCGTGCCGAAGTACTACGCCGACAAGCACCCCGACGTCACGGACCTGAAGAAGCTCAACAAGTACGCCAAGGACTTCCGTACGTCCGAGAGCGGCGACAAGGGCCACTTCATCGGTGCGGCACCGTCGTACTCGCAGCACGACAAGGGCCTCATCAAGAACCACAAGCTCGACTTCAAGCACATCCCGAGCGGTGCCGAGGCGGCGCAGCTGAAGGAGATCCAGCGGCTGTACAAGGCGAAGAAGCCCTTCCTCACCTACTGGTGGGAGCCGCAGTGGATGAACAACCAGATCGACATGGTCGAGGTCAAGCTGCCCAAGCACACGCCTGGCTGTGAGACGCCCGAGTCCGAGGCCAAGTGCGGGTACGAGACCAACCAGCTCGAGAAGTTCATGAACAAGGACTTCGCGGACAGCGACACCGACGCCGCGAAGTTCATCAAGAACTTCAAGTGGACGACCAAGGACCAGAACCAGGTCGCCGGTGACATCGCGGGCAAGAAGATGAAGCCGGAGGACGCGGCCGAGAAGTGGATCAAGGCCAACAAGTCCACCTGGGAGAAGTGGCTGCCGAAGAAGTAGCCGCGGCACCGCGGACCGCCGCGGTCCGTACAGCGAACCGACGGGCCGGGACACCAGCGTGGGTGTCCCGGCCCCGCCGGGTTCTGTACTCGCAGTACCAAAGTGACGCTTGTCCGCCGGAACGGCCTCGTAAACGCCGCGGGCGCAGGCGGGGCCGACGAGGGCGCGATATCCGGCCTCGGACGGTATCCGGCCTCAGACGCCGCGGAGCTCGCGTGCCATGTCCCGTACGGCGTCGCTCGCGCGCTCCATCAGCCCGCCGCCGAACGTGATGCGTGTGGCGCCGGCGGTGCCCAGTTCGTGCGGGGTGGGCCCGTCCCGGGTGGCCAGCACATTGAGGGGCCCGCTCAACTCCCTTGCCAGCACGGGGATGTCGGCCGGGGGCGCCCCGATCGGGTACAGGCACTCCGCTCCCGCCTCCACGTACAGCCGCCCCCGCTCGAGCGCGTCCGCCAGCGGGTCCTCCACCGGCCGCAGGTAGCTGTCGATGCGGGCGTTGACCAGCAGCCGGCCCTCCGCCGCCCGGATCACCTCGGACAGGAACCCGGCCTGCTCCTCCGTGCCGACCATCCGGCCGTCCTCGGAGTCCTCCAGGTTGCAGCCCACGGCACCGGCGTCGAGAAGCCGTTCGACGATCCGGCCGGGCGCAAGCCCGTAGCCCCGCTCGATGTCCGCGGTCACCGGCACCGCGACGGCCCGCACGATCCTGCCCACCGCGGCGAACATCTCGTCGGCCGGCGTCTCGCCGTCGGCATGCCCGAGTGAGGCCGCGACGCCGTGGCTCGGCGTGGCCAGTGCCTCGAAACCCGCCTCGGCGAAGATCTGCGCGCTCGCGGCGTCCCAGGGGCCGGGGAGCACGAGCGGATCGCCGGAGGCCCGTCCCCGGTGCAGCGCGCGCAGCCTCTCGACTCCGCTGTCCTGACCCGCGGCGGTCACCGCGCGTCCTCGTCCGGCCGGAACGGGAGCGGCCCGGGGCGCCGCTGTTCCGCCCCCGGCAGGGGCTCTGGGGCGTCCACGCGCTGGGGTGTCGTCGTCATGGCTCCGAGCCTATGACGCCGCCGGGCCGGGGGCGGGTCTCTGACGCGTACGCCCCGGACCGGGGGCGTGGACGGCCCTCACAGGGGCGCGCGGACGGGCCCCGTCACGCCTTCCTGGACGCCAACTGCACGATGGTCACGTCGGATTCGGCCCCGACGCGGACGGGCGGCCCCCAGGCCCCCGCTCCCCGGGTGACGTACAGCTGCGTGTCGCCGTAGCGCTCCAGTCCGGCGACGGTGGGGTTGGCGAGCGCCGCGAGATACGGCCCGGGCCACATCTGCCCGCCGTGCGAGTGCCCCGACAGCTGGAGGTCGACTCCGTGGTCGACGGCGTCGTGGATCTGGACCGGCTGGTGGGCGAGGAGCACCGAGGCGCGGGAGGTGTCGCGGTCGCCGAGCGCCTTGTCGAAGTCCGGGCCCTCGCCCGTCTCCTCGCCCCGTACGTCGTTGACGCCCGCGAGGTCGAAGCCGGGCATCTCGCGGCGGTCGTTCTCCAGCGGGTGGACGCCCAGCTCCCGGACGTGGTCGACCCACTCGCCGGCGTCGCCGAAGTACTCGTGGTTGCCGGTGACGAAGAACGAGCCGTCCCGGGCCCGGAGCCGGCGCAGCGGCTCCGCGGCGGGCGCCAGGTCCTCGACGTCGCCGTCGACGAGGTCGCCGACGATCGCGATCATGTCGGGCTGCGCGTTGTTGATGGTGTCGACGATGCGCTGCGTGTGCCCGCGTCCGAGCACCGCACCGATGTGGATGTCGCTCACGACCGCGATCCGGTAGCCGTGTGCGGCGCGGGGAAGCTTGGTGAGCGGAACGGTGATCCGCTTGAGCGTCGGTCCGTTGAGCAGGCTGTACGCGCCCGCCCCGACGGTTCCCGCCGCGGCGACCGAGGCGCCCGCCGCGACGGTGCGTGCGACGAAGAGGCGTCTGGAGAGGGCCGCGGGCTTCGCTCTGCCGCGCCTCCCGGCGCCGTCCCCGGCCGTGCCGCCGTCCGGTTCACCGTCGGGATCGCCGTCCGGACCGGCCCCCGGGCTCTTCCCGCCGCCCGCAGCGGCCTTCGTGCCGGTGGCCGTAGCGCAGGCGACCCCGCCGCCCGTCTCGGCCCCCGCCGCCTCAGCCGTGCCGGAGCCGGTGACCGCGTCCCCGTCCGCCGTTGCGCCGGAGGACGCGTCCTCCGCACCGGGCCGGGCCGACGCACCGTCCGTACTGAATTCGCCCGGGGCGCTCACCGCGGCCGCCCGGCGCTCCAGGAACCGGAGCAGCAGCGGCCGTACGGCCTCTCCCACCAGCAGCGCGAGCACCAGATACAGCAGCAGCGCCAGCCACATGAAGCCCGGCCACGCCAGCACCCGCTGCGCGGCGAAGGGGATGTCGCTTCGTCCGAGGACGAAGTTCAGGACGGCCAGCACCGGCAACGCGAAGGCGAGCACCGTGCCGGCGCGCCGCCACGCGCTGCCGCGCACCGAGACGTCCCGCACGAGGCGCCGCCACAGGTACCAGTGAGCAGCTCCGAGCAGACAGAAGATCGCCAGCACGACCAGTACGAAGACCACAGGCACGGTCACCAATCCCTACTCTCCGGGTGAGCGCCGGAGAGCTCTCAGCCCCCGGAGACCGATGACGCCGATCGCCGTGCCCAGCAGGAAGGACACGACGGCCAGCAGAAGATGAACCCAAAAGTAACCTGTCGGCTCGCCGGCACCGTCGAAAGCAAGCCCACTGCTGTCCTTCCACAGGTTCTTCACGAACGTGATCCAGACGAACCAGGACCAGATCCCGAAGGCGAGCAGGAAGACGGACACGGGACGGCTGAGGGTGAGTGGGCGCGAGGAGCGCGTCCCGGAGGGCTGCGACATGAGGCCAGTATGGCTATCGGGCTAAAGAGATAACGGAGTGGGGCCATCCGGCTGTTATGGCGGGGACTCGCGGTCCACACGGGTGCGTGGGCCATGTAACTTCGCTCTGTGTCGACTACCTCGCCACGGGCCGTCCGTCTGCCCGCCGCCGCCGCTCTGTCCGTCGCGCTCGTCGTGCCCGCGCTGCTCGCGGGCACCGCTCACGCCTCGTCCCCCGCCGCGGGAACGCTCGGCGCCCGCACGGACGCGGTCGAGGACAAGGACCCCAAGCCCCCCGGGAAGATGTCGACGGTGGGCGGCGAACGGCTCGGAGTCCCGGGTACGCAGATGCGGGCCAAGCGCGGTGAGAAGCCGGCGAAGCTGCCCGAGGGCATCACCGCACGCTCCTGGATCGTCTCCGACGCGGAGTCGGGCAAGGTGCTCGCCGCCCGCAACCCCCACTGGAAGCTCCCTCCGGCCAGCACGCTGAAGATGCTGTTCGCGGACACGCTGCTGCCCAAGTTCCCCAAGAGCGCCGAGCACAAGGTCGAACGCTCCGACCTGGAGGGCATGGGTGAGGGCAGCAGCCTCGTGGGTGTGAAGGAGGGTCAGACCTACGCCGTCGAGGACCTGTGGCGAGGAGTGTTCCTGCGCTCGGGCAACGACGCGGTGCATGTGCTCGCCGCGATGAACGGCGGCAAGGACAAGACCGTCCGCGAGATGAACCGGCACGCGAAGAAGCTGCGGGCGGGCGACACCAACGTCGTCAGCCCCGACGGCTACGACGAGAAGGGCCAGGTCTCCTCGGCGTACGACCTGACGCTGTTCGCCAGGTCGGGCATGCAGAAGTCGGACTTCCGCGAGTACGCGGCCACGGCCCGTGCCCAGTTCCCCGGTGAGAAGAAGAAGGGGAAGAAGCGCGAGACGTACGAGATCCAGAACACCAACCGGCTGCTGACCGGCGACATCGGCCTCGACGCCTACCCGGGCATCGCGGGTGTGAAGAACGGCTCGACGTCGAAGGCGGGCGCGACGTTCACGGGCGTCGCCCAGCGCGGCGACCGGGTGCTGCTCGTGACCTGCATGCATCCGGACGACGAGCACGGCGGCCTGGAGGTCTACAAGGAGACCGCCAAGCTCCTCGACTGGGGCTTCGAGTCCGCGGGCAAGGTCGAACCCGTCGGTGAGCTCGTCGCACCGAGCAGCGCCGGCGCCTCCGGCAAGTCCGGCGACAGCGCCGACAGGAACAAGTCCGGGGCGCAGGCCGGCGGCGTCGCCGACGGGAGCGGCGGCGACTCGGGCGGCGCCGGTGTCGCCGTCGGCATCACCGGCGCGTGTCTCGTCCTGGTGGCGGGTCTGGCCTACGCGGTTCACCGCCGTTGGCCGATGCCCGATCTGACGCGGCTGCGCCGTCTTCCCTTCGCCCAGGGGACGGAAGACGGAACCTCCGGCGCCTCCCCTTCCCGCTCCGGTCCCGCAGCCGGCGAGTCCGAGAGCCCGAAGCCCGCTCGCGGTGAGGACCCGGAGGAGGACCGGGTGACTGCTCAGAAGTCCGACTGACCGGCCTTCCGTCCTTCGCGGTCGCCCCGTCCGTCCCCTCGGTCCCGTCCGTCCCCTCGGGCTCGTCGGTGCCGCTCCCCGGCGTGGGAGCGGCACGTTCCGTCTCGGGCGGCTCGGGCGCCCCGCTGCCCAGCGCGTCGATCCGCTCGATCGGCTTGAGAGTGCGTTCCGTGGCCGTCCACGAGGCGCAGAAGAGCATCAGCTTCGTCATGAAGCTGATCCACAGCAGCAGCGCGATGGGCGTACCGAACGCCCCGTAGACGCTCTTGGTGGCGACGGACTGCAGATATCCGCCCAACAGCAGCTTCAGCAGCTCGAAGCCCACGGCGCCCATCGCGCAGGCGAGCAGCGTCGGGCGCCGCGGTGGGCGGACGCCCGGCAGGACCGTCAGCACGTACCACAGGAGCGCGAAGTCGGCGGCGACGGCGGCTCCGTACCCGGCCGCGCTGAGCAGCACCGAGCCGAGCCCGCCCTCGCGGAGGCCGAGCTGGCCCGCGACCCAGCTGACGGCGCTGACCGCGAACGCCGAGCCGCCCAGCGAGACGAGCCCGACCGCTCCCAGCCCGGCCAGCGCACCGAAGTCCTTCAGCTTCAGCAGCACCGGGTTCCCGGGGTCCTCCTCCAGGTCCCACACGGAGCGCAGGCTCTCGCGCAGCGTCCCCACCCAGTTGACGCCCGTGACGATCAGCGCCAGTCCCGCGATCAGGCCGATCGTGCCCGCGTTGTCGGCGAACGACTGGAGGTCGAGCTGCTTGGAGATGCCGGGCACCTGGCGGCTGATGGTGTGCTGGACGGTGCGCATGCGCTCCGGCGACAGCAGCGAGGCGCCGACGGCGGCGAAGACGGCGAGCATCGGGAAGAGCGAGATGAAGCTGGTGAAGGTGACGGACGCCGCGAGCCGGTCCCACTTGCGCTCGTCGAGGTGCCGGTAGACGCGCCACAGCCGCGTACCGAGGAACCATGTGACCGCGGGGCCGATGACCGGCAGCTTCCTGAGCCATTCCACGCTCAGCGGTTACCCCCTGCGCGGGCACTCATCCGGGAGTCCCGCGACGGGAGCGCGCCGGCCCCGGGCAGGGGCCCGGGAGGGCGTGCGGTGGCGTCAGGAGAGCGGGGCGAAGGATCCGGCTTCGCCGCCGCAGGCGGGCAGCGGCTGCGGCACCTGCCGGGGCACTGCGGAGAACGCGGCGCCCGAGTCGTCGCTGTCGCCGAACGTGAACTTCCGCTGGAGCCGCCAGACCAGGTCGGCGCCCTGCTCGTAGAGGGCGAAGCCCGTGGCCGTCCACGACGCCTCGAACTCGGCCAGCTCCTCCTGCGCCCGGTCCATCGACTCCTCGGAGATGCCGTGCGCGACCGTGACGTGCGGGTGGTACGGGAACGCCAGCTCCCGCGCCACCGGCCCCTCGGGAGCCCGGACCCGCTCCTGTAGCCAGGAGCAGGCCGAGGCGCCCTCCACGAGCTGCACGAAGACGACGGGGGAGAGCGGACGGAAGGTGTCGGTGCCCGAGAGCCGCAGCTCGAACGGGCGCCCCGCGGCGGCGACCCGGGCGAGGTGCGCCTCGATCTCGGGGCGGTCGGCCGGGTCGGCCTCCGTCGGCGGCAGCAGGGTGATGTGGGTGGGGATGCCGTGGGCCGCCGGGTCGCCGAAGCTCGCACGCCGCTGCTGGAGCAGGCTGCCGTGCGGTTCGGGGACGGCGATGGATACGCCGAGCGTGACGGTCCCCACCTTGTTCTCCCTTCTGCGCTTCTCTGCCGTTCGGTGCCGGTCTGCCGGGGCGGACGCCGTGAGTGCCGTCAGTGTTTCGAGGGGAGCAGCCCCACCTTGTCGTAGGCCTGGGCGAGTGTCTCCACGGCCACGGCCCGTGCCTTCTCCGCGCCCTTCGCCAGCAGCGAGTCCAGCGTCTCCGGGTCGTCCAGGTAAGCCTGCGTACGAGACCGGAAGGGGGCCGCCCAGTCGCTGACGATCTCGGCGAGGTCCGTCTTCAGCGCACCGTAACCCTTGCCCGCGTACCTTTGCTCAAGTTCCGCGATTCCGGTGTCGGTGAGCGTGGCCAGTATCGTCAGCAGGTTGCTGACGCCCGGCTTCTCCTCCTGGTCGAAGCGGATCTCGCTGCCGGTGTCCGTGACGGCGCTCTTGATCTTCTTCGCCGACGCCTTCGGCTCGTCGAGCAGGTTGATGATGCCCTTGGGGGACGACGCCGACTTGCTCATCTTGATCGCCGGGTCCTGGAGGTCGTAGATCTTGCCCGTCTCGCGCAGGATGTACGGCTCGGGGACGGTGAACGTCGCGCCGTAGCGCCCGTTGAACCGCTCGGCGATGTTGCGGGTGAGTTCGATGTGCTGCCGCTGGTCCTCGCCGACCGGCACCTGGTGGGCCTGGTAGAGGAGGATGTCGGCGACCTGCAGGATCGGGTAGGTGAAGAGGCCGACGGACGTGCGGTCACTGCCCTGCTTCGAGGACTTGTCCTTGAACTGCGTCATGCGGGACGCCTCGCCGAAGCCCGTCATGCACTCCATCAGCCAGCTCAGCTGCGTGTGCTCGGGGACGTGGCTCTGCACGAAGAGGGTGCAGCGCTCCGGGTCCAGCCCCGCGGCCAGGAGCTGCGCCGCCGCGAGGCGGGTGTTAGCCCTCAGCTCCTCCGGGTCCT
The DNA here is from genome assembly GCF_014645895.1 of Streptomyces daqingensis. Classification (GTDB taxonomy): domain Bacteria; phylum Actinomycetota; class Actinomycetes; order Streptomycetales; family Streptomycetaceae; genus Streptomyces; species Streptomyces daqingensis. The sequence goes on along the minus strand of NZ_BMMP01000011.1, from coordinate 191,036 downwards.
GCGGGAGGGTCAGCGCGTGCAGGTCGACGACCATGTAGAACGCGTCGTGACTCTCCTGCAGGGCGATCCACTGGCGTACGGCACCGAGATAGTTGCCGAGGTGGAACGAGCCTGATGTCGGCTGGATACCGGAGAGCACACGCGGACGGTCATTGGCCATGTGCCCATTGTCTCAGGTCCGCGAGCCCCGGAGTGCACGGTTGTGCAGTGACCTCCGGCACCGTGTCGCCCGCCGCTGGGGCCTTCCCGTACGGTCTTACGGCCTGTCACGCCCGTCCGCCGGACCCCTGCCGGAAGTGCAAGGTTTCTGCGTCGGCAGCCGGGTGGACGATAGAAAGAGGCCACACCCGCCGCCCGTACGGAAAACGTGCGCCCCGGCGGGCGGTCGCGGGACCACACGAGACGAACGGAGACCCCGGATGTCCACCTCGGAAGGGCTGATCGCAGCCGCCGAAGCGCGCAGCGCCCACAATTACCACCCCCTGCCTGTCGTGATCGCTTCGGCCGAAGGCGCCTGGATGACGGACGCCGACGGGCGCCGCTACCTCGACATGCTCGCCGGTTACTCGGCGCTCAACTTCGGGCACGGGAACGAGCGGCTCATCAACGCCGCGAAGGCGCAGCTCGACCGCGTCACCCTCACCTCCCGCGCCTTCTACCACGACCGCTTCGGCGACTTCTGCGAGCAGCTCGCCGAGCTCTGCGGCATGGAGATGGTGCTGCCCATGAACACCGGGGCCGAGGCCGTCGAGACGGCGGTGAAGACGGCCCGCAAGTGGGGGTACCGCAGCAAGGGCGTGCCCGACGGGCAGGCGAAGATCATCGTCGCGGACAACAACTTCCACGGCCGTACGACGACGATCGTCTCCTTCTCCACGGACGCGGAGGCGCGCGCGGACTTCGGCCCGTACACCCCCGGCTTCGAGATCGTGCCCTACGGCGACCTCGGCGCGCTGGAGGCCGCTCTCGACGACAACACCGTGGCAGTGCTCCTGGAGCCCATCCAGGGCGAGGCGGGCGTCCTGGTGCCCCCGTCCGGCTACCTCGCGGGCGTGCGCGAGCTGACGCGGCAGCGGAACGTGCTGTTCATCGCCGACGAGATCCAGTCGGGGCTGGGACGCACCGGCGCGACCTTCGCCTGCGAGCACGAGGGCGTGCTGCCCGACATGTACGTGCTCGGCAAGGCGCTCGGCGGCGGCGTCGTCCCCGTCTCCGCGGTGGTCTCCTCGCGGGACGTGCTGGGCGTCTACAAGCCCGGCGAGCACGGCTCCACCTTCGGCGGCAACCCGCTGGCGTGCGCCGTGGCGCTGGAGGTCGTCGCGATGCTGCGCACCGGCGAGTACCAGCAGCGCGCGAAGGAGCTGGGCGAGCACCTGCACCGCGAGCTCGGCGCGCTCGTGGGCGGCGGCGCGGTCCGCGAGGTGCGGGGGCGCGGCCTGTGGGCCGGCGTGGACGTCGACCCGGCGCACGGCACCGGCAGGGAGCTGTCGGAGAAGCTGATGGCACGCGGGGTCCTGGTGAAGGACACGCACGGTTCGACGATCCGCATCGCGCCTCCGCTCGTGGTGTCGGAGCAGGACCTCGACTGGGGCCTGGAACAGTTCAGGGCCGTGCTCGGGGGCTGAACCGGCGGGAGCGGCCCGGCCGTCCGGGGACGGGCCGCCCGACTGCCGGGCAGGCGGCGGCAGTTCGTCCGCGGAAGAGGCGGCGGGAGACGGCAGGTCGTCCGCAGGAGATGAACCGGCCCATGAACCGGCCCTCCGCGCGGTCCTGTTCGGCCGGCGCGGTCCGGTAGCCGTCCCGTACGAGCGCGAAGGGGCCCTGGCGCGGGAGACCGCGTCCAGGGCCCCTTTCGCCGTTCACGGCGAAGCGGAGGCCCGTGTCCCGTCCACGGGCGGTGGCGAGGGGCGGGCTCGCGGCGGGTTCAGTGCCCGAGCAGCTTCAGCACCTTCGCCCAGCTGTCCTGCCGCGCCGCCTGATCCGCTTCCGAGGTGGCCACGATGCTGCCGTCCGCGCCGCCCTCCTGGCCGGGCTGCCCGTAGGGGAACCAGTTCACGTGGTGCCCCGCGCGGGGGTAGGTGGCCCGCTCGTGGCGCTCGCCGCGGGCGTTGCGCTGGCCGGAGATGGTGCGGGCGGCGCCGGCGGCGCCCCACATCTTGTCGTTGCCGCCGGCCACGGCGAGCACCTTCCCGCGCACCCGGTCCAGCGCGATCGGCCCGGCCGGTACGGGGCGTCCCCGGTCGGCCCACGCGGCACGCCCCGAAGCCCCGGCCAGATAGGGGCCGTTGACCTTGTCGGACGGTGCGTAGGCGATGACGTCGCGGAAGACGGACGGACGGCGCTGCGCGAGGAGCTGGGCGATCTCGCTGCCGCGGGAGTTGCCCATCACGGCCAGCCGCTCCGGGTCCGCTCCGGGCTCGCGTCCCAGCACGCCCGCGGCGTGCGTGAAGTAGCCGAGCTCGATCATGTTGATCGCGTTGGGCCGTCCCGAGCCCTTGCCGCAGCGGAAGTAGCAGAGCGAGAGCGCCGGATGGCCGCGCGCGGCGAGCAGCGCCGCCGCGTACTCGCCGGAGTTGCCGCCCTCGCTGCCGCCGAAGACCAGCACCGGCGGGCGCCTGCGCTCACCGGCGGGCGGGGTGTACATCTCTCCGTCGACCTTGTCGCGGGCCACGGTCAGCTTGCGGTGCCGGACCTTCTCCGTCAGCCAGCGGCGCTCGACTGTGCGGCCCGCGAGCTGCCTGCCGTCCTTCGTCACCGTCAACCGCACCTGGTACGAGCGCTGTTCGGAGGGTGATGGGGGGTGGTACGAGAAGGCGTCGCCGCTGCCGATCATCTTCACGCCCGGCCCGCGCTGCGGCAGCATCTCCTTCATCAGGCCCATGCTGTCGGGCTTCGCGTAGGGGCGGCCGCGGGCCGGTGCCGTGTCGTCGAGGTCGAGTTCCCCGTCGCCGTCCGCGGTGAACTGGCCTCGGGCGCCCCAGGGCTGGCCGCGCTGGTCCCGCGCCCCGGCGGTGACGGTGACCCGGTCGTGCGCCCCGAGGCCGCTGACGCGGACGCGTATGCGTTCGTCGGCGAGAGCGGACGGGCGGTCGACGTGGATCGCCGCTCGGTCGGTGTCGGGCTTGCGGGCGTCGTCGGAGCCCGCCCCGTCCGAACAGGCCGATGAGAGGGCCAGCAGGAGGACTCCGAGGACTGCGCGTGCTTTGCCTGTAAGTGCCACGCCGGGCACCATACGCACCATCTGCCGCGGCCGCGGAATCAGACGTTCCTCCCAGCTGGAAATCCGATGAGAAATCCGCCACGCTGTCGCGCATGCTGCCAGCAGAGCGTGACTTCTATTCGACGCAGAGCGTCCACAGCGATCCGGGTATGGCGGACAGGCTCGCGGAGCTGCCCGGCGGCCCCGACGAACTCGCCCTGCTAGTACGACACTTGCTCATCCACCGCGAAGAGGCCGGCCGTTTCGGCTGCGCTCTGCCCGAATCGCGCTACCGCTCCGAGGCCGAGACCCGCTACATAGACGACATCCTGGACATCGTCACCCAGCTCGACAAGGCGCCGCTCACCGCACCGCGCCGCCCGCTCGACCGTTTCGCGGGCACCTGCCGCGACTTCGCGCTCCTGCACTGCGCGCTGCTCCGCCACACCGGCACTCCGGCCCGCGTCCGCTGCGGCTACGCCACCTACTTCGCGCCCGGCTTCCACGACGACCACTGGGTGACGGAGTACGTGCACCCGGAGCGCGGCTGGGTCCTCAGTGACCCGCAGTTCGTGCCGGACACCCGCATAGAGTCCGCGTACGAGCTCGACTTCGACCCCCTGGACGTACCCCGCGACCGCTTCCTGCTCGCGGGGGAGGGCTGGCGCCGTTGCCGGACGGGGGAGGCGGACCCCAAGACCTTCGGCGTCAGCACGCTCGGCCTCATGGGGCTGTGGATGGTGCGGGGCAACGTCGTACGGGACCTCGCCGCGCTCAACAAGGCCGAGGTGCTGCCGTGGGACGCCTGGGGCGTCGGCGACGGCGGCCGTCGCGGCGACGAGGAGCCCGGCGAGGCCGAGCTGGCCCTGCTGGACGAGGCGGCCCAGGCAACCGTGGAGGCGGACTTCGAACGCGTCCGCTCCCTGTTCCTGGAGACCCCGGGGCTCCGGGTGCCGGAGACGATCACCTCGTACCAGTCGTACGACGGGGAGTGCGAGGTGCGGCTGCGCGGGGACCGGCCGGGTTCCTGACGTGGGGCCGGGCGCCCGGCGCAATCCTGCTGCCGGCCCGGTCCCGCTGCCGCCCGGCTCGTTCGTACCGCCGGACCGGCCCCGCGGCCCGTGCTCTCACGCGCCGGCCGTGCAGTTCGGCGCCGCCGGCGCCCGGACGTGCGCCGCGGCCCGGTTCTCCCTCCGTGAGGCGCGCGGCCGCGCGCGCCCCGCGGTGCGGCCGTGGTCCAAGGGCCGTTCGGCTGCGCGCAGTTGACGGTCGATGCGTCGCTCGCGGAGGGCTCCCGCGACCGGGGCCAGCAGGAGGAGGGTCAGCAGGGCGATCCCGATGAGGGTGTGGAATGCGGAGTTCATGCCAATACGGTGGCCGATCCGCGCCCGGAAGGTCAGTGGCAGGACTGTCACCGAACATCGAATTACTGCCATACTCGTGGTGTGCTGAAAAACGTCGCGGTCGCGCTCACGCACGGCGTCAACGCGTTCGAACTGGGAGTCGCGGCAGAGGTCTTCGGGATGGACCGCAGCGATCAGGGGCTCCCGGTCTACGACTTCGCCCTGGTCGCCGCCGAGCCCCCGCCCATCCGCGCCAACCCGGCGTTCACCATCGGCACTGAGCACGGCCTCGGCCGGCTGGCCGAAGCCGACCTGGTCGTCGTGCCGGCCGGACAGGGCTACGTGGAGCGGGAGTACTCCGAAGAGCTGCTGAACGCCTTGCGCGCCGCCGCGGAGCGCGGTGCCTGGGTGCTCAGCGTGTGCTCCGGCGCCTTCGTACTCGGCGCGGCCGGCCTGCTGGACGGGCGGCGCTGCACCACCCACTGGCGCTACACCCGGCAGCTGGCCCAGCGCTGGCCCAAGGCGCGGATCGAGCCGGACGTCCTGTACACCGAGGACGGCCCCGTGGTGACGTCGGCGGGCACCGCCGCCGGTATCGACGCCTGCCTGCACCTGGTCCGCCGGGAGCAGGGGAGCCAGGTGGCGAACGCGATCGCACGGCGCATGGTCGTGCCGCCGCACCGCGAAGGCGGTCAGGCCCAGTACATCGAGCAGCCGGTGCCGTCCGAACGGAGCGACGACGCGATCGGTGCCTCCCTGCACTGGATGGAGGAGAACCTGACAGAGCAGGTCACGGTGGAGCAGCTGGCCGACCGGGCCCACATGGCGCCCCGCACGTACGCGCGCCGCTTCCAGCAGGAGACGGGCACGACCCCGCACCAGTGGGTGCTGGGCCAGCGCATCCTCCGCGCCCAGCACCTCCTGGAGGAGACGAATCTGACCGTCGACGCCGTCGCGGCCCGGGCCGGGTTCGGAAACGACGCGGCCCTCCGGCACCACTTCGTCCGCCGCCTCGGCACGACCCCCCACGCCTACCGCCGCACTTTCCGCGGCCCGTCCGGCTCGGAAGTGCTCGGGTAGGCCCGCGGAGCCGCTCCCGCTCAGGGTGCCGGGGCCCGGACGCCGGAGCGCCGGGAACCCCTGGGCTTCAGGGCTCCCGGCGCTGCCTGCGTGGGTTCAGCTGCGGTGGCGGGGCGGCCTCAGCCCGCCTGCGCCCTCTCGTAGAGCTCCTGGGCCTCCGCACCGAAGTACGGGCCGAACATCGTGTCGGGCAGGAACACGTACCCGAAGCTGTTCACGGACGACTGGAGGCCCGTGCCGGTGGCCTCGTCGAACTCCGTGAACCACGGGCCGCCGCTGGAGCCGCCCGTCATGTTGCACGAGAGGCCGTGGTCCTTGGTGAGCAGCACGTCCTGGAAGCTCGTGCCGCTGCAGTAGACCAGCTTCTCGCCGTCGTACGGGTCGGCGGCGGGGAAGCCGAAGGAGTACATGGTGGTGTTGTACGCGGCGTTGAAGGACAGGCCCTGGGCTCCGACGACGTCGGCGAGCTTCTTGCCGTCCAGCGGGTCCACCACCGCGGCCCCGATGTCGAAGTTCATGTCCTCGCTGGCCTCCCACTGGGGGGTGGTCAGCGTCTCCGCGGCCGTCCACTTGCCGTGCGGGGCCTCGCCGTCGTGGTAGCCGGGGACGAAGACCCAGTCGGTGTGCCAGGCGCCCTGGTACTTCACGCAGTGCCCGGCCGTCATGACCGTGCTGCCGTTGTCGCTGGTGACGGAGTTGCCGGAGCAGGAGGCGTCCCGGTCCCCCATCTTGAAGAAGACCCGTCCCGAGGTCTGTACGACGTCACCGCCGCCGGACCAGGGGCCGCCCGGCTCGGGCAGGGCCTTGGTGCCGCTCTCCGGCGCCCGCGGCGGCACCTTCAACTCGGCGCCGCGCCGCACTTCCTCGGTGGCGCGGTCCGTCACGCGGGCGCCGAGGCCGAGGAGTTCCTCGACCGGTGTGGCGGCGCGCATCCGCTCGGCGGTCCAGTGGCCCGCGGCGTCGGCACGTGCCGACTCGGAGACCTTCTGGCTGGTGGCGGGGCTGCCGGAGTCGGCGCTCGCCGGCGTGGCCTGGAGGGTGAGGGCGAGCAGTGCGCCTATTGCGGCGAGGGCGCCCGCTCCGGTGCGCATACGTCTGGTGCGTCTCACGCGTACTCCTTCTGCTGTGTGGGGTGGTGCAGACGAGTGGTGCGGGTAGACGTGCAAGTTGCTGTTGTGCGTCGATAGCGTGCCCCGAAATGACCCTCGCTGAACGGGAGTCGGGCCCGCGGACACGAAAGCGCCCGGAGCGCGAGCTCCGGGCGCCGTCGTGTGCGGGGTGCCGAACGGGCGCGTACGCGCCCCGGGTTCAGAAGCGGCGTGTGATCAGCGCGCGCTTGACCTCCTGGATCGCCTTGGTGACCTCGATGCCGCGAGGGCAGGCGTCCGTGCAGTTGAAGGTGGTGCGGCAACGCCACACGCCGTCCTTGTCGTTGAGGATCTCCAGACGCTGCTCGCCCGCCTCGTCACGGCTGTCGAAGATGAAGCGGTGCGCGTTGACGATCGCCGCCGGGCCGAAGTACTGCCCGTCGTTCCAGTAGATGGGGCACGAGCTTGTGCAGGCCGCGCACAGGATGCACTTCGTCGTGTCGTCGAAGCGCGCCCGGTCCTCGTCGGACTGGAACCGCTCCCGCGTCGGCTCGTTGCCGGAGGTCACCAGGAACGGCATGACGTCCCGGTACGCCTGGAAGAACGGCTCCATGTCGACGACGAGGTCCTTGAGGACGGTCAGCCCCTTGATCGCCTCGACCGTGATCGGCTTCTCCGGGCTTATGTCCTTGATCAGCGTCTTGCAGGCCAGCCGGTTGCGCCCGTTGATGCGCATCGCGTCCGAGCCGCAGATGCCGTGCGCGCAGGAGCGCCGGAACGTCAGCGTGCCGTCCTGCTCCCACTTGATCCGGTGCAGCGCGTCCAGGACCCGGTCCTTGGAGTCGATCTCGAGGGTGAAGTCCTCCCAGGACGCGTCCGCGGAGACCTCCGGGTTGAAGCGGCGGATCCGGAACGTCACGGTGATCATGCCGGACGTGGTGGGCTCGGCCGTCCCGGACTGGCCGGGCTGTTCCATGACTGCGGTGCTCATCAGTACTTACGCTCCATCGGCTGGTAGCGGGTCTGCACGACCGGCTTGTAGTCCAGCCGGATCGACTCGGTGCCGTCGTCGCCGACGTCGCGGTACGCCATGGTGTGGCGCATGAAGTTGACGTCGTCGCGGTTCGGGTAGTCCTCGCGGTAGTGGCCGCCGCGCGACTCCTTGCGGGCCAGCGCGGAGACGGCGGTGACCTCCGCCAGGTCCAGCAGGTTGCCCAGCTCCAGGGCCTCCAGCAGATCGGTGTTGAACCGCTTGCCCTTGTCCTGGACGCTGATGTCCCGGTAGCGCTTGCGCAGTTCGCCGATCTCCTCGACGGCTTCCTTCAGCGTCTGCTCGGTGCGGAAGACCATCACGTTCTTGTCCATGCACTCCTGCAGAGCCCTGCGGATCTCCACGACGCGCTCGTTGCCCGTGGCGTCCCGCAGGTTCTCGACCTCGCCCTCGACGAACGCGCTCGGGTTCTCCGGCAGTTCGACGAAGTCGGCCGTGGAGGCGTACTCCGCGGCAGCGATGCCGGCCCTGCGTCCGAAGACGTTGATGTCCAGCAGCGAGTTGGTGCCGAGCCGGTTCGCGCCGTGCACGGAGACGCAGGCGACCTCGCCCGCCGCGTACAGACCGGGCACCGGGGTGTTGTTGTCGGAGAGCACCTGGCCGCGGACGTTGGTCGGCATGCCGCCCATCGCGTAGTGCGCCGTCGGCTGGATCGGCACCGGGTCGGTGTAGGGCTCGATGCCGAGGTACGTGCGGGCGAACTCGGTGATGTCGGGCAGCTTGGCGTCCAGCTGCTCCGGCGGCAGGTGCGTCAGGTCGAGGAAGACGTGGTCCTTGTCCGGGCCGCAGCCGCGGCCCTCGCGGATCTCGGTGTAGATCGCGCGGGAGACGACGTCACGCGAGGCGAGGTCCTTCATGACGGGCGCGTACTTCTCCATGAAGCGCTCGCCGTCCTTGTTGCGGAGGATGCCGCCCTCGCCGCGGGCGCCCTCCGTGAGGAGGATGCCCATCTTCCAGATGCCGGTGGGGTGGAACTGGAAGAACTCCATGTCCTCCAGCGGCAGCCCGCGCCGGAACGCGGCCGCCTGGCCGTCGCCGGTGAGCGTGTGCGCGTTGGAGGAGACCTTGAAGAACTTGCCGTTGCCGCCCGAGGCGAAGACGACCGACTTGGCCTGGAAGACGTGGATCTCGCCGGTGGCCAGTTCGTACGCGACGACACCCGCCGTCTTGCGGATGCCGTCGACCTCGCTCAGCAGCAGGTCAAGGACGTAGAACTCGTTGTAGAACTCCACGCCCTCCTTCACGCAGTTCTGGTACAGCGTCTGGAGGATCATGTGGCCGGTGCGGTCCGCTGCGTAGCAGGACCGGCGCACCGGCGCCTCGCCGTGGTTGCGGCTGTGGCCGCCGAAGCGGCGCTGGTCGATGGTGCCGTCCGGGGTGCGGTTGAACGGCAGGCCCATCTTCTCCAGGTCGAGGACGGAGTCGATGGCCTCCTTCGCGAGGATCTCCGCGGCGTCCTGGTCGACCAGGTAGTCGCCGCCCTTGATCGTGTCGAAGGTGTGCCACTCCCAGTTGTCCTCCTCGACGTTCGCGAGGGCCGCGGCCATGCCGCCCTGCGCGGCGCCGGTGTGGGAGCGCGTGGGGTACAGCTTCGTCAGCACGGCGGTGCGGCTGCGCTTCGTCGACTCGATGGCCGCGCGCATGCCGGCGCCGCCGGCGCCGACGATGACCGTGTCGTACTTGTGGATCTTCATTGGGTTACCTCAGCCCCGTACGTACGTCAGCGAATGTTCGGGTCGAAGGTGAAGATCACCAGCGTGCCCAGCAGGACCGTGAACACCGTGGCGGTGTACAGCAGCATCTTCAGCCAGAAGCGGGTGTTGTCCCGCTCCGCGTAGTCGTTGACGACCGTGCGCAGGCCGTTCGCTCCGTGCAGCATCGCCAGCCACAGCATCAGCAGGTCCCAGACCTGCCAGAAGGGCGACGCCCAGCGGCCGGCGACGAAGGCGAAGCCGATCTTCGTCACGCCGCCGTCCAGCACGAGCTGGATCAGCAGGTGCCCGAGGACGAGCACGACCAGCACGATGCCCGACAGCCGCATGAACAGCCAGGTGTGCATCTCGAAGTTGCCCCGCGTCGCCTTCGGCGTCTTGCCGGTGCGGGCCCGGGGCGGAGCGATCACGGGGGCCGGGTTGTCCACGCTGTAGGTGCGCTCGCCGTCCGCGGACCCGGCGGCGCCGGTGCCGGCGTTTGCGGTCTCTGTCGACATCGTCATCAGCTCCCGAACAGCGTGTGCAGGGTGTGCCGCAGGACGGGGTAGAAGGCGCCCGCCATCAGCACGCCCCAGATGGTCATCACGGTCCACAGCATCTGCTTCTGGTACTTCGCGCCCTTCGACCAGAAGTCCACCGCGACGACCCGCAGGCCGTTCAGCGCGTGGAAGAGCACGGCGGCGACGAGGCCGTACTCCATGAGGTTGACGAGCGGTGTCTTGTAGATCGCCACCGTCTCGTCGTACGTCTCAGGAGAGACGCGGACAAGCGCGGTGTCGAGCACATGGACGAACAGGAAGAAGAAGATGAGGACGCCGGTGACTCGGTGAGCCACCCAGGACCACATTCCTTCCCGGCCGCGATACAGCGTTCCAGCCGGCACGGAACTAAACCCTCCGGGAGCGGATGTAAGAGCCTGCCGCCATCTTCGACTCGGAAGTGGAGCGGTGTCGGTCGGGCTCGGCCGGGTACGGTCCACCGGCCTGGGCCATCGTAGCGACGCTTTCCCCGTACAAACGTCCCGGGTGGGGCGGGTGTGATCAATCAGGCACCGGGGACAGCGGTCCCGGGGTGTGTCACCTCCGAGGTCAGCGCGGTGCCGCGACCAGCCGCAGGAGCCGCCCCCGCGCGAGCCGGCGCAGCTCCTCGGCGGCCACGAGGCGCTCCTCCTCCGGGTCGCTGCCGAGCCGGGAGCGCACGCTCTCCAGCGCCTGGCCGAGCCGCTCCCCGGGGTCGTGCCCGTCGAGGCAGATGAGGAAGGGGTGGCCGAACCTGGCCTCGTACGCGGAGTGCGCGGCCCGCAGAGCGGTGTGGGCGGCGAGGGTGCCGCGCTGGTCGGCGGAGCGCTCCTGGGACCCGGTGCCGGGAGCGGCGGCGGACGGCGGTGTGAGCGGCGAGGGGAGCTGCGGCGTCTCCGCGGCGAGCGCTTCGGAGAGGTCTCCGGGCGTCATGTCGTAGCTGGCCTCGTCGAGCGCCGCCAGCAGCGCGTCCATGTCCGGGTAGGGGCGGCAGTCCGCGATCCGGGCGGCCCAGCGCGGGTTGCGGCAGCAGTGCTGCAGCAGGGCGGTCGTCTCGTCGCGGGGTGTGGCGTTGAACCGGCCGAGGGGGAGCGGCAGCGGTGCCGGGCGCGGCGCAGCCGGCTGGACGGGCAGCGGGCCCCCCGCCGGCGGAGGCACCGCGTCCACGCCGCCGGCGGTATCGGGCGCCTGCTCGTCGCTTCGCTGGGTGGGCAGAGGCATGGGCTCCTCGGACGGTGACGCGCGAATGAACGTACGGAGTCGGAGTGCTGGGTACGGGCGAACAGCGGACTGCGGGAGCCGCCGCCGCGGCCGTGCGGCGCGGCCGGACGCCTGACCGGGCCCCGTGCGGCGCCCGTTCCGGCGGTGCGGCCGGCCCCGCGGGACACCGTAACGACGGAGAGGGGGAGCGATACGACGAGTATGCGAAATTCACCCGGACGGGAATCTTCCGCATCGGATGCCGAATAAGTGCCGATCGAAAGGGGTCATAGCCTATCCACATGGGACATAAGCGGCAGAGGAATCGAGCGGTCTCCGTGATGGCACTCGCGACGAGTGCGGTGATGGTTCTCACTCTCAGCGCCTGCTCCGACGACGGATCGGGCGCCGGCGAGGGCGGCGACGGCGGTGAGAGTTCCGCGGTGCCCACCCCCACCGGGCCGTCCCGCAAGGGGCCCGCTCCAGCGGCCGTTCCCTCCGTGCGGGACTGGAAGCCGGTGCGCGGACCGGGCTGGAACCCCTCACGCCACACCCGCGTCGTCGCCGACCCCGAGGGCCCCCTAGCGGACGAGGGGAAGCTGCTCGCGAGAGAGCTCAACGTGCCCTTCACCAAGGGGCCCGCCCGCACCGCGGACGTCGAGCTGGCTCTCGACGATGGCGTGGGCGGCGGGCGCGAGGCGTACGAACTGTCCAGCCGGAAGGGGCAGGTGAAGATCTCGGCCTCCGACCACGCGGGCGTCTTCTACGGCACGCGCACGCTGTTGCAGTCGGTGCGGGCCCAGGGCGGGGTGGCCGACGGGACCGTGCGCGACAGGCCGGACCGTCCCCAGCGCGGGTTCATGCTCGACATCGCGCGCAAGCACTTCAGTGCGGAGTGGATCGAGGACCGGATCCGGGAGATGGGCGACCTCAAGCTCAACCAGCTGCAGCTGCACATCTCCGACGACCAGGCGTTCCGCGTGGAGAGCACGTCGCACCCGGAGGTCGTCTCCTCGCCGCGGCTGACCAAGGCGCAGATGCGGCGGATCGTGAAGCTGGCCGAGTCGCGGCACATCGCCGTCATCCCGGAGATCGACTCGCCGGGGCATCTGGGAGCGGTGCTGAAGGCCCATCCGGAGCTGCAGCTGAAGGACGAGTCGGGGCAGCCGACCGAGGGCGCGATCGACATCTCCGACCCCGGCGCGGCGAAGATCGTCGACGATCTGCTGCGGGAGTATGCGGACCTCTTCCCCGGCAAGTACTGGCATCTGGGCGGCGACGAGTACCTGGCCCTGGCGAAGGAGGACCCCGAGGAGTCCTATCCGCAGCTCGCCGAGAAGGCCCGCGAGGAGCACGGAAAGAAGGCCGGGGTCCAGGACCTCGCCGCGCAGTGGCTCAACGACCGGGCCGAGACCGTACGCAAGGAGGGCAAGAAGCCCCAGGTGTGGAACGACGGCGTCCACGCGGGCGGCGAGGTGAAGGTGCACCGGGACCGGCAGATCGCGTACTGGACCGGCAAGGAGGCCGGGGAGCGCGATCCCGTGGAGTACCTGAAGGAGGGGTGGAAGCTGATCAACCTCAACGACGAGTACCTCTACTACGTGCTGGGGCAGCCGAACGACTTCACATATCCGACAGGTCGCCGCATTTACGAACAGTGGACGCCCGCGGTCCTTCGCGGGACCAAGCCGGTACCCAAATCGTTGTCCGGACCGGAGCACATCCCGGGCGGTCGGTTCGCGGTCTGGTGCGACCGGGCCGGAGCGCAGACGCCGCAGCAGGTGGCCGACGGCATCCGGATGCCTCTCGCCGCCACGGCGCAGAAGCTCTGGAATCCCGGGAAACCGGCCCTGAGCTGGGAGGACTTCAAGAAGCTCGCCATGCGCGCGAGCTGAGGAAATGCGAAGGCGACCGGGGTCGCCACCCCCCACAGGAGAGACCCCGATCGCCCTCGAGAACGGGCGCACCACGCCAGGGGCAGGCCCGTACTCCTAACAGCGTTCGCGGCCCTCATTCTGTTACGTGGTCAACTTACGTGGACGATGACGCACACTTGGCCTTAGCGTGCTCTCGCATCGATGCTGGTCGGTGCGGACAGAAATCGCAGGCAAGAGCGACACGGCAGAGAGGCGCCCGACCAGGGGCGTGACCAGATCCGTTGGGACATCGCGGAGTGGGGCGAGACACGGGCGTGCAGGGGGACGACGCGGAGTTGACCGCCGCGGTACGCGCGGCACAGGGCGGGGACGAAGTCGCCTTCCGCACTGTGTACCGGGCTGTGCACCCGCGGCTGCTCGGCTATGTCCGCACCCTCGTCAGCGAGCCGGACGCCGAGGACGTCGCCTCGGAGGCCTGGCTGCAGATCGCGCGCGACATCAGCCGCTTCAGCGGCGACGCCGACCGCTTCCGGGGGTGGGCCGCGCGCATCGCGCGCAACCGCGCCCTGGACCACCTGCGTTCTCGGGGCCGCCGGCCCGCCATCGGCGGGGACGAGAGCGACCTGGCCGTCCTCCCGGCGGGCGTCGACACCGCCGACGAGGCTCTCGAGGCGCTCGGCACCGGACGGACGATGGCGCTGATCTCCCGCCTCCCCCAGGACCAGGCGGAGGCGGTGGTGCTGCGGGTCGTCGTGGGCCTCGACGCGAAGAGCGCCGCGCAGGTCCTCGGCAAGCGTTCGGGGGCGGTCCGCACGGCCGCTCACCGGGGCCTTCGCAAGCTCGCCGAACTTCTCGACGAAACCGGCGGGGATTCCGCAGAACCGGCGGAGGGCCGGGGAGCGTCCCAGTGGGACACGGGCCGCGGTGTGACGCATAAGGCCTCGCGAACGCTGAGGGAAACGTGATGGCGGACGACGACCGGTACAGGTGGCTGGACGACGAAGTTGCGGAGAGACTGCTTCGCGGCGCGTCGGTCAATGCGCGTAGCGCGCAGGACGACGGGCGCCGGGGCGAGGCCCATGACAACGTTGAACCGTCCCCCACCAGCACTTCTGCACGGCCCGGCAAGACGGCACCTTCCTGGGCCGCCGACGGCCGTGCCCTCAGCGAAGCGGGTGTGACGCGGCCGGCGGGCCAGCCGGAACGCCATCCCGCCGATCGGCTCGCGTCGTTGCTCGGTGATTTGGCGGCCGAGCAGACAGCGATGCCCCACATCTCCTCCTCCGCGCGGCACCGTACGGGCGCGGCGCACGGCGTACATGCCGGCGCTCCCGCCGAGCTTCCCGGCGAGGCCGCGGCGCTCGCGGCCTTCCGTGCGGCACACGCCGAGACGGTGCGCAGCGGGGCCGTCGAGATCGGGGCCGGGCCGGCGGAATCCGGAACAGTCGTGGGCCGGCTCGCCGCGCGCGAGCGCCGCGGCCGCAGGCCGGGCGCCGGCCGCCTCGTGTCCCTCGGCGGACGCCCCCTGCGCGCGGGATTCGCCATGGCCGTGGCCGGCTGTGCTCTCGGCGGGGTCGCGGTCGCCGCCACCACCGGCGTCCTGCCGACGCCGTTCGGCGGGGGCGGTACGCCCGCGGCGAGTGTGTCACCGCTGGCGAGCCCGAGCGGGGGTGACCGCGACGCCGCCCTGGGCGGCGGCGACGGCAGCCCCGACGAGAACAACGGACCAAGACGCGGCACCCGCGAGGGTGGCAAGTCGGGGCCGTCGGATTCGCCGAGCGGCGAGGACCTCGCGGGTAAGGGCAAAGGCAAGGACGGCAAGGGCAAGAACGGCAAGTGGCCGGAAGACGGCAAGGGGCTGTCGGAGGCCGAGAAGAAGGCGATCGCGCGAGCTCTCTGCGCGGCCTACGAGGACCACGAACTCTCCCTTAGCGACCGGCTGAAGCTGGAGGCCGTCGCGGGCGGCCCGGCGGGCGTGCAGAAGTTCTGCGACAAGCACGACGGCGGCGGCTCGCAGTCCGGTGGTCCCGGGAACTCGGGCGGCATCGGCACCCCCGGGGATTCAGGCGGAAACGGCGACGTCGGCGGGGGCGGCGGCCCCGGCGGCGGTGGCCCGGGCGGCGGCGGTCCGGGCGGCGGTGATTCGGGCGGCGACTCCGGTGGTGATACCGGAGGTTCGGACGGCGGCGACTCCGGCGGCGACTCCGGCGGTGTGGGTACGCCCAGCAACGGCGGCGCCGACGGTTCCAGCGGCGGCGACGGGGACGGCGACTCGGGCGACTCGGTCCCGAGCGGCACCGACGAGCCGCTCGGCGCCCCCTCGCAGACCTGAGCCGAGCCGTCGCGAGGGCATGACACGTCCTCCGTGACGCGTACGCCGTGACACGCTCCGGCTCGGCGCCCGGTGTCACGCGCGAGTCTCCGCGCGGACGGTCCGGTTCGCGCCGGGAGCGCCCGCTCCGGGCAGCGGGAGGCTTCTCCATGGCGAATTTCGCTGGTTGCCCCAGCCCTCCGCGCACCCCGGGGGCTGGGGCAGCGTGTGTTTTCCGGCCCGCCCGGGCGGCCCCGTGCGGACCGGTTCCGAGACCCCTTTACGAGCCGCGTGTTACCGCCGGTCAGGGGGGTCTCCGAGGTCAGGGGCGGTTGTGATGTACGTCACACGATTTAGTTGAATACTGGTGTGACATTTTCAAGCTGCACGACGCAGTGAGAAGTGAGCCGACTGGTCATCGGCTGCGCGACAAGTCCGAGGTTCCCCCCGTACCTTCGGGCTCGCGCAATGGCGCGGGCGGGACACGTTCCCCCGGTCCCGCCCGCGCCCCATCGGGGATCATGCCGAGCGGCTCCCGCGTGGAGGCCCTCCCTGCGGCGCCCCGCCCCTCCTCCGGCCCGGTCCGTCACTTGTAGACGACGACCCTGTCGCCCTTCTTCACCTCAGCGAAGAGTGCCGCGATCTTCTTCTTGTCCCGCACGTTGACGCAGCCGTGCGAGGCGCCCTGGTAGCCGCGCGCCGCGAAGTCCGCGGAGTAGTGGATCGCCTGGCCGCCGCTGAAGAAGAGCGCGTACGGCATGGGGGTGTCGTAGATCGTCGAGACGTGGTCCTTGCTCTTGAAGGTGACGCCGAACTTCCCCTCCCGCGTAGGGGTGTACGCCGAGCCGAAGCGCACGTCCATCGCCGAACGCAGCTTGCCGTCCACGTACCAGGCCAGGGTGCGGCTCTTCTTGCTGACGCACAGGGCGCGCCCGGTGAGGCAGCGCGGGTCCGGGTCGTCGAGCGGGCGGGTGGTGGGCGGGTACATCTCGTCGCGGACGGGCGGCGAGGTGCGGGCCCTCAGTGTGTTCCAGGTGCGGGACGTGGCGTTGCCCGTGACGCTCATGCCCTGCTGCCGCTGGAAGCCCTTCACCGACGCGCTGGTCACCGGCCCGTAGTAGCCGGTGGGGTTGCGGTCGAAGAGACCCAGCTTCCGCAGGCGCGCCTGTAGTTCACGGACCCTGGCGCCCTGCGATCCGGTGCTCATCAGCACCGGGTCGGTGACGGCGGCGCGCTTCGGCGGCTGCGTCTCGCCGGCGCGGGACGCGTCCTTCTCCGGGGGCTTGGCGTCCGGTGCGGGCCGCTCCGTCTTGACCGGCGGTTCCGGCGGTACCGAGGTCTTCGTGACGCGGATGGGCGCGCCGTCCGTCGCCTGCGCCTTGCAGCCCGCCGTCGTGCCGACGACGAGGCCCGTCCCCGCGAGGACGGCCGCCGTGACCGCCAGGCCGCCGCGCTTCCTGAGCTGTACCCCCGCCATCCGAACCCCCGGAACTCTCAAGGACATTCCGGACCTCTACGGACCGAAACACTCGACACCGACCGTCCGTTGCATTCCCAGCGCGGCACGTGAACGAACCTCGCGCGGCGTGGCTGGGGGTGGCGGAGGCGTGCGGGGGCGGCCGGTCACCCGTCCGCCTTGCCCGCGGCAGGCAACACCTCGCTGCGTTCCGGCAGTTCGCGCTGCCCGCGGACCGGCCCCGCCGCGAGGACGAGCCAGCACGGTGCGAGCAGCGCCGTCATGATCCACATGGTGGGCCGCAGGCCGAGCACGTCGCCGAGAACGCCGCCCAGGAGCGAACCCACGGGAATGACGCCGTGGTTGAGGAAGAGCGAGGTCGCGGTGATGCGGCCGAGCAGCGGGGGCGGGCAGTAGCGCTGGCGGAAAGTGCCGACCACCACGCTGCCCGCGACGATTCCCGCGGAGACGGCGAACCAGCCCGCGCCGAAGAACAGCAGCCCCGCTCCCGGCCGGGTCAGGGGGACGAGCAGCGCGAAGGGCCCGGTGAGCATCTGCGTGACCAGCAACCCCCGGGCGGTGCCCAGCCGCCGGCAGACGGGCACGGCGAGCAACGCGCCCAGCACCCCTCCGAACGCGCTGGCCATGACGAGGAGGCCGACCGTGGTCGGGCCCACGCCCACGGTCCTCACCAGGAAGACCACCTGCACGGCCTGAGCGCCCATGACGGCCAGGTTGACCAGCGCCGCGTACGTCACCAGCGTCCGCAGGTACGCATCGGCGAAGACGAAGCGGAGTCCGGCACCGATCTGCCGGCGGAGCGTCGTGCGCGTGCCGTTCTCCTGGCCGGGAGCCGGCCTCTCGCGGACGCGCATCACGGCGAGGCACGCCGTCGAGACGAGGAAGGTCACCGCGTCGAGGAGCAGGCCGAGCACCGCGCCGAACGCCTGCGCGACCGGCCCGGCGACTCCCCGGCCGACGACCTGCGTCCCCGCCTCGCTGCCCTGCAGCTTCGCGTTCCCCTCGACCAGGTCGGGGCCGTCGAGCACCTCCGGCAGGAACGCCTGGTAGGCGGTCTTGAAGAGGACGGTCGCCGCGCCGGACCCCAGAGCGGCGACGAGGAGGTGGGCGTAGGTGAGGGCGTCCAGCCAGGCGGCGACGGGGATGCTCGCGTAGAGGACCGCCCTGACGACGTTGCAGACCATCATGAGGGGCCGCTTGCGCAGCCTGTCGACCCAGGCGCCCGCGGGCAGCGCGATCAGCAGCCAGGGCAGCCAGAGCGCGGCGCTCAGCACTCCGACCGCCGTGGCGTCGACGCGGAGGACGACCACCGCGACCAGCGGCAGGGCGACGAGCGTCATGCCGGTGCCGAGGCCGCTGGCCGTCTCGCCCAGCCACAGAAGTCTGAACTCCCGCTGCCTCAGCACCCCCAGCCGGCCCCGCTCCGTCCGGGCGGCACCGGCGACGGCCGACCCGTCCGTCTTCTCCATGGCGCCATCCTTCGGCAGCGCGTACGCCGCCGGTGAGACGAGGACCGGCCATGTGCGCGGGTCCGCCGGACCCGGCGGTGCCGTGAAACGGACGCCGCCGGGGCGGGAGTTCACCGCATCAGGATCTCCGGCTCCCCTCCAGCAGGTGCAACACCGCGTCGAGGCCGCGTTCCCCGCCAGGGGACGCCCCGGCGGGGAAGACGTACGCGCGGAGACCGGCTGCCGCGGCGCCGCCGTCCTTGGCGGGATGGTCGCCGACCATCAGCGTCTCCTCGGGCGGTACGCCCAGCGTCGCGCAGGCGGTACGGAAGAGGCGCGGGTCCGGCTTCTCCGTGTCGTGCTCGTAGGAGTGCACCCAGGCCGAGAAGTAGTGCGCGAGGCCGTGGTGGGCGAAGGTGCCGCGCAGGTCCCAGCCGACGTCGCTGACCACGCCCATGGCCGTCCCCTCCTCGGCGAGGCGCGTCAGGACTGCCTCCGTGTCGGCGTACGGGCGCCAGTGCTCGGGAGCCTGAAGCTGCTCGTAGAGCGCGTCCGCGTACGGGGCGAGGGCGGTCGCGGAGGCGTACCAGGTGGTGAAGGCGTGCCGGTGGGCCGCCGAGGAGACGTCCCGTCCGCGCTGGGCCTCGACCACGGCGGGGTCCGAGAGGCCCTTCTCCAGTTCGGTGAGGACGGTGTCCAGTTCCCGCTCGCCGAGGGGCCGCGGCAGCGCGGCACGGATGCGGTCCGCATAGCCGCCTATCTGGAAGAGCGTCCCCGAGAAGTCGAAGAGCACGGCCCGCAGGGGCGGGGGCGGCGGTGACGTGCGGGCGCGGAGGGGCCCTTCGGGCCCGCATACGACGTGTGTGGTCATGCGTTGCTTCCTATCGCACCGCGCCGTTGCCCTGCGCGGCTGGAGAGCGCAGGATGAGAGAGCGTATTACCGGCGAGTAAGGGGTTCTCCCCGGCGGAGGGCCCCGGACAGGGAGTGCTGTGAGCACGGACGCTCTTCCGAAGGCGGAACCGCGGGAGTCGCGCGGTCTCGCCGGGCAGGCGGCCGCCCTGGCCGCCGGTGAGGTGACCGCGCGGGAGCTGACCGAGCGCGCTCTGGCCCGGATCGCCGCGACCCAGCCGACGCTCAACGCCTTCCGGCGCGTGCGGGAGGAGGCGGCTCTGGCGGAGGCGGACAGCGCCGACAGGCAGCTTGCGCGCGGCGGGCGGCTGCCGCTGCTGGGCGTGCCGGTGGCCGTGAAGGACGACGTGGACGTCGCCGGTGAGCCCACCGCCTTCGGCTGCCCCGGGGACTTCCCGCCGAAGGACGCGGACAGCGAGTGCGTGCGGCGGCTGCGTGCCGCCGGAGCCGTCGTCGTCGGCAAGACGAACTCGCCCGAGCTGGGTCAGTGGCCCTTCACGGAGGGCCCCGCCTTCGGCGACACCCGCAACCCGTGGAGCCGGGACCACACGCCGGGCGGCTCGTCCGGAGGCTCGGCGGCCGCGGTCGCCGCGGGGCTCGTCGCGGCGGCGCTGGGCTCGGACGGAGCCGGGTCCATCCGCATTCCCGCCGCGTGGACGCATCTCGTCGGCATCAAACCGCAGCGCGGCCGGATCTCGACGTGGCCCGAACCCGAGGCGTTCAAGGGGATCACCGTCTTCGGCCCGCTGGCCCGCACCGTCGAGGACGCGGCGCTGCTGCTGGACGTCGCGTCGGGCAGCGCCGAGGGCGATCTCCACCGTCCGGCTCCGGTCCAGGTGCTGCCCGAGGCCGGCAGGGACCCGGGGCGGCTGCGTGTCGCGCTCTCCGTCCGCCCGCCCTGGACGGCGACCCGGAAGTCGCTCGACCCCGAGGTACGGGCGGCGGTCACCGGGATGGCGGAGCGGCTGGCGGAACTCGGGCACGAGGTCGAGGAGGCCGAGCCGGCGTACGGGCCGGTCGGGCTGGCCTTCGTGCCGCGGGCCACGGCCGGTATCCGCGAATGGAGTCTCCGGGCGCCCGACTTCTCCCTGCTCGACGCCCGGACGCGGGGCGCGGCGCGCTCCGGGAAGCTGCTGGGCGGGGCGGCGCTGCGCGCGGCCCGTGCGGCGGAGGCTCCGCTGCAGCGCAGGGTCGGGAAGATCTTCCGCCGCTTCGACGTCGTCCTCGCCCCGACGACCGCGACGCCACCCCCTCGCATCGGCGACCTCGCCCACCTCTCGGGCTGGCAGACGGACCGCACGATGATCGCGCACTGCCCGTACGCGTGGCCGTGGAACGTGCTGGGCTGGCCGGGCGTCAACGTCCCGGCCGGATTCACCGGAACGGGCCTTCCCGTCGGCGCGCAGCTTCTCGGCCCGGCGGGCAGCGAGCCTCTCCTCGTCCGGCTCGCCGCGCAACTGGAGGCGGACCGGCGGTGGTTCGAGCACCGGCCGCCCGAGGACGCAGCCGGTCCAGCCGGCCTGTAGACGCTCAGCCGGCCGGCACGCCACCGGTCCGTCAGCCGTCCGGGGACGCCGAAATCCGGTTGCCGCCGGCGGCTGCCTTCTGCTGGGCTCACGGAGCCGGCACGTGCGTGCGGCGGGAGAGCGAGGAGCGAAGATGCGGCGAGCGTTCATGTCCACCCAGAAGGAAGGAACTCCCGCTCTCGCAGAGGACATGACGCTCGGTGAAAACGCTCAACCTCGGAATCCTCGCCCATGTCGACGCCGGTAAGACGAGCCTGACGGAGCGCCTGCTCCACTCCGCGGGCGTCATCGACGAGGTCGGCAGCGTCGACCACGGCAGCACCCGGACGGACACCCTGGCGCTGGAGAGGCGGCGCGGCATCACGATCAAGTCCGCGGTCGTCTCGTTCGTGCTGGATGGCGACGTCACCGTCAACCTGATCGACACCCCTGGGCATCCGGACTTCATCGCGGAGGTCGAACGCGTCCTCGACGTGCTCGACGGCGCCGTGCTCGTCGTCTCGGCCGTCGAGGGCGTGCAGCCGGAGACACGCATCCTGATGCGGACGCTGCAGCGGCTCCGCATCCCCGTCCTCGTCTTCGTCAACAAGATCGACCGTCGCGGCGCGCAGGACGGGCACGTCGTGCGGGCCGTCCGTGAACGGCTGACCCCGGCCGTACTGCCCATGGGAGCGGTCCGCGCGCCCGGCACCCGTGAGGCTTGCTTCGTCCCGTACGGCGAGCGTCTCTGGGACGGAGCAGGGGCGGAATCCGGCCGGGAGCCCGCGGAGCTCCTCGCCGAGAACGACGAGGAGCTGCTGGCCGCGTACGTGGAGGACGGGGCCGGGCTCCCCCGGGACCGGCTCCGGGAGCAGCTCGCGGCGCAGTCCCGGCAGGGCCTGGTCCATCCGCTCTTCTTCGGCTCCGCGATCACCGGCGCCGGCGTGGAGGCGCTGACCGCCGGCATCAGGGGGCTGCTGCCGTCCTCGCCCGGGGACGGTGAGGGCCCGGTCTCCGGCACGGTCTTCAAGGTCGAACGCGGCGCGGGCGGCCGGCAGTTCGCGTACGTGCGCATGTACGCGGGGACGGTACGGGTCCGCGACCGGCTCCCTTTCGGCGGGAGCGGCGGCCGCGGCGGGGACGGCTGCGGCGAGGACGCCGGGGGCAACGGGAGCGGTGGCGGCTCCGAGGGGAAGGTCACGGAGATCGAGGTCTTCGAACGGGGCGCCGCGGTGCGCCGCGCATCGGTCACCGCGGGGCAGATCGGCAGGCTCAGCGGGCTGGACGGGGTGCGCATCGGCGACGCCGTCGGGCCGGAGCGCGGAAACGCCGGCGGAGCCCGTCACTTCGCCCCGCCGACGCTGGAGACCGTCGTCAGCCCCTGCCGCCCGCAGGACAGGGGACGGCTGCACTCCGCGCTGACGGAACTGGCAGAGGCGGACCCTCTGATCGGCCTGCGCCAGGACGGACTCCGGGGTGAGGTCTCCGTGTCGCTCTACGGCGAGGTGCAGAAAGAGGTCGTGCAGGCGACCCTGGCGGACGAGTACGGAGTCGGCGTCGAGTTCCGCGAGTCCACGACGATCTGTGTCGAGCGTCCCGCGGGCACCGGCGCGGCCGTCGAGACGATGAAGAAGGAGCCCAACCCGTTCCTGGCGACCGTCGGGCTGCGCGTCGATCCGGCGCCGGAGGGCAGCGGCGTCACATACGGGCTGGAGGTCGAACTCGGCTCCATGCCCTACGCGTTCATGAGGGCCGTGGAGGAGACCGTGCGGGAGACGCTCCGGGAGGGGCTCCACGGCTGGCAGGTCACCGACTGCACCGTGACCATGACGCACTCCGGTTACGCGCCGCGGCAGAGCCACGCGCACGCCGTCTTCGACAAGAGCATGTCCAGTACCGGCGCGGACTTCCGCCAGCTGACGCCGCTGGTGCTGATAGAGGCGCTGAAGCGGGCCGGCACGACCGTCCACGAGCCGGTGCACCGCTTCCGGCTGGAGATCCCGGCGGAGACGTTCGGGACCGTGCTGCCGGTGCTGTCGCGGCTGCGCGCCGTACCGGGGGTCCCGGCCGCGGACGGGCCCGCGTACCTGCTGGAAGGGGAGATCCCGGCCGCGAACATCCACACCCTGGAGCAGCGGTTGCCCGCGCTGGCCGGCGGTGAGGGCGTCCTCGAGTGCGTCTTCTCGCACTACCGGCCGGTCGCCGGCGGGGCAGTCCCCTCACGGCCGCGCACCGACCACGACCCGCTGAACCGGAAGGAGTACCTGCTGCGGGTGGTGAGGCGGGTGGCCGGGGCCTGACGCGCGACGGGCGCGGAGGCCGTCGCGGTCAGGGCGCGAGGACGTCCAGTTCCGCCATGGCGTCCTCTGTGATCGTGCGCATCAGGCGCTCGGCGGTCGCCGCGTCCCCCTCGCGCACCGCCTCGGCGACCTGCACGTGCAACGTGACCGCCGCCTGGCGCGGGTCGCGGAACATCACCTCGTGCTCGGTGCGGCCGGTGAGGACGGCGGCGACGACGTCGCCGAGCCTCGCGAACATCTCGTTGCGGGAGGCGCGCAGTATCACGCGGTGGAACGCGATGTCGTGCACGAGGTAGCCGGGCAGCTGCTCGCCGCGCGAGGTACGCACCAGGCCCAGCGCGTGCTCGGTGAGTTCGGCGCACTCCTCGGGTGTGGCGAGCTCGGCGGCGAGGCGGGCCGCCACGGGCTCGACGGCCGAGCGGAGCATCGTCAGCGAGCGCAGTTGCCGCGGCCGGTCGGCTCCGGCGAGTCGCCAGGTGATCACCTGCGGGTCGTAGACGTTCCACGCCTCGGTGGGGAGCACGGTCACCCCGACGCGGCGCCGCGACTCGACCAGGTGCATCGACTCCAGGACGCGGACCGCCTCCCGTACGACGGTGCGGGAGACCTCGTACCGGTCGGCGAGTTCGTCGGTGCGGAGCACGGTGCCCGGCGGGAACTCGCCGGCGGTGATCGCGGGCCCCAGCGCGGCGAGCAGGTGCGCGTGCAGGCCCTGATCCCGGCTTCCCCGGCTCTCCGCCTGGCTCGTCATGGGTCTCCGTACGTCGTCGCCGCCCCGGGGACTCAGCGTACGTGGTGACCGTCACCCCAATTAAGTATGACTATTTAGCGGCTTGCTATTGAATACGTATGACGTAATGAGGTTGAGTGTCCCGCGCCCGGTCGACGAGGACGGACAGCGAGGTGTGCGATGGGTGCCGAGGTCAGTGCAGCGGCGGAAGCGACGGCGCGCGGCGCTTCGGCCGAGGGGCCGGGTTCCTCCGCGGTCGTGGTGGTCATGGGTGTGGCCGGCACGGGCAAGACCACCGTCGGCGCGCTCCTCGCCGAGGCGATGAACGTGCCCTACGCGGAGGCCGACGCCTTCCACCCCGCTTCGAACGTCGCCAAGATGACGGCCGGGACCCCGCTCGACGACGCCGACCGCGCGCCCTGGCTGGACGCCATCGGGTGCTGGGCCGCGGCGCGAACGGGCCTGGGCGGAGTGGTCAGCTGCTCCGCGCTGAAACGCGCGTACCGCGACAGGCTGCGCGCCGCCGCTCCGGACGTGTTCTTCCTCCACCTCACCGGGGACCGGTCGCTCATCGCGCGGCGCATGGAGCAGCGGCCCGGCCACTTCATGCCGCCGAGCCTGCTGGACTCCCAGTTCGCCACGCTCGAACCGCTGGAGGACGACGAGCGGGGAGCGGCCGTCTCCGTGCGGGTCGGCCCCGGCACGGTCACCGAGCGCGCCCTCGACGTCATCCGCGAGCGGGGCCCGGTGCCGGCAGGCCCCTAGGGCGCGTCGGCCCTGTCCTCCGACCCGCCGGCGGCCCGGCCCCGGGCCGCCCCCCGTCCCCTGCATGCCCCGCGCACCGGACTGCCCCCGTCCGTCCGGTGCGCGGACCGGAACCAGAAAGCGGAGCATCAGCCGTGTCCAACCTCAGCGCCGGGATACTCGCGGCCGGCCCGGAGCCTGTCGACCCGATCAGCTCGGCCGGTACCGTCCAGCTGGGGCTCGCCGCCCTGGCGGGCATCGCCGTCATCGTCGTCCTCATCACCCGCTTCAAGGTCCACGCGTTCCTGGCGCTGACCCTCGGCACCCTCGTGCTGGGCATGGCCGCGGCCGCCCCGCTGGACAAGACGATCGAGAGCTTCTCCACGGGCCTGGGCGACACCGTCGCCGGGGTGGGCGTCCTCATCGCGCTGGGCGCGGTCCTCGGGAAGCTCCTGGCCGACTCCGGAGGGGCCGACGAGATCGTCGACACGATCCTCGCCAGGACGAGCGAACGGGCCATGCCGTGGGCGATGGCGCTGATCGCCGGCATCATCGGCCTGCCGCTCTTCTTCGAGGTCGGCATCGTCCTGATGATCCCCGTGGTGCTGCTGGTCGCGAAGCGCGGCAACTACTCGCTGATGCGGATTCGGCATCCCCGCGCTCGCGGGGCTCTCCGTGATGCACGGCCTGGTGCCCCCGCACCCCGGTCCGCTCGCTGCGATCGACTCCGTCGACGCCAACCTCGGCGTGACCCTCGCCTTCGGCGTGCTCGTCGGCGTCCCGACCCTCGTGATCTCGGGGCCGCTGTTCGGGCGCATCGCCGGCAGGCACGTGCACGTGGAACCGCCGGAGGGCATTGTTCCGCAGCGTCCGTCGGAGGACCTGGAACGCCGTCCCCGCTTCGCCGTGACGGTCGCGACCGTGCTGCTGCCCGTCGTGCTGATGCTCGCCAAGGCGCTTGCCGACGTCGTGGTCGCGGACCCCGCCGACCCGGTGAGGCGCTTCATGGACGTGGCCGGATCGCCGATGATCGCGCTGCTCGCGGCAGTGGTCGTCGCGATGTTCACGCTGGGCAGGGCCGCGGGCTTCACGGCGGGACGCATCACGTCGACGGTGGAGAAGTCCCTGCTGCCGATCGCGGGCATCCTGCTGATCGTCGCGGCCGGCGGCGGCTTCAAGCAGACGCTCGTCGACGTCGGCATCGGCCAGATGATCCTGGACCTGTCCGAGGACTGGTCGATCCCGGCGCTGCTGCTGGGCTGGCTCATCGCGGTGGGCATCCGCCTCGCCACGGGGTCGGCGACCGTGGCGACGATCTCTGCCGCGGGCCTCGTCGCTCCGCTCGCCGCGGACATGAGCTCCGCGCAGTCCGCGCTGTTGGTGCTGGCGATCGGTGCCGGTTCCCTCTTCTTCAGCCACGTCAACGACGCGGGATTCTGGCTGGTGAAGGAGTACTTCGGGATGAGCGTCGGCCAGACCGTCAAGACCTGGTCGGTCATGGAGACGCTGATCTCCGTGGTCGCACTCGTCTTCCTGCTGCTGCTCTGGCCGGTGGTCTGAGGCCGGCGGACGTCCGGACCCGATCGTCCCGCTACGGCGACTCCGCCCGCTGCCACAGCATCTCCAGCCCCAGCACGATGGCGCACAGCACCGCCACCGACCCCGGGGCGGCCACGAGCGCCACATGGATCGGGCTGTTCTCGTCCGGCAGGAAGAGGTCCGCCCACCCCAGCGCCAGGGCCAGGGCCGTGGCGATCCCGCCGACCCGGGACGCCCATTCGAAGAGCCGCGCGTGCCAGGGCTTCGAGGCCGCCGGATCCCTGGAGCGCACGTCGATGCTGAAGAAGATCAGCAACACGGCGAGGAAGGAGATCAGGCTGACCATGTCGGCGGACGGCATCTGGCGCATATCGCGACATTACGACGCGTTGGGATGCGACCGCTCCCATGAGCCCGGCCGGTCCGTGAGTCCCGGCCGGCCCGGTTCCGCGGCACCGTCGTGCCCTCGCGGATCATCCGGACGCCGCGCGCTTCAGGGCCCGTACGCGCCGGGCGAGCCGTCGGACCGTGCGGTTGCGGGGCACGAACGCGAGCCGGCGCGGCACCCCGCCCGGCAGAGCGAGCGCGGTGAGGCGGCGGCGCTTGAAGTAGCGGCGCGTGCGGGGGCCGTAGTGGCGCGCGAGGTAGCGCTCGGCGTCGGCGCGCAGTCCGGGGTGGATCTCCGGCTGCATGCAGAAGCCCACCGCCCGTACGAGACCGGCCAGTTCGCGGTCGACACGGGCCGCGTCGGGCGCACGCCACGCACCGACGGACGCGGGGTCGTCGAGCCGGGGGAGCGCCGCGTCGACGAGCGTGACGGGCACGCGGTTGCTGTTCTGGTAGGGCGCGAGCCGCTCCAGCAGAAGGTCCGTCCCTGTGCTCGCGACGGGCAGCCCGTAGAGGGAGGCCGCCGTCAGCAGCGCCGTGGAGAAGCAGCCGGCGACCAGGGCCGGACGCGTCCGCTCGTACAGCACCTCCGCGAGCACCGGCGTGGTCAGCACGTGGAGTTCGACGCCCAGTTCGCCCGCCTCCTTCTCCAGCGCGCGCGACGTGCGCGCGGGGGCCACGGGGTGCGGTTTGAAGACCACGCTGCGGTGCCCGAGCCGGACGGCACCGCGCAACATGCCCACGTGCAGGTCCTCTTCCTCTTCGGGGGTGAGGATGCCGAGGGCCGACATGTACTGCCCCAGCAGCAGGGCGGAGCCGGAGGGCAGCGCCGCCACCGACGGCGGTGCGTCCAGGGCGAGTTCGGACAGTACGGAGGTGAAGGCACCGGCCGGCACCACCTGCCCCCCGACGCCGAACTCCGTCAGCAGCAGCGGCTCCAGGCCCGGCAGCAGGTCGAGATGGTGAAGCCGCCTCACGCGGGCGCCGACGAGGGGGTCGAGCTTGTTGCGGGTCGGGCCGTAGCTCATCAGCCCGTCGGCGTAGACCTCGATGGGCGCGTCGGGGAACAACCGGGCGACGGCCAGGGCGGGTTCGACCTGGATCGACTCCAGGACGAGTTCGACCCCGCCGTCGCCGAGCCCCCACAGCAGGCGCAGGTACCGCTCCCACATCGGGACGTCGTCCGCGCGCGGCGACCACCCCCCGGGATGGAACGGCCGGACGGTCTCGTTCCAGGACAGGACGCCGTCGAACCGCTTGCGCAGCCGCTCGAAGCCCGGCATGGCGTCGAGCGGCGGTGAAGTCTCCGGATTGGCCGCGTTGTTGCTGACGAGCAGCAGCCTGCGGGGCGGCTCGCCGCCGGGGCGGCGGGAGGTGGAGAAGCGGCCGGCGTCCAGGGCGGCGGCCAGCGTCGCGGCCCCGTACAGGGTCGAGGCGAAGAAGATCTGCGTGCGCATCGGGTCCGTCGTTCGTCCGGTCGTCGTCGGGGAGGGCATGGCGGCTTCCGGGGCTTCCTTCCGGGCCGTTCCGGCGGCTGTCCCGGGGTCCGGGGCAGCCGCTTCCCGGGGCAGCCGCTCCGCGCTCACGCGGCCTCACCTGTGCGGGCGCGCATGGCGGCGGGACGGCGGCGCAGCCGGCGCAGCCGGGAGGCCCGCTCGGCGTCCATGGAGTCCAGGGCGCCGGCGAGGACGTCAGGGGGCAGCCGCCGCAGGGCGCCGGCGCTGAGCGCGCGCAGCCTGCGGGCCACGCGGGGCTCGAACCTGCCGCTGGTCAGATGGTGGGAGATGATCGCGCAGTACGTGCGGACGGCCTTCGGGAGCAGCCGCTCCGCGTCGGGGTCGCGCGCGGTCTCCTCGACGACCTGGTCGAAGGCGCGGATGAAGTCGAGCTGGCGTACGTCCCCGATCTGCGTCAGCGAAGAGGCGACCCCGCGGCGGTAGAAGACACCGAGCAGGCCGACGACCGCGAACGACTCCGCCTCCCTGTGCAGACGCCAGATCCACGGCCGGTCCTCCGCGGTGCGCAGTCCGTCCGTGAAGTGCAGCAGGCCACGGTCCAGCAGCCGGCGGTGGTAGACGCCGGCCCAGGCGTACGCGTAGTCGACCGAAGTGGTGCGGCCTGCGGGGAGGATCGCCTCGCGGGGGTCCATGACCGTGCCGCGGCGGCCGTGCGGCACTCGGGACACGGTGCGGGCGCGGGCGGTGCACCGGACGTGGTCGGTGCGCAGGAAGTCGCAGCCCAGCCGCTCGGCGGCGGCGACCAGCTCGGCGTAGTAGCCCGGTGCGACCCAGTCGTCGCCGTCGAGGAAGGTCAGATACTCGCCACGAGCCGCGTCGAGCCCCGTGTTGCGGGCGGTAGCGAGTCCGCCGTTGCGCTCGTGCCGGACGAGGACGGCCCCGCGGAGGTCCTTTTCGGCGCCCGCGAGAATCTCAGGCGTACTGTCCGTCGAACAGTCGTCGACGAGAATGAATTCGACGTCCTCGCGCGCGTTCGCGCAGAGACTGCGAAGGGTTTCCGGGGCGTATGACTGC
Source organism: Streptomyces daqingensis (assembly GCF_014645895.1). Lineage (GTDB taxonomy): Bacteria > Actinomycetota > Actinomycetes > Streptomycetales > Streptomycetaceae > Streptomyces > Streptomyces daqingensis. The sequence goes on along the minus strand of NZ_BMMP01000011.1, from coordinate 162,086 downwards.
ACGTTGTAGAACGGCACGATCACGGAGAGCTTGACCACCCGGCCGACATTAGAGGCGGCCGCCTCCCGCGTTGTGGCCTGCGGTGTACGCGCTGGTGAACGGCGTATGGCGAGGTGGTGAACGGGCCCGGCGGGCCGACGGGTTGGCCGTACGGCGGTGCGCTGTTAACCGGCTGTTGTATTCGCGTTGGGCCGTACTCAGGAATTGCTTTCTAGCGTTCGAGACGTGCCATCAACCAATCGTTCCGCCCCTCCGTCCGATTCCCCGGATTCCGCGGCTTCCCCGGCTTCCCCGGATTCCGCGGCTTCTGCGGAATCCCCTCTTCCCGCGAGCGTCTCCGGCTCCGCGCCCGTACTGCGGACAGCGGTTCTCGCCGATTCCGACACCCGCTGGAAATGGGGCGCGCTCACGGCCCGCCGCCTCACGCCCGGCGCCCGTATCGACGGCCTGCTGCTGCGCGGACGGGCCACGCCGACGCCGCGCCAGCTCGACGAGGTCGGCGTCGGAGTCGACTCGCTGTGCGAGACGACCGGTGTGCGCTTCGTGCGGGAGGCGGCCGGCCGGGACGCGTACGACGTGATCGTCCTGGCATGCGTCGGCGGCGCCGTGCAGGCGATGCTGCACGGGATGGCCCGCGCGGCGCGGCCGGAAGGCGGCGCGGACGGCGAGCAGGCGGGACGTCCCGTACGCCGCCCGGTGATCGTCACCGGCTACGTGGGCGTCGTCTACGAGAAGCTCGCCGACGGGCTGCTGCTGCGGCACGGCGCCGACGTCGTCCTCGCCAACTCCCGCTACGACGCCGGGCGTTTCCGCTCCGTCTACGCCGGGGCAGGCGCCGACGGCTCGTCCGTCACGGAGGTCGCCCTGCCGTTCCTGGGCGGCGCGCCGTACGAGGGCCCGCTGCGCCGCGCGGGCCGCGAGCCGGGTGAGGAACGGCCGTTCACCGTCGTCTTCGCCGCGCAGCCCTCCGTGCCGGCGAGCCGAACGGACCGCGCGTACCTGCTGAGGCGGGCCGCCGAGCACGCCCGCGCACACCCCCGGCGCGAGGTTCTCGTCAAGCTGCGCAGCCGCCCGGGCGAGCACACCACGCACGTCGAGGAGCAGCCCTACCAGCGGCTCGCTGGGCGCCTTCCCGGCGGGCTCCCCGCCAACTGCCGCCTCGTGTACGGGCACATGGGGGAGGTGCTCGACCGTACGGACCTGCTGGTGACGGTCAGCTCCACGGCCGCCCTCGAAGCGCTGCACCGGGGCGTGCCGACCGCCGTGCTGACCGATCTGGGCGTGCGGGAGGCGCTGGGAAACCACCACTTCCTCGGGTCGGGCTGCCTCGCCTCGTGGGACCAGCTCGACGCCGGCTTCCTGCCGGAGGCCTCCCCGGAGTGGACCGCGAACCAGGGCGTGCTGCCGGGCGGTCCGTACGAGCACGCCTTCGACGCCGCGCGCGAACGCGTCGCCGAACTCGCCGCGCGCGACCGCCTCCCGGGGATCGCCCCGTACTACACGCAGGCGACCGCCCCCGGCTACCTGCCAGGGATCCTCGCCCGCTACGGCTTCGACCCCGGCGGCGCCCCTCTTCCCGGGGCGGAGGCCGCGGGCGGCGAGAGCGCGAGCGGCTTGCGCGCGGCGGTACGCGGCGCCGTCCGGGAGGCGGCGCGCGGGGCCTACCGGCACGGGGTCCAGCGCGTGGCCCCCGTCATCCGCCGCATGGGGGAGCTGTGAGCACCCGCCCGCACCGCGCCGGCAGCGCGGCCTCCGTCGCCTTCCCCCGCACGCCGACGACTCCCGGCGCTCAGAGCCGCACCCCGGACCGCCGCCCGGCCCGGGACCGCACCGCCCGGAACGGCCCGGCCCGCAATCGCCCAGCCCCGAACCGCACCGCCGAGGAGCCGACATGACCGAGTCGTTCGATCAGGGGACGCCCGCGGCGGGCGGAGGCGGCGCGGGAGCTGCTCCCCGCGTGGTGGCGGTCATCCCGGCCCGCGGAGGGTCCAAGGGAGTCCCGGCCAAGAACCTCGCCACGGTGGGCGGCGCGCCGCTCGTGACGCGGGCGGTGCGCGAGTGCCTGGCGGCACGGCTCGTGACGGACGCCGTCGTCTCCACCGACGACTCCGGCATCGCCGCCGCGGCCCGTGCGGCGGGAGCCCAGGTCGTCGATCGTCCGGCGGAGATGGCCGGCGACACCGCGTCCAGCGAGGCGGCCGTGCTCCACGCCGTCGACGTCTGGGAGGCCCGCTCGGGACGTACCGCCGAGGTGGTCCTGCTCGTGCAGTGCACCAGCCCCTTCGTCACGCGTGAGGACGTGGACGGGGTGGCGGGGGCGGTCGCCGGGGGAGGCGCCGACAGCGCACTGACCGTCGCCCCGTTCCACGGCTTCGTGTGGCGCGAGGCCGAGGACGGCACGGACGGCGAGGACGCCGCGGGCACTGTCGCCGGCGCGGATGCCGTCCCCGTCGCGGACACCGACGCGGACCATGCCGGGCGGTCCTCCGCTCCCGCTCCCGCGGGTGGAGTGGGCGTCAACCACGACAAGGCCTTCCGCCCGCGCCGCCAGGACCGCCCGCAGGACCTGCTGGAGACGGGCGCCGCCTACGCCATGGACGCCGCCGGTTTCCGCAGGTGCGGGCACCGCTTCTTCGGGCGTACGGAGCTCGTACGAACCGACCCCGCACGGGTCCTTGAGATCGACGACCCGCACGACCTGGCCCGCGCCCGGGCCCTGGCGCCGCTCCTCGACGCGGCGCGCCCGCACGCGCTGCCGTCCCGCGACGACGTGGACGCGGTCGTACTCGACTTCGACGGCACCCAGACCGACGACAGGGTGCTGATCGACTCCGAGGGACGGGAGCTGGTCGCCGTGCACCGCGGCGACGGCCTCGGCATCGCCGCGCTCCGGCGCGACGGAGTGGAGCTGCTGATCCTCTCCACGGAGACGAACCCGGTCGTGGCCGCACGGGCCAGGAAGCTCGGCGTCCCCGTGCTGCACGGCATCGACCGGAAGGACCTCGCCCTCAAGCAGTGGTGCGAGGAGAAGGGCATCGCCCCCGAGCGCGTGCTCTACGCCGGCAACGACGCCAACGACCTGCCCTGCTTCGGCCTCGTCGGCTGGCCCGTCGCGGTCGCGGACGCACACGCCGCCGTACGCGAGGCGGCGCGCGCAGTCACCACCGCGCCCGGGGGAGCGGGCGCAGTCCGCGAGGTCGCCGCCTGGCTGCTCGGGCCTTCCCTCTGACCCGTGCCGTCGCGGCGCGAGCCGCGCACGGCCCGCCCACCGGAACCCGCAAACCGACCCCCAAACGATCCGAAGAGAACCCGAAACAGAAACCCGAAACAGAAAGAGAACGGACCAGATGAGCACCGACCGTCTGCGCACCCTCGGCACGAAGACCGTGGGCCCCGGCCACCCCGTGTACGTCACCGGCGAGATCGGCATCAACCACAACGGCGAGCTGGAGAACGCCTTCGCTCTGATCGACGCGGCGGCCGAAGCCGGCTGCGACGCCGTGAAGTTCCAGAAGCGCACCCCCGAGGTCTGCACTCCGCGCGACCAGTGGGACGTCGAACGGGACACTCCCTGGGGAAGGATGACCTACATCGACTACCGGCACCGCGTCGAGTTCGACGAGGACGGCTACCGCGCGATTGCCGAGCACTGCGCCGAGCGCGGCGTCGACTGGTTCGCCTCGCCGTGGGACGTGGAGTCCGTCGCGTTCCTCGAGAAGTTCGGCGTCCCCTGTTACAAGGTGGCCTCCGCCTCGCTCACGGACGACGAGCTGCTGCGGGCCGTACGCGCCACCGGCCGCACGGTGGTCCTCTCCACCGGCATGTCGACGCCGAAGCAGATCCGCCACGCCGTGGAGGTGCTGGGCAGCGAGAACATCGTCCTCTGCCACGCCACTTCGACTTACCCGGCGAAGGCGGCCGAGCTCAACCTGCGGATGATCCACACGCTGCAGAACGAGTTCCCCAACGTCCCGGTCGGCTACAGCGGCCACGAGACCGGGCTGCAGACCAGTCTCGCCGCCGTGGCGCTGGGCGCCTGCTTCGTCGAGCGGCACATCACTCTCGACCGCGCCATGTGGGGCTCCGACCAGGCCGCGTCCGTCGAACCGGGCGGCCTCCAGCGGCTGGTCCGCGACATCCGCACGATCGAGGAGTCGCTGGGCGACGGCGTGAAGAAGGTGTACGAGAGCGAGCTGAAGCCGATGCAGAAGCTGCGCCGCGTCAAGGGCGTCGTCGCCGAGGCGGAGACCGGGACCGGGGCCGAATCCGGGTCCGTCCGCCGCGAGCCGGTCTCCGTCTGACCGGGGGAGTACGGAGCCGTGCCGTGAGCCCACCCGACGGGCAGGTGCCCGAGTCCGTGCACCGGGACGTGCACCCGGACGTGCCCCTGGACGCGAGTCCGGACGAGCCCGCGCCGGTGCACGGCGAACCGTCGGCGGAGCAGGCCGAGGGGAGCCCCTCGGAAGGGGCGACGGATACAGCCGAGAAGGCGGCGGAGCAGGCCGGGGGGAAGGCGGTGGCGGCGAAGCCGGGTGCCGCGTCCCGCCGCCCCCGGGGCCTGCCCCGGAAAAGGCACGGCGGGACGCTCGCCTTCGTGGAGAGCCCCGTCCAGATGCTCAACGTCCTGGAGTGGGCGCATCGGGACGCCGGTTCCCCGCCGCCCGCCGCCGTGACGCCGTTCCCCGCAGCGGACGAGGCGGGGGACGGGCGCCTGCTGACCGTCGTCGTCCTCTCGCCCCGCGATCCGATGACCCGCGGCCAGCTCCGCCGCGTCGCGGAGCTGGCCCGGGACGAGGGGATCGCCGTGCGCTGGGAGGAGGCCCGCGGCGGCCCGGCGGCGCCGCTGAAGACCGTCGGCTCGCTGGCGGGGGAGCTGCGCCGCGCGCGCCGTGTCGTCATAGGCGACCCCTTCTCCCGCTACGTGCAGCTCATGCTCACGCTGACGGCCGCCCGCAGCGTCGTCGTCGTCGACGACGGCACGGCGACGATGGAGTTCGTCTCCCAGCTCGCCCAGGGGGAGCGCCTCGTGCGCTGGCACCGCAAGGGAGCGGGGGGAGCGCAGGACGTGCTCTTCGCGCCTTTCGCGCGGCGCGCCCGCTCCCGTCTCACGCCCCGCCCGCCGGCCGGCGGGAGCGGGGAAAGCGCCCAGGAGGCGCGGCGCAGCGTCGAGATCTTCAGCTCCATGCCGGTCGACGCCTCGGCCGGCCGGCTCCGTGGGACGGGCGTGACCGTGAGGGCCAACGACTTCGCCTGGACCCGGTCCCGTTTCGGTCCGCCCCGGCTCACCCGCGGCACCGACCTCGTCGGGACGTCCCTCGTGGAGACCGGCGTCGTGGATCTGGAGCGGTACCTCGAAGGCGTCGCAGAGCTGGCGCGCGCGCACGGGGCCGCCCGCTACTTCGCCCACCGGCGCGAGAGCGGCGAGAAGCTCGCCCGGGTCGCCGCCGTGACGGGTCTGGAGATCGTCCGGCCGGACCTTCCCCTGGAGCTGGTGGCACGCAGGGGCCCCGTCGGCCGTACGATCCTGAGCTTTCCGTCGACCGTGGTGCACACGCTGCCGCTCGCTCTCGCGGGCACGCCGGTCACGGTGGCGGTGTGCGACGTGGACCGGACGTGGCTGACAGCGGGCGCTTCTCCTCGCGCGGAGGGGTTCCTCTCGGGTGTGACGGGCAGCGCCCGGAACGTACGCCGGCTGGGACCTGCCGCCTCCACCGCGTCCCGCCCCGCCGACACCCCTTCTGCCCCGTCCGCCGCCCCCGCTGCCTCGTCCTCCGCCGCCGGCGGGCACGGGGAGAGCGACCCGGGGAGCGGGGCCCGCACGCCTCCGCGTCCCGCCATCGCTCCGGGGGCGGGCCCAGCCGGGAGAGCGAGCGCACAGTTATACCCACCGGCAAACTGACATAATCTCCGCCTCCCGAGATTTCTGGTCGCCTGAGGGGCTGAACTTTGCGGGATCCGCTGTCTGCGGTGGCCTGAATGCGCCTACCCTGCGCATATGAACAGAGTCCTGTCCCCCGAGCCGGAGGTGGACCCGACCGGCGAAGCAGCAGTCGAGGCCGCCCTGCTGGGTGTGGTACCTGAGCTGCCCGGCAGACTGCCCGAAGAGCTTCGCGAAGAGCTCGTCGCGTTCAGACGCGACCTGCACATGCACCCGGAACTCGGCAACCAGGAGTTCCGTACGACAGCCGCGATCAAGTCACGTTTGGAGAAGGCTGGACTTCAACCCCGCATCCTGCCCATGGGCACCGGCCTCGTCTGCGACGTCCACCCCGGACTCGCGGAGCGGTGGGACGGCGTACGCCCCATGCTGGCCCTTCGCGCGGACATCGACGCGCTGCCCATCCCGGACACCAAGTCGGTGCCCTACCGCTCGACCGTCCCCGACCGCGCCCACGCCTGCGGACACGACGTGCACACCACGGCCGTGCTCGGGGCAGGGCTCGTGCTCGCGGACCTGGCCCGCGGCGGACATCTCACGCGCTCCGTGAGGCTCCTCTTCCAGCCTGCCGAGGAGGTGCTGCCCGGAGGCGCCACCGATGCCATCGACGGCGGCGCCCTCGACGGCGTCGGCCGCATCCTGGCCGTCCACTGCGACCCCCGCGTCGACGCGGGCCGAATCGGACTGCGACCCGGTCCGATCACCTCGGCCTGCGACCGCGTCGAGGTCACCCTCAACGGAGCCGGCGGCCACACCGCCCGCCCGCACCTGACCACGGACCTGGTCACAGCCGCGGCGAAGCTCGTCACCGAGGTGCCCGCGCTGCTGTCCCGCCGGGTGGACGCCCGTGCCGGGCTGGCCCTCACCTGGGGACGCATCGAGTCGGGCCACGCCTGCAACGTCATCCCGCAGCGGGCGGAACTCTCCGGCACCCTGCGCTGCCTGGAGCTGGACACCTGGCGTGAGGCTCCGGACCTGGTGCACGCCGCCATCGACGAGACGGCCACGCTGCACCGGGCGAAGTCCGAGATCACCTACGTCCGCGGCGTCCCGCCCGTCGTCAACGAGCAGAGCTCCACCGAGCTGCTGCGCACGGCGATGACGGCCCGCCGCGGCACCCCCGCCGTCGAGGACACCGAACAGAGCCTGGGCGGCGAGGACTTCAGCTGGTACCTGGAGCACGTTCCCGGTGCGATGGCGCGGCTCGGCGTGCGTACGCCCGGCGAGCGTCACGCGCGCGACCTGCACCAGGGTGACTTCGACGCGGACGAGCACGCGATCAAGGTCGGCGTCGAGCTCTTCACGGCGGCGGCCCTGCTCGACACCCCGGAGCCGCACCGCACCGGCCGCTGACCGGCCGCACCCCCGCCCGCTCCGGCGCCCGGTCCCCCAGCCGGGCGCCCAGACCTCGCCGGGCGCGGTGCGCCACTGACCGGCCGCACCGCCGAACCTCCCGCGGACCCATGTGCCGCGGACCGCGCGTGCCGTGTGCCGCGCGAGACGCTTCCGGCCGTCCGCCCCGCCATATGTGCCGAAGCCCGCCGGCAGACGCTCCGCGACTGTCACACGGGGCGCGTGCGCGTACACGCTGAGCAGCGAGGAGCCCGCCTGGAGGCGGGTGTGAAGCGGCCCTTGGCACCGATCCGATAACAGCATTCCGGCAAGTCTTTACGTGAAATCTACGCGCGTTAATGTGTGCCGGAAACCAGCGCCGGAAGAGGCGCTTCCAAGAGCCGAAGGGGACGTCCTCTTGCGTCGGGTAACCAAGCTTGCTGCCGCGGTCACCACCACCGCGGCCCTCGCCCTGACCGCCACCGCGTGCGGTGAGAGTTCAACTGATTCCGCCGGCAAGAAGGACAAGGGTGTCGGCCTGGCCTTCGACGTCGGCGGCCGTGACGACCACTCCTTCAACGAGGCGGCGGCTCGCGGCGTGGACAAGGCCGAGAAGGAACTCGGGGTCAAGTCCAAGGAGATGACCGCCGGGAACGACGAGACGGAGGCGGACCGCGAGCAGCGGCTGACCTCGCTGGCCGAGGCGGGTTACAACCCCGTCATCGGCGTCGGGTTCGACTACGGCAAGTCGATCAACAAGGTCGCCGAGAAGTTCCCGAAGACCACCTTCGGCGTCGTGGACTCCCCGTCGAAGCAGAAGAACGTCGCCGGCCTGGTGTTCGCCGAGCACGAGGCGTCCTACCTGGCGGGCGTCGCCGCCGCGAAGAAGACGAAGACGAAGAAGGTCGGCTTCATAGGCGGCGTCAACAACGCCCTCATTCAGAAGTTCGAGGCCGGCTTCGCGCAGGGCGTGAAGGACACCGACCCCAAGGTCAAGGTCACCTCGCAGTACCTGTACCCGACCAACACCAAGGGCTTCAACGACCCCGCCGCGGCCAAGGCCAAGGCCAAGGGCATGCTCGACGCGGACAACGACGTGATCTACTCCGCCGCCGGCCAGTCGGGCGTGGGCTCCATCGAGGTCATCAGCAAGAAGAAGGGCACCTGGGCGATCGGCGTCGACTCCGACCAGTACCAGCAGCCCGGCCTCGCCAAGTACAAGGACGCGATCCTCACTTCGGCCGTGAAGAACGTCGACGTCGCGGTCTACGACCTCGTCAAGAGCGTCAAGGACGGCAAGCCGATGGACGGCACCACCTCCTTCGACCTGAAGGAGGACGGCGTCTCGCTCGCCACGTCCGGCGGCTTCATCGACGACATCCAGAAGGACATCGACAAGGCCAAGAAGGAGATCGTCGACGGCAAGATCAAGGTCGCGGATTCCCCGAAGAAGTGACCGGGGCCGCCGGCGGTCCCCGTCCGAGGGCGGGGACCGGCCGTCGGCTGCGGCCCCCGTCCGCGGGAGGGCCGGCCGGGAGTTCGTGATCGGGCGCGTTCACAGGCGGCAGCCTGCGGATGCGCCCGATGACGTCCCACGGCCCCGCCGCGGCGCCGGGCCCGGGCACGAGGAACCGACTCCGAGGCCGGCCCGGCGTGTCCGGGGCCCGCCGAACCCCCCACCGAGCAGCGGCGTTTCAGGAGAGTGCGTCATTTCAACGTCCAGCAGCAGCCCACCGGCGGCCGGCGCGGCGGCGGACCCGGCGAAGGGCACGGATTCCGCGCCCGCGGTCGAACTGCGCCGCATCACCAAGCGGTTCCCGGGCGTCGTGGCGAACCACGACATCGACATCACCGTCCGGCGCGGCACCGTGCACGCCCTCGTCGGTGAGAACGGCGCCGGCAAGTCGACCCTGATGAAGATCCTCTACGGCATGCAGAAGCCGGACGAGGGCACCATCGCCGTCGGCGGCGAGCAGGTCTCCTTCTCCACTCCCGGTGACGCCATCGCCCGCGGAATCGGCATGGTGCACCAGCACTTCATGCTCGCGGACAACCTGACGGTGCTGGAGAACACCGTGCTGGGGGCCGAGGGGCTGTACGGGATCAGCGGCCGCGCCCGCGACCGGATCATGGAGCTCTCGGACGCCTACCGGCTGGGGATACGCCCGGACGTCCTCGTCGAGGAGCTCGGAGTCGCCGACCGGCAGCGCGTGGAGATCCTCAAGGTCCTCTACCGGGGCGCGCGGACCCTCATCCTCGACGAGCCGACGGCCGTCCTGGTGCCGCAGGAGGTGGACGCGCTCTTCGAGAACCTGCGGGAGCTGAAGGCCGAAGGCCTGACGGTGCTGTTCATCTCGCACAAGCTGGGCGAGGTCCTCTCCGTCGCCGACGACATCACCGTCATCCGGCGCGGCACGACCGTCGCGTCGGTGAAGCCCGCGGAGACCTCGCCGAAGCAGCTCGCCGAGCTCATGGTCGGCAGTGAACTGCCGTCGCCGGAGACCCGCGAGTCGACCGTGACGTCGACGCCCGTGCTGCGCGTGAAGGATCTGCGTCTCACCGCGACCGACACCGACGGGGCGGAACGCGCCGTGCTGGACGGCATCGCGTTCACGATCCACAAGGGCGAGGTCCTGGGCGTCGCCGGCGTCGAGGGCAACGGCCAGGCCGAACTCGTCGAGGCCGTCATGGGGATGCGCGAGCTGGAGAGCGGTTCGGTCACGCTCGACGCCGAGGACATCACGGCGCTCTCCACCCGGGCCCGCCGCGAGGGCGGCATCGGCTACATCCCCGAGGACCGGCACCGGCACGGGCTGCTCCTGGAGGGCACCCTCTGGGAGAACCGCATCCTGGGGCACGTCACCGAACACCCCAACAGCAAGGGCCAGTTGCTCGACCTGCGCGGCGCCCGCAACGACACGCAGCGCATCGTCCACGAGTACGACGTGCGCACGCCCGGCATCGAGGTCACGGCCGCGTCGCTCTCCGGCGGCAACCAGCAGAAGCTGATCTTCGGCCGGGAGATGAGCCACCACCCGAAGCTGCTGATCGCCGCGCACCCCACCCGCGGTGTCGACGTCGGCGCCCAGGCGCAGATCTGGGACCAGATCCGCGCCGCAAGGCGTGAGGGCCTGGCCGTCCTGCTGATCTCAGCGGACCTGGACGAGCTGATCGGCCTGTCCGACACGCTGCGCGTGATGTACCGCGGACGGCTCGTCGCCGACGCGGACCCGGCGACCGTCACCCCGGAGGAGCTGGGCTCCGCCATGACCGGCGCGGCCAGCGGCCACCTCGACCACGGCGGGGACGGCGCGGGCGCGGCACAGGACGCCCCCCGGCCGGCCGCCGAGGCCGCCGTTCCCCGGCAGGACGCCATACCCGACGGGCTCCGGAAGGCGTCCGCGGACGCCTCCGAGGGCTCCGACGCACCGGAAGGAGGCGACGCGCGGTGAAGAAGTTCGACAAGGACCGGATGGTCCTGGCGATCGGCGCGCCCCTGCTCGCACTCGTCGCAGCGCTCGTCATCACCTCCGGCGTCATCGGCGTCACCGGCAAGGACCCGTTCCACGCCTTCTACGTGATGCTCGACTTCGGCATCAAGAGCGACAGCCAGGTCTGGATCATCAACAAGGCGATCCCGTATTACCTGGCGGCCGTCGCGGTGGCCATCGGCTTCCGCATGAACCTGTTCAACATCGGCGTCGACGGCCAGTACCGCATCGCCGCGTTCTGCGCGGCGGTCCTCGGCGGGGCGCTCACCCTTCCCGGCTTCATCCAGATCCCGCTGATCCTCCTGGTCGCGATGCTGGTGGGCGCTGTGTGGTCGGGGATCGCGGGTCTGCTGAAGACGACCCGCGGGGTCAGCGAGGTCGTCACGACGATCATGCTGAACTTCATCGCCGCCTCGACGATCGGCTACTTCCTGCAGGACGGCAGGCTGGCCGTGAAGGACGGCAACCTCTTCCACACGCCGGACATCCCGGCGTCCAGCCACTTCTTCACGATCCCGACGACGCCCGACCCGATCGACGGAACCCTGATCCTCGCCGTCGTGACGGGCGCCGCCTACTGGTTCGTGCTGGGCCGCACCCGCTTCGGCTTCGACCTGCGGGCGGTGGGACGTTCGGAGTCCGCGGCCTCCGCGAGCGGCGTCAGCGTGAAGCGGATGGTCGTCACGTCGATGGTGCTCTCCGGCCTGGTCGCGGGCCTCGTCGGAATGCCCACCCTGCTGAACAAGTCCTTCAACTACGGCACCGACTTCCCCGCGGGCATCGGCTTCACCGGCATCGCCATCGCGCTGCTGGGGCGCAACCACCCGGTCGGCATGGCGCTCGGCGCGCTGCTCTGGGGCTTCCTCGAACGTACGGGCACGCAGCTGGAGTTCGAGGAGTACGCGCAGGAGATCGTCGGCGTGATGCAGGGCGTCATCGTCCTCTGCGTCGTCATCGCCTACGAGGTGGTGCGCCGCTACGGGCTCCGCATGCAGCAGCGTCAAGTCGGCGAGCAGCTCGCCAAGCAGGCCCGTAAGCGCGAGAAGAAGGCGGAGGTGTCCGCATGAGCACGAACATCACTGCCGAGGCAGAGGGATCGGCCCCCGGCACGCGGAAAGAACCCAGTGGCCGGGGCGGCGGAAAGGGCGACCGCCCCTCGTTGAAGACGAAGCTCACCGGCGGGCGGAAGCTGTCCTATCCGGTGGTCCTGCTGATCATCGCGGTCGGGCTCGTCACGCTCTCCCTGCTGCGCATCGTCACAGGATCGAACGAGGTCACCTCCAGCGGCCAGTACTCGGCCGCGCTGGGCGCCGCCATCCCCATCGGGCTGGCCGGCCTCGGCGGGCTGTGGTCGGAACGCGCGGGGGTCATCAACATCGGCCTGGAAGGCATGATGATGCTCGGCGCCTTCGCCGCGGGCTGGATGGGCTGGCAGCACGGCCCGTGGGTCGCGGCCCTCGCCGGGATCGTCGGCGGCGCGCTCGGCGGGCTCATCCATGCCGTCGCGACGGTGACGTTCGGCGTCGACCACATCGTCTCCGGTGTCGCGGTGAACATCCTGGCGCTCGGCGTCGTGCAGTTCCTCGCCAAGCTGTGGTTCGGCGCGGAGGGCAGCGCGGCGGCGCAGGCGGGCGGCAACGACAAGCAGTCGCCGCCCATGGCGGACATGCCGACGTTCAGCGTGCCCGGCCTGGCCGACGGGCTGCAGGCCGTCGAGAAGCAGCACCTGTTCCTCGTATCCGACCTGGCAGGCATCCTCGGCGCCCTGGTGAGCAACGTCTCGTGGCTCGCGCTGCTGGCCGTCGGGCTCTTCGTGGGCAGCTTCTTCGCGCTGTGGCGCTCGTCCTTCGGGCTCCGGCTGCGCTCCTGCGGCGAGAGCCCGATCGCCGCGGAGACCCTCGGGGTCAACGTGCTGCGCTACAAGTACGCCGCCGTCGTCGTCTCCGGCGCGCTCGCGGGCCTGGGCGGCGCCTTCCTGGCGATCGGCGTGCACATCTACCAGGACCAGCAGACGGGCGGCCGCGGGTACATCGGCCTGGCCACCATGATCTTCGGCAACTGGCGGCCGGGCGGTGTCGCCATGGGCGCCGGCCTCTTCGGCTTCATGGACGCGCTCCAGCTCCGCGGCGGCGGCCCGACCGTGCACGCGCTGCTCCTGCTCGTCGCGGTGCTGCTCGCGGCACTCGCGCTGTGGAAGCTGCGCAAGGGCGGCGTGATCCAGGCGGCGCTCTCCGGGGTGGCCGCCGCGGGCCTGCTCGTGTGGTATCTGGTGACGGACACCGTTCCCCTGGAGTTCGTCGAGATGAGCCCGTACATCACCACACTGCTGGTGCTCTCGCTTGCCGCGCAGCGGCTCAGGCCGCCCAAGGCCATCGGACGCTCCTATCGCCGGGGGCAGGGCACATGACGCACGACCCGGCCGGCGGTACGGACGTCGACTGGGCCGCGCTGCGTGCCTCGGCCCGGGACATGTTGTCCCGGGCCTACGCCCCCTACTCCGGCTTCCCCGTCGGCGCGGCGGCCCTGGCCGACGACGGCCGTACGGTCGTCGGCTGCAACGTGGAGAACGCCGCCTTCGGCGTGGCCCTCTGCGCGGAGTGCGGGCTGATCTCGTCGCTGATGGCCTCGGGCGGCGGCCGGCTGACCGCTTTCACCTGCGTCGACAGGCACGGGGACGTGCTGATGCCCTGCGGGCGGTGCCGTCAGCTGCTGTGGGAGCACGGCGGTCCGGAACTCCTCATGGAGACGGAGGACGGCATCCGCACGCTGGCCGACCTGCTGCCCGGCGCCTTCGGCGCCTCCGATCTGAAACGCTGACGGGACGCCCGCGGGCCGGCCGGCCGCCCACACAGGGATCCGGCCGGCCCGCGGTTCGCCGCCTCCATCCCTTTCGCCACGGACGTCTGCCACGCCCACGTCCGTGACATTCGCCCCCGTCCGGTTTCCCGCCCCCGCGTGAAGGAGACTCCCGCTATATGTCCATGGACGTCATCTCCGTCATCCGTACGAAACGCGACCGCGGAGCGCTCAGCAGCGAGCAGATCGACTGGGTGATCGACGCGTACACGCGCGGCGAGGTCGCCGACGAGCAGATGTCGGCGCTCGCGATGGCGATCCTGCTCAACGGCATGTCGCGGGACGAGATCGCCCGCTGGACCGGGGCGATGATCGCCTCCGGCGAGCGGATGGACTTCGCCTCCCTCAGCAGGCCCACGGCCGACAAGCACTCGACGGGCGGCGTCGGCGACAAGATCACGCTGCCGCTCGCCCCGCTCGTCGCCGCCTGCGGCGCGGCCGTACCGCAGCTCTCCGGCCGCGGGCTCGGCCACACCGGCGGCACCCTCGACAAGCTGGAGTCGATCCCGGGGTGGCGGGCGGCGCTCAGCAACGAGGAGATGCTCGGCGTCCTCCGCGACACCGGGGCCGTCATCTGCGCCGCCGGGGACGGGCTGGCCCCCGCCGACCGGAAGCTGTACGCGCTGCGCGACGTCACCGGGACCGTCGAGTCGATCCCGCTCATCGCCAGCTCCATCATGAGCAAGAAGATCGCGGAGGGCACGGGCTCGCTCGTCCTCGACGTGAAGGTCGGCTCCGGCGCGTTCATGAAGCCTCCACCATGGTCGGGCTGGGCAACGACCACGGCGTGCGCACCCGGGCGCTGATCACCGACATGGCCACCCCGCTGGGAGGCACGGCGGGCAACGCACTGGAGGTCCGCGAGTCGGTCGAGGTGCTGGCGGGCGGCGGCCCCGCGGACGTCGTCGAGCTGACGCTCTCCCTGGCCCGGGAGATGCTCACGGCGGCGGGCTTCCCCGACGCGGATCCGGCGAAGGCACTCGCCGACGGCAGCGCCATGGACCACTGGCGTCGGATGATCACCGCACAGGGCGGCGACCCCGACGCGGAGCTGCCCACCGCCCGCGAGCAGCACACCGTCACGGTGCCCGCGTCCGGGATCGTCACCAGGCTCGACGCCTACGCCGTGGGCCTCGCGGCCTGGCGGCTCGGCGCGGGCAGGGCCCGCAAGGAGGACCCGGTGCAGGCGGGGGCGGGTATCGAGATGCACGCCAAGCCCGGTGACCCGGTCACGGCGGGCCGCCCGCTGATGACGCTGCACACGGACACCCCGGAGAAATTCGCGTACGCGCTGCAGGCGCTGGAGGGGGCGTACGACATCGCACCTCAGGGCACGGAGTTCGCGGTCACGCCGATCGTTCTGGAACGCGTGGTGTGACCCCGCTGACCTCGCAACCCCTTTCGGGTGACGGCTTGTCCGTAGCGCCGTGGCGGAGCTCTTGGGCATGCTGGAGTCGGTGACGTACCGAGAAGGAGACCGCCATGAGCGCACTCACCGTCGACCACGGCCCGGCTGACGGCCGGGACTGGGACGATCTGGTCCGGATCTGGGACCGGACCGACGGGCCCGAGGGCAGCAGGGTGGAGATCATCGAGGGGATCGTCACCGTGTCGCCGCCACCCGCCAACAACCACAACAGCATCGCCTGGAAGATTCAGCGCGCCCTCACGAGATCCCTCCCGGAGGACTGGGGCATCTACCAGACGCTGGGGGTCGCCGTCCCCTCGCGGAGCGGCCTCTACATCCCGGACCTGGTGGTCGTTCCAGAAGCCGCGTTGCGCGAACCCGGCAACTACATCCCCGCCGCCGCGGCCGAGCTGATCGTCGAGATCACCTCGCCCTCCAACGCGGGGCACGACCGCATCAGCAAGCCCGCGGGCTACGCCCAGGCCGGCGTCCCGCTCTACCTGCTGGTGGACGGGCACGCCCCGGCCGGTCCGACCGTCACCGTGTTCGGGGAGCCGGCGGGTGACGTCTACCGCGTCCACACGGCGGTGAAGGCCGGCGAGGACGTCCGGCTTCCGGCGCCCTTCGAACTCACCCTGGAGACGGCGGACTTCCCGCTGGACTGACGGCCCGGCCCGGTCCGGTCCCGACCGGACCGGACCGGCCGCGGGTCAGGCCCGAGCGGCGACCGGGCGGCGGCGCTGTACGGCGGCCGCCCGCGAGCCGTAGAGCGTCACCGCGCCCGCCAGCACCATCGCGGTCAGCGCCAGTACGACGGTGGCGCTCCAGCCGCCCGCGGCGAACGCGACGGCGCCCAGGGCTCCGCCCAGCGAACTGCCGGTGTAGTACGCCATCTGGTAGAGCGCCGACGCCTGGGCGCGTCCCTCGGTCGCGGTGCGGCTGACCGAGCCGGACGCGACGGCGTGTCCGGCGAAGAATCCCGCGGTGATCAGGACGAGCCCCGCGGCCACCGCGCCCAGGTTGTCCGCCAGGCTCAGCAGCAGGCCCGCCGAGGCCGTGCCGATGCCGACGTACAGCATGCCGCGCCGTCCCAGCCTGGCGTTCATCCGGCCCGCGGCGGCCGAAGTGGCCGTCCCCACCAGGTAGATGACGAAGACCGAGCCGACGAGGCCCTGCGAGAGCCCGAAGGGTCCGGCCACGAGCCGGTAGCCGATCACCGTGTAGACCGCACCGAAGACGATCATGAACAGCATGCCGATGGCGTAGAGACGCACCAGCAGCGGGTTGCGCAGATGCGCCGAGACCGTACGGGCGAGACCCCGCGCGTTCAGAGGCGAGGGGCGGAAGTGCCGGGCCTTGGGGACGAGCAGCAGGAACGCCACCGCGCACACCAGCGAGGCGAGCGCCACCGACGCCAGACCCGCGCGCCAGCCCCACGCCTCCGTCACCCAGCCGCTGAGGACGCGGCCGCTCATGCCGCCCACGCTGTTGCCGGCCACGAAGAGCCCTGTCGCGCCGACCAGGTACTTTCCGCGCACCTCGTCGGCGAGGAAGGCCATCGCCGACGCGGGGACGCCCGCGACGGCGGCACCCTGGAGCGTGCGGAGCGCGATCAGGGTGCCGAGGTCCGGCGCGAAGGGGATCACCAGCGCGAGCGCGACGGCGACTGCCATCGAGATCGTCAGGAGGCGCCGGCGCCCGAACCGTTCCGACAGCGCGGCGAGGGGGAGTACCGCCACGGCGAGGCCGATGGTCGCGCCCGAGACCGTCCAGCTCGCGAGGCCGGGGTCGGCGTGCAGGTCGCGGGAGATCTCGGGGAGCAGCGCCTGCGTGGAGTACAGCAGCGCGAAGGTGGCGAGTCCTGCGGCGAAGAGGGCGAGACGCATCCGGCTGTGCCCGGGGTCTCCGGGGCTGAGCTTCGACGCGTCGGGAACGTGGGTGACCGGTGCGGGGGTGGCCGCGGCGGTCTCGGAGGAGGCGCGCACCTTGGTGAGCGCCCCGGTATCGGCAGTGGGCATGCTTCGAAGCTACGTACGGGGCGTTGATGCGTCCAATGCACAGAACAGCGATAATCGTTCCCCTCATGCATCACGGCAGCTAGGGCGGGACATGTCACCAGTACGTAACGAGAAAGACATCCCGGTCACATCCGACTGGGGGGCGAATCTCACCCCGCGCCTGGCGCAGTTCGCCGCCGTGGCACGGCACGAGCACCTGACGCGGGCGGCGGCCGAACTCGGTGTACCGCAGTCCACGTTGAGCCGCGGCATCGCCCGTCTCGAGAGCGACCTCGGCGTCGCGCTGTTCGCCCGCCGCGGCCGCGCGCTCGCCCTCACACCGGCGGGCCGGACCTTCCTGGCGTCAGCGGAGCGGGCGCTCGCCGCGGTCGAGCAGGCGGCGGAGTCGGTACGGGCTGACGCCGACCCGTCTAAGGGCAAGGTCGCCTTCGGGTTCCTGCACACGCTCGGCTGGGAGACCGTCCCCGGGCTGATCCGGGCCTTCCGCGCCGGCCATCCGGGAGTGCGGTTCGCTCTCGTCCAGAACTACGGCGAGGCCATGCTGGACCGGCTGCGCGCGGGCGACCTCGACCTGTGCCTCACCTCGCCCGTCCCCGACGCCCCCGACCTCGTCGCCCGCCGCCTGGACGAGCAGCGGCTGCGCCTGGTCGTACCGGAGGACCATCCGCTGGCCTCGCGGCGCCGCATCCGGCTGGCCGAGGCGGCCGACGAGCACTTCGTGACCCTGGAGAAGGGATACGGGATGCGGCGCATCCTCGAAACCCTGTGCGCGCAGGCCGGGTTCACCCCGCGGGTCGCGTTCGAGGGGGAGGAGGCGGAGACGATCCGGGGCCTCGTCGCGGCGGGACTGGGCGTCGCCCTGCTTCCGCCGCCGGCGGTCCCGCGTCCGGGGGTGCGAGAGCTGGCCGTCTCGGCGCCGCGCGCGGTTCGCGAGATCGGGCTCGCCTGGGCCGCGGGGCGGCCGGACACACCCCCGGTGGCGGCGTTCAGGGACTTCCTGCTGAGCCGGCGGGGCCGGCTGCTCTCGGGCTGAGGCGTACCCGGCGCCCGGTGGGCCGGGGACCCGGGCGGCGGGGCAGGGGTCCGGCCCCGTGGCAGGACCGGGCCGTCCATCTCATCGCTCTATTTCCCGGAAACAGCAACACGAGTTGTCACCGACGCCCGGCACGCCGCACCCTCCGCAACAGTGCAGCCGACGGATCCGCAACGACGAGGAGGACGACGTGGGAGCCGGGACACACGCGGGACACGGGCACGGGCACGTACACGACAAGGGGCACGGGCACGGCGAGGAGGACGTCGACTGGGAGGCGATGGCCGACTACATCGAGCAGGAAGGGGAGATGCGCATCCCCTTCGCCGAGGAGGCCGCGGCCTGGCTGCGGGGCCTGCTTCTGGAAGGCGGGTGCGGGCCCGAGATCGCCCGGCGGCTGCTGGACGTGGGCAGCGGCCCCGGCGTCTACACGGCGCTGCTCGCCCGCGAGTTCCCGCAGGCGGAGGTCGTCGCCGTGGACGGCACGCCGGCCCTCCTGGAGCGGGCGCGCGCCCGCGCCGAACGGGAGGGCGTGGGCGGCCGCGTGGCGACGCTGGAGGCGCAACTTCCCGACGACTTCGGCCGGTTGGGCAGTGCGGACGTCATCTGGACCAGCCACGTCGTGCACCACATCGGCGACCAGCAGGCGGCTCTGGACGCGCTGGCGGCCTCCGTGCGCCCCGGCGGGCTGCTGGCCGTCGTCGAACGCGGGCTCGCGCCCCGCTACCTTCCCCGGGACATCGGCTTCGGACGTCCGGGACTGCCGGCACGTCTGGAGGCGCTGACCGAGGACTGGTTCAGTGCGATGCGCGCCGGCCTGCCGGGCCACACGCGAAGCGTCGAGGACTGGCCCGCGATGCTGGCACGCGCCGGTCTCACCCCCGCGGGCACCCGCAGCTTCCTCACGGAGCTGCCGGCCCCGCTCGGCGAGACCGCCCGCAGCCATCTGCACGCCAGGCTGTCGCGTGAACGCGCCTCCTTCGAGGAGGAGTTGGACGAGGAGGACAGGGCCACCCTGGACGCCCTGCTCGACGAGGAGGCCCCGACCGGGATCATGCACCGCCCGGACGCCTTCTACCTGACGGCCACCACCGTCCATACGGGCCGCGCGTCCTGAAGCCATGCCGCGCGGCCGTCCCGGCGGGCGGTCCCGGTCGGCAGGTCTTCAGCCGCCGCCGGACCCTGCCGGACGGACCGGGGCTCCTCGCTCCGGCCGTCCCGGCGGGTCCGTCAGCGGCGGAGGCTGCGCCCGAAGCCCGAGGCGAGCGGCATCCGGAGGCCGAGCGGGGGCGGCGCCGCCATCGCGTCGACGAGCGGCCGGGCGAACTCCCTGCCGCACAGCGTGCCGAGTATGAAGTTCTCGGCCAGGGCGGCGACTTCGGCCTGGTGATGACGCAACCTGTGGCCGTCCGTGTGGACTTCGAAGCGGCACACGTTCGCGTTCGACTTCTTCGCCCGCTCCGCCAGCCGGTACGACAGCTCCGGAGCTGTGTGCTCGTCGTCCGAGCCGTGCACCATCAGCACGTGCCTGCCGATCAGTTGCCTGACCGGTTCGGACTCGCACGCGGCCCGGTTCGCTGCCCGGGCGCCACGCGGTGGGCCGTCCGGCTCCGCGCCGGCGTCGTCCGCGGCGACCTTCCCGGGCTGCTCCGCGGTCCTCCGGCCGGCGGCCCCCACCTCCACGCCGGGACTCTCCACACCGGGACTCTCCGCGTCGGCACCGGAGGGAGCCGCCCGGGCTCCGGGCTCCTCCGTCCCGCCGGGCGGGCCGTCCTCCGTCTCCGGCAGCCAGGGTGAGACGGCCAGCACGGACTCCACCATCGGGTGCCCGGCGGCCCGCAGCGCCGCACGCGCGCCGACGTCGAAGCCGGCCAGGCAGACGGGAACGTCCCCGTAGCGGCGCACCACTTCGGCGACGGCCCACTCCGCGTCGTGCGCGGGGTGCGCCGCCTGCCCGTTCCAGCCGCGGTAGCGGTAGTGCAGGGTGTGGACCACCAGGGAGGAGTCCGGCTCGCCCTGCAGCGCGGCGCGCACCAGCCGCCGTGCGAAAGGCCGTAACGCCGCCGCGGCGACCGCCGACGGCCGCCGGGTGCTGCGGGGCAGCCCGCTCCCGGGCAGCAGCACCACCACGGCGTGCGGTGCCGTGCCGTCCTCGTCGGCGCCCATCGCCCGCCCCAGTCGGGCCTCCCGCTCGGGCAAAGCTTGCTGAGCCATGGGGAAGACGATGGCAGAAGCGCGAGTGGGCGAACGGCGCTACTGGATCACCATTGGATATCGAACAGCTTCGCGGCCACAACCAGGTGCGGCGAAAAGGAAGTTGTGGTGCAGATGCCGTCTACGCGCGTAGGAGCTACAGTACGCAGATGACGAGCCAGACCCTCAACACCGTTCCCACACCCGAGCAGATCCGCCGGGCCCCGAAGGTGCTGCTGCACGACCACCTCGACGGTGGCCTGCGGCCCGCCACCATCGTCGAACTGGCCCGGGAGACGGGGTACGAAGCCCTCCCCGAGACCGACGCGGCCAAGCTGGAGAGCTGGTTCCGCGCCTCCGCCGACTCCGGTTCGCTGGAGCGCTACCTGGAGACGTTCTCGCACACGGTCGGCGTCATGCAGACACGTGACGCGCTCTTCCGCGTCGCGGCCGAGTGCGCCGAGGACCTGGCGGCGGACGGCGTCGTCTACGCGGAGGTCCGCTTCGCGCCCGAACAGCACCTGGAGAAGGGCCTCACGCTCGAAGAGGTCGTGGAGGCCGTCAACGAGGGCTTCCGCGAGGGCGAGCGGCGGGCCCGTGCCACGGGGGGCCGCATCCGCGTCGGCGCGCTGCTCACCGCGATGCGGCACGCGGCGCGCGCCCTGGAGATCGCCGAACTCGCCAACAGGTACCGCGACGTGGGCGTCGTCGGGTTCGACATCGCCGGCGCGGAGGCGGGTCACCCTCCCACCCGGCACCTCGACGCCTTCGAGTACCTCAAGCGGGAGAACAACCACTTCACGATCCACGCGGGGGAGGCCTTCGGTCTTCCGTCGATCTGGCAGGCGCTCCAGTGGTGCGGCGCGGACCGGCTCGGCCACGGGGTGCGCATCATCGACGACATCCAGGCCGACGACGACGGGACGGTGAAGCTGGGCCGCCTCGCCTCGTACGTCCGTGACAAGCGGATTCCCCTGGAACTGTGCCCCTCGTCCAACCTGCAGACGGGGGCGGCCGCTTCGTACGCCGAGCACCCCATCGGGCTGCTGCGCAGGCTCCACTTCAGGGCGACGGTCAACACCGACAATCGGCTCATGAGCGGCACCAGCATGAGCCAGGAGTTCGAGCACCTCGTGGAGACGTTCCGCTACACGCTCGACGACATGCAGTGGTTCACCGTCAATGCGATGAAGTCCGCGTTCATTCCTTTTGATGAACGTCTCCCCATGATCAATGAAGTGATCAAGCCCGGCTATGCGGAGCTGAAGTCCGAGTGGCTCTTCAGCAACTGACCTCGCTGAGGGTATGACCTGCGAAGTCTTCCGCCGGGGCCGCCGGGGCGGCTGATCGCGGGAGTCCGGGCAAGGCGCCGGTGACAGAAGCTCATCGGATCACCTGCCCGACTTCCGCGCATCTCTGGGTGTTTGTGGCGTTCTGCGGTGATCGCTACGTTCGCCGAGCTGAACAAGCCCCAACGATGAGGACGGAAACTCATGCAGCAGGTAACCAGGAAGCTCCTCAGCGTCGCTGTGATCAGCGCCGCCGTCGTCGTCGCCGGGATGGGCGTCGCTTCCGCCGACACCTCCGGCACCCCCTCGGCCCCCGGCCAGGGCCAGCCGCAGACCCAGGCGGTGCAGCCGCAGGGGAAGACGTCCCAGCCGCAAGGCCAGCAGGGCCAGCCGCAAGACCAGCAGGCCCAGCCGCAGGGTCAGCAGGGGCAGCCGCAGGGGAAGACGTCCCAGCCGCAGGGTCAGCAGGCCCAGCCGCAGGCGCAGACCCCGGAGGGGCTGCTCCAGCAGAAGCCGCAGAACCCGCAGTCGCCGCAGGCCCCGCAGAAGCCGCAGAGCAAGAAGGGCCCGCTGGGCCTTCCGATCAGCTCCCCGCTCACCTCCGGGCTGGGTCTCTGACAGGCCCCACGACGGCGGGCCCGCGCATCGACTCGATGCGCGGGCCCGCCGTCTTCGTGTCCCGTTCCCGGGACGGCTCCTCTACCAGGCTGTCCGCTCGCCCTCGTTGGGAAGCAGGATCCACAACGCGAGGTAGACGAGGAACTGCGGTCCGGGCAGCAGGCAGGACACCACGAAGATCAGCCGCATGGTGTTGGGCTTCATTCCGAAGCGGCGTGCCAGCCCGGCACACACACCGCCGATCATCCGTTCCTGACGCGGACGGGCAAGTGCAGCCATGACGCGACTCCTTCACTCCGGATCGTTACGACGTATCGAGTTTCCAGGCTAGGGGCCGTTCACACCCCCGGCCTCGGGCTACGGGGCGATTCCGACCCCCGCTGTCCTCGGGGTCGGACCCTGACCCGCCTCCTCCCGGCGGTGGAGGGCATCGCACGTTCCCGGCCCCGCCAGGACCTCCCCGAAGGGCGCCGGCCCCTCCTCGCAGCGCCTGAGGAGCGCGGCGCGTACCGGCGGGAAGACCAGCAGCGACACGAGAGCGACCCCCGCGGTGTTCAGCAGCACCGAGTCGACGTCCGGCACGTGGCCCGGCGCGCCCGACTGGAGCACCACCAGCAGGGACGAAAGGAGAGCTCCGGCAGAGACGGTGCCGGCGAAGGTCCCCGGCAGGGAGCGGTGCAGACGTCCCGCCGCCAGCGGCATCAGCACCCCGAGGGGGGCGAGCAGCAGCAGCCCCTCGGCGAGCCCCGCCAGTGCGCCGGGCGAGCCGCTGAGCAGAGCGGGGCGGATCGTCGCGAAGGGCGTCAGATTGGCCGGCGCGACCCACGGCACCGACAGCGGGCGCAGCGAGACCCATCCGGCGAACGCCAGATACGCGGTCAGCAGGACGGCTCCTGCGACGCGGATACGGGATGTGGGAGCGGCGCTTCCGCCGCCGCGGCCATGGTGCTGCACACCAGCACGGACGCGGCGGCAGGGTCCGGCGGTTCCGGTCGGCACGCCGCGTACCGGGTCAGGCAGGTGTTCCCGCCGTCTCGGCGGCTTCCGGACTGGTCCGCAGCGCCGGCCCGCACTCGTACCGCCGCAGTCGCTGCCCGTCCCCGCCGCCGCGCGCGGGGCCGCCGAGGATCACTGAGCGGTCGCTGCCGCTCGCGGCGGTGTCGGCGTACGTGCAGACGATCTGCGCCAGCGCGAACGACGGCAGTTCCTCCAGCGGCGAACTCAGCCGCAGCGCGCCGGGGGGATCGCCCTCGGCGGGGCCCTCGACCTTCAGGTCGCGGGGGACAGCGGTACGGAACCCGGCCGACTCCTCCTCGGAGTCGGGCTCCGCCTGCAGCGCGTCGAGCAGGCCGCGGGCCACGGGCAGCTTCTCCGAGTCGTCCCCGTCGGGCAGCGCCACATGGCGTTCCACGGGGGAGACCCGATTGCCGCAGGCGAGGTAGACCCGCACCGGCAGGTTTCCCTTGCCGCCGCGGCCGGCCGTCTCCCCGTCGCCCGGCAGTACGCAGCCGACCCGGGACGGCGCGGCTCCCGCGTCGACGGGTACGGAGGTGGAGCGGATGCCGCAGCCGGCGGCGAGGCCGCCGAGGAAGGCCAGCCCGACGAGGGCCCCCGAGGCGGCGCGCAGCCCCGTACGCAGGGACGCGGGCACCCGCAGCAGCCGGTCCGTGCGGCGCCGTGACGTGCCGGGACGCCGCGGACGGTCCGTACGGACGTACTGCTTCCGCCGGGACGCCGCGAGGAACTGCGCGCGTTTCACCGCCCGTCCTTCCTGCCGTCGTCTTCTCCGCCGGCCGTTCCGTTCCCGCCGCTCTCCGCCGTCCCGCCGTCCGCGTCGTCCGCCTCCTCGGGACGCCGGGCGTCGGTGTCGCGCGGAAGGCGGAGGGTGAAGACCGCTCCGCCCTCCGGCGAGGGGTCGTTCCGGGCCGAGATGGAGCCGCCGTGGATGTGGGCGTTCTCCTGGGCGATGGACAGGCCCAGCCCGCTGCCCTCCGAACGGGGCCGGGAGGCGCTGGCCTTGAAGAACCGCTCGAAGACGTGCGGCAGTTTCTCCTCCGGGATGCCCGGGCCGCGGTCGGAGATCTCGATGACGAGCTCGCCCCTGCCGTCCGCCGTCTCCTCGGTCCGCACGGAGACCCGCACGGGCGAACCCCCGTGCTTGAGCGCGTTGCCGATGAGGTTGGCCAGGATGACGTCGAGCCGGCGGGGGTCGAGGCGCACCATCAGGCCGCGGTCCGCGTCGAGTTCGACGGCGTCGAGCCAGGCACGCGCGTCGATGCAGGCGGTGACCTGGTCGGCGACGTCGACGTCGTCGAGGACGAGCTTCGCCGTGCCCGCGTCGAAGCGGGTGACCTCCATCAGGTTCTCGACCAGGTCGTTCAGCCGCCGGGTCTCGCTGACCACCAGCTGCACCGCCGGCGCGATCATGGGATCGAGGTTGTCCTGCTCCTCCTCCAGCACCTCTGTCACGGCGGAGATCGCCGTCATCGGGGTCCGCAGCTCGTGCGACATGTCGGCGACGAACCGGCGCGAGGACTCCTCCCTGGCGCTGAGGTCCGCGACACGGTTCTCCAGGGACTCCGCCGCCTTGTTGAACGTGCGGGACAGTTCGGCCAGTTCGTCCGTGCCAGAGACCTTCAGACGGGTGTCGAGCTTCCCCTCGCCGAGCCGCCGTGCCGCGTCCCCGAGCCGCCTCACGGGACGCAGCACGGTGGTCGCCGCCGCCTGCGCGAGGAGCATGGCGCCGACGAGGGCGAGCCCCGTGGCGATGCCCAGCGACCAGGCAAGGGAGTTCAGATCGTCCCGCTCGGGCCCCAGGGACTTGCGCATGAAACCCGACGGGGTGGGCCCCTCGCCGATCATCTTCGCGCCGCCGACGAGGAACGGCTCGCTGCCGCCGCCATCGGACGTCCGCTGCCAGTAGAGGTGGTACGGATGGCTGTTGCCGACGTCGACGGGCCGCCGCTTGGCGACGGCGTTGCGCAGCTCGGCGGGGACGTCCGACGTGGTGAAGGCGTCCTGGTCGGACGTCGCGGTGCAGATCAGGCCACGTGCGTCCTCACCGGTGAGGATCACCTCGTAGTTCTGCGACGTGCTGGCCATCTTCTCGGCCGCGTCCCGCAGTTGGCGGCAGTCGTAACGCCGCGGCAGGCTGCCGGCGTTGTCCTCCATCGACTTGCGGAAGTCGTTGAGCGCGGCGTTCTGGGTGCGGGTGAGCACGGCGTCCCTGTTGAGCCAGTACGCGATGCCGGACGCCGAGACGGCCGCCGTCAGCGCCACCAGCGCGAACACGACGACCAGCCGCAGCCGGAGCGTCGGCAGCACGCCTGCGAACCAACTCCGCGCCTTCTGCTGGGGATTGGGGCCCTTGTCCGCCGCGCCGCCCTGCGCGGGCCGGCGCGGCGGGCGTCCCTCGCCGTGGCGCGTTCCGCGCTCCCTGCTGCCCCCGCCCTCCCGCGACCTCGGCTGTGCCGGGTCGTTCACTGCGGAGCGTCCAGCCTGTATCCGACGCCTCGCACCGTGCGGATCAGCGTGGGCGACGACGGCACGTCCTCGACCTTCGCGCGGAGCCGCTGGACGCAGGCGTCCACGAGCCGCGAGTCGCCCAGGTAGTCGTGCTCCCACACCAGTCGCAGCAACTGCTGCCGGGACAGGGCCTGTCCGGGCCGCCTGCTCAGTTCCAGCAGCAACCGCAGCTCGGTGGGCGTCAGTTGGAGGTCCTCACCGTTCTTGGTGACGGTCATCGCGGAACGGTCGATGACGAGCGAGCCGAACGTCGCCGCGTCGTTGGACTCGCGCTCGCCGCGCCGCATCACCGCGCGGATGCGGGCGTCCAGCACGCGGCCCTGGACGGGCTTCACCACGTAGTCGTCGGCGCCCGACTCCAGCCCCACGACCACGTCGATGTCGTCACTGCGGGCGGTGAGCAGGATGATCGGCAACTGGTCGGTGCGCCGGATGCGGCGGCACACCTCGAAGCCGTCGATGCCCGGCAGCATCACGTCCAGCACGATCAGGTCCGGCCGTTGCTCACGCAGCAGTTTGAGACCGTCCTCGCCGGACGCGGCGGTCACCACGCGGTGGCCCTGGCGGGTGAGACCCATCTCCAGGGCTGTACGTACAGCGTCGTCGTCCTCGATCAGCAACAGGAAAGCCACGCCGGCCATTCTGTCCCATGCCCCCCTCCTACTTCGACCGTGCTGTGCGTCACGGTCCCCCGGCCCCCCGCGCAGCCGCCGGGATAACCGCTCACCGAGAGGCGCCGGGACGGCCCGCGGAGATCCGCCAAGGCCGCGCGAGCACCTTCCGGCGGTGCTGGGCCGCAGCTCAGAGGGGAGGACACGCCCTCGACGACCCTTGTGACACCGCTGTGACAGACGGGGGACGCCGCGATGAAACTGGCCGTGCAGTGTGTACGTCATCAGCAGGCGACAGGTCGGCCCGAGGGGGGCGCGGGATGAACACACTGCACAGCAGCAACGTCAGCGCAGTTATCCACACGCGTCTGCACACCCCGGCGGTTCCGTCCGGTCACGCTGAAATGCCCGGCGCCTTCACCAAGGGCCAGAGCAAGGCAAACGCCGCCGGCGGACGGGGGTGTGCCGGCGGCACCGGCCACACGGCCGGCCGCGGGGGAAGCGCGGGGCGCGTGCGTCCGCAGCACATCGCTGCGGTTGAGGGCCTTCGAGGGGAGGCCCGCACGGGGGACGGTGAGTACAGGGAGGAGCCGGGAGCGCGGCAAGAGGGCACGTCCGAGGCGGAGTTCACCGCCTACGTACGTGAGCGCCGCGCCTCCCTGTACGCCACCGCCTACCACCTGACAGGCGACCGCTTCGAAGCGGAAGACCTGCTGCAGAGCGCGCTGTTCTCCACCTACCGCGCCTGGCACCGCATCAGCGACAAGGCGGCGGTCGGCGGCTACCTGCGCCGCACGATGACGAACCTGCACATCAGCGCGTGGCGCCGCCGCAAGCTGAACGAGTACCCGACGGAGGAGCTGCCGGAGACCGCCGGCGACCAGGACGCGATGCGCGGCACCGAACTGCGCACCGTGCTCTGGCAGGCGCTCGCCCGGCTTCCCGAACTGCAGCGCACGATGCTGGTGTTGCGCTACTACGAGGGACGAACCGATCCCGAGATCGCGGAGATCCTCGACATAAGCGTCGGCACCGTGAAGAGCAGCATCTGGCGCTCGCTGCGCCGGCTGCGCGACGACGAGGTGCTCAGCTTCGGCCGGGACCAGGAGGAGTCCTTCGGCGAGCTGGTCGCCTGACGGCGTCCACGAGCGGGACGTCCACAAGCAGGGCGTCTCACGAATTCCAGCTCGAGAGCACTGAGTTCACGAGGACGGAGTTCCACAGAACCTGAGGCGAGGGCTGGGGGCCCTCGGCGGGGGCCGCAGGACGGGACACGGGTCGTCCCGGATACGGGGGAAGCACGGGGGAGCAGGGGGAAACGGGGGAACGAGGATCCGTCCGGGGGGACGGGTCCGGGAGAGCGGGTTCGGGCAACCGGGGGGTCTGCCCGACCCGCTCTCCCCCTTTTCCGGTCCGCTTCCTCTCAGGACGGCCGCGGGCCGGTCTGCTGCTCAGTCCGCCGACTAAGCCCGCCGGGTCAGCCCGGCGTCTCAGCCCGTGCTGCGGCCGGTTCGCGGTGATGGCGGGCCGTCACCGGGCCGTTCGGGCCTCACCCGCCGTGGACAGCAGCCTGATCCGCTCGGCCGCCTCGTCCCGTCCGCAGGGGTGGGCGCCCAGCGCCCGGTGCCGCTGCACGATCGCGCCCTCGCTCCGCATGAGCCGCCATCCGCGGCGCAGCAGGAACGGCGGCGATTTCCGTCCTTCGCGCAGGTCGCGCAGGAGACGCCTGCGGAACGTCGTCGTGGGGCGGCCGCGCAGGCAGATCGCGTCGGCCAGCAGGTCCAGTTCGCGGCAGCGGGCGACGATGTCCGCGGCGAAGATCCCCTCGGCGATGAACAGCCGCGCACCGTCGAGGTCGAGCGTCTCCGTCCCGACGCGGGCGCTGAGCGAGATGTCGTAGAGCGGCACCGTGGTGCGCCCCTTGACGCACAGCTCCTGCACGGCGGCGACGGCCGCCTCCGCGTCCCACGAGCGTGCGGAGTCCCAGTCCACGCCGGTGCCGTGCGGCAGCATCGGCAGGGTCGGGTCCCCGGCCTCCTTGTAGAAGTCGTCGAGACGCATGACGGGCAGGCCGCTGCGTGCGGAGAGGCGGGACTTGCCCGCGCCGGACGGTCCGGTCAGCAGGATGACGCGAGGCGAGCGGGATATGTCGTGGGGGGCGGTCACGAGAGACCATTGTCGGTCATCCCGCCGCCGGCGTAACCCGGCGGGGAGTGTGATGCGGATACGGTCCACTGCGAGGAAGACCTCACGGAGGCCGTCCGGGTCGTCCTTGATGAATCGGGTGGCGGAACTGACCGCCTCTGCCTCCCAGATGATCTGGAAGTTCACTCACCGACCAGGCCGAGGCGCCGGCCCAACTCCTCGTGCGGGACGTATTCGTCGGAGCCGGCCGCGACCTTCGCCCGGTACTGGGCCACGGCCAACGCGTCCTCGAGGTCTATCAAGTCCTGGGCACGCGCTTCAGTCATGGGGTACGAGCGTCGCTCATGTGAAGAAATGTGCACGATTGCGCAAAGGCTCGGGCCGCTGCGCGCGTCCTGCTCAGGGGCAGGGGTTGCGCACAGCGGCCCGTCAGCCGGGTTTCTGAGCCGTCAGACGCCCATCGGGTGCCAGACGGTCTTCGTCTCCAGGCAGGACAGCAGCCTGGACGTGCCCGGGTCGGCGGACCAGTCCGTCTCCCGCTCCTCCGGGCGGCGCACCCGCTTGAGGTTGTCCGCCGCGGCGGCCTCCAGCTCCTTCGCCAGGCCGGGGTCGCCCGCCGCACCGGTCAGGTCGATCGCGTTGACGTCCTGGTGCGCGGCGAGCGTCGCGCCGACCTCGCGGGTACGTCCGGAGAGGACGTTGACCACGCCGCCGGGCACGTCGGACGTCGCCAGCACCTCCGCCAGCGACAGCGCCGGCAGCGGCGCCTTCTCGGACGGGACCAGCACGGCCGTGTTACCGGTGACGATCACCGGCGCGAGCACGGAGACCAGGCCCAGGAAGGACGACTCCTGCGGTGCCAGCACCGCCACCACACCGGTCGGTTCGGGCGTCGAGAGGTTGAAGAACGGCCCCGCCACGGGGTTGGCGCCGCCGACGACCTGAGCCACCTTGTCGGACCAGCCCGCGTACCAGACCCAGCGGTCGACGGCGGCGTCGACCTGGGCTGCCGCGGCCGCCTCCGTCAGCCCCTCCGCGGCGGCGACCTCAGCCGTGAACTGCGCGCGCCGGCCCTCCAGCATCTCCGCGACGCGGTAGAGGATCTGGCCCCGGTTGTAGGCAGTCGCGCCCGACCAGCCGCCGAACGCCTTGCGGGCGGCGACGACCGCGTCGCGGGCGTCCTTGCGGGAGGACTGCGGGGCGTTGGCCAGCCAGCGGCCCTGGGAGTCGGTCACCTCGTACACCCGTCCGCTCTCGCTGCGCGGGAACTTGCCCCCGACGAAGAGCTTGTAGGTCTTCAGCACGTCGACGCGCGCCGGGATCCGCGACGCGCCGGCCGCCTGCGAAGCGGGCTTGCGCGTACGCGTGGCAGCGGGCTTCCCGGAACCGGCCGCCTTCGGCGCCGCCGCGGTCTTCTTCGCCTTTGCCTTCTGCGACTCGTCAGACATCGAGGTACGCCTCCAGACCGTGACGACCGCCCTCACGGCCGTAACCCGACTCCTGGTAGCCGCCGAACGGCGAGGTCGGATCGAACTTGTTGAACGTGTTGGCCCAGACGACGCCCGCCCGGAGCTTGTTCGCCATCGCCAGAATGCGCGAGCCCTTCTCCGTCCAGATCCCGGCGGAGAGGCCGTACGGCGTGTTGTTGGCCTTCGCCACCGCCTCGTCCGGGGTGCGGAAGGTCAGGACGGACAGCACGGGCCCGAAGATCTCCTCGCGCGCGATGCGGTGCGCCTGGCTGACGCCGGTGAAGACGGTCGGCGCGAACCAGTAGCCGTTCGACGGGAGTTCGCAGGGGGCGGACCAGCGCTCCGCGCCCTCCGCCTCGCCGGAGTCGGCCAGCTCGGTGATGCGGGCGAGCTGTTCGGCGGAGTTGATCGCGCCGACGTCCGTGTTCTTGTCCATCGGGTCGCCGACGCGCAGAGTGCCGAGCCTCCGCTTCAGCGCGTCCAGCAGCTCGTCCTGCACGGACTCCTGCACCAGCAGCCGCGAACCCGCGCAGCAGACCTGCCCCTGGTTGAAGTAGATTCCGTTGACGATGCCCTCGACGGCCTGGTCGATCGGGGCGTCGTCGAAGACGATGTTGGCGCCCTTGCCGCCGAGTTCGAGGGTGACCTTCTTGCGCGTGCCCGCGACCGTGCGGGCGATCTCCTTGCCGACGGCGGTGGAGCCCGTGAAGGCGACCTTGTCGATGCCGGGGTGCGCGACGAGTCCGGCGCCCGTCGCGCCGTCCCCGGTGAGGATGTTGACGACGCCCTTGGGCAGGCCCGCCTGCCGGCAGACGTCCGCGAAGAACAGGGCGGACAGGGGCGTCGTCTCGGCGGGCTTGAGCACCACGGTGTTGCCCGTCGCCAGCGCCGGGGCGATCTTCCAGGCGAGCATCAGCAGCGGGAAGTTCCACGGGATGACCTGCCCGGCCACCCCGAGGGGCCGCGGCGCGGGGCCGAACCCGGCGTGCTCCAGCTTGTCCGCCCAGCCCGCGTAGTAGAAGAAGTGGGCGGCGACCAGCGGCAGGTCGGCGTCCCGCGTCTCGCGGATCGGCTTTCCGTTGTCCAGCGTCTCCAGGACGGCCAGCTCGCGGGCGCGCTCCTGGAGGATGCGGGCGATGCGAAAGATGTACTTGGCCCGCTCGGTGCCCGGTAGCGCGGACCAGCCGGTGAAGGCGGCACGCGCCGCGCGGACCGCGTCATCGACGTCCGCCGTGCCCGCCTGCGCGACCTCGGAGAGGACCTCCTCGGTCGAGGGGGAGACGGTCTTGAAGACCTTGCCCTCCGCTGCCTCGCGGAACTCGCCGTCGATGAACAGCCCGTAGGACGGGGCGATGTCGACGATCGCGCGGGACTCGGGAGCAGGGGCGTACTCGAAAATCTGGTCTGTCATCTCTGCCTCAGTCCACCGTCACGTAGTCGGGACCGGAGTAGCGGCCGGTGTTCAGCTTCTGGCGCTGCATGAGCAGGTCGTTCAGGAGGCTGGAGGCGCCGAAGCGGAACCAGTCGGGGCTCAGCCAGTCCGGGCCCACGGTCTCGTTGACGACCACGAGGTAGCGCAGGGCGTCCTTCGCGTTGCGGATGCCGCCGGCGGGCTTCACGCCGATCTGCGTGCCGGTGGCCGCGCGGAAGTCGCGCACCGCCTCGAGCATCAGCAGCGTGTTGGGGAGCGTGGCGTTCACGGCCACCTTGCCCGTCGAGGTCTTGATGAAGTCCGCTCCCGCGAGCATGGCGAGCCAGGACGCGCGCCGGATGTTGTCGTACGTCGACAGCTCGCCGTTCTCGAAGATCACCTTGAGGTGAGCGGCCTCCCCGTCCCCGGAGCCGGCGGGACGACGGCACGCCTCCTTCACCGCCTGGATCTCCTCGAAGACCTTGCCGTACCGGCCGGCCAGGAACGCACCGCGGTCGATCACCATGTCGATCTCGTCGGCGCCGGCGGCGACGGCCTCCCGGGTGTCGGCCAGCTTGACGGAGAGAGGCGCACGCCCCGACGGGAAGGCGGTCGCCACCGAGGCGACCTTGATCCCGGCACCGCCGTTCGCGGCCAGCGCCTCCTTCGCCGTCGACGCCATGTCGGGGTAGACGCAGATCGCGGCGACCTGGGGCGTGGTGCGGTCGGTCGGGTCGGGGTTGCTGCCCTTGGCACACAGCGACCGGACCTTGCCGGGGGTGTCGGCCCCTTCGAGCGTGGTCAGGTCGATCATCGAGATGGCCAGGTCGAGGGCGTACGCCTTGGCCGTGGTCTTGATCGAGCGTGTGCCGAGCGTGGCGGCGCGGGCTTCGAGTCCGACCGCGTCGACTCCGGGCAGGCCGTGCAGGTAGCGGCGCAACGCGGCGTCCGACGCGGTGACGTCCGCGAAGGCGGGTGCGGTGGAGGCAGAAGACATGGTCACCAGAGGAGCATATCTACACGCGTAGCTTCGTCGGTAGGGGAGAGAGCGGCCAGGATGCGACGGTCACGCCCGTATCCGGGGCCCGTCGCCTCCTCGCACCCCGCGGCGACGGCGGCGGATCGATGCCGAGCCGCAATGTCGGCCCTCCGGAGCCTCCGGCAGAATCAAGCCCCATGAGTAGCGAGTCCCGACGTGAACGCGAGCCCGAGCAGCGACGCGAGCCGGAGGCAGAGCCTGCGAAGACCGAGGCTGCGAAGACCGAGCCCGCGGAGACCGAGCCTGCGAAGACCGAGCCTGCGGGGACGGGGTCAGCGGGGTCAGCGCAGGCCGAGGCCGCGGCGCCGGAGGGTGCGCCGGCTCCCGGGACAGCCGCCGGGGCCGAACCCGAGGGGCCCGTCTACGCCGACCGCTGCTACCGCTCGCCGGCCGCCCTCGCGGGCGGCGTGATGCTGCTCCTGCTGGCCGCCTGGCTCGGCACCGACGCGCTGATCGAAGGGGTGAGCCGCACGCGGGTCATCGCCCTCTCCGGGCTCCTCTGCGGCGTCCCCCTCGTCGTCGCCTTCACGCTGCGGCCCGCCGTGTACGCGAACGCGCAGCGGATGCGTGTGCGCAATCCGTTCCGGACCATCACCGTCCCGTGGGGGACGGTGGAGTCACTGCAGTCCGGATACTCCAGCGAGGTCGTCGCCGACGGCACCAAGTACCAACTGTGGTCGATTCCCGTGTCGTTGCGTGCCCGCAAGCGTGCCGCGCGGCAGGTCGAGCGGGCTGAGCGCGCCGCCTCGAAGGGTTCCGCTCCGGCGCGGCCCACCGGTCTGTTCGGACTCGGCGGGGTCTCCGGCGGGGACGACGACGCGACGCCGAAGCGCGCGCCGTCCGACCAGGCGATCGACGAATTGCGCGCCCTCGCCCTGGAGAACGGCGAACGCGGTGCGGCGCAGGGCGAGGTGACGGTGCGCTGGGCGTACGAGATCGCTGTCCCGGCTCTGGCGGGCGGCATCGCGCTGGCGGTCCTGCTCGGGGTGTTCTGACCGGGTGTTCCGGCAGGGGTGTCCTGCCGACGCCTTCTTTCAGATGTTCCGACGGGGTGTGCTTGCGGTCTTCTGGCCGGACGGCCTGACCGCAAGGGCCGCCGATTTGCGCGCACGGGAAATCGGATATCCGTCCGCGGCTCGTTCAGTGAAGAAACGAGCCGCATTGTGCGCTGGATCGCACGGGTGAATTCCCCGAACGGGAGCGACCGCCTGGCGAATCGATTCTCTCCGCGTTGACGCAGGTCATCGCCAGACTTTTTAGCGGAATCCATATCTTCATGAGAGTCGAATCTTCTTGTCCCTGAAGCGTCAACTGGCGAATCTTGCTGACGTCGTCCGTCAACGGGCGACCGGCCAGCTGGCCGAGAACAGAGAAAGCGAGAACTCAGAGTGAAGATTCGAAAGTCTCTGGCAGTTCTGGGGGCAAGCGCCACGCTGGCGCTCGGGTTCGGCGGAGCGATGGCGCCCGCCGCGCAGGCGGAGGTTCCGAGGTGGGGCGGCCACGCCAGCTACTCGGCGACCAGCCTCAACACCGGTGCCGTACAGCACGGGACGGCCCGGCGTTCCCTGAGCGCGGCGGACGAGCTGCCGCCGGCCGCCTCCGCCAGCCTGCGCTGCTGGAACCCGTCTCTCTCGGGCCGTTCGTTCGCCGTCTCGTGCTCCGGTTCCCGGTACTACGTCTACACCGACTGCACGAACGACCGCCGCTACGTCGTCGGTCCGCTGGCCGGTGCGAAGCGCGTCCGCATCACGTGCCCGCTGGGCAGCCAGGCCATGGACGGCGGCGCCTGGGGCCGCTGAGCCCGTGAGCGGTTGAACGACGAGCGGTCCGGGAGCTGAACTTCCGGGTCACCGACGGGACTTCAGCAGAACGACACCGCAGCGCACCACCGCACGGCCGGGTCCGGGACTTCCGGGCCCGGCCGTTTCGTGCCCGGTGCGCGGTGGCCCTGCGGGAGTCCGCCGTCGGAAAAGGCTTGAGTCTCCAGCGGCTGGAATGCCGAGACTCGCCGCATGAAGGACGAACCGGAGCCACTCACGATCGGACAGCTCTCCGACCGCACCGGTGTGGCCGTACGCACTGTCCGCTACTGGTCGGACATCGGACTGCTCCCGCCCGGACGCCGGAGCGGAGGCGGCTACCGGCTGTACGGGACCGAGGCCGTCGCGCGTCTCGAACTGCTTCGCTCCCTGCGCGAGTTGGGTCTCGGGCAGGAGGAGATCAGACAGGTGCTGAGCAGCGAGGCGACGCTGGCGGAGACAGCCGCCACGCACGTGGCCGCGATCGACGCCCGCATCCGTGCTCTGAAGCTGAACCGGGCCGTCCTGTCCACCGTCGCGGAACGCGGTTCCACCGCAGAGGAGACAGCGCTGATGAACAGGCTCGCCCGGCTCTCGGTCGACGAACGCGCCCAGATCATCGAGGACTTCATGAAGGACGTGGCCGGAGGGATCGACGACGCCCCGGACATGGAGGAGAGGCTGCGGCGCTCCCCGGTCCGGCTGCCCGAGAATCCCACTGTCGAACAGGTCGACGCCTGGCTGCAGTTGGCGGAGCTGATCCGGGATCCCGGTTTCCGCTCCCGGATGCGCCGGATGCTGGAGCTCACCGTGCCGGGACGTCCCGGAGGCTCGATCTGGTGGGCGGGCCACGTGACCGCGACCGTCGCGGAGGCGCGCGAGGAGGGGATCGGCCCGGCATCCGAGCGGGCGTCCGCCGTGCTGGCCGGCCTGTTCGGGGAGGCGGACCGGGCCGAGCTGCTGGAGTGCCTGGACGCGGGCCTGAAC
This sequence comes from Streptomyces daqingensis, assembly GCF_014645895.1. GTDB lineage: Bacteria > Actinomycetota > Actinomycetes > Streptomycetales > Streptomycetaceae > Streptomyces > Streptomyces daqingensis. Next base: position 126,924 of record NZ_BMMP01000011.1, on the reverse strand, counting down.
GCGGAGGCCGAGCGGTTCCGGCTGCTCATGGCCGAGGTCCGCGGTCATGGGCCGCGGCCACCGCGGCACGAGGACCTGGCCTGGCTCGGCGGCGCGCTCCGGGCGGACCTGGAGCGTGCCGGCACCTGACGGACGCGTCACCGGTGAGCGTCCGGCGGCGGGCCCCGCCCGCCGTCCGGGCCCGTCACCCGGGGCGCGTGCAGGGGGCGGTCACACTCCCGCGGCCGCCGCCAAGTCGGCCTTCAGCGCGGCGAGTACGGTGGCCGCCCGGCTGCGGGCCCCGGCGAGCGCCGCCTGGTCGCGCACCGGCAGTACGGCCTCCAGGTAGCACTTGAGCTTCGGCTCCGTCCCGCTCGGCCGCACCACGACACGGGCCTGCTCCACGCCCGCCTCGGGGTCGCCCGCGAGCCGGTACCGCAGCCCGTCCGTGGGTGGCAGGCTCTCGCTACCCTCTGCCAGGTCCTCCGCGGCGAGGACGGACAGGCCCGCGAGGACCTTCGGCGGGTCCGACCTCAGGCGCCGCATGGCCGCGCTGATCAGCGAGAGATCCTCGACGCGCACCGACAGCTGGTCGGTCGCGTGCAGCCCGTGCTTCACGGCGAGGTCGTCCAGCAGGTCCGTCAACGACCGGTCCGCCTGCTTGAGTTCGGCCGCGAGTTCGGCGACGAGCAGCGCCGCCGTGACGCCGTCCTTGTCGCGCACGCCGTCCGGGTCGACGCAGTAGCCCAGCGCCTCCTCGTAGCCGTAGCGCAGGTTCTCGACGCGGGCCAGCCACTTGAAGCCCGTCAGCGTCTCCTCGTACGGGAGGCCGGCCGCGCGCGCGATCCGGGACACCAGCGACGAGGAGACGATCGTCGAGGCGAACGTGCCCCGCGCCCTCTTGTGCACGAGATGCGTGGCGAGGAGCGCTCCGACCTCGTCGCCGCGCAGCATCCGCCAGCCCTCCGCGGACGTCGCGTCGGGGACGGCGACGGCGCAGCGGTCCGCGTCCGGGTCGTTGGCGATGACGAGGTCCACCGGCTCGGACGCGGACGCCTCGCGGGCGGTGGCGAAGGCGAGGTCCATCGCGCCGGGCTCTTCGGGGTTGGGGAAGGCCACGGTCGGGAAGTCCGGGTCCGGCTCGGCCTGTCCGGCCACCTGGACGGGAGCCGGGAAGCCCGCGCGGCGGAACGCCGCGTCCAGAGTGGCGGAGCCGACGCCGTGCAGGGCGGTGTGCACGACGCGGACGCCGCGCGGCGAGCCCTCCGTCAGCACCGCGCCCGTGCGGGCCAGGTACCCGTCGAGGAGGTCCCCGTCCAGCACGTCCCAGCCGGAGGCGGGGCGCGGCACGCCGGCGAGCGGGCCTACGGCGTCGATGCGGGCCGCGATCTGCGCGTCGGCGGGGGGAACGATCTGCGAGCCGCCGCCGAGGTAGACCTTGTAGCCGTTGTCGCGGGGAGGGTTGTGGCTCGCGGTGACCATCACCCCCGCGACGGCGCCCAGCTCCCGGATCGCGAACGCGAGCACGGGCGTGGGCAGCGGCCCCGGCAGCAGCGCCGCCCGCAGGCCGGCCCCCGTCATGACGGACGCCGTCTCGCGGGCGAAGTCGTAGCTCTTGTACCGGGCGTCGTAGCCGACGACGACGAGGCCGGGGGCCGAGTCCGTGCCGTGCTGCTCGCGTTCCCGCAGGTAGGCGGCCAGTCCGGCGGCGGCGCGGATCACGACGGCGAGGTTCATCCGCATGGGCCCGGCGCCGAGTTCGCCCCGCAGCCCGGCCGTGCCGAACTGGAGGGTGCCGGAGAAGCGGGCCGACAGCTCCTCCCCGTCCCCGGCCTCGATGAGCTTGGCGAGCTCCTCGCGCGTCTCCGGGTCGGGGTCCTCGTCCAGCCAGGCCCGGGCCCGGCCGATCGGCTCACTCACAACGTCCTGCACGGCTCCAGCCTCTCTCCCTGTACGCGACCCGCGGGCGGGCGGGCCTGTGCCCACCCTGCGCCCTCAGATCCGGTTCAGCACCTGCGCCAGCAGCGAGCCCATCCGGGCGGCCGAGTCGCGGCCGGCCTGGAGGACTTCCTCGTGGTTCAGGGGCTCACCCGTCATGCCGGCGGCGAGGTTCGTCACGAGCGAGATGCCGAGCACCTCGGCGCCGGCCTCGCGGGCGGCGATCGCCTCCAGCACGGTGGACATCCCGACGAGGTCCCCGCCGATGGCCCGGACCATGCCGATCTCGGCCGGGGTCTCGTAGTGCGGGCCGGGGAGCTGTACGTAGACGCCCTCCTGGAGGGAGGAGTCCACTTCCTGGCAGAGAGTGCGCAGCCGGGGGGAGTAGAGGTCGGTGAGGTCGACGAAGTTGGCGCCGACGATGGGGGAGGTGGCGGTCAGGTTGATGTGGTCCTTGATCAGCACCGGCTGGCCCGGGACCATGCCGCCGCGCAGGCCGCCGCAGCCGTTGGTGAGCACGACCGTCTTGCACCCGGCCGCGACTGCCGTGCGGACGCCGTGGGTCACGGCGGCGACGCCGCGGCCCTCGTAGTAGTGGGTGCGCCCGAGGAAGACCAGGACACGCTTGTCGCCCAGCTCGTGGGAACGCACCGTGCCCGCGTGCCCCTCCACTGCGGGCGGCGGGAAGCCGGGCAGCTCCGTCACCGGGAACTCGCAGTCGGGCTCTCCGAGCGCGTCGGCGGCGGGCACCCAGCCGGAGCCCATCACGAGGACCACGTCGTGGCTGTCCGCACCGGTCAACTCGCGTAGCCGCTCGGCTGCGCTGTCGGCGGAACGGTACGGATCGTCGGCGGTGTTCGAGGCTGATGCGTTCACGCGTTGAGCGTAGCGGTTTTGGCCCTACGCGCGTAGACGGCCCCCGGAATTACCCGGGATCCACACAGGGGTGGCACCGCGCCGGAACAGGTTCCCCGGACACCGGGGACGGGGAGCCCGCGCCGCCGCGCTCCGGCGGCGGGCCTGGTCACGGCGCCGCGACACGCCCTAGGGGAAGGGGAGGCAGGTGCGGGGAGGCGCGGAACGCCGGAACGAACGCCGGAACAGGGGCCGTGAGCGGGCGCGGATCAGCAGGGCCGCTTGCGGATCTCCATCACGTAGTCGTGCGGTGCGCCGGCGGACTCGGCCGCGTCCGCGATGTCGCCGAGGTAGCGGGCGGAGGGCAGGCCGCCCTCGTAGCCGTCGAGGACGTAGCACCAGGCCGTGGCCTCGCCGTCCAGGGTGTGGACGCGCAGCCGCGTGCGGCGGTAGATGCCGAGGCCCACGCCCTCCCAGCGGTCGAGGGAGTCCTCGTCCATCGGGGCGATGTCGTACAGCGCGACGAAGACCTGCGAGACGGGCGCCTCCACGACCGTCGCCAGCGCCCCTTCCCAGCCCATCTGCTCGCCGCCGAAGGTGAGCCGCCAGCCGGTCACCCAGCCCGTGCCGCGCAGCGGGGAGTGCGGGGCGCGGCGCGACATCAGCCGCGCGTCGAGGTTCGCGGCATACGCGGCGTAGAGCGACATGACGACGAGGGTACGGGAGTCCACCGCCGCGCCGGCGGTGGCGCAGGGGGGCGTGGAGGGTTGCCCGCGCCGGGAGCGGAAGCGGGCGCTCCGAGGGGTGCGGCGTCGGGCGTACGGCCCGTGGGGGAGGGAGGGGAGACGGCCGTGGCGGGAGCGTGGAGGACGACCGCGGGCGGGCCCTGCCGGGGCGCCCCGACATGGCCGGCCGCCGCTGCCGGAGCAGCCGGAGGGGGGTGCGGGACCGGTCGCATACACGTGCGGGACAATGGGGTATGTGACTCGGATCGTGATCATCGGTGGCGGACCGGGCGGCTACGAAGCCGCCCTCGTGGCGGCGCAGCTCGGCGCGGAGGTGACCGTCGTCGACTGCGACGGTCTGGGGGGTGCGTCGGTGCTCACCGACTGCGTCCCCTCGAAGACGCTCATCGCCACCGCCGAGGTGATGACGAACTTCGACTCCTCGTACGAGGAGCTGGGCATCCGCGTCGAGGACAGCACGCACGACCCGGACGACCCCGCCCGCGTCGTCGGCGTCGACCTCGGCAAGGTCAACCGCCGCGTGAAGCGTCTCGCCCTGGCGCAGTCGCACGACATCGCCGCGTCCGTGACGCGCGCGGGCGTGCGCGTGCTGCGGGGCCGGGGCCGTGTGGAGCCCGGGCAGGGGCCCGGAGGCTCGCGCGAGGTCGTCGTCACGCCGACGGGTGACGGCTCCTCCGGTGCGGGCGGCACGTCCGCGCAGCCCGCTGCCGAGGAGCGGCTGACCGCCGACGCCGTGCTGGTGGCGACGGGAGGGCATCCGCGGGAGATCCCGGACGCCCAGCCGGACGGGGAGCGCATCCTCAACTGGAAGCAGCTCTACGACCTGGAGGAGCTGCCGGAGGAGCTCATCGTCGTCGGTTCCGGCGTGACGGGTGCCGAATTCGCGGGCGCCTACCGGGCGCTGGGCTCCGACGTCACGCTCGTCTCGTCCCGCGACAGGGTGCTGCCGGGAGAGGACCCGGACGCCGCGGCGGTGCTGGAGGACGTCTTCCGGCGCCGCGGGATGAACGTCATGTCCCGTTCCCGCGCGGCCTCCGCCAAGCGCGTCGGCGACCGCGTGGAGGTGGCGCTGCAGGACGGCCGCACGATCACCGGCAGCCACTGCCTCGTCGCGGTCGGCGCGGTGCCCAACACCTCCGGCATGGGCCTGGAGGAGGCCGGCGTGCGGCTGAAGGAGTCCGGGCACATCTGGACCGACAAGGTCTCCCGCACCTCCGCTCCCGGCATCTACGCGGCCGGCGACTGCACCGGAGTCTTCGCGCTCGCCTCCGTCGCCGCGATGCAGGGCCGCATCGCGATGTACCACGTGCTGGGGGAGACGGTCACGGCGCTGAACCTCAAGGCGGTCTCGGCGAACGTCTTCACCGACCCGGAGATCGCCACGGTCGGCTACAGCCAGGCCGACGTGGACAGCGGCCGGATGGACGCCTGGTCCGTGAAGCTGCCGCTGCTGCGCAACCCGCGCGCGAAGATGCAGGGCATCCGGGACGGCTTCGTGAAGCTCTTCTGCCGCCCGGGCACCGGGATCGTGGTGGGCGGCGTGGTCGTCGCGCCGCGGGCGAGCGAGCTGATCCACCCCATCTCCGTCGCCGTCGACAACAACCTGACGGTCGGGCAGATCGCGAACACCTTCACCGTCTATCCGTCGCTGACCGGCTCGATCGGCGAGGTGGCGCGGCAGTTGCACACCCGGAAGACCGCCGAGGACGCATAAACCGGCCGACCGGTTCGTCCGCTTCGTGGGTATACCATGCGGCCCGTGCAGCTATGGACAACTTCCAATAATCGACGAAAACTGCTGAAAGCAGACGGTCGTTGGGGTTACTGTCAGTTCCGTGTTCGCTGCAGAACGTCGCCAACTGATTCTGGAAATGGTCCGAGCGAACGGAGCCGTGTCGCTCCGTGAGCTCGCACGCGTCGTCCAGACCTCCGAAGTGACCGTGCGCCGTGACGTCCGCGCGCTGGAGGCAGAAGGGCTGCTCGACCGCCGGCACGGCGGCGCCGTCCTGCCCGGCGGATTCACCCGCGAGTCCGGGTTCCCGCAGAAGTCCCACCTTGCGAGTGCGGAGAAGACGGCCATCGCCGACATCGCCGCCGGGCTCGTCGGGGAGGGCGAGGCCGTCGTCGTCGGCGCGGGGACGACGACGCAGGAGCTGGCGCGGAGACTCGCGCGCGTCCCGGGGCTGACGGTGGTGACCAACTCCCTGCTCGTCGCACAGGCGCTGGCACACGCCAACCGCGTCGAAGTCGTCATGACCGGCGGCACGTTGCGCGGTTCGAACTACGCGCTCGTCGGCAGCGGGGCGGAGCAGTCGCTCCAGGGCCTGCGGGTCTCCCGCGCGTTCCTCTCCGGAAGCGGTCTCACCGCCGAACGCGGCCTCTCGACGTCCAACATGCTCTCGGCGAGCGTCGACCGCGCCCTGGTGCAGGCCGCCGCAGAGGTCGTCGTGCTCGCCGACCACACCAAGCTGGGCCGCGACACCATGTTCCAGACCGTTCCGGCCGACGTCATGACGCGTCTGGTGACGGACAAGCCCCCGCCGCAGAACGACCGCGCGGGCACCGAGTTGCAGGCGCTCGCGGACCAGGGCGTGCAGATCACCGTGGCCGGGGTGGCGCAGACCGGAGGTGCCGAGGGCGCCGCGCAGGCGCACGGCGGAGGCGGGAGCGGCCCGGGAGGCCGCGGAGGTGAGCCCGGACGCGGCGGCGAGAAGGGCCGCCGGGAGATGCCGATGCCCGGGCAGCGGCGCAACCATCCGCAGGGCGCGGGCAGTGCGGGGCCCCCGGGTGCCTCGGGCCCGCCGCAGCTGCGCAGCGCTCCGTCACCGCCCGACCAGGGGCAGGGCGGCGGGCGTGTGGCCGATCTGGCACCCAGGCGCCGCTGAGCGGGCCTCCGTCCGCCGGGAGCCCCCGGCGGACATGAGCCGTCCGGACGTGGAACTGCTCGCCGTGGCGCGCCCGTTGCACGAGCGCCCCACGGCGAGCAGCCCGTCACGCTTCCTTCTCTTGACGGGCTGCCGGACGCGTACGCCCCGGCAGCCCCGCCGGCTCAGTCCTTGATCTCGCAGATGACGGTGCCCGCGGAGAGCGAGCCGCCGACCTCCGCATGCAGGTCCTTGACGGTGCCGGAGCGGTGCGCGTTCAGGGGCTGCTCCATCTTCATCGCCTCCAGGACGACGACGAGTTCACCCTCCTCGACGTGCTGCCCCTCCTCGACGGCCACCTTCACGATGGTGCCCTGCATGGGGGAGGCGAGGGCGTCGCCTGAGGCGGCGCTGCCCGCCTTCTTGGACGCCTTGCGCTTGGGCTTCTTGCTGCCGCCCGCCGCAGGGGCCGCGGTGACGCCCAGCGAGGACGGCAGGGAGACCTCGAGGCGCTTGCCGCCGACCTCGACGACGACGGTCTCGCGGCCGGACTCGTCCTCGTCGGCGTCGGCACCCGCACCGGCGAAGGGCTCGATCTCGTTGACGAACTCCGTCTCGATCCAGCGGGTGTGCACGTCGAAGGGTCCGTCCGGACGGCCGTTGACCTCCGGGGCGAACTTCTCGTCGCGTACGACGACGCGGTGGAACGGCAGCGCCGTCGCCATGCCCTCGACGGTGAACTCGTCCAGCGCACGGGCCGCCCGCTGCAGCGCCTGCTGCCGGGTGGCGCCGGTGACGATGAGCTTGGCGAGCAGGGAGTCCCAGGCGGGACCGATGACGGAGCCGGACTCGACGCCCGCGTCGAGGCGGACGCCGGGGCCGGAGGGCGGCGCGAAGCTGGTGACGGTTCCGGGCGCGGGCAGGAAGTTGCGGCCCGGGTCCTCGCCGTTGATGCGGAACTCGAAGGAGTGGCCGCGCAGTTGCGGGTCGTCGTACTCCAGGGCCTCGCCGTCGGCGATGCGGAACATCTCGCGGACGAGGTCGATCCCGGTGACCTCCTCTGTCACGGGGTGCTCCACCTGCAGACGGGTGTTGACCTCCAGGAAGGAGATCGTGCCGTCCTGCCCGACGAGGAACTCGCAGGTGCCGGCGCCGACGTAGCCGGCCTCCTTCAGGATGGCCTTCGACGCGCGGTACAGCTCGGCGTTCTGCTCCTCGCTCAGGAACGGCGCGGGCGCCTCCTCGACGAGCTTCTGGTGCCGGCGCTGGAGGGAGCAGTCACGCGTGGAGACCACGACGACGTTGCCGTGCTTGTCCGCCAGGCACTGGGTCTCGACGTGGCGCGGGCGGTCCAGGTAGCGCTCCACGAAGCACTCGCCGCGGCCGAACGCCGCGACGGCCTCGCGTACCGCCGAGTCGTACAGCTCCGCGACCTCGTCCAGCGAGCGGGCCACCTTCAGGCCGCGTCCGCCGCCGCCGAACGCCGCCTTGATGGCGATGGGGAGGCCGTGCTCCTCGGCGAACGCGACGACCTCGTCGGCGCCGGAGACTGGGTCCTTGGTGCCCGCGACGAGCGGGGCGCCGGCGCGCTGGGCGATGTGCCGGGCGGCGACCTTGTCGCCGAGGCCGCGGATCGCGTCCGGCGGGGGGCCGATCCAGGTCAGCCCCGCGTCCATGACGGCCTGCGCGAAGTCGGCGTTCTCCGAGAGGAATCCGTACCCGGGGTGGACGGCGTCCGCGTCCGAATCGGCCGCCGCCTTCAGCACCTTGTCCATGTCGAGGTAACTGGCCGCCGGAGTGTCACCGCCCAGGGCGAATGCCTCGTCGGCCACCCGGACGTGCAACGCGTCCCGGTCCGGCTCGGCATAGACGGCGACGCTGGCGATTCCCGCGTCCCTGCAGGCGCGGGCGACGCGAACAGCGATTTCGCCGCGGTTGGCGATGAGCACCTTGCGCACGATGTCTCCCTACTTGGCGCTGCTCCGCAACAAGATTCGATGTGCTGAGTGGTGAAAGTTTAGGTACTGACGACACCCCAGGCCGAGTCGCCCCCGGGCGTGAGCTTGCCCACACGGAGTGTTACTCGCGGTCGTCACGAGCCTCCGTGTGCCTTGCCACCCCAAGGTACGCCGGGTTCCCCGGGAAGCTCGGCGAACCGGCGATGTGGGCAAGGTCTCCGTCCCGCAACGCGGGCCCCGGCGGCAGGTCTTTGTGGGATTCCTATGAAAGCGGGAGGGAAACTTTGCTTCGCGTCGATCCTCTTGCCCGCTGTGATACCCGTAAGTAGCGTTCGCGGTGCCATAGCGACGTACTCCAGGTAACCGGGAGCATCGCCGTGGCGGCGGACATATGAGGAGCGGAAGAGGGTGGGCGGGGTGGGGCTCAGACGCTGGGTGGCCGGGGCCGCGGCGCTGATACTGGCCGTCGAGGCGGTCGGCATCGTTCTGCTGCATGTCTTCCTGAGCATGGTCGTGGACGAGCAGCAGATGTCCATGGCGGGACTCGAACCCCGCTCGATGTCGCTCTCCGCGGTCGTCGCCGGGGGGCTCTTCGGCGGCTATCTGCTGCTGTGCGCCGCGGTGTTGGTGCGTACGGCCGTGCGCGACAGGGCGCCCACCGGACTGCTGCGCATCGTCCTGATCAGTGCTGCCGTGGTGCACGGACTGCTCGGCGCGGCGACGGTCGGACTCGTGGGCTGGGCCGCGTTCCTCTTCATGATGGTCGTCCTGGGGCTCATCGTCTGGTCGCTCGTCTCCTACAGCGTCGAGGAGACCGCGGAGCGGCAGAGCCCTCCGCCGGGCCCGGCAGGCAGCGGGCCCGCCGCCCCCGCGGCGCCGGACCCGAGGCCGTCCGCTCCCTGAACGGGCCGCGCCCGCAGGGCGGTTCGGGACGAGGCCGTCCCCGCGCCAGCGGGCTTCAGCGGATCACGTCCACAGATCGGTGATCCGCACGTCCAGTTCGGCCATCAGCTTGCGGAGCAACGGCAGCGACAGGCCGATGACGTTGCCGTGGTCGCCCTCGATGCGCTCGACGAAGGGCGCGGAGCGGCCGTCGAGCGTGAACGCGCCCGCGACGTGGAGCGGTTCGCCCGACGCCACGTACGCGGCGATCTCCTCGTCGGACGGCTCGCCGAAGTGGACGGTCGTCGAAGCCGTCGCCGAAGTACGCGCGCCGGTGCGGTCGTCGATGACGCAGTGACCGGTCTGCAGCACACCGGAACGACCCCGCATCGCCTTCCAGCGGGCTGTCGCCTCCTCGGCGTCCGCGGGCTTGCCGAGCGGCCTGCCGTCCAGCTCCAGCACCGAGTCACAGCCCACGACGAGGGCGTCCTCCGCCTTCGGAAGGTCCGCGACCGCGGCGGCCTTGGCCTCGGCCAGAACCTTCGCCAGCGCGGCCGGGGTGGGCGCGTCCAGCAGGTCCTCGTCGACGCCGCTGACGACCACCTCGGGGTCGAACCCGGCCTGCCGCAGCAGCCCCAGCCGCGCTGGCGAGGCGGAGGCGAGCACAAGCCGGCGGACGGGCCGGCCCGGGCCGGACGCGGTGGACTCGCCGGAGCCGGCGGAAGCCGGCGGCTGGGAGGAGGGGGAGGGATCAGAGGTCATGACGCCATCGTAGGGACCCGGCGGGGCCGCCGGAGGGCTCGTCTGCCCGCTGCGGAGGCCCGGGGCCCGGGTCAGCGGACGCTGACGAGGAGCAGCATGGTCACGACCACGATCGGCAGGAGCCAGCTGAGACGTCCCAGCATCGCCAGGGTGGCGCGCATCTCCTTCGGAGGCTCGTCGCGGGGGTCGGTCCACAGCATGAATTCCATGGTGCGGCGCAGCGGGGGCGAGCACCTGAGTACGCGTACTCATTCGTGCCGGACCGGGCACTCGGGAGGCGCTCGGACGGCATGGGAACGCCCTGCGCGGCGGGACTGCCGGGCAGGGCGTTCCGCGTCCGGTCCGGGGGCTTTCGCGTCCGGCTGGGGACGGTTCGTCCGTGGCGTGCGGGGCGGTCAGGCGGGCCAGTACGTCGTGCGCCATGCCTTCGGCCCCGGGTGCGGGACTCTGCGCGGCACGGTGCGTGCCGGGTCGGACCACTCGTCGGCGGCCACGGAGGCCGGCCCGGCCTCCACCATCGCGGCTGCGCGCGCTCTGACCACCGCTAGGGCGGCGGCCAGCTCCTCCGGAGTCGGGTTGCCCCGTACGACCTTGATGGGCGGGAACGGCGGGTGCTCCCCTGACGTCGAGTCGAGCATGCGACGGCCTCCTTACAGCGGGATGTTGCCGTGCTTCTTCGGGGGCAGCTGCTCGCGCTTGGAGCGGAGCGTACGCAGACCACGAGTGATGTGCCGGCGCGTCTCGGACGGCATGATCACAGCATCCACATACCCGCGTTCGGCCGCGGCATACGGATTCAGCAGCGCGTCCTCGTACTCCTGCGTCAACTCGGCGCGCAGCGCCTCGCGTTCGTCGTCCGACTCCACGGCCGCGAGCCGGCGCCGGTGGAGGATGTTGACCGCTCCCTGAGCACCCATGACTGCGATCTGGGCAGTGGGCCAGGCGAAGTTGAGGTCGGCGCCGAGGTGCTTGGAGCCCATGACGTCGTAGGCGCCGCCGAACGCCTTCCGCGTGATGACGGTGATGAGCGGCACCGTCGCCTCCGCGTAGGCGTAGATCAGCTTGGCGCCGCGCCGGATGATGCCGTCGTACTCCTGGTCGGTGCCCGGCAGGAAGCCCGGCACGTCCACGAAGGTGATCACCGGCACGTTGTACGCGTCGCAGGTGCGCACGAAGCGCGCGGCCTTCTCGCTGGCGTCGATGTTGAGGCAACCGGCGAACTGCAGCGGCTGGTTGGCCACGACGCCCACGGACCGGCCCTCGATCCGGCCGAAGCCGGTGATGATGTTCGGCGCGAACAGCGCCTGCGTCTCGAGGAATTCGCCGTCGTCCAGCACGTGCTCGATGGCGGAGTGCATGTCGTACGGCTGGTTCGCGGAGTCGGGGATCAGTGTGTCCAGCTCGCGGTCCTCGTCCGACGTCTCCAGGTCCGCCTCCTCCGGGAAGGCGGGGGGCTCGGAGAGGTTGTTGGAGGGCAGGTACGACAGCAGCGCCTTGACGTACTCGATGGCGTCCTTCTCGTCGCCCGACATGTGGTGCGCGACGCCGGACGTCGTGTTGTGCGTGCGGGCGCCGCCCAGCTCCTCGAAGCCGACGTCCTCGCCCGTCACCGTCTTGATGACGTCCGGGCCGGTGATGAACATGTGCGACGTCTGGTCCACCATCACTGTGAAGTCGGTGATCGCGGGGGAGTAGACGGCGCCGCCCGCGCAGGGGCCGACGATGAGGCTGATCTGCGGCACGACGCCGGAGGCGTGCACGTTGCGGCGGAAGATCTCCGCGAACAGGCCCAGCGCGACGACGCCCTCCTGGATACGCGCGCCGCCGCCGTCGTTGATGCCGATGACCGGGCAGCCGTTCTTCAGCGCGAAGTCCATGACCTTGACGATCTTCTCGCCGTAGACCTCGCCCAGCGAACCGCCGAAGATCGTGAAGTCCTGCGAGTAGACGCAGACGGGACGCCCGTCCACCGTGCCGTAGCCGGTGACGACACCGTCACCGTACGGACGGTTCTTCTCCAGCCCGAAGTTGGTCGAGCGGTGCCGGGCGAACTCGTCCAGTTCGGTGAAGCTCCCCTCGTCCAGCAGCAGGTCGATCCGCTCCCGCGCCGTCAGCTTGCCCTTCGCGTGCTGCTTCTCGACCGCCCGCTGCGAGCCCGCGTGCGTCGCCTCCGCGGCCCGGCGCTCGAAGTCCGCGATCTTTCCCGCGGTCGTGTGGATGTCAGGGCTCGCCTGCTCGGACTGCTCGGACATCAGGGTGCGGCTCCTACTCGTCGCGTGCGGCTACCGGTTCGTAGGCTATCCGCGAAGCAGGTCTTCGTCGGTGCGGCGTTGGCCACACTCGCGGCCTGCGAACGGCAGGCGGAACCCCGGGCGCGAGACGCGCGGCGTCCGCCCCGCCTGTGCGGGACTCCCCGGCCGGGGCCCGCTGCCGCCGCGCGGGCGGCGCCCCCGCCCGCGGATCTACGCTGACGTCATGACGCCCAACTCGCCCGACAGCTCAGGCAGCCGCTGGTCGGACCTCGACCGCCCCCCTCTCGACGCCGCCTCGCTGCGCCGTGCGCTGACACGGGCCGACAGCCTGTGGACCTCGGTCGACGTCGTCGAGAGCACCGGCTCCACCAACTCCGACCTCGTGGAGCGCGCACGAGACGGACGGGCGCGGGAGGGCGCCGTACTCGTCGCGGAGGAGCAGACGGCCGGCCGCGGCCGGCTCGACCGCAGCTGGAACGCGCCGCCGCGCTCCGGGATCTTCGTCTCGGTCCTGCTGCAGCCGCCCGCCCCGCAGGAGCGCTGGGGCTGGCTGCCGCTCCTCGCGGGGGTGGCCGTGGCCAGCGCGCTCTCCCGCACCGCGGGAGTGGACACCGGCCTGAAATGGCCGAACGACATCCTCGTCGAGACCGGCGGCACGGAGCGGAAGATCGGCGGCATCCTCGCCGAGCGCACCTCGCTGCCCGCGACGCGGGAGGGCGGCGGCCCGGGGCGCACCCCGGAGGGGCCTGGCGCGGTCGTCCTCGGCATGGGCCTCAACGTCTCCCTCAGCGGCTCCGAACTCCCCGTCCCCGCTGCCGGGTCGCTCGTCCTCGCGGGCGCGCGGTGCACCGACCGCGACCCGCTGCTGCGCGCGGTGCTCCGCTCGGTCGAGGACTGGTACGGGCGCTGGAGCGCCGCCGACGGCGATCCGCTGGGCAGCGGCCTGCTCGAGGCGTACGCGGCGGGCTGCTCGACGCTCGGACGCCCGGTGCGGGCGGAGCTTCCCGGGGGCGAGGAGCTGGTCGGCGAAGCGGTGGCCGTCGACAGCGACGGGCGGCTCGTCATCGGCACGGAGGAGGGCGTGCAGCGCCCCGTCGCCGCGGGCGACATCGTGCATCTGCGCGGGGCCGGGGGCACGGGGGCGTGACCGCCGGACGGCGATGACGCGGCGGTCGTGCCGAGTGGCCGCCGGGCGGCGCGGTCACGCCGCAGCGGGCCCCGGGAACGCGCGCGGATCGGCGGTGGGTGCACGCCGGATCGCCGTCGGTGACGGGCGGTCGGGCGATGTGCCGAGTCGGTGGCACGAGTGCGCCGGAGCGTCCACAGAGGGGCCTGTTCAGCGGACCGCTGCCGTATTGTTGGCACGCGGCGGAGGGGATGCGGATGCGGCGCGTCCCGGTGATCCCCGAAGATCTCGACAAGAGAACGGAAGGGCAGTGCGCAGGTACGACCGGGCCCGGCGAGGGGCGGACAGTGGCCGACGATGAACCGGACACGCCCGCCCGTGCGTCCGGGTCGCAGCCGGCACCGGACGGGGAGCCGGGAGACGCGGCGCGGCCACCGGAGCGGCCGGTCCCACGGGCGGCGCCCCCCGCTCACGCCGCCCGTCCCGCAGAGGCCTCCGCGCCCGGATCCGACGGTCCCGCCGGGCCGCCGCAGCCTTCGGGCCAGCCCTTGCCCCGCGTGCAGGGCGGAAGCGGCGAGAGCGACGACGACCCCAGCGCCCTGCGCATCGAGGAGCTGATCCTCGGCTCCTCCCGCCAGTACACCCCGTTCCAGGCGGCACGGGCCGCCGGGGTCTCCATGGAGCTGGCCTCGCGTTTCTGGCGGGCCATGGGCTTCGCCGACGTCGGCCAGGCCCGGGCGCTCACCGAGGCGGATGTGCTGGCGCTGCGCCGCCTCGCGGGCCTCGTCGAGGCCGGGCTGCTCAGCGAGGCGACGGCCGTTCAGGTCGCCCGCTCCACCGGGCAGACCACGTCGCGGCTGGCGGACTGGCAGATCGACTCGTTCCTGATGGGGCTGACGGAGCCTCCCGAGCCCGGCATGACCCGCAACGAGGTCACCTATCCGCTGGTGCAGCTGCTCCTCCCGGAGCTGGAGGAGTTCCTCGTCTACGTGTGGCGGCGGCAGCTCGCCGCGGCCACCGGACGCGTCGTCCAGGCCCTCGACGACGAGGAGACCGTGGACCGGCGGCAGGCCATCGCCTTCGCCGACCTCGTCGGCTTCACGCGTCTCACGCGCCGCCTGGAGGACGACGAACTCGGCGAGCTCGTGGAGGCTTTCGAGACCACGGCGGCCGACCTCGTCGCCGCCAACGGCGGACGTCTGATCAAGGCGCTCGGCGACGAGATCCTCTACGTCGCGGAGGACGCGGGGACCGCCGCGGAGATCGGCCTGCGCCTGATCGAGACCATGGCCAACGATCCGACGATGCCCGAGCTGCGCGTCGGCATCGCCTTCGGCACGATGACGACCCGCATGGGCGACGTCTTCGGCAACACCGTCAACCTCGCCAGCAGGCTGACGTCGATAGCTCCCAAGGACCGGGTGCTCGTGGACGGCGACTTCCGGGCGGAGCTCGTCGCCGCCGGCGACGCCCCCGAGTCGGAGAAGGAGACCGAGGACCTCTCCGACTACCGCTTCGCGCTGCAGCCGCTGTACCAGCGGCCCGTCCGCGGCCTCGGCGTCGTCGAACCCTGGATGCTGGCGCGCCGCTGAGCCCGGGTACCCGCGCCGCCACGGCTGGAGCGGGCTCCGGGGCGCGGATCTCCCAGGCCCGGGGTGGTGCTTCCGGTGCTGGTACGCCTCGCCGCAGGCCGCGTCAGGCGACGCAGAACTCGTTCCCCTCCGGGTCCCGCAGCACGGCGCAGTAGTAGTCCATGCCCGGCTCGTCCATGATCCGGAGGACCGCGGCGCCCGCCTTTGTCAGCTCCTCGACCTTCGACGTGACCCGGCGGGTCCGGTCGGGCAGCGGGGTGCCGCTTCCGCCACCGACCAGGACGTCGAGATGGACCCGGTTCTTGACCGTCTTGGGCTCCGGGACCTTCTGGAACCACAGGCGCGGCCCCCGGCCCTCCGGGTCGACGGCCGACTCCGGCGTCTCACCGGCGCCCTCGGGGAGCTCCTCCTCCGGCACGCCCATCGCCTCCCAGTGCTCGCGCCACGTGGCGTGGCCCCCGGGAGGAGGCTCGGGCACGTAGCCCAGAGCCCTGGTCCAGAAGGCCACCATCCGCTGCGGATCAGCGCAGTCGACGGTCAGCTGCAGCGTCGCTTCCATGCCCGGGAGCATCGCAGACGGGTCTGACAGGGCGGGCGTTCTCAGTCCTCCGGGCGGACCGTACAGTGACCCGCGGACACTGGTGAGCGAGCGTTAACCGGAGGCGTCGATGAGCAGCGTGAGCGAAGAGCGTTACGGGGAGTGGATCGCCGTCCGCAAGGACGCGGAGACCCACGTCGCCGAACTCGTCCTGGACCGGCCCGGCGCCATGAACGCCGTCTCCAGCGAGCTGGCGGCCCGTCTCGCCGAGGCGTGCGCGGACCTGGCCGCCGACCGCGGCGTACGCGCCACCGTGCTCACCTCCACGCACGAGCGGGCCTTCTGCGTGGGCGCGGACCTCAAGGAGCGCAACTCGCTCAGCGACGCCGAACTCGGGCGCCAGCGGCCGACCGCGCGCGCCGCCTACACCGGTGTCCTGGAGCTTCCGATGCCGACCGTCGCGGCCGTGCACGGCTACGCGCTGGGGGGCGGCTTCGAGCTGGCGCTCTCCTGCGACGTGATCGTCGCCGACCCCACCGCCGTCGTCGGACTGCCCGAGGTCTCGGTCGGCGTCATCCCCGGGGGCGGCGGTACGCAGCTGCTGCCGCGCCGCGTGGGCGCGGCCCGCGCCGCCGAACTGATCTTCTCGGCCCGCCGCGTCGAGGGCGCCGAGGCCCACCGCCTCGGCCTCGTCGACGAGCTGGTCGAGGAGGGCCGCGACCGCGACGAGGCGCTCGCGCTGGGCGGACGCATCGCACGCAACTCCCCGGTCGGGCTGCGGGCCGCCAAGCGCGCGCTCCGTACGGGCTGGGGCCTGGACCTGAGCGCCGGCCTGGAGATCGAGGACGCCGCCTGGCGCACCGTCGCGTTCTCCGGGGACCGGGCCGAGGGCGTCGCGGCGTTCAACGAGAAGCGGAAGCCGCAGTGGCCAGGGGAGTGAAAGACGTCCACCGCACCGGGGCGGCGCCTCGGCCGCCCCGTCCCGCGATCCCCCGGGGAAAGGACGCCGCGGAGCGGTCCCGCGGACGACCCGTACCGGGAGCAAGCCGGACGGCGGTCCGGGCGGAACGCTTCTAGCCTGGCACTCATGGGAGAGGACCCACGGTTGCGGGCGGTCGTCGAGCTGGCTCAGGCCATGACGACGGCGCAGCGCTTCTGCGACGCGCATCCCCGCGACTCCGCGCACCGCGAGGTCGCGCACGCCGCCGCGGTGCGGGCGTGCGCGGCGATGGACGGCGTGTTCGCGGCGATATCCGCCTGGGACAGGGCGCGCGGGCGGCTGGACGTCCTGGTCAACGTCGGGAAGCTGGCCGCGGGCGAGAGCGAGTTCCCGGACGACGAGTCCTACCCGGTGCACGACTTCCCCGAGATCACCGAGTCCCTCCGTGAACGCTGGCGGGTGGAGGGCAAGGACGAGCCGCACGCCTGGATCGAGACGGCGGGCGACGAGACGGCGAGTGGCGAGACCGCCGGCGGCGGGGCCGCCGGCCGTGCGATACGCGTCCATCCGCGCGTGGAGGCCCTGCGCCGCAGGGGGCGCGGTTGCTGCGTCGTGGCGCCGATCGTGCTGCACGGCAGGGCCTGGGGTGAGCTGTACGTCGCCAGGGGGGTGGGGGAACCCGTATTCGACCAGTCGGACGCCCACTTCGCGACGATACTGGCCGAGATCATCGCCGCCGGGATCGCGCAGAACGAGCAGCTCGAAGAGGTCCGCCGGCTCGCCTTCACGGACCAGCTGACCGGACTCGCCAACCGCCGTGCCATCGAGGGGAAGCTGGAGGACGGCCTTCAGCGGCACCGCGAGGACGGGACGGTCGTCAGCCTCGTCGTCTGCGACGTCAACGGCCTCAAACGCGTCAACGACGAACTCGGGCACGCCGCCGGCGACCGGCTGCTGGAGCGCTTCGGGATAGTGCTCTCGCTGTGCGGGGCGACCCTGCCGGGCGCACTCGCGGCACGGCTGGGCGGCGACGAGTTCTGCCTGCTGACGGTCGGACCGGACGCGGACCGGGTGGTGCGGGCGGCCGAGGAGGTCTGCCGCATGGCCGCCGGGCTCCAGGCCGGGGACGGTGTGGCCTGCGGCGTGGCGTCGACGGGGGACCCCATCGGGCCGGTGCGCTCCGCGGCGCGCCTCTTCCGGCTCGCGGACGCCGCGCAGTACCGGGCGAAGGCGGCGCGCGCCCGCCGTCCGGTGGTGGCCGGGCGGGACGGGGGTGTCTCCGGGCCGGTCGTACGGCTCGCCGACGCGTCCGAGGCGGACGAGGCGGTGGCCGGGAGCGCCGGAGCCGAGGCGCCCGTCGCGGCTTCACCGCCGGGCGACCGCCGGCACTTCCGCGGGCACGCGACGAGCGGAGCGGACGAGCCGCCACCGGGCGAGCCGTCACAGGGCGGGGGCCCGGGCAGGGGCGACGGGCTCCGTCCCGCCGACGGAGGCCGGGCCGGCGGCAACGGCGGAGGCGGCGGCGACGGGGTACGGGGCGACGCTGGGGAAGTCCGTCCGCGGGCCGGGGAGCCGGGGACCGCCGGCGGGCCGGACGTGCCGTGGCGGGCCGGCGGGCGTCGCTGAGCCGGACACCGGGCGGGCCGTGCCTCCTGCGGAGGCGGGGCGGGGAGCGTGCCGGCGGGGGAAGCGGTTCGAGGCCCCGGTCGTGACAGGAATCGATTCACTCTCTAGGGTGCCTGAATATGACTATGCACACCGTGGTGCTCGGCGAGTCCGGCACGACCCCCGAGGACGTCATCGCCGTCGCCCGGGACGGCGCACGCGTGGAGCTGTCGCCGCAGGCGGTGGCGGCACTGGAGGCCGCACGGCGCCACATCGAGGACCTCGCCGCGAGGCCCGAACCCGTCTACGGCGTCTCCACCGGCTTCGGCGCCCTCGCCGTCCGCCACATCAGCCCCGGGCTCCGCGCGCAGCTCCAGCGCAACATCGTCCGCTCGCACGCGGCGGGCATGGGGCCGCGCGTCGAGCGTGAGGTCGTGCGGGCGCTGATGTTCCTGCGCCTGAAGACGCTCGCCTCGGGGCGGACCGGTGTGCGCCCGCGAGTCGCGCAGGCCATCGCCGACCTGCTGAACGCCGGGATCACCCCCGTCGTGCACGAGTACGGCTCCCTCGGCTGCTCCGGGGACCTCGCCCCCCTCTCGCACTGCGCGCTCGCCCTGATGGGCGAGGGCGACGCCGAGGGACCCGACGGCACGGTGGCCCCGGCCGCCGGACTGCTGGAGGAGCACGGACTGGCCCCCGTCGAACTCCGCGAGAAGGAAGGGCTGGCCCTCCTCAACGGGACCGACGGCATGCTCGGCATGCTGCTCCTGGCGGGTGCCGACCTCGCACGCCTCTTCACCTCGGCCGACATCACCGCGGCCCTCACCCTGGAGGCGCTGCTCGGCACCGACAAGGTCCTGGCGCCCGAGCTGCACGCCATACGCCCGCACCCGGGACAGGCCGCGTCGGCCGCCAACATGCGGAAGGTGCTCGCGGGTTCCGGCCTCACGGGGCACCACCAGGACGACGCGCCCCGCGTGCAGGACGCCTACTCGGTGCGGTGCGCGCCTCAGGTCGCCGGCGCAGGCCGGGACACCCTCGCGCACGCCCTCACCGTCGCGCAGCGGGAACTGGACGCGGCCGTCGACAATCCCGTCGTACTGCCCGACGGGCGCGTGGAGTCCAACGGCAACTTCCACGGCGCCCCCGTGGCGTACGTGCTGGACTTCCTCGCCGTCGCCGCGGCCGATCTCGCCTCCGTCGCGGAGCGCCGCACCGACCGGCTGCTGGACAAGAACCGCTCGCACGGCCTTCCGCCGTTCCTCGCGCACGACGCGGGAGTCGACTCGGGGCTGATGATCGCCCAGTACACACAGGCGGCCCTGGTCAGCGAGATGAAGCGGCTGGCGGTCCCGGCGTCCGCGGACTCCATCCCGTCCTCGGCGATGCAGGAGGACCACGTCTCGATGGGCTGGTCCGCGGCGCGCAAGTTGCGCACAGCTGTGGACAACCTGACGCGCGTCGTCGCCGTGGAGCTCTACGCGGCGACGCGTGCGGTCGAACTGCGGGCGGAGGGCGGCCGGTTGACCCCGGGCGACGCCACGGCGGCGATCGTGAGAGCGCTCCGCGAGGCGGGCGCCGAGGGCCCGGGCCCCGACCGCTTCCTCTCACCCGACCTGGCGGCGTGCGAGGAGTTCGTCAGGACGGGGGCCCTGGTGGGCGCGGCTCAGTCGGTGACGGGCGCACTCGCCTGAGACGCCGCGCGGGCACCGGCCGCCCGGCGGCGCGAGCGGACGACCAGCGCGCCGCCGGCCCCCGCGAGCGCCAGGCCGCCCAGCACGTAAGGGGAGCCGACGGCTCCCGGGTCCGAGGAGTTGACGCCCGCGGGCCGTCCCGCGGTGTGCTCCGGCGCGCCCGCTCCCGAGTGGGGGCCGCTGTCCCGGGCCGCGCCGTGCGTCACGGCGGAGTGGCCGGCCTGTCGTACGTCTGTGCCCGTGCCGTCCGGGACGGCCTTGGCCGTGGGGACGAACCAGAGGGCGCAGAGCACCGCGCCGGCGGCAGTCGCGGTCACCAGGGACCGGCGGTGTGCGGACACGGTCGAGAGTCCGGCTGCGGGCACTGGATAGCCCCTTCCGAGTGCTGTGGTGCGACGAGCGACGAGCGGTGCGCACGCCACGAACTGACGGCGCGGTGGCCGATGTTATAGACCGCCGCGGGTCCTACGGAACCCGCGCCTCCGCTGCGCTTACGCTCCGTACATGGACGCTGACGAGACACCGCGCACCGACCCCACGGGCTCGGGGCCGCACATCCGGCTCCACGTGGACCTGGTCGTCGAGATCGCCGACTCCCACGCGCTGACCAGGTCCGCCCTCGCCCGGGTGGAAGGCGACGAGCTGATGCCGGACGAGGAGCGGGAGCACGCGAGGGAGACCGTCGCCGGGGACGCGGGCGAGGCCATCGCCTACCTGGTCGACCCGTTCGACCTCGTGCGCGAGCTGCCGGGAGTGGAGCTGGCGCACGCCAGTTGGGGCAGCGAGGAGGTCCGGCAGGACGGGCTCGGCGCGCTTCCGCCTTTCGCCGATTTCGACGGTGACCTCGAAGACGACCCTGAAGACGACGCGGACGGCGGCCTCCGCGGCGACCTGGACGGCGAGCCGGAGCAGGACCCAGGCGAGGCCCGCGGGATCCGCGAGGCCGTCGACGCCGCCGGGTACGCCTCGGGCGGGCGCCGGGGCTGAAAGGCGGCGCCGGAGCCCGAACACGCGTCGGAGCGCCGTTCCCCACCCGCCCTGACCAGGCGTTTCGCCGTTGGGCGCGGAGTGGTGGCAGGCTTCTTCCCCAGGGCCACGTGTGCTGGGCCACAGTTTCATCACGTGTGGAACCGGTCACCAGCCTCTGTGCGTTCTGTTCCGTAGAGCTGGGTCCGCACATGTCCCCTTGGTCCGGCACGGGGGAGTGCGCGGTCATTCGGGGAGCTTGGATTCTGACGCGATGGAGAAGTCTGTGACGACGCTGGGTACGCACCGCAAAGCGATATCCGTGACGGCTGCGGTGCTCGGCGGGGTGCTGGCACTGGGTGGCTGCAGCACGTCGGACGGCGGTGGCGGAGCGGAGAAGGCCAAGTCCGAGACGCGCGGCAAGAAGAGCTCGGTGGCCCGAATAAAGATCGCCGGCAAGGACGGCTCCGAGGGCGCGAGCATCAACACCGCCGGCAAGGTGGTCGTCAGCCAAGGCAAGCTCACCGACGTGAAGTTGACCGCCGTTCAGTCCGGCACGACCGTCGAGGGCACGATGTCCGGCGACCGCCGCTCATGGAAGCCGAACGACCAGCTCGAGCGGGCGACGCAGTACAAGATCACCGCGAAGGCCGAGGACGGCGAGGGCCGCAAGTCGGTCGAGAACTCGACCTTCACCACGGTCTCGCCGACGAACAGCTTCATAGGCACCTACACCGGCGAGGACGGCGCCACCGTGGGCGTCGGCATGCCGGTGTCGATCAACTTCGACAAGGCCATCAGCAACAAGAGGGCCGTCCAGTCCGCGATCAAGGTCAGCTCGACCAGCGGCCAGGAGGTCGTCGGGCACTGGTTCGACGACACGCGCCTCGATTTCCGCCCCGAGGAGTACTGGAAGTCCGGTTCCAAGGTCACCCTCGACCTCAAGCTCGACGGTGTGAAGGGCGCACAGAACATCACCGGCGTGCAGGACAAGAAGGTGACGTTCAACATCGGCCGTTCGCAGGTCAGCACCGTCGACGTCAAGAGCCACAAGATGTCGGTCGTGCGGGACGGCAAGGAGCTCAAGGACATCCCGATCTCCGCCGGCAGCGCGAAGAACCCCACGTACAACGGCAAGATGGTGATCTCCGAGAAGCACAAGGAGACCCGCATGGACGGCGACACGGTCGGCTTCGGCCGGAAGGGCGCCGAGGGGTACGACATCAAGGACGTCCCGCACGCGATGCGGCTGTCGACGTCCGGCACATTCATCCACGGCAACTACTGGGGCGCGCCCTTCGGTTCGGGTAACACCAGCCACGGCTGCGTCGGACTGAAGGACAAGCGCGGCGCGAACGACTCCGGCACCGACGGCGCCTGGTTCTACGAGAACTCGATGATCGGCGACGTCGTCGAGGTGAAGGGCTCGCCCGACAAGACCGTCCAGCCCGACAACGGGCTCAACGGCTGGAACATGAGCTGGGCCGAGTGGAAGGCGGGCTCCGCGGTCTGAAGCCGCGGTCTGAGTCACGGTCTGAAGCCGCGTGACGAGCTGAAGAGCTGAACGAACTCAACGACGAGGGCGGGGTACGGGCGGGCAGCCCGTACCCCGCCCTCGTGCCATGACCGCATGTCCCTCTCCCTCGGCCTCGCGGGCGCGGGCCCCTGAGGGCGCGCGGCACCGCGCGGGGCCGGTACGAGGGACAGCCCCTAGCCGCCGAGCTGGCTCACGACGGTCTCGCAGAACGCCTTGAGATCGTCCGGCTTCCTGCTCGTGACCAGCGGGAACGGTCCGTCGTCGTCGACGACGACCTCCTCGTCGACCCAGTGGGCGCCCGCGTTGCGAAGGTCGGTCTGCAGGCTGGGCCACGACGTGAGCGTGCGGTCCCGCACGACGTCGGCCTCGATGAGCGTCCACGGGGCGTGGCAGATCGCGGCGACCAGCTTGCCGGACTCGCAGAACGTCTTCACCAGACGTACGGCGTCGTCGTCCATCCGCAGCGCGTCAGGGTTGGCGACACCGCCGGGCAGAAGCAGGGCGTCGTACTCGTCGGCCGACGTCTCGTCGACGGTCTGGTCCACCTGGAAGGTGTCCGCGCTGTCGAGGTGGTTGAACGCCTGAATGCGTCCCGCTGTCGTGGAGACGAGGCGCGGGGTGTGCCCCGCGTGCTCCACGCTCTTCCACGGGTCCGTCAGCTCGACCTGCTCGACTCCTTCGGGGGCCACCAGAAAGGCGATGCGCATCTCTCGCCACTTCCCTCCACGCGTCTGGGCGCGAAACGTCGTTTCACTTGCCCGTTCCGGGTCCCCAGCGCGGGAGGGCTCATGCAGGCAGAGCGTGCCGGGCTTGCGGGAGCTGAGCGGAGCCGAGCCGGGCGCGGTGCGGCTCAGGCGGTACGGTCGGCCTCGGCCAGCGGCCGGTGCACGGTGCCGAGCAGCGCCGCGCCGGCCGCGACGCTCACCGCCCCGAGCAGGAACGGCACATGGGCGTTGTAGTGCTCGACGAGCTTGCCCGCCGCGAACGGGGCCAGGCCGCCGCCGATGAAGCGCACGAAGCCGTACGTGGCCGAGGCGACGGGCCGCGGAACCGGGGCGATGCTCATCACTGCCGTGGTCACCAGGGTGTTGTTCACGCCGATGAACGCCCCCGCCACGATGACCGCACCGACGACGACCCACCGCTCGTCGGGGAAGAGTCCGATGAGGGCAAGATCGGCCGCCATGAGGACGAGGTTCCCGTAGAGGGTGCCGGGCGTGCCGAAGCGGCTGCGCAGCGCGGGGGCGCCGAAGACCGCGAAGACGGCGACGAGCAGACCCCAGCCGAAGAAGACCCAGCCCAGCTCGATGGCGGAGAGGTGCATCAGGAAGGGCGCGTAGCCGAGCATCGTGAAGAAGCCCCAGTTGTACAGCAGCCCGGTGACGCTCGTCGTGGCCAGCGCACGGTGGCGCAGCGCGGCCAGCGGCTCCTTGAGGGATTCGGGGCGCTCCGCCGAGCGGGAGGCGGGAAGCAGCACGGCCGTGGCGACGAGCGCACCGGCCATGAGGACGGCGACCCCGAAGAAGGGGCCCCGCCAGCTGACGTCGCCGAGCAGCCCGCCCAGCAGCGGTCCCGTGGCGATGCCGACGCCGAGCGCCGTCTCGTACAGGACGATCGCACCGGCGAAGCCGCCGCTGGCGGAGCCGACGATGACGGCGAGGGACGTCGCGATGAACAGCGCGTTGCCCAGGCCCCATCCCGCGCGGAAGCCGATGATCCCGTCGATGCTGCCGGCCGCTCCCGCGAGGGCGGAGAAGACGACGACGAGGGTGAGCCCCACGAGGAGGGTCCGCTTGGCGCCCAGACGGCTGGAGACCCATCCGGTGATCAGCATCGCCACGGCCGTCACCACGAGGTAGCTGGTGAACAGCAGCGTCACCTGGCTGGGAGTCGCGTCGAGCCGGCTGGAGAGCGCCGGGAGGATGGGGTCGACGAGTCCGATGCCCATGAACGAGATCACGCACGCGAAGGCCACTGCCCAGACGGCCTTCGGCTGGCGGAACGGGCTCTGCGAACGCCCCTGACCCGGTGAACGCCCCTGACCCGGCGGACTGGCCGGACTCTGCGGACCCGGCCGGCTCTGCCCGGGTTCGGTGTGCGGCTTCGCGTCCGCCCGGGGCGGGGCGGGAGGGGCGGTGTCCCGGGCCGGCCCGGGGGCGGAGGTCTCCGGCCTGTGCATCAGGGGCGTCCCTTCGACGTCATGGGTGCCCGCCGTCGGGGCCGCGGCGGCCGCGCATATATGTGTACGCACCAACGGAATATATGGGTGCCCATTACATCTATTCAATCGGGCCCTGGCCGGCTTGCGGCGAAAGTGCGGGGGAGGCGGCTCGAATCGGTCGGTGCGGGGACCGAGTTTCTGAAATCGATTTCGTGAAGAAGTGCGCACGTTGTTGAGTTTTCAGTGGTCCAGAGCGGTTCCGTCGGGCGGGGCGTAAAGCTGCAATTGTCCCCTTCAGTTAGGGGATTCTCTGACGTGCACCTTTGTGCGCAGAGTAGGAAAACCGGCGTTCATTGACGTGTCAGCGTCAGGCTTGTACGGTCCCGCACGAAATCGATTGCTCGCTCAGCCGCCGGTCACCCCAAGGCCATCGGAGTGGCGAGCGTTACAGGGTTCCGCACCAGCAGGGACGCGTATCTACGCGCGTACCTGTCCCCACCTGGAAGGAAGATTCCCCATGTCGATCACCACGAAGATCAGACGCAAGACGGTCGTCCGGAGCGCCACCGCCCTCGCGGTGGGCATGCTCGTCGCGGGCGGGCTGGCGGTCAACGCCTCCGCCGGCGAGACCCCCGCCAAGGAGCACCGCTCCAACGCGCAGATCCTCGACGAGAAGTGCGCCGTTCCGCCGAACCACGACCCGGCGATCATCAACACCGTGCACGATGTCGCGACGCAGCGCGGGGTCACCGAGAAGGTCATGCTCGCGGCCTTCGAGGCCGGCTGGGTCGAGTCCCACATGCACAACCTCAACTGTGGCGACCGCGACTCCCTCGGCGTCTTCCAGCAGCGTCCGAGCGCCGGCTGGGGTACCCCCGAGCAGATCCTGGACCCGGTCTACGCCACCAACGCGTTCCTGGACCAGGCCATCCCGAACGACGCCAACAACCCCGGCTTCACCGCCGGTGAGCTCGCGCAGAGCGTCCAGCGCTCCGCCTTCCCCGAGCGCTACGACCAGGCCGAGGGCAAGGCTCGCGAGATGATCGCCGAGGCCGCGGGCAGCTGACCCCGGAACCATCTCCCGCCCGGCCGGTACCGCTCACCGGCCGGGCACCCCGCCCGGGGCGACGACCGGCGGGCGGGCAACGTGAGACACCCGGGAGCACGTGAACCCGGGCGGGGAGACGCGGGTCTCCCTCCTGTGCGACGGCGGCGCGTGTCCGTCCTGCCCGCGGCTCGGTGCGCGGGCGGGACGCGGCCGTGGCCGCTTCCCTCCGCCGGGCCCTTCCGGCCAGTCCGCCGAGGGGGCCCCGCGGGACCCGCCGCCTCCGCCCGCCCTCGGCCCTTCTCCGGGGTCCCAACCCCTTCCCGGCCCTTCGCGGGCGGCGCCTCGAACCTCGTCAGACGTCCTCGTCCATGCGGATGGCCGACCTCAGGCTCTCGTGCGCCTTGCGGGAGTTCGGCCCGTCCTCGTCCAGTTCGAGCAGCACCGCGGCTATCGCGTCGAGCTTGCGCTGCAGAGCGTGCTCGGCCCGCCGTTCCGTGTTCTTCAGCAGGGCGAGCAGCAACAGGCTCACAGCGGCCATCATGTCGCCCACGAAGATCATCCAGGGCACCGGGACGGGGACGAAGTGCACGGTGACGAAGGCGCCGATCAGCAGCACGCAGAAGCAGTAGAAGGCAGGTGAGCCGGTGACGTTCGACGCCGACTCGGCCATGCGCTCGAAGCGGCCCCGCCGGTCGCCCCCGCGCTCAGCGGGATGCTGGAGTGTCATGGTCGTCCGTCCTGTCCGTGCCGGAGGCTGTGGCCGGGCGTCTACCCGTCCCTGACCGGCGGATTCACAGGACCTCGAGGGCTCCCGGTCGCGGGGGTGCGGCAGCGGGCGGGCTTCAGGGGCGCTCCCGGCCGGTGACCGGGGCCGGAATCCGCAGGGCCTCGACGGCGGCCGCGGGCGCGTCGGCGAAGAACCGGACGGCGGCGGCCCGTGTCCGGCGGCCGAGAGGACGTACGACGGTGACCGGCCCGGTCAGTTCCACCGTGACGTTGGTCTGCGAGGCGACCGGCACGGCACACCGTCCGTCCTCGACGGAGAGCAGGCCCTGTTCGTCGTACCTGCGCGACGTCCGGACCGAGGAGATCAGGGTGCGGGGGATGCGCAGATCCACGAACACCCCTGATCTGACGCGCAGTTCATGTGCGGTGACGACGTGCGGACGGGTCACCCGTGCCGCGAGCAGGGCGAGGACCGCGAGCAGCGAGTAGCCGTCGAGAAGCAGGAAGACGGCGCGGAGCCCGGCCGGGGCGTCCAGTTCCAGCAGCAGGACCTCCATGCCTGCGGCCTCGACCGCCATCACGAACGCGAAGGCGAGCAGGGTAGAGAACTGCTCTTTCGCGTACGGCACGGCGACGGCGCCGGGAGGCACCCCGTTCCTGCGGCGGGCGGTCCAGAGCAACAGGGCGCCTGCCCCTGCGAGTTCGAAGGACAGGATCCTGCGTACCTGCACCGGTACGAGCTGACGCACGGTGGTCCGCAGCGCCGCCCGGCGGTCCTCGCCCCGCCGGCGCGCGCGGGCGAACTCGCGTCGGCCGGTTGCCAGTTCGGCCAGGAGCACCAGCGCGACCGCCGCTTCGGCCGCCACGGTCGCCGCAGCCGGAAGCCGGACTCCGGAGACGAGCAGCACCCCGAGAAGCAGCTCCACGGGGAGTACGGCGAGCAGGGCCGCCCGGGAGAGCCGCAGCATCATGCCCCCTCCTGGATTCTGGCCACGAAGCGGCGGAAGACCTCGAGTTGGGCCGGGTCCAGCTCCTCGGACAGGCTCTCCAGCCACGCCGCCTCGCCGTCGGCCGGCCCGATGTTCCAGGGCGTCTCCGTCCCGGCGTCGCCGAAGCCCCCGTCCGCCAGGTGCTGCCTCATGAGGTCCGCCGCCTCGTCCGGGATGTGCGCGGCCAGGTCGTCGGCGAGCCGGGCGACGCGCGGATCGTCCGGTGCGGCTCCGGCGAGTCCGTCGAGCCGCTCGTAGAGGGCCTGGGCCCGTGCGACGGCCGCGGGTGCGGTGAGCGGGCGGAGCATGCCGATCAGCCCTTCCTGCTCCTCCGGCCCGGCGAGGCCGCACACGAGCGTCAGCATCTCGCGGTCGAGCTCGGCGAACTGCGAGCCTCCGGCGGGCAGTTCACGAAGCACCTCGGCCATCTCCGGGGAGACCGCCACGTCCGGACGGGGTTCCGCCTCCGCGAGGAGGGCGGCGAGCCGTTTCCTGCGCGCGCCGATCGTCTCCTGCTGCCTCGCCAGGTCGGCGTCGAGCTCCATGAGCACCTCGCGGAGGTCGCGGCCGCGGTCGTCCGCCAGTACGTCCCTGATCTCGTCCAGGGAGAGGCCGAGCTCCGCCAGGCGCCGTACGCGTGCGAGGGCGACGGCGTCGCGCAGCCGGTAGTCGCGGTATCCGTTGGACAGCCGGACGGGCTCCGGGAGGAGCCCGAGACCGTGGTAGTGCCGCACTGTCCTGGTGGAGACGCCTACCAGGGCGGCGAGCTCGCCTATTCGCATGTCCCGATTGAAGACCTTGACGCAACGAGAAGGTCAACAGGCCGGTGCGGGAAGCGGCGGCCGGGGCGCCGGCGGGAAGGCCGCCGCGTGCGCAGTGTGGAGCCCCTCAGGGCAGCGAACGCGGCACCGGACCAGGCGTACCCGCGGAACTCGCCGCACCCGTCGTGTCCGCCGCACCCGTCGTGTCCGCCGAACCCGCCAGGACCGCGGTGACCACCTTGTGCACCGCCGCCTGCTCCGGAAGCGGCCCCTCCCGGTCGGCGAAGAGCAGATGCACCGCGCCGATCAGCGTGGAGGCGAGCGTGGGGACGTCGGCGTCCGCCGCGAGGCGGTCAAGGGCGCGCTCGGCGTCGAGGTACGCGGCCAGCGCGGCGGCGGCCTCCGCCAGGACGGGCACGCCCGCCGGTGTCGCCGTCCGCAGCCGGGCGCGCAGGCCGTCGCGGGAGGTGACGAGGGCGACGACCGCCACGGCGACCGGCTCGAACAGGGCCGTCAGCGCCGCCGAGAGGTTCCCGGCGACGGTGCCGGTCCCGGCCGAGCCGCGCAGCGCGGAGGCCTGGCCGTCCATGCGGGCGATTCGGTCCCGGACGAGTTCCGCGAGGAACTCGTCGAAGTCGGCGAAGTGCCGGTGCAGTACGCCCTTCGCGCATCCCGCCTCGGCTGTGACGGCCCGGCTGGTCAACGCGTTCGGGCCGTCCCGGAGGAGGACGCGCTCGGTGGCGCCGAAGAGCTGTCGGCGCACGTCCCGCATGGCCACGCCGGTCGGCATGCCGCACACCCTTCGTCCTGGTCCAGGTCCAATTCCCGTCCCCAGAGCGCCTGTTGACGAGTGGGCACCCGCCCACGATAGTGGGCGGGTGCCCACTTTCTCGCACTCCGGGAACGAATCCCACCCCCAGGTCGCGGCGTCCTTCGGCGTCGACACCGAACGCTACGACCGGGCCCGCCCCCGCTATCCCGAAGGCATGGTGCGGCGCATCGTCGCCGAGAGCCCCGGCACCGACGTCCTCGACGTGGGCTGCGGGACCGGCATCGCGGCGCGGCAGTTCCAGGGCGCTGGCTGCCGGGTCCTCGGGGTCGAGCCGGACGCGCGCATGGCCGCGGCGGCGCGGAACCGCGGACTCGAGACCGAGGTCGCGACGTTCGAGGGCTGGGACCCCGCGGGCCGGCTGTTCGACGCCGTAGTCGCGGGCCAGTCATGGCACTGGGTGGACCCCCTCGAGGGTGCGTACAAGGCCGTGGACGTGCTGCGCCCGGGCGGCCGGTTCGCCGCGTTCTGGCACGTCTTCCAGCTTCCGCCCGAGGTCGCGGAGGGCTTCGCCGCCGCCTATCAGCGCGCCGTGCCCCACGCCCCGGCCGAACCTCCGTCGGCGGAGCAGCTGATGAGCGGGTACGAGACGTTGTTCGCCAAGGTGGCCGACGGCCTCTGGGAGACGGGCGCCTTCACCGAACCGGAGGAGTGGCGCTTCGACTGGGAGTACCACTGCACGAGGGACGCGTGGCTCGATCAGCTTCCGACCCTCGGGCTCCTCACCTCGCTGCCCCCGGACAAGGTCGCGCAGGTGCTGGAAGGCGCGGGGGCCGCCGTCGACGTGGTGGGCGGCAGCTTCACGATGCGCTACACGACGGTGGCGGTCACGGCGGACTGCCCCTGAACGGCACACGCCGTGTCCGTACGCGCCGCTTCCCGTACCCGTCGCTTCCCGCACGCGCCGCCGCGGATCACCTCAGCTCGACACCCGTCCCGCCGAGACCGCAGTACCCGCCGGGATTCCGCTCCAGGTACTGCTGGTGCCGGGCCTCCGCCGGATAGAAGGGGAACGACCCGGCGGGGACGATCTCGGTGGTGATGTCGCCGTAACCGGCCCGCCGCAGCGCCTCCTGGTACGCGGCGCGGGTCTCCTCCGCCGCCTCCCGCTGGGCGGGGGAGTGCCAGAAGATCATCGACCGGCAGTGGGTCCCGATGTCGTTGCCCTGGCGGAAGCCCTGGGTGGGATCGTGCGACTCCCAGAACAACTTGAGCAGGGCCGCGTACGTCACCTCGGACGGGTCGAACACCGCCCGCACCGACTCGGCGTGACCGGTACGCCCCCCGGCGACCTCTTCAGAGATGGGGTGCGGCGTGCTGCCGCCCTGGAAGCCGACCAGCGTCGTCGACACCCCGGGCGTCCGCCAGAAGCGGCGCTCGGCGCCCCAGAAGCAGCCGAGTGCGAACTCGGCGACCTCCAGGCCCTCCCGGTAGGGGCCCAGCAGCCGGGTCCCCAGCACTGCGTGGCGCTCCGGGACGGAGAACATCGGCTCGCTGCGCCCGGGCAGCGCCTCCCCGGGGCCGGGGAGGCGAAGGGTGAAGTCGCTCAGCATGGCATCTCCGTCGAAGGTCGCGTGTGGGGCGGCATCGGGGCAGCGGGTCGATGGGGCGTCGGGCGGTGGAGCGGCCCGGCGGCAGGGGTCCAACCCGGTCTCGTGCCCGTCCGGCTCCTACCCCGCCCGGCAGGCCCCCGAAGCCCCGTACCCTGAACCGTCCCGTGCTCCAACCGCCATGGCAAGCAGGCGCGTTGGGCGCCGCGCCCCGGCGCGCCGCCGGCTTACCGCCAACTTACGCAAAACCCCCGGGTCGTCCGTCCCGCTCAGCTCAGGCTGACCGGGATGATCGCCTGCTCGTCGTCGAAGAAGAACCACGCGCCGCCGGTCGCGAAGTTGGGCACGTCGTCGACGGTGGCCCGGCCCTCCGGACTGGCCAGGATCGCTTCGAGGGCCTCACGGGACTCCGCGTAGAGGCCGACGATCATGTAGTAGGGCGGTTTCCCGCCGTCCTCGGCCGCCTCGCAGTGGCCGATCGTCCACCCCGTGAGCCCCTTCATCTTCCGGGCCAGGGGGATGTGCGTCTCGGCGTAGTACGCGTCGAAGGCCGCGGGGTCCTCGGGGTGTCCGTAGAGGACGGTCAGCCGGTACATGCGGTGTGCTCGCTCCTGCCTGTCGTCGTGCCGGCGCCGGTCCGCGGACAGGCCGGCGCACCCATGCCTGCGTGTATGTGCCGGACAGCGACGGCTTACTCCTCGTTGCGTGGATATGGCTGATTGTCGAGGGGTGTCCTCAGCCGGGACGCAGGCGGGCCGGGCTCAGGCGGGCCGGGGCAGGGAGGTGAGCCAGGAGGTGAGGAGTTCGTTGACGTCGTCGCGGCGTTCCTGCTGGATCCAGTGGCCGCAGCCGTCGAGGACGTGCGAGGAGACCAGCCCGGGCATCGTCGTCGGGAACGCCTGGATCGCCTCGGACATCCAGGTGGTGGAGGCGTCCAGCGCCCCGCCGGCGAACAGGGACGGCTGGGTGAGGGGACTGCCGCGGAACCGGGCGAGGTCCTCCCAGTCCCGGTCCATGTTCCGGTAGCGGTTCAGCGCCCCGGTCAGCCCCGTCCGCTCGAACTCCCCGGCGTATACGTCGAGATCGTCCTCGCTGAGCCAGGCGGGCAGCGGCCCGGAGGGGAAGCGCTCGCGCAGCGTCCCTCCGCGGCTGACGAAGTGCGGGTCCGGCGCGCCGGGTCCGGGCATGGTGCCGGAGGAGAGCGCGGCGTAGAAGCCCCCGAGCCAGCCACGGACGTCGGGTTCGATCTCGGCCTCCGCCCGGCCGGGCTCCTGGAAGTAGGAGACGTAGAACTCGTCGTCGCCGCCCATCTCCGCGAAGATCTCGCTGGGCCGCGGGCCGCCGGGCGGCGCGTAGGGGACGCTGAGGAGTCCGGCCGCGCGGAACACGTCCGGCCGGACGAGAGCGGAGTGCGCGGCGATCGTCGAGCCCCAGTCGTGCCCGACGATCACGGCGGTCGACTCACCGAGCGCCCGCACCACGGCGACGTTGTCCTCGACGAGGTCGAGCATCCCGTACGAGGCGGCGTCGGCGGGCCTCGACGAACGCCCGTACCCGCGCACGTCGACGGCGGCGGCGCGGAATCCCGCCGCGGCCAGCGCCCCCAGCTGGTGGCGCCACGAGTACCACGACTCCGGGAAGCCGTGGACCAGCAGCACCAGGGGCCCGGCGCCCTGTTCCACCAGGTGGGTCCGGCCCGCGGGCGAGGGGACCAGGCGGTGTTCGGCGCCGGTGACGCGGGCGGGCTGCGGCATGGTTTCCTCCCGTGGATGGCCGGTGTGGCGGCTCCGAGGGGCGGCCCCGCCGGTGACGGCGGCTCGCGTGCCCCGGGCTCGGCCACGAGCATGGGGCAGAGGCCGGGGAGTTCCCGCATTCCGTTGCCGTGTCGGCAACTTCGCACGGTCCGGAGCCGATCACCGGCTCCACCCCGCGACGCCCGGCCCCCTCCGTACGGGCCGGCAGCCGGTTCGGATCCACGGGCGCGCAACACCCGTTCCGGATCGGGGATTTCGCGTCCGCGTCCGGGATTTCGCGTCCGCGTCCGGGATTCGCGTCCGCGTCCGGGACTTCGCGTCCACGTCCGGGCGTTCGGGCGGTCACCCGCGCGCCCGAACGTGGACGCGCCCCCGCGACGGCAGCTCACACCCCTGCCCGTGAACCGGGGGCAGGCACCCGGCGGCTGAGGCCCGCAGACCCGTGAGCCCGTCGCCCCACCCGTAGGCGTTGCCGAACAGTCCGTAGCCCAGGCCGTACCGGACGGGCATGCCCAGGACGGGGTCCGTGCCCCAGGAACGCGGCGCAGTCGGCGCCGGCGTCCACCGGCTCGGCCGAGGGACGATCAGCCGTCCGCCGGCGCGACCCCGACCGGGCAGCTCACGCCCGTGCCGCCGATGCCGCAGTAACCCGCCGGGTTCTTGTCGAGGTACTGCTGGTGGTAGCCCTCCGCGGGGTAGAAGGGGAAGGGAAGTCCCCGACTGAGAGAATCTCGGTGGCTATCCCGCTCTATTCCGCCTCCTGCAGGGCGTGCCGGTAGACGACGCGGCCCTCCTCCGCGACGGCCCGCTGGACGGGGGAGCGACAGAGAAGACCTTCGAGCTGCCGTGCGTACCGATTTCGTTGCCCTGTCGGAAACTCTGAGTGGGGGTGTGAGGCTCCCAAATGGCTGAGCAACACTTCGTACGGGACCCGCGAGGGGGTCGAAGACGACGCGCGCTGTCTCGGCGTGGCCGTACGGCCGCCAGCGACCTCCTCGGAGTCCATCTCCATCCGTCAGCCGCCCTGCCGGCCATCGTGCAGGTCCACCGCCGCCTTGGATCCGCCCTCGGGCGCGAGCGTATGTATGACGGTCTCCAAGAGGTCTGCCGCACGCTTGCGTGTTTCTGGGGCTTCCAACGAGCTCAGCAGTTCGTTCACTCGTGCCCGAACTACGGAGATCTCATCCGTTTGAACCTGCGCTGCCTCCGTGCGTATGACTCCAACCATCAGATGGAAGGCTTGAAGCACTGACTCGGCCTTGGACGCAGGGTCTCCAGTGGAGAACTGAAGGTCGGCGAAGCGGTCAATCCACCAGACGGGCCCGAGTCGCTTGTCGAGCAAGCGCTCCCTGAGCACCTCAAGTCGAGCGGTTTCAGCTGCCTCACTTACTTGCAAGTCCCTTGCTGCAACCGCTCGTTGATGGGCTGAAGCCAGCATTTGCTCCGAAGCACTCAGCTGTACACGCCCGGAGACAACCAGCCGGGGATCGGAGTCGATCTCCTCCGACAGCCTGCTGTTGACCGCGTCTTGTGCTTCCTTGATGAGGAGCAGGTTGTAGCGCCCTGTGACCTCCGCCGCGGCATCCCTGAGCAGGGTGCGAGCGACTTCGTCCCCGTGCAGAAGCGCACCTTGGTCTGTCGAGCAGCGCCAGCTGTAGGTGAAGATGGCTTCGAAGTTCAGATTGCTCTCGGCACTTTCAAGGTGGGTGGGGAAGGAACTGAAGGGTGGCCGACTCGGCTTATGGTGCCGAGCGCTTCTCTCGGTCATACCTCGACGGAACAACATTCCCCCCTCACGCAACCTGTTGCGTGTCGCCATAGGACCGACGTGCGGCGGACTCACGAACCTGTTCTACGAACCGAGTACGCAAATTGGCACGGAACGGACTGGACCCGCCTATGACCCTGTCGAGGTCGTCACCCAATGCATCGGCGTGCTCCGTGAAGATCACGCTTATGATTTCTTCAACTGCCACCGGAGGAAGTTCATTTGCGTCGGCTGCTTCGCACCACCTGTCCAAGATGTGGGAAGCCTGGTGACGAAGTTCCACCCGGCGCCAGACAGCGCGCCACCCGTCCGAAAGCAGCTGTCGCACGCTGCGGCCGGCAGTCCCTTCAAGAGCGAGAAGCCCCCGAATCGGAGCAAGAGAGTCCGTAGCGGTAGTGTGATCGAAGATTTCCAGAAACATCTTCCCGCTTCGCTCACTGGCCTGGGGTGCGCACACCCACTCAACGATCGTCTTCAGCGCGCGAGCAGACAACTCCCAGTCGGCTAGCATATGCCTCAATGATGCGACGGCTTCCTGTCGCACCTCAGGAATAGTGTTCTCGTCTAGAACGTACTCCAGCCGCTTCAGAGCAATACTCGGGTAGTCACGGCCGAGCGCTCCACGGCACACCGATACAACGGCGCGCTGACGTTCAGGCATAGTGTGACCTCTCGCCCAGCCACTCAACTCCCGGCGAACGCGTGAGCCTGTCGCAGGGTTGACGGCTAGACGGGATAGCACGTCGACGGCGAGATCCGTGTAGCGGGCACGGTCTGCGCGCAGCCACTCCTGCGTGAGTTCAAGTACAGCGTCGGGCCCTTCAGTAGCGGCCACTGCTGTTAGCACTTCGGCTAGCCGGCTGAGATGACCCTCCGCAATACCCCTTGGCTTGCTGATCTCGGAAAACCAATCCGACAGAACGGGAACCAGCTGTGGCCGGTTGCGCCAGAGGTGCCTCAGCAGGGCATGACTGATGCCGGGACGAGAGGCACTGATCGATACCGTACCGTCCTGTGCGAAATCAATCTCTGCCGCCTTACAGCGTTGAGTATCGTCAGCACCGGCCAGTGGCCCGCCCACTCGCGCAGGCCAATTGAGACTCGGTGAGGCCAGTAGGGCATCAGCTGCGTCCAGAACTACCCGAGCTGGTGCGCCGTCGAGACACGCAGCAGAGATCTGCTGGGCGCGCTTTTCCGGCGCGTCTGAATCGCTGCCTCCGAACCATTGGGCCAGTTTGTGCTCCCAACCGAGGTAACGGTCCAGGCTCTCGGTGTCCTCTGGCCCCTTGGACTGGATCACAATGTCGGCGAAGCGAACCGCTTCTTCTGGAGATTGGTCGCCACCCAACTTCCCGGCAAATATGCTTTCTCCTTCCCGCAGCCATGCAGTTCGTGCGTGTCGTTCAGGGTGATTGGCTATACGGCGGAGTGCGACGTCCAAGGCGGGGGGCCGCAGGAGCTGCAAGACAGGTACTGTTGCCAGTTCGCTCGTGGCAGCCAGTGCGCCGTTGCTGAGATGCTCGCCGGCGATGATGACCAAGCAGGTGCCAGAAGAACGCGCCTTCTCGGCGTAATCGGGCAAGTTCTCGAAGAAGGAAGTGTCCAATGGTTCCTGGACGCCGGTGAGATTGAGCAGGTATCCCACACCGGGCCTGCATGGAATGCGCGACACTTCCGGCTGTTCCCAGTCCGGGAAGAGTTCAAAGATCGGCCGGTCCGCGGGTAGCCAGCGGTCGAGCTGCTTGAGCGCTGCCGTACGTCGGCCGCTCGATCCATCTGACGTAATCACGAGGACTCCGGGACCGGACATCGAGTCTGCGCTGAAGGGTTCAGGGGTGGGATTTGTACTGCGCATACGTGGCTGTACAAAGAGTCTTTCACTCAGAACGCTGTGACGGGCCACGGGGTGTGGACGCAGCTGCTCCAGCCCGGTGATGTAGTAGATGTAGTTGTCGCGGCCCGCGATAAACGCATCGCGCCCTGCACTGACATCCTCCAGGCGGATCCCGGACGTCTGGCCGCTGGTTTCTGACTGCGCCTCCCGTGGGTCTTGGGAGGGGGTGTATTCGTCGCTTTCGTAAGTCACTTTCCCTCCTCCTTGGTCACATAGCTGTCGCGGCCGCTCATAATGAAGTCGCCTCCAGCGCGGATGTTGGTGAGGTTGTTGTGAGGGGTTTTCTGAGGGGGAGGCGAACTTGCCTCATCGGCGAGGGCGCGGACGGCCTTGCTGGCCTCTGCGGACTTACTTGCAATAGAAGTAAGCTCCGCTGTTGCGCGTTCTGCGAAGGTTGTGGTGAGGGCCTTGCGCTGTGCAGGGCTTGTGGCAGTCAACGCCTGCTGGAACGCATCGAGTTCTTCGAGTAGATCTTTGCGTTTCTCCGGTTCGTGTCGAGAGAACAGCGCCTTACATCGGGCCCGTACATAGCCCCAGGTGTCTGTTGCCATAGCGCCTACAACGGCAGTACCAGCCATGGCGGCGATCTCAGTTGGCGTAAGCATGCGTGAGTCTCCCTCCAGTGTTGTTGCAGTCGACGTGCAGCTGTCGACCTCCTCCGTCAAGCCTCGGATCTCGGCTGGACTATGTCCTGGCAAGTGGATCCATGCGTAACCTGTGAAATCGTCCTGCTGGATGTGCACCTTCATGTACTGCTCCGGATCGAGCCCTTGCCCACGCAGACGGACCACGTCCTGATAGACGCGGTCGGAAAGGATGACGGCGAGATTCGTCGAGCTGGTGGCTTTCAGGACACTCTTGAGCTGCGGTGCATTCAGGAAGCGAGCAACGAAGACCGGAGCGGGACCGCTGTGGCCGAGCGGGGCTGTACGTGCCACGCCGATCTCAATTGCGAGCCGGAGGCGCATGCGTTCCTTTTCAGGCCGGAATGCGTTGCGCTCGTTCAGCGCAGCATCAAGGTGCCGTATGAAGTCACTGAGCACCACTGATTCCGGTGTGTCAGGAGGAAGTACGGCGAACTCCTGGTCACCCTGTGCCTGGCGTTCCCATGAGGCACGGTCCAGCCCGCTTAGTAAGGCAGCCTCTTCGAGTACACGTAGAAGGTCGGCCTGCACGACCTCCTGCTGGAGGGTGTCCAACCTGCTGTATTTCTCTACGTCGGTCGCCATACACAACTGGCGCGTGAGGATGTCGTGTGACGTCATGAGACACCTGTCTGATCGTGAGCTGGGCCGTGGCTCGTCACGGGCTCGGGGCGTCAACTGTGCGACCAGACAGCGGGAAACAGTGAGCGAACCGTATTAATACGGTTTCCGGAGACGCTACGAGAGGCTGGGGGGGAGCTGAGCGATCTTGCGTAGACGCTGAAGGTTGAGCACGGTGATCCGCCGATACCCCGTCGTGAGCAGACCTTCCTGGCGTAGTTCGCGCAGTGCCTTGTAGATGGTCACTTCGCGGGAACCCGTCAACGCCGCCAGCTCGGGCTGAGTGAGGGTGACACCGATGACCAGGCCTCGAAGCACTGGATGTCCATATGACGCGGCGAGTTCTGCGAGTACTCGGGCCAGCCGTACTTTGGCCGGATAACCGCCGAACTCGATTCGACGTTGATTGGCCCACCGCAACCGCTGGGCCACGATTCCGGCGAGGGTCATAGCTGCATCGGGGTGATCTTGGAGGAAGCCTTGCAGGTCGGAGCTCTGGACTACGGAGGCCGTGATCTCGCCACATGCCGTCACTGTTGCGGACCTCGGGGCGTGATCCATGGCGGCCATCTCCCCGACTACGTCACCACCCACGCGAATGGCTAGCAGAGCCTCGTCGCTGTTGTCCCGTCGGGCCGTGACCTTCGCGAACCCGGAGCGTATTAGCACCACGTGACTAGAGAGGTCGCCCTCCTCGATCACGGTCTCGTCTGCTACGTAGCGGCAGCTCGTGCCGAGTCGCAGGAGTTCAGCACGGAGGCGGCTCGGCAAGTCGCCGAGGAAGGTACCGGTGGGCCAGTTATCGAAGGAAGGAGAGGTGCACCTAGGCTTGCCTGTTCTGGGGGGATCACTCGGGGAGTCGTACCTTGACACCAACGCTGCCCCCCCAACAGCACCCATTGCGTGACTGGTGCTCAGAACCGGCCAGGTGCATCCGATGCTGGCAAGTCCAGGACAGCAGTCATCAGATGCGCAAACAAGGGCATACATTCGGCCATGGAGTGATGGCCGGCCGGTCAGGAGAGGTGTGCTCAGGGGGCGCGGCGCCGTCGGGTGTGGTGGCTTTGCGCCGCGGGATTCAGCGGTCGTCGAGGTCTTCCCAGAAGTTCATCTGGCCGGTAGTCCCTCTGCCCGGTCGGCAGGCGCCAACTCATCACGCGCGGCGGCGGTTTGGAGTTCTAAGAGAAGGCGGCGCGAACCGATGAAGCGCGGTTCTTGGCCGTTCAGTCGCCTTTCGGCGCGACCCCGACCGGGCAGCTCACGCCCGTGCCGCCGATGCCGCAGTAACCCGCCGGGTTCTTGTCGAGGTACTGCTGGTGGTAGCCCTCCGCAGGGTAGAAGGGCCGGTCGAGCGCCGGGAGGATCTCGGTGGTGATCTCCTTGTGCCCGGACGCGGTGAGGACCTTCTGGTAGGCGTCGCGCGACGCTTCCGCCGCCGCCTGCTGGGCGGGGCCGTGACTGTGGATCGCCGAGCGGTACTGGGTGCCGGTGTCGTTGCCCTGCCGGAAGCCCTGAGTCGGGTCGTGCGACTCCCAGAAGAGCTTGAGCAGCGTCTCGTACGAGACGCGGGCGGGGTCGAAGACGACGCGTACGCCCTCGGTGTGCCCCGTCCTGCCGGAGCAGACCTCTTCGTACGTCGGGTTCGGGGTGTGGCCGCCCTGGTAGCCGACCAGCGTCGTCCACACGCCGTCCGTCCGCCAGAAGACGCGCTCAGCGCCCCAGAAGCAGCCCATGGCGAAGTCCGCCACCTCCAGGCCCTCCGGGTACGGGCCCAGCAGCGGATTGCCGAGCACCGTGTGGCGGTCGGGGACGGAGAACTCCCGTTCCGGGCGGCCCGGGAGGGCCTCCTCGGCCGTCGGGAGGTGATGGTTTCGGCTGCCGAACAACATGGCGGAACTCCCGTCGTACGTACGCGGTCTCGTGCGGTCAGACGCCCGGGTTGCGCCGCTCCCCGCCCCCGGACGGCGAAGCCGGGGCGGGGGACGGGCCCGCGGGCGCCGGGGAGGAGGCGGAGGCGGAGGACCGCTCGGCCTTGTCCGCCCCTGCCGGCTGCTCCTCGAAGTCGACCTTGTTCATGTGCCGGTGCATCGACTTCATCAGCATCCACACCGCGAGGCCCATCGCGGCGAAGACGAGGAAGCCGAGGACGCCCGGCGTCACCTTGTTCTCGTCCAGTTCCTTCGCCAGCGGGAGGAGCTGGGCCGCGGCGTTGTGCGTCGGACTCATCAGGGTCATGTGTTCAATTCTCCCGGATGCCCGCGAAGAGGTCGCCCTCGGGTAGCGAGGTCTCCACGAGCGACTTCGCCAGCTCGTACTCCTCCGTCGGCCAGACCTCCCGCTGCACGTCCATGGGGACCCGGAACCAGCCGCCGTCCGGATCGATCTGGGTGGCGTGGGCGATCAGGGCCTTGTCGCGGATCTCGAAGAAGTCCCCGCAGGGCACGTACGTGGTGATCTCGCGTTCGCGCCCCATCGACTTCCACCGCTCCAGCCACTCCCCGTAGGGAGAGTCCAGACCGCGCTCGAGCAGCGCCTCGTGGAGCGCCTGGGTGCGGGGCCGGTTGAACCCCTGGTTGTAGTAGATCTTCTGCGGCTGCCAGGCGGGACCCGCCTCCGGGTACTTGTCAGGGTCTCCCGCGGCCTCGAAGGCGGCCATCGAGATCTTGTGGGTCATGATGTGGTCGGGGTGCGGGTAGCCGCCGTTCTCGTCGTACGTCGTCATCACGTGCGGCTTGAACTCGCGGATGAGGCGCACCAGGGCGCCCGCCGCGACGTCCACGTGCTGGAGGGCGAAGCAGCCCTCCGGCAGCGGCGGCAGGGGATCGCCCTCGGGGAGGCCGGAGTCGACGAAGCCGAGCCAGGCCTGCTTGACGCCCAGGATCTCCCGGGCCTCGTCCATCTCCTTCTTCCGTACCTCGTGGATGTGCTCCTCGATGTACGAGTCGCCCTGGAGCTTGGGATTGAGGATGGAGCCCCGCTCGCCTCCTGTGCAGGTCGCGACCAGCACGTCCACCCCCTCGGACACGTACTTGGCCATGGTGGCGGCGCCCTTGCTCGACTCGTCGTCGGGGTGCGCGTGCACGGCCATCAGTCGCAGCTGGTCAGTCAAGACTCGGTCCTCGTTAACTCGTCACGGCAGGCGACTCCTATAGTGACCGAATCGGCACCCCGATGTATTCCCGATTGCTGACCGCCCCCGAGCGACGGAAGTGGACCCGGCCATGGCTGACCTGCGAGCTGACGCGGGCGAAGAGCGCGCCCCCGGTTCTGCGGTGCCGCCCGCGGGCCGGTACGGGAGCACGGGAACGGCCGCGGAGCGGGATGCGCGCACGGACCGCAGGCTCAAGGCCGTCGGCGCGGTGCTGGGGGTGCTGGGCCTGGCGGTCCTCGCCTGGATCGGCGCCGGCTACATCTCCTCGCAGAAGGTCAGCGGCGAGATGATCAAGTTCAAGGTGGTCTCCGGCCGTACGGTGGAAGTACACGTCGAGGTCCGCAAGGACGCGGAGACCGAAGGCGTCTGCACGCTGCGGGCGCTGTCGTCCGACGGCGCCGAGGTGGGGCGGAAGGACGTCCCCTTCGCGGCCGGTGAGGACCGCGTGGACACCGTGGCCTCCGTGCGCACCACGACGCGCGCGACCAGCGCCGAACTCATGGGGTGCGAACCCCGGGGAACCGAAGGTCATTGAGGCCGCACGC
Organism: Streptomyces daqingensis; assembly: GCF_014645895.1. Taxonomy (GTDB): domain Bacteria; phylum Actinomycetota; class Actinomycetes; order Streptomycetales; family Streptomycetaceae; genus Streptomyces; species Streptomyces daqingensis. The sequence continues at coordinate 86,249 of NZ_BMMP01000011.1, read as the reverse complement.
AGCGTCCGCCCTTCTTCCCTTTTGAGCCTGAATTGTTAGGCTCGTAGTTTCCGCCCCACCCTGAAGGCGCAGCCTCATGGGCAGGGCGATGTTTTTATTCCCAGTACCGACGAGGAGCACCTGTGACCCAGACCAGCGACAACGTCACCTGGCTCACCCAGGAGGCGTACGACCAGCTCAAGGCCGAGCTGGAGTACCTGTCGGGTCCTGCACGCACCGAGATCTCCAAGAAGATCGAGGCGGCTCGCGAGGAGGGTGACCTCCGCGAGAACGGCGGGTACCACGCGGCCAAGGAGGAGCAGGGCAAGCAGGAGCTGCGCGTGCGGCAGCTGGAGCAGCTCCTGGAGAACGCGAAGGTCGGTGAAGCTCCCGAGGACACCGGTGTGGTGGCCCCCGGCATGGTCGTGACGATCGCCTTCGACGGCGACGAGGACGACACGGTGACCTTCCTGCTCGCCTCACGCGAGTACGCGAGCTCGGAGATCGAGACCTACTCCCCGCAGTCGCCGCTGGGCAGCGGCGTGAACGGCAAGAAGGTCGGTACGGAAGCGGAGTACGAACTCCCCAACGGCAAGATGGCCTCGGTGAAGATCCTCCAGGCCAAGCCCTACCAGGGCTGAGCGCCCGCGGGCTGCCGCCCGGGACCGCACGCGAGTGGGCCCCGGCCTCGAGGCCGGGGCCCACTGCCATGCCCGCCGGGCGACTCGGGGACGCTCAGGCTTCCGCCGGTCTTGCTCCGGCGGCCCGCCGGCCGCCCTCCGGTCTGTCCGGCGCTCAGGCCGTGGCGGACTTGTACTTGCGCACCGCGAGAGTCCGGAAGAACAGGATGATCGCGATCGACCAGATCAGCGAGGCCCACGCCGGGTGCTGCATCGGCCAGGCGTCGGGCACCGGGTAGTTCGGCGGGAGGTTGCCGAACAGCTCGCGGCAGGCCTGCACGGTGGCGCTGAACGGGTTCCACTCGGCGATGTGCCGCAGGACCGTCGGCATGTTCTGCGACGGCACGAAGGCGTTCGAGATGAACGTCAGCGGGAAGAGCCAGATGAGCCCGCCCGAGGTCGCCGCCTCCGGCGTGCGGACCGACAGGCCGATCAGCGCGCCGATCCAGGTGAAGGCGTAGCCGAGGAGAAGCAGCAGGCCGAACCCGGCGAGCACCTTCAGCCCGTTCTCATGGGTGCGCCAGCCGACGAGCGCCGCGACGACGGCCAGCACTATCAAGGTCAGGGCGGTCTGGACGAGGTCCGCGATCGTCCGCCCCGTGAGGACCGCGCCGCGCGCCATGGGCAGCGAGCGGAAGCGGTCGATGAGGCCCTTGTGCATGTCCTCGGCGATGCCCGCGCCCGCCCCGGCGGTGGCGAACGTGACGGTCTGGGCGAAGATCCCGGCCATCAGGAACTCGCGGTAGAGGCCCGGATCGAGGCCCGCGCCCGGCAGGTTGATGGAGCCCCCGAAGACGTAGCTGAAGAGCACCACGAACATGATGGGCTGGAACAGCCCGAAGATGACCACCTCGGGGATGCGCACCATGCGGATGAGGTTGCGCTTCGCCATGGTCAGCGAGTCGGTGACGGACTGGCGGAGGCCGCCGCCGGCCGGGGCGGCCGGACGGGGGGCCGTCGGCGCCGTGCTGGTGGCAGTCACTTGACGGCCTCCTTCTTCTGCTTCCTGGACTTCCGCTTCTTCTTGCCGCCGGCCGCCTCGGTGGCGTCGCCCTCGGCCGGCGCGGTCTCCTCGTCCTCGGCTCCGTGTCCCGTGAGGGTGATGAAGACGTCGTCGAGGGTGGGACGGCGCAGCCCGATGTCGTCGATCTCGATGCCGCGCGAGTCGAGTTCGCGGATGACCTCCGCGAGCAGCTTGGCGCCGCCGGTCACGGGGACGGTGAGCCTGCGGGTGTGCTGTTCGACGGTGACGCCGCTCTGCGCGGCGCCCTGCACGCTGTGCGCGGCGAGCAGAGCCTCTGCCGTGGGGATCTGGCCGCGGTCGTGCACCACGACCTCGATCCGCTCGCCGCCCGTCTGTGCCTTGAGCTGGTCGGACGTGCCGCGGGCGATGACCTTGCCGTGGTCGACGACGGCGATGTCGTGCGCGAGGCGGTCGGCCTCCTCCAGGTACTGCGTGGTGAGCAGCAGCGTCGTGCCCCCGGCCACCAGGTCCTCGATGACCTCCCAGAGCTGGAGCCGGTTCCGGGGGTCGAGGCCGGTGGTCGGCTCGTCCATGAACATCACGGGCGGACGGACGACCAGGGCGGCGGCGAGGTCCAGCCGGCGGCGCATGCCGCCGGAGTACGTCTTGGCCGTGCGATCCGCCGCGTCCGAGAGGTTGAACCGCTCCAGCAGTTCGGCCGCGCGTGCTTTCGCCTCGCGTGCGGGGAGCTGGTAGAGCTGCCCGACCATCTGCAGGTTCTCCCTGCCGGTCAGGTATTCGTCGATGGCGGCGAACTGGCCGGAGAGGCCGATGGAGCGCCGCACCTCGTGGGGCTGCTTGAGGACGTCGAGTCCGGCGACGACGGCCTTGCCGCTGTCGGGCGTGAGGAGGGTGGTGAGCACCCGCACGGCTGTGGTCTTGCCGGCGCCGTTCGGGCCGAGCAGACCCAGCACGGTGCCCTCGGGGACGTCGAGGTCGACGCCGTCCAGTGCCCTTACCTCGCCGAAGGTCTTGACCAGACCCTCGGCGTAAATGGCGCCTGGCATAAGTGGGCTCCCAGGTGTGGAGAGGCGAGTGGTGACTGGTGGGTGCCGGACATGTCCGGCACGCGAAGTGAACAGCTGTCTCTGCGGACTACGCAGAGCAGCAGTATCCGTGAACGCGATACATCGCGTCAAGCAATCGCGACAGTCGCGAGTGTGGCGCGAGTTCCCCCCTCGGTCCGGCGCGCTCTCCGGGTGCCGCGGGCGGGTGTCTCAGCGGGTCGGGACCACCTTGTAACCGGCCGCGCGCAGGGTGTCCGCGACGTCGGTGCAGTGCTCCGGGCCCTGGGTCTCCAAGTGCAGCTCCACCTCCACCTCGTCCAGCCCGAGCCGCGGATCGGTCCGTACATGGCTGACGTCCAGGACGTTAGCGTCCACCACTGACAACTCCTGGAGGAGAGCCGCCAGGGCCCCCGGACGGTCCGTCAGCCGCAGCCGCAACGACAGGTAGCGGCCCGCCGCCGCCATGCCGTGCCGCAGAGTCCGCTGCATCAGCAGCGGGTCGACGTTGCCCCCCGAGAGCACCGCCACCACGGGCCCCTCGAAGGCGTCCGGCTGGGAGAGCAGTGCGGCCACCGGGCTCGCGCCGGCGGGCTCCACGACGAGCTTGGCGCGCTCCAGGCAGAGCAGGAGTCCGCTGGACAGCGCGTCCTCGGACACCGTACGGACCTCGTCGACGAGGTCGCCAATGATTTTGAAGGGCACGTCCCCGGGGCGGCCCACCTTGATGCCGTCGGCCATGGTCGAGACCGACTCCAGGGTCACCGGCGCGCCCGCGGACAGCGACGGGGGATAGGCGGCCGCGCCCTCGGCCTGCACGCCCACCAGCCGTACGTCCGGGCGGAGTTCCCTGACGGCCACCGCGATCCCCGCGAGCAGCCCGCCGCCGCCCACGCCGACCACGATCGTGCGGACCTCCGGGCACTGCTCGAGGATCTCCAGCCCGAGCGTGCCCTGCCCCGCCACGACGTCGCGGTGGTCGAAGGGGTGGATGAAGACGGCGCCCGTCCGCTGCGCGTGCTCGCGCGCGGCGTGCAGCGTCTCGTCGACGACCTGGCCGTGCAGCCGGACCTCCGCCCCGTAGTCGCGAGTCGCCGCGACCTTCGGCAGCGGCGCGCCCTCCGGCATGAACACGGTGGAGGCGACGCCGAGGAGCGAGGCCGCCAGGGCCACGCCCTGCGCGTGGTTGCCCGCGCTGGCCGCCACGACTCCGCGGGAGCGCTCCTCGTGGGTGAGGCCCGCGATGCGCACGTAGGCGCCGCGCAGCTTGAAGGAGCCGGTGCGCTGCAGGTTCTCGCACTTGAAGTGGACGGGCGAGCCGACCAGGGACGTGAGGTGGCGGCTGCCTTCCATCGCCGTCGTCCGGGCCACGCCGGAGAGCGTCTTCTGCGCGGCCCGTACGTCCTCGACGGACAGCGCGGGCGCATCGGAGGGGGAGACCATGCGGCCAGTCTCGCAGCTCGACGCCGGAAGAGCCCCGCAGGATACCTCCCCGCACGGGTTCACGCAGCGGAGGCACGGCCCGCGCCGTCGCCGCGTAGGCTGGTCAGCACAGACCGAGTACGTCAGCGAAGTCGGTCAGGACCTCGTCAGCCAAGTTCGTTACGTGCCCTTGGACACTTCCTAAGAAGCGAGCACCTCGGTATGCCCACGCAACCGGACACGATGACTCACGACAGCCCGGACGGTGCCTCCGGGGAACACGAGGCCGCGGGCCCCGTCCTCGACGCCATGCAGCATCAGGTCGCCGTCTTCGCGCGCCGCGCGGAGCAGACGCGGCTCGGCGGGCTCGGGCAGGCGCGCAACTCCATGGACCGCGCGGCCTACCTGCTGCTCAACAGGCTCGACCAGGTCGGCCCCATGGGGGTCAAGGCGCTCGCCTCGGGCATGGGCATCGACTCCTCCACCGTCACCCGGCAGGTCGCGCCCCTCGTCGACGCCGGGCTGGTCACGCGCACCACGCACCCGGAGGACGGCCGCGCCGTCGTCCTCAGGCTCTCGCCGCACGGCTCTTCGCGCTTGGAGCAGGTGCGGTCCTCGCGCCGCGAGCTGATGGCGCTGCTGACGGAGGACTGGAGCGAGGACGAGCGGGAGACGTTCTGCCTGCTGCTGACCCGCTTCAACGCGGCGATAGAGGGGATACAGCCGTCCGCCGTTCCGAGCACGCCCGCCTCTTGATTTGATCAGCCCTGCTGCCGTCCTATGGCCATAGGCGCCGCAGGGCGGGTGGGAGGCGCACACGGTGGGTGACCGGCGAGAACGACGGGAACGCCGCCGAGTCCGTGAGTTCGAGTCGTTCGTCGCGGGCGCGGCAGGCAGGCTGCTGCATGCCGCCACGCTGCTCACGGCGGAACCGTCCGGAGCCGCTCCGGCCGCGCAGCAGCTCCTCGTGGGGGCTCTGTCCCGTACGTACGCGGACTGGGACCGATTGCGCGGCGAGGATCCGTACGAACACACGCGGCACGACCTGGCGGTGCACTTCGCGCACCACGCCTGGCGGTACCGGCGGCCGCGCGGCGGGCTGCTGGGGCGGCTGCCGCCGCAGGAGCGGCTGATGCTGGTGCTGCGGCTCTACGAGGGTGTGGCGGAGGAGCAGGTCGCCGCCACGCTGGGACTTCCGGTCGAGCGTGTACGCGAGCTGTCCAAGAGGGGGATGGCGGCGATGCTGAGCAGCGCGGAGGCGGGCGGCGACGGCCGCCAGGGCATCCGGCGCCTCGTCTCCGGCGCGGTGTTCCGCGAGGCGGGGGCGCCGGATTCCGGCGGCCTGGGCGGCGCGAGGAGAGGCGAGCGTGCCGGACGGGACCCGGAGGGCGTCGCATGAGACTTCCCGACCGCAAGGAGACCGAGGTGCGGGCCATGCTGGAGAGCGGCACACCCGGCCCCGTACCGACGGACCTCGCCGAGCGCGCGATGCTGCTCGGGCTCCGCACGGCGCACCGCCGGCGCACGGCGCAGTGGCTGCTGTGGATCTTCTTCGCGGCCGCCGTCGCCTTCGCGGTGTGGGCAGCGGTCACCGAACCCTGGGTGGGGCCGCCGCAGCAGACGACGCCGCCTCTCGGCTGGTAGCGGCGGCCGTCGACGCCTGTGAGCGCTGGGGCTTCGTGAGGCCGGCGGCGCACGCGGCGGCTGACGGGGACCGCCGCCCGGCGGTCCCCGCCCGCCTCAGCCCAGGGCCTTCTGCAGTGCCTGACGCAGGTCCGCCAGCAGGTCCTCCGCCGACTCGATGCCGACCGAGAGCCGGATCAGGTCGGAGGGGACCTCCAGTGCCGATCCCGCCGCCGACGCGTGCGTCATGCGTGCCGGGTGCTCGATCAGCGACTCGACGCCGCCGAGCGACTCCCCGAGCGTGAACAGCTCGGTGCTGTCGCACACGCGCACGGCCGCCTCCTCGCCGTCCGCCAAGCGGAAGGAGACCATCCCGCCGAAGGCGCGCATCTGCTTCGCGGCGGTCTCGTGCCCCGGATGGGAGGGGAGCCCCGGGTAGTACACCTGGGTCACCTTGGGGTGCGCGGTGAGCATCTCGGCGACGCGGGTCGCGTTGGCGCTGTGCCGGTCCATCCGTACGGCCAGCGTCTTCGTCCCGCGCATCACCAGCCAGGAGTCGAAGGGGCCGGCCACGGCGCCCATGGCGTTCTGGTGGAAGGCGATCTCCGCCGCCAGTTCCGCCTCGTCGACGACGAGGGCGCCGCCGACCACGTCGGAGTGCCCGCCCATGTACTTCGTCGTCGAGTGCACGACGACGTCCGCGCCCAGGCCGAGCGGCTGCTGCAGGTACGGGCTGGCGAAGGTGTTGTCGACGACCAGCCGGGCCCCCGCACCGTGTGCGACCTCGGCGAGCGCCGTGATGTCGCTGATGCCGAGGAGGGGGTTGGAGGGCGTCTCGATCCACACGGCCTTCGTGCGGTCTCGGAGCGCGGCGCGTACCGCGGCGGGGTCGGAGGAGTCGGCGACCGACCACTCCACGCCCCACCGCTCGGCGACCCGCGCGAAGAGGCGGAAGGTGCCCCCGTAGGCGTCGTTGGGGATGACGACGTGGTCGCCCGGCACGAGCAGCGTCCGCAGGAGGCAGTCCTCCGCGGCCATGCCGGAGGCGAAGGCGAAGCCGTTGCGCCCGCCTTCCAGCGCGGCCAGGTTCTGCTCCAGGGCGGTGCGGGTGGGGTTCGCGGAGCGGCTGTACTCGTAGCCGCCGCGGAGCCCCCCGACCCCGTCCTGCTTGTACGTGGACACCTGGTAGATGGGCGGCACGACCGCCCCGGTGGCGGGGTCCGCGGTCTGCCCCGCATGGATCGCGAGGGTCTCGAAGTTCTGGGGCGTCGGCCCGTCGAGGTGCTGGTCGGTCATGGGGCGAAGGGTAATGCGCCGTACGGTGGAGGCGGAGCGGCTACGACGAACCGCGTCCTCCGAGCGCCGCCTCAAACGCGGCACACGCGTACTCACGGGGAGAAACGCACCCATGGAAGCCCTGCTCGTACTCGTTGCACTGACCGCCATCTTCGGCGTCCTCGTCGCACCCGCGATACGCCGGCGCCGGCAGCGGCTGGAGGGCGCCCAGGGCTACGCCCGGGCCCTCGACCCCGGCGGCGGCTACGGATTCGTGCCCGCGGAGCACCTCGACGTGCGGCTGCCCGGCCCGGACGAGGAGCTCGTCGAAGCGCTGGAGGAGACCCAGCGCACCCAGGACTGGCAGCCCGTCGCCCGCATGCTCGCGCTCACCGGCGACGAGTGGGAGCTGCGCTGGCAGCGGGTGCAGTCGCTGGCGGGCGCCGCCGCGATGGAGCTGGCGCGGGCCCGGGAGCTGGGCGTGCCGGACGCCCCCGCGGGTGACGCGAGCGGCGGTGTCTCCTTCCGCAAGGACGCCGCCGCGAGGGACGCGCGCTGGCTGCGCGAGTGGCGTACGCAGCAGGCGGACGACGCGGGCGGGGCGGAGGTGTACGCGCAGTTCCTCGTCTGGCAGGCGCTGACGGACCCCTCGTCCACGGACCACCGCATCATCCTGGAGGAGGCGCGCACCGTCTGCGAGGAGGCGGTCAGGCTGGCCCCCGCCGACCCCACGCCGCACATCACCGAACTGTTCATCGCCCGCCGTCTCTCGTACCGGCGGGCGGACTTCGAGGAGCTGTGGGCCACGGTGCGGCGGAAGGCGCCGCACCACATGGGCGCGCACCTGGCGGCGCTGCCCTACTGGTCGGAGAAGGGGTGCGGTTCCCGCGCCGAGGCCGACGCCTTCGCGCAGGCTGCCGCCGCCCGGGCTCCCGAGGGCACTCTCCTGCCCGCGCTGCCGCTCTTCGCGGTGTACGAGCACCTGCCGGAGGTCAACGTCGTGCGGGGGCTGTACCAGAGCGAGGAGGTCGAGAAGGCCGTGGAGGCGGCGGAGTACGCCGTCGACCAGGTGGAGGACCGTCACCCGGTACGGGCGCACGTCCTGCACATGCTCGTCTGCTTCCTCGTACGCGCCGAGCGGTACGGCGAGGCGATGGAGGCGCTGCGCGTGGTGGACGGCTACGTCGGGGCGATGCCGTGGGCCGACTCGGGCGACCCGGCCCAGCACTACGCGGCGTACCGCGCGCTGGCGGTGGCGGGCTGGGAGGCGTCGGGCGGCGCGCACGCGCAGCTCTGACCGGGCGCCGGCCCGCGGGGGAGGAGACGCGGGCGGCCGGGGCGGCACGCGCGGACGTGCGTCGTGCACGATGGAGGGATGGCTAACCGACTCGCGGACGAGACCAGCCCCTACCTGCTGCAGCACGCGGAGAACCCCGTCGACTGGTGGCCCTGGTCGGAGGAGGCGTTCGCCGAGGCCCGCAGGCGCGGCGTGCCGGTGCTGCTGAGCGTCGGGTACGCGAGCTGCCACTGGTGCCACGTCATGGCGCACGAGAGCTTCGAGGACGAGGCGACCGCCGAGTACCTCAACGAGCACTTCGTCTCCGTGAAGGTCGACCGCGAGGAGCGTCCCGACGTCGACTCGGTCTACATGGAGGCCGTGCAGGCGGCCACCGGCCAGGGCGGCTGGCCCATGACGGTCTTCCTCAACCCCGAGGCCGAGCCCTTCTACTTCGGTACGTACTTCCCGCCGGCGCCCCGGCACGGGATGCCCTCGTTCCGGCAGGTGCTGGAGGGCGTCGCGACGGCGTGGGCCGACCGGCGGGAGGAGGTCGCCGACGTCGCCGGGCGCATCGCGCGGGACCTCGCGAACCGCGGGATCCGCTACGAGCAGCCGGAGCCTCCGGGACCGGAGGAACTGGCGGGCGCGCTGCTGGAGTTGACCCGCGAATTCGACTCCTCGCGCGGCGGGTTCGGCGGGGCGCCGAAGTTCCCGCCCTCCATGGCGCTGGAGTTCCTGCTCCGCCACCACGCGCGCACCGGTGCGGAGGGGGCGCTGGAGATGGCCGAGCGCACCTGCGAGGCCATGGCGCGCGGCGGCGTCTACGACCAGCTCGCCGGGGGCTTCGCCCGCTACTCCGTCGACGCCGGCTGGGTCGTGCCGCACTTCGAGAAGATGCTCTACGACAACGCGCTGCTGTGCCGCGTCTACGCCCACGTCTGGCGGGCCACCGGTTCGGAGCTGGCGCGCCGCGTCGCGCTGGAGACCGCGGACTTCATGGTGCGCGAACTGGGCACCGCGCAGGGCGGTTTCGCCTCGGCTCTGGACGCCGACAGCGACGACGGGAGCGGCCGCCACCGCGAGGGCGCGTACTACGTGTGGACGCCCGCGGAGCTGAGCGAGGTGCTCGGCGAGGAGGACGCCCGTTGGGCCGCGGAACGCTACGGAGTGACGCAGCAGGGCACCTTCGAGGAGGGCGCCTCGGTACTCCAGCTCCCCGCGGGAGAGGGGGAGCCGGGCGGTGACGACGACGGGCAGCGGGCCGCGTCCGTACGGGAGCGGCTGCTGCGCGCCCGTGAGGAGCGCCCCCGGCCCGAGCGCGACGACAAGGTCGTGGCCGCCTGGAACGGCATGGCCGTCGCCGCCCTCGCGGAAACCGGCGCCTACTTCGGACGCCCCGACCTCGTCGACGCCGCCGCCGCGGCGGCACGCCTGCTCACGGAGGTGCACATGAACGGGGACGGCCGCCTCGTACGCACCTCGCGCGACGGGACGGCCGGTCCGAGCGCGGGAGTCCTGGAGGACTACGCCGATGTGGCGGAAGGCCTGATGAGCCTCTACTCCGTGACGGGCGAGGCGAGTCGGCTGGAGCGCGCGGGCGTGCTGCTGGAGACGGTGCTCGTCCACTTCACGGCGCCCGACGGCACGCTCTACGACACGGCGGACGACGCCGAGGTCCTCATCCGCCGCCCCCAGGACCCCACCGACAGCGCGACCCCGTCGGGCTGGACGGCCGCCGCGCAGGCCCTGCTCTCCTACGCCGCCTTCACCGGCAGCAGCCGCCACCGGGAGGCCGCGGAACGGGCGTTGGGCATCGTGCGGGCACTGGCGGCCCGCGCGCCCCGCTTCATCGGCTGGGGCCTCGCCGCGGCGGAGGCCGCTCTCGACGGCCCCCGCGAGGTCGCCGTGGTCGGGCCGGGCACGGACACCGTCACCTCGGAGCTGCACCGGACGGCCCTGCTGTCCACCGCTCCCGGCGCGGTCGTCGCGCTCGGCGAGCCCAACTCCCCGGCCGCGCTGGACGTTCCGCTGCTGCGGGACCGTCCGCTGCTGGACGGCAGGCCGACGGCCTACGTCTGCCGCAACTTCACGTGCGACGCCCCGACCTCGGACCAGGCGGTGCTGGAGCGGGCCCTGCGGGAGTGAGACGCCGCGGCGGGACGGGCACACCGTCCCGTGCGGCCCGGCCCCTGCCCCGGGGTGAGCAATAACACGAGGCGCAGCACCGGACCCGCCCGTATGGTGGCGATATGCAGGTGATCCAGTCGACGAAGCTCGCCAACGTCTGTTACGAGATCCGCGGTCCGGTTCTTGAGGAGGCGACACGGCTGGAGGCGGCGGGTCACCGCATCCTCAAGCTCAACACCGGCAACCCCGCGGCCTTCGGGTTCGAGTGCCCGCCGGAGATCCTCGAGGACATGGTCCGCAACGTGGGCGAGGCCCACGGCTACGGGGACGCGAAGGGGCTGCTCTCCGCCCGCCGCGCGGTGATGCAGCACTACCAGACGCAGGGCGTCGAACTGTCGGTCGAGGACATCTACCTCGGCAACGGCGTCTCCGAGCTGATCCAGATGTCGATGCAGGCCCTGCTCGACGACGGCGACGAGGTGCTCGTCCCCGCACCGGACTACCCGCTGTGGACGGCCTCCGTCTCGCTGTCCGGCGGTACGGCCGTGCACTACCGCTGCGACGAGCAGTCCGACTGGATGCCGGACCTGGCCGATGTGGAGCGCAAGGTCACCGACCGGACGAAGGCGCTCGTCGTCATCAACCCGAACAACCCGACGGGTGCGGTCTACGACGAGGAGATGCTCCGCGGCCTCACCGACATCGCCCGCCGGCACGGCCTCATCGTCTACTCGGACGAGATCTACGACAAGATCCTCTACGACGGCGCGACGCACACGCCGACCACGGTCGTCGCCCCCGACCTGCTCACCGTCACCTTCAACGGCCTGTCGAAGGCGTACCGAGTGGCCGGCTACCGCAGCGGCTGGATGGCCGTCTGCGGTCCGAAGCACCACGCCCAGAGCTACATCGAGGGCCTCACGATCCTGGCCAACATGCGGCTGTGCGCGAACATGCCCGCGCAGCACGCCGTGGCCGCGGCGCTCGGAGGGCGCCAGTCGATCAAGGACCTCGTCCTGCCCGGCGGGCGGCTCCTGGAGCAGCGCGACACCGTCCACGAGCTGCTGACGCAGATCCCGGGCGTGACCTGCGTGAAGCCGAAGGGCGCCATCTACGCCTTCCCCCGGCTCGACCCGAAGGTCTACAAGATCAAGGACGACCGGGAGATGGTGCTCGACCTGCTCCGGGCCGAGCAGATCATGATCGTCCACGGCACGGGCTTCAACTGGCCTGAACCGGACCACTTCCGCATCGTCAACCTGCCGCCCGTCGACGAACTGGAGGACGCGGTCACCCGTATCGGCGCCTTCCTCGACGGGTACGGGCAGCCGTAGCGGCGGGAAGCACGCCGCGCCGCCGGCACCGTCTGCTGCGCGGTCGCGGCGCCGCGCAGGGTGCGCCCGTTCCCGCCGACCGGGCCACCGGCGAGCTGTGCCGCGGGGGCACACCGGTCACACGGTGAGTGACGCCCCAGGTGAAGGGGTCGTTCCGCGCTGCCCGCCTGCCTGTGCGCTGTGCCGGACGGGGCGGGGCCCCTCTGCGTGTGGGTCGCGTGGCCGTGGTTCCCGGAGGTGTACGAGCGAACCCGCGATGGCGAGTCGACGCCGTTGTGCGCGCTGCGCCCCTGGTCGCGGCGGCATCCCCGAAAAGCGCGTCAGCCTTTCATGTACATGGCTCAACTTTAGACCTGGTCCAAGTTAGGATAGTTTTCTGGCCACGTCACCCAGGAGGCCGATCATGTACGAACCGATCCGCGCCAAGTCGGTGCACTCCATGGCTGCCGACGCGGATTTCCCGCACCGTACGCGGGCCGAGGAGCTGCAGATCCGGCTGGCAGGGCACCTCACTGCTCTGCTCACGGTGACGGACGAGCTGCGTGCCCTCACGCCGAGCTCCGAACTGGACGAGGCGAGCGCGGAGTTGGCGGAGCAGGTGACCCGCCTCCGGGACGGCGCCGCACCGCTGCGCGCGGCCCCGTCCGTGCGCGTGGCCGACCCCGAGCACATCGACTCGCTCCACCACCGGGCGCACACCCTCGCCGGGCACGCGGTCGTGATCGCCACGTACCGGGACGACGAGGAAGCCGTCCGCCTGGCCACCGAGTGCCGGGACAGGCACGCCTCGGCGCTCGGGCTCACGGCCGCCTGACCGGCCGGGACGGACGGCTGCCGCCGTTCCCCACACCGCACACGACGCCCTCCCCCGGCCGGCACTCTCGCGGGCCGGGGGAGGGCGTCAAGTCCGGGCGTCAGCCCAGGCGTTCGACCAGGGCGTGGTACTCGTCCCACAGCTCCTTCGGTGTGTGGTCGCCGAAGGTGTTGAGGTGGTCGGGCACGAGCGCCGCCTCCTCGCGCCACACCTCCTTGTCGACCTTCAGGACGAAGTCGAGCTCCTCGTCGGAGAGTTCGAGGCCGTCCCGGTCGAGGGACTCCTTCGTCGGCAGCACGCCGATGGGCGTCTCGACGCCCTCGGCCTCGCCGTTGAGCCGCTGCACGATCCACTTCAGGACGCGGCTGTTCTCACCGAAGCCCGGCCAGACGAACTTGCCGTCCTCGTCCTTCTTGAACCAGTTGACGTAGTAGATCTTCGGCAGCTTGGCCTGGTCGGCGTTCTTCCCGACCTTCACCCAGTGGGCGAAGTAGTCGCCCATGTTGTAGCCGCAGAAGGGCAGCATGGCGAAGGGGTCGCGGCGGAGCTCGCCGACCTTGCCCTCGGCGGCGGCCGTCTTCTCGCTGGCCACGTTCGCGCCCAGGAAGACGCCGTGCTGCCAGCTCAGGGACTCCGTCACCAGCGGGACGGCCGTCGCGCGGCGTCCGCCGAAGAGGATCGCCGAGATGGGGACGCCCTTCGGGTCCTCCCACTCCGGCGCGATGATCGGGCACTGGCCGGCCGGGACGGTGAAGCGGGCGTTGGGGTGGGCCGCCGGGGTTCCGGACTCGGGCGTCCAGTCGTTGCCCTTCCAGTCCGTCAGGTGGGCGGGCGCCTCCTCCGTCATGCCCTCCCACCACACGTCGCCGTCGTCGGTGAGGGCGACGTTGGTGAAGACGGAGTTGCCCCAGAGGGTCTTCATCGCGTTGGCGTTGGTGTGCTCGCCGGTGCCGGGGGCGACGCCGAAGAAGCCCGCCTCGGGGTTGATGGCGTAGAGCCGTCCGTCCTCGCCGAAGCGCATCCAGGCGATGTCGTCGCCGATGGTCTCGACCGTCCAGCCCTTGATCGTGGGCTCCAGCATGGCCAGGTTCGTCTTGCCGCAGGCCGAAGGGAACGCGGCGGCCACGTACTTGGCCTCACCGCGCGGCGGCGTCAGCTTGAGGACGAGCATGTGCTCGGCGAGCCAGCCCTCGTCGCGCGCCATGACGGAGGCGATGCGCAGGGCGTAGCACTTCTTGCCCAGCAGGGCGTTGCCGCCGTAGCCGGAGCCGAAGGACCAGATCTCGCGGGTCTCGGGGAAGTGGGAGATGTACTTGGTGCTGTTGCACGGCCACGGCACGTCCTGCTCGCCCGGTGCCAGCGGGGCGCCGACGCTGTGCACGGCCTTCACGAAGAAGCCGTCCTCACCCAGCTCGTCGAGGACCGGCTGTCCCATGCGGGTCATGGTGCGCATGGCGACGGCGACGTAGGCGGAGTCGGTGATCTCGACGCCCAGCGCGGAGAGCGGGGAGCCGAGCGGGCCCATGCAGAAGGGGACGACGTACATCGTGCGGCCGCGCATGCAGCCGCGGAAGAGTCCTGCCTCGCCGTCCTCGCCCTGGAAGAGGGCCCGCATCTCGTCGGGGGCCTTCCAGTGGTTGGTCGGGCCGGCGTCCTCCTCCTTCTCGGAGCAGATGAACGTGCGGTCCTCGACGCGGGCGACGTCGGTCGGGTCGGAGGCGGCGTAGTAAGAGTGCGGCCGCTTCACCGGGTCGAGTTTGGTGAACGTGCCCTTCTCCACGAGCTCTTCGCACAGGCGCTCGTACTCGGATTCAGAGCCGTTGCACCAGACGATCCGCTCGGGTTCGGTCAGGGCGGCGATCTCCTCGACCCAGGAGACCAGCTCCTGGTGGCGGGTCGGAACGGTGTTGATGACAGGAGCCGCAGAACTGCGCGCCACGATCTCTCCAGACTGTGAGGGTTCGTGCGGATCGTGCACATCGATCCGCTGATGGTCTGACTCGTCTCTTCTGCCCCTTGGGGGCCGCGGCCCGGATGCGTTCGTGGCGGGTGCTGCTGTGCTGGTGCGTGCGGCTCGCTCATCCGGTGCCACCCTTGCTCCTCTGAGCATGGGAGCGTATCGGCTGCATGTCCAGATGGAAAGGATGTGTCCATCGCCACTCGATCGACCGGCTTCGGTGTTCAACCGGCCATTCGTGGGTTACGGCCCCGTAGCTACGATGGGCCGTATGACTGACGCCTCCCGGCCGGACCAGCACGTGAGCTCGACGGGCCTCACGGACGGCACCGGCGGGTCCGAGCAGCGGGACCATGCCGGCTCGTCCGCCGCCGCCACCCTCGAATCGGCCGCGGCGTCCGTCACTTCGGCGGCCGCGGCGCTGCCCGCGTACATCAAGCCGCGGCTCCGCGGCTGGCTGCACGCCGGGATGTTCCCCGCCGTCCTCGCCGCCGGCGTCTTCCTGACAGCGCTGGCCGACAGCACCCGCGGCCGCATCGCGTGCGCGGTCTACACGCTCACGGCCTGCCTTCTCTTCGGGGTCAGCGCGCTGTACCACCGGGGCGACTGGGGGCCGCGCGCCCACGCCGTGCTGCGGCGCCTCGACCACGCCAACATCTTCCTGATCATCGCCGGCACCTACACGCCGCTCACGATCCTGCTGCTGCCCGGAAGCCACAGTGCCCCGCTGCTGTGGGGCGTGTGGGGTGCCGCCGTGCTCGGCATAGCCTTCCGCGTCTTCTGGGTCGGCGCCCCGCGGTGGCTCTACACGCCCTGCTACATCGCGATGGGCTGGGCGGCCGTCTTCTACCTGCCGGACTTCCTGCGCGAGGGGGGCATCGCCGTGCTCGTCTGCGTCGTCGTGGGCGGGCTGCTCTACAGCGCGGGGGGCGTCGTCTACGGCATCAAGCGGCCGAACCCGTCGCCGCGCTGGTTCGGATTCCACGAGGTGTTCCACTCGTTGACGCTCGCGGCCTTCGCGGTGCACTACGTGGGGATCTCGCTGGTCGCGTACCAGCACGCATAGCGGCGCGGCCGCGTAGCAGCACGACCGCGGACCGCTCGACTGCGGGACCGCGAACCAGCTTCATCACTCGTTCCGCAACACCCCGGGGCCACCGGGCAGGGCTCGGAGGCTTCCTGCGGGAGGCCACGTGAGCAGCGAGAACGCAACTTCGACAGGGCCCGCGGGGACGGCTACCTTCACGTGGTCTTCGGCGACCGCCCCCGGCCGCACGGGAGTCCGTCCAGGCTGAGCCGCCCGCGACGGGCCGGGCGGGCCGCGCCCCAGGGAGCTCCGTCCTCCCGTGCGCCGCCGAAGCGGCACCTCACCATGCACCCCGGCCCGGGAGAGACGTATGCCTCATGTCGCGCTGTACACGTTCGGAGTCCTCAAGTCGCCTCTCGCCGATCCCGCGCCTCTCACGCGCGAGTTCTACGACACCGGTGAGGCCGTCTACCGGAGGATGAGCCGGCAGCCGGGGTACATCGGCCGTGCCGAGACGGTGGAAGGCGAGCGGGGTGCGCTCTTCGAGGCGGACTGGGGCGCCTGGGGCGAGTTCGCCGTCCCGGCCTGGTACGGCAAGGGCCGTACGGCGGAGACGGCCGCCCTGGCCGGGACCCTCTCCCTCTGGACCGGCGTGCGCGCCGCCTTCGACGCCGTCTACACCGGTCTGCACGGTGAGGCGCTGAAGCGGCGTCACGACTGGTTCGAGGGGACGGGCCACCCGAACCACGTCCTCTGGTGGGTCTCCTGCGACGCGACCCCCACCTGGCACGACGGGGTGTCCAGGCTGGAGCACCTCCACGGCAACCGCCCCGCGCCGCACGCCTTCACGTTCCGGCAGCCGTTCACTCCGGAGGGAACTCCGGCCAGGACCAAGGGCGTCGGGCATCGGGTGGAGGAGCACCCGGCCTGCTGACAGGGAAGCCTGGACGACCACGACCCGGTGCGCCGTCCGGTGCCCCGGTCGCGTGACGGCGGACGGGATGCGCCCGCGCCGGGGCCGGCGAGGCGCCGCAGGTCAGGGCGTGCGGCGGACGGAGCGTCCGGCGAGGACGTCCGTGCGCCGGCCTTCGTCCATCACGAACCGGCCGTCGACCAGCACGTACGGGATGCCGACCGGCAGGGCCCGCGGGTTGTCGAACGTCGCGCCCGGCGCGACGGAATCGGCGTCGAAGAGGACGAGGTCCGCGCGGTAGCCCTCGCGGACGAGGCCGCGGTCGGGCAGACGCAGCCGGGCGGCCGCGCGCGAGGTGAGATGGGCGACGCACTCCTCCAGGGAGAGGATGCCCAACTCCCGTACGTAGCGCCCGAGGTACTGGGGAAAGGTGCCGTACGCCCGCGGGTGCGGTTTGTCGCCCTGCAGGATGCCGTCGCTGCCCGCGGTGTGCACCCGGTGCCGCATGATGTGCCGGACGTTCTCCTCGTGGCCGACGTGCTGGAGGATCGTCGTGCCCAGGCGGTCCTCGACCAGCAGCCGGCGTGCGGTGGTGAAGGCGTCCTCGCCACGCAACGCTGCCGACTCGGCCACCGTCCTGCCCACGTGACCGGAGAGGGCGGGGTCGGACACCCCGGAGATCTCGATCGTCGACCAGTCCATCGGTACGCCGTGGCATCCGTCGGCGCCCTCGACCTCCATGGTGTGCCGGATGCGTGCGCAGGTCCCGTCGTCGGCCAGGCGCTCCATGACCGCCTCGGGGCCGCCGGCACTGGCCCAGCTGGGCAGCATCGCCACGAGGGTCGTGCACCCCGGGGTGTACGGGTAGGTGTCGAGAGTGATGTCCGCGCCGCCGTCCAGGGCGCGGTCGAGGAGCGCGGTCAGCTCCGGCCCCCTGCCCTCGTTGACGCCGAAGTTCATGGTGGCGTGGGCGAGATGGAGGGCGCAGCCCGCGTCCCGGGAGAGGGCGACCATCTCCTCGTACGCCTGGAGCGCGTTCCTGCCGTAGGAGCGGTGGTGCGGGCAGTAGTAGCCGCCGTAGGAGGCCACCGTGCGGCACAGCTCGGTGAGTTCGGCGTCTGAGGCGTACATGCCGGGCGTGTAGGTGAGGCCCGAGGACATCCCGACGGCGCCCTGTTCGAGGCCCTCGGCGACGAGCCGGCGCATCGCGGCGGTCTCCTCCGCCGTCGCCGGCCGGTCGTCCCAGCCGACGGCGAGCATGCGGACGCTGCCCTGCGGTACGAGGTACGCCGCGTTGACGGCGGTGCCCTGGCGGTCGATGCGGTCCAGGTACTCGCCGACAGTGCGCCAGTCGAAGTCGACGTCGTCGCCGGGACCGTTCCAGCCGGCGATGGCGCTGCGCACCTCCGCCAGGGTGCGGTCGTCGACGGGGGCGTAGGAGAGCCCGTCCTGCCCGACGACTTCGAGGGTGACGCCCTGCGCGGCCTTGGCCGAGTGGTCGGGGTCGCGGAGGAGGGCGAGGTCGGAGTGGGCGTGCATGTCGATGAAGCCGGGCGCGAGGGTGAGGCCCGCGGCGTCGAGGGTGCGGCCGGTGCCCACCGGGCGCGGGCCGGTCCCCTCGGCGACGACGGCCGTGACGCGTCCCCCTTCGACGGCGACGTCCGCGCGGTAGGCGGGCTCGCCCGAGCCGTCGGCGACGGTGGCGTCGCGGATCAGCAGGCTGTCCATGGCTTCCCCTCCGGCTGTCCGTCTGTCAGGAGTCGGTCAGAAGTCGCTCTGGCGTCGGTCAGAAGAACGTGCGGACGTAGTCCGTGACCGTGCCGTCCGCCGTCGCCTCCGGGATGAGCTGCCACTTGTCGAAGATCGTGCACGGGTGGGAGAGGCCGAGCCCCACCCAGTCCCCGACGGCCAGGTCGCCGGCGCTTTCGGTGCTGACCCACGCGTGCTGGTCGGACAGGGCGGTGACCGTGACGCCGTCTGCGGGACGCGTCTCACCGCCGGCGCCGCGGACGGTGTGCGGCTGGGGGAGGTGGAGGTCGAACGCCGCGTCGCGCTTCCCGGCGTTGAGGAACGCCTGGTGCGGCGTCGGACGGGAGACCACCTGCGCCCAGAGCGTGAACGCCGCCTGCAGCGCGCCCTCTTCGGGTACGCGGTTGAAGGGCGTCTTGTCGCGGTACTGACCGTCGTCGTGGGAGACGTACGCCCCCGAGCGGAGGAGCTTCAGCACGGGTTTCGACAGGGCGGGCATCTCCTCGAAGACCTCGGCCACCGCGTCGAACCAGGCGCTGCCGCCCGCGCTGACGACGATCTCGGACAGCCCGTCGAAGCGGCCCGCGGCGTCGAACTCCGCGGCGAGGGCGGTCAGCCGGCGGAGCCAGGCGGTGACCGCGGCGGGCGAGGCGCCGGGCACCTCGCCCTCGTACCCCGCGACGCCGACGAGGCGCAGCGTCGAGGTGGCCGCGACGGCGTCGGCGACCGCCGCGCACTCGGCCTCGGTGCGGACGCCGGTGCGGGCCTCCGCTCCCGCCGCGAGTTCGACGACGACGTCGAGGGGGCGTTCCGCGCCCCGCAGCGCCGTGTCCATCTGGGCGACGCCTTCGGTGGAGTCGACGTAGCAGACGAAGCGGAAGTCAGGGTCGGAGTCGAGCTCCCGGGACAGCCAGCGCAGTGCCGCGGGGTCGACGAGTTCGTTGCCGAGGAAGATGCGCCGGACCCCGAACGCCCGCGCCACGCGCACCTGGTGGGGGACGGCGAGCGTGATCCCCCAGGCGCCGTGGGCGACTTGGCGCGCGAAGAGCTGGGGGGCCATGGAGGTCTTGCCGTGCGGTGCGAACGCGAGGCCGTGGCGTTCGGTGTAGGTCCTCATCAGCGCGAGGTTGTGCTCCAGGCGCTCCGCGGAGAGCGCCAGCACGGGTGTGGTGAAGCCGCCGGTGAACAGGTTGCGGCCTTCCGCGGCGAGGGCGCCGACGGTGGTGCCGGACGCATCGGGCGGCAGCCCCTTGAAGCGGTGGTCGACGCGCTCCTCGGCGAGGGCGGCGAGAGCGGCCTGCGGGTCCGCGCTGGACATGGCGACTCCGATTCATTGCAAGTAATGCAATCCGCATTGCGTATTTCGCTTACGGCTGTCTAGCATCCCGGCGAATACCCGTCAATCGATGAGAAGTGGTGCGCACAGTGGCGAGCACCGATGTCGTGTGTCTCGGCGAATCCATGGTCACGTTCCTGCCGTCGCAGCCCGGACGGCTGGCCGACGTGCCGTCCTTCGAGCGCGCCATCGGCGGCGCCGAGTCCAACGTGGCCTGCGCGCTCGCGGGTTCGGGATGGAAGGTGAGGTGGGTCAGCCGGGTCGGCGTGGACGGCTTCGGCGACCACCTCGTGGAGGCGGTCGCGGCGCGCGGTGTCGATGTCGGACTTGTCGGACGGGACCGCTCCCGCTCCACCGGCATCTACTTCCGCACGGACGGTGAGCGCCCCACCACTATGGACGCCTCGCAGGGCGTCGCCGAGGTCCTGTACTACCGCGCCGGCTCCGCCGCCTCCGCCATGTCGCCCCGCACCGTGGACGTCGCGGCGATCGACGACACCGCGGTGCTGCACGTGAGCGGCATCACCGCCGCGCTCTCCGAGGACTGCCTGGAGCTGATGCGCGTCCTGACGGCGCCCCGCGCGGGACGTCCGCTCGTCTCGTTCGACGTCAACTACCGGGTGGGGCTGTGGAAGCGGGCGGGACGCGACCCGGCGGTGCTGCTGGATCTCGCCCGCGGCTGCGACCTCGTCTTCGTCGGCGAGGACGAGGCCGCGGCGGCCTGGGGCGTCACCGACGGTCCCGCGGCCGTCAGGGCGGCGCTGCCCGAGCCGGGAGTGCTGATCGTCAAGCAGGGCGAGAAGGGCGCGACCGCGTTCGTGCGGCGGGGCGGGGACGTGGTCAGCGACGGGGACGGGGCGGACGTCGTCGTCACGGTGCCGGCTCTGCGCGTCGACGTCGTGGGGCCCGTCGGTGCCGGGGACGGCTTCGCCGCGGGTGTGATCTCCGCGACACTGCGCGGCCTGCCCGTACGGGAGCGGCTCCGGCACGGGCACCTCACCGCCGCGGCCGCGCTCACGGTGCCCGGCGATCTCGCCGAGCCCCCCGCCCGTCCGCTCGCGGACCGGCTGGCCGCCCTGGACGACGAGGCGTGGGGGAGACTGCGCCTCGGTCCCGGGTGGGACTCCGTGAACGCACAGAAGGCGAACGAACCATGAGCCAGACAGTCGACCGCGCCCTGACGATCCTGCCGCTGCTGGCCGAGGGTCCGGCGAATCTGGAGCAGGTCGCGACGCGGCTCGGCGTGCACAAGTCCACGGCTCTGCGGCTGCTCCGCACCCTCCACGAGCACGGCATCGTCCACCGCCAGCCCGACCAGCGCTACCGCCTGGGCGCGCGCCTCTTCGCCCTCGCCCAGCAGGCCGCCGAGAACCTCGACGTACGGGAGATAGCCCACCCCCATCTCGTGGAGCTCAACGCCCGTACGGGACACACCGTCCACCTCGCCGTGCACGAGGGGGACGAGGTCGTCTACATCGACAAGGTCGAGAGCCGCTACCCGGTGCGGATGTACTCCCGTATCGGGAAGCCCGTGGCGATCACCGTGGCCGCCGTCGCGAAACTGCTCCTGGCCGACCTTCCCGAGCCGGAGCGGCGCCTGCTCGCCGAGCGGCTCGAATACCCCCGCTACACGTCCCGTTCCCTCACCAGCGCCGGCGCCTTCCTGGAGGAGCTGGCCAGGGTGCGCGAACAGGGCTGGGCCACCGACCTCGGTGGCCACGAGGAGTCCATCAACTGCGTCGGCGCTCCGGTGCGCGGGCCCGACGGGCGTGCTGTCGCGGCCCTGTCGGTCTCCGCGCCGAACGTGGTCGTCAGCGCGGACGAACTCCTCGAACTGCTGCCGCTGGTGCGCCGCACCGCCGACGCCGTCAGCGCCGAGTACTCCGGACAGACCCCACCCAAGGAAGCCCGATCATGAGCGAGAAGCTGACCAAGACGGCCCTCACCCCGGCCACCCACACCACCCCGCCCGCGCAGTTCTCGCACGGCGTCCGCAAGGGCGGCCTGCTGCAGGTGGCGGGACAGGTCGGGTTCGGCCCGGCCGAGCCCGGGCAGGCGCCCCGGCCCGTCGGCCCCGGCCTGCGCGAGCAGACCCTGCAGACCTTCGCGAACGTCGAGTCCATCCTCCGGGAGGGCGGCGCGAGCTGGGAGGACGTGGTGATGATCCGCGTCTACCTCACCGACACCGCGCACTTCGCCGAGTTCAACGAGATCTACGACGAGTACTTCGCGGACCTCACCGAGGCCCCGGCCGCGCGCACCACCGTCTACGTGGGCCTTCCCGCGGGACTGCTCGTCGAGGCCGACGCCCTCGCCGTCCTCGGCTGAGGAGCAGGCGACCCACTCCGGCCGGGCCGCCCCTCCCCGCGGGCGCCCCCGGGCCGCCGCACACGCCCCGGTGCCCGAAGCCACCAGCCCACACACGCAGTCGACACGAGAGCCACGAGGTCCACCATGCTGCTCGCCGCTCCGGCGCCGGAGGAGGCGCCGCCGCACACAGGCGGTCTGCTCGCACTCATAGGCGGCACCGGCGGTCTGCTGACCGTCGCCGCGCTGGGCATCCTGCTGCTGCTCTTCCTCATCATCAAGGTCCGGCTGCAGCCCTTCGTGGCCCTGCTGGGCGTCTCGATCGCCGTGGGCCTCGCGTCGGGCCTCTCGGTGACCGAACTCTTCGGCACCGTGCAGAAGTCGGACGCCGTCTCCCTCATCGAGGAGGGCATGGGCGGCATCCTCGGACACGTCGCCATCATCATCGGCCTCGGCACCATGCTGGGCGCGATACTCGAGGTCAGCGGCGGCGCGGAGGCGCTCTCACGGCGGCTCCTGACCCTCTTCGGGGAGAGGCGCGCACCGCTGGCCATGGGCCTGACGGGCCTGATCTTCGGCATTCCCGTCTTCTTCGACGTCGGCATCTTCGTCCTGGCACCGATCGTCTACGCCGCGGCGAAGCGCTCCGGTAAATCGATCATCCTCTACGCCATGCCGCTGCTGGCCGGCCTGTCCATGACGCACGCCTTCCTGCCGCCGCACCCGGGCCCGGTCGCGGCTGCGGGACTGCTCAAGGTCGACCTCGGCTGGGTGATCATGATGGGCGTCGTCACGGGCATCCCCGCGGTGGCGGCCGCCTGGGCGTACTCGACGTGGATCGGCAACCGGCTCTTCGTCGAGGTCCCGCAGGACATGGTCGAGGCCGCCGAGGAGTCCAAGGCGGCCGTCGAGGCGGAGAAGAAGGCCGCGGGAGTGACGGGGGAGAGGCCCGTCTCGCTGAGCGTGGTGCTCGCCATCATCGGGACGCCGCTGCTGCTCATCCTGATGGCGACCTTCTCCTCCATCGCGCTCGGCCCCTCGACGCTCCGCTCCGTCCTGGAGTTCTTCGGGCACCCCTTCGTGGCGCTGACGATCGCGCTGCTGCTCGCGTACTGGCAGCTCGGGCTCAAGCACGGCTGGTCCCGCCAGTCCCTGGAGACCGTCTCGACCGCTTCGCTGAAGCCCATCGGCAACATCCTTCTCGTGGTCGGCGCGGGCGGTGTCTTCGGCGCGGTCCTGGAGGGCAGCGGTGTCGCGCAGGCGCTGGCGGACACCTTCGACGACGCGGGCCTGCCGGTGATCGTGCTGGCGTATCTGCTCTCGCTCGTGCTGCGGGTGGCCCAGGGCTCGGCGACCGTGGCGATCGTCACGACCGCGGGCATCGTCGCTCCGCTGCTGGCTGCCGGGGACTTCTCGCAGCCGCACGCCGCGCTCGTCATCATGGCGATCTCGGCGGGCTCCATCTTCGCGTCCCACGTGAACGACGGCGGATTCTGGATCGTCTCCCAGTACTTCGGCATCTCGGAGCGGGACACCCTGAAGTCCTGGACCGTGCTGGAGTCCGTCCTTTCGGTCGCCGGCTTCGCGGTGGCCGCCCTGGTGAGCCTGGTCGTCTAGGGCGTGTCTAGGCGGCGGGCCCTCCTGCCCCGCAGGTCGCCCGACTCGTCCGGAACCTCATCTTCCGCTTCTGGGGGCGCCGTTGCGGTCCTGTGGGGTCTTGTGGAGGCGCCTCTCCTGCGCCAAGAATGCACGGCGTCATCCCCCACGAATCATCGCTTCGATATTCGGTGAAGGAGAGGAACCCCCCACCATGAAACGACCTCTCGTCGGCTCCCTGGCAGCGACGCTCTTCGCGGCCGTCGCAGTCACCGGAGCGGCCGCGACGCCGGCGGCCGCCGCCGAGCAGCAGTCCTCCGGTTCCGCGAAGTCCGCGGCGCCGGCCGCCGCCCCCGACTTCGCGGGCACGGTCGCGCTCAGCAACTGCTCGGGCTCGCTGGTGAAGATGCCCGAGTCCAAGGACTCGGACCCCGGTCTCGTGCTGTCCAACGGGCACTGCCTCGAAGAGGGCATGCCGGAGCCCGGCAAGGTCGTCGTCGACCAGCCGTCGCAGCGCAGCTTCTCCCTTCTCGACGCCTCCGGCGCCGAGGCGGGCCAGCTGACCTCCACCAAGATCAGCTACGCGACGATGACCGACACCGACGTCTCGCTCTACGAACTCGACGCCACGTACGAGGAGATCAAGAGCGAGACGGGCATCGACGCGCTGGAGGTCCAGGCCGCGCACCCCGACGCCGGCAAGGCCATCACCGTCGTCTCCGGTTACTGGAAGGAGACCTACAGCTGCTCCATCGACGGCTTCGTGCACGAGCTGCGCGAGGACGGCTGGACGATGAAGGACTCCCTGCGCTACACGAACGAGTGCGACACCAAGGGCGGTACGTCCGGGTCGCCGGTCATCGACGACGCCTCCGGGAAGATCGTCGGCGTGAACAACACCCGCAACGAGAACGGGCAGGAGTGCACGCTCAACAACCCCTGCGAGGTTGACGAGAACGGCAACGTCACCGTCAACGAGGGCACCGCGTACGGTCAGCAGACCCACACCCTGACCAGCTGCATCGCCGCTGGCAACAAGGTCGACCTGAGCCTGCCCGACTGCAAGCTGCCCAAGCCGTAAGCAGAGCTCCTGCTTGGGCGGGCCGGTGTCGTGGCGCGGCGGTGCCACGACACCGGGTCGGTCCTCGGGAGAGGCGCGACCGGCCTGCGTCCGCTTCATCACGGGCGAAGCCCCCGGACATGCCGTCCGGGGGCTTCGCGTGCGTACGGGGCGGTGGGGACGCCCCGCAGCGGGTGGCGTGGTGCGTGTGTCACCCCAGGGCGTCGACGTGCGGGCCCACCGTGCCGGACCAGCTGTTGCCGTTGGAGGCGTCCCAGTTGGTGGACCAGGTCATCGCGCCCCGCAGGCCCGGGTAGGTCTGCGCGGGCTTGAAGCTGCCGCAGTTCTCGCCCTTGGTCAGGCAGTCGAGGGCCGCCGTCACGACGCCGGGCTCGACGTAGCCGGAGCCGGCGGCGCTGGAGGAGGCGGGGGTGCCGATGCCGACCTGTGAGGCGTCGAGTCCGCCCTCCAGCTGGATGCACGCGAGCGCGGTGAGGAAGTCCACCGAGCCCTGGGAGTAGACCTTGCCGTCGCAGCCGTTCATCGAACCGCTGTTGTAGTACTGCATGTTGACGACGGTCAGGTAGTCCTTGATGTTGAGCGCCGTCTTGAAGTACTCGGTCGACGTGGACTGCATGTCGATGGTCTGCGGCGCCATCGTCACCACGACGTCGCTCTTGCGGCTGTGGATGCTGTCCAGCGCCTTCGTCATGTACGTGGAGTTGAGGCCGTTCTCCAGGTCGATGTCGACCCCGTCGAAGCCGTACTCGTCCATGAGGCCGACGACGCTGTCCGCGAAGGCGGTGGCGGAGGCGTCGTCCGCCACGCTGACGGCGCCCTTCTCCCCTCCGACCGAGACGATCACGGACTTGCCCGCCGAGTGCTTCGCCTCGATGTCCGCCTTGAACTCGTCCTCGGAGCCGTAGCCGGTGGCCGGGTCGAGGGTGAAGTCGACCTGGCCGGGAGTGCCGGTGGCGTCGGCGAAGGAGACGGCGATGATGTCGTAGTCGCCGGGTACGTCCGAGAGCTTCTGCTTGGCCGCTCCGTTGTCGAAGTTCTGCCAGTAGCCGGTGACCGCGTGCGCCGGCACGGCCGAGGCGCCTACCGCGGGCTGCTCCGAGGCGGCCGGCGCCTCCGCGGCGGCCGCGGTTCCTGTGAGCAGTCCGCAGATTGTCAGTGCCGCTGCTGTGACGGCGCCGAGCGTGCGCGGGCCGCCGCGGAAGTGGGATCGGGTCTGTGCGCGTGCCACAACTGCCTCCGTGGTGGGGGGAGATGGGAGAAAGCGGTGCGAAGCATGGCGCGCCGGGCCCGTCGCGTCGCAGACAACATGGTCCAGACCAATGCACTTGTCAAGACTTCCGGCAGCCGGACGAGGCCTTGTGCTGATCGTCCATCGGGGGATTTGATTCGCCGGGCAGCACCTGACTAGGGGACGAGTACAGAGGCGGTAGGAGATGGCAACCGAAGACAGCACGCACAGCGGGGAGTCCGCCCCGGCCGCGCCTCCAGCCCGGAAGGCCAGCTGGAAGCTGGTGGGGCCAGGAATCGTCGTCGCGGCGACCGGCGTCGGTGCGGGCGACCTCGTCGCCACGCTCATCGCCGGAAGCAAGTACGGCTACACGCTGATGTGGGCCGCCGTCATCGGCTGCATAGTCAAGATCGCGCTGGCCGAGGCGACGGGCCGCTGGCACCTGGCGACCGGCCGGACGATCTTCGACGGCTGGCGTTCCCTCGGCCCCTGGACCACGGTCTACTTCGCGATCTACGTCGTCGTGTGGGGCTTCGTGTACGGCGGCACGGCCATGTCCTCCTCCGGCCTCCCGCTGGACGCCCTCTTCCCCGGCGTGCTCGACCTCAAGGCCTGGGCCATCATCACCGGGCTCGTGGGGCTCGTCTTCGTCTGGTTCAACCGGTACGCCGTCTTCGAGAAGGTCATGACGGTGCTCATCGGCGTGATGTTCGTGATCGTCGTGTACGTCGCGATCCGCGTCGTGCCGGACATGCAGGCCGGCTTCGCCGGGCTGCTCCCCGTGCTCCCCGACGGCTCCCTGCTCTACACGCTCGGCCTGATAGGCGGCGTCGGCGGGACGATCACCATGGCCGCCTACGGGTACTGGGTGAACGCGAAGGGATGGACCGACAGCAGCTGGATGAAGATGATGCGGCTCGACAACCGGGTCGCCTACATCACCACCGGCGTCTTCGTCGTCGCCATGCTGATCGTCGGAGCCGAGCTGCTGCACGCCTCCCAGGTGGCCATCGCCGAGGGCGACAAGGGGCTCGCCGACCTCGGCAAGGTCCTCGATGAGCGGTTCGGCGGCTTCACCGCGAAGCTCTTCCTCATCGGCTTCTTCGCCACCTCCTTCACCTCGCTGATCGGCGTGTGGCACGGCGTGAGCCTGATGTTCGCCGACTTCGTCGAACGCATCCAGGCCGCCCGGAAGAGCGGCGGGGGCGACGAGCAGGCCGTGGCGGCCGTGGCCAGCGGCAGCCGGGAGCGCTCGCTTCCCTTCCGCGGCTACCTGCTCTGGCTGACGTTCCCCCCGATGACGCTGCTGTGGCTGGAGCAGCCCTTCGGGCTGGTCGTCGCCTACGGCGTGCTCGGCGCGTTCTTCATGCCGTTCCTCGCGCTGACGCTCATTTGGCTGCTCAACTCCAGCCGTACGCCCCAGGAGTGGCGCAACGGCGTCCTGAGCAACGTGATGCTCTTCCTCTCGGGGATGCTCTTCATCGTGCTGTGCGTGCAGCAGGTGCGCGAACTGCCCTGGTGACCGGCGGGAGATCCCGCTGACCGGCCTTCCGGCACTTCCGCGGCGCCCTCGCCCCCTCCGGGGCGGGGGCGTTCCGCTGCCCGCTGCGGCGAGCCGGGACCCGTGAAACCGATTGCCGCGCTCCCGGCCCGGGGTATGGCAGGGGGAGCGGGCCCGGCCGGATGCCGTGACGAGGTGTCGGGCGCCGGAGCTCCGCCGTAAGGTGTGATGTCGTCAGATCAGCATGACGGTCGACAACCCGGGTGTCGTCGGCCCGGCAACGGATTCCGGGGGCGGGAGGGCGGGATGCCAACTGCGCTGGCAGTCACCAGCGATGGTCACGTGCTGCCTCCACCCGACCGGCAGACCCCGCGGGCGCACGTGTACCGCCCGCCGGGAGACCAGCCGCTGGAGCTCGCGCTCGCCGAGACGCAGCGCCTGATCAACCAGCACGGCCACCTCGTCGTCGTATATCCGGCGACGCTCGACAAGCCGTTCCTGCACCGGCTGCACACCATCCGCTCGGTGCTGGAGAGCGACCGGATCGCCCTGCTGCCGACACGGCTGCCGCCGCTCGGAACGGCCGTCCTCGTACGGCAGTTGAGGCAGCTCTCGCTCTGCGACTTCAGCCCCGGCGTGCTCGCCGCCGCCGGGCGGCTGCTCGCGCACTACGTCTACGCGGGTGCACTGCTCAACTCCGTCGCCAAGCTCGACCACGTCTCCGTACCGCTCACCGCCCACGCCAAGTCCTGGATTTCCAGGTCTCAGTTCGCCGTCCTCGCCGCCCCCAGCGCTCAGCTGGTACGGCTCGACGCGAACGGCGCGGCGGCCGGCGGCGGAAGCGAAGCGAGCCTGGCGGGGCCGCAGTTCCCCACGCACCTCACGGTCGCCCGCGGCGCCCTCGACTCCGAGTGGGTGAGCGGCACGCTGGCCGCCCAGTGGAACGTACGCGGAGTCCAGGAGGCGCAGCTGCCCGGGGAGTCGGCCCGCTGGTGGGGCACCGGCAAGCTCATCGAGTTCGCCGCCGCCATACCCGACGTCTCCGTCCTCTACCAGCTCGTCTCGTCCGTGCGGCGCGACGAATGCCACTGGTGCGGTCTCGAACTCATCGGCGACCGCTGCGCGTTCTGCGCCGCACCCGCCTCGTACGGGCCCGCACCCGCGTCCCGCCGCGCGCCCGGCCCCCTCGTTTCATCCCGACCGGACGCCGCCGCCCGGCCTGCCGCGGGCCGCGGCGGCAGCGGCCTCGGCGGTTACCGCCGCGCATCGGCGGGCCCTCCCGCCGCCCCGCACACCCGTCACGCCGTCGTCGCCGATCCCCGAGGTCTGTAGTCCATGAATTCACGCCAGCGCCGCGGCGTCCTCCTGCTCATCGTCTCCGTCCTGTGCGCGCTGGCGGCGTTCGCCGGCGTGCTGGCGTTCATACGTGACGTGGAGTCGAAGGTCGGTCCGGAGAAGACGGCCTACAAGCTCACGTCGGACGTCCCCGCCTACGCCTCCCTGAGCGGCGCCGAGTTCGACAAGGTCGAGATCCCCGAGCGGTGGCTGCCCGAGACGGCGGTCACCGACCTCGACGACCTGCGCGGCAAGGTCGCCACCAGCAAGCTGCGCAAGGGGTCGCTCCTGCAGGCGGACATGGTGTCCGAACGCCCCGAACTCAAGCCGGGCGAGCAGGAGATCGCCATCATGATCGACGCCGAGACGGGCGTCGCCGGGAAGATCAACCCCGGCAGCCGGGTCAACATCTTCGCCACCTTCGAGGGCGAGCAGCAGAGCGGCGGCAAGGGCCGGGCGCCGAACCAGTCGAAGGTCATCGTGAGCGACGCCAAGGTCATCGACGTCGGCAAGCTCACCCCGTTCAAGGAGGGCGACGACGACGAGCGCACCCGCCGGCGCGAGCGGGACGGTGTGCCGATCACCTTCGCCCTCTCCGCGGCGGACGCCCAGCGCGTCGCCTACGCCGAATCGTTCGCCGAGCACGTCAGGCTCGCGCTGGTGGCCCCCGGCGACGCGGCCGACATACCCGACAGCGACCGTACGTACACGCTCTCCGGGGACAAGTGAGGCAGGAATAGCCGATGGTCACCCGCATCCAGCCAGCAGTCAGCGACCCGGACGCCGCCAGGTCCCTCGTCGGCCTGCTGCGGCAGCTCCCGGACAGCGAACCGATGCCGCCCGCGGTCGACTCCGCACAGCTCCTCGACGCGCTCGCCCAGGCGGGCGGGGGGACGGGCGCGGACCTGCCGGAGGTCGTGCTGGTGCACGAACTCATCGGTCCGCAGCCCGCGTTGGAGCTCATCCGCGAGGTCGCGCTCCGTTTCCCGGCCGTGGGCGTCGTCCTCATCACCCGTGACACCAGCCCCCCGCTCTACTCGGCGGCCATGGACGCCGGCGCCCGCGGCGTCCTCGGACTGCCGCTGAGCTACGACGAGTTGGCGGCGCGGGTCGGCGCGGCCGCCTCGTGGGCGGCCGGCGTCCGCCGCCACCTGGGCGGAGGAGGGGAGGAGCCGGCAGGGCCGGGCGGCACGGTCGTCGCGGTCACGGGCGCCAAGGGCGGTGTCGGAACCACCCTGACAGCCGTGCAACTGGCCCTCGCCGCACAGGCGTCGGGCCGCGGCAGCGCCCTGGTGGACATGGACCTGCAGTCGGGCGACGTCGCCTCGTACCTGGACGTCCAGTTCCGGCGGTCGGTCGCCGACCTCGCGGGCATCGAGGACATCTCCGCGCGGGTACTCCAGGACGCCGTCTACACCCACGAGTCGGGGCTGGGCCTGCTCCTCGCCCCGGGAGAGGGCGAGCGGGGCGAGGACGTCGACGACAGGGCGTCACGGCAGATCGTCGCGGCGCTCAGGGCCCGGGCACCCAGCTCAACGCCGCCAACGCCGCCGCCATCGAGACGGCCGACCTCGCCGTGCTGCTCACCACGCCCGACGTCGTGGCCGTCCGCGCGGCGAAACGCATGGTGCGCATGTGGGACCGGCTGCAGATCCGCAAGGCCGAGGAGACCGTCACCCTCGTCAACCGCACCTCCAGAATGAGCGAGATCCAGCCCTCGCTGGTCTCCCGCATCGTCGGTACGCCGGTGGCCCGCTCCGCCGTCCCCGCCAACTTCAAGGAGCTGCAGAGCGCCGTGGACGCGGGGCGCATGCAGGACCTCGACCCCAAGGGGTCGGTGCGGCAGGCGCTCTGGGGGTTCGCCGGCGAGCTGGGCCTGGTGACCGGCGCGGAGACGACCGCCGCCGGCAGACCCGGCGGCAGGCAGGGCAAGGGCGCACGGAGCGCCAGGTCCGCCGGCAAGCAGCAGGGACCGGCGCGGAGCACGGGACCCGCCGGCATAGCCCCGGCCCCGGGCAGCCGGGCGCTGCCGGCCGGCGGCTCGGGCGGCGCGGGGACCCAGGGCACGCAGGGGACGGGCCCGGCCGGGGGCGCGGGAGGCGCCGCACCAGGCACCGCACCCGGCACCGGACCTGGCGGTACCTACGGAGACGGCGCGTACAACGGCGGGCCGCAGGCGGGCACCGGCGCCGAACGGCAGGCGCTGCCGCCGGGGCCGTCCCCCGCGGGGGCTTCGAGCCGGACGCTGGGCACCTCCTTCAACGACACCTACGGGAGGCCGGCGCCCGCATACGGCCGCCCCGACCCCGCTCCCCGCCCCGACCGCACCCACGGGATCGGACCGGCGCGTACGGACTCCGTCTTCGGCGCGCCGCCGGGAGCCGCCCGCGGCGGCCACGAGCCGGACGACGACGACGGCGAACCCAGCGTCTGGGGCGACCGGGGCGCCCTGACCGTGGAGTTCGCCGGGATCGCCCCCATCGTGCTGGTGGTCCTCGCCGTGCTGTGGCAGTGCGTGCTCATCGGCTACACGTTCTCCCTCGCGGGCAACGCGGCCGACGAGGCGGCGCGAGCCGCGACAGCGGCCGCGTCCGGCGGCGACGCGCAGAGCGCCTGCCAGGAGGCGGCGACCGAGCACCTGCCCGCGAAGTGGCGCGAGTCCTCGTCGGTCGACTGCAGCCTCTCCGGGCACCTCTGGAAGGCGGACGTCGACCTCAGCGCACCGGTCCTCTTCCCCGGCGCGGGCAAGCTCCCCTTCACGGTCAACGGCACGGCCGGCGCCGCGGAGGAGGGGTGAGCGGCATGGGCGCACGGGACAGGCTCGGCGCACGGGCCCTTCTGCGGCGTGCCGTGCGCGGCCAGGACCCCCAACGCGGCTCGTCCAGCCTGGAGTTGGCGGGCATGATGCCGCTGCTCCTGCTGGTGGCCGTGGCGGCGATCCAGCTCGGCATAGCGGGTTACGCCGTCCAGCAAGCCGGTACCGGCGCCCGGGCCGCGGCCCGCACAGCCGGCCAGGAAGACCTCGCCGACGCCTACGCCGCGACCGGAAGGGCGGCCATGTCCGGCTGGACGGCCTCCCGCAGCAGCTTCGACCTCGGCGGTGGCGCGGACGAGGTGGAGGTCACCGCCACCGTCACCATTCCGTCCGTCATACCCGGAGTCGACGACTTCGGCGACGCCTCGCGTTCGGCCACCATGCCCCGCGACTGACGGGGCGTACGTACGCCGCGCACGAGGGCCGCACCCGCAGCCGAGAACAGCACAGCCGAAACAGCACACCGAGGACCGACCCCGCGAGCAATGGGCACAGCCCACGCAAGAGCCGAACGCACAGAGAGGAGGCCGGAGATGAGTCTGCGGGCCCGCATCACCACCCCGGAGTCCCGCGCGCGCAACGGAGCCGCGCCGGCCGACGGGACCAGCCACCTCGTGCCGGTCTACCGGCAGAAGCTCCTCGAAGAGATCGACCTCGCCGAGATGTCCGCCCTGGCGCCGCAGGAGCGCAGGGAGCGCCTGGAGCGCGTACTCGGGCACCTCATCAGCCGTGAGGGCCCCGTACTGGCCACGGACGACCGGGAGTTGCTCATCCGGCGCGTCGTGGACGAGGCGCTCGGCCTCGGCGTCCTCGAACCGCTGCTGGAGGACGCCACCGTCACCGAGATCATGGTCAACGGACCCGAGCAGGTCTTCGTCGAGCGTGGCGGGCGCGTCGAGCAGGTGCCGGTCCGCTTCGCCTCCGAAGAGCAGCTCATGCAGACCATCGAGCGCATCGTCTCCACGGTCAACCGCCGTGTCGACGAGTCCAATCCGATGGTCGACGCCAGGCTCCCGTCCGGCGAGCGCGTCAACGTCATCGTCCCGCCGCTCTCCCTGACGGGCCCCACCCTCACCATCCGGCGCTTCCCCCGCGCCTACGCCCTCCACGAGCTGATAGCGCTCGGCACGCTCGACGAGCACATCCTCTCGCTGCTCTCGGCCTTCATCCGCGCCCGGTTCAACGTGATCGTCTCGGGCGGCACGGGCAGCGGCAAGACCACGCTCCTCAACGCCCTCTCGGGGCTCATCCCCGAGCACGAGCGCATCATCACCGTCGAGGACGCCGCCGAACTCCAGCTCCAGCAGCAGCACGTCATCCGCCTGGAGACCCGCCCGCCCAACGTGGAGGGCAAGGGCCAGATCACGGTCCGCGACCTCGTACGCAACTCGCTGCGCATGCGCCCCGAC
Organism: Streptomyces daqingensis; assembly: GCF_014645895.1. Classification (GTDB taxonomy): domain Bacteria; phylum Actinomycetota; class Actinomycetes; order Streptomycetales; family Streptomycetaceae; genus Streptomyces; species Streptomyces daqingensis. The sequence continues at coordinate 53,434 of NZ_BMMP01000011.1, read as the reverse complement.
CGCATCATCGTCGGCGAGGTACGCGGCGGTGAGACGCTGGACATGCTGCAGGCGATGTCGACCGGCCACGACGGATCGCTCGCGACCGTGCACGCCAACAGCGCGGAGGACGCGCTGATGCGGCTGCAGACCCTCGCCTCCATGTCGGAGGTCGAGATCCCCTACGCGGCGCTGCAGGACCAGATCAACTCGGCCGTGGACGTCATCATCCAGCTCGCGCGCCTCGCAGACGGTTCGAGGAAGATCGTGGAGATCGTCCTGCTCGCCTCGCACGGCCGCGAGACCTTCCGCATCGCCTCCGTCTCGCGGTTCGACTCCAGGCCCATGTCCGCGGACGGCAAGGTGCACGGCAGCTTCGAGCACCTGCCCGTGCCGCGGCGCGCCGCCGTCAGACTCCAGATGGCGAGCGAGACCGTACCGCCCGTCTTCGGAGTCGCGGACGACGCCGACCGGCTGACGACGAGAGAGGCGGGGTAGCGCGCCGCCCGTGCGGCACGGACGAACCCACGAGCACCGCGCCCGCCGCCCCGGCCCCTGCGAGGAGAGCGGCGGGCCGCGGCCGAGACAGGACCGGCAGACACATGACCTCGGAGCCCAGGACCCCGCCATGGACACCACCGCACAACTCGCGCTAGGAGCCTTCCTGCTGGCGAGCTCCCTCGCCGTCGTGGGAGTGCTCACCTACGCGGCCGGACGTGCGCAGCGGCAGACGGTGATCGAACGCCTCTCCGGCGAAGGCGCCGTCCGCGAGCTGCCCTCGGGCCGCCGGAGGCGCTTCACCGGCGTGGACCGCCGGTTGCGCCGCACCCGCCTGGGACACCGGGTCCAGCTCAAGCTCGCGGCGACCGGCCTGGACATCACGCCGGGGGAGTTCGCCGTCTACGTCATCGCCGCGGTCGCGGGGCTCTGGCTGGTGGCCGCCTCCCTCCTCGCCCCCTTCTTCGGGCCCATCGCGGGCCTCCTCGGAGCGATCTCCGCCAACGCCTTCCTCAGCCACCAACGCAGGCGCCGCACCGAGCAGTTCATCAGCCAGCTTCCCGAGCTGTCGCGCATCCTCGCCAACGCCACCTCGGCAGGACTGGCGCTCCGCACGGCGCTCGGCATGGCCGCGGAGGAGCTCGAGGCGCCTGCGGGCGACGAACTGACGCTGGTCATCAACCAGTTGGCCGTCGGGCGCTCCATCGACGATGCCCTGGGCGAGCTCGCCGAACGGCTGCCGTCGCGTGAACTCGTCGTGCTCGTCACGACGTTGGTTCTCGCGAACCGTGCCGGAGGCACTCTCGTCGCGTCCCTGCGGAACCTCACCGACACGCTGGAGGAGCGCAAGGAGACCCGTCGCGAGGTGCGCACGATGCTCGCCGAGGTCAACGCGACGGCCTTCACGGTCCCGGTGCTCGGCCTCGGAGCGATGCTGATGATGAACTCGATGATGCCCGGCGCCCTTGCCCGCGTCACCGGCTCCGCGCTCGGGCAGATCGCGATCCTCGCCGCCGTCGCGCTCTTCGCCACCGGCTTCTTCGTCATCCGCCGCCTCGGCAAGATCGAGATCTGAGAAGGAGGTCCGAACCGCCATGCTGCCCCTTCTCCTCGCCGCCGCCGTCGGACTCGCCGTGTACGGAGCCATCGCGGGCATACGGATGTACCGAGCCGAGACGAAGCTCCCCAGCGACCTCGCCGTCGCACTCGAGGTCGGAGCGACCCGCACGACCGCGCGGGAAGCCGCGGTCGACAGGCTGGGCATGCCGCTCGCACCGTTCGTCCTGCGCCTGATGGGCAGCCGGCGCGTCGACAGGAAGCGCCGCAAGATCGACCAGGCCGGAAACCCCGGCGGTCTCACCGTCCAGCGCTACGCGGCCCGGCGCGCCGCCTACGGAGTCTTCGGCGTCCTCATGGCACTCGTGGGGCTCTCGGCGGACAGCGTGCTCTTCGCGGTGATCGTGCTGGCTTTCGGGTTCACCGCTGCCGACCTGGCGATCCTCCAGGCCATCCGCGACCGCAAGCGCGTCATCGAACGCACCCTGCCCGACTTCCTCGACGTGCTCGCGGTCGTCGTCTCCGCCGGTCTGAGCTTCCGTCAGGCGCTCGAACGCGTCTCCGAGCACTACGAAGGCCCCTGGGCGGACGAACTGCGCATCACCCTGCGCCAGATGGACCTCGGGGTCGGCCGGCGCCAGGCCTTCGACGAGCTGCGCAAGCGCAACTCCAGCGACCAGGTCGACCAGTTCGTCACCGCGCTCCAGCAGGGCGAGGAACTGGGCGCGCCCATCGCGGACACCCTCATCCAGATCGCCACCGACATGCGCCGCACCGACGCGCAGAACGCCCGCCGCCAGGCGGCGAAGACCGTGCCCAAGGCGACGATGACGACCATCGCCTTTCTGCTGCCGGGAACGCTGCTGCTGATCGTCGCCACATTCGTCCTGGGCTCCGACACGGACTTCGGTTCCGTCCTGAGCGGATGAGGGCATGACGTACGAGACCAACACCCGGCGCACGGCGGCCGTTTACGCCAAACTCGAAGGGCGGCCAGTCGCCCCCTTCGTCGGCGCCGACCGATGTGGCACAGTCAGCATTCGGACTACGGCGGCGGGCCGCGGGAGGAGAGGGAGACCGGAATGACAGGCCGTCTCTTCCCGACCCGCCCGTCGAACTGCCGGGGAACCGCCGCCCGTTTCACGGACGGCGAGAGTGTCAAGAACTACAGCAACCGGGCCGGGGGCGCAGGGGGACATCCGCCCACGGGGCACAACTCGGCCATCAGCGAAGGAGATCGTGATGTCGAAGGCCATGCTCCGCTGGCGCCAGCGCGTCGCGGAAAGGACGCAGGGCCGCGAGTCGGAGAGCGGCGCCGGAGCCATCGAATACGCGGGCATCGTGATCATCGTCGCGGGGATCATTCTGGCGATTCGCGGCCTGGGTCTGGACACCGCTATTTCCGCGGGGATCGCGACAGCGGTGAACAACATCCTCGGTGGCGGCGGATAACGCGGCGTCGCCCCCACAGCGATGAGGGACAGTCCGTGATCCTGTACGGCGCGGTCATCGCCGGTCTGCTCTTTCTCGCCTTCGCGTTCTTCGCGGTCGCCCAGGCCGGGACGGTGCGGAACGGGGCACAGTCAGCCGCCGACGCCGCCGCTCTCGCCGCCGCGCAGGACGACCGGGACGAGCTCTTCGACGGCTTCCTCGACGATCTCGGCAACGGGGACGACTGGCAGGACTGGCTCGACGGAATCGCCTCGCTCACCGGCGACGGATGCGGCGAGGCGGAGTACTTCGCCGGCAGGAACCGCTCCGACGTACTCGAATGCGATGCGGTGACGCAGGACGGTGACGACGGCTACACGGTGAAGATCCGTACGCGATTCGACACGGGCGACTCCATCGTCCCCGGCGCCGACAACAAGAAGGCCCAGGCGAGCGCCACCGCCGTGATCAAACCGCGCTGCGAGTTCGACGACGACGCTGAACTTATCGAAATCACCTGTGACGGTGAGGACTTCACCATCGATCCGGACGACATCGACCTTGATCTGAAGCCGTCGGATCTCTTCTCGGTGGTGCTGGTCGGCTGATGGACGTACGACGACTTAAGGACGAGCGATCGATGACCGTGAAGCGCACCAGGAAGACACGCACGCGAATGGCCGCGGCCGCGATCTTGACCGGCCTGGTGCTCGTGGCGACCGGTTGCAGCAGCGGCGATGACGGCGGCGGAAAGCCGGACGGCTCGTCCGAAAAGCAGGAGAAGGACGGAACCAGCGGGGGATCCGGCGGCGAGGAGAAGGTGCTCGCTCAGGTGAAGGGCGGGAAGGGCGGCAACCTCACGCTCACCGTCACGTCGGCGGAGCGGGATTCCTCGGGATTCACCACCTTCAAGGGGACGTTGAAGAACGACGGTCCCACCGTGGTGGTGCTACCCGGGTGGGCGAGCGAAGAGAAGGAACTCAAGGACAACGGCCTTTCCATGGCGGGCGCGACCATGGTCGACAAGAAGGGCAAGAAGCGCTACTTCATCCTCCGGGACACCAACGGCCGCTGCCTGTGCACGAGGTTCTCCGGAGGCTTCCAGCAAGGCGAGACGACGGAATGGTTCGCTCAGTTCCCCGCACCGCCGGAGTCCACCACCTCGGTCGACTTCCAGGTGGCGGACATGCCCAGCGCTACTGTCGAACTGTCGGGGGAATGACTAGATGAACGCCATCCGCGCTCACGCGCTGCGAACCGTCGTATGCACTTCCGCATCGGCTGTGCTGATCACTTCCTTCAGCGCGACCGGGGCGCGCGCGGACGATCCGGCTCCGAAACCGTCGATCACGGTTCCCAGTGGGCCCACGGCCCTCCCCGGCGCCGACGACCCGACCACGATCCCCACCGAGGCGCCCTCCCTCCCCGGTGAGGGCGGCGCTCCCGCGCCCAAGTACAGCGAGCCGCCGGACAACATCGCGGGCGGCTCCAAGCCGCCGGTGAAGCTCGATTCGCAGGCGGCGGGGCTGAGGCTCGCTGACGGTGCTGCGCTCGCCCCGTCCAAGGTGCTCGACATCAAGTTCGTCACCGAGGACCTCGGCGGCGAGGAGCGGCGCGAGGACAGCACGTCGAAGACGAAGTTCACGCTCCAGGCGGAGGTGCTCTTCCCGAAGGACAGCTCGAAGCTCGACGGCGGCGCCCAGTCGCGTATCGACGAGCTCGCCTCGGAGATCGAGAAGCAGAAGTCCGACGAGATCAACGTGTTCGGCTTCACCGACGACCTCGGCTCGTACGGCCACGGCAAGAAGCTTTCGAAGGAGCGCGCGAACGCCGTGCAGAAGGCACTCGCGGAGAAGCTGGGCTCGTCGGTGACCTTCAACGTCCGCGGCTACAGCGAGGACTATCCGATCGCGGACAACAGGACCGAAGAGGGCCGCAAGAAGAACCGCCGCGTCGAGGTGTCCTTCCCCCGCCAGGAGTGAGCCGCCCGCCGGCGGGAGTGGGAATAAGTAGGTTCCACGATGTCCTGGCCTTGAACTGGCAGGCAGCTGCCGGGGTAAACGTGCAAGACGATGCCGCTGAAATCGTAGAACAGGTTGTCGCGGAACTGGACGACGAACAGGAAGATGACCCGCACGGACAGGAGTTTTATCCGTTGCAGGTCAAGATTCTGGCCGTCAACGCTCTTTCGGTTTACTTGAACCCGGCTGCTCGTCAGGCAGAGATGTCCGGACAGACGATGCAGCCACGGTCGGTCCCGGCGTCGGGGTGAGGGGCGGGACCATGGACCCGTCCGAGTTGAGAGCGATGTTGAGTCACTACGAGTCTCGCGATCCCAGATTCCGCGAGGCCGGCTGGTCAGTCCCCGATGACGCGACGGTCAGCAATGGTTCCGTCAGTCGGGATTCGCTACTGCGCATCTACCGCAGACGGAAGCGCTGATCTCCTTTCTGGAGCAATGCCCGGAGGAAGAGCTGCATATGGTCAGTTGCCCCAGGGAGGGAGCTGGGACGCGACTCTTGCTCGCTGATGCGGACAGCCGTGAAATCCTTCACTGGATGTCGATGTTCGGGTGATTGTCTCCCTATCGCGGTTGCGTGAAAGTCTCTACGGCCTCCCCGGCAGCACGCTCAGCGACCTATGACACAGCATCGTCCCCCGGTCCGGGGCGAGTAGAGCATGAAGGATGAGAGGCACACTCGATCGTGCTCCATGATGCTGACAGTCTGATTCTTGAACTCCAGCGATTGCGGGAGCGCCCCTCAGTCGGCGACGCCCCTCCTGTGCTGTCCGTTTTCGACGTGACCACAGCAGGTGATCCCGCAAGCTATCTGGAGCGGTTGCGCGAGCCGGTCGAGGCAGGTCTGAGACTGGGCCTCACGGAAGAATTCTGTGATGACGACCTTCCGACCGATGAATTGCCTGACTGGTTCATCGATGTGAGCGGTGACCGGTTCGAAGGTGCTCCTGACTTCGCACAGCTCGGCCGGGAGCGTCATTCCAAGCTGCGCGGGAGCGGGAACTGGCGTGTGCAGGGCTGGCTGTTCAGGTTCGCGCCCGATGACGAGACGAGAGGGTGGGCCTGGTGGGACGCCACCGTCGTCGGCAAGTCAAAGGTCAGAATCTGGGTCGACAGTTGGGGAGAGTCGTTCTTCGGTTGCGGTGATCTGCGTTGGGTCGCTTTCACGGCAGGTGCGAGGGATGTGGACGGGCCGCGGCTTGCGCGGCCTGAGGAGTGGGCGGCTGAGATCGCAGGCCGGCCGTGAAGGGGGAGTTCTCCTGGAGCCGCCGGGAGGGTGGGAGGACGTGGCTGCCTCCCTGCCCTGCACGTCACCGGTCAGGCCTCCGGCTGCGTTCGTTCACCTCGGCCAGGCGGGCGCTCAACAACTCGGCGGGGCTGAGCAGTTGGACGCGGCCGGGGTCGGCGTCCCATTCCCGTCCGCCGTTGAGCGGGCGGAGCTGGACGTAGGGGCCGTCGTGCGCCATGACGATGCCGACGCGTCCGTGCCGGGTGTCGCGGACAGCGGCGCCGACGGCCGGTTCCATTGGTGGGAGTTGGGGGCCGGGCTGTGCGCCGGTGGTCACCGGCCGGCACCCTTGTTGATGACGGCGGCCAGCGCGAAGGCGACCGGCGCGGAGCACACGCCGAGGTGGACGAGCGCGTAGCGGGCGGCGCGCCCGCAGTCCACGTCGTCGGCGCCGTCGTTCCCGTCGACCACGTCCTGCCAGGGCGTCCGTACGTCCATGGCGGGGAGCTGGACTCCGGCGCGCAGGAGCGCGTCCGCGAGCGCGTCACGGGCCTGGACCACTTCCTTGATCTTCGCTGCTCCGGCCGGGCCGTCGCCGTGGCTGATGTGTCGCTGAGTGCTCATGGGGATGCTCCGTCGACCGTTCTTCATCCGGTTTCCATGCCTTCGTCACGCGTCCTGAACTACTGTGCGTGATGAGGGGATTACGAGCATGCGGCCGGAACGTCACGGCCACGCCGCGGACACGGCCTGGTTCCCCGGGTAGCAGTCCAAGTTCCACACCTTCCACGGAGGGCTCATGCCGACGAGACGAACGGTCACGGGCCGCAGTCGTGAGCCGCGGGCGCGGTTCGCGGAGGAGCTGCGGTCACTGCGCGCCGCACGGGGCGACAGCCTGCGGCAGCTGGGCGAACGGCTGGGCTGGGACTGGTCGTTGTTCGGGAAGATGGAGAACGGGGAGACGCTGGGCGGGCCGGAGGTCGTCGAGGCGCTGGACCAGCACTACGGGACGCCGGGGTTGCTGCTGGCGCTGTGGGAGCTGGCCGTGAGCGACCAGACCCAGTTCAAGGAGCGGTACCGGCGCTACATGGCGCTGGAGGCGGAGGCCACCAGCCTGTGGCACTTCGCGGTGAGCGTCCTGCCGGGTCTGCTGCAGACTCCTGGGTACGCGCGGGAAGTTCTCGCCGCGGGCGGCCTCAAGGGGGAGGAGCTGGCGCAGCAGGTCGAGGCCCGCATGAGCCGCCGCGTCCTGCTGGACGGTGAGGACGCGCCGCCGTTCCGGACGATCCTGTCGGAGGCGGTCTTGCGGACTCCCCTGCGGGACCCGGACGAGTGGCGGGCTCAGTTGGAGTACGTGAGCGAGGTCGCGGAGCGGCCGGGCGTGACGGTCCACGTGCTGCCGCAGAGTGCCGGACTGCATGGCTTGGTGGGTGCGGACGTGATGTTTCTCCGGCTCCTGGACGGTCGACCTGTGGCGTACATCGAGAACACGTACAAGGGCGAACTCGTCGAGGAAAGCGCGCAGGTTGAGCGATTGCAGCGCGACTACGATGTGGTGCGCGATATGGCCCTCTCCCCGGCCGAGTCGCGGAAGTTCGTCCTACGCCTGCTGGAGGAAGTGCCGTGCGATCTGTCGACCTGAGCGCTGCGACCTGGCGTAAGAGCAGCTACAGCAATCCTGACGGCGGTCAGTGCGTCGAGATCTCCGACGACTTCGCCGCCGTCGTTCCCGTACGTGACAGCAAGAATCCGCGGGGCCCGGTGATCGCATTCCCCGCGAGCGGCTGGTCGTCATTCGTCTCCGCCGTGAAGAACGGGCGTCTGAGCGGCTGAAACGCAGGTCGCACGCACAACGAGGCGGTCCCCGCGATCAGTTGATCTGCGGGGACCGTCTTGCGTTCATCGGTGAGGCGCTTCTCGCCTCTGCGGGCATTCCCGCTTTCGGCCACCGGAGGTGGGCGGGGAAACGGGTCAGGCCGCGGAAGTGACGTCGGACTGGAGGGCGCGCCGCCAGTCGGTACGCAAACGGTCCAGCTCTGCGAGATCCGCTTGCGACCAGATCGTACGACCCGCGACGTAGCGACGGATCGCTTCGTTCGCCTCTGCGGCGGCGCGGTCGCCGCGGCCAGAGGGCTGGGAAGTCGAAGACGAGGACATGACTCAAGATTAGAGCCTCCCACTGACATCCACGGCCAAATAATGGGCGATTTAGGTCACGTGACGCCGGCTCAACTTCTGTAAAGCCAGGGGCCGGAGGGCCTTCTTGATGTCCGATCGGCCCCTCACCAGCGCCTTTTCGCAATTAGGCTCGCGGGTGTGCTGCTGACGTCGACACTCGTCCTCTCCGCGGCCGGTTACGGGGCGGTGGCCGGAGCGCTTCTGCCGCGCGCCGTCTACCGGTTCGCGGTCCCCCGTGAGCGGTCCCTGCCCCGGGGCTGCCCGGGAGGCCACCCGCTGCCGGATTCGTGGCGCGGCTGGGTGGGCCCCGCGCGATGCCTGCACTGCGTAACGGACGGCACCACCCCGCAGGAGGCCCAGGAGAGGGCCGCGGACCCCGCCGCGGAGAGCACCGCGGGCACCGCCACGGACACCGACCCCGTCCATGACCCTTCCCCGAACTCCGCTTCCGGCCCCGCCTCTTCGGAGCGTCCGGGTCCAGGTCCGCGCCCGCGTCCGCCTGTGGGCCCCGGAACCCCCGACGCGGCGTACGGGCCGCGCACGGGCCCCCTGGCCCTCGTGGGCGCCCTCGTCTGCGCCGTGCTCGTTCTGACCGGCGGCCCGCGCCCCGAGTCGGCGGTCTGGCTGGCGGCGGCGCCTTTCGCTCTGCTGCTCGCGGCGGTGGACGTACGGGTGAGCCGGCTGCCCGACGTCCTCACCCTCCCGCTGGCCGCAGCCACCGCAGCCCTTCTCGGCCTGGCCTCCATCTCGCCTGCCGCGGAGGGGAGTTGGGGGCGGGCGCTGCTCGGCTGCGCGGTGCTGGGGGGCGGCTTCCTCGTGCTGTTCCTGGTGCATCCGCGCGGACTCGGCTTCGGCGACGTCAAGTTGGCGCTCACCGCGGGCATCGCTCTTGGGTGGTACGGCTGGGAGCCGCTGCTCGCCGGCGCCTTCCTCGCGTTCCTGCTGCACGCGCTCTTCGGCTTCGCGCTGATCGCGGCCGGCCGTGCGAACCGCAGGACTGCCCTGCCGTTCGGGCCGTTTCTGCTGATGGGCGCGCTGCTGGGGATGCTGGCGGCGGCTCCGGGAGTCTGAGCGAAGGGCCGCCGAAAGGGCGCTTCACCACCCTGCGGCGGCACCCGTCCGGGCCCGCCCGGGCTCGTGTGGGCCCCGGCGCGACACGGCGAATAGGTAGTTGCTGTCCGGACGGCCTTGCGCGAGGGGCTAAGGTGGAAACCCCCCCTCGGGCCGGTCCGTATCCCCCCACGGACCGGCCCGTTTTTCGTGTCCCGCTTCTCCTCCCCGCGCCGTGAGCCGCCGCGGCGCCCCTCCCCACGGGCCGCCGGCGCGGCTCCGCGCGCGTCAGCCGAGGCTCAACTCTCGCTGCTGCGTGACCAGATGTTGGTCCCCGGCTCGGAGACGGCGTAGGAGTCGATCTCGCGCAGCTCCTCCTCCGTGAGGGGCGGCCCTTCGAGCGCCGCCACGTTCGCCTCCAGCTGCCGCACGCTGCTGGCGCCGATCAGCGCCGACGTCATCCGCTCGTCCCGCAGCACCCACCGCAGCGCGAGCTGGGCCAGCGTCTGCCCGCGTCGACGGGCGATGCCGTCGAGCCCGCGGAGACGGCTCACGACGTCCTCGGTCAGCAGCCCCGGGTCCAGCGACTTGCCCTGCGCGGCCCGCGAGCCCTCCGGAACGCCGTCCAGGTACTTGTCGGTGAGCAGGCCCTGTGCGAGGGGGGCGAAGGAGATGCACCCCATGCCCTCCTGCTCCAGGGTGTCCAGCAGCCCGTCCTCCTCCGTCCAGCGGTTCAGCATCGAGTAGGACGGCTGGTGGATGAGGGCCGGAACGCCCATCTCCCGCAGCAGGCCCGCCGCCTCGCGCGTGCGCCGCGCGTTGTAGGAGGAGACGCCCGCGTACAGGGCCTTGCCCTGCCGCACGGCGGAGGCGAGCGCCCCCATCGTCTCCTCCAGCGGGGTCTCCGGGTCGAAGCGGTGGGAGTAGAAGATGTCGACGTAGTCGAGCCCCATGCGCCGCAGGGAGGCGTCCAGGGACGACAGCAGGTACTTGCGGGAGCCCCACTCGCCGTACGGGCCCGGGTGCATGAGATAGCCGGCCTTGGTCGATATGACCATCTCGTCACGGTACGGGCGGAAGTCCTGCGCCATCAGTTTGCCGAAGTTCAGCTCGGCCGAGCCGGGCGGCGGTCCGTAGTTGTTGGCCAGGTCGAAGTGCGTGACGCCCAGGTCGAACGCCCGCCGCAGGATGGCCCGTTGGGTCTCCAGGGGACGGTCGTCGCCGAAGTTGTGCCACAGCCCGAGAGAGACGGCGGGCAGCTTCAGGCCGGAGCGTCCGGTGCGCCGGTAGGCCATGGAGCCGTAGCGGCTTTCGTCGGCGCTGTAGGGAAAAAGAGAGGACTGTGAGGGGAGGGAGGAGTCGTGCGTCATGGGCCTTTACTATCAGTTTCCCCGCGGCCCGGCCCCGGGAGCCGCCCGGCTTCGTCCGGGGTCTTCACCGGCAGTAAGGTTCAAGAATCCCGGACTCGCCAAGGAGGGGCTGGCCATTCCCATGAAGCTTCGTGACCTGGTGTACAGGCTGTATGCCCGCCGGGTGGAGGACCGACTCGACACCGACCAGGTGCCGAAGCACATCGGCGTCATCCTGGACGGGAACAGGCGCTGGGCGCGGGCATCGGGCGGTACCACGGAGCAGGGCCACCAGGCGGGCGCGGAGAAGATCCAGGAGCTGCTGACCTGGTGCGCCGAGACGGACGTAGAGGTCGTCACGCTGTGGCTCCTCTCGACGGACAACCTGCACAGGCCGGAGCGGGAGCTGCTGCCGCTGCTGGGCATCATCGAGGACACGGTGCGCGACCTGGCGGCGGACGGCCGCTGGCGCGTCCACCACGTGGGCCAGCTCGACCTCCTGCCCGACCGCACGCAGCAGGTGCTCAAGAAGGCCGAGCAGCAGGCCGGGGACATCGACGGGATACTCGTGAACGTGGCCGTCGGCTACGGCGGCCGCCAGGAGATCACCGACGCCGTCCGGTCGCTCCTCGCGGACCGCGCCGAGCGCGGCATGAGCCTCGACGCCCTCGCGGAGAGCCTGACCGTCGAGGACATCTCGGAGCACCTCTACACCCGCGGCCAGCCCGACCCCGACCTGGTCATCCGCACAAGCGGCGAGCAGCGCCTCTCGGGCTTCATGCTCTGGCAGAGCGCCCACTCGGAGTACTACTTCTGCGAAGTGTTCTGGCCGGCCTTCCGCAAGGTCGACTTCCTCCGGGCCCTCCGCGACTACGCGGCCCGCCACCGGCGCTACGGGAACTGACCCCGCCGGGCGCGCACGGCGCCCGGGGGAGCGCGTAAGGGATATGCGGGCTCTGCGAAAGCGCTCAGGGCCGGGAGCTGCAGGGAAATCCCCGTTTCGGGTCCCCTCGGTCACCCGCGCGTGGACCACCGCATATGCCGTTGCATGCTTGTCGCCGCCCAGGGGAATATCAGCTTCATGGCCGGGGCCCTCCACAGGCTCCGGTGCCGGGAGGCCCGATTGCAGACCACGGACGACCGCAGAGGCATTGCGGCGACGCGGATGTCGCGGAGGGCCGGTGCACGGCCCGCTCCGCGCGGGTCCGGACCGGTCTCTTCCCTTGCGACGCCGTCGCACCCCGACCTCTTCCGAGGGGGTTCGTCCACCCGTGGTGACAAGCAAGAAGCGCAACGATTCCGACCGGCGCACGTATGTGATCGACACAAGCGTGCTGCTCGCAGACCCGACGGCAATGGACCGTTTCGAGGAGCACGAAGTGGTGCTCCCCGTCGTCGTCGTGACCGAGTTGGAGGCAAAGCGGCATCACCCGGAGCTCGGCTACTTCGCACGTCAGGCGCTGCGGAGGCTGGATGAGTACCGCGTCCGGTACGGCCGGCTCGACGCTCCCATTCCGATCGGGGAGGTGGGCGGCTCCCTGCGCGTGGAGCTCAACCACTCCGACACCGGTGTCCTGCCGGCAGGCTTCCGGCTGGAGGACAACGACTCGCGGATCCTCGCGGTGGCCCGCAACCTGCAGGCCGAGGGGTACGACGTGACGGTCGTCTCCAAGGACCTGCCGCTGCGGATCAAGGCGTCGTCGGTCGGGCTCCTCGCCGAGGAGTACCGCGCGGAGCTCGCGATCACCGAGTCGGGCTGGACCGGCATGTCCGAGCTGACCCTCGCCGGCGAGGACGTCGACGAACTCTTCGCAGCGGACAGCGTCTTCGTCCCCGAAGCGGCCGAACTGCCCGTCCACACCGGCCTGGTGCTCCAGTCGGAGAAGGGCAAAGCGCTCGGACGGGTGACGCCGCAGGGGAGGGTGAAGCTCGTACGCGGCGACCGCGAGGCGTTCGGCATCAAGGGCCGCAGCGCGGAGCAGCGCATCGCTCTCGACCTGCTGCTCGACCCCGAGGTCGGCATCCTGTCCATGGGCGGGCGTGCCGGCACGGGTAAGAGCGCCCTCGCGCTCTGCGCCGGTCTGGAGGCGGTGCTTGAGCGCCGGCAGCACCGGAAGGTCATGGTCTTCCGGCCGCTGTACGCGGTCGGCGGTCAGGATCTGGGCTACCTCCCGGGCACCGAGGCCGAGAAGATGAACCCCTGGGCGCAGGCGGTCTTCGACACCCTCTCGGCGGTCACGAGCCGCGAGGTGATCGACGAGGTCGTGGAGCGCGGGATGCTGGAAGTGCTGCCGCTGACGCACATCCGGGGACGCTCGCTGCACGACGCCTTCGTGATCGTGGACGAGGCCCAGTCGCTCGAGCGGAACGTCCTGCTGACGGTCCTCTCCCGGATCGGCTCCGGTTCGCGGGTCGTACTCACCCATGACGTGGCGCAGCGGGACAATCTGCGCGTCGGGCGCTACGACGGGGTGGTCGCGGTCGTGGAGAAGCTGAAGGGCCACCCGCTCTTCGCGCACATCACACTCAGCCGGTCCGAAAGGTCGCCCATCGCGGCGCTTGTGACCGAAATGCTTGAAGAGGTGAATATCTGACGGCAGTTGAGGTGATCGGCGCCGGTCGTCCCCACGGGACGGCCGGCGCCGTCGCGTCGGCGTGCGGGCCGCGAGTGCGGGGCGGACCGCTGATACCTCGTGCGGGTGATGTTCGCCGCCGGCCCGCGCTCTCCTTCCGGACTCCCTCCGTGCCGCCCTGACCTGCGGCGATGACACGGGAGTCGACCATAGGTCGCACCACTGGCGGGGGAGCCGCGAGAGGGTCCAGCAGCCTAGCCGGGCGCCCCGTGGTACGCCCTGCTTTCCGGGGAATGTGACAGCCAAACTCCCTGTGACCTATCCCACTCGGTGCGGAATTGCCTCGGACTGCTCGCGTCCGGCAGGGTGTGGTTCCTGTCAGGCCCCGCATACGGCACAGCGGCACCCCCAAAGGTGCGGCACCGCACGGCAGTACAGAACTGAACAGCAGTCACGCCGTATGCCGCCCGAGCACCACGCGGGCTCTTCCCGTTCGTCGGGGAAGCCCAACCGGGCCAGTACCTCCGGTGACCAAGTTCCGAGGGGGTCAGTGCCAGGGGCACGATTGCGCCCGCGCGGTCACTCAAGCGGGCACGTTGGAAGGAAAACGTGTGACTCGGATCTCCGTCCGGGGATTCGCCGTGGCGTCCGCCACCGCGGTCACCACCGTCGGCGCCGTCGTCGGTGTGGCTTCCGGTAGCCAGCAGGGCCAGACGACGAACGACGTCGAGGCCACCGCTGCTGACGCGACGCTCCTCGCAGACATACCGGCGGGTCAGCAGGCCCAGGTTCAGACCGCTTCCCTGACGCAGCAGGCGGACTCCGCGTCCTCCGCAGCGCACGCGGAGGCGAAGAAGTCCGCTGAGGAGGCCGCGCGCAAGCAGGCAGCCGAGGCCGCGGCGGCCAAGAAGGCCGCAGCGGAGAAGGCAGCCAAGGAGCGTGCGGCGAAGGAGGCGGCGAGTCGTTCCGCGCGTGCAGACGCGGGAGACTTCGCGCAGAAGGCCTCCTACACGACGGCCGAAGTCCAGTCGATGGCCAAGAAGATCGTCGGCGCGGGCCAGTTCCAGTGCTTCTCGCAGATCGTCGAGCGCGAGTCGGGCTGGAACTACCAGGCCAGCAACCCCTCCTCCGGTGCCTACGGCCTCATGCAGGCTCTGCCCGGTTCCAAGATGGCCTCCGCGGGTGCCGACTGGCGCACCAACCCCGCCACCCAGATCAAGTGGGGCCTGAACTACATGGACAGCCGCTACGGCAGCCCCTGTGGTGCCTGGGACTTCTGGCAGGCCAACAACTGGTACTGAGCGGCAGCGCCCTGCGCTGAACCTCACACCTCCACAAGCTTCAGCGACTCACCCCCGGCCCGGATCCACGGGCCGGGGGTGAGCGTGCGGTGTGCCCGGGTGGTGAACGTCATCGCGCGTCCATGACGCAAGCAACCTCCACGCCGGTAACGTCGTCATCCAACGGCAGCGATGACGGCCGGGTTTGGGTGCGCCTCCCGGTCCGCAGGCGGCCCGGAAGAGTTCAGCAGGGGGCGGAGGACGCGGGATGACGAACAGGGTGGACAGGCTGCGCGACGGCGTGGCGCGACTGGGGGCCCGTATCGCGGAGAGGCGGGCGGAGCAGCTCGCCAGGCAGGAGGCGATCACCGGCGTGGGCGCCGGGGGGTACGCCTCGCAGGGCGCGCAGACCGGTGCGGAGGCGCCGCCCGGTACTCCGCCGCCGATGGCGCCGGAATCCGCACCCGCGTCCGGAGGGGGCCGGCCGGCGCCCGCCTCCGTCGTGCCGTGGGGGCTGCGGGTCGCGGGCGAGTCGGCCTGGCGGCTGCTGGTGCTCGCGGGTCTCGTCTGGGTGCTGATACAGGTGATCAGCTCGATCAGCCTGCTCGTACTCGCCTTCTCCGCGGGCCTGTTGGTGACGGCGCTGCTGCAGCCCACCGTCGCCCGCCTCAGGCGCCACCGCGTGGGACGCGGACTGGCCACCGCGATCACCTTCATCACCGGTTTCGTGGTGATGGGCCTGGTCGGCTGGTTCGTGGTCTGGCAGGTCACCGAGAACCTGCCCACCCTCACCGAGCGGGTGCAGCAGGCCATCGACGAGGGTCAGCGCTGGGCGGTGCAGGGCCCGTTCCACGTCTCCGAGCAGCAGGTCAACGACGTCGCGAAGAACCTGAGCCAGTGGCTGGGCGACAACAGCAAGGAAGTCACCTCCGCCGGGCTCGAAGGTGTCACGGTGCTGCTGGAGTTCCTCTCCGGCGCGGCGCTGGCGATGTTCATCACGCTCTTCCTGCTCTACGACGGCGACCGCATCTGGAACTGGGTGCTGAAGCTCGTGCCCGCGGCGGCGCGCGAGGGAGTCGCCGGTGCCGGACCGCGTGCCTGGACCACGCTCACCGGGTACGTACGCGGGACCGTGATCGTCGCCATGATCGACGCGATCTTCATCGGCGTGGGCATCTACATCCTCGACGTGCCGCTCGCGGTGCCGCTGGCCGTGCTCATCTTCATCTTCGCGTTCGTGCCGATCGTGGGCGCGGTGGTCTCCGGGGCGCTGGCGGTGCTCGTCGCCCTCGTCACCAACGGGCCCGTCACGGGTCTGCTGGTGCTCGGCGTCGTGCTGCTGGTCCAGCAGATCGAGAGCCACGTCCTGCAGCCGTTCATCCTGGGCCGTCTCGTACGGGTGCATCCCCTGGCGGTGGTGCTCGCGGTCACCGGCGGCAGCCTCATCGCGGGCATCCCGGGCGCGGTCGTCGCGGTGCCGCTCGTGGCCGTGCTCAACACGGCGGTCGGGTATCTGCGGGCGTTCTCGGAAGGGACCCACCCGCGCGGCCCGGGCGTACTCGCCGTCGCCGGCGGGCCGCAGGGGCCCGCCGGGGAAGCGCCGGCCGGCAAGGGCGCCGGAGCCGGGGAGGCTCCCGCACTGCAGAAGGGCCAGACCACGCCCGCGGAACCCGGCGCCTCTCCCACGGAGGCGGCGGACGGCGCCCCGCCGGCCCGCCCCCAGGACGGCCCGGACTCTCCGGGGAAGCCCGGCGGGACGCCGTAGGGGCGGTTGTGACGTTTTCCGCGGGCCGGGGGTGCTCTCCCCGGCTGCGGCGTCAGTACGGGGCCTGGCGGGTGTCCATGTGGCGCTTCAGGCGCCTCTGATCGGCGGCGCTCCAGCCGTCGGGAGGCGCCACCGCGCCCCACGCCTCCACCGAGCCGGTGCCGTAGCGGTGGCCGTGGGGGGCGTCCACCTCGTAGGAGACGGCGATGTCGACGGTGGTCTGCCAGAAGGTGACGAAGGGGAACCAGCCGACCTCCTTCGTGATGTCCGGGCCGAGCGGCTCCCGCAGCCAGGGCGGCCGCTCCAGCGCCAGATCCCACGACCACCACACGATCGCGTCCGAGGCGTTCTGCAGATAGACCACGCGCGGACCGTGCCAGGGGCCCGGCGGCCGGGCGAGGTCCTTCCGCGGCCACTGCGCGAAGCGGAAGTGCCGTCCGTCGTCGTACTGCGGACGCCACACGGGGCTGCCGGCGTCGCGGCCCGCGGTGAGTTCCCGGCGGATGGGGGAGAAGTTGGGGGAACCGGCCAGCACCGCGCCGTCCACCTTCGACAGCAGGTCGCGCGGCCCGTCGAAGGCCGCCTCGATGCCGTAGGCGCCGAGGCTCTCGCCGAAGACGACCAGCCGCGGGCGGCTCTGCGGCGGTTCCCGCAGCCAGCGTGCGCGGACGGCCTTCACCAGCGCCCGGTTCGCCCGGCCCGCCTGCTCCTTGTCGACGACGAAGGAGACCCAGCTCGGCAAGTAGGAGTACTGCATGGCCACGATCGCCGTGTCGCCGCCGTGCATGTACTCCAGGGGCTCCGCGTCGGCCGAGTTGACCCAGCCCATGCCCGTGGTGCCGGCGACGGCCAGCACCTCCCGGCTGAAGGCGCCGGTCCGCTCCAGTTCGGCGACGGCGATCTGGGCGCCCGCCTCGTACGTCGACGCCTCGTCGCCGTCGGCCGTCTGCGCCTCGATGCTCTGCTTGCCGACGTAGACGCGCACCGGGTCCTCGGCGGGGCGCCGCGTCACCTCGCGGATCTGGGCGGCGGTGAGCGACGAGGCGGTGAAGTTGCGGCCCTCGTAGCCCAGTTCGTCCCACTTGATGAGGGAGCCGGGGCTGCCGGAGACGTACGGAGAGCCCGGCTGGACCATGCCGTCCTTCGTGCGGTCGTTGGTGGCCGCCGCGATCCGGGACACGACGTCGATCACACCGCGGTCGAAGACGACGTCGCGGGTGCCGACGACCACCACGCAGGCGCTGATCAGCACGCCCGCGACCACGGCCAGAGGCCGCGGAACGAACCGGCACAGGCCGCGTATCAGCTCGCGGGTGCACAGCCGGACCGTGCGGGCCAGGAGCAGCAGCGTCCCGCACAGGACCAGCGCCACCAGCGCGATCATCATCGAGTGCCAGGTGAGGGTCTCCGGGAGCTCCTGCAGCGCCCGCAGTTCGCGCTGCATGCGGGCGCTCTCCGAGAGGGCCAGCACGGTGAGGCCAGCCGCGAGCACGTAGTACGCCTGCCAGGCGTGGGCCCGCGCCCGTTCGCGCGGCATGCGGGCCGCCGCGTGCAGGCGGGATGCCGCGGGAAGCCGGGACGGCGCGGGCAGGCGCGGGCGGAGCCGTACGAGGGCGCCGCGCACCAGCCAGCCCAGCAGCGAGCCGAGGGTGTAGCCGATCGCCGCCGTGATGCCGCCGATGACGCCCTGCAGCAGCCAGGGCCGCGGCACCAGTGACGGCGTGAGGGAGAGCCAGAAGAAGACGGTGGCGGCGCACGTCGCGGTCAGGTCCGGCCAGCGCCGCACCAGCCAAGTGGGGTGCGGGCGCTGCCAGTACGGGCGCCGGACCACCGCGAGCAGGTGCCGGGCGCGCCGGGCGGGCGTCCGCCCGGGGTCGTCCGGGAGCGCGGGGGCGGGAGCGTGAGGCGGCGGGGGAGGCGCCGCGACGGGGCGGAGCCCCGGGGGTGCCGCACGCGTGCCGGTCGCCCCGTCCCGTTCAGGCGGATACGTCCCGGAGACGGGAGCGCGCTCCTCCGCAGTGCGTGCCATCGATCGCACCCCCCGGTCCTCGATCACGGCGCGGCACCCACAGCGGTGCCGGTATCGCTGACGCAGGAGCGGGTCCGGGGGTTGCCCGGGTGCGCGGTACGGGGCTGCGGCAGGGAGAGGCCGGACCTGGACGAGGCCGTGTCCTCCCCGCCGAGCGCGCCGCGACCGGGGCCGCGGGGTGCCCGGACGCCCGGGCGGGCAGGGCCGGACGTACGCCCCGGAGCGGGCCGTGGGGGGAAGGGAGCGCACTGTCTTCGCAGGCCGGAGCGGTATCCCGCTTTCTATACACAGGGGGTATACATAGTGTGTATAGTCTCCGCCATGTCCATCAGCCATACCTTGCTCGGCCTCCTGGAGTCCGGCCCCCGCCACGGCTACGACCTCAAGCGGGCCTTCGACGAACGCTTCGGCCACGACCGCCCCCTGCACTACGGGCAGGTCTACTCGACGATGTCGCGGCTGCTGAAGAACGGCCTCGTCGAGGTCGACGGCATCGAGGCGGGCGGCGGGCCCGACCGCAAGCGGTACGCCATCACCGACGCGGGCGTCACCGACGTCGCCGGCTGGCTCGCCCGTCCCGAGAAGCCGGAGCCCTACCTGCAGAGCACCCTCTACACCAAGGTCGTGCTCGCCCTCCTCACCGGCCGGGACGCCGGCGATCTGCTCGACGGCCAGCGCGCCGAACACCTCCGTCTCATGCGCGAGTTGACCAAGCGCAAGCAGGGCGGCGACCTGGCGGACCAGCTCATCTGCGACCACGCCCTGTTCCACCTCGAAGCCGACCTGCGGTGGCTGGAACTGACGGCCGCACGACTCGACAAGCTCGCTTCGGAGGTACGGCCATGACCGCCCACGCACCGGCCGGCCCGCACGACGGCGGAGCCGGCGCCGGATCCCTGCTCGCCGCCTCGGACCTGCACAAGACGTACGGCTCGACGGCCGCCCTCGACGGCGCCGGCTTCGAGATCCGCGCCGGAGAGATCGTCGCCGTGATGGGGCCGTCCGGCTCCGGCAAGTCGACGCTGCTGCACTGCCTCGCGGGGATCGTCCAGCCCGACTCGGGCACGGTGACGTACCGGGGAGAGACGCTCTCGCGGATGCCCGACGCCCGGCGCAGCGCGCTGCGCCGGCGCGACTTCGGCTTCGTCTTCCAATTCGGCCAGCTGGTACCCGAGTTGAGCTGCCTGGAGAACGCGGCCCTGCCGCTGCGGCTCTCGGGCCTCGGTCGCAGGGAGGCCGAGTCGCGTGCGTCCTCCTGGCTGGAGCGGCTCGAAGTGGACGACGTACGCGGCCAGCGTCCCGGCCAGGTCTCCGGCGGGCAGGGCCAACGCGTCGCCGTCGCCCGCGCGTTGGCCGCCGGTCCGAGCGTGCTCTTCGCCGACGAGCCGACCGGCGCGCTCGACTCGCTCAACGGGGAGAGGGTCATGCAGCTCCTCACCGAGGCCGCCCGCGAGACCGGCGCGGCGGTCGTCCTCGTCACCCACGAGTCGCGCGTCGCCGCCTACTCGGACCGCGAGGTCGTCGTCCGGGACGGACGCGCCCGCAGCATGGCCGGTGCCCTGTGAGCGCCGGGACGGCGACCCGCGAGGGCGCCCCGGCCCCGGTCGAGGACGGGAGCGGCCCCGGCGACCGGCCGGCAGGGCGGGCCCGCCCCGCGGACTGGGGCCGCGACCTGGCCATGGGCGCGCGCTTCGCCACCAGCGGCGGCCGGCAAGGGTGGACGCGGACGCTGCTGACGGCCGTGGGCGTCGCGCTCGGCGTGGCAGTACTGCTGCTCGCCGCGGCGGTGCCGCAGATCGCCGCCGCCTTCGACGCCCGCGAGGAGGCACGCTCCGGCGGGCTCGGCACGGCCGGCCACTACGCCGAGCCGACCGAGAAGACCGTCCTGACGAAGAACGCCAACACCCACTACCGGGGCACCACTCTCTACGGGCGCCTCCTGCAGGCGGACGGATCGAGCCCCGTCAGGCCGCCGGGGCTCGGCGAGATCCCCGCCGCCGGCGAACTGGTCGTCTCGCCCGCCCTGAAGGAACTCCTGGAGTCCCCGGAGGGCCGGGCGCTCGCGAAGCGGCTGGACGGGCGCGTCACCGGGACCATCGAGGAGGACGGTCTGCTGGGCCCGGCCGAACTGGCCTTCTACAAGGGGGCGGACGACCTCTCGGCCGGCGAAGGGGCGGACCGCGTAGAGGAGTTCGGCGCGCCGGAATCCGACGAGCGGCCGCTGGACCCCGCGCTGGTGCTGCTGATCGTGGTGGCGTGCACGGTGCTCATCATGCCGGTCGCCGTCTTCATCGCCACCGCGGTGCGCTTCGGGGGAGAGCAGCGCGACGCCAGGCTCGCCGCCCTCCGCCTGGTGGGCGCCGACGCGGCCACGACCCGGCGGATGGCCGCGGGCGAGGCGCTGGTCGGGGCGTTGCTGGGCGTGCTGCTGGGAGGCTGGTTCTTCCTCCTCGGACGCGTCTTCGTCGGCAGGATCGAACTCTTCGGCTTCAGCGTCCACCCGGCGGACGTGGCGCCCTCCCTCGGACTCGGCGCGCTGATCGTCGTCGCCGTGCCGGTGACGTCCGTGGCGGTCACGATCTTCGCGCTGCGCGGCGTCGCCATCGAACCGCTCGGTCTCGTCCGCAAGTCGGAGCAGCGTCCCAGGCGCCTGTGGTGGCGGCTGGTCCCGCCCGCGGCGGGCGCCGCGCTGCTGCTGCCGCTCGCGGGGTCGGTCGCCGGTGAGGGAGCCTCCGTGAGCGGGGTGCAGATCACCGCCGCCGTGGTGCTCCTGCTCGGCGGGGTGGCGCTGCTGCTGCCCTGGCTCGTCGAGAGGATCGTCGGGTGGTTGCGCGGCGGACCGGTGTCATGGCAGCTCGCCACCCGGCGGCTCCAGCTCAGCAGCGGCAACGCCTCCCGCGCCGTCAGCGGCATCACGATCGCGGTGGCCGGAGCCATCGCCCTGCAGATGCTCTTCTCGGCCGTGGAGGCCGACCAGACGGTGCAGGACGAGAGCAGTGCGGAGAAGGGGAGCGTGGTGAACATCTACGGAACCCACGCCACGGTCGGGAGCGCGGACACCCTCACGGCACAGCTCCGGCGCACCGACGGCGTGCGGGAGGCGGTCGGCTACCTGCAGGCGTACCAGGAGGTGCGGGGCTCCGACGACGGCATGACCATCGCGGTCGGCCACTGCGCGACGCTGCGCCGGATCGCCCGCATCGACGACTGCCGGGAGGGCGAGGTCTACAAGGTCCCGCCGGAGGAGGGCGAGACCGGCGCCCCGCCGGCCGGCACGGCGGTCCTCGGCGAGGACGGCAAGCAGATCTGGCGTACGCCCCGCGCCCGCACCGTCGAGGGGATCGAGGGGCCCGAGGGCGGCAAGCTGGAGGGACTGCTGGCGACCCCGTCGGCGGTACCCGTCGACGCGCTCGACTCGCCGAACTACCAGGCGTGGGTCGTCACCGACCACACCGCCGCCGCGCTGGAGAAGCTGCGCACGGCCGTGTTCAGGGCGGACCCGGCATACAACGTCTTCGAGCGGCTGGACGAGGAGACGAGCGCGGAGTTCGTCACGATCCGGCGTGCGGTGCTCGCCGCCGCCGTGGCGGTGCTGCTGCTGATCGGGGCCAGCATGGCCGTCTCGATGGTGGAGCAACTGCGGGAGCGGAAGCGGCAGTTGTCGGTCCTGGTGGCGTTCGGAACGCGACGCTCGACGCTCAGTGCCTCGGTGCTGTGGCAGACGGCGGTCCCCGTCGTCCTGGGGATCGGACTGGCCGTCGTCTTCGGGCTGGGGCTCGGCTGGGGGCTGCTGCGTCTGATGAAGGCCCCGGCCGGGGACTGGCTGGTCTTCCTGCCGGTGGCCGGAGCGGGCGCCGGGGTGATCGGGCTGGTGACGCTCGTGAGCCTGCCGTTCCTGTGGCGGATGATGCGGCCCGACGGACTGCGCACCGAGTGACCTGCACCGACAAGCGCTCCTCGAGGCTCTGACCGTACGACGGTCCCCGGGTTCGCGGTTCCGGTCAGGCCCCCATGCTGGCCGGAACCGCGCTTCTGCGTTAAAGTGATATCACTTTGCTAGACAGTCTCGTACGGTCCGGCGGGCCGCCGGTGCGTCCGGAACCGTACGAGGAAGAGGCAGAACGCCTGTGCGGCGGCGAACACCGCCGCGGGCGCTCGCCGACACACCTTTGAAACGGGGGAACCCTGATGTCCGCTCAAGAACCCGCACGCACACCCACTCCCGACGCGGCCGACGCGCAGGACCTGCCGGACATGCCGGCTCCCGAGGTCCGCGAGGTCACCGCGCACAGCATCCCCGGCGGCCTGGCGCTGCTCCTCGGCCTCATCGGCTTCCTGCTGGGCCTGGGCGGGATAATCCTCGGCGGCGGGTTCGCCGCGGAGGGCGACACCGGACTCGGCGCGGTGCTGATCGTCGTGGGCGTCGTCGTCCTCATCGGATCGATCTTCGCGATGTGCGGCCTGAACATGGTCGCGCCGGGCGAGGCCCGCGTCGTCCAGCTCTTCGGGCGCTACACGGGCACCATCCGCACGGACGGTCTGCGCTGGGTCAACCCGCTCACGAGCCGCGCGAAGATCTCGACGCGCGTGAGGAACCACGAGACCGCCGTCCTGAAGGTGAACGACGCGTACGGCAACCCGATCGAGCTCGCGGCAGTGGTCGTCTGGCAGGTCGCGGACACGGCGCAGGCCACGTTCTCCGTGGACGACTACGTCGAGTTCGTGTCCACGCAGACCGAGGCGGCCGTGCGTCACATCGCGATCGAGTACCCCTACGACTCGCACGACGAGGACGGCCTGTCGCTGCGCGGCAACGCCGAGGAGATCACCGAGAAGCTCGCGGTCGAGCTGACGGCACGCGTCAGCGCGGCGGGTGTGAAGATCGTCGAGTCCAGGTTCACGCACCTCGCGTACGCGCCGGAGATCGCCTCCGCGATGCTCCAGCGCCAGCAGGCGGGCGCCGTGGTCGCCGCCCGCAAGACCATCGTGGAAGGGGCGTGCGGCATGGTCGAGGACGCCATCACGCGCATCGCCGCCCAGGACTTCGTCGAGCTGGACGAGGAGCGCAGGGCCTCCATGGTCAGCAACCTGCTGGTCGTGCTCTGCGGTGACCGCTCGCCGCAGCCGGTGATGAACACGGGGACCCTCTACCAGTGACCGACCCTCCGGAACGCGCGGAAGCCGCGGAACCGGAGCCGTCCGTGCCGCCTCAGGAGGGGCCCTCGCCGAAGGGCTCCTCCCGCGGAGAGCCGCCCGGCGAGGACCCCGCCGGCACGGCTGACGGCTCCGGCGCCGGGGACGCTCCGCGCCAGAGACCCGCCCGCCGGCCTCAGCGGCAGCGCAAGCAGGTGCTGCTGAGGCTGGACCCGGCCATCTACGACGCGATCGCGCGATGGGCGGCCGAGGAGCTGCGCTCCAGCAACGCCCAGATCGACTACCTGCTGCGCAAGGCCCTCGCCGACGCGCGGCGGCTGCCGGGGAACGCCCGCCCCCACCCGCCACGAGGCCGCCCGCCCCGCGACGAATGAGCCGCCCGGGACGTACGCACGTCCCCCGGGCGGCTCAGCGGCTTCCCCCGCGGCACACCCGCGTGAGGCGTGCCGCCCCTGGACCACCACTCCCCGACGGTCATCCGATCAGGCCACCAAGCGTGGCGGCCCCGTCCGGCCGGTGCCGATACTGCGGGGAGGAGAACCGCTCGCACGATCTTGGACTCGCGTCGCGGCCGTCACACCGGGTGCCGTGCCCGTCCGTACCGGCTGGGCGGTTCCGGCGGCGAAGGAAGGGCGCGCACCGTGACCCACGGCCGAGGGTGGATGAGCGACCTGCTGGCGTCGGTTCAGGCGGCGCCGCCGGTGAAGTCGGTCGCGGTGATGGAGCGCGTCCTCAAGGAGAAGTTCTCAGCCCTGGACGTCTCCTTCATGATCACGGACCTCGGCGGGAACGCCGTGGTACGCCTCACGGGCTTCCAGGACGAGGTCGGCCGGGGCGAACCCGAGCGCTTCGCCCTCGCCGGAACCCTCTACGAGCGGGTGATCCGCTCCCAGCAGCTCTGGGTCGACGACGACGTGCGCGCACGGCAGGCCGGCGGCGACGGCGGCCCGGAGGGGGAAGGGCAGGGGCCGGGCACCACGGAAACGCCTCCGACGGCGCACATCGTCGCGCCCGTCTCCGACCGCGGCGACGCGATCGGCCTGCTCGAACTCACCCTCCCCGGCCGCCCGGACCACGAGATGCTGCAGCAGGTCGCCGAGGCCGCCCACGCGCTGGCCTACGTCGTGATCGTCAACAGGCGGTTCACGGACCTCTTCGAGTGGGGACGGCGGAGCACTCGCATGTCGCTGGCCTCCGAGATCCAGCACCGGCTGCTGCCCGAGTCCTTCACCTGCGACGCGGGCCCCTTCATCGTCGCCGGGTCGCTGGAGCCGGCCGCCGAGATCGGCGGGGACACCTTCGACTACGCCCTGAACCAGTCGGGCCTGTACCTGTCGCTCACCGACGCCATGGGCCACGACGTGCGGGCGGCGCAGCTTGCCACCGTCGTCGTCAGCGCCCTGCGCAACGCGCGCCGCGCCGGGCTCGACCTCGTGGCGCAGGCGTCCGCCGCCAACGTCGCCGTGGCCGAGCACGCCGTGCAGGAGCACCGCGCGGTCGTCACGGAGCCGGCGAAGGTGAAGAACGCTCTCGCCCGGCACGGGGCGCAGGCCATGGCGACGGGGCAGATGATGTGGGTGTCCTTCGAGACGGGCGCCGCCACGTACGTCAACGCGGGGCACGTATGGCCCCTGCTGCTGCGGGGAGGGCGCGTCCGGGAGATCACCCCCCTCGTCGACCTGCCCTTCGGGGTGGACCCCAAGCACGAGTACCGGCTCCAGACGCTCGACCTGCGCAGGGGCGACAGGCTGGTGCTGATCACCGACGGGATGCTGGAACCGGGCGGGGACCCGCGGGCCCTGAGCCGGCTGATCGAGGAGACGGCCGCGCAGCACCCCCGCGACGCGGTGCGTACCTTCACCAAGTCCGTGCTCCACGCCACGGGACACGACCCGCGTGACGACGCGACGGTGCTCTGCCTGGAGTGGTCGGGGACGGCCTGGTCCGACCAGGACACCTCGCCGAACGGGCGGCGGCCGACCTGAGACGCGGCGTTCCTCCTGCGGGCCGCGACTTCGGTTGGGCCTCGACTTCGGTGGGGTCTCGACTTCGGTTGGGGCCTGGCTCCGGCGGGGGTGTGAGTCCGGGTGAGGCCGTGGCTCCTGACGGCGACCAACGCGGGGCGTGAGCCCGGCGGGACCTCGGCCCACGGGGTATGCGCCCGGCCTCGGGCGGCGTCCCGTCCGTCAACGGCACCTCACCCTGTCCGCGCCGGCGGCCCTCACCCCGTCTGCGAGCCCTCGCCGCGTTCACCGGCCGAGAAACGGGCCGGCCTCCGCATAGGCCCCCACGCACCACGCTGCCGGGCCACCTCGGCCTCGGCCTCCTCGATCACGCTCCCTCCGATCCAGGCGACGGGCAGGATCCGGCGGACGAGGGGTTCGTTGTCCGGACCGCGTCCCGCCTCCTCGCCGACGAGGACCCAGGGGTGAACGTCCGGTCCCTTGTCCTCCCGCAGGTGGCTGTAGTCGTACAGCCTCCGCGCGACCCACAGCAGCGTAGGCCGCCCCTCCCACCACGGCTCCGGGTTAAGGGAGTTGGCCGACAGGCCGGGCAGCTCCGTTCCCGTCAGCTCGTCCTTGCTGCCGGGGCAGCCGTACCGGTCCGTCTCGGGTCCGCGGGACCACCTGACGAAGACCGGGTCGCCCCGCGAGATGAGGTCCGCGAGCTGGGCGAGTGAGGTGTAGACAGGCAGGTCGCTCTCCACGACGCCCCGACTACCCCTGGGGGCGGTGGCCCACTCCTACGGGGCCGTCCCGCCGCGGCACCGTGCCCGCGTCCGCCCGTGCCGCCAGCCGGCGGCACGGGGACGGGGACGTTCAGCGCTCCCGGCGAGCCGTGAGCAGGGAGTCGTCGTGCGGGCGGGCGCCCGGCAGGCGGTGCCGGGCCGCGACGAGAGCCGCGTCGATGTCGTTGGTGCCGGTGGCGATGCACAGGTTGTACGCCACGTCGTCGAGGCGCCGCCGGGCTTCGGGCGTGCCCTCCTCCGCGTGGAGTTCGCGGAGGATCTCGTACTGCTGGAGCGTCTTGCCGAGTACGGCGGAGTGGGCCATCAGCATGGCTTGCCTCCTTCGGTCGGTTCTTCGGGCACCTTGCACGGCGGGAGCGGCCGGCGGCAAATCCGCCGCGCACCGCCCTCCCGCATGCCCGCGCGGTGCGCGGGAATGCGGCGGCGCCACGCCTTTTTCACGACGCGGTTTCCGCGGTGGGCGGTGGGCGGTGACACTCAGTTGTCAGTTGTCAGTTGTCAGTTGTTAGGTGATACCTGATACCTGATACCTGATACCTGATACCTGATACCTGATACCTGATACCTGATACCTGATAGCTGTTAGTTGTCGTCTGTCGTCTGTCGTCTGTCGTCTGTCGGCGGGAGTTCACATCCCGGTGAGCGCCGTCGAGCCGTCCGCGGCGACGAGTACGGCGTAGACCACCACGTCGGCGATGCCCAGTACGAGACCCGCGATCGCGCGGGAGCGGCGGCCCGTGCCGCGTTTGAGCGAGCGCAGGGCCAGGACCACGGCGATCGGCCCGAGCACGACGTTCAGTACGAGAAGTCCCACGAGGCCGAGCACGAACGAGGTGACGGCCATGCCGTCGGTGTCGTTCCCTCCCGTGCGGGCTCGCGAGTCGGCAGTGATTTCCATGGCTCTCCTTCCTCGCCTCCCCCGTCTCAGGCGTGCCGACTGCGCCCGCGCTCGCGGGCAGTGAAGGCGAGGACGCAGAGGCCTATGGCCGCGCCGGCGGCCAGTGCCACGGGGAGCGGGAGGTGGGCTGAGGCGCCCAGTACCGCTTCGAGCGCGAGCGGGACCAGGAGGGGGAGGATCATCGGTACCCCTTGTCTCGTCGGGTTGTCGCTTCCGGGTCGCTTCCGGGCGGCGCCGCTTAGACGCGCGGGTACCCCTCCGGCGGCGTCGATGCGCCCAACGGCCTTGCGTCACGCGGTAGTTGCGAGGTCTTCACGAATGTGATGCCTGAGATCGGGGCCGCCGAGGCGTGAGGCGGAACCCGCGGAGGCGTCAGGCGGACCCGCCGAGGAGCGGCGCCCGCTCGTCGCGGGGGCGTGAGACGAGGTAGGGGCGGTGACGGGCGCCGAGGTACCGGTCGGACGCCCAGCCCCGGGCGTCCAGCACCTCCTGGCACGTGTCTAGACCCTCGCCGGGGGAGGGGCCGTCGCTGCCCGGCTGCTGCCGCCAGTCGACGCGTACGGACCGCGGAGCCGGGCCCTCGGAAACCTGGTAGCCGCTGCGGAGGCAGCGGTGACCACTGCCGACCGCCGCGGGCGGGGAGCCCGAGGCCTGCAGGGCGAGGGCGACGGCGTGCAGGGGGCGCCGCCGCTCCCACTCGGCGGGCAGTTCCAGGCCGCCCGCCGTGACGCGGCGGATCTCCAGCAGCGAGCCCCAGGCGCGCACCGCGACGCCTGCGGCGGACGCCGCCTCCGTGTCGCCGAGGGCTTCGTGGCCGGTTGCGGGGGCGAACGCGGAGGTGTCCGCACGGGGCGTGCCGAGGAGCCGGGCGCGGGCGTCCCAGCCGGCGAGGGTGAGGTGGGTGCCGCCGGACTGTCCAGGCCGGACGGCGTAGCCGAGGGCGCGCAGGTCCGCGCACGTCTCCTCGGGGGCGTCGAGCAGGCCCAGCGCCGGGTCGGCCCCGAGCAGCGCCTGCTCCAGGCCGTGGGGCAGCTCCGCCGGAGCGGGGGACTGCGGGCTGCGGGGCGGAGGGGCCACCACCTCATTGTGGACCGCCGGCCGCACCATCTGTCGTCGAAGGCCAAGGGACGAAGGCCAAGGGGCATGGGTCAAGGGCCAGGAAGCAAAGGGCAGAGGGCCAAGAGACAAAGGGCCAAGAGACAAAGGGTCGAGGGACGAAGCGACAAGGGCCTGGCCCGTGCGCCGCGCGCCTGGATTAACCTCACGCCATGGAAGTAGACCTCGAGTTCAGAGCCAAGGCCATAGCGCTGAAGCTGGGCCGGACGCCCCTCCCCGTCGTCGGGATGCGTCCCCGGTACACGTCCTTCCGGGCCGGGGGAGCACCGACCCCCATCGAGCAGGAGCTGATTCAGGCGGGCTTCGAACCGCTGAGGGACTTCAGCAGGTTCCAGATGGTCCCCCACCCCGACTGGACGGTCCGCCTTCTCCCCGAGGGCACCTACGAGGTCGACTTCAGGGGCGTCACCCACATCACCGGCACCGTCACCACGCCGCCCGAGTGGTGCGAGATGGTCCGCGCGTCGGGCAGCGCCCTCCTCGTCTTCCAGTGCGGCGACGGCGGGGAGGTCCAGGGTGCCTCGGTGGTGGAGGCGCTCGCGTCCGGCAGCACCCTGGCGGTCGGCGCCCGGCTCGCCGCGTAACCGCCCCGCGTCCGTAACGGCGGGCCTCCGTAACGGCGGGCGTTTGTCCTCCCGCGGCCGGGGAACCGGCTTGAACACCCGCGCTGCGACCGGGGTTGCCGGCCTCGGCGGTGAAGCCGGGGCGAGACCGGGCGTCCGGCGCGACGGTGGGAGGTGAGCGGCGGTGGACAAGATCGTCATGATCCTGGCCGGCCTCCACGACGCCGAAGCAGACCTCGCCCTCGCCTTCCGCAGGGTCGCCGGACGCCAGGAGACCGACGAGCGGACCCGCCGCCTGTGCCGGACTCTCGCCCAGCGGTGCGACCGGTGCGCCGGACGGGTCCGTCGGCTCGCCGGACGCTACGACGAGGAGCTCCCGGACCGCGGCGACTCCGGCGCCCTGGCCGCGGCGGCCGACTCGCTCCAGCAGGGGCTCGCCGCGCTCGTCGGCAGCCGTCCGCCCCAAGAGCTGCTCCTGCTGCGGGACTTGAGGGATCTGCATCTCAAGGCCCAGCCCGCCGCCGTCCATCTGGCGCTGCTGAAGCAGGCCGCGCGAGCCGTACGGGACCGCGAACTCCTCGACGAGGTCACCGGCCTGGACGAGGAGATCCGCACGCAGCTCGCCTGGATCAGGACGCGGGCGCGCGAAGTCGCCCCGCAGGTACCGGCCGCGCCGGACTGACGGCGGGCGACGGCGGAGTGGCAGCGGACTGACATCGGACCGAACGCCTGAGTGAGGCCCGAGCGACACCGGAGCGGCACGGCCGTTCTGCGGGCGTTCTGCGGGCGGAGGCGAAGGCTTCCCGGCGTGCGCCGGGCCGCGTCCAGGGGGCGAGTCAGCAGGTGGGAACCGGTACGGGCCGGCGCGAGTCCGGCACGGGTCATCCGGTGGGGAACCGGCACGAAACAGCCGGCGAAAATCGGCATGTTTGCGTGCCGGGGCCATGGACAAACGGACGCCCAGTGCTTCGGACAGCAGGCACATCCGCGGGAGACGACATCCCTGATCTGGGATTCTCCGCCGGTGTGGTCTGTCCTCCCGCGGAACGAGCTCGCAGTACCCAGGGAGGGAAGCATCATCATGACCGTCGCGACGCTCCGCTCGCAGTCCCGTCACCCGCACGACGACGCCCCCGACACGGCTGCCGACTTCGAGAGGCTGGCTGCCCTGCCGAATGGGCCCGAAGCCGACGTTCTCCGGGAGAGGCTGGTGGCCGCCTGGCTGCCCATGGCACACCGCCTGGCCGCCAAGTTCCGCAACCGGGGCGAGCCGCTGGAGGACCTGGAGCAGGTCGCCGCGCTCGGCCTGTTCAAGGTGGTGGACCGGTACGACCCGTCCAGGGGCGTGGCGTTCGAAAGCTTCGCGATCCCCACCATCATGGGTGAGCTGAAGCGCCACTTCCGGGACCACACCTGGGACGTGCACGTCCCCCGCCGCGTCCAGGACCTGCGCAACCGGGTCCGCAGCAGCATCCGCGACCTGAGCACCGGCGTGGAGGCGCGGCAGCCGACGATCGCACAGGTCGCCGAGCACAGCGGGCTCAGCGAGGAGGACGTGCAGCTCGGCCTGGAGGCGCTCGGAAGCTACAAGTCCCTGTCCCTGGACGCGCCCGTGGGCGGCGACGACAGCGACGGCTTCGCCATGCTCGACGGGATGGGCCGCACGGAGCCCGGATTCGAACTGACCGACTGGCGCGAGACGGCGAAGCCGCTGCTGCGCCGCCTCCCCGAGCGCGAGCGCCGGATCCTCTTCCTGCGTTTCTTCCGCGGCCAGACGCAGTCGCAGATCGCCCGGGAGCTCGGCTGCTCCCAGATGCACGTCTCGCGGCTGATCTCCGGCACGTGCGAGAAGCTCCGCCGCGAAGCGGAAGCGGACCGCGCAGCCGAGCGCGAGCTCGCCGCCGCCTGAGGCACCGCACCGCCCGGGGTTCCTCCGTGCACGGTTCACGATTCACGGAGGAACCTCGGACGGCGCCTGCCCAGCGCCTCCCGGCCTGCTGACGGCGGTCACCGGAGCGGCGCGGCCGGCGCGGGCCACCGTGACGAGGAGCACTGCGCGCGGCGAGTCCCGTCCCGGCTTCGTTCGCCCTGTGACGGGTACAAGAGACCGTCCGGCCACATCCACATCACATCTCATGGTCCAGGGGAGGCATACGTGTCCGAGGAAGCGGCGCCGCAGCGGGAGGAGCCCGCGGATCAGGGGAGGGTCGCCAGGACACGGCAGTGGTTCCGCAGAGCACGAGGGGGAGCGGGCGGTCACGAACGTGACGCGCTGATCACCATCGTCAAGAGCGCGCTGGCCGCCACCCTCTCCTGGTACCTCGCCAACGACGTCATGCATGCGCAGAGTCCGGCGTTCGCCCCCTTCTCCGCCGTCCTGATCATGCAGGTCACCGTCTACCAGTCGCTGCTGCACTCACTCCGTTATGTCGGCGCCGTGGCGCTGGGCGTGCTGCTCCAGGGGGCCTTCGGCCTCCTCGGCGGCCCCGACATGCTGACGTTCGTGCTGATGGCGCTGGCCGCGCTCGCGATCGGCAGGTGGCGGCCGCTCGGCTCGCAGGGCTCCAACGTCGCCACGGCGGCCTTCTTCTCCTTCTCCACCTACATCTCCGCCACCAGCACGGGGCAGGGCTTCATGCAACTCGGGCAGATCGTCCTGCTCGTGCTGATCGGTTGCGGTGTCGGCGTGCTCGTCAACGTCCTGCTGCTGCCGCCTATGCGGTACCGCAGCGCGGAGAGCGGCATCCAGACGCTGGGGAAGACGCTGAGCGACCTGTTCGGCGACATCCATCCCGCCCTCCGCGAGGGCGACTTGGACGAGGAGCGCACGAAGCACTGGCGCCACCGTGCGACGAATCTGGGCCCGCTGACGGAACAGGCGCAGTCCTCTGTGCGGACGGCCTGGGAGAGC
Source organism: Streptomyces daqingensis (assembly GCF_014645895.1). Classification (GTDB taxonomy): domain Bacteria; phylum Actinomycetota; class Actinomycetes; order Streptomycetales; family Streptomycetaceae; genus Streptomyces; species Streptomyces daqingensis. The sequence goes on along the minus strand of NZ_BMMP01000011.1, from coordinate 21,607 downwards.
ACGTACTACAACCCCCGCCGCCGGCTGCAGAGGCACCACGGCCGGGCCTCCTTCACCGGCTACCAGGCCCTCGTCGACGCGCTGGAGCGCGTGACCTACCAGGTGGCGTCGATGACGCGCAGCTTCGACCAGTGGCACGACGGCGAGGACAGCTCCGAGCACCGCGAGTTCCTCACCCGCTACGGGGACTTCATCGCCTCCCTCGCACGCATCACGGAGCTCTTCAGCCAGCTCCATGAAGAGGAACTGCCGCAGCAGTCCGAGGAGTTGTGCAACTTCGCGGAGGAGGCGCGGGAAAGCCACGACAAGCTCGCGGACTTCGCCAGTGAGAGCTCGCTGCCACTGGCCGATCCCTCCGAGCCGTACGGGATCCTCATCGGGGAGGCGACACGGCTGATGGACGAGATCCAGCACACCTGCGACGTCCTCCGGCAGGCCGTGGAAGGCGCCCCGGCCTGCCGGACCTGACCTGCCACTTGACCGGTCGGTGCCCGGCCCTGTGCCCCGCGGCCGGTTCAGCGTTTCCCGAGCGTCGCGAGCGCGGCCCAGACCGCCTTCCGCACGGCGCGGGAGAGCGCCCGGCCCTGGGTCGTGTCCGTGATCTCCCCGGCGACGGCGCGCAGCTTCATGTTGGTCTCCTGGGAGGCCGACTTCAGCACCTGCCACGCCTCGTCCGGCGTGCATCCGTAGGTGGCCATCAGCACGCCGTGGGCGCGGTCGATGACGGGGCGGGTCTCCATGGCCCTGCGCAGCTGCTCCAGCTCGGTCCGCGGATCCTTCGGATTTCGCGGATCCCGCGGATCCGGCCGCTCTCGTGCGTGACCCGTCTCGGCTGTCTCGGCCGTCTCGGCCGGTGCGGCCGGGTGGTTCACAGCGAGGTCCCCTCCGCGTAGCGGCGGAGGGGCACGGTGAGGCCCCACTGCGGGGGAGGGCGCGGCCCCGTCCCCGCCGCCGGAACCCGGCGCGCGGGACCCGCGCGAACCCGAGCCCCGCGCTCCGGGGCCCCGCCTGCTCAATGCCAGACCTCGGGGCCGCCGCCGCGCCACTCGATCAGCTCCGGGTCGTCGAGCCGGACACTGCCGACGTCCATGCCGGCACGGCGCAGGAACTCGGCCAGGTCCCTGGTGTCGTGGGCGAGGCCGAGGATCCGCCCGTCGGCGGTGACGCGGCGCCCGCCGGACGGGCTCGGGGGATGCACGACGATCGGCGCGGCCATACGCCCAGCGTGCTCCACGCGGCGTCGGCGCGCATCCGGAGCGGGGCTCGCGGGACGTGCGGGACGAAGAAGGCGTGGCTGCCGGAAGACCATGACGTCCCCGGCAGCGGCGTGCTGCCGTGCGCCACCGCTCCGGGGCCCTGTCAGCGGGAGGCGAGGACAGGGCTTCTGGTCGGCCTTCGAACCCAGAACGACCATGACAGGTACGTCGGCCGGCCGGTTCGGCACATCGGCGAGGAGATGCGGGCGTTCGTGATCCCCTCGCGGGGCGCGAATTCGTGACGTGCCGCGCCTGCCTGCCTCCCGCGCGGGCGCGCCCCGTTCGACCGGCTCCGGTCCTCCCATCGTCGAAAGAGTTGCGCGAGGGGCGTATTCGGCACGCGGCGCGCATTCGGAGAAGGGTCCGGGGGGCGTATGGGACATGTGAAACGTCTGGGGCGCAAGGTGTCGGAAAGACCACACGTCCGGGTCGCCCTTCTAGTGCGGTGAGCCGCGTTCCCCCTGGTCAGCCGAGTGTGCGTGTCGTACGGGCGGGCTGGACGCGATTTTTCCGATCAACGCGCCCTGTGGCACTGTGGGCTCCGACAAGACCCTAGGAATGCTGCGCAAGTTGGGCATTCTTCCGCGCAAGGAGTGCACGTTGCTCACCGTCGGTGACAAGTTCCCCGAGTTCGAACTGACCGCTTGTGTCTCGCTGGAGAAGGGCGAGGAGTTCGACCAGATCAACCACAAGACCCACGAGGGCAAGTGGAAGGTGGTCTTCTTCTGGCCCAAGGACTTCACCTTCGTCTGCCCCACCGAGATCGCCGCCTTCGGCAAGCTGGAGGAGGAGTTCGCCGACCGGGACGCCCAGATCCTCGGCGTCTCCGGCGACTCGGAGTTCGTGCACCATGCCTGGCGCAAGGACCACGAGGACCTCCGCGACCTGCCGTTCCCGATGCTCGCCGACACCAAGCACGAGCTGATGCGGGACTGCGGCGTCCAGGGCGAGGACGGCTTCGCGCAGCGCGCCGTCTTCATCGTGGACCAGAACAACGAGATCCAGTTCACGATGGTCACCGCCGGTTCCGTGGGCCGCAATCCCAAGGAGGTCCTGCGGGTCCTCGACGCCCTGCAGACCGACGAGCTGTGCCCGTGCAACTGGACGAAGGGCGAGGACACCCTCGACCCCGTCGAGCTGCTGGCAGGGGAGTGACCGGGCGATGGCTCTCGACGACCTGAAGTCCGCCCTCCCGGGGTACGCGAAGGACCTCAAGCTCAACCTCAGCTCCGTCATAGGCAACTCGGAGCTCCCGCGGCAGCAGCTGTGGGGCACCGTGCTGGCCTGCGCCATCGCGTCGCGTTCGGGCATCGTCCTGCGGGCGCTGGAGCCGGAGGCGAAGGAGAACCTGAGCCCCGAGGCGTACGAGGCGGCCAAGTCCGCCGCCGCGGTGATGGCGATGAACAACGTCTTCTACCGCACGCGCCACCTCATCTCGGACCCCGAGTACGGCACGCTCCGCGCGGGTCTGCGGATGAACGTCCTCGGCAACCCCGGCGTGGAGAAGGCGGACTTCGAACTGTGGTCCTTCGCGGTCTCCGCGATCAACGCCTGCGGGCAGTGCCTCGACTCTCACGAGCAGGTGCTCCGCAAGGCGGGCGTCGACCGGGAGACCGTGCAGGAGGCGTTCAAGATCGCTGCCGTCGTCCAGGCGGTCGGCACGACGCTGGAGGCCGAGGCACAACTGGCCGCGTGAGAGCCCGCGGCGCGGGACGTACGGGGTGGCCCCAGGGCAGCACCGGAACCGTAGGGGAGAGGGTCCGCGGTAGTTCCGCGGGCCCTCTCACGCTTGTCCGCCCGGGTGCTGCCCGGGCCGGTACGCCGGAAGTAGCGGAAGCCGCAGGGGATGTCGTCCGATGGTCCATGGAAGCCGCCCGGCCCTGCCGTCCCGCGCGGACCGCGCGTACATTCCGGACCGTGTCCCGTACAGCAGGTACCGCAGGTGCAGCAGGCGACCGGATCGCCGACATCGGTCTCTTCCTCTTCGCGGCGTGCTTCGCCGTCCTGACCGCTGACGCGGTCCTCGCGGGCGAACGCCCCTCCCCGGACGCGCTCTTCGTCGACCAGGCCGTGGGCGCCCTCGCCTGCGCCTCGCTGTTCGTGCGGCGCCGCTGGCCCGTGCAGCTCGCAGTGGTGCTGCTGGTGGCGGGAGTCTTCTCACACTTCGTCACGGGGGCGACGGTCGTCGCCGTCTTCACCGTCGCCGCCGGACGGCCGCTCCGCACGACGGGTCTGGTGGCCGGCGTCGCGTTCGCGCCCGTCCCGTTCTTCCTCGCCTCCGGGCCCGCGCTGGACGACCCCCGGACCGTCTCCGGCATGACGTACTTCGCGCTGCTGGCGGCGGCGATCGGCTGGGGGCTGTTCGTGCGCTCGCGGCGGCAGCTCGTCGCGTCCCTGCGGGAGCGCGCGGAGCGTGCGCACGAGGAGGCGCGGCGGACGGCGCGGGAGGACATCGCACGGGAGATGCACGACGTGCTGGCCCACCGCCTGTCGCTGCTGAGCGTCCACGCGGGCGCGCTGCAGTTCAACCCGGAGGCGCCGGCCGAGGAGGTGCAGCGCACGGCGGGAGTGATCAGGGAGAGCGCCCACGAGGCGCTGGAGGACCTGCGGGAGGTCATCGGGGTGCTGCGCGGGACGGCGTCGTCGGAGACGGCGCGACCGCAGCCGGAGCTCGGTGACCTGGGGCGGCTCGCAGAGGAGTCGCGGGCGGCGGGCACGGACGTCACGTTGCGGGTGGAGACCGCCTCCTGGCGGGACGGCGCGGACGGCTCCCGAGGCGCGGCCGGCGGCGGACGCGGCGGCTCCGCCGCGCCGCCCGCCGCCGTCGGGCGCACCGCCTACCGCATCGTGCAGGAGGCGCTCACCAACGCCCGTAAGCACGCCCCGCGCTCGCCCGTCACCGTGACGGTCTCCGGCGGACCCGGGGAAGGGCTGACCGTCCTGGTGCGCAATCCCGCCCCGGCCGACGCGCGCCGCCAGCCGGGACCTGACGCGGGGGAGCCGGGGGCCTTCGCCCCCGAAGCGGTCGTGTCCGGAGTCCCGGGCGCGGGCCAGGGTCTCGTCGGGCTCGCCGAGCGCGCGGAACTCGCCGGGGGCACGATGGAATACGGCCGGTTCGGCGCTGATTTCCGCGTCCGGGCTTGGCTACCGTGGGCGCCGGGACGCGACCCGCTGGAGGCGGCCGCGCCGGCACCGGACCCCGCCCTGTGAGCGGATGCGTGCCGTCCCGCCCGAACGAACGGATTCCGAGGCCGCATTGGTGAACGCTTCCGCCGCACCCTCCGTCGTCCGCGTGCTGCTGGTCGACGACGACCCCCTCGTACGCTCCGGACTGCGGCTGATGTTCGGCGGGGCGCCGGACGTCGAAGTCGTCGGCGAGGCGGCGGACGGCAGCGAGGTGCAGCCGCTCGTCGACGAGCACGCGCCGGACGTCGTGCTGATGGACATCCGGATGCCGGTGGTCGACGGTCTGGAGGCGACGGAGGCGCTGCGCAGGCGCCGGTCGCCGCCCGAGGTGATCGCGCTGACGACCTTCCACTCGGACGCGCACGTGCTACGGGCCCTGCGGGCCGGCGCCGCCGGCTACGTGCTGAAGGACACCTCGCCCGCCCTGATCGTGGACGCCGTGCGCAAGGTCGCCGCGGGCGAGCCCGTGCTGTCGCCCGAGGTCACCCGGCAGCTGATCTCCCGGGTGTCCGGCGGCGACGACCGCGACAAGCGGGCGATCTGGGCGCGCAGGCAGCTCGGCGCGCTCGGCGACCGCGAGCGCGAGGTCGCCGTCGCCGTCGGCAAGGGCAGGTCGAACGCGGAGATCGCGGCGGAGCTGTACATGAGCGTGCCGACGGTGAAGACGCACGTGTCGCGCATCCTCACCAAGCTGCGGCTCAACAACCGGGTCCAGATCGCCCTCCTGGCCCACGACGCGGGGACGGGCGACGCGGAGGAGCAGCGGCCCGGCTGACGCGCTGTGCGCGGGTGGACGCGAACGCCCAGTGGACGTGACGCTCGGCCGTCTCGAACGTGCGGTGGGCGCACGGCGGAAGCGTGTCCGGCGCGGAAACGGCTGAGGCGGCCCCCTGGCCAGGGGGCCGCCTCAGCCGTTGTCACGTGCAGGGCCGCCGCGGTGTCGCGGACAGCCGTCAGTTCACGGGCAGTTCGAACCAGACGACCTTGCCCGTCGACAGCCGGGTGGCACCCCAGCGCCGCGCGAGCCGGTTCACCAGGTACAGCCCTCGCCCGCCCTCGTCCGTGGCGCGTGCCTGCCGCAGACGCGGCAGCTGCGGCACGTCGTCCCCGACCTCGCACCGCAGCGTGTCCGTGCGCAACAACCGCAGCGTGATGGGACGTTCGGCGTACCGCACGGCGTTCGTGACGACCTCGCTCACCAGCAGCTCGACCGAGTCGCTCAGCTCCTCCAGGCCCCAGCGGGCCAGCGCGCGCCGCGCCAGCCTGCGCGCCTGCCCGGCCGTCTGCGCCCGGGGGTCGAGGAACCAGTACGCGACGTCGCTCGGCGCGATGCCGTCGAACCGTGCCGCGAGCAGCGCGATGTCGTCGTCGCGGTCGCCCGGCCCGAGGATGTCGAGCACCTCGTCGCACAGCGGCTCCAGCGGTGCGGACGCGTCCGGACGTGTGAGGCGTGCCGTCGCCGTCAGCTTCTCCCGCAGGTGCTCGATGCCCGTCCACACGTCGCGCTGGCGCGACTCGACCAGCCCGTCGGTGTAGAGCAGCAGCGTGGCGCCCGCCGGTGCGTCCAGCTCCACGGCTTCGAAGTCGACACCGCCCACGCCGATGGGGGCGCCCGCCGGTATGCGCAGCACCTCCGCCCGGCCGTCGCGATGCAGCAGGACGGGCGGCGGATGACCGGCGTTCGCGATGATGATGCGGTGGGCGACCGGGTCGTAGACCGCGTAGAGGCACGTCGCCATGCGGTCGCTGCCGAGGCGCTGCGCCTGCTCGTCGAGGTGGTGCAGCACCTCCTGCGGCGGCAGGTCGAGCCCCGCCAGCGTCTGCGCCGTCGTCCGCAGCTGGCCCATGATGGCCGCCGATGTCATGGAGTGGCCCATGACGTCGCCCACGACGAGGGCGACCCGGCTGCCGGGCAGCGGAATCGCGTCGTACCAGTCGCCTCCGACCCGCGCGGTCTCGGCCGCGGGCAGGTAGCGGCTGGCCAGGTGGCAGCCGGTGGGCTGCGGCAGCTCGTCCGGCAGCATCGTGCGCTGCAGCTCGTCGGCGATGTACGCCTCGCGGCCGTACAGCACCGCCTTGTCCACACCGAGCGCGGTGTGCGTGGCGAGCTGCGCGGCGATGAGCAGATCGTCGGGTTCGAAGGCAGGACGCTCCGGCCTGCGCAGGAAGACCGCCGCACCGATGACCCGCCGCCGCCCCCGCAGCGGTGCGAGTATCGCGCGGTGCCCGGACGGCACGTCCGGGTCGGTGCCCAGCAGTTCGGGGAGCGCGTCACGGGCGGCCGGCGCGTCGGCGAAGACGGGTCGCACCCCGCGCAGCACCTCGGCCAGCGGGCCGCCGTTGAGCACCTCCACGTATTCGGCCGCGCCGGCGGTGCCGTCGGATACTGCCGACAGGGACGGGCCCCCGCCGGACGGGCCGTCCCCGCCGTCCCGCTGCGCGCGGTCGCCCGTCGCCGACGCGGCGGCCACCATGGCGGCCGGATCGTCGGGGATGCGGTCGCTCCGGCGCAGCCGCAGCATCAGCGGCCCCGTCGGGCGTTCGTCCCCCACGGGGAGCGGGTCGCGCAGGTAGACGAGGATCGCGTCGGAGTAGGCGGGGACGCTGGCCCGGCACAGGCCGAGCACCGTCTCGTCCAGGTCCATGCCGCGGGCGATGCGGCGGGTCGCGGCGCCGACGAAGCGCAGACGGTCGCCGCCGCGGCGTTCACGCTCGGCGGCGTCGCCGTCGTCCGGCGCGCCGCCGCCCGGCTTCGTCGGGGTGGCGGGTGGGATTCCGGCGGCGGTCATTTCGCCGGTGCTGGGATGTGACACGGCACCGCTCTCCGCGGTCGTAGGTGGTGACGGAGCCTGACGCGCCTCCTGCGGCGCGTGCGACGGCTGGGGTCCGGAGTCCGCGCCGGGCGCGGGGTCGGGCACGGCCCTGCTGGTACTGCTACGGGCGCCCTTCTCGGCGGCGCCCCTCTTCCCTGGCGCTCGTGCGGAGCCCGTCTGCGGCCGGCCGCCGGGGCGTGCCTGCTCCGCCCCGCCGGTCCCCGGACCGGCCGCCTGCCGCTGCGCGCCGTCGCCGGCACGCGAGGCCTGTGAGGTACCGGAGTCGGCGAACCCCCCGGGGGAGGCGGAGAGCCCGGCCGGCCGCGCGGGACCGTCGCCGGGGCCCGGGCCGGCGCTGTCCGCCGCCGGACCGCCGGTGAGGGGCGGTGCGCCCGCCGGTACGCCGAAGGGGCCCGTCGCCGGGCCACTCGGCGTGGCCCGGCCGGCGGGCTGGACCGGCGGCACTGCTGTACCGGCCGCAGGCTGTTCGTGCTCCGTCACGCGTTCGGTTTCCGTCCATCCGGGGCTGCGCGTCTTCCGCTCGTAGCAGTCACTCCGCGCCTGCTACGAGCGTCGCCGGCACTGCAGGAAAAGCTGGATCTCGGGTGGGACGTCCGTGCTCGCCGGAGCGTATGCATAGGCGTCCTCTCCCACGATTTCGAATCCTGTGTCCTGAACGATCCTCCGCAACTCGTCCCGCAGATAGCCCGATACCCGGATCGTGTTGCCCAGGAACGGCAGCGTGAAGTCGTCCACGTCCGCTTCCACCATGGAAAGGGCCAGGGGGGCGCCCTCCCGCGTCTGCTGGTGGAGCATGCGCAGGGCGAAGGGGATCTCCACCCGGGGGAGCATCAGCAGGGAGAAGAAGGCGGCGACGCCGTCGAACGGCCCCAGCCCCTGCTTCTCGACGTCGGCGATGTCCATCCGCCGGAAGTCGCCCTCGGGAACGTGCTCGCGGGCCAGCTTCACCATTTCAGGTGAGAGGTCGATCCCGGTCACGCGGTGCCCCGCCTCCACGAGCTGGCGGGCGGTGGGCAGGCCCGTGCCGCAGCCGAGGTCGAGCACGTGGGATCCGGGGGGCAGCTGCTCCGCCAGCCACCTGCCGCCCGCGACCTGGCCCTCCTTGTGCGGGAAGGCCTCGTCGTAGCGGTCGCCGATCGCGTCGAAGGCCTCCGCCTGACCGGTACGGTCCACGCCGTCCCAGTCGAAGTCCCGGTACGCGCCGCCGGTTCCGCCCCGCTCCGGGGGGCTCCCACTGCCGTTCGTGCTGCTCACGATCGATCTCCTCTCTGGCCACGTGCCAAATCCCCGAGGGGGGAGGGGAGTTGTTGCAGCAGTGCGCCTACGGAGGTTGATCCTACGTTTGCAGTATGGGGGCGCAGCAAGGGGGAACGGGAGGTCGAAGCAGGCGCGTGTCGTCCGAAAGATCCGGCACATCCCCGCAAGTACGGAACAACAGGGGCTCGGCGTGACCCGACGCCCGCCTCTCCGGGGCCTCCGCTCCCGTCCGGGACGCCGCGACCGGCCGCCGAGGGGGTGCCCGACGACCGCCGGCGCACCGGAATCCGGACGGGCCGCGGTGCCCCGGTCCGCTTCACGGACGTGCGGGCCGGTCTCCGGCCCGTCCCGCGGGGGTGCCCGGGCCGGCCTCGCGGCTCGCGCCGCGGCCCGTGGACGTGCCGTGCGCAGGGAGGTCCCGCCCGCCGGCGAGGACGTCGTCCGCCGCGGCCGTCTCCTTCCGGGCCTCCGGCGGCGGCGACCACCGGTTCCAGTCGTGGGGCAGGCGGGGGACCGGCCAGCGCGGGTCGGGCCGCCAGTCCTCCCAGCCGTCGCGGAACGGGGCCGCCCACGCTCCGATCCGCTCGACGACGGTGCGTCCCGCCGCCCGCACGCGGGCGGCCAGCTCGTCGTCGACCAGCCCGGCGTGCTGTGCGGCTGCGAACTCGTCCTCGTCCCGCCACTCCCAACTGCGGTCCGGGTAGACGGCGATGTCCAGGAAGTGGTCCTCGGAGTCGATGCCGCCCGCCCACCGGTGGCGCGGCTCCTCCAAGTTGACGTACCAGTTCTTGAACTGCCAGTCCCGCTCCCAGAACAGCCACACCGACCAGGGCTCGCCGGGGCGGGCGAGCTTCAGCACGCCGGTGCCGAACCACTGTGACAGCACGGTCCTGCGCGGCTTGGTGTAGCGGGTCTCCAGCGGCTCGTGGTGCACGGGCGTGCCGTCCGCCATCTCCGGCTTGACGCACACCGTGCCCGGGGCCACCCACGCCGCCAGCAGGTCGGGGGTGTCGCGGACGATCGTGACGGGACGGCAGATGTGCGCGTGACCGGCGCCGTTGGCCCGGTAACGCCACAGGACCCGGGTGCCGGGCGCCCAGCGTCCGGCGGGTCCGCCGCTGCCGCCGGGGCGGGCTGCCCGGGGATCGGAGGCCCGGCCGCCGTCGTCGTACGCGCCGGGGTCCGCACGCCCGGCGCCGTGTGCGCCGGACGGTCCCGTCGTCCCTGCCGTCTCCGCTGTCATGCGCAGATCTTAGGTGCGCGTGCCTGGTACGGCCGTGAGCTGCGGGCCGTACGCGGCGTCAAGCCGCGAGGGCGCTGGGTCAAGCCGCGGAGGGCGGAGGGTCGAGCCGCGCGGGCGCAGCGTCGAGCCGCGGAGGGCGGAGGGTCGAGCCGCGAGGGCGCTGGTTCGAGCCGCGGAGGGTGGAGCGTCGAGCCGCGCCGACGTCCCGCCGGTGCGTCACGGATGCGTCATGCGGAGGACGTCGAGGGCTTCGTCGAGCTCTTCGAGCGTGAGGTCGCCTCGCTCCACATGGCCGGCTTCCAGGACCGCCTCGCGGATCGTCTTCCGCTCCGCGAGCGCCTTCTTGGCGACGGCGGCCGCGTTCTCGTAGCCGATGTACTTGTTCAGCGGGGTGACGACCGACGGCGAGGACTCGGCGTACTCGCGTGCACGCTCCACGTTCGCCTCGATGCCGTCGATCGTGCGGTCCGCCAGCAGGCGAGAGGCGTTGGCCAGCAGCCGGACCGACTCCAGCAGGTTCTTCGCGAGGACCGGAAGCATCACGTTCAGCTCGAAGTTGCCCGCGGCCCCGGCCGCGGCGATCGTCGCGTCGTTGCCGGTGACCTGCGCGGCGACCATCAGGACGGCCTCCGGGACGACCGGGTTCACCTTCCCCGGCATGATCGAGGAGCCCGGCTGGAGGTCGGGGAGGGAGATCTCGGCCAGGCCGGTGCGCGGGCCGGAGGCCATCCAGCGGAGATCGTTCGTGATCTTGGTGAGGCTGACGCCGACCGTGCGGAGCTGCCCCGACGTCTCCACGAGGGCGTCCCGCGCCCCCTGGGCCTCGAAGTGGTCGCGCGCCTCGGTCAGCGGCAGGCCGCTGGAGGCGGCGATCCGCTCGATGACGGCCGCGGCGAAGCCGGGCGGCGTGTTGATGCCCGTCCCCACCGCCGTCCCGCCGAGGGGGAGTTCGGCGAGCCGGGGGAGCGCGGACTCCAGGCGCTCGACGCCGTACCGGACCTGAGCCGCGTAGCCGCGGAACTCCTGCCCGAGGGTGACCGGGGTGGCGTCCATCAGGTGGGTGCGGCCGGACTTCACCACGTCCGCGAACTCGTCCGCCTTGCGTCCCAGCGACCGGGCCAGGTGCTCCAGCGCGGGCAGGAGGTCAGAGGTGATCGCGGACACGGCGGCGATGTGGATGGAGGAGGGGAAGACGTCGTTCGACGACTGGCTGGCGTTGACATGGTCGTTGGGGTGCACGGGCTCGCCCAGGTGCTCGCTCGCGAGGGTCGCAACGACCTCGTTCATGTTCATGTTCGAGGAGGTGCCTGATCCCGTCTGGAACACGTCGACGGGGAACTCGCCGTCCCAGCGCCCGGTGACGACCTCCTCCGCCGCCGCGCTCACAGCCTGCGCCATCTCCGGCCGCAGCACGCCGAGTTCACCGTTCACCTCGGCCGCTGCCGCTTTGATGCGGGCCAGCGCCGCGATGTGGGCGCTCTCCAGGCGCTGTCCGCTGATCGGGAAGTTCTCCACGGCGCGCTGCGTCTGCGCACGCCACTTGGCGTCCACGGGCACCAGCACCTCGCCCATCGAGTCCCGCTCGGTCCGGAACTCCTCGCTGTCGCTCATTCCTGCACCTCCGTACGGGCCGGCGTCCTCCGCGGGGGAGGACATTCCCGGGCGGGGCGTGTACCCCGCCCGGGCGCAGGCAGTGATGCGCGCGCCCCTCCGGACGCACAGGGCGCAGGGTGCGCTCGCGGCGGGCCCCTTGTGCTCCTATGGTCCGGCAACTACTTTCTCATTGGAAAGTAATTGCCGACCGAAGGTGCAGTGATGAGTGACCCCGGCGGTGCGCTCGCAGAAGTCGCACGTCAGAGAGGTGCGGCAGCCGCCAAGGTGCGTCTGCCGTGGTCGTATCCGGCGCTGTTCGCGGTCGTCTGGGCCGCGCTGCTCGGCGGTACGACCGCCGCGCGCGACCACGAGCGGCTGGGAATCCCCCTGTTCCCCTACACGTTCGTTGCGGCGACGGCCCTCGCCGTCCTGCTGGTCGTGTTCCGCCGCCGGTCCGGGCTCCACCTGCTGTGGCGCAGCACTCCTTACCCGGCGCTGAAGCGCCTGCAGGCGCGCACAACCGGTGTGGTGGCCGGCGGCGCCGTCGTCGAGCTTGGGCTGTATCTGCTCGGGGACCGGTGGATCGCCGCGTCATGGGCTGCGCTGGTGTTCGCCGCCCTGCACGGGGTCCTGGTCGCGGCGCAGCTCCGCCGCGTCAACCGCGAGATCCGGGCCGACATCCGAGAAGGCCGGCCGGGAAGTGCCTGAGCGTTCCCCGGAGTTGGACCCACTCATCCACCCCCTGCCCCGGTTGTCCATCTGCGCGCTGCTGGCCGCGGGGCCGCGCTGGGTCGACTTCCGCTCGGTGCGCGAGGCCACCGGCCTGTCCGACTCGATGATCTCCAAGCACACGAGGACCCTGGAGGACGCCGGATACCTGGAGGTCCGCAAGGGCGGCGTCGGGCGCCGGCCGCGCACGTGGTTCCGTCTCACCCCGCTCGGCGGCGAGCGTTACCGAGGACACGTGGCGCAGCTCCAGCGGCTCGTCGACGGCACGTCCGACGGCTCTCCGTGACCCGGAGCGCGATCAGGCGCCGACCCCGGCCAGAGGCATGGAGAGCCGGACGGACGAACGTACGGACGGACGGACGTGCGGACGGGGCGCAGTCGTCCTACGAGCCGCTGCGTACGGGGATCGAGGTGACGAAGGGCTGGGCGGGACCCGGGTCGGTGAAGAAGTCGTTCCCCTTGTCGTCGACGACGATGAACGCGGGGAAGTCCTCCACCTCGATGCGCCAGACCGCCTCCATGCCGAGCTCCTCGTACTCCAGGACCTCGACCTTCTTGATGCAGTCCTGCGCGAGCCGCGCCGCCGGCCCGCCGATGGACCCGAGGTAGAAACCGCCGTGCTCCGCGCACGCCTCGGTGACCTGCGGGCTGCGGTTGCCCTTGGCGAGCATGACCATCGAACCGCCCGCGGCCTGGAACTGGGCGACGTAGGCGTCCATCCGCCCTGCCGTGGTCGGGCCGAAGGAGCCGGACGCGTAACCCTCGGGGGTCTTGGCGGGGCCGGCGTAGTAGACGGGGTGGTCCTTGAGGTACTGCGGCATCTCCTCGCCCGCGTCCAGCCGCTCCTTGATCTTCGCGTGCGCGATGTCGCGGGCCACGACGAGCGTGCCCGTCAGCGACAGCCGGGTCTTGACGGGGTGCTTCGAGAGTTCGGCGAGGATCTCCGGCATCGGCCGGCCGAGGTCGATGCGCACGGCGTCGGTGTTGTCGGCGCCCGCGTCCTCCGTCAGCTGCTCGTCCGTCGTCTCCGGCAGGAAGCGCGCCGGGTCCGTCTCGAGCTGCTCCAGGAAGACGCCCTCAGCGGTGATCTTCGCCTTGGCCTGACGGTCGGCCGAGCAGGAGACGGCGATGGCGACGGGGCAGGACGCGCCGTGCCGGGGCAGCCTGACGACCCGTACGTCGTGGCAGAAGTACTTGCCGCCGAACTGCGCGCCGATGCCGATCTTCTGCGTCAGCTCGAAGACCTGCTCCTCCAGCTCCTTGTCCCGGAAGCCGTGGCCGGCGGCGGAGCCTTCGGCGGGCAGTTCGTCGAGGTAGTGGGCCGAGGCGTACTTCGCGGTCTTCAGCGCGTACTCGGCGCTGGTGCCGCCCACGACGATCGCCAGGTGGTACGGGGGGCAGGCCGCCGTGCCCAGCGAACGGATCTTCTGCTCCAGGAACTTCATCATGCTCGCCTCGTTGAGCACGGCCTTCGTCTCCTGGAAGAGGAAGGACTTGTTGGCGCTGCCGCCTCCCTTGGCCATGAAGAGGAACTTGTAGGCGTCGCCGTCGGTCGCGTACAGCTCGATCTGCGCGGGCAGGTTCGTGCCGGTGTTCTTCTCGTCCCACATGTTCAGCGGCGCCATCTGCGAGTAGCGCAGGTTGAGCTCCGTGTACGCGTCGTAGATGCCCCGTGAGAGGGCTTCCTCGTCGCCGCCCTCGGTGAGGACCTGCTGGCCGCGCTTGCCCATGACGATCGCCGTGCCGGTGTCCTGGCACATCGGGAGGACGCCCGCGGCGGCGATGTTCGCGTTCTTGAGCAGGTCGAGCGCGACGAAGCGGTCGTTGGCGCTGGCCTCCGGGTCGTCGAGGATGCGCCGCAGCTGCGCGAGGTGCTCCGGCCGCAGGTAGTGCGAGATGTCGTGCATGGCCTCGGCGGCGAGCTTGCGCAGGGCCTCCGGCTCGACCTGGAGGAAGGTGCGCCCGCCGGCCTCGAAGGTGCTGACTCCTTCGGCCGTCACGAGGCGGTACGGAGTGGGGTCCTCGCCCACCGGAAGCAGATCCGTGTAGGTGAAGTCCGGGCGGGACGAGCGCGGGCTGGCGGCCATCGGTGGAGTCTCCCTCTCGTACGGCTCTCGACTGCGGCACCTCCCGGCCGGGCCGGTCCGGGCACACGAGCCGGGAGGAGAGCGCCCGCCCAGCGTAGAGCGCCCGGCCGGGCACGTGGAGGAGAGGTCCGCCCAGGCTCTCGGGCGGCATCGGTCCGAGCCGTGGGCTAGTCGCGATCTATCGCGTCTGGGTAGGCTGCTCGTGTGACAGATTCTCCGCTGGAAAAGAAGCCCGCGACCAGCCCCGAGGCCAAGGACGCCCCCTCCGCGGAAGTGGCCTCCGTACGCGCCTCGGACGCCGACCGCGACCGCGTCGCGGAGATCCTCCGCGAGGCCCTGGCGGAGGGCAGGCTCGACACGGCGGAGCACTCGGACCGCCTCGACGGCGTGTACGCCGCCAAGACGCTCGGCGAGCTGGAGCCGCTGGTCCGCGACCTGCCCCAGGGGCAGAGCCACCACCATGCCGCGCACCGTCCCGCGCCGGCGTACGCCCCCGAGGCACCGGGGGACGCCGCGGGCGGGCCCACGGACAATCTCGTCGCCATCTTCAGCGGCTCCACCCGCAAGGGTCGCTACCGCGCACCCCGCAAGATCAACGCCTTCGCCTGCTTCGGCGGCATCGAGATCGACCTGACCGAGGCCGTCTTCGAGCAGCAGCACCTCCTGATCAACGCGACGGCCGTCTTCGGCGGCATCGAGATCCGCGTCCCGGAGAACGTCACGCTCCGGCAGAAGGGCGCCGGGATCTTCGGAGGCTTCGAGGTGCGGACCTCGGAGGCCGACGACCCGCACGCGCCCGTGGTGCTGGTGCAGGGGGCGGCGGTCTTCGGCGGCGTCGAGGCGAAGCCGAAGCGCGGCAAGTTCCTCCGCGATCTCCGCGACCGGATGCGCAAGGAACTCTGAACTCCGAGTACGGGACGGCTCCGTGAACGGGCGGTTCCTGAACGGACGGTTCCGTGAACGGCTCCAGCCCTGGTGATGCGGCAACTCCCGGCCTGGCAAAGGGAGTTGAGAGGGGTTCCCGACGGGGCGCGGCGAACGGGCGCCGAGCGGCTGAGCGGTGAGTGACCGCGCGCATTCCTACGGTATGCATACCGGTGCGTACAGCGGGTAGAGCTGGGGCATCGTCTCTCGTACGGCGGCAGCGCGAACTGCCGTGCGCAGCAAGTCGGGTGTAGTGACCCCCTCGTCGTCTCGTCAGGAGTAGACCGTGCTGCAACCGCCGCATCAGTCCCTTCAGGCTGCCGCTCCCGTCCCCGCGCAACGCGGCTCCGCGCGCGAGGACGAGGCGGGGCCATGGCACTCGGAGGCAGTCTGCCGCCGGGACGAGGCGGGACTCTTCTTCGCTCCATCGAAGGAGCCCACAGCGGCGCGGCTGTCCCGGGAGCAGGCCGCGAAGCGCGTCTGCGCCAGGTGCCCGGTGATGGTCGAGTGCCGCGAGCACGCGCTGGTGCTGCCCGAGCCGTACGGCGTATGGGGTGGGCTCACCGCGGCGGAGCGCCGCGTCGTCCTGGCCCGGCGCAGGCGGCGCGAGGCCGCCGCCGCGGCCGGTGACGCCGGGCAGGTCTCGCGCATCGCCTGATCCACCGCACGCTCACAGCCCCTGGGCACGCAAGCCGCCCGGGGGCTCGTCGCGGGGCGATGCCGCCCCCGGGCGGTCCGCGTGCCAGAGCGGCCGGACGGCCGGCGGACGGTCAGCGTGCGGCGTCGGCTGCGGCCGGACGGTCAGCGTGCGCGGTCGAAGTCCACGGAGCTGTACGCGCGCAGCTTCGACAGCTTGTGGGTCGAGTCGATCATCCGGATCGTCCCGGACTTCGAACGCATCACCAGCGATTCCGTGTACGCCCGCTCACCCCGGTAGTGCACGCCGCGCAGGAGGTCGCCGTCGGTGATGCCGGTCGCGACGAAGAAGACGTTCTCGCCGCTGACCAGGTCCTCGGTGTGCAGTACGCGGTCCAGGTCGTGTCCGGCGTCCAGCGCGCGCTGCCGCTCCTCGTCGTCGCTGGGCCACAGCATGCCCTGGATGGTGCCGCCGAGGCACTTGATCGCGCAGGCGGCGATGATGCCCTCCGGCGTGCCGCCGATCCCCAGCAGCATGTCGACGCCCGTGCCCTCCCGCACGGCCATGATCGCGCCGGCCACGTCGCCGTCCGAGATGAACTTGATGCGGGCGCCCGACTCCCGGATCTCCTTGACGATCCCGTCGTGGCGCGGACGGTCGAGGACGACGACCGTCACATCGTCCGGCGTGCAGCCCTTGGCCTTGGCGATGCGCCGCACGTTGACCGCGGGCGGCGCGGTGATGTCGACGAACTCCGCCGCGTCCGGGCCTGTGACCAGCTTGTTCATGTAGAAGACGGCGCTCGGGTCGAACATCGTGCCCCGCTCTGCGACCGCCAGTACGGACACGGCGTTCGCCATGCCCTTGGCCGTCAGAGTCGTCCCGTCCACGGGGTCGACCGCGACGTCGCACTCGGGGCCGGTGCCGTCGCCGACCCGCTCGCCGTTGAAGAGCATCGGCGCCTCGTCCTTCTCGCCCTCCCCGATGACGACGACGCCGTTCATCGAGACGGTGGAAACGAGCGTGCGCATGGCCTTCACCGCGGCACCGTCCGCGCCGTTCTTGTCGCCGCGGCCCACCCAGCGCCCCGACGCCATCGCTCCGGCCTCGGTGACCCGCACGAGTTCCAGGGCGAGGTTCCGGTCGGGGGCCTCGGGGCTGACGTCGAGCGGGGAGGGGAGGTGCTGATGATCGGTCATCGGGGCACACCTTTCTGCGCGGCTGGACGTCTGCCGGGCTACTGAGGGTGTTTACGAGGGTACCCAGCATCCGCCAGAGTGAGCAGAGGGCCCCACGGATGAGCGCCCTCGCGGTGGCCGCCGCGGGCGAGGCCCGACCCGTCGTCCGGCCCGTCCCGGCCGTACGAGACGATGAGGGCGTGGCAGCAGAAGCAGAGAAGCGGCAAGGCAGGCGGACGGTGCGGGGCATGGTGCCCTCGCTCGCGGTCGTCCTGCTCGCGGCGGGGTTCATCTACCTCTTCGTCCCGCACGACGAGGACATCGACCCCGTCAAGCCGGTCGGTTACCACGTCGAGCTGGAGTCGGCGCGCCGCGCCGCCCCGTACCCCGTGCTGGCCCCTGCCGGGCTTCCGGACAGCTGGCGCGCCACGTCCGTGAGGTACGACGGCGACCCCTCCAGGAGCGCCACCTGGCACCTGGGCTTCGTCACGCCGAACACCGAGTACGCGGCAGTCGAGCAGAGCGACGCGGCACGCTCGGAGAAGTACGTGGCGGACGTCACGCAGGGTGCGCGCAAGACCGGTGCGACGAGCCGCATCGACGGCGTCGAGTGGACGCGCTACGAGGGCGAGAAGTACGACGCGCTCGTCCGGGAGGTCCCCGCCGCCGGCGACGGGAAGGGCCGCCCGGCCGAGGCGGAGAAGGGCGAGGCGGAGACCGGCGCGCGGAAGGACGGGGCCCGCGGCCACACCGTCGTCGTCACCGGCACGGCCTCGTTCGAGCAGCTCGGCCGCCTCGCCGCCGCCCTCAGCGACGGCGACGGCGAGGGCGGCAAGGACGAGGGCAAGGGCCGCACCCGCTGATCAGCCGGAGCGCCCGGCGCCCGGTGTCCGGCTGCCGGGGCCGGACTGACATCTGGCGTCAGCTGTCAGCTGTCAGCTGTCACCTGTCAGACGTCATCTGTCAGATGTCTGACGCCAAATGCCAGCTGTCACCTGTCAGAAGTCAGGTGTCAGACGTCAGAGCGTCGTGCACACGTCCTGGTAGGGAAGCCGCGGGTTGCGCGGCCTGTAGGCGTCCTCGCCGGGCCTGCCGATGTTCACCACGAGCAGCGACTTCTGCCTGCCGTCGCCGAAGAACTCCTTGTCGACGGCGTCCCTGTCGAATCCGCTCATGGGGCCGGCGGCCAGCCCGGCCGCCCGGACTCCGAGGATGAAGTACCCCGCCTGCAGCGTGGCGTTGAAGGTTCCGTGCGCCTCCCGCGTGTCCGCCTCCGCGAAGAAGGTGTCCTTCAACTGAGGCGCGTGCGGGAGCAGTTCCGGCAGGCGCTCGTGGAACTCGAGGTCCACGGAGAGTATGGCCGTGAGCGGCGCGGTGCCGGTCTTGGGCCGGTTGCCCTCCGACATGTGCTGCACGAGACGTGCCCGGGCCTCGGCGGAGCGGACGAGAGTGACGCGCAGCGGCGACTGGTTGAAGGCCGTCGGGGCGAACTTCACCATCTCGTACACCTCCCGCATCTGCTCGTCTGTCACGGGCTCGTCGGTGAACGTGTGCGCCGTGTGCGCTTCACGGAAGAGCAGATCCTGGGCGGCCTGGTCGAGGGCGACTGTCATGTGCGGAAGCCTTGCCTTTACGCGCGGTTGTTCGAGTACGGACGGTCCACCGTAAGCGGGAACCGGCCGCCCGTTCCATGGGGCCGACGCCAGCCAGCAGGCTTCCGTTTACCGTGATGCCGCGCCTGTGCCCCGCTCAGTCCGCCTCTTCGGCGTCTTCCGCATCGGCCGGTTCCGCCGCGGACGTGCCGGCTCCGGGCTCTTCGGGCTCCTCGCCGGCCTCGGCCTCCAGCACCGCGTCCAGCCGGGCGCGCGCGCCCTCCAGCCACTCCCTGCAGACCCGCGCCAGCTCCTCGCCGCGCTCCCACAGCGCCAGCGAGTCCTCCAGCGAGGTGCCGCCCGCCTCCAACTGCTGCACGACGCGGACCAGTTCGCCGCGCGCCTGCTCGTAGCTGAGCGCGGACAGCGCCTTCCCGGCGTCGGCGGCGGCCGTCTCCGGCCCGGTGCCGGAAGTCGTGTCCGAGGTCGTCTGCGAGGTCATGGGGCCACCCTAAGCGTGCGGACCGACAGTGACGCCGAACTCCCCCTCGGCCACCCTGGCCCGGAGCTGCTCCCCCTCGCCGGCCTGCTCCGGCGCGCGGACCACGGTGCCGTCGGCCCGCTGCAGCACGGCGTACCCCCGCTGGAGCGTCGCCGCGGGGGAGAGGGCCAGCACCCGCGCCCGCGTGTGGGTCAGCTCGTCCTCGGCGCGGTCCAGGCGGTGGCCCAGCGTGCGGCGCGCGCGCTCCAGCAGGGAGGCGACCTCCGCGTCGCGCTCCTCCAGCATCGAGTGCGGATCGGCCATCGCGGGACGGCTCATGACCTCGGTGAGACCGCGGTGCTCGCGCTCCAGAAGGGAGTCGACCACGCGGTACGCCCGCGCCCGCAGCTCCCGCACCCGCTCGTGCTCCTCGCCGACGTCGGGCACGGCGTCCTTCGCCGCGTGCGTGGGCGTACGCGAGCGCAGGTCGGCGACGAGGTCGAGCAGCGGGCAGTCCGCCTCGTGCCCGATGGCCGAGACGACGGGGGTGGTGCAGCCCGCGACCGTGCGCACCAGCTCCTCGTCCGAGAACGGCAGCAGATCCTCCACGCTCCCGCCGCCGCGCGTCACGATGATCACGTCGACCTCGGGGTGGGAGTCCAGCTCCCGCACGGCCTCGACGAGTTGCGGCACCGCCCGCACGCCCTGCACCGCCGTGTTCCGCACCTCGAAGCGGACGGCGGGCCACCGCTCGCGTGCCGTGTGCAGCACGTCCCTCTCGGCGTCGGAGGCGCGCCCGGTGATCAGCCCGATCCGGTGGGGGAGGAAGGGCAGCCTGC
Organism: Streptomyces daqingensis; assembly: GCF_014645895.1. Lineage (GTDB taxonomy): Bacteria > Actinomycetota > Actinomycetes > Streptomycetales > Streptomycetaceae > Streptomyces > Streptomyces daqingensis. The sequence continues at coordinate 1,771 of NZ_BMMP01000011.1, read as the reverse complement.
GCTTGCGCTCCGCGGCGAACAGGCCCTCGGCCGCCAGTGTCTTCTTCAACTGCTCCAGCCGCGCGAGCAGTTCGCCCATGCCGACGGGCCGTATGTCGGCGGCCCGCAGCGACAGGGTGCCGCCCCGCCCGTACCAGACCGGCTTGGCGTGCACGACGACGCGCGAGCCCTCGCTGACGACGTCCTTCACGCGGTCGAAGACCTCGCGGAAGCAGGTGACGCTGATCGACGCGTCCCGCGAGGGGTCGCGGAGCGTGAGGAACGCCATGCCCGCACCCGGGCGCGGGGAGAGCTGGATGATCTGCCCCTCGACCCAGACCGCCCCGAGCCGGTCGATCCACCCGCCGATCAGCCGGGAGATCTCACCGACCGGAACCGGGGCTTCGGGTGAGGTGATGAGAGCCATGCGACGACACTAACGGCCGCCTCGGACAGCCGGACCCGCCGGACCTGTCCGCCGCCGACCGCACCCGCGCGATGCCCCCGCACCCGCGCGGCCGGGCGTCCTTCCGGGTGCGGCCCTCCGCCGCCCTCCCGGCCCGGACGCCCCGGACGGACCGGACGGACCGGAGACGCCCGTCCGGCATGTGCGCGATGCCCCGCAAGGGGGGTGTCGCCCGCCGTCAACATCGAGGCGCACCGCTCGCCCTTACGATGGGACGCATGTCTGCAACGCCCTCCCGCCAGCCCGCCACAGACGCCCCCGACGAACGCCGCCGTGTCCTGCTCGCCGCACCCCGTGGCTACTGCGCGGGGGTCGACCGGGCTGTGATCGCCGTGGAACAGGCCCTCGAACAGTACGGCGCCCCGGTCTACGTGCGCCACGAGATCGTGCACAACAAGTACGTGGTGAAGACCCTCGAGAAGAAGGGCGCGATCTTCGTCGAGGAGACGGCGGAGGTGCCCGAGGGGGAGATCGTGATCTTCTCGGCGCACGGCGTCGCCCCGGAGGTCCACAAGGAGGCTGAGCGCGGCAAGCTGGCGACGATCGACGCCACGTGCCCGCTGGTGACGAAGGTCCACAAGGAGGCCGTGCGCTACGCCAAGGAGGACTACGACATCCTCCTGATCGGCCACGAGGGCCACGAGGAGGTCATCGGCACGAGCGGGGAGGCGCCGGAGCACATCACCCTCGTCGACGGCCCGAAGGACGTGGAGAACGTCGAGGTCCGCGACCCCGAGAAGGTCGTGTGGCTCTCGCAGACCACGCTCTCCGTGGACGAGACGATGGAGACCGTGGACGCCCTGAAGGGCCGCTACCCGAACCTCCTCTCCCCGCCGAGCGACGACATCTGCTACGCGACGCAGAACCGCCAGACGGCCATCAAGCAGGTGGCGCGGGACGCCGACTTCGTCCTCGTCGTCGGCTCCAGGAACTCCTCGAACTCCGTGCGCCTGGTGGAGACCGCCATCGCCCACGGCGCCCGCGACGGACGCCTGATCGACAACGCGGGCGAGATCGACGAGGCGTGGCTCGAAGGTGTGACGACGGTGGGCCTCTCCTCGGGCGCCTCGGTCCCGGACGTCCTGGTCGACGAGGTTCTGGAGTGGCTCTCGGAACGCGGCTGGGAGGACGTGGAGCTGGTCCAGCCCGTCGAGGAGCGCATGCAGTTCTCCCTGCCCAAGGAGCTGCGCCGCGACCTGCGCGCGGAAGCGGCGGCGCGCAGGGCGGGCTGACTCCGTCAAGCTCCCGCCGGCTAGGGGCTGTCTGACAAATGGCGCCGTTCGCCCGGAGGGCGGGGCTCGCGTCGTCTGGTGCGTGCGGGTGCAA
>NZ_BMMP01000010.1 GCF_014645895.1 Streptomyces daqingensis | reverse complement strand
CGCTGTTGAGTTCTCAAAGAACGGACGCTTCCATCGCAACCCTTTCACAGGCCACTCCGGGCGCTTCCCTCTCGGTGTCCACTACTTTAGCGGATTTCCTTCCCGGCTCCTAATCGGAACCTTCAGGGACGTTTATGGCACGCCAATTAACGACCCGTTGGGGAAATCGTAGGTAGTGTTTGGCCGCTTCCGGATGCATCCGCCCGGCTTGAGAGCCTGAGGACGACCTGCCCGGTTTCAGCGACTCGGTCAACGTTAGACCTTGGGACCATCGGAGTCAAGTGAGCTTTGGCGCCGCCTGGGTTGGTGCGGACGGTACGGGCTCACGGTGGGGTCGCCGTCGGCCCAGTAGCGCCACGGGTGGACCGATCCGGCACCGCCCACACCGGTCCTGGGGCCGCTCCGCACTTGCTTCTGCTGTACGGGCTCACCGGTGAGGACACGGAGCGGGGCGCTCTCGTCGACGCCGCACAGATCCGTTCCGTTCAGGGACTTGTCGACGTCGAGGGCGGTCGCGAGCCGGGCGGGCCCCTTGGCGAGCTCCGCGTCCTTACGTGCCTTGGGACGCCGCGCACGGGCCAGCCCGGCCCCGGTGATCACCTCGCCTGCGCGCAGCAGGACACCGCTCGCGTGGCCTTCCGCGCCGCACACGAGGTTGAGGCTGAACCACATGCCGTAGATGAAGTAGACGTACGCGTGGCCGGGCGGTCCGAACATCGAGGCGTTGCGGCGGGTGAGGCCGCGGAAGGCGTGCGATCCGGGGTCCGCCTCCCCCGCGTACGCCTCCACCTCGGTGAGGCGGAGGACGATGCAGCCCTCGTCGCTCGTCCGCACCAGGTAGCGGCCCAGCAGTTGCGGGGCCACCTCCAGCACCGGGCGGTCGAAGAACGAACGGGGTAGCGGTGTGTGGCTGGGGTCGTTCCTTCGCGTACGGTCTCGGCCAGCGATCATGCCGCCCGAGGGTAACCGACCCGGGATTCCGGCTTCCGACGCATCAAGTGCGCGAGAACGGGGCGCTTTCCGGTGCGGGGCGGAACCGCCGGCCCTCCTCGGGCGTACTGGTAGCAGAGCACGCACGAGTGATCGGCGAAGACACACAGGCTGCGCCTGGGAGGGACTGGAGAGATGGGTTTCAAGAAGCTGTTCGCGAGTCTGGGCGTAGGCAGTGCCTCTGTGGACACCGTCCTGCACGAGCCGAACGTGGTGCCGGGAGGGGTGGTCCAGGGTGAGGTGCACATCGAGGCGGGCTCTGTCGACCAGCAGATCCAGGGGCTGTCCGTCGGTCTCATGGCGAAGGTCGAGGTCGAGACGAACGACGGGGAGATGAAGCAGAACATCGAGTTCGGCCGGCAGCAGCTCGGCGGCGCGCTCGAGCTGAAGGAGGGTGCCAAGCACACGGTGCCGTTCCAGCTGGAGGTGCCCTGGGAGACGCCCGTCACGATGTTCATGGGGCAGCAGCTGACGGGCATGAGCATCGGCGTCTCGACGGAGCTCGCCATCGCGCAGGCCGTCGACTCGACCGACATCGACCCGGTCAACGTGCACGCCCTGCCCGCGCAGCAGGCGATCCTCGACTCCTTCGGCGCCCTCGGCTTCCGCTTCAAGTCGGCGGACATGGAGAAGGGGCGGATCCGCGGCACGCGCCAGCAGCTGCCCTTCTACCAGGAAATCGAGTTCCTGGCGCCGCAGCAGTACCGGGGGCTCTCGCAGGTGGAGCTGTCCTTCGTGGCCGACGGCAGGGAGATGGACGTCGTCATGGAGATGGACAAGGCGCCGGGTCTCTTCACCGGCGGCAGTGACTCGTACCGGGCGTTCCAGGTGAGCCTGACGGACTTCCAGCAGACGGACTGGACCGCGTTCATCAATCAGTGGCTGACGGAGGTCGGGGGCCAGCGCAACTGGTTCTGATCCGACTTCACGAGGGGCGGTGGGCGCTTCGCCTGCCGCCCCTCGGCGTGCTCAGCCCAGGAGAACGGTGAGGGGGGCGCTGCGAACCGTCCAGTAGCCCACCGCCGCGGTGAAGACGTTGACGGCGGTGGCGGCGGAGGCCGGGTCTGCCTGCTCGAAGCCGGGCCAGCCGGCCGTCATCAGCATGTAGCCGTTGGTCTCGCCCCACCAGGAGAGGTCGGTGAGGGAGTCGGCCAGCGCGTCCCAGTTGCGTCCGAACCAGTCGGGAAGTTCCAGACCGGTGGCGCAGCGGTCCATGAACTCGACCTTGGTGGTCACGTCGCTGAGGTCGATGACGGCGCCGATCCAGTCCGCGGCCTCCGCCTGCATGAGGACGTCGGGGCCCACGGAGTCGCAGCGGTACACGCCGGGCGGGACGGTGCCCTCGAAGAGGCCCGGCAGCCCGTCACCGGGCAGTTCGGGGAGTTCGGGCAGGTCCACGGGACTGGTCATCGTCGCACCACCGCTTTGCAGGTCTCGTCGTGGATCCCATGGTGACAAAGTCCGGCACCATGGCTCGTTAGGCTGGCCGGTGCAGCGATTCGCGCCATCAGGAGGTTCCCACGTGACCGAGCAGAAGCAACCGCCGCTCCCCCACGACTTCCACCCGCCCGTCGCCTCGTTCGAGGTGGTGAGCAGCGACGTCTCCGAGGGCGGACGGCTGCGTCCGGAACAGCAGTATGCGAAGGGCAACGTCTCCCCGCATCTGCGCTGGGAGGGGTTCCCTCCGGAGACCCGGAGCTTCGCCGTGACGTGCTTCGACCCGGACGCGCCTACGGGCAGCGGTTTCTGGCACTGGGTGGTCTTCGACATTCCGCTCTCCGTGACGGAGCTGCCGGTCGGCGCCGGTACGGGTGAGATGGAAGGTCTGCCCGAGGGCGCCGTGCACGTGCGCAACGACTTCGGGACGCGCGACTTCGGCGGCGCCGCACCGCCCCCCGGTGACGGCCCGCACCGTTACGTCTTCACCGTCTACGCGGTGCAGGAGGAGAAGCTGGGCCCGGATGCCGACGCGACGCCTGCGTTCGTCGGGTTCAACCTGCGCTTCAAGACCATCGGACGTGCGCAGCTGATCGGCGTCCACGAGGTGCCCGCGGACGGCTGAGCCTGCCGGAACGCCCTCCGGGGCGGGCGGAAAATCCTTTGCGCCTCGTCGTCCCCGAAAGCACAGTTGTCGCCGGGCAGCCGGCACCGCAGTGCGGGGGCGGCGAGGCGCTCGTGTCTGCGCCAGCAGTCCGTCGGAGGCCGGCCGGGGGCCGGGCGACCGCGTCGGCTGCCCCTTTTCCGCATTGCTGTTTCTTTCCCCTCCCGGTTTCGACCTTTCCGGTTCTCTGCCGGTTGCGATCTTCCGGTCCGCCGGTACGGCCCGCTCGTCATCTCCCGCGCGCCGCCCCGTAATTGCGTTGTCCCCTGTCCCGTGCGACGGCACAGTGGTGCCAACCGCCAACGGGGGCGGAACGGAATCGGGGAGGTGGAGGGGATGCGCGAGACGCTGATCCTCAATGCGAGCTTCGAGCCGCTTTCGACGGTGTCGCTGCGGCGAGCCGTTGTGCTTGTCATGCAGGACAAGGCCGTCGTCGAGCAGTCGCACCCCGGTCTCCGTATACGAGCGGCTGACATCGACCTTCCGGTGCCCCAGGTCGTGAGGCTCCGCAGATACGTGCGGGTTCCCTTCCGACAACGGGCGCCGTGGTCGCGGCGCGGCGTCCTCGTACGGGACCGGCACCGGTGCGCTTACTGCGGGCGGCGGGCGACCACCGTCGACCACATCCTGCCGCGCTCGCGGGGCGGTGCCGACACGTGGCTCAACACCGTGGCCGCGTGCGCGGCGGACAACCACCGCAAGGCCGACCGGACGCCCGCTCAGGCGGGCATGACGCTGCTGGTGAAGCCGTTCGAGCCCACGCCTGCCGACGCGCTGCTCCTGGCGCTGAACCGCGCGGACGGTACGTCGCTGCCGCAGTGGCTCACCGTCTCGCGCGCCGCGGACTCCGCGACGGGACTGCCTGCCACTGCGTGAAAAAGGAGCCGGGCCTCAGGGCCCGGCTCCTTTCGTCAGCGGACGAGCTGGTGGACGAGGGCCGCGGTTCCGACCGTCACGATGATGACGCGGAGGGTGGTGGGCCGCAGTCTGCGGCCCACCGCTGCTCCGAGCACGCCACCGGCCGCGGAGCCGCCCGCCACCAGGAGGACGGCCGTCCAGTCGAAGTCCGCCACGAAGAGGAAGAACACCGCCGCGGCGCCGTTCACCAGGGCACCGAGCACGTTCTTCACGGCGTTGATCCGCTGCAGGTCCTCATCCAGCAGCAGTCCCATCAGGGCGAGGTAGATGATGCCTTGCGCCGCGCCGAAGTAGCCGCCGTAAGCGCTCGCGAAGAGCATGCCGGACGGCAGCAGCACGCCGCCCTGGGGACGGGCGGACGCCCCCTTCCGCTCGCGGCGTCGCTGCACGGCGCGGGCGAGGCGGGGCTGGAAGGCGACCAGGAGCAGCGCCACCGCGATGAGCGCCGGCACGATCGTGTCGAAGGCGCTGGACGGCAGGACGACCAGCAGTGCGGCTCCGGAGAGGGCACCGACGAGCGCCACGCCGCCCAGCAGCAGCACCCGGCGCAGCTGCCCGCGCAGCTCACGCCTGTAACCGATCGCCCCGCTCACCGATCCGGGCACGAGTCCCAGTGCGTTGGAGACGTTGGCCGTGACGGGCGGCAGGCCGACGGCGAGCAGCACCGGGAAGGTCAGCAAGGTGCCGGAGCCGACGATCGTATTGATGGCGCCTGCGCCGACGCCGGCGACGCAGACGGCCACTGCCTCCCAGATGGTCACGCGAATCCCCCAGTTGATCAGTGCCGTACACACTGATCATGCCCGAGGGGCATTTCGCGCGGGCATCCGGGTCCGGTCGGCCGTGCGGGCCGGCTTCCGCTCAGTCGATCCTGGGGCTGTCCCGCCGGGGCGGCTTGACCATGCTCGTGGGGTCGCTGCCGCTGCCGCCGGTGCTGCCACTGTTCCCGCCGCCTCCGGGCCGGAAGCCGTCGAGGGCGCCGCCGAGTCCCTTCAGGGCGTCGCCGATCTCGCTCGGGACGATCCAGAGCTTGTTGGCGTCGCCTTCGGCGATCTTCGGGAGCATCTGCAGGTACTGGTAGGAGAGGAGCTTCTGGTCCGGGTCGCCGGCGTGGATCGACTCGAAGACCGTGCGGATCGCCTGCGCTTCGCCTTCCGCGCGCAGCGCCGCCGAGCGGGCCTCGCCCTCGGCGCGCAGGATCGACGACTGCTTCTCGCCCTCGGCGGTGAGGATCGCCGACTGCCGCACACCTTCGGCCTGCAGGATCGCGGCGCGCTTGTCGCGGTCGGCACGCATCTGCTTCTCCATCGAGTCCTGGATGGACGTCGGGGGCTCGATGGCCTTCAGCTCGACGCGGTTGACGCGGATGCCCCACTTGCCGGTGGCCTCGTCGAGCACGCCGCGCAGCGCCGCGTTGATCTCCTCGCGGGAGGTGAGCGTCCGCTCCAGGTCCATGCCGCCGATGATGTTGCGGAGCGTCGTCACCGTGAGCTGCTCGATCGCCTGGATGTAGCTGGCCACCTCGTACGTGGCAGCCCGGGCGTCCGTCACCTGGTAGTAGATGACGGTGTCGATGTTCACGACGAGGTTGTCCTGCGTGATGACGGGCTGCGGCGGGAACGGGACGACCTGTTCACGCAGGTCGACACGGTTGCGGACCGTGTCGATGAAGGGGACCACGATGTTCAGGCCCGCGTTGAGGGTGCGGGTGTACCGGCCGAAGCGCTCGACGATGGCGGCGCTCGCCTGCGGAATCACCTGAATCGTCTTGATGAGTGCGATGAAGACCAGCACCACCAGGATGATCAGGACAATGATGATGGCGTCCATCGCCGTCCCCCTGCACGTATGTCACTGATTGACGTCTGTCAGACGGTAGAAGTACCCCGGGCGCAAGCAACTCGCCCTGCTCGCAAGGGTGTTACCCCGCCTCGCGGCTATCCCATCACGACCGCGGTGGCTCCGTCGATCTCCACCACGTCGACCTGCCTGCCGGTTTCGTAGGCCGCGTCCGCGTCGAGCGCGCGGGCCGACCAGACCTCACCCGCCAGCTTGATCCTTCCGCCCTGCCCGTCGACGCGTTCCAGCACCGTCGCCTGGCGGCCGCGCAGGGCGTCGACGCCGCTGCTCATGGCCGGCGCCTGACTCCGTGAACGGCGCGCGATCGGCTGGACGACGACGATCAGCGCGGTCGAGACGACCGCGAAGACGAGGACCTGCGCGACCATGCCTCCGCCGAGCCCGGCGGTGACGGCGCCCGCCACACCTCCGACGGCCAGCATTCCGAACTCGGGCATCGCCGTGAGGACGAGTGGAATCCCGAGCCCCACCGCGGCTATCAACCACCACACCCATGCATCCACAAGGCCATGGTAGGCCCGCGATCAGCTCAGCGGCAGACCCTGAGCGGTCCAGCGGTCGCCGCGCTCCTCCACGACGAGCGGAAGTCCGAAGCAGCGGGAGAGATTTCGGGAGGTCAGCTCGGTCTCCAGGGGGCCCGCGGCGAGGACCTGGCCCTGACGGATCATCAGTACGTGCGTGAAGCCCGGTGCGATCTCCTCGACATGGTGGGTCACCATGATCATGGAGGGGGCGTACGGATCGCGGGCGAGGCGGCCCAGCCTGCGCACCAGGTCCTCGCGGCCGCCGAGGTCGAGTCCTGCCGCCGGCTCGTCCAGCAGCAGCAGTTCGGGGTCGGTCATCATGGCGCGGGCGATCAGGGTGCGCTTGCGCTCGCCCTCGGAGAGCGTGCCGAACTTGCGGTCCAGGTAGTCGCTCATGCCGAGGCGGTCGAGGAAGGCGCGGGCACGCTCCTCGTCGATCGCCTCGTACTCCTCCTGCCAGTGCGCCGTCATGCCGTACGCGGCGGTGAGCACCGTCTGCAGGACGGTCTGGGAGCGGGGGAGCTTCTCGGCCATGGCGATGCCCGCCATGCCGATGCGGGGACGGAGCTCGAAGACGTCGACTGCGCCGAGCCGTTCACCGAGGACGGTGGCGGTCCCGGAACTCGGGAAGAGGTAGCTGGAGGCCATGTTGAGCAAGGTCGTCTTGCCGGCGCCGTTGGGTCCGAGGATGACCCAGCGCTCGCCCTCCTTGACCGACCAGGAGACGTCGTCCAGCAGAGCGTGGCCCTCGCGGACCACGGATACGTCCACCAGCTCCAGTACTTCGCTCATGAGCGCGTTGTCTCCCATTGCAGTCGCCGTTTCCCGTGCCTTGTGGGCACAGTCCCCAGACAAAACCTACGCCACGCGTTCGACGGCCTGTTCCTTAGGCTGTGCTCATGCTCCAAGAACCTCGTTCAGGGCGGATGGCCGCCTGGGGAAATGCACTCTTTGCCGGGCTGATCTCGCCCGATGAGGCCGCCGAGCGGATCGTCGGGGAGGACGCGGCGCACCGCGTGGCGGCGCTGCCGTCGTCCGCCGCTCCCGGAGCCGGGCCGGAGCCGGAGCACGTGGGTCTCACTCTCGCGCTGGGCCGGCTGCGGTCGCTGGGCACGCACGGACTGCGGGTGGCACTTCCCGCGCCCGGGCATCCGCTGGGGCTGAGCGGGCCGCCGGAGCTCAACTCCCGCGCTCTCGACGCGGGCGAGGCGGTGCTGGCTCCGGGGGCGGGTCTGGGGCTCGTCCCGGAGCTGTACGAGGCGGGGCCCGAGGGAGACGTGCAGGTCGAGGTGGTGTGGCACTGCCTGCCCCTGCGGGACGGGCCGCCCGCGGACGTGCCCTCCCTCGCCGAGGCGGAGCGTGAGCTTGCCGAGGCCATGCGGGAGGCCACGGATCTCCTCACGAAGCTGGACGTGGCAGGTTCGGGCCCCGTGGCGGACGCGGCCCTGGAGGCGTACCGGGCGCGGATGGAGGCGGGCAGGCGACTGCTGGCCCCGGGCTACACGCCGCGTGCCGTGCGGGTGCTGGAACTCGCGCAGCGTGTGCGGGCGCTGGTGGACATCGCGCAGGGAGACGTGCCGGGCGGCGGCAAGGGCGCGGGAGACGGCCGGGAGCACGGCGGCGCGGTGAGCTCGTCCGAGATCGCGGCGCGGGCCGAGGCGCTCCGTCCGGTGGAGCGCACGGCGAGGCGGGCGCAGGTCGCGGCGTACAACGCCTACGCGGAGGAGCTCGAACGCAAGCGGATGTAAGCGAGCCTGGCCGCTGAGGAGCGGAACTCGCTGCGTGCGGCGCCCGGAAAGTCCGCCGGAGGGGAGTGCCGCCGGGCTCAGGGCGGGGCCCGTCAGTGCGTGAGCCCGTGGCGGACGGCCCACAGCGCCGCCTGGGTGCGGTCGGCGAGGTCGAGCTTCATCAGAATGTTCGACACGTGGGTCTTCACCGTCTTCTCCGACAGGACGAGCGCCCGGGCGATCTCCCGGTTGGAGCGCCCGTCCGCTATCAGCTCCAGCACCTCCCGCTCGCGCTCGGTGAGCTGCGTGCCGCGCCCCGCGCTCCCGCCCGGCCCCTCGGAGAGCAGCGCCCCGGCGACTTCGGGCTGCAGCAGCACGTGGCCCGCGTGGATGGAGCGGATGGCCCCCGCGAGGGCGTCCGGGTCCACGTCCTTGTAGACGTAGCCCGCGGCTCCCGCCCGCAGGGCCGGGACGACGGTGCGCTGCTCGGTGAAGCTCGTGACGACGAGCACGCGGGCGGGGTTGCCGAGCTGCACGAGCTGTCTCAGCGCCTCGATCCCGTCGGTGCCGGGCATCTTCACGTCCATCAGGACGATGTCCGGGCGCAGTTCCTCGGCGCGGGCCACGCCCTCCTCGCCGTCGGCGGCCTCCCCGACCACCTCGATGTCGTCCTGGATCTCCAGGAAAGTGCGCAGTCCGCGCCGTACGACCAGGTGGTCGTCGACGATGAGCACACGGATCGGGTCAGCCACCGGGCACCTCCATCTCGATGACGGCGCCCTTGCCGGGCTCCGACTGCACGGCCAGCCGGCCGCCGACGCACTGGGCCCTGTCGCGCATCGACACCAGTCCCAGGTGACGTCCCGCCTTGCGCACGGCCTTCGGGTCGAAGCCCCGGCCGTCGTCGGCGACGCGCAGCCGCACGGCGGAGGCGCCGAAGGTGAGCACCACGTCGACGCGGACGGCCGAGGCATGGCGGAGCGCGTTGTGCACGGCTTCCTGCGCGACCCGCAGCAGCGCCTCCTCGTGCGCCGAGGGCAGCGCCCGGGGGCTTCCCTCGGTGGAGAAGGCGACCTCGGCCGAGTGGGCGCGGTGGAGCACTCGGGTCTGGGTTCTCAAGGTGGCGACGAGCCCGTCCTCGTCGAGCGCTGCGGGACGCAGTTCGACGACGGCGGCCCTCAGTTCCTCGGCCGCCTCGGCCGTGAGCCGGTCGATCTCGTGCAGTTCGGCCTTCGCGCGCCCGGGATCGCGGTCGACGAGGGCCGTCGCCGCCTGGGCGGTCAGCCGCAGCGAGAAGAGCTTCTGGGCCACGGCGTCGTGCAGGTCGTGGGCGATGCGGGCGCGCTCGCCGGCGATCGTCAGCTCGCGGCTCCGCTCATGGAGCCGGGCGTTGGTGAGGGCGATGGCGGCGTGCTGGGCGAGGAGGCGCAGCAGCCGCTCGTCGTCCTCGGAGAACGAGCAACCGCGCGCCGCCGCCTGGTCCGGAGGCCCCTGCCCGGGTTCGTCCCGGGCGGGCGGGCAGCGCTTGTTGGCGAGGAAGAGGGCGCCCAGGACGTTCTCGCCGTCGGCGACGGGCATGCCCAGGAAGTCGGCCAGTTCGGGGTGGGCGCTGGGCCACCCCTCGAAGCGGGAGTCGGCGCGTACGTCCGCGAGGCGCTGCGGTGTCGCCTCGTGGAGCATCGCCGCGAGGATGCCGTGCTGCCGGGGCAGCGGGCCGATTGCCTTCCACTGCTCGTCCGAGACTCCGTCGACGACGAACTGGGCGAACCCGCCCTGGTCGTCGGGTACTCCGAGTGCCGCGTATTCGGCGTCCAGCAGATCGCGGGCCGAGGCGACGATCGTCTGCAGTACGTCGCGCACCTCGAGTTGCCGGTTCATGGCGAGCAACGCGGCGCTGACAGCGGCGAGCCCGGAGCTTTGGAGCATGCCGTCACGGTACCGGCGGGACGTCGCGGAGGTATCGGACGGACGCCCCGGAGGAGGGGGTCTCAGGACCTAGGACCGAGACCCAGGCGCGTGACTCTGCGTTTATAGCTTCTACACACTGCGTAAATGTAATCGGGTATGCGGTGTGAGTCGCCGCATAGGACGCAGATCACGTACGAGCTTGCTTAGTAGTAGTTGCCCACTGACCGGACGTGCAGCGCTGACACGTCAAGGCCTCCGACCTTTTCGCGAACCACTATCAAGGTTAGTAATGGTGATTTTTGCTCGGTGACTGACGGCAGCTGAGAATTGCTGCCGCCGTAGCGGCCACTGTCGCTGCGGTCCGCAATCTGGAAGAGGTTTCCTCCCCATGAGCGTTCCCACTCCCGAACGCCACGGCAGGCTGTCCCGTCTGCACAAGATCTCGGCGGCCACAGGTGCGGCCGCCGTCGGCGTGACCGCCATCGCGTTCAGCGTCGTGCCAGGGCAGAAGGACAGCGGAAACGACACTGCCGGATCGGAGCCGGCAGCACAGGCGATCGCCCTTCAGACAGCCGCCGGCAGCCCCGCCGCCCAGAAGGCGGGCATCGACGCCCAGACCACGGCCGCCGACGGCCGGGCCCGCGCGAGCGCCGAGAAGGAGGCGCGCGAGAAGGCCGAAGCCCGCGCCAAGGCGCGGCTGGAGGCGGCCGAACAGGCGAAGAAGGCCGAGCGCGAGCGTCAGCGCAAGCAGGCGGCGAGCCGGTCCGCCGAGCGCGCCGCGTCCCCCTCGGGCTCTCCGAAGCAGATCGCGCGGCAGATCATCGGTTCCGAGAAGCAGTTCCAGTGCTTCTCGAACATCGTCGAGCGCGAGAGCGGCTGGGACGTCCACGCGCAGAACCCCAGCGGCGCCTACGGCCTCGTGCAGGCCCTGCCGGGCTCCAAGATGGCCTCAGCCGGCCCGGACTGGCGGAACAGCGCGACCACGCAGATCAAGTGGGGCCTCGGCTACATGAAGGACCGCTACGGCAGCCCGTGCGGCGCCTGGTCCTTCTGGCAGGCCAACAACTGGTACTGAGCCGGCAGCAGCGGGGCGTGTTCCCGTACAGCGCGAAGGCGGCGGTCCCCGCGAAGGGGGCCGCCGCCTTCCGTGCGCGCCGAGCCGAAGGGCCCGGCCCTGCCGCTACTTGCGCATGACCTCCGGCTCGTGGCGGCGCAGGAGCCGCGCGACGACGAAGACCAGCGCGACGCCGAGCCCCATGAGGACGGCCATGTCGAGCACGTACGTGGCGGCCGTGTGCTCCCACAGCGGATCCGGGTTGCCCTTCTCCCACGGCAGCAGCGTGTTCATGTCGGCCGTGGCGCCCATGGCGGCGACCGCCCAGCGGGACGGCATCAGCCAGGAGAACTGCCCCACACCCGGGGTGTCGAACAGCTGGAAGAGCACGCCGGTGAAGACCACCTGGACGATGGCGAACATGACCAGCAGCGGCATGGTCTTCTCCGCCGTCTTCACGAGCGCGGAGATGATCAGGCCGAACATCATCGAGGTGAAGCCCAGCGTGATGACGGCGAGCGTCATCTCGACGGCGGGCAGGTCCTCCGCCAGCAGGCCCTCCGACGGGAGTTCACGCGGGGCGAAGCCGATGGCGGAGATGATCACACCCTGCACGGCGGTGACGATCCCGAGCACGAGCACCTTGGACATCAGATAGGCCGACCGCGAGAGGCCCGTGGCCCGTTCGCGCTCGTAGATGACCCGTTCCTTGATCAGCTCTCGTACGGAGTTGGCGGCTCCGGAGAAGCACATGCCCACCGCGATGATGAGCATGATCGTGCTGGCGTCCCGGTTCGTCCGCGCCTTGTTCAGCGGGCCGTAGCCGAGTCCGTAGTCGCTCGGGATGAGGGTGCTGACGCCGCCGAGGACAAGGGGCAGGATCACCGTCAGCGCCAGGAAACCCTTGTCGGAGGCGATGACGGAGACGTAGCGGCGCACCAGCGTCCAGAACTGCGAGCCCCAGCTCTGCGGTTTGCGCATCCGCGTCGGCGGGGCCTGGACCTGCTGCGCCTGCTGCGGGGAGACGGCGTCGAGGTCCGCGGCGTACATCTGGTAGTGCTGCGAGCCCTGCCAGCGGCCCATCCAGTCGTAGTCGCGGTAGTTCTCGAAGGCGGAGAAGACGTCCGCCCAGGTGCTGTAGCCGAAGAAGTTCAGCGCCTCCTCGGGGGGCCCGAAGTAGGCGACGCCGCCGCCCGGCGCCATCACCAGCAACTTGTCGCACAGGCCGAGTTCCGCCACGGAGTGCGTGACGACGAGGACCGTGCGGCCGTCGTCGGCGAGGCCGCGCAGCAGCTGCATGACGTCGCGGTCCATGCCCGGGTCGAGGCCCGAGGTGGGCTCGTCCAGGAATATCAGCGACGGCTTGGTCAGCAGCTCCAGGGCGACGGAGACGCGCTTGCGCTGACCGCCGGAGAGCGAGGTGACCTTCTTGTCGGCGTGGATGTCGAGCTTGAGCTCCGCGAGCACTTCCTCGACGCGCGCGTTGCGCTCGGCGACCGCGACGTCGCCGGGGAAGCGGAGCCGGGCCGCGTAGCGCAGAGCGGTACGGACCCGCAGCTCCTTGTGGAGGATGTCGTCCTGCGGGACGAGGCCGATGCGCTGCCGGAGTTCGGCGAAGTGCTGGTAGAGGTTGCGGTTGTCGTACAGGACTTCACCGACGTCGGCGGGACGGTAGCCGGTCAGCGCACGCAGCAGCGTGGACTTGCCGGAGCCGGACGGGCCGATCACGCCGATCAGCGACTTCTCCGGCACGCCGAAGGTGACGTTGTTGAGGATCACCTTGCCGTTGTCGACCTTCACCGTCAGATGGCGGGCCGAGAAGGAGACCTCGCCGGTGTCGACGAACTCCTCGAGCCGGTCGCCGACCAGGCGGAACGTCGAGTGGCCGACGCCGACCGTGTCCTGCGGTGTGATCACCGCGGAGCCGGACTTCGGAAGCAGCTGCCCGTTGACGTACGTGCCGTTGTGGCTGCCGAGGTCGCGGATCTCGAAGCGTCCGTCCGGCGACGCGTGGAACTCCGCGTGGTGCCGCGAGACCTGCAGGTCGGAGACGACCAGCTCGTTCTCGAGGGCGCGGCCGATGCGCATCACCCGGCCCAGCGCGAGCTGGTGGAAGGTGGTCGGACGCTCGCCGCCCCTGTGCGGTGCTCCCCCGGCCTGGGGGTGTGCCTGCTGGGCGCCCTGCTGGGGGTGCTGGCCCTGCTGCGGGTGCTGAGGCGCGTAGGGCTGAGCCTGCGGTGCCGCCTGCTGCGGTGCGTACTGCTGTGCGCCCGCTCCCGCGGGGTAGGCCTGGCCGCCGCCCTGCTGTGCCGGGACTCCCGGCTGCTGCCAGCCCGCTTGCTGCTGCGGGACACCGGGCTGCTGGGGCTGCCCGCCCCAGCCCTGCGCCGCCGGCTGCCCCTGCACGCCGCCGGGTGCGCCGCCGCCAGGGTGCTGCGGCGGGGCCTGAGCGGCCCGCCCCTGGGGCGCCTGCGCCTGGTGTGCGGGCTGCTGCTGGTGCTGCGCGGGTGCGCCCGCGCCCCCGCCCGCCGGTGCCCCCGAGCCCGAGAGCTTCAGATGCGGCCCGTCGGTGGCGTTGCCCAGGTGCACGCTCGTGCCCGGGCCGAGCTCCGCCTGCTGGACGCGCTGCCCCTGGACGTACGAGCCGTTGGTGCTCCCGCTGTCCTCGATGACCCAGCCGCGTCCGCTCCACTTGATGGTGGCGTGCCGCCAGGAGACCCTGGCGTCGTCGATCACCACGTCGCCCTGGGGATCGCGCCCCAGCGCATACGTCCTGGACGGATCGAGCGTCCAGGTTTGTCCGTTCAATTCCAGTACGAGTTCCGGCACTCCATGCCCCACAAAGTTGTCCCCCGAGTGACTCCCCCACTACGGGAGCCTAGGGATGGCGAACATCGTCTGGAACTATTTCAGGCCCAGGTCCCTGACAGGAAGTCGGCCCATGTCACAACCCCGATTCGACTGTGGCCGACCGGGTGCGTACGAGCCCTCGCCGAGTGCAACGTGGCTGCTCAAGACCGCCTCCGGCGAGCGAAAGGATCCGGACGGAGCTGAGCCCCCGGGGGGTGCGACCGGCCTCGCAGCGATACCGTAAGAACATCATGACCACATCGCCGGCCACCCCGCCTTCGTACGCCGACACCCCCACGCTCCTGGTGAAGATCTTCGGCAAGGACCGGCCCGGCATCACGGCCGGACTGTTCGACACCCTTGCCGCCTTCAGCGTGGAAGTCGTCGACATCGAGCAGCTCGTCACCCGTGGACGCATAACGCTGTGCGCGCTCGTGACCGCACCCGGCACCGGCGGCTCCGGCAACGGCCAGGGACCGGCCTGCGAGGGCGAACTGCGGGCCACCGTGCACAGCTGGGCGGAGTCGATGGGGCTCGAGGCCGAGATCATCTCCGGCGTGGGCGACAACCGGCCGCGCGGCACCGGCCGTTCGCACGTCACGGTGCTCGGGCAGCCGCTGACCGCCTCGTCGACGGCCGCCATCGCCGCCAGCATCACCGCGACGGGCGGCAACATCGACCGCATCTTCCGGCTCGCCAAGTACCCGGTGACCGCGGTGGAGTTCGACGTCTCCGGGACCGGGACGCAGACGCTGCGCACGTCGCTGGCGCTGGAGGCGGCGAAGCACGGTGTGGACATCGCCGTCGTCGCCTCCGGGCTGCAGCGCCGCGCGCAGCGCCTGGTCGTGATGGACGTCGACTCCACGCTGATCCAGGACGAGGTGATCGAACTCTTCGCCGCCTACGCGGACTGCGAGGACGAGGTCGCCGAGGTCACCGCACGCGCCATGCGCGGGGAGCTGGACTTCGAGCAGTCGCTGCACGCACGGGTGGCCCTGCTGGAGGGCCTGGACGCGTCCGTCGTCGACAAGGTGCGCAAGGACGTACGGCTCACGCCCGGCGCACGCACGCTCGTGCGGACCCTCAAGCGCCTCGGCTACCAAGTCGGCGTCGTCTCCGGCGGATTCACGCAGATCACGGACGCGCTGAAAGTGGAACTGGGGCTGGACTTCGCCTCCGCGAACACGCTGGAGGTCGTCGACGGCAAGCTCACCGGCCGCGTCACCGGGGACATCGTCGACCGGGAGGGCAAGGCGCGGCTGCTGCGCCGCTTCGCCTCCGAGGCGGGGGTCCCGCTGCTGCAGACCGTCGCCATCGGCGACGGCGCCAACGACCTCGGGATGCTCAACGCGGCGGGTCTGGGCGTGGCGTTCAACGCGAAGCCCGTCGTGCGCGAGGCCGCGCACACCGCCGTCAACGTGCCCTTCCTGGACACCGTCCTGTACCTGCTCGGGGTGACGAGGGAAGAGGTCGAGGCCGCCGACGGCTCCGCCGGGAGCGACGACCACGACACGGACGGCGAACGTCTGCTGGGCGTCCCGGCCTCCTGAACGTACGGCCCCCGGCTCCGCCGCGCACCGTCCGGTGCCGCCGCGCAAGGGCCGGGCCCCGCACCCGTGTTGCGCCCGCACACGCCAGGCGGCCCGCGCCGGGGACCGGCGCGGGCCACCGCGAGGCTCGGGGAATCAGGCGTGTCCGGGGGCGGCGCCCCTCACTCGTGCGGTTCGTGCGGCGCCCAGTAGCCGGTCAGGGTCGCGGTGCCCGGCTCGACGGACTTCCACGTCCCGTCGAAGCGCAGCACCGCGACCGCCGACGTCGGAAAGCCGTTGCGCTGCATGCGCTCCAGGGAGTCGCCCTCGGAGGAGCCGGTCAGCACCTCGGCGACACCCTGCACTCCCGGGTTGTGGGCCACGACCAGCAGGTTCTCGACGTCCTCGGGAACGTCGTTGATCACCGCGATGATCTCGCCGGGCGAGGCGTCGTACAGGCGCTCCTCGTAGACGGTTCTGGGACGGTGGGGCAGATGCGGCGCGGTCAGCTTCCACGTCTCACGGGTGCGGACGGCTGTCGAGCAGAGGGTCAGCCCGGGGGCGACGCCGTGGGTCGCCAGCCACTCACCGACTGCCGCGGCGTCCTTGCGGCCCCGGTCTGCCAGGGGGCGCTCGTGATCTGCGACTTCCGGCCAGTCGGCCTTCGCGTGCCGGACAAGGACGATACTGCGGGGCACATCGACGCTCATGTCTCCCAGCTTCGCACGAAACGCCGTGCGGGGCGGAGGGTGTTGACAGTGCGGAAAGAGCGGCCGCTTTCCGGCCGTCAGCCGAGCAACGCCTGCTCGAAGCGCTCCAGGACCACCGCGAGGACGTCCGCCCAGGGCTGCGGAGCCGCCGCGTTCGCGTCTCCCCCGCCGATCAGCAGGCTCAGCAGCAGCGCGAAGGCGAGGACCGGCAGCACCGCCGCCCACCAGGGCAGCAGCTCGCGGCCGTCACCGCCGGAAGGCGGGGCCTGCCGCCGGGCGGCGGTGACGCTGCGCGGACTGTCGTCACGGGCACGGGCCGTCGTCATGGGCTCGCCTCTCCCTCGTCCGTAGAGCGTCCGGCGGTGTACTCGGAGACGCTACGGAGCAGCGGGCGGGCGCCCCATCCGGTGATCCACCCACTTTCCCCTGACCCAGACCCCCTGGGGGTGGTGGGGCCAGCACCACCATCGGACGGCGCGGCGGTCCCGCAAGCCGGTCAGAGCCGGGCGTCGGGGAGGGGCAGCCTCAGGGGTCGGGCGGGCGTCGGGGTTCGGCGGAAGCCGGGGTGCAGGGGGCGTCAGGGAGCGGCGATGTTGGCGACGACGCCGATGACGATCATGATGCCGAAGATCGCTCCCATGATCAGGAGCAGCTTCTTCTGGCCGTTCTGCGGGGCTGGTTCGAGCACTGGCATACCGGTCAGTGTCGCACTCAGCGCCCGTCCTCGATGACGCGGTCCCGGCCGGCCAGCACTCCCACAGCCGTCTGGGCCAGCAGCAACGCCATCATCAGCAGCAGGGGGACGCGCCAGCCGCCGCTGACGTCGTGCAGAACACCCACGAGCAGCGGCCCGGGGATGGACAGCAGGTAGCCCGTGCTCTGCGCGAAGGCCGACAGCTGTGCCACGCCCGCGCTGGAACGGGACCGCAGGCTGATCATGGTGAGCGCGACGGGGAAGGCGCAGTTGGCGATGCCCAGCAGCAGCGCCCACAGCCAGGCCCCGGCTCCCGGCGCGAACCACAGGCCCGTGTACCCGGTGAGCCCGCACATGGCCAGGGCCACGATGAGAGGGCCCTGGTGGCGCATCCGGGCCGCCACTCTCGGCACGACGAAGGCCAGAGGCACGCCCATGCCCATGGTGACGGCGAGCATCAGCCCGGCGGAGGAGGCGGGGACGCCGGCGTCCCGGAAGATCTCCGGGAGCCAGCCGAGCACGATGTAGGCGGCGGACGCCTGGAGGCCGAAGAAGCCGCCCAGCGCCCACGCGGTGCGCGAGGTGCGGATACGGATGCGGCCGTCGCTCCCGGGGCTGTCTGCGTCGCCGTCGCGGCGGCCGGCGGCCCCGTCCCCGCCGCCGCTGCGTCGGCCGGCGGTGACGCCCGGACGGCCGGGCTCGCGCCCTGCCGGGGACGCCGCCCGGCGGCTGCCCGGGTCCTTCAGCACCACGGCCCACGGGATGATCGCCAGCACACCGAGCAGCGCCCAGGCGCCGAGACCCGCCCGCCAACTGCCTCCCAGGGCCCCGGTCATGGGCACGGTGACCGCCGCGGCGCCCGCGGTGCCGAGGGCGAGACCCATCGAGTAGAGGCCGGTCATCGACCCGATACGGCCGGGGAACCATCGTTTGACGACGACCGGCATCAGGACGTTGCTGACCGCGATGCCCGCGAGGGCCAGCGCGCTCGCCGCCAGGAAGGACACCGTGCCCCCGGCGAAGGGGCGCAGCGCGAGGCCCGCGGTGATCGCGACCATGCCGGCCAGCACCACCGGGGCGGGGCCGCGGCGCCGGGCGAGCCGCGGGGCGAGGCTGCCGAAGACGGCGAAGCACAGCCCGGGCACGGAGGTGAGCAGCCCGGCCACCGCGCCGCTCATGCCCAGGTCGGAGCGGACCTCCTTCAGGAGCGGGCCGAGCGCGGCGATGGCGGGACGCAGATTGAGCGCGGCGACGAGCAGGCCCGCGGCGAGCAGCGGCACGACCCAGCGCGGTACCGCGGGCGCGGCCCCGTGGGGGCCGGTCTGCGGGGTGGCGGGCGCAGCCGGGCGGCGGTCCGCGGGGAGGCCGTCGCGCTGCAGGTCGTCTTCCGTCATGGGCATGCGCCCCATCATAGAATCATGGGATGAATACGTGCCAACGCGTATCCTCCCCTCCACAGGAGCTGACGGGAAGAGCCCGCGGCCGACGCACACGGGAGAGAGATGAACCTTCCCTCGCCGCAACGCTCCGCTCTGGCAGACCAGGTGATCTCGGCGCTGCGCTCCGCGATCACGTCCGGCGAGTGGCCGGTCGGGACGCGCATCCCGACGGAGCCGGAGCTCGTGGAGCAGCTGGGAGTGGCCCGCAACACCGTGCGGGAAGCGGTACGCGCCCTGGCGCACAACGGGTTGCTGGACATCCGTCAGGGCTCCGGCACGTACGTCGTCGCGACCAGTGAGCTGGCGGGCGTCATGCACCGCCGCTTCGCCGACGCCGACCCGCGCCACGTGGCGGAGATGCGGGCCGCGCTGGAGACCTCGGCGGCGCGGCTGGCGGCGCTGCGGCGCACCGAGGGCGACATGGCGCAGATCGAGGCGCTGCTGGAGCGCCGCGAGGCGGCCTGGGCGTCGGGCGACGTGGAATCGTTCGTCGAGGCGGACGCGAGCCTCCACCTCGGCGTCGTCGCGGCCTCGCACAACGACGTACTGACAGCGGTCTACTCGGACTTGGGGGAAGTGATGCGCGACTTCCTCCGCTTCGACGTCGGCGGGGAGCTGCGCCCGGAGAACCACATGGACCACGCGGGACTCGTCCGGGCGGTCCAGGCCGGTGACGCGGAGGCCGCGGAGCGGGAGGCCGCCTCCCACACGCAGGAGTGGGGCTGCGGGGTGCGGAAGGCGAAACAGGGCGCCTGAGCGCCGCCCACGGGGCTCCCGCGCTGACGTCGACGCGCAGCGGCCCCGGCGTCGCACCGGGGCCGCTCGTGCCGTGAGGCGTGGGGTGGAACGTGGGTGGGGCGGGTGCCTGCGGTCAGGCGCCCATCATGTGCACGCCGCCGTCCACGTGGACGATCTCCCCCGTCGTCTTGGGGAAGAAGTCCGACAGCAGACCGACGACGCCGCGCCCCGCCGGGTCCGGGTCGGCCAGTTCCCAGCCGATGGGGGCCCGGTGGTTCCAGACGTCCGCGAGCTCCTCGAAGCCCGGAATGGACTTGGCCGCCATCGACTTGATCGGGCCGGCCGAGATCAGGTTGCACCGCACGTTCTTCGCGCCCAGATCACGTGCGAGGTAACGGTTCGTCGACTCCAGCGCCGCCTTGGCCACGCCCATCCAGTCGTACTTGGGCCAGGCGATCTGCGCGTCGAAGGTGAGTCCCACGACCGAGCCGCCGCGCGGCATCAGCGGAAGGCACGCCGTCGTCAGCGACTTGAGGGAGTAGGCGGAGACGTGCACGGCCGTGCCGACGTCCTCCCAGCTCGCCTCGAGGAAGTTGAACGCGCCCTGGGGACCGAAGGCGATGGAGTGGACGATGCCGTCGAGCTGGGCGTCCTCGCCGAGGTGCTCGCCGATCTTTCCGGCGAGAGAGTCCAGGTGCTCCTGGTTCGTCACGTCCAGCTCGATGACGGGGGCTTCCTTCGGCAGGCGCTTGGCGATCCGCTGGACCAGGGAGAGCCTGCCGAACCCGGTGAGTACGACCTCCGCGCCCTCCTCCTGCGCGATCTTCGCGGCGTGGAAGGCGATCGAGCCCTCGGTGAGGACGCCGGTGACAAGGATGCGCTTGCCGGCCAGGATTCCGCTCATCTTCAGTGGCCCATGCCCAATCCGCCGTCGACAGGAATGACGGCTCCGGTGATGTATGCGGCTTCCTCGGAGGCGAGGAAGCGGACGGAGGCGGCGACTTCCTCCGGCTGGGCGTAGCGGCCCAGCGGCACCTGCCCGACGATGTTCTCGCGCTGCTCGTCGGTGAGCGCCTTCGTCATGTCGGTGTCGACGAAGCCCGGCGCGACGACGTTGCAGGTGATGTTACGGGAGCCCAGTTCACGGGCGACCGAGCGGGCGAAGCCGACCAGTCCCGCCTTGGACGCCGCGTAGTTGGCCTGTCCCGCCGAGCCGAGCAGGCCGACGACGGACGAGATGAGGACGATCCGGCCGGAGCGCGCACGCAGCATCCGCTTCGTCGCACGCTTCACGACGCGGAACGTTCCCGTGAGGTTCGTGTCGAGCACCGCGCCGAAGTCCTCCTCGGACATGCGCAGCAGCAACTGGTCCCGCGTCACACCGGCGTTGGCGACGAGGACCTCGACCGGGCCGTGCTTCTCCTCGACCTCCTTGTAGGCCCTCTCCACCTGTTCGGGGTCGGTGATGTCGCAACGGACCGCCAGGGCACCGCTCTTCATGAGGGACTCGGGCGGCTCGCCCGAGCGGTAGGTGACGGCGACCTGGTCCCCTGCGTCGGCGAAGGCCCGGGCGATGGCGAGGCCGATGCCGCGGTTGCCTCCGGTGACGAGTACCGAGCGGCTCAAGGTAGGACCACCCTTTCTGCGGTCTCCGCTCTTGTCGCGTACGCGCTGCGCACGGCGAGGAAGCGGCCGATGTCTGTCCGTACGAAACTATCCGCCGAGGCGGCCCGACCGGGAATCCGTCAGCGACAGGGGGCCGCACGAGGCACTGTGGGATCCCTACACATTCCGGCGGCGGGGCGGGGCTCCCCCGACGGCCCGGCCGGACGGGCCCGGCGAGCGGCTCACCGACCCGAATAGACTCTGGGCGACCCTTGTCCGCTCCGATCTCCAGGACAGAACGTGACACGCCTCGGCGACTCCGTACAGCGCGCCAGCCAGCTGCTGGCGCAGGACCTCTCCTCCGACGAGACCGTCGAGCGGCTGCTCGCGGAGACGGGGTCGCGGCGGTATATGGATCTGAGCGACCTCCCGGCGAAGGACCAGGCCGCGCTCATCGGCGCGCGCGCCGTCGAGGTGCTGCCCTCGGTGGAGAAGCTCGCCGAGGCGATCGAGGCGAAGGCGACCGCCGGGAAGGGCCTGCACGTCAAGCTCGGCATCGACCCCACGGCGGCCGACGTGCACCTCGGTCATGCCGTGCAGATGATCGTCCTCAGCCGCTTCCAGCGGATGGGGCACGACGTGACGCTGATCATCGGCGACTTCACCGCGAAGATCGGCGACCCGTCAGGCCGCACCGCGGAGCGCCCCGCGCTCACCGACGCGGACATCGCCAAGAACCTGGCGGGCTACCAGGACCAGGTCCGTCCGTTCTTCGACTTCGAGAACGTGAGCTTCCGGCACAACAGCGACTGGCTCGGCAGCATCGGCTTCGCGCAGCTGATCTCCCTGCTCGCACAGGTGCCGGCCTCGGCACTGCTGCAGCGGGAGGACTTCCGCAACCGGCTCGCCCAGGGGTCGGGACTGACCATGTCCGAGCTCATCTACCCCGTGGCGATGGCTCTCGACTCCGTCGAGCTGGAGTGCGACATCGAACTCGGCGGCGTGGACCAGCTGTTGAACATGCAGATGGGCCGGCGGCTGATGGAGCAGCACGGCCAGCGGCCCCAGATGATCGCCGCCATGCCGTTGATCGAGGGCACCGACGGCTCGGGCGCCAAGATGTCCAAGTCCAAGGACAACTACATCGGTCTGACCGCCGCGGCGGACGACGTCTACGGCAAGATCATGTCGATCCCGGACCGGCTGATGGTGCCGTACCTGCGTGCCTGGACGGAGTGGACGGACGCCGAGATCGACCAGGCAGCTGCCCGCTGCGAGGCACGGACGCTGCATCCGATGGATCTGAAGAAGGTACTGGCGGGCGAGGTCGTCACCGCGCTGCACGGCGCCGCGGCGGCGAAATCGGCCCGGGCGGGCTTCACCGCCCAGTTCAGCAAGAAGTCCTTCGGCGACGTCGGGACGCTGCCGGTCGTGGACGCCGCGGAGCACGGCGGCGAAGGCATCGCGGCGATCCTCACGCGGGTGCTGGAGTTCACGCCGAGCGCCTCGGCGGCACGGCGCATCGCCAAGCAGAACGGGCTGAAGCTGGTCGTCGAGACGGACGGCGGGGACCAGCGGTCCATCGTGCTGCCGGAGGCGGAGGCGCTGCGCCCGCTCGGCGAGGTCGTGTCCGAGAAGCTCGCCGAGGCGGGCACGAGCGGGACGCTCTACCTCAAGGCGGGCCGCAAGATCGCGCAGATCCAGGGCATCTAGACGCCTGCCACACGTCCTGCCGCGCGCCGTGCAGTCCTGCGGTCGCGCGGCAGGACTGCACGGCGGGCCCCGCGGCAGGACGGGCCCGCGGACGGCTGCGGGACCCCGCACGGGTCAGACGCGCTGACGCCGCCTCCTCCCCCGGATCGACTCCCACAGCGGGGTGCCCAGGGCGACGACGAGCACCGCGCCGCCCAGCTGGAGCCCGTGCCTGATCCAGTCGAACCCGCTGGTGACGCCGACGCCCGCCCACGAGGCCACGGCGTTGCCCAGAATGGCGCCGAGGAGCCCGAAGACCGCCGTCAGCCACAGCGGGATGTGCTGCTTGCCCGGGATGATCGCGCGGGCGAGCACGCCCAGCACCAGCCCGACGATGATCGCCCACAACCAGTTCATCGTGCCTCCGTCTCCGTCCGCGCCCGGATCCGCCGTCGCCGGCGCGGGAGTGCGCTGCCGACGCGCGAGTGCGCCGCTGCCGCCGTCAGCTTGGCGCCGGGCGCCCTACGCCGCATGACGGACTGCTCCGTACGGGCCGCACCGCATCACCGCCCCGCTCCCCCGGCCGGGCGGCCCGGCCTCGTGAGCGTCCGACCTGAGGCGTACCGTGATGAGGGTTCGCATACCCGCGACGGGCTGCTCGCCGGCCCAGGGCGAAGGTGGTGGAGAGTGATGCGGAAGCAGCGCGAGGAAGAGGTCTTCCGGATCACGGGTGCCCGCCAGAGCCTCGCGGACGATGTGCGGGGCAGGCAGCGCCGGTACGTGATCTCGATGCTGATCCGTACGCTCTCGGTACTGCTGACCGTCGTGCTGTGGAACGTGCAACGCCCTCTGGCCATCGGGACTCTCGTCATCGGCGCGCTGCTGCCCTACGTCGCCGTGGTGATCGCCAACGCGGGCCGTGAGAACGCCCCTTCGCTCCCGTCGTCGTTCATCGACCCGCCCGTGCGCCCGGCGATCGGCCCCGGGGAGAGCGTTCCGGAACCTCGTCACGGCCGGCCCGGCGATTCGACGGCCGACCGCGGCTGATCGCCCGCGCGCGCCGAGCGCACGCGACATCCTCAAGAAAAGCTCAGATCAATCATGTTGTTCCGCTGCACCTCGCACGGGTCCCCGTGCCATACTTCTTAGGCGCTCCGCATCCCCCGTCGGAGCGACAAGACCGACGCCGGGCGGCTCCCCCCGTGGCTGCCCGGCGTCGTTTGTTTGTCCGGAGGGGGTGTTGGATGGGGGTGTGCTTCCCTCCAACGAGACCTCCGAGAGCCCCGAGACTCCCATCTGCTCCGCCAAGGGCTGCCGGGCGCCCGCGGTTTGGGTGCTGGCCTGGAACAACCCCAAGGTGCACACGCCGCAGCGCCGCAAGACGTGGCTGGCGTGCGACGAGCACCGGGAGCATCTCTCGTCCTTCTTGGACATGCGCGGATTCCTGAAGGACGTCGTCCGCCTCAGCGAATGGGAGGACGGGGCCCGCGACTCAGCCGCCGATGGCTGACATCGGGCGGTCGGGCTGCACGAACGACGGATCGTCGATGCCCGCGCCGGCCTTCTTGCCCCACATGGCGAGGCGCCAGCGGGCGGCGATCTCGTCGTCCGCGGCTCCGTCGCGCAGGGCGCCACGCAGGTCGGACTCCTCGGTGGCGAACAGGCATGTGCGCACCTGTCCGTCGGCCGTCAGCCGCGTGCGGTCGCAGGCGCGGCAGAAGGGCCGCGTGACCGAGGCGATGACGCCGACCCGGTGCGGGCCGCCGTCCACGATCCAGCGCTCGGCGGGGGCGGAGCCGCGCTCGTCCTCGCCCTCCGGGGTGAGGGTGAAACGGGTGCGCAGCGACTCCAGGATGTCGCCCGCGGTGATCATTCCGTCGCGCTGCCAGCCGTGCTGGGCGTCCAGGGGCATCTGCTCGATGAAACGGAGTTCGTATCCGTGGGCGACGGCCCAGGCGAGCAGGTCGGGCGCCTCGTCGTCGTTCTGCCCCGGCATCAGCACGGAGTTGACCTTGACGGGGGTGAGGCCGGCGTCCTGCGCCGCGGCCAGACCGCGGAGGACGTCCGCGTGCCGCTTGCGCCGGGTCATGCGCTGGAAGACGTCCGGATCCAGCGTGTCCAGCGAGACGTTGACCCTGTCCAGCCCGGCGTCCCGCAGGGCCGTGGCCGTGCGCTCCAGGCCGATGCCGTTGGTCGTCAGGGACATCTTCGGCCGCTTGGAGAGTGCGGCGCAGCGCTCGACGATGCCGACGAGCCCCGGCCGGAGCAGCGGCTCTCCCCCGGTGAAGCGCACTTCCTCGACGCCGAGTTCGTCGACCGCGATGCGCACCAGGCGGACGATCTCGTCGTCGGTGAGCAACTCCGGCTTGGCAAGCCACTGCAGGCCCTCCTCCGGCATGCAGTAGGTGCAGCGGAGATTGCAGCGGTCGGTCAGGGATACGCGCAAGTCGGTGGCGACTCGGCCGTATGTGTCGAGCAGCATGCCGGCGGCCCTCCCACGGTTGTGCCAACTCTCGCAGAGTACGGGACGCCACCGACATTCAACAGATCGTTGACGTCGGTGGCGCCCCACGTGCGGCAGCGGAGGTGCCGCCCCACGGCCGTTCTCCGTCAGTGCGCGCCGAACCCCGTCATGGAGCGGACCTCCAGCTCGGCGTGCTTCTTGACGGCTTCCTCTTCCTTGGAGATGACCGAGCCGATCCAGCCGAGCAGGAAGCCCAGCGGGATCGAGATCAGGCCGGGGTTCTCCAGCGGGAACCAGGCGAAGTCCGCCTCGGGGAACATCGAGGTGGGCTTGCCGGTGACGACCGGCGAGAAGAGCACCAGCAGCACCGAGGAGCCGAGACCGCCGTAGATCGACCACAGCGCGCCTTGGGTGGTGAACCGCTTCCAGAAGAGGCTGTAGAGGATCGTCGGCAGGTTGGCGGACGCCGCTACCGCGAAGGCGAGAGCGACGAGGCCCGCCACGTTCAGCCCGCCGGCGAAGATGCCGAGGACGATCGCGACGCCGCCGATGATCACCGAGGAGATCCGCGCGGCGCCGACCTCCTCCTTGTCCGTCGCCTGGCCCTTGCGGATCACGTTGGCGTACAGGTCGTGCGCGAAGGAGGACGACGAGGCGAGGGTGAGGCCCGCGACCACGGCCAGGATCGTCGCGAAGGCGACGGCCGAGATCATGGCGAGCAGGATCGCCCCGCCGGTCGAGTCCGCTCCGCCGCCGATCTCCTGGGCGAGCAGCGGCGCGGCCGTGTTCCCCGCCGCATCGGATTCGGTGATCGTCTTCGGTGAGAGCAGCGCCGCGGCGCCGAAGCCCAGCGCGATCGTCATCAGGTAGAAGCCGCCGATGATCCCGATGGCCCAGTTCACCGACTTACGCGCGGCCATGGCCGTCGGGACGGTGTAGAAGCGGATCAGGATGTGCGGGAGTCCGGCGGTGCCGAGGACGAGGGCGAGGCCCAGCGAGATGAAGTTGATCTTCGAGGTGGTGTCCACCCCGTACTTCAGGCCCGGCTCCAGGAAGGAACTGCCCTTCCCGCTGTTGGCCGCCGCGGCGTCCAGCAGGGTCGAGAGGTTGTAGTTGAACTTGTGGAAGACCAGCGCCGTGACCACGAGCGTTCCGCCGATGAGCAGGACGGCCTTGATCATCTGCACCCACGTGGTGCCCTTCATGCCGCCGATCGTCACGTAGAGGATCATCACGACGCCGACGAGGACCACGATGAGGTTCTTGCCGGCCTCGCCCGAGATGCCGAGCAGCAGCGCGACGAGGGCGCCCGCACCGACCATCTGGGCCAGCAGGTAGAAGATCGAGACGATGATCGTCGAGATGCCCGCGGCCGTGCGGACCGGGCGCTGCCGCATCCGGAACGCCAGCACGTCGCCCATGGTGTAGCGGCCGGAGTTGCGCAGCGGCTCCGCGACCAGCACGAGGGCCACCAGCCAGGCCACGAGGAACCCGATGGAGTAGAGGAAGCCGTCGTATCCGGAGAGCGCGATCGCACCGGCGATGCCCAGGAAGGACGCGGCCGACATGTAGTCGCCGGAGATGGCCAGCCCGTTCTGGAAGCCGCTGAACTCGCGCCCGCCCGCGTAGAAGTCCGTGGCGTCCTTGGTTCTGCGGCCGGCCCAGACGGTGACGCCGAGCGTGAGCAGGACGAAGACCGTGAACAGTGTGACGATCAGAGTGCGGTGCTGGCTCGCGGCGGCAAGCTGCAGTTGCTCCGATGCGAGGGACTGTGTGAGGCTCATGCGTCACCCTCCAGGCGCTTCTTGATGGCAGCAGCCTTGGGGTCGAACTTCGAGGCGGCGAACCGGGAGTACCACACGGCGATCAGGAAGGTGGTGAGGAACTGTGCGAGGCCCAGGACGAAGGCCATGTTGATACTGCCGACGACCTTGGTGGCCATGAATCCGGCCGCGTAGTTCGAGAGCAGTACGTACAGGAGGTACCAGGCGATGAAGCCGACGGTGAGAGGAAAGGCGAAGGAGCGGTAGGTGCTGCGCAGCTCACCGAACTCGGCGCTGTCCTGCACCTGCGCGTAGTCCGTGCTGTCTGCGGGGCCGGACCTCTCGCTTTCTGATCCTGAGGCTGGTGCTGAGTCCACGGGAACTCCAGTCGATGTGGTGGTGCTGTGAGGAAAATATGCAGGTCGGGGTGTACTTACTAGCTGTCCGGTGCCGCGCATCGTAGATCTTCACAAGGCCCGGGCAACAGGGGTCGGTCGTTGAATCACGAAAGAGGGATCCCGGGCAAACCCGGGTCATCTTCAGGAAAGCGTTGCTGAGCTGGTCCGATCAGCGCTAAGTTCCCAGCTCTGTGGTCAACTTCAAAGAACATGGAGACCCCATGGATTCACAACCTTCCAGACGGTGGCGCAAGTTCGCGATGCCGCTGGGACTGGTTCTGACCGCCTCTCTCGGCCTGGCGGGCGCCGCCGTGGCCAACGGTCAGGATGAACCCGCCTCCTCGAAGAAGGACGGCGAGACGCTGAGCTACGTCGTCAACACGGAGGCGGACGCCGGCACGATCAAGCGCGTCGCGAAGGAGATAAAGAAGGCCGACGGCAAGGTCGTCACGGCGTACGAGCAGATAGGCGTGATCGTCGCCCACTCCGCGAACGCGAAGTTCGGCGACAAGATGCGCGCGGTCAAGGGCGTCGACACCGCGGGCGCGACCCGCACCGCGCCCCTGAAGGCCGCAGGCACCACCGACGTGGGCAAGCCGAAGTTCGTCGAGGTGCCCAAGTCCAAGACGGGTGCGCAGGCCAGGGCCAAGGCGAAGGCCGAGGGCAAGGAGCCGCTGGAGTCCCTGCAGTGGGACAAGCGGGCCATCCGCGCCGACAAGGCCAGCAAGATCAGCGAGGGCAGCAAGGACGTCACCGTCGGTGTCATCGACACCGGTGTGGACGACACGCACCCGGACCTGCAGCCCAACTTCGCGGCCGGCCAGTCCGCCAGCTGCGTGGGCGGCAAGGCCGACACCTCCGAGGGCGCCTGGCGTCCGTTCGACCCGGCGAACGACTACCACGGCACGCACGTCGCGGGCATCGTGGCCGCCCCGCGCAACGGAGTCGGCGTCGCCGGCGCCGCGCCGGGCGTCAAGGTCGCCTCGTTGAAGGTCTCGGAGGAGGAGACCTCGCTCTTCTACGGCGAGGCCGTCGTCTGCGCGATGGTCTTCGCCGCCGACAAGGGCGTCGAGGTCACCAACAACAGCTACTACACCGATCCGTGGCTGTTCAACTGCGCCGACCACGACGACCAGGCGGCCATCGCCGACGCGGTGAGCCGGGCGACGAAGTACGCCACGGACAAGGGCGTCACCCACGTCTCCTCCGCGGGCAACTCCTCGCACGACCTGGCCGCGAGCGAGATCGTGGACGACACGAGCCCCAACGACACGAAGCCGGTCGAGCGCACCGTCGACCCGGCCGAGTGCCCGGACCTGCCCAGCATGCTGCCCGGCGTGACCTCGGTGTCGTCGACCGGCGCGGAGGACGGCAAGTCCTACTTCTCCAACTACGGCCTGGACGAGGTCGACGTCTCCGCCCCCGGCGGTGACCGCCGCTACCAGACGCCGGAGGACCCGGCCAAGGACGGCGGCGTCCTGTCCACGATGCCCGAGGGCGACTACGCCTACCTGCAGGGCACCTCGATGGCCGGGCCGCAGGTCGCGGGCGTCGCGGCGCTCCTCAAGAGCGAGCACCCCGAGTCCTCGCCGAAGGAGATCGCCTGGATGCTGAAGGCGCAGGCGAAGAGCGTGACCTGCCCCGAGGAGTACGACCCTGACGGCAAGGGCACGTACAAGGCCGACTGCACCGGCCTCAAGGGCAACAACAGCTTCTACGGCCACGGCATCGTCGATGCCCTCGCGGCCGTCAAGAAGTGACGCCGCCGCGGGAGTCCTCCGCGGAAGCACGACGGCGGTGACACCGCACTGCGCAGCGACGCTCGCGGACGGGCCCCAGGGTCAGGACGTGACGCGCTGAGCCGGCGGACCGTCCGGTGAGGGGCCGGGTTGCTCAGGCAGCCCGGCCCCTTCCGTCGGGTCCTCGGCGGGGCGCCAGCCAGGCCCGCGGAAGACCCTCCCGGCGCGCTCGCTCCAATTGCGCGCCGCCCGCAGATCGCGTCCGATCGCGGCGTATTCATGGGTCGCCACACGCAGCGGGTTGTACGTCGAGATGTTCTTGGTGAGCCCGAAGACGCACGGCTCGGTCTCGGGCGTGAAAGAGCCGAAGAGCCGGTCCCAGACGATCAAAATGCCGCCGAAGTTCCGGTCCAGGTAGCTGCCTTGGGAGGCGTGGTGGACGCGGTGGTGCGAGGGCGTGTTGAACACGAACTCGACCGGGCGCGGCAGCTTGCCGATCCGCTCGGTGTGGATCCAGAACTGGTAGACGAGGTTCGCCGAGGAGCAGAAGGCGAGCGCCGCGGGGTGCACGCCGAGTGCGATCAGCGGCACGTAGAACGGCCAGACCGTCCATGACGTCCACGGCTGGCGCAGCGCGGTGCTGAGGTTGAACTTCTTGCTGGAGTGGTGCACCACGTGGCAGGCCCACAGGATGCGGATGACGTGGTGGCCGCGGTGCGACCAGTAGTAGAAGAAGTCCTGCCCGAGCAGCATCAGCAGCACGGTCCACCAGACCACGGGGACGCGCAGCGGCGTCAGTTCGTAGACAGCCGCGTAGATCGCCACGATCGGGATCTTCCACAGGGCGTCGAAGACGAGGCTCCCGAGCCCCATCCCGATGCTCGTCGCGGCGTCCTTGGTCTCGTATCCGGCGGCGTCCTCGTCCGGATGGATGCGGTAGCTCACGATCTCGACGACCGTGAGCAGGATGAAGGCGGGTATCGACCACAGAACGACATCGGGCAATTGAGACGGCATGTCAGCAAGGTAAAGCTCGGCGGAGCCGCCCGCCAGGGGTTGTTACCGGTTAGTACAAAATGAGTGGCGCCCCGCGTCGGGCCCGCCGGCTCCGACACCCGCCTCCGACCCGGCCGGAAAGATCACCCGGCCCCGGCCCCGGACGGCGGCAGAACCCGACGGAGGACGGTGGCGCGAGGACCGCGGCCGCTCGCCCCGAACGCTCAAACAGGCGCGCGTGAGCGGACATTGACGACTCTTCGGCACGTCGGCGCCCGCGGAGCCGGGGCTGTCAGTGCCGCACCGTATTCTCTGTGACCATGCTCGAAGACCAGACGGCACGGCCGGACGAGCCCGCGGACGAGACCGGTGAGCCTCTCCGAATTCCGGTTCAGTCACCCGCCGTTCAGGCACCGGCAGCGCTGCCCCTTCCCCTGGAATTCCCGGTTCCGCAGCAGCACGCGTCACCGGATCCGGCAGCCGCCGAGGACGGGGAGGGCTGGCCGGAGAGCTATCCGCAGGGATACGCGGTGGTCGACGTGGAGACCACGGGCCTCGCCCGTCACGACCGCATCGTCTCCGCCGCGGTCTACCGGCTCGACGCCAGGGGCGAGGTGGAGGACCACTGGTACTCCACCGTCAATCCGCAACGCGATCCCGGCCCCACCTGGATCCACGGCCTCACGGCCGAAGTCCTCGCCGACGCGCCGCTGTTCGCGGAGATCGCCGACGCTTTCGCGGACCGCCTGGCCGATCGCGTCCTCGTCGCGCACAACGCCGTGTTCGACTGGTCGATGATCGCGCGCGAGTACGCAAGGGCGGAGCGGACCCCTCCCGTCCGGCAGCGGCTGTGCACCATCGCGCTGGCCAAGCAGCTCTCGCTCCCGCTGCCCAACCACAAGCTGGAGTCGCTCGCCGCGCACTACGGCGTCGCCCAGCAGCAGGCCCACCACGCCCTCGACGACGCCCGTGTGCTCGCCGAGGCGTTCCGGCCCAGCCTCCGGCTCGCCGCCCGGCACGGGGTCCGGCTGCCGCTGCTGACGTGCCAGCCGCTCTCGGAGTGGTCGGAAGGCGGCTTCGGAGGCGGCGGCCGCAGGGGCCAGGGCGGCAGCGGCTACCGGTCGTACGGGCGCAGCTGGCGTCCCGCCCGGAAGCGCCCGGCCTGCCCCTACCCGAACCCGGGTCGGTACGAGCCGGGCGGCAGGCTGGTGCAGGGCATGCGCGTCGCCATCTCGGGCGACACCTCCGTGGACCGGGAACTGCTGGAGGACCGCGCCACCGAGGCGGGCCTGCACATCGCTTCCCAGGTCTCGCGGCTGACCAGTCTGCTGGTCACCAACGACCCGGACTCCCTCACCTCCAAGGTCGTCAAGGCGCAGGCCCACGGGACCCCGGTGGTCGACGAGGCGGCGTTCGGGCAGCTCCTGCTGGACGTGGCCCCGGCGCCGGGCTCCGGAGGCTGAGGGGTAACGTCGTCAGGCGTGTACCGCTTCCTGTTGTCCCGGCAGTGGGTGATCCTCACCCTTCTCGGTGTCGCACTCGTGCCCGTGATGATCGAACTGGGCTTCTGGCAGCTGCACAGGCACGAGGCGCGCGTCGCGCACAACGAGCTGATCAGCTCCAGCCTCCGGGCGCGGGCGGTACCGTTCGCGCAGGTCAGCCAGGGTAAGCGCGGCCCGGCGGAGGACGACCAGTTCCGTACGGCCACGGCGACGGGCCGCTACGACACCGCGCACGAGGTCGTCGTACGGCAGCGCACGGGAGCCGACGAGCAGTCGATCGGCTACTTCGTCCTGACTCCCCTGATCCAGCGCGACGGCAAGGCCGTCCTCGTCAACCGCGGCTGGATCGAGGCGGACGGCGACCTGACCCGCTTCCCCGACGTCCCCGAGGCGCCGGACGGCGAGGTCACCGTCACCGGCCGGGCCATGAGGGACGAGACGAGCGAGGCCAGCGGCATCAAGGACAAGCGGGGGCTGCCCCCGCGCCAGGTCATGCTCATCGACAGCCGCCGGCAGGCCGAGGCCATGGACCGCCCGGTCGTGGGCGGCTACCTGCAGCTCACGGACACCACGCCGAAGCCCTCGGGCCATCAGCCGGAAGAGGTCGCCGAGCCGGACCACAGCAGCATCGGCCCGCACATGGCCTACGCCGTCCAGTGGTGGCTCTTCGCGGCGGGCGTGCCCGTCGGCTGGGTGGTGCTGGTACGGCGCGAGCGCCGCGACCGTCTCGCGGCCCAGGGCGCGGAGGACGCCGGAGGTTCGGAGGACAGGGCCGGTTCCGGCGGGCCCGCGTCAGGTCCGGACGGAGCCGGTCCAAGCGACGGGATCGGAGAAGGCTCGGAAGAGGGCACCGGGGCCGGAGCGGCCGGCCAGCGTGACACGGTCTCCTCCGCCGGCGCCGGCGGCCCGCCGCCCTCCGCGGTCTGACGTCCGCCTGGGCCCCTGCGTGCGCGCGCCGCGGGCGGTGCCGCACACTGTGAGCCATGGATCTTGGGCTGAAGGACCGCGTATACGTCATCACCGGCGCCACTCGTGGCCTGGGCTTCGCCGCCGCCGAGCAACTCGTCGCCGACGGAGCCCGAGTGGTCGTCACAGGCCGCACCGACGAGGCCGCCACGGAGGCCGCCGCCCAGCTCGGAGCGGGCTCGGCCGTCGGCATCGGGGCGGACAACGCCGCGCCGGAGACCGCGGAGCGACTGGTGGAGAC
Source organism: Streptomyces daqingensis (assembly GCF_014645895.1). GTDB lineage: Bacteria > Actinomycetota > Actinomycetes > Streptomycetales > Streptomycetaceae > Streptomyces > Streptomyces daqingensis. The sequence goes on along the minus strand of NZ_BMMP01000010.1, from coordinate 247,839 downwards.
CGCCAGGTCGCGCTTCGGGCGCTTCGACGGCGTGCTGATCAGCGTGGGCGGCCCGCCCGCGGGCGTACCCGCCGACGAACTGTCGGACGAGCAGTGGCAGTCCGCGTTCGAGACGGTCTTCCTCGGCGCGGTACGGCTGGCCCGCAAGGCGTCCGCCGAGCTCGGCGAGGGCGGCGTCATCGCGTTCGTGCTCTCCGGTTCGGTCCACGAGCCGATCCCCGGGCTCGCCCTCTCCAACGGCCTCCGCCCCGGCCTCGCCGGATTCGCCAAGAGCCTCGCCACCGAGGCCGGGCCCCGCGGCGTCAGGGTCCTCGGGCTGCTGCCCGGGCGCATCGCCACGGAGCGCCTCCAGTACCTCGACTCCCTCTCGGGCGACGGAGAGGCGGCCCGGCGCCGCAACGAGGCGATGATCCCCCTGCGCCGCTACGGGACTCCGGAGGAGTTCGGACGCACAGCTGCCTTCGCCCTCTCGCCGGCCGCCTCCTACCTGACGGGCGTCATGATTCCCGTGGACGGCGGCGCACGGCGCGGCTTCTGAGCGGGAGCGAGGTCAGAGCACCCGCTCCGGACGGTGCTTGACCGTACGCAGCCGCACCTCGGCGGGGAGCTTCTCCAGCGCCGCCGAGCTGCGGGCGTGCTCCAGCGCCTCCTTGGTGAGACGGCCGAGCACCGGCCCCGGCGCGGCGTGCGCTTCCAGCCGGAGGCCCATGACCGCCTGCGGCGCGGTGCGCCGTCCGGTGAGCCGTACGGCCGCCCCGTCCACTCCCGGCAGGCCGGACGCCTCCGCCTCCAGGACGTTCTCCATCGCGCTGCCGCGGAGCAGGGCGCCCTCGCCGTCCCCGGTGTCCACCAGGACCTCGCCGAGCCTGCGCCGCCGCAACTGCGCCAGCAGCCACCACAGCAGCAGGAGCACCAGCAGGGAGAGCACCGCGATGACGGCCGGCCACCACCAGCTCTCGGACCGCCAGCGGGTGCGCTCGCCGTCCGTGAGCAGCGCGTCGTCAGGGGCGGTCCAGGGCCAGCCGGAGGGCATCGAGAAGTTCAGGTGCCGGGGCAGGTCGAAACCGGCGACGAGCACCGCGAGCCCGAGGGCGAGGAGCAGCGCTCCCGCCAGGCCGAGCAGTACCCGGTTCACGGACCGCAGCGTTCCGCCCATCCTGATCAGCCTCTCTTCGGGCGCCGCACGTGGACTGACAGGCCGGGCTGCCGTGCGAGGCCCAGCTGCCGGATGCCCTCGGCGAGCGCCGAGTCGAGATCGCCCCGTACCTCGTGGAGGTCCCTGAAGTGCGCGCGGGCGTGCGCCCGCACCTTCCGCCGTCCGACCGAGACGTCGACGGACTGGACCCCGGTCACCTGCATCGCGCGGTCCCTCAGCACGAGACCGGCGGCGGAGCGCTCCAACCCGGCCCGTACATGCGGGTGTTCGCGCCGCATCGGGAGGAGCCCGCGGCGGCCGGGCGTCACCGCCAGTGTGATCAGCCACACCCCCAGCAGCGTGACGACGCAGGCGGCGGCGAGGACCTTGGCGTCGTTCACGGCGGTGCCGGCCAGTTCGTCGGCGAGGGTGCGCCGCCAGCCCATCGCGGGCTCTCCGGCACGCACGGCGGCGACGTCGTAGAGCAGCACTCCGGCCAGGGCCGCCGCCAGCAGCGCGACGATCCCGGCCGGCACGCGCCGCAGCGACCAGAAGCGGCCGGCGCGGGAGGCCGTTTCGCCGGAGCCGCCCGGGTCGTACGCGGCCGCCGACGCCGCCTGCTCGAGGTGACCTCCGCCGCCTCCACCCGACTGGGCGGCCGGGGGCGTCTTCTCGAGAGTCGGCATCTGCTGGGTGCGCTCGTCGCTCACCGGACCCTCCCGGGTCTCTCGCTGTCCAGCTGCTCGGAGTGCAGCCGCTCCACGCCGACGGCTACCTCCGGCACATCCATGCCGACCAATTCCTTGACACGTGAAGCGACTTGCCGGCGCACCGCAGCACACTGCGCGCCGATGTCCGAAGGGTAGCCCAGCTCCACGACGACGCGGACCCGAGCTGTCCGGTCCCTGAGCGACGCCGTGGCGCGGGGCGGGCGGAGAGGCCCGCGGGGCACCTTGAAGGCGGCGGGTACGGTGCGCAGGGCCTCCCGGGCAGCCTGCGCCGCGACCTTGGCCACGACCCGCTCGACGATCGTGGTCGATCCCCTCGCGGGTACGGCCACTTCGGCTGAGGTCACCCTCTCACCCCCTCACCGGCGCCGGCTCTCGTCGCGGACGCGGAAGATGTCCTCCGCCTGCAGGTCGCCGTCCAGGAAGCGGCCCGCCACGAAGCCGAAGCCGCCCAGCGCGGCCACGAGCAGGAAGGCCCCGAAGCCGCCGAAGTATCCGGCGAAGCCGAGCGCCATCCCTGCGATCAAGCCGATCACGGCCATGCTCATCGTGAGCTCCTTCGCTCAGTGGACGTCGTGTGCCGCCACTTCGTCCGCCGGACCGCCGCTGCCGCGCTACTGCACGCGCGTACGGCCCGAGTCCTCGTCCTCGTCCTCCTCGTCGGGCAGCTTCACGTCGCTGACCGCGATGTTCACCTCGACGACCTCGAGGCCGGTCATCCGCTCGACGGCGTTGACGACGTTCTCCCGTACGGAAGCGGCCACGTCGGCGATCGCGACGCCGTACTCGACGACGATCTCCAGGTCCAGCGCGCTCTGCACGTCGCCGACCTCGGCGCTCACGCCGCGCGAGGCGGACTTGCTGCCGCCCGGGACGCGGTCGCGCATCGCGCCGAACGTGCGGGCCATTCCGCTGCCCATCGCGTACACGCCGTCGACGTCGCGCGCCGCCATCCCGGCGATCTTCTCCACGACTCCGTCGGCGATGGTGGTGCGCCCGCGGCTGCCCCTGTCGCCCCTGGGCCGCCTCGTCTCGGACTTTCCGTCGTGGGCCGCCGTGCTGGAGCCGCCTCCGCCAGCTTCGAAGCGGTTGCCGGGCTTGGTGTCCGTCATCGTCCTCACCCTTCAGATAGGGAACGCCTGACGGCATACGAAATGCCGCTCTTGTGTCACATTAGGTGCATTCGTCGTGATTCGCCTGCGTACGCCGACCTCCCGGCTCACCGCAGGCACGCGAGCAGCGGCGCACCCGGGTTACTGACGCAGAACACCGGCAGACACGACAGGGAGTCGCACATGGCCGCCGATCAGCTGGCACAGGACGTACGGCATCAGCTGAGCCTGGGAAACCTGCTGCCTCTGGGCGGCGCCGGAGACGGGGCGTGGCTCACGGAGAGCGCGGCGGTGACCGTACTGCGCGCGGCCGCCGCACGGACGGTGCCGGACGTTCGGCTGGAGGGAGTGCGGCTGAGGCTTGCGGACCCGGCTGAGGCGGATACTCCCTCCGTGCCCGCGCCTCCTTCGGCTCTCCCGCCCGGCGCGCTGCACATCGAGGCGAATTTCGCCGCCCCCGCCGACGCCCCGCTGACCACGACCGCGGACCGCCTCCGCACCGCGCTTCTCACGGCGGCCGACGAGCGGCTCGGACTCGACGTGGCGTGGGCGGACCTGCGGGTGACGGATCTGCTGGACGGGCCCGCCGCCTCCGTGGACGGCGGCCAGGACGGGACCCCGGACGGATCCGCTCCTGGGACTCAGGACCACGTCACCGACGGGACCGACGAGCATCCGCCGGCCCCCGCGGACCACCCCCGGGCGACGGCGACGGCCGAGACGGTCATCGCCGTGCCGGGCGTAACGCGGCTGGCGCCGGTCCTCGGGCCGCTGCTGGGCGGGCACAGGACCGACGCCGTGAGCGTCACGGACGTCGAGGACGGATCCGGGGTCCGCAGCCGCCATCTGCAGATCCAGATCGGGGTGGACGAGCAGGCCCGCGCCCTGGACGTGGCGCTGGCGGTGCGGGAGGCGGCCGCGAAGGCCGCCGCATGGGACGCACCGGAGCCGGCACCGGCCGTGACGGTCGCCGTGGTGGTGACGGCAGTCGACCCGGCCATCGGCTCCGGCGGCGTGCGCACCGCGTGAGCCCGCGGGTGCCGACCGCGCGGGGCACGTCGCACCATGCAGGGGCGGGCGTGCCCGGCGCGGAACGGCTGCAAGACGGCCGTCGCGCCGGGCCCCCGCCCGCGGATCAGTCGCCGATGCCGGCCAGGTCGCGCAACCTCCGTGCCTGGGCTGCCCGTTCGGCGGCCAGTTGCTCCTCGTACGTCCGCGTGGCCGCCCCGGCGAGCAGCGCCTTCGTCTCGACGACGGCGTCGCGCGGCGCGGCGAGCAGGGCGGCGGCGAGGTCGGAGACGGCCGCGTCGAGCTCCTCGGCGGGGACCACCAGGTTCGCCAGCCCCGTCCGCTCGGCCTCCTCGGCCTGGATGAACCGCCCGGTGGCGCAGACCTCCAGGGCGCGCGAGTAGCCGAGGATCCGCACCAGGGGGTGCGTGCCCGTCAGGTCGGGCACGAGACCGAGGCTCGTTTCACGCATCGCGAACTGCGCGTCGTCGGCACACACGCGCAAGTCGGCGGCGAGCGCGAGCTGGAAGCCCGCTCCGACGGCATGGCCCTGCACGGCCGCGACGCTGACGAGGTCAGGACGGCGCCACCAGGTGAACGCCTCCTGGAAGACGGCGATCGTCTCGTCGATCTCCTGGTCGGAGGCGTGTGCGAGGTCGCCGAAGTTCAGTTCGCCCTCGATGCCCTCGGGAGCGAACGCCTGCCTGTCGAGGCCCGCGGAGAAGGACCGGCCCTCGGCGCGCAGCACCACCACCCGGGCGTCGCCGGGCACCATGCGGCCCGCTTCGGTCAGCGCCCGCCACAGGGCGGGGGACTGGACGTTGCGCTTGGCCGGATTGGTGAGCGTGACCGTGGCCACGGCACCGTCCACGGCGAGGCGCACGCCGTCCTTGTCCAGCAGGGTCATCGACATCCTCCGGTGGTTACTCGGCAGTCATGTGACTGAAGAGTAACCACCGGAAGGGGATGCCTGGAAGTCCCGTCAGGCCGAGGCGGACTTCTTGCCTCGCGTGGCCCCGCCGCGACCTCGCAGGGTTACACCGGATTCGCTGAGCATCCGGTGCACGAATCCGTAGGAACGGCCCGTTTCTTCGGCCAGCGCCCGGATGCTCGCACCGCCGTCGTACTTCTTCTTGAGGTCTGCCGCGAGCTTCTCGCGCGCGGTGCCGGTCACCCGGCTGCCCTTCTTCAGAGTCTCGGCCACCCGTGCCTCCTCATGGGAAGTGCGCTACGTGACTCTCATGATCACCCCTCCCCCTGCTTCTGGCCACCCATTCGGCAAGGTCCATCGGGGCGGGGTCACCGGAGGGCTACTGTCCGTTGACGTCGGAGTATGCGATTCCGGTGGCTTGATCCTTTGCCCCGGACACCGGCCGGCGGTGAACACACAGGTCAGGCAGGCCCGTTGAGCGCCGTCCGGCACCGGGGGCAGGACATGCCACAGGCGTCTCGCGGCGCCGCGCGGGCACGCCGGGGTACGAGCCGCCCTCACTCAGATGAAGGATCAAGTGTCGGCCGAATGATCCAGAAGAGGTTGATCAAGGGGCAGCGGCCGCCGCAGCCGCGGAACGTCAGGCGAGGGCGACGAGGTCCGCGTAGTCCTCGCTCCACAGGTCCTCGACGCCGTCCGGCAGCATGATGATCCGCTCCGGTTCCAGCGCCTGCACCGCACCCTCGTCGTGGGTGACGAGGACGACGGCTCCCGTGAAGGTGTGCAGGGCGCCCAGGATCTCCTCGCGGCTTGCCGGATCGAGGTTGTTGGTCGGCTCGTCCAGCAGCAGGACGTTGGCGGAGGAGACGACCAGGGTCGCCAGGGCCAGCCGCGTCTTCTCACCGCCCGACAGCACCGAGGCCGGCTTGTCCACGTCGTCGCCCGAGAAGAGGAAGGAGCCCAGCGTCTTGCGGATGTCGACGAGGTCCATGTCGGGGGCGGCCGAGCGCATGTTCTCCAGGACGGTGCGCGCCGGGTCGAGCGTCTCGTGCTCCTGGGCGTAGTAGCCCAGCTTGAGCCCGTGGCCCGGGACGACCTTGCCGGTGTCGGGCTCCTCGTTGCCCGACAGCAGCCGCAGAAGCGTCGTCTTGCCGGCGCCGTTGAGGCCCAGGATCACGACACGGGAGCCCTTGTCCACGGCGAGGTCGACGCCCGTGAAGATCTCGAGCGAGCCGTAGGACTTCGAGAGGTCCTCCGCCATCAGCGGCGTCCTGCCGCAGGGCGCGGGGTCGGGGAAGCGCAGCTTCGCGACCTTGTCGGAGACGCGTTCCGCCTCGAGCCCGGAGAGCAGCTTCTCGGCGCGCCGGGCCATGTTCTTGGCCGCTACCGCCTTCGTGGCCTTGGCGCGCATCTTGTCGGCCTGCGAGTTGAGCGCCGCGGCCTTCTTCTCCGCGTTGGCGCGCTCGCGCTTGCGGCGCTTCTCGTCGTCCTCGCGCTGGACGACGTACTGCTTCCAGCCCATGTTGTAGACGTCGATCGCCGCACGGTTGGCGTCCAGGTAGAAGACCTTGTTCACGACGGTCTCGATCAGGGCCAGGTCGTGGGAGATCACGATCAGGCCGCCGCGGTAGGTCTTGAGGAAGTCTCGCAGCCAGACGACGGAGTCGGCGTCCAGATGGTTGGTGGGCTCGTCGAGGAGCAGGGTGTCGGCGTCCGAGAAGAGGATGCGGGCCAGTTCGATGCGGCGCCGCTGACCGCCGGAGAGGGTGTGCAGCGGCTGGGTCATCACCCGGTCGGGAAGGCCCAGGCTGGCCGCGATCGTCGCGGCCTCCGCCTCCGCGGCGTACCCGCCCTTGGTGAGGAACTCGGTCTCCAGGCGCTCGTACTTCTTGAGCGCCTTCTCGCGGGTGGCGCCCTGGCCGTGCGCGATGCGCTCCTCGTTCTCGCGCATCTTGCGGATGACGGTGTCCAGTCCGCGGGCCGAGAGGATGCGGTCCCTGGCGCTGACGTCGAGATCGCCGGTGCGCGGGTCCTGCGGGAGGTAGCCGACCTCCCCGCTGCTGGTGATGGTGCCCCCCGTGGGGTTCGCCTCACCGGCGAGGCACTTGGTGAGCGTGGTCTTCCCGGCTCCGTTGCGGCCGACGAGGCCGATGCGGTCGCCCTTGGCGACGCGGAACGTGGCGGACTCGATCAGGATGCGGGCGCCGGCGCGCAGCTCCAGGCCGGTGGCGGTGATCACGGACTACTCCAGGCATGGTTTACGGGCGTACGTACGGACACTGAGGCGGACGTACGGCGCTAATGCGTGCGGGAAGTAGCCATGCCGTCAGTCTAACGGCGCCGCGCAACGGATTTGTCTCCGGCGATTGTCAGTGCCCGCTGCGAGACTGCGAAGCAGGTGAAACGGTCCGCGGCGGCGCGGGCCACGCGTCGAGGAGGCACCGTCATGACTGACGCACCGACCCTGTACCCGACGCTCGTGTATGGGGACGCGAAAGCGGCCATCGCGCAGCTGGAGGAGGCGTTCGGCTTCAGGCGCTCCGCGCTGTACGAGGGGGAGGACGGCACCGTTCTGCACGCCGAACTGACCTACGGCAACGGCGCGGTGATGCTCGGCTCGAAGAAGGAGGGCGTGTTCGCCGAGGCGATGGGCAAGGCGGGCCCCGCGGGGGTGTACGTGGTGGTCGACGACGTCGACGCGCACTGCGCCCGGGCCCGCGAGGCCGGCGTGGAGATCCTCATGGAGCCGACCGACCAGGACTACGGCTCGCGGGACTACATGGCCAGGGACCTGGAGGGCAACGTCTGGAGCTTCGGCACCTACGTGCCGCCGCTCGGCCCGTAGACCGCATCCCGGCCCCCGGCGGAGGAGGCCAGTCAGAGGCCCCTGGTCAGAGGCCCCCGGTGTGGACCTGGAACGCGGCACGGCGCACCGCCTTGGCGAGCGCCGGGTCGGGGTGCGCGGCGGCGAGCGCGACGAGCACCTGCACCGTGCGGGGGTGGCCGATGGCCCGCACCTCCTCCAGCAGCTTGGGGACAGTGCCCTGCACGGCCGTCTCCAGGTGGTCGACGAGCAGGCGCTCCTCGCCGTGGTCGGTGACGGCTGCCGCGGTGTCCACCCACAGCCAGGTGGCCTCCTCGCGGGTGAGGACTCCGGGGGCGCCACCCGCCAGGTCCTCCGGGTCGGCACCGTCGTGCTCGGCGAGCCAGAGCAGCGCGTAAGGGCGCAGCGTCGGCTCCGCGGCGGCCGTCCGCACCTCGGGTTCCGCGGGGGCGCCGACGACGCGCAGCGCCTCGAAGGCCAGCCCGCGGATGAGGGCGTCCTCCCCACGGGCGGCGCCCAGCAGTTCGGTGATGGCGGTTCCCGTGGAACGGGCGGCCAGCCATGCGCGGTACTCGTCGCGGGCGGGGCCGGGGCTGAGGCGCGCGCACCCGCGCAGCATGTCCTGGGCGGGCTGCTCGATGTTGCCGGCGGGGCTCTGGGCGGCCACGCAGATCTGTTCGAGCTTGGTCCACACCGCCCAGTTGCCGAGCGGGGTGAGCACGGCGGAGCCCTGGCGCACGGCCGGCTCTCCCGGGGGGTTCCCCGGTTCCGGGCTCCCCTCGGACGCCGTGGCGCGCGGTCCGGCGGGCGCCTCGACGTCGGAGCACCGGGTGAGGGCTCCGACGGCCGCGAAGCCGTCGAGGGCCCAGTCGAGCAGGCCGGGGAGCGAGACCTCGGTGGCCGGGGTCGCCGCCGGGGCATCGGCCGGCGCGTCGCGGCGCTCCGGCGCGGTGTCAATGCCGCCGGGCTCCCCGTCGGCCGGCGCCTCGCCCGCTGCCTCGGGTGCGGCGTCGCGCTCGGCGCGCAGCTCGGCCACGCGCTTGGCGAGCAGGTCGTGCAGATCGGGGAAGGTGAGCGGCCCGGCCGTCAGATGCATGACGGACAGCAACTGCGGGGCCGCCTCGACCACTTCGGCGACGAGGCCGGGGTCGGCGGGGGTGGGTGCCGGGTAGGCCAGGGACCACGCGTCGAAGAGGGCGACCCAGCCGCGCAGTACTGCGCTGTCGTCCCGCTCCCAGGCGCGCAGCCGCCAGCCGGGGCGGGCCGTCCCGTCGTGGAGCTCGACGAGGCCGGCGAGGCGCGCGCGGTCCCACTGGGTCCGGACGTGCGACGGGGGCATCCGGAGCGCCGCGGCGGCTCGTTCGGTGTCCGGTCCGCTTCCGGGGTGTGCCTCGTGCCGCTCGGCCCACCGGGCCAGCGTCACGGCGTCGGCCAGCGCGGCTCTCGCCTGACGGGCGAGCTCCTCGCGCGGAGGCAGCCCCTCGGGCGGCGGCGGCGCGGGGCGCGTACGCCGGGCGGTCACCGTGCGCCGGGCAGCGGCGATCGGCCGCGTGGGGACGAGGCGGAGCGGGTTGTCTCGCGGGGTACGGGACGGCGTCACAGGAGCAGTCTTCATGGTCTGTGGCGCAAATCCCAAACGGGGTCCCGGAATTCTCCGTTCCGTTTTCCCCTGCCGGGTCCAACTGCCCTGGTCCGAGCGGCGGTTGGCGACAATTCAAAGGTTTTCACGGCTGCGCCCGCGGCACCGGCCGACCGGGTGCCGCAGCCGTTCCGCGGAGGCTGTCCCGGATCCCGGGAAGAGCGGCGTTCACAGCAGCGGCGTCAGAAACCGCCGAAGCCTCTCCTCGTACTCGCCCGGGTCCGCGTTCCACATCGCGGCGTGCGGGGCGTCCGGAACCGTGTACAGGCTGACGAGTTGCTCACGGGCGGTCGCGAACGCCGTCGACGCGTCCCAGGGGGCGATCGTGTCGTCCGGGCCGTGAACGATCAGGGCCGGCACGGCGAGGCGGTCCGGGCGGACCACCGGAGCGGGCTGATCGGGTTCGGCGGCGCGGGCGTGCCCCTGAGCGGCGCGTACGGCCAGCGGGAGCAGCGGGCGCGGTACGTGGCGCTCCGCGGCGAGCGCCCGCAGGGTGGTCCACCAGTCGAGCACCGGCGAGTCGAGCACGAGGCCGCTGATGCGTCCCGCGGCGCCGCCCTCCCCCTGCCCGGCCCCGGACCGCAGTTCGTCCGCGGCCCGCAGCGCCATGGACGCCCCGCTGGACCAGCCGTGCAGCACGATCTGCGCGGCCCCCTCCCCGACGGCGTACCGCACGGCGGCCTCCACGTCACGCCACTCGGTGCCGCCGAGGTGGCGGACGCCGCCCGGCGGGGCGGGAGCGCCGGCGTCGCCCCGGTAGGAGAGGCCCAGGACGGGGAGCCCCAGGGCGGAGTAGAAGGGGAGCAGCGGCAGCGCCTGCTCCGGTCCGGCTCCGAGGCCGTGCAGCGCGACGACCCAGACGTCGCGAGGCCCGGGCACGAACCACGCGGGCAGCGGCCCGAGTTCGCCCGGCACCTCGATCTCCGTGCGGTCCACGCCGAGCGCGTCACCGGGCCCTCCCGTGTACACCTGGGGCGTGAGCCAGACCTTGGTACGGGGGGCCAGCTCGCCGTAGGTGATCCGCTCCAGCCGGCGTACGACGGTGTCGGCGGCGGCGCCGGCCTGGTCGCCGCCGCTCAGCACGGGGCCGACGACGGCGTGGCAGCCGCGTCCGATCAGGCCGTACGTCCCCGGGAGCAGGGTCGTCAGGGAGCGGGTCAGCGCGATATGACCGGTGCCCACCTCGTGCACCGTGAGGGAGGGCCCGCCGAAGCCCGCGGGGAGGTGCCCCCGTCCCGCGGCCGGGGCGGAGCGCGCCGGCCGGAGGGCGGCCCCGGCCGCGTACCGGCCCGCGGCCACGGCGGCCGCGGCGGCGCCGAGCGCGGAGGTGGCGGCCACCGCCGCCGTACGCATGCGCATCCAGCCAGTGTCACGTCTCAGGGAGGCGTACGGCCAGCGGGCGGCGTCGCCCGGGTGACCGCGGCGGGGGGTCCGAACCCGCGGCGGCGGCTTCGGCCGGAGCGGTGCCGGGCGGGTCCACGCGGCGGGGAGGGCGGAGGGGCAGCGGGGGAGCCGCGGAGCGAGGTCCCGCAGGACGCACGTGTGGCGGCCGTCGGCCTCACCCGGCCGGCGTCTGGCCGTATCCGCCGAACTTCTCGGCGACGCGGCGGAGTTCCTCGTCCGGCAGCAGCGACGGGGTACGTCCCGGCACGGACGAGGCCGTCAGCCACAGGCGGCACATCCACTCGAGCTGCGCCGTCCTGTCGTACGCCTGGTCCAGGTCGGCTCCGTAGGCGATGGTGCCGTGGTTCTGCAGCAGGCAGGCGCTGCGTCCGTCGAGAGCCTCGAGCATGCCGGCGGCCAGCTCGTCGCTTCCGTAGGTGGCGTAGGGGGCGACGCGTACGGGACCGCCCAGTGCGGCCGTCATGTAGTGCACGGCGGGGAGTTCGGCGACGAGCGTGGAGACCGCGGTCGCGTGTACGGCGTGGGTGTGGACGACAGCCCGGGCCTCGGTGTGCCTGTACACGGCCAGGTGCATGGGGAGTTCGCTGGTGGGCTTCAGACTGCCCGCGGTACGCCGCCCGTCGAGGTCCACCGCGCACAGGTCGCCGGGGCCGAGCCTGTCGTAGGGGACTCCGCTCGGGGTGACGAGGACGTTCTCCCCCACGCGAACGGACACGTTCCCCGAGGTGCCCACCACGAGGCCCTCCGCAGCCGTACGGCGGGCGACGGTCACCAACTCGTTCCAGGCGCTCAGCAATTGAGGACCTCCGGGAGGGTGCGGGGCCCCGCTCGGGGCGGCCGGGGAAGGGCCCGGCGACGGGCCCGAGGAAGCGTGTCACACGGGGCGGACGGTGGCGGCGGGACCTGCTGTGGTACCGCTCACAACGTACGGCGGGGAGCGACACTCCGCTGCCCGCCGTAGTTCATCTTCCGTTCACCCACCGTCCCTACGTTCAACGAGTCATTAACCTTCGACTGATTGTGCCTGGGTGAATGGAACACATCACGCTTCTCATCGGGATCGTGATCGTCACGGCCTTGGTGTTCGACTTTACGAACGGCTTCCACGACACGGCCAACGCCATGGCCACCACCATCTCCACCGGGGCACTGAAGCCCAAGACCGCGGTGGCGATGTCGGCGGTCCTCAATCTGATCGGCGCGTTCCTGTCCGTCGAGGTCGCCAAGACCATCTCTTCGGGGATCATCGACGAGGGCTCCGGTATCCAGCCTGAAGTGATCTTCGCCGGCCTGGTCGGCGCGATCATCTGGAACCTCCTGACGTGGCTCGCGGGGCTTCCCTCCAGTTCCTCCCACGCACTGATGGGCGGCCTCCTCGGCGCCACCGTCGCGTCCGTGGGGCTCGGCGCCGTCAACGGCGGCACCGTGGTGATGAAGGTACTCATCCCCGCTCTCGCGGCCCCGCTCGTCGCCGGGCTCGCCGCGCTCCTGGCGACACGGCTGACCTACCGGGCGGCACGGAACGCCGACGAGCAGCAGACCGCGAAGGGCTACCGGGCCGGGCAGATCACCTCGGCCGCGCTGGTCTCCCTCGCGCACGGCACCAACGACGCGCAGAAGACCATGGGCGTCATCACCCTGGCGCTGATCACGGGCGGCGCGCTGGCGCCGCAGGCCGACCCTCCGACCTGGGTGATCGTCTCCGCCGGTGTGGCCATCGCGTTGGGCACGTACCTGGGCGGCTGGCGGATCATCCGCACCATGGGCAGCGGCCTGACCGACATCAAGCCGCCTCAGGGCTTCGCCGCGCAGACCAGCGCCGCCGTGACGATCCTGGCCTCCTCGCACATCGGCTTCTCGCTCTCCACCACGCACGTCTGCTCCGGCGCGATCATGGGCTCCGGGCTCGGCCGCAAGGGCGGCGTCGTGCGCTGGTCGACGGCGGCCCGCATGGTCATGGGCTGGGGCCTGACCCTCCCGGCCGCGGGGCTCGTCGCCGCGGGTGCGGCCCTTCTGGCGGGGCAGGGCACCTGGGGCGTCGCCACGGTCGCCGTGCTCGCGGTGGTCGTCAGCGGCGGCATCTGGCTGCTTTCGCGGCGCCAGCCCGTCGACCACACCAACGTCAACGACACGGCGGTCCCGGGCGAGACCGCGGAAGAGGACGCCGCGGGCGTCGTCACGGCCGCGCTCCAGGCCGTCGCACCGCCGCCCACCGTGAAGGCGGGAAGCGACGCCTCGCTGCCGGAGATGTCGCTGCCGCAGGGCACGCCGGCTGCCGGGCCTGTCGCCGAAGCCGAAGCCGAGAAGGAACGCCCCCGGGCTGGCTCCACGCTCGGCTAGCAAGGCGTCCGCCGGACGGGACAGCTCGCACCGGACCGACTAGAGAAGTCCCGACCCCGACCCCGACCGCACTGCAGACCGGCGTCAGCCGGACCTCTGCCGGACCTGAGACAGGGAAACGCTATGAACATCGACTGGGCAGCACTGGGCGAGGTATTCGGCGTCAGCCTCGTGGCCACTGTCGGCCTGGTGGGGCTGTTCACGCTCGGCATCGTGAACGGCTCCGCGGGCAAGGCGCAGGGCGGCGGCGCGTCGGCGCTCGCGCGCACCGGCGCGTACGCCTGTTACGCGCTGTGCGCCGCGGCGGTGGCGTACGGCATCTACATCATCACCGCACCGTGAAGTAGCGCCCGCCGGCCGGACTTCAGAGCACGGCGGGCATCGGCCGAGGGGTACGGGCGTGGAGCCCGTACCCCTCGCCGTGCGTCTGCTCACACTCTTCCGCCGCAGGTCAGCGGCGAGTTGACGGCCCATCCCGTACATGGTGGACTTCCGGTTGCCCAACGGCGGCTGGAGAGGAAGCCGGTGAGAATCCGGCGCGGTCCCGCCACTGTCACCGGGGAGCGAACCCCAAGCGAAGGTCACGGCCCACGAGCGTCAACGGGCCGGAAGGCCGGGAGACGCTGCGATCCGGGAGCCAGGAGACTCTCGCCGCCGGTACGTCGAGCCAGGGCGAGGACCCTGAGTGAGGACACCGCCATGCGTGGCTTCCCGGCCGCACCCCGTCCCGCAGTCGCATCCGCCGGCCCGGCGGGACTCCCCCAGCCGCGCCTCCCCCGTGCCGGCAGCCCGCCGTCCCGGGCGGCCCGTCCCGTCCGCCGGAGCCCGACGGCGAGCTGAACCATGCGAGTTCATCGCGCGTACGCCTGGGGCGCGGCCCTCGGCTACCTGGGAGACGTGCTCCTGGGCGATCCCCGGGCCGGGCATCCCGTCGCCGTCTTCGGGCGGGGCGCCGCCGCGGCCGAGCGCGTCCTGTGGCGCGACTCGCGCGCGGCGGGGGCCCTCCACACCGCACTGTGCGTGGGCGTCCCGGCCGCGGCGGCCGCGCTCCTCACCCGCGCGCCGCGCCGAAGGGGTCCGGCAGCGCCCGGCGTAACGGCACACGCGCTCGCGGGCATCCCGGCGCATGCGGCGGCGACGTGGACCGTCCTCGGCGGCAACGGGCTGTGCGCGGCGGCGCGTTCCGTCCAGGCCGCCCTGGACGCGGGGGACGTGGACGGCGCGCGCCTGCTGCTGCCCCGACTGTGCGGCCGCGACCCGCAGTCGCTGGACGCGGACGGCATCGCCCGTGCCGCCGTCGAGTCGGTGGCGGAGAACACCTCGGACGCCGTCGTGGGCGCTCTGGTGTGGGGAGCGCTGGCCGGCGTCCCCGGCATGGCTGCGTTCCGGGCGGTCAACACGCTCGACGCCATGGTGGGCCATCTCTCCCCGCGTCACCGGAAGTTCGGGTGGGCCGCCGCGAAGCTGGACGACGCGGCGGGCTGGCCCGGCGCCCGCCTCACGTCGGCGCTCGCCGCGCTCGCCGGACCCCGCCCGCGCGGCGCGCTGCGGGCCTGGCGCAGCGACGCGCACCGGCATCCCAGCCCCAACGCGGGCCCGGTGGAAGCCGCGTTCGCGGGTGCGCTGGGAGTACGGCTCGGCGGCACGCTGAGCTACGGCGGACGCACGGAGCACCGGCCGGTGCTCAACTCCCCCGGCAGGGCCGTACGTTCGGGCGACATCACACGCGCCGTACGCCTCTCGCGGCGCGTGGGGCTCCTCTCGCTGGCGCTCACCACCGCGGCGGGCGTGGCGGGGCGGATGGCCGCTGCCCGCTTCTGCTCGCGCGCCGGAAGCCGTACGGGAACGGGAGGTACCGCGACGTGACGGGCAGGCGAAAAGAGCGCGGCGGCCGGGGTCTTGGCGCCGCCGCACGGGGCGGCGGGCTGCTCGTCGCCGGCACGACGTCCGACGCCGGCAAGAGCGTGGTCACGGCGGGCATCTGCCGCTGGCTGGCGCGCAAGGGGCTGAAGGTCGCACCGTTCAAGGCCCAGAACATGTCCCTCAACTCGTACGTGACGCGGGAGGGCGCGGAGATCGGGCGGGCCCAGGCCATGCAGGCCGCCGCGGCGCGCACCGAGCCGACGGCCCTGATGAACCCGGTGCTGCTCAAGCCGGGCGGCGACCGCAGCAGCCAGGTGGTGCTGCTGGGCAAGGCGGTCGGCGAACTCAGCGCGCGCGGCTACCACTCGGAGCGGCAGGAGAAGCTGCTGGGGACGGTCACCGACTGCCTGGAGGAGCTGCGGCGCACGCACGACGCCGTCATCTGCGAAGGCGCGGGAAGCCCGGCGGAGATCAACCTCAGGCGCACCGACATCGTCAACATGGGGCTGGCGCGCAGCGCGCGTCTGCCCGTCGTCGTGGTCGGCGACATCGACCGCGGCGGGGTCTTCGCCTCCTTCTTCGGTACGACGGCGCTGCTCGCCGCGGAGGACCAGGCGCTCCTCGCGGGTTACATGGTGAACAAGTTCCGCGGCGATGTGTCGCTGCTGAGGCCCGGGTTGGAGATGCTGCGCGGACTGACGGGACGGCCCGTGCTGGGGGTCCTGCCCTGGCGGCACGGCCTGGGCATCGACGAGGAGGACGGGCTGCGCGTCTCCCTGCGCGGCGCCGTGCGGGAGTCGGCCGCGGAAGGGCCGTACGGAACCGACCTGCTGCGCGTCGCGGTCGTGCCGCTTCCGCTGATGTCGAACTTCACGGACGTCGACGCGCTGGCCGCCGAACCGGGCGTCGTCGTGCGCTTCACGGACCGCCCGGAGGAACTCGCCGACGCGGACCTCGTGGTGCTCCCCGGAACCCGCGGGACGGTGCGTGCGCTGGAGTGGCTGCGCTCACGCGGGCTCGCGGACGCACTGCTGCGCAGGGCGGCGGAGCGGCGTCCGGTGCTGGGTGTCTGCGGCGGCTTCCAGATGCTGGGCGAGCGCATCGAGGACGAGGTCGAGTCGCGGGCGGGAACCGTCGACGGGCTCGGGCTCCTGCCCGTCCGCGTGCGCTTCGCCGCCGCCAAGACCCTTGCCCGGCCGGGCGGTTATGCGCTCGGCGAGCTCGCGGAGGGCTACGAGATCCACCACGGCGTCGCCGAAGTCCTGGGCGGCGAGGCCGTGTTCACCGGCAGCGGAGGCGAGCCGCTCGACGGGTGCCGGGCCGGACCGGTGTGGGGGACGCACTGGCATGGGTCGCTGGAGAGCGACGGGTTCCGCCGGGCTTTCCTGCGGAGGGTCGCCCGCGACGCGGGCCGTACGGGGTTCGTCCCCGCGCCCGGCACGAGCTTCGAGGCGCTGCGCGAGGAGCAGTTGGACCGCCTCGGCGACCTCGTCGAGGAGCACGCCGACACCGACGGGCTGCTGCGGCTGATCGAGTCGGGCCCGCCAGCGGGTCTGCCGTTCGTCCCGCCCGGGGCGCCGGGAGATTTCCAAGATGTCCGAGACGGCCGAGACGCGGGAGCGCACTCATGAGCACCATCCGGAGCCCCTACCCCTTCTCAGCGATCGTGGGCATGTCCGACCTGCGGCTGGCGCTGCTGCTCAACGCGGTCTCGCCCGCCGTCGGCGGCGTGCTGGTGCGCGGTGAGAAGGGAACCGCGAAGTCCACCGCCGTACGGGCGCTGGCGGCGCTGATGCCCGAGGTCGCGGTCGTACCGGGGTGCCGCTTCTCCTGCGACCCCGCCGCGCCGGACCCCGACTGCCCCGACGGGCCGCACGAGGCGGGGGGCGGAGGGGCGCGACCCGCGGCGATGGTGGAGCTGCCCGTCGGCGCCTCCGAGGACCGCCTCGTGGGAGCGCTCGACATCGAACGCGCCCTGTCGGAGGGCGTGAAGGCGTACCAGCCGGGTCTGCTGGCCGACGCCCATCGAGGCGTGCTGTACGTGGACGAGGTCAACCTCCTCCACGACCACCTCGTGGACCTGCTGCTGGACGCCGCCGCCATGGGCGCCTCGTACGTGGAGCGCGAAGGCGTCTCCGTCCGGCACGCCGCGCGGTTCCTGCTCGTCGGCACGATGAACCCCGAAGAGGGCGAACTGCGGCCGCAGTTGCTGGACCGCTTCGGACTGACCGTGGAGGTGACGGCCTCCCGCGACACCGACGAGCGTGTGGACGTCGTACGCCGTCGGCTGGCCTACGAGGCCGACCCCGCCGCCTTCAGGACGAGTTGGGCCGACGAGGAGCAGTCGCTCCGTGAACGCATCGCCGCGGCACGGGATTTGCTGCCGGGCGTGCGGCTGGGCGATGAGGCGCTGCGGCAGATCGCGGCGACCTGTGCGGCGTTCGAGGTGGACGGCATGCGCGCCGACCTCGTCATGGCGCGCACCGCGACCGCTCTCGCCGCCTGGGCCGGACGCACCGACGTCGTGGCGGACGACGTGCGTCAGGCGGCGCTGCTGGCGCTGCCGCACCGCCGCCGCCGCAACCCGTTCGACGCGCCCGGATTGGACGAGGACAAGCTCGACGAGACGCTGCGGCAGCACGGCACGCCGGACGGCGGCGACGGAAGCGGAAGCGACGACGACGGGGACGACGACCCGGACGGCGGTCCCGACGGCGGCGGGCAGCCCCCCGAGAGCGACGGCCCGCCGCCCCCGGAAGCACCCGGGGAGACCGGCCGGGATCCGGCGGACGCACCCCTCCCGGAGCCGCGCCAGAGTGGTGACGGGCAGCAGGAGCCGTCCCCGGCGTCCGGTGAGGCAGAGGCAGGGTCAGCGCAGGAGGGCGAGGACGGCGCCGGCGGGACGCCGGGCCGCCCCGGTGAGAAGGCGCCCGCCCCCGCGTCCGAACCGTTCCGGGCCCGCACCCTCTCCGTCCCCGGCCTGGGCGAGGGAGCCGCCGGCCGCCGCTCCCGCGCCCGCACCGCCCATGGCCGCACCACCGGCGCCCGCAGGCCCCGCGGCACGCTCGGCAGGCTGCACGTCGCGGCCACAGTGCAGGCGGCGGCTCCGCACCAGCACGTCCGCGGACGCAGCGGGCCGGGCCTGGTGCTGCGCCGCGACGACCTGCGGGAGGCCGTGAAGGAGGGACGCGAGGGCAATCTCGTCCTGTTCGCCGTGGACGCCTCGGGCTCCATGGCCGCCCGCAAGCGGATGGGCGCGGTCAAGGGGGCGGTGCTGTCGCTGCTGCTGGACGCCTACCAGCGGCGCGACAAGGTGGGCATGGTCACCTTCCGCCGGTCCGGGGCGGAGGTCGCGCTGCCGCCGACGTCGTCGGTGGAGGCCGCGGCGGCCCGGCTCGAGTCGCTGCCGACGGGCGGACGGACCCCGCTGGCCGCCGGACTGCTGAAGGCCCGCGACGTGCTGCGGGTGGAGCGGATGCGGGACGCGGCGCGCCGCCCGCTGCTGATCGTCGTCACCGACGGGCGCGCCACCGGCGGCGCCGACCCGGCACGGCAGGCTCAGCGTGCCGCACGGCTGCTGGAGGCGGACGGCACCACGTCGGTGGTGCTGGACTGCGAGGCCGGTCCCGTACGGCTCGGCCTGGCGGGTGACCTCGCGCGGGATCTCGGGGGCACCGCGGTGACGCTGGAGGAGCTGAGGGCGGACGCCGTGACCGATCTCGTACGGCACGCCACCGGTTCGCGGCCCCGCGGCGGGACGGACCCGGCGGCACGGCGGGGTCCGGGCCGGGGGCACGGTCCAGCAGCGACAGGATCAGCGACAGCAGCAGAGTCGCGGGCGGGGACACCCGCCCGCCGAGGGAGGGCGGCGTAGTGCCGAAGGGACAGCCGAACACCGTGCCCGACGACGGCCTGACGACGCGCCAGCGCCGCAACCGCGCCCTGGTCGCGGTTCACACCGGAACCGGCAAGGGCAAGTCGACCGCCGCCTTCGGCCTGGCGCTGCGGGCCTGGAACCAAGGCTGGCCCATCGGGGTCTTCCAGTTCGTGAAGTCGGCCAAGTGGAAGGTCGGGGAGGAACGGGCCCTGCGCGTGCTGGGCGATTCCGGCGAGGGCGGTCCCGTCACCTGGCACAAGATGGGCGCGGGCTGGTCCTGGATCCAGCGCGACGGCGAGATGGGGAGCGAAGAGGCCGCACGCGAGGGCTGGGAGCAGGTCAAGCGCGACCTGGCCGCGGAGACCTACCGGCTGTACGTCCTCGACGAGTTCGCCTACCCGCTGCACTGGGGGTGGATCGACACGGACGAGGTGGTCCGGGTGCTGCGCGACAGGCCCGGCACCCAGCACGTGGTCGTCACCGGGCGCAACGCCCCGCGGCAACTCCTCGACGCGGCGGACCTGGTGACGGAGATGACCAAGGTCAGACACCCCATGGACGCGGGCCAGAAGGGCCAGCGGGGCATCGAGTGGTGAGCGCCGGCACGGCCCGCGCCCCGCACGCGCCCCTCGGGCCGACCGGCCTGGCAGGCCGGCGCACCCTGCCGCCCGCCGAGGGGGTGCGGACATGGGCGGCGTGAACGTCCCGCGCCTCGTCCTCGCCGCCCCCTCGTCGGGCAGCGGCAAGACGACCGTCGCCACCGGACTCATGGCCGCGTTCACGGAAGCGGGGGTGGCCGTCTCTCCGCACAAGGTCGGGCCCGACTACATCGACCCGGGCTACCACGCGCTCGCGACGGGACGGCCAGGCCGCAACCTCGACGCCTACCTGTGCGGCCCCGAACGCGTCGCGCCGCTCTTCGCGCACGGCGCGGCCGGCGCCGAACTGGCCGTCGTGGAAGGGGTCATGGGCCTCTTCGACGGTGCGGCAGGTGCGGGGGAGCTGGCTTCGACGGCCCACGTCGCGAAGCTGCTGCGGGCACCCGTCGTCCTGGTCGTGGACGCCTCCTCGCAGTCCCGGTCGGTCGCGGCGCTCGTACACGGCTTCGCGTCCTGGGATCCGGAGGTGCGGGTGGCGGGCGTGCTGCTCAACAAGGTCGCCTCCGACAGGCACGAGGAGCTGCTCCGGGACGCGATGGAGGCCTCGGGAGTGCCCGTGCTGGGTGTGCTGCGGCGCGTCCCCGCGTTGGGCTCGCCCTCGCGCCATCTGGGCCTGGTCCCGGTGGCCGAACGCGCTGCCGAGGCCGTCGAGGCCGTGCGGGGCGCCGCGGAGCAGGTACGGCGCGGATGCGATCTCGACGCGCTGCTGGCGCTGGCGCGGACGGCTCCGCCGCTTCCCGTGACGCCCTGGGACGCGGCCGAGGAGCTGGCGCCGGAGACGGTGTCCCGGGGGGCGGCGCGTGGCCCCGCTGCCGCGGCCCGCGTACCCGCCGGGAGCAACGGCCGGTGCGCGGACGGCGTACGCGGCGGGCCCCGCCGCCCGGTCGTCGCGGTCGCGGGAGGACCCGCGTTCTCCTTCTCCTACGCGGAGCACGGGGAGTTGCTGCGCGCGGCGGGCGCGGAGGTCGTCCCCTTCGACCCCCTGCGGGACGAGGAGCTGCCCGAGGGCACACGCGGCCTCGTCATCGGCGGAGGGTTCCCCGAGGTGTACGGGCCGGAGCTGTCGGCGAACAAGGCGCTGCGCGACGAGGTCGCCGCGCTGGTGGCCGGCGGCGGCCCCGTGGCGGCCGAGTGCGCGGGACTGCTCTACCTGACGCGCGAGCTGGACGGGAACGAGATGTGCGGCGTGCTGGACGCCACCGCCCGGATGACGGACCGTCTGACGCTCGGCTACCGCGAGGCCGTGGCCGTCGGGGACAGCTCCGTCGCGGAGGCGGGGGCCCGGGTCCGCGGCCACGAGTTCCACCGGACCGCGGTCACCCCGGGGGCCGGGCCCGAACCGGCCTGGGGGCTGGTGCGGCCCGAGCGCCGTACGGAGGGTTTCCTCGGCGGCGTACGGGGCGGCGTCCACGCCTCGTACCTGCATGTTCACTGGGCCGCCTCGCCCTGGGCGGCCCGAAGGGTCGTAGAGAGGTGTGCCGTATGAAGGGACCGCACGCGGACGCCGGCGCCGCCGCGCACCGCGATGCTCCGGCCGCGCCGGTCCGTCCGAGCGGACTCCCCTCGCCCCAGCGGATGCTGACGGTGGGCGTGGGCGCGAGCCGCGGGGTGGGGAGCGGCGAGGTCCTCGAACTCGTCGAGCGCGTCCTCGCCGAGGGCGGTCTCCCGGTGGACTGCGTCAAGGAGTTGGCGACGGTCGACGCGAAGGCCGGCGAACCGGGGCTGCTCGCCGCGGCCGAACGGCTCAGGGTGCCGCTGCGCACCTTCCCGTCGGCGGAGCTGTGCGCGGTCGAGGTACCGACGCCCTCGGTGCTGACGCGTACCGCCGTCGCGACACCGTCCGTTGCCGAGGCGGCGGCTCTCCTCGCCGCCGGCGAGGGCGGCCGGCTGCTCGTCCGCAAGACGCCGTCCGCGCGGCCGGGCAGTACCGCGATGGCGACGGCGGCGGTGGCCACCGCGGCAATGCCGAGCGCCGTCGGGGCACCCCTCGGCGTTCCGGCGGAACGGGCGTACGGCCGCACGGCGGGGGGACCCGACGGCCCGGCGGACTCCACAACGGGGCCCGGCGGCCATGCGCCCTGATCCGGGACCGCGTACGGCAGCGCCGCACGGGACACCGGTCGATCCCGGACTGCGGCACCACGGCGACGCCGAACTCCGCGACGCCGAACCGGGGTTGACCGATCTCGCCGTCAACGTGCGGACGGGCACGCCGCCCGGCTGGCTCACCTCGCGCCTCGCCGCCTCCCTCGGCTCCCTCGCCGCGTACCCGGACCCGAGGGCCGCCCGCAGGGCCGTCGCCGCCCGGCACGGTGTGGCGGAGGAGCAGGTCCTGCTCACCGCGGGGGCCGCCGAGGCGTTCGTGCTGCTGGCCCGCGCGCTGGGCGGCGCCCGGCCCGTCGTGGTCCACCCGCAGTTCACGGAGCCGGAGGCGGCACTGCAGGACGCCGGCCGGAGCGTGCGGCGCGTCCTGCTGCGCGCGGCGGACGGATTCCGGCTCGACCCCGCGGCCGTACCGGAGAGCGCCGACCTCGTCGTCGTCGGCAACCCGACCAACCCGACGTCCGTACTGCATCCCGCGCGCCTGCTCGCCGGACTCGCCCGGCCGGGGCGGACGCTCGTCGTGGACGAGGCCTTCGCGGACGCCGTCCCGGGCGAAGCGGAGTCCCTGGCACCCTCGTCGGCTCAGCGGGAGGCTCCGTCCCGTCCGGCCCCGGGCGCACCGAGCGGGGCGGGCGCGGGTTCCAGGACGGAGCCGGGCCGTCACGCCTGGGGGACGCGGTCGCTGCCGGGACGTGTCGTCGTGCTGCGCAGCCTCACCAAGACGTGGGGCCTCGCCGGGCTGCGCATCGGCTACGTGCTCTCCGACGCCGGGACGATCGCCGCCCTCGCCCGGCATCAGCCGCTGTGGCCCGTCTCCACTCCGGCCCTGACGGCCGCCGAGGCGTGCTGCGAACCGCACGCCCTGGCCGAAGCGGACGCGGCGGCGCGCCAGTTGGAGGAGGACCGTGCCCATCTCCTGGACCGCCTGCGGGAGTTCACGCCGGCGGGACTCGCGGTGGCCGGCCGCCCGCGTGGGCCGTTCGTCCTCGTGCGCCACCCGCGGGCGGCCGCGCTGCGGGAGGAGTTGCGCGCGCTGGGCTTCGCGCTGCGCAGGGGCGACACCTTCCCCGGCCTGGGCCCCGAGTGGCTCCGTATCGCCGTCCGGGACCGGGAGTGCACGGACCGGCTGGCGGCGGCGATGGCGAGCGTTCTCGGACTCCCCTGAGCCCCCGGCGAGCGCGCACCGGGCGCCGCCGTAGGTCCGGCGGCTACCGGGCTCTTGCGGCGCCGCTGCTCGACGGCTCCTCCCGGGACGACCGCTCGTCCACGACGCCCCGCGCGATGCCCAGCCGCACCACGTCCTGCGGCCGGAGCCACAACTGGTCGGCGGTGCGCGCGACTTCGTCGCCCGGCCGTTTGAGGATCGCCGCGGCCAGCTCGGGAGCGATCACGGAGAAGTAGCTGTCGGGGGTGACCCACAGCCTCCCGGGCGCGGCGAGTGCCAGGGCGCCGCCCGAGCCGCCCTCCCCGATGAGCAGCGACGTGACCGGAACCGTCGCCTCGGCGACCGCGGCGAAGGCGTCGGCGATGGCGGGGCCCGCGCCCGCCCGCTCCGCTTCCGCGTCGTTGGCCGCTCCCGGCGTGTCGATGAGCGTGAGCACGGGGATGCCCAGCCGGTCCGCGGTACGGATCAGACGGGCCGCGGTACGGAAGCCCGCGGGGCGTGTGGCGGTCCCGCACTGCGCCGCGTAGGCGACCGTTCGGCCTTCCCGGCGCCCGAAGCCGCAGAGCGTCCCCTCGTCGGTGCCGCCGCAGCGGTCCCCCCGCACGTCCTCACGCGTGTCGAAGTAGTCGTCCAGATAGGCGGCGGCGCGCGGCCGCAGTGCGTCGCGGGCGCGCGCCACCGCCTCCTGCCCGTCGGCGGGGACGGACGGGGGGCGTCCCCCGGGCAGGGCCCCCGGAGGGGGCGGAGCGGTGCCGGAGCCGCCGGTCAGCAGCGTGAGCCACCGGCCGAGTGCCTCCCGCAGCTCCTCCTCCCCCACGATCTGGTCGACGTGCCCCGCCTCCCACTGCCCCTCCGCGGAGTAGGGGTGCGGATCGGCGCCCTGCGGACGTACGCGCGACCCCGCGAAGGCGACCTGTGCCCCCGGCAGCGCGAGGACGACGTCCGCTCCGGCGCCGAGCGTGGCCCATCCCCCGCCGGTGGAGGGGTCGCGCAGCACGGCGATCTGCGGCAGACCCGCCCGTCGCGTGAGCATCGACTCCTGTGCCACGCGCTGCAGTTGGGACAGGGCGACCATGCCCTCCTGCATGCGGCTGCCGCCCGTGGCGATGAGGGAGACCACGGGCATGCCGCGTGCGCGGGCCTGCGCGTAGGCCGCGGCGATCCGGTCGCCGGTGCGGGCTCCCAGCGAGCCGCCGAGGAAAGCGAACTCGAAGGCGATCAGCACCACTTCCACGCCGCCGGCCACCGCCGTGCCGCATACCACCGACTCGCTCTCGCCGGTGCGCTCCACCGCGCGCTCGCGGGCGACGCCGTATCCGTCCCAGGCGAGGGGGCCGTCCCAGGCGAGGGGACCGTCCGCCGCACGGTGGCCGTCCGGGCGGAACTCGGCGCTGGTGCCCGGGAGTTCGGCGAAGCCGCTGGAGACGGCGCGGATCACGTCCCGCGCCGTCGGTCCTCTGCGGGGGGCGGCGCCGTCACTCATGGAACGCCCGCTTCATCAGCTTGCCCATGTCGTTGCGAGGCAGCGTCTCGCGGAACCGCACCACGCGGGGCCGCTTGTACGGCGTCAGCTGGGAGGCGACGTGCTCGGCGAGCTCCTGCTCGCCGGGCTGCCGGGCACCGGGGACGATCCAGGCGACGATGCGTTCGCCGAGGTCGTCGTCGGGCTCGCCCGTGACGGCCGCCTCCCGCACATCGGGGTGTTCGAGCAGGACGTTCTCGATCTCACCGGCACCGATCTTGTAGCCGCCGCTCTTGATGATGTCGGTGGCCTTGCGGCCGACGATCCGCACGTAGCCGTCGGGGTCCCTGGTCGCCATGTCGCCCGTACGGAACCAGCCGCCGTCGAAGGCCTCCGCGGTGGCGTCGGGCCGGTTGAGGTACTCGGTGAACAGGTTGCGGCCCCGGACCTGGATCTCGCCGACGGTCTCGCCGTCGAACACCTCGATGCCGCGCCCGTCCTCGTCGACGAGCCGCACCTCGACGCCCGCCAGCGGCACGCCCACGGTGCCGGGACGGCGCTCCCCGTCCGCGCGGACGCTGGTGTTCATCAGGGTCTCCGTCATGCCGTACCGCTCCACGATCTGCCGGCCCGTGGCCTCGGCGATCCGCCGGTGGTCGTGCACGGGCAGCGGGGCGGAGCCGGAGACCAGGAGACGGGCCTTCCCGAGAGCACGGGCCAGCTTCTCGTCGCCGCCGACCTCCTCGGCGATCCGGTGGTACATCGTCGGCACCCCGAAGAGCATGGTCGCCCCGCCGCTCAGCGCGTCGCTGACGCCGTCCGTCGAGAAGCGGCCGAGGTGGCGCACCGTCCCCGCGCGGCGCAGCGGCCCGAGGACGCCGAGGATGAGGCCGTGCACGTGGAAGAGCGGCAGGGCGTGCACGAGCACGTCGTGCTCCGTCCACTCCCAGGCGTCCTCGAGGGCGTCGAGGGTGCCGGCCAGCGCGCGCCGCGGGAGGACGGCGCCCTTCGGCGGCCCCGTCGTGCCCGAGGTGTAGACGACCACCGCGGGCGCCTCCTCGCCCGGTTCGGCCGGGAGCGGCGGCGCGGGAGCGGCGGGCGGCTCGGGGCTGACGTCGATGCGGGGCAGCGCGTCGAGCACCGCGGGGAGGGAGGCTTCCGGCTCGGCGAGTACGAGGGCCGGTTCGCTGTCGCCGACGATGTGCGCCAGTTCCCGCTCTCCGACCCTCGGGTTGACCGGTACGGCGGGCGCTCCGGCGAGGAGGGCGGCCACTACCGCGACGCCGGTGTGGAGAGTGGGGGTCGCCCATACGGCGACGCGCTGCCCGGGGGTGAGTTCCCGGGCCAGCGTGCCGGCCGCCGCCGCGAGTTCGGCGTAGGTGAGGGAGTGGTCGCCGAAGTCCAGGGCGGTCTTCGGGGGCGGGGTGTGCAGCGCCGGGAAGAAGGTGGACACGGTGGCTTTCCTCGCAGTCTCGCTGGTACGGCAGCGTGGTGGTCCGGTCGTCCGCGGGGGACGCGTGAGCGGGACGGTTCGGTCGTGTTCGCGGGACGGTCGGGTGGCGGAGCGTTCATGGCGCCGGGACGGCACGGCGCCGGCGGACGAGGGCCCTCGACAGTGCGGTTACCCGGGAGCCCGGCGCGTCACCCGAGGCCGGGGACGACGATCGCCAGCCAGACGAGTGCCGGCACCGCAGCCGTGACGGCACCGCCGTAGATCATGAGCTGGCGGAAGAAGCGGTCCCTGTCGACCTCCTCGGCGCTGGCCAGGACCAGGGCGCCGTTGGTCGAGAACGGGCTGACGTCGACGACGGTCGCGGACACGGACAGCGCGGCCACCATCCCGACGACGCCGATCTCGCCCTTCTCCAGGAAGGGCACGACCAGGGGGATGAGCGCGCCGATGATGCCGACGGACGAGGCGAAGGCCGAGACGAAGCCGCCGATGTAGCAGAAGAGCAGCGCGGCGATCAGCGGTACGCCGATGGCGGCGACGCCCTCCCCGGCCCACTCGATGGTGCCCATCTCGTCCAGCACGTTGACGTAGGTGAGCATGCCGCAGACCAGAAGCACCGTCGGCCAGGTGATGCCGTTGACGGCCTCCTTGCTGTCCTGGGGCCAGATCACGGCGAGCACCACGGCGAGGGCGATGGCCGTCAGGCCCGCGTCGAGATCGAAGACGAGGACAGCGGCGACGAGGACCGCCAGCCCGGCGAGCGTGGCGAACCGGGCGGGAGTCAGGGTGACCGTGCCGCCGGGCTCCTCCTCGGGGTCCGCGGCCGGCGGCGCTGTGGCGACGGGGCGCGGGTCTCCGGCCGCGGCCGTGCCCTCTCCCCCGCCGCTGCCGGACTTCCCCGGCGCGCTGCCCGCGCTCCCCGCCGGGCCCTCCGGCTCCGCAGCGGTGGCCGGTGCGGCTGACGCCCCGGTCCCGCGGAGGCGCATGCCTCCGCAGGCGACGAAGATGACGGCCGCGATGACGAGGTTGACGACGAGGCTCGCGGCGAACAGGGCCAGCTCGTTGCCCGGCAGGCCTTCGCTGGCGACGATGCTGTTGACCGTCGAGCCGTAGATGCTGATCGGGGAGAAACCTCCCGCCTGGGCGCCGTGCACCACGAGCGCGCCCATCAGCAGGGGGTGGATGCGGTACTTCGCCGCGAATCCCATGGCGAGCGGCGCGACGATGGCGACCGCCGCGGGACTGACGGCGCCGATGGCCGTCAGCACGCCCGTGACGGCGAACATCACCCACGGGATGAGCACCACGCGCCCGCGCACCATCCGGATTCCGGCGTGCACGAGCCAGTCGGTCGTGCCGTTGGCCCGCGCGATGGCGAAGAAGTACGTGACGCCGACGAGCACCACGAACAGGTCGCCGGGGAAGCCCGCGAAGACCTCCTCGGCGTCGAAGCCCGCGGCGAGCGTGCCGACGCCGAAGGCGGCCGCGAAGGCCAGAGCGCCCATGTTGACCGAGCGCGTGGTGGCGACGACGAAGATCACCGCCAGTACCAGGATCGATATGAGTTCGGCGGACATGGGGCTCCCGTCGTCGGGCCCGTGAGCGGATCGCCTCGGGGGAAGGTCGCTGTGGTGGTAGCGGGCCGGTCCGGACGCGGCCGACGCCGGTGCCGGTGCCCGCTCGGAAAGGCCGAAGGACCAGAGGCCGTACGGTCGCGAATTGGCCAACTGGCCGACTGGTCAAGTGGCTGAACCACATTCGCGTCGAGTCCTCTCCGGTGTCAATGACTGCGACAGAATTGGTCCGTCCACTTGGCCATTCAGCCTTTGATCCACGCTGCTAGGCTCCGGCCACGGGGCAGCTGACCGAGGGGGCCCGCATGACCGATGACTCACTGCGACCGATGGCGCGTCCTCGCCTCTACGAGCAGGTACTCGACCGGCTGAGGGCCTACGCGGTGGAGCAGGGGCTCCGCGCGGGCGACAAGCTGCCGACAGAGCGCGAACTGGCCCAGCGCCTGGGTGTCAGCCGGGCGTCTGTGAAGCAGGCCGTGGTCGTCCTGGAAGTGCAGGGGCTCGTGGAGACCCGGCACGGCGGGGGCACGTACATGGTGGGCGGCACCCTCGACGCGGAACCCGTCGAACGCCTGGTGGAACGCAGGCGGCGCCTCCCCGACGTGCTCGAGGCCCGGGAGGCGATGGAGACCAAGCTCGCCGAACTCGCCGCCGAGCGCCGCACGGAGGAGGACCTGAAGGCGATGCGCGCCGCCCTGAGCGCCATGGAGGCGGACATCGCCGCAGGCGGTCACGGCGTCGAAGGCGACCGTCAGTTCCACGCGGCGGTCACCGCGGCGGGGCACAGCTCCCTTCTCGCGGAGTTCATGCGCTCGATCGCCGAAGCGGTCGCGGAGAGCCGCACTGAGTCCCTGCGCCAGCCCGGACGGCCCACCCGCTCCCTCGACCAGCACGTACGCATCCTCGACGCGGTCCAGGCAGGCGACCCCGAGGCCGCGGCCGCCGCGATGCGCGACCACGTGAGAACGGTCGCCAAGGTGCGGCTCCTGGAGTGGAACCCGGACGAGAAGGCCGACTCCCCCGGCTAGGGGCTGTCGTGACGCGAACAGTCCCGGCCCGCTCAGTTCACGCGCAGGCCGCGGCCGGCACCGCAGGCACCCCGCCCTGAATCTCGGTGGCCCTCGCTCACCGCCGTCCGGAAGGACCGGGTCCGGTCCGGGTCCGGTCCGGGTCCGGGCCGGGGGCTGTCGTTCCTCCCTGATACCCATGTCCCATGAGCCAGTTCCGCGACTTCAACCTCAAGCTCCTCGTCGTCGAGGAGCTCATGTACGGCCCCGAGCCGCTCCTCCCGGTCTACGACCTGTCAGAGGAACTGGCCGAGCGGGGAATCGACGACCCCGCTGACTACGTCCTGGAGAACGCTCTCGAAGCGGAGGTGCTGCCGGAGCCCCGCGCCCACTTCGAGACACTGGAGATACCGGCCGAGCTGCTCGCACGCGTCGAGGAGCTGTGCTTCGACGCCGGCGCAGAGGTCTTCGGGCACTGCGCTCCCGCCTGGGACGGCGAGGACGGCCTCTTCGACGTCCGTTCGCTCGACGACCTCGCCCTGCTGCCCAACCTGCGGGAGGTCACCTTCGTGGAGGACGGCGTCCTGGCGGTGCCGGACGCGGCGGAGGTCTTCGCAGCGCGCGGCATCGAAACCGACTGAGCCCGGCGGCCGTTCGCGGCCGCCTTCCCGTCGGGGCCGCACGACTCACCCCCGCCCAGCGGGTGTTCTCACCACGGGGCGCACACGCCCCGGACGGGAGGGCCGAGTTGAGCGCCGACGCACAGTCCCGACGGCCGCCGCGGCGCCTGACGTCCGCCCGATCGCCCCGCCCCGGGGCCGGAGGGCGGCCCGCTCAGCCCGCGGCCGCCGGCGCGGGCGTGCGGCGCTCCACCCAGTTCGTCGACTGCTCGTACGCGTAGGCCAGTTGAAGCACCTCGAAGTCGGCTCGCGGTCTGCCGACGAGCTGCAGGCCCGCCGGCAGCCCCTGCCGGCCGAACCCGGCCGGCATCCCGATCACCGGCACGCCGACCAGCGACCAGGGCACCACCGTCTCCATCCAGCGGTGGTAGGTGTCCATACGGCGTCCGCCGACCACCTCGGGCCACCTCGTCTCCTTCGCGAAGGGGAAGACCTGTGCCGCTGGTGCGAGGACGTAGTCGTAGTCGCGGAAGAACTCCGCCAGCGCCGCGTACCAACGGTCCCGCGACGCGGCCGCCTCCGCGACGTCGAGGGCGCTCAGGGCCAGACCCCGCTCCGTCTCCCACACCGCCTCGGGCTTCATCCGCTCCCGTGCGGCGGGATCGGCGTAGAGGCCGTACCGGTCCAGGGCCGCCCACCAGCGCCACGTGAGGAACGTCCGCCAGAGCTCGTCGGCCGGGAAGTCCGGTACGGCGTCGGTCACTTCGCATCCGAGCGCCTCGAAGACGGACAGCGCGGAACGGCACACCTCCAGCACTCCCGGCTCGGTGGCCAGCCGCCCACGCCAGTCGCCGACCCATGCCACGCGCGTCCCACGGAAATCGCGTTCCAGGGGCTCCCGGAAGCGTTCGCCGCTCTCCGGGAACGCCGTCGGGGACTCCTCGTGCGGTCCCGCCATCACCGACAGCAGCCACGCGAGGTCCGTCACCGTGCGGGCCATCGGACCCGCGACACCCGGCTGGCCGGTGAACCCGGGGCCTGGGACGCGTCCCTGACTCGGGCGCAGGCCCAGCACGTTGTTGAACGCGGCGGGGTTGCGCAGGGAACCCATGTAGTCGCTGCCGTCGGCGACCGGCAGCATCCGCAGGGCGAGGGCGCAGGCCGCTCCCCCGCTGCTGCCGCCCGCCGTGAGCGCGGGGTCGTAGGCGTTGCCCGTCGTCCCCCACACCTGGTTGTACGTCTGCGAACCCAGGCCGAACTCGGGGGTGTTGGTCTTGCCGATCACGACCGCGCCGGCGTCCCTGACGCGCCGCACGAACGGGGCGTCCCGCTCCGCGACGCGGTCCCTGTGCAGGGGCGAACCCTCAGTCCACGGCAGACCGCGCGCCTCCGCGAGGTCCTTCACCGCGTACGGGAAGCCGTGCATCCAGCCGCGGCTCTCACCGCGCTCCAGCTCCCGGTCCCGCTCCCGCGCCTGCTCCAGGGAGAGTTCCGGCGCCTGTGCCCCGACGATCGCGCAGACGTGCGGATTGACCCGTTCGATGTGCTCCAAGTACGCCCGCATGACCTCGGTGCACGTCACTTCACGGCCCGCGACGGCCCGCGAGAGCTCCATGGCGCTCCACGAGACGATCCCGGAGGCGTCCACCCGGCGGGACCCCTCCGGCATCCGCTGCGGGGCCTCCCCCGCGCCTTGTCCGCCCTCCCGGGCCGTGAGCGCTCCGCCGTCCTCCACGGCTAGTGCACCACCTCTCCCCGCAGCACGACCCTCCGCGGGGAGCCCAGCACCCCGACGTCCGCCCGCGGGTCCTCCGCGTACACGACGAGGTCGGCGGGGGCTCCCTCCTCCAGTCCGGGGCGGCCCAGCCAGCGCCGGGCGCCCCAGACGGCCGCCGACAGGGCGTCCGCCGCGGGGATGCCCGCCTTGACCAGCTCGCCGACCTCCGCGGAGACGAGCCCGTGCGGCAGCGACCCGCCGGCGTCCGTCCCCGTGAAGACGGGGATGCCCGCCTCGTACGCGGCGCGGACCGTCTCGTAGCGGCGCTCGTGGAGCCGCCGCATGTGCGCGGCCCAGCGGGGGTACTTCTCGCCTCCCGCGGCGAGCTGCGGGAACGTGGCGGTGTTCACGAGGGTGGGGACGATCGCGACGCCGCGCTCCGCGAAGAGCGGGACGGTCTCCTCCGTGAGCCCCGTAGCGTGTTCGACGCAGTCGATCCCGGCCTCGACCAGGTCGCGGAGCGAGCTCTCCGCGAAGCAGTGCGCAGTGACGCGGGCGCCCTCCTCGTGGGCGGCGGCGATCGCCTCCTCCACGGCCCAGCGCGGCCAGCACGGGGCGAGGTCGCCCTCCTCGCGGTCGATCCAGTCCCCGACGAGCTTCACCCAGCCGTCGCCGCGGCGGGCCTCGCGCCGGGTGTAGGCGGCGAGGTCGCCGGGTTCGATCTCGTGCGCGAAGTTGCGGATGTAGCGCTTCGTGCGGGCGATGTGCCTGCCGGCGCGGATGATCCGCGGCAGATCCGCGCGGTCGTCGACCCAGCGGGTGTCCGAGGGGGAGCCCGCGTCGCGCAGCAGCAGCGCGCCGGCCTCCCGCTCCGTGACCGCCTGCTTCTCCGTGGCCGACTCGTCGACGGGGCCGTCGGAGCCGAGCCCCACGTGGCAGTGGGCGTCCACGAGGCCGGGCAGCACCCAGCCCTCGATGACGCCGGCGTCAGGAACCGTGCCCGGGGGGCGTTCGTAGGTGATGTGCCCGTCCACCACCCACAGCTCGTCCCGGACGTCCTCGGGCCCGGCCAGCACGCGCCCCTTGATGTGAAGAATCCCGCCGTCGCTCATGGGCCGCAGCCTACGAGCCGCTCCCCCGCGTTCATACCCGCCCGGCATTTCCGGCTGCTCAGGACCGCATACGGAACGTGGCGATCCCATTGCGCTCGCGGGCTTGGAGATGCGACATTGAACTCAACGGAGGAGAATGCATTCCCGGAATTCATCGAGCGTAGCCGCCCGTATTCTTGTTCCCGCTTTCCGAGGGCTTAAACACTCGAATTTTCTATGGTTACCCTGACGTAATTCGAGCACCTCACGAGGTCGTTTCGAGGATGTGACAGACTCCACAGGGCGCCCGTATCCTCCGGGAAAATCCCTTTAAGTCGGGGCATAACGGCGCCCCTCATCTCACCTGCGCGCCTGCGCGCGATAACACAGGAACCCCTTCTTGCGTAACCCCGGTCCGCCGTGCGTTTTTGGCATCTGCTGGGTAAATTTAATACCCATGACCGCCGCACAAGCAGACCATGCACGTGCCCATAGGAATTTCCTGGAAATGCCGGAGGGGCTGACACTCGACGCTCCGCGGCCTGAGGACGGGGCGGCGCTGTGGCGCATCACCCGCGACTCACGGACGCTCGACCTCAACTCCTCCTACAGCTATCTCCTGTGGTGCCGCGACTTCGCAGGGACCTCCGTGGTAGCACGGGGCACGGACGGCGAACCAGTCGGCTTCATCACCGGCTACGTGCGCCCCCGGCAGCCCCGGACGCTCCTCGTCTGGCAGGTCGCCGTCGACGAGGCGGCACGAGGCCGCGGGCTGGCGGCGGCGATGCTCGACGGGCTCGCCGCCCGCGTCGCGCGGGAAGCGGGGATCGACGGGATCGAGACCACCGTCACCCCGGACAACACGCCCTCGAACCGCCTCTTCACCTCTTTCGCGGCGCGCCACGGCGCCCCCGTGGAGAAGGAGGTGCTCTTCGACGCGGGCGACTTCCCCGAGAGCGGTCACGAACCCGAAGTGCTGTACCGCATCGGGCCGGTCGCGTCGCTGTCCGGCCTCGGGCCGCTCACCCCACGCTGAGCGCCCGCCCGCGCGTACTGCTTCGCGTCCCGAACTTCGAACAGATCCGCAACCCCTGAACTTCGCAACTTCGCAAGGCACATCCGCAAGAAGCACTTCTCAGCACTCAACTCACTCCCAGGAGCATGCTGTGACCATCACCCAGCCGGACCTCAGCGTCTTCGAGACCGTCGAGTCGGAAGTCCGCAGCTACTGCCGCAGCTGGCCCACGATCTTCGACCGGGCCCAGGGCTCGCACATGTACGACGAAGACGGCCACACCTACCTGGACTTCTTCGCCGGTGCGGGAACGCTCAACTACGGCCACAACAACCCCGTTCTCAAACGGGCGCTGATCGACTACATCGAACGTGACGGCGTCGTGCACGGGTTGGACATGAGCACGACCGCCAAGCGGGCCTTCCTGGAGACCTTCCACGAGAAGATCCTCAAGCCCCGCGACATGAACCACAAGGTGATGTTCCCCGGCCCGACCGGCACCAACGCCGTCGAGGCGGCGCTGAAGCTCGCCCGCAAGGTAAAGGGCCGCGAGTCGATCGTCTCCTTCACCAACGCCTTCCACGGCATGTCGCTGGGCTCGCTCGCCGTCACCGGCAACGCCTTCAAGCGCGCCGGCGCGGGCATCCCGCTCGTCCACGGCACGCCCATGCCGTTCGACGACTACCTCGGCGGCACGACCGAGGACTTCGTCTGGTTCGAGCGGCTGCTGGAGGACCAGGGTTCCGGCCTCAACAAGCCCGCCGCGGTGATCGTCGAAACGGTCCAGGGCGAGGGCGGCATCAACGTCGCGCGCGCCGAGTGGCTGCGCGACCTGGCCGACCTGTGCGAGCGGCACGACATGCTGCTCATCGTCGACGACATCCAGATGGGCTGCGGCCGCACCGGCGCCTTCTTCTCCTTCGAGGAGGCGGGCATCAAGCCGGACATCATCACCCTGTCGAAGTCCATCGGCGGCTACGGACTGCCGCTGGCGCTCACCCTGTTCAAGCCCGAGCTGGACATCTGGGAGCCCGGCGAGCACAACGGCACCTTCCGCGGCAACAACCCGGCCTTCGTGACGGCCACGGCCGCGGTGGAGACCTACTGGACCGACAGCCAGATGGAGAAGCAGACCCTCTCCCGCGGTGAGCAGGTTGAGACGGTTTTGCGCGCGATTTCCGAGGAACACACCGAAGACGTGGCCGACTACCGCGGCCGCGGCCTCGTGTGGGGCCTGGAGTTCCACGACAAGGACCGTGCCGGTGCCGTCGCCAAGCGCTGCTTCGACCTGGGTCTGCTCGTCGAGACCTCGGGTCCGCAGAGCGAGGTGGTCAAG
This sequence comes from Streptomyces daqingensis, assembly GCF_014645895.1. GTDB lineage: Bacteria > Actinomycetota > Actinomycetes > Streptomycetales > Streptomycetaceae > Streptomyces > Streptomyces daqingensis. The sequence goes on along the minus strand of NZ_BMMP01000010.1, from coordinate 213,776 downwards.
CTCCTGCCGTCCCTGACGATCACTCCCGAGGAGCTGGACGAGGGGCTGCGCGTACTGGCGCGCGCAGTCCGCGAAACCGCGTAACTTCCCGTTCACGGCCCGCCCCGGTTGCGTCCGGGGCGGGCCGACCCCGTAATGAGAGAGAAGGGCAAGACAGAACGTGATTGTTCGTTCCATCAAGGACATCGAAGGCACCGACCGACACATCAAGTCCGCATCCGGTACCTGGGAGAGCAAGCGGATCGTGCTGGCCAAGGAGCGAGTCGGCTTCTCCCTGCACGAGACCACGCTCTACGCGGGTACGGAGACGTCGATGTGGTACGCAAATCACATCGAAGCCGTACTCTGCGTCGAGGGCGAGGCGGAACTCACCAACGACGAGACGGGTGAGAAGCACCTGATCACCCCCGGCACCATGTACCTCCTCGACGGGCACGAGAAGCACACCATGCGCCCCAAGACCGACTTCCGGTGCATCTGTGTCTTCAACCCGCCCGTCACCGGCCGGGAGGATCACGACGAGAACGGCGTCTACCCGCTTCTCACCGAACCCGCCGAGGACTGAGTTCCAAAGCCCGGCCGCCACAGGCCGTTTCGGCCGCATCAGGCCGCTCGCCCACCAATACAGGGCCGTACGAGAGGAGAGGAAGGCAACACCATGACCACCGCACCCGAGCGAACCGCCGACCTGTACCCGACTCGCGGAACCACCGAGGTGGCCACACCACGCATGGACCCAGTCGTGTGGTCCGAGCCGGGTGCCCCGGGGCCCATCGAGGCCGCGGTGCTGGCGGACTACGAGCGGGACGGATTCCTTTCGGTCGACCAGCTCATCACTCCCGATGAGGTCGACATGTACCGGCAGGAACTGAACCGGCTCACCACGGATGCGGATGTCCGTGCCGACGAGCGCTCGATCATCGAGCCCAAGACGGACGAGATCCGCACCGTGTTCGAGGTGCACAAGATCAGCGAGCTCTTCGCCGACCTGGTGAAGGACCCGCGGGTAGTGGGCCGGGCACGGCAGATCCTGGGATCGGACGTCTACGTCCACCAGTCCCGGATCAACGTCAAGCCGGGCTTCGGGGCCACGGGCTTCTACTGGCACTCCGACTTCGAGACCTGGCACGCGGAAGACGGCATCCCCAACATGCGGACCGTCTCGGTCTCGATCGCGCTGACCCGCAACTACGACACCAACGGCGGCTTGATGATCATGCCGGGGTCGCACAACACGTTCCTCGGCTGCGCGGGCGAGACGCCGAAGGACAACTACAAGAAATCACTGCAGATGCAGAACGCGGGGACTCCCTCCGACGAGTCCCTGACCAAGTTCGCCGACGCACACGGCATCAAGCTCTTCACGGGCGAGCCGGGTTCGGCGGTCTGGTTCGACTGCAACTGCATGCACGGAAGCGGTGACAACATCACTCCGTACCCCCGGAGCAACGTGTTCATCGTCTTCAACAGCGTGGAGAACGAGGCGGTGGAGCCCTTCGCGGCACCGGTACGCCGTCCCGACTTCATCGGGGCACGGGAGTTCACGCCCGTCAGGTGACACACACGACGTCACACCTGATCCCGCTGGAGAAGGGGGAGGCCGCATGACGGCCTCCCCCTTTTCCGCGCGGGCGCCTCTCCGTTGAGATCGGCGGAGCCGCACCACCGGCACCGGCCGGGTCCGCCGCCCGCCAGCCCGCCAGCCCAGTCCGACGGAGGAGAGGCGTGCGTCGCCGTCTGCCGGGGCGGCGGCTCGGACAGCACGACGGCGCCACAGCACCACGTACAGCACGACGGCACGACGGCACGACAGCGAGGGAGCGTACGCACGCATGGCAGGCACCGCAGCCGCATACCGGGCATCCGAGGGCGGCCCCCTCGACGTCGACCGCGCGTTCTACGGACGCGCGGCCTCCGCGCTGGACGGACGGGAGCTCGTGGAGCGCTTCACCGTGCCGATCCGCTCCGGCAGGGCCTGGGAGGTCCCCGCGGGGCACGTGTGCCGCCTGGTCACGGTGGACGGCCCCCAGGTCGGCGACCTCAACGTATGGAACAGTCACGACCCCCGCGAGCGGCTGTGGGCCTCGCGCACGAGGCAGCTGCAGCGGGCGCACGTGAGCACCTACGACCGGTTGTGGTCGACGCTGCCGTTCCTGCGACCGCTGCTGACGATCACCTCCGACACCCTCGCCGGGTACGGGAGGGACGCGGAGGGCGGCAGGGTCCACGACCTGCTGGGCACGCGCTGCGACCCGTACGTCAACCGCATGCTGACCGGCGAGGACTTCGACTTCCACTGCCACTCGAACCTGGTCCGCGCCGTACTCCCGTACGGGCTCACGGAGTTCGACGTGCACGACGTCCTCAACGTCTTCCAGTGCACCGGACTCAACGACGACGACCAGTACTTCATGAAGGACTGCCCCGCGCGCCCCGGCGACCACCTGGAGTTCTTCGCCGAACTCGACCTGCTGTGCGCGCTCTCGACGTGCCCGGGCGGCGATCTGTCGGTTCCCATGTGGGGGCCGGGCTCCGACGTCGACCCCGTCGAGTTCTGCCATCCGATCGGCGTCGAGGTCTACCGCCTCGATCCGGAGCTGCTGAAGGGCTGGACGCCCCCGGAACGGGCCGCCTACCGCAACGTGCACGGCATGAGCCGTCCCGAGTGGCGGCCCTGAACCGCCCCTCTCCGGCCGCCGGACGCGCCGAGCACGGTCCCGTTACGCAACGCGCGGCGGCATCCCGCGGGACGCCGCGGGATGCCGCCTGTCCTGGGCCTCGGGCCCTTCCGGTTCCGGCCGCGCTAGGGGCGCGCTGACCGCGCCTCTCAGCGCTCCCAGCGCCCGTCGACGCGCCGCGGCAGCCCCAGCGGGTTGGACTCCCGCAGCTCGGCCGGCAGCAGCGCGTCCGGCGCGTCCTGGTAGGCGACGGGACGGAGCCAGCGCTCGATCGCGGTGGCGCCCACGGAGGTCGAGGTGGAGGTGGTGGCCGGGTAGGGGCCGCCGTGGTGCTGTGCGGGCGCCACGGCGACGCCCGTGGGCCAGCCGTTGACGAGGACGCGGCCCGCCAGCGGGGTCAGCGCCGCCAGCAGGCGCGCACCGCGGCCGCCGTCACCGGCGGCTTCGCCTCCGCTGAGCTGGACGGTGGCGGTCAGGTTGCCGGGGAGCCGCGAGAGCACCGCGGAGACCTCGTCGTCGTCCCGGTAGCGCGCGACGACGGTGACCGGGCCGAAGCACTCCTCCAGCAGCAACTCGTACTGCGGCTGCCCGACCTTCCCGGCGGGAACGGTGAGGACGCCGGCACCGACGGTGTGCCCGTCGTCGCCCGCGCCCGCGAGCACGGGAGCCTCGACGCCCTCCAACTCCGTGCGGGCGCTGATGCCTTCCAGGAAGGACTCGCGCATCCGGCTGTCCAGCAAGGGCCCTTGGGCCGCCTCGGCGACCTTCTCCCGCAGGGCGGAGAGCAGTTTGTCGCCGTCCTCACCCTCAGGTGCGAGGACGAATCCGGGCTTCGTGCAGAACTGGCCGGTGCCCATCGTCATGGAACCGGCGAGCCCCGCACCGATCTCCTCCGCCCGCTCGGCAGCCGCGGCGGCCGTGACCACCACGGGGTTGAGGGAGCCGAGTTCGCCGTGGAAGGGGATGGGCGCCGGCCTGGCCGCAGCGGCGTCGAAGAGGGCGCGGCCGCCGCGGACGGACCCGGTGAACCCCGCCGCCGCGACGAGGGGGTGCTTGATGAGCTCCACGCCCGCCTCGAACCCGTGCACCACGGTGAGTACGTCCTCGGGCAGCCCCACCTCGGCCGCCGCGCGGCGCAGCGCCGCCGCCGTCAGCTCGGACGTCGCCGGGTGGTCCGGGTGGGCCTTGACGACGACGGGGCAGCCCGCGGCGAGCGCGCTGGCGGTGTCGCCGCCGGGCACGGAGAAGGCCAGCGGGAAGTTGGAGGCGGCGTAGACCGCCACGACGCCGAGCGGGATCCGGTAGCGGCGCAGGTCGGGGCAGGGCGGGGTCGAGTCGGGGTCGGCGTGGTTGACGGTGATGCCGAGGTAGGTGCCGTCCTCGATCTCGTCGGCGAAGGAGCGCAGCTGGGCCTGGGTGCGGGCCAGCTCGCCGGGGAGCCGCGGCCGCCCGAGGGCGGTCTCGGCGTCCGCCGTCGCGATGATCTCCTCGCTCGCCGCGCCCAGTTGATCTGCCGCGGCGCGGAGCAGCGCGGCGCGCACCGCGCGGTCGGCGAGCGGCTCGAGGGCGCCGTGCGCGGCGCGTACCGCCGCGTCGACGTCGACGGCTGTGGCCTCCGTGCCGACCTGCTCGCGCTGCTGTCCGGTCCTGGGGTCGACGCTCCACACTGGTGCTGCCACCGTGATTTCCTCCTGCCGCGTGCTTGTCTCCGCAGAGAGGTTGTTCGATATGCTGAACACCGTCTCTGTCAGTGAACCACTGCCGGGGACCCTAAGAGTGCCGCGACGAGGGGGTCAAGGTCGATGTCAGCCGGTGAGACGGGTGCGTCGCAGGTCAAGTCCGCTGTCCGCACGGTGGAGCTGCTGGAGTTCTTCGCCGGACGGCCCGGCATGCACTCCCTCGCCAGCGTGCAGGAAGCCGTCGGGTACCCCAAGTCCAGTCTGTACATGCTTCTTCGCACGCTCGTCGATCTGGGCTGGGTGGAGACGGACTCCACGGGCACACGCTACGGCATCGGCGTGCGGGCGCTGCTGGTCGGAACCTCCTACATCGACGGCGACGAGGCCGTGGCCGCCGCCCGCCCGACGCTGGACCGGCTCTCCGAGGACACCACCGAGACCATCCACCTCGCCAGGCTCGACGGCACGAACGTCGTCTACCTCGCCACGCGCCAGTCGCAGCACTACCTGCGGCCCTTCACCCGCGTCGGGCGGCGGCTGCCGGCGCACTCCACGTCGCTCGGCAAGGCGCTGCTGGCCACGTACGACGACGAGCAGGTCCGCGAGATGCTGCCGGAGAAGCTGCCGGCCCTCACGGAGCACACCGTCACCGACCGCGAGGCGCTGATCCGGCAGCTAGCGCTGGTGCGCGAGCAGGGCTACGCCGTCGACCGAGAGGAGAACACGCTGGGGCTGCGCTGCTTCGGCGTCGCCATCCCCTACCGGACGCCCGCGCGGGACGCCGTCAGCTGCTCGGTCCCCGTCGCGCGGCTGACGCCCGCGCACGAGCAGATGATCAGGGACGCACTGTTCGACGCGCGGGACCGGCTGACGATGGCCACCAGGCGCCTCTGACGCGCCTCCCGGCTCCGCAGCCGGGACGAGAGGGTCTCCGCCGCGCGGCGGAGGCGGTTCGCCGTCAGGCAGGACGCCCCCACCCCCGCGCGCCGCGAGGGTGGACCGCATGAAGACCCCGACTCCGCGAAGCGCGCGCACCGTTCTGTGCCTGGCCGCATGGGCCGCGTGCCTGCCCTATCTCGCGCTCAAGACCGCCTGGGTGTCCGGCAGCCACATCGGGATCCCGGAGGGGAGCCCGCTGCGCGAAGGCGGCGGGCTGCTCGCCGCGGCGAACGCGCTGGGCGTGCTGCTGGACTCCTGCGTCGTCGTCCTGGCCCTCGCGCTCGTCCGTCCCTGGGGAGCGCGGCTTCCCGCGTGGCTGATGCTCGTGCCGCTGTGGGCGGCGACCGGGTTCCTCAGCCCGATCCTCATCGCCTTTCCCGTCCAGTCGCTCCACGCCGCAGTGGCCGGCGGTGGGGCCTCCAGCGCCGGGTCCGCGGGCACGTCGGCGGAGAGCGAACTGCTGGACAGCTGGGTGTGGACCACCGTCTACACGGGGTTCGTCCTCCAGGCGCTCGCCCTGGGCGCTCTCTTCGTGCTGTACGGGCGCGCACGCTGGCGGTCCCTGATCGACGGTCCGGTCCGCCCCGCGGACCGTCCTGAGTCGGCCGTACGGCCCTCCCACGCCCTGCTCGGCTCCCTCGGCGCCCTGCTGCCGGGCGCCGTGCACGCCATGTGGGCCGCGGGGCTGGGCTTCGGCCTCGACCACGAGCGCAGAGCGGCGTACGACGCGGACACCGTCGTCACCGAGGCGTCCTTCACCGTCCTGGCGCTCCTCGCCGCCGCGGGCCTGCTGCTGGCGGCGGGCCGACGCGGCGGGGGACGGCTGCTGCCGCCCCTCGTGCTCGTATGGACCGGTTCCGGGGCGCTGGCGTGCTGGGGCGGCTGGCTGCTGCTCAACTCCCTTGCAGGGGTGGGCGGAACGCTCGGCAAACAGCCCACCGCCATGATGTGTGCGCTCTACGCTGGGCAGATGCTCGTCGGACTGGGGATCGCCGCTTTCGGGGGCCGCCTGCTGACCCGGCGCGCGGCGTACGTACGGGCTGACGCGCCGGTGCCGAGCGCCGCGTCCGTGCCGGGCGCGCCTCACGCGGGGCGGCTGCCGGCGTGACCCCGCGAAGGTGGCGGGAGGCCGGCCGGCGGCTGGCCCGGCGCTGGGTGCACCTGCTGCTCGGCGGCGCGCTGCTGATGCCGTACTTCCTGCTGGTGACGGTCGTCCTGAGCCTCACCGTGCCGGGCATCGACGTCTTCACCGGGCTCGGCCCGCAGTTCGCCGTGTACGCGATGTGCCTGCCGCTGGTCGCGGGGACCGCGCTGCTCTTCCCGCTCGTGCGCCCGCTGGAGTCGGCCGCCGCCGGAGCTCTGTGTTCCGTTCCGCAGTCCTCGATGGTGAGCGAACCCGCCGGCTCCTGGGCTGCGCGACGGCGGACGGCGGGCTGGTTCACCCTGCACGCCGGAGTGGGCGCCCTGATCAGCGGCGCGAGCCTCGCTCTGCCGCCGGCGGCCGCCGTCCTGGTGCTGTATCCGTTCGTCGAGTCCCTGCGCGAGGTCGAGTGGCTCTGGCCGGACGGCCCCGCCGCGTGGACGGCGCTGCCCGCCGGGCTGGCGCTGGCGGCGGCGCTGGTCGCGGCCGTCCACGCCGCGGGAGCGCTCCTCGACCGCTGCGCGCCCGTGCTGCTGGGACCCACCCCGGCCGACCGGCTGGCCCTGGCCGAACGGCGTGCCGCGGACCTGGCCGTACGCAACCGCCTGGCACGCGAACTGCACGACTCCGTGGGGCACGCGCTCAGTGCCGTGACACTGCAGGCCGGGGCGGCACGCCGCGTCCTCGGCACGGACCCGGACTTCACGCGTGAGGCGCTGGCGGCGATCGAGGAGACCGCGCGCAGCGCCGTGGCCGAGCTGGACGGAGTGCTCGGCGTGCTGCGCGAGGTCGACGAGCCCGACGGACCCGCGGCGGAGGACGGTTCGCCGGGCCGTGCCCGGGAGCCCCGGCCGCCCACCCTGGCGTCGGGTCTGCAGGGCCTGCTCCAGCGGATGCGGGCGGCCGGAGTACGGGTGAGCGGCACGTTCCCGGACGAGGAGGGAGCGGTGCTCGCGGCTCTTCCGGACCAGCTGTCCCGTGAGGCGTACCGGATCGTCCAGGAAGGGCTGACGAACGTACTGCGGCACGCGGGCCGGGTGCCCGTCGATCTGTCGATAAAGGTCCACGCCACCGGCCGGGGCGAGGAGTTGGTCGTCCGCGTGGAGAACCCGCTGCCCGGCCCCCGCGATGCGGACGCGTCCCACGGCAGGGGCCGGCGGCGGGGCGGACGCGGACTGCGCGGCATGGAGGAACGAGCGGCCCTGCTCGGCGGCAGCGTCGAGTCGGCACCGCATGAGGGGAGTTGGCGGATGACGGCACGGCTGCCGTTGCGGAGCGGAGGGCCGGGACGGCCCGGACACGTCGAGCAGGCGGAGGGGACGCTGTGACGTCGCCGCCCCGGCCGGGCGGTACCGGTCACGCGGAGACACCCGCGCCGCGGGAGCTGCGGCTGGTCGTCGCCGACGACGAACGCATGGTCCGCAGCGCGCTGCGCGCCATCCTGGGCGCCGAGGAGGACATGGCGGTCGTCGGCGAAGCGGCCACGGGGGCCGAGGCCGTCTCCGTCGTACGGGCGCTGCGCCCCGACGTGGTGCTCATGGACGTGCGGATGCCGGACGTCGACGGCATCCGCGCGACGGAGCAACTGCTGGGCTCCATGGGCGAGGAGGCGCCCCGGATCGTCGTCGTGACCACCTTCGAGAACGACTCCTACGTCTACGACGCCCTCCGCGCGGGAGCGCACGGCTTCCTGCTCAAACGCGCGGCCGCCGAGGACCTGGTGCAGGCCGTGCGGCTCGTCGCCCGCAGCGACACGCTCCTCTACCCGGCGGCGGTACGGCAGTTGGCCGCCCGGTACGCCCCCGGCCTCCGGCGCGGGCCGGAGGCTCTGCGCGCCCGGCTCACCGGCCGCGAGGCCGACGTCCTGCGGCTGGTGGCCGAAGGCCTCACCAACGCCGAGATCGCCGCCCGGCTCTCGGTCGGCCCGGCCACCGTGAAGAGCCATGTGGCCGCTGTACTGGCGAAGTTGGGCGCCCGGGACCGTACGCAGGCAGTGGTCGCGGCCTACGAGCAGGGCTTCGTCACGCCGGGAACGCGGTGACGTCAGCAGCGGAGGCGCGGCGCGCGCTCCGGGCATGCCGTCGAGGGCGTCTGCCGGTGCGGAGCCGCACGCACTAACGTGACCGCATGGCTGAGTTGCTGCACATCACGGAGCGCGCCGTGTGGGAGTCCGCCCGCCCCTCCGGCCGGTACGAGATGTCGACGCGGGGGCGGACCCTGGCGGAGGAGGGCTTCATCCACTGCTCGCTGCGGCACCAACTGCCGCGAGTGGCCGAGATGTTGTACGCCGACACAGCCCCCTCCCGCCTCGTCGTCCTCGTCATCGACAGCGAGCGCCTCTCCGCACCCGTGCGTTTCGAGCCGCCTGTTCCCGGCGAGGTGTGCGGTCCGGGCACCGAGGAGTTCCCGCACGTCTACGGGCCGCTGCCCGTGAGCGCCGTCGTCGCGGAGGAGGCGTGGCCCGGACCGGCCGGCGAGGCGGGCTGACGGCCGGCGTGCCGCACCCCGCGTGAACGGCCCGCCTGCCACGGGCCGTCGCCGCCTGCGCGGCCTGCCGGGTGGTGCTCAGGCGGGTGCCGCTCCCGACCGGTGCGGCGGCACCGCGCACTGGTCGGAGAACCCCTGGCCCACCAGCCCCAGCGCCGCGTTGATGCGGGAGCGATGGTTCTCCACGGCGACGATCGCGGTGAGTTCGACGAACGCGCGCTCCCCCAGCCTGCCGATCAGCTCCTCCGCCATCGCGTCGGTCACCGTGGGCTCCGTCTCGGTCATCGCCTCGGCGTACTCCATCACGAGCAGTTCGATCTCGCTGAAGCGCTCCCTGTGCTCCCGCCACGCGGGCACGTACTGGACCTTCTCCATCGGCATGCCGAGGCCCTCGGCGAGCCAGTAACCGAAGTCCATGCACCACGAGCAGCCGATGCGCGCGGCGGAGACCATCTCCGCCAGGTGCTTGAGGCCCGGGTCCAGGTCCCGCCACTTGCCGACGCCCTGCTCGTAGAAGGTTCCCGCCCGCAGCACTCTGGGGTTGTGCCCCATGGCCAGCAGCGGGTCGAGGACCTTCCCGTACTTGCGCCGGGAGTACCACTCGGCGAACCGCAGGAAGACCGTGCGCGGGGGATCCAGCGAGATGCGGGCCATGAGCTGCTCCTTCGTTCCTGACGCCTGCCCGGGTCCGGGCCTTTCCGGCTGACACCTCTACGACGGGAGCAAGCTCGTGGATGTGACACGCGCCGCCGGGGTCGCCCGGCCGGACCCCACCGGTACGGCCGGGTGACAGCGCCGCCGCCCGCGAGGCACCGCCGTCCGGGCCGCCGTCCAGGGGAGCCCCGCGTCCGCGTCGGGGCAGCGGGACGCCGGACGGGACGTCGGGGAGCGGACCGGGGGCGGCGGGCGGAGCCGGCGCCCCGCGTGTGCGGCCCTCGCTTTGTCAGGCGCCCGAGTCGCGGACCAGCCGCAACCCGCGCTCCGTGAGTTCGGCCAGCTCCTCCAGATGCGCGGGCGAGGGCTCCGACAGCGGCGGACGTACCTCCCCGACGTCCAGGCCACGCTGCCGGACCCCGGCCTTCACCAGCGAGACCGCGTACCCGCGGCCCCTGTCGCGGAGTTCGACCAGCGGGCGGAAGAAGCCGTCGAGGAGGCGGGCGGCCGCGGCGTCGTCGCCGGTCCTCAGCGCCTCGTGGAAGGCGAGCGCGATCTCGGGGGCGAAGCAGAAGACCGCCGAGGAGTAGAGGGTCACACCGATGGAACGGTAGGCGAGCCCCGTCTGCTCGGCGGTGGGCAGCCCGTTGAAGTAGCGGAAAGCGGCGGCCTGTTGCTCCGGCACCTCGGTGCGGACGGCGCTGATGATGCGCTGCATCAGATCGAGGTCCCCGTACCCGTCCTTGAGCCCGCAGATACCGGGGGTGCGGGCGAGTTCGGCGACGGTAGCCGGGGTGAAGACCGCGTTGTCGCGCTGGTAGACGACGACGTCGAGGGAGGTGGAGGCCGCCAGCGCCGTGTAGTGCCGGAGCAGGCCCTCCTGCGAGGGCTTGACGAGGTACGGCGGCATCGCCAGCAGCCCGTCGGCTCCCGCGTCCTCGGCGAGAGCCGCGTAGTGGCAGGCGAGGGCCGTGCCGTACCCGGCACCCGCGACGACGGGGACCCGCCCCCGCGCCTCCTCGACCGCGGCGCCCACGCACGCGCGGAACTCCTCGGGGGTCAGCGCGTGGAACTCGCCGGTGCCGCAGCAGGCGAACACCGCGCCCGCGCCCGCCTCGATCCCCTGGCGCACATGCTCGCGGAAGACCGCGACGTCGACGGACCCGTCCGGCGCGAAGGCGGTGACCGGGAAGAACAGCAGTCCGTCGAGGCGTCCGGCGAGCGTGCCGCGGCCGGATGCCTGCGAGGCGGGCGGGGGGGAGGAGGGTGAGGTCATGCGGAACTCCCGGGAAGGGACGGCACGCAACTGGGCCGTCCCGGCGCGTCGTTGACCGGAGGTGCCACACCCGTGGCACCCGGCTCCGATTGTGTACACGTTTCTGATCGACGTCTACATTTCTGAACGTGAAATCACCGTAGGCCAGCCGCGATCCACCGGTCAAGAACGAGAAGGAGGACGACAGCTCCACCTGCACAGCCGCAGACGGCAACGAGCGGCCGGCCGGCCGCTGCGATCGCCGCACCCGCGCCGCGCCGCGCCGCCCCGACTCCCCTCCGGACGAGGCGAGTCGGGCCCGCCGGTCCCCATCACCGCCGCCACGCGGGCCAGTTGCAGGGAGGCGGATGCCAACCCGCTGCACTGAAGCGCAAGTCAGCGGGCATGATGGTCACCGAACCGATCAGCACGGTCGCCACGGGGAGGCGCTTCACCATGTTCTTCATCGCAGACACCGATCCGGAGTCGGCCCTGTCCGGCCTCATGGAGTCCGGGGTCGTCAGCTGGCTGATCCTGGGGCTCGTCGCCGGCACCGTCGCCAAGGTCCTCCTCCCGGGCCGCGATCCGGGCGGGCTGCTCGGCACGATCCTCATCGGTATCGTCGGCGCCTTCCTCGGCGGCTGGCTCTCCTCGACGTTCCTCGACCGGTCGGTGGACCACGACTTCTTCGATCCGGCGCTGTGGGTCGCGGCCATCGCGGGATCGCTGGTGCTGCTGATCGCCTACCGCATCTTCTTCGGCCACTCGCGGGAACGGCGCCGCTGACCCTCACCTGCGCTCACCCCCGGCTCACCTGCGCTCTCGGCAAAGGAACCGCAAAGCCAGGCCGCTCGTTACGACCGGCATGACCGCAATGACTCCTGGCTCGAACCTTCCGCTGACCACACCGCGGGTCGCCGTGGAAGTGACCGCACCGACCCGGCTCGACGTGTCGGGGCTGCTGCTCGGCGAGCAGGGAAAGGTTCGATCGGACGACGACTTCGTCTTCTACAACCAGCCCACCGCCCCGGGCGTGACGCACAGCAGCGGCGCCGCCGACACCATCACCGTCGACACCGCCGCGGTGCCCGCCGACGTGCACAAGGTCGTCGTCACGGCCAGCCTCGACGCCCCCGGTGCCGCCTTCGCCGGCACGGAACCGACGGCGACCGTACGGGACGCCGATACGCAGGCGGTCGTCGCCACGTTCACCCCGCCCCAGCTCGGCGCGGAGACGGCCCTCGTCGTGATCGAGGTCTACCGCCGCGGAAACGCGTGGAAGGTGCGCGCTGTCGGCCAGGGCTACGCCAACGGACTCGGCGGTATCGCCACCGACTTCGGCGTCAACGTCGAGGAGCCCGCGGCGCCGCAGGCGGCGCCCGCTCCCCCGCCCACCCCGCACGCGCCTCCGCCGCAGCCCGCACCGCAGGCGGCGCCCGCTCCCCCGCCCACGCCCGCCGCTCAGCCCGCGCCGTCCGCCCCGCCCGCCAACGTAAAGATCAACCTGGACAAGGGCAGGGTCAGCCTGCAGAAGAACCAGACGGTCTCGCTCACCAAGGGCGGGCGCCCCGTGCTCACCACGGTGAAGATGGGCCTCGGCTGGGAGCCCGCGTACAAGGGGCGCGGGAGGGCCCAGGACATCGACCTGGACGCCTCCGTCATCGCCTACGACGCCAACCGCAAGAAGGTCGACGCCTGCTACTTCGGCAAGCTCGTCATCCTCAACGGCGTCGTGCAGCACTCCGGCGACAACCTCACCGGTGAGGGCGGCGGCGACGACGAGGTGATCACCGTCCATCTCGGCGACCTCCCGCCGCAGGTCTCGGGGCTGGTCTTCACCGTGAACTCCTTCTCCGGGCAGAAGTTCACCGAGGTGGCCAAGGCGTACTGCCGCCTCATCGACGCGGGCAGCGACCAGGAGCTGGTGAGGTTCGACCTCAGCAACGCGGAGCCGCGCACCGGCGTCCTGATGTGCAAGCTGGTCCGCCAGTTCTCCGGCGAGTGGGACATGACGGCACTGGGCGAGTACGTCGACTCGCGCACCGTCCGCGGAATGGTCAAGCCGGGAGGCGCCGCGCTGTGACGGTGCCGGCGGAGGGGCGGGCCCGGCGGCCCGCACCTCCGCCGCTCTCCCCGTCTCTCCCGTCGCCCCTTCCCCCACCTCGCTTCTCTCCGTCCGCTGCCGCTTCCGGCGCCCGCGACGAGCCATAGGGCGCCCGATCCGGGGTACCGCGAAGGGCGCGGAGCGCCGGCGCCCGTGCGGACAGCCGGCGTCCGTACTGCGCGGACGCGCAGACAGGCTCCCGAAGCAGGCAGAAGGAGGCGCTTCACATGGCCATCGCCACCGTGAATCCGGCCACGGGCGAGACCCTCAAGACGTTCGACGCGCTGAACGCCGGCGAGATCGAAGAGCGGCTCGTCCGGGCGGACAGGGCGTTCGGCGAGTACCGCCTGACCGATTTCGCCCACCGCGCCGGGCTCATGCACCGCGCCGCAGACCTGCTCGAGGAGGACCAGGAGAGCGTCGCCCGCACCATCACCACGGAGATGGGCAAGACGCTCGCCTCCGCGCGGGCCGAGGTGGCCAAGTGCGTCAAGGCGATGCGCTGGTACGCCGAGCACGCCGAGAAGCTGCTCGCCGACGAGCGGCCCGAGCAGGCCGACGTCGAGGACTCGGGCGCGGTGCGGGCCTTCGTGCGCTACCGCCCCCTCGGCACGGTACTGGCGGTCATGCCGTGGAACTTCCCCCTGTGGCAGGTGGTCCGCTTCGCCGCTCCGGCCCTCATGGCGGGCAACACGGGCCTGCTGAAGCACGCGTCGAACGTCCCGCAGACCGCCCTCTACATGGAAGAGCTCTTCCGCAGGGCGGGGTTCCCCGAAGGCGTCTTCCAGACCCTGCTGATCGGCTCCGGCGCCATCGCGGACCTCCTGCGCGACGAGCGCGTCGCCGCGGCGACGCTGACCGGCAGCGAACCCGCGGGCCGCTCCGTCGCCTCGATCGCGGGCGACGAGATCAAGAAGACGGTGCTCGAACTGGGCGGAAGCGACCCGTACCTCGTGATGCCCTCCGCCGACCTGGACAAGGCCGTGCGGACCGCCGTCACCGCCCGCGTGCAGAACGCCGGGCAGTCGTGCATCGCCGCGAAGCGCTTCATCGTCCACACCGACGTCTTCGAGCAGTTCTCCTCGGGATTCGTGGAGCGCATGGCGTCGCTCAAGGTCGGCGACCCGATGGACGAGGAGACCGACGTCGGTCCGCTCTCCAGCGCGAACGGCCGCTCCGACCTGGAGGAGCTCGTCGACGACGCGACCCGTCGCGGAGCCACCGCCCTGTGCGGAGGCGGGCGCCCGCAGCACCTCACGAACGGCTACTTCTACGAGCCCACGGTGCTCACCGGCATCACGGAGGCGATGCGGGTGCACCGCGAGGAGGCCTTCGGCCCCGTCGCGTCGCTCTACCGCGTGGCCGACCTCGACGAGGCGATCGACCTGGCCAACGACACGCCCTTCGGGCTCAGCTCCAACGCCTGGACCCGCGACCCCGCCGAACAGGAACGGCTCACCCGCGACCTGGCGGCCGGAGCCGTCTACTTCAACGGCATGACGGCCTCGCATCCCGGACTGCCCTTCGGCGGCACCAAGCGTTCCGGGTACGGGCGCGAGCTGGCCGGGCACGGCATCCGCGAATTCTGCAACGCGACGACGGTGTGGTTCGGGCCCGAGGGGTGACCCGTACGGCCGAGGAGGCCGGAGCCGGCGCGGAAGCCGGAAACCGGCCCGGGAGCCGGAGCCGCGCGGCCACGTCCCCGTGGGGACGGGCCGCGCGCGCCGGACAGCCGGGCGGGCGACGGTGCTCTCCGGACCGGTGGGGGCCGGTGGGGACCGGGCGGGCGGACATCCGGGGAGAGGGTCCGCCCGCCTGGCCTTTGCCGGGCCGCGGGTGACGGAGCGCGGGAACAAGGGCGCTCCGGCACCCTCAGCCCGATGAACCCCTCAGCCTGTAGGCGCCGTCGGAGCGCCTCGCCTCTGCGCTGTGCGCCTCCTGAGAGCCGTCAGCAGACTCCGTCGCGCGGAGCGGGGTTGCCCAGCCGGAACAGCGGCCGGAGTTTCAGGCCCGCGTACGTCCCGGCGATCGCGGCGGCCGCCCAGATCCACCCGTGCAGGCTGCCGGAGGCGATTCCCGCCAGGTAGGCGCCGATGTTGCAGCCGCCCGCGATCCTGGCGCCGATCCCCATCAGCACGCCCCCGAGGACGGCGCCCACGCCGCGGCGCAGGGCGATCCCTCGGTGCAGCGTCCACACGCCGCCCGCCGCAGCGGCCAGGGCGGCGCCGATCATGATGCCGAAGTCGGTGAGGCTGGTCTTGTCCGCCAGGACCGGCCCGGAGAGCTGAACGGCGTTCTTCGGCTCCTGCCAGTACGCCCACGTCTCCGGCGAGGCGCCCAGCGCGCCCGCCAGCTTCGAACCCCACAGGGCGAACGCGCTGGTCACGCCCCATGCGCCGCCCGAGACCAGCAGCACGCCCGCACCCAGTACTGCGAGCACGACGGCACCGGCGGCCAACGGCCACGAACCCCGCACCGTACGGGCGAGGGCGCCGCGGGCCGAGGGCGGGGCGCCCAGGGGCGGCGGGTTGCGCCGCGCCTGGATCTTCCGGGAGACGACCACGACGAGGGCGAGCAGCGCCAGGGTCAGCGCCAGGGAGCCCGGCCAGCCCAGCCCGTCGGAGAAGAGGACCGGCTCGAAGGCCGGCAGGTCACGCCAGAGGCCGTACTGCCAGGCCGCGAGCGTCGATCCGGCGATGAAGCCGCCCAGCGTGAGCACGATCGTGCTCTGCCCGGAGCCGACGGCGAAGAGCGTACCGGAGGCGCAGGCCCCGCCGATCTGCATGCCGACGGCGAAGAGGAAGGCTCCGGCGAGCAGCCCGACGCCGAGCGGACCGGTGCTGGGGGCCGGCGCGGTACCGAACAGCCCCGTCCCCGAGCCGATCACGAGCGCGAAGAGCGTGGCCGTCGTCCCGAGCAGCAGGGCGTGCGCCCGCATTCCCGCGCCGTTCCCCACGGCGACAAGCTGGCGCCAGGCCGAGGTGAAGCCGAAGCGCGAGTGGAAGAGCCCGACGCCGAGGCCCACTCCGAGGAGGAGCAGGATGCCCGGCTTCGCCCCGTGGACCGCCCACACATACGCGGTGAGGACGGCACCGAGCACGCCGGCGACGAGGAGGGGCAGGCGCCGCACGGGCGGTACGGGGTCGGCGTCGGGCGCGGGTACGCGCGTCGGCGCGGGCTCGAACCAGGCGAGCTTGCGGAGGGGGCGTTCCGTCCGGTCCGGACTGTCCGTGCCGGCGGGCGTCGCTCCGGAGGGTGGTGCGGTGGTCACGAGGTAACTCCGGTCGGTGCGGGAGGGGCGGTGAAGAGGGGACCAGGCAGGGCAGGCCCGGGAGGCAGTCCGAGGGGCGGGGCCGCCCGGTTCGGTCGCGCCGTGGGCGGGCGCTGGAGGCGTCGCGGGCCGCCCGGCGAGTGCCGGATCGGGAGCGCCACGGGCCGACGGCCGGCACGGGAGCGGTCCGCGGGTTCAGCGGACCGGAGAGGGGCCGGCGGGGGCGCGGGGCGCGGCGTTCAGCGTCGACAGAGTGCGTCGTCGACGCTCCACGCCGTGGCCGCGAAGAGCGCGAGTGCCAGATGGCGCGTGGTACCGAACATGCGCAGCAGGCTACTTCAAGCCATCCATATGACGGAATCGCGTCTCGCTCAGCGAGACACCACCGTCCGCGGGGCGGCGGGGGCCGCGTGGGGCCTGTCCCGGCGCCCACCGATAGGGTCCTCTGGCGCCGCCGCGCGCCCCCGCCGCCCGGGGCCGGGCGCACTCAACCGTCCTGACACACACGGAGGTCGCGTCCATGGCCGTACGCACCGAGAAGCAGGGGCCGGTCACGACGGTGATCCTCTCCCGCCCCACCGCGCGCAACGCCGTGGACGGCGAGACGGCGCAGGCGCTCGCGGACGCCTTCAAGGCATTCGAGGCGGACACCGAGGCGCTGGTCGCGGTCCTGTGGGGTGAGGGCGGCAGCTTCTGCGCCGGCGCGGACCTCAAGGCCATCGGGACGGACCGGGCCAACCGCGTCGCCCCCGGCGGGGACGGCCCGATGGGCCCCACGAGGCTCCGCCTCTCGAAGCCCGTGATCGCGGCGGTCGCCGGCCACGCAGTCGCCGGAGGGCTCGAACTCGCCCTGTGGTGCGATCTGCGGGTCGCCGAGGAGGACGCCGTCTTCGGCGTCTTCTGCCGCCGATGGGGCGTCCCTCTCATCGACGGCGGTACGGTGCGCCTGCCGCGCCTGATCGGCACGAGCCGCGCCCTGGACCTCATCCTCACCGGCCGGCCGGTCCCCGCGTCCGAGGCGTACGGGATGGGGCTCGTCAACCGCCTCGTCCCGCCCGGCACTTCACGCTCCGCCGCCGAGGAACTGGCGGCCGGGATCGCCCGGTTCCCGCAGACCTGCCTGCGCGGCGACCTCGCCTCGGTACACGAGCAGCACGGCCTGACCGAGGAGGAGGCGATGGCCCGCGAACTGCGTCACGGCCAGGAGGCGCTGCGCGAAGCCGGCGAGGGTGCGGCGCGCTTCGCCGCCGGGGCCGGCCGGCACGGCGACTTCGACGCCATCTGAACCTCGCCGCCCGCCGGCAGGAGGACCGCGGCCCGCGAAGTCCCGTCCCGCAGGCCGCGTCCGTCGCCGCCGGGGCTCAGGCCTCCAGCCGGCTGCGCGCCTTGAAGGCCGCCTTACGGGCCTCCTTGGCCGTCTGCCTGTCGGGGTGCACCCGGCCCATCGCCTCCAGCACCTCGGCGGTCGCCGGGTGGTCGACCCGCCATGCCTTGTCGAAGAATCCGGTGTGCTGGTCCACCAACCCCTGGACCAGTCCCCGAAGTTCGGCCGCCTCCCCGGCTGTCGCCAGCTGGGCCGCGATCGTGTCGACCGTGAGCCAGAAGACCATCTCCTGGTCCGGCTGCGGCACGTCGTCCGCTCCGTGCTCGACGAGCCACACCCGGGCCAGACCGCCCAGCTCCCTGTCCTCCAGCACGTCCCGGAGGGCCGGTTCGGCCTCCCTGCCCAGCAGCGAGAGGGCCTGCTGACAGGCGAGCCGGCGCGAGGGCGCGTGCTCGTCCATGCCGTGTGCCGCGCCGAGGAGTTCGCGGGCGGCTTCGAGGGGCGTACGGGCGGCGAGCCAGGACTCGATCTCGGCCCGGGCGTTCTCCTCCGTGTACTCCGAGAGCGCGCCGAGCAGTTCGGCGCCTCCCGCTCCGGCCAGGTCCCCGACCGCGGGCGCCTCGATACCGGCCTCCTTGATGCGGGTACGGACGCCGTGGACGCCGAGGGGGGTCAGCTTCACCATGCCGTAGCGGGAGACGTCCTCGTCGTCGAGCTGCTCCGGCAGCTCCGTGTCCTCGTCGGACTCCTCCGTCAACGCCTCGTCCA
This sequence comes from Streptomyces daqingensis, assembly GCF_014645895.1. Classification (GTDB taxonomy): domain Bacteria; phylum Actinomycetota; class Actinomycetes; order Streptomycetales; family Streptomycetaceae; genus Streptomyces; species Streptomyces daqingensis. The sequence goes on along the minus strand of NZ_BMMP01000010.1, from coordinate 195,476 downwards.
CGGGCCGGTATTCGACGAGCCCGGTGGGCGCGAGCATCCGGAACTGCTCGTCGAGCCTCATCATGGCCGCGGATACGGCTTCGAGGACCTCGTCCGTGGGTTCCTCCATGTCGTCGGGGACGATCATGGAGGCGGCGAGCACGGGGAGCGGCACCATCGCACCGGCGGAGACGGCCTGGTCCGTCGCCGTGAGGAGGTAGAGGTTGGCGAGCGCTCCGTCGAGGAAGTCGGCCTCCTCCTCCGGGTTCCAGTCGAGGTCGTCGAGGTCGATGGCGTCCGGGTCGATCTTCCCGTCCTCGTCCGTGACAGCGTCGAGATCGCCCACCAGGTCCTCGAAGCTGGGGGCGGCGGCGTCGGCGAGGACGCTCTCCAGACCGCCCTGCCAGATCTCCAGCACGTCCAGCGGGCTGCCGCCGCCCCTGAGCTGGGCCAGTTCCTCGCCGGGTCGGGCGAACCCCACGGGTTCCTCGGTCAGCGTCCGCGCGGCCCCGCTCTCCGCGGAGCCAGCCGTGCCGCCCTCGTCCTCGTCGCCGTCCTCCTCGACCTCCAACAGCCCTGTGTCGACGGCCAGATGCCACGCCTGGTCCGTGTGCGCGGCCCCGTCCTCGTCCTCGGAGAGCCCCAGGTGCGCCACGGCCTCCTTCATCTGCGGGGCGAGGAGTTCCCCGCCCGCCCCGACCGGGACGCCCTTGCCGCCGGACCCTCCCGTGGCGTCGGCGCCTCCGTCCCCCGCCCAGCTCGCCAGCCTGGCGGCCCGCGCGAAGAGCGGGGCGGCCAGCGCGTCCCGGGCCAGCTCGGCTTCGGACGGCAGCCGTACGGGCGGCATGGCGGGGCGTTCGCCACCGGTCATCTCACCGGACATCAGCGCGTTCATCTCCTACGGGGTGCTACTCACTGCCGGAATGGTGCGGCCCCAGCGTAGACGGGATGTGTCCCGTGCTGCCCGAATCGCACGGCTCGCCACCCCGGCATCCGAGAGTGACACTACGATCGCGGTGAGTGTCACCAGGCGGGCACCGGGCGAGAGTTGCGTCGCAGTCGTGACAACCGGCTGGTCTTCTTCTTGACAACTCGGGTTTCGGCGCCAGACTTTACGCGCGTAGAGAATCACGGATCCTCACGAACGCCCGGACCACCGTCCGTAAACCCCCCTCCGGAGGCACCGTTGTCGTCACGTCTGGCCCGCTCCTCGGCTCTCACCGTCGTGGCGCTGTGTTCCACACTCATCGTCCTGCCCGCCCCCTCCGCGGCCGGTGCCACCGCCAAGTCGCCGCGCGTGCACGAGATCCAGGGCAGCACGCGGATATCCCCCTACGCGGGCGAGCGCGTCACCGGCGTACCCGGAGTCGTCACAGCGGTACGCGTGTTCGGCAAGGCCCGCGGCTTCTGGATGCAGGACCCCAAGCCCGACAACGACCCCGCGACGAGCGAGGGCATCTTCGTCTTCACCGGCGAGGAGACTCCCGACGTGATGGCCGGGGACCAGGTACGGGTCTCCGGCGAGGTGAGCGAGTTCTACCCGGGCGGCAGGGAGTCGGGCGGCCAGTCCGTCACGCAGCTGACGAAGGCGGAGTGGACCAAGACGGACAAGAAGCGGAAGCTGCCCCGCGCGGTCACCCTGGACGGCGGCAGGATCCCCGACGAGTACGCGCCCCCCGCCGAGGACGGCGGCGACATCGAGCCGCTCGCGCTGCGCCCCGGCGACTTCGCCCTCGACCTCTACGAGTCCCTGGAGGGCATGCGGACGCAGGTCGAGGACGCCGCGGTCACCGGGCCCACCACGAAGTACGACGAGGTGTGGGTCACCGCGGACCGCTTCGAGAACCCGACACCTCGCGGCGGCACGCTCTACGGCGGCTACGACCAGCAGAACGGCGCCCGCGTGAAGGTCAGTTCGCTCCTTCCCGCCGAGATACAGCCGTTCCCGAAGGCCGACGTCGGCGACAAGCTGAGCGGCAGGACCGCCGGCCCGCTGGACTTCGACAGCTTCGGCGGCTACTCGATCCGCGCCACGGATCTGGGCGAGCTGGAGGACAACGGCCTCGCCCGGGAGAAGACGCGCAAGCAGCACAAGGGCGAACTCTCCGTCGCCACCTACAACGTGGAGAACCTCTCCCCGAAGAGCGAGCCGGAGAAGTTCACCCGCCTCGCCGAGGCCCTCGTGCAGAACCTCGCCTCGCCGGACATCGTCGCGGTGGAGGAGGTGCAGGACAACTCCGGTCCCGACGACGACGGGACGGTCGCCGCCGACGAGACGCTGAAGAAGCTGACCGAGGCCGTCGAGGCGGCCGGCGGGCCCTCGTACGACTGGCGCCAGATCGACCCCGCCGACAAGGCGGACGGCGGGCAGCCCGGCGGCAACATACGTGTCGCGTTCCTCTTCAACCCGGAGCGCGTCTCCTTCACCGACCGCAAGGGCGGCGACGCCGACACCGCGGTGGAGGTGACGGACGAGGACGGCACCCCTCAGCTCTCGGCGAACCCGGGCCGCATCGAGCCGCAGAACGAGGCGTGGAAGGCGAGCCGCAAGTCGCTCGCCGGTGAGTTCACCTTCCGCGGGCGGCAGGTCTTCGTCGTGGCGAACCACTTCAGCTCCAAGGGCGGCGGCGACCTCGAGGGCGACCAGCCCCTGGACGGCCGCATCCAGCCCCCGGCGCGCCACTCCGAACCGCAGCGCATCGAGCAGGCGAAGCTGGTCAACTCCTTCGCGAAGCAGGTCCAGTCCGTCGACCCCGACGCCGCTGTGATCGCCGCCGGCGACCTCAACGACTTCCCCTTCTCCCCCAGCCTCGACGCCCTGCGGGCCGACGAAGCCCTCACCAGCCCGATGGACCGGCTGCCCGCGAACGAGCGCTACGGCTACGTCTTCAACGGCAACTCCCAGGCCCTGGACCACGCCCTGACCAGTCCGGGCGTCGGCTGGGTGGACTACGACATCGTGCACATCAACTCGGAGTTCCACGACCAGACCAGCGACCACGACCCCTCGGTGATCCGGTTCCGTCCCTGACGGGCCCCCGGGCTCCCAGCCCACCCCGACCTGCCCGGCGGGCGCCTCTCACCGGAGGCGCCCGCCGGCTCGCTTACCGTGACCTTTTCGCAGTCGTATCGTTGAACCTGCGGCTACGCCGCACGGCGTGATAGGGGAGGGAGCGGCACGATGACAAGTCGAGCTCACCGACAGGATCGAGATGGCCGACAGCAGCGAACCTAGCCTGGACGACTTGTTCGAGCTGTTGGAGCGGATGCCCGTCCCCGAAGGCTACAAGGCCGAGATCGTGGAGGGTACGGTCCACATGGCGCCGCAGCGGGACACCCATTGGGAGATCATCCGCAGAATCGTCCGATCCCTTGAGGACAGATTCGGCGTGGACGTCCAAGTGAAGTCGGACGTGCGGATCGACTTCCCCGGCCACAAGAACGGTTTCGCACCGGACGTGGCGAAGCTCAAGGAAGGCGCGGTGCGGGACGCGCGGGGCCGCTGGCGTTACCAGGACGTCGAGTTCATCGCCGAGGTCGTCTCCAAGGGAACGGGAGCCGACGACTACGGCCCCAAGCTGCGGGCGTACTCGACGGCAGGGGTGCCCGTCTATCTGATCGCCGATCCCTATCTCGGGCGGTGCCACCTCTACACCCGGCCCAAGGACCCGGCCGGCTACCGGAGCGAGTTGACCGTCGACTTCGGCACCCCCGTCGACCTGACCACGACGCTCCTGGGGATGACGCTGCCTACTGCGAGCTTCCCCCGGGAGGCCGAGTCCCGGCAGCCGGGTTGACCCGGGGGTCGGCCGCCGCGCCGCCCTGGACCTCCCCGGCCGCCACGTCACCGTCCCCGCCCGTTCCGGCGTCCATCAGGTCCCGTACGAGCAGCGCCGCCCCGGCCACCGCACCCGGCATCAGCACCACCGCCACCAGCGGCACCAGGAACGCCAGCACCAGCGGGACGCCGAAGCCGAGGGCGAGCGCCCTGCGCGTACGCAGGATCGCCAGCCGCTCCCGTACGGGGATGCCGCGGCGCTGCATGGCGACCGAGACGAGTTCGAGCGTGAGGAAGAAGCCGGACACGCAGAAGCCCAGCGCCGGGACGACCGTCTGGCCGATCACCGGCACGAAGCCGAGGAAGAAGAGCGGCACGGCGAAGAGCAGGGCCCTCCACAGTACGTAGAGGCTGTCGCACAGCGACGCCCACAGTTCGAGCCAGAGCGGGCGGTCGAGGCCCTCGGGGCAGTCGCCCTCGGACTCCTCGACCTGTTCGGAGAGCTTCTCGTAGAAGGGATCGCCGACGAGGAGCGTCACCGCCGTGAAGGTGAGCACGGACAGCAGCAGCGCGCCCAGCCAGAGCAGCACCGCGAAGAGGCCGCGCAGGATCGAACGCCAGGTCTCGTCCCAGCCGTCTGCGAACGGGGTGGCCCACGCCGCGACGTCGTCCGCCCAGAAGGCGAGCGCCGCGAGAGCCGCCGCGTACAGCACGAACGTGACGAGCGCGGGCAGCAGGCCGAAGCCGAACCACCGTCCGTGCCCGAGGACCCAGCGCTGGCCGCGCCCCAAATACCGTACTCCTGCCGCAAGATCGCGCATGCCCGTAAGCCTATGGCCTACGGGCATGCGCGGTGAACTTCGGGCCGGCACCCGCCCCGGGAGTCGCGGAGGCTCCTCACGCGGCGGCCGCCGAGGGCCGAACTCCCCTGTCTGCGCCGCGGGTTCAGTTGCTGTGCAGGGCCTCGTTCAGCCCGCCCCACGAGCCGGTGCGCTGCAGGACCTCGACCGTGCCGGTCGTCGAATTGCGGCGGAAGAGAAGGTTGTTGGCGCCGGAGAGCTCCAGGGCCTTGACGATCTTCCCGTCCGGCAGCGAGACGCGCGTACCGGCCGTCACGTAGAGGCCGGCCTCGACGATGCAGTCGTCGCCGAGCGAGATGCCGATGCCCGCCTCGGCACCGAGCAGGCAGCGCTCGCCGATGGAGATCGTCTGCTGACCGCCGCCGGAGAGGGTGCCCATGATCGAAGCGCCGCCGCCGATGTCGGAGCCGTCGCCCACGACGACGCCCGCGCTGATCCGGCCCTCCACCATGGACTTGCCCAGCGTGCCCGCGTTGAAGTTGACGAAGCCCTCGTGCATCACCGTCGTGCCCTCGGCGAGGTGCGCGCCGAGACGCGCGCGGTCGGCGTCGGCGATGCGCACACCAGCCGGCGCGACGTAGTCCGTCATGCGCGGGAACTTGTCGACGCTGGTGACGCTCAGGTGCTTGCCCGCCGCACGGGCCGCGAGCCGCACCTGCTCCAGGCGGTCGACGGCGACGGGGCCGAGGTTCGTCCAGGCGACGTTCGTGAGCAGACCGAAGAGACCTTCGAGGCTCTGCCCGTGCGGCCGCACCAGGCGGTGGCTGAGCAGGTGAAGTCGCAGGTACGCGTCGTGGGCGTCGAGCGGCTTGTCCTCCAGCGAGGTGATGACCGTGCGTACGGCCACGATCTCGACACCGCGCACAGGATCGGTGCCGAGCGCCTTCGGTGCGGCCTCCCCCATCGCCTCGGCGGCGCTCTCGGGGCTCAGCCGGTCGCTTCCGGCGGGCACACCGGGCTCCGCGACGAGTTCGGGGGCGGGGAACCAGGTGTCCAGGACCTTGTCCCCGGCGATCGTGGCGAGCCCGACGGCGACGGCGCCGGTCGTACGGGTGGTGGTGGCAGCTTGGGTCATGTATCGAACGCTATCGGCCCGCGCGTGGCCGATGCCAACCGGTCTCAGCAGGCGGAGCGCCCGGCGGACGTGCCCTCCCGTCCGGGGCGAGCGGTCCCCTCACCGGCCCCGGAGTCTCAGGGTTCGCCAGTGACGCGGGCGAGCGCCGACCGCACGGCCTGCCGGTCGAAGGGCCGGTCGGTGAGCAGGAGCTGGAGAAGCAGGCCGTCGATGAGCGCGACGAGGACACGTGCCGTGGCCTCGTCGGCGGTATGGCGGGCGAGTATCCGCGCCATCTCGTCGCACCAGGCGGCGGCGACGGGCTGCAGGGCCGGGCGGCGCAGCGCGGCCAGGTAGAGCTCGTACTCCAGGCGGATGCGGCCCCGGCCGCCGTGCGCGTACTCGTCGAGGAGACGGGTGAGGGCGTCGGCGAGGGTGAGCCCCCGTCCTTCCGTCGCCTGCGGCCCGGCGCCGTGCGCCGGTGCGGGCCGTCCCACCTCCGCCAGCACGTCCTCCCAGTCCGTCATCGCGCTGCTCGGCTCTCTGGTGACCTGTTCGAGCGCCGCGACGAGCAGATCGTCGAGGCTGGCGAAGTGGTAGGTCGTCGAGCCGAGCGGGACGTCCGCCTCCGCGGCGACGGTCCGGTGCGACAGTCCGGCGATGCCCTTGAACTCGGCGATGCGGATGGCGGCGTCGATGATTCGCTGCCGCCGCCCGGGGTCGAAGCGGCGGACGGCCATCAGTGCGCGCTCCCCAGGTTGAGCAGCATGACCCCGGCGATGACGAGCACGATGCCCGCGATCTTCGCGACACTGACCGATTCCCCGATGAAGACGATCCCGATCACGGCGATCGCGGCCGTGCCGACGCCTGACCAGATCGCGTAGGTCGTGCCCACGGCCATCGTCTTGAGCGTCTGGGCGAGCAGCACGAAGGCGACCGTGTAGCCGGCGGCGGTGGCGAGCGTCGGCCAGAGCCTGCTGAACCCGTAGCTGTACTTCATCGCGGTGGTGCCCAGGACCTCCGCCAGGATCGCCCCTATGAGCGTCACGTAGACCATGGCCACGAGCCTACAGAGCGATGCGTACGGCCGTACACAACTGCGCCGCTCCGATCGTGTCGATTCCGGAGAACTCAGACAAGGAAGGCACAGAAAGGCGTGCCCCGGCATGAATGCCGGGGCACGCCCGAGGTGAGGCTGGCGGGTCGACGTGCCCGCGCGAGAGCGGACGGCTCAGACGTTGAAGCCCAGCGCCCGCAGCTGCTCGCGGCCGTCGTCCGTGATCTTGTCCGGGCCCCACGGGGGCATCCAGACCCAGTTGATCTTCAGTTCCTTGACGATGCCCTCGGTCGCGGACTTGGCCTGGTCCTCGATGACGTCGGTCAGCGGGCACGCCGCCGAGGTGAGCGTCATGTCGATCGTCGCGACGTTCGACTCGTCGACGTGGACCCCGTAGATCAGGCCCAGGTTGACGACGTCGATGCCCAGCTCCGGGTCCACGACGTCCAGAAGCGCCTCGCGGACCTCGTCCTCGCCCGCGGGCTTCGTTGTGGTCTCGGTCATGCGGTCTTCTCCTTTACCGAGTCCTCGCCCAGCGCCTGGGCGGTGGCGTCCTTCCATGCCATCCAGCTCAGCAGAGCACACTTCACACGTGCCGGGTACTTCGAGACCCCGGCGAACGCGACGGCGTCCTCCAGCACGTCCTCCATGGCCTCGTCCGGCTCGATCTTCCCGCGGGACTGCATCAGCTCCAGGAAGGTCTGCTGGATGGTGCGTGCCCGGTCCAGCTCCTTGCCGACCAGCAGCTCGTTCAGCACCGAGGCGCTGGCCTGGCTGATGGAGCAGCCCTGGCCCTCGTAGCTGACGTCGCGAACCGTCTCGCCGTCGTACCGCACGCGCAGGGTGATCTCGTCGCCGCACGTCGGGTTGACGTGGTGCACCTCGGCGTCGCCCTCTCGCAGGCCCTTGCCGTGCGGATTCTTGTAGTGGTCCAGGATCACTTCCTGGTACATGGAGTCCAGCTTCACGAGTCGTCCGTCCGTCCAGTCCTCAGCTGCGGCTTCGTCTCCGCCTAGGCGAAGAAGTTCCGTACGTGTTCCACACCCTCGGCCAGGGCGTCCACCTCTGCCGGCGTGGAGTACAGATAGAACGACGCCCGCGTGGTCGCAGGAATTCCGTACCGGAGGCAGACGGGCCGCGCGCAGTGGTGGCCGACACGGACCGCGATGCCCTGCTCGTCGAGCACCTGCCCCACGTCGTGAGGGTGGATGTCCCCGAGCGTGAAGGAGATCGCCGCGCCCCGGTCCTCGGCCGTGGTGGGGCCGATGAAGCGCAGGTCGGGGATCTCCTTGAGCTTGCTGACCGCGTACTCGGTCAGCGCGTGCTCATGTGCCTCGATCTTGTCCATGCCGATCGACGACAGGTAGTCGACGGCCGCGCCGAGACCGACCGCCTGAGCGATCGGCGGCGTGCCCGCCTCGAACTTGTGCGGCGCGGGCGCGTACGTGGACGCGTGCATCGTCACGGTCTCGATCATCTCGCCGCCGCCGAGGAACGGCGGCAGGTCGTCCAGCAGCTCCTGCCGCCCCCACAGCACGCCGATGCCCGTCGGACCGCACATCTTGTGCCCCGTGAAGGCCACGAAGTCCGCCTGCAGCGCCTGCACGTCCAGCACCATGTGCGGCGCCGCCTGCGAGGCGTCGACGACGACGAGCGCACCGACCTCCTGGGCACGCCGGACGATCGCTTCGACCGGGTTGATCGTGCCCATGATGTTGGAGACCAGCGTGAAGGAGACGACCTTGGTCTTCTCCGTGATGACCTGCTCGATCGACGACAGGTCCAGCCGGCCCTCGTCGGTCAGCCCGAACCACTTCAGCTTCGCGCCCGTGCGCTGCGAGAGCAGCTGCCACGGGACGATGTTGGAGTGGTGCTCCATCTCCGTGATGACGATCTCGGTGTCGTGCTCGACGCGGTAGGGCTCGTCCGCCCAGCCCAGCATGTTCGCCACGAGGTTGAGCGACTCCGAGGCGTTCTTCGTGAAGACGACCTCGTCACGGCTCGGCGCGTTGATGAAGCCCGCGACCTTGTCGCGCGCCCCCTCGTACAGCGCCGTGGCCTCCTCCGCGAGGACGTGCACACCGCGGTGGACGTTGGCGTTGTGCCGCTCGTTGTAGTCGCTCATCGCGTCGAGCACCTGGCGCGGCTTCTGCGAGGTCGCCGCGTTGTCCAGGTACACGACCTTCTTGCCGTCATGGACCACGCGGTCCAGGATCGGGAAGTCCTTGCGGATCGCCTCGGTGTCGAGCAGACCCGGAAGCGTCACGTCACTCACGAAGCGGCGCCTCCCTTCACGTATGCCTCGTAGCCCTCTTCCTCGAGCTTGTCGGCCAGCTCCGGGCCGCCGGACTCGGCGATCCGGCCCTTGGCGAAGACGTGCACGTGGTCGGGCTTGATGTAGCGCAGGATGCGCGTGTAGTGGGTGATCAGCATGGTGCCGACCTCGCCGCCCTCGCGGACGCGGTTGACACCCTCGGAGACCACCCGCAGCGCGTCCACGTCGAGGCCGGAGTCGGTCTCGTCGAGGATGGCGACCTTCGGCTTGAGGAGCTCCAGCTGGAGGATCTCGTGCCGCTTCTTCTCACCGCCGGAGAAGCCCTCGTTGACGTTCCGCTCGGCGAAGGACGGGTCGATCTGCAGGCGCTCCATGGCCTCCTTGACCTCCTTCACCCACAGCCGCAGCTTGGGGGCCTCGCCGCGCAGCGCCGTCGCGGCGGTGCGCAGGAAGTTGGAGACGGAGACGCCGGGCACCTCGACCGGGTACTGCATGGCCAGGAAGACGCCCGCGCGGGCGCGCTCGTCCGGGGACATCTCCAGTACGTCCTCGCCGTCGAGGCGCACGGACCCGCCCGTGATCGTGTACTTGGGGTGGCCCGCGAGGGAGTACGCGAGGGTGGACTTGCCGGAGCCGTTCGGCCCCATGATCGCGTGCGTCTCGCCCTGCTTCACGGTCAGGTCGACGCCGCGCAGGATCTCGTTCGGGCCGTTCTCGGCGTTGACGGAGACGTGCAGGTCGTTGATCTCAAGCGTTGCCATGGGGACTTCAGGACTCCTGGGTCACGGAGACGAGAACAGCCGCTTCAGGGCCCTCGCCTTCGATTTTTACGGGGTACACGGGTACGGGTCGGGTCGCCGGAAGCCCGGAGGGCTTGCCGGTGCGCAGGTCGAAGCTTGAGCCGTGCAGCCAGCACTCGATCTGGCAGTCTTCGACCTCCCCTTCGGACAGCGAGACGTTCGCGTGCGAGCAGATGTCGTTGACCGCGAACACCTCGCCCTCCGTACGAACGAGAGCGATCGGCACGCCTTCGAGCTCCACCCTCTTCGGGGTGTCCTCCTCCAGCTCGCCGAGTGCCGCCACGCGGACGAAGCCTTCGCCGCTGCTCATACGGACGTCTCCAGCTCGGTCTCGATCTTCTCGATGAGGCGCTCCTCCACGTCCGGCAGCCCGATCTGCTGGACGAGTTCGGCGAAGAAGCCCCGGACGACCAGCCGGCGGGCCTCCTGCTCGGGGATGCCCCGGGCCTGGAGGTAGAACAGCTGCTCGTCGTCGAACCGGCCGGTCGCCGAGGCGTGCCCCGCCCCGACGATCTCACCGGTCTCGATCTCGAGGTTCGGCACCGAGTCGACCCGCGCGCCGTCGGTGAGGACGAGGTTGCGGTTCAGCTCGTAGGTGTCGGTGCCGGTGGCCGCGGCGCGGATCAGCACGTCGCCGATCCAGACCGCGTGCGCCTGCTCACCCTGCAGGGCGCCCTTGTAGACCACGTTGCTCCGGCAGTTGGGCGTGTCGTGGTCGACGAACAGCCGGTGCTCGTGGTGCTGGCCGTCGTCGGTGAAGAACAGGCCGTAGAACTCGGCCTCGCCGCCGGGGCCCGCGTAGTTCACACGCGGATGCAGCCGGACCACGTCACCGCCGAAGGTGACGACGATCGACTTGTACGTCGCGTCGCGGCCCACGAGCGCGTTGTGCTGCGAGCAGTGGACCGCGGTGTCGTCCCAGTCCTGCACGGAGACCACGGTCAGCTTGGCGCCGTCGCCGACGACGAACTCCACGTTCGCGGCCCGCACGGCGTCGCCGGTGTGGTCGATGACGATGACGGCTTCCGCGAAGTCCTGCACCTCGAAGACGGTGTGCCCGTAGCTGACGCCGCCCTCGCCGTGCAGCGAGACCCGCACCGGCTCCTTCAGCACGGCCTCCTTGGGCACGGTGACGACCGAGGCCTTCTCGAACGAGGAGAACGCCTGCGCGGCGACCCGGTCGACCGGCTTGCCGGCACGGCCGACGCGCGCGTCGTCACGGGCGACCGTCTCCACCGTCACGCCCTCGGGCGCGTCGACCTGGACCTTGAGGCCACCGGAGGCCTGGGCCGAACCGTCGTGCAGTCCCTTGAGCCGCTCCAGCGGCGTGAAGCGCCATTCCTCTTCCCGGCCGTGCGGCACGGGGAAGTCCGCCACGTCGAAGGAGGGCGGTGCACTCATCCGGGTGGCGACGGTGGACTCAGCTGCCACCGCGATCGAGCCGGTGGTGTTCGAACCAACCGGTGGGGGTCCTCCCTGGACGACGTCCTTGGGGGAGTTCTGAGCCTCAGCCATGGCGCTCGTACTGCTCACTCTCTGAAAACGGAACCTGCTTGGGAACCTCGGACGAAAAGCTGCTGGAAGGTGCTGGAGGAGGGGCGGCCGCGGCGGCACCGCGGCCGCCCCCCGCACGGTACGGCCGTCAGCCGACCGCGCCCTCCATCTGCAGCTCGATCAGCCTGTTGAGTTCCAGCGCGTACTCCATCGGGAGTTCCTTCGCGATGGGCTCGACGAAGCCTCGGACGATCATCGCCATCGCCTCGTCCTCGGACAGGCCCCGGCTCATCAGGTAGAAGAGCTGGTCGTCGCTGACCTTGGAGACGGTGGCCTCGTGGCCCATCGTCACGTCGTCCTCGCGGACGTCGACGTACGGATAGGTGTCCGAACGGGAGACGGTGTCCACCAGCAGCGCGTCGCACAGCACGTTGGACTTCGACCCCTCCGCGCCCTCGGCGATCTCGATGAGGCCGCGGTAGGACGTGCGGCCGCCGCTGCGGGCCACCGACTTGGAGACGATGTTCGAGGACGTGCGCGGCGCCATGTGCACCATCTTCGCGCCGGCGTCCTGGTGCTGGCCCTCGCCGGCGAAGGCGACCGAGAGCGTCTCGCCCTTGGCGTGCTCGCCCATGAGGTAGACGGCCGGGTACTTCATGGTGACCTTGGAGCCGAGGTTGCCGTCGACCCACTCCATGGTCGCGCCCTCGTAGGCCACGGCGCGCTTGGTGACCAGGTTGTAGACGTTGTTCGACCAGTTCTGGATCGTCGTGTAGCGGCAGCGGCCGCCCTTCTTGACGATGATCTCGACGACGGCGGAGTGCAGCGAGTCCGAGTCGTAGATCGGAGCCGTGCAGCCCTCGACGTAGTGCACGTAGGCGTTCTCGTCGACGATGATCAGCGTCCGCTCGAACTGGCCCATATTCTCCGTGTTGATGCGGAAGTAGGCCTGCAGCGGGATGTCGACGTGCACGCCCGGCGGGACGTAGATGAAGGAACCGCCGGACCACACCGCGGTGTTGAGCGCGGCGAACTTGTTGTCACCGGGCGGGATGACCGTGCCGAAGTGCTCCTGGAAGATCTCCGGGTGCTCGCGCAGCGCCGTGTCGGTGTCCAGGAACAGCACGCCCTGCTGCTCCAGGTCCTCGCGGATCTGGTGGTAGACGACCTCCGACTCGTACTGCGCGGCCACGCCCGCGACGAGGCGCTGCTTCTCCGCCTCCGGGATGCCGAGCTTGTCGTAGGTGTTCTTGATGTCCTCGGGCAGGTCCTCCCATGTCTGGGCCTGCTTCTCCGTGGACCGCACGAAGTACTTGATGTTGTCGAAGTCGATGCCCGAGAGGTCCGAGCCCCAGTTGGGCATGGGCTTCTTCTCGAAGAGCCGGTGCCCCTTGAGACGCAGCTTCAGCATCCAGTCGGGCTCGTTCTTCTTCCCCGAGATGTCGCGGACGACCTCCTCGGAGAGGCCACGCTTCGCGGTGGCACCGGCCGTGTCGGAGTCGGCCCAGCCGTATTCGTACTTGCCCAGTCCCTCGAGTTCCGGGTGAGCAGTCTCCGTAGGAGAGGTCATGCGGGGTTCCTCCCGGCGGTGTGGTTCGCAGGTGCTGTGGTGGCCTTGCTGGTTCTGCTGGTGGTGCTGGTGGTCTCGTCGGCGGCGCGGTCCGGCGGCCCGGACCCGCCGCGGGGTCTCCCCGGCGGAGGCAGGGGATGGGCGGACGGGACGAAGGTCGTGCACACCCCGTCGCCGTGGGCGATGGTCGCCAGCCTCTGGACGTGGGTTCCGAGCAGGCGGGAGAAGACCTCCGTCTCCGCCTCGCACAGCTGCGGGAACTGCTCAGCGGTGTGAGCCACCGGGCAGTGGTGCTGGCAGAGCTGCTCTCCCCAGGAGCTACCCCCGGCGGAAGCGGGCGCGCTGCGCGCAGTGGCAGCGTACCCGTCCTTGGAGAGCGCCTCTGCCAGAGCCCTGGTGCGCTCCTCGGGCGGTACCCGCTCGAGTGCGCGGCGGTACTGCTCGGCCTGTTCGGCCACGCGGGCCCTGGCGAAGTCCGCGACCGCGGCCTCACCGCGCTCGCCGCCTCCGGCAGTCCGCGCGATCCAGCGGAGGGCGTCCGCGGCGAGCCTGTCGTAATCCTGATCGAAGGCGTCCCGGCCGCCGTCCGTGAGTGCGAAGACCTTGGCGGGCCGTCCCCTGCCCCGCGAGCCGTAGACCCGCTTCTCGCGCGGCTCGACGACTCCCTCGCCGACGAGCGCGTCGAGGTGCCGCCGGACGGCGGCGGGAGTCAGCTCCAGGCGCCTGGCCAGCTCCGCTGCGGTGGAAGGGCCGTGGTCGAGGATCGAGCGGGCCACCTTGTTGCGCGTCCCGCGCTGCTCCTCGTGCCCGCCCGCGCCGGGCTGGCTTCCGGACGGTTCCGCGGCTGCGTTTCCGGGCGCAGCAGAACCGCCGGCGGCCGCTGCGGCCGCCGATCGCGTCTGATGTCCCTCAGCCGTCTTTTTCACAACGCCATTGTTGCGTAATTCTCCGCGCCGCAGCAACCGAGGTTCTGACCTGCCGGAATGGACTGCGTCACGTAAGGCGAGCCTTACCTGCGGCCGACGCGGGACCTGCGGAGCGCCGTGTACACGCGGTTCACGGGGCCGCGGCAGGGTGTCACCGAATCGTCAACCCCGTACACGGGGAGTGCATTCCGCTCCTTAGACTCCCCCGTATGGGAAGCGGAGGGGCGGCACTCGAGGTATCGGGGCTGACGAAGCGGTACGGCGCGAAGAGAGCGGTGGACGGCCTCGACCTCGTCGTCCCCTACGGCACCGTCACGGCGGTCCTCGGCCCCAACGGCGCGGGAAAGACCACGACCGTCGAGATCTGCGAGGGCTACCGCAGAGCAGACAGCGGCACCGTCCGCGTGCTCGGCCTGGACCCCGCCGCCGATGCCGCCCGGCTGCGCCCCCGCATCGGCGTCATGCTGCAGAGCGGAGGCGTCTACCCCGGCGCCCGGGCGGAGGAGATGCTGCGCCACATGGCGTCGCTCCACGCCGATCCGCTGGACGTCACGGCGCTCGTCGAAGGGCTCGGCCTCGACGGCTGCGGGCGCACGCCCTACCGGCGGCTCTCCGGCGGCCAGCAGCAGCGCCTCGCCCTGGCCATGGCCGTCGTGGGCCGCCCCGAGCTGGTCTTCCTCGACGAGCCCACCGCCGGCCTCGACCCGCAGGCCCGCCGCGCCACCTGGGAGCTGGTCCGCGCCCTGCGCAACGACGGGGTGACGGCCGTGCTCACGACGCACCACATGGACGAGGCCGAGGAGCTGGCCGATGACGTGGCCGTCGTCGACGGCGGCCGGATCGTCGCGCAGGGCAGCCCCGAGGAGCTGTGCCGCGGCGGAGCCGAGAACTCGCTGCGCTTCACCGGACGCCCGGGGCTCGACCTCGCCTCCCTGCTCAAGGCGCTCCCCGACGACACGGCGGCGGCCGAACTCGTGCCGGGCGGCTACCGCGTCACCGGCACCGTCGACCCCCAGCTGCTGGCCACCGTCACGTCCTGGTGCGCGCAGCACGGCGTCATGCCCGACCGCATCTCCGTCGAGCGCCGCACGCTGGAGGACGTCTTCCTGGAACTCACCGGCAAGGAGCTTCGGTCGTGAGCGTCGGCACCTTCACCCCCGCTCCGGGGGCGGCGCCCCTGGGGCGCATGATCCGCGCGCAGGCCGCCCTGGAGACACGGATGCTGCTGCGCCACGGCGAGCAGCTGCTGCTGACCGTCGTCATCCCTGCGCTGCTTCTGGTGCTCTTCAGCACGGTCGACGTCGTCGAGACGGGCGGCGGTCCGCCGGTGGACTTCCTGGCGCCCGGAATCCTCGCGCTGGCCGTGCTCTCCACCGCCTTCACCGGTCAGGCCATCTCGACCGGCTTCGAGCGCCGCTACGGGGTGCTGAAGCGCCTCGCGCTCTCCCCGCTCCCCCGCTGGGCCCTCATGGCGGCCAAGACGTGCTCCGTGCTCGTCATCGAAGTGCTGCAGGTGGCTCTGCTGGCAACCGTCGCGCTTCTGCTCGGCTGGTCGCCTCGCGGCGGCCTGCTGCCGGCGGCGCTGCTGCTCGTCCTCGGCACCGCGGCGTTCTCCGGCCTCGGGCTCCTGCTGGCCGGGACGGTACGGGCGGAGGCGACGCTCGCGGCCGCTAACCTGATCTTCGTCCTGCTGCTGGTGGGCGGCGGCGTGATCGTGCCGCTGGGCAAGTTCCCCGGCGCCGTACAGAGTGTGCTCGAACTGCTTCCCATCGCCGCGCTGTCCGGCGGCCTCCGCGACGTGCTGCAGCACGGGGCGGGCATGCCCTGGGGCGATCTGTGCGTCCTCGCGGTCTGGGCCGCGGCCGGCCTGGCCGCAGCGGCACGCTGGTTCAGGTGGGAGTGACGGAGGCCGGCGCGGCGGCCACGCCGGAGCGCGGCGCCGCGGGCTGACAGAGCAGGTGCAACGGGCCGCGGCCCGGCTGCGGGACCCTCGTGAACGCGCGCACAAGCGCGCCCGTACGATGTTCCCGTGCCGAAACTGCTCGAACTCGTACGCAACCCCGTCGCGTACGTCGCCGCACGCTGGAC
The DNA here is from genome assembly GCF_014645895.1 of Streptomyces daqingensis. GTDB lineage: Bacteria > Actinomycetota > Actinomycetes > Streptomycetales > Streptomycetaceae > Streptomyces > Streptomyces daqingensis. The sequence continues at coordinate 179,592 of NZ_BMMP01000010.1, read as the reverse complement.
CCCGTCGCAGCGGGTCCTCCAGCGGGCCGCCCTCGCCGCGCTCCTCATGAGCGTCTTCATCATCGTGACCGGCGGCGCCGTCCGGCTCACCGGCTCCGGGCTGGGCTGCGACACGTGGCCGAAGTGCAGCAGCGACAGCCTGTACGCCACGTCGGAGATGGGCGTGCACGGCGCGATCGAGTTCGGCAACCGGATGCTGACGTACGTGCTCAGCGCCGCCGTCGGCTGGGCCATCGTCGCCTCCCGCGCGGCCAAGCCGCGCAGGCGCGGGCTGAGCCGCCTCGCGTGGTCGCAGTTCTGGCTCGTGGTGGCCAACGCCGTCATGGGCGGGATCACGGTGCTGACCGAGCTCAACCCGTACACCGTCGCCGGGCACTTCCTGCTCGCGACCGGGCTGCTGACCGTCGCCACGCTCACGTGGCTGCGCGCCAGGGAGGGCGACGAGCGGCCTCGGCCGCTGGTGGGCGTGCGGCTGAAGCAGCTCGTGCGGGTGCTGACGGCCCTCACCGCCGTGCTGATCGCCGCCGGCACCGTCGTGACGGGCGCCGGGCCGCACGCCGGCGACAGCAGCCAGGTGCCCCGGATGCCGGTCGACTGGAGGACGGTCACGCAGGTGCACTCCGCCCTGGCGTGGCTGGTCGTCGGCCTCACGCTCGTGCTGTGGCTCGTGCTGCGCGCGGTCGACGCCCCGGCGAGGCCCTGCGGACGCACCCGCGACCTGCTGGTCGTCCTGCTGGCGCAAGGCGTCATCGGCTACGCGCAGTACTTCACGGAGCTTCCAGAGATCCTGGTAGGGACGCATCTGCTGGGATCCGCGCTGGTCTGGATCGCGGTCCTGCGGGTTCTGCTGTCGGTGCGTGAGCGCGGAACGCCCCCGCAGGGCGGGCCGACGGCGCGGTCCGCGGAGAGCGGAGAGGAAGACACGGCGCTGCCGGACTCCCCGCGCCCTGCTGCCGGGCCGGCGGCCGGTGTTCGCGCCGCCGAGGCGTCCGCCGCCGGCGAGAGGGATCAGCCCGCCGCGGCTTCGTCGAAGCCGTAGATCCGCAGGGCGTTGCCGCCCGCGACGCTCCGGGCGATGCGCACCGCGTCCTCACGCGTGCAGCTTCCGTCGGCGGTCCACTCCGCCAGTACCTCCCGCAGCGCCTGCACGAACGCGCATGCCCTCAGTACGTACAGCTCGGGCAGCGCCCGCGCGTGCGAGGTGAACAGCAGCTTCCCGAACGGCGCCTCCGCCAGCGTCTCGGCGGGCGCGGGGCCGACGTCCGCGTACACGTGGGGATGTCCTGCGGCCAGCCCGGCCGCGAGCCGGTGGTACGGGGGCCTCGTCAGTACCACCGCGTCGCTGCCGAGTCCACGCGTGGCGTGAAGGAAGCGTTCGAGCTGAGCGGGGTCACCGACGTGCAGCTGCACCGGCCGCCGGGTGACCAGCGCGCTCCACAGCAGGTGGCGGAGGAGGACGGGCTCCCTGAGCAGCGAGTTCCCGGCCACGGCCGGATCGGTGTCCGCGCCGGCTCCGGCAGGCGTCAGCGCCTGCCCGCGTGCCGCGAGCCAGCGGCCGGCCGCGCGGTGCACTTCCGCGAGGCCCGGCGGCCGCTCGTCCCTGAAGTCGGCGGGGCAGGAGAAGGCGGCGGCGCTCCGCGCGGCCGCGTGCAGGGCCTCGGCGGTTTCGCGCACGAACGCCCGGACCGACCCGGAGGTGTCCGCGGCCTGCTCGGCCAGGGCGCGGAGGGAGACCGTCTCGCGTGCCGTGCCCGCCGCGACCGCGGCCGTCTCGCGTGCCGATGTCAGACCGTAGGGACCGGCCTCAGTTCTTCTTGCGGATCGGTTCGCGCCGCCGCTCTCCACCAAGGAAGCCGCCGATGCCGCTGCCCCGCAGCAGCGCCCGCCCCGCCGCGTACGCCCCCATCTCCCGCCGGCGGGCGAGGTAGCGCGCCGGCGAGCAGTGCGGCTCCAGGTCGAGCAGCGGGGGGCACCAGCGGCGCAGAGCAAGACCGGTGCGGCTGTCGAACAGCGTTCCGCCGGCGGGGATCTCGCTTCCGGTGGCGGCGGCCAGGTGGGCCTCGAAGGTGCCGAGGCCGAGGTCGCCGTGGAGCACGCCGTGGCTGCACTGGTCGACGAGCACCTCGGCGCCCCGGAGCACTGGACGTTCCGGTGCCCGTCCCGTCAGGTGCCGCCCGGGGGCTCCGTCCTCGTCGCCTCCGGGTGGGAGCCCGGGTCCGCACACCGGCATGACGGCCGTCATCCGCGCCTCCTCGTCCGGTAGGACTAGGGGCTGTCTGACAAATGGCGCCGTTCGCCCGGAGGGCGGGGCTCGCGTCGTCTGGTGCGTGCGGATGCAAGGCGGAGGTCCGTCCTGGTAGTGGGCTACTCGGTCGGTCCCACAACGCAGCAGACGTGCGTGCCAGGCGGCGCGAGCCAGGCGGGATTTGTCAGACAGGCCCTAACGGCCGGAGACGCCCGCGGTGTCGCCCTGGGACCGTCGGCGGACGCGGCGACGGACCCGGGAACGCGGTGTGGCATGGATCTCGCACGGAGAACGGCCGTGGCCAGGTCATATACCCGCCGGTAGCATCGGGGGCATGGCAGACACGAGCAAGCGGGCCGCGAAGCTCGCCAGGGAGATCACCAAGTTCGCGCAGTCCCACGGCGGCAGCGCGGAGGGACAGATCGCCTACGTGGGGCAGACGGGCGCCCGCATCGTCCTGGTGGGGGCCGACGGGACCTGGGGCGACCTGATGGCGCCGTCGGTCGACAGCGCGAAGCAGGCCGCCGAGAGCGCGGGCATCACCGTTCGCGAGGCCTTCGACGGCGAGATGGCGGAGAAGGTCAGGACGGGTCCGTACGAATGGAGCCGCATGGCGGGCATCCAGGTCGGCGGCTCGTCCGTCAGCTGACCACCTGACGCCTCACGCGCGTCAGCTGACCACCTGACGCCTCACGCGGGCGGCCGTGCGACGCTCGCGCCGCGGACGAGGCCCGGGCCGCCGTCACAGGTCCGGGCCCTTCGCGCTGTCCGGCCCGGACGCAGGGGCCCACGAGACGTGACCATGGGACAGCGCAGAAGCGGAGCGGTGAACGAGGGCCGGGCCGGGCGTACCGCGCCGGCGCTCGGCTTCACACTCTCGGCGCTCAGCGCAGGAAGGGGTCGACCGCGACGGCGACGAACAGCAGCGACACGTACGTGATCGACCAGTGGAAGAGGCGCATCTCCTTCAGCTTCGCGCCCGCCGCACCCGCCTTCGCCCGGGAGTGCAGCGCGTGTGCCTCCCACAGCCACCAGCCGCCCGCCGCCAGCGCGACGCTCGTGTAGAACCACCCGACGTAGCCCAGCGGCCACAGCAGCAGCGAGACGGCGACCATCACCCAGCTGTAGAGCACGATCTGACGGGCCACAGCCCTGTTGCCCGCGACGACGGGCAGCATCGGGACGCCGACGCGCGCGTAGTCCTCCCGGACCTTCATCGACAGCGGCCAGTAGTGCGGCGGCGTCCAGAAGAAGATGACGAGGAAGAGGACGACTGCCGCCCAGCTCAGCTCGTTCTTCACCGCCGTCCAGCCGATGAGGACGGGCATGCAGCCGGCGATGCCGCCCCACACGATGTTCTGCGAGGTGCGCCGCTTGAGGACCAGCGTGTAGACGAGGACGTAGAAGAGCAGCGCACCCAGGGAGAGCGCCGCGGAGAGCCAGTTGACGAGCAGCCCGAACCACAGGGTCGAGCCCACCGCCAGGGCGAGGCCGAAGACGAGACCCTCGCGGGGCGAGACGATGCCCGTCACCAGCGGGCGGTTCTCGGTGCGGTGCATCAGGGCGTCGATGTCGCGGTCGGCGTACATGTTCAGCGCGTTGGCGCCGCCCGCCGAGAGGTACCCGCCGACGCAGGTGACGACGACCAGCGACAGATCCGGAACGCCCTGCGCCGCGAGGAACATCACCGGGATCGTGGTGATGAGCAGGAGCTCGATGATGCGGGGCTTCGTCAGCGCCACGAACGCCATGGCGCGAGCGCCGAACGACCGGTGCGCGGCGCTCTGGTCAAGCACCCCCGCGGAACGGGAACCGACGGCCGTCACGAACACCCCTGATCACTTCAAATAAAAGCGGGCGTGTCTACGGCCGGAGTCCGTAAAGCCCGCGCGTACCACGCCACTTTAGACGGCGCCATGTTTGCGCCTCCGCCCGGGGGCCGTGTTGGCCGCGACGCCCCGTCCGTCCCGCGTGTACGCGCCCCCACTCCGCGGCGGGCGCGGGGCATCCGCGTTCCGGCAGGTCGCCGCGGTGCCCGTTCGGCCGTTCCGCGGCCGGTACGGGGCGGGCTGCGCGGGTACACGGGTAGGGCCCCGGCAGGAATCCCTCTTGTCCTGTTTCGGTTGTAAGAGTGGGTGCGCCCGTCGTGACAACACCCGGAAGTGCGCGCCTGGCACAGGGGTACGCTCGTCCCCGCCGGTGAGCGCAACTGCACCGGTCATCGACATGTGGAGAGGAGCCCTGACGCAGGGTGAGCACCAAGCCGACCACGACAGACCTCGAGTGGACCGATCTGGACCAGCGGGCTGTAGACACCGTCCGAGTCCTGGCGATGGATTCCGTGCAGAAGGTCGGCAACGGCCACCCCGGCACGGCCATGGCGCTGGCCCCGGCGGCCTACCTGGTCTTCCAGAAGCTGATGCGCCACGACCCCTCCGACCCCGACTGGCCCGGCCGGGACCGCTTCGTCCTCTCCGTGGGCCACTCCAGCCTGACCCTCTACATCCAGCTCTACCTCGCGGGCTACGGCCTGGAGCTGGACGACCTGAAGAGCTTCCGCACCTGGGGCAGCAAGACCCCCGGCCACCCGGAGCACGGCCACACGGTCGGCGTGGAGACGACGACGGGACCGCTGGGGCAGGGTCTGGCCAACGCTGTCGGCATGGCGATGGCGGCACGCTACGAGCGCGGCCTCTTCGACCCGGAGCCCGCGGCGGGCGAGTCCCTCTTCGACCACACCATCTGGGCGTTCGCCAGCGACGGCGACCTCCAGGAGGGCGTCTCCGGGGAGGCTTCCTCCCTCGCGGGCCACCAGAAGCTCGGCAATCTGGTCGTCCTGTGGGACGACAACCACATCTCCATCGAGGGCGACACCGCGACGGCCTTCTCCGAGGACACGGTCAAGCGGTACGAGTCCTACGGCTGGCACGTACAGCGCGTCGACCCGCTACCCAACGGCGACCTCGACCCGAAGGCGCTGTACAAGGCGTTCAAGGCGGCGAAGGCCGAGACGGGCCGTCCCTCGTTCATCGCCGTGCGCTCCATCATCGCCTGGCCCGCCCCCAACGCCCAGAACACGGGCGCCTCGCACGGCGCGGCGCTGGGCGAGGAAGAGGTCGCCGAGACCAAGAAGGTCCTCGGCTTCGACCCCGAGCAGCACTTCCAGGTCGACCAGGACGTCCTCGAGCACGTCCGCAAGGCGTGGGACCGGGGACGGGAGTCGCGGGCGGCGTGGGACAAGCGCTTCGCCGAGTGGCGTTCCGCCGACCCGAAGCGCGCCGCCGAGCTCGACCGCATCCGCGCGGGTGAACTGCCCGCCGGCTGGGAGGAGGCCCTGCCGTCCTTCGAGCCCGGCAAGGACATGGCCACCCGCAAGGCGTCGGGTGCCGTGCTGAAGGCGCTCGGCCCCAGGATCCCGGAGCTGTGGGGCGGTTCGGCCGACCTCGCGGGCTCCAACAACACGTCCTTCGCCGAGAGTTCGTTCCTGCCGGAGGGCAACCCGCTGCCGGGGGCCGACCCTTACGGCCGCACCGTGCACTACGGCATCCGCGAGCACTCCATGGGCGCGACCATGAACGGCATCGCGCTGCACGGCAACACCCGCGTGTACGGCGGCACTTTCCTCACCTTCTCCGACTACATGCGTCCCGCCGTCCGTCTCGCCGCGCTGATGAAGGCGCCGGTGACGTACGTCTGGACGCATGACTCCATCGGCCTCGGCGAGGACGGCCCGACCCACCAGCCGGTCGAGCACCTGCCCGCGCTGCGCACTATCCCGGGTCTCAACATCGTCCGTCCCGCGGACGCCAACGAGACGTCGCTCGCGTGGGGCGAGATCATGCGCCGCCACACCGAGAACCCCGCGCCGCACGGCCTCGCCCTGACACGGCAGAACGTGCCGACCTACGAGCCCAACCACGAGGCCGTCAAGGGCGGTTACGTGATGTTCGAGGCCGAGGACGGGGAGCCGCAGGTCATCCTCATCGGCACGGGTTCCGAGGTGCAGCTCGCGGTCGAGGCGCGCGAGGCACTGCAGTCGGAGGGCGTGCGCACGCGCGTCGTCTCCATGCCGTCGGTGGAGTGGTTCGAGGAGCAGGACCAGGCGTACCGGGACTCGGTGCTGCTGCCGACCGTGCGTGCGCGTGTCGCCGTCGAGGCGGCGGTGGGCCTGACCTGGCACCGTTACGTGGGGGACGCCGGCCGGATCGTCTCGCTGGAGCACTACGGCGCCTCCGCCGACTACAAGACGCTCTACCGGGAGTTCGGCCTCACCGCCGAGGCCGTCGTGAACGCCGCGAAGGAGTCCCTGGCGGCCGTGAGCCGCTGAGGCCCGTACCCGAACAGCTGCGAAAGCTACGACAAGCAGGAGATGCATTCACATGACAGACGCTCTCAAGCGCCTCTCCGACGAAGGCGTCGCGATCTGGCTGGATGACCTGTCTCGGCACAAGATCAGCTCGGGGCACCTCGGCGAACTCATCGACGAGCACCACGTGGTGGGCATCACCACGAACCCGACGATCTTCCAGAAGGCCATCTCGTCCGACGAGAAGTACGACCAGCAGGTCTCCGACCTCGCCGCCCGCGGCGTCACCGTCGACGAGGCCCTGCGCATGATCACCGCCGCCGACGTGCGGGACGCCGCCGACGTGATGCGCCCCGTCTACGAGGCCACCGGCGGCAAGGACGGCCGGGTCTCCATCGAGGTCGACCCGCGGCTGGCGCACAACACCAAGGCGACCGTCGCGGAGGCCCGCCAGCTGGCCTGGCTCGTGGACCGCCCCAACGCCTTCATCAAGATCCCGGCCACGAAGAACGGACTGCCGGCGATCACCGAGACCGTCGGGAAGGGCATCAGCGTCAACGTGACGCTGATCTTCTCCCTGGACCGGTACCGGGAGGTCATCGACGCCTACCTGTCGGGCCTCGAGAAGGCCAAGTCGCTCGGGATGGACCTCTCGACGATCCACTCCGTGGCGTCCTTCTTCGTCTCCCGCGTGGACACGGAGATCGACAAGCGCCTCGACGCGGTGGGCACCGACGAGGCCCGCGAGCTGAAGAGCAAGTCCGCCGTCGCCAACGCCCGGCTCGCCTACCAGGCCTACGAGGAGGTCTTCGGCAGCGCCGACGGCTCCGTCGAGCCCTCCGAGCGCTGGCAGACCCTGGAGCGCGCCGGCGCCAACGGCCAGCGCCCGCTGTGGGCTTCCACGGGCGTGAAGGACCCCTCACTGCCGGACACGCTCTACGTCACCGAGCTGGTCGCGCCCAACACGGTCAACACCATGCCGGAGGCCACGCTCCGTGCCGTCGGCGACCACGGCGAGATCACCGGTGACACGGTCCGCGCCTCCTACGCGGACGCGAAGGCCGTCCTGGACGCCGTCGGCAAGCTCGGCATCTCCTACGACGACGTCGTGCAGGTGCTGGAGGACGAGGGCGTCGAGAAGTTCGAGGCGTCCTGGAACGAGTTGCTCGCGTCCACCGAGGCGGAGCTCAAGCGCCTCACGCCGAAGGAGGCGTAAGCGAGTTGGAGTACGCAGCCAATCCGCTGCGTGACGCACTGGACCGGCGGCTCCCGCGCATCGCGGGGCCGTCGGGTCTGGTCATCTTCGGCGTCACGGGTGATTTGTCACGTAAAAAGCTGATGCCGGCCGTCTACGACCTCGCGAACCGGGGCCTGCTCCCGCCGGGCTTCTCCCTCGTGGGCTTCGCGCGCCGCGACTGGGAGCACGAGGACTTCACGCAGGTCGTGCACGACGCCGTGAAGGAGCACGCGCGTACGCCGTTCCGCGAGGAGGTCTGGCAGCAGCTCTCGCAGGGGATGCGCTTCGTGCCCGGCGTGTTCGACGACGACGACGCCTTCCAGACCCTCAAGGCCACGATCGAGGAGCTGGACAAGTCCCGCGGCACGGGCGGCAACTTCGCCTTCTACCTCTCCGTGCCTCCCAAGTTCTTCCCCACGGTCGTCTCCCAGCTGAAGAAGCACGGCCTCTCCGAGGGCGGGGAAGGGTCCTGGCGCAGGGCCGTCATCGAGAAGCCCTTCGGGCACGACCTGCGCAGCGCGCAGGAGCTCAACGCGGTCGTGCACGGCGTCTTCAAGCCGGACCAGGTCTTCCGCATCGACCACTACCTCGGCAAGGAGACCGTCCAGAACATCCTCGCGCTGCGGTTCGCCAACACGATGTTCGAACCGCTCTGGAACCGCAGCTACGTCGACCACGTGCAGATCACCATGGCCGAGGACATCGGCATCGGCGGCCGTGCCGGCTACTACGACGGCATCGGCTCGGCCCGTGACGTGATCCAGAACCACCTGCTGCAGCTTCTCGCCCTCACGGCCATGGAGGAGCCCGCGTCCTTCGGCGCCAAGGCGCTGGTGACGGAGAAGCTGAAGGTGCTCAACGCCGTCCGTCTCCCCCGCGAGCTGGGCAAGCACACGGTGCGCGGCCAGTACACGGCGAGCTGGCAGGGCGGCCAGAAGGTGCGCGGATACCTCGAGGAGGAGGGCATCGACCCCCACTCGAAGACCGACACCTACGCCGCCATGCGGCTGGAGATCGACAACCGCCGGTGGGCGGGGGTCCCGTTCTACCTGCGCACCGGCAAGCGGCTCGGACGGCGCGTCACCGAGATCGCCGTCGTCTTCCAGCGCGCGCCGCACTCCCCCTTCGACGCGACCGACACGCAGGAGCTCGGGCAGAACGCCCTGGTCATCCGCGTCCAGCCGGACGAGGGCATCACCATCCGCTTCGGCTCGAAGGTGCCCGGGACGCAGATGGAGATCCGGGACGTGACCATGGACTTCGCGTACGGCGAGTCCTTCACCGAGTCCAGCCCGGAGGCATACGAGCGGCTCCTCCTCGACGTCCTGCTCGGCGACGCGAACCTCTTCCCGCGCCACCAGGAGGTCGAGCGCTCCTGGGAGATCCTCGACCCCGTCGAACGCTACTGGGAGAAGCACGGCAAGCCCGAGGAGTACCTGGCCGGCACCTGGGGTCCCCAGGCCGCCGACGAGATGCTCGCACGCGACGGACGGAGCTGGCGCCGGCCATGAACATCGACCTCACGGACACCACCTCGTCCCAGATCAACACCACCCTGGTGAAGGCGCGGCGAGCGATCGGCTCGCCCGCCGTCGGCATGGTGCTGACCCTCGTCATCGTCACGGACGAGGGCAACCACTACGACGCTCTGAGGGCCGCCAGCGAGGCGTCCAAGGAGCATCCGTCGCGCATCCTCGTCGTCGTGCGCCGTCCCGGCCGCTCGCCCCGCGACCGCGCGATGGCCAGGCTCGACGCCGAGGTGCGGGTGGGCACCGACTCCGGCACGGGCGAGACCGTGCTGCTCCGGCTGCACGGCGAACTCGCGTCCCACGCCTACAGCGTCGTACTGCCGCTGCTGCTGCCGGACGCCCCCGTGGTCGTCTGGTGGCCCGAGGACCCGCCCGAGCACCCCTCGGAGGACATGCTCGGCACCCTCGGCCAGCGCCGCATCACGGACGCCGCGGCCGCAGAGGACCCGCTCGCCACCCTCGCCGAGCGCGGTGAGACGTACGCGCCGGGCGACACGGACCTCGCCTGGACCCGCCTGACGCCCTGGCGGAGCGTCCTCGCGGCCGGACTGGACCAGCAGTCCGCCAAGGTGGTCTCCGCCGTGGTGGAGGGCGAGAGCTACAACCCGTCGGCCGAGCTGCTGGCCTCGTGGCTGGCGGAGCGGCTCAAGGTGAAGGTCGAGCGGCAGGCCACGGAGGGGCCCGGCATCACGGCCGTGCGGATGCAGACCGCGCAGGGCGAGATCTGCCTGGACAGGGCGGACGGCTCCCTCGCCGAGCTCGCCGTCCCGGGCCAGCCCGACCGCCATGTGGCGCTGCACCGGCGCGGCACCGCCGAGCTGATCGCCGAGGAGCTGCGGCGCCTCGACCCGGACGAGGCGTACGCCTCAGCCGTCCAGTACGGGATCAGGAAGGGCGCCAAGGGCGGAGCCCGGGGTTCCGGGAACGGCGGCGGAGCCGACGCCCGTACGCGTACGGGCGCGAAGGCCGAAGCACAGCCGGAGAAGGACACGGCGAAGCAGACCGCCGCCGCCAAGAAGAGCGCCAAGGCGCCCGCGAAGAGGGCGGCGAAGAAGTGAGCGGCACGCGCGAGGTCGCGGTCCACGGCGGCAAGGAGGAGATGGCCCGTACGGCGGCCGCCGCGCTTGCCGCCCGCGTCGCGGAGGGGCAGCGTGTACGGGGCACCGCCTCCGTGGTGCTCACCGGCGGACGCAACGGCAACGCCCTGCTCGCCGCGCTCGCCGCGTCCGGCGTGGGCGACGCCGTCGACTTCTCCCGGCTCGAACTGTGGTGGGGCGACGAGCGGTTCCTGCCGGAGGGCGACCCCGAACGCAACGTGACGCAGGCACGGGAGGCGTTCCTCGACGCGGTTCCCGCCGATCCCGCGCGGGTCCACGCCATGCCGGCGGCCGGCGGGGAGCACGGTGACGACGTCGACGCCGCGGCCGAGGCGTACGCGGCGGAACTCGCCGCGGCGGCGCGGCCGGAGGGCCCCGGCGCGCTCGTCCCGTCGTTCGACGTGCTGCTGCTCGGCGTCGGACCGGACACGCACGTCGCCTCCCTCTTCCCGGGCCATGCCGGGGTGCGGGAGACGGAGCGCACGGTCGTCGGCGTGCGCGGCGCTCCGAAGCCGCCGCCGGAACGGATCTCCCTCACGATGCCCGCGATCCGCGCGGCACGCGAGGTATGGCTCCTCGCGGCCGGCGAGGACAAGGCGGAGGCCGTCGCCCGTCTCCTCGGCGGTACGGCACCGGACGAGGCCGACGCGCCGGCGGCCGGGGCCCGCGGACGCGAGCGCACACGCTGGCTCCTGGACGAGGCGGCGGCGTCGTTGCTGCCCCGCGAACTCCGCTCGGCCCGGGACTGAGCCCCGTCCCGCGCCCACCGGGGCTCCGCGCCGTCCGGCCGGAGCCCCGGAACCGCCCCACCCGCCCCCGTCACGCCCCGGTCGCGGTCACGGCCCCGGACGGGCCGGGCCCCCGGCCCTCTGGCGCACACGCAGGCGTCCGGAGGCACCCACGAAGAGGCAGCATGAACCCCGGCCTCCCCGACCTGGAACCGTCCGGGCCGACACGGGATCTGGCGGCGCGTCAGGTGCGCACGTTCAGCGTCCGCGCAACTGCCGGTAGCGGCTGACCAGTTGCCGGGTCGACGCGTCCAGCCCCTCGATCTCCTCCCCGCCGGTCAGGGCGGGTTCGAGGCGCTTCGCGAGGACCTTGCCCAGTTCGACGCCCCACTGGTCGAAGCTGTCGATGTTCCATACGGCGCCCTGTACGAACACCTTGTGCTCGTACAGCGCCACGAGCTGGCCGAGCACTGCGGGCGACAGCTCCGAGGCGAGGATCGTCGTCGTCGGACGGTTGCCGGGGAAGGTGCGGTGCGGCACCTGCTCCTCGGGGACGCCCTCGGCCCGTACCTCGTCCTCCGTCTTGCCGAAGGCGAGCGCCTGGCCCTGCGCGAAGAGGTTCGCCATCAACAGATCGTGCTGACCGGCCAGTTCGCCGAGCTCCTCCACCGGCCGGGCGATACCCACGAGGTCGGCCGGGATCAACTTCGTGCCCTGGTGCAGCAGTTGGTAGTAGGCGTGCTGCCCGTTCGTGCCGGGCGTGCCCCATACGACCGGCCCCGTCTGCCAGTTGACGGGGTCGCCCTCGCGCTGGGTGGACTTGCCGTTCGACTCCATGTCGAGCTGCTGGAGATAGGCGGTGAACTGGGAGAAGTAGTGGCTGTAAGGCAGTACCGCGTGGGACTGCGCGTCGAAGAAGCCGCCGTACCAGACGCCCAGCAGCCCCATCAGCATCGGCGCGTTCGCCTCGATCGGCGCGCAGCGGAAGTGCTCGTCGACGAGGTGGAAGCCGGCGAGCATCTCGTTGAAGTGGTCGGCGCCCACGGCGACCATGAGGGAGAGGCCGATGGCGGAGTCGTAGGAGTAGCGCCCTCCGACCCAGTCCCAGAACTCGAACATGTTCTCCGTGTCGATCCCGAACTCGGAGACCTTCGAGCCGTTGGTCGAGACCGCCACGAAGTGCTTGGCGACGGCTTCCTCCGCGCCGCCGAGCCCCGCGAGCAGCCAGTTGCGCGCTGCTGTCGCGTTGGTGATCGTCTCGATGGTGGTGAAGGTCTTCGAGGCCACGATGAAGAGCGTCTCGGCGGGGTCGAGATCGCGTACCGCCTCGTGCAGGTCCGCACCGTCCACGTTCGAGACGAAGCGGAAGGTCATGTCGCGCTTCGTGTACGGCCGGAGCGCCTCGAAGGCCATCTTCGGACCGAGGTCGGAGCCGCCGATGCCGATGTTGACGACGTTGCGGATCCGCTTGCCGGTGTGCCCCAGCCAGTGCCCGTCGCGGACCTTGGAGGAGAACACCCCCATCTTGATGAGGACGGAGTGCACCTTCGGCACGACGTTCTCGCCGTCCGTGGAGACGGCCGCCGAGGCCGGGGTGCGCAGCGCGGTGTGCAGCACGGCGCGGTCCTCGGTGACGTTGATCCGCTCACCGCGGAACATCGCGTCGCGCAGCGGTTCGACACCGGTCGCGGCGGCGAGCTCGCCGAGCAGCCGCAGCGTGTCGTCGGTGACCAGGTTCTTGGAGAAGTCAATGTGCAGGTCGCCCACCTGCACGCCGTACCGCTCGGCTCGGCGGACGTCCTTCGCGAACAGTTCGCGCAGGTGCGTGCCGCCGAACTCCTCTCGGTGCTCTGCCAGCGCGTGCCACTCGGGCAGTTGATCGAGCGGAGTGCGGGGTGCTGCGTTCATCTGCGATCGTCACCGTCTTCTCGTGATCTCTGGTTCATCTCGTGCGGAGCCCGCCGCACCAACCTAGATGACCGTCGGCCCGGCCGCGCGCACCGCATGGGCGGTGGCGGCCGGGCCGCACCCGGGCGTTGCCCAGGAGAAGACAGTGGGCCGGCGGACGACGGGATCGCCGCTCGGCAGTGAGGAGGCCGCGCAGCCGTGGGAGACGGAGCGGAGCGGCCTCGGACGGGACGTGTGACCCCGCCGGAACGTACCGGCGCCGGAGGATGCCGACCGTGAGGACGGGCCGACCCGGCAGCGTGTGTACGTCAGAGTTCGCCGCGGAGCTTGGCCAGCGCCTCGGCCAGGATCGCCTCGCCGTCCTCGTCGCTGCGCCGCTCCCGCACGTATGCCAGATGCGTCTTGTACGGCTCCGTGCGGGGCGGGTCCGGCGGGTTGTCCTGGTCCGTGCCGGCCGGGAATCCGCAGCGCGGGCAGTCCCAGGTGTCCGGGACCTGCGCGTCGCTGGCGAAGCTGGGCTGGGTCTCGTGCCCGTTGGAGCACCAGAAGGAGATGCGCAGGCGCGGGGCGGACTCGCCGCGCTCGGCCTCCCCCATCGGCCCCGCTCCGACCCGGCTTCCCCGGATCGCGTTGCCACTTGCCACGGTCGTAACTCCCTGCCTCACGGTGCTGCGGAGCATCGGTAACGAGCTCCGCTGCGGGGGCGCCCTAGTGTACGTAGGGCCCAACGCGCGTCCAGTGACCGGAGTTACTGCGTCGGTCCGGACGCGAGCCTCATGATAGGCCGGGCACGCCGACTTGCGGCGGTTCTTGCAAGGCCTGTGGCAGGTCCCGCCGCCCCGTGGACGGCGGGGTTCCGGCTACTCGCCGAAGGTCCCGATCAGGTCTCCAGCTTCATCAGCAGGCCGAGCACCACGATGATGGCGAACCAGATCAGACCCACCGCCACGGTGAGCCGCGACAGGTTGCGCTCGGCGACCGAGGAGCCGCCGACGGACGACTGCATGCCGCCGCCGAACATGTCGGAGAGGCCGCCGCCCTTCCCCTTGTGCATCAGGACCAGCAGCACCCCCAGTGCGCTGAAGACGATGAGGGCGATTGAGAACCCCATGATCACGGCTGGACCAACTCTCTCGGACAGTTCGGAAGACTTCTGCATCTCTGGACGGGCACCGGCCCGGCCCCCGACAGGGTACGACGGGCTGCCGCCCGCCGTCATGCGCCTGCCGCAGGGCCGGTGCCGGCACGGGCCCGCCGGGGCCCGTGCCGTACGGACCTACTGGTCGCGGAAGCGCACGATCTTGACGAACTCCTCCGCGTCGAGCGAGGCACCGCCCACCAGCGCACCGTCGATGTCGGGCTGCGCCATGATCTGTGCGACGTTGCCCGACTTCACGGAGCCGCCGTACTGGATGCGGACCTTGTCGGCCAGCTCCTGGTCGTACAGCTCGGCGAGACGTCCGCGGATTGCGCCGCAGACCTCCTGCGCGTCCTCGGCACCGCACGTCTTGCCCGTGCCGATGGCCCACACCGGCTCGTAGGCGATCACGATGGTGGCGGCCTGCTCGGCGGGGACGTCCTTGAGCGCGCCGTCGACCTGGGCGAGCGTGTGGGCGACGTGCTGGTCCGCCTCGCGGACGGAGAGCTCCTCGCCGACGCAGAGGATCGGCGTGAGGTCGTGCGCGAAGGCGGCCTTGACCTTGGCGTTGACGAGCGGCTCGTCCTCGCCGTGGTACTGGCGGCGCTCGGAGTGGCCGACGGTCACGTACGAGCAGTTCAGCTTGGCGAGGAAGGCACCGCAGATCTCACCGGTGTAGGCACCCGACTCGTGGGCCGAGAGGTCCTGGGCACCGTACTTGATCTTCAGCTTGTCGCCGTCGACGAGCGTCTGGACGGAGCGCAGGTCGGTGTAAGGCGGCAGGACGGCGACCTCGCAGGCCTCGAAGTCCTTGTCCGTCAGCGCGAAGGCGAGCTTCTGGACGTGGGCGATGGCCTCGAGGTGGTTGAGGTTCATCTTCCAGTTGCCCGCCATGAGCGGGGTGCGGGTGGTCACTTTCGGCGTCCTCCGGTGTTCGCTGCGCCGCGGTCGCGGCTCATGTCAAGGGCGCCCGCGCGGGGCGGAGTTGCGGAAACAGGGGCGGTCAGCGGGCCGGCCGCCGCACGCGCGGCCGCGGAGGCCGCCGCACGGTCGCCGGTCACGAGTCCTCCAGCGCTGCGAGGCCCGGCAGGGTCTTGCCTTCGAGGTACTCCAGGCTGGCACCGCCGCCGGTCGAGATGTGGCCGAACGCGTTCTCGTCGAAGCCGAGCAGCCGGACCGCCGCGGCGCTGTCGCCGCCGCCGACGACGGTGAAGGCGTCGCTGTCGAGCAGGCCCTTGGCCACGGCCCTGGTGCCCTCGGCGTAGTCGGGGTGCTCGAAGACGCCCATGGGGCCGTTCCAGAAGACGGTGGCGGCGTCGGCGAGCTTCGCGGCGTACAGCTCCTGGGTGCGGGGGCCGACGTCCAGGCCCATCAGCTCGGCCGGGATCGCGTCCACGGCGACCGTCCGCGGTGCGGCCGGCGCCTTGGTCTTCAGGTCGGGGAAGCTCTCGGCGGCCAGCACGTCGACGGGCAGCACGAACTCCACGCCGAGCTTCTCCGCCCGCTCCAGATAGCCCTGGACCACGGGAACCTGGTCCTCCTGGAGCAGCGAGCTGCCCACCTCGTGGCCCTGCGCCTTGAGGAAGGTGTAGGCCATGCCGCCGCCGATGAGGATGCGGTCGGCCTTCTCCAGCAGGTGGTCGATGACGCCGAGCTTGTCGGAGACCTTCGCACCGCCGAGCACGACCGCGTACGGGCGCCGGACGTCCTCGGTGAGCTTCTTCAGCACGCCGACCTCGGTGGCGATGAGGCCGCCCGCCGCGTGCGGAAGACGGGCGGGGAGGTCGTAGACGGACGCGTGCTTGCGGTGCACCGCGCCGAAGCCGTCGCCGACGTACAGGTCGGCCAGAGCGGCGAGTTCGTCGGCGAAGGCGCCGCGCTCCGCGTCGTCCTTGCTGGTCTCGCCCGCGTTGAACCGCAGGTTCTCCAGCAGCGTGACACTGCCGTCGGAGCCCGCCTCCACGGTGCCGCGCGCACTCTCCCCGACCGTGTCGGCGGCGAACGCGACGTCCGTGCCGAGGAGTTCACCGAGCCGCTTCGCGACCGGCGCCAGCGAGAACTGCGGGTCGGGCGCGCCCTTCGGGCGGCCGAGGTGCGAGGCGGCGACGACGCGGGCGCCCGCCTCGGAGAGCTTCCGGATGGTGGGGACGGCGGCGCGGATACGGCCGTCGTCCGTGATGGTGCCGCCGTCGAGCGGCACGTTGAGGTCGGCGCGGACGAAGACCCGCTTCCCGGCCACACCCTCGCCGACGAGTTCGTCGATCGTCTTCATGCTTGCTGGACTCCTTGGACTTCGGACCCTCATGACACCGCTCGGACGGCGTTCACGGCCTCCCACGGAACAGGGCCCGCCGGACGCGTCGTCGCGTCCTGCGAGCCCTGCCGCGGTATGCCATGCGCCGGACGCTCCGCCGTTGTGGCAGCGGTCAGAGCTTGTCGCCGACGAAGGTGGTCAGGTCGACCAGCCTGTTGGAGTAGCCCCACTCGTTGTCGTACCAGCCGACGATCTTCGCCTGCTTGCCCTGGACCATCGTCAGCGACGAGTCGAAGGTGCAGGACGCGGGCCAGTTGACGATGTCCGAGGAGACGATCGGGTCCTCGGTGTACTCCAGCACGCCCTTGAGCTGCCCCTCGGCGGCCTTCTGGAAGGCGGCGTTGATCTCGTCCTTGCTCACCTCGCGGTCCAGCTCGAGGACGAGGTCGGTGACGGAGCCCGTCGGGACGGGGACGCGCATGGCGATGCCGTCGAGCTTGCCCTTCAGCTGGGGCAGGACCAGGGCGGTGGCCTTGGCGGCGCCTGTCGAGGTCGGGATGATGTTCTCGGCGGCGGCGCGGGCGCGGCGCAGGTCCTTGTGCGGGAAGTCCAGGATGCGCTGGTCGTTGGTGTAGGCGTGGACGGTCGTCATCATGCCCTTGACGAGACCGAAGTTCTCGTCGATGACCTTCGCCATCGGCGCCACGCAGTTGGTGGTGCAGGAGGCGTTGGAGATGACGTGGTGCTTGCCGGCGTCGTACGCGTCCTCGTTGACGCCCATGACGACGGTGATGTCCTCCTCCTTGGCCGGAGCCGAGATGAGGACCTTCTTCGCGCCCGCGGCCAGGTGCTTCGCCGCGTCGTCACGCTTGGTGAAGATGCCGGTGGACTCGACGACGATGTCGGCGCCGAGCTCTCCCCAGGGAAGCTGGGCCGGGTCCTTCTCCTCCATCGTCCTGAAGGTCTGGTTGCCCACCGTGATCGTGTCGTCGGTGTGGCTGACCTCCTGCTTGAGGCGGCCCAGGATGCTGTCGTACTTCAGCAGGTGCACCAGAGTCGCGTTGTCGGTCAGGTCGTTGACACCGACGATCTCGATGTCCGCACCCTGCTCCAGCAATGCGCGGAAGTAGTTGCGGCCGATGCGGCCGAAGCCGTTGATGCCTACGCGGATCGTCACGAACCGATCTCCTCGTTGGTACGCCGGTACGGACACCGGCAAAAGCTGTATGGGATGTCCCCGACCGCTTCCGACCCTACCGCGCCACACTCTTTACGGTGACATCGGCCACCCGGGGCATCGTGGCCTGCGAGGCGCGGTAGGGAGCCGGGCCGGTCAGCCGACCATCTCCTCGGTGAGGCTGGTCTCCGTGCCGGGAATGCCCAGATCCTGCGCCCGCTTGTCGGCCATCGCCAGCAGCCTGCGGATACGGCCGGCCACGGCGTCCTTCGTCAGGGGCGGGTCGGCGAGCGCGCCCAGCTCCTCCAGCGACGCCTGCTTGTGGTCCATCCGCAGCCGCCCGGCCGCCGCCAGGTGCTCCGGCACGTCGTCGGCGAGGATCTCCAGGGCCCGCTGCACCCGCGCTCCCGCGGCGACGGCGGCGCGCGCCGAGCGGCGCAGGTTGGCGTCGTCGAAGTTGGCGAGGCGGTTGGCGGTGGCGCGCACCTCGCGGCGCATGCGCCGCTCCTCCCAGGCCAGGACGGACTCGTGGGCACCGAGGCGCGTCAGCAGGGCGCCGATGGCGTCGCCGTCCCGGACGACCACCCGGTCCACGCCGCGGACCTCGCGGGCCTTGGCGGCGATCTGCAGCCGCCGCGCCGCGCCCACCAGCGCGAGGGCCGCCTCGGGGCCGGGGCAGGTCACCTCGAGGGAGGACGAGCGGCCCGGCTCCGTCAGCGAACCGTGAGCGAGGAAGGCGCCGCGCCACGCGGCCTCCGCGTCGCAGGTCGCCCCCGAGACCACCTGCGGCGGGAGGCCGCGGATGGGCCGCCCGCGGCTGTCGACGAGGCCCGTCTGGCGCGCGAGCTGGTCCCCGCCCGCCACGACCCGTACGACGTACCGGCTGCCGCGCCGCAGACCACCCGGCGCCATCACCACCAGGTCCGAGCTGTGGCCGAAGATCTCCAGTACGTCCTTGCGGAGGCGGCGGGCGGCGATGCCCGTGTCCAGCTCCGCCTCGATCACGATCCGCCCGCTCACCAGGTGCAGGCCGCCCGCGAAGCGCAGGATCGACGAGACCTCGGACTTCCGGCAGCAGGTCCGGGTGACGGGGAGCCGGGAGATCTCGTCCTTCACCGCAGCCGTCATCGCCATGGGCCGATCCTTCCATGCATCCGAAAAATACGGTCATACGCGGCGGCCAGCAGCTCCGGGTCGTGCCTGGCGGTGGATCCCCCCGGGCTTTCGGCCTGGGCGGCCCCTCCGACTGCCGCGACGGCGGACAACTCAGCCGTCGCACCGAGCCGCTCGGCGGCTTTTCGCAGAGATTCCTGGTCAGGGACGGCGTCCTTGTCGGCCAGCACCACGTCGAAGGCGAGTTTAGGGGCGTGTCGGGCCAAAACCTCCAAATGACGCTGCGGGGAGAAGCCTTCAGTTTCGCCGGGCTGCGGCGCGAGATTCAGCGAGAGCACCCTGCGCGCCTTGGTGGCCGTGAGGGCGTCCAGCAGATCGGGCACCAGCAGATGCGGGATGACCGAGGAGAACCACGAGCCCGGGCCGAGCACGACCCAGTCCGCGTCCAGCACAGCCCTGACGGCCTCGGTGACGGCCGGCGGATCGTGCGGCACCAGGTGCACCTGCTGGACCTCGCCCGGGGTGAGGGCGACCGTCGCCTGGCCACGCACCGTCGACAGCTCGTCGGGGCGGCGCGGGTCGTGGCCCCTGACCAGGGCCTGCAGCTGGAGGGGGACGGCGGACATGGGCAGCACCCGCCCGTGCGCGCCGAGCAGCTTCCCCACGAGGTCCAGCGCCTGGACGTGGTCGCCCAGCTGCTCCCACAGTGCGACGATCAGCAGGTTGCCCACCGCGTGCCCGTGCAGGTCGCCGCGGCTGACGAAGCGGTGCTGGACGACCTCCGCCCAGGTGCGGCCCCACTCGTCGTCGCCGCAGAGCGCGGCGAGCGCCTTGCGCAGGTCGCCGGGGGGAAGGACGCCCAGTTCGTCGCGGAGCCGGCCGCTGGAACCGCCGTCGTCGGCGACCGTGACGACGGCGGTGAGGTCCCCGGTGATGCGGCGCAGCGCCGTCAGCGAGGCCGACAGGCCCGCTCCCCCGCCGAGCGCGACCACTTTCGGCTGGGTGTTGCGCCGCCCGGCCCGGGTGCCGGGCGGGCGCCGGAGCCGGATGGTGGTCCTACGAGCCATTCGCGCTTCTCACGTCCTCATTCACGTCCCATGTCCCGGTGCACCACGACGGTCTCCACCCCGGCGTCGGACAGGCGCCGCGCCAGCTTCTCCGAGACCGCCACGCTGCGGTGCTTGCCGCCCGTGCAGCCGACCGCGATCGTGACGTACCGCTTGCCCTCCCTGCGGTAGCCCGCGGCGATCAGCTGGAGCAGCTCGGCGTACCTGTCGAGGAACTCCTTCGCTCCCGGCTGGTTGAAGACGTAGTTGGCGACCTCCTCCGTCGTGCCGGTGAACGGGCGCAGCTCCGGCACCCAGTGGGGGTTGGGCAGGAACCGGCAGTCGGCGACGAGGTCGGCGTCAACCGGGAGCCCGTACTTGTACCCGAACGACATCACCGTCGCCCGCAGCTCCGGCTCCTCCTCGCCGGCGAACTGCGCGTCGAGCTTCGCCCGCAGCTCGTGGACGTTGAGGCCCGAGGTGTCGATGACGAGGTCCGCGTCGCCGCGCAGCTCCCGCAGCAGGTCCCGCTCGGCCGCGATGCCGTCGACGATGCGGCCGTCGCCCTGGAGGGGGTGGGGGCGGCGGACCGACTCGAAGCGGCGCACGAGCGCGTCGTCGCTCGCCTCCAGGTAGACGATGCGCCGCTTGACCTGCCGCTGCGCGAGGCCCGCCAGGGACTCCTTGAGGTTGTCGAAGAAGCGGCGGCCTCGGACGTCGACCACCACGGCGATGCGGGCCACGTTGCCCTGGGAGCGGGCGCCCAAGTCCACCATGGTGGGGATCAGCGCCGGCGGCAGGTTGTCCACGACGAACCAGCCCAGGTCCTCCAGGCACTTCGCGGCGGTGCTGCGGCCCGCGCCGGACATGCCGGAGATGATCACCAGTTCGGGGATGACGGCCTCGTCGGTTTCGGCCGCGAGTTCCTTGCCGACGGGCGGGTCGGCGGTTCTCGCGTCCTGCTCCGTGTCGCCGTGCCCGTCCGGCCGCTGCACCGGCCGGGCCGGTTCCGCCGCCAGGTCCTCGTGCTGCCGGTGTTCGCTGCTCATGTCACTCGCCCCCCGTCGTCACGGTGCTCACTCTTCTTCAACGATCTCACCGGTCGCGGTGTTCACCGCCGCCGCGGAGGGCTTCGTGCTGAGCGCCGCCGCGACGGTCTCCGCCGTCTTCCGGCCCACGCCCGGCACCTCGCAGATCTCCTCGACCGTGGCGGCCCGCAACCGCTTCAGGGAGCCGAAGTGCTTTATCAGCGCCTGCTTGCGGGACGCTCCCAGGCCCGGGACGGCGTCGAGCGGGCTCGCCTTCAGCGCCTTGGAGCGCTTGCTGCGCTGGTACCTGATCGCGAAGCGGTGCGCCTCGTCGCGCACGCGCTGGAGGAGGTAGAGGCCCTCGCTCGTACGGGGGAGCACGACGGGGTCGTCCTCACCCGGGACCCAGACCTCTTCGAGGCGCTTGGCGAGGCCGCAGACCGCGACGTCGTCGACGCCCAGCTCGTCCAGCGCGCTGCGGGCCGCCGCGACCTGGGGCTTTCCGCCGTCGACGACGATGAGCTGGGGCGGGTAGGCGAACTTCTTCGGCCTGCCGTCCTCGTCACGCGGCGCGCCGCCCTCGACCGCGCCCTCCGCCGGCTCGGGGCCCTCGCCCTCGGCGGCCTGGCCCCCGTCGCCGCCCCACTCGCCCGTACGGCGCTTCTCCTGCAGGTAGCGGCGGAAGCGGCGGCTGATGACCTCGTGCATGGAGCGCACGTCGTCCTGGCCGTCGACGGACCGGATCTGGAAGCGGCGGTACTCGCTTTTGCGGGCCAAGCCGTCCTCGAAGACGACCATGGACCCCACCACGTCGTCGCCCTGGAAGTGGGAGATGTCGAAGCACTCCACGCGCAGCGGCGCCGAGTCCAGGCCGAGCGCCTCGGCGATCTCCTCCAGGGCGCGCGAACGGGTCGTCAGGTCGGAGGCGCGCTTGGTCTTGTGCAGGGCCAGCGCCTGCTGGGCGTTGCGCCGCACCGTCTCCATCAGGGCGCGCTTGTCGCCCCGTTGGGGCACGCGCAGGCTGACGGCCGAACCGCGGCGCTCGCTCAGCCACTGCGTCACCGGGGCCGCCGGGTCGGGCAGCGCGGGGACCAGCACCTCCTTGGGGACCGCGTCGCCGCGCTCCTCGCCGTAGAGCTGCTGGAGGGCGTGCTCGACGAGTTCGGGGGTGCCGATCTCCTCGACCCTGTCCGTGACCCAGCCGCGCTGGCCGCGCACCCGGCCGCCCCGCACGTGGAAGATCTGGACCGCGGCCTCCAGCTCGTCCTCCGCGACAGCGATGAGGTCGGCGTCGGTGGCGTCGGTGAGGACGACGGCGCTCTTCTCCATGGCCCGCTTCAGCGCGTCCATGTCGTCCCGCAGGCGGGCCGCCCGCTCGTACTCCATCTCCTCGGCGGCCTGCTTCATCTCCCGCTCCAGGCGGCGCAGGTACGCGCCGGTGTGCCCGGCGACGAAGTCGCAGAACTCCTCGGCGAGTTGGCGGTGCTCCTCCGCCGAGACGCGCCCCACGCAGGGGGCGCTGCACTTGTCGATGTAGCCCAGCAGGCAGGGCCGGCCGATCTGCGCGGAGCGCTTGAAGACGCCGGCCGAGCAGGTGCGCACGGGGAAGGCCCGCAGCATGAGGTCGACGGTCTCGCGGATGGCCCAGGCGTGGGCGTACGGACCGAAGTAGCGCACGCCCTTCTTCTTGGGGCCGCGCATGACCTGGACGCGCGGGAACTCCTCGTTGAGCGTGACCGCGAGGGACGGATAGCTCTTGTCGTCGCGGTACTTGACGTTGAAACGCGGGTCGAACTCCTTGATCCAGGAGTACTCCAGCTGGAGTGCCTCGACCTCCGTGGAGACGACCGTCCACTCGACCGAGGCGGCGGTGGTGACCATCGTGCGCGTGCGCACATGGAGGTTCGCCAGGTCCTGGAAGTAGCTCGCGAGCCGCTGGCGGAGGCTCTTGGCCTTCCCTACGTAGATCACCCGGCCGTGCTCGTCGCGGAACCGGTAGACCCCCGGGGAATCGGGGACCTCACCCGGTTCGGGCCGGTAGCTGGAGGGGTCTGCCATGCCGCACACCCTACGTCCGTGCGGTGACATCCCCGTCGGCTACCGGCCCCCTCACCGGCCGCGCGTCACCAGCCGCGCTCGCGCCATTCGCCGATCTTCGGCCGCTCCGCACCGAGGGTGGTGTCGCCGCCGTGGCCCGGGTAGACCCAGGTCTCGTCCGGCAGTTGGCCGAAGAGCTTGGTCTCCACGTCGTGCAGCAGGCTCGCGAACGCCTCGGGATCGTCATGGGTGTTGCCGACACCGCCCGGGAAGAGGCAGTCCCCCGTGAAGAGATGGGGGTGTCCGTGCGGGTCGTCGTAGACGAGGGCGATGGAGCCGGGGGTGTGGCCGACGAGGTGCCGCGCCGTGAGTTCGTTCTGCCCGACCCGGACGGTGTCCCCGTCCTCCACGAGCACGTCCGTCTTCACGGGGATGCCCTCGGCGTCGAAGCGGCCCGCGTACGTGCGGGCGCCGGTGGACTCGACGACGGGAGCGAGTGCCTGCCAGTGGTCGCCGTGCCGGTGGGTCGTGACGACCGAGGCGATGCCGTCGGAGCCGATGAGCTCCAGCAGCGTCTCCGCTTCGTTGGCGGCGTCGATCAGCAGCTGCTCCCCCGTCTTCCTGCAGCGCAGCAGGTAGGCGTTGTTGTTCATGGGGCCGACAGCGACCTTGGAGATCATCAGGTCGGTCAGCTCGTGCACGTCCGCAGGTCCCCCGACCTGCACCTCTCCGGTGTAAGCCATGGCGCCACCCTAGACGAGTGGGCGCCCGGGTCCACCAGAGTGCGCAAGGCGGTTCCTGCGGCGGCCGCGTGACCGGCGCTTCGTCCCGTCGCGCTGTACCGGGTCCCGCTTGGTGACGTCGCGCTCGGTCGAGTGGAGTGCCTGTCCGGCCGTACATCCCTACAGTGCGACGCATGATCGTCGAACCGCTCGTGCTGACGGACGGCGCACTGCCCGGGGCGCTGCTCGGTGAGATCACCGGGCTCTACGCGTCCAACCGCGAGTTCCACCGCCTCAGCGGCGACTTCCCAGACCCGGACGACATCCGCCCGGGGCAGGTCGCCCGGTCGCTGATGGACGAACTGGCGCAGCCGCACGCCCGGGTGCTGCTCGCGCGATCCGGCGGACGGCTCACCGCGGTCGCCGCCACGCTCGCCCACCACCCGGACCCGGCCGACCCCGACCCGTGGATCGGGCTGCTGATGGTGCACGCGGAGGCCCAGCGGACGGGCGTCGGGCGGGAGTTGGCGGCGTACATCGAGGCCGGCTTCCGGCGTGAGGGCCGGGAGGGCGTGCGTCTGGCCGTGCTGGAGAACAACCCGGCGGCGCTCCGCTTCTGGACGGCGGCGGGCTACCTCGTGACGGGGCGGAGAGAGGACCGGGAGCTGCACAGGCCGTGTGCCGTGATGCGCAAAGCGCTGTGACGGCACAAGGCGCGCGGTGACGGCCACACCCGGGCCCGCGCGGCCCGCGGGCGGGACTGACCGCGCCCGCAGCCCCGTACCGCCGTACCGCTGCCCCGCCCCGGGACCGGCCGCTACAGCGAGGGCAGGACGGGCAGCGGTTCCGGCGCCGCGAGGCCGCTTCCCGTGCTGCGTCCCGTGAGCCAGCCGACCAGCGCGGTCGGGCTCCCCGCCACGACGAGCGAGCCGGAGCCGGTGCCCTCGGGTGCGCCGGTGTACCAGGTGCCGCCGTATTCGCTGCGCAGCACGAGGGTGAGGGGGACTCCCGGGTGGCCGAGGAAGCGGCGCGCCATGTTGTCCAGTTCCCGCTCGATGAAGGCGCCGGGCAGGTCGTCGAGGCCGTAGCCGATGCCGAGGTCGACGTGGTGCAGCTCGATCTCGATCCAGCGGCGGAAGGGCAGGGAATTCGCGAGGTCGGTCACACCGTTACGCATTTCGACGGTGCGCTCCCAGGCCGCTTCGCTCTGCGCGGCGAAGGCGCCGTCGAGGCGGAGCGCGGTGTCGCGCAGGTCCTCGTAGTGGTCGGCGGCGGAGCGGTGCGCGTCGCGCTCGATGTCGGCGTCCCGGACGTCGCCGCTGGCGTACATGGGGCGCGCCGCGAGGACGTTGAGCAGCGCGTCGGCGTTGCGGGCGAGGTGCGCGAGCACGTGTCCGCGGGTCCAGCCCGGCAGCAGTGAGGGCTTGACGGCGGTGGCGTCGTCCAGCTGTGCGACGGCGGCGAGGAGCCGGTCCGTGGCGTCTCTCACGGAGGCTGCGTCGGCGGCGGGACCGGGCGCGGGAGGAGAGGGGTTAGCGGGCTGCGTCATGATCCCAAAACTAGCCCCGCCACTCCTTCGGGTGGAAGACGGCACGAGAGGGCCGTATTCGAATGCACGTGCTATAAGCTCGACGGGCGGCAGCGCCACGGTCCGGGACACACTCGGTCCGCGCCGCCTCTACTCTTGTCCGGGGGGCTCCTGCGCAGCGGGGCACCCTGCTTCTCACACGAAAGGTGCCAACCGGCGTGGCCTCAGACCGTCTCATCGTCCGTGGCGCTCGCGAGCACAATCTCCGGAACGTCTCGATCGATCTTCCGCGCGACTCGCTGATCGTCTTCACCGGCCTGTCCGGGTCGGGCAAGTCGTCGCTCGCCTTCGACACCATCTTCGCGGAGGGGCAGCGCCGCTACGTGGAGTCGCTGTCCGCGTACGCACGGCAGTTCCTCGGGCAGATGGACAAGCCCGACGTCGACTTCATCGAGGGGCTCTCCCCCGCGGTCTCCATCGACCAGAAGTCGACGTCGCGCAACCCGCGTTCGACGGTGGGCACCATCACCGAGGTCTATGACTACCTCCGCCTGCTGTTCGCCCGCATCGGCAAGCCGCACTGCCCCGAGTGCGGCCGCCCCATCGCCCGCCAGTCGCCGCAGGCAATCGTGGACAGGGTGCTGGACCTGGAGCCGGGCAGCCGCTTCCAGGTGCTGTCGCCGCTGGTGCGCGAGCGCAAGGGCGAGTTCGTCGACCTCTTCAACGAGCTGCAGAGCAAGGGCTACAGCAGGGCGCGCGTCGACGGCCGGACGATCCAGCTCTCCGAACCGCCGAAGCTGAAGAAGCAGGAGAAGCACACCGTCGAGGTGGTCGTGGACCGCCTCACCGTCAAGGAGAGCGCGAAGCGCCGGCTCACGGACTCCGTCGAGACGGCGCTGGGCCTCTCGGGCGGCATGGTCATCCTGGACTTCGTCGACCTCGACGAGGACGACCCGCAGCGCGAGCGGATGTACTCCGAGCACCTGTACTGCCCGTACGACGACCTGTCGTTCGAGGAGCTGGAGCCGCGCACCTTCTCCTTCAACTCGCCGTTCGGCGCCTGCCCCGAGTGCACCGGCATCGGCACCCGCATGGAGGTCGACCCGGAGCTGATCGTCCCCGACGAGGACAAGTCGCTGGACGAGGGCGCGCTCCACCCCTGGTCGCACGGCCACACGCGCGACTACTTCGGACGTCTGATCGGCGCGCTCGCCGACGCACTCGGCTTCCGCACGGACATTCCGTGGGCGGGGCTTCCGCAGCGCGCCAAGAAGGCACTGCTGTACGGCCACCGGACGCAGATCGAGGTGCGCTACCGCAACCGGTACGGACGTGAACGGGCCTACACCACGGCCTTCGAGGGCGTCGTGCCGTTCGTCAAGCGCCGCCACCAGGAGGCGGAGACAGACAGCAGCCGGGAGCGCTTCGAGGGGTACATGCGCGAGGTCCCCTGCCCCACATGCGAGGGCACGCGGCTGAAGCCGATCGTGCTCGCGGTGACGATGCAGGGGAAGTCCATCGCGGAGATCTCGGCGATGTCGATCAGCGAGTGCGCCGAGTTCCTGCGCGAGCTGACGCTGAGCGACCGCGACAAGACCATCGCCGAGCGCGTCCTGAAGGAGGTCAACGAGCGGCTGCGGTTCCTGGTCGACGTCGGCCTCGACTACCTCTCGCTCAACCGCGCCGCCGGGACGCTCTCCGGCGGCGAGGCGCAGCGCATCCGCCTTGCCACACAGATCGGTTCGGGCCTGGTCGGCGTGCTGTACGTACTGGACGAGCCGTCCATCGGACTGCACCAGCGGGACAACCACCGGCTGATCGAGACGCTGGTGCGGCTGCGGGACCTGGGCAACACCCTGATCGTCGTCGAGCACGACGAGGACACGATCAAGGCGTCCGACTGGGTCGTCGACATCGGCCCCGGCGCGGGCGAGCACGGCGGCAAGGTCGTGCACAGCGGCCCGCTCAAGGAGCTGCTGGGGAACGCCGCTTCGGTGACCGGCGACTACCTGGCCGGCAAGAGGAGCATTCCCCTTCCGGACGTGCGGCGGCCCGCCGACCCCGAGCGTCAGCTGACGGTGCGCGGGGCGCGGGAGAACAACCTGAGGGACATCGACGCGTCGTTCCCCCTCGGTGTGCTGACGGCCGTGACGGGGGTCTCCGGATCCGGCAAGTCGACGCTCGTCAACGACATCCTCTACACCCACCTCGCGCGGGAGCTGAACAACGCCAAGTCGGTGCCGGGACGGCACGTCCGGGTGGACGGGGACGATCTGGTGGACAAGGTCGTGCACGTCGACCAGTCGCCGATCGGCCGCACGCCGCGCTCCAACCCGGCGACGTACACAGGGGTCTTCGACCACGTGCGCAGGCTCTTCGCCGAGACGACGGAGGCGAAGGTACGCGGCTACCAGCCGGGCCGGTTCTCCTTCAACGTCAAGGGCGGCCGGTGCGAGAACTGCTCCGGCGACGGCACCATCAAGATCGAGATGAACTTCCTGCCGGACGTGTTCGTGCCCTGCGAGGTCTGCCACGGCGCCCGGTACAACCGGGAGACCCTGGAGGTCCACTACAAGGGCAAGAACATCTCCGAGGTGCTCGACATGCCCATCGAGCAGGCCACGGAGTTCTTCGAGGCGGTGCCCGGCATCGCCCGTCACCTGCGGACGCTCAACGACGTCGGCCTGGGGTACGTGCGGCTCGGCCAGCCCGCGCCGACGCTCTCCGGCGGCGAGGCGCAGCGCGTGAAGCTGGCGAGCGAGCTGCAGAAGCGCTCCACGGGCCGCACGGTGTACGTGCTCGACGAGCCCACGACCGGCCTGCACTTCGAGGACATCCGCAAGCTCATCGCGGTGCTGGAGGGCCTGGTCGACAAGGGCAACACGGTGATCGTCATCGAGCACAACCTGGACGTCATCAAGACCGCTGACTGGGTCGTCGACATGGGGCCCGAGGGCGGCAACGGCGGCGGGCTGATCGTCGCGGAGGGAACGCCCGAGCAGGTCGCGGCCGTCCCCGCGAGCCACACGGGGAAGTTCCTGCGGGACGTGCTGGGCGAGCGGGTGAGCGACGCCGCGCCGCCGGCGCGCGGGCCGCGGGCCGGCGGCCGCGCCGCGGGCAAGGCGAAGACGAAGAAGGCGGCAGCGGGTACGAAGGCTGCGGGTACGAAGGCGAAGCGGGCGGCGAAGTAGCCGCCCGGGGCGGGCACTTCGCCGCTCGCCCCGGTGCGGGTCTCGCTCGGCGAAGCCTTGGAGTCCGGGCAACGGTTGGAGCCCCGGTACGGACCGCGTCCGTGCCGGGGCTCCACCACGTGTGCGATGCAGGTGTCGGCGTAATGCAGGTAGGGCGTAATGCGGGTGAGGGCGCGACCGGTGAGCCGTAGAGTCCGCGCATGCGTGCGGAGAGCTCTCTCGTGCCCGGCGCCCTCCTGATCAACGGCACCGTCGGCGTCGGCAAGACCTCGGTGGCCGGGGCGGTGGGCGGTCTCCTCACGGACGCCGGAATTCCCAACGCCGTCATCGACCTGGACTGGCTGCGTCAGTCGTGGCCGTCCCCTCCCGGAGACCGCTTCAACGTCACGATGATGCTGCGGAACCTGCGCAGCGTCGCCGGCAACAACCTCGCTGCCGGTGCGGCCCGGCTGGTGGTCGCCGGGGTGGTCGAGGACTCCGACGGCCGAAGGCAGTGCGGCGACGCGCTCGGCGTCGAGCTCACGGTGTGCCGGCTCCGGGCCGAACTGGCCACGGTCCGCAAGCGGCTGAGGCGCCGCCACGAGAACCAGCCCGACGCGTTGCGCTGGCACCTCGCCAGGGCCGGCGAACTGGACGGGATCCTCGACCGGGCGGGCGTCGACGACTTCACCGTCGACGCGACCACGCGCCCGGTCGGCGAGGTCGCCGCAGACGTGGTCGGGAAGGCCGGCTGGCTGTAACCCGGATCGCCGCGTCACGACCGGCCCCGGACGAGTTCGTGGACGTCCCCTGGGCCGGGGCAAGCTCCGCGGGCAGGGGCGGAGTTGACGGCCTGACGGCTCGTACCCGTCAAGATCACGCCGGGCCGGCCGACGGCCGGGACCGCCCGGGCGAATTCAACCTCCTTTTCATGCATGGCAGTTGAGTGCTGATTTCCGTGGATTGCGCCGCACCGTCTGGTGCAGTCCGGTATCCGCTGGGACTCTTCGCGACGGTGTGCGCAGATAGCGCACGAAACTCCCGTGTTTGTAGGGGTTGCTGTGATACGAGTTCACGTACACCGAAGAGTCCTCGCCCGGCCGCTGCTTCCCGCAGTGGCCGTTCTTTCTGTCCTGACGCTCTGTCAGGCGCCCGCCGCCGGAGCCGCTTCGGCGCCGCCGGGCTCCGTCCGGACGACCGCAGCGGTCCACTCCGCTCCGCTGCCTGCTGCCGCAGGCAGGGCCGGCGTGCCGGACGGCGACGGCATGGAGCTCTCGCGCACCAGCCGGCCGGTCGCCCCCGGGGCACGGTTGACGTCGTTCCAGCGGCTGGAGTCCGACAAGTGGCTGCGGGCCGACGCGCTCAGCGTCGAACTCGGCGGCAGCGGCGGAACGCAGGCCGACTACCTCTCCTCCGGTGAGGTCTCCACGCCGAAGACCGTCACCGAGCAGGTCAAGGACCACGATCCGGGGAAGGGGCGGCGCACCGTCGCCGCGTTCAACGCCGACTTCTTCGACATCGACGAGACAGGCGCACCGCTCGGCCCTGGTCTGCGCGAAGGACGCGCCACCCACTCCCCCGCCGCCGGCAACAGCGAATCCCTCGGCTTCGGCCCCGGCGCCGCGGGCCGGATCCTCGACCTCTACTTCGAGGGCTCCCTCAACCTCCCCGACGGCAAGGAGCCCCTGGCGGCGTACAACGCGGCCAATGTGCCCGAGAACGGCATCGGCGCCTACAACTCCCAGTGGGGCAGGGCCGATCGGGCGCTGACCACCGACAGCGACCCGGACGCCGCCGAGGTGACGCTCCGGCGGGGCCGGGTCACCGGTGTCGCGGACGAGCCCGGGGACGGCCCCGTCGAGAAAGGGACCACGGTTCTCGTCGGACGTGACGCAGGGGCGCAGAAGCTCTCCGCGCTGGAGAAAGGCGACAAGGTGGGGATCGAGTACCGCGTCCGCACGGACGACGGAAGTCCCGTGCCCCGTACGGCGGTCGGCGGCCGCGGTCTGCTCGTCGTGGACGGGCGTGCGCAGGACTGGGAGGGCAGGCCCAACAACGCGACGGCACCGCGCACCGCGGTCGGGTTCTCACGGGACGGCTCGACGATGCACGTGATGAGCGTCGACGGGCGCCAGGCAGCGTCCGGCGGCGTCACCCTCACCGAACTCGCCCTGATGATGCGGGATCTGGGCGCTTACAACGCCATCAACCTGGACGGCGGAGGCTCCGCCACCCTGCTGGCCCGCGAACCCGGCTCCGGAAGCCCCCAGTTGGAGAACGCCCCGTCGGACGGCGAGCAGCGCGAGGTCCCCAACGGGATCGCCGTGACCGCGCCGGAGGGCAGCGGCAGCCTCAAGGGCTTCTGGGTGGAGACGGCCGCCGACCCGGCGTCGGCACCCACTGCCGGCAACGTCCCCGGAGGACACCCGGAGCGCGTCTTCCCGGGCCTCACACGGAAGTTGACGGCTGCCGGGTACGACGAGACGTACGGCCCGGCCGAGGGCAGCCCCCGCTGGAAGGCGGCCCGTCCGGACGTCGGCAGGGTCGACGCCTCCGGTGTCTTCCGCGCCCGGCACGCCGGTACGACGGACGTGAACGCGTACGAGGGACGTGCCCGCGGTTCGACGCAGCTGACCGTCATCGGGGAGCTCGACCGCATCCGGCCCACCCGGGAGCGGGTCGGACTGGCGGGCGACCGGGCGCAGGGCTCCTTCGGCCTCGTCGGCTTCGACGCCGGAGGCACGAGCGCGCCCGTGGACCCGGCCGACGCCCGGCTGGAGTACGACCGTTCGCGCTTCGTCATCTCGCCGGACCCGGCTCGCGGCGGCTTCACCGTCAGGGCCCGGCCCGGGCAGGACTCGGCGTCGGACGTCGTCACGGTGAAGGTCAAGGGCCGGACCGCGCGTCTCGCCGTGACGGTGGGCCTGCGCGACCAGAAGGTCGCCGCCTTCGACGACGCCGCCGACTGGAAGTTCAGTGCCGCACGCGCGGAGGGCTCGCTGGCCGCCGACCCCGGAGGCCGCGAGGGCACAGGTCTGAAGATGACGTACGACTTCACCCGGTCGACGGCGACCCGCGCCGTCTACGCGGGCCCCCCGCAGGAGGTCCCCGTCTCGGGGCAGCCGCAGAGCTTCACCATGTGGATCAAGAGTGACGGGAAGGGAGCGTGGCCGTCGCTCCATCTCAAGGACGCGGCCGGCACCGATCAGGTGCTGCGCGGCGCGCACCTCACCGAGGAGGGCTGGCAGCAGGTCGTCTTCGAGGTCCCGGAGAGCGTCTCGTACCCGCTGCGGCTGCAGCGCTTCTACCTGGCGGAGACCCGGCCCGCCGAGCAGTACACCGGGGAGGTCGTCGTCGACGAGCTGGTGGCGCGTACGCCTCCCGACGTCGATCTGCCGGCCGCCTCCCGCCCGCAGGACCCGCTGATCTCCACGGCGTCGGACGTCGCGGGACGTGACTGGCGCTTCGCCGTGATGTCAGACGCCCAGTTCGTGGCGCGCGATCCGGACAGCGCCGTCGTACGTCAGGCACGGCGGACGCTCAGGGAGATCCGCGCGGCCGGCCCCGACTTCGTGCTCGTCAACGGCGACCTGGTCGACGAGGGCTCGGAGGAGGACCTGCGCTTCGCCCGCCAGGTGCTGACGGAGGAGCTGGGCGAGGACGTGAAGTGGATCTACGTGCCCGGCAACCACGAGGTGATGGGCGGGAGCGTCGGCAACTTCGTCAAGGAATTCGGCCCGGCACAGCGCACGTTCGACCACAGGGGCACGCGGTTCGTCACGCTGGACACGTCGTCCCTGACGCTGCGGGGCGGAGGGTTCGCCCAGATCCAGGAACTGCGGCGGCAGTTGGACGCCGCGGCGAAGGACCCGTCCGTCACGTCGGTGACCGTGGTGCAGCACGTCCCGCCGCGCGATCCGACGGGGCAGCAGGCGAGCCAGTTGACCGACCGCATGGAGGCCGACCTGCTGGAGAAGTGGCTCGGCGACTTCCGCACCCGCTCCGGCAAGGGGACCGCCTTCATCGGCTCGCACGTGGGCGTCTTCGACGCCTCCCGGATCGACGGCGTGCCCTACCTCGTCAACGGCAACTCCGGGAAGGCGCCGGCCGCTCCGCCCGGGGAGGGCGGCTTCACCGGGTGGTCGCTGCTCGGCGTCGACGAGGACGCGGCACGTTCCGGGGGGCCAGGGAGCTCACCGGACGACGACTGGATCGCGGCCCAGACGAGGGCCCACGTCGACAAGCTGACGATGCGGGCTCCCGATGAACTGAACGTGGGCGAGACAGGGCGGGCGTCGGCGTCGGTCGTCCAGGGGACGGGCGAAGCCGCCCGCGAGGTACCGGTCGGCTGGCCCCTCAGCGCGGACTGGTCCGGTTCCGGCGGTCTCTGCGTCCGGGACGACGGGCCGCCGCGGCGTGGCGGGAAGCGCTGCGCTGCCTCGTACGACCCGCGCTCCGGCACGCTGACCGCGCTGCGGCCCGGCACCGTCGAGCTGCGGGTGACGGTCAACGGCGAGCGCACGGAGAGGAAGGTGAAGCTGGTCCGGTAGGCCGCCGGGGCGGGCGCCCCTGACCGGCCAGGAAGCGGGAATGCCCGGACGGCACCCGGTCCGGTCACCTGCCGTCCCCCTGCGGAGCGTCGCGGCTTCGCAGGGGGACGGCCGGGCCTCAGACCCCCGCGTCCTCCTTGCCGCCCTGGCCGCCGCCCGGCCCCTTGCCGCCCTTGCCTTCGCGCTCCGCCTTGCGGGACGCGGCGAGGCTCGTGACGGTGGTGACCACCAGCACGGCGCAGATGACGCCCAGGGACACCGGAATGCTGATCTCCGGCACGTGCACCCCGGCCTCGTGCAGGGCGTGCAGCACCAGCTTGACGCCGATGAAGCCGAGGATGACGGACAGGCCGTACGACAGGTGCACGAGCTTCCGCAGCAGCCCGCCGATGAGGAAGTACAGCTGGCGCAGACCCATCAGGGCGAAGGCGTTGGCCGTGAAGACGATGTACGGGTCCTCGGTCAGGCCGAAGATCGCGGGGATGGAGTCGAGCGCGAACAGCACGTCCGTCGAGCCGATTGCCAGCATCACGATCAGCATCGGCGTCATCAGCCGCTTGCCGTTCTCGACGACGAACAGCTTCGTGCCGTGGTACTCCTCCGTCGACGGGAAGCGCCGCTCGACCATCTTCAGGAAGCGGTTCTCCTCGTACTCCTCCTCGTCGTGGTCCTGCCGCGCATCCTTGATCAGCTTCCAGGCCGTCCAGATGAGGAAGGCGCCGAAGATGAAGAAGACCCACGAGAAGGTCGAGATGACCGCCGCACCCGCCGCGATGAAGACGGCCCGGAGGACGAGCGCGATCAGCACGCCCACCATGAGGACGCGCTGCTGGTAGACCGACGGCACGGCGAACTTCGCCATGATCAGGACGAAGACGAAGAGGTTGTCGACGCTGAGCGACTTCTCCGTGACGTAACCGGCGGTGAACTCGCCCGCCGACTCCGCGTCCGCGAACAGAAAGAGGCCGACCGCGAAGAGCGCTGCCAGCACGATCCAGACCGCGGTCCACACCCCGGCCTCCTTGAGGGAGACCTCGTGGGGTTTGCGCCCGCCGACGAAGAAGTCGACGGCGATCAGGGCGCACATTCCGACGATCGTCAGAACCCAGACGTTCAGGGAGACATCCATCTACGCATCCTCCGGCTCGCGTACTCGCATCGGCCGGAGGTCTCTTCCGCCCGGCGTGCTGCGGCGCCGTTGCGCTCACTGCTGTGCCGGGCCGGCGCCCCGGGACCGGTCACATCCGGTCCGTATTGACGAGCACGCCGCAAAGGATGGCGGGAATACTCCCCTCCGCAAAAGAAGAGTAAAGCAGCACCCCAAGAAGCGTAAAGAACGACTGGTCGGTGCACTTATCGGACCCGACTGCGCCCGGCCCTCACCGCCACACCCTCAGCCGCCGCCGTACGTCCTGCGTGCCTGCACCACCTGCTGGAGCACCTGCGTCAGCACCCTGCTCCTGCGCGGCACCAGCGGCGGCTCGTACGTCCAGTGATGGCCCACCCACGGGTCGGCCAGATGATCGTCGGGGACAGGGGTGATGCGCAGCAGAGCCCGCCACAGAGGGCTCAGCACCGGCCCGTACGAACGTGCGTCCTCCCGGTCGGCGACCATCAGCAGGTTGACGCCGACGGACGGGCCCTCGTCGGCGAGGTACCGCAGCTGGTTGACCGCGCGGTCGTCGAAACCGTGCGGGAAGTCGTGGACGACGAGGAGCTGTTCGGCCGTGTCGAGATCGGGCGGCAGCGCGTCGGTGGCGCCGCTGCGCACGGCCATCTGCACCAGATCGACGCGCTGGGTCAGCCTCTCGAGCGTCGCGCTCACGCCCGCAGCGCCCGCTGCCGGCTGTTCCGGCAGCGCGCCCGTCTCCAG
The DNA here is from genome assembly GCF_014645895.1 of Streptomyces daqingensis. Lineage (GTDB taxonomy): Bacteria > Actinomycetota > Actinomycetes > Streptomycetales > Streptomycetaceae > Streptomyces > Streptomyces daqingensis. The sequence continues at coordinate 144,906 of NZ_BMMP01000010.1, read as the reverse complement.
CAGCGGTGCCAGCGCTTCCGCCGCCGAGCCCGCGGGGTCGATCACGTTGAGCGTGAAGTCGTCGACCGGGTAGACCGCCGCGAGCCGTGCGGCGATCGCCGTGGCCGTCTCGGCCGCCATGTGCCGCAGTTCGTCGGCGTCCACGAGCGCGGACGCCCCGGAGCCCTGATGTCCGCAGTCGATCCACAGGCCCCGCTCCAGCGGCAGCCTGACCAGCATGGGGATGCGCAGGCCCACTCCCTCCGGCAGGCTGAGGTCGCCCAGCCGGACCGCCATCGGAGTCTCCATCGGGCTGGAGTAGCCGTGCCAGACGGGGTTGTCCCAACGGGCGAACGCCGGGGGAAGGGCGGGCTCCACGACGTCCGACTCCGCTTTGAGCTGCGCCAGGTCGCGGTCGAGTACGCCGCGCGCCCGTTCCACGAGCTGGGCGTGCTTCTCCCGTGCCTCGGTGCGTGCCGTGTCGGCGGCCTGGCCGAGACGGGTGCGGGGGTCGCCGAGGACCTTCTCCAGCTCCTGCTCCATGCGCGACTCGGCGAAGTCGACCGCCGAGCGGTACGCGGCGACGCTCCGGGCGAAGTCCTCGAACATGTCCCAGATCTGGTTGTACAGGCGCTCGTCCATGCTCCAGCCGGAGGCGTCGCCCGCGACGGGTTCGTACGCGCCGTCCTCCCCCGGCGGCGGAGCAGGAGAGGGCGCGGAGGCGCGCCCGGGGTGCTGGTAGTCGATCCGGCCGCCCCCGGCCGCGGAGCCTCCCGGCGCGGGCGACGCCTGAGCACCCGGCTGCCCGTGCGCCTGAGGGGCGAAGTCCCCGGACGCGGACGCGGACGCGTCCGTACCGGAGTTGCCCGGCCCGGTGGCGGCGCCGGCTCCCGCTGCCCCCTGGGCACCACCGACGGTGGCCTCGCGGCGGGCCCTGTCCTCCTCGGTACGGGGCGGCGGCGCTGCGACCGACCGCACCATCCCGGCAGCGACCGCGTCGGTGATCGTCGTGGCCAGCTCCTCCGCCGCGGGCAGCCCCTGGTCGGCGAGCATCGCCGCCAGCCCTCCGGCGTACCCCTGCCCGACTGCACGGACCTTCCAGCTGTCGTGCCTGCGGTACAGCTCCAGGGCCACCACAGCGGACTCCGCACCGAGGCCCGTCGCCCTGTAGGAGGCGACCTCCGTCCCGTCGAGTCCGGTGACGGCGACGAACGGGGCCGCCACAGCACCGAAGTTCAGCGGGCCGCCCACCCCGACGGGCAGCGCGAGGAGCACGTTGACCCGGTGGACCCCGGCGGGCAGCGCGTCGAGGTCGACCGCGAGACGGTGGTCCGCGGCCGCCTGCCGCGAGACCTCCAGGCCGGGGAGGGTGGGCTGCGCGGGGTGAGCTATCCAAGCCGGCTCGCGCATCCGGCCGTTCTCGTCGTTGAGCGTCGCCCCCGCGACGACGGGCCCGGCCGCGGACACCCGGATCTCCAGTCGGGCCCCTGGCAGCGGGTGGTTCTGCCCCCGGACCAGCTCGACAGCCATACTTCGTGCTCCCCCTCGCCGCGCCGCCCCGAGCGGGGCGGCGCGCTTCCTCACTGCTCGTCTGACGCCCTTCGCGCGGTGCACGGGCTCACTGCCGTGCACCCCGCACACCGGTCAGAGGTGCGGCACCATCGCCGGCATCAGGTCCTGGAACGTACGGCCGTTGGTCGGTGCGCCCACGGCGGTCATCTGCCAGCCGTCGCCCTGGCGGTGGACCTTCGCCATGATCTGCGCGGTGTACTGGCCCCCGCCGGTCAGCGTGTAGCGCGCCAGTTCCTGGCCGTTGGTCTCGTCGACGAGGCGGCAGAAGGCGTTCTCCACCTCTTCGAAGGTCTGCCCCGTGAAGGAGTTGACGGTGAAGACGATCTGGTCGATGTGGACGGGGACGCGCTGCAGATCCACCATGATCGCCTCGTCGTCCCCGCCCTGCCCCGCGCCGCCGACCAGGTTGTCGCCGGTGTGCTTGACGGAGCCGTCGTCACTGACGAGGTGGCGGAAGAAGACGACGTCCACCGGCTGCTTGTCCGCGAAGAGAACCGCGGAGGCGTCGAGGTCGATCTCCTTGCTGCGCTTGCCGAACAGACCGCGCCGGGGGGCCGCCTTCCAGCCGAGACCCATCCGCACCGCCGACAGCGTGCCTCCGTCGCTCTTCTGCAGACTGATGGCCTGTCCCTTGGACAAGTTCACCGACACGTGCGTTCCCCTCTCGACTTTCCGCGGCCGTCCTCCACTCCCGGCGGCCGTCACTCTCCAGAACCCTACGCATCGGCGCGAAGGGGCCGGTCAGGGCGACCGCCTTTGTGTCGCTCTTGCAACACTCCGCCCGATCGCCGTGCACCACTGGCCACCGGTGGCTACTTCAGCCCCGCCTCCTTCATCTGCCGCAGCTCCTTCTTCAACTCCGAGACCTCGTCCCGCAGTCGGGCCGCGACCTCGAACTGCAGCTCCGCGGCGGCGGCCCGCATCCGTTCCGTCATCTGCTCGATGGTCTCGGCCAGTTCGGCTGCCGGACGGTCCGTCAGCACCTCCGTGCCGCCGCGCTGCTTGGCGCTGGACGGCTTGACCGGGGTGGGCGCCTTGCCCTTGCCGGCGCGCTCGCCCGCGCCGCCCTTCCTCTCCTGCCGGAATCCGGAACCCAGCAGCTGCTCGGTGTCGATGTCCTCGCGCGCGATGTCCGCGACGATGTCGCCGATCTTCTTCCGCAGCGGTTCCGGGTCGATGCCCCGCTCCTTGTTGTAGGCGATCTGCTTCTCGCGGCGGCGGTTGGTCTCGTCGATGGCCTTCTCCATCGCCGGGGTGACCTTGTCCGCGTACATGTGCACCTGGCCGGAGACGTTCCGCGCGGCGCGGCCGATCGTCTGGATCAGGGAGGTGCCCGAACGCAGGAAGCCCTCCTTGTCGGCGTCGAGGATCGCGACGAGCGACACCTCCGGCAGGTCCAGGCCCTCACGCAGCAGGTTGATGCCGACCAGTACGTCGTACTCGCCCGCGCGCAGCTCCCGCAGCAGCTCCACGCGGCGCAGCGTGTCGACGTCGCTGTGGAGGTAGCGGACCTGGATGCCCAGCTCCAGGAAGTACTCCGTGAGGTCCTCCGCCATCTTCTTGGTGAGCGTGGTGACCAGCACGCGCTCGTCCTTCTCCGCGCGCGTGCGGATCTCGTGCACCAGATCGTCGATCTGCCCCTCGGTGGACTTGACCACGACCTCCGGGTCCACCAGCCCGGTCGGGCGGATCACCTGCTCCACGTAGCCGTCGCCCCGGGAGAGCTCGTACGCGCCCGGAGTCGCCGAGAGGTAGACGGTCTGGCCGATGCGCTCCAGGAACTCCTCCCACTTCAGCGGCCTGTTGTCGATCGCGGAGGGCAGCCGGAAGCCGTGGTCGACGAGGGTGCGCTTGCGCGCGGCGTCCCCCTCGTACATCGCGCCGATCTGGGGGACCGTCTGGTGCGACTCGTCGATCACGAGCAGGAAGTCGTCGGGGAAGAAGTCGAGCAGGGTGTGCGGCGCGGTGCCCGGGTCGCGGCCGTCGATGTGGCGCGAGTAGTTCTCGATGCCCGAGCAGGTGCCGATCTGGCGCATCATCTCGATGTCGTACGTGGTGCGCATCCTCAGCCGCTGGGCCTCCAGCAGCTTGTTCTGCTTCTCCAGCAGCGCGAGCTGCTCCTCCAGCTCGGCCTCGATGCCGGCGATGGCCCGCTCCATGCGCTCCGGCCCCGCCACGTAGTGGGAGGCGGGGAAGACGTAGAGCTGCTCGTCGTCCGAGATGACCTCGCCGGTGACGGGGTGGAGCGTGGAGAGGGCCTCGATCTCGTCGCCGAACATCTCGATGCGCACGGCGAGCTCCTCGTACACCGGGAAGATCTCGATCGTGTCGCCCCGGACCCGGAAGGTGCCGCGCGTGAAGGACATGTCGTTCCGCGTGTACTGCACGTCCACGAAGCGGCGCAGCAGGTCGTCCCTGTCGATCTCGTCGCCCACCTTCAGCGGGACCATGCGGTCCACGTACTCCTGCGGCGTGCCAAGGCCGTAGATGCAGGAGACGGAGGCCACGACGACGACGTCGCGCCGGGTGAGGAGCGAGTTCGTCGAGCTGTGGCGCAGCCGCTCGACCTCCTCGTTGATCGAGGAGTCCTTCTCGATGTAGGTGTCCGTCTGGGGGACGTACGCCTCGGGCTGGTAGTAGTCGTAGTACGAGACGAAGTACTCCACCGCGTTGTTCGGGAGGAGCTCCCGGAACTCGTTCGCCAGCTGCGCGGCCAGGGTCTTGTTGGGCGCCATCACCAGCGTCGGCCGCTGGAGCTTCTCGATCATCCACGCCGTCGTGGCGGACTTGCCGGTTCCCGTCGCGCCGAGGAGCACGACGTCCTTCTCGCCCCCGCTGACACGCTGCGCCAGATCGGCGATGGCGGTCGGCTGGTCGCCACTGGGCTGGTAGGGGCTGACGACCTCGAAGGGCGCCACGGTGCGTTCGATCTGGGTCTGGGGCCGCATGTTCCCCACCGTACGACCCGCCGCTGACATCGGACTCCGGCCGCCGAACGCGAAGCGTCGCGACACGTTCACACTCAAGACATTCCGCTTCTGCTTCCGTGTATCGCACAACGGGAACGCTTCTAGCTGACAGTGTTCGCACGAACGCGAGGAGTCCCGAATGTCGATGCGCCGTGCCGTAGCCACCGCCACTGGTGTGCTCCTGGGAATGGCCGCGCTCTCGCTCACCGCGACCCCGGCCCACGCTGCCCCCAAGCGGAAGAAGGCCGATGCACCACCCGTGACGGTCGCCCACCGCGGGGCCTCCGGTTACGCCCCGGAGAACACCCTCGCCGCGGTCGAGAAGGCCGACAAGCTCGGCTTCGACTGGGTGGAGAACGACGTACAGCGCACCAAGGACGGCGAACTCGTCGTCATGCACGACACCACGCTGGCCCGTACGACCAACGTGGAGAAGCTCTTCCCCGACCGCTCCCCGTGGAACATCCGCGACTTCACCGCCAAGGAGATCGGCAGACTGGACGCCGGAAGCTGGTTCAGCGACGACTACAAGGGTGAAAAGGTCCCGACGCTCAAGAAGTACCTGAAGGCGATCACGGGCAACCACCAGCGGCTCCTGCTGGAGCTGAAGTCGCCGGAGCTCTATCCGGGCATCGAACTGCAGACCCTCAAGGAGCTGTCCGAGAACGGCTGGCTGGACAGCAAGCACACCAAGGACAAGCTCGTCATCCAGAGCTTCAACGCCGCGTCGGTCAAGACGACGCACGACCTGCACCCGGCCCTCAAGACGGGCTTCCTCGGCAATCCGAAGGTCTCGGAGCTCGACACGTACGCGAAGTTCACCGACCAGATCAACCCGACCTACTCCGCCGCGACGAAGGACTACGTGAAGGCCGTCCACGCGAGGAAGGGCGCGCGCGGCGACCGGATGGAGGTCTTCACCTGGACGGTGAACGACGGATCGACGGCGCGCACGGTGGACAAGGCCGGCGTCGACGGGATCATCTCCAACTACCCGGACGTGGTACGGGAAGCCACACGCGGCTGAACGTTTCCTCATACGAGCCGATCCTCGGATCAAGACGGCTCTGACTCCCGCTCCCCCGCGCACTCTCTCCCCCGGCCCCGATGAGGGACGAACCCAACCCCCCACACCACAGTTCGGCACCCGGGCACCCGTGCATCCACGTCCAGTGACACGAGTGCAGGCCAGGGGAACCTCGCAGAACTCCCGACTCCCGCTCACAGCGGCCTCGGCCACTGCTGCCGTCGCACCGTGCCCGCACGGCGACGGCCGTTGTCAGTGGGCGCCTCTAGGGTGCCCGCATGAACGAGACACAGGCGAGCACGGTGGTCCGCACCTGGTCCTGGACGGTGCGGGACACCCCTGTCGGCCCCCTGCTGCTCGCCGCGACGGACGAGGGCCTCGTCAACGTCGTCTTCCACGCCGGGCAGGCGACCGTGGACCGGGCCCTCGCGCAGCTCGAGGGCCGCCTCCATTCGCCTCCCGTCCACGTCGGCGACGCCCTCTCCGGGGAGCGCGAGTCGCTGCCCCACCCCGCCCTCGGCCTCGCGGCCGCGGAGCTCGCCTCCTACTTCAGGGGTGAGCTGCACTCCTTCACCGTCCCGCTCGACTGGTCGCTCACCGGCGGCTTCAACGAACGGGTGCTGAGGGAGCTGGCCGCCTCCGTTCCGTACGGAGTCAGCGCCGGCTACCAGGACCTCGCCAGGAGGGTGGGCGAACCCGGGGCCGCCCGCGCCGTGGGCGTGGCCATGGGTTCGAACCCGCTGCCCGTCGTCGTGGCCTGCCACCGCGTGGTCGAGAGCGGGGGCGGGCTGGGCGGCTTCGGCGGCGGCACGGAGACCAAGCGCGCGCTGCTCGCCCTGGAAGGGCTGCTTCCGCGGCCGCTGTTCTGACGCGTCTGCCCCTCTCCTGCGGGGAGGGGCCCGGATCGACCGTGAAAGGGGGAGCTGACCGGCGGAAGAGGGGCGCGATACGCCGTAGGCGTACAGCCCTGCCGCTGGCAGACTGCCGCTCGTGACCGACATCGACAAAGACGCCGACGCACCTGACAGTGCCGTCGGCACTCCGGGCCTCGCACCCGGCGCACCGCCGCGCGGAGGGGAGCTCGCCGCGCTGCGGCGCCGCACCACTGCCGTGCTGGTGAGCGGGCAGATGCTCGGCGGCCTCGGCGTGACGACGGCGGTGACTCTGACCGCGGTCCTGGCCGAGGACATCAGCGGCTCGGAGGCGCTGGCGGGGCTGGCGTCGACCGCCGCGGTCGTCGGCTCCGCCCTGCTGGCGCTGCCGCTGGCGTCACTGATGATCGCCCGGGGGCGGCGCGTCGGCCTGTCGGTCGCGTACCTCATCGGCGCCGTGGGCGGCACGGTCGTCGTGGTGGGAGCGGCGATGGGCAGCTTCGCGCTGCTGCTGGCCGGTATGACGGTCTTCGGCGCGTCCAACTGCGCCAATCTGCAGGCGCGTTACGCCGCAGCGGACCTCGCCGAGCCCGGGCAGCGGGCCCGCGCGATCTCCTTCGTGGTCTGGGCCACCACCATCGGGGCCGTCCTCGGCCCCAACATCGCCTCCCCTGCGGGGCGATCCGTCGCCGGACTGGGAATCCCGGCCTCCGCGGGAGGTTTCGTCTGGGCGACCGCCGTCTTCCTGATCACCGCGGCGCTGGTGCACCTGCTGCTGCGTCCCGACCCGTTGCTGACGGCCCGCGCGATCGAGGACGCGGACCGGGCGACGCGCGGGCAGGGAACGGACGGCACGGGAGCGGCCTCCGTCGACTCCGGGACCGGCGGGACCGGTATCACCGAAAAAGACATACCGGGCGGGCCCGGTAGAGAGAGCAGTGGGGGCGGCGGGCGAACGAGCGCCTCCGAGCAGTCGCTGCGCGCGGGGCTGCGCGCCGTCGCCGCCTCGGCCCGCGCGCGCCTCGCGCTGACGGCCATCGCCGTCTCGCACACCGCCATGGTCACCGTCATGGTGATGACGCCCGTCGATCTCGGCCACCACGGCGCGGGCATCCAGTTGATCGGGCTGGTCATCAGCGCCCACATCGTCGGGATGTACGCCTTCTCCCCCGTCATGGGGTGGCTCGCCGACCGGTTCGGGCGGCTCGGCGTCATCCTGCTGGCCGTCGCGCTGATCGGCTGCGCCTCGGCGCTGGCCGGGACGGCGGACGGCGACCACGTCCAGTCGATGGCGGGCCTGTTCCTGCTGGGGCTGGGCTGGTCCGCGGGCCTGGTCTCCGGGTCGGCGCTGCTCACCGACTCGGTGCCGCAGCCCGCCCGTCCCTCGGTCCAGGGGCTCTCCGACCTGATCATGAACGCGTCGGCGGGCGTGGGCGGGGCCCTGTCCGGGCTGGTCGTCTCCCTCGCCGGCTACGGCTGGCTCACCGCGCTGGCCGCCTCGCTGCTGCTGCCGGTCGCCGCACTGACGGTGCTGGACCTGGCCCGGCATCGGTGAGCGCCGCAGCGGACGGCGGCCTCCAAATCCCCGTATGGCGCTGACCGAGTCACCGCGAATAGAGCTCGAAGGCCACGCACTCCCTGCCGCCGAACCTGTCCGCCGCCAGTCGGACGCTCCACTCGACGAACGAGCGGGCGTAGTCCTCCACGGGTTCGTCGCTGAGCGCCGAGATGTAGGCGCGGTGCTCAGCGAGCGACGCCGTAGCCGTCCGTACGGCCTCCTCCCCGACCGGGACGGCGTGCGTGGGCTCCGGGGAGCCCGCGACAGCGACCCAGCGCACCCCGTCCCAGGGCTCCAGCTCACCGCCTTCCAGCTGGTCCGGGAAGATCCAGCGGTTGCCCGCGTCTCCGACGGCGTCCAGCACGGACCGCCCCAGCGCGCGGTGGTCGGGGGTGTTCCAGGCCCGGCCGCCCCAGGTGTCGTGGTGGTTGAGGGTGACGACCAGTTCGGGGCGGTGCCTGCGCAGCGCGGCCGCGATGTCCCGGCGCAGGGCCACGCCCTCTTCGATCACGCCGTCGCGGTGGTCCAGGAACTCCAGCGTGGAGACGCCGACCGTGCGGGTGCTCGCGCGCTGCTCCTGCTCGCGTACCCGGGCGCTCTCCCCCGGTTCGAGGTCGTCGATGCCGGCTTCGCCCCGCGTGGCCAGCAGGTAGCCGACCTCCTTGCCCTCGGCGATCCACTCCACGACGGCGGCCGCGGCCCCGTACTCCATGTCGTCCGGGTGCGCGACGACGGCCAGTGCACGCTGCCAGTCCCCCGGCATCGGCTCCAACTGCTGTTCGGTGCCCGTGGTCGCCATCGCCTCGCCCGCCTTCCGCTCGTGGACTTGCCGTCTCGAGGTCTGCCGCGGAAGCGGGTGGCGTCACCCGCGTTCGAACGGCGTCCATTCCAGCTTCTCGCCGGCCGCCTCTCCTCGACGTGTTCCCCACTTGCGCCGCCCGTCCTGCTCCATCATCGGGTCGAGGCTCACGAAGAGCGCGATGAGCGTCAGCAGCAGCATCGGCCCGACCAGCACAGGAGTGAGGACGCCCAGCGCCGACGGGGCTCCCGCGCCGCCGGAGTCGCTGTAGAGGTGCACGGTCATCGCGTTCATGGCCGTGTAGTGCATGCCCGTGAAGGCCAGCCCCATGATCAGGGCGGAGCCGACGGACGTACTGAGGTGCTTCGCCCTGGCCGCGCACCACATCGCGATGACGGTCACGGCGACGGCGATACCCGCTGAGATCGCCACGAGGCGGGTGTCGTACCGCATGACCCCGGCGATCTGCATGCCCGTCATCCCCCAGAAGTGGGTGGAGGCGACGCCGAGACCGAGGATGATCCCTCCGACGGGGACCGAGAACCAGTTCGGCAGCCTGCTCCCCACGAGGAAGAGCGCGGCAGCGGAGACGAGCACGGCGAGGCCCAGAGTCTCCAGGGTCCTCACCATGTCGTACTGGATCGGGACGCCCACGCTGAATCCCGCCATCGCCACGAAGTGCATGGTGAAGATGCCGAAGCCGATGGCCACGGAACCGATGACGAGCCATCCCCCTCGTCGCCCTCCGGCTGCGGCGCGGGCCCGCATGGCGCACCTGAGCCCCACGGCGCTGCCCAGTGTGGCCATGGCGTACGCGGCTGCGGGTGTGATCAGCCCATAGGTGAAGCTGTTCGCCGGCACTGAAGCGGCACTGAGCATCGTCATCCCCACTCAGGAAGCGAGCGTGATCACCAAAACGTCACTTGACGAACACACATACGGGCGACCCATGTTAAGTAGCCGTACGCCTGTCCGCCCCCGTTTTCCCGCAGCCCGCAGCCGTGGAGCCCGCCGTCGCACGGGAATCCGGTGCGCGGGGCGGCCCCGGCACGTGACAGGGCGTCACAGGACGCCGGCGGCAACCCGTCTCACCGCCACCCGGCTCACCGCCACCCGTAGACCTGCTGCAAGCGGTGCACCACCCTGTTGAACCTCGCCCGGTCCAGCGCGCACGCCTCACGCCGCATCCCCGCCGGATGCACGCGCAGCACCCGGTCCGTCCCGACCCACGAGTCCCGTCCGCTGCGGTCCCACGGGCCGGCGCCCAGGGGCAGCCACCCGTCGTCCCCGGCCCGCTCGCGGGACGTCAGCTGGACGCCCAGCACGGTGCCGCGGTCCTCCCGGGCCACTATCAGCACGGGACGGTCCTTGCCCCGTCCGTCGCTCTCCTCGTAGGGAACCCACGTCCACACGATCTCGCCCGGGTCCGGGTCGCCGTCCGGGTCGGGGGCGTAGAGGGTGCGCACCCGGCCCACACGCCGTGGGTCGACCTCGACGGTGGCGGTGGGACCGCTGCTGCCGGGCAGTTCGCGGTCGGCGTGAAACTCGCTGGGACTGTTCATGCGGGGAACCTACCGGGGGCCGCGAGGACTTCGCAGTCCGGTCGGCGGCTGAGGGACGGGACGGGCCCGCCGGCGCCGGCGGCGCGGCAGGAAGGCGATGAGATCCTGTCCGCAGTCCAGCGGCGATGAGGAGTGCGTGATGGTGCGGGTGCTCGTAGTGCAGAACACTCCCCGAGGGGGCCCGGGACGGCTCGGCGAGTGGCTGGCCGAACACGGACTCGGCCTGGACGTCGTGCACGCCTACGACGGGAGTCCGCTGCCGCCGGACCTCGGCGGCCATCACGCGCTTCTCTTCCTCGGCGGCGGCTACATGCCCGACGCCGACGAGCGGGCCCCCTGGCTCGCACCCGGCCGGGCGCTGGTCGCGGAGGCCCTCCGCACGGGCGTGCCGGTCCTGGGGGTCTGCCTGGGTGCGCAGCTGCTCGCCCACGTCGCGGGCGGGACGGTGCAGGCCGAGCACGGAGAGCCCGAGTCGGGCAGCACTCCTGTGACTCTGCGAGCGGAGGCGGCAGGCGATCCGCTGTTCCAGGGGCTGCCCGCCGAGCTCAACGCGATCGAGCACCGCGTCGACGCGATCACCGAACTGCCGCCGGGCGCCGTCTGGCTGGCGCAGAGCGAGCGCTGTCCGGTGCAGGCGTTCCGGACCGGGGACCACGCGTGGGGCGTCCAGTTCCACCCGGAGGCCACTCCGGAGCACATCAGCCAGTGGGACGGGGAGGCGCTTCGCCGGCAGGGCTTCGACCAGGCCGAGCTGGTGCGTACCGCCCAGCTCGACGAGCCCGCCTCGACGGCCGCCTGGTACGAACTGGCGCGCCGCTTCGCGGTCTTCGTCGAATCGGCCGCGGGCGCGCGGGGCGCGGGCGCGGGCGCGGGTGCGGGACACGGCGGCAGGACGGACGCCGCGCCGGCATGAACGTACCCGCGTGAACGCGCGGGCGGGGGCGCGACGTGGACCCCCGGCCGCCCCCGGAGACCACGGCCCGGGCCGCTCTCGCCGAACTTCCCGTGCGGCACCCGGCGGTCGTCGCAGCGGGCCCGTGAACGAGGGGTGGCCCCGGCGCACCGCGCCGGGGCCACCCCTGTGTCCGTCCCTGCTGTTACTTGAGCCCGAGGAGCTGCTCCAGCGGGTCGATCGCGAAGTACACGAGGAAGAGCATCGCGGTGCCCCACAGCAGCCAGTGCACCTCGCGCGCCTTGCCCATGGCGGCCTTGATGACGACGTAGGCGATGAAGCCCGCGCCGATGCCGTTGGTGATCGAGTACGTGAACGGCATGACGGCGATGGTGAGGAACGCCGGGATGGCGATCTCGTAGCGCTCCCAGTCGATGTGCTTGACCTGCGTCATCATCAGGAAGCCCACCGCGACGAGGGCGGGGGACGCGGCCTGGAGCGGCACGATCGTCAGCACAGGGGTGAGGAAGAGCGCGAGGGCGAACAGGCCGCCGGTGATGAGGTTGGCGAAGCCGGTCCGGGCACCTTCACCGACGCCCGCGGCGGACTCGATGTACGTGGTGGCCGACGACGAGGCCGAGGCACCGCCCGCGACGGCTGCCGCACCGTCGATCAGCAGGACGCGGCCCAGGCCGGGGACCTGGCCGCGCTCGTCGAGGAGCCCCGCCTCGGCGGTGACGCCGACGACCGTGCCCATCGTGTCGAAGAAGTCGGACAGGATGAGCGTGAAGATCAGCAGGACGACGGTCAGGATGCTGACTTGGCCGAACGCGCCCATCACGTCGAACTTGCCCAGAAGCCCGAAGTCGGGGGCCGCCACGGGGTTGCTGGGCAGGTCCGGGGAGGTCAGGCCCCAGTTCTTGACGGTGGCGAGCTGGTTGATGACGACGGCGACGACGGTCATCAGGGCGATGCTGATGAGGATGGCGCCGTTCACCTTGCGCGTGAGGAGGACGACCGTCAGCAGCACGCCGAGGCAGAAGACCAGCATGGGCCAGCCCGTGAGGGTGCCGGTGCCGAGCTGGACGGGGACCGTGGTCTTCGCGGCGTCCGGGATACGGGTGACGAACCCGGCGTCCACGAAACCGATCAGGGCGATGAACAGGCCGATGCCCACACTGATCGCTTGTTTGAGCGGCTGCGGGATGGCGTGCATGATCGCTTCGCGCAGACCGGTCAGCACCAGGATGGAGATCAGCACACCCTCGATGACGATGAGGCCCATCGCGTCGTCCCAGCTCATCAGCGGGGCGACCTGCACGGCGACGATCGCGTTGATGCCGAGACCGGCGGCCAGGGCGAGCGGCAGGTTGCCGCCCACGCCCATGATCAGGGTCATCACTGCGGCCACGAGGGCGGTGGCGGTGGCCAGTTGCGTGGCGTCCAGCTGCTCGCCGAACTTGTCCTTGGCGCTGCCGAGGATGATCGGATTGAGTACGAGGATGTACGCCATGGTGAAGAATGTGGCGAACCCGCCGCGTATCTCCCGGCCGTATGTCGAGCCGCGTTCGCTGATGCGGAAGAACCGGTCGAACGCGCCGCCGGTTCTGGTGGGCGGCGCCCCTGCCGGGCTCGTCGTGCTGGTCTGCATGACTGCGTCTCCTGGACCTACAGGTAAGTGGGGAAAGCGGCAGTGCCGTCGGGAGCGTGCGACGTGTAGTGGTGCGAACACGCATGCGGCACCGTGCGAGGCGGATCATACGCGGCAGTGCGGTTTAAACAATTAGTTGGCCGCATCCCGTGGTTGGGGACCTCTCGCTACTCCTGTGGCTTCCTACAGAATCAGCCTCGACCTATCGAGCTAAACCGGGATGCAGACGACAGCGGGCATGGAGTTGCTCCACGTAACTCCTTACTCTCTGCCCGTGCATAGACCGCTCCCCTTCAACGCGCGCGCCGCCCGTATTCTGCGCGAGAAGCTCGGGATGGCCCCCGGACACGTCGCCTACGGCATGCGGGCCTCGTACGGCATGACGCACATCACCCCTGACCACATCACCGCATGGGAACGCGGCGCCGCACTGCCCACCGCCAACGAACTGACCGCGCTGGCCGGGGCGTTGTGGTGCGCGCCCGGCGAGCTGATGGGCCCGCCCCGCACCCTCCTCGAACACCGCCTGGCACGCGGGAGGTCCGCCGAGGACGTCGCCCGCCTGGTCGGCATCGACCTCAACGCCTACCGGCACATGGAGGAGACGGGGCGATGGGAGGGCGACAAGCGCCAGTCGGCCAACCTCAGCAGCGTCCTCGAACTTCCCGTGCGCGACTTCGTCGCCATCACCGGACACGAGGAGGAGCTGACCCGCCTGCTCACCGAGGCGGTCTCGACCCGCTGGCAGGCCCACGTGCGCTCCATCTCCAAGCTGACCGGGATCGACAAGCGTGAACTGCAGGGCCCCCTGCGGGACATGCAGAACGAGTACCAGACGCTGATGGCCGCCACCCTCGGGCGGAACACCAGCACCGCGGCAGCGGACGTCGTACGCCAGTACCTCGAAGACGTCCTCGAGCACTTCTGGTCGCGGCTCCCCGAGCGCTGACCCCGCCCCGTCCGCACCGCCGCCCCCACGTCCGTCCGTCCAGGCCCGCCAGCGTCAGCCGTCGCGGCCGTTCCACGCGGGCCGCCGCAGATCGTCGGCGCGTACGAAGACGTCGGCGGCCTCCCGCGGGTCCGCCTCCTGCTCGTACCGGGCGAAGGCGGGGAGCCTCCACCGCTCGTCCGGCTCCGACTGCCTCTCCAGTGCCCCGGCGGACAGCCCGAGGTGCACGGACAGGTCGAAGGGGAACCACCGGCCGAGCAGGGAACGGCCCGTGCAGGAGCATCACTCCGCCCGGCGGGAGGGGTACCCGCGCGCTGCGGGTGGGCCGGTCGGCGGCAGAGGTGCGCAGATCGGGCAGGACGAGGCCGTCGCCGCCCGGCTCCAGCGGATCGAAGACCTCCCGCCACAGCGCTCCGGTGTCGTACCAGAGGTCGTAGTACGCGTCGGGGTCCCGTTTGCCGAACTCGTAGCGCAGCGAGGCGGCTCGCAGGAAGCCGTCCGCCGAGACGACGTGAACGGGCCTGCCGCGTACACGCAGCGCCTCGGCGAGCCGCCCGGCCAGCACACCCGGACGTGCGGGCGGCGCTCCGTCGACGCCGACGCGGAGCCACGGCCGCTCCTCCCCCTCGGACAGGGCCCGTGCCGGAAGGTCCGCGATGCGGTCGGCGAGTTCCGCGGTCAGCCGCTCCCAGGTGATCGGTTCGAGTCGCACACGTCCATCGTCGCGTCCGCGGCTGCGGTCCGGGCGCCTGCCGCCGTACCCGGGCCGCACCGTGCGCGGAGCCTCCCCGGCGGCACGCCGCCCCCGGTTTCCCTATCCTGGAGCGGAGTGATCCACGGCGTCGGCTGGCTGACCACCGGAGGTGCCCGGCCCATGAACCGCAAGCGCGTGATCGTCTCCGGCGCGGTACAGGGCGTCTTCTTCCGCGACACGTGCCGCCGCGAGGCGGCTTCCCAGGGCGTCGGCGGCTGGGTCCGCAACCTCCCGGACGGCACCGTGGAGGCGGCGTTCGAAGGCGCGGCGGACGCGGTCGGGAAGCTCGTCGACTGGGCGCACGACGGGCCGCCCGCCGCGCGGGTGGACCAGGTGCTGGTACACGACGAGGAACCCGAGGGCCTCTCCGGATTCGAGGTCCGCCCCACTCCGCCCCCCGACGCCGTGCGGCACGATCACGCTCCGCCCGGCTCGCCCCCGCCGCAAGCGGGGCCGTGACACGGCCCGGGGGCCGGCCGCCGCGCGCGGACGCCCCTGTGCCGTCCCGTCCGGGGCTCCGGTTGCGGTTCGCCCCGGAGCTGCGTTTCCTCCTGGCCGTACGGCACCGCCGCGAGGACGAGGTCCTGGTGCCGCATGACGACACGTTCACGCTCGGCCACGTCGTGCAGTCCCTCGGCGTCCCGCTCACGGAGGTGGGCGAGCTGACCGCAGGGGGCCGGACCGTCCGGCCGTCGCATCGTCCGCGTGGCGAGGAGGCAGTGAGCGTCTCGCCCGTACGCCGCCCGCAGGACCCGCAGTCCGTTCCGCACGGCGCCCCGCCGTCCTTCGTGCTCGACGTCCATCTGGGCGCGCTGGCCCGGCGACTGCGGTTGCTCGGGCTGGACGCCGCGTACCGCAACGACATGTCCGACCAGGCGCTCGTGGAACAGGCGGGTGCCGAGCACCGGTTGCTGCTCACCCAGGACCGCGGGCTGCTGCAGCGGAGAGCTCTGTGGCTGGGCGCGTACGTGCGGGGCGCGCGGCCGGACGCCCAGCTCCTCGACGTCCTGGACAGGTTCGCGCCACCGCTCGCCCCGTGGACGCGCTGCATGGCGTGCAACGGGCCGCTCACGCCCGTCCCGAAGGGGGAGATCGCCGGGCAGCTTCCACCGGGGACGCGGCGTACGTACCGGACGTTCGTGCGCTGCCGTGACTGCGGGCGCCTCTACTGGCGCGGCGCCCACAGCGGAAGGCTGGAGGAGACCGTCGCCGCGGCGCGCGCGGCGGTGTCGGACGCGGCGCGGAGCACGTCCCGGGACACTCCGCGCGGTGGACCCGCCGTTCCGTGACGGCATCCGGGGCCCGGTGCGAACACCCGCATCAACTGACTTACGTAATAAGCATGTTGATCCTGTTCACGGTCCTCCCGTGACTATCCGGGTGTTACGTCCGGCTGATTCCTTCCGATACGAATCGGCGAAGAACCGTCCCGAGTGGGGCCTGTGTGCTGCACGATGCCGTATGGCCGCGACGGGTGCGGCCTTGACTCCACATGGGAGCTCCGATGAGAAGACGGGTCATAGCCGTGCACGGCGCAGCCGCAGTGGTGCTCGCCGGTGTGCTCACGGCGATCCCGGTGACGGCGAACGCCGGGGCCGGGCAGCAGGACGGCGCAGGCGCCGCCGGTGCCGTGGGCGCCGCGCTCAAGTGGAAGGACTGCGCCACGGAGAACTATCCGGAGTTGCAGTGCGCCACGCTCCGCGTACCGCTCGACCACTCGAAGCCGGGCGGCAAGAAGATCTCCCTCGCGCTGTCGCGCGTCGAGCACACAGCGGCGAAGTCGCAGGGCCCGCTGCTGGTCAACCCCGGCGGGCCGGGCGGCAGCGGACTGAGCCTCGCCGGCTTCGTCGCCGGTTCGCTGCCGGAGAAGGTGGCCGCGCAGTACGACGTCATCGGGTTCGACCCGCGCGGCGTCGGCAAGAGCGAACCCGCCCTGGACTGCGAACCGGGGTACTTCGACCCCGTGCGCCCCGACAGCGTGCCGCGCAGTGCGAAGGACGAGCGGGCGAACGTCAAGCGGGCCGAGGGCTTCGCCGACGCCTGCGGCAAGAAGTACGGCAAGCTGCTGCGCCACATCGACACGGTGAGCGCCGCCGAGGACATGGAATCGATCCGGCGCGCCCTCGGCAGCAAGAAGATCAACTACTTCGGCTACTCGTACGGCACCTACCTCGGGGCGGTGTACGCGAAGCTGCACCCCGAGCGGGTGCGCCGCGCGGTGCTGGACAGCGTCGTCGACCCCGACGGGGTCTGGTACGACAACAACATCGCCCAGGACCACGCCTTCGACGCCCGGCACAAGGCGTTCGCCGCGTGGGTAGCCGAACACGACGCGACGTACGGCCTCGGCACCGATCCGGCCGCCGTGGAGAAGGCCTGGTACAAGATGCGCGAGGCGGTGCGCGAGAAGCCCGCGGGCGGCAAGGTCGGCCCCGCCGAACTGGAGGACACCTTCCTGCCCGGCGGGTACTACAACGGCTACTGGCCGGACCTCGCCTCGGCCTTCGCCGCGTTCGTGAAGAAGGACGACGCGGAGCCGCTGACCGAGGCGTACGACGCCTTCGCCGCCATCGACGCCGGCGGAGACAACGGATACTCGGTCTACACCGCGGTGCAGTGCCGCGACACCTCCTGGCCGCGCGACTGGGGCACCTGGCGCCGCGACATGGCCGAGGCCCACGCCAAGTCGCCCTTCATGACCTGGAACAACGCCTGGTACAACGCGCCTTGCGCGTTCTGGCCGACCGATTCGCTGAAGGCGCCCGGGGTTTCGAACAAGAAGCTGCCGCCGGTGCTGCTCTTCCAGGCCACCGAGGACGCGGCCACGCCGTACGGCGGCGCCGTCTCCATGCACCGCAAGCTGCGCGGCTCCAGCCTCGTCGTCGAGGAGGGCGGCGGCAACCACGGCATCACGCTCGGCGGCAGCGAATGCCTGGACGGTCACCTGTCGAAGTACCTCTCGACGGGCGAGGTTCCGCGCGGCAAGGGCAGCGGGGACGCGGACGCGGTCTGTGCCGCCCTTCCCGACCCGGAGCCGGTGAGCCCGGAGGCCGCCGAGTCGGCCGTGCCGACCCCGTACGGTCCGGACAGCGGACGCCCGGCTGACCGCAGCGGCGCGGCACTGCACGAGCTGGTCGGCTTCCGGAGGTGAGTGCGTGAGTGCTCCGGGAGCGGCCCTGCTCCCGGAGCACTCCCGCCCCGGCGGCGAATAACGGGAATGCGAATCCCCGTCGGCGCGAATCACACTCGCGCACGCTCGATTTCAGCGGACGGATTGTGAAACGTCCCTGGAACCGGCCACGTTGACGCGAATTCGTTTCCGGCATGCCGGACGTTGTGGCGCCTCCGTACGCGACGGGCGCAGGTCTTGTGATGGCCACAGAGTCACGCCGGGGATTTCATAGGCTCTCCGGGTGCCGACTACATGCGAGTTATCCGCGGATGCCGGTCAGCGAATTCGATTCGCCCTGCTCGGGCCGCTCCAGGCGTGGCGCGGGGACGTCAGCCTGGAACTCGGACCGGTCCGTGAACAGGCTCTCCTGACCGCCCTGCTGCTCCGGCCCGGCAGAACCGTCAGCCGGCAGCAATTGCTCGACGGGGGATGGGGTTCGGAACCCCCGGGCACCGGCGACAAAGTGATCCCCGTCTACGTCCACCGATTACGCCGCCGTCTTGACGCCGGTACGAAAGGCCCGGCGGATTCCGTGATCGGAACCGTCCGCGGCGGCTACCGGTTCGCCCCGCGGAGCGCGTCCGTGGACGTGCAGCGATGCGAGGAGTTCGCCGCCGAGGCCCGTTCGGCGAAGGATTCCGGAGATCTGGACGCCGCGGTGGACGCGTGGTCCGAGGCGCTGGGACTCTTCCGGGGCGAGCCTCTGACCGGAATCCCCGGGCCCTTCGCGGAAGGGGAGCGGCTGCGGCTGGCGGAGCGGCGGCTGACGCTGGTGCAGGAGAAGGCCCACTGCCAGCTCCGGCTGGGACGGCACTCCGAGGCCCTCGGCGAACTGTTCTCCCTGACGACGACCCACCCGTACAACGAGGCGCTGGCCGCGCTGCTCATGCGTGCCCTCCATGCCGGCAACCGGCAGGCCGACGCGCTCGGCGTCTACTCCACGATGCGCCGGCGGCTGCTGGACGACCAGGGGGTGGACCCCGGGGCCGAGTTGCGCCGGGTCCACGAGGCCGTCCTCCGGGGCGACGACGACTTCCTGCTCGGCCCCGTGACGCCCCGTGGAAGGACGGCGCGACGTCCGGTCGCGACGGGCCGCTCGACGGAACGCCCGGTCGGCGCCGGGCAGCCGGGCGGCAGCCGTCAGCGCCGGGTACGCCACGAACTGCCCGTCGAGGCAGGCAGCTTCACCGGCCGGGACCGGGAGGTCGCCCTTCTCTCCGCGCCCGCGGACGGGCAGGGGGTCACCGTCCGCGCGGTGGACGGCATGGCCGGAGTGGGGAAGACCGCCCTCGTGGTGCGGGCGGCCCGGGCGCTGCGGGACCGGTACCCCGACGGCTGCCTGTTCCTGGAGCTGCACGGGCACCGGAAGGACCACGAGACGGCGACCAGGCAGCGGGTGCTGCGCCGGCTCCTGCGCGCCGTGGGTGCCGGCGAGGGTGAGGACTCCGGAGATCTGGACGAGCTGGCCGCGTCGTGGCGGGCGGCGACCGCCTCCCTCCGGCTGCTCCTCGTACTCGACGACGCCGCGAGCGCCGAGCAGGTGCGGCCGCTGCTGCCGGCGGGGGCCGGCAGCCTGGTGATGGTCACGAGCCGCAGGCGGCTGACGGGGCTGGACGCGGACCGCAGGGTCTCGCTTTCACCTCTCGGTATCGACCAGGCAGCGGGGCTGCTGGCCCGCATCGTCGGCGGCGACGGATCCGACCGCGAGCGTCTGGCCGTACGGGAACTGGCCGTGCTGTGCGGCCGGCTCCCGCTGGCGCTGCGCATCATCGGGGCCCGGATACAGGACCGCCCGCTGTGGGAGGTCGAGGCCCTGGCGGCCCGCCTGGCGGACGACGAGCGCCGGCTCGACGAGCTCGCGGTCGAGGACCGCAGCGTCGAAGCGGCGTTCCACGTCTCGTACGACCAGCTCCCGGACGCGGAGCGGCGCGCCTTCCGGGCCCTGGGCCTTTCTCCTACGGTGCGGCTGGACCGGCTGACGCTGGCCGCGCTGCTCGGCTTGGTACCGGGCGACGCCGAACGCCGCCTGGAGAGCCTGGCCGACGCGGGCCTGGCGCAGCGCGTGACGGCCGACCGCTACCGGCTGCACGATCTGGCGGCGGTCTTCGCCCGGCGCCTCGCCGCCGCGGCGCCGGGCGAGGTCGCGGCAGGACAGGAAGGCGTCTTCAGGCTGTACGCGACCGCCGCCGAGTGCGCCAGCGACTGGAGCTCCTCCTTCTCAGCCGGACCGCAGGAGACCGGGCCCTTCACCGACTGGGAGGAAGCCACGGCCTGGCTGGACGCCGCGGGCGGTGAACTCGTCGACGTCGTCAGCCGGGCGGTCGCCGTCGGGCACCTGGACGAGGCGTGCCGGATCGCCGAGGGCCTGGTCGACTACCTCACGCGGCAGGGACGGTTCCACGAGTGCCGCATCGCGTTGGAGTCGCTGCTGCCCGTCGCCGGCCAGGCGTCCGGCGGACGTACGGTCTCCGCGCTGCGCACCAGCCTGGGCATCATGTACGGGCTGCAGGGCCGGTACCAGCAGGCCCGCGCCTGCTTCACGGAAGCTCTGGACATCAGCCGCCGGGCAGGCGACCCGCACGAGCAGGCCAGAGCCGCGGCCGGGCTGGGGACGTTCGCCAACCTGGAGGGGCGGATCGCCGAGTCCATGGCGCACTTCGCCCAAGTGGCCGGACTGCTGGAGAAGTTCGAGCACGACGGCTGGCTTACGGGCTCCGTCATGACTCGCGTCGGCGACATGCACCACCAGCTCGGGGAGTACGGCAAGGCGTACGACCGCTACACGGAGGCGATCGCCCTCGCCGAGAGGACGGGCAGCCCGCGGCTGCACGGCAAGACGCTGCTCCGCCTCGGCCTTCTGCAACTCGACCTCGGGCAGCCGGCCGACGCCGTCGGAACACTGGGAAAGGCCGAGGACCTGGCCAGGCGTCTCGGCGACGTACCGCTCTACTCAGCGGTCCTCGGAAAGCTGTCCTCCGCAGAAGCGGACCTCGGCAACCACCGGGCTGCCGCGGAGCTCCGGCGACGGTCACGCGCCGTACTGGACGAGGAGACCGGCACAGCTCCGGAGATCGCGGTACGGCGCCGGCTGATCTGGCACGGCGTCGGGACGGAGGAACTGGACGGCGCCCGCGACTTCTTCGAGCGGGGGACCAGTCTCCCCGCCGCCGGCGCGAACCGGGCGAGACTCTCCCGCGCACTGGACGGACTCGGGCGGCGGCGGAAGCCGGACGGGAACGGCGCGTAGGTGCGCGGCGGGCGCAGCGGGGCCCGGCCGGAGCGTGTCCGGCCGGGCCGCTGTCCCCCTCAGGACGCTGAGAATGCCGCCTTCATGGAGCCGCCGTCAGGCAGCCGCGCAGGGGCGGCCGTTCGCCGGGGCCCGACGTGCCCCAGCCGTTTGGATCTTCGCGGGCTCGCGACGCCCAGCACGCCCGGTACGAGGGCGATCCTCCGCCTGGCATCCGGACGCACCGGACGCCACTCGCCCAACCACGAAGATCCAGACGACGCACCCTAGCGGGGGCTTCCGTCGGCGTTCCGCCACTGGACGCCGTTGGCCGGGGCGTCGGCGAGGGTCTGAGCGATGGCGTTCCCGGCCTCCGTGTACTTCGGGTGCAGGGTGATGTAGCCGGTCGCCTTCAGCAGCGACGCGTCGCAGATCGGGTCGCCTTCGATGCAGTACCGCGTGACCGGGATGCCGTTGAAGTCGTGCGGTCCGGCGCCGGGAGAGGTGAAGCCCGGCACGCCCCACCCCCTCGGGATGTTGGCCGTGAGCCCGGTGCCGGGCTGCATCGGGTCGGCGTAGAGCTTGCCGTCGACCTTGGAACGCGGAATGCCGGTGTCCTCGTTGGCGATCGTCTTGAGCACTTCGTCCGCGATCTGGGCGCCCTGGGAGTAGCCGGTGATCGTGATCCGGGCGTCCGGGTGCGCTCGGTGCGTCTCCTTGGCGACCCGCAGCGCCTCCTTGTACCCCTGCTGCACACTGGAGTCGTAGCTCGGTGCGGTGAGGGCGTCGGGATGGGGCTCGAGGCCGTCGAGCAGCGGCCCGCTCGGACCGATGAACGGGCCCGCGGTGGCCGGGTAGCACACCGGGATCGCGGAGGAGCCGAGGTCGAGGGCCTCGTTCGCGGCGTCGTAGGAGAAGGTGCAGTGAGGCGCCGGCGGTGTCGCGCCGGTTCCGCCGATCTGAACGTAGTAGCGCTCTGCGTCGGCTGCTTGGGCGGCGGAGGGGAAGGCGAGTGCCGTCCCGGCCGCCAACGCCGCTGTCACGGCCGCGATGCGCACAGCCCGTGCCGTCCTGCTGGTCTTCGGCATTGCCTGATCTCCCCCTGTGGTGGTACGTCCGTCAGCGAACACACCTGACGCTAGGGACGGCTCCTCACATCGTGATGACATCCCGATGACTGCGCAGGCCGGCGGGCGTGCGCGCCCGGCAACAGCCCGGGCGGCGGGGGCACTTGGGGCGGCGCGGCCGCGCCGTGTACCGCCCGGTCAGCCGCCTTCCAGCAAGGAGGTGAGGGCCGCGACGGGATCGGCCTCCGACGGCCCTTCCGGCCACCAGTCGTCCCCGTGCCCGTGCTCGCCGCCCGGTCCCGGCCGGCGCTCGTTGCGGTACGGGTACCAGCGGCCGTCCCTTCCGTAGCGCAACTGGCAGGAGCGGGTGGGGTCGGTGAGACGGTTGCGGTCGATCGACATGCGGGGCAGACCGGCCGCCGCGAACGCACCTCGCGCCCTGTCGAAGTCGCCCGCCGGCGGGTTCCAGGCGGACTCCAGCAAGGCGGGCCCCTCCGCGCCCTGCCGCCACGCGGCGGCGGCCCGTGCCAGGCTGACGGGCGTGTGGCCGGTGCCCCGGGCGAGCTGCGCGAAGCGGGCCGAGAGCGTGCCGCGGCCGGTGAGTGCGGGGTGCGTGGCAGCCAGGCGGACCGCGTCACGCTCCAGCGGCGGCGGCCGGAGGGAGCCGGGGTCGGTCAGCGCCAGACAGGCGCGTTCGATCGCGCCGGCGGCAAGGAAGGAGAGCGCCGACGGGTCCTGGGCGCCCGGCAGTTCGGGCAGAACCGGTGGCTTCCCCGGCGAGGGAGGGGGCGGAAGGGGCTCCGGGAGCGGCGGGCGTACGGAGGTGGCGAGCGCTTCCCTGGCAAGCACACCGGTGGTCTGTCCGGGGCTCTGTGCGGACGTGCTGCCTCTGTCGCCGTCAGATGTCGCTCCGCCAGATCCTGCTGAGTTCGCTGCGTCGGGGTTCGACGCATCGTTCGACGCTTCGGAGTTCGACGCTGCGTTCCGCCGGGCGAGTTCGTCCAGCAGCTCCTCCTCGCCGCGGCCCCGCACGAGGAGCAGCACGAACGGATCGGCGTCGAGGAAGCGGGCCGCCTGGTAGCAGAGGGCCGCCGCGTGCTTGCAGGGACGGCCGGCGTCCGGGCAGGAGCAGGACGGGTCGACCTCGCCCGGCCCGGGCAGCAGCCGCACTCCGGCGCCGGCCGCCGGCTCGGCGAGGTCGCGGGGCATCTCCCTGTCCAGCAGAGCGGCGATGTGGTCCGGGCGGGCGGTGACCGCGTCCAGGAACGCGTCCCACTGCCGGGCGGTGAGGACCGGCAGCCGGACAGCCGTCCGGTACGGGCGGGGGCGGCTGCCGTGCACCTGCGCCGCGATTCGGCCCGGTGCGACGGTGATCGTGCCGACATGGCCGCCGCGAGCGTAAGTGCGGCCCCGCGACAGGCGGCCCGGCTCCAGCGACGACTCCTCCAGCGCTTCCACCCACGCGTTGCCCCACCACGTCTCCGCGAACGGGCCGCGGGCCCCGGGCCGGGGCGGCAGCGGTGCGAGGGCGCGGGTGCGCCGGCCCGGCACCGCCCCGGAGCGGCCGGCCCCGGCATCCTCGCGCAGGTCTCGCACGCCCCGCCGATTCCGCGCGTCCCGCAGCTCAGGCGGGTGGCCCGGCTCTCGCGGGCGGGCGCTGCCGCCGGGCGGCCGTCCGGCGCTCATGCGGTCCGCCTCAGCCTGACGAGGTCGGCGAGTTCCGCGTCGCTCAGCTCGGACAGCGCACCCTCACCGCCGCCGAGCACCGCGTCCGCCAGCTCCTTCTTGGACTCAAGCAGCAGGGCGATGCGCTCCTCGACGGTGCCCTCCGTCACGAGCCGGTGGACCTGCACGGGCTGGGTCTGCCCGATGCGGTACGCACGGTCGGTCGCCTGGTCTTCGACGGCCGGGTTCCACCACCGGTCGTAGTGCACCACGTGCGAGGCGCGGGTGAGGTTCAGGCCCGTCCCCGCTGCCTTCAGCGACAGCAGGAACACCGGGCACAGGCCTTCCTGGAAGCGGCGCACCATCTCCTCCCGGCGCGGCACGGGCGTACCACCGTGCAGCAGCTGCACGGGTACGCCGCGACGGCGGAGGTGACGCTCGATGATGCGCGCCATGGCGACGTACTGCGTGAAGACGAGCACCGCGCCGTCCTCGGCGAGGATCGTGTCCAGCAGTTCGTCCAGCAACTCCAGCTTGCCCGAACGGTTCTTCCGGGCCGCCTGCTCCTCACCGCCCGGAGGTCCCGCCGCTTCCTTGAGGTACTGCGCCGGGTGGTTGCAGATCTGCTTCAGGGCCGTCAGGAGCTTCATGACCAGCCCCCGGCGTGCGATGCCCTCGGCCGCCTCGATCTGGGCGAGCGTCTCCCGTACGACCGCCGCGTACAGGCCCGCCTGTTCGCGTGCCAGCGCCACGGGATGGTCGGTCTCGGTCTTGGGCGGGAGTTCGGGGACGATGCCCGGGTCGGACTTCCTGCGCCGCAGCAGGAACGGCCGCACCAGCCGCGCGAGCCGTTCCGTCGCCTCCTGGTCCTCGCCGCCTTCGACGGCCCTCGCGTGGCGAGACCTGAAGGCGGTGAGCGGGCCGAGCAGTCCCGGCGTGGTCCAGTCGAGGACGGCCCAGAGCTCGGAGAGGTTGTTCTCGACGGGTGTGCCGGTGAGCGCCACGCGGGCGGGCGCGCGGAGGGTGCGCAGCGCGGCGGCCGTGGCGGAACGGGGGTTCTTCACGTGCTGCGCCTCGTCCGCGACGACCAACCCCCAGCGGTGCCCGGCGAGTTCGGCGGCGCTGGAGCGCATCGTGCCGTAGGTGGTGAGCACGAACCCGCCCGTCTCCCCCACGTCTTCGAGGCTCCGGTCGCTGCCGTGGAAGCGCCGCACCGCGACACCGGGCGCGAAGCGTTCGATCTCACGCTGCCAGTTGCCGAGCAGCGAGGCGGGGCAGACGACGAGCGTCGGCGCCGGATTCGCTCGGCGCAGATGGAGCGCGATCAGGGTGACGGTCTTGCCCAGGCCCATGTCGTCGGCCAGGCAGCCGCCCAGCCCGAGCGAGGTCATCATCTCCAGCCAGGCCAGGCCCTTCAGCTGGTACTCCCGCAGTTCGGCGTGGAGCCCTTCCGGCGGGGACGGCAGGGGAAGCCGCCCCGTCAGGCGGCCCCGGAGCGCCGCGAGAGCACCGGCCGGCACCGCCTCGACGGTCTCGCCGTCGATCTCGACGGTGCCGGAGAGCGCCGCCGACAGGGCGTCGAGCGGGGCCAGCAGGCCGAGTTGGCGTTTGCGCGCCTTGCGGATGAGGGCGGGGTCGACCAGCACCCACTGGCCGCGCAGCCGGACGACGGGACGGTGCGCCTCTGCGAGCGCGTCCATCTCGGACTCGGTCAGCTGCTCGCCGCCGAGGGCCAACTGCCAGCGGAAGTCGAGGAGTTCGTCCGACTCGAAGAAGCCGAACCCGTCGGCCGCCGAACCGGGCGCGGGGCGGATCACCGCGGTGGCCTTCAGCTCGCGCGCCAGGTCACGCGGCCAGTGCACCGCGACCCCCGCCGCGGCGAGCCGCGTCGCCGCACGGCCCAGCAGGTCGGCCACCTCCTCCTCGGACAGCGGCAGTACGTCCGGCACGGGCCGCTCCAGCAGCCGCCCCAGCGGGGGCCAGACTCGTGCGGCGCGGCGCACCGCCAGCAGTGTGTCCATGCGGGACCGCGGCCCGAAGTCACTCGCTCCGGACCAGAGTTCGGCGGCGTCCGCGACGAGGGTGGGCTCGGCGAGGCTGTGCACCTGCACGACGGCGGCGGATCTGCGCTCCTGCCCGGTGAGCCCCGGCGCCTCCCCGTCAGTGCCTCCGGCGGCCACGCCGCCCACACCCGCGCTCCCGTCCGGGTCGGCGTCGAAGACGTCGTGCGCCGCCAGGTCGAGGCGCAGCGAGATCCGCACCCCCTCGTCCATGCCCGCCGCAACCTCGGCCGCCCACTCGCGCGCGTGAGGGAGCCGCTGCGGGGCCCGGGCGGCGAAGGGCCTGCCGGCGGCGTGGGGCGCGGCAGGGGTGCGGGGCAGGGTGTCGGCGACCGCGTCGAGGAAGGCGCGCAGCAGCGGGAGGGGGTCGGGGAGCCGCAGCGGGCTGCTGCCGGGGACGGGCACGGCGTGGGCCTCGGCGGGCATGGCCGCGGCGATCGCGCGGAGGTGCGCGGTGTCGCCGGCGTCGAGGGGCCCGGCCCGCCACTCGTCGACGTCCCCGTCGGACAGGCCCGGCAGGATCCGGCCCCGGGCGAGCAAGTGCAGCGCGTGCTGGGCCGCGGCGCCCCAGCACGCCGTGGCGGGATGCGCGCCGCGTACGTGCCGGGCGCGCAGCAGCAGCGGCAGCACGGCGGACACGGGGAGGGTCACCGACGGGACCGTACGGACGCGGGCGCCCCTGCCGTGCCGGCGGGCGACCGTCATGGCCGAGGAGGCCCCGCTCCCGGCAGCCGCCTCGTGCCTGGCCGAGTCCGGGCCGGGGAACTCCGCCGCGTGCGGGGCGAGTTCGGGCAGCGGTCCGCCGTCCGGACGCCAGAAGGCGAGCCTGCCCTCTCGCGAAGGCCGCCCCGGGAGGAAGACGCCAGCGCACCGCGCGAGCCCGTCCTCCGGGAGCAGCTCCATGCGCGTCACCGTCTCCGCTCCTCGTACCGGCCCGGGACGTGGCCGCGCCGTCGTGCTGTGCCGGGCGACCGTGCGCTCCCCTGCGGCGCACGGTCCCCTGCCGGACCCGGCCGAGTCTAGGCGGGACCGCCGACAATGCTCCCGCACGTCTCTGACCAGCAGGTACCGCCGGAAAAGGGGAGGCGCGGACGCTCACCGTGTTGCTACGGTCACCCCATGCCGACAAGCGACGACCGGGGACGGGCGCCCGTGACGCCCGACGACGTGCGGCAGTCCGTGGGGCTCGCCTCGGCGGCCCTGACCGCGGCGGCGTCCGCGGACTGGCGGGTGCGTGCGGGCTCCCTGGAGTGGAGTTGCCGGGACACCGTCGAGCATCTCGCCGACGACTACTTCGGCTACGCGGCCCAACTGGGCCCGCGGAAGCCGCCGTTGAGTTCGGGCGTTCCCTTCGCCTACACGTCACGGGAGGCCGGCGGCCCGGCCAACACCGTCCTCGCGGACGTCGAAGCGGGCAACGCGGGGCTCGTCCAGGTGCTGGAGGCGTGCGGCGCCATGCTGGAGGCGGTGGTCCGCACGGCTCCGGCGGACGTACGCGCCTGGCATCCCTACGGCGTCTCGGACCCGGAAGGGTTCGCGGCGATGGGCATCGTGGAGACCCTCGTGCACCTGCACGACGTGGCGCAGGGCCTCGGATTCCCCTGGGACCCTCCTGCCGGACTGTGCGAGCGGGTCCTGCACCGCCTCTTCCGTGACGTGCGCACTGACGCCGCCCCGTGGCCCTCGCTGCTGTGGGCGACGGGCCGTACGGAGCTGCCGGGCCTCCCCCGCCGCACGTCATGGCGCTGGGACAGCACCCTGCTCCCGGCAGACGCGCCCCTCCCCCAGGCCCGGCGAGGCGAAGCCCCCGCCCCGGGCTGACGTCCGCGCGTCACGGTGCGGTGCGGCGGCAGCCGGACGGTGCGGCAACGGCCCACCGCCGTCCCCCGCCGCACGGCAAGATGGTGGGATGCAGCCGACGCCGACGCCGCCAGCGCTCCTCCTCGACGTGGACGGCCCGCTCAACCCCTTCGCCAACCGGTGGCGCAGACGCCTGCGCTGGCGCCCCCGCGGCTACACCGCCCACCGCTGCAAACCGGACGACTGGATCGCACGGCACGCCCCTCTGCCCGAGGAGGAGGTGGCACCGCTGCGCGTCTGGCTCAACCCCGCACACGGACCCCAACTGACCGCTCTGCCTTACGACTTGGTCTGGGCGACGACGTGGATGCACGGCGCCAACAAGCACATCGGACCGGTGATCGGCCTCCCGCACCTGCCCGTCATCGAGTGGGGCGAACTCTTCAAGCCCGGTCCCGACGGCGCCCATTGGAAGGTGCCCCAGATCGTCGCGTGGGCGCGTGGACGCCCCTTCGCCTGGGTCGACGACGGGATCACGGCGCACGACCAGCGCTACGTCGCCGCTCACCATGACGGCCCGGCGCTGCTGCACTGGGTGGACCCGGCCCGCGGGCTGCGCGCCCCGGACTTCGCCGTCCTGCGCGAGTGGGCGGCAAAGCAGGCCCGCTGACACCCGCCGGGCGGGTGCCCCTTCCGGGCAGACCCGCGGAGACCCTGAGGCGGGCTCAGAGCACCCAGGTCACGTAGAGGCTCACGGCCGCTCCCCCGGCGCCGCCGGCCAGCATGTACTTCAGCACCCGCGCGGCCCTGGTCCCTCGGATTCTGGTGCCGACGGCGGCGGCCTGGCCTTTGCCCGGGAATATCCCGGTCGCGGCGAAGGGGATGCCCAGAGCGGCGACGATCCAGGCGAAGAAGAAGAGCGCGATCCAGCGGGCGCTCTCCCCGACACCGTTGGGAAGGTAGCCCCGTCCGGTCTGCTGTACGGCGATCTTCTGCCCGTCCCTCAGAGCCCGGGGCACCACCGCGTCCGGCACGGCGCGGGTGCCGTCGTCCGGGCGGAAGGTGCCGGAGCAGACGGTCTTGTCGCTGTTGCGCCCCGACCCGTGCTCCGTCCAGCACCGCTCCACGGTGACGGTGCCGGGCCGTCCGGCCAGACCGGCCGTGTGGGCGATGTTGTAGGCGGCTATGCCGACGCAGACCGCTGCGAGAACGAAGAACAGCCCGCCGAAGACCCGCCCCTTCCAGCTGGGAGCCGGGAGCGGCGCGAACGTCCCCCCACCGCCCAGCTCCAGTTCCGGCCCCGCTGCTCCCGTACCGCCGAAGAACCGCCCCATGCCCTGCCCCCCTGCTACCACGTCCGTACGGCGCCGCGCCTTCTGCACTCCCCGCCACCGGTCCTGCCCGGCGGCCGTCCGAGCGGACGCGCAGTGCGGGCCCGCTCACGCCACCGCCCGGACACCCTAGTCACAGGGTGCCCGGGCGCCGTAAGGAGGGAGCCGGTCAGGTTCGAGCAGTCCCCCGGCCGGGCCGGACCGCGGGAGGCCGCCGGCGCGCCGGCAGCGGCTCAGGTGGGCTGCGGGGGATCGAAAGCGGCCGCCTCGACGAAGTCGGGCCGCGGGTCGAGCGCCGCGGCGAGCCGGAAGTGCCGGCGGGCCTCGTCGGCACGGTTGGCACGCTGGAGCGTGCGGCCCAGCGCGAAGTGGGCGAAGGCGTTGTCGGGCTCGCGCTCCAGAACGGTCTGGAACTCCATTTCCGCCGGGCGCAGTTGTGCCCCGAGGAAGAAGGCGCGGGCCCGCAGCAGCCGTGCCGCGGTGTTCTCCGGATGCGCTGCGACGACCGTGTCGAGCAGTTTGAGCGCACCTCGCGGGTCGCGGGCGTCGAGCAGCTGCTCGGCGGCGCGGAACTCGATGACCAGGGTCTCGGGGGTGGCCTCGGACACGTTGGCTGCCTCCTCACCGGTGCCGGTGACAGTTGCGGCTCACGGGCGCGGGAACGCCCCCGTCCCCTTCACGTATTCCCTGCCGCAACCGTGCGCACTCTGCTCCCACCGGAGCGGGCTACGTCAGGAGCGCGCCGCCGCCGCCCGCCTGCGCAGCTCCTCCCACACCTCACGGACCCGGGCCTCCAGGTCCGCGAGCGTGCCGTCGTTGTCGATCACGATGTCGGCGACGGCGAGCCGCTCGGCGCGCGTCGCCTGTGCCGCCATCCGGGCGGCGGCCTCCTCCCGGGACATGCCGCGGACGCGCGTCAGCCGCTCGAGCTGCGTCCCCGGCGAGGCGTCGACGACCACGACGAGGTCGTAGAGGGGGGCGAGCCCGTTCTCCGCGATCAGCGGTACGTCGTGGACGACCACGGCGGGGCTCTCTTCCCCTCCGGCCCGCTCCTCCTCGACCGCCGCCCGCTCCAGCTCCGCGGAGCGCTCGCCGACGAGGGGGTGGACGATGGCGTTCAGCGCGGCCAGCCGGTCGGAGTCGGCGAAGACGACCGATCCGAGCCTCTGGCGGTCGAGGGTGCCCTCAGGCGTGAGGATTCCGGCTCCGAACTCCTGGACCACGGCGGCGAGCCCGGGCGTTCCCGGCTCCACGACCTCGCGGGCGATCTTGTCAGCGTCGACGATCACGGCGCCGTAGGAGTCGAGCAGCCGTGAGACCTCGCTCTTGCCCGCGCCGATTCCGCCCGTCAGTCCGACCTTCAGCATGCGTGCCACGCTATACGCTGCTTGCCGGCCTCCCGGTGCCGGCCGGGGAGAGGCGGGACCAGTGTCAGCGGCCCGCGCCGGCACCGCCCGCGCTTCCGCCTTCGCCCTCACGCTCGGCGAGGAAGCGCTCGAAGACCGCCCCCAGCTCGTCGGCCGACGGCAGTTCACTCGGCTCCGCGACCAGGCTGCCCCGGGTCTCCGCGCCCGCGAGAGCGTCGTACTGCTGC
This sequence comes from Streptomyces daqingensis, assembly GCF_014645895.1. GTDB lineage: Bacteria > Actinomycetota > Actinomycetes > Streptomycetales > Streptomycetaceae > Streptomyces > Streptomyces daqingensis. The sequence continues at coordinate 114,407 of NZ_BMMP01000010.1, read as the reverse complement.
TCCAGGCCGCGCACGACGGACACCAGGTCGTCGTCGCCCTCGGCGAGCTGCCGTTCGATCTCGTCCTGGGTCTTCAGCGCTTCCGTGCGCAGCGCGTGCGCGACCTCCGGGAGCACCAGCCCGGTCGCGGACGTCACGGCGTCCACGATGACGACGGCGGCGTCCGGATAGCTGGAGCGCGCGACGTAGTGCGGCACGTGCGCGACCACTCCCAGCACGTCGAGGCCCGCCTCAGCGAGCCGCAGCTCGATCAACCCGGCGGCGCTGCCGGGGACTTCGGCCTCCTCGAAGAGCGGACGGTGCCCCGGCACCAGGTCCGTGCGCGTGCCGTGCGGGGTGAGCCCCACGGGACGGGTGTGGGGCACCCCCATGGGGATGCCGTGGAAGTTGACGGCCATGCGCACGTCCAGACGGCCGGTGATCTCCCGCACCGCCTCGGTGAACCCCTCCCACTGCACGTCCGGTTCTGGCCCGGACAGCAGCAGGAACGGCACGCCGGTGGCGTCGCGCATCAGGAGCAGCTCCAGACGAGGCGTGTCGTAGGAGACCCACCGGTCGCGGCGGAACGTCATGGCGGGACGGCGCGCGCGGTAGTCCACGAGCCGGTCGGTGTCGAACCGGGCGACGGTCACGTAGGGCTGGCTCGCCTTCAGCCGATCGACGATCTGCTCACCGGCCTCGCCCGCGTCCATGTACCCCTGGAAGTGATAGAGCATCACCAGCCCGGCACCGTCCGGGTCTTCGATGACGGCGTCGACCGCTTCGAGTCCGCTCTCGTCCCACGTGTACATCTTCTGCCCACTGTGCGATGCGTGCACTGCTGGCGCCCCTTCTCGTCGCGTTCCTCTCGCACAACGGCCGACGGGGCTCCGCGCATTCCCGCCGCGCTCCCCCGGCCGCCGCACCGGTCCCCGGCACGTCGGCGAGTACCAGCCGCAGGAGGGCGTACGCGTCCTCATCGATCCGTCCGGGACCCGTTCTGCCTCGGGCCCGGCGGGGCGCGAAGTCCGCGCACACGAAGGTGGGGCCCGCTCCCGAAGGAGCGGACCCCACCTCGTCTGCTTCAGCTACCGCTCAGCGGTGAGCGCTCAGCTCTGGCCGCCCGCGAGCTTCTCGCGGAGGGCTGCCAGCGCCTCGTCGGAGGCGAGAGCACCGGCGTCCTCGTTCGACTCCGAGGAGTACGAGCCGCCGCCGGAACCGCCGGCCTGGCCGCCACCGCCGCCGCCCTGCTGCTGCTGGGCGTTGCCGCCGCCGGCAGCGCCTTCGGCCGCCGCCTGCTCGTCGGCCTCGCGGGACTTGATGACCTGCGCCTGGTGCTGCTCGAAGCGGGTCTGCGCGTCGGCGTACTGACGCTCCCACTCCTCGCGCTGCTTCTCGTACCCCTCCAGCCAGTCGTTGGCCTCGGGGTCGAAGCCCTCGGGGTAGATGTAGTTGCCCTGGTCGTCGTACGAGGCGGCCATGCCGTACAGCGTCGGGTCGAAGTCGACCGCCGTCGGGTCGGCACCGAAGGCCTCGTTGGCCTGCTTCAGCGAGAGGCTGATGCGGCGGCGCTCGAGGTCGATGTCGATGACCTTGACGAAGATCTCGTCGTTGACCTGGACGACCTGCTCCGGGATCTCCACGTGGCGCTCGGCCAGCTCGGAGATGTGGACCAGACCCTCGATGCCCTCGTCCACGCGGACGAACGCACCGAACGGAACCAGCTTCGTGACCTTGCCGGGCACGACCTGGCCGATCTGGTGCGTGCGGGCGAACTGCTGCCACGGGTCTTCCTGCGTGGCCTTCAGGGACAGCGAGACGCGCTCGCGGTCCATGTCGACGTCCAGGACCTCGACCGTGACCTCCTGGCCGACCTCGACGACCTCGGAGGGGTGGTCGATGTGCTTCCAGGACAGCTCGGAGACGTGGACCAGACCGTCGACACCGCCGAGGTCGACGAAGGCGCCGAAGTTGACGATGGACGAGACGACGCCGGAGCGCACCTGGCCCTTCTGGAGGGTGGTGAGGAAGGTCTGGCGGACCTCGCTCTGCGTCTGCTCCAGCCAGGCACGGCGGGAGAGAACCACGTTGTTCCGGTTCTTGTCGAGCTCGATGATCTTGGCTTCGAGCTCCTTGCCGACGTACGGCTGCAGGTCGCGGACCCGGCGCATCTCCACGAGGGAGGCGGGGAGGAAGCCGCGGAGGCCGATGTCGAGGATGAGGCCGCCCTTGACGACCTCGATGACGGTGCCGGTGACGATGCCGTCTTCTTCCTTGATCTTCTCGATCGTGCCCCAGGCGCGCTCGTACTGCGCACGCTTCTTGGAGAGGATCAGGCGGCCTTCCTTGTCCTCCTTCTGGAGAACCAGGGCCTCGATCTCGTCTCCGACGGCGACGACCTCGTTGGGGTCGACGTCGTGCTTGATCGACAGCTCACGGGAAGGGATGACACCTTCGGTTTTGTAACCGATGTCGAGCAGGACCTCGTCCCGGTCGACCTTCACGATGACGCCGTCGACGATGTCGCCGTCGTTGAAGTACTTGATCGTCTCGTCGATCGCGGCGAGGAAGGCTTCCTCGGAACCGATGTCGTTTACCGCAACCTGCGGAGTGGTGGCGGTGGTCTCGGTGCTGCTCGTCATGTGTGAAAGGGTCTCCGGTACGGACATGAAGTCGTAGGTACTGCCACGCCGAGAGCCCGTTATCGCACCGCGCATGCAAGCCAGCCGGACACAGCCTTGAGAGCTACAAACCCGAGGGGATACACCACCGATGCGAGCGCGGCCTGCTCCGTCCGAGGCACGCAGGCCCGCAGCGCAACTTGTAGCATACGGGGGCCGCTGGGCATGGTCAATGCGCGAAAGAGCACAGCAGGGGTGGAACGTCCCATAACCGGCGCACCCCGTCGCGATCCGCGCCTCTGTCACGCTCCCTGAGCCTCCCGAAGAGCCTGACGAGGGGCCCCGGCCCCGGCAAATCTCCCTGACAGGAAATCCGAGATCGAGAGAACGACGGCTGGCGTGATGACCGAAGACGGCGGGCCGGAGCCCGCAGCGGTGCGGCGTGCCGCCGGAACCGCCGAGAGCAGCCGCGCCAACCGGCACTGGTGGGACGGGAACGCCGACGAGTACCAGGACGAGCACGGCGCGTTCCTCGGTGACGCCCGGTTCGTGTGGTGCCCCGAGGGGCTGGACGAGGAGCGGGCCCGCCTGCTCGGGCCGCCCGCGGCTCTGCGCGGCCGCCGGATCCTTGAGGTCGGTGCCGGGGCGGCGCAGTGCTCGCGCTGGCTGGCCGCGCAGGGCGCGCACCCCGTCGCCCTCGACATCTCGCACCGGCAGCTGCAGCACGCGCTGCGCATCGACGACTCCCAGGGCCGGCCGGCGATCCCTCTCGTGGAGGCCGACGCCTGCGCGCTGCCCTTCGCGGACGGCTCGTTCGACCTGGCGTGCTCCGCGTTCGGGGCGCTGCCGTTCGTGGCGGAGCCGGTCCGCGTGCTGCGGGAGGTGCGGCGCGTGCTGCGCCCCGGCGGGCGCTTCGTCTTCTCCGTCACCCACCCCTTCCGCTGGGCGCTGCCGGACGAGCCGGGTCCCGAGGGTCTGACCGTGCTCTCCTCCTACTTCGACAGGACGCCCTACGTGGAGGAGGACGAGGCGGGGCGCGCCGTGTACGTCGAGCACCACCGCACCATGGGCGACCGCGTCCGGGACGTGGTCGGCGCCGGGCTCAGGCTCCTCGACGTCGTCGAACCGGAGTGGCCCGACTGGAACGAGCAGGAATGGGGCGGCTGGTCGCCGCTGCGCGGGCGCCTCGTTCCGGGAACGGCCGTCTTCGTGTGCGAGCGCGAGGCGCCGCACGGGCAGGGCTAGCCGCATGGCAGGCGCGGACTCCAGGCGCGAGGCTCTGGCGCGGCTCCCCGTCGCTGAGGCACTGCCCGCGCTGCACACCGCTCTCACCGAGCGCGGCACCGCGGTGCTGCACGCGCCGCCGGGCACGGGGAAGACCACACTCGTGCCGCTGTCGCTGGCGGGTCTGCTGGACGGCTCTCCGGCGCGGAGCGTGCTCGTGGCCGAGCCGCGGCGCATGGCCGCGCGGTCGGCCGCGCGGCGCATGGCGTGGCTGCTGGGCGAGGAGCCGGGTGGACGGGTCGGGTTCACGGTCCGCGGGGAGCGCGAGGTGAGCGGACGCACCCGCGTCGAGGTGGTCACGACGGGGGTGCTCCTGCAGCGTCTCCAGCGGGACCCGGAGCTTCCGGGCGTGGACGTCGTACTGATCGACGAGTGCCACGAGCGCCATCTGGACGCCGACGCCGCCGTGGCCTTCCTCGTCGACGTGCGGTCCGTGCTCCGCCCCGAGCTGCGGCTGCTCGTGGCGTCGGCGACGCAGGACGGCAAGGCGTGGGCCGGGCTGCTGGCAGCGCAGGAGGACGGCCCCGAGACCCCGGTGGTGCACGGCGGCGGGGCCGGCCACCGTGTCGAGGTGCGCCACCGGCCGCCGCCGCGGGGCGTGCGGCCGCCGCACGGCATGCGGGTCGACCCCGCGCTGCTGCGGCACGTGGCGGCGACGGTGCGGGAGTCGCTGGAGAGCGTCCCGGAAGGGGACGTGCTGTGCTTCCTGCCGGGCGCCGCGGAGATCGGCCGGGTGGCGCGGCTTCTGGAAGAGGGGCAGGGCCTCCCCGCCGAGGTGCTACGGCTGCACGGCCGGGCGCCGGCCTCGACGCAGGACGCGGTGCTGCGGGGAAGGGCGCCCGGGGACGGCGGCCCGCGCCGGGTGATCCTCTCGACGTCGGTCGCGGAGTCGAGCCTGACGGTTCCGGGGGTACGGGCCGTCGTGGACGCCGGTCTCGCACGCGAGCCGCGTACGGACCACGCGCGTGGGCTCGGTTCGCTCACGACCGTCCGGGTCTCGCAGGCCGGCGCGGCCCAGCGGGCGGGCCGGGCCGGGCGCGAGGCCCCCGGCGTCGTCTTCCGCTGCTGGGCCGAGGGTGAGGACGCGGCGCGGCCGCGCTGGCCGTCGCCGGAGATCGCCGTAGCGGACCTGACGGGCTTCGCACTGCAGGCGGCGTGCTGGGGCGCCCCGGGAGCCGGCGGGCTGGCGCTGCTCGACGCGCCGCCGCCCGGTGCGATGGCCGCGGCGGGCGACGTGCTGGCCGCCGTCGGCGCAGTCGACGAGGCGGGGCAGCCCACGGAACGCGGCCGGCGGATGGCACGGATGGGCGTCCATCCCCGGCTGGCCAGGGCGCTGCTGGACGGTTCCGCCCGCGTCGGGGGCGAGCTCGCCTCGGAGGTGGTGGCGCTGCTGAGCGAGGAGCCGCCGCGGGAGTACGGGGACGACGTGGCGGAGGCGCTGAGGGCGGCCCGCCGGGGGCGGGACGCGTACGGCGCACGCTGGCGCGGGGAGGCACGCCGGCTGCGCGCCGCGTGCGCGTCCGTCGGCGAAGCTCCGGCCGCGGCCTCCTCTCCGCGGCGCGGCGGCGCCGAAGGCGTCGGTCTGGTCGTCGCTCTCGCCCACCCGGAACGCGTTGCCGCCCACCGGGGCGACGGGGCGTATCTGATGGCCTCCGGGACGAGGGCCCGCTGCGCTGACGCGTCCGGGCTGCACGGTGCGCCCTGGCTGGCTGTGGCGACCGCCGACAGGCCGGCCGGGTCGGCCTCGGCCCGGGTGCGGCTGGCGGCCGTACTGGACGAGGAGACCGCGCGGGAAGCGGCGGCGGCGCTGCGGACCGTTCGGCAGGAGGTGCGCTGGGACGAGGGCCGTGGCTGCGTGATCGCGAGGGAGGTCGTCTCGCTCGGGGCCGTGGAGGTCGAGGAGCGCCCGCTGAGCGCGCCGGGCAGCGAGAGGGTGCGGGCGGCGGTGCTGGAGGGGCTGCGCGAGCAGGGCCCGGGAGTGCTGAAGTGGACGCGGGAGGCCGAGTCGCTGCGGCAGCGGATGGCCTTCCTCCACCGCGTGCTGGGCGCGCCCTGGCCGTCGGTGTCCGACGACGCGTTGCTGGAGCGGGCCGACGAGTGGCTCGGAGACGCCACCACCCGGGCCGAGTTCGCGCGCATCGACGCCGGACGGGTGCTGGCGGGGCTGCTGCCCTGGGCGGCGGGCGACGCCGCCCGGCTGGAGGAGCTGGCGCCGGAGCGCGTGGAGGTGCCCTCGGGGTCGCGGGTGCGGATCGACTACTCGGGCGAACAGCCCGTACTGGCGGCCAAGTTGCAGGAGCTCTTCGGGTGGCGGGAGGCGCCGCGCCTGGCGGGCGGGCGGGTTCCGCTGCTGGTGCACCTCCTCTCCCCCGCCGGGCGGCCGGCCGCGGTGACCGCGGACCTGGCCTCGTTCTGGCAGGACGGCTACCGGTCCGTCCGGGCGGAGCTGCGCGGCCGCTACCCCAAGCACCCGTGGCCCGAGGACCCCGCGGACGCGGAAGCGACGCGGCACACCAACCGGCGGCTCCAGGGCCGGAGTTGATGTGCCGCGTGCTGCCGGCCGGCTGTCCCCGCCGGCAGGTGAACTTCAGCCGGTGGACGTCGGCGGGTGCCGTCAGTCAGTGACCGTCAGCTTGACGTCGAGGGACGGGCCGCCCGGGGTGGTGATGCGGAGGATGAACTTCCCGGTCGTGTCGTCGGTGTGGATGACCGGGAGACGCAACACGCCCTTCTCGGTCAGCCCGAGGAGACCGTCCGCCGTCGTGCCGGTGACAGCGCGGTCGGGTGCGCCGAGCAGGTTGAAGCGCGGGCCGCTCTCGAGGGGCTTCCCCTTCTCACTGAGGAGGGTGGCGCTCAGCGGTACGTTCGCCACCGCCTTGCCCTTGTAGGTGGCGCGGATCTCGCCCTGCTCGGCGAAGGGGGTGCCCTTGGCCGTGGTGAGGCTGCCTGCCGCGAAGGTGAGTGCGGTGGCCCGCGGTTCGACGGTGGCCGTGAAGGAAGTGGAGCCGATCTCCCCGCCGGCGACGGTGGCGGTCACCGTGAACCGGCCTGCCGTGTCGCCCGCGTTGAGCGCGGGCGCGGTGGCTGTGCCGTCGGCCCGCGTCGCGACGGTCCCGTCGCCCTCGAAGTCGGAACCGGTCGCGTCGCCGGTGATCTCGAACTCCACGTCGACGCCCTCGACGGGCTTGCCCGCCTCGTCGAGGACCTTCACGCGGGGCCGCTCCGTGAAGTCCTGGCCCGTACCCGCGGAGAGTTCGCCGTCGCCGACGCGCTCGAGGGCGGCCGGTGTGCTCGGAGTGGGGCTCGGCCCGTCGTCGTTGCCGCCCCCGCCGTCGTCCCCGTCGCCGTCGCCCTTGCCCGGCTTGTCCTTACCGGGCTTGTCCTTGCCGGGCTTGTCCTTGCCCCCGCCCTCGTCCTTCCCCTTGCCGGGGCCGTCCGACTCCGCGCCGGCGCCCGGAGTCGTGGGGAGCGGGCCGTTGCCGTCGGGGATCGCGTGGGTGCCCTCGCGGTAGAACTCGTACCAGGCGAGGACGGTGCGCAGGTAGGCGCGGGAGTGGTTGTAGCTGAGGACCGCGCGGTCCAGGCCGGACTTGGATCCGAGGTCCTTGCCGCCCGCGCACAGGTACTGACCGGCGGCCAGGGCCGCGTCGTAGATGTTGTCGGGGTCGCTGGTGCCGTCGCCGTTTCCGTCGGCGCCCCAGCGGGACCACGTCGAGGGTATGAACTGCATGGGGCCCACGGCGCGGTCGAACCGGGCGTCGCCGTCGAAGCGCCCTCCGTCGGTGTCCTCGATACGGGCGAAACCCGAACCGTTCAGCACGGGTCCGAGGATCGGCCGGAGGGTGGTGCCCTCCTTGTCGACGGCGCCGCCGCGCGCCTGGCCCGACTCGACCTTGCCGATGGCGGCGAGGAGTTCCCAGCGCAGACCGCAGCCCCGGTCCGTCGAGGCCAGTGCCCTCTCGGCCTTCTTGTACGCCGCGAGCACCGTCGCGGGTATGCCCGATTGCGAGCCGACGACGTCGGGGTTGTCGTGCGACTTGGGCGGGGCGGGGGATTCCAGCGGAGGCAGTTCCGTGTGGTACGAGTCGTCGCCCGGGGTGAGGTCGGGTCGGCTGCGCTCGCCGCGGTCCTTGCCCTCTTCCCCTCCGGGGTCGCCGAGTTGGGCGCCGGGGGCCTGCGAGGCGGTCAGCGCCGCCATGGCGGCCGCCGCGAGTGCCGTGCCGGCAACTCCCTTGCGCCACTTGCTCCTCGGGCCGCGCCGTGAGTCGTCCCCGGTCGTGTACGTGGCTGACGTGTTTGTGCCGCGGTAACGCGCCATGAGTCCAGAACCCGTCCTTCTCCCCTGCGGACGCCGACAAAGTGACCTTACGACAACTCGTGGCCTGCGTCTGCGGCTCCTGAGACTCCGCCACCCCGCCGCGCACGCCGCTCGGCGGGCGCTCCCCGCCCGGTGCGCCGAGGGCCTGGGGCGCTGCACGAAAGGGCGGCGGACCGGGCAGGCGGCCCGGCACGAACGGGATCGGCGGAGGCGGTACGGCACGGGCGGGCAGCCGGGGCGGATGGCATCCGGAGCGGACGGCAGGGGCGGGCACTCCGGGATGCGCCCCCGCCGCCCGGGGCGGCACCGGCGGTGAACGGCGCCGCCCCGGGCGGCAGTTGACCGCGCCGGGGCAGCGAACGGTTCGACGTACGACTGCTCCGTCCCGGGCCGCAGGGAGCGGCTGTGCGGGCGGGCCGGCTCGTCAGTGCGCTGCGGACTCCCAGTCGTCGCCCACGCCGACCGACACGTCCAGCGGGGCCCGCAGCCGCACGGCACCGGCCATCTCCCGGCGCACCAGCGCCTCCACGGCCTCCCGTTCGCCGGGGGCGACCTCCAGCACGATCTCGTCGTGCACCTGCAGGAGCATCCGGGAGGAGAGCTTCTCCTCCCGGATCGCCTTGTCCACGCCGAGCATGGCGACCTTCACGATGTCCGCGGCGGTGCCCTGGATGGGGGCGTTGAGCGCCATCCGCTCCGCCATCTCGCGGCGCTGCCGGTTGTCGCTGGTGAGGTCCGGGAGGTAGCGGCGGCGGCCCATGATCGTCTGGGTGTAGCCGCAGGCGCGGGCCTCGTCGACGACCCGGTGGAGGTAGTCGCGCACGCCGCCGAAGCGCTCGAAGTAGTTGTCCATCAGCTTGCGCGCCTCGTCCGGCGTGATGTCGAGCTGCTGCGACAGGCCGAAGGCGGACAGCCCGTACGCCAGGCCGTAGGACATCGCCTTGATCTTGCGCCGCATCTCCGCGTCGACCTTGTCCTCGGTGACGGCGAAGACCTGCGAGGCGACCGTGGTGTGCAGGTCCTCCCCGGAGGTGATGGCCTCGATGAGCTTCTCGTCGTCCGACAGGTGGGCCATCACCCGCAGTTCGATCTGGCTGTAGTCCGCCGTCATCAGCGTCTCGAAGCCCTCGCCGACGCGGAAGGCGCGGCGGATGGCCCGCCCCTCGTCCGTACGGACCGGCACGTTCTGCAGGTTGGGGTCCGTGGAGGACAGGCGGCCCGTCGCGGCGACGGTCTGGCTGAAGCTGGTGTGGATGCGGCCGTCCGCGGCGATGGTCTTGATCAGGCCCTCGACGGTGGTGCGCAGCTTCTGCTGCTCGCGGTAGCGGAGCATCAGCACGGGCAGTTCGTGCTCGGTCTGCGCCGCGAGCCAGGCGAGCGCGTCGGCGTCCGTCGTCCAGCCCGTCTTGGTCTTCTTCGTCTTGGGCAGGGCCAGCTCCCCGAAGAGCACCTCCTGCAGCTGCTTGGGCGAGCCCAGGTTGAACTCGTGCCCGACCGAGGCGTGCGCCTCCCGCACGGCCTGCTGCACGGCGTCCGCGAACTGCTGCTCAAGGCCCGTCAGCCACTCGCGGTCGGCGCAGATGCCGGAGCGTTCCATGCGGGCGAGCAGCGCCGACGTGGGGAGCTCCAGCTCCCGCAGCAACCCGGCCGCGCCCACCTGCTCGAGCCTGCCCTCGAGGACCTCGCCCAGGTCGAGGATCGTGCGGGCCTTGACCATCAGGGACTGCGCCTCGGCCTGCTCGTCGGCGCCGAAGGCGAGCTGCCCGCCGCCGGCGTCCGCGGGACCGAGCTCGCGCCCCAGGTACTCCACGGACAGGGCGTCCATGGCGAAGGAGCGGCGGCCCGGCTTGTCGAGGTACGCGGCGAGCGCCGTGTCCGTGCTGACGCCTTCGACGCTCCAGCCGTGCTCGGCGAAGACCCGCATGACCGCCTTCGCGTCGTGCACCGCCTTGGGGCGCGAGGCGTCGGCGCACCACTCGGCGAACGCGCGCTCGTCCGCCTCGTCCAGCTGGGCGGGGTCGAACCACGCGGCGGGGCCGCCGGCGGCGGCGAGGGCGATCTCGCTGACGCTGCCGGTGCCCAGCTTCCACACGTCGACCGTGGCCAGGCCGAGTGTGCCGCCCCCGTGCTCCGCGAGCCACGGAGCCAGCTCGCCGCGGCCCGGCAGGGTGCCGTCGACCTCGATGCCCGCGTCGGGGACGACCTCCTCCTCCTTGGCGCCGGGGTCGACCGCGAACAGCCGCTCACGGAAGTTCAGGTGCCGGAACTCCAGGGCGTCCAGCAGGACGTTCAGGGTGTCGCGGTCGTACGCGACGCGCTCCAGGTCGGCGGGGCTGCAGTCCAGCTCCACGTCGCGGATGAGCTCCGTGAGGTGGCGGTTGAGGGTGACCGACTCCAGGTGCTCGCGCAGCTTCTCGCCGACCTTCCCCTTCACCTCGTCCGCACGGCGGGCCAGCTCGGCGAACGAACCGAACTGGCTGATCCACTTCGTGGCCGTCTTCTCGCCGACGCCGGGGATGCCGGGGAGGTTGTCGGACGGATCGCCGCGCAGGGCCGCGAAGTCGGGGTACTGCGCGGGCGTCAGGCCGTACTTCTCCTGGACCTTCTCCGGCGTGAAGCGCGTCAGCTCCGAGACGCCCTTCGTGGGGTAGAGGACCGTGACGTCGTCGGTGACCAGCTGCAGGGCGTCCCGGTCGCCGGTGACGATGGAGACCTTGTAACCCTCCGCCGTCGCCTGTGTGGTCAGCGTCGCGATGACGTCGTCCGCCTCGAAGCCCTCCACGGCGAAGCGGGGCACCTTCATCGCGTCCAGCAGCTCGCCGATCAGCTCGACCTGGCCCTTGAACTCGTCCGGGGCCTTGGAGCGGTTCGCCTTGTACTCCGCGAACTCGGCCGAGCGCCACGTCTTGCGCGAGACGTCGAAGGCGACGGCGAAGTGCGTGGGCTCCTCGTCACGCAGAGTGTTCGACAGCATCGAGGTGAAGCCGTAGATCGCGTTCGTCGTCTGCCCCGTGGAGGTGGAGAAGTTCTCCACGGGCAGTGCGTAGAACGCGCGGTACGCGAGCGAATGCCCGTCCATCAGGAGCAGGCGCGGTGCAGTCTCTTTCGATGCCTTCTTAGCCACGTCCCCGATCCTCCCACGCCCCGCCGACAACCCCGTCCGCCCGCACGCCCACGGCTGGTCAGCGCACCACGTGGCACCATCGTGCTATGCGAAAGCCCCCTTCCGGCGACCCCGTCCAGGACGCCCCAGACGTCTCCGCCCCGCTGGACTCCGCGGCCGGAACGGCCGCCGTGGCGCGGTCGCTGCGCAGCGCACGGCAGCAGATGGGCGTGCGCAGGACCGCGCTGACGCTGCTGCGCGTCAACCAGAAGGACGGCTTCGACTGCCCGGGCTGCGCCTGGCCGGAGCCGGACAAGCGGCACACGGCGGAGTTCTGCGAGAACGGGGCGAAGGCCGTCGCCGAGGAGGCGACGCTGCGCCGCGTGACGCCCGACTTCTTCGCCGCGCACCCCGTCGCGGACCTCGCCAAGCGCTCCGGCTACTGGCTCGGGCAGCAGGGCCGGCTCACCCAGCCTATGTACCTGGCCGAGGGCTCCGACCACTACGAACCGGTGCCGTGGGAGCGGGCCTTCGGCATCGTCGCGGAGGAGCTGGCAGGGCTGCGCTCCCCCGACGAGGCCGTGTTCTACACCTCGGGACGCACCAGCAACGAGGCTGCCTTCCTCTACCAGCTCTTCGCCCGCGAGTTCGGCACGAACAACCTGCCGGACTGCTCCAACATGTGCCACGAGTCCTCCGGCGAGGCCCTGACGGAGACCCTGGGCGTCGGCAAGGGGAGCGTGCTCCTGGACGACCTCTACGAGGCCGACCTGATCATCGTCGCCGGGCAGAACCCCGGCACGAACCATCCGCGGATGCTCTCCGCGCTCGAGAAGGCCAAGGCGGGCGGGGCGAGGATCATCACCGTCAACCCGCTGCCCGAGGCCGGGATGACGCGGTTCAAGAACCCGCAGACGGCGCGCGGCCTCGCGGGCGCCGGCACCGCGCTCACGGACCTGTTCCTGCAGATCCGGCTCGGCGGCGACCAGGCGCTCTTCCGCATGCTCAACCGCCTTGTCATCGAGCGGGAGGGCGCCGTCGACGAAGAGTTCGTCCGTGAACACACCCACGGGTTCGAGGAGTTCGCCGCGAAGGCCCGCACAGCCGGCTGGGAGCCGACGCTGCGCGCCACCGGTCTGGAGCGCGAGGAGATCGAGGAGGCCCTGCGGATGGTGCTGGCCTCCCGGCGCACCGTCGTGTGCTGGGCGATGGGCCTCACCCAGCACAAGCACTCCGTGGCCACGATCCGCGAGGTCGTCAATTTCCTGCTGCTGCGCGGGAACGTGGGGCGGCGGGGTGCGGGAGTGTGCCCGGTCCGCGGGCACAGCAACGTGCAGGGCGACCGCACCATGGGCATCTCCGAGCGTCCGGCGCCGGCCTTCCTCGACGCCCTGGAGCGGGAGTTCGGCATCACCGCCCCCCGCGAGCACGGCCTGGACGTCGTACGTTCGATCCGCGCCATGCGCGACGGCGAGGTGAAGGTCTTCTTCGCCATGGGCGGCAACTTCGTCTCCGCGTCCCCCGACACGGACGTCACGGAGGACGCGATGCGCCGCGCGCGTCTGAGCGTGCACGTCTCCACGAAGCTGAACCGTTCGCACTGCGTCACGGGCGCCCGCGCGCTGATCCTGCCCACGCTGGGGCGGACCGAGCGCGATCTCCAGGGCGGCGGCGAGCAGTTCGTGACCGTCGAGGACTCCATGGGCATGGTGCACGCCTCCCGCGGGCGTCTGGAGCCCGCGAGCCCCCACCTGCTGTCGGAGCCCGCGATCGTGGCCCGGCTCGCCAGACGCGTCCTCGGCGTGGAGTCCCGCACGCCGTGGGAGGACTTCGAGAAGGACTACGCGCTCGTACGGGACCGCATCGCCCGGGTCGTGCCCGGATTCGAGGAGTTCAACGAGCGCGTCGCGCGGCCCGGCGGCTTCACCCTCCCCCACGCGCCCCGGGACGAGCGGCGCTTCCCCACCGCCACAGGCAAGGCCAACTTCACCGCCGCCGACGTCCACTGGCCGGAGGTTCCCGAAGGCCGGCTGCTGCTGCAGACGCTGCGCTCGCACGACCAGTACAACACCACGGTGTACGGCCTTGACGACCGCTACCGGGGCATCAGGAACGGCCGCCGCGTCGTGCTCCTCAACCCCGAGGACGCTCGCGGACTGGGCCTCGACGACGGCACGTACGCCGACCTGACCAGCGAGTGGAGCGACGGCACCGAACGCACCGCCCGCGGCTTCCGCGTCGTTCACTACCCCGTCGCCCGCGGCTGCGCGGCGGCGTACTACCCGGAGACCAACGTGCTCGTGCCCCTCGACGCGACCGCCGACGGCAGCAACACTCCGGCGTCCAAGTCGGTGGTGATCCGCGTCACTTCGGCCTGAGCGGACGCTCAGGCAGCTGATAGGACGGTCCGGAAGAGTACGACGACACAGCAAGCGTGATCGGAGCCGCGGCCCATGGGCGAGCAGACCACGACCAAGTTCCCGCAGAAGATCCTCGACGAGTGGTCCGGCCTCGGCCTGGACCTGCCGAGCCTCTTCTCCGCGGGGCACCTCGGCGAGCGTATGGGCCTGCAGATCATCGAAGCGGCCCCGGAGAGGGTGACCGGCGTCCTGCCCGTCGAGGGCAACACCCAGCCCTACGGGTTGCTGCACGGCGGCGCGTCGGCGGTGCTCGCCGAGACCCTGGGCTCCGTCGGCGCCATGCTGCACGGCGGACCCACCAAGCAGGCCGTCGGCGTGGACCTCAACTGCACCCACCACCGCGGCGTGCGCTCCGGCCTGGTCACCGGAACGGCCACCCCCGTGCACCAGGGGCGCTCCACCGCCACGTACGAGACCGTCGTGACCGACGAGGAGGGCAGGCGCGTCTGCTCGGCCCGGCTGACCTGCCTGCTGCGGGAGCTCTGAACGCCCGGCCCCGACCCGGCGGGGCCCGGACCACCACGGCGTATGGTCCCGGCGGAAGGCGCTCTGGCCGCACGGCCGGAGCGCCGCTAGTTTGCCGGGCATGGGGGCGGCACGACACCGGGACGAGGCCGAACCGGACGTACTGGCGTCCGGCAGGGAGGGGCCCGGCGTCCGCGAGCGGTGGGACGCCCTCCCCGCCCTCCTGCGCCGCGGCGTCCTCGGCTCCGCCGCCCTGGCCCTGCTGGCAGCGGGCGGCTACGCGGTGGCCGGGCAGCCGGGCCCGCCTGCCACGCCCCACGCCGCGCCCTCCGCGAGCAGCGAGCCGCAGGACACCGGCGCCTCCCTGCACCCGCCGCACCCGCAGCACCCCGCCCAGGCCGCCCGCATCACCTTCCGGGGAATCGAACTGGGCGACCGCCGACGGCGCACGTTCACCATCGGACTCCACGCCGCGGCGACCTCGCCGCTGCGGCTGACCCGCGTCAGACAGAACTACGAGGGACTCCGCGTAGGCCTCGCCTCGCCCGGTCCGGTCTCGGTCCGCCCCGGCGGTGCGAAGCACGTCGAGGTCACGGCGAAAATCACCAGCTGTGACCGGCTCCCCCTTCGCGCCCGGTCACCGTTCCTCGACGTGACACTGAGTAACGAGATGGGGCCCTTCGAGCTGAGCGTCATCCCCGGTGAGCGCTACACCCGGGCGCTCACGCACGCATTCCGGACACTGTGCGGACCGTCGGTGGCCGATTCCCCTGAGAACCCCTGACTCATCTGCTGCTTAGCACCGGCGAAACGTGTCCGCTGCACGACCGACACAGACGGGATCTTCCGGGAGAGGCCACCACGGACACAGCACGGTCGGGCATCAATAACAAGAACGTCACACCTTGCCCTGCCCCTCTGCCCCCCGCGATCCGTCGGCCATAGAGTCACCGCCAGTCACCGCGCCGCCGGGCGCGAACTTTGCGAGCCCTGAACCGCCGTTCCGTACAGGGTGCCCGGCGCGCGACACGGCCCTTCATCTCCGAAGGCCCGCCAGGGGAAAGGACTGATCGTGCGCCACCGTTCCTTGCTCATACTCACCACCGCGGTCGCGGCTGGATCCCTCACGCTGACGGCGTGCGGTTCCCGCGGGGACAACAGCGGAGGCGGCAGCAGTGGAGACACCAAGACCCTGACCATCGGTCTCGACGCCCCGCTCACCGGTGACCTGTCCGCGCTCGGCCAGGGCATCAAGAACTCCGCAGACCTCGCCGTCAAGACCGCCAACAAGAAGAAGACCGTCGAGGGCGTCACCTTCAAGCTGGAGGCGCTCGACGACGCCGGGCAGCCCGCCTCCGGCCAGACGAACGCCACCAAGTTCGTCGCCGACCAGAAGGTCGTCGGAGCCGTCGGCCCGCTGAACTCCAACGTCGGCCAGTCCATGCAGAAGGTCTTCGACAAGGCCGGCATGGTCGAGGTCTCGCCCGCCAACACGGCGCCCGAACTCACCCAGGGCACCGCCTGGCGCTCCGGCAAGAAGGAACGCCCCTTCAAGACGTACTTCCGCACCTCCACCACGGACGCCATCCAGGGCCCGTACGCGGCGCAGTACATGTACAACGAGAAGAAGCTCAAGAAGGTCTACGTCATCGACGACAAGAAGACCTACGGCAAGGGCCTCGCCGCGACCTTCCGCGACGAGTTCGAGAAGCTGGGCGGCAAGGTGGTCGGCACCGACCACGTCGACCCGAAGGAGAAGGACTTCAACGCGGTGGCCAACAAGGTCGCCAAGGCCAAGCCCGACTTCGTCTACTACGGCGGCGAGTACCCGGCCGGAGCACCCCTCGCCGACCAGGCCAAGAAGGCCGGCCTCAAGGGCCCCGTCGTCGGCGGCGACGCCCTCTTCAGCGCCGAGTACGTGAAGCTGGCGAAGAAGAACTCCGAAGGCGACATCGCCTCCTCCGTGGGTGCGCCGCTGGAGAGCCTCGACAGCGCCAAGACCTTCATGAAGGCCTACAAGGCCGCCGGCTACAAGCTGCCCTACGAGGCGTACGGCGGCTACGCCTATGACGCCACCTGGGCCATCATCCAGGCCGTCAAGGCCGTCGCCGAGAAGAACGACGGCAAGCTGCCCGGGGACATGAACGAGACCCGCGAGCAGGTGGCCGAAGCCATGCAGGACGTCAAGTTCGACGGCGTCAGCGGTGCCGTCGGCTTCGACGAGTACGGCGACACCACCAACAAGCAGCTCTCGCTGTACGAGGTCAAGGACGGCAAGCACACGCCCGTCAAGACCGGCACGTTCAAAGACTGAACCGGGTAAACCCGCCCTGTTCCTTCCGCCCATCACGCCGAGCGGGGGCGCACACAGCGCCCCCGCTCGGTCTGCATCCAGACACCACACGGAGGCCCCGCGGTGAACGACCTGCCGCAGCAACTGGCCAGTGGACTCATCCTCGGCGCGATGTACGGCCTCATCGCGATCGGCTACACGATGGTCTACGGCATAGTTCAGCTCATCAACTTCGCCCACGGCGAGATCGTCATGTTCGGGGCCTTCGGCGGCCTCACCGCATGGCTGATGCTCCCCAAGGGCACATCACTCATGCTCGCCCTGCCGCTGATGCTCGTGCTCGCCGTCGGCGTCTCCGTGCTCGTGGGCATCGGAGCGGAACGCTTCGCCTACCGGCCCCTGCGCAACGCACCGCGGCTCGCACCGCTCATCACGGCCATCGGCCTCTCCATCATGCTGCAGCAGCTGATCTGGAGCTTCTACCCGGACGCCAAGAAGGCCCGCACCTTCCCGCAGTTCAGCGGCGAGAGCGTCCACCTCCTGGGCGCCAACGTCCAGCGCGGGGAGCTCTTCCTCCTCATCGCCGCACCCGTCTGCATGATCGCCCTCGGCTTCTTCGTCGCCAAGACCCGCACCGGCCGCGCCATGCAGGCCACCTCGCAGGACCCCGACACCGCCAAGCTGATGGGCATCAACACCGACCGCATCATCGTCACCGCGTTCGCCATCGGCGCCGCGTTCGGCGGTGTCGCGGCAGTCGCCTACGGCCTCAAGTACGGCCAGATCGACTTCAAGATCGGCTTCATCCTCGGCCTCAAGGCATTCACCGCGGCCGTCCTCGGCGGCATCGGCAACATCTACGGCGCCATGGTCGGCGGACTCGTCCTCGGACTCGCCGAATCACTCGCCACTGCGTACATCGAACTCATCCCCGGCATGGAACTCTTCGGCGGCGGCGCCTGGAAGAACGTATGGGCATTCGTCCTGCTGATCCTGGTACTGCTCGTACGACCCCAGGGCCTGCTCGGCGAACGCATCGCGGACAGGGCGTGATAGCGATGGCAACGACCAACTCCCACGTGGACACCACCAAACCCGCCGCACCGGCAGGACCCCTCGACGCCACCGGCGCGCCCGGCACCCTCCCGCTGCCGCACAAGACCGCCCGGCTCCTCACGCTCGCAGGCGCCGTCACCACCTTCGCGAGCACCATGCTCGCCTGGACCTGGACCGCCGAGTTCCCGGGCGACCTCACCTACTACGGCTCACCCGTAGACCTCCAGACGCTCACCCTCGTCGGCTCGGTGCTGACCATCGCCCTGCTGCTCTCCGGCAGCGGCGTACGCGGGCTCCGCTGGCTCACCCCCGGCGGCAAGACCGCCCCCGTCGTCCTCGCCTCACTCGGCACGCTCGGCGTCGCATGGTTCAGCGCCGGAGCCATCGCCGTCGTCCTCGGCGGACTGGTCAACTTCGAAGCCGGCATGTGGGTCGCCGTCGCCGGCAGCCTCCTCACCGTCGTCGGCGCACTCGGCCTCAAGGCCGACGAACCCTTCGACCCCGCCGACCCCACACTGCGGGACCCCGGCGCCTGGCGGCGGTTCCGCCACTCCCTCAAGGCCCCCGCGCCCTCACCCGGCAAGGCACTCCCCGGCTGGGCCGAACTGCTCGTCATCGCCGTCACCTTCGGCCTCGGGCTGTACGTCTTCACGTACGGCATCGACACCCCCTACGGCGAGCTGTTCATCGGCTTCCTCATCCTCGTCGGATTCGGCGCCGGCGCCCTCGGCAGGGCCGGACTCAACCAGCGGCTGGGCCAGCTCACCGCCAAGCACCGCAACGTCACCTTCACCGCGGCGTTCGTGGCAGCGGCCTGCTTCCCCTTCACGCAGAGCAGCGACCAGTACACCTCCGTCGCCGCCAACATCCTCATCTTCGCCACCGTGGCCCTCGGCCTGAACGTCGTCGTCGGCCTCGCCGGGCTCCTCGACCTCGGCTACGTCGCCTTCCTCGGCGTCGGCGCCTACGCCGCGGCGCTCGTCTCCGGCTCCGAGACCTCCGTGCTCGGCGTCCACTTCCCCTTCTGGGCGGCCGTCCTCACCGGAGCAGGCGCGTCACTCGTCTTCGGCGTCGTCATCGGCGCCCCGACGCTGCGCCTCCACGGTGACTACCTCGCCATCGTCACCCTCGGCTTCGGCGAGATCTTCCGCATCGGCATGGAGAACCTCGACGGCTCCTCCGGGCCGTCCGTCACCAACGGCGCCAACGGCATCGCCAACATCCCCGACCTGGTGATCTTCGGATTCAACCTCGGCGAGGACCACACCGTCGCGGGATTCGAACTCGGCCCGTTCGCCAACTACTACCTGCTGATGCTCCTGTTCACGATCATCATCGTGACGATCTTCCGCCGGGCCGACCGCTCCCGCATCGGACGCGCCTGGGTCGCCGTCCGGGAGGACGAGACCGCGGCACGCGCCATGGGCATCAACGGCTTCCGCGTGAAGCTCATCGCCTTCGCCCTCGGCGCCACGCTCGCCGGCATGGCGGGCACCGTGCAGGCCCACGTCACCTCGTCCGTGACACCCGAGCAGTACCAGTTCGTCGAAGTCGTACCGCCCAACTCGGCCTTCCTGCTCGCCGCGGTCATCCTCGGCGGCATGGGCACCGTGTCCGGGCCGCTCATCGGCGCCTCGCTGCTCTACCTCATCCCGGCCAAGCTGCAGTTCATCGGCGAATACCAGCTGCTGCTGTTCGGCCTCGCGCTGGTCCTGCTCATGCGCTTCCGCCCCGAGGGCCTCCTCGCGGACCGCCGCAAGAAGCTCGAATTCAAGGAAACCGGCCAGCTCGACGTACCCACCGGCGGCCCCGGCCTCAGCAAGACGGAGGCATGACACAGATGATCACCAAGACAGCCACCAGCGCCGCGCCGTACGGCAAGTCAGGACCGGAGCCCGTACTGCGCGCCTCCGGGGTCACCAAACGCTTCGGCGGCCTCACCGCGGTGCGCGACGTCGACCTCACCGTCGACAGCGGCGAGATCGTCGGCCTCATCGGCCCCAACGGCGCGGGCAAGACCACCTTCTTCAACTGCCTCACCGGGCTCTACATACCCACCGAGGGCGAAGTCGCCTACAAGGGCAAGGTGCTCCCGCACCGCTCCCACCTGGTGACCCAGGCAGGAATCGCCCGCACCTTCCAGAACATCAGGCTCTTCGCCAACATGACGGTCCTCGAGAACGTCCTCGTCGGCCGCCACACCCGCACCAAGGAAGGCCTCTTCTCCGCGCTGCTGCGCGGACCCGGCTTCCGCAAAGCGGAGCGCGACTCCGAGCAGCGCGCCATGGAACTCCTCGAGTTCACCGGACTCGCGAACAAACGCGACCACCTGGCACGCAACCTCCCCTACGGCGAGCAGCGCAAGCTGGAGATCGCACGCGCGCTCGCCAGCGAACCCGGCCTGCTGCTGCTCGACGAACCCACCGCCGGCATGACCGCCGGAGAGACCAGCGCCACCCGCGAACTCGTCCTCGCCGTACGGGAGAAGGGCACCGCGGTCCTCGTCATCGAGCACGACATGCGCTTCATCTTCAACCTCTGCGACCGGGTCGCCGTACTCGTCCAGGGCCAGAAGCTCGTCGAAGGCTCACCCGAGCTGGTACAGGCAGACGAACGCGTCGTCGCCGCATATCTCGGCACCCCCTTCGAAGGGGAACCCGGCGAAGCCGAAGCCGCGGAAGTACGCGAAGCCGAGACACGCGGCGGCGACGAGATCCACAAGGGAGGGCGGGCCTGATGCCACTGCTCGAAGTCGAAGACCTCCGCGTCGCCTACGGCAAGATCGAAGCCGTCAAGGGCATCTCCTTCACCGTCGAAGCCGGTCAGGTCGTGACCCTCATCGGCACCAACGGCGCGGGCAAGACCACCACTCTGCGCACCCTCTCCGGGCTGCTCAAGCCGCTCGCCGGGAAGATCACCTTCGACGGCGAGGTGATCAACGACATCGGCGCGCACAAGATCGTCGCCAAGGGGATCGCGCACTCCCCCGAGGGCCGGCGCATCTTCCCCCGCCTCACCATCACCGAGAACCTCCAGCTCGGCGCGTTCCTCCGCAAGGACGCCGCGGGCATCCAGGAGGACATCGAGCGGGCGTACACCCTCTTCCCCATCCTCGGAGAACGCCGCAGCCAGGCCGCCGGCACCCTCTCCGGCGGTGAACAGCAGATGCTCGCCATGGGGCGGGCGCTGATGTCGCGACCCAAGCTCCTCATGCTGGACGAGCCCTCCATGGGCCTCTCCCCGATCATGATGCAGAAGATCATGGAGACCATCACGGAGCTCAAGTCGCAGGGCACGACGATCCTGCTCGTCGAGCAGAACGCGCAGGCCGCCCTCTCCCTCGCCGACCACGGTCACGTCATGGAGATCGGCACCATCGCCCTCTCGGGCACCGGCCAGGAACTCATGCACGACGAGTCCGTGCGCAAGGCCTACCTCGGCGAGGACTGACACCCCCGCCACCCCGCCCGGGCACCTCCGGGCACCGCACACGCGAGCGGGCCCGCCCTGGACACCAGGGCAGGCCCGCTCGCGCAGTTGCCGCCGCTACCCGTTCTGCTGCTTCCGCTCCTCCGCGTCCGCGATGACGGCCTCGGCGACCTGCCGCATCGACAGCCGCCTGTCCATCGACGTCTTCTGTATCCAGCGGAACGCGGCAGGCTCCGTCAGCCCGTACTGCGTCTGCAGCACGCTCTTCGCCCGGTCCACGAGCTTCCGCGTCTCCAGCCGCTGCGAGAGGTCCGCGACCTCCTCCTCCAGCGCCCGCAGCTGCGTGAACCGCGACACCGCCATCTCGATGGCCGGCACCACGTCGCTCTTGCTGAACGGCTTCACGAGATACGCCATCGCACCCGCGTCCCGGGCCCGCTCCACCAGCTCCCGCTGCGAGAACGCCGTCAGCATCAGCACCGGCGCGATGCTCTCCTCCGCCACCTTCTCCGCGGCGGAGATGCCGTCCAGGACGGGCATCTTCACGTCGAAGATGCACAGGTCCGGACGGTGCTCACGCGTGAGGTCGACCGCGGTCTGCCCGTCCCCGGCCTCACCGACGACGGTGTAGCCCTCCTCCTCCAGCATCTCCTTGAGATCCATGCGGATCAGGGCCTCGTCCTCGGCGATGACCACGCGCGTGGTGGACGGGGGCACGTGGGCGCTGTCGGCGCCGGTGCCCGGCTCTGGGCCGGAGTTGTCGGAATTGTTGGGCTCGGGGACGTCCGCGGTGCTCACTGGGCTCCTCGTTTCCACAGCTGGGGAGGTTCGAGAGTACCGGGGTCCTGTATGGTGGTCGCACAGCAGGTGGGCCTCAACCTTCGATTGCTGTTTGCCCCGGTAGCCCAACGGCAGAGGCGATGGATTCAAAACCCATACAGTGTCGGTTCGAATCCGACCCGGGGCACTCACCTTGGATTCTAAAAGCGCAACGAGAATCGACGATCTTCGCTCACACGAAGTAGCGAGCCCCCCTTTTCCTGCACGTCGAACAGGCATGTACAAGGCTCGCGCGCATGTACGACGTCTCTGTTCGCAGAAGTGCCCTTGCCATGCTGGGCCAGGGACGCAGCCTCAATTCGGTGAGCAAGCAGACGGGAATCTCCCGCTGGGCTCTCCGGTCGTGGCAGAACCGCCTCCTGCCCCTCCGCCCCGAGCGCGCGGAATGCACGCGGTGCGCCGTTCCCCCGGAAGCGCCCGCGGACGCCCCCGCCTACGCCTACCTCCTCGGCCTCTATCTCGGTGACGGCTGCGTCAGCCGCCTGGCCCGTACGTACACGCTGCGCATCGCCTGCGCGGACGCCTGGCCAGGGCTCATCGAGGAGTGCTCTCGGGCGGTCAAGGCAGTACGCCGCACCACGGCGTCTTCCACGTCCAGGCTCAGGGCTGCGTGATGGTCACCGCCTACAACTCCCACTGGCCCTGCCTCTTCCCCCAGCACGGACCGGGGAAGAAACACGAGAGGCGGATCGAACTGCAGCCGTGGCAGCGGCAGATCGTGGCCGAGCACCCCTGGCGGTTCGTTCGTGGTCTCGTCCACTCTGACGGTTCACGAATCACCAACTGGACGACGCGTGTGGTCCGCGGCAGAAGAAAGCGCTACGAGTATCCGCGGTATTTCTTCACCAACAAGTCCGGAGACATCGTGCGCTTTTACTGCGAGACGCTGGACGCGGTCGGCGTCGCGTGGCGGTCGACCAGAAGTGCCCGCAATGCCTACAGCGTTTCCGTCGCCCGCCGCGCCTCCGTCGCGCTCATGGACGAGCACGTCGGCCCCAAGTACTGAGCGGCAGCGGCGGATTACCCCGGTGCGGCCCCGGCAGGCGTGCGGCAGCATGGCCGCATGTCCGTACTGACGCGCGCCGAGGCGCGGAAGCGAGCCCTGACCGTCGACGTCGAGCGTTATCTCGTCGACCTCGATCTGACGTGTGGCGACGAGGTGTTCGGCTCGACGACGACCGTGAAGTTCTCCGTCCGCGAAGGCGCCGCGGAGGGCACCGGAGGAGCCGGGACGTTCGCCGAGCTGCGTCCGGAGACGCTGCTGCGGGCGGAGCTCGACGGTCAGGCGCTGGACCTCGCTGCGGACTTCGGCGACGGCCGGCTGCGGCTGCGGGGTCTCGCGGAGGGGCCGCACGAGCTGCGCGTCGTGGCGCGGATGCCGTATTCGCGGGTCGGCGAGGGCATGCACCGGTTCACGGACCCGGCGGACGGGCGGGTGTATCTGTACTCGATGTGCTTCCTCGCGAACGCCCCGCAGGTGTTCGCGTGCTTCGACCAGCCGGACCTGAAGGCGGTCTTCGAGGTGTCCGTCACGGCGCCGGACGAGTGGACGGTGCTGGGCAACGGGGTGGCGCGCAGGACGGGGGCCGGGCGGTGGGAGTGCGCCGCGACGCCGCCGCTGAGCACGTATCTGATGGCGGTGGCCGCCGGCCCCTACCACTCGGTGCGCACCGAGCACGCGGGGCTGCCGTTCGGGCTGCATGTCCGCCGGTCCCTCGGTGAGTTCCTGGACGCGGACGCGGAGGAGCTGCTGGAGGTCACCCGGCGGTGCTTCGACCGGTACCACGAGGTCTTCGACGAGCCGTATCCGTTCGACTCCTACGACCAGGCGTTCGTGCCGGAGTTCAACGCCGGTGCGATGGAGAATCCGGGTCTGGTGACGCTGCGGGACTAGTACGTCTTCCGCTCGGCGGTGACCGGGCCGGAGCGTAGCTCGCGCGGGGTGACGGTCGCTCACGAGATGGCGCACATGTGGTTCGGGGACCTGGTGACGCTGCGCTGGTGGGACGACATCTGGCTGAACGAGTCGTTCGCGGACTACTTGGGGTACCGGGTGCTCGACGAGGCGACGGGCTTCTCGGGCGTGTGGACGGATTTCGCGGTGGCGCGCAAGGGCTGGGGCTACGACGCGGATCAGCGTCCGTCGACACATCCTGTCGCTCCCGATCCGGGTTCGGTGCCGGACACCGCGTCGGCGCTGGTGAACTTCGACGGCATCTCGTACGCGAAGGGCGCTTCCGCGTTGCGGCAGCTGGCCGCGTGGCTGGGCGACCGGGATTTCCTCGCGGGGGTCAACAGGCATCTGTCGTCGCACCGTTTCGGCAACGCGACGCTGGCGGACTTCCTCGATTCGCTGGCCGGGGCGTCGGACCGCGATGTGCGGGGATGGGCGGACCGCTGGCTGCGTACGACGGGGGTGGACACGCTGTCGCCGCGGGTGGCGGAGGACGACGGCCGGTGGTCGCTGGCGCTGCGGCACGACGGGGGCCGTCCTCACCGGGTCGGGGTGGGGCTGTACGACGTGGCGCCGGGCGATGCGGGGCGGTTGGTGCCGCGGGAGCGGCTGGAGCGTGAAGTGGCGGCGGACGAGGCGGAGTCGGCGGTGGCGGAGGGGACTGGACCGCGTCCCGCTCTGGTGCTGACGAACGACGGGGATCTGACATACGCGAAGGTGCGGCTGGACGAGGGGTCGTGGCAGGCGGCTCTGGGGGGTCTGTCGGGTCTGCCCGGCGGGTTGTCGCGTGCGGTGGTGTGGAGCGCGGCGCGGGACATGGTGCGCGACGGGGAGCTGGCTCCGGGGGAGTTCCTCGGGGCTGTGGGTGCGCACTGCCCGGGGGAGCGGGAAGTGGTGGTGCTGGAGTTCGCGCGCGGGCAGGTCGCCGACCGTTTCGTCTCCGGCGCGGAGCGGCCGGGGGTGCTGGCGACGCTGTCGGAGGTGTGCCGGGGTGTGCTCGCGGCCGTCGGCGGGGAGGCGCCGGGGGCCGCGCCGGATTCGGGTGAGCCGGGTGGGGGCGGTGCGGGGCTGCGGCTGGCGGCGGCGCGTCTGCTGGTCGACTGTGCGTCCGACGCCGGGGAGTTGGGCGGCTGGTGGTCGGCGGGTTCGCTGCCGGGCGGGCAGGTGCTGGACGCGGAGCTGCGGTGGCGTGTGCTGCTGCGGTTGTCGGTGCTGGGCGCCGTGGGGCACGCGGAGATCGGTGCGGCGCTGGAGGCCGATCCGGGGGCGAAGGGCCAGGAGGGGGCGGCTCGTTGCCGGGCGGCGCTGCCGGACGCCGCGGCGAAGGAGGCGGCGTGGGCTTCGATGTTCGGTTCGGACGACTTGTCGAACTACATGTGGCGTGCCACTGCGGAGGGGTTCTGGCAGCCGGAGCAGCTGGGGCTGCTGGAGGGGTACGTGGAGCGTTACTTCTCCGACGCGGTGGGGGTGGCGGCTCGTCGCGGAGGGCCCGGGGCGCAGATGGTCGGCCGGTTCGGTTTCCCGGGCGTGTTCGTCGAGCAGCGGGTGGTGCGGCTCGGCGAGGAGTGCCTGGAGGGGGACGGCGTGGTGCCGTCCCTGCGGCGGGCCATGGCGGATCAGCTGGACGATCTGCGGCGGGCGTTGCTGGTCCGGAGCAGGCACGCCGGGTGAGCGGCACCGGGGGTGCAGGCCACGAGGGATGAGCGTTGCCGGGCCGGGCACGGTCCGGCAACGGCAGGGGGACGTCAGGGCGTGCCGGGCTGCTCGGCGGGAGGGGGCGCGAGCGGCGGCCGGTCACCCCTTCGGGGGAATGGGGCTCGTATCGAGATCAACGGGGGCCGCACGCACGTAGGTTAGGCGCACCTCACCACTTCTCCCCGGTCCGGCGGGCGCCTTGTCGCGCCCGCGGGTCCGCGGAGCCGTGGCCGCTTAACCGAAAGAGTCTGGCTGATGGATGCGTTCGCCGACGATGCCCGAGTGCTCGCGGGTGGCAGTGAAGGGGCGGCAGCGCTGCGCTCGTTGACGGGTGTGGTGTTCGACGCGCTGGAGGCGGGGGCGGCGCGGCGGGGTGGTCCGCTGCCGTCGGGCGGTCCCGCGGCTGTGGCGGAGCGCGTCCGGGCTGTGCTCGGGGAGTCGCGGGACGGGCGTGCCGCGGGGGTGCTGCCGGAGGAGGGCACCGGGGCGGTCGAGGCGCTGAGTTCGCTGGTGGGGCTGGCGGCGGAGGGGGCGGCGGATCCGGCTGATCCGTTGTGCGCGGCGCATCTGCACTGTCCTCCGCTGGCGGTCGCGGCGGCGGCGGACCTGTCGGCGAGCGTCTTGAATCCGTCGATGGACTCTTGGGATCAGGCTCCCGCGGCTTCGGAGCTGGAGGCGTCGGTCTGCCGGGCGCTGGCGGGCCTTCTGTACGGCGGGCGGGGTGGTGTGGACGGGGGCCCGGACGCGCTGGTGACGACCGGGGGGACGGAGTCGAACCAGCTCGGCGTCCTGCTGGCGCGGGAGGCGTCCGGTCCGGGCGTGCGCGTGGTGTGCGGTGCGAACGCGCATCACAGCGTGCCGCGCGCGGCGTGGCTGCTGGGCCTGCCGGAGCCGGTACGGGTGCCGGCGCCGCGGGGTGTGCTGGAGCCGGCGGGGTTGCGGGGCGCGCTGGAGTCGCTGGGTGCCCGGGCTCCGGGTGCTCCGGTTCTCGTGGTGGCGACGGCGGGTACGACGGACACCGGCGCTATCGATCCGCTGGACGGACTGGCCGACGTCGTCCGGGAGTTCGACGTGCGCTCCAGGAGCGGGGGCGGCGGCGGGGTGCGGCTGCACGTGGACGCCGCCTACGGAGGGATGCTGCTGTTCAGCGGCGGGCTGCGTGCGCGTCTGTCGGGTCTGGAGCGGGCGGACAGCGTCACTCTCGATCTGCACAAGCTGGGCTGGCAGCCCGTCGCGGCCGGCTTGTTCGCCGTTCCGGACGGGCGGGCGCTGCGGCCGCTGGATCACCGCGCGGACTATCTGAACGCCGACGACGACACGGCCGCGGGGCTGCCGGATCTGCTGGGCCGCTCGCTGCGTACGACGCGGCGTCCGGACGTCCTCAAGGTCGCGGTCACGCTGCGCGCGCTGGGGCGGGCGGGGGTGGGGGCTCTCGTGGATCGGACGTGCGGTGTGGCCTCGCGTCTCGCCGCGCTGGTGGAGGCGGATCCACGGCTGGAGCTGTTCGGTCCGCCGGCGCTGTCCACCGTGCTCTTCCGGCCGGTGGGCGCGGACGCGGAGGCGGTGGCCGCGGTGCGGCGGCGGCTGCTCGGCGAGGGCAGGGCGGTCCTGGGCCGTGCGGCCGTGTCCCGGGAGGGCGGCGGCGCGGCGGAGGGGGCGGGCTGCGGCGGGTTGTGGCTGAAGGCGACGCTGCTCAATCCGCACGCGGGCGAGGGCGATCTGCGGGCCCTGCTGGGGCTCGTCCTCGACGCGCTGCCGTCGTCGGCGGTGCGGGACGCGGCCGGGCCGGTGCCCGCCGCATCTGCCCGGCCCCTGTCCGCGTCGCGCTCCGGTACGCCTCCCCCGCCGCGCGTGCCCGCCGCACCCGTCCCGCCGTCCGCGCCCTCGGCGGCTGCCGGGCCCGCGAACGTCATCACTCCCGTCACCGCCTCCAGTTCAGCAAGGAGCCCCCGCTCATGACGACTGCCGAAGATCCGCGTTTCCAGCGGTCCGCTCCGGCCCCCGGCCTTCCTCCGCATGCGACGAACTACGGCGCCGTCAACGGCGGCAGCAGCACGGGCGGGGGCTCCAGCGGCGGCGCGTCCGCGGGGCAGGGCGCGTTCGCGGCAGGGGCTTCGGCGTACGCGCTGCCCGGGCAGCGCTCCGCGCAGGGGCGCCCCGCTCTGACCGTCGAGCCCGGAGGGGGCAGCGGGGCGAAGGGCCATGACTCGGAGCACCGGCCCCTGGACCTGGCGGGCGTGGGCATCGGGCCGGCCAACCTCTCGCTGGCGGCCCTGGCCGACGGCGTGCCGGGGCTGAGGGCCGCGTGTTACGAGCAGCGGGCGGGCTTCGCGTGGCATCCGGGGATGCTCATCGAGGGCGCGACGCTCCAAGTGCCGTTCCTGGCCGATCTGGTGACGCTCGCCGATCCTGCGTCCCGCTGGTCGTTCCTCAACTACCTCAAGGCGCGGGACCGCCTCTTCCCGTTCTACTTCGGGGAGCGCTTCCACATCGAACGGACCGAGTACGACGCGTACTGCCGCTGGGTGTGCGAGGGGCTCGCCACGGCCGGGCCGCGTGCCGTGGGCGGGCCCGGCAAGGGCAGGGGCGGGGCCAGGGGTTCGGCGGCCGCGGGCCCGGGACTGCACTTCGGGCACCGGGTCGACGCGGTGCGGTGGCATCCCGGACTGCGCCTGTTCGAGCTGGACTTCACCAGGACGGACACGGACGCCGCTAAGCAGGGGCGTTCGTACGCCAGGAACCTGGTCCTGGGCGTGGGTACGGCGCCGTACGTGCCGGAGCCGCTGCGCGCGCTGGCCGCTTCGACGGGCGCCGGGGCCCCGGTCGTCCATTCGGCCGGCTATCTGGAGCACCGGGAGCGACTGCTGGCGGCGGGTCACGTCACGGTGGTGGGGTCGGGCCAGTCGGGTGCGGAGGTCTTCCTCGACCTGTTGCGGAACCGTCCCGCCGGGCGGGAGGGGCTGCACTGGATCACGCGGAGCGGCGCGTTCGCGCCCATGGAGTACAGCAAGCTGGGTCTTGAGCACTTCACGCCGGACTACACCCGCTACTTCCACGGTCTGCGGCAGTCCGTGCGGGACGAACTGGTGCCCCGTCAGTGGCAGTTGCACAAGGCGGTCGACCACGGCACGCTCGCCGCGATTCACGACGAGCTGTACCACCGGACGCTGGGCGGCGGCTGGCCCGACGCGGTGATCACTCCGGGGGTGGCCGTGCGTACGGCGGGGCGGGTCGGGGCGACCCGCGTGGAGCTGCATCTGGAGCAGGCCGAACAGGACGTGCGGACGCGGCTGGTGACGGACGCGGTCGTGCTGGCCACCGG
The DNA here is from genome assembly GCF_014645895.1 of Streptomyces daqingensis. GTDB lineage: Bacteria > Actinomycetota > Actinomycetes > Streptomycetales > Streptomycetaceae > Streptomyces > Streptomyces daqingensis. The sequence continues at coordinate 85,628 of NZ_BMMP01000010.1, read as the reverse complement.
CTATCGCGAGCGTCCGCTGGACGGGGTGCTGGCCTCGCTGGAGCCGTGGCTCGTGCGGGACGACGCGGAGCGGCTGCGGATCGACGAGCACTACCGCCTGGTGACGGACCCGTCGGTGGGGGGCGCGGTGTACGTGCAGAACGCGGAGCGGCATACGCACGGTGTCGGGGCGCCGGATCTGGGCCTGGTGGCCCACCGGAGCGCGGTCATCCTCAACTCCCTGACGGGTGAGGAGCATTACCGGCTTCCCCGGCGGACGGCGTTCACGACGTTCGGGCTGCGTCCGGAGGGGGCGCTGGCCGCCGGTACGCCGGGCGTGGCCGAGCAGGCGGACCGGCGGCACGAGGGTTTCCGGCCGCTGCGCATGAGCTGAGCGTCCGCTCCGCGGTGCTTCCGCGCCCTGGCTTCCCGCGACGTCGACGTCAGGGCGGCGTCGTCCGGCGCGGGGCGAGGCGAGGCGTCGGGAGCGCGTGGGGCGAGGCGAGGCGTCGGGAGCGCGTGGGGCGAGGCGAGGCGTCGGGAGCGCGTGGGGCGGCGGCGCTGGGTGGCGCCGCGTGAATGGGCCGAAGCGGCTGACAGGAGATCGACGTGGTGGAACACTACAGGGATGTTCGATCACATTTCGATTCAGGCGCAGGACCCTGCCGCCGCAGCGGCCTTCTACGACACCGTTCTGGAGCCGCTCGGGGCGACCCGCATCCTCGACTTCGGGGACGTCGTCGGCTACGGCAGAGCGGCCCCGGCCTTCTGGCTGGGCCCCGCGGGCGGTCAGGGGCAGGCGCGCGAGATCCATATCGCGTTCACGGCCTCCGACCGGGAGACGGTCGACGCCTTCCACAAGGCCGCTGTCGCCGCCGGCGCGGAAGTGCTGCACGCACCCCGGCTGTGGCCCGAGTACCACGAGTCGTACTACGGGGCCTTCGTGCGCGACCCGGACGGGAACAACGTCGAGGCGGTGTGCCACCTGCCGGGGTGATCCGGGGATCGACCGCACGACACGCGGAGGTCTGCCAGAGTGGCCGCATGACGAACACCCCTGGTCACACAGCAGAGTCCGGCCCCGTTCCGTACGGGACTCCGGACGAGCCGCGCGTCGCAGTCCGCGGCGAGGCGAGCCTCGAGTTCGACCCGGAGGTCGCGAACATCTCGGTGCAGGTCGCCTCCCGTGGGACCGGCCGCCGCGACGCCCTGAAGATGCTGACCCGGCGCAACTCCGAGGTGCTGGAACTGGTCAAGAGCTACGGCGAGGCCGTCGAGAAGCTCTCCACCGGCTCCTTCTCCGTCACGCCCGAACTGGCGGAGAAGGGCCGCAGGGAGCGCGTCCGCTGCTACAACGGGCGCGTGCAGATCTCGGTGACCGTCGGCGACTTCACCGCGCTCGGGGAGATGACCACGCGCCTCGCCGACCTGGAGATGACCAGGGTCTCCGGCCCCTGGTGGGCGCTGCGCCCCGACTCCCCCGCGCACAGGGAGGCACGTCAGCAGGCGGTCCGCGAGGCCGTCACCAGGGCCCGCGAGTACGCGGGGGCGCTGGGCGCGGATCTGGTGGCGCTGGTGGAGCTGGCGGACCAGGGCGCGGAGAGCCCGGCGCCGCCGCCACCCATGGGAATGCGCACCGCCTCCTACGGCGGAGCCGCCCCGGAGGGGGCTCCCGCACTGGACCTGGAGCCGCGGCGGCAGCGGGTCCATGCGCAGGTGAACGCGCGGTTCGTGATGAGCCGCCCGGCGCTCTGACGGCCGGGGGCCGGTGGCGTCGCCGGGTGCCGGCCCGGCGACGCGGCGCACCGCATCCGGCGCTCATCAGAGCGAGCGGCCGCGCACTTTACAAGTTGTCAATGCACCTTTGCGTGGCGGACGTTGGCGACTCCCCTTGAGGCCGGTCCATACCCATCGGTAAGTCGTAGGCTCGTCATATGCGCCGCGCAAAGATCGTCAGCACACTGGGTCCCGCCACCAACTCGTACGAGCAGATCAAGGCGCTCGTCGACGCGGGTATGGACGTGGCCCGCCTCAACATGAGCCATGGCTCGCACGCCGAGCACGAGGAGCGCTACCACCGGGTCCGCAAGGCCGCGGAGGAGGCGGGCCGCAGCGTCGGCGTCCTTGCTGATCTTCAAGGCCCGAAGATTCGGCTGGGGTGTTTCCGTGAAGGGCCGGTACTCCTTGAACGCGGCGACGAGTTCGCCATCACCGTCGAGGAGAACGTCGAGGGCGACCGCTCCCGCTGTGGAACGACCTACTCCGGTCTGGCCGCAGACGTCTCGGCGGGCGAGCGGATCCTCGTCGACGACGGCCGCGTGACGCTGGAGGTCGTCGCCGTCGACGGTCCCGCCGTGCGGACCGTGGTCGTCGAGGGCGGCATGGTCTCCGACCACAAGGGCCTCAACCTGCCGGGCGTCGCGGTATCCGTTCCGGCGCTCTCCGAGAAGGACGTCGAGGACCTGCGCTGGGCGCTGCGCACCGGTGCGGACGTCATCGCCCTCTCCTTCGTGCGCAGCGGGCACGACGTGAAGGAGGTCCACCGCATCATGGCGGAGGAGGGCCGGTTCCTCCCCGTGATCGCGAAGCTGGAGAAGCCGCAGGGCGTCTCGAACCTGGAGTCCGTCGTGGACGCGTTCGACGGCGTGATGGTCGCCCGGGGAGACCTGGGTGTGGAGATGCCCCTTGAGTCGGTGCCGCTGGTGCAGAAGCGCGCGATCAAGCTGTGCCGGCGCAACGCGAAGCCCGTCATCGTGGCCACGCAGATGCTGGAATCCATGATCGACTCGTCCAGGCCGACGCGTGCCGAGGTCTCCGACGTCGCCAACGCGGTGATGGACGGTACGGACGCGGTGATGCTCTCCGGCGAGACCAGCGTCGGGAGGCACCCCGTACAGGTGGTGAAGACGATGGGCCTCATCGTCGAGGCGGCCGAGGAGGACATGCTCTCCAAGGGCCTGCCGCCGCTCACCGAGCACAGCAAGCCGCGCACGCAGGGCGGCGCCGTCGCGCGGGCCGCGGCGGAGATGGGCGACTTCCTCGGGGCGAAGTTCCTCGTCGCGTTCACGCAGTCCGGGGACACGGTGCGCCGCCTGTCCCGCTACCGCTCCCCCGTGCCGGTGCTCGCCTTCACCCCGGACCCGTCCACGAGCGCCCAGCTCAACCTGACCTGGGGCGTGGAGTCCTTCGTCGGCCCGACCGTGCAGACCACCGACGAGATGGTCGAGCAGGTCGACGAGCAGCTGCTGAGGCTGGGCCGCTGCCAGAAGGGCGACCTCGTCGTGATCACCGCCGGGTCGCCGCCGGGCGTGCCCGGGTCGACCAACCTCGTGCGCGTCCACCACATCGGCGAGGACGACGCCCCGAAGAGGTGACTCCGGTCTCCGCGGGGGACGCCTGCATCCTCCCGTTCAGGAGCGGGCCATCGTCTCGTGGTGCCTGATCACTTCGGCGATGACGAAGTTCAGCAGCTTCTCCGCGAAGGCGGGGTCGAGTTTCGCGGAGACCGCCAGCTCCCGCAGGCGGGCGATCTGGCGCGCCTCCCGCGCCGGGTCGGCGGGCGGAAGGTCGTGGTCGGCCTTGAGCCTCCCGACGCGCTGGGTGCACTTGAAGCGTTCCGCGAGCATGTGCACCACGGCCGCGTCGATGTTGTCGATGCTGTCGCGCAGCGCGAGCAGCTCCTCCCGTACCGACTCCTCGATGCCTTCGGTCGTGCTCTCACCGGTGCTGCCCGGGGTGTCGTGAGTCATCGCCATGCCGTTCCAGATCGACCCGTGTGGTGCCGGGCGGTGCCTGCCTGCTACGCCCGCCCCGACCCTATGCCGCCGCGGCGCGTGGCGCGGCACGGCCCTGGGGGCGTACCGGGTCGTGACCGGTCCGGTCGTCCGGCCTCCCCCTGAGCCTCCGCCCCGGTGGACCAGCGTGGACGACGGGAGGGCAACTGCGCGGCCGTGAGCGGGCGTTCACCAGGGCGGTACCTGTGACGGGGTCAGAGCCGCCGTCTCGCTACCGCGTGCCCGGCGGTGCCTGCTGAATGATCTCGCGTGCCGCGCGCACGAGGGCGGCGTTGCCCGGCGCGGGGCCCCGCCGGGGAGATGGAGCACGTCTTCCAGGCCGATACGGGCATCCAGGCGGCGGGAGGCCGCGAGCCCGCAGGACGGGCCACGCGGCGGTGTCTTCGCCGTGCAGGAGGACCTGTGCGGCCGCCGGCGCGAGCCCGCCCAGCAGGCCGGCTGCGGCGCTGAGCGCCTCCCGCGGCGCGGTCTCCGTGATCTCGGCCAGGACGCGCAGGACCCGGCGCGATCCGGGCCACTCCAGGGACCGCAGTACCGCAGGGGTACCGGAGCAGATGCCCGCTTTCGACGCCGAGCGGCGGACCGCCGACCTCCACCCGGGTGGGGCAAGACCGACGCGAAGGATGCCGCAGTGATCGCGGACGGACGCGACCCGCACCATGCCGCACGCACTACGCACCCTGGAGCTGACGGACGAGATCACGGCCGAGCCGACACCGGGCGGCAGCGGCCCCGCTTCGACGAACTCGCAGTCCGCTACCTGGCCACCTTGCACATCACAGCCATCAACGGATGGCTCCACCTGATTCGAAACTCGCGTCAGTCGTCGCAGCCGTTGTTCTTGCCGTGGCCTGCGGTAAGTCCGGCATTGGTGGTGCCGCCCTTGCCTCCCTTGTTTCCTCCGCTGGTGGTGCCGCCCCGGCTGCCACTCGTGCCACCGCTTGTCTTGGTGAGAGAGGCGGACTTCGCGTCTTCCTGGAAGGTGGTACGGGTGGGGGCGCCCTTATCGCGTTTGTCGCAGTCCTTGCTCTTGCCGTCGCATCCTGCGGTGAGGGTCAGGGCAGCGGTGGCGGCGACCGCGGCGATGAGCACGGCGGCAGGACGGCGGGTGATGCGTGGATTCACGGTTCCTCCTTGCGGTTGGACATCTTGTACCCGTTGAACTGCGTTGTGTGCAGCGCCAGTTGATCGAAGTCGCCTGCAAGTGCCGTGGCGCGGGCCGGCACAGTCGAGCGGTGTCCGGGCCGAGCGTGCGAGGGTGTCCGGCCGTCGGGACAGCGGTGGTCAGCCGGGGGTGTCCCTATGGGTTTCGTCAAGCTGTGGGGGCTCGGGGTCGAGGAGGGTGCCGTCGCGGAGCATCGCGACGAGCAGGTCGGCTCGTCGTCTCGCGAGGCAGAGGAGGGCTTGGGTGTGGTGCTTTCCATGGGAGATCTTCTTGTCGTAGTAGGTCCTGGAGGCCGGTTCGGCCAGCGCCGCGAACGCTGACGAGGCCGCGGCGGCCGCGCACGTAAAGTGGCAGGGGACCGACGGACTGCGGGGGTGGTGCCGATGGCGGCACGGGATGCGGGAGGCAGAGCCCCCGGGGCCCCTGTGCGGCGCGGGTTCCCTCACCTGGGCACCGTCCGGGCCGCGATCACGGCGCTCCACCGGCGGCTCCCGGAGGACGGGCTGCGGCGGTTCGAGGCCAGCGTGCTCCCCAGCGACGTGGCGTTCTCCGACTCCGAGGACCTCCTCGACGGCGCGCAGCGCATCGCCCGCGTGATGGTGCACCACTTCCGCCTGCCGGACGCCCGTGTCGCCGTCTCCTTCCGGAGCGGGATGCGGGACGCCGCGCACGTCGAACTCACAGCGGGGCCCGAGTACTTCGTGGAGCTCAACGCCCGGTTCACGAAGCACCGCCGGGACATCGGAGCGGCACTCGCGCACGAGGTGGCGCACGTCTTCCTGCACCGCCTGGGGCTCTCCTTCGACGGGACCGAGGACGACGAGATCCTCACGGACACCGCGACCACGTACCTGGGGGCGGGCTGGCTGCTGCTGGACGCCTTCCGGCAGGACCCGCTCACGTCGCAGAAGCTGGGCTACCTCACGCCGGAGGAGTACGGCTACGTCCTGGCGAAGCGGGCCGCCCTGACCGGTGAGGACCCCGCGGTGTGGTTCACCAGCCCGCAGGCGTACGAGGCGTACGTGGAGGGCAGGGCCCTGGCGCGCGCGGAGGCCGCACGGCCGCCTCTGGAGGGGGCCGGCTGGGCGGAGCGCCGCCGCTACGTCAGGGACCGCCGCCGGGCGCAGACGCAGCCGGCTCCTCCGGCGCGGGCGGTGGACGGTGACGGGTACGCCTTCGAGGGCCGTTCGCCGATGCGGGTCTCCTTCCCCTGCCCCGTCTGCAACCAGCGCATCAGGGTGCCGGTGCGCGGAAGGGTCCGGGCGCGCTGCGGACTCTGCCGCACGGTGCTGGAGTGCGACACCTGAGCCACGGGGCCGCGAGCCCGGCGGGGCGGGACGCGGTACGGGCGCGCGGCGGCACGGGTTCAGTGAACGCGCCGCATGACGTACGTTCGGCCGCATGAGCCCTTCCGTCGCCACCAACACCCGCGTCGAGCTGCCCGGCCTGCTCGACTTCGTCCGCCCGCGCCACCGCGCCCTGCTGATCACCCGGCGATCCGACGGCTCGCCGCAGGCGTCGCCGCTGACGTGCGGCGTGGACGACTCGGGGCGCATCGTCGTCTCGACGTATCCGGAGCGGGCCAAGACGCACAACGCCCGGCGGGACCCGCGCGTCAGCGTCGTCGTCCTCTCCGACGAGTGGAACGGCCCCTGGGTGCAGATCGACGGGGACGCCGAGGTGATCGACAGTCCCGAGTCGGTCGAACCGCTGGTGGAGTACTTCCGCAACATCTCCGGTGAGCACCCCGACTGGGACGAGTACCGGGCCGCGATGCTGAAGCAGGGCAAGTCGCTGATCCGGATCACGCCGCGGCACTGGGGGCCGATTGCGACGGGTGGCTTCCCCGCGCGGCTCGCCGGCTGATCGTCTTCCCGGCGCCGCGACACCGGCCCCTGCCAGGCATCTCCCCGGGGCGTGCCCGGGCGGGCCCCGGCCGTGCCGCCCGCCCCTGCTCACGGCACGGCGTGCCGCTCTGTTCCGTCGGGCTGCGAGACGTGCTTCCGCAGGTCAGAATCGGAGTGCGGGAGCCTTACGGGGAGGCGGTCGCGACTACGGGGCCGTACGGCCCTGCGCCCGAGTTTCACAGGGGAGTTGACGAAGAATGACCACGGCCATCCAGTCACGGTCACCCATGGAGAGCGCCTTTTTCGGAGAGGAGCTGAGCCTGCCGCTGGAAGCGCCGCTGTGGCTGCTGGCCGGCGTGGACGACGAGGAAGAGCCCGGCTTCGAGCCCCACATCTGGCGCGGCATCGACTGAGTGTGCCCGCGCGGCCACGCTGTGGAACGGTCGCGCGCACCTGATACGAAGACCGGTCCGCGGTGCTCCCCAGGGGAGAGCCGCGGACCTTCTTGTTCGGCGGCGCGGCCGGGACGGTCCGGGGTGCCGGCGTCTCAGCGCGTGAACTCCTTGCGGAGCCTGTCGAGGTAGGCGCGGGTGTCGGGGACGAGTTCGGAGGCGAGCCGCGAGATCCGGGTGTACGCCTCCAGGTGCGTCACGACGTCGGGCCGCTGGTCGAGGTAGACGGCGCTGGTGAGACCGACCTCGGTGTAGACGATGTCCTGCAGCTCCGGCTCCTTGAACCGGAAGTACGTGACGTGCCCGGTCGTTCCCGAGTGGGCGCCCGCCGCCAGCGGCAGGATGCGCAGCGTGACGCGCGGATCGTCGAGCACCTCCATGACCCGCTCGATCTGGCCGCGCATCACGGCGGGGCCGCCGACCTCGCGGCGCAGCACGGCCTCCTCCAGCACGACCCACAGCTTCGGGGACTCGGGCCCGCCCAGCAGCGCCTGGCGGCGCAGACGCAGATCGACCCTGTGCTCGAGGGCGTGCTCCGGCTCGTAGGGGAAGCCGGCCCGGATGACGGCGCGGGCGTAGTCCCGTGTCTGCAACAGGCCCGTCATGTAGTGCGGTTCGTAGACGCGGATGACCTGGGCAGCGGTCTCGAGGCTGACGTACGCCCTGAACCAGTCGGGCAGCGCCGTCTTGTAGTTGTGCCACCAGCCGGGCTCGTTGGCCTGCTCGGCCATGGCCGTGAAGCTCTCGGCCTCCGCCTCGGAGACCTCGTAGAGCCTCAGCAGCTCCTTGACGTACGGGATCTTCAGACTGACCTGGGCGTTCTCGATGCGGCGGATCGTCAGGTGACTGACGCTCAGCGCCTTGGCGGCACCTTCGAGGGTGACGCCGCGGCTCTCGCGCAGTTCCTTCAGCCGCTTGCCGAGAACGATGCGCAGCACCGTGGGTGCGCTCTGGCCACTCGGCAGTGCCTCGCTCACGCACTGGCTCCTGACCGCAGCGCCCGGAGCAGCCGCCGGCATCCGCCTGGATGCCCAACTGCCCCCGCCCGCCGCGTGGTTGTGATGGGGATGGGGATAACCATGCGGTCGGGAAGGAAAGTTATCAGAGCGGTGCCACTCCGGTTGAGGGCAGGCCGAAGATCCCCGTGTGGAGAGGCAGCTCACACGGGTGCGGCCCCGCACCGGGCTTGAGTTCCAGTGGTGGGGGCCGCACCGTGCACACGGGGTGTGGCGCTGGCGCACGCACGCCGCGGTGCGCCGCCGCGGCGGTTCAGCCCGTCAGCCCTTCAGCAACTCCTTGCCCGTCGCCGCGTCGACGACGGTGCGGTCGCCGAGTTCGCTGTCGAGCTTCACCTTCGTCTTGTCGCTGACGAGCTGCTTGGTGCAGAAGTCCTGGTCCTTCTTCTCCTTGGCCCAGCCCGCGACGATCACGAGCTTGTCCGTCTCCTGCACGTGCGCGCCGTAGCTGCTGTCGCAGCCGCCGTGGCCGACGGTCACGGTCAGCGAGTCGTCCTTGCCCTTGACCGGGCGCTGTGCGGCCTGAAGCGGAAGCATGTCGTTGTGACGCTCCTTCGTCCGCTTCACCTTCGGCCAGTCCTGTTCGATCTGCGTGGCGCGCTTCTCGAAGCGGGACTGCTTCTTCGGTGCCTCGCTGCTGACGGTCTGGCCGCTGCCTCCGCACGCCGTCGCCGTCAGTGCCATGACGGCCAGCGCGGGGGCCAGGGCGAGTGCGGTCTTCGTGCGGGCCTTGCCTGTGGTGCCTTGTCGCATGATCTACCTCCAGCTTCACCGTTCTGACGTCGGTGGCGCCGCCCGGGTTCCGAGGCCGCCCCGGTCGGACCGCCGAACACCGCGACCGGTACTGCCGGCGAGGGGAAACCGCTGGTCACAGCGGTGCCGCAGAGGGATGTATGAGTTCTTCACATGCCGTTCGTGACCGCTGCACTGTGCCCACCTGTCGCATCCTCACAGAATCGTCACTCCAGTCACACTGACTCAGCGGACACCCGGGAGGACGGTCGCCATGCGGCAAGGGGGATGACGGGCGGGCCGGGCCAGGGGGGCGGCAGCAACCCGTGCACCCCGGGTCCCGCGTACGGGGTGGGGACCAGGGCCGGCCGTCCGGCAACGGTGGCGACCCCGGCACCGCACATCGCGAACAGCCGTGGCGCACAGCGCATTTCAAATCGCTCATCGACCCCTCGGCCTTACGCGTTCTCACATATGCTCGTCCCTGACAGCGCATACATGAGCGATTGCAGAGGCTGTGCACTAATGGCACTTCAAGACCGGCTCGGCGGCGCTGCCCTAACGGAAGCAGCCGCAATGGGCCTTACGCCCGACCGGGGCCGGAATCTCCCGGCTCCGCGGTTGGCCCAGGCCATTCTTCTGGCTGCTCTTCTCAGCTATCTGACCATTACAATGCTCAACATTCTGAGCGCACAGCTCGGCCCCGGGAAACTCGTGGCCGCCCTTCTCAGTCTCGCCGCGATATTCCTGATCCAGCTCTCCCACTCGGCGCCCGGCGCGCACCGCGCACCGGCCTGGCGGAAGTGGGTGACGCTGTCCGTCCAGGCGGTCCTCACCTACCTGCCCATGATCGCCTTCCGCGCGATGTGGGGCGCGATGGCCGGCTTCCTGGCCGGTTCGCTGCTGCTGCTCCTGCCGGCGAGGCTGGCCTGGACGCTGTACGGCTCCGTCGGCTTCAGCATGCTGCTGCCCCCGCTGCTGGACGACCGCTCGACGCTTGACGCCATCCACCTGTGCCAGTCCAGCCTCCTCACCGGCCTGGTGGTCTACGGGCTCTCCCGGCTCTCGCAGCTGGTCCGCGAGGTCCACGACACCCGCGACGAACTGGCGCGCATGGCCGTGACGCGCGAACGCCTGCGCTTCGCACGCGACTTGCACGACCTTCTCGGCTACAGCCTCTCCTCGATCACGCTGAAGAGCGAACTGATCCACCGCCTCATCCCCTCCCATCCCAAGCGCGCCACGGAGGAGGTCGCCGACGTGCTGCGCATCTCGCGGCAGTCGCTGGCGGACGTGCGCAGGGTGGCGAGCGGCTTCCGCGACATGTCGCTGCGCGACGAGGTCGTCTCCGCCCAGTCGGTGCTCGGCGCGGCGGACATCGTCGTACGGTCGAGGCTGTCCTTCGGCGTCCTGAACCAGCAGGTCGACACGGTCCTCGCCTCCGTGCTGAGGGAGGCGGTGACCAACCTGCTGCGGCACAGCCGGGCGCGTGTCTGCGAGATCGAGGGGCTCCAGCGGGAGGGGTTCGTACGGCTGTCGGTGACCAACGACGGCGTGGACCCCGCCTACCAGGATCCCTCTCCGTACAGCGGCAGCGGCCTGGGCAACCTGGAGAGTCGGTTGCGCGCCGTCGGCGGCAGCCTCACCTCGGGAAGGGGCAAGGACGGCACGTACCGGCTGGTGGCCGAGGCCCCGGTCAGCACGGTACGGCAGCTCGCGGCGGTGGACGCCGCCGAGCTGCCGCTCGACGGACCGGCGGCCTGACCGGGCGGCCACCGGGGAACGACCGATGCGGACATACCCACCCGCAGAGCTCACACGGGGGCGTCGTGATACGGATACTGCTCGCGGAAGACATGCACATGGTCCGCGGAGCGCTGGTGGCGCTGCTGGACCTCGAGGACGACTTCGAGGTCGTCTGCGAACTGGAGCGCGGTGACGAGGTGGTGGCGGCCGCGCTGGACAAGCGCCCCGACGTCGCCGTCATCGACATCGACCTGCCCGGCATGGACGGGCTGACCGCGGCGTCGATGCTGCACGAGAAGCTGCCGGAGTGCCGGACGCTCATCCTCACCAGCCTCGGCCGGCCCGGAACGCTGCGCCGGGCGCTGGCGGCGAGGGTCTCGGGCTACCTCCTCAAGGACGCGCCGCCGAAGGAACTCGCCGCCGCCGTACGGAGGGTGGCCGCCGGTCACCGCGCCGTCGATCCCCAGCTGGCCCTCGCCGCGTGGGGCGGTACGGACAGTCCGCTGACGGAGCGCGAGACGGAGGTGCTGCGGCTCGCGTCGGAAGGCGCGGAGGCTTCCGAGATCGCCTCCCTGCTGCACCTGTCGACGGGGACGGTGCGCAACTACCTGACGACGGTCGTGACGAAGACGAACGCGCGGAACCGGGTCGACGCGATGCGCATCGCGCGGGAGTCGGGCTGGTTGCTCTGACGGCGGGCCCGCGGGCCGTACCGGCTCAGCCGCCGTCGCCGCCGCAGAAGCGGTCTCCGCCCGCCGTCCGGGCACGGACCACGGTGGCCATTCCCGCACCGGCGAGGTAGTCGAGGATGCCCTCCGTCACCTTCGACGGCAGCGGCAGTGCGGAGGAGATCTCGTCGGGGGTGATCGGCCACGCCAGCATGCCCACCACCCAGACCGCTTCGGGACGGTGCAGGACGACGCGGTGCGGCGAGTCGACCAATTCCAGTGCCACGCCCGCCGGTTCGAGGGTGAAGGAAACCCCTGGAGGCAGCCGCACCTCCCCCAGCTTCGGCAGCCGTTCGGGGGTGAAGGACGCGCGCCGGGAGGCAGGCTGCACCGACAGCAGCGGGCCCTTGAGATCGTCCAGACCGAGCGTGCGCACGACCAGGTGGGACAGGCGGCTCAGCATCAGCATCAGGAAGAGGTACGCGTTCGGGTCCGAGTCCGAACCGCTGCTCCTGACACCGGCGTTCACCAGCAGCACGGGGCCGAGGACCATGCGGTGCAGCACCTCGCGTACGACGGCGCAGCCGCCCTCGACGCACTCCCTGCCCCAGCGGCCGGTCAGGACGATCTCGTCGTCGTTCTCCCCGGCTTCGACCACCACGTCCTCGGAGAGCGACCAGAGGTGCACCGGGCAACTCCCGGCCGGTAGCGGCACGATGGCCCCCTTTCGCACGCATGACTGCCAGTCAAAGTATGCAAGCGCTCCCGAACGGCGCGACAGCTTTCCGATCATCCGCGCGGGGTGAAATTTTCATATCGCACGCTTCGGATTCCGTGAGGCGAGTGATGATTTCCGCCGCGCTCCCCCGGGTATTCATGACGCCGGTCACAGAAAAGGGAATCCCGTGACAGACGTCACCGGCCGCCGGGTGCTGAATTGAGCCTTTCGCCCCAACTGCCCCTCAGGGCTACAGTTTTTCTTCCCTGGTGCTACAGCGGAGCAGGAAAGCCTGAAGGCGCACCAAGGCTTTCCGACCTTGTTTCCGGCGGGCCGTCACCCCGCCGGCATTGCCGCTGAGCAGAGGACACCCTCATGACCATCGTGCCCAGAACCGCAGCCGTCCGTACACAGCGCTCAGGGGCGCTGCCCACGTCCCTCCTGGGTCCCCACCACCTGTTGCACCGGCCCCAGACGCCGGAAGCCTTCCTGCTCCAGTCGACTCCGCCCGTCCCCCAGCAGTTCGCCTTCTCCGCCGAACTGCCCGGCGACCACCCGCTGTTCGGCGACGGCGTCGCGGCGTTCCACGACCTGCTCTCTGCCGTCGAGTCGCTGCGGCAGACCGCCGTGTTCGCCGCGCGCCGCTGCTTCCGCATCCCGGAGAGCCGCCGCATGGTCCTCACCTTCGGGGCCACCGGCATCACGGACGTCGAGCCGTGGCGCCGCACGTCGGGCAGCGCGCAGATCGCGCTCGACCTGCGCGTCGCCCCCGCCGACATCGTCAACGGCGTTCCGCACAGCCTCAGTTGCGGCGCCACGGTGGACATCGACGGTCGGCGGTGCGGCACCGCGGACACCCGCATCGCCTTCCCCACCCCGCTCGTCCACCGCCACCACTGGAACAAGGGCCGCCCGGAGAGCGCACACCGCGCCGCCGAACTGCACGGCGCACCGTCCGCACACCACTCCCCCGCTCCCGAGCGCACCGGACGCCGCTCCACCCGCAACGTGCTGATCGGCATGCCCGTGGACGGCGTGCCGGGCACCCGGGACGACGGCCTGACGTTCCCCGTCGACGTCCTCGCCGCACGCCGGGTCCTCCCGGACGCCTCCGACGCGTACACCACCGCGCTGTTCCTCGAAGTCTCGCGCCAGGCCGCGTTGTTCACCGCGACGGAACTGCACGGCTTCCAGCCCGCCCACGCCGTCCTCTCGCACTGGCAGGCGTCCTTCCGCGGGTTCGCCGACCCCGGACTGCCGCTGTACTGCACCGTCCGGCCTGCGGACGGTACAGCCGCGGCGGGACTGCGCAGGGACGAACGGGAACGACCCGTCGCCGAGCTGCGCCTGGCCTTCACCCAGGGCGGACGCCTCGTCTCGGAGTCCTCCGTCAGCGTGCTGCAGGACTGCTGAGCAGCAGGCGCCTTGGTTCCGCGAAGTCGGTTCCGCAACAGCTGTGTCAACCGGCTTCCGCGAGACCGTCGCTCCTCGTCCGGGGCAACGCCGCCCTTTGCCCCGAGCCATCCGTTCCAGCGGTCCCCGGCCAGCTCCCCGGGCCGCCGTCGAAAGGCAGCACTCCTTGCGATTCCGCATCCTGGGGCCCGTACAGATGACGCCCCGCACGCCGTCAGCGGCCAAGCCGCGGGCGGTGCTGGCCACACTTCTCGTGCAGAGCGGCAGCGTCGTGTCGGTGCACACCCTCATCGACGAACTGTGGTGCGCGGAGCCTCCGCGCACCGCCGCCACCACCCTTCAGGTGTACGTGTCGCAGCTGCGCAAGGCGCTGCTGGATGGCGCCCCCGGCGCCGGGCAGCCCCTCGAGACGCGGCCCCCCGGCTACCTGATGAACACCGGCGACGGCGAACTGGACCTGACCGTCTTCGAGTCGCTGCGCGTGCAGGGCCGAGAGGCGTACGAGCAGCGCGACTACGCCCACGCGTCCTCCCTGCTGGGCCAGGCGCTCGGACTGTGGACGGGGGCGGCCCTGTCCGGCGTCCCGCACGGGCCGATGCTGGAGACGAGCGCCGTACGGCTGGAGGAGCTGCGCAGCGAGGTGCTGGAGCAGCGCATCTCCGCGGACCTCCGCCTGGGGCGGCACCACGGACTGGTCGGCGAGCTGATGGCGCTGGCGCACGCACACCCCATGCGGGAGACGCTCCACGCGCACCTGATGGTGGCGCTCTACCGCTCGGGACGGCAGTCGGACGCCCTCGCGGCCTACCACCGGGCCCGTCAGGCGCTCGTCGACGAACTCGGCGTCGAACCCGGGCCGGAGCTGAAGCGGCTGCTGGAGCGCGTCCTGGCCGCCGACCCCGCTCTCGCGTGGCACGAGCGGTCCCAGGACCTCCCGGAGGGGACGGCACCGCGAGCCGGGCGACGAGGCGCCGGAACGGCGGACGGCGGGGGGCGCGGCACGGGCACGTCCAGCACGGGGACGCTCGGCACCGCGGGCTCCGGGCAGGAGGACGCCGCGGTTCCGCAGCCGGGCCCCGTGCTGTGGCTGCCGCCCCGCGTCGCCGACTTCACGGGGCGCGCAGACCAGATCGCGCTGGGCACGAGCGTGCTGGCGAACGCGCCGGGGCCCGGGAGCGGCGACGGGGAGGGGCCCGGGGACGGGGACGGCGAAGCGCCGCGCGTACTGGCCGTCTCCGGCCGGGCGGGCGCGGGCAAGACCGCGCTGGCCGTCCAGCTTGCGTACGAGACGGCGGAGCACTTCCCGGACGGCCGGGTCCTGCTGCCGCTCCGCGACGCCGGCGGCGGAGCCGTCGACCCCGCGCGCACCCTCAGCACGCTGCTGCGGCGGCTGCGCCTCACTCCGGGCGGTGACGGCGGCGCACCCGCGGCTACAGACCAGGGTCAGGGCGAACTCCCGCCTTCCGAAGGTGAGTTGGAGGAGCTGTCGGACCGCGTCCGGGCCTGCCTGCGGGGCCGGCGGATACTGCTCGTCCTCGACGACGCCGTCTCACAGGCGCAGGTGCGGGCAGTGCTCTCGGCCGCCCCGGAGACCGCGGTCATCGTCACGAGCCGCCAGGCGCCGGCAGGCGTCGAAGGCGTCCGCCATCTGCCGCTCGACGTACTCGCCGCACCGGACGCCGAGCGGCTGCTGGTATCCGCCGGAGGGCCGCGAACTGCCCGTGATCCGGCCGCCGTCACCGAGATCGCCGAGCTGTGCGGGTACCTGCCGCTGGCTCTGCGCGTCGCGGCTGCCGTCCTGGCCGCCCGGCCGCACTGGACGCCCGCCGCACTGGCCGTCCGCCTGCGTGACGAGCGCCGCCGGCTGCCGGCGCTCACGCTCGGCGACCTCGACGTACGCGGCAGCCTCCTGACCGCCTACCGGGACGCGACGCCCGGGCAGCAGCGCGCCTTCCGGCTGCTGGCGCTGGCGCCGCGACCCCACTTCGCACCGTGGAGCGCGGCGGCCCTGCTGGGCACCGGCGTCGCCGACGCGGAGCACGAAGCCGAGGAACTGGTGCGCGGACACCTGCTGGAGGCCAGGCGGACCCCCGGTGCGCGCGGCTCCGTCCGCTTCGGCTACCACCCGCTGCTGCGGTCGCTCGCGGCGGAGACGCTCGCCGAGGAGGCACCACCCGGCGGTCCCGGGACGACCGCGGCCGTGGCCAGGCTCGGACACGCCGGCCTGGCCCTGGCCCGGCACGCGGACAGCATGCTGGCCCCCGGCCGGGACCGGCTCGCCGCCGCAGCGGGCGCTCAAGGGAAAGCTGCGTCCGGCGACGGATGGGAGCTTCCGGAGGACGAGGTGCGGAGTCTGGCGGCCGGTCCGCCGCTGCAGTGGTTCCGCGACGAGGCCCCGGGGCTGCGGGAGATGGTCCGGCAGACCCACACCGCCGGTCTGTGGCAGCTGACCGCCGCTCTGGCCTCCTCGCTCGGCGGCTACTACGAGGCGTGCGCCCTGTGGGGCAAGTGGGACGCCACGCACGAACTCGCCCTGGACGCCGCGCGCCAGGCCGGAGACGCCCACGCGGAGGCAGCGCTCCTGCGCTCCCTGGGCGACCTGGCCTGGCAGCGCCGCCAGGCCGCCCGTGCCGCGGACCGCTACCACCTGGCCCGGCACTTCTTCACCCGATGCGGGGACGCCGCGGGCGCTGCGCGCTGCCTCACCGGCGAGGCCGACGTGCTGCTGGGCCAGGGCCGGACGGCGCGCGCTGAGGAGCACTACGGCCAGGCGCTGGAGACCGGGCGTGCGGAGGGCGACGCCCGCGGCGCGATGGAGGCCCTCCGGGGCCTCGCCTTCGTGGAGTTGAGCCGTGGGCGGCCGGACGGGGCGCTCTCCCGGCTGGGCGAGTGCGAGGCGGCGGCCGGACTGGCGGGCGACACGCGGTGGCTGGAGTACGCGCGGCGCACTGCCGGGCAGGCACGGGCCGCCGCGGAACGGGGCGGGCGCGAGACCTCCGGCGAAATGTCGCTGGAGGTACGGCCCGGCGTGTGGCTCATCCAGCCCGCTCCGGCGGCGGATATCGCGGCGGCCTGAGACCGGCGGCGAGAGCCGCGGCGGCCCGCTCCGGCGGCGGATATCGCGGCGGCCTGAGACCGGCGGCGAGAGCCGCGGCGGCCCGGACCGGCGCCGGCCGCGTGGCCCCGTGGGCGGCCGGGCTTCACGGCCCGGCCGCCCACGGCGTCACGGCTGGTCGCCGCCCGCGGGACGTCCGCCCGGGTTCCGGTGCGCGCGGTCCCGCGCGGGCGGAGCCGGATTGCGCCGCGTCGAGGTCAGATCGCTCTCGAGGACACCGAGCGCTGCGAGCGTGTACCAGGGCCGTACGGTCGACGGCCGGGCACCGTACTGGCGGGGCTTACTCATGGTTGCCTCTCATGGAAGACGCTGACGTGGTGCCGGCATCGGCCGGCTGCCGCCCCGGAGCCTGGTCCGCTCCGGATCCCGCCGCCGCGTTCTGCCGTCCTTGGCCGGTGAACTGCAGCCGCAGCAGCGAGGAGAGCAGCCATCTCCGGGTACCACCGAGGTTGGCAGGTGAACCGTGCACGTCGTCGAAAACCTTCACACGTACGTCACCCTGGGCCCGGCTCAGCAGGGCGTGCTCAGCGGCCGGGATGATCTCGTCGCGGCTGCTGGCGACGTACCGCACCGGGATGCGCAGCGCCCTGATCACCTCGTCGGTCAGGGCGAACTGCCCCAGCAGTGCCCGGAGTTGCGCGGCATCCCGCACGCCGGTCAGGCGGTGCAGCGTCTCGACGGTGATGCGGGGCACCCGCGGCCACCACTGGGCGTCCGTGAAGAATTCGCGGACGGGTGCGCCGACGGTGAGGACATTGCGGATGCGCGAGTCCTCCGCCGCGGCACGCAGCGCGAGATGGCCGCTGAAGCTGAGCGCCATGAGCGAGGCTTCGCCGGTACGGGCGCGGCCGGCGAGGCTGTCGAGCAGGAACGGCAACAGCCGCCAGGAATCCGGGTGGTAGGTGCAGGTGTTCTCCCCGACGCCGGGCAGCTCCCCGACGACGACGGCGAATCCCAGCCGCCGCAGCTTCGGCAGCAGCGGCGCCCACTGCTCCTTGACGCTGACGATGCCGCCCATGACGAGCAGCAGGGGCCTGGGCCGTTTACTGTCCAGGCCGCTCGCCCAGCACACGACGTCGCCGTCGGGGTGCGCGAACTCCAGCCGTTCGATGTCCCGTCGGTCCCGCCGCCATTCGTCGAACGCGGCGACGCACAGCTGCTGCGCGCGGCGCCGGTCCTCGTCCGCGTGACTGGGGAAGCGGGCGAGTGCGTAGTGGCGGCACGCGTCGAGCAGGTCGCCGCGGCGCGCCGCGGCGTCACCCTGCAGGGTCCACACCCGGGCCCATGAACGCGGGTCTCCCGGCGTGTCGTTGGTGATCTGCTCCAGGACGTGCGCGGCCCGTGCGGGGCGCATCCCCTGTCCGCGGGCGTGCAGGCGGGCGAATTCCTTCAGCTCTTGCAGGTGGTCCATTGCCTCACCGTCCGGATCCGGGTTCGCGGGGGCTCTCGGAGCCCGCGCCCAGTGTCGAAGGGCCCCCTTGGGTCCGCCTTGTACGCGGCGGAGGCGCGGCTTTCGCCCAGCTGAAGCGGGGGGCGGGGAGGGCGGGACCGGCACCTTTCCATGGCCGGTAGCCGCCGGAAGGAAAGGCTGGTAATCGACGCAGAAGTTTACAACCTCCTGATATGCCGGAGTGTCACACAACTGCCACCTCGCAGCCGCAGTTCCAACACAGCATCGGAGTGGGACAGATGAGCAACCAGCCCGCATGGGGTGCCCCCCAGCAGCCGTACCCGCCGACGCCGCAGCCGCCGAGGAAGACGGGCGCCGGGAAGGTGATAGGCCTCTCGTGCCTCGGCGTCCTGGCAGCCTGCCTCCTCATCGCCGTCGTCGCCGTGGCCGCCTTCAGCGACGGCGACGGGGGGAGCAAGCGCCCGGACACGTCCGTCGCCGCGACACCGATGAAGACGGCGGAACAGCCCGAAGAGGCGCCGGAGTCCGAGGGGAAGGCGGGGAATCCGCCCGGGAAGGACGTGGCGAAGCCCGAGAAGGACGCGAAAGCCACCGCCACCCAGGCGGAGCGGTTCAAGGCGTTCGTGGAGAAGAACGGCACCACCACGGAGAAGGAGGCGGTCGGACACGTGACCAAGGTCCAGGGAGCCGACGAGCAGAACGACATCATGGATACCGCTGACGTGTTCACCGACTACAGCGGCGGCATGATGGGCGCCCACTCCAAGGACGGCAAGCTGATCGCGAGCGCCTTCGCCGACTGGAGGAGCAGCGAGAACGGACTGGTGACGGTCTACGACAGGGACGGCGAGATCCTGTCGAACGGCAACTTCTGACCGTCCGGACGGACAAGCCGGACCACGCGTCCGCCCCGACCATGAGAAGAGCCCGGCCGCCGGGAGGTCGTCTTCGGCGGCCGGGTTCCCTCAGCTCTCGGCGTGCGACATGGCGTCCAGGACGGCGGCGTCGAGCGCCGTGGACGCGGCGACGTCCCTCGTGGGGCCGAAGCCCGCGTCGCACACGGCGATTCCCGCCGTGTAGCGCCCGTCGAGGAGGCAGGTACGGAAGGTCCAGGCGCGTTCGAAGCCGGGAGCGGGAGTGCCGTCGGGACGGCACAGGGGGACGTGGGCCGGGACGTGGGCCGCGGCGTCGACGGGGAAGCCGAACTCGGTGAATCCGGCGGCCAGTCCGAGACCTGTGGCCTTGCTGTAGGCCTCCTTCAGCGTCCACAGCCGCACCAGCGCCGGATTCCGTTCGCCGCGCGGCAGCGCCTGGAGGGCTCCCGCCTCGTGCGGAGTGCAGGACTGCCGGCACAGGCCCGGCCCGTAGAGGGGGCGGTCGCTGAGCTCGGCGTCCACTCCGATCACGCCGCAGGTGGCGAGTCCCGCCAGAAGCAGGCTGCCGGTGTGGCTGAGGGCGATGTGCACCGCGTCGTAGCCGTGCAGGTACGGACGCCCTGCAGGGGTGTACGCCAACTCCACTTCATGCGGGGCCACTCGGACCGCCGCGGCGACAGCGGCCTTCAGCAGCCGGCGGGACGCGGCGAACCGCTCCCGCACCGCCGGCACCCGCAGGCCGAGGTAGCGCTCCCAGTCGCGGGGCCCGAGTTCCGTGCGGAGCAGCGCCTCGCGGACATGGGGCGGCTGCCGTGCGGGGGCCGCCCAGTCCTCCGTGCGGGAGTGGACGACGGCGTGCGCGTGCTGGGCCAGATCGGCCCGGAGCCGGGTGGTCCAGTCACCCTCAGGTCCCGGGCTCCGCACGGGCCGCACCGGCGTCCGGCCCGCGGGCTTCCGCAGGGCTGCCGTCATGGAAGTCCTCCAGGGTGAGCCGGACATGGCTCAGCACGTCGGCGGCCTCCGCACCGTCGATCACCCTGTGGTCGAAGGTGAGGCCGAGACGCATCACGGGCGCGGCGACGATACGGCCCGCGCGCACCACGGGGCGCTCGGCGATCTGCCCGGCGCACAGGGTCACCGCGGTGCCGCCCGCGGAGTGGAAGCCGTCGACGGGACGGTGGCCCAGCGAGCTGACGGAGACGGTGCCGAAGAGCCCGGAACGCCAGCGCGTGCCGCGCAGGGCGGCGGCGAAGGCCGCGCGTCCCAGCGGGGACGGCAGCCGCCCGAGCTTCCGCACGCCCTCGAACTCGGGCAGTCCGGCGGCTCCTTGACCGCGGTAGCGGTCCACCCGCTGCTGTATCCGCTCCAGTCCCGCGCTCTCCAGGCCGGGTACGAGCGCGGACAGCACGGCGCGTTCGCCGCCGACGTCCCGGTCGAGGGCGAGCTTCCCGGTGACCGTGCCGAAGCGCATCACCCGCGGACGGCGCAGCGCACCGGGCCAGCCCGGGGCCATCGCGGCGTTGGCGCGGGGGTGGCTGTGCAGGGCGCGGCCCGCGGCGAGGAGGAGGTAGCTCACCACGGAGTAGCGCACGCCGCTCTCGCGGGCGGCGGCGCGGTGCTGCTGCACGCGGGTCATGTCGACCTCGGTGTCCAGGTGCACCGGGCGCTGCCGGGCGGCCCACTCCAGGAAGTACAGGGTGTGGCGGCGCCGTCTCTCCACGACGGTGTGCACGCCGTCCCCCTGCTCCGGCGCCTCGGGCGAAGGCATGCTCGCCCTGGGCGGAGGGGCGCTCAATCCGCCACCGCCAGGTCGTAGATCTCCTTCAGGCTGCGCGCTTCCAGCACCTTGCCGACCGGCACGGCACGGCCGGTGGCCGGCTCCAGCGCGGTGATGAGCTTGAGCAGGTGGAGGGAGTCCCAGTCGGGGATCTCGTCGAAGTCCGCGGTGATCTGGGCGGGTTCGGCGGGCAGGTCGAGTTCCTCGCTGACGAGACGCGTGAAGTCGGCAAGGGTGAACGCGGGGGCACTGCTGGTGTTCATATCTTCTCCAGGGCGAAACCGGCTTTGATCCACTTGCTGGACTCGACGGCGACCGCGAGGGCCCGCTGGCCCGCCGTCATCCCCTCCAGCAGCCTCTCGATCTGCAGGAAGGGCAGGGCGTTCCCGTTGTTGCCGGTGTCGGCCACGCAGGAGATCTCCGTCGCGGAGGGCACGTCGAGCCGCTCGGTGATGAGGCTCGTCATGCGCCCCGACAGCTGCGGCGGCAGCAGGTAGTCCAACTCCTCTGGCTGCCAGTCGAGTTCGCCGAGCAGCTCCCAGAGGATCTCCACGGCCATCACCGGGACGGACTCCTCGATGGCCTTGTAGTCCTCGGTGAGGGCCTGCCGGTCCTCGTGCCTGTCGGCGAGCCCGAACCACTCGATGACCTGGCCCGGTTCGCGGCCCAGCCCGGTGAACCTGTTGAGGACCTCGCGTACGGCGACACGCTGCCCGGCCGGCTCGGCGGTGAGGACGGCGGCGCCCGCTCCGTCCCCGAAGAGCACGAAGTTGACCAGGTCGCCGGGGGCGGCGCCGGACAGGTCGCGCTGGAGGTCGAGGTGCTTGCTGCACACGTCGCCCCCGATGACGAGACCGGTGCGGTACTCACCCGACGCGATCATGCTGCGCGCGACGCTCAGCGCCTGGACGGCGCCGGCGCAGCCCGACTGGAGCTGGAAGGTGGGGACCTGGTCGAGACCGAGCTGGTCGGCGACGTGGTTGACCGTCGCCGGCATCAGCGTGTCCGGCGTGGCGGTGCCCAGCACGACGAACTCGACGTCGTCCGGGTCGCAGCCGGGTGCCGAGAGGGCGCGCTGCGCGGCCTGCGCGCACAGGTCGGCCAGCGACCACCGCACTTCGCCTGTCCCCAGGTCCCGGGCGAAGTGCCGGGTCCTGGTGCCGATGAAGTGCTCGATCCACTCCTCGTTGACGCCCAGCGTCTTGGCGAGCGTCGCGTTGTCGACGGGGTCGCCGGGCAGTGCCGTGCCGACCGAGGCCAGGTACGCCTGCCTGCTGCCGTCCGGCCTCCCGCCGGGGTCCGCCGGGCCGTGGTGCGTCCCGTTCATGCCGTCCTCTCCTCGATGCCGGGGCCCGGGCCGGTGGCCGGGCCGGTGCTCGTGCCGGCCGCCGTTGCCGTGGCCGTGGCCGGGTGCTCGCGCAGGAAGCCGATGAGATCGCCCACGGAGGAGAGCCTCGGCAGCAGTTCCTGCATGTCCAGTTCGTCGCCGTCCGTCAGCTCCTCCTCGATGCGGTGCTTGAGCTCCATCACCATCACGGAGTCGAAGCCGAGGTCCTCGTAGAGCAGCTGGTGGGGGCCGAGTTCCGCGAGCGGGTAGCCGCCGACCTGCCCGACCGCGCGGAGTACCGCGCCGGCTACCGGGTCGCCGCCGTCCGCTGCCGGCGCCTGTTCCGGCGGCAGTACGCCCTGTGCGCTCGACTCTTCGGCCCGGGTGCCGGGTACGGGCAGCGCCGCCTGGCCGGGGGCCACGCCGGGCTCGCCGTCCGGTCCGGGGCCGGATGCGGGCGCGCGTACGGGCGCCGCCGTCCAGTAGCGGTGCTCGGCGGAGAACTCGTAGGGCGCGAGCCGCTGCTGGTGCCGCTCCCCCGGCTCGTACACCGCGTCCCAGTCCGGTTCGAGGCCGTCCTTGTAGAGCGCGGCCAGCACGGCGGCCAGTTCCCGGCCGCCGGAGTCCGCGCCCTTGACGGGCGCGGCGACCGCTGGAAAGCCGCCCGACTCCGGCGCGCGGGGGCCGAGACGGCGCGCGAGGGACGTCAGCGTGGGCTGCGGGCCGGCCTCAACCAGATGTGTCGGCCCGTCCGCGAGCAGCGCCGCGGCGGCGTCCGCGTAGGCGACGGGCGCGGCGATGTGCGACGTCCAGTAGCCGGCGTCCAGCGCCTCTCCGTCGCGGAGGCGGCGGCCGAGCACCGTGGAGTAGAACGGGACGCGGGGCGCGGCACCGCCCACTTCGCGTGCGACCTCGGCGAACTCCTCCACCATCGGCTGCATCAGCGGCGAGTGGAAGGCGTGGGAGACCGTCAGCCGGCGGGTGCGTACGTTCTCCGCGCCGAGCTCCTTCTCGATCTGCTCCAGCGCCGGCACGTCCCCGGAGAGGACGACGGCCTCCGGGCCGTTGACGACGGCGATGCTCACCCAGGGCTCGTCGGCGACGCGCTCCTCGAGGGACTCACGGCTCGCGCGCACCGCGAGCATCCCGCCGCCCGCCGGCAGCCGCTGCATCAGCCTCCCGCGCGCCGCGACCAGCCGGGCGGCGCCCTCCAGCGGCAGGGCGCCGCTGAGGCACGCGGCGGCGAACTCTCCGACGCTGTGCCCCAGTACGAGCTCCGGGCGAGCGCCCAGCGCCTGGAGCGTGGCGCCGAGGGCGTAGCCGGCGGCGAAGAGCGCGGGCTGCGTCCACTCGGTGCGGTGGATCTCCTCGCCGGTGCCGAACATCGCCTCGCGCACCGGCGTGTGCGTGTACGGCAGCAGCGCCGCCTCCGCCTCGTCGAGGAAGCGGCGGTAGAGCGGCGAGTCCCGGTAGAGGCCGGCGGTCATGCCCGCGTACTGGGAGCCCTGCCCGGTGAAGAGGAAGGCGAGGCGCTGTCCGGCCGCGGTGCCCGCGTGCCTCTTCAGCACCTCCTCGTCGTCCGCTGCCGAGCGCAGCAGCCCGGACAGTTCGCGTGTGTCACATGCGGCGACGGCGAAGCGGTGCCGGTGCCCTTGCTTGACGTGGTTGCTGGTCCAGCACAGGGCGCCGAGCGGCACCCTCCGGGCGGTGACGGCGTCCGCCTGCACCCGCAGATTGCGGCGCAGCGCCTCCGGCGTGGGCGCGGTCAGCGTGAAGACGCCCGCACCCGCGCCCCCGGTGTCCTTCCCGGCCGCTGCGGGCGCCCGGGACGCCGCGGGGGGTGCCGACTCCAGCACGGCGTGGGCGTTCGTGCCGCCCATGCCGAAGCTGCTGAGCCCTGCGACGGTGGTCCCGGCGGGCAGGCGCAGCGGGGCCTTGAGCAGCCGCAGGCCCTGTTCACGCAGGCGCAGGACGGCGCTCTCCTTCGCGGCGAACCTGCTGGCCGGCACCGTCCTGTGGTGCAGGGCCAGCGCCACTTTGATCAGGCCGGCGACGCCGGCGGCGCCCTCGGTGTGCCCGAGGTTGCCCTTCACCGATCCGAGGGCCATGGGTCTGCCGGTACGCCCCGCGTGGTGGTGGCCGAGTGCCTTGACCTCCATCATGTCGCCGAGCGCGGTGCCGGTGCCGTGTCCCTCGGTGAAGGCGACGTCCGAGGGCTCTACGCCGGCCCTGCGGTAGGCGGCCGCGACGACCTCCTGCTGGGACCAGCGGTTGGGGGCCGTGATGCCGTTGCTGCGGCCGTCCTGGTTGACGGCCGTGCCGCGGATGACGGCGTACACGCGCTGCCCGTCGGCGAGGGCGTCCTCCAGCCTGCGCAGCACGACGGTGCCGACGCCCTCGCCCCGGCCGATGCCGTCCGCCTGCGAACTGAACGGTTTGCAGCGGCCGTCGGGCGCGGAGAGTCCCGCCTGCGTGTAGAAGATCGACAGCGCCGGCGTCAGCGCGAGGTTGACGCCACCGACGATGGCCTGCCCGCACTCCCCGGCGAGCAGCGCGTTGACCGCGAGGTGCGTGGCGACGAGCGACGACGAGCAGGCGGTGTCGACGGCGAGGCTGGGGCCCTTCAGGTCGAGGTGGTAGGAGATCCGGTTGGCCGTCATGCAGTAGCCGTTTCCGGAGCCGACCTGGGCGGTGACGCGCGGGTAGTCGGTCAGGTGGAGCTGTGCCCACTCGTTGCTCATGATGCCGACGAAGACCCCGGTGCCGGAGCCCTTCAGACGGTGCGGGGCGACGCCCGAGTCCTCCACGGCGCGCCAGGCGGAGTGCAGCAGCAGCCGCTGCTGCGGGTCCATGGCTGCCGCCTCGCGGGGCGAGACGGTGAAGAACTCGTTGTCGAAGACGTCCGGGTCGGCGATGAACCCGCCTTCGGTGGTGTTCGTGCGTCCCTCGGCTCCGTCGGCGGAGTGGAAGTCCGCGGCCGCCCAGCGCTGCGGCGGTACGCGGCCGACCCCGTCGCCGGAACGCATCAGCATCTCCCAGAAGCCGGCCGTGTCGGGCGCCCCGGGGAAGCGGCAGTCGATGCCGACGACGGCTACCGGGCCCATCAGGCCGCTCCCGGCCCGGCCGCGAACTCCTCCAGCAGATGGCCGGTCAGCGCCTCCACGGTCGGGTAGTCCCAGGCGACGGTGGGCTCCACGACGAGGTCGAAGTCCTCCTCGATGTCGCCGCAGAGGCTCAGGGCCGCCACCGAGTCGAGCCCGTACTCGGCGAGAGGCACCGTCGTGTCGATCTCCTCGACGGGGCGCTGCAGATAGCCGCCGATGCGGTCGACGAGCCAGGCGGACAGCGACTGTGCGGTGGGTGCGGTCGTGGGTACGGACATGGTGAACTCCTCGGCGGGGATGGGTGGTCGAGCGGTCGTTCGGCACGGAACCGGCGTCCCTCGTGCGGGGCCGGGCCGGGCAGGTGCGTCAGCCGGCCAGCGGGGTGTCGTAGAGGTCGTAGCTGCGCTGCTGCTCGAAACGGCGCAGCACTTCCCGGTCCACGCGCTCCCCGCACTGCGGGGGCAGCTCCGGCGGCCGCTGGCCGAGCCGGCGTGCGAGCCGGTGGAGCGCGGCGGCGAGCCACGCCGGGTCGGAGAGGAACGTGCCGTCGCCGCGGGCCTGTTGCCACACCCCGATCGCGGAGGCCGCGGCGAGCAGCACGGTGTACCGCTCGGCGAGGGCGAAGGCGGCGGGACGGGCCAGCGCGGTGCGGTCCGTCGCCGACAGGGCGCGGCTGCGCTCCTGGACCTGTCTCAGCTCCCCCACCATGCCGAGCGCGAGGTCCCGTACGGCCTGCTCCAGCGGTGTGCCCGCGGGCAGTTCGTCGACGGCGGCGACGAGCGTCGCGCTCAGCGAGTCGCCGCCCGCGGTGAGGGTGAGCCGGTCGAAGGGGATGCCGGGCAGGTCCCCGCGGAGCGCGAACAGCTCCGGCGGGGCAGGCGGGGAGGTGAACCACGACCGTCTGGCCAGCCGGGACAGCTGCGGGATGATCGTGGCCTGGCAGGCGGCGGATCCGGCGTGCCCGAGGCTGAGCACCGGAAGGTCGCGGATGTGCTTCTGGAAGATGCCGAACTCGCCCTCGCGGACGTAGTAGCGCGCCCCCAGGACGACGGCGAGTTCGTTCATGGTCTCGCTCAGCATCCGCGGCACGAGGTACTTCACGGCGGCCGCGTAGACGCTCGTCTCCGCAGGCAGCAGGTGCACCGCGCGGGAGGCCGCCAGCGAGAGGCTGTCGCACACGAGCAGGTCCGTGAAGGCCCCCGCGAGTGCGGCCCTGGCGTGCGGGATCTCCAGGACGGTGCGGCGGTAGAGCCGGCGGCCGGCGGCGAACCGCACGACGGTGCGCAGCGCCGTGTCGGCGGCGCCCAGCGCCATCCCCGGCATGGCGGTGCGGGTGATCTGGAAGGCGCGCAGGGCGACTTCGACTCCCTTGCCGGCCTCTCCGACGAGGTCGGAGGGGGGCACGTGGCAGTCGTCGAATTCGAGCCCGGACAGGTGGCAGCCGCGTACGCCGACGCTGTCGTAGCGGGGAAGCACCCGGTACCTCTCCGGGTCGCAGGAGTCGCGTCCGGTGAAGAGCACGGAGTGGCTGCGGCTGCCCGGCGCCGGGTCGGTGCGGCTGAAGAGCACCCAGGCGCGGGCGCGCCCGGCGTTGTTGACGACCTGCTTCGAGCCCTTGAGCCGGTACCCGCCGCCCGCCTCGGCCTGTGCGGCGAACTCGTTGCGCACGAAGTCGTTGCCGTGGGCGAGTTCGTGGTAGGCGACGGAGACCTTGCCGCCTTCGAGCAGCAGCCGGGCCATGCGGCGGCGCTGTTCGCCGTCCCCGGCCGCCCACACGTTGACGGCGGCCATGAAGGACGTGACCCCGTAGCCGAGCCCGAGTGCGACGTCGCGGCGGAAGACGGGCCGGAGCACTCGGACCAGGTGGTCGATCCGCTCCAGCCGTCCGCCCTGCCCGCGGGGCACGAAGTCGGCGTTGAGCATCACCTCGTCGAGGACGCGTTCGCCCGGCTCGGACAGTTCGCCGGCCTCGTCGGCCTGCAGGAGGTGTGCGTAGGAGACCTCGTTGCGTTCGTCGGCGGGGTCGCCGAGGGCTTCCTCCAGCACGGCGACGCGGGCCGCGGCCCGCGCCTCCTGCCCGGCCGGCACGGCGGACTCGCCGTGGCCCTCCTGGCCCTCTTGCGCAGGGGCCTGCGGCGGCCGTCCCGCGGCCTCGGTACCGGTCGGCATGGCGTCCTCTCAGCTTCCTGGGGTGGGCTCGGCAGCGGGCCGGCCGGAGCCGTCGGCCGGTGTACGGGCCGGTTCGGGCAGGCGTTGCGGGAAGAGCGCGAACAGCTCGCCGGAGCCGCGCAGTTCACGCATCCGCTCCAGCAGTTCGTCGTAGGCGGCGGGGTCGTCGCAGCCGGGCTCGCCCAGCCGCACCAGCAGCCGGTCCAGCGCGGTGCGCAACCACAGGCCGTCCTGCCACAGCGGGTGCGGGGCGGTGCCGGGAGCCTGCGTCCCGGACGCGTTGTGCGTGTAGAGACCCAGGCACGCGGCCGCGGCGTAGCACAGCGTGTAGCGGCGGGCCGTCTCGAACGAGGCGGGCGGCACGTCGCCGACGGCGAGCGGCCGGGCGGCCATCTCGGCGTGCAGACGGGTGGCGACGGACAGCAGCCGCTCCGCAGCGCGTGCGGCCTCGCCCAGGGCGGGGGCCCGTACGGACTGCCGCCGCAGCTCCCGCACCGACTCGCCGAGGGTGGCGAGGACGCCGCTGCCGCGGCGGGCGACGAGCGAGAGCGCGGCCGGGTCCATCTCGGGCAGCGGCGCCGAGAGGTCGAAGGCGGCTCTGGCGCCCTCGACGTCACCGGTGCCCCGCTCGAAGCCGCGGGCGAGTGAACGGAACTGGCTGACGAGGGAGTTGAGGTTCACCAGCGTGTTGCCGTCGAAGAGGCCGACGATGCGGTGGTCGCGCTCCGCCTTCTGGAACATGCCCTGCGCGTACACGTCCTTGAGGAACGCGCGGGCGCCGAGCAGCCTGGTGACGGCGGCGAAGACGTCCTCGGTGCCGCTGGGGAGCAGGTATTTCGTGACGGCGGAGGTCAGGCTCATCTCCGCCGTCTGCGTGTGCACTGCCCGTGAGGCCACCACGGCGAGCGCCTCGTGCGTCAGCACGTCCGCCGCCGCCTCGGCCAGGACCTGGCGGGCCTGCGGCAGTTGCACGAGCCGCCGGCCGTACAGTTCGCGTTCCTCGACGAAGTCCAGAGCGAGGCGCAGCGCGTGGTCCGCGGATCCCAGGGAGAGCGCGGCGCACATCGTCCGGGTCAGCTGAAGCGCCTTCAGCACCGTCTCGATGCCGCCGCCCTCTGCTCCGACCAGCGCCTCGCGCGGCACCCGCGCACCGTCGAGGACGATGCCGGAGATGTCGGCGCCGCGGATGCCGTGCGTGCGCACCTTCGGCAGATGGCGGTAACTGCCCTCGCTCAGACGACGCTTGTCGACCAGGAGCACGCTGAAGCCGCGCGGCCCGCCGCCCGGGTCGGTGCGGGTGAGCAGCGACAGCATGGAGCCCCGGGTGGCGTTGTTGATGAGCCACTTCTCGCCGGTGACGCTCCACCCGTCCGCGGACGGCGCGCCGGGGAGCCCCGTCACCTCGTTCGCCAGCAGGTCGCTGCCGTGGGCCCGTTCGGTCAGAGCGAGGGAGACGGGGACGCCGGCCGTCACTTCGGCGCCGAGCCGGCGGGCCTGCTCGTCCGTTCCGGCGACCCACGCGCAGACGGCGCCGAGGTAGGTCTTGCCGTGCCCGACGGCGACCGTCAGGTCCCGCCGGGCGACGCCGCGCATGATCTGGAGGAGCTGCTCGTAGTCGCCGAGCCGCCCGCCGTGCCGCTGCGGCACGTAGTAGCCGGGCAGGCCCCATTCGTCGAGGCGGCGGCAGATGTCCGCGGGGAACTCCTCCTTCTCGTCGAGTTCCACGCAGCGGGCGTAGGAGAAGTCCCCGGCCGGTTCCCCGGGGTCGCCCAGGAACCGGTCCAGCTCCTCCGCAAGCCGGTACGGCGGGTGTTCCATGTCAGACCACCGGCGCCGGGGACCGGTCCGCGGTACGGGCGGCCAGCTCGCGGACGGCCGGTTCCAGCACCTCGTGCAGAGGTGTCAGCGCGCCCTCCAGGAACAGCTTGCGCATCAGGGTGCGCTGGATCTTGCCGCTGGTGGTCTTGCGGACGGTGCCGGGGCGTACGAGCACGACGTTGCCCGCGGGTACGTTGAACTCCCTGCTGACGCGCCGCTGGATCCCGCCCGCCACGGTGGGCAGGTCCTCGGTCAGCGCGCTCGGGCGGACCTCCTGCACGACGACGAGGTGTTCGCGGTCGCTCTCGACGGAGAACACGGCGCCGGAGCCGGCGTTGAGCGCCTTCTCTCCCGTTTGCGCGACGCGTTCGACGTCCTGCGGGTAGAGGTTGCGTCCGGAGAAGATGATCAGTTCCTTGAGGCGTCCCGTGACGAACAGTTCGCCGCCGTCGACCGCTCCGAGGTCGCCGGTGCGGAGCCAGCCGCCGCCGTCCGGACCGCCTCGGGGGGCGCCGCCCTCGATGGCGGCGTCGAAGATCTCCTTGTTCGTCCCGGGGTTCTTCCAGTAGCCCGTCGCGACGCTCTCGCCCTTGAGCCAGATCTCGCCGACGCTTCCGGCGGGGCGCTCCCGCCGGGTCTCCGGGTCGACGATGCGCAGCTCGAAGTGGTCGCAGGCGCCGCTGCTCACGAGGGTGCGGGAGGCCTCTCCGGCCTGGACGGGGGCGAGTTCGCCGCCCTCGAGTCCCGCGGCGTCGACGTCGCGGAGCACCGGCCGGGTGCCGCGGGGCGCACCGGAGACGAGCAGCGTCGTCTCCGCCATGCCGTAGCAGGGGAAGAACGCCTCGGGCCGGAAGCCGGCCGCCGCGAAGCGCTCCGTGAAGGCCCGTACGGTCTCGGCCCTGATGGGTTCCGCGCCGTTGACCGCGGACTCCCAGCGGCTCAGGTCGAGGCCGGCGAGCTGCTCGTCGCTGACGCGCCGCATGCACAGCTCGTACGCGAAGTTGGGGCCGCCGCCGATCTCGACCCCGTATTCGCCGATCATCTCCAGCCACCGGTGGGGCCGTTTGAGGAACGAGACGGGGGACATCAGCACGCCGCGGGCGCCCATGTAGAGGGGCTGGAGGATGTGCCCGATCAGGCCCATGTCGTGGTAGAAGGGCAGCCATCCGCCGATCGTGGAGTCACTGTGGGAGCGGACCACGCGGTGGATGGTCTCCTCGTTCGCCAGCAGGTTGCGGTGGGAGACCATCACGCCCTTGGGGTCGCTGGTCGATCCGGAGGTGTACTGCAGGAAGGCCAGGCTCTCCGGGTCGATGCCCGGTTCCCTGTAGGCGGCCGGGTCGGCGAAGTCCCCGGAGTCGGTGGCCAGGCACAGCACGTCGGTCATGCCCTCGGCCGCCAGCCACTCGCTGATGGCGGGGGCGTTGGCGGAGTCGGTGAGGACGGCGCGGGCCTCGGAGTCCCGCAGGATGCCCGAGACGCGGCTGAAGTGCTGGCCCTGCTCCGTCGGCAGCGGCGCCGGTACGGCGACGGAGCCCGCGTAGAGGCAGCCCGTGAACGCCTTGATGAAGGCGGTTCCCGTCGGGTAGAGCAGCAGCACCTGGCGGCCGGACGCCCCGTGTTCCTGCAGCCAGGCCGCGGTGCGGCGGGCCTCGTCGTCCAGGCGTGCGTACGTGAGGTGCTCCGGGCCCGAACCGCCCGTTCCGTCCGGAAGGTAGACGAAGGCGTCCTTGGCGCTGTGCGCGGCTGTGCGCTCCAGGACCAGTTCCGTGAAGGTGCGGAAGGTTGTCGGCATCGTTCCCTGGCCTCTCCGAGTTCCGCTGGCTGAGCGCCGGCGAGGGGTGTGCGGGTGGTTGATCGTGCTTTGCGGTGCTAAGGGGAGACTTGTGCCCTTGCTCTCCCGATGCGCGGGACGGGGGTGCCCGGCGGGGAGCCGGCCGGGGCGCGTCGCGGCCGGCCCGCGCCGGAGACGCGCCGTCGCCGCGTCCGGCTCAGCTCCCTTCGCTCCCCTCCCCGAACGACGCCGTGAGCGTCACGTGGCCCGGGAGCGGGGGCAGTTCACCCAGGTCGTGGCGGAAGCGGACCTCCGCGTCGGACTCCTGGACCGCGGAGAACCCCATCGAGGGGTAGAAGCCGCGCACGCGGTGGTTCTTGGCCGTCCGCACGTACCGCGCGCGCACCTCTCCGAGGCCGCTCCGCTGCGCGTGGGCCAGCAGAGCGCCCAGCGCCGCCTGTTCGATGCCGCGGGCGAAGACGCGGCAGCTCAGCAGCATGTTGTCCAGGTGCAGTACGCCCTCGCGCCGGGAGCCGAGCAGCGCGCCCACGACGCCGTTGTCCCCGAAGCGGTCCCGGGAGCGGACGGCGAGGACCAGTCGTCCGGGGTCTGCTGCCAGCTCCCGTACGGCGTCCGGCTGGAGGCGCTGCGTCGTCATATTGAACTGGTTGGTGCGCAGGGTCATCTGGGAGACGCGGTCGAGTTCGTTTCCCGAGGCCGGCGATACGGCGACCCGCACGTCCAGGTCCCGCAGGTAGTCCTCCATCGACCCGGCGCTGTCGAGGAGTGTGCGCCGCTCAGCGTCCGAGCGGTACTGGGCGGTGCGCCGCCGGTCCTCCGCGGTCAGCTCCAGCACGTCGAACCAGCCGTCCGCGAGGAGGCGTTCGATGTGCAGCGCCGGCTCCTCGTTCAGCCGCACCACCGCGACCTCGGGGAGCGAGGAGGCGACGAGGCCGCACTCGAAGGGCGAGTCGTCGGCGAACACGAAGCTGTCGACGCCGAGGTTGAGACGTCCGGCAAGTTCCTTCAGATTGCCGTCCTTGGGCTCCCAGTTGGCGACGACGCCGACGAAGTCCTCCTCGCGCAGCGCCATGTCGGGGTGGTCCCGCAGCACCTGGAGGACGGGGCCGCTGTCGTTCTTGCTGCACGCCGCGAGCAGCACTCCCTGGGAGCCGAGCTGCCGGACGGTCCGCTGGAACGCGCCGAACGCCTCACCGCGGTAGGTCGACGCGACGGCGATGCCCTCGGCGCCGTCGTCGCCGAGCACTCCGTCCCACAGCGTGTTGTCGAGGTCGACGACCAGCACTTTCCGGGTACGGCCCAGCAGCGTACGGGCGTAGTGGCCCGCTTCGCGGGCGTAGCGGCCCAGCAGCTCCTCGCCGAGGTGGACCTTGGCGTAGGCCGCGAGCCGGGGGTCGCGTACGGGTCCGCCCTCCGCGGCCAGGATCTCCGTGTCGACGACGTGCACACGCTCGTGGCGGAGGGCGAGGCGCAGGATGCCGGCGTTGAACTCCCGCCACAGCGCGGCGAGTTCCGTGCGGGCCCGGAGGTCGACGAGCTGGTGCGTGTGGTGGCGCAGCAGCGGGAGGGTGTTGAGGACGAACGTGCCCTGCGCCTGTCCCGCCCAGCGCCCGGCGAGCCCGTCGAGCAGTTCGAGCTTGGCGGCGGTTGCGGCGCGTACGTCCTCCACGCCCCAGCGGGCGGGGAGTTCGCCGAAGACGATCCCGGCGTCGAGTACGCACAGGGCGAGGTCTGTGCCGGGGGCGTACAGCTGGCTGCCGGTGTCCCGCAGATCACGCTGCCACGTCCCCGAGCCGACGGGAAGGCAGCGCAACGCGACGCCGTGGCGGGCGAGTTGTGCTGTGAGGGCCGGGGCGAGGGCGTCGACGGTCGAGGACCCGGTGACCGCGGCGGTCAGGCACGGCACGTCGGGGTTGTGCTCGCGTATCCGCTCGTGGGGGACCTTGGCGAGCACTCGCCCGGCGCGTGCCAGGCCGGCGAAGGCGCCGTCACCCGGGTCGAGTTCGGCGAGGAGGGGGGCGACGGAGCGGTAGTCGGAGGCGACCCTGCCCGCGGCGTACAGCTCCCGCAGCCTCTCCAGGGGCGGTCTCCGCGCGGCGGCCGCGTGCTCCGCCGGTGCTGCTGGTGCTGTCACGGCCGCATCCTCCGCTTCGCTGGTCCCGGCCGGGCCGCTGTCACGCGTGGCTTGCCAGCGCACAGCCCGGTACCGCTTGTCGCGCCGAGTGTGTGAGGGCGTTCTTAAGCCGGCCTTGTGCTCGCCGGCTCCCGCCCTGCAAGCACTCCTTTAGGGAGGGGCCGGAGCATCGGCCGACCCCCTTCCTGAAAGGCAGCACGGAGATGACAACAGAGCTGACCGCACAGGTATGCGTCGTGGGAGGCGGCCCGGCGGGACTGACACTCGCCGTGGAACTCGCCAAGCGTTCGGTCTCCGTCGTGGTGCTGGAGCAGAGCAGGCACTTCGACCGGTCCTTCCGCGGCGAGTCGGTCTCGCCCGACTCCGTCTGGCTGCTGGACCGGCTGGGGCTGCTGGAGCGGCTCGACGGCGAGTACCAGCAGATGCACCACATGGAGATCGAGGACGCCGGAAGCACGGTGCTGCGGGCCGACTTCGCCGACTTCACCTACCCCCATCCGTATCCGGTGGAGATGCCGCAGCCGGCCCTGCTCTCGGCCCTGGCCGAAGCCGGCGGGCAGCACGAGGAGTTCACGCTCCTGCGCCGGGCGACCGCGATCGGCCTCGTACGCGACGCCGACGGCACCGTCACCGGCGTGGAGGCACGTACGCCCGACGGCGTGGTGACCGTGAACGCGGCCCTCACCGTCGCCGCCGACGGCCGGTTCAGCAAGGTGCGCGAGATGGCCGGGCTGGCGTGCACCAAGGTGCCGCTGGAGCGGGACGTGATCTGGCTGAAGCTGCCCTTCCCGGCCGAGTGGGACGACCGCACGTACCGCATCCGCATCCGCGGCGACCAGCACGCGCTGTTCCTGCCGACGCAGCCGGACAGCGTCCGCGTCGGGTTCAACATCCCCAAGGGCGGTCTGAAGGAGCTGCGTTCGCAGGGGCTGACCGCTCTCTACGAACGCCTCGACCTGCTGGCGCCGGAGCTCTCGGAGGCAGTCCGCCAGGAGGTGCGCAGCTGGTCGGACACCTCGATGCTGGACATCTTCACCACCGTCGTCCCCAAGTGGTCGGCGCCGGGGCTGACGCTCGTCGGCGACGCCGCCCACACCCTGACGCCCATCCTGGGCCAGGGCGTCAACCACGCCATCATCGACGCTGTGGCGCTGGCCCCCCTGGTGGAGGAGGCACTGGCCGCCGGCGGCGGCACGGACCGGCTGCTGCGCGCGGGCGAGCAGTTCCAGCAGCTGCGTGAGGCGTCGGTGGCGGGGTCGCGGGGCCTCCAGCTGCGCCAGGAGCGGCTGTTCGCGCTGCACGGGCCGATCGGCTCCCTGTTCCGGCGGACGCTCTACCGCCTGGTGGGGCGCAGCAAGGCCCTCACCCAGCGGGTGCTGGCGCAGGCGTACTTCCAGCTCCAGGAGCCGGGCCCGCACGTCGCCCGCCGTCAGTCCGGTTCGCAGGCGCTGCCGAGGCAGTGAGGCGAGGCGGCGCCGCCGCACGTCACGGCCCAGGACCCGCGAGGGGTCCTGGGCCGTCCGGCGTTTCCACCCGGAGTGGGGCACAGGCCGGCAGGGGGAGGAGCCGGCCTGCGCCCTCAGCGGGGCCGTCCGTCCGGAGCGCGCAGCCCGTAGCCGAGTACGCGGTCGACGCAGATGTGGCCGAGCCAGGCCAGCGCGAAGGTGAAGGGCGCGGCGATGGTCGTGTTCGCGGTGGGCGCGAACGACAGGGCCACCAGCGCCACCACCGGGATCAGCGGCCGGTGCAGCAGGTTGTAGACGCCGACCATGCGGGCCGGCATCCGGCCCGGTTCGCGCGGCCCGCTCCCCGCCCCCAGCAGGAACGACAGGTCGGGCACGAGGACGCCCAGCACGGCCATCGGGATCGTCCATCCGCCGTGCTTCACCGCCTCGAACACCGCCCAGAACAGCAGGAAGGCGCCGAGCGCCGCCCAGGCCAGCCGGGCCGGCCAGGCGACGGGACGCTCCGCGGCTCCGCTCCCGGGTTCGCTGCTCGTCACGGTTGTCTCCTCAACTCCAGGCGGGACGGGGGACGTTCACGGATGCCGCGTCGGTCACCAGGTGACGGGCAGCTTCGTCAGTCCGTGCACCATCATCCCCGTGGACATGCGCAGATCTCCGACGTCCGCGGCAAGACGCAGCCGCGGGAAGCGGCGGAGCAACGACGAGAGCACGATCTGGAGTTCGGCCCGCGCCAGGGCGGCCCCGAGGCAGAAATGCGCGCCGTGTCCCAGCGCCACGTGGCTCGTCGCGGAGGGCCGGGCGGGGTCGAACTCGTCGGCGGGGCCGTCGGTGAACTGCTCGGGGTCGCGGTTGGCGGAGCAGATGGCCGCGAGCACCGCGCTGCCCTTCGGGATGACGGTGCCCCCCAGTTCGACGTCCTCCAGGGTGACCCGCAGGGGACCGCCGTCGCCGATGGGGTTCATCCGCAGCAGCTCCTCCACCGCGTGCTCCATCTTCTCCGGGCTCTCCCGCAGCGCG
Organism: Streptomyces daqingensis; assembly: GCF_014645895.1. GTDB lineage: Bacteria > Actinomycetota > Actinomycetes > Streptomycetales > Streptomycetaceae > Streptomyces > Streptomyces daqingensis. Next base: position 50,090 of record NZ_BMMP01000010.1, on the reverse strand, counting down.
TCCAGGTGCTCCGGGTGGCGCAGCAGCGTCAGCACGCACGTGCCGATCATGCTGACGGTGGTCTCGTGGCCGGCCACCAGCAGCGTGATCCCCATGGTGATCAGCTCGTGCTCGCTGAGACTCCCCTGCTCGTCGCGCGCGGAGACCAGCGCGCCGAGCAGGTCGTCGGTCGGCTCCTCACGCTTGCGCTGCACCAGCGCGGCCAGGTACTCGACCATGGACTTGCGCTGCGCCAGGGACTCCTCGGGGGTGTGCGAGGTGAGCGAGACGAACGCGTCGGACCAGGCCCGGAAGCGGTCGCGGTCCTCGAAGGGCACGCCCAGCAGCTCGCAGATCACCATCACCGGCAGGGGGAAGGCCAGTTCGGTGTTGAGGTCCGCCGGCGGGGAGAGCTTCTCCATCTTGTCCAGCAGGTCGTCGGTGAGCTCCTGGATGCGCGGACGCAGGTTGTGCACGCGGCGCGCCGTGAACTCCCGCGAGACGAGCTTGCGCAGCCTCGTGTGCTCCGGCGGGTCCATCGTGAACAGGCCGCCCGCCAGCGGCGGCGTCTTCGACAGCTGCGGCGCGCCCGGCTCCACGGTCGCGGCCCGGCTGAAGCGCAGGTCCGACAGGACGGTCCGCACGTCGTCGTAGCGGGAGACGACGTAGCCGTCGTCCCCGCTGGGCAGCCGCACGTGCGCCACGGGGCACTTGGCGCGCAACTCCTCGTACACCGGCGGCACTTCGACGGCGGAAGGACGGTGGAAGGGGTAGGTGTACTCGGGTCCGGCGCTGGTGCCTTCGCCGGTTCCGGTGCTGGTCTCGGTCGCCATGGGGCTTCTCCTGAGGCGGGATCGTGGGTGATGGCGGGCGGGAAGAGCAGGGCGGGACGGCCGTTCCCGGCGCGGGCGCCGGGAAGCGGCTCGCGGGGTCCGCGGTCAGACGGACGTTCCCGCCGGTGACTTCTCCGGCCGGGAGCTGTGCCCGGGCCCGGGGGTATCGGCGGCACCGCCGGCGTGGATGACCTCCCCTGCCGACGGTGGCCGCCCCGGCGGCTCCATCCGGTCCAGGCGCAGTGCCCGATGGAGGCTGCGCAGTGGAGCGGGCGCCCACCAGTTGGTGCGGCCCAGCAGCGCCATCAGCGACGGCACCAGCAGGGCGCGTACAAGGGTCGCGTCGATCAGCACCGCGAAGGCCGTGCCCAGGCCCAGTTCCTGGACGAGGACCAGGCGGCCCAGCGCGAGTGCGCCGACGGCGACGCAGAACAGCAGCGCGGCGGACGTGACGATCGGGCCCGTGCGCGCGAGGCCCTCGGCCACCGCCGCGCGGTCGTCGAGACCCGACGCCTTCGCCTCGCGGATGCGTCCCAGGAGGAAGACGTTGTAGTCCGTGGAGAGCCCGAACGCGAGCGCGAAGACGAGCACCGGCGTGGTGGTCTCGATGCCGCTCTGCGCGGTGAAGCCGAGGTTCCCGCCCTGGAAGACCCACACCAGGAAGCCGAGGGCCGCACCGGTGGAGAGGAGGTTCATCAGCAGCGCCGTGAGAGGCAGCAGGACGGAACCGGAGAAGGCGAACAGCAGGAGCAGCGTCACCAGGGACAGCACCCCGGCGGCCAGGGGCAGCCGGTCGGTGATGGAGTCCTGCTGGGCGGTGAGGTCGGCGGTCAGGCCGGTGTAGCGGGCCTGGTGGGGCGCGTCCAGGGCCTGCACGGCGCGGGCGGCGTCCTGGGCGGAGTTGCCGAGGGGGGCGCCCGCGAGTACGGCGTCGATCTCCCAGTGGCCGCCGTCCAGCCGGAAGGGCCTGCCCACGTCGCGTACGCCGGGCACGTCCGCGATCTCCGCACGGTAGGCGGCGAGTCCGGGTCCGCCGCGCGGGGTGTCCAGCACGATCTGCAGCGGGGACGTGGCGGGCTCCTCGAAGTCCCGCTCCAGTACCTGCGCCACATGACCGGCGCTCGTGCCGGCCGGGAGCATGCCGGCGTCGGCTCCGGTGAACCGCGCTCCGGCCACCGGGGAGGCGATCGCCAGCAGGACCGCCGTCGCGACGACCGCGAGGACCCCGGGACGGCGCATCACCGCGGAGGCGATGCGGTGCCAGCGGTGGCCGGCCGCCTCGCCCGCTCCGGCGGTGCGCTGCCAGCGGCGGGGAGCCAGGGAGTTGATCCTGGCTCCGAGCACGGCGAGCAGCGCGGGCAGTCCGAGCAGCGCGAACACCGCGGCGGAGATCACCGTGACGACGCCGGCCAGGCCCATCGATCGCAGGTAGGGCTGGGGGAAGACCGTCAGCGCGGCGAGCGCCGCGGCGACGGTGAGAGCGCTGAAGAGCACCGTGCGCCCTGCCGTGGCGACGGTCCGGCGCAGTGCCTCCGCGCCCGGTCCGTCCTGGGCGATCTCCTCGCGGTAGCGGGAGACGATCAGCAGCCCGAAGTCGACGGAGAGGCCCAGTCCGAGGGCGAAGGCGAGGCTGAGCGCGCCCGTCGAGACGTCCATGAAGCCGGTGGCCAGGCGCAGGCCGGCGAACGTGAGCAGCAGTGACACCACGGAGCCGATGAGCGGCACGAGAGCGGCGACGACGCCGCGGAAGACGAGGAAGAGCAGCACGAGGATGACGGGGAAGGCGAGGCCCTCGGCGGTCGCGAGGTCCTCGTTGGAGACCTCCGCGACCTGTACGTGGCCGGGAGTGGGACCGCCCAGCCACGCCTTGCCGCGCAGTGCGGGGTCGTCCTCGATCGCCTGCTGCAGCTCCTTCTCCGCGTCGATGGTCGCGGCGTCCGTCATGGGGCGCACCGCGCCCATGACGACGGTGCTGCGCCCGTCCTCGGAGATCAGTGCGGCGTCGCCCGCGGTGGAGAAGTCGACGACCTTCTTCACCTCGGGCCGCTGGCGCAGCATCCGTGCGGCGGCGGTCACTTCGCGGGGAGCGGCGTCCCCGGCGTCGAGCCGCGTGTCCGTGGCGATGAGGACGGCGTAGCCCTGCTGGGCGTCGACGCCGGTGGCCGACTCGATGACTTCGCGGGCGGCGACGTTGGGTCCGTGCGGATCGTCGTAGTCCGAGAGGCCGTTGGTCAGCCTGCTCTCCACGCTGCCGCCGAAGTAGCCGGCCACGATCGCGGCCAGCACCGCCAGCAGCAGACTGACGCGCCGTCGCGCATGCAGCGCGGAGCCCAGGGCAGAGAACATGGAGAGTCACACCTTCCGTCGTTGCGACGAATCTCGCGGAGGGTGCTTTAGCCCCGCTGAAGCGCGGCGGGACGCCTGCGGACGTCCGCGCCGCACCCGAGCGCCGCCGCACCGGGGCCGGTTGAGCCCCCGTACGACAGCGCGGGGGCCGCGGCGCCGGTGTCCCCGCGCCGCGGCCCCCGCCTACTCCCACTCCCCGCTCAGGCCACGCCCGGCGTGCGCTGCTCGCGCAGTGCGGAGACGAGGGTCCACAGGGTGCCCGGCGTGTCGAAGACGCCGGCGCTCAACTCCTCGTCGGGGATGGTGATTCCGTACTCGTTCTCGACCAGGGCCAGCACCTCGACCATGGCGAGGGAGTCGAGTCCCACGGACTTGAGGCTCGTGTCCGGCGAGACGGTCTCCTTCTCGGCGAGCCTCGGCAGGGCCCCCCTCAGCAGCTTCTCGTAGGACGCGTCCCAGCAGCGATCGGTCATGTCAGCTCAGCTCCTTGACGGCAGAGGTGTGGTGGCCGGGGCTCCGGCCGCTTCCCGGCGCAGTGCGAGCCGGGTGGCGGTGACGACTTCGCCGCCGTCCATGACGACTTCGGCGGGCGCGGGATGCCCGAGGAAGCCCAGGAGGCTCGCCGTCAGGCCGTACGCGCCCACGTTGGGGAAGGCGATCAGTTCCCCGGCCGCGAGTCCCGGCATCTCGACGCCGCGTCCCAGCACGTCCGCCGGAGTGCACAGCGGACCGGCGAGTGTGGCGCGCACCGCGTCGGCCTCCGTGCCCTCCGCGGGCCGCACGGGACGGGCGGCCATCGGCAGCAGACGCCCCAGCCCCGAGAGGCCGCCCAGATGGTTGATGCCGGTGTCGAGTACGGCGTACAGGGTGCCCCGGCTGTCCTTGACGTCGGTGACGGTGCACAGCAACTGGCCGCTGTCGCCCACGAGATGGCGTCCCGATTCGAACGCCACGACGGGCGCGCCCTCGCGCCAGCCCGGCAGCCACTCGTCGAGCGCCTCGCTCACCCCCTTCCGCAGCCCCGTGTAGCGGGGGCGCTCCCCCGGCACGGCGTACGGTGCCGCGAACCCCCCGCCGAGGTCGACGAGTTGAAGCTCGATCCCCAGCGACGAGCGGAGCTGCGCGGCCGTGCGGATGCTCTGCACCAGCTCGGCGCGGAGGCTCTCCTCGTCGCGTGCGTTGGTGAGCGGGAAGAAGTGCAGCCCCACGGTGCGTGTCCCCGGCACCTTCAGCCGGTCCGGCGCGGCCAGCAGCGTGTCCAGGTCGAAGCCGAACTGCGAGGCGCTGCCCGTCATCCGCAGGCCCGCGCTGCCGGGCGCCCCCGCCGCGTTGATGCGCAGCACGCAGCCGGCGGTCACGCCGAGCGTGGAGGCGGCGGCGCCGATGCCTTCCAGGTCGCCGAAGGACTCGGCCGAGTACGACCGCACACCCCGGTGCATGGCCTCGGCCAGCTCGCCCGGCGTCTTGCCGGGGCCCGAGTAGAGCAGCTCGCCGGCGCGGCAGCCCGCTTCCAGCGCCGAGGCCAGCTCGCCCCGCGAGGTCACCTCCGCGCGTGCGCCGCAGCGGCGCAGCTCGGCCACGAGGTCGGGGTGCGGGTTGGCCTTCAGCGAGTAGTAGAGGCGGCAGGGCGAGGGCAGCGCGTCGGTGAGGTCGGCGTACGCCGCCCGCACCCTGGCCAGCTCGTAGACGTAGAGCGGGCTGCCGTAGCGGGCGGCGAGTTCCTCCGCAGCGGCCGGGGAGAGCCCGGAGTGCTCAGCGGCCACCGACGGCCTCCTTCAGGTACTCCTTGAGCAGCTTGCGGTCGGTCTTGCCGTTCGGCGTGAGCGGAAGGGCCGGCAGCATGTGGCACAGGTCGGGCACCTTCGCCTGCTCGACGCGTTCCGCCAGCCCCAGCAGCACGTCCTCGTGGGTGACCTCGCCCACGGCGAAGAGGACCATGTCGCGGCCGTCCTCCGGCACGAGCAGCGCCGCTTCCCTGACACCCTCGATGTCGAGCACGGCGGCCTCGATCTCCACGGCGCTCATCCGCGTGCCGCGCCGCTTGAACAGGTCGTCGCGGCGTCCCTGGAAGTACAGGTGGCCGTCGGCGTCCAGCCAGCCGTAGTCCCCGGTGTGCAGGGTGACGGTTCCGTCCGCGGCGGTGCGGAAACGCTGGGCGGTGGGCTCCGGCGCCCGCCAGTAGCCGGCCATGACGTGGGGCCCGCGCACCGCGATCTCCCCGACGTCCAGGGCGGGTACGGGCCGGCCGTCGCCGTCGAGGATCAGCACCTCGGTCCCGCTCAGGGCGGACCCGACGGAGCCGGGTCGCTCCAGGTCGCCGTCGGGCTCCAGGATGGTGATGCGCTTGCACTCGGTCGTGCCGTACATCGGCGCCACCCGCGCACCGGGGAAGCGTTCGCGCAGCGCGGCGATGAGCGGCGGGTTGAGCGCCGCGCCGGTATTGGTGAACAGCCGCACGGCGGTGGGACGCGGATCCCGGGCGGCGAGGCGGACGAGCATCTCCCCCAGGGAGGGCACCAGCGGCACGACCGTCGCACCGCCGGTGCGCGCGTAGCCGAGGAGGCGGGCGTGCCCGTCCGCGTCGGACAGCAGCAGCTCCGCACCCGCCAGGGCGCACAGCAGCACCTGGTAGAGGCCGTAGTCGAAGGAGAGCGGGACGGCCGTCAGCACGACGTCGTCCGCCCGGTACCGCAGCCGTTCCGCCACCGCGCGTGCCGCGAACGCCACTTGGGCGTGGGGGCAGGCGACTCCCTTGGGCGTGGCGGTACTTCCGGAGGTGTAGATCAGCAGCGCGAGCCGGTCGGCGGGGACCGGCCCGGCGGGTCCGCCCGGCGGGGCTCCGGCCGCCGGCTCCGTGGCGAGGCGAAGCTCCTCCAGGACCTGCACGGGGATGCCCTCGGGCCACGCGAACTCCCCGACGCCCTCCCGCTCCGCGGCGGTCGCCACGATCAGCGCCGGCTCGGCGTCGGCGATCACCGACCGGAGGTGGAAGGTTCCCATCGCGGGGCCGATCGGCACGAACACCGCGCCGTGCCGCCACGTTCCGTACAGCAGCGCGGCGAACTCCCGCACATTGCCCACCCGTACGAGCACCCGGTCGCCGGGGCGGACGCCGAGCGCGTCGAGCCGTGCGGCGAAGTCGCGGGCGGCCGCGTCGAGTTCGGCGTACGTCCACACACCGTCGCAGTCGCGCACCGCGGGCGCGGAGGGAGAGCCGGCCACCGAGCGTGCCAGGATCGCGTCGGCCGCGTTGTCGACCGTGCCGGAGGGACGGAAGGTCTCGAAGGCCGGTACGTCGGCTGGGGTGGTCACGCCGCCACCTCCCCGTCGCCGTTCGCCGCGCCGCGGTCCTCGGGCGCTCCCGCCTCCGTCGCCCACTGGGGGTCCTCGGTCATCTCCACGACGGCGCACGTGCAGGTGAAGCCCGAACCGCCGCCCACGAGAAGCACCTTGTCGCCCGCGCGCACCTGGCCCGTCTCGACGAGGTCGTTGAATCCGGCGAACTGGTCGCCCGCGCCGAGGTGCCCGGTACGGCGTGCGAAGTCCCAGGTCGACTTCTCCAGCGGGACGCCCAGCATCTGCCGCACCTGCCAGTCCATCCGGCTGCGGCCGCTCGCGGGCACGACGATCCGCGCGATGCCGTCCATGCCGGTGCCCGCCTCGTGCAGCACGGACGCGACGACGTCGCGTACGACGGCGGTCACCCGCTCCGTCGCCGTGCGGAATCCGCCGCTGCTGGTCCTGACGAAGTGCTCGACGCGGCCCGGCAGATCGAGGGGCTCCTCCGTGGGGCGCGGACGGAAGCCCGTTCCGCGCAGCACCGCCTCGAGGGAGTTGTCGGCACCGGTGACCGTGGCGAGCAGCCGGGCGAACCCGCCCCGCCTGGAGAGGAGCAGGGCTGTGGCGCCGTCGCCGTAGACGAAGCCGGGTTCGCTGCTCCAGCGCTGGATCTGCGGCTCGCCGAAACGGTCGGCGGAGGTGACCATCGCCGCCGCGTTCGCGGGGCCCGACTGCACGTGACGCGCGGCCAGTTCGAGCGCACCGAGGCACGCGTTGCACTCCTGCCGCATCCCGAAGGCCGGCACCTGCCGGCCCAGAGCGTGCCCGGCCACGTACGACGCCGCGGGCCACATCTGCACGCCCTGGAACCAGATGCAGGTGTGCACCAGCAGTTCCACGTCCTCGGCGTCCAGCCCGGAACGCTTCAGCGCGGTCGTCGCGGCCTCCACCGCCATGTCCGGCGGTGCCGTGTCCTCGCTCGCCACCCGCACCGAGACCAGGTCGTCGGCGGCGGCCTGCTCCGGGTCGTACAGCCCGGCCTCCACGGCTTGCCGGGCCGGGACCGGCTCGGGAAGCCGAGCTCCCGTGCCCGCCACGTAAACGCCTTCCCAGCGCATGATCCTCCCATTTCGTCGACGGCTCCGCCTGCCGGTACGAGTCGGATCTGCGCACGACGGCACCTGGCGAACCACCCCGGGATGTTCCGCGCCGCGGCTTTCGCCTGGCTAAAGACACGACGTGGCGGGACGGGAGCCCGGCCGCAAGCGGGACTTCAGCACCGGCGCACACCATGACGCGGCGGACGCACACACGGCCTCGGCGACGAGGTGACGCCGAGCGAGGGAGGGAACCCGCCGATGCGGACGTCGACGCAGGAGCAGGAGGCGGCCGAAGCAGCGGACCCGCGACGCTGGTGGATGCTGGGGGTGCTGTCCCTGGCCCTCTTCGTGATCATCCTGAACAACGGCCTGCTCAACGTGGCCATTCCGGAGATCATGCAGGAGCTGGGCACCGGCATCTCCGCCACGCAGTGGATCGTCGACGGGTACGCGGTGGTCTTCGCGGCGGCCCTGCTGACGGCGGGCACGCTCTCGGACCGGTACGGCCGCAAACGGGCGACGCTGCTCGGCACGTGCGGCTTCGGCGTGGGTTCGCTGCTGGCGCTGACCGCCGACGGGACCGTTCAGCTCGTCGCCGCACGGTGCGTGATGGGGCTGGCCGCCGCGTTCGTGATGCCCGGGACGCTCGCGATCCTCGTCGACGTCTTCCCCGCCCGCGAACGGCCCCGCGCCATCGCCGTGTGGGGCAGCTCGTCCGCGCTCGGCGTGGCCGCGGGCCCCGTCATCGGCGGGCTGCTCGTCGACCGCTTCTGGTGGGGTTCGATCTTCCTGGTCAACCTGCCGCCCGTGCTGGTGGTCCTCGCGGCGGGCCTGTGGCTCCTGCCGGAGTCCTCCGAGAAGGTGCCGCGCCCGGCCGACCCGGTCGGGGCGGTGCTGGGTTCGGCGACGATGACGGCCCTCGTCTACGGGGTGATCCACGCGGCGGGCCAGGGCTGGACGTCCGCGCCGGTACTCGTCGCCCTCACGGCGTGCGGGGCCTGCGCCGCCGGGTTCGTCGCCTGGGAGCGCAGACACCCCTTCCCCATGGTCAACTTCGCCCTGCTGCGCACGCCCGCGTTCCTGGGGGCGAGCGCCGGCAGCATGCTGCTCTTCCTCGGACTCGCCGGCACCCTCTTCGTACTGACGCAGCAGCTCCAGTTCGCCCTGGGCTACAGCCCGCTGGAGGCGGGGCTGGCGGTCGCGCCGCTGGCCGTGGGCGTCGGTCTCGGCTCCACCCTCACCACCGCCCTCACCCGCCTCGCCGGAACGGACGGCGGGGTGGCGTGCGGGCTGGCGTGCGCCGCCGCGGGCATGCTGACGCTCAGCCAGTTCTCCGACAGCTACCTGCCGATCGTGGCGGGGCTGCTGCTCAGCGGATTCGGCATCGGCCTGGCTCTGACGCCCGTCACCGACACCGTGATGACGCTCGTCCCGCCGGAACGCTCCGGGAACGCCGCCGCACTCAACGACACCATGCAGGAACTGGGCAACGCCCTGGGCGTGGCGGTGGTCGGCACCGTCCTGGCCCGGCAGTACGGCACGCAGGCCGCCGGCCCGCCGGCGTCGCGCGAGGCACGGCAGTCCTTCGTGGAAGCGGCCTCGTCCGGGTTCCTCGTCGCGGCGAGCGTGGTCGCGGCGGGCGCGGCCGTGGCCGCGGCGCTGCTGCCGGGCTCCAACCCGGTGGGCAGGCACCGCCTCGTACCGGGTTCCCGTACCCCGGGCAGGCACCGGCGGCCCAGACAGCGGTCCATCGGTCCGACGGCCTGGAGCGAGGAGGCGGCCGAGCCGGTGCCCGCCCTGCCGAGCCTCTCCGACGCGTGAACCGCGGCCGACCCGCACGACGGCACGCCCCGGGGCCGACGCGCCCGGGGAGCGGGAGGCCGCCGGCGGTCGCGCAAAGGGACCGCCGCCGGTGCGTTCGCACACGGCGGCCGGTCAGGCGCTGGACGCGCGCCGCTCAGACAGGCACCCCTGCGCAGGCGACGCTCTGCGCGTACCTGCGCAGCACCGCGCTCAACTCCCCCAGGAACAGCGGCTCGTCGTCCCGCAGGAAGAAGTGCCCGCCGGGCATCGTCCGCAACTCGCTCCCCCTGCCCGCGTGCAGCCGCCAGGCGGCCACCTCCGGCACGGACACCAGCCGGTCCCGGTGTCCCGCGAAGAGGTGCAGCGGCACCTGGAGGAGCTGGTCGTACGTGCTCGCCTCGCTGTCGCGGCACATCAGCAGGTCGTCCCGCGCCACGGGCAGCAACGCCCGCAGGAAGTCCGGGTACTTCGTCAACGCCTCGGGTATGCCGCCGAGTTCGATGAGCCGCCGCGCCAACTGCTCGTCGTCCGCCTCCGGTTCGATCACCGTCGGGGCGGGCAGATGGGGCGCCCGGTACGCGCCGAGGACCAGCGCGAGGGGCAGCGGAGCACCGCGCTGCTGCCTGCGCAGCGTCAGTGTGCAGGCGATGAGCGCGCCCATGCTGTGCCCGTAGAAGACGTGCGGCCGGGACAGCACGTCGTCCAGCTGCTCGTCCAGGTCGTCGACGAGCGCCTTCAGGGCGGTGAACCGCTCCTCGTTGACGCGCCCTTCACGTCCGGGGAGCTGAACGGGCAGCACGTGCACACCCGCGCCATGGGCGTCGAGTCCCCGCTGCCAGCGCCCGTACGCGGAGGCGCCGCCGCCCGCGTACGGGAAGCACAGCAGCCGGACGGCGTCCCGGGCCGCGCCGTCCTCGGTCGTGCGGGGCAGATAGCGGGTCATGGGCTCCACCTCGGGCTCGTCCGTCGCCGGCGTGCCGGCCGGGACGAAGGGCATCGAGACAGCGGCCGTCCCGGCCGGCGCACCCACCGTGCCTCGGGCCGCTAAAAGGCGGCCAAACTCGGCACCGGGGAGTCCAGCATCGGGTCGGCCTCCAGCACGGCCCTGTGCAACTTCCGCAGCCGGTGGGAGGGTTCGATGCCCAGCTCCTCGATGTGGGCGGCGCGCATCCGCTGGTAGACGTGGAGCGCCTGCGAGGAGCGCCCGCAGCGGTACAGCGCCACCATCAGCTGCGCGTGGAGGCTCTCCTGGAGGGGGAACCGGGCGGTCAGCATCGTCAGTTCACCGATCAGCTGGGCGTGCCTGCCCAGTTGCAGGTCCGCCGTGATCCGCCCGTCCAGCGCCGCCCGCCGCGCCTCTTCCAGGCACTGCGCCTCCACTTCGAGGCCGGAGCCGGTGCGCACGTCGGCGAGGGCCGGTCCCCGCCACAGGCCCAGCGCCTGCTCCAGCGCGCGTGAGGCCTCCGCGCCGTCGCCCTCGACGAGCGCGCGCAGGCCGCGTGTCGCGAGCCGGTCGAACTCGTGGGCGTCGGTGGCCGTGCCGGGCATGTCGAGCAGGTAGCCGTGGTGGCCGCGCCGCAGCACGTCCTTCGCGGAGCGGCTCCCGGCCGGGTCGAGTGCCGCCGCGATGGCGCGCCGGAGCTGCTTGACGTAGGTCTGCACGACGCCGGAGGGGTTGCTGGGCGGGCTGCTTCCCCACAGTTCCTGCGCGATCGTCTCCGTGCTCGTCTGCTGGCCCGCGTTGGCCGCGAGCAGAGCCAGAACCTGCCGGGGCTTGGCCGCGCTGGGGACCACGGAAGTGCCGTCCACCCGCACGACGAGGGGCCCGAGGATTCCGATGTCCATCTCTCCCCCATTCTCTTCCACTTGTCTAACGGCGACAGTGGCAGGAACCGGTTTCAGCCGACAGTTAGCGACGCATGAGAGTGGCGTGAACCAGGAAGGTTCCGGGGGGTGAGATTTTCACGTCCGGGATGTCTCCGACTTCTGACGGCGCCCCCGGGCCCGGGCCGGGCACCCCGGACGCCGGCGCAGGGGGACGCCCTCGCGCGCCCCGGGGACCGCAGCGGCCCCGCACGCAGCGCCGCGGTGCCCGGCCCCCGGTCGGGTGTGGGGCGGGCACCGCGGACGTGTGTGGTGCGCGGATCAGACCGCCAGGGCGCGGTCCGTCGGCGCGATGGGAGACGGAAGGGCGCTGGTACCCGTCAGGTAGCGGTCCACACCCTTCGCGGCGGAACGGCCTTCCGCGATGGCCCACACGATGAGGGACTGGCCGCGGCCGGCGTCGCCGGCGACGAACACGCCGTCCACGCTGGTCGCGTACTCGGCGTCACGGGCGACGTTGCCGCGCTCGTCCAGCTCGACGCCGAACTGCTCGACGAGGCCGTTGTCGCGGTCGACGCCGGTGAACCCCATGGCGAGGGTGACGAGTTGGGCGGGGATCTTCCGCTCGGTGCCGGGCTTCTGCTCCGGCTTCCCGTCCTTCATCTCCACCTCGACCAGGTGCAGCCACTGGACGTTGCCGTCCTCGTCGCCCTCGAAGTGGGTGGTGTTGACGGAGTAGACCCGCTCACCGCCCTCCTCGTGCGCGGAGCTGACCTTGTAGAGCATGGGGAACGTCGGCCACGGCTGGTGCGGTGCCCGCTCCTCGCCCGGTTTCGGCATGATCTCCAGCTGGGTGACGGACGCCGCGCCCTGCCGGTGCGCCGTGCCGACGCAGTCGGCTCCTGTGTCGCCGCCGCCGATGACGACGACGTGCTTGCCCTCGGCGCTGATCGGGGAGACCGTCAGGTCGCCCTCCTGCACCTTGTTGGAGAGCGGCAGGTACTCCATCGCCTGGTGCACGCCGTTCAGTTCGCGTCCCGGCACCTTCAGGTCGCGGGCCGTGGTGGCTCCCGCGGCGATGACGACCGCGTCGTGCCGCTTGAGCAGCTTCTTCGCGTCGACGTCGCGGCCGATCTCCACCTCGGTGCGGAACTTGGTGCCCTCCGCGCGCATCTGCTCGATACGCCGGTTGATGTGCCGCTTCTCCATCTTGAACTCGGGGATGCCGTAGCGCAGCAGCCCGCCGAGCCGGTCGGCGCGCTCGTAGACGACGGCGGTGTGCCCCGCCCGCGTCAGCTGCTGGGCCGCGGCGAGACCCGCCGGTCCCGAGCCGATGACGGCGACGGTCTTGCCGGAGAGCCGCTCGGGAGGCTGCGGCGTGACGTGCCCGGCCTCCCACGCCTTGTCGATGATGGTGACCTCGACGTTCTTGATGGTCACCGGCGGCTGGTTGATGCCCAGCACGCACGCCGACTCGCATGGCGCGGGGCACAGCCGCCCCGTGAACTCGGGGAAGTTGTTCGTCGCGTGCAGCCGCTCGATGGCGGCGCCCCAGTCCTCGCGGTAGGCGTAGTCGTTCCACTCGGGGATGAGGTTGCCCAGGGGGCAGCCCTGGTGGCAGAACGGGATGCCGCAGTCCATGCAGCGCCCGGCCTGCTTGCTGACGATCGGCAGCAGCGAACCCGGAACGTAGACCTCGTTCCAGTCCTTCACCCGCTCCTCGACCGGACGGGACTGCGCGACCTCACGGTCGGTGTTCAGGAAGCCCTTGGGATCAGCCATTGGTCGCCGCCTCCATCATCTTCTCGTGGGTCTCGGACTCGCTGAGTCCTGCTCGCTCGGCGGCGTCCTTGGCGGCGAGCACAGCCTGGTAAGTGGCAGGGATGACCTTGCTGAAGCGCGTCAGCGCCGCGTCCCAGTCCGCGAGCAGCGCGGCGGCCACGGTGGAGCCGGTCTCCTGCTGGTGGCGGCGCACCACGTCGTGCAGCCACTCGCCGTCCTCGGCGGCCCACTCGCCGGGGCCGAAGACGGCCTCGCGCAGACCGGCGTTGACGTTCGCCGGGTCGAGGTCGACGACGTAGGCGACGCCCCCGGACATGCCGGCGCCGAAGTTGCGCCCGGTACCGCCGAGGACGACGGCGGCGCCGCCCGTCATGTACTCGCAGCCGTGGTCGCCGACCCCCTCGGAGACGACCAGGGCGCCGGAGTTGCGGACGCAGAAGCGCTCGCCCACGCGCCCGCGGAGGAACATCTCGCCGCCGGTGGCGCCGTAGGCGAGGGTGTTGCCGGCGATCGTCGAGAACTCGGCGAGGTGGTCCGCGCTCCTGTCCGGGCGGACGACCAGGCGGCCGCCGGAGAGTCCCTTGCCGACGTAGTCGTTGGCGTCGCCCTCCAGCCGCAGCGTCACACCGCGCGGCACGAACGCGCCGAAGGACTGCCCGGCGGAGCCGGTGAAGGTGATGTCGACGGTGTCGTCGGGCAGGCCCGCGCCGCCGAACTTCTTCGTCACCTCGTGCCCGAGCATCGTGCCCACGGTCCGGTTGATGTTGCGGATCGCCAGCTGGCCCCGCACCGGCTGCGCCGCGGTGGCGCTGTCGGCGTTCAGCGCGTCGGCCGCGAGCTTGATCAGCTGGTTGTCGAGGGCCTTCGTCAGGCCGTGGTCCTGCTCGACGGCCTGGTGGCGCACCGCGCCGTCCGGCAGGTCGGGCACGTGCAGCAGGGGTTCCAGGTCCAGGCCCTGCGCCTTCCAGTGGTCCACGGCGCGGCTGACGTCGAGGAGTTCGGCGTGGCCGACCGCCTCGTCCAGCGTGCGGAAGCCGAGTTCGGCGAGGAGCTCACGGACCTCCTCGGCGATGAACTGGAAGTAGTTCACGACGAATTCGGCCTTGCCGTTGTAGCGCTCGCGCAGCACCGGGTTCTGCGTGGCGATGCCGACCGGGCAGGTGTCCAGGTGGCACACGCGCATCATGACGCAGCCGGAGACCACCAGCGGGGCGGTAGCGAAGCCGAACTCCTCGGCGCCGAGGAGCGCGGCGACGACCACGTCGCGGCCCGTCTTGAGCTGCCCGTCCGTCTGCACGACGATACGGTCGCGCAACCCGTTGAGCAGCAGCGTCTGCTGCGTCTCCGCCAGCCCCAGCTCCCAGGGACCGCCCGCGTGCTTCAGCGAGGTCAGCGGCGAGGCGCCCGTACCGCCGTCGTGGCCGGAGATGAGGACCACGTCGGCGTGGGCCTTGGAGACGCCGGCGGCGACCGTGCCGACGCCGACCTCCGAGACCAGCTTGACGTGGATGCGCGCCCGCGGGTTGGCGTTCTTCAGGTCGTGGATGAGCTGGGCGAGGTCCTCGATGGAGTAGATGTCGTGGTGCGGCGGCGGCGAGATGAGGCCGACGCCCGGCGTCGAGTGCCGCGTCTTCGCGACCCACGGGTAGACCTTGTGGCCGGGCAGCTGGCCGCCCTCGCCGGGCTTGGCGCCCTGCGCCATCTTGATCTGGATGTCGTCGGAGTTGACGAGGTACTCGCTGGTGACGCCGAACCGGCCGGACGCGACCTGCTTGATCGCGCTGCGCCGGGCCGGGTCGTACAGCCGGTCCGGGTCCTCGCCGCCCTCGCCGGTGTTGGACTTGCCGCCGAGCTGGTTCATGGCGACGGCGAGCGTCTCGTGCGCCTCCTGCGAGATGGAGCCGTAGGACATGGCGCCGGTCGAGAAGCGCTTGACGATCTCGCTGACGGGCTCGACCTCCTCGATGGGGATCGAGGGGCGGTCGCCCTTCAGCTTGAACAGGCCGCGCAGCGTCATCAGGCGCTCGGACTGCTCGTCCACGCGCTGCGTGTACTGCTTGAAGATGTCGTAGCGGCGTGCGCGCGTGGAGTGCTGCAGCCTGAAGACCGTGTCCGGGTCGAACAGGTGCGGCTCGCCCTCGCGGCGCCACTGGTACTCGCCGCCGATGTCGAGCGCGCGGTGCGCCGGGGCGATGCCCGTAGCCGGGTAGGCCTTGGCGTGCCGGGCGGCGACCTCCTTGGAGACGACCTCCAGGTCCGCGCCGCCGATCTTCGTCGTCGTCCCGTGGAAGTAGGTGTCGACGAACGACTCGTCGAGGCCGACCGCCTCGAAGACCTGCGCACCGCGGTACGAGGCGACGGTGGAGATGCCCATCTTGGACATCACCTTCAGCACTCCCTTGCCGAGGGCCTTGATGAGGTTGCGGATGGCGTCCCCGGCCGGCATGTCGCCGGGCAGGAAGGTCCCGGCCCGCACCAGGTCCTCGACGGTCTCCATGGCCAGGTACGGGTTCACGGCCGCCGCGCCGTAGCCGATGAGCAGCGCGACGTGGTGCACCTCGCGCACGTCGCCGGCCTCGACCAGCAGGCCCACCTGGGTGCGCTGCTTGGTGCGGATGAGGTGGTGGTGCACCGCCGAGGTCAGCAGCAGCGACGGGATCGGGGCGTGCTCGGCGTCGGAGTGGCGGTCGGAGAGGACGATCAGCCGGGCGCCCGCCTCGATGGCGGCGTCGGCCTCCGTGCAGATCTCCTTGAGCCGGTCCGCCAGGCCCCGGCCGCCGTCGTGGACGCGGTAGAGCCCGGAGAGCGTCGTCGCCTTGAAGCCCGGCAGGTCGCCGTCGGCGTTGATGTGGATGAGCTTGGCCAGCTCGTCGTTGTCGATCACCGGGAAGGGCAGCGTCACGCTGCGGCAGGAGGCCGCCGTCGGGTCCAGCAGGTTGCCCTGCGGGCCGAGCGACGAGTGCAGCGAGGTGACCATCTCCTCGCGGATGGCGTCCAGCGGCGGGTTGGTGACCTGCGCGAAGAGCTGGGTGAAGTAGTCGAAGATCAGGCGCGGCCGGTCGGAGAGCGCGGCGATCGGGGAGTCCGTGCCCATCGAGCCGATCGGCTCCGCGCCGCTCTTGGCCATCGGCGCGAGCAGGACGCGCAGCTCCTCCTCGGTGTAGCCGAAGGTCTGCTGGCGGCGGGTGACGGACGCGTGCGTGTGGACGATGTGCTCGCGCTCGGGCAGGTCCGCGAGGTCGATCAGCCCGGCCTCCAGCCACTCCTCGTACGGCTGCTCGGAGGCGAGCTGCTCCTTGATCTCGTCGTCCTCGACGATGCGGCGCTCGGAGGTGTCCACGAGGAACATCCGGCCGGGCTGCAGCCGCCCCTTGCGCACGATGCGGGCGGGGTCGATGTCCAGCACGCCGACCTCGGAGCCGAGCACGACGAGTCCGTCGTCCGTGACCCAGTAGCGGCCGGGGCGCAGTCCGTTGCGGTCGAGGACGGCGCCGACCTGGGTGCCGTCGGTGAAGGTGACGCAGGCAGGGCCGTCCCAGGGCTCCATCATCGTGGAGTGGTACTGGTAGAACGCCCGGCGTGCGGGGTTCATGGCCTCCTTGGACTCGGGGCTCTCCCACGCCTCGGGCACCATCATCAGCACCGAGTGCGGCAGGGAGCGCCCGCCGAGGTGGAGCAGCTCCAGCACCTCGTCGAAGGTCGCGGAGTCGGAGGCGCCGGGGGTGTTCAGCGGGAAGATCCGCTCCAGCGCGGTCCTGTTGTCGGGGCCCTTGCCGAACAGGTCCGACCGCAGCTGCGACTCCCGCGCCCGCATCCAGTTGCGGTTGCCCTGCACGGTGTTGATCTCGCCGTTGTGCGCGACGAAGCGGTACGGGTGCGCCAGCGGCCAGCTCGGGAAGGTGTTGGTGGAGAACCGGGAGTGCACCAGCGCGATCGCACTGGCGAAGCGGCGGTCGGACAGGTCAGGGAAGAAAGGTTCCAGCTGCCCCGTCGTCAGCATGCCCTTGTAGACGATGGTGCGCGAGGACAGCGACGGGAAGTAGACGCCGGCCTCTCGCTCCGCGCGCTTGCGCAGCACGAAGGCCAGCCGGTCCAGAGCGATGCCGGTGCGGGCGTCGCCGCCCTCCACCGCGTCCTTGACGAACAGCTGGCGGAAGTGGGGCATCGTCGCCCGGGCGCCGGGGCCGAGCAGCCCCGGGGCGACCGGCACCTCACGCCAGCCGAGGACGTCGAGTCCCTCCTCGGACGCCAGCGTCTCGATCTGCGAGACGGCGGTGGCGGCCTCTGTCTCGTCGCCGGGCAGGAAGGCGATGCCCACGGCGTAGGCGCCCGCCTCGGGGAGCGAGAAGCCGGCGGTCTCCCGCAGGAAGGCGTCGGGGACCTGGACCAGCAGGCCCGCGCCGTCGCCCGTCTCGGGGTCCGCTCCGGTCGCGCCGCGGTGCTCCAGGTTGCGCAGTACGGTCAGCCCCTGTTCGACCAGGTCGTGGCTGGGTACCCCGGTGAGCGTCGCCACGAAGCCGACACCGCAGGCGTCGTGCTCGTGCCGGGGGTCGTACATCCCCTGCTTGGCAGGGTGGGCCGCCTGAAACGCTGCACGCATCGGCTCTCCCGTCGTCGTGGCTAATGGCTCCGCCGGATGGGGACCGGGCGGGAGCGAGTGCCGAGGGACGACGTTGGCCCTCTGCAGAGCAAATTTCCGTGAAGGTTACATGATGGACCACACCCTGAAAAAAGAGCGTGCCATCTCGAAGTGTGGACCCGGTGACCACATGGCGATATACGGCAGTCAGGTCCCGGGAACCTGCGGCGGGGGCGTGGGTGGCCCTTGTGCAGGGACGTCTTGCTCGTGCCCGGTGCGAGCTTCGTTGCCCGCGGGCTCCTCGCTTCTGCCCGAACCCCGGCGGCTCGAAACCGCCTGGTAACAAGAAGATCGGACGAGACGACTCCGCAAGGGAGCCGCTTCTCCCTCCCCATAGTCACCCCACCGCCGTCCCGAAAGCCACTCCCAGGCCGTAAGTCACAGCGGCCGCGGCGGCGCCGAGCGCGAGCTGCCGCAGCCCGCTGAACCACCACTGCCGCGCCGTCACCCGGGCCACGACCGCACCGCAGGCGAAGAGCCCGGCCAGCGCCAGCACCACGGCGTACCAGAGCGACGTGGCGCCCACGAGATACGGGAGGACGGGCAGGATCGCGCCCGCCGCGAAGGACAGGAACGAGGAGACGGCGGCGACCATGGGCGACGGCAGCCCGGAGGGGTCGACGCCCAGCTCCTCACGGGCATGCGTCTCCAGCGCCTGCTCCGGGTCCCTGTGGAGCTGCCGTGCCACCGCCATGGCCAGCCGCCGCTCCACGCCGCGCGACTCGTAGACCGCCGCGAGCTCCCGCACCTCCTCCTCGGGATGCTGGCGCAGCTCGCCGCGCTCCACCTCCAGCTCCGCCTGAACCAGCTCCCGCTGCGAGGCGACGGAGGTGTACTCGCCCGCGGCCATCGAGAAGGCACCGGCCACGAGGCCCGCCAGCCCGGAGACCGCGATGGTCTGCGAGGACGCCGAACTGCCCGCCACGCCGGCGACCAGGCCGAGGTTGGAGACCAGCCCGTCCATGGCGCCGAAGACGGTGGGACGCAGCCAGCCCCCGCTCACGTCCCGGTGCGTGTGGTTCACGTCGGGACCGCTCCGCCCGGTGTGGCCGCTGCGGCGCAGGCGTCCGCTCCGCTCCTCGGCCCCCGGCGCTGTCTCCTGCTCCATGACCGCCGCTTCCGCATCGCTCCCGCACAGCGGAGGCGCCGACAGCGGCGCCACCGTCCAGGTCTTCGAAGGTATGCACGAGACGCCCGTCCCGCCAGCAAGGCAGGCCGAACTTACCTGGCCAGGGCCGCGGCACCCGGCCCGTCACGGGGCCCGGCCCGTCCGCCGCGCCGCCGTACGATGCCCGGCATCCGACGCCTTCCAGAATGCGGACGGTCGGTGAGATCCGGGTCACAGGGGATTGACGCCCCGGACGCCTGCGCGCAACATTCCTGTCACTCACATCGCTCTCCCCTCCCAGGGCGGCCGAGGTGCGATCTGTAAACGTTTCCAGCCCCGGGTCCCGGCCCGGTCTGCGAAGGGCGGTATTCGTGGTGACGACAGGCGGGCCACCCACCGTCGAGACGATCGCCGAACGCGCGGGCGTCTCCATCGCCTCGGTCTCACGGGTGCTGAACGGCCACGGCGGACGGCCCGACACCGTCCGCAAGGTGGAGCGGGCGGCGGCGGAGGTCGGCTACGTGCCCAACGCCGTGGCCCGCTCCCTCAAGGGCGGCCGGTCGATGCAGCTGACCTTCGCGATGCAGGACATCGGCAACCCCGTCTACGTCGCGATGGTCAGGCAGATCCAGACGATCGCGAAGGAAGCCGGTTACCGCCTGCTCCTGCATTCGACTGACGCCGTCGTCGAGGACGAGCTGGCCGTGCTGCGCAGCCTCGCCGACCGCACGAGCGACGGCCTGATCCTCTGCCCCATCCGCATCACGCCGGAGCACGTCGAGGCGCTGAGCACGGCTGCCAGACCCGTCGTCGTGATCGGCTCCCTCCCCGATGGCGTCCCGGTCGACAGCGTCCGAGCCGACTCCGTCACGGGCGCCGAGCTGGCCGTGCGCCACCTCGTGGAGACGGGGCGCCGCCGCATCGCCTTCGTCAACGGCCCCGCCGACACCGTCCCGGGCCGCAACCGGCAGCGCGGATACCGCGAGGCCCTGGCCGGCTGCGGCGTTCCGGCCGACCCCGCACTGGTGGAGACCACGGACTTCACCGTCGAAGCGGGCTCAACGGCCGCGCACCGGCTGCTGGACGCCGCCCCCGGCATCGACGCCTTCTTCTGCGCCAACGACCAGCTCGCGCTGGGCGCGGCGCAGGCC
The DNA here is from genome assembly GCF_014645895.1 of Streptomyces daqingensis. GTDB lineage: Bacteria > Actinomycetota > Actinomycetes > Streptomycetales > Streptomycetaceae > Streptomyces > Streptomyces daqingensis. Next base: position 30,246 of record NZ_BMMP01000010.1, on the reverse strand, counting down.
CTGCACAGCCGCGAGCTGCGCATCCCCGGGGACGTGGCCGTCGTCGGCATGGACGACACGGCCCTGGTACGGGCCGGCTGGCCGCCGCTGAGCAGCGTGGACCTGGGCTCCGCCGAACGCGGGCGGATCGCGGCCCGGATGCTCCTGGAGCGGATCTCCGAGGAGTCGGCGGGCACCTCGGAGCCCGCACCGGCCCGCGTGCGCACCGTCACTCCCCGTCTTGTCGTACGCGCCTCCTCCCACACAGCCGAGGTGACCGAATGAGCACGACCGCCCCCGCCACGGCGAAGCCGCCGCACCGCGGCACCCCGCCCCCGCGGTCGCCCGCGGCACGCAAGCAGGCGCTCGGCCTGGACCGCGACGCGTGGTTCCTGCTGCTGCCCGCGCTGCTGCCGATCCTGCTGCTGAGCGCGGGGCCGCTGCTCTACGGGGTGTCCCTGGCCTTCACCGACGCGCAGTCGGGGCGGACGGAGGTCACCAAGTTCATCGGCGCCGACAACCTCGTCGACCTCCGGTTCGACTCGCTCTTCTGGAGCTCCTTCAAGATCGGCCTGGTGTGGGCGGTGTGCGTGACCGCCCTGCAGTTCGTGCTCGCCCTGGGGCTGGCCGTCCTGCTCAACCAGAACCTGCGGTTCCGGTGGCTGGCCCGTACGCTCGCGCTCGTCCCGTGGGCGATGCCCGAGGTCGTCATCGGCATCATGTGGCGGCTGGTCTACCACCAGGACGCGGGCATCCTGAACGCCACGCTCAGCGACCTGCACCTGATCTCCGAGAACGTCGACTGGCTCGCGGGAGTCTCCCTGGCGCTGCCCGCGGTGATCGTGGTGGGCGTGTGGGCCGGGATGCCGCAGACGACGGTGATGCTGCTGGCCGGACTGCAGAACGTCCCGCACGAGCTGCACGAGGCGGCCGCGATCGACGGGGCGGGCGTGTGGCGCCGCTTCACCAAGGTGACGTGGCCGGCGCTGAAGCCCGTCGTGCTCTCCATCACCGCGCTCAACTTCATCTGGAACTTCAACTCCTTCGGCCTGGTGTACGTGCTGACCGGCGGCGGGCCGGGAGGAGCCACCCGGCTGCCGATGCTCTTCGCCTACGAAGAGGCCTTCCGCTACGGCCAGTTCGGCTACGCCGCCGCCATGGGCCTGGTGATGGTCGCCGTCATCGCCGTGCTGCTGACGATCTTCCTGCGCAACCGCCTGAAGGGGGACGACCGGTGAACCGGACACGAGGGGCCCTGGCCCGCACCGGCCAGTACCTGGCCCTGGTCTGCTATCTGGTCTTCCTGGCCTTCCCGCTGTTCTGGCTGCTCTCCACGGCGCTGAAGTCCCCCCAGGAACTGGGGTCGGTGGACCCGTCGTGGCTGCCGAGACATCCGTCGCTGGACAGCTTCAGCGCCGCGTTCGAGCAGCAGCCGCTGGCACGCTCCGCGCTCAACAGCCTGATCGTGGCGGGCTGTGCGGCGGCGGTCTCGGTCGCTGTCGCGGTGCCCGCGGCGTACGCGATGGTCCGCTACCGCTCTCCCGTCTCCAAGGCGGCGACGGGCTGGATCCTCGTCAGCCAGATGTTCCCGTTCGTGCTGGTCATCATCCCGCTGTTCATGGTCCTCAAGGGCTTCCACCTCATCAACTCCCTCACCGGGCTGGTCCTCGTGTACGTCGTGTGGAACCTGCCGTTCGCCCTGTGGATGCTCCAGGGCTACGTGCGGGCCGTGCCCGCGTCGCTGGAGGAGGCCGCCGCGATCGACGGCTGCGGGCGCTTCAGGACGCTGGTCAGCGTGGTCTTCCCGCTGCTCACGCCGGGCCTGGTCGCGACGGTGATGTTCTCCTTCGTCACCGCCTGGAACGAGTTCTTCTTCGCCCTGGTCCTCCTCAAGTCCCCGGAGAAGCAGACGATGTCCGTGATCCTGACCCACTTCATCGGCGCCGAGGGCGCCGCCGACCTCGGGCCGCTCGCGGCCGCGGCCGTCATGGCCACCCTCCCCAGCCTCCTCTTCTTCGCCCTGCTCCAGCGGCGCCTGGTCAGCGGCATCATGAGCGGGGCGGTGAAGGGCTGATGCGCAGGCGCGACTTCCTCACCACCACGGCGGCGGCAGCCGCGGCCACGGGCGCCACCACCCTGCTCGGCGGATGCGGCAGCGGCTCCGGCGGCGACTCCGGACCGCTGGACTACCTGAGCCTGGCCTGGCAGAAGGAGTCCATCGAGGTCAACAAGGCACTCGTCGCCGAATGGAACAAGGCCAACCCGCGCTCGGCGCAGGTCCGTTACGTCCAGGGCTCCTGGGACAACGTCCACGACCAGCTCCTGACGTCCTTCGAGGGCGGTGCGGCGCCGGACGTCATCCACGACGAGGCCAACGACCTCACCGACTTCGCGCACGGCGGCTACCTCGCCGACCTGCGCGGCCTGCTGCCCGCGAGCCTCAAGAAGCAGATACCGGACGCCAGTTGGGACATGGCGAGTTTCGCCGGAGGCGTCTACGGCGTGCCGTTCCTACAGGAGCCGCGCGTGCTGATCGCCAACCGCGAGCTGCTGGAGAAGTCCGGCGCACGCACGCCCACGGCGCAACACCCCTGGAGCTGGGCGGAGTTCGAGGACGTGGCCAGGGAGCTGACCCGCGGGCGCACCTACGGTGTCGCCTGGTCGATGAAGGAACCGGTCAACCAGTCCGTGAACCTGGCCCTGACCACCGGCGGGGCGGTCTTCCACCGCGAGGGCGGCAAGAACGTCATCCGGTTCGACCGGGCCGACTCGCACGTCGTCGAGCTGATCCACCGCCAGGTCCACAAGGACCGCACTGCCGCGCGGAGCGCTCTGGGCATGGCCGGCTCGGACACGCTGCCGGGGTTCTTCGCCGGCAGGTACGCGATCGTCCCGCTCAACTTCTCCTTCCGGCAGCAGGTGGAGCAGCAGGCCCCCGACGGATTCGAATGGGTGACGCTGCCGATGCCCGCCGGAAGCGGCGCCCCGGGCGGGGGACAACTCCAGGGTGTCAGTCCGCAGACCCTGTCCATCTCGCAGGACACCAAGCGCAAGAAGACAGCCATGGCGTTCATCGCGTTCATGACCCGGCCCCGCCACATGGCCCGTCTCGCCGAGGGCGACTGGCTGGTGCCCACGGGCCGCGACGCGCTGCGGGAACCCGCGCTGAACACCGCGGAACACGGCTGGAGCACGGGCCTGCGCATCGCCTCCGACCTGCGGGCCTCCCCCGTCCTGGGCGTGCGCGGCTACCCCGAATGGAAGGACAAGGTCGCCACCCCCGCCCTGCAGGAGTACTACGGCGGCAGCATCAGCCTCAGCGCCCTCCGCGACAAGCTCGTCGAGGACGGAAACCGCATCCTCGCCCGCTACCAGCGCTGAGCGACCAGCACCACAGCACAGAACGGCACGCACCATGAGCGCACTGTCCGCCTCACCCCCGGACCCGCCCCCTCTCCCCCGCTCCTCCGTCCGCCCCCGGCTCCGCACCGTCCCCCGTGCCGCCCCACCCGCCGGCGGGGAGCTGCGGGACCGGGCGAGGGGAGGGATGCTCGGGCTCGCCGTCGGCGACGCGCTGGGCGCGCCGGCCGAGAACATGAAGCCGTCCCAGATCAGGCAGCGCTGGGGACGCATCGAGGGCTTCGTCGAGGAGGACCCGGCAGGGACCGACGACACCGAGTACGCCATCTTCTCGGGCCTGCTCCTCGCCGAGCACGGCTCGGACCTGACCCTCGCGCACGTCGAGGACGCCTGGCACCGGCTCATCGCCAACCTCGACGAAGGTCCCTTCCGGGGTGCCGGGTTCAGCGAGCGGGGCACGCTGGAGAACCTCCGCCGCGGCCTGGCCGCGCCCATCTCCGCCCAGCACAGGCACGCGTGGAGCGACGGGCTGGCCATGCGCGCCGCTCCCTTCGGCATCTACGCGGCCGGGCGTCCCGCCGAGGCGGCCCGGCTCGTGGCCCTCGACGGCACCGTGAGCCATGACGGCGAGGGCATCTACGGCGGCCAGGCCGTGGCGGCGGGAGTCGCGGCGGCGATGGTCGGGCGGAGCACGGACGCGGTGATCGCGGCCGCGCTCTCCGTCGTCCCCGAGGACTCCTGGACGGCTCGCTCGCTGCGGCGGGCGGTCTCCACCGCTCTGCGGGCCCGCCTCGACCAGGGCGCCTCACGGCTGGAACGGGAGAGAGCGGTCCGCTCGGCGGTCGTCATCGGCGGCTACCCGTGGATGGACCTCGCGCCGGAGGCCGTCGGGCTGGCGTTCGGCGCGTTCGCCGTCGCACGGGGCGACTTCCGCGAGTCGGTCCTCACGGCCGTCAACATGGGGCGCGACGCCGACACGACGGCCGCCGTGGCGGGGGCGCTCGCCGGAGCGCTCGGCGGCGCCGGTGCGGTGCCGCGGGAGTGGTCTGCGGCCATCGGGCCCGCGCGGGGCAGCTGCCTGCCCTCGATGGCGGGCTACCACGTCGTGGACGTCGCCGAGTTGCTCACACCGCCCGGCGGCCCGGAGCGCGAAGAGGCCGGCTCATGAGCGGGACGGACGTCAAGGCGGCCGCGGCCCGCACCGCCGCACCCGGAGCGGACGGGACGGAGACCGGCCCCGCCGGCGAGACCGCCACCGGAACCGGCGGAGACCCGCGCCGCATCGAGGGACTGCTGCTGGGCATCGCCGCCGGAGACGCCGCCGGCTGGCCCGCCGCACGGCACCGCGCGTCCCGCATGCCGGAGTGGACGCGGCGGCTGACGCGCGAGCTCGACACCTTCGCCGAGCAGAACGCCACCACCACGCTTCCGGTGCCGATCGCGCTCAACCAGCCGCCGGAGCCGCTGCGTCTCGGCCCGTCCGACGACGCCGAATGGGCCGCCTTCACCGCCCACTCCGTACTGACCGCCGCGGGCGCGCTGCTCAGCGACCTCGGCCGCGACCGGCGGATGCGGGCGGCCATCGACCTCGCCTGGACCGAACTGGCGAGCGAGGTCGCCGCCGCCGCCGTGCGGGCCCCCGAGGTGGAGTCCGCGGTGCTGCCGCTGCGTGCCCGCATCTCCGTACGCGCCGGACTCGGCAACCTGGCCACCGGCCTGCGGCCCCCGGCGACCGGCCACGACAACCCGCACTTCTTCGACGACGCGGCATGCGTACGCGCGTCGGTGCTGGCGGCGGTCCACCCCGGCAACCCGGCGGCCGCCGCGGAACTCGCCGAGTGCGACGCCCGCTACACGCAGGACGGCGACGGGGTGCACGGCGCACGGGCCATGGCCGCCGCGATCGCCGACGCCCTGGGCGGCGCCGACGTCGACACCTGCGTGGCCTCGGCGCTCTCGCAGCTTCCGTCGGGCACGGAGATCCGCCGCAACGCGCGGCACGCGGTGCGCCTGGCGCGCAACGCCGTCGCCGAACGGGCCGCGCCCGGCAGCGCGTTCGCGCTGGTGCCCGTCCTGGAGCACGAGATCGTCGACCACATCTACAGCTACGGCATCGCGGCGGCCGAGACGGTCCCCGTCGCGCTGGCCCTCGCCGTCGCGGGCAACGGCTCCGTCGCGGAGGCCGTGCCCGCCGCCGCCTGCCTCTCGCGGGTCGCCGACTCGGCACCCGCGCTCGCGGGCGCGCTGACGGGAGCGCTCACCGGCGGCGCCGGCATCCCGGAAAGCTGGCGCTCCGCCTGCCGGACGCTGTCGGGCTGCGCGCTCCCGCACTTCGCCGGGACCGACCTCGTCGACCTCGCCGAAACCCTCGCCTCTACCGAACTGACCACGCCGGAAGGCACATCCGGTCAAGGAGTGAGCCACACATGACGCCCACGCTCGACGAACGCATCACCGGCTGCCTGGTCGGGGCAGCCGTCGGCGACGCACTCGGCGGCCCGGTGGAGGGCTGGACGCCGGAGCAGATCGTGGAGAGGCACGGCGGCCGGGTGCAGGGCATCGTCGGCCCCTTCTACGAGGACTGGCGCCACGCGCGTCCCATCGCCCCGTACCACAAGGGCGACGGACACGTCACCGACGACACCCTCATGACGCACGCCCTTGTCCGGGTCTACGAGAAGGTGCGCGACCACCTCGACGCCTACGCCGTCGCCGGCCATCTGGTGCCCGACCTCATCTCCAACCCCCGCTGGATCCCCGAACTGGAGGCCGAGGCGCTGCCGTTGCAGCGCATCTTCCTCGCCGAGAAGTGGATCGTCGCGCGGCTGCACTACGGCCACGTCGACCCGCGAGAAGCGGGAGTCGGGAACATCGTCAACTGCGGGGCCACGATGTACATGGCGCCCGTCGGCACGGTCAACGCCGGGAATCCCGCCGGTGCTTACGCCGAGGCGCTGGACGTGGCGGGCGCGCACCAGTCCTCGTACGGACGGGAGGCCGCCGGGGTCTTCGCCGCGGCCGTCGCGGCGGCGTACGCGCCCGGAGCGACCGTGCGCTCCGTCGTCGACGCGGCGCTCTCCCTGGCGAAGGACGGCACCCGCGACGCCATCGAGGCGGTGTGCGAAGTCGCCGCCCAGCACAGCGACTTCGAGAGCGCGCTGAAGCCCCTCCGGGAGGCCGTCGCGCCCTTCGACACCGTCGGCCCTGAGTACCGCAAGCCGTCCCTCGGGGCGCGCCGCCCCTCGCGGCTGCACTCCATCGAGGAACTGCCCGTCGCACTGGGGATGTTGCTCGTCGGCGGCGGCGACTTCCGCCACACGGTCCTGGGTTCGGTCAACTACGGGCGCGACTGCGACTCCATCGCCACGATGAGCGGCGCGATCGTCGGCGCCCTGTGCGGCGGCGGCGCCGTCCCCGCCGACTGGAGCGAGGAGGTGGCCGCCGCCAGCAGGCTCGATCTCGTCGCGCCGGCCACCTCCCTCTCCGCGGTGACCCGCGAGGTCTTCGCCCGCGACCTGGAGCGGCGGCGCGCCCACGAGGCCGCGTTCGCCGCCCTCGTGGAGGCGTGATGCCCGGCTCCCCCGCCCCCGCTCCGCTGCGCCTCACCTGGGTGCAGCCGGAAGACCTCGTCGGCCACGAACTGCGGCAGGCGGCCGAGGAGGGCCGCGAGACGGCCGCGATCGAACGGACCTGGCGCGCGGCGGGCGGCTCGCCCGCGCCCGGCCGGGCAGGCGCCTCGGCCGTCCCCGCCGACCGCGCGCTGCGCACGCTCGCCGTGCAGCTTCTCGACGAACTCGACCTGCTCCCCTCACCGTTGGCGGCCGACGAACCGGACGACCCGGAGGCCGTACGGGCCGCGTGCCCGACCTGGCCCGCTCCCCCCGAAGTCAACGGAGGGGCCACCGCGGCGGCTCCCGCGGCAGGCGGCCGCCTCACGGCCCGGCTGGAGGCCGGCTGGCTCGGCCGCGCCGCGGGCTGCCTGCTGGGCAAGCCGGTGGAGAAGCTGCCGCTGGCCGGCATCCGGGAACTCGCCCGCTCCACGGGCAACTGGCCCCTCGACGGCTGGTTCACGCAGGAAGGGCTCCCGGCCGAGGTCGCGGCACGCTGGCCGTGGAACCGCCGCAGCGCTCCCACGTCGCTGGCCGAGAACATCGACGGAATGCCCGAGGACGACGACCTCAACTACCCGCTGCTGGGGCTGCTTCTGCTGCAGCGTCACGGCCACGGCTTCACCACCGCCGACGTCGCCCGTCTCTGGCTGGACGAGCTGCCCGCCGGCCGTACGTTCACCGCCGAGCGCGTGGCGTACCGCAACCTCCTCGACGGACTGGAACCTCCGGACACCGCGAGGCGGCACAACCCTTTCCGGGAGTGGATCGGCGCGCAGATCCGCGCCGACGTCTACGGCTGGACCAACCCGGGCGACCCCGCGGAGGCGGCCGAACAGGCCCGGCGCGACGCCACGTTGAGCCACACGGCCAACGGCGTCTACGGGGCGATGTTCGTCGCCGCCACCGTCGCCGCGGCCACGGGCGGCACCCCCGACGTCCTCGAATGCCTGCGCACGGGGCTGCGCGTCGTCCCGGAACGCTCGCGCCTGGCCCGCGCCGTCACCTTCGGCATCGAGACGGCGCTGGCCGAACCCTCCGGTACCGCCGCCGGATTCGAGGGCGTCGCCGACCGGCTCCACGAGGCCTACGGGCACTACCACTGGGTGCACGTCCTTCCCAACGCGGCGCTGCTGGCGGCCGCGCTCACCCACGCCGGCGGCGACTTCACCGGCTCCATCTGCCGTGCGGTCAGCGGCGGTTGGGACACCGACTCCAACGGCGCCACGGCCGGCTGTGTCGCCGGGCTCCTCGCAGGCTCGCCCGGCGCGCTGCCCTCCCGCTGGAGGGCCCCGCTGAAGAACCGGCTGTCCACGACGGTCGCCGGCTTCGACGGCGCCGGCTTCGACGCCCTGGCCCGGACCACAGCGGCCCTCGCCCATGGCAGCGGAGGGACGCGCACCGCAGCCGTTCCGCCGCACGCCTCAGGCCCCGTACCCGAGAACGAGACGGCAGCCCCCGAACGACAGGAGACGTCAGCACCGTGACTCCGACCACCCCCGCCCGTCCGGCCATCGCGGTCCTGGGCAGCACCAACATGGACCTCGTCGCCTACGTCGCCACCGCCCCCCGCCGCGGCGAGACCGTCACCGGCCGGGCCTTCCGCACGGTGCCCGGCGGCAAGGGCGCCAACCAGGCCGTCGCCGCGGCCCGTTCGGGCGCCGAGGTGACGATGGTCGGCGCCGTCGGCGAGGACGACTTCGGCGTACGGCTGCGCACCGCGCTGGAGGACTCGGGTGTGCGGACGGACGGCCTGAGGACCGTCGCGGGCGAGAGCGGCACCGCGCACATCGTCGTGGACGACGAGGGCGGCAACGCCATCGTCGTCGTACCCGGCGCCAACGGAAGCGTCAGCGCGCTCGCCGAGGGCGACGAAGCCCGCATCGCCGCCGCAAACGTGCTGCTGCTCCAGCTGGAGATCCCGCTGCCCGGCGTCGTCGCGGGAGCGCGGACCGCCCACGACAACGGCGTGCGCGTCGTGCTCACCCCGGCACCGGCGCAGCCGCTGCCCGGTGAACTCCTCGCCCTCACCGACCTGCTGGTGCCCAACGAGCACGAGGCCGAAGTGCTCACCGGCAAGTCCGACCCGTACGACGCCGCGAACGCGCTCCTCTCCCACGTCCCGGAGGTGGTCGTCACCCTCGGCTCCCGGGGCGCCCTGTACGCGGCTCGCGACGCCGCGCCCGTCCTCGTGCCCGCGCCCGCCGTCGAGGCGCAGGACACCACCGCGGCGGGCGACACCTTCGTGGGCGCGCTGGCCGTCGCCCACGGCGAGGGACGCACCATGCCCGAGGCCCTGTTGTGGGCCTCCGCGGCGGCAGCTCTGTCCGTACAGCGCCCGGGCGCCTCCGCGTCCATGCCTCACCGCCACGAGACCGACGCCCTCGCAGCCCAGCTCTCAGAAAGCCGGACGCCCTGATGAACGACTCCCTCACCCGTGAACCCCCCGGCCCCGGCGCCGCTTCGGAAGGCCCGGCGGCCGACGGTGCCCCCGACGGCGCCGCGCCCCTCTCCGCCCTCGACGGTCTCCGCGTCCTCGACCTCGCCACCCTCTTCGCCGGGCCGCTCGCGGCCACCATGCTCGGCGACTTCGGCGCGGACGTCATCAAGATCGAGCATCCGCGGAAGCCCGACCCGTCCCGTGGCCACGGGCCCGCGAAGGACGGCGTCGGACTGTGGTGGAAGCTGCTGGGCCGCAACAAGCGCAACCTGACGCTGGATCTGTCCACGCCGGGCGGCCGGGACGTCCTGCTGCGGCTGGCCGCCGAGTCCGACGTGATCGTGGAGAACTTCCGCCCCGGGACCCTGGAGAAGTGGGACCTCGGCTGGGACCGGCTCTCGGCCGCCAACCCCCGCCTGGTGCTGGCGAGGGTGACGGGCTTCGGCCAGTTCGGCCCGTACTCCCGCCGCCCCGGCTTCGGCACGCTGGCCGAGGCCATGAGCGGCTTCGCCGCGATCACGGGCGAGGCCGACGGCCCGCCGACGCTCCCGCCCTTCGGGCTCGCCGACTCCATCGCCGCGCTCTCCACCGCGTACGCGGTGATGGCGGCGCTGCGCAGCCGGGACCTTACGGGCCGGGGCCAGGTGATCGACATGGCGATCATCGAGCCGATGCTGACGGTGCTGGGTCCGCAGCCCCTCTGGTACGACCAGCTCGGCCACGTCCAGCCGCGCACCGGCAACCGGTCCGCCAACAACGCCCCGCGCAACACCTACCGCTCGGCCGACGGCAGGTGGCTCGCCGTCTCCACCTCCGCGCAGTCCGTGGCGGAACGCGTCATGCGGCTCGTCGGGCACCCGGAGTACATCACCGAGCCCTGGTTCGCCACGGGCGCGGGCCGTGCCCAGCACGCCGACGAACTGGACGAGGCCGTGGGCGGCTGGATCGCCCGGCACGGAGCTGACGAGGTCGTGGCGGCGTTCGAGCGTGCCGAGGCGGCGATCGCGCCCATCAACGACATCCGCGACGTCATGGAGGACGAGCAGTACCGTGCGCTCGGCTCGATCACCGAGGTCGAGGACGAGGAGCTGGGCAGGATCCGCATGCAGAACGTCCTCTTCCGCCTCTCCGAGACGCCCGGAGCGATCAGATGGGCCGGCCGGCCGCACGGCTGCGACACCCAGGACGTCCTGACCGAACTCGGCCTGACCGAGCGGGAGATCTCTGAGCTGCGGGACGGGGGCGCGCTGTGAACGCCACCCGCACCACCGGAGAACCGGGCGCCCGGACCGACGAGGGGCCTGGGCCCCTGCCGCTGACCTGGCTCTACGTCCCGGGTGACCGGCCGGAGGTCGTCACCAAGGCGCTGGCCTCGGGCGCGGACGTGGTGCTGATCGACCTGGAGGACGCCGTCGCCCCCGAGCGGAAGGCGTACGCCCTGGACGCCACCGCCGAGCTGCTCGGCGACCCCCGGCCGGGCCCCGTCCCGGTCCACGTGCGGGTCAACTCGCTCAGCGGCCCGCTCGCGGCGGAGGAGGTGCGCACGCTCGCGGGCCTGCCCGGGCTGGCGGGGCTGCGGCTGCCGAAGGTCGACACCGTGGCGGACGTCGTTAGGGTCGCCCAGCAGGCGCGCAGAGCCGTTCCGTCCCCGCCCTCCGGAGGCGGCAGCGGCACCGTTCCCGGGCTGTACCCGCTGCTCGAGTCCGCTCTCGGCATCGAGCACGCCTACGCCATCGCCACCGCGCACCCCTCCGTGCGCGGCATCGCGCTCGGCGAGAGCGACCTGCGTGCGGTGCTCGGCGTGACGGGGGACGACGGCCTGGCCTGGCCCCGCAGCAGGGCCGTCGTCGCCGCGCGCGCGGCCGGGCTGGCGCCGCCGCCGCAGTCGGTCTACCCGGACGTCGCCGACACCGCGGGCCTCGCCCGCTCCTGCGCGCAGGGCCGGAGCCTGGGCTTCCTCGGGCGCACCGCCATCCACCCGGCCCAGCTGGAGATCATCGAGCGGGCCTACCTGCCGACCCGGCAGGAGATCGAGGAGGCCGAGGAGATCGTCAAGGCGGCGGCCGCGGACGCCGGAGCGCTCGCGCTGCCGGACGGCCGCTTCGTGGACGCGGCGATCGTGGCGGGGGCGCAGCGGACGCTGGCACTGGCACGCAGACGGCGCTGAGGCGCGCGCAGCCGAAGCCGCTGACCTGGACAAAAGCCGAGAGGCCGGGCCGGCAGTCTGCCGGCCCGGCCTCTCGCTCAGGGCTGATGTCAGGAAGTGCCGGCGGGTTTCCCGGTCTTGGCGGCCCGCGACGGCTCCTCGTCGTCCTCCGTGGCCTCGGACGCGTCCGACGGCGACTCGCTCTCCCCGGACGACTCCTCGGAGCTCTTCGTCAGGGAGGCGCCACCGCCCCCGCCGGGAGTGAGCTCCTCGGTGTCGGGCTCGACGATCTCCTCGCGTCCGGGGTGCTTCCGGGCGGAGATCACGATCGCGGCGACCGCGACCAGGAAGACGAGGATCGACGTCCAGTTGTTCAACCGCATGCCGGCGAAGTGGTGGGCGTCGTCGACGCGCATGTACTCGATCCAGAAGCGGCCGACGGTGTACGCGGCGACGTAGAGCCAGAAGACCCGGCCGTGCCCCAGCTTGAACCGGCGGTCCGCCCAGATCACGAGGGCGGCCACGCCCACGCACCACAGCGACTCGTAGAGGAACGTGGGGTGGTACGTCGCGAGGGCGGGGGTGTCGACGGGACGGTGCTGGGCGTCGATCTCGACGGCCCAGGGCAGGTCCGTCGCGCGTCCGTACAGCTCCTGGTTGAACCAGTTGCCCCAGCGGCCGATGGCCTGGGCGAGCGCCACTCCGGGTGCGACGGCGTCCGCGTAGGCGGGCAGCGGGATGCCGCGCCTGCGGCAGCCGATCCAGGCACCGAGGGCGCCGAGGGCCACGGCTCCCCAGATTCCCAGTCCGCCGTCCCAGATCTTGAAGGCGTCCACCCAGTTCCGGCCCTCACCGAAGTAGAGCTGGTAGTCGGTGATGACGTGGTAGAGACGGCCGCCGGCCAGGCCGAACGGCACGGCCCACACCGCGATGTCGGCGACGGTGCCCGCGCGGCCGCCGCGGGCGGTCCAGCGGCGGCTGCCGAGCCACACCGCGACGAAGACGCCGAGGATGATGCAGAAGGCGTAGCCGCGCAGCGGGATGGGGCCGAGATGGATCTCGCCGGCCGAAGGACTGGGGATGAATGCAAGGGTCTCCATGGCGGTCCCGACGCTACCTTGCCGGGCGTCATCATCGGCAATGCACTCTGTGCAACAGCTCAATAACGGCCGCGCCGCGCAAGCGGCGCTCAAGGGGTGGACGGGCCCGGCGGTGTGACCGGGATCTCAGATCACGTGCCGTCCCACGGCCGGCCCCCGAACCCGGCCCCGCGTCCGCCGCTGCCCGGCCGGGAGGCCCCTGGCCGGGCGGTACGCGGCCGTCAGCTCTTCTCCTCGACCTTGCGCTTCAGGCTCTCCGGGGTGAGCGGATCCGACTGGTCGCCGTATACGTTCTCGCCGTCGAGCAGCACCGTGGGCGTCGACTGGTACCCGGACTTCTTGAACGAGGCGGAGCTCTTCTTCACCCAGTCCTCGTGGCTCCCGTCCGCCACGCAGTCGCGGAAGCGCGAGCTGTTGAGTCCGCCGGCCTTGCCGGCGAGCTTCACCAGCGTCTTCTCGTCCGCGAAGGCGTCGTCCTGCTCCTCGGGCTGGTTCTGGAACAGCACGTCGTGGTACTGGCGGAACCTTCCCTCGTCCCTGGCGCAGACGGCCGCGTTGGCCGCCGCGTGGGAGCCGGAGCCGCCCATGTTGTCGTCGATGATCGTCACGAGGTGGTACTCGGCCCGGAGCTTGCCCTGCTTCTCGAGGCCGTGGATCGTCTTGCGGAACCGCTGCTCGAACTGGCCGCACGCCGGGCAGCGGAAGTCCTCGTACACCGTGAGCTTCGCCGGTGCGTCCCGCTTGCCGACGGTGATCGGCTTGGCGTCGTTCTCGGCGTCGCCGCCGCTCTGCTGCGCCAGCATGGCGCCCACACCGCCCGCCACGGCGAGCAGCGCGACCACGACGGCCCCCACCTTGAGGTTGCGGCCCCGCCGCTCGGCGGCCCGCTCCCGCTTGCGCTCTTCCCGCAGCCGCTCAGTGGCGGTGCGCCTTCCCTCATGACCCGACGGGTCTTTCTGGCTCATCACACCGTGGGCCAACGAACGGAAGGGCGGACCGCGTGCGTGCTTGTGCCCCGGTTCGCCCGAAAGAGCGAGCATCCCAAACAGCGGTACGGGACGGCGGCCGGGCGCCGCCGCCCCGTCTCCGAGACGAGCGCCCGCGCGGGTGCGCGCGGGCCTCAGAACGCGGTCACCTCGCGCGCCGCCGCACTCCCTCGGCGAGTTCACCGGCCAGCGCCTTCACGCCCGCCAGCCCCGCCTCCAGGTCGTCCCCGTGCGCGAGCAGTTGCTTGACGAACGCCGAGCCGACGATGACACCGTCGGCGAACTGGGCGACCTCCTCGGCCTGTCGGGCGTTGGAGACGCCGAGGCCGACGCAGACCGGCAGCCCCGTCGTCGCCTTCGTCCGCTCGACGAGGTCCTGCGCCTCCCTGCCCACGGACTCCCGCGTGCCGGTGACCCCCATCAGGGAAGCGGCGTAGACGAAGCCGCTGCCGGCCTCGGTGATCTTCGCCAAGCGCTCGTCCTTGCTGCTCGGCGCGACCACGAACACCGTCGCCAGGCCGTGCTCCGCGGCGGCGCGGCGCCAGGCCCCGGACTCCTCGACCGGCAGATCGGGGAGGATGCAGCCCGCCCCGCCCGCCTCGGCCAGTTCGGCGGCGAACCGCTCGACGCCGTAGCGGTCGACGGGGTTCCAGTACGTCATGCACAGCACGGGCTTGCCCGTCGCCGCGTGCGCCTCCCGGACCGTGCGCACGACGTCGGCGATCCGGACGCCGCCGCGCAGCGCGATGTCGTCCGCGGTCTGGATGACGGGGCCGTCCAGGACCGGGTCGCTGTGGGGCAGCCCCACCTCGACCACGTCGCAGCCGCTCTCCAGGAGCGTGACGCACGCCCGCACACCGCCGTCGACGGTGGGGAAGCCCGCGGGCAGGTAGCCGACCAGCGCCGCGCGGTTCTCCGAACGGGCCCGCGCCAGCGCGGAGTCCAGCAGCCCGATGTTCCCGGTCCCGGCGGCGGTGTCCGCGCCGCCCCCGGTGCCTGCCGACTGTCCGCTCACTTGTCCGCCCCCTCGTCGTAGAGCCCGAAGTAACGAGCCGCGCTGTCCATGTCCTTGTCGCCGCGGCCGGAGAGATTCACCAGGATCAGGCCGTCGGGGCCCAGTTCGGCACCGAGGTCCAGCGCGCCCGCCAGCGCGTGCGCGCTCTCGATTGCCGGGATGATGCCCTCCGTCTCGCACAGCAGCCGCAGCGCCCGCATGGCCTGGTCGTCCGTGACGGGGCGGTACTCGCCGCGTCCGGACTCCTTCAGGTACGCGTGCTCCGGCCCGATCCCCGGGTAGTCCAGCCCGGCCGAGATCGAGTACGGCTCGGTGATCTGCCCCTCGTCGTCCTGCAGCACGAAGCTGCGCGAACCGTGCAGGATGCCCGGCTCCCCGACGGAGAGCGTCGCCGCGTGCTCGCCGGACTCGACGCCGTGCCCGGCGGCCTCCAGGCCGACGATCCGCACGTCCTCATCCGGCAGGAACGCGTGAAAGAGCCCGATGGCGTTGGAGCCGCCGCCGACGCACGCGGCCACGGCGTCCGGCAGCCGGCCGGCGCGCTCGACGATCTGGCGGCGGGCCTCGACCCCGATCACGCGGTGGAAGTCGCGGACCAGGCGCGGGAAGGGGTGCGGACCGGCGACCGTGCCGAACAGGTAGTGCGTGCGGTCCACGTTGGCGACCCAGTCGCGGAACGCCTCGTTGATGGCGTCCTTCAGCGTCCGGCTGCCGGAGGTGACGGGCACGACCTCGGCGCCGAGGATGCGCATGCGCGCCACGTTCAGGGCCTGCCGCTGCGTGTCGATCTCGCCCATGTAGACGGTGCATTCGAGACCGAAGAGGGCGCAGGCCGTCGCGGTCGCCACGCCGTGCTGGCCCGCGCCGGTCTCGGCGATGACGCGGGTCTTGCCCATGCGCTTCGTCAGCAGGGCCTGGCCCAGCACGTTGTTGATCTTGTGCGATCCGGTGTGGTTGAGGTCCTCGCGCTTGAGGAAGACCCGCGCGCCGCCCGCGTGCTGCGCGAAGCGCGGCACCTCGGTCAGCGGGCTGGGCCTGCCCGTGTAGTGGACCAGCAGGTCCTCCAGCTCGGCGGTGAAGGCCGGGTCGGCCTTCGCCTTCTCGTACTCGACGGCGACCTCGTCCACGGCGGCGACGAGCGCCTCCGGGATGAACTTGCCGCCGAAGGCACCGAAGTAGCCCCGGGCGTCGGGGACCCTGCCCTCGGGATCGGGAATGAAGTAGTCGGACATCCGACGTCGCTCCTCGCAGAAAAAGGGGACGGCCGGCCACGCGCACGATGGCGCGCGACCGGGAAATTCGTTCGTGATCGCTGGTGGCGTATACGCCGCAGCGGGCTGTCGTCGTCCGGCGTCGCGTGACGGCTCGGCCGCGCGCTTGCCGGACGGCCGAGCCGGCCGCTTCAGGTTCGTGCCGCGGCGGCCTCGCCGGCGGGGCGCGCGCCACGGCTCGGCGACGACGGCGCAGTCACGCGTGTGCCACGCCCGTAGGCCCCGTCAGCCGGACACCGCCGGCACTGACGGGAGGTCACCTCGGCGGGAGAGGGCGATCAGGCCGCGGAAAGGCGCGCGCCGGACGGGCGCCATCGGCGCCCGTTGATCTGACCCGGTTCGCAGCCGATGTGATACCGCACCCGGCGGCCGTGCACCCGCCTCGCGGGCGCCCTGCACCCCCGTGGGCGGCACCCGCGCGCCAGAGCCGCGTACGGCCCCGCTCCGGCTCCGTGGCGCCGCAGCCCGGACGGCACGGAGCAGCTCCGGCCGGAGTCCGTACCGGGGCCGGGGCGTCGGCGGGCGATGGCCATCAGGGCTCAGCCCCTGCCGTGCCGCAGCGCCGGGTGGGCGCCGGCGGCGACCAGATCCGCGACGGCCGTCTTCGGGTCCTTGCCGGTGACGAGGGACTCGCCGACGAGCACGGCGTCCGCACCCTCGTTGGCGTAGGCGATCAGGTCGTGCGGACCGCGGACGCCGGACTCGGCGACCTTGACGATGTGCGCGGGGAGCTCCGGCGCGATGCGGGAGAAGTTGTCGCGGTCGACCTCGAGCGTCTTGAGATTACGCGCGTTGATCCCGACGATGCGCGCACCGGCGTCCAGAGCACGCTGCGCCTCGTCCTCGTCGTGCGCCTCGACCAGCGGGGTCAGTCCGATCGACTCGGACCGTTCGATCAGCGAGACCAGAGCCTCCTGCTCCAGGGCGGCGACGATCAGCAGCACGACGTCGGCGCCGTGCGCCCGCGCCTCCCAGAGCTGGTACGACGAGAACACGAAGTCCTTGCGGAGCACGGGGATGTCGACCTTCGCCCTGACGGCCTCGAGGTCGGCGAGCGACCCGCCGAAGCGGCGCTGCTCGGTGAGGACCGAGACGACGGCGGCGCCGCCGGCCTCGTAGTCCGCCGCCAGCCCGGCGGGGTCCGCGATCGCGGCGAGCGCGCCCTTCGAGGGGCTGGAGCGCTTGACCTCGCAGATCACCTTCACGCTGTCGCCCTTGAGGGCGGCGACGCCGTCCTTCGCGGGCGGGGCGGCCGCGGCGCGCTCCTTGAGTTCGTCGAGGCTGACGCGCGCCTGCCGTTCGGCAAGGTCTTCACGCACGCCTTCGATGATCTCGTCGAGCACACTCACGCGAGCGGCCTCCTTCTTGCTGGGACCGGCCTGCGCACAAGGCACGAAGGCCGGTCGGAACGGGCAGTGCGATGCTATCGGGCCTGAGCCGGAGGTCTCGCATCCGGTTGGCTCGAACTGCGTATTCGGGACAGAGCACCCGGTTGTACGCTCCGTCGCGCGCGTGCGGCGCCGCTCACGGTGCGAGCGAGGTGCCCACCGGCATGTTCCGCACGACCGTGAAGATCAGCGCCGCGATCCCCAGCGCCCACCAGTGCGGGCTGCGCAGCGGCACCGTCACCGGCCTCGACCGCAGCACGCGCACCACCCAGAACACCACGAACACGGCGAAGAGTGCGAATCCGAGCACTGCCAGGGCGTTCGCGCCCAGGGCGGCCGCCACGTCACCGTGCGCGAGGGCGTGGGCGCTGCGCAGTCCGCCGCATCCGGGGCAGTAGACGCCGGTCAGCGCCAGCAGCGGGCAGACGGGATAGTGGCCGGGCTCGTTGGGGTCGACGGACCCCACGTAGGCGAAAGCCGCGCCGGCGACCGCGACGGCGGCGCCAGGCGCGACGAGCCGGGACGCCGGCGAAGCGGGCCGGCGCCCCGCGGGAGCGGGCTCCCGCCCGTTCAGGACGACTGCTCCTGCGGCTGGGCGCCGCGCCGGCCGTTCTTGGGACCGGGCTTGGACTGCCCGAGGCCCGCGGCCCGCATCAGCGCGCCGACGACACCGCCCGCGGCGATCACGGCCAGCCCGGCGACGAATCCCACAGGCTCGGCCAGGACCGTGTAGATCCCCGAGATGCAGAACCCGATGAAGACGATCGTGACGCCCGTCCACGCCGCCAGGGTGTGACCGTGGCTGTTCCCCGCCATGTGTGCTCCTCGTAGTCCAACCGACTTCCGGCGAGCGGACCGTCGGGCCCGCCCGCACCCCATTCTCCCTCTCCCCCGCGCGGCGGCCTCGCCAGGGGTGCGCTCGCGGGCGAGGCGTGCGGACGCCCCGCCGTCAGCACCTTCTCCGTCCCGCCGCCCACGGGGAGGCGGCGCGCAGGGGCGACGCGCTCAGGCGGAGCGGGGAGGAGTGCCCCCGGTGGGGTCCTCGCCGCGGTCGAGCGCCTTCCACATGTCCTCGGGACGGTCCGGGTCCACGGCGGCCGGAACTCCGCGCGGCCTGCGGGAGGTCCGCTCGTACCGCGAGCTCCCCGACATCGACGGCCACTGGGTCCCGTACCGCACGGCCAGAACGCCCGCGAGCAGCAGCAGCACGCCGCCCGCTGCCGAGAGGTACGGCCAGGCGGTCACGTGCACCGCCTCGATGGTGCTCTGCGTGAGGCCGCTGGTCTCCGCCGCCTTCTCCACGAGCGGCGCCCGGTCGTCCGCGCTGAGCAGCGGCGTGGCGAGGGTGCCGGCACCGCACATCGTCAGCAGCCCCGCGACCACGGCGCGGCTCTTGCGCCGCACCGCGAGGACCGCGACCAGGGCGGCCAGCCCGACCAGGGCGAGCGCGCTGGGCAGGCCCGTGACGTCGCCGCCCTTGGCCTGCACCGGCACCTGTCCCTGCGCGAAGGACGCCGTGGCCTCGCTCCACACCTGCCCGCCGGCGACGAGCGCAGCGGCCGCGCCGGCCGCGCCGAGCAGCAGCGCGACGCCGAGGGCGCGCCCGGCCGCGCGGGAGCGGGCGGCGGCGGGTGACGCGGGCCGCTTGCTGCCGCCGGGCGCGGACGCGTCTCCCGCGGATCTCCCGGCGGGGGCCCCGGGAGCGGCCTGGGCGGAGCCGGCACGGGGGCCGGATTCGCCGCCCGGTTCGGCGCCGGGTTCGGCAGCGGATTCGCCGACGGCGCCGGAGCCGCTGCCGGCCCCGTTCTCGTCCGCGGTCGCGGTCGCGGTCTCACTCGCGGTCGCGGTCTCGTCCGCGGCCGTTGCGCCGGTCTCGGTGCCGGACTCGGTGCCGGTTTCGCGGCGGGTTTCGCTGCCGGGTTCGGTGTCGGGGGTGGGGTCCTTCGCGCTGTCCGATGAGCGTGCCGGTGGTACGGAAGTCACCCGTCCACGCTACCGCCGAGCTTTTCGGCGCTGCGGACCGCCCTGAGGACGGCTGCCGCCTTGTTGCGGCACTCGGTGTCCTCCGCGACGGGGTCCGAATCGGCGACCACACCCGCGCCCGCCTGCACGTATGCCGTGCCCTGCCGCAGCAGCGCCGTGCGGATCGCGATGGCCATGTCCGCGTCCCCCGCGAAGTCCAGGTAGCCGACGCAACCGCCGTACACGCCGCGCCTGGTGGGCTCCAGCTCCTCGATGATCTGCAGCGCCCTCGGCTTCGGCGCTCCGGAGAGCGTGCCGGCCGGGAAGCACGCGGCCAGGGCGTCGTAGGCGGTCCGGCCCTCGCCGAGGCGGCCCGTCACCGTCGAGACGATGTGCATGACGTGGCTGTAGCGCTCGATCGACATGAAGTCGACGACCTCGACGCTCCCCGGCGCGCACACCTTGCCCAGGTCGTTGCGCCCGAGGTCGACCAGCATCAGGTGCTCCGCCCGCTCCTTCGGGTCGGCGAGCAGCTCCTCGGCCAGGGCAGTGTCCTGCTGCGGGGTCTGGCCCCGCGGCCGGGTGCCGGCGATGGGGTGCATCATCGCCTGGCCGTCCTCGACCTTCACCAGCGCTTCCGGGCTCGACCCGACCACGTCGAAGCCGCTCCTGCCGTCGGCGCCGTCCGCGAAGCGGAAGAGGTACATGTACGGGCTGGGGTTGGTCGCGCGCAGCACCCGGTAGACGTCGAGAGCCGCGGCCGTGCAGGGCGTCTCGAACCGCTGCGACGGCACGACCTGGAAGGCCTCGCCGGCCCGGATGCGCTCCTTGATGTCCTCGACCCACGCCTGGTAGGTCGCGCCCCCCGAGCGGGCCGTGAACTCCGGGAGCTGCGACGGGGGCAGCACGGCGGGAGCCGCCGCCGGCACGGGGCGGGCGAGGTCCTCCGCCATGGCGTCGAGCCGGGAGACGGCGTCCGCGTACGCCTCGTCGACACCGGTGTCGAGGTCGTTGTGGTTGATGGCGTTGGCGATGAGCATCACCGTGCCGTCGCGGTGGTCGAGCACCGCCAGGTCGGAGGCGAGCAGCATCGTCAGCTCGGGCAGGGCCAGGTCGTCGGCCGTCGTCTCGCTCTCGCCGACCTTCTCCAGCCTGCGCACGACGTCGTAACCGAGGTAGCCGACCATCCCCCCGGTGAACGGCGGGAGATCGGTGTCCTCGTGCAGGTCGCGCGGGGTGTGCAGGGCCTCGACGGTCTCGCGCAGGACCTGCAGCGGATCGCCCTCCGTGGGGACGCCGACGGGCGGGGCGCCGAGCCACTGGGCAGACCCGTCGCGCACGGTGAGGGTGGCGGCGCTGCGCACGCCGATGAAGGAGTAGCGCGACCACGTCCTGTTGTTCTCCGCCGACTCCAGCAGGAACGTCCCCGTCCGCTCGGCGGCGAGTTTGCGGTACAGCGCGATGGGGGTGTCGCAGTCCACGAGCAGGCGCCGGGTCACGGGGATGACCCTGCGGTCCTTCGCGAGCGTACGGAAGGCGTGGAGATCCGGAGTCGTCATGTGCGGTGACCTTAGTTGCCGTCAGTGCCGGTTGCCGTCAGCGGTCCGCGGCGACCGCCCCCGGGTGGACTCTTCCGGGCCCGGCTGGGGCGTGTCCCGCACGACCGGGGCCAGTTCACCGGCGTCGAAGCAGGTGCGGTCACCGGTGTGGCATGCGGCCCCGACCTGGTCGACCTTGACGAGCACCGTGTCGCCGTCGCAGTCGAGAGCGACACCGCGCACGTACTGCACGTGGCCCGAGGTGTCGCCCTTCGCCCAGTACTCGCGGCGGCTGCGGCTGTAGTACGTGGCGCGCCCGGTGGTGAGCGTCCGGTGCAGGGCCTCGTCGTCCATCCAGCCGAGCATCAGGACCTCGCCGGTGTCGTACTGCTGGGCGACGGCGGGGAAGAGGCCGTCGGCGTTGCGCTTGAGGCGCGCGGCGACCGCGGGGTCGAGGGCGCTGGCGGGAGGTCGTGCAGGCATGACGCCATTGTCCCTCATCAGGGGACCGGCCGACGCCGCGCGGAACGGCCGCCGCCGCGGCTCACGACGGCGCCCCCGGCACGTCCGCCCGCGCCCGGTGCGGCGCCGGGCCCGCGGGGCGGCCGCTCCCGCCCCGCCGGGCGGCCGCCGCGGCGCCGGTTATCGGGCAGTTGGGGGCGCGGCGCCCCAAATCGCCGCCGCCACGGGCCGCCGGTCGTACGCTTGGCGGCATGTCGACCCATGCCAAGCGTGAACGTCTCATCCTGGCCGATCTGTTGGAGAGCAGCGGGCCTGAGGCCCCGACCCTGTGCGAAGGCTGGAAGGCCCGGGACCTGGCCGCGCACGTGGTAGTACGGGAGCGCCGTGCCGACGCGGCGGCCGGCGCCCTCATCAAGCCGCTGGCGCAGCGCCGGGACCGGGTGCACGGGGAGTTCACCTCCAAGCCGTACGAAGAGCTGATCCAGCTCATCCGCACCGGGCCGCCCCGCTCGTCCCCCTTCGCGCTCAAGCAGGTCGACGAGGCGGCGAACACCATCGAGTTCTACATCCACGCCGAGGACGTCCGCCGTGCCGCCCTCGACTGGACTCCGCGCGAGCTGGACTCCGTCTTCCAGGACGCCCTGTGGAAGCGCCTGGAGGGCACCGCCCGCGTCTTCGGCCGCAAGTCGCCGGTCGGGCTCGTGCTGCGCCGGCCCAACGGGCAGACGGTGGTCGCCCGCAAGGGCACGCCGGTCGTCACCGTCACCGGGGAGCCCGGCGAGCTCGTGCTGTACGTCTCGGGGCGCCAGCGCGTCGCGCGCGTGGAGACCGAGGGCGAGAAGGAAGCCGTGGCGCGGGCGCACGAAGCGCAGTTGGGGATCTAGGAGAGTCACGCAGGGGCCGCGTTCCCACGCGCGGACCGATCGCACGGCGGCAGGCGTCACCAGGCCTGCCGCCGTGCGCGCTTCCCGGCGTCGCATCGCGAACACCGCGTCCCCGCACCGCCGTTCACCCCCCGGCCCCGGAACCCGCCCGCGCAGCCCGCCCTCCGGCCCGCACCGTGCGCGTACGCGGCAGCTCCGCCCGGCGGACTGCCGGTGAGGCGAGGGCGACCGCGGCGCCCAGCGTGCCGAGTACGCCGCAGAGCGCGTACACGAAACCGGTCCCCCACGCCGCCGCCGCGGCGCCGAAGAGCGGGTAGCTCAGCGGGGAGACGCCGAAGGCGCTCAGGCTCGTCACCGAGGTGACCCTGCCCAGATAGGCGGGGTCGGCCGCCGTCTGGACGAGACCGCTCGAGAGCCCGCCGGAGACCGAGCCGACCAGCCCCGACGCGCCGGCCGCCGCGACCGCTCCGCCGAGCGTCGGCGCCAGCCCCACCGCCGCGATCCCCGCCGACGCTCCGAGCAGGGCGGCAGGCTGCACGAGCCCGGCGCGCGGCAGCCTGCCCAGCACCGTGACGGCCAGAGCGCTCAGGGCCGCTCCGGCACCGAAGGCGCTGACGATCCAGGCCATGCCCGAAGCGCCCCAGCCACGCTCGCCGGCGAGCAGCACCAGACCGACGTTGAGCGGCCCGTTCAGTGCGAACTCGCTCAGCGCGCCGCTGAGCAGGAGCGGACGGAGGAGCCTGTGGCGGCGCACGTAGCGCAGCCCGTCCGTCAAGTCCCGCCAGGGAGAGGCACGTTCGGCGTCAGGGACCGCGCCCGCCGGCTCGTCGGCGGGCGGGGGCGCGAGGCGTACGGCGGTCAGCAGCACCAGTGAGACGGCGAAGAGCGTTCCCGCGAGCGCGAACGCCGCGGCGGCACCGCCCACGCCCATCGCGAAGCCGCCGAGCGGCGGCCCGGTGGTGTTGCCGATGCGGATGGCGAGCGCGCGCATGCCCTGGACGCGGGCGAGCTGGCTTCTGCCCGTGATGCGGGGCGGGAGCGCGCCTACGGCGGGCATGAACAGGGCGTCCACGGCGCCGAAGACGAGAGCCACGGCCACGAGCAGCCCCAGCCCCGGAGCCGCGAACACCAGCGAGAAGGCGACGGCCAGGACGACCGCGCAGCGCACGGCGTCGCTCCCGATGACGACGCGCCGGGGACCGAGGCGGTCCGCGAGAACGCCGCCACCGAGCATGAGTACGGCGCGGGGCACGGCCGCCGCTGCCATCACCATGCCGGTCTGCGCCGGAGTCGCGACCTGCTGCGCCGTCCAGCCCAGTGCCAGGAAGTAGACGTTGTCGCCGACGCTGGAGGCCGCGTACGCGACGAGCCACCGCAGGACGTTCCCGTCCCGGTAGGCGGGGCGTGCGGCGGGCGCGGCGCCCCCGTGGCTCATCGCCGGAAGGGGAAGCCGTAGAGGTGGAGGGCGACGTGCTCGCGTCCTTCGGTGTCCCCCGCCGCTTCGGCCTCGCGCCCGCGCTCCTTCCAGCGTTCGGCCAGCGCGCTGAACTCCTCGGCCGCCTGGCGGAGTTCGGAGGCGGTGAGGCGGGGGAGGTACTCGGAGCTGAAGGCCGCGTCCGACCACTCCCGCGGCCAGGCGTGCGACTCGTCCACGTAGGCGGTGTAGCGCGCGTACCGCGTGTCCTGGAGCCGCCGGACCACGACTGTCGCCACCGCGGCACCTTCGGGGTTGTCCGCGAAGTCGGACGTCCGGAAGGTGAAGGCGTTCTCCTCCGACGGACGCCACCACCGCTCACGGCCGTCCGGACGCTCCCCTTCGGCCTCCTCGATGAAGCCGTGCGCGGCCATCTTCCGCAGGTGGTAGCTGACGAGCGAGACGGCCTCGTCCACCTGGTCGGCGAGCTGCGAGGCCGTGGCGGCGCCCGCGACGTTGAGCGCGCGCCAGAGCTCTATTCGCAGGGGGTGCGTGAAGACCTTGAGCGCCGCGAGTTCGGTGATGCGGCGGGATTCCTGTCCGGACATGGTCAGAACGTAGAAGCGGAACGGAAGTTGCGCAATAAGTGTTGCGCAACTTTTCTTGCGTACCTTTACGCGCCGCTGCCTCCCGACCCCTTCCCGGCCCCTCGTCGTCCCTGTCAACGCCGGTCAGCACCTGTCAACGCCCCGCGCACCGACCGGACTCGGCGGCCTACCGCACCGACCTCTCGATGATCCGCTGGAGTTCGCGTGCCGCACGTGGCGGCGAGACGTCGCTGCGGTGGGCGACCGAGATCGTGCGGTGCAGGCCGGGGCGGGCGAACGGCGTGACGCGCAGGCCCGAGCGGTCGGCGACCATGCGGGGTACGACGGCGATGCCCAGGCCCGCCCGTACGAAGCCGAGCACGGCGTCCATCTCGCCGCCCTCGACGGTGAATTCGGGCTCGAATCCCTCGGCGCGGCAGGCGGCGAGAGTGAACTCCCGCAGGTCGTAGCCGCGCCGGAACATCGCCAGCGGGTGTTCGCGCAGGTCCGCGACGCGCAGGGCACGCCTGCGGACGGGCGGGGGCCCGGCAGGCGCGGAGACGGCGACCAGCTCCTCGCGCAGCAGCTCGGCCGTGGTCAGCGCCGGCGCCTGGACGGGGAGCGGGGTGATGACGAGCGCGAGGTCGAGTTCGCCTTCCGCGAGGACGCGGACCAGGTCCTGCGAGCCCCCCTCGTGGACGTGGAGCTCCACGCCGGGGTAGCGGGCGTGGAAGTCGCGCAGCACGTCCGGAACGAGGCTGGCGCACAGGCTGGGCGGCGCACCGAGACGCACTCGCCCGCCGCGCAGCCGGGCGACCTCCTGCACCTCGCGGCGCGCGGTCTCGGTGTCGGCGAGGATGCGCCGGGCGAGGGGCAGCAGGGCCTCCCCCGCGTCGGTGAGGCCGATGTGGCCGCGGGCCCGGTGGAACAGCTCGGCGCCCAGCTCCCGCTCCAGCGCACGGATCTGCTGCGAGAGGGACGGCTGGGCCACGTGCACCGCCTCGGCAGCCCGGGTGAAGTGCCTGGTGTCCGCGACGGCGGTGAAGTACCGGAGCTGGTGCAGCTGCATACGGCCAGCATAGGTCTCGATAGGCTTTGCCTATCGAAATAAGCTCCAGCCTCTCTTGGACTAATCGCCGGAGCCTCCTTAACGTCGGCCGCATGGCAACGGCGACAGGACCCCGCCCCACAGGCCCGGAGGCCTCCCGGAAACCCCGGGAGGCCCTGCGGCCGAGGACGTGGCCAGGCAGGCTGTGGGGCTCGACCATCGGCAAGAAGGCCGTCATGGCGGTCAGCGGCCTGATCATGCTGCTGTACCTGGTCGTGCACATGCTGGCCAACCTCAAGATCTTCTTCGGGGCGGCCGACTTCAACGGCTACGCGCACTGGCTCCGCACCGTCGGCGAGCCCTTCCTCCACCACGAGTGGTTCCTCTGGTCGGCACGGTTGGTGCTGCTGGCGGCCGTCACCGCTCACGCCGTCTCCGCGTACCAGCTCAGCCGCCTGGACCGCGCGGCACGGCCGCAGCGGTACGTCCACCGGCGGCGCCGCGCGAGCTACGCCACGCGCACGATGCGGTGGGGCGGCGTCATCCTCGGGCTCTTCGTCGTCTGGCACGTGCTCGACCTCACGACTCTCACCGTCAACGAGCGCGCCGCGCCGGGACGTCCGTACGAGAACGTCGTGGCGACCTTCTCCACCTGGTACGGCAACACCGTCTACCTCGCGGCGATGCTCGCTCTGGGGCTCCACGTCCGGCACGGCTTCTGGAGCGCCGCACAGACCCTCGGGGCCGGGCGGGCCCGCCGGGACCGGGTCCTGAAAGCGACGGCGAACGTGCTGGCGGCCGTCCTGACGCTCGGCTTCGTCTCCGTACCCGTAGGCGTGATGACCGGATTGGTGGGCTGATCGGCATGCACCGGCACCTGGACTACCTCGGCTACCGCACCGGCGAACCGCTGCGCGACACCAAGGCGCCCTCCGGCCCCGTCGCCGGCCGCTGGGACGCCCGCAGGTTCGACGCCGCGCTCGTCAACCCGGCCAACCGCCGCAAGTACACCGTGATCGTCGTCGGGACGGGCCTCGCGGGCGGCTCCGCGGGCGCGACGCTCGCCGAACAGGGCTACCGCGTCGTGCAGTTCTGCTACCAGGACTCGCCGCGCCGCGCGCACTCCGTCGCGGCGCAGGGCGGCATCAACGCCGCGAAGAACTACCGCAACGACGGCGATTCGGTGCACCGCCTCTTCTACGACACCGTGAAGGGCGGCGACTTCCGCGCCCGCGAGTCCAACGTGCACCGCCTCGCGCAGATCTCCGTCGAGATCATCGACCAGTGCGTCGCCCAGGGCGTGCCCTTCGCCCGCGAGTACGGCGGACTCCTCGACACCCGTTCGTTCGGCGGCGTGCAGGTCTCGCGCACGTTCTACGCCCGCGGCCAGACGGGGCAGCAGCTGCTGCTCGGCGCGTACCAGGCCCTCTCCCGCCAGATCGCCGCCGGGAACGTGGAGATGCATCCGCGCACGGAGATGCTCGACCTGATCGTGGTCGGGGGACGCGCCCGCGGCATCGTCGCCCGCGACCTCGTCACCGGCCGCGTCGGCACCTACTTCGCGGACGCCGTCGTCCTCGCCACCGGCGGGTACGGCAACGTCTTCCACCTCTCCACCAACGCCAAGAACTCCAACGCCACGGCCGTCTGGCGCGCGCACAGGCGCGGCGCCCACTTCGCCAACCCGTGCTTCACCCAGATCCACCCCACCTGCATCCCGCGCTCCGGGGACCACCAGTCCAAACTCACGCTGATGAGCGAGTCGTTGCGCAACGACGGACGCATCTGGGTGCCCGCCGCCCACGGCGACGAGCGCCCGCCGGAGCGGATCCCGCACGAGGAGCGGGACTACTACCTGGAGCGGACGTACCCCGCCTTCGGCAACCTCGTGCCGCGCGACATCGCCTCACGCGCGGCGAAGAAGGTCTGCGACGAGGGCCGGGGCGTGGGCCCGGGCGGCCAGGGCGTCTACCTGGACTTCGCCGACGCCCTCGAACGGCTGGGCCGCGCCGCCGTGGAGGAGAGGTACGGCAACCTCTTCGAGATGTACGAGCGGATCACCGCCGAGGACCCGTACACCACGCCCATGCGCATCTACCCCGCGATCCACTACACGATGGGCGGGCTGTGGGTGGACTACGACCTGCAGACCACGGTGCCGGGGCTGTTCGCCATCGGCGAGGCCAACTTCTCCGACCACGGCGCCAACCGGCTGGGCGCGTCCGCCCTCATGCAGGGCCTGGCCGACGGCTACTTCGTGCTGCCCGCGACTCTCGGCGACTTCCTGGCGCGCCACCCGCACGACGAAGTCCCGGACGGGCACCCGGCCGTGGCCGAAGCCGTCGCCTCGGTGACCTCGCGGCTGGAGCACCTGCTCGGCGTCGGCGGCGACCGCACCCCGGAGTCCTTCCACCGGGAGCTCGGCGAACTCCTGTGGGACGAATGCGGGATGGCGAGGTCGGACACCGGGCTCCGCAAGGCCCTGGAGCGGATCCCGTCGCTGCGCGAGGAGTTCTGGCGCCGCGTCACGGTCCCCGGCACCGGAGAGGGGCTCAACCAGTCGCTGGAGAAGGCCAACCGGGTCTCCGACTACCTGGAACTCGCCGAGCTCATGTGCCTGGACGCCCTGCACCGTACCGAGTCCTGCGGCGGCCACTTCCGGGAGGAGAGCCGGACCCCCGACGGCGAAGCCCTGCGCGACGACGAGGAGTTCGCCTACACCGCCGCCTGGGAGCACACCGGCACCGGCACCCCGCCGGTCCTGCACAAGGAAGACCTGGTCTTCGAGTACGTACATCCCACGCAGCGGAGCTACGCATGAGGCTCACCCTGAACATCTGGCGCCAGCCGGACGCCGCCTCCCCCGGCGGCATGCACACGTACGAACTGGACGGCGTCTCACCGGAGATGTCCTTCCTGGAGATGCTGGACACCCTCAACGAGGAGCTGACCCGGCGCGGCGAGGAACCCGTCGCCTTCGACCACGACTGCCGTGAAGGCATCTGCGGCGCGTGCGGAATGGTCATCAACGGGCAGGCCCACGGCCCGGAACGCACCACTGCCTGCCAGCTGCACATGCGGCACTTCTCCGACGGCGAGACCATCGACGTCGAGCCGTGGCGGGCCGCGGCCTTCCCCGTCGTGAAGGACCTCGTCGTGGACCGCGGCGCATTCGACCGTGTCGTCGGCGCCGGCGGCTACATCACGGTCCCGACCGGCTCCGCGCCGGACGCCCACGCGACGCCCGTGCCGAAGCCCGCCGCGGAGACGGCGTTCGAGCACGCCGAGTGCATCGGCTGCGGCGCGTGCGTGGCCGCCTGCCCCAACGGTTCGGCGATGCTCTTCACGTCGGCCAAGGTCAACCATCTGGCCGCGCTGCCGCAGGGTGCCCCCGAACGGGAGTCCAGGGTCCTGCGGATGGTGGAGCAGATGGACGAAGAGGGCTTCGGCGGCTGCACGTTGACGGGCGAATGCGCGACGGCCTGCCCCAAGGGCATCCCGCTCTTCTCCATCTCCTCGATGAACCGCGAGTACCTGCGCGCGGTGCGCAAGGGCGGCGAGGCCACGGACTGACGGGACGACGCGCCCCGGCGAGGAGGGGTGAACAGAGCGAGCAGACAAGCGAGTTGCGCCTCTTGACAAGGGGTGCCTATGCCTCCCGTCAGACAGCGGCGGTGCCGATCAGGCCCTCCCTGGTAACCAGCCCGGCGAGTTCGTCCTCGCTCAGCCCCTCCGTGCCGTCGGGCCGCCGCGGCAGCACCATGTACCGGCTCTCCGCGCTGGAGTCCCACACGGTGACGGCCGTCGTCTCCGGCAACTCGAAGCCGAACTCCGTTAGCACGGAACGGGGTTCGCGCACGACACGCGACCGGTAAGCCTCGCTCTTGTACCAGGAGGGCGACGGCCCGAGCAGCGCCACCGGGTAGCAGCTGCACAGCGTGCAGACCAGCACGTTGTGCGTCTCAGGGGTGTTGGCGACGACCTTCAGCCGCTGCTCCTGGAGCCCTCCGGCCATGGAGAGGCCGACCTCGGGCAGCGCGGCGCCGGCGTCGGCCAGCAGCCGCTCCCGGAAGCCCTCATCGCTCCAGGCACGGGCGGCGATGCGGGCGCCGTTGAGCGGGGTGGCACCCCGCAGCACGGAGGCGAGGACGGCGTCCAGCTCGCCGTCGGTGACGAGGCCGCCCGCCACGAGCCGCTCCTCGAGGCGGCGCACTCGCGCGGCGATCGGGTTGCCTGCGTGCGTTCCGCTCATCTCACGCCTCCTCGTTCGGAGCGTACGGCTCCAGGTATGACTGCCACAGGTCCAGCGTCACCTCGTGACCGCCCTCGCCCCACAGGTCGCGGGCGGCGAAAGCGACGGTGTAGACGGGCTCCACACGCGGCTCCTCCCGGCGCCGTGCGACGTCGTCGGCGAGGGGCCAGCTGCCGGTGACGGACACGACACGTCCGATGCGCCCCCGCGCGTAGGTGGGCAGCCGCGTGTGCCAGTCGGGGTCGACGGCGACGGCGCGGACCTGGTCCCCGGGGGCGAACTGCGCGGGGAGCGCCTCGCGTTCAGCCATCCGCTCCGCCCGCCCCGCCGGTGAGCTCCTCGATCGCGTGCAGCCAGCGCTCGTAGTACGAGGCGGCGAGATACTCCTGCGGCGGCATGCGTTCGACGGCGTCCCGGAATTCGTCGAGGCTGTAGACGCCCCTGCGCACCAGCGAGACGTTCAGCGCATAGACGCGCGCCTCCCAGTCCGCGTGGAAGACGGGTTCGTTCTCCTCCGGCACGACGGGCCCGAAGCCCGTCTGCCCGCCCACGTCGTTCACCCTGCTCATGCTCCGCAGCCTATTCCGGCGACGCGAGGACCGGGAAGCGTCCGGATCTCCAGCGCGGCGTCCGCGAAGATCCAAACCACGTGCCCTAGGCGGTGTCTTCAATTGATCTTGTGTGGTGGATCATGGTCGGGTGATACGTCGCCATGAACTGTCGGATGCCGAGTGGGAGTTCCTGCGCCCGCTGCTGCCCGAGTCGTTGCGTGGGCGGAAACGGTTGGACGATCGAACCGTGCTCAA
>NZ_BMMP01000009.1 GCF_014645895.1 Streptomyces daqingensis | reverse complement strand
AGTTCTCAAAGAACGGACGCTTCCTTCGCAACCCTTTCACAGGCCACTCCGGGCGCTTCCCTCTCGGTGAATCCGACTCTACCAGAAGTTCTCCGGTGGAAAGTCGGGGGCCAACTCCGTTGCAGCTTCCGTTAATTCAGAGTGACTGCGTGAAGTCGGGAAGATACGGACCGCTTCTGCCGGGCTCGAGCGGCTCGGTGCAAGCGTTCGAATCAACCTCCACAGAAGGCCGGTTAGACCGGCTTCCGGGGCGGCGAGAACAGTAGCAGCTCATTCGGCGACTACGCACATCACGCCGCTGTCGGGACTGTCGCGGGTCGGTCGTCGGCTGCCACGTCTCCGGTCTCCCCGGCTTTCGCTGCACGTCCCCCGAGGACGTACACGTAGGTGAGGAAGAGGAGTTCGCATGCGACTCCGATCGTGATGCGCGCCCACGTCGGGAGTCCGGAGGGCGTGACGAAGCCTTCGATCACGCCGGAGACGAAGAGGACCGCTGCCAGTCCGATTGCCATACCGATGGCCGCGCGTCCCTCTGCCCCGAGGGCCTCCCGGCGAGTACGAGGGCCGGGGTCGACCACAGTCCAGCCCAGTCGGAGTCCTGTGCCCGCCGCGACGAAGACGGCTGTCAGCTCGAGGAGTCCGTGCGGGAGGATGAGTCCGAGGAAAACGTCCAGGCGGCCTGCGGACTCCATGAGGCCGATGCCCGTGCCCAGGACGAGCATGTTGGTGAAGAGCACCCAGAGCACCGGGATGCCCAGTAGTGCGCCCAGGACGAGGCATACGGCCACTGCCTGGGCGTTGTTCGTCCAGACCTGGGCGGCGAAGGATGTCGCCGGGTGGCTGGAGTAGTACGTCTCGTACTGACCGCCCGGGCGTGTCATGTCGCGCAGTTGTGCTGGAGCGGCGATCGCCGCGCGAACCTCGGGATGGGTGCCGATCCACCAGCCCAGTAGTACTGCCACGACGACGGAGGCCAGCGCCGTGGGCACCCACCAATGGCGGGTGCGGTAGACCGCTGCGGGGAAGCCGACGGCGAAGAAGTGGCCAACGTCCCGCCATGATGCCTTCCTTGCCCCTGTCACCACGCTCCGGGCACGCGCGACGAGTGAGGTGAGGTGGCCTGCGAGAGCCGGATCCGGAGCGCTCGACTGGACCTGGGAGAGGTGCGTGGCGGTGCGCTGGTACAGGGTGACCAGCTCGTCCGCCTCCCGGCCCGTGAGACGACGGTGGCGGCGCAGCAGCTCCTCCAGCCGGTCCCATTCCGCGCGGTGGGCGGATACGAAGACATCCAGGTCCATGGTGAGAGCTTGGCAGAACTCGCCGCGGCGACGGCAGACTGGGCGAGCGCGGGACTCAGCGGAGGCAGGGAGAGACGGTGGACGAACTCGTCACAGGAGATGCGGTCGTGCTGGGTCTCCGGCCTGCCCGGCTGCTGAGCCGCGGGCTGGCGGTCTTCGTCGATCTGACACTGGCTTGGGCCGTCTATCTGCTGCTCTCGATCGGGTTGTTGGCGGCAGTGGCATCGCTGGACGTCGCTGCTGTGGCGGCGGTTCAGGTCGCACTGTTCCTGCTGGTTCTGGTCGGTGTGCCGATCGCGGTGGAGACGCTCAGTCGCGGACGGTCGGTGGGGAAGGCGCTGTGCGGGCTTCGCGTCGTACGGGAGGACGGCGGGCCCGTGCGGTTCCGTCAGGCACTCGTGCGGGGCGCGCTGGGGGTCGTCGAGATCACGGTCTTCTTCGGTGTCGTCGCCTGCGCTGCCTCGCTCGTCTCGTCGAGGGGCCGACGGCTGGGGGACGTCTTCGCCGGAACTCTCGTCGTACGTGAACGCGTGCCCGCGATGCGCGGTCTGCCGGTTCCACCGGCCTCGTCGCCCGGTGGAAGCTTCGGCGAGCTGGACTTGTCGCAGGTGCCGGGCGGCCTCTGGCTCGCCGTGCGGCAATACCTGACGCGGACGGGACAGCTCGACGAAGCGGTCAGCCGTTCCATGGCGGAGCGGCTCGCTGCGGACGTCGCTTCGTTCACCGGGGTGCCCGCGCCGGAGGGTGTTCCTTCTGTGGCGTATCTGGCAGGTGTGGTGGCCGAGCGGCAGGCGCGCGAGATGCAGCGGACGTTCGGGGCACAGGTGCCGGGGGCTTGGGCGTCCGCGCCGGACTCCGGTGGCGCTGCGGCTGCACAGGGGCTGGTGGGCGGGACGTCTGTCCACTCCGGGGAGGCTCCTGAGCGTCCGGCAGCACACTCCTGGGCGCCGGTTCACGTGCCTCCGGCCTCACCGTTCACTGGACCTCCTGCTGCCACGTACGTCGCCGACGGGCAGGACAGCCAGCGCACGGATGGAGCGGGAAGGCCTTCCGCCGGCGGTGAGAAGCGGCGCACAGGGTTCGTACCGCCCACGTAGACGGCTTCGCACTTGCGCGGACTTGTCCGCACAGTGGGTCAGCTGAACGTGGAGGGCGGCGACTCCAGTTCCTCCAGTTCGATGCCCGGTGCGGACAGAACGACGTCTCCGGCGATGTGAACGGGGTTCTGCTCGCCCCTGTCGACCTCGACCACACGGTAGTTATGGACGATCAGCGGCTCGCTGTCGGTCTCGTGTGCCGAGGTGTCCACGAGCGACCACGTCTGATCGAGCGTGAGCGGGGCGAGTACAGGGGGTGTCAGGGCGACGAGCCGTACGCGCCTTGCCTGTTCGCCGGCGGACGGGCGCAGGAGCCGTGAGTTCGCGATGAGGAAGGCAGGCGATGCGCCGGTGAATGAGTGGGCTGCGACGTTGCCCTCCTGGGCGTGCTCCCCCGTGGGGTCCGTACGGACCCAGGTGACGCCGTCCAGAGCCGCGCCGCGCACCCGCCAGCCCGCGGCGTGCAGTTCGAGTCGGATGGGGCGGCCGAGTTCGTCCAGAGCGAGGTCGACCGAGCCTGCGTGGTCACCGGCGGGAGTGGTGATCTGGGAGACGTAGCGCCACCCCGACGGGCCCGTGGCGCACTGGAAGTGCTCGTCCCCGAGGTGGGTGCGGTCGTGCGGGTCGTGGAGCGAGTAGCGGCCGCGAGGCATGGTGCGACCCTACGTCCGCAGCGGCCGGGACAGCCGAAGACCCCCGCCGCGGGGACGGGGGTCCTGGTGCTCACCGGTACCGGAGCGGGTCACCGGTCCTGACGGCCGGCTCTCCGACGGATCAGTAGCGGTAGTGGTCCGGCTTGTACGGGCCTTCGACCGGGACGCCGATGTAGTCGGCCTGGTCTTTGCGGAGCTTGGTGAGCTTCACGCCGAGGGCGTCCAGGTGCAGGCGGGCGACCTTCTCGTCGAGGTGCTTGGGAAGCACGTAG
Organism: Streptomyces daqingensis; assembly: GCF_014645895.1. GTDB lineage: Bacteria > Actinomycetota > Actinomycetes > Streptomycetales > Streptomycetaceae > Streptomyces > Streptomyces daqingensis. The sequence goes on along the minus strand of NZ_BMMP01000009.1, from coordinate 318,295 downwards.
ACGCCGATCGGGTACGACTCCGGCTTCGTGAACAGTTCGATCTGGGCGATCGTCTGGTTCGCGAAGCTGTTGGACATCACGAACGACGGGTGGCCCGTCGCGTTGCCCAGGTTCAGCAGACGCCCTTCGGACAGCACGATGATCATCCTGCCGTCCTTGAAGGTCCAGGTGTGGACCTGCGGCTTGACCTCTTCCTTGACGACACCGTCGATGGCGGCGAGACCCGCCATGTCGATCTCGTTGTCGAAGTGGCCGATGTTGCCGACGATCGCCTGGTGCTTCATCCGGGCCATGTCGGACGCCATGATGATGTCCTTGTTGCCCGTGGTGGTGATGAAGATGTCGGCCGTCTCCACCACGTCTTCCAGAGTCACCACCTGGTAGCCGTCCATGGCTGCCTGCAGCGCGCAGATCGGGTCGATCTCGGTGATCATGACGCGCGCGCCCTGACCGCGGAGCGAGTCCGCGCAGCCCTTGCCGACGTCGCCGTAGCCGAACACCACGGCCGTCTTGCCGCCGATGAGGACGTCCGTCGCACGGTTGATCCCGTCGATCAACGAGTGACGGCAGCCGTACTTGTTGTCGAACTTCGACTTGGTGACGGAGTCGTTGACGTTGATCGCCGGGAAGAGAAGCGAGCTGTCCTGCTGCATCTCGTAGAGGCGGTGCACGCCGGTCGTGGTCTCTTCCGTCACACCGCGGATCTCGGACGCCAGCTGCGTCCACTTCTGCGGGCTGTCCTTGAGCGTGCGGTTCAGCAGCTCGAGGACGACACGGTGCTCGTCGTTCTCGGCCGTGTCCGGGGAGGGAGCGGCCCCGGTCTTCTCGTACTCGACGCCCTTGTGGACGAGGAGAGTCGCGTCGCCACCGTCGTCGAGGATCATGTTGGGACCGCCGGTGGAGGCGTTCGGCCAGGTCAGAGCCTGCTCTGTGCACCACCAGTACTCTTCGAGCGTCTCGCCCTTCCAGGCGAAGACAGGAACGCCCTGCGGGTTCTCCGGGGTGCCCTCCGGGCCCACCGCCACCGCGGCGGCGGCGTGGTCCTGGGTGGAGAAGATGTTGCAGGACGCCCAGCGGACCTCTGCGCCCAGAGCGGTCAGGGTCTCGATCAGGACGGCCGTCTGCACGGTCATGTGGAGGGACCCGGTGACCCGGGCGCCCGAAAGAGGCTTGTCAGCGGCGTACTCCCTGCGGATCGCCATAAGGCCGGGCATCTCGTGTTCGGCCAGGCGGATCTCCCTGCGGCCGAAGGCCGCAAGAGAAAGATCCGCGACCTTGAAGTCCTGGCCGTTGGAGGTCGTCGTCATGCGAGCTGCTCTCCTCGATGTCGAGGTCATGGCTGACTGGTCCGTGCTGCGGCTCTGGGGCTCCGTGTGCGGTACGTGCGTCAAGTGTGCAGAGCACACGCGGACACACTCGTCCCCTGCTCGCAACCCAGTCCGTCGGAGGCCCTCTCTCCCTCGGTGGCCCTCGGAACGGGCCAGCCGACCGCCATCAGCAGCGACGTCTGTGCTTTACGAATCTACACCCGCCCGTCCAGACGAACGGAGTGATCAGGTGCGAGCAAGGACGGACCTGATCGGTTCTCGGCCGCACACTGCACGCAGTCTTCCCGATGCCCACGAGCACGCGCTCCCACACATCCGGACGTACCGCCCATACGGGCCGGAGGGTGTGATTCCCCCCCGGCCCGCAGCACGGTGTTTGCGGCCCGGAAGGCCGCTGTTCCGGCTATGCCTCGGCGGTCGGTGCGGCCGCGGGCTCGGGCCGGTAGACGTCCGGTTCGAGATAGATCACACGGGCGCTGGAAACCGAGGTGCGAATGCGCTCCTCAGCTGCGTCGATGGCCCGGGCGACGTCTGCGGCGGAATCGTCGTGCTGCACCGCGATCTTCGCGGCCACCAGCAGCTCCTCGGGGCCGAGGTGCAGTGTGCGCATGTGGATGATTCGCGTCACACTGTCGCCGTCGACGAGCGCGGCACGGATCTTCTCCCGCTCGGCCGGGTCGGCCGCCTCCCCCAGCAGCAGCGACTTGGTCTCGGCCGCCAGCACTATCGCGATCACGACGAGCAGCACACCGATGCACAGCGTGCCGACACCGTCCCACACCCCGTTGCCGGTCGCGATGGCCGCGCCCACGCCGAACAGGGCGAGTATCAGACCGACCAGGGCGCCCAGGTCCTCCAGCAGGACGATCGGCAGCTCCGGCGCCTTGGCCCGGCGCACGAACTGACTCCAACTCAGCTTGCCGCGGACCTCATTGGACTCCTTGATAGCGGTACGGAAGGAGAGCGTCTCCGCGATGATGGCGAAAACCAGCACCCCGACCGGCCAGTACCAGTCGTTGAGTTCATGCGGGTGCTTGATCTTCTCGTAGCCCTCGTACAGAGCGAAGACGCCGCCGATGGTGAAGAGGACGATCGAGACGAGGAACCCGTAGATGTAGCGCTCCCGGCCGTAGCCGAAGGGGTGCTCCTCGCTTGCCGCCCGCTTGGCCTTCTTGCCGCCCAGGAGCAGCAGCGCCTGGTTGCCCGAGTCGGCGAGCGAGTGCACGCCCTCCGCGAGCATCGAGGACGAGCCGCTGAAGATGAACGCGACGAACTTGCCCACCGCGATGGCCAGGTTCGCGCCCAGTGCGGCGATGATCGCCTTCGAACCGCCTGATGCACTCATACGAGTCGGGTGTCCCTCTCTGCGTGTCGAACATGGTTCCCGGGCTCCCCCGGCCGCGGGGCACCGGCGTCCGCGGCGCCACGTCTCACTGATCGGCGACTGCCGCCGTTCCCGGGAGCCGGAGAGCCGTCCTGTCAGACGGCCACTGTGGCGCGAAAGAGCGTACCGTCACCGCTCGCCTCGACACTCTCCCCGGCTTGGACGTAGGCGGACTGCCCGCGTTCCAGGGTGAGTTCGCCACCGCCGTCCGCTGCTTTGCGCAGAACTGCACGGCCGTCCGCGCACAGGAGGATCTGGGGCGTACGGTCGTCGAGCCGGCGGGGTTCCCCGGCCGGCGACAGGAGGTAGCGGGAGAGACGGAAGTCGTCGGTCGGCACCTCGTACTGCTGCTCCCCCTCCGCGTCGGCGACAGGACGCAGCACCTCCGGGGCGCCGGACTCGAAGCGGACGATGCGCAGCAGTTCCGGGACGTCCACGTGCTTGGGCGTGAGGCCGCAGCGCAGCACGTTGTCGGAGTTCGCCATGATCTCGACGCCCAGGCCGGCGAGGTAGGCGTGGGGCACGCCGGCACCGAGGTAGAGGGCCTCTCCGGGTTGCAGGCGCACGTAGTTGAAGAGCATCGCGGCGATCACACCGGGGTCGCCCGGATAGTGATCGGCAAGAGAGGCGTAGGCGGCGTACGCGCGGGCTTCCAACTCTTCTCCGTACGCCGGGGCTTCCGGCCGAGCGCCGTCCGTCGCCGCTGCGGTTGCTCCTGCTCTGGCCGTCGGCGAGCCGCCGGCGAGGTGCCTGGCGGCGCGGGCGGCTTCCGCGACCGTACGGGCCATCTCGTCGCGGTCGGCCGTGAGCACGGCGGTCAGGACCTCGCGCAGGGCGTCGCTCTCCGGGCCGGCACGCAGGATGTCCGCGTACGGCTTGAGCCCGTCCACGTCCAGAGCGTCCAGCAGGTCCGCGGTCCTCGATGCGTGGCGGAAGCCGCACAACCCCTCGAACGGCGTGAGCGCGCAGATGAGTTCGGGCTTGTGCTGCGGGTCCTTGTAGTTCCGGTGGCCCGCTTCCAGAGGGACGCCGCGGGACTCCTCGTCGGCGAAGCCCTCCCGCGCCTGGCTGAGGTCCGGGTGCACCTGCAGGGAGAGAGGCGATGCCGCCGCCAGCAGCTTCAGAAGGAACGGCAGACGCGGGCCGAAGGCTGCCACGGCGTCCGGTCCCAGTTCGCCCTCCGGGTCCGCGTCGATGAGTTCCGAGAGCGGCTGTGCGCCGCTGCCACGGTCGACGTGGGAGGGGGCTCCGGGGTGGGCGCCCATCCACAGTTCGGCCTGCGGCTCGCCCGTGGGCGCTGCGCCCAGGAACTCGGGAATGGCGGTGGTGGAGCCCCAGGCGTACGGCCTGACGGTGTTGATGAGGCGGTCCATGCGGTGGTGCTTCGCTTCCTTTGGGCGGTCAGGACCATGAAGGGCCGCCGTCGGCCAGCGCGAGGTAGACGGCGGCGAAATCCAGAGTGGCGATCAGCTCCGCGGCAGCGGCGGCCGGGCTGCTGCTGTCCGAGGGTTCGAGCTCGCTGAGGGGCACCTCATGCGCGTACGCCAGTTCCCGTACGGCGACGGCTGCGGAGTGCTCGTAGTCGGTCTGCTCACGCACGAACAGCACACGCGCGCGCAGCGATTCGGGTTCCTCGACGCGGTCGCGGAAGAAGTCCTCCGGGTCCGAGGCGGCGGCGAGCGACCCGGACAGCAGCGTGCTGTGCTCGGACAGCGCTCCGGGAAGCGCGGCCGTGAGCACCGGGAGGCCCGGAAGGGCGGCGAACGCCCTGGCGCACCGCTGTGCGACAGCTTCCGCGACTGCACCCTCGCTCCACAACAGCGGGAGAGTGCCCGTGAGTTCCGTGGCAAGGGTCTTGGCGGGGTTCGTGTACGTGGCGATGGCCGGACCGCAGCGCTCGGCGACGTGGTCGAGCCGGTCGCCCAGCGACTGCAGGGACGAGGAGTCGGCGGGGAAGAGCCCGAGCCTGTCGAACAGCACGAGGAGGGGCGTCAGAAGCGACCACAGGACCGCCGGGGACGCGGACAGTGCGACGGACTGCTGAGCGAGCTGTCCGGTCTTCTCCTCCGCACCAGCGCGGGCGGTGGGCACGTAGGGCGGCTCCCACACCGCGGCCGGCCCGAGATGCAGCGGCACGGCGAGACCGTGGGTCTCGCCGGTCAGCTCGGCCACCGCGGCGGAGGCCGGTGAGACGCTCACGACGGTGCATCCGCGGCGGTACGCCTGCTCGATCAGTGCGGTCAGGCCGGCCTCACTGCCGTCGGTCGTGCACACGATCAGCAGATCGAGCGGACCGGCCCATCCCGGCAGCGTCCAGCGCAGCGCTCCGGGTGCCGCGAGCGGACCGTACGAACGCAGCAGCGTGACGGGCAGTGCACCGTTCGTGAACGCGCCGAGGAGGCCGGCGGTGCACGCCGTGGCGGGGCCCGAACCGGCGACGAGCACGGCACGGGGCCGCCCCTCGGGACGCAGCTCGCTGAGCGCGGACTCCTCCGCGTGGCGCGCCGCCGTCCGCACGTGGGCGCCTGCCTCGGCAGCGGCACGCAGCTGCCCCTGGGCGTCCGCGCGGGCCAGGGCCTCGGGAGAGTCGAGGAGCGACTCGTCGAACATCTTCCGGAGCCTCCGATCGGCTGCGGGACGAAGAGCTGCCAGCGCCGTGGTGTACAGGGGTGTGCCGCTCGACGGTGTGACCGTTCGGCCGGCAGCCGCCGGGTGCCGTCAGGCGGGGCGCCGGGCCTCGTCGACGAGGAGCACCGGGATGCCGTCGCGGACGGGGTACACCAGGCCGCACTCCGTACCGCCAGTGCAGACCAGCTCCTCGGACTCCTCGCGGAGCGGCGAGTGGCACGCCGGGCAGGCGAGGATGTCGAGAAGACCGGCTTCGAGCGGCATGGGGAACCCTTTCCAAAGCAAAGGCACGGCTGCTGGCAAGGGTACCGCCGGGGGCAGGACGCCCGTCGTGCGGCCCGGCGCCTCCGGCCGTCCCGCCCAGCCCGCAGCCGGGCCTCCCGCGGGGCGGGCCTTGCGCTGTGTGCGCGGGAGTGCTCCGCCGGAGCTCCGTGCCGAGGACGGAGCGCCCCCGGAGAGCTGCCCGGCTACGCGCGCACGATCCCGAGCACTTCGTCACGCACCGCGTCCACTGTGGCGGCGTCGCGGGCCTCGACGTTCAGCCGCAGCAGCGGTTCCGTGTTGGAGGCCCGCAAGTTGAACCACCAGTCGGCGGCGGTGACCGTCAGTCCGTCCAGCTCGTCGATCTCCACGCCGTCACGGTCCTGGAAGGCGGCCTTGACCGCAGCCGCGCGGCCGGGCTGGTCCTCGACCGTGCTGTTGATCTCGCCGGAGGCGGCGTAGCGGTCGTACTCCGCGACGAGTTCCGACAGCGTGCCCTGCTGCTCGCCCAGTGCCGCGAGTACGTGGAGTGCGGCGAGCATGCCCGTGTCGGCGTTCCAGAAGTCCCGGAAGTAGTAATGCGCGGAGTGCTCACCGCCGAAGATCGCCCCGGTGCGGGCCATTTCGGCCTTGATGAACGAGTGGCCCACACGCGTACGCACGGGCGTGCCCCCGCTCTCGCGCACCACCTCGGGCACGGACCACGACGTGATGAGGTTGTGGATGACGGTGGACCCCGGCGACTTGGCCAGCTCCCGCGCAGCCACGAGGGCGGTGATCGCCGACGGCGCGACGGGGTCGCCGTTTTCGTCGACGACGAAACAGCGGTCCGCGTCGCCGTCGAAGGCCAGCCCGATGTCGGCGCCGGTCTCGCGCACGCGGCGCTGCAGGTCGACGATGTTCTTCGGGTCGAGCGGATTGGCCTCGTGGTTGGGGAAAGTGCCGTCCAGTTCGAAGTACATCGGGTCGAGTTGCAGCGGCAGACCCTCGAAGACGGTGGGGACCGTATGTCCGCCCATTCCGTTTCCGGCGTCCACCACGACCTTCAACTGGCGGATTCCGGTGAGGTCGACGAGGGTGCGCAGGTGCTGGGCGTAGTCGGTGAGCACGTCCCGCTGTACGAGCGTTCCCTCAGCCACGTCCGGTTCACGGGCCGGCGGGCCTGAGACGCGCCACTCCTCGACGAGCGCGCGCACCTCTGCGAGGCCGCTCTCCTGCCCGACGGGCTTCGCGCCTTCCCGGCACATCTTGATGCCGTTGTACTGCGCGGGATTGTGGCTCGCAGTGAACATCGCCCCGGGCAGGTCCAGTTGCCCACTGGCGAAGTAGAGCTGATCCGTCGAGCAGAGACCGATCTCTGTGACGTCGGCGCCCTGGCCGGCGGCACCGCGGCCGAAAGCGCGTGACAGTCCGGGAGACGAGGGCCGCATGTCGTGTCCCACGACGATCGCCGACGCGTCGGTGACACGCACGAAGGCGGCACCGAACAACTCGGCGAGCGCCTCGTCCCATTGGTCCGGTACGACGCCGCGCACGTCGTACGCCTTCACGATCTCCGACAGATCAGCCACAGCCACGGGGCAGCCCTCTCCTGGGTGCTCGGGGTTTCCTACAGCTCACGAAGCCCCAAACCTACCCGCTGAGTCCTCGATCACCGTTGCCGCCAGGCGGAGTTCTCCCGGTGCGTCGCAGGGGCACGTGCCGGCGCAGCGGAGGCGGAAGGCCGAGCTCGGCGTTGCTCTGGCCGACCGGGAGCAGACGTAGTCGATGCCGCTCTGCGGCTGTAGCGGGAGACTGCCCGGCAGTTCTACTTCTCGGGCGACTTGAGCACTCGGAGGTGACCGCGCCGGGCGACCTCCATGGGGTCCGCGTCGCGTCCCTCGGGCCCGCCCACGGCATCGGAGGGGCGTGCCGCCGACGGGTCGCGGCGCGGCGTACGGGCCGCCTCCCGTACCGCGTTGGCGAGCGCTTCGAGGTCGTCGCCGCTCGGACGGGCCGGGCCCGTGTCGACGGCCAGCCGGACGACCTCCCACCCGCGGGGGGCGGTCAGCCGCTCGGAGTGCTCGGAGCACAGGTCGTAGCAGTGCGGTTCCGCGTAGGTGGCGAGTGGGCCGAGGACGGCGGTCGAGTCGGCGTAGACGTACGTAAGCGTCGCGACGGCGGGACGGCCGCATGCGGTGCGCGAACAGCGACGTACAGGGCTCACGACGATGGACCGTACCGCACTCTTGAGCGGCCTGCGACGACTCCCCTTGACGTCACTCCGTCGTGTCGTCCCGGTTCGTCTGAAACATCTGATCTGCGAGAAAGCGAAACCGCCGACACCCGTGTCCCCAGGGGGAGTCGGCGAACGCACAGCAAGCGGTCGCGAGCCGGACACAACGCGACCTCTGGGGGCGAGATCATCGGTCACAACAGGTATCCAGTGCGATACAGAACGTTCACCTGTCGATCGCCACAGGACACGGCCGTGAAAGACGCTCCAGAGGCTTGCGGCACCGGCGTGCGGGCTAGGCTCAGGGTGATGAGCAGCCCCGTACCGCCCCGACGTCCCGGTCTCGACGGCGAGAGCGGATCGACCGGTCCACGGCCGCGCAAGCGCGACCGTCATGGCCGCGGCATGCGCGGGCCGGTCGCGCCGCCGCAGGTACCGCTCGCCGTGAGCCGCTCGGAGTCCTTCGACGACCTGGTCCGCGACTCGGTCAGCAGGCTGGAGAGGCGCTGGCCGCAGCTGACGGGCGTGGAGTTCGCCGTGCAGGAAGTGCCACGGACGGACAACGGCGAACTCGACGAGCAGACCGACGTGGTGCCGCTGGGGCGGGTCGCGGAGCCCAAGGACGGACGTCCCGACAGGATCGTCGTCTACCGTCGGCCGGTCGAGATCCGCACCCGCAATCGCGACGAACGGGCACTGCTGGTGCACGAGGTCGTCGTGGAGCAGGTGGCCGAACTGCTGGGGCTGGCCCCGGAGTCGGTGGACCCGCGCTATGGGCAGGACTAGCACGGCAGGGGGCACCGGCACGTTGTCCGGGAATCGCTGCTCACGTGCGCTATCGCTCGGGTTGGGGATGCTGATCGAGTCGCATTCGTGCAGCGAACGCCGTGTGACCGTTCGCGCGTTGGCGCGATCAGTCACGTCGCACGTCCCCGTAAGGGCATGAGACCGGGTGGCTCGCTGCACGCACTCCGGCTGAACGCACCGGCGAGCGGGGATGCACGCAACTGACCGCATCCGTCGCCGGGTCCGGCGCGAGGGGTGGCCTGGTGAGCGACCGTGCTGACGCAGGGCGGCGCATCTATCCGGTCAACTCTGAACAGCCGGGCCGATGTCGGCGTCTGCCTCTCCCAGTTCCTCGCCGGTGCAACGAACGCTGACGCGGTCCGGCTGCGGCAACAGCAGCACCGCTGCCGCAGCCCGGTACATGAGCGCGGACTCGCGATCAGCCGCCTTCGGTGAGCACGGAGAGGTCCTGACCGGAGCCGGGCACCGAGACAGTGCCGCGGTCGTCCGGAAGTACCTGCACTGTGAACGCGGGCAGCTTCTTGCTCCTGCGCTCCAGCATCCGCGAGGCGTGCACCGGTCCACCCGAGAGCCGTTCGACAGTGACCGCGTAGCTCCCCTTCACGCCCTTCGGCAGTGGCGGGACGAGAGACCTGGTGGTCTTGCTCTTGACCTTGTACGTCTTGCTGACGGACTCGCCGCCACCGCTGCCCGCCGACGACGTCACACGGACTGTCGCGGACTTGCCAGGCGCGGTGAGCGACACGACAGAGCCCTTCCCGCTGTTGTCGGCCGCAGTGGCACGGTGCGCCAGGGGTGCCGTTCCGGGGATGAAGGCGGTCTCCTGGTTCGCGCCCTTGCCGCGTATGACGCGCACAGCGGCGATCACGGGCGTCGCGCTGCTCGCGTCCTCCGACGGAGAGAGCACCAGCGAGCCGGCCTCTCCCTTGGTGAGGTCCCGCAGATCGACAGCCTTGGTGGTACCTCCGCGCACGTGCAGCGTCTCGTAACCGGCCGGGGAGATCTGACCGGACGGGCCGGCGAGCCGGACGTCCAGGTCCGCGTCGTTCTCTCCGGGGGCGAATACCGCCAGGCGCACGGCCTTGGCGTCGCTGGGGATGCCCGGCAGGACGACCTGCGGGGCAGGATCGGCGACACCTGAGATCCAGTCGCCGCCCAGCTTCTTGTCGACTGCCTGCACTTGGGCGCCCACTCGGCCGGAGCGGGCGACGACATGGAGCGTCACGTTGACGGCGGGCTCGTTCGTCAGCGTCGAGAGCAGCACAGGGACCGTGGAGTGAGGCCGGATGGTGATGCCTTCGCCGGCCTTGGTGCTCTCCTTGCCCTTCTTGCTGTAGAGGTCGAGGTCGACCACTGCGCTCGTGTCGTCGGGGTTGGTCAGATGGACGTAGTCCTGCCGGTTCTTGTCGGTGCTCGCGCCGGGGAACCAGAAGTCGGTGTCGGGGGGCGCGCACGCCGTGCCCTGCAGTCCTCGCCCCGCTCCGGCGGATACCTGCGTGGTCTGCTGGACGGTCCAGCCGGGTGCCAGCCGTCCGTCCGCCGACCCGAAGAGAGCGGGTGCCTTGGCGGTGTCCTTCGTGGCCGTCGCGGGCTTGCCGGGGGCGTCCAGCGGGAGGAACGGCTTCGCCGCCGCGGCGTCGCCCGGCTCGTCCGTGCGCTTTTCCTTGTCCTCGGCGTCCTTCTTGCCGCCCTTGCCCTTGCCTTTGCCCTTGTCGTCGTCGGTGCCGTCCGTGTCCGTCTTCTCGGCGGGGAACAGCTTCGCCGCGCCCTTGCCCTCGCCGCCCTTGGGCGCGAAGGCGGTGTAGGCGGTCTCAGCGACGTCGGAGTAACCGGGCTGCGGGCAGACCAGCGTGGAACGCTCGACCGGCTTGCGACCGGCCCCGGCCGATGCCGCGGACTCCTCACCGCCCGGCGCTGCGACAGCGGCCACACCGGTCACGGCAGCGAGTGCGGTGACCGCTCCGATCAGGGTCATGGTGGTGCGGTTCACTGCTGATCGCTCCTGTTGCCGTACCGGGGGTCGTACCCGTACGGGTCGGCCGTCCCGGAGTAGTCGTCGTACTGCTGCGTCCTGTCCCAGCCGTCGTAGGGCTGCCCGTAACCCGGGTCGGCCGGCTCCCCGCCGGACGGCTGGTCACCGTAGGACGACTGGTCCTCGTAGTAGGGACGAGCCGACGGCGATGGCTCGAACTGCGGCTCGCCGTAGGACTGTCCGTACTCGGCGCCGTACCGTACGTCCGCTCCCGGCTGCGACCCGTAGGTGCTCTCGAACGCGGAGTCGTACGAGGAGTCGTAAGCTCCGTCGCTCACGCCCTCGCCGGACGCGCCGTGCACGTGCGCCGACTGTCCGTCCCGCTGCTCGCGCAGTTCGCCGTCCGATGCGTCCGCAGACGCCGATTCCTCACCTGCAGCTGCACGCAGCCTTCGCGCACGGCGCCCCTCTCCCGGGACGGGCTGCGCCGGTACGGACGCTGCTTCGGGCAGGTCGTCGTCCACTTCGCGACGGCGGCCGGGCAGTGCCATGACGACGACCACCACCGCGAGGAATCCCTGCATCCACAGCCACACGGTGTGCGCCATGTCCGTCTCGAAGGTGAGCTGCAGGCGCCCGCCGCCGGCCGGGAGCTTGAAGCCCTGGGCCCAGCCGTCGAGCGTGACGGGCTTCAGCGGCGTGCCGTCGAGCGTCGCCTGCCACCCCGGGTCGGCGCTGTCCGCGATGCGGAGCACACGTCCGGACGGCCCGGGCTTGATCTCCGTATCCGCCTCGACGAGGCCCGCGGCCACCGGGACGGGCGCCTTCTGCGAGCCGGCGCTGCCCGGTTCGCCGCTGTTCCCGCCGCTGACCACGCTGATCCGGGAGACCGCCCGGTCCACGCGCCACAGCTCGCTGCCGTCCTCCTGGCTCAGCCTGGTGAGGCCCGGCGTCGAGTCCAGCACGCGGCTCATCTGGCGGGGGGCGCCGTCCCGGACGAGTACGTAGTGCACCGCGTAGCCGCCCAGCTGCGTGGTCTGGTCGGCTCCGGAGCCCGCGACGAGATTGGCGACCACGCGTCCCAGACGTTCGTCGTCGCCCCCGGCAGCCGCCAGGTCGCCGTCTCCCAGCCGCGCGCCTGACCCGCGCACCAGCGAGTACGAGACGTTCGAGAGCGCCTTGGACGATCCGGGGGCGTCACCTGACAGCACCAGAGTGCGTGCCTGGTCGCGGGTGATGCTCTCTTCCGCCACGAAGGCAGGTACCTGTACGGGATCACGTCGCGACAGCGGACCGTCGGCGCCGCCGACCATCCAGCTCACCGCGGCGACCAGCGGTGCGGCGACCGCGGCAGCGGCGACGAGAGCTGCCGCGGGCTGCTTCCAGCCGAAGTTCTGCTCCGCGACACGTTCCTTGGCGCCGTCCGCCCCGATGGCCGCGGCGCACAGCAGTGCGAGGCCGTAGACGAGGGTCGACGGGCCGGCCCAGTACGAGCTGTTGCTGAGTCCGGCGTACAGCAGACCGATCAGTGCGACTGCCCAGGCGGCGCGAATGGCCAGCTGGCGCTCCTCCCGGAGCAGCGCGGCGAGCGCGGCCAGTACGACGCCGACGAGCAGCAGTCCGCCAGTGGCGCCGGGGCCGCCCGGGGTCAGGGTCAGCAGGTCCAGCGCGGAGGCCGAGCCGCCTCCGAACGGCAGTCCCGCTTCCGCGAAGAAGTCGGACGGGCTCGCCAGGAGTGACAGCGACCACGGGGCCAGCAGCACCATGGGGGTCACGAGCGGAACGCTGTTGCGGAGGGCGTACCGCTGGAGCGAGTCGCCCGCAGCGGAGCCCGAGCGGTCGGAGGCGGGGCCGATGAAGCCCTGCCAGCGCAGCACCACCAGCAGGACGGCCAGTGTCAGCGCCATCAGCCACACGACGGGCGTGAAGGCCGTCGCCAGGCTGAGCAGCAGCGCGTAACCCCACACCGCGCGCCAGCCGGGCTCGCTGCGCATTCCGCTGACAGCAAAGGCCGAACGCGCGAGCAGCGGAAGGGTGATGGCGAGTACGGCGGTCCCGATGCGGCCGCCCGCGAGTGCGCCGGTGGCCGCGGGCAGGAAGGCGTACGCGACGCTTCCCCACGCGCGCAGCAGGCGGGACTCGACGAGGGGCCGCGAGGTGAAGTACGCGGTGAAGCCCGCGAGCGGCACGGAGCACACGAGCAGCAGCGTGAGAGCGAATCCCGTACTGCCGAAGAGGACCGTCGCGACCGAGGCGACGACGGCGAGATACGGGGGCGCGGTCTGCGTGCCCCCGATGCCGACCGGATGCCAGCCGTCGAGGTAGCGGCCCCACAGGTCGGACACGTCGGCGGGTGCGGGGAGCAGTGCGCCGCCGGCGAGTGCACCGCTGCCGAGCAGCGCACGGCAGGCGATGAGCGACACCAGCAGCAGAACGACGAACAGCACGGGACCCGGCTTCCGTGCGATCTGCTTGAGCCGCGCGAACTGTTCGACGTCCAGGTAGTCCGCGTCCTCGTCTCCGGGACCGGTCTCGACGGCGCCGTGCCGTCCGCCCGAGGAGGTCTCCGGTTCCGACCTGCCGCCGAAGTGGCTGGCCACCTGCTCCGCGGTGACGCGGAGCGTGGCACCGGGCGGCGGGAAGAGGTGCCGCATGTCGGTGTAGGGCACGGCCGGCTTGCTCCGGCGGCGGCGCGCGCTCATGAGCCTGCCTGGCCGGAGGAGGGTGCCGGTGAGGCCGGTCACCTCGTCCAGGGCCTGCCCGGGCACCTTTCCGACGAGATAGGCGAGCGTGCGCAACAGCGTGCCGAGCACGAGGCGCAGCAGCACCCAGGGAAGCTTCTTGCTGGGCACGTTGGCGAGCAGCGTGTAGACGGCACCGGCCTTGTCGACGCGGTGCGGGCTGGCGCCGCCCCGGGCGGCCCTGCCCACGCAGTCGACGGGACGGCGCTCGCGCGACGCCGCCTCCGCGTGGCGGACCACGGCGTCCGGCACGATCAGCACGTTGTGCCCCGCGGCGTGTGCACGCCAGCACAGGTCGACGTCGTCACGCATCAACGGCAACCGCTGGTCGAAGCCGCCCAGTTGCTCGAAGACGTCCCGGCGGATGAGCATGCCCGCGGTGGAGACCGACAGCACCGTCCGTACCTGGTCGTGCTGTCCCTGGTCCTGCTCGCGCCGTTCGACCCCGGTCCAGCGCCGGCCGCTGTTCGCGATCGAGACACCGGCCTCGAGCAGTTGCCGGCTGTCGTACCAGCTGCGGAGTTTGGGGCCGACCACCGTCGCGCTGGTGTCGGCGTCGACGACGCGCAACAGCCGTGCCAGGGCGTCAGGTTCGGGGGCGCAGTCGTCGTGCAGGAGCCACAGCCACTGCACGGGCTCGCCGTGCGGCAGCTCCGGCATGTCGTAGGCGTCGTCCCGCCAGGTACGCGTGACGGGGTCCCATCCGCTGGGGCGCTTCAGGTACGGCAGATCGTCCGGTGTGGGCTGGCCCGCTGTACGTGCGGCCTCGTCGACAGCGGCACCGAAACCCGTACGGCGGGCCATGTGCAGGACGCTGTCCGGACCGAGCGACTCGGTGAGGAGGCGCGCTGATTCGTCTGCGCTGCCCGTGTCGGCCGCGATGACGTTCTGCACCGGGCGTTCCTGGGAGAGCAGCCCCGAAAGCGCTTCGGGAAGCCACCTCGCGCCGTCGTGCGAGACGAGCACGGCGGTGACGACGTGCCGGGGGAACTCAGGTGTGGCCGCTTCGTACTGGGCCGCCGAATAGCTGTGCACGGACATCGAGGTGCGGGCCCCTCCCGGGGGTGCGGGGGCGATCCCCCGAAGACGCTGCGACGGACTGAGCAGGCGCACTCGCCCCTGGGAGGGGTCGCGCACCGTGGACGGGCACACACTAACGGCTCAATGCCATGTGCTCATCGGTCCGTGCAACTAGTCCATGCAACTGTCCGTGCAAGTACGGGCGTTTGCCGCCCGGAAGCCTGTCAGACAGCGGCCTTCTTCAGGCGCCTGCGCTCACGTTCGGACAGCCCGCCCCAGATGCCGAAGCGCTCGTCGTTCGCGAGGGCGTATTCGAGGCACTCGGAGCGCACCTCGCAGGCCAGGCAGACCTTCTTCGCCTCTCGGGTGGAGCCGCCCTTCTCCGGGAAGAACGATTCCGGATCGGTCTGCGCGCACAAGGCGCGTTCCTGCCAGCCGAGCTCCTCGTCCACCTCATCGACCAGCACTTCCTGGAACAGCTCGGCCATTTGTGCGCCCCTCGTCCGTCTTTGCGTCCCCGTGATGCTGTCGTTATCGATTCCTGAACGACACGTGTGAAATTACAAGTGTGCCGATCCGCGCCAGTCAAGCCGAGATCTGCTATTGAGTCCGTTATTCACTCTGCGGAACCAAGGGCGATAGGAAGTGTTGATTTCCGCACAATCCCTGTCGCGGCCTCGCAGACGAGATGTGATCCACGCCTCCTGAGAGGCAGATCACGCAGCGCCTGCCGCCGTGAGCGGCTTCCCTCCACGCGTGCAATCCCGGTCACTGCGTGATCACGAGTGCGCAACGCCGTTCCCGTACGCGGGCGTTGCCCACCTGTACCCCCCACGGAGGTCACAAACCTCTCCGCGACCGCCACGACCGGATGTGGTGAACCATCGCCCCCAAACACCTCATCCAGTTGACATCGGTACGGGTGACTCGGTCTCCTTGACCACATGCCAGTGACCCCCACCGAGTCCCGCACGGCCGTTGCCCGTCGGCTCCTTCGCGCTGCTCGCGTCGTCCCGGGTCACTGCTGCTGTCGCTGTCGCTGTTGTTGAGGCACTCCTCGCAGCGTTTCGTTCTCGCTTCCTCCGCGGTTCCCGCCACCCGGCCGGAACCACGCCTCTCCCCGCCCGGCTCTGCCGGGCTCCCCTCAGCGCGAAAGTCCACTGACGTGAACAGCGACGTCGAGATCGCGGGCGACCCGCTCGCCCTCCCCCACCTGATGCCTCCGGCCCCGGCCCACCCGACGACTGTCGCGGGCTTCGCCCGGCTGATCCGCACCATCGCCGCCGACAGCCCCGGCTGGGCTCCGCTCGTGCAGTACGACCCCGTCAGCCGCTGGTACCACCGGCTGCGCACCGGTCCCGGCTACGAAGTGTGGCTGCTCAGCTGGCTTCCGGGGCAGGGCAGCGGACGGCACGACCACGGTGCGTCCTCCGGTGTGTTCACCGTGCTCGACGGTGAACTGACCGAGCACTCGCAGGGACAGCGGCACGTTCTCCGGCCGGACGCGCAGCGCGTGTTCGCACCCGGTTATGTGCACGAAGTGGTCAACGACGGTCTTGCGCCGGCCGTCAGCCTGCACGTCTACTTCCCCGGCCTGACGGAGATGGCGATGCACCCCTCCGGCGGCGCCTGCACCGCCGCTGCAGCGGCTCTCGCAGCCGACTGAGCAGGAGCCGGGCCGTGCAGTGCGCGGAGCCGCGGTCCGCAGTACGGGCTCCTCCGGGTGCGTGGGCGGCGTCCGGGCGGCGGCAACCGCCCTGCAGTTCGAGGACCGGCGGCTGACACACTGAGCGCATGGAGCGCATTGTGGTTCTGGCCGGCGGCATCGGTGGTGCCCGCTTTCTGCGCGGGCTGAAGTCCGCCGTGCCCGACGCGGACGTCACCGTCATCGGCAACACCGGTGACGACATCCATCTGTTCGGTCTGAAGGTCTGCCCCGACCTCGACACCGTGATGTACACCCTCGGCGGCGGCATCCACGAGGGACAGGGCTGGGGACGGGCAGACGAGACGTTCGCGGTGAAGGAGGAGTTGGCGGCCTACGGCGTCGGGCCGGACTGGTTCGGGCTGGGCGACCGCGACTTCGCCACGCACATCGTCCGTACGCAGATGATGAGCGCCGGATACCCGCTCAGCGCCGTCACCGAAGCGCTCTGCACACGGTGGCAGCCGGGAGTGCGGCTCCTGCCGATGACCGACGACCGCGTCGAGACGCATGTGCTCATCGACACGGCCGATCTCGGCGAGTCCTCGCAGGCCGGAGGCGAGGACGGCGGCAAGGACAGCCGCAAGGCCATCCACTTCCAGGAGTACTGGGTGCGGCTGCGCGCCTCGGTCGACGCCCACGCCGTCGTGCCCGTCGGTGCGGAGAGCGCCAAGCCGGCGCCGGGCGTGCTCGACGCGATCGCCGAGGCCGACGTCGTCCTCTTCCCGCCGTCCAACCCGGTGGTGAGCGTGGGGACGATTCTCGCCGTGCCCGGGATAAGGGAGGCGATCGCCGACGCCGGGGTTCCCGTCGTGGGGCTCTCACCGATCGTCGGGGGCGCGCCGGTGAGCGGCATGGCCGACAAGGTGCTCTCCGCGGTCGGGGTCGAGGCCACAGCGGCCGCCGTCGCGCAGCACTACGGCAGCGGGCTCCTGGACGGCTGGCTCGTCGACACGGTCGACGCCGACTCCACCCAGGCCGTCGAGGACGCCGGTATCCGCTGCCGCGCGGTTCCGCTGATGATGACCGACACGGAGGCCACGGCCGCCATGGCCCGGGAGGCTCTCGCCCTGGCCGAGGAGGTACGGGCATGACGCGGGTGCACCGCACGGACGACCACACAGAGCGCGCTCCCGCCTTCCAGGTGTGGGCGCTGCCCGGCATCCCGGAGGTGCGCCCCGGGGACGATCTGGCGAAGCTCATCGTCGACGCGGCGGGCACGGGCAGCGGCACGAAGCCGGAGCAGCAGGGGCTGGCCGACGGCGACGTCCTGATCGTCACGTCGAAGATCGTGAGCAAGGCCGAGGACAGGATCGTCCAGGCCGACGACCGCGAGGCGGCGATCGACGCCGAGACGGTCCGCGTGGTCGCGCGCCGCGGCCCCGCCCGGATCGTGCAGAGCCGGCACGGCTTCGTGATGGCGGCGGCAGGCGTCGACGCCTCCAACACTCCCGCGGGCACCGTCCTGTTGCTTCCCGAGGACCCCGACGCGTCCGCGCTGCGGATACGCGAGGGCGTGCGGGACGCGCTGGGTGTCGACGTCGGGGTGGTCGTCACCGACACGTTCGGGCGGCCGTGGCGCGAGGGACAGACGGACGTCGCCATCGGAGCGTCGGGCGTGCGGGTGCTGGAGGACCTGCGCGGTGCGCTCGACACCTTCGGCAACCCTCTGGGTGTGACGGTGACAGCTGTGGGCGACGAGCTCGCAGCAGCAGGCGAACTGGTGAAGGGCAAGGCCGACGGTCTGCCGGTGGCCGTGGTGCGCGGACTGCCGCAGCACGTGCTGAAGCCGGCCGAGCCCTCGGAGTCGGCTAGGGCGCTGGTGCGGGACGCGGAGCACGACATGTTCCGGCTGGGCACCTCGGAAGCCGTCCGAGAAGCGCTCGGACTGCGCCGCACGGTCCGCGAGTTCACCTCCGAGCCGGTCGACGGCGGCGCGGTGCGCCGGGCCGTGGACGCCGCGGTGACAGCGCCCGCACCGCACCACACGACGCCGTGGCGCTTCGTGCTGCTGGAATCCCCGGAGTCCCGCCTTCAGTTGCTCGACGCGATGCGCGACCAGTGGATCGAGGACCTCCGCGCGGACGGCAAGAGCGAGCAGAGCATCGCGAAGCGGATCCGGCGGGGCGACGTCCTGCGCAACGCGCCGTACCTCGTCGTCCCGTGCCTGGTGACGGACGGATCGCACGACTACCCGGACGCGCGGCGCGCTGCTGCGGAGCGGGAGATGTTCGTCGTCGCCTGCGGTGCGGGTATCCAGAACTTCCTGGTGGCGCTGGCCGGTGAGCGGCTGGGGTCGGCCTGGGTCTCTTCGACGATGTTCTGCAGGGACGTCGTCCGTGACGTGCTCGGCCTGCCTGACGACTGGGACCCCATGGGGGCCGTCGCTGTCGGCCACGCCGCGGCGCCTCCGCTGGTGCGGCCGCCGCGGGACGGCCGGGACTTCACCGAGGTCCGCTGAGCGCTGCTGCGCGCGGGCGCTCGTGAGGCGGGCGTCTCGGCGCGCCTCTGCCGGAGCGGTCATCGCTCTGCACCTGCCGCGGCCCGTACAGACGCCCGCTGGTTGATCAGAGGCGGGCGATGTCGGCGATCGGGAACTTCGGCTGACGGCGTGACGGGCCGCGGCCGACCATAAGGATCAGTCTGGCCGCCCGGTGCCGCTGTCCCTCGTACGGGGCGAGCAGCTCCAGCATCCCGTCGTCGTCGGTGTCACGTGCGCCGGTGAGCGAGTGCCCGATGATGCGTGGCAGGTGGAGGTCTCCGACAGTCAGCGCGTCGGGGGCGCCGTTACTGCGCTGAAGCGTCTCGGCAGCGGTCCACGGCCCGATGCCCGGAATGAGCTGGAGCCTCGCCATGGCGGGCGCGAGCTCCATCGACGCCGCCTCCTCCAGACGTGCCGCCCGCTGCGCGGCGCGTATGACTGCGGCGGAGCGTTTGCTGTCGACCCCCGCACGGTGCCACTCCCAGGACGGAATGCGGCACCACGCGCGGCAGTCCGGCATGACGTACATCCCGTCGTGCGGCCCGGGTGCGCGCTCGCCGAAGCGGCGCACGAGGAGGCGCCACGCGCGGTACGCCTCGTGGGTGGTGACCTTCTGCTCCAGCACCGAGGGAATGAGCGCCTCCATCACCAGTCCCGTGCGCGGCAGGCGCAGCCCGGGGTTGCGCCTGTGCGCCTCCCTGGTCAGACGGTGATGGGGCGTGAAGGCCGACGGGTCGTCCTCGGCTCCGAGCAGCGCGGGAAGCCGGTCGAGGGCCCACTCGGCGCCCGGGCCCCATGCCTCCCCGTGTACCTCGGTGCCGGCCGCCCGGGCCGTGAGCCGCAGCGTCGCGGGCCCCTCGGGCGTCCGTGTCGCACGCCAGACGGCGCCGTCCTCTGTCCGGTAGCAGGGGTCGTACGGTCCGCGCCGCAGCACGCGCAGGTTGCTGCGCAGGTCGTAGAACGGCGGCGCGGTCCAGGTACGGGCGGCAGCGGCAGGCACGCCCGACAGCGTAGGCGCGGCCGGGCGGGAGCGGCCCCGCGGGGCGGGGAACCGTTCAGCAGCGCAGCGGCGCGGGGCCACTGTCCGCTCTGCCGATGCTCCGCCCGGGGCTTCGCCGACGTGTCACTGATCGGACGAGAAGCGCACTGCCCCCGCGGGGATGCGCGCATCGCACCACACGCGGATTCCCCCGCGCAGTTCGTTGTGCTCCCCCACCACAGCACCGTCGCCCACCACAGCACCGTCGAGCAGGGACCCCTCACCGATACGGGCGCCCGCGCCGATGAGCGAGTCCCGCACCTCGGCGCCGGGTGCGATGACGGCGTCGTCCAGCACGGTCGAACCGTCCACGCGGGCGCCGGCTCCGACAGTGGCACCGGCCCCCACGACAGTGCCGCCCGTGAGCTTCGCGTCCGGGGCCACCTGCGCTGTCGCCATGACGAGTTGGTCCCCGCACCGGCCCGGCACCGCGGGGGACGGTGCTCTGCCGAGTACCAGATCGGCAGAGCCGCGTACGAACGCCTCGGGCGTGCCCAGGTCGAGCCAGTACGTGGAGTCGACCATGCCCTGGAGGTGCGCGCCGTCCGACAGCAGCCCGGGGAAGGTCTCGCGTTCGACGGACACGGGCCGCCCGGTGGGGATGGTGTCGATGACGGAGCGGTTGAAGACGTACGCGCCCGCGTTGATCTGGTCGGTGACGATCTCCTCGGGCGTCTGCGGCTTCTCCAGGAACGCGGTGACACGGCCGCTGCCGTCCGTCGGGACGAGCCCGTAGGCGCGAGGGTCGGAGACGCGCGTGAGGTGGAGGGAGACGTCGGCGCCGGTGCGGGTGTGGGTGTCCACGAGCGCGGCGATGTCGAGCCCCGTGAGGATGTCCCCGTTGAAGATGAGCACGGGGTCGGCGGGGCCAGAGTGCAGCCGCGAGGCGACGTTGCGGATGGCTCCGCCCGTGCCGAGGGGTTCCTTCTCGGTGACGTACTCCAGGTGCAGGCCCAGCTCCGAGCCGTCGCCGAAGTACGGCTCGAAGACCTCCGCCAGGTACGAGGTGGCCATCACGACGTGGTCGACGCCCGCCGCCCGCGCACGCGCGAGCTGGTGGGCGAGGAACGGGACACCCGCCGCTGGAACCATCGGCTTCGGCGTGTGCACGGTCAGCGGACGCAGCCGGGTGCCTTTGCCTCCGACCAGGAGGATCGCTTCTGTCACCAGTGTTCTTCGCTTCCTGACTGACGGAGGAGGCCTGAGCCGGTGGTCGGCGGCCAGTTTATGCAGGGGGACACACTGCCTGGGCGTGCCCCCGGACGTGCGACTGCCGCGCCGGGCGGAGGAGCGGCGCGGCAGCCGGGCATGGCGTGCGGATGCGAACCGACAGGGCGTCAGGTATTGAACTGCGCGCGCAGCGGACAGGCGAGCCGGCCAGCTCGCACGATCACTGAGCGTTGCTCTGCTCGCACCGCGCTCTGTTCACACCGCGCTGTTCGTGCCGCCTCCCGCTCAGCGTCCCTGGAGCCGTCCGGCTTGTTGCCGTACGGCGGGCAGCTCGCCGTAGAGCCGTTCGCCCGGACACTCCGTCACGTAGCCGTCCCGGTGACCGGAGACGGCGTTGAAGGAGACCTTCGTCCCCTTCGAGTGCTTGGTGCCGCCGCCGGAGGTGAGCGTCACCTTGCCCCGGGCGTCGACCCCGTGGACGCCGAGCTTCCAGGCGGAGAGCTTGGCCAGGGCCTCGGTGACCGCCTTGGGCGCGGACTCCTTCGTGTAGGTGCCCAGGACCGCGATGCCTGTGGTGTCCGCGTTGAACCCGAAGGTGTGGGCGCCCATCACCGGCCGGGCCATGCCTCCGGCGCGCCCCTCGTAGATCTTTCCGCACTTGTCGACGAGGAAGTTGTAACCGAGGTCGCGCCAGCCGCTGCTCTTGACGTGGTAGCGGTAGATGCCGCGGATGATCGCCGGGGCCTGGGCGCAGGTGTAGTCGTTCGTCTCGGCCGAGTGATGGACGAATGCGGCCTTGACGGTCTTGCTGTAGCTGAACTCCTTCTCCCTCATGCTTTCGTCCGCGCCCCATCCCTTGCGGGTGACGATGTCCGGACGGGGCCCGATGCGGGCGTCCGCGGGCCGGTCGCTCCGCGACGGGGTCGCCTTGGCGGCGTCGTCGCCGTAGGTCGCCCGCGTCTGGGCGGAGGTCATGGCGGGCAGCACGCCCCCGGGACGCTTCTCCGGCCTCTCCGCGGTCTCGCCGTTCGCCTCGCCGCCGTCCCGGCCCGCGCCCGGCCCGGGGTCGCGGCGCTCTTCCGGAGCCCGCTTCCCGCCGGCGGCCGGCGGAGTGTCCGGCCCGGGATCGACGAGTTCCAGGCGGGCGCCTCCGGGCAGTTCGGCCTTTCCGCGTTCCTGCCCGTGCGACTGTCCGCTCGCTCTCGTCGGGGACTTGTGCGGCACGACGCGTACGCGTACCGCGTCGGAGTTCCCGACCCAGAGCGGCGCCGTCGAACCGAGGGCCCGCCGACCGGAGGACCTCTTCGAGCTTGCCTCCGGACTGTGGCCGCCGTGGGTCTCCAGCGAGCGCCAGGCCGACCAACTGCCGCTGCCGGACGCTCTCGTCTGCACCTGGAGCTGTCCGCGCGGTTCGGCGGCGGCGTCCTCCCAGACCACCCCCACCAGGGAGAAGGGCTTCACGTTGCGGGAGGCGACGCGGCGTCCTCCTGAGGGGTCGTCCTCCCACGCGGAGAGAAGTCTGTCGACCGAGCGGGTGCTGTCGGAAGGAGTGCCGAGCGGCAGCGACTGCGTGCTGCCCGGTACTCCGGTTCCGGATTCGACCCGGGCCTCCCCGGCCGGGGGGACTGCGTCCTCCGCGGGGTTGGCGCGGCCGCCGGGCAGCGTGGAGTCGGCGGATTCGGTGGGCGATAGCGGAAGGAGCAGCAGGGCTCCCGCACACGCGGCTCCGATCGAGGTGACAAGTAGTGCACGCATGGTGCGATCGTGCACATATGCCTACAAATCTGTCTATTCGGACAGTGTTCGGCTGTTGACCCTGTGTCCGACCTCTGACCCAGGGTGTACTTGCGCCGCTCCCCCGCAGTCGCACGCGGAACGCCACACGTACGCTTGCCGGGTGAGTGCTCCCGTACGTACCGTCGCCGGCCTGCTGAACTCCGCCCTCGCGGAGGATCCGGGCCGCCCCCTGGTGACCTACTACGACGACGCGACAGGTGAACGCGTCGAACTCTCGGTGGCGACGTTCGCCAATTGGGTGTCCAAGACGGCGAACCTCCTGCAGGACGACCTCGCCGCCGAGCCCGGTGACCGGCTGGCCCTGCTGATGCCGGCGCACTGGCAGACAGCCGTCTGGCTGGTCGCCGCCTCCGCCACGGGAGTCGTCGTCGACCTGCAGGGCGACCCGTCGGCTGCCGCGCTCGTCGTCAGCGGCCCGGAGACCCTGGACGATGCCCGCGCGTGCCCTGGCGAACGGGTCGCACTCAGCCTCCGGCCGCTCGGCGCGCGCTTCCCGGAGACACCCGAGGGCTTCATCGACTACGCGGCCGAGGTTCCCGGGCAGGGCGACCAGTTCATGCCGTACGTCCCTGTCGACCCCGGCGCACCCTTCCTCGCCGTCGGGCAGACGCAGGAACTGACCGGGGAGCAGACGGTGCAGCGGGCGGAGGAGGACGCCGCCGCGAAGGGCCTGTCCAAGGGGTCGCGGCTGCTGTCGACTCGTCCGTTCGACAGCTGGGAGGGGCTGAGCACCGGCCTCCTTGCTCCACTCGCGGCGGGCGGCTCCGTCGTCCTCTGCCGCAACACGGCCCAGCTCGACGACGCGACGCTCCAGCGCCGGAGCGAGGAGGAACGCGTCACCCACACCGTCGGCTGAACGGTCTGCCGCCCTCGGCGCTCCTGTTCTTCCTTATCGGCTGTGATCAGCAACGATCAGGGGAGAACACGATCATCAGCTTTGCGTACAACTCTGCACAGGCTTCGGGTGTCTGCCTACGTGACGGGGCGCCCGCACGCCTGTACGCCTCCCTGCACGCGCCGCCGACCCGAGGGATGACGCAGACGTGACCGACCCCGGCCCAGACGAGGACAGAGCGACCGAGAACAGCACCGCGGCCACCGCGAGGACAGCAGCTTCGACACACTCCGGGCACACCGCCGGCCCCGTCCCCCGGAACCCCCGCCGGCCCGTCCCCGCCTCCTTCTCCCGAACCCCCGCACGTCCTGCCCCCCGATCCCGCCGTCGATGGCTGCGCTGGGCGGCGCTGAGCGCCTCCTTCGCCGTGCTGGGCGTGGCCGGCGCCGGCTGGGCCCTCTACGAGAGACTCGACGGCAACATCCGCACCGACGTCGGCACCGCGAAGGAGCTCAAGCGCTACGCCGCGGAGCGCCCCGCGGCGCCTGCCGGTGAGGCGAAGAACATCCTGCTGCTCGGTTCGGACAGCAGGAAGGGCAGCAACAGCGCCTACGGGCACGACGAAGGCAGCTCCCGCGCGGACACCGCGATCCTGCTGCACCTCTCCGCCGACCGGCACAGTGCGACGGGAGTCTCGCTTCCCCGCGATCTGATGGTGGATCTGCCCGGCTGCCGCCAGGCGGACGGCTCCCACACCAGGCCGCAGTTCGGACAGTTCAACTGGGCGTTCCAGTTCGGCGGTGCCGCGTGCACTATCCGTACGGTCGAGCAGCTGACGGGTGTACGAGTGGACCATCACCTCGTGGTCGACTTCGCGGGCTTCAAGTCGCTCGTCGACACGGTCGGGGGCGTCGACGTGTGTCTCCCCGGGGCCGTCCGGGACCGGGACGCCAAGCTCGATCTGCCCGCCGGGCGCCAGACACTGGGCGGCGAGGACGCCCTGGGCTTCGTACGGGCGAGACACGGACTGGGAAACGGCAGCGACACCGACCGCATGCACCGGCAGCAGCAGTTCCTCGGATCCCTCGTGAAGAAAGTGCGCAGCAACGGTGTCCTGCTGAATCCGGCAAAGCTCTATCCGGTCGTGCACTCGGCGACCTCCGCACTCACCGCGGACGAGGGCCTCGATTCACTCGGTGAACTGTACGAACTCGCGCGCGGCGCAAGGGATATCTCCGAGGACCAAGTGCGCTTTCTGACGGTTCCCCGGCAGTCTTACTCCCGGGACCGCAATCGCGACGAACTGGTCCAGCCGGCGGCCGCGCAGCTCTTCGCCCAGCTCCGCGAGGACCGCCCCGTGCAGGTCAGCGACAGCGGGGGCAGGACCGATCGCGCAGCTCCCGCACCCTCCGGGCAGGCCGAACGTCCTGCGAGGAACCATGCGCGGAGCAGTGCCGTCAGATCATCGGTGCGGACTGAGACCGCACCGCGGGCCCGTACGGAAGACGACGGGAAGGGTAAGGCTCCGCCGGTCTACCGGGGGACCACAGCAGCACACGACATCTGCACCGGCGACAGCGCTGAGAATAGGGTGAATTGACCAGTTACGAGTTCATGGAATTCGTCACCGCCGTCGCTCCACAGCGAACCGGGCGGATAGTGTGGCCGCTTCGGTTCGACCCGTCAGGGCGATGCCAGGCGGCTAATGGAGGACTTACGCAACCGTGAACGCGCAAGGCCGTGGGCACGCGGGAGATGTCGATCCCGCGGATCAGTGGGTGTTCGACCCGGACACCGGCAGCTACACGCTGCGGCTGAACCCCGTTGCCGACGACTCCCGGAGTCAGTACGGCAGCAGCCGCCCAACCGCGCCACGTCAGAGAAGCAGTCCCGGCCGCGGGGAGGAAGCACACGTCCCCCCGCAGCGCCGCCGTGGCCGCGCGGAGCCCCCCGCACCTGCCGGGAACCGCGCCGCGACGGGAGGCCGCCGCAAGCGCAAACCCGGCCTGACCAGGAAGCAGAAGGTCCTGCGCTGGAGCGCGGGAACTCTGGGATTGATACTGGTCGCGGGTGGAACCGCCGGATACTTCCTGTACAGCCATTTCAACGGCAACATCAACAAGGTCGACGTCGGCCAGAACAACGCGGCAGTGACCGACGGGCCGGTGAACATACTCGTCCTCGGCACCGACTCCCGTAAGGGCAAGGGCAACGGCGGATACGGCGACGCCGCCAGCGTCGGCCACGCCGACACCACGTTCCTCTTCCACGTGTCGAAGGACCGCACCAACGCCACCGCGCTCTCCATCCCGCGCGACATGATCACGGACATTCCGGACTGCCCGACGAAGCAGCAGGACGGCTCGACGAAGACCGTCCCCGGGCAGCGGCAAGTACGGTTCAACACCAGCCTCGGCCAGTCCGGCCGCGACCCGGGCTGCACCTGGCGCACCGTCGAGAAGATGACGGGCGTCAAGATCAACCACTTCATGATGGCCGACTTCAACGCGGTGAAGGAGCTGTCGACCGCCGTCGGCGGCGTCGAGGTCTGTGCCGCGAAGGACATCAACGACCCCAAGTCGCACCTCAACCTCAAGGCGGGCAGGCACGTCGTCAAGGGCGAGCAGGCCCTCGCCTTCGTACGGACCCGCAAGTCCGTCGGCTTCGGCAGCGACCTGAGCCGGATCGAACTGCAGCAGCAGTTCCTCAGCTCGATGATCCGGAAGATGAAGTCCGGGGGGACGCTGACCAACCCCTCGAAGCTCTTCGCGCTGGCCAACGCCGCGACCAAGGCACTGACCGTCGACACGGGCATCGGCAGCGTCGGGAAGCTGACCGACCTCGCCAAGGACCTGCAGCGGGTGGAGCCCAAGAACATCACCTTCGCCACGGTCCCGGTCGTGGACAACCCTGAGGACCCGGCAACGGTCATACTCGACGAGGCCAAGGCGAACCCGCTCTTCAAGATGGTGCAGGCGGACAAGTCGCTGACGAAGACGGGCAAGGGCTCCAAGGGGAAGGGGCCGTCGAAGGCGAAGAAGGTCCCGGCGTCGCAGGTCCGCGTGGATGTGCGCAACGGCGGCGGCCCGGTGGGCGCGGCCCAGGAGACCGTGGACTGGATGCAGAACCAGAAGGGCGTGGGGCTCTCGACCAACGCCGGCAACGCCCCTTCGCAACTGTCCAAGACCCGGCTGGAGTTCGCCCCTGACCAGGCGGGCCAGGCGGCCACCGTCGCGGACATGATGGGGCTGCCGAAGTCGGCCCTGAAGGAGAGCTCGAGCGCCGGCGAGGCGATGCAGCTGACGTTGGGCAAGGACTTCACCAAGGCGGGCGAACCCGTCTCCGCGCCCGAGAAGGCGCCGGACGGCGTGCAGAACGTCAAGGCGAACGACAAGAACATCTGCGCGAAGTGACGTAGAGACCCCCGGGCCCCATCCAGGGCCCGGGGCGCACACCGCGTGGGAACGGAAACGGGAGGTCCCGTGCGGCAGAACGGCACCCGAGGCGGCCGGGAGATGTACGACGGCGCGTCCGCGGAGCGTGACCGCAGGTGGGACGAGGCTTCGTACGAGGGAGGCCGCCTGCCGCGACAGCGACAGGGGCACGTACAGACAGGCGGCATGAAGATGGACTCCGACGGGTTCGACGACGGAGAGATCCGTCAGCCACGCAAGAAGAGACGGGTGCTGCGCTGGTTCAGCATCTGCCTGTCGCTTCTGATACTCGCGACCGCGGGCGCGGGCTACTTCTACTACGAGCACCTGAACGGCAACCTCAGCAAGGACCTGCTGAACCTCGGCGACAACAGGCTCGACAAGAGCAACCCCAACGCCGCCGGGCAGACCCCCATGAACATCCTGCTGCTGGGCTCGGACTCCAGGTCCTCGAAGGAGAACGTCGAGCTCGGCGGGGCCCGCGGGGACCGTGACCGCCCCCCGCTCGCCGACGTCCAGATGCTGCTGCACGTCTCCGCGGACCGCAGCAACATGTCGGTGATCTCGGTGCCCCGCGACACCAAGGCGACGATCCCCAAGTGCACCGACCCGGACAGCGGTGACGTGTACCAGGAGACCACCGACAAGATCAACAGCAGCCTCCAGCACGGCGGTCCGGGCTGCACCGTCGCCACGTGGGAAGAGCTGACGGGCATCCCGATCGACCACTTCATGATGATCGACTTCGCCGGCGTGGTCTCGATGGCCGACGCGGTGGGCGGCGTCCCGGTCTGCGTCGACAAGAACGTGTACGACCGGCAGTCCAAACTCCGCCTGAAGAAGGGCAAGTCGGTGGTCAAGGGCGAGCAGGCCCTGCACTGGCTGCGTACCCGCCACGGCTTCGGCGACGGGTCCGACATCGGCCGCGCCCGCGCCCAGCACATGTACATGAACTCGATGGTCCGCCAGCTCAAGGCCGGCACGAAGCTCACCGACCCCGGCAAGATGCGCGGCCTCGCCGAGGCGGCGACGAAGGCGCTCACGGTGGACGAGGGCCTCGGCACCGTCAAGAAGCTCTACGACCTCGGCAACGACCTCAAGCGGGTTCCGACCGAGCGCATCACCATGGCGACGATGCCCTGGAAGTACGCACCGGGCGGCTACGTGGTGCCCAAGCCGGGCGACGCGGACGACACGTTCTCGCTCGTCCGCAACGACATCGCGCTGGACGGCAAGGACAAGAAGAAGCAGAAGCCGAAGTCCCCGCCGCCCAGCAAGCCTTCGGCCCCCAAGGCGCAGATCCCCGTACGCGTCATGAACGGCACCGGCAGCGCATTGCAGGCACCCGTGTCCGGACGGGCGGGAGTGATCTCCGAGCAGCTCGGCCGTGAGGGCTTCGCCCAGGCCACCGCCGACCAGACACCCCGGTCCCAGGCGGACACCACGGTCAGCTACCCGCGGGAGAAGAACCGCGGGGACGCGCTCGCGGTCGCCGAAGCGCTCGGCGTGCCCGAGAGCGCCGTGAAGCACTCCAGCGGAGTGGAGCAGGTGACGCTGGTCATCGGCGGTGACTGGCGCGACGGTACGACGTTCCCGAAGGACGCCGGCGGCTCGGGCGGCAAGAAGGAGAACAAGGCGCCCGACAGCGCGGACGCGCTGCGCGGCGACGACGACAAGGCCTGCATGGAGGTCAATCCGTCGTACGTGTGGTGACGCCGGCGGCACCCCGTCTCCGGGACGGGCGAGCGGCGAGCGGACCGAGCGACGAGTAAGGGGCAGCCACCCAGGTGGCTGCCCCTTACGTCGCTGTACGGCCCCAGCGGCTCACTGCGCCGGCACGGGCTCCCGGCGCGAGGCGATGACCTTGCGGGCCAGCTTCCGCGGGCTCGTCAGGAAGCCCCAGCCCCACGACATGTGCATCGTGGCCAGCGCGACGGGGATCTGCACCCGGCTGCGCAGCGGAAGCCCCTTGCCCGCGGGCAGCGAACCGGCGGTGATCGCCGCCAGGTAGCCGCCCGGCACGAGGAAGCCCCAGGGGAACCCGGCCAGCCCGAGGCCGGTACCCACCGCGATGGCGCTCAACGCGACCGGCGGCGCGAGGTAGCGCAGGTTGATCGACCCGGCGTGGTAGCGCGCGACGACGTGGCGCCAACGTCCGTAGTTCTTGTACTGCTTGGCCAGCGCCCGCACGTTCGGCCGCGGACGGTACGTCACCTTCAGCTCGGGCGAGAACCAGATCCGGCCGCCCGCCCCGCGGATGCGGAAGTTCAGCTCCCAGTCCTGAGCCCGGATGAACTCCTCGTTGTAGCCGCCCTGTTGCTCAAGCACCGAGCGCCGGAAGACGCCCAGGTAGACGGTCTCCGCCTCGCCGGCCTTCCCGCCCGTATGGAACGCGGCGTTGCCCACGCCGATCTTCGACGTCATCGCCGCGGCGACGGCGCGCTCCCAGTCGTTCTCGCCCTCGGCGTGCATGATCCCGCCGACGTTGGCCGCACCGGTCTCGTCGAGGAGCCGCACAGCCGTGGAGATGTACCCCGGCGAGAGCATGCCGTGGCCGTCCACGCGCACCACGACCGGATGTCCGGACGCCTTGATGGCGGCGTTCAGCGCCGCGGGCGTACGGCCCGTGGGGTTGGGGACCGTGTGCACTCTCGGGTCCTGACGCACGAGCTCCGCCGCGATCTCGTCCGTACGGTCCGTGGAGGGGCCGAGGGCGATGACGACCTCCAGCTCGCCGTCGTAGTCCTGCTGGAGGATGTGCTTCACGGAGCTGCGGAGATGCCGTTCCTCGTTGAGAACCGGCATGATCACCGAGACGGCCGGCAGCTCCGCGCTCGTCGAGGAAGTCCTATCAGTCACGCGTTCACGTTACCGCGAACGGGCGTACGCCCCCGCACGCCAGGAGAGTGCCGCGGAACCGCGGAGCGGCGTGTGACCGGGAGCCGCCGGTCGTATCCCCCTACGGTATGGCGATGCGCGCGGATGCACACAAAGACGGCCGAAGGCCCCGCTGGGGTGTGCGCCTCGCCACAGCGCTCTCCGTACTGGTGCTGGGTGCGAGCGGTGTGGGCCACGTCATGGTCAACGGGCTCAACGCGGACGTGAACCGGCTCGACCCCTTCCACGGCCTGACCGACCGCCCCCGCGACACCGGAGGTGTCAACTTCCTCGTCGTCGGCACCGACAGACGCGACAAGCTCTCGCACGAGCAGCGGCAGAAGTACCGTCTCGGAGGCGCCCCGTGCGACTGCACGGACACTCTGATGCTGGTGCACCTCTCCGCCGGCCACGACCGCGCCAGCGTCGTCAGCCTCCCCCGCGACTCGTACACGAAGCTGCCGGCCCACACGGACGCCGGGACCGGCAAGCGGCACGCCGCCGTGCCGGCGAAGCTCAACTCCGCCTACGCGCACGGCGGGGCGCATCTGACGGTCAGCACGGTCGAAGCCATGACGGGCGTCCACATCGACCACTACCTGGAAGTCGACTTCACCAGCTTCATGCGCACCGTCGACGTCCTGGGCGGGGTGCCCGTGTGCACCGACGAGGCGCTCAGGGACAGCCACTCCGGCCTGGACCTGCCCGCGGGCCGCACGAACCTCGACGGCGGCCGCGCCCTGCAGTACGTGCGGGCCCGGCATCTCGGCGACGGC
The DNA here is from genome assembly GCF_014645895.1 of Streptomyces daqingensis. GTDB lineage: Bacteria > Actinomycetota > Actinomycetes > Streptomycetales > Streptomycetaceae > Streptomyces > Streptomyces daqingensis. The sequence goes on along the minus strand of NZ_BMMP01000009.1, from coordinate 287,824 downwards.
TCGGACCTGAGCCGGATGAAGCGCCAGCAGCGCTTCCTCGCCTCCGTCATCGAGAAGGCGACGGACAGCGGCGTGCTGATGAACCCCGTGAAGCTGAGGAAGGTCTCCTCGGCGATCCTCGAGTCCGTACGCGCGGACGACGGCCTGGGCACGGAGCAGATGCTCGAACTGGGCCGGGCCATGCGACGCTTCACTGCCGAGTCGTCCGAGTTCGCCTCGGTCCCCGTCGAGGACTCCGACTTCACCGTGCCGAAGCTGGGGTCGACCGTGAAGTGGGACGAGCGCAAGGCCAAGAGGCTCTTCGACGCACTGCGCGCGGACCGTCCCCTCACGGAGCAGAAGCACCGCAGGACGGAGCGCGCCGACGGCGACTCGCAGCAGGCCGGGAAGGCGGACCGCCCCGCGACGGTGCGCATCCCTCCGTCCGGCATCCGCGTGCAGGTGGAGAACGGCACCGGCCGCGAAGGACTCGCACGCGAGGTCGAGGCGGAACTCGGCCGCACCGGTTTCGACACGACGGGAACGCCGACCTCGGCCGCCGCCAGCGACGTCGCGCGTACGAGGATCGCCTACGACCCGCGCTGGGACCGCTCGGCGAAGACGCTGGCCAAGGCGCTGCCCGGCGCCAAGCTCGTCGAGGAGTCCGGACGCGGGCCCGTGATGCGGGTCACGGTGGGGCGGAAGCACCACACCGTGCGGCGGGTGCGCGTCGAGTCGTCCGCCCCGAGCTCCGAACCGTCCCGGCCCGCGGGCGACGCGGTCAAGGGCGACAAGCAGGCCTCCTGCTCCTGAGCCCGCACTGCCGGGGCCCGCACGCCGCTCCGTGGGGCGGCGCCCCTCCCCGGACCAGGGCGGGTCGTTCGGATCTTCGTTGATCAGCCCGGGGCGCGGGATGCGGTGCATCGCGAGGCGGGGGATCGTCCTCGTGCTCGGGGTCCCCCATGCCGAAGGCCAGGGGAGTACTCAGGCGACTCCGACAACGCAGCGAGGTGCCGTAGCCGGCGTCGCGGGCCTACGGAGATCCAAACGACGCGGACTAGCCCCCGGACTCCACGGTCCTGCGGGCGCGCAGCTCCTTGATCTCGCGGCGCCGCGCCAGACGGTGCGTGCGCCGGATCTGGGCCTCCTGGTAGCGCCTCTTGTCCTGCTCGGACTCGGGCACCACCTGCGCGACGGGCCGCGGCCTGCCGTCCTCGTCGACCGCGGCGAAGACGAGGTAGGCGCTGCCGACGTGGCTCGCGGGCGTCGACTCGTTCCAGCGCTCGGCCAGTACCCGCACGCCGACCTCCATCGACGACCGGCCTGTCCAGTTCACCTGGGCCTTCACATGGACGAGGTCGCCCACGCGCACCGGCTCCAGGAAGACCATCTCGTCCATCGAGGCCGTCACCGCGGGCCCCTCGGAGTGCCGGCCCGCGACCGCTCCGGCGGCGTCGTCCACCAGCTTCATGATCACGCCGCCGTGCACGGTGCCGAGGAGGTTGGTCTCGTTGCCCGACATGATGTGGGACAGCGTGGTCCGGGAGACGGCGGTGGGCTTGCCCGGCTGGTCGCCCGGATCCGCGTGGGCCTGGTCGGTCATGGCCTCTACCCTAAGTGCCGGTGCGGTACCGGAGGCCCGGGGACCGTCGTGGAACGTTTGCATCAGAACGGCTACAGCCTCGGTCCGATGCGGTACCCGGTCTGTGTTCACCCGGGCGGCGCAAGGCAGACTGCCGTCCATGAATGAGTGGCCCGGTGGATGGAACGACGGTTCCCGCGACAGGTACGGCAGCCCGCGAGCCCACGGTGGCGTGCCGCCCCAGGCGAGGGGTGGCCACGACGCCGGTTACGGCAGACAGCCGGGCTACTACGAGGACGGCTACACCGACTACGACTCCGGATACAACACGGGTCAGGTGTACGGCGGTGGCGGTGGCGACGGCTACGCCCCGTACGACGAGCCGCCCCGGCGCCGGCGCGTGCGCTTCAAGACGGTGGTCATATCGCTGGTCGTCGTGCTGCTGGTGTGGTCGGTCGGCACGTACTTCTGGGCGAACTCGAAGCTGAAGCGCGAGGTCGACCTCAGCATCGTCCAGGACCGGCCGGAGACCGGGGACGGCACCAATTACCTGATCGTCGGTTCCGACAGCCGGGAAGGCCTCTCCGCGCAGGAGAAGAAGGACCTGCACACGGGTTCGGCAGCGGGCAAGCGCACCGACTCGATGATGATCCTGCACGTCGGGAGCGGCGCCCCGACGCTGATCTCGCTGCCGCGTGACTCCTGGGTCGAGATCCCGCCGTTCAAGGGCTCCGAGTCGGGCAAGCAGTTCAACAACACGCAGCAGACGAAACTCAACGCCGCCTACGCGCAGGACGGCGCCCCGCTGCTGGTGCGCACGGTGGAGCACAACACCGGCCTGAAGATCGACCACTACGCGGAGATCGGCTTCGGCGGCTTCGCGAAGATCGTCGACTCGGTCGGCGGCGTGGAGATGAACATCCCGCAGGACATCAAGGACAAGAACTCCGGGGCCGACTTCAAGAAGGGCAAGCAGACCCTGGACGGCAAGCAGGCCCTCTCCTTCGTCCGCAACCGCCACGCGGGCACCGGGGACAGCGACCTCGGGCGCACCAAGAACCAGCAGAAGTTCCTGGCCGCGCTGGCCAGCCAGACGGCGACCCCATCGACGATCCTCAACCCCTTCCGGCTGTACCCGACGCTGGGTGCCGGCCTGGACACGCTGATCGTCGACGAGGACATGAGCCTGTGGAACCTGGGCTCGATGTTCTTCGCGATGAAGGACGTCTCCGGCGGCGAGGGCAAGCGCATGAACATGCCGATCTCCGGTCCCGCCCCCGCCGGTTCGCTCCAGTGGGACAAGGCGAAGGTCCAGAAGCTGATGCAGCAGCTGAAGAACGACGAGAAGGTCACGGTCACGTCGGACCGCTGAGCCCTGATATGCGATGCTGCCGCCGTCGGCTGACGGCGGCAGCATCGCGTACCGGCAGCGGTCAGGCCGGTGACCGGCCTACGCGTCGCACAGGCAGAACGGGTGCCCGGCAGGGTCCAGGTAGACGCGGAAGCCTCGCTTCCCGTCGTCGTCCCCCTGGATCAGCCGGGCACCCAGTGCGATGACCTCCTGTTCCGCCTGGTCCATGCGCTCCCTGGGGACGGTCAGGTCCAGGTGAAGCTGCTGGGGCCGCTCCAGGCTGGGCCACTGCGGCGGAATGAACCCGGGTGACTCCTGGAAGGCGAGCTTGTGCCCGTCGGGGCCGGTGACGTCCACCCAGTCGCTCTCTTCGCCGGGTTCGACCTTGCCCCCGAGTACCTGCGCGTAGAACTCGGCGAGCCTTCGCGGGTCCGGGCAGTCGAGAACTACCGAGTGCATTGTGGCGATCGCCATGGTGGTTACCCCTTAATGCCATGATCCGGTAACGCTCTTCGGTTACCAGATGATGGCCCCTTGCCAGTAATCTGGCAAGCGTGACGGACCGTTCAGCCCCGAAGACACTCGTCCTGGTGCAAGAGCTCGTGAACACCCTCGACGTCGAGACGGGCGAAGACTCGCTGACCACCCCGGACGGCGTCGCGGAGTTCGCGGAACGCCAGGACCTGCGGGGCCTCGGCCTGGAGGAGACCGGAGACGCGGACCTGCGCGCGATCCGCGAACTGAGGGAGTCCCTGCGGGCGGCCTGCCTGGCGCACACCGGGACGGACATGCCGCAGGAGGCGGCGGCGAAACTGGCACGGCTGCTCGCGGCCGCACCTCTCGTGGTGACGCTGGACGAGTCGGGCCGCCCCCGGCTCGGCCCCGCCGGGGGCCTGTCGGGGGCCGCCGCGCTGACCGCCGAGATCGCCGCGGGCATCGCCACCGCCGAGGCGGACGGCTCGTGGCGTCGGCTCAAGGCCTGCGAGGCACACGACTGCCTGTGGGTGTTCTACGACCGCAGCCCGGCCGGCCGCGGCCGCTGGTGCACGATGGCGGTGTGCGGCAGCAGGGCGAAGATGCGTACGTACAGGGCGAAGCGCCGCGCCTGAACCGGGCCGGGCACGGCGACCCGCGCGAGACGGCGGGACGGGGCAGCGCGGCCGGTCAGGCCGTGGGGCGTCCCAGCGCGCGGAAGTGCCAGTTCTCCTTGCGCCACATCGCCGGGTCGAGGGTGTTCCGCCCGTCCAGCACGCGCCGTACCGCGACGACCTCGCCCAGCGCCGCCGGGTCCAGCTCCTGGAACTCGCGCCATTCCGTGAGATGCAGCAGGACGTCGGCGCCCCGCGCGGCCTCATGCGCGCTCGGCGCGTAGCGCAGCGTCGGGAAGATGGCCCGCGCGTTGTCCATGCCCTTGGGGTCGTAGACCGTCACCTGCGCGCCCTGCAGGTGCAGTTGGCCGGCGACGTTCAGCGCGGGCGAGTCCCGTACGTCGTCGGAGTCCGGCTTGAACGTGGCGCCCAGCACGCCGATGCGCGTTCCCAGGAGCGTGCCGCCGACGGCCTCCCGCGTCAGCTCGACCATGTGGGCCCTGCGCCGCATGTTGATCGAGTCGACCTCGCGCAGGAACGTCAGCGCCTCGGACGCGCCCAGTTCGCCCGCCCGCGCCATGAAGGCACGGATGTCCTTGGGCAGGCAGCCGCCGCCGAAGCCGATGCCGGAACGCAGGAACTTCTTGCCGATGCGGTCGTCGTGGCCGATCGCCTCGGCCAGCTTCACCACGTCGCCGTCGGCGGCCTCGCACACCTCCGCCATCGCGTTGATGAAGGAAATCTTCGTCGCGAGGAAGGAGTTGGCGGACGTCTTGACGAGCTCGGCGGTCGGGAAGTCGGTGACGATGAACGGCGAACCCTCGGCCAGCGGCGTCGCGTACACCTCGCGCAGCGTCTTCTCGGCGCTCTCGCTGCGGACGCCCACCACGACGCGGTCCGGGTGCAGGGTGTCCTTCACCGCGAAGCCCTCCCGCAGGAACTCCGGGTTCCAGGCCAGTTCGGCCTCCTGGCCCGCCGGCGCCAGCTCCGCGAGCCGTACCGCCAGGCGCTGCGCGCTGCCCACGGGCACGGTGGACTTCCCCACGACCAGGGCACGGCGCTTCAGATGCACCGCGAGCGCGTCGATGGCGCTGTCGACGTAGGACATGTCGCACGCGTACTCACCGTGCTTCTGCGGGGTGTTGACGCAGATGAAGTGGACGTCGCCGAATTCGCCCACTTCCTCGTAGGAGGTCGTGAAGCGGAGCCGTCCGCTGGAGTCGGGGTGCCCCGCCACGTGCCTGCGCAGCAGTTCGTCCAGACCCGGTTCGTACATCGGCGTCTCGCCGCGCTCCAGCAGCGCGATCTTCTCCGGCGAGATGTCGAGCCCGAGCACCTCGAAGCCCAGTTCGGCCATGGCGGCGGCGTGGGTGGCGCCGAGATACCCGGTGCCGATCACTGTGATCCTGAGCGGGGCCTTGTTGGCCATGAGGGGGTGCTCCTGTAGGACGACGTCTGGAACGCTCCGAGAACGCTGCCCGGGCAGCATAACGGGGGCGTCCTGTCGTGAACCTCACGTATCCCGGTCAGGCCGGTGACCTCTAGAATCGGTTACTTAACGGTAGTTAGCCGTCCCACAGTCCCCACACGTATTCCGCTCGCCGCCCAGCGAAGCAGAGCTGAAGAGGAGTGAGTCACCTTGGCGCCATCGGGAAAAAGCGCGGCCGCCGAATTCGGCCTCTACCGGCCGTCCGAGGAGCACGACATGCTCAGGGACTCGGTGCGCGCCCTCTCCGAGGCGAAGATCGCCCCCTTCGCCGCGGAGGTCGACGAGGAGGGCCGCTTCCCGCAGGAGGCCCGGGACGCGCTCGAGTCCAACGACCTGCACGCCGTGCACGTACCCGAGGCGTACGGGGGCGCGGGGGCCGACGCGCTCGCGACCGTCATCGTGATCGAGGAGGTCGCACGCGTCTGCGCCTCCTCCTCCCTCATCCCGGCGGTCAACAAGCTCGGTTCGCTGCCCGTGATCCTCTCGGGCAGCGAGGAGCTGAAGAAGAAGTACCTCGCCCCGCTCGCCCGCGGCGAGGCGATGTTCTCGTACTGCCTGAGCGAGCCGGACGCCGGCTCGGACGCGGGCGGCATGAAGACGAAGGCGGTGCGGGACGGCGACCACTACGTGCTCAACGGCGTGAAGCGCTGGATCACCAACGCCGGCGTCTCCGACTACTACACGGTCATGGCCGTGACCGACCCGGACAAGCGCACCAAGGGCATCTCCGCGTTCGTCGTCGAGAAGGACGACGAGGGCGTCTCCTTCGGCGCCCCCGAGAAGAAGCTCGGCATCAAGGGCTCCCCGACGCGCGAGGTGTACCTCGACAACGTGCGCATCCCCGCCGAGCGCATGCTGGGCGAGGAGGGCACCGGCTTCGCCACGGCGATGAAGACCCTCGACCACACCCGCATCACCATCGCGGCCCAGGCCCTCGGCATCGCGCAGGGCGCTCTGGACTACGCCAAGGGTTATGTCACCGAGCGCAAGCAGTTCGGCAAGCCGATCGGCGACTTCCAGGGCGTCCAGTTCATGCTCGCCGACATGGCGATGAAGCTGGAGGCCGCCCGCCAGCTGACGTACGCGGCTGCCGCGAAGTCCGAGCGCGTCTCCCTCGGCGGCGGCGACGAGGACCTGACCTTCTTCGGCGCGGCGGCCAAGTGCTACGCCTCGGACGCGGCCATGGAGATCACCACGGACGCCGTCCAGCTGCTCGGCGGCTACGGCTACACGCGCGACTACCCGGTCGAGCGGATGATGCGCGATGCGAAGATCACGCAGATCTACGAGGGCACGAACCAGGTCCAGCGGATCGTCATGTCCCGCAACCTGCCGTAGGCCCGGCGGCACCGGAGCCGCGCGAGCTCCGGCGCCCGTTGCCGACCGGCCCGGAGGGGCGCTCCCGATCGAACGGGAGCGCCCCTCCGGCGTTTCTCCGGGGGCAGGGGCGACAGTGCGCCCCGCTTCCGTGCACGCGCCGCCCGGACGCCTCGCGGCCGTCACGGCGGCCGCGCCGCGTCCCGCTCCGTACGTGCGCCCGTGCGGGCCGCGATCCAGCCGAGGACCCGCTCGGCCACGGCCGGCGTGCGCATCAGCGCCCCGCCGTGCTCCGCCCCGGGGACCGTCACGACGCGGACGTCGTCCGCGCCCATGCCGCGCCGCCGCTCGGCCGCGCGCAGGTCCTCGGAGTGCACCGGCGGCACGAAGTCCCGCCGGGAGTGGACGAGCAGCATCGGGGCGTCGTCGCCGCCCGTCGCGTGGTGGACCGCGGACATGTCCCGCCAGACACGCCGGCAGTCCGCCCGCTCCGCGCCGGAGCCGCGCCGCGGGTCGCATCCCGCGAGCACGGCGGCGCTCGAGCGCAGGACGGCCGCGCCACGGCGGACAGTGCCGCCGTCCCTCGCCGCGCCGTCCCGCCAGGCGCGGTACGGATCGACGACGGGCGAGAGCGCCACGGCGCCCGCGAGCAGCTCGCGGCCGGCCCCGTACGCCGCCACGTTCGTGGCCAGGTGCCCGCCCGCGGACGACCCGAGGAGCACCAGCCGGCGCGGGTCGACGCCGAGGCTCCCGGCGTGCCGGCGGATCCAGTGCAGCGCGCGCAGGACGTCCCGGCGCTGAGCCGGCCAGGGGGCGTCCACGCTGCGCCGGTAGTCGACGTCGAAGACGACGACGCCCTCGTCGGCGATGCGCCGGGCCCACGGGCGCCAGCCCCGCGACCTGTCCTGGTACCAGAAGCCGCCGTGCAGGACGACCACGCCGGGGAGCGCCTCGCCGCGAGCGGGCGGCGTCCGGTCACGGTAGGCGACCAGCTGCTGGCGTGCCCGCGGGCCGTAGGAGTGGGCGCGCTCCGTCTCCCGTCCGGCCGCGGGGCCGGCGTACAGCACGGGTGACGTGCAGAGCAGCACCGTCAGGCCGACGAGGACAGCGAGGGGAAGCCTGCGCACACCCTCAGCGTCGGGGCGCCGGCCCATGGCCGCAACATCGCCCTCCGCGACCGCGCGGGTGCCGGAAGCGCGCCGCCCGTACGCACGGCGGCCCCCCGGCTCTGGGAGCCGGGGGGCCGCTCGCGGTCGTACCGGGGCCGCGCGGGTTACTTCACCTCACCCATCAGGGGCCGGATCTTGTTGCGCGCGGCGAGGAAGACCACGCCGGCGAGGGCGGCGATGACGCCCTGCACCGCGAAACCGGTCCTGCCGCTCGCGGCGTCGCCGATGAGCAGCTGGACGATCGCGAAGACGCAGTCTCCCGCCGTGACGGCGAGGAACCACACGCCCATCAGCTGGCTCGCGTACTTGGCCGGGGCCAGCTTCGTCGTCACCGACAGGCCGACGGGCGAGAGACACAGCTCGGCGAGAGTCTGGATCAGGTAGACGAAGATCAGCCAGAGCGGGCTGACCTTGGCGTCGCCCGAGGCGGCGGCCATGGCCAGCATCATCAGGCCGAAGGACGCACCGACGCCTATGAGACCCATCGAGAACTTCGTCGTGGTGGTGGGGTTGCGGCTGCCCAGCTTCACCCAGAGCGCGGCGAGCACCGGGGCGATCGTCATCACCCACAGCGGGTTCACCGACTGGAACCAGCTGGTCGGGAACTCGATGCCCCACAGGTCCGTGGACGTCTCCTTCTCGGCGAACAGCGTCAGCGTGGAGCCGGACTGGTCGAAGATCATCCAGAAGATGGCCGCGGCGATGAAGAACCAGATGTAGGCGCCGAGCTTCTTCTTCTCCTCGACCGTGACCTCACGGTCGCGCCGCATCCGCACGAAGTACCACGTGGGCAGGATCAGTCCGGCGATGCTCACCGGCCACAGCACCCAGTCGATGGTGAAGGCGTCGGCGAGCACGACGGCGGTGTAGAAGAGCGCGAGCACGACGACGGCCAGCACGGTGTTGCGGATCGCCTTCGTCCGCTCGTCGCGGCTGAGCGGGTACGGGACGACGCTCGAGCGCGCCGGCAGGTGCCGGGTGCCGATGAGGAACTGGATCAGGCCCAGCCCCATGCCGAGCGCGGCGAGGCCGAAGCCCAGGTGCCAGCTGACCTTCTGGCCGGCCCAGCCGATCAGCAGCGGCGCGGCGAAGGCGCCGATGTTGATCCCCATGTAGAAGACGGTGAAGCCGCCGTCCCTGCGCGGGTCGTTGGGCCCCTGGTAGAGGTGGCCGACCATCGTCGAGATGTTGGCCTTCAGCAGACCGGAGCCGACGCCGATGAACACCAGCCCGACGAAGAACAGGGCGTCGACGCCCACGGCCAGCAGCCCGTGGCCGATCATGATCACGAACGACGAGACGGCGACCGTCTTGCGGGGGCCCCAGACGCGGTCGCCGAGCCAGCCGCCCGGCATCGCCATGAGGTAGACGGTGGCGTTGTAGACGGAGTAGAGGGCCACGGCGGTGGCCGTGGCCATTCCCATGCCGCCTTCGGTGACCGCCGCCGTCAGGTAGAGGACGAGCAGGGCGCGCATTCCGTAGAAGCTGAAGCGCTCCCACATCTCGGTCATGAAGAGGGTGGCGAGACCGCGGGGGTGACCGAAGAAGGTCCTGCCCTCGGCCGCGGGTGGATCCTGCGGTTCGTCCTTGGAGAGTGTGGAGGCCATGTGGGGGGTTCCTCGCTGTTGGGATGGTGCCTGCCAGCCGCGCACCCCCGTGCAACGCGCGTAGATCACGCAACGGGCCCAGCCGACGGGTCACTGACCGATCTCGGGCCGCCTCCGCCGTGCCGGTCCGGCCGCGACGACGGCCGGGCGGGCATCTGCGCACAGAAGCCCTGAACAGGGCCGACGGTGATACGTGCAGAACACACGCACCCGGAAGCGGCCCTCACCATACGTCACGAAGACCCCCCGAACGGAAGGCGTTGCGACACAGATCACAGGTGACGCCCATATCATTTCGGCCAAATCGAAGGTAACGAGTGTGCATCTCCGACGATCCGCACCGGTTGCCGGGGACCGGCCTTACGCATCGCAACGAGGACTACCATCAGCTCATGACCCGTGTACTGCTCGCCGAGGACGACACCTCGATCTCGGAGCCGCTCGCCCGTGCGCTTCGCCGCGAGGGATACGAGGTCGAGGTGCGCAAGGACGGCCCCACGGCACTCGACGTCGGGCTGCGCGACGGGATCGACCTCGTCGTGCTGGACCTCGGCCTCCCCGGAATGGACGGTCTGGAGGTCTGCCGCCGGCTGCGCACCGAAGGGCACACCTTCCCCGTGCTCGTCCTCACGGCCCGCGCCGACGAGGTGGACACGGTGGTGGGCCTCGACGCGGGCGCGGACGACTACGTGACGAAACCGTTCCGCCTCGCCGAGCTGCTCGCGCGCGTCCGGGCCCTCCTCCGGCGCGGCGCACCGGTCGAGCCCGTGGTGCCGCCCGCGACGCACGGGGTGCGCATCGACGTCGAGTCGCACCGCGTGTGGATGGGCGAGGAGGAACTGCAGCTGACGGCGAAGGAGTTCGACCTGCTGCGCGTCCTGGTGCGCGACGCCGGACGGGTCGTCACGCGCGACCAGCTCATGCGCGAGGTGTGGGACACCACGTGGTGGTCCTCCACGAAGACCCTCGACATGCACATCTCGTGGCTCCGCAAGAAGCTGGGCGACGACGCGGCCAACCCCCGCTACATCGCGACCGTGCGGGGCGTGGGCTTCCGCTTCGAGAAGAGCTGACCGTGAGGCGTACGTGCGACGGCGGCTGATCCAGTCGACCCTCGCGGTCGTGCTCGTCGTGGTCGCCGTCTTCGGCGTCTCGCTGATCCTCGTGGAGTCGCGCTCCATCGAGAACAGCGCCCAGGACGGGGTGCAGTCGGAGGCCGCCCAGCTGATCTCCGTCGTGGAGAGCCGCATCGTCGCAGGTGAGCGGGTTTCCCCGGGCACGATGAGCAACGCCGCGCCGACGAACCGCCACGTGCGCATCGAGGTCCCGGGGCAGCGCACCATCACGCTCGGAAAGAAGCTCGAGGGCAAGGTCATCCAGGCGTCGCAGACGGGCGGCCACGGCGAGCGCGTCACCGTGCGGCGGTCCTACGGCTCGGTCCAGGAGGAGATCGGCCGCACCCTCGGGATCATTCTCGCGGTCGCCCTTCTCGCGGTGGCCGCCGCCGCGATCCTCGCGGTACGGCAGGCGCACCGGGTCGCCGCACCGCTCACCGACCTCGCCGAGACCGCCGAACGGCTGGGTTCGGGCGACCCCAGACCGCGCCACCGGCGCTACGGCGTCCCCGAGCTGGACCGGGTCGCCGACGTGCTGGACGGCAGCGCCGACCGCATCGGGCGGATGCTCACCGCCGAGCGGCGGCTCGCCGCGGACGCCTCGCACCAGCTGCGCACGCCGCTGACCGCGCTGTCCATGCGCCTCGAGGAGATCATCGCGACCGCCGACACCGACGACCCGGAGGACCAGGCCACCGTCAAGGAGGAGGCGACGATCGCCCTGGCGCAGGTGGAGCGGCTGACGGACGTCGTGCAGCGCCTCCTCACCAACTCCCGCGATCCCCGCTCCGGTTCGGCCGTGGACTTCGATCTGGACGAGGTGCTCAAGCAGCAGGTCGAGGAGTGGAAGCCGGCCTGCAGGAGCGAGGGGCGGGCGATCGTCCGCTCCGGAAAGCCGGGTGTGCGGGCGGTGGGGACGCCGGGAGCCGTGGCCCAGGTGCTCGCGACGCTGATCGAGAACTCCCTCATGCACGGGGCCGGGACCGTCGCCCTGCGCACCCGCATCACCGGCAACCAGGTCGTCGTGGAGGTGACCGACCAGGGCCCCGGTGTGGACCCGCAGCTCGGCTCGCGGGTCTTCGAGCGGACGGTGAGCGGTCACAACTCCACCGGTCTCGGCCTGGCCGTCGCCCGCGACCTCGCCGAAGCGGACGGCGGGCGGCTGGAGCTACTTCAGCAACACCCGCCGGTCTTCGCGCTTTTCCTTGGACGAGAGCTCTCCTGAGGCGCCGGAACGTCCGAAGACGCGGCCTGCGGAACCCGTCTGGAACACCCACGTGCGGTACGTCCAGAAGCGAAAGACCGTGCCGATGCCCAGACCGATCACGTTCTTGGCGATGTTGTCCGCGAGCGGCGAAGTGAAGCCGAGACCGTAGTGGGAGACGGCGAGCACCGCGTTCTCGATGACGAGCGCGACGCCGCTGAAGGCGAAGAAGAGGACCGTCTCGCGGTGGATGCGCCGCTTGTCGGTGTGCCGGTACGTCCAGTACCGGTTGCCCAGGTAGTTGGTGCCGATCGCGACGACCTGCGAGATCACACCGGAGCGGATCGGTGCCAGCTGGAACGTGTGGATACACAGGTTGAAGACGGCCACGTTGACCAGGAACCCGACCGCACCGACAGCACCGAACTTGGCGACCTCGCGAGCGAGGCGTTCGAGCCGGGTGCGCAGTCGTCTCACTGTGCGCGCTGCGCCCCATTCACCCATGGTCTCGCTGTGCCCCGTTCCGGTCGCGGTCGTCCGTCCCCCGCGCACATGCTAACCAGCGGCCCCCGCTCGCGCAGCGCGGTGCGGAGCAGCCGGGCGGGCCGGGACCCGCGCGGCGGCGTCCGCACCGGGAGCGTGCGGGAGCTGCGACGCCGGCCCCGGGCGCACCACGGCTGAGCCGGACGGTGCACCGCCGCGCGAGCCGCTGAGGCCCGCGGCGGGAGTGTCGGCGGGGGGACACGGCCGGTGCTCCGGACGGCCGCGCCCCGGGAGTGGCCGGACGCCACCCGCCGGGCTCGGGGACCGGAGGGCGTGCGGATACGCTGACGTTGTGACGTTCCCGGTAGTCGGCATGGTCGGCGGTGGCCAGCTCGCCCGTATGAGCCACGAGGCGGGCATCCCTCTCGGCATCAGATTCAGGCTTCTCTCGGACACCCCGCAGGATTCCGCTGCGCAGGTCGTGCGCGACGTCGTCGTGGGCGACTACCGCGACCTCGACACGCTGCGCGAGTTCGCCCGCGGGTGCGACGTGATCACCTTCGACCACGAGCACGTGCCGACCGAGCACCTGCGCGCCCTGGAGGCGGACGGGATCCCCGTACGCCCCGGGCCTGACGCGCTGGTGCACGCGCAGGACAAGGGTGTGATGCGCGCCCGGCTCGACGCCATGGGGATCCCGTGCCCGCTGCACCGCATCGTGCGCGACCCCGGGGATGTGGCGGCCTTCGCCTCCGAGGCGGCGCGGGCGGCCGGCGCACGGCAGGACACGGGCGACGCGGACACCGGCTCCGGCCCGGGCTCCGGCTCCGGCTCCGGGAGCGCCTTCCCCGTGCCCGTCGTGCTGAAGACCGTGCGCGGCGGCTACGACGGCAAGGGCGTGTGGGTCGTGCGCAGCACCGCCGAAGCGGCCGACCCGTTCAAGGCGGGCGTCCCCGTCCTGGCGGAGGAGAAGGTGGACTTCGCCCGCGAGCTGGCGGCCTGCGTGGTGCGCTCGCCGCACGGCCAGGCGGTCGCCTACCCCGTCGTCGAGTCGATCCAGGTGGACGGCGTCTGCGACACCGTGATCGCCCCTGCCCCCGCCCTGCCGGAACAAGAGGCCGTGCAGGCACAGGAGTTGGCGCTGCGCATCGCCGGCGAACTGGGCGTGGTCGGCCACCTCGCGGTGGAGCTCTTCGAGACCCGCGACGGACGGGTGCTGGTGAACGAGCTGGCGATGCGCCCGCACAACTCCGGCCACTGGACGCAGGACGGCGCCGTCACCTCGCAGTTCGCCAACCACCTGCGGGCCGTGCTCGACCTCCCGCTGGGCGATCCGCGTCCGCGCGCCGAGTGGACGGTGATGGCGAACGTACTCGGCGGCGACTACCCGGACATGTACTCCGCCTACCTGCACTGCATGGCGCGCGACCCGCAGCTGAAGATCCACATGTACGGCAAGGACGTGAAGCCCGGCCGGAAGGTCGGCCACGTCAACACCTACGGCGACGACCTGGCCGATGTGCGCGAACGCGCGGCCCACGCCGCCGGATACCTGCGAGGGACGATTCCCGAATGACGACTGGAACCCCGCTTGTGGGGCTCGTGATGGGCTCCGACTCCGACTGGCCCGTCATGGAGGAAGCCGCGAAGGCGCTGGACGAGTTCGAGGTCCCCTACGAGGCGGACGTCGTCTCCGCACACCGCATGCCCCGCGAGATGGTCGCCTACGGGGAGGAGGCGGCCGGGCGCGGGCTGCGCGCGATCATCGCCGGAGCGGGCGGCGCCGCCCACCTGCCGGGAATGCTCGCCTCGGTGACACCGCTGCCGGTCATCGGCGTACCGGTGCCGCTGAAGTACCTCGACGGCATGGACTCCCTGCTCTCGATCGTGCAGATGCCCGCCGGGGTGCCGGTGGCGACGGTCTCGGTCGGCGGGGCCCGCAACGCCGGCCTGCTCGCCGTCCGGATGCTCGCGGCGGCCGACCCCGAGCTGCAGGAGCGCATGCGGCGGTTCCAGGAAGAGCTGAACGAGGAGGCGTCCGAGAAGGGCCGCAGGCTGCGCAGCAAGGTGGCGGCGGGCCACTCCGGCTTCGGATTCGGGGGCTGACGCGGATGACTGCCGACGGATCCCTCCTGGAGCGCGCACGCGGACTCCTCGACGCGCACCCCGTCGTCGACGGGCACAACGACCTGCCGTGGGCGCTGCGCGAACAGGTGGCGTACGACCTGGACCAGCGGGACATCTCCGCGGACCAGTCCGCGCACCTGCACACCGACATCCCCCGGCTGCGTGCCGGCGGAGTGGGCGCGCAGTTCTGGTCCGTGTACGTGCGCACGGACCTCAGCGGCGACAGCGCGGTCAGCGCGTGCCTCGAACAGATCGACGTCGTACGCCAGTTGGTGGACCGCCACCCCGCGGACCTGCGGCTCGCCCTGACAGCCGACGACATGGAGGCGGCGCGGTCTGAGGGCCGCATCGCCTCGCTCATGGGCGCCGAGGGCGGCCACTCGATCAACAACTCGCTCGCGACGCTGCGCGGACTCCACGAGCTGGGCGTGCGCTACATGACGCTCACCCACAACGACACGATCGACTGGGCCGATTCGGCAACCGACGAGCCACGGCACGACGGCCTCTCCCGCTTCGGCGAGGAGGTCGTGCGCGAGATGAACCGGACGGGGATGCTCGTCGACCTCTCGCACGTCGCCGCGAGCACGATGCGCGACGCGCTGCGGGCGACCGAGGCCCCGGTGCTCTTCTCGCACTCCTCGGCGCGCGCGGTCTGCGACCACCCGCGCAACATCCCCGACGACGTGCTCGCCGCGCTGCCCGCCAACGGCGGTGTCGCCATGGCCACGTTCGTGCCGAAGTTCGTCCTCCCCGAAGCCATCGCCTGGACGAAGGCGGCGGACGAGAACATGAGGGCCCACGGACTGCACCCGCTGGACGGGGGCGAGGAGGGGACGCGCGTGCAGCGGGAGTTCGAGCGCGGCAACCCGCGTCCGCTCGCCGACGCGTCCACGGTCGCCGACCATCTCGACCACATGCGCGAGGTGGCCGGCATCGACCACATCGGCATCGGCGGCGACTACGACGGCACCGCCTTCACCCCCCGCCACCTGGAGGACGTCTCCGGCTATCCGCACCTGGTCGCCGAACTGCTGCGCAGGAACTGGTCGGAGGAGGACCTGGCCAAGCTGACGTGGCGGAACGCCGTCCGGGTGCTGCGCGACGCGGAGGCGGTCTCACGTGAACTGCGCGCACGTCGCGGGCCGTCCGTGGCGAGGATCGAGCAACTCGACCGCTGAGACTGAGAAGTCGCGCCCCCCTGCGAGGGCGCGACGCGGACGGGCCGGCCGGGCAGTGAGCACCGGTCGGCCCGGGCCTACGGAGGCGGCCGTCAGCTGGGCGCGGCCAGCTCCGCCCACACGGTCTTGCCGCTGCCCTCCGGGTTGCGTACGACGCCCCAGTCCAGGCAGAGACGCTGGACGATGAACATGCCGTGCCCTCCGGGGCGTCCGGCGCGGTGCGGCGTGCGGGGAGCGGGCGACCCGCTGCCCTGGTCGACGATCTCCAGCCGGAGCACCTTCGATCCGCTGCCGACGCGCAGTTCCTCGGGCCCGTCCGCGTGCAGGCACGCGTTCGTCACCAGCTCGGAGACGACCAGCAGGACATCCTCCGCGGCGGCCCGCTGGTCGCCGGTGGCCGCCGGCAGCCAGCCCCAGTCCTGCAGCGCCTGGCGGACGAAGTCACGGGCGCGGGGAACGGCACCGCTGACGCCGACCAGGCGCAGTCTGCGCACCTGGCGCATGGGATGCCCCTTCCCGGTCTCTCGCTCCGCGGGGCCGCCGGTGCCGCCGGGCTCCCCCGCCCCGCCTTCCTGCGCCGCCTCACCGGCGGGAGGCGCCTGGACGGGCTGCTCTGTCCGGGCGTCGTGCGGGACCTGGCCCTGCGTGCTCTGCTGTTCCGCCGAGCCTGAGGCGCCGCCCGGTCCGGACGGCTTCGCGGCGCCGGTCGCGCTCGCGGCACCGGACGCGGAGAGGCCGGCGACGGCTTCCGTTCCGGCAGTCCCGGTGCCGGGCGTGGCTGCTGTCGTCGCGGCGCCCTCGGGCTCCGGACCGCAGTCGCCCGCCGGATACGGCCGGGTGGTGCTCATCAGTGGTTCACCTCACCGATCACCGATAATGCCTCTCGTCGCCGGGTGCCCGGGCCTGCGACAACACACGAGTGTCCGACTGCCCATCTGACTGCCCAGAGGATCTCCTGCCCTACGGAACCGTGAGAACACCCACTGATTCGGACGGACTCATGTGACACGCGTAACTTCCGCGCAGTCTGCCGGACACATCCGGCGCGGACACCGCTACGCCTCCGCCACATGGGCCAGGGCCGCGTCCACGTCGTCGTGCACCGTGAAGACCGCTCCGGCGCCCGTGATCTCGAAGACCCGGGACACCACCGGCAGCATTCCCGCCAGGTGCACCCCGCCGCCCGCCGCCTCGGCCTTCAACCGGGCTCCGAGCAGTACGTTCAGACCCGTCGAGTCGCAGAACTCGAGTCGCGAACAGTCCAGGACGAGGCGGCTGAAGCCGTCTTCGAGGGCCTGTTCCAGCGGAGCGCTGAGCACCTCCGCGGTGTGGTGATCGAGCTCACCCTCGGGGGTCAGGACGGCACTGCTCCCCTGGTGTCTGACGTCGACCGTCAGCCGACCCCGGCTCGTGCTGCCGGGCATCCCGCGGTCCATGCACACCCCTCTTGCTGTCAAAGCGCCGTCTCTTGTTCCCCCGTCGAGCGACATGAACCCTACGCCCTCACCGGCACAACCGGTAGCCGAACAACCCACACATTGGTGCATATTCGGACAATTAGCACTTGCCATGCGCGTGTGCGAGCGGGTAGGCGTATAGGCATACAGAAAACGCGTCGGCTTTGGAGGCGCCGCACCTTCGTAGTGCACGTCACGGCTTCGGCAGCCATATGCCGAGATGATGGAGGACACCGACATGTCACCCAGGCTCGATCACGGGAACCCGGGCACCGCTACCGCCCCGGTCGTTCCGGCGCAGTTCAGCCCGGAGCAGGTGCCGGACCCCGCGAGCCCGGAAGAGGTCGCGGAGCTTCTCGAAGAGCAGCTCGGGCTGCCGGAACTCCCACCCTATGACGAGGTCGGACCCGTCGACGCACGGGCCATGTCCAAGACGCTCTTCACGCGCCTGGAGCGCCTCGAAGAGGGCACGCACGAGTTCTCGTACGTGCGCAACACCCTGGTCGAACTCAATCTCGCGCTGGTGAAGTTCGCGGCCTCGCGCTTCCGCTCCCGCAGCGAGCCGATGGAGGACATCGTCCAGGTCGGCACGATCGGCCTCATCAAGGCCATCGACCGGTTCGACACCGAACGCGGCGTGGAGTTCCCGACGTTCGCGATGCCGACGATCGTCGGCGAGATCAAGCGCTTCTTCCGCGACACCTCCTGGTCCGTGCGGGTCCCCCGCCGCCTCCAGGAGCTGCGCCTGGACCTGGCGAAGGCGGGCGACGAGCTCGCCCAGAACCTCGACCGCGCCCCCACGATGGAGGAGCTGGCCGAGCGGCTCGGCATCTCCGTCGAGGAGGTCGTCGAGGGCATGGCGGCGAGCAACGCCTACACCGCCAGCTCCCTCGACGCGCAGCCCGAGGAGGACGACACCGAGGGCGCCCTCGCCGACCGCATCGGCTACGAGGACAACGGCCTGGAGGGCATCGAGTACGTCGAGTCCCTCAAGCCGCTGATCGCGGAACTCCCCTCGCGCGACCGCACGATCCTCTCGCTGCGGTTCGTCGCCAACATGACCCAGAGCGAGATCGGCGAGGAGCTCGGCATCTCCCAGATGCACGTCTCGCGGCTCCTGTCGCGCACGCTGAACAAGCTGCGCAAGGGGCTGATGGTCGAGGAGTGATCCTCGTCCGTCCCGTCCGGGCGGTACCCATACACGCAAAGCGGTCCGCCCCGGTCACACGACCGGGGCGGACCGTTTCGCGTCCGCGGCGCGGGCGTCCGCGGCGGGCCCGCGGGGCTCACGCGTCCAGCAGCGCTCCGCGGTGCCAGACGCGCGAGACGAGCGGGACACCGGGCCGGTAGGCGAGGTGCACGTGCGAAGGCGCGTCGAGCAGCACGAGGTCCGCGCGTGCGCCCGGGGCGACGCGGCCGACGTCCGTACGCCGCAGAGCGCGTGCGCCGCCCTCCGTCGCCGCCCAGACGGCCTCGTCGGGCGTCATGCCCATCTCCCGTACGGCGACCGCCACGCAGAACGGCATCGACGAGGTGAAGGACGACCCCGGGTTGCAGTCCGTGGACAGCGCGACCGTGACGCCGGCGTCCAGCAGGCGGCGGGCGTCGGGGTACTCGGCGCGGGTGGAGAACTCGCAGCCGGGGAGCAGCGTCGCGACCGTGCCGGCGGACTGGCCGAGCGCGTCCACGTCCGCGTCGCTCAGGTGCGTGCAGTGGTCGGCCGACGCGGCGCCCAGTTCGACGGCGAGCTGGACGCCGGGGCCGTACGAGAGCTGGTTGGCGTGGACCCGGGGCGTCAGCCCCTTCGCCTGCCCGGCGGTGAGGATGGCGCGGGCCTGGTCGCCGTCGAACGCTCCCTTCTCGCAGAAGACGTCGACCCAGCGGGCGTACGGGGCGCAGGCGTCCAGCATGGGTCCCGTCACGAGGTCGACGTAGGCGGCCGGGTCGTCGGCGTACTCGGGGGCGACGATGTGCGCGCCCAGGTAGGTCACCTCGTCGGTCTGGCGTGCCGCCACCCGCAGCGCGCGTGACTCCTGCTCGGGGGTGAGGCCGTAGCCGGACTTGGTCTCCATGGTCGTGGTGCCCTGGCGCCGCGCTTCCGCGAGGTAGCGCGCCAGGTTCTCCGCCAGCTCCTCGTCGCTCGCCTCCCGCGTCGCGGCGACGGTGGTGCGGATGCCGCCCGCGCTGTAGGGGCGTCCGGACATGCGGGCGTTGAACTCTTCGGTGCGGTCGCCGCCGAAGAGGAGGTGCGAGTGGGAGTCGACGAATCCGGGGAGCGCGGCCCGGCCCTGCGCGTCGTGCCGCCGGTCGGCCGCCGGCGCCGCGGAGGCGGGCCCGGCCCATGCGACGTGCTCGCCGTCGAGGACGACGGCCGCGTCCCGGACGAGGCCCAGCGGCCCCTCGCCGAGGGCGGGGTCGTTGGTCACCAGCGTGCTGATGCCGGTGACGAGGGTGCTGGTCATCTCTCGGGTCCTCCCGGTGGTCATAGGGGCGCCCCGCCGGGGCGTTCCGGGCGTACGGGGCGGCGGGGGCTAGCTGAGCGCGCCGATGGCCTCGGACAGGGCGCGGGGCACGTCGGGCACGGACGTGTGGCTGCCGTCGCGCACGACGTGGCGGCCGCCGACGACGGTGTGCCGCACGTCCGCCGCGGTCGCCGCGAAGACGGCCGTCTCGGCGGCGGTGCGGGCGATCGCCCCCGCGGTGCGTACGGAGTCCAGCGCGACCGTGGTGAAGTCGGCGAGCATCCCCGCCTCCAGGCGCCCGGACTCGGGCCAGCCCAGGGCCTCGTGCCCCTGCTCGGTCGCCGCGCGCAGCAGCTGGGCCGCGGTCCAGTGCCCGCGGGTGCGGGCGCGGAGCCTCTCGTTCAGCTCCATCGCGCGCATCTCCTCCAGCAGGTCGACGACGGCGTGACTGTCGCTGCCCAGCGACAGCGTGGCCCCCGCCCGCTCCAGCCGGGGGGCCGGGCCGATGCCGTCGGCGAGGTCGCGTTCGGTGGTGGGGCACATGCACACCCCCGTCGAGGCGCCGCCGAGCAGGGCGATGTCCTCGTCCGTGAGGTGCGTGGCGTGGACGGCCGTCGTTCGGCGCGAGAGCACCCCGTGATCGGCGAGGAGACGGGTGGGGGTGCGGCCGTGGACCTCCTGGCAGGCGTCGTTCTCAGCCGTCTGCTCCGAGAGGTGCACGTGCAGGGGCGCGGAGCGTGTCCGGGCCCACTCGGCCACCGTGCCCAGCTCCCTCGCGGGGACGGCCCGTACGGAGTGGATCGCGGCGCCCGTACGGACGTGGTCCGCGCCGGCCCGCAGGCCGCCCGCGCGCTCCGCCCACGCGTCGGCTGTCCCGTCGGAGAACCGCAGCTGGGGGCGCGTGGGCGGCTCGCCCGCGCCGTGGCGGCCGATGCCGGACGCCAGGTACGCCGTGTCCAGCAGCGTGATGCGGATGCCCGCGTCGGCCGCCGCCGCGATGAGCGCGTGGCCCATCGCGTTGGGGTCGTCGTAGCGCTCTCCGCCGGGGGCGTGGTGCAGGTAGTGGAACTCGCCGACGCAGGTGATGCCCGCCAGGGCCATCTCCGCGTAGACGGCGCGGGCCAGGGCGTAGTACGAGTCGGGCGTCAGCTCGGAGGCGACCCGGTACATCGTCTCGCGCCACGTCCAGAAGGTGCCCGACCCGACCTGCACGGTGCCGCGCAGCGCCCGGTGGAAGGCGTGCGAATGCGCGTTCGCCAGGCCGGGGAGGGTGAGCCCGCGCAGCGGCTCGGCACCCCGCGGGGGCGCGTCGAGGGCGGTGCGCACTTCGGTGATCTTGCCGTCGGCGCCGGTGTGCAGGACGACGCCCGACTCGACGAGGCCGTTGAGCCAGGCGTACTCGCACCAGTAGGTCCGCCCTGCCTGCTCCGTCCCGGGCGTCATCGGCATGCCAGCTCCTCCAGTACGTCGGCGAGGGCCTCCACTCCGGCCTCGCAGTCGTCCTCCTCGGCGAACTCGGCGGGCGAGTGGGAGACGCCGGTGGGGTTGCGCACGTACAGCATCGCCGTGGGGACGGAGGCGGAGAGGATGCCGGCGTCGTGTCCCGCGCCGGTCGGGAGCAGCGGGGCGCCGTCCAGGCGCCGCGCGAGGCGGTCCCGCAGGCCGTGGGCGAACTCCACGACGGGGGTGCGGGATTCGCGTGTCACGTGTACTTCCACGCCGTCGCGGCGTCCGCGTTCGGCGGCGGCGTCCTCCACTGCCGCGACGACAGCGGCCAGGGTGTCCTCGTCCGCCGCGCGGGAGTCGAGCCAGCCGCGCACCAGTCCGGGGACGGCGTTGACGCCGTTGGGCTCCACTGCCACCTTGCCGAAGGTGGCGAGCGCTCCGGTGAGCAGGGCCTTCTCGCGTGCCGCGAGCACCGTGGCCGCGTAGGTGAGCATCGGGTCGCGGCGGTCCTCGATGCGGGTCGTGCCCGCGTGGTTGGCCTCGCCGCGGAAGTCGAAGCGCCAGCGCCCGTGCGGCCAGATCGCCGACGCGACGCCGATGGGGCGTCCGCGCGTGCCCGTGGAAGCGGTGTCCGCGCCGAGGCGGGCGAGGGCCGCCGGGTCGGCGAGCGCCCGGCCCTGTTCGATGTGGAGTTCGACGAACGCGCCGATGCGCGCCATACGTTCGGGGTCGGGGCCGATGGCGTCGGGGTCGTGTCCGGCCCGTTCCATGGCCTGCGGGAGGGTGATCCCGTCCGCGTCCGTCAGCGCGTGGGCCTTCTTCTGGCTGAGGCCGCCCGAGCTGAGCCGGGACCCGACGCAGGCGAGCCCGAAGCGGGCGCCCTCCTCGTCGGTGAAGTTGACGATGCCGACGGGAGCGGTGAACGCCGCGTGGCCCGCCCGGAGCCGGTCGAGCGCCGCGAAGGCGGAGACCACGCCGAGCGGCCCGTCGAAGGCGCCGCCGTCGGGGACGGAGTCGAGGTGGGAGCCGGTGACGACGGCGTTGCCGAGGGCGATGTCCTCCGCGGTGGCGACGCCGAGCCACGCCCACTGGTTGCCGTTGCGGTCCAGTTCGTACGCCAGGCCGCGGCTCTCGGCCTGGGCGCGGAACCAGGCACGGCAGTCGGTGTCCGCGCCGGTCCAGGCGTAGCGGCGGTAGCCGCCGCTGCCCTTGTCGCGTCCGATGGAGGCCAGATCGCGCCACATCTCGTGGAAGGACGGCGGTCGGGGCTCGGCTTCCGCCGCCGGTGCCGCGTCCCGCAGCCGCGGTACGGGCCTGCCCACCACAGGCCCGCCCCCTGCGCGTCCGGCGGGGCTCCCGGACGCGCCCTGGACGTCCTGGCTCTCGTCGCGCTGCTGCGGTGAGGTCACGCGGTCTCGCCTTCCCGCATCGGCACGCGTACGCCCTTCTCGGCGGCGATCTCCTCCGCACGCCCGTATCCGGCGTCCACATGCCGCACGACGCCCATGCCCGGGTCGTTCGTCAGGACGCGGCGCAGCTTCTCCCCGGCGAGCTCCGTGCCGTCCGCGACGGTGACCTGGCCGGCGTGGATCGACCGGCCCATGCCGACGCCGCCGCCGTGGTGGACGGAGACCCAGGTCGCCCCGGACGAGACGTTGACCATGGCGTTGAGGAGCGGCCAGTCGGCGATCGCGTCGGAGCCGTCGAGCATGGCCTCGGTCTCGCGGTAGGGCGAGGCCACGGACCCGCAGTCGAGGTGGTCCCGGCCGAGGACGAGGGGTGCGGACAGTTCGCCGCTCGCCACCATGTCGTTGAAGCGCTCGCCGGCGCGGTCCCGCTCGCCGTAGCCCAGCCAGCAGATGCGGGCGGGCAGGCCCTGGTAGTGGACGCGCTCGCCGGCCAGGCGCAGCCAGCGCGAGAGCGACTCGTTCTCTGGGAAGAGGTCGAGCAGCGCGCGGTCGGTCGCGGCGATGTCCCGGGGGTCGCCGGAGAGGGCGGCCCACCGGAAGGGGCCCCTGCCCTCGCAGAAGAGCGGCCGGATGTAGGCGGGCACGAAGCCGGGGAAGTCGAACGCCCGCCCGTAGCCGTGGAGCTGTGCCTCCCCGCGGATGGAGTTGCCGTAGTCGAAGACCTCGGCGCCCGCGTCCATGAAGCCGACCATGGCTTCCACGTGCCGGGCCATCGACTCCCGCGCACGAAGGGTGAAGTCGGCGGGCTTGTCGGCCGCGTACGCGGCCATGTCGTCGAAGTCGACTCCCGCGGGCAGGTAGGACAGCGGGTCGTGCGCGCTCGTCTGGTCGGTGACGATGTCGATCGGCGCGCCCCTGCGCAGCAGCTCGGGGACGACGTCCGCCGCGTTGCCGAGCAGCCCGATCGACAGCGGCCGGCGCTCGTCCCGCGCGCGGGTGGCCAACTCCAGGGCGTGGTCGAGGGAGTGGGCGCGCACGTCCAGGTAGCCGTGGTCGATGCGGCGCTCGATGCGGGTCGGGTCGCACTCGACGCAGATCACCACGCCGTCGTTCATCGTCACGGCGAGCGGCTGGGCGCCGCCCATGCCGCCGAGGCCGGCCGTCAGCGTGATCGTCCCGGCGAGGGTGCCGCCGAAGCGCTTGGCGGCGACCGCGGCGAACGTCTCGTAGGTCCCCTGGAGGATTCCCTGCGTCCCGATGTAGATCCACGAACCGGCCGTCATCTGCCCGTACATGGTCAGGCCGAGGGCGTCGAGGCGGCGGAACTCCTCCCAGTTGGCCCAGTCGCCCACGAGGTTGGAGTTGGCGAGCAGGACGCGCGGAGCCCACTCGTGCGTCCGCATCACGCCGACGGGGCGGCCGGACTGGACGAGCATGGTCTCGTCGTCGCCGAGGGTGCGGAGTGTGCGCACCATCGCGTCGAAGGACGGCCAGTCACGTGCCGCCTTGCCCGTGCCGCCGTAGACGACGAGCTTGTCGGGGTGCTCGGCGACCTCGGGGTCGAGGTTGTTCTGCAGCATGCGAAGGGCGGCTTCCTGCTGCCAGCCCCGAGCGCTGAGTTCGGTGCCGCGCGGCGCCCGTACGGGTCGCGGTCCAGACATGTGCCTGCCTCCCAGCTGTGCACCCGACTTCATTTATTCACCAACTCTACGGAGTGAATAGACCTAGTCAACACCGTGAAGTGGTCTATACCGCTCCCCGGCCGAACGTGTTTGGCTTGTTCCATGCACCACTCCACCGACACCCACAGCGACTCCGCCGCCGCGGCCCGCCGCGACCTGGCCGTGCGAGCGGCCGTCGACCAGGGACTCGTCACCGACGACGACCGGCCCGTCGTCGCGCTCCTCGACGTGCGCGCCGTACGGGAGACCGCCGCAGCCCTGCGCGATGCCTTCACCGAAGTGGCCGCTCCCGGCCAGAACGTCCTGCACACCTTCGCCGTGAAGGCCGCCTCCCTGGTGCCCGTACTGCGGCTGCTGGACGAGGAGGGCATCGGCTGCGAGGTGGCGAGCCCGGGGGAGCTGGCGCTGGCCCGTGCCGCCGGCGTCCCCGCGGACCGAACGGTCCTGGACTCCCCCGCCAAGACCCTCGCCGAACTGCGCGAGGCGCTCGGCCTCGGCATCGCGCTCAACGCCGACAACCCGCAGGAGCTGGCCCGGCTCGACGCTCTCGTCACGCCCGGCGAGCCCCCGGCCTCGCCCGTGGGACTGCGCGTCAACCCCCAGGTCGGCGAGGGCTCCATCGGAGCCATGAGCACCGCGACGGCCACCTCGAAGTTCGGCGTCGCCCTGCGCGACCCCGGTGCGCGGGAAGGGGTCGTCGAGGCGTACCGGCGGCGGCCCTGGCTGACCCGGCTCCACTCGCACATCGGCTCGCAGGGCATACCCCTGGAGCTGATGGCGGAGGGGGCCCGCGCCACCTACGACCTCGCCGAGGAGATCAACGCCGCCGTCGGACGGCGGCAGATCGACACCCTCGACCTGGGCGGCGGCCTGCCCGTCAACTTCTCCTCCGACGAGTTCACGCCCACCCACCGCGAGTACGCGCAGCTCCTCGCCCGTACCGTTCCCGGGCTCTTCGACGGCCGGTACGGCATCGTCACCGAGTTCGGCCGCTCACTGACGGCGAAGGCGGGCACCGTCCTCGCCCGGGTGGAGTACGCCAAGTCGGCGGGCGGCAGGCCCATCGCCGTCACCCATGCGGGCGCACAGATCGCCGTGCGCACCGTCTTCACACCCGACGCCTGGCCGCTGCGCGTCGCCGCCTACGACGCCAAGGGGCTGCCCAAGAAGGGCGGCGCCGTCGCCCAGGACGTCGCGGGGCCCTGCTGCTTCGCGGGCGACCTCGTGGCGCGTGACCGGCTCCTCCCGCGGCTGGAGGAGGGCGACCACGCCGCGCTGCTGGACACCGGCGCGTACTACTTCTCCAACCCCTTCGGCTACAACTCCCTTCCCCGGCCTGGGGTCTACGGCTTCACGGTCGGCGAGGACGAGACGGTCCGCTTCGCCGCCGTACGCGAACCGCAGTCGCTGGAGAGCATCGTCGCCGAGTCGGGCGGGGCGCACCGCGACGCGCTGCGGTCCGCGGACTGACACAGCCCGGCGGCCAGTTCGCGGAGCTCTTCGAGCCCGGCGGCGACGGCGGGGTGGCCGTCGCCGCCCCGCCGCGTGACGCTGACCAGGCGCCTCGACGGCGGCGACTGGAGCGGCGTGCGGACGACGTCCAGCCCGGGAGGCAGCACCGCCAGCCGCGGCACCAGCGCGATCCCCAGACCGTGCGAGACGAACGTGGCGGCGACGTTCCACTCCCGCGCCGCGTGGGCCACGGACGGGACGAACCCCGCGCTGTGGCAGGCGGACATCACGAGCTGGCGGGAGGTGCAGCTGCTGCCGGGCATGCCCAGGACCCACCTCTCGGTGGCGAGGTCCTCCAGCGGGACGGGGGCCTCGCCGGCGAGCGCGTGGCCGGGCGGCGTGAGCAGGTCGAACGGGTCGTCCAGCAGCCGGCGCTGGTCGTAACGCCCGTCGTCCGGCGGGGGGTTGTCCGGCGTCGCCTCGACGACAGCGAGATCCGTGTCGTCGGAGAAGAGGAGCGAGAAGCACTCCAGCGGCTCGGCCTCCCTCACCTGGACGGTCAGGCCCGGCCACTGGGCGTGCAGGCGCGCGGCCAGTGGGGCGAGCAGGGTGGAGGCGGCGGTCGGGAACCCCGCCACCCGCAGTGTCCCGCTCGGCTCCCCCGCGCCCGTGCCGTGCATCTCCGCCTCGGCGCGCTGCCACAGCTCCTCCATCGCGTCGGCGTGCTGGAGGAGCACTCGCGCCGCCGGGGTGAGCCGCACTCTGCGGCCCCGCGGCTCCAGCAGTGCGACGCCCAACTCTCTGCCCAGCGCCCGGACTTGCTGGGAGACGGCGGAGGGAGTCAGATGCACGGCCGCGGCGGCTGCGGTCACCGTGCCGTATTCCGCGATGGCCCGCAGGACGGTGAGACGCCGCAGATCAATCATGTAGCCGTTCTACACGTTCAGTTGAAGAAAGAGAACCTGGACCTGAACGGTCACGGCCGTGCAGCCTTTACTCATGTCTCACTGCCCGTACTGCGGCTGGCCCGACGACCAGCCCGCCCAGGACCTCTCCCTGCACCGCACCGCCGAGGGCGCGGTCGTCTGGACGCGCTGCGGATGCGGCTCGCTCCAGGCCCGGGTCCTCACCTCGGGTTGCGTGCGGATCGTGACCCGCGGCCGCCCGCCCGCCTGACGGACGGGGGCCCGCGGCGCCCAGCCCGCGAGGGGCGTGGGCTGCCCCGCGGGCACGGCGCGCCTACGCGCCGCCCCAGACCTCCTCCGCCGTCTCCACGATCAGCGCCAGCTTCGCCTTCTGGTCGTCGACCGTGAGGTTGTTGCCCTCCAGGGTCGAGGAGAAGCCGCACTGCGGCGACAGGCAGAGCTGGTCGAGGTCGACGAAGCGGGACGCCTCGTCGATGCGGCGCTTGAGCGCGTCCTTGTCCTCCAGCTCCGGCCGCTTGCTGGTGACGAGCCCGAGGACGACCTGCTTGCCCTTCGGCACGTACCGCAGCGGCTCGAACCCGCCGGAACGCTCGTCGTCGTACTCCAGGAAGAAGCCGTCGACGTCCAGCCCGCCGAAGAGCGCCTCGGCGACGAAGTCGTACCCGCCGGAGGCCACCCACGAGGAGGCGAAGTTGCCGCGGCACAT
This sequence comes from Streptomyces daqingensis, assembly GCF_014645895.1. Taxonomy (GTDB): domain Bacteria; phylum Actinomycetota; class Actinomycetes; order Streptomycetales; family Streptomycetaceae; genus Streptomyces; species Streptomyces daqingensis. The sequence continues at coordinate 260,592 of NZ_BMMP01000009.1, read as the reverse complement.
GTGGGTCGTGACGCGCAGGTCGTCCGGCCTGCCCGCGAGGGCCCGGTTGATGTTGGCGATGTAGGTCTCGTGCTGGTGCTCCGGATCGCCGCCGATCTCCGCGACGTGGCGCCGCTGCTCGGGGTCGTTGAGGTAGGCGAGGCTGGTGTCGTCGAGCTGGAGGTAGCGGCAGCCCAGCTCGTACACCCCGCGCACCTGCGCCGCGTACGCAGCGGTCAGGTCCTCCCAGAAGGCGTCCATGCCCGGGTAGACGCTCTCGTCGATGGCGGCGCGCCCGCCCCGGTAGTGGACCATGCTCGGCGACGGGACGGTCAGCTTCGGCGTGACGCCCTCGGAGACGGTGTCGCGGAGGAAGGCGAACGCGTCGGCGAAGATCGTCTCCTCCAGCCGCACGCGGCTGTCCACGTGGGCCGAGGGCGGGGCGAACTCGATGTCCCCGTCCTCGTTGTGGAACTGGACGCGCAGGTTCTCGTCCATGACCTTGTTGACGCCGCCGAGCGCGTAGATGAAGTCCATATGCCAGGACTGGCGCCGGAACTCACCGTCGGTCGCGCCCCTCAGCCCGGCCTCGCGCTGAAGCCGCACGACCTCGCGCACCGCCTCGTCCTCGGCCGCCCGGAGCCCGGCGGCGTCCAGCTTCCCGGCGGCGTGGTCCTCCCGCGCGGCCTTCAGGGCGGCGGGGCGCAGCAGGCTTCCCACGTGGTCGGCCCGGAACGGGGGCAGCGTGCGGGGGCCGGACGGGACCGGCGGGGTCGTGGGTGTGGTCGGCTCTGGCGTCATGAGGCCACCTCTCCTCGGGTACGGGGAGCCACCCTGCTCCGGAACCGTCCACTCCTCAACCACCGCTTCCGGTATCCGGAAGCGGTGGTCCACGATCGCCCGCCCAGGTGCAGGGCCCGGACGCGTCCCCTCTCAGCGACGGGCGGCCTGCGGGCCGAACCGCCACCGGGTCTGCGCGTAGTCGCCCTTGCGGAAGCCGAACGCCTTCACCGGGGCGACCTCGTAGACCAGTGCTTGCGCCCCGTCCGCGTGGTGGAACGCCCCGTCCCGTGCCTCGAAGCGCCACTCCTCGCCGTACTTCTCCACCCAGGCATCGGCCAGGCGGCGCAGCTTCGCTCCGTCGGTCACGCGGACCGCGTCGCCCTCCACGACGAGATCGGTGCCGCCGTCGGTGGAGTCGTTGCCGGTGGTCAGCACGCAGTGCGAATTCGCCGCCAGGTTGCGGGACTTGCGCTCGTCCTCGCCCGTGCAGAAGTGCAGCGCGCCGTCGAGCCACACCGCCAGCAGCGGCGTGACGTGGGGCCGGCCGTCCGGGCGGACCGTCGAGAGCCAGTAGACGCCCGCGCGGGCGAGCAGGCCGCAGGCCGTCTCCCACTCGGTCGGCACCGCGCCCGGCGCGCTGAAACGGGGGTCCAGGTCGGTCGTGGGCAGCTGTTCGGTCGTCATGCGGATCTCCTCGGCGTCGACGTGGCGGAACGGCCCCCGCGGGAGGGTGCGTTGGGGCGCGCGTGGGGGCGCCAACAGTCGTGACAGCGCCCGCGGAAGGGACCACGTGACGGAACGGAAATCATCGGAGGCACTAACGATCACTGGGATGGGAAGCTAGTGCGCATGCCGGACACACGAGACGCGACAGCGACCCCGGGGCCCTCCGGGGAGACCCCCCTCCACCGCGCGATCGGCCCGAAGCTGCTGGTCCTCTTCATCATCGGCGACATCCTGGGTACCGGCATCTACGCCACCACCGGCAGCGTCGCGGGCAAGATCGGCGGGGCGCTGTGGCTCCCGTTCGTCATCGGATTCGCGGTGGCGCTGCTGACGGCGGCCTCCTACGCGGAACTCGTCGGCAAGTACCCGCGGGCCGCCGGGGCCGCGCTCTACACGCAGCGCGCCTTCAAGGTGCCGTTCCTGACGTTCATCGTGGCGTTCATGGTGATGTGCTCGGGCCTGTCCTCGGCCAGCGCGGCCGCCCGGGCGTTCGCGGGCGACTACCTGGGCGAACTCGTCGACGTGCCGCCCACCCTCGTCGCGATCCTCTTCGTCCTCGCGCTGGCCGCGCTCAACCTGCGCGGCGTCTCCGAGTCGGTGAAGACGAACGTCGTGCTCACCGTCATCGAGCTGACGGGCCTGCTGATCATCATCTCCATCGGCGTGTACGCGGTCTTCGCGGGCGAGGGCGACCCCGGCCGGCTGACGCAGATCGACACGGCCGGCGGTACCGGTTACGCCGTGCTGACGGGCGTGATGGGCGCGACCGCCCTGGGCTTCTTCGCCTTCGTCGGCTTCGAGGACTCCGTCAACATGGCGGAGGAGACCGTCGACCCCTCACGGACCTTCCCGAAGGCGCTGTTCATCGGCGTGTGCGTCACCGGCACGATCTACGTGCTCGTGGCGCTGGTCTCCTCGCTGCTGGTCGACTTCCGGGTGCTGGAGGGCTCCAGCGGGCCGCTGCTCGAGGTCGTCAAAGCGGGAGGAGTGAGCTTCCCGCCCGAACTCTTCGCCGTCATCGCCCTGTTCGCCGTCAGCAACTCCGCTCTGATCAACATCATGATGGCCTCGCGGCTGTGCTACGGCATGGCCAACGAGCGCATCCTGCCCCGCGTCATGGGCAAGGTTCTGCCGGTGCGGCGCACACCCGTCGTCGGCATCGTCTTCGTCTCGCTCCTCGCCGTCGTCCTCGTCTCCACCGGAGAGATCGAAGGACTGGGCGACACGACGTCGTTCCTGCTCCTGTGCGTCTTCGCCATCGTCAACGTCGCGGTGCTGGTGCTGCGCAGGGACCGGGTGGAGCACGAGCACTTCCGCACGCCCACGGCCCTGCCCGTCGTCGGTGCGATCGCCGCCGGTCTCCTGGCCAGCCCCCTGGCCGACCGCGAGACCGGCGTCTACGTGCGGGCGGGCGTGCTGGTGCTTCTCGGCATCGTGCTGTGGGCCCTCAACAGGATCGCGCTCGGAGCGGCCGCCCGGCGCCGATGAGTTCGCGCCCCGCGCGCGGTCCGTACCGGTGGCATGAAGGACCGTCACCTGTGGAGGACTCATGGCAGCACAGGGCAGCCCGCTCGGCGCGGGCATCCTGCTGGGCAGCACCGACCGGGACCGGCTCGTCGCCTGGTACCGCTCCGCTCTGGAACCGCTCGGCGCCCGCTGGGAGGAGCACCTGCTGGCGGTCGGGGACGGCACGTACATCGGCTTCGACGGGCGGGACGACCTCGCTGGAAGGTCCGCCGAACCCGGGCGGCACATGATCAACTTCACGGTGCACGACATCCGGACCGTGGAACGGCACCTGAACTCCCTCGGCGTGCGCTGGGTGCGTCCCGTAGAGGCGACCGACGACGGATTCTGGTCCACGGTCGAGGATCCGGACGGCAACTACGTCCAGTTCATCGAGCTGCGGGACGGACAGGGCTGACCGCGGGGGCGCGGGCGGCACGGGACGGCGGGACAGCGATGGAGGGCGGCACGGCGATGGCCGAGACGGAGCTGCTGGAGCGGGCGCTGGGGTACACGCTGTGCGCGCTGCGGCCGGTCACCCTCCGGACGCTCAACCGTCCGACGCCGTGCCGCGGTTGGGACCTGGAGACGCTGCTGTGGCACACCGACGACTCCCTGTGCGCGCTGCGCGAGGGGATCGAGGACGGGTACGTGGGGGTGCCCCCGCGGGCAGAAGCGGAGTCCGATGCGCAGGTCCGAGCGCAGGCTGACGCGGAGGCGGCCGATGCGGGGACGGAGGCGGGCGCGGAGCCGCGTGCGCCCGGAGCCGGAACCGCCCCCGCGACGGCGGGGGCCCGTCGCGACTCGGTCCCGCGTCCGTCCCTTCCGCCCGACGGCGAGCGGCACCGCAGGGACGATCCCGCGGCGACGGTGCGTGCCACGGCGTCGCGGCTGCTCGGCGCCTGGGTGGCCGCACGCCCGGACCAGGTGCTGTCCGTCGCCGATCTGCCGCTCACCGCCGCGGCCGTCGCCCGGGCCGGCGCGCTGGAGATCGCCGTGCACGGCTGGGACATCGCACGCGCGACGGGCCTGCCCCGGCCCGTCCCCGCCGCACTGGCGAACGAACTGCTCCGCACGGCACGCCAGTTGGTGCCGTCTCCGGCCCTGCGCTTCCCGCTCTTCGGGCCTCCGCTGACGGTTCCCGCGGAGGCCGATCCGAGTGACCGCCTCGTCGCGTTCCTGGGGCGCGATCCGGCCTGGAACGCCGGAGGCCGGCGGCGCGCACCCTCTCGCCGGCCGGTGCCTCCGCCCGGCGAGGCGTCAGGCCGCCCGCCGCTCACTCCATGAAGAGCCCGCGTTCCACCGCGCGCGCGTCGAAGTCCTCGAGCCGCGCCTGCGCCTGCGGCAGCCCGTCGCACATCGCCTCGAGCAGCACCCGGCCCAGCAGCATCGGCGCGCAGGCCGTGTCGAACACCAGCCCCGTCCCGACCGCTGCCGGAAGCAGCAGATCGTCCGGGTGCGCGACGGGCGCGAACGCGCTGTCGGCGACGGTGATGATCCGCAGCCCCGCGTCACGCGCGTACGAGAGCGCGTCGGCGACCTCCTTCGGGTGACGCGGCAGCGCGAAGCAGAGCAGCGCCTGCGCCCCGGCGCGCACGCATCCGTCGATACGGTCGGCCAGCATGCTGCCGCCCTCGTCCAGGAGCCGCACGTCCGGGTGGACCTTCGCCGCGAAGTAGGCGAAGCCGCGGGCCTGTGCCGACGCCGCCCGCAGACCGAGGACCGGAAGGGCGGGAGTGGCCGCGAGCATGCTGCCCGCGCGCTCCACCGGGGCGGGGTCGGCGAGCAGCGCGGCGAGGTGCCGCAGGTTGTCGATCTCCGCTCGGACGGCCTGCTGGTAGGCGTTGCAGGGTTCGTCTTCGCCGCTGCCGACTGCGGCCCCGGCGTCGGCCGCCTCCGGCGCCGTCTCCCGCAGATGCCTGCGCAGCGCGGGGTAGCCGTCGAAGCCGAGCGCCACGGCGAAGCGCGTCACGGAGGGCTGGCTCACGCCCGCCAGCTCGGCCAGTTCGACGCTGGAGAGGAACGGCGCGTCCCCGGCCTGCCGCACCATGCAGTGCGCGATGCGGCGCTGCGTCGGCGTGAGGCGCTGCCCCTCGAAGAGCTTCAGCAACCGCGCGCTGGCGCTGCTCATCCCGTCCTCCTGCTCGATGCGCTCCCGCTCGGGGGCTTGTACTCGTCGTGCGTGGCGGCGCCGGCAGCGGACCGGGAAGGGAACCCCTCCCACCCGGCCCCACGGCCACTATTCACTACGCAACGACTGTGCATGACCATATGCAGTGGGGCAAGGCGCTCCAGCCGTCCCGGCGTCGACGACGGTCCGGCACCGGAACCCGCCCCGTACCCACCCGCCGCCGCTCGTGGGGGGGCCAAGCCGCAGTGACCATACGGGGGCTAGCACCACTGCCCTCGGCGGCGGGGAAGCGTAACGTCCGGCTCATGAACGCCCGCGACCCCGAGTTGGCTCGAGAACTCGACGCGACTCTCCAGACCCGCAGGGAACTCGGCCCGGAGTACGAGGAAGAGCTGATCGCCTCGTTCCTGGAGAAGTTCGACAAACGCCTGGAGACCGTGGTGGACAAACGGACGCGCCGCGCCATGGCCGAGCAGCAGATGGTCGTGGCCCGCGGCGGCGAGCGCACGCACACCGGCACCGGCCCGTCCTCGCATCCGGAAGGCATGGGTCCCCGGCTGCTGGCTGTCGCCTCGCTGGTGCTGGCCGTTCCCCTCTCGGCGATCGCCGCGGTCAACACGGGGCTGCCCGGACTGCTGGTGTGCTGGGGCGGGATCGTGGCCGTCAACGCGGTGCAGGCGCAGCGGCCCTGGTTCGGCCTCGGGCGGGCCGGCGAGTCCCGCAAGGACGGCGACTGGGACTGACCCGCCGCGAGCGGGTCGCGCGGGCGGCCCGGTGCCCCAAGTGCCCCACCGCGCACCGGCGTTCACCAGCCGACGTCCGCAACCGCGGCGGAGGCACCGGCAGTCGGCGCTACGGCCGGACGGAGATCGGGCCGACGGTTCCGGGCCGATGGCAAACGGGCGGAGACCGGGGGCGGGCGCGAAGGCGGGGGCCGCCGCACCCCGGTGCGTGCACCGGGGCGGGACGACGGGCAGCCCCCGCCGGGATGCGCACCGGCGGGAACCGGTCGCGCCCGGGGCGCCTGGGGGCCGGGAGCCGCTCCGGAGTGTCCCCGGCGCCGATACGACCACTCTGCGGGAGCAGTGTTAACCGCTCTTTTCAGCACCGTGACACTCGCGGATCACTTCAGCGCCTGCCCGCCCCCTCGCGCCCCTCCGCTGTCACCTCCGCGCAGTCGGCGCTGCCCGCGCTCTCACTTCTTCGCGCCGCTCGCGAGGTACGCCAGCAGGTCCTGCCTGCTGACGACGCCCACGGGCTTGCCGTCCGCCAACACCACTGCGGCGTCCGCGCCTTCGAGTACGGGCATCAGATCGTCCACGGACTCGCCGGAACCGACGTGCGGCAGCGGCGCGCTCATGTGCTTCTCCAGCCGGTCACCGAGCGACGCCCTCTGCGCGAACAGGGCGTCCAGAAGCTCCCGTTCGACGACGGAGCCCACCACCTCGGCCGCCATCACGTCCGGGTGCCCGGCGCCCGGCTTGACCACCGGCATCTGCGAGACCCCGTACTCGCGCAGCACCTCGATCGCCTCGCCGACGGTCTCGTCGGGATGCATGTGGACGAGCGACGGGATGGGCCCCTCCTTGTGGCGCAGGACGTCTCCGACGCGTACGAGGGTGGGTTCGCCCTCGGACAGGAAGCCGTAGTCGTTCATCCACTCGTCGTTGAAGATCTTGCTGAGGTAGCCGCGCCCGCCGTCCGGCAGCAGCACGACGACCACGTCGTCCGGGCCCAGCCTGCGGGCGACTTCCAGCGCGCCGACGACGGCCATGCCGCAGGAGCCGCCGACGAGCAGCCCCTCCTCCTTGGCCAGACGGCGCGTCATCTGGAAGGAGTCCTTGTCGGAGACGGCGACGATCTCGTCGGCCACACCGCGGTCGTAGGCGTCGGGCCAGAAGTCCTCACCGACGCCCTCCACGAGGTACGGACGGCCCGAACCGCCGCTGTAGACCGAGCCCTCGGGGTCCGCGCCGACGATCCGCACGCGGCCCTCGCTGATCTCCTTGAGATAGCGGCCCGTTCCGGAGATCGTGCCGCCCGTGCCGATGCCCGCGACGAAGTGGGTGATGCGCCCGTCCGTCTGCTGCCACAGCTCCGGTCCGGTCGTCTCGTAGTGCGAGCGCGGGTTGTTGGGGTTGCTGTACTGGTCGGGCTTCCACGCGTCGGGCGTCTCGCGTACGAGCCTGTCCGACACGTTGTAGTAGGAGTCGGGGTGTTCGGGATCGACGGCCGTCGGGCAGACCACGACCTCGGCGCCGTACGCCCGCAGCACGTTGATCTTGTCCGTGGAGACCTTGTCAGGGCACACGAACAGGCAGCGGTACCCCTTCTGCTGGGCCACGATGGCAAGCCCCACACCGGTGTTGCCGGAGGTGGGCTCGACGATGGTGCCGCCCGGACGCAGTTCGCCCGAGGCCTCCGCCGCCTCGATCATCCGCAGTGCGATCCGGTCCTTCACCGAACCGCCGGGATTGAAGTACTCGACCTTCGCCAGAACGGTGGCACGGATACCCTCCGTGACGTTGTTCAGCTTGATCAGCGGGGTGTTGCCGACAAGGTCGATCATGGACTCGTGATACTGCACCGTGGTCTCCGCGTGTCCGTGGGCAGCGTCGTTGCTTACCCGTACCGTCACCATATTGCGCAACACGCGCACACCGGAGGCCCGTTGCGAAGGTTGCAGAGGGGGCCTCACGGGGCAACACAGTGTTAGGAGCGCTCAGCCCGCACGTCACAAGACACGCACCGGGCGCTCACAGCGACTACCCATCCAGGGTGCCCCTTCATGCACCTGAGCACCATCCGCCCCTGGATTCGGCGGTACGGGCACGACCGACGCGGCCGCACGGACCGCCGGAACACAGCTCACACGTGACGCACGCGCACCACCGCACACGCACCACCTACGACGCACCACCCAGCACGTACGACCCATCCGTACGACCAGCAGCACCGAGCAGAGACCGACGACGACGCACGGCACAGCACGGACCACGCACCACGAATCATCCACCGAGCAGAAGGCGCACCACGCACCAGGCCCCGGACAGGCAGGGACGACCACGCACCACGCACTCCGTCCAGGGCGCCGGAACCACCAGCCGGGAGGCGGACCAGAGAAATGCCGATGTCGAAGGCGGCGAGCGCAAGAGTGGCAAGGCGGATCGCGACCGCGGCCGCATACGGGGGCGGCGGACTCAGTCTGCTGGGCGGCGCGGCGGTCGGACTGCTGTTCACCGAGGCACAGCTCGCCAAGCGCAAGATCGGTGGTTCGGACGACGAACCACCGCCCGCCGACGGGCTCTACGGGTCCGCGTTCTCCGGCCAGCAGCACGGCCGGCGGATCCGTCTGGGCTTCCTCGGCGACTCGACGGCCGCCGGCCAGGGCGTGCACCGCCCCCGGCAGACGCCGGGCGCCCTGCTCGCCTCCGCGCTGGCGGCGGTGGCGGAACGCCCCGTGGAGCTGCGCAACGTGGCACTGCCGGGGGCCCAGTCCGACGACCTGGAACGGCAGGTGACGCTCCTGCTCAGCGAGCACGAACTCGACATGGCGCCGGACGTGTGCGTCATCATGATCGGCGCCAACGACGTGACGCACCGGATGCCGCCGTCCCGGGCGGTGCGGCTGCTGTCCGACGCCGTCGCGAGGCTGCGCACCGCCGGATGCGAGGTGATCGTCGGCACCTGCCCTGATCTCGGCTCCATCGAACCGGTCGGGCAGCCGCTGCGCTGGGTGGCCAGGCGTCTGAGCCGTCAGCTCGCAGCGGCACAGACCATCGCCGTCGTCGAGGAGGGCGGCCGTACGGTCTCGCTCGGCGACCTGCTAGGGCCGGAGTTCGCGGCGCACCCGCGGGAGCTCTTCGGACCCGACAACTACCACCCCTCGGCGGAGGGTTACGCCACGGCGGCCATGGCCGTCCTGCCGACACTGTGCGCGGCACTCGGCCTGTGGCCGACCGAGGACGAGCGTCCGGACGCGGCGCGGCGCGAGAGCATCCTGCCGGTCGCGCGTGCGGCTGCCGAGGCCGTCGCGGAGGGCGGCACGGAGGTCACCGGCGTGCGAGGCCCCTGGGCGCTGCTCAAGCACCGGCGCAGGCGCCGGCTGCCGCCCGCCGAGGACGTCACGGCTCCCCGCGAGGAAGCGGTCTAGCTTCCTCGCGGCGGGGGCCGCCACCCGCCGCTCCGGGGAGTACGGGGAGCGGCATACCGTGGAGAGCAGCCGTCCGGATGAGGGCGCCACCCGGACACCAGCCAAGCAAGCGCTTAGAAAAGAGTCCCGCATCACACCCTGCGAGCAGTGACCCGGGGCTTACGGACAGGTAGCTTCCCGCACGTAGCCAACGTGCCGACGCAGACACCCTCTGGAGCCGTGATGCCCGAAGCAGTGATCGTCTCTGCAGCCCGCTCACCCATCGGACGCGCCTTCAAGGGGTCGCTCAAGGACGTACGGCCCGACGACCTCACCGCGGAGATCGTCAAGACCGCGCTCGCCAAGGTCCCGGAGCTCGACCCGGCGCAGATCGACGACCTGATGCTCGGCTGCGGTCTGCCGGGCGGCGAGCAGGGCCACAATCTGGCCCGGGTCGTCGCCGTCCAGATGGGCATGGACCACCTGCCCGGCTGCACGATCACCCGGTACTGCTCCTCCTCCCTGCAGACGACGCGGATGGCCATGCACGCCATCAAGGCCGGCGAGGGCGACGTGTTCGTCTCGGCCGGCGTCGAGGCGGTCTCCCGCCAGGTGAAGGGCACCTCCGACGGCATGCCCGACACCCACAACCCCTTCTTCGCCGAGGCCGAGGAGCGCACCGCCGCCCGCGCCGAGAACGGCGGCGAGGGCTGGAAGGACCCGCGCGAGAGCGGCAAGGTGCCCGACGTCTACATGGCCATGGGGCAGACCGCCGAGAACCTCGCACGCCTCAAGGGCGTGACGCGCAAGGACATGGACGAGTTCGGCGTCCGGTCCCAGAACCTCGCCGAGAAGGCCATCGCCGACGGGTTCTGGGAGCGCGAGATCACCCCCGTCACCACGCCGGACGGGAACACCGTGGCCAAGGACGACGGCCCGCGCGCCGGCGTGACGATGGAGGGCGTCGAAGGGCTCAAGCCGGTCTTCCGCCCCGACGGCCTGATCACCGCGGGCAACTGCTGCCCCCTCAACGACGGCGCCGCGGCGCTGGTGATCATGTCCGACACCAAGGCGCGCGAGCTCGGGCTGACGCCGCTGGCCCGCATCGTCTCCACGGGCCTCTCCGCCCTCTCCCCCGAGATCATGGGCTACGGGCCCGTCGAGGCCAGCAAGCAGGCGCTGGCCCGGGCGGGCATGACGATCGGCGACATCGACCTCGTCGAGATCAACGAGGCCTTCGCGGCCCAGGTCATCCCCTCCTACCGGGACCTCGGCATCGACCTGGACAAGCTCAACGTCAACGGCGGCGCCATCGCCGTCGGGCACCCCTTCGGCATGACGGGCGCCCGCATCACGACGACGCTGCTCAACTCCCTGCAGTGGCACGACGAGCAGTTCGGTCTGGAGACCATGTGCGTCGGCGGTGGCCAGGGCATGGCGATGGTTCTGGAGCGGCTCAGCTGACACCTCCGCGGCGGCCCCCATGGGCCGCCGCACGAGGTGCCGGGGCAGCCGCACTGCCCGGTACCACGCGAAGCATGCGCCCCCGGGATGTGATTTATCCCCCGGGGGCTTTGCGTTTGCCCAGCTCACAACGGCGGGGGCGGCAGAGGTCGCTGTTCGCCTCTGTCCTATTCACGGCGTTTGGGACTACGGTCGAGACGCCTTCCGCCTGAATGGCGGATGCACAGGACTTCGGGGGACGGACCAAACCGGGAGTACGTCAGTGAGCGCCATATCCCTGCTTCTGCTAGCGACCGCGGTGACCGCCACGGCCGTCGGCGGCGCCGCCCTGTACTCGGCTCGCGGCCTGCGCCGCCGGCTCGACGACCTGGGCGCCCGGCTCAGCGCGCCCGCGGGCGCCGCCGCGGCCTCCGGGAGCCAAGCCGCTGCCGCGTCGGTGCCGCGGGCCCGTACGGCCGCCTCGGCGGAGGAGATCCGCAGCATCGTCGCGGAAGCGCTCGCCGAGGAGCGGGAGCGCGAGCTGGCCGAGGCGCGGGCCTTCTGGGCCGCGCAGGAGACGCGGGCGGAGACCCCCGAGGACGGCTCCCTGCTGGCGGGACACGGCACCGAGTACGAGGTGGCCTCCACGCCCTCCGGCGTCGACTCCGCCCTCTGGGACGCGCTGCTCAAGGGCCGCGTCGACGAGGACGTCCTGCGTATCCTGCGCGAGCTGCGGGAGCGCGACGTGCCCGAGCCGGGTGTCTTCGTGCCGCGCCAGGCCGAGCGTGAGATCGAGCCGGCGCTGGACATCGACGTCGAGGCAGCGCCCGCGGACGGCGTGCACGGCGTGCCCGGGCCCGGAGCGGAATCCGCGGACACGGCCGACGGCGCCGTCGCCGAGCCCGCGGACGCGAGCACCGCGGCCCCGGGGAGCGCCGAACCGCACGCGGGCGCCGCCCCGGCCTCCGGGCCGGAGTACGGCACCGAGCCGCCCGAGGTCGCCGCCGCCCGCCGGCGCCACCCCTCGCAGCCCGAGTACACGCTCAGCGGCGACCCGTCCGCGCCCGCCGGGGCTCCGCCGTCCGGCGCCCAGGTCGTCGCCGGCCACGAACGCACCGTGGGGCGGCTGGCCGAGCTGGCGCACGCCCGCACGCCGCTGGCCGACGTGCGACAGGGCCCCCTGGGCACCCTCGACGTCTACCTCTTCGAGGACGGCACCACCGTGTGCCTCTCCCCCGGCCACCGCGAGACGGCGGAACTGCTGTGCGCGGCGCTCCGCGACGGCGACGTGCCGGTGCTGATGGGCGGCTCCAGCGTGTCCGGGGCCTACGCGCTGACCTTCGCCTACGGAGAGGGGCGGACCGCCTACCTGCTGGCGGACCGCGTCATCGCCTCGCTGTAGCGGCGGCGATGCGGCGCCCCGCCTCTTCGACGAGCGCCGTCGCTTCCGCGAGCTCGCCCGCGGCGTCAAGGCCGCGCACGATTTCCGCCAGATCGTGTGCTGCCACCGCGAGCTGGTCCCCGACGGCCAGAACGCCCACGTCGGGGAGGTCCAGCGGGGTGCTGCCGGGGAACTCGAGGAGCTGCGCCCTGCGGGCCAACTCCCGGGCCAGCGCCAGCCCTTCGGCTGCCGCGCCCCTGCGCAGAGCGCTCTCCGGAAGCCTTCGGAGACGGTCGCTGTGAAGCTGCGCGGCGGTGGTCAGCGGGGCTGTATCGAGCACCGTTCCAGCGTATGCGCCCCTTCCTGACTGTTGCCAACGCCCCCGCGCTCAGGCACCTTGGCGGGAAGGACTCCAAAAGGCAGCATCCGGAGGCGCCGATGTCCCAGATCTTCTCCGAAGAGACCCACCGGAACATGCTCACCCGCATCCCACACTGCACCGGTCGTGAAGTCGCCGACTGGCTGCGCACCGTCGACGAAGGTCCGTCCCTTTTCCGCTTCGAGGAGAAGGTCAGCTGGCTGCGGGGCGAGCACAACCTCGCCTACGGCCACGCGAAAGCGATCATCCACGAGTACGACCTGCGGCGCGCTGCGCGTCACCGCTGAACTGCCTCCCCTCCAGGCTTGGAACCTCGGAACACGCGAAAGGGCCCGTGAGGCGTCACCGCCTCACGGGCCCTTCGTCGTACGGCTACGGGCTCAGGCTCCGAGGCCGCTCACGGGCCTCGCCGCCCCGCCCGGTGGTGCGGGGAGCCCGGTCAGTCGTTCCCTTGCAGGATCGCGATCAGACGCAGGAACTCCAGGTAGATCCACACCAGGGTCAGCGTCAGCCCGAAGGCCGCCAGCCACGACTCCTCACGGGGCGCGCCGTAGGAGATGCCGTCCTCGACCTGCTTGAAGTCGAGCGCCAGGAACAGCGCACCGATCACGATGCCCGCGATCCCCATGATGATGCCGAGGGTGCCGCTGCGGAAGCCGAGGCCGTCGCCGCCGCCGATGACCGCGAACAGCATGTTCACCATCATCAGCAGGACGAAGCCGATCGCCGCCGCGATCGCGAACTGGTAGAAGCGCCTGGTGACCCTGATGATCCGGGTCTTGTACATCACCAGCACCGCGGCGAAGACCGCCATGGTGCCGAGCACCGCCTGCATCGCGGCGCCGTCGGCGATGTAGCTGTCGACGAAGTTGCTGATGGCGCCCAGGAAGAGGCCTTCCAGGGCTGCGTACGCCAGGATCAGCGCGGGAACTGCCTTGCGCTTGAACGACTGCACGAGCGCCAGCACCATCGCGACGAGACCCGCCCCGATGGCCAGCGGAAGCGCCAGGTCGGTGATCCAGGCCACAGCGGCCATGACCACGACGAGCCCGACCGTCATGCCCGTACGGGCGACGACGTCGTCCATCGTCATCCGCCCGGTCTGGGGCGGCGCGGCGGGCGGAGCGCCGAAGGGCTGCCCCGTGGTCTGGGGCTGCTGCTGGGCGTAAGGGTTGTTCGCGTAAGGGCTGTTCGCGTACGGGTTCCCGGCCTGCGGCTGCTGTCCGGCGTTGAAACCGGCGTAGCCGCCCGAGCGGCTGAACCCCCGTCGCGAGAAGACCGGGTTGCTGCTCCTCATCTCACTCCTCCATGGCCGCACGGCACGACCTAGCTTTCAGAGTAATGCTTTAGCAAAACCAGCACGCTACTCCACCGTCAAGAACGAAGAAAAGCAACGGCTGGTTCCGTCTTCGTTCCGTTCTTGTACCGCTGCTGGAGCGGCGTACACCGTGAACGTCACACTGCGGCGGAGCTGTTCCGGCAATGCTGTTTCCGCACCGGATTCCCGGCCTCGCTCCGGAGCCGCGCGAACGCGGCCCCGGAGCCGTGGAACCGGTGGCGCGGGGCGGCGGGACCCCTCGGCGGAGGAAGTACGCACCGGGTGCGGCCAGGAGGGTCACGGCCGTGTGACTGCCCCCGGCTCGCCCGCCCCGCTCCCGCCGCGCCTCAGCCGAGGACGTGGCCGGTGGTGGCGTCTACGTGGTCCGGAAGCGGGTCGTGCCGGTCGCCCACGCTCGACGTGCCCGACGGCTCGAACAGCAGGATCGAGGCGCCGTCCACGGCGACGGGCCTGTGCGGGACGCCGCGCGGGACGACGAAGACGGAGCCCTTCGAAAGGGTCACCGTCCGCTCGGCCGCAGGGGTTCCGGCGCCGTCGCGGAGCGTGATGTCCAGCTCTCCGTGGAGGACGAGGAAGAACTCGTCCGTGTCCTCGTGCACGTGCCACACGTGTTCCCCGGCGACCTTCGCGACGCGCACGTCGTAGTCGTTCACCGTCGTCACGATGCGCGGGCTCCAGAGTTCGCTGAAGCGTGCCAGTGCGGAATCCAGATCGATCGGCTCGTCTGCCATGCCGGACATCCTCGCCGCTGGCGCCCGCGGGCGGTGAGTGCTAGGAATCGCATGTGCCGCACGAATCCTCGCAAGATGCCCGGCTCGGCCGGAGCCGCCGGACGGAAGGGGGATCCGGCGCTGCACGTGCGCCGCACCGCGTCGCCGCGATCGTCGACGAGGGCTCCAACCCCTTCGAACTGGGCGTGGCGCCCGAGCTGTTCGGGCTGCGCCGTCCCGAAGTGGAAGCGCCCTGGTACGAATTCACGCTGTGTGCCGCGGCGCCCCGTACCCGGATGCACCTCGGGATGTTCACGCTCTCGGACGTGGCGGACCTCTCCGCGGCCGACGAGGCCCACACCGTGCTCGTCCCCAACCGGCCGGACCCCGAAGTGCGGCCGTGCGGGCCCGTCCTGGAGGCCGTCGGGCGTGCGGCTGCCCGGGGCGCGCGGCTCGTCGGCTTCTGCACCGGTGCGTTCACGCTGGCCGAGGCAGGAGTGCTGGAGGGCCGTCGGGCCACGACGCACTGGCGGTGGGCGGAGCTCTTCGCCGCCCGCTATCCGTCGGTCCGTCTCAAGCCGGACGTGCTGTTCGTGGACGACGGCGACGTGCTCACCGCAGCGGGCAGCGCCGCCGCCCTCGACCTGGGGCTCCATCTGATCAGCCGCGACCACGGGGCCGAGGTGGCCAACACGGTCAGCCGCCGCCTGGTGTTCGCCGCCCACCGCGACGGCGGGCAGCGGCAGTTCGTCGAGCAGCCGGTGCCGGTGGTACGGGACGCCTCACTCGCGCCGGTGCTCGACTGGGTACGCCCACGGCTCGGCGCCCCGCTGACGGTGGACGCGCTGGCGGCCCGGGCCGCGGTCAGCCCGGCGACTCTGCACAGGCGCTTCCGCGCGGAGCTGGGGACGACGCCGCTCGCGTGGCTCACCGGTGAACGCGTGGCGCTGGCCTGCCGGATGATCGAGCGCGGCGAGCCCTCGCTCGACGTCGTGGCCCGCGAGAGCGGGCTGGGCACGGCGGCGAACCTGCGCGCGCAGCTGCGGCGGCGCACAGGACTCTCCCCCAGCGCGTACCGCCGCCAGTTCGGCACCGGGGGCGCCTGACGGGCCCGGGCCGCGCCGGAACTCGGGCCGTCCAGGGGCCCCCTGACCGCGGATCTTCGCCGAGTACGGGCGGGCCGCGTGCGCGGCGCTCTACGCTGAGCCGGTGACCAGCAAGCGATCAGTGCCGTCGTGGGCGCGCGCACGCGTGTGCGCACCGGTGCGCCGCGGCTGCGCGACGGCCGTGCTGGTCGCCGTCGTCCTCAGCGGTCTGCTCGCCATGCACGGCCTCGGTACGGCGGCCCCACCCGGGCCGGCTGCGGCAGCGGGCTCCGGGCACGCAGCCGCCGGTGTGCACTCGGGTGAGCACGGCGGTGTCCAGGGCGGCGGCGGGCACAGCGGTGTCCAGAGCGGCAGCGTTCCGGGCGGCGGGCACAGCGGGTGCCCGCACCACCTCGCAGCGGCCCATGCGCCGGGCCCCGGTTCGGGCGAGCCGGAGCAGGGCGCGCACGACGCGGACGTGCACAGTGGCACCGCCCATGGTGCGGACGGCTCCGCCACGCGCGGAGCCGGGACCGCGCACGAAGCGGAGGGCGACGGGGCCGGCCACGGCGGTCACATCGCCCACGCCGACGCCGCCTGCGCCGCCCAGGGAACGAGCGGCGCCCCCGACCTGCCCGTACCCGTGGCGGGCACGGCGTCCGAAACGCCTGCCGTGCCGGGTGGCGGCGCGGGGCTCGCCGGAACGGCCGCCGCCGTGCCGGAGCGTGCCCCTCCCTCGCTCCACCAGCTCCAACTCCTGCGTATATAGGCGCGCTTCACGGCACCGGGCCCGCTACGGCGGGGCCGCCGCCGTCTCCGGCACGTCCGAATTCACCACTGCACGCAGGAGTTTCACCCATGAAGTCAGACCACCGTTCCGTCACACGCGCGGCCCGCACGGCCGCATCCGCCGTGGCAGCCGCTCTGCTGCTCGCCGCCTGCGGCGCGGGCGGCCACGAGAAGACCGGCGGCGGGTCCCAGCACGGGGACCACGCGGGGAGCGAGAAGGGCTCCGGCTCGGGCAACGCCGCCGACGTCGCCTTCGCGCAGGGGATGATCCCCCATCACCGGCAGGCGCTGGAGATGTCGGAGCTCACACCCTCACGGGCGTCGTCCCCGGAGGTGAAGTCGCTGGCCGCGGCCATCCGCGGGGCGCAGGAGCCCGAGATCGAGACCCTCTCGGGCTGGCTGGAGTCCTGGGACGAGAAGGTCCCGCCGAAGAGCTCTTCGGGGCACTCGGAGCACGGTGAGCACTCGGGTCACGCCATGCCCGGAATGATGACCGCGGAGGACATGGAGCAGCTGAAGAAGGCATCCGGAAAGGAGTTCGACCGGAAGTTCCTGAAGCTGATGATCGAACACCACGAGGGCGCCGTGGAGATGGCCCGCACCGAGGTGGACAAGGGCTCGTACGGCAAGGCGAAAAGCATGGCCCGCGACATCGAGCGGTCGCAGAAGGGCGAGATCGCTCAGATGCGGAAGATGCTGAAGCAGTAGCCGCCGTCCCGCCAGTGTCACAGCAGCGTGCGGCGGGCCGTGCCGGGAGGCGCGGCCCGCCGTTCCGCTTTCCGATGGGCGGGATGCTCGACCTGGGGGCTGGCGCTCAACTCCCCTTCCGCGCACCGCCGTCGGGGGCGGTCGGTCCGGCGGGCCGGTCGCCCCCGGCCTCGTCGGCATCGCCGGCGCGCACGCCGTCTCCGAGCTCAGCGTCCTCCCGTACGTCCGCACCCTCCCGTGCCTCAGCGCCGTCCCGTACGTCCGCGCCGCCCATCCGCCGCCTGATGAAGCGCGACCCGGCGAGCAGCACCAGGCCCGCGACGAGGCCGCACCCGCCGACCACCGCGAAGTACCCGGCCGCGTCCGCACGGTTGTAGAGACGCACCACCTGCGCCGAGATCCCCTGTGCCGCGGCGTTCGACGCCAGCCACAGCCCCATCATCTGCGTGGTGAACGCGGCGGGGGCGAGCTTCGTCGTCACGGAGAGCCCGATCGGGGAGAGGAAGATCTCGCCGACCGTGATGATCGCGAAGCTGCCGAACAGCCACAGCGGACTGCTCATGCCCGGTCGTGCTGCGGGCAGCACCAGGACGAGGTACGACAGCCCGGCCAGCACCAGGCCGACGCCGAACTTCACGGGCGTCGACGGCGCCCTGTTCCCCAGCTGCATCCACAGGGACGCGAAGAACGGCGTGAGGACGATCAGCACGAACGATCCGGTCGACTGGAACCAGGAGGAGGGGATCGCGAAGCCGAGGGCGTCCAGGTCGGTGCTCTGGTCGGCGTACTGGGCGAGCACGCTCGCGCCCTGCTCCTGGATCAGCCAGAAGAAGACCGACCCGCTGAACAGCGGTATGTAGGCCCGTACCCGTGAACGTTCGACTGCTGTGGTGCGCGGGCTGCGCAGCATCACTGTGAAGTACGCGACGGGCAGGGCCACGGCCAGCAGGCTGATGAGGTCGACGACGCGCTGCGCCGTGAACAGACCGGCGACCGCCCCCGCCGCGACCGCCACGGCGAGCAGCACTGCCCCGACGGCGATGCCGGCCGTCAGGCGCGTGGGGACGTCGCGGAGGCGCAGGGGGTTGCCTGGCCGCAGGTCCTCGGGGCTGAGGTGACGCTGCCCCCGCACGTAGACCAGGAGCCCGACGGCCATGCCCAACGCGGCGACGCCGAAGCCGAGATGGTAGTCGTACCTCTGCCCGAGCGTGCCGACGATCAGCGGTGCGACGACGGCGCCGACGCTGATGCCCATGTAGTAGATGCTGAATCCGGAGTCGCGGCGTACGTCCCGCTCGCCGTAGAGTCGGCCGACCGACGCGGAGACGTTCGGTTTGAGCAGCCCCGTGCCGGCCACGATGAAGGCCATCGAGCCGTACAGAGCGCCCTTGCCGGCGGGCAGCGCCAGACAGACGTGCCCGCACATGATCAGCACGCCGCCCCAGAGGGTGGCGCGGCGCGCGCCCAGCAGCCGGTCGCTCACCCAGCCGCCCGCGATGGCGGCGAGGTAGATGGACGCCCCGTACACGGCGATGAGGGAGCCGGCGGTCGCGCTGTCGATGCCGAGGCCGCCGTCCCGCGCCCTGTCGTACATGTAGAACAGCAGGATCGCTTTCATCCCGTAGTACGAGAAGCGCTCCCACGCCTCGGTGAAGAACAGCGTGGCGAGGCCGCGGGGATGTCCGAAGAACTCCCGGCCCGCTCCGGGACGTTGGGGGCCGGGACTCTCGGGACCGGGCCGTCCGGGAACAGGCCGTCCGGGCGGCGGGGCGGCAGCCTTCATGCGCTCTCCGGGCTGATCACGGCGGCCGGGCGGGTACGGGCGGGAGCGGCCCGCCTGCCGACGGCTGTACGTGCGCGTCCCGGCCGTGGACTTCCGATGTGCGCACACAGGAGAGCACCCGTGCGCGCGTGCGGACAAGATGTACGTAGCAACTGTCTGCCGCCGCCTTCACCGGGGCGGTGCGTCAGCTCGCCCTCCCCCCGGGGGCGCACCGGAACCCGGCGGTCACCCGGCGTCCGGCAGCACGCCCCTGCCGCGCGCCCCGCGCGTCAGGGCTTCCGCGCGACCCCCGCCAGGATCAGGGCCTTGCTGTCGGGAAGCCCGGGGTCCTCCGTCTCAGGACGCCATCGGGTGACGGGGACGAGGCCGGGCTCCACCATCTCGAGGCCGTCGAAGAGCGAGAGGATCGTGCCGTACGGGCGGGCCTGCCCGTCGGAGACCTTGGACCGGTAGTACTCGGCGGCCCGCTCGGACACCTCCGCCTCCTCCGCGTCCTCCGTGCCGTGGGAGATCACCAGGTAGCTGCCGGGCGCCAGCGGCTCCAGCAGCCGCCGCACGATGTCCGTCGCGGTGCCGTCGTCGGCGATGAAGTGCAGCAGCGCGACGAGCGACAGGGCGACCGGCTGCTCCAGGTCGAGGGTCTCGCGCACTTCGGGGGAGGTGAGGATCGCCTGCGGATCGGTCACGTCGGCGTGGAGGTAGGCGGTGCGGCCTTCCGGTCTCGACCGCAGCAGGGCCTGCGCGTACTGCAGCACGATCGGGTCGTTGTCGGCGTAGACGACCCTGGAGTCCGGGGCGGACTGCTGCGCGATCTGGTGGAGGTTCGGCTCCGTGGGGATGCCGGTGCCGATGTCGAGGAACTGCCTGATGCCCGCCTCCCCGGCCAGGAAGCGTGTCGCCCTGTGCATGAACGCCCTGTTGGCCGCGATGAGCGCGCGCACACCGGGCCACATCTCCTCGAACCGCCTGCCCGCTTCGGCGTCGACCTCGTAGTTGTTCTTGCCCCCGAGCCAGTAGTCGTAGACCCGCGCCGAATGGGGCTTGCTGGTGTCGATCTCCGGATTCACGTCGTCCCCTCATGACCCTGCCCCGTCCCCGGCTGGATCCGGAGTCGCTCCCCGGCAGGGTCTGGCCAGAGTTTAGGCGGAAGCAGTCCGCAGTTGTCCGGCTTTCGCCCGACCCCTCTCCGCTTCCCCCGCACCCCCCGACCGGCGGCGACCGGCCGGCGCCGCGCTGGGTACCCGCACGCGCGGCCACGGCACGCGCGGCGCACGGAGAAGCGAGGACTCGGTGACTGAGGCAGGACCCGGACGTGTCTGACGTATCCCGGCGGGAGAACACGCGCCGCTGGAAAGCGCTGGCCGTCTGCCTGGTCGCGGGCTTCATGGCGCTGCTCGACGTCTCGATCGTGAACGTGGCCCTGCCGTCCATCAAGGAGGGGCTGCACACGAGCGAGTCCGAACTGCAGTGGGTGCTCTCCGGTTACGCGCTGTCTTTCGGGCTGTGCCTCGTCCCCGCGGGACGGCTGGGAGACGCGCGGGGACGCCGCAGGGTCTTCATGGCCGGGCTGGCCCTATTCACCCTGGCGTCCGTGGGCTGCGGCGCCGCCCGTACGAGCATGTGGCTGATCGTGGCCCGTCTCGTGCAGGGCCTGGGCGGCGGGCTGATCTCCCCGCAGATCTCGGCGCTGATCCAGCAGATGTTCAGGGGCCAGGAACGCGGCAGGGCCTTCGGGATGTTCGGCACCGTCGTCGGCGTCTCCACCGCGGTCGGACCGCTGCTCGGCGGGCTGCTGATCCACTGGGCGGGAGCGAGCGAGGGCTGGCGGTGGGTCTTCTACGTGAACCTGCCGCTCGGGATCGTCTGCCTCGTCCTGGCGCGGCGCCTGCTGCCGGACACGCCCTCCGCCGGCACCCGGCGCACCCAGAGCCTCGATCCGCTCGGCGTCGCCCTGCTCGGCGCGGCGGTGGTGGCGGTGCTGCTCCCCTTCGTGCAGTCGCAGCAGTGGCGCGGCGACGCGAAGTGGCTGCTGCTCGTCGTCGCGGCAGCCCTGACGGCGGTCTTCGTCGCATGGGAGTCGCACTGTTCACGCAGGACCACGGTGCCGCTCGTCGACCTGACGCTCTTCCGCATCCGCTCCTACTGGCTGGGCTGCCTGCTCATCCTCTTCCACTTCGCCGGATTCACCTCGATCTTCTTCGTCACCACGCTCTACCTGCAGAGCGGCCTGGACTACACGGCGCTGGAGGCGGGCGCCGCCATCACGCCCTTCGCCCTCGGCTCGGGAGCGTCGGCGGGGCTGGGCGGCAGGCACGTCCTGCGCTTCGGCAGACCGCTGGTCGCCTGGGGTCTCGCGCTCACGGCCGTCGGCCTCGCCGGTGCCGTCGTCACCGCACACGCGGTGCCGGGCCGCGAGACGGGCTGGTACCTGACGGTGCCTCTGCTGGTCGCCGGCGTCGGGTCGGGGCTCGTCATCTCCCCGAACCAGACGCTGACGCTCTCGCAGGTCCCGGTGGCGCGCGGCGGCAGTGCGGGCGGCGTGCTGCAGACCGGGCAGCGCATCGGGGCGGCCGTCGGCATCGCGGGAGTGGGGTCCATCTTCTTCAGCAGGCTCGACGCGGGCGGCGGCCGCCCCGGCTCCTGGCCGGACGCGTACCAGCACGGGCTGGTCCTGTCCGTCGGCTTCGTCCTCGTCGCGCTGGCCGCCGCACTCGCCGACGTGTGGACGGAACGCCGCGAGAAACACCGGGAGAACGGACGCGCTGGAGACCGGCCGAAGCGTCCCGGCGTGCTGCGGCGGCTGCCCCGCTGACGGTCGGGGGCAGCCCTCGGGGCTCGTCAGTTGCGCTGCTGCGGCTGCCCGCTGTCGTCCGCGGCCGGCTCGTCCTCGGACCCTCCCCCGCCGCTGGAGCCCGAGGGCATCGCCGGGTGGCGCCCGAGCAGGAAGATCGCCGAGACGGCCGCCCCCAGGCCGACGATCTCCCCGGTCAGCGCCAGCGGCGTGACCCGCACGGTGTCGCCGAGGAAGCCGATGCTGCACGCGATCCCGGAGAGCGGGTTGGCCGCCGTCAGCGCCGGCAGCGACTGGCGCAGCGGCCCCGCCTCGAAGGCGCTCTGCACCAGGACGAGCCCCACGACCGCCGAGGTGACGATCGTGTAGGGCTGCCACGTGGTGATCAGCCCGCCGATGCCCGACTCCTCCAGGACCGTGCTCGCGTCCCGCGTCAGCGCGTCCTGCAGCCCGTAGAGCACTCCCGCGCCGGCCGCCAGCCAGGGCGGCTCCTCCGCCAGCCGCAGGTGGCGGGCGATCATCACCATCAGCAGGGCGACCGCGAGCACTGCCCCGATGACCAGCCAGCGGCGCAGGGGTCCGATCTGCGCGTCGTCGTTGCCCTGCGGCGAGCCGGCCGCCACGAACACGGCCACGCCGCCGCTGAGCATCACCACACCCGCCCAGCCGGTGCGGCCGAGCCTCTGACCGCTGATACGCCTGGCCAGCACCATGGCGAACACCAGGTTCGTCGCCAGCAGCGGAGCGACCCGGGAGACGTCGCCCAGAGAGAGCGCGAGCGCGCTGAGCAGCTGCCCTACGACCATGAAAGCGATGCCCAGCAGCCACCGCGGGACCTTCATCAGGTCCAGCAGCAGCCGGAACGAGAGGATGTCGCCGAGCGGGGCGCGGGCGGCTGCGTCCTGCTGCAGCACGAACCCCACTCCCAGAAAGCAGGACGCCGCCAGGCCGTACACGTAGACCAGGATCGGCATGCCACTCCACGGCGCTCGGGCGGGGCCCGCGCAGCTGCCCCGGCAGTTCGTCCGGTTTCGCCTCAGCATCTCCCACCTGTGACGCCGGGAGGCGTTCACGAGGCCGCGACACAGGCGATTGACCTCCGTGCCGCCGTCCCCGCTGCTCCACAACGGGTGCACGCGGGACAGGTTCACCGGCCGGGGCGCGCCGTCCGTCCGGGCCGGGGCCACGGCCGCGACGATCCGTCAACTGCCGGGCGGGTGGCCGGAAAGGCGGTGCTCGCAGGACGTGCGTCGGCCCCATTCCGCGTCCCGGCACACGCCCCGCCCCGCACTGCCTAGCGTGGACGGCATGAGCCTGATGACCGAGGGAGAGGCACCGGGGCCCGTCCGGTTCTACCTGGCCTGCGACGACATCGGTTGTCCCGCGCGCGCGGTGTTCGACCTCGTGATCGACGATCCGCCGCCCCCGATCGAGGAGGACCTCTTCGCCCACGTCCTGCACAGCAGCACGCGAGCGGCGCCCTACATCGAGCGGCAAGGCTGGACCTTCACCCGCGGCATCGGCTACTGGTGCCCCGATTGCTCCACCCCCCGCTCCCGGCGGACGGCTCCGCCGAAACCCGCGCGGCGGTCCTCCGTAAGGCGCCGGCGGCGCGACCCGAAGGGACCGCAGGGCCCACAGGGGCCTCAGTGACCGGTCGGCACAGGCCCTGACGCCGCGCTCCGCGGGACGGGTGGGCCAAGGGAGGGGTGAGCCGCGTCCGCCCCGGTTTCCCGGCCCCGCGGCCCTCCGCTCCCCTCCAGGACGCCGCCCGCGTCCGCTGCGGTTGTGTCCGGTCCCGTCTGGATCGACCCTGTAAGAAACGAATGCGGGCTGGATTGGTGCCATGAACGCGTGGAGCGAGGCCGAGAGCATCGACTTCCGTGGGCCACTCGACGTCACGAGTGCCGCCACGGCGCTGCTCGACAGCGACAACATGGTCATCGGGTGGAGCGAAGCCGCCGAAGAGCTCTTCGGTTACGAGCCGCACGAGATCCTGGGCCGCCGGGTGGACACGCTGATGGTGGGCCGCTCGACCCACGAACACGCGCTGATCGAACTGCTCGACCGGTCCGTCGGCCCCACCTGCCGCAACGAGGCCCGCATCGCCCGCCACCGCGACGGCCACCAGATCGAGGTGGCCACGACGATCTGCTCCTTCTCCGGCCAGGACGGCTCACCGCAGATCATGGCCGCCGTGCCGCTGGAGCCGCTGCGCTCCTGGGAGGCGCACCAGGCCATGCTCCGCGGCCTGGCGACGCAGTCCCCCATCGGCCTCGGCATCTACGACACGGAGCTCAGGCTGACCTGGGCCAACGCCAAGTACGAGAGCGAGATCGACCGGAAGTTCAGCGAGTACGCCGGGAAGCGCGTCGACGAGCTGTACAACGGCGGCGAGGTGCTCACCGAGGGGTATCCCCGCGCCCTCGAGGACGTCATGCGCGGGGTGATCGAGACCGGCGAGCCCGTCTTCGGCCTCCTCTACCAGGCGCGCCCGCCGGCCGACCCCGAGCACGAACACGTCTGGTCCTGCGCGTACTA
Organism: Streptomyces daqingensis; assembly: GCF_014645895.1. Classification (GTDB taxonomy): domain Bacteria; phylum Actinomycetota; class Actinomycetes; order Streptomycetales; family Streptomycetaceae; genus Streptomyces; species Streptomyces daqingensis. The sequence goes on along the minus strand of NZ_BMMP01000009.1, from coordinate 236,386 downwards.
CCAGCTGCGCGATCCCGACGGCCACGTGCTCGGCGTCTGCGAGGACGCACTCGACATCACGGAGCGCTACCGCGCGCAGCAGCGGCTCGCGCTCACCGTGCGGGCGGGCGTCCGCATCGGCACGACGCTCGACATGATCACAACGGCCCGCGAGATCGCCGAAGTCGTCATCCCGGCGTTCGCCGACAGCGTCACCGTCGACCTGGTCGAGGGCGTCCTGGAGGGCGAGGAGCCCCGGCCGCAGGGAGAGTCGCCCTCCCTCGTGCGCGTCGTGGAACGCGTCGGCAGCCCGTACTCGGACGCCGACGGTGAGGACGCCCCGACCGGGGGCCCCTTCCGCGTCGCCTACGAGCCCGGTTCCCCGCAGCAGGCCGCGCTCTCCTCCCGTAAGGCCGTGATCATCGACCGGCGGAGCGAGTCGGCACACCCGGAGAGGAACGGCATGCACTCCACACTGGCCGTACCGCTGCGCGCGAGGGGCACGACCATGGGGCTCGTCACCTTCCAGCGCGACGAGAGTTCGGCCCCGTTCGACCACGACGAGATGTCGCTCTCCAACGAGCTGGCGACGCGTACCGCACTGTCGATCGACAACGCCCGCCGCTACACGCGCGAGCGGGCCTCGGCGCTCACGCTGCAGCGGAACCTGCTGCCCCGGGGCCTTCCCGAACAGTCCGCCGTCGAGGTCGCCCACCGCTACCTTCCGGCCGACATCGGCCTCGGCGTCGGCGGTGACTGGTTCGACGTCATCGCTCTCTCCGGTACGCGTGTGGGCCTCGTCGTCGGCGACGTCGTGGGGCACGGCATGAACGCCGCCGCCACCATGGGCCGGCTGCGCACCACTGTCCGTGCGCTCGCACGGCTGGACCTCTCCCCCGACGAGCTCCTCTCCCGCATGGACGACCTCGTCCTGCAGGGGGTGGAGGAGCAGGAAGCAGGCGCCGGGCCGGGGGCCGACGAGGGGCTCGGTGTCGCCTGCCTGTACGCCGTGTACGACCCGGTGTCCCGCGTGTGCACCGCGGCCCGCGCGGGCCACCCGCCCGCCGCCGTCGTCGATCCCGACGGGACGTTCGACCTGCTGGAGATCCCGCCGGGCCCGCCGCTCGGCGTGGGCGGCCTGCCGTTCGAGTCGATGGAGATCTCCCTGCCGGAGGGCAGTCTCCTCGCCCTGTTCACCGGGGGGCTGGTGCAGGACCGCGACCGCGACATGGACACGGGCGTCGCGAAGCTCAAGGACGTCCTCTCCGACCGGGCGAGCACCCTGGAGGAGCTGTGCGACCGGGCTCTCGCCGAGCTCCAGCCCAACGGGCCCGCCACCGACGACGCGGCCCTGCTGCTGGCCCGTACGCACGAACTGGGCGCGGACCAGGTCATCGGCTGGGAGCTGGAGGCGGAACCCAGCGCGGTCTCGCGCGCCCGCACGCTCGCGCTGGATCAGCTGGCCGAATGGGGCCTGGACGAACTGGCGTTCACGACCGAACTCGTCGTCAGCGAACTCGTCACCAACGCCGTCCGGCACGCCTCCGGTCCGGTCTACCTCCGGCTCATCCGGGACCGCAGCCTGCACTGCGAGGTGTCCGACAAGGGGCACACCTCGCCGAACCTGCGGCACAGCGCCACCGACGACGAGGGTGGGCGCGGGCTGTTCATCGTCGCGCAGATCGTCCAGCGCTGGGGCACCCGCTACACGGCGTCCGGCAAGACGATCTGGACGGAACAGGCCCTCCCCTGAGGGACGGCCGCTCACTGTCCGGTCTCCCCGGGCTTGCGACCCGGTCGGCGAGCCCGGCTGCTTCGCCCCGATCCCCGAACAGTCGGAGAGGGTCCGTCAGTTTGCTGACGGACCCTCATGCTGGGGTTGGTTCAGCGACGTTCCAGCGCTGCCTGACGGGCCACCACGGGCCCAGGCACTACGTCACTACGCCGAACCCTTCCCTCGATCGGCCTCAGAAGAGGGGAGTGACGCTCCAGCGCTGCTTGGCGGTGTTCTGGTCCTCCTCCAGGACGACCCTGGTGAGTTCCCTGTTGGCGAAGGGCGTCAGCACGCCACCCGTGGAGACCGAAGTGATCTTGTAGGTCTCGAGCCCCACACCCCTCAGCCGCCACTGGAATTCGGGGGTGTAGCTGCACGTCCACTGCTCCACGCGGGTCTCACTGCCGAACCTGACCGGCCTGAGGCACTTGTCGGTCTTCGCATTGCGAATGATGCGGGAACCGTTGCCGACGGACTCGAAAGTCCACTGGTTGCCCTCGCCGGTGTACCGCGCCCTCCCGGTCCAGATCTGAATTCCGTCGCGGTCACTCGTGCCGTAATAGTACGGCGTCAGGTTGCCGCTGGTCTGGTAGTTGACGATGCGGTGCCGGGGGCCTTCGGCGGCAGTTGCGGAGCCTGCCGTCAACCCGCCGAGCAGGGCCGTGAGCAGGCCCAGGACGAGAAGAAGCCGGTTGGCTGAGCTCTTCACGAAGTCATGCCTCGTTTCTGTGCTGAATGAGGTGATGGACTGCACGGCGCCTTTGAGAAAAACGGCGCGGTGCACCAGGAGAATATGGAACTTCCAGCCCCTCAACAGCAGTTCACAACCTCTTTCATTCGATCAGGTATCAACGGCCATTCAAAACCGACACGTTGTGATGAAGGCTCCGGTGCGGCCCTGCAAATCAAGGGAATGCCCGCATTCGAACTCGGGCCTCCGCTTGCGGCACGGGGATTCGGAGCAGGTACCTGCCGCGCTGCCCCTGGCAGTGCCGCCCATGGAGCGAGCCGGCCGACAGCGAGTGCTATGTGCCGCGGTTCGACGGCCTCCGGGACCACCAGGAGGGCCACGACGACCCCGGCAGCGTCCGTGTGGCCGGTCCCTCATCAGCGCGATGAGACGCGCTCGCTCGGCCTGGAGGACGCCCCGGCCGGACGGACCGGGACGCGCCGTCCAGGCGGTGACCGAGCCGGAGGGCGGCGAACACGGTGGTGGTACGTGAGGGGTGCGCAGGACAGCGCCAACGGACGGGGCCGACTTGGCCCTTGGCCGCGGTGAGAGAGGTGATGGCCTCGGCCGCGGTGAGGGAGGTGGCGGCCGGCCGGGCCCGCCGCGTCGACGGCCCTGTTGAACACCCTGGCCGATGTCTCGTCGTCGACCGTCCCGGACTGCCCCCGGGCCGCTGCGGAGACCGCCGTCGCGCCGGCTCTCCCGCTGCCGGCGAAGCGTGTGGCACAGAACAACCGCGCGTTCACACGGTGTTCCCGCCCCAACAGGGACAGTCCGCGCAGGTCGGAGAGGTGATTGGTGGTGCCCGGAGCCGGACTTGAACCGGCACGGCCCTTGAGGGCCAACGAGGTTTAAGCTCGTCGTGTCTACATTCCACCATCCGGGCACCGGCTCCAGGTCCGGCCGTCCGCTACGCAGAGCGCGCCGGTCCTACCCCAGGGTGCAGGGAGAGCCTATCCAGCGTCACGCCCTCAACTACGGGGCGCTGGCCCGATGTTGTCTTATTTTATGGGCAACTGACGAGCCGTCAGTACCGCGCCCCCCATTTCGGGGCCTCCCGGGGAGCCCTTCGCATGCTCGGGAAATGACGGAAAGTCGCCGTCCGGACACTGGAATTCACCTTCCGCCACTTGAGCCGCCGCACCCGAAGCGGCCGTCAGGGAGAGCGTCATACCCAGGGATGACGGCCCGGGCGGGCAGTACCCCGCAAGGCTGGGCCGGAAAGGGGCACGGGGGCTGATCCGCAGGCAGGGGCCGCACGGAAGGATGAAGGTGTCCCGATCCGCCATACCTTCCGACAGGAGCACAGTCCCGTGACCACCACCTACACAGGCGTCGACGCGACCGCACCCGCGCCCGCCGGCGTCGCCGCCGCGCGCGCCACAGATCTCACCAAGGTCTACGGACAGGGGGAGACCAAGGTGGTCGCCCTGGACCATGTTTCGGTCGAATTCCGGAAGGCCGAATTCACCGCCATCATGGGGCCGTCGGGCTCCGGCAAATCGACGCTGATGCACTGCATGGCCGGGCTGGACACCGTCTCCGGCGGCAGCGCCCTCATCGGCGGCACTGACCTGACCAAGCTCAAGGACAAGAAGCTCACGCAGCTGCGCCGCGACCGGATCGGCTTCATCTTCCAGGCGTACAACCTGCTGCCGACGCTCAACGCCCTGGAGAACATCACCCTCCCCCTGGACATCGCCGGCCAGAAGCCCGACAAGGCGTGGCTGGACCGCGTCATCGAGACCGTCGGTCTCTCCGGGCGCCTCAAGCACCGTCCGAGCGAGCTCTCCGGCGGCCAGCAGCAGCGCGTCGCGGTGGCCCGCGCCCTCGCGAGCAGGCCGGAGATCATCTTCGGTGACGAGCCGACCGGCAACCTCGACTCCCGTTCCGGCGCGGAAGTCCTGGGCTTCCTGCGCAACTCGGTACGCGAACTTGGCCAGACGATCGTCATGGTCACCCACGACCCCGTCGCCGCCTCCTACGCGGACCGTGTCATCTTCCTCGCCGACGGCCGCATCGTCGACGACATGTTCGGGCCGACGGCCGAGTCCGTCCTCGAGCGGATGAAGAGCCTCGACTCGAGGGTACGGACGAGCTGACCGGCCGGATCTGACGGGACGGCTCTCGGGCGGTCCGCAGACGGCGGGCCGTCCGCGCCGAGGCATCCCGTCCCGCGAACCCGCCACCAGGACAGTCCACTTGGCAGGGCACGCCACGCGACGGGGCGCGCCCTCGAGACGGCCTGCCCGCACACACCCACCGACACCTGTCCGCGTCCACGACCCGGACGGGCACCTCTCACTTCCAGGACTCACCGATGCTCCGTACCGCCTTGCGCAACGTCTTCGCGCACAAGGCCCGGCTGCTGATGACCGTGCTCGCCGTGCTGCTCGGCGTGGCCTTCGTCTCCGGCACTCTGGTCTTCACCTCGACCATCTCCGACGCCTACCAGAAGAGTTCCGAGAAGGGCTTCAGCAACGTCGACCTCGCCCTCGAGCCCTCCGGCGGCAAGGAGTCGGGCAGGGGAGCGCCCGGCAAGCAGACCCGCCTCTCCCAGGCGACGCTGGACAAGGCGCGCGACCTGCCCGGCGCCTCCACCGTGACCGGCTCCGTCTCCGGGTTCGCCGCGCTGGCCGGCAAGGACGGCAAGCTCGTCGGCGAGGGCTGGCAGTCCACGGGCGCCAACTACTACGCCGGCCCCGGCGAGAAGGGCAAGGACGCCCGCTACCCCATGAGCGAGGGCCGGGCGCCGCAGCGCGGCGGTGAGATCGCCCTCGACCAGAAGACCGCTGAGCGCACCGGCTACAAGGTGGGCGACACCGCGCGCCTGTCCATCGACGGCCCCGTCCGCAAGGACCGCGTCGTGGGCGTCTTCACCACCGACGACGGCAACGTGGCGGCGGGCGGCACACTCGTCCTCTTCGACACCTCCACCGCCCAGCGTCTCTTCTCCGCACCCGGCCAGTACGACCAGGTGACGCTCGAAGCCGCCGCCGGCACGTCGCAGGCGGAGCTGAAGTCGCAGGCGCAGAAGATCCTTCCCGACGGCGCCGAGGCCGTCACCGGGAAGAAGCTCGCCTCCGAGCAGTCGAAGGCGATCGAGAAGAGCATGAGCGGCATGCAGACCGGCATGCTGGTCTTCGCCGGGATCTCGCTGTTCGTCGGCATCTTCATCATCGCCAACACCTTCACGATGCTCGTCACCCAGCGCACCAAGGAGCTGGCTCTGCTGCGGGCGGTCGGTGCGAGCCGGCGGCAGGTGACCCGCTCCGTCCTCATCGAGGCGCTCGTGGTGGGGACCGTCGCGGCCGTCGCGGGTCTCGCGGCAGGCGTCGGGATCGGGGCGGCGCTGCGTTCGCTGATGGGCGAGATCGGCGCAACGGTCCCCGACGGGCCGCTCGTCGTGGACAGTTCGGCCGTCGTCACGTCGCTCGTCACCGGCATCGTGGTCACCGTGCTCGCGGCGTGGCTGCCGGCCCGGCGTGCCGCGAAGATCCCGCCGGTGGCGGCCATGAGCAGCGTCCACGCCACCGCCACCGTGCGTTCCCTCGTCGTGCGCAACTCGATCGGGGCGCTCTTCGCAGCCGCGGGCACGGCACTCGTGCTGTACGCGGCGACGCTCGACAGCGCCGGCGAGGGCGACCTGCCCATGGGGCTCGGCGCCGCCGTGCTGCTGATCGGCATGTTCGTGCTGACGCCTCTGCTCTCGCGTCCCGTCATCGCTGCGGCCGCTCCCCTGATGCGCGTCTTCGGGGTCTCGGGGAAGCTGGCCCGCCAGAACTCGGTGCGCAACCCGCGCCGTACGGCCGCGACCGCCTCGGCGCTGATGATCGGCCTGACCCTCATCACGGGCATGACCGTGATCGCGGGCAGCGTGCAGGAAGCCATCGACAAGATGGCGACCCAGTCGTTCAAGGCCGACTACACCATCAGCATGGCCAACTTCACGCCGCTCGCACCGCAGGTGGAGAAGAAGCTGGAGCGGGACGGCCAGATCACGGCGTCGAGCCCGATGCGCAACTCCCCTGCCCGCGTGGGCAAGGAAGTCGAGTACATGACCGGCGTGAACGGCGAGACCATCGGTGAGCTCACCGATCTCGACTTCACCTCCGGCAGCTTCGACGGCCTCACCGGCGACAAGGTCGTCGTCGACAAGAAGACGGCCGACAGCAGGAAGTGGAAGGTCGGCTCGGCCTTCCCGGTGGTCTACGAGGACGGCAAGAAGGGGACGCTGACCGTCTCTGGCGTCTACAAGGGCAACGAGATGCTGCAGGGCATGCTGCTGGACACCGGCACTCTCGATCCGCACATGGAACGCATCACGAGCATGCAGGTGATGGTCAAGACGGCGGACGGCGCGAGCGAGTCGGCCAAGTCCTCGCTGGAGAAGGCTCTCGGCAACAACCCGGCGATCCTCGTCCAGGACAGGGAGGATCTCTCCGAGTCCATCGCCGAGATCTTCACGCTGATGCTCAACATGCTCTACGGGCTGCTGGCGATGGCCGTGATCGTGGCGGTCCTAGGAGTCGTGAACACCCTGGCCATGTCCGTCTTCGAACGCTCGCAGGAGATCGGCATGCTGCGGGCCATCGGACTCGAACGCCGGGGCGTCAAGCGGATGGTGCGGCTGGAGTCGCTGGTGATCTCCCTCTTCGGCGGGGTGCTGGGAATCGGTCTGGGCGTCTTCTTCGGCTGGTCGGCCGGCGAGCTGATCGCGTCCTCGCTTCCGCAGTACTCGCTGGTGGTGCCGTGGGAGAGGATCGGCCTCTTCCTGGCGCTGGCGGCCGCCGTGGGCATGCTGGCGGCGCTGTGGCCGGCGCGACGTGCGGCGAAGCTGAACATGCTCGCCGCCATCAAGAGCGAGTGAGACGCGAAGACTGAGGCGCACTCCGCCTCAGCGGCGGGCAGTGGCCCGGCCCCCGGTAGACGGACGGGGACCGGGCCACTGCCGTACGCGCACCGGTTCCGGCCGGGGCGGCTGTGCGCCGCCCCGGCCGGCGGCGCTTCAGCGCGGCGGGTCCCCGAAGTCCGGCACCGCCAGCCGCTCGCCGTCCCTGCGCGCCGAGTCGTGGGCGACGATGCCCGGCACGGTGTAGCGGGCGGCGACCCAGGCGTTCACCGAAGGCAGCGTGCCCTCGTTGACGGAGTTGACGAAGTCGTCGACGAGGAAGTGGTGCGAGCCCTCGTGTCCGTTGGGCGCGTGCGCGAACTCGCGGGGCAGGCGCGAGCAGTCGTGGACGGGGGCCGTGCCGGAGATGAAGGCGTCCCGCAGCGCAGGCGCGACGTTCTTCAGGGACGGGTCGTCGGCCGCGAGCGTCGGCACCGCCTGGAGGTGTTCGGACACGTCCTGCACACCCGTCTTGTCCTGCCAGAAGCTGACGGTCGCCAGCTGCTCGAAGCTGGCCTCCGTGCCGAAGAAGCGGAAACGGGACTCGCGGATGTGGGAGGGGTAGCCGACCCTCCGGAACTCGTTCGTACGGAACGAGCCGCCGCCGGCCACCTCGAAGAGGGCGGTGGCGTTGGAGAAGTCGTTGCCGAACTGGCTGATCCCGCGGTCGAACACGCCGTCCCCGCGGTCGTCGGGGACCCCGACGGCGCTGACGCTGGTGGCGTACGTCTGCCACGCGCCGAGGATCCCGCCGATGGAGTGCGTGGGGTAGAGCAGCGGCGGGTAGCTGGCCGTCTCCTTCCACCGCTCCCCGCCGCTGTACCTGTACGCGTCGTAGAAGCCGAGATCCATGTCGTGGACGTAGTCGCCCTCGGCGTAGAAGAGGCGCCCGAAGCCCTCGGCGGCGATCTTCTCGCGGGCGTAGACGGTGGCGGGGTTGTAGTGGCTCGTCTCGCCCATCATGTACGTCAGGCCGGTCTCCTTGACCGCCTCGATGATGGCCTCGGTCTCCTCCAGGGAGACGGCCATAGGCACCGCCGAGTAGACGTGCTTCCCGGCGCGCAGCGCCTGCACCACGAGCGGCCCGTGCGTCCAGCGCTGGGTGAAGAGGGCGACTGCGTCCACGTCGCTGGCGAGGAGCTCCTCGTACGAGGCCACGCTGCCCGCCAGGCCCAGCTGCTTCACGAGTCCGTCCGCACGCTCGGGAAGCAGGTCGGTGACGTATATGTCACCTACACCGGGGTGCAGTTGGAAGAGTTTGGCGAACGAGCCGGCGAACTGTCCGGCGCCGACGATTCCGATGGAGAAGGGCACGGTGAAGCCTTTCCTGTGCGTGCCGTCATGGGATGACCAGCGAGGTGGTGCCAGTTGTCGTGCTGGCTCAATCGTCTTGCTGGAAGAGGAAGTTGACCTGCTTGTTCGTGGTCGTGAGGGAACTGGCCGGTGAGTCCCCCGCGTAGACCTCCTGCATGGCCGGGAGCATGATCGCGTTGATGTCCGCGGCGTGGTCCGTCACGGGGAACGAGAAGGTGGTCCCGTCCTCGATGTGGCGGGTGAACGGCGTGACGTCCAGCCCGTTCTTGCGGTGAGCGGCGACGGCCTTCTCCGTGCCCTCGGGGGTCGCGGGGAAGACGGTCGCGTCCTTGCCCACGATGTTCTGGCATTCGGCGGAGGCGAGGAAGGCGACCCATTTCGCCGCGCCCTTCTTGTTCTTCGCTCCCTTCGGTATGGAGTCGGCGAGACCGCCCATCATCGACGCGCGCTCGCCAGTCGGCCCCTTGGGCGTCGGCGCGATGCCCAGGTCGACGCCCTTGAGGCCGGAGAACGCGCTGAGCTTCCAGGAGCCCTCCGTGGCCATCGCCGCCTTCCCCGAACCGACCTGTACTTCCGGGAAGTTGGTCTGGGAGTAGTCCTCCAGCGGGGCCATGTAGCCCTTCTCGGCGAGACCGAAATACCAGTCGATGGTCTCCTGGAAGCGCTTCTGGTCGTAGTTGTAGCGCTCGCCCCACGGGTTCTTGTCCGTGTACTTCCAGCCGTTCGAGCCGGTGAAGGCGCTCCACTGCGACTGGCCGTGGTTGTCCCCGCCGGCGTCGTTGGTGGCCAGGCCGTAACGCACGACGTTGTCCTTATCGAAGCCCCGCTCGTCGCCGCGCTTGCCGTTCGCGTCGATGGTCAGCCGGGCGAGGACCTTCTCGAAGCTGCCGCCGTCCTCGGGGTTCCAGGCCATGTCGCGCAGTTCGGCGTCGCTGACGCCCGCCTCCCTGGTGACCTTCTTGTCGTAGAAGAGGCCGACGGTGTCCCAGTCCTTCGGGGCGCCGTAGCGGTGGCCGTCCCGCCCCGTCCAGGGCTTGGCGAGGCCCGGCTCGTAGTCCGACGCCTTGATCCCGCGGGTGGGGCCGAGTTCGTCCAGCGGGCTGAGCACGCCGATCTTCTCGTACTGCGGGTAGTGGGCCACGTGGTTGGTGAAGACGTCCGGTTCGGTGCCCGCGATGAAGCTCGACGTCAGCTTCGTCCAGTACGAATCCCACCCGATCTGGGTGATCTTCACGCGGAGTCCCGGGTTCTTCTTGTGGAACGCCTTGGCGCACTTCTCGTACGCCGGCTGCTGGGCCGCGTCCCACATCCAGTACGAGACGGTCTTCCCGTCCCCGGCGGAGCCGGCCTGCGGTGCGCAGCCGGCGGCGGAGACGGCGAGGGCGAGGGCCGCGAAGGAGGCCGCGCAGGCCCTGGCGGACGTGCGGCGCTGGTTGCCGCGTTGTGCGGTGCTCATCCCACTCTCCTTCACTTGATGCCGCTGAAGCCGATGGAGTTGACGATGCGCTTCGCCAGCAGGGCGAACAGCACGACCATGGGCAGCGCGGCCACGAACGTGGCGGCCATCAGCCCGGCCCAGTCGGTGCCCGTCTGCGGGGTCTGCGCCCGGAAGATGCTCAGCGCGACGGTGAGCACCCGCGAACTGCCGCTGTAGGAGACCATCAGCGGCCAGAAGTACTCGTTCCACGCGGTGATGTAGGTGAGGATGCTCAGCGTCGCGATGGGCGCCGTGGACATCGGCAGCACCAGCTGGAAGAAGACGCGGACCCGCCCCGCTCCGTCGATGAGAGCGGCCTCCTCCACCTCGTGGGATATCCCGAGGAAGAACTGGCGCAGGAAGAAGACGGCGAACGGCATCGTCATGAACACCATCGGCATCGTGATGCCGAACAGGCTGTCCACCAGGCCGGCTTCCTTGATCAGGACGAAGTTCGGCAGCAGCGTGAAGACCGCCGGGATCATCAGGCCGCCCAGCAGGAACCCGAAGGCGGCGTCCCGTCCGCGCCAGCGCAGCCGTGCGAACGCGTAGGCCGCCATGGAGGCGAAGAGCATCTGGCAGACGGTGACGAGCGTGGCGACGAGCACCGAATTGGCGAGGTACCGCCAGAAGTCGAGCGAGCCGCCCGCGCCTCCCTCCGCGAGCGCCTCCTCCGTGCTCTGCAGGCCGAACACCCGCAGGAAGCCGCCGAAGCTGAAGTCCACCGGAAGCGGGGAGGCCGGGGCCTGCGCGAGCGCGGTGTTGGTGGAGAGGGCCGTCCTCAGCATCCAGTAGAACGGGAAGAGCGTGAGCAGGGTGATCACGCCCATCGCCACCCAGGCGAGCACACGCCCCCACGACAGGGGCCGCCGCTCGCGCCTTCCGCCGTCCGGCTTCTCGCGGGCCTCGGGCCCGCCGCCGGTCTCCGCGTGCGTCATCGTTGCCGTCACTGCAGACCTTCCTTCTCAGCCGAGGTCCGACCGGCCGGCGCGCATGAGGCGGTACTGCATGACCGTGATGACGGTCAGTACGAGCATCAGCGCGACGGAGATGGCGGAGGCGTAACCGAACTGCAGGCGGTCGAATGCGAGGTCGTAGACGTACAGCTGCAGGACGTTGGTGGCGTTGGCGGGCTTGCCGTCGGTGGTGACGGAGACCGTGTCGAAGACCTGGAAGGAGCCGACGACGGTGATGATCAGGACCAGTGACAGGACCGGCCGCAGCAGCGGCACCGTGATGGAACGGAACATCCGCCACTCGCTCGCACCGTCGACGCGGCCCGCCTCGTAGACCGTCGGGGATATGGACTGCAGGCCCGCGAAGATCAGCAGCGCCGTGTAGCCCACGTGCCGCCACACGTTCACCAGGGCGATCGTCGGTATCGCCCACGAGGCGTCACCGAAGAAGGCGATCCTGTCGAAGCCGAGCCATTCGATGACCTCGTTGCCCACACCGAGCTGCGTGTCGAGGATCCACAGCCACACGATTCCGGCGACGACGTTCGAGACCAGATACGGCGCGAGGACGATTCCCCGCACGACGGTCGAGCGCGTCAGCCGGTGCATGAGGACGGCTATCAGCAGCGCGGCGACCGTCTGCACGCCGATATTGATCATCACGTACTGCAGCGTCACGCCCAGCGAGTCCCAGAAGACCGGGTCGTTGACCAGCCGCCTGTAGTTGTCGAGGCCGGTCCACTTCTCCTCGCTCAGCAGGTCGAAGCTGGTGAAGCTGAGGTAGACACCGCGCAGCGTCGGCCACACGAGGAAGACCAGATAGCCGAGCATCGCCGGGGCGACGAAGGCGAGGGCGACCCGGGTGTCGCCCCTTCTGCGGTTCGGTGCCGCGCTCGCCGACTTGATGACGGCCATCGGCAGACCCCCTCCTCCGCGTCGTCTCCGGCTTCCGCGTTCGTCGCCGGATCCGGCACTCCGGGGCGAGCGCCGACCGGATTACTTCTACGTGGAAGTTATAGGGCTGTCAAGGGATCGCACAGCACCTGATTTCCTCGGCTTTTGCCGTGGCTCCGCGACTCCTCCAGGGGGCTATAGTTTCAGATGGAAGTTACACGCTCCCGGCATAAGCTGAGGAGCCACCCATGAAGTGCCGTAGTGGAGGCCGCGGTTGACCAGCCCGAGCAATGCCAGCAATCCAGCGCCGAGCTGGAGACCCCTGTCGCCCACCGAGCGCGCGGTGGCGATCGAGGTGCTCACCAACGGGCCGAGCTCGCGCAGCGAGATCGCCCGTCGCCTCGGCATGTCCGGAGGCAGCCTCACCCGTCTCGCCAAGCCGCTGATCGATTCGGGGCTGCTGCTGGAGGTGCACCAGCCCCCGCAGGGCCTGACGGTCACTCTGGGGCAGGGGCGCCCCGGCCGGCCGCTCGACATCGTCACCGACCCCTGGCACTTCGTCGGCCTCAAGATCACCGGCGACACCGTTTACGGCGTCGTCACCACCCTGAAGAGCACAGTCGTGCGCCGCGAGGACCGGGTGCTGGAGTCGCACGAGCCCGAGGCGGTGGCGGACGCGGCTCACTCGATAGTGCGGTCCTTCTCCGAAGACTTCCCGCAGCTCGCCGGCATCGGCGTCGGAATCGGCGGCTCGGTGCGGGACCGCTCCGTCGCCGTCGACGCCCCGTGGCTGCACTGGCAGGACGTGCCCTTCGCCGATCTGCTGCGGGACCGCACGGGGCTCCCGGTGGTCCTGGAGAACGACGTAGCCGCCCTGGTCGAGGCGGAGACGTGGTTCGGCGCGGGCCGGGGATACGACCGCTTCGCCGTACTGACCATCGGCGCCGGCGTGGCCTACAGCCTCGTCATAGGCGGCGAGCCCATCCGCCCCTCGGACAACTACACGGGCACCGCTGAACGCTGGATCCTCGACCCGAACGGGCCGCTGACGCCCTACGGGGAACGCGGCAGCGCCACGTCGCTGCTCACCGTCCAGAGCATCGAGTACCAGGTACGGGCGGCGACCGGCCGGTGGGTCGGCTACGAGGAGATCCTCGAGGCCGCCGGAGACGGCGAACCGGCGGCCGCCCGCGTCGTCGACGAGGCAGCGCGGGGGCTGGGCTTCCTCATCGCCCAGATCGCGAACTTCGCCATGCCGGAGAAGATCCTGCTCGCGGGAGAGGGCGTCGGGCTGATGGACGTGGCGGGCGAGAAGGTCCACGAGTCCCTCGCGGCGAACCGCAATCCGCTGGCGGACCCGGTGAACCTGGAGACGAAGGTGTCCGACTTCCACGACTGGGCCCGCGGCGCCGCGGTTCTCGCCATCCAGGTGCTGGTCCTCGGCGGGGCCGCCGAGGACTGAACGCGGGACCGCCGCACGGCCCGTGGCCGTGCGGCGGACGAACGGCGCGGGAGTGTCAGCCGCCGAGCCACTCCCTCGTCCGCAGCGGAAGCCCCGACTCCCCGCTGACGGGTGTCCTCACCGCGAGGATCTGGTTGACGCCGATCCGGTTGCGCTCGAAGGCGAGCGCGCTCGCCGCCATGTACAGCCGCCAGACCCTGGCCCGCCCGGGCGAAGTGAGCGCTGCGGCACGGGCGAAGGCCCCCTCCAGGTTGTCGACCCAGGCCCGCAGCGTCAGGGCGTAGTGCTCCCGCAGCGACTCCACGTCCCGCACCTCGAAGCCCGCTTCCTCGAGCGCGCCGGCCGTGCGGGCGAGCGGCGCCAACTCGCCGTCCGGGAAGACGTACGCCTCGATGAAGTCGTCCACCTGGTAGGCCGATTCATCGCGCATCGGGCGCCGCGCGATCTGGTGGTTGAGCAGTCTCCCTCCGGACTTCAGCAGCGAGTACAGCCCGCTCGCGTACTCCAGGTAGCGCTCCCTGCCGACGTGTTCGGCCATGCCGATGGAGGCGATGGCCTCGTAGGGGCCGTCGGCGACGTCGCGGTAGTCCTGCACCCGGATCTCCACCCGGTCGGCCAGGCCCTCCTCCGCCACGCGTTTGCGTGCGTACGTCGCCTGCTCGTGCGAGAGCGTGATGCCGACGGCGCTCACGCCGTATTCGCGCGCCGCGTGCAGCACCAGCGAGCCCCACCCGCAGCCGACGTCGAGTAGCCGGCTGCCGGGGGTGAGCGCCAGCTTGCGGCAGACGAGGTCGAGTTTGGCGTGCTGAGCCTCTTCCAACGAAGGCGTGCGCCCTTCGTTGCCCGGCTCCCAGTAGGCGCACGAGTAGACCATGCTCGGGCCGAGCACCAGCTCGTAGAAGTCATTGCCCACGTCGTAGTGGTGCCTGACGGCCTGGCGGTCGCGCCCCGGCGTGTGCCGCACTCCGAAACGCCGCCGCCTCTCCTCACGGGGCGGCGCGGGAGGGGGCAGCGGACCGCCGAGGGACAGCAGTTCACGCACGGCCACCCGCACGTCCGGGTCGCGGACGAGCGCCGTCACGCGCTGCCGCGCGTGGCTGTCTTCGCTCTTCTCCCAGATCAGCGGGGCCAGTTGGGCGAGCAGGCCGTACAGGTCGCCGTCGACGTCGAGTTCACCGGCGACCCAGGCCCGGGCGAGGCCCAGCTCACCGGGGGACCACAGGACGCGGCGCAGCGCCCGGCGATGGCGGATACGCAGTGCGGGGGCGCCGGGCGGCCCGGCCTCACTGCCGTCCCAGGCCCTGATGCGGACCGGAAGCGGTTCCTCAAGCAGTCTCTCGGCGAGCGCGGCGAGCCGCGGCGCGACGTCGGTCAATGCACACACCTCCAGGACGGAAGGGGGCGAATCTCCCTTATGCAACCTGATTGTCGTGCAAAATATGCCGAACCACACTCAGTTGGGGACTATTCGTCACAGCAGCCGCGACCGTCCGCAACCCCGTCCGCACCCCGAACACGGCGCACCCCGAACACGGCGAAGGGGGCGCCCGCCCCACGGATGGCGGACGCCCCCTTCGCGGGGCTCTCGTATCTCTGTCTTACAGCCGTCAGGAGGCCCTGGCCTCTTCCCGCCGCTGCGCGCGGTCCTCCTTGACCTGGGTCTTGCGCTCGGCCTCCGCCACTTCGCCGGCGGCCCTGGAGACGGGCGACGCCGCCTCGTAGAACTCCTCTCGCGGGTGCTCCATGGCCCCCAGCGAGACGACCTCCCGCTTGAGGAACATCGCCAGCGTCCAGTCGGCGACGACACGGATCTTGCGGTTCCAGGTCGGCACGGCCAGACCGTGGTAGCCGCGGTGCATATACCAGGCGAGCCGGCCCTTGAGCTTGATCCGGGTCCTGCCCAGGACGATCATCGCGACGCCCTTGTGCAGACCGAGGCCGGCGACTGCGCCCTTGTTGGCGTGCTTGTAGTCGCGCTGCGGGAAGCTGCGCAGCCGGGAGATGACGTTGTCGCCCAGCACCTTGGCCTGGCGGAGCGCGTGCTGCGCGTTGGGCGGGCAGTACGCCTGCTCCTTGCCGGCCGCCAGGTCGGGGACCTGCGCGTTGTCGCCGGCGGCCCAGACGTGGTCCGTGCCGCGGACCTGCATCGTGGCGTCGACGTCGACGTGGCCCTTGGGGCCGAGCGGCAGACCGAACCGGGCCAGCGCCGGGTTGGGCTTGACGCCGGCCGTCCACACGATGGTGCTCGACTCGACGTCGAGGCCGTTCTTCAGCAGGACGCGGCCACCCACGCAGGACTCCAGCGAGGTGCTGAGGTAGACCTCCACGCCGCGGCTCTTGAGGTGCTCCAGACCCCACTCGCCCAGCTTCGGGCCGACCTCCGGCAGGATGCCGGGCGCCGCGTCGACCAGGATGAACCGCATGTCCTCGCGCCGGACGTTCGGGTAGTACTTCGCGGCGTCGCGGGCCATGTCCTCGACCTCGCCGACGGTCTCGGCACCCGCGAAGCCGCCTCCGACGAAGACGAAGGTCAGCGCGCGGCGCCGGACGTCCTCGTCGTTGGTCGAGTCGGCCTTGTCCAGCTGCTCGAGCACGTGGTTGCGCAGGCCGATGGCCTCCTCCACGCCCTTCATACCGATGCCGTTCTCGGCCAGGCCGGGGATCGGGAAGGTGCGGGAGACGGCTCCCATGGCGATGACCAGGTAGTCGAAGGGGAGGTCGTACGCCTCGCCGACCAGCGGGGCGATCGTGGCGACCTTGCGGTCCTGGTCGATGGTGGTGACGCGGCCGGTGAGGACCTCGGCCTTCGGCAGCACACGTCGCAGCGGCACCACGACGTGGCGCGGCGAGATGCTGCCGGCAGCGGCTTCGGGGAGGAAGGGCTGGTACGTCATGTACGAGCGCGGGTCGACGACAGTGACCGTCGCCTCGCCGTAGCGCATCTTCTTCAGGATGCGGCGCGCCGCGTACAAGCCGACGTACCCGCCGCCCACTACGAGGATTCGGGGACGCTCCGTGGTGCTCATGTCTCCGAGTATCCACCCGGCACCCGGGGGGACCTCGTGAGGGGCTTCACAAGCACCCTCCGAGGTGGTGCTACACTGCGCCGCCACGCATCGGAAGCCGTCCGGCCCGCCACGGGCCCGTTGCACGCCCGGAGCCCCCGCACACCCCTTGAACTGCACTTATCGTCGCCTCCACGAGAACAATGGAGGGGGCGCCGGCGCACGCGTCACACGGCTGGAATTCGCCGTTCACGCAACAGAGCCGCGGGCGAGGCCCGAATCGGGCTCTCAGCGGTGTGATACGCGCCCGACGAGGCACTTTCCCAAGTGAATTATTTCACGAGACTTCTTCGCGGGGGCTTGCGGAGGCGCTCTCCGGCCTGTTTCAAAGGAGCTGAGGGGGTGCTCAAGTGAGGCTCCACGCAATGCCGTCGAGGATGTCGTGCTCGCTGACGACGACCTCGCGCGCACCCGTCCGCTCCATGATCATCTGCAGTATCAGCGCTCCCGCGACGATCACGTCCACCCGTCCCGGATGCATCACGGGGATCGCGGCGCGCTCCGCGTGCGTGCTGTCCAGCAGGCGCTGGACGATCTCCCGTACCTGCCCGGCGGAGACGCGGGAGTGATGGATGGCGGCCGAGTCGTACTCGTTCAGCCCGAGCGCGATGCCGGCGACCGTCGTGACCGTCCCCGCGAGCCCGACGAGAGTCCGCGCCTCGGCCAGCGGGACGCTCCGTGCGGCCTCGTCGAGAGCGGCGGCGACGTCAGCGCGCATCGCCTCGATCTGGTCAGGAGTGGCGCGGTCCGAGAGGCCGTGGCGTTCGGTCAGCCGCACGCAGCCGACGTCGACGGAGCGCGCCGCGCGGACCTCCTCCGAACCCACCACGAACTCGGTCGAGCCGCCGCCGATGTCGACGACCGCGTAGGGCCGCTCCACGTCCTCACGTCCGGCGAGCTCCTTCGTGGCGCCGGTGAAGGAGAACTCCGCCTCCTGGTCACCGCTGATCACTTCCGGCTCCACGCCGAGGATCTCCACGACGCCGCGTACGAAGTCGCCCCGGTTCTCCGCGTCCCGCGACGCCGACGTGGCGGCGAAACGCAGGCGCTTCGCGCCGTGCTCCTCGATCACCTGCGCGTACTGGCGGCACGCGGCGAACGTCCGCTCCAGCGCCTCCGGCGCCAGCCGGCCCGTGCGGTCGACGCCCTGGCCGAGCCGGACGATCTCCATCCGCCGGTCCAGGGTCCGCAGTTCGCCGGTCGCGGGATCGACGTCCGCCACCAGAAGCCGGATCGAGTTCGTACCGCAGTCCACAGCGGCGACACGGGGCATGCGTTCTCCTCACGGCAGCCGCCTGCGCGACGGCCGCCTCACGACGGGCGGGCCACCAGCGTATTCGGCTCCGGCACCGGACCGGCCCGCTCCGCCCGTCAGTCCTCGCCGGGCCCGGCCGGGTCGGGGGTGACGCAGGGGCCCTTGGCCCACCATTCGGGCAGCATCGCCAGCGCCTCGTCTCCCAGCGGATTGACGCCGGGCCCCGCGACCAGGGAGTGCGCGACCAGGACGTGCAGGCACTTCACTCGGTCAGGCATGCCGCCCGCGCTGGGGAAGCCGACCAGCTCCTCGATGGCGTCGCGGCGGGCGATGTAGTCCTCGTGGGCCGCGCGGTAGGCGGCGGCCAGCTCCTCGTCCTCCTCCAGCCGCGCCGTCATCTCCCGCATCACGCCGTTCGCCTCCAGCGTGCCGATGGCGGAGGAGGCACGCGGGCACGTCAGGTAGTACGTCGTGGGGAAGGGGGTGCCGTCCTCCAGCCGGGGCGCCGTCTCCACCACGTCGGGGAGCCCGCAGGGGCAGCGGTGCGCGATGGCGCGCAGACCGCGCGGGGGGCGCCCCAACTGCGCCTTGAACGCGGCCACATCCGCGTCCGTCGGGGGCGTGGGCCGGGTCTGCGGCGGGGGCGATTCCATCGGTCGTCGGCTCTTTCCGGGTGAGGCGGTGGCGGGCGGGTTCAGGCCATCGGCGGGTCGGGCAACGGGCGGGCAGGCGTCGGGGGCGGAGGACGGGCTCGGGCGGACGGGGTTTCCGGCGAGCCCGGCCGGTGGGGCCGCGGAAGGGCGGCCCGGACGGAGGGGACGGTAGAGGACGCGGACGGGCCGGTGGACAGTTGGGCGTCAGCGCTTTCCGTCGGCCTCGTCCACGCCGTCCCACAGGTTCTGGTACCAGGCGCGGTCCGGACCGTGGTCCGAGGGACGGTGGGCGGCGCCCGTACCGTCGCGCACGGTGTAGCCGACCTCGCCGGGACGGACGAAGTGCAGGTGCTCGCGGGCCTGTTGCTCGACGAACGCCGGATCCTCCCACCTCGCCCGCAGTTCACGCAGCTGCTTGACCTTCTTGCGTGCGTGCTCCGCCTGGCGCTGCTGCTCGGCGATCTCCGAGCGCTGCGAGACGTACTGCCGCATCGGGTAGGCGAGCGCCACGACGAGGGAGCAGACGACCAGGGCCAGCAGCGCCGCACGTCCGGTCAGGCGGCTGCGGCGCGGTGTGCGCACGGTGCGGCCGCGGGCCCGGTAGAGACGTTCGGCAGCCTGGGCGCCGAAGGCCCTGATCCTGGTCGCGGTGGAGAACCGATCCGCGGGCACGTTCCTCCCCTGTCCCCTTCATCTGTTCATGGCCCGGTCCCGGCGGCCGCCGGCGGAGCACCGGCGAGCGGCTCCCGGGACGAAGCCCCCGCCACCGTACGGGAACGGGGGCGGGGACGGGCGCAGCGACGGCCGGTCGGGCCGGCCGCCGCTGCGCCTGTCGCGGGCCCGGACCGGTCTCAGCCCTTGTAGCGCGGGAAGGCGCTGCGGCCGGCGTACACGGCGGCGTCGTCGAGGATCTCCTCGATGCGCAGCAGCTGGTTGTACTTGGCGACCCGCTCCGAACGCGCCGGGGCACCGGTCTTGATCTGGCCGCAGTTGGTGGCGACGGCGAGGTCGGCGATCGTGACGTCCTCTGTCTCGCCGGAGCGGTGGGACATCATGCACTTGAAGCCGTTGCGCTGCGCCAGCTCAACGGCGTCCAGCGTCTCGGTGAGCGAGCCGATCTGGTTGACCTTCACCAGCAGGGCGTTGGCGGCGCCGTCCTCGATGCCGCGGGCGAGCCGCTCGGGGTTCGTGACGAACAGGTCGTCGCCGACGAGCTGGACCTTCGTGCCGAGCTTCTCGGTGATGGTCTGCCAGCCCGCCCAGTCGTCCTCGAACAGCGGGTCCTCGATGGACACCAGCGGGTAGGCGTCGACGAGTTCGGCGTAGTAGTCCGTCATCTCGGCGGCGGTGCGGTCCTTGCCCTCGAAGGAGTAGACGCCGTCCTTGTAGAACTCGGACGCGGCGACGTCGAGAGCGAGGGCGATGTCCTGGCCGACGGTGTAACCGGCCTTCTGGATCGCCTCGACGATGAGGTCGAGCGCCTCGCGGTTGGAGCCGAGGTTGGGCGCGAACCCGCCCTCGTCGCCCAGGCCGGTGGCCAGGCCGCGCTCCTTCAGCACGCCCTTCAGCGCGTGGTACGTCTCCGTACCCCAGCGCAGCGCCTCCGAGAAGGACTCGGCGCCGATCGGGGCGATCATGAACTCCTGGACGTCCACGTTGGAGTCGGCGTGGGAGCCGCCGTTGAGGATGTTCATCATCGGCACGGGCAGCAAGTGCGCGTTCGGACCGCCCAGGTAGCGGAAGAGCGGGAGGTCCGAGGCCTCCGACGCGGCGTGGGCGACGGCCAGCGAGACGCCGAGGATGGCGTTGGCGCCCAGGGACGACTTGTCGGCGGTGGCGTCCAGGTCGAACATCGCCTGGTCGATGAGGCGCTGCTCAGTGGCGTCGTACCCCACGAGCTCGGGGCCGATCTGCTCGATGACCGCGAGCACGGCCTTCTCGACGCCCTTGCCGCCGTAGCGGCCCGTGTCGCCGTCGCGGAGCTCAAGGGCCTCGAAGGCACCGGTCGAGGCACCCGACGGGACGGCAGCACGGCCCGTGCTGCCGTCGTCGAGGCCGACCTCGACCTCCACCGTGGGGTTGCCTCGCGAGTCGAGAATCTCGCGGGCTACGACGACGTCGATGGACGGCACGAGGGTCTCCTTCGTGAAGGGTCTGGCTTACTGCACCAGAGCCTAACGGGCGCGGAGGCCTGCCCTGCCCGTGCACTCGTGTCGGGCGGGACGACGGCCGGCGAAGCTCCAGCTCAGGAGGTGGAGAGTCGCCCCCGATTTTGTTTGACAGCGGAAGAAAAGGCGTGCTCCCGGCAACGGACCCGCAGGTCCGTGCCGGGAGAGCACGCTCGCGTGAAGGCGAAATGGGCGCGGGGAGCCCGGCGCGCGGGGGCCCGGCGCTCGGGGAGCCTGGCGCGCGGGCGCAAGGCGCACGGCAGGCGGGGGCGAGCCCGGCGCGGGTCCGGCGGCTGCGCGTCAGCCGCCGGGGAGTCCCGCCGTTGTCGCCGCAGCCGTCAGAAGCGCAGTTCCTGGCCGGGGCGGATCAGGTCCGGGTCCGAGCCGACGACGTCCCGGTTGTTCTCGTACAACTCGGGCCAGCCACCCTCGACTCCGTACTCCTCGGCGATACCGGAGAGGGACTCCCCGGGGGCGACGCGGTGGTCCTCGGCGTCCGCACCGGAGCCGGGGCGTGCGTCGTCGCCTTCGCGGGAGGGATGTTCGCCCGCGTCGCCGCGGCCCCCTTCGGAGCCGTCGCCGGAGCCGCCGGAACCGGAACCGGAAGAGTCGCCGGAGTCCGCGGAGCCGTCCGAGCCGCCGGAGCCCCCGGTGGCGCCGCCATCCGAACCGTCACCCGACTCCGAGTCGCCGCCGGGGTATGACGGATAGTCCGGATATCCGGACTCGTCCGGATCAGCGGATTCACCCGAGCCGTCCGATTCACCGGACCCTGAGGAGTCACCCGAGTCGTCCGGCGTGTCACCCGGCGAGGGGGACGCCTCATCGGACCCCTCGGAGGTGTCGCCGTCGCCCGAACCGCCGTCACCGTCATCGGACGAACTGCCGTCGTCCTCGGGCGCACTGTCCGACGGGTCCGTGGGATAAGGGCGTTCGGGAACGGGTTCGTACGATTCCTCCGAGCCGTCCGGTTCCGTCACATCGGGCGACTCGCCGGAATCCGCCGAAAGTCCCGCACTCTCAGCGCAGTCGGACCAGACCTCTGTCCCGCGGCCTTCGAGGATCTTCTCCGCGACCTCGATCTGCTGGCCGCGGCTTGCGAGGTCCGGGCGCTCCGCGAAGTCGGTTCCGCCGAACTCCTCCCAGGTCTCCTGGTCGAGTTGGAGTCCACCGTAGAAGCCGTTGTCCTCGTCGGCGCTCCACAGGCCGCCGCTCTCGCACTCGGCCACCTTGTCCCAGGTCGAGGCGTCAGCGGCGTTCGCACTGGTGGCTCCGAGCAGCGGGAGTGCGATACCCGCGCCCGTCACGCCTGCCGTGACCACGAAAGAGGGCGCCTGACGCGGACGCCGGTGGCGTCCGTTCCCGGAAAACAAGGGCGGCATGGGGGACCTCTCGTAAGGACTCGGAAGTTCGCCGCCCGAAGCTATCTTTGAATGTTCATCATCACAAGGCCGTGTCACACAGATCACGCGAAGGTCACACGGGGTTCAGGCGCCACACACGTCACAGTGATTCGGCCCGCCGAGTCCCGGCACCGCCCACCGCGCCGAACTGGACGGGCAGTTGGCGGAGCCCGCGCATGATCAGACCGCCGCGCCACCGCAATTCGGACGGGTCCGCTGCCAGCCGCACATCCGGAAGCCGGCGCAGGAGCGACTCCAGTGCCACCCGCCCCTCCAGCCGGGCCAGCGGGGCCCCCAGGCAGTAGTGGATCCCGTGCCCGTAGCCGAGGTGCTGGTTGTCGCGGCGCCCCAGATCCAGCACGTCCGGCCGGTCGAACTTGGCCGGATCACGGTCCGCGGCGGCGAGTACGACCAGCACCGGGTCCCCCTCGCCGATACGCTCCCCGCCGATCTCCAGCGGCTCGGTCGCGAAACGCCAGGTCGCCATCTCAACGGGCCCGTCGTAGCGGAGGAGTTCCTCGACCGCCGTGGCCAGCGCCGCATCGTCCCCGCCCTCGACGGCGCGTGTCAGCTCCGCGCGCTGACCCGGGTTGCGCAGCAGCGCGTACGTGCCGTTGCCGATCAGGTTGACCGTCGTCTCGAAACCCGCGAACAGCAGGATGAACGCCATGGCCGCGGCCTCGTTCTCGGTGAGCTGCTCACCGTGGTCGCTGGCGCGGGTGAGGCCCGAGATCAGGTCATCGCCCGGCTTCTCCCTTTTGCGGTGGATGAGTTCGGCCAGGTAGTTGCGCATCTTCTTCACCGCGCGCCCGACGCCGCCTCGCGGCGGGCCGGGCTGACCCGGCTTGTGGTGGCGCAGCATCATCCCCGCCCAGTCGCGGAAGTCGTCCTGGTCCTCGGCGGGGACGCCGAGCATGTCGCAGATCGCGTAGATGGGGAGGGGGAACGCGAACTCGTGGATCAGGTCTGCCTCTCCGCGGGCCGCGAAGCCGTCGATGAGCTGATCCGTCAACTCCCGTACGCGAGGCTCGAACTCCGCGGCCCGGGCCGGCGTGAACGCCTTCGAGACGAGACGCCGCAGCCGGGTGTGGTCGGGCGGGTCGATGTTGAGCAGGTGCGTCATCAAGTTCGCGCTGCGCTCGCCCGGGATGCCCACCTTCCCCTTGCCGTGGGCCGACCGCTCGCTGTGATGCCCGGGGTTCTTGCTCAGGCGCTGGTCGGCGAGTGCTTGCCGGGCGTCCGCGTAGCGCGTGACGAGCCACGCTTCGACGCCGCTGGGCAGTTCGGTCCTGCGGACGGGTGCGTGCTCGCGCAGCCAGGCGTAGGCGGGGTACGGGTCGGCTGCGAACTCCCAGTCGAACAGCGGGGGCATGGGGCACGGCGCGGCGGCGGGAGCCCCGGCGTCGGGAGAACCGGCGTCGGGAGAACCGGCGGCAGGTGTCCGGTCTGCGTCTGCGGGGTCCTCCGCTGCGGGGGGCGGCTCCGCGCCTGCGGGGGTCGGATCCGTGCCTGCGGGGGTCTCGTCTGCGGGCTTCTTGTCTTGCACACGTCGACGCTAGCGGGTGCGCAGGATCGCTCCGGGGCCGCGGCCGCATAGGGGGCGCGGGAAGGGGGCGCGGGGCTCGCCCAGCTCCAGCCAGTACGGGCCGCACCGCGGGCGGCCCTCACCGCCGCGCCATCAGCGGCACCCCGCCCCTCGGTACGACGAACGACGGTTCGACGGTTCGACGGTTCGACGAGCAGCGTGCGACGGGCGGGAGGGCTCGCGGCCCGTCTCACCCGCCGCACGATCGCAGCTCAGGAGCGTCCGGTCGGCGGACTCAGTGGTGGCCCAGGCCACCGCTCCCGAACGAACCGCTGCTGCCCTCGTCCCACTTGGGCTGAGGTCGTTCGTGTTCACCGGGGTGACTGTCGGAGTCGTAGTCCTTGAACTCGTAGGGCATGCGCCGCTGCCCGTCGTGCGGCACCTCGTCAGGGACGCGGTGACTCGTCTCGTACCCTTGCGGCTCCTCCGGCCCTGGCTCCCCGGGGCTGGACGGGCGTTGGTCACCGCGGCTGCGGATCCGGATGCCGTACGAGACGGCCAGAATCAGGCCGACCACGACCACAATGCCTGCCACCAGTGGAGCGATTCCCACCAGCAGGTCGCGGTTCTCGGCGAGCGGAATCATCGGAGTGTTTCCGGCGAGAGCTGCGTACATGGCCTACGGGTACCCCCGATCGACCGGATATGCGGTCCCTCCACAGGGGGTGGAGGCGAGGGGGGTGGAGGCAGGAGCTGGAGCGGGTCCCGGCGGGGCATTCCACGCGGGAGCACCACGTCGGGGCCGCCGACGTGCCCCATGGACACCACCGCAGGTCGCCCGGAACGGGATCACCACGCGGGACGGGAGAACCATCCCCCGGCGCGGAAACGGCAGCCAGGTTCTGGAGACCATTCGGACACCGTCCGCGGAGGGCCAGTGCCGCCCGCCGGGGTGGGCAGGGGGATCACCGTACCGAGCAGAGTGCACTGTCCCGCTGCGAGAGCACCAGACCGGGTCAGGCTGGACCCGAGCACCGCGCCGGGGCGAGAGCATCGCCTCGGAACAAGAGCACCGCGCCGGGAAGAGAGCACCGCCTCGGGCAAGAGCACCGCGCCGGGAAGAGAGCACCGCCTCGGGCAAGAGCGCCACTCTCGGACTGGCACGGCGTTCCGGGTTCTGTGCGCCGCTCTGAAAACGTCGCTCCGAACGGAGCACTGCTCTCACCGGCGGACGGTGCTCTCAGGCGCCACGGAGAGCGGAGAGCGAACAGGAGCGAGAGCGCTGCTCTCCACGCAGAGCTGCGCTCACGGGCGGCACGGCGCGTACAAAGGGAGAGCACTGCTCTCGCCCTCACGAACCTGCACCGCCCGGCCCGCCCCGTCCCACAGCCACGGATCACTCCGGTACCGCTTCCCCAGGCCCCCACCAGGCCCCGCCCGCTCAGGGCCCCGCTCAGGGCCCCAAGGCACACGCGCCCGCTGAGACCCCGCGCAATCAGTGCACTCAGACCCGGCGCCTGCGGGACCGCCCAATCAGGGCCCGGCGGCTGCGGGACCGCTCACTCAGGGTCGGCTGCGCCTTCTGCGGCGCGGATGGCGTCCCGGTACGTGCGGGCGGCGGCGCGAAGTGCCGTCTCCGGGTCGACCCCGTCGGCCTCCGCGCGTACGGCCAGCGCCAGAAGCTCGTATCCGACGCCGGGTCCCGCCGGCACTCCGTCCGGCAGTTCCAGTCCGGCCAGCCGCACCCGGCTTGCCAGCTTCGCGGCGAGGGCCAGAGCAGGCTGCCCCAGCGGGATCCCCTCCGTGACGGACTCGCGCTGCTTCTCCTCGGCCTTGGTGCGCAGCCAGTGGGCCCGTACGTCCTCGGCCGTCGCGGCCTGCTCCTCGCCGAAGACGTGCGGGTGCCGGTGGACGAGCTTCTCGACGATGGCGCCGGCGACGTCGTCGACGGAGAACGGCTCGTCCGGGTCCTCCTGAGCGATGCGGGCGTGGAAGACGACTTGCAGCAGCACGTCGCCGAGTTCCTCGCACAGCTCCGCGCGGTCGCCGTTCTCGATGGCTTCGACGAGTTCGTACATCTCCTCGATGCCGTACTTCGCCAGACCTTCGTGAGTGCGGGCGCCGCTCCACGGGCAGTCGCTGCGGATGCGGTCCATGACCTGCACCAGGTCCAGGAACCGAGCCCCGGGCAGGTCGTAGGAGCCCGGAAGCAGTTCCAGCTCGGGCATCGCGGTGCGGCCCGATCCGGCGAGGGCGGCGAGCGAGTCGGTCAGCTGCGTCTCGCCTTCCGGTGCGGCGATGACGACCGTCGTACGGCCTTCGGCGCCCGCGTCGACCAGGTCCTGCGCCTTGGGCTCGCTCCCGGCGTCCACCTCGATCCCCGCTTCCCGCACGTACGGCAGCTGCGGGTGGTCCGGGTCGGCGCACACGACGCGGTCCGCGTTGCGCAGAGCCTCCCAGGCGGGCCAGGACAGCAGTCCCGGAGCGACGCGGTGGCTGGTGGTGAGGAGGACGATGCGACCTGCGGGAACTGATGTGCTCACGCGTCGAACGTACCGCAGGGGCCGGTCAGTCCGGCCCTCGCGGCTACAGGTCGATCCCCCGGTGCCTGCCTGTGGCGCGCTGCGCCCGTCAGGGCTGCTGCTGGTGACGGTCCGCCTGCCGGCCGGTGGTGTCCTGCAGCCACGGCTCGGTGCGGTTGCCGAGCACGGACTGCTTCACGTCCCACTTGCCGAAGCGCGGGTTGACGCGGATGTGCATGCTCTTGGACGTCTTCGAGAACTTCTCGGACAGGGCCTTGTTGCTCTCGGGCGAACCCGGCTGGATGCCCGAAGCCTTGGCGATCTTGTCCACGGCGAGCTGCATGCGCAGGCGGTCGTCGATGTCGCCGGGAGCGATGGCCTGCTGCTGGAGCAGGGCCTCCTTCAGCTTCTTCGACCCGCCCGCCTGCTTCTCCAACTGCGCCCGCGCCTCGCCGACCTCGCGGCGGGTCACAGAGACGCCGGCGTCGTCGGCGGCCTTCTTCACGATGCGGTCGCGGATGAGGTTGTCGAGGGTGGCGCGGGTCAGCTGACCGCTGCCCTTGATGATCTCCTCGCCGCGCGGGGCCTCGCGCTGGGCGTCCCTGACTTCCTTCACCTTCGCCTGGAGCTCCCCCACCGTGATGCGTTCACCGCCGAGCACCGCGGCCGCACCGGGGTGCGCGTCGTTGCCGCACGCGGTGAGCAGCGGTGCTGCGACGAGCAGCGCGGCTGCACCGCAGACGGTGAGCACGGACCTACGGCGACGGCTTCCCTGTGTGCTGCTGTGCATCGATTCTCCCGGACGGCGGCAAGGGTCGTGCGAGGGTGCATGACCTGGCGTTGCTCGATGTTAAGTAGATCGCGGTGGTTGAGACCACCGCTTCAGCTCTCTTCCCGACAACGATTCGACGTTCCCGTGGACTCGCCCTGACCGCGATGGCCCTGCAACGGCTCCCTTGCGGCCGTGGAAGAGCGAAGAGCACGACTCCCGCCCAACCGCGCCTCACCCCCCGACCGCTCCGTCCCGCCCCGCGGTCCGCTCCGCCTCGTTCCCCTCCCCCAGCGGCCCCCAGCGGCCCCGGCAATCCCGGCAACCCCCCGGCGGCCCTTGGCGACTCCCGGAGACGCCCACCGGCCGGATCTTCGGCTCGGGTTAGCCCCACTCCCCTTCAGGGGCCTGCCGGATGGCCGCACCCGTGCCACGCGCCTAGCTTCCCTTCCATGCCTCTGACGACGTTCCGCGCGCACCGCCGTGCACCGTCCGCCGCCGTGCTCGCTCTCGCCCTCGCACTCGCCCTGCCGTTCGTGACGGCCGCCGACGCGGCAGCCGCGGCGGGAGGCGCGGGGACCGCCGCCCCACCGGGGCCGGCAGTGTCGACGCCGGACCCCGCCCGGGCAGCGGCGCCGGGCACTCCGCCCGGTGCGGTGCGCGAGAGGCTGGCGATTCCGCGTCCCTCGGGCCCGTACGCCGTGGGCGGCGACACGCTCCACCTCGTCGACCGCTCCCGTACCGATCCGTGGCAACCGCAGGCCGGGGCTCGGGAGTTGATGGTCTCCGCGTACTACCCGGCGCGACGCGGCACGGGCGGCCCCACGGCCCCGTACATGACCCGGCGCGAGGCCGAAGCCCTGCTGGAGGGTCAGGATCTGACCGGGAAGGTGCCGGTGGAGACGGTGACGTCGGTGCGCACGAACGCGCGGACAGACGCCCGCCCCGTCCGCGGCAGGCGGCCGCTGGTCGTGCTCTCCCCCGGTTTCACGCTGCAGCGCACCACGCTCACCGTCCTCGCGGAGGAACTCGCGGCGAGAGGTTACGTGGTGGCCGTCGTGGACCATGCCTGGGAGTCGTTCGGTACGTCCTTCCCCGGCGGACGGCTGACGACGTGCGCCGCCTGCGACGCCGTGGAGGAGGTGCCCGACGGGGACGAGTCGCGGGCGGTGCTGGCGAAGGTCGCGAGGGGCCGTTCCGCTGATATGTCCTTCCTGATCGACGAGTTGACCGGCCCCCGTCCCGCCTGGCGGCACGCTCGCATGATCGACCGTCGGAGCATCGGCGTGGCCGGCCACTCCATCGGCGGCAACTCGGCCGCTCAGCTCATGGCCGACGACGAGCGCGTCCGGGCAGGCGCCGATCTGGACGGCACGTTCTTCTCCCCCGTCCCCGAAGAGGGCCTGGACCGCCGCCCGTTCCTGATGATGGGCACCGCCGCGGGCCACAGCCCCGGCGGCGAGGACGGGACGTGGGACGCGGCATGGGAGCGGCTCGACGGCTGGAAGCGGTGGCTGACGGTCGAGGGCTCCGGGCACTTCACGTTCAACGATCTGCCGGTGCTGGCAGGGCAGTTGGGGATGACCGATCCCGATACGCCGCTGCCCGGCGACCGTTCGGGGCAGATCACCCGCGCCTACACGGGTGCGTTCTTCGACCGGCATCTGCGCGGCATCCCGCAACCGCTGCTGCGTGGGCCCTCACCCGCGAACCCGGAGGTGCGCTTCCACCGGCCGTGACCTGCGTAAGCCCCGCCGTCCTCGCGCCGCGCCCGCAGTCCCGGGAATCCGCGGGCCCCGCCCCCACGCGCCGTCTCCCGGTCAGAGTCGCGCGCCCCCGCTCCTACCGGTCCGGCCGCCGCCGCCTCACGCCCCCGGCACCGACGTGAGGAACTCCCCGACCCAGGCCAGCAGTTCACGGCCGACGACGGGCTTCCCGCCGATGCCGCCCGCCTTCGGACGCGGCACCAGGACCTGCCGCGTCGCGCTCTTGACGACCGAGCGCGGGTAGAGCCGGTTGAGCCGCAGCTCCTGCGACTCACGCAGCTCCACCGGGCTGAACCGCACGTTGTTGCCCTGGAGCGTGACGTCCGTGACGCCGCACGAGCGGGCGAGCATGCGGAGCCCCGCTACCAGCAGCAGGTTCTCGACCGGCTCCGGCAACGGCCCGTACCGGTCGGCCAGTTCCTCGCGGACGGCGGCGATGTCCTCCTCGGAGTTGGCGGAGGCGATGGCCCGGTACGCCTGGAGGCGCAGCCGCTCGCCGGGGGCGTAGTCGTGCGGTACGTGCGCGTCCACGGGCAGTTCGATCTTGACCTCGAGCGGGGCCTCCTCGGCCTCGCCGCCTCCCTCTTCCAGCGCCTTGCGGTAGTCGGCGACGGCCTCGCCGACCATCCGCACGTACAGGTCGAAGCCGACCCCGGCGATGTGGCCGGACTGCTCTCCGCCGAGGAGGTTGCCGGCGCCGCGGATCTCGAGGTCCTTCATCGCGACGTACATGCCGGCGCCCATCTCGGTGTGCTGGGCGATCGTCGCGAGGCGCTCGTGCGCGGTCTCCGTCAGCGGCTTCTCCGGCGGGTAGAGGAAGTAGGCGTAACCGCGCTCCCGGCCTCGCCCGACCCGGCCGCGCAGCTGGTGCAGCTGCGAGAGGCCGAAGTTGTCGCCGCGTTCGACGATGAGGGTGTTGGCGTTGGAGATGTCGATGCCGTTCTCGACGATCGTCGTGGCGACCAGCACGTCCGACTTCTTCTCCCAGAATTCGACGACGACCTGTTCGAGGGCCTGCTCCGACATCTGCCCGTGCGCCGTGGCGATCCGGGCCTCCGGCACGATCTGGCGCAGCCGCGCCGCCGCCCGCTCGATGGACTCCACACGGTTGTGGATGTAGAAGACCTGCCCCTCGCGCAGCAGTTCGCGGCGGATCGCGGCGCCGATCTGCTTCTCCTCGTACGGCCCGACGAACGTCAGCACGGGGTGACGCTCCTCGGGCGGGGTGGTGATCGTCGACATCTCGCGGATGCCGGTGACGGCCATCTCCAGGGTGCGCGGGATGGGGGTGGCCGACATGCTCAGCACGTCGACGTTGGCGCGGAGCTTCTTCAGCTGCTCCTTGTGCTCGACGCCGAAGCGCTGCTCCTCGTCGACGATGAGCAGTCCGAGGTCCTTGAACTTGGTGTCGGACGAGAAGAGGCGGTGCGTGCCGATGACCACGTCGACGGAGCCCTCGCGCAGCCCGTCGACGACGGCGCGGGCCTCGCTCTCCGTCTGGAACCGCGACAGCGCCCGCACGTTGACGGGGAACTGTCCGTACCGCTCGGAGAACGTGGAGAAGTGCTGCTGCACGAGCAGCGTCGTCGGTACGAGGACGGCGACCTGCTTGCCGTCCTGCACGGCCTTGAACGCGGCGCGCACGGCGATCTCGGTCTTGCCGTAGCCGACGTCTCCGCAGATCAGCCGGTCCATCGGGACCGACTTCTCCATGTCCTCCTTGACCTCGCCGATGGTGGTGAGCTGGTCGGGCGTCTCGGCGTAGGGGAAGGCGTCCTCCAGCTCCCGCTGCCAGGGCGAGTCCTGGCCGAAGGGGTGCCCCGGGGCCGCCATGCGCGCCGAGTACAGCTTGATCAGGTCGGCGGCGATCTCCTTGACGGCCTTCTTCGCGCGGGCCTTGGTCTTCGTCCAGTCGGCGCCGCCGAGGCGGTGCAGCGAGGGCTGCTCGCCTCCGACGTACTTGGTGACCTGCTCCAGCTGGTCCGTGGGGACGAACAGCCGGTCGCCGGGCTGCCCCCGCTTGGCGGGCGCGTACTCCACCAGCAGGTACTCGCGGGTGGCCCCCTGCACGGTGCGCTGGACCATCTCGACGTAGCGGCCGACGCCGTGCTGCTCGTGCACGATGTAGTCGCCCGGGACGAGGGTGAGCGGGTCGATCTGCTTGCGCCGCCGCACGGGCATGCGGGCGGCCTCCCTGCCCGCGGCCTTCTGCCCGGACAGGTCGGTCTCCGTCAGCACGGCCAGCTTCAGGCCAGGGTCGACGAAGCCGTTGTCGAGGCATCCCTGCGCCACGTGCACCACGGACGGCGCGATCTCGCCCAGGTCGCTCTCCAGGCGGGCCGCGATCCCCTCGTTCCCGAGCACTTCCGCCGTGCGGACGGCAGGCCCGTGCGCTTCGGTGACGTACACGCAGCGCCAGCCCGCCGACAGCCAGCCCTTGGTGTCGGCGAGGGCGCGGGCGGTGTCGCCGCGGTACGTCTCGGGCGCGTGCATGCCCAGCCGCAGGACGTCGTCCCCGCCGGTCTCCGGGCCGTCCGTGTCCAGGTCGGCGTCGGCGCTGAAGGGGCTGACCGACCACCACGGCATCCCCAGTTCGCGGGCGCGCTCCCGTACGTCGGCGATGCCCCACAGCGAGGCCGCGCCGAGGTCGACGGGCGCCTGCCCCGAGTCGGACATGGCGGTCGCGCTCCAGGAGGCCTGGAGGAACTCCTGCGACGTGGCGACGAGGTCGGCCGCCCTGGTACGCACCCGCTCCGGGTCGCAGACCACGGCCATCGTGCCCTCCGGCACGACGTCGAGCAGCAGCTCCATGTCGTCGACGAGGACCGGCGCCAGCGACTCCATGCCTTCGACGGCGATGCCCTCGGCGATCTTGCCGAGCAGTTCGCCGAGTTCGGGGTGGTCCTCCGCGAGGTCGGCGGCCCGCTGCCGCACCTCGTCCGTCAGCAGCAGCTCCCGGCACGGCGGTGCCCACAGACCGTGCTCGGCGGCTTCGAGGGAGCGCTGGTCGGCGACGCGGAAGTACCGGATCTCCTCGACCTCGTCGCCCCAGAACTCCACCCGGAGCGGGTGCTCCTCGGTGGGCGGGAAGACGTCCAGGATTCCGCCTCGTACGGCGAACTCGCCGCGCTTCTCGACGAGTTCGACCCGGGAGTAGGCCGCCGCGGCGAGGGCGTCGACCGCCTCGTCCATCTCGACGCTCTGCCCCTGCCGTATCGCGACGGGCTCCAGGTCTCCCAGGCCCTGCACCTGCGGCTGGAGCACGGACCGTACGGGTGCGACGACGACGCTGACGGGCCCGGCGCCGGGGTCGCCGGCGTCCGGGTGCGCGAGGCGGCGCAGCACGGCGAGGCGGCGGCCGACGGTGTCGGAGCGGGGCGAGAGCCGCTCGTGCGGCAGCGTCTCCCACGACGGGTACTCCACGACGCCCTCGGGCGGCAGCAGCGAGCGCAGCGACTCGGTGAGGTCCTCGGCCTCGCGGCCCGTCGCGGTCACGGCCAGCACGGTGCGGCCGGAGGAGCGGGCGAGCGCGGCGACGGAAAGGGGCCGGGCGGCGGCGGGGCCGACGAGGTCGACGTGGTGCCGGTTGCCGTCGGCGGCGGCCTTGACGGCCTCCTCGAGTGCGGGGTCGCGGGCGACGGCGTCGAGCAGTCCGGTGAGACTCATGTGGGGCTTCCCGTCCGGGGGTGGGCAACGCGAGATGCCCCGCAACGGCGCGACGCGGACGTTCCGGGGGTTTCCAAGCGTACGGCGGCCGGACGACCGCCGCCGACCCGATCGGCGGCGGCCCCTCGCAAGGGGGACGGGTCCGCCGGGACGGCCCGCCTGCCCCGCAGCGGCGGGACGACGGGCCCGGCAGCGGGCGGCCGAACACGCGGGCGCGGCAGGAGGGGCCGGCGCGGAGGCGGAACGGGCGGAGGCAGAACAGGCGCGGGGCCCGGGTGGCGTCCGTCACGCGCACCCGGGCCCCGCGTCGGGCCCCCGCCCGGGACCTACTCCGTGGCGATCGCGTTCAGGACGTTCATGCGGCCCGCGCGGAACGCGGGGGCCAGCGCCGCCACGAGGCCGACCAGGGCCGAGCCGACGAAGACGGCTCCGATCGTCTGCCACGGGATCTCCAGCACCCCCAGCCCCTCGAGCGCGAGCAGCTTCTGCGCCGCCGCGCCCCAGCACATGCCCAGGCCGAGGCCGAGAAGGGCGCCGAAGAGGGCGATGACGACCGACTCCAGGCGGATCATGCGGCGCAGCTGCCGCCGGGAGAGACCGATGGCCCGCATGAGGCCGATCTCACGGGTGCGTTCGACGACGGACAGCGCGAGGGTGTTCACGACGCCGAGCACCGCGACGATGATCGCCAGCGCCAGCAGCCCGTAGACCATGTTCAGCATCTGCCCTACCTGCTCCTGCAGGGTCTCCTTGTAGTCGGCCTGGTCGCGCACCTGGTACTGCGGGTACGGCTTCATCTGCTTCTTCAGGGCGGCGTACGCGGCCTTCTCGTGGCCCTCGTCGGCCGTGGCGAGCACCATCCAGCTCAGGGGGAACTGGTCGGCGGGCAGGTACCGGCGGGCGGTGTCGACGTGGATGTACTTCGCGCCCTTGTCGACGTTGGTGTCGTCGGAGGTGATCGCGGCGACCTTCAGTTCCGCCTCGCGTCCGCCGGAGAAGGCGACCTCCAGGGTGTCCCCGACCTCGACGCCGTGCTTATTCGCGTACTCGGCGCCGACCGACATGGAGTCCTTGCCGTACGCCGCCGCCAGGTCGCCCGACGTCGTCTCGCGCCGCAGGGCGTCCATGTACGCGGGTTCGGTGGCGGCGAGGTGCTCGGCCGCCGTGGAGCCGTCGGGGGCGGTGACGCGGGCGCCGACCATCTTGTACGTGGTGACGGTCTTCAGCCGCTCCGACTTCCGGGCCCTCTTCTCGGCCGCTGCCGTCACCGGCTGGCCGTTGTTGGACTGGACGATGAAGTCCGCTCCCACGGAACGGTCCAGTTCCTCCGTGGCGGAGGCGACCATCGAGGAGCCGACGACCGAGAGCGACGCGACGAGTGCGAGCCCGATCATCAGCGCCGCGGCGGTCGCACCGGTACGGCGCGGGTTGCGCAGGGCGTTGCGCTCGGCGAGGCGGCCGACGCGCCCGAAGGGGCGCAGCGTCACCACCGAGAGCACCCGCACGAGCCCGCCCGCGAGCAGCGGGCCGACGACGACGAAACCGACGAGGGTCAGCACCACGCCTGCCGCCAGCCACACCGATCCGTCCGAGGCCTTCTCGGCCTGCGTGGCCGCGTACAGGCCCGCTCCGCCGCCTGCCGTGAGGAGGAGGCCCAGCACGCCGCGCACCGTGCCGGCTTTGCCGTCGGCGGGGGTTCCGGCGTCCCGCAGCGCCGCCATCGGGGAGACCCGTCCGGCGCGCCGCGCCGGCAGGTAGGCCGCGAGGAGGGTGACGAGGATGCCGAGGACGAGTCCGGCGACGGGTGTCGTCCAGGCGAGCGTCAGCTCCGAGGTGCTGAGGTTCATGCCCAGGGCGCCCATCAGCTCCATCAGGCCGATGGCCAGGCCGACTCCGGCGCCTACGCCGACCACGGAACCGGCGACGCCCAGCAGCAGCGCCTCGATCATCACCGACCTGTTGACCTGGCGGCGGCTGGACCCGATGGCCCGCATGAGGCCGATCTCGCGGGTGCGCTGCGCGACGAGCATCGAGAAGGTGTTGACGATCAGGAAGATCCCGACGAGGAGCGCGATGCCGGCGAAACCGAGCAGGGCGTACTTGAGCACGTCCAGGAAGGAGCCGATCTGCTCGCGGCTGGAGTCGGCCGCCTCCTTCTTCGTCTGGTACGTGTACGTGCCCGCCCCGAGGGCTTCGGTGACGTTCTTCTTCAGCTCGGCGTGCGTGACGCCGCTGCCGGCGGTCACCGCGACGCCCGTGTAGGCGTCGGTGGCCCCCAGCAGCTCCCGCTGCGCTGTGCGGGTGTCGAAGTAGACGATCGCCGCGCCGGGATTGGTGACCTGGAAGGTCGCGATGCCGGAGATCCTCGCCTCGATGTCACCGGTCGCGGTGATGGTGCGCAGTTCGTCGCCCAGCTTCAGCTTCCGCTTCTTCGCCGTGTCGGCGTCGACCATGACGTCGGAGGCGCCGCGGGGCGCGTGCCCCGAGGTGATCTTCATCGTCGTGCGGTCGCCGGTGGTCCAGTTGGAGGCGATGGTGGGGGCGCCCGTCGTGGAGCCGATGTTCTTGTCGTCGCCGTCGACGACGGTGACC
Organism: Streptomyces daqingensis; assembly: GCF_014645895.1. Taxonomy (GTDB): domain Bacteria; phylum Actinomycetota; class Actinomycetes; order Streptomycetales; family Streptomycetaceae; genus Streptomyces; species Streptomyces daqingensis. Next base: position 201,525 of record NZ_BMMP01000009.1, on the reverse strand, counting down.
TTCTCGCTGGAGACCATGCCCTCCACGGACTTGGCGCCCTCCGCGGTCCGCGCCCCGGCGAGGGCGGACTCCGGCACCGACGGCGGACGGCCCGTCTCCTGCTGCGCCTTGTCGTCCTTCGGCTTCTTCGGGCTGACGGTGACGTCCGCGGACGTCGAGGCGAAGAGCTTGTCGAAGGTGGTCGTCATGGTGTCGGTGAAGACCAGCGTCCCGCAGACGAACGCCACGGACAGCACGACCGCGACGGCGCTGAGCGCCATGCGCCCCTTGTGCGCCAGGAAGTTGCGCAGGGATGCCTTGAGTACGGTCACGACGCGCTCCCGTGGGTGCCGTCGGCGCCGGGGACGTCCTCAGCGAGGCGCAGCATGCGGTCGAGCACCGCCTCGGCCGTGGGACTGTCCATCTCGTCGACGATGCGGCCGTCGGCGAGGTAGAGGACGCGGTCGGAGTAGGCGGCCGCCACCGGGTCGTGGGTCACCATCACGATGGTCTGCCCGAGCTCGTCGACGGAGCGGCGCAGGAACCTGAGCATCTCCGCGCCCGAACGGGAGTCGAGGTTGCCCGTCGGTTCGTCCGCGAAGATGATCTCGGGCCGCGCCGCCAGGGCGCGTGCGACGGCGACGCGCTGCTGCTGGCCGCCGGAGAGTTCGCTGGGGCGGTGCTTGAGCCGGCCTTCGAGGTTCACGGTGGCGATGACGTTCTCCAGCCACGCCTTGTCGGGCTTCCGGCCCGCGATGTCCATGGGGAGCGTGATGTTCTCCAGGGCGTCGAGGGTGGGCAGCAGGTTGAACGCCTGGAAGATGAAGCCGATCCGGTCGCGGCGCAGCCGCGTGAGCTTCTTCTCCTTCAGTCTCGTGATCTCCTGTCCGCCGACCCGGACTTCGCCCTCGGTCACGGAGTCGAGCCCGGCCAGGCAGTGCATCAGGGTCGACTTGCCGGACCCGGAGGGTCCCATGATCGCGGTGAAGGCGCCCCGGGCGATCTCCACGTCGACGTGGTCGAGCGCCACGACCCGGGTCTCACCGGAGCCGTAGGCCTTCACCAGTTTCCGGGCGGAGGCGGCGACAGCCGAACGTGCCCCGTTGCCCCCTGTCGCGGGTGTCGTCACAGCCGTCGTCACTTCTCTTCTCCTCGTTCGTCTGGCGGGCGGCCCGGAAGGGCAGCGGATCTCTCGGACGGGTCGGCGGCGGTCGCTCGGGACGCGTGGTGCCGGGCAGCGGTGCCGCCGGTGCCCGGCGCGGACGCCGCGGGGTGCCGCTTCGGACCGTCGGCGGACCGCCTCCGCATGCCGAGGGTCGGCGGGGCGGCCTGTGCGGCGGTTGCGGCCGCCGCACAGGCCAGCCTTACGCAGGAAGACGGCCGTCGCGATGGTGCCCGTACGCGTTCGCGTGCGGGGGTTACCCCCACCCCGAGCCGGATCCGGGCGCGGAGTGGGTGCGCGAGTAAGGAACAGGAACTGCCCCTGCCGGTACGGACGTTCCGGCAGGACGTATCAGCAGCTTATAGACCGCCCCAGCCGGACTCCTCCTGCCCCAGGACGAAACTCCCGGACCCGGATCAACCGGGTGCCGACAGGGGCCACCCCTAAGGGGCATTGACACTTTCTGTTATTACCGTAAGTAACAATGTGGAGTTTGTGACGGGTTCTCACGCAGCCCTTCCACCCGGACTCGACCCGCCGGTAACGTGCCGACGACCTCGGGTTTTACGCACTCCGGGCAGAAGGAGAGCCACGAATGGCGTTCAGTACCGATGATCATCGTGGGTTTCCCGACGACTACGGAACGTATCCACCTCCGCCCCCGTATCCCCCCTGGCACCCCCAGCCCCCGCCGCCCTCCCACGGGCCGCCGCCCGGCTACCCGCCGAGCGTCCCGGCACGGGAGAACACCGCCCTGCACCAGCTGCGCTCCGCGTACCGCCTGCTGCGCCGCGGCATGGCGGCGGCGCTCCTCGCCTACTACTCGGCCTTCCTGGTGATGGCCGCCTACCTGCCGGACGTCATGGGCGCGAAGGTCGCCGGGAACCTCAACCTCGGCGTGTGCCTGGGGCTTTCGCTCGTCCCGATCACCCTCGCGGCGATCCTCGTGTACGAGTTCCTCGCCCGCTCCACCGTCGACCCCGTCGCGCACCGCGTACGCATCGTCGAGGCCGAGGCCCGCGAGAAGGCCAGGGCACAGCAGAGGTGGAGCCGATGAACTCGCAGACAGTGGACGCCAGTTCGCAGTCGCTCTCGTTCGCGATCTTCGCGGGGCTGGTCAGCGTCACGTTGCTGCTGTGCATCATGACGAGCGCTGAGCGGGACGACCTCGACGAGTTCTACACCGGCTTCCGCACCCTCGCTCCCCTGCGCAACGGCCTCGCCATCGCGGGCGACTACATATCCGCCGCGACCGTCCTGTCGACCATCGGCATCATCGCCCTCACCGGCTTCGACGGACTCATCCTCGCTCTGAGCACCGCCCTGTCGCTCCTCCTGCTGATGGTGCTGCTCGCCGAACCGCTGCGCCACGCGGGCCGGTTCACCATCGGTGACGCGCTCACCCACCGGGCGCCCAGCCGCAGCGTGCGCCTCGCGACGACAGCCGTCACCCTGGCCTCGCTGCTGCCCCTGATGGTCTTCCAGCTCTCCGGCGCGGGACATCTCGTCACGCTCGTGCTGGGATTCGAGGGCTCGTCTGTCCGTACGGCGACGATCATCGCCCTCGGAGGGCTCATGATCGGCTACGCGGCCATCGGCGGCATGAAGGGCACTGCCCTCATCCACATCATCAAACTCGTCGTGCTCTTCGCCGCCTCGGCGCTGCTCGCCGTGCTCGTCATGGACAAGGTCGGCTGGAACCCCTCGCGCCTCCTCGCGCTCGCGGACCAGGGCAGCGGCGCCGGGCCGGCCTTCTCCCGGTCCGGGCTGCTCATCGAGGCGACGCCGCTGGGGAAGGTCGACCTCGTGTTCAGCGCGCTGACCGTGGTCTTCGGCGCGGCCTGCCTGCCGCACGTCACGATGCGCATGTTCACCGCGAAGAACGCGCCGGCGATCCGGCGCGCCATGTCGTACGCCGTGATGATCATGGGCGTCTTCGTCGTCCTCATCGCGGTCGTCGGCGCCGGCGCCACCGCCCTGCTGGGACGGGGCGTCATCGAGGCGGGCGGCCCCCAGGGCAGCACCGCGATCCTCCAGCTCGCCCAGGCGATCGTCGCGGACTCCGCGTCCTTCTCCACGCTCGTCTTCACCACGGTAGCCACCGCGGTGTTCCTGACGCTGCTCTCCTCGGTGGCCGGCATGATCCTGGCCTGCGGGAACTCCCTCGCCCACGACCTGTACGCGCACGTCACCACCCGCAAGGGCACCGAGCCCGAGCCACGGCGGGAGCTGCTGATCGCGCGTGCCGCGGCGTTCGCAGTAGGCGTGCCCGCCATCGTGATCGCCGTGCTCGTCCAGGACAACGGCCTGCGGGCGCTGATCATCCTGTCGTTCAGCATCGGTGCGTCCGCCATCGCGCCCGCTCTCGTCCTCAGCCTCTTCTGGCCGCGCTGCACCCGCACCGGTGTGCTCGGCTCCCTCATAGGGGGAACGGTCTCCGCGACGGTGGTAACGGTCTTCTCCACCACCGTCTCCGGGACGCCTCAGTCCCTGTTCCCCGACTCGGACTTCGACATCTTCCCGCTCACCACCAGCGGCCTGATCAGCATGCCGCTGGGCTTCCTCCTCGGGTGGGCGGGAACCCTCCTCAGCCGGCCGGAGAGCCAGGACCGGCAGATCCAGGAGTATGCGGCGGCCGAGCCGCGCCTCCTGGCGGGGGCGGAGCGGCGGTGACGGCGGAGGGGCCGCCCGGCCCCTCCGCCCGGCCCGTCCCGATGCCGTACGACTGCTACCCGTGGAAGTCCGAACTCCCCGCCTTTCGGGGCTCGTTCAGCGCGAGGACCCACCGGGCTGCTCGCCCTGCCCGGGCACGATGACCTGCGGGCCCCCCGCGGCGTTCCGCCCGTCCGTCCGCACGTCACGGCCGGCCGGTCCGTCCGCGCCCTCGCCGTCCGGCTCGGGCCCCATGTCCGGCTCACGGCCCGTGAGCGACGCGAGGGTGCTGCGCACGCGCGTCATGTGCTGCCTCAACTGCTCGGCCCGCTCTGCGTGTTCGTGCAGCACCCCGGCGGTCTCGCGCTCGACGGCCTCCTCGCGCACCCGCGCCTCCGCCAGCAGCTCCTCCCCCCGCGCGACCGCCTCCTCCTGCTTCAGCCGTGCCGCCTCCTCCGCCTCCGCTCGCTCCGCCCGCGCCTCGCGCAGCAACTGCTCGCCCCGCGCGGCCAGGCTCTCGATGTAGGCCTCGACCTCCCCCTCCCGGGCAGCGAAGCGGCGCTCCGCCTCCTCCTGCGCCTGAGCGCGGGCCCGCTCCTGCTCGGCCATGGCCTCAGCGCAGCGCCGCGAGACCTCCCGCAGGTTCTCCTCCGCGCCGGTACGGGCCTCCTCCGCCGCGGCGCGGGCCTCCGAGAGCAGCGTGACGGCCTCGCTCCGCGCCGCCTCGACCGTGCGGGCCGCGCCGGCTGCCGCTTCCGTACGCACACGCTGCGCGTCACGCTGTGCCGCCTCGCGCCACGCGACGGACACCGACTCCGCCTCCAGCATCGTCCGCCGCGCCTCCGCCTGGCCGGCCTCGCGCAGCCGCGCGCTCTCGGTCTCCGCCAGCGACAGCAACTGCCCCGCGTTCTCGCCCAGCGCCGCGTACTCCTCCGGTGGCCTGGCCGCGACCGCGTCCTGCAACCGGGCGGCCTCCAACCGCAACTCCTCTGCCCGTGCGGTGAGTTCGGCGACGTGCTCCCAGTCCTGCCGGGACTGCTCGATCAGGCCGGCCACCATCCTGTCGACCTGCTCGGGCCGGTAACCACGGCCCCGTACAACAGCGAAGGCATGCGGCGACGCACCCATTTCGAGCCCCTTACTCAGCGATCGGCAACACTCAACGGCGGAGAGGCACATCTTTCTTGATCCGAGCGAAGCGGGCATAACGCAACACTCCATACGAGCGCATCACGTACGGGGCGCGGAGTCACCAGGCCGCGCCGGAGCGGACGCGGCCAGGGCGTTGACCGGCCGGATTCGGCAGCAGGCGCGGGAATCGGCGGCCCGCGGCCCGCCGGTGTGCACGGGACGGCGCACCATCCGCGCGAGTGACAGGTCAGGCGTGGAGAGCCGCCGCGAAGGGTGAACGGCGGGCGCACCCCGGCTGCGAGATGCGGCTGCGGGGATGCCTGGACGCACGGATACGCAGGGGCGTACGCACACGGCGCGCTGCTCGCGCGGGCAGCCCCGCGGTGCCTCAACTCCCGGGAAAGACGCAGAACTCGTTGCCCTCGGGGTCGAGCAGGACGGCGTGGCCGTCGTGACGGGCCTGGACGGTCGCGCCCAGCCCGGTCAGCCGTCGGACCTCCGCCTCCATGTCCGGGGCCGTCACATCCAGGTGGGCCCGGTTCTTCACGCACTTCGCCTCGGGCACCAGCTGGAACCAGAGACGCGGCCCTCCGGCCGCCGGCTCCACGAGCACGGTCGGATCGTCCTCGACGCTGGTGATCCCCCTGGCCCGCAGGCGGGCGAGTTCCGCCTCGTCGTACGGGGCGACGGCGTACCCGTCCAGCACGGAGGCCCAGAACCGGGCCGCGGCCGCCGGGTGCACGCAGTCGAAGACGATGTCGCGAAGTCGCGCCATGCAGCCATCGTCGACGTCCACCCGGCAGTTGTCACGAGGGCCTCGGCCACCCCCGCGGGGCCGGCGGCGGTGACGGCAACGGCGGGGGCGGGGGCGGGGGCGGGTCTAGAAGAGCCCGTCCCACATCTGTTCCAGCAGCACCGCCCACCAGTTCTCCGGCGAGGAGAGCGCCGCCGGGTCCAGCGCGGCCAGCTGCAGCTGGAAGTCGACCGTCCAGCGGCCCGCCTGCTCCTGCGTGAGCCCGAACCGCAGCGGCCACATCCGGCCCAGCGCCGCCATGCAGCGGACGAACTCGGGCAGGCCGGTGTTGACGAACTGCGGCTGCGCCGCCCGCCCTTCAGGGCTTCCCTCCAGCGGGACGGCCACGATGTGGGCCGTCCCGTACTGCACGCACAGCTGACGGCCGAAGTCGTTCCCCATCACCAGGTACGACCCGGCGTCGGAGGCCGGCAGCACGCCGCGTTCCTGCGCGAGTTCCGCGAGCGTCGGCACCGGACGGCCGGGCTGGGCCTGCCCCCAGAAGAAGGGGTTCACGTCGACGGGGACGCCCGCCCACATCAGCGTCTGCCCCACGATGTCGGGCACGCCCTGCCGTGAGACCGCGTGCTGCTCGAAGCGGAAGACGCCCTGCGGGCCGAAGGCCTGGGCAAGTTCCTGCCCGACGGCGTCCGGCGGGAGCGGCGGCATGGGCGGGATCTGGTGCTGCGGCGGCAGCGGCACCCGGAACGGAGCGGGCCGCGCCGGACCGTCGGCGACCTGGTGCAGCTCGCCCTGGTGCTCCAGCAGGTGCCGCACGCCCTGCTGACGGGAGGCGTGGTCACGTCCGTACGGGGCGGTGTGCGTGATCCGCACCTGAGGCCAGGTCTCCCGGACCATGCGCGCGCAGTAGCCGCCCGGCAGGTCGCAGGACTCCAACTCGGTGTGCAGCTCCACCACTTGCTGCGGCGGGACGTTCATGTTCCGCAGCTCGTGCAGGATCTGCCACTCGGGATGCGGGGTTCCTGGAGCGGAACGCCGGATGAGCTGCTGCTCCGACCCGTCGGGCGCCCGGTAGCTGAGCACCGCCATGTAGCCGGGACCGACCGTGGGCTGCCCGCTGGGCTGCTGCTGTTGTTGTTGCTGGGGGTATCCGTACGCGGGCGGCGGTCCCCCGGGCTGCGGACCCGGCGCGCCCTGCGGGAAGCCGTACGCCTGCGGCGACACGCCCCCGCCCGGGGCGGCGGGCACTCCGGGAGGCGCGCCCGGGACGCCGGGCGGGGGCCCGGGGGGTGCGGGCGCGGCGGGGCCGCCGCTCTGTGCCGGGCCGGCGAGCATCGTCGCCGCATGGTGGACGTCGCCCCCGCCGCCCGGGGGAGGCGGAGTACCGGGAGCGGGAGGCGGAGTGCCCGGTGCGGGAGGCGGAGGCGGTGGGCCGCCCGGACCGCCCTGGGAAGGCCCCGCCAGCATCGTGGCCGCGTGGTGCACACCGCCCGAGCCGGGCCCCTGACCCTGGCCGCCGCCCTGCCCGGAGGCCGGTCCGGAACCTCCGGAGGAGCCCTCACCGCCGCCGGAACCACCGGCGGGCTGCCCGTTCTCGCCGAGCTGGCCCTCCACCTCGGCGGAAGAGACCAGCTGCGTCGGCACGTAGCCGCCGCCGGACGGCCCGGATGCGCCGGAGCCGTCTGACCGGGCACCGGGCGTGCCCGGGGCTCCCGGCGGGGGCGGCACGGACGGCCCGCCGCCCCGCGACGGGTTGTCACCGCGCGCGGCACGGCTCGTGTCGGCGTCGGCGAAGTCCCCGGCGCTGCCGGGCGCCCCCGGCGGAGCCGGAGGCGGAGGGGGCGTACCGTCCGGGCCCCCGGAAGCCGGACCGGCGAGCATCGTCGCCGCGTGGTGCACACCGCCGGAACCGGCGCCCGTTCCCTGGCCCGGAGCCGAACCGGCAGGCGGCGCGGGGACGTTCGGCGGCTGGGACGGGGGAGGCGGAGCCGAGGGCCCGGAGCCTGCCCCGGGTTCGTCCACTGCCGGGTTCACGGCCGTGCTGGGCAGCGGGCGCGTCTCCGGCATCATCTCCGTCTTCGCCTCCCACCGCTCGTCGTCGCCGCCGGAGTACTCGTCGTCGCTGCCGGAGAGCGGGGGCGCGAAGACCGTCGCGGGCGGCGACTGCGCTTCACCACCACCCGAACTGCTGGTGTCCGCGGCGTCCCAGGGGCTCACGCCCTCCGCGGCCGGAGCCTGCGGGGCGGCAGCGGCGGCGGCGTTCTGACCGGCGGTGCCGGACCCCGGCGACCGCCGGTCCGGGATGCCCATCTGGTCGGCCGCCTCCTGCAGCCACCCCGGCGGGGTCAGCAGGAACGACGTCGCCTCCAGGTCCAGGCGCTGCGGCGGTACGCCCGAAGAGGCGGGAACGGAAACAGAGTTGCCGTACTCCTCCTCGTAGCGCCGGATCACCTCGCCCACGGGCAGGGCGGGCCACAGGGTGGTGTCCCCGCTGTCCCGCGCTATCACCAGACGCTGACGGCCGACGCCCTGGTCCGCGCCGCCGTCGGAGTACTCCTCGGACGCCTCGGCCCACGCGACGAACCCGAGGTCGAACTCCCGGACCCGCACCTCGAACCGCCGGCGTCCCGGCTCCTCGGGGACACCCCCGTTGACCCAGCGCTCCGCGCGCTCCTGAGCCTGTGCGAAGGTCACCATCGCGTTCTCACCCCACCCTCACGTCACCCTCAGAGCTGGACGGCACGTGCGAAGCCGCCGTCCACCATGAGGTTCGCCACGGTCTCCAGCTCCGGCGGACTGCCGGCCAGCCGCAGCAGGAACTCGTCGAAGTCGGCACCGCACGGACGCAGCAGCCGCTCCGTCCGCTCCTGCACCTGGAGCCCGTCCCTGTCCCGTACGTCGTCGAACGGGCAGAACCACACCGAGCCGGCGGCCTCGCCCTTCACCTTCACGGCGAGCAGCCCGCCCTGCACGAACCCCACACCGAGGAAGTCCTTCGTGAAGTGGTCGCGCAGGCACTTGTTGACGTAGACCACGTCGTTGACGGCCGCGTCCTCGCGCACCGTGAAGAACGGCTGGTCCACCAGCAGCCCCAGCTCCGCGTCCAGGGCCACGCCCCGGGGCGCGCAGCCGCCCGCCGCCTTCAGGAAGGAGCGGTACGCGCCCGGCAGCCGGTACCCCAGCCGCTCCTCGACCTCCAGCACCTGCGACTCGCTCACCGCCGGTCCGTGCGGCACCGCGAAGTGCACGGGCCGGGTGTCCTGCAGAGGCCGCGTCCCCGTCTTCCCGTGATCGACGGCAGCCGCCGCCAGGCCGCCGTGATGCCGCAGCAGCGCCTTGACCTCCACGGGCACCAGCTCCATGCGCCGCCCCGAGGCGACGTGGTGCCACGTCCAGCCGTGCGGCGTGGCCACGGGCGGGAGGTCGGCCCACAGTTCGTGCCCGGCGGCGTGCAGAGCGGCGTTAGCCGAGACGTAGTCCGTCAGGCGCAGTTCGTCGCCGCCGAAACCCTCGGGCGGCTCCGCGATCTCGGCGGCGGCACGCGCGTACGGCGAGAAGTCGGGCAGGCCGTGCTCGTCCACCCGCACCCCTCCCGGATGGCGGGCGGCACGCACCGGATCGGGGAAGTTCACGACCTGCCCGGCGTAAGCCCGGTTCGGTGGCGCGGCGATCCCCGAGCCCTGGGAACCGCTAGGCGCCCCCAGCCCGAGCCGACCTGTCGTCATGGCTTTGGCCCCCTGCTGCACGTCCGGCTGACTCGTCACAGCCTATGCGGTAGGGCGAGAGCTCAGCACCGCCCGGGGACGCCCCGGCCCCCGGCCCGCCGGGACCTCCGCGCGGCTCCAGGCGCCCGATCCGGACACGGACGGACAAGCAGCGGGCGGACGGGCATCGGCGACGAACCCCGAAACCCCGCCGGGACCGGACGCGGACCCCGGCCAGACCGCACCGGCGTCCGGACCAGGGCGGGCGGTCGCGAATCAGTGCGGAGAGGAGCGGGCCGGAGCGCGCCCCGCCCCGAGGCTGCCGCCGTCGGTCGCCGTCAGCGGCCCCCGCCGAGCGCCGCCAGCTTCTGGTGCTGCTTCACCGCGAGGGCCTTCTCCACGGGCTGCGGCTTCCCCGAGAGCGAGATCGACATGAACGTGGCCGTCCTGCCGCCGGTCCGGACGACCGTGAAGACCAGCGGCGAATCGCTCTGCTGCTTCACGCGCAGCGTGAACTCCACCGAATCGTCCCCCACCACGCCCACCGGCCCCCGGGACGCGGTCAGCCGCACCTTGTCCCCCGCACCGTCCTTGGCGGTGAAGGACTTGCAGCCGCCCAGCGCCCTCTTCAGATCGGACAGCCACGCCTCGGCCTCGCCCTTCCCGTACGAAGCCAGCAGCACCTGCTGCACCGCACCGCCCGCCGAAGGCGAAGAGCCCTTCTGCAGCACGCCGTTGATGTACGCGGTACGGGCCCGCACGGGGTCCGAGTCCATCACGTCGGTGACAGCCGAGCACTTCCGCTCGTACGACTCCACGGTGCTCTGCGCGGGGAGCGCGTCCTTCTTGCTGCGCTGCACCCGGTACCCCTTCACATCCCCCGACTTCAGCAGCGCGGAAGCGAGCCGTTTCTCCTCCGCGGCCCCTCCCCCGCCGGAACCGCTACCGCCCTGCCCGGCCGAACCGCCCGAGCCCGAACCGCCGGAACCGCGCTCCTCCCGGCTGCCGTCCTTCTTCCCGCCGTCCCCCGCACCGTCCGAACCCGCCCCGCAGGCCACCACGGAGACGGCCAGCACCGGCACGCTCACCGCGACCCCGACGGCGCGCCGCACACGCGCGGACAGAGCACTACCACTCCGACCACACGTTCGAGTGTGACGGTCACGAGCATCGCGACGCCGTATAGAGGTGCTGAGCATTACCGGACTCCTGCCTCGAGGTTGGACGTACCGCGCATGCTGGCTCCCGCTCCGCGGAACCACCACCCCTGTTCCACACCACGTCGGAAACCGTCACAACTCCATGACATACGACGCGACATGATCGACTCGACGCCCACACTGCATACTTGGCGCCACACGCAGGCGACACACACGACACAAACGGCAGAAAGGGCCGTGCGGGGAGGAATCACCACATGAACACCGCACCGCTGCGCTCCGCACGGCTGCAGTCCACGCCGCCGCAACCCGGACCGCCCCCCGCGGGACCGCCCTACACCGGGCCCTCCCCCGCCGGCACACCCACCGCGACCGGCGCCGCAGCCGCGCCCGGCACCGCCCCGGCCGACCCCCGCCTCGGCTGGACCGCCACAGGCGACGACCACGCACCCCCGCTCCAGCACCGCCGCGACGGCATCCTCCCCGCCATCGCGGCCGCCCTCTCCGTACGCGGCCAGACCCTCACCTCCACCGCACACAAAGGCGACCAGGGACCCGCACCCCACCCCCTCGTCCAGGACTTCCTCGACACCCTCGCCACCGAACACCGCACCCGCCACACCGGCCGCTGCCCCGAAACCGTCCTGCTCTCCCGCTTCCTCACCTCCGCCGAGGACACCCGCACCGCCAAACGCACCCACCGCAGGACCACCGTCAAACCCCGCCAGATCACCCACAGCGAAGCCCGGCGCGCCCTCAAACACTCCAAGATCACCGCACGCCACATCCGCGAGGACGGCGACCCCCTGCACGGCCGCTACGCACCCCCCTGCCGCACCTGCGCGGCCCTCCTCGCCCACTTCGGCGTACGCCCCGTCGACCCCGCTGCCGCCGCCGAGGCCACGACGTGAGCCCACCCCGATCGCGCACCTCGGCCACCCGCTTCCCCATCGCCGTGGACGACGCCCTGCGCACCGCAGGATGGGAACCCGGCCGCTGGAACATGCTGCAGGCGGAACAGTGGGCCGACGCCCTCCGCGGCCACACCACCCCCGGCGGCCACCAGCACTCCGTCAGCGCCGCCGCCGTCGAAGTCTGGGCCGAATTCGGCAACCTCCCCATCGACCCCACCGGCCCCGGCACCCAGATCGCCCCGAGCAGCCTACGCATCGACCCCCTGCTCGCCCTCCACGCCGCCCGCACCCTCGCCGACCTCGGCCGCGCCCTCGACACCGCGATCTGCCCCCTCGGCACCGACGGACCCGACGCCGCCCTCCTCGCCATCGACACCGACGGACGCGTCTACAGCCTCGACCACACCGGCGACTGGTACCTCGGCCGCGACTTCGACACCGCCCTCTCGGCACTCCTCACCGGCACGCGGCCCCAGCGCCTCACACGCGAGAGCACACGCCCCGCCTGAGACCGCCGCACCCGGCCGGCCCACCCCCGGCGCTACCGCCGCCGCGCCTCCGGCCCACGCGCCGGAATCACCGCCGACACCCGGAACCCCCCCGAATCCGTCGGACCCGAAACGAAACCCCCGCCCAGCGCCGCCACCCGCTCCTTCATCCCCACCAGGCCGTTCCCCCCGCTCGGCAGCCCCGCACCCGCCGCGTCCCCGCCGTCCTGCGGCCGCTCGTTCTCCACCTGCACCGCGACCTCCCCCTCACGGTGCGCGAGCCGCACCCGGGTACGGGCACCCGACGCATGCTTGTGGACGTTCGTCAGCGCCTCCTGCACCACCCGGAACGCCGTCTGCTCCACACCCGGCCCGTAACCACGGGAGGCACCCGCACCGTCCACCGAGAACTCCACGGACATCCCCGCCTCACGCGACTGCCCGACCAGGGCCTCCAGCTCCTCCAGGCAAGGCCCCCCGTCCTCCCGGACGCCCGGCCCCCCGGAACCGCGTGACACGGACCCACCGTTCGACGCCGGACCACCCGACGCGGAACCACCGCCCGAACCCCCCGCCGGGCCGGCATCCCCCGCCTTCGACGACCCGGCCGCCGCCACCGCGAACTCCGCCAGCCGCTCCGACACACCGCCCTCCCCCGCACGGCCCTGCTGCCCCGGAAGGCCCGCCTGCCCGCCCTCCGGAGAACGCAGCACCCCGAGCATCGTCCGCAGCTCCGTCAGCGCCTGCCGCCCCATGTCCCCCACCAGCGCGGCGTTCTTCGAAGCCTTCTCCGGATCCTTCAGCGCCACCGCCTGCAACGCCGCCGAATGCACCACCATCAGACTCACCCGGTGAGCCACCACGTCGTGCATCTCCCGCGCGATACGGGTCCGCTCCTCGTTGCGCGCCCACTCGGCACGCTCCTCCGCCCGGTCCGCCAGCAGCGCCAACTCGCGCGCCAGACCGTCCGCCCGCTCCCGCAGCGACTCCACAAGCCGCCGCCGCGCCCCCACGTACAGGCCCATCAGCACCGGCGGCGCTGTCAGCACCAGAGCCAGGGCCAGGGACATCAGCGGAATGAACCACGCCGGCGGGTTGAACCCGCGGTCCTGCCCGATGCTCTGATGCATGCGTATCAGCGTGATGACCACGCCCGCAGCGGCCTGCATGCCCGTCAGCAGCACCAGGATGCGGCGCGGCACGTCGGCCACCGCCAGGCTGTAGAGCCCGACGAAACCCAGCAGCAGTCCCATCTCCGCCGGAGACACGGCCACCGAGACCAGCACGACAGCCACCGGCCACCGCCTGCGCAGCACCAGCGTCGCCCCGGCCAGAACCCCCAGCACCACACCCGCCGCGGCCGGCAGCCCGGCCGACTCCGCGAAACCGACCCCCTGGACACCGCACTCCGCCGACGACGCCGCAGCCAGGACGACGTCCAGCGCCATGCTCCTGCGGCGCTCCCACCACCAAGGCCCGCCGACCGCCGCCCGGCTCTCCCCCGTCTCGGTCATACGGCCCAGCGTACGACCGGCCGCCGGGCGTTTTCCCGCCTCCACCGAGGAACCGTCCATTCCGCCACAGAACCCGAACACTCCGTCGCACAGCCAGGACAGGGGCGACATCGCAATGGAAACGCAATTTCCCTACTCGAACTGGTGAATAACCCTCCAACTCGCCCCCACACGGTTCGGCCTGCACGGAGGCTGCCGTCATGGTGCAGGCGAAACCCGAACTGAAGGCCCGCGCTCGGGAGCTGCGGCAGGCCGGCAAGACGTACGACGAGATCGTCGCGGAACTGGGGGTGGCCAAGAGCTCGGTCTCCCTGTGGGTGCGCGATCTGCCGGCTCCGAAGCCCTCCGTGGCACGGGCCCGGATGATGGCCGAGGCGAGATGGGGCCCCTACAGGCATGAGCGGGATCTCGCCCGCGAAAGGACGGTGGCACAAGCGGCCGCGGAACTCGGCCGGCTCTCGCCGCGAGATCTGTTCGTCGTGGGAGTGGCTCTCTACTGGGCCGAGGGCACCAAGAGCAAGTCCTACCGCTTCAGCGAATCTGTCACCTTCGTCAACAGCGACCCGGACATGATCAAGGTCTACCTCGCCTGGCTCGGACTCCTGGAGGTGGCACCCGCTCGCCTGCGATTCTCGGTCATGATCCATGAGTCGGCGGACGTGAGCGCCGCGGAGCGCTTCTGGGCGGATCTCGTCGGACGGGAAGTGGCCGACTTCGGGAAGACGACACTCAAAAGGCACAACCCGAAGACCGTCCGCAAGAACGTGGGCGCCGCCTACCGCGGCTGCCTCGTCGTACGGGTCCTGCAGGGGGCCGATCTGTACCGTCGCATCGAGGGCTGGTGGTCGGGCATAGTATGTGGAGTCCGAGAACCCGAGACGGGGGATCGGGTGCAAGATCCTTCCCGGGTCGACTAAGGGCAAGTCCTTGGTTTTTGGTGCCAATGATGGGGGTTCGAATCCTCCCCCGGGAGCTCACCGTACGTAACCGCCGCGTTCGAGTTCCGCCCCTCCACATCCCCGGGGCCCGCTCGCGTGTCCGCGAATCCCGGCCTTACGCAACCCCCCGGTATCCTGCGGGTGTTCCCCCTGACCCCGTAGCCGAAGGGCACCCCCGTGAGCGCCAACCGCCCGGCAGCCGTCGTCGTACTCGCAGCGGGTGAGGGCACCCGTATGAAGTCCGCGAAACCCAAGGTCATGCACGACATCTGCGGTCGCTCCCTCGTCGGCCATGTCGTCGCCGCGTCCCGCAGTCTCGATCCGGAGCACCTCGTGGTGGTCGTCGGTCACGGCCGGGAGCAGGTGACGGCGCATCTCGCGGAGATCGACGCCGGTGTGCGCACGGCGGTGCAGCACGAGCAGAACGGGACCGGCCACGCGGTGCGGATGGGCCTGGAGGAGCTGTCCGACAGCGGTGTCGCGCTGGACGGCACGGTCGTCGTCACGTGCGGGGACACTCCGCTGCTGACCGGGGAGACGCTCCAGGCGCTGGCGGACACGCATGCGGCGGACGGCAACGCGGTCACGGTCCTGACGGCTCAGGTGCCGGATTCCACGGGTTACGGCCGCATCGTGCGCGACGCGGACAGCGGCGCGGTGACGGACATCGTCGAGCACAAGGACGCCACGGAGGCGCAGCGCGCCATCTCCGAGATCAATTCGGGGGTGTTCGCGTTCGACGCGCGGCTGCTGGTCGACGCTCTGGGCAAGGTGCGGACGGACAACAGCCAGGGCGAGGAGTATCTGACCGATGTGCTCGGCATCCTGCGCAGTTCCGGGCACCGGGTGGGGGCGTCGGTGGCGGGTGACCACCAGGAGATCCTGGGGATCAACAACCGTGTGCAGCTTGCGGAGGCGCGCCGTCTGCTGAACGGGCGGCTGCTGGAGCGGGCGATGCTGGCGGGTGTGACGGTGGTGGATCCGGCGTCGGTGCTGCTGGATGTGACGGTGTCGTACGAGCAGGACGTGACGGTGCTGCCGGGGACGCAGTTGACGGGTTCGACGCATCTCGCGGCGGGCTGTGAGGTGGGGCCGAATTCGCAGCTGGCGGACACCGTTGTGGGTGCGGGTGCGTCGGTGGGCAACACGGTCTCGCAGGGGGCGGAGATCGGGGCGGGCGCGAAGGTGGGTCCGTACACGTATCTGCGGCCGGGTACGCGGCTGGGTGCGGGGGCGAAGGCGGGCAGTTTCGTCGAGGTGAAGAACGCGGAGATCGGTGAGGGCACGAAGGTGCCGCATCTTTCTTATGTGGGTGACGCGTCGATCGGTGATCACAGCAACATCGGTGCGGCGTCGGTGTTCGTGAATTACGACGGGGTGAACAAGCACCGGACGACGATCGGGTCTCATTGCCGTACGGGTGCGGACAACATGTTTGTGGCGCCGGTCACTGTCGGGGACGGTGCTTATACGGCTGCGGGTTCTGTGATCACGAAGGATGTGCCGGCGGGTTCGCTCGCTGTGGCGAGGGGTCAGCAGCGCAATATCGCGGGCTGGGTGGCGCGTAAGCGGCCTGGGAGCGCCGCGGCGCGTGCGGCGGCGGGAGCCGGGGAGGCCGGTGACGCGGAGCGCGGGGAGGGCGACTGACGTGCACTGTCGGTTGCTGCCGGGTGCGGTGGGGGTTTCGCTGGGGCGTACGGTTGTGTCGCACGCACGCCCCGCGGAACTCAAGGAGACGGTGCAGTGACCGGGATCAAGACGACCGGCGAGAAGAAGTTGATGCTCTTCTCCGGCCGCGCCCACCCCGAGCTGGCGAAGGAGGTCGCGGATCAGCTGGGTATCGGTGTGGTCCCGACCAAGGCTTTCGACTTCGCCAACGGTGAGATCTACGTTCGTTTTCAGGAGTCGGCGCGTGGTGCTGACTGCTTTCTGATGCAGAGCCACACTGCTCCGATCAACAAGTCGATCATGGAGCAGCTGATCATGATCGATGCGTTGAAGCGGGCGTCCGCGCGCAGCATCACGGTGATCGTGCCGTTCTACGGTTATGCGCGGCAGGACAAGAAGCACCGTGGGCGGGAGCCGATTTCGGCACGGTTGATGGCGGATCTTCTGAAGACGGCGGGTGCGGACCGCATTCTGACTGTGGATCTGCACACGGATCAGATTCAGGGTTTCTTCGACGGTCCTGTGGATCATCTTTTCGCTCTGCCGGTGCTGGCGGACTACGTGGGCGGGAAGGTCGACCGCGACAAGCTGACGGTGGTGTCGCCGGACGCGGGCCGGGTGCGGGTGGCGGACCGGTGGGCCGACCGGCTGGGTGCGCCGCTGGCGATCGTGCACAAGCGCCGTGATCCTGAGGTGGCGAATCAGGTGACGGTGCACGAGGTGGTGGGTGATGTCGAGGGCCGGGTGTGCGTCCTGGTCGACGACATGATCGACACCGGGGGGACGATCTGCGCGGCGGCTGACGCGTTGTTCGCGAACGGCGCGGAGGACGTCATCGTGACGGCGACGCACGGTGTGCTGTCGGGTCCGGCGGCGGACCGTCTGAAGAATTCGAAGGTGAGCGAGTTCGTTCTGATGAACACGCTGCCGACGCCGAGTGAGCTGGATCTGGACAAGATCACGGTGTTGTCGATGGCGCCGACGATCGCGCGTGCGGTGCGTGAGGTGTTCGAGGACGGCTCTGTGACCAGCCTTTTCGACGAGCAGGCGTAGTTCTGCCGCGGTTTGTGCGGGCCGTTGCGGCGGCCGCGCGGGCTGCTCGTTGATCGATTTCCGCACGGCCTTCCTCGCCGCGTAGACTCCTGGGGTCGCTCGGCGAGGGAGGCCGTGTTCGTGCGTGGACGTGCGGGCCCGGCTCATCCGTTATCGACGCGCGCTCTTCGTCAGGGCTCCTGGGACGGTTCGTTCGTGGTCGGCTCTGCGGCGTAGCCGGTCTGTCGTGGACGGACCGAGTGACACCACAGATGCGGGATCCGTTTCGATTGCGAGGAGCGCAGCATGGCTGACGTCAATCTTTCCGCCAGTGTCCGTACCGAGTTCGGCAAGGGTGCGGCGCGGCGTCTGCGCCGCGAGGAGAAGGTCCCCGCGGTGATCTACGGGCACGGCGCTGAGCCGGTGCACGTGGCGCTGCCCAGCTACGACATGATGATGGCGCTGAAGTCCTCCAACGTGCTGATCCACCTGGAGGTCGACGGCAAGAAGCAGCTGGTCATTCCGAAGGCCGTGCAGCGTGAGGCTATCCGCGGCTTCCTGGTCCACATCGACCTGCTGATCGTCCGCAAGGGCGAGAAGGTCAACGTCGACATCCCGATCCACGTCGAGGGCGACCTGGCGCCGGGGCAGCACCTGCTGGAGCACGTGCTGATGGCTCTGCCCGTCGAGGCGGAGGCGACGCACATTCCGGAGTCGGTGACGGTCTCCGTCGAGGGTCTTGCCGCGGGTGACGCGGTGCACGCGCACGAGATCCAGCTGCCGAAGGGCACGTCGCTGGCGATCGACGGCGACGACATCGTGATCCAGGTTCTGTCGGCGCAGGCCGAGGAGCCGGCTGCCGACGAGGAGACCGAGGGCTCGGTGGAGGCTCCGAGCGAGGTCGCTCCTGAGTGATCCGCTGTCGCGGGTCGCCCGCCGGTGAGGTGCCTTGCGGGGCTGCCGCCGGGTGACCGTGGCTTTCCGCGGCTGCCGTCGCGTTCTCCGGCTCGTGCTGCTTGTGCGGCCGGGTGCGCGGCGGCAGTTGTTCCTCTTTCTTCGAAGGTTTCTCGAGGTCTTCCTCCCGGAGGTCTCTCTCGTGGCCTTCTTCTTGAAGCTTTCTTCCGAAGATTCTTCCCGAAGGTTTTCTCCCGAAGGACCGCATAGATGACGACCGATGCCAGTACGGGTGGGACGGCCGGGCCGTGGCTCGTGGCGGGGCTGGGCAATCCGGGTCCGGGTTACGCGGGCAACCGGCACAACGTGGGTTTCCTGGTGACCGATCTGCTCGCTTCGCGTCTCGGTGGGAAGTTCAGGACGCACAAGTCCCGTGCCCGCGTGGTGGAGGGGCGTGTGGGTGTGCCGGGGGTTTCGGGGCGGCGGGTGGTTCTGGCCCAGCCGATGTCGTTCATGAATCTTTCGGGCGGCCCTGTCGGGGCGCTGCGTGATTTCTACAAGGTGCCGGTGGAGCGGATCGTCGTGGTGCACGACGAGCTGGACATCGATTTCGGTGCGCTGCGCCTGAAGAAGGGCGGCGGTGACAACGGCCACAACGGGCTGAAGTCGCTGACGAAGACGCTGGGTCCGGACTATTTCCGGGTGCGGTTCGGTGTGGGCAGGCCGCCGGGCCGTATGCCGGTCGCTGATTACGTGCTGAAGGATTTCTCCGGCGCGGAGCGCAAGGAGCTGGACTACTTCGTGGACCGGGCCGCGGATGCGGTGGAGACGCTGATCGTCGACGGTCTGGAGCGGGCGCAGAGCACGTACAACTCGTAGACGGTTGACCCGCCGGTAGGTTTCCCAGAAGGATCTCGCCATGTCCTCCTCGACGAGCACCGTGAAGCGCAGCCGTACCCGCAGAGCCGGGGAGAGCGCGTTCGGGATGCTTCTCCTGGTCCGCAACATCGTGCTGCTGCTGGTCTGCCTGCTCGTGCTGGCGGGCGGGGCGTGGACGTCGTGGAAGACGGCGGGGCCCGCTCTGACGGGTGACGAGCGTGGCACTGTGCGGGTCACCAGGTGTGTGGCCGACGAGTGTTCGGGAACGTTCCGGCCGGCGTCCGGGGGTGGTCCGGACGTGCGGCGGGTGAAGGTCGCCGAGTCGGTCTCGGGGGTCGTCGGCGAGCGTCTGCAGGTGGCGTTGGTGCCGGGTTCGAAGGAGGCCGTGCGTACGGGGCCGGCGGGTGCTCTCTACGGTGCGGTGCCGTTCGGCGGTGCGCTGATGCTGGCGGCGCTGGTGCTGTGGCTCGGGCTGCGGTGGCGGGGTACGGCGCTGGTGGTGGGGTTGCTCGGTGCGGCTCTGACGATGACGTCGTGGGCGTTGCTGACGTTCTGAGCGTGTCCCGGCGGCCGCTGTGCGCGGGCCTGCCGTCTCTGATTTCTCTGTGGGTGCGGCTCGGCGCCGCCGCTGCGGGTGGTCGTCCGCTGCGGCGGCGCCGTGGCCGTTCCGCGGCCGGTGAGGGTCTCACCGGCCGCCCGGGGGTCAGCCGGTGTTGCGCAGTCCGGCGGCGACGCCGTTGACGGTCAGCAGCAGGGCGCGGCTGAGCATCTGGTCGGGTTCCTCGCCGCGTTCGGCTGCCGCACGCTGCCGGTGCAGGAGCGTCACCTGGAGGTAGGACAGCGGGTCGAGGTAGGCGTCGCGGATGGCGAAGGTCTGCTTGAGGACGGGGCTGGCGTCGAGGAGTTCGCGTTCTCCGGTGATACGGAGGACTTCCCGCACGGTCAGTTCGTGTTCGGTGCGGATGGTGCCGAAGACGTGCTTGAGCTCGTCCGGCACGAGGGTGTCGACGTAGTGCTGGGCGATGCGCAGGTCGGTCTTGGCGAGGGTCATCTCGACGTTGGCGAGGAAGTTCTGGAAGAAGTGCCAGTGTTCCTGGGCCTCTTCGAGCACTTCGCCGAGTCCTGCCTCGCGGGCGGCGGCGAGGCCGGTTCCGACGCCGAACCAGCCGGGGACGATCTGTCGGGACTGCGTCCAGCCGAAGACCCAGGGGATGGCGCGCAGTCCGTCGAGTCCGGCGCCGCTGTCGGGCCGCCGGGAGGGGCGGGAGCCGAGGTGGAGTTCGGCGAGCTGGTCGACGGGGGTGGAGGCAAAGAAGTAGGCGGGCAGGTCGGGGTCCTCGACGAGCCGCCGGTACGCGCCGTGTGCCGCGTCGGAGACGGTGTCCATGGCGGCGTCCCAGCGGGCGAGCGCTTCGTCGGACTGGCGGGGCGCGGTGTGCAGCGCGGACGCCTGGAGGGTGGCGGCGACGGTCAGTTCGAGGTTCTCCCGGGCCAGGGACGGCACGAGGTACTTGTCGGAGATGACCTCGCCCTGTTCGGTGACCTTGATCTCGCCTTCGAGGGTGCCCCAGGGCTGGGCGAGGATCGCGTCGTGGGTGGGGCCGCCGCCGCGGCCGACGGTGCCGCCGCGGCCGTGGAAGAGCCTCAGCCGCACGCCGTGCCGGTGCGCGACGTCGCGGAGGCGCCGCTGGGCGCGGTGGATCTCCCACTGGGAGGTGGTGATGCCGCCGAACTTGGAGGAGTCGGAGTAGCCGAGCATGACCTCCTGCAGGTCGCCGCGGAGGGAGACGAGCTTGCGGTAGGAGGGGTCGGAGAGCATCGCGTCGAGGAGTTCGTCGGCGATGCGCAGCTCGTCGGTGGTCTCCAGCAGCGGCACGATGCCGATGCGGGCCCAGCCGGCGTGCAGGTCGACGAGGCCGGCTTCGCGGGCGAGGACGGCGGCGGCGAAGACGTCGTCGGCGCCCTGGCACATGGAGATGATGTACGACTCGATGACTTCGGGTCCGAAGGTCTCCAGCGCCTTGCGGACGGTGGTGAACACTCCGAGGGTCTTGGCGCCCGCCGCGTCCAGTGGCGCGGGCGAGGGCGAGAGCGGGCGGCGGGAGCGCAGCTCCTTGGCGAGGAGGCGCTGCCGGTAGTCGCGGGGCATGTCGATGTAGCGCCAGGACTGCTCTCCGAGCCGGTCGAAGAGCTGCCCGAGGGCGTGGTGGTGGGCGTCGGCGTGTTCCCGTACGTCCATCGTGGCGAGTTGCAGGCCGAACGCGGCGAGTGTGCGCAGGACACGCTCGAGGCGTCCGTCGGCGACGAGTTCGCCGCGGTGGGCGCGCAGCGACGTCTGGAGAAGCTTCAGGTCGTCGACGAGTTCGGTGTTGCCGAGGTAGTCGCGTCCGTCGGCGTGGGGGGCTCCGGAGGCGAGCCGGTCGCGGGTGTTGAGGAGCTTCTGGCGGATGCAGGTGGCCTTGAGGCGGTAGGGCTCTTCGGCGTTGAGGCGCTTGTAGCGGGGGCTGATCTCGGGCAGCTGCTCCAGGTCGCGGCCGAGGGAGTCGAGCAGTTCGCGCGTGGCTCCGCTGTTGCGGATCGAGTTGGACAGGGCGCCGCGCAGCTCGTCGATGTGTTCGAGGGCGTCGGTGATGCCGTGTTCGTGCTGGAGGAGCAGCACTTCCCAGGTCACTTCGGGTGTGACGTTGGGGTTGCCGTCGCGGTCGCCGCCGATCCAGGTGCCGAAGGTGAGGGGGCGGGTGCCGGGGGGCAGGGGGGCGCCGGCACGGGCGAGTTCGGCGGCGAGGTCCTCCAGTACGTCGCCGACGGCGCCGCGGTGCAGTTCGTCCAGGTAGTAGACGGCGTTGCGGGCTTCGTCCGCGGGTTCGGGCCGTGCGACGCGCAGTTCGTCGGTCTGCCAGACGAGGTCGACGTTCTCCGCGAGGCGCAGGTCGGTGCGTCCGCGGTCCGTGGGGTCGGTGTTCTCCAGCAGTTCGGCGATCTTGCGGAGCTTGGTGAGGACGGAGCGGCGGGCGGCTTCGGTGGGGTGCGCGGTGAAGACGGGGCGCACGCCCAGGTTGCGCACGGTGGCGGCCAGGTGCGCGGGGTCGGCGTCCTTGAGCATGTCGGCGGTGCGGGAGAGGTTGCCGCCCTCGGCGGCGCGCTTGGCGCGCAGTTCGCGGCCGCGGTGCACCTGTTCGGTGACGTTCGCGAGGTGGAAGTACGTGGAGAAGGCCCGTACGAGCTTGGTGGCGGTCTCCAGGTCGGTGCGGCCCAGCAGGGCGGCGGCGGCTTCGCCGTCGCTGCGGGTCAGGGCCCGTACGCGTTCGACGAGTTCGAGCAGCTCGGCGCCTTCCTGGCGTACGAGGGTCTCGCCGAGCAGGTCGCCGAGGCGGCGGATGTCGGCGCGCAGCGCGCTCGTGGACTCGGCTTCCGCGGCGGTGCTGTCCGGGGGTGCGGCCTGCGCCGCGGAGTGGGTTCCGGTGGCGGTCGGCGCCTGATGTCCGAGGTCGTCGGCACGGTTCACATCGGCACTGCTCACAGGTGCGGCTCCTTGCAGATCTTGCAGTGTTCGCTTCTGGCAGGTCGCGGACCGCGCTGTCCGGCGCCTCCCAGGATAGGCGGGGCTACTCAGCGTCCGGACGTGCCGTCCGATGGGTGAGCACGGTGCCCGCTCCGCGAACCCCCTCTTGATAGGCCACTCAGGGCTGCCATACTTACGAGGCCGTAGGTTACGGTTCCGTAGGGCTTGGGTGGGTACCCGCCACCGGCCCGTTCCGCTTTCGACTCCCCGACTCCCCGACTCCCAACCCCTTACCGCTCTTGAACAAGGGACATCTATGACCAGCAGCCCCCCTGACGTACTCGACTCCCCGAAGACCGAGACCCGACCGGACTCCGACGAGGCCGCCTCCCTGGCGACGCTGGGTGGTGACAAGCGTCATTCGGCCGAGCAGATCGCCCTGCTGCTCTTCATCGTCGTCCCCTTCCTCGCCCTGGTGGCGGCCGTGCCGCTGATGTGGGGCTGGGGGGTGAGCTGGCTGGACCTGGGCCTGCTCACGGCGATGTACTTCATCGGCTGCCACGGCATCACCATCGGATTCCACCGCTACTTCACGCACGGCTCGTTCAAGGCGAAGCGGCCGTTGCGCATCGCGCTGGCGATCCTCGGGTCCCTCGCCGTCGAGGGCCCGGTCGTGCGGTGGGTCGCCGACCACCGCAAGCACCACAAGTTCTCCGACGCCGAGGGCGACCCGCACTCGCCGTGGCGCTACGGGGAGAGCGTCCCCGCCCTGATGAAGGGCCTGTGGTGGGCGCACGTCGGCTGGATGTTCGACGAGGAGCAGACTCCTCAGCACAAGTACGCGCCCGACCTGATCAAGGACCCGGCGATCCGGGCCGTCTCCCGGCAGTTCGTGCTGTGGACGACGGTGACGCTGTTGCTGCCCGCCGCCATCGGCGGCCTGGTGACGATGTCCTGGCAGGGCGCGCTGACTGCGTTCTTCTGGGGTTCGCTGGTGCGTGTGGCGCTGCTGCACCACGTGACGTGGTCCATCAACTCCATCTGCCACGCGGTGGGCAAGCGCCCCTTCAAGTCCCGCGACAAGTCGGGCAACGTGTGGTGGCTGGCGATCCTGTCCTGCGGTGAGTCCTGGCACAACCTGCACCACGCCGACCCGACGAGCGCGCGGCACGGTGTGGAGCGCGGCCAGATCGACTCCAGCGCCCGCATCATCCGCTGGTTCGAGAAGCTGGGCTGGGCGTACGACGTGCGCTGGCCGACCACTTCGCGAATCGACTCCCGCCGCAAGGAGCAGTCCGGCCAAGCGGCATGATGGAGGCTGTGCCGATCGACGACAGCACCGCCAAGCCGGCCAGGGCGCCCAAGAAGGAAAAGCGCGCTGCCCGGCGCCGCATGACCGGGAAAGAACGCCGCGAGCAGCTCCTCGACATCGGGCGTGCCCTCTTCGCCGAGCGCGGCTTCGAGGGCACGTCCGTGGAGGAGATCGCGGCGAAGGCCGGGGTCTCCAAGCCCGTCGTCTATGAGCACTTCGGCGGCAAGGAGGGCCTCTACGCGGTCGTCATCGACCGTGAGATGCGCCAGTTGCTGGACATGGTGACGAGTGCCCTCACCGGAGGGCACCCCCGTGAGCTGCTGGAGCAGGCGGCGTTCGCGCTGCTCGACTACATCGACCTGTACACGGACGGCTTCCGCATCCTCGTGCGGGACTCCCCGGTCGCCCAGTCGACGGGCAACTTCGCCTCTCTGATCAGCGACATCGCCACGCAGGTCGAGGACATCCTCGGCCGGGAGTTCAAGTCGCGGGGCTTCGACCCGAAGCTCTCGCCGCTGTACGCGCAGGCGCTGGTCGGGATGGTCGCCCTGACGGGGCAGTGGTGGCTGAACGTCCGGAAGCCGAAGAAGGCCGAGGTGGCCGCCCACTTGGTCAACCTCGCCTGGCACGGCCTGGACGGGCTGGAGGCCAAGCCCCGGCTCATAGGCCACCGGCGGAACTGAGGCCCTCCCGCCGCGCAGCGCCCCGGCCCGGTGCGCTCGGTGCAGTTCCCCGCAGACCCGGAAGGGGCGGCCCGCACACCGCGGGCCGCCCCTTCGTCATGTCGTCCGCCCGCACGTCTCCGTGCGGGGCCGCACCGTCAGCGGGTGCCGACGAGCGCCTGCCACGTCTGCGGACCGACGGAGCCGTCGACGGCGAGGCCGTGTGCCCGCTGGAAGTCGGTGACCGCCTTGTCCGTCGCGGGGCCGAAGCTGCCGTCGACCTCGAGGCCCGCGCCGTAGACGTTCAGCTGGGTCTGCGCGGCGCGGACAGCGTCGCCGGTGGCGCCCTTCTTGACGGCCTTGATCAGCTTGGGCCAGGTCTTGGGGCCGATCTCACCGTCGGCGACGAGCCCCGAGCCGGACTGGAACGCCTTGGCCTGCGCCACGGTCTTCGGCCCGTACGAGCCGTCCGCCTCGGTCATGTGGCCGCGGGCGCGCAGCAGGTACTGGGCCGCGGTCACGTCGGCGCCGGTGGCTCCCTGGGCGAGATTGGGGTACTGCGCGCTCGGGGGCGTCTCCGGCGGGACCTCGCCGGTCAGCTTCACGGGGCGGTAGGGCTTGTACTCGCTGCCGGCGTCGAGGCCGTACTTCAGCACGCGGTGGTCGGTGCCGTGGCCGCCGCGCTGCTCGAACGCGGAGTAGGCGGAGTGCGAGGAGTCCGTCCACTTCTCGAAGATGACGACGTGGCGGGTGGTGTTGGAGCCGTCCGCGTCGATGAGCAGGTCGCCGGGCTTGAGGTCGGCGAGGCTGATGGGCGTGGTGATGGAGCGGTCGCCCGCGAGTCCGACGGTGTTGGGACCGGGCTTGGACAGGCCGAGCGTCATCGAGACGTAGCCGGAGCAGTCCTGGCGGTAGCCGTCGGACCAGGTCTTGGTCTGGCTGTAGGGGACCTGCGAGCCGTTGTTGGCGGTGAGCCACGTCGCCGCCCGGTTCAGCATCTCCTGCGGGCTCAGCTCGGCCGCGGCCTTCTGCTCTGCGGCGGCGGTCTGCACCGAGCCGGGCTCGCCCGCGAACGAGGACGGTACGAGGACGGCTCCGACGACGGCGAACGCACCGGCGACGGCGGTGGCCGCGTAGATTCTGGCTCTGCGGCCCAGTCCGGACATGAGCACGGTGGTACCTCCTGGGGTGGGGGGACGGTTGCCCGACGCACCCGGAGAGAGCGGGGGTGCGGCGGCGCTCATATGGTTGTCCAGTTCACGTCAACTCCTGAACGCGCGAGCTAAATCTTCACGGCTCCGCCACAATCGGAATCAGCCCAAGCACCTCATCGCGGGATGTTCGGCGCATCTTCCGGGGTGCGCCCGCGCGCCCGGCCGCCGCACGGGCGCGGCTCACTCCGGCGGATCGGGCTCCAGGAACTCCAGCCGGTTGCCGACGGGGTCCTCGGTGTAGAAACGCCGGTGCGCGGGGAGCCCGTCGTCCCACGTCACCGGTGCGCCTCCACGGCCGAGCCGGGCCGCGAACACGTCGATCCCCCGCACCCGGATGCCGGGATGCGCCTTGCGGGCCGGGCGGAAGTCCTCCTCCACGCCGAGGTGCAGCACCACGGCGCCCGCCGCGAACCAGCAGCCGCCGCGCACGGCCAGCGCCGGCGGTTTCGCGATCTCCGCCATGCCGAGCGTCCCCGCGTAGAAGGCGCGCAGCACGTCCTCGGAGCCCGGGGGCGCGGCGAGCTGGACGTGGTCGAGGGAGTCGATCACCGGTCCGCCTCCTCCTTCACGGCGACGACGAAGACACGGCGGAAGGGGAGCACCGTCCCGGCGGATTCGCCCCCTGGCAGCGGCGGATAGGCCTCGCGGAGCAGCGCCCCGTACTCGCCGACGAACTCCTCCCGTGCCGCCGGGTCGTCCTCGAGGAGGGTGAGGACGGGGCGCAGCGCGGTGCCCTTGACCCAGTCGAGGACGGGGTTCTCGCCGTGGAGCAGGTGGGCGTAGGTCGTCTCCCACGCGTCGACCTCGCAGCCGAGGGGTGTCAGGGCGGCGAGGTAGCCGGCGGGGTCGAGAACGGCGCCGCCCCGGGGCTCCGCGCCGAGCCGGTCGCGCCAGCGCGGCGAGTTGCGCAGCTTCCACAGGAGGGTGTGGCTCGGGGCGTCGAAGTTGCCGGGCACCTGGAAGGCGAGAACGCCTCCGGGGCGGAGGGCCGCCGTCCAGCGGCGGAGGAACTCCACGAGACCCGCGTCCGCTTCCCCCTCTCCCGTGACGGGGTGTACCCGTCCCTTGCCTGCGGCAGGGAGAACCCAGTGGAGGGCGGCGTTGGAGAAGAGGAGGTCGAAGGTCTCCCCCGGCTCGGGGCGCCACGTCGTGAGGTCGGCGTGGGTGAAGTCGAGCCGGCCGCCCGAGGACGTCGTGCCGGAGTAGGCACGCGCCTCGTGGAGCATGGCCGGCGAGTTGTCGTAGCCGGTGACGTGCGCCCCGGGCCAGCGCTCGATCAGCGGCAGCGAGGGCCCGCCCGGCCCACAGCCGAGGTCGGCGACGCGGGGCCTCTCCTCGTCGGGCAGCGTCGGAACCCGGGCCAGCAGGTCGAGGACGGGGCGCAGGCGGTGCCCTGCGTGGCGGGAGTACTGGTGGGGATCCCACACGGGTGACGTCATGGCGGTCACGCCTCCTCCGGGCCGAGTATCTCGACATCGAGAGACTTCATCCTTCAACGGCATTATCTCGATGTCAAGAGACTTCACGTCGACACAACTACTACACTGATCACTATGGAGGACGAGGTCGATCGACTGGTGGCAGCCTGGCGCCGCGAGCGCCCGGACCTCGACGTGGAACCCCTGGAGGTGCTCAGCCGTGTAAGCCGCCTCGCGCGGCACCTCGACCGCGCACGCCGCCTCGCGTTCTCCGAACACAACCTGGAGCCATGGGAGTTCGACGTCCTGACCGCGCTCCGCCGCGCAGGCACGCCCTACCAGCTCTCGCCCGGGCAGCTCCTGACGCAGACACTCGTCACCTCCGGCACCATGACGAACCGCATCGACCGGCTCGCCAAGAAGGGCCTCGTCGAGCGGCTGCCCGACCCCAGCGACCGGCGCGGCGTCCTGGTGCGCCTCACCCCCGAGGGCCGCGACAGGGGCGACAGCGCACTCGCCGGGCTGCTCCACCAGGAACGCGCCATCCTCGCCGAGCTCTCCACCGCGCAGCGCGCCGAACTCGCCTCGCTGCTGCGCCACTTGACGGCACCGTTCGACAACGTCCCCGGCTGAGACGGGCGTAGCGCGTCCCCGGCCGGAGCTTGCCGGCCGGCGGGCAGCGGCCCGGCGTGAACCCCCGTACGGCGTAACGCTGTTGACCGCTGCCGGGCCGGCGGAGTGCCCCGGTGCATCCGGCGGTGCACAGCCCGTAGCATCCCTGGCATGGGCGGACGTCATTCAGATCGTTTCGCGGGGCGCACCGTCCTCGTCACCGGCGGTGGCGCGGGCATCGGTGCCGCCACCGCACACAGGCTCGCCGACGAGGGTGCGGCCGTCGTCATCCTCGACAGCGAGGAGGAGGGCGGCCACCGCACGGCCCGTGAGATCACCGCTTCGGGCTCCCGCGCGGCCTTCGTCCTGGGCGACGTCACCGACGAACCCGCCTGGCAGCGTGCCGTCCGCACCGCGCACGACGGCTTCGGCCCCCTCGACGGCCTGGTGAGCAACGCCGCCCTCATGCGTCCGGGTCCGGCGCACGCGCTCTCGCTGTCGGACTGGGAAGGGCAGTTAGGCGTGAACCTGACGGGCGCGTTCCTCGGCGTGCGGGCGTGCCTGGCGGATCTGCGGGCGCGGCGGGGCTCCATCGTGCTGACGTCCTCCGTGCAGGCCCACTTCGGGCTCCCCTCCCGCCCCGCCTACGCGGCCACCAAGGCCGGCCTCACGGGTCTCGGCCGCCAACTCGCCGTCGATTACGGGCCGATGGTCCGCGTCAACTGCGTCCTGCCCGGCCCCGTCCTCACCCGCGCGTGGGACGGGGCCGACGAGGCGGACATGCGGCGGACGGTCGAGGAGACCGTCGCCGGCCGGCACGGCCACCCCGACGAAGTGGCCGCGGCCATCGCGTTCCTGCTCTCCGACGACGCGTCCTACGTGACCGGGACGAGCCTCGTCGTGGACGGCGGCTGGAGCGTCCGCAAGAACTCCCTCTGACCCGGCCCGCCTGCCGCGCCCCGCCGCGCCTCCGAGCGGGAGCCGTGCGCCGATCCGCCCTGCGCCGGGCGTCAGTTGGCGGGGCTCGACTCGAGGTCGGCCGGGCCGACGCCCGCCCGGCGCGCCAGCGCCACGGCTGCCAGCGTCGAGTGGACGCCCAGCTTGCCCAGCACGTTCTGCATGTGCGTACGGACCGTGTGCGGGGACAGGAAGAGCCGCTCCGCCACCGCTTTGCGGCCGAGCCCGGCGACCATGCAGCGCAGCACCTCGCGCTCCCGGGGCGTGAGCGACGCGACCAGGCGCTCGCTCTCCGTGCGGTGCTTGCGGGAAGCGGTCAGCTCTTTCAGGACGCCCGTCAGCAGCGCGGGCGGAAGGTGCGTCTCGTCCTTCAGGACACCCCGGATCACCTGGAGAAGCCGGGAGAGCGAGCAGTCCTTGGCGACCCAGCCGCAGGCACCGGCCTGGAGGGCCGACGCCGCCAGGCGCGGGTCGTCGCGCTCGGCGAGGACGACGGTGCGCACGGCGGGGTGGTCCGTGCGCACGCGGGCGACGAGGGGAATGCCGCCCGGTTTCGTCTCGGCGGCCGCCGCGCGGCCCCCGTCGGGCGTGGCACCCGGCGTTCCTCCCGGTGTGCCGGAACTGCCGTCCCGCTGCACTACCGCGGACAACTGGCCGGCGACGCCGTTGAGTTGGGCGCCCCCCGGGGCAGTGGAAGCACCGCCCGCCGGTGAACTCCGCTCCGCGGAGGCGGAGTCCGGCGCGCCCGGAGGGGCCGTTCCCCCGCCCGTACCCGGCAGGCCGAGGTCCGCGTCGACGAGCACGACGTCGAACTCGCGCCCCTCCACGGCAGCCCGCTCCAGACAGCGGAGCGCCGCCGGCGTGCTGCCTGCCGCCGCGACCTCGACGTCGGGCTCGGCGGCGAGCGCCGCGGCCAGTGACTCGGCGAAGATGCGGTGGTCGTCGACCACCAGCACCCGGATACGTTGCATTGGCACCCCCTGGCAGTGCGGGTACGTCACCCGGTGCGGAGGGAAGAGATCCGCGTGAGCTGTGGGTACCTCCCCCACCAAGCCAGTGGGGCGGACACCGCCGCGCCTCTGCTGTCCCACCCGGCAAGCGCTGCCCGGCGTCGCTGCCCGGCGCTCTCGCCCCCTGAAATAAGGCACCGGCCCCCACCGGTGCGTGCATCACACTCAGGGTAAGGCCGCGCTGTGACTACCGAAACCGATTGGCGAAAGTGCCGGACCGGTCCTGGGCCCCGGTCCGGCGGCCGGGCGGTGACGCACCGGCCGCCGACGGCGTCCCGGGGGAAAGCGTTTGCCGTGCACCCGCCGTGGCGGCCGGCTCAGGACAGCGGGATCCGACGGGCGCCGTCCCCGGGGACCGCCTCGAAGACGCGCGGCTCCCGGTACTCCGCCTTCGCGAAGGCCTCACGGACCGCGGCGGCGACCGCTGCCGCGTCCGCCTCCTCGACGAGCACGATGGCCGAACCGCCGAAGCCTCCGCCCGTCATCCGCGCGCCGAGTGCGCCCGCCGCCTCGGCGGCCTCGACGGCCAGGTCGAGTTCCGCGCAGGAGACGGCGAAGTCGTCACGCAGCGAGGCGTGCCCCGCACTCAGCACGGGCCCGATGTCCCGCGTCCGTCCGGCCTCAAGCAGTCGTATGACCTCGCTGACGCGGTGGTTCTCCGTCACGACATGCCGCACAAGAGGCCGCAGCCGCGCCTCCCCGAGGCGTTCCAGCGCCGCCGCCAGCTCCTCGTGGGGCACCTCGCGCAGCGTCCCGACGCACAGGGCCACCGCACCCGCTTCGCATCCGGCGCGGCGCTCCGCGTAGGCGCCGTCGCCCAGCGAGTGCTTCACGCGGGTGTCGACGACCAGCAGCCGCATGCCCTGCGCGGCCAGGTCGAAGGGCACCTGCCGCTGCGTGAGGTCGCGGGTGTCCAGGTGCAGCGCGTGGCCCCGGGTGCAGCAGGCGGACGCCATCTGGTCCATGACGCCGCAGGGCACGCCGACGAACTCGTTCTCCGCGCGCTGGCAGAGCCGCGCGAGACGGGGCGCGTCGAGACCCAGGCCGTACAGGTCGTCGAGCGCCACGGCGGTCGCGACCTCCAGCGCCGCGGAGGAGGAGAGTCCCGCGCCGGTGGGCACGGTGCTCTCGAAGTGCAGGTCGGCGCCGCCCACTTGGAGGCCCGCCTCCCGCAGCGCCCACACGACGCCCGCCGGGTAGGCGGCCCAGCCGCCGCGGTCGCCGGTGGCGCCCAGCGGACCGAGCTTGTCGACGCGCAGTTCCGTGACGCCTCCCCGCACGTCCGAGGAGTGCAGCCGCAGCACGCCGTCGTCGCGCCGTGCCGCCTGGACCGCGCAGGTGTGCGGCAGTGCGAGCGGCATGCTCGCCGATCAGGTTGACCCGGCCGGGAGCCGCCCACGCGCCGTCGGGCTCGGCCCCGTAGACCTCCCGGAAGCGCTCGGTCATGCCGGTCTCCGTCAGGCTCTCCGTCATGCCGCGCCCGCCCGCTCGCCGAGCTGCCGGGCGAAGTCCCAGGCGTCCTGGACGATCCGGGCGAGGTCGGTCCGCGAGGGGTGCCAGCCCAGTCGTTCGGCCGCGCGCCGCGCGGAGGCGACCAGCGTCGCCGGGTCGCCGTCCCGGCGGGGCGCGGCGGTCTCGGGCACATCGTGCCCGGTCACCTTCCGTACGGTCTCCACGACTTCGCGGACCGAGAAGCCGTTGCCGTTGCCGAGGTTGCAGATCAGATGCTCGCCTGTGCCGACGCGGTACGGCGCAGCGTCCTCCGCTCCGCCCGTGGTCTGCGCCTCCCCGTCCGCGACGGTCATCGCGTCCATCGCGAGGAGGTGGGCCTCGGCGAGGTCGGCGACGTGGATGTAGTCGCGGACGCAGGTGCCGTCGGGCGTCGGGTAGTCGTCGCCGAAGACGGAGACCGCTTCGCGGCGGCCCTGCGCCACCTGCAGCACCAGCGGGATGAGGTGCGACTCGGGGTCGTGCCGCTCTCCGAATCCGCCGTACGCCCCGGCGACGTTGAAGTAGCGCAGCGAGACGGCGGACAGCCCGTAGGCCCGGCAGTGGCTGCCGATCATCCGGTCGACGGCGAGCTTGGAGGCGCCGTAGGGGTTGGTTGGCGCCTCGGCGGCGTCCTCGGGGATGGGTGAGACGTCGGGCTCGCCGTACGTGGCGGCCGTGGAGGAGAAGACGAGCCTGCGCACACCGGCCTGGCGCATCGCGCCGAGCAGCTCGATGGTGCCGCCCACGTTGTTGCGCCAGTACTTCTCCGGGTCCTGCACCGACTCGCCGACCTGCGAGTGCGCGGCGAAGTGCAGCACGCCGTCGAAGCCCGCACCCCGGCCGCCGTCCGCGGTCAGCCACCTGGCCGCGTCCTGGATACGGCCCTCGACGAACTCGGCGCCCTCGGGGACGGCTTCGCGGAAGCCCGTGGAGAGGTCGTCGAGGACGGTCACCGCGTGCCCCGCCTCCAGCAGGTGCGCGGTGACGACACTTCCGACGTAGCCGGCTCCACCGGTCACCAGGTATTTGCGCGGAGGCACGGAACCCGGCACGCGGGCCGCCGTGGGGGGCATGTCAGTCACTCGCTACCTCTCGCAGTCGCTCGGCCGCGCTCTCCGGCGGCACGTCGTTGATGAACACGTTCATCCCGGATTCGGAACCCGCGAGGAACTTCAGCTTGCCGGAAGTCCGTCGGATGGTGAAAAGCTCGAGGTGCAGCGCGAAGTCCTCGCGGGTCACGGCTGCCCCGGGAATTCCGGCAGCCGCCGCACCGTCGTCCTGCCCGTGGCGCTGTCCGTACCGGGACGAGGTGAACGGCGCCTGGTGCCAGGCGGCTATGTAGGGCGTCGGCGGCTCCTCCGGACCGAAGACCCGGTCGAAGCGGCGCAGCACTTCCAGGTACATGCCGGGGAACTCCTCGCGGGCCTCCTCGCTCAGCGCGAGCAGGTCCGGGACCCGCCGACGCGGGTAGAGATGCACCTCGTAGGGCCAGTGCGCGGCGTGCGGCACGAAGGCGACCCAGTGCTCGCCCTCGGCCACCACGCGCCTGCCGTCGGCCAGTTCGGCGGCGAGGACGTCGTCGAAGAGGTTGCGGCCGCCTGTGCGCGCGGCGTGCCCGGCGAGCGAGTCGAGCATGCGCGCGGTGCGGGGGGTGGTGAACGGGTATGCGTAGATCTGCCCGTGCGGATGCTGCAGAGTGACGCCGATCTCCTCGCCGCGGTTCTCGAAGCAGAAGACCTGCTCCACGCCCGGCAGCTGGGACAGTTCGGCGGTCCGGTCCGTCCAGGCGTCCAGCACCAGCCGCGCCTGGGCGTCGGTGAGGGAGGCGAAGGACGCCTCGTGGTCGGAGGTGAAGCACACGACTTCACAGCGGCCCGCGCCCGGCCGGTGGGCGAAGAGGCCGTGCGGGGCGTCCGCGGCCTCCGGGCCCGGGCCTCCGGTGAAGGACGGGAAGCGGTTCTCGAAGACGGCGACGTCGTAGTCGGCCTCCGGGATCTCGCTGAGCCGCCCGCCGCGCGTCGGGCAGAGCGGGCAGGCGTCGGCCGGCGGGTGATACGTGCGGCTCTGGCGGTGGGCGGTCACGGCCGTCCACTCCGAGAGCAGCGGGTCGTAGCGGATCTCCGACGCCGTGGCCGTGCGGTCGAGGGGGCGCTCGTCGGGGGCTTCGCGGACGGCGTCGTCGCGCAGGTCGTAGTAGATGATCTCGCGGCCGTCGGCGAGCCGGGTCGATGTCTTCTTCAACGGGTCACTCCTCATCTTCCGACCCGAACATAATCGCACACAAAGAATCAGAGACCAACATGTGAGCGCATCCCACCTGCTCGTGGACGGCGGGACGGCAGCCCGGGCGGGGAGCCACGGCGCGCGCCGAGCCCATCTCACCGGACGCGGACGGCGGGCGGCCGAGGAGCGGCGGAAAGGCGCGGCAGACGACCCGGATGCAGGCATGGGGTCTGGGACATGGGGCTCGGGGATGCGGCTCGGGCATGCGGTTCGTGGCATGCGGCATGGCGTAGCGCACCGGCCGGGCTGCCGCGGTGCGAAGCGAGCGCGAGGGGTACGGGGCGGGGCAGGCTGCCGCCTCCGGCGGTCCGCGCGCGTTCCGCCGGGTTCAGTCCGGCGAGGCACCGGGGCGCGGGACCCGCTCCAGCAGCCCCGTACGGGCCGCGAGCGCGGCGGCCTCCAGCCGCGAGCCCACACCGAGCTTCATCAGCACCCGCTGCACATGCGTACGCGCGGTGCTCGGCGCGATGCGCATACCCTCGGCGATGAGCCTCGTGTCCTCGCCCTCCGCGACGCGTGTCAGCACCTCCACCTCGCGCGGCGTCAGCATCTGCAGGAGCCGGGCGCCCTCGTCGTCGGGCTCCGCCACGGGATTGAGCAGCTCCGCGAAGGACTCCTGCAGCAGCTGCGGCGCCACGGCGGACTCCCCCGCCCGCGCCTTCATCATGGCGCGTTCCACACCCTCGATCCGCTCGTCGTGCCGTACATAGCCGGACGCCCCCGCGGCGAACGCGGAGGCGATACCTCGCGGGCTGGGCACCGGGCCCAGCACCACCACCGCTATCTGCGGCTTCTCCCGCTTGATGCGGACCACCGGATCGAAGACGCCCGCCTCGGCGGGCACCGCGGTCCCCAGCAGGCACACCTCCGGCGCCCGGCTCAGCACCAGGTCCGCGGCGCCGGCGCTGGGCGCCGCGGCGGCGAGCACCCGGTGCCCGCGCAGCTTCAGCGCCGAGGCCAGGGCCTCGGCGAGCAGCCTGTGCTCGTCCACGACCATGAGACGGACACCCATGCGCAACAACCCCCACCATCCCGCGGAGGCCGCGCCCTCCCCTCGCCCCGGCGGGCTCGGTGTCCCGGGCCGCCGCGCGGCAGCCGTGAGACCCCACCCGGGCACAGCCCCTCTCCTGTGCTCCCGGAAGCTACACGCTCGTCCGCCGTTCCGCGCCCCTTCGGTCCGAGAAGGGCGCAGAACGGTGGAGGACGGGCGCGCGGGCGCCGGGACGGGCGGTGGCGCGCCGCCCGCGCGCGGCGGCACCGCGCGCGGGCGGATCAGACGGTCACGCGGTCACTGCGGGCCGAAGCCGATCCCGAGGTACTCCGCGTAGCTGCGGGTGCTGTTCCGGGAGAGCAGCGTGTGGTGCAGGAAGAGGCGCCCGTTCTGGTACAGGGGCGGTTCACGCATGGAGAGCGACGCGAAGTTGTTCTCCTGGCGCGAGGAGGTACCGGGGTTGTCCAGGTAGACCTCCTGCTTGCCGCCTCCGTCGGGCTCCAGTGCCACGACCTGGCCGCCGCTGCCCGAGTAGGTCGGCTTCTTGTACGCGATGACCTTCCCGTCGAGCAGCCGCACGGGGATGATCGTCCGCTGCTCGCCCGCGTCCGACTTCCACTTCGGCTTGCCGCTCTCGAAGTCGAAGGCGAACAGCTCGTTCGTGGACGAGGTCTGGCCCTCGTGCGTGCCGGTGGGCATGTAGACGTACTTCTTGTCCGCCACCGCCGTCGCGCACGACTCGACCTCGATGCCGCAGCCCGGGTCGTACTTCCGGTCGCCGAGGGAGATCTTCGCCTTCAGCTTCTCGTCCTCGCCCACCGTCATCACGTCGGTGGTGGTGCTGGTTCCCGCGCTGACGGCGAGCACGACGGGGTCGGTGGAGATGATGCGCACCCGCTCGACGCCGTCCGGCACGTCGAACTCCCACTTCGACTTGCCCGTCCTCGGCTCGACCTTCTGCACCTTCAGCGTCGGGTCGGAGTAGCTGCCGCACTTGACGACGGCCATGAGCTCCTTGCCGCCGGCGAAGCCCTCGTCCTGGCAGCTGCCGTCCTCCTTGGAAGCCCACAGCTGCTTGCCGTCGGAGACCTTGTAGGCGACCGAGCCGCCGATCCACTGTGCGGCGACGGTGTTCTGGCTGATCGTCAGGCTCACGCCGCTCGACGTGGCGAGGCCGGTGCCCGGCAGCGGCTTCTCCCACACCTTCTTGCCGCTGTCGACGTCGAAGACCGCGGTCTTGCTGCAGTCCGAGCGGTACGACTCGTTCTCTCTGAAGATCACCGCCGTCCTGCCGGAGTCGGTGACGTGCTTGGAGGCCGCGCAGACCTCGCCGTCGAGGGCGAGCTCCCACGCCTTCTCGCCGCTCTTGGCGTCCATGCCGACGATGCCGTTGACCGTGGTCTTGGCGAACACGTCGTCCGTGGCCCACGCGCCGGGGGTGATGACCGCCCGGTCATCGTTGATCTTCGGCGACTTGATCTTGAAGAGCTCCTCGCCGGTGGTGTCCCCCGGCTTCCCGCCGCCGTTCTCCGACGTGGGACCGGGGTTCTTCTTCGACACCGTGGTGCTGTCGTCGTTGACCAGGAAGAAGCCCACGGTGCCGATGACCACGACGGCCGCGACCGCCGCGGCGACGATGGCGATCACCTTGCCGTTGGCGCCGCCGCCTCCCGGGGAGCCGGGGCCGCCCGGGCCGTAACCGCCGGGAGGTGCCGTCGGGTACATCCCCGGGCCGTAGGGCGGCTGGCCCGGCTGCTGCGGGTAGCCGTAACCGGCCTGCGGAGGCTGCTGGGGGGCGCCGTAGCCCGCGCCCGGGGGCGGCGGTGCGCCGAAGCCTCCCGGCTGCTGCGGATAGCCGTAACCGCCGGGCGGCTGCTGGGGATAGCCGTACCCGCCGCCGGGCGGCTGGGGCGGTACACCGAAACCGCCCGGCTGCTGCGGCGGCGCGGGAGGCGGCTGCTGGCCCGGGGCCTGCTGCCCGGAGGCCGGCTGCTCCGGACCTCCCGGAGTCTGCTGCTCGGGGCTGCCCGGGCCGTTCTGGTCCGAAGCGGGCTGGGCGGGCGTCTCCTTGGACAGGGAGGGGGTGCCCTCCGGTTCGTCCGGGGAGGCGCCGCCGGGCGGCTGGTTGGGAGGCGGAGGCGGAGGCGGCTGCGACATGACGGGTCCCCTCGTTGATGAACAGACCGGACGTCCGCCCCTCAAACCCCCGTAGGGCGGAGCGAATCGGACATCAGGCCCGCCTAGCGG
The DNA here is from genome assembly GCF_014645895.1 of Streptomyces daqingensis. Classification (GTDB taxonomy): domain Bacteria; phylum Actinomycetota; class Actinomycetes; order Streptomycetales; family Streptomycetaceae; genus Streptomyces; species Streptomyces daqingensis. The sequence goes on along the minus strand of NZ_BMMP01000009.1, from coordinate 164,957 downwards.
CTGGCTTTGTAACCGGAAGCTCTTTCTATCACCGGACAACGCGAACCGGCGGTCCGGTTCCCGCTGGGACGTACGGGCCGAAACGCGCTCGATGCGGAGCCGTTGCCCGGCCGTTAACGCACCTTCGGGCCCCTCGCGGCGCCCTCAAGATCCCCCTGTGTCACTGCCCTTCGGCGAGCTCCAGCCAGCGGGATTCCAACTCCTCGCGCTGGCCGCCGAGTTGGCGGAGCTCAGCGTCGAGGTCGGCTACCCGCGCGAAGTCCGTCGCGCTCTCGGCCATCGCGGAGTGCAGCGCGGACTGCTTCTCCTCGATCTTCTCCAACTGCCGCTCGATGCGCTGCATCTCCTTCTGTTCCGCGCGGGCTGCCGCCGCCGGCTTCGCCGGAGCGGACTTCGCCGCGGCACCTCCCGACGCACCGCTCCCCGGCGATGCCGCGCCCCCGGAGCTCGCGGACCCGCCGCCGGACGACTTCGCGGGCGCCGCCACGGCCTCCCGCTGCCGGGCACGCCTCTCCAGGTACTCGTCGATGCCGCGCGGCAGCATGCGGAGCGTGCCGTCGCCCAGCAGCGCGAAGACCCGGTCTGTGGTGCGCTCCAGGAAGAAGCGGTCGTGCGAGATGACGACGAGCGAGCCCGCCCAGCCGTCGAGGAGGTCCTCGAGCTGCGTCAGGGTCTCGATGTCGAGGTCGTTGGTGGGCTCGTCGAGGAAGAGCACGTTGGGCTCGTCCATGAGCAGACGCAGGATCTGCAGACGGCGCCGCTCCCCGCCGGAGAGGTCCCCGACGGGCGTCCACTGCTTCTCCTTCACGAAGCCGAAGCGCTCGCACAGCTGGGAGGCGGTCATCTCACGGCCCTTGCCGAGGTCGACGCGTCCGCGCACCTGCTCGACGGCCTCCAGCACCCGCTTCCCCGGGTCCAACTCGGCGACCTCCTGCGAGAGATACGCCAGCTTCACCGTCCTGCCGACCTTGACGCGTCCGCCCGCCACCAGCTCCGACTGCACCTCGCCGCCGCTGCGCGCGGTGTCCGCCAGAGCCCGCAGCAGCGACGTCTTGCCCGAGCCGTTGACCCCGACCAGACCCACCCGGTCGCCCGGGCCGAGCTGCCACGTCAGGTGTTTCAGCAGCGTCTTCGGGCCGGCCTGCACGGAGACGTCCTCGAGGTCGAAGACGGTCTTGCCCAGCCGGGAGTTGGCGAACCGCATCAGCTCGGCGGTGTCCCTGGGCGGCGGTTCGCCCTCGATCAGGGCGTTGGCCGCCTCGATGCGGAACCGGGGCTTGCTGGTGCGCGCGGGTGCGCCGCGGCGCAACCAGGCGAGCTCCTTGCGCATGAGGTTCTGCCGCTTGCTCTCCTCCTGGGCGGCGATGCGCTCCCGCTCGGCGCGTGCGAAGACGTAGTCGGAGTAGCCGCCTTCGTACTCGTGGACCGCGCCGCGCTGGACGTCCCACATGCGGGTGCACACCTGGTCGAGGAACCAGCGGTCGTGCGTGACGCAGACGAGCGACGAGCGGCGTGAGCGCAGATGCCGGGCCAGCCAGGCGATGCCCTCCACGTCGAGGTGGTTGGTGGGCTCGTCGAGGACGATCAGATCCTGTTCGGCGATGAGGAGCTGGGCCAGGGCGATACGGCGGCGCTCCCCGCCGGAGAGCGGGCCGATGACCGTGTCGAGGCCCTGGGGGAAGCCGGGGAGGTCGAGGCCGCCGAAGAGTCCCGTCAGCACGTCGCGGATCTTCGCGTCGCCCGCCCACTCGTGGTCGGCCATGTCGCCGACGACCTCGTGCCGTACGGTCGCGGCGGGGTCGAGCGAGTCGTGCTGCGTCAGGACTCCCAGCCGCAGCCCTCCCGAGTGGGTCACGCGGCCCGCGTCCGCATCCTCCAGCTTCGACAGCAGCCGGATCAAGGTGGTCTTGCCGTCCCCGTTCCGCCCGACGACGCCGATCCGGTCGCCCTCGCTCACCCCGAGGGACACACCGTCGAGCAGCGCCCGGGTGCCGTAGACCTTGCCCACGGCTTCCAGATTGACGAGGTTGACGGCCATTTCACTCCTGTCATGCGTGCTTCCCCCGGCCTTCGGCGCGGGGGCCCCACCGGGCGCCGGACGCGGTGAGCTCCGGCATCAGCCCTCCAGGGTACTGAGGTGCCCGGAGGCTCCGGCGGGTGCGCCCGCCGGAGCCCGTGCGGGCCGGTGGACGGCGGTGAGGAGCGGCCGGTGGGGCGGGCGCTTGGCGTACGGGCCGGGACAGGCGGGGTGCGTCCGGCAAGGGCGGCAATGCGTCCGGAGTGCTCAACTCCCGTGCAGCATCAGGGCGATGCCGCCGACCATCAGCATGGACGCGGCCACGCGCGGCGCCCCGAAGCGCTCCTTGAAGAACAGCGCCCCTATGGCCGCGCCCGCGATGATCGAGGACTCGCGCAGCGCGGCGACGGGCGCCAGGGGCGCCCGGGTCTGCGCCCACAGCACCAGCCCGTATGCGACGACGGAGAGGGCGCCCGCCGTCAGTCCGCGCACCGCGACGGGACGGATCGCGGGGCCGAGCTCGCGGCGCCGGGTGAGGAGCGTGTAGAGAGGGATGGGGACGCCCTCCAGGAGCATCAGCCACGCGACGTAGCTCACCGCGGAGCCCGAAGCGCGCACGCCTGCCCCGTCGACGACGGTGTAGGAGGCGATGGCCAGGCCCGTGGCCACGGCGGCGGTCAGCGCGGGCAGCCTGCTGCCCGCCCGGGAGGAGCGTCCCGGCCGCTCCTGTTCCGAGCCGCCGGCGGGGCGCTCCCTGCGGATCCCCCACAGCGCGACGCCCAGCAGCCCCGCGGCGGCGACGGCCACACCGGCCGTCTGCCAGGCGCCGGGCCACTCGTGCAGGAAGACGGCGGCGAGGACGGTCACGACGAGCGGGGCGGTGCCGCGGGCGATCGGATACATCTGCCCGAAGTCGCCGAGCCCGAACGACCGCATCAGCAACAGCTGGTAGACGACGTGCAGCACCGCGGAGAGCAGCAGCGGCGGCCACGCCGCGGCGGCGGGCAGGGGGCCGGCGAACGCCAGCGCGAGCCCGCAGAGCGCTCCGCCCGTCCCCACGAGGGTGAAGGCGATGAGCTGGTCCTCGATGTGGTGCGCCAGCGCGTTCCACGAGGCGTGGGTGACCGCGGCGGCCAGGACGGCCGCGACGACCAGCGGTGTCACGGCACGTCGGCGCTCTGCTCGCGTACGTCCACGACGGAGCCGCCGGCGTGGGCGATCAGCGTCCGGGGGTCGAGCGCGAAGACGGTGTGGGGCGTGCCCGCGGCGGCCCATACGACCTCGTGGCCGAGCAGCCGGCGGTCGGCGAGCACCCGCATCGTCGTGACGTGCCCGAAGGGCGGGACGCCCCCGATCGCGTAGCCCGTCGCCTCGCGTACCAGGCCGGCGTCGGCGCGCTGCACGCTCCGGGCGTCCAGCTCGTCCCGCACGAGGCGCACGTCGACGCGCGAGGCGCCGTCCATCAGGACGAGGACGGGTTCGCCGTCCGCGGCGAAGACCAGGGACTTGACGATCTGGCTGAGCTCGCAGCCGACGGCCTCGGCGGCCTGGGCTGCGGTGCGGGTGGCCTCGGGGAAGGCGCGGATCTCGACGTCGCCCGGAGGCCGTCCCGGCGAGGCGATCGGGCCCAACGCCGCGAGGGCGGCGGCGAACCGCGGGTGCGCTGAAGGAGCCTTCGTCATGCGGGCGACGCTACCTGCCGGAGGGCGGCGCGGGCGAAGCGGTTCCGGCCGCCCCGCGCTCACGGCACGCACGCGGGGCCGGGACGGCGAGCGACGCGGGGCGCAGGCAGTACGCACCTTGGGGCGCGGGCGGCGGGCAACGCGCCGCGGGCGGCGCCCCGTTGAGGGAGCGCCGCCCGCTGTGCGTGCGCGCCTGCCGCGGTGCCTCGCAGGGCACCGCAGCGGGTCAGCCGGCCGAGGCGTCCAGGATCTGGCGGACGACCGGTCCCGCGTTGTCGCTGCCGTGGCCCGAGGCCGGAACGACCGCCGCCGCCGCGAGGTCGCCCCTGTACGCGGTGAACCAGGCGTTGGGCTTCTTCTGGCCGTCGACCTCCGCGGAGCCCGTCTTGGCGCCGACGTCACCGCTGAGGCCCGCCATGGGCTTGGCGGCGGTGCCGCTCGCTGCCGTCAGCTGCATCAGGCTCTTCAGGTCCGCCTGCGTCTGCGGCTTCATGGCCCGGCTCGCCTTGGCGATCGTGCGGTCGTCCAGCGACGGCGAGACGATCAGCGGCTGCTTGAACGTGCCGTTCTGGACGGTCGCCGCGACGGAGGCCATGTTGAGCGGGTTCATGCGGACCGCGCCCTGCCCGATGAGGGAGGCCGCCATCTGCGCGTCCGACTGGGTGGGGACGCTGCCGTCGAAGGTGCCGGTGCCCACCTGCCAGTTCTGGCCGATGCCGAAGACCTCGCGGGCCTCCTTGCCCAGGTCGCCGTCGTCGAGCTTCTCGGCCTGGGTGATGAACGCGGTGTTGCAGGAGCGGGCGAAGCTCTGCGCGAACGTGCCGTTCTCGATCTCGAACTTGTCGTCGTTCTGGAACTTCCAGCCGCCGTAGGTGTGGAACTTGGGGCAGGGGTGCTCCTTGCCGGGCGACGCGAGGCCCTTGTCCAGGAGCATGGCGCTGGAGACGACCTTCATCGTGGAGCCGGGCGCGAGGGAGCCGCGCAGCGCCGTGTTGAAGCCGTCCGCGGGCGAGTTGGCGACGGCGAGCACTTCGCCGGTGCTGGGCTTGAGGGCGACGGCACCCGCCTTCGCCTTGCCCTTGACCGCCTGCTCGGCGGCGGTCTGCACGTCCTTGTCGAGCGTGGTCTTGAGGGTGCCGGGCCGGCCCTTGGAGAGGGTACGCAGGGTGGTGCCGGTGTCCTTGCCCTTGGCGTCGACGATGCGGGTCTCGACACCGGGGGTGCCGTCCGTCTTGTCGCCGTAGCGCTTGCGGAGGTCGTCGAGGACGCCGGCGAGCATCGGGTGCGCTTCCTTGGTGAGCGGGGCGCCGTTGCGGTCGACGGCCTTGATCGGCGGGGTGCCCGCCTTGCCCGTCCTGACCGACTGGCCGTCCTTCAGCTTCGGGTTGATCACCGTCGGCTTCCAGTCGACGACTGCCTCGCCGCTCTTCTTGTCGCGCTTGACCTCGAGGGAGGAGCTGTAGTTCCAGGTGGCGCGGGACTGCTGGTACGCGACCTGGGCGTTGACGTCGAAGGGCACCTTCGTCCCCGAGGCGGAACCCTGCGCCAGGCCGACCTTGGAGACGTGGGCCTCGTCGCGGTACCCCTTCAGCTCCTTCGCCGCGGCGGCGGCGTCGTCGGTGAGCTTCGCGGCCTTCGCCGGGTCCCCGGAGGACCAGGCCGCGAGGAAGCGCTTCGCCGTGGTACGGACCTCCGCCGCGCTGGGCGGCCCGGCCTCGGTCTCGCCGGGACCCTTCCCGTCGGACGAGGCGACGCCTCCCTTACCGCCCTTGTCGTCACCTCCGACGAGGGCGTAGACGCCGAAGCCGGTGGCCGCGACGACGACTGCGGCGGCGCCCCCGATCAACGCCATCTTCTGAGTGTCACGCATTAGAGATTCTGCCCCTCCACCCCGCCTCAGCCGACGCGCCAAGGACCGTGCGAGGCACCCTAGAGCACTAGGGCAACATCACGTGCCCCTGGTATCCCCGTTAGGGCGCATATGGCCGGGAAGCGGATTCGAATAATCACCGGATCGAGACTACGGAAGCCGAACACACCCTACGCACAGGGGAGTCGGGCGGTCAGATCCAGGTGTCGAACCACATGCGCTGCCGCCACTCCCCCATGGGAATCGGCTGCCCCGTGTAGAGGGGCCAGAAATACACGAAGTTCCACACGATGAGCAGCACCAGTACGCCCGCGCCGACGATTCCCGCGGTCCGTCTGCGTTCCCCCACTCCCGGCGGTCCGGCGAGCGCGCCGATCATCATGGTCACGGCAAGACACAGGAACGGCACGAAGACGACCGCGTAGAAAAGGAAAATGGTCCGCTCCTGGTACATGAACCAGGGCAGATAACCGGCTGCGACGCCGCACAGCACGGCCCCCGCACGCCAGTCCCGCCGGAAGAACCAGCGGTAGAGGACGTAGAGCAGGGCGAAGCAGGCCGCCCACCACAGCAGCGGCGTCCCCAGGGCGAGGACTTCCCGGGCGCAGTCCTCGCCCTGCGCGGTGCAGCCGTCCTTGCCGGCCTTGGGCGACTCGTAGAAGTAGGAGACGGGACGGCCCAGTACGAGCCAGCTCCAGGGGTTGGACTCGTAGGTGTGGCCGGAGGTGAGGCCCACGTGGAACTCGTAGACCTCCGCCTCGTAGTGCCAGAGGCTGCGCAGCGGCCCCGGCAGCCAGCCCCACGGGCCGGCCGCGCCCGCCTTGTCCGCCCAGTCGCGGAAGTAGCCGCCCGAGGTGGCGAACCAGCCGGACCAGGACGCGACGTACGTGCCCAGCGACACCACGACGAGGGACGCGAACGCCGGGAGGGAGTCACGCCGCAGCATCGCCGCGAGGGGGCGGGGCGCTCCGGCCGTGCGGCGGGCGCCCATGTCCCACAGGACGGTGAGGAGCCCGAACGCGGCGAGGATGTACAGGCCGTTCCACTTCGTGGCGCAGCCGAGGCCCAGGCAGAGCCCGGCGAGGAGCCGCCACGGGCGCAGGCCGAACCCGAAGCGGGCGCCGGTCTCCGGGTCGGGGCGGACAGCGGCCGGGCCCGGCCCGGACGGTGGGTCGAGCGGGTGGGGCGGATCGTCCGGGGGCAGCGCGCGGGCGAGGGCCGCGCGGGTGCGGTCCCGGTCGATCAGCAGGCAGCCGAAGGCGGCCAGCACCCAGAACATCAGCACCAGGTCCAGCAGCGCGGCGCGGCTCATGACGAAGTGCAGCCCGTCGACGGCCATCAGCAGCCCCGCGAGGCAGCCGAGGGCGGTGGAGCGGAACAGGCGCCGCCCGATGCGGCACAGCATCAGCACGGACAGCGTGCCGAGCACGGCCGTCATGAAGCGCCAGCCGAAGGGGTTCAGCCCGAAGAGCCACTCGCCGAGCCCGATCGTCCACTTCCCGACGGGCGGGTGGACGACGTACGCGCCCTCCGGTGACAGCGGGATCCGCTGGGGGGTGGCGAGGATGCGGTCGTTGGCCTTGTCCGGCCAGCTGCCCTCGTAGCCGTACTGGAAGAGGGACCAGGCGTCCTTGGCGTAGTACGTCTCGTCGAATATCACGGCGTGCGGGGAGCCGAGCTCCCAGAAGCGCAGCACCCCCGCCAGCAGCGCGACCAGCAGCGGACCGCCCCATGCCGCCCAGTGCGCGAGGCGGGCCGCGGCGTGCGGCGAGAGACCGAAGAGGGCGCCGATGCGCCCGTCCGGCGCGGGGAAGGGCGGCACAAGCCGCTCGCGGGTGCCGACACGCGAGCGTCCCGCGTAGCCGAAGCCGCGGAGCCGGGCCTGCCATGTCGGCGCGGCCTCCGGGGTCTCCGCGCGTGGGACGTCTGCCGCGGTGTCACTGGTCGTCACCGGGCCATCGTAGGGAACGGTCCCCCGCGGGGGTGGCCGCACGGGAACACGCGCAGCGCTCCGCACGCGGATCCGGCCCGGCGGCCCGCCGCCGGATGCCTCCGGCCAGGGGTCCGCGCGGTCCGGCGCTCCGCGGCGGGCTGGGAGGATGGCGGGGTGACTGGAACGCTCGTACTCGCCGGAACGCCCATCGGGGACGTCGCGGACGCGCCGCCGCGTCTCGCCCGCGAGATCGCCGCCGCGGACATCGTCGCCGCCGAGGACACCCGGCGGCTGCGGCGGCTCACGCAGGCGCTGGAGGTGCGGCCCGGGGGCCGGATCGTCTCCTACTTCGAGGGCAACGAGGCCGCCCGCACCCCGGAGCTGGCGGACGCCCTCGCCGACGGCGCGCGGGTGCTGCTGGTGACGGACGCCGGCATGCCGTCGGTGTCCGACCCGGGGTACCGGCTGGTGGCGGCTGCGGTGGAGCGGGGCATCGCCGTCACGGCGGTTCCGGGGCCGTCGGCGGTGCTGACGGCGCTGGCACTGTCGGGGCTGCCCGTCGACCGGTTCTGCTTCGAGGGCTTCCTGCCGCGCAAGGGCGGAGAGCGGCAGGCCCGGCTGCAGGAGGCCGCGGACGAGCGGCGCACGCTGGTCTACTTCGAGTCCCCGCACCGGCTGGAGGCCGCTCTGACGGCGATGGCGGAGGTGTTCGGCCCCGGCCGCCGTGCGGCGGTGTGCAGGGAGCTGACGAAGACGTACGAGGAGGTCCGCCGCGGGCCGCTCGGCGAGCTGGCGGAGTGGGCCGCGGCCGGCGTGCGCGGAGAGATCACCGTCGTCGTGGAGGGCGCGGCGCGGGAGGACGGACGGCAGCTGGACGCGGCGGAGCTGGCGGGCAGGGTGGCCGTCCGCGAGGAGGCGGGCGAGCGCCGCAAGGAGGCGATCGCCGCCGTCGCGAAGGACGCCGGCGTGCCGAAACGCGAGGTGTTCGACGCGGTGGTGGCCGCGAAGAAGGTTGCGCCGGCGGCGACTTCGCCGGGGGCGTCCGGTGGCGCCTCGTAGAGGCCTGCCGCCGGGCGGGGCGCGGGCGGGCCGGAGAGCCGACGGACGCGCGGAGCACGGCCGGTGGGCGTCCGCACCACGGTGCGGCCCGAGTTCTCCTCGGATTCCGGGCACGCCAGGCGCCTTTCCCTCCGGCGAGGAGTCCACTGGGAGTGGACCCACCTGCCGGAAATAGGTGCGCCGCGGACCGCTCCGGAACGACAGCCCACGAGGCGTACTCCTTCGCCCGCATGAGGTGCGGATACGGCTGGGAACAGCGATACGGATCAGGCATCTCGAATATCCCGACGGCGCCCCCGTTCGCGGCGTCACGCGGACGGGAAACGCGTTCCCTCGCCGATCAAGCACCCGGCGTGCGGGAATTGCGACGGTCGCCAATTGCGGATCATGCGTGCGGGAAGAGTCGCCGGCGCCCGGCCGCCTGTGAAACCGCGCACGTCACCGGGAAGGCCGTCACCGGGAACGGGGACGTCCGCGCCGTCCCCGTTCCCGGAAACACCGTCGCGGGCGGACCCGCTGACGCGCGGCGAATCCCGGAGCTCCCCGGGCCGGACAACCGCCGCGGAGAAGCCGCCGGACAAGCGCGAGGGACCCGGCGCGGCCCCGCACGGGCTTGCGCTTCTCCGGACGGCGGGACGGGACGGTGACGTGCTGAGGTGCCGCACCGAGCGGGCCGCACCGTCCGGGCAGGACGGGCCGGGCAGCGCCGCGTAGCCACGTCCTAGGATCGCGGGCATGCCCAATTCCTCGCAGCAGCCCGCACCTCCGCTGCCCGAGCCGCTCCGCGTGCCGGTCGCCGACTCGCACACCCACCTCGACATGCAGGAGCCGTCGGTCGAGGAGGCCGTCGCGGCGGCGGCCTCGGTCGGGGTGACCACGCTCGTGCAGGTCGGGTGCGACCTGGAACGCTCGCGGTGGGCCGCGGAGACGGCCGCCGCGTTCCCGTCGGTGCACGCCGCCGTCGCGCTGCATCCCAACGAGGCGCCGCGCGTGGGCGACCGGGCCGCCCTGGACGCGGCTCTCGCCGAGATCGAGAAGCTCGCGGCGCTGCCCGAGGTGCTCGCCGTGGGAGAGACGGGCCTGGACTACTTCCGGACGGGCGAGGAGGGCGTCGAGGCCCAGCAGTACTCGTTCCGCGCGCACATCGCCATCGCCAAGCGGCTGGGGCGCGCCCTCGTCATCCACGACCGGGACGCCCACGACGACGTGCTGCGCATCCTCGACGAGGAAGGCGCCCCGGAGCGCACCGTCTTCCACTGCTACTCCGGCGACGCGGAGATGGCGCGGCACTGCGCGGCGAGGGGCTGGTTCATGTCCTTCGCGGGGAACGTCACCTTCAAGAACGCGCAGCCGCTGCGGGACGCGCTCGCCGTCGCCCCCGCGGAACTGGTGCTCGTGGAGACCGATGCGCCCTTCCTGACGCCGGTGCCGTACCGCGGACGGCCTAACGCGCCTTACCTCGTTCCGGTCACGCTGCGCGCGATGGCGGAGACGAAGGGGATGTCGGAAGACGCCCTGGCAGAGCACGTTGCCGTCAACACCGCGCGGGCCTTCGGCTATTGACGAACAGCCCCTGAGGCGCGCCGAATTCACGCGAAGACAACTCTGTGTAGTGACGCCGCTTTGGAGAGTGACGCGACTCCGGCTACAGTCCGCGCGACATCCCGCCGGAAGTTGGAGTGCGTCGTTGAGCCAGTCGCAGTCGCAGGGAAGTCACCGCGCGGTGCGCCGGGCGGAGCGCCTGACACGCGTGCAGGCCGCAACCGTGCCGCGCGTACCGGAGCAGGGATACGGTCCCCCGCCGCGCGGGCACTCCGTGCGTCCCGGGCGTCCCGCGATGTACGTCCCGCCGGTGTACGCGCAGCCTCCCGGCCGTCTCCAGCCGGACCGCACGCCGTCCTCCCCCGCTCCCGGCGGTTACGAGCGGAACCCCGACGACACGTACCGGCCCTCGTACGAGGCCCGGCGCCCGTCCGGCGTGCAGGCCCGGGCAGCCACCGCACCAGCTCCGGCATCCGCACCGGCGGCTCCGCCCGGCGCGCGACCCGCGAGCACGCCGCGCTCCCGCTCCGTCTCCCGCCCCGTTCCCGGATTCGGGTCCGGGTCCGGGTCCGGCGATGTCCCGCGCCCGGCGCGCACCGCACGCCCGCGTACGGAGGCGGCTCCCGCGTCCGGCGGGCCGGTGGTGCGCCCCGCGGGCGGACGGGCCGCCGCCCGCCGCGCCGAACGCGCCCGCAGAGCGGCCCAGCGGCCCGAGACGCTCCGCCGATTGGTGCCGCAGGCCCTCGTCGTCGCCTTCCTCGCGGGCGGCACGACCGCTTTCGTCGCACACGACAAGACGGTGCATCTCACCGTCGACGGGCAGGCGCGTACCGTCCACACCTTCGCCGACGACGTCGGTGAACTCCTCGACGAGCAGGACGTGCCCGTCGGCGGCCACGACGAGGTCGGGCCTTCTCCGCGGCACGCCATCGCCGACGGGGAGAAGGTCGCCGTACGGCACGGCCGGCGCATCGACCTCACCCTCGACGGCGACCGCAGCAGGGTGTGGACGACGGCCGCCACCGTCACGGGCGCGCTGCGGCAGCTCGGCGTCCGCACCGAGGGCGCGCGGCTTTCGACCGCTCCCGACGCCCGGATCGGGCAGGACGGCATCACCCTGGAGGTGGTAACCGAGCGGAGCATCACGTTCCTCGCCGACGGGCGTGAGAAGACGGTCTCGACGAACGCCGCCACGGTGCTCGAAGCGCTCGGGGACGCGGGCATCGAACTCGGCGGCCTGGACGCGACGTCGGCGCCGATCGACAGCTTCCCCCGCGAGGGGCAGACCGTCACCGTCATGCGGGTCACCGGCCGGGAGAAGGTCAAGGAGGAGCACATCCCGTTCAAGACGGTGCGGCAGGCGGACCCCACGCTGCTGCGGGGCACCGAGGTCGTCTCCCGGGCGGGGAGGCCCGGCCTGCGGCGGGTCACCTACCGGCTCCGCACCGTCGACGGGGTGCGTGAGAAGCCGCGGCGCATCGCCGTGGAGGTGCTGCGGCGCCCCCGCGAGCAGATCGTCCGCGTGGGCACGAGCCCCCTGTCCGTGCCCGGTGCGGACCATCTGAACTGGGCCGCCCTCGCGCAGTGCGAGTCGGGCGGCAGGCCCGGCGCCGTCGACGCCTCCGGACACCACGGAGGGCTGTACCAGCTCGACCACAGCACGTGGAACGGCCTGGGCGGAAGCGGCCGTCCCGAGCACGCGCCGCCGGGGGAGCAGACGTACCGGGCCAAGAAGCTCTACGTATCGCAGGGGGCGAGTCCGTGGCCTTACTGCGGCCGTAAACTGGCGCGGTGAACGCAGTCCCCGCCCCCGGCCACGGCCCAGACCGCGCCACCGGTTCCGGAGCCGGCGGCGAGAGCGGCAGTTCCGGATCCGGCCCCGGTGCCGGTCCCGCCCCCGTGCCGCAGGAAGGCAGCGGCGGGGCGGACGCCCTGCTCGGCCCCTCCGACGTCCGCGAACTCGCGGAGACGCTGGGGCTGCGGCCCACCAAGCAGCGGGGGCAGAACTTCGTCATCGACGCCAACACCGTGCGCCGCATCGTCCGCACCGCCGACGTGCGCGCGGACGACACCGTCCTGGAGGTCGGCCCGGGCCTCGGTTCGCTGACGCTCGCGCTGCTGCAGGCCGCGCGGCACGTGACCGCGGTCGAGGTCGACGACCAGCTGGCGGCCGCCCTTCCCGGGACGGTACGGGCCCGGCTGCCGCGGCGCGCGGACGACTTCACGCTCGTGCACGCGGACGCGATGCAGGTGGACGCGCTGCCCGGCCCTCCGCCGACCGCACTGGTCGCCAACCTCCCCTACAACGTGGCCGTTCCGGTGCTGCTGCACATGCTGGCCACGTTCCCGACGCTGCAACGGGTCCTCGTCATGGTGCAGTCGGAGGTCGCGGACCGGCTCGCGGCGCCGCCCGGTTCGAAGGTCTACGGCGTCCCTTCGGTCAAGGCCGCCTGGTACTGCGACGTCAAGCGGGCCGGCGCCATCGGGCGCAGCGTCTTCTGGCCCGCACCGAACGTCGACTCCGGGCTCGTCTCGCTCGTGCGGAGGGACCCTCCGCGCACGAGCGCGCGACGCGAGGAGGTCTTCGCCGTCGTCGACGCGGCGTTCGCGCAGCGCCGCAAGACGCTGCGCTCGGCGCTCTCCGGCTGGGCGGGGTCGGCGGCGGCCGCCGAGGAGGCGCTGACCCGGGCGGGGGTCTCACCGCAGGCGCGGGGCGAGGCGCTGACCGTCGAGGAGTTCGCCGCGGTCGCCGAGCAGCACGCACAGCACAGGGAGACAGCCGCGTGAATGACGCCGAGCACGTGAACGGCGCCGGGTACGTGACGGTGAGGGTGCCCGCGAAGGTCAACGTCCAGCTCTCCGTGGGGGGTCTGCGGCCGGACGGCTTCCACGGCCTGGCGAACGTCTTCCTCGCCGTCGGCCTGTACGACGAGGTCACCGCGTTCCCCGCGGACGGCCCGCAGGTCACCGCCGAGGGCGCCGACGCTGCCCAAGTACCCCTGGACGAGAGCAACCTGGCCGTCCGTGCCGCGCGGCTGCTCGCCTCCCGGCACGGCCTGGCCCCCGACGTGCGGCTGCACATCGCCAAGGACATCCCCGTCGCGGGAGGCATGGCCGGCGGCAGCGCCGACGCGGCGGGCGCGCTGGTCGCCTGCGACGCCCTGTGGGGCACGGCCACGTCTCGGGACGAACTTCTCGCCATGTGCGCGGAGTTGGGTTCGGACGTCCCCTTCTCCCTCGTGGGCGGCGCCGCGCTGGGACGCGGACGGGGCGAGCTGCTGACGCCCCTGGAGACCGGCGGCGCCTTCCACTGGGTGTTCGCCGTCGCCGACGGCGGCCTCTCCACGCCCGCCGTCTACCGCGAATGCGACAGGCTGCGCGAGGCCGGCGGCGGAGGCGCGACCGTGGAGGCGGTCCCGGAGCCGGAGGCGTCGGGGGCGCTGCTGGAGGCGCTGCGCGGCGGTGACGCCCGCGCTCTCGCGGACGCCCTCTCCAACGACCTCCAGGCGGCGGCCGTCTCGCTGCGCCCCTCGCTCGCCGACACCCTCAAGGCCGGTGAGGCCGCCGGCGCGCTGGCCGCTCTCGTGTCCGGCTCGGGCCCGACGTGCGCGTTCCTCACCGAGGACGCCGCCTCCGCCGAGGCCGTGGCGGCCACGCTGCGGGCCTCGGGTCACTGCCGTACCGCACGCACCGCCACGGGCCCCGCCCCCGGAGCGACGGTCGTGCGCCAGGGCTGAGGCCCGCCGGCCCGATCCCGGCGGCCGGGGTCACGTCCCGGCGCCTCCGTCGTCCCGAACCACCTGCCGGAAGCCCGAGTTGACGGACGTGATGCCGCCGTCGACGGGCAGGGTGACGCCCGTGATCCACGCCGCGTCGGCCGATGCGAGGAAGGCGACGGCGGCGGCGATGTCGTCCGGGCTGCCGACGCGGCCGAGCGGGTAGACCTCGCCGAGGCGTTCCAGCACCTCGTCGCGGCCGGACCACGCCGCGGTGCGGACCGTCCCGGGGGCGACGAGGTTGACGCGCACCCCTCGGGGCCCGCCGGCCCCGGCCAGCGTGCGGGTGAGGCTCGTCAGGCCCGCCTTGGCCGCGCTGTAGGCGTGGTTGCCGAAGTCCTGGAGGCCGTTGACCGAGCCGATGTGGACGATCGCGCCGCGGCCGCCCGCGGCCGCCAGGTGGGGCATCGCGGCCCGTGCGCAGCGGAAGGCTCCGGTGAGGGTGGTGTCGATGTCCTGTTCCCAGCTCCCGTCGGGCTCGTCCTCCAGCAGCTCCACGTCGGGATGGCAGGAGTAGGCGTTGCTGACGAGGACGTCCAGCCGGCCGAACCGCTCGACGGCATGCGCCACCGCGGCCTCGACACTGTCCCGGTCGCGCACGTCGCAGGCGAGGGCCTCCGCGTGGCCGCCGGCGGCGTCCTGTCCGCCCGCGGCGTCGCGGATCTCCTCCGCTGCTCGTTCGGCCCGCTCTCCGTCCACGTCCGTCACAAGCACCCTGGCTCCCTCTGCCGCCAGCCGGCGGGAGACGGCCGCGCCGATCCCCTGCCCGGCCGCGGTCACCAGCACCGCGTAACCCTCGAATCGCCGCATCGGGCGAGGTTAACGCCGTACCCCGCCGGACGGCGAGAGCCGTCCGGCGGCGGGCGCCGGGGCCGGTGCGGAGGCGGGCGCGTCAGGGCGGGGATCAGTCCTTCTGCTCGCCGTCGCCGCCCGGGCTCGGGGTGCCGTCGCGGCCCGCCCGCTTGAACGGGAGGACGGGCGCCAGGTGTTCGGACTCCCCGTACGTGCCGGGCGCCGGGAGGTTTCCGGCGTGCGGGGACGCCGCTGCGGCCTCGCTCCCGTACCGGCCCGCGCCCATGAAGACCGCGAGGACCCGTTCCAGGCTCTCCCCCGTCGTACGGGCACGGATGCGGGCCGCCTCCAGCTGCTGCGGCGTCGGCCCGCGTCCGGGCCCCGGTGAGCCCTTGCTCACCGGGGCGTTCACGGCTTCCTGCCCACGCCCGCGTAGAGCGTGGCGCTGCGCAGCTGCTCGGCGTCGGCGTCGAGTCCCTGGCCCTCGTCGGGGCGCCACTCGTGGGCGGCGGTCACACCGGGGTCGAGCAGCTCCAGGCCGTCGAAGAAGAGCCCGACCTCGCGGTGGGAGCGGAGCTGCACCGTCGTGCCGCCCGCGTCGTAGACCTTCTTCACGCCCTGCCAGGCGGCGGCGTCGAAGTCGGTGGTGCAGTGCGAGAGGACGAGGAAGCTGCCGGGAGCGAGCCGGTCGACCAGACCGCGGACGATCTCGTACGGCTTGTTCTCGTCGGGGACGAAGTGCAGGAGCGCGACGAGGGAGAGCGCCACCGGCTCGTCGAGGTCGACGATCTCGCGCAGCTGAGGCGATCCGAGGATGTCGTCCTCGCGGATGTCGGCGCTGATGTAGGCCGTGCGGCCCTCCGGCGAGCTGCGCATCAGGACGTGGGCGTACTCGAGCACCGTGGCGTCGTGGTCGGCGTAGACGACGCGCGCGTCCGGCGCCACGCCCTGTGCGACCTGGTGCAGGTTGGGCGAGGTGGGGATGCCGGTGCCGATGTCGACGAACTGCCGGACGCCGTGCTCGGAGGCGAGGATCCGCGTCGCCCGGTGCATGAACGAGCGGTTCGTCTCCGCGGTGAGACGGATCTGCGGGCAGACCGTCAGCACCTTCTCGGCGGCTTCCTCGTCGACGGGATACCAGTCCTTGCCGCCGAGGTAGTAGTCGTACATCCGGGCAGAGTGCGGCCTGCTGGTGTCGATCTCCGGCTTGCCGGACGTGGTCATCGTTCATCCCTTTTCTGCCTGCGGGCCGCGGGAGCACACGGCGCGTGCTCCGCGCGACCGGTCGGATTGGTCTGTGGATCCGGGGATGGTGCTGGGATCCGCGCTGGTCGGGCGCTCGTCCTCGTGGTTCTCGGTGCTGCTTCGGTACTGCTCCCCCGCTGTCCCCCGGTGCGGGCTCCGGCCGGCGGCCGGCCGGCGTTCCGCCCGCGGGCCGCTCGGCCACCCTCAGCCGGTGCGCGACCCGGGCTCCGGTGCGGGGACGGTCATCTGGCGTACTCCTTGCGCAGGTTCATCAAGTACGTCTGCGGGTCGGGCACGTACTCGGCGGCCAGCAGCGAGACGCGGGTCAGCGCCTCCAGATGCGTGACCACGTCGGGTCTCTGGTCCAGGTAGACGGCGCTGGTGAGCCCCACCTCGGTATAGACGATGTCCTGCAACTCCCGTTCGCGGAAGCGGAAATAGGTCAGATGGCCACCCGTGGCCGGGTGGGCCCCCGCGGCCATGGGGACGATCCGCAGCGTGATGCTGGGGTCCCCGGCCGCCTCGATGAGCCGGTCCATCTGGCCCCGCATGACCTCCGCGCCGCCCACGTCCCGCCGCAGCGCCGCCTCTTCGAGCACCACCCACAGCGTCGGGGCGTCCGGCTGCTCCAGCAGCGCCTGGCGGCGCACGCGCAGGTCCACGCGGTGCTCCAGCGCCTCTTCGGGCGCGTTGGGGAAGCCCGCTCGTATGACGGCGCGCGCGTAGTCGCGTGTCTGCAGGAGGCCGGTGACGTAGTGGGGTTCGTAGACGCGGATCACCTGGGCGTCCGTCTCCAGGCTGACGTACGCCCGGAACCAGTCCGGCAGCGCGTCGCGGAACGGGTACCACCAGCCGGGCGCGTTGGCCTGCTCGGCCATCGAGATGAACTCGCCGATCTCCGCGTCGCCGACGCCGTAGAGCCTCAACAGCTCCTTGACGTACGGGACTTTGAGGCCGACCTGCGCGTTCTCCATGCGCCTGATCGTCAGGTGGTTGACCCGAAGGGCCTTGGCGGCGTCGTCGACGCGGACGCCCGATCCCTCGCGCAGCTCCTTGAGCCGCTTTCCGAGGATGATGCGCAGCACTGTGGGGGCACTCGACCCACTCGGCAGTGCATCAGTCACGCCCCACCTCCGGGGATCGGCGTCTGACAGCGGTTCTCGTTCACAGCGACGCTGACAGTGTCCGACATCTGTCGGGGCGTCAACTTCCGTCTCTCCACCGGGTCTTCACTCTGAAATTATCAGAAGGAAGCTTGCGAGTTGAAGACCGCAGCGCTCATAGTGAACTCCGTGCTCCCCTTGAGCGTGCCCCCCACGCACCTCCCAACGCGCCATCCGTCCGACACGACCACGGATTCACACGCGCTCCGGCTGCCGGCCGAGGACGTCAGCGTCCCCCGGGCCCGCCATGCCCTGGACCGCTGGCTCCGCGATCGGGGCGTCTGCCCCGATTTACGAGAACAGGCGGCTCTCGTCATCTCGGAGCTGGCCACGAACGCCGTGAAGCACACAGACAGCAGCTGGATCGTGTGCGCCGCCACCTCCTCGCCGTACGGCGGGGTGCAGTTGGAGGTCCACGACGACGACTCCGGCAGCCGTGCTCCGTGCCGCCGCACACCGACGGCGGAGAAGGAGGGCGGCCGGGGGCTCCACATCGTCGAGGCGCTGTCCGAGAGCTGGGGCGCGGCGGCGTCGCCCGTCACGCGCGGCAACGTCGTGTGGGCCCGGCTGCGGGACTGACCGCGGGCGTTGCCCGCCGGGCACGCGGACGCGTGCGGCGTCCGCCCCTGCGGCGGAGCCGCCCTACAGGCAGGCCCTCAGGGCCCGTACCACGGCGTGCGTACGCGGGTCCGACGTCACCGAGCGCTGCATGGCGGCGGTGACGTACGCGACGGCCGTGCCCGACTCGGGGTCGGCGAAAGCCAGCGAACCGCCGCGTCCCGGGTGGCCGAACGAGCCCTGGGCCAGCATCGGCGCCGAGGGGCTGTGCAGCATGAATCCCAGCCCGAAGCGGGAGTTGACGACCAGCACCCGGTCCGGTCCGCTCGACTCCTGCGAGCGTGCCTGGGTGAGCGTCGCGGGCGTGAACAGCCGCTTCTGGGACGCCTGTACGCTCCGGGCCGTCCGCCGTTCCGCGACGGCCGTGCGAGCGGTCTCCGGTCCCGCCGCGGGCCCGGCTCCGTGCGGTCCTCCGGGAGTGCGTCCGGCGTCGGGCAGCGGGCCGATGAGCGCGGCGTAGAAGCGGGAGAGCGAGCGCGCCGTGGCGACTGCCCCCGAGCCGGGGAGCCCGGCTGCGAGGCACGCGGGACTGTTCTCGTCGGGACGCGGGTCTATGGAGTCGAAGGCCCGCCTCGTCAGCGAGGCGGGGTCGCCGTAGGCCTCGGTGACCTCACGCTTGGGCCGCACCCGCAGCCCTGCAGTGGCGGACGGCTCGGGGGTGGGCACGTCGGCGAGGCGCGCGAGGCCGGGCGGACCGTGCCCGGCGTCGGGGAGGCCGAACCAGATGTCGAGCCCCAGGGGCCGCGCCACTTCCTCCGCGAACCAGCGGCCCAGCGGACGGCCCGTGGCGCGCTGCACGAGCTCGCCGAGCAGCCAGCCGTAGGTGTGCGGGTGGTAGCCGTGCGCCGTGCCGGGCTCCCAGTCGGGCGCCTGCGCGGCCAGGGCGGCGGGGCCGCTGGTCCCGTCGTAGGCCTGCTCCGGGGTGAGCGGGACGTCCAGCGCGGGCAGCCCTCCGCGGTGCGCGAGCACGTGGCGGACGAGGAGCCGGTCCTTGCCGTTGGCCTTGAACTCCGGCCAGTAGGTCGCCACGGGCGCGTCCAGGTCCAACTGGCCCCGCTGGTGCAGCAGATGGAGCACGGCCGCCGCCGGGCCCTTGGAGGCGGAGCGCACGACGGCCGCGGTGCCGGGCTGCCAGGCCCCGCCGTCCGCCTCCGGCCCGCCGTCCGCCTGCGGCCCGCTCGCCGCGTGAGGATCCGCGTTCGTGGCGCCGGCCCACAGGTCGACGACGATCCGTCCCTCGCGGTGGACCGTCAGCGCGGCGCCGGTCTCCCCGCGCGTGCGGAAGTTCTCGGCGAACGCCTCACGGACCGGTTCGTACCCGTCCGCCACCTCGCCCCGGACGTCCACAGCGTCATCCGCGTTCTCAGCGTTCTGCGCGCTCACGCCCTCGTCCGTCCGCTCGTACCGTCTTCCTGTGCACCTACATGGTGCTACCGCCCCGGGACCGTCACCGATCCGGGGTCGAAGCCGAAGGGCAGTTCCAGACGGTGCCGCGCCATCAGCCCTTCGTCGCACAGGAGTTGCTGTGTACCCCCGTCGGCGGCGATCACGCCGCCGCTCAGCACCACGGAACGGGGGCAGAGCTGCAGGGCGTACGGCAGATCGTGCGTGACCATGAGCACCGTGACGTCCAACGTGCTCAGGATGTCGGCCAGTTCGCGGCGGGAGGCCGGGTCGAGGTTGGAGGACGGCTCGTCCAGCACGAGGATCTCCGGGCGCATGGCCAGCACCGTCGCCACGGCCACCCGGCGGCGCTGGCCGAAGGACAGGTGGTGCGGCGGCCGGTCCGCGTGCTCCTCCATGCCGACCTGCTCCAGCGCGTGCCGGACCCGCGAGGCCAGCTCCTCGCCGCGCAGTCCCGCCGTGGCGGGCCCGAAGGCGACGTCCTCCCGGACCGTCGGCATGAAGAGCTGGTCGTCGGGGTCCTGGAAGACGATGCCGACGCGGCGCCTGATCTCGGCGACGTTCCGCGGCTCCAGGGGCAGCCCCGCGACGCTCACGGAGCCCGCTCCGGCGGTGAGGATGCCGTTGAGGTGCAGCACGAGCGTGGTCTTGCCGGCCCCGTTGGGGCCGAGCAGCGCCACGCGTTCACCTCGCCGGACGGTCAAGTCGACGCCGAAGAGGGCCTGATGGCCGTCCGGATAGGCGTAGGCGAGGCCGGAGACCTGGAGGGAGGGCGGCGGGCCGTCCGCGGGCTGCGGGCTGCGTGCGCCGGTGCTGTCGGTGCGCGTCACAGCGCCCATCCCAGCAGACACACCGCGAGCGCCGCGAGCGGGAGGGCCGCGGCACCGCCCCACTGGGCACGCGTCGCGGCGGCCTCGTCGAGAACGGGCATCGTGCCGGTGTAGCCGCGGCTGACCATGGCCAGGTGGACGCGTTCCCCGCGCTCGTAGGAGCGGATGAACAGCGCCCCCGCCGACTTGGCGAGGACGCCCCACTGCCGTACGCCCGTGGCGCGGAACCCCCGGGACAGGCGGGCGACGCGCATCCGCCGCATCTCGTCCGCGATGACGTCGCCGTAGCGGACCATGAAGGAGGCGATCTGCACCAGCAGCGGCGGTAGCCGCAGTTTCTGCAGGCCGAGGAGGAGTTCGCGCAGCTCCGTCGTGGAGGCGAGCAGGACGGACGCGGCGACGCCCAGCGTCCCCTTGGCGAGGATGTTCCAGGCGCTCCACAGCCCGGACACCGAGAGGGAGACCCCGGACAGCCCCGGCACGCCGCCCAGTTCCGTGTACGGGCCCTCCGCGACGAACGGCATCAGCACCGCGAAACCGACGAACGGCACCTCGATCAGCATCCTCTTGAGCAGATGCCCGTACGGCACCCGCGCCGCCGCGGCGACCGCCGCGAGCAGCAGCGCGTACAGCCCGAAGGCCCACACCGCCTCGCGGGGCGTCGCGACGACGAGGAGGACGAACGCGAAGACGGCGGCGAGTTTGCAGTGCGCGGGGAGGGCGTGCACCGGCGAGTGGGTGTGCAGGTAGAGCTTGTGGGCGTGGCCCGCGTGGCGCGTGCTCATGTGCCGGTACGGGCGGTGCCTGCGGTGGTGCCGCCGGTGTCCGCGCCCGACGGGGCGTCCTCGGGCTGCCTGCGGCGCACGGCCACGAAGACGCCGCTGCCCACTGCGAGGGTCACGCCGACGCCGATGGTTCCCGCCAGGCCGCCGGAGAGGCGCGCGTCGGCGATGTCCGCGAATCCGTAGTCGGCGAGCGGGGAGCCCGCGGCGTCGTGGTCGCGCGCCTTCTCGTCGATGCCGTTGTCCGCCGCGACCTTCTCCAGGCCGTCGGGGCTCGCGGAGGCGTAGAAGCTGACGACGCCCGCGCAGAGCACCGTGGCCAGCAGGCCGCCCAGCCACATCCGCCGGTTGCTCCTGGGTGCGGCGGGAGCCGGCGCGGCAGCCGGGGCGGCGGACTCGGCCGTCGCGGCAGCGGGGGCGGGACCGCCGGCCGTCCCCGCGGCGCCGCCGCCGGGAGTGGCGACCTCGACGGTGCGCAGCTTCAGCGGACCGGACGCCAACTCCCGCGCCCCGTGGACGAGATCGGGCCGGACGGAGATGACCGCGCCCACCGTGGCGGCCGTGATGACCGCCTCGCCGATGCCGATCAGCACATGCACGCTCGCCATCGCGGCGAAGACCTTGCCCAGGGACACGTCGGCGGTGCCGCCGAGGGCGTAGAGCCCGGTGAACGCGATCGCGGAGGCGGGCACCGACACCAGGGCGGCGACGAAGGAGGCGGCTGTGACGCTGCCGCGGCTGCGGGGCAGGACACGCAGCAGCCCGCGGAGCAGCCCGTACGCGACGACGACCGTGACCACGCCCATGAGGACGATGTTCACGCCCAGCGCGGTGAGTCCGCCGTCCGCGAAGAGCAGGCCCTGCATCAGCAGGACGACCGAGACGCAGAGCACCCCCGTGAAGGGCCCCACGAGTATCGCGGCGAGCGCCCCGCCGAGCAGGTGTCCGCTGGTTCCGGCCGCGACGGGGAAGTTGAGCATCTGCACGGCGAAGATGAAGGCGGCCACCAGTCCGGCCAGCGGCGCCGTGCGCTCCCCGCCCACGGCGGAGCTCGGTTCGGCGGCGCCGCCTCCGCCGCTCAGTTCGCGGCGGGCACCGCGCAGCGAGAGGGCGACCGCCCCCGCCGCCGCCACTCCCGCGGCCGCCGAGACAGGGGCGTCGAAGAATCCGTCGGGGACATGCATATCGCCGCTCCGCTTCTCGATCCGGATAGTGGTTCCCGTACGTGCAAACCGTTCGATGATAGGGCCTTACTGCAAACTGATTGCAAGAGCGCCGTCGTGGCTGGAGCGGTCCGGCCGCGAGGATCGATCGGCGCCGCGAACCTTGGACAGGCGCCCGGGCGGGTAGACGCGTCTGGGGGAATTCACGTCCGGGGGGGCGGTCGTTCACTCCCAAAACGGACTCTGTGGCGTAGCTCACCCGGGTTTTCAAGTGACGTTTCGCCTCCTCGCGCGTCTAGCAGCGAGAAGGGGCAACCCAGTTCTGAGCGGCCAGCCGCCCGACGACAGAGGAGCAGAGGATGTCCGCAGTCTTCGATCACCCCGTGACGGCCCGGCTGATCGCGGAACCGCCCGCCGATCGCTACTTCGGCGCCCGCCTCCGCTACGACGGGACGGATCCGCTCGCGGTGCGGCTGGTCTTCCCCGCGGACGCCTCCCTCGACGGCACCGAGGTCGCCTGGGCCTTCGCCCGCGACCTCCTCGACACCGGCCTGCGGGAGCCCGCGGGCGAGGGGGACGTGCACGTCTGGCCGCGGGACGGCTCCCGCACCGTCGTCGAACTGCTCTCCGAGGAGGGCGTCGCAGTGGTCGAGTTCGCGAGCGCCGACCTGCGGCGGTTCCTGCTGCGCGCCTACGACGTGGTGCCCGCCGGCCAGGAGCACGGCGAACTGGACGTCGAGAACGGGCTGGCCGTGCTGCTGCGCGGCGTCTGACGTGGACGGGGGCGTCTGACGTGGACGGAATCGCCGGGGCCGCTGTGAACGGAGACGTCACGGCCCTGATCGCGCAGCCCCCGGCTCCTCGGCGCGGGCACCGCATACCGGCCCCTCGGGGAAGGGGCCCCGCCGCCAGGACGGGCGGCGTACCGGGCGCAGACCGACGGCGCGCCCTGGACGTCCGGGCCCTCCACCGTCCGGCCCGGCTCGCGCGGACCGCGCACACCGCACGCTGACCGCGCCGCACCCGCATCCGGCCCTCCCGCGGCCGCCGGCGTACGCGGCGCTCCCGGAGGGCCCTTCGGCGCACGGCCGCGCCTCTCCGGGGCGGCCACGAGTTGCCGGGGTTCCCACCTGCTCGAACCATGGCAGACATGGCCATGCACAGCGAACCCCGGTCGTGTGACGGAAGCATCCGCAGGGTCGCCAGCCGGAGTCACGGAAGCAGCGCGTCCCGGGTGGGGCTGCTCGCGCTCCGCCTCCGCGGGCCGGGGCGGGGCACGCCGTGACCGACGCCGACGGGGCCGGCGTCCCGTACCTGCGCTTCCCGCACCTCCACGGCGACCTCGTCTGCTTCGTCGCCGAGGACGACGTGTGGGTGGCGCCGATGACGCCGGGGATCACCCGCCGCGGCGAAGGCGGCATCGACCGCGGGCGTGCCTGGCGGCTGACGGTGGACCGGACCCGCATCAGCCACCCCCGCTTCTCACCGGACGGCCGGCAGATCGCCTTCACCTCCTGGCGCAGCCTCGACCCGGAGGTCCATCTCGTCCCCGCGGGCGGCGGCCCGTCCCGCCGGCTCACCTACTGGGGTGCAGGGCAGGCCCGCGTCTGCGGCTGGACCCCCGAGGGCGACGTGCTGGCCGTCTCCTCCCACGAACAGCCCTTCAGCTACCACACCTGGTCGTACCGCCTCCCCACGGACGGCAGCCCGGGCAGCCGCCTGCCGTGGGGTCCGGTCGCCGACATCGCCGTCGCCGGGACCGGCGGGGCGCGCCGCACCCTGCTGCTGACGGGCAAGC
The DNA here is from genome assembly GCF_014645895.1 of Streptomyces daqingensis. Lineage (GTDB taxonomy): Bacteria > Actinomycetota > Actinomycetes > Streptomycetales > Streptomycetaceae > Streptomyces > Streptomyces daqingensis. The sequence continues at coordinate 141,283 of NZ_BMMP01000009.1, read as the reverse complement.
CGCCGCACGATCCCGCGTCATGGAAGCGCTACCGCGGCGGCGCCATGGGCCGGCTGTGGCTGCACGGCGAGCGGCTGCTGCCCGACCTCGAAGGACATCTGGACTCGGTGATGGTGCTGGAGAACTCCCGCGTCGCCTTCCTCTCCGACCACGAGGGCGTGGGGAACCTCTACTCGTGCCTCCCGGACGGCTCCGACCTGCGCCGCCACACCGACCACGACGACTTCTACGCCCGCAACGCCTCCACCGACGGCCACCGCGTCGTCTACCAGTGCGGCGGCCGGCTGTGGATCGTCGAGGACTTCGCCGCCCGGGGCAGGCCCCGCCGCCTCGACATCGCGCTCGGCGGCTCCCGGTCGGGACGCCGCACCTATCAGGTGCCGGCCGCGTCCAACCTGGACTCGCTGGCCGTCGACGCGACCGGCCGCGCCAGCGCCGTGTGCGTACGGGGCAGCCTGTACTGGCTCACGCACCGCGACGGCCCGGCGCGCGCCGTCGCGGACACCCCGGGCGTGCGGGTCCACACGCCGCACATGCTCGGCGACACGGGGAAGATCGTCTACGTCACGGACGTCACCGGCGAGGACGCCGTGGAGGTCGCGGACCTGCCCAGGGCGACGGGGGCGGGCCCGCCCCGGCGGCTCGGGGCGGGGCTGCTGGGCCGGGTACGCGAACTGGCGGCCGCCCCCGACGGGAGCCTGGTGGCGGTGGCCTCCCACGACGGGCGGCTGCTGCTGATCGACGTGGAAGAGCAGGAAGGCGCGGGAAGCACGGGCACCCGCGCGGGCGGCCCGGGCGACCCGGACGGCAGCGGCTCAGGAGGAGGCCCCGGCGGCATCACCGAACTGGTCCGCTCGGACAACGGACCCGTGCACGACCTGTCCTTCTCGCCCGACTCGCGCTGGCTCACCTGGGCGCACCCCGGGGTGGGCCGCTCACTGAGCCAGATCAAGATCGCGAAGCTGGCGGCGGGAGAGGACGGCGGCCGCACCGTCCTCGACGTCACCGACGGCCGCTTCGAGGACGAGCAGCCCGTCTTCACCCGGGACGGCCGCTACCTGGCCTTCCTCTCGTGGCGCGGCTTCGACCCGGTCTACGACGTGCACACCGGCGACCTCTCCTTCCCGCTGGGATGCCGCCCGTACCTCGTGCCGCTCTCGCCCGCCACGCCCTCGCCCTTCGCCCTCTCCCCCGAGGGCCGGCCCGCGCCGGGGGGCCTGGACCCCGAGGACGGCGGCGGGGAGGAAGGCCCCGTCCTGGTGGACGCGGAGGGCCTGGAGAGCAGGGTCACCCCGTTCCCCGTCACCGCGTCCAAGTACTCGTCGCTGCGCGCGGTCGCCGGGGGCGGGCTCGTGTGGCTGCGCTACCCGATCTCGGGCGCGCTGGGCGAGACGTTCGCCGACCCCGCCGACACCTCCGGACGGCCGACCCTCGAGCACTTCGACCTCGCCAAGGCCAAGCGCACCGAACTCACCGGCGACGTCGACTGGTTCGCGGTCAGCGGCGACGGTTCGCGACTCGTCGTCAACGACGACGGCGACCTGCGCGCCGTCCCCGCCGACGAGGCCGCCGAGGAGGAGAACACCACCCACATCGACCTGCGGCGCGTGATGCACACGGTCGATCCGGCCGCCGAGTGGCGCCAGGCGTACCAGGAGGCGGGCCGGATCGTACGGGCCCACTTCTGGGAGCCCGGGATGGGCGGCATCGACTGGGACGCCGTGCTCGACCAGTACCGGCCGCTGGTCGAACGCGTCGCCTCACCGGACGAGTTCGCGGACCTGCTGCGCGAGGTCCTCGGCGAACTCGGCACCTCCCACGCCTACGTCTCGCCCGCACGGCGCGACGAAGGGCCCTCGCCCTACCACCGGCCCATCGGGCTGCTCGGCGCGAACCTCGCCCGCACCCCGTCCGGGGAGTGGCACATCCAGCGCATCCTGCCCGGCGACTCGTCGGACTCCAAGGCCCGTTCACCGCTCGCGGGCACGGGCGTACGCGAGGGGGCCGTGCTCACCCACGTCGACGGACGCCCCGTCGACCCCGTCGCGGGACCGTGGCCGCTGCTGGCGGCGGCCGGAGGCACGACCGTCGAGATCGGCTTCCGGCAGCCCGGCCAGGACGGCGAGGGTGCCGCACCGGGCGAGCCGTCCGGACCGCCGATGCCGCCCCGCAGGGTGGCGGTGCTACCCCTCATCGACGACCGTCCGCTGCGCTATCAGGACTGGGTCGCCCAACGCCGGCAGGTCGTACGGGAGTTGAGCGACGGACGCTGCGGCTACCTGCACATCCCGGACATGGGCGGCTCGGGCTGGGCGCAGTTCAACCGCGACCTGCGCATGGAAGTGGCCCGTCCGGCGCTGATCATCGACGTACGGGGCAACGCGGGCGGCCACATCAGCGAACTGGTGGTCGAGACGCTCACCCGCACCATCCTGGGCTGGGACCTCACCCGCGACGCCGAGCCCGTCAGCTACGCCGGGAACGCTCCGCGCGGGCCGATCGTGGCGCTCGCGGACGAGATGACGTCCTCCGACGGCGACATGATCACGGCCGCCTTCCGGCTGCTCGGTCTGGGACCGGTCGTGGGGACCCGGACCTGGGGAGGCGTCGTCGGAGTGACGGGACGGCACCGGCTCGTCGACGGGACGGCCATCACCGTTCCCATGCACGCCGCCTGGTTCGACGCGTACGGATGGTCGGTGGAGAACCACGGCATCTCCCCCGACATTGAGGCGCTGCGGTCGCCGGTCGACTGGGCGGAGGGGCGGCCCCTGGTGCTGAAGACCGCCGTGCGCACGGCACTGGAGCTGCTGGAGAGGCACCCGGCCGCCGCTCCGCCCGGGTACCGCCGCCTTCCCGACCTGCGCCGTCCGCCGCTGCCGCCTCGGCACTGACGCCCGGAGGCCCGGCGCGGTGCGCGGCGCGGGCCCGCCTTACGGGCGCGCCCGTGCCGGGGCGCGCCCGCGCGGCGTCAGCTCTTGGCGGCGCGCTCGCTCTCGTCCGCCGCGCCGCCCGCACCCACGAGCCCCCGGTGCGTGCCCTCCGCCGAGAGCCGCGGCTCGAAACGGCGCATCTCACGCGGTCCGACGAGGCCGATGACGCCGGGCACGTACCCGCGGACGCTCTGCATGCCGCGCAGCCACCACTGCGCGTACACGTGGTGCGACCTGCGTTCGATCCCGGCGACGACGCGGTCGACGGCCGGGCCGAGCGGGTAGGTCCGGTTCGCGGGCCACGGAAGCCGCTTGCGCAGATCCCGCATGACGTCGTCCTGGTCGGCGCCGCGGACCATGTCGGTGTCCGTCCAGGAGAGGTAGCCGACGCCCACCCGTACGCCCTTGTGCCCCACTTCGGCACGCAGGCAGTGCGCGAAGGCCTCCACTCCCGACTTCGACGCGCAGTAGGCGCTCATCATCGGGGCGGGGGTGATCGCGGCGAGCGAGGCTATCTGCAGGAAGTAGCCGCGCGACGCGATGAGCCGGGGCAGGAAGGCGCGTGCCGTCACGGCACCGCCGATGAGGTTCACCTCGATGACGCGGCGCCAGGACTCCGGGTCGGAGCCGGCCAGGGGACCGCCGGTCGCGACCCCGGCGTTCGCGACGACGATGTCGACACCGCCGAAGTGCTCCCCGACCTCCTCGGCGACCCGCGCCATCGCCTCGTGGTCCGTGACGTCGGCGTGCCAGTACTCGCACTCGGTGCGCAGGGACCCGGCGACCCGCTTCAGCTCGTCGGGCTCCAGCCCGATCAGCACGATCTTCGCGCCCCGCGCCGAGAGTTTGCGGGCCAGCAGCTCGCCGACACCGCGTGCGGCGCCGGTGACGACCGCGACCTGTCCGTTCAGACTCCTACGGCTCACTGGGTCTCCTCCTTCGTCGCCGCGGGCGACTCCTCTCCGCCGCGCCGGGCGCCGGGCACCTTCCCCGCTTCCCCGGCGAGGTGCTGCCGCACCGACTCCCGCAGCACTCCGCTCACTTCCCCGGAGTTCTCCATCGGCGTCATATGCCCCAGACGGGGCAGTTGGTGCAGGCCCGTGCACTGCGGCAGCGCGTCGGCAATGTCGCGGGAGAGCTCCGGGGGCGTGAGCCTGTCGTGGGTCCCGGTGATGACGGCGGTGGGGAACCGCAGCCGGGAGACCCTTTCCTGGATGTCCAGTCCGGCGAGGACGGAGCCCCAGGCGCCGCGCACCCGCGGCGGGCAGGCGTGTACGAGGCACGCGACCGCGGCGACCTGCTCGGGTGTCGCGTCGGGACCCAGCGTTCCGTACTTCAGGGCCTTCCTGGAGAGGGGGGTGACGGGCCCCAGCGGCAGTTTCGAGAGGAGGAGGATCCGCTGCGCGCGGGTGCGGACGTTCTCGGACCGGAAGGGGAGCACCTGCGCCTTGGAGAGCAGCCGGTGCGCGCCGGTGCTGCACAGGACCAGGGCCGCGGCGCGCTGTGCGAGCTGCGGGCGGTCGGCGGCCGCGATGAGCGTCATCGCACCCATGGAGTGGCCGCCGAGCACGGCCCGTTCACCGGGTGCGAGCGCCGCGTCCAGTACGGCGCACAGGTCGTCGGCGAGCACCTCGGGGCTGTAGGCGCGGGTGTCGGCCGCCGGTGTACGGCCGTGCCCGCGCTGGTCGTACGCGACGACGCGGTGCCCCGTGGACGTCAGCTCCCGTACGACGGGCGCCCAGAAGTCCGTCTTGCACGTCCAGCCGTGGATGAGGACGACGGCCGGGTCCTCGTCGCGCCCGTGCACCTCCACGTGGAGACGGGCGCCGTCGGCGGACGTCGCCGTCAACTCCCGTGCCGCGGGCGGCGGATCGTACGGTCCGCGCTCCCCGCCCAGTGATGCCGTGAGACGTGCCATCAGCCCTCCTCCGCCGCGTGGAACGCGGCTGTCGCGGCGCCGCGTCCGTCCGGGACGGCGGCGCTCCTCCTCGACGTTCCGCCCTTGCCGCCCGCACCGCCCGAGCCGGGCGGCGCCTGCCGCAGCACCTCGTACTCCTCCAGCCGCAGCTCCCTGGTGACCTTGCGGAACTCGGACGTCGTCCCCGGCCAGACCGTCGTGTTGCGCCCGTTGGCGTCCAGGTACCAGCTGTCGCATCCCGTGTTCCAGACGCTGCGGCGCATGCGGTCCTGGACGTGGGTGTTCCACGCCTCGACGGCCTCGGGGCGTGCGTCGAGGGCGACCCTGCCGGACTCGCCGCCGAGGGTCTCCAGCTTCCGCACGTAGTCGACCATGTAGTTCAGCTGCGCCTCGATGATGAGGATCATCGAGCTGTTGCCGAGGCCGGTGTTGGGCCCGATGACGGTCATGAAGTTGGGGAAGCCGCTGGCCGAGCAGCCGCGCAGCGCCTCCATGCCCCCGGTCCACTCCTCGGCGAGCGTCGTCCCGCGGGCGCCTTTCACGCGGTGCGCGATCGGCATGTCGGTGACGTGGAAGCCTGTGCCGAAGACCACCGCGTCGACCTCGGCCTCCGTGCCGTCCGCCGCCACCAGCGTGTTGCCGCGTACCTCGGCCAGCCCGGAGGCGACCAGGTCCACGTTGGGCCTGGCCAGCGCCGGGTAGTAGCTGTTGGAGAGCAGGATGCGCTTACACCCGATGCGGTAGTCCGGGGTCAGCTTGCGCCGCAGTTCCCCGTCCTTCACGGCGCGCTTCATGTGCGCGGTGGCCAGCGACTCGATGAGCCCCAGCACGTTGGGGTGCTTGGAGAACGCGGAGACCTGCAACTCCCTGACGGCCCACAGCAGTTGACGCCGCAGGTAGCGCGTCGCGGGCACCGCGTTGTGCAGCCGGCGCTCCAGCTTGCTGATCTTGCGGTCCGCCCTGGGCATCACCCACGCCGGAGTGCGCTGGAAGAGGGTGAGCCGCTCCACGTCCGGCTGGATGGCCGGTACGACCTGGATCGCGGAGGCCCCGGTGCCGATGACGGCGACGCGCTTGCCGCGCAGGTCGTATTCGTGGTCCCACTGCGCGGTGTGGAAGACCTTGCCGCGGAACCCCTCGATGCCGGGGATGTCGGGGATTTTGGCGTCGGACAGCGGCCCGGTCGCGTTGACGACGAAGTCGGCCGTGTACTGGTGGCCCCGGCCGGTGGTGATCGTCCAGTGCAGCTCGTCCGGGTCCCAGCTCATCAGCTCGACCTCGGAGTTGAAGCGGATGTGCTGCCGCAGCCCGAAGTTGTCGGCGACACCCTCCAGATAGTCGCGGATGTGCTCCTGGCCCGAGAAGTTGCGCGGCCAGTCGGGGTTGGGGGCGAAGGAGAAGGAGTACAGGTGCGACGGCACGTCGCACGCGCATCCCGGGTACGTGTTGTCGTGCCAGGTCCCGCCCACCGCTTCCCGGCGCTCGAGGACGACGAAGTCCGTCACTCCGGCGCGCCGCAGCCGGACGGCCGCCCCGAGGCCGCCGAAGCCGGATCCGATCACCGCCACCCGTACGTGCTCGTGTTCGCGCTCGGCCGCCATGGCGTCGCCTCCCGGGGGTCTGCTGCTACCGGCTCCACAATGTGCCAGTAATCACTGGCACAGTCGGAGCGTAGAGCAGAGGCTTACCGATGGGTAGGGGTCAGGCGAAGAAAGTTACCGCCGGTTGCACCTGCCGCCTCCGACGGGCCCCGCTCCCGGCGCCCGGTACCCGCACCGTCGTCCCCGCTGGTCACAGCGCTGGTTGAGCGGCTGGTTAAGCTGCGACCGTGACCGACGACAGAAGGCGAGCAGACACCACGGGCCCGGGCGGCTCGGACGACCACGACGGCGGCCCCCGCGAATACCGCACCGCCGAGCTGGCCGAACTCGCGGGCATCACCACCCGCACACTGCGCTTCTACCGCGAACGCAGGCTTCTGCCGCCGCCCCGCCGCGAGGGCCGCATCGCCTGGTACGACGAGCACCACCTGGCCCGTCTGCGCACCATCTCCGGCCTCCTGGCCCGCGGCCACACCCTCGGCGGCATCGCCGATCTGCTGGGCGCGTTCGAGAGCGGACGGGACTCGCACGGCACAGCCGAACTCCTCGGCCTGGAAAGCTCGATGATCACCTCGCTGTTCGCCGAGGAGACGCCGGTCCGCCTCACCCCCGAAGAGCTGGCCGACTACTTCCAGGGCGACGTCAGCGTGGAGAACCTGGCCGACTCACTGGACATCGGCTACATCGCCGTCGACGGCGACGAGTTCGTGCACGCGAGCCGGCGCCTGCTGGACGCCTCGTCCGCGCTCGTCGGGAAGGGCATCCCGCTCGCCGCGATGCTGGCCGCCGGACGCGAACTGCGCACGCAGGCCGAGACCATCGCCGACGTCTTCACCGCGCTCTTCCGCACCCATCTGCTGCCGAAGGAGCAGGCCGCCTCCCCTGACGGCCTCGACGCCGACCGCCTCGGCGAGCTGCTGACCCAGCTCCGCCCGCTCGCGAAGCAGGTCGTGGAGGCCGAGCTGGGCCTGGCACTCGACCGCCGCATACGGGCCGAGGCCGACCAGTGGATCGCCCGTAACGACGCGACGCCACCCGTGGACACCCCGTCCGGTGAAGAGGGCGGGGCCGACGGAGAACGGACGGCGGACGCGGAAGAGCCGAAAGGGCCCAAGTTCCCGCCCTGACAGGTGTGTTCGAGATCGTCGGTCACGACGGGACGCTTCCGAGGGGCTCCAGGCGCTCCGGGGGCTTCTCCGGCGACCGGGCCCGGCGCCGTCAGAGCGCAGCCGCCTCCGCGGCCCCGCTCACAGCCCGAAGTCGACGGTCACGGGAGCGTGGTCGCTCCACCGCTCGTCGTGACACGCGGCACGCTCGACGACGGCCTTCACGGCCCGCGCCGCGAGCCGGGGCGTCGCGACCTGGTAGTCGATGCGCCAGCCCGAGTCGTTGTCGAAGGCCCGCCCCCGGTAGGACCACCACGAGTACGGCCCGGCGCCCTCCGGATGCAGCGCCCGGACCACGTCCGAGTAGCCGCCGTCCGAGGGGTCGAAGATCCGGGAGAGCCACTCCCGCTCCTCCGGCAGGAACCCCGAGGAGCGGCGGTTGGCCCGCCAGTTCTTCAGGTCCTCCTCGCGGTGCGCGATGTTCCAGTCCCCGCAGACCAGCACGTCCCTGCCGCCGGCCTCCGAACGCTCCCGCAGCTCGCGCAGATACGGCAGGAAGGCGGACATGAAGCGCTCCTTCTGCGCCTGCCGCTCTGTGCCCACCTCGCCGGAGGGCAGGTAGAGGCTGGCCACGGTCACACCGGGCAGGTCGACCTCCGCGTACCGGCCCGAGTCCTCGAACTCGGCCGCCCCGAAGCCCACTTGGACACGCTCCGGCGCGCGGCGCGTCAGCAGGGCGACCCCGGAACGCCCCTTGTCGGCGGAGGGTGCGAAGACGGTGTGCCAGCCCTCGGGGGCCCGTACGCCGTCGGATAGCTGATGCGGCTCCGCCCGCACCTCCTGAAGGCAGACGACGTCCGCCTCGGTAGCGGCCAGCCACTCCCGGTAGCCCTTCTTCGCCGCAGCACGCAGCCCGTTCACGTTGACCGTCGTCACCTTCAGCATCCGGGTCACCATACGATGCGGACATGCGAATCGTCCGTGCGCGTTACGACCATCCCGACGCGATGAAGCTCAACGACGCCGTGCAGCAGGAGTACTCCGTGCGCTACGGCGACGGGGGCGACGTGACGCCGCTCGACCCGTCGATGTTCGAGCCCCCGCACGGGCTCTACCTGCTGGCCTACGACGGGGAGGAGCGTCCCGTCGCCTCGGGCGCCTGGCGCACCCAGGACCGCAACGCGGAGGGGTACGCGGACGGGGACGCGGAGATCAAGCGCATGTACGTCGTACCGGAGTCGCGGGGGCGCGGGCTGGCCCGGCGGATCCTGGCGATGCTGGAGGACGACGCACGCGCGGCCGGACGGACGCGCATGGTCCTGGAGACGGGCACCGCGCAGCCCGAGGCGATCGCGCTGTACACCTCCTCCGGGTACGAGGCCGCGGAGAAGTTCGGCGTCTACCGGTTCGAGCCGCAGAGCCGCTGCTACGCCAAGCCCCTGTAGCCGCCCCACGGGTCCTCGCCGCCGACCGCGCGGTCCGCCGGCCACTCCCCGTGCGCGTCCGCGGCGTCTCCCGCGTCCGCTGCGTCTCCTGCGGCGCCGACTCCGTTTCCGCCGCCCCCGCCGGCTCCGTCGCCCCCCGCGGACGCGCCGGGGGACGCGGCCCGGGCCGCGTCCGCGGCGTCCGCCAGGCCGTGCTCCTCCACCGACACGGCCCGCATGCCGGGCACGGCCGCCGCCGTCCGGCTCGTCAGAGCACGCCCGGGCGGCAACTCCACGCAGCAGACCGCCCCTTCGCCCGCGAGCGCCTCGGCGACCTTCTCCCACTGCACAGGACTCGCCACCGACCGGGCCAGTTCGTCGAGCACGGCGTTCGTGTCGCCCCGCAGGCTGCGTCCGTGCACGCCGCTGACGTAAGGCACCTTCTGCGGCCTCCGTTTGACGGTCGCCAGATGCTGCGCGAGGCGGATCGCGACGTCGCCCTCCGGCTCGTCGCCCCGCTCCAGCAGCTCGCCGCGCAGCCGCACCGCCCTCAGCGCCTCCTCCAGGGTCAGCACCTCCGCGATCACGGCCGCCGCGTAGGCCCCGACGTCCTCGCCGGCGACCAACGCGGGCACCACCGCCTCGTCCTCCGCCATGGCCCGGGCGCCCGCCACCCCCGCGACCAGCAGCGCGACGTGGCAGGCCACCGGGGACTTCTCCAGCGCCTCCGCCGTGTCCAGCTCCGCGATGCCGTCCGCATACTCCCTGCCGGCGGCGCGGGCAGCGCGCTCCGCACCCGCCGCGTCCGGCCCCGCCTTGGACGCGAGCCGCCGCAGCGCCCAGTCCGCCTCGGCCAGCACGGTCGCGGACGCCGCCGTGTCGGGCAGCCGGTGCAGCATGCCGGGTCGCTGCGAACCCCGGCCGGGGAAGAGGAAGGCGATGCTCATGGGGGTCAGCCTCGCGCGCCCCGCACCCGCCGCGCCACCCGGGTCCGCACCGCCGCCGCGCCGAACTCCCCCCTCAGCACGGCGAATCGCACCGGCGGCCCTCCCCGCAATCACCCGAGCGAGGGACGCCGCGGACAGGACGGGCGGACATCGGGCCCCTCGCCCGCGTCCGGCACGCGCGTACGGGCCGGACCGGACGAATTGCCCTGCCGCTGCCGAAACCGCCCACGCCCGGGCCGCCACCGTGTGAAGCTGACCCCATGGATACCCCCGAGGACCCGCGGCTGGCCGAGAAGCTCAAGACGGACAAGCCCCATTCGGCACGTGTGTGGAACTACCTGCTCGGCGGCCGGGACAACTACAGCGCCGACCGCATGGCCGGGGACATGATCCTCGACACGTTCCCCGGCATCGCCCGGATCGCCCGCCTCCAGCGGTACTTCCTCGCCCGTGCGGTCCGCTACCTGGCCGGTGAGGCGGGCATCCGCCAGTTCCTGGACGTGGGGACGGGGCTGCCCACCGTGGACAACACGCACGAGGTGGCGCAGCGGGTCGCGCCGGAGTGCAGGGTCGTCTACGTCGACAACGACCCGCTCGTGCTCGTACACGCCAACGCGCTGCTCACCAGCAGCAGTGAGGGCTCCTGCGACTACATCGACGCAGACGTCCGCGACCCGGAGTCGATCCTCGAAGGAGCGGCCCGCACGCTGGACTTCAGCCGGCCGATCGCCCTCACCCTGCTCGGCACGATGGGGCAGCTGCCCGACTCGGACGACCCGTGGGCGATCGTGGCCCGCCTCATGGACCGCCTGCCGCCCGGCAGCCACCTCGCGCTGAGCGACGGCACGGACACCAACAAGGCGCTCAACGAGGCCATCGCCGCCTACAACGACAACTCCGCCAGCGAGTACCACCTGCGCGGCCACGAGCGCATCGTCCGCTTCTTCGACGGGCTGGAGCTGCTGGAGCCCGGGGTGGTGCCCACGACCGACTGGCGGCCCGAGCTGGCCGAACCGGACGGCGGTCCGGACGGCGTGGACGCTCTCTGCGGGATCGCACGCAAGCCGTGACGCCACGCGGAAGCGGGTCCGGCACGCTGCCGGGGCGGGAACGGGGCGGAGAAGCCGCGGACCCGCCGTACGGGAGCGGTCCGCATCCGCTGCTGCGGCTCCTCCTCGACGCCGCCGACGGGCGCTTCCCGTCGGCGGACGGCGGCGTGACCCTGCTCGGCCCCCTCCCCGGCGGGCTGGAGTGCTCGGTGGCCTTCACCGGGCACGCCGTGATCGCGACCGCGCTCCCCGGCGACGAGGTGCGCCGCATGGCCCCCGACGGCTACGGCGCGAATCTCGCTCCGGAGCTGCTGCGCGCCATGGCAGGGCGGGAGGGCGAGATCGGCGTCGTCGACGTCACGCTGGCTGCCCGTGGCACCGGCGACTCCGGTGCCACGGCCGCGGCACCGCTGCCCGAACGTCCCGATCTGCACGGACACCCGCGGGTCCGGTACGCGCGCGAACTCCGCAGCCACGTACGGACGTTCGGCGACGAGCGCGGACTCGTCACGCTCTCCGGCGGCCTCGCCGGACGCCGCGAGGTGAGCATCGAACTGCACGAGCCGGGCGAGCGGCCCCGCGGCCTCGGACGCTCCCTGCTCCGGGACGCCCTTGCCCAAGCACCCGACGGGGAGCCGGTGTTCGCCGCGGTCTCCCCCGGAAACGCCAGGTCGCTGCGCGCGTTCCTCGCCGCGGGCTTCACGCCGCTGGGCAGCGAAGTGATCGTCCGCCCCGGACGGCGCTCCGGGGACGCCGGGCCCGGACGGCGCTCCTGTTGACGGCGCCGGAGCCGGTCCCGGTCCTCCCCACCGAGCGGCTGGTGCTGCGGCCGCTGCGCGCCGCGCACGCGACGGAGATGGCCGAGGTGCTCTCCGACCCTGAGCTGTACTCCTTCATCGGTGGCGCGCCTCCGTCCGTCCGGACGCTCCGCTCCCGCTACGAGCGCTGGGAGGCGGGCTCCCCCGATCCGGCCGAACTCTGGTGCAACTGGGTGCTGGAGGCGCGCGACGACAGCCGCCTGACGGGCACGGTCCAGGCGACCGTCACCCGCCATGACGACGGGACCCGCACCGCCGAGATCGCCTGGGTGGTCGGAACTCCCTGGCAGGGCTGGGGAATCGCCACCGAGGCAGCCCGTGCCCTGGTCGCTTGGCTGCGGGGGCAGCGCGTGACGCGGATCGTCGCCCACGTCCACCCGCGCCACCCCGCGTCGGAGGCGGTCGCGGCGGCGGCGGGGCTCAGCCCCACGGACGACAGGCAGGACGGCGAGGTCCGCTGGGAGACGCGCGTCCTCACCGCGGACCTGGACGGCCTCCGCGACGCCGTGCGCCGAGACGCCGGGGCGGATCAGGAAACGGGAGGCGAGGATGGTCCTTGACCGCCGGCCGACGGATCTCGGCGCCTACGAGGCCAGGACCCGCTCCGGTCCCTGCTTCGTCTGCGCCTTCGTCGCGGGCGACCCCGAATACGCCCACGAGACGGTGTACGAGGACGGCGAGCACGTCGCGTTCCTCGACCGCTACCCCACACTGCCCGGCAAGGTCCTCGTCGCCCCGAAGCGCCATGTGGAGCACGCCGTACGCGATCTGGACGAGTCGCGGTACCTGCGCCTGATGGCGGTCGTGCGCAGGGTAGCCCTCGCCGTGGAGGACGTCCTCGCCCCCGAGCGGACCTATCTGCTGTCGCTCGGCAGCCAGCAGGGCAACGCCCATCTCCACTGGCACGTCGCGGGGTTGCCGCCCGGAGTGCCGTACGAACAGCAGCAGTACCACGCCCTGATGGCGGAGCACGGCGTACTGGCGGCGACGCCGCGTGAGACGGAGGAACTCGCCGCGCGGCTGCGCGAGGCGGTCGCCGCCATGTGAGCCGGGCGGTGTGCGTCCCCGCCGCAGGCTCCCGCTCCGCGCGCCGGAGGCACTCTGTGCCGCCGTGGCGATCCGTGCTTGTCTTGAGCATGACGATGAGACGCCGGCACTTCCTCCAGTCGCTGACCGCGCTGTCGGCCACCGCCGTACTCACCACCGCTGCCTCGGGCACGGCCAGCGCCACCACCCCCGCCGCGGCCCCCGATTCGTGGATGTCGCAGCTCCCCGACAGCGTGCTCCTGCGCGAACTCACCATCCCGGGGACGCACAACTCCGGTGCCCGCCACGGCGGTCCGTGGACGGAGTGCCAGAACACCGGCATCGACGAGCAGCTCGCCGCCGGGATCCGCTTCCTGGACGTGCGCTGCCGCCTCTTCGAAGGCTCCTTCACGATCCATCACGGCCCCTACTACCAGCACCTCAACTTCGACGACGTACTGGGCTCCTGCCGCGACTTCCTGACCGCTCACCCCTCGGAGACCGTCCTGATGCGGGTGAAGCAGGAGTACTCGGAGGAGAGCGCGGAGAGCTTCCGCGCCGTCTTCGACGACTACCTGGACGGGCGCGGCTGGCGCTCCCTGTTCCAACTGGACGCCTCACTGCCCCCGTTGGGCGGAGCACGGGGACGCGTCGTACTTCTCGGCGACTCGGACGGCCTGCCCGGAGTGCGGTACGGCGACGGCTCCGTCTTCGACATCCAGGACGATTACATGGCCGAGCCGGAGGCCAAGTACCCGCTCGTCGAAGCTCACTTCCGCAAGGCGGCCGCAGAGCCGGGCAAGCTGTACGTCAACTACGTGAGCACCGCCGCGCTCCTCCCGCCCCGCTCCAACGCCGACCGCCTCAACCCCCGCGTCCGCGATCTGCTGACGTCGCCCGACGGCGCCTCATGGACCGGGCTCGGCATCGTGCCGCTGGACTACCCCAACGAACACGACGTCGTGGGGACATTGCTGGAACGCCAGCCCGTCTGAACCCCCGTCGGCGCGGCCGCGCCCACCGCCTCTGCCGACGCGCGGCAAGGCGGGGCGCGGCCGCTCGAAACCGTCGCGGAGTCCCGATCGTCGCGGAACTTCGCCCGGTGTCAGGCGCGCGCCGGTTCCTCCCGGGCGACCTCCAGGTTGATGAACCGCGGCTCGCCGTCGCACAGGGAACGCATCCGCTCCGCTACGTGCTGCGTCTCCGGCAGTTCGTTGTTCCTCATCGCCGCCTCGTAGGAGGGGAACTCGACGATGTCGACGTAGTGTCCGGGCTTCTCGCGGTCCCGCGTGTGCAGCTCCTGCAGGACGGTCCGCTTGCCCTCGCTGGCGGCCAGCCACTCGTCGAAGGTGTCCTCCAACTCGTCTGCACGGGACGTCTCGTACTCGATGATCTGGACGAATGTCATCGGACCGGACCTCCTGTCCCAGTCGTGCCTCTGACGTGTCCTCCCGCGCTGATCCGCACGTCACCACGTCCCAGGCCGTCGGCTCCGGGCCGGCCGCTCCGGGGCGCCCGCGGCCCGGTGCTCCCGGGCCTGCGGGCATGTTCCGCGCATGCGGACCCCGCACGTCCATGGTGCTCCTCGGCGGCCCGTGGGCCAAAACAGCCCGAACGGGGAGAGCGGCTCCGACCTGCTCCTTCTCCTCGCCGCACGGCCGTGGCAGCCTGACCCGGGGCGTCGTCCGCGGGCCCCGTGCACGGCCACCGGCAGGGAGAGCTGAACGTGAGACTGGGCTGCATCGCCGACGACTTCACAGGCGCCACGGACCTCGCCAACAACCTCGTCCGGTCGGGGCTGCGCACCGTGCAGACCGTGGGCGTCCCCGGCGGGCCGCCGCCGGCCGACGCGGACGCGGTGGTGGTCGCCCTCAAGTCCCGTACGGTCCCGGCCCGCGAGGCCGTCGAACAGTCGCTGTCGGCGGCGACGTGGCTCCGGCGGAACGGAGCGGAACAGCTCTACTTCAAGTACTGCTCCACCTTCGACAGCACGGACGAGGGCAACATCGGTCCCGTCACGGAAGCGCTGATGGACCTGGCCGGCTGCGACTTCACCGTCGCCGCCCCCGCGTTCCCCGACAACCAGCGGACCGTCTACCAGGGCCACTTGTTCGTCGGGGACAGGCTGCTGCACGAGTCCGGCATGCGGCACCACCCGCTGACGCCGATGACGGACTCCGACCTCGTGCGCGTACTCCAGGCGCAGTGCCGGCGCACCGTGGGGCTGATCGGGCACAGCTCCGTCGCCGCCGGTCCCGCGGCGATCGGGGAGCGGATCGGCCGGCTGCGCTCGGAGGGCGTGGGGCTGGCGGTGCTGGACACCGTGTGCAACGAGGACCTCGTGCACGCCGGAGCGGCCCTGCGCGGCCTGCCCCTGGTGACCGGGGGCTCGGGGCTGGGGATCACGCTCGCCCGCAACTGGGGCGTCGAACCGGACACGGCCGCCGCCCGGCTGCCTGCCCCCAGGGGCGCGGCGGCCGTCGTCGCCGGAAGCTGCTCCGAGGCGACGAACAGGCAGGTCGAGCACTTCACGGCCGCGGGCCTCCCGGCCCTGGGCCTGGACCCGGTGGAGATCGCCTCTGGGGCGGACGTGCCGGGGGCCGCCCTGGAGTGGGCGGGACGGCACCTCGGCGAGGGGCCGGTGCTGATCTACTCGACCGCCCGTCCGGAGGCCGTACGGGAGACGCGGCGCCGGCTTCCACCGGCGGCGGAGGCCGGGGAGATGATCGAGGACGTGCTCTCCCGGATCGCCCGCGGGCTGGTCGGGCACGGCGTGGGACGGCTCGTCGTGGCGGGCGGCGAGACGAGCGGTGCCTGCGTGCGGGCTCTGGGCGTCAGCCGGCTGCGCACGGGCGCGCAGATCGACCCCGGCGTGCCGTGGTGCCACGCGGTCGCCGAGGACGCGGGCGGCGTGCCCGTCCACATCGCGCTGAAGTCGGGGAACTTCGGCACGGACGACTTCTTCACCAAGGCGTTCGACGTGCTCGGCCGGTGAACCCTTCACGGCCTCGCGGGTGAGCCCTTCGCGGTACCGCCGGTGACGCCCGCCGGTGACGCCCGCCCGCGCACTCGTCCGCCCGCTCGCGCCCGTCCAGCCCCCTTACGCCTGCCGCGCGGCCCGTCCCGCCTGCGGCCTCGGGGCGTCCCTCCGTCGGTTTCGGGCCGGGGTGCGGGAGCTCTTGACAGGGGAGGAAGCCCGGCGCACCATCCTCGGAACGTTAATTAACTATCTAGTGCGTTAACTGCTCCGCCGAGCCGGGAGCCAGCCGCCCGGCCGTACGCTCCACAAGAGCACCCGCGAGGGCAGCGCCGCCGTTCCCGCACGTCACATCCGGCGTCCGGCCCGCACACCGCGTCCCCGCTCCCTCCCGCGTCCCCCGGTGGAACGCGGGACCGTCCCGGAGGAGTCAGTCCGTGTCCTCACATCCGGCCGACCCCGCGTCCGCACCACCACCAGGCGACGGCCCCGGCGGCCCGGACTCCCCGTCCGCCGCGCCCCAGGGCAAGCCCCGCAAGGCCGCGATAGCCGCCTGGATCGGCAGCGCCCTTGAGTACTACGACTTCTTCATCTACGGCAGCGCCGCCGCCCTGGTCTTCCCGAAGGTCTTCTTCTCCCCGGACGACCCCGCCACCGCGACGCTGATCTCCCTGGCGACCTTCGGCGTCGCCTACGCGGCACGCCCCGTCGGCGCGCTGTTCCTCGGGCACTTCGGCGACCGCCTCGGCAGGCGGAAGATCATGGTGCTCACGCTGATCCTTATGGGCCTCTCCACGTTCCTCATCGGCGCCCTGCCCACGTACGAGCAGATCGGCACGGCGGCACCGGTCCTGCTGGTGCTGATGCGGGTCCTCCAGGGCCTCTCCGCGGCCGGCGAGCAGGCCAGCGCCAACTCCATGACGCTGGAACACGCTCCGGAGCACCGGCGCGGCTACTACGCCAGCTTCACGCTGAACGGCACGCAGGCCGGCCAGATCCTGGCGACGCTCGTCTTCATCCCGGTCGCCGCCCTGCCGGACGACCAGCTCTACACCTGGGGCTGGCGCATCCCGTTCCTGCTGAGCGCGGCCGTCGCCGTCGCCGGGTACGTCATCCGCCGCAAACTGGAGGAGACCCCGGTCTTCCAGCAGGTGGCGGCCGACAACGAGGTCGCGAAGCTCCCGCTCGTCGAGCTGGTCCGGAACCACTGGGCCGACGTGCTGCGCGTCGTGGCCGGCGCGCTCATCGCGACCGTGAGCACCATCTTCACCGTGTGGGCGCTGTCGTTCGCGACCAGCGACGCCGGCGGCCTGGAGGACTCCTCCATGCTGTGGGTCGGAGTCCTCGCCAACGCGGTGGCGCTGGTGGCGATCCCGCTGTGGGCGAAGCTCTCGGACCGCGTCGGCCGCAAGCCGGTCTTCCTGACCGGGGCGCTCGGCTCCGGCGTGATGATCTTCGTCTACCTGTGGGCGATCTCGACGGGGAGCCTCCCGCTGGTGCTGCTGACCGGCATCGTCTTCTTCGGCGTCGTCTACAGCGCCGCGAACGGCATCTGGCCCTCCCTGTACGGCGAGATGTTCACCGCGCAGGTGCGCCTGTCCGGCATGGCCGTGGGCACCCAGCTCGGCTTCGCCATCGCGGGGTTCGCCGTCGGCTTCGCCGAGCAGGTCGCGGGCCCGGGCGGGGACGGCTGGATCGGTGTCGCCGCGTTCACCGCGGCCTTCTGCGGCATCAGCGCGCTGGCCGTCGCGACGGGCCGCGAGACACACCGCGTGCCCACCGCCGCGCTGGGTCTCAAGCAGCAGCCCGCGCCTGAGCACGACGCCGGCAGGCCCGCCGGGCGGCCGTCCGGAGCCGCCAGGTGACCTCGAACGCCCCCGGCTCCTACCTGACCGGCCTCGTCGGCTCGGGCATCGGCCCCTCGCTGAGCCCGCCCCTCCACGAGCGCGAGGCCGACCGGCACGGCCTGCGGCTGCTGTACCGCACCATCGATCTCGAGGCGCTGCCGTGGCCTCCGGGGCTGCGGGTTCCCGGCGGCGGCACGGGCGGCATCCCGGACGGCGGTACGGGTGACGGCGGGGCCGACGTCCCGGGCGGCGGGGCCGGACCCGGCCTCGCCGCCGGCCGGCTGCTGCACGCCGCGCGGACGGTCGGCTTCGACGGACTCAACATCACCCACCCCTGCAAGCAGTCGGTCGTGCCGCATCTGGACGAACTGTCGTCCGAGGCAGCCGAATTGGGGGCCGTCAACACCGTCGTCCTCCGCGCGGGCACCGCCGTCGGGCACAACACCGACGTCACCGGGTTCAGGAAGTCCTTCACCCGGGGCCTGCCCGGCGCCCCCCTCCGCCGTGTCGTCCAGCTCGGAGCGGGCGGCGCGGGTGCCGCCGTCTCCCACGCCCTGCTGGGCCTCGGCACGGACAGGCTCGTCGTCGTCGACACGGACACGGACCGCGCCGGGCGCCTCGCCGCCTCGCTCGCCGGCCGCTTCGGCGAGGACCGCGTGACGGCCGCGGGCCGGTCCGTCCTGGAAGGCGAACTCGCGGGCGCCGACGGCCTGGTGAACGCCACTCCCGTCGGCATGGCCGCCCATCCGGGGACGCCGGTGCCCGAGGGGTTCCTCCACCCGGGGCTGTGGGTCGCCGAGGTCGTCTACCGGCCGCTGGAGACCGAACTCCTGCGCCGGGCCCGGCGCATCGGGTGCCGCACCCTCGACGGCGGCGCCATGGCCGCATTCCAGGCGGCGGACGCCTTCCGGCTGTTCACCGGGCTGGAGCCGCACACCGGCCGGATGCTCCAGGACCTCGCCGACCTCGTCGGCGCCCCCGCCGGAGCGGCGCGGGGATAGCGGGGCTCGCGGCCGCCGCCGGGCGGGAGCCCCCGTCCGGCAGGCGTCCGCGAGAAGTCCGGACGTACGAGAACACCGGCGCATCCGAGGAGAACGCCATGCGCAAGTCCATCGCCACGGTCTCGCTGAGCGGATCGCTCTCCGAGAAGCTGACCGCTGCTGCCGCAGCGGGTTTCGAGGGGGTGGAGATCTTCGAGAACGACCTGATCGCTTCGCCCCTCACCCCCGAGGAGGTACGGGCGCGCGCCGCCGACCTCGGCCTCGCCGTCGACCTGTACCAGCCGTTCCGCGACTTCGAGGCCGTACCGGACGCGCTCCTGGAGCGGAACCTGCGCCGCGCCGAGAGCAAGTTCGAGGTGATGGCGCGGCTGGGCGCGGACACGATGCTCGTGTGCTCCAGCGTCTCGCCGGACGCGATCGACGACGACGGACTCGCCGCGGAGCAGCTGAACCTGCTCGCCGGACGGGCCGAGCGGCACGGCGTCCGCATCGCCTACGAAGCGCTCGCGTGGGGGCGGCACATCAGCACGTACGACCACGCGTGGCGCGTGGTCGAGGCGGCGGACCACCCGGCGCTGGGAACCTGCCTGGACAGCTTCCACATCCTGTCCCGCGCGTCCGACCCGCGCGGCATCGAGGACATCCCCGGCGAGAAGATCTTCTTCCTGCAGCTCGCCGACGCCCCGCTCATGGCCATGGACGTCCTCCAGTGGAGCCGCCACTACCGGTGCTTCCCCGGTCAGGGCGGTCTGGACGTCGCCGGGCTGCTGGCGCACGCGGTGCGGGCCGGATACCGGGGGCCGCTCTCCCTCGAGGTCTTCAACGACGTCTTCCGGCAGGCCGACGCGGGGCGTACGGCGCTCGACGCGATGCGTTCGCTGCTCGCCCTGGAGGAGTCCGCGGGGCTGGCGGCCCTGCCGGAACCCGTCGTGCCGTCCGGCTTCGCCTTCGCCGAACTGACCGCGGCGGACTCCGAACCGCTCATCTCCCTGCTCGGCTCCCTCGGCTTCGCCCGCACCGGACGGCACCGTGGAAAGCCGGTGGAGCTGTGGGAGCAGGGCGAGGCCAGGGTCCTCATCAACACCGCGGGCTCGGACCGGCGTTCGGGCCCGTCGCTGGCCGCCGTGGGACTGGAGTCCGCCGACCCGGCCGCGTCCGTACGCCGCGCCGAGACCCTGCTCGCCCCCGTGGTACCGCGCCGCCGCGGTGAGGGCGAGGCACCGCTGGACGCGGTCGCGGGACCCGACGGGACGGAGCTGTTCTTCTGCCGCACCGGCAGTCCGGGACATCCGAGCTGGACGGACGACTTCGCCCCAGCGGGTGCGGCGGGGACGCCCGGAGCACCGGACGACGGCGGCGGCACCGGGCTCGGCACCATCGACCACGTGGCGCTCCCGCAGCCATGGCACCACTTCGACGAGGCCGCCCTGTTCTACCGCAGCGTCCTGGGCCTCAAGCCCGACGAGAGCCAGGACCTGGCCGATCCGTACGGCCTCTTCCGCAGCCTCGCCGTCGCCGGTTCCGGCGGCACGCCGCTGCGCATCGCGCTGAACGTCGCACCCAGCCCGGAGGGCGAGGCGACCCGCAGCCAGCACATCGCCCTCGCCACGGACGACATCGTCGACACCGCGCGGCGGCTGCGCGACCGGGGGACGCCCGTCCTTCCCATCCCGGCGAACTACTACGACGACCTCGGCGCCCGGTACGAGCTGCCCGCCGAACAGCTCGCCCGGCTGCGGGAGTTCGGCATCCTCTACGACCGGGACGGCGACGGCGAGTTCTTCCACTTCTACACGGTCACCGTGGGCAGGGTCTTCTTCGAAGTGGTCCAGCGCACCGGCGGTTACGACGGTTACGGCGCACGCAACGCCACGGTCAGGCTCGCCGCCCAGCACGCAGCCCAACTCGGCGCCGTATGACGTTCGCACCCGCGAGTCCGTAGCCTGTCGGGACCGGCGCTCGCCGGACCCGCGGAGCACACCGCCGAACAGAACCGCCGAGGAGCAGCATGCCCGCCGCCGTCTCCGGCCCGTCGCCCTCCCAGCCGCGGCCTTCCACGTCGTCCCGCCCGGCGAGGCGCACCAGGGACGCCGCACGTACGCGCGCGGAGATCCTGGAGGTCGCGACCCGGGAGTTCGCGAGGCTGGGCTACGCGGGGGCGAGGGTCGACGAGATCGCCGCGCGCATCCAGACCACGAAGCGGATGATCTACTACTACTTCGGCAGCAAGGAGGGCCTGTTCACGGCCGTGCTGGAGGAGGCCTACGCGGTCATCCGCCGCAAGGAGCAGCAGCTGGACGTCGAGCACTCGGACCCCGTGGCCGCGATCCGGCGCCTGGCCGAGCTGACCTTCGACCACCACGAGGCCCACCCGGACTTCATCCGCCTCGTCGGCATCGAGAACACCCACCAGGCGGAGCACCTCGCCGCTTCCGAGAGGCTCGGCTCCCTCAACTCGCCCGCGATCACGGTCATCGAGCGGATCCTGGAGGCCGGCAGGGCGGAAGGCGTCTTCACGGCCGACGTGGACGCCCTGGACCTCCACGCGATGATCAGCTCGTTCTGCTTCTTCCGCGTCGCCAACCGCCACACGTTCCGCGCGATCTTCGGGCGCGACCTCACGGCCCCGGACCGGCACGAGCACTACCGGACGATGCTGGGCGACATGGTCATCGCCTATCTCACCTCGGGGAAGCGGCCTTCGGACTGAGTCCGGCCCTCCGCCGCGCCCCCGGCTCAGGGACGTCGGCACGCCGCGGCCGGACGGCCTCCGCGAAGCGCACACGAAGTTTTCACTCTGATGACAAAGACGGCCCCGCCCCCGGCGTCCGTCCTAAAGTCGGAGACCGCTTTCGCCTTCACAGGAGCGCTGATGAGAGACCAGTTGCCAGCGGCCCGGGCCGCTCGCGTCCGGCAGCGCGAGGAGGGGGCTCCGCCGCACGAGGGGGCCCCGTCCCGGCCGGAGACGCCCAGGCGGCACCGCAGGTTCGTCCTTCCCGTACTCGCCGCCGCCTCGGTCGTGGCACTGCTCGGCGGTTGCAGCGATTCGGGCGACGGCACGGCGTCCGTGAGCGCGAAGGGCACTCCGCCCAGCGTGGAGAAGCTCGGCGGCGCCCTGGAGTGCAAGGTGAAGGTCACCAAGAAGGTCGAGGACTACCGGCTGGGCAGCTGCAAGAAGGACAAGACCCTCTTCACGATGGTCACCTTCAAGGACAACAGGGCCAAGCGCGGCTGGCTCGACTACTCCAAGCCCTACGGCGGCACCTACCTGGTCGGCTCCCGCTGGCTCGTACTCGCCGACTCCGACAAGAAGCTCATCCCCGTGCAGGCCAAGTTCGGCGGGACGATCGAGCAGGGCGCGTCCCACGGCCACGGCCGCAGCTGACGCGGCCGGCCGGACCGCTCAACGCCGACGAGGCAGCCGATGCAACCGCACTCCGCTCAGCGCACCGCCCTCCGCCCGTGCAGTCATGTAGGTGCAGTACGGCTGGCGGCGGCGGTCGGTGGGCGAGCCGGGGTTGAGCAGCCGCAGCCGCCCGTCGTCCGTCGTGGTGTCCCACGGGATGTGGCTGTGGCCGAAGACCAGCACGTCACGCCCGGAGAAACGTTCCGCGCAGCGGCGCTCGCGGCCCTGCGCGGGACCGGTCTCGTGCACGACGGAGAAGCGGACTCCCCCCAGTTCCACGTCGGCCCTCTCGCTCAGGCGCTCCCGCAGTCCGGGGCCGTCGTTGTTGCCGTAGACGGCGACGAGCAGCCGGGCGCGCGCCTCGAACAGGTCGAGGGTGGCGGTGTCGACCCAGTCCCCGGCGTGGAAGACGGCGTCGGCGCGCTCGATCTCGTCCAGCAGCCGTCCGGGAATCTGCTTGGCCCGCTTCGGCAGGTGGGTGTCCGAGGTCAGCAGAAGTCGCACACGGCGACCATAACGGACACCGGCGGGAGCCCGGCAAGGGCTTACGGTCCGGCCGCCGGCACCCCCGTCCTCCCGGCGATAAGGGAGAGGCGAGGGCAAACGACTCGTTAACGGGCCTGTGGGTCATTCCTTGGATATGGCCCGAAATGCAGACGAGATTTTGCCCGGGATCTGGCTGATTGTGTTCGAGCACACATTCTAATAAGGGTTTCAGCGGACCGTCCCCAAAGGATCGACGGGGAAGGAATCCGGCACTCCGGTACGTCGTCGCCCTTTCGGTGCGAGACGGCGCGAGCCCTCTGCGCGATGGGGTGTGCGCACAGGCACGTACGGCCGGTGCCCCGTGGCGGCGGAAGAGCCCGCAGCGGCCCGCGAAGAGGCGCGGGCATCAAGGGAATATGCAGGTCACGCATGCCGACAACGCAAACGGGCCACCGCACTCTCGGCGGCGGCCGACGGTTTTCCGCGGCGCTCCGCCAGTCGGCCGGAAATCAACCGCCCGGGAAGGCGCGGGATGTACCTCCGCACCCGACTGCCGGCTCGGCCCCGAACACCACATCAGGGGAGCGCGGCGGAGCGTCCGCGGAAAACCGCGTGGAAACCAGGTTCCCGCCCGCCTGGGCGTCCGGGAACCGTACCGGTCACGGCCCTCGGGCCTATCGGAGGCTGGCTCCGTTCTCACCGTCGCCGGCCGCGGGCCAGCCCTGGCCGATGCGCTCGAACTGGGAGGTCAGGTCCGCCGCGAGCTTCTGCTCGCTGCCGCTCGGGGCCTGCCCGGTGATGTTCATCGCCACGGTCAGGACGCCGCTGACGGGCGCCGTCGGAGACAGCCGGACGGGGGTGCAGGTGAAGGTGAAGACCTGCGGCTCCTCGTAGTCGTAGGACGCGATGCGCGCCTCGCCGAGCGACGCCGTCTGGCCCGAACTCAGCGCACGGTCCATGGTCTTGAAGACGCCGACGGAGTCGAGCCCCGGAAGGACCTGCCGGCCCTTGCTGAGCTGCTGGACCCGGCCGAAGGCCGCGCCCTGCTTGGCGTTGGCGTAGCGCAGCACGTGGTCGGGGCCCTCGGTGAGCATGATGGGGAAGGGCGCCCCGTCGAAGATGGCGAACATCTCCTGCTGCTGTGCGAGGAGGCTGTCGCGCAGCTGGAACTCGGAGAGCAGGGTCGAGGCCAGGCTCTGCATGCTCTCCATGTGGTCGGAACTCCACTGGCGGGGCCGCATGTCCGCCACGCACACGGTGCCGAGGATCACGCCGGTGTGGTCCAGGAGCGGGGTGCCGAGGTAGGACCGCACGCCCATCTCGTTCACCAGCGGGTTGCCCTTGAAGCGGGGGTAGTCGAAGACGTCGTCCAGGGCGAGCTGCGACTTGTCGGCGACCACGTGGGGGCAGAAGCCGTAGTCGATGGGGGCTTCGCGGGCGACCTCGGGGAGGTTGCTCAGGTCGAAGGCGATGCCTTCGGTGCCGCCGCTGTCGTCGCCGCTGGGCGGCGTGTACATGCCGCGGAACATCTGGCGCTCGTCGTTGATGAAGTTGACCATAGCCAGGGGGGCTTGGGCGAAACGGCCGGCGAGCCGGGCCACGCGGTCGAACTTCGCTTCGGGGTCCGAGGTGTTGAGGCCGAGTATTTGCAGCCGCCGCCGGCGCTGCTCGCCCTCTTCCGGGGTGGGGTTGGGTGTCCGGGGTTCCATGAGTGCACATGAAACCAGACCCGGGACCGTACGTACTGTCCCCGAGGCAACTACGGGTACTTCTGGTCACAACTCTCTTACAGCGACGACCCGTTGACGGACCGTACAGCAGTGACGGAGGCTGCTGGCACGGCCGGTGAGGGGCCAGCCTGGCATTCTGTCCAGTTTTCTCCTTCCGAACCGGCCGACGATCACTTCCCGCCATTCCCCCGAGCGCTATCGAGCATGAACGGTCTCGCATATGACAATGGGTGCCGCGTGTTTGACGTGTGATCGGAGACACGCGGTTGCCCTTGCGGCGGATGTGACCGGAGAATGCCGGCTCCCGACGCATGGGCGGGGTGTGACCCCCTCCCGCCGACCAGCGGTGCGAGGGGCCGGACTTGAGCCAAGGCGTGAGGAGGGAGCGAAGCGTGGCGAGCCGCGTACGTCACTCCACGGGGAGCATCGTGCCGCAGGCTTCCGCAGCAGGGCCCTGTCAGTGAAGCGGTTATGAGCTATCTCCTAAGAACTCCACGAATTCCTACGAGGCTTGCGGCAGCGGTGCGCCTCCCACGCATCAGCCGGATCGGCCCACCCCCACGAACCACCCGCCGCACCGGCACCATCGGCGAGTACGGACACGCCGGCAGAACCGGCAGAACCGGCGCCGAGAGGGCGGTCCCCCCATGGCCGTGCCGTGCACGACGCCGCCGTACACGTGCGCCCGAGCGCAGGGAGCGTACGGCGGAGAACCCGGCAAGACACCTGGCCGGGTGTCGCTGACCCGCACGAAGTCAGAGTCATTCGCAGAGTGACGAGTTCCTGCCTGCCCGTTCCCGGGACGCCCTCCCCGGCGCGGCGGTTCCGAAGGCGCGTCAGCCGCCTTCCGGACCCCGCCCCGCCGGGAGCAGCGGCGCAGGTGAGCGCGCCGGCGCAGGAACATCAGGGAAGCATTGAAGGGGTGTACGGGTGAAGAGGTCGAAGGCGGACATCGAGGCACGGTCGGTGGCTGTGATCGGCATGGCGTGCCGGTTCCCCGGCGCGTCCGGAGCCGACGAGCTGTGGGACATACTGAGCGACGGCCGGGACGTCACGAGTGAGACGCCCGCCGACCGCTACGACGTGGACGCCCTGTACTCCCCCGAGGGGAAACCCGGGACGGTGCGCAGCCGCCGTGCGGGATACCTGGAGGACATGGCCGACTTCGACGCCGAGTTCTTCGAGATGTCACACACCGAGGCCGTCGAACTCGACCCCCAGCACCGGCTGTTGCTGATGACGACCTGGGAGGCGCTGGAGGACGCCGGGCAGCGGCCCGACGCGCTCGCCGGCAGCAGGACGGGCGTGTACGTGGGCAACACCCGCGCCGACTTCCTCGAGACGCGCTTCCGGGAGGGCCTGGAGTCCGTCACGCCCTCCGCGTTCCACAACTTCCGTTCGCTGCTTCCGGCCCGGCTCTCCTGGGTCTACGACTTCCGGGGCCCGAGCGTCACGATCGACACCGCGTGCTCGTCCTCGCTCGCCGCGGTGCACGCGGCCGTGCAGAGCCTGCGCGCCAAGGAGACTCCGCTGGCGATCGCCGCCGGGGTCAACCTCGCGCTCCGTCCCGACGAGACCGTGATGATGACGCAGGCCGGGACCCTCGCGACCGACGGCCGCAGCAAGTTCGGGGACGCGGACGCCGACGGCTACGCACCGAGCGACGGCGTCGGCGTCGTCATCCTCAAGCCGCTCACGGAGGCCCGCGCCGACGGCGACCGCATCCGCGCCGTCATCCGCGGCAGCGCCGTCAGCAACGACGGCCGTACCAGCGAATCGCTGCTGACTCCCTCTCTGGCGGGCCAGATCGAGGTGCTCAGATGGGCCTACGAGGACGCCGGGGTCTCCCCGTCGGACGTCGACTTCGTCGAGGCGCACGGCACCGGGTCGCCGGCCCTCGACCCGCTCGAGCTCTGCGCGCTCGGCCAGGTCCTCGGAGAGGGAAGGCCGCTGGACCGCCGCTGCTACGTCGGTTCGGTGAAGACCAACGTCGGGCACGCGGAGGCGGCGGGCGGCATGGCCGGCCTGATCAAGACGGTCATGTGCCTCGAACACGGCCAGCTGCCGCCGACCCTCCACCACGACTCCCCCAACCCCCTCGTCCCCTGGGAGAACCTGCCGCTGGAGGTCCCCACCAAGCTGCAGGACCTGCCCGACCACGGCAGGCCCGTCCTCGCGGGGATCACCGGGCAGGGCGGCTCCTGCCTCAACGCGCACCTGGTGGTCGCCCAGGGCGAGACCACCGCGGGCGGCAACACCCCTCTGCTGCGGCGGCCGCGGCTGACGAGCAGGGCGTACATGCTCCCGCTCTCGGCCCGGACCCCCGCCGCGCTGGACACACTCGCCCGCGACTACATCCGGTACCTGGGACCCGACGGGCAGGGATCCACCCACCCGCTGCGCGACATCTGCTACAGCGCCGCGACCCGCCGCCAGCACCACGCGCACCGGATCGCGGTGACGGGCACCGCGCACGACGAGATCGTCACCGCCCTCGAACGGTTCCTGAACGGTGAGGCGCAGGTCGAGGACAAGCGCACCAGGAAGCTGTCCTCCTTCGTCGAGCAGTACCTCGCCGGCCGTCCCGTCGACTCCGACCAGCTCTTCGGCTCCGGCTGCCGGTTCGTGCCGCTGCCGACGTACCCGTGGCAGACGCAGCGCTACTGGCCCGGCGAGCAGGGCCCCGCGGAGGACAGCGCGGACCTGGCGGCGGCGGTGCTCCGCGAGCACGCGCGCAACCCGCAGACCGAGTTCAGCGACAGCTCGCTCCTGTCGGAGATCGGCATCGACTCCCTGGCGCGGCTGCAGATCACCGTCAAACTGGCGGGCGACCACAACTACGACGTAGACGCGGAGGAGCTGGCCGAGCTGCGCACCGTGGGCGAGCTGCGGCACTGGCTCAACGGGCTGGAGGCGCAAGCCGTATGAGCAGCGGCGACCACCGGACCGCGGGCAGCGGTCCGCAGACCCTGTACGAGTGGTTCGCGGAGTCCGCGGTCCGGTTCGGCGGTGAACCGGCCCTGGAAGTCGGCCCGTCCGTTCTGACGTACGCACAACTGCGGGCGTCCGCCGAGACGTTGGCGCGGCGGCTCGTCGACGCCCGCGGCGGCGAACCTCCCCGCCGCGTCGGCCTGCTGGCCGGCCGCTCGCTGACCGCCTACGCCGGCTACCTCGCCGTGCTGCGGACCGGCGCCACCGTCGTGCCCCTCAACCCGGACTTCCCGGCCACCCGCAACGCCGCGATGGCCGCGGCGGCCGCACTCGACCTCGTCGTCACCGACACGCACCAGCCGGCGGGCACGGCGGACGAGCTGGGCGTGCCCCTGCTCACCGTCGACCCGGACCAGCTCGCGGGGGCGGCGGATGCGGGGACGCCGGAGGCACCCGCGGCCGCGCCCGGGACCGGCAGTGGAGACGCTCTCCCCCCGTGCCCCTCCACCCCGGACGACGTCGCCTACATCATCTTCACGTCGGGATCCACGGGCACCCCGAAGGGCGTCCCGGTCCTGCACCGCAACGTCGCCGCGTACCTCTCCCACGTGGTCCCCCGCTACGGGGCGGGCCCCGGCAGCAGGCTCTCCCAGGCGTTCGACCTGACCTTCGACGGCTCCGTGTACGACCTGTTCGTCGCCTGGAGTTCGGGCGGCACGCTCGTCGTCCCGATGCGCAGCCAGCTGATGTCCCCGGTGAAGTTCATCAACACGCGGCGCATCACGCACTGGTTCTCGGTGCCCTCGCTGGTCTCCTTCGCCTCCAAGCTGGGGACGCTGGCGCCGGGCAGCATGCCCACCCTGCGCTGGAGCGTCTTCGGCGGCGAACCGCTGCCCATGGCGCTGGCGCTGGAGTGGCAGGCAGCGGCTCCGGACAGCGAGCTGGAGATCCTCTACGGTCCGACCGAGGTCACGGTCTCCTGCACGGAGTACCTCCTGCCCCGCGATCCGCGGCGGCGGCCCGAACCGTCCAACGGCACCGTCCCGATCGGGACCTGCTATCCCGAGCTGGAGCACGTCGTACTGGACGAGGACGGAAGACCGGCCGCCGAGGGCGAGTTGTGCGTGCGCGGCCCGCAGCGCTTCCCCGGTTACCTCGACCCCGCCAACAACGCGGGACGCTTCATCTCCACCGGTCCCGACGGCGCTGTCCGTCCCTTCACGGGCGAGACGGCCCTGACGGAGGAGCACTGGTACCGCACGGGCGACCGGGTCGGCCTGCAGGACGGGCAGCTCGTCCACCTGGGACGCGTCGACCACCAGGTGAAGATCCGCGGCTACCGGATCGAGCTCGGGGAGATCGAGGCCATGCTCAGGGAGCAGCCCGGTGTCCGCGACGCCGTGGTCCTGGCCGTGGAGGGCCGCGACGGGCAGAACGACCTGGAGGGCGCCGTCACCGGAGAGGCCGTCGACCCGGACGGCATGTACAAGGCTCTGGGCGAGCGGCTTCCGGCGTACATGGTTCCGCGGAGGATCACCGTCGTCGACGAGCTTCCGCTCAACGCGCACGGCAAGACCGACCGCAGAGCCCTCGCGGCGGCGCTCGCCGGCTCCCCCGCGGCAGGCGCCACGACCGCCGGCGCCCGCTGAGCCACGCCCCGCGGAGCCCGGCCCCGACCCCGGAGGCTTCGGCCGGAAACAGACTTGCGGCCGACGGGGCCCGGCCAAGCCTGAGCGGGCATGGGGCCATGCTGCCCGGAACCTCGTATATTCCTTCTCTTTCGCGCCGTCCCGCTCGTCCCCGTCCGCCCCCGCTGCCTCGCCCCGTTCCTGCGCGCCGACCTCTGTGAGGACAACATGTTCGATGCGATCGTCGTAGGAGCCCGCTGTGCCGGTTCCCCAACGGCCATGCTGCTGGCCCGCGCGGGCTACCGGGTGCTGATGCTCGACCGGGCGGAGTTCCCGTCCGACACCCTCTCCACGCACCTCGTCCACCAGCCCGGAGTGGCGGCGCTCGCCCGCTGGGGCCTGCTGGACCGGGTGCGCGCGTCGGGCTGCCCGCCGCTGGACCAGGCGGTCTACGAGGTCGCCGACATCCGCCTCGAAGGCTGCAGCCGCGGAGTCGAGGGCCAGCGCTGCGGCTACGCACCGCGCCGCCACGTCCTCGACGCGATCCTCGTGGACGGCGCCGTGGAGTCCGGCGTCGAGTTCCGGCCGCACTGCTCCGTCAGCGGACTGCTGCGCGACGAGTCCGGCCGGGTCACCGGCGTGGAAGGCACGTACGGCGGCCGCCGGTTCACCGAGCACGCGCGCCTCGTCATCGGCGCGGACGGCATGCGCTCCCGGGTCGCGGAGCACTGCGGAGCGGAGTACACCTCGCGGAAGCCGCGGCTGACGTGCGCGTACTACGCGTACTGGGCCGGCGTGCCCGCCGATCTGGAGCTGTACGAGCGGCCCCGCAGCTGGGTGGCGGCCGTGCCGACCAACGACGACGCGACGCTCGTCCTCACCTACTTCCCCCAGGACCGCTTCGACGAGGTCCGTGCCGACGCGCAGGGCGCCTACCTCGCCCAAGTACGCGACGGCGCCCCCGCGTTGTACGAGCGCCTCCGGGGCAGGGAACGCGTCGAGCGGCTCCGCGGAACCGGCGACCAGCAGAACTTCTTCCGGCAGGCGGCCGGGCCGGGCTGGGCGCTCGTCGGCGATGCCGCGCACCACAAGGACTCCATCACCGCACGCGGCATCAGCGACGCGTTCTTCCAGGCCGAGTGCCTCACCCGGCACATCGGGGACCGGCTCGGCGAACCCGCCCTGCTGGACGCCGCGTTGCGCTCCTACGAGCAGGAGCGGGACGCGCAGCTGACCGAGGGCTTCGAGGCGACGCTGTCCGCGGCCCGTCTGGAGACGCACGAGAAGCGCCTCGCGCTGCTGCGCGCGGTGCAGGCGGACCCTGAACTCACCACGACGTACTTCGACATCGTCGCCGGTATCAAATCCGTCACGGACCTCTACACGCCGCGCCTGCTGGCGTTGCTGTGACACCGGCGCGGGGCGGCCGGGCCCGCCGGTCCTGACCGCGCCGGCGGACGGGCCGGCGTCCGGATACCGGTCAGCGCGCAGCGTCCGCCGGTGATTCTGCCGGGTAAGGGAGCAATTCCCGATTTCCGGGCGGCCTCCCGGCCGGACGCTACGAGGTGCGTTCCGGGGAAGTCGCGGACACGAAGTCGCGTCCCGCTTACGTATTTCCGGGACAAACAACCGGAATCGCCGCCTCCCGCCTTTCCCCGGAAACTGATAGAACAGGGGTCCGTGAGAGGGAAGTCCGCCTGGACCGGCAGCCGCAACCGCACGGGAAATCACCGCCGTTCACCGGCGCGCGCCCGCATAGTGCAAGGTCGCGGAGCAAGTGGCCTGCTCACGGCTACAGTTCGCGTTCAGGCTTCGATGCGACCCTGGTACCGTGCACCGGGTCGGTCGGCCGCTGGTGACGCACCCTCAGCTCGTGGGACGGCGCCCGCGGTACACCGCACGGACATTGTGCTCAGCTTCTCCGCACCTCCCATGCACCTCCACCATCGCCACCATCGTTCCGCTGCCGCACAAGGAATCAGATGCCAGGCATACGCGACCGGCACTCAGTGCCCAGGGCCCTCCACCGCAGATCTCTGCGTTACTCGGTGGCCCTGCCCATCGTCATTCCCATGCTCGCTCTCACGGGATTGTGGGGATACGCGGCGAACGGCCTCGTCCAGGAGGCGCTGACATTAAGAGGTGACGCGGAGACCGCCTCTACCGCGGGCAAGCCGGCGATCAGCCTCGCAGCTCGGCTGCAGGAGGAACGCCGGCTCACCGCCGCGTGGCAGGCCGCTTCCACGAAATCCGCGCGGACCGCGCTCGACAACGCGCGCAGCGGCACCGACTCGGCCGTCGCCGACTTCCGTGAGGCGCGCGTGGGCCTCGGTTCCGCCGACCCCGCGGTCCGGAACCAGGCGGACGACCTGAACGACGCGCTGGGCAAGCTCTCGAAGCAGCGCAGCGCCGTCAACGGCCGCAAGGTCTCCGCGCCCGGAGCCCTGAGCTACTACTCCGACACCGTCACCGAGGCCACCGGCCTGCTGGCGGCGACCGCCCGGACCGACGACGGCGGCCTGTCGCGTTCCGCGGCCGCCACGGCGTCCCTGACGGACTTCACCGAGGTGCTCTCCCGCGAGGAGGCGCAGCTCGCCGGCCCGCGTCCGAAGGTCGCGCCGAACCCGCTCGCGGAGAACCCCTCGGAGACCGCCGAACGCGCGGAGTTCGGCCGGTACCTCGCGGTGCAGCGGCAGACCCGCGCCGCGCTGCAGCCCGGGAACCTGGCCGGCGACGCGGCCGGGGCGTACGAGCGGCTGACCGGCACCCAGCAGTGGAAGACGCTGGTGGAGGCCGAGGAGGCCGCTTCGTCGCGTCCCTCGTCGCTGACGCAGAAGACCGACGAGTGGCAGGAGTCGGCCGGCGTCGTCGGCAAGGAGCTGCGGCGCATCGGCTCCGACTCGCTCAACGGCGTCGTCTCCGACGGCTCCGGCCGGGCGGACGGGCTCCTGCTGGGCGCGGCGGTCGGCACCGTCCTCGTCCTCGGCGTCCTCGCCGGCGGTGCCGTGGTGGCGGTGCGCTTCGCACGCTCCCTGACGGGCCGTCTCTCCCGCCTGCAGCACGCGACCGGCGAATGGGCGGGCAGCACGTTCCCCCAGCTGATCGCGCAGCTCGACGAGGACGAGAAGTCCGACCCCGCGCCGCAGTCCATGCCGGGCGAGTACGGCAGCGACGAGATCGCCTGGCTCGCCCAGGAGATCCAGCGGCAGTGGCAGACGGTCGTCGAGACGGCGGTCCAGCAGGCGCGCGGGCGTGAGGGCGCGGAGACCGTCTTCCTGGGCCTCGCACGCCGCACGCAGGTCCTCATCAACCGGATGATCCCCAAGCTCGACAAGCTGGAGCGGGAGCACGAGGACTCCAAGCTGCTGAAGGACATCTTCGCCGTCGACCACCTGGCGACGCGTGTACGGCGCCACACCGAGAACCTGCTGATCCTCGGCGGCGCCCTCCCCGGGCGGCGGTGGAGCAAGGCCGTCCCCATCTACGACGTGCTGCGCAGCGCCATATCCGAGACCGAGGACTACAGCAGGGTCGAGGCCCTGCCCGCCCCGCCGGTCTCCCTGGTCGGCCAGGCCGTCGCCGACGTCGGCCACCTCCTCGCCGAACTCATCGAGAACGGCACGTCGTTCTCCCCGCCGGACACCCGTGTGTGCGTCAGCGCAGAGAAGGTGGCCAGGGGCCTCGCGCTCGAAGTCGTCGACCGCGGCCTGGGCATGCCCACCGAGCAGTACGACGAGCTTAACCGCATGCTCGCCGACCCGCCGAAGCCCGACATGATGGCGCTGGGCGAGGCTCCGCGTCTCGGCCTGTTCGTCGTTGCCCGGCTGGCGAACCGCCACGGCCTCGAAGTCACGCTGCAGAAGTCGGCCTACGGCGGCACACTCGCCGTCGTGCTCCTCCCCTCCGATCTGCTGGAGGAGACGCAGTCCCTGCTGTCGACTCTCGTGACGGACGCCCGTCAGGAGGCGGACGAGCAGGAAGAGCTGCCGTCGGCACCCGCCGCTCCGGCCATCGCCTCCGCGGCGTCGACGCCGGAACTCACCGCGCCCGACACCTCGTACGCGGACCCGGAGCCGTTCCCCGTCGGCGCGACCGCCTGGACGAGCGAGCCCAGCGCCATGCCGGGACGTCCGGCGGAGAGCAACGGCGCACGCCCGGCGGCCGAGAAGCAGCCCGGCACGGAGGACGCCAGCCCGCAGCCGCACCTCGACCAGTACGGCGGCTACCCCGCCTACGCGGGCGCCGGCCTGCTGCCGTCGACCCCGGGGGCCGACTCCCCCGAAACCCTGGGCACCTCCCCGCTGAGCCCCGGAACGCTCAGCGTGCCGGGCCCGGGAATGCTCGACACCTTCGGCCGGGGCATCAGTCTCGGCTCGATGACGATGAGTTCGCCGGGCTCCGGCAGGAGCCCGCACGGCGCGGGGCTCCTCTCGGGGCCCGCCGACACGGAACCCTCTGTGGAGGACGCCCCTATGGCCGCGTCGCGCCCACACCCCCCACACAGCCTCACCGGCGAGGCGGAGCCGCCCGGACCCGCCGAGGACCGGGCGCCCCAGGAAACGCGCGACCAGCCCCTGGCGTCCCCCGCAAGGCTGCCCGTCAGAGTGCGGGGTGAGAACCTCGCCGAGCCTCTGCGCCAGTCGTCGCACGGCTTCTCCGTGCCGGAGAACCCCGACGCCGGCATGTCCACACCGGACAGAGCGGGCGCGACGATGGCCGCCATCCAGTCGGGAAGCAAACGCGCCCGCTCCTCCAAGCCTGCAGAGCCCGACGATGATCAGCAGGCGGAAACGCCCGGTCATGGGACGGGCGCCGATGATTCTGTGTGGAAGGACCTGTGATGACTGACCGGAACCAAACCGACGGCCGCCTGAATTGGCTGCTTGACAAGCTGGTGACCGGGGTCCCCGAGACTCACCACGCCATCGTGCTGTCTCAGGACGGACTGCTGCTCGCGCGTTCCAAGGACCTCAGCCGGGACGACGCCGAGCACCTGTCGGCGGTGGCCTCCGGGCTGCAGAGCCTCTCGCGCGGTGCCGCCCACCGTTTCGAGGGCGGCCAGGTCCGGCAGACGGTCATCGAGATGGAGAACGCGTTCCTCTTCGTCACCAACGCGGGCCAGGGAGCACGGCTCGCCATGCTCGCCTCGTCGGGAGTCGACGCCGGGATGGCGGCGTACGAGATGACCAGGATCGTCCAGCAGGTCGGCGCCTACCTCAGCGCCGCACCTCGCACGGGAGTCCCGGCCGCCGGGCAGCCGCGGTAAGGGTCTGTGGCCTCGAAGAAGACGTCCTGGTTCGATGAAGGGTCCGGATACCTGATCCGGCCCTATGCCATCACCGGCGGACGTACACAACCCAACGGCGCCGACTTCCCGCTCATCACACAGGTGGCCACTACTGGTTCTGCCAAGAGCAGCGCAGTCCAAGGCGTGCAGCCGGAGCTGGTGGCGATTCTCGATTTATGCCGGGAGCGGCCACTGGCGATCGTGGAGATCGCGGCCCTTCTGGACCTGCCGGCGAGCGTGGTGAAGGTGCTCTGCGGGGACTTGCTCGCCAAGTCCCTGGTCGCCATCAAGACGCCGGGCGAGGAGACGAGCGCCCCCAGCGTGGAACTACTTGAGAGGGTAATCCGTGGTATCCGCAAGCTCTGAGCGGCCGGGTGGCTCCGTCGCCATGCCGACAGCGCTGAAAATCCTGGTCGCAGGTGGTTTCGGGGTAGGCAAGACCACCATGATCAGCTCGGTCAGCGAGGTCCCGCCGCTGGAGACCGACGAGTACATGACGCAGGCCAGCCTCGGCGTCGACGACCTCGCCGGCACCCCGGAGAAGTCGACCACGACTGTCGCCATGGACTTCGGCCGCATCACGCTGGATCTCGACCATGTGCTGTACATGTTCGGGACACCCGGCCAGGAGCGCTTCTGGTTCATGTGGGACGACCTGGCGCTCGGTTCGCTGGGCGCCGTGGTCCTGGCCGACCCGCGGCGCCTCACCGACAGCTTCGCCTCCGTCGACTTCTTCGAGCAGCGCCAGATCCCCTTCGCCGTCGGCGTCAACTGCTTCTGGGGGCAGTCGGACTTCTCGGCGCAGGAGGTCCAGACGGCCATGAACCTGCGCACCCCCGCCCCCGTCGTCATGTGCGACGTGCGGCACCGCGGTTCCAGCAAACAGGTCCTGCTGGCGCTGCTGGAGTCCGCCAAGGCCCAGGCGGCCCGGCGCCTCTCCCCCTCGCCGGGGTACTGACGCGGCGTCACCGCCCCCGCCCCGCTGCAGAGGGACCTGCCGACCTGCCCCCGGGTCCCCGCACCGGGCGGGGTGAGCCGCCGTCGCCCCACGGGTAGAGACACGGTGGACGCACGAAGGGCCGAGCCGGGGGAGGGCAGCGTGCGTGAATGGATGCGGGCTGAGGACGGGCGCCAGCTCAGGGTGGAGTGGGCGGGGGATCCGAACGGGCGACCGGTCTTCCTCCTGCACGGCATGCCCGGCTGCCGGATGGGGCCCCGGCCGCGCGACATGGTCCTCTACCAGCGGCGCACCCGCCTGATCTCGTACGACCGTCCCGGCTACGGCGGTTCGGACCGCCAGCCCGGCCGGCGCGTCTCCGACGGCATCCGCGACGTGGTGGCCGTCGCGGACAGGCTCGGCGTCGACCGGTTCGCCGTCGTCGGCCGGTCGGCCGGAGCCCCCCACGCCCTCGCCTGCGCCGCGCTGCTTCCGGAGAGGGTGACGCGGGTGGCCGCCCTCGTCAGCCTCGCTCCGGTGGATGCGGAAGGACTCGACTGGTACGAGGGCATGGCCGAGTCGAACATCGACGACTTCCGCACGGCCGTCCGGGACCCGGAAGGTCTCGCCCGGCGCCTCATCCCGCGCTCGGAAGCGATCCGCACCGACCCCGCCCACCTCATCGAGGCGCTGCGGGACGAACTGACCGACGACGACCTGCGCATCCTCTCCGACACGGGGCTGAGGTCCATGCTGCTGCGCACCTACGTGGAGGCCGTACGGCGGTCCCCCTACGGCTGGATCGACGACGCGCTGGCACTGTGCAGTCCGTGGGGCTTCGACCCCGCGGAGGTGCGGACGCCCGTACTGCTGTGGCACGGGCGCCGGGACCCGTTCTCCCCGGCCTCGCACGCCGCGTGGCTTGCCGCCCGTATGCCCCGCGCGCACTCCGTGCTCGAACCGGCCGCCGCGCACTTCGCCGCGTTCCGGGCGCTGCCGAGGGCGCTGCGCTGGGTGGTGGACGGCGCGCCCGCGTAGGACGGCGGCGTCCCGTCGCGGGCCGCCACCCTCCTCCCGGCCAGTCGGCGCGGTCGTGCGCGGGCCCGTCCCGCCGGGACTCACACCGCGAGTGGCTCCAGGTCGCGGTAGATCCGCCGCTCGTCCGACGCGACCTGCAGGATGCCGCTGTCCTCGCCGAGCAGCAGCCGCAGTTCGCTGAGCGCGTCCTCACGCAGCCGGTGCGCCTCGCCCGGGAGTCCCAGCGCGGCCAGGGTGAGGCCCTGGTTGGTGATGACGCCCAGCGTCTCCGGATGGTGCGGCCCCAGCGTGCTCCGCAGGGCGGTCACGGCGGTCGCCTCCAGGGCCCGCGACTCCTCCAGCTCCCCCCCGTCGGCAAGGGCGTTGGCGTAGTTCACCGCGCAGAACAGGGTGTGGGGATGCTGGTCCCCGAGCACCTCCGTCATCCGCTCCCACGCACGCTTCAGCAGCTGCGACGCCTTCGCCGCGTCGCCGCAGCCCCAGTGGAACACCCCGAGGTTGTTGAGCGCGGCCTGGGTGTACGGATGCTCCTCGCCGGGGACCTTGATGTACTCCGCCAGCGCCTCCTCGGCGACACGGCGCGCGGCCTCGCGGTCGTCGGCGGCGAAGAGGTCCGCGGCCAGGTTGAGGTCGCAGGCCAGGCTGGCGGGCGTGGGGGTGGCGTACTGGGCGCGGTAGTGCGCCTGGGTGGCCTGCGTCAGGCGCCGGGCGTCCTCCAGCTTCCCGTCGCGGCGCAACGACACCGCGAGCGACTTGGCACAGGCGAGGGTGCCGGGGAAGGACTTGCCGAGTATGCGCTTGTGCGACTCGTACGTCCGCGAGAGCAGCGCCGTGGACTCGCTGTAGCGGCCGACCTCGCGCAGGTCCCGGCCGAGGGCCGCGGCCGAGGCGAGGGTGTAGGGATGCTCCGGGCCGAGGACTTCGACGCGGCGGTCCAGGACGTCCTGGTCGAGCGCGCGGGCCTCGCCGAAGCGGCCGACCATCCGGAGCGCGAGTGCCAGGTTGTTGGCGGCGGACAGGGTACGGGGATGGGAGTCGTGGAAGATCTGGCCGAAGCCCTCGTGCGCCTGGCGGGCCAGCTCGACTGCCTCCTGGTACTCGCCCAGCGCTGCGAGGTCGCTGGCGAGGCTGGAGGTGGTCACGTAGGCGTGCGGATGGCTGTCGCCCAGCACGTCCTTCTGCCGGTCGAGCAGGTCCGTGTCGATCTGCCGGGCTTCGACGTAGAGGCCCATGGAGCGCTGGATGTTGGCGAGCTGCCCGCGCAGGTACAGGTACTGCACGTCGTCCTCGCCGAGCAGCCCGCGCCAGTCCTCGATGAGGTCCTCGGCGAGATGGCGGGCACTGGGGAAGTCGCCGCGCTTCCACAGGTAGCGGACGCGGTCGATGAGCAGCCTGCGCGTCTCCGGTTCGACGCAGTGCCGGGCGTCGGACGCCCCCAGGTGGGGCCAGATCAGGTCGAAGCGCGGCCATGTGCCGAGGTCGTCGATCGGCTCGTCCTCGTCCGGTCTGACGCTGGACAGGACGGTGTGCACGACGTGCCGTGCCTCCCGCTGCTCCTCCTCGCTGAGCTGGGAGCGGATGATGGCCTGGACGAGCCGGTGCACCTGGATGCTGTTGCCCATCTGGTCGATCTTGGCCAGCGCGAACCGGCCGATCTCCCGGATGACGCGCCCCAGGACGAGCTTCTCCTGCAGCGCCGGGTCGTACGGCTTCAGCGCCTCGATCATCTCCCTGCTGTAGAGCAGCTGGTTCGAGATGGGCTCGGGAGCCAGGAAGGCGCACAGCTGCAGGAGGCGCACGGACGCCGGTGAGCGCTCCCTGAGACGGGCGATGGAGACGTTCCACGTCGCGGCGACCGACTCGGGGTAGCTGGGGGCCCTGTTCATCAGGGCCAGCACCTCGACGGTCTGCGCCGCGAGCTGGGCGAGGTACTCGTCCACCGGGCTGGCGGTCTCGGCGAGCCACGCCGCCGCCTGCTCCACGGCGAGCGGCAGGTCGCCGAGGGTGGCGGCCACCTGCTCCGCCTCGCCGGTGCTCAGCGCGGGTGCACGCCGCGTCAGATGCTCCACGCTCTCCTCGCGGCGGAAGACGTCGACGGGGAGGGAGGCACCGTGCTGCGCCCACGCCTGGTTGCGGGAGGTGACGAGGATGTGGCCGCTCCCCGCGGCGGGGAAGTACTGGGTGAGCTGCGCGGGGTCGTCGGCGTTGTCGAAGACGAGCAGCCACTGTTCGGTGGGGGTGCCGCGGCTGAGCAGGCGGACGGCCTCGGAGCACGCGAGGGCCATGTCGTCGGCGGGGGCGCCGAGCCTGGCGGCGAGTTCGGCGAGCGAGGCGACGACCTGCTCCGTCTCCTCGGCGGATATCCACCACACCAGGTCGTAGTCGGCGAGGAAGCGGTGCACGTACTCGATGGCGACCTGCGTCTTGCCGACGCCCCCGAGGCCGTAGAGCGCCTGCGGCTGCGGCAGGACGGCCGACACACCGCCGGCGAGCTGGTCGCGGAGCTGGTCGAGCACCTCGTCGCGTCCGGTGAAGGTGGTGTTGCGCAGCGGAGCGTTCCACACCGCCGGGACCCTGCCGGGGAAGCGCGGTCCGGGGCTCGCCCCGTCCAGCGCCTGCGGCATGAGGCCGGCGCATCGCAGCAGCGCGGCGATGCACTGCTGCTCGTCGGCGCGGTTGAGGTCGACGGGGTTGAACTCCTGGTACGCGGCGGGCAGCCGCGCGTCCTCGATGCGGAGCGGATACAGCCGGTGGTCCGGGTTCCCGGGGTCCCCGGCGTGTGTCAGGGAACGCCAGGCGGCCTGCGCCCAGCGGGACTTGATGAACGACGGCGAGAGCAGCACCAGCGTCCTGGCCTCGGGCCCCCCGGTGGCCGGCGTGCCTCCGGCCTGCTCGTAGGAGAGGTCCCGCTGCGTCACGTGGCACCCGGCATGGGTGAGGACGGCTTCGATCCAGTCCGCCCACATGCGGTTCTCGGCGACGTAGACGAGCGTGACCTCGGTCGTGGGGGTGTGGGGGCGCCTCCGCAGGAAGGCGTCCCTGCACCGCAGCCGCACCTGTTCGGCGACCGCCGGCAGCGACGTCACCTCCCCGTCGGTGAGGACCGCGGTGAGCCGCTCGAAGGAGGAGAGCAGCGAGTTGGCGACGCCCGGTTCGTCGCCGACCGTGGCGAGCGTCTCCTCGTACGCGTAGTACGGCCGGTACGGGATCTCCACCGCGCCCCAGTAGGTGGTGAGTTCCTCCCCCGTCAGTCCCCTGGGGAGCCCGTCGAACTTCAGGCGGGCCAGCGCCCGGCCCGCGTCGACCTTCTCCTTCTCTCCTTCGTCGATCCGCATCGGCACCGGCAGCACCCGGATGGGACGGCCCCTGTACCCGGCCTCGACGCTGCGGGCGATCGCGGCGGCGCCGTCCAGGGCCTGATCGGAGAGCGTGAAGCAGTCGACGAGCAGGTCGGGCATGTGGATGGTGCAGATGTCGGCGTTGTCGGACAGCCCGGTGCGGGAGTCGATGAGGATGTAGTCGTAGTGGGCCTTCATGTCGGCGCGGAGCGCGTCGAGGAACAGGCCGCCGCCGAGCCGCTCGTAGAAGTTGTCCCACTCGAACGACGACACGCTCGCGGAGTACTCGCGGTTCTGCCGGCCCGCCGAGAGGAAGTCGAGGGTGGCCTCCTTCGGGAACCGCCACCCCAGCCGCTCGGGCGTGAGGGAGACGACGTGCGGTTCGACGCGCGCGTAGTCCCGGTGCCAGGGGCCGGTGCGGGGCCCGCTCGTCGTCGCCTGCCAGCAGTACTCCGTGATGATGTCGATGACGCCGCTGGTCGCTCCGAGGACGTTCGAGTCGAGGAAGGGGTGGAAGAAGCGGTGCAGGCCCGGGGCCTCCAGGTCCCAGTCGACGGCGAGCACCTGCTTGCCGCTCGCGGCGAGGATCCAGGCGGTGTTGGCCAGCGCCATCGTCCGCCCGGTGCCGCCCTTGTACGAGTAGAACGTGATGATGCGTCCGTCGCGGGCAGCGTTCATGCGGACCCTCCAGGCGCGAGTGACGGCGGTGGCTCTCCGTCCGGCTCCCACTGTGTGGGGCCGGTGAGGCGGGGGCGCGGCATGCGCTCCCCGGCCGGCGGGTGAGCCTTGGCGTGGGTGAAGAAGAGGTTGGCCGACTCGGCGACGACCTTCGGCAGCACGTGGCTGAAGGCGTCCAGCGTCGGCACTCCGTCGACGGCGGTGCGGCAGCCCGAGAGTTTGCCCCGCGCGGTGAGGGTGGGCAGGGTGTCGGCGACGGATCTGAAGAGCCGTTCGCCCTCCTCGCCGCGGTTCTGCACGTCGTCGCCGCAGCGCGGCACGACCATGCTCGTCCACGGCTGCGCAGTCGCGTCGTAGGCGGCGAGCCGGCGGCGCCGCCCCTCGTCGCCGAGCGCCCAGAAGTCGAGCAGCAGGACGTTCGGCCTGTCGGCGCCCGCCGAGGCGCCCTGCGAGTCCGCCGCGGCCTGCTCGTCGAAGTCGGAGACGCTCAACTGGTAGTCGAGCGAGCGGATCTGCTCGCTGACGACCTTGGCGAGGGGCCGCGTCGTCTCCTGGTAGGGGCCCCATTCCTGTGCCGTCGTCCCGTACGGCGCGGGGGTCCGGTTCTCGGGCAGGGTGTAGCGCGTGGGCGCGGCGACGGTGATGTGGATGGAGCGGGCGCTGCTGCCCTGCGGTCTGAAGGCGCTGGGTGTGGACTCGTAGTCGCGGGGTTCGCACGGGGGCGGGGAGGACGTCCGCGCCACGTCGACGATGCGCCGGGCGAGACGGAAGACGGCCTCCGAGTAGGCGTCGTGCAAGCGCTTCACTTTGATCAGCCCGTAGAACCCGTCACGTGCGTACTCGGTGCCGTACTCAGCGTGGTCGACGTGGATGTGCCGGGCGGGCTCCGGTAAGTCGTTCAGCGGGACGGGAGTCCACAGTGCGGGCACGATGGCCGAGAAGTCGCCCTGGCCCGTGCGCCGGGCGCGTAGTACGCGGTCGTTGAACGCATACCATTCCCGCCCGCACTCCATGCTGCTGAAGTACCGGGGCGCGTACAGCGGTACGAACACCCGGCAGCCGGCGAGGTTCTGGCTCAGCTTGTCCGGCCAGCCGTCCCCCGCCCGCAGCTGCCTGTCCATGAACCCGGCGTCGGCGGCGCCCGGCAGCGTGGTCAGCTGGAGGATGTCCCGGCACAGGTCCTTGAACAGGACGCGTACCCAGTGGTCGGGGTCGGGGCCGTCGGGGTCGGCAGGCGTGTGCGCGTAGCTCAGGAAGAAGTACGGGCCCTCCTCCGTCTGTTGCGGCATGCGTCGCGTCCCGCCGTCCCCCGCCTCCATACACCCCCCTGGCCACGATCGGATACCTAATGTGCCCGATGATTCGGGGACGGTGGCCGCTTAATACAAGACATTCATCGGCGATGCGCGAGCATGTCCTTGCATGCGTGGTCGACGGCGTCGCGCAACCCGAAGAGTGAGACGGGCCTTCCCCGCAGGACACGGCGGGTGACGAGGCGTCCCTGCATCCGGGATCCGATAGCCGTGAAATCGCTGTCGTCCAGGACGACGTCCCGGTACGTGACCCAGCGCCCCGGGCTCCCGGCCACACAGCGGTACGAGCGCGTCGGCGGGTGGGGCCGAGCCCTGTACTCGGCCAGGTGGAAGGCGCTGCACTGCCCGAAGTCGGCACGCAGCAGGAGCACTTGAGCATCCTCCTCGTACAGCTTCCCGAGCGGCGAACGCTCTCCCAGGTGGCACTCCGGGTCGTGCCCGTCCATGAGCTGCGCGGCCCGCGCGCCGACGGCGGCGAACGACGACTGGGGGTGCGCGCTGCGGTACGCGTCCGGTGCGCACCGCACGTGCTCGGCGAGCGCCCCCATGGCCGGGCAGGGCGTCGTCCGCGGATCGAACGGCTTCATGGCGGCCCGGTCGGCCTCCCGCTCGGCGGGCGACATGTGCGCGGTGCGTTCCAGGTACGCCTGCGACGTGTCGGAGTTCTCGGGCGTGAACGCGGGGACCACCAGCGTGCCTTGGGCCCCGAGGACGGCGCGGAGGGCCGTGAGGACGTCCGCGGGTGTCATGCCGATTCCGCTGAGGGAGGCGTGGACGAGCAGCGTGCCTCCCGCTGCGACGCCCGACCCGGCCAGGAACGACACGAACTCCGGGACCGTGCGGGGGGTGCCGTGGTCAGCCACAGCGTCCCGCGGCGAGTTCCGCGCGCAGCCGGGCGGCGACCTCACGTCCGCTGCCCGTGAGGTGGCCGGACTCGATCGCGTCGAGGGCACGGCCGGCGTTGTCCCGGGCGTGGTCGCGGTCGCCGGGCGACCAGGCGAACACCGCCTCGGCGGCGGACCGGTCGGCTTCGTCGAGCAGCTGCCCCGCGGGGCTTCCGACGAGCGTCAGATCCGTGCACTCCCGCAGCGCCCTCAGCCAGCCCTGCCGCGTGGCGCGGAAGACCTCCAGCGCCAGCTCCTCGGGAGACGTGTCGATGCCGACGCCGAGAGCGCCCTCACCGTGCAGGCACAGATGAACGCCCGTACCCGGCCGGAGCGGAGTCACCGCGACGACCCTGCGGGTCTGCCCGGACACCCGCGACTCGAGGAGGCGCCGCGCCTCCTTCCAGAGCCCGGAGAACGCCTCGCGCTCCGCCTCGCTGAGGCGCCCGGCGTCGGGAACGCCGAAGCAGTCGCGGTGGGGGTCGGCGTCGTCGAGGAGCACCCCGTCGTGGAGCACTTCCAGCGGACGCCAGGCGTCCTCGCCCTGGCGGAGCACCACGGTCTTCTTGACCCCCGCGTCCTCGTCCCGGACGTCGAGGGTGCGGCCGTCGCCGTGGACGACCACCTCGATGCGGCCCTCGACCGCCGCTCCGCCTCCGCGGGAGCCCCTCATTCCGCCGAGGGTCAGGGTGCCGAGGGACGGCAGGTGCAACCGGGGCCCCTGACCTCGCCAGGACACCCTCACCTCGGTCCGGGAGCGCACCGCCGCAGCCACGGCCGTGGCACCGAGCCGGGCGGCGCCGGCGCCGCGTCCGGCGGCCGCCGCAAGGAGAGCACCGCGGACGTAGGGGTAGCGGAGCACGTCGTCGAGTCCCGCCGCTCCGGCCGGGGAGGCGTCGAGCGCGGTGAACGCCTCCCACACCGGCCCCTCCGGTTCGAGCCCGGCGAGCACGGTGCGGTTCAGCACCGACTGCTCGTAGGCGAGTTCGTCGTCGCTCCGCACCACCGGCGACGTGTCCCAGCTGGTCACGCGTTCGGCCACGCCTTGAATAAGCGACTTCAGGTCCGCGCAGTATACGGACGGGTTCCGGAAGCCGTGGCCGCTGCGGTAGCGGTGCGCGTACAGGCCGCCCCCGCAGGAGTCGACCACCGGGCAGGAGCGGCACTCCGCCGCCAGCCCGTCGATGCCGGTCTGTCGGGCCAGCACCCCCGGGTGCGCGGCCAGCGTCTCGAATCCGTGCCGGTGGACGTCGTATCCGGTCGCGGCGGCGCCGTCGAAGGCCGTCTTCAGCGAGTCCGCCTGCTCGAAGCTGCCGTCCGTCTCCACGACGGCCAGGTCGGACGGTTCCAGCCCCAAGGCTTCCGTGAGGCTCGGACCGCCCCGCAGGGTGGAGAGGACGGAGTCGAAGAGGCGCACGGGCGTGGCCTGCCCCTGCTCGTCCCACCGGTCGAATACGGCCAGCAGCCAGTCGGCGTAGGGAGTCTCCTCGCGCCCTGAGACCGTCACGGGGCGGCCGGGCGGGTGATCCCACGTCGCGTGCGGAAGCAGATAGTCGATCCTGGGCGGATCGAGCGCGACGAGCGCGTCGTGGACGGCCACGGGATCGTTGGCGACGTCGACCGTGCAGAGCAGCCCCTGGTACAGATGGCGGAACTCGGGCTCGCTCAGTAACTCCACGGCACGCAGCACGCGGTCGTAACTGCTGCGGCCCCGCCGGTCCCGCCGGTGCCTGTCGTTCGCGGCCCGGTCGCCGTCCAGCGAGATCCCGACCTTCACGCCCAACTCGTCGAAGAGCCGCAGGAATGTGCGGTTCAGCGTGACGCCGTTGGTGTGGATCCGCAGGTCGAGCGAGGTGACGGGCGACAGCTCCTCGATCAGCCGCTCGCAGATGGCCCGCATGCGCCGCGGGCCGACGAGAAGCGGCTC
This sequence comes from Streptomyces daqingensis, assembly GCF_014645895.1. Classification (GTDB taxonomy): domain Bacteria; phylum Actinomycetota; class Actinomycetes; order Streptomycetales; family Streptomycetaceae; genus Streptomyces; species Streptomyces daqingensis. The sequence goes on along the minus strand of NZ_BMMP01000009.1, from coordinate 97,053 downwards.
ACCGCCGTGGAGGATGACGAGGACTTCCTCCAGCCCCTGGTCCACGGCGTACTGCGAGAAGCGCCGGGCCACACGGGCGGCCGTCTCCTCCGACATCACCTTCGGCAGCGAGGCCCAGGTGGAGTCGCCGTGCTCATAGATGTAGCAGTGGTCGCAGGCGAGATCGCATCTGCTGTGGATCTTGAGCACTAACTGCCGGAGCGCGGTTGACACCGGCACACCCTAGGGCGCGTTTAACGGCCATGCCAGGAGGGAAGACACTTTTTTTCGGCGTCGTGTCGGGACCGGCGGACCCGGACTGGCGTCACGGTACCGACGGACTCAAGTGAAGTGTCAGACGGCCGAGTTGAAGGTGGCGGACTTCAGAGGTCCCGAACCGGAGACCTGCAGCAGCCGTGTAGTCGTCCGGCGGACAGCGGCAGCACGGGGGTCGATCGCATGGAGGGCCGCCAGCCGCTTGGTCGCAGCGACGGTGTTCGTAACCACACATGGCTTCATGGCTCGCTGCTCTCGTGTGTGCTGGCGGGATATTTGCTCGCATCCTAGGGGCTGACGGCACGTCATGCACGTTCGCAACGAGAGCAGATTTTCGCCGAGGCCGACCTGACGGACTGGAGGCTGCCCGTGGCTCCCGTCGCTCCCCGAACGACCTTCGATGCTAACGATCTTGCCCCCTTGTACCTGGCCAACGACCGCCTCGCCGTCCACCGCCAGAGCGAGGCCGTGAAGGCGGTCCGCTCACAGCTCTCCCTGCTGCTGCTCGCCACCCTCATATCCGCCGTGGCCAACTGGGCCGACTGGTCGCCCGGGGCGTGGCTGGCGGCCGCGGCATATGCGCTGGCGCTGGGGGCCGGCATCCACACGAGCCGGAGGCGGGCCCGCGTCCATCACCACGCCCACCGCGCGGCCGCCGAGATGGTCAAGAGCCTCTGCTGGCTCTACATGGCGGGCGGCGGAGAGTTCCGGATCGGGACCCCCAACCCGGACGCGCTGTTCGCCACCCGCCTCGAGGACGGGCTGCGGGAGTTACGCAGGGCCGGCTGGGACACCGCGCGCTGCGGACCTCAGTCGGCCGGCGAAGGGCAGATCACGGAGGCGATGCGCAGGGTACGGCAGAAGTCGTTCCTCAGCCGCCGCGACATATACCTGCGGGACCGCGTCCAGGAGCAACTGGCATGGTACGGCGGAAAATCCGAGCGGTCCCAGCGCTCAGCGGCCGTCTGGTCGAGCGTCATCGCCCTGCTCACGCTCCTGGCCTTCTTCTCGACGGTCGTCAAGGCGGCCGGCATGATCGGCGACGACCTGACCGGACTGTGCTCCGCATGCGCCGCGGCGGCGGTCGCCTGGAGCGAGATGCGGCGCCAGCAGCCGCTCACCTACGCGCACCGGCTGATCTGGCAGGAGCTCGACGTGGCCGGGACGAGCATGCAGGAGCTCCCGGCGGGCGAGGAGCAGCACGGCGAGGAGCGCTGGGCCGAAGCCGTCGCGGAGGTCGAGCGGCTGGTGTCGCCGCAGCACACGGACTGGCTGGCCCAGTTCGGCAGCGCGTGAGCGCCACCGGGGCTCAGGCCCGGACGACGCCCTGCGGCCAGACGACCGTCACCGGGACGTGCACCTCGCGCGCGTAGGCGGCGATCTGCGCGGTACCGCCCAGGCCGCGTGCCGGGAGGCCGTCCCACACCGCGATGAGGTGGTCGACGTGGTCGACGATCCAGTGGCCGGCAGCCGCGTACGCCGGAGGGCCGCTGACGCGGTAGGGCATCCGCACCGTGCGGGTGCAGGACGCCAGAAGCCGGCGGTAGCGGGCGACGGCGGCGGCGCTCCCCAGGTGTTCCTCGTAGTCGTCGGCGGGGATCACGGCGGTGAGGGGAACGCGTGCCTCGACGGCGACGGCGGCGAAGAGCTGGTCGGCGCCGTCCGCCAGGCAGCTCAGCGCCTCGTCCGCCGGAGCCTTCAGCTCGCTGACGAGCCGGTGCAGGATCTCCGGCCGCGCGGCCCGGGGGATGCTCCGGTGCCCCGTGATGCCGATCCGCGTCATGACGCATCTCCTCGCTCGGACCTGCCGCGAGCAGCCGTTCGGCCCGCCCGCGGACCCGCCTCCGGCCGCCGTCATCGGTGACGTACCCAAGATGGCAATATCAGGCACTTTCGGCGCAACTGTGCTGAGAATCCCCATCGGCCGTGCCGCCCGTGCCGCCCGTGCCGAGCCAGGCGGACCGCCCCGCCGGGCCGGCTCTCAGGATTCCAGGTGGGCCCTGAGGAGGTCGTCCAGCGCGTCGTGGACTCCCGCTCCGCCCGCGACCTCCAGCAGGGCGCGAGCCATCGCGGAGTCGCGCTCGTGTGCCGCGACGACCAGGCCGACGCTGGGGCGGCGTGCCCCCTCCGGGTCCCTCAGACGTACGACCCGCATGCCGGCGGGGATGCCGAACATGTGGAGCCAGGCGTGGGAGATGGCGCTCGACCAGCGGCCGGAGGCGAGGTGCGCGTAGAGGGCGTCGACCGTGTCGGTCTCCACGGCGGGTGATGCCGCAGAACCGTCGGCGGCGAAGAACTCGTCGAGGACGCGGCGGTTGCGCATCCTCCGCGAGAGCAGCACCAGGGGCAGCTCGGCTGCCTGCGCCCAGCCGATCTCCGTCTGCGTGGCGCACGGCCCGTCCACGGGGGTGAGCAGGAGGTACCGCTCCTCGTAGAGGGGGAACTTGCGCACGCCCTGGAGGGCGTCGTCGTCCAGGTAGGTCAGGGCCGCGTCGATCTCGTACTCGGCGAACCTCCGCATGATGTCGCGAGAGGAGAGCGACTCCAGCGCGACCGTCACCTGCTGGTGCTGCTCGCAGAACGGGGTCGTCAGCAGCGACGCGACGGTCATGGCGGTCGGAATGGCCCCCAGCCGCAGGGTCCCGGTCAGCTGCCCCCGCATCTCGGACAGCTCCTGGTGCAGTGCGTCGCGCTCGTGGAGGATGCGCCGGGCCCGGTGCAGGACGCGCTCGCCCTCCGGAGTCAGCCCCTCGAAGCGGGCCCCGTGCTGGACGACGGGGACGTTCAGGTCGCTCTCCAGCTTCCGGATGCCCGCCGACAGCGAGGGCTGCGAGACGAAGCACGCCGCGGCGGCGCGGGCGAAGTGCCGCTCCCGGGCGAGGGCGACGAGGTATTCCAACTGGCGAAGCAGCATGCCTCAGCATGTCCCCGGCCCCCGAGCGCAGTCCAGAGACGACGCCAGGCGCACCGGTACAGGGCCCCGCGTACCGACTGCGGGCCTCCCCCGCCGCGCTCAGCCGTCGCAACTGCGGCTGGTGTGCGCGATTTACGCCGCTGTTGCCATGCGGATACCGCTCGACATCTTGCAGATGCGGCACCGAAGCCATACCTTGCGGGCATGCAGAGCTACACGATCGGCCAGGCGGCCCGGCTGCTGGGCGTCAGTCCCGACACCGCTCGCCGCTGGGCCGACGCGGGGCGGGTCGCCACCCACCGCGACGAAGGGGGACGCCGCCTCATCGACGGCAGGGACCTGGCCGCCTTCTCCGTCGAGGTCGGCCAGGGCGGCGCCGGGGAGGACGACGAGCCGTACACCTCGGCCCGCAACGCCTTCCCGGGCATCGTGACCGCCGTCAAGGTCGGCGACGTGGCCGCGCAGGTGGAGATCCAGGCAGGCCCTCACCGGCTCGTGTCCCTGCTGACGCGCGAAGCCGTGGAGGAACTCGGCCTGGAAGTCGGCATGCAGGCCACCGCCCGCGTGAAGTCGACCAACGTGCACATCGACCGTGCCTGAGCACACCCGCCTCGGACGCCGTGGCGGCCGGACCGCGCGCCTTCCCCAGGCCGTACGGCCACGGGCAGTACGCCCGCATGCGTCCCCCTGCCCGTCACGCCCTCACCGCCCGTCGCACCGCCGCCGCACCACTCCGAGGAGATCCGCAGCCATGTCTTCCACGGTCATACGGCGACGGTCCGCCGCCGCGTTCGCCGCGGCGCTCCTCGTGCTGCTCACCGGCTGCGGCAGCGGCGGGACGGACGGCGGCGCCAAGGGCGGTGCGCCGAACGGCGACCTGACGGTGCTCGCCGCCTCGTCCCTCACCGACGTCTTCAAGAAGGCCGGTAAGGCATACGAACGGAAACACCCCGGGGCGCGGGTGAAGTTCTCCTTCGCCGGTTCACAGGAACTCGCCGCGCAGGTCGAACAGGGCGCGCCCGCGGACGCGCTGGTCACGGCGGACACCAAGACCATGGACGGGCTGGAATCCGACACCGGCACTCCCACCGTCGTCGCGAAGAACCGGCTGGTCATCGCGGTCGGCGAGGGCAACCCGAAGAAGATCGGCGGTCTCGGGGACCTCGCGGACGAGCGGCTGAAGGTCGTACTCGCCGCGCCGGAGGTACCGGTCGGCCGCTACAGCCGCCAGGTGCTGGACGCCCGGAAGGCCGGCGTCCGGGCCGTCTCGGAGGAGCCGAACGCAAGGGCCGTACTGAGCAAGGTGGTGCTCGGGGAAGCCGACGCGGGCCTCGTCTACGCGACGGACGCCGCCACCGTCCCCGGCGAGGTCGACGCCGTCGGCATCCCCGACGGGCAGAACGCCGTCGCCTCCTACCCCGCCGCCACGCTCAAGTCGTCGGAGAACGCGGAGGCCGCGTCCGACTTCGTGAAGTGGCTGAGCACCGCCGAAGCGCAGAAGCTCCTGCGGAGCGCGGGCTTCCAGAAGCCCTAGCCGCACGCCGGCACCGACGCCGCCACCGTCCCCGTCCCGTACGAAACCTGGAACCGCCGATGAGCCGCCTCTCCGCGCCCGGGACGCGCGCCCGCACGCGTCCCCCCGCCGTCCTCGCGGTGCCCGCGCTGCTCGCTGTCGCGTTCCTGCTGCTGCCGCTGGCCGGCATCCTCGCCCGTACCGAGTGGGGCGAGCTCGGCGCGCACCTGTCCAGCGACGGCGTCCTGACGGCGCTGCGCCTGTCGCTGGTGGTGTCGGGCTGGGCGCTCGCGGCGTCCCTGGTGCTCGGTGTCCCGCTGGCCTGGCTCCTGGCGCGCGTCAGCTTCCCCGGCAAGGCGCTGGTGCGTTCGCTCGTCCTGCTGCCGATGGTGCTGCCTCCGACCGTGGGCGGGGTCGCCCTGCTGCTGGGGTTCGGCCGGCGCGGCCTGCTCGGCCCCTGGCTGGAGGACGACCTCGGGATCGTTCTGCCCTTCCACACCGCCGGAGCCGTCGTCGCGGCGACGTTCGTCGCGATGCCGTTCCTGGTCATCAGCCTCGAAGGGACCATCACCGGGCTCCCGACGAGTTACGAGGAGACCGCTGCCTCCCTCGGAGCGTCACCTGTACGGGTGTTCTTCACCGTCACCCTGCCCCTGGCCGTCCCCGGTCTGGCGGCGGGAAGCGCCCTCACCTGGGCACGGGCGCTCGGCGAGTTCGGCGCGACCATCACGTTCGCCGGCAACCTCCCCGGCGCGACGCAGACGCTCCCGCTCCAGGTCTACCTCCTCCTGCAGGAGCAACCGGAGGCCGCGACCTCCGTCTCCCTGCTCCTGCTCGCCGTCGCCATGGCCGTACTCGTCGCCCTCCGGGGCCGCTGGGCCGGCGCCGCCGGCGGTACCCGGCCCGCTCGCGCCCGTCAGCCGGCGGAGGGCCCGGAGCCCGCTCCGGTCACGGACAGCCCCCCGGCTGCGGCCGCAGCGCCTCCGCAACGGCAGTGCTCGCTGCACGCTGACGTCACGGGCTTCAACGACCTCACCCTCGACGCCCCGGCAGGCACCACCATCGCCGTGGTCGGTCCCAACGGGGCGGGCAAGACGACCCTGCTGCGCGCGCTGCTGGGCCTCACCACCCGCGCCCACGCGCAGCTCCGCCTCGGCGACACGGACGTCACCGCGCTCCCCCCGCACCGGCGCGGAGTGGCCTGGGTGCCCCAGGACGGGGCGCTCCTCCCGCACCTCACCGCACTCGCCAACACCTCCTACGGGCTGCGCGCCCAGGGCACGCGGAAGGACGAGGCAGCACGCGCCGCGCAGGACTGGCTGGACCGGCTCGGCGTCGGGCATCTCGCCCACCGCAAGCCCGCGCAGCTCTCCGGCGGTCAGTCCCAACGCGTCGCGCTGGCACGGGCGTTGGCGGCGCGTCCCCGGCTGCTGCTCCTCGACGAGCCCCTCGCCGCGCTCGACCAGACCACCCGCGCGCAGGTCCGCCACACCCTGCGGACGCACCTCGACGGCTTCGGCGGAGTCTGCCTGCTGGTCACGCACGACCCCGTCGAGGCCGTCTCCCTGGGCGGCCGCGTGCTCGTCCTCGACGGCGGCCGGGCCCTGCAGGACGGCACGCCGGGCGACGTCTCGCGCCATCCCCGCTCCCCCTGGGTGGCGCGGATGCTCGGCAGCAACGCCTGGCCCGGGAAGGCGGCTCCGGACGGGACGCTCTCCCTCGCCGGAGGAGGCACCCTCGTCGTCGCGGACCCCGTCACCGAGGGGGCGCGGACACTGGCGATCATCGCCCCCGAGGCCGTCTCGCTGCACCGGCGGCGTCCGACGGGCAGCCCGCGCAACGTATGGCGCGGAACGGTCCGGGAGATCACCGCGGCCGGCAGCCGGCTCCGCGTGGTGGTCGACTCGGACGAGAGTCCCGAACTGGTCGCGGAGATCACGCCCCAGGCGGCGAGCGAGCTCGAACTCGGCGACGGCACCGGCGTGTGGACCAGCGTCAAAGCCACCGAGGTCACGGTCGTCGCTCTCTGAACGCGGCGGACACCGGCCCGTCCGCTCCGGCCTTCCGGACCGTCCGGGCGGAAATCGCCTACCGCGGCCGGAGGAAAGGCCGGAGACTCGTCCCATGGCAGAGACAGCTCGCAGGTCCGACGTCACGGACGCGGAGCCGGACGGCGCCGGAGGCGTGGCGGACGTCGCGGACGTGGACTCGTTCCGGGAGGCGGTCATCCGCTGGGCGGCCGGCGGCCCGGGCGACCGCGCACGCGAGCTGGCCGCGCAGGCGCCCGTCCGGACAGCGGTGCTCCTCGAAGGGCTGAGCGACGCAGCGGCAGTGAACGCACTGGCCGCCTGCCGTGGCCGGAACCTCGCGGCCGAAGGGGTCTGCGTCGTGCCGATGGGCGGCGCGATGAGCGTCGGACGCTTCGCCGAGCTCCTCGGCCCGCCCGGCCTGGGACTCCGGCTCACGGGCCTGTGCGACGAGGCGGAGCACCGCTTCTACGCCCGCGGCCTGGAACGGTCCGGAGCGGCGGGACAGCGGTTCTTCGTCTGCGCGGCCGACCTGGAGGACGAACTCATCCGCGCGCTGGGGGTGGAACGCGTCGAGGAACTCATCCGGGCGGAGGGCGACTCGCGCGCCCTGCAGACCTTCCTCCGCCAGCCCGCACAGCGGGGCCGCGCCCCTCAGCAGCAGCTGCGGCGCTTCCTCGGCACGAAGAAGGGGCGGAAGATCCACTACGGGCGCGTCCTCGTCGAGGCCCTCGCCCCGCACGCCACGCCCGCCCCGCTCGACGCCCTGCTCGCCCACCTCTGACGCTCACCTCGTACCGCAGACCGCTGACCCCACCCGCCGCAGACCGCCGCCCGGCCCCCGAGCCGGTTGTGACGACAGGAGACCGCCCGTGACGGAACCGGAACCGCAGCCGCGAAGGGAACCGATGCCAACGGCTACGCCGGACGCGGGCACGGGGCCGGCGCCCGAGCCGGGCTGGGTGCCCGAGGCGTGCACGCTGCCCACCGAGGAGCGCCCGTTGCGGCTCGCCGAGTGGGACGGTCTGTTCGCCACGCAGGTGGCCGCGCCGTCGCGGCACAGCCCCTCGCAGGTGCGTCTCCGGCTGCCGGGCGGCACCGAAAGCGCCTCGCGGGTACGGGAGTTGGCGGAGCGGGAGAGCGACTGCTGCTCCTTCTTCGAGTTCGCCGCCACCGCCGACGGGCCGTCAGCGGACGTGCTGCTGACGATCTCGGTGGACCAGGCGCACGAAGGTGTGCTGAACGCTCTGGCGGAGCGAGCGGCGGAGGCGGCCGCTCACCAGGGGCGTGGTGAGCGGCCGCCTCCGGGCTGACGCCGGGAGCGGGAGCGGGGCGTGCGCGGCACGGCACGGTGTCCGGCGCGCAGGCCCGTCACCTCCCGGCGGGTTCGAGCCGGCAGACGACGCCCTTCGACGTGGGCGTGTTGCTGATGTCGGCGACGCTGTCCAGCGGGACGAGGACGTTGGTCTCCGGGTAGTACGAGGCGGCGGAGCCCCGGGCCGTCGGGTACGCCACCACGCGGAACCCCTTGGCCCGCCGTTCCACGCCGTCGTGCCAGACGCCGACGAGGTCGACCTCCGAGCGGTCCGCGATGCCCAGCTCGTCGAGGTCGCCGGGGTTGACGAGGACGACCCTGCGGGCGTTGTGGATGCCGCGGTAGCGGTCGTTCATCGCGTACGGGACGGTGTTCCACTGGTCGTGCGAGCGCAGTGTCTGCAGCAGCAGATGCCCCTCCGGTGCCTGGAGCATCGTGAACTCGTTGCGGGTGAAGACCGCTTTGCCGCTCGGGGTGTCGAACTTCCTCTCGTTCACCGGGTTGGGCAGCTTGAAGCCCCCGGGTCGCGCAACACGGGCGTTGAAGTCCTCGAAGCCCGGCACGACTCGTGAGATGCGGTCCCTGATCGTGCCGTAGTCGGCCTCGAACTCCTCCCAGGGGACGGGCGTTCCGTCTCCGAGCGTGGCCCGTGCCAGCCTGCTGAGGATGGACACCTCGCTGAGCAGGTGCGGCGACGCGGGAGCCAGGCGGCCTCGCGAGACGTGCACTTCGCTCATCGAGTCCTCGACGGTGACGAACTGCTCGCCCGCCGCCTGGAAGTCGCGGTCGCTGCGGCCGAGGGTGGGCAGGATCAGCGCCGTCTCCCCGCAAACGGTGTGCGACCGGTTGAGCTTCGTGGAGATGTGCGCCGTCAGCCGGCAGCGGCGCAGGGCCTCTTCGGTCGCCTCGCTGTCGGGGCTGGCCCGTACGAAGTTCCCCGCGACTCCGACGAACAGCTTCGCCCGGCCGTCCCTCATGGCCCTGATGGCGTTCACGGAGTCCAGTCCGTGCCGGGCGGGCGGGGTGAAGCCGAACTCGTGGCCCAGGGCGTCGAGGAAGGGCTGCGGCATCCTCTCCCAGATGCCCATGGTGCGGTCGCCCTGTACGTTGCTGTGGCCGCGCACGGGGCAGACCCCGGCGCCCGGCCTGCCGATGTTGCCGCGCAGCATCAGGAAGTTGACGATCTCGCGGATCGTCGGCACTCCGTGCTTGTGCTGCGTCAGCCCCATCGCCCAGCAGACGACCACCTTCCGGGAGCCCAGGACGCGGGCGTGCACCTCCTCGATCTCTTCGCGGGTCAACCCCGTCGCCGTGAGGACGTCGTCCCAGCAGACCTGGCGCGCGTGCGCGGCGTACTCGGCGAAGCCCGTGCTGTGGGCGTCGATGAAGCCGTGGTCGAGCACCTCCCCCGGTGACTCGTCCTCCGCCTCCAGCAGCAGCCGGTTGAGCGCCTGGAAGAGGGCGAGGTCGCCGCCGGGCCGGATCTGCAGGAACTGGTCGGCGATGTCGGTGCCCCGCCCGAGCACGCCCCTGACCTTCTGCGGGTGCTTGAACCGCAGAAGTCCCGCCTCGGGCAGGGGGTTCACCGCCACGACCCGGCCGCCGTTGCGCTTGGTCTCCTCCAGCGCGGAGAGCATCCGGGGATGGTTGGTGCCCGGGTTCTGACCGACGACGAAGACGAGGTCCGCGTCGTGGATGTCCTGCACGCTGACGCTGCCCTTGCCTATGCCGAGCGTCTCCTGAAGCGCCGAACCGCTCGACTCGTGGCACATGTTGGAGCAGTCCGGCAGGTTGTTCGTTCCGTAGGAGCGGGCGAAGAGCTGCAGCAGGAACGCGGCTTCGTTGCTGACGCGTCCGGAGGTGTAGAAGAGCGCCTCGTCGGGGGAGGCGAGAGCGCGCAGTTCGCGGGCAAGGAGGCCGATCGCCTCGTCCCAGCTCACTGGCTCGTAATGGTCCGACCCGGGGCGCTTGACCATGGGTTCCGTCAGACGGCCCTGCTGGTTGAGCCAGTAGTCCGACTTCTGGTCCAGCTCGGAGACGGAGTGCTCGCGGAAGAAGCGGGCGGTCACGCGGCGCGAAGTGGCCTCGTCCGTGACGTGCTTGGCGCCGTTCTCGCAGTACTCGTTCCTGTGCCGCTTGCCCGGCGGCTCGGGCCAGGCGCAGCCCGGGCAGTCGATCCCGCCGGCCTGGTTGACGTTCAGGAGGGTGAGCGCGGTGCGGCGTGCCGAGGTCTGGCCGAGCGAGTAGCGGAGGGCGTTGGTCACGCCGGGCACGCCCGTCGCCCATGTCTTGGGCGGGGTGACGGACAGCTCGTCGTCCGGGTCCTCGTTCTCGCGCATCCCCCTGCTCTGCCCCTCTCCGGTACGTGCCTCGGATTCGCCCTGCCATGGCTTCCGCACACGCGGCACACCGCACGCGGACAGGCAGGCGCGAATTCGGCTGCTCTGTCCGCGTAACGACCTGTGTGCGGTGCTTACAGCGTCAGGCCGGGGAACAGCCGGAGTCAAAGAGCTCTCTTTGATGAGGTGATAGGCGCCGTCTATGAATCGCCTCTTCCGCGGTAGTGACGGACTTTCCGTTCACCGGCATGAGCCGTCCCGAGAGGGCGTACCCGCGGCTGCCCTGAACCGTGCCGCGGGTACGCCGGTCCTCAATGGGCCGACCGGCCGCCGGGCTCGGGGTCCGGCCCCCGGGCTCGGCCCGGCGTCCAGCCGTCGATGCGGCTGGCGCGTCCGACGGCGGTCAGCCGTTCCGGGACGCCGGGCCGTACGCCCCGTCCAGGTCGTCGGGGTCGTCGGACATCCAGCCGTCCGGAGGCGTGTCCGCAGGCCTCGCAGGTGTGAGGAACCACTCGCGGGCCGTGTCGCCCAGCACCGTCCACAGGCCGACGGCGTCGATGAACAGGACAGGCAGGGCACCGGTGTTGGGCGCCCCGAAGCCCACGGAGACGATGAAGGCCAGCAACTCGGCGACCATGAGGAAGCCGAGCCAGACGGCGAACACCACGCGGATCCAGGGGCGGCGCGTCCGTGCCAGCGCGACGCACAGGAGCGTGAACGCCGCCAGCCCCACACTGACCGCCGCCACCCCCCAGGCCGCGCCCATCGGCATGATCAACTCCTGGTTGTGCTCCTGCTTGCTGTAGTTCTCGGAGACGACCGCCCAGGCGCCGAAGACCGTCATCAGCGCGTGCAGGCCGACGATCACGAGTACGCCGACGACCGCTCCGGGCATGCGCTGCTTCATCTGCTTCACGGGCTCGGCCAGGGGACCACCGGACGGGCCGGCCACGGCAGCGGGACCGTCACCGTCCGGGCCGGACGCACCGGCCTGGCTGGACGGACCGGCCGGACTCGTCCCGCCGGCCGGACTCGACGTCGGGAACTGGGAATCGGTCATGGCAGATCACCTCGCGTTTTCGTTGTCCGGCAGGTCGTAGACACGGGCCCACGCCACCTCGTAGACGGCGCTCTGCATGCCGGACCCGTGGAAGTTGTCGAGCTGGATCGTCTGGTGCATGGACGGCGCGCACTGGATGCAGTCGCGGTCCTCGCCGGCGCCTCCGGAGAAGCGGAACCACTCCTCCCCGTCGACGAATCCGCGCAGGTGGTCCGGCGTCCACTCGACGGCGACGTTGTGCCACTGCGAGAGGTCCACACCGCACTTCTGCGCGAACTCCTGCTGCACGGGCACCTCTTCGGAGTGCGGATAGTGCAGGAAGGCCTCCGCGCACTGCTCACCCGGCGCGCCGTTCTCCAGGTAGTCGTACTCGCCGTCCCGAGGGTGCTCGTTCGAGTCCGGCCACAGGATCAGCAGCGGGTGGTACTGCCGCCCGTTGTCGGCGGCTGTGGCACGGGAGCGGACGCGGGCCTCCCACCGGCCGTAGCGCTGGCCGTACGCCGAGGCCAGCCAGCCGGAGTCGCCGTCCTCCCGCCCCGTCATGCGCAGTACGTGGCCGACGACGCGCGTCCGCTCTTCGCAGCGGCGGCCGTTGCCGCCGTGTCCGGGCCAGCACTCGCCGGGGCCGCCGCCCGCGAGGCGCCACCTGCCGCGGTCCGGCACCGCGGGGTCGGACTCCGAGCCGTACTCGAACTCGTCCGACCATTCCGGCAGGGGATCGCCCCACCCGTACCGCTCGGCGGCGGTCGCCGGACGCTGCGGGGCGGGCTGCGCCGCTGCCCCCAGCGCCACCGTGAGCGCGACCGCGCCCAGCCCGACGGCCAGGCGCCGTACGCGAGTTCGTCCGTACATGACTCCCCTTCAGCCTGCCGCCCCTCAGAGCGGCGAGGACGGCGGACCGGGCCCCTCCCCCGATGGCGAGGCCCGGATCCGCCGTGGCCTGTCCGGCCACCACAGGCATTCGACCGCCGCCGGTCTTTGTTCGGCAGCCCCTCCTCCCGCACCGAACAACGCGGCGGCAAGAGCCGGCGAAGGACGGCGACGGACAGGGGCGCCGGACGGGCCCCGCCCGGCCGGAACTCCAGGACGTCGAGGCGAACTCCCCGCGTGCCGCCCGAGGTTGGCCCGGACCGCGGTTGCAGCCGTCCCCGTCAGTGCCTACCGTGGGCGCCCGGGCAGACGCGCTGGGTGACACGCCGGGTGACGTCCCAGCGGCATGGGGGAACGGGGGCGGGGCGGGGCAGTGTCAGGACGACCAGGGCCGGGGCGCAACGAGGGCGATCTGGATCCGGACGCAGGACCGGTCCAGCGGTTCGCCGCGGGACTGCGCGCGCTGCGCGAGTCCGCGGGAAGGCCCACCTACCGGGTGATGGCCGAGCGGGCGAAGTACGGAGTGACCACCCTGTCGCAGGCCGCGGCGGGCAAACAGCTGCCGACCCGCGCGGTGGCGCTCGCCTACGTCAAGGCATGCGGCGGCGACGTGGCCGAGTGGGAGCGGCTCTGGCGCGAGGCGTCGGCCGAAGCGGCCGCCGGAAGCGCGGAGAACGACACCGCCCGCGCGCCCTACCGGGGCCTCACCCGCTACGAACCGGACGACGCCGCGCTGTTCTTCGGCCGCGACCAGCTCGTGGAACGGCTCACCGAGCTCAACCGCAAGCACCGCTTCACCGCCGTCTTCGGCCCCTCCGGCAGCGGCAAGTCCTCGCTGCTGCGCGCCGGCCTCATCCCCCGGCTGCGCACCCCCCGAGACGGGGAGGGCGGCGACAGCGGCACCGCCCCCGCGGCCGTACGCATCCTCACACCCGGAGCGGAACCGCTGCGCACACACGCCGAACGGCTGCTGCCGGCGCCGGACACCGACGCCGACACCTGGCTGATCGTCGACCAGTTCGAGGAGCTGTACACCCTCTGCTCCGACCCCGCGGAACGTGACGCCTTCACGGACCGCCTCCTCGCCGCCACCGCCGCCGGCAGCCGGCTGCGCGTCGTCATCGCCGTACGAGCCGACTTCCTGGGCCGCTGCGCCGAACACCCCGGTCTGACGGCCGCGTTGCAGGACGCCACGCTGCTCGTCGGGCCCATGAGCCGAGCGGAGCTGCGGGAGGCGATCGTCCGCCCGGCCGCCGCGGATTCCCTGATTGTCGAACGCGCCCTCACCGACCGCCTGCTGGACGAGGTCGAGGGCGCCCCCGGCGGGCTGCCGATGATGTCCCACGCCCTGCTGGAGACGTGGCGCCACCGCAGCGGCCGGGCCCTCACCGAGTCGGCGTACGAGGCGGCGGGCGGGCTGCACGGCGCCGTCGTCCGCACGGCCGAGCAGGTATACGGCGAACTCACCCCGCCCCAGGCCGAGATCGCCCGCCGCATCCTGCTGCGTCTGGTCGCCCCGGGCGAGGGCACGCCCGACACGCGCCGCCCCGCCGAGCACGCGGAGCTCGACTTCGGCGACCCCGCCGACACGCGTGTCGTCCTGGAGCGCCTGGTCCGCGCCCGGCTCGTCACCTTCGACGACGGCACCGTCGACCTCGCCCACGAAGCGCTCATCAACGCCTGGCCGCGCCTGCGCGCGTGGATCGACGCCGAGCGCGACCGGCTGCGCGTCCACCGGGCCCTCTCGGAGTCGGCGCGTACCTGGCAGGCGCTCGACCGCGAGAACGCCGCGCTGTACGCGGGCAGCCGGCTGAGCGCCGCACGCGACGCCTTCATGCCGCGGGACGCCGCGCACCGCACCGCACAACGCGCGGACGGTGACGACGCCGGCGGCGCCGAACTCACCCCGCTGGAGCGGCAGTTCCTCTCAGCCTCGCTCCGCCGACGGCATCGCGCCGTGCGGCTGCGGCGTACCGTCGTCGCCGTGCTCGCCGCACTGGGGCTGCTCGCCGGCGGCACCGCCGTCGCCGCCCTGCAGGCGCGGGCCACCGCGCAGGCCGAGCGGGACGACGTCGTCTTCGGCCGTATCACAGCCGAGGCGGACGGTCTCCGCGAGACGCACGCCGGGCTCGCCGCACGGCTCGACACCGCCGCCTACCGCATGCGCTCCACTCCCGACCTGCGGACCCGGCTGGCTTCGGACGCGGGCCGCGTCCTGTCGACGAAGCTGCCCGGCCACCGCGGCGTCGTCAGCGCCGTCGCCTACACACCCGACGGGCGCACCCTCGCCGGCGGCGGCCACGACGGCACCGTCCGGCTGTGGGACACCGCCGCCCGTCGCGGCAAGGCGTCCCGTCCGGCGGACTCGGGCAGCCCCCTGGGCCGGCCGCTTCGTCTGCGTACGGGCCGGATCAGCTCGGTCGCCTTCTCGCCCTCGGGCCACCTGCTGGCGGCCACGGGTGACGGCGGCACGATCCGCCTCTGGGACGTCCGCGACCGGAAGCGGCCCCGCCCCGCCGGCCGGCCGGTGACGAGCCACGACGAGAAGCACGTCGTCTCCGCGGCCTTCTCCCCCGACGGGAAGGTCCTGGCCACCGCCGGCGACGACGCCACGCTGCGGCTGTGGGACGTACGCGACCCGGCCCGTCCCCAGCCCGTGGGCAAGCCCGTCGAGGCCGACGAATCGGCGCATCACAGCGTCCGGGACGTCGCGTTCTCCCCCGACGGCGAGACCCTGGCCACCGCCGGCTACGACGAGACCGTGCGCATGTGGCGCTACGACGAGGACGGGGCCGAACCGCTCGGCAAGCCCCGGCGTGAACACACCGAACCCGTCTGGACGCTGGACTTCTCCCCAGACGGCAAGACCCTCGCCAGCGCCGGCTACGACGAGACCGTACGGCTGTGGGACGCGTCCGACCCGGACCGGCTCGAACCTCTCGGCGACCCGCTCACCGCGCACACCTCGGCGGTCTTCTCCGTCGCCTTCAGCCCCGACGGGAAGGCGCTGGCCACCGCCGGCGAGGACGACTCCCCGATCCTGTGGAACGTGGCCAACCCCGCGTATCCGCAGCAGCTCGGCGAACCGCTGACCGGCCACACCGAGGCGGTGTGGGAAGTGGAGTTCGGCCACGACGGCCGCACCCTCGCCACCGCGGGCGCCGACCGGGACGTCCGCCTGTGGCACCGGCCGCCGGCCGTCCTGACCGACTTCACCAACCCCCTGACCTCCGTCGCCTACACCTCCGACGGCCGCACGCTCGCCACCGCGAGCACCGACGACCTGCTGGTCCGCCTGTGGGACGTGCGAGAGCCGGGCCGCCCGCGCCGGGCCGGCACGCTCACCGGCCACGAGGACGACGTGCGGGCGGTCGCGTTCGCCCCCGACGGCCGCACGGCGGCCAGCGGCTCGATGGACGGAACGGTGCGCCTGTGGGACGTGTCGGACCCCGAACACCCCACGCCCGCCGGCGAACCGCTGAAGGCGCACGACGGCGGCGCCCTCACCGTCGCGTTCGCCCCCGACGGCCGCACACTCGCGACCGGCGGGAACGACGACACGGTGCGGCTGTGGGACGTACGGCGGCCGAACCGGGCACGCCAGCTCGGAGAACCGCTGCGCGGACATGAGGACAGCGTCGTCTCCGCGGACTTCGCACGCGGCGGCCGCACCCTGGCCACCGGCAGCGAGGACGGCACGGCACGGCTGTGGGACGTACGGCGGCCCGGCCGGGCACGCCCCGCGGGCAGCGCCCTCACCGGCCACGAACGGGCAGTCCACGCCGTGGCCTTCGCCCCGGACGGCGAGACCCTCGCCACCGGCGGGGAGGACCGCACGATCCGGCTGTGGGACGTACGACGGCCCGACCGGGCACGCCCGGTGGGGAGCCGGCTGGACGGACACCGCGGGGCGGTGCGGAGCCTGGACTTCGCCCCCGACGGCGAGACCCTCGCCACCGGCGGCGGCGACAGCACCGTCCGGCTGTGGGACGTCGCGGACCCCGCCAGGGCCGGGCAGTACGGCCAGGAGCTGGCCGGGCACGTCGACACCGTCACCTCCGTCGCGTTCAACCCGAAGGGCGGCACCCTCACCTCGACGAGCTACGACCTGACGGCCCGGGTATGGACCCTGGACCCGGACCGCGCGGCGTCCTACGTCTGCGACCGCACCGGCGGCGTCCTCAACCGGTCCGACTGGCGCGAGCACCTGCCGCAACTCGGCTACCGGGAGGCCTGCGAGGAGCGCTGACCGGCGCGGGGCGCGTGAGCGTCAAACGCGCCCCGCGCCCGCACGCCGGTCCGGCGGCCTGCGGGGCGGCGCCGGCGGGGCGGCGCTCAGGGAGCGGCGAACTTCAGCACGGCGCCGTCCTTGTTGTGCGCGAGGACGGTCACGGCCACCTCGTCCCCGAACGAGGCCACGCCTCCGACGCCGCCCAACTGCATGATCGTGCCGCCCGAACTGAACGTGACGGACTCCTCCGAGACGGAGATGTGCACGTTCACCCCCTTGGCGGTGACGTTCTCCGTCGAGGTCACCAGGATCTCGCACGCGCCGTCCGTGCAGGCGCTGGTCTTCTTGCCGTCCGCCGCCTTCGGCAGGGGACCGGTGGAGGCGGGCGCCGGAGCATCCTCCTCCGGTTCGGGCTTCCAGCCGGGGGCGCACTGCTTCGCACGCTTGTGCGCGGCCTTGAGCTGCGGGTCCTTCTTCATCAGCGCGGGAAGGCCCGGCTTGGGGGACGTGAGGGACTGGACGTGCTCGTCCACGTCCTCGGCGCTGCCCTCGGCGTCGTCGAAGGCGTCACCCGGGGACACGTCGTCGAGTTCGGACACGACGCGCTTCAGCTTCTTCCGCCACTCTTCGAGCAGCCTGTCCGCCTTGGGAACGTCCGAGCTGCCGAACTCCCCCATGTCGCGCTCCACGTCCTCCACGACCGTGGGCGTGTGCGAGACGTAGCCGACGGCGAGGACTTCGGCGCCCGGACCGTGCTCGTCCGGGTTCCTGATCTCCTTCAGCTGCGCCGCGCTCTCCTTGCGGACCGCCTTCAGCTCCGCCGTCGACTCGCACATGTCGCCGACCCACTCCACCAGCTTCTTCGACGGCGGCCGGGTCGGCGTGGCGTCAGCCGATGCCTTCCCCGACGCGTCCGCCTTCCCGTCCGCGCCGCCCCCGCAGCCGCCCGACACCAGAACCAGCCCGGCGGCCACCACCGCGGTACCAACCCTCTTGAACACCGACGACCCCTCTCCTGTGCATGACCCGTCCGGACGCCCACCTTTCGGCCGCCCAGGACAACTCCAGCTCAGGAGCGCATTGTTCGGAAACCGGCTCCGCCGCCGTGAACAACCACCGGCCCCGACGTGCCGGCCGGCCCGGAGGGCCACGAGCTCCGCGTCCCGCCCGGCGCTCGCCTCGAAGGGCTGCGGAGCCTTCCCCCTCAGCGCAGTTGCTCGGCCAGGCCGACGATGATCCCCTCCGGACCACGGACGTAGCAGAGCAGAAAGATGTCCTCGAACCGGGCGACCTCGCCGAGGAGTTCGGCGCCGTGAGGTCGCAGGCGGGCGACGGTGTCCTCGATGTCGTCGACGGCGAACATCACACGGTGCGTGCCCACGATGTTGTGCGGCTGGTCCCGCGGCCCGGTTCTGACGGCGGCGGGGCTGAGGTACTTCGCCAGTTCGAGCCGGCTGTGACCGTCCGGGGTGCGGAGCATCGCGACGTCGCAGTGAACGCCCTCCAGCCCGGTGCACTTGTCAGCGAAGGGCCCCTCGACCTCCGCCCTGCCCTCCAGCTCCATACCGAGCTCCACGAAGAACGCGACGGCGGCGTCCATGTCCTCGACGACGATGCCGACGTTGTCCATCCGCTGAATCGCCATGCTGCTCTCCCTTTCTCGGTGCGCCCGCTGCCGGCCGCTGAGACCCCTGGGACGGAGCCGCCGTCGGCGTCTCGACATCCACTCACACAGAACCTCGTACAGCTGGCTCAATCGGTGCTGTGTCGGTTCGCAGTCGGACAGAACCGGCGTAGGGACTCGCGCAGATCCTCGGAATCGCGATAGAGCACTCCCGCCATTCCGAGCCTGACGGCGGTCTCTACGTTCGCCTGCCGGTCGTCCACGAAGAGGCAGCGATCGGGGGTGGCCCTTGCTCGCTCTGCGGCGATCTCGTATATGCGGGCGTCCGGCTTGGCACTGCCGACACGGGCACTGTTCACCACGTCGTCCGCCAGGTCGGCGATACCGAGTTGAGCAAGATCGTCGTCCAGCCACGTGGTTGCGTTGGTCACGAGGACGACGGTGCAGTGCTCTCGGGCCTCGCGGAGAAGGGCGACCGCTATCGGGTCCACCCAGACCGGGGTCTGGGTGAAAGCATCGGCCAACCCACGGGCGTCGGCCTTAGGAATGCGCTCCGCGAGCGCGCGGGCGATCGAGTCCGCCCACTGCTTCTTGGTGATCTGCCCCAGCACCAGGGCCGTGCCGTTCTCCGGGCCGAACGCCGCTGCGGCCGTGCTGCCCGCTGTTAACCCCGCATCGCGCTCAAGGCGAATCACCTCGGCATGGTCGAAGAATCGGATCACACCGTCGAGATCGCACAGGACGGCGTCACAGGGCTGGCGGGTGAATGCCTCAGTCATCCGATCTGGATACCACCCTGATAAAAGCCCGGGGTGCTCATTCCGAACTCAGCACTCGCCCCCAGCGATGGAGGGCGGTCACCACCGGCACTACTGCCCTCCGCTGCTGTAAGGCACGACGAAGCCCCCGCCGGATCCCGGCCCCCTCGCGGGGACTGTCGTCGCCGACCGCCACCTGCGCGTCACGGTCCGCGCGACTGAACCGGCACGTCGATGCACTCGGCTTCAGTCGCTGGTCAGGGTTGCCCCTGTCGGCCGCCTTGCTGCAGTCGAAGAATGACGGTGCTTCTATGCACGGTCAGCGCGTCAGTTCACGCAAGTACTTTCCGAACCTCTCCAGGCCGTCGATGTTGCGGGGGCCGCTGATTCCCTCGTTGTAGTCGAGGATGAAGAAGTTGTTCTTCTTCACGGCGGGCAACTCCCGCGTCTGCGGTGACTTCTTGAGGAATTCGATCTTCTTCTTTGCGGGCTTGTCACCGTAGTCGAGGATGACGACGACCTCGGGCTCGGCCTTGGTGACGCTCTCCCAGTTCACCTGCGTCCAGCGCTGGCCGAGGCTGGAGAAGATGTTCTTCCCGCCGGCCTTCCCGATGATGTCGTCGGGCGGGACCTGGCCCCCCGCCGTGAAGGGCTGGTCCGTGCCCGAGTCGTAGAGGAAGACCGGTACCGGGCTGCCTTTGGGCGCCTTCGCCTCCACCGCTTTCTCGCGCCGCTTGAGGTCATCGACGACCTTCCTCGCCTTCTCCTCCACCTTGAATATCTTCCCGAGCCGCTCCAGGTCGGTGTACAGGGCTTCGAAGGGCTTCTTCTTCTCAGGGTGCTTCGGGTAGTTGTAGCAGCTCTCTGTGTGCATGAAGCTCTGGATCTTGAGCTTGTCGAGTATCTCGGGTGTGATGCCGCGCTGGTCGCTGAAGCCGGAGTTCCAGCCGGCCACGACAAAGTCGGCCTTTGCGTCGACGACGACTTCCTTGTTGAGGAGATCGTCGCTGAGCTTCTTCACCTTGGCGTATTCGGACGCCCACGGCGACTCCTTCACGGGAGGGTTCGCCGGTGGCATCACATAGCCGTGCACGTGGTCGGTCAGTCCGAGGCTGAAGAGCTTGTCGGCGCTGCCGCCTTCATAGGCGACGGTGCGCTTGGGAACGGTGTATTCGACCGGCTCGCCGCACCTCTTGACGGTGGTCTTCTCGGACTTCTTTCCGTCGGTCACGACATCGGCACCGCATCCGCTGAGCAGGAGTGCGGCAGCCGCGGTCGATCCGGCAACGGCGCGCCGCCATGGATGGTTCAGTGGCCGGGCGAGGGGCATGAGGTGTCACTTCCGTCCGGTGATGGAGGGGTGGGGGTGAGGGAATAGAGCAGTTGCGGATCGCCGGTCAGCGGGTGGCTGACGACGGTTGTGCGGACGCCGAAGACGTCGTGAACCAGTTCCGGCGTCAGGACCTTTTCGGGAGCCCCGTTGGCGACCAGGCATCCGTCGGAGAGCACGCCGAGCTGGTCGCAGGCCGCTGCGGCGAGGTTGAGGTCGTGCAGGACGACCAAGGTGGTCAGACCGGTGCTGCGCAGCAGCGACAGCAGCTCCACCTGATGACGTACGTCGAGGTGGTTGGTCGGCTCGTCGAGGACGAGGATCTGCGGCTCCTGGACGAAGGCGCGGGCCACGAGAACGCGTTGACGCTCACCGCCGGAGAGCGTCAGCACGCCGCGCCGGGCAAGGTGAGAGATGTCGAGCTGCTCCATGGCCCGCTCGCACAGCTCCCGCTCCCTGGCACTGAGCACCTGGTTGCCCCGGATGTGGGGCGTGCGGCCCAACGCGACGACCTCCTCCACGGTGAAGTCGAGTTCGACCTCCCCGTCCTGAGCAAGGGCGGCGACCATTTGGGCACTTCGCCGCATGCTCAGATGGGAGAGTTCCTCCTCACCGATCCGCACGGTGCCGGAACTCGGCCGCAGGGCTCGGTAGATGCACTTCAGCGCGGTGGACTTGCCGCTGCCGTTGGGCCCGACGAGGCCCACGCACCGGCCGTCCTGCACGTTCAGGGAGAGGTCGTGCAGGAGCTTCTTGCCGTCGGTGACGACGGAGAGCCGGTCGAGGGTGAGGTCCATGTCAACGGCCTCCGAACATGTAGGCCTTGCGGCGCATCAGCGTGACGAAGACCGGGACACCGACCAGTGCGGTGATGACGCCGAGGGGCAGTTCCCGCGGGGCCACGAGCGTTCGGGCGACGAGGTCCGTCCACACCATGAAGACGGCTCCGACGAGGGGGCTGACCGCGAGTACGCGCGCGTGCGTGGACCCGACGACCATGCGCACCAAATGGGGCATGACCAGGCCGACGAAACTGATGGCACCGCTCACGGCGACCATGGCACCGGTCACGAGCGAGATGAGGACCAGGAGTTGCTTGCGGTGCCGGTCAGGGTCGACGCCCAGGCTCGCCGCCGTCTCGTCGCCGAGCGCCATCACGTCCAGGGCACGGCCGTAGCGCCGCAGCACGACCAGGCCGAGCAGCACCGCCGCGGCCACGGCGGGCAGCGCTGCCCACGTCACGGCGCCGAAGCTGCCCATGGTCCAGTACAGAACCGTGCTGGTGGCCTCGCTGTTGGGGACCAGATAGATGATCACGCTCATCACAGCCTGGAAACCGAGCGCCATGGCGACGCCGGTGAGGATGAGGCGCAGCGGGGACATCCCGGCCCGACTGGCGGCAGCTGCGTACACCATGGCGGATGCCGCCAGCGCCCCCAGGAAGGCCCCGGCGGACACGGCGTAGACACCCAGAACCGCGAGCCCTCCGGTGACGGTGACGCCGACCGCGCCCACGGACGCCCCGGAGGAGACGCCCAGCACGTACGGGTCGGCCAGCGCGTTGCGCACCATCGCCTGGACGGCGACGCCGACGGTGCTCAGCCCGGCCCCGACCAGGGCGGCCAGGAGTACGCGTGGCGTGCGGATCTCCCAGACGATCTGATAGGTCGTCGCCTCGCTCGCGCCGATCTTCCCGCCGGTCAGGGCCGCCCACAGGTACCAGGCCGTGTCGCCGGGAGTGACCACCGCGGTTCCGAGGCCGATCGCAACGACGACCGACACCAGCAGCAGAGCGAGGAGGACGAAGCAGGTCGTCGTCAACCGCATACGTGAGGCGGAGGATTCGGAACCTCGGGCGCCGGGAGCCTGGTTCGCCTTCCCGTCCGGGATGCGGCAATCGCTGCTCACCGGCGGCGCCGGGGATGCTGACGGGCGCATACGCACTCCTCTCCGGGACGGACGGTGGACGCCGTGTCCGTCGTGAGTGAGCCGGTCACGGGGTCGCGGACGTGTCGGACGACTCAGGGTTCTCCGTGCCGTCCTCGCCGGTGTGTTCGTCGCCGGAGAGACGCGAGACCAGGAAGGCAGCTCCCAATGCCGCCGCCATGAGCGCCCCGAAGGCCAAGGCGATTCCGGGATAGCCGGCGAGGCCGAGGCCGGCGCCGCCGAGGGCGGCCCCGACGAAGACACCGAGGCTCATCCCTGCGGCATTGATGCTCAAGGCGGATCCCCGCAGCGCCCCACAACGCCGGACGAGCAGACTCACAGCGCACGCGGCGACGACCGCGTGACTGGCCGCGTGGAGCGAGGTGAGCACAAGAGCCAGCGGAAGCCAGTGCGTGAAGTAGAACCCGACGACGGAGGCCAGAGCCGCGACGAGGCCGAGGATCAGCAAGTGCTCCGTACGCACCCGAGGCCCCGCGGAGTTCGTGAGCCGTCCCGTGAGGAGGTTGCTCGCGAAGAACGAAGCACCGCTGAGCGTCCACACCAAGGAGAAGAGACCCGGGTCGAGTTGGAAGCGGCTGTCGTAGTACGCGGCCAGATACGCCAAGTACCCCATGAACACGGCCGTGCGGAGAAGGGAGATCAGCAGCAGCGGAACGGCACCCCGCACCGCGGCAAGGGCCATGAAGGAGGCGAGGTAGCTCAACTTCTCCCCGCCGTCAGCCTCTTCCTCTCCCTCGACGCGGGAGCGGCCGCGCCAGGAGAGAAGGATCACCGCGAGCAGCAGCGAGACGGCTGTGACCGCGAGAAGGTCTCCCTCCCACCCCCAGAACACCGCGGGCAGCGCGATCACGGGCGCCGCCAGCATCGCCGTCATGGACTGGGTGGCCGTGACCAGCGTCGCCGCTCTGCCGGCCGCCTTCCCGGAGCCGAACCGGTCGGCTGCCGCCGCGGTCAGAGCCGGATTGAGCACGGCTGTCCCAGCCCCGACGAGCAGGCAGAACGCCACCAGGAGGATGTATTCGCCGCTCGCCCCGAGAGCGGCCGACACCGCCAGTACTCCGAGCCCGCCAGCAGCGGCCCACTCCTTCGGCACCCGGTCGATCAGCGGCGCCAGAGCCGTACCGACCAGCAGGGCCGCCAGGCCCCCGAGTCCCCGGAGCCCGCCCATCGCCGCGACGCTGCTTCCGGACTCGTCCGCGATCGGCACCAGATACGTGCTGAAGACGGTGAAGGGCAGCAACCCGACCGCTGAGGCCAGCAGTATCGGCCACAGCGTGCGCGTCATCTTCAGGTCGCCCGGAAGCTGCTCATCGGTGTCCTGACCGTCGCGCTTCATCTGTGAAGTCCCGGCGCCGACGCTCACGATGCCTCCTCTAGTCCCGCCGCGAAGCTGTCGGCCCGGTAGCGGTACAGGGCGGTCGCGTCCGCGCTGAACTGCGAGAACGGGAAGGCCTCGGCCGACAGGGCGGTGACGCCGCTGGACAGGAACGCGCGGGCGACGGCACTGCCCGTCTGCGCGTAGACCACCAACGGAACGTCGTTCTGCCTGCAGTGCTCGAGAATCAGGTCGAACGTGCCGTTGCCGAGGGTCATTCCGGTGGCCACCACAGCATCGGCCTGCTCGAGAACCTCGGTCATGTCGTCCGAGACGGGTTCACCCCACTGGGTCGTGCGCAGGTTCAGGTCACAGGGCAGACAGACACCGCCCCGGTCACGTATCGCTTCGATCAGCGGATTCACCACACCGATCAGAGCCACCTTGGCACCCGGCTCAAGGTCGAGCAGTCCGGCGATGGCGGCGTCCCGCGCCCTCGCCCGTATCTCCGGCGTTCCCGAGGGCAGCGTGACCGGTTCGGCCTCACCGGCCTCCCGGTGAGGCCGAACGCGCGAGAGATAGGCGTCCAGCGCGGCGATGCGGACGGAAGCGGACTCGCTGCGCAGGAGTGTCTCCAGGGTGGAACCGGAGGCGTTCTCGCAGAAGTCGGAGCTCACCTCGCCCGCTTCGAAGGAGCAGGCTCCGAAGCTCTCTCCCACGCGCAGCAGGAGATAGTGGTTGTGGTATGTGACGTCGCCGCCCGCCAGTCGCGTGGTGTGGTAGAGCCAGAAGGCGCTGGTGACGGTCACGTCCTTCGGATCCGGGCCGTAGGCGCCCTCAAGTATTCCCTCGGTGAGTTCCGCCACGGTGTGCGGCTTCGGGTAGGGCATTCTCAGTTCTCTCGTCGAGTGGTGAATGTGTCTGGCTGCTCTGCGAGCAGGGAGCTGGCCGTCGTTGACGAGCCCGGCCAGGTTCGTTGTCGGCCGGTCTCAACTGCCGTGCGCCGGCGGGGATATGTCGCGCCAGTTCGCCGCCGACCAGGGGGGTTTCAGTTCGTCGAGGGAGGCGATCTCGTGCGGCCTCAGGGTCTCGATGTCCCTGGCACCTCGGTGCTGGGCGTAGGCGTCCTCGACGTAGCGGTGGCCCGTGTCGGCCGCGATGAAGACGTACGTGCGAGAGCCGTCTCCGCGCCGTTCGCACAGGGTGGTCAGGTACGCCGCTCCGGCCGACAGCCCGGCGAATATGCCGGTGTTTCGCAGCAGTTCGACGGACCCCGACAGGGCGCATTCGAAGTTGACCCAGTGGATCCTGTCGTACAGGTCGTGCCGGACGTTCTTGAACTCGATGGCGCTGCCGATGCCGGCGATGATCATGTCCGGGTCCGGTACGTGTTCCGAGCCGAATGTCACGCTACCGAAGGGCTGTATGCCCACGACGGACACATCCCGTCCGGCTTCCCTGAGATAGGTGGCGATGGCCCCGGTCGACGCCCCCGATCCGACGCCGCCGACCAACGTGACCGGCCCCGCGGGGATTTCACGGTCCATGTCATCGGCGACCTCGCGGTAGCCGTAGTAGTGGATCTCGTCGTGGTACTGCCGCATCCAGTGGTACGACGGGTTCTCCTCGAGGATTTCCGCGATTCGGCGAACCCTCAGTTCCTGGTCCAACCGCAGGTTCTTCGAGGGCTCGACCTGTTCCAGGGTGGCGCCGAGAATCTCCAGCTGTATGCGGAGCGTGCGGTCCACGGTCGTGGAGCCCACGATGTGGCAGTTGAGCCCGTAGCGGTGGCAGGCGAGCGCAAGGGCCTGCGCGTAGATGCCACTTGAGCTGTCGATGAGCGTGTCGCCAGGCTTCACGGCTCCCGAATCGAGCAGATGACGAACCGCTCCCAGGGCCGAGTAGATCTTCATCGTCTCGAAACGCAGGCAGATCAGATCCGGCTCGAGACGGATCAGATCGGGCTGCTTGATCGCTTCCGCTATGTGTGAGTGCATCCCCGGGCCTCAGACCGCTGCGCTTCGGCGCAGCTTGAACAGGAAGGTCTGCACGTCGTCCGTGTTCCACGTCTGATGGTGCATCACCTCCGGGAAGAACCCGGAGGTGATCGCGTACGCGACGATGTTCCGCAGCTCGGAGGTGTTGGAGACGATGAAGTAGATCTCGCCGTCGTCCACCAGCAGGTCCCGCTGCACGATCTGGTCGAAGAACTGCCGCACTATGCCGATGCCCACGCACACGTTCCGCACGACGGCCGGGTCCTCGCTCACCGTCTCCCGCACGGCGGGCGGGTTGAAGGTGATCACGTCGAACTGCGCTCCGTCGGGCACGCTTTCGAACAGGTCGGAGACCCAGGGGTGGAAGAGGGTTCCGGGCTTGTCGCCCACGATGCGCTCGTAGGCTTCCGTCATCGCCCGCACGCTCTCGGGGTCGATGTCCACCGCGTGGACCTCCTTCGCCCCGCGGAGCCCGGCGACGACCGCCTCGACACCGAGGCCGACCCCCATCGCGGCGTACGACCTGCCGCCGACGGGGATGGTCCCGTCCAAGATGCGGTCGTGGATCATCCGGCTCGTCTCTCCCGGCGTGAAGACGCCGGGAGGCATTTCGAACGTCCACTCCCGGTACGCGTACGTGCGCCACGTGTGCAGGTCCGCCTTCGGGGTGTTGAGGGCGATGATCTCGGCTGCTGGAAGCGTGTGCGGAAGGGTTTCGTGAAGAGCCCACGCCCTATCCGCTGTCGGGTCGTCGGCTGAGAGTGCTGTCCTCGTACGGTTCTGCTCGCCCATGGCTCCTCCTGCTGGGGTTCTTCCTGCGGGTTCCGTCTCCGCCGGCCGCGCCGTTTCGTCATGACGCGCGCCTCCCGGAGGAGGTGAACTCCGAGGCAGCCCGCCGCAGCTCTCGCATCCCGGAGTCGCACACCCCGATACGGCACGACTGAAACCGGGCGGCTGCCTGGTGCAGCGAGCATCAGTTAAATGGAAATGATTGTCAAGAGCAGTTTGCCGCCGCACGCCGTCGACAGCACAGCGAGGTGACTCGCGTCCGAGGACGCCCATGCACGCAGACGCCGCCGACTTGCCTCATCACACTCGGATGAGTTAGAACGATTATCAGTTTCATCTGATACCCCGGCGTGACCTCGATGCCGCCCTCGCCACACCGCCAACTGATCTCGCCCGTACGCGAGAAGACCCCGTCCCCGCATGGCCTTCAGCCGGGCTCTTGCATGGTGTGCGGTCCCCTGAACCCTCAGATGCCTTCACGTGATGTGACGTCGAGCCGGCCGGCGGCAGGTGCACGGAGGCTCTCAGACACGCGCACCCATGCGTTCGCACAGCTACGGCTACGAGGAGGCGACGCAGGAAGAAGAGAGGAAACACGTGAAGCGCTCCCACGACGTGACACCGCGACAGGGGCTGACGGGCACTGGTACGGCCTTCGGCACCTTCGGCGAACTGCTGCAGGGTGTGCTGCCGGGGGATGGTGGCGACTTCCTCGTGACCCTGCCGGTCGCCCGGTGGAGCATGGCGACGTTCCGTCAGGACCCGGGAGCCGACGGGATCACCGTACGGCCCGAGCACAAGAAGAAGGCCCTGCGACTGGCGCACTTGATCACCGAGGAGGAGCGACGTCCCGTCAGGGGCATCCTGACCGTCAGCAGCGTGATCCCCGAGGGCAAGGGACTGGCCAGCTCCTCAGCGGACCTCGTCGCCACCGCGCGAGCCGTGGCGAAGTCCCTCGGTACTCCGATGCCGCCCCGCAGGATCGAGCGGCTGCTGGCCCGGATCGAACCGACGGACGGCGTTCTCTACCCGGGGATCGTCGCGTTCCATCACCGGGAGGTGCGGCTGCGCGCGGTCCTCGGATCCCTTCCGGCGATGACCGTGGTGGGGATCGACGAGGGGGGCGCGGTTGACACCGTCGCCTACAACCGCATCCCGAAGTCCTACTCCACTGCGCAGGGTTACGAGTACGCCCGTCTGCTGAACAGGCTCATCGACGCCATTCCGCGTCACGACCTGGCAGAAGTGGGCAGGGTCGCGACCCGGAGCGCGCTGATGAACCAGCCGCTCCGGTACAAGCGGTCACTTGAGCCGATGCGGGAGATCTGCAGCGAGGTGGGCGGTCTCGGCGTGGCCGTCGGGCACAGCGGCACGACTCTCGGAGTGCTCCTCGACTCGCGGGACCCGTCCTGCGCGCGCAGGACCACCGCGGCTGCCGCGGCATGCGCCGAACTGGCCGACCGTGTCGCGGTCTACCGCACGCTCAGCTTCTCCGCCATGCGAGCGCCCACCGCCGAACCCCTGCTCACGGCTTGAGGGAGGGGCCCGGGGGGGGGGAGCGCCGCGTCGCGTCAGGGCAATTCGAAAGGCAGCGCCATCCTCTTCGTCGCCGTGCGCGCGAGAGTTTCTGGACCCTTTCGTGCGGGGTCCGGATCGGGCTGCCCAGCCGGGGATCATCATGGGCCGGGTCGTCGACACAAGAAATCCCGTCCGATCTCCATGATCGGACGGGACCTCGTCAACCGTTCTCCAGCCAACTCAAGAACGGCCCGCTGTGGACCTGAGGGGATTTGAACCCCTGACCCTCTCGTTGCGAACTATGGGCACGACGGTCGCTGAGGTCACCTCGCCCGGTCAGCTGGCCATCTGAAGCCACCACCGTCCGGCAGCGGTCGCGGTGGTTGCTGTACTTCGCTGCTGTACAGCAACCACTCCTAAACGGGTTGACCTCAACACGCTGTAGTAGGCCCCCTGCACTTGGCTTACCGATTGTCGGTGGCGATGCCTAGCCTGCGGTCGTGGATTGGCTGACCGACGGAGAGATCGCCGAGCTTACCCAAGAGGAGTTCGACGCTTGGGTGGAAACTTTAGAGCCGTGTGCGACGTGTTCGGACAAGCTCTGGCGCGTGGATGCGGGCCCCAAGGGCAGGGTGTGCCCGGAGTGCCGCAACGCAGGACGGCAAGCGCGCCGGCACAAGCTGACCCGCGCTCGCGTCAATGCGATCCTCAGAGCCCAAGACGACACATGTCCGCTGTGTGGCAGCGTCTGTGGTGACTTCTGGGAGGGGCCGTCGTGGTGGCACATCGACCACGACCACGCCTGCTGTCCAGGCCCGTCCTCGTGCGGAGAGTGCGTACGAGGACTGCTGTGCAGAGACTGCAACACACGCGGCTTGTCGTGGTACGAGCAGCTCACACCAGAAATGCAGACGTGGGATCACGTCAACGCCTACCTCGCCGATCCCCCTGCACGTAGACCTGAAGCGGTGGTGCTGTTCCACGGCGATCTTCACGGAGTGCGCTCACGAGACGGTTCGTTTGCCAGCTGGCGGTCCATTCGACCGTTGCAGCCCAGTGATCGATCTTGAAAACCGTCGTGAGGTGATCCCTCACCGTGGGTTCGAATCCCACCGCCTCCGCTCGCTGAGCAGTGAAACGGCCCCCGACCAGGGAAATTGGTCGGGGGCCGTTGTCGTGGGGCGCTGCCCGCAGGTGACCGTGGTTCCCCGCTGTTTCCCGCTGGATGGGGCACGCGAGGGGCACGGCACCTTCTGATCCGTAGCTTAGGGGTGCCGAGAGTTGCCGCGCATCGGAGACTGTCATGCCGCCAACTGCTCTGCCTGGCACGTGTATTCGAATGTGAACAGCGAGAGCCGATCACCATGTACCCTGGGATCGGCTCTCACGCAACGAGTCACCCCCGCGGGACCGCAAAGTCATAACCCGAGGAGGTGAATTCAATATGTGTGACGGTCACAAGAAGGATCGGTGGGCGCTGATCAATCTGTTGATCAAGGTCGCCAACCTGTTGATCAGGTTGGGTCTTCTGATCGTGCGTCTGATGAACTCGCTCTAGCGATCCGGCCCGTTCCCCCTGCTCCCACAGGGGGGCGGGTCTTCTTGTGGCCCTTGTTGTCTTGCCTCAACCCTACATCTGGCCTAGGCCACCCGTATGGTTGAGGTAACACCGTGATGGTACACAACATTAGCGCACACGGCACGCGACGTTGCGAGTGTGCTCAGGTTGCGCACCGCCCCTGAGGTCGGCGCAACGGCTTTGGGGTGGAGCTGGCTTGGAGCGAGAGATCATGGCCCTTACGCTTCCGCGAATCGGGCTGGCTCCTCGCCTGCCCGCAATAGCCCGATCTGGGCCATGATCGTAGAGGCTCGCTCCAAGTTGGCTCCGTAAAGCCGTGGAGTCGGCCGTCCCAGCCACGATGGCGCCCCTCTTCTGTGGCTTGCCTCCGCGCGCGGGCCGGCGGCCGGGCCGGAGCGGGGCGGAGACATGAGCGTCGGCCCGGCGGCAAGCCGGGCCGCGCGGCGAGCGGAGCGAGCCCTTGATGAAGTAGGGAAAGTCTTACCGCGCTGTCTACGTGGCTCTCTGGAAGAGGGCTCCCGAGCGGCGGTGTCCTAGGTCGACCTTCCTGACGAAGTCGAAGCCGTGATCGCGGTAGTAGCGGTGCAGCCCAGCGTTGTCCTTCCAGGCGTCCAGACGAAGCCACTTCTTCCCCTGCTGGGCGGCGCGTTTGGCTGCCCAGTCGAGCATGACGCCACCCAAGTCCCTGCCGGCCGCTGTCCGGCTCATGGCCATGCGGTGCACGTACAACGCGTCATGAGGGTGGTCGGTGTCTCGCCAGAACTCGGGGTCCGCGTGCTCGTCGACCGTGATGGTGCCAAGGGCCTGGTGAGCCTCAACGAGAAGGAAGCACTCCCCGTGGCTCAACGCATGCTCGATGCGGTCCCGGTGCGGAGGGAACTGCCATTGATCGATCCCTCGCGAAGCGAGCCACTCGGATGCCTCGACCAACAGCCCCTCAACGACTGCCAGTTCATCGGGCCTGGCTGCCCTGATCTCCATGCCCGTCATGCTTCACTGTCCGGCTGTGCCTCTCGGCGCCGCTCGTACGAGATCACGTGTCGGTCCCCTGGATAGACAGAGATCGCGACGCGCACAGGCTTGCCATCTTCGGTGTAGCCCGTACACACGTGGTACGCCACGGGGGTCCCGGGGCCAAGTTCGAGGCGACGAACTTCATCTGGCGTGGGCATCCGGACGTAGATCTCATCGATGGCTCGGACTTGACGGAAGCCCAGTTCAGCCAACGTCTCGTTGGCACCTGGGGTGATGTTCTCCGGACGCATGATGGCTGAGTCCCGCACGAGGTCGAGCGGGAAGAAGCTGTCGTTGATGTTGAACGGCTCGCCATCGAGATGCCGAACGCGCCGGCGGGCCACCACGAGTTCGCCCGACTCCAGTTGCAGGCGCTTCGCTACCTCACCGGACGGCTCCCAGATGCTGACCTCGATCTTCTGATCCGGGGCTCTGCCTTCGTGCTCGGTCATGAAGGCGTCCATCTCCGGCGTGTACGGCCGGGGACGGAACTCCGCCTGAGGGCGGACGACCATCGGCTTCCGATCCCGTACGAAGTGGCCAACCGGCCGGGCAGAGATGATCAATCCCTCGTTGACCAGGATCTCCAGGGCTGCTCGCACGGTCCCGCGGGTGACGCCGTACTGGTCCGTGAGCTTGGCCTCCGTTGGCAGCTTGGCGCCGGGCGCAAGCGTGCCGTCCGCGATCTGCTGACGCAGGTCGTCAGAGATCTGCTGCTTGTACGTGCCGCGTCCGACCTTCTTGACTGCCATGCCCTCCATGAAACCGCTGGTCGTTCACATTGTCCAGCCAATGCAACCAATGCTCTTGACGCCAGGGGCACACCGCGTCATCATCTCAACTGTTCGCATTGTTCAAACAATGCAGACGATGACTCACTGTCCCTGGATCAAGGAGCACGCTCATGCGTCAGATTCCCGTCGACACTTCCGCCGCTTCGATCATGGCGGCTCAGCCTCCGCAGCCGAAGGTGGCCAACCGGCAGACCGGTGAGATCGCGCTGGACCGTGAGACCGGCGCCAAGCTGATGACCGTGGACGTGATGTTCGTCCTGGACGGCAACGCCGAGATCATGACCGTCGTCATCCCCGAATCCGGTGTCCCGGCCGATCTCGCCATGGGCACCCCGGTGGCCCTGACCGGTCTGGTGGCCCGGCCGTGGGAGAACGAGTTCAACGGCCAGAAGCGGCACGGCATCAGCTTCCGCGCCGTCGCGGTCACCTCCCTCGCCGACGCTGGTGCGAAGGCGGCCTGATCATGACGACGCTGACGATCGCTGCTGCGGTCATCCTGGGCACGGCGGGGCTGCTTCGGTGGCTCCGCCCGGCCTGGTACTGGCTGAGCATCGGCGCCCTGGTCGCCGTGATCCGGCTGCGGTTCCGCTGGGCCTCGGTCATGGAAGCCTGCGGCCTGACCGTCCCGCCCTCCCGCCTGCGTCTCGCCATGGCTCGGGCCACCCGCACTGAGGTGCCTGCGTCGCGTGTTCCGCAGATCCGGCGGCTCAAGGTGACTCGGACTGGGCTGGTGCTGCGGGTGAAGCTGCGGCCTGGTCAGGACGCGTTCGACTTCGCCGCCTCGGCTGACCGGCTGCGGCACTCCTTCGGCATGCAGGGTGTCTCCGCCCGTGAGGTCAAGGCAGGTGTGGTCGAGCTGCGGATGACCGGATACGACGTGCTCAAGCGCGTCCACATGCCCGCCCGTTGTGACTCGGACCTGCTGCGGGTGCCGGTCTCGCTGTGTGAGGACGGCTCCGTGCGCTACCGGGACTACCGGCAGACTCCGCACGAGCTGAACATCGGCGCCACGCAGTCGGGCAAGTCCGTCTACCAGCGCCGTCTCGTCGCTGCTCTCGCATCGCAGCCGGTTGCCCTGGTGGGGATCGACTGCAAGAACGGCGTGGAACTCGGGCCGCTCGCCCGGCGGTTCTCCGCGCTGGCCGACAATCCCGATGACGCGCTCGGTCTGCTGGATGCGTTGGTGGAGCGGATGGCGGCGACCTATGAGGTGATCCGGGCAGAGCAGCGCATCAGCTCGGACGTGCCGGATGCGGAGATCACCGCCGACATCTGGGGACTCCCGGAAGCTCTGCGGCCCACACCCGTGGTGCTGCTGGTCGATGAGGTCGCCGAACTCGCCCTCTACGCCAGCAAGTCGGAGGAGAAGCGCCGCGACGCCATCATCACCGCCCTCGTGCGGCTGGTGCAGCTGGGCCGGGCCGCCGGCATCTACGTGGAGATCTGCGGTCAGCGCTTCGGCTCCGACCTGGGTAAGGGCATCACCCTGCTCCGTGCCCAGCTCACCGGCAGGGTCGCCCACCGGGTCAACGACGAAGCCTCGGCGAACATGGCCTTCGCCGACATCTCCCCGGACGCCGTCCTCGCCACGGTCCAGATCCCCGACCACCGGCCCGGCACCGCCATCGTCGGCGACTCCACCGGCGGCTGGATGACCACCAGGACCCCGCTCACCTCGCTGCGGGACGCGGTCAACCTCTGCAACCAGCACGCAGACCTCACCCCGGACCTGCCCGAACTCGCCGACTACCGGCCCACCTTGGCCGCATCGCTCAAGGCTGTCGAGCACATCTCCGAAGCAGCCTGACCCATACCCCGATTCCGGTTGGCGTGACCGCCTCGCGCCGCGTCCCTACCCCACCCACGCCCGAAACACCTGGAAGGGAGGAGAAGCCAATGCGCTCGATCCGCCTGGACGCCGTGCTCGTGCAAGCGGTCATCGCCGGAGCCCTGTCCTTCGCGCACCTCCACGACATCGCCGCCGCTGCCGGACAGGACGGCTGGAAAGCCTGGGCCTACCCCATCAGCGTCGACCTCCTGCTCGTCGCCGCCTGGCGCCGCATCCGCACCCTCCGCGCCGCCGAAGCCTCGGCACGGGTGGCCTGGTGCTGGTTCTCCATCGCCCTGGCCGCCTCACTCGGCGCCAACGTCGCAACCGCCGGACTCCTCAACGTGCAGGAAGTACCTGCCTGGCTGCGCATCCTCGTCGCCGGATGGCCCGCACTTGCCTTCTTCGGCGGAACCCTCCTCGCCCACACCACACCCCCCGAAGCAGAGGAGCCCGCGGCTGCCTCTCCGGTGCCGGTCGAGGAGGCTTCGGAGCCTGCGCCCGCGTCTGCGGTGTCGGTCGAGCGGCCCGAACTGGCTGAGCCTGCACCGGAGATCGAGCCCTCACCGGCTCCGATCCCGGCTGAGTCGGCCCCGGTACCGGCGCCTGCTGCGGCTGCGGGTGTGCCTCCGGCTCTGGTCGAGCACGCGCGGAAGCTCGCCGACTCCCACCGCGCACAGACCGGCGAGCCGATCGGCACGGACACCCTCCGCTCCCGCCTCGGCGTCCCCGCGCCGCTGGCCGAGGCCATCGCAACCCAACTCACCTGATCAGAAAGGACAACGCGTCATGCCTGCCCGCGACTTCTTCCACTCCGTCGAACGCATCGGCCCCGTGCAGATCGGCACCACCCGATCCCGCCGCACCGGCCAGACCGTCCACGCCGCCGTGTGCACCGCCGAACGCTGCGGATGGTCCGCCAACTACGGGACACGCACCGCCGCCCAGCTCGCCGCCCGCACCCACCGCTGCCGCGTCCGCTGAAAGGAGACCTGCTGATGACCATCGAACTTCCGCTGATCGCCGTGGTCGGGCTCGTCGGCTACTTCGGCATCCGCCTCTTCCGCCCACCGACCTGGCTCATCGTCGTGCTCCTCCTGGGCGGCTTCCTCCTGGCGGACACCTTCCTAGCTCCCGCCATCGAGGGCGGCACCCGCACCGGCACCCAGATCGTCAACGACACCAACGACTGACAGGAGACCCGGCCATGCTCCGCCCCAAGTACCCCAACACCCCGGTCCCGACCGGCATGACGGCGGCCGCTCAGGTGGTCACTCCCACCGCCATCCACACGGCACAGGCACCCTCCGTTCCGCCCGCTCAGGCTCCCGCCCCGGTCGCTGCATCTCCGGCCCGGCTCACGCCCGGCTCCGTGGCTGCCCTCGTCGCCGGGGGAGCGGGCGCCGTACTCGTCGTCGGCACGGTCCTGGTCTCCCTGCTCCTGGCCGTCGCCGTCACCGCCGCATCCGTCGCCGTCTGCGCCGTCGTCCTGCGCTCACTGCTCAACCGGCAAGGGGGCGCTCGCTGATGGACAAGCCGGCCGATCCCCGCGTCTTCGGTCCGGAGTACGCGCCAACTCTCGACGTGGAGTCCGAGCGGTACATGCCAGAGGTTCACGACTCGCCCGAAGAACGGGCGGAGCGGGACCACCGCCTTCTACAGCGAGATCTCTACGGCCTCCGTAGCTGACCGGCCCTCCGGGGCGGCCAAAGCCGCCAAGCGTCCGCCGCCCCGGCAGGGCCCTGGCCCCCAACCAACCCAAGCGAGATCAGAAGGGACACCCATCATGACCCAGCCCACCCCTGCCCCCGCCCGCACCCGCATCTGCGGCGACTGCGACGGCTTCCCCGTCGTCGCCATCGACACCGGCACCCGCAACCCCGACGGCAGCCGCCGCACCCTCCCCGTCATCTGCCAGAGCTGCCACGGTGCCGGCACCGTCCTGATGCGTCGCCTCGTCGCCGGAGGCCGCGCATGAGCAACACCGCCACCATGGCGGGCCTGGACCCGATCACCCTCGCCGATGCGCTGAGGGTGGCCGGGTCCCCCGGTTTCGCCCGCTGGGAAGACCAAGTGCGCCGCACCGGCGGCTGCTCCAAACCGATCCACCTGACCGGCTGGACCCTCACCAAGGACAAGACGACCGGCCAGACCCTTCACCGGTACTCCACGGAGGATGAGCCTGGCGGACGGCTCCGGGTCGCCTGTGGCAACCGCCGTGCCTCCCGCTGCCCGGCCTGCGCCCGTACGTACTCTGCGGACACCTACCACCTCATCCGCGCCGGCCTCGCCGGAGACTCCGACAAGGACATCCCCGCCACCGTGCGCGATCACCCTCGCGTGTTCGCCACCCTCACCGCACCGTCCTTCGGCCCGGTCCACAACCAGCGAGGCAACCAGGCCTGCCGCTGCGGCACGAAGCACCGGGACGACGATCCCGCCCTGGGCACACCGCTCGATCCCGACTCCTACGACTACGCCGGCGCGGTGCTGTTCAACAACCATGCCGGGCAGCTCTGGCAGCGCTTCACCAACCGACTGCGCCGCGAGATCGCCGCCCGTGCCGGCATCACCCAGACCCTGCTCAAGGAGACCGCGCGGATCTCTTACGGCAAGGTCGCAGAGTTCCAGAAGCGCGGAGCGATTCACTTTCACGTCATCGCCCGCATCGACGGGCCTGACGGACCCGAGACCCCTCCGCCGCACTGGGCCAGTCCCGTGTTGCTCGAGGATGCGATCCGCGCCGCCGCCGCGCACTCCTACACCACCATCACCGTCCCCGCGACCGGTGACGAACCCTCACGCACACTGCGCTGGGGTGACCAGCTCGACGTGCGACCGGTCAAAGCCTTCGGCGACGGCTCGGAGCTGACCGAACAAGCCGTCGCGTCCTACGTGGCCAAGTACGCCACCAAGGCAGCCGAGAACACTGGCACCCTCGACCGCCGCATCGGCGAACTCGCCGAACTCGACCGGCACGACGTACCCGACCACACCCGCCGCCTCATCCAAGCCTGCAAGGAACTCGATCCGCTGTATCCGGACCGCAGATTGTGGGCGTGGGCTCACATGCTCGGCTTCCGAGGCCACTTCTCGACCAAGTCCCGCCGCTACTCCACCACCTTGGGAGCCCTCCGGCAGGCACGAGCCGACTACCGCGCCGCCGAACAAGCCCAAGTCCTCGGCCTGGACGACATCGAGCCGGACACCGTGCTCGTCCTCGCCGACTGGCAATACGCCGGCAACGGCCACAGCCCCGGCGAATCCGCCCTCGCCGCAACCATCGCCCGAGACCTCCAACTCAACCGCGACACCGCACGCGAAGCCCTGCACGACCTACGCGCACAGGAAGGAGAAGGCCAGTGACAACCGCCGTGATCGAGAGGAAGTGGCACACCACAGCCGAGGTCGCCGACATGCTCGGCTTCGGTCTGTCCAAGACCAAGATGCTCGTGCTGACAGGCGAGATCCGCTCCGTCAAGGTCGGCCGCAACCGCCGCATCCTTCCGGCCTGGGTCGACGAGTACGTCGAACGCTGCGCTGCCGAAGCCGAGGACATGAGGTGGTCGGCATGAGCGGCAAGCGGGGCAACGGAGAAGGCTCCATCTACCCGTACCGCAACAACAGCTTCGCCGCGTACGTCTGGGTCTCCACCCCGGACGGCAAGCGCAAGCGCAAGTACGTCTACGGCAAGACCCGCGAGGAAGTCCACGACAAGTGGATCAAACTCCACGCCGAAGCCAAGAAGGGTCCCGTCGCGACTCGCACGCCGACCGTGCAGCAGTACCTCACGTATTGGCTGCGGGAAGTCGTGAAGCCAGACCTCAAGCCCAAGACCTACGAGAACTACGAACTCCTCGTTCGCCTCTTCCTGGTGCCGGGCCTGGGCGGCAAGCGGCTCGACAAGCTGTCCGTGCGTGATGTCCGGGAGTGGATGAACAGGGCGATGGAGCAGTGCCGTTGCTGTGCCCGAGGCGTGGATGCGGATCGCTCTCCCGAGAAGCGGCGTTGCTGTGCAGTCGGTCAGTGCTGCCGCCGCCGGCCGTCCCGACGCACCGTGAACGACGCGAGAGCGGTTCTCCGATCCGCCCTCACGCACGCCATGACAGAGGAGTTGATCAGCAAGAATGCGGCCGGTCTGGTCAAGGTCCGGGCTGGTCGCAAGCAACGTCGCGAACCCTGGACGGTGGAGGAAGCGCGGACCTTCCTGGAAGCTGCCCGTGGGGCCCGTGACCCTCTCTACCCGGCCTACGTCCTGGTCCTGGTCCTCGGCTTCCGCCGTGGTGAGGTCCTGGGGCTGTCATGGCAGGACGTGGACCTGGAAGCAGGACAGATCACCGTGGGTCGTCAGCTCCAGCGAATCAGCCGGCGCCTGGTGCACGACGAGACGAAGACCGAGGCATCGACAGCGACGCTGCCCCTCCCCCAGATCTGCGTCACCGCCCTCCAGCTCCGACGCAAGACGCAGCAGGCAGCCCGAAAGGCCGCGGGTGAGCTGTGGACCGACTCCGATTTCGTCTTCACCACTCGCTACGGAACGCCGATTGAGCCGCGGAACTTTAATCGCTCATTCGACGCCCGGTCGGCCAAGGCAAGGGTGCGGAAGATCAGGCTGCACGACACCCGCCACACATGCGGCTCATTGCTCGCGGCCCTCGACGTGCACCCGCGCGTTGCCATGCAGATCCTTCGCCACAGCAAGATCGCGATAACGATGGAGGTGTACACGCACGTCCCGTCCGACGCGACTCGGAAGGCACTGAGGAAGCTCGGCAAGCACCTCGGCGGACCCTCCAGCGATCAAGGACAGTCACCGTAGTTGCTGTACTTCGCTGCTGTACGGCACGACAAAGCCCCCGCTGGATCTTCCCGGCGGGGGCTTTGACCTGCTGTGGACCTGAGGGGATTTGAACCCCTGACCCTCTCGTTGCGAACGAGATGCGCTACCGGACTGCGCTACAGGCCCTTGCGACGGGTGAAACCTTAGCATCCCCGCAGCGCTGCGAGGAAATCCGATAGAGCGCTGGTCACCGCGCTCCCGTGCGGCCCGCCGCAGCGCCCGCCGGGCGCTGCGCCCGCCCCCGCAGGGGCGGACAGCGGTCACCGCCTGTCACTCGTTGGCTGCGCGGGGCCGCTCGCCGTCCTCGTACTGGTCGAAGAGCGGCGTACGGCCGTGCCCGCGTCCGCGGCGGCGCGAGGGGGCCGGATCGTCGGGCCCCTCGTCGCCGCCCGGCTCGCCCCCGGCCGTGGTGGAGCGGGCCGAGCTCCAGGTGCCGGGTCCCTCCAGGTCCACGCCGCGGGTGGTGCGCGGGGCGACGGGAGCGCTGACGTACGTGGGCAGCGGCACCGGGACGGGGTCCCAGCCCTCGCCGGGCTCGCCGTCCCGATTCCGCTGCTGGTCGACCCACTCGGCGTGGTCCGTCTGCTCGACGAGGGCGCGCCGGTCGGCGGCCGTGGGCTCCTGGGCCGCCCGGGCGGCGGGCCGGGCCGCCGGCTGCGTACCGGGCTGGGCGGCGGCCTCCGGCTCCGGCGGCCGGACGTTCGAGGGAGGACCGGGGAAGGACTCGGTCTGCCCGTCCGGGTCCTCCGAAGGCTCCGGGCTGTCCTGCAGACGGTGCGCCACGGCCTCCGCCCGGCGCTTCTCCATGCCGGCGGCGAATCGGCGGCGCTCCTGCACCCGCAGATGCACGATGTACGCGCTGAGCAGCAGCCCCGGCCCGCCGGGCGCCCACAGGTACGTGATGCCGCCGACTCCCGCGACGACAGTGCCCGCCGTGAAGGCGAGAAAGAGCACCATCGTGGTGCGCCGGCGCCGGGCGAGCACCTTGGCGCGCGTGCTCTTTCCGCGGTTCCGCGGTTCGGCCCGTCCGTCGCCCGACGGCCCGTCGCCGCCCCGTACTTCGGCGGCGTGGTCACCGTGCGCGGACAGGACCTCGGTGGGGGCGGCCGCACCGGCCTCGCCCACCATGGTCTTGGGGTCGGCGTAGGCGCGGACGTCCACCGTCTCGTCGGCTGCGTCGTCTCCGCAGGGAACGGCCCCTTGCGCGTCGCCGGGCTCGGGGAAGCCGCCCGCCGTGGCCGCCTCGCGCCGCCCGGCAAGGGGATCACTCAGGGGGTCGGCGAACTCGCCGTGGGCGTCGGGGATTTCACCGTCGCGCTCCGACTCCTTGGCGTATCGCCGCTCCATCGCCGCCTTGCCGGACAGCAGACGGATGGCGGTACTGAAGCGTTCGGTGGGGCGGGACTCGTTCAGTTCGTCCTGCCTGCGGAGCCACATCGGCACCAGATAGGCGGCCCAGGCCCCGACGATGACTGCGTAGATGAGGCCGCTGCTGTTCACCCTCACACGGTAGAGGGGTTTAGCCGCACCCATCTGCCAAATACCGCGGTGTGTCGCACGATCTGGCTGATCTCTCCAGCTTTTTTTCCGATCGCGCCTACCGGGTGGCCGTTCGTCAATTCCCCGGCGGCCGGGGGCCGTTCAGGGAACGGTGATTACTTTCGAATAAATATTCTATTTATTGGAGGTGTGCGGTGCCTCGCGATGCCAGCGCGCCAGCAGCCCTTCGGGGACTTCTTCCGAGGTCAGTGCGTAAACCAGATGGTCACGCCAGGCACCGTCGATATGCAGATAACGGGGCCTCAACCCCTCCTCACGGAAGCCCAGTTTCTCCACGACGCGGCGGCTCGGCGCGTTCTCCGGACGGATGCAGATTTCGATGCGGTGCAGCCCAACCGTGCGGAAGCAGTGGTCCGTTGCCAGCGCCACGGCCGTCGGCATCACACCGCGGCCCGCGACTTCACGGTCCACCCAATAGCCGATGTGTCCGGAGCACATCGATCCCCAGGTGATGCCCGCGACCGTCAACTGCCCCGCCAGGCGCCCCTGGTGCTCCACGACGAACGGCAGCATGCGCCCCGCCTGCGCCTCCCCCCGCAGATGGCGGACCATCTGCCGGTACGTCGGGCGGCGCGGAGGCGCGAGCCCCGCCGGCGCGGGCGGGATCGTGGCCTCCCAGGGCCGCAGCCAGTCGCGGTTGCGCTGGTTGACCTCACGCCAGGCACGCTGGTCGCGCAGCTTTATGGGACGGAGCGAGGTTGCTCCGTCCGTCAGTACGACCGGCCAGGGCGCGTTCAGTTGGGGGCCCCTCTGGGGTGATCGCCTCCGTGGATCTGGTCGACCGCGTGGACCAGAAGCCGGCGGAGGACGGCGAGCCCGTCGCGTACGCCGCCGGACGAACCCGGCAGGTTGACGATCAGTGTGCTGCCGGCGACGCCCGCAACTCCGCGGGAGAGAGCCGCAGTCGGGACCTTGTCGGCTCCCTCCGCGCGGATCGCCTCCGCGATGCCCGGGATCTCGTAGTCGAGGAGGCGGCGCGTCATCTCCGGGGTCTTGTCCGTCGGGGAGATGCCTGTGCCGCCGGTGGTGAGGACGACGTCGTAGCGGGCGTTGACAGCCGCCGTCAGCACCTCGGCGACGGGTTCTCCGTCCGGGACGACGCTCGGGCCCTCCGTCTCGAAGCCCATGGCGTTCAGGGCCTCGACGAGGAGCGGGCCGCCCTCGTCCTCGTAGACGCCGTCCGCTGCCCGGTTCGACGCCGTCACGGCCAGAGCGCGGTAGGAGTGCTGTGCGGGGCTCATGCGCCTGTTCCCTCCTGACGCCCGTCCTCGCCGCCGGAGGGGGACGGGCTCGAAATCGCTGCGGAACGCGTCCAGTTGCCGGACCGGCCGCCGGACTTCTCCTCCACCCGTACGTCCGCGATGACGGCTGACTTGTCGACGGCCTTCACCATGTCGATCACGGTGAGGGCGGCGACCGTCACGGCCGTCAGGGCCTCCATCTCCACGCCCGTACGGTCCGTGGTCTTCACCTGTGCGGTGATCTCGACGGCGTCGTCCGCGACCGAGAGGCCGACTTCTACGCCCGAGATCGCGAGCGGATGGCACAGCGGGACGAGATCCGGTGTCCTCTTCGCTCCCATGATTCCCGCGATGCGCGCCGTCGCGAGGGCGTCCCCCTTGGGCATGCCCTCGCCGCGCAGCAGCTCCACGACGCGCGGCGACACGAGGACTCTGCCGGCCGCACGCGCGGTGCGGGCGGTGACGTCCTTCGCGGAGACATCGACCATGCGGGCTGCCCCACCCTCGTCGATGTGGGTGAGGTGCTGCTGTTCGGCGCTGTTCAATCGTTCTCCCGGAACCGTCCCTGTGACCGGATACGGTACCGGGCCCTCGGCGTCCCGGCGTCGCTCCGGGCGTACGGACCGTGACAGCGACCCGCCCCGGGGCCAGGCAGGAGCGGTGCCGGCGGGGCCGCACAGGCCCGTGGACGGGAGGGTGCAGGTCGGGGTAGGGGCTAGTCCAGCAGGACGACCGTCACCTCTTCGCCCGCCGCGAGCCGCACCGTCTTCTCCGGGACGTCGATCAGCACGTTCGCCTGCGCGAGAGCGGCGACGAGGTGGGAGCCGGCGCCCCCGACGGGACGCACCGAGCCACGGGCCTCCCCCGGCGCGGGCGGCAGGTAACTGCCGCGGAGGAACTGCCGCTTGCCGTCCGGGGAGCTGAGCGGCTCCTCGGTCTCCAGCCGCGCCCGGGCGGTCTCCCGGCGTACGGAGGCGCGCCCCATCAGCGCCCGCACCGCGGGCCGGACGAACAGCTCGAAGGAGACGTACGCGCTCACCGGATTGCCGGGCAGGGCGAGCAGCGGGGTGCGGTCCGGGCCGATCAGGCCGAAACCCTGGGGCTTGCCGGGCTGCATGGCCAGGCGGCGGAACTCGACGCTGCCGCTCCCCTCGTCGATCTTGGAGAGCACTTCCTTGACGACGTCGTACGCGCCCACGCTGACACCGCCGCTGGTGACCACCAGGTCGGCCCGGATGAGCTGGTCCTCGATCGTGGCGCGGAGGGTGTCCGCGTCGTCGGCGACGGCACCCACCCGGTAGGCGATCGCGCCGGCGTCGCGTGCGGCGGCGGTCAGCGCGAAGCTGTTGGAGTCGTAGATCTGACCGGAGCCCAACTGCTCGTCGGGCGGTACGAGTTCGCTCCCCGTGGAGAGGACGACCACCCGGGGCCGCGGGCGGACGCGTACGCTGCCTCGGCCGATGGCGGCCAGCAGGCCCACCTGGGGTGGGCCGAGGACCGTGCCGGCGCCGAGCGCGAGCGACCCCGCCCGCACGTCGCTGCCGCGCGGACGGACGTGCCGGCCCGCCGAGACGGGACGGTGGACGCGCACCTCACCTGCCGCACCCTCCGGCGAGGCGCTGCGGGCGCTCATGGAGTCCACGGGCCCGCCGCCGAGACCGCCGTCGGTCCACTCGACGGGGACGACCGCCTCCGCTCCGGGCGGCATCGCGGCCCCCGTCATGATGCGGGCGGCCTGGCCGGGCCCTACGACGGGGAGGTCTCCGGCGCCCGCCGCCACGTCCCCTATGACGGACAGCACTGCCGGGAACTCCTCGGACGCCCCTTCGACGTCGGCGGTGCGCACCGCGTAGCCGTCCATCGAGCTGTTGTCGAAGGGAGGCAGCGAGGTGGGCACCGGGATGTCCTCGACGAGCACGCACCCCTGTGCGTCGAGGAGTTGGAGCTCGATGGGCTCCAAGGGGCGCACGCTGCGCAGGATGTCGTCCAGGTGCTCCTCGACCGACCAGGTCTCGCTCAACGGCTCACATCTCCTCGGTGACGAAACTCCGCAGCCAGTCCCGGAAGTCCGGGCCCAGGTCCTCACGTTCGCATGCCAGTCTGACGATGGCGCGCAGATAGTCTCCCCTGTCACCGGTGTCGTAGCGCCTGCCGCGGAAGACCACTCCGTGCACCGGGCCGCCCAGCGACGGCTCCGCCGCGAGGGTCTGCAGGGCGTCGGTGATCTGGATCTCGCCGCCGCGTCCCGGCTCGGTCTTGCGGAGCACGTCGAAGACGGCCGGGTCGAGCACGTAGCGGCCGATGATCGCGAGGTTGGACGGCGCCTCGTCGCTCGACGGCTTCTCCACGAGGTCGGACACCCGGACGACGTCCTCCTCGCCGGTGGGCTGCGCGGCCGCGCAGCCGTAGAGGTGGATGTTCTGCGGTTCGACCTCCATGAGCGCGATGACGCTGCCGCCGTGCTGCTCGCGCACCTGGGTCATGCGGGTGAGCAGCGGATCACGCGGGTCGATCAGGTCGTCGCCCAGGAGGACGGCGAAGGCCTCGTCCCCCACGTGCGGTGCCGCGCAGAGAATGGCGTGGCCGAGACCGCGGGGGTCGCCCTGGCGCACGTAGTGCATCGTCGCCAGGGCGCTGGACTCCTCGACCTTGCTCAGCTTGGCCTCGTCGCCCTTGTCGCGCAGAACCTGTTCCAGTTCGTAATTGCGGTCGAAATGGTCTTCGAGGGGCCGCTTGTTGCGGCCGGTGACCATCAGAACGTCGGACAACCCGGCGGAGACGGCCTCCTCGAC
Source organism: Streptomyces daqingensis (assembly GCF_014645895.1). Taxonomy (GTDB): domain Bacteria; phylum Actinomycetota; class Actinomycetes; order Streptomycetales; family Streptomycetaceae; genus Streptomyces; species Streptomyces daqingensis. Next base: position 53,603 of record NZ_BMMP01000009.1, on the reverse strand, counting down.
CACATACTGGATCGCCGGCTTGTCGACGACCGGCAGCATCTCCTTGGGCGTGGACTTGGTAGCCGGCAGGAAGCGGGTGCCCAAACCCGCCGCCGGGATGACAGCCTTGGTGATCTGTGCTCGGGGAGTAGTCATGTCCCGCACGATAACCGGAGGCTTTGACCGGAAGGTACGCCTTCGCTCCGATATGTAGCGGTGTGAGCATGCCTGTTCACGCCGGAAGGGACCGGCCGGCCTGTGACCCCCATCGACGGTAGTAAGCGCGCTTTGCGGGAGAGCATCCTCGCGGTGAGGGCGCGGTTGACTGCCCGCGACGCGGAGGAGACGGCGGCCGTCCTGTCGGAGCGCGCCCTGGAGCTGCCCGAGCTGGCGGAGGCACGGAGCGTCGCGGCGTATGTCTCGGTGGGCCGCGAGCCGGGGACGCTGCCGCTGCTGGAGGCCCTGCGCCTGCGCGGGGTGCGCGTGCTGCTGCCGGTGCTGCTCCCCGACAACGACCTGGACTGGGCCGCGTACGAGGGCGCGCACCGCCTCGAACGCGCCGGACGTGGACTGCTGGAGCCCGACGGCCCGCGCCTCGGTCCGGACGCGGTGACGGACGCCGAGGTGGTGCTGCTGCCCGGGCTGGCCGTCGACGGGCAGGGCATCAGGCTGGGGCGCGGCGGCGGGTCGTACGACCGCGTGCTGGCGCGGATCGGGGCGTCCGGGGCGCGGCCCGCTCTCGCCGTGCTGCTCTACGACGCCGAACTGGTCGGCAGCGTGCCGGCGGAGCCGCACGACCTGCCCGTCGCCGCCGCGGTGACGCCCTCCGGGATCCACCGCTTCAAGGCTCCGCCGCCGCACCACCGTCACTGACGAGGCCGCGGCCGGCAGACGGTCGGGACGGGGCGGGGGTCGGCGGCGGGCCTGCCCCTCAGGGACAGGCCCCTCCTTCTACGGCGTGAACGCCATCTTGTCCTCGGTGGCCTTCTCCACGGCCTTCTCGGAGAACGCCCACTTCAGCGTCGCACCCTCGGACCACTTGTCCATCTGGTCGACGTAGTGCGGGTTGTAGGTGTGGCCCGAGGCGCCGGTGAGGTTGATCCAGCGGGACTTGTCGAAGTCGTCGAGGTTGACGACCATCCGCATCGAGGGCACCCAGACCACTTCGTAGCCTCCGGCCGCGTTCCACCCGGTGGCGTTCACGGCGTCCTCGCCGCCGCCGAGGTCCCAGGGACCGCGGTTGAGCAGCCACTGCATGAAGCCCGGGCCTTCCGTACCGATGGTCTGGTTCTTCAGCATCAGGAGGTGGAGGCGGCCCCAGCTCCAGGTCTCTATGTCCTTGCCCAGCTTGGAGGTCAGCTCCCAGCGGGCGTTCTTCATGGCGTGGGCGAGGAGCTCGTCGCGGTTCTGGTCGCCGGGACGCCCCTTGTTGGCCGGGGTCTTCCACCAGTCGCTGTCGGAGTCCTTGATCAGCTTCCGTACGACCTCGTACCAGCGGTCGCCGCCGTCCGGCTGCCCGGAAGCCGCGTCCCGCACGCCGCACTCGCGCACCAGGCGGGTGTTGCCGCTGAGGTCGTCGACGGGAGCGGAGTCGTCGGTGGGCCTCACGTTCAGGCAGTCGCCCTTGACGCGCAGCTCCTTGGGGAGCTTGTTGCCGAAGGCCAGCAGCAGCATGTTGCGCCAGACGGCGTTGAAGTACGCGGCGGGCGCCGAGTCGCGGTCCTGGGTGTAGTCCCAGCCCTCGAGGAGCTGCTGCGCCTCGCGTACGTAGCCGTCCTTCACGTCGATCTTCAGCAGGTAGGGCACGAGCAGCTTGGCGATCTCGCTGCTGTTGTCCATCTGCATGGTCTGCATGTCGTTGGTGGAGATCTTGCCGCCGTCTTCGATCTTCGACTTGATCAGGTCGTTGATCCGCTGGCTGCGCGTCCCGTAGCTCCAGTCCTCGGTGAGCATGTACGGGTACTTCTTCTTGTCCACGACGGCCTGGTTGGCTGTGACTATGTAGCCGCGTTCGGGGTTGTACTCCCAGGGCAGCGCGTCCTGCGGCACGTAGCCCTTCCACCGGTAGCGCGAGTCCCAGCCGGGCGCGGGGTAGCGGCCGTCGCCGGCGGCGCGCACGGGGATGCGGCCGGGGGCCTGGTAGCCGATGTTGCCCTTGGTGTCGGCGTAGATCAGGTTCTGCGAGGGCGCCGCGAAGTCCCGGGCGGCGGCACGGAATTCCCCGAAGTCGGTCGCCTGGTTCAACTTGAAGATCGCGTCCATGGACTTGGACGGGCTCAGCGCCGTCCACCGCAGCGAGACGCCGTAGCCGTCGCCGCGGTCGGGGGCCGCGTTGTCCACGGGGGCCTCGTCGCCGACCTTGCGCAGTTCGCTGTCGCGGTCGGAGATGACAGGGCCGTTGTTGGTCTCGCGCACCGTGATCTCACGGCTAGGCCCGTCGGCCACCTTGATGGTCTCCTGGCGGGTGCGGTACGGGCGCCGCTTGCCGTCGTACAGGTAGGTGCCGTCGCGGAACTTCTCCAGGTACAGGTCCGTGACGTCCGCGCCGAGGTTGGTCATGCCCCAGGAGATCTGCTGGTTGTGGCCGATGACGACGCCCGGCATACCGGAGAAGGTGAAGCCCGAGACGTCGTACGGGCAGGCCTTGCTCACCGTCCTGCAGTGCAGTCCCATCTGGTACCAGACGGACGGCAACTGTGGCGCCAGGTGAGGGTCGTTGGCCAGCAGCGGCTTGCCCGTCGTCGTGTGCTCGCCCGACACGACCCACGAGTTGGAGCCGATGCCGCTGTTGCTGGGTCCGAGCATCGCGGGGACCTTGTCGAGCTGCGTCGCCACGGAACTCAGCCGGGAGCCGGCCTTCCGCACGGCGGCCTGCTGAGCGGCGGCCGCACCGCCGTTCGGCGAGGCGGAGGAGCTGGCGCCCGGGACGAACTTCTTGCGGCCGGCTTTCGCTTCGCTGTCGACGATCGGCTCGTGGCGGTCGACGGGATACTCCGGGTACAGCTCCTCGATCTGCTGCCGGGTCAGCCGGCTCGTCATCAGCGAGCGGTCGACCTCGGACTTCATGTTCGACCGGAGGTCCCACGCCATGGCCTTCAGCCAGGCGACGGAGTCGACGGGGCTCCACTTGTGCGGCGTGTAGTCGTTGGACAGCTCCAGTGCCCCGTACTCGACGGAGGCGGCAGTGCCCTTGTGGTCCTTCAGGTAGGCGTTGACGCCCGCGGAGTACGCCTTGAGGTTGGCCTTCGTCGACGGCGCGAGGTTCGCGTACTCCTTCTCCGCGACGCGGCGCCAGCCGAGGGTGCGCAGGAAGGCGTCGGTCTTGACCTGGCTCTCGCCGAACATCTCGGAGAGGCGGCCGGCGGTCGTGTGCCTCCGTACGTCCATCTCCCAGAACCGGTCCTGGGCCTGCACGTACCCCTGCGCCGTGAAGAGGTCCTTCGAACTGTCCGCGTAGACCTGCGGGATGCCCTCGCGGTCACGCTGGACGGTCACCGGGTCGTCGAGCCCTTTGAGCTTCAGCGAACCCGTCGTCTGCGGGAACGAGTCCCGCACGGAACTTATGGACCAGAACGTGCCGCCCCCGATACCGGCCACGAGCAGCAGCACGACTGCGATCACGATCAGACGGGCGCGTCGCGAGGTCTTCTTGGCGGGCATCTCTGTCCTTCGAGGGGCAGGGCGGACCTGGGTCGGGCGGACCGGGTACGGATTCACGCTGGAGCAACCATAGGCGGAGCCTGCCCGGCACTACACAGGGAGTCACCGGCGAACCCGGAGGGACGTTCAAGCGATGGTAAATTGTTAGCCACGCGAACGATTTGGCGGATCTGCTAGGGACTTCGCCGCGATCTGGAAAGGATCTGCCCCTGACTGTCGACCGCCTCAACCAACTCCTGCTCCTCAGCACCCTCGTCCTGCTCTTCGCGGTCGCCGCTGTCAGGCTCTCCTCCCGCAGCGGACTGCCGAGTCTGCTGGTCTACCTCGGCATAGGGATCGCCATCGGGCAGGACGGTCTCGGTGTGCAGTTCGACAACACGACGCTGACCAGAACGCTCGGCTACGCCGCGCTCGTCGTGATCCTCACCGAGGGCGGACTCAGCACCAAGTGGCGGGAGATCCGGCCTGCGGTCCCGGCGGCCGCGGTGCTGTCCACGCTGGGCGTGGGGGTGAGTGTCGCGGTCACGGCGTCCGCCGCCCACTATCTCGTCGGGCTGAACTGGCAGGCGGCGCTGCTGATGGGAGCGGTCGTCTCGTCGACGGACGCGGCGGCAGTCTTCTCCGTGCTGCGCAAGGTTCCGCTGCCGAAGCGGCTCACGGGCGTGCTGGAGGCGGAGTCGGGGTTCAACGACGCCCCGGTCGTGATCCTCGTCGTCGCGATCTCCGCGCACGATTTCGCGGCAGTGCACTGGTACGTGCTGGTCGCGGAGATCGCGCTGGAGCTGGCGATCGGGCTGATCGTCGGACTCGCCGTCGGCAAGCTGGGCGAACTGGGCCTGGGACGGGTGGCACTGCCGTCGTCGGGCCTCTACCCGATCGCGGTGATGGCACTGTGCGTGCTGTCCTACGCGGGCGGAGCGATCGCGCACGGCTCCGGATTCCTCGCGGTCTACGTCACCTCCCTGATCCTGGGCAACGCCCGGCTTCCACACCGCCCCGCGGTACGCGGATTCGCCGACGGGCTGGCGTGGATCGCACAGATCGGCCTGTTCGTGCTGCTCGGTCTGCTGGTCACGCCGCACGACCTGCTGGACGACGTCGTACCGGCGATCGTCGTCGGCCTCGCGCTCACCGTGGTCGCACGCCCCCTGTCGGTGGTGTGCAGCATGCTGCCCTTCGACCAACGCTGGCGCGACCAGGCGCTGCTGTCATGGGCGGGGCTGCGCGGAGCCGTCCCCATCGTGCTGGCGACCATCCCGCGAGTGGCCGAAGTCCCCGGCAGCGAGCGCATCTTCAACATCGTCTTCGTGCTCGTGATCATCTTCACCGCCGTGCAGGGCCCGACGCTTCCCTGGCTGGCGCGGAAGCTGCAACTCGGCGACAGCGAGGAACCGATGGACATGGACATCGAGTCCGCCCCGCTGGAACGCCTGCGCGGCCATCTGCTCTCCGTCGCCATCCCGCAGCACTCCAGGATGCACGGAGTCGAGGTCGGCGAACTGCGTCTCCCGCCAGGAGCGGCGGTCACCCTCGTCGTACGCGACGGCAACAGCTTCGTCCCGCTGCCGACGACGATGCTGCGGCACGGGGACGAACTGCTGGTCGTGGCGACCGACCCGGTGCGCGACGCCGCGGAGCAGCGGCTCCTGGACGTGGGCAGGGGCGGCAAGCTGGCCGGATGGCTGAAGTCGGACGGGGAGGGCCGGGCCGCCGGCCCGAACGCGCGCCGCCGCAGTCCGCGACGCCCCTGGGGCATCCGTGTACCGGGCTCGAGGCACGCCCAGGCAGGGCATCCCGGGGCAGGGCAGGCCGAGGCAGGGCACGCCGGCTCCGAGAGGTCCGGCGGATTCCGGCGGCCCTGGGACCTGCGGAAGCACTGAAGCGGCTCCGGGCTCGCCCCGTGAGGGCGGCCGCGGCTCTCGATCGCTCCGACGGGCCGTCCCTGCCCCGTCCACGGGGATTCCCCTCGTCGCGCAGGCCGTTATCCTGCCTGACGGCAAGACATTTCACCGATCCTGCCTGATGCAGGGCTGGCGCGACCGGAGGTACGCGCTAGAGGACAGCCCTCGGCGGACAGCCCTCGGTGCGAGCGGCGCGCTACCAGGCGGCAGAGAGGCCCGGCCGTGACGTCTCCGGCCACCCCGGCAGGCGAACGCCGCCCCGGATACCGCGAGTTGCTCCGCACGCCTGGGGCCTGGCGCTTCGTGATCCCCGGCTTCCTGGCCCGGCAGCCGATCGCCATGCTCGGCATCGGCACCGTGCTGCTGGTCGAGCACACCACCGGCTCCTACGGGGTCGCGGGCACCGTCACCGCGGTCTCCGGCGTCTCGATGGCACTGATCGCGCCGCAGAGCGGAAAGCTCACCGACCGGTTCGGACAGGGAGCCGTCCTCGTACCCGCCGTGTTGCTGCACGCGCTGACGGTCTCGCTGCTGATCGTCCTGGCCCTGCGGGACGCACCGCTGTGGGCGCTGTTCGCCGCAGCGATACCTGCAGGAGCGACCACCCCGCCGATCAGCCCGATGGTGCGGGCCCGCTGGTCGTCGTCCCTGGACGGCAGCTCGCCGCTGACGACGACCGCGGCGGCCTTCGAGTCGGTCACGGACGAGTTCACCTTCATCGTCGGCCCCGTGCTGACGACCGCCCTGTGCACGACCGTGCATCCGGCCGCGGGACTGGTCGCGGAGGCACTGCTGATCCTGGGCGGCGGGCTCTTCTTCGCCGCGCAGCGGAGCACACAACCGCCCAGGGCGCGCGGACAGAACACGGGGAACGCGAAGAGCAAGGCGAACATCCGACGGGACAGTGCGGCGCGCACGCGCACGGACAGCGCGACGCGTCCCGACGGTGGGGGACGTTCCGGCAGCGCGACGTACACCGACGGCTCTCTCGACCGACCTCTCGACGGCAGGGACGCCGCGGACAGTGCTCCGGAAGGCGCCGCCCCCCAAGCCGAGCCGGCCACGGCACGGACAGACGACGGTGAGCGGTCCGCGCTGGCCGTCCCCGGCGTGCGCGTGCTGATCCCCGCGCTCCTGGGCATCGGAAGCGTCTTCGGAGGCATGCAGGTCTCCATCGCCGCGGTCACACAGTTCGCGGGCCGACCGGAGCTCAACGGCGTGCTGTACGGGATATTCGCCACCGGGAACACGCTGGCCGCCGTGGCCGTCGGGACGATCCGCTGGAGGCGCAGTGCCCAGGCCCGGCTGCTGATCGCCTACCCCCTTCTCGTATTGGCCACCGTGACGCTGGCCACCGCGGCCCAGCTGACTCCGTGGCTGACGCTGCTGGGTGCGCTGGGCCTGGTGGCGGGGCTGAGCGTGGCGCCGTCGATGATCACCGGCTTCACGCTCGTCGACCTGCTGGTTCCGGCGGCCGTCCGCACAGAGGCCTTCACATGGCTGACCGGGGCGGTGGCACTGGGTCAGGCCGCGGGCTCGATGGCCGCCGGACAGCTGACGGACGGCTTCGGCGCGGGCGCCGGCTTCCTCGCCTCGGCTGCGGGTACGGGGCTGGCGCTGGCGGCCCTCGTCATCTTCCGCCGCCGGCTGGCCGGCCGGCACGGCGGACGGGGATCACCGGGTGGGGTGGGTCACCGTGCACCTGCAACGGTGGACTGACGCGCGGGAATGCTGCACTATGGAGCGTCGTTAGCACTCACCGAGTAAGAGTGCCAGGAGGAAGAGACGTGCCGACGTACCAGTACCAGTGCACCCAGTGCGGCGAGGGCCTTGAGGTGGTGCAGAAGTTCACCGACGACTCACTGACCGAGTGCCCCGCGTGCGAGGGCCGCCTGAAGAAGGTCTTCTCGGCAGTCGGCATCGTCTTCAAGGGCTCCGGCTTCTACCGCAACGACAGCCGCAGCACCACGTCGAGCTCGACGAGCGGATCGTCGTCGAGCTCGTCCGACACCTCCTCCAAGAGCAACGGCGACAGCTCGTCGTCCTCGAAGTCCTCGGACTCCGGTTCGTCGGGTTCCGGTTCGGGCTCCTCGAAGTCGGACTCGTCCGGCAGCTCCAAGAGCACCAGCACGGCGGGCAGTTCGGCCGCCTGACGGTCCTGCCGGGCCTTGCGCCCGGCACCCTCCGTCCCGTCCCGGAGCTGCCCTTAGGGTGGGCCGTATGAGCGAACAGGCTGAGATCGGCGTCATCGGTGGCTCCGGCTTCTACTCCTTCCTGGAGGACGTGACCGAGGTCACGGTCGACACCCCGTACGGCGCCCCGAGCGATTCGCTCTTCCTGGGTGAGATCGACGGACGGCGGGTCGCCTTCCTCCCCCGCCACGGCCGCAAGCACCACCTGCCGCCGCACCGCATCAACTACCGCGCCAACATGTGGGCGTTGCGCTCCGCCGGCGTGCGCCAGGTGCTGGGGCCCTGCGCGGTCGGCGGCCTGCGCGAGGAGCACGGGCCGGGCACGCTTCTGATCCCGGACCAGCTCGTCGACCGTACGAAGACGCGCGTGCAGACGTACTTCGACGGCGAGGCCCTCCCCGACGGCTCCATCCCGAACGTCGTGCACCTGACCTTCGCCGACCCCTACTGCGAGGCCGGACGGCAGGCATGCCTCTCCGCCGCACAGGACCACGGCTGGGCAGCCGTGGACGGGGGCACCCTGTGCGTCGTCGAGGGGCCCCGCTTCTCCACCCGCGCGGAGTCGCGTTGGCATGCGGCGCAGGGCTGGTCGGTAGTCGGCATGACGGGCCACCCGGAGGCGGCACTGGCCCGCGAACTCGGGCTCTGCTACGCCTCGCTGACCCTCGTTACCGACCTCGACGCGGGCGCCGAGACGGGCGAGGGCGTCTCCCACGAAGAGGTCCTGCGGGTCTTCGGGGAGAACGTCGGACGCTTGCGGAACGTGCTGTTCGACGCTGTCGGGAAGCTCCCCGTGGAGCGCTCGTGCGGCTGCTCCGAGTCGCTGGGCGGGCTGGACCCGGGCATCGAGCTGCCGTAGCGGCGGACTGCGGCCCGCTCCTGGGATGCGGGGCGCGGTCGGGGGCACGGGCGGCCGCGAGGGGCTGCAGTGGGAGCTGCCGGTGCACTCGCTGACGCTGACGTACCGGGTCCCGCACGCGGATGGCCGCAGCCCGGTGGACGGGTGCGGCAACCTCACCCCGCGGGGGTTTGAGTTATCCACAACTGCCCGGTTATCCACGGTTTTCAGCGCGATTCCCCGACCCACGGCGATATGCCGCACTCTGACGTCTGAAGCGGAAGCGAAGACCTTCTGACGCGGGCGGGGTGTGGTGTCTGGTGTCCCGGAATTTCCAGCCTGGGCGGGGGCCCTGGCACGAGCGCGACGGCGGCCGGCCGGACGGGCACGGCAGGAGCGAGAACGGCGAGAACAGGGGCAGCGACAGGGGCGGCGGCGGAAAGCGCGGCGCCGGTGCGGGTGGCGGGGCTGATGGGGTCGGCGGCCGCCGGTTCCGCGGCGCGGGAGCGTGCGTCGTACCGGACCTCGTTCCGGTGCGGGTGGGCGGGGGCGGCAGACATCGCATGCGGCGGCTCCTGCGAGGGCGGCGCCGCGCGACAGCGGCGGGGCTGGCGGTCGCCGCGGCCGCGCTGGCGGCCTCAGCCGCCCGCGGCCAGGGCCCGGCCGGGGCGTCACACCCCGATGACCTCGCGTCCACACGGTCCGCCACCAGCGGCCGCACGGCGCCCGAAGCGGGTTCCGCGGCGGATTCAGCGGCGGGGGAAGGCTCGAGTTCTGGGGAGGGGGACGACCGGGCAGGCGCGTCCGATCCCGGACAGCGTCCCACGTCCGTCTCCGCCCCCGTGCGCATCGCGGACGCCGCCGCCGTACGCCTGCTGAGACCGGGCGACAGGGTGGATGTGATCGCGTCCCAGGAGGGCTCCGCTCCCCCGCGGACCGTCGCGACGGGGGCCAGGGTGGAGCGATTGCCCAAGCACGTGGAGACTGACCCGGTCGACGGGGCGCTCGTCGTGCTGGCAGTGCCGCGCAGGACTGCGACGGCGCTCGCCGGGGCGGCGGTCACCTCCCGTCTCGCGGTGACGCTGCGCTGAGCAGTGACGCGGTGCGCGGACCGCGAGGCGGACAGGAACGAAAGCACAGAAGGGCGGCGCGAAGACCGGATGCCGGACGCCGAAGTCGAGAAGAAGAGCCTGCTGGCCGGATTCAGGGAATTCCTGATGCGCGGCAACGTGGTCGAACTGGCCGTCGCCGTGGTCGTGGGCACCGCATTCAGCAAGATCGTCGATTCGGTCGTCAAGGGCCTGATCAACCCGCTCGTGGGGGCGATAGGCACGAAGGACCTGGACAAGTACAGCTCCTGCCTCAAGGCCCCGTGCGAGATCAGCAAGACCACCGGTGAAGTCACCGAAGGCGTCCCGATCAACTGGGGGCCGGTCCTCAGCGCATCGCTGACGTTCCTGATCACCGCTGCCGTCGTCTACTTCCTCATGATCCTTCCGATGTCGAAGTACAAGGAGCGGCGGGCAGCCAAGAACCCGACGCCGGAGGCCCCGCCGGAGCTCAGCGAGGTCGACCTGCTGGCAGAGATACGCGACCTCCTCGCAGCGCAGCGGAACGGCTCGGGCAGCACGCACGGCGGGGCAGGCGGCGAGGCTTCCGTCGGGGCGCAACGTGACGGGCTGGACATACGCAAGGAGTAGGGCCGGAAAGGGAGGAGGGCCCAGCAGAGCCACCCGGTTCGTTCCATGGAGACGTACGTCACAGGTGCCCGTGTCACATCGCGCGGGACCACTCCGTCGTAGGTGTGTGAGCACTGACAACGACAGAGGAGTCCCCATGGAAGCCCGCTTGAACGTCTTCGGCAACGCCGTCGCGGACAAGGTCGTGAAGCACCTCGTCTCGGCGAACCAGGCGATCTCGCACTCGACGCTGCCCGCCTCGACGCAGGAGCTGATGAGGCTTCGGGCGAGTCAGATCAACGGCTGCGCATTCTGCACGGACATGCACACCAAGGAGGCCATCGCCGCGGGTGAGACGTCGGTGCGCCTCCACATGGTCGCGACGTGGCGGGAGGCCACCGTCTTCACAGAGGCGGAGCGGGCCGCTCTGGAGCTGACCGAGGAGGGCACCCGCATCGCAGACGCCGCGGGTGGCGTCTCCGACGAGGTCTGGGCGAACGCAGCGAAGCACTACGACGAGGAGCAGCTCGGAGCGATGGTCGTCCTGATCGCGCTCATCAACGCCTTCAACAGGGCGAACGTCATCATCCAGCAGCCGGGCGGCGACTACCAGGCCGGCCAGTTCGGATAAGCGGAAGCCGGCTGCTCCGGAGGTGATCCGGTGCGGCCGAGTGTGACTGGGGTGGCCGGGTGTGGCCGGTGCACCGACCGCAGCCGTGATCAGGCCGCGGGTCGTGGTCAGACCGCGGGCCGCCTGGCGCGGCCGGGCTTCCATGCGCGGAATGCGGCCGGTCACCGGGGGCGGGGGGGGTGGGGGTAGGGGGTGGGGGCCCCAGAACCGCGAGCGAGCGGGTCCCAACAGCCCCGGGCCAGGCGGCGGAGCGCCGGCTACCGGCTCCGGTGCTGGAGACCGGCTGGCCGTGGCGGCTGAGGGAGCCGGGCGGCTTTGGCCGACCGGCTCGGCTGACTGGCTGCCTGGGCTGGTTGGGCTGGTTGGCGTACCGCGTCGGCCTGGCTGGGCTGGCTGGCTGCGGGGCCGCCGTCAGTCACCAGAGCCGGGCCGTGCCAGAGCCGTGCCCGGGCCAGAGCCCGTTGCAGAGCCGGGTCCCGTGTCAGCACGTGCCAAGCCCGGGCTGGTGACGGTCACAGATGGTGCGGGGGTTTCTCGTCCAGGAAGCGGGCGAGGTCCGCAGCAGCGTCCGCACCGCTGCCGCCGGACGAGGCGGCGCCTCTGCCCGTCCGCTCTCCCCAGCCGCTGTCGGTGTCGTCCGCGGAGCGCATGCTGAGCGGATCGCCGAAGTCCAGCGCGTCGGCGGCGTCGGAGGGCCGTTCGGAACCGGTGGTCATGCGACAAGCCTACGGGCCGTCCACGTCCCTGATATCCATGCCGCATGACGACTCAGGATGCGCTTACGGACGTGCCGGGCCTGCGGGTGGGGCACGCGCAGCGGACCGGGAACGACCAGCCTGGCTGGCTGAGCGGTACGACTGTGGTCCTCGCGCCCGAGGGCGGTGCCGTCGCCGGTGTCGACTCCCGCGGGGGTGCTCCCGGCACGCGGGAGACCGACGCGCTGGACCCGCGGAACGTGGTCGAGCGCATCCACGCGGTGGTGCTGACCGGAGGCAGCGCCTTCGGGCTCGACTGCGTCGCCGGCGTGATGGGCTGGCTGGAGGAGCACGGCCGCGGCGTCCTCGTGGGACGCGACCCGGCCCAGGTCGTCCCCGTCGTACCTGCCGCCGTCCTCTTCGATCTCGGCCGCGGCGGCGACTGGCGGGCCCGGCCGGACGCGTCCCTGGGGCGGGAGGCGGTAGAGGCCGCGGGACGGTCGGAGGCGGGGGCCCCGGTTCCGCAGGGCAACGTCGGGGCCGGCACGGGCGCCGTGGTGGGCGGTCTCAAAGGCGGGATCGGCTCGGCGAGCACCGTGCTCCCCTCCGGGGTGACCGTGGGAGCGCTGGCGGCCGTCAACGCGGCCGGTTCGGCGCTGGACCCCGACACCGGCGTGCTCTACGGCGAGATGTGGGAAGGGCACGCACCATGGCTGCCCGGGGCAGCCGCACACGACGAGGCGCGGCGCCGTCTGGCCCAGGCGCAGCAGGAGACGGGCGCCCGCTCCGCGGGAGTGCTGCGTCCTCCCTTCAACACGACGCTGGCAGTGGTCGCGACGGACGCGGCGCTCACCCGGCCCCAGGCGCAGAAGCTCGCGGGCACCGCCCACGACGGGTTGGCGCGAGGGGTTCGGCCCGTCCACCTCATGCACGACGGCGACACCGTCTTCGCCTTGTCGACCGGCGAACGTCCGCTTGCTGGAACGGAGTTGAACGATGTGCTCGCCGCAGGGGCGGACGTGCTGACCCGCGCCGTGGTGAAGGCAGTCCTGGCGGCCGAAAGCGTGGACGGTCCCGGCGGGGTCTTCCCCTCGTTCCGCGACCTGTACGGGCGCCCGCCATCAGACCCGACCGCGACCGATGCGGACAGCACCGGTTCGGACTAGACGGGTTCGGACGGCCGTCCGTCTTGGCAGCTTCGGACGGCGCTGGTTCGCTGGGCGCCCGTACGACGGGCGGCCGCAGACCGGCGACAACGTCCGCCCGCGGTCTGACGGACGCCTGGCCACCCACGCAGTCCGGAGACGGCGTCCTGGCCCGGCCCCCACGCCCCGTCTCACGCGGCACCGGCTCGTATGGACCTGACCCGGCGCGCCCCGTCCCGTACAGCCGCGGCCCGCGCGGTACCCGCAGTACACGATGAGCCGGCACACGAAAGAGTCCCGGCGCTCGGGGGAGGGCGCCGGGACTCGACCTGGGGCGGCGGCTCACCGGCCGCCACGTAAGGGATGCAGTTGTCGCGCTGATGCTCGCGCGCGTCGGTGCGGTCGCCGCCGGTCGGGAACGGCTGGGCGAGAGCCCGCCCGGCCGCGCCGCCGGATCTCGGCCACACCTCCGGGTCACCGCCGGAGCGGCGCCCCACGGGCTTCGACGCCGATCAGGCAGCGGCGTCGAAACCGGTGTCGGAGGCCAGCTTCTTCAGCTCCAGCAGCGCGTGCTTCTCGATCTGCCGGATCCGCTCGCGAGTGAGGCCGTGCTGCTTGCCGACCTCCGTCAGCGTGCGCTCGCGGCCGTCCACCATGCCGTAGCGCGCCTTGATGATGGACGCCGTACGGGAGTCGAGACGGCTGATGAGCCCGTCGAGCTCCTCCCGGCGCAGCAGTGTCAGCACGGACTGCTCGGGCGAGGCCGCGGAGGTGTCTTCCAGCAGATCGCCGAACTGCGTCTCGCCTTCGTCGTCGACCGACATGTTGAGGCTGACGGGGTCGCGCGCCCAGTCGAGCACGTCGATCACGCGCTCGGGCGTGGAGTTCAGCTCGGCGGCGACCTCCGAGGGCTCCGGTTCGCGGCCGTTCTCCCTGTTGAACTCCCGCTGCACACGCCGGATCCGGCCGAGCTCCTCCACCAGGTGGACGGGCAGGCGGATCGTCCGCGACTGGTCGGCGATCGATCGCGTGATGGCCTGGCGGATCCACCACGTCGCGTACGTGGAGAACTTGAATCCCTTGCGGTAGTCGAACTTCTCCACGGCGCGTACGAGGCCCGCGTTGCCCTCCTGGATCAGGTCCAGCAGCGGCAGTCCGCTGCGGGGGTACCGGCGGGCGACCGCGACGACGAGGCGGAGGTTGGACCGGATGAAGACGTCCTTGGCGCGCTCGCCCTCCGCGACGATCGCTTCCAGCTCTTCGCGGTCCGCGGTCGCGCTGGCCGAGTCGGCGCTGAGCGGCTGCTCTTCCTGGTCCAGTATTCGGCGGGCGTAGACACCTGCCTCGATGGCGAGCGACAGCTCGACTTCCTTTGCCGCGTCGAGCAGTGGCGTGCGGGCGATCTCGTCGAGATACATGCCGACCAGGTCGCGGTCCGCGACTTCGCTGCCTGCGGCGCGAACACTGCTTGCCGTGTCAGCTGCACCGGTCGTGGCGGCCTGACGACGGGCGACGGCACGGGTTGCCATGCGTGCTCCCTTGCGAGTGGACTCATTCTGGTCGGTGGCTTCGATCGGACACTCCCCGAGTGCCCCCATCCGAAGGAAACAACGAGTGGAAACCGGACTTAATTCCCAACCGCCGCGTCGAATTCGTGATCATGCAGTACCCTGTCCGGCCCACCTGGAGGGATCCGAAGGTGAGCGAGTCGACAGAGATCCTGGTCAGAGCGGGCGCCGAGGAAGATCTCAAGGCGCTGACCGACATCTACAACCACTACGTCCGCGAGTCGGCCGCCACGTTCGACACAGAGCCGTTCACACCGACTGAAAGGCGTGAGTGGCTGCTCTCCCACCGTGAAGACGACCCGTACCGCCTGATGGTTGCGCTGGAGCAGCAGATCGCCGCCACCGGACGCCTCAAGGAGCGCGCGGAGTCCTCGGGCCTCGTCGGGCTGCCGGCGACCTCCGGAAGGCTTCCCTGCCCCGCGGGCACACGATCCGGCGCGAGGGCTTCCGCTTTCGGCCAAGTTCTCGGCTTCGCCAGCAGCAGCCCGTTCCGCCCGAGACCCGCGTACAGCACTTCGGTCGAGGTCAGTGTCTACGTGGCGCCGGAGGCGGCGGGCCGCGGGATCGGAACCCTGCTCTACGAGCATCTCTTCGCAGCGCTAAAGGGGCAGGATCTGCACCGGGCCTACGCCGGGATCACGGTGCCCAACGCCGCTTCGGTGCGTCTGCACGAGCGCTTCGGTTTCGCACTGGTCGGTACGTACAGCGAGGCGGGCCGGAAGTTCGGCCGCTACCACGACGTGCAGCGCTACGAGAAGGCACTGGGCCGTTGACCTGCGACTTCCGGCGCGGTGAGCCATGGGGAGAGGCGGGCGGAGGCGGCGCCCGGACGGGCAATCTCCCTGCCGCATAACGCACTTGTGGGGCGGATCACACCCATTGCCCAGCCCTCAGCGGGTAGTTCCACCTTCAACGAATTCTTCGCGAAGCGGCTCCCCGCTCGGCGGAGCGTCGCCACGCAACGCACAGCACAGCACCACACCTGGACAGGAGGTTCTCTGCATGAGCACCCCGGCTCCGACCACCGCAGCACCGAACACCGCAGCACCGAACACCGCGGGACCGCTCAGGATCGCCGTCGTCTACTACTCGTCGACCGGAACGATCGCCGCACTCGCCCGCGAGATCAGCGAGACCGCCGAGAAGGCCGGCGCGGAGGTGCGGCTGCGCCGCGCACCCGAGCTGGCGCCCCGGTCGGCCATCGAGTCCAACCCCGCGTGGGCGGAGAACCTGCGGGCGACGGAGGACATCCCGGAGGCCTCGCCCTCCGACGTGGACTGGGCGGACGCCGTACTCCTCGGGACGCCCACCCGCTTCGGCAACGTCTCCGCGCAGCTCAAGCAGGTGCTCGACCAGCTCGGGCCCCTCTGGGCGGAGGGCCGCCTGGCCGACAAGGTGTACAGCGGGTTCACGTCCTCGGCCTCGCCGCACGGCGGCCAGGAGTCGACGCTGCTCGCCCTGTACAACTCGGTCCACCATTTCGGCGGACTGACCGTCGCACCGGGCTACACCGATCAGTCCAAGTTCGTCGACGGCAATCCGTACGGCACCTCGCACACCGACGCCCAGGGGAACAACCCTGTGGACGAGACGGCACGCACAGCTGCCAGGGTGCAGACGGAGCGAGTGATCCGCATCGCCGAAGCGCTGAAGGCCGGACTGGCAGTCAGCTGACTCTGCGACGCACCGTCAGAGCAGCGCCCCCGCAGAGCAACACCTCCGACCGCTGAGGCGGGCCGTCCCGTCACCGTCGCCACCAGTCCGGCGACGGTGGCGGCGACCGTCACCTCGCGCCGTCCGGTGCCACCGGTTCCGCTGCGGCGGTTTCACGTCCGTCCGCACAGCCCGCTCTCAACGCCCCTCCGCGGCCCCTGCTGCGCCGTCCCGACCTGGTCTTCGCCCGTTCGTCGCCACTGGACTGGACCGATGAACTTCAGCGCGGCGTCTGGTCCTTCACAACCCGGCACTGCGACTATGTGCGCTCCCGTATGCCCGGCTCCACGTCGCCCGTTCGAGTCGCATGTTCGAGTCGCCCGTTTGAGGAGCACCACGATGCAGCAGACGCCGCCGCAGCCGCACCACCCCACCTCCCGCAGACAGGTCCTGGCCGGTGCCGCCGGCGCCGCGGCCGCCTTCGGCCTCACCGCCGCCTCCGCCGGACCGGCCCAGGCGGCCGGACCGGCCGGCGCCGCGGAGGAGGCCGCCCGCATCCGTCGCAACGCCCGGACGATGCTCGGCCGGATGTCGCTGAAGGAGAAGATCGGCCAGCTCTTCGTCCTCGAGGTCTACGGCACCCGTGCCGACAGCTCGCACGCCAAGAACAAGGAGCTGTACGGGGTTTCGACGCCGGCCGAGGTCGTCTCCAAGTACCGCCCCGGCGGCGTGATCTACTTCGACGCCCGCCGCGGCCCCGACAACCTCAAGGACGCCCGGCAGGTCGCGAAGCTCTCCAACGGGCTGCAGCGGGCGGCCCTCCGCTCGGGGGCACGCATCCCGCTGCTGGTCTCCATCGACCAGGAAGGCGGCAGCGTCGTCTTCCGGATGCTGGAGCCCGCCACGCAGCTGCCGGGCAACATGGCGCTCGCCGCGGGCCGTTCACGCACGGACGTCCGCCGCTCGGCCGAGATCATCGGCAGCGAACTGGCCGCGATGGGCATCAACCAGAACTACGCCCCGGTCGCCGACGTCAACATCAACCCGAACAACCCGATCATCGGCGTCCGCTCCTTCGGCTCCGACCCCGAGTTGTGCTCGACGTTCGTCGCCGACTCCGTGCGGGGCTATCACCGCGGCGAAGTCGCCAGCGCCGCCAAGCACTTCCCCGGGCACGGGGACACGGACGTCGACAGCCACACCGGCCTGCCGGTCATCAAGCACACCCGCGAAGAGCTGGACAGCATCGACCTGCCGCCGTTCCGCGCGGCCATCGCACGCGGTGTCGACACGATCATGACCGCGCACATCGTCGTCCCCTCGCTGGACTCCAGCGAGGTCCCCGCGACCATGTCGAAGCCCATCGTCACGGGCCTGCTCCGCGAGGAACTGGGCTTCGACGGGCTCATCGTCACGGACGCCCTCGACATGGGCGGTGCGACGGAGGACTTCCCGCCGGACGTCGCCCCCGTACGCGCACTGCAGGCGGGCTGCGACCAGCTGGTGCTCGCCCCGAAGACGGACACCGCACACGCCGCCGTGCTCGCGGCAGTCGAATCCGGCGACGTGACCGAGTCGCGTCTCGACGCCTCCGTGCTGCGCATCCTCGAACACAAGATGCGCAACGGTCTCTTCCCCCGCCCGTACGTCGACGAGGCACGCGCCGAGCGCTTCGTCGGGAACCGGCGGCACGCAGCCGACGCGGCACGCATCACCGACCGCACGGTCACGCTCGTACGCAACGAGGGCAAGGTGCTCCCCCTCTCGGGCGCGGAGCGCTCCGTGCTGGTCACCGGCTGGGGAGCGGACCAGGTCGCGGCGCTCGCCAAGGCCGTCGGGAAGCGCTCCGGGCAGTCCGCCACCCCCCTGGAGACCGGTCCGACGCCCACCGAGGCGAAGATCGAGGAGGCGGCCTCCGCCGCGCGCGACCACGACGTGACTGTGGTGGTGACCAACGCCGCCGCGTCCGCGAAGGACAAGGGCGCCGCCCAGGCGTCGTTGGTGAAGGCCCTCATGAAGAGCGGCAGCCAGGTCGTCGCGGTCGCCGTCCGGAACGCCTACGACATCCAGCGCTTCCCCGACGTCCCCGCCTACCTCGCCACGTTCTCCTACGGCGACCTCTCCCTCGCCTCTGTGGACGACGCCCTGTACGGCGATCTCAACCCCTCGGGAAGACTTCCCGTCAGCATTCCCGCCCTCGACGACCCGGAGAAGTCGCTCTACGACTTCGGCGACGGGCTGAGCTACTGACGCGGACGGACAGAAGCACGCAGGACGGAAATAGGCCGGACAGAAGCACGGCCGCGAACAGGGCGGATCTGCGGCTCCCTGAGGCAGCACCCCGTCGGGACTCCCGGCGGGGTGCTGCCTCTTGTCCGTGCCGCGTGCGCCGTACCGCGTGCGCCGTGCCGCGTGCGCCGTGCCGCGTGCGCCGTGCCGCGTGCGTCGTGCCGGGGCCCGGGTGCGGGCTTTCGCCGTCTCCCGCGCGCCCCTGTCCCCCATGTCCAGGGACATTCGGCCCCATTTCCGGTTCCCCAGGGCCCTCGCCGCTCGCGCGTCCGGCGCAGCAGGCTGTCGAGTGAGACACCGGTCTCGTCACTTCGTGAAGCGGTCGTGAACCGGAAAGGAGGCAGGAGACGCTCATGCATCCCACCTCATTCACTGACGACGAGGTGGTCGAGAGTCTTGTCCGCGATGCCTCTACGGCACCGTCCATGCACAACGCACAGCCGTGGCGATTCCGCTACAGGCGAGCCGACCATTCGATAACCCTGTACGCGCACTTCGGACGCGGGATGTCGCAGTCCGATCCTCAGATGCGCTCCCTCCACGTGGGCTGCGGAGCTGCGCTGTTCAACCTGCGGGTCGCCGCTCTGCATGCCGGGTTCCGTCCAGTGACACGTCTCCTGCCCGACCCGGCCGACCCCCAGACGCTCGCCACGGTGACGCTGATGGACACGGGCAACTCGATCGACCCGGATGTGGCACGGCTCCACAGTGCGATCGCGGAACGGCGGAAGAACCACTATCCGTACGCCGAGCGGCCGATCCCGTCCCCGCTGGTGAACCTCCTCGTCGACCAGGTCCGCGCGGAGGGTGCGCGGCTGGCCTTCATCTCCGGCTGGCACCTGGCCCTCGTCCTCGACCTGATCGAGCAGGCGGAGCTGGACTCGCACCGGCTCGGCGACCCGGAAGAGGCGCGCCTGTTCCGTACCGGAGTGACTCTGGAGGGCACGTCGTCGGCCGGCCCGCACGTCGTGGAGGGCATGTCCGACAACGCCCTCGGTCCTGCCGAGCGCGACGAGCGGACGCCCCCGCGTGACTCTTCCCGCGCCCCCGCGGAGACGGGTCGGCGCAGCCAGTCCGACGACCGGCCGGTACCGCACCTGGGGCTGATCTACACCGAGCAGGACCGGCCCGCCGACTGGCTTGCCGCCGGACAGGCCATGGAGCGCCTGCTGCTGGTGGCGACGAGAGAGGGGTTGGCCAGCTCGTTCGCGACGCAGGCTCTGGAGCGTACGGAGCTGCGCTGGCTGCTGCGCGACCCCGTGTGGGGGACGGGTCCCGTGCAGACAGTGATCCGGCTGACCTACGGGCCGCGCGGTGAGCCGATGCAGCCGCGGCCGGCCGGTGACGTGCTCGACATCGTGCCCTGACGCCGCTCCAGCGCCGCTCCCGGAGAGCCGGAGAGCTGTCGAGGATCGGCCAGAGTGCCGGGGGCGAGCGCCGGGGAGAGCGCCGGCGGTGAGTTCCGGGGACAGCGGTGCGGAGGGCTCGGCAAGCTCAGGCAGATGCTTGAGGGAGGACGCCGATCCGCCGGGCATCGGCCTGAGCCGGTCCGGTCCGGCGGCCGGTCCCTTCCGGGAGCCCGCGGTGCACTATTCGCTGCGGCTCCACCACGGCCCGACGGCCGCCCACTCCCGCTCCCACTCCTTGTCCCGGGTTGCGTCGATGCGCCGTCGCGAGAGCCAGCAGCCGCCCGCGATCACGAAGCAGGTCGCCACAGCCGCGGCGCTGCCCGCCGCGGCGCTCTCCCCCCGGATCTCCGTCGTGCCCGGTGGCGGCTGCCGCGGGACTCCGCGGCTGTCGAGCCACACCGTGACGTTCTCCCGGGCAGGAGTGCCCGCCTCGACAGGTGCACGGGCCGTCCTGGAGTGTCCGTCCGCCGACTCCCAGCGGACCTTCGCGGGAACCCTGGGATCACCCGTCACGGTGGCGAAGCTGTCCGTGGTCGGCGCGTCCTCGAGCAGCACGGCCTTCGTCCGGGTCAGGTGTGAGCTCTCCCTCAGGTTGTCCCCGAGGGCGTCCGAAGCCGACGCTCCGGCGACCGGCGCACTGACCGCCATGGCGGCCACGGCGGCGAGACCCACCCACGCCTCCACCCGGTCGGAACGGCGCTTCAGCGGGTTCTTCCGCCAGCGCCACAGCCACTTTCTGGTCTTCATCAGCCGACTCCCCTCAGCGGGCGGCAATTCGGCTTCACGCATCAGGTGACCTGTCCGCGGACTCCCAAGGGGGCCGAACGGCCACCGATCGGTGGACGACCGGCCTCCTCTTGGCCCTGGTCGGGTCCGTTCGGCCCTATTCGCGCGCCGGACCGGGGAGTGACGATGCGGACAGACGGCTGCGAAGCGGATATCGACTGGCAGATATCGACAGACAGGCACTGTCAGGTGCCGACAGGTGCCGACAGGTGCCGACAGACGCGAACAGCCGTGACGGCGGAAACGAGCGGAATCACGAGGCCGACATGAGCGATCTGCGCACGTTCTCCGAGCAGAACCCCATCCGGGTCCTGCTGCTGGACGATCACGAGGTCGTACGGCGCGGAGTGCACGACCTGCTGGAGTCCGAGGCGGACATCGACGTCGTCGGTGAGGCGGCGACCGCCGATCAGGCGCTCACGCGCGGGCCGGCCCTGCGGCCCCACGTGGCGGTCCTGGACGTACGGCTGCCCGACGGCGACGGCGTGACCGTCTGCCGGGAGCTGCGCTCCCAGATGCCCGACCTCGCGTGCCTGATGCTGACCTCCTTCGACGACGACGAAGCGCTGCTCGACGCGATCATGGCGGGTGCGGCCGGCTATGTCCTCAAGCAGATCAAGGGCTCCGACCTGGTCTCGGCCGTGCGGACAGTGGCAGCCGGGCAGTCGATGCTCGACCCGGCGACGACCGCGCGGCTGATGGGCAGCCTCCGGGGCCCGGACGCGCACAAGGACGAGCAGGGTCCCGCCGCCTTCGCGGACCTCTCCCCCCGGGAACGCGACATCCTCGAACTCATCGGGGAGGGGATGACGAACCACGAGATCGGCAAGCGGCTCTACCTGTCCGAGAAGACGGTCAAGAACCACATCTCACGGCTGCTGGCGAAGCTGGGCGTCGAACGGCGCGTACAGGCCGCCGTCCTGGCCACGCAGGCGCACGTCCAGGAGGAGACCCGGCAGCACCATTCGCACTGAAGCCCCGGAAGTCGCGCGGTCTACGCCGGTGTCAGCCCGGTGCTGCGACGTACGGCGGCACACCTCCCCGCTGAGCGACCCCCGGCGTACGACTGACTGCGACGGGCGAGCGGCACCGGAGAGTCAGCCACCGTGCGGGTCACTGGCGGGTACAGGGCGGGGTCGGCCCTAAGCGTTGGCGCACTGGCCGACTGGCCTATTGGCGCGCTGGTCGACTGGCTGAACCACTGCGCCATCTCGATGGCGCCCAGCCCGTGCGTCACGCCGAAGTTCCGACAGGCAGGCAGAGGCTGAGAGGCACAGAGGTTCAGCCAGTGGGCATGCGCAGCGGAACCCGCCACAGCAGCCTCGTCCCGCCCGCTTCCGGGGTCTCCAGACGCAGTTCGCCGCCCAGCCGTTCGGCACGCTCGGCGAGGTTGTGCAGGCCGCTGTGCTGCGCCCCGGCGGGGACGCCCACACCGTCGTCCTCGACCGTGAGCCGGAAGGCGCCCCCTTCCGCCTCCGCCGCCACCTGGACGGCACCCGCTCCGGAGTGGCGGGCCGCGTTGGACAGGGCCTCCCGCAGCACGGCAACTGCCTGGTCGGCGATCTCCGCCGGCACCTCCGTCTCCAGCAGGCCCTCCAGACGCAGCGCGGGTGTGAATCCCAGTGCCGGGGCGACGTCCTGCACCGCGTCCGTGAGGCGGCTGCGCAGCCCCTCCCCGCCCGGCTCGGTGTCGTGCGCGCGCAGTCCGAAGATCGTCGAGCGGATGATCTTGATGGTGGCGTCGAGGTCGTCGACAGCGCGCGTCAGCCGTTCGCCCGCCTCGGGGTGTTCGACGAACCGCATGGCGCTCTGCAGGGTCATTCCCGTCGCGAACAATCGCTGGATCGCCAGATCGTGCAGGTCGCGTGCGATGCGGTCGCGGTCCTCGAAGAGTGCGATCTGCTCGGCGTCGCGCCTCCGTTCGGCCAGTTCCATGGCGACCGCCGCCTGGCCCGCGAACGCGCTGAGGGGCGCCGTCTGGGTGTCGGCGAAGGGCGGGCGCGGCTTGGACCGCGCGAGGAGCAGCACTCCGCGCGAGGCGTCCTCCGCGATCATCGGCACCGCGACGGCGGGCCCCATGCCGGCCCAGCGGGGCGGCCCCGCGGTGACGCGGGGATCGTGCTCGACGTCCACGCTCGTGGTGACCTCGCCCGCGTCGACCGCCGCACCCGCGAAGGACCCCTCACGCGGCAGCAGCAGCCCGCGGTGGGCGTCGGCGTCGGTCCCGTACGCCACGGCCACCCTCAGCACCTCGCCGTTCTCCTCGGGCAGGGCCAGCACGCCCAGATCGGCGGAGAGGATGTCGCGCGCCAGTTCGACGATCAGTCCGAGGACCCGCCTCTCCCCGACCCCGGAGAGCAACGCACGCGTGACCTCGGCGTTCGCCTCCATCCAGCGCTGACGGTAGTTGGCCTCCTCGTACAGCCTGGCGTTCTCGATGGCCACTCCGGCGGCGGCGGCGAGCGTCGAGAGCACCGTCTCGTCCTCGCTGTCGAACTCCTTGCTGTCCCGCTTCTCGGCCAGGTAGAGGTTGCCGAACACCTCGTCGCGCACGCGGATCGGCACCCCGAGGAACGAGCGCATCGGGGGATGGTCCAGCGGGAAGCCCCGCGAGGACGGGTGCTGCGCGAGATCGGGCAGCCTCAGGGGCATCGGATTGCGGATGAGTTCGCCGAGCAGTCCGTGCCCGGTGGGCAGCGGGCCGACGGACCTGACCTGCTCGTCGGTCACTCCCACAGGGATGAACTGCGCGAATGTGCCGTCCTCACCGATCACTCCGAGCGCACCGTACTCCGCGTCGACGAGCAGCACCGCCGCTTCCGCGATGCGCTGCAGCACCTGTGACAGCTCCAGCTCCCGTCCCACGGAGAGCACTGCTTCGAGGAGGCTGTGGATGCGGTCGCGCGTGCCGCGCACGGCGTCGATCCGTACCTGCAGCTCCTCGAGGAGGTCGTCGAGCTGCATACGGGGCAGGTGGCCGGTGGGTCCGTCGTCTTCGTGCTGCACAGCGCTCATCGACCTCCGCCCGCAACGGGAGGATTCGGCAGAAATGCCGGTTTCTCTCGTCCAAACAGTAGCCCCGCGCCTGCGCGACGGCACGGGATGCGCCCCGCAGCCCATGGAGGTCCTCTGGAGCCCACCGCAGCCTCGCTGCACGCGCCCCGTCCCGGACAGAGGACGGCCTTGACGGGCACCACTGCGGACGCCCATCGCACACCCGCAAAGCGCCCGCCGTCGGGCCGGTCGGGACAGGGGAACGGACGCGGTCGGATCCTGCGGGACGGGACCAACAGTCGCCCTTTGTGTGTCGTTCGGATCTGCACCCCGGCCTCCGAGGGGATGAGACTGGGGTGCAGGACCCAATCCAGCGCCCTCACGGACAGAGGGGCCGGAAAGGGAGGTGGGACCGTTGCACTCCGGCAGCGTCGGCGAGCTGATGTCCGCCCCGGGCGTCGCGGTGCGGCGCGGCACCGGTCTGGAGGAGGTCGCGGCGCTGATCGCCGAACACCGCGTTCACGCTGTCGCGGTGATCGACGACGAGGGGCACCCCGTGGGCGTCGTCTCGCAGCGGGACCTGCGATACGGCGGAGACCGCTCCCCCGCTGCCCGCGCGCCGCTGCCCGCGCTGCCGCGTACGCCTGGCCGAGCCGCCGGAGCGCGCCACAGTAGCCGCGCCGCCCCGACAGCCGGTGACGTCATGACCAGCCCTGCCGTCACGGCGCTGCCCACGTGGTCTCTGCCGGAGGCGGTGCGGACGATGGAACGCCGCCGGGTCAAGCGGCTCCCCGTCGTCGACGCGGGCGATCAGCTCGTCGGCTTCCTCAGCAGGAGCGACATCCTGCGTTCGTTCCTCCGCGAGGATGCGGACGTGCGGGCGGAGATCACGGCCGAGGTCCTGTCGGACACGCTCGGCATCGGCCCGTCCCAGGTCAGGGTCACGGTGACGGACGGGCGGGTGACGCTGCAGGGCATCGTCGCCCACCGTGATCTGCTGCTCGTCGTGGACAGGCTCGTCCGCGGGGTGGCCGGCGTGGTCGAGGTCCGCAACCACCTCGCCTACTCCACCGACGCGCCGTCCGGCCGTTCGGCGATCCAGCCCGCGCAGCCCCGCTGATCATGCGCCCGCGCCTCTCGCAAGCCGGGCAAGGCTCTCAGGGGTGCTCGCCCACGCCTGTGCGCAGTTCGCGGAACCTGCCGCCGCCGGGCATGCGCCTGGCCAGCGTCGGTGTGTCCATTCCGGCGACCGTCCGCAGACCCTGCAGGAACTCGCCCAGTGCTTCCTCCGACGACCACCTGGGTGACCATCCCAGCTCCTGCCGTGCCTTGCCGGAGTTCATCAGCGGCAGCCGTAGCACCGCGTCGAACAGCTGGGGCGACGCGGGGAGCAGGTGCGAGTGCCACCCAGCGACGAGAGCTGTACGCACGGGGCGCAGCGGCATCCGGACGACCCTGGCGTCCAGCAGCCCGGCGAGCAGCTCGGCGTCGACCACAGGGTCCGCGGCGAGGTTGAACGCCCCGCGTGCGCTGCCCGTGACGGCGAGGCGGTAGGCCTCGGCCGCGTCGTCGGTGTGCATCGCCTGGAAGCGCAGGCCCGGCAGGTCGGGGACGATCGGCAGCAGCCCCGGACGGACCAGCCGCTGCGGCACGAACGGCCCCGCGAACAGCCGGCGCTGTTCGCTCGCGGACTCCTTCTTGAACAGGAAACCCGGCCTCATGCGCACGACGCGGACGCCCGGGTGTTCGCGCTCGTAGCTGTCGAGAGCGCGCTCCAGGTACGACTTCTCGCGGCAGTAGGCCGCTTCCGGCCAGCCGTGCGTGGGCCAGGCCTCGTCGACCTGCCGGTGCTTCGGGCCGGGAGCGTAGGCGCCGACGGAGGAGGCGTGGACGAGCGCGGGGACGCCGGCGTCCGCCACCGCCTGGAAGACGCGCAGGCTGCCGAGCACGTTCGTACGCCACGTGACGACGGGACGGTGCGTCGGCTGGAACAGCCACGCCAGGTGGACGACCGCGTCAGCGCCCTTGAACAGCCGCACCAGATCGTCCTTCGCCTCGTCCCTCTGGCCGACGGCGTGCCATCCGCCGGCGCCGCTCCCGGCGTCCGCAGCGCCGCCTCCGTCGTAGCCGCCCCGGCCGATGTCGACGGAGGCCCAGTCCGTCTTCGGCGGTGACCAGCCGGGGATGCGGCGCGAGATGCCGAGGACCGATCCGACCTGCGGGTCGTCCGACAGTGCCTTGACGACGCTCGTGCCGACGTTGCCGGTGGCTCCGACGACCACGACGCGCAGTCCGGCACCGTCCCCCCGGCCGCCGCCAGGTCCGCCGCCGGCTCCGTCGGCGCTGCGGGAAGTGCGAGGGTTCCCAGGATTCATGTGCGTCTCCTTCTCTCCGCCGGGCGCTCCGGGTGCCCCGCGTCGGTGGTCTGCGTAACGGTGCTCAGCTCTGCTGTTCGCGCGGGGTGCGTCTCTCTGTCCGGTTGCCGGCGTCTCCTGACGTCGGCCGGCTCGGTTCGCCTGCGGCTGTGCGGACGCGCGGGACCGTACGGGCGCATGCGGCTGCGGGCCCTCGCGGGTCCGCTGCACTCCCGGTCCGTTTCACTGTGCTGCCGCGTCGTCCGGCGGCCCGGCCGCGCCGCCCGGCATACCGGCTCGGCCGGAGGGCATGACGTCGCGGATGTCCGGCGGCAGCGCTCCCTCCAGCTTCCGCATGAGTTCGGGCGCCACGGCCGCGTCCAGAACGTTCAGCACGGCCGCCGCCCGCACCAGGGCGTCCTCTTCGGATGTCTCCGCCCGCCACGCCACGCGTCCGGCGAAGACCGGCAGATCGAACGGCTCGCCCCGCACCCGGGCCTCTGCCCGCACGTGCGGCGACGCCTCGTGCTCGGCGACGGCGCGCCGCAGCGGCTGGGCCGCCTCGTGCGGGAGCTGCGCGGCGAGGTGGTCGGCCACTCCGTCGGGGACGCGTTCGGCGACGGTCTCCAGAGTGGCCCGTACGGCCGCCTCGGCGTCCTGGCGGCTCCCCAGCCCGGCGCGCGCCTGCACCTGCCCGGTGAACTCCTCGTAGCGCATCCGTCCGCACCCCTTCGGGTCTGCTTCGTCCGCTACGGGGCCGGGTGACCGTTCAGGGCGCTCCGACACACGCGGCCCGTCCGCTCCGCCCTCTCAGCGGGACGGCACGCCCTCCGGGGCCCCGCCCCCACCGCTGGTGCTCCCGGCGGTGCGGGCCGTGAGCCGGAGCCCGGAGAGGATCCGCTCCCTCGCGTCGCGCCCCTCGGGCACGGGCCACAGGGGATAGGCATGGATCTGCCCGGGAGCTTCATGGAGGTCGACGGCGACTCCGGCGGATGTCGCCCGCTCAGTGAAACGCCTGGCGTCGGGGAGGAGGATGTCGCGGTCACCGATGTAGACCTCCGTGGCAGGCAGTCCGTCCATACGGCCGTTCAGGGGGCTCACCGCGGGATCGGACGGGGCCAGGTCTCCCGCCCACAGTGCGCCCGTGTACCGGAGCGGTTCGACGGCCAGCATCGGGTCTCTCGGCTGGATCTTCTCCGCGTCCGGGTCGCCGAGCGCGGCGTCCAGCCACGGCGAGAGAAGGGCGAGCCGAGCGGGCGGCGCGTCGCCCTGCTCGTGCAGGCGCTGTGCCACTGCGAGGGAGAGACCGCCGCCCGCGGAGTCGCCCATGAAGACCGCGGGCGCCGGTGCGGTTGTCAGCTCCCTGGCCAGTGCGGTGAGACGGGGCAGGGACTCCTCCGCCGTTCCCCGCGGGGCCAGCGGATAGACGGGGACGACGATCTGGGCGGGCGTCTGCCCGGCCAGTTCCTTGATCAGCGCCCAGTGGTTGTAGCCGATCTCCTCGATGTAGGCCCCTCCGTGCAGATAGAGCACGCTCAGCTGAGGGGTCCGCCCGTGCGGGACGACCTCGTAGCAGGGGAAGCCGTGGCCGAAGCGCAACGTCACGGCGCACGTCTTGTCCAAATGCCCGGGCGGTCCGAAGTGGGCCGGACGCGTCAGCTGCTTCTCCACCTTGCGCCGGACCTGAGCGAGGTCGCGATACCCGAATTTGTGTCCGACTGCGGACATGGCCTGCGCCAGCACACGGCTGCTCGTGCTCGGCATGCCCTGCCTCCTCTCCTCGTCGCGGCGGTCGCCCGGGCGTCAGGTCAGCTCCGGCGGCCGCTCTCCCCTGCGGCCTTCTCCAGTACGTCGCGGGTGTGCCGTATCTCGTCCGTGAGGCGGACCGCCTCGGCCAGGAGGATTCCGTACGGCTCGGAAGGATCACTCACCGGGAGCGAACTCACGTCCGCGTACTCGGCCATCCGGGTGCGCGCTCTCTCGGCCCGGTCCACGGCGTCGCGCAACTCGTGCGACTGCTGCGTGACCCGGTCCTCGTCGAGACGGGTGAGCACCTCAGCCGCCTCCTCGAAACCGGTCAGGAACGCGCCGTAGTGCCACAGGAATTCGCGGTGCTCGGGGCCGCCCCCCTCCTCAGGGCTCTGGTCGAAGCTGCGCGTCATCGACGCGACCTGATACGTGACCCGCTCCAGGGCGTCGACGAGTGACTGGTAGCCGCTGAAACCCGACCACTGCCGCCGCCGCCCCAGGATGCGGCGCGGGTGGAAGCGGATGCTCTCCCGGGCCGTGCGCACGGACGACTGCGCCTGCTCCGCCAGCGGTGCGAGCCGCGTCGCGCGCTGCCGCCAGCGCTGCGTGAGCTCCTTGTCCGGAGTTCCTTCCCGCAACGTCGGGGACATCTCGCCGGCGAGGTTCAGGAGGCCCTGTCCGAGTGCGTGGATCCCGTGCTCGGCGCTGCGGTAACGCATCGGCGGCATCACCAAAACGTTCACCACGACCCCCACGCCGCACCCGATCAGCACGAGCAGAATGATCTGTCCGAGAGACTCCAGGCCCTGGCGCTCCCCCGGCGCGGCCGCATAGATGGAGAAGGCGAAGAACGCCGCAGTCGACACCTGCGTGCCCTGCGACCCCAGACGCCCCCACCGTCCGATCAGCAAGGCCACCAGCGCGACGAGCGCGAAGCTCAGCATGGTCGGCCCCGCCAGGGGGCCCACCAGTCCGGACAGCGCCACTCCGGCCGTCACGGCTCCCACGTAGCGCAACGCCTGCACGATCGACTGATACGCGGTGATCTGCACGATCAGCACCGCGGAGAACGGCGCGAACGCGGGGCTCTGGGCCTGCATGACGTCGTCGGCCAAGTACCACGAGAGGGTCGCGACCAGCGCACTCTTGCCGATGAGGGTCAGCGTGTGCCGCTCAGGACCCGCCGTGCGGACCGCTCGCCGCCACCACTGCACGGCTCTGCCCGGCAGACCCTGCGGCGAGGTCGCCCGCGCAGGGCTGGGTGCTGCCGCTGCTCCGGCCATCGGTCTGCTCCCTGGTGTCGGCTGCCTCTGCGACTCCCCTGCGTACCCCTGTCCGTCTCTTCGACCCACGAGTGCGACGCCCCTCGGCCGCCCTGAGCGCCGCCTCAGCAGATCAACGCCATCTGGGCACGGCCCACGTATGGGTGAAGTGCTCGTTTCCGGAGGAGCGGAAGGTACCAACGTCGTGAAAGTCGTGAAACCGGCATCGCAACGCCCGCCGCAGTCGTACGGGTTGCCGCGATCACAGACGAACACAGACGCAACACAGGCGAGCAAAGGGGCCACCATGTCAGTGCTGACCGAGCCGCCACGGGAGCGTGCCCGTGAACGCACACCGGGGGCCGTGGCCGTCACGTGGCTCACCACCACCGACCACAAGAAGATCGGCTCGCTGTACATGGTGAGCGGCTTCGTCTTCTTCCTCCTCGGAGGACTGCTCGCCCTGCTCATGCGGGCCGAACTGGCCCGGCCCGGGATGCAGTTGATCTCCGCCGAGCAGTACAACCAGGCGTTCACGATGCACGGCACCATCATGATGCTGTTCTTCGCGACCCCGCTCTTCGCCGGTTTCGCCAACGCGATCATGCCGCTGCAGATCGGCTCGCCCGACGTGGCGTTCCCCCGGCTGAACATGCTGTCGTACTGGCTGTATTTCTTCGGCGGCCTGATCGCGGTGGCGGGGTTCCTCACCCCGCAAGGAGCCGCCGACTTCGGCTGGTTCGCGTACACGCCGCTCTCCGACGGCGAGCACACCCCGTACATCGGCGGGGACTTGTGGGTGATGGGGCTGGCGCTCTCCGGGTTCGGCACCATCCTCGGCGCCGTCAACTTCATCACGACGATCATCTGCATGCGCGCGCCCGGAATGACGATGTTCCGCATGCCGATCTTCACCTGGAACGTGCTGCTGACGAGCGTGCTCGTGCTGCTGGCGTTCCCCGTGCTCGCGGCGGCGCTCTTCGCGCTGGAGGCGGACCGCAAGTTCGGTGCGCACATCTACGACGCCGCCAACGGCGGGCCGCTGCTGTGGCAGCACCTGTTCTGGTTCTTCGGCCACCCCGAGGTCTACATCATCGCGCTGCCGTTCTTCGGAGTGGTGACCGAGATCTTTCCCGTCTTCAGCCGCAAGCCGACGTTCGGCTACGTCGGCCTGGTGGGCGCCACGATCGCCATCACGGGGCTGTCGGTCACGGTCTGGGCCCACCACATGTTCGCGACCGGGGCGGTGCTCCTGCCGTTCTTCTCCTTCATGTCGTTCCTCATCGCGGTGCCCACGGGAGTGAAGTTCTTCAACTGGATCGGCACCATGTGGAGAGGTTCGCTGTCGTTCGAGACGCCGATGCTGTGGAGCGTCGGCTTCCTCGTGACCTTCCTCTTCGGCGGCCTGACGGGCGTGCTGCTCGCGTCCCCGCCGATGGACTTCCACGTGACCGACAGCTACTTCGTCGTGGCCCACTTCCACTACGTGGTCTTCGGGACGGTCGTCTTCGCGATGTTCGCCGGCTTCTACTTCTGGTGGCCGAAGTTCACGGGCCGCATGCTCGACGAGACCCTCGGCAAGATCCACTTCTGGACCCTGTTCATCGGCTTCCACACCACGTTCCTCATCCACCACTGGCTGGGCGCCGAGGGAATGCCGCGCCGGTACGCGGACTACCTCGCCAGCGACGGGTTCACCGCGCTCAACACCATCTCCACCATCGGCGCGTTCGTACTCGGCCTCTCGACCCTGCCGTTCCTCTACAACGTGTGGAAGACCGCCGTGTCCGGCGAGAAGGTCACCGTGGACGACCCGTGGGGATACGGCCGTTCGCTGGAGTGGGCGACGTCCTGCCCGCCCCCCAGGCACAACTTCCTCACGCTGCCCCGCATCCGTTCCGAGTCCCCCGCCTTCGACCTGCACCACCCCGAGCAGGCGTCCATCGAACCGCCCGCGGTGGTCAACCCGCCGCGCGAGAGCTGACGTACGGCCGTGCGGAGGTCCACGACCGGCCAGGACGAGGCAACCAGGGGCATCGCCCAGCTGGAGGGCTACCTGCTGGCGCAGACGTACCGGGAGAACGCCCGCACCGAGGCGGAGGCATTCGCGGACCGGCTGCCGTGGCTGACGTCCGCCCAGCACGAGGAGGTCGTGAGCCTCTACACCGCCGAGCGGATGGCGCTCACTCGGCGGGTGCTGGAGGCGACAGTGCAACGCTGCGGGGAGCTCCGGCAGGAGTACACGGACCGCTACGAGCAGCTCCGCGGCCGTCTCCTGCTGCGGGTGACGGTGGCGCTGCTGGCGATGTTCGCCGCGTGCGCCACGGCGTCCGCGGTACTGCTCACCGTCGCCCGCTGACGCCCGGACAGCGCGACGCCAGACGACAAGCTGGTGCGACGGCGGCAGACGACAACCGGCTGCCGGCCGTCGTCTGCCGCGTCGTCCGCGGCGCACGAGTCAGCGCGCGAATCAGCCCGCGGTGGCGACGAGGGACGCGCGGTCGGCCCTGTAGACCTGCGGGCCCCTGACGGCGACCTTCAACGCTCCGGTGTCCTCCGCACCCGCGAAGACCTCGTACGCCTCCTCCATCGAGTCGAGTTCGAAGACGTGTGTCACCAGCGGCGACGTCGTCAGCCTCCCGGCGTTCAGCATGCTCAGCAGCATCGGCACCGAGGAGGTGTCGACGAGGCCGGTGCGGATCGTCAAGTCCTTCTGCCACAGGTCCTCGAGGTGGAGGGCCGCGGGCTTGCCGTGCACTCCGACGTTGGCGACGTGCCCTCCGGCACGGACCATGCGCGTGCACATCTCGAACGTCTCCGGCAGCCCCACCGCCTCGATCGCCACGTCGGCCCCGAGCCCGTCCGTCAGGTCTGCGACGAGCTGCTCGGGTTCGTCCGACGCGAGCACGTGCGCGTCGGCGCCCAGCCGTGCGGCCGACTGCAGGCGGCCGGACAGCCTGTCCACCGCGATGATCCGGTCGGGCGAGTACAGCCGCGCCGTGGCGACGGCCGCGAGACCGACCGGTCCGGCGCCCACGACGGCGACCGTGTCACCGGGACGCACCGAACCGTTCAGCACGCCGACCTCGTAACCCGTCGGGAAGGTGTCGGCGAACAGCACCGCGTCCTGACTGTCGACGGCGCCGGGCAGCAGATGCACGGAGTGGTCGGCGAACGGCACACGGACGTACTCAGCTTGCGTGCCGTCGATGCGGTTCCCCAGCAGCCAGCCCCCTCCGCCACGGCACTGCCCGTACGTGCCTTCGCGGCAGTACCGGCAGCGTCCGCACGCGGTGATGCAGGAGACGAGCACACGGTCACCCGGCCGTACCGTCCGCACTTCGCGTCCCGTCTCGACGACCTCCCCGACGGCCTCGTGGCCGAGCACCGTCCCGTCCGCCACCCCGGGCACGTCGCCCTGGAGGATGTGCAGGTCTGTACCGCAGATGCTCGCCGTCTCCACCCGGACGACGGCGTCCGCGGGGTCCTTCAGGTCGGGCTCGGCGACGTCCTCCCACGCGGACCTGCCGGGGCCATGGAAGACGAACCCCTTCATGGATCTCTCCTCCCGTCGTGCGCGGCTCGTGCCTGCCTTCTCGGCCGTTCACCCGCCGCGCTTCGTCCGGCCCGCCTCCAGCCTGGACGTCCCGGCCCCGCGTGTGCATGGGCCGTTCGGTCCCGGCTTCGGGCCGCGAGGCCCCTCGGGCGGACGCGTCGCGAACGGGGACGTTCGGCCCGTCTCCGGGTCCCTACGGCCCTGGTCGCCGCAGCGCAGGGGCGGCCACGCTGAGAGTGAGACGTTCGCGACGCGCACTGTTCGACGTGGACTCGCCGCTGCCGGGTGCTCCCAACTCCTTGGTTCGCACGCGCAGCGATCCGGACGCGTCGGACGGCGGACGGATCGACGGCCACGACAGATCGACGGCCGTCGCGCGGACAGCTCGAGGGCCCGAGTCCGAGCAGTTCGACGCGGTCCGTACACCGACGGCGTCCGGGCGGACGGGCGGACCGGCCCCGTTCGGGCAGTCAGGCGTGACGCTCGCGCCGCGGGCGCTCACGGAAGCGGGAGGGAGAATCATGACCGAGTCCGTGACGGTCGGGGTGGACGGCACCCGGGAGAGCCACAGCGCCGTCGACTGGGCCGCCCGCGAAGCACTGACACGCGGCGTGCCGCTGCAACTGCTCCACATCCGGGAGGCCGGGGCGTACCCCTACTCCCCCATCGCCGACGACGAGGTAGAGCGCGAGTGGGCGCAGAACCTCGTCAACGAGGTGCTCGACGAACTCAACCGCCGCGCCCCGGAGCTGAACGTGGAGGTCGAGATGGCTGCCGGGCGGCCGTCCCACGTACTCGCCGACGCGTCAGCGGAGACCGGCCTGCTCGTACTCGGCTCGCGCGGCCTGAGTTCCCTGCTGGGTTTCATCGTCGGATCGGCCGCGCTGCCGACCGTCGCACACTGCGCGTGCCCCGTCGTACTGGTGCGGGCGCATGCGGGCGACGCCCACTCCAGCGGTGACCATCAGGCGGAGACGCTCGCCGCGCTTCCCCTGCAGGAGCGGACGACGACGGGCGAGATCGTCCTGGGCGTCGATCTGCGGCACCCGTGTGACGAGCTGATGGCCTTCGCCTTCCAGGAGGCCGCCCTGCACTCGCTGCCGCTGCGCGTGCTGAACGCCTGGAGCGTGGGCGACCACCACCGCGCCATGCGCCCCAGTCCCATTCCTCCCGCGATGCAGGGCGAACTGCTCGCCGCGCAGAACGACGCGCTCACAGCCGCTCTGCGCCCTTGGAGCGAGCGGTACCCCGACATCAAGGTGCACGCCGAAGCGCTGACCGACCAGCCCGCGCATCTGCTCGTGGAGGCAGCCGCACAGGCGTCGATGCTGGTCGTCGGACGGCGCAACCGGCGCTCGCGGATCGGTACGCACGTGGGTTCCGTCACGCACGCCGTCATGCACCACGCCCGCGCTCCCCTCGCCGTCGTCCCGTACGGCTGAACCGTTCTCCGGAGGTGCCTGGAGATGTCCGATGCCAGGACCACTGACCTGTACGAACTGACGATGGCGATGTCGTACGTGCGGGAGGGCATGACCGGTCCCGCCACCTTCAGTCTCTACGTGCGCGACCTGCCACCTGACCGGGGCTTCCTGGTCGCCGCCGGGGTCGAACCCGTCCTCGACCACCTCGCCGGATTCCGGATCGGACCCGACGACATCGACGCCTTCGCGGCCGCGCTCGGCCGTCCGCCCCGCGACCTCGTGCCCCTGCTCGGCATCGCCTTCCGCGGAGAGGTGCGTGCCGTCCCCGAGGGGAGCCTGGTCTTCGCGAACGAGCCGCTGCTGGAGATCACCGCGCCGCTGCCGGTCGCCCAGCTCGTCGAGACGTACGTGCTGAACCTGATCAGCCATCAGACGGCGATCGCGTCGAAGTCCGCGCGGTGCGTTCTCGCCGCCGGCGGCCGTCCCGTCGTGGACTTCTCCCTGCGCCGTACGCACGGGCCGTGCGCCGGGTTCGACGCCGCCCGGCTCGGGGCGCTGGTGGGCTTCGCCGGGACGAGCAACGTGGCGGCGGCGACGTCGCTGGGGCTGCCCGCCGTCGGCACCATGGCCCACTCGTACGTAGAGGCGTTCGGCTCCGAGGAGACGGCGTTCCGCGCCTTCTCCCGCGCACACCCCGGCCCTGTCACCTATCTGGTCGACACCTACGACACTGAGGAAGGCGTGCGTACGGCGGCGCGGGTCCTCAAGTCGCTCGGCCTGGGCGCCGGTTCGGCGGTCCGGCTGGACAGCGGCGACCTGGGCGCGCTGGCCGTACGGTCCCGCCGCATCCTGGACGCCGCCGGGCTGCCGGAGGTGCAGATCGTCGTCAGCGGCGGCCTCGACGAGACGAAGGTGGAGCGCCTGGTGCGGGAGCGCGCCCCTGTCGACGTCTTCGCCGTCGGCACGAAGGTGGGCGTCTCCGCGGACGCGCCCTACCTGGACTCGGCCTACAAAATGGTCGCCTACGACGGCCGCCCCGTGATGAAGCTGTCCGCGAAGAAGACCACGGCCCCCGGCGCCAAGCAGGTCTTCCGCCGCCACGGCTTCGCCGACACGCTCGCGCTCGCGGACGAGCCGGCTCCGGCGGGGGCGCGTCCGCTGCTGCGCCCCGTGATGCGGGACGGAGAGCGCGTCGCTGCGGCGCCCCCGCTGCGGGAGGCGCAGGACCGGTTCGCGGCGGACCTCGCCGAACTGCCGCAGGAGGCGCGGAGGATCGCCCGCCCGGTGGCGCCGGAGCCCCTGGAATCGGACCGCCTGCGGAGCCTGAGCGAGCTGGTGCGGCAGCGCATCCAAAGCGAATACCTCGCGCCGCAGGGCGCATAGACAGCCGGCCGGGGCACCGGGAGACCGGCCCGGGCGGGCCGTCCCCGGCCCCCGGGAGCCGGCGCGGCAACGGAACCAGCCGAGGAGGACACCATGGCCACCACGCGGGAGTGGAACGTACGGATATTCATCTTCGAGGAGGAGGGCACCACCACGGCGCGTGCGGTGCTGGACACCGGCGAGTCGACGATCACCGGCCGCGGTGTCGCGCGCTGCAACCCCGAGGACGTCGACATCCCCGAGATCGGCGACGAACTGGCGGCGAGCCGGGCGATGGCCGAACTGGGGCGGCAGTTGATGCGGGTGGCCGACCGCGACCTGCAGGGCGTGGGCGCCGGCCCGCTGCCTCCCAGGACGCAGGCGTCCTTCGGATGGCCGGACCCGAATCTCTGAGGCACGGCCCGGCGGCGGCCCGTCCGGGGGATCCTCGGGCGCCTGTCCGGGGGCGGCCCGCCTCGTGCGCCGCCCGCACGGTGTCCGCCCAGTCGCTCCGTCAGCCACCGCACGGCGGCGCGGCGTCGGCACGCGCTCGGCCCCGCGCGGGCGGCCCGGGGAGCGGCTTCGGACGTCCGGCTTCACATCCGAGCGTCCAAGGTCACATCCGTTCCCGCTCCCGGCTGAGCGGGCGCTCGCCTAGCCTTGCGCCATGACGGTCCTGCCTGACGACGAGTTCTCCCTCGCCGCCGAGTTCCCCGACGCGAGCCGCGACGACTGGCGGCGCCTCGTGGAAGGCGTGCTGCGCAAGACGGGTGCCGCGGAAGCCTCCGGACCGGCGGTCGAGGACGTCCTCGCCACCGAGCTGGAGGACGGGCTCACGGTCCGCCCGCTGTACACGTCCTCCGACTTCGCCGGTGACGCCGGCTGCCCGGGCGCGCCTCCGTTCGTGCGCGGCGGCAAGCCGGAAGGCAACGCCCTCACGGGCTGGGACGTACGTCAGCTCCACCGGCAGCCCGACGCGGCGCGCTGCAACGAGGAGATGCTCGCCGACCTCGAGAACGGCGTGACGTCGCTGTGGGTCTCGGCCGGCGCCGCGGGCGTCCCCGTCGAGCGGCTGCCGGACGCCCTGGACGGCGTCCACCTCGACCTCGCCCCGGTCCATCTCGACGCGGGGGCCGAATTCGACGCCGCCGCACGGGAGTTGCTGCGGCTCTACGAGACGCGTTCCGTCCCGCCCCGCGCCGCGCTCGGCAACCTCGGCGCCGATCCGCTGGGCCTGCTCGCCCGTACCGGCGACGCGTCGGACCTCGACGGGCAGTGCGCGAGCGCCGCCCGCCTCGCCGAGACCTGCCACGGCGGCTATCCGGGGCTGCGGGCCCTCACCGTCGACGCTCTGCCGTACCACGAGGCGGGCGGCTCCGCCGCTCAGGAGCTGGGCGCCTCGCTCGCCACCGGCGTCGCCTACCTCCGTGAACTGACCGCCGCGGGCCTCACGGCCGAAGCGGCATGCGCGCAGCTGGAGTTCCGGTACGCGGCCACCGCGGACCAGTTCCTGACCACCGCCAAGCTGCGCGCCGCGCGGCGCCTGTGGGCCCGCGTCGCCCAAGTCTGCTCCGTCGGCCCGGCCGGCGCGGCGCAGCGGCAGCACGCCGTCACGTCGAGGGTGATGATGGCCCGCCGGGACCCGTGGGTGAACATGCTGCGCACGACCGTCGCGTGCCTGGCCGCGGGCGTCGGCGGGGCCGACGCGGTGACCGTCCTGCCCTTCGACTCGGCGCTCGGCCTGCCCGACGCCTTCGCGCGCCGCATCGCGCGCAACACCTCCTCGATCCTGCTGGAGGAATCGCACCTGGCGCAGGTGATCGATCCCGCGGGCGGCTCCTGGTACGTGGAGCGGCTGACGGACGAACTCGCCCGCAAGGCATGGGAGTTCTTCCAGGAGATCGAGAACGCGGGCGGCCAGGCGGCGGCTTGGCGGTCCGGTCTGGTCGCGGAACGGCTCGCTCAGTCGTGGGAGCGGCGCAGCGCCGATCTGGCGCACCGCCGTGAACCGGTCACCGGCGTCAGCGAGTTCCCCCATCTCGCCGAGGAGCCCGTCCAACGCGCCCCGGCGCCGCCCGAGCCCGGCGGGGGGCTTCCGAAGGTACGCCGCGACGAGGCCTTCGAGGAGCTGCGTGCCCGCTCTGACGCCCACCTCGCCGCCACCGGCGCCCGTCCCCGCGTCTTCATCGCG
This sequence comes from Streptomyces daqingensis, assembly GCF_014645895.1. Lineage (GTDB taxonomy): Bacteria > Actinomycetota > Actinomycetes > Streptomycetales > Streptomycetaceae > Streptomyces > Streptomyces daqingensis. The sequence continues at coordinate 16,286 of NZ_BMMP01000009.1, read as the reverse complement.
GCGCTCGGCCCGGCCGCGGCGCACACGGCACGCGTCGGGTTCGCCGCCAACCTCCTGCAGGCGGGCGGCATCGAGCCCGTCCACGAGCCCGAGACGGTCGGCGAGGCCGACGTGGCGGAGGCGTTCACGGACAGCGGGGCGAAGGCCGCGTGCGTGTGCTCCAGCGACAAGCTGTACGCCGAGCAGGCCGAGGGTGTCGCCGCCGCGCTGGTCGCGGCGGGCGCGGACCCGGTGCTGCTCGCGGGGCGGCCGTCCGGGGCGGAACGCGAGGCGTATCTGCGGGCCGGCGTCGGCGAGTTCGTCTACTCGGGCGGCGACGCCGTCGCCCTCCTCTCCTCCGTCCTCGACCGATTGGGAGTGGCCTGATGCAGGGCGCGGCACAGCAGCCTGGTGCGGGGGACGCCGTCCCCGACTTCTCCGGGATCGCCCTCGACGGGCCGGACGGGGGTGCGCCGGCAGCCTCCGGGAACGGTGAACAGGCCTATGGGGCATGGCAGTCGGCCGTGCAGGAGAGCACCGGCAAGAGCGAGAGCGACCTCGTGTGGGAGACCCCCGAGGGCATCGCCGTCAAGCCGCTGTACACCGAAGGGGACGTCGCGGGGCTGGACTTCCTGGAGACGTACCCCGGCATCGCGCCGTACCTGCGGGGCCCGTACCCCACGATGTACGTCAACCAGCCGTGGACCATCCGCCAGTACGCGGGGTTCTCCACGGCGGAGGAGTCGAACGCCTTCTACCGGCGCAACCTCGCGGCGGGGCAGAAGGGCCTGTCCGTCGCGTTCGACCTGCCCACGCACCGGGGTTACGACAGCGACCATCCGCGCGTGACCGGTGACGTCGGCATGGCGGGCGTCGCGATCGACTCCATCTACGACATGCGTCAGCTCTTCGACGGCATCCCGCTGGAGAAGATGAGCGTGTCGATGACGATGAACGGCGCCGTGCTGCCCGTCCTCGCGCTGTACATCGTCGCCGCCGAGGAGCAGGGCGTACCGCCCGAGAAGCTGGCCGGGACCATCCAGAACGACATCCTCAAGGAGTTCATGGTCCGCAACACCTACATCTATCCGCCGCAGCCCTCGATGCGGATCATCTCCGACATCTTCGCGTTCACCTCGCAGCGGATGCCGCGCTACAACTCCATCTCGATCTCCGGCTACCACATCCAGGAGGCGGGCGCGACAGCCGACCTGGAGCTCGCCTACACCCTCGCCGACGGTGTCGAGTACCTGCGCGCGGGCCTCGACGCCGGGCTGGACGTCGACGCCTTCGCGCCGCGCCTGTCGTTCTTCTGGGCGATCGGCATGAACTTCTTCATGGAGATCGCGAAGCTGCGTGCGGGCAGGCTGCTGTGGGCCAGGCTGGTGAAGAAGTTCGGACCGCGGAACCCCAAGTCGCTGTCGCTGCGCACCCATTGCCAGACCTCCGGCTGGTCGCTCACCGCGCAGGACGTCTACAACAACGTGGCCCGCACCTGCGTCGAGGCGATGGCCGCCACCCAGGGCCACACGCAGTCGCTGCACACCAACGCCCTCGACGAGGCCCTCGCCCTCCCGACGGACTTCTCCGCGCGCATCGCCCGCAACACGCAGCTGCTGCTGCAGCAGGAGTCGGGCACCGGACGCGTCATCGACCCGTGGGGCGGCAGCGCGTACGTCGAACGCCTCACGCACGACCTGGCCCGCCGGGCGTGGCAGCACATCGAGGAGGTGGAGGCGGCCGGGGGCATGGCGAAGGCCATCGACGCCGGCATCCCCAAGCTCCGCGTCGAGGAGGCCGCCGCCCGCACTCAGGCGCGGATCGACTCCGGACGGCAGGCGCTGATCGGCGTCAACAAGTACCGCGTCGACAGCGACGAGAAGATCGACGTCCTCAAGGTCGACAACTCCGCGGTCCGCGCCCAGCAGATCGACAAGCTCCGCCGGCTGCGCGAGGAACGCGACGAGGACGCCTGCCAGGACGCGCTGCGCGCCCTGACCGCGGCGGCGGCCGAGGGGCACCGCTCCGGCGGCGGGCTGGAGGGCAACCTCCTGGCGCTCGCGGTGGACGCGGCCCGTGCGAAGGCCACCGTCGGCGAGATCTCCGACGCCCTGGAGAAGGAGTACGGGCGCCACGCGGGGCAGATCCGTACGATCTCCGGCGTGTACCGCGACGAAGCAGGGACCTCACCGGGTGTGGAGCGCACGCGTGCCCTCGTGGAGGCGTTCGAGGAGGCCGAGGGGCGGCGCCCGCGCATCCTCGTCGCCAAGATGGGCCAGGACGGCCACGACCGCGGGCAGAAGGTCATCGCGACGGCCTTCGCAGACCTGGGCTTCGACGTCGACGTCGGCGCGCTGTTCCAGACGCCCGCGGAGGTGGCGCGGCAGGCGGTGGAGGCCGACGTGCACATCGTCGGCGTCTCCTCGCTGGCCGCCGGGCACCTCACGCTCGTGCCGGCGCTGCGGGAGGAGCTGGCCGAGGCCGGCCGGGAAGACGTCATGATCGTCGTCGGCGGCGTGATCCCGCCGCAGGACGTCGAGGCGCTGAAGGAGATGGGCGCCGCGGCCGTCTTCCCGCCCGGCACCGTGATTCCGGACGCGGCGCACGGCCTGCTCCAGAGCCTGGCCGGCGCGCTCGGCCACGAGCTGTGATCCAGTGCGGCCCATGGCACCGAAAGCACCCGCGATCGACATCGACGGCTACGCCGACGGCGTCCTCGCCGGCTCCCGAGCACACATCGCCCGCGCGATCACGCTCGTGGAGTCCGGTAAGGCCGCCCACCGGGAACTCGCCCAGCAGCTGCTGACCCGGCTGCTGCCCCACGCCGGGGGCGCCGTGCGGGTCGGCATCAGCGGCGTGCCCGGCGTCGGCAAGTCCACGTTCATCGACGCGCTGGGCAGCATGCTGACCGGGCTCGGCCACCGCGTCGCCGTCCTCGCCGTCGACCCGTCCTCCAGCCGCACCGGCGGCTCCATCCTCGGCGACAAGACCCGCATGGCGCGGCTCGCCGTCGACCCGGCGGCGTTCGTGCGGCCCTCCCCCACCTCGGGGACGCTCGGCGGAGTCGCCCGCGCCACCCGCGAGACGATGATCGTCATGGAGGCGGCCGGGTACGACGTGGTGCTCGTGGAGACCGTCGGCGTGGGCCAGTCGGAGACGGCCGTGGCCAACATGGTCGACTCGTTCCTGCTGCTCACCCTCGCCCGCACCGGAGACCAGCTGCAGGGCATCAAGAAGGGCGTGCTGGAACTCGCCGACGTCGTCGCCGTCAACAAGGCCGACGGGCCGCACGAACGCGACGCCCGCTCCGCCGCCCGCGAGCTCTCCGGCGCCCTGCGGATGCTCCAGGGGCCGGACGCCGCCTGGCGGCCGCCCGTCCTCACCTGCAGCGCCCGGGAGGGCACCGGCCTCGACACCGTCTGGGAACGCCTCCGGGCGCATCGCGAACTCCTGAACTCCGACGGCGAGTTGACACGGAAGCGACGCGAGCAGCAGGTCGAGTGGGTCTGGTCCATGGTCCGCGAGCAGCTCCTCGCGAGCCTCCGCGACGACCCCGAGGTGCGGAAGCTCGCCCCCGTCCTCGAACAGCGGGTCAGGGACGGCGAGTTGCCGGCGTCGCTGGCGGCGGAACGGCTGCTGCGCACCTTCCGCGGCAGCGGCGGGGAGCCGGACGCGGACGACGGACGGGGCGGCTGAGAGACGACGGCCAGGGCTCTGCGGCCGTCCTCACCGTTTCGGGAATCCCCCGCGCGGGGCCGGAAGTTCCGCACCACTGTGACCGCTGGCAGCCCGCGGCCCTCCCCATCCGGGAGGAGACACCCCTACGGCCGGCCCGCCCCGTCACCACCGCGCGCCACGTAGACGGTGTTCGTGGCGGTGCCGCCGGTCAGCGGATTGGCGAACGTCACGACATGCCCGGCCGCTTCGGCGAACACCTCCCGCAGCGAGGCGGCGAACGCATCGTCCGGCGGATCGTCGGACCACAGTGCGAACACGCCCTCCGGCTTCAACTGCCCGGCCAGCGCCCGCAGTCCGGCAGGACCGTAGAACGACGAGTGGCCCTCGGCCAGCACATGGTCGGGCGAGTGGTCGATGTCGACGAGCACCGCGTCGAAGCGGCGGCCCGGCTGCCCGGGGTCCAGCCCTTCGGCGCCGGCGGCCAGGGCGAAGAAGTCGCCGTGCACCAGCCGGCAGCGCGGGTCGGACGTCAACCGCTCGCCCAGCGGCACGAGTTGACGCTCGTGCCAGTCGATCACCGTCTCCAGGCCCTCGATCACCGTCAGCGAGGCCACCCGCTCCTCCCGCAGCACGGCCTCCGCCGTGTAGCCGAGGCCCAGTCCGCCCACCACGACGTCCAGCCCGCCCGCGCCGGGGTGCGCCGCCAGGCCAAGCTCCGCGAGCGCCACCTCACCGGCCGTGAACAGGCTCGACATGAGGAACTCGTCGCCCAGCTTGACCTCGTGGACCTCCACGTCCGAGCCCGGCAGCCGCCGGCGCCGCAGGCTGATCTCCCCCATCGGCGTCGCACGCCAGTCGATCTCCTCGAAACGTGCGCTCATCTCTCCCGCTCTCCTGCCGACGCCGTGCGAACGCGCCGCCCGCCGGACGGGCGGTGGCGCGACGCCCCGACCGTACAGGCCTCGCCGGCAGACCCCCGGGCCGTACGCGGCGCGAGACGGGCACGGCCCGGGGCCCCGCCGCGGAGGGCTGCCCGTCGTCCGCTGGCCGCCCCTCCCCCGCGGCTTCACACGCCTTCTGGAGGCAGCTCACCGGCACCGCACGGCCACGGACACAATGAATTGTTTCAATCCACCAGGGCCAGGGAAGCCGGAGGCCGGACAATGGGCCTCAAGTGGCCGTACTACAGGCAGGTCGTCGGCCCCGGCGCCGCAAGCCTTGACGGCCGCGGAGGACTGGCCCTACGTTTCCGGCATCGCGTATTGAATCGTTTTGCATGTGCCCCGGTCGGCCCTCACGGGCCCGGGCATCGCTCCGCGCAGAGGAGACGTATGTCAGACCCCGACCTGACGGCCGTCGAGGCCGCCCTCCAGTCCCAGCGGATCGAGACGCCCTCGTGGGCCTACGGCAACTCGGGCACCCGGTTCAAGGTGTTCGCACAGCCGGGCGTTCCCCGCACCCCCGAGGAGAAGCTCGACGACGCCGCACGCGTCCACGAGCACACCGGGGTCGCGCCGAGCGTCGCGCTGCACATCCCCTGGGACAAGGTGGACGACTACGGCGCGCTGGCCGCCCACGCGAAGGACCGGGGCCTGCGCCTGGGCACGATCAACGCCAACGTCTTCCAGGACGACGACTACAAGCTCGGATCCGTCACGCACCCGGACGCCGCGGTCCGCCGCAAGGCGCTGGACCACTTGTTGGAGTGCGTCGACATCATGGACGCGACCGGCTCACGCGACCTGAAGCTGTGGTTCGCCGACGGCACCAACTACCCGGGCCAGGACGACATCCGCGCGCGCCAGGACCGGCTGGCCGAGTCGCTGACAGCGGTGTACGACCGCCTCGGCGAAGGTCAGCGGATGCTTCTGGAGTACAAGTTCTTCGAGCCCGCCTTCTACACCACCGACGTCCCCGACTGGGGCACCGCCTACGCCCACTGCCTGCGCCTCGGCCCGAAGGCGCAGGTCGTCGTGGACACCGGCCACCACGCGCCGGGCACCAACATCGAGTTCATCGTCGCGCTGCTGCTGCGCGAGGGGAAGCTCGGCGGATTCGACTTCAACTCGCGCTTCTACGCCGACGACGACCTGATGGTCGGCTCGGCCGACCCCTTCCAGCTCTTCCGCATCATGTACGAGGTGGTGCGCGGAGGAGCCCTGGAGGAGGACGCGGGCATCGCCTTCATGCTCGACCAGTGCCACAACATCGAGCCGAAGATCCCCGCCATCATCCGCTCGGTCATGAACGTCCAGGAAGCCACCGCCAAAGCCCTCCTCGTGGACCGTGAGACGCTCGCCGTCGCGCAGCGCTCCGGGGACGTGCTCGGGGCGAACGCCGTGCTGATGGACGCCTACAACACCGACGTGCGGCCTCTGCTCGCCCGGATCCGCCAGGAGCGGGGCCTCGGCCCCGACCCCGTCGCGGCGTACCACCGCTCCGGCTGGGCGGAGAAGATCACCGGCGAACGCAAGGGCGGCCGGCAGGCCGGCTGGGGGGCGTAATCCGCATGACCGCACAGCACTCCCGGACCGTCGACGCCCTCCTCGCCCGCTCGCACCGGCTCGGCGCCGACCCCCGCAACACCAACTACGCGGGCGGCAACACCTCCGCGAAGGGCACCGCCCCCGACCCCGTCACCGGCTCGGACACCGAACTGCTGTGGGTGAAGGGCTCCGGCGGCGACCTCGGCACCCTCACCGCGGGCGGCCTCGCCGCCCTGCGCCTCGACCGGCTGCGCGCGCTCAAGGCCGTCTACCCGGGGGTGGAGCGCGAGGACGAGATGGTCGACGCCTTCGACTACTGCCTGCACGGCAGGGGCGGCGCCGCTCCCTCGATCGACACCGCCATGCACGGCCTGGTCGAGGCCGCGCACGTGGACCATCTGCACCCCGACTCCGGAATCGCCCTGGCCTGCGCGGCCGACGGGGAGCGGCTCACCCGGGAATGCTTCGGCGACAGCGTGGTGTGGGTCCCGTGGCGGCGCCCCGGCTTCCAGCTCGGCCTGGACATCGCCGCCGTGCAGGAGGCCCACCCGCAGGCGGTCGGCTGCGTCCTCGGCGGGCACGGCATCACCGCGTGGGGCGCGACGAGCGAGGAGTGCGAGCGGAACTCGCTGCACATCATCCGCACCGCCGAGAGCTTCCTCGAACAGCACGGCCGCGCCGAGCCGTTCGGGCCCGTACGCGAGGGATGCGAACCTCTTCCCGAGGCGGAGCGACGTGAACGGGCCGCGGCGCTGGCGCCGTTCGTACGCGGCCTGGCCTCCACCGACAACCCGCAGGTCGGCCACTTCACGGACTCCGAGGCGGTGCTGGACTTCCTCTCCCGCGAGGAGCACCCGCGGCTCGCCGCGCTCGGCACGTCCTGCCCGGACCACTTCCTGCGTACGAAGGTGCGCCCGCTCGTCCTCGACCTGCCCGCGCGGGCCCCGCTCGACGAGGCCGTGGACCGCCTGCGCGAACTGCACGAGGCCTACCGCGCCGAGTACCGGGAGTACTACGAGCGGCACGCCGTGCCCGGCTCTCCCGCCATGCGGGGCGCCGACCCCGCCGTCGTGCTGGTGCCGGGCGTGGGCATGTTCACGTTCGGCAAGGACAAGCAGACAGCGAGGGTGGCGGGCGAGTTCTACGTCAACGCCGTGAACGTGATGCGCGGCGCCGAAGCCGTCTCGTCCTACGCGCCCATCGAGGAGTCGGAGAAGTTCCGCATCGAGTACTGGGAGCTGGAGGAGGCCAAACTGCGCCGCATGCCCGCCCCGAAGCCGCTGGCGACGCGAGTGGCGCTGGTGACGGGCGCCGGTTCGGGCATCGGACGGGCCGTGGCGCGGAGGCTGGTGGCCGAGGGCGCCTGCGTCGTCGTGGCCGACCGGGCGGCGGACAGCGCGGCCGAGACCGCCGCCGGACTGGGCGGGCCCGACAAGGCCGTCGCCGTCACGGTCGACGTCACCTCGCAGGAGCAGATCGCCGCGGCGTTCCGTGAGGCGGCGCTGGCCTTCGGCGGCGTGGACCTCGTGGTCAACAACGCCGGCGTCTCCCTGTCGAAACCGCTGCTGGAGACCACGGCGGACGACTGGGACCTGCAGCACGGCATCATGCCGCGCGGCTCCTTCCTGACCTCGCGCGAGGCGGCCCGCATGATGCGCGCGCAGGGCATGGGAGGCGACATCGTCTACATCTCCTCCAAGAACGGCGTCTTCGCCGGTCCGGACAACATCGCCTACGGTGCCGCGAAAGCAGACCAGGCACACCAAGTGCGCCTTCTCGCAGCAGAGTTGGGTCAGGACGGAATCCGCGTCAACGGCATCAACCCCGACGGCGTCGTACGCGGCTCCGGCATCTTCGCGGGCGGCTGGGGCGCCCAGCGGGCGGCCGTCTACGGCGTACCCGAGGAGCGGCTCGGCGAGTTCTACGCCCAGCGCACCCTCCTCAAGCGCGAAGTGCTGCCCGAGCACGTCGCCAACGCCGTCTTCGCCCTGACCGGCGGCGACCTCAGCCACACCACGGGGATGCACGTTCCCGTCGACGCGGGTGTGGCCGCCGCCTTCCTGCGCTGATCCCCGCTCCCGACGATCCGAGGTCCGCCACCGTGCCACCGCCCGCACCCGCAGCGTCCCCCGCGACCGGCTCGTACGCGGCCGTCGACCTCGGTGCGTCCAGCGGCCGCGTCATGACCGGCCACGTCGGGCCGGGAACCGTGGAGCTGCGGGAGGTCCACCGCTTTCCCAACAGGCCGGTGCGTACGGGCGGAACACTGCACTGGGACGTGCTCGCCCTCTACCAGGGCGTCCTCGACGGGCTCCGCGCCGCCAGCCCCGTCGACTCGGCCGGCGTCGACTCCTGGGCCGTCGACTACGGCCTCCTCGACGCGCACGGCGCGCTGCTGGGCAACCCCGTCCACTACAGGGATGCCCGCACGGACGGCATGGCGGCCCGCGTCTCGGAACGGATCACGCCCGAGGAGCTGTACGCGCACACCGGCCTGCAGCACCTCCCCTTCAACACCCTCTACCAGCTCGCCGCCGCCCGCGGCACACCCCAACTCGCCGCCGCACAGCAGCTGCTGCTCATACCCGACCTGCTCTCGTACTGGCTGACGGGCGTACGCGGCACCGAGCTGACCAACGCCTCCACCACCCAGCTCGTCGACCCGCGCACCCGGGACTTCTCACCGGCTGTCGCCGAGGCCGCAGACATCGAGCTGTCGCTCTTCCCTCCGCTGCGGCAGCCGGGCGACCCCGCCGGCGAGCTGCTGCCCGAAGTGCTGGAGGAGACGGGCCTGACGGGACCGGTGCCCGTCACCGCCGTCGCCTCCCACGACACCGCCTCCGCGGTCGCCGCCGTGCCGGCCGCGACCGGCCGTTTCGCCTACATCGCCACCGGCACCTGGTCGCTGGCCGGCCTCGAACTGACCTCGCCGGTGCTGTCGGACGAGAGCAGGCAGGCGAACTTCACCAACGAGCTCGGCGTCGACGGCACCGTCCGCTACCTGCGCAACATCATGGGCCTGTGGCTGCTCCAGGAGTGCCTGCGGACCTGGGAGTCGCAGGGGCGGCCACAGGACCTGGAGACGCTGCTCCGCGACGCCGCGGCCGCCCCGCCCCTGCGGTCGGTGATCGACGCGGGCGATCCCCGGTTCCTCGCACCCGGCGACATGCCCCGGCGCATCGCCGACGCCTGCCGCCGCACCGGCCGCCCCGTCCCGGAGGACCCGGCCGGGTACGCACGGTGCGTGTTGGACTCGCTCGCCCTGGCACACCGGTTGGCCGTCGAGGACGCGCAGCGGCTGGCCGCCCGCGAGGTCGACGCCGTGCACGTCGTAGGGGGCGGGGTGCACAACGCGCTGCTGTGCCAACTCACCGCCGACGCCTGCCGGTTGCCCGTGACCGCGGGCCCGGCCGAGGCCTCGGCGCTCGGCAACGTCGTGGTGCAGGCACGGGCGCACGGCACGCTCCGGGGCGACATCGGCGACGTCAGGAGGGTGCTGCGCGGCGCCCTGCCGCTGCGGACGTACGAACCGTCCGGCGACCACGGCAGCCCGCAGGAGTGGGCACGTGCCGCTCAGCACCTCCGCACCAGGACCTGACGGCGCACTCCGCCGACGCGCCCGGGCGGGCGGCCGGTCACCGCCGACGGGGGAAAGTGGAGCGCCGCACGACGAGTTCGGGCTGGAACGTGATGCTCTGATGCACGTGCTCCGGGTTGCCGCTGGTCTCGTCGATCAGCAGCTCGGCCGCCGTCCGCCCCATCCGTACCGCGGGCTGCCGCACCGACGTGAGGGGGACCGCGGCGGCCGCGGCGAACTCGATGTCGTCGTAGCCGACGATCGAGACGTCCTCGGGCAGCCGCACGCCCGCCGCGAACAGCGTCTGCAGCACCCCGAGAGCGAGCAGGTCGTTGGAGCAGAAGATCGCGGTGGGACGGGAGTGCAGGCCAAGGAAGCGCGAGCCGGCGTCGCGCCCCGACGCCACGTCGTCCGCGCGGTTCTCCAGCACCGTCAGCCCCTCGGGCTGGAGCCCGGCGTCGCCGAGGGCCTTCAGCGCACCCGTCATCCGGTCCTGGCACTGCGCGAGGTGCAGCGGCCCGGTGACGTAGGCGATCGAGGTGTGGCCCCCGTCGATCAGATGCCGAACGGCCAGCTCGCCGCCGGCGACGTCGTCGACCGACACGGAGCACGCCTCGTCCGCGGCCACCACCCTGTCCACGAAGACGTAGGGCGTGCCGTGCCGCTGGAACGATCGCATCGTCTTGCCGGTGAGGTCCGCGGGCGTGATGAGCACGCCGCGCACGCGCTGCTCCGCGAACAGGGAGAGGTACAGCGCCTCGGCCGTCTCGTCCTGATCGCTGTTGCAGAGCATGACGCCGAGACCTTCGGCGCGGGCCGCCTGCTCGGCTCCCCGCGCGACGTCCACGAAGAACGGGTTGCCCATGTCGAGCACGAGCAGCGCCATGATGCGGCTCTGCCCGGCGCGGAGCTGGCGGGCGGACTCGCTGCGCACGTAGCCGAGTTCGTCGACGGCCGACATGACGCGAGCCCGCGTGTCGGGGGAGACCCGGTCCGGCCTGTTCAGCGCGTTCGACACGGTGCCGATGGACACGCCGGCCCGGCGCGCGACGTCCTTGATGCTGACCATGAAGGTGCCCCCGCCTCCGACGGCTGCCACCGGTGTGTTCCCACCGCTCTCACCTCGCACCATACTCCCGCGTCGAGAAATACGTTTCACACCGGTCGGGGACGCGTATCACGGGGGACGGGACGGCCCCCCGTCCACCGCACTGCCGGCGGACGGCGCGTCCGGTGCGGACCGACCCCTTTCCCCCTCTGGCCAGCCGTGATGTGCTACGTCAGGCCCGCCGCCGCCGTGCCGGGCCGCGGGTCCCCGCCGCCACGCGGGCGCGCCGACCGCAGGCGGGCGACCGCGCTGCTCACCGCGTGTGCGGGCGGCGGGTGACGGCCCGCCGGGAAGCAGCCGCGGCATCACATGGCGCCGCGACCAGCTCATAAAACGTTCACACGAACCTCGTTCCAGGTGTTGTCACCCATCCATGAGGCAACTACGGTGCCCGCTTAATACGTTTCAATGCCTGGCAGCAATGAGGACATAGGAGTCCGGCATGGCATCTACGGAAGCGGTCGGCACAGGTCCAGCCGACGACGGCGGGACGATCAGCCGGCAGCAGTGGAAGTGGGCGATCCTGGCCGGAATGGCCTCGTACATCGACGCCGGCTCCATCGTCGCGCTCAGCGCGGGGCTGTCCCTCTTCCAGTCCGAACTCGGCCTCAGCAGCGGGGCCGTCGGCGCGCTCGCCGCGATCGGCCCGAACGCCCTCGGGTGCGCACTGGGCGCTTTCATCGGCGGCCGCCTGGGCGACAAGCTGGGCCGCAAGCGCATCTACAAGTACGACCTGCTCGTCTACGCGGCGGGCGTGCTGATGATCGCGCTGTCGTTCAACTCGCCCACGCTGTTCATCGGCACGTTCATCGTGGGCGTCGCGGTAGGGGCCGACGTGCCCGCCTCCCTCGCCCTCGTGGGCGAGTTCTCACCGGCCAAGGCACGCGGCAAGCTGCTGGGCTTCACCCACCTCGCCTGGAACGCGGGCCCCCTGGTCGTACTGCTGCTCGCCTTCTTCCTCGCCCCGCTGGGCATGCTCGGGATCCGCATCGTGTTCCTGCACCTCGTGCTGGTCGCGATGGTCACGTGGGCCCTGCGCCAGGGGCTGACCGAATCCCCGCGGTGGAAGGAGGCCGCGGCCTCACAGGCCCCCGTCCAGCAGAAGCTCCGCAACCTGTTCAGGGGCGCGAACCTGCGGGCGCTGGTGTGGACCGTGACCATCTACGCGTTCTGGAACCTCGCCGCCGGCACCAAGGGCATCTTCAACCCGTACATCATCAAGTCCCTCGACGCGGGCAGTCAGGCGGTCAGCGTCGGCCTCACCGCCCTCGGCTTCGCGCTCGGCATCGTGGCGACCTGGGTGCTGTTCATGCGGCTCGCCGACCGCTCCCACACGATCCGCAAGCGCATGTGGGGCGTCGGCGCGCTGATGCAGGTCACGGCCTTCGCGATCTACCTGGTCCTCCCCTTCACCATCCCGGTGATCATCGGCAACATCCTCTTCTGGGCCGTGGGCGCCGCGCTCGCCGGAGAGGCGATGTACAAGGTCTTCAGCCAGGAGCTGTTCCCGACCATCCTGCGCGGTACCGCCCAGGGCCTCACCTTCGGCACCGCGCGGGTGCTGCTGGGCATCTGGAGCTTCTTCGTCCCCGTACTGGCGAGCACGGGGATCGAGCCCGTCGCGGGCCTGCTGGTGGTCTTCCTCGTGATCAGCGGCGCCGTGGGCTACTTCTTCATGCCCGACACCTCGGGCAAGTCACTCGAGCAGATCGAATCGGAGCGTGCCACGGCATGAACGCGAACGCCCCCACCATCAGCCCTGTCCGCTTCGAGCACCTCGACTCCCCACTCGGCATCGGCACACCCGCGCCCCGCCTGTCCTGGCAGACCGTCACCGACGACCCCGAGTGGCGCCAGACCGCGTACGAAGTGGAACTGAACGGCGAGACGACCGTCCGCGTCGAATCGGACGAGCAGGTCCTCGTCCCCTGGCCCTTCGAGCCGCTCCCCTCACGCACGCGGGCGTCCGTGCGGGTACGGGTGGCCTCCGGCGAGCGCTGGACGGAGTTCGGCGCACCCTCCGCCGTCGAGACGGGCCTGCTCGAACCCGGCGACTGGACGGGCCGCTTCATCACCCCCGCCGCCATCGGCCGCATCGGAGAGCCGGCACCCGTCGTGGCGCGGACCGCGGTCCTCCGCTCCGGCATCGCCTCCGCACGCCTCTACGCCACCGCGCACGGCCTCTACACGGCGACCCTGAACGGCAGCCAGGTCGGCGACCACGTACTCGCCCCCGGGTGGACGAGCTACCACAACCGGCTGCGCTACCAGACGTACGACGTCACGGACCTGCTGCGCGAAGGCGAGAACACGCTCGAGGTGCTGCTCGGCAACGGCTGGTACCGCGGCCGGATCGGCCTGGGCGGAGGCCGGCGGGCGACCTACGGCGACCGGCTGGCCCTGTGCGCCCAACTGGAAGTGACCTACCACGACAGCTCCCGCGACGTCATCGCCACCAACGGGCAGTGGACGGCCCGTGAGAGCGGCATCCTCGAGAACGAGCTGTACGACGGGCAGCGCACCGACCTGCGGGTACGCGAGCCGGCCGTCGACGGCGTGGACGTCCTCGACGCGGACCTCAGCCGCCTGACCGCACCCACGGGCCCACCCGTACGGGTCACCGAAGTGGTGCCCGCCGGCAGGGTCTTCCGGTCGCCGTCCGGCAAGACACTCGTCGACTTCGGGCAGAACCTCGTCGGCTGGGTGCGCCTCCGCGTGCGGAAGACGACGTCGGGCGACGAGGTCACCGTCCGCCACGCGGAGGTACTGGAGAACGGCGAACTGGGCGTCCGCCCGCTCCGCACGGCGAAGGCGACCGACAGCTACGTGCTCGCCGACGCCGAAGAGGCGCTGCTCGAACCCGGCCTGACCTTCCACGGCTTCCGCTACGCCGAGGTCACCGGCGTCCCCGGCCTCGAAGAGGGCGACGTCGAAGCGGTCGTCGTGGGCACGGACCTGCGCCGCACCGGCTGGTTCTCCTGCTCCGAACCGGACCTGGAACGCTTCCACGAGAACGTCGTGTGGAGCACGCGCGGCAACTTCCTCGACGTCCCGACCGACTGCCCCCAGCGGGACGAACGGCTCGGCTGGACCGGCGACATCCAGGTCTTCGCCCCCACCGCGAGTTTCCTCTTCGACACCGCCGGCTTCCTCGATTCCTGGCTCGCGGACCTCGCCGCCGAACAGCACCCGGACGGGTCGGTGCCGTGGGTGATCCCGGAGCTGCGGCACCCGCGGGAGAGGGTGAGCAACGAGAGCCCCACAGCGGCCGCCTGGGGCGACGCGACCGTGATCGTGCCGTGGGTGCAGTACCAGCGCTACGGCGACGCCGCACTCCTCGCACGGCAGTTCCCCAGCATGCGCAAGTGGGTCGAGAAGATCGCCTCACTGACCACGGACGGCATCTGGGCCGGAGGCTTCCAGTTCGGCGACTGGCTCGACCCCACCGCCCCGCCCGACGACCCGTTCGCCGCGAAGGCGGACCCCGACGCCGTCGCCACCGCACACCTCGCCCGGTCCGCCGAGATCCTCGCGGACACCGCCCGCGTACTGGGCCGCGAGACGGACGCCGACCACTACGCGTCGCTCGCCGCACGCACCCGGGAAGCCTTCGCCCGCGAGTACGTGACCGCCTCGGGCCGCATCGTCAGCGACGCACCGGCCCTGTACGCGCTGGCCCTCGAATGGGCGCTCCTGCCCGAAGCGTCCCAGCGGGAACGCGCCGCGGAGCAGCTCGCCGACCTCGTACGGGTCAACGGCTTCCGCATCAGCACCGGGTTCGTCGGCACCCCCCTGATCACGGACGCGCTCACCGCCGCGGGCCACCTCGGCCTGGCCTACAAGCTGCTGCTCGAACGCGGCTGCCCGTCGTGGCTGTACCCCGTCGGCATGGGCGCGACCACGATCTGGGAGCGGTGGGACAGCATGCTGCCCGACGGGTCGATCAACCCCGGCCAGATGACGTCGTTCAACCACTACGCGCTCGGCGCCGTCGCCGACTGGATGCACCGCGTCGTGGCCGGGCTCGCCCCCGCGGCCCCCGGCTACCGGGAGATCACGGTGCGGCCCAGGCCCCACAGCCGGCTCACACACGCCTCGGCACGGCACGAGACGCCCTACGGCCAGGCGTCGGTCGCATGGACGCGGGCAGACGGCCACCTCACCGTCGACGCCGAGGTGCCCGCCGGCACCCGCGCCACGGTGGACCTGCCGGGACGCGAGCCCTTCACCGTGAGCCACGGCCGGCACTCCTGGACGGTGCCCGACCCGAACGCAGCACCCGAACCGGCGCCGCGGACGGTACGCGAACTCATGGACAGCGAACTGTGGCCGAAGGCGGTCTCGATCCTCGTCGGCAACGGACTGGTGCACGACGCGGCTGAGGCAGCCAAACGCACCGACCGCTACCTCGACCTCCCGGCGGGCGACCTCCCCGGCCTGATCGCGGACAAGAACACCCGCGACCAAGTGGCGGGCGCCGTCAAGGAACTCGCGGAGCTGCTGGGCGCGGGGTGAGGGGTGATGACGCGGGTTGTCGGCGTGAGGGGTCGCCTGGCACGGGGCGCGACGCATCCCGGCGACGCGTCGCCGACGCCGGTACTGGTGTCAGGTGGCTGGGGCGGCTGGCGTTGAGGCACCGGCCCGCCTGCCGAGCGACGCCTGGCCGCTGCCTCCGCGCGAGCGGGGGCGCGGCAGCGGTGACGGTACGGCGTCAGCCACTTGCGTCACCACGCCGAGGCATCAGCTAACCTGTCCAGGGTCGCCCTCACGGGCGGCCCTGGAGCTCGCACCACCACCACGGTACGAGCCCCGCCTCCGTAGCTCAGGGGATAGAGCACCGCTCTCCTAAAGCGGGTGTCGCAGGTTCGAATCCTGCCGGGGGCACAGTGCCGGAAGAGGCCGAAAGCCCCCGCGATCACGGATCGCGGGGGCTTTGACAGTAGCGGTTGACGGCAGTCACTACTTCGTAGTGCCCCAAGATCTCGATCACGACCTCGCGGGGCGACGCCGACCGCGAAGAGCAGCGAAGCGCAACCGTGCCACGTGTCGTGTCACCGGGTCCTCGGAAGATCGGCTGTTGTCGTATCCGTCCGAAGGGATTGGTATGGGTTCTGCGGTTCGATCGGGCGACCACTCCGTGTAGTGAACACGTCATCGCAGTCTGGCCAGTTCGTTCCAGCGACTACCCACTCCACCGCCTGTCGCAGACGCTGCCAATTCAGCGGCGCGATGCACATAGGCGGGAGGGGAACCGTCTTCGGGCGACGATCCTTGGTCGTGTCGACGTACAGCATCTACGTACCGCTCTGGAACTGTCGCCGAACGGTCAGGGTTCGTCGTTCAATATCGATGTCCTGCCAGTGCAGCCCCAGGAACTCTCTCCCCCGTTATGTTTTTCGCGGTCCTGCAATGGGGCCGTTGGCCTCCGGGCCCGGCATGACTGTTGCCCCCTGTCGAA
>NZ_BMMP01000008.1:197994-323157 GCF_014645895.1 Streptomyces daqingensis | reverse complement strand
CGGGAAGACGGCAGCAGCGGCTCGATCCGCTCCCAGGCTTGATCAGTCAGCTCATGACGACGAGGCACCACAACTAAGCAACGCCAACACCGACTTTGCGGACACGCCCTAGCAGCAGAGGGGCCGGCCGCCCACCCGGGCGGCCGGCCCCTCATGCTTGCCGGCGGCGTGCCGGTCAGGCGACCTCGTCGGCCTCCGCCTCTTCCTGCGCCTTCGTCAGAGCCCGCAGACGCGACCGCTGCACGACGAGCCCGGCCTTCCGTACGAGCACGACGAAGGCGGCCAGCAGGGTGCCGGCGTAGAGCCAGAGCGCGTTGACGGCCAGCGCCGGGAAGAGGCTCGCCAGCTGCTCGGCGATGCCCTGCGTGCCGGGCCCGCCGCTGATGAGGAGAAGCCCGGCGGTGAACGCGAGAGGGACGGCCACGGGCGCCGTCCACAGGTCGGCAGGGCGTACCCATCCCGCGCAGAGCGTGCAGGTCACGAGGAAGGCACCGCCGTAGAAGGGGACGGAGCCGTCGAACAGCAGCCTGGACGTCCCCCCGGCGATCAGCATCAGCAGGACGGCGACGGTCCCCACGCCGAGCGCCGTGAGCCGGGCACGGGGCAGCCAGGAGAGGGAGTCGGTGAGCCTGGCCGGAACGAGAGGGAAGCGCAGCTGCGCGTGGTAGAGGGCGGCGGCCTCCGTTCCCGCCGCTTCGCTGCCGCCGCGGCGCCGGGCTCTCGCGGAGGCGGGAGCGGGGGACGGTTTCGCGGAGGCGGCGGGCTTGCTGCCCGGGACGGCGGGAGAGGAGGCTGCCGCCGCTGCCCGCGGCTCGGTGCCCTTCCGGCCGCGCTCACGGTCCCCCTGCCGCCGGCCCTGCGCCGGACCGGTCCCCTGCCCCCGCGCCTGACCGGGGCCTTTGCGGCCCGCATGTGCGCTGTGCTGCTGTTCCACGGCTCCAACGTAGGCGGCGTCACCGTCCTTCAGCGGGGACGGACACGCGTTGGCCGTCAGTTCGAGCCGTAGACTGGTGGACCGGCCCGGTCACCGGGCCAGGTCCGGCGCCCCTGGATCGGCGGCGCGGCCCCCGAGTCCGTACCGGGCTCCCTCAGTCCCCATCACCGCCTCATACTCGCTACGGGAAGTCGCCACGTGTCGCTCACGATCGGAATCGTCGGCCTGCCGAATGTCGGAAAGTCGACCCTCTTCAACGCCCTGACCAAGAACGAGGTGCTGGCGGCCAACTATCCGTTCGCCACGATCGAGCCGAACGTCGGCGTGGTCGGAGTGCCGGACCCGCGGCTGCGGACGCTCGCCGAGATCTACAAGTCGGAGAAGGTGCTGCCCGCCACGGTCGACTTCGTCGACATCGCGGGGATCGTGCGCGGGGCGAGCGAGGGAGAGGGCCTGGGCAACAAGTTCCTCGCCAACATCCGCGAGTCGGACGCCATCTGCCAGGTCATCCGCGCCTTCCAGGACGACAACGTCGTGCACGTCGACGGCAGGATCTCGCCGAAGGACGACATCGAGACGATCAACACCGAGCTGATCCTCGCGGACCTGCAGACCATCGAGAAGGTGCTGCCGCGGCTGGAGAAGGAAGCCCGGGTCAAGAAGGACAAGCAGCCCCAGGTCAAGGCCGTCCAGGAGGCCAAGGACATCCTCGAGCAGGGCCGCACCCTCTTCTCGGCGGGCCTCGCCCAGGGCAGCGAGGAGGCGGCTCCCCTGCACGAGCTGCACCTGCTGACGACGAAGCCGTTCATCTACGTCTTCAACGTCGACGAGGACGAACTCACCGACGAGACCTTCAAGGCGGACCAGCGGGCCCTCGTCGCCCCCGCCGAGGCCGTCTTCCTCAACGCCAAGCTGGAGGCGGACCTCGCCGAACTGGACGAGGAGGAGGCGCTGGAGCTGCTGCAGACCGTCGGGCAGGACGAGCCCGGCCTGGCGAGGCTGGCGCACGTCGGCTTCCGCACGCTCGGACTGCAGACGTACCTCACCGCCGGGCCGAAGGAGGCCCGCGCCTGGACGATCAAGAAGGGGGCGACGGCTCCCGAGGCCGCCGGCGTCATCCACACGGACTTCCAGCGCGGCTTCATCAAGGCGGAGATCGTCTCCTTCGACGAGCTGGTCGAGACCGGCTCCGTCGCCGAGGCCCGCGCCAAGGGCAAGGCCCGCATGGAGGGCAAGGACTACGTGATGCGCGACGGCGACGTGGTGGAATTCCGCTTCAACGTGTGAGTCGGGGCGGCGGACGGACCGGAGGCGGCCGCCTGACTGGGGCCGGGTGCTGCGGCCCGGCCCGTGCCCCGGCGGACCGAGACATCGCCCCGGAAGTGAGATATCTGACGTGAGCACCCAGGTCATCGTGTTGAACGGCGGCTCCAGCTCCGGCAAGACGGGGATCAGCCGCTGCCTGCAGGCGATCCTCCCGGCTCCGTGGATCACGCTCGGGGTGGACGACCTCGTCGCCAGGCTTCCCCCTTCGCTGACGGCGTCCGGTTCCGGTTCCGGCTCCGGCTCCGGTTCTGGTTCCGGCTCCGGAATCGCGATCGGGGAGCGGGGCGAGGTGGAGGTCGGAGCGGAGTTCCGTCGGATCGAGACGGCCTGGACGGCGGGGATCGCCGCCATGGCCCGTGCCGGAGCCCGAGTGATCGTCGATGACGTGTTCCTCGGCGGCGCCGCCTCGCAGGAGCGCACGCGCGAGCGTCTCGCCGGGCTCGAAGTGCTGTGGGCCGGGGTGCGCTGTGACGCCGAGACGGCGGCGGCGAGGGAACTCGCCCGCGGGGACAGGGTGGTCGGCATGGCGGCCGCGCAGGCGGAGTCCGTCCACGAGGGCGTCGTCTACGACGTCGAGGTCGACTCGGCGAAGAGCGAGGCGCTGGACTGCGCACGCGCCATCGCCGCGCTCGTCGACTGACGCCTGCCAAGAGACTGTCGGGCGCGCCGCCCGGTGGAGCAGCCTGACCGCGTGCGGGCGTCCCGGCACTTCGGGAGCGTGTTCCGGACCCGTGGCGTCGACGCGTGACGGACACCTCCCTCCCGGTGGTTCAGGGGCCGGTCCTCGCGCCGGCGTCCCCGCCAGGCCCCGTCCCCGCACCCGTGAGGTACGCCCCTTGGACGTCGGCGCCGGATTGTTTGCGTATCCGTGGTTCCGCGGCTCCGGATAGGCGCGTCCGCACCCCCGCGAGTAATTTCCGGGTGATCGACCGCACGGGCCCGCGCCGCGCGCCCGTTCTCTCGCGGCGGTGTCCATGGCGGGCGGAGCACGCCGGGGATCGTCGCGCCTCGACGAGGAGATTGTCATGCGCACGTCGTTTCGCAGATTCGCCGGGGCCGCGGCCCTGGTGTTCGCGCTGGTCGCCGCGTACCCGGCCGCGGCAAGCGCGGGTGAGAGCGCGGCCCCGCCGCAGGCCGGGAGCGCCCAGGCCCAGCAGACCCCGGGCGGCTCGGAGCAGGCCGGGGGCGCGAAGGCAGCCAAGCAGACCAAGGCAGCCAAGCAGACCAAGGCGGCCGAGGACGGGAAGGCCGTAGACGGCGTCTCTCCGAAGCTGAAGGAGAAGAAGGAGGGCCCGAAGGCGGCCTGGGGTTACCAGATCATGGCCTCATGTGCCGGGCTGGAGGGCCTGATCCGCCAGGGCGCGAACTTCTGGCAGGGCGCGACCGAGACGCCGGGCAGCGGCAAACCGGTCGAGTGCACAACAGGCCTCATCGCCGACTGCTTCGGCACCGCCAACGCCGTGGGCTGCAACTACGGCCCCGGCCAGATGATGCTGCTCTCCACCCAGGTGAGCGACTTCGCTCTGCTCACCGCCCACGAGTTCGGCCACGAGTGGCACCCCCATTCCGCAGCCGGCTGCATGAACTGGGCGAGCGCGTACGAAGTGATGCGCCCGACGATCTGCTGAGCCGAGCATCACGCACTACGCGGGCCGGGCGCGGCGGCGTCCGGCCCGTTCCGCCTGCCGGCCGCCGCTCGTCCCGAACCCGCCTCCGCTCCACCCGGGGTGGAGGCCGGCCCGTTGGTCCGCACCGCCAGCTCCTGCCGCAGTCCGACGCCCAGCTTCCGCATCGCCCGTGACACGTGCTGCTCGACCGTGCGCGGCGAGAGGTGCAGCGTGGCCGCGATCTCACGGTTCGTGAGGCCGCCGGCCGCCAGCTCCGCGACCTCGGCCTCACGGGGTGACAACTGCTCGGCGTACGCCGGACGTCCTCGGGGGCGCCGGAACGCGGCAGGGTGGTGGAGGCGCAGGGCCGCCCGCACGCGGGCGGCGTCCCATGCCGCTCCGAGCAGCGACAACCGCTCCGCGCACTCGGTGACCGTCTCCACGGCTGCCTCCACTCCGACGCCCGTCGCGAAGGCGCATCGCCCGGCGCCCTCGGCCATCAGGGCCCGCGCATAGGGGAAGGAGAGCCGTTCATAGGCCGCTCCCGCCTCCTCGAACAGCCCCAGCGCCTCCGCCGGTTCGCCGCCCGCCTCGGCGAGGGCCGCCCGGCACTGCAGCAGAGCCGCTTCGGCGGCGGGGGCGTCCCGCCCCCGCAGTCCGTCCGCGAACTGGGCGACCAGTGCCTCGGCCGCACGGCGGCGGCCCGCGCTGAGGTGAGCAGCGGCCGCCCAGGGGGCGATCTCGGCGCCCCACGCCCACACGTCCTTGCCCGCGAACCACGCCCACGCCGACTCCGCGGCCGCATCGGCGGACTCTCCGTCGTCACGTGCGAGCAGAAGCCGGATGCGGGCGCCCGCCGCGGTGGCCGCAACGGGTGTCTCGCAGCCCTCGTAGGACGAGGGGTCCCCCGGAGGGAGCCAGCTGTGCGCACCGTTCCAGTCGCCCTTCGCCAGGGCGAGCAGGGCCAGCACCGCGCGGGCGTTGTAGGTGACCCCGTCCTCCGCGACGGCGGCTGTGCACCGGTCCGCGAGTCCTTCCCAGGAGCCTGTGAGCCAGTCACGGAAGAGGGCCGTCCCGCTGCCGACCCTCGCGAGGAACGGCGCGTCACTGACGGCGGCCAGCTCCAGGCCCTCCCGCAGGAGTTCAGACCCCCGCTGGTGGTGGCCCAGATAGACAGCCCCGCTCGCGGTGTTGCACAGGGCTCGTGCCACCTGCTGGACGTCGGCGAGGTCGGCGCTCTCCCGTGGAAGCCGCTCCACCAGTCTCCAGGCCCCGGGATCACCGACGGCCATCAGCAGCGTCGCGCGGCTCGCGGCGGCGGCGGCGAGTGCCGTGCCGTTCTGCGACGCGGCCGCCACCTCCTCCGCCCGCCGCAGCCAGCCCGAGTGCTCGGACAGCGACGCCCCCGGGAAGAACGGGTTCGCCAGCGCGCACATCGCCTGAGTCGCCAGTGCGGGGCGCCCCGTCAACTCGCCGACCGCGCACCGCACTTGCTCGCGTCCTTCCTGGAACCGCCGTTTCTGGTTGTGCAGCAGCAGGCCCAGTTCGAGCCGTATCTCCCCCCTCACCTCCGAGGGCAGTGTCGGGTCGGCCACCGTCCCGCGCAGCACCCTGACGGTCTCCTCCGTCCGCAGCCCGAGCGTCGCACCGCGGGCGAGCGCCAGAGCGAGACGGGCCCGCTTCTCCGGCGCCGCGCTGCCTTCACCCAGCGCCTGCTCCAGCAGTGCGACGGCTGTCTCGTCATCGGTGACGGAGCCGTCTCTGCCGAGAGCGACGTGCTCCGCAGCGCGCAGCCATTCCTCTGTCCGGCCGCAGCCCTTCCAGTGGCGTGCCACACGGGACCACGGAACGGGTTCACGGGCTGTCAGCAACGTCGCCGCACGCTGGTGGAGTCGCTCCCGGACCGGTCCGGGAAGGTGAGTGCGGACGGCCTCAGCCGCGAGCGGCGTCCCGAACCCGTATCTGCCCTCCCCGGCCTCCCGCAGCACCGCGGCCTCCAGCGCCGCGATGAGCGCGTCGCGTCCGACGCCGCCGTCAAGCCCCGCGACGGCGGACAGGTCACACGCGTCCGCGTCGTGGCCGAGCACGGCTGCCGCCCAGACGATCGGCCGGTACCGCTCGGGCAGCGCGTCCAGCTTGCCGAGTACGCTCTCCGACAACCGCACAGGCACCCCGACGGCGTCCACGTCCCTGACCGTGTAGTGCCGCCGCCCCGCGTCGCTCTCGTCGCGCAGCATCCAGAGCAGGTCGACGAGCACCTGCGGCACCCCGCCCGAGCGGTGGCGCAGGCCGGCGACCAGTTCGCCGGAGCAGCGCTCGGCGCCGAGGACCTCCTCGGCGGCGTCGCGTACCTGCTGCTCGTCCAGCGGTCCCGTCCGCCACCGCGACACCGCGAGCATCGCCGGGTAGTCCACAGCACGCCCCAGCGGCAGCCCCCGCCTGGCCAGCTGCTCGGGCCGGTACGTGACGACCGCCGCGAACCGCGACGGCGGCTCACTCAGCAGCCTGCGCAGCACGTCCAGGCAGTCTCCGCCCGCGTGGTGCACGTCCTCGGCGACCAGGAAGGCCGGGCAGGACGAGGCGAGAAGCGCTCCGAGTCCCCCTCGGGCCGACGTCTCCGGCTCAGGTTGCCCGGGGCCCGCCGAGCCGGCGGCGCAGTTCTCCGTCACGAGGAGCGAGCCGGACGGCTGGAAGGAGACGATCAGTCGCGGCACGCTCCGCGCCTGCGGCGACTCCGCCAGCCGCCGCATTAGCCGACTCTTCCCCGTACCGGCCTCGCCCTCGACAAGGAGCAGGCTGGGACGCCCGGCGCCGGCCAGCGCCTCGCTCAGCTGCTCCTCCCACGCCCGTTCGCACACGACAGGCCGCTCCTCGTCTCCGCTTCTCACGGCGGGCCGTACGCTGCGGGGCCCCGCTCGCCGTCGACCGCTGCCTATCACACACGATCCGCGCGAACCAGGAGAGCGACGGGACAGCCCGGAGGGGCTGCGCCCCGTCGCCGTGCGCCCCGCCCGCGCCCCGTCCGCCGGACGCGGCGCCGCTACGCTGCGCCGATGAAACGAGCCACGGACGTGCCCGGGAGCCAGGCCGAGCCGGCTGTTCCGGCCCGGGCGAACGACTACGACAGCTTCGCCGAGGCCTACTCGGCGGAGACCGAGAACAACCTCGTGAACGCGTACTACGCGCGGCCCGCGATGCTGGACCTCGCCGGGGACGTCGCCGGCCGCCGGATCCTTGACGTGGGATGCGGCTCCGGCCCCCTGTCCGCCGCGCTGCGCGAACGGGGCGCCGACGTCGCCGGTGTGGACACCAGCGCCGCGATGCTGGCGCTGGCGAGGCGGCGGCTCGGTGAGGACGCGGAGCTGCACCTGGCCGACGTGGGCGACCGTCTGCCGTTCGCCGACGGAGTGTTCGACGGCGTGGTCGCGTCGCTGGTGCTGCACTACCTGGAGGACTGGGGACCGGCGCTGGCCGAGCTGCGCCGCGTGCTGAGGCCCGGCGGCCGACTGATCGCGTCGGTCGACCACCCCTTCGTGGCCTACGCGATGCAGGAGCCGCGGCCGGACTACTCCGCGACCACCGGCTACACCTTCGACTGGGCCTTCGGCGGGCAGCCCTTCCCGATGAGGTTCTGGCGCAGGCCGCTGCACGCGATGACCGACGCGTTCACCGCCGCGGGCTTCGACATCGCCGCCCTCAGCGAGCCGCGGCCCGACCCGGCCGCCCGCGAGCTGTTCCCCGAGGGTTTTCAGGACCTGTCGACCAAGCCCGTCTTCCTGTTCTTCGTCGTCGAGGTGCCGGTGACGGCCGCGGCCCCGGACGGCGGGTGACCGGAGCGGGTGACCCCAGGGCGGGGGGCCGCCGCGGACGGCTACGCGCCGGAGGCGCCCGGCGGGCGTGACTGCCCCAGATGGGCGGCGAGTTCGCGCCGCGTGGCGATGCCGAGCTTGGCGTACACCTTGTGCAGGTGGTTGTCGACGGTACGGACCGAGAGGGTGAGAGCCGCGGCGATCTCCTTGCTCGTCTCGCCCGCGGCGGCCAGCACGGAGATCTCTCGCTCCCGGTCCGTGAGCGGCGCGGTCGCACGGACCGTGCGCAGCAGAGGCGTCTCGGCCCCCTGGCAGAGCTCGGCGGCCATCGCCTCCGAACGGACGGCCCCCGCGGTCGCCTTGCGCCCCTCGCCTCGGCGGCGCCACAGGCCCGCGGCCGCCGCGACGGCTTCGGCGGCGGGCAGATACGCGCCGAGCGCCTCCAGTTCGTCGGCCGACGCCATGAGCCGTTCGGTGTCCTGCGCCGCGAGCGCCGCGGCGAACCGGGCCCGCACGCCCGCCAGTTCACCGTCGCAGAGGGCTGCGATCTCAGCGAGGCGTCCGGCGACGTCCCTGGCGCCGCCCAGCCTCGCGACGTCGGTCAGCAGCAGCCCCTCGGACGTGATGTGGCCCGTGGCGCGTGCGGCCTCCGCCGCGTCGCGCAGCACGGCCCGTGCCCTGCTCTCGTGGCCACCGGCGGCGAACAGCCATGCCTCGCCGAGCTGTTCCTCCCCGACGGAGAAGTAGCCGGGAGGAGCCTCCGGGAGGTCCTTCAGCTCGTCGAGGGCGCTGCGGGCCGCGTCCAGGTCCCCGAGGACTGCAGCGCAGGCGGCGAGCCCGCTGAGCGAGATGCGCAGCGCCTTGACGTGGTCCTCCCGGCGTACGAGGGCGGCCAGTTCGGCGTACATCCGGCGGGACGTGGCGGGACGGCCCGCGACCCAGTGCGTACGGGCGTTCAGCAGCGCCGGGAACACCCGCAGGATGGGACTGTGGCGGCTCAGTTCGGTGCTGACGCTCTCGCACAGCGCGACGGCGTCGGCCAGCTGCCCTGTCTCCGCCAGTGCGAGGGCCGACGTTCCCTGCTGGACGGCGGGGTGGGCGGGCCGCGCCTCCTCGTCGGTCCGCACGTGGGCGTCGTGGGCGTGTGCGGCCCACTCGGAGGCCTCGCGGAGGCGGCCCACCAGGGCCAGGGCTACGGTGCGTACCGCCGCTGCGCACAGCCACATGCGTCTGTCGGGCGCTTCGGCGATGTCGGCTTCGAGCAGGTCCAGCAGCTCCAGGCCCTCGACGGGCCTTCCGTTCGCCAGCTTGATGAACCCCTCGTTGACGAGCAGCACATCGCGGACGACGCGGCTGGAAGTCCCCTCGCGCGCAGCCTCGTTGACCTTCAGGACCTGGTCCATCGGGGCGTTGCCCACGAGGAGGTTGGTCGTCCTCGTCACGGTGACCGCCGCGAGCGCCTTCTCCTCGCGCGCCGACTCCGCTGCCTGGGCGAGGACTTCGTCGGCCAGGTCGAGTCGTCCGGTGTGGAAGTAGGCCTCTCCCTGCATGAGGCGCGTGACGGTGTCGTGGTGGTCCGTGGGGAGGGCGTTGAGGAAGGCCAGCGTCCGGGGGTGGTCGTGCGCGTAGTGGGCGAGATACGCCGCTCGCAGCAGCAGCGCCGGATCGGCCTCGCCGGACGCGTCCAGCCGCCAGGTGGCGATGTGCAGGGCGTCGCCGCGTCGGCGGGCGCCGAACGCCTCGATCCTGTCGGCCTGTTCGAGCTGGGTGGTGCGGTACGTCAGGGCGGGCACCCGCGAGCGCAGGACCTCTTCGTAGAGGGGGTGCGCCAGCGAGACGCGCGTGCGGCGCCGGTCGGTGTCGAACTGTATGAGGCCCTTGCGTTCGAGGTCCGCCAGCACTTCGAGCGGTGCCGCCGTCTCGAGCGCCGCGAGGGGGAGGGCCCCGCAGCAGGCAAGGAGTTCGAGCGCGTCCCGGCCCCCTCCGACGACGGACTCGACCTTGGTGCGTATGAGTTCGGCGAGGCGCACCGTGCCCCACCCGGCGAACGGGTCCGCCTCCCAGACCTCGCCGTCGCTCGTCAGCGCCTCGTGCTCCAGCGCGCCCCGGACGAGTTCGCGCAGGAAGAGCACGTTGCCGCCCGACACCTGGTGGAGGTCCCGCACGGTGCCCTGGCCGACGGGCCCTCCGAGCACCTGCTGCAGCAGCTCGCCCGTCTGGTCCAGGCCGAACGCCCGGAGCTCCACGTGGCGGACGGTCTCCCCGGACGTCAGCGCCTGCACCGCTTCGGTGGGCGGCTCCCCCGTGCGGATGGTGGCGACGAGGGTGATGACGCCCGCGTCCATCAACTGGCGCAGCAGCATGGCCGACGTCGCGTCGAGCAGGTGGATGTCGTCGACGAAGATCGCGTAACGGCGCCCGGGGGCGTCGCCTCGCAGCGCGTCCGCGACGACGGTGAACCCCTTCACGGGGTCGGACAGGTCCACCCCGTCGGGGAGGAGGTGGGCGATGGCCCCGAGAGGAACCGTCCGGGCCGCGGTGCTCGCCACGGCCCGCGCGACGCGGAAGCCCGCCTTCTCCGCTTCGGCCAGACACTCCTCGGCGAGGCGGGACTTGCCCACGCCCGCCTCGCCGAAGATGACGAGACCGGAGTTCCCGGACAGTGCGTGCGTGAGGTAGGAGAGCTCCTCATCCCGCCCGAACAAGGGCCAGTCGGCCCTCGTACGGGCTGCGCGGTGCGAGTCCTCCATGCCGTGATTCTACGTATCGGGGCCTGCGCCATCACCGGGACAGGGCGGGCTCCTCACCGGCGGCGCGACGGGATCCGCCGCGGCCTGTGGGTGCTTTGTGGGGTTTCGTGGTGGGGGCGGGGAGGGGGAAGGGTGCGGGGAGGAGGAGTTGGGCGTTGCGGTCGTCTTCGTCGCCTCTGTGTGAGTCGTCGACTTGGATGTCGTTGGCGGCTAGTTCGCGTGCGAGGGAGGCCAGTGCCTTGGGGTTGTCCAGCGTGCCGTTGTTGCTGAGGGGTGCGTCGATGTCGAGGACGGTGGTGAAGATGGCGAGGGCTTCTTTGCCTGCTGTGTCGCTGCCGGCGGTGATTTCGATGATGCGGCTTTGGATCGGCCAGTCGATGTGGGCGGCGGCGGAGACTTCCCAGAAGCCGCCGGGTTTGGTGTGGTCGGTGGGGCGGGTGTGGGGGGTGATCTCGTTGCGGTGGGTGTGGCCGTTGGCGATGAGGATGACGTTGGGGAAGCGCAGCAGCAGGGCTCGCAGTTCGTCTCCGGAGCGGTGGTCGTCCGCGGTGTTGGTCATGGTTGCGAGGGTGTGGTGGCAGAAGAGGACGATGAGCCGGTCTTCGACGTCCTGTTGCCGGACGGGGTTGCCCGAGTCGGTGAAGTAGGTGCTGCTGAAGGTTTTGAGTTGTTCTTCCAGCCAGGTGAACTGGTCTTCGTCGATGCCGCCGTCGGCGTTGTTGTGGATGTTGGTGAGTCCGGCGGGGTTGGTGGTGTCGAGGGTGATGTAGCGGATGGGGTCTTTCTCCTGGGCGGGGAAGACGTAATAGGTCTTGTCGCTGCCGGCTTCGAAGCCGTGTCCGACGGGTAGTCCGCTTGTGCGCTGGTGTTCCTCGATGAATTCGGCGGGTGTCAGCAGGCGGCGTCCAGGGTCGGCGGTGACGCCTTCGGAGTCGATGCCGTCGAAGACGGCTTTGATGATGTCGAGCAGGTCCAGGTCTTCGAGTTTGTCGGGGAGTTCGGGGCCTTGTGTCCATTTGCTCCCGTTGACGGTGTGTTCTTTGAGGGAGCCGACGAAGGGCAGGTCGGTGTCGGTGCGGATGTTGCCTTGCACCATGACGTCGTGGTTGCCGTAGACGGCGTACCAGGGCATGCCCAGGCCGGTGGAGGTGAAGGGGCGGCGTGCCGCGTCGAGTAGTCCCTGGATCTGGGGGAATCCGCGGTCGCTGTACTTGTTGCCGTTCTGGGCGGGTTCTTCGGGGCGCCAGTAGTGGGGGTCTTTGCCGAAGGTGCCGTTGGCGACGCTTTCGTCGCGGTCGGGTGTGCCGGAGTCGGCGCGTATGGTTTTGCCGCCGTCGAGGAGGTCGATGTACCAGCGGGTTTCGTTGAGTTGGGCGTTGTCGACGGCGTCGCCGGTGACGACGGTGAAGGTGAGGGGGAGTTTGGTGGCTGGTCCTTCGGTGAGTTGTCTGAGGGAGCGGCACATGGCGTCGACGAGGTGGAGTGAGAGGAATTCGTGGGGGCGGTAGGCGGAGTTGAAGGGGTAGCCGGAGTCGGGGTCGTCGTTGTAGCGGTCGAGGAATTCCACGCGTGAGGGGGACTGGTCGTCGATGACGTGGAGGTCGCTGAGGTGCCCGAACGCCGCGAGGGGCTGGGGTTTGTCGGGGCGCACAGTGGTGATGTCGGTGCGCGGGAGGTGTTTCTCCCCGGCGGCCTCGATGAGTTTGCGGTAGCCCTTGGCGTCCGGCGTACCTGGCAGGACGGTCCTGCTGAGCGTCGCCCCGCCACCGGCCTGTGCCCGCGGTCCACCGGGAGAGACGAGGCCGGCGGCGGCCTGCGCGGCACGGCCCACCCCACCGGGATCGATCGCCGCGGCGGCGACGCCCGCCGCTGCGAACGCGAACAACTTCCTGCGGGAAACCGACACCGTTCATCACTCCTCGCTCGAACGCCGGCGCGTTCGCTGGGACTTCGGCCCCGCCCGGTCGGTGCGGGGGCTCCTGCGCGGCAGCCGCGCCGCCCGCGCCCCGCGATCGCCGCGCGGCGCAGTACGTAGGCGGGGGCACCCCCGTTGGAACAGCCCCGGTGGCGGCGGGACCGCCGGATCGCACCGCCGCCGGGGCACGGCCGGAGCGGAGGGCCCCGCCTGGTCGACAGCGGGGCCCTCCGTACGGCCGCGAGGATTCTCGAACGGGTCCGGCGCGAGCGCATGAGGAATCACTACTCTTCCTGCGCGCCGCGGACCGGTGGCCCCGCCGGAGGAGGCCCCGCCCGGTGCATGGTGCCGCCCCCGGACGGCACCGACCGCGGCCGGACCCGCCGGGCGTCACGCCCGGCCCGTGCTCACTCCTGGAACGCCGTGACCGTGGCCTCCGGGCCGCAGACGATCAGCCGGCCGGGCACCGAGTCCGCGTTGCCCGCCTCGCCGGAGCGGATCTCCGCCTGCCAGGTCGCGTCCTTGTCCGACACCTCGGCCGACGTCGCCTCCTTGCCGCACCTGGTCTCGGCCTGGGTTCCGCCTTCGCTGACGGAGCCGCCGCCGTAGGTGAGATCCGCGGTGGCGACACCTCCGCGAGGGGCGAGACGGACGAGCGGAGCACTCTGCTTCTCGTCGGTGCCGGGCTCGGAGTCGAGGACCTCGTCGTCGGACGTCTTCAGCACGACCTCCGGCGCGTCGAAGACCGTGCAGGTTGCGGCAGTTGTTCACCAGCTGGATCGCGGCCTCCCCCGAGCCCCTGACCGACCTGATGACGACCGAGGCGGTCTTCTCGGTGCGGGCAGGCGCGTCGGGCTTGTGGTTCCCCTCCCCGCCCCCGGTCCCGCCGTCCGTGCCGGAGCCGCCCCCGGCGCTCCCCTTTGCCCCGTCACCCTGCGAACCCCTTTCCGTGGCACCGGAGTTCGCCGGAGCGGAAGCCGAAGCAGGGCTTCCGGAGGGCTCTTCGGCGCCGGTGCCCCAGGACCGCAGCCGGTGATCACCAGACTGCACGCGGCGGGGCTGTGCTCGCGGCCCAGAGCCTGAGGGGAAGACGCATTGCTCGTCTCCTTGTGCACGTCGAACGGTCATCGGTAGTGCGGCGGCGGGACCGTTCGGGAGGTGTTCCGCGGCTCCACCGGCAGTTCACCACCGCACCGGCCGAGCTGACTCGCCGCTGTGCGGCGGGTCGCGAGTAGGGGGTACTCACAAGTAGCTCTTTTTCGGCCTCACTGAGGAAGCGCCGCCATCGCACGGAGAGCGACGGTGAAGTGGGGCGAAACCCCCGATGTGCCCTGGTGCGCCGTCACGTTCCGTTCCGGTTGCGGCGGCGGGCGCCGTCGAAGCGGGGCCTCTCGCATTGCGGCGCGGACTCCGTATGCGGGACGGCCCGGCGGTGCCGGTACTCGGCGGCCCGCGGGGCGGCGCCCCTGAGGCGGCGGGTCCGGTTGTGAGCCCCCGTCCGAGGCGGAGCTCCCGCTTCCCGTTCGCGGCCGTCCGCCGCCGCCCGGCTCCGGTTCCCGGTCCGGAATCCCCTGCGTCGGAGGGTGCTTCCGGACGCTCCCGAAGGGGTGCTCTCCCGGGCCTCCGCGCCCCCCGAATGTGAACGCTTCAGGGCCTTGTGTGGAGGCTCTGAGCAGCTACTCATCACTTCGGGTGAAACTCTGGGTGTACGTTGCGAGCCTCAACGGTGAGTTGCCAAGCTGTTGCCCATTGTCAACTTTGACTACTTGTCGTGACTCTCGGGAACGGGGAGGGCACTCGTGCCATTCGGTGAACAGCCCGCCTATCTGCGCGTCGCCGGGGATCTTCGCCAGAAGATCGTCGAAGGCGATCTTCCGCCCCACACCCGGCTGCCCTCCCAGGCCAAGATCCGGGCTGCGTACGGCGTATCCGACACCGTCGCGCTGGAGGCCCGCAAGGTGCTCATGGCGGAGGGCCTCGTCGAGGGCCGCTCCGGATCGGGCACCTACGTCCGGGAGCACCCGGTGCCGCGCCGCGTCTCCCGTACCGGCTACCGCGCGCTGGGCGAGTCCTCGCCCTTCCGTCAGGAGCAGTCCGACGAGGACGTGAAGGGCACCTGGGAGTCGCGCAGCGAGCAGGAGGAGGCCAGCCCCCTCGTCGCGGAGCGGCTGCGCATCGAGGCCGGCGACCGCGTGATGCGCACGCGGTACGTCTTCAGGGTCGAGGGCGAGCCCTCGATGATCTCCACCTCGTGGGAGCCGCTCGCGGTGACAGGGCGTACGCCGGTGGTGCTGCCCGAGGACGGGCCGCTCGGCGGCAAGGGGGTCGTGGAGCGCATGGCCGCCATCGACGTCGTGGTGGACAACGTCGTGGAGGAGGTCGGTGCCCGCCCGGGGCTGGCGGAGGAGATGATCGACCTGGGCGGCGTTCCGGGGCACTCGGTCCTGGTCGTTACCCGAACGTTCTTCGCGGGCGGGCGCCCGGTCGAGACGGCCGACGTGGTCGTCCCGGCGGACCGGTTCCGGGTCTCGTACCACCTGCCCGTGAAATGACGCCGGAGGGGCCCTCGCGGGCCCCGGCTGTCCCTTTCGGCACCTTTCGGCGCTCCGGGTGGATCGCCGAGGAGCCAGGGCGGACGCATGGCCGAAAATCGTACCTCTTCGTGCAAAGCCGAATGCGCTGAGTGAATGCCGGGCGTAAGCTGCGGCATATGCGAAGGGTGAACGCGGACGGCGAGGCGGCACTGCCTTGGCACGTCATACGCGAGGACGGCGACGGCCACAGATACCGCGTCGGCGGCTATTCCACCCGGACGGAAGCGCAGCGCGTCGCCGACCGCCTCTCCGGCCACGGGGAGCGCGCGGCCGAGGAGAGGCCCGTGGAGGGCAACGGCGGCGCCCGCTATCTGGTCGAGCCTGTGACGTGCGCGAGCGGCGAGTACGCCTGACTAGGCCCAAAATCGGGTATATGGACTATTAAGTCCTACTCATCCGGAATGCCCGGGTGAGTCAGCTACCCGATCAGGGACGTGGGCGGTGTGAGCACAGGACCCTCCGAGGGAGTGGCCTCGATCCTCGACACCCTCCGAGTCGGGACCGTCATGCTCGACGGGAACGGACGAATCCTGCTCTGGAACCCGATGACGGAGGAGATCCTCGGCTGGCGCGCCGAGCAGGTCATAGGGCACCGCATCCAGGACTTCCTCGAGGACGGATACGGGGAGGGCGAACGCAAGCGCGACGAAGCCCTCAAGCGCGAACGCCGCTGGCGCGGCACGATGAACATCCTGCACAGCGCCGGTCACCGCGTCGCCGTCGAGGGCAGGGTCTCGCTCCTGTACGACACCGCGGACCGCCCCGTCGTGCTGGCCAACATCGTCGAGACGAGCAGGCTCCGCTCCGTCGAACACGACCTCGCGGCTCTCGACGCGCTCTTCGCCTCCTCCCCGCTCGGCATCGCGCTCTTCGACAACGACAAGCGGTTCGTGCGCGTCAACGACGCGCTGGCGAGGCTCGATCAGCTCCCTCCCGAGCAGCACCTCGGCAAGGAGGTCGGCGAGGTCTTCCCCCCGTGGATGGCGGAGGAGGTCTCGGCGGTCCAGTCGACCGTGCTGGAGACCGGCGAGCCCGTCGTGGACGTCGTGATGCCGGCGCCCGACGGTCCCGGTTCCCGCTCCGTGTCCTACAGCAGGCTCACCAGCGACAAGGGCGAAGTGCTCGGCGTGAGCTGCGTGATCATGGACATCACGGAACGGCGCGAGGCCCTGGAGAAGATCGAGGCGGCGCGGGAGCGGCTGGCGCTCCTCGACGACGTCGGCGTCGGCCTCGCGGACCGGTTCGACGTGACGGCCATCTCGCAGGCACTCGCCTCCAGCCTCGTGCCCCGCCTCGCCGACTACGCGGGCGTCATGCTGATCGGTGCCGCCGCGCACGGCGGCGACCTGCCCGACATCGAGCTCCTGACGGGTACGCCGCTCTTCCAGCTCGGCGTGGCGGCCCGCGAGGAGAGCCCGACGGTCAACCGGATGCTCCGCGTGGGCCAGGACGTCCCCTTTCTCGCGGACTCCTTCTTCGGCCGTACGCTCGCGACCGGCGTTCCCCATCTCGCGTCCTCCCCGCGGGAGTTGCTGGCGGCCACCTACCCGGGCGACCCGAAGATGCAGGCGGCCCTCGACCTCGGCGTCCACTCGCTGATGGCCGTGCCGCTGCGCGCCCGCGGAGTCGTGCTGGGGCTGCTGGTCGTCAGCCGTGCGGAAGGGCGCGACCAGTTCAACCGGGACGACATAGCACTGGCCATGGAGCTGGCCGACCGCGCCGGCATCTCCCTCGACAACGCCCGGCTCTACGCGCGTGAACGGGCCGGGGCCCTCATGCTCCAGCGCAGCCTGCTGCCGCAGCGGGTGCCCGAGCCACCCGGCGTCCGCGTCGCCTACCGGTACGTGCCCGGCAGCAGCGGCACCGAGGTCGGCGGCGACTGGTTCGACGTCATCCCGCTGGCCGGCGGCCGGGTCGCCTTCGTCGTCGGCGACGTGATGGGGCACGGGCTGCACGCGGCCGTGACCATGGGGCGGATGCGTACGGCGGTACGGACGCTCGCGGGCCTGGACCTGCCGCCGGACGAGCTGCTGCGGCGGGTCAACGACCTGGCCGACGACTTCGTCCAGACCCCTGACGAGCCGCTCATCGCGACCTGCGTGTACGCCGTCTACGACCCCTCGACCCGCCGGTGCAGCCTCGCCAAGGCGGGTCACCCGCCTCCCCTGCTGCTCACCGAGACTGCCGACGGCAGCTGGGAGGCGCACTCGCTCGACCTTCCCTCGGGGGCACCGCTCGGCGTCGGCGGTGTCCCGTTCGAGTCCTACGACCTCGAAGTGGTCGAGGGCTCCGTGCTGATCCTCTATACGGACGGGCTCATCGAGGCGCGGGGCGAGGACATCACGGAGGGCATCGACCGGCTGTGCGCGATGCTGTCCGGCGGCCCCGCGGGGGAGGACCCGGAGACCCCCGCCACGCTGGAGGAGGCCTGCGACAGCGTCATCGGCGACCTGGACGGCAGGACGGCCGCCCAGCCCATCGACGACGTCGCCCTGCTGATGGCGAAACTCGGTGGCCTCCCGCAGGGGAGCGCCGCCTCCTGGACGTTCCCCGCCGAGAGTTACGCGGTGCGCCGGGCCCGCGAGGTGGTCCGCAGGACGTTGCGCGAGTGGGGGCTGGAACCGCTGGAGGACACGAGTGTTCTGCTCGTGAGCGAGCTGGTCACCAACTCGATGCGGTACGCGCACGGTCCGATCGGCGTGCGCATGGTGCGTGGAAGCTCGCTGCTCGTCGAGGTCTCCGACCCGCTTCCCGATCCTCCGCGGGAGCGCAGCGCGCTGCCCGACGACGAAGGCGGTCGCGGTATCCGTCTCGTGGCCAGGGAGGCGCGGCGCTGGGGGACGCGGCACGGCCCCATGGGCAAGACCGTCTGGTTCGAGATCGCCCTGCCCTGAGGGGTGTTCGGGGCGTACGGCACATCGGGGAAGACCGCCCGTCAGGCACCGTGCCGTTCTTGTGCGCTTGCGCGGCTGGTTCAGCTTTCTTCCGCACCCCTGCTGCCGATGTGCGCCCGAGCACAAAATGGTTCGAACACCCCTGGCCGGGTTAGGAGTCTGGTGTCCCTGCGGATGTCAGGGGGGAGATCGCACGGAGGTGTGGGGCCGCACGGTTTGTGGGAACCGACAGGAACTGCGGAAATCTGTGCAGCGATCGGGAAGAGCGTGTTCCGGGTGCCGTACGCCTGCCACACTGCTCGGAACCGGTGCCACACTGGTCACGGGAAGGGGCGGCGTTGAGCGATATCCCTGTGGAGGCGGCAGGCAAGCCGGACGACGTTCGCCGCGCTCTCGCCTTGCTCAACGCGGCGGGGGCACGCATCGGCAACTCGCTCGACCTCGAGACCACGGCACGAGAACTGCTGGACGTGGGCGTCCCGCAGTTCTGCGACCTCGCGTCGGTCGACCTGTACATGGACGTCCTCGCCGGCGACGAACCGCGGCCCGTCGGCCCCGGTGACGGCAGCGGCGAGCTGCGCCGCGTCGGATTCGCCAGCTCGGTGTCCGAGGCGCCCCCTTCGCTCGCCCGCGAAGGCGCGGGCTCCACCAGCGTGTCGAGCCCGGTGTCGGTCGGTGCGACGCACTGCTACCCCTTCCACACTCCGTGCGCGAACGCCTTGCGCAGCGGGCGGGTTCAGTACATACCCGGCCAGGACGGCACGGTGCCGCTGCAGTTCGGCGCCGTCGTGCAGTCGACGCTCGCCGTGCCGATGGTCGCCAGGGACCGGGTGCTGGGGCTCGTCCAGTTCTCCCGGGTCAAGGGCAGCGAGCCGTTCGGCGAGCGCGACGCGGCCCTCGCGGCCGAACTCGCCTCCCGCGCCGCCGTCTGCATCGACAACGCCCGGCTCTACCGCAGGGAGCACGAACGGGCGCTGATCCTCCAGAGGAGCCTTCTCCCGCCGGGCGACCCGGAGGCGGCCGGACTGGAGATCGCCTGCCGCTACCTGCCGGGCAACCCGGCGACCGAGGTGGGCGGCGACTGGTTCGACGTGATCGAACTCCCTGGGCACCGCACCGCCGTCGTCGTCGGCGACGTGATGGGGCGGGGCCTGCGCGCGGCCGTCGCCATGGGCGAACTGCGCACCGCCGTACGGACGCTGGCCCTCACCACGGACATGGAGCCGGCGGAGGTGCTCGGTGCGCTGGACGAGATCGCCCGCGGCCTCGGCGACGCTCCCGGTTCCCAGCGCGGCGGCGACGACCTGGCGGAGGTCTACCTCGCGACGTGCATCTTCGCCGTGTACGACCCCGTCTCCCGCCGGTGCACCATCGCCAACGCCGGGCATCTGCCGCCCGTGCTCGTCGAACCGGGCGAGTCGGCGCTGATGATCGAGGTCCCCAAGGGCGTGCCGCTCGGGGTCGGCGGCGAGCCCTTCGAGGAGATCGAGACCGAACTGCCGGACGGCGCGATGATCGCGCTCTACACCGACGGCCTCGTCGAGTCGCGCGAACACCCCATCGACGAGGGGCTGGGCGCGCTGCGCGCGGCCCTCACCGACGCCACGGAGGAACTCGAGAACGTCGCGGACCGGGTGCTCACCACCCTCAACGTCCACCACGGCGAGGACGACATCGCCCTGCTGGTGGCCAGGGTGCAGGGGCTGCCGGACGGCGCGGTCGGAGACTGGACGCTGTCGGCAGAACCGCGCTCGGTCGCCCGCGCACGCGAGCTGACCCGCGAGCAGCTCGGCGCATGGGACCTGGACGGGCTCGCGGACACGGCGGAGCTGCTCGTCAGCGAGCTGGTGACGAACGCGCTCCGGCATGGCGAAGGCGACATACGAATACGGTTGCTGCTGGACCGCACGCTCGTGTGCGAGGTATGGGACTCCGGCCTCGTCCAGCCCCGTCGGCGCCGCGCTCAGGTGACCGACGAGGGTGGACGGGGCCTTCAGCTTGTCGGGCTGCTGAGCACCGCGTGGGGGAGCAGGCGGACGCACCGGGGGAAGACCGTCTGGTTCGAACTCGCCCGTCCCGGGCGGGACTCCAAGCCCGTCGACCCGACAGAGGCGCTGCTCAGCCTCTTCTGACGGCGCCCGCGCGCCGCCACCGGCTCACCGGGCGCCGCCCGGACGGGCTCGCTCCCGGGGCTGAGTCCGCCGGTCGGGCCCGCGGAGCCGCCCGCCCGCACGGCGGACGGCCCCGGCGAGCGGCCTTAGTTCCCGGAGAGCTCCCAGCCGTCGGCCTCGACACGGGCGTTGTCGCGCGGCCGGACGCTCATGAACACGGGGCGGGAGCCCGCGAGTACGCGGACGTCGTCGAGGTAGACGCCCCGGCCCTGCTGGTCCTCGTCGTTGACGTAGCGCCAGCGCACACCGGTCACACCGTCGGGCAGCGCCGCTTGGGCGTGCAGCCACTGGCGGCCCGAGAAGCCGGAGATCTCCCCGTCGGTGCGCCAGCGGTGGTCCTCCACCCGCATGCGGAGCGGCACGGCCTTCCACTCCGCGTCCCCGCCGGTGCCGGTGGTGGCTTCGAGCGTGCACACGTCGGCGGGATCGGTGTCGTACCAGAGGCTGAAGGTGAGCGAGGCGTCCTTGCGGACGGCCTCCTTCAGCGGGACGCGCAGCGTGCTGGTCGTCCCGTCGCGCTGGCCGGAGTACCAGGAGGCCCGCGAGACCGCCGGGCGTACGGGGACGGCGCGCGCCAGGCGGCGTGCGGGAGCGCGGCGGTAGACGCTCTCCGTGCCCCACTCACGCGTCGGATGCACCCTGTTGGCCATGAAGACGAAGAGGCTGCCGCTGACGGGGTCGCCCACCAGGCAGGGCCCGGTGTAGCCGGTGTGGCCGAAGCTGACGGGGGAGGTCATCGCGTCCATGTAGAAGCGCTGGTCGAGCTGCCAGCCCAGCCCTCGGGCCGCCTCGGCGCCCATGCCCGGGTTCTGGTTGGTGAGCATCTTCCGGACCCACTTCTCGCCGAGGACCCTGTGCCCGCCGTACGTGCCCCCGTTGAGCACCATCTGTCCGAAGACGGCGAGGTCGGACGCCGTGGAGAAGACGCCCGCGTGGCCGGCGACGCCGCCCAGGTAGTACGACTTCTCGTCGTGCACGGAGCCGCGGACCATGCCCCTGCCCGTCCATGGCATGTACTCGGTCGCGGCGACGCGGTCCAGCTTCGACTTCGGCGGGTTGTAGCCGGTGTCGTCCAGCCCGAGCGGCCGGGTGACGATCTCGGCGACGAGGTCGTCCAGGCCCTTGCCCGCCACCTTCGCGAGGAGCTCGCCCGCCGTGATGAGGCCGAGGTCGGAGTAGGTGTAGTGCTCGCCGGGAGGGTTGTCGAGGGGCGACGCGTAGACGGCGGCGAGCCGGGCCTCCCGGTCCGGGTAGGGCTGGAGGTCCATGTCGGCCTTCATGCCCGAGGTGTGCGTCACCAGCTGCCGGACGACGATCGCGGACTTGGCGGGGTCGCTCTCGGTGAACTCGGGGAGGTAGCGCTTCACCGGCGCGTCCAGGTCGATCTCGCCGCGCTCGGCCATGCTCACGAGGACGACGGAGGTGAAGAGCTTCGAGACCGACGCCACGTCGAAGATCGTGTCGCGGCGCATCCCGACCCACTGCTCGCGCGGCAGCTCCTGCGCCGTCTGCGTCGCCTCGTCCCACTTGGCGTAGCGCAGTGCGTGGCCGCGGGCCTCGTGCTCGACGACCACGCCGTTTCTGGCCGCGAGCAGCACGAAGCCCGGGTGCGAGGGGTTGGGGCGCCCGGGGCCGGGACGCATGTACTCCTCGGCCGCCGGGACGATCTTCTCGACCTGCCCGCGCAGCAGCCCCGCGCGGTGCGGGCTGCCGGGGCGGAGACGGTGCGGCCGGAATTCGAGGTCGTCCGGTGTCACTGTCGGCGGCCCTCCGGAGCCGGAGCCGTTCCAGGAGGCGGCCAGGGCGGGAGCGGAACTCGGCCCGGCGCCGTACGCCACGGCGAGGCTGCCCACGGTTCCCAGGAAGTGCCGACGTCTCATCGCGGTTCCTCTGCACTGGTAAGGACGATGCGGATGCTGAGGTCCCGGTGCACCGGATCCGGTACGCCGGAGCTGTTCAGCGTATACAGCGGGACGGTCCTTGTGTCGTGGAGACGGCGACGCCGTTGGTCCGACCACTGGCGCCGACGGCCGGGTACCCCTCCGCTCCGGCCGCAGCGCGGTGCGGAGGTGGCGCTGAACACAGGCGAGCACACGTGAAACACACGAAGGGAGCCGCCGCGGAAAGCCGCTGCCCGCGGCAGTGGTTCCGCGACAGCTCCCGTCACGTGCTGTCACATCGTGTCACGATCCCGCGTCCCCGGCCTCACGAGCGAGGCCGGGGACGAGCTCAGGAACGGCGGCGGATCTTGTTCCCGAGCCAGACGATCGGGTCGTACTTGCGGTCCGCTGCCCGTTCCTTGAGCGGGATGAGCGCGTTGTCGGTGATCTTGATGTGCTCCGGGCAGACGTCGGTGCAGCACTTCGTGATGTTGCAGTAGCCCAGCCCGTGCTCGTCCTGGGCCGTCGTCTTGCGGTCCAGGCCCGTCTCCTCGGCGGCGTCCAGCGGATGCATGTCCAGCTCCGCCACGCGCATGAGGAAACGCGGGCCGGCGAACGCCTGCTTGTTCTCCTCGTGGTCGCGCACCACGTGGCACGTGTCCTGGCACAGGAAGCACTCGATGCACTTGCGGAACTCCTGCGGGCGCTCCACGTCCTCCTGCTGCATGCGGTACTCGCCCGGCCCCAGGTCCTGCGGCGGGACGAACGCCGGCACCTCGCGGGCCTTGGCGTAGTTGTACGACACGTCCGTCACCAGGTCCCGCACGATGGGGAAGGCGCGCAGCGGGGTGATCGTGACGGTCTCCGTGCGCTCGAAGACCGACATCCGCGTCATGCACAGCAGACGCGGGCGTCCGTTGATCTCCGCGCTGCACGAGCCGCACTTGCCCGCCTTGCAGTTCCAGCGGACGGCGAGGTCGGGTGCCTGGGTCGCCTGCAGCCGGTGGACGATGTCGAGCACGACCTCGCCCTCGTGGACCTCCACCTCGAAGTCCGTCAGGCCGCCGCCGTCGATGTCGCCCCGCCAGACCCGGAAGTGCGCGGTGTAGCTGGTGCTCGTCGCGTCCGGTGCGCCGCCGGCGACCGCACCCGGTGTGCCGGTTCCCGGAGCGGTGCCGGCTGCGTCCTCCGCGGCGGGGCGGGTGTGTGTGCCCGCGCCCTCGCCCGCATGCGTCTCCGCGCTCATCAGGTAGTCAGCTCCTCGTCCGTCAGGTACTTGATCAGCTCCTCCTTCTCGAAGAGCTCCAGCAGATCCGCGCGGATCGGCGGCATGTCGCGGCGGTGCAGGTCGATGCGGCCGCGTTCGGCGCGCTCCGCGGCCTCGCCGGGCTCCGTCGAGGCGTCGAGGGAGACCGGCTCGTCGGCGAGGGTGCACACGAGGTTCGAGCGCCGCCACTGGCGGTCCATCGCGGGGTAGTCGTCACGGGTGTGACCGCCGCGCGACTCGGTCCGCGTCAGCGCCGCCCGCGCCACGCACTCGCTGACCAGCAGCATGTTGCGCAGGTCGATCGCCAGGTGCCAGCCCGGGTTGAACTGGCGGTGCCCCTCGACTCCCGCGTACGTCGCCCGTACGCGCAGCTCCGCGAGCCGCTCCAGCGCCTGGGCCATCTCCTCCTCGCGGCGGATGATGCCGACGAGGTCGTTCATGGACTGCTGCAGGTGCTGGTGGAGGGTGTACGGGTTCTCCGCCGGCGCGCCGTCGGGGACCTCCGCGGCGCTGAACGGGCGCAGGGCCTCGGACGCGGCGCTCTCGATCTGCTCCTCGCTGACGGCGGGCCGCGCGTCCTTCAGGCCCGCCGCGTACTGTGCGGCGTGCAGGCCCGCGCGGCGACCGAAGACCAGCAGGTCGGAGAGCGAGTTGCCGCCGAGCCTGTTCGACCCGTGCATGCCGCCCGCGACCTCGCCCGCGGCGTAGAGCCCGGTGACGCCGACCGCGGCCGCCGTGTCGGGGTCGACCTCGACGCCGCCCATCACGTAGTGGCAGGTGGGGCCGACCTCCATGGGTTCCGCCGTGATGTCCACGTCCGCCAGCTCCTTGAACTGGTGGTGCATGGACGGGAGGCGGCGGCGGATCACGTCGGCGGGCATGCGCGTCGAGACGTCCAGGAAGACGCCGCCGTGCGGGGAGCCGCGGCCCGCCTTGACCTCGGAGTTGATCGCGCGGGCGACCTCGTCCCTGGGCAGCAGTTCGGGCGGGCGCCGGTGGTTGGCCGGGTCCTCGTACCAGCCGTCGGCCTCGCTCTCCGACTGCGCGTACTTCTCTTTGAAGACGTCGGGGATGTAGTCGAACATGAAGCGCTTGCCGTCGGAGTTGCGGAGGACGCCTCCGTCACCCCGCACGGACTCGGTGACGAGGATGCCCTTCACCGAGGGAGGCCAGACCATCCCCGTGGGGTGGAACTGCACGAACTCCATGTTGATCAGCGAGGCGCCGGCCAGCAGGGCCAGTGCGTGCCCGTCGCCCGTGTACTCCCAGGAGTTGGAGGTGACCTTGAACGACTTGCCGATGCCGCCGGTCGCCAGCACCACGGCAGGCGCCTCGACGACGAAGAAGCGGCCCGACTCGCGCTCGTAGCAGAAGACGCCGGAGACCCGCTCTTCCCCTGGGGCGCCGCCCTCGGCCGGCGACTTGAGGATGCGGGTGACGGTGCACTCCTGGAAGACCTTCAGGCGGGCCTCGTAGTCCCCGAACTCCTTGTAGTCCTCCTGCTGGAGCGCGACGGTCTTCTGCTGGAGCGTGCGGATCAGCTCCAGGCCCGTGCGGTCGCCGACGTGGGCGAGACGGGGGTACTCGTGGCCTCCGAAGTTGCGCTGGGAGATCCGGCCGTCCTTCGTCCGGTCGAACAGCGCTCCCCAGGTCTCCAGCTCCCAGACCCGGTCCGGGGCCTCCTTGGCGTGCAGTTCCGCCATCCGCCAGTGGTTGAGGAACTTGCCGCCGCGCATCGTGTCCCGGAAGTGGACCTTCCAGTTGTCGCTCTCGTTGGCGTTCCCCATGCTGGCGGCGATGCCGCCCTCGGCCATCACCGTGTGCGCCTTGCCGAACAAGGACTTGCAGATCACGGCCGTACGCAGACCCTGCTCACGTGCTTCGATCGCGGCCCGCAGTCCCGCACCGCCTGCGCCGACGATGACGACATCCCACTGCTGGCGTTCGACTTGCGTCATTTGTGGAGCATCCCTCTCAGAGAAGCGTGGTCAGAAGAGCTGCAGATCGGTGATGGCACCGGTCGCCAGCAGGTAGACGTACAGATCGGCAAGTCCCACGCTCAGCAGTGACGCCCACGCCAGCTGCATGTGCCGGGCGTTGAGCCGTCCGACCACGCTCCACATGCGGTAACGCACGGGGTGCTTCGAGAAGTGCTTCAGCCGCCCGCCGACGATGTGCCGGCACGAGTGGCACGAGATGGTGTACGCCCAGATCAGCACGATGTTGACGAGGAACACCACCGTGCCCAGGCCCATGTGGCCCCACTCGTAGTCCGCGTTGCGGAACCCGAGGACGGTGTCCCACGTCAGGATGACCGCGACGAGGACTGCGGCGTAGAAGAAGTAGCGGTGGAGGTTCTGCAGGATGAGGGGGAAGCGCGTCTCACCGGAGTAGCTCTTGTGCGGCTCGGCCACCGCGCACGCCGGGGGAGAGGCCCAGAACGAGCGGTAGTAGGCCTTGCGGTAGTAGTAGCAGGTGAGCCGGAAGCCCAGCGGGAAGATCAGGATGATCAGCGCGGGCGACAGCGGCCACCACTCCCCGAAGAGGGCCCAGTTGGGCCCGCCCTGCATCTGCTCGCAGCTCTCCGCGAGGCAGGGGGAGTAGAAGGGTGAGACGTACGGCGCGTGGTAGTAGTCGGCGTTCGCGAACGCCCGCCACGTCGAGTAGACGATGAAGGCGAAGAGGCCGAACGCGGTTCCCGCGGGGGCGAGCCACCACCTGTCGGTACGCAGGTGGCGTTCGGCGATCGCGGCACGCGTGCCGGTGCGCACGCCTCCGGTGCCGGTCGCACCGGGTGAGGTGCTCGCAGGCTCAGAGCTGCCCGCGCTGCTCGTATTCGGTTGGGGTTGGGTGCCAGTGGCCAACGGTTTCTCCGGTATGGGCGACTTGATAGCTGGTGCGGCGGCCACGGCCGACGTCCGGGGTCTCCGGCCTGCCTGCCCGGTGGTGGCCGGGCAGGGTCAGTGGGGCCGCGCGGGGCTCACGGCGCGTGCCGGTCCTTCGCACCCACCCCCTCGTCGTCGACGTCCGACCACAGAACGTGGTCGTACGGCTTGTCGGGGATCGTGACCATCTCGGGGCGGACCGTGCTCGCCGCCCCTGCGGCAGGTGAGGAAGCGCGCAGCAGTGCCAGGGACTCCCGCAGATGCTCGGCGTCGCTCCGGACGCGCCGGATCTCCAGCCCCGTGCCGACCTGGCGTTCCAGGCGGTCGACGGTTCGGGTGAGTTCGTCGAGGCAGCGCTGGGCCGCCGTCAGGTCGTCGGACAGTGACGATTGAGGTGACATGACGTGCCTACCTCCGCTGGTCGTGGCGGCTGGCCGGTGTTCAGGAGCGGCTTGCGTGTCAAGGTGCGATGGCGAGTGTCGCGCGTCACTCTCCCCGTTGTGAAGGGCGCTGCACGGGTTTACCTCGTCCGGGGCACGATCACGGATTCCCGTCACCCGCCCGGCGTACGGAGATGTGGTGCCGGCGACGGCCGCGGGCACCGTCGAGTTCCGGCAACTACGGGCCGCCGGACCGCAGTTGGAACGTCGGAAGAGCTGAGAAGAAGACCGCGGCGGGCGGGCTCAGAGCCGCAGGCGCCAGTCCTGCCCCACGAGGTCGTGGCCGAAGCTGCGGTGCGGCTCCTCCTTGACGAGTTCGAACCCCGCGCGCTGGTAGATGCGGCGGGCGGCGGCGAGCACGTCGTTCGTCCACAGCACGAGCTCGCGGTATCCCGCCCTTCGTGCGAATCCGACGCACTCGTCGACGAGGCGGTCCCCGAGGCGGTGCCCGCGGGCCCCCGGGTCGACGAGCAGCAGCCGGAGGCGTGCCGTGCCCGGCGCCTCGTCCGCGACGCACATGACGCAGCCCGCCCTGCGCCCGTCCAGCTCCGCGATCCAGGCGGCCTCCCGCTGCGGATCGTGCCCCTCCGCGAAGTCGGCGACGATCCGGGCGACGAGCGCCTCGTAGGTGCCGTCCCAGGAGAACTCGTCGGCGTAGACGGCGGCGTTGCGTTCGACGATCCAGCCCAGGTCGCCCGGGCGGGGCGCCCGCACGCTCGTCCTCGGGCGCCCGCTCCCGGCGCTCGTGCGCCCGGCGCCGCGCCCGTCGAGTACGGCGCGGGCGGTGCGCAGCGCCTCCGTCAGTGTGTCCCGGTCGGGTTCGGGGACGCGGGCGAGCAGCGATTCCACTGCCCGCTGCGAGCGCACTTCCAGCTGCTCGGCGGCCTCCCGGCCCTGCGGCGTCGGACGGACGCTCAGCCGCCGCCCGTCCCGCGTGGAGGGTTCGCGCCGGACGAGGCCCTGCTTCTCGAACCGGCCGAGCATGCGGCTGAGCTGGCCGGCGTCCACGGAGAGCGCGGCCCGCAGGTCCGCCGCGTCCGTCTGCGAGCAGTGCACCAGCTCGTACAGCACGCGCGCCTCGGTGAGGGTGTACGGGGTGTGCAGGTGGCGGCTGTAGTCGAGTGCGCCGATGAGGTTCGTGTAGAAGCGGTTGAACGCCCGCATCTCCCGGGCTGCTTCCTTCGGCATCGTCCATCCCCCAGTCTTTGACTCAGTCAAAGGTATCCCGGTGTCCGGCCGTACGTCCCGCCCTCGCCACGAGCGCGCGGAGACCGGAGCGAAACGCTCTGAGCGCGGGGGCTTCCTGCTCCGCACGGGTGGCATGCCGTGGCACGCGGCCGAGTCTGCGAGCGAGGCCGAGCGGGCTCGCCTTCAGTGGTCGATAGATGTGATGAAACGCCTATGCCGCCGAACGTGTCCGCGCAGGCAGGGCGTGTACGGACAGCCCGTCCGCGGTCAGCCTCGGAGGTCAGCCATGAAAGCCGTGCCAGCCCTCGACACAGCCACCCGGCGATCCCTCGCCATCCTCATGGCCGGCGCGCTGCTCCCGCTGGCCGCGTGCACGTCCGGAGAGGACGGCCCGTCGTCGGAGGGCGGCGGGAGCGGTGCCTCCAGGGACGTCCCGCACCTGGACCGCGAGCAGGTCGCCTCCGGGGGGACGCTGCGCTGGGCCGTCGACACGCTGCCCCCGACGCTCAACGCGTTCC
This sequence comes from Streptomyces daqingensis, assembly GCF_014645895.1. Classification (GTDB taxonomy): domain Bacteria; phylum Actinomycetota; class Actinomycetes; order Streptomycetales; family Streptomycetaceae; genus Streptomyces; species Streptomyces daqingensis. Next base: position 294,979 of record NZ_BMMP01000008.1, on the reverse strand, counting down.
AGCCCTCCGCCGACGCCAGCACGGAACGCGTCACGGGAGCCGTGCTGCCCTCCCTCTTCACGCTCGACCCGGCGGCGCGCCCCCAGCTCAACACCGACTTCCTGCAGGCGGCCGACGTCACGGAGAAGGAACCCCGGCAGACGGTCGTCTACAAGCTGAACCCCGAGGCGCGGTGGAGCAGCGGACGCCGGATCGGCGTGGCCGACTTCAAGGCGCAGTGGAAGGCCCTGGGCGGCGAGAAGAACTCCTTCGGTGCGGCCCGCAACGCGGGATACGACCGGATCAAGCAGGTGACCAGGGGGAAGGACGCCCACGAGGTGAAGGTCGTCTTCCGCAAGCCCTACGCCGACTGGAAGTCGCTCTTCACGCCGCTCTACCCGAAGTCGGTGATGGGGAGCGCCAAGGGTTTCAAGCGGGGCGCCCGGTCCTCGCTGCCCGTGTCGGCGGGGCCGTTCAAGGTCAAACGGATCAGCAGGAACGACACCTCCGTCACGCTCGTGCGCAACGGCAAGTGGTGGGGCGACACCGCCAAGCTGAAGCGGATCGTGCTGCGCGTCGTGCCGCGCGACGAGCGGAAGTCCGCGCTGGCACGCGGAAAGCTGGACCTCGCCGAGATCGACGTCTCGACGCTCCGCCGCATCGTCTCCGCCCACAAGGGCCAGGCCGGCGGAGAGGACGCGAAGAGCGAGTCCAAGCGCGACGGCGAGCGCGGCGACGGCAAGCACGCGGCCTCGTCCAAGAAAGAGGCGCGCAAGCGCGCGGCCCAGGACCGGTACCTGCGCCACATCGCGGTACGCCACGCCTTCGAGCCCGCCTACACCCAGCTCGCCCTCAACGGGGCCGAGGGCCCGCTCGCGGACGAGCGGGTGCGGCGTGCCGTCGCCCGCGCCATCGACCGCGAAGCCCTCGCGGAGAAGGCGCTTCGCGGGACCGGGCTGCCGGTCAAGGCGCTCGGCAGCCACCTGCGGATGATCGACCAGGACGGATACGCCGACAACAGCGACGCCCTCGGCGACCAGGATGTGGAGTCGGCGCAGTCGCTGCTCGCCGAGGCCGGCTGGGAGGACGGCTCAACGGGGTCGCGTCCCACGGCGGACGCGGACGCGAAGAAGGCCGACGACGGCAAGCGGGACGAGGACAAGGGCGGGGGCGAGAAGGCCGGCCGCGACGACGGTGAGGACAAGGACAGCCAGGACGACGCCGGCGGCGGCCCGCAGAACCGTGCCGCGGGCGCGCCCGGGCTCGCGCCCGTCACCGCCGCCGTGGCTGCCCGCCTCGCCGGGCAGCCCCTCAATCTCTCGTCCGTCACGGCCGGGCAGCGGGCCTCCGTGCTGACGCAGGCGGCGCGCGTCAAGCTGCGCAGCGCGAAGGAGAGCGGCTCGGAGCGCGGGATCCGCAAGGCGCGTGCCGCGCTGAAAGACGCCACGCGGGCGCGTGCGAACGCGGACGAGCTGCGGCTGCTGTCCGACGGCGGCGCGAAGACGCAGCGCACCAAGGAGGGCAAGCCGCTCACGCTGCGCTTCGTCCTCCCGGCGGGCCCCGGCTCGGAGTCCATCAGGGCCACCGGGGCGCGCATCGCCCGCGAACTGACCCGCATCGGCATCCGCACGCAGATGAAGAAGGTCGCCGACGAGGACTACTTCGCCAACCACATCGCGGAGGGCGACTACGACCTGGCGCTCTACTCGTGGCCAGGGACCGCCTACCCCGCCACGGACGCGCGTCCCATCTACGCCAAGCCCGCGGCGGCGGCCGACGGCTCGCTGCTCGTGGAGCAGAACTACACGCGAGTAGGGACGAACCAGATCGACCAGCTCTTCGACCAGGCGTCGAAGGAGCTGGACGACGGCGCCCGCAACGACCTCATCAAGCGTGCCGACGCCCGGATCTGGGCCGCGGCGGGCTCCGTGCCCCTGTACCAGCGCCCGCAGCTCGTCGCCGCCCGGGAGAAGATCGCGAACGCGGGCGCCTTCGGATTCGAGACGCCGCGGTACCAGGACATCGGCTACGAGAAGCAGTAGCGCGCTCCGGCCTCCGGGGGCCCTGGCGAGGCGCCCCCGGAGACCGCGGCGAGGCCTGAAATAGGCCGAACGTGGGTCGGCCCTTACGATGGACGGCGGAGCCGCGGCGAGATCTGCCCGGCAGGGCGCGTGAGAGGCACCTACGCACCGCGCCCCACCCACGATCCGGGAGAAGCGCAGCCAGCCATGCCCACGCGCCATGACATCCGCAACGTCGCCATCGTCGCCCACGTCGACCACGGGAAGACCACCCTCGTCGACGCCATGCTCAAGCAGGCCGGTACGTTCGCCGCGCACCAGCTCGAATCCGTCGACGACCGCATGATGGACTCGAACGACCTCGAGCGCGAGAAGGGCATCACCATTCTCGCGAAGAACACCGCGGTCAAGTACCACCCCAAGGGCGGCGACTCGGTCGTCATCAACATCATCGACACCCCCGGCCACGCCGACTTCGGCGGCGAGGTCGAGCGCGGACTGTCGATGGTGGACGCCGTCGTGCTGCTGGTGGACGCCTCGGAGGGCCCGCTCCCGCAGACCCGGTTCGTGCTCCGCAAGGCGCTCGAGGCGCGGCTCCCGGTGATCCTCTGCATCAACAAGACGGACCGCTCGGACGCCCGTATCGCCGCCGTCGTGGACGACACCTACGACCTCTTCCTCGACCTCGACGCGGACGAGGAGCAGATCGAGTTCCCGATCGTCTACGCGTGTGCACGCGACGGCGTCGCCTCGCTGACGCAGCCCGAGGACGGCACCGTCCCGGCCGACAGCGACAGCCTGGAGCCCTTCTTCACCACGCTGCTGGAGACGGTCCCCGCGCCCACGTACGAGCAGGACGCCCCGCTCCAGGCGCACGTCACCAACCTCGACGCCGACAACTTCCTCGGCCGCATCGCGCTGCTGCGCGTGAAGAACGGCACGCTGAAGAAGGGCCAGACCGTCAGCTGGCTCAAGCGCGACGGCAGCGAGCAGAACGTCCGCATCACCGAACTGATGATGACGGACGCGCTGACCCGCAAGCCCGCCGAGGAGGCCGGGCCGGGCGACATCTGCGCCGTCGCCGGCATCCCCGACATCATGATCGGGGAGACGCTGGCCGATCCGGAGAACCCCGTCGCGCTGCCGCTCATCACCGTCGACGAGCCGGCGATCTCCATGACGATCGGCACCAACAACTCGCCGCTCGTCGGCAAGGGCGGCAAGGGCCACAAGGTGACCGCCCGCCTCGTGAAGGACCGCCTGGAGCGCGAGCTGATCGGCAACGTCTCGCTGCGCGTCCTGCCGACGGAGCGCCCCGACGCCTGGGAGGTGCAGGGCCGCGGTGAGCTGGCGCTCGCCATCCTCGTGGAGACCATGCGCCGGGAAGGCTTCGAGCTGACCGTCGGAAAGCCGGAGGTCGTCACGCGGGAGATCGACGGCAAGCTGCACGAGCCGGTCGAGCGGATGACGATCGACGCCCCCGAGGAGTACATGGGCGCCATCACCCAGCTGATGGCGACGCGCAAGGGGCGCATGGAGACGATGACGAACCACGGCTCGGGCTGGATCCGCATGGAGTGGATCGTTCCTGCCAGGGGCCTCATCGGGTTCCGTACGGAGTTCCTGACGGAGACCCGCGGCACCGGCATCGCGCACAGCATCTTCGAGGGCCACGAGCCGTGGTTCGGGGAGCTGCGCACGAGGCGGAGCGGGTCGCTCGTGGCGGACCGTCCGGGCTCGGCGACGCCGTTCGCCATGATGAACCTCCAGGAGCGCGGGACGATCTTCATCGAGCCGGGCACCGAGGTGTACGAGGGCATGATCGTCGGCGAGAACTCGCGCGCCGACGACATGGACGTGAACATCACCAAGGAGAAGAAGCTCACCAACATGCGCGCGGCCGCGGCCGACACCACGGAGAACCTCGTACCGCCGCGGAAGCTCTCGCTTGAGCAGTCGCTGGAGTTCTGCCGCGAGGACGAGTGCATCGAGGTCACCCCCGACACCGTGCGCATCCGCAAGGTCGAGCTCGACCAGAAGGCACGGTCCCGGGCGGCTGCCCGCGCCAAGCGCTGAACCGGTCGCCACCCGAGCGCTGAACCGGCCGTCCCGCCGCGGCACTCCGCCGGGAACGGCTCCCACGGCCCCTCGCTCCTCCGGATAACCCTCCCGGACGAACGGGGGGCCGCGGTTTGCGGGGGGCTTCGTCGTGTCCGGAGGCCCGAAATCCCGTGCCGCGCGGGGGGATTCCGGGCGGTGGTCACGCGTACGGCCCCCGGGCGACGCCGAGATGAAAGTGCGCAAAGGGTGTTAATTGGTCCGCAAGGCAAGATTCTGCGGTACCGAGGAGGCACCCCATGCGCGGAGCCACGCGTCTCACGTGGGCAGTCGGCTGTGCGACGGCGGTCACCCTGGCGGCTGCCGGGTGCGGCGGGGGAGGAGGTGGGGGCGCTGCCGCCGGATCGTCGGCCGGTGTCGTGCGTGCCTTCTGGACCGACCCGCAGAACCCGCTGGAGCCGTCCAACACCAACGAGGTCCAGGGCGGCAAGGTCCTGGAGATGACCTTCCGGGGGCTCAAGCGGTACAACCCGGACACCGGCAAGGCGGAAAACGCCGTGGCCGAGTCGGTCAAGACCGACGACCAGCAGAACTTCGACATCCGGCTGAAGAAGGGCTGGAAGTTCTCCGACGGATCGCCGGTGACGGCGAAATCCTTCGTCGACGCCTGGAACTACGGTGCGCTCGTCACCAACAAGCAGGTGAACTCGTACTTCTTCGAGTACATCGACGGCTACGACGACGTGCACCCCGAGGACGAGAACGCCAAGCCCAAGGCGCAGAAGATGTCCGGACTGAAGGTGACGGGAAAGCACTCCTTCAAGGTGAAGCTGAACCAGAAGTTCTCCCTCTGGCCGGACACCCTGGGATACGCGGCGTTCTCGCCGCTTCCGGAGAAATTCTTCACCGACCACGCCGCATGGCTGAAGAAGCCCATCGGCAACGGCCCGTACAAGATCGATTCGTACACCCAGGGCCAGTCGATGCGCCTTTCGGTGAACGAGAAGTACGCGGGTCCCGACAAGCCGAAGAACAAGGGCGTCGAGCTGAAGGTCTACACCGACCAGAACACCGGTTACACCGACCTCCAGGCAGGCAACCTCGACGTCTTCGACGAGCTTCCCGCAGGGCAGCTGAAGAACGCGGAAAGAGACCTCGACGGCCGCTACATCAACCAGCCCGCGGGACTTCTGCAGACCCTCTCCTTCCCCCTCTACAAGAAGGAGTGGCAGACGGAGAAGGCCAAGCAGGTGCGGCGCGGACTGTCGATGGCGATCAACCGTGACGAGGTGGCGCGGAAGATCTACCACGGCACCCGCAAGCCGGCCTCGGAACTGACCTCTCCCGTCATCAAGAAGTCCGGCGGGTACAAGCCCGGAATGTGCGGGAAGACCTGCACGTACGACCCGAAGAAGGCGAAGAAGCTGATCGAGGAAGCGGGCGGCCTGCCGGGCGGGAAGATCAGCATCACCTCGAACGTCGACACCGGCTCGCACCGGCAGTGGATGGACGCCGTGTGCAACAGCATCAACAACGTCCTCGACAAGAGTGACGCGTGCAGCGTCAATCCCGTCCCGACGTTCGGGGAATTCCGAAAGGACATCGCGGACAAGAAGCTGAAGAGCCTCTTCCGCACCGGCTGGCAGATGGACTACCCGCTCATCCAGAACTTCCTGCAGCCGCTGTACTACACCGGCGCCTCGTCCAACGACACCGGATACTCCGACAAGCGCGTCGACAGCCTCATCGACCAGGCCAACGAATCCGGCGAGCAGGAGGCGGTGAAGAAGTTCCAGGAGGCCGAGCAGATCGTGCTGGAGGACCTCCCCGCCATTCCCCTCTGGTACCAGGACGGGAACGCCGGCTACTCGGACAGAGTGAGCGACGTGCGGCTGAATCCGTTCTCCGTGCCCGTGTTCACCGACATCAGAGTCAAGTGAGGGCGTGAACGGCGGTGGGGCGCTACGTCGTCAGGCGACTGCTCCAGATGGTCCCGGTGTTCGCCGGGACCACCTTCCTCATCTTCGTGATGGTGTACGCGGTCGGCGACCCGGTCAACGCGATGTTCGGCGAGCGGGCGCCCGACCCGGCCACGGCCGCCCAGTTGCGCGCCGAATTCAACCTCGACAAGCCGGTGTGGCAGCAGTACCTGCTCTACATGGCGGACATCTTCACAGGTGACTTCGGAAACGCGTTCAACGGACAGCCCGTCACCCAGCTGATGAGCACCGCGTTCCCGGTCACGCTGCGGCTCGCCCTCATCGCGATCGTCATCGAGATCATCTTCGGCATCGCCCTCGGCGTCGTCACGGGCCTGCGCCGCGGCAGGCCCGTCGACAGCTCCGTGCTGATGATGACGCTCATCGTGATCTCGGTCCCCACGTTCGTGACCGGCACGCTCGTGCAGTACGTGCTGGGGGTGAAGTGGGGATGGATCGCGCCGGCCGTCTCCCCCGCGGCGCCGGTCGGCGAACTGCTGCTGCCGGGTGTGGTCCTGGCCCTGCTGTCGCTGGCGTACGTGACGCGGCTGACCCGCGCGTCCATCAGCGAGAACTCCCGCGCGGACTACGTACGCACCGCGCTCGCCAAGGGGCTGCCCCGCTCGCGCGTGACGGTGCGGCACCTGCTGCGCAACTCGCTGATCCCCGTGGTGACCTTCCTCGGCACGGACGTCGGCAACCTCATGGCGGGCGCACTGGTCACGGAGCGGATCTTCAACATCCAGGGGGTCGGCTTCCAGCTCTGGCAGGGCATCGTGCGGCAGAACTCCCCGACGGTGGTCGGCTTCGTGACCATCCTCGTCATCGTCTTCCTGCTCGCGAACCTGATCGTCGACCTCCTCTACGCCGTGCTCGACCCGAGGATCCGCTATGCGTGAGCCCGAGCCCGCCGGCGCCGCCATGCGCCCGGGCAGCCCAGGCGCGGAGTCCGCGCCGCCCCGTACCGCCGAGACGTCGCCCGAGGGGGTGCCGCATGGTTGAACGCGCACCGGAGAGCCCGTCCGCCGCCGACGAGCCCCCCGCCGGGAGCCCGACGGCCGCGGCGGCGGGCGGCGGCGGGGGGACGGGCGCGGCCGCCGGCCTCGCCGCCCCCGGCGAGCAGGCACCCGGCCCGGCGGCCCCGCCCGGCACGGAGCCGGGGCCGAGCGGCCAGGCGCGCAGCCTCTGGTCGGACGCCTGGCACGACCTGCGCCGCAACCCGGTCTTCGTCGTCTCCGCGCTGCTGATCCTCTTCCTGGTCCTCATCTCGGTCTGGCCCGGGCTGATCGCGACCCGCAACCCGCTGTCCTGCCAGCTGAACAAGTCCCTCGACCCGGCCTCGCCGGGCCACTGGTTCGGCTACGACACCCAGGGCTGCGACGTCTACACCCGCGTCGTCTACGGCGCCCGCACGTCCGTGACCGTCGGCGTGTGCGCGACGCTGGGCGTGGCGGTCGCCGGCTCGGTGCTCGGCGGGCTCGCCGGCTTCTTCGGGGGCTGGTGGGACGCGCTCCTCTCGCGCGTGACGGACGTCTTCTTCGGCATCCCGATCATGCTGGGCGGGCTGGTCTTCCTCTCCATGACCGGGAGCCGCTCGGTGTGGACGGTCATCGCGTTCATCGTGCTGCTGGGGTGGCCGCAGATCGCGCGCATCGCCCGCGGCTCCGTCATCTCCGCGAAGCAGAACGACTACGTGCAGGCCGCTCGCGCGCTGGGGGCCGGCAACGCCAGGATGCTGGTCCGGCACATCCTCCCGAACGCCGTCGCCCCGGTGATCGTCACCGCGACGATCGCGCTGGGCACCTACATCGCCCTGGAGGCGACCCTCAGCTATCTCGGCGTCGGCCTGCAGCCCCCCACCGTCTCGTGGGGCGCCGACATCTCGGACGCCTCGCAGGGGATGCAGTTCCGGAACGCGCCGCACATCCTGCTCTATCCCGCGGCGGCGCTCAGCCTGACCGTCCTGGCGTTCATCATGCTCGGCGACGCGGTGCGCGACGCCCTCGACCCCAAGCTGCGCTGAGGGAGGCGTACGTGACACAGACCCAGACGCAGCCGGTGCCGCCTTCGCCGTCCGGGCCGGAACGGCTGCTGGAGGTACGGGACCTGCACGTGGAGTTCCGCACCCGTGAAGGTGTGGCGAAGGCCGTCAACGGCGTCAGTCTCGACGTCGCGGAAGGCGAGACGCTGGCGGTCCTCGGCGAGTCCGGCTCGGGCAAGTCCGTGACGGCGCAGGCGGTGATGGGGATCCTCGACACGCCGCCGGGGCGGGTCACAGGCGGCCGGATCCTCTTCGAGGGACGCGACCTCCTCGCGCTGCGGGAGGAGGAACGCCGCTCGGTGCGCGGGGCGCGCATGGCGATGATCTTCCAGGACGCGCTGTCGGCGCTCAATCCCGTCCTCAGCGTGGGCTACCAGCTCGGCGAGATGTTCCGCGTGCACCGCGGCAGTTCGCGCAAGGAGGCGAGGGAGCGGGCCGTCGAACTGATGGAACGGGTGCGGATCCCCGCCGCGCGGACGCGTGTCGACGACTACCCGCACCAGTTCAGCGGCGGCATGCGGCAGCGCATCATGATCGCCATGGCGCTTGCGCTGGAGCCCCGGCTCATCATCGCGGACGAGCCCACCACCGCCCTGGACGTCACCGTCCAGGCCCAGGTGATGGAGCTGCTGGCCGATCTGCAGCGTGAGTTCCGGATGGGCCTGATCCTCATCACCCACGACCTCGGTGTCGTCGCGGACGTGGCGGACGAGATCGTCGTGATGTACGCCGGACGCGTCGTGGAGTCCGCCCCCGTCCGCGAGCTCTACCGGGCGCCCGCGCACCCCTACACGAAGGGCCTCCTCGACTCGATCCCGCGCCTCGACCAGAAGGGGCAGCAACTCGACGCGGTGAAGGGGCTGCCGCCGAGCCTGCTGCGCATCCCGCCGGGGTGCGGCTTCCACCCGCGCTGCCCCGTGGCGCGTCCCCTCTGCCACGCGGACGAGCCGCCGCTGTACGAGGTGGGCCGGGGCAGGGCGAGTGCCTGCCACTTCTGGGAGGAGCTGCTCGATGCAGAGTGACAGCCTGGACGGGACGGCGCGGCCCCAGGACGGCGAGGGTCTGGGCGTACTGCCGGAGAAGGAGCCGCCGGCGCCGCACGCGCCGCGTGAGGCGATCCTCGAAGTCCGCGACCTGGTCCGGCACTTCCCGCTCACCCAGGGCGTCGTCGTCAAACGGCAGGTGGGCGCGGTGAAGGCCGTCGACGGCGTCTCGTTCGACCTGCGGCGCGGCGAGACGCTCGGCCTCGTGGGGGAGTCCGGCTGCGGGAAGTCGACTGTCGCGAAGCTCGTCACGAGCCTGGAGACCCCGACCGCCGGGAGCATCCTCTACAAGGGCGAGGACGTCACACGCCTGTCCGGGCGCGCCCTCAAGGCGGTACGCCGCAACATCCAGATGGTCTTCCAGGACCCCTACACGTCGCTCAACCCCCGTATGACGGTGGGCGACATCGTGGGCGAGCCCTTCGACATCCACCCCGAGGCGGCACCCCGCGGCGAGCGCCGCAGGCGGGTGCAGGAGCTGCTGGACGTCGTCGGCCTCAACCCCGAGTACGTGAACCGTTATCCGCACCAGTTCAGCGGCGGGCAGCGGCAGCGCATCGGCATCGCCCGGGGCCTGGCGCTGCGCCCGGAGGTCATCGTGGCGGACGAGCCGGTCTCCGCCCTGGACGTCTCCGTGCAGGCGCAGGTCGTGAACCTGATGGAGCGGCTGCAGGACGAGTTCGGCCTGTCCTACGTCTTCATCGCGCACGACCTCTCAGTGGTGCGGCACATCTCCGACCGCGTCGGCGTCATGTACCTCGGCAAGATCGTCGAGATCGGCACGGAGCGCGAGATCTACGAGCACCCCACGCACCCGTACACCCAGGCCCTGCTCTCGGCGGTGCCCGTACCGGACCCCTCGGCAGGGGAGCGGCGCACACGCATCGTGCTGGAGGGCGACGTGCCGTCCCCGGCGAACCCGCCGTCGGGCTGCCGGTTCCGCACGCGGTGCTGGAGGGCTGCGGACCGCTGCGCGCAGGAGGAGCCGGTGCTTCAGGTCCCCGCGGTCCTACGGCATGCCGAGGGGCCGGCGCACCATCCGTCGGCCTGCCACTACGCCGAGGAGAAGGAGCGGATCGTCCCCGGCTGAGGCGCGGTTCCCGGGGCCTCTTCGCCGCGGCCGGCGAGGGCGGCCAGCACGGCCAGCGAGACGAGGACCTCGAACAGGGACGTGGCCATCGACAGGCGGTCGCGCAGGCCGAGGGTTCCGATGCTCTCCAGCAGGCCCGCCTTGGCCGCGAACGACAGGCGGAACAGCCCGAGTCCGAGCAGCGGGGCGCAGACCGTCATGCCCAGCGGGCGGGCGAACGGCGAGCCCCGGTACGCGGCGGCCGCGCCGGCGGATGCCAGCAGCGCGAGCGACCATCCGTACCAGCTCTCGGGTACGGCGAGGAGCGTGACGAGCGTGCCGTCACCGGTGAAGTGCTCCCAGTACGGGCCCCAGCCCTGCTCCGCCCATGCGCGGATCTCCCAGGCGACGAGCACCGCGGCCACCGCGCCCAGCAGCACCGACGCGGCGAGGCCGCCCGCGGGCGTGGGACGCGCGGGCACGTCGTGGCGGCCGCCGGCGGAGGGCGGGCCGTCTCCGGCGCGGGCACCGGAGCGGCGGCCGGCGAACACGGTGACGATCAGCGCCACTCCGAGCACCAGCATGGCGATGTCGCTGATCAGGACCTGTGTGCGCAGCCCGTCCGAGACGCCGCCCTGCACCCAGCCGGCGTTCAGGTTCCACAGGGTGGGGACGCGCAGCAGGACCGTCAGCGCGCCCGCCGAGAGGAGGACGCCCGCGGTCGCCGAGGAGAGAAGGGCGGTGACTGCGCAGACGGTGTAAAGAACCAGCAGTGTCGGCTCCACGAACGAGCTGGTCCAGATACCGTCCTGGGCGCGGAAGAGCAGACCGGACCACATCCACCAGGCGTCGGTGACGTCTGCTGCCTTGCTGAAGTCGCGGACGATCCAGACGAGGTCGAGCCCGGCGAGCGCCGCCAGCAGTGCGGCGCCCGTTCTGTGCGCACCGGGTCTCAATGTCGCGAACCGACTCATGTGCCGCCCCCCGCGGTACGGACGTCCGTGCGCCGCACCGCTCTTCGGCCGCAACCGAGGCGGCGGATTCGGCACAGCATCGGACAAGCCTACTGCCGTTGGTCACGGCGACCGGGCCGGGGCGGCGCGGCTCCGGCCCGGTCTACGGCACCCGCACGGGCCGTACGAAGTTCAGGGTGGCGGGTTCGTATATCGGTGCGGCGTCAACTGAGTTGCGGCCGTGTTAAAGCGTTTCAGGAGCGCTTATGACCATATGTCTATTAGGTGCGGAGGCCGTCAAGCACGCGCTGACCTCAATCTGCAAAACCTTCGCTCACTATGCGCTCGGGGTCCACATGCTGCCGCCGGTACCCCTTGACTGAGCAGTTATTCACTTGCAAAGTCTCCTCAACCCATGGCACCCGATGCCAGCCGGCCAACAGTCGGATCTATCCGCATAGATGACGAGCGCGGGGGCGCAATCACGATGACAAGTCCATCCCAGGCCGCGATCGCCGGGGCAGAGACCCCAGATCCCGACGGCGTCGGCCTGACCACCGAGCCGGTCGGCCGAGAAGGCAGCAAAGACCAGCAGGTGGGCCGGTCCCCCGGCCAACTGATGTGGATGCGGTTCAAGCGAGACCGCACAGGCGTCATATCGGCGTTCGTCGTTCTCTCGATGTTCGCCGTCGCCGCCCTCGCGCCGGTGATCTCCTGGCTGTACGGCAAGGATCCGTGGACGCGCTACGGGCAGCTCAAAGAGGGCCTCCTCAACGACAACGGCTACCCGATCAAGCCCAACGGCGGCATCGACGCCGAGCACTGGTTCGGTCTCGAACCGGGCCTGGGCCGCGACGTGTTCATGCAGCTCGTCTACGGGATGCGCACCTCCCTCTCGCTGGCCGTGGTGATCGCGCTCCTGTCGGTGCTGCTGGCCATCGTGATCGGTGTCGCGGGCGGCTATCTCGGCGGCAAGACGGACTACCTCCTAGGCCGGCTCACCGACCTCATGATGTCGTTCCCGAGCCAGCTGTTCTTCGTCGCCTTCGTCCCCGTCATCGGCGCGCTGATGGTCGACCCCCAGGACGAGATGCCGACCGGGCTGCGGGCCGCCGTCCTGATCTTCGTGATGTGGCTGCTCGGCTGGATGACGCTGGCGAGGCTCCTGCGCGGTCAGGTACTGACCCTGCGCGAGAGGGAGTTCGTCGAAGCGGCCAAGGTCGCCGGCACCCCGCCCTGGCGGATCATCCGCAAGGAACTGCTCCCGAACGTGGTCACGCCCATCCTGGTGCAGTCGACCTACATGCTTCCCAACTTCGTCACCGCCGTCGCGGGTCTCTCCTTCCTCGGAGTGGGCATGCCGGCCTCCACGCCCGACTGGGGCCGCATGTTCGCCACGGGTGCCGAGGTGTACCAGAGCGACATCACTTACATGATCTTCCCCGGCGTCGCGATGGTGATCTTCATCGTCGCGTTCAACCTGCTCGGGGACTCGGTCAGGGACGCCTTCGACCCGAAATCGGGACGTTGACGACCGAGAAGAGGGGGGCGCTGCCACCCCGGCACCGCATCAGTCAGGCAGCAACGGACAACCGACAGGCAGGTGCTACCACCACCATGAGCAGATTCAGGATGCGTACGGCGCGCGTCTCCGTCGTCGGGCTCGCCGCAGGCGCGCTCATCCTCACCGGATGCAGCAGCGGCGGTGGCGGCGACGACGGGGGCGTCAGCAAGGAAGACGCCGCCAAGCAGCAGGTCAAGTACGAGTTCGGCGACGAGCAGGACTCGACGGGGCCCGCGGAGGCCGTGAAGGGCGCGAAGAAGGGCGGCAAGCTCACCGTCTACCAGCGGGACAGCTTCGCCCACCTCGACCCCGCGCAGATGTACGTCAGCGACGAGGGCTCGATGTCGACCCTCATCCACCGTCGCCTGACCACCTACAAGCGCGACAACAGCGGCAAGTACATAGTCGTCGGCGACCTCGCCAAGGACAGCGGCCAGTCGTCCAACGGCGACCGGACCTGGAAGTACGAGCTCAAGGACGGGGTCAAGTGGGAGGACGGCTCCCCGATCACGTCCAAGGACATCCGGCACACCTTCGAGCGGCAGTTCGCGCCGTTCGTCTCGGAGGGCCCGGTCTTCATCCAGCAGTGGCTGGCGGGCAAGAGCGGCACGGACTACCGCAAGCTCCTGCCGGACGGCCCCTACAAGGGTGACCACCTGCCCAAGAAGGTCCTCGAGACCCCGGACGACAAGACGATCGTCTTCCACTTCAAGGACCCGCAGCCTGACCTTCCCTACGCGCTGGGCATGGCGGGATACGCCGCGGTCCAGGAGAAGGGCGACACGAAGGAGAAGTACGACAAGAAGCCGGTGGCTTCGGGTCCGTACAGGATCGAGTCCTTCAAGTCCGGCAAGAGTATGAAGCTGGTGCGCAACGAGCACTGGGACGCCAAGACGGACGCGGTGCGTCACGCCTACCCGGACTCGCACGACATCCAGTTCGGTGTCTCCTACGAGGCCTCCACCAAGCGGCTCGCCTCGGACAGTGCCGAGAACCAGACGGCGGTCAGCTACAGCAACCAGGTCGACGCCTCCAGCATGCAGGAGGTGCGCTCGAACCCGGACGTGAAGAAGCGCTCGCTGTCGGGCTACCAGCCCTACGTCGGCAAGATCTCCTTCAACATGGACCGCCTGAAGGACAAGAAGGTCCGTGAGGCGATCGCCTACGCCCTCCCCGCGAAGTCGCTGATGCAGGCGTTCGGCGGTTCCGGCGGCGGCGAGCTCGGCGGCAGCTACCTCAGCCCGACCGTCGCGGGCCACACCGGCGCCGACCCCTACGGGAAGATCAAGAACCCGCAGGGCGACGTCAAGAAGGCCAAGAAGACGCTGAAGGAAGCCGGCAAGACCGGTATGAAGCTGACCTTCGCCTTCCAGAACTCGCCCGAGTGGCAGGAGTTCTCGATCGCGGCGAAGGACAACCTGTCCAAGGCCGGGTTCGACGTCCAGCTCAAGGACATCGTCAGCGACACGTACTACGACCAGATCGGCAAGGTCAAGAACAAGTACGACATGTACCACTCCTCGTGGGGTGCTGACTGGCCGAGCGCTTCGACGGTCATCCCGCCCACGCTGGACGGTCGTCAGGTGCAGGACGGTGCGTCGAACTACTCGCACTACGACAACCCGCAGATGAACAAGGAGATGGACCGCATCTCCAAGATCACTGACGCGGACCAGGCGGCCAAGGAGTGGGGCAAGCTCGCGGACAGCATCCTCAAGGAGGACCTGCCCGACGTCCCGCTGATGTACTACAAGCAGATTCAGCTGCACGGTTCGAAGGTTGGCGGTGCCGTCCTGAACGACGTCATCAGCGGCATCGACCCGACCCAGCTGTACATCAAGAAGTAACAGCACACACAGCGCTGTTGCTCGCGCCTTAGGTGGTGCCCGCCCCACTGGGGTCCCCCCGGGGGTCTTCCCCAGGGGGCGGGCACCACCGGCCCGTCGCCCCGTCCACGATTCCGCTGCCCACGAGAGCTGCGTTCCGTCATGCTACGTTTCTTCAGCCGCCGGCTGCTCGGCGCGATCGTGATCCTGCTGGTCATCAGCGCGGTCACGTTCTTCCTCTTCTACGCGATACCGCGAGACCCGGCGATGCTCGCCTGCGGTAAGAACTGCACGCCGGACGCGCTGGAAGTCATCCGCAAGAACATGGGCATCGACAAGCCCGTGCCTGTGCAGTACTGGGAATTCATGTCCGGCATCGTCACCGGACGCGACTTCGCCCAGGGCTCGTGCCCCGCCCCGTGCTTCGGCTACTCCTTCGCGAGCTCGGACCCCGTCTGGGACACCATCCTGGACCGCTTCCCGACCACGGTCTCGCTGTCCCTCGGCGGAGCCGTCGTCTTCCTCACCATCGGTCTCGGCGCCGGCATGATCGCCGCCTGGAAGCGCGGCACGCTCGCCGACAAGGTCTTCAGCACCGCCTCCCTCGTGCTCAGCTCGATGCAGATCTACTTCGTCGGGCCCCTGGTGATGGCGCTGCTCGTCTTCAACCTCGGTCTCCTCGACCAGCCCAAGTACGTACCGCTCTCCGAGGATCCGGCCGGCTGGTTCATGGGGCTGCTCATCCCCTGGATGGTCATCCAGATCATCTTCACCGCGAACTACACGCGTCTTTCCCGTTCCTCGATGATCGAGCAGCTGGCCGAGGACCACGTCCGCACGGCCAGGGCCAAGGGCATGTCGGGCAAGTTCGTCTTCTTCCGCTACGCCTGGCGCGGTTCGCTCATCCCGATCGTCACGATCTTCGGCGTGGACCTCGGGTCCCTGCTCGGCGGCGCGATGATCACCGAGTGGACGTTCTCGCTGCCGGGGCTCGGGAAGCTCGCGGTCGAATCGGTGGAGCAGACCGACCTGCCCATGGTGATGGGCGTGATGCTCTTCTCGGCGACCTTCATCGTCCTGTTCAACGTCCTCGTGGACGCCGCGTACGCGTTCATCGACCCGCGCGTGCGGCTGGCCTAGGAGTACCGCTGTGAACACCCTGACCAAGGAAGCGGACGTCCCGGCTCCGCGTGACGCGGGCGCCTCCGGTGCGTTCCTGTCCGTGCGCGACCTCTACGTCCACTTCGACACCGAGGGCGGCACCGTCAAGGCCGTCGACGGCCTCTCCTTCGACCTGGAGCGCGGCCGCACCCTGGGGATCGTGGGCGAGTCCGGCTCCGGAAAGTCGGTCACCAACCTCTCCATCCTCGGCCTGCACAACCCGCGGAAGACCGCCGTCTCCGGCGAGATCCTGCTGGACGGGCAGGAGCTGACCGGCGCCCGGGAGAAGACCCTGGAGTCGCTGCGCGGCAACAAGATGGCGATGATCTTCCAGGACCCGCTGACGGCGCTCTCGCCGTACTACACGGTGGGACGGCAGATCTCCGAGCCGTACCGCAAGCACACCGGCGCCTCGAAGCGTGAGGCGCACCTGCGGGCGATCGAGATGCTGGACAAGGTCGGCATCCCCAACGCCAAGCTCCGCGTCAACGACTACCCGCACCAGTTCAGCGGCGGCATGCGGCAGCGCGCGATGATCGCCATGGCGCTCGTGTGCAACCCGGACCTCCTGATCGCGGACGAGCCGACGACGGCGCTGGACGTGACCGTCCAGGCGCAGATCCTCGACCTGCTCAAGGACCTCCAGCAGGAGTTCGGTTCGGCGATCATCTTCATCACGCACGACCTGGGCGTCATCGCCAACGTGGCCGACGACATCCTGGTGATGTACGGCGGCCGGGCCGTCGAGCGGGGAAGCGTCAAGGAGGTGCTGCGCCAGCCGCGGCACCCCTACACGTGGGGCCTGCTGACGTCCATGCCGAGGCTGACCGGCGACGTCAACGAGGAGCTCGTCCCCATCAAGGGAACACCGCCGAGCCTCCTCGCCCCGCCGCCCGGCTGCCCCTTCAACCCCCGCTGCGAGTACGTGAACCACGTCGCGGGCGACCACTCCTGCACCGCCGACCGGCCCGTGCTCCCCCCGGGGCGCGGCGCGGCCTGCCACCTCACGGCGGAGCAGAAGCAGACCTTCTTCACCGAGCAGATCAAGCCCCGGCTGGGCTAGGGAGAATGACAATGAGCGAAGAACTCACCCTGACCAAGCCGCAGGACGCCGTACCCGGTTCGGGCGAAGCCCTGCTCGAGGTCGAGAACCTGACCAAGCACTTCCCGATCATGGGCGGCTTCCCCTTCAAGCGGCAGGTGGGCGCGGTCCAGGCCGTCGACGGGATCGACCTGAGCGTGATGCCGGGTGAGAGCTTCGGCCTGGTCGGCGAGTCGGGCTGCGGCAAGTCCACGACGGGACGCCTGCTGACGAGGCTCCTCGAACCCACCAAGGGCAAGATCACCTATCAGGGCCGGGACATCACCCACGCCAACCGCAAGCAGATGGCGCCCGTACGCTCCGAGATCCAGATGATCTTCCAGGACCCGTACTCGTCGCTGAACCCGAGGCAGACGGTCGGCTCCATCATCGGCGGGCCGATGGAGGTCAACGGCATCAACCCGCCCGGGGGCCGCGAGAAGCGCATCCAGGAGATGCTGGAGACCGTCGGTCTCAACCCGGAGCACTACAACCGCTTCCCGCACGAGTTCTCCGGCGGGCAGCGGCAGCGCATCGGCGTCGCGCGGGCCCTGGCCCTGGAGCCGAAGCTGATCGTGGCGGACGAGCCCGTCTCCGCGCTGGACGTGTCCATCCAGGCCCAGGTCGTCAACCTGCTCCAGCAGGTGCAGCGCGACATGGGCATCGCGTTCGTGTTCATCGCGCACGACCTGGCCATCGTGCGGCACTTCTCGCAGCGTCTCGCGGTGATGTATCTGGGGAAGATCGTCGAGGTCGGCGACCGCGACTCCATCTACACCCGACCCCGCCACCCCTACACGCACGCGCTGCTCTCCGCCGTGCCGGAGGCCAAGCTCAGCGACGGCGAGGAGGAGGAGCGCGAGCGCATCCGCCTCGCCGGCGACGTGCCCTCGCCGATCAACCCGCCGTCGGGCTGCCGCTTCCGTACGCGCTGCTGGAAGGCGCAGGACAAGTGCGCGACGCAGGACCCGCCGCTCGTGCAGATCTCCGGGAACACCGCCGGTCACCTGACCGCGTGCCACTTCCCCGAAGAGGGATCGACGACCGCCCGCGAGGAGGACGTCATCCTGGACTCGGCGCTCAAGGCCATGGAGAGCTGAGCAAGAAGACGCCAGGGGTAAGGCAGGACGGGCGCCGCCGCGGAGATCTCCGCGGCGGCGCCCCGCTGTGCGGTCACACTGCGATGGCCGTCAGGACATGCCCAGCGTCCGCTTGAGGAACGCCACTTGAAGGAGGAGCAGGTTCTCCGCGATCTGCTCCTGCGGCGTCATGTGGGTGACGCCGGAGAGCGGCAGCATCTCGTGCGGACGCCCCGCCGCCAGCAGCGCGGACGAGAGCCGCAGCGTGTGCGCGACCGCCACGTTGTCGTCGGCGAGCCCGTGGACGAGCAGCAGCGGCCGGTGCTGCCCGGCCGCCCCCGAGAGCCCGTCGTCCGTGATGAGGGACGCGCGCGCGTACGCGTCCGGGTCGTCCTGCGGGGTGCCGCAGTACCGCTCCGTGTAGTGCGTGTCGTACAGCCGCCAGTCCGTGACGGGCGCGCCCGCGACGGCCGTGTGGAAGACGTCCGGGCGGCGCAGCACGGCCATCGCCGCGAGGTAACCCCCGTACGACCAGCCGCGGATGCCGACGCGCGACAGGTCCAGCGGGTGCTCCTCAGCGAGGGCGTGGAGTGCGTCGACCTGGTCGTCGAGCGTGACTCCGGCGATGTCGTGGGAGATCGCCTTCTCCCACGCGGGGGAGTGCCCGGGGGTTCCCCGGCCGTCCGCGATGACGACCGCGAAGCCCTGGTCGGCGAACCACTGGGACGTCAGATACGCGTTGTGGGCGGCTACGACGCGCTGCCCGTGCGGTCCCCCGTACGGGTCCATCAGGACGGGGAGCGGACCGTCGCCTTCCCTGTAGCCGGTGGGCAGGACGACGGCCGCGGGGATCTCCCGCTCGCCCGTGCGCGTGAGGAGCGGCTCCGTGGTGAGCGTCGGCTCCTGCGCGTACGAGGGGACTGTGCCGAGCGGGCTGAACGCCCCCGCCGGGCCGCCCCGGGACTCCTCGCCGTCCGCGCCGGTGAGTCCGAGCACGCTGACGCGCGAGCCCGCGCGGCCCAGCGAGGCGGTCGACAGCACGAGCGTCGGGCCGCCGCGCACCGCGGACGCGACGTGCGCCGCGCCGTCGTCGTCCTCGCCGGTGAGGCGCTCGCAGGCGGCGATCGAGCCGTCGGGGGCGCGTCGGGCGAGGAACACGCCGATGTCCCCGACGCCCCTGGTCCCGGCCTCGGACTTCCCCTCCCCGGACGGGGCCGACGCCCCGGGGGAGGCGGAGAAGAGGACTCCGTCGGCGCTGACGTCCAACACGGCGCGCACGAGCAACGCGTCCGTCGTGACGGCCTCGTCGCCGACGTGCAGCGTGCGTGCCCCGGGGGTGTCCTCGATGCGTACGAGGCGCCCGTCCGGCGTCCACGAGGGAATGCCCGGGAACAGCTCCAGCCAGTCGGGGTCCTGCTCCTCGTGGAGGGTCCTGGTGGCGCCCGTCTCCACGTCCACGCCGAGCACGCGCTGCTCGCGCTGGTTCCGGGCCTGCACCAGCAGCAGTGGAGGGCCGTCCGGCGACCAGTGGACGCGGGCGAGGTACGGGTACCGCTCCGCGTCCCACTCGACGGGCCGCGGCCGCCCGCCGGGCTTCGCGTCCGCGCCGTCGCCGCCGTCACCTCCGAGGCGCAGCAGGTGCAGCGAGACCTCGGCGTTGGGCGTACCGGCCGCGGGGTAGGCCACCTTCGCCGGCTCCTGCTCCGGGTTCGCGGGGTCGGCGATCCACCAGCGCCGGACCGGCGCGTCGTCCGCGCGGGACACGAGGAGGCTGCCGCTGTCCGGGGACCACCAGAAGCCGCGGCTGCGCTGCATCTCCTCGGCGGCGACGAATTCGGCCAGTCCGTAGGTGACGCCGGCGGCCTCGGGAGCCGCCAGTACGCGGTCGCCCGCGCCGTCCGCGCCGATGACGCGCAGGGCGCCGTCGCAGACGTACGCGACGAGCCGGCCGTCGGGGGAGAGGCGGGGGTCCACCACCGGCGTCGGAGTGTCCAGTTCGCGCGTGCCGCCCGACATGAGATCGCTCACGAAAAGGCGGCCCGACAGGGCGAACACGGCACGCTCGACCGCCATGTCAGTGGCATATCCGACGATTCCGGCCGATCCCTCCCTGCTCCGCTCACGGCGGGCGCGCTCCTCCGGCGACAGCTCCTCCGCCGCGCCCCCCAGGAGCTCGCCGGGCTCGGCGGCGACGCTCTCCCGGGTCCCCCGCGCGTCCCGTACCCAGAGGCGATTCGCCCGGTCAGTGCCGCCGCCGGAGCGTAGGAAGACGATGCGCGAGCCGTCCGGCGAGACGGTGAACGCGCGCGGGGAGCCGAGCGTGAAGCGTTGGGTGCGTGCGGACTGGCGGGGAAACGAGGTGGTCATGGGGCAGAGCGTAAGCCGGGGCGGCGCTCGGCGCGGTGGCCGGAACCGAATATGCGCCCCTCTTCTGCTCCCGTGCACCTGGCCCATGCCATCTGACGGATAGTTATGATCCATTGCGCGAGGCGGGAGCCGGGTAGGAAGCCGGTGGCCCGCTCGTGTCATGGGCTCATGCTGTCCGGAACCGTCCGCCGACCGCGCGTACTTGGAGGTGAACCGCCGTGGCACTCTCGATTTCGGCGGTCGTGCTGTTCTTGATCATCGTCGTGCTCCTCGTGAAGAAGTCCGGGCTGAAGGCCGGGCACGCGGTGGTCTGCGTGCTGCTGGGCTTCTACCTGGCGAGCTCGTCCGTGGCGCCGACCATCAACGAGCTGACGTCGAACGTGGCCGGCATGCTCGGTGACATCAAGTTCTGACGTCACCGTCGTGGCCGTAGGGTCGGGGGCATGAGCGCAGCCCCTGACCGCCGCATGCTCCTGGTGCACGCACACCCCGACGACGAGTCGATCAACAACGGCGCCACGATGGCCAAGTACGCCGCGGAGGGCGTCGGCGTGACGCTGGTGACGTGCACCCTGGGCGAGGAGGGCGAAGTGATCCCTCCCGAACTGGCGCACCTGGAGCCCCGTCACGACGCGGAGCCCGCACAGAGCGCCCCCGTCCCTGGTGAGCTGACCCCTCTCGCGCGCCACCGCGCGGAGGAACTGGCCCGTGCGATGCGGGAGTTGGGCGTCACCGACCACCGCTTCCTCGGCGGCCGGGGCCGCTACCACGACTCCGGGATGATGGGCCTGTCCACGAACGACCGTCCCGGCAGCTTCTGGCAGGCGCCCCTGGACGAGGCGGCGCTGCACCTCGTCCGCGTGATCCGGGAGGTCCGCCCCCAGGTGCTCGTGACGTACGACCCCGACGGCGGCTACGGGCACCCGGACCACATCAAGGCGCACCGGGTCGCCATGCGGGGCGCCGAGCTGGCCGCCGACCCGCGGTGCGAGCCCGGCGCCGGGCCGCCGCACGAGGTCGCCCGGATCTACTGGAACTGCGTGCCCCGCTCCGCCGTCGAGGAGGGGTTCGCGCGGCTGTGCGCCTCCGGCGAGGCCGCCCCGTTCCCGCAGATCGCCGAAGTGTCCGACGTGCCGGGCGTGGTGGACGACGCCGCGGTGGACGTCGTCGTCGACGCGCGCGCGTACGCGAAGGCGAAGCAGGCGGCCATGAGCGCGCACGCGACGCAGATCACCGTCGCCGGCGAGACGTTCGCCCTCTCCAACGGACTCGGGCAGCCGCTGCTGAGCACGGAGTACTATCGCCGCGCCGCTCCGGCGGGGCGGCATGACGGCGGCACGGCGCAGGACTTGTTCGCGGGAGCAGGTGTATGAGCGGCAGCGCAGACAGCGGAGCCGGACGGGAGCAGCGTGCCGGGGGGCGTGACACGACGCGTCCGCGCGGCGGGCGGTGGCCCGACGGGTGGCCGCAGCCGGTGCCCGCCGGCCGGGCCGCCAGGCTGGGCGTCTACGCCGTGCTGCTGGTGCTCGGTGTGGTGGCCGGAGTCGCCGGTTCGCTGGTGCAGAGCGGCTGGTTCCCCGGAGGGCTGCTGCTCGCGCTCGCGGGGGCGGTCGGGCTCTTCTGGGGCGGCGGGAAACTCTGCCGCACCAGGGCCGGAGCAGCCGTGCCGGCAGCGGGCTGGGCGGTCACGGTAGTGCTGCTGACCACGGCCCGTCCCGAAGGGGACTTCCTTTTCGGAGCCGGAATCGGCTCATATGTCTTTCTGCTGGGCGGGATGCTCGCCGCTGTGATGTGTGCCACCATCGCGCTGCCGGCACCACCGGTGCCAGGGCACAAGTACCGCTGACGGGACGGCTGTCCAGGGGATTGTGTGGGACCGGGTCCCGGAACGGCCGGTCCAAGTATGGTGGTGGCCGCCGGCGAGCCGCTGTGAGCAAGCATGATGGGCGGCGAACCCAACCGGGAGTACCTGCTTTGAGTCGTGAAACTGACCGTTCGTCCTCCGGGCCAGAGGGCCAGGGCCGTGGGCCGTACCCGCGGGGCGCAGAGCCGTACGGCTCCGGCGCCGCCGGGAACTCAGCCGACCCCGCGGGAGCCGCGGGTGCCGGTCCGAACGCGGGTGCCAAGGGCCGCTCCGGCGACAGCAAGACGGAGAAGACGCTGACGACCCGCATCCGGATCAAGATCCCGGGTTCGCGGCCGATCCCGCCCGTCGTGGTGCGCAAGACGGTGAACGACGACGAGGCCGGCGCGACTCCGGACGACGGCGCTCCGGGGCCCATCGCTCCGGGCGATGCGCCCTCCTCGCCCCTGCCGGGTCCGAGGGCGGCGAGCGGCGCCCCCGCTCCCGGCGGCCCCGGCGAAGGCCCGGGCGGCGGCGAGTTCACCCAGGAGACGAGCGACTGGTTCGCCCCGCGCAAGGGCAAGGCCGGCTCCGGCGGTTCCGCGAGCCCCGGCGGCTCCGGTGCCCCCAGGCCCGGCGGCCCCCAGGGCGGCCCGCCCGGCGCCGGCATCCCGCCGGGCGCCGAGCCCCTGTACGGCACGCACGACCCGTACGGCGGCGGAAACCCCTACGGCGTCAGCGAGTTGTACGCACCGAACGCCGACCCGTACGACACCGGCTCGCACTCCCTGCCGGGCAGCGGTACGCCCGCGCACGGCACGCCGTCGATCCGCCAGGAGGGCTTCGAGCGGACGCAGGGCGGCGCCCCGCGTCCGCTCGGCCCCGACGGACCGGTGCCCGGCCCCGGCCCCGCCCCCACGGCCGACGGCGCGGCAGGACCGACCACCGGCCCCGCGCGCGGCGACATGCCCCTGCCGCCCAGGCCCGACGGAGCGCCCGGTCCGGCCGAGGGCCCCGCGGGCTCGACGCTCGGACTCGGCGCCGGTCCCGCGCCGTTCGCGACGGGCGGCGTGGGCGAGCATCTGCTGCCCGACGCCTTCCGCGGTCCGGCGCCTTCCGCCACTCCCGACGCGCTGCGCGGCCCGGCCCCTTCCGGTGCTCCCGAGGCCGAACCCGTGGCCGGCGGCACGCTCATGGGCCGGGCGCCGCGCACCCCGGCGGAGGGCTCTAGCCCTCCCGCGGCACCGCAGTTCCCGGGCGCCGCCGACGGCTCGGACGACTTCGACGACGAGACGTCCTCGGGCGGGCGCTCCAAGCTGGTGCTCGCGGGCGTCGGCATCTTCGGGCTGGTCGCGGTCGCCTACGGCGCGGGCCTGCTGCTCGACCACGCCGACGTCCCGAACGGCACGACGGTCCTCGGCGTCGACATCGGCGGCACGAGCAGGCACGAAGCCGTCAACAAGCTCGACGCCGCGTTCGGCAACCGCACGACCCAGCCCTTCCGGGTGGAGGCCAACGGTCAGCGGGCCGAACTGAAGCCGAGCGTCGCGGGGCTGACTCTCGACACCGAGGCCACTGTGCGCGAGGCGGCGGGCCGCGACTACAACCCGGTCACCGTCATCGGGTCGCTCTTCGGCGCGGGACGGGAGGCACAGCCCGCGCTCAAGGTGGACAAGGAGAAGATGGAGTCCGCCCTGCAGACGGTCTCCAAGCAGACGGGCGGCGGCGGAGCCCCCAAGGACGGCGCGGTCAAGTTCGTCAGGGGCAAGGCGGTGGCCGTTCCGGGCAAGCCGTACAAGGGCATCGACCCGGAGAAGGCGAGCTCGGCGCTGGAGAAGGCGTACCGCGACCGCGCGGCCACCGGCGACAACAGCCCGGTCCGGCTTCCGGTCTCCCTCCAGCAGCCGCGCATAGGGAAGGCCGAACTCAAGCGGGCCATCGAGCAGTTCGGCGAGCCGGCCATGTCAGGACTGGTGACGATCAAGGCGGGCAACGCCTCGATCCAGTTCAGTCCCGAGAAGTCGCTGCCCAAGTTCCTGTCCATGAAGCCGGTCAACGGCACCCTCGTCGACACCTACGACCTGCCGGTGCTCCAGGACCTGTACGGCACGACCTTCGAGGGCGTGCAGATCACGCGCGGCGACGGCAGCAAGTCGCCCGTCACGCCCCAGGACGTGGCCGGTGAGCTCAGGCTCGCGCTGAAGGAGACGTCCCCGAAGAAGCGCATCAGGGAGATCCCGCTCAACCGGAACTGAGGGAGAGCCCTCCCGGCCGGAACGCGTTGGGGTCGCGCCCCAGGCGTGGCCGTACGCGGGCACGTCCGGCCGTGGGGCCGTCCCGTGCGCCGGCGAGGCCGCCAGGGCGGCCCGCACGTGCGGTGCGCCCCGCGGCCGGCGTCAGTTCAGCCGGGCCCTCGCCGCGTGCGCGGCCTTGTGCACGGCCTCCGCCGTCGCGGGCTCCACTTGCGCGACGGCTTCCGCGTACTCCTCCATCTCGGCGGCGCCCTCCATGAAGTCCCCGCGTTCGACGAGCAGTTGACCGCGCTCGTAGCGCAGCCGCGCCGGGTGGCGCGGCAGCAGCAGGGAGAGTTCCAGAGCCCACAGCTGGACGCTGGAGTGTTCCGGACGGGCCGACGCCCAGGCGCGGATGTTGTTCAGGATCCGCAGCACGACGTCCAGCGGGCCGGCCGGCTGGAGCATCGACGGGGAGAGCGGCGTCCGGGAGCCGGTCGCTCCCGCGACCACCGCTTCCAGGTCGCCCGTGCTGAGCAGACGCCCTCCGTCGTAGGGGTCGGCGAAGGCCTGCGCGCCGTCCGGATCCCCGGGGTCGCCGAAGCCGACGACGAAGTGGCCGGGCAGCCCCACGCCGTACACCGGGGCGCCCGCACGCCTGGCAACCTCCGTCCAGACGACGGAGAGCAGGATCGGCAGCCCGCGCCGGGACCGGAGAACCGACTGCAGCAGCGACGACTGGAGCCGCCGGTAGTCGTCCGGGCCGCCCCGGAAGCCCACCCGGCCGCCCAGCAGCGTGCGCAGCCGCTCGGCCCACTCCTCGGGCGTGCGGGAGGGGGCGTACGGCAACAGACCGGCCAGCTTGTCCAGTTCGATCTGCGCTTCGAGTACGCCCGGCTCACCCGGGTCCACGTCCACGGGCGGGTGCCGTACGCCGTCCCGCAGCCGCCCGGACGGGACGGTCGCCGCCTCGACGCCGATCAGCAGGCACAGCAGCGCGAGATCCGGCCGCTCCTCCCGCGCGGCCTCCGCGAACCGCCGTCTGTTGCCGTGCTCCTCACCCTCCGCGCCCGTGCTCGCTTCCTCATCCGGCATGGGAACTCTCCTGGGGTGCGCGGCGGTAGTGGTACGCGTGGTGGAAGGCGAAGCCCAGCCGGTCGTAGAGCGCACGCGCGGAGTCGTTGGCGCTCTCCACCTGGAGGTAGGCGGCCGACGCGCCCTCGGCGAGCGCCTGGCGGGCCAACTCGGCCATCACGGCGGTCCCCAGGCCCTCCCGCCGACGGGCGGGAGCGACCTCGACCGCGGCGAAGCCCGCCCACCGCCCGTCGACCACGCACCGTCCGATGGCGCTGGGCCCCCGGCCGTCCTCTCCGGGGACGGTGGCGAACCATACGGACGGACCGCCGGTGAGCACCCTCAAGGCCGCCTCGGGCCACTGCCGGGACCTCGGATAGAGCGACAGCCACTGCTCGTCGGGCGTACGGCTCAGCCGTACCCGCGGGTCGGGTTCCCTGTCGGCGAGGGGCGCCAGCGCGGCGACGCGCAGCAGCGCGTACTTCTCGCCGCTCCACCCGCGCTTTTCCAGTTCGGCGGCGAGGAGTTCGTCGGTCCGCTCGCCGCCGGTGGTGACCTGCACGCGCGGCACGAGGTTCCGCGCCTCGTACCAGCGCATCGCGGCGGTGACCGCCTCGTCCAGCGGCATCCCCGGATCGCCGAGCGGCAGCACGGAGTTGGCGCGAGCGGTGAAGCCCTCACACGGGGCCGCATCCTCCCCGCCCGAGCGGGAAGCGCCCCCTTCGGGCACCGTGCCGCCGCCCGCCGGACCGGCCTCTCCGGGCCCGGACGTGCTCGCCCGCAGCGTCCATCCGCCCAGCCGTTCCGTCTCGACGGCGGGCCACCCGCGGGCCGCGACCTCGACGAGTTCCCGTACGCTCGCCGACGGCAGCCCCCGGCGGCGGGCCGGAGCTGGCGGCACGACCTTGCCCGCCACCAGTGCCGCCTCGTCGATCGGGACGCTCTGCCCACCGCGGCGCGTGATGTGCAGCACGCCCTCTTCCCACGATGTGAGAACTCCGACCGTGTCGGTGAAGGTGGCGTGCCGTCCTCCCGATCCGGTCAAAGACCGCACAGAGACACGTTTTCCCACGTCAGACGCGGTGATCCGGACTTCAAGGCGTCCGCCCGTGGTGAATTCCACAGCTCTACCCGCCCCTCCTGTTCGTCTCCGTACCGGGAACGGAGATACTAGGACGGGCATCGACGACGCCGCGCTCCCGCGCGCCCAGCGGCGGAGCCGGACACCGGTCCGCCGGCCCTATTGAGGAGGAACGACAGCGTGACCTACGTCATCGCGGAGCCTTGTGTCGACCTTAAGGACAAGGCCTGCATCGAGGAGTGCCCCGTCGACTGCATCTACGAGGGCCAGCGGTCCTTGTACATCCACCCGGACGAATGCGTCGACTGCGGGGCCTGCGAACCGGTCTGCCCGGTCGAGGCGATCTTCTACGAGGACGACACTCCCGAAGAGTGGAAGGACTACTACAAGGCGAACGTCGAGTTCTTCGACGAGCTCGGCTCGCCCGGTGGTGCCAGCAAGCTCGGCCTGATCGAGCGGGACCACCCCGTCATCGCCGCGCTCCCCCCGCAGAGCCACGACGAGTGACGACCGGGCCGCCGGCGCCGGCCTTTTCCGCCCAAGCCGGCAGCTCCCGTCCATGAGTCCCGCCCGTGGTCCCGCACAGCAGTCCGGTCCGGCCGGCTGCGGTGCGGGACTGCGGCGTCTCGTATCGGAAACTCGCATCGGAAAGTGAGTCACCACGTGCCCCCTTCAACCGTCTCCGGGCTGCTCCCCGCCTTCCCCTGGGACAAGCTGGAGCCGCACAAGGCTGCCGCCGCGGCACACGCCGACGGCATCGTGGACCTGTCCGTGGGCACACCCGTCGACCCCGTCCCCGACGTGGTCCAGCGGGCCCTCACCGACGCCGCGAACAGCCCCGGTTACCCGACGGTGTGGGGCACGGCCGAACTCCGGGACGCGATCACCGGCTGGTGCGGGCGCCGTCTCGGCGCTTCCGGAATGGCGCACGGGAACGTCCTGCCCCTCGTCGGGTCCAAGGAGTTCGTGGCGTGGCTGCCCACGCAGCTGGGCCTCGGCCCCGGCGACCGCGTGGCGTTCCCCCGGCTCGCCTACCCGACGTACGAGGTGGGAGCGCGGCTCGCCAGGGCGGAGCCCGTACCGACCGACGACCCGACGTCCCTGGACCCGGAGAACCTGCGCCTGCTGTGGCTCAACTCGCCTTCCAACCCCACCGGGAAGGTGCTGGACGCGGGCGAGCTGAAGCGCATGGTCGCCTGGGCACGCGAGCACGGGGTGCTCCTCGTCAGCGACGAGTGCTACCTGGAACTCGGCTGGGAGGCCGACCCGGTGTCCGTCCTGCACCCCGACGTGTGCGGCGGCAGCTACGAGGGTGTCGTCGCCGTCCACTCGCTCTCGAAGCGCTCCAACCTCGCCGGCTACCGGGCCGCCTTCGCGGCCGGGGACGCCTCGGTGCTGGGCGAGCTGCTCCATGTCCGCAAGCACGGCGGGATGATGGCGCCCGCGCCCGTCCAGGCGGCCACGGTCGCCGGACTCGGCGACGACGTACACGTGGAGCAGCAGCGCGAGCGGTACAGGGCCCGGCGGGCGGCGCTGCGTACGGCGCTGGAGGCGAACGGCTTCCGGATCGAGCACAGCGAGGCGTCGCTCTACCTGTGGGCGACGCGGGACGAGCCGTGCTGGGACACCGTCGGCGATCTCGCGAAGCTCGGTGTGCTGGTCGCGCCGGGCGACTTCTACGGCACGGCCGGGGAGCGGTTCGTGCGGATCGCCTTCACGGCGACGGACGAGAGGGTCTCCGAGGCCGTGCGGAGGCTGACGGCCTGAAGGGCTCGGCGCTCGCTGCCCGGAGCCCCGGGCGGCGAGCGGCACGGGCCGGAGCGGGACATGGGCGAGGGCCGCGGAGAAGATCTTCGCGGCCCTCGCTGCAGTCGCTGCGCCGGACGCCGGGCCGGGCCCGCCGTACTCGGGTGTCAGACGAGGTCGTTCAGGGCGTTGCCGCTGGTGAGCCCATTGACAGAGGTGAGGTCGCTGCCGGGGGCGACGCCGCCCAGCACGGTCTTCGGGGCCTGCGACAGCTGGGTGCCCGGGACAGCCGGCACCTGCTGGCCGACGGTGGACACAGGGTTGCCCGCGGCCTTGTCCGCGGTGGACAGGGCGCCCGGAGCGGCCGACCGGGTGTCGTCGATGACGGCCTTCTGGACCTTCGGGGCGCTCTTGTCGAGCGTGCTGGTGGTGCTCTTCGGGGTGAGACCTTCGGCGGTGCTACGCGCTCCGTCGACGGAGTGGTCGAGCGGGGTGTCCAGGTTGCTCAGCCCGCCCACGTCTGCGGTCGACGGCAGTTCGGCGGCGCTCGCGGCACCGGCCGTACCGACGACCGAGGCGGCGCCAGCGGCCGTCAGCAGCACGGTCTTGGCGATCCGGCGCGTGAGAGGGAGGGACATGTTGCTCCTTTGACGGAGAGATCTACTGCTACGGAAACGGTGCCCGCTCGCCGGGAGACTCGCCCGGTCGGGCGCTGTGCCTATCGCCCCGGAAGGGGGGAAAGTTGCGGGTCAGCGGGGTAAAGGATTGGCAATGCGTCGCATAATCGCTTCTCCCAACCCGGCTCCTGACGGGCGCAGTTGAGGCGGGAGGCCACGTCAAGGCTCGGTCGGCGCGGGGGTGTTGGAAGAGCCGCGGCAGCGCTCGGGGTGCGGCGCGCGTCAGCACGGGCGTCCACACGGGGTCGGCGCAATCCCTCGAAGGTGGAAGGCGCCGGGCCGCACTGACGGGGGCGGTGCCGACCCCGTTCCGGCAGACCGCGGGGACGGCTTACGCATTGACCGCTCGCACAGCGAACCGCACTTTGAACGGGCCTTCTCGGAACCGCTCTTGAGCGCACCGGACCCGCGCGG
Organism: Streptomyces daqingensis; assembly: GCF_014645895.1. GTDB lineage: Bacteria > Actinomycetota > Actinomycetes > Streptomycetales > Streptomycetaceae > Streptomyces > Streptomyces daqingensis. The sequence continues at coordinate 265,692 of NZ_BMMP01000008.1, read as the reverse complement.
ACCGCTCGCGTGATGAAGGCCCCGCAGTGAGCAGGGGGACGCTCGGCTAGTCGGCCGTGGCAAGCCTGACGCGTACCGGACTCCGCCCGTCCTTCGAGCCGTTGCCCGAGTCGTCGCGCGTGCGCCAGCCCTGCTCCGAACTGGACGCGTCCCAGACGCGGTCGCGGAAGGAGACCTGCGCGATGTGCAGCTCCGCGGCGTGCGCCACCGCCCAGTGGGCCAGCTCCCAGCCGCGCTCGTCCGCCCTTGCGGGGATGAGGACTTCGGGATCCTCGCCGTCCGCCGAAAGCTGCGCGGCCGCGTTCGCGCGGGCACCCGCGTCCCCACTCCGTCCCGCGCCCGCGGAGGCCCCGGCCGGGGCCGGCCGCTCCGAGCCTGCCAGCACGTCCTTTCCGAACTCCCGCATGAGCAGCTCCCGGACCTTCGCCGGGCTGCCGGCCTCGCTCGCACCGCCCGCGGGACCGGTCGTGCAGTTGAAGGCGGCGGCACGCCGGCCCGTCAACGCCGCTGTCAGCAGGGACGCGTTGGCCTCGTGCTTCGCGTACGCCTGCGGGTAGCCGCTGCGCTGCACGCGCTGCGCCGCCACCGTGAGCGGCAGACGCGAGTAGCCCGGGATGCGCACGAGGTGGTCGTAGAACTTCCCCGTGGAGTACACGGGATCGGTGATCTGCTTCTCCGTCCCCCAGCCCTGCGAGGGCCGCTGCTGGAAGAGCCCGAGCGAATCGCGGTCCCCGTGGCTGATGTTGCGCAGTGAGGACTCCTGCATCGCCGTGGCCAGCGCTATCGTGACCGCCCGCTCCGGAAGCCGCCGCTGCGAGCCGACCGCCGTGATCGTGGCCGCGTTCGCCGCCTGCTCCGGCCTCAGCTCGTAGTCCTGCGACTTGGCGCCCGCCGTTGCGACGGTGCAGCGAGCGGGCCCGGTGGAACTGGTGACGTACTGGGTGGCGACGTAACCGGCGATCGCGAGCAGCACCGCGAACGCCGCTGCTATCCGCAGCTTCTTCTTCACGTGGGGCTTCCCGGGGCGGGGATCGGAGCGGGACACGGGCACCAAGGTAGCCGGTGCGCCAACATCCCAGGGCCGTAGGCTGTTTTCATGCCGCACTACGCACTGGATCTGCAGCAGGACGCCGCTGCGCTGACAGCTCAGCTCGTCGACATCCCCTCCGAGAGCGGGAGCGAGCGGGCCATCGCGGACGCCGTCGAGGAGGCGCTGCGTCCGCTGCCGCACCTGGCCGTCGACCGCCACGGCAACAACGTCGTCGCCCGCACCCGCTTCGGACTGCCGGAGCGGGTCGTGCTCGCGGGCCACATCGACACCGTCCCCATCGCGGACAACGTGCCCTCCCGGCTGGACGAGCACGGCGTGCTGTGGGGATGCGGTACCAGCGACATGAAGGCGGGCGTCGCCGTGCAGCTGCGCGTCGCGGCGACCGTGCAGCGGCCCAACCGCGACCTGACGTTCGTCTTCTACGACAACGAGGAGGTCGAGGCCCACCGCAACGGCCTCGGGCACGTCGCCGCCGCCCACCCCGACTGGCTGGCGGGCGACTTCGCGGTGCTCCTCGAACCCTCCAGCGGTCACGTGGAAGGCGGCTGCCAGGGCACGCTCCGCGTGGAGCTGCGCACCAGCGGCGTCCGCGCGCACTCGGCCCGCGGCTGGCTGGGCGAGAACGCCGTGCACGGCGCGGCCCCGATCCTGGCCCGGCTCGCCGAGTACGAGCCGAGGCGGAAGATGATCGACGGACTGGAGTACCGCGAGGGGCTCAACGCGGTGCGCATCGAGGGCGGCGTCGCGGGCAACGTCATCCCCGACGTCTGCACGGTCACCGTCAATTTCCGTTACGCGCCGGACCGGGACGAGGAGCAGGCTCTGGCCCACGTACGGGAGGTCTTCGCGGGCTGCGGGGAGTGGGAGGCGACCGTCACGGACAGCTCGCCCGGCGCTCTGCCCGGCCTGTCGCATCCGGTGGCGAAGGCGTTCATCGACGCCGTCGGCGGCGAACCGGAACCCAAGTACGGGTGGACGGACGTCTCGCGCTTCAGCGCCCTCGGCGTCCCCGCGGTGAACTACGGCCCCGGCGACCCGAACCTCGCGCACAAGCGGGACGAGCACGTGGAGACGGCGAAGATCCTCCACTGCGAGGAGCGGCTGCGGGCCTGGCTGACGGCCTGAGCCCGGGCCGGCCGGCCTGAGGCGGAGGGCCGTCACCGGGCGGTCACCGCCCCGGCGGCCGGAATGCCGCTGAGCGTCACCTCGGTACGGGCCGTCCCTGCGTACGCTGAAACGACTGATCGCAGTCGGAGGGAGCACGAGATGAGCAGCCCGGAGCGTGGGCAGAAGCCGCGGGAGCAGCGTCTTGGCCCGGTGGTGCGCCGCCGCAAGCAGATGCAGGCCGAGACGACCGATCAGCGGCTGCTGGACACGACCGGGCCGGCCGACTGGGTCCACGAGGACCCGTGGCGGGTCATGCGCATCCAGTCGGAGTTCGTCGAGGGCTTCGGCGCGCTCGCCGAACTCGGCCCCGCCATCAGCGTCTTCGGGTCCGCCCGTACGCCCCTGGACTCGCCGGAGTACGAGGCGGGCGTACGCATCGGGCGGGCGCTCACCGAGGCGGGGTTCGGCGTGATCACCGGCGGCGGGCCGGGGGCGATGGAGGCCGCCAACAAGGGGGCGCTCGAAGCGGGCGGCACCTCGGTCGGGCTGGGCATCGAGCTCCCCTTCGAGCAGGGGCTGAACCAGTACGTCGACATCGGCGTCAACTTCCGCTACTTCTTCGTCCGCAAGACGATGTTCGTGAAGTACGCGCAGGGCTTCGTGGTGCTGCCCGGCGGGCTGGGGACGCTGGACGAGCTCTTCGAGGCGATGACCCTGGTGCAGACCCGCAAGGTGACGCGGTTCCCGATCGTCCTGTTCGGGAGCGAGTACTGGCAGGGCCTGATCGACTGGCTGCACAAGTCGGTGGTCGCCCAGGGCAAGGCGTCGGCTCGCGACATCGATCTCTTCCACGTCACCGACGACATCGACGAGGCCGTCGCCGTGGTCACCAAGGAAGCCGGCTGAGCAGATCCCTTCCGGTGCGCCCACGCGGTTCCCCGCGGCCCGGTCCGGGCCGCGGGGCCCGGCGTCGTCAGGCGAGCCCGCGCCTGGCTACGGCGGGCGGCCGGTGCCCCGCGATGGACGCGACCATGTCGAGCACCTCCCGGGTCTCGGCGACCTCGTGGACGCGGAACATCCGCGCCCCGAGCCACGCCGAGACCGCCGTGGTGGCGAGCGTCCCCGTCAGCCGCTCCTTGACGGGCTTGTCGAGCGTCTCGCCGACGAAGTCCTTGTTCGACAGCGATACGAGCACGGGCCAGCCCGTGCGGGTCATCTCCTCCAGTCCCCGGGTGGCCTCGAGCGAGTGCCGCGTGCTCTTGCCGAAGTCGTGGCCCGGGTCGATGAGGATCGCGTCGCGCCGCACGCCGAGTGACACGGCGCGCTCCGCGAGGCCGAGCGTCACGCGGAGGATGTCGGACAGCACTCCGCCCTCGCCGTCGTAGCTCACCCTGTGCGGGCGGGTACGGGGCTCGGCGCCTCCGGCGTGTGTGCAGACGAGGCCCGCGCCGTGCCGGGCGGCGACCTCGGCAAGCTCCGCATCGACCCCGCCCCAGGCGTCGTTGATGAGATCGGCGCCCGCGGCGCACACCGCTTCACCGACCTCGTGCCGCCAGGTGTCGACGCTGATGACGACGTCAGGATGCCTGCGGCGGACCTCGGCGACGAAGCCCGCCGTGCGGCGGACCTCTTCCTCCGCGCTCACCTCGTCCCCGGGGCCGGCCTTCACACCGCCGATGTCGATGACGGCGGCGCCCTCGGCCACTGCCTGCTCGACGCGTTCGAGGGCCGGCTCGTCGCGGAAGGTGGCGCCCCGGTCGTAGAACGAGTCGGGGGTCCGGTTCACGATCGCCATGATCACGTTCTCGTGCGGACCGAACTCGCGTGTCCCCAGGCGCAGCATCCGCCATCCTCTCGGTCAGAACAGGGGGTTCCACGCCGGCTCCTCCCCGGTGCCGACCTTAACCGCAGGGCAGCGGCCGTCCCCTTCGGGATCGGGCCGGTGCGTGCCGGCGCGGCATGACACGATCGGGGACCATGGACTGCCGTAGTCATCCGGACGGACGTCGGGGGAGTTGGCCGTGTTCTGGTTCCTGCTGATCTCACTGGTCGTGGTCGTCGCCGCGGTCACGCTCGCCGTGGTGGGCAGCGGCGCCGAGCGCGGCGGCACCGCGTCGGGCGGCCTCGCCGACAGCTGGCCGGACCAGCTCGACGAGCCGCTCCCCGCCGCGCGCCCGGTGAGCCGCGCCGACGTCGACGAGCTGCGCCTCCCCGTCACCGCCCGCGGATACCGCATGCAGCAGGTGGACGACGTGCTGGACCGCCTGGGCGCGGAGCTGGCCGAGCGGGACGCCCGCATCGCCGAACTGGAGGCGGCGCTGGCCGGGGCGCAGGCGGCGGCCATGGGGAGCGGGGCGTACGGCGGCCACGCCGCGGGCAGCGCCGGGGCGGACTTCCGCGAGAGCGCCGGGCCGGCCGGCAGGAGCGAGGGCTTCGGCCCGGACGGTACGGAGGGCCCCGATGAGCGCTGACGACGGAAGCGCACAGCCCGGCCCCGACGGACGTCTCCGCTGCCCCTGGGGTCTGTCCGCCGACGACTACGTCGCGTACCACGACGCCGAGTGGGGCCGCGCCGTGCACGGCGACGACGCCCTGTACGAACGCCTCACGCTGGAGGCGTTCCAGTCCGGCCTCTCCTGGCTGACGATCCTGCGCCGCAGGGAAGGCTTCCGCGCCGCGTTCGCGGGGTTCCGGATCCGGGAGGTGGCCGCCTTCACCGAGGCCGACGAAGCGCGCCTGCTGGCCGACACCGGCATCATCCGCAACCGCGCGAAGATCCAGGCGGCCGTCGCCAACGCGAAGGTGGCAGCCGGACTCGCCGAGGGCGATCTCGACGCGCTGATCTGGTCCTACGCCCCCGACCCCGCACACCGGCCGGCGCCCCGCTCGCACGCGGACATCCCCGCCGTGACGGCCGAGTCGACGGCCCTCGCCAAGGACTTGAAGAAACGGGGCTTCCGCTTCGTCGGTCCGACGACCGCGTACGCACTGATGCAGGCCTGCGGCCTGGTCAACGACCACCTCGCGGACTGCTGGGTGCGGGAGCGCGTACACGAGCCGCCGGAGTGACGCACCGGCGGCGGGAGCGGCGGAGGCGCCGCGGGCAGCGGGTCAGCGGCCCGTGAAGCGGGGCTTCTCCTTCTTCACGAACGCCTCGACCGCGGCCTTGTGGTCCTGCGACGCGCCCGCGCGCACCTGCAGTTCCGCTTCCTTCTCCAGCGTCTCGGCGAGCGAGTGGCCGGCGCCGAAGGCCAGCGACTCCTTGATCGCCGCGTACGCGGCCGTGGGACCCTGCGCCAACTCCCGTGCCACAGCGGCGGCTTGCTCCGCCAGCTCGCCGTCCGGCACGACGCGTTGCGCCATGCCCAGCTCCAGTGCCTCGCCCGACCGCACGCTGCGCGGGAAGAGCAGCAGGTCGGCGGCCCGCCCCGGGCCGATGAGCCGCGGAAGCGTCCAGGAGATGCCGGAGTCCGCGGTGAGCGCGATCCCGGCGAACGAGGTGTTGAAAGCGGCGGACTCCGCCATGAGGCGGTAGTCGGCCGCGAAGGCGAAGCCCGCGCCCGCGCCGGCGGCCACCCCGTTGACCCCCGCGACGACGGGTTTCGGCATGCCGGCGATGGCGAGCGTGATCGGGTTGTAGTGCTCCTCGACGGTGCGCAGCGCGCTGCCGCCGCCGCTCTGGAGGGCGCCGACGTGCTCCTTGAGGTCCTGGCCGACGCAGAACGCGCGTCCGTTGCCCGTGAGCAGCACGGCCCGCACGGCTTCGTCCGCCGCGGCCGCGCGGAGGGTGTCGCGGAGCGCCGCCTTCAGCTCGTCGTTGAGGGCGTTCATCGCGTCCGGGCGGTTGAGGGTGATCGTCGCGAGACCCTCGGTCACGTCATAGAGCACTGTGTCCGACATGGGGACAGCATGGCCCAGATCAACGTGCGCCGACAGGGCGTCCCCGGGCGCTCGCCCGTGTGCGGCGTGTGAACTGTGTCAAACAGTGAGGCGATCCGCGGGGGCCCGGGACCCGTGAGGCGGAGCAGTATCGCAGTCTCGCCGACGGATTGAGTGGTTTTGTGCGAGAGCGAGTGAGAAGAGATGCGACCTCTTGTTGGTCATCGGGTCCTGCCATGCGGGATAATGACCCAGGAGCAATGTGTTCGATGCCGGTGACACGCGAGTTGTCGGCTGCATCAGCTGGTTTCAGGAAGGGGAACGAGCATGGCGGCCATGAAGCCGCGGACGGGTGACGGCCCGCTCGAGGTGACCAAGGAGGGGCGGGGCATCGTCATGCGCGTTCCGCTCGAAGGCGGTGGGCGACTCGTCGTCGAGCTGACCCCGGACGAGGCGACTGCGCTCGGTGAGGAGCTCAAGAAAGTCTGCGGCTGACGCCCGGCGGCCGCCCCGAGCGGCCGGAGCGCGGAGCGACGTCCCGCCTCCGAGAGTCTTCCACTGCCCCGGAGCACCCCAGGTGCTCCGGGGCAGTCGTGTACCCGGCTCGGCGGAGCGGCTCGCGGCCGCGTGTTCACCGGCCCCTTTTGACGGCGCACAGCAGTCCGTCGCCGACGGGCAGCAGCGAGGGCACGAGCTGCGTGCTCTCCCGCACGGTCCGCAGCAGTTCACGCAGCTTCAGCACCTCCGAGGGCTGGGGCGCCGAATCGACTGTGCGGCCGTTCGCGAACACCCCCTCGAAGCAGACGAGCCCGCCGTCGCGCAGCAGGCGCAGCGCCTCGTCGAAGTAGGCGAGGCACTCGTTGCGGTCGCCGTCGCAGAAGACCATGTCGTAGCCGCCGTCGGCCAGGCGGGGCAGCACGTCGAGCGCGGAGCCGGGGATGAAGCGGGCGCGGTTGCCGGCGAAGCCCGCCGCACGGAACGCCTGGCGCGCGAACTGCTGCTGCTCGGGCTCGACGTCGACGGTCGTCAGCACGCCGTCGGGACGCATGCCGGCCAGGAGGTGGATGCCGGAGACGCCGGTGCCGGTGCCGATCTCGGCGACGGCCTTGGCGCCCGTGGTCGCGGCGAGCAGGCGCAGGGTGGCTCCGGTGCCGGCGGACACCGCGCGCACGCCTGCCTGCCGGGCCCGTTCGCGGGCCCAGCGCAGCGCTGCGATCTCGGCGTCGTCGACGAGCTCGGCGTCGTAGGCGTCGGCGAACGCCCAGCTCGACTGCCGGTTGCCGGTAATGGCCCTCTCCTGTCCCCGTCCTCCACGCAACCGTGACTGTATCCGTTGCCCCGGGAACCCGCTGATGGGACCGGGCGTTGAATCAGGTGGAAGGTCTCAGGGGGTGTCGTGACGGATTCTGTGCAGCAGGCGGAGCGGGCCGGCCGCGAGCCGGTCAAAAGTGCTTATCCGGAGCTAACGGGCGGGGTGGCTATGGTTGGGGGTCCACTGGACACCACCAGAGCCGACAGGGGAGGTGCGGCTACGGTCCGGGACCGTGGAATGCTGAGGCGTTTCCGCAGGTCCGGGGGCGAGCCGAAATCCGTGAGCGACAACGCTGACAAGGTCCACGCCGCCGATTCCGCGACCACGGCGACTTTCGACACCGATGCGGAGAGCCAGGCATGGACCCCTCCCACCTGGGAGGAGATCGTCAGCACGCACAGCGCGCGGGTCTACCGCCTCGCCTACCGTCTGACCGGAAACCAGCACGACGCCGAGGACCTCACGCAGGAGGTCTTCGTCCGCGTCTTCCGGTCCCTGTCGACGTACACCCCGGGCACCTTCGAGGGCTGGCTGCACCGGATCACCACGAACCTGTTCCTTGACACGGTCCGCCGCAAGCAGCGCATCCGGTTCGACGCGCTCGCCGACGACGCGGCGGAGCGGCTCCCGAGCCGTGAGCCCACCCCGCAGCAGCACTTCAACGACACCCACTTCGACGCCGACGTCCAGCAGGCCCTGGACACCCTGGCGCCTGAGTTCCGTGCCGCGGTGGTGCTCTGCGACATCGAAGGCCTGTCGTACGAGGAGATCGCTGCCACTCTGGGCGTCAAGCTCGGGACGGTGCGCAGCCGGATCCACCGGGGGCGTTCGCAACTGCGCAAGGCGCTGCAGCACCGCTCTCCCGAGGCGCGTGCCGAGCAGCAGCGCGCCTTGAGCGCGGCCGTCCCCGGCGGCGGAAGTGGGGAGGTCGGTGCCGCGTGAGTGGCACAGGCATGGACCGTCAACTGCCGCATCCCGAAAGGGGTCTCACGCCGGCCGAGCAGCATCTCGGCGACAGGCTGGCGGCATTGATCGACGGAGAGCTGGGACATGACGCCCGGGAGCGGGTGCTGGCCCACCTGGCGACGTGCCGGGGCTGCAAGGCGGAGGCCGACGCGCAGCGCCGCGTGAAGAACGTCTTCGCGGACACCGCGCCGCCGCCTCCCTCGGACGGCCTTCTGGCGCGTCTGCAGGGGCTTCCCGCGGTCGATCCCGGCGGCCCGTCCGACGCTGACGACTCCGGCGGCCCGCACCGTGGTGCGGGCGGCGGCCTGCTGGGCGGACGTCCCCGTCCGGCGTCGTCCTCGTTGCCGGGCGGCTCCGGCAACTCGTCCTGGACGTTCGACTACCTGCGGGGCGGCAGAGCGGAGAGCGCGCTCTCGCCGGGCCGCGGCCTCGGCTTGCACGAGACGGACCGGCTGGCCTCGCGCGGGCGGCGCTTCGCCTTCGCCGCCGCGGGAGCGGTCTCGCTCGCGGCCCTCGCGCTCGGCGGCGGGCTGGGATCGGGGCCTGCCGGCAGTTCACCGGCGGCGGCGAAGGGCGACGCCGGGGGAGCCTCGGCGAGCTCCGTCCGTACGACTTCGACGGCGGGCGCCAGCGCCGAACGGGACAGGCGGCGCAGGGACACCGGCGGCTCGCGGAACGAGTACGGCGGCGGTGCCCTCAGCGTGAGCGCGGCGGCGGGTTCTTCAGCCGGAGCGTCCGCGAGCGCTGAGCAGGAGGCCGCCGCGTTCCACCGCGGAGCGCCGTGGGCGGCGCCGAGCGCGTCGCGTTCCTCGCGTGAGCGGCCGGACGCGGTGCTGCCGCTGCTCCGTGAAGCGCTTCTGGAATCGCCGTTCACACGTTCCGAGTTGCCCTCGTTCGCCGGCTCCGGCGGCGCGGAAGAGTACGAGGGGACGACCGTCGACGCCTTCACGATCGGCGCGCAGGACGGGCAAGCACCTGTTCCGGCGCCTTCCCCGTTCGTCACCGCGGCGCCTCCGCAGGGCTGAGCCGAAGGGTTCCGGCGCCGCGTCCCTGCCCAACCGCCCCTGGGCCTGGTTGAATTCCGTTGCATACAGGGCGATTTGCCCTGCACGAACAGCAACGGGGTGAGCATGGACGAGAAGTCCGCGGAGTCGTGTCCGAAGGCGCCGGACCGCCCCCGTGAGAGTCCGGCCTGGCGACTGCCGCTCCCGGACGCGTCCGGTATGTCGGCGCCGCGGGGCACGGGAGGGCCTGACAGATCGTCGGACGGACGGCTCGCACGCCCCGCGTTCGACGGTGCGGCACCGCCCCCGGTCAGCGCGCGTACCGCTGGTGCCGCGTCCGGCGCGTCCGGCGCGTCCGGCGCGAGCGGCGCGAACGGCAGGCTCCCGCCTGAGCGCTCGGAGCCGCTTCACGGCACGGACCCGTACAGCACGCCTCCCTACGGCGGCCCTGGCCCCTGGGCGCCCGCCCCGCTGGTCCAGCGGCCCGCTGCGACGCCTGCGCACGGCGTCCCGCTGCCTTCTCCCGTCACAACGCCCGCCGCCGGCACGCCCGTCGCTGCGGCGGCTCCCGAGCCCGCCGCCGGGGCGCCCGCTCCCGGGGCGGCGGCCGCCCGGCCCGCGCCGCTGCCGCGGGAGCCGCGGCCCTCCGGGCCCCGGCAGCCGCGCTACGACCCGTGGACGACGCCTCCCGCCCCCGCGCCCGTCCCGCCGTCCGCCTCCGCCCAGTCCTCCGCTCCGGCCGCACAGGACGGCCCCGCCGAGGGCGGCGGACGCCACGGGGCCCGGCTCGTCGCAGCGACCGTCGCGCTGTCCCTGGCCGTAGGGATCGCCGGCGGACTCCTCGGCGCGTACCTCGAACGGGAAGGCCTCGTGGGTGACGTCGAACTCCCGCAGGCGGGTTCCGGCACGGGCGTGGACACCACGCCCGGCAGCGTCGCCGGTATCGCGAAGGCCGCGCTGCCGGGCGTCGTCACCCTCCACGACGGTGACGGCGACGGTGAGGGCACAGGCACCCGGGTCGGTTCCGGCTTCGTCCTCGACGACCGGGGCCACATCCTCACCAACAGCCACGTCGTCGAGTCGGCGGCCCGGGGCGGGCCGCTGGAGGTCGCCTTCCACGACGGCCGTTCCGCAAAGGGCGAGGTGGTCGGGACGGCGCGCGGATACGACCTGGCCGTGGTCAGGGTCAGCGGCCTCCGGGATCTCGAGCCGCTGCCGCTGGGGGACTCCGAATCGGTCGCGGTCGGCGACCCGGTCGTCGCCGTCGGGGCGCCGTTCGGCCTCGCCGGCACCGTCACGTACGGCATCGTCAGCGCCACCCACCGGCCCGTCACGGCGGCCGGCGGCCCGGACGGCGGGGCCACCGGCTACGTCGACGCCCTGCAGACGGACGCGGCCATGAACCCCGGGAACTCCGGTGGGCCGCTCCTCGACAGCCGGGGGCGTGTGGTCGGTATCAACAGCGCCATCCGGTCCGCCGGGAGCGGGCCGGGGCTTCCCGCCGGAGGCGGGGGCGGCAGCGTCGGACTCGGCTTCGCCATCCCCGTCGACCAGGGCAGGCGCGTGGCCGAGGAGCTGATCAACGACGGCCGCGCGGTCCGCCCGGTCCTCGGCGTGAGGCTCGACATGGGGTATGGCGGGGACGGCGCCCGGGTCGCCACGTCCGGAAGCAGCCGGGACGGCAAGCCGGTCGTGCCCGGCGGCCCCGGCGAGAAGGCGGGGCTGGAGCCGGGTGACGTCGTCACCGCGGTGGACGGAACGGGTGTCCACAGCGCGGAGGAGCTGATCGTGAAGGCCCGGGGCCACCGTCCGGGCGACGTGCTCCGGCTGACCGTCCGCCGGGACGGGAAGACGCGCACGGTGACTCTCGAGCTCGGCTCGGCGGTCGACGACGAGTGACCGGCAGGCGCCGGACCGCGTCCCTCCGGAGAGCACCGAGCCCCTCCGGAGAGCGCGGGGAGCCTGCCGGGCCACCGCCTCGCGCGTGACAGTGCGGTCTGCGTGCGCCGGATGGTGCAGCAGATGCCCGGGCGGGCTCCCGCCGGGGCAGGCAGTCCGGGTACCGTGACACCGGGCCGTATTCGCCCGCGAACGCATCAGGATGAGGGAGCTGCAAGGTGTTCTTCGACATAGGACCCCTAGAGCTGGTCGCGCTCGTCATCCTCGCGGTCCTCATCTTCGGTCCGGACAAGCTCCCCAAGGTGATCCAGGACGTGGCCGGCTTCATCAGGAAGGTGCGGCAGTTCTCGGACAGCGCCAAGGAGGACATCCGCTCCGAGCTCGGTCCGGAGTTCAAGGACTTCGACTTCGAGGACCTGAACCCCAAGACGTTCGCGCGCAAGCATCTCCTCGACGAGGACGACCTCGGCCTGAAGGAGATCCGCAACGGCTTCGACTTCCGGAAGGACATGGCGGAAGTCACAGACGCCGTCAACGGGAGCGAGAGCGGCTCCGGCAAGAGCGGCGGCGGCAGCCGCGCGAACCTGACGAAGTCCGCGGGCAGCGGCGTGGCGACGACCGACCCGCTGAGCAAGGACCGCCCTGCCCAGAGGCCTGACAGCGATCCGCCGCCCTTCGACGCCGACGCCACCTGAGGCCCCTGGGCCACTCCCGCAAGCTCGCGAATCATCTGCCTCATCGAGGTCACCTGAGAGGCGCATCTCACGTCCCCGATGACGGTGCGATGTTTGGTCATGCCCGAAACGGCCGACCCGGGTGGCTATCCTCCCAGTGTCCGGGGTCGCCGTCCGAGGGGGGCAGGCTGCCCGTGGCACAGGGCAAGGAGGAGGCGTCGCGCAATGGAGACGACGAGTCGGGTGGCCGGTGAACCCGGGCCCGCCGCACCGGAGGAACCCGGTGCCGAGCGGGCTGTGGACGGGTTCTTGACGGCCTCCTTCCCGTGGTACGGCCTCGACGAGGCATTCACCGGACCGCGTTGGCTGATGCAGGTGGGGACAGCGGCGGACGGCACGGTCGAGCACGGCTCGACAGGTCACGGCGAGGTTCCCTCGCTCAAGGTCGAGGCGAATCCGGACCAGCAGCGCTTCGCGGTCGCGGTCACGGTCGCCAGCCGTCCGGTGCGGCGCAGCGCTGACGGCACCGGCGTCCTGGAGGCGACCTCCGTGTCGACGGCGGCGTGGCTCGCGGGCTCCGGTCTGTTGTCGTGTACATGGCCGCAGGAGATGGAGCGCGGGCTGCGTCAGGACTGGCTCGACCAGCAGACGAGCGTCGCGTGGGAGCTGGCCGACGATCTGAGCGGAGCCGGCTGGACCACGCTGACCCTGCCCGTGGACGGCGTGCCGACCGACTTCCACTACCGCGAGGCCGAGTACGGGTGGGTACTCGCCGGCGCGGCGCAGGAGGGCGTGCACATCGGGGCGTACGGCCGGGGCATGAGCGCCTACGGTCTGGGATTCGCAGTGGTCAAGGACATCACCGTCTACGAGCAGTGAGTGCGGCCCGGCCGGTCGCCGGGTCCGCGGAGCCCACGGGTAAGGGGCGCCCTCTCCGGAGAGCGCCCCTCTTGCGTGTGCCGGGCCACGGCCCCTTGAGACGTCAGAACTTGTTGCTGGGCGTGAGCCCGAGGCTCATGCCGGACAGCCCGCGCTGCCGGGCCGCCAGCTTCCCGGCCACGTCGCGGAGCGCGGCACCCGCGGGGGAGTCCGGGTCGCTCAGCACCACGGGCTTGCCCTCGTCGCCGCCCTCGCGGAGCCGGAGGTCGATCGGGATGCCGCCCAGCACCGGTACTTCGGCGCCGGTGGTGCGGGTCAGGCCCTCGGCCACCTGCCGGCCGCCGCCCGTACCGAAGACGTCGACCATCTCGTCGCAGTGCGGGCAGGGCATGCCGGACATGTTCTCGATGACGCCGACGATCTTCTGGTGCGTCTGCACGGCGATGGAGCCCGCGCGCTCCGCGACCTCGGCGGCGGCCTGCTGCGGCGTGGTCACGACGAGGATCTCCGCGTTGGGCACCAGCTGGGCCACGGAGATCGCGATGTCGCCCGTCCCCGGGGGCAGGTCGAGGAGGAGGACGTCCAGGTCGCCCCAGTAGACGTCCGCGAGGAACTGCTGGAGCGCCCGGTGGAGCATCGGCCCGCGCCAGACGACCGGCGCGTTGCCGGGCGTGAACATGCCGATCGAGATGACCTTCACGCCGTGCGCCGACGGCGGCATGATCATGTCCTCGACCTGCGTGGGCCTCGCGTCCGTTCCCAGCATCCTGGGCACCGAGTGGCCGTAGATGTCCGCGTCCACGACGCCGACCTTCTGGCCTTCGGCCGCGAGGGCGGCCGCGAGGTTCACCGTCACCGACGACTTGCCGACGCCGCCCTTGCCCGAGGCCACGCAGTAGACCCGGGTGAGTGAGCCGGGCTGCGCGAAGGGGACTTCCCGCTCGGCCTTCCCTCCCTTGAGGGAGGAGGCGAGCTCGCGCCGCTGCTCGTCGCTCATGACGTCCAGTTCGACGCTCACGCGTGTGACGCCCGCCACGCCCTGGACGGCCTCGGTGACGTTCGCGGTGATGGTGTCCCGCATCGGGCAGCCCGAGACCGTCAGATAGATCCCCACGTCGACGGCGCCGTCCGGTGCGATGCCGACGGACTTGACCATGCCGAGGTCCGTGATCGGCCGGTGGATCTCCGGATCGTTGACCGTGGCGAGCGCGGCGCGAACGGCGTCCTCGGTGGGAGCCGTCGCTGCGGGACCCCCCTCCTGGGCGGACTCTGCGGGAGTGTCGGTAGCCATGTGGAAATGGTACGGCCGTCCGGAGGAGCGCCCGAAGCCGCGGTGGCGTCTTCGCGTCACGCGCCCTCGTGCGGCCCCGCCCGGGTCTCCCCACGGGACGCTTCCCGTGAAGGCTGCGGGTGCTGCTGCGCGGACTGCTCCAGATCCTTGACCATCTCCTGCAGTTCGGACCTGATCCAGTCCCGGGTGGCGACCTCGCCCAGGCCCATGCGCAGCGCCGCGATCTCCCGGGTGAGGAACTCGGTGTCGGCGATGCTCCGTTCGTTCTGCTTCCGGTCCTGTTCGAGGTTGACGCGGTCCCGGTCGTCCTGGCGGTTCTGCGCGAGCAGGATCAGCGGAGCGGCGTACGAGGCCTGCAGGGACAGGGCGAGCGTCAGGAAGATGAACGGGTACTCGTCGAAGCGCAGCGGCTGGGGCAGCAGCACGTTCCAGGCGATCCAGACGACCACGACGAACGTCATCCAGACGATGAAGCGGCCGGTGCCCAGGAAGCGTGCGATCTCCTCCGAGAGCCGCCCGAACGCGTCGGGGTCGTACTCGGGCAGCAGCCTGCGCCGGGGGGCGCGGGGCACGTCGAGGCGCCCGCGTGTGGCGTTCCGCTCCCTCTCCCGCTCCCGTTCTCTCTCCCGCTCCCGCTCCCGGTCCCTGTCCCGGTCTCTCCCGCGCTCCCGTTCCCGGCCGCGGTCAGGCGTCATCCGGGCTCACCTCCTCCGGGCGGTCCCGCACGGGGGGCTGCGGCTCCAGCGCGGCGTCCTCTCGCCAGTCGTCCGGCAGCAGGTGGTCGAGCACGTCGTCGACCGTGACCGCGCCGAGCAGGTGCCCGCCCTCGTCGACGACGGGGGCCGCCACGATGTTGTACGTCGCCAGGTAGCTGCTCACCGACGGCAGCGTGGTCTCGGGCGGCAGCGGACGCAGGTCCGTGTCGACCATCGAGCCGACGAGGGTGAAGGGCGGGTCCCGCAGCAGCCGCTGGAAGTGGACGACGCCGAGGTACTTGCCCGTCGGCGTCTCGTCGGGCGGCCGGCAGACGAAGACCTGCGCCGCCAGCGGCGCCGACAGGTCGGGGTTGCGCACGCGGGCGAGCGCCAGCGCCACGGTGTCGTCGGGCTGCAGCACGATGGGCTCGGTCGTCATGATGCTGCCCGCAGTTCCCTCCTCGTAGGAAAGCAACCGCCGGACGGGGTCGGCCCCCTGCGGCCTCATCAGCTGCAGCAGCCGCTCCTGCTCCTGCTCGGCGAGGGCGGAGAGCAGGTCGGCGGCGTCGTCCGGGTCCATCGCCTCCAGCACGTCGGCGGCCCGGCCGTCGGGAAGCTCGCCGATCAGCTCGACCTGGTCGTCCTCGGGCAGCTCCTCGAGCACGTCTGCCAGCCTGTCGTCTTCGAGCGCTCCCGCGACCTCGGTGCGGCGCTTCGCGGAGAGGTGGTGCAGCGTGTTGGCGATGTCGGCGGGCCGCATGTGTTCGAACGTGGAGAGCAGCGTGGCGGCGCCCTGCTCCTTCTCCTCCAGCGCGAAGCCCGTCACCGCCGTCCACTCGACGGTCAGGGTCTCGCCGCGGCGCCTGAGCGCGCCGCCCTTGCCGCGGCGTACGAAGACCTTGTCGATCTGCCAGTCGCGCCGTGCGGGGAGCTGCTGCATCCCCACGTCCAGGACGGTGACCTGCTCCCCCGTCTCGGTGAGCGTGACGCGCCTGTCCAGGAGCTCCCCGAGCACCAACGTTTCGGCGGGGCGCTGCTCGAAGCGCCGCATGTTCACCACTCCCGTGGTGATCACCTGGCCGGACTCGACGCCCGTCACGCGCGTCATGGGCAGGAAGACGCGCCGCCTGCTGACGACTTCGACCACGAGACCGAGCACCCGCGGGGGCCGGGCGCGCGCCGCGCGCTCCCCGCCCGCGGCGGGCTGGTCCCTGAGCATGACGACGACGTCGCGCACGCGTCCGACCTGGTCGCCGTTGGGGTCGAAGACGGCGATGCCGGCGAGGTGGGAGACGAAGACCCGGGTGGCTCCTGCGGCCATCTTCCGGCCTCCTCATCCGTCCGGGCTCCGGCGCCTACGCACCGTTTGTCGGCTTCAGCCTAGCCTGGCGGCCCCCTGCGGGGCCTCGCAGGATGGTCCGGACGGCTCCCGTCCGGAAGCACTCGCGGGCCCCGGTAAGGTGCGGTTCCCGGCCCGATCTCCAGGAGGTTGCCGACGTGTTTGGATGCGCCCGCACGCGAGGAGCCGCGGCCCTGAGGGGGGCCTTCTGCGCGGGACTTGCGGCGACGCTGACCGCATGCGGCAGCGGCGACCCCGACGAGGGGACGAACGGGATCGGGAAGCTGTCGGCGACGCGCATCGAGAAGAAGGCCAGAGCGGCCGCGGAGAGCGCGGACTCCGTCAAGCTCGCCGGCAACGTCGTCAGCAAGGGGCAGAGCTACCGTCTGAACATGCGCCTCAAGCGCGACGGCGCCACGGGCAAGGTCTCGAGGGCCGGTTCCACGTTCTGGCTGCTGAAGACCGGCAAGGCTCTCTTCCTCAAGGCGGACGCCGACTTCTGGGCGCGCCAGGGCAAGGGCGGCAAGGAACCGTCGAGGTCGGACGTCCAGGCCGCCGGCAAACTCGACGGCAAGTACGTCAAAGTCCCCTCCGGCGACCCGGCTTACAAGCAGCTCAGCGGTTTCGCCGACATGCGCGTGCTGCTGGACGGCCTGCTGACGATGCGGGGCAAGCGGGAGACGGGGGAGCGCGGCGAGGTCGACGGCGTACGGACCATCCGCGTCACGGCGGGGGAGGGCGGCGGCGGGACCGTCGACGTCTCGCTGATCGGCAGTCCCTACCCGATGCGCGTGGAACGCGGCGGAGGCGCCGGTTCGCTCGAACTCGACGACTGGAACAAGGACTTCAAGCTCCAGGCGCCGCCGAAGGAGCAGATCGTCGACTACGGCCGGAAGATAACCGAGAGCCAGAGCTGACCGCTCCGGCTCTCCCGGCTTCCGCTCCGGCTCTCCCGGCCTGCACCGTCGGCAGGACGAGCAGCACGAGCTCGACGGGCCCTCGGCCCGCGCGGCGTCGGGCGCGCTTCGGGAAGACGAGCGGCCCCGGGCTCACTCCGCCTGGCGCCGCCTGCGGAAGAGCAGTTTGGGCAGCGCCGCAGGGATGCGGCGCCGCGTCGTGGCACGGGTGGGCAGCGGGACGGCCGCCTGCGCGTCGTCGGGCATCGACCCCGGCTGCTGTACGGGAGGTCCTGACGGTTCGAGGCGCAGAACCCGGCACTCGCGGGCCCAACGCTCCGCGACGGTCTGGAAGTCGGGCGCGTTGAGCCGCTTCCCCCTCAGCTCGCCGACGGCCGTCTCCCAGCGTTCCGAGTGCGGTTCGAGCTCCACCACGCGGGCCGGCCAGACCACGAGCCGTCCGCCCTTGTCCTTGCTGCGCACGCTGACCGTCGCGGCGCCCCCGTCCGTCAACCCCAGCCCCTCCAGGGGCTGTTCCAGCGGTCCGTCCCCCACGAGGCACAGGGCACCGTCGTGCCACACGTGCCACAGGGACCGTGCGGGGCCTTCCGGGCCGCGTACCCAGACGAGGCCGGACTTCTTGGTGGCCTCCTCGACGAGGGCCTGATCGAGCAGCGTCATACGGGCAGGCTACCGGGCAGGGGAGGGGCCGGGGCTTCCGCCAGGAGGGTGCCTTGCCGCCCGGCGTCAACGTCGGGCGTCAACTCACGCCACCCGCCTCCGTCTTGCGGGTGACCTGCGGCCGTCGAGCTCGCCGGCCCGCACAGGCCGGGCCGGCGGTCAGAGCCAGCCGTTGCGCTTGAAGCCGCGGTAGATGGCGACACAGATCGACGCCGTCACGGCCATCACCGTGGGATAGCCGTACTTCCAGTGCAGCTCGGGCATGTAGTCGAAGTTCATCCCGTAGATGCCCGCGATCATCGTGGGGACGGCGAAGATCGCCGCCCACGACGTGATCTTGCGCATGTCCTCGTTCTGCGCGACCGTCGCCTGCGCGAGGTTGGCCTGCAGGATCGAGTTGAGCAGGTCGTCGAAGCCGAGCACCTGCTCGTTCACGCGCGTCAGGTGGTCGGCGACATCGCGGAAGTACTTCTGGATCTCCGGGTCGATCACGCGCATCGGCCGCTCGCTGACCAGCTGCATCGGACGCAGCAGCGGGGAGACCGCGCGCTTGAACTCCAGCACCTCCCGCTTGAGCTGGTAGATGCGCCCGGCGTCGCCGCCGCGGCGGCCGTTGCCCGCGGTGTTGGAGAAGACCTCGATCTCGACCTCGTCGATGTCGTCCTGGACGGCGTCGGCGACGGCGAGGTATCCGTCGACGGTCTGGTCGGCGATCGCGTGCAGGACCACGGAAGGCCCCTTGGCGAGCAGCTCCGCGTCGTCCTCCATGCGGTGCCGCAGCGCGCGCAGCGAACCCTGGCCGCCGTGCCGCACGGTGATGATGTAGTCCCGCCCGGTGAAGCACATCACCTCGCCGGTCTCCACCACCTCGCTGGTGGCGGTGAGTTCGGCGTGCTCGACGTAGTGGATCGTCTTGAAGACGGTGAAGACGCTGTCGTCGTACCGCTCGAGCTTCGGGCGCTGGTGCGCGTGCACCGCGTCCTCGACGGCGAGGGGGTGCAGGCCGTACTCCGTGGCGATGCCGGAGAACTCTCTCTCCGTCGGCTCGTGCAGACCGATCCACACGAACTCGCGCCCCTCGCTGGAGCGCACCTGCCGCAGCGCCTCGGCGGGAGTCGTCTGCGCCTTGACGCGCCGGCCCTCCCGGTACACGGCGCAGTCCACGACGGCGGTGCCCGAGTCGTCGGTGCGGGTGTTCTCGTACTGGTAGGCCGAGCGGCCGCCCTTGCGGAGGGACGGGCGGACGGCGGCGCGCAGGTCTCGGATCATCGACATGCTGGGCTCCTCGGGGATGCCGAGCCGTCGGCCGGTGCAGCGCTGCCCGGAATGTAAACCTACGGATCGTGCGGTGTGCAGGGAGCCGGAGGTCTGCAAAGCGGGTACCGCTCAGGCCGGTCGCGACGGCGTTCGCTGGTTCGCAGTCTTGCGGGGTCGAGCTGTGCTCTGAGCTCTCCCGTGCCGCGGAACCCCGTGGACACATCCCGGGGAAACAATGCGCCCCATGTGGTTTCGCCGCTGGAACGGCGGGGGAGTAGGGCGCTCAGGAGTGGGGACGCGGTGGGACGGAAGAGCAGTTGGTACTGCACGGTCGACTCGGATCCATGTCAGTCCCACCTCCTCCGGCCGGTCCCTCTTGGGGGACGATTCGCATGCCTGACCAGCAGCCAAGGTAACACCGCGAAAGCACTGCTTCTGACGCTTCCGGCGCTGCCTCGCGTCTCTTTGCCACCTCCTTACGTGATTATCCTCGCGGCATGGCTGACGTATCGGATCTGGTGGAGGCGCGGCTGCGCTCGGCGCTCGGTGAGCCCGACGCGAGGGCGTCGGTGACGTTCCTCGGCACGGAGAGGATCGACGTACTGCGCTTCGTGGACGGCGACCTGGTACGCTACGCCACCCTCGGGATGTCGGCCGCTCCCATGACCGACCCCGCCGCCGCTCTGGCCGACCCCGAGCGCGGGCCGCGTGCCGAACTGCTCCTCTCCGTACGGGCGGGCGCCGCCAGGACGGACGAGGTGCTGCGGCCGCTGGCCGTGCTGGCCGCGTCGCCGCAGGTCGAGGGCGTCGTCGTGGCCCCCGGCTCCTCGCTGGACGTCGGCGAACCGCTGTGGCCGGACGCGCCCTTCACGTCCGTTCTGGTCGCCGAACCGGGCGGTCTGGTCGGCGACTTGGCGCTCGACCCTCCGCTGGAGCCGGTGCGCTTCCTCCCGCTGCTGCCCATGACGCCGAACGAGGCCGCCTGGAAGCGCGTCCACGGCGCCGCCGCCCTCGAGGAGCGCTGGCTCAGCCACGGAACCGACCTCCGCGACCCGCTCCGTGCCGCTGTGGCGCTGACGGACTGAGGTGGCTCCGTCGTCCCCCTGTGGCAAGTGGGGCAGGTGGGACGGGTGGGGAGGACCGACAGGGTTCGGCCAAGTAAGGACGGGTGATCCTTGACGCGGACGCGGCCGGGGAGGACCGTTGTGCTTCATGAGGGGCGAACCCAGTTGCCCGAAATGCGGTGGCCGGGTGCGGGCGCCCGGACTCTTCGCCGACGCCTGGCAGTGCGATCTGCACGGCACGGTGCACCCGCTCCAGCCTGTCGTTCCCCCCAGCGTCGAAGCGCTCGCCGTGGCCGTCGGACGGACCAAGGTGCCCGTGTGGATGCCCTGGCCGCTGCCGGTGGGCTGGCTGTTCTCGGGCGTCGCGTGCGCGGGGGACGACAGAAGCGGAGCGAGAGCCACGGCAGTTGCCTGCTCGGGGCCCGGCCCTCTCGGCGGGACGGGTGAACTCATCCTGGTGGCCGAGGAGTTGGGCGTCGGCCTCGGTGCCCGCTACGCGGGCGTGGACGGCGTGGACCCCGGACCGGGCATGTGCGTGGACAAGCCGCCGCCCGTGAAGGTGCTCGCCGCCGGACGGCCGACTCCGCTGTGGCACGTGCCCGGCTCGGCCAGCGACAGGGCGGTCTTCGCCGGTGAGGCGCGCGGGCTCTGGCTGTGGGCGATCGTGTGGCCGGAACAGTCCGGTCTGCTGATGTACGACGAGCTCGTCCTCACCGACCTGCGGGACGCGGGGGCCGAAGTGGATCTGCTGCCCTGCGGGACGCTCTCGTCGCGCATCCTCTCCTGAGCCACGTGCGCGTCCTCTCCGGATCCTGTGGCGGGAGGGCGATGCCGCCAGAGCCCGGGTCCGCGGGCACGCTCCCCGTCCGCCCGCGGGAGGTGCCCCGGGCGGCGGCTATGGTGGGACCCCCCGCTGACCGTCCCCGCCGTAGCTGGAGCCCCTGCCCGTGCGCATCGACCTGCACACCCACTCCACTGCCTCGGACGGCACCGACACCCCCGCTGAGCTGGTGCGGAACGCCGGGCGGGCCGGACTCGACGTCGTCGCGCTGTCGGACCACGACACCGTCTCGGGCCACGAGGCCGCACTGGCGGCGCTGCCCTCCGGGCTGACGTTCGTCCGGGGCGCGGAGCTCTCCTGCCGACTCGACGGCGTCAGCCTCCACATGCTGGCCTACCTGTTCGACCCGGCGGAGCCCGAACTCGCCCGCGAGCGCGAGCTCGTGAGGGACGACCGCGTCCCCCGCGCCCAGGGCATGGTCCGCAAGCTGCGAGAGCTGGGCGTCCCCGTGACATGGGAGGACGTCGCCCGGATCGCGGGGGACGGTGCGGTCGGCCGCCCGCACATCGCGACCGCCATGGTCGAGGCGGGAGTGATCGACAGCGTCTCGGACGCCTTCACCCAGGAGTGGCTGGCCAACGACGGCAGGGCGTACGTCGACAAGCACGAACTCGACCCTTTCGACGCACTGCGGTTGATCAAGGGCGCGGGCGGCGTCGCCGTCTTCGCTCATCCGCTGGCCGCCAAACGCGGTCAGTGCGTCCCGGAGAGTGCGATCGCCGACCTGGCCGCGGCGGGCCTGGACGGCGTCGAGGCCGACCACATGGACCACGAACCGGCCACCAGGGCCCGCCTGCACGGCCTCGCCGACGACCTCGGGATCCTCGCCACGGGCTCCAGCGACTACCACGGCAGCCGGAAGACCTGCCGCCTCGGCGAGCACACGACGCATCCCGACGTCTGGGCCGAGATCGCCGCACGCGGCTCCGGCTCCGCGCCCGTCACGGGCTGACCCGCAGACGTCCACCGGGCGTGCGCGCCCGTGCAGCGGCCTGTCCGGACGGCCCGTGAGCAGTGCACTGTGGCCGGGTGCTCCCGGGCGGCCGCTCGTCGGCGTGCGGCCCCGCCCGTTCCGCCCAGCCCGTTCCCTCCCCCGTCCACACCCGGGCGCTTCCACGGCCCGGCCTCGCAGCAAGGCAACCCAGTGTTCGACTTCGCGCTCTTCGGATCGGTCTTCATCACCCTGTTCGTGATCATGGATCCGCCGGGTATCACGCCGATCTTCCTCGCCCTCACCTCCGGCAGACCCGTCAAGGTGCAGCGCCGCATGGCGCTCCAGGCCACCGCTGTCGCCTTCGGCGTCATCACCGTCTTCGGGCTGTGCGGGCAGCAGATCCTCGACTATCTGCACGTCTCGGTGCCGGCTCTGATGGTCGCCGGCGGGCTGCTGCTCCTGCTCGTCGCGCTCGACCTCCTGACCGGGAAGGCCGACGAGCCGTCGCAGACGAAGGAGGTCAACGCGGCGCTCGTGCCACTGGGCATGCCGCTGCTCGCCGGGCCCGGTGCGATCGTCTCCGTCATCCTGGCCGTGCAGGACGCGGACGGCCTCGGCGGCCAGTTCTCCGTCTGGGTCGCGATCCTCGCCATCCACGTGGTGCTGTGGCTGGTGATGCGCTACTCGCTGCTCATCATCCGCGTGATCAAGGAGGGCGGCGTGGTACTGGTCACGCGGCTGTCCGGCATGCTCCTGTCCGCGATCGCCGTGCAGCAGATAGCCAACGGCGTCGAGCAGTTCATCACGGGCCGGGCCTGAGGCACGGCGGGGCGGGGACGTCAAAAGGACGCAGTAGGGGACGGCAGGAGGCGGGGTACCTCCCGTCGGTCAGCCCGGGGCTCCGCTCCAGAAGTCCGCCAGCGCCTGTGCCGTCTCTCCGGGCCGTTCCGCGTTCGGAGAGTGCCCGGCGCCCTGCACGACTGTGCGTACGGCACCGAGCCGTACTGCCATGTCGTCGATCAGCGGCACGGGCCACGCGTAATCGACGGAGCCGGACAGCACGTGGACGGGGAGCGCGGGCCGGTCCGGTCCGGACGCGGAGACCGCCGCGGCGAGTTCGCCGACGCGGTCGGGCTCGGCGATCAACTGCTGAGCCGTTGCGCACAGTTGTTCCGGCACGTGTGCCAGCCAGCGCTCGTGCATGAAACCGGCCACCTCGGGCGGCGTCGACTCGTCCGCCGCCTCGACAGGGTCGAGCTCACGCATCGCCTGCCAGATCTCCTCCGCCGTCATCACCGGCAACGCGCCCAGGAGAAGCTTCAGACGGTGCTGCTGGGTGGCGGAGACCGCTGCGGGACCGCTGCTCATGAGGGTCAGCGACGCGAAGGGCGTCCGGTCGCGCAGCACCGCCTCACGCGCGATGAGGCCGCCCAGCGAGTGGCCCAGGAGGTGCACCGGCCCCCGCGTTCCACCGCTGCGCCCGTCGTCCGGCGAGTTCACCGTTGCGCTGTCGCTGTCGCTGTCGCTGCCGTGCAGTGCGACGCTGTCGTCCTGCTGCAGCGCCTCGGCCAGAGCCAGCGCGTCCAGCGCCAGTTCCTCACGCGCGTACGCCGCCTCAGTGCGGGGCCCGTCCGTCTCGTACTGTCCGCGCTGGTCCACGGCGACGGCGCGGAATCCGGCACCGGCCAGCGGCTCCAGCAGGGCGATGAAGTCCTCCTTGCTGCCGGTGAAGCCGGGCAGCAGCAGAGCCGTGCCCAGGCGCGGCCGGCCCGCGTCGTGTACGGCGAACTCACCGCGTGCGGTGGCAAGTCGGTACGCCCGGGCTACGGGCGGCAGTACGAGGAACGGCGGCTTGCTCATGCGAGGACGCTACCGCCCCGTCGCCGTACCGACAGCAGGACGAACGCCCTGTACGGACCTCGACCCCGGGCTGCTGAGATGCACCCCGGCCCGCCCCCGTCCGGACAGCGTCGAGGCCCGGACCCACCCGGGCCGGGCCTCGACGCGTGTGCCGCCCGCAGCGGCCGTGGCCGCTGCCGACGACGGCGGGTCAGCTCTCCTGAGCCGCCTGGGACTGCTGGGCCGCCTTGGCGCCGCCACCGCGCGTACGGCGTCGACGGGCGGGCTTGGCGTCCGCGGCGCCGGCCGAGTGGTCCTGCTGCGAACCCGTCGCGGTGGCCGTGCCGGTCTGCTTCGCGCCCGCCGCTCCGTCCTGCGGCTGCCCCGCCCCGGCCGCGCCGCCGCGTGTACGGCGACGGCGCCGCGGCTTGCGCGGACCGCCGTCCTCGGTCGCGGAGGCCGGAGAGTCGGACGGCGAGCCGCCGGTCTCACCCGTGGCGTCGAGGGGCTGCCCGTTGCGGGTACGGCGGCGCTGACGCGGCGGCCGGGTGCGCTTGGGACGCTCCGGCTCCGCCGTCGCGCCGCGGCCACCGCGGCCGCGGGGACCGCGCCCCGTCTCGCCCAGGTCCTCGACCTGCTCGGCCGAGAGACCGGCACGCGTGCGCTCGTTGCGCGGCAGTATGCCCTTGGTGCCGGAGGGGATCCCCAGCGCCTCGTACAGGTGCGGGGACGTGGAGTACGTCTCCTCCGGCTCCCCGAGGCCCAGCTCCAGCGCCTTGTCGATGAGCTGCCAGCGGGGGATGTCGTCCCAGTCGACGAGAGTGACGGCGGTACCCGAGGCGCCCGCGCGGCCAGTACGGCCGATGCGGTGCAGGTACGTCTTCTCGTCCTCAGGCGTCTGGTAGTTGATGACGTGCGTCACGTTGTCGACGTCGATGCCGCGCGCGGCCACGTCCGTGCAGACCAGGACGTCGACCTTGCCGTTGCGGAAGGCGCGCAGCGCCTGCTCCCGGGCGCCCTGGCCCAGGTCGCCGTGGACGGCTCCCGCGGCGAAACCGCGGCGCGTGAGCTGGTCGGCGACGTCCGCGGCGGTCCGCTTCGTGCGGCAGAAGATCATCGCGAGTGCGCGGCCCTCGGCCTGCAGGATGCGGGCGACCATCTCCTGCTTGTCCATGGAGTGGGCGCGGAAGGCGTGCTGTGTGGTGTTCGCCACGGTCTGGCCCACGTCGTCCGGCTCGGAGGCGCGGATGTGCGTGGGCTGGCTCATGTAGCGGCGGGCGAGGGAGATGACCTGGCCAGGCATCGTCGCCGAGAAGAGCATGGTCTGCCGCTTGGCAGGCAGCATCTGGATGATCTTCTCGACGTCCGGGAGGAAGCCGAGGTCGAGCATCTCGTCGGCTTCGTCGAGGACGAGCGTGCGCACGTCGGACAGGCGCAGCTTCTTCTGGCCGGCCAGGTCGAGCAGCCGCCCAGGCGTGCCGACGACGACGTCGACGCCCTTCTTCAGGGCCTCGACCTGCGGCTCGTAGGCCCGGCCGCCGTAGATCGACAGCACCCGGACGTTGCGGACCTTGCCCGCGGTCAGCAGGTCGTTCGTCACCTGCTGGCACAGCTCACGCGTGGGGACGACGATCAGGGCCTGCGGGGAGTCGGTGAGCGACTCCGGCTCCGCACGGCCGCGCTCCACGTCGGCGGGGACGGTGACGGACTCCAGGAGCGGGAGGCCGAAGCCCAGCGTCTTGCCGGTGCCGGTCTTCGCCTGGCCGATGACGTCGCCGCCCGCGAGGGCGACGGGCAGGGTCATCTCCTGGATCGGGAAGGGCGTGCTGATGCCGACGGCTTCGAGGGCCTCGGCTGTCTCGGAGAGGATTCCGAGATCTCGGAAAGTCGTGGTGGTCAGGATGCTGGCCTATTCTGTGTGCGCGCGAGGAGGCGGCGAGGAGGGTCGTACCGCGATGACCCGGGGGCGGCGCCTTCGCCGGCCCGCCGGACTGTGCGGGACCACTGGCTCTCGCTCAAGCGCTCTTCACGCGAGCGGTCCCTCCATTGTCACGGGACGTGTGGGGAACACGCGCCTCGCGGAGGGCGGTCGGGTCGGAGCCGATCGGGCCTCCGACCGGGCATCCGCAGTCTTGCGTACGTGCATCCCGCCGAACCGGCGGGAGCCAATATCACTGTACCCCGGATCCGTGCATGTGTACCGGGCCGATTGTTGTGTACGAGTTCCCCGGGGCCGGAGAGGCCTGCGGGACGGGGCTTCCCGGCCGGATCCGGCGGGCTATCGTGCTGCGCATGGAGACGCCTGAGAAGACCCCCGCCACCGAGCACACCGGCACCGCCACCCAGAACTGGGAAGAGGCGTCCGCGGACGCGACCTACCGGGCGGCCGTCGTCGATCTGCTGGGAGCGCTGGCCTACGGCGAGCTCGCCGCCTTCGAGAGGCTGGCCGAGGACGCGAAGCTCGCGCCGACCCTGGCCGACAAGGCGGAACTGGCGTCCATGGCCTCGGCCGAGTTCCAGCACTTCGCACAGCTGCGGGAGCGGCTCTCCGTGATCGACGTGGAGCCCACGGAGGCGATGCAGCCGTTCGCGGCGGCGCTCGACGAGTTCCACCGGCAGACCGCGCCGTCGGACTGGCTGGAAGGGCTGATCAAGGCGTACGTCGGCGACTCGATCGCTTCGGACTTCTACCGCGAGGTAGCCGTGCGCCTGGACTCCGACACCCGCGCGCTCGTGCTGGGTGTGCTCGACGACACAGGCCACTCCAGCTTCGCCGTCGAGAAGGTGCGGGCCGCGATCGAGGCCGACCCCAGGGTCGGCGGGAGGCTCGCGCTGTGGGCGCGGCGGCTGATGGGCGAGGCCCTCTCCCAGGCGC
The DNA here is from genome assembly GCF_014645895.1 of Streptomyces daqingensis. Taxonomy (GTDB): domain Bacteria; phylum Actinomycetota; class Actinomycetes; order Streptomycetales; family Streptomycetaceae; genus Streptomyces; species Streptomyces daqingensis. Next base: position 239,209 of record NZ_BMMP01000008.1, on the reverse strand, counting down.
AGCGCGTGGTCGCGGAGCGGGACGCGCTGTCGACGATGCTGGTGGGCGGTCTCGCCGACGGCTTCGACCTCGCGGAGGTCGGGCGAATGTTCTCCCGTATCACGGAGGCGCACACCAAGCGGATGGCGGCGCTGGGCCTGGCCGCATAGGCGGTCGCGGACGACGCGCGTGCGCTCGCGGAGGCTCGCGGAGTACGGGGAGCCGGGCGCGGGCGGTGCCGCCCGTACGGGGGACCGCCGAGCGCCCCGCGGACTTGACTGCGGGGAGGAACCGCGGTGCGCCGCTCCGAGTGCGGTGGGAACACCCGGTTCTGAACCGGCGCCGTCAGGCCCGGGGCGGGCTGACGACGTTCGCCGGCAGACGGTGAGCGGGGCGTACGTCCACGATCAGCAGTGAGAGGATCGCCACACTCACCACGGCCGAGACGGCGAGAGTCGTGAGCGTGTGGCCGCTTCCCAGAACGACCCTGCAGATGAGTCCGCCCACGAGAGCGGCGGCCGGTCCGGTCGCCAGGACCAGAGGACCGCGCGCGAGTCGCTCCGGGAGCTGCCGGACGGCCGCGACGGCGATCACCAGTCCGAGGGCCGTCGCGCCGAGTGCCTCCCAGAACATGGGACCTCCTTCGGTTGCGGCCGACGTGCTGTTCGGTCGTTCCCGTACTCCCCGTATGGCGGACACGCGAAACGGCGGCCCCCCGAAAGATTCGGGAAGCCGCCGCCGTTCCTGACGTGTGTCTTGCGCAGGTGCTCAGATGGTGCCGAAGCCCACCTTGCGGCCGGTCTGTTCACCGATCTCGACGTAGGCCACACGCCCTGCCGGGACCAGGATCTTGCGGCCGTGCTCGTCCGTCAGGCTGAGCATGTCCGAGCCGCCTTCGGCCAGTGCCTTCGACACCGCGCTCTCGACTTCCTCGGGAGACTGCTTGCTCTCGAAGACGATCTCGCGGGGCGCGTGCTGCACGCCGATCTTGACCTCCACGGCTATGTCCCTCCGAACGGTCAGTTGTTACGCGGTCAGCCGCGCTGTACGGAGCACACATTAGCCGGACACCCCCGCCACCTGGGGGCCGCCCGGGCACGCCCGCAGCGAACACCGCGGCGGAACGCCGCACGCCCGCAGCGAACACTGTGCGTGCTGCTGCGGGCGTGCGGGCGTCTCACTGCATGGGGAAGCCGGCGATGCCCCTCCACGACAGGGAAGAGATCAGCTTGGCCGCGGAGTCACGGGGGATGGGCTGCCCCGAGCTCAGCCAGAAGCGGGCGGTGATCTGCGCCATCCCGCACAGCCCCACCGCCAGCAGCATCGACTGCTCGCGCGGCAGCTTGGTGTCCTCGGAGATGACCTCGCTGACCGCTTCCGCGCAGTCGAGGCTGACCTTGTCCACGCGCTCCCGCACGGCGGGCTCGTTGGTGAGGTCGGACTCGAAGACGAGCCGGAAGGCGCCGCCCTCGTCCTCGACGTACGCGAAGTAGGCCTCCATGGTCGCGGCCACGCGCTGCTTGTTGTCGCTGGTCGAGGCGAGAGCCGCCCTCACCGCCTGCAGCAGCGACTCGCAGTGCTGGTCGAGCAGCGCGAGATAGAGGTCCAGTTTCCCGGGGAAGTGCTGGTACAGCACGGGCTTGCTGACGCCAGCCCGGTCGGCGATGTCGTCCATGGCCGCCGCGTGGTAGCCCTGCGCGACGAACACTTCCTGGGCTGCCCCCAGCAGTTGGTTGCGTCGGGCCCGGCGCGGCAGGCGCGTGCCGCGTGGGCGCGCTTCAGTTTGCTCGATGGCTGACACGCCGCCTCCCTGATCGGTCTGTCTGAGCGCGGAATGCGCTGCGCCGCCATCGTACTTTTGGGTAACCGCAGTGTGACTCCTGCGGTCCGATAATTTCAGCTGGCAGACAGCGCATGGGGCGCTTTATCGGTACTCATCCTCTTCCAGTTCGACCACCCGCGCCTGCTCTGCGGCGTCCGCGGGGTTCGCCTCGAGGTCCGTGCGGCCGGTGATCGGTTCGTCCCGCTGGCTCAGCAGCTCGGCTTGCTGCTCCGCGGCGTCCTCGGGCGGGGCCTCCAGTCCGGCCGGCACCTCCTCCGGCTCCTCTTCGTACGCATCCTCGAAGCTGTCCGGGTCGATCGGCTCAACAGGCATGCACGCTCCCCTTTCCATGAAGGACGCCTCATATTCGAGGCTACGACTAGACGTGGGTGACGTGTGACGGCGAACACATGAGGAGTCGTGTGATCGTCTCGTAACATTGCCCCATGTCGTCGACCGAACGCCCGGAAGCATCAGACTCCGGGGCGCCCAGCGCTGCCGAGCCGGTGCCGCCGTCAGGCGCTCCCTCGGCCCACGAGGGTGAGACGCTCCGATCGGTCGCTCTGCCCGGCCTCACGCTGAACATCCGCTCACGCCCGCCGGGGCGGCAGGGCCTGCCGCCCGCGCTGTACGTGCACGGCCTGGGCGGATCGTCGATGAACTGGTCGGCGCTGATGCTGGAGCTCGCGGGCGACGTCGACGGCGAAGCGCTGGACCTGCCCGGTTTCGGCATGTCCCTGCCGCCCGACGACGGCAACTACTCGGTCTCCGCGCACGCCCGGGCAGTGATCCGCTACCTCGACTCGTGCGGCCGCGCCCCCGTGCACCTCCTCGGCAACTCGCTCGGCGGTGCGGTGACCACGAGGGTCGCGGCGATAAGGCCGGACCTCGTGCGCACCCTCTCGCTGGTCTCGCCCGCGCTGCCGGAGCTTCCGCCGCAGCGCACCGCGCTGCCCACGGCGCTCCTCGCGGTGCCCGGCGTCGCGCGGCTCTTCGGCAGGCTGACCAGCGGCTGGTCCGCGGAGCGTCGGACGCGGGAGGTGATGGCGCTGTGCTACGGCGACCCGGCGCGCGTCTCCCCCGCGGGATTCGCCGCGGCGGTCGAGGAGTACGAGCGGAGAGTGCGGCTGCCCTACTTCTGGGACTCGCTCGCCCGGTCCGCCCGCGGCGTCGTCGACGCCTACACCCTGGGCGGCCAGCACTCGCTGTGGCGCCAGGCGGAGCGCGTGCTCGCCCCGACGCTCCTCGTGTACGGCGGACGCGACCAGCTCGTGAGCTTCCGGATGGCGCGCCGGGCGTGCGCCGCGTTCCGCGACAGCCGGCTGCTTGCTTTGCCCGAGTCGGGACATGTGGCGATGATGGAGTACCCGGAGATCGTCGCGTGCGCATTCCGTGAACTGCTTGTGGATACCGGTCGGTTGACGGGCCAGGCCGAGGTGGGCAAGGCTGCGTCCTCGACGCCTGTACACCCGGAAGGTGACTAGTGGGACGCCATAGCCGCAAGGGGCGCGCAAAAGCCGGCGACCCGCCCGACCGGGCGGCGCGCCGGGACGGCGCCGCGCCCGCGTACGGCATGGCCCGGGAAGAGACGGCAGGCCCGAGACCGTCCGCGCCCTACGCTCGCGACCCCCGTGACGGGGCGCCAGGCGCCGGTCAGCCGTGGCACGGCAACGGCACCGGTGAGCCCTACGGTCCTACGGTGCGCGGCGGCCACCCCGAGCAGCGTGAACCGGGTGGTGGCTGGGGTGCCGACTCCCTCGGCCCCGGTCCGGGGGCGGAACGCTCCGCCGGGCGGGTGCTGCAGGGGACTTCTGGCGCGGCGGCCAGGGCGGGGCAGGGTCCAGGCCCACGGCAGGAGTATCTGGACGCCTTCGATGAGGACTTCTTCGGGAGCGGTGCGGCACGGTTTGTACGCGCTCCCGCTCCGCGTCATCCCGGCGCCGGCCCCGGGCGCTTCGCTCCTCCCGGCAGGGGACCGGGCGGGCCCGGGCCGGGCCCGGCGTGGGATGACGACGAGGGGCGCAACGCCTCCACCGGGAGCATGCCGCGCGTGCCGGCTCCCGCACAGGAGCCGCCGCGGCTGCCGAAGAAGAGCGGCAAGGGCCGTGTGTTCACGGGTGTCCTCGCCCTCGCTGTGACGACGGTGCTGGCCGTGGTCGTCAGCGGCCAGGTCGCCGGTGGCGAGGCGAACCGGGCCGGCGCCGGGCAGTCGGACGATCGCGGCCAGTCGGACGACGGAACGACCTCCCGCTCGGAGGAAGGGCGGGACGCGCCCGGAGCACCGCAGAAGGCCGCGCCGTCGTATGCCGAGCAGATGTCCGAAGTCCTGCCTCTCAAGGCCGACTTCAAGGGAAAGGGCACCTTCACCGCCGTCAAGGGCGGCGAGAAGGGCTCCAAGGGCGGCGAAGTCCTGCGCTACCGGGTGGACATCGAGAAGGGGCTCCCCCTGGAGTCCGAACTCTTCACGAAGGCCGTGCACGAGACGCTCAACGACAAGCGGAGCTGGGCCCACGACGGCGAGCGGAGCTTCGAGCGGGTCGACGGCAGGAACGCGGATTTCGTGATCACCCTGGCGAGCGCGCCGACCACGGACGTGTGGTGTGCGAAGTCAGGCCTCGACACGAGCCAGGAGCGGGTGTCCTGCGACTCCGCCTCCACCGACCGCATCATGATCAACGGGTACCGGTGGGCGCAGGGCGCGAAGACCTTCGGGGACCACCGCATGTACTCGTACCGGCAGATGCTCATCAACCACGAAGTGGGCCACAGGATCGGGCTCAACCACGTGGGCTGCGAGAAGGACGGCGCGCTGGCGCCGGTCATGATGCAGCAGACGAAGACCGTCACGAGCGGCGAGGCGACCTGCAAGCCCAACGCGTGGCCGTTCCCGAAGGCCTGACCGGCGCACTCCGCGGTCCGGCCTGGTACGCGAGGACGGTGGTGGCCGGTGTCGGTCCGTCGGCAAGGCGGCGGCACCAAGCCGGTGCGGTGCCGGGCCGGGTGACGCAACCGTCTCCATCTCCGTGAACTGAGACCGCGTGGCCTTCGCGGCTCGCCCGGCCGGGTTCGTCTGCTGCCGGACGTTGTCCTCGCTGCGGCTCCGTCTGGAGCGCGTCCGATGTGCATCACTAGCGCATAGGAACGTCCGACTCGTCAGTAGGTCACGTGCATTCACCCCTTTTGGTGGTGCGACGGACAACCGTCCATGGTGTGCGATTGGCGCGAATAGCGTCTTCCCCCGTCACGCCACTCGTCCTTTCGGGCGGTGGCTCAGCTCGAATCATCGGTCGGGGGTGGTGCGTCCGTGCGCATCGCATTGCTTACGGAGGGCGGATACCCCTTCGCGCGCGGCGAGACGGTCGTGTGGTGCGACCGGCTGCTGCACGGCCTCGACGCCCACGAGTTCGAGATCTACGCGCTGAGCCGCAGCGCACGGCAGGAAGCTGCCGGATGGTGCGAACTCCCCGCCAACGTCGTACGGGTACACACGGCGCCACTGTGGGACGGGGAGCCGGACGGTCGTACTGCGCGCGCGGCAGACCGACCGGTGCAATGGCGGACTGGCCGGACTGTCGCAGGCGCAGACGCAGTGCGCAGCGGGGCGTTCGGCCGCCGCGAGCGGCGCCGCTTCGGGGAGTGCTTCGGAGAGCTGGCCTCTGCCGTGTGCGGTGTCGGCTCGTACGACGCCCCGGATGCGCGGGGTGAGCGACAGGGCAGCGAACTGGCCTGCGGAGAGGGCCAGTTGTCGGATCGTTTCGCCGCGGGGCTCTACGGACTCGCCGAACTCGCCCGCGACTGCGGCGGCCTGGCGGGCGCCCTCCGCTCCGAACTCGCGGTCCGCGTACTGCAGTCCGCATGCCGGGGCCCCGGCACTCTCCGCGCCGCGCACCGGGTCGGCGTCAGCGACCTGCTGGCCGTGGCCGAACGGCTCGAGCGCGCGCTGCGGCCCCTCTCCCTCGACTGGTACGGCTGCTCGGGCGGCGACCACGCCGGGGGCGGTTGCCCCGGCCATGGGAGGGACGCCGGGCGCGAGACCGGGAGCGCCTGTCCCGGGCTGGCGGAGGCGGACCTGTGCCATGTCGTGGGAGGCGGCCCCGCCGCGCTGCCGGGGCTGCTGGCGAAGCGATTCTTCGGCACCCCGCTGCTGATCACCGAGTACGGGGTGCGGTTGCGGGAGCACTATCTCGCCAGTGCTGCCGACGCCGTCGCGCCGACTGCCGCGGGTGCTCCCGTACGGGCGCTGCTGGCGTCGTTCCAGCGCCAACTCGCAAGAGAGGCCTACACGCAGGCGCAGCTCGTCACTCCCGGGAACACGCACGCCCGTCGCTGGCAGGAGCGCTGCGGGGCTTCGCGGGAGAAACTGCGCACCGTCTATCCGGGCATGGATGCCACGCCGTTCGCCGAGATCGGTGAACGCGCGGACAGCGCGAGGCGAGTGGACGTACGCCGCGACAGCCGGATGGAGGCGGACAGTTCGACGCTGGTGTGGGTCGGCCGCATCGCACCCGAGAAGGACCTGATCGGGCTTCTGCACGCCTTCGCCGAGGTCCGCAGGGCGATCCCGGGGGCGCGGCTGCGCATCGTGGCGACGTCGGCCACCAGGGGACCGGAGAGCGCCGAGTACGCGGCGCGCTGCCGGGCCCTCGCCGCGCAGCTGTTCCCCGACGAGGCGGAGGGTGCGGGCTCAGTGGGTGAGAGTCCCGTCCGCTTCGACGAGTTGGGCAGCCCTGCCGCACCGACGCGGGCGCAGGCATACGGCGCGGGCGCCGTCGTGGTGCTGTCCAGCACGGTCGAGGGCTTCCCCGCCTCACTGGTGGAGGCGATGTTCTGCGGGCGGGCAACTGTGTCGACCGACGTCGGCGCGGTGTGCGAGGTCATCGGCGGCACAGGGCTCGTCGTACCGTCACGCAATCCCCGCGCCCTCGCGGACAGTTGCACGGCGCTGCTGCGCGATGCGGAGCGCAGAGAGCGGCTGGGTGCCGCGGCGCGGGCGAGGGCGCTGGAACTCTTCACCGTCGAGCAGAACGTCGAGGCCTTCCGGGGCATCTACCTGGAGCTGATGTCGCGCTGGCCCGTCCACAGAGACGGTGCCGCCGCGACGCCCGGCCAGGCCGAACCGCAGCCCTTCGGGCGTCCGGCCGAATCGCGGGTGCCGGGCCGCTGGGCGGACGGCACCGGCACCGGAGCGGCCGTGGCCGCCTCCCGCTCCGTCCCCGCCGGGGACCGCCCGGGCGCCCGCCGCTCGGTGGCGCCGACGCAGCGGAGCGTGCGTCCCGGCGCCCCCTCGGCGGGGGCCGCCCGGACCCGCAAGCGGCCCCCGGCACCGAGCTGGGCGCGGCCGGACCTGCCCGACGGCGCGGCGATCGGACCGCGGAAGCGGCAGCAGAGCGTGCGGACTGAGACCCGGAAGGAAGACCGGAGATGAGCGTTGGCAGACCCCCCGTCCCGGACACGGCCGCACCGGACCAGCCGGCAGCCCGCGCGTACGGGCCGGGAGCCCCGGTGAGCGGGCAGGCGTGGGACGTGCGTTCCTCGGCGCTGCTCGCCCCGCCGGATGTCTCCACGTGTGACGGACCGGACGGTGACACGCGGCTCTCGGCGGCTGCGGACGAACCGTCTCGCAGCGCCCGGACGGCGGACAGCAGACCGCTTGGGGCACGCTCCGGGAGCCGGGTCCCGAGACCGAGGGAAGCAGGCGGTGCCGTACGGGCTGTCACCGGACCGGCGGACCCGGTCAGGGAGTTGATGCACAGGCACCGCGGACTGTGCGAGCGAGCCGTCGATCCGCTGGAGATCGCTGCCGGACTCGAGGCGGCCGGCGTCACCGACCGTACGGCGGCGCGCTTCCGCCACCGCGACGTCTTCTCCCTCGCCGAGGAACTGTTCGCGCGGGTGCCGCGCGTCGAAGGAGAGCCTGACGCACTGTCCGGGCGCTCCGGTACCGGCACGCGCGGCCGCGTCCGGGGGAGCGGCAACCGGGCGTACCGCTGTGCACGCGGCCGTACAGCCAGGCGGCTTCTGAATGCCGGCCTCGTCCTGCTGCCCGCGTTGCTGACGGCCGCCTGCGTGGCACTGCTCGCGCCGGCACGCGTGCAGCATGTCGACGGCTTCGCTGTCGCCGCGGGAGTCGCTGCGGCCGTACTCGCGGTCGGAGCGTCCGTGCGACTGGCACTGCGGCGACTCGTCGGGGCGAAGGCCGGTGTGCCGACGCTGCTGTCCGCGGGCTGGCTGACCGGCGTCGTCGTGTGGGGCGACCGGTTGCCCGGAGGACAGGGCGGAGCCCCCGTCGTGGGGGAGTGGAGCGCCGTCACCGTGGCATTCGCACTCGCCTGCGCTCTCGTACCCGCCGTGCTCTGCGCCCGCCGGTTCGCGGCGGGGGCGCGGAAGCGGCTGGCGGCGAGCCGCACCCTGGACGATTTCGCCGCGGGGATGTGGCCGCTGCTGACGGCGACTGTGGCGCTGTTCGCCGCGCTGACGCTGGGGCTGCAGATCCTCTGCGCGGAGGTGTCCGGGGCGGCTGCCGGCCTGGCCGGGGCGGACCCCGGAGGTGCGACCGTGGGCGCCTCCGTCACCGCCGAGGTGCTGGCGTCCACGACGGCGCTGGGCATGCTGCTCTTCACCGCTCTCCTGCTGACCGCGCACGGCTTCCGGCGTGCTGCTTCGACCGGGCTGGGCATCGCGTGCGGCGCGGAGGCAGCCGCGCTCGTCGCGAGCGCTGTCCCGGGAGCGGGGCGCCTTCTCGGCCCGCTGCACCCCGAGCTCGTCCCGGCCGCCGTCTGTGCCTGCGTCGCACTCGGACTGCTGGCCTGGGCGTACCGGCTGCTCAGCGGTGCTTTCGCGCACCACGGGGCGGCGCCGCGGGAACTCCGGAGCGCCGGCAGTCCCCCTGGGCGCTGCGCGCACTGTGCGCCGGCTGACGGACCGGGCGTCCGCGCGGAGAGTGCCTGCCCCGGAGACAGCCACTGCCCGCACCGCGACCACTGCTATCACGTCGCCCACAGCCCGTCCGTCGGGCACAGCACGACTGCCGGCCACAGCTCTCGCGCCGACGACAGCGACTGCGACGAGCACAACGACTGCGGTGAGACCCGCGCGCACAGCGAGACCCCCTGGGGCACGACGCCCTGAAACGCGCCGGTCACCGCCGCCCCGACCCACCCCGGTACGCCCGCCCAGGCGTACCGCACTTCGCAACACGACTAAGGAGCAGGGCCGTATGACCACGGCACAACCGTCACACCGCACCGACGAACACCGGGAGGCCGCACGATGAGAGTCCTCCTGCTCGGTGCGAGCGGATACCTCGGGCGCTTCGTCGCCGACCGGCTGCTGGCCGACCCCGCCGTGCAGCTCACCGCTCTCGGCCGCGACGACGACGCCGACGTGCGTTTCGACCTGGCCACGGGAAGCCCGGGGGCACTGACCCGGTTCCTCGACGCGGTGCACCCAGGGGTCGTCATCAACTGTGCGGGCGCCACGCGCGGAGGCGCACGGGAGCTGACGCGGCAGAACACCGTCTCGACGGCCACTGTCTGCGAGTCGCTCAGGCGCAGCACCTGCGACGCGCGTCTGGTGCACATCGGCTGCGCCGCCGAGTACGGGCCGTCGCAGGCGGGTTCGTCCACGGGCGAGGCGGCCACGCCGCGCCCCGGCGGGCCGTACGGCGTGAGCAAGCTGGCCGCCACGGAGCTGGTCCTCGCCTCGGGGCTGGACGCCGTCGTACTGCGCGTCTTCTCGCCCGCGGGGCCGAGCACGCCCGCCGGCTCCCCGCTGGGGCGGCTGGCCGACGGGATGCGGCGGGCGATGCAGCAGGGGGACAGCGAGCTGAGGCTGGCCGGGCTGTCCGTGCAGCGCGACTTCGTGGACGTGCGGGACGTCGCGCGGGCAGTGCACGCAGCCTCGCTCTCCGCGGCGCAGGGAGTCATCAACATCGGCACGGGCAGAGCGGTCCGGCTGCGCGACGCGGCGTCCGTACTCGCGAGAGTCGCCGGGTACGGCGGAGCGCTCTACGAGCTGGAAGCCTCCGGCGGGCCGGGGGCAGGAGCGTCTGGGGGGCCCAACTCCGGCAGCGTGGCGGTCCCTTCCGCTCCGGGTGGAGCTGCGGGGCAGGCTGCCGCGTCCAGCGCTTCGCAGGCCGGCGTCGCCACGGCTCACGTGCCGTCGCCCGCCGGCCCGTCGTCTGCGGCACCGGGGCCTTACCACTATCCGGACGGCTGCGGGAACTGGCAGCAGGCAGACGTACGGACAGCGCGCGACCGGCTGGGATGGCGTCCGCGTATCGGTCTCGAGGAGTCACTGGCGGACATCTGGATGGAGGCGGCATGCCGCATCTGATGAGCCCCGGAACCCTGCCCCTGCCGGCCGAGACTGCCGGGCGGACGGGTCTGGGGGTGCCCGGCTGGGCACATCCGATGGTCGCGCCCCAGGAGTGGGCGGCGCTGGCGGATCCGGACCTGCCGTTGCACTGGGCGGTGCTGGACGTGGCCGGTGGCCCCGGCGCCCGCCCCGACCCGTACTGCCTGGCGTCGGCGGACAGGCTGCACGGTGCGGGCGTTGCCGTCCTGGGACGTCTCGACATGCGGGACGGTGCGCGGTCGTTCGGCGAACTGGTCTCGGACGCGCACCGCTACCTCGACTGGTACCGCGTCGACGGCTTCTACCTCGCGCACTGTCCCGGGGGCCCGGCGCAGCTCGCCGACGTGGAGCGGACGGCGGCGACGCTGCGTGCCCTGTGCGTACAGCAGCGGCGCCGCCGCGGGCGGCACGCGCTCGCCGGGGGCCCGCCGCCCGGACCGGCGGTGCACGCCGGGGCCCCGGCTCCGCCGCGTCCGTCGCCCGCACTCGTCTTCGGCCACGGGAGCCATCCCCACCCGGGTTACGCGGATTTGGCCGACCAGCTGGTGACCTTCTGCGGCGGCTGGCCGGACTACCGGTGGTCCCAGGCTCCCGAGTGGACGGCGTCCCTCCCCGCGGAACGCTTCTGCCACCTGGTGCACAGCGTTCCGCGTACGCACATCGAGGAGGCGCTCCGCATCGCGCGCTGGCAGGGCGCGGGCACCGTGTACTTCACGGACAGGTGCGCGAGGGGCGGGCGGAACCCGTGGGAAGCACTGCCCGGCTACTGGGACGAGATCGTCTCGCGCCTCGGACCGGGTGTCTCGGAATGAGATAGGGCGTGGCAGTGTTACGGAAGAACAACCGTACGTTTCCACCGACCAACGGAGTCCCCGTGTCGCTGCCACCCCTGGTCGAGCCGGCCGCCGAGCTCACCGTTGACGAGGTCCGCAGGTACTCGCGCCACCTGATCATCCCGGATGTCGGGATGGACGGGCAGAAGCGGCTGAAGAACGCCAAGGTGCTCTGTGTGGGCGCCGGCGGCCTCGGGTCGCCCGCGCTGATGTACCTCGCCGCCGCGGGCGTGGGCACCCTCGGGATCGTTGAGTTCGACGAGGTCGACGAGTCGAACCTGCAGCGGCAGGTCATCCACAGCCAGTCGGACATCGGTCGTTCCAAGGCGGAGTCCGCCAAGGACACCGTGCTGGGCATCAACCCGCACACCACCGTCAACCTGCACATGGAGCGGCTCGACTCCTCCAACGTGAAGGAGATCTTCGCCGACTACGACCTGATCCTGGACGGCACCGACAACTTCGCCACCCGGTATCTGGTCAACGACGCCTGCGTTCTGCTGGGCAAGCCGTACGTGTGGGGTTCGATCTACCGCTTCGACGGCCAGGCGTCGGTCTTCTGGAGCGAGCACGGTCCCTGCTACCGCTGCCTCTACCCCGAGCCCCCGCCCCCGGGCATGGTGCCGAGCTGCGCCGAGGGCGGCGTGCTGGGCGTCCTGTGCGCCTCGATCGGTTCGATCCAGGTCAACGAGGCCATCAAGCTGCTCGCGGGCATCGGCGACCCCCTGGTGGGACGCCTGATGATCTACGACGCCCTGGAGATGAGCTACCGCCAGGTCAAGGTCCGCAAGGACCCCGACTGCGCGCTCTGCGGTGAGAACCCGACCGTGACGGAGCTGATCGACTACGAGGCCTTCTGCGGTGTCGTCTCCGACGAGGCCCAGGAGGCCGCGGCCGGGTCGACCATCACTCCCAAGCAGCTCAAGGAGTGGATGGACGACGGCGAGCGCATCGAGGTCATCGACGTGCGCGAGCCGAACGAGTACGAGATCGTCTCGATCCCGGGCGCGAAGCTCGTCCCGAAGGACCAGTTCCTCATGGGCACCGCCCTGCAGGACCTGCCGCAGGACAAGAAGATCGTCTTGCACTGCAAGACGGGTGTCCGCTCTGCGGAAGTGCTCGCCACGCTGAAGGACGCCGGCTTCTCCGACGCCGTTCACGTCGGCGGCGGCGTCATCGGCTGGGTCAACCAGATCGAGCCGGACAAGCCGGTCTACTGATCACACTCGGCAAAGGGGGCTGCGACGACGTTCGCGGCCCCCTTCGTCGTGCTGTGGCAGTGTCACGCGGTGGGACGGACGGGACGGGCGGGGCGGGCATGGGACGTACAGGCAGACGCAGGGCACAGCGCAGACGCTGGCGCCCGGCTTTGGCGGGCGCGGCCGCCCGTCTGGCTGGACGCGGCGTCGCTCAGATCGAGCCCCTGCGCGTCAGGTGCGTGAACGACAGCCAGCCCGGGCCGACCGGCAGCCACAGCGTCATCAGCCGGAACAGCAGAACGGCCGGAGTCGCGATCTCCTTCGGCACCCCGAAGGTGATGAGCCCGGCGATCAGCGCCGCTTCCACGGCTCCGAGACCGCCCGGAGTGGGCGCCGCCGAACCGAGCGCGTTGCCCGCCAGGAAGACGACCGCGATGCTCGCGTAACTCGCGTCGTGTCCGAACGCCCGCACACAGGCGTCGAGGCACATGACGAACAGCAGCGTCATCAGCAGCATCCCGCCGATGCCCGTCACGAGCTTCCGCGGGCGCTGCACCACGTCCAGCATCCGGGGCACGACGCCCGCGAACAGCGAGCGCAGCCGCGTCGAGACGAACCTTCGCAGGGCCGGGATCGCGGTGACGATCAGCACCAGCACAGCGGCCGTGAGCAGCCCCGCGATGACGGTCCTGGACGGCGACAGGGTGGGTGTGTGCTCGGTACCGGTGAGATAGCCGAAGAAGAGCAGCAGCGTGATGTGGCTGCCCAGGCCGAACAGCTGGGAGGCGCCGACGCTCGCCACGGCGTGGCCCGGGCGGACCCCGGAGCGCTGCAGGAACCGTGCGTTCAGTGCGACACCGCCGACGGCGGCGGGCGCGACCAGCTTCACGAAGGAGCCCGCGACCTGAGCGACGACGGTCCGCAGGAAGGGGACCTTCTCCGGCACGAAGCCCAGCAGCGCCATCGCCGCCGCGAAGTACGTCAGGGACGAGAAGAGCGCCGCGCCGCCGACCCAGGCCCAGTTCGCCTGCCCGACGACCTCGCCGAAGTTGACCTGCGTGAGCTGCGACAGGAGGAAGTAGGCGGCGAGCGCACCCGCGATGAACGTGACGAGGGTGCGCGGCTTGACACGTTCCAGCCTGGCCGGCTCTATCGGGGCCTGCGGTCTGATCAGCAGCACCTGCTGCCGGATCTGCGCGAGCAGATCCTCCTCGCGCGCCTCTTCCAGCGCCTCGTCGACGGCTCTCTTCTGCGCGTTCTTCTCCGCGCGCAGTGACTTGCGGTCCTGCTTGTGTTCCGCGGCCGCGTCGACCAGTACGCCCGGCCTCTCGTCTGCGCGGTGCTCCCTGGCCTCCCTGTTGGCGCGGGACGCCTCGATCACCGCCTCACGTTCGCGCTGTGCGCGCTCCTTGGCGAGACGGCGCAGCGTGTGCCGAGTGCTGCGGCTGAGCGCGATCGGCTGCAGCATCGGCAGGCTGTCGGCGACGGCGTCGGGTCCGAGCACGTCCACTGCGGCGGCGACCGACCGTTCCGCACCGACGCGCAGTCCGAACGTCGTCAGCAACTGCGCGATGTCCATGCGCAGGACGACGTCACCCGCGGCGATCTCACCGCCCCTGAGGTCGGTCAGATAGACGGTCCCGGAAGCGTCGACCAGCAGAGCGTCGCCGACGAGCCTGCGGTGCGAGATGCGGCGCGACTGCAGCGCTTCGACCTGCTGCCAGGCGGTCCGCATCAGCTCATCGGTGATCTCCTCGTCCTGCAGCGAGTCCAGCGTGCGGGCGTCGATGTGCTCGTAGACGAGCATCACCGCGTCCGGGCCCAGCTCAGATGTGGCGATCAGGCGGGGGGCGTTGGCTCCGGCGGCGATGGCGGCGTACGCGAGCAGCGCCTCCTGCTCGAGGGCCTGGCGCAGGGACTGGAGGCTCCGGTTCTGGATGAAGTCGCGCAGCGTCAGCCGCCGCCAGACCCGGTAGAAGAAGCCGTGGGCCTGCTGCTCCCGGTCGACGACCGTCACGTCGATCGGCGGGCCGCTCTCCAGCGTGACGCGGTAGCGGCGCCCGTGGTCGCCCGCCTCGGTGCCGTCGGGGCTCGGGGGGTCCTCGACGCGCAGCGCGCTGACCGGGCTGAAGCCGACGCGGCGGAGTCCGGCGAGCAGCGTCTGGCCAGTGGGACGGACGTTGGGCGTGCCGACCGCGTACAGAGTGCCGTACGCCACCGACCAGCCGATGAGCACCGTGACGATGATCGAGAACAGGGTCGAGTAGCCGGGGAAGAGTACGGCGAAGGCGTTCAGCAGGAGCACGGCCCACAGCAGGACGCGCCAGCGCGGACGGCGCGCCATCCCGACGGCCGTCATGTAGGCGATCACGGGGGCGAGATAGCTGTGGACGGGGGTGGTGAGGTCGGAGTCGGTGATCTGCTTGGTCAGGACGTCGCGCACGGAGTCGGGTGCGGCCTGGGCGACCCACAGGTCCACGGCGAGGGAGGCGCCGTGCGCCAGGACGGCGGCGAGGACGCCGTCCGCGATCCGCAGCCCGTCCCGCTTTATGAGCCGCTCGATGGCGAAGGCGACCGGGACGAGGAGGATGACGATGCTGGAGGTAAGACCGGTCAGGCTGATCAGCAGCGGCGGGGCCTGCTGGGTGCCCTTGTCGATGTCCTGCTCGAGGCCCGCGGTCGTGCCGTGCGCGAAGTTGGCGATGACCAGCACGATCGCGATGCCGAGCAGCCCCAGTCCCAGGCGCAGCAGATCGGACGGGCGGTGGACGCGGGCCGGGAGCAGCGGCTCGTCGCTCTCGACCCGTTCGGTCGTCTTCTCGTCCTCGGCCGGGGAGGCGGCGGGATCGTCGGCGCGGACGAGGCGTCCCCGGCGGGACGCGGCCCCCGGCCGTTCGCGGGCAGCATCGTCGGAGGTGCCGGCGCCCCTCGCGTGAGGAGCGCGGTCACCTTGCCGCTGACCGGCCGCCGTTCCGTCCTGATCCCGTATCACTCGTCACCGCCCGCATGATGGTGGCATGGGGGAGCCGTCCGGGGCCCGCCCAGGGGCCTTCCCACGCGACGTGCGCCGGATGCGGCGGAAGGCGAACGGCGCGGGGGACCGCAGGGCCGTTGTCGGTGGGGTGCGGCACCATGGCCCGTATGCATGGGAGCGAACCACCCGGCCCCTCTTCCCCTCCGCCCGGCCGGCAGAAGCCCGCCGGGCGCCCTGCGCAGTCCCGAAGCCTCACCCGGTCCCGAAGCGTGCAGTCCGAGAGCCTCGCGGAGCCCGAGCGCCCGGGCCCGTCCGAACGGCAGGGCGGGCGCGCCGGGCCGTCGGTGGCGGCCGAGCTGCCCGAGTACGCGGAACGCGTCCTGGACACGGCGGACCGGATCCCTCCGGGCCGGGTGATGACCTACGGGGACGTGGCCGAGTGGCTGGAGGAAGGCGGGCCGCGCCAGGTCGGGCGCGTGATGGCGCTCTACGGCGGAGCCGTCCCGTGGTGGCGCGTCGTCAGGGCGGACGGTGGGCTGCTGCCGGGCAGCGAACTGCGCGCGCTGGAGCACTACCGCGCCGAGGGGACCCCGCTTCGGGAGGCGGGGCGCGCGGCGGACGGGCACATACCGCGGATCGACATGCGCAGAGCACGGTGGGACGGCGGGGACTGACCCCCGAGTGCGGCTGCTCACAGTCATCACCTTCCGCCATTCCCGCGTACTGCCCGTAGCGAGCCACCCGTACGGAGTACACGAGTACCGCGCTGCGGGCCGTGTGCCCGCTGGCGTAGCGTCTGCACCATTCAGCACAGACCCTCCCCAAGGCGATCCACGTGAGCTCCTCCATCCCGTCCGATGCGCAGCGGCCACCCCCCGGTGACGCCGCCCCGGCGCCCGGCACGTACCGCCTGGTGCGCACGGCGCCCGTGCCCCCGGACCCTCCTGCCTTGGACGCACAGCAACGCCGGGTGGTTGACCATGCCGACGGTCCCCTGCTCGTCCTGGCGGGGCCCGGAACAGGCAAGACCACGACGCTCGTCGAGGCCGTAGCGGAGAGGGTACGGGCGGGCGGCGACCCGGAGCGCATCCTCGTCCTCACCTTCAGCCGCAAGGCCGCGGTCGAACTACGCGACCGTATGGCAGCACGGCTCAGCCGCGGCACAGGTACAGATCACGAAGGCGTACCAGCTTCGCGGAAGGCCGCGGCACCGCAGGCGACGACCTTCCACTCGTACTGCTACGCGCTCGTCCGGGCACACCAGGACGCGGACCTGTTCTCGGAGCCGCTGCGCCTGCTGTCGGGACCGGAGCAGGACCTCTACATCCGCGAGCTGCTGGAGGGTCAGCTCGCGCTGGAGGCCGAGGGCCGGGCCCGCATCGGCTGGCCGGACGAACTGCGCGCGTGCCTCACCACCCGCGGTTTCGCCGACGAGGTGCGCGCGGTGCTCGCCCGGAGCCGGGAGCTGGGCCTGGGCCCGGAAGCTCTCGGGTCGTTCGCGCGGCGCACCGGGCGGCCGGACTGGGGAGCGGCGGCGGCCTTCCTCGCGGAGTACCTGGACGTCCTCGATGCGCAGGGCGTGCTCGACTACGCCGAACTCGTGCACCGCGCGGTCCTGCTGGCCGAGCGGGAGGACGTCGCGGCGGGCCTCCGCGGACGGTACGACGCCGTATACGTCGACGAGTACCAGGACACCGACCCCTCGCAGGTGCGGCTGCTGAGGGCGCTGGCGGGCGGCGGCCGCTGCCTGGTCGCCTTCGGGGACCCGGACCAGTCCATCTACACGTTCCGCGGTGCCGACGTGAACGGCATCCTGGACTTCCCGGAGGTCTTCCGGCAGCGGTCCGGCAGGCCGGCTCCCGTGCACGTGCTGCGCGCGGCCCGCCGTTCGGGGAGCCGGCTGCTGGCGGCGACTCGCGAGATCACCGCGCGCATCCCGCTGGCGCGGCTTCCGGCGGACGCGGTGCGCGCCCACCGAGACCTGGTGGCGCAGCGGCCCGGGGGCAGCGTCGAGGTCTGCACGTTCCCCACAGCCGGAGCCGAACTCGACAACGTCGCGGACATCCTGCGCCGGGCGCATCTCGAAGACGGCGTTCCGTGGCGGGAGATGGCGGTCCTCGTCCGTGCGGGCGGGCGTTCGATACCGGCTGTTCGCCGTGCGCTCACATCGGCGGGCGTTCCCCTGGACGTGGACGGCGACGACGTGCCGCTCCGTCACGAGCCCGCGGTGGCGCCACTTCTCACGGCGTTGCGGGCAGTGGCGCGGGCCGCGGTCATGCCGGCGCATGCGGAGCCGGCACGACGGGAGCAGCGCGGGACGGACGGGGGCCGTGACGGCCGCGGCAGCCGCACGGAGTACGGACCGGACAGCGACGCGGTCCCGCGGCAGGACGGCGGCGGGCCGGAACGACACGACGGTGAACGGGAACGGGAACGGGAGGACGGTGAACGGACACGGCGGCACAGCGCCGCGGAAGCGCAGGTACCCGCGCCTCGGGAGGGCGGCGGGGGAGCGGCTCGTCCGGGCGCTGCCCGCACCTCCGCCTCCGCAGCGTCCGGATGGCTGGACCCGGAGACCGCCCTCACTCTGCTCACCTCGCCGCTCGGCGGGATGGACGCGTCGGACCTGCGCCGTCTCGGGCGGGCGCTGCGTGAGGAGGAACGCGCAGCGGGGGAGAGCATCCCGCGCCCGTCCGACGTGCTGCTGGCCGAAGCGCTCGCCGAGCCCGAACGTCTCGTGGCGCACGATCCGTCGTACGCGAGAGGCGCGCAGCGTCTGGGGCTGCTGCTCCGCAAGGCGCGTGAGCTGCTCGCGGGCGGGGGGACCGCAGAAGAGGCACTGTGGCAGCTGTGGGACGGCACCCCGTGGCCCCAGCGGCTGGAACGCGCCTCCCTGCGCAACGGCGCCTCGGGACGCAACGCGGACCGCGATCTCGACGCGGTGTGCGCGCTGTTCGCCGCGGCGGCACGGGCAGAGGAACGCAGCGGCGGCCGCGGCGCGCTGAACTTCCTGGAGGAGGTCGACGCGCAGGACATCGCCGCCGACACCTTGACGGGCCGGGCCGTACGCCCTGACGCGGTGCGGCTGATGACCGCGCACCGTTCGAAGGGGCTGGAGTGGCGACTCGTCGTCGTCGCGGGCGTCCAGGAAGGCCTCTGGCCCGATCTGCGCCGCCGGGGCTCCCTGCTGGAAGCCGACCGCATCGGCCACGACGGCCTCGCCGAGCCGCTCTCCCCGGGAGCTCTGCTCACGGAGGAACGCAGGCTGTTCTACGTGGCGGCGACGCGCGCGAGGGAGCGGCTGATCGTCACGGCGGTGCGTGCTCCCGCGGAGGACGGCGACCAGCCGTCGCGGTTCCTGGGCGAGTTGGGCGTCGAACCGAAGTCCGTCACGGGGCGGCCGCGCCGACCCCTGTCGGTCTCGGCGCTCGTCGCCGAACTGCGGGCGACCACCGTCGACCCCGCTGCCTCGCCCGCCCTGCGGGATGCCGCGGCCCGGCGCCTCGCCCGTCTCGCCGCCATGCATGACGAGGAGGGGCACGTCCTCGTACCGGCCGCGCATCCGCAGCGCTGGTGGGGCCTTCACGAGCCGACCCGGTCCGAAGTGCCGTTGCGGGACCGGGACAAGCCCGTCGTCCTGTCCGGCAGCGCGCTGGACCAGCTGGCCAACACCTGCGCGCTGCAGTGGTTCCTGGCGCGTGAGGTGAAGGCGGACGCCCCGGCGACTGCCGCGCAGGGCTTCGGCAACGTGCTGCACGTACTGGCCGACGAGGTCGCCTCCGGCGGCACTCCCGCGGATCTGGAAGTCCTGATGGAGCGTCTGGACACGGTGTGGGACGGGCTCGCGTTCGAGGCGCCGTGGAAGTCCCGGCAGGAGAAGGAGAGCGCTCGGGCGGCGCTGGAGCGGTTCCTGCGCTGGCACGTCATGCAGCGCGGCGAGGGGGCGGGGCTGCGGCAGGTCGCCGGCACCGAGATCGGTTTCGACGTCACGCTGGATGCGGGGGAGTACGAGGTGCGCATCCGCGGCAGCGCGGACCGCGTCGAGAGCGACGCGGCGGGACGGGCGTACGTCGTCGACTTCAAGACAGGCAGGAGCAAACCGAGCGGGACGCAGGTCGAGCGCCACCCGCAGCTCGCCGTCTACCAGTTGGCCGTCCGCGAAGGTGCCGCCGACCACCTCTTCGACGGCGGGCGTCCGGACTCCGGCGGTGCCGAACTCGTGCATCTCCGCCTCGGCGCCCCGAAGCGTGACGGGGGCGACTCGCTGCCCGTGGTGCAGCGTCAGGAGGCTCTGGCGGAGGCCGCGCAGGACGCGCCGTCGGCACCGGACGGCCCGGAGGGCGCCGTCCAAGGCGATCCCGGACAGGGGTGGGTCGGCGAACTGCTTGCCACGGCAGCCGGACGTGTTCTGGACGAGCGCTTCACTCCCTCACCCGGACAGCACTGCACGCACTGTTCGTTCCGCAGCGCGTGCAGTGCGCGCTCCGAGGGACAGCAGGTCGTCGAGTGACGGGCTGCCAAGCGCCGCCGCGATGAACCGCCAGGGACCCAACTGTCGGTGAAGGTCCTTTCACAGTTCGATCCTCCCGCTCCCCCGGGCAGTTGACTGTCCCGCAGCTCGCAGGGCTAGTCGGTTGAACGCCACGGATCGACGGCGCGGACGGTGGCCGGCCCCGACCACGTGCGCTCCGGAGGGGTCTTCAGCAGCCGCTGCGCCAGTTGTCGGTGCCGCCCGTTAGCGTCTTCGTGTGCCTGCCCGACTCACCGACACCGAACAGCTCAAGGAGCTGCTCGGTGTCCCGTTCACCCCGGAGCAGCTCGCCTGTATCACGGCGCCTCCGGCTCCCCAGGTGATCGTGGCCGGAGCGGGCTCGGGCAAGACGACGGTCATGGCGGCACGCGTGGTGTGGCTCGTGGGCACGGGACAGGTGCTCCCCGAACAGGTGCTTGGGCTCACGTTCACCAACAAGGCCGCCGGCGAACTAGCGGAACGCGTGCGCAAGGCGCTCGTACGCGCAGGGGTGACCGATCCGGACCCCGCCGATCCCGAACACCCGCCGGGCGAACCGCAGATCTCCACCTATCACGCCTTCGCGGGCCGCATCCTCACCGATCACGGCCTCCGACTGGGAATCGAACCAGGGGCCAGGCTCCTCGCGGACGCCACCCGTTTCCAGCTCGCGGCGAGCGTCCTGCGGTCCGACCCGGGGCCGTTCGAAGCGCTCACGAAGACCGTCGCGGCACTCGTCGAGGACGTCCTGGCCCTCGACGCGGAACTGTCCGAGCATCTGGTCCCGCCGGACGGACTCCGCTCGTACGACTCCGGTCTGCTGGAGCGGCTGGAGAGCGTTCCGCTCACCAACGCCACGCTGCGCAAGGTTCCGGAAACTGCCCTCGGCCGCACCGAACTGCTCGGTCTCGTCGAGAAGTACCGCGCGCGCAAGCGCGAGCGCGACCTGCTCGACTTCGGGGACCAGATCGCCCTGGCGGCGACACTCGCGCGGGACGTTCCGGAAGTGGGCCGCATCCTGCGCCAGGAGTTCCCGGTCGTACTGCTCGACGAGTACCAGGACACCTCGGTCGCCCAACGCGTGCTGCTCGCGGGTCTGTTCGGCGCGTCCGGCCCGGCGGGCGCACCGGGTACGCCGGGTGCACCGCGCACCTCTCGTGTGCCGGGCGCGCCGGCAGGCGCCGGCCACGCCGTCACCGCGGTGGGAGACCCCTGTCAGGCCATCTACGGCTGGCGCGGTGCGTCGGTGGCCAACCTCGACGACTTCCCGCGCCACTTCCCGAACGCCGACGGCACCCCCGCGCCCCGGTTCTCTCTCAGCGAGAACCGCCGCAGCGGCGGCAGGCTCCTCAGCCTGGCCAACACGCTCGCCGCGCCGCTGCGCGCGCGCCACGAAGGCGTCGAGGCGCTGCGTGCGGCCCCCGGGGCGGAGCGCGAGGGAACGGTGCGGTGCGCGCTGCTGGCCACGCACGCCGAGGAACTGGAGTGGCTGGCCGACTCCCTCGCCCACCTCGTGCGGACGGGCACGCAGCCCGGGGAGATCGCCGTGCTGTGCCGCGGGGCCGCCGACTTCGCGGAGATCCAGGGTGCGCTGGTGGCCCGGGATCTCCCGGTCGAGGTCGTGGGCCTGTCCGGGCTGCTGCACCTTCCGGAGGTGGCCGACCTCGTCGCCACCTGCGAGGTTCTGCAGGACCCCACGGCGAACGCCTCGCTCGTACGGCTGCTGACGGGGCCGCGCTGGCGGATCGGCCCCCGCGACCTCGCACTGCTGGGGCGCCGCGCCCGGCTGCTCGTACAGCACGCGCGGTACCAGGACGACGACCCGGACGGGCGGCTGGCCGCCGCGGTGGAAGGCACCGACCCGGCGGAAGTCGTCTCCCTGGCGGACGCCCTGGAGACGTTCCTGGAGTCGGACGGTTACGAGGACGACCTGCCCTTCTCGACTGCCGCACGCATGCGCTTCGCCAGGCTTGCCGCCGAGATCCGCGACCTGCGGCGCTCGCTGGCCGACCCGCTGATGGACGTCCTGCACAGGGTGCTCACCGCGACCGGCCTGGAAGTCGAACTGTCCGCGTCGCCGCACGCGCTGGCGGCCCGCCGCCGCGAGACCCTGGGCAACTTCCTCGACATCGCCGCGGGGTTCGCCGCCGTGGACGGCGAAGCGACACTGCTGGCGTTCCTCGGGTTCCTGCGTACGGCAGCGCAGTACGAGAAGGGCCTCGACAGTTCGCTGCCCGGCGGCGAGGACACCGTCAAGGTCCTTACCGCGCACAAGGCCAAAGGCCTGGAGTGGGACGTCGTCGCGGTGCCCGGCCTCGTGGTGAAGCAGTTCCCGAGCGAGCAGCCCCGCGAGTCCTGGCTCCGCCGGCCGCGGGTCCTGCCGCACGCCCTGCGCGGCGACGCGGCGACGCTTCCCGACGTGGCCGAGTGGAAGTCCAAGGGCGTCAGCGACTACGAGACGGCGATGCGCGACCACCAGGCCACCGAGGAACTCCGCCTCGGGTACGTCACGTTCACTCGTCCGCGCTCGCTGCTGCTCGGCTCCGGCCACTGGTGGGGTCCCACCCAGAAGAAGCGCCGGGGGCCCTCCGCCTTCCTGCACGCGCTGAGGGAGCACTGCGAGGCCGATCCCGCACACGGCGAAGTGGAGCACTGGGCGGCCGCTCCCGCCGACGACGCGGAGAATCCGCTGCTGGAGGCTGCAGCGGAGGAGCGGGCGTGGCCGATGCCGCTGGACGCGCAGGCGCTGGAACGGAGGCGTGCCGCAGCTGAGGCGGTGCGCACGCATCTGGAGGACTGCGACGGCGACGCCGCGGAGGACAGCGACGGCGACGCCGCGGATCTCGCTCCCGAGGAGGCCAGGCTCGCCGCCTCCTGGGACCGCGACCTGGAGGCACTGGAGGGGGAGCTGCGGCGGTCGCGCAGCACCGAGCGGGACGTTCCGCTGCCTCCCTCGCTCACCGCGTCCCAGCTGATGCGCATGGCAGCGGATCCCGACGCCTTCGCTCGCGAACTCGCCCGCCCCATGCCCCGTCCGCCGGAGCCGGCGGCCGCGCGCCGAGGCGTGCGCTTCCACGCCTGGGTGGAGTCCCGGTTCGAGGAATTGACGCTTCCGATGCTCGGGCCGGACGAGCTGCCGGGCGGCGAGGACGGCAATCCCGAGCCGCCCGAGATCGTGGACGAGCGGGATCTTTCCGCGCTGAAGGAGGCCTTCGGGCGTACGCCCTACGCGCACCGCACCCCGCACCGCGTGGAGGAGCCCTTCCAGCTCGAACTCGCGGGACGCGTCATCCGCGGGCGCATCGACGCGGTCTACCGGGAGGTCACGGAAGACGGCGCGGAGACCTACGAGATCGTCGACTGGAAGACCGGCCGGTCCCGCACGGCCGACCCCCTGCAGCTGTCCGTGTACCGCCTCGCATGGGCGGAGAAGGCCGGGGTGCCGCTCGCCGCGGTCTCCGCCGGGTTCCTCTACGTCCGCAGCGGCGAGCTGGTGCGGCCTGCCGAACTCCTCGACCGCGCGGACCTGGAACGGCTCCTCAGCGGCGACGGGGGCGACCCCGACGGCCCCCCGGCCCCCCGTATGCCTGGGCAGCGGGCGGGAGAGTCCGGCGCCGACGTACGGGCAGGCGGAGCCGACCACGCGTGAACAGGCGCGGACCCTCCGCAGCACCTCGTACGGAATGCGGAGGGCCACCCGAATGCCGGATAGGCTGCCCGGCATGAGCAGCAGCCCTGCAGTTCCGGACGACGCTGTCCGGGCCTGTGTCGAAGAGCGCCGCGCCGCCTTCCTCGACGACCTCGTGGAGTGGCTGCGCATCCCGTCCGTCTCCGCCGACCCCTCGCACGCGGACGACCTCGCACGCAGTGCCGCCTGGCTGGCGGGGAAGCTGGCCGCGACGGGCTTCCCGGTCGCGGAGGTCTGGGAGACGCCGGGGGCACCGGCCGTCTTCGCCGAGTGGCCCTCGGACGATCCCGGCGCGCCCACCGTCCTGGTCTACGGGCATCACGACGTGCAGCCCGCGGTCCTCGCGGACGGCTGGCACTCGGAGCCCTTCGCGCCGGAGGAGCGCGACGGCCGCCTGTACGCCCGGGGCGCCGCCGACGACAAGGGCCAGGTCTTCATGCACACCCTGGGCGTGCGGGCGCACCTGGCCGCCACCGGCCGTGCTGCCCCCGCCGTCAACCTGAAGCTGCTCGTCGAGGGCGAGGAGGAGTCGGGTTCGCCGCACTTCCCCGACCTGGTGCGGGAGAAGGCCGACCGTCTCCGCTGCGACGCCGCGATCGTCTCCGACACCGGCATGTGGTCGGCGGAGACGCCGACCGTGTGCACCGGCATGCGCGGGCTCACCGACTGCCAGATCGACCTGTACGGGCCGGACCAGGACATCCACTCCGGCTCGTTCGGCGGGGCGGTCCCCAACCCGGCGGCAGAGGCCGCGCGGCTGGTCGCGAGGCTGCACGACGAGAATCACCGCGTCGCACTTCCCGGTTTCTACGACGGGGTCGTGGAGCTGTCCGAGGAGGAGCGGCAGCTGTTCGCCGAGCTTCCGTTCGACGAGGACACGTGGCTGCGTACGGCGCACTCCCACGCGGTGAGCGGCGAGAGCGGCTACACCACCCTGGAGCGGATCTGGGCCCGCCCGACAGCGGAGGTCAACGGCATCGGCGGGGGCTACCAGGGCCCCGGCGGCAAGACCGTCATCCCGTCGAGCGCCCAGCTGAAGCTCTCCTTCCGGCTCGTCGCGGGACAGGACGCGGAGAAGGTCCAGCAGTCCGTCCGCGAGTGGGTCTCGCAGAGCCTGCCCGACGGCATCCGCCACGAGATCACCTTCTGGGGCGCCACACGCCCGTGCCTCACCCCGCTCGGCCATCCCGCGCTGGAAGCGGTCGTCCGGTCGATGGAGCGGGCGTTCGGGAAGCGGGTCCGATTCACCCGTGAGGGCGGTTCCGGTCCGGCGGCAGACCTTCAGGACGCGCTGGAGGTACCGGTCCTCTTCCTCGGCATCTCCGTCCCCTCGGACGGCTGGCACTCACCGAACGAGAAGGTCGAGCTGGACCTGCTGACGAAGGGCGCCGAAGCGGCGGCCTGCCTCTGGTCGGACCTCGCCGAGAACTGGCGTCCGGAGCCGGAGGGTGCCGGATGACGCCGGGCGGCGTCCGGTGACGCCGTCCCACGCCCGCTCCGCCGCCGCCCGTGCGAGGCCCGGCGGAGCCCCGAGCAAGACCACCGATCGCAGGAGGAGCAGGAAGCCCACGTGACCACCTGGACCGACCGCATCAGCGCCGCCGACTCCGCTCCCATCACCCTGACCCCCACCGGCGGCATCGACCGCGCCGCGAACCAGAGGATGGACGAGGCGTGGCTGGCGGCCGCCTGGAGCCATCCGACGACCCGGGTGTTCGTGGTCTCCGACGGCCAGGCGCTGATCGAGGACGACGGCGACGGCCGGACCGAACTCGTGATGATGCCCTCGTTCGACGCCCCGTTCACCGAGGCCCACCGTTACTTCCTGGGCGTCGACGAGGAGGGCGTGCGCTACTTCGCCCTTCAGAAGGACGCGCTCCCCGGGCGCATGGACGACATCGCGCGCCCCGCCGGGCTCCGTGAAGCGGGCCTGCTGCTCTCGCCGCGGGACGCCGAACTGATGGCACACGCCGTCGGCCTGGAGAACTGGCAGCGCACGCACCGCTTCTGCTCCCGCTGCGGCGAGCGCACGGTCATCGCGGCGGCCGGGCACCTCCGCCGCTGCGCGGCCTGCGGAGCCGAGCACTACCCGCGTACCGACCCGGCCGTGATCATGCTGGTGACGGACGAGAAGGACCGCGCCCTCCTGGGGCGGCAGGTCCACTGGCCGGAGGGCCGCTTCTCGACGCTCGCCGGGTTCGTCGAGCCAGGGGAGTCGCTGGAGGCGGCGGTCGTCCGCGAGGTCGGTGAGGAGGCGGGCGTCGCGGTCGGCGAGGTGGAGTACGTGGCCAGCCAGCCGTGGCCCTTCCCGGCCAGTCTCATGCTGGGTTTCATGGCGCGCGCCACCTCACCGGAGATCCGGGTGGACGGCGACGAGATCGAGGAAGCCCGGTGGTTCTCCCGCGATGACATCCGGGAGGCGATCCATACGGGAGAGGTCCTGGCCCCGGCCGGCATCTCCATCGCCGCGCGCCTGGTGGAGCTCTGGTACGGCGGCCCGCTGCCGAGGCCCGAGAAGCAGCGCTGACCCGGGCGGGGCTTCCCCCGACGCACGCAGGCCCCGCCGCGGGGGCGGGGCTCGTGCGTGCGAAGGCGCTCCGGCGCCGCCGAGGGCGGGCGTGCGCCCGGCGTGCGCCGTGTGTTCAGGCGCCCAGGGCGGCCTGCACCTGTGCGAGAGAAGGGTTGGTCAGCGTCGTCCCGTCGGGGAAGAGCAGGGTCGGCACCGTCTGGTTGCCGCCGTTGGCCTTCTCCACGAAGTCGGCCGACTCCGGGTCGTGCTCGATGTTGACCTCGGTGTACGCGATCCCCGCGCGGTCCATCTGGCCCTTCAGCCGACGGCAGTAGCCGCACCATGTGGTGCTGTACATCGTCACGTTTCCCGCCATGGGTTTCGCGCTCCTTCGTGTCAGTTGGTGCCTGAGGGAACGTACGAGCGAACCGGACCATTCCCGGGTCCCCGAACCGTCCTGCGGCGGCCCGGGGCGCCTCCTCAGAGCGGCCGGCGCAACAGTCCGTAGGACGATACGACTTCAGCTGTGGACAAGCGTGACTACCGCCGGGATCCACCTGGCAGCATGGCGGGGTGACAGCAGCAACGGACCCCACCCTGTTCTCCCAGCCCGACGCCTACGCGGATCCGCCTCGTGACGCCGACGCCGTGCTGGAGGGGCTCGATCCGGAGCAGCGGGAAGTGGCCACGGCCCTCCACGGCCCGGTGTGCGTGCTCGCGGGCGCGGGCACGGGCAAGACCCGCGCCATCACCCACCGCATCGCCTACGGCGTGCGCGCGGGCATCCTTCCCCCGGCCAGCGTCCTCGCGGTCACCTTCACCAGCCGGGCGGCGGGGGAGATGCGCGGGAGGCTGCGGCAGCTCGGGGCGAGCGGCGTCCAGGCGCGTACGTTCCACTCGGCCGCCCTGCGCCAGCTCCAGTTCTTCTGGCCCCGAGCCGTGGGGGGCGAGCTCCCCCGCCTGCTGGAACGCAAGGTCCAGCTCGTCGCCGAAGCGGCCGCGCGCTGCCGTCTGCGCCTCGACCGGAACGAACTGCGGGACCTCATCGGCGAGATCGAGTGGTCGAAGGTGACGCAGACGGTGCCGGAGGACTACCCGGCGGTGGTCGCCAAGACGACCCGGGTGCCCCCGCGGGACCCGGCGGAGACGGCCCGCGTCTTCGGCATGTACGAGCAGCTCAAGCGCGACCGCTCGGTCATCGATTTCGAGGACGTCCTGCTGCTGACGGTCGGGGTCCTGCAGGACCGCCCCGACATCGCCGACACCGTCCGCGGGCAGTACCAGCACTTCGTGGTCGACGAGTACCAGGACGTCAGCCCTCTGCAGCAGCGCCTGCTGGAGCTGTGGGTGGGCGACCGGCAAAACCTGTGCGTCGTGGGGGACGCCAGCCAGACGATCTACTCCTTCACCGGCGCCACTCCGGACCACCTTCTCGACTTCCGCACCCGGCACCCGGACTCCACGGTCGTCAAGCTCGTGCGCGACTACCGCTCCACGCCGCAGGTCGTCCACCTGGCGAACGGCCTGCTCTCACAGGCGACGGGCCGTGCGGCGGAGCACCGCCTGGAGCTGGTCTCGCAGCGGGAAGCCGGCCCCGAACCGGCGTACGTGGAGTACGCGGACGAGCCGTCCGAGGCCGAGGGAACCGCCAGGCGCATCCGCGAGCTGATCGACTCGGGCGTGCCCGCCAGCGAGATCGCCGTGCTCTACCGCATCAACGCCCAGTCGGAGATCTACGAGCAGGCACTGGTCGACGCCGACGTGCCGTATCAACTCCGGGGCGCCGAACGGTTCTTCGAGCGCCCGGAGGTCCGGGAGGCGGGAGTGGCGCTGCGCAGCGCCGCCCGCTTCGGGGAGAACGACAGCCTGCTCGACGGCGCGGCCGACCTCCCCTCCCAGGTGCGTGCCGTCCTGAGCGGCAGCGGCTGGACGCCGGAGCCTCCGGCGGGCTCCGGGGCCGTGCGCGACCGCTGGGAGTCCCTGGCGGCGCTCGTCCGGCTCGCGGAGTCCCTCGCCGCGTCCCGCTCCGCGGCGGGCAAGGAAGCCCCGACGCTGGGCGACTTCGTGGCGGAGCTGGACGAGCGGGCCAACGCACAGCACGCCCCCACGGTCGAGGGCGTCACCCTCGCGTCTCTGCACTCGGCCAAGGGCCTCGAATGGGATGCGGTGTTCCTGACCGGGCTCACCGAGGGGATGATGCCGATCACCCACGCCAAGACGGACGCCCAGGTCGAGGAGGAGCGGCGTCTGCTCTACGTCGGCGTCACCAGGGCGCGCCTCCATCTGACGCTCTCCTGGGCGCTGTCGCGCTCGCCGGGGGGCCGCGGCGGCAGGCGCCCCAGCCGGTTCCTCAACGGGCTGCGGCCCGGAACGTCGGCGACGGGCACCCGCGGTTCCGGCGGCCCCGGCGGCATCGAGCGCGGGCGGAGTGGCGGCAGCCGGGCGCGCAAGCGGCGCGGGCCCGTGCAGTGCCGGGTCTGCGGGCGTTCCCTGACCGACCCAGGCGAGATGAAGCTGATGCGCTGTGAGGACTGCCCGTCCGACATGGACGAGCAGCTCTACGAACGCCTGCGTGAGTGGCGCTCCGAGCAGGCGAAGCAACTGGGGCAGCCCGCGTACTGCGTCTTCACCGACAAGACGCTGCTGGCGATCGCTGAGACGGTGCCGGACGGGGAGGCGGAGCTGGCGTGCATCTCAGGCGTGGGGGCGCGCAAGCTCGAGCGGTTCGGCGCCGACGTCCTCGCGCTGTGCGCGGGCGAGGAGTTGGGCGCTGAAGACGCCGAAGAGCCTTCGCAGTAAGCGTCCCGGGCCGCCATGCCGACGCCAGGTGTGCCGCGGCCGGTGGCTGGCGTCTGCTGGTTGACGCCCGACGCCCGACGCCCGACGCCCGACGCCTGGCGCCTGGCGTTCGTGGGGGGCTGCCTGGTGACCGGCGCGTAGTGACGGGTGCGGGGCTCCCTCGCACGACCGCCGGGTACTTCGTAGCCGGCCGAGCCAGCACCTGCTGCGGGTCCGGCCCGGCACCCGCTTCGGAACCTTTTCCAGAAGGGGCGGAAAAATAGTTTGCGCGCGCTGTCCGGAGCACCATAGCCTTCCGGACGTGGACAGGGCGGGGGCTTTTCGCCCCACCCCATCCATGCTGTACTGACTCCTGTACGTATGCGGATCAGCTTCGGTTGATCCCCCGAGTCGCCGAGAGGAGGCGAGCCCAGTGATCAGCTTCATCACCGACACCCAGATGACCGACCGCTCGGTCGTCGCCTCTTGCCTGCTCGATTCCCGGCTCAACGGCATCGGTGTGTCCCGCGTCGTTCCCAGCAGCGGCGTACGACAGACCAAGGGATCTGCAGCAGCGGCACAGGCAGTGGCCTATGTCCGCATGTTCGCGGCCCCTGACGCAGGCATCCGCAACGAAGAGCCGAAGCACAACCCGACGTGGGCCTTCCGTGGGCTCGAACCCTGGAGAGATCCAGCCTGATCGGCAGATCAGGTCGGCACCTTCCAGGGCCGCGGAACCCACACCGGGATCCGCGGCCCTTCTGTTTGCCCCCGCCCGGCCACCAGCCGGGCCGACAAGACAACAGACATCGACAGACGAGGAAAACCGGCAGTGCACCCCAACACGCACACCCCGTCACCCACGACCGACCTGATGCCGCCTGACTGCCCCACGGAGGACCCTGTGCCCGCCCCGCTCATCACGCTCACCGAACTCGACGACGCCATCGAGCGTCTCGACGTCACCGTGCCCTGCCGTTCCTACGACCCCGAGGTCTTCTTCGCCGAGGCCCCGGCCGACGTGGAGTACGCGAAGACGCTCTGCCAGACCTGCCCGCTGCGTGAGGCCTGCCTCGCCGGCGCCAAGGACCGCCGCGAGCCCTGGGGGGTATGGGGCGGCGAGCTGTTCATCCAGGGCGTGGTGGTTCCCAGGAAGCGTCCGCGCGGACGCCCGCGTAAGAACCCGGTCACGGCATGACGACCGCCGGCACGATCGACCGCCCGATGACGCACGATCCGCAGCTGCGTCACCTTCCGAAGCAGGTCCCGACGATGACAGCTGCCTCCGAGACACCCGACAGAACTGGAATCGACGCGAACTCCTCGCGTCAGAACAGGAACCGAGAAATGCAACTCATGCCAGAATCCCTGGCTCGAGCCCATATGGACGACCGCCTGCACGAGGCCGAGTCGCAACGCAGGGCCCTGCGCGTCACATCCGCCCGTCGCCTTCAGCGCCGTGCGGAGCGTGCCTCCCTGCGAGCCCGCCGGGCGATCGCCATGGCGGTCATGCAGTGAAGTCACCGGAGAGCCGGGGCGCCATGCCCCGGCTCTCGGGTCTGCCCGGCGTTATCTTTCGATGAATGGACGAGACGAACAGCGAGTCGACGGCGGGCGGGACAGCGTGCGCCGCATGCGGGAAGGTCGCCCACGCGATTCCGCTGACCTGGGTGAGCTCCCGCGAGAACGGTGAGACACGCTACTTCTGCGACACGTGCGCCCGGGAGAGCATCAGAGCCATCGAGCAGCGCCTCGACTCGTCCTGGTGGTGAGCAGCCCGCTCCCGCCAAGGCGCCTCTCCTGCAGCTGCCGTCCGGCCGACGGCTCCGGCGCGGTGTCCCGGCGATCAGTGACGACTCGGCATGAGGCAAAGGCCATCGGCCGGCGCCGTCTGCCGGCCTGTCGCGAGGCGTCGAAGCTCAGGCAGAAGTGTCCTCCGCGGGGGAAGCGCCCTCGTCATCCTCGTCGTCGGCGAAGCCCGGGACCCACGCCTCCATCTCCTCCCGCATCCTCACCGACGCCCCGAGCTGGCACAGGACACCGATGGTGCTCAGCGTCACGCGGTGCAGAAGCAGATATGAGGGCGGCAGATTGAGCTGCTTGCCCAACTGGTGTGCGGGGGAGCGCGGATCAGCGATCCGCGCGGCCTGCTCGCGCATCCAGTCGCGGTCGAAGGGGAAGGTCTCCGCCCGCGCCGGTTCGATCACGGGGACCAAGTAGTCCAGTACTTCAGCCGGTTCAAGGTCGATGGACTCCTTGACGAACCCCTCGGCGCGCAGCAACTCGTAGACCGCCTCGGCTTCGCCCTCGATGACCATGCGCAGTGCCGTGCCGATCATGGGAGGCAGCCCTTCGGGGAGCCTGTCCACGGTGCCGAAATCCATCACCCCCAGCCGCCACTGCGCGGTGTCGCCGTCCTCGCCGGACCCGTCTCCGGGTATCAGGCGGAAGTTGCCGGGATGCGGGTCGGCGTGCAGAAGTCCGGTACGAGCCGTGCCGGAGAAGAGGAAGCGGGCGAGAAGCTGCCCCGCCCGGTCGCGCTCGTCCTGGGTGCCCTCGCGTATCACCTCGGCGAGCGGTACGCCGTCCATCCACTCGGTGACCAGCACCTGCTCGCACTGATGCACCACGTCGGGGATCACGACGTCCAGGTCGTCCGCGAACTCCTCCGCGTACGTCCTCTGTGCCTGGGCCTCCAAGCCGTAGTCCAGCTCTTCGCTCACCCTGTCGCGCAGTTCGGAGATGAGGGGCTTGATGTCCATCCCCGGTATGAGGGGGCCCAGCAGCAGGGCGAACCTGCCGAGCTGGGTGAGGTCCGAGATCAACGCTTCACCCGCGCCGGGGTACTGAACCTTCACCGCGACCTCACGCCCGTCATGCCAGACGCCGCGGTGCACCTGCCCGATGGACGCCGCCGCCGAGGGCTTGTCCTCGAACTCCTCGAAGAGGTCCCGCCAGTCCTCGCCCATCCGCTCGGCGAGCACCTGGTGCACGGTGCGGGTGGGCATCGGAGGGGCGGCTTCCTGGAGCTTGGTCAGCGTCGCCCGGTACGGGCCCGCGATCTCCTCCGGAAGCGCGGACTCGAAGACGGAGAGCGCCTGCCCGAACTTCATGGCGCCCCCCTTCAGCTCCCCGAGCACCTTGAACAGCTGCTCCGCGGTCCGCTGCTGGAGGTCGTGCCCCACAAGGTCGGCTGACAGCCCGCCGATGCGTTTTCCCAGCCCCCACGCGGAGCGGCCGGCGAACCCCAGAGGCAGCGCCGCGAGTTTTGCCGTACGCGTCACTGCCTTGCGGGGAAGATCGGACATGGGCCCCTCCAACTTCCAGACGGCTCTACCGGACAGCACCGAGGACGGCGGCCATCAGGCCATTGTGACCTCTTCCAGGGCTTCCGCCGAGGGTGGGAGTTCCGCTGTCACCAAAGCGGCACCGCACGGACACTCAGGATGGGCGGAGAGCTGCTCGGTGTCACCCGTCAGATGCGGCATCGAGAAGCGCACCCTGTAGCCGGCCGCGCAACCGCCGTCGCCGTCCAGGTAGCTCAGCGCGTAGGAGGCGATGGCCCCCGCGACCATCGTCGCCAGCGCGACATCGCAGGCGGGAACCCCCGCACGTCGCCGTCCCGAGGTGCGCCACTGCCCCACCACCAGCGGCCAGCTCGGGTCCCGCTCGGCGCGGCCCCGCAGCATGCACCCCGCGCAGGGAGAGACCCCGGGAAGGACCAGCGGCCCCACTACGCCTGTGCTCTCCACCACACCGCCGTACAAGTGAGGCGTCCCGGCCTGGACGAAGCCCTCGGAGGACGCCGGATCCGGGGCGTAGGCGTCCAGGCCGTCGCGCGGCGCCACCACCACCAGGCCCACGGCCCCTCTCGTACGGCCGCGTGCACGGGAGCGCCACGGTCTCGCCCTGCTGACAGCCTTGCGGGCTGCGGCATCCCGGCGCTCGCCGACCGCTTCCGCGGTAATGCCTCCCGGAACCGTGTCCCAGGGCTCGACGTGACCCCCGTCCACGACGTCGACCTCCCCCACCCCGGCCGCCGACAGCGTCGACGCCACCAGTGCTCCCACCCGCCCCGCTCCCCGCACCTGCACGCTCTTCTCCCTGCGGGCCACGAGCCGGCGCAGCCCTCCTCCCGGCTCGCGGTGCACGACCGACAGCGAGCCGAGGTCGGGGCGCAGGCCGTCGCTCACACTGGCCGCGGCCTGCCGGTCCGCAGTCGCGTCGTCGAGCACGCCGGCCGAGGAGAGCCTCTCCACCAGACGGTCCGCCGTAGCGGACGAGAGGCCCAGGCGTGCGGCCTCCTCCCGCAGCTGGACGAGGCTCCGCGTCCCGTCCATGAGCTCCATGAAGCCCGCTGTGGTGTTGTCCACCGGACCCAGCAGCACGGCGTGTGCGGGCGCCGCGCCGTACTGCACCGTCTGCCTGTCTCGCCAGGCCCGCCGCAATGCGGGCTTGATCATCGGATGCATGCTCTTCCCGTTCCGTGAGGTGCCGCCCCATCGGGCTCTCCGCCGTGGAAGGACAGAATGCGGTTGCAGGCAAGGAGGCCGCCGAAAGTTATCCACAGGGCTGGGGAGTAGTCGTATGAGTCGAGTGCATATCAGGGCATAAGCCTCGTATCCGACCGGAGGTGGGACTTCCGCCACACACAACGGGTAACGTCGACGCGTGCCCGCCGACCCGCTGAAGAGCACCAGCCAGCAGGCGGTCGAAGTGCGTCGCAGCGCGCGCCGCAGACGCACGGTCTCCGCCTACCGCGAGGGTGACCGCACCATCGTGATGATCCCTGCCCGGATGTCCCGGGACGAGGAGCAGCGCTGGGTCGGAGTCATGCTCGAAAAGCTCGCCGCCCAGGAGAGCAAGCGCCATCTCGGCGACAGCGAGCTGGCGGCACGCGCCGTCCAGCTCTCCGAGCAGTATCTGGAGGGGCGCGCGCGGCCCGTTTCTGTGCGCTGGGTCACCAACCAGAACACTCGATGGGGTTCCTGTACCCCCGCCGAGGGCAGCATCCGGCTCTCGCACCGCCTGCGCGGCATGCCGGGATATGTCGTCGACTACGTCCTGCTGCACGAGCTCGCCCACCTGCTGGTGCCCGGACACGGCCCCCGTTTCTGGGAGTTGCTGGAGGTCTATCCGCGTACGGAGCGGGCACGCGGCTTCCTGGAGGGGGTCGTGGCCGCCGACCGGCTGCCCGAACTTCCTGCCGCACGCGACGAGTGAACTCCGCGGGGCATTGGATAGCCTGGCGCCTCATACGGCACACATTTGCGGACGGGGGGACGGTCGTTACGTATGGCCAGGGAATTCCAGCGCGGCCACAAGGCCAAGATCAGTGATCTGACAGCCGGGCGCGATCTGTACGTGGGAGTGCAGGTCGCCGGTCCCGGACTCTCCTTCGACATCAGCTGTTTCGGCCTCGACGCCGATGAACGGCTCTCCGACGACCGGTACTTCATCTTCTTCAACCAGCCGAAGTCGCCGGAGGAGTCGCTCCAGCAGCTCGGCGCCCAGTCAGGCGACACGGAATCCTTCCGTGTGACGCTGGACAAGATCCCTTCTCAGATCAAGCGCCTCTCGTTCACCGCCGCCCTGGACGGGGCCGGCCAGATGTCCCAGGCGCAGTCCGGCTACATCCGGATAGTCGCCGGCGGTGAAGAGGTCGCCCGGTATTCGTTCGACGGTTCGGAGTTCAGCACCGAACGTGCGGTGATGCTCGGGGACTTCTACTTCAAGGACGAGTGGCGGTTCGCCGCCGTCGGGCAGGGCTTCGACGGCGGTCTCGAGGCATTGCTGCGCAATTTCGGCGGCGAGGTCCTGGAAGAGGAGGAGCCGGCGGCCGCCGAGCCCGCTCAGGCTCCGGGTTTCGCGCCGCCCGGGGGCGCCTCGGAGCAACCCGGCTTCGCGCCGCCGGCGGGCGCACCGGCCCCGGCTTCCGCTCCGCCCGCCGCGAGCGCCCCGCCGCAGCAGCCGCCCGCGTTCGGCGCGCCGCAGCCGGCGGCCACCCAGCAGGGCCCGGCTCCTGGTACGCCGGCCCACGCGACCGCCCCGACGATCGCGGCCCCGGACGCCTACGCCCAGGGGCAGGCGCCCGCGCAGCCGGCGCCTCCCGGCCCGCCGGGACCGCCGCCGCAACAACCGCCTCCCACGCAGTCGTTCAGCCCGCCGCAGGCACCGCAGGCACCGCAGGCACCGCAGCCGCCTCAGGCACAGCAGAATCCCTTCGCCCCGCAGGCCCCGCAGTCGCCCTTCGGCTCGCAGATGCCGCAGATGCCGCAGATCCCGCAGGGCCCGGCCGCGGGCATGGGCGTCACACTCGACAAGTACCGCGAAGCGCCCACGGGTCAGCGCTGGACGCTGCAGAACGAGCAGCTCGCCCGCGTCGACCTCGGCATCGACGGCCAGCCCGTCCTGGCCCGCCAGGGCAGCATGGTCCTTTACCAGGGGAAGGTCGACTTCAGCTACAAGGGCGCGGGCTTCCGCGGCCGCGTGGTCGGCAACGCAACGGGCCAGGAGATGCAGCTGATGCGCTGCACCGGCGGTGGCCAGGTCTTCTTCGCCGAGGAGGCCGCCACTCTCCACCCGATCGAGTTGCAGGGTGACTCGATCTGCGTGTCCGCGGACCACGTCCTCGCCTTCGACGAGGGCCTTCAGTACGAGGTGCGGCGGATCGAGGGCCACGGCATACCGGGCGGTGCGCTCTTCACGATGGTCTTCCAGGGCACCGGCACTGTCGTCGTCACGACGCAGGGCCCCCCTGTGGTCCTTCCCGTCACCCCCACCACCTTCGCCGACGCCGATGCCGTCGTTGCCTGGTCGGCAGCGGCTCAGGTCATCGTCTCCAGCCAGGTCCGGCTCCGCCGCCAGGCATATCCCGGGCACAGCGGCGAGACCGTGAACCTCCAGTTCCGCGGCGCGCCCGGCAACTTCATCGTCGTCCAGCCCTACGAGGTGTGAGGGAGCCCGTCATGGATCAGCAGCTCATCGCGGGCTACGCCCCGTCCCAGCCCGCGGCCCGAATGGAGAACCACGGGCCGCACATGCTCAAGGTCGTCATGCAGAGCGGCCACGATCTGTTCGCCCGCGTCGGTTCGATGATCGCCTACGAGGGCTTCGTGCAGTACGAGCCGAACCCGCCGGCGGTGCGGCAGCGCGCCTCCCAGTGGCTCACCGGCGAAGGCGCGCCGCTCATGCGCTGCCACGGCGACGGCCTGCTCTACCTGGCCGACTACGGCGCGAACGTCGTGATTCTGAACCTCAACGACGAGAGCATCTCCGTCAACGGCACCAACCTCCTCGCCTTCGACGCCCATCTCGAATGGGGAGTGCAACGCGTCAAGGGGATGGCCAAGTTCGCAGGCCAGGGCCTCTTCAACGTCGCTGTCACCGGCACCGGCTGGGTGGCGTTGACCACCCGCGGCCAGCCCGTCGTCGTCGACTGCGGCCGCGGTGACGACGAGACGTCGGTGGACCCGGACGCGCTCGTGGCCTGGTCGACGCACCTGAAGATGAAGGGGAAGCGCAGCTTCAAGGCGTCCGCGATGATCGGCCGGGGCAGCGGAGAGGCGTACCAACTGGGCTTCTCCGGCCAGGGGTTCGTCGTCGTACAACCGAGCGAGGACAGCGCCGACCGCCTGCGGGCACGAGGCTGACGGGGGAGGACGAAGGATCATGCAGAGCCCGCTTTTCGGCTACACCGAGGTCCAGAGCCAGGACCGCTACGCGCTGCAGAACCCGAGGCTGCTGCGCGTCTCCCTGACCGGCCACGAGGACGTGCTCGCCCGCAAGGGCAGCATGGTCGCCTATCAGGGAATGCTGGAGTTCGACGGCGAGTACCAGACGTCGCAGCAGCGGAACGCGAGGCGCAGGACGGGCGAGGGACTCGACCTCATGCGCTGCTCAGGGCAGGGGACCGTCTACCTCGCCAACCTCGCCCAGCACGTGCATCTCGTGGACGTCGAACGCGACGGCCTGACCGTCGACAGTGCGTACGTCCTCGCCCTCGACTCCCAGCTGCACTGGGAAGTCATCGCGGTGGACAGCCAGTTCGGCGTCTCCGGGTCCGGCAAGTACAACCTCAACATCACCGGACAGGGCAAGGTCGCGCTGATGACGTCGGGACAGCCCCTCATGATGCGGGTCTCGCCGGACGCCTACTCGAACGCCGACGCCGACGCTGTCGTCGCCTGGTCGAGCTCCCTGCGCGTGCAGATGCAGGCGCAGACGAGCGCTTCGCAGGTGTGGCGCCGCCGCGGAAACACCGGCGAGGGCTGGGAGTTGAGCTTCATGGGCCAGGGTTACGCCCTTGTCCAGCCCAGCGAGCTGCTGCCTCCGCAGAACGCCGTGATCGGCCAAGGGCTCCGAGCGCAGTACGGCATGGGCCCGAACGGAGCGGCAGGCCAGAACCAGGGCAACATCTTCAGCAACTGAGCAGTGGTGAGGCCGGGCCCCGTTCGTGAGACGGGACCCGGCCTCGCCGCGCACGCTTGGCGGGGCGCAGTCCGTCCGGCAGCGCCCCGCTCAGTTCACCCTGTCCGCGCCAGCACGCGGGAGCGCTCCGTGAGCGACACCACCGACTCGTCGGCCACGGTCGCCACTTCGCCGTAACCGAACCAGCGCAGCTCCAGGGACTCCTCGCTCACCTGCTCCAGCGACCCGGGCGGCGCCAGCGCCGCGTACTGCACGTCCAGATGCCAGGCACACGGCGTCTGATGGCGGTCGAGCCGCACAGGTCCGCCCGGCATCAGCGTCAGACCGCTGATGCCCGACTCCTCCGTGGCCTCCCGCAGAGCGGCGTCCTCGAGTGTGGTGTCCTCGGGTTCGCAGTGCCCGCCCATCTGCAGCCACATCCGCAGCTTGCGGTGCAGCGTCAGCAGGACGCGCTCTCCGCCGGGATCGATCACCAGCGCGCTGGCCGTGATGTGACCGTCCTTGCACGCCTTCCACATGCCGGCCGGATGGGACTGGAGGTGGCGGAG
Source organism: Streptomyces daqingensis (assembly GCF_014645895.1). GTDB lineage: Bacteria > Actinomycetota > Actinomycetes > Streptomycetales > Streptomycetaceae > Streptomyces > Streptomyces daqingensis. The sequence goes on along the minus strand of NZ_BMMP01000008.1, from coordinate 201,584 downwards.
GTACTCCTCGCGCAGGCCCTCCTGCACCTCGTCCGGGGCGGGCCACTCCGTGAGCCGTCGGACGGCGTCTTCGAACAGGCTCATTTCTTCCCGTCGGGGCCGCTGCCGTCGTTGCCGTCGCCGCGGCCCTCGTCACCGCCGCCGTCACGGCCGGCTCCGCCGTCCTCGTCGCGAGCGGCTTCGCCGCCGTCACCGCCGGAGCTCTCTCCCGCGTCGGCCGCAACGCCGCCGGACGCCCCCTCAGCGGCGTCGCCCAGCATCTTGTCCAGCTCGGAGAAGTCGGCGTTCTCGCTGTGCACGAAGCCGTCGGGATCGTCCAGGTCCGCCGCGGTCGGCAGCATGTCGGGGTGCGCCCACAGCCCGTCGCGCCCCTCCATGCCCCGGGCGTCCGTGAGCGAGGCCCACAGCCGGGACGCGTCGCGGAGCCTGCGAGGGCGCAGCTCCAGCCCGATGAGCGTGGCGAACGTCTGCTCCGCGGGGCCTCCCGAGGCACGGCGCCTGCGCAGCGTCTCCCGCAGGGCGGAGGCCGACGGCAGGTGCGGCTCGGCGGCGGCGTGGACTACCGCGTCCACCCAGCCCTCCACGAGCGCGAGAGCAGTCTCCAGCCGGGCCTTCGCGGCCTGCTGCTCCGGAGTGTCCTCAGGCTGGAACATGCCCTGCTGCAGGGCCTCCTGCAGCTCCTCGGGGCGCTGCGGGTCGAACTGGCCGACCACGTCCTCCAGCTTGCTGGTGTCGACCTTGATGCCGCGGGCGTACCCCTCGACGGCTCCGAAGAGGTGCGACCGCAGCCACGGGACATGCGCGAAGAGCCGCTGGTGGGCTGCCTCGCGGAGAGCGAGGTACAGCCGGACCTCGTCCTGGGGGACGCCGAGCCCCTCACCGAGCGCCGACATGTTCCCCGGCAGCAGCGCGGCCTTTCCGGGCGGCCCCAGCGGCAAGCCGATGTCGGACGAGCCGACGACCTCGCCGGCCAGCACACCCAGGGCCTGACCGATCTGCGTACCGAACATCGCGCCCCCCATGGAGCGCATCATTCCGATGAGCGGACCGGCCATAGCCTGCATCTCTTCGGGCAGTACGTCGCCCATGGCTGCCCCGACCCGCTCGGCGACCGGGTCCACCAGGTCCTTCCACACGGGGAGCGTCAGCTCGACCCACTCGGCACGGCTCCACGCCTCCGCGGTGCCCGAGCCGGACGGCAGGGACGTCACGCCGTCGAGCCAGAGGTCGGCCAGGCGGACGGCTTCCTGTACCGCGGCACGGTCGCTCGGGCCGATGCTGGCGTCCTTCGTGGCCTTCTCGGAGCCCTCCGGCAGCGCGTCGCGGCCGGGCGGCCCCGCTGCGACGGTCTGCCGCGCGATGTCCTTCGCCATCTCCCAGTTCACGGGCCCGCCCTCGTAGGAGAGCATCTGCCCGAGCTTCTGGAAGGCGGCGCCGAGGTCGTTGGGGTCCATGCCGCCCTGACCGCCGCCGAGCGAGCCGAACATCGCGGCGAGCGGATTGTCGGCACCGGAGCCTCCCGGGCCACCGCCGAAGCCGAAGGGCCCGGGCGCCCCGCCCCGGCCCTGACCACCGCCCTGACCGCTCTGACCGCCTTGGCCACCCTGGCCGGCGCCGTCACCCTTCTTCTTGCCTTCGTCCCCGTCTTCGGGCTCCTCGGGAGGTACGCCGAATCCGAATGGGAAGTCACTCACGGGTTTCCTCGGCTCTGTCTCGTGGGTCTCGTGCGTTCAAGGTCCTGCGGGTCTCGCCGGACGGTGCGCTGACGTTGGCTCGCAGGAACGAGCTGGTGGACTACGTTGGACTGGACCGGCTGGCCGAAGTGGACCAATCGGGATATACGCGAGTCTGCACGGATCTCGCCGGCTCCACCTCCAGCCTAGACACCTGTCAGGCAGGATGGAGCCTGCGCACCTCCTACCAGAAACAACCGCTGGAGACGACCGGTGAGTTCCTCCGAGAGCAACGTTCGCGCAGCGCGAACCCCAACCGTCGCCGTGACGGGCGCCGCCTCGGGGGTCGGGGCGCTCCTGACGGAGCGGCTTGCCGCTTCGGAGGAGATCAAGCGCGTCATCGCCCTCGACGAGCGCAGGGGCGAGGTCACCGAGGCGCAGTGGCACACGCTGGACGTCCGGGACCCCGTCATCGCCGACCGTCTGCGCAACGACGGCGATCCGGTCGACGTCGTCGTCCACCTCGCGCTCGACCTCGACCTGGAGACGGACCCCACCGCCCGTACCGCCCTCAACGTCCGCGGCACCCAGACGGTGCTCACCGCGGCAGCGGCCGCGGGCGTGCGGCGCGTGGTGCTGTGCACGTCGACGATGGTGTACGGCGCTCTGCCGGACAACGACGTACCGCTGAGTGAGGACGCCGAACTGCGCGCCACCGCCGAGGCCACGGCCGTCGGCGATCTGCTGGAGATCGAGCGGCTCGCTCGCCGTGCGCCCCGCGCGCACCCCGGGCTCAACGTCACCGTCGTACGCCCCTCGGTCCTCGTCGGGGCCGGCATGGACACCGCCCTGACCCGCTACTTCGAATCACCCCGGCTGCTGGTGGTGGCCGACTCCCGCCCCTGCTGGCAGTTCTGCCACGTAGAAGACCTGGTCACGGCCCTGCAGTACGCGGTCCTGGAGAAGGCCGACGGCGAGTTCGCCGTCGGCTGCGACGGCTGGCTGGAGCAGGAGGAGGTCGAGGAGCTCACGGGGATCCGGCGGATGGAACTGCCCTCGGCGGTCGCGCTGGGGGCCGCGTCCCGGCTGCACCGGCTCGGACTGACGCCCTCGCCCGCGGGCGATCTCGCCTACACCATGCACCCCTGGGTCGTCTCCGGCTCACGGCTGCACGACGCGGGCTGGCGGCCTCAGTGGACGAACGAGGGAGTGCTGGCGGAGCTGCTGGAGGAGGTGGCGGGACGCCACACTCTCGCCGGACGCCGACTGGGACGTACGGAAGCGGCCACTGCGGCAGGCGCGGGCGCGACAGTCGCTCTGCTGGGCACCGCCGCGCTCGTGCGCAGGGCCCGCAAGCGCCGCGGCCTGTAGGAGCGGCGCTTCACGGCCGGTCCGCTCGGCGGCGCCGGCCTGCACAGCCGGGGGCTTCCGGTTCCGCTGGCCGTGGTGGGTAGGGCAGCATGAGGGCATGTCGCAGAAGTTCGATCACCCTGGTGAGCAGGCCGCGGACGACCCGATCCGGTTGCTGGGCATCCGGGAGGAGCCCCTCTCCGTGGACGAGGTCTTCGCCGCCGTGGGCGACGACGCGTCGGGAGGCACCGCGCTCTTCGTGGGGACGGTCCGCGATCACGACGGCGGTGCCGACGTCACCCGTCTGGGTTATTCGTCCCATCCGACAGCTGAAGCCGAACTGCGCCGGGTCGCGGAGAAGGTGGCCGCCGACTTCCCCGTGCGGGCGCTGGCAGCCGTGCACCGGGTGGGCGAGCTGGAGGTGGGGGACCTCGCCGTCGTCGTCGCCGTCTCCTGCCCGCACCGCGGGGAGGCGTTCGACGCGTGCCGCCGCCTGATCGACGACCTCAAGCACGAGGTCCCGATCTGGAAACACCAGACCTTCTCCGACGGCACCGAAGAGTGGGT
>NZ_BMMP01000008.1:0-197896 GCF_014645895.1 Streptomyces daqingensis | reverse complement strand
GTCGGAGCGTAGCGACGTCACTTGGGGTGGCGGTCGGGCGACGGGTGGGAGGGTCGGAGCGTAGCGACGTCACTTGGGGTGGCGGTCGGGCGACGGGTGGGAGGGTCGGAGCGTAGCGACGTCACTTGGGCTGGCGGCGCGCGGGGTTACGAAGATCTCGTGAAGCTCCCCTCGCGGTATCGGTACAGCTCTTCCGGTGGCTCTTCACGGAAGACGCGTGGGCGGTCTGGCGTAGAGGTGTCACCGGGGCAGGCGACGGATGACCCGCTCAGCGCATGTCCGGCTTGCGTAACCAGGCCCCGCGAATGAGCGTTGTTCTGCCGAGAGTTAATCTGCTCATCGGCCGTTGTGCTCGGCAGATGTCCGTCGGGCGACGTGTTCACAGGGGGTCGGGAGGTCTTCGTGGCAGCACTTTCGTGGTTGCTCATTCCGATTCTTGCGGCTGTCGCTGCCGGTGTCTGGAGCAGCTGGGCGAGCCGGCGCCGCACTGGCATCCCGGATTCGGCGGGAGTCGCTGGTTACGAGCGTTTCCGGGCGGCCATGGAGCGTTCCCGTAGCGAGGAAACGGACCACCCGGCGGTGTCCGACCCCGCTACCGAAACGTTTGGGCAGGCGCCTCGTCCGACGCCTGACCGTCCCGCCCGCACAGCCGAATGACTGTGCGATCCCGTACTGTCGTGCCATGCCACGCCGCACTGCGACGATGCTCGCGTCCACGCTGCTGCTGATAGGTCTGCTCTGCGCGGGGGTCCTGATCAAGGTCCCTTACGCAGAGATGTCGCCGGGTCCCACGGTCAACACGCTCGGTGAGCACGACGGGGAACCCGTGCTCAACATCAAGGACCGCAAGACGTACGAGACGTCCGGCCACCTGAACATGACGACCGTCCGCGTCACGGGTGCCGACTACCGGATGAACCTCGCGGAGGCCGTCAGCGGCTGGCTCCAGCACGACAGCGCGGTCGTCCCGCATTCCACGCTCTACCCCGAGAACAAGTCGGCCAAGGAGGTCGACGAGGAGAACGCCGAGGAGTTCAGCGCCTCCCAGGAGAGCGCGAAGGTCTCGGCGCTCAGAGAGCTGAAGATCAAGGTCCCGTCGTTCGTCATCGTCGGCTCCGTGGTCAAGGGCGGCGCCTCCGAAGGCAAGCTGCACGCGGGCGACGTGATCCGGGCCGTCGACGGCAAGAAGGTGCGGGACCCCAAGGACGTGGCGGGGGTCGTCACCAAGCGCAAGCCGGGGGAGAAGGTCCGCTTCACCGTGGTTCCGGCGTCCAAGGCGGAGGCGGCGGAGAAGGCCGGGAAGAAGCTGTCCGCCCGCGACGAGCAGCAGATAACCGTCGGCACGAAGAAGGCCGAGGACGACGGGCGCACCATAGTCGGCATTCAGCCGGCGATCGGCCACGCCTTCCCGTTCGACATCGACATCAAGCTCGCCGACGTCGGAGGTCCGAGCGCCGGGCTGATGTTCTCGCTCGGCATCATCGACAAGCTGACCCGCGAGGACCTCACGGGCGGCTCGTTCGTCGCCGGTACGGGCACCATCGACGACAAGGGCAAGGTCGGGGCCATCGGCGGCATCCAGATGAAGACGGTGGCCGCCCGCGCCAAGGGCGCCAAGTTCTTCCTGACCCCCGAGGACAACTGTCCGTCCGCGGCGAAGGACAGGCCGTCCGGCCTCACCCTCGTCAAGACCGGCACGATCGGCGACGCGATGGACGCTCTGAAGAAGATCCGAAAGGACGACACGGGCGCGCTGCCCAAGTGCAAGGCGGACTGACGCGGGGAAGGACGGCCCACGGCGGCACTGAGCCCAGCAGAGCCCCTCACGCCGACTGTGCGCGTCTCTCCAGTGCAGGGCCGCCGTCGGGCCGCCCTCCGGACGCCGCACTCACTGCCCGCGTACGCGCAGTGAGTGCCCGGCGGTTCCGGCGCCCGTGGGTTACTCCTCGAACGTCGCCGCCAGTGCCTCCGCCAGACCGGGGACCAGGCCGGCTCCCGTGAGCACCTCCGTGGAGGCGTCCTTCTCGCGCAGCCGCAGAGCCGACTCCCGGGTGCCGTCCCGGAGCACCGCGACGGTCATGCGGACCTCCTGACGCTCCGGGTGCTCGGCGACCCACTTGCTGAGCTCGTCCTCGGCGCCCTCGCGCTGGAGGGCCTCGGGGACGGCGTCCTCTGCGGACTGCGGCAGCATCAGCCGTTCCACCGTCATCGCGCAGCCCGCCACTGAGTCCGGCCAGGCGATGGTCGCCAGGAACTCGTCGAGCGGAGCGCCCGTCGGGAGTTCGTCCTGTTCCACCGGCGTGAGCGAGGTGCCCGGCCGGCCGGTGTCGTCGAAGCCGAGCTGTCCGGCCAGTTCGGGTTCCTGTTCGCGCAGCTGAGCCGTGTCGACCAGTGCGAAGAGACGGCTGGGCTGGTCCCAGCCGAGGCCCGCCGCGTACTCGTCGAGCTCCAGCACCGCCTGGGTGAGCGGGTTGGAGGCCAGGGGCGTGCCGTCGGTAGAAAGGTTGTCCATCCCTATATCGTGCCGCCTTCGACCCCGGGATCGGGAACTGGGTAAAGGTTCGTTAAGTTGCATGAGTGGGCCTACGATGCGGGCCCGTCTTATTCATTGCGATCTTCGAGGTGCGCACCTTGGCTTTCCAGATGCCGGACCGGGGCTCAGGCGGCGGTCCCTCAGGGCCACGGATCAGAGTGGGCCGCCCTTCCCGACGTGCCCGGACGCTGCTGATGACAGTGGGCGTGCTCGCGGTACTGGCCATGCTCTTCGTCATGTTCGCCGGGTTCTGGACCGACTGGCTCTGGTATCGCTCGGTGCAGTACAGCTCGGTCTTCACCAAGACGCTGTGGACGAAGGTCGGCATGTTCGCCGTCTTCGGTCTGCTGATGTCCCTGGCCGTCGGGCTCAATATCTGGCTGGCCCACAGGCTGCGCCCGCCGCTCAGCGCCATGTCGCTGGAGCAGCAGAGCCTCGACCGGTACCGCATGAGCATCGCCCCGTACAAGAAGTGGGTGCTGCTGGGCGTCACCGCGCTCGTCGGGCTGATCGCCGGGGCGTCGGCCGCCGGGCAGTGGCGTACGTGGCTGATGTGGGTCAACGGCGTGCCGTTCGGCAAGTCCGACGCGCACTTCGGCGAGGACATCTCGTTCTACGCCTTCGACCTGCCCTGGTACCGCTTCCTGCTCAGCTTCGGCTTCGCCGCGGTCGTGCTGTCGCTGATCGCCGCCGCGCTCGTGCACTACCTCTACGGCGGGCTCCGCATCACCACTCCGGGCGCCAGGGCGACCGCGCAGGCCACGGGGCACCTGTCCGTGCTGCTGGGGTTCTTCGTCGCGCTGAAGGCCGTCGCCTACTGGCTCGACCGCTACGGGCTCGCTGTGAAGTCGGGTGACTTCAAGGCCACCGACAACTGGACCGGTCTGAAGTACGTCGACGCCAACGCCTACCTTCCGGCGAAGACGATCCTCTTCTGCATCGCCATCATCTGCGCACTGCTCTTCTTCGCCACCATCTGGCGCCGCACCTGGCAGCTGCCCGTCATCGGCTTCGGCCTCATGGTGCTCTCGGCGATCCTGATCGGCGGCCTCTACCCGGCGATAGTCCAGAAGTTCCAGGTCCAGCCGAACGAGCAGGCCAAAGAGACGCCGTACATCGAGAAGAACATCAAGGCGACGCGCGACGCCTACGACATCGACGATTCGCAGGTCGACGACTATTCGGGGACCAGTAAGAAGGGCAAGGAGGAGCTGCGCCAGGCGGCCGACGACACCGCGAGCATGCGCCTCCTCGACCCGAACGTGGTCTCGCCGACGTTCCAGCAGAAGCAGCAGGTCCGCGGCTACTACCAGTTCCCCGCGACGCTCGACGTCGACCGCTACAAGACCAAGGACGGTCGGGAGCAGGACACCGTCGTCGGTCTCCGGGAGATCAACACCGACGGCATCCCGGAGAAGAACTGGATCAACGAGCACTTCAAGTACACCCACGGTTACGGCATGGTCGCCGCCAAGGGCACCGCGGTGGACAAGGACGGCGCGCCGGACTTCACCGAGAAGGACCTCCCGCCCAAGGGCGACAAGGGCAAGTACGAAGGCCGCGTCTACTACGGCGAGAAGACCACGCAGTACTCGATCGTGGGCGGCCCGCAGAAGGAACTCGACTACGCGGACGACAGCGGAGAGAAGACGTACACCTACACCGGCAAGAGCGGTGTGAACCTCTCCAACTCGCTCAACCGGGCCGCGTACGCGGTGAACTTCAACGAGCCGCAGATCCTGTACTCCGGTGCGATCGGCGAGGGCTCCCGGATCCTCTACAACCGGACGCCCAAGGAGCGCATAGAGGCTGTCGCCCCCTGGCTGACGATCGACGGAGACCCGTACCCGGCGGTCGTCGACGGGCGGATCAAGTGGATCGTCGACGCATACACCACCTCGGACGGCTACCCGTACTCCTCCCGCACGACGCTCGGCGACACGACCGCCGACTCGCTGACGAGGGACGGCCAGCGCGCGGTGGTCGCCCGGCAGAACCGGGTCAACTACATCCGCAACTCCGTCAAGGCGACGGTGGACGCGTACTCCGGCAAGGTCGACATGTACCAGTGGGACAAGAAGGACCCGGTGCTGAAGACCTGGATGAAGGCGTTCCCGGACACGGTCAAGCCGAAGAGCGCGATCGGCGACGACCTGATGGATCACCTGCGGTACCCGCAGGACCTGTTCAAGGTGCAGCGCGAACTGCTGACCCGGTACCACGTCACGTCCCCGTCGCAGTTCTACAGCGGCAGTGAGCGGTGGCAGATCCCGGACGACCCGACGCACAAGGGCAACGCGGTCCCGCCGTACTACCTGAGCCTGCAGATGCCGGACGCGAAGAAGCAGACGTTCTCGCTGACGACGACCTTCAACCCCAACAAGCGGGAGACTCTCGGGGCCTTCATGGCCATCGACGCCGACCCCCGCAGTGCGGGGTACGGCAAGATCAAGATGCTGAGGCTGCCGTCCAACACGACCGTCTCCGGCCCCTCGCAGGTGCAGAGCAAGTTCAACTCCGACCCGGCGATCGCCGAGTCGCTGAACCTCCTCAAGCGGGGCGACTCGGAGATCGAGTACGGCAACCTGCTCACGGTGCCGCTGGAGGGCGGCCTGCTCTACATCGAGCCCGTGTACGTGCGCGGTGCGGGCACCAACTACCCGCGCATGAGGAAGGTTCTCGTCACGTACGGCGAACGCATCGCCTTCGAGGACACGTTGGGGCAGGCCCTCGACAAGGTCTTCGACGCGAAGGGCGACTCCGACGAGGGCGAGGAACCCGACAAGCCTGAGGGTCCGCCGGCTTCCGGTGACGCGACGGTGCAGGAAGCCCTCGAGAAGGCGCAGGAGGCGTACGACGACGGCCAGCGCGCCCTGGAGAAGGGTGACTGGAAGGAGTACGGCAAGGCGCAGGACGACCTGGAGTCCGCACTTGAGGACGCCCGCGACGCCGAAGAGGAAGCGAAGAAGAAGGAGTAGCCGAGGCCTTGCGGGCCACGGCCCGTGTGCTGAGCACCCCGCGCAGTGGTGTAGAGTTGTCATCACAACGGCGCGGGGTGGAGCAGCTCGGTAGCTCGCTGGGCTCATAACCCAGAGGTCGCAGGTTCAAATCCTGTCCCCGCTACTGAAGACGAAGGGCCCGGATCCTCAAGGATCCGGGCCCTTCGTCCTGTTGCCGCGCCGCGTGCCCAACACCCTTTCGTGTCATGCGGTTTGAGGTGTCTCTCTGTCGGGAAGTCGACAAACCTCTGAAGTGACCTCACTTGGTGGTGGTATTCCAGGTGTACGTGGGTTGCGGGTGGTGCGACGATGGTGCTTATGGGGGACAAGGTGAGGCTCGACGGTCCACCGAGGACCGGCGCGAGCCGGACTGGTATTGACAACGACACCGAGGATGCTGCGGCGATGAGCGTTCTCGGGGCTCAACTGCTGCGCCGCGGCGACCTGGACGGAGCCGAAGCGCCGCTCCGTGCGGCCACCGCTGCCGGGGACCGCGCCGCCGCGAACAATCTGGGGGTCCTGCTCCACCAGCGGGGATACGCCGACGAGGCCGCCGGCTGGTGGCGCGTGGCCGCCGTGGCCGGATCCGCGGCCGCGGCACACGCTCTGGGAAAGCACCACCGCGAGCGCGGGGACGAACCCGCGGCGCACTACTGGCTGCTGCACTCCGCCGAGTGCGGCCACCCGCTGGGCGCGTACGCCCTCGCCGATCTGCTCGAGCACCGCGGCGAGGACGGCGCCGAGAAGTGGTTCCGCGCTGCCGCGGAGCAGGGTCACCGGGAGGCCGCGTACCGCCTGGCGCAGATCGTCGGCGCCCGCGCGTCCGAACTGGCTTCGGAGGGGGAGGAGAGCGCCGAGGCCGCGGAGCAGGCCGCCGGGGAGGCGGAGCAGTGGTACCGGCAGGCGGCCGCTCGCGGTCACCGTCGTGCCGCTCTGCGGCTCGGCGCGATCCTGGAGCGCCGTGGCGAGCTGAAGGAGGCCGGACGCTGGTACCTCACGTCCGCCAAGGACGGAGAGCCCCGCGCCGCGTGCGCACTGGGCTTCCTGCTGCGCGACGCGGGCGACGAGGAGAGCGCGGCCGTCTGGTGGCGCAGGGCCGCGGAGGACGGGGACGGCAACGCCGCCAACGCCCTGGGCGCCCTGCACGCCGACCGCGGCGAGCGCCAGGCAGCCGAGCGCTGGTACCGGGTCGCTCTCGAAGCCGGGTGCGACAACGGGGCGTTCAACCTCGGGCTGCTCTGCGCGGCACAGGGCCGTACGGCGCAGGCCGAGCAGTGGTACCGCCGTGCCGCGTACGCGGGGCACCGCGAGGCCGCGAACGCCCTCGCCGTACTGCTGCTGCAGCGCGGCGACGCGGACGGCGCCGAGCCGTGGTTCTCCAAGGCCGCCGAGGCCGGCAGCATCGACGCCGCCTTCAACCTCGGCATCCTGCACGTCGGCCGTGGCGATCACGGCACGGCTCGCGTCTGGTACGCGAGGGCGGCCGCGGCGGGCCACGCGGAGGCCGCACTGCAGGTCGGCATCGCACTGCTGCGTGAAGGCGACGAGCACGGCGCCGAGCGGCAGCTGCGCTGCGCCGCGGGTGGTGGCAGCGTCGAGGGTGCGTTCCGGCTGGGGGTGCTCCTCGAGCGGCGCAGGCCGCAGGAGGACATGGCCGGTGCGACCGATCTGCTCAACAGCCGCCCGGAGTTCGAGGAGTGGTACGAGCGGGCGGCCGAGCAGGGCCACCGCCGTGCCCAGGTCCGGCTCGGCATGTGCGCGGCTGCCCGCGGCGAGATCGTCGACGCGGCGCGCTGGTACCGCGCGGCGGCGGAGGCGGGAAGCCCCAACGGGGCTTTCAATCTCGGCCTGTTGCTGGCCCGAGAGGGCAGCGAGCCGGAGGCCGCTCTGTGGTGGAGGCGGGCGGCCGAGGCGGGGCACGGGCGTGCCGCCCTGCGTCTCGCGCTCCTGAGCGCGCGGCGCGGGGAGCTGGAGCAGGGGCAGTACTGGTGTGCGCAGGCGGTCGAGCTGGGCCCGGACGAGGTGGCCGAGCGCGCGGCCAAGCTGCGTGACGCACTGCGGTCGGAGCTGTCCGCCTGACCGGGTGGTTCCGCGCATCCGCGCGGGGCCACCCGGGGTGTGCGCTGGGCGTGCGGGAACGGATTTGCGCTGGTCGTCGCGGCAGGGTTAGAGTTACGGCACAACGGCGCGGGGTGGAGCAGCTCGGTAGCTCGCTGGGCTCATAACCCAGAGGTCGCAGGTTCAAATCCTGTCCCCGCTACTGAAGATGAAGGGCCCGGATCCGAGGATCCGGGCCCTTCATCGTTTTCTGCGTTCCGCCGATCGTCCATGATCCGGTCGGTTCCGGCATGCGGCCCCGCCCGGCAGCACCCGTACGACCGCGGGTGCGATCAAGCGGAAACCCGCGACCCCTGCGGGCTGCGGGTTCCGGTTCTGTCTGCTCTGTGCGAGGGCTGGGGCGGCAGCGCCTCAGGCGGAAGCGCACTGGGGGCAGGTGCCCCGGTAGGTGACCGTGGCGTCCGCGATGGTGAAGCCGTAGCGCTCGGTCTCGGGGAGGTTGGCGAGTGGGTCGCCCGAGGGGTGCACGTCGCGGATGGTGCCGCACCGTGAGCAGACGAGGTGCTGGTGCGCGTGCCGGGCGTTGGGGTCGTACCGCTTCGCCCGGCCGTCCGTGCTGACCTCGATCACCTCGCCGATGGCCACGAGCTCGCTCAGCGTGTTGTAGACGGTGGCACGCGCGATCTCCGGCAGGCGCTCGGAGGCGCGGGCATGCACCTCGTCGGCCGTGTAATGCACATGGTCGCCGTCGAGCACCTCGGCGACGACTCGCCGCTGCGCGGTGAGCCGCCAGCCACGGTCACGGAGCCGCTCCAGCAGGTCACTCATACAACAAGCCTAGCAGTGCCGGGGTCCGGGAAAAGAACCCGTATGGAAGTAGTCGCCTTCTTGACTTAGACAATGTCCAATGTAGGCTCGGCAGGGCTAGCAGAGCACAGGCACAAAGCAGGAGGAGCACGTGACGGTTCAGGACAGGACCACTGGCCCGCTGACGACGGAAGCCGGTGCACCGGTCGCGGACAACCAGCAGAGCCAGACGGCCGGCCCCGGCGGCCCTACCTTGATCCAGGACCAGCTCCTCCTCGAGAAGCTGGCGCACTTCAACCGTGAGCGCATCCCGGAGCGCGTGGTGCACGCGCGCGGCGCCGGCGCGTACGGGACCTTCACGCTGACGAAGGACATGTCCCAGTACACGCGCGCGAACTTCCTCACGGGCGTCGGCAAGCAGACCGAGACCTTCCTGCGCTTCTCCACGGTGGCGGGCAACCTCGGCGCCCCGGACGCGGTCCGCGACCCGCGCGGGTTCGCGCTGAAGTTCTACACCGAGGAGGGCAACTACGACCTCGTCGGCAACAACACCCCGGTCTTCTTCATCCGGGACGCCATCAAGTTCCCCGACTTCATCCACACCCAGAAGCGGGACCCGTACACGGGCTCGCAGGAGGCGGACAACGTCTGGGACTTCTGGAGCCTCTCGCCCGAGTCGACGCACCAGGTCACCTGGCTGATGGGCGACCGCGGCATCCCCGCCACGTACCGGCACATGAACGGGTACGGCTCGCACACGTTCCAGTGGAACAACGCCGACGGCGAGGTCTTCTGGGTCAAGTACCACTTCAAGACGGACCAGGGCATCCAGACCCTCACCAACGAGGAAGCCGACGTCCTCGCGGGCAAGGACCCGGACAGCCACCAGCGGGACCTGCGTGAGTCCATCGAGCGCGGCGACTATCCGTCGTGGACGGTGCAGGTGCAGATCATGCCCGCCGCCGACGCGCCGAACTACCGCTTCAACCCGTTCGACCTGACCAAGGTCTGGCCGCACGCGGACTACCCGCCGATCGAGATCGGCAAGCTGGAGCTCAACCGCAACCCGGAGAACATCTTCGCCGAGGTGGAGCAGTCGATCTTCTCCCCGCACCACTTCGTGCCCGGCATCGGCCCGTCCCCGGACAAGATGCTCCAGGGCCGCCTCTTCGCGTACGGCGACGCCCACCGCTACCGCGTCGGCATCAACGCCGACCACCTGCCGGTGAACCGCCCGCACGCCACGACCGCCAACAGCCACGGCCGCGACGGCCTGATGTACGACGGGCGGCACGGCGGCGCGAAGAACTACGAGCCCAACAGCTTCGGCGGTCCGGCGCAGACGGACCGGCCGCTGTGGGAGCCGGTCGCGGTCTCCGGTCACACCGGGGACCACGTGACGCCGTCCCACGCCGAGGACGACGACTTCGTCCAGGCGGGCAACCTCTACCGGCTGATGCCGGAGGACGCGAAGCAGCGTCTGATCGACACCCTCGCGGGCTTCATCTCGCAGGTCACGCGGGACGACATCGCCCAGCGCGCCGTCGAGAACTTCCGCAAGGCGGACGAGGACTACGGCAAGCGGCTGGAGGCCGCGGTCCAGGCCCTGCGCGGCTGATCCGACCGCTCGCCGTAAGAAACCGGAGGGACCGGACTTGTCCGGTCCCTCCGGTGTGTCCGCCCGCGGCCCCTCCAAGGCGGCAGGCCGGGTGCGGTGCCGGTCCGAGGTGCCGTCACACCGCGAGGGTGGAGGGCACCTCTTCGGTTCTCGCGGACGTCCAGCAGCGCACGATGTCGCGTACCGAGACGACGCCGACCGGCTCCTGTCCTTCCAGCACGATGAGGTGGCGGAAGCCGCCGTGGGTCATCGCCGCGGCGGCTTGTTCGAGTGTCCACTCGGGCGTCGCGAAGACGACCTCGGTGGTGGTGTGCTCCTGGGCCGACTCGCGGTCGGGGTCCTGGCCGGCGCCGAGGGAGTTGAGGACGTCGCGCTCGGTGAGAATCCCGACGCCGCTGGTGTCGGGGTCGAAGACCACCGCGGCACCGACCCGCCGCGCGGACATCAGTGCGGCGGCCTGGCGCAGGGTGTGGGCGGGGCCGATGGTGAGGACAAGGCTGCTCATGGCTTCGCGGACGAGGGTGGGCATGTTCGTGGGCCACCTCCTGGCGGAACCGCCTCCCTTTCGAGAAGCAATTCACAAGGGCACAAGCTTACGTACCCTCATGTTCACATGACCCCGGAGGCACAACAAGAGTGCGTGCGTGCCGCGGCCGGGGGTGAGCGGGAAGGCAGGCGGCGGGCACTGCCGCCACCTGCGCGATCCCGTCCGGCCGCTGGCTCAGGCCGTCAGATAGCCGAGAACCTCTTCGTGGAGCAGCCCGTTCGAGGCGACCGCGTTCCCGCTGTGCGGGCCCCTCTGGCCGTCGAGCCCCGTGAACGTGCCGCCCGCCTCCTGCACGATGATCGCGTTCGCGGCCATGTCCCACAGGGACAGCTCGGGCTCCGCGCAGGCGTCCACCGACCCCTCGGCGACCATCATGTAAGGCCAGAAGTCGCCGTATCCGCGCGTCCGCCAGCAGTTGCGGCTCAGTTCGAGGAAGCCGGGCAGCATGCCGCGCTCCTCCCAGCCGTGCAGCGAGGAGTAGGCGAACGAGGCGTCCCGTACGGCCTCCACCTGGGAGACCCGGAGCCTGGTGGCCTGCGACAGGCTGCGCCCCGTGTACGCCCCGCCGCCCTTCGCCGCCCACCAGCGCCGGTTCAGGGCCGGCGCGGAGACGAGCCCCACGACGGGCTGGTCGCCCTGCTCGCCCAGCTCGGTGAGGGCGATGAGAGTGGCCCACACGGGCACACCTCTCACGTAGTTCTTGGTGCCGTCGATCGGGTCGATGATCCACCGGCGGGAACCGTGGCCTTCGGTGCCGAACTCCTCTCCCAGCACCGCGTCGCGCGGGCGGGTGCGCTTGAGGGACGTACGGATGAGTTCCTCCGCCGCCTTGTCGGCCTCGCTCACCGGCGTCAAATCCGGCTTTGTCTCGATCTTCAGATCCAGAGCCTTGAACCGCTCCATCGTCGCGGCGTCGGCAGCGTCGGCCAGTACATGGGCGAGACGCAGATCATCGTGGTAGTCCGGCATGTGTGAACAGTATCGACCCCGCTGATGGCCAGCCACAGGGCAATGCCCGGGCGCAGCCAAGTGACTGCGGGCCATTCGGGCCGAACGGGGTGTGCGCGCTGTCTTGACAGGGCCTGTCGGCCCGTCAATTCTGTCCGGCACCCCAGCCGCCGGGCACGGAGGCAATGATGCCTACTGCACGCGAGACTCTCCTTGAGGCCGCACACGCGGCTGTCGGAACGCAGCCGTGGCCGGGCGTGCGGATGGTGGACGTCGCCGCCGCCGCAGGTGTGTCCCGGCAGACGCTGTACAACGAGTTCGGCACCAAGGAGGGCCTCGGTGCGGCCCTGGTGGACCGGCTCGTCGAAGGTTTCCTCGACGGTGCCGCGCGGGCGGCCGCCGAAGCCGGCCGGGGGGAGGACCCCGCCGCGTCGTGTGCGGGGGCGGCGTCGTGGATGCTGCGTGCCGCCCGCGACGAGCCCGTCGTCCGTTCCGCTCTCACAGGGTGCTGGGGCGGGCGCATGCCCCCTCCAGGGTCCGGCGGAGACGGGTCCGCGGCGGCCGGCGCGGAGCCGGGACAGCTCGCGGCCGCCCTGTGCGAACGCATGGTGTCCTCGCTCTCGCCCAACGGCCACGCGGCGACGCTGAACCGGGCCTGCGAGGCGGGGCTGCGGACAGCGCTGTCGTTCGTCGTGGCGCCCTACGCGGGGCGGGGGGACGAGGAGGCGCTCCGTCTGGTGCGGGACGTCGTACGGGCGCTGCTGGCGGACTCGCACTGACGATGCGGGCTGGCTTGCACTGTTCGCGCGGGCTTGAACGCACTCTCCGCGCGGCGTCCGTGGCGCTGTACGCGAGCTTTTCGGTCGGGTTGAGCCTCTGTGCGCGTGGGCGGCCGGGCAGTGCGTCGGTCAGTCGCCTTCGCTCTGTTCGCGCGTCTCCAGCAGCCGGCGCAGCGAGTAGAGGCGTTGCGGATCGGCATGGCCGTCGGCCACCCACTGGTCCAGGGCGCAGTCCGGTTCGTCGTGGCTGCAGGCCCGCGGACAGTCGGCGGTGCCGGGTTCGAGGTCGGGGAACGCGCCGATGACGCGGGAAGGGTCGACGTGGTGCAGTCCGAACGAGCGGACGCCCGGAGTGTCGATCACCCAGCTTCCTTCCTCGGCCAGCGGGAGGGCGAGAGCTGACGTAGTGGTGTGCCGGCCGCGTCCCGTGACCGCGTTGACGTGGCCCGTGGTGCGCCTGCGGTCCTCCGGCACCAGGGCGTTCACCAGAGTCGTCTTGCCCACGCCGCTGTGCCCGACGAAGACGGTCGTCCGCCCGTACAGCAACTGCCGTACGCGCTCGGCCGCTTCGCCCTGCTCCAGCTCCGCGCGGCTGGTGACGACGTGGCGCAGTCCGAGCGGCGTGTACTTCTCCAGCAGCGGATCGGCGGGCGACAGGTCGGACTTGGTCAGTACGAGCAGCGGTTCCAGGCCCGAGTCGTACGCGGCGACCAGGCAGCGGTCGATCAGGCGCGGGCGCGGCTCGGGATCGGCGAGGGCGGTGACGATGGCGAGCTGGTCGGCGTTGGCGACGACCACGCGTTCGAACGGGTCGTTGTCGTCCGCCGTACGGCGCAGCACCGAAGTGCGCTTCTCCACGCGCACGATGCGCGCGAGTGTGTCCTTGGCGCCCGTGAGGTCTCCGACGAGTGCGACACGATCGCCGACCACCACGCCTTTGCGGCCCAGTTCGCGCGCCTTCATCGCGGTGACTGTGCGGTCCTCGACGAGGCATGTCAGGCGGCCCCTGTCGACCGTGAGCACCATGCCCGCCGCCGCGTCCTCGTGCTTCGGGCGGTTGTGCGTACGCGGGCGGGTGCCCTTGCGGTTGGGGCGTACGCGGATGTCGTCCTCGTCGGTGTGCTTGCCGTAGCGGCGCATCGCGGAAGCCTCAGGCTCTCTCTTCAACGCGCTCGCCACCGGGCCCGGCGCCGTGTGCGGCCGTCCGTCCGCCGAGCATGTCCGCCCACAGGCGGGGGAAGTCCGGCATGGTCTTGCCGGTCGTGGCGATGTTCTCCACCTCCACGCCCTCGACCGCGAGGCCGAGCACCGCGCCGGCGGTGGCGAGGCGGTGGTCGTCGTAGGTGTGGAAGACGCCGCCGTGCAGCGGGCGGGGGCGGATGCGCAGGCCGTCCTCGGTCTCCGTGACGTCTCCGCCGAGGCCGTTGATCTCCTTGGTGAGCGCGGCCAGCCGGTCGGTCTCGTGGAGGCGGAGGTGGCCCACGCCGCGCAGGACCGACTCGGAATCGGCCAGAGCCGCCACGGCGGCGATGCCGGGGGTCAGTTCGCCGACGTCGCCGAGGTCGGCGTCCAGGCCGCGGATACGCCCGCCGCCCGTGAACGTGAGCCCCTGCTCGCCCAGTTCGCACGAGCCGCCCATCTCGGTGAAGATGCGCCGCAGGGCGTCGCCGGGCTGCGTCGTCCGCTCCGGCCAGTCGCGGACGGTGACCCGGCCGCCGGTGACCAGGGCCGCCGCGAGGAAGGGCTGCGCGTTGGACAGGTCCGGCTCGACGACCAGGTCGCGCCCGCGCAGCGGACCGGGAGCGATGCGCCAGACGTCCGCCTCGCCGCCGTCCTCGGGGGCCTCGACCCGCACTCCCGCAGCTCGGAGCATGTCGACCGTCATGCGGATGTGCGGGACGGAGGGAAGCGTTCCGCCGGTGTGGCGTACCTCGACGCCCTGGTCGAACCGGGGGGCGGACAGCAGCAGCGCGCTGACGAACTGGCTGGAGGACGACGCGTCGATCTCGACGCTGCCGCCCGGCAGCGAGCCCCTGCCGTGCACGGTCATCGGCAGACGGCCGCGGCCGTCGTCCTCGATGCGGGCTCCCAGAGCGCGGAGGGCGTCGATCACGCCGTGGAGCGGGCGTTCGTAGGACCGCGGATCCCCGTCGAAGCGGACGGGGCCGTCGGCGAGTGCGGCGAGCGGCGGCAGGAAGCGCATCACCGTGCCGGCGTTGCCGACGTCGACAGTCGCCGGTCCGCGCAGCCCGGCAGGGGCGACGTCCCAGAACTCGCCCGCGCCGCCGGAGTCGGTGCCCTCCTCCACGGAGGCGCCCAGAGCGCGCACCGCGTCCGCCATCAGAAGGGTGTCCCGCGAGCGGAGGGGACGGCGCAGGCGGCCCGGCCCGCCGGCGAGAGCCGCCAGCACGAGAGCGCGGTTGGTGACCGACTTGGATCCCGGAACGGCGACGGCCGCGTCGACGGGGGCGGACGCGGACGGTGCAGGCCAGAAGTCGGCGGAGGAGGAGTGCGCGCTCATGGAATTCACTTTAGTCGCTCGGTTCGTCCGCCCTTTCGGGTGGAAAGCGCGCATCACCAGGGCAGGACGCGGCGGCGCGGCACGGGCCGGTGCCCTCCGCCCGGGCAGACGCCGGAGGGCGTCACAGGCCCAGCAGCCAGCGTCCGCCGCCGGTCAGGCAGCAGAGCGTCACGATGTGGAAGAAGAGGAGCCAGACCACTGCGGGGACGTGCGTGAGCCTGGAGAGCTGGTCCGCGTCCGAGTCCGCTGCTCCTCCGCGGCGGCGTTTCCCCTGCAGTTCGAAGACGGGGCGTACACCTCCCAGCAGCAGGAACCACACGGCGCCGTAGGCGAACGCCGCCTGAACCTCGGGCTCCGTGAGCCAGCTGACGAGGAGGAAGAGGCCGCCCGTCAGGAAGACGGTCAGGACCCCGTAGGCGTTGCGGATCATCACGAGCATGAGCAGCAGCAGGGCAGTCGCACTCCACAGCAGCAGCGTGATGTGGTTCGCGGCCAGCAGCCAGGCGCCGCCCAGCCCCAGCAGTGAGGGGGCTGTGTAGCCGGCGGCGGCGGTGAGCACCATGCCGATGCCTGTCGGCTTGCCGCGGGAGAGCGTCAGGCCGGACGTGTCGGAGTGCAGGCGGATGCCGTCGAGCCGCCGGCCGGAGAGCACCGCGACGAGACCGTGGCCTCCTTCGTGGGCGATGGTCACCGCGTTGCGCGAGAGGCGCCATACGCCGTGCGGCAGTACGGCGCCCAGGGCTATCGCCGCGGTGATCAGGACGAGCCACTGACTGGGGTCGGGCTGCGTACCGAAGACCCGGTCCCAGAGCCCGGCGATGCTCGTGGTGTCCATGTATTTCCCAGTCCTCCCCGAACCTGCTGTGCGTCGTCTCACAACGCCCCCGCGGCGGCGTGTGCTTCTCCGTGAACGCGCAGCGCTGCCCGTCAGTGCCGTGGCAGTGTGGCACTTATGTGCGGACGGTATGCAGCCAGCAGGAAACCGGAGGACCTTGTCTCACTTTTCGGTGTGGAGAAGTGGGAGCCTCAGGAAGCGCTGGCACCCGACTGGAACGTGGCACCGACCAAAGAGGTCCACGCAGTCATCGACCGTCCGCTGAAGGGCACGGGCGACCCCCGTCCCGTGCGGCAGATGCGGAAGCTGAAGTGGGGGCTCGTGCCGTCCTGGGCCCAGTCCCCGGACCTCGGCGCGAAGATGATCAACGCACGTGCCGAGACGGTGCACGAGAAGCCCGCTTTCCGTCGGCCGTTCACCTCCCGGCGCTGTCTGCTGCCTGCCGACGGCTACTACGAATGGTGCACGGCGCGGAACGAGCTGATGCTGGAGCAGGAGGGGAAGCGGAAGCGCCCCCGGAAGCAGCCGTACTTCGTCACGCCGGCAGACGGCTCCGTGATGGCCATGGCCGGGCTGTACGAGTTCTGGCGGGACAGCACGCTGCCCGACGGCCACCCGCACGCCTGGTGGACGACCTGCACGGTGGTCACGACGGACGCGGAGACCGCGCCGCTGGCGGGCGACAGCGGGGAGGACGGCCCGAAATCCCTGGCCGAGATCCACCCCCGCATGCCGCTGATGCTGCTGCCCGAGGTCTGGGACGCGTGGCTGGACCCGGCACGCCGTTCGCAGGAGGAGCTGCGCGCGCTCCTCGAACCGCCGCCTCCGGGGACGATGCGCGCTTACCCCGTCTCCACGGAGGTCAGCAACGTGCGGAACAACGGGCCCGAGCTCCTGCACGAACTGACGGGGCCGGAGGTCGGCACCCTCTTCTGAGGGCCGTCAGTCCGTCTGGCACACCGCCGGGCGGTGGCGCGCACAGTCGCACACGCCGCTCCGGCCGTTCGCGGCAGGATGCTCCCATGAGCGAGATCGTGGAGACCCCCGCAGGAGACGCCCGCATCACGTGGCACACGGCGGAGAACGCGCGTGCAGTGCTCGCCCTGGGGCACGGGGCCGGCGGCGGGATCGAGGCACAGGACCTGCAGGCGCTGGCACAGGCACTCCCGTCGTCCGGAGTCGGCGTCGCGCTGGTCGAGCAGCCGTGGCGCGTGGCCGGGAAGAAAGTCGCACCGGCCCCCAAGACGCTTGACACGGCCTGGCAAGCGCTCTGGCCCGCCCTGTGCGCGCCCGGTCTGCCCGTCGTCGCCGGCGGACGCAGCGCGGGGGCGCGGGTCGTGTGCCGGACAGCGAGCGAACTGGGGGCTCAGGCGGTTCTCGCGCTGTCCTTTCCGCTGCACCCGCCGGGGAAGCCGGAGAAGTCCCGTGCCGAGGAGCTGACGGCGGCGGGGGTCCCGACGCTCGTGGTGCAGGGCGGCCGCGACCCCTTCGGGCACCCGGACGAGTTCCCCGGGGGGACGCGAATCGCCGAGGTGCCCGAGGCCGACCACTCCTTCCGGGTTCCGAAGCGGGCGGCCGTCGGCCAGGAGGAGGCGCTGGGCCTGCTCACGGAGGCGATCGGTGACTGGTTGGCGGGGCTCGGGCTCGCGTCCGCCCGCGGGTGAGCGGCCGGGCGGATGCCCCAGGGCGGCGCGCGGCCGTCCGGGGCTGAGCGCGGCCGCGCGTTCCGGTTCGTGTCCCGCCCGGGACCGGGGACCCGTGCCGGGAATGCCGACGGGGCACGCCGTGTTGTGAGGACGTTGGACTTGCCACCGAGAAAGGGAGCCGCCAGTCATGGGATCTGTCGCATGCCCGCAGCGTCCGCAGGCCGTTGACCTGGACTGGGCCACGGTCGCGCTCGCTGGCGGTACGACGACTCCGGCGGCGCGAGGTGCGGAACGTCGTCTATTCTCCGGTTCGGGCGGGTCCGCGACGGGACTCGCCGAAGCACCGGAGGAGGTGGGTCCGGTCACCGGGACCGAAGACGGCGGGAGCGCCAGGCAGGAGACCGAGGCGGAGCGCAGCGCGCGCTTCGAACGGGACGCCCTGGACTACCTCGACCAGATGTACTCGGCGGCGCTGCGCATGACGCGCAACCCGGCGGACGCCGAGGACCTCGTCCAGGAGATGTACGCGAAGGCGTACGCCTCCTTCCACCAGTTCCGTGAGGGCACGAACCTCAAGGCCTGGCTGTACCGGATCCTGACGAACACCTTCATCAACTCGTACCGGAAGAAGCAGCGCGAGCCCCAGCGCAGCGCCGCCGAGGACATCGAGGACTGGCAGCTGGCGCGAGCGGAGTCGCATATGTCGACGGGGCTGCGTTCGGCCGAGGCCCAGGCCCTCGACCACCTCCCGGACTCCGATGTGAAGGAAGCACTTCAAGCCATTCCGGAGGAGTTCCGCATCGCGGTCTACCTGGCGGACGTGGAGGGGTTTGCGTACAAGGAGATCGCCGACATCATGGGGACGCCCATCGGCACTGTCATGTCCCGGCTGCACCGCGGGCGGCGGCAGTTGCGCGACATGTTGGAGGACTACGCGCGTGACCGGGGCCTGACTCCGGCAGGCGCGGCGCGGTCGCACGACGGGAAAGGCTCAGGCTCATGAGTTGCGGAGAGCCGCACGAGACGGACTGCTCTGAGGTACTGGACCACCTGTACGAGTACCTGGACCGGGAGATGCCGGACAGCGACTGCGAGAAGTTCAAGGAGCACTTCGACGAATGCTCGCCGTGCCTGGAGAAGTACGGCTTGGAGCAGGAGGTGAAGAAGCTCGTCAAGCGCTGCTGCGGCCACGACGACGTCCCGTCCGACCTGCGTTCGAAGGTGATGGGGCGGATCGAGCTGATCCGCGCCGCCGAAGCCGCGGGTTCCGACGGTGCGGCGGCGGCCGGGGAGGCCGAGGCTTCGGAGCGCCGTGCCGCTGAGAAGGACGATCAGGACGCCCTGCGCGCGACGGAGACGTCGTCGGCCGACTCCTCCGCTCGCGGCCGGAAGAAGTTCGCCTGACCGGGCAGCGGGCTACGCAGTCCAACTGGGTGGCCGCTCGGCTGCTCTGATGCCCGTACGTGCTCGACGTCTCCGCCCCCGTGCTGGAGGCCTTCGTTCCCCCGCACGATTCAGCCCCTTGCTTGTTCCGCCCATGGGCGCGTGCGGTCGCCGCTGCTGCGCCGTGCATCCGCGTCGGGTTCAACTCGCAGCCCCAATAAGGGAGTTGGGTCATCGGCGCCACGATTTCGCGCGGCACTCACTCGAACGTGTGAGCCGCGCCGCTTCCCTGCGAACCAATACGGGAATGGCGCCCACGCTCCCTCTCCGCTCGACCTATTCTCCCCTTCCGGCGTGGTACGGGGAGGAGTCGCACGATGCGTGCACGGGGAGTGGCGCTGCCGGGTGCAGCGCGCTTGCTCATCGCGTGCGCGGTGGGTGCCGCCGCGTGGTGCGCTTTTCCCGCCCTGCGTGGCTTCCCGGGCGTGGAGCTGAGCGTCCTGCTGCCGCTCGCGGCGCTGTACGCGGCCTGTGAATACGCCCCGCGCTGCCCTCTGATGAAGCTCACGGGGCGCCAAGTGCCGGGCAACATGGGGGCGTTCTTTCCCGTCCTGCTGACAGGAGCGTTTCTGCTTCCGCCCGCCGCAGCCGCGCTCGTGGCGCTGCCGGGGGCGCTCGCCGGGCGCGTCGAACCCCGTCACGCAACTGCGCGGAGGTGCTGGCACGCTGCTCAACTGGCGCTCGCCGCCTGGTCGGCGGCGCACGTCCACGGCATCCTGTCCGGCCCTTCGACGTTCCGGGAGGGCGGCACGTTCGTGCCGGGGGCGCCGGGCTTTCCGGCACTGCTGACGTCCGCGGCCGCCGCAGCGCTCACGTACTGCCTCGTCGTCACGGTCCTCGATGGTGCCGTGCTCGTCGCCGCCGAACGCTGCGCGCTGCGGGCGGCGTGGCGCGGCCAGTTCGCGCGGGCTGCTCCGCCTCACCTCGTGCACGGCCTGGTCGGTCTGATGATGGCGGTGCTCTGGCGCAGCTCGTACGGCCCTGTTGCGGCGTTCTTCGTATTGCTCCCCATGTACATCTGCTGCTGGGTCTTCGCGCAGTACCACCGGGAGCGGGGCGCGCACCAGTCGACTATCCGTGCGCTGGTGCAGGCAGTCGACATCAAGGACCGCTACACGCGGGGGCACAGCGAGCGCGTCGGCCGGGCGTCGGTGCTCATCGCACGGGAGCTGGGGATGGACGAGGAGCGCACCGAGGCCCTGCGCTTCGCGGGCATCCTGCACGACATCGGCAAACTCGGCGTCCCCACAAGGCTGTTGCGCAAGGACGGGCCCCTCACCGACGAGGAGCGCCGCGTCATCGAGCTGCACCCGGAGTACGGGCACGAGATGGTCCGCGGCATCGGCTTCCTGGGTGAGGCGCGGTCGGCGATCCTGCACCACCATGAGCGGCTGGACGGCAGCGGGTACCCGTACGGGCTCTCCGGCGTGGAGATTCCGGAGTTCGCCCGGATCGTCGCGGTGGCCGACGCCTTCGACGCGATGACGTCTACACGGAGCTACCGCCGTGCGCGCCCGGTGCAGGCGGCAGTCGAGGAACTGCGGCGGTGTGCGGGCACGCAGTTCGATCCGCGCATGGTGGGGGCGCTCGCGGGTGCGCTGGACAGGCAGGGATGGTCGCCGGCTGTCACCGCGGACGTTCCGGGCGGAAACGTGCCGGCAGCCCGTGAGCAAGTGCCGGTGGGGGCGGGCAGCGCCCGCGTGAGGTTGCCGCGCGGACGGGCGGGGAGCGGCTCGGAAGTGGACGAGGGCAGCGCGGAGACGGCCACGGGCAGCGGTACGAACGCCGTGCGTACTGTCGGAGGTACGACTGACGAGGCGCCCGGTGCTCCGGTGCCAGAGGCTCCAGGTGCTCCGGAGGCCGGCGGCCCCGTGTCAGGCGGTGCGGATTCCGTGGATCCGGACTCCGGTGGTCCGGAGGCCTGGGGCCCGGGTCCCGGCGCCGTGCCCACCCGGTCCACCCGGCCGCACTCATGAGGTACGCGGCCGTCCTGTGCAGGGCCGCGGCGGTGGCGCTGGTCCTCGCAGCGCTCGGCGTCACACTGTGGCGGGGCCTCCAAGAGCCCTACGTGGCACTCGTATTCGGCTCGGTCATCGCCGTCGGCGAGGTACTGCGCGTGAGACTGCCGGACAGTGTCCATGACGGAGTCGTGCGTTCCAGCGCTCCGTTGGGCGCCGCCGGAGCGCTGGGTTACGCCCTGCTGGGCGACGTGGGCGGAAGGCCGGCCGGGTCCGGCGTGCTGCAGTGCGTGGCCGTGATGATCGTCGCCGCCCTGGCGGGACTGGTGCCACGTGCGGCGAGGGGCGCCACCATCACGCCCGACCACGCGGCGCGCGGCGTACTCTCCGTGGGTTTCGCCGCGACCTGCTTCCAACCGCTGTACAGCACCGGCGCGTTGGGGGAGTGGGTCGGTGAGGGCCCGCTCTACGCCCTCTGGCTGCTCGCGGTCACGCTCCTCACGGGACTGTGCGACGCGGTGCTCGCGGCGATGTTCGCCGCGGAGCGCACAGGATGGCCCCTGGGGGCGCTGCTGCGCGGGCAGTTGCGTGCGCGCGTGGGCATCGGCCCCGCGATCGCCGCCACAGGGGCCGTGATCGCGCTGGCGGTGTCCGTCGGGGGCTTGTGGGCGCTGCCGGTCTTCTGCGTGCCGCTGCTGCTCACGCAGTTCTCCTTCCGCCGCTATGCCTCTGTACGGGAGACCTACCGGCAGACCATCGCCTCGCTCGCACGTGCCACGGAGGTGGCCGGCTACACACCGCACGGGCACGCCCGCAGGGTCGCGGCGCTCAGTTGCGCGGTGGGGCGTGAGCTGGGCCTGATCGAGCCGGATCTCACTGTCCTGGAGTACGCCGCGCTGATGCACGACATCGGCCAGCTCTCGCTTGTCGACCCCGTCGAGGACGGAGCGACAGCGCACCTCGACCCGGATCTCCAGCGTCGGATCGCACTGCTGGGAGGTGCGGTCGTACGGCAGACCGGAGTGGCCTCCGAAGTCGCCGTGGTGGTGGAACGGCAGGCCGATCCCTTCCGTGACCAACCGCTCACCGCTCGTATCGTCCGCACAGTGAACGCGTACGAGGACATGGTGGCCGGGAAGGCTGACATGGAGAGTTCGTTGCGCGCGCTGGAGCGGCTCAGGCTGGGGGGTGCCCATGACTACGAATCACGCGTCGTGGAGGCGCTGTCACGCGTCGTGGCGCGGGGCCCCGAGGCGTGACTCCCGGGTAGTGAGCAGCCCCCCGCACGGGCATGGTTGGATGCGAGAGGGGAACTGCGAAAAGGGCGCACAGCCAGTGCACACAGTGCGTGTACGTCGGACGGGCGGCGCGTCGGCAGCAGGGACGAGAGCAGGCGGCAGCCGGTCAACAGGCGGGAATCAGGCGGGAACATCGTGAGGATCTTCGGCAAGGTTCGGCACCGGCCCTCCGCCTCGTGGCGGCAGGCGACGGACCGTGCCTTCGCGCTCATCGGCGACGGGCGTTACGAGGATGCCGGCGCCTTGCTCACGCAGGCCGCCGATCTGGAGCCGTGGCTGTCGGAGTCCTGGTTCAACCTCGCGTTGCTGCACAAGTTCCGGCACGACTGGGAGCAGGCGCGCACTGCCGGGCTCCGCGCGGTCGCACTGCTGGAGCGGCAGGCCGGAGCCCCCGACTGGTGGAACGTGGGCATCGCCGCCACGGCGCTCCAGGACTGGCCCCTCGCGAGGCGCGCGTGGGAGGCGTACGGCCTCCGAGTCCCCGGGAGCCCGCAGAGCGCGGCGGCCGCGGAACCCTCCGGTATGCAGCTGGGCAGCGCTGCGGTGCGGCTCTCGCCCGAGGGCGAGGCCGAAGTCGTGTGGGGCAGGCGTATCGATCCGGCGCGCATGGAGATCCAGAGCATCCCCCTCCCGTCGTCGGGGCGGCGATGGGGCGAGGTGGTGCTCCACGACGGCGTGCCCCACGGCGAACGCGCCACGAGCAGCGGCCCGACGTTCCCCGTCTTCGACGAGATCGAACTGTGGGCGCCCTCTCCGGTTCCGACGTGGGTCGTGCTGCTCCAGGCGGCCACGGAGGCCGACCGGGACGCGCTGGAGCGGCTGGCCGCGGACGCCGGTTTCGCGGCGGAGGACTGGTCGAGTTCGGTGCGGCTGCTGTGCCGTACCTGCTCGGAGAGCCGCATGCCTGTCGACGACGGCGACGGGCCGGCGCACATGGACCCGCATGATCACAGTTCCCCCGGCCATCCGGGCCCGTTGGGGCACATGACGCCGGGCGGTCCGGGCGACGTGTGGGTGCCGGAGCGGGAGTGCGGCCTCGCGGCACCAAGCGGGCTGGTACGCGGTCTGCTGGACAGTTGGGTCGCGGACAGTCCCGACAGCCGTGAATGGCGCGATCTGGAAGAGGTCTGCTGACGCGGTCCGGAGGGCTGGACGGCGCCGCGGCAGCGGTCCGGCCTCCTGCTTCCGGCCGTCGCGTGGCGCCGCGCGGCTCCGCCCCGTCCCGCGAGGCTCGGTGACGCGGGAGGCACCCCGGGAGGCCCGGCTAGGCTGTAGGGCGACGACCGTGTGGCGAGCAGGTGGCAAGGAAGGCAATCGGCGGAATGGCGCAACAGCAGCAGGAGATCAGCGAGGAGCGCACCCCTGTGGAGTTCGTGGACGACACCAGGGACTGCGAGGCGCGTGAGAACGCTCACCGCGAGCGCGGCACCGCCCGTCCGATCACCGTCGTCGGCAATCCGGTGCTGCACAAGGAGTGCAAGGACGTCACGTCCTTCGACGACGAGCTGGCCTCACTCATCGACGACATGTTCGCGAGCCAGCGGGCCGCGGAGGGCGTCGGTCTCGCCGCGAACCAGATCGGCGTCGACCTGAAGGTCTTCGTCTACGACTGCATGGACGACGACGGCGTGCGGCACGTCGGAGCGGTGTGCAACCCGGTTCTCGACGAACTCCCGGCGGAGCGCCGCAGCCTGGACGACTCGAACGAGGGATGCCTTTCCGTTCCCGGCGCGTACGAGTCGCTCGCGCGCCCGGACTACGCGGTCGTGCGCGGGCAGGACGCCCAGGGCAAGCCGATCGCCGTCGAAGGCACCGGCTACTTCGCCCGCTGCCTCCAGCACGAGACGGACCACCTCTACGGCTACCTCTACATCGACCGGCTGTCGAAGCGGGAGCGCAAGGACGCCCTGCGTCAGATGGCAGAGGGAACCCCCAGGTACGAGACGGTGCCGAACAAGTAGGCGGCGAGCGGGGGTTCGGGCCGCCGCCGCGGCTCCCGCCTCTCACCGCACGGCAGTCGGCCGCCGCCCTTCGCATCCGCGTCGGGCGGCGGTTTTCTGCTGTGGAGCACCGGATTCAGTGGCCTCGTCCATTGGCATTTCCTGTCACTTGTTGACGCACTCTCCATGTCACGACAGGCTCTGGTGTTGCTCCCCTCACTAATGGAGGCATACGTATGCCCAGAAGTACGGTCAGGACCGTGCTGGCACTTGTCATGGTCGCGGCAGCCGTCCTCGTGGGTTCCGTTGCCAGCGCGAGCACCGGCCCGCAGATCAAGGCAGCCGACGGGTGTTTCACCTGGGACCGCGCCCTCTCCGAAGGCGCTTCCGGCGACGACGTGACCCAGCTGCAGGTCAGGATCTCCGGATACGCCGAGAGCGGTGCGGTACTCGACGTCGACGGGCAGTTCGGACCCGCGACGAAGGCCGCCGTGACCCGTTTCCAGCAGGCGTACGGGCTGGGGGCGGACGGCGTCGCCAACGAGGCCACGCTGCAGAAGATCGTCGACCTCCAGGACGACGACTGCACGCCGGTGCACTTCGACTACGCCGAGCTGAACAACTGCAACTCCGACTGGAGCGGCGGAGCCGTCAGCGCGGCGGAGGCCAAGGCGAACGCTCTGCGCACCATGTGGAAGCTCGAAGCCCTGCGTCACGCGCTGGGCGACCAGCCGATCAGGGTCACCAGCGGTTTCCGCTCCAAGGCGTGCAACGACCAGGCCGGCGGCTCCGCCACGAGCCGTCACCTCTTCGGTGACGCCGCCGACCTCGGTGTCTCGCCCCACTCGCTGTGCACCCTCGCCAAGGAAGCGACCAACCGCGGCTTCTTCGAGATCCTCGGCCCGGGCTTCCCCGACCACGACGACCACACCCACGTGGCGCACCGGTCCGACAAGTTCTGGAACGCCCCGAACTGCGGCGTCTCCTGAAACCCCATCCGCTCCTCTTCATTGCAGGAAGGACCCAACCCCCCATGAACAGAAAGATCGCGCTGCGAGCGACTGTCGGCGCTTCGGCGATGGCGCTCGCCATCTTCTCCACGGCGTACGTCGCCGAGGCCACGACCGCGGAGCCCAAGGACACCGGTGCCCTCGCGAAGATGAGCCACTCCGCGGCCAAGGCCAAGCTGGACGGCGCCGGCATCGCCGTCACCTCCAGCGGCGGCTGCTCGGACCGCAACAAGCCGAACTGCACCTCGCTGGAGCAGGTCAACTCGGCGACGATCGACGGCGCCATCACGCTGAAGGGCGCCAGCGGCTGCGCGCTGACCGTCACCGGCGGCACCGAGACGGGCCACGCGGACGGCACGTACAGCCACTGGAACGGCTACAAGCTGGACTTCTCGATGTCGAGCTGCCTGACCAGCTACATCAAGAACACCTTCACCTCCATCGGTGGAAACAAGTGGCAGTCCGGCTCGGGGAACATCTACTTCGACGAGAGCAACCACTGGGACGTGACGTTCCACAACTGCGGTGGCTGCTTCAAGGGCGGCAAGGGCTGACCCCGGACAGCCGGCGACCCGGAGCATGAAGAGGGGGCCGCGCGGGAAGCGCGGCCCCCTCCGCATGCACGAAGTCCCCTCCGCGTGCGGACGGTTCAGAACTCGTCGTCGAAGGAGACCGACCCCTCCACGGCGACCTGGTACGCCGAGGCGCGCCGCTCGAAGAAGTTGGTCAGTTCCTGCACGTTCTGCAGCTCCATGAACGAGAAGGGGTTGCTCGCCCCGTAGCGGGCCGGGAAGCCCAGCCGCAGCAGCCGCTGGTCGGCGACCGCCCGCAGATACTCCTCCATGGACGCGGTGTTCATGCCCGGCAGCCCGTCGCCGCACAGGTCGCGGGCGAACTGGAGCTCCGCCTCGACGGCCTCGTCCAGCATCGCCGTGACCTCCTTCTCCAGCTCCGCGTCGAAGAGTTCGGGCTCCTCCTCGCGAACGGTGTCGACGACGTCGAAGGCGAAGGACATGTGCATCGACTCGTCGCGGAAGACCCAGTTGGTGCCCGTGGCCAGGCCGTGCAGCAGTCCCCGCGAGCGGAACCAGTAGACGTAGGTGAACGCGCCGTAGAAGAACAGCCCCTCGATGCAGGCGGCGAAGCAGATCAGGTTCAGCAGGAACTTCCTGCGGTCGGACCTGCTCCGCAGCTCGTCGATGCGTTCCGCGCCCTCGCCGCCTTCCAGGGCGGCCATCCAGCGGAAGCAGAACTGCGCCTTCTCCCTGATGGACGGGATGTTCTCGACGGCCGCGAAGGCCTCCGCCCGCTCGTCGACGTCGGGCAAGTACGTGTCCAGCAGCGTCAGATAGAACTGGACGTGCACCGCCTCCTCGAACAGCTGCCGCGAGAGGTACAGCCGCGCCTCGGGGGAGTTGATGTGCTTGTACAGGGACAGCACGAGGTTGTTGGCCACGATCGAGTCACCCGTCGCGAAGAAGGCGACGAGCCGGCCGATCATGTGCTGCTCGCCGGGGGAGAGCTTGGCGAGGTCGGCGACGTCCGAGTGGAGATCCACCTCCTCCACGGTCCAGGTGTTCTTGATGGCGTCGCGGTAGCGGTCGTAGAAGAGCGGGTAGCGCATGGGCCGCAGCGTCAGTTCGAACCCGGGGTCGAGAAGGTTCGCGCGCCGGGCGCCGGGGGCGGAGGCGTTCGCGTTGTCGGTGGTCACTGGCAGGCCTCGCAGGTCTCGGGGTTCTCGAGGGAGCAGGCGGCGGCTTCCTCCGCCGCCGTGCGGGGGCCGGCGGCGCCGGTCTCCGCCGTGTCCGGCACGGCCGGTTCCGTCCGCGGGACGGGCAGCCGGGAGCCGGCCGCGGAGCCCGCGGCGCGGGCGATGCGCGTCGCCGGACGCGACCGCAGGTAGTACGTGGTCTTGATGCCGCGCTTCCAGGCGTAGGCGTACATCGAGCTGAGCTTGTTGATCGTGGGCGCCGCCATGAAGAGGTTCAGCGACTGGCCCTGGTCGATGTACGGGGTGCGGGCGGCGGCCATGTCGATGAGGGCGCGCTGGGGCAGCTCCCACGCCGTCCGGTACAGCGAACGGACCTCGTCGGGCAGCTGCCGCATGTCCTGCACGGAGCCGTTCGACTCGCGCAGCGCCTCGCGGGCACGCTCGTCCCACAGGCCGAGCCGCTTCAGCACCTCCACGAGATACGCGTTCACCTGCAGGAACTCGCCGCTGAGGGTCTCCCGCTTGAAGAGGTTGGAGACCTGCGGCTCGATGCACTCGTACACGCCGGCGATCGCCGCGATGGTGGCCGTGGGGGCGACGGCCAGCAGCAGGGAGTTGCGCATCCCCGTCCCCGCGATACGGGTGCGCAGCGCGGCCCAGCGCTCCGGCCACGCGGACCCCTTCTGCGCCTCCGGGTAGTGATCGGGGTGCAGCACGCCGCGAGCGGTGCGCGTCTGTTCCCAGGCGGGGTGCGGACCGTGGCGTTCGGCGAGCTCCGCACTGGTCTCGTACGCCGTGAGCATGATCCGCTCGGAGATGCGTGCCGAGAGCTCGCGGGCCTCGTCGGAGTCGAACGGCAGCCGCATGCGGAAGAAGACGTCCTGGAGCCCCATCAGGCCCAGACCGACGGGGCGCCAGCGGGAGTTGGAGCGGCCGGCCTGCTCGGTCGGATAGAAGTTGATGTCGACGACGCGGTCGAGGAAGGTCACGGCCGTACGGACAGTGGCGTCCAGGCGCTCCCAGTCCACGGTCCAGGCGGTCTCACCGTCCGCGCCCCCGGGGGTGAGATGCGCGGCGAGGTTGACGGAGCCCAGGTTGCACACGGCCGTCTCGGAGTCTTCGGTGACTTCCAGGATCTCGGTGCAGAGGTTCGACGAGTGGACGATGCCGCCCGGTTCGGCCGTCTGGTTCGCGGTCCGGTTGGCGGTGTCCTTGAAGGTCATCCAGCCGTTGCCGGTCTGGGCGAGTGTGCGCATCATCCGCGCGTACAGCTGCCGGGCCGGCACCTGCCGCTCGAAGCGCTCCTCCGCCTCGGCCTTCCGGTACGCGGCGTCGAACTCCTCGCCCCACAGGTCAACGAGTTCGGGCGTCTCCGAGGGGGAGAAGAGCGACCACTGCCCGTCCGCCTCGACCCGCCGCATGAACTCGTCGGGGATCCAGTGGGCGAGGTTGAGGTTGTGGGTGCGGCGGGCGTCCTCGCCGGTGTTGTCGCGCAGTTCGAGGAACTCCTCGACGTCGGCGTGCCAGGTCTCGAGGTAGACGCAGGCGGCGCCCTTGCGCCGGCCGCCCTGGTTGACGGCGGCGACGGAGGCGTCGAGGGTCCGCAGGAAGGGGACGATGCCGCCGGAGTGCCCGTTCGTCCCCCGGATGAGTGAACCGCGTGCGCGGATACGGGAGTAGGAGAGGCCGATGCCCCCGGCGTGCTTCGAGAGGCGGGCCACCTCCTGGTAGCGCTGGTAGATCGAGTCGAGCTGGTCCAGCGGCGAGTCCAGCAGGTAGCAGGACGACATCTGGGCGTGCCTGGTGCCCGAGTTGAAGAGCGTGGGGGAGGAGGGCAGGTAGGCCAGCGAACTGGTCAGCCGGTACAGCTCCGCCACCTCGTCGACGGCCTCCTCCGACTCGTCGGCGGCCAGTCCGCACGCCACGCGCAGGAAGAAGTGCTGTGCCGTCTCGATCACTTGACGGTTCACGGGGTGACGCAGCAGGTAGCGCGAGTACACCGTCCGCAGGCCGAAGTAGCCGAACCGGTCGTCCGCGCCGTCCGCCGAGGCCCGGTCGGCCAGGGCGTCCAGCCGGCCGGAGTGGGCCCGCACGAACGCGGCCGTGCGGTCGGAGATCAGGCCCTCCCGGTGGCCGGTGGCGACGGACGCGGAGAAGGACACGCAGCCCTGCGCCGCGGCCTCCTCCCGCACGGCCAGGGTCAGCAGCCGGGAGGCGAGCCGCGAGTACGCGGGTTCCTCGCCGATGAGGCCGGCGGCCTCCTCCATCGCCAGTCCGCGCAACTCGGCCTGGCTGCCGCCCTTCCGGCGTCCCCGCAGCGCGGCGGCGGCGATCCGCTCCGGGTCCGTGCCGGGCAGATCCGCGGCGAGTTCGGTGAGGGTGCGCAGCAGCGCGGTTTCCGGTGTGTGCGGACGTTCGGGACCGGCGGTGCCGGCTGGGGCATCCGGGCCGGCGGGTGCGATGGTCACGGGACGGGCTCTCCCTCGCTCGGTGGTACGACGAGGATCTCGAGGGAGGTACGCGGCAGGCGCGTACGGGCGTCACGCCGTCAGCTCAGGGCACGCCACGCAGCGTCCACCGGCCCATCCCTCGGGACCCGGACGTCTTCGAAGCAGCCGGACAGGCATTCGGACTCGCGATGTGCTGCCGACGGCCCGAAGGCAGGAGACAGCACATCGCACACCGTTGCGGGACAGTTCCGGACTTGCACCGGATTCCCCTGTGCGGCAGCGGGGACGAGCATACATGTTGTGGCGCGCTTCGCGAGCAGGCCCTACATCTAGTACCCGGCGGTGGCTTGGGCTGATGCCTGGTCGCGCGTCACAGGTCCAGGGCGAACGTGATCAGGCGCAGGCCGGGGTACAGCTCCGGATGCGGTTCCCAGTCCCTGCCGGAAGTGCGGACGAACCCCAGCCGCCCGTAGAGGCGGTGCGCTGCGTGCATCGCCGGGTGGCTGGAGAGGACCAGGCGTTCCAGCCGGCTCGCGCGCGCCCTGTCGGCGCAGGCCCGGACCATGGCCTCGCCGATGCCGCGGTTGCGGCCCTCGGCGCGTACGGCCAGCATCCGGAACTCTCCCTCGCCCGGCCGCGCGATCTCCGCGTACTCGCCGCCGTCGCCCGCGTAGGTCACGGTGCCCAGCAGCGCTCCGGAGCCGGAGTCGGCGGCGACCAGTACCTCGGCGTGGGCGGCGCGGTGCCGGGCGTCGCGCAGGACGGACAGGTACGCGTCCGACTCGCCGGAATCGAGCAGGTCGTCCTGGAGGTACGCCTGCGCGGTGAGTTCACCGACCTCTTCCACCTCGCGGTTGAGTACGGCTCTGATCGTGATGTCCATATGACGAGCATGCCGCAGCCCGCCGACAGTGGCTGCCGGCGGGCTGCGGTCCCGGTGTGATCAGCGGTGCCCGGAGGCTCAGGGCGCCGCCGTCGGGGCGGGCAACTCCTCCTTGACGCCCGGGTCTCCGGCGTCCGCCGTGTAGTCGGAGGGGTGCGTCTCGTCGACGCCGTCGGGCGCCTTCGCGGCCCGCAGCACGAGGGTCAGGACGATGGTCACCACCGCGTTCAGCACGAAGGCGGTCAGGCCGATGTAGCCCATCTGCCCGATGCCCGGGATGATCTCGTTGGAACCGCCGAAGTGCTTCTGGACGGGGGACGAGACGTTGTACGCCGTCACCGTTCCGTAGATCATGCCGACGGCCCAGCCGCCGAGCAGCGCCCAGCGGTGGAACCAGCGGGTGAAGAGGCCTCCCACCAGCGCGGGGAACGTCTGGAGGATCCAGATGCCCCCGAGAAGCTGGAAGTTGATCGCCACCGTCTTGTCCATGCCCAGGACGAAGACCAGCGCACCGACCTTCACCAGGAGCGAGACGACCTTAGAGACCGACGTCTCCTGCGCGGGTGTCGCGTCCGGCCGGATGAAGTCCTTGTAGATGTTCCGCGTGAAGAGGTTCGCCGCCGCGATCGACATGATCGCCGCCGGTACGAGCGCGCCGATGCCGATGGCCGCGAAAGCGACGCCCGCGAACCAGTCCGGGAACATGTTCTCGAAGAGCTGCGGGATCGCGAGCTGCCCGTTCTTGAGCTTGATCCCGGCGGCGATCGCCATGAACCCGAGCAGCGCCAGCAGGCCGAGCATCAGCGAGTACAGCGGCAGGATCGTGGTGTTCCTGCGGATCACGTTGCGGCTGCCGCTGGAGAGCGTCGCCGTGATCGAGTGGGGATACATGAACAGCGCCAGCGCCGACCCGAACGCCAGGGTGGCGTACGCCCACTGGTTGTTGGGGCCGCTGAACAGTTCGCCCCTCGGCTTGCCCGTCGCCGGGTTGGTCTGCGAGAACGCCTCGCCGGCCTTGGCGAAGATGTCGTCGAAGCCCCCGAGCTTGATGGGGATGTAGATGATCGCCACCGCGATGACGATGTAGATGAGCGTGTCCTTGACGAACGCGATCAGCGCGGGAGCGCGCAGTCCCGAGGAGTAGGTGTAGGCCGCCAGCACGCCGAAGGCGATCAGCAGCGGCAGGTCCTTGAGGAACCAGTGCGTCGACTCGCTGCCGCCGACGCCCATGACGTCCAGGACGGCCTGGATGCCCACCAGTTGCAGCGCGATGTACGGCATCGTGGCGAGGATGCCGGTGACCGCGACGGCCAGCGAGAGCCCCTTGGAGCCGAACCGTCCGCGCACGAAGTCGGAGGTCGTCACGTAGCCGTGGCGGTGCGAGACCGACCAGAGCCGCGGCAGGAACGTGAAGATCAGGGGGTAGACGAGGATCGTGTACGGGACGGCGAAGAAGCCGGCCGCTCCCGCCGCGTAGATGGCCGCCGGGACCGCCACGAACGTGTAAGCCGTGTAGAGGTCGCCGCCGAGCAGGAACCAGGTGACCCAGGTGCCGAAGCTCCGGCCGCCCAGGCCCCATTCGTCGAGGCTGTTGCTGTTCTCCGCCTTGCGCCAGCGGGCAGCGAGAAAGCCCATGGCGGTGACGAGGACGAAGAAGAAGACGAAGACCACCAGCGCGGTGACGTTCACTCCGCCCATCACGCGTCACCCCCTCGTGCCGCGCGCCGCTTGGCGTTCTCACGCTTGACGAGCCGGTACGCGATCATGGTCAGCACCGCGGACACCGGCACCCAGAGCATCTGGTACCAGTAGAAGAAGGGCAGCCCGATGAAGGTGGGTTCGAGCCGCGCGTAGGACCCGACCCACAGCATCGCGACGAACGGTATGAGCAGGCACAGCCCGATGACGACCCGCGTCGGCGTGACGACGGGCGGCTCGTTCTCTGGTGGTTCGGGTGGCGCTGGCATGCCGGTGCTCCGTCCGTCGGTTCATGTCCTGTCGAGACGCGCAGGAAATCTAAACGAACGGCTCGGTCCCCGTCACTACCTGCACGGATAACGGAACAGCACCTTTTGTTTCACGCGGCGGCGGGGGCGCCCCCTCATGGGGCAGGGGATGCGCCCCGGGCCCGTCGGGGCCCTGTGTGACGGTCGCCGCCGTGCGGGGACGCGCTCCCGCCGGAGGAGCCCCGGCCGGGCGGCCGGGTGCCGAGTCAGTCCTGTGGCCGCTGCAGGTTGGCGACGAACTTGTACCGGTCGCCGCGGTACACCGAGCGGACCCACTCCACGGGCTCACCCTCCGTGTCCACGGAGTGCCGGGAGAGCATCAGCATCGGCAGCCCCACGTCCGTCCCCAGCAGTCCGGCCTCCCGCGGGGTGGCGAGCGAGGTCTCGATGGTCTCCTCCGCCTCCGCGAGGTGGATGCCGTACACCTCGGCGAGGGCCGTGTAGAGCGAGGTGTACTTCACGAGGCTGCGGCGCAGGGCGGGGAAGCGCCGCTGCGAGAGGTGCGTGGTCTCGATGGCCATCGGCTCGCCGCTCGCGAGCCGCAGCCGTTCGATGCGCAGTACGCGTCCGCCCGACGGTATGTCGAGCGCGGCGGCGAGGCGGTCGTCGGCGGTGACATAGCCGATGTCGAGCAGCTGGGAGGTCGGTTCCAGGCCTTGGGCGCGCATGTCCTCGGTGTAGGAGGTGAGTTGCAGCGCCTGGGAGACCTTGGGCTTCGCGACGAACGTGCCCTTGCCCTGGATGCGCTCCAGCCGCCCCTCGACGACGAGTTCCTGCAGGGCCTGCCGGACGGTCGTGCGCGAGGTGTCGAACTCCGTGGCCAGCGTGCGCTCCGGAGGGACGGGCGTACCGGGCGGCATGGTCTCCGTCATCTCGAGCAGATGCCGCTTGAGCCGGTAGTACTTGGGCACGCGTGCGGTCCGCGCGCCGCCGTTGCCGCTTCCCGACTCCGGCTCTGCCGCGGCTGCGACCGCGCCCCCGTCCGTGCTCATCGCTCGACTCCCCGCCTCTCCTCGTGCTGCCGTCTCCGGCTTCCTCCGTGTACGCGGACCGTGCTGAACGCCTCGCACCCGGCTCCCGTTCGGGCTTCGGCTGCCGGAACAGGCCGGGTCACATCCCGGCGCGTGTCCTCGGCTCTGCTTCCACTTCGGGGCTCACATCGTGGCATGACCGCGGGTGAACGGGGCCGCCCCGCTCAGATGTCGTTCCGATAACGGAACCGGCCGCGGGTCTTCTCCCCCGTTGACACCCTTATAGGTCTAGGCCAAGCTGCGGACTGGTCTAAACCATTACCCCATCATGTCACGTCAAGGCCGTTCCAGGAGGATGCTGTGAAGCGACGACTCATGGCCGCGACCGCAACCGCCGCTCTGCTGACGGCTGTTACGGCCTGCGGATCCGGACCCGCGGAGTCCGCGGCGGACGGCTTCGAGGGCCAGACGCTCACCCTGTGGGCGATGGACGGCTCGACCCCGAAGCAGTGGGAGAAGGACGTCAGGGCGGCCTTCGAGAAGAAGACCGGCGCCAAGCTCAAGCTCGAAGTCCAGCAGTGGAACGGCATCCAGCAGAAGATCACCACCGCGCTGTCCGAGTCGGAGCCGCCGGACGTCATCGAGGTGGGGAACACCCAGACGCCGGCGTACGCGAAGACGGGCGGTCTCGCCGACCTCGGCGACCTGAGGAAGAGCATCGGCGCGGACTGGACGGAGTCCGTCAACAAGTCCGCCGTCTACGGCGGGAAGCAGTACGCGGCCCCCTGGTACACGGTCAACCGCACCGTCATCTACAACAAGCGGATCTGGGCCGAGGCGGGGCTGAAGGGCACGCCCAGGACCCGGGCGGAGTTCTTCGACGCGCTGGACGCGATAGAGAAGAAGACCGACGCGGAACCGCTCTATCTGCCCGGCCAGAACTGGTACTTCTTCGACGGACTGCTCATCGGCAAGGACGCCGGCCTTGTCAGGAAGCAGGGCGGCAAGTGGGTCTCCAACCTGTCGGCCCCAGAGGCCGGCGAGGCCATGAAGCTCTACGCGAAGTACGCCTCCTACTCCGACGCTCCCAAGGACAAGGACGAGGCGACTCCCCAGCAGGCGGAGGTCTTCGCCAAGGGGAAGACCGGCGCGTTCATCGGACTGGGCTGGGAGGCCGGGACGGCCGTTGAGGCCAATCCGAAGATCGAGAAGGACATCGGATACTTCACGATCCCCGGTGAGAGCCCGGACAAGCCGGAAGGCGTCTTCCTCGGCGGCTCCAACCTGGCCGTCGCGGCGGGCAGCGAGAAGCAGGAACTGGCCCGCGAATTCCTCAAGATCGCGCTGTCCGACGAGTTCGAGGGCGCCCTCGCGAAGGAGGGCGGCGTGATCCCGAACAAGGCGTCGCTCCAGAAGCAGGTCGAGGGCAACCCCGCGGCCGAGGCGGCGGCACCCGCGGTGGCCGGCGGGGGTCTCACACCGCTGATCCCGCAGTGGGCCGCCGTGGAGAACCCGCCGAACCCGGTGAAGCGCTACATGACGGCGGTGCTCAAGGGCACGCCGCACGCCGAGGCCGCCGAGTCGGTCGAGCAGGAGATCAACAAGCGGCTCTCCCAGGAGCAGTGACGGGCGGGGCGGAGCACGGCCCCTCCGGCCGGGCTCCGCCTGACGGCCCGTCGCGGTCGCGCCGTCGGAGGGGCCGGCGCGACCGCCCGCCTCGCCCGACGCCCCGCGCATCCGCGCCCCCGCTCGACAGGACCCGCGCGCGGGGCGCGACCGCCGGGCGCCCGAGCCCGGAACGTCCTTCCGGGACGTCAGCCCGGGGCGTCAGGACCGGAACGGCCGTACGAACGAGCAGCCCCCGGCAGGCGGACAGCCGGGCGCACTTCGACCACGCGAGCTGGAGCCCAGATGTCAGTGCAGACCCACGAGGCGCCGACTTCCGCACGCAGCAGTCCCACCGTCACACCGCCGGGCAGCGCGCCCGCCCCGGGGAACGACGGCGCACGCAGGCGCGGCGCACTCCCGTACGTGCTGCTGCTTCCCGCCCTGGTGGCCACCGCCGTCTTCCTCGGCTGGCCGCTCGTCATGAACGGGATGCTCTCGTTCCAGAACCTCAACATGACGCAGCTGATCCAGCACGTCACCGAGTGGACGGGAACGGACAACTACAGCAGGACACTCGGCAGCGAGGACTTCTGGAGAGTCACCCTCCGCTCCATCCTCTTCACGGTCGTCAACGTGGTGGTCATCATGGTCGGCGGCACGCTGACCGGACTGCTGCTGGCCCGTCTCGGCCCCCGCATGCGGCTGCTGCTCTCGGCCGGTCTCGTCCTCGCGTGGGCGATGCCCGTCATCGCGGCGACGACCGTCTACCAATGGCTCTTCGCGCAGCGCTTCGGAGTGGTGAACTGGCTGCTCGACGCGGCCGGTCTGCACTCGATGGCCGATTACAACTGGACCGGTGGGCAGCTGTCGACCTTCTTCGTCATCTCGCTGCTCATCGTCTGGACGTCGGTGCCGTTCGTCGCCGTCAACCTCTACGCGGCGACCACGACCATCCCCAGGGAGCTGTACGAGGCCGCGGCACTCGACGGGGCGGGCGCCTGGCAGGGCTTCCGCACGGTCACGCTGCCCTTCCTGCGCCCATTCCTGCTGGTGACGACGTTCCTCGAAGTCATCTGGATCTTCAAGGCGTTCCCGCACATCTTCGCCGTCAACGAGGGCGGCCCGGACCGGCTCACCGAGACCCTCCCCGTCTACGCCTTCGTCGAGGGGGTCGGCAACCAGCACTACGGAACGGGCGCGGCGATCTCCGTGCTCACGATCCTGATCCTGCTGGCCCTGATGGCGTATTACCTGCGCATCGCGCTGAAACAAGAGGAGGACGAACAGTGAAAGGGCCACAGCTCGGCCGTCTCCGGGGACGCCTTTGGCCGAACGCGGCGGCGCTCGTGCTCTTCGCGGGCTTCGTCTTCCCGGTCTACTGGATGTTCAGCACCGCCCTGAAGCCGAACTCCCAGATCATCAGCGAGGAGCCGGTCTGGTTCCCCTCCAGCCCCACGTTCGAGCACTTCGCCACGGCGGTGCGGGCGGAGCACTTCTGGACGCTCGTGCGGAACTCGGTCACCGTCACGCTCCTCGCGGTAGGACTCGCCCTGCTCATCGCGCTGTTCTCCGCGTTCGCGCTCGCGCGGATGCGGTTCAGGGGGCGGAAGGGCGTCATCCTCACGTTCATGATCGCGCAGATGGCTCCCTGGGAGGTCATGGTCATCGCGATCTACATGACCGTGCGGGACGCCGACATGCTCAACAGCCTCGTGCCGCTCACGCTCTTCTACACGGTGATGGTGCTTCCGCTGACGATCCTCACGCTGCGCGGCTACGTCGCCGCGGTGCCCAAGGAGCTGGAGGAGTCGGCAATGGTGGACGGCTGCGGCCGCACGCAGGCGTTCCGGAAGGTCATCTTCCCGCTGCTCGCTCCAGGGCTGATGGCGACGTCCCTGTTCGGATTCATCACCGCGTGGAACGAGTTCCCGATGGTGCTCATCCTCAACAAGGACGCCGAGGCGCAGACCCTGCCCCTGTGGCTCTCCCGTTTCCAGACCGCGTTCGGCGACGACTGGGGCGCGACGATGGCCGCCGCGTCCCTCTTCGCCCTGCCCATCCTCGTGCTCTTCCTCTACCTGCAGCGCAAAGCGGTCGGCGGGCTCACCGCCGGCGCCGTGAAGGGCTGAACCCCGGCTCCCGGCACGACCGCCCGTCTTCGACCCCGCACATCCCGCCCGTACCCGCACGTCCGCCGTCCGGCGGCGACGGGCCGACAGTGAAGGGACAATGCGCCACATGACCACGCTCGCAACCGGCACCGAGAGCCTCACCCGGGACGCGCTCACCGTGCTGCAACCCGGCTTCACCGGCACCAGCGCGCCCGAATGGCTGCTGCGGCAGCTCGGCGAAGGTCTCACTTCCGTCGGCCTGTTCGGCCGCAACATCGAGTCGCCGGAGCAGCTCTCCGCCCTCACCGCCCAACTGCGGGGCGTCCGCCCCGAGGTCCTCGTCGCCATCGACGAGGAGGGCGGCGACGTGACCCGCCTGGAGGCGCGTACCGGCTCGTCCTTCCCCGGCAACCTGGCCCTCGGCCACGTCGACGACCCCGAGTTGACGCGGGCGGTCGCCCACGAGCTAGGGCTCCGGCTCGCCGCATGCGGGGTCAACCTCAACTGGGCGCCGTCCGCCGACGTCAACTCCAACCCCGACAACCCGGTCATCGGCGTCCGCTCCTTCGGCGACGACCCCGGGCTGGTCGCACGCCACACCGTCGCCTGGATCGAGGGCCTCCAGGCGGCGGGGGTCGCCGCATGCGTCAAGCACTTCCCCGGACACGGCGACACCGCCGTCGACTCGCACCACGCGCTGCCCCGCATCGACGCCGACCTGCGCACCCTGCACGAGCGTGAACTCGTCCCGTTCCAGGCCGCGATCGACGCCGGCAGCAAGGGCGTCATGAGCGCCCACATCCTGCTGCCCGCCCTCGACGCCTCGCTCCCCGGGACGCTGAGCCCCGCCGCCCTCACCGGGCTGCTGCGCGCACCGCGGGAAGAGGGCGGCCTCGGGCACACCGGGCTGATCGTCACGGACGGCATGGAGATGCAGGCGATCTCCGCGACCTACGGACTGGAGCGGGGCAGCGTCCTCGCCGTCGCCGCGGGCGCCGACGCCCTCTGCGTCGGCGGGGGCCTGGCCGACGAGGAGACGGTGCTGCGGCTCCGGGACGCCCTGGTGCGCGCCGTACTGGAGGGCGACCTGCCCGAGGTCCGCCTCGCCGACGCCGCCGCGCGCGTACGGACCCTCGCGGCCTGGGCGGGCGGCACCGCGGCCGCGGGCGCGGACGGGCCGCCCCGTCCGCAGGGGGACGGCATCGGGCTGGAAGCGGCCCGCCGCGCCCTTCGCGTCACGGGCGCCGGCGGCCACCGGCCCCTGACGGAGGCGCCGTTCGTCGCGGTCTTCTCCCCGACGGCGAACATCGCGGTCGGAGGGGAGACCCCGTGGGGCGTGGCCGCGGAACTCTCGCAGCTGCTGCCCGGCACGGAGGCGGCCACCTACGGAGCGGGCGAGGCGGAAGCAGCGGAAGGTCCGGAAGCCGGGGCCCCGCGTGGTCCGTCTCGCCTGGTGGACGAGGTGCTGCGGGTGGCGGGCGGCCGTAGGATCGTCGCCGTGGTACGCGACGTCCACCGGCACCGCTGGATGGCCGACGCCCTGGACGCCCTGCTCGCCGTCCGTCCGGAGACGGTCGTGGTCGAGATGGGGGTGCCCCAGGCGCCGCCCGCGGGATCGCTGCACATCGCCACCCACGGAGCCGCCCGCGTCTGCGGACGGGCAGCCGCGGAGGTCATCGCAGGCGAAGGTGCCGGTGACTGAGGCCGCGGTACGTCCGTCCCACACCGTCGAACAGCCACCTGGAGGCAGCCACATGTCCGCCCCGTCGCAGGAGAGCAGCAGCAAGCCGGGCCGCATCATGGCCGGCGAGATGGCCGAACAGCCCGCCGTGCTGCGCCGGATCCTCGACGAGGGCGCGCCCCGGATCCGCGAGATCGCCGAGCAGGTGGCCGCCCGGAGCCCGCGCTTCGTGCTGCTCACGGCGCGCGGGACATCGGACAACGCGGCGCTGTACGCGAAGTACCTGGTGGAGATCCTGCTCGGCAAGCCGTGCGGTCTCACCTCCATGTCCACCACCACGGCGTACGAGGCGAAGCCCGACCTGAACGACTGCCTCGTCATCACCGTGAGCCAGTCGGGCGGCTCTCCCGACCTGGTGGCCTCCACGAAGGCGGCACGCGAGGCGGGGGCGCTGACTCTCGCGGTGACCAACAACTCGGGCTCTCCGCTCGCCGAGGTGAGCGAGTTCCACATCGACGTGCTGGCCGGCCCGGAGGAGGCTCTGCCCGCCACGAAGACCTACACGGCCGAACTCCTGTCCCTTTATCTGTTCGTGGAGGGCATGCGCGGCGGGAGCGGAGTGGAGGCGGCCAAGCCGCTGCCGGACCTCGCACGCTCCGTCCTCGACCGCCAGTCCGAGGTGAGGGCCCTGGCCGGGCGCTACCGCTTCGCCGAGCGGATGGTGCTCACCTCCCGCGGCTACGGCTACCCGACGGCGAAGGAGGCGGCGCTGAAGCTGATGGAGACCAGCTACATCCCCGCCCTGTCCTACTCGGGGGCCGACCTGCTGCATGGGCCGCTGGCCATGGTCGACAACGTCTCCCCGGTCATCGCCGTCGTCACCGAGGGGAAGGGCGGCGAGGCCCTGCAGCCCGTCCTCGACAGGCTCCGCGACCGCGGTGCGGACCTCGTCGTCATCGGCAGCGAGGACGCGGTCGCCCGCGCCTCCGCGGGCTTCGCCCTGCCGACGGGGCTTCCGGAGGAGCTGCAGCCGATCCTGGAGATCATTCCGCTGCAGATGCTCGCCTACGAGGTGACCATCGCCCGCGGTCAGGACCCCGACGCCCCCAGGGCACTGGCCAAGGTGACGGAGACCCGCTGACGACGGGCGGGGGAGGTTCGGGCGCGAACGAAGGGCCGTCGGGCCGCCCGGCTGTCGGACGTCCGCGTCCGGCGGACCCGGCGCCCGGCGCCTGTCCGGCCCCGGCCGGCCTTCGCGCACCGTGCCCGGAAAGCACTTCGGGCCGCGGTACCAGAGCGGGACCCTCAACCCGCCCGGCACCGCAGCCCGGAGCCCGGAGACCGGGGCGCAGTCAGGGCAGAGAGCGCCGCGGTCTCGCTCTGCCCCCCTGTGCGGGGAGGGCAGAAGGCTGTGTTACTTCGGGTTCATTGTGGACTAGACCACTCTTCTCTGTCCATGCCATCGCGGATTTTCATCACCAGAAGACGAAGTCCGGGTGCAATACGCAACGGATTTCGTAGCTCGCGGATGAGCCTCGGCCCGCGGACGTGAACGACCCGTGGAGGAACCGTCCCCTCCGCCGCCGGCGGACCGCCGGTAGGCTCGCCGCTGTGCCCTCGATGAACGATCTCGTACGCCAGCACACGGCCCTCACCGACACCGACCTGGAGTGGCTGCACCTGCTCGTCTCCGAATGGCAGCTGCTCTCGGACCTCTCGTTCGCCGATCTCGTGCTGTGGGTCCCCACCCGCGACGGCACCCGCTACGTCTCGGTGGCGCAGATGCGTCCCAACACCGGTCCCACGTCGCACCAGGACGACATGGTCGGCCACCTCGTGCCCCGCGGCCGCCGGCCTCTCCTCGACGCGGCGCTCGACGAGG
The DNA here is from genome assembly GCF_014645895.1 of Streptomyces daqingensis. Classification (GTDB taxonomy): domain Bacteria; phylum Actinomycetota; class Actinomycetes; order Streptomycetales; family Streptomycetaceae; genus Streptomyces; species Streptomyces daqingensis. The sequence continues at coordinate 157,653 of NZ_BMMP01000008.1, read as the reverse complement.
GAAGGATCGTGCGGGAGGGCGATCCTGAGTGGCGCGAGGAGGTGCCCGTACGCGTCGAGTCCATTCCCGTGCGCAGGGAGGGCAGCGTCCTGGGGGTCATCGCGCGCAACACGAACCTGCTGACGGTGCGCACGCCCAGCCGCCTCGAACTCACGTACCTGCAGAGCGCGTCGGACCTCGCCCAGATGATCGCGGCGGGTTCCTTCCCGTTCCACGGGCAGCAGCTCGACATCGACCACATCCCGCGCGTCGGCGACGGGCTCATCCGCCTCGACGCGGACGGGGTGGTCCAGTACGCCAGCCCCAACGCCCTCTCCGCCTACCACCGGCTGGGCCTGGCGACCGAGATCGTCGGGCTCCACCTCGGCCAGGTCACGGCCGAACTCGCGCCCTCCCGCGCGCCCGTCGACGAGGCGCTGGTCAAGCTCGCGAGCGGCTGGGCGCCGCGCGGGGCCGAGGTCGAAGCCAACGACTGCGTGGTGCAGTTGCGCGCCATCCCCCTCAAACCCAAGGGCGCCCGCATCGGTTCACTGATCCTGCTGCGCGACATCACGGAGCTGCGCCGCAGGGAACGCGAGTTGATGACGAAGGACGCCACGATCCGCGAGATCCACCACCGGGTGAAGAACAACCTCCAGACGGTAGCCGCGCTCCTCCGGCTGCAGGCCCGCAGGATGGACTCCGACCGGGGCAGGGAAGCGCTCAACGAGGCGGTACGGCGCGTCGGCTCCATCGCGATCGTGCACGAGACCCTCTCCCAGACGCTGGACGAGAGCGTCGAGTTCGACGAGATCGCGGACCGCGTCCTGGCGATGGTGGCGGAGATCTCCCCGGGCCGTGTCACCGGCCACCGCACCGGCCACTTCGGCGTACTGGAGGCCGAAGTCGCCACGCCTCTGTCCATGGTGCTCACCGAAGTGCTGCAGAACGCCCTGGAGCACGGCTTCGGGCCGGGCGAGCAAGGCTCGATCGAGGTAGGCGCGGTCCGGAGCGCGGGCGTCGGCAAGGACCCCGGACGGCTGCTCGTCACCGTGCAGGACGACGGCCGCGGGCTTCCGGAGGGCTTCCAGGCGAAGCAGGGCGGCAACCTCGGCCTGCAGATCGTACGGACGCTCGTGGAGGGGGAGTTGGGCGGCGAGTTCGACATGGTCCCCGCACCGGGCGGCCGCGGCACGCGCGTCGTCTTCGACCTGCCGGTCGCCGCGGAGAAGCGCGACAAGCGCTGAACGCGCGGTTCCGCCGCGGCAGGTGGGAAGCGTCACGCACGGAGCGGGGCGGAGGTACGCGCTCCTGCCGGAGCCGCGGCTGCCGCAACCGCGCCCGAACAGGCGTTGAGCCCCTGTCCGGTGGGACGAGGGGCTCAAGGCCTTTGATTACGCGGTGCGCGTCTCGGCACTGCGCGCTGCGGCTCGGGATGCAGCGATCGGCGGGGTGTGAGCGTCAGGCTCAAGCGGTCGCGGCGTTGTTCCGCGCCCGGTTGCGAGCGGCGCGGCGCTTCATCGCGCGGCGCTCGTCCTCGCTGAGGCCACCCCAGACACCGGAGTCCTGACCGGACTCCAGGGCCCACTGCAGGCACTGCTCCATAACGGGGCAGCGGCGGCAGACGGCCTTCGCTTCCTCGATCTGCAGCAGCGCAGGACCGGTGTTGCCGATGGGGAAGAACAGCTCGGGGTCTTCCTCGCGGCAAACGGCGTTGTGACGCCAGTCCATGGCTGCTACCTCTCCTCGTGGGTTGGTGCTGATGCTTGTGAATGTGAACGCTTTCACGAATCCCCTCGCAAGGGAAGGGGCGCCGTTCAACTGTGATACGGGTCCCAGCGGAAATGAGAGGGAGGATTCGGGCGTCTGGGGGCCGCCGTGAGGGGCCGTCCCGATCGCCATGAAGAGACTCGCAAACCTCGGCGGCGGATACAACCCCCTCAGGAAAGTTTTTTTTGAATCCTTGGTGTCGACTCACTCACAGTCGTACTTCCAGGGGGTGCACCCTGGTTTAAACGTTCGAGTGAAAGGACTTTCGCGACTTCCACTTAAGCAATCACACGCAGTGCACGGCGTACACCTGTGAACTTCACACTTGTCCGCACTCCCAGGTGGTCACCGTCCATCTGAAACGGCAGTGGCGCCTGCGAATGCAAGGTGAAGTCCATCAAGTCGTGCAGGGTTACCGCGTGTCTACCGCGAGGTCCGCGCCTGGGGCTGGACGTCAGCAGCTGGGTCCCGTAGCGGCTCACCGCGAGAGGGGTGAGGCGGGAGAGACCGAGCACGTCGAGGGCGGTGTCGAAAGACGCCTGAGGGGTGGCGTAGACGGGCTTGTTGCCCAGGAAAGTCCAGGGGGAGGTGTTGCAGACTATGGAGAGCACCAGGTCCTCGACGGGTGCCTCGCCCTCCCGCTCCAGCGTGATCGTGCCCTGGCTGCGGTGCTGCTCCTTCAGGAACTGCCGCATCACCTGCCGCACATACAGAGCATGGGTGGACCGCTTTCCCCGCTCACGCTGCTGTTCGACCCGGCCGACCACTCCGGCGTCGAACCCGAGGCCCGCGCAGAAGGTGAACCAGCGCGGCCGTACTCCCGCGTCGTCGGTGCCGGGCACGCCGGACGCCAGGCCAAGGCCGATCGTGCGTTCGCTGCGCGACTCGATCGCGTTCAGCAGCGCGCCCGTCGCCTCGACGGCGTCGTTGGGCAGACCCAGGGCGCGGGCGAAGACGTTGGTGGAACCCCCGGGAACGACGGCGAGGCGGGGCAGGCGCTCCGGGGCCGGGCCGTCGTGCAGCAGGCCGTTGACGATCTCGTTGACGGTGCCGTCGCCGCCGAGGCCGATGACCAGCTCCGTCTCGCCGTTCTGGGCCGCGAGACGGGCGAGTTCACGTGCGTGGCCGCGTGATTCCGTGGTCGCCACGTCCAGTTTGAGGTCACTGGCCAGCGCATGCGTGATGACCTCACGCGTACGCAGGCTGGTGGTGGTGGCAACCGGATTGACCACGAGGAGAGCGCGCATGGGGTGCAGCGTACTCATCGGCCGCGGCAGCCACAGGGGGTGTGCGCACGGGCCTTTCGAACCGGCCCTTGGGGAGGGCTACGCTGCTCCTGTGTCAGCAGTCAACGAGACCTCCGCCGCCGGCCGTCCTCGACGGCTCACGACAGCCGCTGTGCTGACCGCCCTGGAGGGTGTGGTCGTGGCCGCCTTCGGCGTGACGTCGCTCGTGATGCTGGCGACGGACGAGCCGGACGGGATGGTCCAGGCGGTCACCATGGCGCTGACGGTGCTTGCGCTGTCCGTACTGCCGCTGGCCGCGGCGCGTGGCCTGTGGCTGCGCCGCCGCTGGAGCCGCGGCCCCTCGATGATGGTGCAGTTGATCGCACTGCCCTCGGGCTACCAGATGGCGCAGAACGGCGGGGTCTGGGTGGCCGGAGGCGTCGTGATCGCGCTGACCGGCGCGGTGGTTCTCGGCTGCCTGATCAACCCGACGGCGACCGAGGCGCTGGGCATCGGGCCGCGCGACGCCTGAGGCGGCGCAGCAAGGCATCACGGCCGGACCCTCCGCCGCGTATTCGTGTGTGCCGTGGCACACACGGCGCGCGTCCACCCATGGATATGGATGGACGCGCGCTACTGGCGTGGTGCTGGCTGTGCCGGTCTATTCCTCCACGAGCAGCCGGTCGCGCAGCTGGGCCAGCGTGCGGGCCAGCAGACGGGAGACGTGCATCTGGGAGATGCCGACCTCCTGCGCGATCTGCGACTGGGTCATGTTGCCGAAGAAGCGCAGCAGCAGGATCTTCTTCTCCCGCGGCGGCAGCTCCTCGAGCAGCGGTTTGAGTGATTCGCGGTACTCGACGCCCTCGAGCGCGTCGTCCTCGGCGCCCAGGGTGTCGGCGACAGCTGGGGATTCGTCGTCAGTGTCGGGGACGTCCAGGGAGAGCGTGCTGTAGGCGTTCGCGGACTCCAGGCCCTCGAGCACCTCTTCCTCGGAGATCGACAGGCGCTGCGCCAGTTCGTGAACTGTCGGTGCCCTGCCGTGCAGTTGGGAGAGCTCGGCAGTGGCCGACGTGAGAGACAGCCGCAGCTCCTGAAGGCGCCGCGGGACGCGGACGGCCCAGCCCTTGTCGCGGAAGTGGCGCTTGATCTCGCCGACCACGGTCGGGGTGGCGTACGTGGAGAACTCCACCCCGCGCTCCGGGTCGAAGCGGTCGACGGACTTGATCAGGCCGATCGTCGCCACCTGGGTCAGGTCGTCGAGGGGCTCGCCGCGGTTGCGGAAGCGGCGGGCCAGATGCTCCACGAGGGGGAGGTGCATACGCACCAGATGGTTGCGCAGCTCGGCGCGCTCGGGAGAGCCGTCGGGCAGGTTGCGCAGCGCGATGAACATGGCGCGCGCCCCGCTGCGGTCCCGCGGGTCGAACTGCGCGAACTGGGTGGCCCGCGCCGCACGGGCGCCGTGCTGGCCGGACCCGTGGCCCTGGGTCTCTTGCTGCTGCATTTCCATCGCGTCCGCCCGCTCTGCCTGCTCCGGCTGACTGGTGGGGTCGGCGGGGTGCGGTCTGGCCTGCTCGGGCACGACCGGGTCGGCCGCCGCACCGATGCGACCGGCCCCATGCTCCCGTGCCTCGTGCGCGGTCACGGCGCTCCGGGGCCGGCACCGCGCTTCTTGTGCAGGCTGATGCTGACCGTACGGTCGTCGGAGACAGCCGAATCCACCTCGCCGGCCAGGGCTGAGAGCACAGTCCAGGCGAAGGTGTCGCGTTCAGGGGCCCGGCCGTCGGTCGTGGGCGCCGACACGGTGACCCGGAGGGAGTCGCCCACGAGCCGGAAGACACAGCTGAGAACGGAGCCCGGCACCGCTTGCTGGAGGAGGATCGCGCACGCCTCGTCCACGGCGATCCGCAGATCCTCGATCTCGTCGAGGGTGAAGTCCAAGCGGGCTGCGAGTCCGGCAGTGGCCGTACGCAGCACCGACAGATAGGCACCCGCCGCGGGCAACCGGACCTCGACGAAGTCCTGTCCGTCCTGCCCCACGGGCTCACCTGCGATCTGGGACACCCTCACCTCCAAGGTGGCACAAGCCGGTTCGGCTCGTTCGCTGTTGCGCGTGCGCGGTCCGCCGCGCAGCCGTGGATCTCTTCCACGGAGAACCAACGGCCTGACTCTGTCGATGGTTCGCCTGCGACGCTATCGCGATCCGCGACCAGATGTCGCCCGCACGGATCTACGGCGCCCCAGCCCACGAGCGTCACCCATAGTAAACATATGGGCACTGTCTGTGGCTAGGGGTCGGAGGTCGTGAATCCGAAGTGGTTACGCTGCGTTGACACCCGCCAGTGCGTGCAGCGGCTCTCCGGACATGCGGAAGACCGTCCAGTCCTCCATCGGTTCGGCCCCGAGAGATCTGTAAAAACCGATAGAGGGGTCGTTCCAGTCCAATACCCACCACTCGAAGCGTTCATAACCCCGTTCGACACAGATTCCGGCAAGGGCTGAAAGCAGTTCCCTGCCGTGTCCCGCACCGCGAGCGGAGGGGCGTACGTAGAGGTCTTCCAGATACACACCGTGAGTGCCCGTCCAAGTAGAGAAATTGCGGAACCACAGAGCGAAACCGACGGTGTCACTCTCCGTGTCCGTCTCGGCGATCAGTGCGAAGACGGCGGGGTGTTCGCAGAAGAGGGCGTCGTGCAGCTGTTCCTCGGTGGCTCGCGCATGCTCCAGCGCCCTTTCGTACTCGGCCAGTTCGCGGATCATCGCGTGGATGGCCGGCACGTCGGCGGGGACGGCGGATCTGATCATGCGGCAAGGCTAACCCCGCGCTGTGACGACGGCCGCGACGGTCGTGCCGCGGGCGAACGCCCCCTCCTCGGCGAGGGTCGTGAGGCCGAAGAGCAGCTTGGCGACGTAGACCGTCTCCAGGGGCGGCAGGCCGTGCCGCCCGGCGAAGTCGGCGGCGAAGCCGGTCAGCTCGGGAGCGGTGCGGGCGTAGCCGCCGAAGTGGAAGCGCCCGTCCAGGCGCCAGTCGCCCCTCGGACCGCCGAACGCCGATCGTTGCAGGTCACGTATCTCATCGGTGAGGAAGCCGCCGCGCAGCACGGGGACGCCCAGCGCGCTCTGGCCGGGCGACAGTCCGGCCGCGAGGCCCGCCAGGGTGCCGCCGGTGCCGCAGGCGACGGCCGCGACGTCGGCGCGGCCGCGCAGCTCGCGGCCCAGTTCCGTACAGCCCTGTACGGCAAGGGGGTTGCTGCCGCCCTCGGGGATGACGAGGGCGCCCTCCCCGCCGGGGAGTCCCAGGTCGTCGCGGAGCCGGGCGAGGAACTCGGGCTCGCCGCGGTGCCGGTAGGCGGAACGGGAGACGAAGTGCAGGCGCATGCCGTCGGCGGCGCACCCGGCGAGGGAGCTGTTGAGCGGGCGGTGCGCCAGTTCGTCGCCCCGCACGACGCCCACTGTCGCGAGCCCGAGCATGCGTCCCGCGGCGGCGGTGGCGCGCAGGTGGTTGGAGTAGGCGCCGCCGAACGTGAGGAGCGTGCCGGCTCCGGAATCGAGCGCGTCACGCAGATTAGGGGCGAGTTTTCGCCATTTGTTGCCCGGAAGGGCGGGGTGGATCAGATCGTCGCGCTTGAGAAGCAGACGCACGCCGCGCCGCGCGAAGCGTGCGTCGTCGAGCTCCTGTACGGGCGAGGGCAGCACGGGTGCGGGGCGGAGAGCGGCGAGCAGCGCGTCCCCGCCCCCGTCGGAGGGGGCCGGGACGCGCTGCGGCGGGGGCTGTGGGGCGGGCGCGCTGCTGTTCACGGCTCCATTGTCGCGCTGCCGGCCCCGCGGGGTTCCGCTACTTCAGCCGCTCCGCGACGCGCTCGCGCATCTCGTCCATCGTGAAGCCGCGCGGGTCGACCTTCTGGTCCGTCCACTCCAGGTGGCCGATCACCGAGCGCTCGTTCCAGCCGTGGTGCTTGCACAGCGCGGCGGCGGCGCGTGCGATGGCGTCGAGCTGCTTCTCCGGCCAGGGGTCGTCGCCGTCGCCGAGGTTCTCGCACTCGAAGCCGTAGAAGTAGCGGTTGCCGTCGGTGTTGGCCTGGTTGGGGTTCGGCAGGTCCTTCTTCTCGGCGATCACCGCGCGCAGCACGTCGTCGTCGCCGAGGCCCGCGTGGTTGGCGCGGCCGTGCCCGACGAGGTGGACGGTGCCGTCCTTGGTGACGACCCCGTGCGCCAGCGGGCCGGGAAGGTCCGACCGGCCGTCGTAGACCAGGTCGACCGTCGCCTCCGCTCCGCTGGTCACCGTGTGGTGGATCATGACCCCGTGCACGGGGCCCCAGGGACCCTTGTGGTTGCGGTTGTGGTTGCGCCAGTCGCGCACCTCCTCGTACTCGACGCCCGCCTTCTTCAGGGCTTCGAGGAGGGTGCTCGCTGTGATGGGTGTGGCCATCTCGCCCCGTACCTTCCCGTGCGCTCTCGTGGTGTTCGAGGGGTATGCCCCGCTCGTCCGGCACTTACTCCGCTCACAGCGTGCCGAGCGGCATCCCGGCCCGCGTCAGCAGGCCCTGCACGCAGGGCTCTTGCGTGTACGGACGGAGCAGCCGCGGCATGCGGTCGCGGGCGCGGCGGGCGCGTCCGGACCTGATGAGGGCGGAGTCCTCCAGGAAGAGTTCCCAGGCGGCACAGGCCTCCTCCAACCGGCCCTGCGCAAGCAGCAGTTCGGCCAGCTCGGCCTCGCTGAGGGCGCGGGAGCGGCACTCGCCCTCGGGGCGGAAGCGGAGCGAGGCCCGCAGCTCGCGCACGGCGCCCTCGCGGTCGCCGAGTGCCGCCCGCACCTGGCCGGCCTGGTAGTGGAGGGCCGCGTCCTGGTACGAGCCGACGGGCTCGCCGTCGGGGCTCTCGGGGCCCGTGGTCAAGTCCGCGGGCGAGCGCGCCAGTTCGTGCTCGGCACTGCGCAACGCGGCCAGGGCGCGGTGGCGCCGGCCCTGGCCGGCCTGTGCGACGGCGAGTCCCGCGTAGAGGAAGGCACGTGCCGACGGAGCCGTACCCGCGGGCGCCGACTCGCAGGCGGCCTCGGCCAGTTCGAGGCTCTGGCGCCGGTGACCGAGCTGGTGCGCCTGGGAGCTGAGCGCCCGGCGGGCCAGCGCCACGCCCTCGGGGTCGCCGCCCTCCTCCGCCAGTTCGGCGGCGGTGAGGAACGCCCGCTGGGCGAGTCCGTGCCGGTACTCGTCCGCGTAGACGCGGGCCAGCAGGTAGCTCAACCGGGCGGCCCCGGCCACGAGTTGCGGATGGTGGGGCCCTTCTCCGCCGGTACGCAGCCTGCGGACGAGCGCGGCGAGGGAGGCGGCGAGCGTCGTGCGGATGTGGCCGCCGCCGTGCCGGTCGGCCTGCTGCGAGAAGAAGCGGACGTGCTCGCGCACCGACGCCACCTCGTCCGGCGCCGTACGACGGGCGGGACGTCCGCCCCGGGAGGAGGGGGAGTGATCCCGGGGCGGACGCGGACGGAGGGGCTCGGGCGTCTCCGTGGGCACGTCGCCGATGCCCCCGTGCTCCTCGCCCTCTCCCGCGGAGGGCGAATTCGCGGGAGACGCCGGCGGGTTGCTGCCGGACGGACGGCTGTGCGCGAGGCCCTGCTGCTTCAGGAGCGTGAGCTGGTAGGGGGCGGCGGGCGGGGAGTCCGCTCGCGGCGGGCCCACCACCGCCGCGGTGAGCGCGGCCAGTTGGTCGGCGGGACGAGCGGGGCGTGCCGCCGGGACGTACGTCCGGCCGGTGGGCTCCGCGCGGCTCTCCGCGCTCCGGCGGCCCCTGCCGCCGCTGCGTCCGTCTCCCATGCCGAGCTGCGCGACCGGGACCGGCCGGCCCAGGCGCCGGGACAGAGCTTCCGCGATGAAGCCCTGTACCTGCGGCGAGGGCCGGCTGCCCCGCAGCCAGCGCGCCACGGAGGTGCGGTCGTACCTGAGCCGGACGCCCGCTTCGGCGCCCAGCCGCCCGATGGCGCGGGCGAACGCCTCCTGCGTCCATTCGGTTTCGGCGAGCAGGCCGCGCAACTCGCCGTTCGGCGTGGGATCGCGCCTGCGGCGCGCGTCAGGCTGCATGGCCGGCCGCCCCGCTGACCTCGAAGTGGAACCGGATCGGGTCGTTCATGGTGCTGCTCCTCACTGTCGCTCTCCGTACACGGGGCCGTGTGCGGACTGCTTACAGCGAACCGCAGCTTCCGCTTGTCCGGGAGATGTGTCGCGTGCACGCACAGGTGGCTCTTTCACACCCCGTGTGAAACAGCGTCCGTTACTCTGCGAAACAAGGGTTGGACGACCGGAGGGCGTGATGGAGCCCAACAGTCAACTGCACGTACTGCTTGACCAGTCCGGAATCTCCCGGGCCGGTCTGGCCATGAGGGTGAACCGTCTCGGCGCGGAGAGCGGTATGACTCTGCGTTACGACCACACTTCCGTCGCACGATGGCTGAAGGGCCAACGTCCGCGCGGCAGTGTTCCGGAGATGGTCTGCCGGATACTCGGGTCACGGCTCGGGCGCACGCTCACTCTCGGCGACATCGGCATGGGCGGCCCGCACGGCCGCGGACCGGCGGCATCGGTGCAGGATGCCGGCGGCGGCAGCCACGCCGGGGAGGCCGGGGACGAGAGCGGAGACGGCGCCTCGCTGGGCCGGTTCGTCGAGCGTGCCGCCGTGTCCTGGCGCGCCGACCAGATGCACGCGGACGCACCGGGGCCGGGCCTGCTGCGCGGGGCCGCCGCGGTGGCCCCGGTCTGGGAGTGGGAGAACCCGCCGGACGATCTCGACGTGTCGCACCAAGGCCCGCACGAGGTCTCCGAGTTGGACGTGGAGGTGCTGCACGCCGCGCGGGGGCACTACGAGCACCTGTACCGGAACGCGGGCGGCGTCGCGACACGGCCGCGCGTCGTCGGATTCCTGACCGGCGAGGTCGCACCGCTGCTGCGCGGCAGCTACGACGACCGGACGGGACGTGAACTGTGCCGCGCGGCAGGGTCGTTGGCGGCCATGAGCGGCATCTGCGCGTACGACGCGGACGAGCAGGGCCTCGCCCAGCGCTACTTCCACCAGGCGCTGCGGCTCGGGAAGGCCTCCGGGGACAGGCACTTCGGCGGCTACGTCGTGGCGCTGCTCGTCAACCAGGCCCTGTTCCTCGGGGACGACAGGCGCGCGATCGCCTGCGCGGAGGCCGTGTTACGGACGCCGGGGCCGCACTGCACGCCCGCCCTGGCGACCGACCTGTACGCGATGCAGGCGAGGGCTTACGCCCGCATCGGCGACCGGCAGGGCGCGTACGAACGTATGCGGAGCGCCGAGAGCTGCTCCACGCGCATCCGTCCCGAGGAGGAGCCGGAGGAGACCGGCTACGTCGAGGAGGGCCTGGTGCAGGTGCGTCTGGCGGAGGCGCTGCTCGTACTCGGCGAGCTGGACAGCGCGCGCCGGTATGCCGAGGAGGCGGCGAGGGCACCCGCTCACGTGCGCGGCCGGGTGAACCGGCTGGCCACGCTCACCGACGTGGAGCTGCGCAGCGGTGCGGCGGAGAGCGCCGCGGAGACGGCGGTGCGGATGGTCGACAACGCGCAGGGCATCGAGTCGCAGCGGCTGCGGCAACGTATGCGGCGGGTGAGGGAGCACCTGCTCCGGCATCCCGGTACGCCTGTCGACCGGGCGGCCAGGCTGATCGAGGAGACGCTGCGAGTGCCTCTCTGAGGGGAGGGAAGCGGGGCGGCGACTCTGTCAGAGGTACGCCGCAGCGTGCTGGGATGTGCCCAACCTCCGTCAGGAAGGGGGCACATACGTGCAATGGAAGAACCTGGGTGAACACACTGTGTATGAGAACCAGTGGTTACGGGTCAACCTCGCGGACGTGCTACTCCCGGACGGCCGTCATCTGGATCACTACCTGATCCGGCTGCGGCCGGTGGCGATGGCCACAGCCGTCAACGAGCGCAACGAGGTGCTGATGCTCTGGCGGCACCGTTTCATCACCGACAGCTGGGGATGGGAGCTGGCTGCCGGAGTCGTGGAGGACGGCGAGGACCTCGCCGAGGCCGCGGCCCGCGAGATGCTCGAGGAGACGGGCTGGCGGCCTGGGACGCTGCGGCATCTGATGACGGTCGAACCCTCGAACGGGCTGACCGACGCACGGCACCACATCTACTGGTCGGACGGTGCCGACTACGTCGGTCATCCCGAGGACGACTTCGAGTCGGACAAGCGGGAGTGGGTTCCGCTGAAGGAGACGCCCGAGCTGATCGCCAAGGGTGAGGTGCCCGCCGCGAACACGGCGGCGGCGCTGCTGATGCTGTACCGGCTGCGGTTCGGATAGCCGCTCGCACGCCCCGGTCCCCGGCTCGCAGCGCGCGAACCGGGGACCGGAGGTGCCGGACGGGCCGGCGGGCGGAGGGGAGGCGCGCCCTTCAGGGGTTGCGCAGGAAGCCGTCGCCGTGCTGTGCGATGTGCTGTTCGAGCGCGGACAGGGCCTGCTGCACCTCTGCGGGCGAGCCGCTGCCGCGCTGCTGCGCGTAGTAGGCGGAGCCGAGGCGGCGCAGCAGGTCGTTTCCGGCGCGCTGTGCCTGGACCTCCTCCATCTTCTCCTTGCCCTGCGCCAGCCCGCGCTGCGCCTGCTCCTTGGCCCTGTCGAGGAAACCCGCCATCGTTCTGCCTTCCGTCGGCTGCGTGTGCTTCTGTCTGTACCGGTGCGCCTGTGGCCGCGTCAGCCCGTGCGGTCGCGTGGCTGTGCGCTGTCGCGCCGCGCTTCGAACGGCGTGCGGCCGTGCGCGGGAAGAAGCCCAAAAGCACCTTCTGTCCCGGCCCTTCAACGTATGCCGTGATCAGGCGGTTCCCCGCTCATCCTCCGCCAGCACGTCGAGGGCGAGTTCCACCAGCCGGGGGACGGCCGGGTGGCCGGGCCGCCCGGAACCCCTGGGCGTATCCCGCCACATGAGCATCAGCGGCACCTCGGCGGCTCCGTCGAGCGGCTTGTAGACGACACCGGGGTGCGGGTGCATCTCTGCCGTGGCGAGGGTGGAGACGCCCACCGCGCTGCCCGCGGCGATGGCGCCCAGCCAGTCGTCGGTGTTGGCCACCTTGACCGTCTCGCTCGCCTCCGGCCGGATCTCCTCCGGCCACAGGTCCAGCGTCGTCAGACCGGAGACGGTGTTCAGGGCGATCGTGTGCGAAGCGAGGTCCTCAAGGGTCAACGGGGGGCTTTTTTCAGCCAGTTCGCTCCCGGCGGGTACGGCGGCCACGCGGGGTTCGTTGCGGAGCCACTCGCCCAGCAGGCCCTGCGCGTCCGCCGGGATCATCGGCGCCCGGACCGCGGCGATGTCGACCTTCCCGCTCAGCAGGCCGGCCGTACGGTCGTCGACGCGCAGCAGTTCGAGCGGAGTGTCCGGGTAGCGCTCCTTCCACCGGCGCAGCAGGGGCGTCGTGTGCCTGCCCAGCGCGGACCAGGCGTGTCCGAGCCGCAGCGGCCACGGACGCAGCCGTGCCGGATCGAGCGCCTCGTCGACGACGGCCACAGCCGTCGCGGCCTTCTCCCTGAACCTGCGGCCGTCCTCGGTCAGTTCCAGATGGTGCGTCGAGCGGTCGACGAGGCGGACGCCGAGGTGGGTCTCGAGCTGACGCAGGGTCCGGGAGAGCGCGGGCTGGCTCATCCGCAGGACGGCCGCCGCGGACGTCACGCTGCCGGCCTCCGCGATGGCGAGGAACGCGCGCAGATGGCGCAGGTCGGCGGTCATGCCCAGGGAGCATAGCCGCAGGAGAACCCGCATTTCACAGCCTGGCGCGCCTGTTCTAGCGTGGCGGCATGACCTCTGCTGACCGTGCCGCGGTCCTCTCCCGCGGCCCCTCGTCCGGGCCGGGCGGCGGACGGCTCGGCGCGGTCGGCATGGTCGTCGGCAGCGCGCTGTCGCTGCAGCTCGGCTCGGCCGTCGCCGTCACCCTGTTCCCGCGAGCGGGTTCGCTGGGGGTCGTCGCACTCCGGCTGATGTTCTCGGCGCTGCTGCTGCTCGTCGTGTGCAGGCCGCGGCTGCGCGGTCACTCCCGCGCGGACTGGACGGCCGTCGCCGGTCTGGGCATCGCGCTCGGCGCGATGAACACGCTCTTCTACCAGGCCATCGACCGCATCCCGCTGGGTGCCGCGGTGACTCTGGAACTGCTGGGCCCGCTCGTGCTGTCCGTCGCCGGGTCGCGGCGGCTGCTGAGCCTGCTGTGGGCGGTACTGGCGTTCGCCGGGGTCTACCTGCTGGGCAGCAGCGGCTTCGGGCGCGTCGACTTCGCCGGGGTGGCGTACGCCCTCGCGGCCGGTGCCATGTGGGTCGCCTACATCGTCTTCAACTCCCGTACGGGCGCCCGCTTTCCGAAGGCGGACGGCCTCGCCCTGGCCATGGGCATCGCCGCGGTGCTCAGCGCGCCGCTGGGTGTGGCAGACGCCCGCGGCGCACTGCTGGACCCGGTGACGCTCGGACTGGGCGCCGCCGTCGCGGTGCTCTCCTCGGGCGTGCCGTACACGCTGGAGCTGTTCGCCCTCCGCCGGCTCCCCGCCGCGACCTTCGCCCTCCTGATGAGCCTCATGCCCGTCGCGGCGGCGACAGCGGGCTTCGTGGTGCTCGGTCAGAGCCTGGAGCCGCTGGAGGTGGTGGCGATCGTGCTGGTCATCGCCGCCAGCATGGGGGCGGTCCGGACGCCTCCCGCCCGGGTGCCGGGCGAGACCGGCCGGGGCGAGGGGAGCACGCGCACGCCATAGGCTGCACCGGTGAACGAGCGGCAGACGGTCGGCTGGACCGAGGACGACGAGGAACGTTCGGCGCTGTGGCGCTCCGAGAACGGCATGAAGCCGCCCCGGAGCGTCCGGCCCGCGGACGACCGCATGACCGCCGACGCCGCCTACAGGCTGGCGTGCGAGGGCACCGCCCTGCTGTGGCGCGGCGACTTCCACGGGGCGCGCCAGCTGCTGTCCGCGATGCGCCGGCGAGTCGACCGCAAACAGCCGAAGGCGGGAGCGGGTCCCCGCGAGGACTTCCATCTGCAGCGGCACGCCCAGGCCCGGCGCGCGAGGGTGCTGGGCATGCTGCTCGTACCGCTCGACGCCGGCGCCGGGGGCGGGACCCACACGGTGCCGCTGCGCCGTGCCCCCGACGTGGCGGAGGCCTGCGCCGAGGCGTACGGGCCTCCTGCCGCGGGTGAGCGGTCCCTCGTGCCGCTTCGCGAGCTGCTCGGAGTGATCGGTGCGCACGAATGGCGGCGGCGGGGGGTGCCGGTCCCCGCGCTGGACGGGGAGCGCGTGCGCCCCGCGTACGGGGTGTTCTCGCCGGTGCGCGGCGAATACGTCGACCTCGTCGCACGGACGCGACTGCCCCCGGGCGGAACGGCGTTCGACATCGGAACGGGGACGGGGGTGCTCAGCGCCGTACTCGCCCGGCGCGGCCTGACGCACGTCGTCGCGACCGACCAGGACCCGCGCGCGCTGGACTGCGCCCGCGAGAACCTCCGCCTGCTGGGCGCCGGGGAAGCGGTGACCGTCGTGGAGGCGGACCTCTTCCCGCCGGGGGAGGAGAAGGCCACCCTGATCGTCTGCAATCCGCCGTGGCTGCCTGCGAAACCCACCTCGCCGCTGGAGCACGCCGTCTACGACCCCGGGAGCCGCATGCTGCGGGGGTTCCTCGCCGGGCTGGCGGAGCGGCTGGCACCGGAAGGGGAGGGCTGGCTGATCCTTTCCGACCTGGCCGAACACCTGCAACTGCGCAGCCGGGAGGAGCTGTTGGGCTGGATCGAGGACGCCGGCCTGACGGTCGCGGGCCGCGAGGACACCCGCCCGCACCACCCGCGTTCCGCCGACCCGGCCGACCCCCTGCACGCGGCCCGCTCGGCGGAGGTCACCTCGCTGTGGCGGCTGCGAGCCGCCGCTGCGTGAACCCCCGCTGCGTGAACCACTGCCGCGTGCACACCCGCCGCGTGAACCCCTGCCGCGCACGCCCGCGGAGTGAGCGGGGCGCACGAAGCGTGGGGCCGCGTGCAGCCGGGTAGCCTCCGCCGTCGTTGCCGCGATCGTCAGCCGTACCGGAGGACCGCCGCATGCCGCGACCGGAGGTGAACGCCGGAGCCCGCCGGCCCGCACGGCTGCGGCGGGCGAGAGCCGCGGTTTCGGCGGTCTTCTTCGTGCACGGTGCGGTGTTCGCCTCCTGGGCGGCCCGCGTTCCCGCCGTCAAGGACGAACTCCACCTGTCCGCAGGGGTGTTGGGACTGGTGCTGGCCGGACCCGGGCTGGGCGCCCTTGCGGGCAGCCAGCTGGGCGGCGCGATGGTGGACAGGTTCGGCGGACGTGCCGTGAGCGCGTCGGCTCCCGTGGTGCTGTGCGCCCCGCTCGGCCTGGTCCCGGCGGCGGACTCGGCGTGGCCGCTGCTGTGCCTGCTCGCGGTGCTCGGGGCCGCCGACGGCTGTACCTCCGTCGCGATGAACGCCCAGGCGGTCGTCGTACAGGAACGGTACGGGCGGACCGTCCTCAACTCGATGCACGCGATCCGGAGCATCGGCGCGGTCGCGGGCGGGCTGGCCGGAGCCGCGACGGCCCTGCTCGGGCTGACGCTCGCCGCCCAGTTCGCCCTGACGGCCGTGGCGCTGGCCGTCGTCTCCGCCGTGGCGGCGGGGGGCCTGCTGCCCGAGCCGGAGGCGGACCGCCGGCCGGGCGGGGAGCAGGCCGCCGCGCAGGAGCGGGCCGCGGACGAGGCGGTCGCGGAGGAGGCGGCTGAATCCTCCGCCGGGCGCGCGGAAGCCCGGGCGGGCGCGCCGGCCGGGCAGGGCGCCCAGGGGCGGAGGACGGTGCTGTTGCTCGCCGTCATGGTCTTCCTCGCCGCCCTGGTCTCGGACGCCCCGGCCTCGTGGAGCGGCGTGTACCTGCGGCACGTGGGGGCGGACGCGGCCACCGCGGCGGCCGGATACGCGGCCTTCTCGGCCGGGGAGGTCTGCACGCGCCTCTTCAACGACCGCCTCGTCAACCGGTTCGGCTGGGTCCGGCTCATCAGGTTCGGCACCCTCGGCTGCGCGACCGTGCTGGCCGCCGCGCTGCTGGCCGGTCACCCGGTCGCGGCCATGGCGGCGTTCGTGGCGGCGGGTGCGGGAGTCAGCGCGGTCTTCCCCGGAGCCTTCACCGCGGCGGGCGCACTGCCGCGCCCCGGACCGGCGATGGGCCACCTCGGCTTCGCGGGGAACGTGGGCTGGCTGGCGGTCTCACCGCTCGTCGGCGGGCTCGCGACGCTCGTCGGACTGCCCGCCGCGCTGGGGGTGCTGGTGCTGGCCGCGCTGGCGATCGCCGCCCTGGCGCCGGTGACCCGGCCGAGGGCGACGGGAGGCGCCGGCACCCCGCTGCCGGCCGCGCGCGAGGAGAAGCGGGAGGGCAAGGAGACGCGGTGAGGGTGCGGAGCCGTGGTGAGGATGCGGGCCGTGGCGTCAGGGTCCGGAGACGACAGCACCCGGTCCGTGGTGGCGGCCGTCTACGACGGTGCTCGGACCGGGTGCTGTCTGAGGACGGGCGGTCGTGGACCGCCGGTCCGCCGGGCTCGGCGGAGTCAGCCCTTCTTGGTCTCCCAGAAGATCTTGTCGATCTGGGCGATGTAGTCGAGGGCCTTCTGACCCGTCGCGGGGTCGGTGGAGCCCTTCGCCGTGGAGAGCGCCTTCAGCGTCTCGTTGACCAGCTGGTGCAGCTCCGGGTACTTCTCGAAGTGCGGGGGCTTGAAGTAGTCGCTCCACAGCACCGAGACGTGGTGCTTGGCCAGTTCCGCCCGCTCCTCCTTGATCACAACGCAGCGGGTGCGGTAGGCCGGGTCGTCGTTGGACTGGTACTTCTCCTGGATGGCCTTGACCGACTCCGCCTCGATGCGGGCCTGGGCCGGGTCGTAGACACCGCAGGGCAGGTCGCAGTGGGCGCTGACCTGCACCGTGGGGGCGAACAGACGGGAAAGCATAGAGCCGTCCTTCCTCGTGATCGTCTTCTCACCTGTGAGATTACTCCGTAGGGGAGGCCCTTTCGCGTGTGCCCCCGTGGGCTTAGGACAAAAGTCCAGTGTTGGCTGGAGTGAACTGCCGGGATACGACCGGGACACTGCCGGGACGAGGTGAGGCGCGCACATGCCGGAGCGGGCGATCGAGACGGGCGGGGGCGGGATGCGGGGCAACGGTGGTCCCGGCGGGGGTCCGCTGAAGCGGATCGGGCTGGCCGAGGTCTACAACCCGTCCATGACGCCCACGCTCCGGCCGGGCGACCGCCTGGTGATCAAGTACGGCTCCGGTGTGCGGCCCGGCGCGGTGGTGGTGCTCCGGCATCCCTTCCAGCACGACCTGCTCATCGTCAAGCGCGCCGTGGAGCGCAGGCCGGGCGGCTGGTGGGTGGTGGGCGACAATCCGCACGTCCGCAACGACAGCCGCGAGTTCGGCGCGGTGCCGGACGATCTCGTGGTGGCCCGCGCGTGGGTGCGCCTGCGTCCGCGGGGAGGGGGTCAGCGGTCGTTCCGGGACGCCGTGCGCTGGGTGCTCTCCGCCGTACGTCCGCTGGTGGCGCTGCGCGCGCGGTCCGGTTCCTCTCCGCTCTCCAGGCGTTTGCGGGCCCGGTAGGCGGCCACGTTGGCCCGGGTCGCGCAGCGGTCGGAGCAGTAGCGGCGGGAGCGGTTGGTCGAGGTGTCGAGGTAGGCCTGGCTGCACGGGGACGCCTGGCAGATGCCGAGCCGGTCGACGCCGAGGTCCGTGAGGTGGAAGGCCAGCCCCATGCAGGCGGTGGCGGCGTAGCCGGCCGCCGTCGTGACGGGATGCTCGGCCAGGTGCATGTGCCAGCGCGGGCGGCCTTCCTGGTCGAGGTCGCCGTGCCCGCTGATCTGGGGGCTGGTGGGGAACTCCATCAGGAGCGAGTTGAGCAGGTCGACAGCCCGTGTCTCGTCGCCCTCGGAAGCGGCGCTGAAGACGGCGCGCAGCCTGGTCCGCACGCCCCGGAGCCGGCCCACGTCGGCCTCTGTCGCACGGCGGGCCATCTGCACGTTCCTGCCGCACAGCTCCTTCACGGACTCGACGGACGTGAGCGTGTCCTCGCCGCGTTCCGGCTGCTCGGTGTTGACCAGGCGCACCGCCATGTCGGAGTAATGGGTCAATTCCACTTGTGATCCTTACGGCTGCTGGTCTAACGTCGGGTACCGGTAATAGCTGTATTCGCTTAGAGGGTATTACGCCGAGGAGGGGCTCGTGGCGATGCACCAGGAGACGGCCGACGGTCACGCCAACTGGCAGGCATGGCAGGACAGCTGGGACCGCCAGCAGGAGTGGTACCTCCCCGACCGCGAGGAGCGCTTCCGCGTCATGCTCGACATGGTCGAGGCGCTCGCGGGACCGGAGCCCAGAGTGCTCGACCTCGCCTGCGGCACGGGCAGTATCTCGGACAGGCTGCTGCGGAGGTTCCCCGAGTCCCGCAGTACGGGCGTCGACCTCGACCCCGCGCTGCTCACCGTGGCCCGGGGGCACTTCGCCGGCGAGAGCCGCGTCGAGTTCGTCACCGCCGACCTCACCGACGCGGACTGGGTGCGCGCGCTCCCGCACACGTCGTACGACGCGGTGCTGACGGCGACGGCGCTGCACTGGCTGCGCACGCCCCAACTGACCGCCCTCTACGGGCAGATCGCGGGCCTGCTCCGTGCGGGCGGTGTCTTCGTGCACGCCGACCACATGCCGGATCCGTCGACGCCCCGCATCAACGAGGCGGCCTACGCCTTCGGCAAGCGGCGCCGGGAGCGGGAGAAGGCCGCGGGGGCGAGCGACTGGGCCGCATGGTGGGGGGAGATGGCAGGGGAGCCGGCGCTCGCCGGCGTCGTCGAGGAGCGGTACCGCATCTTCGGCGACCCCGCGAAAGGCGACCACGCCGACGGCGAGGTCCAGTCGGCCGCGTGGCACGCGCAGGCGCTGCTCTCGGCGGGGTTCGCCGAGGCGGGGCAGGTCTGGTGCTCCCCCGAGGACGCGATGGTGCTGGGCCTGAGGTGACACTCCGCGCCCCGCGTGCGGGAAGCGGGTCCGCTCTTCCGCGGTGGGCGCACAAGTGAGGGCGGTACGGGCCCCATCGGCCCGTACCGCCCTCGACCTGTCTGTCCGGCCGCGCGTTCACGTCAGCGGCGGGCGATGCCCTCCGCCCGTGCCGCCGCGGCGACGGCCGCCGTCACCGCGGGGGCGACGCGCTCGTCGAACGGCGAGGGGATGACGCACTCGGGGCTCAACTCGTCGGAGACGACGGCCGCGAGGGCCTCCGCCGCCGCGAGCTTCATGCCCTCGGTGATGTCCGTCGCCCGCACCTGCAGGGCGCCGGCGAACACGCCGGGGAAGGCCAGCACGTTGTTGATCTGGTTCGGGTAGTCGCTGCGTCCGGTCGCCACGACGGCGGCGTACTTGCGGGCGACGTCCGGGTGGATCTCCGGATTCGGGTTGGCCATGGCGAAGACGAAGGAGTCCTCGGCGAGGGTGGCCACCGCGGACTCCGGGACCGTGCCGCCGCTGACGCCGATGAAGACGTCCGCGCCGTCCATCGCCGACTCCAGTGACCCGGTGCGCCCCGCCTTGTTGGTGAACCCGGTCAACTCCCGCTTGACCGAGGTCAGATCGTCCCGGTCCGCCGAGACGATGCCCTTGCGGTCCGTCACCACGATGTCGCTGACGCCCGCCTCCACGAGGATCTTGGCGATGGCGATCCCGGCCGCGCCAGCACCGGAGATGACCGTGCGCAGGTCTCCCAGCGAACGCCCCTTCAGGAGCGCCGCGTTGCGCAGCGCCGCGAGGGTGACGATCGCGGTGCCGTGCTGGTCGTCGTGGAAGACCGGGACGTCCAGGCGCTCCTTGAGCTTGGCCTCGATCTCGAAGCAGCGGGGTGCCGCGATGTCCTCCAGGTTGACGCCGCCGAAGGAGGGCGCGAGCCGGACGACGGTCTCCACGATCTCGTCGGTGTCGCGGCAGTCGAGCGCGACGGGGAAGGCGTCCACGCCGCCGAACTGCTTGAAGAGGATGGACTTGCCCTCCATCACCGGGAGGGACGCCTCGGCGCCGATGTCGCCCAGACCCAGCACCGCGCTGCCGTCCGTGACGACCGCGACGACCTGCGACTTCCAGGTGTAGTCGTCCACCAGCTCCGGCTGGCGTGCGATGGCGCTGCAGACCTTGGCGACGCCCGGCGTGTAGGCGAGGGACAACTCTTCCGCGTCGCGCACCGGAACGGTCGCCTGCACCGCCATCTTTCCGCCGCGGTGCAGGGCGAAGGCGGGATCGAACCCGTCCTCGTCCAGGCCGTCCTTCGAATTGACGATCTCCGCTGCCACTTTGTCGAACCCCTTTGTCGAATCTTTGTGAGGGTGGCCGCTCCCTGGTTGAGGAACGGGCGGGAAACCACGTCCGCTGCCCGGCCGGCGGTTGGCCGCCGTCCAGGCGCAGGACCCGGGCCGGCTGGGCCCGGGTGTGTCCCCGGTGGGCTGTGGAGGCCCGGTGGGGAGAGGCGAACGCCGGGCGCGCCGCACACGCGCCCCGGTCCCCGGGTGAGGGGTGTAATCGACCTTTCTACCGGACAAGGCCCTTGCGATACGACCCGCTTCCCGTACGGCAGTAACCAGTAATCGGACATTAGCTGACAGAACAGTCGGAAGGTCGCCGTGCGTCAGGAAGTGGTGCCACCGAGGCAGTCCGTGTGTCAACGGACTGTGACTCGGTGGCGGTGTGACGCAGGTCTCCCGCCGACTGATTGCGACACCTTGTACGCGATGCGTGAGCGACCTGTATTCGGATTGCGGGCTCCGTTATCCGATTTTGACTCGCCAGTCGTCGGTAACCGCCTGAACGGATGGCAGGATTTCCCCATCCCAGCCGCCACCCACGCGGTCGTGACACGCGCAGGTGTGCCCGACCGGCCGCCGCTCACAGCAGGAGGACCCCGCCATGACCGCACGCACTACCCGACGCCAGGTCACCGCCACGGCACGGCGTGCACGGACGGCTGTTCCCGTGGCCCTCGCGGTGACCGGCGCGCTCCTGCTGGCCGGGTGCGGGGACCAGACGGACGGCGCGTCGGAGAGCTCGAAGGTCGAGGGCAGCAAGGCGCCCCTGTTCGACAAGCTGCCGAAGAAGGTCCAGGACAAGGGCGTCATCAAGGTCGGTACGGACGCCGCCTACAAGCCGATGGAGTACAAGATCGGCAATGAGATAGTCGGCCTCGACCCCGACCTCGCCGACGCCATGAGCAAAGAGCTCGGCGTGCGCTTCGAGTTCACCAACGGCACCTTCGACAGCCTGATCACCTCGCTGCAGACCGGCCGCTTCGACATGATCATGTCCTCGATGACGGACACGAAGGACCGCCAGGAGGGCCTGGACGACCAGGGCAAGAAGGTCGGCAAGGGCGTCGACTTCGTCGACTACCTCACGGCCGGCTCCTCGATCCTCGTCAAGAAGGGCAACCCCGAGAAAATCGAGTCCGTCGAGCAGCTCTGCGGCAAGAAGGTCGCGACCCAGCGCGGCACGACCTCGCACGAGATCCTCAAGAAGCAGACGGACAAGTGCAAGAAGGACCGGAAGCGGCCGATCACCGTCGAGCCCTTCGACAACGACGACGAGGCCCGGGTGCGGCTGAAGGCCGGCGGCGTCGTCGCGGACATCTCCGACTTCCCCGTCGCCGCCAACGCCGCCAAGGAAGGCCGCGACTTCGAGGTCGTCGGCGAGCAGATGGAGTCCGCTCCCTACGGCATGGCCGTCTCCAAGGGCAACGACAAGCTGAGCGGCGCGCTCAAGGAGGCGCTCAGCGCGATCATCGAGAACGGCGCGTACGAGAAGGCGCTCAAGAAGTGGGGCGTCGAGGACGGCGGTGTCGACGCGGCGAAGATCAACAGTGGTTCCTGAGGCCGACGAGGCCCCTGGACCGACGTTGAACGCACGCTGAAAGGCAACACCCATGACCGCACCCCTCGACAAGGCGCAGGACGGCGCGCCACCCAAGGCCGTCACACGCCCGGAGGCGATCAAGGCGATACCCGTGCGGCACTACGGCCGCTACGTGTCCGCCGCCGTCGTCCTCGTCCTGCTGGGCCTCGTCGTCAAGGCGTTCGCCGAGGCGGACCTCACGTGGGGCTCCGTCGGCAAGTTCTTCTTCAACGACCAGATCATGGAGGGCGTCAAGAACACCCTCGTGGTCAGCGTGCTGTCGATGCTGATGGGCCTCGTGCTCGGCGTCGTGCTCGCGGTCATGCGGATGTCGAAGAACCCGGTGACCTCGTCCGTGGCCTGGGGCTACATCTGGTTCTTCCGGGGCACGCCCGTCTACGTGCAGCTGCTGCTCTGGTTCAACCTGGCGCTGCTCTTCCCGTACCTGAACCTCGGTCCGATCTACAAGGACGAGATGACGGACGTCATGACGCCCTTCATGGCGGCCCTGCTCGGGCTGGGCCTCAACGAGGCCGCGTACATGGCGGAGATCTGCCGCGCCGGCATCCAGTCCGTCGACGAGGGGCAGACCGAGGCGTCGCAGGCCCTCGGCATGACCAGCGGCCAGAACATGCGCCGCATCGTGCTGCCGCAGGCCATGCGCGTCATCGTGCCGCCCACCGGCAACGAGTTCATCAACCTGCTGAAGACGTCGGCGCTCTGCGCCGTCGTGCAGTACGAGGAAGTGCTGCGCAAGTCGCAGAACATCGGGAACAACTCCGGCGCGGTCGTGGAGATGCTGTTCGTGGCGACCCTCTGGTTCCTGGTCATCACCACGATCTTCAGCATCGGGCAGTACTACCTGGAGCGCCACTACGCGCGCGGCTCGTCGCGCCAGCTGCCCGCGACGCCGTGGCAGCGGGCGCGGCAGCTGGTCTTCACCTTCAGCCGCGGTACGGGATCGGGCTCCGGTTCGGGAGCGGGAGGCGCCGCATGAGCGAGAACGGCAGCACGGGGAAGTCCACGGCGGCCCCGATGGTGAAGGCCGAGGCGGTGCACAAGTCCTTCGGCCCGGTGCAGGTGCTGAAGGGCATCGACCTGGAGGTCGCGCCGCGCGAGGTCTTCTGCATCGTCGGGCCCTCGGGCTCGGGCAAGTCGACCTTCCTGCGGTGCATCAACCACCTGGAGAAGATCAACGCGGGCCGCCTCTACGTCGACGGCACCCTCGTCGGCTACCGCGAGCACGGCAACAAGCTCTACGAACTGCGGGACCGCGAAGTCGCCGCGCAGCGGCGCGACATCGGGATGGTCTTCCAGCGCTTCAACCTCTTCCCGCACATGACCGCGGTGGAGAACGTCATGGAGGCGCCGGTACTGGTCAAGCGCGAGAGCAAGGCGAAGGCGCAGGAACGCGCCCGCGCCCTGCTCGCACGCGTCGGGCTGTCCGACAAGGCCGACAGCTACCCCTCGCAGCTCTCCGGAGGCCAGCAGCAGCGCGTCGCCATCGCCCGCGCGCTGGCGATGGAGCCGAAGCTGATGCTCTTCGACGAGCCGACCTCCGCGCTCGACCCGGAGCTCGTCGGCGAGGTGCTGGACGTGATGCGCGACCTCGCAGAGGACGGCATGACGATGATCGTCGTCACGCACGAGATGGGCTTCGCCCGCGAGGTGGGAGACTCCCTCGTATTCATGGACGACGGTGTGGTGGTCGAGTACGGCAACCCCCGCGACGTCCTGACGAACCCGCAGCACGAGCGGACGAAGTCCTTCCTGTCGAAGGTCCTCTGAGTAGCCGGACCACGGCAAGCGACACGGGCACGGCGAGCGGTCCCAGGGCGGAAGCCCGGCCGCTCGCCGTGCCCGCGTCGCCGTGAGATCTGTCGCTATGCCGTGGCGGGCCCTGGCTGGCCGTCGCCGTCCGGGAGTAGCGTCTGGATCATGTTTGCTGCTTACGCCGCGCGTATCGACAAGGACCAGCCGCTCGAAGGCCTGGAGCTGGGCGAGCGACCCGAACCGGACGTCCCCGCCGGCTGGACGACGGTCGACGTCAAGGCGGCCTCGCTCAACCACCACGATCTCTGGTCGCTGCGGGGGGTGGGCCTCAGCGAGGACCTGCTGCCCATGACCCTCGGCTGCGACGCCGCGGGCGTCGACGCCGACGGCAACGAGGTCGTGCTGCACTCCGTCATCGGCGCCACCGGCCACGGTGTCGGCCCGGGCGAGCGCAGGACACTCCTCACCGAGAAGTACCAGGGCACCTTCGCCGAGCGGGTCGCCGTCCCGCAGTGGAACGTGCTGCCCAAGCCGGCCGAGCTCTCCTTCGAGGAGGCCGCCTGCCTGCCGACCGCCTGGCTGACCGCGTACCGCATGCTCTTCACGAACGCGGGCGTACGGCCGGGCGACAGCGTCCTGGTGCAGGGAGCGGGCGGCGGCGTCGCGACCGCCGCCATCGTGCTCGGAGCCGCGGCCGGGCTGCGCATGTTCGCCACCAGCCGCCACGAGGACAAGCGCAAGCGCGCCGTCGAACTCGGCGCGGAGGCGGCGGTGGAGAGCGGCGCACGCCTGCCCCAGCGGGTCGACGCCGTGCTGGAGACCGTGGGCGCGGCGACGTGGTCGCACTCCCTGAAGTCCCTCAAGCCGGGCGGCACGGTCGTGATCTCCGGGGCCACCAGCGGCCCCAACCCGCCCGCGGCGGAGCTCAACCGGGTCTTCTTCCTGGAGCTGAAGATCGTCGGCTCCACGATGGGAAGCAAGGAGGAGCTGGCGTCGCTGCTGAGCTTCTGCGCGGCCAAGGGCGTACGTCCGGTCATCGACTCGACGCTGCCGCTGGACCGGGCGCGGGAGGGCTTCGCCAAGATGGCGGAGGGCGACCTGTTCGGCAAGGTCGTGCTCACCGTCTGACCGGGCCTCGTCCGGCCCCTCGTTCAGGTCGTTCCGCCCGCCCGCCGGTCGCCCGCATGCTGCCGGCGGCGGGCGGTGCGTGCCGCGCGGTGTGCACCGCGAACGGCTCGATGCCCACCTCCGCGCGCCGCTCGTCCATCCGTGCGGGGTCCACGCACGGCCACGGGATCGGTTCGCCGTCGCGCACGCCCGCGATCTGGGTGCCGTACAGCTGCTCGCGGCCCTCGTTGACGTACGTGCGGTCGCGGAGGAAGGCGACCTGTGCGGGGTCGGCCCCGCCGGTCTCCGCCGCCTGCTCCATCAGGGCCAGCGCGCGCCGCTGGACGTCGAGTTGACGGTCGGCGTGCTGGGCGATCAGCCAGGCGGCACGGGACGCCTCCGCGCCGACGAGGGCCGGCGTCGGCCAGCCGTGCTCGTCCATGATCTCCGCGAGGCGGTCGCCGTGCCGCGCGGTGAGCCGCCGCCAGGCCAGCTGCCTGGCGAAGTCGTCGCTGAGGCCGTCCGCGGACGTGAGGTGGTCCTCCTCGGCCATGCGCGTCAGTTCGGCGGCGAGTCCGGAGTTCATCAGGCTTCCCCTTCTCCGTGCGGGTGTGGCGACTGCACACGGTAGGCGGACATGGCGGGATAAAGATCATCCGGAGGAGTGGCGACACGTCGCGCCGCTCACCGGGACAATGGCAGGGACGGTTCGCGGCGGCCCTCTCCAGCCGTTCGACAGCACGGCACCACGGCTCCGCGAGGCGATTGAGAGCTCCGATCACACGATCTGGTGGCGCTCGGCCGCCCCGGCCCGTCGTCACGTCGCTAGTCTGGAATCGTCGCCGGTGACGAAGGAGGTCCACGTGACCATGGCAGCCCCTGAGCGTGAGTCCGACGTGGTAGCCGACGACAGCATGGGGTCATCGGTGGAGAACGCCTTCGACGCATTGAGCGCGGCAGCCCCCGAGGGGTGGCGCGTGGAGCTGATCGAGGGGGAGATCCACGTGGTCCCACCGGCGAACGGTGAGCACGAAGAGATCGTGTCCGAGGTGTCCGGGCAGGTTCGCGACCACCGGAAGGAACTCGGGCGCTACACGGGCCTCGGCCTGTACGTCCCGGACGCCTCTCCCACGGGCAAGGTCGTGCCGGACCTGGTCATCGCCCCCAAGGGAAGCTTCGGGGACGCGGCGGAGTACCACGATCCGGCGCCCGTCCTGCTCGTCGGCGAGGTCACCTCCCCCTCCACCGGGAGGCAGGACCGCGGCCCCAAGCTCCGCGGCTACGCCCGGGCCGGGATCCCGTGCTATCTGCTCATCGACCGCGAAGCCGAAGAGGCCGTGGTCTACTCCGAGCCGTCGGACGGTGCGTACACCCGCAGCGCCGAGGCCAAGCTGTCCAAGGTCGTCGAGCTGCCCGAGCCCCTCGGCTTCGAGCTGGACACCGGACAGTTCTGACGGCGGCGGGCGAAGGGGCGCCCGCGCCGCACGACACGAGCGCCCCGCCCTGCGACCCCGGGCTCACTCCCCGAGGCGCCCGTAGCTCTCCGGGTCCCTCAGCAGCAGGACGAGCCGGGCCGCCGCTGCCGACAAGTGCCGCCGGGCCTCGCGCAGTTGATCCTCGGTCACGCCGTTGTCGCGTGCGGCGTCGCGTACGTCGTCACGGAAGTGGTCGAGCAGCCGCTCCAGGTCGCGGCCCGGGTCGCCGCTCGAAGTCCCTTCCTCCCGCGCCCAGTCGGGCTCCACGGCCGGGTCGGGGAGCGGCGTCCCGTCCGAGGCGGCGCCTTCGCCGTTGCCCGGCCGCTCCGGCTCCTGGGAGGGGAACCAGGAAGTGGTGTGCGCCGAGAGACGGCCCAGGTTCCCCATCTCGCGGGCGAGTTGCGACATGCCGTCGCGGACCGCTCCCGGCCAGTCGCCCGACCTGGCCCGCGACTGGACCTGCTCCTGGACGTCCCTGGCGATGCGCTGCACCTCCTCGACAGCGGCGGCGCGCGCCTCGGCCTCCTTCGCCCTGCGCTTGGCCTGCTGCGTCTCCCGCTTCGCGCGGCGGGCCTGCTCCTTCCACTCGTCCCTGGCCCGCTTCATCTCCTCCTTGGCCCGCTGCCAGGACTCCCGGTCGCCCCGTCCGGCGTCGGCGCGGGCGCCCTTCCCGTTGCCCGCGCGCGCACGCTCGGCCTGGGCGGCCATCTCGCGCCGCAGGTCGCGTGCGGAGCCGCTGACGTCCTCGCGGATGTCGGCGGCCAGGGCGGTCAGGGACTCGCTGATCTCCACCTCCAGCTCCGCCAACTCGCCTTGCCTGTTGGCGAGTTCCTCCCGTCCGGCGTCGGTGATCGAGTAGACCTTGCGGCCGCCGGCCTCGGTGGTGTGGCTGACCAGACCCTCGTCCCGCAGCTTCGCGAGACGGGGGTAGACGGTGCCCGCGGACGGCGCGTAGAGGCCCTGGAAACGCTCCTCCAGCAGCCTGATCACCTCGTAGCCGTGCCGCGGGGCCTCGTCGAGCAGCTTGAGCAGGTAGAGGCGCAGACGGCCATGGGCGAAGACGGGAGGCATGTCAGACGTCCTTGCTGAAGTGGGGGGTCTCGTCGTCATGCGGGGTGGCGCGGCGCAGGAGCGCGATGGAGCCCGAGACGCTGTCGGCCTTGATCCTGCCGCCCCCGGAGCCGAGCGTGCCCGTCGCCTTCTGCGCCCCCCACATCCCTTCGACCTTCAACTCCTCGAAGGCGCTGGAGACTCCGCCGCTCGCACTGCCGGCCTCGACGACGGCGTCGACGGGGGAGGTCAGGCGGACGGCGACCGCGCCGGAGACCGTGGCCAGGCCGACGTCCATCCCTCTCGCGGGGGCGGGGCCGCCCTCGCGGCCGCCCGGGTCGAGGTCGAGGATCATGTCTCCGCTGACCGAGTCGGCCCGGACCGCGCCCGCGTGACCGTCGATCAGGGTGAGGTTTCCGGAGACCGAGTTGAAGTCGAGCTCGCCGGCGAGCCCCTGCGCCTCGACGTCGCCCGAGACGGTGTCGGCCCGCACCGGACCGGTGAGCCCCACGAGCGTGGTGTCTCCGCTGACGCCGCGGATGTCGGTGCGGCCCGTGATGCCGGAGACGAACGCGGCGGCGCCCACGACGCCCACGGACAGCCGCACCCGCGCCGGTACGGACACCGAGACGACCGCCTTGCGGTTCCAGCCCTTCCGGTCGAGCCACTTCAGGAAGCCCTTCCAGGGGACGTCCTCGTAGGCGATGACCAGGGACGATCCTTCCCGCGTCACCAGCAGCGGCGGGCCCTGCACTTCGCTCACCTCGACGCGCGCCCCGGGACCTTCGGTCCCGACGACGTTGACCGTGCCGTTCACGACGCGCACTTGGAGGTTCTCGACGGGGTCGTCGAAGTCGAGGGTCCGGGCGTCGGTGATCTGCCACGAGCGTGGTGAGGGCACGGCGGCCTCCTGGATCGGCATGCGGCGACATATCGCGTCCGCTGTCAACACGATATGTCGTGTCTGACGCGGGGGCAAGCTCCGGGAGGCGGGGAAGGGGAACGCCGTGGTCCGGCGGCCGGCGGGCGGACCGCCGCCGCTCAGGGCGTCCGGTCCGTGCGTGCCGCGTGGGCGACGAGTGCCGCCGTCGCGTCGAGTGACGCGGCGTCACCGGGGAGCCGCGTGATGGCGGTGCGGATGTGGGGCGGGTGCGGAGAGGTGGAGAAGTGGCTTCCGGGCGAGGCGGTGGTGCCCCGCGCCGCGAGCGTGACCAGGGCGGAGGTCTCGTCCGCCACCGGGATCCACAGGGACAGGCCGTCCCTGTTGCGGGTCTCGATGCCGTGCTCCGCCAGCCGTTCCGCGAGGCCCACCCGGCGCAGCCGGTAGTGGCGGACGGCGTTCTCGACGTACTCGGCGGTCGCGCCGTCCGTCAGCAGGTGGGCGAGGGCGTCCTGGAGGATGCGGCTCGTCCATCCCGTGCCGTACGTACGCAGGACGCGGGCTCGTTCCACGATGCTCCGCGGCCCGCCGAGCACGGCCAGCCGCAGATCGGGGCCGTACGCCTTCGAGTACGAGCGCACGACGACGGTGCGGCCGGGGAGGTGGGAGCCGATGCTGTGCGCGGGGGCGGCTGCGAGCGGGCCGAGGCCGTCGTCCTCCACGACGGACACGTTCGCGGCGCCCTCCAGGACGGCCGCCAGTTCCGCCGCGCGCCGGGCGCCGAGCGACCATCCGCACGGGGTCTGGCCGCGCGGCTGGAGCAGGAACATCGCGGGGCGCGCGCTCAGCGCCTCGGTGAGGGAGCCGGGCAGCGGGCCGTCGTCGTCGCAGGCCACCGGGACGGTGCGGACCTCCAGGGCGTCCAGGATGTCCAGCAGTCTTACGGCGGTGGGCTCTTCGACGGCCACGCGGTCGCCGGGGACGAGCAGCGCCTGGCAGAGCAGATGCACGCCCTCGAACCCGCCGCCGACGGCCAGCCAGGCCTCGGGTGTGAACGGCCAGGTGCCCTCCACGGCTTCGAGGAGGGCGGGGGTGACGGCGGTGCGCGAGTAGTCGTTGAGGCGGGGAGTTCTGACGCCTGCGAGGAGCGCCTCCTCCAGCGGCGGCAGCAGTGCGGGGTCGGGGGCGGCGAGAGCCAGGTCCTGGGTCAGGTGGTCCCCGAGGTCGCCGATGCGCTCGAAGCGGACCGGGTGCGAGATGGCGGGAGGGCCGCTGACCATGCTGCCGCGCCGCCCGAGCGTGGTGATCATCCGGTGCTTCCGCAGCACCGCCCACGCCTCCGCGACGGTTCCCGGGCTGACGCCGAGCCGGGTCGCGAGGGCGCGGACCGTGGGCAGGGAGGCGCCCGGGGGGAGTTCGCCGCTGCGTATGAGGTCCGTCATGGCGGCGGCGATGCCGCGGGCGCTGGTCTCGGGCAGCTTGCCGGCCAGATCGGCGGCCGAAGGCCCCTTGGTCTCCGGGCGCACTGCGGGGCTCTGAACCATCACGCAACTCCTGGTCTCGGTATGCGGCGCTCGCAGCGTAGTCGCCGTATCACCCTGGGAGAAAGATATGTTCGGAAACAAAGACACTCTTGTGCGCTGAGCAGACTGAACAATAACCTCCGTCACGTCCGGACCTGTTCGCCCCAACCCGGCGAGCAGGACGAAAGCCACAAGTCGCGCCGGGCCGGAGAACGGACCCGGCCCGCACGGCAACAGGGAGCACGACGTGTCGCGAACCGCCATCCGCCTCGCACTGCGCGACTGGGACCACCTCGTCCCGCTGGCGGCCGGCCGCGTCCCCACACCGGGCTTCGACCTGCGCATCGACTCGCGCGACGTCACGCCCGACGTGCTGGCCGAGCCCGGACTCGACGGCGGTGAGACGTCGTTCAGCCGCTACGTCCAGGCGCGCGCCGCCGGCGACGACCGGCTCGTCGGCCTGCCCGCCTTCGTCATGCGCGGCTTCCGGCACCGCTGCGTGCTCGTCCGCTCCGACAGCCCGCGCACGGCGCTCGGCGAACTCGCCGGAGCGCGCGTGGGCCTGACGGGCTGGCCCGACTCGGGCAACACCTGGACGCGCGCGCTGCTGCGCGCCGAAGGCGTCGAACTCGCCGGAGTCGACTGGCGGGTGGGACCGCTGGTCGCGGGGGAGTCCGGCAAGGAGCGGCTGGGACCGCGCACGCCCCCCTCGAACGTGTCCGTCCTGGGCGAAGGCGAGTCGCTCGTGGACGAGCTGGCGGCCGGCCGTCTCGACGCCGTCCTCACCCCGTTCATGCCGCCCGAGCTGTTCACCCGCGACAGCCGGTTCCGGCACCTGCTCGCCGACCACGCCGCCGCGGAGCGCGCGTACTGGGAAGAGCGCGGCTTCGTCCCCGGTATCCACCTCGTCACGCTGCGGCGGGAGACGGTCGAAGCCGCGCCCGAGCTGCCGGGCGTGCTGCTCGCCGCACTGGAGCAGTCCAAGCGCCACTGGGTGGCGCGGCGCCGCCTCCTCGCCGACACGACACCCTGGCTGCTGCGCGAACTCACCGAGTCGGCACAGCTGTTCGGCGACGACTGGATGCCCTACGGCACCGAGCCCAACGCCGCGATGATCCGCGCCTTCTGCACGGAGCTCCACGAGCAGGGCATCTGGCCCGAGCCGATCGACCCGGACGTCCTCTTCCCCGACCCCGCGCTCACCGTCCCCGCCGCCCAGCCCGAAGCACTGACCGCCCGCTAGGGCGCCGAAGTTCGGAGAAGCACCACATGCGCACCGCCGTAGGACAGTTCACCGCCAGCCCCGACTGGAAGGACAACCTCCTCGCCTGCCAGGACCTCACGGCCCAGGCGGAGCGCGGCGGCGCCGACCTGCTGGTACTGCCGGAGGGCGTGCTCGCCCGCTTCACCGAGGACCGCCACCGCATACGCGAGGTCGCCCAGCCCCTCGACGGGCCCTTCGTCTCGGCGCTGCGCGAGACGACGGAGGGCGGGCACACCACGGTCGTGGTCGGTATCCACGAACCCTCGGGCGACGGGCGGGTGTTCAACACGCTGGTGGCCCTCAGGGACGGCCGCCTGGTGGCCCGCTACCGCAAGATCCACCTCTACGACGCCTTCGGCGACCAGGAGTCGGCCAACGTGCGGCCCGCGGACGAAGCGCCCGTGGTCGTCGACGTCGCCGGGACCCAGGTCGGCCTGATGACCTGCTACGACGTCCGCTTCCCCGAGCTGGCCCGGCTGCTCGTCGACGCCGGCGCCGAGGTCCTGGCCCTGCCGGCGGCCTGGGTGCGCGGACCGGCAAAGGAACGCCACTGGGAGGTCATGCTGGCCGCGCGGGCCCTGGAGAACACCTGCTGGGTCGCCGCGAGCGGCGAGTGCGGGCCCCGCAACATCGGCAACAGCATGATCGTCGATCCGCTGGGCACCGTACGGGCCCGGCTCTCGCACAGCCCGGGCCTGGCCTGGTCCGAGACCGATCCCGAAACCACCCTCGCCGCACGCCGCACGCTTCCCGTGCTCGCCAACCGCCGCTTCGCCGTCAGCCCCCGACTGCTCGCCCCGGGAGAACTGCCATGAACACCGCATCCGCTCACCGTCCCCTCACACGTGCGCTGCTCGCCGGGGCCACCGCCCTCGCCTGCCTCACCCTCGGCGCCTGCGGCAGCAACCCGCCCCAGGCCGAGGGCGGCGGCAAGAAGGACTCGGCGGCCAAGGAGAAGAAGCTGCCGAAGGTCGAGAAGGACCCCGAGCTGCACAAGCTCCTGCCCGAGAAGATCCGCAAGGAGGGCAAGATGACCTCCGTCAACAACGGCTCCTTCCCTCCGTACGAGATCGCCGGCTCGGACGGGCGCAGCATGACCGGCGCCTCCGCCGACATGGCCACCGCCCTCGGCCAGCTCCTCGGCGTCAAGATCGACCATGTGACGGCGGACGGTCTGCCCAGCTCCCTCACGGGCATCAAGGCCGGGCGGTACGACTTCGCGCTGGGTCCCGTCGGCGACTTCAAGGACCGCCAGAAGTCCAACGACTTCGTCGACTGGGTACGCGAGTACGTGGTGTTCGCCGTGAAGAAGGGCAACCCGGAGAAGATCGATTCGCTCGCCTCCACCTGCGGCAAGCGCATCGCCGTCATGGCGGGCGGCTCGGCCGAGGGCGTCATCAAGGAGCAGGCGAAGGAGTGCGAGAAGGACGGCAAGAAGACCGTTCGCGTCCAGTCGTACAAGGACCAGCCGGGCTCCATCCTCGCCGTGCGGTCCGGACGGGCCGACGCCTTCTTCTCCTCCCAGGCGCCGCTGACCTACTTCGTCAAGGAGGCGAAGGGCACACTCGAACTGGCGGGGACCGGCGAGGCCAACGGATTCGACGACCTCTACCAGGGCGCCGTGGTGCCCAAGGACTCGCCTCTGCGGGACGTGCTCGTGAAGGCGCTGAAGAAGCTGATCGACGACGGCACGTACGGCGCCGTCATGAAGAAGTGGGGCACCGGCGACAACGCCCTCAAGGAGCCGGGGGTCAACCTCGGCGGCGAAGCCTGACGGGCTCCGGGTCCCGGCGCCCCCGCCGGGACCCGGAGCGTCCCGGGCGACGCACCGCACCGACCCGAGCCGGCATCCGTCCTCTCCCCGCCCGGCGGGAGGAGGCCCTGAACCACACAGGAGGTGACCCCGACATGGCCACCGCGCACCCACAGGCCACGAAGCGCGACGATCCCGAGGAGGGAAGCGAGAAGGCAGCCGCGTCCGGATCAGCCGGACACGCGGACGTCGACGTGGCCGGCGCCGCCCCCGTGCGCCACCCGCTGCGCTGGCTGGCCATCGCGGTCCTCGCCGTGCTCGGGGCGCAGCTGTGCCACTTCCTCTTCACCAATCCCAACTTCGAGTGGGAGACGGTCGGCAGCTACTTCACCGCCGAGATCATCGGCAAGGGCATCCTCACCACGATCGAACTCACCGTCATCGCCATGGTGATCGGCATCGTGCTCGGCGTGCTCATCGCCGTCGGACGGATGTCGGCGAACCCGGTGCTCAGGGCGGTGTGCGGGGCGTACGTCTGGTTCTTCCGCGGTGTGCCGGTGCTCGTCCAACTGGTGTTCTGGTACAACATGTCCGCGCTGCTGCCGCGCATCTCACTGGGCATCCCCTTCGGCCCCGAGTTCATGAGCGGGCAGACGAACCACCTCATCACCCCGCTGATCGCGGCGATCCTCGGCTTCGGACTCAACGAGGCCGCCTACATGGCGGAGATCGTCCGCGGCGGACTGCTCGGCGTGGACCCAGGACAGACGGAGGCCTCCGACGCCCTCGGCATGACCCGCGCGCGCAGCCTCCGCCGGATCGTGCTGCCGCAGGCGATGCGGTTCATCGTGCCGCCGACCGGCAGCCAGGTCATCAACCAGCTCAAGGCCACGTCGCTGGTCAGCGTGATCGCGCTGTCGGACCTGCTCTACACGGTGCAGTCCATCTACAACCGCACTTTCGAGACCATCCCGCTGCTGCTGGTGGCCTGCCTCTGGTACCTGGTCATGACATCCGTCCTCTACGTCGGCCAGTCCTTCATCGAGCGTTACTACGCCCGTGGCGCCACCCGCAACGCCCCTCAGAGCTTCTGGGCGTTCGCGCTCTTCAAGCGCCGTGTCCCCGCGCCCGCGGCTTCCAGGCAGGACCAGGAGCCGGACCCGAAGGAGTCAGCATGAGCCGTCCCACCGCCGAGGGTGCCGACGTCGGCGCCCCGGGCAGCGGCACCGGGACCGTCGCGGCCGACGGATCCGAGGGGCCCCTCACGCCCGCCGCTGCCACCGCGGCCTCCGCTTCCGCCGCCTCCGGGCAGCCGCCGATGCTGCGGGCGCGCGGCGTACGCAAGAGCTTCGGTTCGCTGGAGGTCCTCAAGGGCATCGACATGGACGTGGGCACGGGCG
The DNA here is from genome assembly GCF_014645895.1 of Streptomyces daqingensis. GTDB lineage: Bacteria > Actinomycetota > Actinomycetes > Streptomycetales > Streptomycetaceae > Streptomyces > Streptomyces daqingensis. The sequence goes on along the minus strand of NZ_BMMP01000008.1, from coordinate 123,541 downwards.
AAGTCGTCGTACTGCTCGGCCCCTCGGGCTCCGGCAAGTCGACCTTCCTGCGCTGCATCAACCATCTCGAGGCGCCCGACGGCGGTTCCATCCGCGTCGCGGGCGAACTCATCGGCTACCGCGAGCACAAGGGCCGCGTCCACCACCTGCGGCCCCGCGAGGTGACGCGCCAGCGGCGCGACATCGGGATGGTCTTCCAGCACTTCAACCTCTTCCCGCACCAGACGGTCCTGCAGAACGTCATCGAGGCGCCCGTCGGAGTGCGGCGCCGCCCGAAGGCCGAGGCGCAGGAGCGGGCGCACGAACTGCTGCGACGGGTGGGCCTGTCGGAGAAGGCCGGCTCCTATCCGCGGCAGCTCTCCGGCGGTCAGCAGCAGCGCGTCGCCATCGCCCGGGCCCTGGCGATGCAGCCGAAGCTGATGCTCTTCGACGAGCCGACCTCGGCTCTCGACCCGGAGCTGGTCGGGGAGGTGCTGGAGACGATGCGCGACCTCGTCCGCGACGGCCTCACCATGGTCGTGGTCACGCACGAGATCGCCTTCGCCAGGGAGGCCGCCGACCGCGTCGTGTTCATGGACGAGGGCCGGGTCCTGGAGAGCGGCCCGCCGTCCGTCCTGGACCGGCCGTCCAATCCGCGTACGCAGGCGTTCCTGAAGCGCTTTCTCTGACGGCGCGACGCGCCCCGGTCCCAGTCTGCGAGGGGCCGGTGCCGTACGGGGGGCGGCACCGGCCCGCCCGGCTGTACGGGTTCCGGTGCGTTCCCCGGAGCACCCGTACGTGCCCGCTCAGGCGGGCCACGTGTGCCGTCCGAGTTCCACGGTCGTGGTGACGCGGGCGACGGAAGGCCGTCGCGGTACGGAGCCGAAGCCGAACCGGACGGGCGGGAGGACGGGCGCGAGCGGTCCGAGGTCCTCCCCGGCGAGGGACGCGCGGGCGGCCGTCACCGGCCGCAGATCGTGCACGCCGTACCACTCCCGGCGGCCCTGACCGGCGCTGCCCCGCGTCCGCACCCCCGGCAGCACGCGTGCGGGCACGTCGACGAGGGCCGCCCACGCCGGGCGTGCGGAGAGGGCCCGCGGGACCGCGCGCAGCAGGAGCCCCAGCGGGCCGTGCGCGCCGAGGGTGAGGCTCAGGCGCAGGTCGCCGGCGACGACGTCCCACTCCAGGCCCGACTCCAGCACGGTGACCGGTACGACGTGCGCCCGGTCGAAGGTGTACGTGGCCGCGACGAAGTCCGCTGTGGGGAGGGTCGGGGCGAGCAGCGTGCGCTGCCCGTCGGCCTGTTCGAGCATGACGTCGCTGAACGCGCCGAACGGGGAGCGCGTCCAGTGACCCACCACCAGCCGCGTCCCCGACTCCGTGCCGATGCCGGCGATCGAGCCCTCGAACCGCATCCGCGCGCCTGCCATCCGCCGAGCCTCCCACGCGCGCCGGCCGCGACGGGGCGAGGCGGGGCGCGGGACTCGGCGCCCGTGCGGGCGCCGGGTGGCGCGGCACCGGCCGTGCGGAGGGGGCAGGGCCGGTGCCGCGCCGGTCTCAGGGGGCGGTGTGCGACGCCATGACGTGCTTGACGCGCGTGTAGTCGTCGAAGCCGTACCGGCTCAGGTCGCGGCCCATGCCGGACTGCTTGAACCCGCCGTGCGGCAGCTCGGGCAGGATCACCTGATGGCAGTTCAGCCACACGGAGCCGAAGTCGAGCGCGGAGCTGAGCCGCATCGCACGGCCCAGGTCGGCGGTCCACACGCTGGAGGCGAGCCCGTAGTCGACTCCGCACGCCAGCTGCAGCGCCTCCTCCTCCGTGTCGAAGGGCTGCACCGTCACGACGGGGCCGAAGAGTTCACGCTGGACGAGGTCGTCGTCCTGGCGCACTCCCGAGACCACGGTCGGCGGGAAGAAGAAGCCGGGACGCTCCAGCCGGCGTCCGCCCGTCTCCACCACGGCGTGCGCGGGCAGCCCGGCGAGGGCCTCCTGTACGCGGCGGAGGTGCGCCTCGCTGTTGAGCGGTCCGAGGAAGGCCTCCTCCTGCGGCCCGCCCGCCGGGGTCGCCTCCGCGGCGGCCACCAGCTCCCGCAGCAGCGGTTCGTACGCGGCGCGTTCGACGAGGACCCGGGTCACGGCCGTGCAGTCCTGCCCGGCGTTGAAGAAGGCGGCGTCCGCCAGGGCGCGGGCGGTGCGCGCCGTGTCGACGTCCGAGAACACCACCGCGGGAGCCTTGCCGCCCAGCTCCAGGTGCACGTTCGTCAGCCGCGCGGACGCGGAGGCCATCACCTCCGAGCCGGCGCGGGTGCTGCCGGTGATGGCCACCATGTCGACGTCCGGGTGCTCGGCCAGCGCCTTGCCCGTTCCGCGGTCGCCGCACACGATGTTGACGACACCCGGCGGGAAGGCGCGGGCGGCGAGCTCACCCAGGAGCACGGTCGAGGCGGGGGTGGTGTCCGACGGCTTGAGCACGACGGTGTTGCCCGCCGCCAGCGCCGGGGCCAGCTTCCAGACGGCCATCATGAACGGGTAGTTCCACGGCGTCACCTGGGCGACGACCCCGACCGGCTCGCGCCGCACGTACGAGGTGTGCCCCTCCGTGTACTCCGTCGCGGCGATGCCCTCCAGCACGCGTGCGGCTCCCGCGAAGAAGCGCAACTGGTCGACGCCGCGGTCGATTTCGAGGGTCCGTGTGACCGCCGGGGGCTTGCCGGTGGCGCGGACCTCGGCCTCCAGCAGCCGGTCGGCGTGGGACGCGACGAGGTCCGCCAGGTACAGCAGGGCGCGCTGCCGGTCGGCGGGCGTACTGCGGCGCCAGCCGGTGAAGGCACGGCGGGCGGCGGCCACGGCCGCGTCCACATCGGCGGACGAGGAGAGGGGAGCGGTGCCGTACGTCTCGCCCGTCGCGGGATCGGTGAGATCCATCCGGGCCGCTACGGGCACGCTCGCCCCGTCCACGACGTTCCGCAGCTCGACGGGGCCGGAGTCCGGCCCCAGTGCGTCAGTCACGCGAAGACTCCTCTCGCAGGGAGCCGACCGTCACGCCCGGTGCGAGCCTGTCCGGCGCGGGACGCAGCGTGATCAGAGCCGCCCGTCCCTTCCGGCATTCGGCGAGGCTCCGGTCCAGCGCGGCGGTGAACTCTCCGGTGCGGGTGACGGTCTCGCCGTGCGCGCCGAACGCCTCGGCGTACGCGGCGAAGTCGGGGTTGACCAGGCCGGTGCCGCTGACCCGCCCCGGGTAGTGCATCTCCTGGTGTTTGCGGATGGTGCCGTACGTGCCGTTGTCGACGACGAGGATCAGCGGCGATCCGCCCTCGGCCGTCGCCGTCGCCAGCTCCTGCCCGTTCATCAGGAAGCAGCCGTCGCCGGCGACCGAGACCACCTGGCGGCCGGGGTGCGCCACGCTCGCGGCGACCGCGGCCGGGATGCCGTAGCCCATCGAACCGTTGCGCGGGGCGAGTTGCCGCATGCCCTCCCGGTAGCCGACGAACCGCTGCGCCCACAGCGCGTGGTTGCCCGCGCCGAAGGTGACGACGGCGTCCGCGTCCAGGCGCCCGTCCAGCTCGGTGAAGACGGCGCCCAGGTCGAGCGGTTCGTCGTCGTGGACGGTGCGGCGGTGGTCGAGGTGGGCCGCGCGGTCGGCGGCGGTGAGGTCCCGCCACGGCACGGGGCCCGCGGGCCGGGAGCCGGCGACCGCACGGCCGAACGCCTCCGGTGAGGCGAGCAGCGCGAGTTCGGCGCAGTGCTGCGAGCCGGGCGGCTGCGACTCCGGCAGCACCTGGACGATGCGCCGGGCTCCGTCGGCCGGGTCGTGCGGGTCCAGCAGCGTGTAGCCGTCGGTGGCGACGTCGCCGGGCGCCTCCCCCACGCAGACGACCAGGTCGGCGCTGTCGAGGCGCCGGGCCAGAGCGTCGGACCGCCCGTATCCGAGGGCGCCCGCGAAGACCTCGCACTCCTCGGGCACGAGGTCCTGGCAGCGGAAGTCGACGGCCAGCGGAAGCGACCAGGCCTCCGCCCACGCGCGTACGTCCGCGCGCGCCGCGTCCGTCCAGCGGCTTCCGCCCAGCAGCACCAGCGGCCGCTCGGCCCGTTCCAGCAGCGCGGTGAGCCGGTCGACCTGCTCAGCGGAGACCGCCCCCTCGGGCACCGGGAGCGGGACCGCGTCCGGCACCCGGGCCGTGTCGGTGAGCATGTCCTCCGGGAGGCCCAGCACCACGGGCCCCGGACGTCCGCCCGTCGCCACGGCGAAGGCGCGGGCGACGAACTCCGGCAGCCGGGCCGCGTCGTCGACGGTCTCGACGAGCTTCGCCGACGCCCCGAACGTGCCCCGCAGGTCGAGTTCCTGGAACGCCTGGCGGTACCGGTGCGCGCGCGGCACCAGTCCGACGAAGAGCACGAGCGGCGTGGCGTCCTGGAACGCGGTGTGCAGCCCCACGAGCGCGTTCGACGCACCCGGCCCGCGGGTGGTGAAGCAGACCCCGGGCTTGCCCGTGAGCTTGCCAGAAGCCTCCGCCATGTAGGCGGCCCCGCCCTCCTGACGGCACACCACCATGCGAACCGGGGCGTCGTAGAGGGCGTCCAGCGCGTCGAGGTAGCTCTCGCCGGGGACGCCGTAGACGGTCTCCACACCGTGCGCGGCGAGCTGGTCGACCAGGATCCGCCCGCCGCTGCGGGCGGGGGGCCTGCCGGTGTCGGCGGCCGTCTCCTGGCCGGGCACGCGGTCGTGCGCCGCGCGCTCTTCCGTCAACTGCCGGGCGCTCATGCGATGGCCTTCGAGTTGGCGTGCTGCTTGCTCGGGTCGTGACCGAGGCGGCGCCGCAGCTGCGGACCCGCGAGGTACGAACCGCCCGCCGTGCAGGCCGCGATGAAGACGAGCAGGAGAGCGGCGCTCCACGACGCGCCGCCGGACAGCCCGAGCAGCGAGGCGGCCGCCAGCGGAACGAAGCCCGCCAGCACACCGGCCAGGTTGTACGACATCGCGACGGCGCTGTAGCGGAAGGTCTCGGGGAACATGCCGGAGACCACGGCTCCGATGGGCGCGTACGGGATGGAGATCGCGCCGATGCCCAGCGAGACGCCGAGGATCACCAGGGCGGGCTGCCCCGTGTCGACGAGCCAGAACGTGGGGAAGGCCGCGAGCACGGAGACGATGCCGCCGACGGTGCAGACCTTCCACGGCCCGGCCCTGTTGGCGATCCGGCCCGCCACCACGAGCACGGCGATCTCGACGACCGAGCCGACCAGCGTGGCGTTGAGCATCACCGACTTGTCGACGCCGAGCTGTTCGGTGCCGTAGCTGATGATGAACGTCGTCAGCAGGAAGAAGCCGCCGATGCCGAGGAAGGCGGCGGCGATGCCGATGAGGATGCGCCCCCAGGTGCGGCGGAAGGCCTCGACGAGCGGTGCCGGCGGGGGCCCGTTCCGCTCGTTCTCCTCCATCATCGCCTTGAAGACCGGCGACTCCTCGATGCGCAGCCGCATGTACAGCGCGACGAACAGCAGCACGAACGCGAACAGGAACGGTATGCGCCAGCCCCATGAGTAGAAGGCGTCGTCATCGAGCATGCCCACCAGGGCGAAGGCGCCGCTGGAGAGCAACGTGCCCACGGGGGAACCGAGTTGGGGAACGGCGGAGTAGCTGCCGTGCTTCTCCTTCGGGGTGTGCTCCAGCGTCAGCAGCATGGCGCCGCTCCACTCGCCGCCCACCGAGATTCCCTGCAGGAACCGCAGCGTGGCCAGCAGCGCGGGCGCCCAGATGCCGATGGTGTCGTATCCGGGGAGGAGGCCGATGCAGCCCGTGGTGACGCCCATCAGCACCACCGTCGCGATCAGCGCCGTCTTGCGGCCGAGCCTGTCGCCGATGTGCCCGAAGATCGCCGCGCCGATGGGACGCGCCACGAAACCGACCGCGAAGGTGATGAACGAGGCGATGGTGCCCACGGCCGGGTCGAGGTCCGGGAAGAACAGCTTGTTGAAGACGAGGGCGGCGGCCGTTCCGTAGAGGAAGTAGTCGTACCACTCCAGCGCGGTGCCGACGAAGGCCGCGGAGAGCAGCCGCTTGATGTCCGCCGGGCGGACCGTGGTCCTGGGCGCCGGTGGCGGCGGTGATTCCTTGCTGACGGGCGTCTCGTTGCTCATGAAGTCTCCTCGGGGGACGGCGACCGCTCGCGCCGGGCGCGGGAGGTCCGGGGACAGGGTGCTGCTGGCGTGCGGCGGGGACCCGTGCCGCGGAGGACGGCTCCGCGGTCCGGGTGGGGAGTCCCTGCCGCGCGGGTCATCGGCGGACGACCAGACCGTGCGGGTCGTGGGCGGCCTCACCGCCGACGAGGGTGGCCAGTACGCCGGTCGAACCGATGTGCTCCGGTTCGGTCGCGAGGGGGTCCGCGTCGAGCACGGCCATGTCCGCGAGCAGGCCGGGCGTGAGGCTGCCGCGACTGTTCGCGGTGCCGGTGGCCTGCGCGGACCCGGCCGTCCAGGCGCGCAACGCGGTCCGCGCGGACACCCGCTCGTCCTCGACGAAGGGGGTGCCCGAGTCGGTCAGCCGCCTGACCATCGCCTCGATGGCCGGCAGCGGGGCTCCGGGGGCGACGGGGCGGTCGGAGGAGCCGGGGACGGTCAGCCCGGCGTCCAGGAACGAGCGCATGCGGTACAGCCGTCCGGCGCGCTCCGGGCCGAGCGCCGCCGCCATCGCGTCGCCGAAGGCGGGCAGGAAGTTGAGCTGGGGCACCGGCACGACGCCCAGTTCGGCGAAACGTTCCAGCTGCTCGGGACGGACGATGCCGGCGTGCTCGACGCGGTGCACGACGTCCGTGCGGAAATGCTCGCGCTGCGCCCGCGCGTACGCGTCGAGGGCGAGATCCACGGCGCGGTCGCCGATGGCGTGGGCCGCCACGCTCCAGCCGCCCCGGTGGGCCGCGACGACGAGCTCGGTCATGGCGTCCGGGTCGTTCTGGAAGTAGCCGGTGTCCGGGGCGCCCCCGCCGGGGTGGCAGCCGCAGAAGGGTTCCGTCACGGCGGCGGTGCGTCCCAGCAGCGAACCGTCGAGGAAGATCTTCACCGGCCCGATCGAGAGCCTGTCGTCGCCGAGCCCCGTGCGCAGGCCCAGATCGAGACCCGCGGTGATCCCGTCGCCGGGATGCGCCGTGAGCGGGTGCAGCGCGTCGGACGCGACCATGACCTGGGCGCGGGCGTGGAGCCGTCCCGTGTCCGAGGCGAGCTGGTAGGCCGCGAGTTCGACCGGCGTCTGTCCGATCCAGCCGCCGCCGATGCCGGCCTCGGTGAAGCTGGTGACGCCTTCGGCGAGGTACCTGCGGGTGGCCGCGTCCAGCGCGTCGGCGACGGTCTCGGCCGGATACGGCAGGACCTGGTCCTGCACGAGGCTCTGCGCGGTCTCCTCCAGCAGCCCGGTGGGGCGCCCGTCCTCGTCCCGGACGACCACGCCGCCCTCCGGCGCCTCGAAACCGGGGTCCAGGGCACCGGCACGCGCCAGCACCTCCGAGCTGACGTAACAGGCGTGCCCGGAGGTGTGCTTGAGCCACACGGGCCGGCCGCCCCCGGCGCGGTCGAGCGCCTCGCGGTGCGGCGGCACCCCTCCCGCCTTGTGGTGGTCGAGACCGGCCCCCACGACCCAGGCGTCCTCCGGCAGGGTGCGTGCGTGCCGGGCGACGGCGTCGTAGACGTCGTCCAGGGACCGGGCTCCGGCGAGGTCGAGCTGGGAGAGGGTGAGCCCGAACCACGCCGTGTGGCAGTGCGCGTCGTGGAAGCCCGGCACCACGGTGGCGCCGTCCGCGTGCAGGACGCGGTCCGCGTCCAGCCCTTCGATCTCCTCGTCGAGACCCACGACGCGTCCGTGGAGGACGCCCAGGCTGCGCGCCGCCGGCCTGTCCTCGTCCATCGTGAGGACGTTCGCGTCCCGCACGATCAGGTCAAGGCGCATGAGTGTGGCACTCCCTCGTCGGCTTGTGTCGGTTCCGTCCGCCGCGCACCGCGGTCAGGCCAGGTGGTGGAGCTGGGCCAGCGGAAGGTTGGTGGCGGCCTCGGTCGTCGTGGGGGCACCGTCGACGAGGACGGGGCCGGGTTCGCGGGGAACCTCGACGACCGGCGTCGCGGTGTTGTGCAGCATGTCGGCCCTGCTGAGCCCGCGGCTGTCCCGCACCGGCGCGTAACGCAGGCCGCGCGGCAGGGAGTTGCGCGCCGCGGAGTCCGACAGCGCCGCCGCGCCGACGAACACGCGGGACAGCTGCGAGGCGGCGTCGCCGAGGGCGCCGTAGTAGGGCCGGTAGCGGCGCGGCTGCGTGAGACGGGTCGAGCCCGAACCGGAACCCGTGTTCCCCCACGCCACGAAGCCGCTCTTGACGACCAGTTCGGGCTTCGTGCCGAACCAGGCCGGGTGCCACAGCACGATGTCCGCGAGCTGCCCCGGCGCGACGCTGCCGACCTCGTGGGAGATGCCGTGCGCGATGGCCGGGTTGAGCGTCAGCTTGGCGAGGTAGCGCAGCACCCGCTCGTTCGCCGAGTGCTCGACGCCCAGCTCGTCGCTGCGCATCGCCTGCATGTGGGCGAGCTGCCAGGTACGGCGGACCGTCTCGGCGATGCGCCCCATGCCCATCGAGTCGGAGTTGACGATGCTGATGGCGCCCTGGTCGTGCAGGGCGTTCTCCGCCGCGATGGCGTGGGCGCGGATGCGTCCCCGGGAGACCTCCACGTCGCTGTCGATGTGGTGGTTCTGGCGGTGGACGGTCATCGTCATCGGGAAGAGCTCGTCGACGGTGTTGACCGTGTACGGAATGGTCGGAGTCGTCGACGACGGCAGGATGTTGCCCTCGGAGAGGATCTGCAGCAGGTCGGGATGGCCCCCGCCTCCCTCGACGTGGTACGCGTGCACGGTGCGCCCGCGCGTCGCGCCGACGGTGTCGCGCAGGTAGCCGGACTCGTTCATCGAGTCCGTGTGCAGCGCGACGGGCAGGTCGGCCTGGTCCGCGGCGTCCAGGCAGGTGTCGACGATGCGGGGCGTCGCCCCGAAGTCCTCGTGGACCTTGAAGCCGCCGGCCCCGGCGAGCACGATCTCGTCGAGCTGCCTGCGCGAGCTGGACGAACCACGCGCCAGAAACGCCACGTTCAGGGGCGTGCCCCGCCAGGCGCTCATCAGCGTGTGCAGGTTGTGGGCGGGGTTGCAGCCGATCTCCCACATGCCGCCGAGACCCATGCCCACGACGGTCGTCACCCCGGAGGACAGCGCCGCGGGAGCGATCTCGGGGGAGGAGAGGTGGACGTGGCTGTCGACGATGCCCGGAGTGGCCAGCAGCCCCTCGCCGGGCACCATCGAGGTGTGCGAGTCGACGGCGAAGTCGACCGGCATGACGTCCGGGTTTCCCACCCCGCCGACCGCCACGACACGGCCGTCCTTCACACCGATGTCCGTCTTCCGCACGCCCGCACGCGGGTCGAGCAGGACCACGTTCGTGATCACCAGGTCGAGGGCCGACTCGCGGTCGGAACGGGGCGAGGCGAGCAGCCCGTCGCGCACGGTCTTCCCGCAGCCGCCCAGGAGTTCGTCGCCCGGACTTCCGTCGTCGTGCTCGACCTCCACCCACAGGCCGGTGTCGCCCAGCCGGATCCTGTCGCCGGTCGTGGGCCCGTAGAGGGCGTTGTACGTGCGCCGGTCGATCTCACGCGGCGCACGCTCGCCGCCGCTTCCGGGAGTGCTCATGGCCGGGCCTCCTTCTCCCCCTGGTCGTACGGGCTGGGTGCCTGCTCCGGCCGCGCTCCCTCGTGGACTCCCTCGTGGCGGGCCTCCACCAGGTCGACCTCCCGCCCGGTGCCGGGCTCGAAGACGAGCGCCGTGCCCGCCGGGACGTCGAGCCGCATGTCCGCGGCCGCCTCGCGGTCGAACTCGAGGGCCGCGTTGGCCTCGGCGAGGGGGTAGTGCGAGGAGATGTAGACGGACTGGTCCCCGGTGTTGCGCACGGTCAGGCGCAGCCGGCGGCGGCCCTCGTTGATGCGCACGGGGTCCGGCGCGGTGCGCACCGCGCCCGGTGCGGGCCCGGTGCCGGCGGCGGCGATCGGCTCGTCCACGGCGACGAGCGCCGTCCCGCTCGGGAAGAGGGCCTCTACCTGGACGGTGGGCACCATGGCGGGGACCCCGTCCAGGACGTCGTCCGCGGTGAGCACGGACCGTCCCACCTGGATGACCTCGTCCATGCTGAGCCCGTCCCAGGCAGCCTCGAGCACTTCGTCGCAGATCAGCGCGATGGCTTCGGGCGCGTTGAGCCGACGGCCGCGGCTGCGGCGCCGCCGGGCGAGTTCGGCAGCGGTGAACAGCTGAAGCCGCTCGTTCTCGCGGGGAGTCAGATGCACTGTCGGGCCTCCGGGGTCGACCGACTCGGCGGGGGGCACAAGCAATCGCCCCAGCATTGCGCGAGTGGGGAGGCAGACCAACGTTGAAGTATCGCGGGCTGAAGGTCCACCATTGTGCAGATGCACAGTCACCCCGCACCGTCCCCCCGCGGGCCCCGCGCCGCGGAACTCGCCGTCGAGTGCCTCCAGGAACTCGACGTGCTCCTCGGCGACTGGATGGAGACCGTCCGCCCCCTGCGAGCCGAGTACGCCGGAGCCGTGCCCGACGAGGACTTCCGGGAGAGCGCCATCCAGGCCTTCGAGCTCCTGCTGCGCACGGTGGCGGAGCTGCCCGTGCCGGCCGACCTGGCCGGCATCTCGGAGCGCATCGGCGAGCGGCGGGCCCACCAGGGCGTACCGCTGGACTCGCTGCTCGCGGCGGCGCGGCTGGACTTCCGTGTGGTGTGGGCGGCGCTGGTCGCCAGGGCCGACGACGCGGACAAGGTGCAGCTCGTCGCCTCCGCCTACCACGTGTGGGAGGCCGTCGAAGCCCACGTCACCGGCATCATGACCGCGTACCAGCGGACGGTGCTGGAGATGGGCAGGCAGCGTGAGGACGAGCGCAGGCTGTGGTTCGACCGGCTGCTGGAGACCGGCGGGCACAACCCGACAGTCGTACGCGACGTGTCCCTGGCGCTCGGATTCCAGGCCTCGGGACGCTTCCTGTGCGTCGCCGCCCTTCCTGAAGCCGGGGGCGCGCTCCATCGCGCGGCCGCCGCGCTGCGCTCCGCCGGTGCGACGCTCCAGCGCCACACGGTCTCCTCGGCGTCACTGCTGGCCGTGCAGCTGGGCCGGCGCGTCGGAGAGGAGGGCGTGCTGGGCACGCTGGAGGGCGTGCCGTGCGGGGTCTCGCCGGTGGTCGAGGGCCTGGCGGATGTGCCCAGGGCAGTGGAGCTGGCCACCGCGACCGCCCGCGCGCTGCCCGAGCGGGCCACGGGGCCGCTGCGCCTGTCGGACGCGTGGCTCGAAGTGCTGGTGCAGCGCGCCGACCGCTTCGCCGGGTACCTGGCCGAGGACGTCCTCGGCGGCGTGTACCGGGACAGCGTCCCCGCCGCCGAGACGGAGCGGCTGCTGGAGACGGCCCGCGTCCACCTCGCCGGGAGCGGCTCCATCGCGGAGACCGCGGAAGCGCTCTACTGCCACCGCAACACCGTCCAGCAGCGCTTCACCCGTCTCTGCGAGCTGACGGGCCGCGACATCCGCCGACCCGGCGACGCCGCGCTCCTCGCCCTCGCACTGCGCGCGCGGGAACAGGGGGAGAGGTAGGGACGGCGGACGGTCGCAAGGCCCGGGTGGCGTGGCGGGCCACGGGCGCTGGGTGCTTGGCGCTGGGCTTCAGTCTTCGTCGGTCAGGTATCGGACGGCGTCTGTCAGACGCCGTCCGTCAGCTAACAGATTTCAGACTTTGTCCGCTGTTCGCCAGATAGCAGACTTCAGACTCTGTCCGTCAGTCATCAGGTGTCAGATGTCAGATGTTGTCAGTCGGGCGAGAGATGTCAGAAATCCGTTGACATCGTCCGTCAGATGTCAGACGTCGTCCGTCAGGTGCCGTCGGTCAGGTGTCAGACGTCGTCCGTCAGCTGTCAGCTGTCCGACGTCGGAACCTCAGGCGTCCGATCCTCAGGCGTCCGATCCTCAGACGTCGTCCTCGTCCTCGTCGTCGAGCCGTGCGAGCCAGGTCGCGAGGCGCTCGACCGGGACCTCGAAATCGGGGTTGAGGTCCACGAACGCCCGGAAATGCTCGGCCAGCCACTCGAAGCTGACCTCTTCCTCGCCGCGCCGGCTCGTCAGCTCTTCGATGCCGCGGTCGGTGAAGTACACGGAGTGCTCCCGGGAGAAGGCCGATGTTGCGGCCCCCAGAATATGCGGGCGCACGCGAAGGCCGACCGCGGGGCTGAGGCCGCGAACGGCGACGGTCGCCTCCCTGCCGCATTCCCGCCCGGAGCCCGACCGGGCCCGGCCGGAGCCCGGCATGAAGGAGGGAGAGACGCGCCCGACGGGAGGCGGATGCGTCTCTCCCCTCAGGCGCCGGCCCTGAGGGCCGGCGCCCTGCCCCGCGAGCCCTCAGGGCCGCCGGGCCGCCGCGGCAGGGACCGCGGAGCCGTGACGACCGCCGCCGACGGGGCTGTCCCGATCCGGGACGGAAGGGTCACTGAAGCGGAGCGGTCACGCCGCGTTCTTCATGCCCTTGGTGGCCTTGGAGCCCTTCTTCGCGCTGTCGGCCTCACCGCCGCCGTTGCCGTTCTCCTCGCCGCCGCCGTTGCCGGCGCCCTCCGGCAGTACGAGGTTCACGTGGATGTCGGGGTTGACGTTGGTGATGGTGTTGCCGATGCCGGTCTGGCAGAAGGTGGCGCGGTGGCCGTTGTTCTCCTGCGAGGCTGCGGCGGCGAGCGCCTCCTCGGCCTCGGCCTCGTTCTCCTGCAGCGTGTTGCCGCAGATGTTGGTCTGGGGGGACCCGCCGTTGCCGTAGTCCTTGGGGGCCGCCGAGGCGGTGGTGGCCGAGGCGCCGATCATCGCGGCGGCCAGGACGGCGAGAGCGGAGACCCTCAGTGATTTGCGCATGTTCTCTCCTATCTGGTTTCTCCCCACGCTGGGAGAACTAATGTGACTATTCCTCCCTATTCGTGACGAATGCAGCGATGCTGCCGACTCGACCCCCACGCACTTCAATCTCATTCCGGTGGACTAATCACACAAATGGGCCGACAGGGGTTAGCGCGGTCAACGCCCTTGCCCCGCAAGGCGGTTGAGGGCCCGCCGACGGGCTTGGAGACACGGAAGGGCCCCGCCGCCCCCGCTTCTGCGGGGGTGGCGGGGCCCTTCGGAGGGCTACGGGGTCACCCGTGCCTCAGAGGTCGAAGACCTCCTGGATGAGCTGCTGCTGCTCCTCCTGGTGACGCTTGCCGGAGCCGACGGCCGGCGAGGAGGACGACGGCCGGGAGACCCGGCGCAGCCGGTCCGCGTTGGGGACCGGGTCGGAGCCGATGATCAGGTCCAGGTGGTCCACCAGGTTGAGCGCGATGAACGGCCACGCACCCTGGTTCGCCGGCTCCTCCTGGGCCCACAGGAACTTCGACGCCCCGCTGTACTTGGCCATCTCCGCCTGGATCTCCTTGCCGGGCAGCGGGTAGAGCCGCTCCAGCCGGATGATCGCGGTGTCCTTCAGACCGCGCTTCTGCCGCTCGGCGTCCAGGTCGTAGTAGACCTTGCCGGAGCAGAAGACGACCTTGCGGACGTCGCCCGGGTCCACCGAGTCGTCGCCGATGACCGGACGGAACCCACCGGTGGTGAACTCCGCGGCCTTCGACGCCGCCGCCTTCAGCCGGAGCATCGACTTCGGGGTGAAGACGACCAGCGGCTTGTGGTGCGGGTTGTGGACCTGCCAGCGCAGCAGGTGGAAGTAGTTCGACGGCAGGGACGGCATCGCGACCGTCATGCTGTTCTGCGCGCACAGCTGGAGGAACCGCTCGATGCGGGCCGAGGAGTGGTCCGGGCCCTGGCCCTCGTAGCCGTGCGGGAGGAGCAGCGTCACGCCGGACGTCTGGTTCCACTTCTGCTCTGCGGAGGTGATGAACTCGTCGATCACGGTCTGCGCGCCGTTGGCGAAGTCGCCGAACTGCGCCTCCCACATGACCAGCGCCTCGGGGCGGGCCAGGGAGTAGCCGTACTCGAAGCCCATCGCCGCGTACTCGCTCAGCAGCGAGTCGTAGACGTTGTAGCGCGCCTGGTCGTCGGAGAGGTACAGCAGCGGCGTGTAGTCGTTGCCCGTGTTCTGGTCGAGCAGAACCGCGTGGCGCTGACCGAAGGTGCCGCGGCGGGAGTCCTGGCCGGCGAGACGGACGGGCGTGCCCTCCATCAGCAGCGAGCCGATGGCCAGGGTCTCGCCCATGCCCCAGTCGATGGTGCCGTCCTCGATCATCGCCGCGCGCCGCTGGAGCTGCGGAAGCAGCCGCGGGTGCACGGTGACGTGGTCGGGGATGTTCACCTGCGACTCGGCGATCCGCTTGACGACCTCCTGGCTGACGCCCGTCTCGACGTGGACCGGGAACTCCGGCTCCGGCTGCGGGACTTCCGCCGGGGCGGGGGCGTCGGTGACGTCCCGGACCTCGGTGAAGACCTTCTCCAGCTGGCCCTGGAAGTCCTGCAGCGCCTGCTCCGCCTCTTCCAGCGTGATGTCGCCGCGGCCGATGAGGGACTCGGTGTAGAGCTTGCGCACCGAGCGCTTCTTGTCGACCAGGTTGTACATCAGCGGCTGGGTGAACTGCGGGTTGTCGGTCTCGTTGTGCCCGCGGCGCCGGTAGCAGATCAGATCGATGACGACGTCCTTGTTGAACGCCTGGCGGTACTCGAAGGCCAGCCGCGCCACGCGGACCACGGCCTCCGGGTCGTCGCCGTTCACGTGGAAGATCGGAGCCTCGATCATCCGGGCGACGTCCGTGGAGTACATCGACGAGCGCGCCGACTCCGGAGCCGCGGTGAACCCGACCTGGTTGTTGATGATGATGTGCACCGTGCCGCCGGTGCGGTAGCCCCGCAGCTGCGACATGTTGAGCGTCTCGGCCACGACGCCCTGGCCCGCGAAGGCCGCGTCGCCGTGCAGCTGAACTGGCAGGACGGTGAAGTCCGTGCCGCCCTTGCCGATGATGTCCTGCTTGGCGCGCGCGACGCCCTCGACGATCGGGTCGACGGCCTCCAGGTGGGACGGGTTGGCGGTGAGCGTGACCTTGATCTGCTCGCCGTCCAGCCCGGTGAAGGTGCCCTCGTTGCCCAGGTGGTACTTCACGTCGCCGGAGCCGTGCATCGACTTCGGGTCCAGGTTGCCCTCGAACTCGCGGAAGATCTGCGCGTAGGACTTGCCGACGATGTTGGCCAGCACGTTCAGCCGGCCGCGGTGGGCCATGCCGATCACGCACTCGTCCAGCCGCGACTCGGCGGCGGCGTCGAGGACCGCGTCCAGCATCGGGATGACGGACTCGCCGCCCTCCAGCGAGAAGCGCTTCTGCCCCACGTACTTGGTCTGCAGGAACGTCTCGAACGCCTCGGCGGCGTTCAGGCGGCGCAGGATCCGCAGCTGCTCGTCACGCTCCGGCTTGGAGTGCGGACGCTCGACGCGGTCCTGGATCCACTTGCGCTCCTTCGGGTCCTGGATGTGCATGTACTCGATGCCGGTGGTGCGGCAGTACGAGTCGCGCAGGACGCCGAGGATGTCGCGCAGCTTCATCATCGACTTGTTGGCGAAGCCGCCGACCGCGAACTCCCGCTCCAGGTCCCACAGGGTGAGGCCGTGCTCGGTGATGTCCAGGTCGGGGTGCTTGCGCTGCTTGTACTCCAGCGGGTCGGTGTCGGCCATGATGTGGCCGCGCACCCGGTAGGAGTGGATCAGGTCGAAGACGCGTGCGGCCTTGGTGACGTCGTCGTCGTGCGAGGCGTCGATGTCCTGGTTCCAGCGCACCGGCTCGTACGGGATGCGCAGCGCCTTGAAGATCTCGTCGTAGAACCGCTCCTCGCCGAGCAGCAGCTTGCTGACGATACGCAGGAACTCGCCGGAGGCGGCGCCCTGGATCACGCGGTGGTCGTACGTGCTGGTGAGCGTCATCACCTTGGAGACGCCGAGCCTGTTGAGCGTGTCCTGCGAGGTGCCCTGGAACTCAGCCGGGTACTCCATCGCGCCCACGCCGAGGATGAGGCCCTGACCGGGCATCAGCCGCGGCACCGAGTGGACGGTGCCGATGCCGCCCGGGTTGGTGAGCGAGCAGGTGACGCCGGAGAAGTCCTCCATCGTCAGCTTGTTCTGCCGGGCACGGCGGACGATGTCCTCGTAGGCCTGCCAGAACTCGAAGAAGGTGAGGGTCTCGGCCTTCTTGATCGCTGCGACGACGAGCTGGCGGTCGCCGTTCGGCTTCACCAGGTCGATGGCCAGGCCGAGGTTCACGTGGTCGGGCTTGACCAGGGTCGGCTTGCCGTCCTTCTCCGTGAAGGAGTAGTTCATCGACGGCATCGCCTTCAGCGCCTGCACCATGGCGTAGCCGATCAGGTGCGTGAAGGACACCTTGCCGCCGCGGGCGCGCTTGAGGTGGTTGTTGATGACGATGCGGTTGTCGAACAGCAGCTTCACGGGGACCGCGCGCACCGACGTGGCGGTGGGCAGCTCCAGCGAGGCGTTCATGTTCTTCGCGACGGCCGCGGAGGGGCCGCGCATGGGCACGTACTCGGGCCCGGCCTGCTCCTCCGTCCCGGCGCCGTCCTTCGCGGCGGACCCGCCCTGGGGCGCCTTCGCGGGCGTCGCCTTGGCGGCGGGCTTCCCGGCGTCCTGCTTGGCGGCGGGCTTCGAGGCGGGCTTCGACGCCGGCTTCGACGCCGGCTTCGACGCGGCGGCCGGCTTCGCCTGCGCAGGGGCCTTCGGCGCGGCCTGCGCGGCGTCCGGCTTCGCCGGGGCCTGCTTCGCGGCGGACCCGGCACCCGAGGTGCCCGCGGCCGCGGCCGGCGAGGCGGCGGAGTCGGCCGTCGGCGTTCCGACGGCGCCCACGGCCTCGGAGCCCGGCTTGTAATCGGCGAAGAAGTCCCACCAGGCTCGGTCTACCGAGTTCGGGTCCTGGAGGTACTGCTGGTAGATCTCGTCGACGAGCCACTCGTTTGGCCCGAACACGGCGGCGGGATCGGATCCCTGACCGTCCTGCTGGGTCGAGACGCTCGAGCTGTTGGGGGACTGTGACGACACGGCGGCAACCGCCCTCTTCCGCGTTCCTTAGATGGTGGACAGCGGAAACAAAGGCTACGCCCCTACCGGCGTTACTTGCAGTCCGGCCGGGGTTGTCGTCGTGCAAGTCACATCAAGCGACCGGTTTCGGCGCTGGATTTGGCGGGAAACAAACAGGGTTTGCCGCGGTACGGAACCGGCGCACCCGGTTCCGGCGTCCTACGGTTGCGGGACTCCGCTGTTCTCCCTGCTCTTCCCTCCCTCGGCGAGCCGGTGGCACTTCGAGCGTACGTCAACCCTGCGATGGGGCCAGGCCCGGAAGGGTGACCTGGATCCGGCAGCCGCGAGGAGATTCGGCCACGCGTATCGAGCCGCCGTGGAGATCCACCGCCCAGCGTGCGATCGCCAGCCCCAGGCCCGTGCCGCCGTCCGAGCTGCTTCCGCCGCCGCCGCGCTGCGAGGCGGCCTCCGCGCTCTTCGTGCGGTTGAACCGTTCGAACACGCGGGCGCGTTCGGACGCGGGAATCCCCGGGCCCTCGTCCAGCACCTCCACCTCGAGGCTCTCCGCGCTGCCGCCCTGGCGGGCCCGCACGGTCACGCGGCCGTGCGGAGGGCTGTGTTTGACCGCGTTGTCGATGAGGTTCGCGACGACCTGGTGCAGGCGCTCGGCGTCCGCGTAGGCCGTCAGTTCGGGCGGGGAGACGTCGAGATGGAGGTGGACGTCCGTGCGGGCGTGCCCCTGGCCCTTGCTCATGTTGGCCTCTTTGAGCACGCCCGCCAGGTAGGGCCACACCTCGAAGCGCCGGGAGTGCAGCGGCACCACGCCGTTGTCCAGGCGCGAGAGGTCGAGCAGCGTCGCCACGAGCCTGCCCAGCCGGTCCGTCTGCTGCAGCGCCGTGCGCATCGTCTCCGGATCGGCGTCGGAGACGCCGTCCACCACGTTCTCCAGCACGGCGCGCAGCGCGGCGATGGGGGTGCGCAGTTCGTGCGAGACATTCGCCACCAGCTCCTTGCGGTGCTGGTCGACGGCTTCCAGATCGGCCGCCATGCGGTTGAAGGTCTCCGCCAGCTCGCCGAACTCGTCGCGCCGGTCGCCCCGTACGCGGCGCGAGTAGTCGCCGTCGGCCATCGCCCGGGCCGCGTCCGTCATCTCGTCGAGCGGCGCGGTGAGCGACTGCGCGACGAACTGCGTGATCAGCAGCGAGGCGATGATCGAGATGATGGTGATGACCCGCAGCTCCGTCGCGGAGTTGACCGCGAAGAGCGCGAGCAGCGTGGTGATCACCACGGAGACGATCACGAGCGCCCCGAGCGCCGCCTTCACCGAGCGGTACGGGTCCAGCGGGCGAAGCCCTTCCCACAGCCTGTCGATCCAGCCCGTCCAGACGGGCTCCCAGCGCCGCCGGAGCCGCTTGTGCAGGCGCACCAGCGCACGCAGGACGAGCCCGAGGAACGTCCGGGCGGTGCGCAGCGCGGCCTTGGCTCGGGCCGTGCGGCCCGCAGCGGATCCACTGTGGGAGCCGCCGCGGGTGCTGCTGTGGGAAGAGGTCGTCGAAGGCGTATCAGGCACGTCTGTCACGCCGGTCCGCGACCCGTCAGGACCCGTCGAAGGCGGATGTCGGGGAGCTCCCCGCCGCCGTCGACGACGCGGGCGCCGGTGCGGAACCGTCGGCGCCGCCCGAGGACGGGGTCTCCAGCGCGTAACCCACGCCGTGCACCGTGCGGATGCGGTCGGCGCCGATCTTGCGGCGGAGGGCCTTGATGTGGCTGTCGACGGTGCGCGTGCCGGAGGCGTCCGCCCAGTCCCACACCTCGGCGAGCAGCTGCTCGCGCGAGAGGACGGCGCGCGGTGAGTGCGCGAGGCAGACGAGCAGGTCGAACTCGGTGGGCGTGAGGTGCACGTCCTCGCCGGTGACCCGCACGCGGCGCTGCGCGTGGTCGATCTCCAGCTCCCCGAGGCGGAGTATTCCGCTGCGCGGGGTGTGCGCGGCGAGGGTGGCCCGCTCGACCCGGCGCAGCAGTACGTGCACCCGGGCGGCGACCTCGCGCATCGAGAAAGGCTTCGTCATGTAGTCGTCGGCTCCGACGCCGAGCCCGACGAGCATGTCCGTCTCGTCGTCGCGCGCCGTCAGCATCAGCACTGGCACCGGCCGCTGCGCCTGGACCCTGCGGCAGACCTCGAGTCCGTCGAAGCCCGGCAGCATGACGTCGAGCACGATCAGATCGGGCTGCCACGCCTCGGCCGTGTCCACCGCGGCCGGGCCGTCGCCGGCTGTCTGCACCTGGAAGCCCTCGGCCCTCAGGCGCATCGCTATCGCATCGACGATCGTCGGATCGTCCTCCACGACCAGGATTCGGCGCTGGGCGCCGGGGGTGGTCGCCGCGGAGGCGTTGCTGCTCTGTGCTGGTGTGATGTTCTTCTGGTCCATTCGACCCCGCCCCTGGATGGCCCCGTGGCTTGTTTGTATACGTGCTTGCAGAAGCGTAAAGGGCCTGAGCAGGCCTCGGCTATGCCGGTTTGATTGCGAAGTGAACCACGTCGGGGACGCCTCGGACGACGGGGATCTCATGTGTGCGAATCCCCTGGAATCCGGCATTGCGCAATGCATCGTCGAATGTCGGGTCGGGCTGAGCGGACCACACGGCGAGAACCCCGCCGGGTGCCAGGCGGGCACGGCAGGAGGCCAGTCCGGCGGGCGAGTAGAGGGACCCGTTGTCGTCGGTGACGGTCCAGCCGGGGCCGTTGTCGATGTCCAGGCAGAGGACGTCGAAGGACGCGCCGCTGAGGGGGCCGCCGTCCGTGCGCAGGTACTCCGCGAGGCCCGCGTGGACGATCTCCGTCCGCGGGTCGCGCAGCGCCTCGGCGGACAGCGGTGAGAGGGGTCCGCCCTCCCGGTGCCAGTCGATCACCGCCTCCTCGCGTTCCACGACCGTGATGCGGCCCCAGGCCGGCTCGGCCGCCGCCGCGGCGAGCGAGAACCCGACGCCGAGGCCGCCGACGAGCAGCCGCGGACCCTCCCGAGGGCCCTGCCGGGAGGGCCCGGAGACCGGTGCCCGGCCGGGGGTTGCGCCGTTTTCCGGACTGATCGGCCCCCGCAGCTCCTCCAGCGCCGCCTCCACGAGGAGCCGCTCCGAGCGGCCGTCGGAGGTGTCCATCAGGAACGTCCCGTTGGAGATGATCTGCAGCAGCTCGCCGTGGCGCCGCAGTACGACCTCGCCGTGCGGGCCTTCGCGGCGGTCCAGCACGACGGGCGGTTCGGTTAGGGGTGCGAGGGGTGACGGGGGGCCGGCTTCCTGGTGCATCCCCCGATTCTGCCGTGTGCCGGGGAGCGGACGGGCCGGTGCTCCGGGCCGGGCGGCCCCGGGGCCCGGGGAAGTCCGGAGCGTCTCGCGCGGTTGTCCAGAGGGGCGGCACCCTTCGCGCCCTTGCGCACCCCACGCCACGATCGCTGCTGGCGAACAGGGACTGCGGGGCGGAACATTCCACGGGCCCTGGGCATTGAGTGGATGATACTCAACTTGCCTGCCTAGGGAGAGATCATGGCACCGAAGTCCACAACGCTCACCCTGCCCGTGCTGCCCCTCGACGACGAGGTCGTGCTGCCGGGAATGGTGGTGCCGATGGACCTGTCCGACAGCGACGTGCGGGCCGCGGTCGAGGCCGCGCAGGCGGCCGCTGCCGACGGAGAGAAGCCCCGCGTCCTGCTCGTGCCGAGGGTCGGCGGAAGCTACGCGGGCATCGGCGTGCTCGGCCGCGTCGAGCAGGTCGGCCGCCTCGCCGACGGCGACCCCGGTGCCCTGATCCGCGGCCGCACGCGCGTCCGCATCGGCGCCGGAACGACCGGCCCCGGGGCCGCACTGTGGGTCGAGGGCACCGTCGTCGAGGAGCCTGTCCGGCCGGGAGGCGAGGACGCGGCCGCGGCCGACCTGATGACGGAGTACAAGGCGCTCGCCGCCGACTGGCTGCGCAAGCGCGGCGCCTGGCAGGTCGTGGACCGCCTCCAGCAGATCGACGACGTGGGCCAGCTCGCCGACAACGCCGGTTACTCGCCGTTCCTGACCACCGAGCAGAAGCTGACGCTGCTGGAGACGTCCGACCCCGTCGAGCGGCTGCGCTTCGCCGTCTCCTCGCTCCGCGACCACCTGGCGGAGCAGAACGTCGCCGAGTCCATCGCGAAGGACGTCCAGGAAGGCGTCGACAAGCAGCAGCGCGAGTTCCTGCTCCGCCGCCAGCTGGAGGCCGTGCGCAAGGAGCTGGCCGAGCTGAACGGCGACCCGGAGGACGAGGGCGAGGACTACCGCGCACGCGTCGAGGCCGCCGGTCTTCCCGAGCACGTGCACAAGGCGGCGCTGAAGGAGGTCGAGAAGCTGGAGCGCTCCTCCGACCAGTCGCCGGAGGGCGGCTGGATCCGCACCTGGCTCGACACCGTCCTGGAACTGCCCTGGAACGAGCGGACCGAGGACGCGTACGACGTGGCCGGGGCCCAGGCCGTACTCGACGCGGACCACGCGGGGCTGCAGGACGTCAAGGAGCGCATCACCGAGTACCTGGCGGTGCGCAAGCGCCGCGACGAGCGGGGCCTCGGCGTCGTCGGCGGACGGCGGGGCGGGGCGGTCCTGGCGCTCGTCGGACCGCCCGGCGTCGGCAAGACCTCGCTCGGCGAATCCGTGGCGAGGGCCATGGGACGCAAGTTCGTCCGCGTCGCGCTCGGCGGCGTCCGCGACGAGGCGGAGATCCGCGGCCACCGCCGCACGTACGTCGGGGCGCTGCCCGGACGCGTCGTGCGTGCGGTGAAGGAAGCCGGTTCGATGAACCCCGTGGTGCTGCTGGACGAGGTCGACAAGGTCGGCTCCGACTTCCGCGGAGACCCGGCGGCGGCGCTGCTCGAAGTGCTCGACCCGGCGCAGAACCACACGTTCCGCGACCACTACCTGGAGGTCGAACTCGACCTCTCCGACGTGGTCTTCCTCGCGACGGCCAACGTCCTCGAAGCCATTCCCGACGCGCTGCTGGACCGCATGGAGGTCGTGCAGCTCGACGGGTACACCGAGGACGAGAAGGTCACCATCGCCCGCGACCACCTGCTGCCCCGGCAGCTGGAGCGGACCGGCCTGGACGCCGGCGAGGTCCGGTTCGAGGACGGCGCGCTGCGCAAGCTGGCCGCCGAGTACACGCGGGAGGCGGGCGTCCGCAATCTGGAGCGGGCGGTCTCCCGGGTGCTGCGGAAGGTGGCGGCCCGGCACGAACTGGGCGAACGCGAACTGCCCGTCACCGTGGGCCCGGACGACCTGCGCGGCCTGATCGGCCGTCCGCACCACACCCCGGAGTCCGCGCAGGACCCCGCCGAGCGGCGCACGTCGGTGCCGGGTGTCGCGACGGGGCTCGCGGTGACGGGCGCGGGCGGCGACGTGCTCTTCGTCGAGGCGTCGCTCGCCGACCCCGAGACGGGCGGCTCCGGTCTGACCCTGACCGGGCAGCTGGGCGACGTCATGAAGGAGTCCGCGCACATCGCGCTGTCGTACCTGCGCTCGCGGGGCGCGGAGCTGGAGCTGCCGGTCGCGGACCTGAAGGAGCGGGGCATCCACCTGCACGTGCCGGCGGGCGCCGTGCCCAAGGACGGCCCGAGCGCCGGGGTCACCATGACGACCGCTCTGGCGTCGCTGCTCAGCGGCCGCCAGGTGCGCACGGACGTGGCCATGACGGGCGAGGTCTCGCTGACGGGGCGCGTGCTCCCCGTCGGAGGCGTCAAGCAGAAGCTGCTGGCCGCGCACCGTGCCGGGATCAGCACGGTGATCATCCCCAAGCGGAACGAGCCCGACCTCGACGACGTGCCCGAGGAGGTGCTGGAGGGGCTCGACGTCCGGCCTCTCTCCGACGTCCGGCAGGTGCTCGGACTGGCGCTCGCGCCGGCCGGGCACGGCTGCCTCGACGCGGAGGGGCGGGGGTTGCCCGTCGCCGCCTGAGGCGGCCTGCGTCAGTCACGCCGGGAGGGCCTCCCGGCCCGGGACGCCGCGCCGGCACCGCGAGCCGGCGCGGCGTCGCCGTGCGCGGGCGGGGCCGGGCGGCCGATCGGCAGATCCGGACATGCGGCGGTTCTGCTTCTCGGATAGATCTCGGAGTGCCGGCACGGCGGTGCTGTGGGCGATGGCTGCCCGCCGACTCCGCAGCGCGGCCGGCGAGCAGATGCCGTCCTCCCGGTCCCCCACACGCAGAGGAAGTCGCATGACTGACAAGTTCAGACGCGCAACCTTCACCGCCGCCACCGGCCTCGGCCTGTGCCTCACCCTGCTGCCCGCCGGACAAGCGCAGGCACAGGCGCAGGCGCCGACGCGCGTGCCCTGCAACGACATCGCCGCGCTGAGGCAGGCCGTCGACGCGGCCAACTCCGGCGGCGGCAGCATCGTCCTCGCCCCCCGCTGCGTCTACAACCTCTCGAACGCCGACAACGCGGACGACGGCCTGCCGGAGATCACCGGCAATGTGCGGATCTCCGGGGACGGCACGTACATCCAGCGCGGCACCAGCGCCCAGGCGCCCTTCCGCATCTTCCACGTGCGGCAGGGCGGCAGCCTCACCGTCGAGTCGGTCACCGTCCGCGGCGGTCAGACCACGGTGAACTCGGGCCACGGCGGAGGCTTCTTCAACGACCGCGGCAGCCTCACCCTCAAGCACGTGACGGTCACCGGCAACCAGGGCAGCGTCGGCGGCGGCATCTGGAACCAGCTCGGAAAGCTCGTCCTGGAGAACTCCACGGTCCGGGACAACAGAGGCGGCTTCGGCGGCGGGATCGCCACCAACGGGACGATGAGGATGAGCGGCGGCGCCATCCGCGGCAACCTGGGCGGGCAGTGGGGCGGCGGCCTCGCCAACGCCGGCGACACCAAGCTGAACAGGGTGTCGGTCGAGGGGAACACCTCGAGCGACCACGGCGGCGGCATCATGACCCTGGCCATCAACACCGAGACCGGGCCGCTGCGTGCGGACTTCACCAAGGTCAGGGGCAACATCGCGCAGGTCGACGGCGGCGGCGTCCAGACCGGTGCGGACGAGCCGACGACCCTCTACCGCAGCACCGTCAGCCACAACACGTCGAACGGCGCCCGCACCAGCGGCGGCGGCATCGCCAACCCGGGGACCAGCTTCGGCCTGTTCATCGGTACGAACTCCACCGTGAAGACGGAGAAGAGCGGAGCCAAGGCCAAGAAGCAGCCGACGCCCTTCGAGGTGAACCTCATCCGCAGCACGGTCTTCAAGAACCACCCCACCAACTGCGCGCCGCCCAGGAGCGTCCCGCGCTGCGAGGCCGTCGGCTCGGCGCCCGCGGAGAAGAAGCCGTCCGCTTCCTGAGGGCGCCGTTGCCGCGGTGAGCAGTGCGGCAGCTCCCGGTGGCGGTTGCGAAGCCGCCACCGGGCACCCCCTCCCGGCTGGGAGCGCCGCGCCGGAGGTGGGACTCCGGCGCGGCGCGGGTGCTTGGCTCCCGCGGGACGTCCGCCGAGGCGTCAGCCGTTGGCGAGCGCCACCAGGCGGTCCATCGAACCGTTGAACTGGTTGTGGTCGCCGACGATCGGCCCGGTCGAGGTGTACTGCCAGAAGGTGTGGAAGCCCCAGCCGTTCGGCAGCCCGCCCGGCGCGGACGCGTACCGGGCGATCCACAGCGGGTTCGTGTTGCCGAAGCCGCCGTTGTTGCCGGTGCAGGTCGTCCACCAGTCCGTGGTCGTGTAGATGACGGCGTCACGGCCGGTCCGGGCCTTGTAGGTGTTCGTGAAGTCCTTGATCCAGTTGACCATCGCGGACTGGCTGAGTCCGTAGCAGGTCGCCCCGTACGGGTTGTATTCGATGTCCAGCACGCCGGGGAGCGTCTTGCCGTCCTTGCTCCAGCCGCCCCCGTGGTCGGCGAAGTAGTTGGCCTGGGCGGCGCCGCTGGAGTTGTTCGGCAGGGCGAAGTGGTAGGCACCCCGGATCATGCCGATGTTGTACGAGCCGTTGTACTGCTGCGTGAAGTACGGGTTCCTGTAGGACGTGCCCTCGGTCGCCTTGACGTAGGCGAACTTCACGCCGCTGCTCCACAGGGACGACCAGTTGACGTTCCCCTGGTGGCTGCTCACGTCGACGCCCTCGACGCCGGCGGCGAGCGACTCGGGCGGAGTGCCGTCCGTGGGGTCGCCGCCCTCGTGCATCCGTACGCCGACGCCCATCGACGCCTCTCCGGGCTTGAGTGGCGTCCCGTCCTGGGGGGCCGCGTTCGCCGTGCCGGGCGAGGTGAGGACGAGTGCGAGTGCAGAGATGAACATTCCGGCCGCAGTGAGGATGCTGCGTCTGCGGCGGGCCGTGCCGGATCTGTAACCGGGCATCGCTGCCTCCGAAAACCGTGGGTGGGGGTGGGGCGACCTGCCACCTGGTGTGGGCATGTCAGGTTGACCGTACGCGCGTAGACAGGAGCGCGGAAGACGCACCGCTCGTCGCCGGTGGTCCAGACCTGCGAAATACTGCCGTAGCTGCGACGATCCCCGTCAGCGACGGGAACTTTCTGCACGGAAACCTGGGAGAGGGCGCATACGTGGACGAGTCCATGCGGAAGTACGCACCCGAAGTGCTCGACCTGGAACGGGAACTGGCGGTCTTTCTGCGGCGAGCCCGCGCCTTCTCCGGGGAGCTGTCGCGGGAGGTGCATCCCGAACTCGAGCCCGCCGCCTACGGGCTCTTCGTGCGCCTGGAGGAGGCCGGGCCGCAGCGCGCCACGGAGCTCGCGGCGTTCTTCGGCGTCGGGAAGGCCACCGTCAGCCGTCAACTCCGCGCGCTGGAGGAGCTCGGGCTCATCGCCCGCTCGCCCGACCCCGCCGACGGCCGCGCCTCCCTCGTCCACCTCACCTCGGACGGACGCGAGCGCTTCGCGCAGGTGCGGGACGCGAGGCGCGCCGAGTACGTACGGAAGCTGGCGGCCTGGGACCCGGCGGAGGTCGCGGAGCTGGCCAGGCTGCTCCACCAGCTCAACCACCTTGTGGACGCGGGCAGTCCCGACTGACCCGCGGGGCGGCCCCGCCCCGGCTGCCGCCCGACGGCCGCCGCGCCCGCCGCCTACGGGAAGACGGCGAGGACCGCTGACGCGTCGTCGTGCGCCTTGCCCCGGGGGTGCGCCGCCCCCAGCGGATCGTTCCGCTCGGCCTCCCGCACCTGCCGGAGCAGCGCCTCGGTGCCCTCCGCCCGTACGAACCGCAGGAGTTGCGCCCAGTCCCCGAGGCCGAAGACCTCGCTCCAGCGTGCGGCTCCGTCGGTAAGGGCGAGCAGTGCCGTCACCTCGCTCCGGGGCGCGCTGCCCGTGACGGCGAGCGAGGCGGCGGCCGGGTCGGCCGCCGCCGTGTAGAAGCCCTCCCCGCCGGGCGAGTTGCGCAGCGCCTCGACGGCGCGGACGTACTCGTCACGGGCGGCGTCCCGTTCGGGGGACCCCTCGGGCAGCGCGCGCACCCTCTCGCGCAAGCCGGTGACACTGGCCGGGAGTCGGCCGAGCCGCGGGTCCAGCAGCGCCTCGACGGTTCCGTCGGGGCGCTCCAGCAGCAGTGACGAGTCCGAGAGCACCAGGTGCTCGACCCGCTCCTCGTCCCAGCGGGCGGCGACCACCGTGGACTGCGGGGTTCGCCTGTGAGAAAGGTCACAAGTCACACAATGTGCCGCGGCAGTGCGGGAGATGGCCGACTCCAGGCATTCGGCCAGCGTCAGATCCCGTCTGGCGGTGGAGAGTTCGAGCAGCGAACCCCCCAGCCTGGACGTGTACCAGGGGACACCGTGCAGGCACCCCACGTCACCCTGAGGGGGCGTCACACCGTCCAGGACGACCAGCGCGCCGCCCTCCCCGGACGAGGGCAGCGCCGCCGATGCGTAGTCCTCGTTGGGGCGCCGGGGATCACCGGGCTCGCTGGTCATGTCGATGCGCATGGGCGTCAGTCTGCCGGAGCGTGCGCAGGGGCGACGTTCCCGTGACGGCGGTGTCAAGGGGTCGGAGCCCGCCGATACCGGCTGGTCACAGCGGTGAGCGGTGCGGAGTTGACCGGAATGAGTGGGTCCGAAAGTATGCGACCGGGCATCTTGCCAAAGCCCTCCCGGGATTTCCAACCGGTGCCCGGGACAGGGCCGTTGGCGTGCGCGGGCGGAGTTGTTCGCCGACTCCCGAGTGGGGTTCACTCCTTCGGGTGGCCCGGCAGGAGATCGTGGTCCGCGTCCCGATCCGTGCTGAATAGGGTCGGGCGGGGGCCGGGGGCGTACGGGGGGCGAAGTCCACTCCTGCGACAAGAGGTTGGAATGCGCCACCCTGGCTGGCCAGGGGGAGGCCCCGACGAGATTGCGAGTACGGGTGCGGACGAAGCTACAGCGGAAACCGGCCGGACCAGGTGGGTCCCCGGCCCAGACCGCGAGCCCGGAGACGGCTTCCGGCTCCCGGCCTTCGGCCCCGGGGCGCCGCTCGCGGGTACGCAACCGGCTGCTCGCCGGCGTCGCACTGTGCTCCCTCGCCGTCATCGGAGCAGGGACGCCCGCGGTGCTCACCGGCACCGACAACCTCTCCGAGTCCCAGGAGCTGGTGGAGCGGGCCGAGCTCGGCAAGCGCTCCGTGGCCCTCGCGCACGCCCTCGCCGACGAACGCGACGGCATGGTCGAGTACGTCGCCGCGGGCCGCACCAGCCGGGACGGCGCGGGCGTCACCGAGGAGCAGCGCTCCCGCGTCGACCGCCAGGTCACCGAGATCAGGCGGAGCGCGCCGGCGAAGGTCAGGAGCTCCCTCGACAAGCTCTCGCGCATCCGCCAGGACGCTCAGGCCGGTCAGAGCGACGCGCGGGACATCTACGACGCCTACTCCGGCACGATCGGCACGCTCCAGAAGGTGAGCCTCGACGTCGTCCGCGCCCTGCCCTCCCGCGCCCAGGGCGACTCCGCGGCGACGGGCGCCGCCGGCAGCGCGCACGCCCTGCCGGACCTGGGCCGCGCCGTCGAGCAGGCGTCCGCCGTGCGCGGCCTGCTGCGTGCCGCCTTCGCCGGCGACGGGACGCAGCGGGCCCTGATGGCCGAGGCGCAGCGTGCGAACGTCCGGGAGCAGGCCGCCCTGGACGACTTCGGCGACGCCGCGGGTACGCAGGCGTCCGAGAGGTTCGCCAAGACCGTCACGGGCGCCGACGTCACGCTCGCCGAGCGGTACCTGGCCCGGCTCACCGACCAGCCGTACCTCGGCCCGCGCGACCGCGCCGTGAACGCCGAACGCGCCGACGTGGCGCTCTCCGCGCGCATCGACAGCATGCGCGGCGTCCATTCGTCCTTCGCCGCCGAGGAGCTGAGGCGGCTGGAGCAGCTCCGCGACGACGACGTGACGGCCCTGGAGCTGCGCATCGCCTTCGTCGCCGGCTGCCTGCTGCTCGCCGTCGGCATCAGCGTGCAGACGGCGCGCTCGATGGCCCGGCCGCTGTCCGTCCTCAAGCGGGGGTCGCGGCGGATCGCGACCGACCCGGTGGGGGAGAAGGCGGTCGCCTACCGCGGCAGGAACGACGAGTTCGCCGAGGTCGTCGAGGCGCTGAACCAGCTCCGGGACGCGGTCGTCGCGGGCCACGAACGCGCCGGCGAGGCGGAGGCGGACAACGCCTACCTCGTCCGCTCCAAGGACGCCCTCACGGCCGAACGCGACCGTCTGCGCGGCGAGTCGGCGACGCTCAAGGAGCAGATCGAGTCCCTGTCGGGCGCAGTGCACGGCACGTTCGTGAACCTGGCCCTGCGCACCCTTGGTCTCATCGAGCGCCAACTGGGCGTCATCGAGGGTCTGGAGGACCAGGAGAGCGACCCGGGCCGCCTGAGCACCCTCTTCAAGCTCGACCATCTCGCGACCCGCATGCGCCGGTACAGCGAGAACCTGCTGCTCCTGGCCGGTGCCGAACACGTCACCCCGCACCACTCGGGCCCCGTCCCGCTGCTGGACGTGCTGCGGGCCGCGATCAGCGAGATAGAGCGCTACGAGCGAGTGGAGCTCGGCTCGCTGCCTCCGCACATCCAGGTCTCCGGCTTCGCGGCCGACGACGTCAGCCACCTCGTGGCCGAACTCCTCGACAACGCTGCCACGTTCTCCCCGCCGGAGGCCCAGGTGCAGCTCTCCGGCTGGCTGCTGGAGACCGGCGAGGTCATGCTCTCGGTCGAGGACGACGGCATCGGCGTGACCGGCAGGAAGCTCTCCGCTCTCAACGCCCGCCTGAGCTCGCCCGACGACCAGGAGCCTCCGGCGCTGGAGGAGCCCGGCCGGCAGACGCAGGGCGGCGGGTCCGACGCGGGTCTCGGCATGGGGCTGTACGTCGTGGCACGTCTCGCGGCGAGGCACGGCCTCCGCGTGCAGCTGCGCGAACGCAAGAACGGCGGCATGGCGGCGATCGTGGCGGTGCCCGCCACGCTGCTCCCGTCCCGGCCGAGCCCCGTCGCAGCGGCGTCCGGCGAGGACAGGAGCGCCCGGACCGGGACGTCGCCCTCGCTGCCGGGTTCCGTCGCGGAGGCCAACTCCAACGCGCTGCCCGTCCGCCGCGCCCCCGGCGCCGCCCGCGGCGACGCCCCCGGCGGGGCGGAGTACGGCGCGCCCGCGGGGGAGCCGTCCGGCGGTCCGCTCGGTGAAGCGGAGCCGCCGCAGGATCCGCTGGTCACCGCCGCCGAGGAGGCCGTCAGGAACGCCGGCGAGACGCGGCAGCCGACGGCGCCGGCCCCCGGTCCGGCCGCACCCCCCGCCGGGGAAGCCGCTCCCAGGCCGCAGTCCGTGCCCGAGCAGCACGGCCGGGCACCCGGTGACGGATTCGCCGGGGAGGCGTCGCGTCCCGGTCCGGAGCACGAGAGCCCGGAGCACGAGAGCCCGGAGCCCGGTCCTGCGCCGACTCCCCAGGGCGGTACGGACGTTCAGCAGGACGCGGCGCCGGGCGGCGCCCCTGCCTCCGGTGCGGAACGCGCCGGGACCGAGGCGGAGGCCCCGCAGCAGGTCACCGACAAGGGACTGCCGAAGCGCACACCACGTCAGGTGGCCGCCCAGACGGGCCCCGTGCAGCCGCGCAACCAGAGCGCCAACGCGGACGAACTGCGCAGGCGTCTGGGCGGGTTCCAGCGGGGAGCTCAGCACGGACGCCGTGACGCGGCGGTCGAGACCGGCGCTGAAAGGGATGTGACTGATCAATCGGGGGCGCAGGCAGAGGGTGGCACCGCCGAGGAGGCTCGTACGTGAACGCGTCCACCACGCGCACGACCGGCAGCAGGCAGGCACGCAATCTGCGCTGGCTGCTGGACAACCTTGTCGACGAGGTGCCGGGCATCCTGTCCGTCGCCGTCGTCTCCTCGGACGGGCTGCTGCTGCTGTCGTCCGACCCCAAGCTGGACGAAGCGGCCGGAGAGGCGGCCGAGCGCGCCGCGGAGAAGGCGGCCGCGGAGTCCGGTCCCGAAGCGGAAGGCGGCGAGGACTCCCCGGGCAGGGCGGCCCCGCCCGTCCGCAGGGAGAGCGGGCAGGGGGGTCCGAAGGGCTCCAGCGCCGACCTGGCCACCATCGTCTCGGGCCTCGGCTCGCTGACTCTCGGCGCCTCGAAGCTGATGGACGGCGGGGAGATCCGCCAGACCATGATCGCCATGGAGGAGGGCTCGCTCTTCGTCATGTCGATCAGCGACGGTTCGCTGCTCGGTGTGCACGCCACACCGGACTGCGACATGAGCGTCATCGCGTACCACATGGCGCTGTTCGTCGGCCGTGCCGGCCACGTCCTCACCCCCGAACTCCGCAACGAACTGCGCACGTCGATGGAGCTGGACCAGTGACACCTGCTGCTGCTTCCCCGCCCCCCTTGCCCGCCAGGCGCGGCGAGAACGGAAAATCCAAACGCGTACGCCCGTACACCCTCACCGGGGGCCGTACGCGCTTCGGCCATGTGCTGCTCGTCGAGACGATCGTCGCGGCCATCGAAGCGCCGGAGGAACGCCCGGAACTGACTTCGGGCGGTCTGCGTGACCGGGTGATGCCGGAGATGCGGGCCATCGTCGAACTCTGCCGCCGCATGCGGTCGGTGGCGGAGATCGCCGCACTTCTGAAGATGCCGCTGGGCGTGGTGAGGGTGCTGCTCAGCGACCTCGCCGATCAAGGACGCGTGCGCGTACACGGCACCGGGCACGGCACGGACCGTCCCGACCGGGCGCTGCTGGAAAGGGTGCTGGGTGGACTTCGCAGGCTCTGAGCCGGTCGTGGAAGAAACGCGGGACGGGCAGAAGGCCCCGCTCGACTCTTCCGGGATACAGGACTGGCAGGAGGATCTCTCCCGTGCCCCCATATCGACCAAGATCGTGGTCGCGGGAGGCTTCGGCGTCGGCAAGACGACACTCGTGGGGTCGGTCTCGGAGATCGAGCCGCTGACCACCGAGGCGCTGATGACGCAGGCGAGCGAGGCGACGGACGATCTCGCCGCCACCCCGGAGAAGACCACCACGACGGTGGCGATGGACTTCGGGCGGATCACGCTGGAGGACGACCTGGTCCTCTACCTGTTCGGGACCCCGGGCCAGCAGCGCTTCTGGTTCATGTGGGACGACCTCGTGCGAGGCGCGATCGGCGCCGTCGTCATGGCCGACACCCGCCGGCTGGAGGACTGCTTCCCGGCCCTGGACTATTTCGAGAGCTGCGGTGTCCCGTACGTGGTGGCGGTCAACCACTTCGAGGGGACCACTGCGTACGCCGCGGAGGACGTGCGAGAGGCTCTGTCGGTCCCGGCCCGGGTGCCCGTGGTGATCATGGACGCGCGGGAGCGGGCGACGGTCGTCAAGTCGCTGCTGGCGCTGGTCGGTCACGCCTTGGACGTCGCGCCCGTCTGAGTGGCGCGGGAACGCACGGACGCACGTACACACGCACGGAGAAGAGAGACGCCATGCGCAAGATACTCATCGTCGGAGCCGGCCAGGCAGGGCTCCAGATCGCTCTCGGGCTGCAGTCGCACGGCTATGAGGTCACCGTGATGTCGAACCGCACGGCGGAGGAGATACGCGGCGGCCGTGTCATGTCGACGCAGATGCAGTTCGACAAGGCCCTCCAGCACGAGCGCGACATCGAGGCGAACTTCTGGGAGAGCCAGGCACCGAAGGTCGCGGGCCTGGGGGTCTCCGTGGCCGATCCGGAGTCCGTGCACGGGCCCGGCGAGACCCAGCGCGCCATCAACTGGCTGGGGATGCTGGACCGTTACGCCCAGTCCGTCGACCAGCGCGTGAAGATGGCCGGCTGGATGGAGACGTTCGCCCAGCGCGGCGGGCAGCTCGTCATCCATGGAGCGGCCGTCTCCGACCTGGACTTCTTCGCCGGCAGGTACGACCTCGTCCTGGTCGCGGCCGGCAAGGGCGAACTGGTGTCGATGTTCGAGCGCGACGCGTCGCGCTCCCCGTACGACGCACCGCAGCGCGCCCTGGCCGTCAGCTACGTCCACGGCCTCGGACCGCGGCCGGAGACCCCGGACACCGAATCGGTGCGCTGCAACCTCGTTCCGGGCGTCGGCGAGCTGTTCGTCATGCCGTGCCTGACCACGTCCGGCCGCTGCGACATCCTGTTCTGGGAGGGCATCCCGGGCGGTCCGCTCGACGTCTTCCAGGGCATCAAGGACCCCGGCGAGCACCTCGCCAAGACCCTCGAACTGATGGAGGAGTTCACGCCCTGGGAGTACGCCAGGGCCACGAAGGTGGAGCTGACCGACGCCAACGGCACGCTCTCCGGCCGCTACGCCCCCACCGTGCGCAAGCCCGTCGGGCGGCTGCCCGGCGGCGGCGCCGTGCTGGGCGTCGCCGACGTGGTCGTCGCCAACGACCCCATCACCGGCCAGGGCTCGAACTCGGCGTCCAGGTGCGCGGCGGCCTACACGGCGGCGATCCTCGAGCGGGGCGAGGAGCCCTTCGACGAGGCGTGGATGCAGCAGACGTTCGACCGTTTCTGGGACTTCGTGCAGCACACCACCAAGTGGACCAACGCCATGCTGGCCCCGCCGCCCGAGCACATCCTCAACCTCATCGGCGCCGCCGGGGAGCTGCAGCCCGTGGCGGACCGCTTCGCCAACGGCTTCGCCGACCCGTCGGACTTCGAGGAGTACTTCTACGAGCCGGAGAAGACCGAGGCGTACCTGAAGAGCGTCACCGGGGGCTGACCGGCCGCCGGTTCCCCCGGACACCGCCCGGCCCCGGGCCGTGACGAGCGGAGGGCGGCCGCCGCGCCGGAGTGCTTCCGGTTCGCGGCGGCCGCCGCCTCGTCCGTCCGGGCGGCGGGCCGCGGACGGAGGCGGACGGGGAAGGGGAACCCGCCCGCGGTTCGTGGAACGCGGCCGCTCCTCGCGGCCCGCGCGGCGCGGAGACGCGCCGTCAGAGGGACCGCAGCAGCTTCGACAGGCTGTACCCGCTCACCGGGCGCGCGCCGGAGTCCGGCCGGACGGCGCCGAGGACGGGACGCATGCTGCGCACGGGTGCGAGCTTCACCTCGCTGCCGGGCCGGGGCGCGTGTACGACCCGGCCCCGGCCGACGTAGAGCGCGACGTGCCCGGCGTTCTTGTAGTAGACGACGAGGTCGCCGGGGCGCATCTTGTTCGTCGGGACGCGGCGCAGCTGCTTCCACTGGCCCTGGCTGGTGCGCGGGATGCTCCGACCCGCCTTGCGCCACGCCTTGGAGGTCAGGCCCGAGCAGTCGAAGGCCTTCGGCCCGGCCGCTCCGTACCGGTAGGGCTTGCCGAGCTGCCGCAGCGCGAACTTCACCGCCTGCCGGCCCGCGGAGGACGGCATCCGGCGCTTCGTCGCGGCGGCGGGTGCGGCGGCCGCGGACATCACCGAGTACTGGGCGACGGTGTTCTGCGGCGTCTCCAGGTTGCGCAGCCGCGACAGCTCTCCGGGTGAGAGCGAGGCGAGCATGCCCTGGACGTCGTCCAGACTCCGCCGCACCTCGTCCCGCTGCTTCTTCTGACGGTCGGTCAGTTTCTTCTGCTTCGCCAGTGCCGACCGGGCCCGTGCGGCCAGCTCCCGGTGGTGATGCTCGCCGTCCACGAGCCGCCGCACCACACGGGCTTGATGGTTCGCGACGCGGGTGACCACGTGCATGCCGTCCAGCACGTCGCGCGGGTCGCGGGTCAACAGGAGCTGCATGAGCGGGGGCAGGCCGACGTCGGCGCGCCGGTACTGCCGGCGGGCCAGTTCCCCCGCCTCCCGCCGGCTCTGCGCGAGCGCGGTCCGTACGGATGCCAGCGCCGTCTCGGCGTCCTCGGTCCGCTCACGCTGCCGGTCGAGCTTCGCGGCCGTCCGCCGGTAGGCGCCGGTGGCGGTTTCCGTCTTCGCGTACAGGACCTGCAGCTCCCGCAGGAGTTCGCTGACGGGCTTGCCGGACGGGTCCGCGACGCTCGGCGTCGGCTGGAACGCGAGCGCCGCGACGGTCGCGGCGGCCAGCGTTCCGGCGCCGACGGCGCGCAGACGGGGTGGATGTGACACGGGCTCGCCTCCGATCTGACTCGATACCCGAGCGATCGTGCACGTCGGATGGCGTTACCGGTGAGGTTAGGGGCGCCGAACGGGGGTCCGTCACCCGAAGGGTTCGGGGCCGTCGTCCGAGCGGCAGAGCCGCACGCGGGAGCGGCAGGGGCACGCCGGGCACGCCGACAGAGCGGGGCGCCGCGGGGCGAGTTCCGTCAGGCGGCCGCGGTCAGCGGCCGAAGAGGCGCCGCGACGTGAGACGCCTCGCCGCCTCCGTCATCGCCTCGATCTCCAGCACGTAGGGCTCGGGAAGCCATTGCCCGGCGGGCTGTTCGGCGCTCTCCGAGAGGTCCAGCGCGTGCGCCAGCACCTTCGGTGACGGGCGCGACTCGGGCGTCTTGTGCAGGCAGGCGAACAGCGCGGGGCAGAGCCCGTCCGGAACACCCGTCAGATCAGGG
Organism: Streptomyces daqingensis; assembly: GCF_014645895.1. Lineage (GTDB taxonomy): Bacteria > Actinomycetota > Actinomycetes > Streptomycetales > Streptomycetaceae > Streptomyces > Streptomyces daqingensis. The sequence goes on along the minus strand of NZ_BMMP01000008.1, from coordinate 88,551 downwards.
TCCTCCCTGGCCATCGGGAGCATGTTCCCCGCGAAGGGCCGGTGGCCGCTGGAGGCGAAGACCAGGGTGGCGGCGAGGTCGAAGACGTCGTCGGCCTGTTCGTCCGAGCCGCCGCCGGACATGCGGCCCAGAGCCAGCCCGTAGTCGACGACGCGCGGAGTGTCCATGGTGAGCAGCACGTTGTGCGCGCCCAGGTCGCGGTGGGAGACCTGCACGGCGTGCAGCGCCGTCAACGCCCGCGCGAGCGCGCCGCCGAGGGCGCGTACCGCGCCTTCGTGCATCGGGCCGTAGAGGGCGACGAGGGCCTCCAGGGAGACGCCCGGCACGAAGGCCCCGGCGATCCAGGGCTGGTCGCTGTCCAGTTCGCATCCGGCCGCGTCGGCGACGTAGGCGCTGCGGACGCCCATGCCGACCGTCTGCATCTCCTGCCGCAGCCTCGCGCGCAGCGGACGGTCGCGCAGCAGCTCCCGCCGCAGTGTGCGTACGGCGACCAGTTGCTTGCGTGCCCCGCGCCGAGGCGCCCCGCGACCGAGGTAGACGGTCCCCATGCGGCCGCTGCCCAGCACCCCGTGCAGCCGGTACGGGCCCAACTGCTGGGGATCTGTGCTGCGCAGGCCGGTCATCCCTTGGATCACGCGTAGCAGACTAGGCGCACAGCGTGTTCAAGGGGATAGTCGGGACAGAAGCTGTGCAGTTCTTCGCAAACTTCACGTGAGGCCCGGAAATTGTCACCGAACGCACAGATGTTCCTTCTGGGGGGAGTGCCGGGCCGGTCCGGCTCCGCACCCGATGCCCCGCTCGCACCACCGCCGCCCGTCAGGGCGGAAAGCCGCCGCCGCGTCCGTGCTCGCGGCGCGTTCAGGTGCGGCTCCAGGGCCACTTGAGCTTGCCGCGCGGGCGTGCGCCGGGTTCGTGGACGTAGCGCCAGCCCCGCGGCAGCCGCAGACGGGGCGTGTGGGTGGCGGGTTCGAGGCGGTACACGTGGACCGTCTCCGGGCCGGACTCCGTGGAGGGGACCGGCACCTCGTAGGTCTTCGGCGGCCGTCCGTTCGCGCCGACCAGTACGGGCAGCACGCGGCCGTCCATGGGCCCGCCGACGAAGACCGTCTCCTCGCTTCGCACAGTGCTCTCGCTTCTCAGTCGTCGCCGTCGCAGCGGGGGCGTGCCAGCGATCGCGCGCCGGGGCCTTCCTCGCCGAGCTTGTCGTAGGGGTTCGCCAGCGCGCAGTGGCTCAGCGAGAGGCAGCCGCAGCCGATGCACTCGGTGAGGTGGTCGCGCAGCTGCGTCATCAGCTTGATGCGCTGGTTGAGGTCCTCCCGCCAGCACTCCGAGACCCGCGCCCAGTCCTCCCGGGTGGGCGTGCGGTTGTCGGGGAGCAGGGCGAGCGCGGAGCGGATCGCGGCCAGGGGCATGCCCAGCCGCTGGGACGCGCGGATGAACGCGACGCGGCGGAGGGTGTCACGGCTGTAGCGGCGCTGGTTGCCGGAGGTGCGGCGGCTGTGGATCAGGCCCTCTCGCTCGTAGAAGCGCAGCGCGGACGTCGCCACGCCTGCCCGCTCGGCGAGTTCGCCGACGGTCGCCTCCTTGGCCTGCCAGGACAGATGGGTGGACATGGGGCCAGCCTACGCGGGCTTCAAGCTCGCTTTAAGTTGACGGCGGGGGCTCGTTCCGGCCGGCGGCCGGGCCCCCGGGTCACAGCAGGTGCGCCTTGTCGGTGACCACGGGCAGCATGCGGCGTGCCAACTCCCCGACGGGGCCGTCGCGTTCCTCCAGGTCCAGGGCGCGCCGAACGATGCCCGCGGTCTCGGCGTCGCGGGTGGCGGAGGCCATCAGCAGGGCGACGAAGTGGTCCAGGAGCCAGTCGCGGAGCTCGTCGACGGGCGGCTGCTTGCCCTCGTCCAGCCAGATCAGCGACGCGGCCTCGACGACGGTGATCCAGGTGCTCACCGTCATGCGCAGCCGGGAACCCGCGGGGCGGCCGGGGGCGGGAGCGCCCGGTTCCGGCCGGGGGTTCGGCTGGTCCGCGTCCGGGGCGCCGGCTCCCGGGCCCGCCGTGCCGGTGCCGCCCGGGGCGGGCTCCTCCGAGCGGAAGCCGAGGTGGAAGAGGATCTGGTCCGCCGCGGTACGCCGCACCTCGTCGACGATCGCGTGGGTGCGGGAGGTCTGTACGACGCTGCCGCCCTGCAGCAGCGCCATGAAGCCCGCGTCGTGCTCGTCGACGAAGGCGAGGTAGCGGTCCAGGGCGCGGGTGAGGCGGCTCGTGAGAGGGCCCGTCTGCTCCTCGGCGAAGCACTGCTCCAGCTCGTCGGCGGCGCTGCGCAGGGCCGCCTCGTAGAGCTGCTGCTTGCCGCCCGGGAAGTAGCGGTAGACCAGCGGCCGCGAGACGCCGGCGCGGGCCGCGACGTCGTCGAGCGAGACGTCCTCGGGCGGATTGTGCGCGAAGAGGCCGAGGGCCGTGGAGATCAGCTGCGAACGCCGCTGGTCGACGGTGAGTCTGCGATACGCCGGGGCGGTGCCGCTGCTGCTCATCCAACGAGCGTAACCGCCGCCGCGCGGGCGGGGGCCGGGGGCCGGACGGGACGGCGGGACGGCCCCCGGAGCGGACGGGGGAACGGCTCCGGGGGCCGCCGCGCCTACTTGGCGAGGAGCCCGGAGCTGACCCACAGCCTGCGTCCGACGCCCCGCATGATGCCGATCTCGTCGAGGAAGTCGGTGAGCCTGCGGGCGCCGGTCTGCATGACCTCGCGGCGGTGGCCGCTGGCCTTGACCTGCGCGAGCGCTTCCCGCTTGTCCAGGCCGACGTTGGTGTAGACCTCGGGGTTGATGAAGGAGAGGGAGAAGACGCGGGCGGCCTCGCCCGAGCTGATGCGCGTCAGCTCCGCCTCCCAGCGCGGGCACTGGACCATCTGACGGCGCAGTTCCTCACGCGCGTACCGGACGTGCCGCGCCTCTTCGACCACGTGGATGCGGGTGACGCCGCGGACGAGCGGCTGGATGCGCTCGTCGGGGAAGGTGAGCCGCTGCATCCAGTCGAGGATCTCCTCGCCGAGGAGCGTGGCGGTGAAGGAGCCGGGGGTCGTCGAGACCGTCTTCAGCAGCCGGGCCAGATTGTGGTGGAGGCGGGAGACGCGGTAGGCGGGGGCGCCGCTCTTGCCGATCAGGCGGGCGAACATCTTGGAGTGGCGGCACTCGTCCTCTATCTCCGTCAGCGCGTACCGCACGTGGTTGCTGGTCAGCGACTTGTCGTAGATGTGGCGGACGAGGAGCTGCATGAGGATGATCTCGAACCAGATGCCGAGCGAGGCCAGCGAGGCGGCCTCGTGCCGGGAGAGGTCCAGGCGCTGTTCCTCGGACATCCGCTTCCACATGGGGGTCCCGTAGAGCGAGACGAGCTCCGGCGGCCAGAACCACTTGCCTTCTTCGAGCGGGGCGTCCCAGTCCAGTTCGGTGTCGGGATCGAACGAGTGCTTCTTGGACGAGCTGAGCAGGCGCTCCGCGACCTGCTCGCGGTCCTTGAGCAGGCCGAGGGCGTCCCGGAGCGCCTCCGGCGCGTGCTCGCCGGCGGCCGTCTCTGGAGTGATCGTCATGCGGGGCACCTCTTCATCGGGTTACCGAAGGTTACGTCAGCCGTCCTCTTATGAGACTGCTTGTCAGTAAGCCAGTCAATCCCCCGTGCGTCATTGCATCCCCCTGTGCGTACATTGCGCCGTCTTTGTTGACCCGGCGGTAACCCGCGTGTGAGCCTGCGAAGACCGTGCCCGAGGGGCCATGGGCCCCCGGACCCGCCTGTCGGCAGGAGGAGGCGTCCATGTCCACGCACGACCTCTACGTACGCAGCCCCGGAGCCGAGGACTGGGAGGTGCCCGCCTCGGGGTCCGCCAGATTCAGCTGGGACTACGACGACGGCCGTGACCGCCTCCTCGCCCTCTACCAGAAGGGCAAGGACAAGCAGTGGGACGGGCAGCGGCGCATCGACTGGGACCTCGAGGTCGACCCCAAGGACCCGCTCGGCACCCCGGACGAGGCGATCGCGCTCTACGGCACGTCCTACTGGGACAAGATGAACGACGCGGAACGCGCCGACCTGCGGCAGCACTACGCGTCCTGGCAGTTCAGCCAGTTCCTCCACGGCGAGCAGGGGGCCATGGTCTGCGCCGCGAGGATCGTCGAGTCCGTTCCCGACCTGGACGCGAAGTTCTACTCCGCGACGCAGACCATGGACGAGGCCCGGCACGCGGAGATCTACGGGCGCTTCCTGCACGAGAAGGTCGGGATGGTCTACCCGATCAACGACAACCTGCAGGCGCTGCTGGGCGACACCCTCCGCGACTCCCGCTGGGACATGCCCTACCTCGGCATGCAGGTCCTCATCGAGGGACTGGCCCTCGCCGCCTTCGGCATGATCCGCGACACCACGACCAAGCCGCTCCCCAAGCAGATCCTCGCCTACGTCATGCAGGACGAGGCCCGGCACGTCGCCTTCGGGCGCATGGCGCTGCGGGACTACTACAAGCAGCTCACCGAGGCCGAGCTGCGGGAGCGGGAGGATTTCGTCATCGAGGGCTGCTACCTGATGCGGGACCGCCTCAAGGGCGTGGAGGTGCTGGAGAACTTCGGCGTGCCGCAGGCGGAGGCAGAGACCTTCAGCGAGCAGTCGGACTTCCTCAAGCTCTTCCGGCGGCTCCTCTTCAGCCGCATCGTGCCCTGCGTGCGCGACATCGGGCTGTGGGGCGAGCGGCTGCAGCGGGCGTACGTGGACATGGGCGTCTTCGAGATGGGAGACCAGAACCTCGACCTGCTGATGGCGCAGGACGAGGAGATCGCGGAGAAGCTCGACGCGGAGCGCTTCGCCGCGGAGGAGGCCGAGCGGACCGCCGAGGTCGATGAGGCGATTGCCCAGGGCAAGCGGGTGGAATCGGAGACCTGAACCGGCCGCCGGCCGCCAACTCGGCGGCGCTCAGAGCGGCTTGCACCAGAGGCCCCGGACGCATCACTGCGTACCGGGGCCTACGTGTGGCACTTCGCTCCTCATCGACGTAGTTTGAAGGGGATCGGGAGTAACAGACGATTTCCATACTCTTTGGGTGCTTTTGAGCATCCTGTGCTTCGGCCAGTAGGCACAGCTGCGGGAGGGCGGTCGGCGCCGCCGCGCTTGATCGCTGTGTCGACTCCCGTGGTGATGCGCTACCCAAGATCACCGTGCACCGGGAGGCAGCAGGTCATGTCAGCCGTTCGTTTCCGTGCGAAGCACGCACGCCACCCGCATGACGATGCACCCGACACCGCGGCCCACTTCGAGCGCATCACGTCACTGCCCGACGGGCCCGAGAAGGAGGCGCTGCGCCAGGAGGTCGTGCGCGCCTGGATGCCCATGGCCGACAGGCTCGCCCAGCGCTTCCGCAACCGCGGTGAGAACCTCGAGGACCTGCAGCAGGTCGCCGCGCTCGGCCTGGTCAAGGCCGTGGCCCGCTACGATCCGGCGCGCGGCTGCGCCTTCGAGAGCTTCGCCGTGCCCACGATCGTGGGCGAGATCAAGCGTCACTTCCGCGACTACATGTGGGACCTGCACGTCCCGCGCCGGGTGCAGGAGCTGCGCAACCGGGTCCGGGCCAGCAGCCGGGAGCTGGGCGTCACCCTCGACGACCGCTCGCCCACGGTCGCGCAGATCGCCGAGCACAGCGGGCTGAGCCAGGAGGACGTCGTCGTCGGCATGGAGGCGCTGGAGAGCTACAGCGCTCTGTCGCTGGACGCCGAGCTGTCCAAGAACGAGGACGGCTACTCCCTTCTCGACACCCTCGGCGCCACCGAGCCGGGCTTCGACCGCGTCACGTACCGGGAAGCCGTCAAGCCGCAGCTGCGGAACCTCCCCGAGCGGGAGCGCTACATCCTCTACCTGCGCTTCTTCTGCGACATGACCCAGAGCAGCATCGCCGAGCAGCTCGGCATCTCCCAGATGCACGTCTCGCGCCTCATCAGCCGCACCTGCGAGCGGCTGCACCGGGAGGTGGAGGCGGAGGTGGCGCGGGCCCACGAGTCGTCCTCGGCCGAGCGGACCCCGATGACGGTCTAGAGACGGCGCCCGGCGGGCCCCGTCCTGAGCGGCCGCCCCCGCGGAGCCCGTGCGCCAGTGCGGCGCGCGGGCTCCGTACGCGTGCGGAGGGATGTGTGTGCGGCGGGGGGTGCCAGCCGAGGGGCGCCCGCGGGAACGGAGCCGGTGCCGTGGGGGCACCGGGCGGCACCGGGCTGCCTCCGGACCATGTCGCTCGGCACCATGCCCGCGGCGCCGAAGGTGTCGGACGGCGACGTGTGGGGAGGGCACCGGCGCTCGTAGCCTGCCCTCACCCTGCGCGTCGCACTGCGCGGGGTCAGTCGCGTCTGTCCTCTCCCGACCCTCGACCCCGCCACGGAGGCTCCCGGATGACACGGGCCCACAGCAGCGCACGACGCCCGTACCGCCTCGCCACGCTCGCCGCCCTCACCCTGGCGGTGCTCTCCCTCCCCGCGCCGGCCGGCGCGGCCGCTCAGCAGGGCGACCGCGGCTGCTCTCGCACGGACGTCCCGCGCGTACCCGGTGCGGCACACCAACAGGCCGCCTGCCTGGCGGAGTTGACGACAGCCGGGACGGTCGGAAGCGGCCACACCGACCCCGCCGACTGGGCCGGGCTCACCCCCGCGAAGCTGCCCACGCCGAGCGGGGTGCCGGGACTCCAGATCGACGGCTACTTCCCCGACTCCTCCACCACCAACACCAACCACGGCTGGGCCCACGACTCCCAGTTCGTGCTCCGGCTGCCCGCCCGCTGGAACGGCGGCCTGGTGGTGACGGGCTCGCCGGGCAACCGCGAGCAGTACGCCAACGACCGGGCGATCGGCGACTGGGCCCTGAAGCGGGGCTACGCCTTCGCGGCGACCGACAAGGGCAACACCGGCGTCGGTTTCCACCGCGACGGCCGCCGTCCCGGCGACGCCGTCGTGGAGTGGAACCGGCGCGTCACCCAGCTCACGCGCGCCGCGCGCGAGACCGTCGCGCGGCACTACCGGCGGCCGCCCGCCCGCACTCTCGCCACCGGCATGTCGAACGGCGGCTACCTCGTGCGCTGGCAGCTCGAGAACCACCCGGAGCTCTACGACGGCGGCGTCGACTGGGAAGGGACACTGTGGCGGGCCGACGGCAAAGGGCCGAACCTCCTCACCTTCCTGCCGCCCGCGCTGCGCCACTACCCGGCCTACGCGCGGGGCGGGGACGGCGCGGACGAGGCCCGCCGGAAGATGCACCAGGCGGGGTTCCCGCGCGGCACCGAGTTCCTGTGGCCGTACTTCTACGAGAACTACTGGGACCTCACCCAGCGGATCTACCGCGAGGAGATCGACCCCCTCTTCGACGGCGGCACGGAGGCAGGCACCCCGTTCTGCGCTCCCGGCACACCGGGCGGGCCGCCCTGCGACGCCGACTACGACTACGGCTCCCGGCCGGCGGGCGTCCACGACGCCGCCGCGAAGACCGGGCTGACGGGCAGGATCGGCAAGCCCCTCGTCACGCTGCACGGCACCCGCGACACGCTGCTGCCCATCGCGAAGGACTCCGACGTCTACGCCCGCATGGTCCGCGACGCCGGGCGGGAGAAGCTCTTCCGCTACTACCGCGTCGAGGACGGCAACCACGTCGACTCGCTGGCGGACGAGTTCCCCGACGAGCTCCGTCCGCTCACGCCCTGCCACCGCTCGGCGTTCACCGCGCTCGAGGACTGGATCGGGGACGGGAAGCAGCCGCCGGCCAGCCGTACCGTCGAAAGGCCCCGGGACGCCTCGCCGGACGAGCTGCTGGCGGACTGCCCGCTGCGGTGAACTCGCCCTCGGAGCACGGCCGTCGGCGGTTCCGAGGGCCGGCTCGCGACGTTTTCCACCGGGGACGCCGGGCACCCGGTGGGTGAGTCGGAGTAGAGCTCCCGTAAGGAGGAGTCACCTGTGAGCGCGGAGAAGAAGAACAAGGCCAAGGCCGACCAGATCAAGGGGAAGGTCAAGGAGACCGTGGGCCGCACGCTCGGTGACGAGAGGCTCGAGGCCGAAGGCCGTGCCGAGCAGTCGAAGGGCGACGCCCGGCACGCGGCGGAGAAGGCGAAGGACGCCTTCCGGCACTGACCGGGCCGGGCCCCGTCCAGGACGGGTTCCCCAGCACAGCGAAGGAGGCCCCGTGACGGATCTGCCGTCACGGGGCCTCCTTCCGTGTTCTGTGTGTTCCGTGTGCGTGGTGCCCGGCGCGGCTGCCCGGCTGCCCCGACTCACGGCTGCGGCCGGCGGTGCGGCAGCGCTGAGCCCCGCTCCGTCGGGGGAGCGGGGCCGGGCGATGCTCAGCCGCCTGCGAGCATGCCTTCCCGGAGTGCCGAGAGGCTGCGGCTGAGCAGCCGCGACACGTGCATCTGCGAGAGTCCGAGATGCTCGCCGATCTGCGCCTGCGTCATCTCGTCCCCGAACCGCATCTCGAGGATCTTCCGGTCCCGGTCCGAGAGTTGGGCGAGCAGCGGCTTGAGCGCGTGGAAGTCCTCGACGAGGTCCATGGCGCCGTCGCGTTCGCCCAGGACGTCGGCCAGCGAGGCCTCGCCCTCCTCGTCGTTGACGGTGGCGTCGAGGGAGGAGGAGTTGTAGCCGTTGGCGGCGACCTGCCCCTCGACGACCTCCTCCTCGGTCACCCCGAGGTGTTCGGCCAGTTCGCTCACGCGGGGGGACCGGCCCAGCTTGGCGGTGAGCTTGTCGTTGGCCCGCGCCAGGTCCATCCGCATCTCCTGCAGACGGCGCGGGACCCGGACGTCCCAGGTGGTGTCGCGGAAGAAGCGCTTGATCTCACCGACGACGTAGGGGATGGCGAAGGTCGTGAACTCCACCTCGCGCGACAGGTCGAAGCGGTCGATCGCCTTGATCAGGCCGATCGTGCCGACCTGCACGATGTCCTCCATGTCGTCGCCCCGCGAACGGAAGCGGCGGGCGGAGTACCGGACGAGTGTGAGGTTGATCTCGATGAGGGTGTTGCGCACGTACTGGTACTCGTGCGTCCCCTCCTCCAGCACGTTGAGCCTGTCGAAGAGGGTCTTCGACAGCTGGCGTGCGTCCTCCGGGGCGAGGTTCTCCGGCTCGTCGATCGTGGGCAGCTGGACCGAGGTCTCCTCAACTGCCCGTCCCTCCGGGACGGTCACCTCGGCCGTGGCGTTCTCCGCTGTCGCGACGGTCGGCGTGGCGGAAGTCATCGCTGGAACCTGCCCTTCACCTCGTTGGAACAACCGGTCGGGCTGACCGCGTACCCAGCATGATGCTGAACACGCGTACCAGTTCTGGTTCTTGTCCGTTTTGTAACGCAATGCGGGGTATTGAGTTCCGACATTCGTGCGGGTTCGGCATGGGGTGACTGTGACCGGGCAAGCGCATGTAACGAACGTGAGAGATGCGAGCCGAGGAGTACCGGACATGCTGAGAACGCACCCCGCGGCGAGGCGTGTGCTGCCCGCCGGGGAACGGAGCGCGCGAAGCGGGCGACGGGTCGACGAGCCGGTCACCTGAACCGGGAGTGGAGGTGACGCCTGTGTCATCGGGGCGAATTGCCACGGCGACAGGCGACGGGGAGCGTGAAGTGCTTCTCCTGGATTCGAACTGCGAGGACATCGGCGACGTGAGGAGGGCCGTCGAGAACCATCTCGTACGCAGCTCGTCCTGGGTGGATCTCGCCGGAGTCCTCCTTGTCGTGTCCGAGCTGGTGACCAACGCCCAGCGGCACGCCCGGGGGCGGTGGTCCCTGCGCGTCCAGGCCGAGCGGCACCGCGTGCGGGTGGACGTCACCGACAGCGACCCCACGCCGCCCCGCTGGCGCCAGGGCCGGCTCGACGGCAGCGGCGGCTGGGGCCTGCGGATCGCCGAACAGTGCGCCGACTCGCTGGAAGTGGTGGCAGTCGCGGGCGGGAAGACGATGCGTGCGCAGTGGCTGCATCCGGCCATGTCAGTGTCCGGAACCTGACGCATCCTGACCCCTGGAGACCCTCGCATATGACAATGTATGACGCTGTGACGACCGGTGACGATGCGAGCAGAGAGCCCGAGCCGAAGCAGCGCGAGAGCGGAGCGGACGATGCCCCTTCTCCCGTGTCCCGGGAGCAGCGCGACGGCACGGAGCTCCTCACCCTCTCCGGAGACCTGGACCTCGACGTCGTCGAGGAGATCGCCCCTGTCCTGGAGGCGGCGCTCGCGGCGCAGCCCGGCGGCCTGGTGATCGACCTCTCCAATGTGACGTTCGCCGACTCCTCGGCGTTGAACATGCTCCTGCGCACCCACGCGCGCACCAAGCTGCATCTGGGCGGCCCGCTGCAGCCCGTCGTCAGGCGGCTGTTCGAGATCACCGGCATCGAGAGTGTGCTGAATCTGCACGACTCCGCGGCTGCCGCACTCGAAGCCGCGGGCCGCGCCCGCCCCTGAGGCGCGGCCGGCCGGTACTCAGCGGCCCGCCGGTACTCAGACGACGCCGGACCGCCGTCGCCCGCTGCGACGGCGGTCCTTTCCGTTCCGGACGTGACGCCCGGGCTCCCGGGCTGGCGTGAGGCCGCGCCCGTGACCAGCGCTGACGTGGCGTCAGGCTTGCGAAACGGTCCGCTCCGTGGCGGGCCGTGGCATGCCGGCGGGGGAGCCCTGAGGGCGGTGGGCCCGCGCCGTGCCCCGCCGCTCGATCTGAGTACATGTACTCATGCGCCGTCTGGGGGTGCAGGGAAGTATGTGCGACCAGGCGTGACGCGTGCATGACTGTGACGTGTTCATGACCCCCCACAGCCACCCCCCACCCCCGACCCCAGAGCGAGGCCCGACTTCACACACGCTCCGGACACGGAGACCGGCCGCGGCGCACACCCCACGCCGGAGCCGATTCGGGGCATGCCGGAAGGACGTACCGGCGTGCCCGAATTCCAGTCCCCGTGAAAGGAATCGACCGGGTCAGGTTCCCAGGAAAGCCTTGACGGCCGCGACGAAATCCCCTTAACGTTCCCGGCCGTCGGGAGAAAAGCAGGTTGCACCCCCGTTCCGTTCGGAGAATTACGACCGCTCATTCCGTGCGGAGCACCCGACAGCCCGCCCCAGGGGAAACTCCTAGAATGCACGGGGAGAATTATGAATCGTATTACGCGCACTGTTCTGCCGATAGTCGCCGGTGCCGCGGTGCTCGCGCCCTTCGCGCCTTCCGCCATCGCGGGCGACGCGACGGAGCAGCCGAAGGCGAAGAAGACCGTCGCCCAGGACGTCGACGCACAGGCCATCAGCCGTGCCACGGTCATCAACCGCGCCAAGAAGTGGCTGACCGCCAACGGCGGCAAGCAGGTGCCCTACAGCCAGTCCAAGACGTGGGGCGGCTACCGCACCGACTGCTCCGGCTACGTGAGCATGGCGCTCAAGTACGGCAAGCCGGGCACGAACACGGTGGGCCTGGCCTCCTCCAGCTTCACGAAGAAGATCAAGATGTCGCAGCTCAAGAAGGGCGACCTCATCATCGACGCGAAGGGGAGCAACACCACCCGTCACGTCGTCATCTTCGAGAAGTGGACCAGCTCCGCCAAGAAGTCGTACAGGGCCTACGAGCAGCGCGGCGGCCACGGCACCGACCACAGCACCCGCAGCTACGGTCTCGGCAACGACGAGTACGACGCGTACCGTCCCAAGAAGTACTGAGCCCATCCCCCTTGGCCGCGCCGGCCTCTCGGCGGTAGCGGCCGGGCTCAGTCGACGGGTCAGCGCGGAGCCGGCGCGCTGACCGCGAGTGCCCTCGTCCCCAGTTCTCCGGGGACGAGGGCATTGCGCTGCCCGGACGGCGGTGGCAATGCGCGAGGCGATGTGGCCCGCTCCAGGAAAGGGCGGCCGAGCGTATTCGTCAGCAATGACGAGCTTATTCGTCCGTAAGAACCGGGAACAGCAGAACGACGCCCTCACCCCGAATTCGGGGCGAGGGCGTCCGTGTTCGTCGCGCTGGGTGTCCAGCGGCGGCAGGAAGAGCCTGCCGGGAACTCTACTTGTAGATCTCGTTGACCCATTCGGGGTGGTCGATGAACGGGTTCCTGTTGTGCTGGACCTTCTCGAAGATGACCTCGTTGCGGTTCTTCTCGAAGGCGCTGGGCGGGTCCGCCTCGCTCCACTTCTTCAGCACGGAGAGCTTGCCGTGGAGAGGCTGGGAGCCGTTCTCGACCTCGTCGTTGGCTTCCAGGTCCGGGAAGTCGTCCGTGCCCTCGTAGCGCACGTCCATGTAGAGGATCATGCGGGCTACGTCGCCCTTTACCTCGTCGCGGGGCTCGAAGGAGTCCCCGTCGGTGAAGTTGCCGGGGGCTCCCTCGACCTCTTCGCCGCCCTCGTCGAAGTCCTTGCTGCCGCGGGTGCTGTTCACCTTGACGTTCGTGGGACGCAGGTGGTGCACGTCGGTGCCGGGGCCGGTGGCGGTGCCGAAGTCGCCGTGCGACTTCGCCCAGGTGTGCTCGCGGTTCCACTGGTCCTCGCCGCCGCCGTTGTTGTCGGCGGGGGAGGAGGCACCCGAGTAGAGGAGGATGACGTTGCCCGCGTTGTCCGGGTCCTTGTCCGTCTCCTTCAGCGCCTCCCACACCTCGTCGTACGAGATGGCGGTGGCGTCGGTGCTGATGATCTTGTTCAGGGCAGTCTTGAGCTCTTCGCCGGTCTTGCCTTCGGCGTCCTTGTAGTACTCGTCGTCGGCTGCCGCGTCGAAGGGCTGCGCGGCGGAGGAGCTGCCCGAACGGGACTCCGAGACTGTGGGGGTACCGGCCGTCGCAGGAATCTGCACGGCCACGGCTATCACTGCGGTGCCCGCGAGCGCGGTGAGCGTTCTGCGGCGGGCGACGGAGCGGTTGGAATCCACTTTCTACGTCCTCTCCCCGAGGATGTGGCGCCGCGCGCGCAGTGTGGGGGTCGCAACGCGGCACCGGCCGATGGGTGGTCGGCCGTTGCGAAGCCTTCCATTGCCTCGAACACCTGTGAGTGCCAGACGGGAAATTGTTACGTGTGGGTACTGTGAAGACGCCTGCGCGATCACCCAGGGCGACCCGGGGTTCACCCGCTGAATCCCCGGGATTCCAGGGGGTGTTGGCCCCCCGGGCGTTTCACGCCGTCTCCCGTGTTCCGTCCGGCTGTTCGGCGCGCGAGGCCTCTCCACCGTCTCGAACAGCGGACCTCGCCCGGCGCCCGCCGCCGTGCGGGCGATACTGGCTCCGCCCAATCGATGTATGACGAACCGGAGTTGCCGTGCACGGTGCCGAGCCCGCCGAGAAGAGCGCGGGAGCGGAGAAGGCCGCGGGGCCGGAGCAGGAGGCGCCGCCCCGCGCGGGCTGGCGGCGGCTGCTGATGGACACCCGCCCCCTCCGGTCGTCCGGCTTCCGGCACCTCTGGTCGTCGACCACGGTCACGGCGGTCGGGAGCCAGCTCACCGCGGTCGCGGTACCCAAGCAGGTCTACGACGTCACCGGCTCCTCCGCGTGGGTCGGCTACTCCAGCCTCGCCGGTCTCGTGCCGCTCGTGATCTTCGCGCTGTGGGGCGGCGCCGTCGCCGACAGCATGGACAGGCGCAAGCTGCTGCTCGTCACGAACGCGGGCATCGCCGCGACGTCCCTGTTCTTCTGGATACAGGCCGCGGCGGGTGCGCGATCGGTGCCGCTGCTGATGGTGCTGCTCGCGGCGCAGCAGGCGTGTTTCGGCATCAACGCCCCCACGCGCAGCGCCTCGGTCGCACGGCTCGTGCCCGCCTCCGAACTGCCCGCCGCCAACGCCCTCATCTCGACGGTGTCCGCCACGGGCATGGTGTTCGGCCCGCTGCTGGCGGGCGCGCTCATCCCGTTGATCGGCCTGCCGGAGCTGTACCTCATCGACGCGCTGGCTCTGTGCGCCGCGCTCGTCGCCGTATGGCGGCTGCCCCCGCTGCCGCCGCTCGTCGCCGCTGGGCAGGGCGCGGGGGCGCCGCGGCGGGCGGGGCTGCGCGAAGTGGCCGCGGGTTTCCGCTACATCGCCGCGCATCAGGTGCTCCTGCTGTCCTTCCTGGCCGACATCGTCGCCATGGTCCTCGGCATGCCGCGGGCGCTCTTCCCCCAACTCGCCGCCACCGCCTACGGGTCATGGGGCGAGGGGTTCGCCCTCGGCCTGCTCTTCGCCGCGATACCGCTGGGCGTGGTCGCGGGCGGTCTGCTCTCGGGGACGTTCTCCCGAGTGCGCCGGCACGGACTGATGGTCATCGGCGCGGTCATCGCGTGGGGCGCGGCCGTCGCGGGATCGGGGCTGAGCGGCAGCCTGTGGTGGGCGGTGGCGTTCCTGGCGCTGGCCGGCGTGGCCGACATGGTCTCGATGGTCTTCCGCGGAGCGATCCTCCAGTCGGTGGCCACGGACGAGATGAGGGGCCGCATGCAGGGCGTCTTCACGGTGGTGGTGGCGGGCGGCCCCCGCCTCGCCGACCTCCTCCACGGCACCGCGGGCTCCGTGCTGGGCGCGCGTACGGCGGTCACCGGGGGCGGGATGCTCGTCGTCGTCGCCATGGCGGCCCTGGCACTGGCGATGCCGGCGCTGCGCCGCTACCGCGCCGCGTAGCGTCCGTTCGCCCCGCCGGGCGGCTTCCGGCCGCCGTCCGCACGGGGCCGGGTGTTCCGCGGCGGCGCAGGAGGGTGTGCCGCCGCAGGCGTCCCGCGAGCGAGCGTCCGGCACGTGAGTGTGCGCGGCTCCCTTCCGCCATTGGGCCGACCACAGGCAGTGAACGGACACTCTGGCCAACAGGCGTACACACGCGCATCATTGGACCGCTCCGCCAGCAAGGCCGTCACCACCCGCCGCATCGGGCCGTACCCTCACGCACGGACACAGGGCCCGTTTCGGCACATGTGCATGTCATGTCTTTGTCAAATTCACAGAGAGGGACAGCACCATGGCTTGCGGATCTACCAGCCTCTGGGCCGGGGAGACGAGCTGGTTCTGCTGCGGCAACGCATGGGGACCCTGCACCGGCGCCGGAGGCGGCGCGTGCGGCAACTGCCAGTCCAGCGCCAACCACGGCGCCTGGCCCAACGCCTCACAGGCATGCTGGGACATCACCCGGCCCGACCTGTGCGGCGAGAACATCCCGAGACGCGGCTGCGGATCGGTGATGAACGTCAAGCACCAGTGCTCCGGCGCCACCGTCTGCATCACGATCACCGACTGCGGCCCCCGAACGAAGGAGTGGTGCGGTGAGGCCTCCTGCTGCAACGGACAGTGCCGCACCAACCGCGTCCTCGACCTGACGCCTGCCGCCTACTCGGCGCTCGGCGACCTGAGCTCCGGCATGCTGCCGGTCTACATCTACGAGTGAGGGGAACCGAGATGACCGCACACCAGACCGGCAGCGGTGGCATCGACCGCCGGCGTCTCCTCGCCCGGGCCGCCCTCGGCGGCGCCACCATCGTCGGAGCGACCGCCCTCGGGGGGATCGACGCCGACGCCGCCTTCGCCGCGCAGCAGCCCTCGCTCGACCCGGCGATCAGCAAGTCCGAGTTCGTGGAGGGCAGGATCACCGCCATCAGCGGCAGCGTGCTGGAGGTCGCGGGATCGTACGGCGACCGCTCCCGCGTGCAGATGACCAACGCGACGAGCGTGTGGAAGGTCCGCCCCACCACGGCCAAGGTGATCGAGGTCGGTGACGGACTCTACGCGCGCGGAGTGAAGATGCCGGACGGCACCGTCGCCGCCGACGCGGTGTGGGTGAACATCGTCAACATCCACACCACCATCCGCGGCATAGAGAAGCAGCGGCTGCACCTCGCGCACGGCAGCCACGAGATCACCGGCAACGTCATCGGCGACACCAGCGCGGCCTACGCGGGCCGAGCGCCGACCTCAGACCTGTCGCGGCTGCGCATCGGGCAGAGCGCCCAAGTGCTCGGCGCGTGGCGGCCGTCCGACAACTCGGTGGACGTCGTACGGATCTCGGTCGGGCACTGACGGGCGGCGGGAGAAGAAGAGATGCTCTCGACGACATCGAGCCTCGCCCCCGTCGCTCTGGCCGTACTGCTCGGCTGGACGGGTGCGTTGAAGCTCTTCGGTTCCGGCGCCGCACGGCAGGCGCCCAAGACCGCCCTCGCCCGGATGCTGAGCAGCAGCGAACGGGCCGTCCTCGTGCTACGGGCCACGGGCCTCGCCGAACTCCTGCTCGCGGCAGGGCTGCTGGCGGCGCCCCGCAGCCCGCTGCCCGGGGCGGCGACGGCCCTGCTGGGCGCCTGCTTCCTCGGCTACCTGGCCCGGGCGCGGGTGATCGCGCCGGAGTCCTCGTGCGGGTGCACGGCGAACGACTCGGCGCCGGTGACGTGGCGGGCGTTCGCACGCGCGGGCCTGGTGCTCGCGGGCGGGGCCGCGGCCGCCACGGCGTCCGCCGCGTGGTGGACGACGGTGGGGGAGCGGCCCGCCGCTTCGGCGGCCGTACTGGCCGCGGGGGGCGTGCTCCTGACGGCGCTCTCCGCCGATCTCGAACGCTGGTGGCTGCTGCCGCTGCGCCGCACGCGGATGCGCCTCTTCGGGCATCCGCTGGCCGGCGGCACCGCGGGCGGCAAGCAGGTGCCAGTGGCCGCGACCGTGCAGCTGCTGGAGAACTCCCTTGCGTGGCAGGCCGCTTCACCGGTGGTCCGCTCGGGGCTCCTCGACCACTGGGACGAGGCGGGCTGGCGGTTCCTCCTCTACTCGGGGCTGTACGTGGAGGAGGACGGCGAGGCGCGTCCGGTGTCCGTCGTGTTCGCGCTGGACGCGACGGCCAGCCGTGACACGGCCGGAGCACCCGCGGCCCGGGTGAGCGTCGTCGACGCGGACACGGGGGAGCCCGTGGGCGTCGACCTGGCGGCTGTGCGTCCACGCGACGCGCTGCCGGTCGCCGGCTGACGGACGCGGGCCTACGGACGGGCTGACGGAGACGAGCTGAAGGAGGCGCTGACGAACGCGGGAGGGCCGGGCCCCGGAAGACCTCGGGGTCCGGCCCTCCCGTCCGCCGGTGCGGCCGTCCCCCCGGACTCGCCGTCCCGCGGACGACGTCCGCGCGTTCCGGCCTGCTCGCGGACCGCGCCCCCGCGGATGCGGGGCGCTCAGTCCACGCGGTGTACGGAGAGTTCGTCCCCCCAGCGCTCGATCGCCTTCTCGTCGGCGAAGGCCAGGGCCCGCATCATGTTGCCGCCGTCCGACGAGTCGACTCCGCGCTTCAGGCGCCGGCTGTGTCCGGGGCTGAGCCGCGTGGTGCCCGCCTCCACGGTGTCACCGTAGAAGGGCGCGAAGGCCACACCCGCGAACCCGGCCTGGCGCAGCAGCAGCGGAAGCGTCTCGCGCGAGTAGAACATCAGATGGTTGCGGGTGAAGCCGTTCCAGCCGGAGCCGTACGCCTTCAGCAGCAGCGACTGGGCGTTGACGGTGAGGATCATCAACACGCCGCCCGGGCAGAGGAGTTCGCGGAACTTGCGGAAGTCCTCGACGGGACGGGGGAGGTGGGCCAGCACCGACCACAGAGTGACCACGTCGAAGCCGCCCGCGGCGATCTCGGGCACCTCCTCGGGCGCGCCGAAGTGGGCGGTGGCCGCCGTCAGGCGCTCGTTGGCCTCCTTCACGGAGTCGGGGGAGAGGTCGACGCCGCACGCGTCGAAGCCGCGCTGCTCGGCCAGCTCCAGGAAGTACCCCGCGCCGCAGCCGAAATCGAGCAGCCTGCGCCCGCCGCCCTCCGCGAAGACCGGGTGGAAGGCGTCCATGGCCTGCCGGTAGCGGCGCTGCCTGTTGGCCGCGTAGTCGCCGGTGAGGAAGCGGCTGTAGTTCTTCGAGTAGAGGTCGCCGAGGCGCTCGGGAAGGATGTTGGGGTTCCGGTAGAGGAAGCCGCACGACGGGCAGCGCACCACGCGGTAACTCCACGCCGTCGTACCGTCCTTCTTCGTCCTGGACGGCATGTGGAGCGGCTGCTGACGAGACTCCCCGCACATGTGGCAGGCGATGAACTCCTCTATCGCGCCGAGTTCGACGCGGGAGCGGTATTCGTCGAGGGGTATCACCGGTGAGGTGCGGAGCTTCAACCGCCATTGCAGTTCTCTGACCGCCCGCTCCCCGGGCCTGATGTAGACGCGCTGTGCCCAGGGCACGCTGTCGTATCGCGATCCGTAGACGGCACGGGCCGCGACCCGTTTGGCAGACACCATAAGGCACCTCTCCGGACGGCTTTCGGGTCACAGTGCCATCCGGAGAGCGGACGCGAATAGTGCCGCGGACGTCTTTTCTTCCCGTGATCCGTACACGGTTCACTGTGGTCGCGGACGGTTATCGCGCGGGCACGGAGCGGTGTCGTTTCGTGGGTCTATCGGGCGATCTGTCCTGGGGGTTCGGGGTGCTTCGTCCCGGGGCGGCGCCGAGCGGCGTCCTGTGATTCCCCGAGTGGGGCAGGATTTCCGGATCACCTCCGCGACTGCCGGACGGCGGCGCGGAATCCGCGGAATTCCGTCACGGTTGTGACGCCGTTCCCGGCCCCTCCCGTACTTTTGGGTGGTGCGTCTCAATATTGCCTGCGGGTGCGCCAGTTGCACGGAAGTGCGTCGCGCCGCATTCGCCTTTCCTTTGCGGTGCTTTCCCGGGTGTCCGGCCGCGATGTGCGCCTGGCTTCCGCCGTGCCGGGCTTCCGTTCCCCGGCGGGTGCGGCGGGTGCGGCGGGTGCGGCGGGTGTCATGGGGTCGGGCCGGGCCGGTGGCTGATGGGGCGGGCGGTACGGGTGGGGTCGGGGCGCGGCGCCTCCTGGAACTGTCCGGAAAGTTTCCCTCGCGGCAAAGATCAGCAAATGCGATGTAGGTGCGCGAGGACGGCTTCCGTGCCCCTGAGCTGCCACTTTCGCAGGGGGTCCGCCCTCGGAGGCCCGCTTCCGGTCACCGCGGGCTCGTCCCGGGCGCCCCACGGCTCCCGGCCGGCGGCCGGAAAGTAGCGCTCCCCGCCTCTCTGAGCTGACGCGGTGTCAGACCTCGCTGCTGCACTTCTCTGAGTGCGGCCAGGGAGGCCGGTGCAGGAGACCGAGGAGGCGCGGTGCCGCAGATCGCCCAGTACACGAAGAAGGACGGAACCGAGGTGCGGGCCCATGACCGCTGGGCCCCCGGAGCGCGGACGCAGCTGGCGTCTCTGATCGTCGTCGGCATGGTGGTCCTGGGTGCCGGAAACGGCCAGGTAAAGATCGAGAAAGGCGGTGAGCGGGAGCCGGGCGGGGAACGGCCGCGCGTCTCCGCCCCGGCAGCGGGAGCACACCGGTGACCCGGCGCAGGCCCGTACGGCGGTCCCGTTCCCGCAGGAGCCCGCTGAGGCGAGCGGGGCGGCAGCCCGATCGCCTCGTGGCCCTGCTCGTGGCTGCCGTGGGGGGTGTGGCGGTGGCCGTCGCGGTCGTGCAGTGGCTGCTCCTGCACTGGTGGCTGCTCGTTCTCATGGCGTCGGCCGGTCTCTGCGCGGGTGCGCTGTGGATCAAGCAGCGGGCGGAGAAGGCCCGTTGGCAGCACGTGCACGCCCAGGCCCTGCGCTTCCGGCTGAGCCAGCTCGACGGACTCCACCACCGGGACTTCGAGTTCGCCATACGCGACCTGATGCGCCGGGACGGCTGCACGGACTCCGTCCAGGTGGGCGGCGCCGGGGACGGCGGGGCCGATGTGAAGGCCACCGATCCGTTCGGCAGGCGCTGGGTCATCCAGTGCAAGCACCGCAAGAAGGGCGCGGCAGGAGCCCCCGTCGGCACCCCGGACCTGCACGTCCTCAACGGCACCGGCCGCCAGCTGCACGACGGGGACGTCGTCGTCCTGGTGACGAACGGCCGCTTCACCGCCGGGTGCGCCCCGCTCGCCCGCTCGCAGCGGCTCCATCTCGTCGACCGGGGGACTCTCGGCGAGTGGGCGGCGGGCTCCCGGCCGCTGTGGGAGCTGCTGCAGCGGCTGCCCCCGCCGCGCAAGCCGTCGGCGCTCGGATGACTGCGCGCGCCGGCGCGGCGTTTCCGCGGCACGCGTCGGTGCCGGACGCACGTCGACGTCGCGCCGCACCTCGGCGTCAGGGCATGCGGCGGCGCGGCGGCTGCTGCTCTGCGGGCCGCCGTGGGAGGCGGGGAGCCGCCTCGTGCTCGTCCGGCCTTCCCGTCCCCGGGGCGGCTCTGCCGACCGCTCGTCAGCCGCGTCCGGTCATCCGTCCTCGCCGGTGCCGGGCCTGCCGGCCGTCAGAGCCTGCGTATCCGCGCGGAGATGCCGTGGCCGACGAGCAGGTAGATGGCGGCGGGAAGGCCGTAGTTCAGAAAGACGCGCAGGCCTTCGCTGTCCATCGTGAAGATGTCCTGGGCCCACCAGGCCAGCCAGTCCGCGACGCCCTTGACGAACTCCACGAAGGGGTTCGCCTGGTTCGCCTCCAGCAGGTACAGCAGGATCCACAGGCCGAGGAAGACGGCGGCTATGTCCGCGATCGTGTGGACGATCAGGGCGGTCCTCGCCGAACCGCCTCCGTCACGCGGACGGCGCTCGCGGCGCGGCGGCGGCTCCGGCTGCCCGTACCCCGGGGGAGGCGGCGGGCCCTGCGTGTACTCGGGGGGCGGCGGCGGTCCGCCCTGCGACTGGTACGGATACGGCTGCCCGTGCATGGGTTCGGGATGGCTCACGAGGCCCCAATCCGACGCGCGAGGCGTCTCGACGATGGAGGGAATGACGGTGCGGACCCGCTTGGAAACGCTTGGTGACCCGCTGCTGGTTCCGGCGCCCGCATTCCCTCAGCGCCGTCCCCGGCCCGGGGTGTTACTGGCGGTCGCCCGAGAGCCGCCGGAACCGGCCGCCCGTCCCGGCGGAGGGACCGGCGGTGGTGCCTACCCGGCCGCAGCCGGGCCGGGTCGTCTCGTACCGGAGCCATACGAGGCCACCGGAGCGTCTCGCAGGCCACGAGGGCGAGATCCGCCGCGCGGTCGCCGCCCGGCCGTACCGGGGCCGGCTGCAGTCCATACCCGCGAGGCAGGGGTGGAGGAGAAGGCTCACCTCGGTCGGCAGGCCCGCTCTAAGGAGCGCGCCGACGAGCGTCCCCCCGCTGTCCACCCGCACGGTGCCGGCGCCACGGCGGCGGGCGAGCTCCCGGAGCGGCACGTCGAGGTCCACCCTTGTCCGGCCGGGGTCCCGCTCGCGTCAAGTGGCGGTCGGCTCGAGGCACTTGGCGACGTCCGGCCGGGAGCCCGTCGTCGATCTGTCGAGGGAGAGGGCCAGATGGGCCACTTCCCGGGGAGTTTCCCGCCGGCGTCACCGTTCTCGGAGCCCATCCGCAGAAGGTAGCGGCCGCCGCCGGCATCGCCCCTGCACGCGGGCGCGCGCCCAATAGCGCTCGCAGCTCGCACAATTCTCCGGAAGCGGCCACATCACCGTCCGGGCCGTAGTACTAGGTACCTATTGCCTATGGCGTTTCCGGTCACCATCCGGTGAGCTGGAGGGTGACCACAACCGACTGTCCGTGTCACGGTCCCGGAGCCGAGCGGGCCCGTGAGGCATCCGTCTCGTCAGAGACGCCGTCGACTGCGTAGGGAATGAACGAACGGATGGATTGCGCGCGACTGCCAGACGCCGAGCTGCTCCCACTCGTGCGGGAGGGGGGAGAGTCGTCCCTGCCCGCTCTCGGAGAGCTGGAACAACGGCACTTCCCCGCCGTGAGGGCCTTCGCCTCGGTGTGCGCCATCAGTTCACTCTCCTCGGACGAACTCGCCGTCCAGGCCTGGCGCCGGGCGCTGCGCCTGCAGGACGGCAGCGCCACGGGCGCCGTACGCCCGTACGCGCTCTCCGCGGTGCTGCGCACGGCCGCGGACTGGTACGGCACCGACGAACGCAGCGCGCTCGACGCGGACTTGGCCGAGTGGATCGAGTCCCAGCCCGTGGTCATCTCCGAGGACTCCGTGGGCCCCGGACTCCCCCCTCCCACTCTCGCCGCGCTCGCCTTCACCGACCTCTCCGACAGGAGCCAGACGGTGCTGTGGCACCGCGCGGTCGAGCATGACGACGACGAGCGGATCGAGTTCCTGATCGGCCCCGGTGTCGAGGGGGTGTCGTTCCTCGACAGACGTGCGCGCAGGGAGCTCTACAACTCGTACGTGCAGCTCCTGCACGACGGCGCGGTCGACGAGTGCCGCCGCTTCCACCGCATGGTGCTCGCCTACGCGGACCAGAAGAGCATCGACACGGCCGCGGACCTCGTCCCGCACCTGGAGTCCTGCGCCTACTGCTCCCGCGCGGTCGCCGACCTGGGCAGGATGCACTCCGACTGCGGGAGGTTCCTGGCCGAGGCGCTGCTGCCGTGGGGCGGCAGCGAGTACGCCGGCTCCACCGTTCCCGCGGTGGTCCCCAGCACCGAACTGGTCCCGGTCGCGGCGCCCGCCCCCTCCTCCGGCAGGTTCCGCCGGTTCTTCGCCGGCAAGGGCGCCGGCGCCGGCACCGCTCACGGCAGGAACCGGCGCATCAACAGGGTGCTGCAGAGCGCGGCCCTCGTGGCCCTCTGCTCCTTCGTCGTCGCGCTGGCGTATTCGGGCGCGCTGCGGCCGGGGGACCCGCAGAGCAGCGAGCCGATCGCTCCTCCCGAGAAGTCCTCCGAGTCGCCGAAGCCGCCCCGTCCCGCTCCGCCGACCGCCACCGCGACGGCCACGTCGACGGTCACCGCGACGAAGACCCGCCCCTCGAAGCCGGAGAAGCCGAGCGACACGGGGCGTCCGTCGCGGCCGCCGGTCCGCGGAGCGGCTCTCGAATGGCTCTTCGACGGCGTGGCCGGCGGCGTCACGAAGGACACGTCGGGCAACGGCCTGAACGGGACGCTCGTCGGTGACCCGCTGCCCCGCCTCCTGCAGGCGGGGGCGATCGACTTCTCCGGGCAGCAGTCGGTCGCCGCGAACGGCCCCGTGGTCGACACGGAGGAGAGCTTCACCGTCTCGGCGGACGTGAAGCTCGGGACGAGCGGGGAGTTCCAGACCATCGCGAGCCAGGACGCCGACGAGATCAGCGGATTCCAGCTCCAGTACGACGGGGACGAGGACCGCTGGGAGATGCGCGTCGCCGAGGAGGACTCGGAGGACGCCGACTTCGACGAGGCCGTCGGCCCCTCGGGCCCCGCCACGGGAGTCTCCACCCACGTGACCGGCGTGTACGACGAGGAACAGAGCGAGATCCGCCTCTACGTCGACGGCCGGCTGCAGGACACCGAGGGCCTGGGCGGCGACTTCTCGGCGGACGGCGACTTCGTCGTCGGACGTGCCATGGAGGGCGACGAGTTCATCCGCGGATTCGACGGCTCGATCGATGACGTGAGGGCGTTCCGCAAGGCGCTCTCCCCGGCCGAGATACGGGCGCTCGCCGACAGCTGACCGCGAAGGTCCGGCCGCGCGACGGCAGCCGACCCCGGACGGCACCACCCCGGGCAGCACCGAGTACGGCGCCCCGCGCGGCACCTCGGACCCTCCGGCTACGCGGGCGGTCTCAGGCGAACTCCTGGCGCAGGTACTCCGCTCGGAGGGCGCGCCTGCTGCTGACGCCGAGCTTCCGGTAGATGTTCTGCACGTGGTTGTCGACGGTGCGCTTGGAGATGGTGACCGCCTCGGCCACCTCGGCGTTGGTGAGCCCCGCGCACACGAGACGCGCGATCTCCGCCTCCCTGGCCGTCAGATGCTTCGCGACCCCCAGCGCCGAGAGCCCCGGGGTGGAGGCACCCGCACAGCGCTGCTGAAGGGAGAGGGCGAGGTTCCCGGCGGCGGTCGCCGCCCGCTGCTCCCCGTCGCGGCCGAACTGCACGGCCGCCGACGCGGCCGCCTCCGCGGCCGGGAGCGAGGCTCCCGCACCGGCCAGCAGACGCGCGCTCTCCAGGAGGCGGCGTGCGTGCCCGTCGGCGAGTGCGGAGACGTAGGCGGCACGGGCCGCGACCAGTGCTCCGTCCATGGAGCGCCGGATCTCCAGCAGCGGGCCCGCCGCCCCTGTGGCGTCGCCCAGCCGCGCGATGTCGGTGAGCAGCCGCGACTCGCTGGCGCGATGGCCCGCCGCGCGGGCGCTCGCCACCGCCTCCCACAGGACCTTGCGGCTCTCCTGGACGTTGCCCTGTGCGGCTGCCGACCACGCCCGGCCCAGGGGCAGTTCGCAGCGGAAGGCACCCCATTGCGGCAGTCCCTCGCACGCGTCGAGCGCCTTCCGGGCCGCGGGGACGTCCCTGAGCAGCGCCGCGGCCTCCGCTTTGCGGGCCAGGGCCATGTGGAGGGTGCCGACCAGCGAATTGCGCGAGGCCACCGATACCGCCTGCGACGCCCACCGGCGCGCCTCCTGCGGGCGTCCGCGGAGCAGAGCGCACCGCGCCAGCGCGGCGGCTGTCCACGCCTGCGCACCGGCCGCGTCCCCGGCCAGAGCCTCCGCCCAGCCCTCCTCCCCGGTGCGCCACGCCTCGTCGAGGCGGCCCTCCTCCTCCAGCGCGAACATCACCGTGTTGAGGTACTGCACCGGGTGGGGGACGCCCAACGAGTCCTCCAGGCCCAGCCGTTCGTCGTACGCCTCCCGCGCGAGCACGAGTCCCCGCTTCGCGCTTCCCGTGGCGACGAGCGCGGCGGCTCTGGGGCCCTTTCCGAAGAGTCCGGCCATGCAGTTGCCGTCGAGGGACAGTCCGTGCAGCGCCTGGAGGGCCTCCTGCGGTCTTCCGAAGGCCATGAAGACCGCGCCCCGTACGGCCGTCAGCACGTCGCGGTAGGCGGGTTCGCCGATCCGCTCCATGGCCTCCGCGCTGACCTCCAGCGCCTTCTCGCCGTCGATGAACCCCCACGCGAGGAGCCTCGCCCTGCCCAACGCCACGAGCAGGCGGTCCAGTTCGCAGTCGGCCCGCGAGGCCGCGTCCTCGAAGACCTCCCGGGCGCTGTCCAGATCGCCGAGTTCGTACAGCGACTCCGCCAGCAGCAGCCGTGGCAGCAGCTCCTCGCTGTCCCGGCAGGCGGCCTTCGACAGTTCGCGCACCTGACGGAAGTCCTGCGTCCGGCGGGCGAGCGTCGCCGCGCGCAGCAGCGTGTCCGGGTCGGCGGACCCGGTGGCGGCAAGCTGCCAGGAGGCGATTCGGATCTTGTCGGTCAGCCGCCTGGCGCCATGTGAAGCGACCAGCTCCGCCTCCTCGTTGAGGATGCGCCTGCGGGCGGAGGACGGGATGAGGGACCGGAGCACCTTCTCGTGCGCCGGGTGCTTCAGGGAGACGGACTCGCGCCGCCCGTCACGCGTCGCGGTGACGAGGTCCAGCCGTTCCAGCTCGTCCATCGCGCTGCCGGACAGTCCCGCGGCCTCCACGGGTTGGCACAGGGCGATCCGGTCCAGCGTCCTGCGGGTCTCGGGGCCGACGCCGGCCAGCCGTCTCTCGAGGAGTTCCGCGAGCAACGGCGCCGCGGGCACATCCGAGACGAGCGTCCACGACTCCCCGTCGTGCACGAGGCTGCCGCCGTCCAGCGAGGCCCGCACGAACTCCCGCAGGCAGCGGGCGTTCCCTCCGCTTGTGCGGTGCATGAGGGCCGCCGTCCGCGGTTCCACCGGACCGCCGAGGGCCTGGCGCATCACGTCGGCCACCTGCCGCTCGTCGAACCCGGCAAGGTCCACGCGACGGGCGGCGCCGTTCGCCTGCAGCGCGTACGCGGCGGGCCCCAGAGACGGCAGCGACGTCACGGTGCCCACGAGGAACAGCGCGCCGGCTTCGCGGAGTTGCCCGACGAGCGACGCGGACGCCTCGTCCAGACCGTCGAGGTCGTCCGCCACGAGGACGAACCGCTTGCCGGTCGCACCGCTCGCGCACTCCTCGGTCAGTGCCTCGCGCGCCGCTCTGAACAGGGCGACGGGATCGCCCGCCCGGGAGCCCGGCGGGAGCAGGTGCGCCAGCGACGCCAGCGGCACGGGGTTCCCGTAGACGGGGACGGCCCGGCCGGCCGCGTGGCCGCGCCCCTCGGCCCGCTCCCGGCAGACCTGGACGAGCCGGGACTTTCCGGCCCCTTGGGAGCCGTGGACGATCAGCGCCTGGCACTGCTGTCCGGCGAGCGCCTCGTCGAACTGGGCGACCGCCGGCTCGCGTCCGACGAACGGCCATGGCGACGGACCACCCACGACCTCCCCCTCCCGTGAGCCGGCCACCCGGATGCGGTGGGCCCCTCACGAGCAGAGTAGGGGCGGTCACGGGCCGAACTGCCCGTCCGCCCGCAGAGTTTGTCCGATCACGCGTGGAGTTCCGCCGCAGGTCGCGGGGCGGAAGCGGCTACCGCCCGGTACCCCGGTGGCGGAGGCTCGGACTCCGGCGCAGCGGTGCGCCTCCCGGCAGCTCTTTCGGGCGGAATTCAAGAAAAGAGTGCATTCTGTGCAACTTTGGCCTGTTATCACATGTCTGGAGCTTTACAAGAGGAATGCGCCACAAGGGGGCCTCCATGCGTGACATCAGGCTGCTTGCCATCGCCGTCCTCGTCGCCGCCGGAATGCTGACCACAGCGTCAGCGGGCACCGCGGCCGCGAGCGGCACCGAAGGCTCCAAGGGGGCCACCGAGGCGACCCGGAGCACCGTCGCAGCCGCCTGCGGCGTCACCTGGGGGAGCCTGCCCAAGACCAGCGAGGCGACGGGCAGCCGTCCGCTGACGAACGTCCGTACCGGGCGGCACGATTGCTACGACAGGATGGTCCTCGACATCCGCGGCGGCACTCCGGCGGGCACGCCCGCCTACGACGTCCGCTACGTCGAGAAGTTCTACCAGGACGGTTCCGGCCACCTCATCAAGATCAACGGCGGAGCCGTCCTCCAGATCGTGGCGTCCGCGCCGAGCTACGACCCGGACACCCACCAGCCGACGTACGGCGGAAAGGGCGGCAAACCGTTGCCGGGCGTCGACCTGACCGGCTACAAGACGTTCCGCGACGCCCGCTTCGGCGCCAGCTACGAGGGAACCACCCAGCTCGGCCTGGGAGTCCGGGCCCGGCTGCCCTTCCGCGTCTTCACGCTGGGCGACCGGCTCGTCGTCGACGTCGCCCACTCCTGGGCGTCGGCACGCTGACACCGGCGGACGGGGGTCACGCGACCGGAACACGGAAGGAAGCGGAGGGGCGGTCACGGAGACGGGCCGCCCCTCCGCATGCCCGCCCCTCCGCATGCCCGCCCCTCCGCATGCCCCCTCCCGCATATCCGCCGCCGGCCAGGCCCGGCGGGGTTGCCGTCCGGCCGCACCGGTCACGTATCCGGGGAGGAGTCCGCGCGTCCATGGCCCGGTGCGTCAGCCGCCGCACTCGGCCGAGAGGTCCCGAGGAGTACGAGGTGCCGCTGCCCACGCCCCCGCCCGACGACCCCCGCTTCCCCGCGGCGGCGGCCCCGCGCGCCCAGTCCGCGTCCGCGCTGGAGGAGGCGGTGACCGCCTGCCGGGCCTGCCCGAGACTCGTCGCCTGGCGGGAGGAGGCGGCGCGCACGAAACGCAGGGCCTACCAGGACTGGGACTACTGGGCCAGGCCCGTCCCCGGCTTCGGCCCGCCGGACGCCGCACTCGCCGTCGTCGGGCTCGCACCGGCGGCGCACGGCGGCAACCGCACCGGGCGGGTCTTCACGGGCGACCCCTCGGGCGACGCGTTCTTCGCGGCGCTGTACGACATCGGGCTGGCCTCCCGGCGTACCGCCGTCCACCGGGGAGACGGCATGGAGCTGTACGGCGTGCGCATCACCATGCCGGTGCACTGTGCACCGCCCGCCAACAAGCCGACCACCGCAGAGCGCGACACCTGCCGCCCCTGGCTCGCCCGCGAACTCGAACTGCTGCGGCCGACCCTGCGCACCGTCCTGGTGCTCGGCGGGTTCGCCTGGCAGGCGCTGCTGCCCGTACTCGGCGACGCGGGATGGCGACTCCCGCGCCCCCGGCCCGCGTTCCGGCACGGCGGCGAGGTGCTGCTCGCCGACGAGCGGGACGGGGGAGAGCTGCGGCTGGTCGGCGGCTACCACCCCAGCCAGCGCAACATGTTCACCGGCACGCTGACGCCGGAGATGCTCCGGGACGTTTTGCGGGAAGCGGCCCGTACCGCCGGGCTGCCGCAGCGCTGACCCGCTCAGGCGCGCAGGGCTGGCGGCGCCGCAGACGTGCGAGCGCCGCCGGGCCCGCCTGCCCGCCGTGCGGCGGTACCCGGACACGGAACGCCCGCCTGCGCAGCGTGCGCTGCCGCAGGCGGGCGCGGCGCGCCGGGCCGCGGGGGGAGGAGTGGCGACCCGGCACAGGGGGTGTCCGCTACTTCTCGGGAGCGGAGAGCCAGGGGAACTCGTCGAGCCGGTCGCGTGCGTCGGCCGGCAGGTGCTTGACGACGGCCTCCCGGAAGGTGCCGACGATGCGCTGGGCCTCCGGCGAGCCGCCCTTGTACTGCTCGTACGGCGTCTTCGCCGGGACGGGGAGCGGCGGGCCGTGGGGGACGCGCGGCGGCTGGTCGTGGACCGTGTCGCCGTTGCCCCGGTGGGCCATCGGGTCGATGTCGTAGTTGTGGTCGCCGAGGAAGTAGCCGGCCACGCCGTTGGCGAAGCCGAGCAGGTTCGTGACGGGGTTCTCCGAGTAGCAGATCCCGTCGTTCTTGTTGCAGATCTCGTGGACGGCGATGTCGCCGAATCCCCGCGGGCCCTTCATGGTGATGCCGGGGATGATGGTCGGCAGGTTGGTCTCGATGCCGCCGGGACCGCCCTTCACACCGGGGCGGCGCGGGTCGCCGTAGAGCACACCGTCGATCTGCTGGTGCGGGATGGACTGCTCCTGCGACAGCTTGTTGAGCTCGTCGCCGGCGACTATCGCGCCCTGGGAGTACCCGGAGATGGTGATGTGGGCGTCGGGGCACTGCGCGTGGTAATCGCGAACTGCCTTGTCCAGCTTGCTGATTCCCTCGGCAACCGAGTCGTCCATCGAGATGGTGTCGCCCGGGAACGGAGCGATCTGCGCCGAGTAGGACACCTTCTGGAAGTCGGTTCCCGCCGGCAGCCGGCCGTTGCTCTTGTCGTAGACCTTGGCGTCGCCGTCGCCGTGGCCCCCGACTTCGAAGACCCGGGTCTGGGCGCAGTCCGCCGCCCCCTCCGCGCCGACGGCGGTCGTCACCCCCGCCACGGTCAGGGCCAGTGCCGACGTCGTCGCCAGTGCGGTCCACAGTGTTCTTCTTCGCATATCTCCTTCTTCGCGTCGAGCAATGTCCGCGTGCGAGGCAGCGCAACTAATTCCGCAGCCTCGAAGTGCGCGGCGAGCGTACCAGTGGTAACTCGCCTTACACGCCGACGGATTGGAAGGAAAATAAAAGCACCGGCGCTGAAAAAATCTCAGCACCGGTGCAACCACTGAAGTGATCAATCTGCGCAGGTCATCGCAGTGTTCCCATGGATTACAGGTGTCATTGCCGAACTAGTTTCATGATGAAATTTCAAGCACTGGCGCCGATCGGTCAAGAGTGCTTCGAAAACCGTGGGTGCGACGCTTCGTGTCGCGCGATAAACGGGACACTCTCGCCCTTGTGCGACGTTATCCGGGCAGGCGGGCCGAGGGCGCGGAACGCGGAGTGCCGTCCGGAGCGAGGTCGCGGTGGACGAGGGGGCCGCTCCGGAGAGCGGTTCTGAAGCGCACGGAGGAAAGGCTGTAACGGCTGGAGAGACGAACGGCCCGGCGGAGGGGGCCGGATGGAACCGGGCGGCGCCCGGGTGCGGCCAGCGCCTGGCGCTGGCCCGGCGCGCGCCGGGAAACCGGGCGCACTCGGCTACGGCAGTCGCCCCGGCGCACGCTCCCGGCCGCTCAGCCGGGGGGTTCCGCTTCAGCGCTGTCCTGGTGGGGCCGCGTCGCCACGTCGCCGTGGAACTCGGGATCGATGGCGTTCGCCGCTCCGAGAGCGGTGAGCAGCCAGTCGTCGTCCTGGGGGCGTGCGCGGGCGGCCTCCTGGTGCGCGAGCGCCGCTTCCAGTTCGTCGAGAGCGATCTCGAGCTGCGTGCTGTCGGTTCCGGCTGCCGCGTCGCGCACGTGCCGGCGCGCTTCCGCCACGCCCTGCTGCGCGTCCACGTACAGGGCGTCGGCCTCGGACTCTCTACGATCAGCCATATCTCCGAGCGTACGACGTCACAGCTGCGAACCGCGGTGCCTGCGTACGCAAGATCGTCGAGCGTCGCCCCGCGGCCCCGGATCCGCCGCGTGCGGCCCGGAGAACGGCCTACGGACCGGCTGTCCCTCCGGGCGGATCCGGCGGGCGGGAGACTGTGCGGATGCGTTCGTCCAGGGCCTCTTGGGCCAACACCACCCACGACTGGTCCCGTGCCGTCGACCGTGACCACCTCGCCGCCGTCCGCCGCGATCCGGAGAGGTACGCGCCAGGCGGCCCGGGCCATCTCGTCCTCGAGATCGTCGCCTACGCCGCGGACGAGGCGGCGAGCCGGGCAGGGGGACGCTGCACCGTCACCCTGCACCGCGACGGCTCCGTGTCCGTGGCGGACGACGGACGGGGCACGGACACCCGCGTCGACGAGCACGGCGAGACCGTGAAGAAGCCGGTGATGGCCTCGAAGGACCTGCGCTTCTTCGACTCGCCCGATCCCGAGAGGCTCCCTGACGGCTTCGCGCGCCGCGGCATGTCCGTCGTCGCGGCGCTCAGCGAGCGGCTCGTCCACACCAACCGCCGCCTCGACGGCGCGTGGACGCAGCGCTACGAGCTCGGCCTTCCGGTGACCGGCCTGGAACCCCTCCCGGCCGACGGGACGACCGGGACGCTGGTCCGCTTCCTCCCGGTGAAGTCGCTGCGCACGCAAGGGGTGTTGAGCGTCCACGACCTGTCACGGTGGACCGCGCACCGGCCCGGCCTGGAGTGCTGCATCGACGACCGGCGCGGCCCCCCGCACCGGCCGGGCCGCGAGAGGTTCTAGGGCGGGGCCGGGCCCGGAGCTGTGCAACTGCCGTGCCCGCGTCGTACGTCCACCGTCCTCGACGTACGTCCGGTTCTCCTCGGACGACTGACACACCGTGGCCCGGGGGCGTGTTCGCTGGTTCCCTCCGCCCTCACATCTGTTTACCCGTCTGCCCGTAGTGAGATAAGTTGTGGCATGTTCATGACTTTCCGCACTGTGCGGTCAACCAACCGTCGTCTGCTGCCCGGGGGCCGGTTACTCCTCGCCGCTTCCGCGGTGAGCGTGCTCCTGCTCGGCGCCGTCCCCGCCGACCCCGCCGTCGCCGCGACGGCCTCTCCCGCGGGCGACCTGCATCCCGGCGGCCAGCACGCCCAGGGACGCGGCACCGTCGTCTCCGCTGAGCGGATCTACACGCTGCCCACCGTCGAAGAGGTCTCCGCCAGCCTGGAGGAGCACGGCTTCGGCAACGACCAGGTCCGGTACGGCGTGGAGGGCTACCGCCTCGTGTACCGCACCGTCGACACCGACGGCCGTCCCACCACGGCCAGTGGCCTGCTCATCCTGCCGCTCCACCGCTCCGGCGCGCTGACCCCCGTGACCTACGGGCACGGCAGCGAACTGCTCCGCACCGACGCGCCCTCGACGGACCCGCACGGCTTCGACGCCACGGCCGCACTCGGCTACGCCGCCTCCGGATTCGCCACCCTCGCCCCCGACTACCTCGGCATGGGCAAGGGCCCCGGCACCCACCCGTACCTGCACGTGCGCTCCGCGGCGGACGTCACCCTCGACATGCTGCGCGCGGCCGACGGCTACCTGCCGACCGAGGGCCGGACACTTCGCAGCAAGGTCTTCGCCACCGGGTTCTCCCAGGGCGGCGGAGTCGCGCTCGGGCTGGGCCGGAACCTGCGGGAGGACGACGGCACACGGTTCCGGCTGGGCGCGATGGCCGCCGTAAGCGGGGCGTACGACCTGCGCCGCGTCCAGATCCCGGCGATGCTCGAGGGCGAGGTCGCGGCCAAGCCCGCCACGGTCAGCAGCGCCTATGCCCTCGCCAGCTTCAACCGGCTGCACGACGTGTACGACGACCCGGGTGAGGTCTTCCGCGAGCCCTACGCGCCGAAGATCGACGAGCTGACCGACGGCACGCACTCCTACCAGGAACTGGCAGAAGCCACCCCGGAAACCCTCCAGGAGCTCCTCACCCCCCACGGAGAGGGACTGCTGCGCGAACCGAACGAGGCGATGTCCCGGGCCCTGGTGGAGACCGACAACGCCTGCACCGGCTGGCGCCCGCAGGCACCCACCCGGCTCTACTTCGCCGGCGGGGACGAGCAGGCCGCCAACGCCAACACCCCGTTCTGCGCCCGTGCCTTCGCACGGCAGGGGGTCGACGTGCCGGTGCAGGACGTCGGCGCCGAAGTCACCGGCCCCTCCCTCCACTTCGGCTCGCAGATCGCCGCCCAGCCCCACATCACGGAGTGGTTCCTCTCCGCGAGCCGCCACTGAGCGAGGCACCGGGGGCGGAGCAACGGAGGCGGCGCCGGACTCCCCGCCGCGTGTCACCCCCTCCTACACGTCAGACGCCCGGTTGCCGGCCGATCCCCCGAGAGTTCGGCCGGCAACTCCTCCGCAGTCCCCGGTGCGACTTCCCCGTACGGCGGTACGCGGGTGAGATCACCCGAAGTCCGGTGCGAGCGCCCGCCGGATTCGGCCCGCAGACAGCCCCCGGTCCGCTGAGCCCTTGCCGCGGCACTTCAGCCGACCGCGAGGTGCAGGGGCATCACGCACGGGAACGGAGACACGCACCTCTGCATCGGGCCCGTTTCGGATCTGCATCGGGCCGTTCGGAGCCTTGCCAGTGAGTGATTTCTGGCTGCCTGCGGTCCTCCAGCCAGAACGGGACCTCCCCGGTGAGTACACGAAACAACGCCCCGCACTCAGCATCGTGGCTGGTGGCGGGGCGTTTGAGTACCTGTTGCGAGGTACCCCCGGCAGGATTCGAACCTGCGCACACGGCTCCGGAGGCCGTTGCTCTATCCCCTGAGCTACGGGGGCTCGTCGGCGCTTCTCGGCGGCGACAGGAAGAACAGTACCAGCTCGGTGGTGGTGCACCGGAACCGGGTTTCAGGGCTTGACGCCTGCCCGGGGACCGGTGTGGATGTTGTGACGGTGCTGCCGCCCGCAGGGGTGGAAAAGGGCAAAACCCGGACGACGGGGGAGTGGTAAGCCTAGGCTTAGTCGCGTGCCAGGTATGTCCGGCCGGGTTCTTGTCGTGGACGACGACAAGGTTGTCCGGCAGCTGATCAAGGTCAATCTCGAGCTGGAGGGCTTCGAGGTCGTGACCGCCACCGACGGCGTCGAATGCCTGGACGTCGTGCACGGTGTGCGTCCCGATCTCGTCACGCTCGACGTCGTGATGCCCCGTCTCGACGGTCTGCGCACGGCCGCCCGGCTCCGCTCCGACCCCCGTACGCGTCACATTCCCGTCGCCATCGTGAGCGGGCGCTCCCATCTCGGTGACGGCGAGGGGGGTGAGCCGGAGGTGGACGCCCTTCTGGCGAAACCCTTCGAGCCGTCCGAACTGGTCCGCATGGTACGGCAGTTGACGGGCGCCGACGTCGGCAGTGAGACCTCCGAGGAGGAGGGGGAGGAGCCGGCCGTGGGGCCGGCCCGTCCCTGACGCGGACCCGCGCTCTCTCCCAACCCTGTTCCTCCGCCGACCGCCGGGTGACCGTCTTCCGGGTACGAGTTCGGCGCTCACCCTGTGGCCGTCCCGGTGTTCGCCCCGTGGCCGCCGGTCGTCGCGCGCGCACCCACCGTCACCAGCGGTTACGTGCTCCCCGCCGGCTGCGTGGACCTGTTCCGGCGTCTCACTGCCCGGTCGTCTCCGCCTCGGGCAAACCGGTTCGCGCGCACCCACCCCCTCTCCCATACGCTTGCTCCGTGACACCCGCCCAGCTCTCCCGCACTGTCCTGCGCACAGTGCGTCGCGCCGCCGAGAAGGGGGAGCTCCCGCTCTCCCTGCGTGACGACCTCGGACCGCGCGGACGGGTGGTGGTGGAGGCTCCGCCGAGGCGGGGCGAGGGGGACTACTCGGTCAACGTCGCGTTCCAGGTCGCGAAGGCGTGCGGCGCTCCGCCGCACGAGGTGGCCCGGGTGCTCCGGGCCGGGCTCGCCGAGCAGGACGGTGTGCGCGGCGTGGAGGTCACCGGAGGCGGCTTCCTCAACGTGACGCTGGAGGACGGGGCCAGGGCGGCGCTGGTCGACGAGCTCGCCCGCTCTGGGGCCGCCCCGGCCGGTGCCGACGATCCCGCCACCGACATCGCGCGATGGAGTGCCGTCACGGGGGACGCCCGGGACGCGCTGGCCGTGCGGACTTCCCGCTCCAGCCCGCTCTTCCACGTCCAGTACGCGCACGCACGCACCCGCGCACTCGCACGCAACGCCCGCGACCTGGGCTTCCGCGGCGATCCGTATGCGTGCACCGACGGACACGACCGCGCCGCCGACACCGCCGTCCCGTCGCACGCCCCCGCCCCGCCACCGTCCCCCGCCCCGGCGCGCTCCCCGTACGGCAGTCCCAGCGCACGCGCCCTGCTCGCGCTCCTCGCCGACCACCGGCGCATCAGCGAGCAGTCGGGCCCGGCCAGGCATGCCCGTCACCTCGTGTCCGTGGGGGACGCCTTCTTCGAGTTCCACGACCGATGTCCGCCCCTGCCCCGTGGCGACGAGAAACCCGGGGCCGCCCACCGCGCCCGGATGGCCCTGGTCGAAGCCACCGGGGCGGTGCTGGCAGGCGGCCTGTCCCAGCTGGGCGTCACCGCGCCCGCCCGCCTCTGAGCGTCCCCGTGAGACCCAGGCGGGCCCCGACCGACTTTCGCTCCAGTCCCACGGCCGAACGCCGCCGCCCGGCGAGCGGCCGGCACCCGGGACGTCCGAGACTTCGTAAAGGACGCAGAACCGACATGAATCCGCACCACCCCCACGCGCACAGTGAGAGCGAGGCCCCCGAATGAGCCGCTCCGCACACCCCGCAGGCCCGCGGTACGCCGACGTGCTGCCCGAGGGGCACTACACGGCGCCGCCCACCGACCTCAACGCGCTGGACCCGAAGGTCTGGCCCCTCACGGCGGCCCGTTCCGGGTCCGGAGCCGTCAGCGTCGGCGGTCTCGGCCTGGCCGAGCTGGCCGAGGAGTTCGGTACGGCGCTCTTCGTGCTCGACGAGGA
Source organism: Streptomyces daqingensis (assembly GCF_014645895.1). Classification (GTDB taxonomy): domain Bacteria; phylum Actinomycetota; class Actinomycetes; order Streptomycetales; family Streptomycetaceae; genus Streptomyces; species Streptomyces daqingensis. Next base: position 53,436 of record NZ_BMMP01000008.1, on the reverse strand, counting down.
CGACTTCCGCGCCCGCTGCCGCGCCTGGCGTGACGCGTTCGGCCCGGACGCCGACGTCTTCTACGCGGGCAAGGCGTTCCTCTCCCGCGCCGTCGTGCGCTGGCTGACGGAGGAGGGGCTGAACCTGGACGTCTGCTCCGGCGGCGAGCTGTCGATCGCTCTCGCGGGCGGCATGCCGCCCGAGCGGATCGCTCTGCACGGCAACAACAAGTCGTCCGCCGAGCTCCACCAGGCGATCGAGGCGGGCGTGGGGCGCATCGTCGTGGACTCCTTCCAGGAGATCGCCCGAGTGGCCCGGACCGCTGAGCGGCTGGGCAGGCGGCAGCCCGTCCAGATCAGGGTGACGGTCGGCGTCGAGGCGCATACGCACGAGTTCATCGCGACGGCGCACGAGGACCAGAAGTTCGGGCTCGCGCTCGCCGGGGGCCAGGCGGCGGAGGCCGTGCGCCGGGTGCTGAAGCTGGACAGCCTGGAGCTGGTGGGCATCCACTCGCACATCGGCTCGCAGATCTTCGACACGTCGGGCTTCGAGGTGGCCGCGCACCGCGTCGTCGGCCTTCTCGCGGAGATCCGCGACGAGCACGGCGTCGAACTGCCGGAGATCGACCTGGGCGGAGGGCTCGGCATCGCCTACACGTCCGAGGACGACCCGAGTGACCCGCACACCATCGCCAAGTCGCTCCGCGAGATCGTCGGCCGTGAGTGCCGGGGGGCCCGGCTCGCGGTGCCGCGGCTGTCCGTCGAACCGGGCCGCGCCATCGTCGGCCCTTCGGCGTGCACGGTCTACGAGGTGGGGACGGTCAAGGAGCTGCCGGGGCTTCGCACGTACGTCAGCGTGGACGGCGGCATGTCGGACAACGTCCGCACAGCGCTCTACGACGCCGAGTACAGCGTCTCGCTGGTCTCGCGGACGTCGGACGCCGAGCCGATGCTCTCCCGCGTCGTCGGCAAGCACTGCGAGAGCGGGGACATCGTCGTACGGGACGCGTTCCTGCCGGCGGACGTCGCCCCGGGTGACCTGCTCGCCGTTCCGGCGACGGGCGCCTACTGCCGCTCCATGGCGAACAACTACAACCACGCGCTGCGTCCGCCCGTGGTCGCGGTGCGCGGCGGAGAGGCGCGAGTGATCATCCGCCGGGAGACGGAAGAGGATCTCTTGCGACTCGATGTCGGTTAGCGAGATATACGTCCCACATGTTGGAACGGGCGTCGATTCTCCCGTTCCTTACGTGAGACTGACAGCACAGGAAATGACGAGAGGCGAGGTCGGATGATGCGTACGCGTCCGCTGAAGGTGGCGCTGCTGGGCTGCGGAACGGTCGGCTCAGAGGTGGCACGCATCATGACGACGCACGCCGAGGACCTCGCCGCGCGCATCGGCGCCCCCGTCGAGCTGGCGGGGGTGGCCGTGCGCCGCCCCGACCGGGTGCGGGAGGGCATCGACCCCGCCCTGGTCACCACGGACGCGGCCGCTCTCGCCCGGCGCGCGGACGTCGACGTCGTCGTCGAGGTCATCGGCGGCATCGAGCCCGCCCGCGCGCTGATCACCTCCGCCTTCGAGAACGGCGCGAGCGTGGTGACGGCCAACAAGGCGCTCCTCGCCGAGGACGGCCCCACCCTCCACGAGGCCGCGGAGAAACACGGCGCAGACCTGTACTACGAGGCCGCGGTCGCCGCCGCGATCCCGCTGGTCAGGCCGCTGCGCGAATCCCTGGCCGGCGACAAGGTCAACCGCGTCCTCGGCATCGTCAACGGCACGACGAACTTCATCCTCGACCGGATGGACTCCAGCGGTACCGGTTACGGCGAGGCGCTCGACGAGGCCACCGCCCTCGGGTACGCGGAGGCCGACCCGACCGCCGACGTCGAGGGCTTCGACGCGGCCGCCAAGGCCGCGATCCTCGCCGGAATCGCCTTCCACACGCGCGTACGCCTCGACGACGTGCACCGCGAGGGCCTCACCGAGGTGAGCGCCGCCGACATCGCCTCGGCGAAGCGCATGGGCTGCACGGTGAAGCTCCTGGCCATCTGCGAGCGCTCCGCCGACGGCCGCTCCGTCACGGCGCGCGTGCATCCGGCGATGATCCCGCTCAGCCATCCGCTCTCCAACGTCCGCGAGGCCTACAACGCGGTCTTCGTCGAGTCGGACGCCGCCGGCCAGCTGATGTTCTACGGGCCCGGGGCGGGCGGCGCTCCCACGGCCTCCGCCGTCCTGGGCGACCTGGTGGCCGCCTGCCGCAACAAGCTCAACGGCGGCCGCGGGCCGGGCGAGTCGTCGTACGCGCAGCTCCCGGTCTCGCCCATGGGCGAGGTGGTCACGCGGTACCACATCAGCCTCGACGTGGCGGACAAGCCCGGTGTCCTGGCGCAGGTCGCCACCGTCTTCGCGGAGCACGGCGTCTCCATCGACACCGTCCGCCAGCAGGGCAAGGACGGCGACGCGTGGCTCGTCGTGGTCACCCACCGCGCGGCGGACGCCGCGCTCAGCGCGACCGTCGAGGCACTGCGCAAACTGGACACGGTGCGCGGCGTCGCCAGCATCATGCGGGTCGAGGGCGAATAGGGCAGCAGGGAGTCGGAGGACAGTGACCACCATGGAAAGCGCAGCATCCGCAGCCGGAGCGTCCGAGGCCCCGGCGGCCTCCGGGGCGCCCGCCCGGGCAGCCGGGACGCGGCAGTGGCGAGGCGTCATCGAGGAGTACCGCGACCGGCTCGCCCTGGGCCCGGACACGGCTCCCGTCAGCCTGCGCGAGGGGGGCACGCCGCTCGTCCCGGCGCAGCTGCTCTCCGAGCTCACGGGCTGCGACGTCCACCTCAAGGTCGAGGGGGCGAACCCCACCGGTTCCTTCAAGGACCGCGGCATGACGATGGCCATCACGCACGCCAAGGAGGAGGGCGCGCAGGCGGTCATCTGCGCCTCGACGGGCAACACTTCGGCGTCGGCGGCCGCCTACGCCGTCCGCGCGGGAATGGTCTGCGCGGTCCTCGTCCCGCAGGGCAAGATCGCGCTGGGCAAGATGGGCCAGGCCCTGGTGCACGGCGCCAAGATCCTCCAGGTGGAGGGCAATTTCGACGACTGCCTCACCCTCGCGCGCGGCCTGTCCGACAAGTACCCCGTGGCGCTGGTCAATTCGGTCAACCCGCACCGCATCGAAGGCCAGAAGACCGCTGCCTTCGAGGTCGTCGACATGCTCGGGGACGCCCCCGACATCCACGTCCTCCCGGTCGGCAACGCGGGCAACATCACCGCGTACTGGCGGGGTTACCGCGAATACGCGGCGGACGGCCCGGCGGCGCGCACCCCCCGCATGTGGGGGTTCCAGGCGTCGGGCGCCGCTCCGATCGTGCGCGGCGAGGCCGTGAAGGACCCCAGCACCATCGCCACCGCCATCAGGATCGGCAACCCCGCCTCGTGGGAGTTCGCGGAGCAGGCGCGGGACGAGTCGGGCGGCTTCATCGACGCGGTGACGGACCGTCAAATCCTGCGCGCCTACAAGCTGTTGGCGCAGCGGGAGGGCGTCTTCGTGGAGCCCGCGTCCGCGGCGTCCGTCGCGGGGCTGCTCCAGGCCGCCGAGCAGGGGCAGTTGGAGCCGGGGCAGCGTGTGGTGTGCACCGTGACCGGCAACGGCCTGAAGGACCCGGACTGGGCGGTCGCGGGCGCTCCGCAGCCGGTGATCGTGCCGATCGACGCGGATGCGGCGGCGGAACGGCTGGGGCTCGCCTGATCGAGGTGTCCGCCTGCCCGGAACTGGGCAGTCACCTGGTGACTGCTCTCGACCGGGCAGGCCGCCGGCGGCGTGGGGGAGGGGCTCCTTCCCCGTCCGCGGCGGACGGCGGTCAGGGAGCGCGGAGCCGTACGCGACACGCTTCGTGCGCCTCCCGTGCGCCCTGTGTCGTCACTGAACCTTCCTTCGATAAGCTTGAGCCAGCCTCGAACAACCCCGAAAACCCCCGCACCTGCTTCGGTTCCCCGCGTCCGCCGGGGGCCACGTCCGGGCCGTAAGGTCCGGGACACACTGGGTCATTGACCGGTCCGGCGTCACGCCGCGGTCTCACGGGAAATCGTCAGGACCAACCAAGGAGAGTCATCGGGAGATGGCCGGCCCCGCGTTCCGCGCCGCAGCAGTCCGTGTGCGCGTTCCCGCCACAAGCGCCAACCTCGGCCCCGGTTACGACAGCCTGGGACTTGCGCTGGGGCTCTACGACGACGTCGTGGTCCGGGTCGCCGACTCCGGGCTGCACATCGACATCGCCGGTGAAGGCGCCGACACCCTCCCCCGCGACGAGGACCACCTGCTCGTACGGTCGCTGCGCACCGCGTTCGACCTGCTGGGCGGGCAGCCCCGCGGCCTGGAGGTCGTCTGCGCCAACCGCATCCCGCACGGACGCGGCCTCGGCTCGTCGTCCGCCGCGATCTGCGCGGGCATCATGGCCGCCCGCGCGGTCACCACGGGCGGAGAGGCCCGGCTGGACGACGCCGCGATGCTGGAGCTGGCCACCGAGATCGAAGGGCACCCGGACAACGTCGCGGCGTGCCTCCTCGGCGGCTTCACCCTCGCGTGGATGGACGCCGGCGCGGCGCGCGCCATCAGGATGGACCCGGCGCCGTCCGTCGTGCCGGTCGTCTTCGTCCCGGCGAAGCCGCTGCTGACGGAGACCGCCCGGGGGCTGTTGCCCCGTCATGTGCCGCACGTGGACGCGGCGTTCAACGCCGGACGCTCCGCGCTGCTCGTCGAGGCGCTGACCAGGCGCCCCGACCTGCTGCTGCCCGCGACGGAGGACCGGCTGCACCAGGAGTACCGGGCACCGGCGATGCAGGAAAGCGTGGAGTTGCTGAACCGCTTGCGGGCTGACGACGTCCCAGCAGTTGTCTCGGGTGCGGGGCCCACGGTGCTCGCGCTTCCCGAGGGGGACGGCGCCGCCGAGAAGGTGGCCCGTCTGGCAGGAGAGCAGTGGACGGCGAACAGGCTGAGCCTCGACGCCGCGGGCGCGTGCGTGCTGCCGCTCAACGCGGACGGCGCGGCCCGCGGCGCACCTCAGTGACAGTGCAGGAATGCGCCGGGCCGGTCGGGGCACGGCGGAGGGCGACGATCCGTGGAAGGGGGAATGTTTGTTGGATCCGGTAGTGTTAACCTCAAGTCTGTACTCGCAGTCTCGTGGTCCGCACGTGAAATGCTGTGGTGGCCCGTAGAGTGCAGTGCTTGTGTGATTCCCCAGGGCAGAGCCCCAGGGATCGCCTCTTCTTCCAGGAGCCTCCCCGCTGCTTAGCCTCGCTCGGCAGTCTCGAGCACGCTCCGGAGCCGACGTGCAGGACACCGCGTCCTTTGTTGTACGTCGAACCATTGAATTGATCTCCCCGCCACACATGCAGGCGGGACCACCGCTTCGGTCAGGTCCGCTCGTACAGGACCCCGCCGGACAGCACGACCGGTCGCCGAGCCAGACAGGCCGACGTCCGCTCCAGGGAAGGACCCTTAGTGAGCGACACCACCGATCTGATGGGCGTGAACGCCGCTGCCTCCGAGGCCGGCGGCTCGGGTGGTACCCCTTCCGGGGGTACGTCCGGGAACAATGCCGACGCGCCTGCAACGGACGCTTCTGCCGCGCCTGCCTCCGGTGCTGCGCCCAAACGCCGGCGCTCCGGCACCGGGCTCGAGGGCATGGTCCTCGCCGAGCTCCAGCAAGTCGCCTCCGGTCTCGGCATCAAGGGCACCGCGCGGATGCGCAAGAGCCAGCTGATCGAAACCATCAAGGAGAAGCAGTCGGGCGGCGGTTCTGGCGGTGCGTCAGCTGCTTCCGGCGGCGCGAAGGACGGCGGTAGCGCCGGCGACGCCGCGGCCGCCAAGGACGCAGGTTCCAAGCCGAAGCGCCGGGCGACCTCGAAGGCGCGCACGGGCGACGCGTCCGCGGAAGGCGGGCAGGACGCCCAGCAGATCGACATCCCCGGCCAGCCGGCCAACGAGGAGAAGGCTGCCGACGGGCGGCGCGGCCGCCGCGAGGGCAACGCCAAGGCGGAGGCCTCCGCGGACGCGGCCGAGGGCCGGCAGCAGGACGGCGGCCAGTCCGGCAAGGGCGACGGCCAGCGCGGTGACCGTGGTGACGGCGGCGGCAGGCAGCAGCAGGACCGCCCGTCCAAGCGCGACCGCCAGCGCGGCCGCGGCAACAAGGGCGGTGACGGCGGCGGCCAGAACCAGAACCAGGGCGGCGGTCAGAACCAGGGCGGTGGCGGCGGACGCCGCGACGACGACGACTTCGAGGGCGGCCGGCGCGGCCGCCGGGGCCGCTACCGCGACCGCCGGGGCCGTCGCGGAGGGCGTGAGGAGTTCGAGCCGCAGGTCGCCGAGGACGACGTCCTGATCCCGGTCGCCGGAATCCTGGACATCCTCGACAACTACGCGTTCGTGCGGACGTCCGGATACCTGCCGGGCCCGAACGACGTGTACGTGTCGCTGGCGCAGGTCCGCAAGAACGGCCTCCGCAAGGGCGACCACATCACCGGCGCTGTCCGTCAGCCCCGTGAGGGGGAGCGGCGCGAGAAGTTCAACGCGCTGGTGCGCCTCGACTCGGTCAACGGCACCGCTCCCGAGGGCGGCAAGTCGCGGGCGGAGTTCAACAAGCTCACGCCGCTGTACCCGCAGGAGCGGCTGCGTCTGGAGACGGAGCCGAACCACCTCACGTCGCGGATCATCGACCTGGTCTCGCCCATCGGCAAGGGCCAGCGCGGTCTGATCGTCGCGCCGCCCAAGGCGGGCAAGACGATGGTGCTGCAGTCGATCGCGAACTCGATCACGGTGAACAACCCTGAGTGCCACCTGATGGTGGTGCTGGTCGACGAGCGGCCCGAAGAGGTCACCGACATGCAGCGTTCGGTCAAGGGCGAGGTCATCTCCTCGACCTTCGACCGTCCCGCCGAGGACCACACCACGATCGCGGAGCTGGCGATCGAGCGGGCGAAGCGGCTCGTGGAGCTCGGCCACGACGTGGTGGTGCTGCTGGACAACATCACCCGGCTCGGTCGCGCCTACAACCTGTCGGCTCCGGCCTCGGGCCGCATCCTCTCCGGCGGTGTGGACTCCACGGCGCTGTACCCGCCGAAGAAGTTCTTCGGTGCGGCGCGGAACATCGAGGACGGCGGTTCGCTGACGATCCTCGCCGCGGCGCTGGTCGAGACCGGCTCGCGCATGGACGAGGTGATCTTCGAGGAGTTCAAGGGCACCGGCAACATGGAGCTCAAGCTCGACCGGAAGCTCGCCGAGAAGCGCATCTTCCCCGCCGTGGACGTGGACGCCTCCGGCACCCGCAAGGAAGAGATCCTCATGCCGTCGGACGAGCTCCAGATCATCTGGAAGCTCCGCCGCGTGCTGCACGCCCTGGACCAGCAGCAGGCCATCGAGCTGCTGCTGGACAAGATGAAGCAGACGAAGTCGAACACCGAGTTCCTGCTGCAGATCCAGAAGACGACGCCCACGCCCGGCAACGGCGGCGACTGACAGCCGCCGCCACCGCCGGTCCCTGAGGGGCCCAGTCGACGAGGACCGTCCCGCCACATCTGGTGGGGCGGTCCTCGCCGTGCGTGACGGGGCTTGAGAGCTTGCCCACACGCCGGGTCCGCCGTTCGCGGCTTCCCGGCCGCCGTCGGCAGGGGCGTCTTCGCAGGTGGACGCCGTACCGCCATGATCGGCGCAAATCCGCGCTGATCATCACAGCAGAGGCATCCGGGTCACTGCGTGTGCCACTCTTCGCGGGGCGCGACGCCGACACGGCGTACGCGCCCTCGGGCAGCGGTCGCGCGCCCGCATTACGAACGGCAGCGGAAGCAGCAAGGACAGGACTGAGGCAAGTGACGATGGCGGACGGCAACACGGACGGGCAGGCGGCGGAAGCCGGGCGCTCGCGAGGCGGTCTCCGCGCCACCGGCAGGCGCCGCAGGCCGGTGGACCGCCGCCGGCGCCTCCTCAAGGCGGGCGCCTGGACGGCGGGCGCCGTGTTCGTCCTCGGCGGCTCCGGTCTGGGCTTCGCCTACTTCAAGCTGAACGGCAACATCTCCGGCGTCGACATCGACGCCGAACTCGGCGGGAACCGCCCCGACGACGCCCCCGACGGCTCCATGGACATCCTCGTCCTCGGCTCCGACAACCGCTCAGGCGCCAACGCCAAGTACGGCGGCGCCGGCCAGGAGGGCGCACGCTCCGACACGGCGATGATCGTCCACGTCGACAAGGAGCACGAGAAGGCGAGCGTCGTCTCGATACCGCGGGACACCATCGTCGACCGTCCGGGGTGCTCCCAGGACGGCGGCGGCAAGGCGCCGGCGCAGAAGGCGATGTTCAACTCGGCGTACCAGGTGGGCGGCCCGGCCTGTGCCGTGAAGACGGTCGAATCGATGTCCGGCGTGCGGATGGACCACTACGTCGAGGTCGACTTCGACGGCTTCAAGAAGCTGATCGACACCCTCGGCGGCGTCGAGGTCACCACCCGGAAGCCGATCAACGACAAGGAAAGTCACCTGGCGCTGCAGCCCGGACGGCACAAGCTGAGCGGCGAGCAGTCGCTGGGGCTCGTACGTACCCGGCACGCGGTCGGGGACGGCAGCGACCTGGGCCGCATCCAGCTCCAGCAGGCGTTCGTCAAGGCGCTGATGGACCAGGTCAACGACGTCGGCGTCTTCAGCAGCCCGAAGAAGCTCTACAACCTCGCGGACAGCGCCACGTCCGCTGTGACCACGGACTCCGAGCTGGACTCGGTCACGGACCTCGTGGGGGTCGCGAAGCTGCTCAAGGGCGTGAAGTCCGACGACATCCAGTTCTCGACGCTGCCGGTCACCTATGACCCGGAGGACCCCAACCGCGTCGTGCCGATGGAGTCGAAGGCGCGGAAGATGTGGGCGGCGCTCGAGCGTGACGCCGCCATACCGGCGTCGGCGACGAAGGGCTCCGCGGGCGACCGGACCGACATCGGCGGTGTGGTGCGCTGACCGGGTGCGTCCGGCGCCGTGAGCCCGCTCGCGCGCCGGATCGGGGACTGCGCGCGCGCCGGATCGCGGAGTACCGAGGAATAAAGGCCGCCCGCCCCCGGTTTTGGGAGGCACGGCCAGTGATGGCAGACTGGACCGTCGGCTCCGGTTCACGGATGGCAATCCGCCCTTCCGACCCGGCGCCCTCCCGAAACTAGGAGACACCTTGAAGCAGGACATCCACCCCGAGTACGTGGAGACCCAGGTCAGCTGCACCTGCGGTAACTCCTTCACCACGCGCAGCACGGTCGGCAGCGGCGTCATCCGCGCCGACATCTGCTCCGCGTGCCACCCCTTCTACACCGGCAAGCAGAAGATCCTCGACACCGGAGGCCGCGTGGCCCGCTTCGAGGCCCGCTTCGGCAAGAGCGCCGGTAACGCCAAGAAGAAGTAGCAACGCTCGAGCGCCGGTCCTCGGCACGCCCTCCGCCGGGCGTGACGGACCGGCGCTCTTTTGCGCTGCCTGGCACTTTCTTCTTCCACGTAAGGGACAAACGATGTTCGAGGCGGTCGAGGAACTGATCGGCGAGCACGCGGAGCTGGAGAAGCAGCTCGCCGACCCGGCGATCCACGCCGACCAGGCGCGCGCCCGCAAGCTCAACAAGCGCTACGCCGAGCTGACCCCCGTGATCGCCGCGTACCGCTCGTGGAAGCAGACCGGCGAGGACCTCGCCACGGCCCGTGAACTGGCCGCCGACGACTCCGACTTCGTCGCCGAGGTCAAGGAGCTCGAAGGGCAGCGCGAGGAGCTCACGGAGAAGCTCCGGCTCCTGCTGGTGCCGCGCGACCCGAGCGACGACAAGGACGTCATCCTCGAGATCAAGGCGGGCGAGGGCGGCGACGAGTCGGCGCTCTTCGCCGGAGACCTGCTGCGGATGTATCTGCGGTACGCCGAACGCGTCGGCTGGAAGACGGAGTTGATCCAGGCGACGGAGTCGGACCTGGGCGGCTACAAGGACGTCCAGGTGGCCGTGAAGACCAAGGGCGGCGGCGGTGCCACGGAGCCCGGCCAGGGCGTGTGGGCGCGGCTGAAGTACGAGGGCGGCGTGCACCGGGTGCAGCGCGTGCCGGCGACGGAGTCGCAGGGCCGCATCCACACCTCCGCCGCCGGCGTGCTCGTCCTGCCCGAGGCCGAGGACGTGGACGTCGAGATCAACGCCAACGACCTGCGCATCGACGTCTACCGCTCGTCCGGCCCCGGCGGCCAGTCCGTCAACACGACGGACTCCGCGGTGCGGATCACCCACGAGCCGACGGGCATCGTCGTCTCGTGCCAGAACGAGAAGAGCCAGCTGCAGAACAAGGAGCAGGCGCTGCGCATCCTGCGCGCGAGGCTGCTGGCCGCCGCCCAGGAGGAGGCCGACCAGGAGGCGTCGGACGCCCGCCGCAGCCAGGTACGTACGGTGGACAGGTCGGAGCGTGTGCGCACGTACAACTTCCCGGAGAACCGGATCTCGGATCACCGGGTGGGCTTCAAGGCGTACAACCTGGATCAGGTGCTCGACGGGGAACTCGACCCCGTGATCCAGGCGTGCGTCGACGCCGACTCCGCGGCCAAGCTGGCCGCTGCCCAGTAGAGCGCTTGTACGGACGGGTGGTAGGGAACTCACGATGCTGCATTCGTCCGGGGGGCAGCCCCCGAACCGCCGCGGCCTGCTCGTCAGCGAGGTCGCCCAGGCGACACAGCGGCTGGCCGACGCCGGCGTGCCCTCGCCGCGGTTCGACGCGGAGGAACTCGCCGCGTTCGTGCACGGCGTCAAGCGCGGTGAGCTGCACAGGGTCTCCGACGCCGACTTCGACGCCCGGTACTGGGAGGCGGTGGCCCGCCGCGAGGCGCGCGAGCCGCTCCAGCACATCACCGGCCGGGCCTTCTTCCGGTACCTCGAACTCCAGGTGGGGCCCGGGGTGTTCGTGCCCCGCCCCGAGACCGAGTCGGTGGCCGGCTGGGCGATAGACGCGGTGCGCGCCATGGACGTGGCCGAACCCCTCATCGTCGACCTGTGCACCGGTTCGGGCGCCATCGCGCTCGCCCTCGCGCAGGAGGTGCCCCGCTCACGGGTGCACGCCGTCGAACTCGACGAGGGCGCGTACAGCTGGGCGGTGAAGAACGTCGAGGGCAGCCGCGTGATCCTCCATCACGGGGACGCGCTCACGGCTCTGCCCGAGCTCGACGGCCAGGTCGACCTGGTCGTCGCCAACCCGCCCTACATCCCGCTCACCGAATGGGAGTACGTGGCGCCCGAGGCCCGGGACCACGACCCCGAACTCGCGTTGTTCTCGGGGGAGGACGGGCTGGTCACGATCCGCGGCCTGGAACGCGCCGCACACCGGCTGCTGCGCCCGGGCGGCGTGGTCGTCGTGGAGCACGCGGACACCCAGGGCGGCCAAGTCCCCTGGATCTTCACCGAGGACCGCGGCTGGGCCGACGCCGCGGACCATCCCGACCTCAACAACCGGCCCCGATTCGCCACAGCCCGCAGGGAGGTGCCGTAATGGCACGGCGTTATGACTGCACCGACTCGACCGACCGCAAGACCGGCCTGCGCGAGGCCGCTTCGGCGGTCCGCCGCGGTGAACTCGTCGTGCTCCCCACGGACACCGTCTACGGGATCGGAGCCGACGCCTTCAGCCCGGACGCCGTCGGCGACCTTCTGGAGGCCAAGGGGCGCGGCCGGAACATGCCCTCGCCCGTGCTCGTCGGCTCGCCGAACACGCTGCACGGCCTGGTCACCGACTTCCCCGAGTCCGCCTGGGAGCTCGTGGACGCGTTCTGGCCGGGCGCCCTGACCCTCGTGGCCCGGCACCAGCCGTCGCTGACGTGGGACCTGGGCGACTCGCGGGGCACCGTCGCCGTGCGGATGCCGCTGCACCCCGTCGCCATCGAGCTGCTCAAGGAGTTCGGGCCCATGGCCGTCTCCTCGGCGAACCTCAGCGGCCACCCCGCGCCGCAGGACTGCGACGCCGCGCAGGAGATGCTGGGCGAGTCCGTCGCCGTCTACCTGGACGGCGGCCCGACGCCGGACTCGGTGCCCTCCTCGATCGTCGACGTGACGGGCAAGAACCCCGTCCTGCTGCGTGCCGGCGCGCTCAGCGCGGAGGAGCTGCGCAAGGTCGTCCCCGACATGGAGGTGGCGTCATGACAGGGGGCGCGCAGCCCCTCAGGACGCTCGCACGGCCGTCCCGGCCCGTCCGCCCCCGTACCGGCCGCGCGGACTCCCGCACGGCGCACACGGCCCCGACGAACGCCCGCCGGGCCTGGAGATGCCTGCAGTGAGCACCCCGCACGGGCGTGGCACCGCGGACCCCGGCGGCATAAGCGGCACCGATGGCATCTTCCGCATCCTCCACGTCTCGACCGGCAACGTCTGCCGCTCGCCGCTGACCGAGCGGCTGACGCGGCATGCCCTGGCGGAGCGGCTGGGGGACGGACGCAGCGGCGGCATCGTCGTCGAGAGCGCGGGCACCTGGGGGCACGAGGGCGCACCCATGGAGGAGCACGCCGCCGAGGTGCTGCTGGAGCTCGGGGCGGACCCCGAGGGCTTCCGCGGCCGTGAGCTGCTGGACGAGCACGTCATCCGTGCCGATCTCGTGCTGACCGCGACCCGCGACCACCGCGCGCAGGTCGTCTCCATGGGGCACTCGGCGGGGCTGCGCACCTTCACGCTGAAGGAGTTCACGCGCCTGGTGAAGGCCATAGACGCCGCCACGCTTCCCGACGCGGGTTCGGCGCAGGGCGTCGTCGAGCGGGCGAACGCCCTGGTGCAGGCCGCCGCCGCGCTGCGCGGATGGCTGCTGGCACCGAGCCCCGAGGCGGACGAGATCTACGATCCGTACGGGGCGCCGATCCCGTACTTCCGATCCGTGGGTGACGAAATCAACAAAGCACTCGAACCGGTCGTCACGGCGCTGACGGGCGTGCCCGCCAGGATGCACCCGCACATGTGAAACCGCCGGTGGCGGGCAGGTGTCTTAGGGTGTGGGGCCAAGGAGCAAGCAAACCTCTGGGGAGCCCGTGCGTGAATACCTGCTGACGCTCTGCGTCACGGCAGCGGTCACCTATCTGCTGACCGGGCCGGTGCGGAAGTTCGCCATCGCCGCGGGAGCGATGCCGCAGATCAGGGCGCGCGACGTGCACCGCGAGCCGACTCCGCGCCTGGGCGGCATCGCCATGTTCGGCGGGCTGTGCGCGGGGCTCCTCGTCGCCTCTCAACTCACCAACATCGGCGAGCTGTTCATCCTGTCCGACGAGCCCCGCGCGCTGCTCTCGGGCGCGGGGCTGATCTGGCTGCTGGGCGTCCTCGACGACAAGTGGGGCGTCGACGCGCTCGTCAAGCTCGGCGGGCAGATGATCGCGGCGGGCGTCATGGTGCTCCAGGGCCTGACCATCCTGTGGCTGCCGGTGCCCGGCGTCGGCAACGTCGCGGTGACCCAGCTGCAGGGCACGCTGCTCACCGTCGCGCTGGTCGTGATCACGATCAACGCGGTCAACTTCGTGGACGGTCTGGACGGCCTGGCCTCCGGGATGGTCACCATCGCGGCCGCCGCGTTCTTCATGTACGCCTACCGGATCTGGTACGGCTACGGCATCGAGGCCGCGGCGCCGGCGACGCTCTTCGCGGCCGTCCTCATGGGCATGTGCCTGGGCTTCCTGCCGCACAACATGCATCCGGCGCGGATCTTCATGGGGGACTCGGGCTCGATGCTGATCGGGCTGGTGCTGGCCGCGGGGGCCGTCTCGGTCACCGGCCAGGTCGACCCGGACCTCGTCGTGGAGCACACCCGTTCCGTCCGGGCGGCCGTCCACACGATGGTGCCGCTGTACATGCCGCTGCTGCTGCCCTTGACGATCATCGCGATCCCGGTCGCGGACCTGGTGCTGGCGATCGTGCGCAGGACGTGGCGGGGCGAGTCGCCGTTCGCCGCGGACAAGGGCCATCTCCACCATCGCCTTCTGGAGATCGGGCACTCGCACAGCCGGGCCGTGCTGATCATGTACTTCTGGTCGGCGCTGATCGCTTTCGGCGCCGTCGCGTTCTCGGTGCAGTCCGCGAGCATGGTGATCGTCCTGGCCGTCGTCGTCCTGTGCGCCGTCGGCCTGGTCGTGCTGCTGATGCCGCGCTTCACTCCCCGAGTGCCGGGCTGGGCCCACGCGTTCGTGCCTCCGCGGTACCGGCAGAAGATCGAGAGCGCTTCGCCCTCTGATGAGAAAGATGTCCAACTTGCCGACTCTGGTCAGGAATCTGACGATCTGAGGCGCCAGTCGGAGTCCGGGGCGGCGAAGCCCGGAGCTGGGTCCGAAGTCGAGTCCGAGGCGGCGGCCGTTGAGGCGGATGCGGAGGTGGAGGCTGCGGGCGAGGGTGCCGTGAAGGGCTCTCGGCGGCCCCAGCCGGCCCTCGCGGGGCTCAACGGCGCCACTGCCCTCGGCGGTAACCGCCAGCAGGGGACGCGCAGTTCAGAGCCGTCGTGTGACGGCCAGCACACCAAGTAGGTAAAGACCTCATCAAATAGTTTGTGATACCGTTCACGAAACCCGGCGAGGGGGCCGAAGGACCGCAGTGCGACGGTCTTCGGCGTGAGGACCGCTCCTCCTTCGCGCCGGGGAGACAGCCGTCCAAGGACGGCACTCACCCCCGATCTTCGGAGCAACTCCCATGCAGTCGAACGACGCTCGCATGCTCTTGCACTGCGCCGTCCCGACCGCCCTCGCAGGTGTCGTGGCCGCAGTCGTGAGTGCCGTGCTCACGGGCAGCAAGGGCGCCATCGGCGCGGCCGCCGGTACCACCGTGGTGATCCTCTTCATGGGGATGGGCCTCGTCGTGCTGCAGCGCACAGCCAAGTCCCTGCCTCATCTCTTCCAGGCGATGGGGCTGCTGCTCTACACGACGCAGATCCTGTTGCTGGCCCTGGTGTTGATCTTCTTCAAGGGGACCACCCTGTTCGACACCAAGGCGTTCGCCTTCTCGCTGCTCGCCGCCGCTCTCGTGTGGGTCGCCGCACAGGCGCGGGCGCACATGAAGGCGAAGATCCTCTACGTGGAACCCGATTCGTCCGCGAGCGCCGGCGGTGAGGACAAGACGGCCGCGGCGACGGGGGCGAAGCCGTGATCCCCAGCCGAGGTAGGGCCGAGATAAGCGACCGCTCCGGCAACTGCTATCGTCCGTTCCCAACTGCGGTGCAGCAGGCGCAGGCGGCTGAGTTCGCCCTTCCCCAGGGACGGAACGGGCGGCCCTCCTCGCTGAGAAGCCGCCGCTCCCGAATTCGTAAGAACAGTCCAGTGCCGCTCCGTGGCCGTGCGCCGCGCCGACACATCGAGGTAGCCGTATCCATGCGCCATGCAGAAGGAGTTCGCGGTGAGTGCTGACCAGATGCTCGCCTTCGACACCGATTGCCACCTCTTCGATGGATGTGGCTTCAATGAAGTCTCGCCGGGCCTGCACTCCTTCGTCTTCAAACCGATCGCCAACGTCGGCGGCGTCGACATCAACAAGACGATGCTGCTGGCGGTGTTGGGGACGGTCGCGATCCTCTGGTTCTTCTGGGCCGCGTTCAGCAAGCCCAAGATCGTGCCGGGCAAGCTCCAGATGATCGGTGAGGCGGGTTACGACTTCATCCGCCGCGGGATCGTCTACGAGACCATCGGCAAGAAGGAGGGCGAGAAGTACGTCCCCCTGATGGTCTCCCTCTTCTTCTTCGTCTGGGTGATGAACCTCTGGTCGGTCATCCCGCTCGCCCAGTTCCCCGTGACGTCGATCATCTCGTACCCCATGGGTCTGGCGCTGATCGTCTACATCCTGTGGGTGGGCCTGACCTTCAAGCGGCACGGATTCGTCGGTGCCTTCAAGAACTTCACCGGCTACGACAAGTCGCTCGGCCCGGTCCTGCCGATGAGCATGACCATCGAGTTCTTCTCGAACCTGCTGGTGCGGCCCTTCACGCACGCGGTGCGGCTCTTCGCCAACATGTTCGCAGGCCACCTGCTGATCGTGATGTTCACGATCGCCACCTGGTACATGCTCAACGGCATCGGCATCGCCTACGCGGGCGTCTCGTTCCTGATGACCATCGCGATGACCGCCTTCGAGCTGTTCATCCAGGCCGTCCAGGCGTACGTCTTCGTGCTCCTGGCGTGCAGCTACATCGAGGGCGCGCTCGCCGAGCACCACTGAGCAACCCTGCCCACACGACCACTCAGTTGTCCGGTGGCCAACCCCCACCGGTCCGTGAAACAGAAGGAAGAAACGGCATGTCCGCTCTCCAGAACCTCGCCGCCGTCTCCGGTTCCATCGGCTCCATCGGCTACGGCCTCGCCGCCATCGGCCCCGGCATCGGCGTCGGCATCGTTTTCGGTAACGGCACCCAGGCCCTCGCCCGGCAGCCCGAAGCCGCTGGTCTGATCCGTCAGAACCAGATCCTCGGTTTCGCCTTCTGTGAGGCGCTGGCCCTCATCGGCATCGTCATGCCGTTCGTCTACGGCATCAAGTAATCGCGCCGAGCAGCCCCACGACGAAAGGCACTGATGTGATCGCCCTGGTACACCAGGCGGCCGAGGAGCAGAACCCGCTCGTCCCGCCGATCCCAGAGCTCGTCATCGGCCTGGTCGCTTTCGCCATCGTCTTCTTCTTCCTCTGGAAGAAGCTGATCCCGAACATCAACAAGGTTCTGGAGCAGCGCCGAGAGGCCATCGAGGGTGGTATCGAGCAGGCTGAGGCGGCTCAGGAAGAAGCCGCAGAGGTCCTCAAGCAGTACAAGGACCAGCTCGCCGAGGCACGGCACGAGGCCGCGCGTCTGCGCTCCGAGGCGCAGGAGCAGGGCGCCACGCTCATCGCCGAGATGCGCGCGGAAGGCCAGCGCCAGCGTGAGGAGATCATCGCGGCCGGTCACGCCCAGATCGCGGCCGACCGCAAGCAGGCCGCTCAGGCGCTGCGCCAGGACGTGGGCAAGCTCGCCACGGACCTGGCCGGCAAGCTCGTCGGGGAGTCCCTCGACGACCACGCCCGCCAGAGCCGCACCATCGACCGCTTCCTCGACGAGCTCGAGGAGAAGGCCGAGGCTGCCCGATGAACGGCGCGAGCCGTGACGCACAGGCCGCCGCCCGCGAGAGCCTGACGGCATTGACCGACAACACGTCGGTCGACGCCGTTCAGCTCGCCGACGAGCTGGCCGCCGTGACAGCGCTGCTCGACCGCGAGGTGTCCCTGCGCCGGGTCCTGAGCGACCCGTCGCGGAGCGGTGAGCGCAAGGCCGAGCTGGTCGGGAACGTGCTCGGCGGCAAGGTCGGCGGCCCCGTCGTCGACCTGCTCTCGGGCATGGTGCGCTCCCGCTGGTCGGCGACGCGTGACTTCGTGGACTCCGTCGAGATGCTGGCGGACTACGCCGACCTCGTCGCCGCGGAGCGGGACGGCTCGCTGGAGGAGACAGAGGACGAGCTGTTCCGGTTCTCCCGGACGGTCTCCTCGTCCCCCGAGCTGCGCGCGGCGCTCGCCAACCCCAGCGCGTCGGCCGAGGCCAAGGCCCGGCTGCTGCACACGCTGCTGGGCGGGAAGACGAGGCCCGCGACGGAGCGCCTGATCACGCGTCTCGTGAGCCAGCCCCGTGGACGTAGCCTGGAAGGTGGCCTGGAGGCCCTCTCCAAGCTGGCCGCGGAACGGCGCGACCGCTCGGTGGCCGTGGTCACCTCGGCGGTTCCGCTGAGCGACCGGCAGAAGGAGCGCCTCGGGTCGGCGCTGGCGAGGCTGTACGGCCGCCAGATGCACCTGAACCTCGACGTGGACCCCACGGTCCTCGGCGGGATCACGGTGCGCGTCGGTGACGAGGTCATCAACGGCTCGATCGCGGACCGCCTCAGCGAGGCGGAGCGCCGCATGGCGGGCTGAGTTCCGGCAGACGCCGGGGCGCAGCCCGCGCTCACCAACTCAACAGCATCACTTAGCGGCCCGAGTTGGGCCGTAGAAGATCGATACGGTCCCAACAAGGAGAGCAGGGAACCCAGATGGCGGAGCTCACGATCCGGCCGGATGAGATCCGGGACGCGCTGGAGAATTTCGTCCAGTCGTACGAGCCGGACGCGGCCTCGCGCGAAGAGGTCGGGACGGTCAGCGTTGCCGGCGACGGCATCGCGAAGGTCGAGGGACTGCCCTCGGCCATGGCTAACGAGCTGCTGAAGTTCGAGGACGGCACCCTCGGCCTCGCCCTCAACCTCGAGGAGCGCGAGGTCGGTGCGGTGGTCCTCGGTGAGTTCAGCGGTATCGAGGAGGGCCAGCAGGTGCGCCGCACCGGCGAGGTCCTGTCGGTTCCGGTCGGCGACGGCTACCTCGGCCGCGTCGTGGACCCGCTGGGTGCACCCGTCGACGGCCTCGGCGACATCGAGTCCGAGGGCCGCCGCGCCCTCGAACTCCAGGCCCCTTCGGTCATGGACCGCAAGTCGGTGCACGAGCCGATGGAGACGGGTTACAAGGCCGTCGACACCATGACCCCGATCGGCCGCGGCCAGCGTCAGCTGATCATCGGCGACCGGCAGACCGGCAAGACGGCGCTCTGCGTCGACACGATCATCAACCAGCGCGACAACTGGCGCACCGGCGACCCGGACAAGCAGGTCCGCTGCATCTACGTCGCCATCGGCCAGAAGGGCTCCACCATCGCGTCCGTGCGCGGTGCGCTGGAGGAGGCCGGCGCGCTGGAGTACACGACGATCGTCGCCGCCCCCGCGTCCGACCCGGCCGGCTTCAAGTACATCGCGCCCTACACCGGCAGCGCGATCGGCCAGCACTGGATGTACCAGGGCAAGCACGTCCTCGTCGTCTTCGACGACCTGACCAAGCAGGCCGACGCCTACCGCGCCGTGTCGCTGCTGCTGCGCCGCCCGCCGGGCCGCGAGGCCTACCCGGGCGACGTCTTCTACCTGCACTCCCGGCTGCTGGAGCGCTGCGCGAAGCTCTCCGACGACATGGGCAAGGGCTCGATGACGGGTCTGCCGATCGTCGAGACGAAGGCGAACGACGTGTCGGCGTTCATTCCGACCAACGTCATCTCCATCACCGACGGGCAGTGCTTCCTGGAGTCCGACCTGTTCAACGCGGGCCAGCGCCCGGCGCTGAACGTGGGTATCTCCGTCTCCCGTGTGGGTGGTTCCGCGCAGCACAAGGCGATCCGGCAGATCACCGGTTCGCTCCGTGTGGACCTCGCCCAGTACCGCGAGCTGGAGGCGTTCGCCGCCTTCGGTTCCGACCTGGACGACGCCTCCAAGGGCGCGCTCGAGCGCGGTAAGCGCGTGACGGAGCTGCTGAAGCAGTCGCAGTACAACCCGTTCTCGACCGAGGACCAGGTCGTCTCCGTCTGGTCGGGCACCAGCGGCAAGATGGACGACGTTCCGGTCGAGGACATCCGCAAGTTCGAGCGCGAACTGCTGGAGTACATGCACCGCGAGCACAAGGGCCTGCTGACCAGCATCGTCGAGGGCGGCAAGATGTCCGACGACACGCTTCAGGCGCTCGGCGACGCGGTGGACGCCTTCAAGAAGCAGTTCGAGACCTCGGACGGCAAGCTCCTGGGCGAGGACTGAGCCATGGGTGCTCAGACCAGGGTCTACAAGCGGCGGATCAAATCCGTCACTGCGACCAAGAAGATCACCAGGGCGATGGAGATGATCGCCGCCTCGCGCATCGTCAAGGCGCAACGCAGGGTGGCCGCGTCCGAGCCGTACTCGACCGAGCTCACCCGCGCGGTGACCGCGGTCGCCACGGGCTCGAACGTCGAGCACCCGCTCACCACCGAGGTGGAGAGGCCCACGCGGGCCGCGGTTCTGCTCATCGTGAGCGACCGCGGTCTGGCCGGCGGCTACAACTCGAACGCCATCAAGGCGGCCGACCAGCTCACCAACCGGCTGATCGGGGAGGGGAAAGAGGTCGTCAACTACATCGTGGGTACCCGCGGTGTGACGTACTACCGCTTCCGCGAGCGTGTGATCGCCAAGTCGTGGTCCGGCTTCACGGACAACCCCACGTACGCCGACGCCAAGGCGGTGGCCGAGCCACTGATCGAGGCGATCCAGGCCGAGCGGGGCTCCGAGCACAGCGTTGACGAACTCCACATCGTCTACACCGAGTTCGTGTCGATGATGACGCAGACGCCGGTCAAGGACCGGATGCTTCCGCTGAGCTTCAAGGAGACGGCGGAGGAGTCGGCGGAGGTCATCGAGGGCCACATCAAGAAGGGGCCCGAGATCCGGCCGCTGTACGACTTCGAGCCTTCTGCGGAGGAGGTGCTCGACGCGCTGCTGCCGCGGTACGTCGAGAGCCGCATCTACAACGCGCTGTTGCAGGCCGCCGCTTCGAAGCACGCCGCCACGCGGCGCGCGATGAAGTCGGCGACGGACAACGCCGAGGACCTCATCAAGTCGCTGACGCGGCTTGCCAACGCGGCCCGCCAGGCCGACATCACCCAGGAAATCAGCGAGATCGTCGGTGGCGCGAGCGCGCTGGCTGACGCTTCTGCGGGGAGTGACCGCTAACCATGACCACTACTGTTGAGCAGGCCACGGCGGCGGGCCGCGTCGCACGGGTCATCGGCCCGGTCGTCGACGTGGAGTTCCCCGTCGACGCCATGCCGGACATCTACAACGCGCTGAAGGTCGACATCGCCGACCCCGCCGAGGCGGGCAAGAAGAAGACCCTCACCCTCGAGGTCGCGCAGCACCTCGGGGAGGGCGTCGTCCGCGCCATCGCCATGGAGCCGACCGACGGCCTGGTCCGCCAGGCCGAGGTGACCGACACGGGCGACGGCATCACGGTGCCCGTCGGCGACGTCACCAAGGGCCGCGTCTTCAACACCCTCGGCAAGATCCTCAACGAGCCGGAGGCCGAGTCCGAGGTCACCGAGCGCTGGCCGATCCACCGGAAGGCCCCCGCCTTCGATCAGCTCGAGTCGAAGACCGAGATGTTCGAGACGGGCCTGAAGGTCGTCGACCTGTTGACGCCTTACGTCAAGGGCGGAAAGATCGGCCTGTTCGGCGGCGCGGGCGTCGGCAAGACCGTCCTCATCCAGGAAATGATCATGCGTGTGGCGAAGCTGCACGAGGGTGTTTCCGTCTTCGCGGGTGTGGGCGAGCGTACGCGTGAGGGCAACGACCTCATCGACGAGATGGCCGAGTCGGGCGTCCTCCCGCAGACCGCGCTGGTCTTCGGGCAGATGGACGAGCCGCCGGGGACCCGTCTCCGCGTCGCCCTGGCCGGTCTGACCATGGCGGAGTACTTCCGCGATGTGCAGAAGCAGGACGTGCTGTTCTTCATCGACAACATCTTCCGCTTCACGCAGGCCGGTTCCGAGGTCTCCACGCTGCTCGGCCGCATGCCCTCCGCGGTGGGCTACCAGCCGAACCTGGCGGACGAGATGGGTGTGCTCCAGGAGCGCATCACCTCGACCCGTGGTCACTCCATCACCTCGATGCAGGCGATCTACGTGCCCGCGGACGACCTCACCGACCCGGCCCCGGCGACGACGTTCGCGCACCTCGACGCGACGACCGTCCTCTCCCGGCCGATCTCGGAGAAGGGCATCTACCCGGCGGTGGACCCGCTGGACTCGACGTCCCGCATCCTGGACCCGCGCTACATCTCGCAGGACCACTACGACTGCGCCCAGCGCGTGATCGGGATCCTGCAGAAGTACAAGGACCTGCAGGACATCATCTCGATTCTCGGCATCGACGAGCTCTCCGAGGAGGACAAGCTCACCGTCAGCCGCGCCCGCCGTATCGAGCGCTTCCTGTCGCAGAACACCCACGCGGCGAAGCAGTTCACCGGCCTGGACGGCTCGGACGTGCCGCTGGACGAGTCGATCGCGGCCTTCAACGCGATCGCCGACGGCGAGTACGACCACTTCCCGGAGCAGGCGTTCTTCATGTGCGGTGGCCTGGAGGACCTCAAGGCCAAGGCCAAGGAACTGGGCGTCTCCTGACGCCAGGCCCGTACGGTCGGCGGGGCCGGCCCGGGGTGCGACAGCCCTCGGTACGTCCCCGCCTCCGCACCCCTTATCCTTTTCCTAACCTACGAAGGAGCCACTGTGGCTGAGCTGCACGTCGAGTTGGTCGCCGCGGACCGTCAGGTCTGGTCGGGCGAGGCCAGCCTGGTCGTCGCGCGCACCACTTCGGGCGACATCGGCGTCATGCCCGGCCACCAGCCGCTGCTCGGCGTGCTGGAGCCGGGTTCGGTCACCATCCGCACAGCGGGCGAAAGCGGTGAGGGCTCAGTCGTCGCCGCGGTGCACGGCGGGTTCCTCTCCTTCGCGGACGACAAGCTGTCGCTGCTCGCGGAGATCGCGGAGCTTGCGGACGAGATCGACGTCGAGCGGGCGGAGCGGGCCCTGGAGCGGGCGAAGTCGGAGGCCGACACGGCCGCCGAGCGGCGCGCCGAGGTCCGTGTGCGCGCGGCGGCGGGCCGCTGAGGCGCCCGACGCCGGGCGCGACGTCCGGCACGACTGGTACGAAGCTCAGCCGCGGGCTGGCCCGGGTAACCCCGGACCGGCCCGCGGCTGAGCCCATACAGAGGGGAACGCGGGATCCACTAGATCCGGCGGTCCCGGGGTCACCGCGTCACATGCGGTACGAGAGAGTGCGAGGAGGTCGGTGATGATGGTCCTCGTTCTGTCCCTGTGCGGCGCGGCCCTGCTGCTGGCGCTGGCGGGTCTGTTCGCCTTCGGGGTGCGCCGCCGGCTGCTGCAGCGCTCCGGCGGCACTTTCGACTGCAACCTGCGGTGGGACGCGCCCGAGCCCGCCGTGTACGCCGACGAGACGGCCCACGACGACCAGGCGCGAAGCCGTGACGGGGGGCTCGAATCCGGCCGCGAGCCCGCCCGTGAACGCGATCACGCCCGCGAGCATGACCGGGGGCACGGGGGCAAGGGCTGGGCGTACGGCATCGCCCGCTACAACGGTGACCAGATCGAGTGGTTCCGTGTCTTCTCCTACGCTCCGCGCCCCCGCCGCTTCCTGGAGCGCAACCTGATCGAGGTCATCCAGCGCCGCCGCCCCGAGGGCGAGGAGGAGCTGGCGCTCCTCTCCGACGCGGTGATCCTGGCCTGCTCCCTGCACGGCACGCGGGTCGAGCTGGCCATGAGCGAGGACGCGCTGACGGGCTTCCTCGCCTGGCTGGAGGCGGCACCGCCCGGCCAGCGCGCCAACGTGGCCTGAGCCGCCCGCGTCGAACCGTCTGCGAGGCGCCGCTCAGCCGAGGAGCGCGGCGACGAGCACCAGCACGGGCGCCGCCGCCAGCGTGGAGAGCAGGATGGACTCCCTGGCGAGCCGCGTACCGAGGTCGTACCGCGACGCGTAGGTGAACAGGTTCTGCGCCGACGGCAGCGCGGACGTCACCACCACGGCGAAGAGCGCCCCGCCGGTCAGTCCGAAGGCTCCCGCCCCGATCGCCCACGCCACCAGCGGCTGTCCGACGGCTTTGCACACCACCGCCAGTACGACCGGCAGTCGCTCGTGTTCCTTGGAGAGGACCGCGCTGCCGCGCAGGGACATCCCGAAGGCCAGCAGCACGGCCGGCACGGACACCGCGCCCACCAGCTGGAACGGTTCGAGCACGGGCCCGGGAAGGGTGAGCCCGGTGGCCGCCACCGCCACTCCCGTCAGAGAACCGACGACGACCGGATTGCGGAACGGTGTCGTCAGGCGCCGCACGACGCCACCGCGCTGCCCCGAACGCTCCGAGAAGACGTCGAGTGCGGTGAGCGCGACGGGGGAGATCACGAGCTGCTGGAAGAGGATGATCGGCGCCATCAGCGTGGCGTCGCCCAGTACGTACGCGGCGACGGGAATCCCCAGGTTGCCCGCGTTGACGTAACTGGCGCACATCGCGCCGACGGTGCTCTCGCCGGGCGGCCAGCGGCGCAGGGCCGCCACACCCAGGTAGAAACCGGCGACGGCGAAGGTGCTGAGCGCCGTGATCAGCAGCGGGCCCGAGGTGAGCGCCGTGAGGTCGGCCCGTGCCATGGTCTCGAAGAGGAGAGCGGGAGTGGCGACGTGGAAGGCGAGCTTGGTGAGGACCTCGGGACCGTTGGCCCCCAGGAGCCCGTGCCTGCCGAGCGCGTAGCCGGTGGCGATGACGCATGCGATCACCGCGAACCCTGTGAGCACTCCGGTCATGACGGACGGCTCCGCGTCCCGGACGTCAGTTGGTGCATGCTGCAATTGTCCGTGTCCGTACATCCGTCCCTGAAGACGGGTGCCGGTGGCGGGGCCGCCTCGGGGCTCAGCCCCCGGTGATGCCCGACTCCTGGGCGAGTACGGCGGCCTGGGTGCGGCTGCGCAGGCCGAGCTTGGCCAGCAGCCGGCTGACGTGGGTCTTCACCGTGGCCTCCGCCGTTCCGAGCCGGGCTGCCGCCTCCGCGTTGGAGAGGCCCGCGCCGAGGCAGCCGAGCACTTCTCGTTCGCGTGGGGTGAGTTCGTCGAGTCCCGGAGGGCACGGACGAGCGGGTGCGGGACTCCGCCCGCCGGAACGGGCGAACTCCGCGATGAGGCGCCGGGTCACGGCTGGTGCGACCATCCCCTCGCCGCGGGCGACGGTCCGTACGGCCTCCACCACCTGTGCCGCCTCGCTGTCCTTGAGGAGGAATCCGGCCGCTCCGGCGCGCAGCGCGCCGAAGACGTACTCGTCGAGGTCGAA
Source organism: Streptomyces daqingensis (assembly GCF_014645895.1). GTDB lineage: Bacteria > Actinomycetota > Actinomycetes > Streptomycetales > Streptomycetaceae > Streptomyces > Streptomyces daqingensis. The sequence continues at coordinate 28,758 of NZ_BMMP01000008.1, read as the reverse complement.
GGTCGTCAGCACCAGCACGTCCGCCAGTCGCTCGCGGGTGATGCGCTCCGTCGCCGTGACGCCGTCGAGGCGGGGCATCTGGACGTCCATGAGCACGACGTCCGGGCGGAGTTCACGGGCGAGCCGCACCGCCTCCTCGCCGTCGCCGGCCTCTCCGGCGACCTCGATGCCCCTGGCGTGGCGCAGGATCAGGACGAGGCCTGCCCGCACGGCCTGCTGATCCTCGGCGACGAGCACGCGGACGGGCGGCGGGACGTCGGTCTCGTCCCTCACCGGAGACTCCTCTCGTCGACGGGCAGTTCGGCCCTGACCTCCCACACCGCGGAACCCCGGGCGTCCGCCGCGGGGCCCACGCGCAGCTCGCCGCCGAGCAGCTCCACGCGCTCGCGCATGCCGATGAGGCCCGCGCCGGAGCCCGGCGCGCGCGGGGCGGCACTGCGCCGGACGCCGTCCAGCGGGCTGGTGACGCGCACCGTGAGGGCCGTTGCGGCTGCGGCAGCCTCACCCGAGTCGCAGTGCAGCTCCACCACGACCGTGCCGTCTCCCGCGTGCTTGAGCGCGTTGGTCAGCGACTCCTGTACGACGCGGTACGCGGCCAGCTCCACCGGTGCGGGCAGCGGCGTCTCCTCGGACGCGGGCTCCCTGCCGTCGCGCAGCGTGAAGCGCAGCCCGGTTCCCGCCGCGCCGGTGCGCGCCCGGTCGATGAGGGCGTCGAGTCCGGCCAGGGTGGGGGAGGTGGGCGGCGTCCCGTCGTCGTGCGGGTCCCGGAGCAGTCCGATGAGGCGGCGCATCTCCGCGAGCCCCTGCACGCTGTTCCGGCGGATGACGCCGAGCGCCTCGTCCGCCGCCTCGCGGAACCCGTCGGACGTGTCCGCAGGACCGTCCTCGTCTCCGCCGTCCCGCTGCTCCCCGGCGCCGCTCATGGAGAGGGCCGCCGTGGAGTGGATGGCGATGGCGGAGAGGTGGTTGGCGACGACGTCGTGCAACTCCCGGGCCATACGGGCGCGTTCGGCGGTGACGGCCTGCACGCGGTCCATCTCGGCCAGCAGCGCCGTCTGTTCGGCGCGCAGCCGTTCGGCGGCGGCCGCGTTGCGGTGGTCGCGGACGACCAGACCCGTCCACGCGGGCACGATGGTGATCCCCGCGCAGAGCACGCCCAGCAGCAGCGTCTCCGATTTGCGGAAGGCGGCCATGAGCCCCAGCGTGACGGCCACCGTCACGGCGACGCTGCCCGGGAGCACGGCACGGGCGGTGCGCGGAGGGCCGTACAGGACGGCGGCGTACACGATGTCGGTGAAGACGATCACGGTGGCGAGCAGGGAGCCCATCATGAAATCCCCGGCGAGCGCCGCGACCGCGACCGCCAGCGCCCACGGCTGGGCCGACCTGCGGCCGAGCGCCGTGAGGCACATGACGGCGAGCGGGACGAGCAGCCAGGCGCCGTAACGGCGGCCTACGGCAGGGGTGTTGTACAGGCCCAGCTTCCACAGGATCAGGCCGCCGGCGAACCCGGAGAGCGCGATGAGCACGCCGTCGCGGTGCGGGCGCAGCGCGTCGAGGCGGCGCGTTCCGCGGTGGGGCTCGCCGCGCGGGGCCGCGGAGGGGCGCGGCGCGGAGAGGGATCGCGGGCCGTCCGTGGTGCGCGGCTGCGCGTTCGGGGAGCGGGACGTGCCAGGCATGGACCCATCTCAGCACGGGTGCCCGGTGCGACGCGCCCCCGCTTCGGACGAGGCCGGTACATCGAAGGATGCAGTGCGGCTGCGCGTGAATCGTCGCCGGTGAGGACGCCCGGCCACACCGGCGGCTGGAACGCTGGGGGCGGAGCCGAGACGGAGGAGGCAGGCGTGATCGTCACGCTCATCGTGATGTGCGAGGTCGGCTTCTGGGCGCTGCTCGCGGCCGGCCTCGCGCTGCGCTACCTGGCGCGGATGCCGCGTGCCGGTGTCGCCGTGCTGCTCTGCGAGCCGCTGCTGGAAGTGGTGCTGCTGGTGGTCACGGCGGTCGACTTGCGCAGCGGCGCGACACCGGACTGGAAGCACGGCCTGGCCGCGGTCTACATCGGCTTCACCGTCACGCACGGCCACTACATGATCAAGTGGGCGGACGGGCACGTACTGCACCGGTTCGCGGGCGGGCCGCGGCCGGGACCGCCGCGCTACGGCATGGCCAGGGCGGTGCACGAGTGGAAGATGTGCGCGCGGGCCGTGGGGGCGGCCGCGATCGCCGCGGTCCTGCTGCAGCTCGCGGTCTGGTACGTGGGCGACCCGGGGCAGAGCGCCACGCTGCGCGAGTGGCAGGGGAAGATGGGCCTCGTCGTGGGCATCAGCGTGATCATCGCGCTCTCCTACACGATCTGGCCCAAGACCCCGAAGCACGGCGACCACTCCGGCGAGGGGGAGCCTCAGGCCGGTGCGGAGAGAGGACCCAAAGCCCTGTAGGGCGGGGGCTGGAGGACCCAAGGCCCTGCACGGTCTGGGGTGGGGGGATCCGGGGCTCTTCAGGGCGGGGGAGCCGAGCGGCTCGGCGGGTGGAGACGTCCACCGTGCCGGGCCGCTCGCTGCTGCCCCGCGGTTCGGGCCCGGTGGGCCGTGGCTGCTGGGGGAGCGGCGGCTACGGCTCGCCGGCCTCGGGGGCCGGCGCGGAGGTGTCCGGGGGTGGGGCACCCTCGTCGGTGACGGCCGGACCCGAGGTTCCCGCATCGGACGTGTCCTGGGCCGGGCGCTCCCGGTCGGGGGCCTCGCCCGGGTCGCGCAGCCGCGTCGCCAGCCGGTAGTCGACCCGTACGTCGCTGTAGCCGGTTCCCGCCTCGACGCGTTCCGGCAGGTTGGTCCGCTCGCTGCGTGACGTCGACTCCCGTCCGGGCGATCCGTGGAAGCGCACCGCGGTCAGAGGCTCGTCGGCGAAGCGGAGTTCATCGGCCCGCACCGACGCCGAGAACTCGATGTCCGGAGACCCGCCGTCCTGCGCGCCCGGGCCGTTTCACGGCGGTTCGTCGCGGTCGCGCCTGCGGGTGGGACGTCGCCGGGGCCGCTCCTCCGAGCTGCCGGACGCCGTCTTGCCGGCCTTCTTCGCGGTACGGGTGGCACTCTTGCCGGCCTTGCGCACCGTGCGACCGGACTCGTCGATGACCTTGCCCGCCCCTTCGCCGACGTTCTTGGCGGTCTCCCCTGCGCCTTCGCCGACGTCACCTGCCGCTCTCCCCGCGCCTTCGCCGACGTCCTTGGCGGTCTCCCCGACGCCTTCGCCGACGTCCTTGGCGGTCTCCCCGACGCCTTCCCCGACGTCCTCGGCAGTCTCCCGGACGCCTTCGCCGACGTCCTTGGCGGTCTCTCCCGCGCCTTCGCCGACGTCCTCGACGGCGCTGCCCGCGCCCTCGCCCACGTCTCCGACGGCCTTGCCGGCGCCTTCGCCGACGTTCTTGGCGGTCTCTCCCGCGCCTTCGCCGACGTCCTCGACGGCGCTGCCCGCGCCCTCGCCCACGTCCTCGACGGCCTTGCCGGCGCCCTGTCCGACCTGTTTGACTCCTTCGCCCGCGCCCTCGCCGACGTCCTGCACGGCGCTTCCCGCGCCCTCGCCGACATCCTCGACCGCCTTGCCGGCGCCCTGGCCGACGTCTTCCACCGCCGACGAAGCCCCGCGTCCGAGCTCTCCGACGGCCTCTCCGGCGCCTCCGCCGATCTCCTTCGCGGCGGCGCCCAGGCCCGAGGTGAGGTGTTCGAGGATCTGGGGGTTGCGGTCGATCGTCGTCAGGACGCGGCCGATGACCTGCGCGACGTTGTCGAGGCGGACCTTGAGCAGGGCCTGTACGTCCACGCCCTTGATGCCCAGGTGCACGCGGCCCAGTTCGACGTCCGCGCCGACGTTGAGCTTCAGGATGTCCAGGACCTCGGCCTGCAGGGAGACCCGGGCCCGCAGGTCCTCGACTTCGAGGTCGATCTCGTCGACGTGCAGCTGCGGCACGTCGAGGAGGACGTCGGGGTCGTCGTCGCGCGCCGGCCGCTGCACACCCGAGGGGTAACCGTCCCGCGACCGCTCAGGCTCGCCGTCGTACTCGTCGCTGTACTCCGGGCCGTAGTCCTCGTCGTAGTCGTCGTACTCCTCGACCTCGCGGCTCCGGTCGTCCTCTTCCTCCCGGCCGGAGGTGCGGTCCTCGTCACTCATGGTCGCTCCCGGGGTAGCGGGTGCGTACAGATCCCGCGTTCCACCCTAAAACGGATGTTCCGGGCCTGCTGACCGAGGCGGCGAGGAGGCGAAGCGGCGAGGCGGTGAGGCGGCGAGGTCGCGAGGAGGTGAGGCCAGGGGCTCGGCCCGTACGCGCGCGGAGGCCCGGCCACGCGTGCACGGGAACGCGGGCCGGGCCGGCGGTGGGGGGTGGCGACCTGGGGGGAGCGCCTGCTCAGCCGCAGTGCTGCTTCTTCTCCTTCTTGGTCATCTTCCGCGTGTGCTGGGTCTTGGTGCTCGGGGTGTCCGGCTTGGGGCCCTTGGCGGTGAACGGCACGTACCAGATGTGGTGGCCGTAGAACTTGTCCTCGAAGTGCATCTCGTACGTGCCCTCGACCTCCTGCATGGCGGCCTCGCGCGTGATCCAGCCGACCTTGCCGGGCTTGACCTCGACGTTCGTCTGCTGCTCCTCCGTGTGCGAGCTCTCCCAGGAGTGCTGGTAGCTCGCCGTGATGGTCACCTTGAACAGCTCGGTGAAGCCGTACTCGGCGGTCATCGAGACGCCGACGGTGTTGGTCTCGCCGGTCGTGTCCGACCAGCCGACGCTCGAACGCTGCGTCTTCTCCGTGCAGTTGAAGGCGCTGTCGCCGACCTGGTGGGCCTCGCCCATGGAGTCCTCGGGGAGGCCGGAGGGGTGGAAGACGCACAGGTCGGTGCCGTCGTTGCACTGTTCGAGCAGTTCTCTGGTGGTGGGCTGCTCCTCGTCGGCCTGCGCGGCCGTGGGGAAGAGCGCTGTGGCGCCCAGGGTGGTGATGGCGATCACCAGCATGGACAGCTTGTTGCGGCGGTTCATGATGCCTCCGGCGAGGGTGGGGGTAAGGCGAGTGGTGCGGGGACCGGTGCTGCGTCCACTGCGTCTCGGCTGAGGTGGTCAGCTGAAGCTGATGGACTGCGTACGGTCGTCCAGCGCGTCGCCGATGTCCGGGGTGAGCTCGTCGAAGGGTCCGTCGCGGTCGCCGCCGAGGCCCGGCTCGGAGTACAGGTTGAGCGTGCAGTTGCCCCAGGGCTGGACGGCGGAGATCTTGTCCTTCCACTCGTCGGCGAGGTCGATCTGGAAGTCGACGTCGTCGGCGTCGCCGTCGCAGAGTTCGGCGTTCTTGACGGTCAGTGAGCCGCCGCCGTACTGGGTGTCCGCGAACAGGGTCGCGGCCATGATGTTCCCCTCGCCCTGGGTGTCGTCCGCGGAGGCGAGCGGCGCCGCGTCGGCGCCGGCCTTGGTGCTCCGGGTGCCGTCACCGGACGCCCTGACGAGCTTCTCGCTGCCGGGGACCCCGGTCGCCTCGGTCAGGCTCTCGAAACACCGCGTCTCGCCGCTCCCGGCGTCGATGGTGCAGTGGTTGCCCTGTCCCTTGACGTCCGCGCCGTCCTCGGAGATGGCGCCGTTCGCGACGGGCACCGCTATGACGCCCGCCAGGAGCGCCACCGTGGCGACGGTGATACGCGTGCGTCGCCTCGCATTGCTGGCCATACAGAACTCCAACCCCTCTTGGCTGACCTGCAGTTATCAGGTCCAGGCCTGTGGGAGCGATAGTACTCACGGAATTCGGGGGCAAAGCCGAAGTCCGTGATCGCCTTTAAGTCACGGGGTTCGTAAGAGGGAATGCCCCGGGCGGCCTCAGACGCATTCTTCCTGGTTGCCGACGTGGGGTGGGCCAGCGGAATGCGGTACGCCCGGTCCGTCCGTTTAATCGGCGATCAGAGGTATGCAGAGACTGTCGAAGCAATGCGGATTGCGGACGCGGATGCGCCTCTGAACAGGGTTTCTGTCGGCGTCCTTCCGGTCGCGGAAGGGTCCGGAAAGGAGAACCTCAGGGCAGGGTGAAGGAAGACTTAACAAAAGCTTAAGCGCCGCAACCGGGCGAGGGGTGACGGAAAAACCGGGACATCCGGCTTGTAATTCCGAGGCGTTCTTCCCCGTTCGGGGCGCGCCCAATCCCGGTGCCGTCCCCGTTCCGGCGCGGGTGAAATCGGACGCCTTCCGCCGCCCCTCCTCATTGGGGGGACCACTGTCGCCTGCCGCAACGATGCGGTTAAGTGAGAGCCCGTCAGGGCGGCCCCCTGTCCCGCTGCGGCCGCGGGCCCTAGCGTGCTGCGTGCCGCACCACGCCCCCGACCGCGCGCCAGCCCGTGGAGGTACCCCTAGATGATCAGCAAGCGAGCCGCCGGTGCAGTCGTCACGGGCGTCCTGGCCCTGGCCGCCGTACCGATGACGCTGACCGCCGTCGCCTTCCCGGGCAGCGGTGAGGCCGGCCCGAAGGCGGCCCGCGACGGGCGGAGCCCCGCGCCGGACGGCTCCGCCTGCGTGGAACGGACGGCGGCCGAGCTGACGCTGGAGCAGCAGGTGGGCCAGCTCTTCATCAGCGGCGTGGACGCGGACGAGCCCGCGGAAGCCGAACTCGCCGCCGTGAAGGACCTCCACCTCGGCGGGGTCATCCTGACGAACGGCAGCGAGGCCGGAGTCGACACGACGCGTCAGGTCAGCGAGCGGGCGAGGGAAGCCGCCACGGGCGACGTCCCGCTGTGGGTCTCCGCCGATCAGGAGGGCGGCAAGGTCCAGCATCTGAAGGGGCCCGGATTCGACGCGATGCCCTCGGCCGTCGAGCAGGGCAAGCTCGACCCGGCGGCGCTGCGCTCCCAGGCGGCGGGCTGGGCGGGTCAGTTGAACTCGGCGGGCGTCAACGTGAACCTGGCGCCCGTACTGGACACCGTGCCCGAGGACCTCTCGGACGAGAACGAACCCGTCGGCAAGCTCCAGCGCAACTACGGCACGACGCCCGAGGCCGTCGCCGCGAGCGGCACCGCCTTCCAGGAGGGCATGGCGGACGCCGGCGTCACCACGGCGGTCAAGCACTTCCCCGGCCTGGGGCGGGTGATCGGCAACACCGACCACAGCAAGGACGTCGTGGACGACGTCACCACCCGGGACGACGCCTACCTCCGACCGTTCAAGGAAGGGCTGTCATCGGGCGATTCGCTGGTGATGATCTCCAGCGCGCGCTACGCCAAGATCGACCCGGACAACATGGCGGCCTTCTCTTCGGAGATCCTCACCGGCATGCTCCGCGAGGACCTCGGCTTCGACGGCGTCATCGTCTCCGACGACCTGGGTGCGGCCAAGGCGGTCGAGGACGTACCACCGGCGGAGCGGGCCCTGCGCTTCCTGGACGCGGGCGGCACTGTCGTCCTCAGCGTGGACGCGGGCGTGCTGCCCGAGATGGCCGGCGCGGTGCTCCAACGCGCCCGGGCGGACGAGCAGTTCCGCGCCGGCGTGCAGGCCGGCGCGGAACGTGTGGTGAAGGCCAAGGGCGCCGCCGGGATGCTCGACTGCGGCTGACGGTCCGCGGGCAGGGAACGCGCCGAACCGCACCCGGCGCCCGCACGGGGCGGCGCACCTGCCCGCCCCGGAGGGCTCGGTCAGCGGTTCTCGCCCGGCACCCACAGCACGTCGCCGATCTCCTTGTTCGCCGAGCGGGCGAGGATGAAGAGCAGGTCGGAGAGGCGGTTGAGGTACGTCGCCGTCAGCGGGTTCATGCTGTCGCCGTGCTCCTCCAGGGCGGCCCAGGTGGAGCGCTCGGCCCTCCGTACGACCGTGCACGCCTGGTGGAGAAGCGCCGCGCCGGGGGTTCCGCCGGGGAGGATGAAGCTGCGCAGCTTCTCCAGATCTTCGAGGAAGGTGTCGCAGTCCTCTTCCAGCTTGTCGATGTAGGACTGCTCGACGCGCAGCGGCGGGAACTCCGGGTCCTCGACGACGGGCGTGGCGAGGTCGGCGCCTACGTCGAACAGGTCGTTCTGGACACGCACCAGCACCGAGGAGATCTCCTCGGGCAGGTCGCCGAGGGCGAGCGCGACCCCGATCGAGGCGTTGGCCTCGTTGGCGTCCGCGTAGGCGGCGATGCGTGTGTCGGTCTTGTGCGTACGGCTCATGTCGCCGAGGGCGGTGGTGCCCGTGTCGCCGGTCCGGGTGTAGATGCGCGTCAGATTGACCATGCCGTCGAGACTATGCCCTCGCTGCCGGGGAGTTGCCGTGCGTCCGGCGCCCCGGCCGCCGGGGAGGACGAGCAGCGGGCCCACGGCGTGCTTCCGCCGTGGGCCCGCTTCGCTGCGCTCGGTGCGGGGGCCCGGTTCAGTGCTCCTGGGAGCCCCGGTCCTGGAGGATCTCGCGTACGCGCTCCGTCGGGAGCGCGCACCGGAGTGCGAGCCATATGACGATGGCGGTCAGTACGAGAGTGGCTGCGGCGCCGAGGTTGAAGTCCAGGAGGCCGAGGTTGCCCGCGTTCTCCTTCTCCTCGGGGTAGTCGCCGAGGTAGCTGATCAGGGCCAGCCCGGCGTACCACACCAGGAGCCACCAGCCGTGCCGGAAGTCGAGGGGAGGCGTCTGCTGCTTCGCCACCTTGTAGTACACGGCCATCAGGACGTAGCCGAGGAGGATGGCGATGAACAGCTTCCAGTTGGTGTCCCAGCCCGTCCAGTAGACGATCAGGTTCGTGGACCACAGGGCGAGGAAGCCGATGATCCACACCCACCTGTCGCCGAGGCGGAACGGGCGGTTGTAGTCGGGCATCTGCTTGCGCATGGCGAGCAGCACCAGCGGGCCGCAGCCGAAGGAGAGCACCGTCGAGTTCGTGACGAACTCGACCAGCTTGCTCCAGCCCGGGAACGGCAGGAAGAAGAAGCAGCCGACGATGAACGCGAGCACGAGGCTGACCCAGGGGACGCCGGTCCGGTTGACCTTCGCGAGCCCGGCGGGCGCGTTCCGGTTGCGGCCCATCGCGTACGAGATGCGCGCGGTGACGCCGGCGTAGATGAGACCGGTGTCGCCGGGGGAGATGATGGCGTCGGCGTAGAGAATGCCGGCGAGCCATACGGCCCCGAGGATCCCGGCGATGGCGGCGAGGGGGCCGAAAGTCGCGAGCACGTCGCCGTGCGAACTGAAGTGAGCTCCGACGGCCTGCCATCCCTCCGCCCTGATCGCTTTCGTCGGCACGGCTCCCAGAAAGGCGACCTGCAGCAGGATGTAGATGACGCCGCAGATGACGACGGAACCGATGAGGGTGAGTGGGACATTGCGCTTGGGATTGTCCGTCTCGCCGGCGAGTTCGACGCCCTGACGGAATCCGAAGAAGGAGAAGGCGATACCCGCTGTCGCCACGGCGGAGAAGACGCCCTGCGAACCGTACGGCGCGAATCCGCCGAGCGAGGGGGCGGTGAAGTGCGAGGGCTCGAAACTCAGGGCCATGAATACCGCGATCACCACGAGGATGACGGCGAGCTTCCACCACACGAGCACATTGTTGATACGCGCGAACCAGCGCACCCCGAAGAAGTTGACGATCACGAACACCGCCATGAGCGCTACCGAGACGACCGTGCCCGCAGGGGTCAGCACCGCCTCGTTCTCCTGGATGCGCTGCAGCCAGGGCACGTAGTTGGTGGAGTACTGCACGACGGCGAGGACTTCGACGGGCGCGACGGCCGCGGCGGCGATCCAGGTCACCCAGCCGATGGAGAAGCTGGTGAACGAGCCGAACGAGTAGTGGGGGTACCGCGCGACGCCGCCCGAGTGCGGGAACATCGTGCCGAGCTCGGAGTACGTCATCCCGATGATGACGAACATGACGCAGCCGAGCGCCCAGGAGATGATCGCGGCGGGACCGGCGAGCTGCGCGGCGTCGAGGGCACCGAAGAGCCAGCCGGAACCGATGATCGACCCGACGGCTGTGAACAGCAGTCCGATCGTCCCGAATTCACGCTTGAGTTTTGTGTCGTCACCGCCTTCGTGAAGCGGTTCCTCGGGGCTGCCTTCGACGGCCATGTAACGGCCTCCTCCTGTCTGGCTCGAACTCTCCGGTGCGGCCGCGGGGGGTTTGCGGCCGGGCGAACTCCAGCAGAGTGCGCGCGCTGCCCCGTCGGTGTCCAGTAAGGCCCCTGTTCTTTGGGAAACCCTTGCGTTAGGAGAGCGAAAACTCGGCGGAATTCCGGGCATGGCGTGATGTAAGGAATGCCGGTATTCGTGTGTGCCGTGCGTCCGCGATGCGAAAGAGATGTGTGCCCGGCGTCACGGATGCGGCAGGTTCGGGCACGTGGAGAGTCTCCTCCTTCGCCATTCCGGCCCCTCGTCGGGTGAAGTCCTCACGCACCGCGGTCACCGCACAACGGAACGGTAAAAATTGCGGGGCGGTATCGAGCCACGCCGGACGGGGCGCCATCAGGATGAGAACAGGATGAGAATTCGCGCCGGGGCGGCCACGGCGCGCGGCCACCGTGCCGCGTCCCGGTCTCTGCGGCGGCGCTGCCCGGGAGGTGCGCCCTCCGGCTGCGGGGCGGCGGCCGCACGGGCCGCGCGCAGATCGACGCACCGTCGGCGGGGGTGCCGTTTGGCCTCCCAACTGATCGGCACGTAACGTCAGTTGGGCAACCGCCGTGGTCTTTGCGCAGGACGCATCGCCCGAACCCGGTCATGCCGCGCGGATCGGGCGCCGGGAATGTGATGTCCGCCATGTGAGACGTGACGCGTGTCTCTTCACCGCCACAAGATCTTCGTGAGGCGCTAATGTCCGGCCAACAGGCGTTCAATTGAAGGCAAGGCTAGGTGACAGTCGTGGCGAAGAAGCTCGCCGTCATCGGTGCCGGGCTCATGGGCTCCGGTATCGCTCAGGTCTCGGCCCAGGCGGGTTGGGACGTGGTGCTCCGCGATGTGACAGGCGAGGCGCTCACCCGCGGTACGGACGGAATCAAGCGTTCGTATGAGAAGTTCGTGAGCAAGGGCAAGCTCGAGGCGGAACAGGCCGAGGCGGCCCTGGAGCGCATCACCACGACCACCGACCTGGACGCCGCGGCCGATGCCGACGTCGTCGTCGAAGCCGTTTTCGAGAAGATCGAAGTGAAGCGGGAGATCTTCGGCAGGCTGGACACGATGGTGAAGGACGAGACGATCCTCGCCTCCAACACCTCCGCGATTCCCATCACCAAGATCGCGGCGGCCACCACCCGCCCCGAACGGGTAGTCGGCACGCACTTCTTCTCGCCCGTGCCCATGATGGCCCTGTGCGAGCTCGTGCGCGGACACCGCACGAGTGACGAAACCCTGGCCGACGCGCGGCAGTTCGCGGAGTCGGTCGGCAAGACGTGCATCGTCGTCAACCGCGACGTGGCCGGCTTCGTCACCACCCGGCTCATCTCCGCGCTCGTGGTCGAGGCGGCGAAACTGCACGAGTCCGGCGTGGCCACCGCGGAAGACATCGACACCGCCTGCAAGCTGGGCTTCGGTCACGCCATGGGACCCCTGGCGACGGCCGACCTCACGGGCGTCGACATCCTCCTGCACGCCAGCGAGAACATCTACACCGAGTCGCAGGACCCGAAGTTCGCGCCCCCGGAGTCGATGCGCAGGATGGTCGACGCGGGTGACATCGGGCGCAAGAGCGGTCGCGGCTTCTACGAGCACTGACCGCCACCGCGGACACTGACCGGCGTCACGGGCTCCGGCCGGCGGCGGCAAACAGAAGAAGCAGAAGAAGAGACAACACTGACGACCGCTCGACGGCGGCGCGTTCGGTGCGGCGTCCCCCGCGAGGGTGAACTCCGTATCGGTTCGAGCACGGACGGCAACCAGCCCGCCCGGAACGCAGTCAGTCGTAGTGACATTCGGACGTGAAGGCACGCGGACCAGCGACAGATCCGGGGAGCAGCTATGCACATCAGGGGCGACCACGCCGAGCTGGCCGTCGGGGGTCGCCTCGATGTCCGGAGCGCGGCGGACGCCCGTACGGTCCTGCACTCCGCCGTCGACTCCGGCGACGGCGACCTGGTGCTCGACCTGGCCGGACTCGACTCCTGGGACGCGACGGGACTCGGGGTGATCATGGGGGCGCACCGCAGGGCGGGCCGATGCGGACGCCGGCTCGTGCTCCGCGACGTACCCCCTCAGATGCAGCGGCTGTTGGTAGCGACCCGCTTGCACCGGATTCTGGCGATCGAGGGCGGGCTCCCGGCCGCGGAGACGCAGATCCTCACCAAGCCGTAACTGACGGAGCGGTTCAGGTCTTGGCCGCTTGGTAATACTGTGCCGAAGCAGCGCCCGGTACTGCCGTTCGCGTCGACCTGCGACGGAAGAAAGCCGATGAAGGCGGGGCGTGCCCGTACCGCAGTCACTGGGGGCATCCAGCATGGTTCAGCACGGCGACAATCAGCACGGCGGTGAGCAGGAGGAAGGCGCCGGCGGCACCCCCGCACGACCGGAGGGCGCCGGGGACGGCCGTTCCGCGCACGAACCCGCTCCCGTGCCGCTCGTGCGGATCGTGGCGGGGTCGCATCTCGTCACGGTCAACCCCGTCGACGGCAGCGAGATCGAGCCCTGCCCGCCGGACGAACTGCCCGCCGCACCGCGGAAGCTGGCTCCCGGCGAGCGAGCCGGGAGCGGCGTCGGGGCATCCGGCTCCTCTGAGGACGCGGCCGCCGGGGGAGGCGCGGCCGCGCAGAGCGCGTCCGCGATACCGATGCTGGAGCGCGAGGAGGAGCGCGACGAAATCGCCCGCGAACTCGCGCGGGGCCGCACCATCCGCCTCACCGGGCCCTCGGGCGTGGGGCGTACCACGCTGCTGGACGCCGTGGCCGAGGACGTCGCAGGGCTCGCCCCCGACGGCGTCGTACGCCTCAACGGCCACCAGCGCACGCCGGAGGACCTGCTGCAGGAGCTGTTCTCCGCGGTGCACGCGGCGTCCCGGCACCGTCCCTCGGACGAGGAGCTGCGGGCCGCGCTGCGCGAGGTCGGCGCCGTCGTCGTCGTCGACGACCTCGCCTTCGGCGGTGACGCGCTGGACCAACTCCTCGACGCCACACCGGAATGCGCGTTCCTCCTCGCCGCCACCCCGGATGTGCCGGCGCCCTCCGCGGACGCCCACGTGGAGGACTTCGCGCTGGCCGGCCTCAGCAGGACGGGATGTCTGGAGCTGCTCGAACTCGTCGTCCGTCGCCCCCTGACGAACGAGGAGCTGGACGCGGCGGGAGACCTGTGGTTCGGCGTCGAGGGCGCCATGGAGGGCCTGCCGCTGCGCTTCGTACAGGCCGGTGCGCTCCTGCGGAACGGCTCGGCCGGGGACTTGACGAGGGCGACGTCCGCTCAGGAGCAGCCCGGGGCCGACGCGTCCCGCGGCCGCACCTCGTCCGGCGGCGCCCGCGGCGTGACCGCCGTGGTGGCCCAGCACCTGTCGCCGGAGGCGCGGGAGGTATTGCGCTTCGCTCTCGCACTCGGCGGCGAACTCCCGCACCAGAAGCACCTTCCGGCCCTGGTGGGCGAGCCCAAGGCGGCGGACGCCGTCGAGGAGCTGGCCGGTGCCGGTCTCATCACCGCCCACGGCCCGCGTCACAAGCTCGCCGCCGGAGTCACCGGTGAGCTGACCGCGGCCGGATTCGCCGACGGGACGCACCACCGGGCGCTGAGCGCCGCGCACCACTACAGCTGGTGGGCGGGCCAGCCCTCGGCCGGCCCCCGCCAGGTCGCCGGCGAGGCCGAGGCGGTGCTCGCGGCCGTGCACGGGGCGCACCGCGGCGGCCACGCCAGTTCGGCGGTGCTGCTGGCGCGTACGGCTGCTCCCATCCTCGCCGTCTCGATGCGCTGGAGCGCGTGGGAGCGGCTGCTGAGGGCCGGGCAGGAAGCCGCGCGGACGGCGGGCGAGGTGGCCCAGGAGGCCTACTTCCACCACGAGTTGGGAGTGCTGGCGCTCTGCACGGGGGAGCTGGAGCGGGCGCGCGTCGAGCTGGAGGCGTCGATAGCGCTGCGCGGTGCGCTCTGGGACCAGCAGGGCACCTACACGGGACGACGGGCGCTGGCCCTCGTCGCGGACCTGGCGGGAGCGGTGAGCGTCGAGGCGGCAGTGCAGGACGCCGGGCCCGCGGCGGAGCCCGAGCCCGAGCACGTGACCCCCGCCTACGAGCGCGGGACGCCCTACGGGGACCTGGAGCCGTACGGGGAAGAGGCCCTGTACGGCAGCGCTGCGGGCCGGACAGGGCTGGACGCCGAGCCGGACCCGGGGCCCCGGCCGTCCCGTCTGAGCGCCGCCTTCCGTCAGGGGTCCGGAGCAGCGCCGCGTCCCGCCTACCGGCGCGACGACGACACGACTCCGATCGTCGCGGCCACCGCTTCCCAGGCGGGCGACGGAAGCGGCAAGGTCGACAAGAACGAGAAGGCCGGCCAGTTCGCTGCGGGGACGCACGGCCCGGCCGGCCGTCAGAGGTCCGGCAAGCGCGCCAACATGGCCGCTGCGGGAGCCGGCGCCGTACTCATGGCCGTACTGGGCGCGATCATGGGCCTGGGCTCCATGCCCGACGACGGACCCGGCCCCGACGACGGGGGCAACAAGCCGGACGCCTCGACGTCCCAGCCGGACGAGAGCGACCTGAACGCCGACGACCCGGACTCCAGCAGCCCGGCGCGGAGGGCGGACAAGTCCAGGAAGCCGAGCGACGACAGCAGTTCGCCCGAGGCGTCGGACAGCTCGACGCGGCCCGCCCCGAGCGACAGCAGCTCGGAGCCCGAGGAGGACCCGTCGAGCAGCGAGCCGGGTAACTCCGGTGGTTCGAACGGCAACTCGTCAGGCAACGGCGGCGCCGACGGGGGCGCCGACGGCGGTGCGAACGGAGGTGCCGACGGTGGCGCCGACGGCGGCGCTGACGGTGGTACGGACGGTGGCGCTGACGGCGGGACCGATGGCGGTGCCGACGGTGGTACGGACGGTGGCGCCGATGGCGGTGCCGACGGTGGTACGGACGGCGGCGCCGATGGCGGGACCGATGGCGGTGCCGACGGTGGTACGGACGGTGGCGCTGACGGCGGGACCGATGGCGGCACCGATGCCGGCGGGGGCAGCAACAGCGGCGGAACGTCCGGCGGAGGCAGCGACAGCGGAGGCACGTCCGGCGGCACCCCGTCGCCGACCGGCTCTCCGACCGGTTCCCCCATCGCCTGACGGACGGCGCCGGGAAAGGCAGGACGTACGCCCCGGACTCACGTCGCGGGGCGTACGGCGCCGCGCCCTTCCTTGCGCACGAACGCCCGCCGCAGCGCGTGGTAAGGCTCGTCCGGGTCGAAGAACTGGCCCCGCATGACGCGCAGTTCCTCCCTGCGGTACTCCGCGAGCGGCTTGTGGGCCTCGTCCCTCCGCCGGGCCGCCGCTTTGCCCGCGACGCGCCCTGCCAGGGCCGGGTCCCGTGCCTCACGCGCCGCCAGCCGGGCGGTCACCGCGGCGAAGTCCTGCGGGGCGGCGGGAACGAGGCGGTCGACGAGCCCCGCCGCCACGGCGGCCGCCGCGCTCACCGGTGCCGCCTCGCGCATGAGCCGCGCGGCGGCGGCCTCCCCGGCCCGTCGGGGCAGGGTGTAGGTCCAGTACTCGGAGCCGTACAGCCCCATGAGCCGGTAGTGCGGGTTCAGCACCGCCCCCTCACGGCACCACACCTCGTCCGCGGCGAGCGCGAGCATCACTCCGCCCGCTGCCGCGTTGCCGCCGAGCGCCGCGACCACGAGGCGGTCCGTGGTCCGGAGCAGGGCCTCGACCAGGTCGTCCATCGCCTGGATGTTCTCCCACGATTCGAGTGCCGGGTCCTCCGCGGCCTCGATGACCCCGAGGTGGATGCCGTTGGAGAAGAAGTCGCGGGGGCTGCTGATGACGAGCACCGACGTGGGACGGGAGAGGGCGTGCCGGTAGGCCGCGAGAAGGCGGCGGCAGTGGCCGGTGCTCATCGCGCCGCCGGGGAACGAGAACCACAGGAAGCCGGCCCGGCGGCCCGCTTCGCCCCTCTCCTCGTACCGGACGTCCGTCCAGGTCCGCCGCTCCGCGGGCAGAGCCAGCGGAGCGGGCACCTCCGGCACGGCCGGCAGGCGCCGTCCCAGCGCCCGCACCGCCGGCAGCTTCACCGGGCGCGGGCCGCCCGGTGCGCGCCGGGGCCTGAGCTCGGGGATCCACACCGCCCCGTCCCTCGTCGCACGGCAGATCGCGCCGGCGCGCGTGGCCACGATCTCCCCCGGGGCGCCGCGCAGTTCGTCCTCGGGACGGCCGCCGTGGAGGAACCACTCCTCGCCGAACAGCTCGTCGAGCACGCCGGGTTGCGAGTCGGCCGCCCGCAGCTTCCGGAGAACGTCGGCGGCGGGGTCGGCGGCCCAGTCGATACGGCGCCGGTCCTGCTTGTAGTACGGGCGCACGGTCACCTCGGCACCGCTCGCGTGCTGGGGCCGGGGCTTGAAGTCGCCCGACTCGTAGCGCCCGACGGCCAGGTGCACGGCGGCCGCCGCCGCGTCGGCGGCCTCGTTGCGGTAGATGTCGCTCTTGCCGGGGGCCGCGTCGCCGGGCATCCGGAAGGGGACGGAGGCCCACACGTCCCCCGCGTCCATCTCCGCCTCCGCCTCCAGCACGGTGACCGCCCATTCCCGCACCCCCGACGCCACCGCCCAGTCGAGAGAGGACGGACCGCGGTCGCCGGGCGGACCGGGATGGACGATGAGACAGGTGTGCGCGGACCACACGTCCTGGGGAATCGCCGTCTTCAGCATGGGCGCGAGGAGCAGTTCGGGGGCGTGACGGCGTACGGCTGAGCGCAGGGCCTCGTCGTCACCTCCCACGACGACGTCCAACTCGTGGCCCCGGTCGGCCAGTTCAGCGTGCACGCGCTGGGTGAGACTGTTGAACGCGCTGGCCACGAGCAGAATCCGCACCGCACACCTCCGGCTCCGAGGGCGCCGGGGCCGTCCCAGGCGCAGACAGCCTCGGACGGTAGCTCCGCGAGGGGCGCGGAGGCCCGAGCCGTGCGCGACGAGGGGTGCACATACCTCTTATGAGCGTATGGACGTACGACAAGCGCGACGGCGGCCCGGACCCCGGGAGGCATGACCCCGGGCCCGGAGGCATGAGCCGGGCCGGGGCCCGCGGGCCTCAGAAGAGGCGCAGCCGGTCGTCCTCGATGCCCCGCAGCGAGTCGTAGTCGAGAGTGACGCACCCGATGCCGCGGTCGGTGGCCAGGACACGGGCCTGCGGTTTGATCTCCTGGGCGGCGAACACGCCCTTGACGGGGGCCAGACGGGG
The DNA here is from genome assembly GCF_014645895.1 of Streptomyces daqingensis. GTDB lineage: Bacteria > Actinomycetota > Actinomycetes > Streptomycetales > Streptomycetaceae > Streptomyces > Streptomyces daqingensis. The sequence goes on along the minus strand of NZ_BMMP01000008.1, from coordinate 11,467 downwards.
GTCGCGGTTGAGGAGGTCGAGGTAGCGCGTGAGCTGCTCGACGCCGTCGATCTCGCCGCGGCGCTTGATCTCCACGGCGACGGTCGTGCCTGTGTCGTCGCGTCCGAGTATGTCGACGGGGCCGATCGCGGTGGGGTACTCGCGGCGGATGAGGGTCCAGCCCTCCCCGAGGGTCTCCATGCGGTCGGCGAGGAGTTCCTGCAGGTGGGCTTCGACGCCGTCCTTGATGAGGCCGGGGTCTGTGCCGAGTTCGTGGGAGGAGTCGTGCAGGATCTCCTCCATCGTGATGATCAATTTCTCGCCCGCCTTGTTCTCCACCGTCCAGACGCTGTCGGAGCCGTCCTCGGACTCCTTCACCGTGCACGGAGGGGACATCCAGTTGAGGGGCTTGTAGGCGCGGTCGTCCGCGTGGACGGAGACGGATCCGTCGGCCTTGACCAGGATGAGACGCGGAGCCAGGGGGAGATGAGCCGTGAGCCTGCCGGCGTAGTCGACCGAGCAACGGGCGATGACGAGACGCATGGTCGGTCACGCTAGCGGAAGCAACGCCCCCGATGCGATTCGCCCTTGATCCACCTGTTCGGCTGTGGCCGGATGTATGCCCATTCGCATGGTGCGGTCACTCTCCGCCCCTTAACGTTAACGATGGGGGGTGTCGCCGTACGGAATCGTGTCATCACGCGTCGCCGTCACGGGTCCCTCCAAACCATCAGGCAGACCCCTATATCCCCAGGGGTCGCGAGAGGAGAACCCCATGTCGCTCGACGTCCCACCGGCACTGCTGGAACAGGCGGAACGGGGCGAAGTCGACGAGAAGGACTTCGTCGACTGCGTCCGTTCCTCCCTGCCGTTCGCCTGGGAGATGATCAGCTCCCTGGTGGCTCAACTGAAGGTGGACGGTGGCGAGTTCGCCGACAACCAGACGCCGCCCCCGGACGAGAAGGCCCGGGGTCAGCTGCTGCGCGCACTCGCCAGCGACGCGATACGCGGTGCGCTGGAGCGGCACTTCGGTGTGCGACTCGCCTTCCAGAACTGCCACCGGGTGGCGGTCTTCCCGCTGGACTCCTCGGTCGAAGAGCGGCTCGCCCGCTTCACGTCCGTCCGGGGGCAGCTGCTGAACCAGTCGCCGACACTCCGCGACTGCTGAGCTGACCGGACGCCGCGATCAGGCAGGCGGCACGCCGAGGCTCGGCGGAGGCCTCACTGCGCAGAGGGGAGCTGCGTAAGGACCTCTTCGCCCAGCCGCTGCACGTTCCGCTCGGTCGCCGCCAGATCGCCCGTCCCCTCGACGAGCAGGGCGTACCGGTTGATTCCGGTGCGCTCGCTCGTCGCCGCCAGCCGGTCGGCGCACAGCCCGGGCGTCCCCACGGGGTGCAGCCTGCACAGCAGATCGGTGTACCCGTGCGGATCGCGCATCGTCCGCTGGCGGCCGTCCACGGTGCGGTGCGCGCCGAGACCGGTGCGGAACCAGCCAGGCATGGACTTGCGCAGAGCCTCGACCGCCTCCGCGGTGTCGTCCGCGACCTGGGCCACCCCGGCGGCGACGTGGAGCGACGCCGTCCGTTCGATCTCCTCGAGGCTGTGTCCGGCCTCCCTCGCCTCACGGCGCCACATCGCGACGGCCTCGGCCTTCTCCCCGTCGTCGCAGTGCATTCCCAGCAGCATCGGCAGGGCACGCCGCGCCGCGACACGGACCGTGCCGGGGGAGGTGCAGGCGACGACGACCCCGGGGCGGGCCGGCGGACCGTTCCGTGCGGCGTCGCCGACGGGAAGCAGGGGCTCGTCGCAGCGGGGCACGACCTCGACCTCCCGGAACTGGTAGCGCTCCCCGTCGGTGCCCACGCGCGCTTCGCTCAGCCAGCGCATCAGCAGGTCCAGCGATTCGGGAAAGCCGTGCTCGAACGCGTCGAGGCCGCCGCCGAGGACTTCCAGATCGACCCAGGGGCCGCCCCTTCCGACGCCGAGCACGAAGCGCCCCCCGGAGGTCAGGTGCAGCAGGGCGGCCTGCTCTCCGAGGGCGACGGGGTGGGTGTTCGGCAGCACGGTGACGGCCGTGCCCACGTCGATGCGGCGGGTGCGCCCCAGCAGCAGGGCGGCGAGCGTCACGGCCGACGGGCAGACGCCGTACGGCACGAAATGGTGTTCGGCGAGCCAGACGGAGTCCAGACCTGAGGACTCCGCCACCTCGGCGGTGCGGACGGCGCGGTGCAGCGGCTCCCTCTGGCTCTGCCCGGGGAACTGCGCGGCCAGCACGAAAGCTCCAACTCGCATGCTGCTCCCTCCTCTTGGGCTTTGCGGACACCCAACAGGCAATAACGGCTGACACGTGCCAAGGGCACGGCCTGGTGCGCGCATTCTTCCGATGAACGGCTCCCCGTGACAGGGGAGTTGACAGAACGGCCCGCCGTCTGAGCGGGGCTGCGCGCATCCGCTTGATTCATGGCTACGCTGGAAGACCCCCGGTTCCGACCTGTCGAGGTGTCCTGTGTCCCCGCGTCGTAACCGCCCCCGTGGCGGTGCACCGAGATCTTCCGCGTTCGCGGGCGGCGCCCGCGGCGGCGAGACGGGCCCGCGGTACGGGCTGGAGCGCACGGAGGAGTGGCGCGGAGAGGACTGGGCCGTGCGCCACGTCGGCGGCACGACGGGCAAGCTCTACCGGTGCCCCGGGTGCGACCAGGAGATCCCGGCCGTCCCGCACGTGGTGGCCTGGCCGCGGACGGGCGACGTCGACGACCGGCGGCACTGGCACAAGGCCTGCTGGAACGCGCGGGACCGCCGGAGCGTGCGCGTCCAGCGGTCGCGCAACGCCCCGCGGTACTGAGCCCGCGGACCCAGACCTGCCGGAGCCAGGTGGCCCGGCCCCGGGGGGCGCGGGGGCGCCGTGCCTCAGGGCGGGCACGTCAGTCCCGCGCCTCCTCACCGTCCGAGGCGCCGTGCCGCGCCCCAGCCCGGCTCTGCTGCTGCTCCCGCTCCCGCGCGCGCAGCCTCTCCCTCTGCGGTACGACCGTGTACTTGGGGTCCTTCGAGGACGCCATCCCTGCCTGGAAGACGCCGAGCCGCGTGCACGCCGAGGCGGCGAGCAGCGCTGCCCCCGAGACGCCCGCGGCGACGCGGCTGCGCCCCGCGAGCAGCGCCGCCCCGGCCGCGCCCGCGGCGGACAGGGCTTCGGCGGCACGCATCCAGCGGCCCCCGCCGCCCTCCCGGTAGACCTCTGCGACGAGGCCCAGCCTGCGCTCCATCGTCTTGACCGCCGCGTTCTCCAGGGCCGTCCCCGCGAGGGCGGCGGTGCGGGCGGGCCCGTTCTCCGCGAGCGGGGAGGCCAGCAGGGCAGCTCCGGAGGCAGCGGCGGCGGCCGAACCGACGAAGACGAAGGGGAGTTCGCGGTATCCGTCGTGCCACGCGGGCACCGCGGTGTCCGACGCGAGCACCGCGGTGTACGCCGCCACCGCCGGGCCGAGCAGCGCCGCGCCCACCGACGCCGTGCGCCCGAGGCGGGGAAGCCGCCCGCTCGCCGCGCACAGGCCGGCGGTTCCCGCGGCCGGACCGTACGCCGCGAGCAGCCAGGAGCCCACGCTCATGGGCGAGGTCGGCTTGAAGACCCGCAGCATGTTCACGAAGCGGCCGGGACGGCCGAGGTCGTGGATGAGGGCCGCGGCCGAGCCGGCGATCGACGCCGCCGACGAGACCTTCAGCGCGCGGGCCATCACGGGCCGGCCGGTCAGTTCGGCCCCGGCCGCGAGGACGGATCCCGCTCCGGCCAGCCCGCCGAGGAAGAAGTACCCGGCGATGTTCTGCGCCTTCCACGCCGGCTGGTTGAGCACGGGGCGGCCGTAGTACGAGGTGAACTCGGCCTCGGGCACCATGGGTTGCTCGCCCTTGCGGCGCTTGCGCCCTGCCCGTCCGCCGCGGTGCCTGCCGCCGGAGCCGGCAGCGCCGCGCTCACCGCGGCCCCCGGTGAGGTCGTGTCCGCCGACGAGCGCCGCCCGGCCGGGGCGTTCGCCCCGCACGCCGTCCTTCGTCACGTCGGAGATGCTGCCGTCCCGCCGCAGCCGCGCCGGGTCCTCGTAGATCTCCCCGTACGGGCGGTGCCCGTTGTGCCGCACGTCCTCGCCCTGCCCGCGGTGGGCGTCCGCGTCGCCGCTCATCGCCGGAACCTCCTCGTCGTCGCTGTGCTGCGTCCGTGCGCGGCGAAGACGGCCGCGAGCCCGCCCAGCAGGGCCAGTGCCGCCGCACCCGCGTGCCGCCACATGTCGGGCAGGTCGCGGGTCGTGACGACGGGGTCGGGCGGCAGCCCGTACACCTCCGGATCGTCGAGGAGCAGGAAGAACGCGCCGTCGCCGCCGACTCCGTCGTCGGGGTCGTGTCCGTACAGCCGGGCGTCGCTCACGCCCGCCTCCCGGAGCTGGGTGACGCGGGCCTCCGCCCGCTCGCGCAGCTCGTCGAGAGGGCCGAACTGGATGGAGTCCGTCGGGCATGCCTTCGCGCAGGCGGGTTCCTGGCCGGCGCCGAGGCGGTCGTAGCACATCGTGCACTTGAACGCCCGGCCGTCGTGGGGGCGTTGCTCGATGACGCCGTAGGGGCAGGCGGGCACGCAGTAGCCGCAGCCGTTGCAGATGTCCTCCTGCACGACGACGGTGCCGAACTCGGTGCGGAAGAGCGAACCCGTGGGGCACACGTCCAGGCAGGCGGCGTGCGTGCAGTGCTTGCACACGTCCGAGGACATCAGCCAGCGCAGTTCGGTGCGGCCGTCGGCCTCGGGCGGGCCCGGCGCGTCCGGGGCGCCCGCCGCGTGCGGCTGCGCCGCCGCGCTTCCGGTGGGGATCTCGGCGGCGAGCGCGAGGACGTCCGTACCGCTGTGGTCGACGTCGGCGTGGGCGTGCCCGAGGGGCTTGCTCTGCTCGATGAACGCGACGTGCCGCCACGTCGAGGCGCCCAGGCCCTGCGAGTTGTCGTAGCTCATCCCGGTGAGGTCGAGGCCGTCCTCCGGGATGGCGTTCCACTCTTTGCACGCCACCTCGCACGCCTTGCAGCCGATGCACACGGAGGTGTCGGTGAAGAAGCCGACGCGCGGCGGGTGCCCGGTGTGGCCGGCGTCGCCCGCCGGGTCGTCCTCCGCGCCGGCGAGCAGGTTCCGTCCCACGAGCGAGCCGCCGGTGCTGCCGCCGCCGGTCAGGGAGTCGGTCATCCCCGCGCCTCCGTTCCTGTCGCCTCGCTGACGCCGCCGCGCTCCCGGTACTCGCGGACGAGCTGGAGCAGCTCCGGGCCGCGCGGGCGGCGGCCGGGGCGGATGTCGGCGGTCAGCGCCTTCACTTCCTGGATGTGCACGTTCGGGTCGAGCGCGATCGACGTCAGCTCGTTGGCAGAGTCGCCGGTGCTGTAGCCGTTGCGGCCCCAGTGGTACGGCAGGCCGATCTGGTGGACGGTGCGGCCGCCCGCCCGCAGCGGCGACATCCGCTCGGTGACCAGCACCCGGGCCTCGATGGCGCTGCGTGCGGTGACGATGGTGGCCCAGCCGGCGTGCTCCAGGCCGCGTTCCGCGGCGAGCTCGGGGGAGACCTCGCAGAAGAACTCCGGCTGGAGTTCCGCCAGATACGGCGTCCAGCGGGTCATGCCGCCCGCGGTGAAGTGCTCGGTGAGCCGGTACGTCGTCACCACGTACGGATAGACGTCCGAGCCGGGCTCCGTTCCGCTGTTGTGGTAGCGGTTGCCCTCGCGGGAGAAGAACTCGCGTACGGGGCTGCGCTGCTGCCGCGGGTGGACCGGGTTGGCGACGGGGGAGTCCTGCGGCTCGTAGTGCGTGGGCAGCGGGCCGTCGAGGAGCCCGGCCGGTGCGTACAGCCAGCCCTTTCCGTCGGCCTGCATGATGAACGGGTCGACGCCGCTGATCGCGTCCGGCCCGGTGGCGCCCGGTTCGGGGCGGTAGGAGGGCGGCCGGTCCGCGATGAAGTCGGCGTTGTCGTGGCCCGTCCAGCGGCCCTGCTTCTCGTCCCACCACACCAGCGCCTTGCGGTCGCTCCACGGGCTGCCGGCGGGGTCGGCGGAGGCGCGGTTGTAGAGGATGCGGCGGTTGGCGGGCCAGGACCACGCCCACTCGGCGGCGATCCAGTCCTGCTCCGTGTGCGGCTTCTTGCGGGCGGCCTGGTTGACGCCGTCCGCGTAGACACCGCAGTAGATCCAGCAGCCGCAGGACGTGGAGCCGTCGTCCTTCAACTGCTGGTAGCCGGAGAGCGGTTCGCCGTCCGGGCCGTAACCGTTGATCTCCGCGAGAACGGCCTCGGCGCTGGGCTCGTCCAGCCGGCCCTCGGTCGGGTAGTCCCAGGTGAGGTCGAGCAGCGGACGGTCCATCGGGTCGGTGGAGTCCTTGAGACGCTCCCGGATGCGCTTGCCCAGGTGGTACACGAACCACAGGTCGCTGCGGGCCTCGCCGTCCGGTTCCTTCGCCGGTTCGTGCCACTGCACGTACCGGTTGGTGTTGGTGAAGGAGCCCGCCTTCTCGGTGTGCGAGGCCGCGGGGAAGAAGAAGACCTCGGTGCCGATGTCCTCCGTGCGCAGCTCCCCGGTCTCGATCTCGGGCCCGTCCTTCCACCACGTCGCCGATTCGACGAGCGAGAAGTCTCGGACGACCTGCCATTCGAGGTTGGCCATCCCCAGGCGCTGCAGGCGGGAGTTGGCGGAGCCGACGGCCGGGTTCTCGCCCATCAGGAAGTAGCCCTTGCAGACGCCGTCGAGCTGGTTCAGCACGGTCTCGTAGGTGCTGTGCGAGCCGGTGAGGCGGGGAAGGTGGTCGAAGCAGTAGTCGTTGTCCTCGGTGGCGGCGTCGCCCCAGTACGCCTTCATCAGGCTGACGAGGTAGGAGCGCATGTTGCCCCAGAAGCCCTTGTCCGCCTGTACCGCCCGCACGAACGTGTCGAGGTCCTCCTCCTCGTGCGCGTGCGGCATCGGGATGTACCCGGGCAGCAGGTTGAACAGGGTCGGGATGTCGCTGGACCCCTGGATGCTCGCGTGGCCGCGCAGGGCCTGGATGCCGCCGCCGGGACGCCCGATGTTGCCCAGGAGGAGCTGCAGGATGCAGGCGGTGCGGATGTACTGGGCGCCGACCGTGTGCTGCGTCCAGCCGACCGCGTAGCAGAACTCGCTGGTGCGGTCGGGTCCGGAGTTCTCCACCAGGGCACGGCAGACCTCGAGGAAGGTCTCCTGCGGGATGCCGCAGGTCTCCTCGACCATCTCCGGGGTGTAGCGGGCGAAGTGGCGCTTGAGGATCTGGTAGACGCAGCGCGGGTCCTGGAGCGTGCGGTCCTGTCGCGACTCCGCCTCCACTTCGAGGCCCGGACCGCCCGAGCCGTGCGACTCCGCCTTGCCCGCGGACGCCGGGGTGCGCGGCGTGCCGCGCGCGCTTGAGGCCTTCCCGTCCCGCCCGGCCCCCTTCGTCCGCTCGCCGTACAGCGCGTCCCGCTCGCCGGAGGCGGCCTGTATCGTCCCGCCGCCCTCGTACTGCCAGCTGTCCATGTCGTACCGGCCGGTCTCCGGGTCGAAGCCGGAGAAGAGGCCGTCGAGGTCCTCGGTGTCCTGGAATTCCTCGCTGACGATCGTGGACGCGTTGGTGTACTCGAGGACGTACTCGCGGAAGTCCGAACCGGTGCTCAGCACGTGGTTGACGATCCCGCCGAGGAAGGCGATGTCGGTGCCCGCCCGGATCGGGACGTACAGGTCGGCGAGTGCGCTCGTACGGGTGAAGCGCGGGTCGACGTGGATGACCTTGGCGCCGCGTGCCTTCGCCTCCATCACCCACTGGAAACCCACCGGGTGCGCCTCGGCGAAGTTGGAGCCCTCGATGACGATGCAGTCGGAGTTCTGCAGGTCCTGCAGGAACGTCGTGGCGCCTCCTCGTCCGAAGGACGTGCCGAGGCCGGCGACGGTCGAGCTGTGGCAGATGCGGGCCTGGTTCTCGATCTGCACCACGCCGAGGGCCGTGAAGAGCTTCTTGATCAGGTAGTTCTCTTCGTTGTCGAGGGCGGCGCCGCCCAGCGTCGCCAGGCCGAGGGTGCGGTTCACGGGCAGACCCTCGTGCTCCCTCTGCCACGATTCGCGCCGCGTGCGGATGACGCGCTCCGCCACCATGTCCATGGCGGTGTCGAGATCCAGCCGTTCCCAGTCCGTGCCGTACGGGCGCCGGTAGAGCACCTCGTGGCGGCGGGAGTCCCCCGTCGTCAGCTGAAGCGTCGCCGAACCCTTGGGGCAGAGCCGGCCGCGGCTCACGGGGGAGTCGGGATCGCCCTCGATCTGGACGACCTCGCCGTCCTCGACGTAGACGTTCTGCCCGCAGCCCACCGCGCAGTACGGGCAGACCGACTTCACGACCTTCCCGGCGGTCTCCGTCCTGGGCCGCAAGCCGCGTGTGCGCGCCGAGGTGGCGGCAGCTCCGCGGCCCAGCGGATCCTCCCCGGTGAGCTGCCGGTACACCGGCCAGCTCTCGATCCAGGTGCGTACACCCATCACCCGACCTCCGTCCGCGCGGTCACGTCGTCGCGCCGGAGGGGTGCCCCTCTCGCGGGTCTTTACGCGTGCCGGGAGGGCGTACCGCCCGGACGGGACGGCGGCCGGCGGACGTCACGGCAGGTCGGAGCACGGACGGACCGACGGATCGTCAGGCCGGCCGGAAGGAGCGACGGGAGGCCGCCGGACCGCGGCGCCCGACGGGGCTTCGCGCGCCCCGCCGTACCGCCGGACGTCCCGCCCGGACCGTCAGACGTCCCGGCTGTTGAGCATGGCGTACGCGGCGGCGAGCGCGACCGCCGTGACCGCCGCGAGGATGCCCAGCAGCGGCCATCCGGTCGCGTTCTGGTCCTCGCCCGCCATCGGCATGCGGTAGAGCGAGGCCAGGCCGTTCAGCGGGGAGTACTCCACGAGGAACTCGCGGACCTTGCGCAGCGACTCGCCCGCCATGAACAGCGACATCACCAGCGGCAGCAGGACGAGGCCGAGCATGGCGGTGATCGCTCCCGCCGAGTGCCTCATCAGCGCCCCGACGGCCAGGGCCAGCAGCCCCAGCAGCGCGACGTACAGACCGGCGCCGACCGTGGCCCCGAGCCACTGGCTGCTGTCCGCGACGAGCCGGCCGGCCTCGATGGAGCCCTCGAACTCCTCCATCTGCCGGGCGAAGGGCGGGATCTCCTGGTCGCTCAGCAGCGCCGAGTTGATGAGTGCGGTGATGGTGCAGGCGACCGTCGTCATGCAGAAGGCGAGCAGGAAGAAGATCAGCGACTTGGCGACGAGCACCCGGCCCCGGTTGGGGCAGGCCGTCATGGTGGTGCGGATCATGCCGGTGCCGTACTCGGAGGTGATCACCAGCACGCCGAGGGTGATGATGCAGATCTGGCCGAGCATCAGGCCGAAGAGCCCCGGCGCGAGGAGCGGCATGCCGGTGAACGTGCCGCCGCTCAGGCCGAGTGCGGTGAGCAGGCCGATCCCGACGGTGAGCAGGAACATCACGCCGAGCGTCCACACCGTCGAGCGCACCGAGCGGATCTTCGTCCACTCCGAGGCGACGGCGTGGCCGAGGTGGGTGCGCCGGAGCGGGATGGGGGAGGCGTAGCCCCAGGCGCCCCCGGTCCCCCCGGCCAGGGGGTGTGCCTGCGGCGGCGGGGGCGGCGATGCGATGGCGGTGCCGTCCGTACGGGGCTCCGCCTGGGCGTGTGCGCCGGGCCCGCCCGGCGCGCCGTGCGGGGGCTGGGCCACGGCGTTCTGCTGCCCCGGAGGGCCCTGCTGCGGCTGGTGCTCCCCGTTCCGGGGCGGCTGCTGGGGCTGCTGGTCGGGGGTGGTCATCGGGCGTCGTCCTCGCTGCTGTCGGACCGGGAAGCGTCGTCGGAGGGCTCCGGGCGCGCCGCGGGAGCGGGCTGCGGGGCGGAATCGGGTTGCGCGGCCGGGACGGGCTGCGGCGCCTGCGCGGGCTGGGGCTGCGGCGGTTGCTGCGCGGGCGGCTGCTGCGGCGGCGTGTGCCACACCTGGCCCGCGGCCGGCGCCTGCGCGGCGCCGTACGGGCCGGGCTGCTCGCCGGGGACGCCCGGGGCGGCACCGGGGACGGCGCCCGGCGCGGGGCCGTAGGCAGGCGCGGGGCCGAACCCCGGAGCACCGGCGTGCGGTCCGCCCTGGAGGGGTGCCCCGGGCTGGGGCGCGCCCCAGCCGACCGGCCCGCCGGGAGCACCCGGAACGGGCGGCGGACCCTGCGGCCCGGCGGGAACCCCGGGCTGAGCGGCCGGCTGCATCTGCAGCCCGGCGCGCTGGTCGGTGCTGGAGCGGTAGTCCACGGCGCCCTGTGTGAGCCGCATGTACGCCTCCTCCAGGGACGCCTGATGGGGCGAGAGCTCCCACAGCCGTACGTCCGCGCTGTGCGCCAGGTCGCTGATCTGCGGAAGCGGCAGGCCGCTCACCCGCATCGCGCCGTCCTCCTCCTGCTGGACCTGGCCGCCCGCCTCCTTCACCGCGGACTGCAGCTTCTCCCGCTGCTCCGGCTCGCCCTCGGGCGTACGGACACGGGCGAAGCCCACCGAGTTCTGGGCGATGAACTGCTTGACGGACGTGTCCGCCATCAACTGCCCGCGCCCGATGACGATCAGATGCTCCGCGGTCAGCGCCATCTCGCTCATCAGGTGGGACGAGACGAAGACGGTGCGCCCCTCGGAGGCGAGCTGCTTCATCAGATTCCGCACCCAGAGGATGCCTTCGGGGTCGAGGCCGTTGACGGGCTCGTCGAAGAGGAGCACCTGCGGGTCGCCCAGCAGGGCGGCGGCGATGCCCAGGCGCTGCCCCATACCGAGCGAGAAACCCTTGGAGCGCTTCCTGGCCACCTGCTTGAGGCCCACGACGTCGAGCACCTCGTCCACCCGGCGGGCGGGGATGCCCGACAGCTGCGCCAGCGAGAGCAGGTGGCTGCGCGCCGACCGTCCGCCGTGCACCGCCTTCGCGTCCAGCAGAGCGCCCACCTGTCGCGGCGCGTTGGGCAGCCGGCGGTAGGGGTGGCCTCCGATGGTGACTCTGCCGGCCGTCGGGTCGTCCAGCCCCAGGATCATGCGCATCGTCGTGGACTTGCCGGAGCCGTTCGGCCCCAGGAAGCCCGTGACCGTGCCCGGCCGTACCTGGAAGGACAGGTTGTAGACGGCTGTCTTGGCGCCGTAGCGCTTCGTCAGGCCGTACGCCTCGATCATCCGCTTCGTCCCTGGACGCAGTTCGGGGCCGGTCGCCCCCGGGCATGGCCTAGGAGGTTACAAGCCCGCCGATCGGTTCCATCCGGTGGTTCGTACAAGCTCTCCGGCGGCACCCGGGCGTCCGCGGCGGGCCCCGAGACCCGGAAGCCGCACGGGAGTTGGTGCCCCCGCCCTGTCCGGACGACGCACCCTAGGCCGTGTCTTCAATTGATCTTGTGTGGTGGATCATGGTCGGGTGATACGTCGCCATGAACTGTCCGATGAAG
>NZ_BMMP01000007.1 GCF_014645895.1 Streptomyces daqingensis | reverse complement strand
TGAGCACTTCCTCGCCTTCACCAGCATCGCCTGCACCCTCATCTGCTACCGCAGACTCGCCAAATGAGACGAGCTCTAAGAGCACACGCCCCGTACCCATCCCGCCTGTACTCGTCGGGATGCTTCGTGACCACCTGAAGGCATACGGCACAGCGGATGACGGTCGTCTCTTCCGAGCGGCACGTGGCGGCCGTATTGCGTCCAACGAGTACACGAGCCTATGGCAGTCGGCGCGGGAAAAGGTTCTCTCTGCGGAGGACTTGGCGACCCCCTTGGCAGAGGTGCCGTACTCCCTGCGTCACGCCGGCGTCTCCCTGTGGATCAAAGCCGGAGTCGACCCGGTCGAGGTCGCACGACGTGCCGGTCATAGCCCAGCTGTGTTGTGGCGCTTCTACGCGAAGATCCTTCGAGGTCAGCAGCACCAGGCAAACAAGCTCATCGACAAGGAACTGGGAGCTCCCTGAGCCTTCAGCTTCACGAAATCAGCACAACCCTCGCATTATCTCGACAGTCTCCGAGAGGGAAGACGCCCGCATCGGGCGTCTTCCCTCGCCTCCGAGGCGGGCCGTAGAACAGGGAGGGGACGGCACATGCAGTTAGTCTTCATCGATGACAGCGGTCAGAGTGACCCGCGCCGAGAGCACCTTGGCGAGCTGGTTTCCGTCGGAGCGGTGATATTCCCGGAACATCAGGTCTCTGAGTACACCAAGGAGATCGACCTTCTGCGAGCCGAGATCGGCATGCCTGATGACCAGGAGTTCAAATGGAACTCACCCCGGGGCAGCTTCCTCGCTAAAGCAGGCGGCCCCACCGTCAAAGAGCAACGCCGCAAGATGCTGGAGATAGCAGCACGCTGCGAAGTACGGACCGCGGTGGTCATTTGGGACCGAAGCAAAGTCACCTGGGACAAGCACGAAGCCGCCGGGGAGATCCTCAAGTACCTGTACGAGCGCATAGAACGCCATCTCCGCACCTATGACGAACGAGGCGTCGTCATCGCTGACGTCCCCGGCGGAGGTGCTGCGGACCACAGCAAGTGGTTAGCTCAAGCGCTCGACCTGACGACCGCAGGGACGCGGTACGCCAAACCTGAGCGAGTCATCATGCCCATCGTTACGGCACCCTCCCACCATGTCCCGCATCTGCAGTTGGCGGATCTTGTCACCGCAGCCACGACAGCAGCATTCGCCGGACACACCAGCGGCCTTGAGCTCATGGACATGCTCAAGCCACTTGCTCGAACGAACGCCTACGGCGACATCGGAGGGACTGGAGTCGTGCTGTGGCCACCTGATCTGAATGACCTCTACTTCTGGGTGCTCGGCCAGAAGTCCTGGTGGAAAGGGTCGAACGAGTGCCGCCTAGGACCTAGCGACGGGCCGTTCGCGCAGCCGGGCCGCCCCTTCCAGAACTCTGACGGCATGCCGGAGTGAACGAGGCCGTGCCGGCCGTCTGCTACTGGCCACAGGTTGGCCGCACGCACTGGTCGACAGTGGGATCGAGTGGGACAGGCTGACACACAGAGTCACGAGAAGGGGCGCCCGGTTTCCCGGGCACCCCTTCTGACCTGCTACTTCCTTCACCTCGGCGGAGGCGGTGGGATTTGAACCCACGGTGAGGGGTTACCTCACGACGGTTTTCAAGAGCGTCAAATCGCCGACACGTAAAACCTGGTCAGGGGCTGTTTCGGCCTTCGCCAGGGACTTGGTGGCCCACACATGGCCCATGGGCTTCGGGGAGAACCTCGATTGCTTGTCCTGGCGAGCCTCGTGGAAGAAGTCGCGACTCACATCCAGGTGCTGCGGTGTAGCCGGTCCACCAAGCCCCTCCCGCTTCTGGGCGGCTCGACTGGTAGCGCGCGATGCTTCTTCTCCATGCTTGTGAAAGCCGCCGCTCTACGCCGCCTCGCAGCCCCAGTAGGCGAAGGAACGTCAGGCGACGAGCCCCGGCCGGCCTACGCTTCGTCCGTGCTCATTGTTTCTCGGGCGGCCGCGATCAGCTCCCGCCGCGCATCCCGGTACGCGTTACGCCTCTCGGCCCACTCCTGCCGCGCACCGCGCACGTTGCCATAGGGATGGCGCTCGAACTCGTGCGGAACGGCTGCGTTATCCAGAAGCAGCCGCACTTGTGACCGGTCAAGTCGGGGCACCGCATACAGCGCCTCGATCACCTCCGCGTACTCGGGTGGCGGACTTGATAGGCGCGTGTTCCAGAGGGGCGCCCCCGCGGCGCGGAGTTGGATTAGGCATTCCTGCACTCGAACCGCCGCAGGATCACCCTCCTGAGTCAGCTTCTCCAGCGCGCGAATTGCTCGCTCCGTCGGCGCCCGCATCTTCCCCGCTTGATAGGCCCCCATAACTGCACTGTTCATGTGCCTGAGAAAATCGTCCAAGCCGTGCGGTGCGGCAAGTTCAGCCTCAGCGTAGACAAGGCGGAACGTGTGAATAGCCCTCTCGACCTCCGCCTGCTCGACGTCGACCCGTGCCTGCGACGAGACGAACAGATGCTCCGTCACCTCCATACACTCAGAGGCCGCCCGTAGGAGTGCTGTGAGGGTGGTCCAACGAAGCTCATGTAAAGCTTGTCGCCGTACAGACTGGGCTGCGGTATCGGCAGCATCTCTTGCAGCCTGAGCCTGAGCATGCCCACCGTGAGCTTGAATCCGCGCGCCCACGACCGTGCCCGCAATGGTGCCGCACACGCCAGCGGCACCAATCAGAGCCACTGTGATCTCCGTATCCATGCGCTGAATCATCACCCCTGGCCGCGCTGCGCCACTGTGCCACAGGCTGTTCATTCCAGCCGCCTCCGCACCCGGAGAAGGCGCATCAGGAGGGCCGCCGGGTGCTCACGACGGACTGAAGCGTGATGTCTACCCATCGCCAAAGGGTTGACCCTGCTTGGACGTCCCGCGGTTGTCACGGGTTGTTGCCAGCTCCGCCCGCCCCAGAGCCTCCGCCCCCCTCGACAGACGACCGCACGGAGGTAAGCAGCCCCCGAGGTGAAGCTCCAAGCTTCCGACTACCCATAAGCACAGCAGGCCCCATCAGGAAGACGAACGCAGCGGGAATCCCTGCCGTGAGAGGAACTCCCAACGTCGTCACGATGCACAGTGCGACGGCTGCCAGCAACGATCCACCCATTACGATCCAGGCATCACGTCGGTCCTCATTAGGATCTGGTGACGATGTCTGAAGCACTTCATCATCAGCCGTCTGAGGCACGTCTAGTAGGTTTAGCCAGCGCTCCTCGATTAGTCGATCAATCAACCAGGACAACATGACCACTACGGCGGATGCCTCCGATCTTCCCCTTCTCAACAAGCCGTCGGCGCTTTTTCGTAGCTCCTGTTGAACCGATCCTACATGGCGTTGCAATTCGAAGTTCGTTGGCGACGCGGTCGAGAACATCTTGGATGTAGAGAAATTTCCGAGCGTCGTGCAGATTTTCTCTATCCGATCCACAGCAATTAGGATGCTACCGCTGCCCTGAATCACACTGCGTAGCTCGGAGAGTGCTCCGACTATGCATCGAATCGCACCCAGATCGGCAGCCATCTTCGCCCACTTGCGGTTTACCGTTCTCCCATAGAGCAGCACGAGCCCACCACAGGCCATCTGGGAAAGCATTAACGCAAGTACCACCAGGTGTTCAAGTGAAAGTCTCCATGGACCAGACGCCTTTGGCCACGCAAGTTGGGTCACAAGCACAACGGCACAAAATGTACCCACGTGAATTGTCAGTGCCACAAGCAAATTTCTCGCGAACCAGCGGCTTGCCGCGTGGGATCTTCCTAGAACCGCAGAGAAGGTTGCTATATCCGTGTCCACCTTCCTTCCGCAGTAGCGGCACAACGCTAACGCTCTCCTTGACTCCCGCTCGATTCGATGAAATGGGGGTTTCAAGGGAAAGGGGAGAAGTGGAATGAGGCGTGGATGGCGCCACGATCGCGACCCCTGCACCACAACGTCAATCAGACGAAAGACCGTCAGGATGAGGCCAGGAATGATCACCAAGCCTAAACCGAAGGTCACTCCAGCCGTGAACCAATCTTGTGTCTTCATGAGACCTCCAAAGAGGTGAAGCGCTTTTCGTGTGGGCGGGTGCAGCAGGACAGCAAGGCCACCCCCATGGCTTACGCCAGGCAAGCCCGGTCTCGCTCGGGGCCGACACCGCCCTCAATTCTTGGGGGGAATCATCTGCTCAGGCGTTGCCACGCAACGGAACCCCGTGTCGTCGTCATGCATCATGTCGCTCGCGTCGTTGGAAGCGGCTGGCGCGCCACGGAAGAGGGGGCTCGTGAAGGCGCTGCCCCGAAGTTCGTAGCGGCCAGGCGTAGTTGCCGTTGCGAGCCATTCCCACACGTTTCCCACCATGTCGTAGACGCCGTAGGGCGAGACGCCGCTGTGGTATCGAGATACGGAGGTCGTGCGCTCTACGCCGGTCTCTCGGACATTGCACTTCGCGGCAGTCTTCTGGTCTCCCCACGGGAAGGTCCGGCCGGCGGTACCGCGCGCCGCCTTCTCCCACTGTTCGGCTGTCGGTAGCGACTTTCCAGCCCACGTGGCGTAAGCGTCTGCGTCTCGCCAGGTCACGTGCACAACAGGGTGGTCGTACAGATCACGAGGACACCTGCCGTTCTCCCAGTGCTCAGGCACAGAGTGCTGCGTGGCCGCGCAGAACCGCGCATAGTCGGCATTGCTCGTCGGGAAGGTGTCGATGTAGAACTCGTCGACCCACACGGGATCGTCGTTCTCGCCGGACAGGAATATCCCTTCCGGGACCTGGGCCATGAGCTTGCCGTCACCGGGATGCTTCACGTATTCGCCGCTGCTCGTCTGGTCGTCGTCGGGCTCGATGACTGCGTGCGTGGGAACGTCATCCGCCGCCAGGATGCCCACGAAGCGGCCTTGTGCATCCTGGTCGGCCTTGGCGAGCAGAGTGTCCAAGGCCGCCTGATTCACCATGCGCAGCGATGCTTGTTCGCCATCTCCCTCCCAGCGAGAGACGATGCGATCGGACACCCCCAGCTTCTCGGCGAACTCCATGAGGCTCATTCGTACGGCTTCACGCAGCGCCTTAACTTCACGTCCGGTCCATTTCGTTACGAGTGGCATGGGTTACCTCAGTCATGAATCACCGACCTGGGGTGGTGGCACGCGCCTACAGTCGGTCGCCAGGAATGCCGACGTAGGCGTCTCCCAGTGCGGCAAGTACGGGGTGATCCGTCGAAAAGTGCACGCCGTCAAGCGCGCTCACAGCGCGCACGCCAATCGTCGTGTTCGTAGCGAAGGCCGCGGCCATGCCCGGGAGGTCTGGAAGCCGCACCGGCTTGGTTACCTGGTTGGGCACGTTGAGGCCTTGCAGCAGGAGCATCGTCGTACCGGGAAGCACAGGGGCGTCGGGCCAGATCACTGTCCCGTCGTGGGCGACAAAGCCCAGGTTCCAGGTGCCGCCCTCGGAGACCCTTCCATCCGGCTCGACGAAGACAGCATCGTCGAATCCAGCGAGTTGAGCGTCGCGGCGGAGTCGGAGCTGCGGGTGAAGACCGATGTGCTTCACCTCCGCGTTGTCGCGGGTGAATGTGAAGGTTTTGGCGGTTAGCGGCGGAGGTGGCATGGCACCCGCAGGGCGCAGGTTCACCAGGATGTGCGGGTCCTTGCCGTCACTGGGGCGCCCCATGTCGAGCGCCGGATCAAAGACGGTGACACGGAGGCCAGCAACCCCGGTGACTCCGTCAGCGGCCTTGCGGATGTAGTTGAGCGTCTGCTCGCGGTCCAAGTCGACCCCGAAGACGATCTGGCAGTCCCGCACCAAGCGGTCTAGGTGAAGCGACAACCCCCGAATGGTGCCGTTCTCCATCCGCATGGAGGTGAAGTGCCCGTAGTTCGTCAGGGCGAGGGCCTGGAGGTCCTCCAGGGTGACGGGATTCCCGTTCAGTTCGGCCATGTGGCCAGTCTCGCAGCCAGGATCGGACGACCAACACCCCGATCCCGAGCCAAAGTTCGGATTAGTTCGGTACAGCAGCGGCGGGAGTACGTACCGACTGTGCGCCCACCGGGACACGCTTGAGACATGAACACGGACGCACTGCGAGAGAGGCTAGGCGCCGGGCTCACCCTCGGTGGGGCTCACGACCGCCTCAAGCTGCTTGATGCGCTCAACGACGTCGGCCAATTCGGTCGACAGGCGGGCAACTTCGCCTTGGAGGTCCGTCAGGCGTCGAGCCGACTCGCGGGGCCCCAGTTCACCGGGAGCGGCGTCACGGACGTAGGTGCCGCTGCCCGCTACGCCTTCGACCAGACCCTCTTCCCGGAGCTGCGCATAGGCGTTCTGCACGGTCATCAGCGACACACCGAGCTTCTTCGCGTAGGCCCGACCCCCGGGGAGGCGATCCCCAGGGCCGAATGTCCCCGCAGCAATCTCGTCTCTCATCCGCGCGGCGATCTCGCGAGCGTTGGGCTTTCTCTTCGGCTGTGAGTCCACCCCAGAAGCCTACTTGACCTAGGTAGCTCGAAAGAGAGCGCGCAAGCACTTGACGAGCCGTAAGTGACCTAGGTAGCTTTCTCGACATGAGCAAGCGACCTAGGTCACTAGCTCGCGCAGGTCTTTGACCTGCGCAAAAGCCCGGAGGGCCCCGTGAGACGGGTCGGAAGGCAGCGCCTGTTAGTTGTGAACTGAATAGTGATCATGCGGAGCCGACGCGGGACAGCGGTCGGGGTAGGCGTCTAACCCTCTTCGGGGGCGAGGGCGAACCGCCGTCGACGCACGTTGTCTCCCCCTACGCGGTGGCGCGCCGCCCCAGAAGGTTCGGGGTGTGGGGAAGGACCGGAAAGCCGTCAGGAGGACTGGTCAGCAGGTGATGCACTTCGGTGCACACGGCTGGGCGGTGCCTGTCGGCCTGCGGAGAGGCCAGCGAGGGTTCCAACGCATGTGGCGAGATGAGACAGATCGCCTCCGCGACGGCCGGGTTACGCCGTTGATGGCATGGCCGCCAGCCACACACCGCTTCCCCTACACGGCTCTGGGGGTGCGCACGACCGCGCACGGTGTGGCCATCCTGCTGACCGGCAGAGCAGTGACGATGCCCCCGGGGAGCTCCCCGGGCACCCCGCAAGGGGGTGGGCGTGCTCAGGGCACCCACCGACAAGCACGTCGTCACCCTCCAGCCCTTCCGGACTGGAGGGTCGTCGGCGTGGGGCAGCAGGAATGCCCCAACACACCAGCGCGCCGTCCGGAGTTTGCCCCTCCGGACGGCGCTGAACAGGCACCTGATCTGGAGGAACCTGTGATCACCAGCATGGTACGCGCCGTCTTACCGGCGCAGCTCACTGACTCGGATCCCGACATGGACGAGGCCCTGCGCCGCGTCCGGTCCGGGGGCGGGCGATGAGCGAGGAACGGACTGCTCCGCCGCTGGACGGCCCGACGGCCAACGAGGACGAGCTGGACGACGCGTTGTTCGGCTCGGACGGGCGGTGAGGCGCCGATGAACTGCAACAACTGCGGGGAGCACAAGCAGCCCGACAGCGCCTGCCCCCGCTGCGGCATCTGACCGCTCACACCTGACGGGCCCGCCGGACGCTATCGGCGGGCCCGTCCTGACCTGGTCACCACACCTTGGCTGATGACCTCGACATACACCGCGCCGGCGCTGCTCAGCAGGCGGCTGCGCGGTCCATCCACATCCGCGGACTCCACCACCCGGCCACGCGCCACCTGCTGACGGCTGCCGCCCGCGCGGCGGCCGTCGCCTATGCCGTCGGCCACGAAGTCCGCGACGTCCACGCACCCTCTGACACACGCCCTGGAGAAGACCATGACGACCTCGCGCAAACTCCTCACCAGCGTCCATGACACTGCCATCTCGGAGCTCGAACCTTCGGATGCCGAACTGGACGCCATCGATGCGGAGATGCCGCTGATCCTCGCGGAAGTCGAGCTGCTCGACGCCCGGATCGCCGCCCTCGACCGCCTCCCCACCGAGCTGGACTCCCGGCGCGTCCGCCGGGCCCAGCACCGGGTCCTGACAACGCGCCGGCACCTGGCCAACCGCGCCACGGTGGCCCCGGAGGTGGCCTGATGACTACCACCCGAAGGCGTCACCGCAGCCTCCGTAAGGAGCTGGCCAGTCCGCTCTTCCGGTGGGGCTTCACCCTCGTCGCTCTCGCCTCCGTCGCTTTCGACAGCCTCGGCTGCGCTCTCGTGGCCGGTGGGCTGGCGTGGGCGGGCTGGAGTCTGCACCGCACCCCCCGAAGGAGGCGTCGCCGGTGACCAGCACACTCAGCAAGTTCTTGGAGGGGCAGCCCGGGTGGCTGCCCCTTCTCGTTGCCGCAGCGGTCACCTTCCTCATCCTCGCGGTCGGGATCGCGCTCATCGCCCGGCGCCGTGGGAAGACGCCTTGGCTGGCGGGGATCGGCCCGCAGGCCGTCGTCGCCCTGGGCGGCGTCGCCGTCTCGGTGCATGGCCTGTGGGGCTTCGCCCGCGACACGGCCGAGCTCTCGTCGTGGCTGGCGGTGGCGTTCATCGCCGTGTTCGATGCGGCGGAGATGACGCTGTTGGTCATGCTCTACCGCGCCGCCGACCCCACCGTGGGCTGGACGGATGAGCTGCGGCTGATGCACCGCACCGCCTGGACCCTGGTCGGGTTTTCGTCGCTGATGAACGCCGTCCACGCCCCGAACTGGTGGGCACGGCCCGTCATGGCCGCGATCCCCCCTTTGGCGACGTGGCTGATCGAGCTTCAGCTGCGCTCCAAGCTCCACCGCACCGACAAGGGGCGCGAGGTGGAGGAGGGTGGCCGTCCGGGCCCGATGCGGCTTGTGCTGCTGATCTGGCAGCACGCCTGGGCCGCCCTGTTCGCCTCCCTCGGCCTGGACCCGGGCCAGTCCGCAAGCGGCATCGCTCGCGCTGCACGAGCGCAGAAAGCCGCACGCCGCGTCTACCGCCTGCGCCTGACCCTCAAGTCCCCGGGCGCCGGTGCCGGGCGGGGGCAGCGGCGGGTGGCCCGTCGCCGCCGGAAGTCGCAGAAGGCCCTGGACAAGGCCGACGTGGCGACCGACCGGGGGCAGGCCCTGGCGATGGTCCGCCGCCTGACCGCGCTCACCCGCGCGGACGAGGTCGCCCAGCTCGACTACGGCAACCCGTCGGCGGTCCTGGAACTCCTCGAAGGGCTCGCTGTCACCGAGGCTGCCGAGCACGCCGAAGCCTCCTCCCGCGCGGCAGAAGCCGAGAGCGCGCGGCAGCGCGCGGAAAGCGCGCGGCAGGAAGCAGAGGCCGCGCGGCAGCGCGCGGAAGAGGCCACCGAAGCCGCGCAGGAACACCTCGACAACCTCCGCGAACAGATCGAGAAGGCAGCGGGCGAGGCGGAGGCCGCGTGGCAGCGCGCGGCAGACGCGCGGGACGAGGAGAACACCGCGCGGCAGCGCGCGGAAGCCGCTACCGGCGGCGCGCGGCAGGAGCTGAGCGAGGCCCACAAGCGCGCGGAGCAACAGCTGATCGACCTGCGGAAGGAGGCGGATACCGCACGGCAGGCGCTGGATGACCTAACCTCCCGCGCCCGCACTGCCAAGCAGGCGGCGCAGCGGCACGAGGCTGCGTTGGTGCAGGTCTCTGCGCAGGTTCGTGAGGCTGAGCTGCTGCGTGACCGGCTGGCCGGAGACCTCGCCCCGCACGCTGCCGGCGCCCCTGAAGGCGCCGTGAACGGTGAGGGGCCGCTGTTCCGCTCGGAAGCCAAGCAGGCCGGATGGGAGCACTACCAGAACGCCCTGCAGCACTCCAACGGGACCGTCGAGCCGACCGCCGGCGACCTCGCTGCGCGGTTCGGTGTCGATGGCGGTAACGCGCGGAACTGGCTGCGAGACTTCCGTGCCGCGCGCGCCGCGCAGCTTGCCGCGCGCCCGCCGCGCGCTGCCGCGCACCCCTCCACTGACAGCGCCCTGACGGGTGTCTCGTGACAGCCGTCGTGCGGTTCTACGACCCGGAAGGCGCGCGGTACGGCATGCCCACCTACCCCTGGCGATTCGCCCCGGAAGGGCTCGCCACGCGCCGCCAGTTACGGGCGCGCGACCTGCGGCCGGGCGGTCAGCCGGTCGCCGGACAAGTCATGTGGCGCTCACGCCGCAACCGCGGCGGCGTCCGGGTGGCCTACCTCTACCGCCTCGAACGAGCGCTGCCTGTACGGCCGATGACGCCCGGCAAGTGGGCGGCGCTGACCAAGGCCCTTGCCGCACGCCGCATCTGCCCCGGCTGCGGCCTGGACCGCGGCTACACCATCCCCACCTCACTCGGTGAGTGCGTGACCTGCCACGACGGCCACGCACTCGCCGCCTAACCCGAAGGGAGACGACATGGCAGAGGAATGGCCGGGCCAGGCCGCATACGAGCGCCGCAGGGCCGAACTCGACGAACTGGACGCCCACTACGAGGCCATGGACCACGCCGACTACATGAAGGACCTGGACGAGCTGGAAGAGCGGAACCGCCGTCACCACCAGGACTGACCGGCGGTGACGGAAGACGGAAGACCCGGACGCGTTGCTTTGGCCGGCAGCGTCCGGGCCTCCTCACGAACTCCTCGGAAGGAGTGCACACCAGCATGACGGACACCACGATGAAGCCGGTAGAGGCCCCCGAGGCCGCGCCGGCAACCGACCCCCCGCCGCCGCCTCCCGACACGGCCAGCGCCGCTGACACGACGGTGGTGGGGCACACACCAGGCGGCTGGCCCGTCGTGCCACTCGCGCTGACCGGCACCAACGCCACCGCTTCGCTGCTGGGTTCGGCCGCGCTGGTCGGCGGTCCGGCCGCACTTGCGGTCGCCGCGACCGGCGCCGCCGTCCTCGGCACCGTTGCTGCGGCCCGTGCCCGGCGCAACAAGACGAAGTCGCAGACCCGCACCCGCAACAACGTCCAGGCCGGTGCCCGGAAGGGCGCTGGTGGCCGGGTGCCGCGCCAGCGCACGGGCTCCAGCCTCGGCACGTCCGGCCGCAAACCCAACTCCCGGAAGACTGCTGGTGGGCGGGGTAGTTCCTCTCGCACGTCGGCGGGTTGGGGAACGCCGCGGAGCCGTGTGGGGCAGGTCAAGGCCCTGCGGGACGCGCAGCGGAAAAGCACTCCGTCCCGTGCTCAGCGCCGCGCGGCCTCCGACAGCGCCCGACGCTCGGCAGCGGATGCCCGGCGGGATGCCAAGTCCCGCGCCCGGAACGCCTCCCTGGCCGGTCGGGGGCCGATCGGCCGCGGCCTGGGCAAGGGGCTGCGCGGGGCGGGGAAGGCCCGCAGCGCGGCTGTGGACAAGGCGCGGAAGGAACGGGACCGGCGCAACGCGGGGACGGTCGCTGACCAGCGCGCGAACGTGCGCAAGGCTCCCGCGAGGAAGCGTGCAAGGCGGGCGCTGTGGCGCTCTGCCGCCCGATTCCAGGGACGGCGCCTGGTGGCCGCGCTGCTGGCCGGCGCGCTCGGTGTCGTCGGGCTGGTCAGTACCCCGCTTGGGCGGAAGCTCGGCTGGCGGTGGATGCAGTACCCCGGCCGCCGCCTCTACGCAGCTCTGACCAGCACCGCCCTGCAGCAGCGTGCGGAGCGCGATGACCAGATTCGCGCAGCTCAGGAGAGTGAAGAGGCCGCCGCAGATGCGGAGGCCGCGCAGGACGGCAGTGACGGCATCGGCGATACCGCGGAGCGTCCGGCCGGTCTCGTGCCGGCCACCCCCGACCCCACCACGGAAGGAGAGCACATGTCCGGTTTCAGGTTCGAGGACCACGCGGCGGAGATGGAATCCGCCGCGAACAGCTACGACCCGGAGGACGCCATGGAGATCCTCGCCATGGTCGAAGGCCTCCCCGCCGCCCTCACCTCGGTGGCGAACGTGATGAAGATCCTCGCAGAGCGCGCCGACAACGAGTTTCCGCTGGAGAAGCAGGTCGCGGACGGCTTCAACGACATCTTCGGCGCGGTCATGTCCGCGGTGGCGGTCGCTGAGGACATGGGCCCGCTCTTCCGCAAGGCGCATGAGCAGGACATCTCCCGCCACGAGGACCCCCGCAACGGCACCGATGCCGAGAAGGGCTGGAACGTCTGAGATGAGTGCACCCACCGTGAACCTCAACAAACAGCCGAAGACCAGCACCAAGCGCAGGTCGAAGAAGGCTGACGTTGGGCCGGTGTGGGACTGGGCGGCCGGTCACGGACCCGTGACCGGCGCCCTGTCCGCCACCACCGGCGCCTTCGCCATCGCCACCACCGGCGCCGCCGCCGGCATGCCCCCCACCTGGGCCCTGGCCGTCGGCGCGGCCGGCGCCATCGGCCACACCATCACCAGCCTGCGAGACAAGCTCGCCGCCCGCACCACCTGTATGCGCGCCGCCTCCTGGCTCCTCGGGGCCGGGTGGACGACCTGGGCCATGACCACCGGTCCCCTGACCTGGACCGCTCTGGGCTCCCTCGCCACATTGGGCGTGGGGATCGGGGCGTCCGCGCGGGCGACGCTGCTGCACGAGGAAGCGAGGGAGCTGGAGGCCCTGGCCGCCGCGGAACGGCAGGTCGCCCGTGAACTGTCCGCAGAGCGACGGGCCATCGCGGCGGAGTGGGTGGACCGCATCCAGCGCGTATGCAGCGTGAGCGTGCGGGTGGTGGCGGTGGAGATGTGGCCCACCGGCACCGGCTTCACCATCGACGCCGAACTCCCCACCGGCGGCGTCACCTACGACAAGATCGCCCGCGAATCCGCACGGCTCTCCGGCGACGCGAAGTTGCCGCACGGCTGCACCGCCACCGCCTCCCCCGGCGTCCACCAAGGCCGCGTCCTGATCGACGTGACCACCGTGAACGTGCTGGTCGAGGAGCGCACCTACCCCACCGACTACAGCCCCCTGTCGGTCCTCTCGGGGCTGCCGTGGGGGTTGCGCACCAACGGTGAGGAGGTGCGCGTCTACCTGCGGGAACAGTGCGCGCTTGTCGTCGGGCCGACCGGGTCGGGCAAGACGAACATGGTCCACACGATCCTGGCCGGATTCGCCCGCGCCACGGACGTGCTGACCTGGGTCATCGACCTCAACGCCGGATCCGCCGGCCTCCCCTGGGTAGGCCCGGCACTGAACGACGATGGGTCGTTCGTGGACGGGATGCGGCCTGGTGTGGACTGGCTCGCCTCCACCCACGAGGAGGCCGTGCGCATGCTCGATACGGCGATCGCGGTGATGAAGGAGCGCAAGCGCGCCTACCAGGACCTGCTCAGCAAGCACAACACGGATCTGCTGCCGGTCAGTTCGAGGATTCCGCAGATCGAGCTGGTCGTGGACGAGGGCGCGGAGATCCTGGTCAGCAACGACCGGGCCACCCGCAAGCTCGGGGAGAAGATCCTGGAGTTCATCCGCATCGCCCGCGCCATGGGCGGACGCACCGTCCTCACCGCCCTGGGAGCCACCGGCTCCGTGTTGGGCAACCTCATGATCCGCCGCGAGGCAAAGGTCCGCGCCGCCCTCACCGGCGGGGAGACCGAGGGCATGGACCTGTCCAAGATGTTCCCCGGCTCCCGCGGCCTCCGAGTCGACCAAGCGCCGTACAAGGGCGCCGGGTTCATGGGCACCCCCGAATCCCCGGCCGGCCTGTTCAAGGCGTGGCGGATCCTGCCCAACCAAATCCGCGACATCGTCACCGCCACCAGCGACCGACACCCCACCCTCGATGCGAAGTCCGCCCGCGCCGCAGGCGACACCTACGCACGCCGGTGGGATCCCGAGCGCACCGCATGGATGCGCGACAGCACAGGCCCGTCCTCAGCAGGGCGGGGCGAGACAAGCAGCCGTGAGCGGCTGAACCTGGCCGCACTCCGCGACGAGGTTCAGCCGTCTCCCAGCGCCGCCGACGAGGAGGCGCTGCTGAGGCAGTTCCGCGAGGAGATCGACGCCCAGTTCGGCACCACACCCGGACGCGGTGACGAGCCGCCAGCGGGGGCGTCGTCGTCGGGTGGGTTGAATCTCTCCGCGAACGAGGACAACCCCGCCCGCGACGCCGCCCTCGCGCTGCTGCTGGCAGCCGGGCCGGACGGCACCGGCGCCTCTGCGATCGCCCGCGGGCTGGCGGAGGAGTACGGCACCACCCGGCAGACCGTCGTCGGCTGGCTGAAGTCCTGGACCGACGACGGCACCGCCGTACGGGTCGGCACCGGCACCAAAGCCCGCTACGTCCACCACCGCCACACACCCGGAAGCGGCGGTCACGACTGAGCACTTGTCGCTTGTCGCCCACCGGTTTGAGAAGACCCCTGTACGGCTCTCAGAGGGCCGAAAATCGGCTTTGACCTGGAAGGTGACAAGCGACAAGACAAGACAAGCGACAAGCCGCACGACAAGCGACACGACAAGCCAGACGACGGCCAGCACCCGCCATCACAGGGGTGCTGGCCGTCGCTCGTGAAGGGAGCAACTTTTGCATCCCCACACCACATACGAGATCACCACCATGACCCGGCGCCCGGACCCGCTGGCCTACCAACCCCCCGCTGGGCGGTCGCGGCTGCTGCCCGAGGAACTGCCCGCCGGGGTCCAGATGGTCACCCTGCCCGGCGGCCACAGCACCCTCGCCTACACCCAACCCCCCGCACCCGCCGCACCGGCGCAGCCGATCGCACAGCCCATCCCGCGGTGGGCCAAGACCACCGCGCTCCTTGCTCCGACGGTCGGCACCGGTGTTGCAGTCGCCGGTGTCGGACTCTCCTACGCCGCACCGGGACTGATCGCCATGACCGACGCCCTGTGGGCCGCCGTCGCCCTCATCGCCGCCGGCGGCGCGGCCGCCGCCGCACTCATCAAGCGCTGCCGTCGACCGGCGCCCGCGCACATCACCCAACACATCACCGCTACCGGCCTCTTCGGCCGCGCCAACGGAACCATCCAACACTAGGGAGCCGTCCGTGCGCTTCTACCTGACGACCCACAAACGGCACTGGGTCCGCCTCACGAAGGTGCCGTTGTTCCTGAAATCCGAGCACTTCACCAGCGCAGTCACACTGCCCGAGGCACTCGGGCCATACGCCATCGACTCCGGCGGCTTCACAGAGCTCCAGAACCATGGCCGGTGGACGCGCACCCCGCGTCAGTACGTGCAGGATCTGCGGCGCATCTGGGAGTGCGTGGGCCCGTATGACTGGGCTGCCCCGCAGGACTGGATGTGCGAGGACCTCATCATTCACGGCGGCACAGCCGGTCCTCTCACCTTCGTCGGCACCCACCTGTCCGTGGAAGAGCACCAGAGACGCACTGTGGCCAACTTCCTCGAACTGCGCTCACTGGCACCTGAGCTGCGGATCGCCCCGGCCATACAAGGCCGCAAGGTGTCCGACTACGAGCGCTGCCTGGAGCTCTACGACAACGCCGGAGTCGACCTGAACCAGGAGCCGATCGTCGGCCTCGGCTCCGTATGCCGCCTTCAATCCACGCTCGAGGGCGCCGCGATCGTCACCGCCATGGCCGCCCACGGCCTGCGCCTGCACGGCTTCGGCTTCAAGACCCTCGGCCTCGAACGCGTCGGCCACCTGCTCGCCTCAGCGGACTCCGCCGCATGGAGCTATCACGCCCGCCGGCGCCCTGCGATGCCCGGCCACACCCACAAGAACTGCGCCAACTGCCTGCCCTACGCCCTCCAGTGGCGCCAACGAGTCCTGGCCGGGCTCCCCACGTGGCATCAGCCCGAACTCGCCGCCTGACCACCACAGACCACCCGCAACCGATCAACCACACCAAGAAGGAGCACACATCCATGGCTATGGGAGACACCCCCATCACCGTCATCGGCAACCTCACCTCCGACCCCGAGCTGAAGTTCACCCAGGGCGGCGCCGCGCTGGCGAAGTTCACCGTCGCCTCCACACCCCGCACCTTCGACCGCGAATCCGGCCAGTACAAGGACGGCACCGCGATGTTCATGCGCTGCTCCGCCTGGCGCGGCCTCGCCGAGCACGTCACCGAATCCCTCACCAAGGGCAGCCGGGTCATCGTCTCCGGTCGTCTGCGGCAATTCGACTGGCAGACCGATCAGGGCGAGAACCGCTCGATGCTCGCCCTCGAAGTCGACGACATCGGCCCGTCACTGAAGTTCGCCACCGCCACCACTACCAAGGCCACCAGCAGCGGCGGCAACGGGAGCGGCTCCAACGGTGCCGGTGACCCCTGGAGCACCGGCAGCAAGCCGGCGGGCGACGAGCCGCCGTTCTGAGTACGCCCGGGGCGACCGCCCCATCTCGCCAAAGATCCGCGGTCGCCCCGGCTCCCAACCCTGAATCAACGACCCAGGAGGTACCTCCAGCATGACCCATCTCCGCCGATCTGGGCCCCTGCGCGCGGCCCTCGACCTGGCCGCTTGTGGCGTGCCCGTCCTGCCGCTCAGCTGCGGCAAACGGCCCTTCGCCAACTGCCCCACCTGCCACGACAACGCCTGCAGTGGGCGGCCCAACATGCTCCGAGCGGGCTCCTGCCACTGTGCAGCTCCCTGCCACGGCTGGGCCGCCGCCACCACCCGCCCCGACGTGCTCAACTCGCCTGCGTGGACCGCGGCGTGGGGGCGAGCAGCTCACGTGGCCTACCACCCGGGCGATGCGGGCCTCACGGTGGTCGATCTGGACGACGCTCAGGCGGTCGCCTGGGCCCGCGAGGCTCTCCCGGCCACGCGGACGGTCGCCACCGGGCGGGGGGAGCACTGGATCTACCGCGGTGCGGTGCGCTCCGCCAACGCCGTGCGCCACGGCGTGGACATCAAATCGTCCATGTCCTACGCGCGGTGGCTCGGCCCCGGCATCGGCCCGCTGGTCGAGCTGCCGGAGGCCGTCCGCGCGCTGGTGGAGAAGGAAGAGACCACCCGCCCGCCCGGCGCGGGGGTGGTCTCTTCCCCCAAGATCGCGGTCACGTGGGAGCGGCGGGTGGCCACCGGCTGCCGCCACACCGACACCTACGTCCGCACCGGCCTGGAACGCGGTCTCGCCAAGATCCGAGCCCACACCGAAACGGGCGCTGGATCGCAGGCGTTCGGGGTCGCGCAGTTCCTCGCCGCACGCCACACCGACTGCCCCGGCCCCTGCGGTCTCGAGCAACTCGCCGAGCAGCTCGTGGCCACCGCCGTCTGCGTCGGGGTGCCGGAGCCGTATGCACGCCGCGCCGTCGCCAACGGCCTCACCAGCGCCACCGGGAGGACCGTATGACCGCCTCTCCTCGAACTGCGGCACTGCCCCCGGGACGGACAGGGGCTGTCGCACCGGAAAGCGCCGCCCGTCAGGGCGTCCTTTCAGCTCTTCCCGCCCAACAGCAACCGGCCTCCCCGGCTGCCGGTGACGGCCGGCGTCCCGTGGCGTGGCTGCACGTCGTGGCTCCACCCGACTGGCGGGCCACCCCCACTGCCCATTCGTGGTGCGCGTGCGGACGCGACCGCTTCGTCGTCGGCCG
The DNA here is from genome assembly GCF_014645895.1 of Streptomyces daqingensis. Taxonomy (GTDB): domain Bacteria; phylum Actinomycetota; class Actinomycetes; order Streptomycetales; family Streptomycetaceae; genus Streptomyces; species Streptomyces daqingensis. Next base: position 307,217 of record NZ_BMMP01000007.1, on the reverse strand, counting down.
CCGCAAGGCCCTGGCCCTGGTCGAAGACCACAACGCCCACCGCACCACATGCCCCCTGCTCACCCGCACAGAAGGAAGGGCCGCCGCATGACCGAGCCCATCGACGGCGCCGCGCTGCTCAACGAAGTCGAGGCGTTCCACCGCCGCTTCAACGCCTTCCCCTCCCACGCCGCCTACGTCGCCACCGTGCTCTGGGACGCACACACCCACCTGCTCGACTGCTTCGACTCCACCCCGCGGCTGGCGTTCCTCTCCCCGGAGCCGGGATCGGGCAAGACCCGCGCTCTGGAGGTGTCTTCCACGCTCGTGCCCCGGCCGATGCACGCGGTCAACGCCTCCCCGGCTGCGCTGTTCCGCGCGGTCGCGGACGAGACCGGGCGGCCGGTCATCCTCTTCGATGAGATCGACACCGTCTTCGGCGCCAAGGCCAAAGACGCCAACGAGGACCTGCGCGGACTGCTGAACGCCGGGCACCGCCGCTCCGGAGTCTCCTACCGATGTGTGGCCGACGGACAAGGAAACCAGTCCGTGGTGCCCTTCCCCTCCTACTGCGCCGTCGCGCTCGCCGGACTGGGCACCCTCCCGGACACGATCCTCGCGCGCTCCATCGTCATCCGCATGCGCCGGCGCGCGCGGACAGAACGAGTGGAGCCCTACCGGGCCCGTATCCACGAGAAGGAAGGCAACGAGCTGCGAGACCAGCTCGCCCAGTGGTCCGAGCAGGTCAGCGAGAAGGTCGACGGAGCGTGGCCCGAGATGCCCGAGGGCATCACCGACCGACCCGCCGACGTCTGGGAGCCGCTGCTCGCCGTCGCCGACGCGGCCGGCGGGCAGTGGCCCGAGCGGGCCCGGGCCGCGTGCGTGGAACTGGTCACCGCAGTCGATGAAGACGACCGCGCCTCCCTCGGAGTCAAGCTCCTCACCGACCTGCGCGACCACGTCTTCCCAGGCGAAGCCGCCGTCTCCACAGTCGAGATTCTGCACCTGCTCAACGCCATGGAAGACGCCCCCTGGGGCGACCTCGACGGCCGCCCCCTCACCGCCCGCGGGCTCTCCCGGATGCTCGGGGAGTACGTCAACGGCAAGGGCAAGCGGATCCGGTCCCGCACCATCCGCATCGGCGGACAACCCACCAAGGGCTACCACGTCGAAGACCTCGCGGACGCCTGGGCCCGCTACTGCCCCGCACCTCCCGGACCCGGCCTACAGGAGTCGGTTACACCGGTTACAACCCCCCTCACACCCATGCTGACCAGCGACGACGAGGTAACCGTCGAAGGGGGCTGTAACCGTAACGGCGCCGTTGCACCGGCACCCGCCACCACCGCTCCGTAGCCGAGCTGTTCCGGTTACACCAAAGCTCCGGTTACAGAAAACCACTCGCTGACCTGGGATGTAACCACGTAACCCACGTAACCGACTTCCCAGGGCCGGGGCCACAGAGCCCCGGCCCTTCAGCGCACCCACAGCGAAGGAGAAGCAGCTTTGCCACGCACGCAGATGCTCAAACTCTCCGAAGTCCTCGAAGAGATCGACATGAGCCGTGCCGCCTTTTACCGCATGCGGGCCCGCGGAAAGGCACCGAGGCTCATGAAGCTCCCCAACGGCCAAATTCGCTGCCGCCGCGCCGACTTGGACGCCTGGTGGGCCGCTTGCGAGCAGCACGCCGCGTAGATCCGATCACTTCCTTGGGGCCCGCGCTGAGCGCGGGCCCCTTTCTTTCTGGAGAGCCATGCTCACGTATGACGTAGACATCTGGTCGATCCGCAAGCGCTCCGGGCGCCCGAAGCCGTGGGAACTCCGATGGCGGGTTGGAGAGCGCGCCCACTCCCGGAGTTTCAAGCTCAAGCCGCAGGCGGAAGGCCGTCAGTCAGAACTGATGGCAGCGCTTCGCGATCACCAGCAATTCGACGAGGAGACGGGCCTCCCCGCAGGAGAGTTGATGGCGCGTACTTCCCCTACTTGGTACGAGCACGCCACGGAATACGTGCTGATGAAGTGGCCGCGCGCCGCCGCCAAGCACCGAGCAAGCATCGCGGAATCGCTCGCCGTCGTGACCCCTGTACTAGTCACAAGCAGGCGCGGAGAACCCCGCGCGGCCGTGACTCGTGCCGCCCTCTACCAGTGGGCGTTCCGGGCTGTCCGCAGTTCCGAGGGGGCATGGGTCTCGCGTTACGTCGTCGAGGAACCGCCGCCCGAAATTCACGCCGCTCTGGATTGGATTGCCGCCCGCTCTGTCAAGGTCAGGGAGTTGGAGGACCCCGCGCTTCTGCGCCCCGCTCTGGAGGCGCTCTCACTCCGACTGGACGGGGGTAAGGCCGCCGAAAACACGGCCAGACGCAAGCGAATGGTGCTGAGCAACATGCTCCGCTACACAGTTGAGGAAAAGGGTCTACTGGGGGCGAACCCTCTGCCTCGCGTGGACTGGACGCCGCCCGACAATGACGACGAGATCGATTTCCGGTACGTGCCGGGGCCGGACGTAGCACGCAAGCTACTTGGGTCTGTCCGCGACTCCGGACCGCGCGGCGCGCACCTGCACGCCTTCTTCGGTTGCCTGTACTACGGAGCCATGCGACCAGGCGAAATTGTTGCACTCAAGGCATCGGACTGCACCTTGCCGCCGGCCTCGCCCGAGTCCGTAAAGGAGTGGGGCGAACTGCTACTCGGAGAGAGTCGCCCAGAGGTGGGCGGCGGCTGGACGGACGACGGAACGTCGTACGAGAAGCGTGGGCTCAAACGACGGAAGCGCGGCGCAACGCGGACCGTGCCCATCCCGCCGGTCCTTGTGCACCTGCTGCGGGAACACATCGCCCGCTACGGCACAGCCGATGACGGCCGACTGTTCCGGGCTGCCCGGGGCGGGCGAGTGGCCTCCACCGAGTACTGCGAAGTCTGGGAGAGAGCACGCGAGGCTGTGTTGTCCCCTCGTGAGGTGGAGTCCGCGCTCGCGGCAGTCCCGTACTCCCTGCGCCACGCGGGGGTTTCACTCTGGATCAAGTCAGGGGTTGACCCTGCGGAGGTCGCAGCCCGCGCCGGCCACAGCATCGCCGTGCTGTACCGCTTCTACGCCAAGATCCTCAAAGGCGGTCAACAGCACTCCAACAACCTGATCGCGCGGGCACTCGACGAGGGAGATCGGCATTGAGGCTGGCCCACAGATGGCCCATACGTACTGGTCAATGCTGGGATCTAGGCGAGATGGGGTGAGACAACTCGAACGTCAGAGGGGGCGCCCGTCCTCGGCGGGCGCCCCCTCTGACCTGCTGTTTCCTTCACCTCGGCGGAGGCGGTGGGATTTGAACCCACGGAGACATCGCTGCCTCGACGGTTTTCAAGACCGTTCCCTTCGGCCGCTCGGGCACACCTCCTCGCGCCGCCCCCGCAGGGGCAGCGCGAGGGCCAGCCTAGCGAATGGCCGGGCCGGTCACTGATCGCCCTTGCGGGATCCGAGGGTCACCTCGGTCGTGGCTTCCTTGCCGTCCCGCTCGTAGGTGATCTTGACCTTCTCGCCGGGCTTGTGCGTCCAGATCGTGCCGATGAGCGTGGGCCCGCTGTCGATCGTGGTGTCGTCCAGCTTGGTGATGACGTCACCGGGCTTGAGGCCTGCCTTGTCCGCGGGCCCGTCCTTGGTGATCGCGTCCTGGCTGCCTTCGCCCCTGTCGGCGATGACGGCGCCGCCGCCCTTCTGGTCCATGGTGACCGTGGCGCCGATGACCGGGTAGACGGGCGTGCCCGTCTTGATCAGCTGGGTGGCCACGCGCTTGGCCTGGTTCACGGGGATCGCGAAGCCGAGGCCGATGCTGCCGGACTGCCCCTGGCCGAGGCCGCCCTCGCCGCCGGCCGACTGGATGGCCGAGTTGACGCCGATGACCGCGCCCTGGGCGTTGAGCAGGGGCCCGCCCGAGTTGCCGGGGTTGATCGAGGCGTCGGTCTGCAGGGCGTTCATGTAGGACGCGTTGCTGCCCTGCCCGTCGCTGGAGGCCACCGGGCGGTTCTTGGCGCTGACGATGCCCGTCGTCACGGTGCCGGAGAGACCGAACGGCGCGCCGATCGCGATGGTGGCGTCGCCGACCTGTACGTCGTTGCTCCTGCCGAGCGGCAGCGGCCGGAGCTTGCGCTCGTCGGCGTCCTTGAGCTTGATGACCGCGACGTCGTACCCCTGCGCCTTTCCGACGACTTCGGCCTCGAACTTCTTGCCGTCCGAGAAGGTCGCGGAGAGGCCGCCGCTGTCGCCGCCGCTGGCGACGACGTGGTTGTTGGTCAGGATGTGGCCCTGCTTGTCGAAGACGAAGCCGGTGCCGGTGCCTTCCTCCCCGCCGCCGCTGGTCTCGATCGTCACCACGCTGGGCAGTGTCTTGGCGGCTATACCCGCGACGGACTTGGGGGAGCGGTTGAGCGCTTCGGGGTCGGACCCGGACGTGATCGTCGTGGAACTGTCGTCTCCGCTTTCCGCCGCCCAGAAGCCGATGCCGCCTCCGATGCCGCCGGCGACCAGCGCGGCCACGAGGACGGCTGCGAGCAGCCCCCCCGACAGCCGCTTTCCTCTGGGCGGGGGACCGGGAGGCGCCGGCGGCGCTCCCCACGGGTACTGCGGGCCTGCGGGCCCCTCGGGGCCGCCGCCCGCACCCGGGCCGCCGGAACCGTGGCCGCCCGCGCCGGGACCGCCGTACGGGGTGTGACCCCACGGGCCGCCGTGGGAGGGCTGGCCGCCGTGTTCCGGCCCGCCGGAGGATCCCGGGTCGCCGAAGGCTCCCGCCGGCTGCTGCTGGTGCCCCGCCGCCATGGGCGGCTGCTCCGGCCGGTGCGGGGGCTGCGCAGGGTGGGCGGCCAGAGGCTGCGGCTCAGGCTGGTGCCCCGGCTGAGCGGGCTCGACCGCACCGAACTGCACGGTGTCCCCGGAAGAGGACGGCGTGGTCTCCGGCTTGCTCATGCTGGGCCCCTGGGAGTCGGTGGCTTCGGGTGCGGGGGCGCCGTCGTGCGCCCCCGCCGTCGGCACCGTGGGGGACGTGGGGTTCGGCCCCGCCGCCGGCGTGGTGGCAGCGCCCTCGTTCTCGGTGCTCACAGGTTTCTCCTCATCAGCTACACGCCATCGCAGACCGGGCGTTCGCGTATTCGGATGTCCTAGGACAGCCTTTCCCATGGTGCGTCAGGCGGACGTAAACCGCCGCCCGGCCGGAGCGGGGGAACCTTTACCTCCGGCATAGCAGGGCATATCCGACGCGTCCGCGGCAGGCCCACGGCAGCCTCCCCATCCGCCGGTGGCACGATAACCCGGTGAGCTCCGAGATCCGCTCCGGGTCGCGCCTCTCCCCCGCGAGCCCGATGTCCGTCATCGCGCACCGCGGCGCGTCCGAGGCCGCGCCGGAGCACACCCTTGCGGCGTACCGCAGAGCGATCGACGAGGGCGCGGACGCCCTCGAGTGCGACGTACGGCTCACTGCCGACGGCCATCTCGTCTGTGTACACGACCGCAGGGTCAACCGCACCTCCAACGGCCGCGGAGCGGTGTCCGCCCTGGAGCTCGCCGACCTCGCCGCCCTCGACTTCGGCTCGTGGAAGAAGGAGGGCCCCGACGAGGACCCGTACGAGTCGCCGGACCAGGAAGAGAGCGACCGCACCTCCGTCCTCACTCTGGAGCGCCTGCTCCAGCTGGTGGCGGACGCCCCGCGCCCCGTGGGACTCGCCGTCGAGACGAAGCACCCGTCGCGGTGGGCGGGCCAGGTCGAGGTGCGGCTGCTGCAGCTCCTGGAGAAGTACCGGCCCGTGACACCCGTACGGGTCATGAGCTTCTCCGCGCGGTCGCTGCACCGCATACGGGCCGCCGCGCCGCACATCCCGACCGTCTACCTGATGAGCCTGCTCCTGCCCCGGCACCGTGACGGACGGCTGCCTCCCGGGGTTTCGATCGCGGGCCCCAGCATCCGCATCCTGCGGGCCCACCCCGAGTACGTGGAGCGCGCGCACCGTCACGGCAACGAGGTGCACGTGTGGACAGTCAACGAGCCGGAGGACGTCGAGCTGTGCGTACACCTCGGCGTCGACGCGGTGATCACAAACCGGCCACAGCAGGTACTGGCTCAACTGCGCTGAGAACGCCGCTTTTCCGCCGCCGTGTTAGATACGACACAACCGGCACGGCCGCGAGGGTGCTTCAGGAGCCCAATTCGCCCTGAAAACAAACCTCTTACCAGGAGTGCATCGAAGCATTCGTTCTGTATTCGATCCTTCCGAATGCGTCAAGCAGCGTTGCGTGGCCGGTTTCCGCCAGACGTTCCCGGGGCATCCATCGAATTGGCGTGGGGCAAAGGAGGTCTCGGGGGTGGCGTTGGTTATGGCACAGAACGTGCCTGCTTCGTCGACGATGGCTGTGCCTCACGGCCCCGCCGGCGTAGGGGCTGCGCGGCGCAGAATGCGCGCGGACCTGCTTGCGAGCGGGGCTGACGAGACGGTCGTCGACGACGCCGTACTGATCCTTTCCGAACTGCTGAGCAACGCGTGCCGGCACGCACGGCCCTTGAGCCGCGACGAATCCGTGCGAGCGGCCTGGAACCGCGACAGGCACGGCGAGTTGACCATTTCCGTGACGGACGGCGGCGGCCCCACACGGCCGTTGCCCGCCACTCCGTCGGTCAGCGCGCGGGGCGGCCGGGGCCTCGCCATCATCGGCGCCCTGGCGCGTGATTGGGGAGTCCGGGAGGAGTTCCGCGAAATCCCGGGAGAAATGCCCCATCACGATGACGGGACGAGCCGCGGAGTGACTGTCTGGGTCGTTCTCGCGGGCGACAGCGGCGGTATCGGCGAGGGCCTGGCGGACAGCCTCGCCCGGGACCTCGCGGCGGTGGAGGAGCTGCGCTGAACCGTGCGGCGAGCACCGGGCCGTCGAATCAGCGCGGTCCGGCGGCTCCGTCCGGGGAGACGACACGCGGGGCGCGAACTCGGACGGGCTCAGCGGCTAGGCTCACGCCCACAGTTGGTGCGCGCGGCCGGGCCGCCTGCCGCTGCGGGCCGTGACCGGCTTCCCGGCCGGCCCACCGGCCGGCTCTCAACGGCGCCGCGGCGCACCGCACTTCACGCATCGACCGCCGACCGACCCGACGCGATCCTCCTGGACCACCCGATCGCAGAACCGGAGAACCGCACGCCATGGCCAAGAAGCGCCGCCCCCAGCCCAAGGCCGCCGCACCGCGCCCCGTCGACGGTGAGATCCCCGTCGTCGGCGCCCGTGAGCCCTGCCCCTGTGGCTCCGGACGCCGCTACAAGGCGTGCCACGGCCGTGCCGCGGCCCAGGCCGTGACAGAGCTCGTGCAGCGCCCCTTCGAGGGGCTGCCCGGTGAAGCGGACTGGGTGGCGCTGCGGGAGCTCGTCCCGGCCGCGACGGCGCAGTTGACGCTCAAGGCCGGGCTGCCGGAGGGCGTGCCGTCCGTGACGCTCGCGACGGTGCTGCCGATGGCGTGGCCCGCGCTGCGCCGCGACAACGGGGAGATCCTCCTCGGCCTGCAGAACGACACCGCCACGGGCGACATCAGCCGCGACCTCGCGGACACGCTGAACCGCGCCTTCACCACCGCCCCCGGTTCGCCCGTGGACGCGGGCCGCGCCGCCCCCGACGGGCCCCGGCTGCAGGACCTGCTGGACCTCGACGCGCCCTTCGCACCCGAGGTGCACACCGGTTTCGAGTTCTGGCTGGGCGAGGAGGGGGAGAACGCCTCGGGCGAGGTCGCCGCCTCCCTCGAGCGCGCCAACTCGGCGGCCATCCCGACGGCCCGGCTGGCCGGGGCGGACGGGGCGTACTGGTGCGAGACTCCCGAGAAGAACCACCTGCGCTGGGTCATGACGCACCCCGAGGAGAAGCTGCTCGACGCGCTGGCCCGCCTGCACGCCGCCGGCACCTCGTCGCTCGGCGACGACACCAGGCTCGTGGGCTCCTTCCGCGCGCACGGGCTGACGGTGCCCGTGTGGGACCTTCCGGGCGGCATGCGCGCCGAGGACTGCGAGAAGCCCGCGGCCTCGTTCGCGGAGCGGCTGGCGGAGGCTCTGGCCGCCGGGACGCCGCTCACCGCCGACGAACGTCGGGCCCGCAGCGGCCTCATGAACCGCCAGGTGACACTGAGCTGATCTGGAGCAGACCATTCCGCAGAGGCCGTACGGAGAAAGTGTGACCGTGACTCCCGTCACACCTGGCGGGTAATCGAGCATACTGGCAGGTAAATCAACGTCCGGATCTGCGCGATCGAATTTGCTAACGGCGGATCTCTTGTTACCTTTCTAGGAGCCCGGTCGCTGGTGCATCCCCCGTCGCCAGCGACCGGGTTCTTTCATGCCCGGATCCGGGGCGCACCTCCACCGTGCACCCAACTCGCCTTTCAGGCTTGCGAGTTGCTCACGGATCGGAGCAACAGCCGCTCCCCGTCGGGAGTTCCGATCTCCACTGTCGCCGAGTAGCGCCGAACCCCGCCGGGCGCCCGCCCGTCCGCCGCCCGGACCCGCTCCCGCGGCGTCTCGCACATGCCCTCGCCGCCGCGGGACGGCAACGCGCAGTCGATGCGCAGCGACGTGCCGTCGGGACGGGTGAGCGTGAGCGCTCCCCGCAGCGGGGACGCGGTGCCGTTCCGGTAGTACGCACGCGCCCACGCGTCCTCCCCGTCGGACAGCACGCAGGGCTGCGCGCGCAGCCCGTCCGCTGCGGCGAGTTCGGCCCCGCAGTACGAGGCGGAGAGCGCGCCGACGGGGGCATCCCCGGCAGGCCCGCCACGGGTGCCCCCGGCTGCCCCGGTCTCCGAGCCGGACCGCTCGCCGCCCTCCGCCCCGGATTCCGTGAACTTCGTGATCTGCGGCGGCTCACCGCCGGCAGCAAGGGACCCGCCGCTCCCTGCCGTGGCGGCGGCGATCGGCAGCGCGGCAGCGAGCACCACGGTGCAGGCGAGCCCCGCGAGAGGGAGGTGAGACGCGCGGTTCTGCGGCTGCTGAGGCATGAGGGAACCCATCTACGGCTCACTGAGGGGGCGGAAGCGGGGCAGTGAGGGGAACATATCCGGCACACCGCGCCAACTCGGCGACGTGGACGCCCATTTCGCGTACGCCCCCTGCCGGCTCCTACCCGTATGGGTGACGCGGCCGCGCCTGCCTCATGCGCGCGCCCCGGAGGGCACTCCGGGGCGCGGTGCGGCCGGGGGCCGCCGGGGTCAGAAGGTGAGGCTCGTGCCGGAGTCCGGCGCGGTCGTACTCGCCTCGACGAGGACGTCGAGGACGCGCTCCATGCGCGGCAGCCACGGCACCGTACGGGGCAGCGCCCCGCGCCTGGCACGGCGCGCGGCGGACCGTCCGGACCTGCGGGCACCCTCCGCCTCGTCCGCGGCGACCGGTTCGCGTTCCCAGCGCACCCGGCCGGCGCCGGTGTGCGAGGGCGGCAGGGCGACGTATCCGCCCTCACCGTGGAAGCGGAGCGAACTGGGCACCCAGTCATGGGCGTACAGCTTCTCGCCCAGCTCCGCGAGGGCGTACGGCGCGACGAGCAGCGTGAACCGGGTCGGCGTGGCGACCACCGGCCCGATGCGCTCCCCGAGGCGGTCGAACTCGGCCAGCGCGCGTGCACCGGCGATCGCGGGCAGGCTGAGGGCGGAAGGGCCACGGCCACCGGTGGCGAGGATCAGTGGCGCGGTGGGCCGGTTGGACCACCACCAGCCGACCATACGGGCGTCCGTCGACGCGGCGAGCAGCACGGGGTCGAAGGGGTGTGCTCCCGGCACCGCGCAGTCGGGATCGGGGCAGGAGCACACGGCGGCCTGCGGCTGTTTGGACTGGCGTGCGGTCGCGGCGGAGGCCGGATTCAGCGCTGCTCCGGGGAGTACCGGCCAGCCCCAGCAAGTCGCGTAGTGGAGCGCCGCGTTGCGCAGCGAAGACCGGTTCATGCGTCGCCTTCCGAGGATCTCGCGCATGTGCGCTCGTTCCTTTCCGTAAACGCCAACAGATCGTCTCGACAGAGATCGTTCAGCCCATCACAACACGTCACTCATTACTCACTGTGCGCCACATGGGGCGCATCTCGTCCCACGGCCGAGCCTGAACCTCGGCGGGTGCGGGCTCACGCGGGGTGCCCGCGCGCCGTGCCGCCTTCTGTGCTGGTGCCCTCGATAACGCTTGGTATTGCGCTCGTACTGGCCATACCGGCCGTGCCTGTCCGCCGAGCCGGAGAGGGGAGGGGCAGCTGCCTCATATGACGCGCCGCCCCCTCGCCGGGTTCCGTTCCCGCGGCTGCCGAGTGGACCCTCCGGCCTGCGCTTCCCTCAACGGCGGGGAAGCGAGCGGGTGTGCGGGGTTGCTCCAGTCGACAGCAAATGCCGCCCCGCAGAGACGATTTTACGCCAACGTTCCACAACCTCCGCACCGGCCTGCGGAGTCAACATCGGCACACGGACACCATTCGCAGTGCAGGGACAATGCTGGACATCCCGTTGTTGGTACGTGTACATCTGGTGCATTGCCAGCGGAGCAGCGTGCCATGGGGGTTTGCGATGCTATGCAGAGAGACTGTCCAGAGCGCGAGAACGCTCCCGTGAGCGCCCCGCAGCGGTCGAAAGTGGCCGGATTCAAACCCGTGATCTCCCCGCCGCCTCAGACTGCGCCCCCCGCTTCCGATGCATCGGCGGAGCAGTTCGCCGCCATCCACGACAGGCTGGCCAGCTGGGTCACGGACCTGACCACCCTTCAGGAGCTCGCCGAACGCCTCTCGGCGACCGCCACCCTCGACGAGGCACTCCGCGAGACGCTCCGCGCCGGCGCCACGCTCGTCGGCGCCCAGCGGGGCCTGCTCGCCCTCGAACCGGCCGACAGCGACAGCCCGGAACGCACCATCGGACTGGGCCTCGGCCGCTCCGACATCGGCGAGCTGGAGACGGTGCCGCGCAGCTCGTCCTCGTACGCGCGCATCCTCGACGGCCTGCCCGCGCCGGACGGCCAGGACGGCTCCCGCGGACTCGACGTCGCCGACGACGGTCTGGGCCCGCACCCGGAGGCCGGCGGATACCCCGAGATCACCCACCCCGACATCGCCACCGACGACACCCTCGACCCGCGGCACCGCGAGGTCGCCGCCCGGCTCGGCTACGCCGCCAGCCACGCCACCCGCATCGCCACGGCCGACTCCCCGCGCATCGGTGCCGCGGTGTGGCTCTACGACGAGCCCGCCGAACCGACCCCGCGCCAGCGCCACCTGCTCGGCCTCTACCTCCGCTGCGCCAGCGAGCAGATCGCCCGGCACCTCGAACTGGCGACGGCCCGCGCCGACCTGAGCGCCCTGCACGAGGGGCTGCTGCCCAGCCGCCTCCCACGCGTCCCCGGCGTCACGACCGCCGTCCGGCACCTGACGGGCAGGGGCGGCGGAGGCGACTGGTACGACGCGCTGCCGCTGCCCGACGCGGCGCTCGGACTCACCGTCGGCGGCGTCACCGGCAGCGGCCCCGGCACGGTCGCGGCGATGGGCCGCCTGCGTGCCTCGCTGCGCGCGTACGCCGTGATGGAGGGCGAGGACCCGGTCGCCGTCCTCTCCGACCTCGAACTGCTGCTGCGGCTGACCGAACCGGCACGCTCGGCCACGGCGCTCTTCGCCTACGTCGAACCGTCCGTGCGCCGCGTGCTGCTCGCCGGCGCGGGGCACTGCCCTCCGCTGATCATCGGCGAGCACCGCACCGAGTTCGTCGAGACGACTCTGTCCGCGCCGCTCGGCATGCTCGCCTGCTGGGAGGCGCCGAGCGTCGAGCTGACGCTGTACGAGGGCGAGACGCTGCTGCTCTACAGCGACGGGCTGCTGCACCGCACCGGCGAGGAGATGGACCGTGCGTTCGCCAGGCTGCACTCCGCCGCCTCCTGCGCGCCGCCGGCGGTCCGCGCCGACCCGGACGCGCTGCTCGACCACGTGCTGCGCACGACGCTCCCCGAAGGGGACACCGGCCAGTCCGGCCGCGGTGGACTCGCCGGACGCCCCCGGGACTTCGGACAGCACGACTCCGAGGACGTCGTGCTGCTGGCGGCGCGCTTCTGAGCTACGCCAGGCCTCCGACGCCGGCGGGCGGCTCCCAGGCAGCCGCGGGCGCGTGCGCCCCTCGTCCGTACCGTCATGCGAGCCCCTGCGCGCCTTCCGCGCCGGGGGCTCCTGCGCGCACGCACGCCCCTGCCACCCGCCTCATGACCAGCTTCCGCGGGCCCGGGGGCGCCCATACGATGGAGGCGGTCGAACACCAGGAGGAGGCAGACGTGGCGGACCCCGCTGACGAGCAGCCGATCAAGCAACGGAAGAACGGCCTGTACCCGGCCGTCTCCGACGAGCTGGCCGAGAACATGAAGACCGGCTGGGCCGACACCGAGCTGCGCGGGCTGGAGCCCGTCGCCCAGGCCGGGCACACCGCGGACAGGCGGGCCCGGCTCTCCGCCCGCTTCCCCGGCGAGCGCCTGGTCGTCCCGGCGGGCAACCTCAAGACCCGCTCCAACGACACCGAGTACAGCTTCCGCGCCTCGGTGGAGTACGCCTACCTCACCGGCGACCAGACGGAGGACGGCGTCCTCGTCATGGAGCCCGACCCCGCGGGTGAGGGCCACGAGGCCACGCTCTACCTGCTGCCCCGCTCGAACCGCGAGAACGGCGAGTTCTGGCTCGACGGCCAGGGCGAGCTGTGGGTCGGCCGGCGCAACAGCCTCAGCGAGGCGCAGCAGCTGTACGGCGTGAGCTGTGCGGACGTCCGCACCGTCGCCGGGGAGCTGCGGGCCGCCACCGGCCCCGTGCGTGTGGTGCGCGGACACGACGCCGCGGTGGAGCAGGCGCTCAGCGACAAGGTCACCGCGGAGCGCGACATGGAGCTCCAGGTCTTCCTCTCCGAGATGCGCCTGGTCAAGGACGACTTCGAGATCGGCGAGCTGGCCAGGGCGTGCGAGTCGACCGTCCGCGGCTTCGAGGACGTCGTCAAGGTGCTCGACAAGGCGGAGGCCACCTCCGAGCGGTACATCGAGGGAACGTTCTTTCTCCGGGCCCGCGTCGAGGGCAACGACATCGGCTACGGCTCGATCTGCGCGGCCGGTCCGCACGCCACGACGCTCCACTGGGTGCGCAACGACGGCGCTGTCCGCTCCGGCGAGCTGCTGCTCCTCGACGCCGGCGTGGAGACGCACAGTCTCTACACGGCTGACGTGACGCGCACGCTGCCGATCAACGGCCGCTTCACGGACCTCCAGCGGAAGATCTACGACGCCGTCCACGAGGCCCAGGAGGCGGGCATCGCGGCGGTCAAGCCCGGCGCGAAGTACCTCGACTTCCATCTCGCCGCCCAGCGCGTGCTGGCTGCCAAGCTCGTCGAGTGGGGCCTGCTGGACGGGCCCGTGGAGCGGGTCCTGGAGCTGGGGCTCCAGCGCCGCTGGACTCTGCACGGCACGGGCCACATGCTGGGCATGGACGTCCACGACTGTGCGACCGCCCGCCGCGAGACGTATGCCGAGGGCACCCTGGAGCCCGGGATGTGCCTGACCGTGGAGCCCGGGCTGTACTTCCAGCCCGACGATCTGACGGTCCCCGAGGAGTACCGGGGCATCGGCGTCCGCATCGAGGACGACATCCTCGTGACCGCCGACGGCAACCGCAATCTCTCCGCCGGGCTGCCGCGCAGCAGCAGCGACGTGGAGGAATGGATGGCGGCTCTCCGCAGCTGACACGACAGCCGGCGGCCGGTGAGCGGCCGGCCGCCGGCGTGTGCTGTGCGCCCGGACACCGGGTTACAGCAAGGGCATTCCGGTACGTCCGGTTCCGGGACTACTTTCGTCACATTGCCGTGCGGAATCAGTCACGGTGCATAACCTTGCCGAAACCCGGCATCCAGTCCCGGCCAAGGAGAGAGCACACGGTGGTCACGCTAAGGTTCCGGCCCGGCCTGCTGGCGGCGCTGCCCTTCGTGGCCATGGGCGTCGTCGTGCTGGTCGACGTGCTCGCGGGCCCGGGCATCGGGTTCCTGCCGATGATGGCGCTGGGGCCCGCGTTCGCCGGTCTGATCGGGAACGTGCGCCGCAGCGTCGTGATCGGGGTCGTGGCGCTCGCGCTGTCGCTGATGCTGAGCGTCTTCAACGACCAGCTCGGCGAGCGCCGCGGTTACACGACCCTGTTCTCGGTGGCGGGAGTCGCCGTCGCGGGAGTCGCGGCGACGGCCATGCGCCAGCGGCGCGAGGCGGAGCTCGCCAGCGTGCGGTCCATCGCGGAAGCCGCCCAGCGCGTGCTGCTGCGGCCCGTTCCGCGCCACGCGGGGCATCTGCGGGCCGCCGTCTCGTACACGTCCGCCATGGCCGACGCGCGCATCGGCGGCGACTTGTACGAAGTGGTGATCTCGCCGACGGGCGTGCGCCTCATCGTCGGAGACGTACAGGGCAAGGGCCTCGAAGCGGTCGAGACGGCGGCTGTCGTCGTGGGCGCGTTCCGGGAGGCCGCGTACGACGAGAAGGACCTGATGGCCGTCGGCGAGCGGCTGGAGCGTGCGCTGTCGCGCCATCTGACAGGTGAGAAGTTCGTCACGGCCGTGCTGGCGGAGGTGCGCGAGCGGGACGGCGCCACCCTGCTCAACTTCGGCCACCCCGCTCCGCTGCTGATCCGGCCGGACGGCTCCGTCTCCTACGTGGAACCGCCCGAACGTGCCATGCCGCTCGGCCTGGACATCGAGGACGGCCCCGTGCCCGAGCCGCACGTAGTGCCGTTCGCCCCCGGTGACCAGCTGCTCTTCTACACCGACGGCGTCAGCGAGGCCCGCGACCAGTTCAACCGGTTCTACCCGCTCGACGAACGCGGCGACCTGTTCAAGGACTCCGACCCGGACGCGGCCCTCGCCTCCGTACGGCACGACCTGGCCGACCACGTGGGCGCGCCGCCGCACGACGACGCCGCCATGCTCCTGCTGCGGTACCGCGACCAGTGATCCCCGGGCACCGGCGTCCAGGCGGCTCCGTTCGACGGCCCGTTCAGCCGGCCGCTCGACCCGCCGCTCAGCCCGCCGCGAGCAGCGGGCTCGGGCCGCTCTCCGGCCTTTCGGCGCCGCCCGTCGTGCCGTTGCCCGGACCGCCGTGACCGTGCCGCCACTTGAGGGTCTTGTCGAAGGTGACGACCGCCCCGCCGTGGTCCGGCTTGTTCTGCACGCGCAGGTGGTCGGCGAGGGATTCGATCAGGACGAGCCCCCGGCCCGTCTCCGCTTCGAGGGGGCCGCCGCGTACCCGTGAGGCGGCGGCCGCCCGGAAACCCGGTCCGGAGTCGGCGACTTCGATGCGGCACCGGTCGCCGTCCAGGTAGGCGGTCACGCAGTACGCGTCGGACCTCTCGCCTGTGCCGTGCTCCACGGCGTTCGCACATGCCTCCGAGAGCGCGAGCGACAGTTCGTAGGCGACCTCGCTGTCCACACCGGCGCTGTCCATGGCGTTGACCAGCAGCCGCCGGGCGAGCGGCACGCTGGCAGCTTCGCGCCTCAGTTGGAGACACCACCACATGCTCATGCTCAACCCTCCACAGGCCGAGGCTCGACGGCCGGCCCCGGAGGACCGCCCCGGCCATGGCCTACGTATTGCCGGGGTGAGCGAGGCGTACGCACATGGATGTGCACGTGCCGTCCGTTCGGGGGACGCCGGGGACGCCTGAGCCCTGCGGAAACAGCCCGGGGACGCCCCGCGCGGGGAACGCGGACGAAGAGGACCGGGAGAGCCCCGTCCGGATGTTCCGGCCCCAGGCTTATGCAGGACAGGTGCCGGTGAGATGATGGCGCGGCAATGACGGCCGGGGCGGATCTCAGACTCCTGCGGACCGCGGTGTTCACCGCGGTCTGCGTGACGTTGTCCGCGGGCGGTCACTCGCTGACAGGCGGGGGTCGCATACCGCTGTGGACGATCGGCGTCGCCTGCGTCGCCGTCTTCCTCGTCGCCGCACCGCTCGCCGGCCGTGAACGGTCGCTGCCGGGGATCGCCGCGCTTCTCGCCGGCGGGCAGATCGCGCTCCATACGCTCTTCTCCTGCGGCGGCAGGGTCACCACGACCGCCGCCGGCACCTCCTCCGCACACGCCGCGCAGACCGGCACCGCGCACGGAAGCGGCACCGGCCTGCGGAGCCTCGCCGCCCAGTTGCTCTGCGGCGAGCAGAACGCGGGGACCATCAGCGAGTCGCGGGCCCGCCGCATCGTCTCGGACGCCGGGCTGGACCCGGACGAGTTCGCCGGACACGCGGGCTCACCGGGGCACGGGCACGCCGCGCACCACGCGGGGACGGGCGGCGGCCACGAGTCCGCCGGGGCCGCCGCGTCCGCGGCCGACAGCCCCCTGGAGTGCCTGCGCACCGCGGCCGACGCCGCGCTCTCCCTCTTCGGCGGGCCGATGCTCGCCGCGCACCTGCTGGCCGCGCTCGCTCTGGGCTGGCTGTTGCACCGCGGCGAAGCGGCCCTGTGGCGACTGGTCCGGCTGTCGGCCCGCTCGGCGCGCACCGCCGTCACGCACGCACGGGCGCTGGGAACGGCGTTCGCATGCGTGAGGGCGATGGCCGGCACGTCGCTGCCGCAGCTCCCCGGACGGACCGTCCGCCTCACGACGGACGACCGGCGCGAGCCGGGCTCCGTACTGCTGGACCACTCCGTGCATCGGCGCGGGCCTCCGGCGCCCACGCAGCAGCAGACCTTCGGACTCGCGGCCTGACGCACGGCGCCCTCGACGGAACGACGGCGTGCGCGCTCGCCGCGCACCCAGTCCTGTGCTGAATCCGTTCAGCAGATCCTCGTTCCGTCCTGGCATCTCAGGAGCAACTCATATGCGAAGCACTCCACGCCGCCGTCTCGCAACCGTCGGCGCCCTCGCCGCCACCTCTGTCGTGCTGTGCGCCGGGCCCGCGCTCGCGCACGTCAGCGTCGACCCCGAGGAAGCCGAGCAGGGCGGCTACAGCGTCGTCAACTTCAAGGTCCCCAACGAGCGGGACGACGCCGCCACCACGAAGGTCGAGGTCAACCTCCCGGCCGACCAGCCGCTCGCGTCCGTCATGCCGCAGCCGGTGCCCGGCTGGGACGTGAAGGTCACCAAGTCCGAGCTGGACAAGCCGATCGAGATGCACGGCGAGAAGATCGACGAAGCCGTCACCAAGATCACCTGGACCGGCGGGAAGATCGGCAAGGGTGAGTTCCAGCAGTTCCCCGTCTCCATGGGCGAGTTGCCGAAGGACGCCGACCAGATCGTCTTCAAGGCCCTGCAGACGTACGAGGACGACGAGGTCGTGCGCTGGATCGAGGAGCCGAAGGAAGGGGAGCCGGAGCCGGAGAACCCGGCCCCCGTCCTGAAGCTCGCACCGGCCGCGGCATCGGGTTCCGACGCCAAGAACGGTGCGAGCGCCGAGAAGACGTCGGCGGACGGCTCCGCCCAGGCGAAGGACGGCGGAAGCGGCACCGACACCACGGCACGCGTCCTCGGCGTCGCGGGCATCCTCGTGGGCGTCGCCGGTGTGGCGTTCGGCGTGCTCGCCGGACGGCGCAGGGGCGCCTGACCGGACCTGAGCCGCGACGCGGCCCGGCCAGGGCTCGCCCTGAGTCCTGACCGCGCCGCTGCGGTGTGCGTGCCGCGCGCACGCGCACGGGATCCGCAGCCTCTCTCTCCCGCCCCGGCCCGGGCGCCGCGAAGACCGCGCTTGGGCCGGGGGCACCGAACACCAGTCACGACCAGTCAACGGCGGGGGCCGCCGGGCCCGCCGCCGGCAACAGGACGAACAGGAAGTCAGAAGGCAAGTGCCTCATGCGTAAGACAAGAACCCTCTCCGCGGTCGCGCTCGCCGCGACCGCCGCACTCGCTCTCTCCGCGTGCGGCGGGGACTCCGGTGCGAGCGGCAAGGGTGCAGGCGACGACGGCACCGCCGTCGCCTCCGCCGAACCGCAGAAGAAGGGCGGGACCGTCCTCGACAAGCCCTTCGAGAAGCCCGACCTCACCCTCACCGACACCAAGGGCGAGGAGTACGACCTGATCGACGAGACCGAGGGCAAGCCGGTGCTGCTGTACTTCGGCTACACGCACTGCCCGGACGTCTGCCCGCTCACGATGAGCAACATCGCCGTCGCCAGGTCGAAGCTGACCGCCGAGGAGAAGAAGAAGCTGAAGGTCGTCTTCGTCACCTCCGACCCGGAGCGCGACAACCCGAAGGAGCTCGGCAGCTGGCTGCGCGGCCAGGACCCCTCCTTCGTGGGACTGACCGGCGACTTCGACACCATCCAGGCGGGAGCGAGGACGGCCGGCATCAGCATCGAGCCGGCCTACAAGAAGAAGAACGGCGACGTCGTCTCCACGCACGGGGCGCAGTTGCTGGCCTTCTCCCCGAAGGACGA
Organism: Streptomyces daqingensis; assembly: GCF_014645895.1. Lineage (GTDB taxonomy): Bacteria > Actinomycetota > Actinomycetes > Streptomycetales > Streptomycetaceae > Streptomyces > Streptomyces daqingensis. Next base: position 288,861 of record NZ_BMMP01000007.1, on the reverse strand, counting down.
CAAGGCGCACGTCCTCTACACGGAGGGCAACACGTCGCCGCAGATCCTGGAGAAGGAACTCCCCAAGATCATCAAGGGGGAGAACCCGTGAGCGCCGCCACCGGCCCGGCCCCGGGCCGCCGCACCGACCGCCGCACGGGGCGCACTCTGCGCACCGCCGCGCTGGCGGGGGCAGCCGCCGGGCTGCTCGTGCTGTCCGCATGCGGATCCGGCGGATCCGGCTCCGAAGGCGAGGGCAAGGGAGAGGGCGCGGATTCGGCGCCGCGCCTCACCGTCGAGGGCGCGTACCTGCCCGAGCCCGTGACGTCCGACATGGCGGGGGGCTTCCTCGTCGTGAAGAACGACGGCGCCACAGCGGACAGGCTGACGTCCGTCGAGAGCAGCGCGTTCGAAGAGGCGCAGCTGCACGAGACGGTCGACCAGCAGATGCAGCGTGTGAAGTCGCTGTCCGTGCCGGCCAACGGGGAGCTGCGGCTGAGCCGCGGCGGAAACCACATCATGTTCCTCAATCCGGAGCGGAAGCCGGCGAAGGGCGAGAAGGTGCCTGTGACGCTCCACTTCGAGAAGTCCGACCCCGTCAAGGTCTCGATGCCGGTCAAGGCGACGAACCACGTGCCGGAGAAATGAGGGACTGACCCGTGCTGTTCACCACCCGGGCCTCGGCGCGTACGCCGCTCATGGCGCTCAGCCCGCTGCTGCGTCCCCTGTCGATGGCTCTGTGCGCCGTCCTGTGCGCGCTGACGGCCGTACTGGGCAGCGCCGCTCCCGCTTCGGCCCACGCGGTCCAGACCGGCAGCAGCCCCACGGAAGGGTCGGTGGTGGACAGCGCGCCACGGGAGGTCCGCGTGACCTGGTCCGAGGAGGTGTCGGCGTCCGACGGCGCGATCAGAGTGCTCGGGCCGGACGGCAAACGCGTCGACAAGAACAACGTCCGCGCCGTCGGGGGCAGCGACGTCGAACGGGCCGTGAGTCTCAAGTCCGATCTGCCGAAGGGCACTTACACCGTCGCGTGGCGGGCCGTCTCCGCCGACAGCCATCCCGTCGCCGGAGCCTTCACCTTCTCCGTGGGGGCGCCGTCCGCGACGAAGGCGGACGTCGGGGGCAGCGGCGGGGACTCTGAGACGCGGCTGATCGACGCGATCTACCAGACGGGACGGTACGCGGCCTACGCGGGCTTCATCCTGCTCGTCGGCGGCGCTGCCTTCGTGATCGCGTGCAGGCCCCGGGCTGCGTCGGTGCGCCGCCTGCAGCGGCTCGTGGTGACCGGCTGGATGACGCTCACGGCCGCCACGCTGCTGATGCTCCTGCTGCGCAACTCCTACGTGAACACAGGGGCGTTGAGCGAGGTCTTCGACCTGGACGGGCTGAAGGCCGTCTTCGGCACGAAACCCGGGGCGGCACTCGCCGCACGCCTGCTGCTGCTCGGCACCTCCGCGGTGATCATCGCCGTGCTCTTCGGCCCGTCCGGGCGGGGTCGCACGGACGGGGCAGGCACCGACGGGACCGAGAACGGCGGGACCGGGACCGGGACCGGCGGCTCGGAGAACGGCGGGGCGGCGGATGCGGACGCGAGCGCGACGGACGGGACGCCGGAGCCGGACGCGGCGGCGGCCGAAGGGAGCGGCGCCGCCGGCGGGCCGAGCCGCGACGTCACCCTCGGGCTGTGCCTGGGGGGCGGCGTCGTGTCGGTGGGACTGGCCGCGACGTGGGCCATGTCCGAACACGCCTCCGCAGGGCTCCAGACGGCGGTGGCCATGCCCGTCGACATCGTGCACATGCTCGCGGTGGCGGCGTGGCTGGGCGGGCTCGCGGCCCTGCTCACGTGCCTGCACTGGGGTCCGCGGCCCTCCCGGGCCACCGCGCGGCGCTTCTCGCAGATCGCGTTCGACAGCGTGCTGACGCTGGTGGCGACGGGCGTGTACCAGTCGTGGCGTCAGCTCGGGTCGGTCAGTGCGCTCACGGGCACGCCGTACGGAAAGCTGCTGCTCGCCAAGATCGCCCTGATCATCGTGCTGGTGGCCGCCGCCCGGGCCTCGCGTCACTGGGTGGGGCGCCTCGGTGAGACGCCCGAGTCCAACCCGGACACGGCTGACGAGACCAGCGCCGCGGACCCCGCACCCGCGGAGGACGCCCCTCGCACGGAAGACGCCGACCGCACGGACGCCGGTCGCGCGGAAGACCCCGAGACCGGCGTACGCGATGCGGAACCCGTCGGGGCGGCCGCCGTCACTGCGGGCGCCGGCGGGGCGGAAGCGGACGGAGCCGACGTCGGCGGGACAGGCACCGGCGGAAAGGGCGCCGACGGGGCAGCGAAGAGCGGCGGCTCCACCGCCGCAACCGGCACCGGACCCGTACGCGCCGCCCAGCTCGCCCGGCAGCGCGCGGCGGTCGAGAGCGCCCTCAGGAAGAAGTCGCGGGAGGCGGACCCGGAGCGCGGCGCGCTGCGCCGCTCCGTGCTCGTCGAGACCGGCGTCGCCGTCGTGCTGCTGGCCGTGACGACCGGACTGACCAGCACCGAACCCGGCCGCACGGAGGAGCTTGCCCGGGCGGGGAGCGCCGCGGCCGCAGAAGCGGCGCAGAAGCGCCTCGGCCCGGTGAAGGAGAAGATCCCCTTCGACACCGGCGGGCCGGACGGCAAGGGCACGGCGGAACTGTGGATCACTCCCGGCCAGGCGGGCGGCAACTCGCTGCGAGTGGTCACGAAGGGCCCCGGAGGCAAGCCGCTGGAGGTCTCGGAGGTGAAGGCCGCGCTCCGGCTCCCCCTCCAGGACCTCGGGCCGATCGCGGTGCCGTTCGAGACGATCAACTCCGCGGAGGACCGCTGGCGTTCGGAGGTCGTACAGGTGCCGCTCGCCGGCCGCTGGAAGGTCGCGCTGACCATCCGCACGTCCGACATCGACCAGGTCACGGAGACGGTAACCGTGCAGATCGACTGACGCCCCGGCCCGCCCGGATCGGCCGCCGTACTGCCGGCCGGCCGCCGCACCGGACGCCCTCGCCCCCAGCGACCCACCCGAAACGAAGATCCGATGAGAACGCACCGATGAACGCGAAGATGTGCAGAACCATCCCAACCGCACACCCCCACATCCGGGCGCGCACGGGAACTCGCGCCTGCGCAGAGGTACATGTGGCCGTGCGGCTGAGAACCGTCGCCCCCGGAACTCGCTAGGACTCCCATGACCCAGCACGACCACGAACCACAGCGCATCTCACGCCGCCGCCTCGTCAGCCAGGTCGGAGCCGCAGGCGCCGCCGGCATCGCGCTCGGAGCGACAGGCGGCGCCGTCGCACAGGCGACGGCACAGCAGGCACCGAAGGCCCCCACCCCCCTCACCAGCCTCGGCTCGACCCGGGTGGCCTTCTACGGAAAGCACCAGGCCGGCATCGTGACACCCGTGCAGGCGTTCGGGCACCTGATCGCCTTCGACCTCGTCTCCGGCGCCGGACGCAAGCAGGCCGCGGCTCTTCTGCGCCGCTGGTCGGCGACGGCGCGGCAACTGATGGAGGGCGAGTCCCCCTCGCGCAACACCGGCATCGCGCTGGACGCCGGCCCCTGCTCGCTCACCGTGACCTTCGGCTTCGGACGCAGCTTCTTCTCCCGCGCCAAGCTCGAGAAGCAGCGGCCCGCGGAGCTGACGCCCCTCCCGGACTTCTCCAACGACGCCCTGGAGAAGGGCCGTTCGGAAGGCGACCTGTGGGTGCAGATCGGAGCCGACGACGGACTCGTCGCCTTCGACGCCCTGCGCGAGATGCAGCGCCTCGCCGAGGGCACGGCGCGCGTGCGCTGGCAGATGAACGGCTTCAACCGCACCCCCGGCGCCACACCCCGTCCGATGACGACACGGAACCTCATGGGGCAGATCGACGGCACCCGGAATCCCAAGCCGTCCGAGTCCGACTTCGACGAGCGGGTCTTCGTCCCCGGTTCGGGCGCGAAGCCGGGCGCCGCGTCCCCGGAGTGGATGGCGGGCGGTTCCTACGCGGTCGTGCGCCGCATCCGGATGCTCCTCGACGACTGGGACGGGAAGTCGCTCGCCGAGCAGGAGAAGGTCATCGGGCGGCGCAAGTCCGACGGCGTCCCCCTCAGCGGCGGCAGCGAGGAGACGGGACCCGACCTCGAGAAGCTCAGCTCGGACGGCTCCCTCTCCATCGCGGCCGACGCCCACGTACGGGTCTCCGCACCGGAGACCAACGGCGGCGCGGCCATGCTGCGGCGGCCCTTCTCGTACCACGACGGTTTCCGCGACGACGGTGCGCCGGACGCCGGGCTGCTCTTCATCGCCTGGCAGGCGGACCCGCAGCGCGGTTTCGTACCGGTACAGCGCAAGCTCGACCGCGGGGACGCCCTCTCCCGCTTCATCCGGCACGAGGCCAGCGGGCTGTTCGCGGTGCCGGGCGGTCCCGCGAAGGGCGAATACGTGGGGCAGCGGCTGCTGGAGGGATGACCCGCCCGCGGCGCCCGGCTGAAAGGGCGCCGCTGACCGGCGGCCGGGCCGGCTCTCCCCGCGGGAGGCGCCCGGAACGGGGCGGTGAGCGACGGTGACCGGCGGGTCCGCCGAAGACGGCTGACCCGCCGGTCGTCTCTCCCCGCGCGCCGCGCGCCGTCGGAGCGAAGTCCCGGAACAGAGCAGCGCGTTGGCGCCCGCAGGTCACCCTCCTCCGCCGTCGGAATCAGACGCTTCCGAAGAGGTTCACCGGATCGACCAGCGCTTTGAGCCCCCTCAGACGCCGCCGCTGCTCGGAACCGTGCGCGTCAGGACCCCCGCCCGCAACGGCCCGGGACGCCCGTCCGTACAGGAAGTTGCTGCTCGCACCGACCGTCCAGGGCTCCACCAGTTCGAACACCCGCTCGTGCATCGCGTCGGCTTCGGGAGAAGCGGCGTCCTCCGTCACCGACAGGAGCACCATCAGATACCCGGCCTCCCTGTGTCCCACCGCGCCGGGCACCTCCGGTTCCCGGCCGAGCGCGCCGCCCATGTGCCGCAGGCTGAGCACCGTCATCGCGGGAGCACGCGGCCCCGTCAGCTCCAGTACGGAGCCCAGCACGCCCTGATCAGGCAACTCGCCGCCCAGCAGGACGTTGGCGCCCTGGTAGCCGTGGGGCATGTCGGGCTCGTTGTAGACACCGGCCGACTCCGTGTACGGCATCGTCCGCAACGTCTCCCCCAGTCGTGGACCGACCGCGCGGAGCGGCTCGACGAGGCGTTCACCCTCCGCCCGGCCGCCGTTGTACGCGATCTGCACCTGCGCCGCGTACCGCCCGCGGAGACCCTCCGGCAGCGCGGGAACGTCGGGGTAGTCGAGCATCGTCACCGACGACGTCAGCTCCTCGGGAACGGTCGCCGTCCACGCACGCCACGCCTCGACCACGTCCCCGGCCAGCGCGCCGTCGAAGATCAGCTGACCGCCGTAGAACCGCTCGACGGGCACCAAGCCGATCTCCAGCTCCGTCACCACGCCGAACCCTCCCCGGCCACCGCCGCCGCGCAGCGCCCAGAACAGGTCCGGCTCGCTGTCCGGGGCGACGTGCCGGAGCCGGCCGTCCGAGGTGACGACATCGAGGCTGCGCACGTGATCCGCCGCGTATCCGAACTCCCGGGCGAGCAGCCCCACTCCGCCGTTGAGGGTGTACGAGACGGCGCCGACGCCCGGCCCCGACCCGCTCAGCGGCGCCAGTCCCGACCGAGCGGCCTCCTCGACCACATCACCCCAGCGTGCCCCGGCCCCGACCCGCGCGGTGCGGGCGGCGGCGTCCACCTGGACGTGCGCCATCCGGCGCGTGCTCACCAGCACCCCGCCGTCCAGCGCCCTTCCGAGCCCGTGGCCGGTGGCCTGCACGGCGAACGGCAGTTCGTGTGCGGCCGCGTGCCGTACCGCTGTACGCACGTCGTCAGCGTCGGCAGCGGTCACGACCACGTCAGGACGGTGCCGGTAACCCGCCTGGAAGCCGGAACACTCCCCGCTCCAGGCGCCGTCGTCCGGCAGCAGGACCCGGCCGCGGACCTCGTCCGCCGGGAAGGGCACCCTCCGTGCAGCCGCCCGGTCAGCCATGCGATCCGCCTGCGGAACCGGCAGGCGTCCAACTGCGGCCGAGCCACGCCGCCAGCTCGTCGTACGCGTCCGCCCCCTCGGGTGCCGGCACCGGCGGACCGAAAGGGACCTCCCCGCCGCGCGTCTCCGCCGGCACCGCACGCTCCGCCACCGCGAGGGCGAACTCCGCCAGACCCGCGTCGAGCTCCGCGCGCCTGCCCAGCGCCTGCGCCAGGTCCCACGCGTGGGTGACGACCTCCATCACGCTGCCCGCGAGCGCGAACCGGCCGGGCATCGTCCCCCACGGGACGGTCACCACGGCATCGAGCTTCGCGTCATCCGCCCACGCCGCGCGGAAGCGTTCGCGGGCCCGCTCGTACGCCGCAGGCCAGGCGTCGTCCGCGACACCCGACACCCCGGAGTCCACCTCCGCGTCCGGATCGACCTCCCCGGGTCCGCCGCCCTCTCCCACCTGCGCGATGCGCAGCGTGCCGCCGACGACGTGGCTCAGCAGGGCCCCGACGTCGAAGCCCGGGCAGGGCGTCGGATCGGCCAGCTGCGCGGGACGTACCGCCTCGAACAGCGAGGCCATCTGGCGCGCGGCCCGTTCGAAGACGGGGCGGGGGTCCGCAGCCGGGCCCCCGCCCTGGGCCGGGGAGGTGGAGTTCACAGGGTCTCTCCGTTCGTGTGACGGTTCACGGTGATGCGAGTCGTTCCGAGGCGTCTGTCCCGCCTGCGGATGTGCTGAGCTTCCCCGGTTTTCCTGACACGTACCGTCAAGTTTTCCGGCACTGTGGAAGACGTGAAGTCGGACCGACTGCTCTCGATCCTGCTGCTGCTCCAGACCCGCGCACGCGTGTCCGCCGACGAGCTGGCCACCCGGCTCGAGGTCTCCACCCGCACCATCTACCGCGACGTCGACTCCCTCTCCGCGGCCGGCGTCCCCGTGTACGCGGAACGGGGCAGACACGGAGGCATCTCCCTGCTGCCCGGGTTCCGCACGGACGTCACGGGGCTCACCGCCGACGAGGCGCGGGCGCTGTTCGTCCTCACCGCACAGGGCACGCACTCGGCCCTCGGCCTCGACGGCGCACTCGGATCGGCCCTGCGCAAGGTGATGGCCGCACTCCCGGCGCCGCACAGGCCCGCGGCGGAACTCACCAGCCGGCGCATCCTCGTCGACCCCGAACGCTGGCTGGGCGGGCAGCGGACCGCAGTCGACCTGGACGTCCTCACCACGGCCGTCTTCACCGACCGGCGCCTGCGCATCGTCTACCGGCACGGCGGGGAGACGCGCTCCCACCGGTACACCGTCGACCCGTACGGCCTCGTCGCGAAGGCCGGCACCTGGTACCTCGTCGCCGACCGCAGAGGACGGCCCCGGCTCTTCCGCGCGGACCGCGTCCAGCGGGCCCAGGTGACCGAGGCGCCCGTGCAGCGCAGGACGGGCATCGAACTGGGCGACGCCTGGGAGGAGTTGCGCCGCCAGGTCGAGAACTGGGCACCGGACGTCCCGGTCAGGGCGAAGGTGCGGCAGTCCCGCCTGGAGATGTTCCGCCGCATCGTCGGGCCCTTCATGCTCCGCGCGGAGGGCGACGACGGCGGATCCGGGGCGGGGCCCGGCGGCGAGGCCGCGGACATCGACCCGGAACACGTCTGGGTGACGGTCCACCTGGCGTACCCGGTGCTCCGCGCCGTCCGCCAACTGCTGCAGTTCGGCCCGGACGTCGTGGTCCTCGAACCGGAGGCGGCGCGAGCCGAACTCGCCCGCGCCGCCTCCGCCGTGACCGCTCTCTACGCGACGGACGGGGACGCGCCGCTCTCACCATCGCGCTGACGGGGAGAGCGGCGCGCTGCGATCAGCGGTCCCGCCGGTGCCTCCTCGCGCAGTCGCGCGCCAGACGATTGACGTCCACACGCATAGCGCGCATGTCCTCCCCCATGTCGGCGAGACGGCGGCTCATCGCCGACACCACACGTTCGGTGTTGACCTGCCGCCGCTCCATCTGCAGCAGCCGGTGATCGACGCGCTCCAGCCTCGACGAGATACGGGCGATCACGGGACCGAGCTCGCGGAGGACGGACCCCACGTCCGAGACGGCGCACTCCAGGTTCGTCACCCGGCGTTCGAGAGAGGCGTCCCCGGGCGCCGGCTCAGCCGGGGACGCCACAACGCCCGGCCCGGTGCGGCGTCGCCCCTCGACGTCGAGAAGGTACGCCCGCACGCGTCGGGCGACGTCGCTGTCCCGCAGCAGCATCGCGACGTTGAGGACGGTGCGGCGGGTGTAGACGGCCAGATGCGGCCTTCGCTGTGGATAACTCTTGGCTGCTTCGGATGTAACACTCAACTTGAGTGTTAGATATTCCTGCAGCTCAGGGCCCTGCAGTACCCGCAGACCGTTCCTCTCGAGCTCTTCCCGGTGGCGGCGCAGCAAGTTATGCACAGCCTGCTCACCCACCTCGAAGTACTCGGCGACGTCCCTCGTCGTCGCGTGCACGCCGTCGGCGGACAGCGCCAGCGCCTTCACCTTGTCGAGGACTTCGATCCTGTGGCTCATGCCGGAGCGCGCAGCCTGCGACTCCAGCAACACGGATTCGGTGTACACGAAGTGACCCCTCCCGGGGCTCGTACGGACATGACGATCGGGGCCCGATCACCTGGGGCCGTCAGGTGTCCGTATCCAGGAGCCAGGAGCGGAGATCAGCTCATGTCTGCCACGTACTGCACTACCGGCAAGGGCCTCGCCCTCAACCGGCCACCACCACTTCACGGACTCTCGTCGCCACGCACTCCGGTCGCCTCCGCGCACCAGATGCAACGAACGGATCTTCGTATGGTCACGGCTCTTTTCGAGCCGATGTCCGTGCTTCGCAAATCCGTACGGCAGCAGGGGCGGCAGAGGGCTGCGCTGCACGAACCGCGCCGCCTACACGGCGAAGAGTCGCTCCAGTACCACGGCGATGCCGTCGGCGTCGTTGGAGAGCGTGACCTCGTCGGCCGCCGCGTGAAGTTCCGGGTGGGCGTTGGCCATGGCCACGCCTCTGGAGGCCCAGCCCAACATGGGGATGTCGTTGGGCATGTCGCCGAAGGCGATCGTCTCCTGCGCGGAGACGCCGAGCCGCCGTGCCGCCATCGACAGGCCCTTGGCCTTGCTCAGCCCCAGGGGCAGCAGTTCGACGATGTCCTCGCCGGACATGGTGATGCTCACCAGGCCCCCGGCGGCGGTTCGGGCCGCCTCCGCCAGTTCGTCGTCGCGGAGCACGGGGTGCTGCAGGTACAGCTTGCTGAGCGGCTCCGCCCACAGCTCTCCGGGATCGGTGCACTTCACCACGGGGAGCGGCCCTTCGAGCACCCGGAACCCCGGGCCCACGACCACTTCGCCGTCGAGGCCGTCGCGTGACGCCGCCACCGCGAGCGGGCCCGTCTCAGCCTCGATCTTGGCCAGCGCGACCTGAGCGAGCTGACGGTCCAGCGTCATGGACGTCAGCAGCCGGTGCGCCCCCGCGTCGTAGACCTGCGCGCCCTGTCCGCACACGGCCAGGCCGTCGTATCCGAGGTCGTCGAGGATGTGCTTCGTCCACGGCACGGCGCGGCCCGTGACCACGATGTGCGCGGCGCCGCGGGCCGCGGCCGAGGTCAGCGCGTCGCGCGTACGCGGGGAGACGGTCTGGTCGGAGCGGAGCAGCGTGCCGTCGAGGTCCGTGGCGATCAGCCGGTAGGGGACGGGAGCGGGCTCCCGCCCCGGCGTGGACCCGGGAACGGGTCCGGGACCGGACTCAGGGCTCACTTGCCCACCGGTTCGAGGATCTCGCGCCCGCCCAGGTAGGGCTGGAGCAGCGCCGGAACCCGGACCGAGCCGTCCGCCTGCTGATGGTTCTCCAGCAGCGCGATGATCGTGCGGGGCACCGCGCACAGCGTGCCGTTGAGCGTCGCCAGCGGCCGCACCTGCTTGCCGTCGCGCATCCGGATGGAGAGGCGGCGGGCCTGGAACTCGGTGCAGTCCGAAGTCGACGTCAGCTCGCGGTACTTGCCCTGGGTGGGGATCCACGCCTCGCAGTCGTACTTCCGGGCCGCCGAGGAGCCCAGGTCACCCGTAGCGACGTCGATCACCTGGAAGGGCAGGCCCAGAGCAGTGAGCCACTGCTTCTCCCACTCCAGCAGACGCAGGTGCTCCGCCTCGGAGTCCTCCGGCGTCACGTACGAGAACATCTCGACCTTGTCGAACTGGTGCACCCGGAAGATGCCGCGGGTGTCCTTGCCGTACGAGCCCGCCTCGCGCCGGAAGCAGGGCGAGAACGCCGCGTACCGCAGCGGCAGCTGCGAGGCGTCGATGATCTCGTCCATGTGGTAGCCGGCGAGGGCGACCTCGGACGTGCCCACGAGGTAGAGCTCGTCCTTCTCCAGCTGGTAGACGTCCTGCGCCGCCTGCCCCAGGAAGCCGGTGCCCTCCATGGCCTGCGGCTTGACCAGGGCGGGGGTGAGCATGGGCGTGAAGCCCGCCTCGGTGGCCTGGGCGATCGCGGCGTTGACGAGGGCGAGTTCGAGCAGCGCGCCCACGCCGGTGAGGTAGTAGAAGCGCGCGCCGGAGACCTTGGCGCCGCGCTCCACGTCGATGGCGCCGAGGAGCTGGCCCAGCTCCAGGTGGTCCTTGGGCTCGAAGCCCTCCGCGGCGAAGTCGCGGGGTTCCCCGATCGTCTCGCGGACGGTGAAGTCCTCCTCGCCGCCGACGGGGACGTCGGGGTGGACCAGGTTGCCGAGGCCGCGCAGGAGCCGCTGCGTCTCCTCCGCGGCCTCGTGCTGTTCGGCGTCGGCGGCCTTCACGGCCGCCGAGAGCTCGCCGGCCTTCGCCAGCAGCTCGGCCTTCTCGTCGCCCTGGGCCTTGGGGATCAGCTTCCCGAGCTGCTTCTGCTCGGAACGCAGCGAGTCGAAGCGGACGCTGGACGACCTTCGGCGTTCGTCGGCGGAGAGCAGTTCGTCGACGAGGCCGACGTCCTCTCCACGGGCGCGCTGTGATGCGCGGACTCGGTCGGGGTCCTCACGGAGCAGTCGAAGGTCAATCACCCCGCCAGGGTACCGGGGGGACCACAGTGCCTCGACAGCATTCCCGCAGGGCTTTCTTGCCTAAATTGTCCTTTTTGTCAAAATGCGATGTCAGGAGCGCTTCCCGGGCCCTCCCCGCGGGGTGACCGACCCGGGCCGGACGCGCCCCGGGTCGAGGCGGCCGGGCCCATGTCCACCCGCGTCAGAGGCAGTTGAGGAGGGCCGTCGTGGCACTGGAGCCGGGAGACGCGGCAGACTTATCCACAGCTTCAGCGGTCTTCCGCGACCTTTTCCACAGGGCATGGGCGGCGCCTGTGGAAATTGGAGTCGACAGTTCCGACGGAATCGCTGAGGCAGCGGAAATTCCGTTGCAAACCCTCAATAAGCACTCATTCGAGCGGGTTGGACTCACACCAAAGAGTGCAGCAGCGTAATTGAAGTGACGAAAAGGGATGGATGCGGACCAGATGCACTGTGGATGCCTATGGGGTCTCCATGGCGCTTTGTCGATAGTGTCCGTTTCCGCTGTCCGTGTTGTGCACAGGCGGCGCAACAGCCTGTGGATAACTCTGTGGGCTGCACAGACGCCGTGGAAAGCGGCCTCAGCCCCGCCCGTCCAGGCAGCGAGTGAGCCAGTCGGCGGCCTCGACGAACTCCGTGTCGGTCGTGCCGGGACGCTCTGTGGCACGGCCGCCGTCCGCACGCGGATACGAGCCGAGATAGCGCACCTTCTCGCACGCCCGCTTCAGGCCCATCAGCACGTCGCCCACGCGGCGCTGCTGAAGGTGCCCCTCGCAGTCGACCGAGAAGCAGTAGCGGCCGATGCCCTCGCCGGTCGGCCGGGACTCGATGCGCATCATGTTCACGCCGCGCGACGCGAACTCCTGCAGCACCTCCAGCAGCGCGCCCGGGTGGTCGTCGCGCAGCCAGAAGACGACGGAGGTCTTGTCCGCGCCCGTCGCCGCCGCCGGCCTGGCGGGGCGCCCCACCAGCACGAAACGCGTCGCCGCGTTGTCCGCGTCGTGGATGTCCGTCACCAGCGGGTCCAGGCCGTACGTGGCAGCGGCGAACTCGCCGGCGAACGCCGCGTCGTACCGGCCCTCCTGTACGAGCCGCGCACCGTCCGCGTTGGACGCGGCGGACTCCCACAGCGCGTCCGGGAGGTGCTTCGCCATCCACTGCCGGACCTGCGGCTGCGCGACCGGGTGCCCCGTGACCGTCTTGACGCTCTCGATGGACGTGCCGGGACGCACCAGCAGCGCGAAGGCGATGGGCAGCAGCACCTCGCGGTAGATCATCAGCGGCCGGCCGCTCGCCAGCTCGTCGAGCGTCGCCGTCACGCCGCCCTCGACCGAGTTCTCGATCGGTACGAGCGCTGCCGCGGCCTCGCCGTTGCGCACGGCGTCCAGCGCCGCGGGCACCGAGACCATCGGCACCAGTTCCCGCGTGGCGGCTTCGGGCAGGGTGCGCAGGGCGGCCTCGGTGAAAGTGCCTTCCGGACCGAGGTAGGTGTAGCGGCTCGCTGGTGACATACGGACACGTTAGTCGGGTCCGCGGGCACGCGGACCCGGGTCTCATCTGCCGGGCAGTAGCACGGGGCGGGGCGGTACGGCCCGGCGGCAGAGCAACCCGGCAGCCGTACGAAACGACGGTGCGGCACCCCGGGGCGCACGGACGGGAGTGCCCGGGCTACGGTCACGGGTGACCGTAGCCCGGGCACTCCTCACGCCGGGGGCCGCTGCGCGGTCACTCCTCCCCTGCGAGGGTGAGGGTGCGCAGCCTGCGGCTCGCGTACCAGGTGCCGCCCACGGTGGCCACCAGCAGCAGCGTCAGGCCCGTCGTCAGTCCGACGTCCGACGTGATCCCCGCTCCGCTGCCGGCGACCTTCTGCGCCAGCGACAGGGCCCACTGCTGCACGGACAGCTCCCGCGCGCCCGAGACCATGCTGCCGAACAGGGCCTCCCAGATCAGGGCGTAGACCAGTCCGATCACGACGGCGTGCCGGGAGACCGTCCCCAGCAGCAGGAACAGCGCGCTGTAGGCGACGGACGCGACCGCGGCGGCCACCGCGTAGGCGACCGCGATCTGCTGGCTGTTGCCGTTGAGGAGGTAGCCGGCCAGGAGGGTCGGAACGGCCGAGAAGACGACCGTCACCGCTATGGCGACGAGCAGCTTCGTGAAGATGATGCTGGACCGCCGCAGCGGCTTGGCCAGCAGGTACACCACCGAGCCGTCGTCGATCTCGGGGCCTATCGCGCCCGTGCCGGCCACCACGCCGATGAGCGGCACCATCGTGGCCATCGCGAAACCGCCGAGCAGTTCACGCGTCACCTCGTCGTCCATGCCGGTCGTCGCCCGTACGGTACCGGCCACGATGAGGAGCAGCAGCGGCAGCGCGAAGAGGATCAGCGCACGGCGCCTGCCGAGGAGGGCCTTGTAGGTGAGCCTTGCGACTGTCTGGTTGTACATCGTGAAGGCTCCCTTCAGGCCGCTACGAGGTACGAGAAGACGCTCTCCAGGGACTCGTCCGAGGGCGAGACCGTGTAGAGCCGGATGCCGTGCTCGCGTGCGAGCCGGGGGAGGACCTCGGTGAACCGCCCGAAGTCGACGGCCTGGATCCGCAGCGCCTTCTCGCTGTAGTCGAGTTCGATGCCCGCGGTGGAGGCGTCGGCGATGAGTGCCGACGCCAGCAGCCGGTCGTCGCTGGAGCGGACGAGGTAGCGGTGCGGGCGGTCCGTCATCAGGCGGCGGATCTTGCGGAAGTCGCCGCTGGCGGCGTGCCGTCCGGCGACGACGACCTCGATGTGGGAGGCGAGCTGCTCGACCTCCTCCAGGATGTGCGAGGAGAACAGCACCGTGCGGCCCTCGTCGCCCATGCGGCGCAGCAGCTCCATCAGCTGCATGCGCTGCCGGGGGTCCATGCCGTTGAACGGTTCGTCGAGCAGCAGCACCGACGGATCGTGCACGAGGGCGGACGCCATCTTCACGCGCTGGCGCATGCCCTTGCTGTATGTGGCGATCTTCCGGTCCTGCGCCTGCTCCATCTCGACGGTCGCGAGGGCCTTGCGGGCGGCCGCCGCCGGGTCGGGGAGCCTGTGCAGCTCGGCGTTGGCGAGCACGAAGTCCCAGCCGGTGAGGAAGTCGTACATCCCCTCCCGCTCGGGGACGAGCCCGATCTCCTTGTACGCCTCCTGGTTGCGCCAGATCGGCGTGGAGTCGAGCGTGACGCTGCCGGTGGAGGGCGGCAGGAAGCCGCCCAGCATGTTGATGAGCGTGGACTTGCCCGCGCCGTTGGGGCCGAGGAGGCCGGTGACGCCGGGGGTGATGTCCATCGTGATGTCGTTGACGGCGACGACGTTCCCGAACCAGCGGGACGTGCGGTCGATGTGGAGAGTGCTCATGAGCGCGGCCCACTCCTTCGGAGGGTGGCGGTGGGACGGGGGCGCCGGCGCCGCCCGGCGGTGACCGGGTGAGCCCGGGCGAGGTGTTCGGTCACAGCCCGGCCTTCCGGTAGCGGCGCAGCAGCAGGGCGTACGTACCGGCGATGAGCAGGGCGATGAGCGCGACGTAGGCGGACGCCTGCGCGTTCGTCAGCTCCACGCCCAGCGGGAAGGCGTTCCGGCCGCCGAGGAGTTTGCTCTGCAGCCCGTCGATCAGCGACCCGGGCGAGCCGAGACCGAGCCAGCCGACGGCCGAGGTCTCGCCCTGCGTGGAGACGATGGCCTGCAGGGCGCTGATGAGCATGTACGGGATCGTCAGGACGGCGATGATCGCGGCGACGCCGAAGCCCCGCCGCGGGGTGGCCGCCGCCGCGGCCAGGCCGATGCCGGCGTGCAGCACGGAGAAGACCAGGCAGCAGACGAGGCCCAGCGCGAAGTCCTTCGTCTGGTCGCCGAAGTCGAGCTTCGCCAGCAGCGCCCCGACGTAGAGGATCACCACGGACGTCGCGGTGAAGACGAAGATCGCAGCCGACAGAGCGGCGTACTTGGCCGCGACGTAGTCGCCCCGCCGGATGGGCCGGGAGAAGTAGAGCGGCACCACGCGGAAGCGCAGGTCGAGCGAGACGGCCTGTGGCGCCATCGCCGCGATGTAGATGCCGATGACGGGCTGCATCTGGATGACGTAGGAGCTGTACTCGACCGGCATCTCCTTCGCCTTGGTGAAGACCGTGACCGCGACGACGATCGCGGCCGGTACGCACATCACGGCGAAGAGGATCATCGGCAGCACCTTGGACTTGGCCGAACGGCCCAGTCCGTACGCGCCGCGGAGCGACTGCTCGAACAGCGAGGCGCGGGCGTAGCTCCTGCCCAGCCTCGGCCCGTCGTAGTTGCGGTAGCCGATGTTGTGGATGACGTTCTCACCGCGCGCCCCGGCTCCGGGGGCCTGCTTCGTCAGTGCCGAAGGGCCGGGCGCGGTCCCGGACTCCGGTGCGGACCGGGGGGCTTGAGGCTCAGGCGACATCGCCGCCGCCTCCCTTCTGCGTCTGGAGCGGACGGGCGGCGTCGGGCCGTGCGGGCTCCGCGCCGGACGCGGTGAGCGGCTGCTGCGAGTCGAAGACCTCGGAGATGCGGTGCCTGCGCTGTTCCATCCGGACCAGGCCGAGGCCCAGTTCGGTCACGGTGTCGCGGACGGTGTCGTAGGCGCTCTCGTCGGTGGCGTCGACCATCAGCAGGTGCCCGGCCCCGGGTGCGCCCGCCGCTCCGGGCGCCTGCGCGGACAGGCCGGCGGCGACGAGCGCGGCGCGCAGCGCCTCGGTTCCGTCCGGGTGGGTGTCGGTGTCGGTGACCTCCACCGCGAGGGACGGCGTGCTCTTCGTGAAGTCGGCCGTGCTGGAGGCGCGGAGCAGCTTGCCGCCGTCGATGACGACGACGTGGTCGCAGGTCCGCTCCAGCTCGCCCAGCAGGTGCGAGGTGACGAGCACGGATATGCCGAAGTCGGTGTGGACGCGGCGGATGAGCGCGAGCATCTCGTCACGGCCGACGGGGTCGAGGCCGTTGGTGGGCTCGTCGAGCAGGACGAGCTGCGGGTCGTGCACGAGGGCCTGGGCGAGTTTGACGCGCTGCTTCATGCCCGTCGAGTAGCCGCCCATGGGGCGGTAGCGCTCCTCGTACAGTCCGACGTGGCGCAGGGTGTCGGCCGTGCGTTCCCGGGCGGAGGTCGTCGGCAGCCCGGACATGCGGGCCATGTGGACGACGAACTCGGTGGCCGAGACGTCGGGCGGAAGGCAGTCGTGCTCGGGCATGTATCCGACGCGTTCGCGGATTGCGGATCCCTCGCGTGCCACGTCCAGGCCGAGGACGGTCGCGCCGCCCTCCGTGGCGGGGGCGAGCCCCAGAAGGATCTTGATGAGGGTCGATTTACCGGCCCCGTTGGCGCCCACCAGGCCGGTTACACCCGGTGTGATGCCCACGGTCAGCCGGTCCAGGGCGGTCACCCTTGGGTACCGCTTGGTCAGGCTTTCGATAGCGATCACAGTCACCCTCATGACGCTAGGGCCTGAGTGCCGCTTCCGACGTCCCTCCTGAGGGCTGGATTCGACTGATACCGGAGGCGGACGCCTCCCTTAAGGGGCGTAGACAAGAAGGACAAAGACGCGTTACCGACGGTATCCACAGGATCGGGCCCGCTGTTGACGGCTTCCTGCCGCATTGATCCCATTGACCGTGCCGAGTACGCGGGCCGGCGCCTCGCCGGCCCCTGATCGCGGGGACGGTGGGGGCTGTGGGCGAGCGCGCGGACGCGGGCGCGGGGCGGAACGCGGCGGGCGGAGCCCTTCTGGAGGGCGCCCGGGAGCGCTGGGTCCGTACGCCGGAGGGCGTGGAGCTGTGCGTCGCCGAGCTGGGCGAGGCGGAGCGGCCCACCGTGGTGCTGCTGCACGGCTATCCGGACAGCAAGGAGGTCTGGTCGAAGGTCGCCGGCCGGCTGGCCGGACGCTTCCACGTCGTGCTGTACGACGTGCGGGGCTGCGGCCGCTCCTCCGCGCCGCGGCCGCTGCGCGGCGGCTTCACGCTGGAGAAGCTGACGCGGGACTTCCTCGCCGTGGCGGCCGAGGTCTCCCCCGGCCGGCCGGTCCACCTCGTCGGGCACGACTGGGGCTCCGTGCAGGGCTGGGAGTTCGTCTCCGCCGAGGAGACCCGGGGCCGTATCGCCTCCTTCACCTCCATGTCGGGCCCGTCGCTCGACCACTTCGGGCACTGGTTCCGGAGGCGGGTGCGGCGCCCGACGCCGGTGCGGCTGGCGCAGGCCCTGAACCAGGGCGTCCGCTCGTGGTACGTGGGCGCGCTGCACACCCCGGTGCTGCCGGAACTGGCCTGGCGGGGGCCCCTGTCCGCGTACTGGCCGAGGTATCTGCGCCGCGTCGAGAAGGTCCCGGCGGACGGCTACCCCACGCAGTCGCTGCCGCGCGACGCGGCGCACGGTGCCTGGCTCTACCGGGACAACGTGGGCCGGAAGCTGCGCAGTCCCCGGCCGGACTGCCGCGCGCACGCGCCGGTGCAGCTGATCGTCCCGCTGCGGGACGTCTTCCTCAGTCCCCGCCTCTACGACGAGGTGGCCCTCTGGGCGCCGGACGTCACGCGCCGCACGCTGGACGCGGGGCACTGGATACCCCGCACCAGGCCCGACCGGCTCGCCTGGTGGATCACCGAATTCGTGACCGGTCGGGAGGAGGCCGGGGCCGTCACGGCAGACCGTGAGGCGCCCCGGGACGCGAGGCACGGAGACGAAGGCGCGGGCGGGGGTGCCGGCGCCGGGAAGGCACCCGGCAGCGGCGCTCTCGCCGAGCGGTTCGGCGGGCAGCTCGTGCTGGTGACGGGCGCCGGCAGCGGCATCGGCAGGGCCACCGCCGTCGCGTTCGGGGCGGCGGGCGCCCGCGTCGTGTGCGTCGACATCGACGGGGACAGCGCCGTGAACACGGCGGAGACGGCCCGCCGCGCGGGTGCACCGCAGACGTGGGCCGAGGCGGTGGACGTGGGCGACCAGGAGGCCATGGAGCGGCTCGCCGCCAGGGTCGCGTCAGAGATCGGAACCGTCGACGTCCTGGTCAACAACGCCGGGGTCGGCGTCTCCGGCGTGTTCCTCGAGACCGGCGTGGAGGAGTGGAAGCGGATCCTGGACGCCAATCTGTGGGGCGTCATCCACGGCTGCCGCCTGTTCGGCAAGCAGATGGCGGAGCGGGGCCAGGGCGGGCACATCGTCAACACCGCCTCCGCCGCGGCGTTCCAGCCGACGAGGCTGCTCCCCGCGTACGGGACCTCCAAGGCGGCGGTGCTGATGCTGAGCGAATGCCTCCGCGCGGAGCTCGCGGGCGAGGGGATCGGGGTCACGGCGGTCTGTCCGGGCCCGGTGGACACCGGGATAACGGGGACGGCGCGGTTCGTGGGCCTCGGCGAGGAGGAGCGTCGGCGCCGCAGGGAGCGGGTGGCGAAGCTGTACAGGCTGCGGAGGTATCCGCCGGAGAAGGTCGCCCGGGCGATCATGCGGGGGATCGTCCGCGATCAGGCCGTCGTGCCGGTGACCGCCGAGGCGCATGCGGCGCGGTTCCTGTCGCGTTTCGCCCCGCGAGTGGTGCGTGCCCTCGCCCGCGTCGACCCGCCGCTGTGACACGGGGCCCGGCGCGCTGATCACCGGGCGGGCTCGCCGGCGCTCCTGCCTGCCGCCGGAGGCTCGGGCGGCGCGGGTGGCGGCGGGGACGGCACGAGAGTCGCGCCCGTCAGAGGCCCGGCGCTCCCCAGAGGGGGAACCAGCGGGCCAGGTCCGGTTCCATCCGCAGGTCGTCCGTCAGCAGGCCGCGCACCTGAAGCTCCAGTGCGCTGTCCCGCTTCTCCGGCTGCCCGGGGCGGGGCGCGAACGGATAGAAGGTGCCGCGCTTGTAGAGGTAGACCAGGGCCAGTGCGCGGGGGTCACCGTCGCCCGCCCCGCGGAAACCGACGACGGAGCACAGCAGCTGCGGGCCGAACCCTCCCTCGGCGAGCAGGGTGTTCACGGCGTGCAGGTCGTTCACCAGGGAGATCGTCCCCAGCGGCCCGTGCCGGGTGAGGAGCCAGGTGTAGCCGTACTCGTCCTGGCTGAACTCGACCGGCACGTCGCCGTGGACGGCGGGCGGGGCGTCGCCCGGGATGCCCGGGTTGCCCGGAGGGGTGTCGTCGGGGTTGCCGGACGGGCCGCCGGGGTCGCCCGGCGGCGGGTCGGCGTCGAGCAGCGCCCGCACGTCCCGCTCCACCTGCTTGAACGCACCGCCCTCGACGCTCGCGAAGCACACCGACCCGAGCCCCGTCGGCCGGAGATCCGCTCCGGCCTGGAGCGTGACGGCCGCCGCGGGCAGCCCGAAGAGCTGGTCCAGGTCGGGGCGGGCGGGTTTGCTGCGGCCGAGCAGTGCGTCCAGGAGACCCACGGTCTTCACGTCCCTCAATCGGATGGGGGGCTGACGGGTGCGTGTGCTGTTGTGCGGGGCGGGCGCCGCCCCGGGGCGCCCGCCGTCACCGCTGCTGCCCGAGCTGCGCGGAGATCCGGCTGAGCTGGTCGAGGCGGCGCTCGAGCGGCGGGTGCGAGGAGAGCAGGGCCGCGACGCTCTCGCCGGAGAAGGCGGGCGCGAAGTAGAAGGCGTTGAAGGGCTCGGCCTTGCGCAGGTCCCGCGTGGGGATCCGCGCCATCTCGCCGGTGACCTTGGTCAGCGCGGAGGCGAGGGCGGAGGGCCGTCCCGTCAGCAGTGCTCCGGCGCGGTCCGCGGACAGTTCGCGGTAGCGCGAGAGGAGCCTCGTCAGCAGGAAGCTGACGATGTAGACGGCGGCGCTCACCAGGGGGACGAGCAGCAGCACGATGCCCGCTCCGCTCTGGTCGTCGCGCCCCGCTCTGCTCAGGCCGCCCCACAGCGCGACGCGCGTCATGATCCCGGCCAGGACGCCGAGGAAGGAGGCGATCGTCATCACGGCCACATCGCGGTGCGCGACGTGCGACAGCTCGTGCGAGAGCACGCCTTCGAGTTCCTCGGGTTCGAGGCGGCGCATCAGCCCGGTGGTCGCGCAGACCATGGACTTGCGCTGGCTGCGCCCTGTCGCGAAGGCGTTGGGCACATCGCTCTGGGCCATCGCGACCTTGGGTTTCGGCACGTCCGCCAGCGCGCACAGCCGGTCCACCGCCCCGTGCAGCTCGGGCGCCTGTTCGGGGGTGACTTCGCGGGCGCCCATGCTGAAGGCGGCGATCCGGTCGCTGAACCAGAACTGCGCCACGAAGAGGCCGCCCACCACGAGGACGATCAGGGGCCAGGCGTTGCCGAGAGCCGCGACCAGGACGCCGACGAGTACGACGTACAGCAGCCCGATGAAGAACATCGTGACCACCATCCGGCTGGTCAGACCGCGGTCGGCGACGTACCGGCTGTGTGTGGCTGCCATGGCCCGTTCCTTTCCACGCCGTACCGGGAGCGGTCTGCCCAGATGACCTCGGTGCCTCCGCAT
Organism: Streptomyces daqingensis; assembly: GCF_014645895.1. Classification (GTDB taxonomy): domain Bacteria; phylum Actinomycetota; class Actinomycetes; order Streptomycetales; family Streptomycetaceae; genus Streptomyces; species Streptomyces daqingensis. Next base: position 268,329 of record NZ_BMMP01000007.1, on the reverse strand, counting down.
GAGCGGGGTGCGATGCCCGGCCGGGCTGCCGCGGGCGGGCGTGACCCGTCCGCTGCGCCGCGGTGATGCCGTCACGCGGACACCTTGTAGCAATTGTCCACTTTTTAACTCTTTTCGACTAATGACCGTGAGTGCCCGCCGCGTGACCGGCGACGGCCCGGCCGCCCCGACCCGCGCCCCTCCCGACGGGCGCCTCACGCAAGGACGTTGGCGCGGCCGCCGTCCGGGGAAGGCGGCCGGCATGGGAGAGATCCGGGTCGGCACATGTTCGTGGACGGACAGGGCGCTGGTCTCCAGCGGCTGGTATCCGCCGGGCAGGCGGGACGCGGAGGGCTGGCTGCGGCACTACGCCGCGCAGTTCCCGGTGGCCGAGGTCGACGCCACCTACTACGGCCTCCCCACGGCTCGCAACAGCCACCTGTGGGCGGCGCGCACCCCCGGCGGATTCCGCTTCGACGTGAAGGCGTTCTCCCTGCTCACCGGTCACCCCACGAGGCCGGGAGCGCTGCCGCCCGATCTCCGTCCGGCCCTGGAGCGGCAGCGCGGCAGGCCCGGGACCGATCCCGGCCTGCTCGACGAGGTGTGGAGCCGGTTCGGCGAGGCCCTCCGGCCGCTGCGCGACTCCGGCCGCCTCGGAGCGCTCCTGTTCCAGTTCCCGGGGCGGTTCGCACCGGGGAGGTCCGCCGAGGCGTTCCTGCGCGCGTGCCGCGAGCGGACGGCGGGATGGCCCGTGGCCGTGGAGTTCCGGCATCCCGGCTGGTGGAGCGAGGACCGCGCCGCCGGAACCTCGGCGCTGCTTTCGGAGCTGGACGCGGCGGCCGTCGCGGTGGACACGGCGCAGACGCTGCCGGCCTCCGTGCCTCCCGTGGCAGCGGTCACCGTCCCCCGGCTCGCGGTGGTGCGCTTCCACGGGCGCAGCACCGCCTGGGGCACCGGGACGAAGGAGGAGAAGTTCCGCCACTCGTACACCGCCGCCGAACTGTCGGAGTGGACGCCCCGCATCCGCGCGATGGCCGAGCAGGCGCGCGAGGTCCACGTCCTCTTCAACAACTGCTGCGGCGACGCGGCGGTCCGGGCGGCGCAGTCGATGCGGCAGCTGCTCGGCGGCGTCCCGGACGGGCCCGCGGGGGCGCCCGGGCCCGACGTAGTGTCGTGGCCATGAGCCTGCGCCTGAGCACCGTGATCCTCCCCGTCGTCCGCTGGCACGAGGGCGGCCGCGAGCGGTGGCGCCGCGCCGAGGAGCTCGGCTTCCACGCCGCCTACACCTACGACCACCTCTCGTGGCGCGAACCCTTCCGCGACGGCCCGTGGTTCGGCGCCCTGCCCACGCTGACGGCCGCCGCCGGGGCCACCTCGCGGCTGCGCCTCGGCACTCTCGTCACGTCGCCGAACTTCCGGCATCCGGTGACGCTGGCGAAGGAGCTGCTCACCCTGGACGACGTCAGCGGCGGACGCGTCGTCCTCGGCGTCGGCGCCGGAGGCAACGGCTTCGACGCGACGGCCCTCGGGCAGCAGCCGTGGACCCCCCGCGAACGGGCGGACCGCTTCGCGGAGTTCGTGCCGCTGCTGGACCGGCTGCTGCGCGACCCCGTGGTCACCTACGACGGAACGTTCTACTCGGCGCACGAGGTGCGCGGCGTCCCCGGCTGCGTCCAGCGGCCCCGCCTCCCCTTCGCCGTCGCCGCCACCGGCCCGCGCGGGCTCCTCCTCGCGGCGCGCTACGGGGACGCGTGGGTGACGACGGGCGACCCCCGCGTCTCCGCGGAGGGAACCCCGGAGGAGAGCCTCCAGGCCGTACGGGACCAGATCACCCGGCTGGACACGGCCTGCGCCGAGACCGGACGGGACTCCTCCGTCCCGGAGAAGATCCTGCTCACCGGCTTCACGCCGGGGAACCCCCTCGGATCGGTCGACGCCTTCGTCGACTTCGCCGGGAAGCACGCCGAGGCCGGCATCACGGAGATCGTCCTGCACTGGCCGCTGCCGGGTACCCGTTTCGAAGCCGACCAGGGTGTCTTCGAGCGGATCGCCACGGAGGCGCCCGGGCAGCTCAACCGGAACGCCTGAAGGCCGGCCGAGCCGGCGGGGCGCGCGCCCCCGCCGCCTTTCGGAGCGCTCATCAGCGGAGCCCTGCGCACGAGTGTGCGTACATATGAGCGATGATGGGGGCTGTGACTGATCCGCGCCCGTCTCCCGCCGCCTGTGCCGCCGGGCCCTCCGCCGGCCCCGCCACCGCCGTGGGCACCCCCCGCGCCGTCCGTCCGCGGCTGATCGCCACGGACCTCGACGGCACGCTGCTGCGCGACGACAAGACGGTCTCGGACCGCACGGTCGCCGCCTTGGCGGCGGCAGAGGTCGCTGGGCTCGACGTCTTCTTCGTCACGGGACGTCCTGCGCGCTGGATGGACGTGGTGAGCGAGCACGTCCACGGCCACGGTCTCGCCATCTGCGCGAACGGCGCCGCGGTCGTCGACCTGCACCGGGGACGCAAGGTCGTGGACGTGCGCGCGCTGGAGCTGGACGACGCGCTGGCCGTCGTGGAGGCGCTGCGCGAGGCGGCGGACGGTGTGAGCTTCGCGGTCGAACGCAGCGGCGGAATCCACTTCGAGCCCTCCTACCCGGCCCTGCACCCCGATCCGGTGGGCTGCGTCGCCCCCGCCGAGAAGCTGCTGGGAGCGGGCCCGGGCCCCAGGCCCCCTCTGGACCACGGACAGCCCGTCCTGAAACTCCTCGCGTACCACCCCGAGCTCGAACCGGACGAGTTCCTCACCCTCGGACGCGAAGCGGCGGGCGCGCACGCGCAGTTCACACGCTCCAGCAAGTCCGCGCTGCTGGAGATCAGCGGGCGGGGCGTGAGCAAGGCCAGCACTCTGGCGAAGTGCTGCGCGGAGCGGGGCGTCCAGCCGGAGGAGGTCGTCGCCTTCGGCGACATGCCCAACGACCTGGAGATGCTGGGCTGGGCGGGAACGTCCTACGCGATGGCCAACGCGCACCCTCAGGTGCTCGCCGCCACGACGCACGTCACCTCGTCCAACGAGGCGGACGGCGTCGCGGAGGTCATCGAGCGGCTGCTGCTCGGGACGGACCCCGGTCCGGCGGCTCCGCCGTCCGGCGCTGTGCCGGACCGCGCGCGCCGCTGACCGCGCCCGCCTCGCCGGGCTCCGCACCGGCGCCCGCCGTCGCCGCCTCGGCTTCCCGCGCCAGCATCCTGCTGAACGGGCCTCCCGCGGCCGCCAGTTCGCGGTAGGTGCCGCGTTCGGCCGTGCGTCCGCCGTCCAGCACCACCACCTCGTCCACCGCGTCGAGGCCGTGGAGCCGGTGCGTGATCAGCACCGTCGTGCGGCCCTCCGTGGCGGCGAGCAGGTCCGCGGTGAGCGCGTCCGCGGTGGGGAGGTCGAGGTGCTCGGCGGGCTCGTCGAGGACGAGGACGGGGAAGTCCGCGAGCAACGCCCGTGCGAGCGCGAGCCGTTGGCGCTGCCCGCCGGAGAGCCGGGCTCCGTGCTCGCCGACGAGGGTGTCGAGCCCGTCGGGCAGCGTGGCGGCCCACGTTCCGAGCCGGGCGGCGGCCAGGGCCCGGTGCAGCTCGGCGTCGTCCGCGCCGGTACGGGCGAGGCGCAGGTTCTCCCGGAGCGAGCTGTCGAAGATGTGGGCGTCCTGCGCGCACAGGCCGACGAAGCGGCGGACCTCGTCGGACTCCAGCCGCTCCGCCGGGACTCCGCCGAGGGTGTACGTACCGCTCCGCACGTCGAGGAAGCGCAGCAGCGCCTGCGCGAGCGTCGTCTTGCCGGAGCCGGAGGCGCCTACCACCGCGACGCGGTGCCCGGGTGCGAGCGTCAGACCGAATTCCGCGAGCGGCGCGGGCGTCCGGCAGCCGGGGGCGGCGTCCTCCTCGTCCGGGTAGCGGACGGTGACGTTCCGCAGCTCGACGGGGAAGGGGGAGGCAGGCGCGGGAAGGGGACGCTCCGGCTCCCGGACGGGTTCGCGCGCTTCCAGCACCTCGCGTATCCGCTCCGCCGAACGCCGGGTGCGCTGCCGGTACTGGACGGCGAGCGGCATCCCGCTGACCGCCTCGAACGCGGCGAGCGGCGTCAGGACGAGCGCCGCCAGCCACACCCCGTCGAGAGACCCGTCGTGCACCGCCGCGACCCCGGTCCAGGCGGCTGCGGTGACGGTGAGCCCCGACGCGAGCGCGGCCAGGCCGGAACCGAGGGCGGTGACGGCGGCGGAGCGCGCGGCGAGGCGGGTCAGACCGGCGTCGGCGTCGCGTGCCGCGGCGGTACGGGCGGGCAGCGCCCCCGCGACGGTCGACTCGGCGGTTCCCGTGAGGAGGTCGACCACCCGGGTGGCGAGCGCGGCGCGCGCCGGGGCGAGGCGGCGCTCCGTGCGCCGGGAGAGCACGCCGGCCAGTGCGGGGACTGCGGCGCCCGCCGCGAGCAGGCCCGCGGCGAGGGCCGCCCCGGCGGCCGGGAGCAGCGCCGCGGTGAAGCCGACGGCGACGGTCCCGACGGTGACCGCGACCGCGGCGGGGAGAAGCCAGCGCAGCAGGTGGTCCTGGAGGGCGTCGACGTCGGCGACGAGGCGGGTCAGCAGGTCGCCGCGGTGGCTGCGGCGCAGCCCGGCGGGTGCCAGCCGCTCCAGCCGGCGGTGGACCTGCACGCGGACGTCGGCCAGGACGCGCAGCACCGCGTCGTGGGAGACGAGGCGCTCGGCGTACCGGAAGACGGCGCGCCCGATGCCGAACGCGCGCGTCGCCGTGACGGCGACCATGAGGTAGAGCACCGGCGGATGCTGTGCCGCCCTGGAGATCAGCCAGCCGGAAGTGGCCATGAGGCCCACGGCGCTGAGCAGCGCCAGCGAGCCGAGGAGGAGGGCGAGGGCGGCTCGCGGGGTCGCGGCGCGCAGCGTGAGAACGCCGGAGGCGTCCCGCGGCTGCGGGGGCTGCCGGGTCTCGGAGGTGGTGCCGCCGACGGAGGGACGGGGCTCCGGGACGGCCGGCGCCGCGGCCTCGTCCGCGGCGGCGTCCGCGTGTGCGGGCCCCGGGGAGGCGGCCGGCACCGGGCGGCCGCGCCACGGGCCGGGCTCCCCGGCGGTCCCGGACCGCCCGTCCGTCTCCGCCCGGTGCCCCTCCAGACGCAGCACCCGGTCCGCGACGCCCAGCAGCGCGGGGCGGTGCGTGATCAGCAGGACCGTGCGGTCGGCGCAGAGGCGGCGGACCGTCTCGACGACGGACGCCTCCGTCTCGCCGTCCAGCGCCGCCGTCGGCTCGTCGAGCAGCAGCAGCGGGCGGTCGGCGAGGAACGCCCGTGCCAGCGCGACCCGTTGGCGCTGCCCCGCCGACACGCCCGCCCCGCCCTCGCCGAGTCCGGCCGCCGGGTCGAGGCCCGCGCACGCCGCGTCGAGCGCGGCGCGCACCTCGGCGTCCGTGGCCCCGGGCCGGGCCAGCCGCACGTTGTCCGCGACGGTCCCCGCGAAGAGATGCGGATGCTGCGGGACCCAGGCGATCTGCTCGTGCCAGCTCGCGAGTCCGAAGCCGCCCAGCCGCGCACCGCCGGCCTGGATGCTGCCCTCGGCGGGGCGGACGAAGCCGAGCAGCGCGTTCACCAGCGTCGTCTTCCCCGAACCGGACGGACCGGTAAGAGCGAGCGTCTCGCCCGGCGCGAGCGTCAGGGAGGTGGCGGGCAGCGAGTCCTCGCGGCGGCCCTCGTGACGTACGACGAGGCCGTCGACCGTGATGTCCGCGGACCGCAGATCGGGGGCGGGCGGCCCGGAGACCTCCGGCGGGGCCTCCTCCAGTACGGCGAAGACCTCCTCGGCGGCGGACAGCCCCTCGGCGGCGGCGTGGTACTGGGTGCCGACCTGCCGCAGCGGCAGGTACGCCTCGGGTGCCAGGACGAGGACGAGCAGCCCGGTGTGCAGGTCGAGTTCGCCGTGCACGAGGCGCATGCCGATGCCGACGGCCACGAGCGCCACGGAGATCGTCGCCAGGAGCTCCAGGACGAACGAGGAGAGGAACGCGATGCGCAGGGTCCGCAGCGTGGCCCGCCGGTAGTCGGCGGTGATGGCGCGGATGTTCTCCGCCTGCGCCTTGGCCCGGCCGAAGACCTTGAGGGTGGGCAGGCCGGAGACGACGTCGAGGAAGTGGCCGGAGAGCCGGGAGAGCAGCCGCCACTGGCGGTCCATGCGGGCCTGGGCCGCCCAGCCGACCAGCACCATGAAGAGCGGGATCAGCGGAAGGGTCACGGTGATGACCGCGGCGGAGACCCAGTCGGCCGTGACGATCCTCGCCAGCACCGCCACGGGGACGACGACGGCGAGCGCGAGCTGGGGGAGGTAGCGGGCGAAGTAGTCGTCGAGGGCGTCGACGCCGCGTGTGGCGAGCGTGACGAGTTCACCGGTGCGCTGCTTCGACAGCCACGCCGGGCCGAGCCTGCCGGCGTGCTCCAGCAGCCGCGTGCGCAGCTGCGACTTGACCGCGGCGCTGCAGCGGTGCGCGGTCAGCTCCGTCAGCCAGGACACCAGTGCCCGGCCGCCCGCCGTGGCGGCGAGCAGCATCAGCGGGGTCCGCAACTGCCCTGCCGTGGCGTGCTCCTGGAAGCCGCGCACGACGACGTCGGCGATCAGCATCGCCTGCGCGACGACCAGTCCCGCGGATGCCAGCCCCAGCAATACGGAGGCCGCGAGGAAGACCCGCGTGGTGCGGGCGTACCTGAGCAGGCGCGGGTCTACGGGCTTCATGGGGTGACCTCAGTGGTTGCCGGCGATGTGCTGCGTGCCGATGCGCTTGCGGAAGACCCAGTATGTCCACCCCTGGTAGAGAAGGACGACCGGTGTGGCGAAGGCCGCACACCAGCTCATGATCCTCAGCGTGTACGGGCTGGAGGCCGAGCCCTCGGCCGTCAGGCTCCAGCCGGAGTCGAGCGAGGACGGCATCACGTCGGGGAAGAGCGCGAGGAAGAGCATGGCCACCGTGGCGGCGACGGTCACCCCGGACAGCCCGAAGGCCCAGCCCTCCCGGCCCGCCCTGTTCGCGAGCACGGCGGCGAGCAGCGCGGCCAGTGCCACCGCGAGTGCGATGAGGCTCCCGGTGCCGCCGGTGTGCTGCTGCGTCCACGCGAGGAAGACCGCCAGCACGGCGGCCGCGGCGAGACCGAGCCGGCCCGCGAGCCGCCGCGCCCGCAGGCGTATGGCGCCGGTGGTCTTCAGCGCGGCGAAGACGCTGCCGTGGAAGGTGAAGAGGACGAGCGTCGCCAGCCCGCCGAGCAGCGCGTAGGGGCCGAACAGGTCGGCGGTCGTCCCGGCGTAGTCCTTCCGCGCGTCGATCGGCACGCCCCGCACGATGTTGGCGAAGACGGCGCCCCAGAGGAACGCCGGAAGCAGCGAGGTCACGAACAGCGCGGCCTCCCAGCGGTCCTGCCAGCCGCGCTCGGGCCGCTTGGCGCGGTACTCGAAGGCCACGCCGCGCACGATGAGGCAGACGAGGACGAGCAGCAGCGGCAGGTAGAAGCCCGAGAAGAGCGTCGCGTACCAGTCGGGGAAGGCGGCGAAGGTCGCCCCCGCCGCGGTCAGCAGCCACACCTCGTTGCCGTCCCAGACCGGTCCGATGGTGTTGATGAGCACCCGGCGTTCCGTCCGGTCGCGTGCGAGGAGGCGGGTGAGGACGCCGATGCCGAAGTCGAAGCCCTCCAGGAAGAAGTAGCCGGTCCACAGCACGCCGATGGCGGCGAACCAGACGTCGTGCAGTTGCATCGCTCTCTCCTCAGTACGAGAAGGCCATCGGCCTGTCGGCGTCGGCGTCGTGACCGCCGATCCGGGTGGGCGGGTCGAGGTCGTCGTCGGTCAGCTCCGGGGGCCCGGCCTTGACGTACTTCACGAGCAGCCTGACCTCGACGACGGCGAGGACGGCGTACAGCGCGATGAACACGGACATCGACGTGATGACCTCGCCCTGGCTCACGCTGGGCGAGACCGCCGCGGACGTGGGCAGCACGCCGTAGACGACCCACGGCTGCCGGCCGGTCTCGGTGAAGATCCACCCCCAGGCGTTGGCGGCGAGCGGGAACGCCATGGTCAGCAGCGCGAGCCGCCAGTACCAGCGGGTGAGGGCGGGGCCGGCCGCGCGGTCGCGGGTCAGGGCGAGGACGGGGACCTCGTCGCCGGACGTGCGGAGCCGGGGGGAGAGCCAGAGCCTGCGCCGGGTGAGGTAGAGGCCGGCGGTCCCCAGCGCCAGCGACGTCATGCCGAAGCCGATCATCCAGCGGAACGACCAGTAGGCAAGGGGGATGTTGGGCCGGAAGTCGGTGATGCCCGTCTCCTCGCCGTACTTCTCCTGCAGCGCCTTCTGCGTGTCGTTGATGCCGGGGACGGCGGCGGAGAAGTCGTCGTGCGCGAGGAAGGAGAGCAGCCCCGGCACTTCGACGGCGACCTCGTTGTGGCCTTCGTCGACGTCTCCGTAGGCGAAGAGCGAGAAGGGCGCGGGCGCCTGCGTCTCCCACAGGGCTTCGGCGGCGGCCATCTTCATCGGCTGCTGGTCGTACATGATCTTCCCCAGCCGGTCGCCGGAGACGGCCGTGAGCGCCCCGGCGGCCACGAGCGTGACCAGCCCCAGACGCAGCGAGGAGCGCATCACCGCCACGTGCCTCCCCCGCACGAGGTGGTACGCGGCGACGCCGACGACGAACGCGCCGCCCGTGAGGAACGCCGCGGCCAGGGTGTGCGCGAACTGCGCGACGGCGGTGTTCTGCGTGAGCACGCGGAGGATGTCGGTGAGTTCGGCCCTGCCGTTGTCCGGGTTGATGCGGTAGCCCACGGGGTGCTGCATCCAGGAGTTGGCGGCGAGGATGAAGTAGGCGGACAGGACGGTGCCGAGGGCGACCATCCACATGCACGCCGCGTGGAGGCGCTTGGGCAGCTTGTCCCAGCCGAAGATCCACAGCCCGATGAAGGTCGACTCGAAGAAGAAGGCGATGAGCGCTTCGAAGGCGAGCGGGGCGCCGAACACGTCCCCGACGAAGCGCGAGTAGTCCGACCAGTTCATCCCGAACTGGAACTCCTGCAGGATTCCCGTCACCACGCCCATGGCGATGTTGATCAGGAAGAGCTTCCCCCAGAACTTGGTGGCCCGCAGGTACCTCTCCTTGCCGGTGCGCACCCACGCCGTCTCGAGCCCGGCGACGAGGGAGGCCAGCGAGATCGTCAGGGGGACGAAGAGGAAGTGGTAGACGGTCGTGACGCCGAACTGCCAGCGTGCCAGCGTCTCCGGCGCCAGAGCTGTGATCTCCACCGGCTCTCTCCTTTGCCTTCCACCGCGCCCCGCGTTCCTCCTGGTCGAGTCAGAACGCCGGGGCCCGCCGAGTGCACTTGTGAATGCGTTCACATTCACAAGTAATGCTACGACCACGCCGGACCGCCCGCGCAGCGGGGGCGCCGAAAAGGGAGGAAGGCCACATCTGCCCGGCAGGACGGGCGGCCACGACGGCGGCGGCCCGCCTGCGCCTGCCCCCGCTGAGGGCAGGGCGGACGGGCCGCCGTCGTGTCGCCGGTTCGCGGACCGAGGGGCCGCGCCGGCCGTGAGGTCAGAGTTCGTTCTTGCGGAAGGCGGCGGCGGTCTGCAGGAAGATGTCGTTCGCCTCGCTCTCCCCCACCGTGACGCGCACTCCCTCGCCGGCGAACGGGCGGACCACCGCACCGGCCTTCTCGCACGCCGCCGCGAAGTCGACCGTACGCTCGCCCAGCCGCAGCCACACGAAGTTGGCCTGCGACTCCGGGACCGTCCAGCCCTGCGCCACCAGCTCGCGCGAGACGCGCGCACGCTCCGCCACGAGCGTCTCCACCCGCTCCAGCAGCGCGTCCTCGCTGCGCAGCGACGCCACCGCGGCGTCCTGGGCGACCTGGCTGACCCCGAACGGCACGGCGGTCTTGCGCAGCGCGGCGGCGACCGGCTCGTGAGCGACGGCGAAGCCGACCCGGAGCCCGGCCAGGCCGTACGCCTTCGAGAAGGTGCGCAGCACGCAGACGTTGGGACGGTCGCGGTAGAGGGAGATCCCGTCCGGGACGTCCTCGTCGCGGACGAACTCGCGGTACGCCTCGTCCAGTACGACCAGGACGTCTTCCGGCACCCGGTCCAGGAACCGCTCCAGGGCGTCCCGGCGGATGGCCACGCCCGTGGGGTTGTTGGGATTGCAGACGAAGATCAGCCTGGTGCGCTCGGTGACCGCGTCGGCCATCGCGTCCAGGTCGTGCTCCTCGCCCTCGGTCAGCGGGACCTGCACCGAGGTGGCGCCGGAGATCTGGGTGACGATCGGGTAGGCCTCGAAGGACCGCCAGGCGTAGACCACCTCGTCGCCCGGGCCCGCGGTGCTCTGGAGCAGCTGCTGGGCGACGCCGACCGAGCCGGTGCCGGTGGCCACGTGCTCGACGGGGACGCCGAAGCGCTCCGCCAGTTCGGCCATCAGCGCCGTGCAGGCCATGTCCGGATAGCGGTTGGCCTTCGCCGTGGCCGCCGTCATCGTCTCCAGGACACCCGGCAGCGGGGGGTAGGGGTTCTCGTTGGAGGACAGCTTGTACGCGGCCGTTCCGGAGGCGGCCGGCCGTCCGGGCCTGTAGGTGGGGATCCCCTCGAGCGCGCCGCGCAGCCTGGGCGTCTTCTCACTCACCGCTGTTCCTCCTCGTCCCGACTCGGACTTCAATACTGCTCACCATAAGAGGAATGCGGAACAGAGCGTACGGGTGTGCGGCATGAGCTCCCCCACGCACTACCGCGCTGGTGGCGGGAGCGGTGGCGCGCGTCACTCATGAGTGTGAGTTGAGACCTCCTCGAAACATCCCCGTGTCCGCGGGCGCAATCGCCCGAACGGGACGCAAAGTTTATGACGGGGCGTCAACTACCGTAGTTTTAAAGGTTGTTGATGCCAGGGACACATGCAGAATCGTGCCTTCTGGCCCTCCTCCGCGGCGTCCGCCACCCCCTCCGCCGCGGGCCTACGATCGGGGCGCCATGACAGCAGCAGAGAAGCATCAGGTAAGCCGGGCACCGGCCTCGCGCCGGGCACGCGGGGGGAGCCGGCTGAACGGGCGCGCGGGCATCCGCGATGTCGCCGCCGCGGCCGGTGTATCCATCACGACTGTCTCCGACGCCCTCAACGGCAAGGGCAGACTGCCCGAGGCCACCCGCCGGCACGTCCGCGAGGTCGCCGAGCGCCTCGGCTACCGCCCGTCGGCGGCCGCCCGCACGCTCCGCACCGGGAAGTCCGGCCTGATCGGGCTCACCGTGACGACGTACGGCGAAGAACCGTTCACCTTCACCGAGTTCGCCTACTTCGCGGAGATGGCGCGTGCGGCCACCTCGGCAGCGCTCGCCCGGGGATACGCGCTGGTGATCCTGCCCGCCACCTCCCGCCACGACCTGTGGTCCAACGTCGCGCTCGACGGCACCGTCGTCATCGACCCCTCCGACGAGGACCCCGTCGTCACCGAACTCGTGCGCTCCGGGCTGCCGGTGGTCTCCGACGGCCGCCCCGCCGGCTCGCTGCCCGTCACCGCGTGGGTCGACAACGACCACGAGGCGGCGGTGCGCGGTCTCCTCGACCACCTCGCCGAGTCGGGCGCCCGCCGGATCGGGCTGCTCACCGGCACCAGCACCGACACCTACACGCGGCTCTCCACCTCCGCCTACCTCGACTGGTGCCGCCGCGTCGGCCAGGAACCGGTCTACGAGACCTACCCGGCCCACGACCCCTGCGCCGGCGCGGTCGCCGCGGACCGGCTGCTGGCGCGGCCCGACCGCCCCGACGCCGTCTACGGCCTGTTCGACCCCAACGGCACCGACCTGCTCGCGGCCGCGCGGCGCTACGGGCTGCGCGTACCGGAGGACCTGCTGCTGGTGTGCTGCAGCGAGTCCACCGTCTACGCCAGCACCGAACCGCCCATCACCACGCTCTCCCTGAAGCCCGGCAGGATCGGCAACACCGTCATCCAGTTACTCATCGACGCCATCGAGGGCGTCGGTCCGAAGTCACCCGTGCACCAGGTCATGCCGACCGACCTCATCGTCCGTACGTCCTCGCAGCGCCGCCCGCCCCGCAACACGGTCAGCGCGCCGCGTTCCCCGGGCGCCGAATGACGGCCGCGGCCCCTCCGGACCGTCCGTGCCGAGCGGCTGACGGACCCTCCGCGCGGGGACGAGAGGCAGATTTCCGGAGGAATGCGCCACCGTCGCGTGCACGAGCCTCAATTGCCACCCCCATGTGCGTCGCGAGCCGCTACCGGCGTTCCTATGATGGGCGCACGACACCGGGACCCGCCCTCGACCTGTGAAACCGTGGAGCCACGGACGTGTGGGCCGGCGCAGAGAGGCGACAGGCGGGAACTCCCCGCCGCGGCAGGCAGGGCAAGGTCCGGGCAGGTGCACGGCGGCGCGCGATGGTGGAGGGGTCGATGACTCAGGGGGCCGGTCAGGGACCCGCGATGTGGCAGGGCGGCGGCGCGACCGCGCAGGGGGACGGATTCGGCGGTGGTCCCGTTCCGCCCGCACCGGCTGTCGCCCCGGCGCAGGCCGCTGAGCCCGCACCTCTCCCGCCTCCGGCAGCGGCCTCCGCGCCTGTACGGCAGGAGCCGGCCCGGCCGGAGGAGCCCGAGGGCTACACGCCCACCGAACGCGACCTCCCGGTCATCACCCCCGGCGGGAACGGCGAACGGGAGCCCACCCTCGTGGACGTGCCGAAGCCCGCCACCACCAATGAGGGCGAGGGTTCGCTGTTCGTCGTCGGCGACGTGCACGGCTACCTCGACGAGCTGCGCGAGGCACTGCGCGCCGCGGGGATCATCGACGCCCAGGACGACTGGATCGCCGGCAACGCCCGTCTGTGGTTCCTCGGCGACTTCACCGACCGCGGCCCGGACGGGATCGGCGTCATCGACCTGGTGATGGACCTCTCGGCACAGGCCGCCGCCGCGGGCGGCTACTGCAAGGCCCTGATGGGCAACCACGAACTCCTGCTCATCGGCGCGAAGCGCTTCGGGGACACTCCCGTCAACTCCGGCGCGGGCACCGCCTCCTTCCAGGCGGCCTGGCTCCTCAACGGCGGCCAGCGCTCCGACATGGAGCGCCTGCAGGACCACCACGTGCAGTGGATGTCGCGGCTGGACGCGATGGCGCTCGCCGACGGGCACCTGCTGCTGCACTCCGACGCCACCTGCTACCTCGACTACGGCACCACCATCGACGCGGTCAACGACGCCGTCACCGTGGCGCTCCAGCGCAACGACGCCGACGAGACCTGGGACCTGTTCCGCAAGTTCACCAAGCGGTTCGCCTTCCGCGACGGCACGGGCCCGGAGAACGCCCGGGGCCTGCTCTCCGTCTTCGGCGGCGAGCGCATCGTCCACGGCCACAGCCCGATCCCGTACCTGCTGGGCGACGTGGGCAGCGAAGACGAGGAGGACGCCCCCGACGTGACCGGCCCGCACGTCTACGCGGACGGGCTGGCGCTGGCCATGGACGGCGGCGTGACCATGGCCGGAAAGCTGCTCGTCACGCAACTTCCGCTGACGGAATAGCCGTTCAGGGGCGGGCGCAGAACTTCACGCACGGGCGCGGACGGCGCGGAACACGTTGCCGGGAAGGGCCAATTACCGGAAACTCTTCATCAAGGGGTGCCGGACTCCCTCTACCATCGGTCCTGCCGCAGCGAGTTCCCCTACCCGTCGCCGTGGCTGCCCCGCCCGCCGACCGGCCTTCACGGCCTTACGGAGCATCGGGGGATGCACATGAACAGCGCTCCGCACCTGTTGCCCGAGGACCGGCCCGAGTTCGAGCGGGCCGTGGACGAGGCACTGCGTACGGCGGCCCGCCGTCCCGCTCTCGCGGGGCTGGGCGAGCGGCTCAAGGCCGAGCAGCTCCGGACCATGGCCCTCAGCGCGGCCAGCGCCATCGCCGGCAACGCCGCGGAGGAGTACGCCCACTTCGTCGCGCTGCGCACCGAGTTGCGGCAGCCGGCCGGGCAGGCCGCCTCGGCAGCGCGCCCGGCCGGCGCCGGAGTCCGCACGGGCGCGGACGCCGGTTCCGGCGCCGCGGCTGCCGACGCCAACCGCCCCGAGGAGGCGGGCCTCGCCGCCGACGGCGGCCAGGGCCCGGCCGACTCCGCGGGAGCCGGGCTGCTGGCGATGGTGTCCGTGCTGGTGCCGCTGCTCGCGGGGACGGCGGCGGTCATCTTCCTGCTGTTGGGCTATGCGCTGCACGCCGTGACACCCGAGCCGTCGATAGCCGCCCCCATGAGGGGCGCCGGCTGGGTCTTCGCCGTGCTCGCCGCCGCGGGAACCGTCGTCGGCATGGTCGAGTTGTGGCTGACCGCCCTGCGCAACGGGGCCGGAGCACGCCGGACGGCGGCCGAGGAGCAGGCGGCTTCCGGCTCCGGAACGCCGGGCCGCGCGGGCCGTACGGAGGACCTCGCCAAGGCACGCGCCGCCTGGCGTGAGGCGCTGCTGGAGCGCGGCATAGTCCCGTTCCTGACCGGCGCCCTCGCGGACGAACCGGGCGGCCGGGCCCCGTCCAGCTACGCCCCCACCCCGGGCGAAGGCCAGGCGGGCGAGCAGACGCAGGACGGGCAGACGCGGCGTGCGGAGCGCACGCCGCGGCTCGGCTACTCCCACCCGGACTTCTCCAGCCGCACTCCCTCCGACGGCAAGGAGGAGCGGAGCGTACGCCCCCGCTACTCCAGCCCCGACTACTCGAGCCCGGAGTACGGAGGGCCCGAACACCCGTCGCAGTAGGGCCGGTTCAGCCGCCCGCGGCGACGTCGAGCGCGTGCCGGACGTCCGCCACGAGGTCCTCGGCGTCCTCCACGCCGACAGACATGCGCACGAAACCCTCCGGCACGGCGTCACCGCCCCAGCGGCCGCGACGTTCCGCCGTGGAGCGGAGGCTTCCGAAGCTGGTCGCGTCGTCGACGAGGCGCAGCGCACCGAGGAACCGCTCCGCCTCCGCCTTGCCGGGAAGCGTGAAGGAGACGACGCAGCCGAAGAGGCTCATCTGCCGCGCCGCCACCTCGTGCGCCGGGTCGCCGGGGAGCCCGGGGTGGCGTACACCGGTGACGTCCGGCCGCTCCAGCAGGGCCTCCGCGACGGCCCGCGCGTTCTCCGCCTGACGCCGGGTGCGTACGTCGAGCGTCGCCAGCGAACGGTGCGCGAGCCAGGCCTCCATCGGGCCCGGGATGGCGCCGACGTGCTTGCGCCACAGCCGGACGGAGTCCGCGAGCTCCTGGTCGCGGCAGGTGACGTAGCCGAGCAGGATGTCGCCGTGCCCCGTCAGCGCCTTGGTGCCGCTGGCCACCGAGAAGTCGGCGCCGAGTTCGAGCGGGCGCTGCCCCAGGGGCGTGGCCAGCGTGTTGTCGACGGCGACGAGAACGCCGCGCTCGTGTGCCGCGGCGGTCAGCCGCCGGATGTCGCACACGTCGAGCCCGGGGTTCGACGGTGATTCGATCCACAGCAGCGACGCCCCGTCGAGCTGGGCGAGTTGGGCGTCCCCGGCCGTCGGCGCGGTGCGGACCTCGGCGCCGAAGGCCTCGAGCCGCTCCCGCATGGCGGCCAGCAGGTTGTACCCGTCGTCGGGCAGCACGAAGACGCTGCCGGGCCGGGCGCGGGAGAGCAGCACCGCGGAGATCGCGCCCATCCCCGAGGCGAAGGCGACGGTGTGCGCGGCCTCGTCCCCGGGGCACTCCAGCTCGCCGATGGCGCTCTCCAGGCCGGTCCAGGTGGGGTTGGCGTCGCGGCCGTAGGTGTAAGGGGCGCCGGCGACGTCACCGGGGAGGTGGTAGTGGGCGGCGAAGACGGGGCCGGGCAGCGGCGGGGCGTAGGCCTCCTCGTCGGGGAGGCCGGCCCGTACGACCCGGGTCGCGTCGCGGTCGGTGCTCATGGGTGCTCTCCTGTCGGGACGGCCGGGCCGGCGCGGGCCGCGCCGTCAGCCCTGGCGCAGCGCGGCCCGTGCCGCCTCCCCGCACTTCGCGCCGTACGCGCCGCCGAAGAGGACCGCATGCACGAGCAGGTGCTGCAGCTGGTGGAGAGGGACACGCTCCGCGCGGCCCTCGATGGGACGTACCTCTTCGTACGCGGCGAGGATACGGGAGAGCTCGGGGCAGCCGAACAGCTCCAGGAGCGCCAGGTCTGTCTCGGGATGGCCGCCCTGAGCTGCGGGATCGATCAGCCTGGCGCGGCCGTCCGCCGCCCAGTGCACGTTGCCGGACCACAGGTCGCCGTGGATCAGCGCCGGAGGCTGCGGCGGCCCGGCCACCTTGCCGATCTCCTCGCACAGCTGCTCCACGTCAAGGGTGTCGGACGCGGATATGCCGCCCCGGTCGAAGGCCTCGCGCAGGAAGGGCCGCAGCCGGTACTCGGCGTGGAAGCGGGGCCAGTCGGCGGGGTCGGAGACGTTCTCGTCGGGGCTCGGCAGGGGGAGGGTGCCCAGGTAGGCGGCTCGTCCGGGGGTGCCGTAGGAGACGGTGCCGCTGATGTCGTGCATCGCGGCGAGGTCCCGTCCGAATCTCTCGGCCTCCTGCGAGGACGGGCTCCCGTACGCGGGCTCGACCCACTCCAGCACCAGCACGTCGTCGGCGACGGCCAGGACGCGCGGGACCGCCACCTCGCCGGTGACGGCGAGCATCGCCAGCCCCGCGGCCTCCGCTTCGAAGAAGCCCTGCGGCGGGTCGGCCAGCGACTTGGCGAAGACGGTGCTGTGGGGACCGAGCGGGCCGCCGCGCAGGGTGATGCGCCAGGCGTCGCAGATGTCCCCGCCGGGCAACGGGTACGCCCCGGTTGCCTCGGCGGCGTCGGTCAGCTGCGCCACGCGGTCGGCGACGGCGTTCATGGGTGCTCTCCTGTGCTGTTGTGCTCGCCCACGAGGGGGCGTCCTGTGCTGTCGTCTCTGCTTCCGGCGCCGCCGGGGGCGCTCGCGCCGCTTCCGCTGGCGCCCCGGTCCCCCGCACGCTGCTCCAGCGCCGCGGCGACCTCGGCGATCAGTCCGGACATCGCCGCCTCGACGAGCCGGAGGCACTCCTCGAAGCCCTCGGGACCGCCGTAGTAGGGGTCGGGAACGTCGAAGCCGAAGCCGTCGTCCTCGGCCGCCGTGGGATCGTAGCCGCGCAGGAGCCGGATCTTCGCCTCGTCCCCCGGTGAGGGCGCCATAGCCCGCAGTTCACGGGCATGGCCTTCGTCGAGGGCGACGACGAGATCGTGGTCCGCGAACCCGTCCCGTCGGAACTGCTGCGCCACGTGGTCCAGTTCGTATCCCGTCTCCTCCAGCAGCGCGGCCGTGCGGGGGTCCGCGGGGTCTCCGGCGTGCCATCCCCCGGTGCCCGCGCTGCTGGTGACGACCTCGCCGTCCAGTCCCGCCTCCGCGATCCGGGCGCGGAATACGGCCTCCGCCATGGGTGAGCGGCAGATGTTGCCGGTGCAGACGAAGCAGACGCTGTACTCGTGCATGCCGCCTCAGTCCCGGTCGGGCAGAACCATGTGCAGGGCCCACGCCACGATGGAGATGACGAGGCCGCCCAGGAAGGCCGAACCGAAGCCGTCCACATGGAAGTTGACGTCCACCTGGTCCGAAACCCAGGACGTGAGCATCAGCATGAGGGCGTTGATGACGAGCGTGAAGAGTCCGAGCGTGAGGATCAGCAGCGGCATCGAGAAGAACTTCAGCAGCGGCTTCACCACGAAGTTCACCACACCGAAGATCAGTGCCACGATGATCAGCGTGAGCGTCTTCTCGCCGGTGCCGGTGCCGGTGACCTCGACACCGGAGACCAGCCATGTGGCCACCGCGAGGGCGGCTGCGTTGGCGAGCGTCTTGATGAGGAAATTCGTCATAGTGTGATCGTGGCAGAGCCGGACGCCGGCAGCACACGGGGTCCCTGGCGGGGTGGAACGGAAGAGCGGGGTGGGCAGCGAGATGAAGGAGTTCCGGCTGGACGAGTTGGAGGCCCAGCGGGCCGCCAACGACGGGGCGTACCTTCAGTTCCTTCGCGAACGCCACATGTCGGCGGGCCTGTACGCCCTCGACCGGGGCACCGTCGACCCGCAGCAGCCGCACCGGCAGGACGAGGTGTACCTCGTCGTCAGCGGACGCGGCGCGATCACCGTGGGCACCGAGACGACCGCCGTCGCGCGCGGCAGCGTCGTGTACGTACCGGCCGGGACGCCGCACAAGTTCCACCACATCAGCGAGGACCTGCGGATGATGGTCGTCTTCGCGCCCCCTGAGGGCTGACACAGCCAGCCGCCTTCGGGGCCGGCCCCGGAGACGGCCGGACAGGCCGGACGGACCGGACAGGCCCGGCTCAGGGTCGGCGTAGGGGGCGGTTCAGGGGAGGACCGGGGGCTCCGGCCCTCCCGTCGCGGACCGGCGAGTCCTAGCATCGGAGTCGGAAGGCGGCAGGACCTGCCGCGGAGTTCGCACTCACCGGTCCGCACACGGGCCGGCCGGCCATCGGGAGCGGTTCAATGGACGCCAAGGGGATCATCAGAAGCCTGCCGTGGTGGGTGAAGTGGGTCGCGATCCCGCTGATCGCAGTCGTCGTCTTCGGCGGCCTGATCCTCAGCGTCGTCGGCTTCCTCGTCGGGCTCCTCTTCAAGCTGCTGATCTTCGCCGCTCTGGTCGGCGGCCTCATCTACGTGGTGCGGCACTTCACCTCGGCTTCCTCCTCCTCCCGCCGCGACGACTGGTGACGGGAGCGGGCGCACCCTCGCGCCCCGCGTGAGCGGCCGCCGACGTGGTCGCGGACGCCTGGGAGGCGCCGCCCGCCGGGCCGGCCGCTGCCGGTACGGCGCCCCGGCGGTCCGCCGACACCACGAGCGCCGCCAGAAGCGTCGTGACCGGGACGGACGCGACGAGGCCGATCGAGCCGACGAGCGTGCGGACGATCTCCTCCGCCACGACCTCGCTCGTCGCCACCGTGGAGACGCTGCTGTGCGCGATGGAGAACAGCAGCATCAGCGGCAGCGCGGCACCCGCGTACGCCAGCACCAGCGTGTTGACGACGGAGGCGATGTGATCGCGGCCGATCCGCATGGCCGCGCCGTACAGCTTCCGCCAGCCCGCCCCGGGATCGGCCTGCTTCAGCTCCCACACGGCTGACGTCTGCGTGACCGTGACGTCGTCGAGCACACCGAGCGAGCCGATCAGTACGCCCGCGAGCAGCAGGCCCTGGATGCCGATGCCGGGGAAGAGACCGTGCACGAGGCCGGTCTGGTCGTCGGTGTTGCCCGTGAGCCGTGCCCAGTCGATGAAGAGCGAGCCGAGCACGCCGATGAGCAGCAGCGATATCAGCGTCCCGACCACGGCCACGGAGGTGCGCGCGGAGAAGCCGTGGCAGAGGTACAGCGTCGCCAGCATGATCGCGCTGCCTCCGACGACAGCCACCACCAGCGGATTCGAACCCTGCAGTATCGCGGGCAGGATGAAGAACGACAGCACTGCGAAGCTCACGGCCAGACCGGCCAGGGCGAGCATGCCGCGCATCCTTCCGACGAGCACGACGAAGAGCGCGAACACACACGCCAGCAGCACGACCGGGACGTCCCGGTCGACGTCGACGACGCTGTAGCGCAGCTCGCGGGGCGCGTTCGCCGCGTACGCGACGACCACCTCCTGCCCGGCCGAGTAGGTGCGGGTGGCGTCGGGCGGCACGACCTCGGTGAAGGTGTCGCCCTTGTCCTTGCCCTCGGCTACTTCGACGGTCGCCTTGCGGCAGGTGCCGCCGGACGCCTCGCCGCCGCCCTGCCCCTGCGCACCGGCGGACTGTCCGGGCGCCTGCCCCGGCTGGCCGGACGGCGGGCGTACGTTCACGTCCTCGCAGTCGACGACCTTCACCGCCGTGACGCGTGCCGCGAGCGTGGGCCGGTCGAAGCCGAGGCCCGTGTCCTCGTCGTGGCCCGGGACCCCGCCGGGCCAGAGCGCGACGAGGCCGGCGGCGACGGCGACGGCGAAGGGGATGAGCACCGCCGCGATGACTTTCCGCAGATGGCGGGAGACGGGCGCGGGGGGTCCGTGCCCGTGGGAATGGCCGTGGGAACCGTGGGCGTGAGCGTGGGCGTGCCCGCTGCCGTGTCCACTGTCGTGTCCGCTGTTCTGTCCGGGCGCCTGCCCCGGCACCTGCCCGGGTGCTCCGGTGTGAGGCGTGTTTCCGCCGGGGCTGCCGGGACGGAACGGAGGTGTCGGTGTCACGCCCCGATCATCGCAATACCGGAGGCGCTCTGGTCAGTTCTGTCACCGTGGCACTAGCGTGAGTACGCCTTTGCACATCGCGGGAGCTCCGAGCACGGGGCTGAGAGGGCGCTGACTTCCGTACGGCAGTTCGCCGGAGACGGAGACGGCTGCGCCGACCGCCGAACCTGTTACCGGGTAATGCCGGCGTAGGGAGTTGGTCGCATGACCATGCAGGATGCACACACGCCTTCGTCCGCCGCGTCCGGGTCCACCGGACTCGGCCGGCACAAGGGCTACTTGAGCGGTTCGCGCCCCGACCTGCGGGTCCCGGTCCGCCGCGTGCACCTCACCGACGGCAAGGACGTCACGCTCTACGACACGTCCGGGCCGTACACCGATCCCGCCATCGAAACCGACGTGCGCCGCGGCCTGCCCCCGCTGCGCCAGAACTGGATCATCGAACGAGACGACACGGAGGAGTACGCGGGCCGTGAACTGCGGCCCGAGGACGACGGAATCAGGCACACCACTCCACGGGGCGGCGCCGTCCCGCGCGGCCGCGTCGGCGACGGAGGCGCACATGCCGGGCTCGACGGACTCGACGCCGTCTTCCCCGGCCGCGCCCGCAGGCCCCGCCGGGCTCGGTCCGGCGGCCAGGAGGCCGTCTCCCAACTCGCCTACGCCAAGCGCGGCCTGGTGACGCCGGAGATGGAGTACGCGGCGATCCGCGAGAAGCGCACCCCAGAGTTCGTACGCGACGAGATCGCCGCGGGCCGTGCCGTCCTGCCCGCCAACGTCAACCATCCGGAGACCGAGCCGATGGTCATCGGCAGGAACTTCCTCGTGAAGGTCAACGCCAACATCGGCAACTCGGCCGTGACTTCGTCCATCGAGGAGGAAGTGGAGAAGATGACGTGGGCGACCCGGTGGGGCGCCGACACGGTCATGGACCTCTCCACCGGCCGCAACATCCACACCACCCGCGAGTGGGTGCTGCGCAACTCCCCCGTCCCCATCGGCACGGTGCCGCTCTACCAGGCGCTGGAGAAGGTGAACGGCAAGGCGGAGGAGCTGACATGGGACGTCTACAGGGACACCGTCGTCGAGCAGTGCGAACAGGGCGTCGACTACATGACGGTGCACGCCGGGGTGCTGCTGCGCTACGTCCCGCTGACGGCACGCCGCAGGACCGGGATCGTCTCGCGCGGCGGGTCGATCATGGCCGCGTGGTGCCTGGCGCACCACGAGGAGAGCTTCCTCTACACGCACTTCTCCGAGCTGTGCGAGATCCTGCGCTCCTACGACGTCACCTTCTCCCTCGGTGACGGGCTGCGTCCCGGATGCGTCGCCGACGCCAACGACGCAGCGCAGATGGCCGAGTTGGAGACGCTGGGAGAGCTCAACCGCATCGCCAGGCGGCACGACGTGCAGACGATGGTCGAGGGCCCGGGCCACGTGCCCATGCACAAGATCAAGGAGAACATCGACCGCCAGCAAGAGGTCTGCGACGAGGCGCCGTTCTACACCCTCGGCCCGCTCACCACGGACGTGGCCCCCGGCTACGACCACATCACCAGCGGCATCGGCGCCGCCATGATCGGCTGGTGGGGCACCGCGATGCTCTGCTACGTCACGCCCAAGGAGCATCTGGGTCTGCCCGACCGGGACGACGTGAAGACCGGTGTGATCACGTACAAGATCGCGGCCCACGCGGCGGACGTCGCCAAGGGCCATCCCGGTGCCCAGGACTGGGACGACGCTCTCTCCGACGCGCGTTTCGAGTTCCGCTGGGAGGACCAGTTCAACCTGGCCCTCGATCCGGACACCGCCCGGTCGTTCCACGACGAGACGCTGCCCGCGGAGGGGGCGAAGGTCGCCCACTTCTGCTCGATGTGCGGGCCGAAATTCTGCTCGATGAGGATCAGCCGCGACATCAACGAGCGGTTCGGCCCGGACGGCGGCGAGGAGAGCCCTCTCGGACAGGAGGAGATCGAGGCGGGCATGCTCGCCAAGTCCCGTGAGTTCGCGGAAGGCGGCAACCGCGTCTATCTGCCCCTGACCGAGCGCTGACGGAAGCCGGATGAGAGACCGGCCGCCCCGTGTCGACGAGCGGGGCGGCCGGTCTTACGGCATGGCGGTCAGGGCGGATCAGGGCCGCGCTCCGAATCGCATGCGCGCAGCGCCGGCGGCTGTATTTTCAGGGGCTGTCGGACAGGCTTCAGCAGGCCTTGATGCCCCGTACGCCCGCCCATCCCGCGATGATGCGCTCATTGGAGACCGTCTTTCCGGCGGGAATGGTGAGGCAGGGCCCGTCGGTGGTTCCGGCGATGTCCAGCTTCCGCTTCACCGCCTTGTTGTGGCAGTTGCGGATGTCGTAGTAGACGACCTTCAGGGGCCCGCCCGGAACGTCGCCCACCGTGTAGCTGAGTCCGCAGGGCGCCGCGGCCATCGCCTCCGACGTGCCGGCGACGACCATTCCCGATGCCAGTACCCCGACGGCCGCGGTGGAGACGGCAAACCGCTTGAGAATCCTCTTCACAATGCACTCCTTTTCCCCTGGACCCACGGCCAGGAATTCGATGAAGTCTGGTGCCCGTGCCAGAGGAACGTCTCAGCCGCGGATACCGGAACGCCAGGAGTCCGGACGCTTTCGGAGAACTTCGGATATCCTCGGACACCGGTTCCGGCCCGTGGCAGGCGAGGTTCCGATTCGCAGAGGCCAATTCGTTCAAGTGGGTGCAGATGGTCGACGACAATGACGAACCGGACGCGCACGAGGTCCGGGCGGCCTTCTTCCGTGACATCCGGGCGCTGCGGGCCGGCGCCGGGAATCCCTCATTCCGCAAGATCGGCAAAGACGCGCACTGCAGCCACGACACCGCCCACCGGCTGATCGAGCAGGAAGTGCTCGTCAAGCAGGTCAACGCGGTGGACATCGCCGCGGCCCTGGGCGGCGACAGGCAGGAGTGGGCGGCCAGGTGGGCCGAGGCGAAGACGGCCGAGAAGCGGATCGGGGAGAAGAAGCCCGGGGAGCGGAGGCCCGGAGCGGCGGCGGCAGCCACGGGGACGGCAGCGGCCACGACCACGGCGCCGGCGCGAGAGCCGGCCGCCTTAGCGGCCGGCCCACCGCCCGCGTCCGAACCGTCCGCGGACGCGTCCGTCCTGCACCGGTTCCGGCGTCCGCTGATCGCGGCAGCCGCCGTCGTGACCGTCGTGTCCGCTGTCGCCGCCGGAATCGGCCTCACGAGCGACGGCGGACGGGAAGAGGGGGCCCGCCCGCTCTTCGCGGACACCTGCGAGGGGCCGGTGAACCTCGGCCGCCAGAACGACAAGTGCGTACGGGAGGTCCAGCTCCTGCTCAAGCGGGCGGGCGGCGAACTGGCCGTGGACGACTCGTTCGGACCCGAGACGCTGAGACGCGTCATCGCATTCCAGGTACTGGCCGGAATAACGCCGAACGGAGTCGTGGACGACACGACGAAGAGGGCACTCTACGAAGAAAGAACGCGGCTCAGAAGCTGGCCCGAGGACCGCGTCGAAAAGCGAATTCGCGAAGTGTTCAAGGAAGCACCGGACCGCGCGGTGGCAATAGCCCGCTGCCAGTCGAATCTGGACCCCCTGTACATCCTCTCCAACAACAACGGAACCCGCAACTGGGGAGTTTTCCAGCTTTACGAGTCCCGCGTCGAGCAGATGGGCGGAACACCGCGCAAGGCGCTGGACCCGGAATGGAACATCAAAGCCGCGCACCGCATGTGGAAGAAACACGGCGACTTCCGCGACTGGCAGTGCGACAAGTTCGAGAAGACACCGTAGCGGTAGGCGGGGGCGGCGCGGGGCGGCCGGAGGGCGGACGGACCGGAGGCTCGCCGGGGTCGCCGCCGGGCGCCTGCAAACCCTCACCGCACGCACAGCGCGCATCAGCGGGCTCGCCGTCTCGCCCGGCGGCACCTTCGTGGCGACGGCTGGCTGGGACCACACCGTGCGGCTGTGGGACCCCGTCCGAGGAGAGTGCGCGGCCATGATGCGCTCCGACGACGACCACGGATGCTGCGCGTGGACGCCTTCGGGGGACGCGCTCGCGGTGGCGTGGAAGCGCGGCGTGTACTTCTTCGACGTCAACCACGGTCAGGGGGCGGGCTCTTGAGCGGGGCCGCCATGCGTATCCGCTGCTGCGCGTCTCCCGACGGCCGGAGCGTGCGGCGCCACGCATCACGCGTAAGCCCAGGCACCCGCGCCCCGTACGCGACAGGCGGTTCGAGGCTCCCCCCTCATGCCTCGAACCGCCCGGTTCACGGTTCAACGCGCGAAGAACCGTTCAAAACCAGATTAGTTGACTCTGCGTCGATGTCCAGTGACTGTCGCGACATTATCGATATAGCTCCGTGGAGATTTTCGCCACCGTTCCGCATCCGCAGGGGGACCGGGTCCGCGCCGCCGCGGCGGACACGGCGTACGACGGGCGTCTCGGCGGAGGGAGTTTGACGCGTCCCGCCGCGGGCCAGACCTCATCCATGGCCCATGAACGTCACGTGGTCAAACGCACCGCCCGCGCGGTCCTGCTCGACTGCGGCGGCACCGGTTCCGCCGGAGGCCCTGCTCCGGCCGCTCCGCACCTCGTCCTCATCAAACGCACCAAACCGGGGCTGGAGCCGTACTGGATCACGCCGGGGGGCGGCGTCGAACCAGGGGTCGACCGCACCGTCGTCGACGCGCTGCACCGCGAGGTGGACGAGGAACTCGGCGGCAAGGTCACCGACGTGGTTCCCGCCTTCGTCGACACGGTGCCCCACACCACGGAGAGCGGCGAGAGCGGCGTGAAGGTGCAGCACTTCTTCGTCTGCCGGCTGGTGTCCATGGACCTCTCCCGCAGGCACGGCCCCGAAGTGGACGAGCCGAGCGGCGAGTACGACATCGTGCGGGTGCCGTTCACCCGCGAAGGCGTCACCTCCGTCGACGTCGTCCCGCCGGCGCTCCGCTCCTACCTGGAACGGAACATCGAGGGCGTACTGGCGCTGCTGGCACCCGACCTGGGGTGAACGGTCCACGGCCGGCAGGCAGTTCCGGCCGCGGGCCGCACGTCCGCCGGACGCTCCGGCCGGGGGCGGGCCCTCCGGCCGGGCGGACCGTCAGCCGAACCAGCCCTGGAACGAGTTCTGTCCGCTCACCGCACCGCGCCGCTGCGCCTCGGCCAGCGCCGCCTCGGCCTCCTGCCGCCAGGCGTGCGGGTCGGCACCGCGCCCCGCCGCGGCCGCCCCCCGCGCGGCGATCGCTCCGGACGCCCCGTCGGCAGCAGTCGGCGCGCCCTGCGCCGGGGACGAGGTCGCCGCGAAACCGGCGGAGAGCGACGAAGGCCAGTCCGTACTCCCCGAGTACACCGAGGCGTCCTGCTGGGAACCGGCGGCGCGCTGGGCCGGGGGCGCGTTCAGCAGCCGCGGTGGCGGCGGCATCTCGGGAAGCTGCCAGGCCGATTCGCGGTCGCTCCCGAACAGATCCGTACCGGAGCTGCTCGCTGTCACGGACTCCGTGGCGGACGACGTGCTTCCGGAGGCGGTCCCGGACGGGGAACCGGTCACGGCAGCCGCGCCGGCCCCGGTTTCCGGCACGACCGGGTGCGCTGCCGCCGTCCCCGTGGTGTCCGCGGTGCCCGTGGTGTCAGCCAGGGACACGGGTTCGGGCACGCTTCCCGCCCCGGGCGACGTGCTTCCCGCCCCGGCCGGCTCCGCGTCCGGCGCCCCGGCCCCGTACACCGGCGCATGGGACACACGGGCCCCGGACCCGTGGGCCTGCGCCCCCTGGCCCCCGGGCTCGTAGGCCTCTTCCCGCCCGTAGCCCGGCAGTTCGTCGTACGGGGACGGCGGCGTCTGCTGCTGCTGCCCGCGTGACGCCGCGTACCCCTGCGCGGTCTGCATCGCCGGGACCTGCTCGCGCTCGCGCCCTTTGGCGCCCCCGCGTCCGGTTCCGTGTGCGGTCCCGCGCTCCCGCGCGTCGCGTGCGGCGCCGAAGAAGTCGCCGCCCTTGCGCTTGTAGTCGTCCGTGCCCCACTCACGAGCGGTGCGCTTCGGGGCGCGCTGCAGCTGGGGGATGTGCTTCGCGCAGTGGATGTAGGCCTCTTCGACCTCCACCCGCACCCACAACTGCGCCTTGCGCCCGGGCACCGGGTCCGCGGGCAGCTCCGGGTGCGACATGCGGATCTCCGCGTCGCTGAGCACGCTGGCGCGGCCGTTGACGTGCAGCCCGATCCTGGCGCGGGTGAAGTCGATCAGCATGATGCCGAGGTGCGGGTTCTCCTCGATGTTCCCGAGGCTGGCGTGCACGCCGTTGCCCCGGTACTCCGGGTACACCAGGGTGCGTTCGTCCAGCACGTGGAGGAATCCGGGCGGCCCGGCACGGAAGCTGCTGTCGCACTCGCCGTGACGGTCCGACGTCGCGAGGAAGAACATCTCCTGGCGCTGCACGAACTCGCGCATCCGCTCGTTGAGATGGTCCAGCACCTGCTCGTCGTAGAAGCGCTCCGCCCGGTCGGTGGTGCCCATCCGGCGCTGCAGCACGCGCTCACCGTCGCTGCCGGGGCGCGACGGTCCGCCGAAGAACCCGTGCTCCTCGCCGACGGCACTGTGCTCTTCGCGCGCGCCGCTTCCGGAGGCCGTTCGGTCGTGGCGGTCACGGCGCTCGAACCAGTGCGCTTCCGACTTCTCGTTCTCGTGCTGCGCACGCGCGTTCTGGCCATCCCGAGGATGTGCCGCATCAGCCTCTGCCACGCCGCTGACCCCTTCCCCTTCCTCTGCCAACTGCTCTGCTGCGCACGGAGCCCCCCGTGCCGTCCTGCTGTCGCTGTTGTGCTTGCCGTATGCGGTTGTGCGGTTCTGGCCGCCACGGGCGCGGTGGTGTGCGTACGTCCCGCGCGCCGCGCTCCCGGACGCCGCTATTCGCTCCCGACGTTCAGCTCCGCCACCGCGTCGTGCCGTATCCGGTGGGCCGGCACGCCCGCCTCGACGAGGGCGTCCAGGCCGCTGCGGATCATGCCGGGCGGGCCCGACAGGTAGCCGACGTACGAGTTCCAGGGGCCGTACTGCCTGACGGCGTCCGGCAGTTGACCGGACAGGACCTGCGCACGGCCCGCCCCCGGCCCGTTGACGACCACCGGCCGCACCGACAGCCAGTCGTGCCGCTCCTCCAGGCGCAGCATCGTCTCCAGGTCGTAGAGGTCGTGATCGCTGCGCGCTCCGTAGAAGACCTCCACGGGCCGTCTGCGGCCCTGCTGCACGACATCCTCCACCATCGCTTTGATGGGGGCGATCCCCGTGCCGCCGCCGAGACACAGCAGACCGTCGTCCGTGGAGTGGTCCACGGTCATGCCGCCCGCGGGAGGGCCGAGCCGCAGCACGTCGCCGGGACGGGCGCGGTGGACGAGCGCGTTGGAGACCCATCCCGTCGGTACGGCCTTCACGTGGAAGGTGAGCAGGCCGTCCGAGCGGGGCGAGGAGGCGAACGAGTAGTGCCGCCAGACCCTCGGCCACCAGGGCGTCTCGACGCTCGTGAACTGGCCCGCGAGGAACGGGTACGGCTGGTCGGTGCGCAGGGTGATCACCGCGATGTCGGAGGTGCGCAGCTCGTGCGAGACGACCTGCGCGTTCCACCATGCCGGGGCGCGCATCTCGTCCTCGGCCGCGGCGTCGATCATGATCTGCGAGATCAGCGTGTACGCGCGGACCCAGGCGTCCTCGGTCTCCTGGCTCCAGGTGCCGGGCGCGTACTGGGCGAGCGCGCCCAGCAGGCACTCGCCGACCGCCGGGTAGTGCTCGGGGCGGGTGCCGTACTTGCGGTGCCCGCGGCCCAGTCCGGAGAGGTAGCGGGTGAGGACGTCGGGGTCCTCGGCGAGGCGCACGGCGGTCAGCAGCGCGCGGAAGAGCCGGTCGCGCTGGGTGTCCATGGAGGCCGGGAAGAGCTCGCGCAGCTCGGGGTGCTCGACGAACAGCAGGGCGTAGAAGTACGCGGTCGCCGCGTCCGCTACGGGCTCCACCTCTTGCATGGTGCGGCGGATGAGCATCGCGTCACGCGACTCGACGGGGTCGGCGTCCGGCGCGGGCGGCGGGGCGGGTGCGCTCTCCGGCGCGGGCCCACGGCGCGCGCCCGGGTCGGGGTGCCGGCGGGCCAGTTCCAGGCCGGCGTCGACGGTCGGGACGTCGAGCGTGGGCACGTCGATCGCGGGCGCCGGACGGTCCCCACCGCTTCCGCCGAAGGCGTCGAACTCGTCGAGGCCCCCGCCGTCGGTGGCGCCCGGCTGTCCGGTCGCCCCGGCGAGCCGGGTGCGCAGCGCGCCGGGACCGGCGTTCGCCGCGACCGGGCTCAGGGACTGCCGCCCGGATTCGCGAGGGGGCTGTTCGCGAGGGGCCTGTTCACGGCCGGCGCCTTCGCGTCCCGCCTGCTCGCGTACGGCCTGTTCCCGGGAGGCCCATGCGTCGGTGGCCCGCCCCGCCGCGTTGCTCTCCACACTGTCCCGGGCGCGCGTCGCCCCGGTCTCTTCCTCCTGGTGCCAGGTGGTCCCTTGTTCGGCGGTCGGGCTTCCGGCCTGCGGCTGCGGCCGGCTGAACCAGCCCCAGTCGTCGTCTTCTCTGCCGTCGCCTCTTCCGCCGTCCCCCGCGGACGGACCGTTGCCGGCCGATGTGGTCGTCATGGTCTGCCTCGCCTCGAACTCTTACAGACAATCTGCGCAGTCACGCATTTCGCACGTTTCGGTGATTCGACCCCCGGGGCACCGGCAGCGGTTTGACGTACCGCACGATGCGGACTCGACCATACCGTTGTCACTTCGTCGCACAAGTCCCGTGAACAGCCCGGGCGAATCACGTGACGGGCACCACTGACAGGAATTACGGACGCGTGCCGACAAGTCCGTATGCCTCCCGGAGGTCACGCCCCCGGTACTCGTACGACGAGAGACCCCGCAGGTGGCGGTCCGCGTTCACCGCGACCGACGTCGGCACCCTGGCGAACAGCTCCGCGTCGGACATCGAATCGCCGTACGCGACGCACTCATTTCTCGATACACCGAATTGCGCGCAAAGTTCGTCCGCTATCCGTACCTTCGCCGCCGCGGAGAGAATCCCCGCCGGATTCACGGGCTCCCGAAAGGGGATCGAGGGCCACCGCGATCCGTACGTCGCATCGGCGCCCGTACGGGCGGACCCGGCGTCCGCGTCCGGGGAGGCGGAGGCGCCGCGCGGGGACGGAGGGGCCTGCCGCAGCAGGCGACTGACGAAGAAGTCCGGCGAGAGCGAGATGACGGCGCAGTGCTCACCGCGTGCCCGGATGTCCTCCCACACCTCGCGGATGCCCGCCAGCCACGGCGCCTGCAGGAAGGCCCTGCCCACGTGCTCGTCCGTCAGCTCCGACCACAGCTCGCACGCGCGCGCTGCGAACTGCGGAGGCGTCAGCGCCCCGGCCGAGAACGCGGACTCCAGTTCGCGGATCTCGGTGTCCAGACCCAGCTGGCGCGCGATCTCGACGGCCGCCGACGAACCGTGGATCAACGTCCCGTCCAGGTCGAACAGGTGGAGCCGGGGGCGGCGCGGCGCCTGCCCGGCGCCGGGCTGCGAGGACGCGAGCGGAGAAGGAACCATGGGCCGATCGTAGAAGCGGCCCTGGAAGCGCCGTGGGGGCGGGCGCCTACTCGCCGCCGGGCAGCGGCGGTTACTCCGGCCGTCAGACGTGGAGAGCACCACGGCGGCACCACGTCGGACATGCCGCGACTGCCGCAGCTCACGCGCCCCCGCGGAAAGCCTTCCTCGTCACCCACGTCACCGTCTCGGCGGGCCGGCTCGGCACCTCGCTGTGCCTGCTCGCACCGGCCCTCGCGAGCGTCCGCAATCCGGACGCGTTCGCGGAGGTCTCCGTCTCTTCTGTGGGGACTGGCCTGGTGTCGATGGGTTACGCCGAGTTCTGGCTGACGCTCGCCGCCGACGCGCTGGCGGCCCTCTCCCTCAGGCCGGGCCGGGCGGACGCCGCCTCCACGGTCTTCTCCGGCGGCAGCCCTCCCCGGCCGGGGTGCCGGGACGGTGTTTGCAGGCGCCGCATACGGGTGCGAGCTGGAAATTTCGCCCTGCACTAACCTGTGGAATACCGAGCGGCGCCCCCTGTCCGCGGTGCCGCCGGACCCGCCGAGAGGCAGACGCGCGCCGAGGGAGCACGGCCCGCCCCGAGACGGGGCAGGGGCCGCTCGACGAGGCACGGTCCGTACGTACCGCAAGAGGAAGTGAGGGCGCCATGTCGCGACCGGATCCCGTCCCCGCCAAGGGCTGGTGCGCGCTGTCCGCACTGCACGGGCGGATCGAGGCCCGGATCGAACGCGCGCTCCAGGCGGAACACGGCCTCAGCGTCCGGGAGTTCTCCGTCCTCGACGTGCTCAGCGAGCAACACGACGGAGACGGCGGTCACTTCCGCATGACGCAGCTGTCCGACGCCGTCGTCCTCAGCCAGAGCGCCACCACGCGTCTCGTCAACAGGCTCGAGGAGCGCGGCCTGCTCACCCGCTACCTCTGCCCGACAGACAGACGCGGCATCTATACGAACGTCACCAAGGCGGGCCACGCCCTTCTCGAAACCGCTCGCCCCACGCACGACGCGGCTCTCCGCGACGCGCTCGACGCGGCGGAGCAGCGTCCCGAACTGGCGCCCCTCGTAAGCGCGGTGCGGGCACTGGAACCCGCGGGCTGACGGACGCCGGCCGGCCGCGGGCCGCGCGGAGCTGCGAAGTCACGTCAGGCAGGGTGCGCTGCGGCACGGATGCGCACGTTGCCAACGAGTCCGACCTCTGGCCAAAACCGAGACGTAAGCTGCGGACATGACCACCGGCACTCCGTCATCCACACCGCCCTCCCCGTCACCGGCGGACTCGCCCGTGACGATGCGCCGGGCGACCGCCGACGACGTTCCTGCCATCGTCTCCATGCTCGCCGACGACCCCCTCGGCGCACGCCGCGAGAGCCCGGACGAACCCGAGACGTACCGGGCCGCGTTCGAGCGCATCGACGCCGACCCCAACCAGTACCTCGTCGTCGCCGAACGCGGCAGCCGCACCGTCGGCACCCTGCAGCTCACGGTCATTCCGGGGCTGTCGCGGCGTGGTGCCAGCCGCGCCCTGATCGAAGCCGTCCGCGTCCACTCGGACGACCGCGGCACGGGATTGGGCAGCCAGATCATCGAATGGGCCGTCGCGGAGTCGCGACGGCTGGGGTGCTCCCTCGTCCAGCTCACCTCGGACGCCACCCGCATCGAGGCTCACCGCTTCTACGAGCGGCTCGGATTCGAGGCGTCCCACCTGGGCTTCAAGATGCAGCTCTGAGTGCCGGGCTACGGGGGCGCTCGCGGTAGAGGTGTGCGCCGGCCCGCTCAACCCCGCGCCGATTCGCAAGCATGCACGCTTTTCGAGCGTGCCTTCCCCTGGCGCGGCCTCGTTGATCCTCACGGGGGTGGCGTCAGCGGGGACGCCTGCCCCGGAACCGGGTGCGTGCCCGGTGGGAGGGGGATCCGTCGTGGTGCACGAAGGCGCATTGCTCGAATCGCAGACGCTGCGCGCGTCCGTAGCGGAGCGCACCGAAGCGCTCGACAAGGTGAAGGCGCTGTCGCTGCTGCCGGACGGCGTGCATGTGACGACGCGGATGGTGGCGCGGTACTTCGAGGTCTCGGAGCACGCTGTGGGCAAACTCGTGCAGCGCCACCGTGAGGAGCTGACCGGCAACGGCTTCCGGACGCTGCGAGGCTCTGACCTGCGCATTTTTGAAAAGGACAACTTGTCTTTTTGCTCCGAGAGTTATCCACAGGGCCGTGCGCACCTCGCGCTCTTCACCCGTCGCGCCGTGCTCAACGTCGCGATGCTGCTGCGCGACAGCGACGTGGCGCGGCGGGTGCGCACGTACCTGCTCGACACGGAGCAGGCCACGCGAGCGGAGAGCCCGGGCGCGCCTGTGGACGACGCAGTCGTCCACAGTCTCATCGAGTGGCTCGACCAGCGGATCGCGGCGTGCGTCGCCGAGCAGGGGGTGCCGCACGCCGCGCGGGAGGGCCGGGTACGCGAGATCGCGGAGGAGGCGGTGCGCGGCGTCGTCGGCAGGACTGTCGTACCGCTGCTGAACCAGGTGATGCACGCGCACGGGGAGCTGCGGCGCAGGCTCGCGGAGAACGAGGCGGAGACGGTCCGGCTCAGGCGCGTGGTCCGCGAGAACGGAGCGGCCGGTTCGATGGCGGCGCTGGACGCCATGGACTCGCGGGAGTTCGGACGTCATGTCGCCTGGCTCTGCCGGCGTGACGGCTGCGCGGAGTTGACCGTCGCACGCGGGGAGAGCGGAGGCGGGGGCTACGGAGACGGCTTCGCCGACATGCTCGGGCACGCAGCGGACGGACGCCGCCTCGTCGTCCGGTGCCGGACGCGCCACTCCGGGGCACACATCACCAGTGGCGACGTGCTGGCTTTCGCCGGCGTCGCGAAGCTCGAGTACGAGGCCGACGTCGCGCTGCTCGTCGCGTCAGCGCCCTTCACCCGCGACGCCCTGCTGGTGGCCGCCCGGCACGAGGTGACCGCCGTCCACCGCGGCCTGCTGGAGGCATGGAACAAGGGAGCGAGACTGCGCGTGCTGGGATGAGCCGGCCCCGCAGCCAGGGCCTCGACCGGAACCAGGAACCGGAGCCTCACCCGGCACCCGGGCCGGGACCGGTCTCGGAACCCGGGCCGGGATCGGAACCCGTTTCCGAGCCCGAGCCGGAGCCGGGCATCGTGACGCCGCCTGCCCCGGCCTGTTCGCCGCACGAGCCGCATACGATCCCCGCGTCCAGCGGACCGCCGCAGTCGTGGGTGAAGACCGTCGGGTCGGTGGGCGCGCCGGGCACCCATCGCATGCCCCACCGCATGAGGCCCAGCATCGCGGGTGCGAGCTCCCGGCCTGCCCGCGTCAGGTGGTATTCGTCGCGGGG
Source organism: Streptomyces daqingensis (assembly GCF_014645895.1). GTDB lineage: Bacteria > Actinomycetota > Actinomycetes > Streptomycetales > Streptomycetaceae > Streptomyces > Streptomyces daqingensis. The sequence continues at coordinate 235,169 of NZ_BMMP01000007.1, read as the reverse complement.
CGGCCGCTCGGAGTAGCGCACGCGCCGCAGCACCCCGCCGTCGACCAGTGTGCGCAGCCGCGCGGCGAGCACGTCACGCGGGGCACCGGTGTTGCGGACGATGCCGTCGAAGCGGTGGACGCCGTAGAACACCTCGCGCAGCGCGAGCAGCGACCACTTCTCCCCGACGACGTTCAGCGCCGAGGCCAGCGAGCAGTCGCGCGGGTTCACCTCTCTCCTGGCCATGGCGGCAATCTAGCCGAGAGATGGTTGGAAAAACAAACCAAAGTGCGCTAGCGTCCCGGCCGTTCAGTTGGTCGTGAAATCCAACTCACCACTTCCGGGAGACCTCCGTGCACACCGCCGCCCTGCTGCTCGTCAGCGTCATAGCCGCGCTCCACCTCTACTTCCTGGTCCTGGAGATGTTCCTGTGGCGCACTCCTCGCGGGCGGCGCACCTTCGGCACGACTGAGGAGTTCGCCGACGCCTCCGCGGTGCTCGCCGCCAACCAGGGCCTCTACAACGGCTTCCTGGCGGCGGGGCTCGTCTGGGGGCTCCTCGCCCCGGACCCCACGGGCCCCCAGGTGCAGGTCTTCTTCCTCTGCTGCGTGCTCGCCGCCGGCCTCTACGGCTCCCTGACGGTCAACCGCCGCATCCTCTACGTCCAGGCGCTGCCCGCCGCCGCGGCGCTGGCGCTCCTGCTCGCGGCCTGAGGGCCGCACCACCCCGAACCCCCGCGACCGCCCGCGGGGGTCACGGCGTGATCGCCGCCTCGAAGCGGTACTTCCCGCCGCTGCCGCCCCCCTCCGGCGGCCGGTTCAGCTCCACCAGCGCCAGCGGGCGCCCGACCGGTTCGCCCGTGTCCGGGTCGAAGGCGGTCTCGCCGCTCACCCCGCGCACCCGCAGCTTGCCGTTCGTCTGCTCCAGCATGGCCAGCACCATGCGCGGCGTCACGGCCCGCGTCCCGTACACGCGTACAGCGGTGCGGGCGGCCTTGCCGATGGTGAGCGTCGCGTCGTGCCCGAGCATCGCCTGGCCGCTGTCGAGGGCGGAGACGGGTTCGCCGGCCTCGCGCCGGTACGCCTTCTCGAAGTCCGCGAACGGGCCGCCGCCCTTGCCGTACACCTTCTCCGCGATCTCGGGATGGGTGTACGCCGTGTAGTACACCCGCAGTCCGCTGTGCGCCCAGCGGCTGCGCAGCTTCTCCAGGGCGGCGCCGGGCTTCCTGTCCTTGAGGTCGAAGCAGACGCCCAGGGTGCTCGATCCGGAGACCAAAGGTGGTGCGGCAGCGGCGCCCTCCCTCGCCCGCGGCCTCTATGAACCGCCGCAGGTCCCGGCCCCGGGACGCGAAGAAGACGAAATCGGGCGGACTGCCGCACAGACCCTGTCGGCCGCGTTTCATCCCGCTCCTCCGGCCCCGTGTCGCGTTCCGGCGCAGTCGCCGGCCGCTGATTCAAGGATGCTCCAACTTGCCCTGAAGGGAAGGGGTTTGACGCTCTCTGGGGACCGCCGGTGGTTGCGCGGGCGGCGGGACGGCCGGAGCGGGGCGTCAGACGCCCGGGCCGAGTGGTGGGCGCCGTTCGGGGGTATGGCCGGAGGGAGCGGTGGCAGGAAGAGCCTTCTTCCAGGCGCATGAGGGGACTTGGCGGGCACTCCGCCCTCCTTGTGTGTCATGCCCCGGACATTCGCGCATCCCCGCGATGCGCCGAGGAGAAAGGCGCCGAACGCCATGAACAGACCCGCCTTCCGCGGCATCTTCCGTACGAGCATCGCGCTGCTGGGCGCGGCGGCGGCGTCCGCAGCGATGACCACCGCGGCGAGTGCGGCCGTGCCGGCGGAGGGTGCGCACGGCGCCGCAGCCGGGATCCAGGCGGACGCGGACGCCGAACGCGGCTGCGCTGTCGTCTACTTCGACCTGGGCGAGACCCTCGTGCACACCGCCGAGGACTCCACCACCGGCTACATGCCGGGCGCGGCCGCCTACCTGCGCGAGTTGCGGGAACGGAACATCGAGGTCGGGCTGATCACCAACGTGCCTTCCTCCTGGGGCGAGACGGACGCCGAACGTGCCGCCGCGCTCAAGAAGGAGGTCGACTCGACCTGGAAGGGCTCCGCGCCGTTCGCCTGGGAGGACTTCGGCGACCGGATCCTCACCCCCCGCACCGAGGCGGAGCGCAAGCCGGCGCCCGCGCTGTGGGAGCGCGCCAAGGAGAACGCGAACGGCTGCCGCCTCGTCTACGAGGCCGAGACCGCCGAGGAGACGGAAGTCGCCGCCTCGCTCGGCTACTTCGCCTACCAGACCGGGTTGCCCTCCCGCCCCGCCTACCTGCCGGCCCGCGTGATCGAACTCCTCGCGCACGGCTCCTGACGCGACACGGCGGCCCCGGACACGCGAAGCGCGGACGAACACCGCTGCGCGCCCGTCCCGTTGCGGGACGGGCGCGCGGCCGTCCTACACGCCGGCGTTGCGGTGCGCGTCCGCTGCCGTCGGGGCCGCTGGAGCAGCCGGGTCGGCCGCGGGAGCCGGGGCCGCCTGAGTGCCGGGGACGGTGCCTCCGTCCGGCTCCCGGGCGGCGGCCGCCCGCGGCCCGCCGTCGGAAACACGCAGCAACACGTCGCTGCGCAGGACCAGTTGGAAGACGCCGAGCAGCACCGCGGTCGCCAGGGCGCTGTGCCAGAGCAGGGCGTCCAGGCGTCCGGCTGAGAGGTAGGCGCCCACGGCGACGGCGGCCAGTGCGCACACCCCGCGGTCCACGATCGACTCGACGGACAGCACCGTGGCCCGGGGAGCGTGGGCGGGAACGGCGTCGTTGACCAGCTTGCGCTGCACCGGATAGGCGAAGCCGGCCGCGGCCGCGAACAGGCAGAGCAGGACGACCACCGTCCAGGGCCCGCCGAGTGTGATGCCCGCCAGCGTGACCGCGAGGGCGATGCTGAGGACGGACACCCAGGCCACCGGCGTCAGACGGCGCCCCAGCCACTGGGGGCGCGCCGAACCCACGGCCTCCGCCACCGTCATGGCGGCGAGGATCCCGCCGTGCGACGCCTCGGCGATGCCGTGGTCGAGCAGGATCGGCTGGAAGAGGTTGACCTGGCAGATCCGGGAGAGCGTGAAGACCGCGACCCCCTGCACCATCACCAGCGCCAGCCACGGCGACGACGCGATGCACCGCAGCGCGGCCCGGGCGTCGCCCAGCGAGGTGCTGCGGCCGCGGCCGCCCGTCCCGGAAGCCTTCCCGGCCGACGGCCTCCCCTTCCGGCCGGACGGAGACGTTCCGGCCTCCGCCGGCGGGCCCGCGAGCCGGGGCAGGGCGACGGCGCAGGCCAGGGAGCCCGCCGCGCTCACGGCGCTCAGGACGTACGGAGCGGGATGGGCGAGAGCCATCAGCGGCCCGACCAGCGGCCAGCACAGGACCTTCGCGGCGAGTCCGAGCGCCCGCGCCGTGCCCTCCGCCTTCAGATAGTGCTCGTCGCACCGTTCGGCGCGCAGCCCGTCGTACAGGTAGGCGCTGGCCGCACCCGAAGTGAGCGAGCGGCCGGCCGCGATGGCGAGGAAGTGGACGAGGAACCCGGTGTAGGAGGCGCTGAACACCGGCGCGAGGTTCGCCGCCGTCATCACGACGGCGCCCGCACGCAGGCAGTTGCGGGTGCCGATGCGGTCGGCGATCAGCCCCGTCGGGATCTCGAAGAGGCAGAAGGCGACGTAGTAGATGCTCTGGATGCCGAAGATCTGCCCGTCGGAGAGTCCGGCGTCCTTCTGGTACGCGTAGAAGACCGGCATCCACCACAGCAGGTTGAACAGCAGCTGGAAGCCGTAGTTGAGCCGGACGATGCGGCGGGCGGTGGCCGTCAGCGGAGTGGCCGCGGGCCGCGCGGAGGAGCGCGGGCGCGGGGGACGGCCGCTCACAGCGCGTACGGGCGGATCTGGACCAGCCGGAAGTCGCCCTCGCCGGTCAGCAGCCACTCGATGTCCAGCGGCTCGTCCACGTCGGGTGCGCTGAAGTGGGACTGCAGCAGCCGCCCCGTCAGCGACAGGTCCGCGAGCCGGGCCCGCGTGGCGGCGGGCAGTCCCTCGCTCCACGTGCCGAGGGCGACGGTGCGTCCGCCTCCCTCGACGGTGTTGTACAGGTACTGCTGCGGCAGGACCGCACCCTCGACGACCTGCTCGGGCGAGCCGGGCGAGCAGTTGAGGTAGACGTTGCGGAAGTCCTCGCGCCGGGTCGGGTCGCAGGTCACCATCACACCGCCGAGCGCCGCGGGCACGTACGCCTGGACGATCACACCCATGTACGTGTCGTCCAGGCTGATCCCCACCTGATGGCGGAGGCGCACACTGCGCGGCGAGAGCAGCGACGCCCACACCTGCCGTACGGCGTCGGGCAGTTCACCGGCGTCGCGGACCGTGGTGACGGAGTCGTAGAGCCCGGCGGCGGAGAACCCGGGCAGGTCCTCGGCGTTGGAGGAGGAGCGCACGACGAGTCGGTCGCCGTCCGCGAGCGGTGCGGGGAAGGCGCGGGCGATCTCCCCGGCGACCGAGTCGGGCATCGGCGTGTGCCGGACGAGGTGCTGGAGCTGGAGGCAGAGCGAGTCGATCACGTCGTCCGCGCCGAGTTCGAGCGCCATCTTCAGCTTGCCGATGCCCTGCTGGAGAGCCGGGGACGAGGTGAGGAAGCGGTGCTGCAGGGAGAAGGGCAGAGCCACCCCGTCGGGCGCCTCGACCGTGTCCGCCACGAACGACGTGGCGGCCGCCCGGAGTTCCTCGGCGGAGGGCGAGCGCAGGCCGAGCCGGGCCGCGAGATGCCCGTACAGGTCCTCCCGCGGCGGGCGCGGGCGCCCGTAGAACGCGGTGAGGTCGGCGGAGCGGCTGTCGAGGACGTGGTGCAGCTCCCCGAGGTTTGCGGCCTTCGTGCCGTAGCGGTCCCGGTCCGCGCTGCGCAGCCGGTGCAGGGAGAGCACGGGCGAGTCCTCCAGCAGCGGCGGCTCCAGCCGGATGCGCTGCTGGTGCCAGGCCGGGGCCCGCAATTCGGGAGCCTCGTCCAGCCGCTCCAGCGTGACCTCGTCCTCGCGTACCCGGTAGCGGACCCAGGCGCCGTCCAGTCCGTCCTCCTCGACGAGCCCGTCCAGGTCGCGGACGATCGCGTTGGGTATGCCCCAGCCCGTCGCGAGCACGTTGGTGTGGGAGAGCGGCGTGATGGGCGCGGTGTTGACGAATCCGGCCACGCGCTGCACGTCGTCCGGCAGGCAGGGCATGGCGACGATGTCGGACCAGCCGAGTCCCGCGGCCGCCGCCTCGTACTCCTCCACCGTCCGGAAGCAGCGCAGCCGGCCCGTGGCGTCCCCGGTGTTGAGGGGCGTCCTGGTCCGGTTGCCGAAGAGCTCGTGGCTGAGGACGCGCGGGACCCGCTGCTCGCTCACCCCGGCCAGCTCCTCCTCCTGGCCGTGGTTCGCGGGCTTGAGCCGGAGCGGCAGCCTGCCGTCGACGCGCTCGCGTACGAAGTCGTAGAAGAACTCGAGCAGTTCCCCGTGCATGGTGTCGGCCTCGGTGGTCTCCAGCACCAGGAACGTACGCTCGCGGCCCTCTTCCCCCGGCTCGGTGTGCAGGGACAGCACTCCGAGCAGGAAGCGGCGTCCGGGGTCCATGTAGACGGAGGCGTTGAACTCGTCGAGGGACGCGTCGAGTTCGGCGAGGTCCATGCCGAGGACGCGCGTCGCTATGTAGTTGACGTGGAAGGGGTGCGCGGCCGTGTCGAGCAGGTGCCAGGTGTTCTCGGCGCGGTCGACGACGACCTTGAGGTAGGGGTGCCCGGCCAGGACGCCGGAGAGCGTGCGGAACAGCGGCAGCGACAGGTTCTCGCCGACGACCGTGCGGTCGGTCAGGGGTTCCGGAGCTCCGGTGGAGAGCGTGGCGGTGCTCATGCGGGGACCTCCTCGGGAGCGGCGGGGGCGGGCTTCCGCACGGCGGGCACGGTGAGCACGGGCTTCTGCACCGCGGGCGCGGCCTTCTGCGCAGCGGCCACGGGCTTGTGCACCGCGGGCGCGGCGAGCGCGGTCTTCGCAGCGGCCGACGGCACCGGCGCGGCAGGCGGCAGCACCGAGGGCAGGGCGTCCACCAGAGTCGTGAAGTCGCGGATCACCGTGCGCGCGTCGGCCGCGGACAGCAGGCACAGTGCCGCCATCGTGTTCGCTCCGCCGTCGGGGTCGTAGACCGGCACCTCCGCTCCGTCCGGCAGCGAACTCTCCGGTACCACCGAGAGGTCGCTGCCCTCGCTCAGTGCGACGGCCTCCTTCACCGCCGGGAAGTCCCAGACCCTGCGGTCGCGCCAGGCGGCACCGTCGCCGTCCACCGCGAGGACGACGAGGGACCCCGCCGCGCCCCGTGCCTGCTCCGGCCCGAGGGCCCGCTCGGGCCAGGCGACCGGACGGCCCAGCAGGTGGTCCACGAGCATCCCGACGAGGTCGAGCCGGAAGACCTCCTCGATCTGCGGGACGGTCATCGCCCCGCCGAACCGTGCGGCCGTCTCGATCAGCCACATGCGCCCGCCCGCACCGAGCTTGATCTCGGTGTGGGTGCCGCAGTCGCGCAACCCGAGAGCGTCGACTGCCTGACGGGCGAGGTCCACGACCCGGTCCTGGAGCCCGGCGGGAAGCAACGCGGGCGTGATGCTGGCGCGTTCGGTGAACGGCTCCACCGTGGGCATCCGGCCGCTGACGCAGACCGGGTGGAAGACGCCGTCCGCCACCACGCCCTCGACGCTGACGTAGTCGCCCCAGCCGGGCTCGTCGAACCACTCCCCGGCATCGCCGGTCACGATCTGCTCGACCACGAAGTGCGCGTCCGCCTCGGCGACATGGAGTTCGGCGAAGCCCAACCGGGCGGAGGCGGCCATCACTTCTCGCGAGCGCCGCCACGCCGCCTCGGCCTCGCCGGGAGAGCCGATGATCTGGTGGGCGGTGGAGCCCGCGCTCCAGGCGGCCTTCAGCAGCATGGGGACGGGCAGGGCGTCCGCGGCCTCGTGGAGATCCGTCCGCGTCGCGACGGGGCGGAACTCCGGCTGCGGCAGGCCGTGCCGGCGCCAGGTCTCCCGCATCATCCGCTTGTCGCGGGCGAGCGCGGCGGCACTCCCCGCCCCCGCGAGGCCGAGCGCGTCGCAGGCCTCGGCGACGGCCACGACCGCGTACTCGGAGAACGTGAGCACGGCGCCGGCGCCGACGTCCCCGGCTCGCCGGACGATCAGCGAGACCAAGTCGCGCCGCTCCTCCTCCGCGGGAACCGTGACGGAGGCGCACAGGTTCGCGGCGTGGGAGGCCACGGCCGCCGGCAGCTCGCTGAGCGCCAGCAGATGCACCTCCGCTCTCGCAGCCGTACGGGACAGAACGTGACCGATCGGCGGACCGCCCTTGGCGTGCACCAACAGCACCGTGCTCACTGAAGTTCGACTCCCCTCGCTTCGTCCTGTCCGGGTCGCGGGCGATCGCCCGGCCGGCTGCCTGCCGCCCGCCCTCCGCGCGTCCGGGCCCGGCAGGGCACACGACGGCGCAACCCGCGTAGAACACGGGGCGTAACTGACGGCACACACAAGGGAATCAGACCCCGCGTCCCGGAATCGCCGCGGCCGCCCGGCGCCTCTCAGGCAAATGCCAAAGTTGCAGACCTCGTCGAGCAACGGTGAAGGTTCCGTGATCACATATGGCGCGCCTCGCTCGCGATCAGGTCACACTTCGCAGCCTGCCGGGAACCGGGCATGAGCGGCACGCACCCGGGATAGGCATCGCGGGGAACCCCCGCCGTCCGGCGGGAGACGGAACCGAAAGGCCGCTGTGGATGACTCCGGGCTCAGAGCACTGCTAGAGCACCTCCCCGTGTCCTGGTGGGAGGCCGACGAGCAGTGGCACCTCCTGGAGAGGGGCGGCGGCGCCTTCGGCGATCTCGCCACCGCGCAGCGCTTCCTCGACCGCCTTCGCCAGCAGATGACGTCGCCGGGGCACGCCGCCCAAGACGGCCACTGCCTCGTCCAGTTCGACGGCCGGACGTTCGAGGTGCGGCTCCCCCCGAACGGCAGCCGCGACCCTGGACGCACCTGCGGACTCGCCGTCGAGGCACAGGCGCGGCCCGTCAACGGACGCCGGTACGCCGCCTTCGCGGAGGTCGCCGACTTCGCCCCCGCCGCGGCCTTCATCCGCGACAGCGAAGGGCTCTACCTGTGGGCCAACCACGCGTACGCCCACCTCTACGGCACGACGCCGGAACGGATCGCCGGCAGCCGCATCGAAGACCACGACTCCCCCTCCGACGCCGCCCAGTTCCGCGCCCTCGATCAGGAGATCCTCAGCCGCGGCAAGCCGGTCCGCCACACCCTGACCTACCACCGGTCCGACGGCAGCACCGGGCAGGCGGCCGGGCACCGCTTCCCCGTCGAGGAGAACGGCCGGACCTGCGTGGCCGGGATCTACGTCGACATCACCGAACACACCCGCGCCATGAACCAGCGCCGCGAAGCCGAGGAGAGCCTGAGGGCGCTGCGCGACCACAGCGGCCTGCCGTGCGCGCTGCTCTCCGCCGGCGGGCGCATCGAACAGGCCGGTACGGCCGCCGCCGAACTCTTCCGGACGCGCCTCTCCGACCTCGTCGGCCGCCGCGCGCACACCCTGCTCGCCGCCACGGCCGAACTGCACCAACTCCGCCACGCGTGGGAGGGGTTGATATCCCGCCGCATCAGACGGGCGGAGACCTCCGCCGTGCTCCTCGACGCCCAGGGGAACCAGCGCCGCGCGCGGCTCCATCTGGCCGCCGTGACCACCTCAGCGGGCCGCGCCTCACACGTGTGGGCCGTCGTCACCCACCAGAGCCTCGCCCACGAAGGGCACCCGCCGCTCACCGCCGCGCAGATCCGCATACTGTCCCTGCTCGCCGAGGGAAGCACCAACGGCGAGATCGCCACCTCGCTGAAGCTCTCCCGGCAGGCCGTCGACTACCACCTCAGCCGGCTCCGCGATCTCCTTCACGCCCCGACCAGACCCGCGCTCGTCGCCCGCGCCTACGTCCTCGGCATCCTCGCCCCCCACGCCTGGCCCCCGCGCCCGGCAGCCGCGGGACGGCCCGTCCGCTCCGCCTGAGCCGGTGCGGGCCCGCCGGCCGCCCAAAGCTCCGGGGACACCGCGACTCCATGTGTGGGGCGCCGGCCACCCCCGTCGCCCCCTCCGTGACCTGCGGCGTCCCGATCTCCTGCGGCACCCCCGGAGACCGGGCGCCTCAACTTCGCGTCGCCTCCCCGTCGTTGCCTGCCTCAGCAGGCGGACGGGCGTTCCCTGACCGTGCGGCGGCGACGTCCTCCAGCAGAGGCCAGCCGTCGAACTCCGTCGCCCGCCCCTCCTCCGGCTGCCACCCGCGTTCCGTCGCCGCGTCGAGCAGGGCCCGTACGGCGCCCGGTTCATGAAGGTTGAGGAAGCCGTCCCGGTCGCACCCCACGTCCCCGGAGCCCATGGGAGACCCGCCCGGGACCGCCCGTCCGGGGCCCCCGGCGAAGACGATGCGCAACGGACCGCCGGCGCCGGCCGGCTGCGGGTAGAGCCTGAGGGTCTGGCGGCAGTCCACGCGCCGGCCGTCGTCCAGCACGCGGTGGCTGTGGCGGAGCGTCCACAGGTACGAACGTCCGCCGACGCTCAGCCGGCGGGGCTTCTTCGGATCGCGGGGCACGGAATCTGCTTCACCCAGGCTGCGGGCCGCCGCGTCCTGCGGGGCCCTGACGGCCGCTCACGGACGGGCAGGTGACCTGCCAGGCGGCCTCGATCATCTCGAAGATCTCATCCACCGCGGCCTGCGGGTCGGTTGCTTCGCGGGCCAGCGCGTAAGCGTCGATCACGAACCTCGCGAGCGTGCGGCAGGCCGTCACGCTCTGGGGCACGTCGGTGGCGGCGGCGAGGGCCTCCGCGAGCGACTGCGCGTGGCGCAGCCGCATCGACTCCTCGTACTCCCGCAGGGCGGGGGACTCCTCGATCATGCGCCAGACCGGGGCGGCGCTCTCGGCCGTGCAGTGCCGCACCAGGGCGTGAATCTCGCGGCGCAGCGCCGGGATGAGGGGCTCGTCCGGTGCCCGCCCGGTGGCTGCCTGCGTGAGGCGCTGCTCGAAGTCGTCGTCCCGCTCGAACACCAGGGCCTCTTTCGAGGCGAAGTGGGAGAAGAGCGTGGTGACGGCGACGTCGGCCTCGGCGGCAACGTCCCGGATCCCCACCGAGCCGTACCCCCGCTCCAGGAAGAGCCGCAGGGCGGTGTCAGCGATCTTCTGGCGGGTGGCGGCCTTCTTCCGCTCACGGCGTCCGGTCGTCGGCACGGTCATGGCATGACACTAGCAGATACGAAAGTGAACCAGTTCCAAAACACTAACCGTTAGTGTTAACGTCTCCGGCATGAGAAAAGTGAGCTTCGCCAGGTTCGGCGGCCCGGACGTCCTGCGCCTCATCGACGCCGAGGAACCCCACGCGGGCCCGGGCCAAGTACGCGTCGCCGTACGGGCGGCGGGCGTGAACCCCGTCGACTGGAGGATCCGTGAAGGCCAGTTACTGGCGGCACATCCGATCGAACTGCCGTCCGGAGTCGGCCTGGACGCCGCCGGAGTGGTGGACGAGGTCGGCGAGGACGTCGAAGGGATCGAGACCGGTGACCACGTGTTCGGCGAAGGATCGGACACCTACGCCGAGTTCGCCGTGCTCTCCGCCTGGGCCCGCATGCCCGCGGACCTGACGTTCGAGGAGGCGGCCGGCTACCCCTCGGTGATGGAGACCGCGCTGCGCGTCATCCGCGAAGTCGGCGTACGGCCCGGGCAGACGCTGCTGGTCAGCGGCGCCTCAGGCGGCGTCGGATCAGCTGTGCTGCAAGTCGCCCGCCACGAGGGGATCGCCGTGATCGGCGTCGCCGGGCCCGCGAACCAGGACTACCTGCACAGCCTGGGCGCCGCCGCCACGACCTACGGCCGCGGCTGGGTCGAACGGGTGCGGCGGCTCGGCCAGGTCGACGCCGCCCTCGACCTTGCCGGCTCCGGCGTGATCCGCGAACTCGTCGAGCTGACGGGGGATCCGGGGAAGGTGGTCTCCATCGCCGACCTGCGCGCGCCGGACCTCGGTGTCCGGTTCTCCGGCGCGGCCGGAAGCATGCCGGACGCCCTCGCCGAAACCGCCCGCCTCATCACGCGGGGCGAACTCCACATCCCGGTCGAGAAGACGTACACGCTCGCCGACGCCGCCGCGGCCCACACCGACAGCCAAGCGGGCCACGCCCGGGGACGCCGGGTCCTGACGATCTGAACCGCGGCCGAACGAGCCAACCTGGAGGCAGGCAGGGGCGAGCCACCGTGCTTCGGATCACCCTTTACGCAATCCATTCACGGATGGTCTCGATGGCGTCGAGGATGTCCTGGAAGGTACGGAGATCCCGGTGCTGCTGTCGGACCTGGCCTGTTTTCACGTCCCCGTACTCAAGTTCGGCTTCCCCACTGCTCCAGACGATGAGCACGGCGACGTGCTCATCGTTTTCGAGCGTCATCCAGGTGCTGGTCTTGGTTCGGCCGTCCTCGGGCGACGGCTGGACGGCACCCGTGATTCCGCAGGATTGCAAGCGTTCCTCGTGCTCGGCGAACCACGTCTGGAGCCTCCGGGGCAGTTCGGGCGAGATGGACTGCCCTTCTTCGCCTTGTCTCATGGCTGGGCGATGAACCCTGACGATCGGTCGAGCTGAAAAGGAGCCCCGGCCCTCGTCGGTTCCCAGCCACGGTTCCGCGCTTCTCGGATGCTGGAAGCGACGTGGGCTGGGCGGATGGGCACTGCCTTGGCACCCGCCCAGTTACTGGGATGGGCATGGCTACTAGTGACGATCAAGGTCCTGCCCGACTCGTTGCCGTCGGCCGCTTCGACCGCATAGGTCATAGGCGTCCAGCAGAGTCCCTGCATGTAGGAGGGCTTCCTCCGGATTCGCCAGCGATACTCGACCCCGTCGACAGTTATGCGCCGGGAACCCTTCTTGTTCAGAGCCAACTTCCCCACCCTTCCGTCGAACTGTCGCGCCGCCCGACAGGTTCTCTACCGGGGTGGCCATCTCCTCAACGCAGACGGCAGACTCCTGCGTTGACCTCGAACGCCCCGCGCCCCTCTCGACACGAACCCATTCTCGCCGACCGTGATCTCCATCCGGATCTCGCGGCTGCCGGCAGTCTGGCCGCGGCCCTGGCACTGGCTGCTGCCGAGCAGGGACTCAACCCGGGCGAGATGCTGAGCAACGATTCGGCCGCTGCGGACAGCAGGCGTCATCAGCACAACCCCCGGCCGGGAACCCTGCTGGATCTCCACCGGATCGGAGAGCCGTCGGTGCAACTTCCGGCGAACTGCGGACCAGCAGTCGCGGGCACTGCCGACGATCAACGACTTCGTCGTTCCTCCTCCACCCCTCCGATCTCATGACGGCCGGGCTGCGATCTCCCGACGGGCGGAGTTCCAGATCTCCTCGAACTCTTCAGAGGTCAGCTGCTCCGGATCGTGGCCTTCCCACTCGGAGACGGGCACGTCCGTGGTGATCCCGAACCTGCTGTCGTACTCGTCTAGGCGGTCTGTGTCGCAGGCCCTCAGCCACTCGGCGAGGGAGGCAGCCGCGACCGGGGTCAGCTCAGGCCCTTCGAGTTCGACCTGCCGGATCACCCGGTCCTCAGCGTCGACCTCGAAGTAGAACCAGGTGTCTTCCTCGTCCCAGTAGCAGCACATCCATGTGGTCACCGGTAAATGATGACCACGACGGCACAAGCGCCATCGCTTGGCCGGCGCTCATGAGCTTCCGACCCGGAGTCCGAGCCCGTGCAGCCGCTCCGCTCCGCTACGTCTGCGCCATGTCCACGAAGCGCGAGTAGTGGCCCTGGAAGGCGACGGTGATCGTGGCCGTCGGGCCGTTCCTGTGCTTGGCCACGATCAAGTCCGCCTCGCCCGCTCGGGGGGACTCCTTCTCGTACGCGTCCTCACGGTGCAACAGCACGACCATGTCGGCGTCCTGCTCGATGCTGTTGTGCGCGAAGATGCCGTCCGCGATGAAGTTGTGCGTGCCCTTCACCGTGGCGTCGTAGACCGGCTGGTCACCGAGCGGCTCGATCTCCACCACCCGGTCCCAGAACACGTCGTCGGTGGCCGCACCGTGCAGAGTTTCGGAGGTCGGGGCCTCGGCGCACCGGATCACGCCTTCCCCGGACGCGCCTGCGACGGGCTGCGGGGTGCGGCGGGGGACGGCGACCCGGGATCCGACCGCGAGATCCCCCAGCGGGGTCCATCCGTCGAAGGTGAGGAACGGGTGGTTGCTGGTGGCCTTGACCTCACGGCCCGACGCGAGACGCAGCCGGTAGACCCGTTTCGTGCCGGAGGAGAAGACGTTCGTGACGGGAGCCGGCACCAGGCGGCGGCGGTCGTCCAGCGACCACACGAGCACGCCCTCGTACCCGTCCTTCATCAGTTCGGCGAACGTGACGGGCGCCCCCGTGTCGGCGCGGAGCAGAGTCGTGTCAGCGGTCATGCAGCCCGATTCGCGCAGGTCGGACACCATCGGCTTCTTGTCCGTACGCTGCTCGGGCCCTCGGTTGAGCTGGGAGAGCGCGATGACCGGGAGCTCCAGCTCCTTCGCGAGCAGCTTGAGGTTGCGGGACATCTCCGAGACCTCCTGCTGGCGGCTCTCCGGGCGCCGCGAGCTGCCCGTCTGCATCAGCTGGAGGTAGTCGATCACGACGAGCTTCAGGTCGTTCCGCTGCTTCAGGCGGCGGCACTTGGCCCGGATCTCCATCATCGACAGGTTGGGCGAGTCGTCGATGTAGAGCGGTGCCTCCGTCACGCCGGGCATCTGCCGGGCGAGCCGCGTCCAGTCCTCGTCCGTCATCGACCCCGACCGCATGTGGTGGAGCGCCACCCGGGCCTCGGCCGACAGCAGCCGCATCGCGATCTCGTTGCGCCCCATCTCCAGCGAGAAGATCACGCTGGGCATGTTGTGCCGGATCGAGCAGGCCCGCGCGAAGTCGAGGGCGAGGGTGGAGTTGTGGGTGGGGATCATGGACCGGGTCGCGAGGTAGAGGTGTGCGGGGTTGTCGACCTCCACGCAGCGGACCGGGACGGAACCGGTCTCCTCCACGTCCGTGATGTACCGCCGCGTCAGCTCTGGCGTGGCCGGGCGCCGCCGCCGGTGCGCCTGCTGCTTGCCGCGCGACCGGAAGACCTCGTCGTCGGTGGTGAAGGTGACGGTGTAACAGGTCGACGGCTCTTCCGACGCGTTCTCGATGCGCGTCTCCCTCATCCCGCACAGGTATCCGAGGCTCAGGACGAGTTCGCGGAACCCGTCGGCGAGCGCCCGGTCGTCCACCGCGAACTCCACGGACCCGGCCGGGTCCACCGTCCCCGCGGTGTCGAGGAGACCGGCGAGCAGTGCCCGCCGCTGGGCGGCGGACGCCCGCAGGTACTCGACCGGGATGTGCCCGTTCCCCAGTGCTCCCGCCTCGTGGAGGGGGGCGGGCAGGCTGCCGTGTCTCTCGGCGCCCTCGGAGCAGCCGAGTTGGCCGACGGCCGCGAGGTCGTAGGCCGCGGCCGCGTCGCCGGTTCCGCCTGCGAGCCGGACGCCCAGCGTGTAGGGCGGTACGGGCAGGTCACGTTCCGTCAGTTCGAGCGGTGCGGCGGTGCGTACGGAGTGGTTCACGCATTCGTCGGAGGTGGCGCGTACTGTCGCCGCGATCTCCTTCGTGGTCCTCGCGGCGGCCTGCTGTGCCGATCCGTGAGAGGCGCGGGTCTCGGTGAGCCACAGGTGGTCGGCGTCCGCGACCACGGTCGTGCCGTCGTCGAACGTCATCCGGTAGCACGGCCGGTCACGCATGACGTCGGTGGCGGCGATGACACGGGTGGGCTTCCCGTCGGCGCCGAGGAGCAGGTCTCCGGCCTGCACCTCCCCCATGGTCGTCCACCCGTCGGGGGTGGGGAGCGGGGTGTCGAGCGCGAGTGCCTTTCCCATGGCGGGACGGGCCGCGATGACGATCATCTGGCCGGGGTGCAGGCCGTTCGTCAGGGAGTCCAGGTCGGTGAAGCCCGTCGGCACACCCGTCATCTGGCCGCTGCGGGAGCCGATCGCCTCGATCTCGTCGAGCGCGCCCTCCATGATGTCGCCGAGCGGGAGGTAGTCCTCGGAGGTACGGGCCTCCGTGACCTGGTAGATCTCCGACTGCGCGGAGTTGACGATGTCGTCGACGTCGCCGTCGGCGGCGTACCCCATCTGCGTGATGCGGGTGCCGGCTTCGACGAGGCGGCGCAGGATCGCCCGCTCGTGGACGATCTCCGCGTAGTACTCGGCGTTGGCCGCCGTCGGCACCGTCTGCACCAGCGAGTGGACGTAGCCGGGCCCGCCGACGCGGCCGATCTCGCCCCGGCGCGTGAGTTCGGCGGTGACGGTGATGGGGTCGGCGGGCTCGCCCTTCGCGTACAGGTCGAGGACGGCCTGGTAGACGAGTTCGTGCGCGGGACGGTAGAAGTCGTGGCCCTTGAGCACCTCGACGACGTCGGCGATGGCGTCCTTGGAGAGCAACATGCCGCCGAGGACGGACTGTTCGGCTTCGAGGTCCTGCGGAGGCACGCGTTCGAAGGATGCGGCGACCGGCGCGGCGGCGTCGGCACCGCGGTCGTGCTGTTCCGCGTGGCCGGCCTCGCGGCCTCCGCCCGAGCCTCCGCTGCGCTGCCGCGCGACGGGGAACCGCTCGCCGGGGTGGGCCTGTTGGACGCTCCGGGCCTGGGAGTCGGCCGCCCAGACGTCCTCGACGTGCTCGGGTTGCTGGGTCACCCGGGCACCTCCTCCCCGTCCGGCGTTCGTGCATGACCGGACCTCGCCGCAGTGCCTCTCTTTCTTACGGCACAGCTCTGACAATGGCCGCCCGGCTCCGCTTACGGCGCGTCGAGGCCATGGGTGTCGATGAGGGCTGCTGGGGCGGGCGCTGCACTACGTTATGGCCGCCCGGGACGTCAGCCAATCTGGTTATCCACAGGGGGGTGTGGATGATGTGGCACTTCCTGTGGAGAAGGCCGCCAAAGCTGTGTACGGCTCGGGGGACAGGCTTGTGGAGAAGTGCGGCTGCTCCGGCTCACCCATGCCCTGACCTGCTGCGATGACATCCACCGCCTGTGTGCGCGAAAAAATCTGCCCTCAGGCGCGAGATCGTTACACGGGGCGGCGTACAGGTGCCCGCCCCTTACTCCCACCGCACAGAAGTAATAGACGACAGCCACTTGCAGTCATTACCTGTGGATGTTTGGATCGAACCCATGCCCGACAGCCCCGCTTCCCCTTCCACGTCCGGCCCGCCCTCCGGCTCCGGGTCCGGCCCGAAGCACCCCGAGGGGCGGCAGGGCACCGCCGCCGAACGGCGCGCGGCCATGCGCCGTCACGACCGCGAGATCGTCTCGCTCGCCCTCCCCGCGTTCGGCGCGCTCGTCGCCGAACCGCTCTTCGTCATGGTGGACAGCGCCATCGTCGGGCACCTGGGCACACCCCAACTCGCCGGACTCGGGGTCGCCGCAGCGCTGCTCCAGACCGGCGTGAACATCTTCGTCTTCCTCGCCTACGCGACCACCGCCGCCGTCGCACGCCGCGTCGGTGCGGACGACCTCCCCGCCGCGATCCGCCAGGGTATGGACGGCATCTGGCTGGCGCTGCTGCTGGGCGCGGCGGTCGTCGTGGCGGTTCTGCCGGGCGCGCCCGCGCTCGTCGACCTGTTCGGGGCCTCGTCGACGGCGGCACCCCACGCCGTGACGTACCTGCGCGTCAGCTCACTCGGCATCCCCGCCATGCTCGTCGTGCTCGCCGCCACCGGAGTGCTGCGCGGACTGCAGGACACCAGGACGCCGCTGTACGTGGCGGTCGGGGGCTTCTCCGCGAACGCCGTCCTCAACCTCGTCTTCGTCTACGGGTTCGGGCTGGGCATCGCCGGATCGGCGTGGGGAACCGTGCTGGCGCAGTGGGCGATGGCCGCGGTGTACCTGTTCGTCGTGGTGCGGGGCGCGCGCCGGCACGGGGCGTCGCTGCGGCCGGACGCGGCGGGCATCCGGCAGTGCGCACAGGCGGGGGCGCCGCTGCTGATCCGCACCCTGTCGCTGCGCGCCGTGCTGATGATCGCCACGGCTGTGGCGGCACGGCTCGGCGACGCAGACATCGCGGCCCATCAGATCGCGTTGACTCTCTGGTCGTTGCTCGCCTTCGCGCTGGACGCCATCGCCATCGCGGGGCAGGCCATCATCGGGCGCTACCTGGGGTCGGGCGACGAGGAGGGCGCGCGGGCGGCGTGCAGGCGGATGGTGCAGTGGGGCGTCGTCGCGGGGGTCGTGCTGGGGCTGCTCGTCGCTGCGGCCCGTCCGGTGTTCATGCCGCTCTTCACCTCGGACGGCACGGTGATCGACGCGCTGACGCCCGCGCTGCTCGTTGTGGCGGTGACCCAGCCGGTGGCCGGAGTGGTCTTCGTACTGGACGGGGTCCTGATGGGCGCGGGGGACGGGCCGTATCTGGCCGGGGCGATGCTGGTGACGCTCGCCGCCTTCGCTCCCGTGGCGTTGCTGCTGCCCCACTGGGGCGGCGGTCTGACCGAACTGTGGTGGACGATCGCCGGGTTGATGATGAGCGTCAGGCTCGTGACGCTGTGGCTGCGGGCCAGGTCGGGACGGTGGGTGGTGACGGGCGCCGTCCGGACCTGACGGAACGGGACGCGGCCCGAGGCACCGGCCGAGGCGCCGCCGCCGCGCCGTGGAAGCGCCGCCGCCCTCACGTCACGGCAGACAGAAGGGCCGCACCCCGCCGAACGGGATGCGGCCCTGTGCTGTGCTGCTGATCAGGCCGCGACGACCTCGACGTCGACCTTCGCCAGCACCTCGGCGTGCAGGCGCACCGAGATCTGGTGGGCGCCGAGCGTCTTGATGGGCGAGCCCACCTCGATGCGGCGCTTGTCGATCTCGGGGCCGCCAGCTTCCTTCACGGCGGCGGCGATGTCGGCCGGGGTGACGGAGCCGAACAGACGGCCCTGGTCGCCGGCGCGCACCTTCAGGCGCACGTTGACGCCCTCGAGCCGGGCCTTGACCTCGTTGGCCTGTTCGATCGTCGCGATCTCGTGGATCTTGCGAGCGCGGCGGATCTGCTCGACGTCCTTCTCACGGCCCTTGGTCCAGCGGATGGCGACACCGCGCGGGACCAGGTAGTTGCGGGCGTACCCGTCGCGGACCTCCACGACGTCGCCCGCGGCACCGAGACCGGAGACCTCGTTGGTAAGGATGATCTTCATCTGTCGGTCACCCTTCCCTTATCGAGCGGTCGAGGTGTAGGGCAGCAGCGCCATCTCACGGCTGTTCTTCACGGCCGTCGCGACGTCACGCTGGTGCTGGGTGCAGTTGCCGGTGACCCGGCGGGCACGGATCTTGCCGCGGTCGGAAATGAACTTCCGCAGCAGGTTCGTGTCCTTGTAGTCCACGTAGGAGATCTTCTCCTTGCAGAACACGCAAACCTTCTTCTTCGGCTTGCGAGCAGGCGGCTTCGCCATGTCTCTCTCCGTTGATTTTCAAGAAGTGTGTGACTGTCGGGCCCGCCTCCGGCCGCACGCTCGCGCGTGACGGTCAGAAGGGGGGCTCGTCCGAGTAGCCGCCGCCGGAGCCGCCGCCCCAGCTTCCGCCGGAGCCGCCCTGACCGCCGCCGGCCGGAGCACCGGTCGCCCACGGATCGCCCGCGGGTGCCCCTCCGCCCTGCTGGCCGCCCTGGCCTCCGCCCCAGCCGCCGCCACCCTGGCCGCCGCCACCGCCGAAACCGCCGCCCTGAGCACCCCGGCCGCTGGTCTTGGTGACCTTGGCCGTGGCGTTGCGGAGGCTGGCGCCGACCTCGTCGACGTCCAGTTCGTAGACCGTGCGCTTGATGCCCTCGCGGTCCTCGTACGAGCGCTGCTTGAGGCGGCCCTGCACGATGACGCGCGTCCCCTTGGTGAGGGACTCGGCGACGTTCTCCGCCGCCTGCCGCCAGACCGAGCACGTCAGGAACAGGCTCTCGCCGTCCTTCCACTCGTTGGTCTGCCGGTCGAAGGTGCGGGGAGTGGACGCGACGCGGAACTTCGCGACCGCCGCACCCGAGGGGGTGAAGCGCAGCTCGGGGTCGTCGACCAGATTGCCGACGACCGTGATGACGGTCTCGCCTGCCATGATGAACCTCTCGGCGGGTACTGCTGGCTGCTTGGGGCTTCGGTGGCTTCAGTGGCTCGATGGCGTACTGCTGCTACTCGGTTGTCCGGCCCGTTCGCCTCGGTGAGCTGGTGCTCAGTGGGCGGCGGGGCGGAGGACCTTGGTCCGCAGAACCGACTCGTTCAGATTCATCTGACGGTCGAGCTCCTTGACGGTTGCAGGCTCGGCCTGCAGGTCGATGACCGAGTAGATGCCCTCAGGCTTCTTGTTGATCTCGTAGGAGAGCCGGCGACGGCCCCAGGTGTCGACCTTCTCGACCTTGCCCTGGCCCTCGCGGACGACGGACAGGAAGTTCTCGATCAGCGGCGAGATCGCGCGCTCCTCGAGATCGGGGTCGAGGATCACCATCACCTCGTAGTGACGCATGTGGAACCCACCTCCTCTGGACTCGCGGCCACGGTCGTTCCGTGGCAGGAGGGTCGTGATGCGTTCTGCACGGACACCCGCAGGCGTGTGTGCAGACCGTTCAGCCTACCCGGCTTCGGCCTTCCGGTTGAAATCCGGGGGCAAGTCGCCGCAATCTGGACGCAACGGTGTGAGCGGCGTCACCCGGACTCCGCCGAGGCCGCCCTCTGCAGGAGGTGCTCCATGGCGCAGGCAGTACGGCACAACCCGATCTCGATGCTCCGCGCCGACCGCAGGGCCCATCCCCTCGAGAACAGCTTCGCGGCGGCGACGCTGCTGCTCGGCGTCGTCGCGTTCCTGACGGCGATGTGGCCGGGCCTGCACGTGCTCAGCGCGTGGACGGGGCTGGTGGGCGTCCTGACCGGTGCGTTCGGGCAGTTCATCTCGGCGTCGACGGGTGAGCGGTTCGCGTTGATCATCGGGTTGGTCGGAGCCGCCTTCGGCTTCTACCTCGGCATGGCACACGGCGGGCTGCTGCCCTAGGAGTTGTCTGACAAATCCCGCCTGGCTCGCGCCGCCTGGCACGCACGTCTGCTGCGTTGTCGGACCGACCGAGTAGCCCACTACGAGGACGGACCTCCGCCTTGCATCCGCACGCACCAGACGACGCGAGCCCCGCCCTCCGGGCGAACGGCGCCATTTGTCAGACAGCCCCTAGGCGCACCGACGGGTCCGTACGCCGCGGGCGAGAGCGGTGCCGGCCGCGGTGGGCCCCTGTCAGCCGAACGTGTGACAGCGGCCCGGGCACGGTGCCGCCTCGGCCCGCCCCGGTGCAGGCGTCCACGCGGGGGTCCCGGCACCCGCTCCGGCCCCCGGACAAGCGAGGAGAGGAGCTGCCCCCATGGCACAGAACCAGGTTCCCAACATCGATCCGAGTGCCGCCCCCAGCGGCCCGGGCTGCGTGGAGTGCTCCGCGGGCGACGGTCCCGGCTGGTGGTTCCACCTGCGGCGCTGCGCCGCGTGCGGGCACGTCGGATGCTGCGACTCGTCCCCCGGCCAGCACGCCACCAGGCACGCGCTCGACGCGGGACATCCGTACCTGACCAGCTTCGAGCCGGGGGAGGACTGGTACTGGAACGCGGAGACGGAACAGGTCCTCGCAGGACCCGCCCTGGCGCCGCCCACCTCGCACCCGGTCTCCCAGCCGACACCCGGCCCGGCGGGCAAGGTGCCCGCCGACTGGCAGCGGCAGCTGCACTGACCCTGACGGTCATGGCGCTCAAGGGGCCGGTCCGGACCGAGCGGTCCGGACCGGCCCCTTGAGACTGGCCCCCTGAGACTTCGGGCCCGGACCCCGCCCGCGACGGGCACGGCCCAGGCCCGGACGTCCTGCCTCAGCCGTGCGGGCTGAGCAGCTGCCGGTCCGTCACGCCGTGCGGGCTCGCGAAGTAGTCGACGTCCCAGTCGGCGCGTACGGCCGCCGCCCGGTAGGCGCTGCCGTAGAAGTCCAGCACCGCGGAACGGGGATCGGGCTGGGCGCGTGCGTCGTCGTACATGAGCAGCGCCAGGTGCCCTCCGTTCTGGGCGGCCCAGCGTGCCTGCGACGGGCTGAGCCGCTCCTGCTCCAGGCCCGGGGGTTCGGGGGCGGCGTAGGCGTAGAACGCGGGTTCGGGGAGCTTCTCGTCACCGAACCAGAAGCCGAAACTCGTCACCTCCTCCGAGTACGCCTCCCGCGTCACGGGGTCGGTCTGCGGCGACTGCTCGACGTGGCGCCCCGAGAAGCGGGTGTGCGCGATGTCGAACGTGTGCCAGAAGTGGTGCACCGCGCTGCTCTTGCCGGAGAAGCCGGCGGCGAACTCCTCCAGCACGAGCGCCACCTGGCTGAGGATCTGCCAGTAGCGGTTCGCGTGCTCGGGGTCGTACGTGGCGTGCTCGGTGTCGCGTGAGAAGGGCCGGGAGGAGTCCGGCAGGTCGAAGGGCTCGGGGTGGGGGATCTCCGCGTGGACGCCGAGGTCCGCGAGCGTCGCGAGGGTGTGCTCCCGGAAGGAGGCCACCGACTGTCCGAGGAGCGGGAAGGACACCGCGGTCCCGTCGAGCGTCGTCACGACGAGCTGGTGGTCGACGAAGTCGAAGTCGATGGTGAAGACGGGGTTGCCGTCGGACTGCCCCATCGGTCGGGTGGTGATGCCGCGTCCCGTCACGTGGAACGGCACGTGCCACCAGTGGTTGCGCCTGGGGCTGGAGGTGAGCCGGATCTTGCCGATCAGCTGCTCGAAGCGGTGCAGGGTCTCCTTGGTGTCCCGCCATTCGGCGAGCGGCAGGGGCGAAAAGAGCTCCATGGCGTCCGTCCCCCTTCCTCTCCTGTACTGCGGTGGAGTTCGCTGGAGTGCGGCGCGTGCTCCCCGCCGGCGGCGCTCGGCGCCCCGGAGCGCGAGCCGGCGGGAGATGTGCAGCGGCGCGTCGCGGTGGCGCTCTGCGCCGCCTTGCAGCGCCGACGCGCTGAGGGACGGGCGCTCCGCGGGAGGGTCCGGGGGAGCCAGGAGGCTCCTGACGCCGCCCGGGGAACAGCCGTGCTGCTCTCTCCATGATGACGACGCCCGCGGGGTTCGGCATGTGCGCGGAACAGCGGCGGTGCCGTCAGGGCTCGCGCCGCGGCGCGCTCCCGGGCGCCCCCGGCCGTCCCACCGCAGGATTGAGCCATGAACGCTGCGCGCGCAGGTGAGGTCCCCATGTCCGGTGCCACGGGGCGCTGGGTGCTGTTCGCCACCGTCCTCGGCTCCAGCATGGTGCTGCTGGACGGCACGGTGGTGAACGTCGCGCTCCCCCGTATCGGCAAGGACCTGGACGCCAGCCTCGCCGGTCTCCAGTGGGCGGTGAACGCCTATCTCCTCACGCTCGCGGGGCTGATCCTGCTGGGCGGTTCCCTCGGCGACAGGTACGGGCGCCGCCGCGTCTTCGTGGTGGGCGTGCTGTGGTTCGCGGTCTCCTCGGCGCTGTGCGGCCTCGCGGTGAACGCGGAGATGCTCATCGGGGCGCGTGCGCTGCAGGGGGTCGGGGGTGCGCTGCTGTCGCCGGGCTCGCTCGCGATCATCCAGGCCGTCTTCCGGCCGGCCGACCGCGCTCCCGCCGTGGGTACGTGGGCGGGACTGGGCGGCGTCGCCGGAGCCGTCGGCCCGCTGCTCGGCGGGTGGCTGGTCGGCGGACCGGGCTGGCGCTGGGTCTTCCTCATCAACGTGCCGCCGGCGGTGCTGACGGTGCTGATCGCCGCGCGCCACGTCCCGGAGACTCGGGACGAGACGGCGAGCGGACGGTTCGACGTCCCGGGCGCGGTGCTCGCCGCGCTGAGCCTGGGCTCGCTCACCTACGCCCTCACGGCGGCCTCCACCCAGCCCGCGACCTCGGTCGCCACGGGTGCCGCCGCCGTCGTCCTCGGCATCGCGTTCATCAGGACGGAACGGCGTTCCCCCCGCCCGATGATGCCGCTGTCGCTCTTCTCGTCACGGTTGTTCTCGACGACGAACACCGTCACAGTCCTCATCTACGGGGCCCTGTCCGCGGTCTCGTTCTTCCTCGTGCTGCAGTTGCAGACCACGTCCGGCTTCTCGCCCCTGCTGGCCGGGCTGGCGCTGCTGCCCCTCACGCTGCTGATGCTGGCCTTCTCCAGCCGGGCGGCGCGGCTGGGCAGCCGGATCGGGCCGCACATCCCGCTGACCGCCGGTCCCGTGATCGCCGCCGCGGGCGTGCTGCTGATGCTGCGCATCGGACCGGACGCCTCGTACTTCACGGACGTGCTGCCCGCGGGCATCGCTCTCGGCGCCGGCATGACGCTGCTGGTCGCGCCGCTGACGGCGACCGTGCTGGACTCCGTCCCCGTCGCCCGCGCGGGCACGGCGAGCGGCGTCAACAACGCGGCAGCCCGTACCGGCGGGCTCGTCTCCGTCGCGGCGATCCCCGCGATCGTGGGCCTCTCGGGTGACGAGTACCGGTCTCCGGCCGACGTCGACGCCGCCTTCCAGGGCGCGATGATCAGCTGCGCGGGGCTCCTGCTCGTCGCGGCGGTGGTGGCGCTGACGGCGGTACGGGCCACGGCGCCGGCGCCCGACTCGGTGGACGCGGTCTGCGCCACGTGCTCGGTGACCGCGCCGCCGCCCACGGCGGAACGGCGCCCCCACGGGACCGGCTGACGCCACGACGGCCCGTACACCGGCGCCGCCTCACACCGGCCGCCCGTCGCCGGCCGCACCGTCCCCGCGGCGTCCGCTTCCGGCCCGGGCCGCCCCGCGCGGCGAGGTGCCGTACGGTGCCGGGACACCGCGCATCCGCTCCGCTTTCCCAACCCCCGGGGAGCCGCACGCAGTTCCGGCGCGTGCCCGTCCGCACCACCGGACGCCGGGGCGCAGGCAGTGGTCCCTCGCGGACGCACAGTAGGCTTCGCCGCGAGTTACTTACCTGCGCCGGAGGAGCGTCCCGCATGAGCCTGACCCTGAGGACCATCAGCCGTGAGCAGCATCTCGCGTACATCCGGGACCAGCCTTCGGCGAGCCATTGCCAGGTGCCTGCCTGGGCGGACGTGAAGGGCGAGTGGCGGTCGGAGAACCTGGGGTGGTTCGACCGCGACGGCGAACTGGTGGGCGCGGGACTGGTGCTCTACCGGCAGCTGCCGAAGGTCAAGCGGTATCTCGCCTACCTGCCCGAGGGGCCGGTCATCGACTGGTACTCGCCGCACCTGGAGGAGTGGCTCCGCCCGATGCTGGCGCATCTGAAGCAGCAGGGCGCCTTCTCGGTGAAGATGGGCCCGCCCGTGGTCATCCGGCGGTGGGACGCCCCGGCGATCAAGAAGGGCATCCAGGACCCGGACGTGAAGCGGCTGCGCGACGTCCAGGCCACGCACATCGAGCCGCGGGCCTTCGAGGTCTCCGACCGGCTGCGCCGCATGGGCTGGCAGCAGGGCGAGGACGGCGGCGCCGGGTTCGGCGACGTCCAGCCGCGCTACGTCTTCCAGGTGCCGCTCGAAGGGCGTTCGCTGGAGGAGGTCCACAAGGGCTTCAACCAGCTGTGGCGGCGCAACATCAAGAAGGCCGACAAGGCCGGTGTGCAGGTCGTCCAGGGCGGACTGCAGGACATGGACGACTGGCAGCGGCTGTACGAGATCACCGCTGAGCGCGACAAGTTCCGGCCGCGCCCCAAGGCGTACTTCGAGCGGATGTGGAAGGTCCTCAACGCCGAGGACCCCAACCGCATGCGGCTGTACTTCGCCGAGCACGAGGGAGAGCGGATCGCGGCGGCCACGATGCTCATCGTCGGCGGCCACGTCTGGTACTCGTACGGCGCCTCCGCCAACCACAAGCGGGAGGTGCGGCCGTCCAACGCGATGCAGTGGCGCATGCTGCAGGACGCGTACGCGCTCGGCGCGAGCGTCTACGACCTGCGCGGCATCAGCGACTCACTGGACGAGAACGACCATCTCTTCGGGCTCATCCAGTTCAAGGTGGGCACCGGGGGAGAGGCGGCGGAGTACCTCGGCGAGTGGGACTTCCCGCTCAACAAGCTGCTGCACAAGGCGCTCGACATCTACATGTCGCGGCGCTGACGGGCCCGGCCCGCCGCCGACGCAGGACTCAACAGACCGAGACGACCCGGAAGAAAGGTTCTCCACCGGCCATGGCGCTCACCCTCTACGTCGACACCGATCGCTGGCGGGCGCATCAGTTGTCCGTCATCCGGCAGTACCCGGGCATCGTGCCCGTCTGCAAGGGAAACGGCTACGGCTTCGGTCACGAGCGGCTGGCCGACGAGGCCACCCGGTTCGGCAGCGACATCCTCGCTGTCGGCACGACCTACGAGGCCGCTCGTATGAAGGACTTCTTCGGCGGGGACCTGCTGGTGCTCACCCCGTTCCGCAAGGACGAGGAGCCGGTGCCGCTGCCGGACCGCGCGATCAGATCGGTGTCCTCGGTGGAGGGCGTCGGGCTGATGCGCGGTGCGCGGGTCGTCATCGAGGTGATGAGCAGCATGAAACGGCACGGCGTCACCGAGGCGGACCTGCCGAAACTGCACGCCGCGATCGACGAGGTGCGGCTCGAGGGTTTCGCGATCCATCTGCCGCTGGACCGTACGGACGGGTCCGACGCCGTCGACGAGGTCATCAACTGGATGGACCGCCTGCGGGCGGCGCGGCTGCCGCTGGACACCATGTTCGTCAGCCACCTGGGGCCGGACGAGTTCACGCGTCTGCAGCAGCAGTTCCCGCGTACGAACTTCCGCGCCCGTATCGGAACCCGGCTGTGGCTCGGGGACCCCACGGCCACGGAGTACCGGGGTTCGATCCTGGACGTGACGCGGGTGACGAAGACCGACCGGTTCGGCTACCGGCAGCAGCGGGCCCCCGGCGACGGGTGGCTCGTGGTCGTGGCGGGCGGCACGTCGCACGGTGTGGGGCTGGAGTCGCCCAAGGCCATGGCGGGCATGACGTCGCGGGCGAAGGGCGTGGCACGTGCGGGGCTCGCCACGGTGAACCGGAACCTGTCGCCGTACCTTTGGGGCGGCAAGCAGCGCTGGTTCGCGGAGCCGCCGCACATGCAGGTGTCGATCCTCTTCGTGCCCGCCGACGCGCCGGAGCCCAAGGTGGGCGAGGAACTCACCGCGCAGCTGCGGCACACGACGACGATGGTGGACCGCACGGTCGACCGCTGAGACGGACGGGCCCGCGGCACCCGGCGCACGGCTTGGGAGGCGCGGTGGCCCGCGCCGCGGTGGCTCAGGCCACCGCGGCGGACCCCGCGGCCGGTGCGGTGCTCATGGAGCCCCTGTGAGGCTCCGCGGGCCCCGGTGCCGCGGCCGGCGTGTGTGCGGGACGCTCAGCGCTCGACCTTCCCGTCGATGAACGCCTGCACCTGCTCGCGTGCTTCGTCGTCGTAGTACTGCACCGGCGGCGACTTCATGAAGTAGGACGAGGCGGAGAGGATCGGCCCGCCGATCCCCCTGTCCTTGGCGATCTTCGCGGCGCGCAGCGCGTCGATGATGACGCCCGCGGAGTTGGGCGAGTCCCAGACCTCCAGCTTGTACTCCAGGTTCAGCGGCACGTCGCCGAAGGCGCGGCCCTCGAGCCGCACGTAGGCCCACTTGCGGTCGTCGAGCCAGGCCACGTAGTCGGACGGGCCGATGTGCACGTTGTCGGCGCCCATGTCGCGGTCGCGGATCTGCGAGGTGACGGCCTGCGTCTTGGAGATCTTCTTCGACTCCAGCCGGTCCCGCTCCAGCATGTTCTTGAAGTCCATGTTGCCGCCGACGTTGAGCTGCATCGTGCGGTCGAGGATGACTCCGCGGTCCTCGAAGAGCTTCGCCATGACGCGGTGCGTGATGGTGGCGCCCACCTGCGACTTGATGTCGTCGCCGACGATGGGGACGCCCGCCTCGGTGAACTTGTCCGCCCACTCCTTGGTGCCCGCGATGAAGACGGGCAGCGCGTTGACGAACGCGACGCCCGCGTCGACGGCGCACTGCGCGTAGAACTCCACGGCTTCCTGGGAGCCCACGGGCAGGTAGCACACCAGGACGTCGGCCTCGGCGTCCTTCAGGGCCCGCACGACGTCGACGGGCGCCGCGTCGGACTCCTCGATGGTCTCGCGGTAGTACCTGCCGAGACCGTCGAGGGTGTGACCGCGCTGCACGGACACCCCGGAGGGCGGCACGTCGCAGATCTTCACGGTGTTGTTCTCACTCGCGCCGATGGCGTCGGCCAGGTCGAGGCCGACCTTCTTGCCGTCCACGTCGAAAGCGGCGACGAACTCCACGTCACGCACGTGGTACTCGCCGAACTGGACGTGCATCAGGCCCGGCACCTTGCTGCCCGGGTCGGCGTCCTTGTAGTACTCGACGCCCTGGACCAGTGAGGCAGCGCAGTTGCCCACGCCGGCGATGGCTACACGAACCGAACCCATTCCGGTTGCTCCCTGTTTGTGATGGATGGACCCCGTAAGTACGGGATCTCAAGCGGTGTCCTCGGACGGATCCGGAGGCGGGACGCCGTCCCGGCTCCGGGGCCGCCCGCCCGCGTCTCCTGAAGTGCGCGGCGGGGGCCCGGACTTGGCCTGCCGCCCGGGTGAGTTCCGCTCTTCCCGGCCGCGCCCGCTCCGCTCGCTCTCGATGAGCTCGTTGAGCCAGCGGACTTCACGCTCCACGGATTCCAGCCCGTGGCGCTGCAGTTCGAGGGTGTACTCGTCGAGCCGTTCGCGCGTGCGGGCGAGGGAGGCGCGCATCTTCGCCAGCCGCTCCTCCAGGCGGCTGCGCCGCCCCTCCAGCACACGCATCCGCACCTCGCGCGAGGTCTGCCCGAAAAAGGCGAAACGGACACCGAAGTGTTCGTCTTCCCACGCGTCCGGTCCGGTCTGTGAAAGAAGTTCGCCGAAGTGTTCTCTTCCTTCGGCCGTCAGCCGGTAGACGATTTTCGCCCGGCGCACGGGCAGTGAGGCGGAGCGGGCGTCGCCCTCGCGCGACTCCTGCGGATGCCTGTGCTCCTCCGTCAACCACCCTCGCTGCACGAGGGTCTTGAGACAGGGGTAGAGCGACCCGTAGCTGAAGGCACGGAAGACGCCGAGCGAGTTGTTGAGCCGCTTACGCAGCTCATAGCCGTGCATCGGCGCTTCACGGAGGAGGCCCAGCACGGCGAACTCGAGGATGCCGGCACGCCTGCTCATGCTCCACCGCCCCCTCCGGCACCGTCCGGCCGATCACTGCCCCCGGCGCGAGTTGTCTCGCGCTGATGTATCGGCTCGATACATCAGAACGATAGGCGGGGGCCGGTCGGTCAACAAGGGGGCGACGGGTGAAGGGACTCACATCTCAAATACGTCGCAGGGAACTTGTGCCGATTGGGATGAATGCAGCCTAAGTCATGTTTTGGAGCTGCGTAGTCTGTGCGCGTGCAGACCACCACCGGGAACCAGAAGACGCCCACACGCGTCATCGTCCTGGGTGCAGTGCGACCGGTCGGCGGGCAGCCGGCGGGACGTGCTCGGGGGGACCAGACGTCAACTGCCACCTTCAGGCGAGAGCGCCTGCCCGAGGAGTAGCTGTTCCATGAGCGAGCACCGTCGAAAGCCGCCACAGGGGCGCGGCCGGCGCGCAGCGCAGCCGTCGCCGTCATCAGGCACCGGCCGGCGTTACACGCAGCCGCCGCAAGGCGCTTCCAGCTCGTACGGCCCCCGCGCCGACGCCCGTAGAGCGGCGCCGCGCGGGGCGAGCGGCGGCAGGCGCCGGGCCGCCGGGCCCGCAGCGGGAGCCGGCGCGGCCGGCGCGGGCGCGGGAATGGGCATCCCCGGAATCGGCGGGGGCGGACGCGGGCGTGGCGGCGGAATGCCGCCCGGCCGGGGCGGCGGGGGCCGCGGGCGGTACCAGCCGCCGCCCAGGAAACGGTTCATCGACTACCCGCGCTGGAACCGCTCTGGCATGGGTCGCTGGGTGCCGTCCTGGAAGCTGGTGCTGGGCACCTTCGCCGGCTTCATCGGGGCGATCATCGGCCTCTCCGGCATCGCGCTCGCGATGGTGCAGGTGCCGGACCCCAACAAGGCCACCGAGCAGCAGAAGAACGTCTACTACTGGGCCGACGGCTCGCAGATGGTGGTCGCGGGCGGCGGTGAGCAGAACCGCCAGATCGTGCCGCTCGCGCAGATCCCCGAGTCCATGCAGGACGCGGTGATCTCGGCGGAGAACGAGACGTTCTACGACGACGCCGGTGTCGACCCCGTCGGCATCGTCCGTGCGGTGGGCCGCATGGCGCTGGGGGGTGACACCCAGTCCGGTTCGACGATCACCCAGCAGTACGTGAAGAACACCTACCTCGACCAGTCGCAGACCCTGACGCGAAAGCTGAAGGAGCTGTTCATCTCGATCAAGGTCGGTGCCCAGGAGGAGAAGCCGGACATCCTCGCGGGTTACCTCAACACCGGCTACTACGGGCGCGGCGCGTACGGCATCCAGGCCGCCGCCCAGGCGTACTACCGCGTGGACTCCAAGAAGCTCAACCCGAGCCAGGCGGCGTTCCTCTCCGCGACGCTCAACGGCCCGAACCTCTACGACCCGGCAGGCGGCGTGGGTTCCGCGGCGACGCCGGAGAAGAACCGCCAGCGCGCGGAGGCCCGGTGGAAGTGGACGCTGGACCGCGAGGTGCAGACGGGCCGGATGAGCAAGGCCGAGCGGGCCAAGTACCAGAAGTTCCCGACGCCCAAGCCGCCGAAGAAGTCGACCGAACTCAAGGGCCAGAAGGGCTACATGGTCGACGTAGCCAACAACTACATCACCGCGAACAGCGAGACGATCGACGACCGGCGCCTCAAGCAGGGCGGGCTGCGCATCTACACCACCTTCGACAAGAAGAAGATGGCGCAGATGACGAAGGCCGTCGAGCAGGTGCGGAAGGCGAACATCGACCCGAAGCAGCGCGACGTCGACAAGTACGTCCAGTTCGGCGGTGCCTCGGTGAAGCCGAAGGACGGCGCCATCGTCGCGATGTACGGCGGCGAGGACGCCACGACCCACTTCACGAACAACGCCGACTACACCGGCGTCCAGGTCGGGTCGACCTTCAAGCCGTTCGTGCTCGCGGCCGCGATGCGTGACGGCAAGCGCAACCCCGACGGGCCCGAGGTGCAGGGCGCGGACGCCCGTACGCCGGTCTCCCCGAAGAGCGTCTACAACGGCGACAACAAGGTGAAGCTGCTCGAGTACGACGGCGACATCTGGCGCGACAAGGAAGGCAAGGAGTGGCGCCAGCGCAACGACGGCAACGAGAGCCGCGGCCAGATCGACCTGCGTGAGGCGATGCAGTACTCCGTCAACACCCCGTTCATCCAGCTCGGCATGGACGTCGGTATCGACAAGGTCGCGGACGCGGCGCTCAAGGCCGGCCTCAACGAGGACAGCTTCGCCCGCCGGACGCCCACGTTCTCGCTCGGCACCTCGGCGCCCAGCGCCATCCGCATGGCCAACGCCTACGCGACGTTCGCGAGCAGCGGCATGGCGTCCGAGCCGTACTCGGTGAAGAAGGTCGAAGAGGACGGCACGAACATCTACGAGCACCAGCCGAGCGTGAAGAGCGCCTTCGAGGCCCAGGTGGCGGACAACGTCACCGACGTGCTGAAGACGGTGGTCCAGGACGGCACCGGCTCCGCGGCGAAGGCCCTGGGCAGGCCGGCCGCGGGCAAGACGGGAACGACGGACGACAACAAGTCGGCCTGGTTCTCGGGCTACACGCCGCAGCTGTCGACGGCCGTCGGCATGTGGCGCGTCAACGACAAGGCCAAGGTGCAGAAGTTCCTGAAGATGTACGGCGTGGGCAACCAGGACTCGATCCACGGTGCGTCCTTCCCCGCCGAGATCTGGACCAAGTACATGACCGGCGCGCTCCGGGGGCAGCCCGTCCAGAACTTCCCGGAGCCGGCTCCGATCGGCGACAAGGTCTTCGGGCCGGGCGCCAGCCCGTCGCAGTCGGAGCCGCCGAGCGAGTCGCCGTCCCAGGACCCGTCGCAGAACCCGTCCGACCAGCCTTCCCAGTCCCCGTCGCTGCCGTCTCCGTCCGAGACGTGCAACAACCCGTTCGGTTGTGACGACCAGGGCCAGGACGGCGGGAACGACCAGGGCCAGGACGGCGGCAACGACCAGGGTCAGGACAACGGCGGGAACACCGGCGGCGACGACGGTGGGAACGACGGCGGGAACGACAACGGCGGAGGACTCTTCGGAGGGCCGCAAGGCCGCACGAGGGAGTAGCGCCGCCGCCGGGCTCCCGATTCGGGGCCCCGGCGGCCGTCCCGGCCTCCAGTCGCTGTGAGGCGCGCAGCAGCCCCGTCACGGGTCACCGTGACGGGGCTGCTGCCGTAGGGGCCCGTACGGCAGGATGTGCGCATGCGTGCCTACCTCCCGGACCGGAAGTCCGCTCCCGTGCATCCGACCGAGCAGGACGAGGTCGCCGCGGCGGGCAGCGAGCTGATCGGCGGCCCGGTGGGGCGGCGGGCGGCTCCGGGAGCGGGCGGCTGGTGGACGCCGGTGAAGGTGGTGGTGCTGCTCGGGCTGGGCATGTTCGCCCTGGGCATGGTGCAGAAGCTGCCCTGCTACGACGGCGCCTGGTTCTCGGGCCAGACCAGCCAATACGTACGCGCGTGCTATTCCGACATCCCCCACCTCTTCGTCGGACGGGGCTTCTCCGAGGGCCTCACCCCGTACTTCGACCGCATCCCCGACAGCGTCTCCGGCGGCATGGCCTACCTCGAGTACCCCGTGCTGACAGGGGCGTTCATGCAGGTCGCCGCCTGGTTCACGCCGGGCGGCGACGACGTGCAGCACCGCGAGCAGCTGTACTGGATGATCAACGCCGGGATGCTGATGGCCTGTACCGCCGTGCTCCTCGTCTGCGCGGTCCGTACCCACCGCCTCCGCCCCTGGGACGGCCTGCTCGTCGCCCTCGCTCCCGCTCTCGCCCTGACCGCCACCATCAACTGGGACCTGCTGGCCGTGGCACTGACCGCCGTGGCCACGCTGATGTGGGCGCGCAGCCGCCCGCTGGCGGCCGGCGTCCTGATCGGCCTGGCGACCGCGGCGAAGCTCTACCCGGCGCTGCTTCTGGGGCCTCTGCTCCTGCTGTGCTGGCGGGCTGGGCGCTGGCGGGAGTACGGCTCGGCCCTGGGCGGCGCGGCTCTGGCGTGGGGCTGCGTCAACGCACCGGTGATGCTGCTGGCGCCGGAGGGCTGGTCGAAGTTCTACAGCTTCAGCCAGGAGCGGCCCGTCGACTTCGGCTCGATCTGGCTGATCATCTCCCAGCGCACCGGCAGCGCCCTCGACGATGCGAACATCTATGCGATGGTCTTGATGGCCCTGGGCTGCGCGGGGATCGCCGTACTGGCGCTGTGGGCACCGCGCAGGCCCCGGCTGGCGCAGCTGTCGTTCCTCGTGGTCGCCCTCTTCATCCTCACCAACAAGGTCTACTCCCCCCAGTACGTGCTGTGGCTGATCCCCCTCGCCGCCCTGGCCCGCCCCAGGTGGCGGGACTTCCTCATCTGGCAGGCCTGCGAGTCCGTCTACTTCCTGGGCATCTGGCTGTACCTCGCCTACACCGGCAGCGGCGACAAGCACCAGGGGCTCCCGACCGAGGGCTACCAGCTCGTGATCCTCGTCCACATCGTCGGGACGCTCTACCTGTGCGCGCTGGTGGTCCGGGACGCCCTGCTCCCGGAACGGGACGTCGTCCGCAGGGACGGCTCCGACGATCCGTCGGGCGGCGTGCTGGACCGGGCTCCGGACGTCTTCGTCCGGGGCAAGCGCGTGGCCGAGGAGCAGCAGCCGGCCCCGGCGGAGACCCCTCATGTCCTGTGGGGCACGCCTCCGCACGGGACCCGGATGAGGTGACGTCCCGTCGCTTCGGCGTTCCCGTCGCGGGCGCTGCGCGAGGGGCGGAGAACCGCGCCATGTTTCACGTGAAACGGCGGGTTTCACGTGAAACGGCGACCGCCCCGCCGTGAGCCGCATGAGACCCGGCCCGCACCGGGACGCGACCGAGAGCTGAGGCGCCGTCCCACCGTCCGATGCGGATACAGGCCCCCGACTCCCGGTCATAGTCCACTCCTTGGCTCCGGACGCGTCGCCGGAGCCGGTGTGTGAAGCTGGGGGCCATGAGCGTCGTCGGTGATCTCCGCACTCTGCTGCACTTCCCCGACTTCCGCCGACTGCTCGCCGTGCGTCTGCTCTCCCAACTCGCCGACGGCGTCTACCAAGTCGCGCTCGCCGCCTACGTCGTCTTCTCCCCCGAGAGGCAGACCTCGCCGGCCGCCATCGCCTCGGCTATGGCGGTGCTGCTGCTCCCGTACTCGCTCCTCGGCCCCTTCGCCGGGGTGCTCCTGGACCGGTGGCGCAGGAGGCAGGTCCTGCTCTACGGGAACCTGCTGCGCGCCGTCCTCGCTACGGGCACGGCGGCGCTCGTGCTCAGTGCCGTTCCCGAGTGGCTCTTCTACCTCTCCGCGCTCTCCGTCACGGCGGTCAACCGCTTCATCCTCGCCGGGCTGTCCGCGGCGCTGCCCCGCGTCGTCGACGACGAGCGCCTCGTGATGGCCAACTCCCTCTCCCCTACCGCCGGGACGCTCGCGGCCACGGCAGGCGGCGGGCTCGCCTTCGCCGTCCGTCTCGCGGCCCCCGACGGCGGCCGCGGCGCCGACGCCGTCGTCGTGGGTGTCGGCGCCCTCGTCTACCTGCTGGCGGGTATCACCGCGCTGCGACTCGGCAGGGACCGGCTCGGCCCGGACGCCGGCTACGTGCAGCTGCGGCTGGGGGCGGCCCTGGCGACGACCGCTCGCGGCCTCGTCGCCGGGCTGCGGCACCTGAGGGAGCGTCCGGGTGCCGCCTACGCTCTCTCCGCGATGACCCTGATGCGTTTCGGCTACGGAGCCCTGACGGTCATGGTGCTGATGCTGTGCCGCCACTCCTTCGGGGACGACACGGACGTCGGCGACGCCGTCGAGGCCGTGGACGTAGGAGCGGGGCTCAAACTGCTGGGCCTCGCGGTGGCCGCGTCCGGACTCGGCTTCTTCGCGGCCGCCCTCATCACTCCGTGGGGGGTCGCGCGGTCGGGGCGGTTCGGCTGGCTCGGGCTGTGCGCGGCCGCGGCAGCCGTCCTGGAGCCCGCGCTCGGGCTGACCTTCGCCCCGGTGCCGATCCTCTGCGCGGCATTCGTGCTCGGCCTCGTCACCCAGTGCTCGAAGATCACCGCCGACACCGCCGTGCAGTCGTCCGTCGACGACGCCTTCCGGGGGAGGGTCTTCTCGCTCTACGACATGCTGTTCAACGTCGCTTTCGTCGGCGCCGCCGGCGTCGCCGCACTGATACTCCCCCTGGACGGACGCTCCGTCCCCTTGGTGCTCACGGTGGCAGTGCTCTACGTCGCCGTCGCAGCGCTCATGTTTCACGTGAAACGTGCGCGGGC
Source organism: Streptomyces daqingensis (assembly GCF_014645895.1). GTDB lineage: Bacteria > Actinomycetota > Actinomycetes > Streptomycetales > Streptomycetaceae > Streptomyces > Streptomyces daqingensis. Next base: position 200,629 of record NZ_BMMP01000007.1, on the reverse strand, counting down.
GTCCCTGGAGGCCGCACCGGGTGCGACACCGCCGACGTCACCGCCCTCGTCATCCGGCCCCTCGTCCGGCCCCTCGTCATCCGGCCCCGCCTGATCCGCGATCGCCCTCCGGGGGCCGAGCCGGGTCAGCCCTGGGAGGCGGCCCACTCCTTCAGCGCCGCGACAGCTTCGTCGCGCTCCATCGGCCCGTGCTCCAGGCGCAGCTCCAGCAGGTGCTTGTACGCCCGGCCCACCATCGGCCCCGGACCGACGCCGAGCACCTCCATGATGTCGTTGCCGTTCAGATCCGGCCGGATCGCGTCCAGCCGCTCCCGCTCCTGCAGCTGCGCGATCCGCTCCTCGAGCCCGTCGTAGGCACGCGCCAGTGCGTCCGCCTTACGACGGTTCCGCGTGGTGCAGTCCGAACGCGTCAGCTTGTGGAGCCTCGGCAGCAGCGGCCCGGCGTCCCTCACGTAGCGGCGCACCGCCGAGTCCGTCCACTCGCCCGTGCCGTAGCCGTGGAAGCGCAGATGCAGCTCCACGAGACGGGAGACGTCCTTCACGAACTCGTTCGAGTACTTCAACGCGGTCAGCCGCTTCTTCGCCATCTTCGCGCCCACGACTTCGTGGTGGTGGAACGAGACCCGCCCGTCCTTCTCGAAGCGCCGCGTGCGGGGCTTCCCGATGTCGTGGAGGAGCGCCGCGAGACGCAGCACCAGGTCGGGTCCGCCGTCTTCCAGGCCGATCGCCTGCTCCAGGACGGTCAGCGAGTGCTCGTAGACGTCCTTGTGCCGGTGGTGCTCGTCACGCTCCAGACGCATCGCGGGAATCTCGGGAAGCACCCGGTCCGCGAGCCCCGTGTCCACGAGCAGCCGCAGGCCCTTCACCGGCCGGTCCGAGAGCAGCAGCTTGTTCAGCTCGTCCCGCACGCGCTCCGCCGAGACGATTCCGATGCGGTCGGCCATGGCCTTCATCGCATCGAGGACCTCGTCGGCGACGGTGAAGTCCAGCTGCGCCGCGAAGCGGGCCGCGCGCATCATGCGCAGCGGATCGTCGGAGAAGGACGTCTCGGGAGCCGCCGGAGTGCGGAGCACCTTCAGCGCCAGATCCTCCAGCCCGCCGTGCGGGTCGATGAACTCCTTCTCCGGGAGGGCGACAGCCATGGCGTTCACCGTGAAGTCCCGCCGGACCAGATCGTCTTCGACGGAGTCGCCGTAGGAGACCTCCGGCTTCCTCGACGTGCGGTCGTACGCCTCGGAGCGGTAAGTGGTGACCTCGATCTGGAAGGTGCGCTTCTCTCCCCCGTCGCGGCTCTTCTTCTGGCATCCGACCGTGCCGAAGGCGATCCCGACCTCCCACACCGCGTCCGCCCAGGGACGCACGATGCGCAGCACGTCCTCGGGACGGGCGTCCGTCGTGAAGTCCAGGTCGTTGCCGAGTCTGCCCAGCAGCGCGTCCCGCACCGAACCACCGACCAGCGCCAGGCGGAACCCCGCGTCCCTGAATCGGCTTGCGAGGTCGTCTGCGACGGGGGACACCCGCAGCAGCTCGCTCACCGCTCGGCGCTGCGCCGAGCTGAGCTGCTCCTTGGCGGGCTGAGCGGGCGTTCTGGGCTGGGGGTCTTCGTTGGCGTTCGGCACGACAGCACAGGGTACGTTGCCGCCCGTACGGCCCGCCCCGCACCTGGTGTGAAAGCCGGGCGATCATGTGACACACACCGCGGCACGTGCACCCTCCGGGCATCGTTACCATCAGGGGTTCAGGAACCGGTACGCGATTGGCGGCACCGTCTACCTGTGAGCGAGACCCACCCCACGACGACACGACGGGACGGACGAGCGCGTGGCCGAGGCGGCTGACAACAAGAGCACCCCGACCGCTGCCGTCCGCCGGTGGTTGCGAGGTGGCGTCGCCGTGGTGCTGACGAGCGGGCCGCTCGTCGGGGGCCTCCTGGCCCCGCCCGTCCATGCCGCTCCGGCACAGGGCTCCGCCGCGGCGTCCACACCGGCCGCCGGCTCGGCCGCTCCCGCCGCCGCCCCGGCCGCCACCGGCGACCGCAAGGGAACCGGCTCGCGCACCGCCGACATCACCATCAGGACGCTCTCTCCCGCCACGCCGGAGAAGGACGACACCCTCAACGTCACCGGCACCGTCACCAACAACGGACGTTCGTCCATCAGCGACGGGCAGATCGGCCTCCGCGTCGGTCCCGCCGCCGAGAGCCGCGGCGCACTGGGCCAGAACGCGAAACGCGAGGACTACCTCCCGGGAGCCGACGGCGACGAGGTCAAGGCCAAGGAGGCCAGGACGAAGGTCGGCAGCATGCGCCCCGGCATCCGCCGCACCTTCAAGCTGAAGCTCCCCGTGAGCGCCCTGAAGCTGGACTCGTCGGGCGTGTACCAGCTCGGCGTGACGCTCACGGGGCAGACCCGCGAGCGCCCCTACGACCAGATCCTCGGCATCGAGCGCACCTTCCTGCCCTGGCAGACGTCCGACGCGAAGAACAAGACCGGGCTGACCTACCTCTGGCCGCTGATCTCGCGGCCCCACATGACGGTCCGCATGGAGTCCGACGAGGAGCAGACCCCCGTCTTCCGCGACGACGACCTCGCGAAGGAGCTCGCACCCGGCGGCAGGCTCCAGCAGATGGTGAAGCTGGGCGCGGACCTGCCGATCACCTGGATCGTCGACCCCGACCTGCTCTCCACGGTCAACGCGATGACCGAGCCGTACCGGGTGCAGAAGAAGGGCGGCGGCACGAGGCCCGGCAAGGGCCAGGCCTACGCGAAGCAGTGGCTGATGGACCTTCAGGGAGCTGTGAAGGGCGAGGAGATCGCCACGCTCCCCTTCGGCGACCCGGACCTGGCGTCCCTCGCACACCGCGGACGCGACGTCCCCGGCGCGCTGTCAGTCCTGCGCAACGCGAACGAACGCGCCGTCCACACCGTCGAGTCCGTCCTGCACACCAAGCCCAGCACGGACTACGCGTGGCCCGCCGAGGGCGCCGTCGACCCCTCGATCGTCGACGTCGCCACGTCCGCGGGCGCCCACAACGTCATCGCCCGCAGCGACAGCCTCCGCGACACCCCGCTGTCCTACACCCCGACCTCGGCCCGCCCCATCGGCGGCGGCAACACCGCGCTGGTCGCCGACGCCGGGCTCTCCCAGGCGTTCGAGGGCGACATGACGCAGCCTGGCGCCACGTCGAGGGCTGTGCAGCGGTTCCTGTCGGAGACGCACACACTGACGGCGCAGGTGCCGAACAAGCAGCGCGACATCCTCGTCGCCCCGCAGCGGATGCCGAGCACCGACCAGGTCAGGGCGATGGCGCTGGCGCTGAGCTCGCTGCAGAAGGACGGCCGCTGGGCGCAGGGCACCGACCTGTCCGAGGCGGCGGCCGCCAAGCCCGACCCCCGCGCGAACCGGAAGGTGCCCGGCAGCCGCAGCTACCCGTCCTCCCTGCGGCGCCAGGAACTGCCCACCGAGGCATACCGGCAACTGCAGGAGACCGACCGCGGCGTCAACGACTTCATGCAGATCCTCACGCAGGACGACCGTGTGGAGACGCCGTTCCGCAGTTCGACGGAGCGGGCCGAGTCGACGTCCTGGCGCGGTGAGCCCGAAGCCGCCAAGGACTACCGGGACAGCACCAGCGACTACCTGGTCGGGCTGACCAAGAAGGTCCAGCTCATCCAGAAGAGCCCCATCACTCTCTCCGGGCGCAGCGCGACGATCCCCGTCACCGTGCAGAACAACCTCGTCCAGGGCGTCGACGGGCTGGAGCTGCGTCTGAAGTCGCGGCGCCGTATCGGCCTCGACGTCGGCGAGGCCCAGCCGGTCAAGGTGGACGGCGGGCACAGCCAGTCGGTGAAGTTCTCCACGACGTCGAAGGCCAACGGGCGCGCGTTCGTCGAGGCGCAGCTCTACACCAAGGACGGGAAGCCCTACGGGAAGCCCATGGTCTTCCAGGTGAACGTCACCTCCATCACCTCGACCGTCCTGCTGGTCATCGCGGGAGGCGTACTGCTGGTGGTGCTCGCGGGCGTCCGGATGTACGTCACGCGGAAACGGAACGGCGGCGCCCCGGGCGCGGACGGCACCGGCGCCTCCCCGGGCGCCGGCGGCACCGAAGGCCCCGGAGACGGCGACGAGGACGGCGGCGTACCCGGCGACGAGCCCGGCGGCAGCGGACACGGCTCCGAGGACGGCTCCGGCCCCGAGGAGGAGACCGCGACGGCCGCCACGGCCGGAGAACCGGAGCAGGGCCAGGACCCCGGGAAGCCCGGCGCCCCGGGCGCTCCCGGCGAGGACGACACCGGTCAGGGAAGCGGCAGCGCCTCCGACGCGGGTGAGAAGGTGGACCGTTGAGTCAGCTGGCGAGCAGGGGCAGGGATCAGTAGCGATGAACGCGCCGCACGACGGTCACGGGGGCAGGGGCACTCCGGACGACGAGTCCCAGCCGCCCGAGGACCCCTACGTACGGGACGCCTACACCCGCGACCCGTACGAGGACCGCGACCCGGCCGCCAAGGACCCCGTGGACGAGGCTCTCCACGACCGGGCCGCCAATCCGCCCCCTCCGCCCGGCACGCTCCCCGACCCGCAAGCCCTCTACGAGCAGCCCGAGCCCCGTCCGGACGCCCCGGACCCGCGCCGCTGGGCGCCCACGCCCGCGCCGGAGCCCGAGGGCCCCTCACGCCGGCTCCCCCGCGGCGACGACCCCGCCACCGTGGAGTACACGGGGCTCGACGGCCTGCTCAGCGGCCCCGCCGCGTCACCGGGCGCAAGCACGCGGGAGCAGGCGTCAGCCGAAGGCCCCCGCGAGACAGGGGGCGCCGAGCGTACGGACCCGGCCGGCGCTAACCAGTCCGACGCGGACCGGCCCGCCCCTGACGACGCCTTCGCCCACCTCTTCCGCGACCAGGGACGCACCGCCCCCGGCCGTACGCCCGCCCCGCCCCAGCCCCGCTCGGAGAGCGCCCCGGCACCCGCCCCGGGCCCCGGCTCCGGCTCCGCGCCCCAGCCGGCCGGGCCCGCCACCCACACCACCGCTCCCGGCACCGCCCCGGCAGCCGCGCAGAACACCGCGGCCCCGGCCGCGGCCGCACCGCCGCCGTCCGGCTCCGGCCGCGGCTCGGCACGGCAGCCGCTTCCCGCGGAGGAGCCCGCCGGCCCCGGCCCGGGCCCCGGATTCGAGGCCGCGCACGCCGCGCCGTCCGAGGCCACCCCGCCGCCGCCCGAACCGGACGAGGAGCCCGCCCCGGAGTCCGGCGGAGGCGGCAAGGGCGGGGGACTGCTGCGCTCCAGCGCCATCATGGCCGCCGGCACGATGGTCTCCCGGCTGACGGGCTTCATCCGTTCGGCCCTGATCGTCGCCGCTCTCGGCGCCGCCGTCCTCGGCGACACCTACCAGCTGGCCATCACGCTGCCGACGATGCTCTACGTCCTGACCGTCGGCGGCGGCCTGAACTCCGTCTTCGTCCCGCAGCTCGTCCGCGCGATGAAGGAGGACGGGGACGGCGGCGAGGCGTACGCGAACCGCCTGCTGACGCTGGTGTCGGTCATCCTCGGAGTCCTGACGGCGGCCGCGGTCTTCGCCGCCCCGGCGCTGGTATGGGTCATGTCGCCGAAGTTCGCGTCGAACGCCGAGGCGAACGAGGTCACCGTCACGTTCGTGCGCTACTGCCTGCCCTCGATCTTCTTCATGGGCATCCACGTGGTGATGGGCCAGATCCTCAACGCCCGCGGCAGGTTCGGCGCCATGATGTGGACGCCCGTCCTGAACAACATCGTCATCATGGCGACGGTCGGCTCGTTCCTCTGGATCTACGGAACCGCCGACGAGTCCGGTCTCGGCGTCGGCAGCATCCCGCCCGAGGCCGTCCGGCTGCTGGGCATCGGCACCCTGCTGGGCCTCGTCGTCCAGGCCCTCGCCATGATCCCGTACCTGCGCGCGTCGGGCTTCCGCGTCCGCCCCCGCTTCGACTGGCGGGGCCACGGCCTCGGCAAGGCCGCACGGCTCGCCAAGTGGACGATCTTCTTCGTGCTCGCCAACCAGGCGGGCATCCTCGTCGTCACCCAGCTCTCCACCTGGGCGCAGTCGACCGCCGCTGCGGAGGGCCACGCCGGCGCCGGCTGGACCGCCTACTCCCAGGCGCAGCTCATCTGGAACATGCCGCAGGCCATCATCACCGTCTCTGTCATGGCGGCCCTCCTGCCCCGCCTCTCCCGTGCCGCCAACGACGGCGACACCGGCGCCGTCCGCGACGACATCTCGCAGGGGCTCCGCAACTCGGCCGTCGCGATCGTCCCCATCGCCTTCGGCTTCGTCGCACTGGGCGTGCCGATGTGCACCCTCATCTACGGCTCCTCCGGCACCGACGCCGCCCGCTCCATCGGCTTCGCGCTGATGGCCTTCGGCGTGGGACTGATCCCCTTCTCGGTCCAGTACGTCGTCCTGCGCGCCTTCTACGCCTACGAGGACACCCGCACCCCGTTCTTCAACACCGTCATCGTGGCCCTCGCGAACGCGGCCGCCTCCGCGGCCTGCTTCCTGCTGCTCCCGGCCCGCTGGGCCGTCGTCGGCATGGCCGCCTCCTACGGCCTCGCCTACGCAGTCGGCGTGGGCATCGCCTGGCGCCGTCTGCGCCTCAGGCTCGGCGGCGACCTGGACACCGCGCGCGTGCTCCGCACGTACATCAGGCTCGCGGGCGCCGCGCTGCCGGCCACCGCCGCCGCGGGCGCCGCCGCCTACGGCGTCACCCAGGCCCTGGGCAGCGGAACTCTCGGCTCGCTGGCCTCGCTGGCGGCCGGAGGGATCGCATTGGCCGCCGTCTTCGTCCTAGCGGCGAAGCGGATGCGGATCGAGGAGATGACCGCCATGGTCGGTATGGTGCGTGCCCGACTCGGGCGCTGACGTACAACCATCGGCGGTCACCGCGTGTCGTGCATAGCGGCGGCCTGTGGGCACAATTGTCGAGCCATTGCACACAGTGGCTGCAATGAACTGGGGAGGCAGGAACGACGGTGGCGGAACGGAGCACAGCTGCCGTCGGCGTGGCTGACAGCAGCGGTGAGAAGGAAGCGCTCACCGCCAAGGCGGACGAAGCCAGCGCCGACAGCGCTACGGACGGACACAGCGGCAGCAGCCGGCCCTCCGAGGAGACCAGAACGGACGCCGAAGCCACCGGCGGCGACGAAGACCCCGGCACCCCCACTGAAGCGAGCACCGACGACGTGAGCGACGCCCCGAGCGATGTCCCGGGCGCCGACGCCCCGACGGCGACTCTCCCCACCGACCCTGCCGGAACCGGCACGGCGGACACCCCCGCGGGCCCCGCGCCCGCAGAGGCTGAAGCCGCTCCCGGCTCCCCCTCCGGCGATGCGTCCGCGACCCCCGCGGCACCCGACCTTCACAGCGGCCACAAGATCGCCCGGCGGTACCGTCTGGAGGAGTGCGTCACCCGTCTGGACGGATACAGCAGCTGGCGTGCGGTCGACGAGAAACTGCGCCGCGCCGTCGGCGTCCACGTCCTCCCAGCGGGCCACCCCCGCGCCCGCTCGGTCCTCTCCGCCGCCCGCTCCTCCGCACTGCTCGGCGACCCCCGCTTCGTGCAGGTCCTCGACGCGGTGGAGGACCACGACGTCGTCTACGTCGTCCGCGAGTGGCTTCCCGACGCCACTCCGCTCAGCGAGATCCTCGCCTCCGGCCCGCTGGAGCCGCACGACGCCTACCAACTCGTCACTCAGCTCTCCCAGGCGATGGCCGCCGCGCACCGCGAAGGCCTCGCCCATCTCCGGCTGACCCCCGGCACGGTGCTGCGCACCGGCTCCGGGCAGTACCGCATCCGCGGCCTTGCCGTCAGCGCCGCGCTGCGCGGCATCCGCAGCGACAGCCCGCAGCGCACCGACACCGAAGGCATCGGCGCCGTCCTCTACGCGGCGCTCACCCAGCGCTGGCCGTACGAGGAGGACGCGTACGGCCTCACCGGTGTCGGCTCGCTGACCAAGGACAGCCTGCCCGCGCCGGAGCAGATCCGTGCCGGCGTCCACCGCGGCCTCTCCCAGCTCGCCATGCGCGCGCTCGTCAACGACGGCGCCACCGCCTCCAGCGAGGCCCGGCCCTGCGCCACGCCCGAAGAGCTCTCCAAGGCGGTCTCCGCGCTGCCGCGGATCCGTCCGCCGGAGCCCTCGTTCAGTGCGCCGCGGCAGTTCCAGCGCACTCCCTACCAGCAGGGCGCGCACGGAGCGTCCGGCCCCGCACGCGGCACCGCTCCGGTCCGCGGGCCGGGCGGGGAACCTCCAGCACCGCCCGCACTGCCCGGACGTACGGGCAAGGCGCTGAAGTGGGGCGTCTCCGCCCTCCTCATCGCCGCTCTCGGCCTCGGCAGCTGGCAGCTCGCCGACACCCTGCTCAAGGGCGACAGCTCCGCGAGCGACGAAGGCGGTCAGGTCAGCGGCCCGGACGAGCAGGGCGCTGCGGGCAAGCCCGTGAAGATCGTCGACGCCAAGGACTTCGACCCGCCGCCCGGCGGCAACGGCAGCGAGAACCCCGGGGACGTCCCCGACGCCTACGACGGCTCACACAGCACCTACTGGCTCACGCAGGAGTACATCGGACGCCCCGACTTCGGGAACCTCAAGCCCGGCGCCGGACTCATCCTGGACCTCGGCAAGCAGCAGCAGGTGAGTTCGGTGAAGGTCGACTTCATCGGCGCCACCGAGGCCTCTTTCTACGCCGCGCCCAAGAGCGCCACGGGCATGCCGAGTTCCCTGGGCGGTTTCAGCAAGGTCGACGCGGGCACCGGAGAGCACCTGACCCTCAAGGCGAAGAAACCGATCCGGACTCAGTACGTACTGGTATGGCTCACGAAGCTCCCACTCTCGGACGACGGCAACTACCGTGGCCGGATCACGGAGACCCAGGTCCAGAGCTGATACCTCGACACTGACGCACGGCCCAGCCGGCGGGCGAGGATGACGGGAGGCGTCCGACGGTGAGCGACGAACGCGGCGGCAAGGCGATACGCCGCCGCCCCAAGCGCGGTAAAGGCGGGCGCAGAGCGGCCGACACGCCCGCCAGGCCCCCCGTTCCCGCGCAGGCCGGAACCCCGGACGCCCCCGACGACCGCGAACTCCTCGCGCGCCACGTCGACGGCGACCCCGAGGCGTTCGGCGAGATCGTGCGCCGCCACCGCGACCGGCTGTGGGCCGTCGCCGTACGCACCCTCGGAGACCGCGAGGAGGCGGCGGACGCCGTCCAGGACGCGCTCATCTCCGCCTACCGTGCCGCCCACACCTTTCGCGGCCAGTCCGCCGTCACCACTTGGCTCCACCGCATCACCGTCAACGCCTGCCTGGACCGCGCCCGCAAGGCCACCTCCCGGCGCACCTCGCTCACCGATGACACCGAGCGCCTCGACCTTCTACTGGAACCGCACGAGTCGGCGGACGTGCCGGCCGAACGACAGGACCTCCAGCGTCAGCTCGTCACCGCTCTCGCCCAGCTTCCGGCCGAGCAGCGCGCCGCGCTCGTTCTCGTCGACATGCAGGGTTATCCGGTCGCCGAGGCGGCGGACGTCCTCGGCGTCGCCGTGGGCACGGTCAAGAGCCGGTGCGCGCGGGGGAGAGCCCGGCTGCTGCCTCTGGTCAGCCATCTGCGGCCGAACGGCGACGAGAGGGATACGTCACCGCGCGAGAGGGGAAGGAACCGGAGCCAGGGACGATCCGTCCCACCACCGGAAGGCGTCACAGGACAACCCGGAGCCGTGAAGGGAGGAGGAGAGCAGGCATGACATCCACCCCTTTCACGTCCGACGTGCACGGCACCGACGACCACCCGGAAGTCGCAGAGATCTCCGCGCTCACCGAGGATCTGCTCAGCCCCGAGCGTGCGGCTGCGGTGCATGCGCACCTCTCCGCCTGCGAGCTGTGCGCGGACGTACGGACGTCGCTGGACGAGATCAGAGACACACTCGGCACACTGCCGGGTCCCGCCCGTATGCCGGAGGACATCGCCGGGCGCCTCGACGCCGCTCTGGCCGCCGAGGCACTGCTCGACGCGTCGCCCTCCGGTAGCGGTCATGTTTCACGTGAAACCGAAGCCTTCGCGGGCAGCGCCGCGCCCCGTGCCGGAGCCGCGTCTGTTTCACGTGAAACGGCGCTCACCCGTAAGGGACCGAGTACCCGTCCCGCAGGCCACCCCGGGGGCGCCAGCCGCCCCGGCCGTCATCGCCCCACTCGCCGCACGCGCCGCTGGCGCTCGGCCGTCCTGGCCGGTGCCGGCGCGGTCGTCGCACTGAGCATCGGCGGAGTGGTGTGGCAGTCGCTCGACTCGTCCGCTCCGCCCACGGCGGCCGACGCGTCGGAGGAGGGCCGGCAGGGGGCCGCCGACGGCGGTCTGGAGAAGCAGGTGCACACCCTGCTGGCACAGCAGCACTCCGCCGAGAAGTCCCGTGGCTCCAAGACTCCGGACCTCAAGAGCAAGCAGAGCCCCGGGGACTCTCCGCTCGCCGGCCCGGCCACTTCCGTCCCGTCCTGCATCAAGGAAGGCGTGAACCGGACGGAGGCGCCGCTGGCGGTCGACGCGTCAGCAGAGCACGACGGCGAGAAGGGGTACCTCGTGGTGCTGCCGCACCGAGGAGACTCCGAGCGCGTCGACGCCTACCTCGTCGACGCCGCCTGTGTGACCGGTGAGAAGACGGGTCCGGCCGACGTCCTCACCAAGGGCACCTACCAGCGCCGCTGAGACGCACCGCCCTCCACGCCCCCACCGCGCACCCGCAGGGAATGTCTGCCCCCTAGGATCCGTTGGGTGGGGTGAGAACCACACAGGTCCGGAAAGCAGTCGGCAGACAAGGAAGACTCCCGTGAGCGACGTCCGCAACGTGATCATCATCGGCTCTGGGCCCGCCGGCTATACCGCCGCGCTCTACACGGCACGTGCGTCACTGAAGCCGCTGGTCTTCGAGGGCTCCGTGACCGCGGGCGGTGCACTCATGAACACCACCGAGGTGGAGAACTACCCCGGCTTCTCCGGCGGCATCATGGGCCCCGAGCTCATGGACCAGATGCGCGGCCAGGCGGAGCGCTTCGGGGCGGAGCTGATCCCGGACGACGTGACGTCCGTCGACTTCTCCGGCGAGATCAAGAAGGTGACCGACTCCGCGGGCACCGTGCACGAGGCACGCGCGGTCATCGTCTCCACCGGCTCCGCCTACCGGACGCTCGGGCTCCCCCGCGAGGAAGAGCTCTCCGGCCGCGGCGTCTCCTACTGCGCCACGTGTGACGGCTTCTTCTTCCGCAACCAGGCCATCGCAGTCGTAGGTGGCGGTGACACCGCCATGGAGGAGGCGACCTTCCTCTCCCGGTTCGCCGACTCCGTCACGGTGGTCCACCGCAGGGACACCCTCCGCGCGTCGAAGGCCATGCAGGAGCGCGCCTTCGCCGACCCGAAGATCTCCTTCGCCTGGAACAGCGAGGTCGAGTCCATCCACGAGAAGGACGGAAAGCTCTCTGGGCTGACGCTCCGGGACACCGAGACGGGCGCCACGTCCGAGCTCCCGGTCACCGGCCTCTTCGTCGCCATCGGACACGACCCGCGCGTGGAGCTGTTCAAGGACGTCCTGACGATGGACGAGGAGGGGTACCTCAAGGTCGACGCCCCCTCGACGCGGACCAACGTGCCCGGTGTCTTCGCCGCCGGCGACGTGGTGGACCACACCTACCGTCAGGCAGTCACCGCCGCCGGCACCGGCTGCTCCGCCGCTCTCGACGCCGAGCGCTACCTCGCCGCCCAGCTCGACGGCACGCAGGTCTCCGAGCCCGAGATGACCGAGGAGTCGGAACGTGCGGCAGAGGAAGCCGCCAAGGAGGCGGCCAAGAAGACCGCAGTCGCCTGACGCATCTGCCGTCCGGGCTCACGCTTTCACGCTCACACCTGAAGAGATCACGAGAAACAAGGAGTGCCAACAATGGCCGGTGCAACCGTGACCGCCACCGACGCCGACTTCGAAGAGGTCGTGCTCAAGAGCGACAAGCCGGTGCTCGTCGACTTCTGGGCTGCCTGGTGCGGTCCGTGCCGTCAGATCGCTCCCTCGCTGGAGGCGATCGCTGAGGAGAACAGCGACAAGCTCACCGTCGTGAAGCTCAACATCGACGAGAACCCGGCTGTCGCCGCCAAGTACGGGATCATGTCGATCCCGACCATGAACGTCTACCAGGGCGGCGAGGTCGTCAAGACGATCGTGGGCGCCAAGCCGCGCGCCGCCATCGAGAAGGACCTCGCCGAGTTCATCGGCTGACCCTTGGCGTGACCCAGCGGGCCGGTCGGTTTCCAGCCCGCACGTGAAACGGCCCGGCGTTCGCGCCGGGCCGTTTCACGTGAAACACCGATGCGCCGACGGACGGCCGCTCTCGTCCGCGTCGCCGAGCGGCACAACACCCCCGAGGCGGCTTCGCTCAGAAGCCCTCAGCCGCCGGGGCGTCACAGCGGCCTCAGCACCGGATCCTTTTGAACGGCTCCCAGCAACTGGTCGAGAGCCCTCTCCATGTCCTCGCGCCAGGAGACAGTCGAGCGCAGCTCCAGCCGCATCCGGGGATAGGAGTGATGCGGCCGTACGGTCTTGAAGCCGACGGCGAGGAGATGGTCCGCCGGGATCACACAGGCGGGTTCGGTCCAGCGCGCGTCCCCGAAAGCTTCGATCGCCTTGAACCCCCGCCGAAGCAGATCCTTGGCGACCGTCTGCACGATGACCCGTCCGAGCCCCTGCCCCCGATGCGACGGAGAGAGCCACGCCGTCATCAGCTGCACCGCGTCCGGCGCCACGGGGCTCGTGGGGAAGGCGAGCGAGCCGGGCACGTATGCGGGAGGCGCGTACAGTACGTATCCCACCGGCTTCTCATCGACGTAGACGACGCGGCCGCAGGAACCCCACTCCAGAAGGACAGCGGAGATCCACGCTTCCTTCTCCACCCCGGGCCTGCCCGCTCGCGCCGCCGCCTCCCCGCTCACAGGGTCGAGCTCCCAGAAGACACAGGCGCGGCAACGCCGTGGCAGATCCGGGAGGTTGTCCAGTGTCAGCGGAACGAGCTGTCGCCCCATGGATCCATCGTATCCATGGGGCGACGCTTCTTCTGGGTGAGCGGGAGCCGATTCAATCCGGACGAGGGATCTCGCGAAAGGCCCCGTGGCTACGGGGCTCCGTGTCAGCCCTCCTCCGACTCGCTCTCCGCCTCGGCTTCGGCGGCTTCGGCAGAGAGCTGCTTGCCGAGTACGCGTCCCTCTCCGGGAGCGAGCTGCCCGAGGATCCGCTCCAGATCGTCGACGGAGGCGAACTCCACGACGATCTTGCCCTTCTTCTGACCGAGGTCCACCTTCACCCGGGTCTCGAAGCGGTCGGAGAGACGACCCGCCAGTTCGTCCAGCGCGGGGGAGACCCTCTTGCCGGCCCGGGGCTTCGACTTGGGCGCGCTCTTCGGCGACGACCCCATCATCGTGACGATCTCCTCGACCGCCCGCACCGACAGCCCCTCCGCCACGATGCGGTGAGCGAGCCGGTCCTGCTCGTCTCCGTCCTCCACGGACAGCAACGCGCGAGCGTGCCCCGCGGAGAGCACGCCTGCTGCCACCCGCCGCTGCACGGAAGGTGAAAGCCTCAGCAGGCGCAGCGTGTTGGAGACCTGGGGCCGCGACCGCCCGATTCGGTCGGCCAGTTGGTCGTGCGTGCAGCTGAAGTCCTTCAGCAGCTGGTCGTACGCCGCCGCTTCCTCCAGCGGATTCAGCTGAGCGCGGTGCAGGTTCTCCAGCAGCGCGTCCAGAAGCAGCTTCTCGTCGTCGGTGGCGCGGACGATCGCCGGAATGCGCTCCAGACCGGCCTCTCGGCAGGCCCTCCAGCGCCGCTCGCCCATGATGAGCTCGTAGCGCGAAGGCCCCAACTGCCGTACGACGACGGGCTGGAGCAGACCCACCTCCTGGATGGAGGTGACCAGTTCCGCCAGCGCGTCCTCGTCGAAGACCTCACGCGGCTGGCGCGGGTTCGGCGTGATCGCTTCCAGCGGCACCTCAGCGAAGTGGGCACCGACGGGCTCGTCCTCGAGGCTCGCCGTGCTGTCCTTGCCCGCCTCCCCTTCGGGCCGGCCAGCAGTTTCACGTGAAACGTCGTCCCGAGCTTCGCTGTCCGGCAGCGAGGTGACCTTCGCGGCCGCCACCCCACGCTCCGGCGCCATCACCGGCACCGCGCTGGGTGAGGTCGCACCGTTCGCGCCGACCGCCGGTCCGCCCGATTCATCGGCGCCGGGCGCCGGTGCTGCCGGGATCAGTGCGCCAAGACCCCGGCCCAGTCCCCTACGTCGATCACTCACTGCGTGCCCTCCGACATGGTGCTGTTCTGCTGCTGCAGTTGCTGAGCCGACTGCTCGTGGCGAAGCTGGACGTTCGGATCACGCAGTGCGATCTCCCGAGCCGCCTCCAGGTAGGACAGCGAACCGCTGGAACCAGGATCGTAAGTCAGCACCGTCTGCCCGTAGCTGGGGGCCTCCGAGATGCGGACCGAGCGGGGGATGTTGGTGCGCAGCACCTCAGCACTGAAGTGACTGCGAACCTCGTCCGCCACCTGTGACGCGAGCCGGGTACGGCCGTCGTACATCGTGAGGATGATCGTCGAGACGTGGAGCTTGGTGTTGAGGTGCCCCTTGACGAGATCGACGTTCCGCAGCAGCTGCCCGAGCCCCTCCAGCGCGTAGTACTCGCACTGAATGGGAATCAGAACCTCTGCCCCGGCCACGAGTGCGTTGACCGTCAGCAGACCCAGCGACGGCGGGCAGTCGATGAGGACGTAGTCCAGTGGCTGCTCGTACGCGCTCAGCGCCCGCTGCAGCCGGCTCTCACGCGCCACGAGTGACACCAACTCGATCTCCGCACCGGCGAGATCGATGGTGGCGGGCGCGCAGAAGAGCCCTTCGACGTCCGGGACCGGCACGACGACGTCGGCCAGCGGCATGCTCTCCACCAGGACGTCATAGATCGACGGCACCTCGGAGTGGTGGTCGACCCCCAGGGCGGTGGAGGCGTTGCCCTGAGGGTCCAGGTCGATGACGAGGACCCGCGCACCGTGAAGGGCCAGGGAGGCGGCCAGGTTCACGGTGGTGGTCGTCTTCCCGACTCCGCCCTTCTGGTTGGCGACGACCATCACCCGCGTCTGTTCAGGCCTGGGCAGGCCCTCACCAGCGCGGTTCATCGCCTCTACTGCCTGCTGGGCAGCGCGGCCGATCGGCGTGTCGTCCATCGGAGGCGGCGTTTCACGTGAAACGTCGACCGATTCGGAACGGGGGCCGGGGACCGGATCGGCCATCGGTCCCGCGGTATTGGCGTCGGACCGCAAGGGTTCACTCTCCTCGACATCAGGCTCGTGCTGAACAGAGCCTGCCATGCTTTCGGCGTTATGAACCAGCGAGGCCCGCTCAGTTGTGGACGAATCCACCTTGGACCGGGTTTTGTGCGTGGGTTTCTGGTCGCGTTGATTGGCCTGTGCGCGTCCGCGACTGATGATTCCGTGCAAGAGAGAGCGGCGTTTCACGTGAAACACGATGCACAGACGGCGCCCGCACACCAGGACGACACACCGCGATGACTGACTGAAAGGGCTTTTATGGAGTAGACGGACATAACTATCGGGGGCCGCCGCGCCCCTCGTCCGTCTCCTTCAGTCGCTCGACTGCCCCAGCGGTCGCCGTCTCACAAAGCTGAGCCGGCACAGCGCGGCAGGAACCGTGCTGTGCCGGAAGGAATCAGCGCCGACGGCGACCGTTCCGAGCGGCCCGCCCCGAACGCGCCCTCTGGGCCTTCGCCCTGCGGGCTGCGAAGCGCACACCGCCGGGGCTCTCTCCGACTTCAGCACGCACCACCGTCGACAGAGGATCGACCACCCCCTCGCCGACCTGCACCACGGACGTCTCCACGACACCGAGCTTGTGGAGGGCGTCCCGGGCACCGCGCAGCTCCTCCTCGGCCGTGTCCCCCTTGATGGCCAGCATCTCGCCGTACGGCCGCAGCAGGGGAACGCCCCAGCCCGCCAGACGGTCCAGCGGGGCAACAGCCCGGGCCGTCACCACGTGCACAGGCTGCAGAGACCCGAGCATCTCCTCGGCCCGGCCCCGCGCCACGGAGACGTGGTCGAGCCCGAGCAGCTCCACGACCTCCTCCAGGAACGTCGTCCTGCGCAGCAGGGGCTCCAGCAAGGTGATGTCGAGGTCCGGACGTACCAGCGCGAGCGGGATGCCCGGCAGGCCGGCACCCGAGCCGACGTCACACACCGTCACGCCTTCGGGGACGATCTCCGAGAGCACCGCGCAGTTCAGCAGGTGCCTCTCCCACAGCCGCGGCACCTCACGCGGCCCGATCAGCCCCCGCCGTACGCCCGAGTCCGCGAGGAGTTCGGCGTAGCGCTGCACCTCCGGGAGGCGGTCGCCGAAAAGCCTGTGGGCCGCCTCGGGCGGCGGCGCGAGCTCCGCGAGCTCCCCGGCCTTCGCGGGGCCTCCGTCCGGGGGCCCCGCCTGGCCCGCTGACCGGTCGGTCACGGCAGCACGACCACGCAGCGCTGTGGCTCCTCGCCCTCGGACTCGCTGCGCAGACCCGCCGCCTTGACGGCGTCGTGCACGACCTTGCGCTCGAACGGCGTCATCGGACGCATCTTGACCGGCTCGCCCGTGCCCTTGGCCTCCTGCGCCGCCTTGGCACCGAGCTCCGCGAGCTCCTCGCGCTTGCGCGCACGGAAGCCCGCGATGTCCAGCATCAGCCTGCTGCGGTCGCCCGTCTCCCGGTGCACCGCGAGACGCGTCAGCTCCTGCAGCGCCTCCAGGACCTCACCGTCACGTCCGACGAGCTTCTGCAGGTCCCGGCTGGGACCCTCGCTGATGATCGACACCGCGGCGCGGTCCGCCTCGACGTCCATGTCGATGTCACCGTCTAGGTCGGCGATGTCGAGGAGCCCCTCGAGGTAGTCGGCCGCGATCTCACCTTCCTGCTCCAGGTGGGACAACGAGTCCGTCTCCTCCACGGCAGTCGCTTCCGTGGTGTCTGTCGTCTCCGTCACGGCTTTGGGCTCCTTCTCGCTACTTCTTGGAGGGGTGCTTGGGACGCTGCGGGCCGCCCTTGCGCTGCTGCCCCGACTTCTTCTGTCCGGACTTCTGGCCGCCCGACTTCTGACCCGTCCGCTGCTGCGACTTCGGCTGCTGGGTCTTCGACTGCGGCTTCGCCTTCGACGGCTGCTCGTCGGACGAGTCCGTCGTCGCTGCCTCATCACTGCCAGCGGCTCCCGGCTTCGCCTGCTGCCGCTGGGACTTCGACTGGCGCTTCGGCTGCTGCCGGCGGGCGCGCGCCGCCTCGACGGCCTCCCGCGTCTCCGCCTCCTTCGGGTCCTCCTTCAGCTTCCCGGCCGCGCGGAGCTTCTCCTGGCGCTGCTTGTAGGCGATGGAGCCCGGAGTCGGGTTGCGCTTGATCACGAACATCTGCTGGCCCATGGTCCACACGTTGGTGGTCAGCCAGTAGACGAGCACACCCACGGGGAAGTTGATGCCGAAGACGGCGAACATGATCGGGAAGATGTACATCAGCATCTTCTGCTGCTGCATGAACGGCGTCTTGACTGTCAGGTCGACGTTCTTCGTCATCAGCTGGCGCTGCGTGTAGAACTGCGACGCCGACATCAGAAGGATCATGATCACCGTGACGACGCGCACGTCCGTGAGCGAGGCGCTCAGCTCGGCGACCTTGTCCGCACTGTCCAGGAACTTCGCGGCGATCGGAGCGCCGAAGACGGAGGCGTTCCGCGCACTGTCGACCTGCTCGGCGGTCAGCACGCCGACCGGCTTGTTGTTGGCGATGTGGTTCAGCACCTGGAAGAGCGCGATGAAGAACGGCGACTGCGCCAGGATCGGCAGGCAGCTGGAGAGCGGGTTGGTGCCCGTCTCCTTGTACAGCTTCATCATCTCTTCGGACTGACGCTGCTTGTCGCTCTTGTAGCGCTCCTGGATCGCCTTCATCTTGGGCTGCAGCGCCTGCATGTTCCGCGTCGACTTGATCTGCTTCACGAAGAGCGGGATCAGCGCGATCCGGATCACGACCACCAGGAAGAAGATGGATAGACCCCAGGCCCATCCGCTGTCCTCGTTGAAGAAGAGGCTGAACAGCGAGTGGAACTGGACAATGATCCAGGAGACAGCGGTATAGAGAGGACTCAGGATCGTGTCCAGGAAGTTCATCAGGCTCCTTGGGCGTTGGACGGGGTCCGGTGATGCTGCCGGCGGTCACGCAACCGCTGGTGCCAGACCGGGTGCTTCCGGGCGGGTACGTGGTCGACACCACCGGGCGACCACGGATTGCAGCGCAGGATGCGCCAGGCCGTCAGTGCCGTCCCCTTCACAGCCCCGTGCCGCCCGATGGCGGTGTAGCCGTAGTGCGAGCACGACGGGTAGTAGCGGCACACCGGCCCGAGCAACGGGCTGATGGTCCACTGGTACAGCTTGATCAGCCACAGCAGCGGGTACTTCATGACGAAGGCCCTCCAAGCAGCCGCCCCAAGGCGGCCTCCAGGTCGCGCACCAGCTCCTCGTGGACGGCCTCGCCCGCGCCCGGCAGCGCCCGTACGACAACCAGGCTACCTGCGGGCAACCGGGTCAGACGCTCCCGCATCAGATGCCGCAGGCGCCGCTTGACGCGGTTGCGCACCACGGCGTTGCCGACCGCCTTGCTGACGACGAAACCCGCACGCGCGGGGGGAGCTTCTCCCCCCGCTCCGTGCGGGTCCGTTGAGCTGCTGTTGCTGCGCAGGTGTACGACCAGGAGCGGGCGACCCGCCCGGCGTCCTCTGCGTACCGCGGCCGCGAAGTCCTCGCGCCGCCTCAGCCGGTTCTCGGTAGGCAGCACGGCATGGACCTGTGGGTGACGCGCTCAGGCCGACAGGCGGCTGCGGCCCTTGCTGCGGCGGTTCGCAACAATCGCGCGGCCGGCACGGGTACGCATGCGCAGCCGGAAGCCGTGGGTCTTCGCGCGACGACGGTTGTTCGGCTGGAAGGTGCGCTTGCTCACTCGGGGGCTCCAGGAATGCTTCGTGTCCCGCGGGCGGCCGCGAGAACATGGACGTGTGTCGCGTATGGCATCGACAAGCTGTCACCGTGCGCCCACGAGTAGCTCGCAACGCTCGAGTGTGCTCCGCTTCATGATCCGCAAAAATCTCTTGGATCTTGCCCATCGGAGGCAGGCGGCAGCAGCCGTCGACAACTCGACCTCGTTACGGTACGCGCGGCTACGCCATTCGGTCAAACCGCCGGTGAGCCCGCCGATCGGCTTGCCCGCGGGGGTGGAGGCCCGTCGTGCACAGCCTGTGGACAACGACTTGAACGGGGCACGTCGGCCTGACTACCGTGACTGAACCTCCCATCCCTCCCGACCGACCCAGAACTGCACATTCGCGGGATCCGGCCGGCGTCACCGAACCACCACATCCAGCGAGTGAGAGAAGCGTGCCCCGTGGCTGACCTGCCTGCCGATCTTGCCGCAGTGTGGCCGCGCGTTCTGGAGCAACTCCTCTCGGAGGGTCAGGGAGTCGAGGCCAAGGACCAGCGCTGGCTCCGCGACTGCCAGCCGCTCGTGCTCGTCTCGGGCACCGCGCTCCTCGGCGTGCCGAACGAATACGCGAAGGGCGTCCTCGAAGGCCGTCTCGCACCGATGATCAGTGATGCTCTCAGCCGCGAGTGCCAGCAGCCCATCCGGCTCGCGATCACGGTCACCGGCCCCAGCCAGGACCCCGCACCCTCCGCTCCGGAGCAGACTCCGGACTCCCCGTCGCTGTCCGAGACGCAGCCGTCCGCCCCCTCCCTGCCGTCGCAGCACGGTCCCAGCCAGCACGGTCCCGGACAGCACACTCCGGGCCAGCATCAGCAGCGTGGTCAGCACGGCCAGCAGGACGGGAACGGCAACGGCTACGACAGCGGACGGTACGAACAGCAGCACGGCGGCTACGACAGCGGCCGGTACGACAACTACCCGAGCCCGGAGCTGCCCAGCCCGCGGCCCGCGTACCCGGACTACCCGCAGTCGCCCCGGCAGCCCGGCGCCTGGCCGCAGCCCGAGCGCGACCAGTACCCGCCGCCGCACCAGCACCAGCAACCGCGGCACCACCAGCAATCGCAGCAGCCGCACCAGCAGCAGACGTACGACCAGCACTACGACCAGCGCGGTCCCGGCCATGCGCAGCAGTACGAGCATCCGCAGGCACCCTACGAGTCGTACGAACAGCATCAGCAGCACCAGCAGCGCCACCCCCAGCCGCAGGTGCCGCCGCAGGGCCAGCCTCCCGCCCCCCGCTACGACGGTCCTTCCCAGCTGCCCGCCCCCAGCGGTGCGCCCGGTCCGCTCGCGGCGCAGCCCGCTCCGGCGACGGGGCCGGGGGAGCCCACGGCGCGGCTGAACCCGAAGTACCTCTTCGACACCTTCGTGATCGGTGCCTCGAACCGGTTCGCGCACGCCGCGGCCGTCGCTGTGGCAGAGGCGCCGGCGAAGGCGTACAACCCGCTCTTCATCTACGGGGAGTCCGGGCTGGGCAAGACGCACCTGCTGCATGCGATCGGGCACTACGCGCGCAGCCTCTATCCGGGGACGCGGGTGCGCTACGTCAGCTCGGAGGAGTTCACCAACGAGTTCATCAACTCCATCCGCGACGGCAAGGCGGACGCGTTCCGCAAGCGCTACCGCGACATGGACATCCTGCTGGTGGACGACATCCAGTTCCTCGCCGACAAGGAGTCGACGCAGGAGGAGTTCTTCCACACCTTCAACACCCTGCACAACGCGAACAAGCAGATCGTGCTCTCCAGCGACCGGCCGCCGAAGGCCCTCGTCACCCTGGAGGACAGGCTGCGCAACCGCTTCGAGTGGGGTCTCATCACGGACGTACAGCCTCCGGAACTGGAGACGCGCATCGCGATCCTCCGGAAGAAGGCGGTACAGGAGCAGCTCAACGCACCGCCGGAAGTCCTGGAGTTCATCGCGTCGCGGATCTCGCGCAACATCCGGGAGCTCGAGGGCGCGCTGATCCGCGTCACGGCCTTCGCGTCGCTCAACCGGCAGCCCGTCGACCTGGGGCTGACCGAGATCGTGCTGAAGGACCTGATCCCCGGCGGTGAGGACGCCACACCGGAGATCACGGCGCCGGCCATCATGGCGGCCACCGCCGACTACTTCGGGCTCACGGTGGACGACCTGTGCGGATCCTCCCGCAGCCGCGTGCTCGTCACGGCACGGCAGATCGCCATGTACCTCTGCCGTGAGCTCACCGATCTGTCACTCCCCAAGATCGGCAGCCAGTTCGGCGGCCGCGACCACACGACCGTCATGCACGCGGACCGCAAGATCCGGGCGCTGATGGCCGAGCGCCGCTCCATCTACAACCAGGTCACCGAGCTGACGAACCGCATCAAGAACGCCTGACTGCCTGAGCGGGGCCGTCCGCGCCCGCCCTCAGCCCTCCGGGAGCAACTCCCGGAGGGCTTCTTGCTGTTCGAATCCACAGCCTGCGGTCGCGATGGTCCACAGCTTGAGGGCATCAGAGGGGTCCACACCCTGTGTGCTCACGAAGTTGTCCCGAACGCGTCCACAGACCCCCTCGTCAAGAGACCGTCTCCCGAGGTCATCTGCCTGTGTACTTGTGCGCAACCTGGATCCACAGGATGTGGAGTGGCTCCGCCGCGCGTGACGCGACGCTGCTCTGTCCACCGCCCGCCCACAGCCGGAGCCGTCTTGTCCCCAGCCGAACCTGGCTTCTCCACAGCGCTGTCCACTGTTCGGCAACACAACTCGCCTGCTCACTGGTCCGAGTGAAAGGCGTCACACCAGAGCGCCTGTTTGGGGTGTGGGAAACATGGGGAAACCAGCGCCTGTTGCTGTGGGCAAGTCGCCTCTGCCTGTGCATCGAGTGTGCAGAACTTTCCCGCGTCCACAGATACCCCTGAGTACTCCACCGCTGCGCCCACAGGCCCGGTGGACAAAATCTCGGTGCTGAGCTGCGGAAACGGGCTTATCCACGGTTTCCACAAGCCCTACTACTACGACCACCTATATAAAGCGGGGAATCTGTTTCGAAGTTGGGGTTGTGCACAACTCGCTCGGGCCGTCTCCCGCCCGCTCCGCAACGACTTGACCCACACCTGCGCCGACTGTCAGCGGTGTGCGTCAGACTGGTGCCCGGCGACGAGCCGACGACAGGCAGCAGGGGCGAGCAGCCAGGTACAGCAGGAGGCGGCTGAAGGTGAAGATCCGGGTAGAGCGCGACGTTCTGGCGGAGGCGGTGGCCTGGGCGGCGAAGAGCCTCCCCGCCCGTCCGCCCCAGCCTGTCCTTGCCGGCCTGCTGTTGAAGGCGGAGGACAGCTCGCTGAGCCTCTCCGGCTTCGACTACGAGGTGTCGGCGCGTGTGTCGGTGGAGGGCGAGGTCGAGGAGGAGGGCACGGTCCTCGTCTCCGGCCGGCTGCTGGCCGACATCTGCCGCTCGCTCCCCAACCGCCCGGTGGAGATCTCCACAGACGGTGTACGGGCGACGGTCGTCTGCGGCTCCTCGCGGTTCACACTCCACACACTGCCTGTGGAGGAGTACCCGGCCCTGCCCGAGATGCCCACCGCCACCGGCACGGTGCCGGGCGAGGTCTTCGCGTCCGCCGTCTCCCAGGTGGCCATCGCCGCCGGTCGCGACGACACGCTTCCCGTGCTCACCGGCGTCCGCATCGAGATCGAGGGCGACACCGTCACGCTGGCGTCCACGGACCGGTACCGCTTCGCGGTGCGGGAGTTCCTGTGGAAGCCGGAGACGCCCGACGTGTCGTCCGTCGCGCTGGTCCCGGCGAAGACGCTGCTGGAGACGGCCAAGTCGCTGAGCAGCGGGGACAGCGTGTCGCTGGCTCTGGCGGGTTCCGGCGCGGGCGAGGGGCTGATCGGTTTCGAGGGCGCCGGCAGGCGTACGACGACGCGGCTGCTGGAGGGCGACCTGCCCAAGTACCGCACGCTGTTCCCCACGGAGTTCAACTCCGTCGCCGTCATCGAGACCGCGCCGTTCGTCGAGGCCGTCAAGCGCGTCGCCCTTGTCGCGGAGCGGAACACCCCGGTCAGGCTGAGCTTCGAGCAGGGTGTGCTCACGCTCGAGGCCGGTTCCAGCGACGATGCACAGGCTGTGGAACGTGTGGACGCCGACCTGGAGGGCGACGACGTCTCGATCGCCTTCAACCCGGGGTTCCTCCTGGAGGGCCTGAGCGCCATCGACTCCCCTGTCGCGCAGCTGTCCTTCACGACCTCGACCAAGCCGGCGCTGCTGAGCGGGAAGCCGGCGAAGGACGTCGAGGCGGACGACGCGTACAAGTACCTGATCATGCCGGTGCGCCTTTCGGGCTGAACGGGCTGAACCGTCCCGGCTGCCCGCCCCCGTTCACGGCCATAGCGCGCCGCCGTACCGCGCCGCCGGGCCTTCCACGAGTGCCCGGAGGGCCCATGACCGGCCACTTCTGAGCGGCCGGAGCCCACAGGTGTGCACGAACCCGTGGGCGTAGGGTCGGGCCAGGTACGAATCGTGAAAGAAGGGGCATTGATGGAGCTCGGTCTCATCGGTCTCGGCAAGATGGGCGGGAACATGCGCGAGCGCATCCGCCGTGGAGGCCACACCGTCATCGGCTACGACCGCGACCCGGAGCTTGCCGACGTGCACAGCCTCGAGGAGCTGGTGACGCGGTTGGAGGCGCCCCGTGTGGTGTGGGTGATGGTCCCGGCGGGGGCGGCCACCCAGTCGACCATCGATCAGCTGGCCTCGCTCCTCTCGCCCGGCGACGTCGTCGTGGACGGCGGCAACTCGCGCTGGACGGAGGACGAGCGGCATGCCGAGGAGCTGAGCGCCAAGGGCGTGGGCTTCGTCGACTGCGGTGTCTCGGGCGGGATCTGGGGCCTGGAGAACGGCTACGCCCTGATGTACGGCGGCTCCAGCGAGGACGTCGCGAAGGTGCAGCCGATCTTCGACGTGCTGAAGCCGGAGGGGGAGTTCGGCTCGGTCCACGCCGGCCGGGTCGGTGCGGGCCACTTCGCGAAGATGGTCCACAACGGCATCGAGTACGCGATGATGCAGGCCTTCGCGGAGGGCTGGGAGCTGCTCGAAGCCGCGGACGCGGTGACGGACGTGCGCGAGGTCTTCCGCTCCTGGCAGGAGGGCACAGTCATCCGCTCGTGGTTGCTGGATCTGGCCGTCAAGGCGCTGGATTCGGACGAGCACCTGGAGGAACTGCGGGGCTACGCGGCCGATTCGGGTGAGGGCAGGTGGACTGTGGACGCGGCGATCGACCACGCGGTGCCGCTCCCCGCGATCACCGCGTCGCTCTTCGCCCGCTTCTCGTCCCGGCAGAAGGACTCGCCGCAGATGAAGATGGTCGCCGCCTTGCGCAACCAGTTCGGCGGCCATGCGGTGACGGCGTCCGGCGACCATGTGGACGGGGACACTCCGGGGGCGGACGTCCTTCCGCCGGTGGGCGGCTGACGGGTCCCGATGCACGTCACGCATCTGTCGCTGGCCGACTTCCGCTCGTACGTCCGGGCCGAGGTGTCTCTCGGGCCCGGTGTGACGACGTTCGTGGGGCCGAACGGCCAGGGCAAGACGAACCTCGTCGAGGCCGTCGGATATCTGGCCACGCTGGGCAGCCACCGGGTGTCGTCGGACGCGCCGCTGGTGCGGATGGGGGCTCCGCGTGCGGTCGTACGGGCTGCGGTGCGGCAGGGCGAGCGGCAGCAGCTCGTGGAGCTGGAGCTGAATCCGGGGAAGGCGAACAGGGCCCGGATCAACAGGTCGTCGCAGGTCAAGCCGCGGGACGTGCTGGGCATTCTGCGCACTGTGCTCTTCGCGCCGGAGGATCTGGCGCTGGTGAAGGGCGATCCGGGCGAGCGGCGCCGTTTCCTGGACGAGCTGATGACGGCGCGGTCGCCGCGGCTGGCGGGTGTGCGCTCGGACTACGACCGGGTGCTGAAGCAGCGGAACTCGCTGCTGAAGTCGGCGGCGATGGCCCGCCGGCACGGCGGGAAGCCGGGTGGGGACCTTTCGACGCTGGACGTGTGGGACGAGCATCTGTCGCGGGTGGGGGCGGAGTTGCTGGCCCACCGGCTGCAGCTGATATCCGCGCTGCGGCCGCTGGCGGACAAGGCCTACGAGTGCCTGGCGCCGGGGGGCGGCCCTGTGGGGCTGGAGTACAAGGGTTCGTCGGGTGGCGGCGGTGAGGCGGCCGCGTCCCGGGAGGAGCTGTACGAGCAGCTGAAGTCGGCGCTCCAGGAGGGGCGCAGGTCGGAGATCGAGCGGGGTGTGACGCTGGCGGGACCGCACCGGGACGACCTGGTGCTGAAGCTGGGGGAGCTTCCCGCGAAGGGGTACGCGAGCCACGGGGAGTCGTGGTCGTTCGCGCTCGCGCTGCGGCTGGCGTCGTACGACCTGCTGAAGAGCGAGGGGAACGAGCCGGTGCTGGTGCTGGACGACGTCTTCGCGGAGCTCGACGTGAAGCG
Source organism: Streptomyces daqingensis (assembly GCF_014645895.1). GTDB lineage: Bacteria > Actinomycetota > Actinomycetes > Streptomycetales > Streptomycetaceae > Streptomyces > Streptomyces daqingensis. The sequence goes on along the minus strand of NZ_BMMP01000007.1, from coordinate 175,083 downwards.
GCGGGCGCGGCTCGCGGAGCTGGTGGCCCCGGGTGAGCAGGTTCTGGTGACGGCGGCCGTCGGGGAGGACGTTCCGGCGGTGCTGGAGGGGGCGCGTTTCTCGGTGTCGGAGGGGGAGGTCTCGCCGCTGTGAGTGGTGACGTCCCACCGCCGTCGCCGGGGGAGCCGTCCGGGCCGGCGGAGGGTGCGGCGGAGGCCGGGCCGGACCGTCCGCAGCCTCAGGAGGCGACGGGTGTGGACCTGGCGAGGGTCGCGCTGCGGGCGGCCAAGGAGGCGGCGAGGGCCCGGGGTGCGGCCGCGCAGCAGAAGCGGGATGTGCGGCGCGGTCGGGGTCCGCGGTCGGGGTCGGGGCGTGACGGCCGGGATCCGGTGCCTCTGGGTGCGGCGGTGAACGGTCTGATCACGGAGCGGGGCTGGGAGGCTCCGGCGGCTGTGGGCGGTGTGATGGGCCGGTGGCCGCAGCTGGTGGGCCCGGAGGTGGCGCAGCACTGCGAGCCCCAGCGGTACGACGAGGAGGAGCGGACGCTCACGGTCCGGTGTGATTCGACGGCGTGGGCGACGCAGCTGCGTCTGCTGGCTCCGAGGCTGGTGGCCCGTCTGAACGAGGATCTGGGGCAGGGGACGGTCCTGTTGCTGAAGGTGCGCGGGCCGGAGACGGGGGCTCCGCGGGGCGGCCGGCTGCGGGCTCCCGGGAGCAAGGGACCGGGTGACACCTACGGGTGATTCGTGACGCCGCTCACGGTGATGGAGCGTTGACAGGCAGAAGCGCTGAGCGCCCCCGTGAGCGTTCTGGCCCCCCGGTCCGCATATGGGGAGTCGGTGGACGCCAGTTCAGGTCGGCACATGCGGACTCAGGCACCCGCAAACCCCCATCCACACTCCGGCCACCGGTACACTGGTCGCAGAAACCGTCCCCGTTGGGGAACAAGTCGAACGACGCAGCCGCTCCACCCTGCCCCGGAGTCGGCCTGTGCTGTGCCAGAAAGGGCGCTTCGTGGCCGATTCCGGCGATCTCAACGAGTACGAGAACAACTCCGCCGACGCGGGTACCGACGGCCCCCCTGTGGACGGCGCCGGTGTCGAGGTGCAACCGGTCGGTCCCCCGGTCTCGCCGGTGACGGCCGAGGCCGAGCCGTCGTACGACGCGAGCGCCATCACCGTCCTCGAGGGGCTGGAGGCGGTCCGGAAGCGTCCCGGCATGTACATCGGGTCGACCGGTGAGCGCGGCCTGCACCACATGGTCCAGGAGGTCGTGGACAACTCCGTCGACGAGGCGCTGGCGGGGCACGCGGACACGATCTACGTGACGCTGCTGGCCGACGGCGGTGTCCGGGTCGTGGACAACGGCCGCGGCATCCCGGTGGGCATCGTCCCGTCGGAGGGCAAGCCGGCTGTCGAGGTCGTCCTCACGGTGCTGCACGCGGGCGGCAAGTTCGGCGGCGGCGGTTACGCCGTCTCCGGTGGTCTGCACGGTGTGGGTGTCTCCGTCGTCAACGCGCTGTCGCAGCGGGTCTCGGTGGAGATCCGTACGGACGGTTACCGCTGGACGCAGGACTACAAGCTGGGTGTGCCGACGGCTCCGCTGAAGCGCAACGAGGCGACGGACGAGACCGGTACGACGGTGACGTTCTGGGCCGACGGGGAGATCTTCGAGAGCACGGACTACTCGTTCGAGACGCTCTCGCGCCGCTTCCAGGAGATGGCGTTCCTCAACAAGGGCCTGACGATCGAGCTCACGGACGAGCGTCCCGAGCATGTGGACGAGGACGGCAACCAGCTCTCCGTCCGGTACCACTACGAGGGCGGGATCATCGACTTCGTGCGCTATCTCAACTCCCGCAAGGGCGAGTTGGTGCACCCGACGGTGATCGGCGTGGAGGCCGAGGACAAGGACCGGCTGCTCTCCGTCGAGCTGGCGATGCAGTGGAACAACCAGTACAGCGAGGGTGTGTACTCCTTCGCGAACACCATCCACACGCATGAGGGCGGTACGCACGAGGAGGGCTTCCGCGCGGCCCTGACCGGTCTGATCAACCGGTACGCGCGGGACAAGCGCCTGCTGCGGGAGAAGGACGACAACCTCACCGGTGAGGACATCCGCGAGGGTCTGACGGCGATCATCTCGGTGAAGCTGGGCGAGCCGCAGTTCGAGGGCCAGACGAAGACCAAGCTGGGCAACACGGAGGCCAAGACCTTCGTGCAGAGGGTCACTCACGAGCACCTGTCGGACTGGCTGGACCGCAACCCGAACGAGGCCGCGGACATCATCCGCAAGGGCATCCAGGCGGCGACTGCCCGCGTCGCTGCCCGCAAGGCGCGGGATCTCACGCGCCGCAAGGGGCTGCTGGAGACGGCGTCGCTGCCGGGCAAGCTGAGCGACTGCCAGTCGAACGACCCCGCCAAGTGCGAGATCTTCATCGTGGAGGGCGACTCGGCCGGCGGTTCCGCCAAGTCGGGCCGCAACCCGGAGTTCCAGGCGATCCTCCCGATCCGAGGCAAGATCCTCAACGTGGAGAAGGCGCGGATCGACAAGGTCCTGCAGAACGCGGAGGTGCAGGCCCTGATCTCGGCGTTCGGGACGGGCATCCACGAGGACTTCGACATCGCGAAGCTCCGCTACCAGAAGATCATCCTCATGGCCGACGCCGACGTCGACGGCCAGCACATCAACACCCTGCTGCTGACGCTGCTGTTCCGCTTCATGCGCCCGCTGGTCGAGGCGGGGCACGTGTTCCTGTCGCAGCCGCCGCTGTACAAGGTCAAGTGGGGCCGCGACGAGCACCAGTACGCCTACTCGGACCGCGAGCGCGACAGCCTGATCGAGCTGGGCCGCGAGCAGGGCAAGCGCATCAAGGACGACTCGATCCAGCGCTTCAAGGGTCTGGGCGAGATGAACGCGGAGGAGCTCCGCATCACGACGATGGACTCCGATCACCGGGTGCTGCGCCAGGTGACGCTGGACGACGCGGCAGCCGCGGACGACCTGTTCTCGATCCTCATGGGCGAGGACGTGGAGGCGCGCCGTTCGTTCATCCAGCGGAACGCCAAGGACGTCCGTTTCCTCGACATCTGAGCAGGTCGGCCGTACCGCCGTGGAGTTCGGCGCGCCGCACACACAGAAGGACTTGAGCTGAGCAATGGCCGACGAGATTTCTTCCACCCCGCAGGGCCCCGAGGGGGGCGACGGCATCGAGCCCGTCGTCGCCGGTGATCCCGCCCCGGTGCAGATCGAGGGCGCGGCGTCCCGCGTCGATCCGGTGAGCCTCGAGACCGAGATGCAGCGTTCGTATCTCGACTACGCGATGAGCGTCATCGTCTCGCGTGCGCTGCCCGACGTCCGTGACGGCTTGAAGCCGGTGCACCGGCGTGTGCTGTACGCGATGTACGACGGGGGCTACCGGCCCGAGAAGGGCTTCTACAAGTGCGCCCGCGTCGTCGGCGACGTGATGGGCACGTACCACCCGCACGGCGACTCGTCGATCTACGACGCGCTGGTGCGTCTCGCGCAGCACTGGTCGATGCGGATGCCGCTGGTCGACTCGAACGGCAACTTCGGTTCGCCGGGCAACGACCCCGCGGCGGCCATGCGGTACACCGAGTGCAAGATGACGCAGCTGTCGATGGAGATGCTGCGGGACATCGACGAGGGCACCGTCGATTTCCAGGACAACTACGACGGGCGCAACCAGGAGCCGACGGTGCTGCCGTCGCGTTTCCCGAATCTGCTGATCAACGGCAGCGCCGGCATTGCGGTCGGTATGGCCACCAACATCCCGCCGCACAACCTGCGGGAGGTGGCGGCGGGTGCGCAGTGGTATCTGGAGCACCCCGACGCGTCCAACGAGGAGCTGCTGGACGCGCTGATGGAGCGCATCAAGGGTCCGGACTTCCCGACCGGCGCGCTGGTCGTGGGCCGCAAGGGCATCGAGGAGGCCTACCGCACCGGGCGCGGCTCGATCACGATGCGGGCGGTCGTCGAGGTCGAGGAGATCCAGGGGCGGCAGTGCCTGGTCGTCACCGAGCTGCCGTACCAGACGAACCCGGACAATCTGGCGCTGAAGATCGCCGAGTTGGTGAAGGACGGCCGTGTCGGCGGCATCGCCGACGTGCGCGACGAGACGTCTTCCCGTACGGGGCAGCGGCTGGTCATCGTCCTCAAGCGGGACGCGGTGGCGAAGGTCGTCCTGAACAACCTGTACAAGCACACGGATCTGCAGACGAACTTCGGCGCGAACATGCTGGCGCTGGTCGAGGGCGTGCCGCGCACGCTGTCGCTGGACGCGTTCATCCGGCACTGGGTAAAGCATCAGATCGACGTCATCGTCCGCCGTACGCAGTTCCGGCTCCGCAAGGCGGAGGAGCGGGCGCACATCCTGCGCGGTCTGCTGAAGGCGCTGGACGCGATCGACGAGGTCATCGCGCTGATCCGCCGCAGCCAGACCGTGGAGGACGCGCGCGGCGGTCTGATGGGGCTGCTGGAGATCGACGAGATCCAGGCGAACGCGATCCTGGAGATGCAGCTGCGCCGGCTGGCGGCGCTGGAGCGGCAGAAGATCACGTCGGAGCACGACGACCTGCAGGCGAAGATCGACGAGTACAAGGCGATCCTGGCCTCCCCCGGTCGTCAGCGGCAGATCATCGGCGACGAACTCGCGGCGCTGGTGGACAAGTTCGGCGACGACCGCCGGACGAAGCTGATCCCCTTCGAGGGCGACATGTCCATCGAGGACCTGATCGCGGAGGAGGACATCGTCGTCACGATCACGCGTGGCGGCTATGTGAAGCGGACGAAGACGGTCGACTACCGGGCGCAGAAGCGCGGCGGCAAGGGCGTACGCGGCGCGAAGCTCAAAGAGGACGACATCGTCGACCACTTCTTCGTCTCCACGACGCACCACTGGCTGCTGTTCTTCACCAACAAGGGCCGCGTGTACCGGGCGAAGGCGTACGAACTCCCCGACGCGGGGCGGGACGCGCGCGGTCAGCACGTCGCGAACCTGCTGGCCTTCCAGCCCGACGAGCGGATCGCGGAGATGATCGCCATCCGCGACTACGAGGCGGTGCCGTATCTGGTGCTGGCCACCAAGTCGGGCCTGGTGAAGAAGACTCCGCTGAAGGACTACGACTCGCCGCGTTCCGGCGGCGTCATCGCGATCAACCTCCGGCAGATGGAGGACGGGCGTGACGACGAGCTGATCGGCGCCGAACTGGTCTCTCCCGACGACGACTTGCTGCTGGTCAGCCGGAAGGCGCAGTCGATCAGGTTCACGGCGACGGACGAGTCGCTGCGGCCGATGGGACGTGCGACTTCCGGTGTGAAGGGGATGAGTTTCCGTGAAGGTGACGAACTCCTCTCGATGAACGTCGTCCGCGCGGGTACGTTCGTCTTCACCGCCACCGACGGCGGGTACGCCAAGCGCACGAACGTCGACGACTACCGGGTACAGGGTCGCGGCGGTCTGGGCATCAAGGCAGCCAAGATCGTCGAGGACCGGGGCTCGCTGGTCGGCGCGCTGGTCGTGGAGGAGAGCGACGAGATCCTCGCCATCACGCTCAGCGGCGGCGTTATCCGCACACGCGTGAGTGAGGTCAGGGAGACGGGCCGTGACACCATGGGCGTCCAACTGATCAACCTGGGCAAGCGGGATGCGGTTGTCGGTGTTGCGCGCAACGCCGAGGCCGGCCGTGAGGCCGAGGAAGTGGAAGCGGCTGCGGAACCCGGCGAGGTGCCGGAAGAGGAGCCCCGGGCCACGTCGGATGAGCCGGACCAGCCGGATGATGCGGACGACGAGGAGTAAGGCGTGAGTGGTGCCCAGCCACAGCCGCGTACGCAGCAAGGAGCCGAGGGGCAGCAGGAGGCTGGGCCTGTGCAGCCGCAGGCACAGCCGCAACCGCAGCCCCAGGCCCAGCCGCTGCCGCAGCCGGAGCCGCATCGCCCTCCGCAGGCGTACCCGGCTCCGCCGGTGACCCCGCCGACGGCGGGGGCCGCCGGGCCTGTGGGCGGTCAGGGCGCGGGCCAGGTGGGGCCGTCCGTCTCACCCCGCCTCTCCGAGCCGCACGAGCCGCTGCACCTGGCGGGCATGCCGGGGCAGGCGGGTGCCGGGTACGACGCGGGACCGGCGGCTCCGGGCGCCGGTGCGGCGGGCGAACATCCGGTGGCGGCGCCGGGCGGGGGCCAAGGCCACGGTCCGGCCTCTGCCGCGGGGTCTGGAGGGGACGCGGTGCGACGGCCCCGTACGGGCGCCCGGACGGTGCCGCGTACCCGCAAGGCGCGGCTGCGGGTCGCCAAGACCGACCCCTGGTCGGTGATGAAGGTGAGCTTCCTGCTCTCGATCGCGCTGGGCGTGTGCACGATCGTGGCGGTGAGCGTGCTGTGGATGGTCATGAACGCCATGGGCGTCTTCTCCGCGATCGGCGGCACGCTCAGCCAGGCCACGGAGTCGGGCGAGGGCGGGTTCGACCTCGAGTCGTTCCTGTCGCTGCCGAGGGTGCTGCTGTTCACGTCGGTGATCGCGGCGATAGACGTGGTGCTGGCGACGGCTCTGGCGACGCTGGGTGCCTTCATCTACAACATCTCCGCCGGCTTCGTCGGGGGCGTCGAGATCACCCTCGCCGAGGACGAATAGGGCCCTGGTGAGTCCCCCGGAACCGATTTGGGGCCACGGATGGAAGTGCGCTAATCTTTCGGTGCAGCGCGGGGCTATAGCTCAGATGGTTAGAGCGCATCCCTGATAAGGATGAGGCCGGAGGTTCAAGTCCTCCTAGCCCCACCAGCGCGAAGACCCCCAGCCGCTACCGGCTGGGGGTCTTCGGCATCTACGGGGCATCAGCCGCTCTGTGCCGGGGCGTCGCCGTTGCGTTGATCCGGCTGCTGGGCCTCGTGAGCGGCGAGTTCTTCAGGGGTGCCCATGAAGGCGGGGCCGCAGTCACGTGGCAGCCGGTCGACCACCAGAGCGATGGCTTCACGCACTGTGGCTGCCCGTCCTACACACTCGGATCGGAGGGGCCCGGAAACCCAGTAGGTGCCCTGGGCACCGGGGGCGATGTAGGGGATGTCCCAGGTCCATCGCGGCTCGGTGCAGCGGCTGAAGTGAAGCTCGCCCATTCCTGTCCAGGGGAAGAGCTGCCGCAGACGCGGCTCGCCGTAAGCGGCCTCCAGCAGTTCGTCGCGTACGCGCCCGTCGTCACGTACGGCCTGCCAGCCCGCTTCGACGAGGGGATTCGATGAGTCCTGGGGCATGTCGTCATCATGCATGCCCGCTGCGGAGCTCAATCGCCCGCGTGAGGCGCGGGCTGGCCTCGTGGGCCGGCGACTCTGCGCTTTCGGCGCGGGATCGGCCTGACGGCGACGAGTTTCGCCGGTCTCGGCGGTCTGTTCATCACCGATCTCACAAGGAGGAGCCAGGTGAGCCAGCTGCTGAGGGTCCAGAACTTCGTCGTTTCGAGCGACGGGTTCGGTGCCGGTGAGAACCAGAGCCTGGAGCGGCCGTTCGGCCACGCCGACCCGGGGGAGCTGTTCGCCTGGGCCGGTGCCACGGCGAGCTGGCCCAACCGTACCGACCCCGGCGGCAGCCGCGGACTCGACGACTACTTCACCAGGGACTTCGCCCACAACATCGGGGCCGAGATCATGGGCCGCAACAAGTTCGGGCCGCAGCGCGGGCCCTGGCAGGACCATGAGTGGAAGGGCTGGTGGGGCGACGAACCTCCGTTCCACACACCGGTGTTCGTCCTGACGCATCACACGCGTCCGTCGTTCACGCTCTCCGACACCACGTTCCACTTCGTCGACGGCTCCCCTGCCGCGGTCCTCGCCCAGGCCAGGGAAGCCGCGCAGGGCAAGGACGTCCGCCTCGGCGGCGGGGCCACCACCGTCCGGGAGTTCCTCGACGCAGGGCTCGTCGACACCCTGCACGTGGCGGTCTCGCCGGTGAAGCTCGGCTCGGGCGTGAAGCTCTGGGACTCTCCTGAGGAGCTGCGCGACCGCTTCCACCTCGACGTCGTGCCCAGCCCGAGCGGTGTGACGCACCACCTGTTCTGGCGCAAGTAGCACCGGTCTCACGGCCCGGCTCAGGGACGTGGTCCCGGCTGGGCCGTGTCTGCCCGTCACACCGTCCGCGTCCCGGGGCCGGGAGCGCTCAGCGGCACGTCAACTCGTTGCCCTGCTCGTCCACCACTGTCTCCCCCGGTTCGTTGCACGCGTTTCCCTCCGCCGGCGGGTCGTCGATCCCCGATATGGACCTGCCCAGGAAGACCAGTCCGACGATGATCAGGACCATAAGCAGGCAGCCCAGCCCGTTCTTGGCGTCTTCCGACAAGCGGATCTCCCCCTCCGACGTGCTGACGCACTGTCGCCACACGCCGCGAACCGACGGTCCGCGCGTCCTAGTGGCGGAAGAGTAACGGACTGTCAGAAGGCTTTTCCGCCAAGCAGCTTTACCGCTCGTCCCGGTGAAGGACGAGGTGGCGAGGCGACGGCAGCCGGCGACTGGATGCGGCGGGCTCGCGGTGCGTGCTGCTCGCCGGCCGCCGGGCCCGTCGCGGCGTCGGACGGCCCAGCGGGAGGCCCCGGGATACCGTCCGATTTATCGAGTTGGCCCGGTTATGCCGACTCGCATAACTCATGATTCCCGTATGGACATGGGTGCACCCGCGATGATCGCCGCTTACGTGACATCCGGTTCCGTGCTGACCGCCGGCCTGGTCACGATCGTCGCTCAGCTGTGGATCGCGCGTACGCACACCGCCTGGGAAGCCGCTCTGGAGATGGTCAAGCACGACGTGGCGAGGTTCGAGAAGGCGCAGGACCACCTGATAACCGCTGTGGACGCGGCGAACCGGTACATGTTCTACATCCCCGACATCGACGTCACCGATCATCACCAGCGGGAGCCCTACATCCTGCCCATCCTCGACTCGGTCGGCAGGGCACGCGAGGAGGTGGCCGCGCTGCCCGCGTTCGCGGGGGCGGAGAAGGTGGAGTGCGCGCTCACGGCCATCGAGTCGTTGCTCGTTCCGCCGGAGAACGGCCGTGCGGTGCGGGCGAGTTGGGACCATCAGTGCGTGCGGGAGGGCGTGCGAGCGCTCAACCAGGCGCGGAGCACCCGTATACACGCGCTCGCGCACCGGGGCCGGGTCACGGAGCTGCGGAAGGAGAAGCCGCAGGGCCCGCGGCACGCGGCCGGGATCAGGGCGGGGAAGGTCCCGGAGCAGAGCGTCGGGCCGGGCGCCGACAGCTGAGCGCGCTGCTCCCCTGACGCTGCCGCCCGCCGTCGGCCCGTCGCCCCGAGGCGTCGTCGCCCACCCGTCGCCGACCGCGTGCCGTCGACTACGCGCCGACTGCGAGCCGCCGCACCTGGACGTCGGTTTCCGCCGTCACCCGTCGATGATCTGGCGGGCTCCCTGCCGCGACAGTTCGGCGCACACGCGGCTCCCCAGCGCTGCGGGCTCCTCGCGTGGCCCGGCTTGGAGGCGGGTCTGTACGAAGCGGGAGCCGTCGCCGGAGAAGACCATGCCGTGCAGGGTCAGCCGTCCGTCGGGGGCGGTGGTGCAGTGGCCCGCGATCGGGGAGTTGCAGTGGCCCCGCAGGCCGCTGAGCATCGAGCGTTCGGCGTCCGCCTCGGCGTGCGCGGCGGGATCGTCGAGCCGGTGCAGCAGTGCGGTGACGGCGTCGTCCTCCTCCCGGCACACCAGCGCGAGCACGCCCGCTCCGACGGCGGGCAGCATCTCCGCAAGGGAGAACTCGTAGCGGATGCGTGCGGTGAGGCCCAGCCGGCTGAGCCCGGCCCGCGCCAGCACCATCGCGTCCACCGGGCCGTCATCGCCGTCCGCGGCCGTGTGCGGGCGGCGTGCCGAGTCGAGCTTCGCCAGGCGGGTGCCGACGGTTCCGCGTACGGGCATCACCCGCAAGTCCGGCCGCAGGGCGAGCAGTTGCGCCTTGCGGCGTACGGCGGAGGTGGCGACCGCGGCGCCCTCGGGGAGCTCCGCCGGAGAGGCGACCGGTGAGCCCTCCGGGACGACGAGCACGTCGTGCACGTCGGCGCGGGGCAGCACGGCGGCGATGGTCAGCCCTCGCGGGAGGGGGCGGTCGCCGGGGACGTCCTTGAGGCAGTGGACGGCCAAGTCCGCCTCGCCGCACTGGAGTTGCTCGTCGATCGCCTTGACGAACAGTCCCTTGCCGCCGATCCGTGTCAGGTCGCCTGGCCAGGTGTCTCCGGTCGTCGTCGTCGGGACGGGCTGTGTGCGCAGCCCGGGTTCGAGCCGTCGGAGCAGCTCCGCGACGTGGTCTGCCTGCGCGAGCGCCATGGCGGAGCTGCGGGTGCCGATGAGCAGGGGTGAGTCGGGGGGCGGGTGGCGGTTCACGGGCGCGTGATACTCCGGGTGCGGTTCTCGCGGAAGCGGACGGAGCGGGGCCCTCCGCGAGTGGGACGGACAGGGTGAACGGACAGGTGCTGTCGTGCACACTATGTGGTCAAGTGGGTACTTTCCGCTCCTGTTTCGGGGCGCGGTTCCGAGATGCGGAACTTGCGGATCCGTCGCAGGCTTTCCGTATGACTGCGTCGATAGTCGTGCATCCGCCGTCCCCGACGGGCGGACGCCGTATCACCGCCGACCGGCCCGACGGGGACGACCTCGGCCACGCCCACGGCATCGCCGACCTGGTGGAGATCCTGCGCCGCGCGGGCCTCGACCCGGACCAGGTGCGCCTGGACGACCCCGTACGCATCCAGTGGCGGGGCGGGAAGGCCGACGTGTGGGAGTAGCCGCATGCCTGCTCCTGTGCGGTTCTCCGGAGTTCCGCCGGGCAGGGGGCGTGCGGCCGGAGGCGTGCCGGGCGGCCTGCGCGAACGGCGGCCGCGGGTGAGAAAGATCGTCGCGCGTGGGGGCGGACCGCCGCCCGGGCGCAGGCGGTTGGGTATCATCGGGCGCCAAGATGGTCCCAACGTCTGAGAGAAGGACGAGGTAGCGCGGTGAAGAAGCTACTCCTGGTCGTACTGGCCGCCATCGGCGGGCTCCTCGTGTACCGCCAGATCCAGGCGGACCGCGCTGAGCAGGACCTGTGGACGGAGGCGACCGACTCCGTGCCGTCGGGTGCGAGCGTGTGAGAAAACCAAAAAGCCTGCGCTGAGGCCCTGACCGTTCCGGACGGCCAGGGCCTTTTCGCGTTCGCACCGCGGCCTCCTCCCTGGTGTGCGGTGGCCCGCCGCCTTGTTCCGGTTCCGTGACACGTGAATGCTTGCAGTGTGCTAGAGCAAAGCAATATGGTCCCGGCAAAGACGTGACGGGCACTATGCGTGCGAGGGGGGCGGCGTCCATGGGCTCCGTGTGGTTGGTCAGCGGCGGTATGAGAACGCTTGTGGTGGGCGGGGTGTCGGTGGGCGTGCTCGCGCTGTGCCTCGCCGCTCCGGCAGCGTCGGCGTCCAGAAGCGTTGCAGAAGGCAACGGCTCGATGATCATCGTGCTGATTCGTCCGGCTCGATGGCTGAGCGGGACGGCTCGGGCAGCACGCGTATCGAGTCCGCCCGCAAGGCCGTGGGCACCGTCGTCGACAGCCTTCCCGACGGGTATCCGGCCGGGCTGCGGCTCTACGGTTCGACGAGGCGGAAGGGCTGCACGGACACGGAACTCGCCGAACCGGTGCGTCCGCTGGACCGGGCGGCGATGAAGAGGGCGGTCGCCCAGGTGCGTCCCAAGGGGGACACCCCCATCGGCTACGCGCTGCGCAAGGCCGCCGGAGACCTTCCACAGACGGTGGACCGCACCGTGGGCCGGCGCACGATCCTGCTGGTGTCGGACGGTGAGGACGACTGCGGGGAGCCCGAACCGTGCGAGGTCGCAGAGGACTTGGCACGCCGCGGCGTCGATCTGCGGATCGACGCGATCGGTTTCCGGGTCGGCGGCGAGGCCCGCGCCCAGCTGGAGTGCATCGCCCGGGAAGGCAACGGCGCCTACTACGACGCTCCTGACGCCGACGCGCTCGCGCGCCAGCTCCAGCGGGCGGGCCGCCTCTCCGCCGACGGCTACCGCTTCAAAGGCAAGCGGATCGAGGGCGGGGACGAGGCGGGGAGGGCCGCGCGCCTCGCCGGCACGTCCGGGCAGTACCTGGACACCATCGGCCCCGGAGAGAAGCGCTGGTACGAGGTGGCGATGGACGGCGCCTCGACAGCGTCCTTCGCCGCGACCGCCGCGCCCGAGCCGGGTTCACGCATCGACCGGCTCGACGGTCTGCGGACGCGGCTGACCGCACCCGGATCGTCCGGCGGCTGCACGTCGAGCACGGAGCGCTTCGGCCAGGACGAGGGCGCTGTGCCGCTGGTCTCCGGCGTCAGCCGCATACCGGGAGGCATGGACGCCGGCGGTACGTGCGACGAGGGTGCCGGCCGCTACCTGCTGTCGGTGGAGCGGGTGGAGAGCGAGGGCGGCCCGGAGGGGGCGCGCTGGCCTTTGGAGTTGACGTACCGCGTCGAGAAGCCCCTCGGGAAGGGCGTCACGCCGGCCCAGTCGCAGCCGGAGTTCGGCGAGGGCGGCCGCGACGCGAAGCTCCCGCAGGGCAGGCCGCGGTCCGTGCACGACGGGACGGGGTTCAACGACGCGGCCGCCATCGGCACAGGCGTGTGGCGTGACAGGGTCCTGCCGTCCCAGACGCTCTGGTACCGGGCGCCGGTCGGGTGGGGCCAGCAGCTCCGCTACGACGTGGAGTTCAGCAACGAGCCGACGGCGCCCGAGCACGGCCCGGAGTCCGCCTTCAGCCGTACGGACACCTACACACCGGCCAGGCAGCCGGTCACGAACGGGCTCGGGGAGCTCGCCACGAGAGCAACCTACGACGGCGAGCCGGGCAGGGTCTCCGGCGGTGCGGTGCCCGTCGCGTGGACCAACCGGTGGGAGAGCAGTCCTAACGTCGTGCCCGTCCACACCAGGGGGGGCCTATTACATCGCGGTCACGCTCGGCGCCGGTGCCGCCCGTATCGCGGAGAATCCGGACGTGCGCATCACCCTGCGCGTCGACGTCAAGGGCGAGGCCAAGGCAGGCCCGGAACACGGGGCGCCCGTGCTGAAGCCCGGCTCCGGAAGCGCGGCCGCGGACGGCGGGGACGGGCGGACGGACAGCGCGGCGCGGGGCGGGGCAGGATGGAGCAGCCTCACCGTCGGGTCGGTCGCGGCGGGTGCGGGCGTACTGCTGGCGGCGGGACTCGTCCGCCGGGCCGTACGGGCACGGCGCGGGGCCGCGCGGGCGTAAGGCGTAGGGCTCGGGGCGAGATTCGCGCGGGGTGCCGGCGACGAGGGGGCTGTGGCGATGGCGGCGAGTGCGGGTGAGGGCGGCGTGGGTGAAGTGGGGCGGCGAACGGTGATGCGGGACGCGGGGATACGTGACGCGGAGATGCGGGGAGCGCGGGGACGTGACGCGGTGGCACGGGGCGCGCGGGGACGGGTGCCGGTGCGGGTGGCGGGGATAGCGGCGGCACTGTGCGTGGTGGCGGCGCTCCCCGCTCAGGCGTGGGCCGGGCCCGCGGACGGCCCCCGCGACCTGCCCCGGTACAAGGCGGCCGAGGACGCGAAGAAGATCAAAGGCGCGCTGAGCAGCGGCGACGGCCCCGAGATCCGTCCCGGCGTCTACAGCGACACGATCGGGAAGGGGGAGAAGAAGTACTACAGCGTCAGTCTCGACGCGAAGTCCGCCGCGTTCCTCTCCGCCGTGGCCGCTCCCGAGCCCGGCGCGCAGGTGCAGACGGTCGGGGAGGGACTTGAACTGTCGCTGCAGGCCGTCGACGGCAGCCCCTGCGACGGTTCGGCCCGGCCGGACTTCTCCGGGGACGGCTCCGCCTACGCCATCGCGGACTACGCCGCCCGCGTCGTCGGTGCGGACGACGAGTGCCAGAAGGCCGGCCCGTACCTCTTCTCCGTCGAACGTGTGGGCGGGGACACGTCGAATCCGGCGCGATGGCCGCTGGAGATCCGCTACATGTCGGAGCCGCCCGTCAAGGGCCCCCTGCCGTCGGCGCCCACCGGCAACGGGGCGGGCGACGATCCGCCGGCGGCGCTGTCCGGCAGCGCGAAGAGGCGCGCGCACGGAGGCACCGGCTTCAACGACGCGGGCGCCGTCTCCGAGGGGGTGTGGAAGGACCGCATCAGGCCCGGTGAGACGCGCTTCTACCGGGTGCCCGTCGACTGGGGCCAACGGCTCAACGCGGCGGTGGAGTTGAGCAGCGTCACGTACACAGAGGACTTCCCGCCGACGGTCTACAACGGTCTCGGGCTCACCGCGTACAACCCGGCGCGCGGCCGCTTCGACGACGAGAGCTTCGTCTCGTACACCCCGGACAAGTCGGCCCAGGCGGTCGCCTACACACCGGTGGTGGACTTCGGCAACCGGTTCGCGGACGAGGGCTCCGACGCCGCTCTCGCGGGATGGCACTACCTCGCGGTAACGGTCTCGCCCAAGGCCGGCCAGGTCATCAAGGGGACCGCGCCGCTGACGCTCCGCATCGACCTCAAGGGGAAGGCCAAGGCCGGCCCCGGGTACGAGGGGGACGCGGCGGCGGCCGGGTTCGGCGTCAGCGACCAGGACAGGGAGCAGGCCGAGAAGGGGCAGAACGCCGCGGACGGACAGCGCAGCGGCACGCTCATGACGGTCGCGTACGCGGGCATCGGGACGGGGACGGCGCTGATCCTCGCGCTCGTCCTCTGGACGCTCGTGGCGCGGCGGCGTGCGGCGGCCGGCGCTGCGGAGGCTCCCGCCGGCGAAACGCCTCCGGGCCCGCCAGTCGGCGGCGGGCTGCACACGGCCCCCGGCCAGGGGCGTCCGGGCACCGCGCCGGCGTGGCCGGAGCCGCAGCAGCCGCACGGGGAGTACCGGACGCAGCAGTTCCACGACCCGCGCCGGCAGTAACAGCCGTAGCCGGGGCGCCCGCTGCTCCTGCGGACGCCCGCTGCCGGTCAGGTCGCGGTCAGGTACCCCGGTCAGACGGCGGTCAGGCCGCGGTCAGGGCCCAGACGCCCACGGCCAGGCAGAGCAGAGCGACGATCAGCACCGGGACCGCCACCTTCGGGGGAGGTCCCGGTCTGCGTGCAGCAGCGGGCCCGCCGGGCCGGGCGGCGGCCGTGCCCGTGGCGGGGGCCCGGCCCATCGGCGGCGCCCCGAACGCCCCGGGGGCGAGCGCCTCCTGGTGAAGCGACTGGTACGGCTGGGGCGCCCCCTGCCCGGGCCCCGTCTGCGCGTGCGGCGCTGCCGGCTGCGCGGACGCGGGTACGGGCGTGGGCGTCGGCGGCGTACGGGGCTGCTCGGGAATGCCCCCGAACCCGCCCTGGGGAGGCGGCAGACGGAAGCTGCCGGTCTCCGAGGGGGACGCCGGCGCCGCGGACGCCGGAGCGCCTGCCGCAGCGCCACCTGCTCCCGCACCCCCTTGCCCCGGCGCGGTCGTCGCCGTGCCGGCGGACGCGCCGTCCCGCACGGGCCCGTCGGGGCCGAAGCCCGGGGGAAGGGGCCCGATCTGGTCGAAGACCTCGACGATCTCCCGCTCCGCCGTCGCATCCGGCGAGAGCAGCTCCACAGCGGCGGCAAGCGCCTTGCGGGCACCCGTGGCCGTGCGGAAGCGGTGCTCCGGCGCCGGCTGGAGGAGCTGCCCCAGTACCTGCCAGAGCGGTTCCGGCACCCGCTCCGGGGCGGGCGGCACCCCGTGCTCGTAGTTGGCCAGCATCTCCATCGAGTCGGCCTTCTGCCCCGTCAGCAGGTAGACGCCGACCAGGCCCACGGCGTACAGGTCCGCGGTGAAGTCCGGGTCCGCGCCCATCATCTGCTCCGGGGCGAAGTATCCGGGCGTGCCGACGACGAAGTCGGTCTCGGTGAGACGCGGTTCGCCCTTGCGCATGGCTATGCCGAAGTCGGACAGCCGCAGATGCGGACGGCCCTTCCCGGTGGGCTCCAGCAGGATGTTGGCGGGTTTGATGTCGCGGTGGACGACGTCCTCGGCGTGCACCGCGTGGAGTCCCGCGAGCAGCTGGTCGAGGAGCGTGCAGACGAAGGTCGGCGGCAACGGGCCGTAGTCGCCGATGAGATGGGCCAGCGAGCCGCCGCTGACGAGGTCCATGGTGAACAGGACCTTGTCGTCGTCGGCGGCCCAGCTCGCCGGGGCGAGGACGTGCGGATGGTCGATGCGCAGGGCCTGTTCGCGCACGAAGCGCAGCAGCGAGTGGGCGTCGCTCTGCTGGAGGACCTTCGCGGCGACGTAGCGCTTGCGGCGGCGGTCCCAGGCGCGCCACACGGCGCCGGCTCCGCCCCGTCCGATCGGGTCGGCCAGCTCGTAGCGGCCGGCGAAGACCTCACCCATGAACCTGTGCCCCTGCCCCTTGTTCTCGATGGCGCGGTCGCCCGCTGCCGGCCGCGCCACGGCCCGCCCGGTCCTCCGGTGCGGGCCGTGCACGGGAGACCGGCCCCCCTGCTGGTGCCCGTACCGTGCCGCGTGCGGTCCGGCGCCGGGCTCCGTGTCAGTCCTGGTGGGACTCGTAGTGCTTGACCGCGTCGGCGGTGCGGCCCGCGCCGTACACCCGGAGGAACTCTGCCAGTTCCGGATGTGTCGAGGCGAGTGAGGACGAGGCGTCCAGGATGTCGGCGGCGTCGGCCACGGACCTGAGCAGTGACTGGATCTCCCTCACGACGCGCTTCACGGGCGTCTGGGACGCGCTGCCCGAAGACGCCGTCTGCGCCGTGCTGTTGAGGACGCTGCCCCCCGCCGTGCGCCGTACCTCCTCCATCCGCTGCGTGGCGTCCGCGGCGCTCACCTCGCCGCGCGCGACCTCGGCGGCCAGCTCCTGCAGCGCCTGCACCCGCTGTACGACGGCGGGGTTGCCGATCTTCGCCCGCTGGCCGCTCATGAGCTGGGACAGCATGGGCGCCGACAGGCCCAGTACGGAGGCGAGACGCGCCTGGTTGAGGCCGAGGTCGTCGATGAGCCGGCGGAAGAGCGTTCCCAGCGGCTCCCCGTACCACTGGGTCTGCAGCTCACGCGCTTTCGCGGTGGATTCCTGCTGTGCTGCGTCCATCTCGTCTCCCCTGGACTCCCCTGGCGCTTCGCTGGCGCGAACTTGCGTGCATCCTACGGACGGGGGCCGACGGGGGGCGATACCCGGTCGGAATTCGCTCTGCGGACCCGGTACTCTTGTGCGCAGCGGGGCCTTAGCTCAGTTGGTAGAGCGCTGTCTTTGCATGGCAGATGTCAGGGGTTCGACTCCCCTAGGCTCCACACCGCGAGGGCCTCCGAGGTGCGTTTACGCCTCCTCGGAGGCCCTGTTCGTGTTCCGGCGGCGGCCTGTGCGGGGGCTGCCCCGCCCCGCGCGGGACTTGACGGTCGTCCGGCCCGGGCCGCTGCGCGCCCTCCGCGCACCGCGGGGTCACGCTCACGGAGCGTGCCCGGTTCTTTCCCCGGCCGATGCGGCGACGGCCAGGCGGAGACTCCGGCGGGCCGCCCGCGGCCAGAGGGGCGTCGGGCGGCTGCGCCCGTGCCCACCGCCGTCCGGACCGGCGCCCGTTGGACGCCCCGTGCGCTCCGGTGGCCGCGCACCGGCCTCACCGGCGACAGCGCGTGTGCCCCGCCTCACACGGAGGCGGGCGTCAATGATCCGCTGCGCTGCCCCACCCCTCTTCACCAGCGCGAACTTTTCACATCCGGAGCGAAGCGGAACGCCCGGCGGGCTCAGCCCGTCCGCGTCGAACGCCCTTCGAGGCCGCGTGCCCGCAGGAAGCGGTCGGCTCCGGCGGACAGCTCCACCAGCGGCTCCGGATAGTCCAGGCGCGCCCGTTCCCGGCCGGGCAGCTTCCACGGCTGGTGCACCGACGGCCCCCGCAGTTCGGCGAGTTCGGGAAGCCAGCGGCGTACGTACGTGCCGTCCGGGTCGAAGCGCCGTGCCTGCGTGAGGGGGTTGAGCACCCGGTTGGGACGGGTGTCGTTCCCCGTTCCCGCCACCCACTGCCAGTTGAGCTGGTTGTTCGCCACGTCGCCGTCGACGAGCAGGTCGAGGAAGTGTCGGGCGCCGACGCGCCAGTCGACGTACAGCGTCTTGGTGAGGAAGCTCGCCGTCAGCAGGCGCGCCCTGTTGTGCATCCAGCCTTCGTGGCGCAGCTGCCGCATCGCCGCGTCGACGAGGGGATAGCCGGTGCGGCCGTCCCGCCACGCGGCGATCTCGTCCTCGTCGTGGCGCCACCGGTCGCCGCGGGGCCGGTAGTCCCCGGAGGAGGCGCGGGGCCGGGCCGCGAGGACCTGGTGGTGGAAGTCCCGCCAGGCGAGCTGGCGTACGAAGGCCTCCGCGCCGTCCCCGCCGGTCCGGCGCGCCCTGTGGACGAGTTCGACGGCGGACAGCGTCCCGAAGTGCAGATGGGGCGAGAGGCGGGACGTGGCGTCGGCGGCGAGGTCGTCGTGCCGGTCCGCGTAGTCCTTCATGGGCCTGCCGTTCCAGGCGGCGAACCGCGCCCGGCCCTCGCTCTCGCCGCCCGCGGCGACGCCCGGTGAGACGCCGGGGGTGTCCTCGCGCGAGGGCACCGGCAGCGAGGCGGCGTCCTCGGGGACCCGCACGGTGCGGGGCGCCCGGATCACCCCGCGCAGTCCCGCGCTCGTCCAGCGCCTGAAGTACGGCGTGAACACGGCGAAGTGGTCACCGCCGGCAGGCGTCACCTCGCCGGGCGGCAGGGCAGTGACGACCGCGTCGTGGACGCGCAGCTGCCGCCCGTCCGCTTCCAGGGCGTGCCGCAGCCGCTCCTCCCGGCGCTGCGCGTAGAGGCTGACGTCGCCCGCCATGTGCACCTGCCGTGCGCCGCACTCCGATGCCGCCGCGCACACCTCGCGCACCACGTCGCCTTCGCGGACGATCAGCCGGCCGCCCCTCTCCCGCAGGCCCGCGTCGAGGTCGCGCAGGCAGTCCGCGAGGAAGGCGCGGCGGTTGGGGACGTCGTAACCCGCCGCGTGCACCCCTGTGTCCAGTACGAAGAGCGGCACCACTTCGTGCGCGGAGTCGAGCGCGGCGCGCAGCACGGGATTGTCGTGCAGCCGCAGGTCAGCGGTGAACAGGGCGACGGACGCGGTGGCTTTGGTCATCGCGGAATCCTCTCGGCGGTCTCCGCGAACAGCTCACCACGCACCCTCGCGTCACCTGCGGCGCAACGCCCCCGGCCACCAGATGGCCGGGCCGATGTCGCGTGCCAGCGCGGGCACGAGCAGCGAGCGGACCACCAGCGTGTCCATCAGCACGCCGAAGGCGACGATGAAGGCGATCTGGACGAGGAAGGCGAGCGGGATCACGACGAGCGCGGCGAAGGTCGCCGCAAGCACCACACCGGCGGAGGTGATCACTCCGCCGGTGGCGGTCAGTCCTCTGCGGATGCCCGCGCGTGTGCCGTGCTTCAGCGCCTCCTCGCGTACGCGGGTGAGCAGGAAGATGTTGTAGTCCACGCCCAGAGCCACCAGGAAGACGAAGCCGTACAGCGGGACCGACGCGTCCGTCCCCTCGAAGCCGAGGAGGTTGTCGAAGACGAGCGTGGCGACGCCCAGCGTGGCGAGGAAGTTGAGCGCGACGGTCGCGACGAGCAGCACGGGGATCACCAGGGCCCGCAGCAGCGCGGCGAGGATCACGAGGATGATCAGCAGCACCACGGGGACGATGAGGGACCGGTCGTGCTCGGCCGTCGTCTGGATGTCCGACTGCTGGGCGGTGTAACCGCCGACCAGTGCGTCTGCCCGCGGTACGTCGTGGACGGCGGAACGCAGCCGTTCCACTGTCCGCTTGGCGTCGTCGCTGTCGGCGCTTCCCTCGAGGGTGGCGTCGATACGGACCTTCCCGTCGACGACGAGCGGTTCGCCCTGTCCGGGGCGGCCCGACTCCGAGACCGGTGCCGCTGTGACGACGCCGTCCGTGCCGGCGGCGGCCTTGGTCACCTCGCGTGCGCTGCCGGCGTCAGCGATGATCACCGCCGGGTTCCCCGAGCCGCCGGGGAAGTGCTCGCTGAGGGTGGCCTGCGCGCTGACGGACGGCACGTCCTTGACGAAGATCTCGCTGAGCGGGACGCCGTCCGACTTCAGCTGCGGTGAGAACGCGGCGAAGACCAGCAGCGCCAGCAGGGTTCCCGCCCAGATACGCCTCGGCGACCGGTCCACGCGGGCGGCGACGCGGCCCCACAGGCCGGTCGAGGACGCCGTCGCCCCGTCCTCGCCGTCGTCCGGGTCGGCCGAGGCCCTGGGCTTGGCGGGCCAGAACGCGGCGCGGCCGACGAGCACCAGCACCGCGGGCAGGAAGGTGAACGTGCTGACGACGGAGCAGACGATCCCGATGGCGCCGACCGGGCCGAGTGCGCGGTTGTTCGTCAGGTCGCTC
Organism: Streptomyces daqingensis; assembly: GCF_014645895.1. Classification (GTDB taxonomy): domain Bacteria; phylum Actinomycetota; class Actinomycetes; order Streptomycetales; family Streptomycetaceae; genus Streptomyces; species Streptomyces daqingensis. The sequence goes on along the minus strand of NZ_BMMP01000007.1, from coordinate 154,725 downwards.
AGCAGCAGCGCGAGCAGGCCCAGCGCCACGGTGGCGGCGCTGGCCGTGATGGCGCCGAAGGAGCCCCGCAGGGCCGAGCGCATGGCGGCGAACCGCTCGCCCTGGACGGCGAGTTCCTCCCGGAACCGCGACGAGAGCAGCAGCGCGTAGTCGGTCGCCGCACCGATGACCAGGATCGACAGGATGCCCTGCACCTGGCCGTCGACCCGGACGATGTCGTCCTGGGCCAGCACGTACACCACGGCGCACGCCAGCGACAGCGCGAAGACGGCGCTGACGATGATGACGATGGGCAGCAGCACGCTTCTGTAGACGAGCAGCAGGATCAGCAGCACGACCACGAGCGCCACGATGAGGAGGAGGCTGTCGATCCCGGAGAAGGCCTCCGAGAGGTCGGCCTGGCTCGCGGCGGGCCCTCCGAGCTCCGCCCGCGCCCCTTCGACGCGGTCGGTGGCGCTGCTGATGTGCTCGACGACGGACGGGAGTTCGTCGCCGAGCCCGGAGCGCACCTGCACGACGCCCTGCAGCGCCTGACCGTCCCTGCTGGGCAGCGCGGGCGAGACCTTCCCGGTGATCCCTTCGTCGCCGGACAGCGAGGCGAGGGCGCGGGTCGCGGCGGTGCGCTGCTGCGGGGTGATCTTCCCGCCGTCCTCCGCCGTCCACACGACGATCGCCGGGAGCGACTTCTCCTGCGCGAAGCCCTTCTGCAGATCGCTGACTCTGGTCGACTCGGCGCTCTGCGGCAGGAACGAGGCCTGGTCGTTGGAGGCCACTTCCCCGAGTTTCCCCGCGTACGGGCCCAGGAGGCCGCCGAGCAGCAGCCAGACGACGACCAGTACGACCGGGGTGATCCACCGGACGGTGCGCTGTGCGGAGGGCATTGCGTCTTCCTTGTCGGGGTGCGCTGCGGGTCTCACAGCTGTGGCGTCGCCTTGTGCGCCGGGCACCGGCGGCCGCCCGGTAGGGGTTCGCCGCGGCCTGTAGGTCGACGAGGCGTCGGGTCTTCAGATGTGTGCTCCGGACGAGCCTAGCCAGCGCCCGCCGGGGTGCTACCGGCGGTACGTCGCGGAGCTGCGGAACGGCGCCGACTGCCGGGCGGTGCAGGCCCGTCCGCGATGGCTGCCGCCCCGCGGAGCGGTGCGCGTCAGCCTCCGGCCGCCCCGCGCGTACGCCCCGTGCGGGGCTTGCCGAGGAGCCCGGCCACGGACAGCGCGCCCCACCCCAGCGAGACGGCGACGGCGCCGAATCTCCTGGCGGTCCCGGGCAGGGTGGCGCCGAGGAGCAGAGCGTCGCCGAGGTCCGCCGAGATCCGCACCAGCGTCGCCGTCGTGAGCGCGGCGCCCTCCGGGGCGGCCGCCATGGCGGCTCCCGAGGCCATGTCCCGCCAGGCGAGAGGGCGCAGGGAGATCCGCGTGTGCCCGGCCGTGCGGCCCGCGCCGTCGACGAGTCCGGACGGGACGGCCAGCAGATCGGGACGGGCCGTCACCGCGAGCCCGTACAGCGCCGTGACGGTGCCGATGGTCCTCAACAACCCTGTACGCACGCGTCGTTCACCTGCCTCTCGTGTCCTGCGGGCGACGTGCGCCCGGGTTCTGCGGCCCGGCCGCCGGCCGTGCCGTCAGCCCTCCGGGGCCGGGGCCCGCTACGCGTGTGGGCCGGCAGACCTGTGTCTGCCGGCCCACACGCAGATCGCGTACGCGCCCGGTGTGGCGCACGAACTTTCTAGCTGCTGTGCCGCCTCGCCTTGGCCTTCGCTTCGGCCTCCTTGGCCTCCTCCGCCTTGGCCTCGGCTTCGGACTTGGGCTTCCGCCCGTCGCCGGACCGGCGGCTGGAGCCGTCGCCGTCGACCGAAGAAAGCGACGCGCGGTCGCCGACCTCAGTGGCCTCCGGCGGCTCGACGAGCCAGTCGGGGTTGGCCTGCTTGTCCCACCAGCGCCAGGCGGCGTAGACACCGCCGGCCAGCAGTCCGAGCAGCCCGAGCCGCTTGGCGAGCCTGCCCCTGCGGGCACGGCGGTCGCGGCGGCGAACCAGCTTCTCGATCTCCTTGGCGCTCACCTGCCCGCGCAGAGCCGCGACGGCGGCCGAGCTGCGGGAAGCGGCCTCCTCCCGGACCGGGCCCGATGCCGTACGGGCCTCCGCGACGGCGTTCTCGATGCGCGGCGCGGCGTACTTGGTCGCCTTGCGGGCCGCCTTGCGCGTGCGCTTGGCGGCCTTCGTGGCGGCCTTGTCCAGTTCGGGCGGCAGGCTCTTGCGAGCCTGGGCGATACGGGGCACGACGTGCTGGTCGTACCCGTCGCGCGCCGAGGTACGGGCCTGCCGCGCGGCGTGCGAGACCTTCGGCCCCAGCCGCGCGCCCGCCTCGTGCGCATAGTGCACTGCGGTGTCCCTGGCGGTCCCTGCGTAGGGGGCCACGACCTCCGCTGCGTGCCGCACGCTTTCCTTGGTGCTCCCGGTCGCGGCGCGCACGCTGTCGATGCGGGTCACGGGTTCCTCCTCCTCGGTGGCGTGTCACGGGCTCGTGGGTTCCTCCCATAGACACAGTGTCGTTTTCCACCCGTTTCGAAGATCATGCCTGGCTGTTCCGACTCAAGCCCGTTGCAGGCAGCATCCGGGTCATCGGTGCGTACTCCGTGCGGAGCGCGTCCGTGGGAGGATCGGACGGGTCAGTACGGACAGATGGAAGGTAGATCGTGGCCGAGCAGCTCTACGCCACCCTGAAGACCAATCACGGCGACATCGAGGTACAGCTCTTCCCGAACCACGCGCCGAAGACGGTCAAGAACTTCGTCGAGCTCGCAGAGGGCTCGCGTGAGTGGACTCACCCGGAGACCGGCAGCAAGACCACCGAGAAGCTCTACGACGGAACGGTCTTCCACCGGGTCATCAGCGGCTTCATGATCCAGGGCGGTGACCCGCTGGGCAACGGCACCGGCGGCCCCGGGTACGAGTTCGGGGACGAGATCCACCCCGACCTCGCCTTCAACAAGCCTTACCTGCTGGCCATGGCGAACGCCGGGCCGGGCACCAACGGTTCGCAGTTCTTCATCACGGTCGGCGCCACCGCCTGGCTGACCGGGAAGCACACCATCTTCGGCGAGGTCACCGAGCCGGCGAGCCAGAAGGTCGTGGACGCCATCGCGGGTATCCAGACCAACCCCCGCACCGACAGGCCCGTCCAGGACGTCGTCTTGGAATCGGTCGTGATCGAGCGTCGCTGACGCAGGTGACGGAGGAGTGCCGGGAACCGTTCCGCCCCGTCCGACCGTAGGAGAGGACGGGGCGGAACGCTTCCGCACCCGCAGCAAGGCGGAGGGATGAGCTCATGGAGGGCCAGCGCCAGTCGGAACCCCAGGTGACGTACTGCTATCGCCACCCGGACAGGGAGACGGGCATCAGCTGCGTCCGCTGCGAGCGTCCGATATGCCCTGATTGCATGATCACGGCCTCCGTCGGCTTCCAGTGTCCCGACTGCGTCAAGGGCGGTTCGGGCACCGGGCACGCGCCGTCGGCGAGCCGACCGCGCACGATAGCGGGCGGTGTCATCGCGGCGGGCGACCGCCGCCTCGTCACCAAGATCCTGCTGGGTGTCAACGCCGCACTCTTCGTCGGCGTGATGATCGTCGGAGAGCGGCTGGTCAGCTCGCTGGTGCTGTTCGGGCAGGCCATCGCCGTGCCGTACGGCCCGGTGGAAGGTGTCGCGGAGGGGCAGTGGTACCGCCTGCTGACCTCGGCCTTCCTGCACCAGGAGACCTGGCACTTCGCGATGAACATGCTGGGCCTGTGGTTCCTGGGCCCGCCGCTGGAGGCCGCTCTGGGGCGGCTGCGCTTCTCGGGGCTCTACCTGCTCTCGGCGCTGGGCGGCAGCGCCCTCACCTATCTCTTCTCCTCACCGGGGCAGGCCTCGCTCGGCGCGTCCGGTGCGATCTTCGGTCTCTTCGGGGCGACGGCGATCCTCATGCGCCGCATGAAGTACGACATGCGGCCGATCCTGATCCTCCTGGGGATCAACCTGGTCTTCACCTTCGTCTGGGAAGGGATCTCCTGGCAGGCGCACATAGGGGGCCTGGTCGTGGGGGTGCTGATCGCCATCGCGATGGTGCACCCGCCCCGCGACAAGCGGACGGTCGTGCAGTACGCCGCCTGCGCGGGGGTGCTGCTGCTGATCATCGCGGCTGTTGTCGTACGCACGCTGCAGCTCACCGCCTGAACGTGCGGCGCCCCGGTGCCCGGCGATGCGGGACCGGGGCCGAGCAGGCCGCTTCGCTCACACTGACCGGCGATTTTCCGCACTGTTGTCCACAGCGCGACCGCGATCTTGTGTATGGCGCGGGGAACGGCTGTCCAGAGTCGCGCACGGGTACGTTTTCGCTGCCCAGAAGGGGTGTACGAGGTGTCCCCCGGTGAGGCAGTGGGATGACGGTCGTCAACCCCCGCAGAGTTATCCACAGATCTTGTGAAGTTTTCCAGCCCTGTGGATCAGCCTGTGGATAACTCGGCTCCGGGCATGCGTGACCTGCGTGGGAGTGCGCGAGCGGAGAGGCCGCCCTACTTCCACTGGGTGGAGACGACGAAGCCCCCGGCGATGAAGCCGAAGCCGACGACGATGTTCCAGCTTCCCAGCGACTCGACCGGCAGCTTGCTCTCGGTCACGTAGAACAGCACGATCCAGGCGAGGCCGATGAGGAAGAGCGCCAGCATGAGCGGTGCCACCCATCGGCCGCCCGTGGCGCCCAGACTGATCTCGGTCGCCTTCTTCTCCGGGGGCGGAGTGAAGTCTTCCTTTTTGCGGATCCGTGACTTCGGCACGAGAGTCTCTCCTGTCGACGCGCTTCGTGACCGCGGTAGAGGGGCCCCCTCTCCATGGGGCCGAGGGGGTGTGACGCTGTGGTGGTCCGTTAGCGTAGTGCTTCCCCGCGGTCTGAGGAGACGAGGGTACGGTGACCAGATTGCGCATCCGCCCGGCACGGCTGGCCACGCTGGGGGTTTTCGCCCTCGCCGGTCTCATTTTCTGGATCAGTTTCAACACCGCACATGGTACCGACCTGCGCACGGACTCCTCGATGCTGCGCCTCTCCGACCTGATCCAGGAGCGCAGCCGCAAGAACGCCGAACTCGACTCCTCCGCGGCGGCGGTGCGCAGCCAGGTCGACCGCCTCGCCCGGCGCGACAGCCCGGACAGCACCGAGACCAGGAAGCTGACGGGCCTCGAGAAGGACGCCGGCACCCGCAAGGTCTCCGGTAGCGGTCTGACCGTCACCCTCGACGACGCCCCGCCCAACGCCACCGCCCAGGTCCCCGGCGTCCCCGAGCCCCAGCCCAACGACCTCGTCATCCACCAGCAGGACCTGCAGGCCGTGGTCAACGCGCTGTGGAAGGGCGGAGCCGAAGGCATCAAGATCATGGACCAGCGGCTCATCTCGACGAGCGCGGTCCGCTGCGTCGGCAACACCCTGATCCTGCAGGGCCGCGTCTACTCCCCTCCGTACAAGGTGACCGCCGTCGGAGACCAGGAGAAGCTCAACAAGGCGCTGGACGAGTCCCCGGCGATCCAGAACTACCTCCAGTACGTCGACGCCTACGATCTCGGCTGGAAGGTCGACGAGCGCAAGTCCGTGAACCTGCCCGGCTACTCGGGGACGGTCGACCTGCGCTACGCGAAGCCCATCGGGTGACGTCGGGGCGAGTCGGGTGGTACTTCCCCGACTGAGGCACGGCACCCTGCCGGGGCCCCGTAGTCTGGGGGACGCCCGGACGGTCAGGACGGCACGGCCCCCAACGCAGCGAGGCAGGGAAGAAAGGACGGCACGCAGGGATGTACGGCTGGATCTGGCGGCACCTGCCAGGCAACACATGGGTACGGGCGCTGTGCTCGCTCGTGCTCGTGCTCGCGGTCGTTTTTCTGCTCTTCCAGTACGTCTTCCCCTGGGCGGAGCCGCTACTGCCCTTCAACGACGTGACCGTCGACGGCGGTGGGAGCTGATGGGCGCCCGCATCCTCGTCGTCGACAACTACGACAGCTTCGTCTTCAACCTCGTGCAGTACCTGTACCAGTTGGGCGCCGAGTGCGAGGTCGTGCGCAACGACGAGACCGAACTCCAACACGCCGACGAGGGCTTCGACGGCGTGCTGCTCTCCCCGGGACCGGGTACGCCCGAACAGGCGGGCGTCTGCGTGGAGATGGTGCGCCACTGCGCGGACAGCGGCGTACCGGTCTTCGGCGTCTGCCTGGGCATGCAGTCGATGGCCGTCGCCTACGGCGGTGCCGTCGGACGGGCGCCCGAGCTGCTGCACGGCAAGACCTCGCAGGTCGAGCACGAGGGCGACGGCGTCTTCGCCGGGCTCCCCTCGCCGTTCACCGCAACGCGCTACCACTCGCTGGGCGTCGAACAGGCCGCCGTTCCCGACGGGTTGCGCGTGACCGCGCGTACCGCGAACGGGCTCGTGATGGGGCTTCGGCACCGCGAACTGCCCGTGGAGGGCGTCCAGTTCCACCCAGAGTCCGTGCTGACGGAATGGGGCCACCGGATGCTCGCGAACTGGCTCGCCGAGTGCGGTGACACGGAAGCCGTCGAACGCTCGCGGGAACTGGCCGGGGTGAGGCCCGCCGCTGCCGCGGGCCCGGGTGCGGGGGGCAGGTGACGGGGGTGCCCCCGGATCGTGAGAGTCCGTACGGAGAGCCGTACGGCGATGGGCACGGCGAGGGGTATCCCTACGGCCGTCCGTCGTACGGGCAGAGCGGCGGCGCCCACGACGACCCCTACGCGCAGGCCGAGACGTTCCAGGCCGCGGTCGACGCGCTCTCCGACCCGCTGAGCGACCCGCTTCCCGGCCAGAGCGCCCCGGCCCCCGGCGGGCGCCGGGGCGAGGGGCACGCCGCGCCCGGATCCCCGGCGCAGGGGCGCCCGGGGCAGGGCTACCCGTCCCAGCAGTACCCGTCGCAGGGCCGTCAAGTGCCGGGCCGTCCTCAGGGGTACGGGCAGGACCAGCCCTACGCGCAGGGGCAGCAGGACGACGTCTCCCCGTGGTTCCGGCCGCACCGCGAGCCGGGAGAGCCGGCACAGGGGCGCACGGGCCAGAGCCGTACGGGCCAGGGTCCGGTGCCGTCTCCGCTGCAGGACGGTCAAGTGCCGTACAGGAGCGCGCTGTACGAGGATGGCGAGACCGGACGGCAGCAGTGGCGCGCCCCCCGCGGCGAGCCGGGGGCAGGGCGCGCCGGTCACCCGGGGCCGGGCGCACCGGGTGCCGGGTCGGCGGCGGGAGATGCACAGCGCTACCGGCCAGGCCAGGACGCCCCTCCCGGGCAGCCCCGGGTGCGGCGCCTCGGAGGCCCGTCCGCCCATGCCCCGGGACAGACGCCCGTCTCCGCACCGCCCGCGGGCCCCGGCCCCGGTAACGGACCCGGTGCCGGCGCGCGGCGCCCGTCCGCGCCGCGGCCGGGACAGGGGGCCGCTCCCGGGCGGCGTCCGGGGCTCTCGGAGACCGCGGCTCTTCCCGCCGTCGGCGAAGCGGGGGCACCCTCCGCGGCGTCGCCGGAGCTCATGCGGCCCTCGGCGGCGAGGCCGCCCGCGGAGAGCGAGGCCGAGCAGACCCACACGTTCGGGCTGCGCAGGTCCGACATGGAGGCTCTGGGCCGTGTGGCGCGCCGTCGTGCCGCTCAGACCCGCGGCGGCAGGGGCAGCGGATTCCGTGAATCCGACGTCCGTCCCCTCGCGGGAACCAGGCTGGAGGCGAGGCGTGCGGCCCGTGCCCGCCGGGAGGGCCCCGCGATCATCGCCAGCCGCTTCCTCGGCGAGGTCTTCATATCTGCCGGTGTGCTGATGCTGCTCTTCGTGGCCTACCAGCTCTGGTGGACGAACGTGCTCGCCGGCCAGGAGGCGGGCGGCGCCGCGAAGGACCTGGCGGCACAGTGGGACGGCGGCGAGAAGGCCGGGAACTCGATCGACCCGGAGCGCAGGGCCGACGACTTCGCGCCCGGCGAGGGCTTCGCGATCCTCTACATCCCGAAGCTGGACGTGCGGGTGCCGATCGCGCAGGGCATCTCCAAACCGGCCGTCCTCGACAAGGGCCTCGTCGGTCACTACGACAAGGAGCCCGTCAAGTCGGCGATGCCGTGGGACAAGACGGGCAACTTCGCGCTGGCGGGCCACCGCAACACCCATGGGGAGCCGTTCCGTTACATCAACCGCCTGGTCGCGGGCGACAAGATGGTCGTGGAGACCGGGACGAAGTTCTACACGTACCAGTTGGCCAACCGGCTCCCGTCCACGTCCCCTTCGAACACCGGCGTGATCAAACCCATCCCTGAGCAGTCGGGATTCAACAAGAAGGGGCGCTACATCACACTGACCACCTGCACCCCTGAATTCACCTCGAAGTACCGGCTGATCGTATGGGGCAAAATGGTCGAGGAGCGTCCCAGGAGCAAGGGGAAGCCGGACGCGCTTGTCGGGTAGGGGAACAGCGGAAACGGGCGGTAGGGGTGTCAGAGAGGGACCACGGCGGGGCCGGGCAGCGGGGGGCGTCGGCCACGGAGCCGCCACCGGATCCACAACCCCCCGCCCGTAACAGGACGGGCACGAGGCGCAGGCGGATCTCCGCGGCGATCGGTGTGTTCGGCGAACTCCTCATCACGGCGGGCCTCGTGCTCGCGCTGTTCGTCGCGTACTCGCTGTGGTGGACGAACGTGCTGGCCGACCGCGACTCCAAGCGCGCGGGCGACCGGGTCAGGCAGAGCTGGCTGGAGGACCGGAGCCCGGGAAGTCTGGACACGAAGGACGGCATCGGCTTCCTGCACGTGCCGTCGATGTCGAAGAGCGACGTGCTGGTGATGAAGGGCACGGACGCCGAGGAGCTGAACAAGGGCGCCGCGGGCTACTACACGAAGCCCGTGAAGTCGGCGATGCCGCAGGACCAGTCGGGCAACTTCTCGCTCGCCGCCCACCGGGACGGGCACGGCGCCAAGTTCCACAAGATCGACAAGATCGGCAAGGGCGACGCCATCGTCTTCGAGACGAAGAACACGTGGTTCGTCTACAAGGTCTTCTCGATCCTGCCGCGCACGTCGAAGTACAACGTCGACGTCCTGGACCCGGTCCCGAAGGAGTCGGGGAAGAAGGAAGAGGGCCGCTACATCACCCTTACGACGTGCACCCCGGTCTTCACCTCGACGTACCGGTACGTGGTGTGGGGCGAGCTGGAGCGCACCGAGGACGTCGACCCGGAGCGGACCCCGCCGAAGGAACTGCGCTGAGGGATACGAGGGGTTCGAGGGTTTCTCCCTGCGGGGACTCCCGTCCTGCGTCCGGCTGAGCCTCTCCGCGAACCGGTGCGCGGGCGCGCCCACAGGTCTTCGGCCGAGCCTCGGTCCGCCCGTGCCGCATGGCAGTTGAGGAGGCGTGCGGGGCGACCGGCGGGCAGGCGGCGGCACCGGTAACGGAACTGCCCGCCGCTCCGTCCGGCGGAGAGCCGGAGAGAGCGGCGGGCAGATCGCATAAGTGCGAGCGAGACGCTCGCAGCCGGGCCGACGTGCCTTAGCCGGCTGGGCCGCCGAAGAAGCCTCCGTCGTCGCCCCCGTCGTCCGGGGGGCCCGGCCGCGCGACGATGATCACGGTGTCGCCCTTCTTGACCTGGGCGTTGGCCGCGGGGGCGGTGGTGATCACAGTCGCGTTGTTCTCGTCCGGGGCGTTGCGGACCTCGACCTTGAAGCCCGCCTCCTCGAGCGTCTTCCGGGCGTCCTTCACCAGCTGGTTCGTGACGTCCGGGACGGTGGCCGGCTCGTCGTCCGGAGCCTTGGAGACGGTGAGGGTGACCTGACCGCCCTCGGCGAGCTGGCCGTTTGCCCCGGGCTTCTGCTTCAGGACCGTGTTGGCGGGCTTGGACGCGTCGTCCACCTCGGTCTTGGCGACGGTGAAGCCGAGCTGCTCCAGCTGCGCCTTCGCCTCGTCGAAGCTCTTGCCCACGACCGGCGGGACGGTTGTCGTCTGCTCCTGCGCGACGGTCAGGGTGACCGTCGACTCCTTCGGTGCCTTGCCGCCGCCGTTGGGGTTCTGCGTGAGGACGGTGCCCGGCTCCTGGTCGGACTCCTGGTTCTTCCGCTTGACCTTGAACCCGGCGGCCTCCAGCTTCTGCTTCGCCTCATCGAACTGCGTGCCCTCGACGGTCGGCACGTCGACCGGCGGCTGGCCCTTCGACATGAACACGGTGACCGTGTCGCCGCGGTCGATCTTCGTGTCCTTGGGAGGGTCGCTTTCGCAGACGAGGTTCTTCTTCTGCTCGTCGCAGTACTTGGGCTCGCCCTTCACGACCTTGAAGCCGCCGTTGCTGCCGGAGCTCTTGGCCTGCTCGAAGGTCTGGCCGGCGAGTTGCGGCACCTCGACCCTGTCGGAGGGGCCGCCGAAGAGGGTCTTCCCGACGAAGATCGCCCCGACGAGGATGAAGACCGCGGCGAGGACGAGGAGGATCGTCGAGACGGGGCTCTTCTGCTGGCGGCGGCGCCCCCGGCCCTCGTCGTAGTAGCCGTCGTCGCCGACGGGCGCCATCATCGACGTCTGCGCGTCCTGCGCGCGCAGCGCCGTGGTGGGCTGGTCGTCCGGGTAGCCGCCGTAGCCGACCGCGCCCATGGCGGCGGTCGCGGCGACGGGCTGGCCGTCGAGGCACGCCTCGATGTCGGCCCGCATCTCATCCGCGCTCTGGTACCGGTAGTCCGGGTCCTTGACCAGCGCCTTCATGACGATCGCGTCCATGTCGGGCGAGATCTCGGGGTCGAAGACGGTGGTGGGCTGGGGCTCCTCCCGCACGTGCTGGTAAGCGACCGCGACGGGGGAGTCGCCCACGAACGGCGGGCGGTTCGTGAGCAGTTCGTAGATCAGGCAGCCCGTGGAGTACAGGTCGGAGCGCGAATCGACCTGCTCGCCCTTGGCCTGCTCCGGGGAGAGGTACTGGGCGGTGCCGATGACGGCGGCCGTCTGCGTCATCGTCATGCCGGAGTCGCCCATGGCCCGCGCGATGCCGAAGTCCATGACCTTGACCTGGCCGTTGCGGGTCAGCATGACGTTCGCCGGCTTGATGTCGCGGTGGACGATGCCGCTACGGTGGGAGTACTCGAGCGCCTGGAGGATGCCGATGCACATCTCCATGGCGCGTTCCGGCAGCAGCTTCCGGCCGGAGTGCAGAAGTTCGCGGAGGGTGGACCCGTCCACGTACTCCATCACGATGTACGGGATCGAGACCCCGTCGACGTAGTCCTCGCCCGTGTCGTACACCGCGACGATCGCCGGGTGGTTGAGCGAAGCGGCCGACTGGGCCTCGCGGCGGAACCGGGCCTGGAACGAGGGGTCACGAGCGAGGTCGACGCGGAGCGTCTTGACCGCGACAGTCCGGCCCAGCCGCGTGTCATGGGCGAGATAGACCTCGGCCATGCCTCCGCGGCCGAGCACTGAGCCCAGCTCGTACCGGCCGCCGAGGCGACGCGGCTCTTCCATAGTCTCCAGCCCTCTCCGTTCGTCCGGCCCGTATCTGGTGTACGGCACGGCGGTGTGCTGCTCGGGACACGGTACCCGCCCGGTCGGGCGAGTCGGTCCAGAGCGGAGTGACGGGCGTCACCCCGTGCGGTGCCCCGGGTGGCGCCTCCCCTGGCACAGCCAGGAGGAGCGGGTTTCGTGCGGGCACTGTGTGCGTCATCACTTGCCTTCGAGTACGGCGTTCATCACGCTCTTCGCGATCGGAGCGGCCAGGGCGCCGCCCGCGATGTCGTCGCGGAGGGTGTCGGAACTCTCGATGACGACGGCGACCGCGACGGGTGAGGAACCGTCCTTGTCCTTCGCGTAGGAGATGAACCACGCGTAGGGGTTCTTGCTGTTGTTCTCGCCGTGCTGGGCGGTACCCGTCTTGCCGCCGACGACGACGCCGGGGATCTGGGCGCGCGAGCCCGTGCCCTTCTCGACCACGGTCTCCATGCCCTGCTGCAGCTTCTGCGCGGTCTCGGACGAGACCGGGCGGCTCAGCTCGTCGGGCTTCTGCTGCTGGACGACGTTGAGGTTCGGGGCGCGGAGCTGGTCGACCATGTACGGCTTCATGAGCGAACCGTTGTTGGCGACCGCCGACGCCACCATCGCCATCTGCAGCGGCGTGGTCCTGTTGCTGGCCTGGCCGATGCCGGCCATCGCGTTCTGCGGCTTGTTGTCCTTGGGGTAGACGCTCTCGGCCGCGCGCACCGGGGTGTCCAGCTCCTTGTTGTTGAAGCCGAACTTCTCCGCCATCTCGATCATCTTCGCGTTGCCGAGGGTGTTGCTCATCTTCGCGAAGACGGTGTTGCACGAGTAGCGCAGCGCGGTGCGCACCGAGGCGTCCTCACAGGGGATGTTGCCGTCGTTGCCCAGGTCGGTGCTCGAGTCGGGCAGCCGGTACGGGTCCGGGGTGTCGGTTTTGCCGTCGAGGTCGTACTTGCCGCTCTCCAGGCCGGCCGCGGCGGTGACGACCTTGAACGTGGAGCCGGGCGGATACGTCTGCCGCAGGGCCCTGTTGAGCATCGGCTCGTCTTCGTTCTTCTGCTTCTGCAGCTTCGACCAGGCGTCCGTGTCCTTGTCGCCGTTGCCGGCGAAGCTGGACGGGTCGTAGGACGGCTTGCTCGCGAGAGCGAGGATGGCGCCGGTCTTGGGGTTGATGGCGGCGACGGCGCCCTTGCTGTTGCCGAGCCCGTCGTAAGCGGCCTTCTGCGCCTTGGCGTTCAGCGTCGTGACGACGTTGCCGCCCTTCTGCTGCTTGCCGGTGAGCATGTCGATCGTGCGGTTGAAGAACAGCCGGTCGTCGTCGCCGGTGAGTATGCCGTCGTTGAGGGCTTCCAGCTGCGTCGCACCGAAGGCCTGCGAGGCGTAGCCCGTCACGGGCGCCCACATCGGGCCGTTCCTGTACGTGCGCTTGTACCGGAAGTCGCCGCTCTTCGTGTCGTTCGACCCGGTGATCGACTTGCCGTCGACGATGATGTTGCCGCGCGGCTGCGCGTAACGGGCGATGGCGACGCGGCGGTTCTTCGGGTCGCTCTTCAGCTCGTCCGCCTGCACGAGCTGGATCCAGTTGTCGCGGACCAGCAGGGCCAGCACGAGCAGGCCACAGAAGATCGCGATCCTGCGCAGTGGCTTGTTCACAGTGCTTCACCTCTTACGGGTCGCTGGGAGAGGGCGCAGGCGGCGGCACCGAAGCCGTGAACGCCTTCACCCGCCTCTGCGTTGACGTTCGCGGCGGCCGTCGCGTTCCCGGCAGTGCCGCCTGGGGTGCTCGTCGTTCCGTACGCGGGCACGGTCATGTCCGGACCACCTGGGTCATCTCGGCGTCGGGCGAGGGCGCGGGCGCCGGAGCCGGCCGCCTGGCCGTGTCGCTGATCTTGAGGAGGATGGCCACGAGCGCCCAGTTGGCGATGACGGACGAACCGCCCTGCGCCAGGAAGGGCATCGTCATACCCGTCAGCGGGATGAGGCCCATGACGCCGCCGGCGACGACGAAGACCTGGATGCCGAAGGCCGCGGAGAGGCCGACGGCCAGCAGCTTGCCGAACGGGTCGCGGGCGGCCAGCGAGGTGCGGATGCCGCGCTCCACGAGGAGGCCGTACAGCAGCAGGAAGGCCATCACACCGGCCAGTCCGAGCTCCTCGCCGACGGTCGCGAAGATGTAGTCGCTCTTGGCGGCGAATCCGATCAGCCGGGAGAAGCCCTGGCCGAGACCCGATCCGAGGGTGCCGCCCGAGCCGAAGGCCCACAGCGCCTGCGCCGGCTGTTCCGAGCCGTTCTCGAACGCCTGCATGGGGTCGAGCCAGTCGTCGACGCGGCTCTGCACGTGGGGTTCGAAGCTGGCTACGGCGACGGCGCCGACGATGGTCAGCCCCAGCCCGAAGACGATCCAGCTCGTGCGTTCCGTGGCGACGTACAGCATCACCACGAAGAGACCGAAGAAGAGAAGCGAGGTGCCCAGGTCCGTCTCGAAGACCAGGATCAGGACCGACAGGCCCCAGATCACGAGGATCGGGCCCAGGTCGCGGCCGCGCGGCAGGTACAGGCCCATGAAGCGGCGGCTGGCCAGCGCCAGGGCGTCCCGCTTGACCATGAGGTAGCCGGCGAAGAAGACGGCGATGATGATCTTCGCGAACTCGCCGGGCTGCAGGGAGCCGACGCCGGGGATGGTGATCCAGATTCGGGCGCCGAAGCGGGCCGGGAAGAAGACCGGCAGGATCAGCAGGATCAGCGCCGTCACCATCGAGATGTAGGTGTAGCGCTGCAGGACGCGGTGGTCCTTGAGGAAGACCAGCACACCGACGAAGAGGCCGACGCCCAGCGTCGACCACATCAGCTGCGTCGGGGCGGCGGCACCGCCGGGCAGCGGCTCCAGATCCAGCCGGTAGATGAGCACGAGGCCCATGCCGTTGAGCAGCGTCGCGATCGGCAGCATCAGCGGGTCGGCGTACGGCGTCCAGCGGCGTACGACGATGTGCGCGACGCCGGCGAGGAGACCCAGCCCCAGCCCGTAGCCGAGCATCCCCGCGGGGAGCGAACCGTCCTTCGCCAGGCCGACGTTGGCGTAGGCGAACACGGGGATGAGCACGGCGAAGACCAGCAGCGCCAGCTCGGTGTTGCGGCGGCTGGGCAGACCTCCGGGCGAGACCGTCGTGTTGCTGCCGGTGTTGGTGGTGATGTTGCTGCTCATTGCTGCCGGAGCCCCCCTACGGCGCGGTGCACTGCTTGGCGAGCTGCTGCTGCTTCTCCGTGAGCTTCGGGCTCGGTGACGGAGTGTCGTCGCTGCTGCGCGAGTTGTCCTGGCTGGTGCTCTGACCGGCCTGGCGCGCGGCGGCCTGGGAGGTGTCGTCGGCGGTGCCGGCGGCCTCTCCGGTCTTGCCGTCGCCCGGCTTCTGCTCGTCCTTCTTGCCGCCCTCGTCCTTGCCGCCCTCGTCCTTCGGGGGCTCGACGCGCTGCTCGGCGACGATGCGGCAGACCTTCGCCTGCTCCTCCAGCTCGTCGGCCTTGTCGCGGGCCTCGGAGGCGCTGCCGGCGACGATCGTCTCGCGTACCTGGTTGCGCTGGTAGCCGGGGAGGTACTTGAGTTCGACTCCGGGGCGGTCCTGGTAGACCTCGTTGAGGCTGATGCCGGCGAGTTCCTGGCTGATGCCGCGGTAGAGCGCGATGTGGTCGTCGTTGGCGCCCACGTAGTACTGGGTCTGGGTCCAGCGGTAGCCGCCGTAGAGGCCGCCGCCGACGATGATGAGGATCAGCGCGATCCACATGGAGCGCTTGAGCCACCTGCCGCGCCCGCGGTGCTTGATGAAGTCCTCGTCGGTGTACGCGCCGAAGCTGCCGTGCGGCGGGCCCGCGACGGTGCCACCGCTGCCGGGAGGCCCGAAACCCTCACCGGGTGCGCCCTGTTGCGGTACGGACTGGGCGCCCCGTCCGAGCTCCGCGGCGCGTGCCGCGGGCGTGCGCATGGCGCCCACGTCGCCGCCCAGCGGGGTCTGCGACTCGGCGACGGCGCCGACCACGACCGGGGTGTCGTTGAGCTGCCTGCCCAGGGCGTCGTTCTCGTCGACGTCGACGACGTCCGCGACGATGCACGTGATGTTGTCCGGGCCGCCGCCGCGCAGCGCGAGCTGGATCAGCTCCTGGACGGTCTCCTGAGGGCCCTGGTAGCTGGCGAGCGCCTCCTCGATCGTCTGCGGGCTGACGACGGTGGGGAGCCCGTCGGAGCAGATGAGGTACCGGTCCCCCGCGCGCACCTCCCTGATCGACAGGTCGGGCTCGACGTGGTCGCCGCTGCCCAGCGCGCGCATCAGCAGCGAGCGCTGGGGGTGCGTCGTGGCCTCCTCCTCGGTGATCCGCCCCTCGTCGACCAGCTTCTGCACCCAGGTGTGGTCCTGGGTGATCTGCGTGAGCTGGCCGTCGCGGAGCAGATAGGCGCGGGAGTCTCCGACGTGTACGAGGCCGAGCCGCTGCCCGGTCCACAGCAGCGCCGTGAGCGTGGTGCCCATGCCCTCGAGCTGCGGGTCCTCCTCGACCATGACGCGCAGTTGGTCGTTGGCGCGCTGTACGGCGACGCCGAGCGAGGTGAGGATGTCCGATCCGGGGATGTCCTCGTCGAGCTGCACGATGGTGGAGATCACCTCGGAGCTGGCGACCTCGCCGGCGGCCTGCCCGCCCATTCCGTCGGCCACGGCGAGCAGCCGCGGACCGGCGTAGCCCGAGTCCTCGTTGTGCTCTCGGATCATGCCGTCGTGAGATCCGGCGGCGAAGCGCAGTGACAGACTCATGCGCACCTCGCCCGTCGGCTCCGGGTACATCCGCACGGTGCCCACCCTCCGGTCGTCATGATCTGTAACTACTTCCGCAGCTCGATGACCGTCTTGCCGATACGAATCGGCGCCCCGGGCTGGATCGGCGTCGGAGTGGTGAGCCGGGTCCGTTCGAGATACGTGCCGTTGGTGGACCCGAGATCCTCGACGATCCACTGGCCGTCACGGTCCGGGTAGATCCTGGCATGCCTGCTGGACGCGTAGTCGTCATCCAGCACGATCGTGGAGTCGTGCGCGCGTCCGAGCGTGATGGTCTGACCCTGCAGGGCGACCGTCGTACCGGTCAACGACCCCTCTGTGACGACGAGCTTGGTCGGGACGTTGCGCCCGCGCCCGCCGCCGGACCCGCGCCTGCCGCTCGGCTGCCGGGCCGGCTGGCGCGGCTGGGAACGCTGGTCCTCGGCTCGGCGTGCGGCGCGCTGGGTCACGCGGGTGCCGAAGAGGTCGCTACGGATGACCTGTACGGCCACGATGACGAACAGCCACAGTACGGCGAGAAATCCCAACCGCATGACCGTCAGGGTCAGCTCTGACATTGCCCCCGCTTCACCCTTCGGCTTGCCGGTAAATGATCGTGGTGCTGCCCACGACGATGCGCGAGCCGTCGCGGAGCGTAGCGCGCGTGGTGTGCTGTCCGTCTACCACGATGCCGTTCGTCGATCCGAGATCCTGGATCGTGGACGGCTCCCCCGCCCGGATCTCGCAGTGCTTGCGCGAGACCCCGGGATCGTCGACGCGCACGTCGGCCTCGGTACTGCGGCCCAGAACGAGCGTCGGGCGGGAGATCTGGTGGCGGTTGCCGTTGATCTCGATCCAGCGCCGGGTCTCGGTGCGCGGCATGGGGCCGCCGCCGGTTCCGCCCGCGCCGGGGGCGTACCCCGGGGGCGGTCCGGGCGGCATGGGCGGCGCGCCCGCGGGCCCCGGGCCCGGGGGGTAACCGCCTTGCCCGCCATAGGCGTTGTTGGGGGCGCCGGAGCCGCGCTGCGACTGCGAGGAGCTGGAGGCGAGAGTGCGGCTGCGCACGCGGTACAGCCCGGTGTCGAGTTCGTCCGCCTTCTCCAGGTGGACCTTGACCGACCCCATGAAGGTGTAGCGCTGCTGCTTCGCGTACTCGCGCACCATCCCGGCGAGTTCGTCGCCGAGCTGCCCCGAGTACGGGCTGAGGCGCTCGTAGTCGGGTGCGCTCAGCTCGACGATGAAGTCGTTCGGCACGACTGTGCGCTCGCGGTTCCAGATGGTCGCGTTGTTGTCGCATTCACGTTGGAGAGCGCCCGCGATCTCCACGGGCTGCACCTCGGACTTGAACACCTTCGCGAAGGTGCCG
Source organism: Streptomyces daqingensis (assembly GCF_014645895.1). Classification (GTDB taxonomy): domain Bacteria; phylum Actinomycetota; class Actinomycetes; order Streptomycetales; family Streptomycetaceae; genus Streptomyces; species Streptomyces daqingensis. The sequence goes on along the minus strand of NZ_BMMP01000007.1, from coordinate 137,077 downwards.
TTGACGAGACCCTCGAGTCGCTGCTCGAAGCGCTTCAGAACTCCCACGTTGCACCTCCTTCCCAGATGCCCTCGGCTCTAGTGCGCCTCCCAGTCTCTCCGGGCTTGCGCATGCTGTGTTCCGGTGGTTCCCGGTACTGCTTACTGATCGTATCCACGCGTGAGGAAATCGGGTGGTTCCCCGATCGTCCCCGGCGGAGGAGTGTCACCTCTCACACACCCCTCCTGGCGCCGTCACACCCTCGCATGGATCGTAAGGTCCCCGCGGCAAGTGTCCCTCAGCCAGTGCACGGAAGCGACGGGCCTTGTGCGGGTGCATACGGATGTGAAGCCACCGCCACCAGCGTGCTAATCTTTTGGACGTCGGCGGGCGCCCGCAAGGAGCCCGGCGATCGTCTTCCTCGCTCAAGCGGGGAGCCCGATGCGCGGGTGGCGGAATAGGCAGACGCGCTGGATTCAGGTTCCAGTGTCCGAAAGGACGTGGGGGTTCAACTCCCCCCTCGCGCACAGCGGAGCACGGGTCTCCACCAGGACGAAAGTCCCGGTGGGGGCCCGTTTCTCGTTGGGTGGCCCGTCCAGGCACCGGAGTTGGGGTGCCTGGGATGTCCGGAGCCCGCTTCTACGCATACGAGCCCGTACCGGGGCGATATTCCCAGTACGGGCCCGGCTTGGTGATCTTCAGTTGTGGTGCGGGGGTTGATCACGCCGGGGTGGGTGCGAAGTAGCCGGTGGGTGTCCAGCTGCCCAGCGGTTTGGTGCGGCGACGGTGGTGCGTGCGTCTGCATGGGCGCTGTCCGGCGAGCGTTAGCGTCTCGACCCAGTTCTGGATCTTCCGGCGGTTGGCGTGGGCGAGCTGGAAGACCAGGAGGATGGTCTGGGCGGCGAGGCGCGGATCCTGCGGGTTTCAACAGCCGCTGGATGCGGCTGAGGCTTCGAGGTTCGCGGTGTGCTCGGTGGTCGGCGCTGCGCAGCATCCGCCGCCCTCACCGTCGGCCTCTCCCTGTTGGGTGCCGGGTTCGTTGAAGAGTCCGGCGCCGCCGCACACTCCGGTCTCCGGCAGCGTCAGCTCGACGCGCTCGGCGGCTTCCCGGTCACCGGCGAGTGACGCTGCGATGGATCGGACCTGTTCGTAGCCGGTCATCGCGAGGAAAGTCGGAGCGCGGCCGTAGCTCTTCATCCCGGCGAGATACAGGTTCTTCTCGGGATGGGCCAGCTCGTTGGCACCGTGCGGGTAGACGGTCCCGCAGGAGTGGACGTTGGGGTCGATCAACGGAGCCAGCGCCATAGGGGCTTGAAGTCGTTCGTCCAGGTTCAGGCGCAGTTCGTCGAGGAAGGACAGGTCGGGGCGGAGGCCAGTCAGGACGATGATCTCGTCGACGGGCTCGAGGCGGCTGCCGTCCTCAGCGACGAGCACGAGCCGCCCGTTCTCCTGCTCGACCGCGGCGGTGCGGAATCCGGTGACGGGCTGGGCGTATCCGCCGTCGACCGCGGCTTTGGCGCGCAGCCCGAGCGCGCCGCGGGCGGGCAGCTCGTCAGCCTCGCCGCCGCCGAAGGTGTTCTCGCCGACACCCCGCCGCAGTACCCAGGAGATGGAGCTGCCCGGCTGCTGCTTCGCGAGTTCGGCGAGGCCGGCGAGCGCGGTGAACGCCGAGGTGCCGGAGCCGATCACGGCTGTGCGCCTGCCCGCGTAGCGGGCCCGCACGGACGGGTCCTTCAGATCCGGGACGCGGTAGACGATCCGCTCAGCGGCGGCACGCTCTCCGAGAGCGGGAAGACCATCCGCGCCGAGCGGGCTCGGAGTCGACCACGTACCGGAGGCATCGACGACGGCGCGGGCGATCACACGTTCCTCGACGCCCGCGGTTGTGACGAGATGGACGGTGAAGGGCTGCTCCTGGCGGTCGGCGTCGACCACGCGATCCCGACCGTTGCGCGAGACCCCGGTGACGCGCACTCCGTAGCGAACGCGGTCTCCCAGCGCATCCGCGAGCGGCTGGAGGTACAGCTCGGCCCAGTCACCACCGGAGGGGTAGGCGGAGCCTTCAGGTCGGACCCACCCGGTAGGAGCGAGGACCTTCTCCGCCGCCGGGTCGACTACCTCCTCCCACGGGGAGAACAGCCGCACGTGGCTCCATTCCCGCACGGCAGTTGCGGCACTGGGACCGGCCTCCAGGACCAGCGGATTCTGGTCGCGCGCGACGAGGTGGGCAGCGGCAGCCAGGCCGACCGGTCCGGCTCCGATCACCACGGTGGGCCGTGCGGCGGTGGACGTACTCACGATGACTCCGTTGTTTCGACTTCTGTCAATGTTCTGCACTGACAGGGTCACACTTGATTCGATGGGCGTCAACATAGATAGTCATCAAATTGGAAGATCGATGAGGCGTCTCGCCGCCACGAGCAGTGGGGGAGGCAGGCCCGCACCCGGGGTGCGCCGCTGGCCCCTCCGGTCGACTCGGGCGGTGGCGACCGGCGCGGTTACGCAGCTCGCGAGTCGTCGGCGAGATGCCTCTGGGAAACTACTTCGACGTATGTGAAAATAGGCGTATGTCTAAGGCCGAGGCGTTGCCGCTGACAGAGGCGGAAGTGCGCCCTTGCTGCCCGCCGCTGAATGAACGGCCGCTCACCGCAGAAGAGGCCGACGAGGCGGCTGCGATGTTCAAGGCGCTCGGGGATCCGATCCGTCTGCGGCTCTTTTCGCAGGTAGCCTCGCACGTCGACGGGGAGGCGTGCGTATGCGACATCTCCGACGTGGGGGTTTCCCAGCCCACCGTCAGCCATCACCTGAAGAAGCTTCGTGAGGCCGGCCTGCTGACCTCCGAACGACGGGGGACGTGGGTGTACTACCGCGTGACTCCCAGTGTGATGGCCTCCCTGGCCCGGAGCTTCTCCATCTCCGGATGAGGACCTGCCGGGGTAGGCGTCCTCCACGCGGCCGCCCTCTTGCTGCGGTTTTCGCCCTCTCACCTGCCCGCGGACTCCCGGACCCGTGCCGAGATCGATATCGGGGCGCGGGTTTCCTTCGGTGAGCTACGGCTGTGTGGCGTCACGGAAAGGAGAGCTTTGCGGCAGCGCTTGCATCGCTTATCGTCGATTAACGATGAAAGAACTCGAGCCTCTCGACCGCGCTACGGCCCAGGAGTACGCCGCCTGGTTCAAGGTGCTGGCCGATGCGACCCGGATCCAGATCGTCTCGCTGCTGGCCCGCCGTGGGCAGGCGATGACCGTTGGGCAGATAGTCGACGCCGTTGAGGTAGGGCAGTCCACAGTCTCGGCGCACCTCAAGCAGCTGGCCGAGGTCCAATTCGTCTTGGCCGAGTCCGCCGGAACGGCCAGCTATTACCGGATCAACGACGAATGCGTAACCGGCTTCCCCTCCGCCGCCGACGTAGTCATGGGCCGACCCGCTCCTGTCGGGCCTGCCCCGAACACGGATGAGGAGTGATCGGCATGGATCAGCCCGACGAGCCGCCCCAGAGCGTAGAGGGCCGGCAGGCAGATATCGGCAGCCGCTACGGAGCCCTGGCCCGTGCCGCTGAGGCCGGCGAGCAGATCGTCGACTGCGGAGAAGACGCCTTCGCTGAGGGACAGTTCGGGGCTGCCGGTTACGACCAGGAGACCGCGGACCTGCCGGAAGGCGCGGTGCGCGCCAGCCTCGGTTGTGGCAACCCCGTCGCCGTCGCTCCTCTGACCGCCGGCCAGAAGGTGCTGGACCTCGGGTCGGGAGGCGGCATCGATGTGCTGCTCTCCGCGCGACGCGTCGGACCGGACGGCATGGCCTACGGTCTCGACACCACCGCCGAGATGGTCACCCTCGCCCGCGCCAACGCACAACAGGCGGGAGTCGAGAACGTCGAGTTCCTGCACGGCAGGATCGAAGACATCCCCCTGCCGGATGCACACGTCGACGCCGTCATCTCCAACTGCGTGATCAATCTGTCCGCCGAGAAGCCCCGTGTACTGGACGAGGCCTACCGCGTGCTGCGGCCGGGTGGCCACTTCGGCGTCAGCGACGTCCTCGCCCACCCGGGGCTGGCCCCTTCCCAGCGCGCCGAAGCCGAGCGTGCCACAGGCTGTGCCGCCACTCTCACGGCCGAGGAGTACCGGGAGCTGTTGCTGAGGGCAGGTTTCACCGATGTCGGCATCACCTCGACAGCGGACGCCGCGACAGGTGTCTATTCAGCGATCGTGAAGGCGGGCAAGCCCTCCGCACCCAGCGGCATCTCTCTCCGGCCCATGCGCGCGGATGATGCCGATGCCGTGCTCTCGCTCTACGAGCTCGGGATCGAAGAAGGGGACGCGACGTTCGAAACTGCCGCGCCCTCCTGGGAAGCGTTCGACGCCGCGAAGCTGACTCTGCACCGCTACGTCGCCGTCGACGACGGGACAGGCGAGGTCAGAGGGTGGGCAGCCGCTGCCCCGACGTCGCCACGACCGGCCTACGCCGGAGTGGTCGAGCACTCCGTCTACGTCCATCCCGGCGCTCGCGGCCGCGGCATTGCGCGCGCTCTGCTGGAGGCGCTGGTCGCTTCTACGGAAAGCGCCGGCATCTGGACCGTGCAGTCCGGCATCTTTCCCGAGAACACCGCCAGCCTCGCACTTCACCGCAGCGCGGGCTTCCGTGTCATCGGACGCCGCGAACGTATCGGCCAGCACCGCGGTGTCTGGCGGGACGTCGTTCTCATCGAGCGCCGCAGTCCGCTGGTCAGTTGAGCGGTCGGCTCAACGAGCCCCGACCACGGCATCCGAAACCGGATGGGGCCAACATCGCTCATGTCCCGGGTGGCCGCGGCAGGGTCGCAGCCAGCACTCCGGTGAAGGCGGAACCGCAGAGCACGGAGGTCAGAACATCGCGGACGAACAGGAACATCACCCCGGTCCACAGCACCCCCAGCAACACCGCGAGATAAATGCGGTTGGTCCACACCCACTGCTGCGCCGCCTGCACACGGCTCAGCTCGCTCCCGGTCACCGGGCGCCGGCTTGCTGCAAGGCTGCCGGTGCGAATCTCTTCCGCCAAGCCAGCGAGACGTAGACCAACGCGACGAGGACAGGAACCTCGATGAGCGGGCCGACGACCCCGGACAGGGCCTGTCCGGAAGTGACGCCGAAGGTGGCGATGGCGACAGCGATGGCCAACTCGAAGTTGTTGCCCGCTGCGGTGAACGCCAGGGTCGCGGTGCGGTCGTACGGGAGGCCGACGGCCTTGCCGAGGGCGAAGGATCCGAACCACATGAGCGCGAAGTAGGCCAGCAGAGGCAGCGCGATTCGGGCAACGTCCAGGGGCTGGGAGGAAATCGTGCCTCCCTGCAGGGCGAAGAGGATCACGATGGTGAACAGCAGCCCGTAGAGAGCGAACGGCCCGATCTTCGGCAGAAAGCCTTGCTCGTAGGCTTCACGCCCCAGTTTCTTCTCGCCGAACCGGCGGGTGAGGAAGCCGGCCAGCAACGGGATGCCGAGGAAGAAGAGCACATTCCAGGCGACCTTCCACATCGAGATGTCGAGGTGCTCACCGTTGCCCAGGCCCAGCCAGCCGGGCAGCAGATCGAGGTAGAGCCAACCGAGCAGCCCGAAGGCGAATACTTGGAAGAGGGAGTTGAGGGCGACGAGGACGGCGGCGGCCTCGCGATCGCCGCATGCCAGGTCGTTCCAGATGATGACCATCGCGATGCAGCGCGCGAGCCCGACGATGATCAGACCCGTGCGGTACTCGGGCAGGTCGGGCAGGAAAATCCAGGCGAGCGCGAACATCACCGCCGGACCCAGGAGCCAGTTGATGACCAGCGAAGCAAGCATGAGCTTCCGGTCACCGGTGACCGCGTCCAGCTTGTCGTAGCGGACCTTGGCAAGCACCGGATACATCATGATCAGCAATCCGACGGCAATGGGCAGGGAGATCCCGCCGATCTCAACCCTGCTCAGGGCGTCGTCGAGTCCGGGGATCATCCGTCCCAGCCCCAGGCCCAGTGCCATCGCGATGAGAATCCATACCGCCAGGAAGCGGTCCAACGTGGACAGCTTCGCGACGACCCCGGGCGCGGCCTCCGGCGTCGCGGGCGAGGACGGTTCGGTGCGGGTCACGAGCAAGCCCTCTTCTTGTCGGCAGCAGCGGTGGCGCGGGCGGCAGCGGCAAGAGCCGAAAGGGAGCCGGCCACGGCCTCGATGACCTCGGGCCGCAGCTTGTAGTAGGTGAAGCGGCCGCACGGCTCGGTATCGACGACCCTTGCCTCGCGGAGCACCTTCAGGTGGTTGGAGAGGTTGGTCTGGCGCGCACCGGTCTCCTCGACCAGGTGCGTGGTGCAGAGCGTCTCGTGGGCGAGCAGGGTCACGATCTGAAGCCTGAGGGGATCTGCGAGAACCCGGATCAGGTCAGTGTCGACTGACGTCAGCATGCGCTGATATTGTCACATCGATGAGGCTGACGTCATTGGGCGCTGATGTGAGCGCGTCTGCTTCGTGATGAGGCGAGAGGGAGACCGATGTCGGAGAAGCCGTCTGTCCTGTTCGTCTGCGTCCACAACGCCGGCCGGTCCCAGATGGCCGCCGCCTGGCTGAAGCACCTCGCGGGCGACCGGGTGGAAGTTCGCTCCGCCGGATCGGCCCCTGCCGATACCGTCAACCCCGCTGTCGTCGAAGCGATGCGCGAGGTCGGCGTCGACATCGCCGCCGAGACCCCCAAGATCCTCACCGCGGACGCGGTTCAGGCGTCCGACGTGTGCGTCACCATGGGGTGCGGCGACGCCTGCCCAGTCTTCCCGGGTAAGCGGTACCTCGACTGGACGTTGAAGGACCCCGCCGGCCAGGGAGTTGAGGCCGTACGCTCCATCCGCGATGAGATCAAGACGCGGATCGAGGGACTCATCTCCGAGATCAGTCCTCAGTGACGCACCCGTCTGTCACCGCATGCGGGAAGGTCAGCCGACCTCCCGGTCGGCACCCGGACATCAAGAGCCGGAGCGACGGTGAGCACCGCGGCATCGTGGTCTGCCTTGCCCAGTGGACGGCACTCGCCCCAGGGGGAATGGGACGTCCGTCACCTCGCCGTCTACATGCCCCGGGGGACCCGACCGCGACGACGCCCGGACCCCTTCGACCGGGCACCCCTGTCCGTGGAGCGGGCAGGCAGATCCCGAGCCGCCTTTCGAAGATCGTCGACGCTGCGCGGCGGAGGGGAGCCGCGTCGCTCTCAGAAGCCGGAGGTGAGCGACGCGACCTCCACGCCCCGCGCGCGCCCGCACGCCCCGAGGGCTCTCACGAGCGGTCGGGGGCAGTCTCGTCGGGGGTGGTGCGGGCGGGCCGCGGAGTGCTGTCCCCGGTGCGCAACTGCGTTCCCACGTCGAGTTCCGCCCGCTCGACGGCGAGCAGCCGCAGCGCTTCCGCATCGCTGATCGTCCGGCGCGGAGTCACCAAACTGACGAGTACGCCCACGAGCAGGGCCACGACCAGTGACGGGATCACCGGGTTGCCCCAGTACTCGGTGAGCGCGTCGCTGAGGTTGACGACGGTCGCCGCGGCCGCGCCGCCGATGATCGCGCCCAGGCCGCCCTGCCATGTGGCCCGGCTCCAGAACTTGCCGAGGAGCGCGGCGATCAGCAGACCGGTGAGCACCGTCGCGATCATCGTGGTGATGTATTCGATGATCGTCTCCGCCAGCAGTGCGCCTCCGAGCGCGAACAGCAGCACCGCGACCAGGGCGATCCGTGAGTAGGTGACCATGTTCTCTGCCTTCGGCATCTTCCCGGTCACCAGCTTGACCACGTCGCGGAGGAAGATCGTCACGCCGGTGAGCGCTTCGGAGTCCCCCGACGACATGGTCGCCGAGAGGCCGGAGACGAGCAGCAGCGCGCCGACCCACACGGGGAAGACCTCGGTGGCGAGAACGGGGAACGCCAGGTCGGGGTTGTCCATGCCCGGACGCATGGTCTGGGCGGAGAGCCCCACGATGGGCGGGGTGATCGCGAAGACCGCGAACAGCACTCCGACCAGTGCGAAGCTGCGGCGCGCTGTCCGCGTGCTGTTCGCCGAGTAGATCCGCTGCCTGTGGGAGGGCGTGGCGAGGACGCCTACCGCGATCACCAGGGCCATCGAGATCGCCGGTACGGTGCCGAGCGTCTCGACGCCGAGGAAGGACGTCGCCTCGGCGGGTGCCTTCTCGTTGATGGTGCCGAAACCACCGGCTTTGACGAGCGCCAGGACGGCTATCGCGGAGAATCCGAGGAACAGGATCGTGCCCTGGACCATGTCGGTGACCACGACGGCCCAGTAGCCGCCGATCACCGTGTACAGGCCGAAACCGAGTGCGACCACGATCTTGGCGAGCGTCATGTCCATATCGGTGAGGAAGGACAGGTACAGCGCCCCGCCGAGGATGTGCGCGCCGAGCCAGCCGACCGTGGCGAGGAAGAGGACCACGGCGACCGCGCCTTTGATGATCCGGTTCGCCCCGTAGTAGTAGCTCATCTCTTCCGGGAACGTCATGAAGCCGTGCTCGCGGACGTCGGCGAACAGCCAGAGCAGCAGGAAGATCCCGACCGCACCGCCGAGCCCGTACAGCGCTCCGGCCCAGCCGTTCGTGTACGACAGGCTGACCGCACCGAGACTGGACCCGGTGCCGACGAGCGTGGCAAGTGCGCTGCCCGTGACGAAAGGTATGGACAGCCGCCGTCCGGCGAGGAGGAAGTCCTCACCGGTGCGGTTGCGGCGGGCGACCCAGATGCCCAGGGCAAGCATGAGCACCAGCGAGCCGAGGAAGGCGAACAGGTATATGGAGGTGGATCCGGCGATCTTGGTCATGGGCGAACCTTCTGTCCTCAGGCGGTACTTCTCTCGATCGGCAGCAGAGCACCCGCCGTGCTTTCGGTAGCGGTCCCGTCGAGCGTCGCGAATTCACCGTCGACCAGTACGGCGCGGACGTGTTCAGGGAAGCGGCGCGGAGATGCGAATGTCGCGTGATCCTCGATGCGTTCGGGACTGGCGACGACCAGGTCGGCGGCGGCACCCGCTCGGATGACGCCTCTTGCGGGAATCCGGAAGCGCTCCGCGGGCAGAGCGGTCATCCGCCGGGTCGCTTCCCCGAGGGTGAGCAACCCGCGCTCGCGGACGTATTCGGAAAGCACCCGGGCGAAGGTTCCGTACATGCGCGGATGCGTGTACGGCGACTGGACGGGCAGGCCGTCCGACCCGATGAGGGACCACGGCCAGGACAGTGCGGTCCTCACGTCGGCTTCGTCCATCTGGAACATGACGACGGTGAGTTCGCCGCGCTCTTCGGTCATGAGCCGGCACAGGCACTCCGCGGCGTCCTCGCCGCGTTCGTCCGCCACGCCGGACAACCGGGCGCCCTCGTAGCGTTCGTTGCCGGGCTGCCGGAAGCCGGCCAGCAGGATGCCGTCCGCGCCCAGTGCCCGGAAGTTGTTCTCCTGCTGCTGCCACGGCCGGTGCATGCTCGCCACGATCTCGGCGCGTTCCGACGGGGTGTCCAGCGAGGCGAGCAGGCCCGGAACACCGTCCGCGAGCGCCCAGTTGGGGAACAACGCCGCGGCGGTCGTGCTGCCGGCGGTGTACGGATAGACGTCGGCGGTGATGTCGATCCCCTCTGACCGCGCGTCGTCGAGCAGGGCCAGGACCTCCGGCATACGCCCCTTGTTGCGCGGCGAGACCACCTTGAGGTGACTCAGCTGCACCCTGACTCCGCTGCGTCGTGCGATGTCGAGCAACTCCCGCAGGGAGCCGGCGATGTCGTCCCCTTCGCTGCGGATGTGTGCCGCGAGGATCCGTCCGCGGGCGGCGACGACACGTGCCAGCGCCAGCAGTTCTGAGTGGTCGGCCGCATCGCCGGGTGCGTACATCAGGCCCAGTGACAGGCCGGCCGCGCCCCGTTCCAGGGCTTCGTCCAGATCGCGTGTGGCGCGGGCGAGTTCGCGGGCGTCCAGTGGTCTGCGGGCGTAGCCGGAGATCGAGGCGCGCAGTGCTCCGTGCGGTACGAGAGCCACGGCGTTCGTGCGCAGCCCGGTCGCGCTCAGGTGGTCCAGATACTCCGGGAAGCCGCGCCAGGGGAGCGACTCGGGGAAGCGGCCGAGAACCGGCCCGGAATAGGACGCCTGCATCCGCGGATCGGTGGCTACCGGTGCGCAACCGTGCCCGCAGTTGCCGACCACGTCCACGGTCACGCCTTGCATGACCTTCGGCTCGACCCCGCCCGGCCGCAGCAGCGCCAGGTCGTCGTGAGCGTGGACGTCGATGAAGCCCGGAAAGACGACCGATCCCGACACATCCATGACGGGGGCGTCGACATCGCGCGAGATGTCGGCGACGGCGCTGATCCGGCCGTCCTCGACCAGCACGTCGGCGCGGCGGCGTTCGGCACCAGTTCCGTCGACGACGTCGCCGCCGTGGAGCAGCACCCGGTTCCGGTTCACCCCGCCATTCCTTCCGCCAGTTCGGTGCGCGCCCGGAGCCGGCGCACCGCCTCGTCGGTACCGGTGATCACGGGGCCCGGGTCGACGTCGGTGGACAGCGTCTTGATGCCGTGACCGGTGAGCATGCAGACGACGCTCTCGTCCCCGCGGATCGTGCCGCGCTCGCGCTCGGCCCGGACCGCTGCCAGGCCGGCCGCGGCGCCCGATTCGATGAGCAGCCCTTCCCTGTACGCGAGTTGGTTCGCGGCTTCGTCGGCTTCGGCGTCGGCGACCGCCGCCATGGCGCCACCGGTTTCGCGCACCAGCCGCAGCGTGTAGGTGCCGTCGGACGGATAACCGCGCAGCGGATCGGATATCGCCGAGATCCGGGTCCGCACGTGCTGCCACGGGGCGACTTCGTCCGCGCCGCGGGCGAAAGCCTCCGCGACCGGCGCGCAGCCCTCGGCCTGGACCCCGAGGATCCGCGGTACCGCCGCGACTTCCCCCGAGCCGTGCAGCTCCCGGTAGGCGGTCGCGATGCCGTGCACGAGCGGGCCCGCGCCGACCGGCACCACGATCCAGCCCGGTGGATCGGCCAGCTGGCCCGCGAGTTCGTATCCGGCGCTCTTCAGGCCGGCGACGGCGACCGGGTTGACGAAGGTCGTGGTGAGGTTGATCCACCCGAAGCGGCCGGCCAGTTCCCGCGCCGCGCGGAAGGTGTTGCTGTAGTCCCCGCGGACCCGCAGCACGGCCGCGCCGTGCGCGCGGGCGACAGCGGCCTTGCCCGGAGGCACCGCCTCCGGCATCAGCACCACCGCCGGCAGACCGGCCCTGGCCGCGTACGCGGCCGTAGAACCCGCCGCGTTGCCACTCGAGGCGCAGACGACGGCGCTGGCCCGCTGCCGCACGGCCTGCGCCATTCCCACAGCGGTCGCCCGGTCCTTGAAGGAGCCCGACGGGTTGAGATGGTCGAGCTTGAACTGCAGTCGCTCGACGCCGCACCAGTCCGCCGTACCGGCCGCAGGGACGACGGGGCTGTCGCCTTCTCCCATGCTCAGCCACGCGGTGTCGGGTGTGACCGGCAACCGGCCCGTGTAGCGCCACATCCCCGGCAGATCCGTGGTGTCCGGCAGGGCAGGCCCGGTGGGAGGGAGCACCACCGAGCCGCCGCAGTGCGCGCAGTAGTCCGGGAACGCCGTGTCCTGCTTGCGGGCGCACATGGTGCATTCACCGAGAGCCGCGAACGAGCCGGGTTGTGCCACGTCATCCCTCCACGCCGTCTCACGCACTCGCTGAGGGGCGGTACCGAATCAACGATCACTTGCATATTTTGCAAGTCCCTTGCGTATAGTGACGCGAAGCTAGTTCGGTGGGGCCGTGCCGTCAAGGGATCGGTACGTGCTGCCCGGGAGAAGTGAGGGGTGCGGGCGTATGAGTGAGAGCCTCCGGCGCGGGCTGAGAGTCCTCGCCGCACTGTCCGAGGAGCCGGCCACGGCGAGCAGGGTCGCGCAGTCGCACGGGGTCAGCCTCTCCACGGCCGTGCGACTGCTCCAGCTCCTGGCCGACGAAGGTTTCGCCAGGCGCGACGAGACGGGCAGGTACCACGTCGGGAGCCAGCTGTTGCAGGTCGCGTACCGCGTAGTGGCGGGGATGGACGTACGCGAGATGGCCGCCCCCGTGCTGCGCGGGCTGAACGCGCAGACCGGCCAGACGGTGCACCTCGGCTATTTCGAGAACCCCACGGTCATCTACGTGGACAAGTACGCGGGACGTTCGCCCGTCCAGATGTACTCGCAGATCGGAACGCCCGCGCCGCTGCACTGCACGGCCATGGGCAAGGCGGTCGCCGCCTACCTGCCGGAGGCGGAACGGTCCGCGCTCGCGGCGAGCCTCGACTACCCGGTCAACACCGACCGCACCATCACCAGCGCCGAGGACTACCTGCGCGAGCTGGACACCGTCCGGCAGCAGGGCTATGCCCTCAACCTGGGGGAGCACGAAGCCGTCGTCTCCGCCGTCGCGGCGCCGGTCAAGCAGCCGGACGGGCGCGTCCACTACGCGATCGACCTGGCCGTGCCGAACGTGCTGGTCGGGGAGGACGAGCTGCGCGCCTTCATCCCGCGGGTGCTCGCGGCCGCCGCGGACATCGAGCGCGCCCTCGGGTACTGAGCCCGTACTGAGCCTGGCCGCTGTTCCGGGTGCTGTTCCGGGGGCTCGCGCTGGTCCCCTCACACGGATCTGCCGGCCGCGGCCCGGTTCGGAAGGCCATATTGCTCCTGGTTGGTGTTAGTGGCTAACATGAGTTAGTCACTAACACCAAGGAGACCTCATGACCTTCTCCACCGTGGTCGTAGTGGGAGCCGGGCCCACCGGGCTCGCTCTCGCCTGTGGTCTGCGGGTTGCCGGGGTGCCGGTGCGGGTCGTGGACAAGGCGAAGGCACCGGCGGGCACCTCACGGGCGCTGGGACTGCAGCCACGAGGAGCGGAAGTGCTGGACCGCCTCGGAGCTCTCTCGGATCTCCCGGAGGCATCGGTCCACGTCCGGCAGGTGCTGACCCACGTGGACGGCGAGCCGATGGCGCGGCTGGACGTCGGGCGGCACACCAAGCTCGTCACCAGGCCGGGGATGATCATTTCGCAGGCCCAGGTGGAAGCCGGTCTCCGCCGAAGGCTCGCCGGCCTCGGCGTGGAAGTCGAATGGGGACGGGAAGTCCTCTCCCTGGACCAGGACGGCGAGGGGGTGTCCGTCCGGACCGGCGGCGGGAGCATCCGGGCCGGCTGGGTGGTCGGATGCGACGGTGCGCACAGCCGGGTACGCAAGGCTGCCGGAATCGAGTTCCCCGGTGTGGCGGTCATCGAGCGCTTCCTGCTCGCGGACGTGCGCGTCGCTCTGCCCCTCCCCCCGGGGACGGTGTCCGTCTGGCTCCGCGGAGACCGGATGCTCGGGGCCTTCCCGCTGCCCGGCGAGGACGTGTGGCGGCTCATGGCGCCCGCACCCGGCGGAACAGGGGGCGACCTGGACGCCGAGAGGGTCCTGGCCCTGCTCGTCGGTCTGGTTCAGGACCACGCCGGTCTGACGTCCGTGGAGATCCGGGAAGCGCTGTGGACGTCGACGTTCCGCATCCATCGCAGGCTGGCGTCCGCCTACCGCCGTCACCGGGTCCTGCTGGCCGGGGACGCCGCACACGTCCACAGCCCCTTCGGCGGGCAAGGGATGAACACCGGTCTGGGGGACGCGGAGAACCTGGCGTGGAAGCTGGCCCTGGTCGCTGCGGGGAGAGCGGGCGAAGGGCTTCTCGACACCTACGAGAGCGAGCGACGCCCGATCGCGGAGGAAGTCCTGGAGTCCACCAGCGCGATGACGCGCATGGTCGTCGGCGGGTCGCCGGTGGCACGGCTCGTACGCGATCACGTCTTCGTCCCGTTGATGAACCGGCCGTATGTACAGCGCATGATCTGGGAGAAGTCCTCCCAGCTGAAGATCGGTTACCGCGACGGGCCCTTGGCCGGACGGTCGCCACGATCCCTGGTGACCCCCGGGCCGCGCCCCGGCGACCGCGTCCCGGACCTGGAGTGCCGCCGGGAGGACGGGAGCGTGACTCGTCTGCACGGCGAACTCGGCGCCCACTGGGTGCTTCTGACGCCCCGCATCGATGGAGACTGCGCGAAGCTGGCCCGCCGCAGGCTCGGCGGTACGGGCGGGGTTACCGTGATGAGGCCCGGCAGCAGGGAGGGGCGTGAGGTCCTGCTGGTCAGACCGGACGCGCACCTCGCCTGGCGCGGTACTTCGGCGGCATCGCTGGACCGGTGGCTCAGGGGGGCTCTCGGCCCGGGCGACGGCTGATCCACCCGCTGTTCCCGGCCCGCCGGGCACGCACCTATCGGAGGCACCTCCAGATGGCACCGTCCCCGACACCGCCGAGGGGTCTGCGAGAACGCAAGAAGGCCCAGACCCGCCGCAGTATTCAGGAGCACGCCCTGAAGCTGTTCCTGAGCCAGGGGTACGAGAACACCACTGTCGAGCAGATCGCGGCGGCCGCAGGCGTCTCGCACATGACGTTCTTCCGCCACTTCCCCACCAAGGAATCCGTGGTCGAGTCGGACGACTACGACCCGTTGATCGTCCGGCTCATCGAGGAGCGCCCCCCGGAAGAGGACCCGCTCACCGCTCTGCAGCGGGCCCTCGCCCGAGGTCTCGCCGCCATCTACGACACCGACAAGGACGCGCTCCTCGTCCGCACCCGGCTCGTCGTGAGAACGCCGGCCCTGCGGGCCCGCGCATGGGAGAACCAGTACGCCACCGAGCAGCTGTTCTCCCAAGCCCTCGCGGCCCGCGCGCGTGGTGAAGTCACGCTGCACACCCGGGTACTCGCTGCTGCTTCGCTGGCCGCCCTGACCACTGCCCTCACGCACTGGGTGGACGGCGACGGCGAGGACCACCTGCCCACGCTGGTGGACGAGGCGTTCCAGGTACTGCGCGGCCGGATCTCGGCGTCCTGATCGACGGGCAGGCTGTATAGGCCGGAAGCCCTGGTCGTCTCGCAGGACCTTCCGCTACCAGACGGGCCCCCTGTGTTCGATGGCCGGGTTCGGACCGTCACCGGCGTCGAAGGGCGCCTCGTGGCGTTTCCGCCCACGGGGAAGAGTGCATGATAGTGCCGAAACCTACACCGCTGTAGAAACAACGGGTGATCATGGAACCGTACCTGCACTTATGCCTTCGCGCAGCGGCGCGCTGCGCCGCCGTGCGCGTGTTCGGATCACCCGTCGCCGGGTGCGTCGATGCCCCCGCGGGCTCCGTAGGTGATCCGCAGTCACGCTGAACGAAAGAAGGAGTGAACGCCACGATGGTGTTCAAGAAGCTGCTCGGGGCAATGGGGGTCGGCGGTCCTTCCGTGGACACCGTCCTGGCTGACGAGCCGGTTCTGCCCGGGGGAGGAGTGACCGGGCAGGTCCACCTGGAAGGCGGCTCGTCGGACGCGGAGATCGAGCAGATCGTCCTCGAACTCGTCGCCCGGGTGGAGGCGGAGGGTCACGAAGACGAACACGAGGCCTCCGTGGTCTTCGAGCGGGTGGCGGTGGGCGGGGGCTTCCGGCTGGACGCCGGGGAGCGCAGGGGTGTTCCGTTCTCCTTCGCGCTCCCGTGGGAGACGCCGGTGACGGAGCTGCACGGCCAGCCTCTCGGTATCGCGCTGGGCGTACGGACAGAGCTGCACATCGCCGGAGCCCGCGACAAGGGCGACCTGGACCCGTTGCGGGTCGGTCCGCTCCCCGCCCAGGAGGCAGTACTGGAGGCGCTGGGTCAGCTGGGCTACGGGTTCCGTTCCGCTGACTTGGAGCTCGGCCACATCCGCGGCACGGGCCAGCAGTTGCCCTTCTATCAGGAGATCGAACTCTCCCCGCCCCCTCAGCTCGCGCACGCGGCGAACGAGGTCGAGCTGACGCTGCTCGCCTCACCCTCGGGCGTGGAGGTCGTTCTTGAAGCCGACCGGCGCGGCGGGCTCTTCTCCAGCGGCGAGGATGTCGTCAACCGGCACTTCGTGCGTCACGACGAAATCACCGGCGCGGACTGGATCAGCAAGGTCGACGGCTGGGGGCGCCTGCTCGTCGAGCAGCACGGCGCCCATGCCGCCTACTCGCACGGGGAGTCGCATCACGGCGGCTTCCATCACGGCGACGGCCACCGCTCCTCCGGCCCGGGTGTGGGCACCGCGGTCGCCGCAGGTGCTGCCGGGGTGGCCGTGGGGGTGGCCGGCGGACTCGTCGCGGCCGAGGTCGTCGACGAGATCGGCGATGCCTTCGAGGAAGAGGAAGAGGAGGGCGGTGAAGACTGACCGGCGTCTTCACTGAACCTGGTAACTTCTACACTACTGTAGAAGTACCCGTTGTGCCTGGGCCGTTGCGGCGGCCCAGGCCCCCGCTTCATCTGGAGACGCCATGGCCCTGTGGGATCGCATCAAGGAGTCCGCTCAGACGATGCAGGCCCAACTGGAGGCGAAGAAGAACGACTTGAAGAGCGGCGCTTTCCGTGACGCGAGCATGGCCATGTGCGCCCTGGTCGCAGCGGCAGACGGTTCGATCGATCCCGCGGAACGGCAGCGAGTCGCTCAGTTGATCATCAGCAACGACGTGCTGCAGAACTTCCCGGCCGACGATCTCCGTCAGCGCTTCGAGGAGTATCTGGGCAAGCTCACCTCCGACTTCGACTTCGGCAAGGTCACCGTCCTCCAGGAGATCGCGAAGGTGAAGAAGAAGCCCACCGAAGCGCGCGCCGTCATCCAGATCGGCATCGTGATCGGAGGCGCTGACGGTGACTTCGACGCGACGGAACGCGCCGTCGTCCGCGAGGCCTGCTTCTCCCTGGACGTGCCCCCCACCGAGTTCGATCTCTGACGAGGCAGGCGCAGAGGCCGTCGGTCGGCGGACGGTCGCGGTCGAGGACTCCGGCGGGCGCGCCTGCCGGACCTCGAGTCGGCTGTCCGCCGCGCACCTGTCGTGCCGCCGCCTTCAGACAGCCAGGAAGGGGAAGTCATGTTCGGCATCAGTGAAGTGGCCCTGCTCGTCATCGTCGCCGTCGTCATCTTCGGCGCCAGGAAGCTGCCCGAGCTGGCCCGTTCCCTGGGCAAGTCCGCGCGGATCCTCAAAAGCGAGGCCAGGGCCTTGAAATCGGACCGCTCGGCCGGGGGCCCGGGAACCGCCTCCTATGTCGCCCACCCTCCCCGGGACGAGGGAGCGCCCGGAGCGGGCGGCCACGAGGGTGCACGCGACCGAGACCGGTCCTGACGCGCGACCACCGCCGCCGATGTCCCGTCCTCGAGGGCAGGGACTCACGCGCACGATCGCAGAACGGAGGAGCTCGTGGGCATCATCAGCTGGATCGTCCTGGGGCTGATCGCGGGAGCGACGGCCAAGGTGCTGCTTCCCGGGCGGGACCCGGGGGGTTTGATCGTCACCACACTCATAGGCGTCGCCGGAGCCTTCCTCGGCGGCTGGCTCTCGGCCACCGTGCTCGACCGGCCGGTGGACAAGCAGTTCTTCGACCTGGCCACCTGGGTCGCGGCCATCGCAGGATCCCTGGTTCTGCTGATCGGATACCGCGTGGTCGCCGGAAAGCGACGCTGAACGCGTTCCGGCATCACCGCGGCAAGCGGAGGGACGGCTCGCTGTCCGTCCGCCTGCCGTCCCTCCTCCGGCGAGGAGCCTCGGCGGCGCAGGTCAGACGTCGACGCCGAAGTCCTGGGCAATTCCGGAGAGCCCCGAGGCGTACCCCTGCCCGACGGCACGGAATTTCCACTCCACGCCGTGACGGTAGAGCTCTCCGAAAACCATCGCGGTCTCAGTGGCCGCGTCTTCAGTCAGGTCGTAGCGGGCGAGTTCGGTGCCACCGGCCTGGTTCACCACCCGGATGAAGGCGTTACGCACCTGCCCGAAGTTCTGGCCGCGCTGTTCGGCGTCGTGGATCGAGACCGGGAACACGATCTTGGTGACGTCAGTCGGCACTGCCGCCAAGTCGACCTTGATGACCTCGTCGT
Source organism: Streptomyces daqingensis (assembly GCF_014645895.1). Lineage (GTDB taxonomy): Bacteria > Actinomycetota > Actinomycetes > Streptomycetales > Streptomycetaceae > Streptomyces > Streptomyces daqingensis. Next base: position 119,149 of record NZ_BMMP01000007.1, on the reverse strand, counting down.
CGCCCTCACCCTCCCCGGTCAGATTGTCGCCGGTGTGCTCGACTGCCCCGTCGGGGCTGGCGAGATTGTTGTAGAAGACGAAGTGCCGGTCGGATACCACCTTTCCGGACTCGTCGCAGAGCAGGGCGCTCGCGTCGAGATCATGGTCCACTCCGGTCGTCAGGCGCACATCCCAACCCAGGCCGACGAGTACCGCGGTGAGACCGGGGGCCTCCTTGTTCAGCGAGACGTTTCCGCCTTTGGACAGGGAAACACCCATGATCTCCTCCTGGTGTGTCGACGGAGCACAAGTAAATCTACAACACTGTAGAAATAATCTGTCCAGGCTCCCTTCGCTACGATGGCGGCCTCAGGAAGCGTCCGAAGCGACCCGATGCGAGGGGGGGCCTTGCCGAATCGGAGCCACAAGCCGGCCAGCGGCTCCTCCGCCCCTCGCCGGGGCCAGGGTGAACTCGAAGCTCAGGTCCTTACCGCGCTGCACTCCGCTCAAGGCCCGGTCAGCGCAGCCTGGGTGCAGGAGCGCCTGGACAGCGGTCTGGCCTACACCACAGTGGTGACCATCCTCTCGCGGCTCCTCGCCAAGGGAGCCGTCACCCGTGAGCGGGCGGGACGCTCCTTCGACTGGCAGCCGGCCGTCGACCCGGCCGGTCTGGCCGCGCTGCGGATGCAGCGTGTACTGGACGGCGAGGCGGACCGGGAGGCGGTTCTCACCAGTTTCGTGACGGCCCTGCCGCCCGGGGACGAACAGCTACTGCGTGATCTGCTGGGAGAAGCCGAGAGCGAGGCAGAGGACTAGAGCGATGGGCGTATTCGTCTTCCTGCCACTCGTCCTGCCCCTGACGGCCTGGCCCATCGCCAGACTCGCCCAGCAGCGCCTCGATCCCCGCGCCGCGGCCCGCCTGCTGACCGCGGTGGCCGTCGTCCTCGCTGTGTCCAGCACTCTGTGCCTGGCACTGATCATGGTTGTCGGAACTGCCCAGCTTCCCGGCAACCCGCTGCCCGACGGCTGGTCCGATCCCGAGGTACGCAAGGCGGTCCCCTTCGACGAAGTAGCAGGCAAGGTCGCCATTCCCGCTCTCGTCGCGGTGGCGGTCGCCTGCGGGCGGACGCTGTGGCGCCACTCCCGGGTACGACGTCAGGCTGTACGGGCACTACGCGGACTGCCGGCCACGCAGATCGCCGTACTGCCCGACGAGACCCCCTACGCCTACGCCCTCCCCAGCCGTGAGCGGGGGCGGATCGTCGTCTCCACGGCGATGCTGACATGCCTGGACCAGCACGAGCGAGAAGCGCTGTTCGCCCATGAGCGGACGCACCTCGTCGCCCACCACCACCGCTTCCTGCTGGCAGCCCAACTGGCCGCACGGGCGAACCCGTTCCTGCGTCCGCTGAAGACGGCCATCGCGTTCAGCGCAGAACGCTGGGCCGACGAGGCCGCCGCCCGCACAGTCGGAGACCGGCGGCTGGTGGCCCGTGCCGTCGGCAAGGCCGCGCTCGTCTCGCGTCCCAGCCCCACTCAGTCCCTCGCCGGCTTCGCGGCCCCGGGCCCGGTGCCGCGTCGGGTGCGCGCACTGCTCGAACCTCCACCTGACGCCCGCACCCTGCCTCCTACCGCCACCGCCGTGGGTCTGGCCCTGTGGACGGCCGCTGCCGGCACCACGGCCTCGGCCCTCTCATCGGCCAACGCGACCGTGGCGCTGGTCTCCGTCCTCCACGCGGCGACCCCCTTGTGAGCCGGGATGCGACGAGGCTTCAGTGCCGCACGGATCCACGGTGAGCGGCAGCCGAAGCTCCGGCGGGCGGAGTCTTGATCGACGTCCGGCCACCGACAGGGCGCACGTCCCGGCGCCAATGCGGCGCTCACGGTCTACGTGAAGGCGCGCGCGGAGGTCATCGCGCCCCGTCCCAGGTGACCGGAAGGCTCTTGACCCCGTAGATGTCGGCGGTCTCGGGGCGCAGGCGTACTTCCCCGGCGGGGACGGCGAGCCGCAGTGTGGGGAAGCGGTCGAAGAGCGCGCGGAACGCGACCCCCATCTCGACCCGCGCCAGTTGCTGGCCGAGGCACTGGTGGACGCCGTGGCCGAAGGCGAGGTGCCCGCCCTGCTGCCTCCGCAGGTCGAGCACGTGGGGATCGGTGAAGCGCTCCGGGTCACGGTTGGCCGTGTTGTACGAAAGGATCACCCGCGAACCGGCCTTGATCGTCCGGCCCCCCAGTTCGACGTCCTCCAGAGCCGTCCTCATGAACGTCTTGGCGACGCTGAGGTACCGCAGCAGCTCTTCCACGGCACGGTCGGTCAAGGCGGGGTCGGCGCGGAACGAGGCCAGTTGCTCCTCGTCGCGCAGCAGCGCGAAGGTGCCGAGGGCCAGCATGTTGGCGGTGGTGTCGAGCCCGGCGGCCAGCAGGATCAGGGCGATCCCCTGCAGCTCCTCGTCGGTGAGGTCGCTGTCGGTGAGGTCGCTGAGCACGTCGTCGGTGGGGTCCGAGCGCTTGGCGGCCACGAGTTCCGCCAGGTAATCCTGCGTCGCGGTGTAGGCGGCTGTCAGGTCCTCGTCGCTCGTCTCGCCGTTCATGAACGAGTCGATCTGCTCCTGGAAGGACCCCCGGTCCTCGTACGGCACCCCCAGCAACTCGCAGATGACGACGGCGGGGATGGGCTTGGCGAACGCGGTCACCAGTTCGGCCGGCGGTCCGGCCTCTTCCATGGCGTCCAGGCAGCCGGCGGTGATCTGCTCGACGCGTTCCGTGAGCATCCGCATCCGCCGGACCGTGAACTTCCCCATCAGCGGCTTCCGGTAGCGGCGGTGCCGGGGGCCGTCCATGAGGAGGAACTCGCCCGGCGGCGCCGGCGGTATCTCCATGTCCCCGAAGTCGATGGTCGGGTGGAGCATCAGCTCCTTGCGCGAGCTGAACCGGGGGTCGGCCAGTACGGCTCTGACGAGCTCGTATCCGGTGACCAGCCAGCCGGGCCTGCCGCCGGGAAAGGTGTAGCGGCTGACGGGGCCGTGCCGGCGCGCGTCGAGCAGCTCCGCGGGCGGGTCGAAGGGGCAGCCGGGCTCTCGTGCCTGCGGCATCGCCGTGACGGTGTGGACGGATTCACCCATAGCCATTCCCCGTTCTGCTCGCCGTTCCGCGCGGTTGCGCGTTCAGCAGATATTGAAAGCTACGTTGCATTCCAATTTCCGTCAATTGAATGAATGCTATTCATGCAGGTGGGTGGCGGTAAATTGATGCAATGGCGCTGCTGCCGAATGCAATGAAGCGTTGCAATGAATGTCGGCGAAGGCAATACTGGTCCGATGCCAGGAGGACGGTTGACACAGCAGGAACGCCAGCGCATCGCGGCCGGACTCGCCGACGGGCTCCCCTACGCCGAGATCGCCAGGCGGCTCGGCCGTCCGACGTCGACGATCAGCCGCGAGGTCGGCCGCAACGGGGGCCCGGGCGGCTACCGGCCGCACCAGGCGCACCAGGAGACGGTCCGGCGCGCCCGGCGCGGCTCACCGGCGCCCCGGCGCGCGGGCGGCGAGCCGGGCCGCGCGGGAGGCACGGAAGAGGAGATCGTCGAGCTCGCGGTCAGGTCGGGGATGCCGAGGACGACGGCGCGCGTCCACGTCGACCTGCTGCTGTCCGAGGACGGCAGGCGTACCGCGGCCGAGCTCGCGAGCCGGCTGAACGTCAGTCCCGCCTCGGTCTCCGTGGCCGTGAACTTCCTCGTTCAGCAGGGCTTCGCGCGGCGCGAGCGCGATCCGCGGCGCCGGCGTGACATCTACGTCGTCGACGACGACGCCTGGTACCACTCGGTCGTGGTCGGCGCCCGTCTGACGCTCGACTCCGCGCGGGCCGCGATCGCCGCGGCGGAGGAGTTCGGGCCCGACCACCCCGTGGGGCAGCGGCTGCGGAGGGCGGGGACGTTCCTGGAGAGGGTCATGCTCGACATGGTCGATTCGGCCGACCGCCGGCGCCCGCTCCTGTCGTGAACTGCTCTCGTGCCCTCGCCTCTTCGTGCCCCCGCCCCTTCGGCCGGGCTCCTGTGCGGGCGCCGCGCCCTCCAAGTGTCCCTACGACCTGGGAAGTCCGAGACGGGAGGCCTCGCCGGAAACGGAGCCGAGCGGAACGCCATCCCCGGTGCCGACCTCTTCACCGACGACTGGCACGGACGGGTCCTCTCCGCCAAGGCGGGTGACGAAGTCGTCCACTGGACGGACGAGCCGCTGCCGGACCCTGTGGACCGGTGACCTGGCCCTGCCCAGTACCGGCGCACGTCCGCTGGTGACGACGCCCGCGACGAGGCCGTGTCACCAGCGGACCTGCAGCGAGCGCAGGCCGCGCAGCAGGCCGGGGCGCCAGTCCGGCCGTTCGGCGTCCTCCGCGAGCGCCAGGCCGGGCAGGCGCTCCAGCAGTGTGCGCAGCGCGATCGAGGCTTCGAGGCGGGCCAGCGGGGCGCCGAGACAGTGGTGGATGCCGTGGCCGAAGGAGAGGTGCGCACGGGTGGCTGCCGGGTCGCGGGTGATGTCGAAGCGCTCGGGGTGCGGAAAGCGGATCGGATCCCGGTTGGCGGCCGCGAGGTAGAGCAGCACCGTCTCGCCTTGGGGGATGCGGACGCCGGCCAGCGTCACGGGCTCCGCCGTGTACCGGAACGTCGCGGCCTGGGCGGGTGGTTCGTAGCGCAGCGCCTCCTCGACGGCACCCTCCAGCAGCGACCGGTCCGCGCGCAGGGCGGCGAGCTGCCCGGGATGGGTGAGGAGGAGCCGGACGGCGCTGGAGATCAGGTTGGCGGTGGTCTCGTACCCGGCGACGAGCAACAGGAAGGCCATGCCGAGGAGTTCGTCGGATGTGAGCGCACCGCCGTCCTCGTCGGCGGTGCGGACGAGTGCGTGCAGCAGGTCGCCCGCGTCGGGGCGGGGTGTTCGGCGTTTGCGGCCGACGAGATCGAGGAGGTAGGCGCCCATCGACTGGGACGCCGCTGTGGCCGCCTCCGGCGAGGACGGGGCGACGATCTCCGTCGACCAGGCGCCGAAGGAGGTGCGTTCCTCGGCGGGTACGCCGAGGAGTTCGCAGATCACCGTGATGGGCAGGGGGAAGGCGAATTCCTCGACGAGGTCGGCGTGGCCTTTCCGGGCGACGGAGCCGACGAGTTCACCGGCGATGCGCTCGACGCGCGGACGCAGGGCCTGGACGCGGTGTGCCGTGAACTCACGGGCGACGAGCCTCCGGAGCCGCGTGTGGGCCGGCGGGTCCGCCTGGAGCATGTTGGGGCCCACGGCGTAGGTGCCGTCGTCGTCCCAGTTCGCGGAGTGCCGGATGTCGTTGCGCAGCCGGTCGTCGGTGAGGGCCGCCCGCACCTCGCGGTGCCCGAGGACCATCCAGCAGGGGCCCACGTCGGTCAACCGGACGTGCTGGACGGGCCGGTCGGCGAGCAGCCGCGCGTAGAGGGGGTAGGGGGCGGTCAGCAGTGTCCGCGCCTCGTCCGTCAGGTCGACGGGGAGCGGTGCTGAGGCGGAGCGGGGAGGGTCCGGGTGTCCGGTGTCGGCGGGCTCGGCGCTCATCGGCGGCTCCAGAGAGAATCAAGTGAGGAGTGGTCCCCACTTAAGCGACCGTAGCAGGGAAGTGGGGAGTGCTCCACGGTCGGGTACGGTGCGCTGCGTGAGACGAGACGCGCAGCGGAACCGCGAGGCGGTCCTCGCGGCGGCCCGCGAGATCTACGCGGAGCAGGGCGTCGAGGCGCCGCTCGACGTGATCGCCCGGCGGGCCGGGGTCGGCAACGCCACGCTCTACCGGCGCTTCCCGGACCGGGCCTCCCTCATCGAGGCCGTCTTCCACGACATGCTCACGGCCACCGTCGAGGCCGGTGAGGAAGCGCGCAGGGCGGAGGATCCCTGGAGCGGTCTGATCTCCTACGTCGAGCGTCTCTTCACGGGGCTCGCCGCCGACCGCGGCGCGACCGACCTGCTGACCACCGGCGTCGAGGGCCTGCCGACGCTGGACGCCCTCCACGCGCACAACGCCGAGACCTTCCGCGGGCTGCTCGCGCGCTGCGTACGCGAGGGGACGGCGCGCGACGATCTCTCGGTCGAGGACCTGCTGTTCGCGCTGGCGGTGGTGGGACGTGCGGTCCCTGCCGCGGAGGCTGCCTCGCCGGGCTCGTGGCGGCGGTTGCTGGCGCTGTTCGTCGACGGGCTGCGCAAGGAGGGGGCGTCGCCGTTGCCGGCGGAGCCCCTCAACGGCGAGCAACTGGCGGGTGCGCTGCGGGAGTTGCACGGGCGGCGCGGCAGGGAGGCGGGTTCCGGGGCGGGCGGCGCAGGGGGCTCGGGGAGGGGCTGACCCGCGTCAGGGGCCGCCCGTCTGCTTGCCCGTACGGCCTGCGCGGACGTCCCGCCCGTACGCCCGCGAGCCCGCCGGCAGGCGCCGGTGGGCTCGGTGGTGGCTCGCCGGGGTGTCCGGGCGGCCGGCTGTTCAGGCGGCCGCGGTGAGCCGGGCGGCGAGGTTCTTGGCGTGCGTCTCCGCCGCCTCGTGGGCCCGGGCGCGCGAGACCTCCGCCTGGTCGACGAGGGACTCCATGCCCGGGGTGACGGGGGCCAGGGTGAGCTCCGGGACCACGAACTCCACGTCCAGGCCCATGACCTCGCCCAGGACCTTGCCCAGGTAGTTCTGCACGAACTCGAAGCTCTCGCGCGGGGTGCCGGGCCCGTAGCCGCCGCCCCTGCTGGCCACCACCACGGTGGGCGTGCCCGCTCCGGAGGGCTTGTCCGTGCCCGCGGTGCGGCCCTGCAGGATCACGTGGTCGACCCACGCCTTCAGTGTCGAGGGGATCGTGTAGTTGTACATCGGCGCCCCGATCAGCACGGCGTCCGCCTCCTCGAGCTCCCGGGCCAGCCGGTCGCGGAGCGCGTAGGCGGCGGCCTGTTCGGGGGTGCGGGCGTCCGGCGCGGCGAAGCCGGCCGCCGCGGCAGTCTGGTCGAGGTGCGGCAGCGGATCGGCTGCCAGGTCCCGGTGGACGACGGTGCCCTCCGGGTGCTGCTCCTCCCACGCGGTGCGGAACGACGCGGCGACGGCGCGCGAGACGGAACCCTCCTGCGGGAAGAGCGAGGAGTCGATGTGAAGCAGGGTCGCCATGAGGGAAGCTCCTTTGGATGCATAAGTAGGTGCGCTTTAGGGCTGCAACTATTGATAACACAGGAGCTTACTTTTTTTCATCCCCTTGTCTCGGCGCAGTACCCTTGAGCCATGGCAGAGCCCGGGAACCAGACGCAGGAGGAAGCGGCGCCCGCTGTCGAGCAGTGCATGGCGCCTGAGAGCGGGATCACACGGGTCTTCCAGATGCTGGGCAAGCGCTGGACCGGACTGGTCCTGGCGGCGCTCATGAACGGGCCGGGCCACTTCGCGCAGCTCCGTCGCGCGGTACCGGGCATCAGTGAGCGCATGCTCTCCGACCGGCTGAGCGAACTGGGCGCGCTCGGCCTGGTCGTACGGACCGTGGAGGAAGGCCCCCCGCTGCGGGTCAGCTATCGGCTCAGCGACGCGGGCCTGGCGCTCAAGCCCGCGATGACGGAGCTCACGCGCTGGGCGGACGCGCACCTGCCCGACGAAGCGGCCGGCTGCCCGCAGGAGTTCCGCGCGTGATCCGCGCAGGCGCGCTGGGAAGGCCGGACGCCCTTCCGTAGGGTGGGCCCGATGAAAGCGAACCCGGAAGCGCAAGCCGAAGAGCCGGAGCAGCCCGGGCAGCCGGACGACCGAGGGCAGCCGGACGGCGTGCCCGGCCCTGCCGGATCTCCGGAGCAGGCGCCCGCCCCGGACGGGGGCGGGCAGGCCGGTGAGCCGGGCACGGAGCGGCTGGAGCGGGCGGTACGGGCCGCCGAGACCGCGCTGATCGAATACGAGATCGCGGTGGAGACGTTCCGCATCGAGATCGAGAACTTCTCCCGCCTGCACCACCAGCGCCTCGGCCCCATGTACGCGCGCCTGGACGAGCTGGACGCGAGCATCGCCGAGGTGGCCGCGGCGATCAGCGGCGACCCGGACGACCTGCGCAAGGCGCGGGAGCTGCGGGCGGCGGTGCTGCCGATGCCCCGCGTCGAGGAGCTGTTCCACGGCTGGATCGACTCCGAGGGGCTTTCGCCCGAGGCCTCCGCCATGCTCACCGAGCGGAACGTCCGGCCCCCGAGCCGGGTGCGTCCCAGCGAGGAGGCGCGCAAGGCGTACCGGGAGCTGGTCCGCAAGGCCCACCCCGACCTGGCGCAGGAGGAGGCGGAGCGCAAGCGGCGCGAGGAGTTCCTTGTGCGCGTCAACAAGGCCTACGGGGACGGTGACACGGACGCGCTGCGCGAACTGCTGGAGGAGTGGGAGGCAGGGCCGCGCGAGGAGGAGCCCGAAGCGCGGCTTGCGCAGAGCGAGTTGCTGTACGCCCGGCTGGAATGGCTGGCGGAGCGCAAGGAGGCGCTGACCGCCATGGTGGCCGAGATGGAGCAGAGCGCGATCGGCGCGATGCTGAAAATGGCCCCGGACGACCCCGACAAGCTGCTGGAGGAGATCGCCGAGCAGCTGCTGCAGCAAGTGGCCGAGCGGGAGGCGGAGTTGGGGCGCCTGACCGAGGTGATGAAAGCCGGCGGGGCGGTGCGGCCGGAAAGCGAGCCGTCCGGAGCGGCGGACTCGGCCCCTGCGGACGTACCTGCGGCGGACGTGTCCGCGGCAGGTACGTCGGCCGGACCCGGAGCCGCGGAGAATGCGGACGGAGCCGCCCCCGGTGCGGACAGCGGACGCGGCGCGGGTGACGCCGGCACGGCCGCGGAAGAGAACTGAGAGAGAGCCGAGCAATGCAGAACGGTCAGTTGCCGCAGGTCGACGTCGCGTCGGTGCCCGCGGACGCCCTGTTGCTGGACGTCCGCGAGAACGACGAGTGGGCCGCGGGCCGCGCCGAGGGCGCACTGCACATCCCCATGAGCGAATTCGTCGGCAGGATCGGTGAGTTGCACGAGCGCGCCGGCGAGGGCGAGCGCGTCTACGTGGTCTGCCGCGTGGGCGGGCGCTCGGCGCAGGTCACGCAGTACCTGCGCCAGCAGGGCGTCGACGCGGTGAACGTGGACGGCGGCATGCTCGCCTGGGAGGCGGCCGGACGCCCCCTCACGGGTGACACGGACCCGGCGCACGTCGCCTGACGGCTCTCCTGACGGCTCTTCCGGTGCCTCGGCGGCCCGCGACGGCAGGTCCCGCGGACCTTCAGGCGGGCCCAGAACAGGACGGGCGCCGTACGCAGGCAGAGCCCTGTGCGCAGGACGGGCGCAACGCCGTCCCGCGCGCCCCGCTTCCCGGTCCGGGACTTGGGCATCCCCCGGGCCGCCCGGGTACCGGCCCGGACCCGGTCATCCGCCTCGGGCTCGGCCTCAGCCGTCGAAGTCCACTTCCACCGCTGACGTGAGGGGACGGGACTGGCAGGCGAGCACGTACCCCGCCTCCAGTTCGTCCTCCTCCAGGGCGTAATTGCGCTCCATGTGGACGTCGCCCGAGACCAGACGCACCCGGCAGGTGCCGCACACGCCGCCCTTGCACGCGAACGGTGCGTCGGCGCGGTGGCGCAGCACCGTCTCCAGCACGGACTCGCCCTCGTTCATCGGCCAGGAGCCCGAACGTCCGTCGAGAGTCGCCGTGACCGCGGCGGCCCGGGCAGCGGCTGCGCCGTCCGCCCCGGCGCCCGGCGCCCGGGCTGCCTCGCCCGCGGGCGCCGCCGGTGCGTCGGTGACGTGGAAGATCTCCTGGTGGATGCGGCCCCGCGGTACGCCCAGCTCGCGCATCGCCCGCGACGCGCCTTCGACCAGGCCGAGCGGGCCGCACAGGTACCAGCCCGCGATCTCCTCGACGGGCAGCAGCGCGGGCAGAAGCTGCCGCAGCCGCTCCGTGTCGAGACGGCCGGACGGCAGGCCGCTCTGCTGCTCCTCCCGGGAGAGCACGGTGACCAGCTGGAAGCGGTGGGGGAAGCGGTCCTTGAGGTCGGCCACCTCCTCCAGGAACATCGTCGACGCCGTCGACCTGTCGCTGCGGATCAGGCAGAAGCGCGACTCGGGCTCGCGCGCGAGGAGCGTGGCGGCGATGGAGAGCACGGGAGTGATGCCGCTGCCGCCCACCACGGCGGCGAAGTGGCCGGGCCGGGGTTCGAGGACGAACCTGCCGGCGGGCGGCAGGACGTCCACCGTGTCGCCCGGGGCCAGCTCCTTCACGGCGTAGGTGGAGAAGTCGCCGCCCTCGATGCCGCGTATGCCGACGCGCAGCGTCTCCGGGGCGTCCGACGAGGGGGCGCACAGCGAGTACGTCCGCCTGACCTCCGAGCCCGTGTACGCCGCTGAGCCCGAGTCCGCTCCCGCCGAACCGTCGGCGCCTTCGCCACGGTGCCGGCGCAGGGCGATGTGCTGGCCGGGCGCGTAGCCGTACAGGGAGCGCAGCTCGGGCGGCACGGCGATGGTCAGTGCGACCGAGTCGTCTGTGAGCCGGTCGACGGATGCGACACGGAGTGCGTGGAAGGTGCTCACGGCGCCGCTCACACCTCCTTGAAGTGGTCGAACGGCTCCCGGCACGCCTCGCAGCGGCGCAGCGCCTTGCAGGCCGTGGAGGAGAACCGGCTGATCAGGCTCGTCTCGGTCGAGCCGCAGTTGGGGCAGCGGATGGCCAGCGTGAGCGGCACGGGCCCGGAGCCGCCGGGTGAACCGCCGCGAGGCGGCGCGATGCCGGCCTCGGTGAGCTTGCGGCGCCCCTCGTCCGTGATGTCGTCCGTGCTCCACGGGGGAGCGAGGACGGTGCGCACGGAGACCTCCGCGACGCCGTGCTCCCGCAGAGCCTGTTCGATGTCCGCGGCCATGGTCTCGATCGCGGGGCAGCCGGTGTACGTCGGAGTGATCTCGACCTCGACGGGACCGCCGGGACTCTGCTCCCGCACGGCCCGCAGCACACCCAGCTCGGCGAGTGTCACCACGGGGAGTTCGGGGTCGGGGACGGAGCCCGCCACCGTCGACAGCTCCTCCAGGCGCCGCCCGGCGGCGGCGGAGACGGAGGAGGCGGGGGCAGAGGCGGCGACCGCGGCGCCTGCCGTGCCGTGCGCCGTGCCGGTCACCACGACGCCCCCGGGTGGCTGCGGTGGAGGTGCTGCATCTCCGCGAGCATCCGCCCGAACGGCTCGGTGTGCAGGCCCTGACGGCCCGCGCCCGCCGCCCACGCCCCGCTCTGGGGGCTGTCCGGAACCGTGAGGGTGGCGGACGTCAGTACGCGCGTGACCCGCTCCGTCCAGCCCGCCCTCAGCGCCGCCCAGTCGACCGCGCCCACGGGAGCCGGCCCCGGCAGCGGCTCGAACAGCTCGCCCGTGTACCTCCACAGGCCGTCCACGGCCCGCTGCGTACGGGCGTGGCTCTCCTCTGTGCCGTCGCCGAGGCGGATCGTCCAGTGCTCGGCGTGGTCGCGGTGGTACTCGGCTTCTTTGACGGCCTTCGAGGCGAGCGGATCGCCGAGCTCCGCGAGCTGGCCGAAGAGCAGCTCCTGGCAGGCGGAGAAGAACAGCTGGCGGACCATCGTGCAGGCGAAGTCGCCGTTGGGCTGCTCCACGAGCTGGCAGTTGCGGAAGGACCGTTCCTCGCGCAGGAAGGCGAGTTCGTCCTCGTCGCCGAGTTGTGAGTAGAGCACGCGCGCCTGACCGAGAAGGTCGAGGGCGATGTTGGCCAGCGCCAGCTCCTCCTCCAGCACCGGCGCGTGACCCGCCCACTCCCCCAGCCGGTGCGAGAGGACGAGCGCGTCGTCGGCCAGCGGAAGGAGCGGGCTGTCGAGCGCCGCCTCCGCGCGCGTGGCTGCCCCGCCGCCGGCAGGGGTGTCCTGGGAGCGCGTCACAGGTTCCGCACCCCTTCCGGTACCTCGTAGAACGTGGGGTGGCGGTACGGCTTGTCCGCGGCGGGCGCGAAGAAGGGGTCCTTCTCGTCGGGGGAGGACGCGGTGATCGCCTCGGACGGCACCACCCACACGGAGACGCCCTCGGAGCGGCGCGTGTAGAGATCGCGTGCGTTGCGCAGCGCGAGTTCGGCGTCGGGTGCGTGCAGGCTGCCCGCGTGAGTGTGCGACAGGCCGCGCCTGCTCCTCACGAACACCTCCCACAGAGGCCAGTCGCTGCTGCTCATCGTGGGCTCACCGCCGTCTCCCCGTCGTGCTGATCCTGTGTCTGCGCCTGCGCCCGCGGCTGTTCCTGTGCCACTGCCTGTGCCGCTGGCCGGCCCGTGCCGCGCTTCGCTGCGTACGCCGCGGCCGCGTCCCGCACCCAGGCGCCGTCCTCGTGCGCCTGCCTGCGGCGGCCGATCCGCTCCTCGTTGCACGGCCCGTTGCCCTGCAGCACCTGGCGGAACTCCTCCCAGTCGATCGGGCCGAAGTCCCAGTGGCCCCGCTCCTCGTTCCAGCGCAGGTCCGGGTCGGGGAGGGTCAGACCGAGCGCCTCGGCCTGCGGCACGCAGATGTCCACGAAGCGCTGGCGCAGCTCGTCGTTCGAATGACGCTTGATCTTCCAGGCCATGGAGCGGGCGCTGTGCGCGGACTCGTCGTCCGGCGGGCCGAACATCATCAGCGACGGCCACCACCACCGGTCCACGGCGTCCTGCGCCATGGCGTGCTGGGCCTCGGTGCCCCGGCTCAGCGCGAGCAGCAGCTCGAAGCCCTGCCGCTGGTGGAAGGACTCCTCCTTGCAGACGCGGATCATCGCCCGGGCGTACGGCCCGTAGGAGCAGCGGCACAGCGGCACCTGGTTCGTGATCGCCGCGCCATCGACGAGCCAGCCGATGGCGCCCACGTCCGCCCAGGTCAGGGTGGGGTAGTTGAAGATCGAGCTGTACTTCTGGCGGCCGGAGTGCAGCTTGTCGAGCAGCTCCTCGCGGCTCGTGCCGAGAGTCTCCGCGGCGCTGTAGAGATACAGGCCGTGGCCCGCTTCGTCCTGCACCTTGGCCATCAGGATCGCCTTGCGGCGCAGCGACGGGGCGCGGGTGATCCAGTTCGCCTCCGGCTGCATCCCGATGATCTCGGAGTGCGCGTGCTGGGCCATCTGCCGGACCAGCGTCTTCCGGTAGTCGTCCGGCATCCAGTCCCGCGGTTCGATCCGCTCGTCCGCGGCGATCGCACCTTCGAAATCCGCAAGCGGGTCCGCCGGACCCTCGGAGCTCTGTGCGCCTTCGCCGAGCAGCACCGATGTCATCTCGACCCCCTTGCCGACGGCCGAAGCCGCGCCGCCTACCGACCGATCGTTCGGTTCAATGGTGAGGTGCGGCCCCATAGGGTGTCAAGGCTCGAATAATCTCTGAGGCCGTACCTCGGGACATGAACGTGGGGAGCAGGGGAGGGCATGGAGCCAGCAGAGCAGCAGGCACCGCCGCCGGAGAGCGGCGGGCGGCCTGGGGAGGCGCGCGGTGGGGGCCACGCGGCCATGTCGCTGCCCGCGCGCATGATCATGGCTGTCTCCGTGGCGGCGGTGGCCGTCGCCGTGGCCGTCCATCTGGTGATGGTCTTCCTGCACGTCGCGCCCTCGAACACCATGACCAAGAAGCACGGTCAGGGCGTCGACGACTACATCTACCCGGAGTTCGAGCAGAACTGGAAGCTGTTCGCTCCCAACCCGCTGCAGCAGAACATAGCCGTGCACGCCCGCGCGAAGGTCGCCAAGCCCGACGGCGGCACGGAGACGACCGGCTGGGTCAACCTCTCCGCCATGGACGGCGAGGACATCGACCACAACGTCGCCCCCAGCCACATACAGCAGAACGAGCTGCGCAGGGCGTGGGAGTTCTACAACGGTTCGCACGACGACAAGGGCAAGCCCGTCGGACTGCGGGGTGATCTGTCCGAGACCTACATCAAGCGAATAGTGATGCTCCGCTTCGGTACCGAGCTCAACGGCGGCACGGTGGAGCGCATCCAGGTCCGCTCCGCGACCACGCCGGTGGCGCCGCCGCCGTGGAGTGACGAGAAGGCGGACACCAAGACCGACTACCGGGTCCAGCCCTGGTGGCAGGTCGGCAGCGCGGACATTCCGGGGGGCTGGGAGAAGTGAGCGAGCAGTACGGACCCCACGGCGAGCGCACCGACGGGCCTTCCTGGGCCGGCGGCCGTGCGGAGGCCCCCCTCGCGGACGGCGAGCAGCAGCCCCCGTACGCGGACGGCCCTTCCCGTGCGGGCAGCGAGCAGCAGGCCCCGCCCACCGGCCCGTACGGGACCCGGAACCCCTCTCCGGCCGGTGACGCCCCCCACCCCGAGACCCTGCCCGGCGAAGCCGCGGACGGCGCGAGCCCGCCCGACAGCGCGTTCGCGAAGGGCGTCGCCCGTATCACCGGGAGCGCCCTCGCTCCTTACCAGACGGCGATCGTGCGGATCGGCTTCGCCGCCACCTGGCTCTTCTTCCTCCTGCGCGAACTGCCGCACCGCCACGAGCTGTACGGACCGGACGGCCCGTGGGGCTGGAACCTGGCGGACAGGCTCATCGAGTCGAACCACGCCTTCACCGTCCTGCTCTGGACGGACAGCACCGCCTGGTTCGAGTTCGTCTACGTCCTGGCGATCCTCTCCAGCGTCACGCTGCTGATCGGCTGGCGCTCCCGCACGTCGTCCGTGCTGTTCATGATCGGCGTGCTGTCGCTGCAGAACCGCAGCGTGTTCATGGGCGACGGCGGGGACAACGTCATCCACCTGATGGCGATGTACCTGGTGCTCACCCGGTGCGGCCAGGTCTGGTCCCTCGACGCGCGCCGCCTGCGCCGCCGCGGCGGCGGAGACGGCCGGGCCGTGCAGTCGGACGCGACAGGCGTCGTGCTGTGGGCCGTCTTCGGCGCGGTGATGGTCGGTGCGACGGCTCTCGGCGGGCTGAGCATCGGCTGGGGCCTGTTCTTCTGGGCGCTGTGGGCGTCGCAGGCGGTGTGGCGCATGGCCGCCCGGTACGCGCCGCACAGCGAGGCACGCACCGTGTGCGACATGCTCGCCAACCTCGTGCACAACGCGGCGCTGCTGGTCATCGTCGTCGAGGTCTGCCTGATCTACTCGACGGCCGGCTGGTACAAGATCCAGGGGTCCCGCTGGCAGGACGGCACGGCCGTCTACTACCCGATGAACCTGGACTACTTCTCGCCGTGGCCCGAGCTGAACTCCATCCTGGCGGGCAGCGGCCTCCTGATGCTGCTCATCACCTACGGCACGGTCGCCGTCCAGGTCGCCTTCCCGTTCGCGCTCTTCAACCGGCGAGTGAAGAACGTGCTGCTCGCCGCCATGATCACGGAGCACGTGAGCATCGCCGTGCTGCTGGGGCTGCCGTTCTTCTCGATGGCGATGGTCGCGGCGGACGCCGTGTTCCTGCCGACCGCCGCGCTGCTGTGGATGGGCGCACGTGCCTCGGGCGGCCGGAAGCGGCTCCTGTCGCGGCTGGGCAGGCCCGGCGCCGGTGCGGACGGGAGCCCCGGTGCGGACGGCGAGAGCCAGTCCGCCGTGCCGCGCCAGAGGTCCGGCGAGAACGTGTCCGTACGCTGACCGCATGACAGGACGGTCGGCCGCGTGAACGACATGCACGACGGGCAGGGGGCCGCCGGGCCCCCTGCCGAGGCGGATGCGCTGCTGCGGCAGTGGCGCGCGACGGCGGCGGAGAGCGTGCTGCTCGACGGCTTCCACGCGCTGAAGCACGCTCTGCGGTTCGAGGCGGAGATTCCGCTCGCCCTGGCCGCGGACCGTCGCGCGGTGCTCGCGCTCGCGGAGGAACTCGCCCCCGACCTGACCGGCACGCTGTCGCAGAGGCTGCACGAGGTGCCCGCGGAGACGCTGAGCGGGCTCGTGCCGCGCCCGCATCCGACCGGCGTCGCGGCGCTCGCCGTCCGGGGCAGTGGACGCTCAGGGGGCTCGCTGATCCGTACGGCCGCCGGCGGTGCCCAGAGCGATGTCCGTACGGCACCCGCCGTGGTGCTCGACAACCCGCGCCACCTGGGAAACGTCGGTGCGGTGATCCGGCTCGCCGCCGGGGCCGGGGCGGCGGGAGTGCTCACCACCGGCAGTGTCGATCCGTGGCACCCCAACGTGGTGCGAGCCAGTGCCGGACTGCACTTCGCGACGGTGGTCGAGCAGTGCGAGCCGGAAGCTCTGCCGTCCGGTCCGCTCTTCGCACTGGACCCTGAGGGCGAGGACGTCCGCACGGTCGCACTGCCCGACGACGCGCTCATCGCCTTCGGCTCCGAACGGCACGGCCTGTCCACCGCGCTGCGGGAGCGCGCCGACCATCTGGTGGCCCTGCCCATGCAGCCGCAGGTCTCCAGCTACAACCTGGCCACGAGCGTCGCCATGACGCTCTACCACTGGATGGCGGGACGGCCGCCGGCCGCGGGCTGAACCCGCACACCACGCCCCCGCGGCCCCGTAGAGCCGGACGCCCCGAGGACTGATCGCCGCCCCGCGGAGCGGCCGATCAGAGGTAGGGCCCGCCCGAGCGGGGCGACCGGCCGGACTCGTGGTCCCCGAGGATGCCCTCCTCCGGGAGGCTGCCGGGGGGCAGCGCCCTGCGCATCTGCTCCAGCTGCGCGCGGGCGGCCATCTGCTGTGCGAACAGCGCGGTCTGGATGCCGTGGAAGAGACCTTCGAGCCAGCCGACCAGCTGTGCCTGCGCGATGCGGAGTTCGGCCTCGGTCGGCACCGAGTCGTCGGTGAACGGCAGGGAGAGCCGCTCCAGCTCCTCGATCAGCTCGGGGGCGAGGCCGTCCTCGAGCTCCTTGATCGAGCTGGTGTGGATCTCCTTCAGCCGTACGCGGCTCGCCTCGTCGAGCGGAGCGGACTTCACCTCTTCGAGCAGCTGCTTGATCATGCTGCCGATCCGCATGACCTTCGCGGGCTGCTCGACCATCTCCGTGACGGGAACCTCAGCCTGCTCGTCGTCCTCCCCGCCACCGCCCTTGGGGTCGGCGCTGCCGAGAGCCATGCCGTCCGGGCCGACGACCAGGACCTGCTGGTTCTCCCGCTGACGTTCGTTGCTCGGCTGTGTCATGCCCCCATTCTGCATGTCCGGTACCCGCGGGCGGCGACCGAGGTCCGAACACGGGGGCGGCCCGTCATCCCCGTCGCAGCCTCAGTGCGAGAAGGCCCAGCCCGAGGCCGATGGAAGTCAGCCCGGCGCCCAGCGGGAGCACCGGGGAGACCCTGTGCGCGGCAGGGGACCTCGCCTCCTGCTCCGTCCCGCCCGGTGCGTCCCCTTCGGGGCGGTGACCCGGCACGTCGGCCTCACCGTCGCCGAATACGCCGCCCTCGACGCTGGTGTCCCCGCCGTGCCCGTTCCGCTCGCGGTCCCCGTGCCCGTTGCCGCCGCCCTCACGGCCGCCGTCCTTCGCCGCCGCTCCCCGGCCCGGGTCCGCCCGGCGTTCGGCGCGGCCGCGCGGCCTGTCCGGCTCGGTCCCGCCGCCCGGACGACCCGTCTGCGGGGAGGGGTCGCGGGCGTCGCGGCGGCCGTCAGCCGTCCCCCCGCTGTGGTGGGGGCGGGGGGACGAGGAGTGCCGGTCCGTACCGGGCGTCCGCACGGAGCCGGACGAGTCCGACGATCCGGAGGGCGCGGAGGAGCCGTCCGAGGACGCGGACGAGCCGGAGGGCCGCTCCGACCGGGGGGAGCGGCCCGTGGAATCCCCGGCCGGCGGGCTGCCCGGTTCGGTGCGGCTGTGCTGACGTCCCCCCTGGGGGGACGGGGCCGAAGTGCCGTCGTCGTCCGGTGACTTCTCCGCCTTCCGGGTCCCGGAGCCGGCGGTGACGGACCGCTGCGCGGACCGGGTGGTGAGGACGGGCGCTCCCGCCGCGGATCCCGTATCGCTCAGCAGCTCCCGGATTCCGGCGAGGCGGTTCCCGTCACGCACGGCATCGGTGCCCGCTCGTACGGCGCCGGTGCCCGCCCGCACGGAACCGGCGGCTTTCGCGGCGACCCCGCCGATCTCCGCGGAGCGCGCCGGTCCGCCGGGCTGCGGCTGCCTGTGCGGTACGGACGCCGCGCTGGTGAGGGGCGTGACCAGCAGTACGACTGCACACGGCAGCAGGGCGGTCGCGCGGAGTCTGTGGCGTCCGTGCCTCACGGCAGAGACCCTCCCGGGGCCGGTAGTCCAATAATGCAATCAGCGTTACATAGTTGGACAAAACCGGCATCCGGGAGGGTCGGTGCGGGGTCTGCTACGACTCCGGCTGCGAGGTCAGCAGGATCTTGCCGATGTGGCTGCTCTCCTCCAGCGCACGGTGGGCGTCGGCGGCCCGGCTCATCGGCAGCGTGCGGTCGACCACCGGCTTCACGCGCCCGTCGGCCAGCAGCGGCCAGACGTGCTCCTTCACGGCCGCGACGATGGCCGCCTTCTCGGCAGCCGGACGGGCACGCAGCGAAGTCGCCGTCACCGCCGCCCGCTTGGAGAGCAGCGCGCCCAGGTTGAGTTCGCCCTTCACGCCGCCCTGCAGGCCGATGATCGCAAGGCGGCCGTTGAAGGCGAGGGCCTTGACGTTCTTCTGCAGGTACTTGGCTCCGATGATGTCGAGGATGACGTCGGCGCCCTGTCCGTCGGTGGCGGCGCGAAGCTCCTCGACGAAGTCCTGCTCGCGGTAGTTGATCAGGATGTCCGCGCCGAGCTCGGCGCACCGGTCGAGCTTCTCCTTGCTGCCGGCGGTCACCGCGACCCGTGCGCCGACCGCCTTCGCGAGCTGGATCGCCATGGTTCCGATGCCGCTGCCGCCGCCGTGGACGAGAAGGGTCTCGCCGGGGCGGAGGTGGGCGACCATGAAGACGTTCGACCAGATCGTGCTGGTCACCTCGGGCAGCGACGCGGCCGTCGTCAGGTCGATGCCGTCCGGGACGGGCAGGAGCTGGCCGGTGGGGACGGCGACCTGCTCGGCGTAGCCTCCGCCGCCGAGCAGCGCGCAGACCTCGTCGCCGACCGCCCACGTGCTGACGCCCGGGCCCAGCGCCGTGATGCGCCCGGAGCACTCGAGGCCGGGATACGGGGAGGCGCCGGGCGGAGGGTCGTAGAAGCCCTGCCGCTGCAGCAGGTCGGCGCGGTTCACGGCGCTCGCCGCGACCTCGACGAGCACTTCGCCCTCGGCCGGTTCGGGGACGGGGACCTCGGCCCATACGAGGGCGTCGGGTCCGCCGGGTTCGGGGATGGTGACGGCGTGCATCGTGGAATTGGACGTACCCATGGGGCCGACGCTACTCCCAGGCCGCCTCCGAACGGCACCGCCCCGCTGGGTACTTCCGGCGCTCGTCCCCGAGCCCGGACCGCAACTGCCGTCCCCTGCCCGGCGCGAGAGCCGTACGGGGCCGTCCGCCCGGAACCGCCATGAGTGCATGCGCGACTCGGCGGACGGGCTGGACGCGGACCGGGCTCAGCGGCTGCCGGCCGCGTGCGTGGAGGGGCTCCTCACCGGCCTCCGCCGCGCTCGTTCCGCCAGAACCCGACGCCGCCCGCACCGCCCGGTCCCCCGGTGCCGCCCGTTCCGCCGTGCGTCGGATCGGTGCCGGAGGTGGGGCCGCCCGGATGCGGTGTGGAGGAGCGGTGGATCACCACGATCCGGTCGGTGGACTGCAGCGGATCGGCTTCGGGGTTGTCGTAGCCGAGGAGCCTGTGGCCCCTGACGACCGTCACCACGAGGTCCTTGCACTCCCTCGGCGGGCGGCCCACCTCGGCCTTGGTGACCGGACGCTCGTTGAGGCTGAGCCCGGAGCCCTGCTGGATGAGGTCCTCCATGACGGAGCTGGCGTGCGGGCTCAGCACGGAGAGGCCGAGGAGGCGTCCCGCCGCGCTCGCGCTGGTGATGACCGAGTCGGCGCCGGACTGGCGCAGCAGCGGCACGTTCTCCTCCTCCCGCACCGCGGCGACGATCTTCAGGCGCGGGTTGAGCTGCCGCGCGGTCAGCGTCACGAGCACGGCGGTGTCGTCGCGCTGCGTGGCGATGACGATCTGCTTGGCGCGCCGCACCTCGGCGCGGGCGAGGACGTCGCTGCGGGTGGCGTCGCCCGCGACGCTCACGTAGCCCTCGTCGTTCGCGGCCTTCGCCACGTGGTGGTTGGGGTCGATCACCACTATCCGGTCCCGGCCGACACCGGTGGAGAGCAGCGTCTGAGCCGCCGAACGGCCCTTCGTGCCGAAGCCGACGACGACGGTGTGGTCGCGCAACTGGGACCTCCAGCGGGACAGGCGCCACTGCTCGCGGGTGCGGTCCGTGAGCGCCTCGAGCGTGGTGCCGATGAGGATGATCAGGAAGAGGACGCGGAGCGGCGTGACGAGCAGGATGTTCGCGATGCGGGCCCCGTCGCTGGCGGGGGCGATGTCGCCGTAGCCCGTCGTGGAGAGCGTGACGGTCGTGTAGTAGACGCAGTCGAGGAAGCTGACGCTGTCGTCTGCGTTGTCGTGGTAGCCGCCGCGGTCGAGGTAGACGATGAGGACGGTCGACGCCAGCACCAGGAACGCGGCCAGAAGCCGTCTGCCGACCTGGAGTTGGGGGCTGACCTCGGAGCGGGGCAGCAGTACGCGGTGCTGGTCTGTCACGTGAGTACGTTACTCACCAGCCGTGCCAGGGGAGCGGCAGAAGCGAAACCCGCGACCCGGCCGTCGCCCCACCGGGCGGTACGACGGCCAGCGCGGTCGCGGTGGCGATGCCGCGCAGCATGGCGGGTCCGTTGTAGAGCAGCGGACGGGCGTGTGACTGCTCCGGCGAGTGGACTACCGGTACGAGCCTGGTGTCGCGGGGATGGCCCTGCACTCCGTCGCTGAGCGGGGCGGACGGCGGCGTCCCGGAGGGGCGGTCCGCGAGCGTGCGGATCAGTGGCGCCGCGAGCGTCATCAGCCCGGACAGCGCGGCGAGGGGGTTCCCCGGCAGGCCGACGAGGTACGGGCCCGAGCCGTCCGGCTGCCGGCTGCCGCGCCCCGCGGGGAGGCGTGCCAGCAGCATGGGGTGCCCGGGCCGGACCTGCACGCCCTCGACGAGGAGGCGCGCGTTCGCACGGGCGAGGGTGGGGCGCAGATGGTCGACGGGGCCGCGCGCGGTGCCGCCCGTGGTGACGAGGACGTCGGCGGTGGTCGTCGAGACCGCTTCGTGGAGAGCCTCGGCGTCGTCGCCGAGCCGCCTGGTGACCAGGACGTCCGCGCCGAGCGCCGTGAGCCACGGCTCGACCATCGGCCCGAGCGCGTCGCGGATGCGCCCGTCACGGGGGACGCCCTTGTGCAGCAACTCGTCGCCCAGGACGAGGACTTCGGCGCGGGGGCGCCCGGTGACGGTGAGCCGGTCGTACCCGGCGGCGGCCGCCAGGCCCAGCACGGCGGGGGTGACGGAGGTCCCGGAGGGCAGCAGGCGGTCCCCCGAGCGGCACTCCTGGCCGCGGGGACGGACGTCCGCACCGGGTTGCGGGGTGTGCGTGGCGCGCAGCCGGGTCCCGTCGAGCTCGCCGTACTCGTGGCGCAGCACCGCGCTCGCGCCCGGCGGTACGCGGGCTCCCGTCGCGATGCGGACGGCGCGTCCGTCGGGCAGGGTGCGCGGGCGGCGCCGGTCGCCGGCGAGGAGGCCGTGACCGGCGGGGCGTTCCCCTTCGGCGAGTTCCCAGGGGCCGGGGCCGGAGACGGCCCAGCCGTCCATGGCCGAGGTGTCGAACGAGGGCAGGTCGGTGAGGGCGTCGAGAGGCGCGGCGAGCGTGTGGTTCAGCGCCTGGCCCAGGGGGAGGGTGCACGACGGCAGGGGGCCGGCTACGCGGGAGGCGTACGTACGGGCGTCGGGCCAGGGGAGATCGTGCGCGTGGTCGCGCCCGCCCTCCGGTGCCTCGCGGCGCGTCCCGCCCCGGCGTCCGGATTCCCCGGCGGGGCGTCCGCCCGGTCCGTCGTGGCATCCGCCGCGCGCAGGGGACGACGGGCCCGCTGTCGCGGGTGTCCCCGCCGTGCCGTCCGTGCCTTTTGCCGCGCGCGCGGGGGTGCCGGCTCGCGCGGTGACGTCGCGCCGGCGTTCGTTGGCCAGCGCCAGCGCCTCGTCGAGATCGTCGGAACCGCTCATCGGTCGCCGTCGGCTTCCCCGGCCGGTCCCGCTTCCTCCGCCTCGGCCGCCCAACGCGCGGCGAGCTGCACGGCTTTGCGGGAGGCTTCCGCGACGTCCTGCGGAGAACCGCCCCGCATCGCCGCCGCGTAGCCCACGAGGAAGGTCGTCAGGGGCGCGGCCGGGCGGGCCACGCCGTGGGCGGCGTCGCGGGCCAGGTCCAGAAGCATGGCGTTGTCGACGTCGAGTTCCACGCCGAGTTCGGCCTTCGCGGCGGTCATCCACTCGTCCAGCACGGTGTCACGCTCCCTGATGCGTGCCCTCGCGGCGGCGACGTCGTCCCAGGTGTCGCAGTCGAGGGCGTCGGATGTGTCGGACGACGCGCGTACGCGACGAAGTCTCAGCTCAGGAAGGAGAAGCCGCAAGGGGAGACCTTGGAGACTTCCGTACTCGGTGTGCAGCAGCGCCAGTTCACGGCGAAGCGATTCGGCGCGGTAGGCGGCGAGGAGGGGCTGGTCGCGGCCGTCGTCGACGAGGGCCCCTTCGTAGCCCGCGGGCCCGTCCCCCGCGTCCTCCGCCCGCGCCGCATCACCGTCTTCGCGTCCGGGCTCGGCGTCGACCCCGGCCAGCAGCGTCCGGACGGTCTGCGCGCGCAGGAACGGCAGGTCCGCAGAGAGGACGAGGACGAGCGGCTCGGTGGTGTGCCGCAGCCCCGCGGCGAGTGCCGCGAGGGGGCCGCCGCCCGGCGGCTCCTCGCGCACCCACGTCACCGGCCGCGGCGTCGGCCTGCGCGGACCGACGACGACCGTGGCCGTCGCGTCCGCGCAGGCCGACAGCACGCGGTCGAGCAGCGGCCTGCCGCCGACGGTCACGGCAGGCTTGTCGGCGCCGCCGAGACGCCTGGCGCCGCCGCCGGCGAGGACGACGGCGTCGTGTCTGCGGACGGGGGCGTCCCCGCGGGGGGAACCCCTCCCGTCCTCGGGGCGGGCGCCCTGGAGGCGCGGACTGCCGGTGGGGCCGTCGGATGTCACGCCCTAGAGCGTACGGAGCAGCACCGCCGGGTGTTCCACGCAGTCCGCCACGTACCGCAGGAAGCCGCCCGCCGTGCCTCCGTCGCACACCCGGTGGTCGAAGGTGAGCGACAGCTGCACCACGTGGCGTACGGCCAGCTGCCCGTCCACCACCCACGGCTTCTCCGTGATGCGCCCGACGCCGAGCATCGCGGACTCGGGGTGGTTGATGATCGGTGTCGAGCCGTCCACGCCGAAGACCCCGTAGTTGTTCAGGGTGAAGGTGCCTCCCGTCATGTCCCCCGGCGTGAGCGTGCCCTGACGGGCCGACTCCGTCAGCCGGGACATCTCCGCCGTCAGCCCGTCGGCGTCCAGGTCGTGGGCGTTCCGCACCACGGGGACGACGAGTCCGCGCGGCGTCTGGGCGGCGAAGCCGACGTGCACGTCAGGGTGGCGGAGGACTTCCCGGGCGTCTGTGTCGACCGTGGAGTTCAGCTCGGGGAAGCGGGCGAGCGCGGCCGTGCAGATGCGCGCGAGGAGCGCCAGCAGCGAGATCTTGCCGGTGCCGTGGGCCGCGCCGTGGTCGTTCATGGCGCGGCGTGCGGCGAGCAGCTCCGTCGCGTCGGCGTCGACCCAGCAGGTCGCGTCGGGGATCTCGCGGCGGCTGCGGGAGAGCTTGTCGGCGACCGTGCCGCGGAAACCGGTGAGCGGAATGCGAATGGGCGCCCGTCCGGCTGTCGGCGCGGCCTGCTGCGGTGCGGCGCCGGCTACAGCCCCGGCCGCGCCCGCTGCCGTGCCCTCCGCCGTGCCGGGTGCCGCCGCCGGAGCCGCCTCGGCGCGTGAGCGGGCGGCGCGCTCGACGTCCGCGCGCAGGATCAGGCCCTCCGGGCCGGAACCCGGGATGCCGCGCAGGTCGAGGCCGTGCTCCCGGGCGAGACGCCGCACGAGCGGTGAGATGACGGCGACAGGGCCCTGCCGGTGCGTCGGCTGGGACGGTTCGACGGGCGCGGGCTGCGGGGCCTGTGCGCCGCCCTGCGGGGCCTGCGGGGGCGGCGACGGCGGGAGCGCGGTGCCCACACCGCCACGTGCCTGCCCGTCCGCCAGGTGGAAGCCGTCGACGGGACGGGTCCGGCGGCGGCGTCCGGCGGAACCCGCCGTGCCGTAACCGACCAGCACGTTTCCGGAACCGTCCGAGCCCTCCGAAGCGCCGGCGGCCTCGGAGCCCGCGGGCCCGGCGCTCCCGGCAGCGCCGTTCGCCCCGTTCGCCCCCGCCTCCTCGGAAGCCCCGACGGCCACCGTGATCAGGGGCGCCCCGACGGGAAGCTCCGTGCCCTCGTCGCCGTAGCGGGCGGTGACCACCCCGCCGTAAGGGCAGGGCACCTCCACCAGCGCCTTCGCCGTCTCGACCTCGACCACCGGCTGATCGACGGTCACGACGTCGCCGACGGCGACCATCCACCGCACGACCGTCGCCTCCGTCAGCCCTTCGCCCAGGTCGGGCAGGTTGAACTCGCGTACGGACGCCATCAGCGCACCCCTCCCTCGGGCGTCCCGCCCGCCCGCCATTCGCTCTCCCACTGCAGACGGGAGACCGCGTCGAGAATCCGGTCCACGTCGGGAAGATGATGCTTCTCCAGCATCGGCGGCGGATAGGGGATGTCGAAGCCCGATACGCGGAGCACGGGCGCCTCCAGGTAGTGGAAGCAGCGTTCGCCGATACGGGCCGCCAGCTCCCCGCCCGGGCCGGCGAAGCCCGCCGACTCGTGGACGACCACGGCGCGGCCCGTGCGGCGCACCGACTCCACCACTGTTTCCTCGTCGAAGGGCACGAGCGACCGCAGGTCGACGACCTCCAGGTCCCAGCCCTCGTCCCGCGCCGCCGCCTCGGCGGCCTCCATGCAGACGGGGAGCGACGGCCCGTACGTGACGAGAGTCGCCGACGTGCCCGCCCGCCGGACGCACGCCCGCCCGATCTCCGGCACGCTCTCCGGCTGCTCCGGCGACCAGTCGGCCTTGCTCCAGTAGAGCCGCTTGGGCTCAAGGAAGAGCACCGGGTCGTCGCTGGCGATGGAGCGGCGCAGCAGCCCGTAGGCGTCGGCGACCGTCGCCGGCGTGACGACGTGCAGCCCGGGCGTCGCCATGTAGTACGCCTCGGAGGAGTCGCTGTGGTGCTCGACGCCGCCGATGCCGCCGCCGTAGGGCACGCGCACCGTGATCGGCATGGGCAGCCGGCCGCGCGTGCGGTTGCGCATGCGGGAGACATGCGAGACGAGCTGCTCGAAGGCCGGGTAGGCGAACGCGTCGAACTGCATCTCGACCACCGGCCGCAGACCGTACATCGCCATGCCCACGGCGGTGCCGAGGATCCCGGCCTCCGCGAGGGGGGTGTCCGTGCAGCGGTCCTCGCCGAACTCCTTCGTCAGGCCGTCCGTCACGCGGAAGACACCGCCGAGCGCGCCCACGTCCTCACCGAGCACGTGCACGGACGGGTCCTCCGCGAGGGAGTCCCGGAGCGCGCGGTTGAGGGCCTGCGCCATGGTCGACGGCTTGCGTGCCGCCTGGGGCCGCCGCGCCTCGGCCGCCGGCGCCGCCTCACCGCCCGTTCCGGCGTTCACCGATGCGCCCGTCGCCGTACTCATCAGGAGTCCCCCTTCGTGCTTCCGGAGTGGTCGGCGGCGCCCGGGGCCGCTGACGCGTCGTGTTCCGCGTCGAGTTCGGCGCGGAGCTGCCGGGCCTGCTGCTCCAGCTGCGGCGTGCGGTGCTCGAAGACGTGCTCGAAAAGCTCCATCGGCTGCAACTCGGGGTCCCGGTTCATGCGTTCGCGCAGGTCCCGTGCCATCTCCTCGGCCGACTCGGCGGTCCGCCGAGCGCCCTCGTCGTCCAGCAGCTCCCGGGAGCGCAGTTCACGCTCCATCAGCGCCACCGGGTCGTGCTCGCGCCAGGCCTCGACCTCGGCGGCCTCGCGGTAGCGGGTGGCGTCGTCGGCGTTGGTGTGCGCGTCCACCCGGTACGTCACCGCCTCGACCAGTGAGGGGCCCTCACCACGGCGGGCGCGCTCGACCGCCTCCCCGAGCACCTGGTGGACGGCCGCCGCGTCGTTGCCGTCGACCAGCCGGCCCGGCATGCCGTAGCCCACGCCCTTGTGGGCGAGGCTCGGTGCGGCGGTCTGCTTCGCCAGCGGCACGGAGATCGCGAAGCCGTTGTTCTGCACGAGGAAGACCACCGGGGCCTGCCAGACCGCGGCGAAGTTCAGCGCCTCGTGGAAGTCACCTTCGCTGGTGCCGCCGTCGCCGACCATCGCGAGCGCCACGACGTCGTCGCCCTTGAGGCGGGCGGCGTGCGCCAGGCCCACCGCGTGCGGAAGCTGGGTGGCGAGCGGCGTGCTGAGGGGGGCCACGCGGCTGGCGCGCGGGTCGTATCCGCTGTGCCAGTCGCCCCTGAGCAGCGACAGCACCTCCACCGGGTCCAGGCCGCGGGCGACCGCGGCCAGGGTGTCCCGGTAGCTCGGGAAGAGCCAGTCCTGCTCGCGCAGCGCCATGGCGGCGGCAACCTCCGCGGCCTCCTGGCCGGTCGAGGAGGGGTAGACGGCGAGCCGGCCCTGTTTGGTCAGCGCCGTGGCCTGCTGGTTGTAGCGGCGCCCGCGCACCAGCCGGCCGTAGAGCTCCAGCAGGAGGTCGCCGTCGAGCTGCGCCCCGGTGCCGAGCAGCCGGTAGGGCTCCTGGTCGGGCAGGAGCGGGGCGGGGTCACGGCGAGGACGCCAGGCCGGGGGCGGGGCCAGGTGGTAGGACCCGGACTGCTCGAGGACCGTCACGACGAGCACCTCCTCATGGGGGTGGCTGGTGGTGGACACGGGCTGACGCGGAAGCGGTCGGCTTCCCTACCGATTGTTCGGTCGCCGGGGCGTTTTGGCCACAGGCGGCCCCAGCCTGTGGACAACTTGAGCGTGTGAACGTTCGATGGGAGCAGGACGTCCAGCGAGGGGAGGCCACCGGGCATGCCGGACGGACAGATTGCCAACACGTCCAGCGCCCCCGGCGGCGACGGCGGGCAGGGCCCTGGCGCCGGGCAGGCCGGCGGCCGGGACGGCAGGGAGCAGAAGCCCCAGTCTCCGGAGCAGTCCCCGGAGCAGTCTCCGGGGCAGCCCCCGCAGCAGCGGCCTCCGGAGCAGCCGGAGGGGGAGTCCTTCCGTCCCCTGTCGCAGCCGTCGCTGGAGACGAGGCCCCCGGCGCGGCCCCTCGATCCGGTCGACCGGAACATCCTGCGTCTCCTGCGTGCGGACGGGCGGATGTCCGTACGGGCCCTCGCGGACCAGGTGCACGTGTCCCGCGCCAACGCCTACGCCCGCATCAACCGGCTCGTGGACGACGGCGTCATCCGCGGTTTCAGCGCCAGGATCGACGAGGAGCGCGCCGGCCAGGGCGCGTCCGCGTACATCACTCTGAAGATCGTGCAGGACTCCTGGCGCAGCGTCCGCGAGCAGCTGCTGAGGCTGCCGGGCGCCGCGCACATGGCGCTGGTCAGCGGGGACTTCGACGTGCTTCTGCTGGTGCACACCGCCGACAACAGGTCGCTGCGGGACCTGGTGCTGACCCGCATCCAGTCGATCCCCGAGGTGATCAGCACCAGGACGCTGCTGGTCTTCGAGGAGACGGACCTCGAACCGGAGATCTGACGGTGCGGGCCGGCACCGCGAGCCGTCCATCCCTCCCCCCGCGGGCAACTCTCCAGTAACTTGACGGCTCCGCGGCGCGAAAGGCCCCCCATGGAGACGACGAATCCCCCGTCCGGCAGCACCCGTTCCTGGTGGGGCTGGGGACGGACGGACAGAGCGCTCCCCGACAGCGAGTGCACCGGACTCGCGGCGCTCCTGCCGGGGCTGCCCGCGACGCCGCTGCCCGTACCGGACGTCCGCTCCCTCGCACTCGCACCGCCGCGTGTCCGCCCTCCCGCCGGGCTCGCCCGCCTGCTGTCCGACGACCCGGCGGTGCGGGCCGGCCACACCTACGGCAAGGCCTACCGCGACGTCGTCCGCGCGCTCCGCGGCGACCTCGCGGCGGCGCCCGACCTGGTCGCCTTCCCGCGGACCGAGACGGAGCTGGTGGACCTGCTGGACTGGGCGGGCTCGCGGAACGTGGCGGCGATCCCCTACGGCGGCGGCAGCTCGGTGGTCGGCGGCGTCGAGTACCGCGGGGACTCCCACGCCGGGGTGCTCACCCTCGACCTGTCCGCGATGGACCGGGTCCTGGAGGTCGACACCGTGAGCAGGGCGGCGCGCATCCAGGCGGGCGTACTCGGCCCCGCCCTGGAGGCCCGGCTCCGGGAGATCACCGGCGGGCCGGGCGCGGACGGCGGGTCCGGGCTGACGCTGCGGCACTTCCCGCAGAGCTTCGAGTTCTCGACGCTGGGCGGCTGGCTCGCCACCCGTGCCGGCGGGCATTACGCGACGCAGTACCAGCACATCGACGACCTGGTCGAGTCGATGCGCGTCGTGACGCCCGCCGGAGTCTCCGAGTCGTGGCGGCTGCCCGGATCCGGGGCCGGTCCCTCACCGGACCGCCTCTTCCTCGGCTCCGAGGGGACCCTCGGGGTGATCACCGAGGCGTGGATGCGGCTGCAGGACCGTCCCGTCCACAAGGCGTCGGCGTCCGTGTCGTTCACCAGTTTCGACGCCGCCGTCGAAGCGGTGCGCGCCATCGCGCAGTCCGGGCTCCAGCCTGCCAACTGCCGGCTCCTCGACCCCGGGGAGGCCGCCGTCTCCGGCGTCGCCGACGACGGGACGAGCGTGCTGGTGCTCGGAGTGGAGTCGGCGCACAGGCCGGTCGGCGAGCGGCTCGCGGAGGTGACCGGGATCGCCGCCGACCACGGCGGTCTCGTCCGTACGTCCGAGGGCGCGGGGGACCGCGGTAGGGACGGCACGGAGGGCGCCGTCGGCGCGTGGCGGTCCGCGTTCCTTCGGATGCCCTATGTGAGGGACGGGCTGGCACGGATGAGCGCGATCACCGAGACGTTCGAGACCGCCTGCACCTGGGACCGGGCCCCGGCGCTCATCGAGGAGGTACGGACGGGCATCGGTGCCGCCGTCGAGGAGGTCACGGGGCGGCCCGGCATGATCAACTGCCGCTTCACGCACGCCTATCCGGACGGCCCCGCCCCGTACTTCACGGTGATCGCCACAGGGCGCCGGGGCAGCGAGATCGCCATGTGGGACGAGATCAAGACGGCCGCCATGGAGACGCTCACCCGGCACGGCGCCACCGTCACGCACCACCACGCCGTCGGCAGGGACCACCGCCCGGGCTACGACCGGCAGCGTCCCGAACCCTTCGCGCTGGCGCTGCGGGCGGCCAAGTCGGCCCTCGACCCGGCCGGAGTCCTCAACCCGGGCGTGCTCGTGGACGCTCCCCGCCTGCCGGAGCGAGACGGGCCCGGGCACGCGGGGTGAGCTCCGGCGCGGGCTCAGCTCCGCAGGCCGGCGAAGGCCGTGAGCACGACGGCCTCGGCGACCTCGTCGCTGGTGGCGGAGCCGCCGCGGCCCGCCCGGCCGGGGCGGTACCACTCCACGATGGAGTTGATCATCCCGAAGAGCAGCCGCGTCGCCAGCCGCACGTCGACGTCGGAGCGCAGGTCGCCGTCCGCCACGGCCTGCTTCAGCAGCTCCGAGACCCGCTGGTCGAACTCGCGGCGGCGCGCCATGGCCCAGCGCTCGGTGTCGGTGTTGCCGCGGACCCGCAGCAGCAGCGTCACGTACGGAAGCTCGGCCATCAGCACCTCGACGGTGCGGCGCGTGACGTGTTCGAGCCGGTCGACGGCGCGGCCCTCGCGTGCGCGCGGTTCGTCCAGGACGCCGAAGAGCCCGTTCAGCGCGCGGCTTATCGCCCGGCGCAGCAGCTCCTCCTTGCCGCGGACGTGGTGGTAGATCGAGGACTTGGAGATCCCCGCGGCCCGGGAGAGGTGCTCCATGGACGTGCCGTCGTAGCCGCGCTCGATGAACACCTCCACGGCGACCTTCAGGAGCGAATCGGGCGTGTAGGTGTCGCGCTTGGCCGGCATGGCGCCGATGCTATCCAGGTTATCCACAGGCTCTCCGGCCCCCCTTGCCCCGACCGATCGTTCGGTAGCAGTATCTACGTGTCGCCGTAAGTCCGACAGCCCCAGCCACCCAGTCCGACGAGGAGTTGGTCGTTCGTGACCGCACCCGTGACCACACCTGTCACCACGTCCAGCGACACTGCGCTCTCCGCGGTCGAGCTGACGGAGAGGCACCGTCCCACACTCGACCGCGCGCTGGAGGCGATCCGGACCAGGGAGTACTGGTCGCCGCACCCCGAGCACCCGAAGGCGTACGGCGAGGGCGTCGAGGGAGCCCCGGAGGGCTCGCTGAGCGCCGGGCAGGGGCAGGCCGCCTTCGACGCGCTGCGCGGCGGCCGCTTCGAGATCGAGGGGCAGCCCGGCGCGGGCCCGGAAGGCGGCTGGACGTCGACGGAGGTCTCGCCGTACGGCCTGGAGATGGGCATCGAGTACCCGCGTCCCGATCTGGACGTGCTGCTTCCCGCGATGAGGGAGGCGATGCCCTCCTGGCGTGCGGCGGGCCCGGAGGTGCGGGCCGCGGTATGCCTGGAGATCCTGGCGAGGATCAGCGCCCGTACGCACGAGTTCGCGCACGCGGTGATGCACACCAGCGGCCAGGCGTTCATGATGGCGCTCCAGGCGGGCGGGCCGCACGCCCAGGACCGCGGCATGGAGGCCGTCGCCTACGCCTACGCGGAGCAGGTCCGCACCCCGGGCTCCGCGGACTGGTCGAAGCCGCAGGGCAAGCGCGACCCCCTGAACCTGAGCAAGCACTTCACGCCCGTGGGCCGCGGCGTCTCCCTGCTCATCGGCTGCAACACCTTCCCCACCTGGAACGGCTACCCGGGCTTCTTCGCGTCCCTGGCCACCGGCAACCCCGTCCTCGTCAAGCCGCACCCGCGGGCGGTGCTCCCCCTGGCGCTCACCGTCCGCATCGCGCGTGACGTGCTCAGGGAGGCCGGGTTCGACGCGAACCTGGTGGCGCTGGCGGCCGAGCGCGACGGCGAGGGCATCGCCAAGGAGCTGGCTCTGCGGCCGGAGATCCGCATCATCGACTACACCGGCTCCACCGAGTTCGGCGACTGGCTGGAGAACAACGCCCACCAGGCCCGCGTCTTCACCGAGAAGGCCGGAGTCAACACGGTCGTCGTCGACTCCACCGACGACTACAAGGGGATGCTGGGCAACCTCGCCTTCTCCCTGTCGCTCTACAGCGGCCAGATGTGCACCACCCCGCAGAACCTGCTCATCCCCCGCGGCGGTATCTCCACGGACGCGGGCGAGAAGAGCTACGACGAGGTCGTGGCCGATCTGGCCACCGCGGTGGGGAAGCTGCTCGGTGACGACGCCCGGGCGAACGCCCTGCTGGGCGCGATCGTCAACCAGCAGGTCCGCGAGCGGGTCGAGTCGGCCCCGTCGCTGGGTGAAGTGGCCCTCGAATCGCGGACGGTGGAGCACCCGGACTTCCCCGGGGCGACGGTGCGTACGCCCGTCATCGTCAAGCTTGAGGCGGGGAAGCCCGGTTCGGAGGACGTCTGCTTCTCGGAGTTCTTCGGCCCGGTCTCCTTCGCGGTCGCGGTCGACTCCACGGCCGACGCCGTCGAGATGCTGCGGCGGACGGTCCGCGAGAAGGGCGCGATGACGGTCGGGGCGTACACGACGTCGCCGGACGTGGAGCGGATGATCGAGGACGCCTGCCTGGACGAGTGCGCGCAGCTGTCGCTGAACCTCACGGGCGGCGTGTACGTGAACCAGACGGCCGCCTTCTCCGACTTCCACGGTTCGGGCGGCAACCCCGCCGCGAACGCGGCCCTGTGCGACGGCGCGTTCGTCTCCGACCGCTTCCGCACCGTGGAGGTCCGGCGGCAGGCGTAGACACGGCCTGAAGCACGTCGCGGCATGCGAGCAGCGTGCGGCGCTTCACGGGCAGGGCCTGCGGGTCCCGCCCCTTGGAGCGCCGCCGCTGTCTCCGGCGCTCCGGCAACAGCGGCACTCCGGGCACGCTCCGGCCGTCCAGGCACAAGAAGGCGCCCGTACACGTGAGTTGACGCGTACGGGCGCCTCAGTGTTTCAGCGCCGGGCGGCCCCCGGGCTCAGCCGGGGGCAGGGGCGGTCACTCCGAGGGCTTGCCGGTGGAGACCGTCAGCTCGATCTTGTCCTTCTTCGGGTCGAACGAGTCGATGCCGTCGGGCGTCTGCTGCAGGACGGTGTTCTTGCCCCACAGGTTCTCGTCCTCGTACTCGATGTCGTCGAGCTTCCAGCCGGCGCTGCTGATGCACTTCTTCACCGACGCGAGGTTCTTGTACGTGAAGTCCGGGAGGATCTTCTTGCCCTCGTCGGAGTAGCTGTCGGTCGCCCGAGTGCACCGCGTCGAGTCGATCGTCTTGGACTTGTCCTCCGGCTTGAAGCCGTCGCCGTGGTCGCTTCCGCCGCTGTCCGTGTCCTCCGACGGCTCCGGGTCCAGCGGATCCTCGGCGGTCGGCGACGTCGCGACGGGGTCGCCGCCTCTGGGAGTCGGGTCCTCGTCGTCCCCCGGGATCAGTACGGCGAAGCTCACCGCGATGACCGCCACGAGCACCGCGACCAGCGACCCGACGATCACGCCGGCGTTGCTCTTGCGTCCGCCGCCGCCTCCCGGCGCGGTGGGAGAGAGCGTGTACGGCGGAGGGGTGTGCGAGGTCCCGCCCGGCTGACCGAAGGCAGCGACGGGCTGGGCGTACTGCCCCATCGGCGTCTGCCCGGGCGGCGGAGGCGTGGACGGCCCGAAACCGCCGTACTGGTGCTGGTAGGGCTGCTGGCCGGGGGGCGGCGGCGTCCCCGAGTCGCTGACCGGCGGGAAGACGGCCTGGCCGACGCCGGCGCCGCTCTGGGCCCTCGGCCCACCGCTCACGATGATCGGCGAGGTGCCCGACGCCGCACCCGAACCGCCGATGCGCGCGCACTCCTCACGCATCGCTTCGGCAGTCGGGAAGCGCTCGTTGGGGTTCTTCTTCAGCGTCCGCGCCACCAGGGTGTCCACCGCCGCCGGCACCGACTGGTTGATCGAGGAGGGGACGGGCGCCTCCTCCTGGACGTGCGCGTAGGCGATGGCCAGCGGGGAGTCGGCGTCGAAGGGGAGCCGGCCCGTCAGCAGCTCGAAGAGCATGATGCCGACCGAGTAGAGGTCCGAGCGCGCGTCCACACCGCGGCCCAGCGCCTGCTCGGGTGAGAGGTACTGCGGAGTGCCGACCACCATGCCGGTCTGCGTCATCGACGTCACGCCCGACTGCATCGCCCGCGCGATGCCGAAGTCCATGACCTTGACCACGCCGCGCTTGGTGATCATCACGTTGCCGGGCTTGATGTCCCGGTGGACCAGGCCCATCTCGTGGCTGACGTCCAGCGCCGCGAGCACGTCGCCGGTGATCTTCAGCGCCTTCTCGGTCGGCATGGCGCCGAACTGCGCGATGTCCTCGTCCAGGACGTTGCGCAGGGGCTTGCCCTCGACGTACTCCATGACGATGTACGGGACGAGGGTGCCGTCCAGTTCGTCTTCGCCGGAGTCGAAGACCGAGACGATGTTGGTGTGTGTGAGTTTCGCGACAGACTGCGCTTCACGGCGGAAGCGTTCGCGGAATGACTGCTCGCGGCCGAGCTCGGTGTGCAGGGTCTTGACCGCGACCTGGCGGTCCAGAACCGAGTCGTGGGCGAGGTAGACCGCCGCCATGCCACCGGCCCCGAGCAGACTCTGCAGCTGGAAACGGCCGTTGCCGACCGCACGGCCCAAGTACTGTGCGGCGTTTCCGCCGTCGTCGCTCATCTCTGCTGCTCCCCCTCGGGCGGCGCGCCCCCCGCACAGGTTTTTCAGGGCAGATTTCCAGCCCCGGTATCCGATGATCCTGGTTCTCGCCCAAGTCTGCCGGAGGGCCCCGTCACGTCAAGCTCAGTGCCCGTTCCGTAACACCGGGCGCGCAACCTGTGCCACAACTGTGGCACCTTGGTCGAATTCACACCGCCCCGGAAGAGGGTCCGGTCACGGCATCTCCGGAGATGCGCGCAGACGCGGCGTCCGGCCCCCGCGGAGGGGCGGCGGAGGGCGGGAATCCAGCCGGGCGGCGGTCGCCTGCGAACTTGCCAGCCGGGCACCGCGACCGATTGGATGGCTGTTCGTCCCCATCCATGTAACTCCCCTGAGCCTGTAGCCTCCAATGCGGAGCGGGGCGTCCCCGGCGCGCGTCCGGTGAGCCGGGTGCACGGCCGGCAGGTGACTGCCAGGGGGAGACGCAACCGCGCGACTCACGGCATTCGATCCACGGCGAGGACAGATGGCACAGACGCAGGCCGGCGGGGGTCCCGACCCCGACGCCATGGGCGGCTCGATGGCCGATTCGCCGGAGCTGTGGGGCAACAACGGCCTTGTCGGCGACGGCCGCTACCGCCTCTCGCACCGCCTCGGACGGGGCGGCATGGCGGAGGTCTACGCCGCGGAGGACCTGCGTCTCGGCCGTACGGTCGCGGTCAAGCTGCTCCGCTCCGACCTCGCCGAGGACCCGGTCTCGAAGGCCCGCTTCACGCGCGAGGCGCAGTCCGTGGCGGGGCTGAACCACCACTCCGTGGTGGCCGTCTACGACTCCGGCGAGGAGACCGTCGGCGGCAACGTCACGCCGTACATCGTGATGGAGCTCGTCGAGGGCCGCACGATCCGGGACCTGCTGCTGAACGCGGAGGCACCGCCGCCCGACCAGGCGCTGATCATCGTCTCGGGTGTCCTGGAGGCCCTGGCCTACAGCCACCAGCACGGCATCGTGCACCGCGACATCAAGCCCGCCAACGTCATCATCACCCACTCCGGCGCCGTCAAGGTCATGGACTTCGGCATCGCCCGCGCCCTGCACGGTGCGTCCAACACCATGACGCAGACGGGCATGGTGATGGGCACGCCGCAGTACCTCTCGCCCGAGCAGGCCCTGGGCAAGACCGTCGACATCCGCTCCGACCTGTACGCGACGGGCTGCCTGCTCTACGAACTGCTCACCCTCAGGCCCCCCTTCACCGGTGAGACGCCGCTCTCCGTCGTCTACCAGCACGTGCAGGACGAGGCGGTGGTCCCGTCGGAGGTCTCCGACGTCGTCCCGCCCGAGCTGGACGGCCTGGTGATGCGTGCGCTGGCCAAGGACCCCGACGACAGGTTCCAGAGCGCCGAGGAGATGCGCGGCCTCGCGCAGTACGCCCTGCAGATGCTGCAGGAGCAGGGCGGCCACAGCGGCGGCATGTGGAACACCGGCCCGGTCGCGCACGGCGGGGGCACCACGCCCGCCATGGGCGTGCCCGGCGCGGACGCGCGGCAGCACCCCGGCCACGGCGACACCTCGCAGCTGGCACCGCCGATGCTGATGGGCCGCCCCGACCGGGACGACGGCGGCTTCGAGGGCGGCCAGCGCGGCGACCGCCGCGGCGGCGGGGGCTTCAAGTACGCGCTCATCGCGTTCCTCGCCGTCATCGCGGTCGCCATGGGCATCTACTACGTGGCCACGATGAACCAGGACGGCGGCAAGAACGACGTCAAGCCGGACAGCTCGACCACGGAACCGAAGGAGAAGGAGACCACGGACGAGCCGACCTCCGAGCCGACGGAGACCGAGGAGGACCCGGGCACCAGCACGGGCGACACCGGTGACGTGACTCCTTCGCAGACGCCGTCCGAGACGGCGCCGAGCGAGACGGAGACCTCCCCCTCGGAGGAGCCCTCCGACACTCCGAGCGAGTCCGACTCCCAGGGCAACGGCGGCAACGGCAACGGCGGTCCGGGCGGTCCCGACGACCCGACGGACGACCCGACCCCGACCGACGGTGCCGGCGGCAACGACCAGGGCGGCGGCGAGAACGGCGGCACCGGCACCTCCGGTGGCGGCGGCCCCGAGGACTGAGCCACCCGCCCGGCGTCACGGAGCCGGGTGTCCGGAACTCCTGCCCTCACGGACCTGGACGCCAGGTCCGTGTCACTCCGTGCAGCCCCTCACGCGTACGGACGCACCCGCGGAGGCCGTCAGGCGGGCTCGTCCCGCTCGGCGCGCAGCCGGGTGAGGTAGGCCGCGGCCTGCGTCCGGCGCTCCATTCCCAGCTTGGCCAGGAGCTGTGAGACGTAGTTCTTGACGGTCTTCTCCGCGAGGTGCAGCTCGGCGCCGATGGCCCGGTTGGTGAGCCCGTCGGCGATCAGGTCCAGGATCCGGCGCTCCTGGTCGGTGAGGGCCGCGAGGCGGTCCCGCTCCTCGCTGCCGGTGCGGCCCGTACGCAGCCGCTCCACGACCCGGTGCGCGGCGGCCGGCGGCAGCAGGACCTTCCCGGCGGCGGCGTCCCGTACGGCGTTCTGCAGCTCCTTGCCGCGGATCCCCTTCAGCACGTAGCCGGACGCTCCGGACAGCACCGCGTGGATCAGCGCCTCCTCGTCCGAGAACGAGGTGAGGATCAGGCAGGCGATGTCCTGGTGGCGGGAGCGCAGCTCCCGGCAGACCTCGATGCCGCTGCCGTCGGGCAGCCGGACGTCGAGCACCGCCACGTCGGGCGAGAGGCGGGGGATGAGCTCCAGCGCGTCCGCGGCGTTGTCGGCCTCGCCGATCACCACGATGTCGGGTTCGGCCGAGAGCATCTCGCGCACGCCCCGGCGGATCACTTCGTGATCGTCGAGTAGGAAGACGGTAATTTGTGCTATTTCTTCCATTTTTTCAGTCTCACACACTGGTCCGCGCTCTGCCCTTCCCGCACTCTGGAGCCGCGGGATAACGTGCAGGGGACTATGAGGCCCGCGGGGCCGTGACCAGTGATGTCCCTGACTCTCCGGCTTGGTCGGGCTTCCAGATGCGTTTAGTTGGAACTCCGAGCAAAGTTGCAGGTCAGGGCAGCTTCATGCATGTATGGAGGTCTGGGCAGGGCTTCAGCGGGCCTCAACCGAGAGAACAGTCACCGCTCGGTCGCGTCCGTGCCGCACCCACCCCGTGCGCCGCACGGGGCCGGGCGAGCCTCCCTCCGCCTGACGGGCGGGGGACCCCCAGGCCGCCGGCGACCCCGGAGGCCGGACAGAAGAGGAGCACACGTGACCGTGGAGAGCACTGCCGCGCGCAGCAAACCGCGCCGCAGCGGCACCGGAGGCAAGCGCGCGACGAAGAAGACGGCGTCCGCTCAGAGCGCCGCCGGCAGCACGACGGGTACCACCGGCGCGTCCGGTAACGGCGCGACGCGCAGCGATACGCGCGCACCGGCCGCGAAGGCGGCCAAGAGCACCAAGGCGGCGGCTTCCAAAGCGGCTTCCTCCAAGTCGGCGAAGACGCCCAAGTCGGCGAAGGCGGCCGGGCCGGCCAAGTCGGCCAAGGCCAAGTCCGGTGCCAAGGCGGGCGCTTCGGCGCGCAGCACGGCTCCCGGCAAGTCCGGCGCCACCGCCGTGACCGCCGGTCCCGAGCTGGTGCAGCTGCTGACGCCGGAGGGTGAGCGGGTCGAGCACCCCGACTACTCCATCGACCTGACGGCCGAGGAACTGCGCGGCCTCTACCGCGACATGGTCCTCACCCGGCGCTTCGACGCCGAGGCGACCTCTCTCCAGCGCCAGGGCGAACTCGGCCTGTGGGCCTCGCTGCTGGGCCAGGAGGCGGCGCAGATCGGTTCCGGCCGCGCTCTGCGCGACGACGACTACGTCTTCCCCACGTACCGCGAGCACGGCGTCGCCTGGTGCCGCGGCGTGGACCCGACGAACCTGCTGGGCATGTTCCGCGGTGTGAACAACGGCGGCTGGGACCCCAACAGCAACAACTTCCACCTCTACACGATCGTCATCGGCTCCCAGGCCCTGCACGCCACCGGCTACGCGATGGGCGTCAACCTGGACGGCGCCGACTCGGCCGTCATCGCCTACTTCGGCGACGGCGCCTCCTCGCAGGGCGACGTGGCGGAGGCTTTCACCTTCTCCGCGGTCTACAACGCCCCGGTCGTCTTCTTCTGCCAGAACAACCAGTGGGCCATCTCGGAGCCGACCGAGCGCCAGTCGCGCGTCCCGATCTACCAGCGCGCCAGCGGCTTCGGCTTCCCTGGCGTGCGGGTGGACGGGAACGACGTGCTGGCCTGCCTCGCCGTCACCCGCGCCGCCGTCGAGCGGGCGCGCAGCGGCGAAGGCCCCATGCTGGTCGAGGCGTTCACCTACCGGATGGGCGCCCACACCACGTCGGACGACCCGACCCGCTACCGCCGCGACGAGGAGCGCGCGGAGTGGGAGGCCAAGGACCCCATCTTGCGGCTCCGAACGTACCTGGAGAAGGACGGCCTGGCCGACCCCGGCTTCTTCGCCGGGATCGAGGAGGAGAGCGAGGCCATGGGCAAGCACGTGCGGGAGGCCATCCGCAGCATGCCGGACCCGGACACCATGGCGATCTTCGAGAACGTCTACGCGGACGGGCACGCGCTCGTCGACGAGGAGCGCGCCCAGTTCGCGGAGTACCTCGCGTCCTTCGCCGACACCGCCGAGGAGGGCCGCTGACATGGCTGCCGCAGTCACTTCTTCCACCGCCGGCCGCTCCGCGCCGAGCTCCGCGGACGTGCGCAAGATGCCCATCGCCAAGGCGCTCAACGAGTCGCTGCGCTTCGCGATGGAGAACGACCCCAAGGTCCTGATCATGGGGGAGGACGTCGGCAAGCTCGGCGGCGTCTTCCGTATCACCGACGGTCTGCAGAAGGACTTCGGGGAGCAGCGGGTCATCGACACCCCGCTCGCCGAGTCCGGCATCGTCGGCACGGCCATCGGCCTCGCGCTGCGCGGCTACCGGCCGGTCGTGGAGATCCAGTTCGACGGGTTCGTCTTCCCCGCGTACGACCAGATCGTCACGCAGCTCGCGAAGATGCACGCCCGCGCCCTGGGCAAGATCAAGCTGCCCGTCGTGATCCGCATCCCGTACGCGGGCGGCATCGGCGCGGTCGAGCACCACAGCGAGTCGCCGGAGGCGCTGTTCGCGCACGTCGCCGGGCTCAAGTGCGTCTCCCCGTCGAACGCGGCCGACGCGTACTGGATGATGCGCCAGGCGATCGAGAGCGACGACCCGGTCGTCTTCTTCGAGCCGAAGCGCCGCTACTGGGACAAGGGCGAGGTGGACGTCACCGCGATCCCCGCCCCCCTGCACGCGGCACACGTCGCGCGTGAGGGCGGCGATCTGACGCTGGCGGCCTACGGGCCGATGGTGAAGACGTGCCTGGAGGCCGCGGCCGCGGCGCAGGAGGAGGGACGCTCCCTCGAGGTCGTCGACATGCGCTCCATGTCGCCCATCGACTTCGACACTCTCCAGAAGTCCGTCGAGAAAACCGGCAGGCTTGTGGTCGTGCACGAGGCGCCCGTATTCCTGGGGACCGGCTCGGAGGTGGCCGCCAGGATCACGGAGCGGTGCTTCTACCATCTGGAGGCTCCGGTGCTGCGTGTGGGCGGGTTCCACGCGCCGTATCCGCCGGCCCGGCTGGAGGACGAGTACCTTCCGGGGCTGGACCGGGTGCTCGATGCCGTCGACCGCGCCCTGGCGTACTGAGGAGAGTCGTGACGATGACTGAGAGCGCCACCCGCATCCGCGAGTTCAAGATGCCCGATGTGGGCGAGGGGCTGACGGAGGCGGAGATCCTCAAGTGGTACGTCCAGGCCGGTGACACCGTCACGGACGGCCAGGTCGTCTGCGAGGTCGAGACGGCCAAGGCAGCGGTCGAACTGCCCATCCCCTTCAACGGTTCCGTGCACGAGCTGCGCTTCGAGGAAGGCACGACGGTGGACGTCGGCACGGCGATCATCGCCGTGGACACCGACCCGTCCGCCGGACCGCTGGACGGCGGGGCGCCCGCGGGCACCGTCCCCGCGCAGGCCCCCTCCACGCCGCCCGCGGCCGAGGCTCCGGCCGGCGGCGACGGCGGTGGCGGCGAGAAGCGGCAGCCCGTGCTGGTCGGCTACGGGGTGGCCGAGTCGCCGACGAAGCGCAGGCCGCGCAAGCAGCCGTCCGGGCAAGGCGCCGTGCAGCGTGAACTGAACGGGCACGGCGAGGCCGAGTCCGTCCCGGCCGCTGCGCCGGAACCGGTCGCGGAACCGGCCCACGGCACGGCGGCGAACGGCTTCGCCGCCGAGGGGCGGCCGCTGGCCAAGCCGCCCGTGCGGAAGCTGGCCAAGGACCTGGGCATCGATCTCGCGACGGTGATACCGACCGGCCCCGGTGGTGTCATCACGCGCGAGGACGTGCACGCGGCGGCGGCACCCGCCCCGGCGCGGCCGGTCCCTTCGCGGGAGCCGGCAGCCGCCGGTGCCCCCGCGGCCCGTGACGCGGGCGCGGAAGCGGCGCCCGTCGCAGGGGACGCGCGCGAGACCCGGATCCCGGTCCGCGGCGTACGCAAGGCGACGGCGCAGGCGATGGTCAACAGCGCCTTCACCGCTCCGCACGTCACGGAGTTCGTGACGGTGGACGTGACGCGGACGATGAAGCTCGTCCGCGAGCTGAAGCAGGACCCGGACATGCAGGGGCTGCGCGTCAATCCGCTGCTGATGGTCGCCAAGGCGTTCCTGGTGGCGCTGCGCCGCCACCCGGAGGCCAACGCGTCGTGGGACGAGGCCAACCAGGAGATCGTGCAGAAGCACTACGTGAACCTGGGGATCGCGGCGGCGACGCCGCGCGGCCTGGTGGTGCCCAACATCAAGGACGCCCACGCCAAGACGCTGCCCGAACTCGCCGAGTCCCTGGGCGAGTTGGTCGCCACCGCCCGCGAGGGGAAGACCAGCCCGGCCGCCATGCAGGGCGGCACGGTGACGATCACCAACGTCGGCGTCTTCGGCGTCGACACGGGCACGCCCATCCTCAACCCCGGGGAGTCCGCGATCCTCGCCTTCGGGCAGGTGCGGCAGCAGCCGTGGGTGCACAAGGGCAAGGTCAAGCCACGCGACGTCACGACGCTCGCGCTCTCCTTCGACCACCGGCTCGTCGACGGCGAGCTGGGGTCCAAGCTGCTGGCGGACGTCGCGGCAGTGCTGGAGCACCCCAGGCGGCTGATGACCTGGACCTGAGTGCGACCGGGCCGGTGCCCCGCACCGGCCCGGCGCCCTGACGTCCGGTTGTGCCGCCCCGGCTGTCCGTACGGCGACGGGGGGCCGTACGGGCGGCCCGGTGGCCCGGCGCGCCTATGCCGGAGCTGTCCGCAGTGAACGCGCCGGCGACCCCGCCGGCGTCCACGTCGCGCTTCTGCCGGGCCGGTTCGCCTCCGTCGTCGCCGAGCGGGCGAGCTCCCCGCCGTCCGGGAAGACCGTGGCGGCGTCCTCCCGCGGGAACTTCCGCTCGCGACCGCCAGCCCCCGAGCAGGG
This sequence comes from Streptomyces daqingensis, assembly GCF_014645895.1. GTDB lineage: Bacteria > Actinomycetota > Actinomycetes > Streptomycetales > Streptomycetaceae > Streptomyces > Streptomyces daqingensis. The sequence continues at coordinate 77,733 of NZ_BMMP01000007.1, read as the reverse complement.
CCGTGCCGTGGTGCCAGCGGATGCTGAAGGGCGTGGCAGACCGGGTTCCGGGCCCAGGCGGGCGGGACCGATCGGCAGCGGACGTCCAGATCGCGGACGCGGACGACGTACGCATCTGTGTTGTATCTAAGGTGTGCACATGTCCGTTTCCGTCGACGTCCCCGCAGGTCCGCTCCGTCAGCCGCCCGCCGCCGAGCGTGTCTACACCTACGTCAAGCAGGCCGTCCTCGACCGCCGCTACGAGGGCGGGATGCTGCTCACGGAAGGCGAACTCGCCCAGGCCGTGGGCGTCTCGCGCACACCCGTGCGGGAGGCGCTGCTGCGCCTGGAGGTCGAGGGGCTGCTGAAGCTCTATCCGAAGAAGGGCGCGCTCGTGCTGCCCGTCTCGGCGCAGGAGATCACCGACGTCGTCGAGACGCGGCTCCTGGTGGAGCAGCACGCGGTGCGGAAGTCGTCCGACCCCGTCCACGCGGGGCTGATCAGCCGGCTGGAGGAGCTGCTCGAGGAGCAGAGCGCCCACGCCGAGTCCGGCGACCTCACGGCGTTCGCGGTGAGCGACCGCTGCTTCCACGCCGAGATCGTTCGGAGCACGGGCAACGAGATCCTCACCCGGCTCTACGACCAGCTCCGCGACCGGCAGTTGCGGATGGGCGTCGCGATGATGCACGCGCAGCCCGACAGGATCGCCAAGAGCATCGCCGAACACGCGGTGATCATGGAGGCGGTGCGGGCGGGCGACGCGGACGCCGCGGCGGACGCCGTGCGCCGCCACGTCACGTGGGTGCGGCACCTGGTCCACGGTGACGTCCGGTGAGCGGTGCCAGCTCACCCGCCGTTCCCCCGGTCCACCAGGACCCGCCCGGCGGGCCCCGCGCCGTGGCGGTCTGGGGCCTGGGCGTCACTGTCTACTTCGTCGCGATCACCTACCGCACGAGCCTCGGCGTCGCCGCGCTCGACGCGAGTGAACGCTTCGACATCAACGCCTCGGCGCTCTCCACCTTTTCGATCCTGCAGCTGCTGGTCTACGCGGGCATGCAGATCCCGGTCGGGCTGCTCGTCGACAGGCTCGGCACGAAGAAGGTGCTGACGCTCGGCGTGGTGCTCTTCACCGCGGGCCAGTTCGGCTTCGCCTTCTCGGAGTCGTACGTGGCGGCGCTCGCCTGCCGTGGCCTGCTCGGATGCGGCGACGCCATGACGTTCATCAGCGTGCTCAGGCTCGGCTCCCGCTGGTTCCCGGCGAAGCGCGGCCCGATCATCGCGCAGGTGGCGGGGCTGATCGGCATGGCCGGCAACCTCGTCACCACGCTCGTGCTCGCCAGGGTCCTCGGCACCTTCGGCTGGACGCCCACCTTCGCGGCCAGCGCCCTGGGCGGCGTGCTGATACTCGTGCTCGTGCTGGTCTTCCTCAAGGACCATCCGGCGGGGCACGCTCCGCCGCCCGCACCGCAGCCGGGCAGCGGATACGTACGCAGGCAGATCCAGCAGGCGTGGCGGGAGCCCGGGACCCGGCTCGGCATGTGGGTGCACTTCACGACGCAGTTCCCCGGCATGGTCTTCCTGCTGCTGTGGGGGATGCCGTTCCTCGTCGAGGGGCAGGGCCTGACCCGCGCCGCCGCGGGCGAACTGCTCACGCTCGTCGTGCTGTCCAACATGTGCATCGGGCTGGTCTACGGGCAGGTGATCGCCCGGCACCACGCCGCCCGCGCACCGCTGGCCCTGGGCACGGTGGCGGCGACGGCCGCGGTCTGGGCGGCCGTGCTGCTCTGGCCCGGGCACGCGCCGGCGTGGCTGCTGGTGACGCTCTGCGCGGTGCTGGGGGCGTGCGGTCCGGCGTCCATGATCGGCTTCGACTTCGCGCGTCCCGCCAATCCGCCGCAGCGGCAGGGCACGGCGTCGGGGATCGTGAACATGGGCGGCTTCACCGCCTCGATGTCGACGCTGCTCGCGGTCGGTGTCCTGCTCGACCTCACCGGCGGGGACTTCACGGTCGCCTTCTCCTGCGTCTTCGTGCTGGAGGCGCTCGGCGTGTGGCAGATCCTGCGGCTGCGTCCGCGTGCCCACCGGCGCGAACGCGAGCGCGTCGTGGCCAGCCGGGTGGAGGCCGTGCACGTGCCGGTCTGAGAAGCGGCGCTCACGCGCGCCCGGAACGGCAGCGGCGGCGGCACCTCTCGGGTGCCGCCGCCGCTCCGGCTGCCGGTTGCCGCTGCCCGTCAGCCGCCGGTGGACCGGCGGCCGCCGGGGCGGCTGGAGAACTTCACGGTGTGACCGCGAAGTTCTCCAGGATGGCCTTGGCGAGCTTCGTGTCGCCCTCGATTTTCACCTGGTCCGCGACGGTGTCAGGGCGGACGCGCCCCGCCGCGAGCCGCAGATACGTCTCCCAGTCCAGAGAGAGCGTGACCGCGGGACCGAGCGACGGGCTGCCGTCGACGGTGCCGCGCCCGTCGGCGTCGACCCTGACCGTGCGCATGAACTCGACCGGTCCGCCGACGTCGAAGACCACCGCCGTGTTCGGAGGCGCGCCCGCCTTCTTCGCGACGACCTTCGGAAGGCCGAGCAGCATCAGGTCGCGTGCGATGCCCGCGCCCGCCGAGTCGAGGTTGCCCGGCTTGCCCAGTGCCCGGCGGAGATCCTGCTCGTGCACCCACACGTCGAACGCCCGCACCCGCAGCTGCTGTTCGAGAGTGACCTTCCCGCCGCCCGGCATGATGTCGCGCACCTCGGCGTCCGGCCCGCGCTTCTCGTTGCGGAGCTGCCGCGAGCGCCGGATGATCGTGTACTCCAGCTCGCTCGTCATCTCGGGACCGGTGTGGTGCCGCCGTACGTCGACCTGGATCTCCATGTGCCGGCTCGGCTCGTCCACGACGTGGTAGAGATCGCGGGGCAGGGTGTGGATCGGCCGCGGGTCGCCCAGGAGTTCGCACTCCATGCCGATGATGTGGGAGACCACGTCCCGCACCGACCACCCGGGGCAGGCGGTCCGCCGGTTCCACTCACCCTCGGCGAGCGGCCTCACCAGCTCGGATATCGCTTCGATGGACTCGGTCCAGGCGTCGACGTATGGCTGCAGACTTGGGTGGTCGGTCACGAGACCCCTCGGGCGGTACGGACGTTCGCGGTCTGGATGCGGTGCTCTCAAGTTACGCTGCGCGCGGGCAGGGCGGCAGTGGTTTCCGGTGACGATGCTAGGCCCAATCGACCCGCTCCAATGCACCGCCGATGGTACTGTGCGCGCCTGTTCGGGCCAGAAGCGGACGGAAGCGGGCGAGGAGGTCGATTCGCCTCGCCGGAACGGGAGTTGGGAGCGGAGCCCGCCGCCGTCAGTCGCCGCCCGTCAGCGCCTCGATGCAGACCGCGAGGGAGAGCAGCATCGGCACGTCGGCGTCCGGCCGGCGCACGTCCACCGCGTAGGTGTCCCGCACCCGGAACCACTTGCGGGAGATGCGGGCCAGCCGGTGCCCCCCGGCTTCGATGTCGTACTCCTTGTCCAGCACGTTCCCGTGGACGGACAGCGTCGTGCCGTCCGCGAGCCGGGCCCGGAACCGGTGACGGAGGGGCGTGAACCTCTTCTTGCGCACTGTCGCCAGCGACTTTCCGCCCCGTTCCACCTCCATCGTCTCCCAGAGGCTGATCATCTTCCTGCGGATGACGGCGACCACTTCGCCGTCGCGGTCCTTGAGTTCGAAGGTCTGCCGCACGCGCAGCGCTTTCCCGTCGACGAGGAAGGCCCGTTCGCCGTGCTCGTCGTCGATCCAGAAGTCGTCGCCGATGCCGAAGACGCGTTCCCTTACGAGGTATCTCATGGACTACGCCTTCCCAGACGGCGGCCGATTGCGCACCCTGTGTGCCGAAACGCCCACCGGGACCTGCCGCCGCCGGTGCTCCTCAGTCCCCCGCCCCGTCGGGGTCCTCCGGCTCCGGATCCTCCGGCCATGGCCACGCCCACGGCTCGTGCCCGGTGCCGGACGGCGCCTGACCCGCCGCTGCCGCTGTCCCCGCCGCACAGGCCGCGTCCCCGGCGTCGGCCGCCTCCGCCGGTGCCGCTGCCGCCGCCGCGTCCGGCACCACCGCTGACGGATCGCTGAGCCGCGGCCGGGTGTACTCGCTGTCGGTCACCGTCGACTCCGTTCGCCTGTCGGTCGTGCTCCTCGCCGGTCCCGCTTCCCCGCCCGGCCCCGCTCCCGTACCGGAGGGACAGCCTCCGGAGGTCCGCGGCCGGAGTGAGACCCTGGTGCCCATGACGAAGAGCCCTCGTGTACGCGCCCCTGAGCTGCGAGGTCGCAGCTGGCTGAACACCGGCGGGGCCGCACCGACCCTCGCGGATCTGCGGGGTCGCATCGTACTGCTCGACTTCTGGACGTTCTGCTGCGTGAACTGCCTGCACGTCCTGGACGAGCTGCGCGAGCTGGAGGCGCGGCACCGCGACACCCTCGTGGTCGTCGGCGTCCACTCGCCGAAGTTCGCCCACGAGGCCGAGCGGCAGGCTGTCGCCGACGCGGTCGAGCGCTACCAGGTCGAGCATCCGGTGCTGGACGACCCGGAGCTCGCGACGTGGCGGCAGTACGCGGTGCGCGCCTGGCCGACGCTGGTGGTCGTCGACCCCGAGGGGTACGTGGTGGCGCAGCACGCCGGCGAGGGCCACGCGCACGCCGTGGAGGCGCTCGTCTCGCAGCTCGAGCGAGAGCACGAGGCGAAGGGGACGCTGCGGCGGGGCGACGCCCCGTACGTGCCGCCGGAGCCCGAGCCGACGACGCTGCGCTTCCCCGGCAAGGCCCTGCGCCTGCCCGGCGGCACCACCCGGGAAGCGGGCGGGGACGGCGGCGGCTTCCTGGTGTCCGACACCACCCGGCACCAGCTCGTCGAGCTGGACGCGGACGGTGAGACGGTGCTGCGCCGCATCGGGACGGGCGAACGCGGAATGCGGGACGGCGGCCCGGACAGCGCCCGGTTCAGCGAGCCGCAGGGCCTCGCGCTGATGCCGGACGGCCGCACCGTCGTCGTCGCCGACACCGTGAACCACGCGCTGCGCGCCTGCGACTTGGCGACGGGCGCCGTCAGCACGCTCGCCGGGACGGGCGAGCAGTGGTGGAAGGGCGCCGAGACGTCCGGGCCCGCACGTGAGGTGTCGCTCTCCTCGCCGTGGGACCTGGCGTGGTTCGACGGGCGGCTGTGGATCGCGATGGCGGGCGTGCACCAGCTGTGGACGTACGTCCCGCCCGCGGACGGCGACGAGCAGGGCACCGTCCGGACGGAGGCGGGAACGGCCGGAGAGGGCCTCGCGGACGGACCGGCGGCGGAGGCGTGGTTCGCGCAGCCGTCCGGGCTGTCCGCTTCGGCGGACGGCGAGCGGCTGTGGATCGCCGACTCGGAGACGAGCGCGCTGCGCGTGCTGGAGAAGGCGGACGGCGCCGAGGGCGGATACACGGTCCGCACGGCGGTGGGGACCGGCCTCTTCGACTTCGGCCACCGGGACGGCCCCGCAGAGGAGGCCCTGCTCCAGCACCCGTTGGGCGTGACGGCGCTGCCAGGGGGGAGCGTCGTGATCAGCGACACGTACAACAACGCCCTGCGCCGCTACGACCCGCGGAGCGGCGAAGTCAGCACCCTCGCCACGGACTTGCGGGAGCCCTCGGACGCGGTGGCGGCCGGCGGCGGGGACATCGTCGTCGTGGAGTCCGCCCGTCACCGGCTCACCCGGATCCGGCTGCCCGAGGAAGCGGTCCGCGTGGAGCCGGTGGCACACCGCACGCAGCGGTCCGCCACCGAGGTGGCCCCGGGCGAGGTGCTGCTGGACGTCGTCTTCCAGGCGCCGCGCGGCCAGAAGCTGGACGACCGCTACGGGCCGTCGACGAGGCTCGTCGTCAGCTCCACGCCCGAGGAGCTGCTGGCGGAGGGCGCCGGCACGGGCACCGGTCTGGGACGTGTGCTCCGCCTGTCGGAGCACGTGCGCGAGGGCGTGCTGCACGTCTCGGCCTCGGCGGCGTCGTGCGACGACCCGGACGCCTCGGACGGCGAGCCGGAGGAATACCCGGCGTGCCACATGCACCAGCAGGACTGGGGCGTGCCGGTACGGGTCACCGGGTCGGGGACGTCCCGGCTGCCGCTGGTTCTCGCGGGCCTCGACGACCAGGGGTTCGACGACCAGGGGTTCGACGTGCCCTAGGGGCTGTCTGACAAATGGCGCCGTTCGCCCGGAGGGCGGGGCTCGCGTCGTCTGGTGCGTGCGGGTGCAAGGCGGAGGTCCGTCCTCGTAGTGGGCTACTCGGTCGGTCCGACAACGCAGCAGACGTGCGTGCCAGGCGGCGCGTGCCAGGCGGGATTTGTCAGACAGGTCCTAGTCCGGGGACGGCCGGTTCGGGACGACGGGAGACGGCCGCCCCGGCCGCGGACCCGTCCGCCCGCGCCGCCCGGTACGGCTACGGCCCGCGGGGCCCGTCTCCGGACCCCGCGGGCCGCCCTACCCGTCTTCACCCGCTTCCCGGGCCGCGTGCCGCGGGGCCGTCGGTGCTCACGCCGTAAGTGCGGCGTGCTTTCGCCGTGCTCCGTGCACCCGTCGCGTCTCAGCGCAGGTGGTGGCGCTCCTCCTCGACGACCACCGGCGCCGCCGGGGACGGCGGCTGCGTCTTGCGGCGCTTGAAGATGCTCACGTAGACGGAGAGTCCGATCAGACCGGCGGCCATCAGGACGAGACCCACCACATCGAGGTTCACGACGTCTGTGTTCCAGTCGACGGCCAAGGTGAGGATGGCCCCCACGGCCAGCATTCCGATGCAGAAGACGATGCCCATGGATTCCTGCCTCCGGTTGGCGATTGCCCTGCTCTCGTACGCGTTGCGGGTACCCGGGTGCGGACCCGTCATTCAGCGGGGGCGCAGAACGCCGTGCCGAGACGTCAACCGCGCGGCGCGGCACAGGCTTTGACGGCGGCGCGCGCGGCGCCCCTTGAGAGCCGCCGCGGGGGCCCGGGACGCCGCGGCTCTCAAGGGGACGTCAGGAAGCCGTCCATGCACTGCGCGAGCAGGAACGGGTCCTCCGCGCCGCACAGTTCGCGTGCCGAGTGCATCGAGAGGATGGCCACTCCGACGTCGACCGTCGAGATGCCGTGCCGCGCGGCCGTGATCGGGCCGATCGTCGTGCCGCAGGGCATCGCGTTGTTGGAGACGAACGACTGCCACGGCACGCCGGCCCGCTCGCAGGCGGAGGCGAAGACCGCCCGCCCCGAACCGTCCGTCGCGTAGCGCTGGTTGACGTTCACCTTGAGGATCGGCCCGCCGTTCGGCATCGGGTGGTGCCCCGGGTCGTGGCGCTCCGGGTAGTTGGGGTGCACCGCGTGCCCGGTGTCGGAGGAGAGGCAGACGCTGCCCGCGTAGGCGCGCGCCCGGTCCTCGTACGTACCGCCGCGGGCGAAGACGGAGCGCTCCAGCACCCCGCCGAGCAGCGGCCCGTCGGCGCCGGTGTCGGACTGGCTGCCGTTCTCCTCGTGGTCGAAGGCGGCCAGGACGGGGATCGCGGTCAGATCGTCCCGCGCGGCGGCCGCCGCCAGCGCCGTGGCGCCCGCGTGGACGGACAGCAGGTTGTCCATGCGGGGGCCGGCGAGCAGCTCCTGGTCGCGGCCGAGGTACGCGGGCGGCTCGACGCTGTGCGCCATCAGGTCCCAGCCGGTGACGTCCGCGGCGGGCACGCCCGCCTCCTCGGCGACGCAGCGGACGACGTCCCCCTCGCCGGGGGTGCCGAGACCCCACACCGGAGTCATATGGCGCTGGCGGTCCAGCTTCAGGCCCTCGTTGACCTGCCGGTCCAGATGGATGGCGAGCTGGGGCACGCGGAGCAGCGGACGGTCGATGTGCACGAGGCGCGTCGAGCCGTCGCGCAGGGTGAGCCGCCCGGCGAGACCGAGGTCCCGGTCGAGCCAGGTGTTGAGCAGCGTTCCGCCGTAGATCTCCATGGCGATCTGCCGCCAGCCCCCGCTGCCCGTGTCCGGCACGGGCTTGACCCGCAGGTTGGGGGAGTCGGTGTGGGCGCCGATGATGCGGTAGGGGGTGGAGGGTTCCGCGCCGGCGGGGACGTACCAGGCGATCAGGGCGCCGCCGCGCAGCACGTAGTGGCCCTGCCCCCGGGAGCTTCCCGGGCCGCCGCCCTGCCGGCCGTGGGCACCGCCGTCCTCGGAGTGCGCGGCCGTCCAGGAGCCGGTCTCGTCGAGCTGCCGGAAGCCGGCCTTCTCGAGCAACTCGGCGGCGCTGCGCACTGCGTGGTACGGCGTGGGCGAGTCGGTGAGGAAACGGATCAGGCCGTCGGCGTGTGCTCGGCCCGGGCGGTCCTCGGGGCGCTGAGGGCTAGGGGTCATACGGCCAGCATACGAACGCGGAACGCCCCTCCCCATCCCGGACGGGGAGGAGAAGGGCGTTCCGCATGGGGGGATCTCAGGTGCCTTTCCGGGGCCGGTGGAAGCCGGCCCCGGACACCGCTCAGAAGGCTGCTTCGTCCAGCTCCATCACGGAGGAGTCGACGTTCTCGGCCAGGCCGCGCTCGACCGCGAGGCCGGGCAGGACGGTCGTGGCGAAGAACTTCGCGGCCGCGACCTTGCCCTCGTAGAACGCCTTGTCCTTGGCGGACAGGGGCTTCGCCGAGGTCTCGCGCAGCCTGTCCGCCGCGACGGCCGCGCCGCGCAGCAGCAGGTAGCCGATGACGACGTCGCCGGAGGAGAGCAGGAAGCGGGTGGTGTTCAGCCCCACCTTGTAGATGGACTTCACGTCGTTCTCGGTGGCGGCGAGGTCCGTCAGCATGGTGCCGACGATCGCCTCCAGGTCCACGGCCGCGCGGGACAGCTCCTCGCGGGCGGCGGCCAGGTCCTCGCCGCCCTTCGCCTCGGCGAGGAACTTCTTGATCTCCTCGGAGAGGGTCGTGAGCGCCTGGCCCTGGTCGCGGACGACCTTGCGGAAGAAGTAGTCCTGGCCCTGGATCGCGGTGGTGCCCTCGTAGAGGGTGTCGATCTTCGCGTCCCGGATGTACTGCTCGATCGGGTACTCCTGCAGGTACCCGGAGCCGCCCAGCGTCTGCAGCGACTGCGCGAGCTGCTCGTAGGACTTCTCCGAGCCGTAGCCCTTGACGATCGGCAGCAGCAGGTCGTTGAGGCGCTGCTCCGCGGACGCGTCCTCGCCGCGGAACTCCTTCATGAGGATCTCGTCCTGCACCGAGGCGGTGTAGAGGACGAGGGCGCGCATGCCCTCCGCGTACGCCTTCTGCGTCATCAGCGAGCGGCGCACGTCGGGGTGGTGGGTGATGGTGACGCGCGGGGCGGTCTTGTCGGTGAACTGCGCCAGGTCGGCGCCCTGCACGCGCTCCCGGGCGTACTCCAGCGCGTTGAGGTAGCCGGTGGAGAGCGTGGCGATGGCCTTCGTGCCGACCATCATCCGCGCGAACTCGATGATCTTGAACATCTGGCGGATGCCGTCGTGCTTCTCGCCCAGCAGCCAGCCCTTCGCGGGCCGGTTGGCGCCGAAGGTCATCTCGCAGGTGTTGGAGACGCGGAGCCCCATCTTGTGCTCGACGTTGGTGGCGTAGACGCCGTTGCGCTCGCCGAGTTCGCCGGTCTCCCAGTCGAACTCGTACTTGGGGACGATGAAGAGGGACAGGCCCTTGGTGCCCGGGCCGTGGCCCTCGGGGCGGGCGAGCACGAAGTGCACGATGTTCTCGGACATGTCGTGCTCACCGGAGGTGATGAAGCGCTTCACGCCGTCGATGTGCCATGTGCCGTCGTCCTGCTGCACGGCCTTGGTGCGCCCGGCGCCGACGTCGGAGCCGGCGTCCGGCTCGGTGAGCACCATCGTGGCGCCCCACTGCTTGTCGGCGATCAGCTTGGCGATCTTCTGCTGGTCCTCGGTGCCCTCGTCGTAGATGACGCCGGCGAAGGCGGGGCCGGAGGCGTACATCCAGATCGCGGGGTTGGAGCCCAGGATCGTCTCGGCGAAGCCCCACAGCAGCGAGCGCGGCGCGGTGGTGCCGCCGATCTGCTCCGGGATGCCCAGCCGCCACCATTCGGCGTCCATGTAGGCCTGGTAGCTCTTCTTGAAGGACGCCGGGACGGGCGCGGTGTTCGTCTCCGGGTCGAAGACGGGCGGGTTGCGGTCGGCGTCCTCGTAGGACTCGGCCAGTTCGTTCTCAGCGAGGCGTGCGATCTCGGACAGCACGCTCTTCGCGGTCTCCACGTCCATCTCCGCGAACGGTCCGGTGCCGTACACCGTGTCGCGGTCGAGCACCTCGAAGAGGTTGAACTCGATGTCGCGGAGATTCGACTTGTAGTGCCCCATGGCAACGGCTCCGTGTGGTCGGACTCGACGGACAGGTAGTCAGCTGTGTCTACACACGATGATGCTACCCGTCGGTAATAAGAAGCAAGCCCTCTCCGCATATCTGTGACTCGTTACTCTTTCCTTCATGTACGGCTACGACCAGACCGCGTCCGCGGGGCAGGGCTACCCGCATGCCGGGCAGCAATACGGCCATCAGCAGGCTGGCCATCAGCAGTACACGACGCATCAGGCGGCTCCGCACCACTACGGGCAGGCCCAGCCCGGCAACGGGCAGCCGCTCTACCCCGAGCCGTCGTCGCCGCCGTCGCTGCGCGAGACCGTGCGCGCGTTCACGACCGGCACCATGACGTCGGAGGACTTCCAGTCGATCTTCTCGACCTCGAAGGTCTACTGCCCGCGAGGTGAGACCCCCGGCTTCCTGGCGCTGCACGACACCCAGCAGCCGGTCATCCCGATGTTCACCACGCTCAAGGAGCTGCGCCGCTACGCCGGCAAGGAGTCCCGGTACTTCGTGATCACGGGCGCCGAGGTGCTGGACCTGCTGCCGTCCGGCTACGGCTTCGTGCTGGACATGGAGGGCGACCACCGCGTGGTCTTCGACGCGAAGGCCGTCGAGGAGATGGTGGACTTCGCGATGCGCCGCATGTACGGCTGACGCAGCATGTACGCCTCACGCGTGTAGGGCTGTCCTGGCCGGTCCGGCCGGGGCGCGGCTGACGGGGCGGGGCGAGGGCCGGTCACGCCGGGGTCCCGGCCGCGGGGGCCTCAGGACCAGTCCGGCGCCGCCGCGTTCTCGTGCATCTCGAACCAGATGCACTTCCCCTCGCCCCGAGGGTCGACGCCCCACGCCCCGGCCAGCATCTCCATCATCACCAGGCCCCGCCCGGACGAGGCCAGCTCGCCGGGCGTCCGGCGGTGCGGCAGGGCGTCGCTGGTGTCGGCCACCTCGACGCGCAGCAGCCGCTCCCCGCGGGTGCCGCTGCACTCGGCGATCACCCTGGCGTCGCCGTCCGTGTGGACGAGGACGTTCGTCAGCATCTCCGACAGCATCAGTACCGACGCGTCGATCTGGTCCTCGTTCACCCAGTCGAAGAGCATGCCCTGAAGCTGGTGCCGCGCCTCGCCGATGCGTTCCGGCTCGGCCTGCGCCACCGTCAGCGTCGTCCGGCGCGAGATCCCCTCGGCCGCCGCCGCCCGGTGGACGGCGTACGCGGGGTCGAGGGCGAGGATCAGCAGCGCGATGTCGTCCTCGCGCCTTCCGGAGAGCGGCCCCGGTACCTCACCGGGCAGAGGCCGTGTCGCCGAGCTGACCAGTGCGTCCGCGAAGTTCTCCAGGTCCTCCGGCGCGTGCGGCCCGTCGGCCTGCTCCTCGGCGATCTCGCGGATGCGGCTCCAGCCGGACTCCATGGTGTGCCCGCCGGCCTCGATCAGCCCGTCCGTGCACACCAGCAGCGTCTCGCCCGGTTCCAGGACGAGACGGGTCGTCGGGTACTCCGATCCGGGGTCCACGCCGAGCGGCAGGCCGCCCGCGGTGGGCCGGATCAGCATCGTCCCGTCGGACAGCCACAGCGCCGGGTCGAGGTGGCCGGCGCGTGCGATGTCGAGGGTGCCGGTGAGGGGGTCCGCCTCCATGTACAGGCAGGTGGCGAAGCGGGTGTCGGCGGACGCCGCCGCCTCCGCCGACGGCTCGCTCTCACCGGCGCCGGGCTCCGGGCGCCCCAGCCCGGCGAGGAAGCGCGAGGTGCGGGAGAGCACCGCGTCGGGGCGGTGGCCCTCCGCGGAGTACGCCCGCAGGGCGATCCGCAGCTGCGCCATGATCCCGGCCGCCCGCACGTCGTGGCCCTGGACGTCGCCGATCACCAGGGCCGTACGCCCGGAGGGCAGCGGGATGACGTCGTACCAGTCGCCTCCCACTTCGAGGCCGCCGCCCGCCGGCACGTAGCGCGCCGCCAGCGACATGCCCTCGATGGCCGGACGGCGCGCGGGCCGCATCGTGCGCTGCAGCCCCGCGGACAGCTGCAGCTCCGTCTCGTGCATCGACGTACGGGCGATGGCCTGCGCGAGCATCCGGGCCACGTTCGTCAGCAGCGCCCGGTCCTCGGTGGTGAAGTCGACGGGCTCGGCGAACGCCACCATCCAGGCGCCGAGTATCCGCCCGGAGAGGTTCAGCGGCAGGAACGCCCAGGCGCGGTTCCCGAGGCGTCTCGCGTCGGGCCACACGCGGGGGTACCTCTGCCGGTAGACCTGCGGGGACGGCACGTAGACGGCCCGGTTGGTGCGCACCACCTCGGCGGCCGGGTATTCGGCGTCGACGGAGACCTCGATGAAGGGCAGCAGCTGCTCCGGAACCGGCCGCTGCCCGAAATTGCCCACGAGGGAGAGCTGGTCGCCCTCCAGGCTGAAGACCGCCAGCGTCCGCGGCATGAACCCCGGCATGGCCAGCGACCCCGCGACGCGCAGCACCTCCGCGGTGGTGCGCGCCTCGGCGAGCGCCCGCCCGGTGTTCAGCAGGAACGCCTCGCGCTGGAGCTGCTGGTTCTCCGTGGAGGGCAGGTACTCCGTGGACGTCTCGGGCACCTCGGAGACCGTCCCGATGAGGGCGAGCGTGCGGCCCTCGCCCAGCGGAGCCATCCGGCTGCGGACGGTCCGCACCACGGCCCCGTCCTTGTCGACGACGCGCACTTTGGCCTCCACCAGCGTCTCCTCGGTCAGGGCGAGCGTGGCGGTGGCCATGAGGTCCACGTAGTCGGCGACGTGGATGCAGGAGCGGATCGCGGTCTCGGAGAGCGTGACGGTCTGGCTGGCGTCGTCGAAGGCCCCCACGCCCTCGCGGGCCGCGGTGCCGGGGGGCGCGTCCGGCTCGGATTCCGAGTCGGAGCCGGGCCCGGTGACGGAGATGGACTGAGTGTCGGAGGCCTTCCTGATCGGGATGCCCAGCAGTTCCGCGGCGCACTGGTCGAGGGTGGAGACGCCGGTTGCGCTGTCCCAACGCCACAGGCCGACCCTGGAGGCCCTCAGCACGTCCTCGGTGCGCATTGCCCCACTTTATGTGGGTTGCGGAATGCGGGGCGAGCGGGGCTGAGCCAGGGCGGTAGTCTCAGGGGTCGACCCTTGAGCAACTGTCCCAGTGACTGACGAGCCAACGACTGGATGAATGATGCATCGGTACCGTTCCCACACCTGCGGTGAGCTACGTGCCTCGGACGTCGGCACCGGCGTCCGTCTCAGCGGCTGGCTGCACAACCGTCGGAATCTGGGCGGCATCCTCTTCATCGATCTGCGCGACCACTACGGCATCGTGCAGCTCGTCGTGCGGCCCGAGCAGGCCGAGGTGCACGAGCGGCTCAGCTCCCTGTCCAAGGAGTCCGTCGTCCGCGTGGACGGCAAGGTCAGCGCGCGGGGTGCCGACAACGTCAACCCCGAACTGCCGACCGGTGACGTCGAGGTCGAGGTAACGGACGTCGAGGTGCTCGGCGGCGCCGAGCAGATCCCCTTCACGATCAACGCCGAGGACGGCGTCAACGAGGAGCGGCGCCTGGAGTACCGCTTCCTCGACCTGCGGCGCGAGCGCATGCACCGCAACATCATCCTGCGCTCGCAGGTCATCGCGAAGATCCGCGAGAAGATGGTGCGCGAGGGATTCAACGAGCTGGCGACGCCGATCCTGTCGGCCACATCCCCCGAGGGCGCCCGCGACTTCCTCGTGCCGTCGAGGCTCCACGCCGGCAAGTTCTACGCCCTGCCGCAGGCCCCGCAGCAGTTCAAGCAGCTGCTGATGATCGCCGGCTTCGACCGGTACTTCCAGATCGCGCCCTGCTTCCGCGACGAGGACGCCCGCGCGGACCGCTCGCCCGGCGAGTTCTACCAGCTCGACATGGAGATGAGCTTCGTCGAGCAGGAGGACGTGTTCGAGGTCATCGAGAAGGTGATGACGGAGCTCTTCCAGGAGCTGGGCGAAGGCCGGGAGTGCACCTCGCCGTTCCCGCGCGTCCCGTTCCGCGAGGCCATGCTGAAGTACGGCTCCGACAAGCCGGATCTGCGGGCGCAGCTCGAACTCGTCGACGTATCCGACGTGTTCAAGGGCTCCGGCTTCAAGGCGTTCGCGGACAAGCACGTCCGGGCGCTGGCCGTGCCGGACACCGCGGACCAGCCGCGCAAGTTCTTCGACCAGATGGGCGAGTTCGCCGTCGAGCAGGGCGCGAAGGGCCTCGCCTGGGTGCGGGTGAACGACGACCGCTCGCTGACGGGCCCCATCGCGAAGTTCCTCACCGAGAACGACGTCCAGCAGCTGCTGACGGTGCTGAAGGCAGAGCCGGGCACCGCGGTCTTCTTCGGCGCCGGCGAGTTCGACGAGGTCTCGAAGATCATGGGCGCCGTCCGCGTGGAGGCCGCCAAGCGCACCGGGCACTTCGAGGAAGGCGTCTACCGCTTCTGCTGGATCGTCGACTTCCCGATGTTCGAGAAGGACGAGGAGACCGGCGCGGTCGAGTTCTCCCACAACCCCTTCTCGATGCCGCAGGGCGGCCTGCGGGCGCTCGAGACGCAGGACCCGCTGGACGTCCTGGCCTGGCAGTACGACATCGTCTGCAACGGCGTGGAGCTCTCCTCGGGCGCCATCCGTAACCACGAGCCCGAGATCATGTTCAAGGCGTTCGAGATCGCGGGTTACTCCAACGAGGACGTCGAGCGTGAATTCGGCGGCATGCTGCGGGCGTTCCGCTTCGGCGCCCCGCCGCACGGCGGCATCGCCCCGGGCATCGACCGCATCGTGATGCTGCTGGCGGATGAGCCCAACATCCGCGAGACGATCGCGTTCCCGCTCAACGGCAACGCGCAGGACCTGCTGATGGGTGCCCCGAGCGAGGTGGACGAGGCCCGTCTGAAGGAGCTGCACCTGTCGGTGCGCAAGCCGAAGCTGTGACCGCGTGACGCGGTGACGCGATGACGTGAGGAACCCCCGGCGCCGGAGCGCCGGGGGTTCACTGTTGCCCGTGGAGCGCGTGCCGTGCGAGCATCTGCTGCCCGGGATCTGGGAGTTGAGGCCGAACTACACCGCATACGACGCCTCGTACGTGGCCCTCGCGGAGAAGCTGAACGTACCGCTGGTCACCGGTGACGCGAAGCTCAAACGCGGAGTGGGAGCGCGGTGCACGATCGAGCTCATCGGGTAGCCGTGTCCGGCGGGCCGGTGCGGGCCCGCCGGACACGGGGGTGGCTCAGTCCTCCAGGCGCGGGAAGAGCACCTTGCCCTTGGTGACCGTCGCACCGGCGGGCAGCTGCCCCCAGCGGCCCGCGTCAGCGAGCGGCTGGCCGTCGAGCGCGCCGAGGTGCGGCTCGGCGCCCAGGGAGTCCCACAGCTTCGCCGACGACTCCGGCATGACCGCGTTCAGCAGCACCGCGCAGGCCCGCAGCGCCTCGGCCGCGGTGTAGAGGATCGTCGCCAGCCGGGCCTGCGCCTCGGGCGAGGAGTCCTTGGCGACCTTCCACGGAGCCTGCTCCGTCAGATAGCCGTTGACCTGCTTGACGAAGTCGAAGACGGCCGCGATGCCGCCGGAGAAGTCCAGCTCCTCGCCGATCCGCCGGTCCGCTTCGCCGACGGCCTTCGCGAGCCCGTCGACGATCGCCTGCTCGGCCTCGCCGGGAGCCTTCGCCTCCGGCAGGGTGCCGTCGAAGTACTTGCCGACCATGGCCGCGACGCGGGAGGCGAGGTTGCCGTAGTCGTTGGCGAGTTCGCTCGTGTAGCGGGCGGTGAAGTCCTCCCAGGAGAACGAGCCGTCCTGCCCGAACGCGATGGCCCGCAGGAAGTACCAGCGGTAGGCGTCGACGCCGAAGTGTTCCGTGAGCTGCTGCGGCGAGATGCCGGTGAGGTTCGACTTGGACATCTTCTCGCCGCCGACCATCAGCCAGCCGTTCGCGGCGATCTTCCCGGGCAGCGGGAGGCCGTTCGCCATCAGCATCGCCGGCCAGATCACCGCGTGGAAGCGGAGGATGTCCTTGCCGACGAGGTGCACGTCGGCGGGGAACGTCCCGTCGAAGCGCTCCTGGTCCGAGCCGTATCCCACCGCCGTCGCGTAGTTGAGCAGCGCGTCGATCCACACGTAGATGACGTGCTTGTCGTCCCAGGGGACCTTGACGCCCCAGTCGAACGTGGAGCGCGAGATCGACAGGTCCTCCAGGCCCTGCCGGACGAAGTTCACCACCTCGTTCCGCGCCGACTCCGGCTGGATGAACTCGGGGTGCCGCTCGTAGTGCTCCAGCAGCTTCGGGCCGTACTCGGAGAGCTTGAAGAAGTAGTTCTCCTCCTGGAGCATCTCCACCGGCGTGCGGTGGATGGGGCAGAGCTTCTGCCCCGCGAACTCTCCCCCAGAGGCTTCGCCCTGGGAGGTGCCCCCATCGCCCTCCAGCAGTTCGCCGTAGGTCTTGTACTCCTCGCAGCCCACGCAGTACGGGCCCTCGTACCCGCCCTGGTAGATCTCGCCCTTGTCGTACAGGTCCTGGACGAACTCGCGGACGCGGTCGGTGTGCCGCTTCTCCGTGGTGCGGATGAAGTCGTCGTTGCGGATGTCGAGATGCTCCCAGAGGGGCTTCCACGCCTCCTCGACGAGCTTGTCGCACCATTCGCGCGGGGAGACGCCGTTCGCCTCCGCGGTGCGCATGATCTTCTGACCGTGCTCGTCCGTGCCGGTGAGGTACCACACCTTCTCGCCGCGCTGACGGTGCCAGCGCGTGAGCACGTCGCCTGCGACGGTCGTGTAGGCGTGGCCCAGGTGCGGAGCGTCGTTCACGTAGTAAATGGGGGTCGTGACGTAGTACGCCTTCGACCCCGTCTGCTCAGTTCCAGTGGCCGCCATGCCCGAAATCCTAACGGCCCGCAAGCGAGGATCCCCCATCGGCGACCGTGGGTGAGCGGCCGTGCGGAAGCTGCCGCGGGTCCCGTGCCGCCTCCGCTCTGTTGACGCCCTTCCGGGCCCTCTGCATGCTTGCGCCCGTACGTCTGCGGAGACTTCCGCACCCGGGCGACCGGGCCGGACCGATGGAGGGCGCCATCCGACGCGTGACCGTAGCGCTCTCCGCAGCCGTGGCGGCAGCGGGTGGCGTGGCAGCCGTGGTGCTGGTCGCCGCGCCGCCGTCCCCGTCCGCGAAGTCCTCGCCGAAGGGCTACGTCATCGGGCAGTTCAACATGGCCGGGGGCACGACGGAGCACGGCGCGAAGGGCAACCCGGTGCCCGACGACCTCGCCGAGGACGTCGCCGACCGCAGACCCGCCGTGCTCACCCTGCAGGAGACGTGCCGCGACTGGGACGAGCGGCTGGAGGACCGGCTCAAGGGCTACGGAGTGGTGTTCGCCCCCGTCGACAACCTCGCCAGGAACCCCGGGAGCCCCGCGCGGTGCCACCACCCGACCGACTTCGGCAACACGCTGGTCTTCCGGGAGGATCTGGGCTTCGAACGGGACACCGCCGAGAGCCATCTGCTCGGATCGACGAGCGGCGACGAGTACCGCGAGATGGTGTGCGTGCGCTCCGAGGAGCGGAAGCTGGTCGCCTGCTCCGCGCATCTGACTCCAGGAGAGGACGAGTACGCCGCGAGCCGCGAGAAGGAGGCCGCGGAGGCCGTGCGCGTCCTCGCCGGCCGCTACGAGGGCTACAAGGCGGTGCTCGGCGGCGACATCAACGACCTGCCGCTGTCCGGCGTCCTCGACCGCTTCTACCACCGCGGCTACGGGCACGGGGCGCGCGGTGCGTTCAAGGAGGCGGCGGGCCCCTGCGGCGACGCGGTGAAGCCGCGGCAGCCGCGCGACTCGCTGCCCCGGGACAGGTACACGCACTGCCGCTCGGGCGAACCGACCCACAGCAAAGGGAAGATCGACTACCTCTTCGTGTCGCCGTCCGTACGCGTCGAGTGGAGCGGCGTGAGCCACTCCGAGCAGTCCGACCACAAGCAGGTGTGGGCCCGCGTGGTCTTCTGACCCGCCGCCCGCCCGCTCCTCAGGCGCCCGCCGCGGGCTGCGGCCCCGCCTGCCGGACGGGCACGGTCTCCCGCGGCGGCCCGGCCTCCTCGAACAGGGCGGCCGACTCCTGCAAGTGGCTTCGCGCCTCCTCGTCGCGGCCCAGCTCCGACAGGCGGTCGGCGAGGTTGTCGAGCGAGCGGGCCAGCACGGGACGGAAGCGCTCGGGTGCGTTCCGCGCCAGCTCGCGGCGGATGGCGACGGCTTCCTGCGCGGGCTCCAGCGCCTCCTTCGTACGGCCCAGTGCGGACAGGACGTTGCCGAGGTTGTTGAGCGAGCCCGCCAGCCGCGGCCGGAAGCGGTCCGGTGCCTGGGCCGCCAGCTCGCGGTAGAGCTCGGCGGCCTCCTGCGCGGGCTCCAGCGCCTCCTCGGCGCGCTCCAGTTCGGAGAGGACGTTGCCGAGGTTGTTGAGCGACCCGGCGAGGTCGGGTCGGAAGCGCGCCGGGTCCTCCCGCTCCAGTCCCTTGTGGAGTTCGACGGCCTCCCGCGCCGGCCGCAGCGCCTCTTCCAGCCGTCCCGCCCGGCTGTAGCGCAGCCCGAGCGCGGTCAGCCACATCGCGCGCTGCTCGGGGCCAGTGCCGTCCGGGAGGCGCTCGACGATGCGCCGGGTGACGGCGATGCCGGCCTCCGCCAGGGCGACGGTCGGGTAGGGGATGGCGCGCTGTATCTCCTCGAGCACGTCCCGCGGGACGTCGGTGGCGGAGAGGACGTCCGCGAGGACGGCGCCGAGCGCGCCCGGAGACTCGATCGTGACGGTGATCGCCGCTCCGTACAGGTCCGCCGTCCGCCACCGCAGCCAGTCGTCCAGCAGCCCCGCCGCGTGGGGGTGGTGTGCCGTGGCACGCGTGAGGAGGGTGAGGGCCCGCAGAGCCTGGACGACGTCGAGGCGGTCGCGCACCGCGGCGGCGAACTCCGGGCTCTCGTGGAGGCGTGCGGTGACGTGCCGCTCCGCCAGCAGCGCGGGACGCAGCGGCGCGACGGCGCCCTCGACGGGAGCCGGATGGAGGGTGCCGAGCCAGCGGGCGGTGCGGCGCCGGAGCCCGGCGCGGGACTCCCCGTCAAGCCCGGGCACCGTCCGCAGCAGCTCCTCCGTGGCCTTCGCGCTTCCCGCCGCGAGCAGGCTGGTGACCGCGACGCAGTTCTCGACGGCGGCCGCGTCCAGTCCCTGCGGCCCGGTGAGCCCGGCCCGCGCGGCGCTCTCGTGCCAAGCGCCCGCGGCGTGCCGCAGCAGTTCGTCCAGGACGTCCGGGCCGACGCCCACCCGCGCCGGAGCCTGGCCCCCGCCGCCCCCTCCGCCGCGCAGCACGGCCACGAGGGCGGCGGCGTGCACCACCAGCATCGGGACGGGGTGCGGGGCGGGTTCGACCTCGACGCCCTCCGGCGCCGGAAGCCCCAGGTGGCCGGCGAACCGGGGCACGGCACGGGCGACCAGCTCCGCGCTGTCCGTCCCGTCGGCCGGGCCCGCCTGCAGACGCAGGGTGACGGCGCGGGAGGCGGCGGGACCGATGGGTGAAGCCGCGGCCTTCAGGTGCTCCCACCATTCGCCCTCTTCGCGGGCCAGCATCAGCACCCGCAGCCCGGCCGCGCCGCTCGCGGCGGCGGAGGCCAGCAGGTGGGGAAGCCCGGGGCGGGTCTCGGCGTGGTCGACGAGCAGCAGTACGGGGCCCGGACGGGCGGCCTCCACCACGTGGACGGCCGCGGCGTCCTCGCCGTCGAGCACCCGGCGGCACCGCCATCCCTCCTGCTGGAGTCGCTCGGCCAGCTCCAGTGCGAGTCGGGCCTTGCCCACCCCGGCCGGGCCGGTGACCAGCGCCAGCCGCGTCGACTCGCCCTCATGGCCGCACCATTCGCGCAGGAGGCGCAACTCCTCGGTGCGGCCGGTGAATTCGCCGACCGCGCGAGCCGCGCCGAGCGCGTCCGCCACGTGGTCCGCGGCCGGGCCGGCCGCGCCTCCGGGGCGCCGGTCGTACCGCACCGGGTCGGAGACTCCGGCCAGACCGGGGTCGGGGTCGGGGAGTCCGTCGTCCGCGCGCCTGCCCTGGAGGTGGTCCCAGGCGGTGGAGACGATGAAGCCGGCCACCGCCGCGATGGCGGCGATCCAGACGAGGTCGAACCACCCCCCGGCCGCGCCGCCCACAGCGCCCAGCACCATCAGAACCAACGCCGCACCGAGTAGCGGCCACTTCAGACTCCCACGCATCCCCCCAGCATCCCCTCGCACAGGGGTCACTGGCAGCCGCTCGTACAAAGCCGACTACCCGGCCGCCGGGCCCGCGGGAGACCACCGGGGTTCTCCCTGGACGGGCGGAGCGCGGTGCGGCGGCACAGGCGTCCTGGTCAGACGCCATGGCGGGGCGGCCGGGGTGCGGGCGGGCGCGGCGGACCTCTCGCGGCGGGCCGCGGCCTGTTGGCGTGGTGGCGCCATGTGGCGCCGGTCCGATTCGTCCCACCGCCGCGCCGTGGGCTCCGGCCCGGTCGCGCCGCCTGTGCTCTGCCCGCGCGTACCCGGCACGCTCCGGGCGCCGCCGTGCGGGACTGCCATACTGCCCCGCTGTGAAGGCACTGCTCTACGACGAGTTCGGGAAGCTCCCCGGACTCCGCGACGTACCGGACCCCGCCCCCGCGCCCGGAGGGGCCGTCATCGAAGTGGCGGCCACCGGGTTGTGCCGCAGCGACTGGCATGCCTGGCAGGGGCACGACTCCGGTGTGCGGCTGCCGCACGTCGGCGGGCACGAATTCGCGGGAACGGTGGCCGCCGTCGGGGCGGGAGTGCGCGACTCGTGGGTGGGGCGACGCGTGACCGTGCCCTTCGTGTGCGGCTGCGGGGCGTGCCCGGAGTGCGCGACCGGCAACCAGCAGGTGTGCGAGCGGCAGACGCAGCCCGGCTTCACGCACTGGGGCTCCTTCGCGCAGTACGTGGCGGTCGACCACGCCGAGCACAACCTCGTCCCGCTCCCCGGCTTCGTGGACACGGCGACCGCCGCGTCCCTCGGCTGCCGGTTCGGCACGGCGTTCCGGGCGACGCTGCGCCAGGGGCGGGCGTCGGCAGGGGAGTCCGTCGCGGTCTGGGGCTGCGGAGGGGCCGGACTGTCGGCCGTGACGATCGCCGCGTCCTGCGGTGCGCGGGTCGTCGCGGTGGACGTCTCGTCGGCGGCGCTCGAACTCGCCCGCGAACTGGGAGCGGAGGCCGTGGTGGACGCCTCGGCGGTGGACGACCCCGCTGCGGCAGTCGCCGAACTCACCGGCGGAGGCGCCCACTTGTCGCTCGACTGCCTCGGGCGTCCCGAGACGTGCTCGGCGTCCGTCCGCAGCCTCCGGCGGCGCGGGCGGCACGTGCAGGTGGGGCTGCTGCCGCCGGAGCAGGCGGCCGTCGGCATCCCCATGGACCGGGTCGTCGCCTGGGAACTGGAGGTCCTCGGCAGTCACGGCGTCCAGGCGCACGAATACCCGGCGCTGTTGGGGCTGCTGGAGTCCGGCGCGGTGCGCCCGGACCGCCTGCTGCGCAGGCGCATCGGCCTCTCCGACGCGGCGGAGGCACTGGCCGGCATGGGCTCTCCCGGAACGGGAGGGACGGCAGGCGTGACGGTCGTCCTGCCCTGACCCGTCGGGCCCCAGCCGCCTCAGGGACGGCCGTCCGGCACGCGCCGACTGTGCCCGACTTCCGGCGGACGGACGGTGCTTCAACGTGGGGCCCGTGCGGCCTGCCGCCCCGCGCGCACCGCACGTGCCCGCCCGGGGCACTTTCGGGTGAACCCCTCCCGTACCGCCCCCGGCCGGCGGCGCGTGAACCCTACGGTTCCAGCCAGGTGACACCTTTGCCCCGCGCCTCCCGAGGAACCGCAATGCCGCTCACGTCCGAGAGCCTCCCGGAGTACTGGAACACGTACAAGCCGCACAAGGGGGAGGGCGAGCCGCCGCCCCCCGCGGTCGACTCGTTCGAATGGACGCAGTACCCGGGGCACGGCCCCGGCGCGGACTTCCTGAGGGAGCCGCGCACCGCGCTCGAACTGGGCTCCGCCGAGGGGAAGGAGGCGTACTTCCTGGCGTGCCGGGGCGTGGAGGTGACGGCGGTCGACTTCTCCCCCGCGCAGGTCGCGCGCGCCCGCCTGTGGTGGGAGGGCACGCCCGGTCTCTCGTTCGTGAACGCGGAGGCGTGCGAGTACCTCGCCAGCACCGCCACGACGTACGACGCGGTCTACTCGCGCTGGGGCGCCGCCTGGTTCACCGACCCCGCCGTCCTCGTGCCGCTGGTCGCCCGCCGCCTCGCGCCGCGCGGCCTGCTCGCTCTCTCGCAGGCCGAGCCCATCGACGGCTTCTACGGGCCGCAGGCGATGTACGGCAACGGCCTCAGCGGCCGCAGGCTGCCGGTCCTGCGCTGGTCCTACTCCCCCGACATGTGGACGGAGCTGCTCGCGAAGAGCGGTTACACCGACATCGACGCGTACGTCCTCCCGGCGCCCGAGCCGGACAACGTCGGCACGCTGATGGTGCGGGCGCACGCCCCGGCGAAGCGGCGGAGCAGGCAGGCGCCGCGCCGCCGTGTGCAGGACGTTCCCCGGCAGGCGGAGCCCCCGGCGAGTTGACGGGCCACCGGCTCCGCGGTGTCCTTCCGCCTATGCCGAAGGTTGTGGATCCAACCGCCGTGCGGTCGTGACGCTGACTGTCGAAGGGGTGCTCGCGCGTGTGGGCCTGCAAGAACGACGAGTGGGGTGGGTGCCGGCGACACCTGCGCGAAGGGGAAGTGGCACAAGAACCCCTACGCGTAAGGACGGGCGGTGACTGACGCTGTGCGCCCTGCTCCCGCCAGGGGCCGGGCGCACAGCGCTCTGCGTCCTCGTACGCCGATGCCGCCGCCGTCCCGCCGCGGCGGCGCCGAACTGCCCGTCGCGGCTGCCGGGTTCGCTACCGTCCCGTCCAGAGCCGCGGGTGAGCCGCAGGGCGCGGTACGGGGCGAAGGCGATGCCGTGCGGGCAGGAGGCCGCGCCGCCCGGCGCCGGCGGCCGGTCCCGGCTGCCGGGCTCCGGTCGGCGTACCTCCCCGGCGCGGGCAGACACGGCTGCCGGGGCGCTGCCCGCCTGGGCCGGCTGGGCGCTCCCTCCGTCCGTGTGATCGACTGAGCCGGAGAGAGCGGGAGCGGAGCGGCACCGGCGGCGGTGGGCGCCGCCGGCGGTGAGCGGAGGTGGACGCATGGGCCTGGCCTGGGCCGTCCTCATCGTCTCCGGAGTGCTGGAGACCGTGTGGGCGGGCGCCCTGCAGGCGTCCGGCAACTTCCACAGGCTGTGGCCGTCGCTGCTGTTCGTCGGCGCTCTGGCCGCCAGCATGCTCGGCCTCTCCTACGCGGTGACGCACATTCCGCTCGGCACCGCCTACGGGGTGTGGGTGGGCACCGGCGCGGTCGGCACGGCCCTGTACGGCATGGCGGTGCTCGGCGAACCGGTGACGGCGGCACGGCTGATCTGCCTGCTGCTCATCGTCGCGGGCGTGGTGGGGCTGGAACTGCTCCACTGACGCGGCGGGCGCCGACCGGAGCGGGCGCCGGGCGCAATGCGCTGAGGCAGACGGGCCCCTGGAGGTGATCTCCGGCGGTGACGGGTTACCCGCCCCGCCGAACCGCCCCCCGCCTCCGCCGAGCTGACCGAAAGGCTGCCCCTCGTGTCCGCACCCCCGCTGCGCCAGAACCTCCGCTTCACCGCCGACGGCGTCGACGTCTACGGCTACCTCGCACTGCCCCCGGCCGGCACCGGCCCCGGCGTCGTCGTCATCCAGGAGTGGTGGGGGCTGACGGACCAGATCGCCTCGGTGACCGACGATCTCGCCGCCGCGGGGTACGTCGCCCTGGCCCCCGACCTGTACGGCGGACGTACGACGCACGACAGCGACGACGCCGCCCGGCTCGCCTCGGAGGTGCCGATGGCCAGGGCGGTGGGCGAACTCTCCGGCGCTGTCGACTGGTTGCTCGCCCACGAGGCCGTGCGCGGCGACGCGGTCGGAGCCGTCGGCTTCTGCATGGGCGGCGGCTTCGTCCTGGCGCTGGCCGCGGCCGCCGGGGAGCGGATCGCCGCGGCCGTCCCGTACTACGGCGTGACGGGCGACGACGAGGCCGACTTCTCCGGGATGCGCGCCGAAATCATGGGCCACTACGGCGAGTTCGACGAGAACGCCTCACCGGCCCGCGCCGAGGAGATCGCCGCGCGCATCCGGGCGGAGTCGGGGGCGCTGATGACGGTCCACCGCTATCCGGCCGGGCACGCCTTCGCGAACGAGGAGGACCATCTGGGCACCTACGACCCGGACTCGGCGCGGCTCGCGTGGGAGCGGACCCTGGAGTTCCTCAAGGCCCGGCTGTAGGACGCCGGGCCCCGCCCGTCCCGGCAGCGGTAAGGCTCTTCCGCTCAGGGCAGCAGGACGACCTTGCCGCCGGGGTGGCCCTCCGCGAGGAAGCGGTGGGCCTCCGCCGCCTCGCTCAGCGGGTAGGTGCGGGCGACGACGACGTCGACCATGCCGCCGCGCGCCAGGGGCACCAGGTCGCGCCAGGCGTCGCTCCGGATCTTGGTTCCGGGGTCCGCGCCGGGGCCGTTGCCGATGAGCTTGATCCCCGTGTCGGCACGGTCGAAGGCGATGACGGACACGATCCGGGAGGGATCCGGGACCAGGGCGAGGGAGACGTCCACCGCCTCCGCCGTCCCGGCGGTGTCGACCGCCGCGTGCACGCCCTCCGGCGCGGCGGCACGCACCCGCTCCTCCAGCCCAGCGCCGTAGACCACGGGCGTGGCGCCGTAGCGCCGGACGAGCTCCTGGCGCTCCTCGCCGGCCGTCCCGACCACTTTCGCCCCGACCGCGACGGCGAGCTGCACGGCCATGAGCCCCACGCCTCCTGACGCCCCGTGCACGAGGATCGTGTCGCCCTGCGACACCCCCACGACGGCGAGGGCGTGGACGGCGGTGGCTCCCGTCAGCAGCAGTCCCGCCGCCTTCTCCCAGCTCAGCTCGGGGGGCTTGGGCACGACCTGGGAGGCGGGGACGGTCACGTCGGTGGCGTACGCGCCGGAGATCTGGAAGGCGATCACCTCG
This sequence comes from Streptomyces daqingensis, assembly GCF_014645895.1. Taxonomy (GTDB): domain Bacteria; phylum Actinomycetota; class Actinomycetes; order Streptomycetales; family Streptomycetaceae; genus Streptomyces; species Streptomyces daqingensis. The sequence goes on along the minus strand of NZ_BMMP01000007.1, from coordinate 52,347 downwards.
TCACCGACGGACAGCCGCCCGCCCGGCCCCTCGGCGTCCTCCCCGACGGCGGTCACGACCCCGGCGAGCTCCTGCCCCACCGGCATCGGCAGCGACGAGGGGTCCGACCCGAAGGCTCCGCCGTACAGCTTGTAGTCCACCGGGTTGACGCCCGCGGCCTTCACCTGGACGGTCACCTCACCCCGGCCCGGAGGCGGCACCTCCACGTCGACGAGGGAGAGCACCTCCGGTCCGCCGTAGGAATCGGCCACCACTCGCTTCGCCATACCGCGACCTCCCGGGCCTCACCTGGCACTACCAGGCACTGTCTCACCGGGCGGCGCCGCCCGCCCGTCGGGAAGGCCCGATGGGCGGGCGGGCGCCTGCGGCCGGGGGCGAGCCCGTCGAGGGGGCGGCCGGGGCGGCTCAGGGCGTCAGCGTGCGCAGCGGCGTGCCCGCGAGCCAGGCGGCCACGTCCTCGGCGGCCTGCCCGTAGAAGACGCGGTACGTCTCCTCGGTGACGTAGCCGAGGTGCGGGGTCAGGACGGTACGGGGCGCGGTGCGCAGCAGGTCGTCGGCGGGCAGCGGCTCCATGTCGTACACGTCGAGCCCCGCGCCCGCGATACGGCCCTCGTACAGGGCGTCGATGAGGGCGCCGGTGTCGATGAGCGGGCCGCGCGAGGTGTTGACGAGGTACGCGGTCGGCTTCATCCAGGACAGCTCCTCGCGTCCGACGATTCCGGCGCTGCGCTCGCTGAGCTTGTAGTGGAGGCTGATCACGTCGGACTCGGAGAAGAGGGTCCGCTTGCCGACGGGTTCCGCGCCGTGCTCGCGGGCGGTGGCCGGATCGAGGTTGGCGCTCCAGGCGAGTACGCGCATGCCGAACGCCTGGGCGACGGCGGCGACGCGCGTACCGAGCCTCCCGAAGCCGACGAGGCCGAGGGTGCGTCCGGCCAGGTCCCCGCCGATGGTGTTCTGCCACTGCCCTTCGCGCATCCCGGTGGATTCGGCGGGGATGTGCCGCACGAGGGAGAGGATGAGCCCCCAGGTGAGTTCGGGCGTCGCGGTGGCGGGGCTCTGGGTGCCGCAGACCGTCACGCCGTGCTCGCGGGCCGCGTCCAGATCGATGGAGGCGTTCGCCATGCCCGTCGTCACCAGCAGGCGCAGGTCGGGGAGGCGCGCGAGGCGTTCGGCGGTGAACGGGGTCCTCTCGCGCATCGCGACGACGGCCCCATAACCGCGGAGCGCTTCGACGAGAGCGTCGGTGTCCGCCAAGTGCTCGTGGAAGAAGGTGACTTCGGCGTCCAGGCTCTGCCAGTCGGCGAAGTGGTGGGCTGCCCGCTGGTAGTCGTCCAGGACGGCGACGCGCACGGTGGTTCCTTTCAGCCGGTTGGGGCGGGCGCTGGGCTCCGCGGCGGACTTCCAGCCTGCGTCCGGGACGGCCCTCGTGTGTAGTACCTGAGGGGGAGATCACGTGATGGCACCTGGGGCGGATGCCGGGCCCGCCGGTCTCCGTATCGTCGCCGCATGATTCCGGACCGACCACAGCGAGCGCCTGACCGCGCTCCCGCCGCCCTCTGGACGGGCGGTGGCCGCGGCGGTACCCGTACCGGCGGGCCGGGTGCCGCAGCCCGGGACCGCTGCCGCGCTGTTCCGCCGGTGGCTGTCGGGCGTCCTGCGCGGCCTCTTCCGCGACCTGGTCCGTGACGCCTCCGTCCCCCGCCCGCTGCCTCCGGCACGACGGCTCCCGCCCGCCGCGCGGGGCGTCGCACGCCGCTGTCGTGGCGCTGACGGCGCTCGTCTCCTCGCTGCAGGAGGTCCGGCGTCCCCGACGCTGCCGCTGCCGCGGGCAGTGTCCTGGTGCCGCTCGCGCTGCTGGCGGCACTCTGCCTGCCGGTGCTGCCGGTGCTGTCGGGCTGGCTGCTGCTGGCCCGCTGCTGGGACTCGGCCTCGCCCGTCCCGGCGGTGTGACCGCGCCGTTCACCTTCGCCGAACTCACCGAAGGCGCCTTCCAGTACGGGAGCGAGGTGAGGCCGTGGGCGTGGGCGGGGATCCTCGCGTTCGCGGCGCTCCAGGTCGTGCTGGGGCTGCGGCTCGGCCTCCGCGCCGCGCTCGGATTGTGGGCGCTCGTGCTGATGCCGGCGGCGGACTCTTCGGCCCGTACGTGCTAGGGACGTCGTGCTGGCCCTGCTCTGCGGCGGCATGCCGCTGGTGTGCGCCGTCGCCACGGGGCGGCGGCAGGCACGCGAGGAGGCGGCCGCGCACGCGGCGGCGACCGAGGCGGAACGCTCCGGGCGCATCCTGCTGAAGGAACGGGCGGTCGTCGCACGGGAGTTGCACGACGTCGTCGTACACCACATGTCCATCGCCGCCGTCAGGGAGAACGCGGTCGCCGCGCTCGCGGAGCTGCGGCGGGTCCTCGGAGCGGTACGGGCCGAGCCGGCCGCCGGCGGGGACGGCGTGACCGCCGGTGCCGCGGAGGCTCCGCAGCCCGGGCCCGCCGACCTGGTGACGCTGCTGGAGCGGGTGCGTGCGACCGGGGTGCCCGTCGAGGAGACGGTGCGGGGCGCTGTGCGCGAACTGCCGCGCGGAGTGGAGCTCGTCGGCGTACCGCACCGTCCAGGAGGAGCTGAGCAACGCCCTGCGGCACGCTCCCGGGTCACCCGTCCGAGTGGAACTCGACCATGCGCGGGAGGGGTTGGGCGTCACCGTCGTGAACGGCCCCGCCACGGAACCCGCCACGGAGCGGACTCCGCGGGAGACGGGTGAGGGACACGCACTCACGGGCATGCGGGAGCGCGTCGCGATGCTGGGCGGGCGGCTGGCCTTACGACCCGCCGGCGAGGGCGGCTTCGAGGTCGCGGCCTTCCTGCCGGCCTGCGGAACGGAGGAACCCGGTGGCTGACGCGGGCAGCATCCGCGTGCTGACAGCCGACGACCAGATGACGGTGCGCGAGGGCCTGTCCGTTCTGCTGGGCAGCCGCCCCGGCTTCGAGGTCGCGGGTGAGGCGGCCGACAGGCGGGAGGCCGTCGAGGCGGTCCTCGCGCTCCGCCCGGACGTCGCCCTGCCCGACGTGCGGATGCCCGTCATGAGCGGTCTGGAGGCCACACGCGAGATCGTGCGCGTGCCCCCGCCACCAAGGTGCTGATCCTGACGACGTACCACCTCGACGAGTACGTCTACAAGGCGCTGAAGGCGGGAGCGGGGGGTTACCTGCTCAAGGACGCCCCCGTGGCGCGGCTCGCCGAGGGCGTCAGGGCCGTCGCCGCCGGCGGTGCGCTGCCGGCGCCTCCCGTCATCCGCCGTCTCATCACCGAGTTCAGCCGGCTCACCAGCGAGGACGCCGCCCTGCGCGCACCGCTCGAGGAGCGGGTCGCCGGGCTCACGGAGAGGGAGACGCACGTGCAGGCCCTGGTGGCGCAGGGCCTGTCGAACGGTGAGATCGCCGGCCACCTCGACCTGGCCGAGTCGACGGTGAAGACCCACGTCGGCCGCGTCCTGATGAAGCTGTCGCTGCGGGACCGCACGCAGGCCGTGGTCTTCGCCTACGAGAGCGGAGTCGTCGCGGCACGGGCCTCCGCGGGCGGCACCGCGGATGCCGTGGCCGGGCGCCGCGGACGCCCGCGCCGCGGCCTGAACCGGCCCCGCCGCGCGGCGCCCCGGGAGCCCCTTCCGCCGCGGGGGGCGCGGCGTCCCGCGCGGCACGAACGCGCATGAATCGCAGAAAAGGCCCCTTGTCGCGCGTCCGTGCCCGGCCGTGCGCTGCTCTACGCTCGGCCGCGGATGCCAGACATGACGGGTCATTCGGTTTGTCCCGTCCCAACTCACCCCGAACGGCCCGCATCGGGCACCGGCGGGGAGACCGCAGCACCGAAGGAGTACGTCCTGATGCCCAAGAAGACCCCGCGCTCTCTCGCGGCGAACCGCGCACGGCTGTCGCACAAGGCCGCCTACGCACTGCGGAACCCGGCGCGGGTCGTCCCCTACATCCGCCGTGCGCTGCGCGACCGCTGGCTGAGGTTCAAGTACCCGGACCACGTCGACTACTACCGGGCGGTGATGGCGTCCGACACGGCCGCGAACCCGGAGGCGGCCGTCGGCAGCCGCAGCCACGACCGGTGGCTGGCCCTGGGGCAGATGCAGTTCGACTTCCTCGTCGAGCACGGACTGCAGAAGGAGCACCGCATGCTGGACATCGGCTGCGGCAACCTCCGCGCGGGCTGGCGGTTCATCCAGTACCTGGACGCGGGCAACTACTACGGCATCGACATCTCGCCCGACATCCTCATCGCCGCGAAGAAGACCCTGGCCCGGTACGAACTGCAGGACAAGCTGCCGCACCTGACCCTCACCCACGACCTGACCTTCGACTTCCTCCCGGACGGCCACTTCGACGTCGTGCACGCCCACAGCGTCTTCTCGCACTCCCCGATCGAGGTCATCGACGAGTGCTTCGCGAACGTCGCGCGCATCCTGACGCCCCGCGGCTTCTTCGACTTCACCTTCGACCGCACGGAGGGCGCCGAACACCAGGTGCTGCGCGAGGACTTCTATTACAGGACGGAGACGCTGACGGCCCTCGCGGAGAAGCACGGGCTGACCGCGCGCTTCATGGACGACTGGGAGAAGCTGCCGCACGGGCAGTCCAAGATCCGCGTCACGCGCGCCGAAGCGCCTGCTCCCGTGGCCGACTGACGTCCGGGGCGGGGCGCGCCCCGCGTGCCCGCGGCTCCTACGTCCGCCGCTCGCTGCTTTCGCCACCCGGGTCCCGCCTTGGTACGCCCGGGCGGGGGTCCGAGGCCGGCCGGTCACACGCCGGGGTGCGGGGCCTCCGCGTCGAGCAGCGCGGTCATCATGCCCACCAGCGCGGCGCGTTCGGGGAGGCGGGTGACGTCGGCCCACTCGTGTTCGGCGTGCGCACCGCCGCCGACGGCGCCCAGCCCGTCCAGGGTCGGGGTCCCGGTGGCCGCGCACAGGTTCCCGTCGGACACTCCGCCCACGCGCGCCGAGCCCGGCCACGGCAGGCCGAGCCGCGCACAGGCGGTCCGGGCGAGCCGGAGAGGCTCGCGCGCGTGGGCCTGCTCCAGCGGCGGCCTGTTGATCCCGCCGCCGATCTCGAACGGAAGCCGGGCCGTGTCCGCGACGAGCCGGCGCAGTGCGGCGTCGAGCTGCTCCTGCGCCGCCGAGTCCGGCGACCGTACGTCGACCATCACCCGGGCGTGCTCGGGCACGGTGTTCTGGGTGGTCCCGGCGGAAGCCGTCGTCGGGGTCACGGTGGTCTCCCCGTCGGCGGAACCCAGCCGTTCCAGATCGACGACGACTCTGGCCAGGTCGACCAGCGCGTTGCGGCCTTCGAGCGGGTCGAGTCCCGCGTGTGCCGCCCTTCCCCGCACGGAGATGTCGTAGAAGGACCAGCCCTTGCGGGCGTGCTTGAGCGCGCCGTCTCCGGCCGCGCCCTCCAGCACCAGTGCGGTGCGCGACGCACGCGCCCACTCCGTGACGACTGGGCCGCCGAGCGGTGAGCCGACCTCCTCGTCGGAGGTGACGAGGAAGGCGACGGCCGGGTCGGCACCCGTCGTCGCGCGCAGCCGGGCCAGCGCGTGGAGGCCCTGCACGAGGCCCGCCTTCATGTCGAAGACGCCGGGGCCCAGTGCGCGGGAGTCCTGGACCGTGAACGGACGGCGGCGCAGGGTGCCGAGCGGCCAGACCGTGTCGAAGTGGCCGACGAGCAGTACGGGACGGCGGTCCGCCGGACCCAGCCGCCAGAGCAGGCCGCCGGGTGTGGCCGGTCCGTCCCCCGTGTCCGGTCCGCCGGAGTCCGGCAGGACCGTCGGCCGCCGGCCGAGCAGCCTGGTGCCCATCTCCTCCAGGACGTCCCGGCACGACCGCAGAGCAGCCGGGTCGGAAGAGGGCGACTCGGCGCTGACCAGCGACTCCAGGTCGTCGAGCATCTCGGGGCCGCGCGACGTCAGCTCTTCGAGGTAGACCTTCGGGTCGGGCACGGTGGGGTCTGGCACAGCGAGGCTCCTCTGCCGCGGTCGCCGGGGCGGTACGTGGGCGTCCGGGGGACGCTCCCTCAGCATCGCCGCCGGTCGGCATGCGAAAGTCTGTGCCGGAGACCAAGCTTTGGAGCTGATCCCTCATGGCGGAGCACAAGGCCGCTGAAGCCGTGAGCGGCGAGCCGGTGACGCTTGCGGCCGTCGTCGAATCCCTCGGTCCGGAGGGCCTGGACGTGTGGGCCGCACCCGACGGGCTCGAGGTCCCCGTTTCGGGCGTCGGGGTGCGCGAGGCGGACGGGGGCCCCGTCGCGCAGACCGCGGACCTCCTGCTCGCCATCGGCTCCGGCGGCGCCGGGCCCGACGAGGCCGCCGCCCTCGAGACGCTGCTGGCCTCCGCCGCAACGGCGGGCGCGAAAGCCGTCGTGGTCAGGAACCGCTGCGGCGCCCCGCCCTCCGCCGCCGCTCTCGCGGAGTCGTACGGCGTCGCGCTGCTGGGCCTGTCGGCCGAGCTGGACTGGGCCGAGGCCGTCGGCAGGCTGAGGGCGCTGCTCGCACTCGCGGCGGCCACGCGGCACGGGCGGGCCGGCGGCGGCCACGGCCGGACCGGCGTACTCGCTCGCCAGCAGGACCTGTCGGGCCTGGCGAACACCCTCGCCGACCTCGTGCACGGCTCCGTCATGATCTTCACGCCGGGTCAGGAGCTGCTGGCGGCCTCACGGCTCACCGAGGGCGACGACGACATGCGCAGGGCGGCGGTGCTGCAGCAGCACGGCCCGCCCGGCTACCGGAGCAAGCTGACGGAGCTCGGCGTCTACCGCAGGCTGTGGTCGGACGACGGTGTCGTCGATGTCGCGGCCGTACCCGAACTGGGCGCCGGGCGCAGGCTCGCCGTCGCCGTACGGGCGGGCAGCGAGAACCTCGGTTCGATCTGGGTGGCCGAGGGCAGCGGCCCGCTGCTCGCGGACAACGCCGCCGAGCTGCTGGCCGAGGCGGCGCCCGTGGCCGCCGCCCGGCTGCTCGGACTCGACCAGGAAGAGCTGGCCAGGCACCGGCTGAGCGAGGAGCTGATCGGGCGGCTCCTTCTCGGCGAGGTGGATCCCCGTCTCGCGGGGGCGCACCTGGGTGTTCCGCCTGACGTTCCCGCTTCGGTCCTCGTGGTGGAGCTGGTGCAGGGGGACGGCGCCGGCGGCGGAAGGGAAGGGCGGACGTCCGCCCTTCCCGCCGTGGCGCACCGCGTACGGGAGGAGTCGCTGCGCCAGCTGGCCGGATACCGCCGGCGGGCGCTGGCGACGACGGGACCCGGCCGGGTGCTGATCGTCCTCCTCGGCGCCTCGGAGCCGGAGGCGGTCCGGCGCGCCGCGGCAGGACTCACCACCGCGGTGGCCGAGGCGGTCGGCGTTCCGCTGCGCGTCGGCATCGGCCCGAGCGTTCCCCACCTCGGTGAACTTGCGGCCTCCCGCATGGAGGCCGAGCTCGTCGTGCGGGCGTTGAGGCGCCGGGGCAGGGCCGGGGAGAGGTGGGCGGAGTACGGCGACGTCAGAGGCACCGCGAACCTGATCGTGCTGAGCGAGACGGTCGCCGCCGACTCGCGGCTGCAGGCAGGACCGGTGGCGCGGCTCCGCGCACATGACCGCCGGCGCGGCACGGACTACACCGCCACCCTCGCCGCCTACCTCGACGCGTTCGGGGACACGGGCAGCGCGTCCCGTGCGCTGAACGTCCACCCGAACACGTTGCGGTACCGGCTGGGGCGGGTGCGGGAGCTGACGGGCCTGGACCTGGGCGACCCCCACGAGCGCCTGAGCGCGGGCGTCCAGCTCTTCTCGCTGGACCCGGGCCGCGACGGGAGCCGGGCCGGCAGCCGCGCGCCGGGCCTGGACGAGAGCCGTGACCCGGGCCCGGACGAGAACCGGGGCCCGGGGAGCCGGGGGGCTTCGGGCGGTGCGGCGCACGGCGTCTCCGGCGACGAACTTGGAGCACCGCATGAGTGATCGGCGATAACCTCGTCGCCCTCCACAAGCAAACGGCGACGCCGGCTTTGCAGACTGCTCTGCAAGCGCCCGGACTCCCGCCGGGTGGCTCCCGGTGTGCTGGTGGAGGTGAACGATGGAGACGGAGAAGGCAGTCCGGAGCCCGGCGGCCGCGCGAGTGGCAAAAGTGAGCGTGGGCGTGCTGTTCCTTGCCTGGCTGGTCGACTACATCGACCGGTTGGTCATCACCCTCGCCCTACCGGAGATCGGCCAGGAGTTCTCGCTCGGCGAGACCGAGCAGGGGCTGGTCCTCACCGCGTTCTTCATCACGTACTCGCTGTTCCAGATACCCGGCGGGATCATGGCGGACAGCTGGGGCGCGAAACGCACCATGCTGGTGGCCGCCACGGGCTGGAGCGTCTTCACGGCCGCCTGCGGGCTGGCTCGCGGCCTCGGGTCGATGCTGGCCCTGCGTGCGGCGTTCGGCGCCCTCCAGGGCATCTTTCCCGCGGCCAGCATCAAGGCGGTCAGCGAACGCACGACCCGCAGGCAGCGGCTGACCGCCAACGGGGTCATGTCCGCCTCGAATCCCCTCGGTGCGGCGATCGCGCCGATGGTCGCCGCTCCGCTGGTGGCCGCCTTCGGCTGGCGCGGTGCCTTCTTCGCCGTGGCCCTGCTGGGCCTGGCCATGGTGCTGGTGCTGTGGAAGGGGCTTCCGCCGGCCCTCACCCGGTCCGCCACGGAGGTGGCGGACAGCGGTACGGACGCTCCCGCAGGGGCCCCGGCAGCCGGGACCGAGGGGAAAGAGGAGACCGCCGGCGAGGCGACCGCTCCCGCCCAGGTGCCGGTACGCGACGCACTGTGCCTGCTGCGCTCGTCGGTGATGTGGCGCTTCACGCTGATGTTCTGCGGGTTCAACATCATCGGCTGGGGCCTGGTGTCCTGGGTGCCGACGTTCCTCCGCGAGAGCAAGGGCGTCACGCTGACCGGCGCGGGCGTGCTCGCGGGCATCCCGTGGGTCGGCGCGGCCGTCAGCATGGTTCTCGGCGGGTACGTCTTCGACCGCTGGCTGCGCGGGAACCACCGCAGGGTCGTGATCCCCGTCATGCTGGTGACGGCCGTGCTCCTGGTGTTCATGGTGCGGGCCGAGACCGCCGGGGAGTTCATCCTCTTCGAGACGTGCGGAACTCTGGTGATGTACCTCGCCTACATGCAGATCTTCGGGCTGCCGCTGCGCATGCTGCCCGCCGAATACGCGGGCGTCGGCGGCGGAATGGTCAACTTCGGAGGTCAGCTGGCCGGTGCCATCTCGCCATTCGTGATGGGTTTCCTCGCTGAGCGCTACTCCTTCGAAGCCGCCTTCTCGTTCCTGGTGTTCGGCGCCGGGCTGGCCGTACTCGGTGCGCTGATCACTCCGCAGACCGCGTCGGCGTTCCGCGCGGGACTCGGACGCCACCTGCGCACACCTGCCGACTCGCCTGCCACGGAGCTGAGTTGAAGTCCGGCGGGCAGGGCGCCGGCGATGCCGCGGAGCCGGCCGGTGGAGTCGGAGAGCTGAAGCGAGCGGCACGGGAGGCCATCGAGCGTCGCCGCGACCGTCTGCTGCAGGTCAGCGTGTATCTGCAGCGTCACCCGGAGACGGGTTTCCGTGAGGAGCACGGCGCTGCGCTCGTGGCCGACTGGTTCGACGGCATGGGGCTGCCCTTCGAGACGGGGCTGGCCCGCACCGGCGTCAAGGCGCGTATGAAGGGCCGCGGCAGCGGCCCCACCGCGGCGGTCCTCGGCGAACTGGACGCGCTGCTGCTCCCCGGTCACCCGCTCGCCGACCCGGGGACGGGCGCGGCGCACGCGTGCGGCCACCACGCTCAGATCGCCTCCATGCTGGGGGCGGCTGTCGGGCTCGCCTGCGTACGGGAGCACCTGGACGGCGACGTGGTCTTCTTCGCCGTACCGGCCGAGGAGAGCACGGAGCTGGAGTGGAGGAGGGAGCTCGTACGCTCCGGCGAACTGCGGCATCTCGTCGGCAAGGCCGACCTCATCGCACGAGGCGCGTTCGACGACGTCGACATGGCCATGCTCTGCCACACCTCCGGCGAGAACGCCCCGCGGCTTTCGGTGGGCGACAGCCACAACGGCTCGGTGGTGAAGCGGGTCTCGTTCGAGGGGCGGGCCAGCCATGCCGGTGCGTCCCCGTGGCGGGGCGTCAACGCCCTCAAGTCCGCGACGCTCACGCTCGCCGCGATCGACGCGCAGCGCGACACCTTCCGTGACGAGGACGCGGTCAGGGTCAACGCCGTCATGCCGTACGGCGGTTCGGCTCCCACTGCGGTCCCCGACCGTGCCGAGCTCGACATCGTGATTCGTGCCCGTACGGTCGACGCGTTGCGCCACGCGTGCGACTCGGTCGACCGCGCGGTGAGCTCCGGAGCTCTCGCACTGGGGACCGCGGCCAGGACCGAGACGACGCTCAACTACCTGCCCCACCACCAGGATCCGGTGCTCGTCGAGCTGTGCCGTGCGAACGCCGAGACGATGTTCGGGCGGGAGGCGGTCGCCCAGGGGTGGCACCGCGGTGCCTCCACCGACATGGGCGACCTGGGTGAAGTGATGCCCGTACTGCACCCGTTCACCTCGGGAGCGGTAGGCGACGCGCACAGCCGCGACTACCGGGTGACGGACCACGTCGCCGCGGCTGTCGAACCGGCGGTGCTGCTCGCCTGGTGCGTGATCGACCTGCTCGCAAGCGGAGCCGGAGAGGCGCGCCGTGTCCTGGCGTCGCGCGGGCCGCGCCGCCCCGCCGCTGAAGTCCGTTCGGCGTACGAGGAGTTGCGCGCCGGCTTCGACGCGGACAGTGCCTTCGACGGTGCCGACTACGGCGGGGCGAGCCCGCCGTGCTCGCGCGCCTCCGCAGACGGGAACGGCATTGCGGGCAGCGGCCCGGAAGGAGTGGAGTGACGATGACGGCATCACCGGAAGGGCCCCGGGCCCTGATCACCGGAGCGGCAGGCGGCATCGGCGCGGCCGTCGCCCGCAGGCTGCGCCGCGACGGTGCACGTGTCGTACTGGCCGACTTCCGCCGGGAGCGGCTGGAGGCCGTGGCGGCCGAGTCGGGCACCTCCGCGGAAGTCGTCCCCCTGACCGTGGACCTGACGGACAGGGAGGCGCTGCCCGCCTTCGTCGACGAGGCCTGGGAGGTGTGGGACGGGCTGGACGTCCTCGTCAACGCGGCCGGGCTGTACCCGAGCGCGCCGCTCCTGGAGATGACGGACGCCGCCTGGGACCGGGTCCTCGACGTGAACCTCTCCGGCGTCTTCTCGCTCTCCCGCGCGTTCGCGCGCAGGCTCGTCGGACAGGGGCGCGGCGGGCACATCGTCAACATCAGCTCCGGGGCCTCGACGAGAGCGCGGCGCGGCGCGGCGCACTACTGCGTGTCGAAAGCGGGCCTGGACATGCTGACGAAGGCCTTCGCGCTGGAGATGGCCGAGCACGAGATCAGCGTCAACGCCGTCTCGCCCGGCTTCATCGAGGTCGGCAGCGAGGTGAATCCGCTCGGAGCCGACTACGTGCGCTCGATCCGCGGCGGGCAGCCCTGGCCGCGCGCCGGCACCCCCGACGACGTCGCGGGGGCCGTGGCCTTCCTCTGCGGGCCCGATGCGGGCTGGGTCACGGGTGCGTCCCTCAGCGTGGACGGCGGCGCCGGAGTGGGCAACGCCGCGCTGCCGCTGAGCTGAGCGGCGTCCGGCGCCTTCCCGCGGCCCGCGAGGAGTGTGGTCGCTGCGTGCGAAGTGCCGCCCGTATCAGACGAGTTCGCGGGAAGCGGTGCCCTTCGGTGACGCCCCGCGCTCCCGTGCCGCGAGGGCGGCCGGGGTGATCAGCGCGGCCAGCAGCCCGACGACGCCGATCGAGACGGTGAGGCTCGTCAGCGCGGCGACACCGCCGATCATCGGCGGCCCGCCCAGGAAACCCGCGTAGGCGACGGTCGTCACGAAGCCGAGTTCGCGTTCGCCGCCGCCGCCGTCGGAGCGGCGGCCCGCGTCGCCCGCGAGGGCCATGGCCACCGGGAAGCAGAACGCCAGACCGACCCCCGCCACGGCGAAACCCGCGTACGCCACGGCCCCGAGCGGGACCGCCGCGGTCAGGACCAGCCCGGCGGCGGCGACGAGCCCGCTGGCCGCCAGCACCCGGTGCGGTCCGAACCGGGCCTCGACGCGCTCCCCGAACAGCCTGGTCAGCGCCATCGTCACGGAGAAGACCGAATAGGCGGTCGCCGCGACCGACTCGGTGACGGCACGCTCCTCCACGAGGAAGAGCGCGGACCACTCGGCGCAGGTCCCCTCGGCGACGGCCGCGCACAGGGCCACGGCCGCCAGCAGCCACAGCCGCTTGCGGAAGACGACGGCCCGGTACGAACCCTCGCCCTTCTCCTGCGGGCCGGGCCGCTCCCCGGGCACCGAGCGCACGGTGACGAGCAGCGCCAGCAGTCCGGCCGCCGCGACGAAGCAGAAGTGCCGCGCCGGCGTGAGGGAGAGCGCCGCGGCCAGTCCGGCACCCAGCGAGCCGAGGAGCCCGCCGAAGCTGAATCCGGCGTGGAAGAAGGGCATCAGTGGACGGTCCAGGTCCCGTACGACGGCGACGGCGGCGACGTTCATCGCCACGTCGACGGTCCCCATGAGCGCGCCGAGCGCCGCGAGGCCCGCGCCGAGCAGCGGGACGGAACCGGCCAGTCCCAGCAGCGGCAGCACCAGGCACGCGCCGGCGAGCGCCACGGCGATGACGAGCCGCGCACCCCACGCGGCGCAGGCGCGGGCCGCCAGCGGAGCGGTGACGATCATGGCGATGCTCGGGCCGAGCAGCGCGAGCCCCAGCTCCGCCGGCCCGGCGCCGGTCTGGGCGGCGAGCGCCGGGACCCGGGCGGCCCAGGCGCCGTACAGGCCGCCATTGACGACGAATACCGCGGCGACAGCGGCGCGTTGGGGTACCACTCGGCTCCTCTCACGTGAACTCCCGTGCGGGGCCAGGTTATTGGCATGGAGATCACAGGGAAGTGAATTGAACCGATGCGCGGTCTTCTCAGGCTGCTCTGCCGGTGGTCTCCTCGACAGGGGCGCCGGAATGTCAACTTCCCCTTCACGGCGTCCTCTTGAGGGACGAACCGGCAGGCGACGGCAGGAGCATCTGGAGTCCATGACCGTTTTGTGGGGAGCATCTTTCGACGCCACGCCGATATCCGGCGTGGTGGTGGAGTTCGTCAAGACCGCGAGGGCGTTCCGGGAGCAGGGCTACCGGGTGCACCTCGACCTCGGCTACGACGTGAAGGCGGACAAGAACGCGTTCTTCCGGCCCTACCGCGACGAGGCGGCGCTGCTTCCCGGCTGGGTGCGGCTCGACCGCATCGAGGGGATCGGCGAAGTGCCCGGCTACGGGCCCGGATTCGTCTCCGACGTGCTGCGCGAGTACGTCCAGGAAGGCGCCGGCGAGCATCTGCTGCCGCTGGTCGAGGCCGCGGCGGAGGCGATCAGCGAGCGGATCGTCGAGACGTGGGAGCGCAGGGACGTGTCGTTCGTGATGGTCGAGAACGGCACCCTGCCCGAGAACGTCGCCTACACCAGGGCCCTCTACTCGGCGATCGAGACCTACGGGCGGCGCCACCGGCTGGGCCGGTACGTCATGTGGCGCGACCACGACCTGATGTGGCAGAGCGAGCCGGGCATCAGGAAGTACGGCGAGTTCCCGTACCCGGGCACCGTCGCACCGCGCAACTCGCCCTGGATCCACTACGTCGCGCTGCACGAGGAGGCCCGCCGGCGGACCCTCGAGTGGGTGCCGGACCTTACGAACATCGACGTGCTGCCCAACACGTTCACGCACGCGCCCGCCGGCGCCCCCCGCACAGGAGGAGACGGCGGGTTCCGCCGCGCGTACGGAGTCCCCGAGGACGCGCCGCTCATCGCCCGCTGCACGAGGATCATCCCGCAGAAGCGCATCGACCGGGACATCCACCTGCTGGCCGGCCTCGCGGACCGCACCGGCGCGTACCTGTTCGTCGCAGGGGACACCGCCGAGGCGCCGGACGAGTACGCACGGCTCCGCACGCTCGCGCAGTCGCTCGGCGTGGCGGACCGCGTGGTCTTCGGCGGCCGGCTCGCCCCGCACGAGGCGGACATCGGCGCGGCCAGCGGCGACGGCTTCTCCGTACGGGACCTGCTCTCTCAGGCCGCGGTCGCCTCGTTCCTGACGTCCTACGACTACGAGAGCTACGGCAACCCGATCGGTGAAGCCGTTGCCTCCCGCGTCCCGTACGTGACCACCCGCTACGAGCTCTACGACACCGTCTACGGGGACAAGGGATTCCGAGCCCCCGTCATGGAACTCACCGACGGCGACCTGCCCACGCCGGCCTTCGTCGACGACGTGGCCCGGCTGATCATGGACGAGAGGAAGCGCGAGGAGATGGCGGACCACAACCACCGGCTCGGGGAGCGTCACTTCGGAGCCGAACGGGCGGGCGAGCTGCTGGCCGAGCTGTTCCTGACCCCGATGGGCGAGCGGACCCGCATGAGCGTCGTGCTGCCCGTCTACAACGAGGCGGACAACCTGCCCGCCGTGCTGCGTTCCCTCTACGAACAGCGCGGCCCGGAAGGCCCGTTGGACAAGTCGCTGTACGAAGTCGTCATTGTGGACAACAACTCCACCGACGACACCGTGCGGATCGCCCGCGCCTTCGCGGAGGCCCATCCCGACCTCGCCCTCCACGTCGTCCCGGAACCCGAGCAGGGGGTGGCCTGCGCGCGGCGGACGGGCATGGACTTCGCGTCCCGGCGCAGCGCACGGCGCGGTCAGACCGATTCCGAGCAGCGCTTCTACCTCGTGTCGGCCGACGCGGACTGCCGTGTGGACGAGCGCTGGCTGTGGGAGCTGTTCACGGCCATGGAGTCGGGCAAGGCCGCCATCGGCGTGTGCGACTACTACTACGCGCCCGAGCACTTCACGCGGCGCCCGCGCCTGTGGGACGCCATCCAGAAGACGCTGCGCTGCCGCGCCGTGACGTTCTCGCTGTTCGGCGGGTTCCCCGACGGCAAGGGATTCGCCGTGGAGCGCGAGGCGTACGAGAAGGTCGGCGGCGTCGAGATCTTCTACCAGCTCCAGAACGGCCGCTTCGTCAACCACCTGTCCGACGACTGGGACTTCGGCATCCGCGTCCGCGGCTCCGGCGAGGACATCGCCTACGTTCCCGCCTCCCGCGTCGAGATCAACCCGAGGCGCGTCAACCACGCCATCGACGAGGTGATCACGGGCAGGGCGTACGGCTCGGACGGCATCATCGTCATGCGCGACATCCGCGTGCCGGAGCCGGTGGCCGACCGCGAGGGCGACCTGACCGAGGAAGAGGCCCTGCAGGCCTGGGAGTTCTCCGTCAAGGACTTCACACCGAAGAACACGATCCTGCCGGTGCTGCTGACGCCGTCGCTCCTCGACGACGACGCCGTCGTGGACTTCTTCGGCCCCTCGCTGGCCGAACGGCTCGGGCAGCGCATAGCGGAGATCAAGGACGAGATGAGGATGATCGACTTCACCCCCATCCACTCGTACAAGACCCCGTCCTACCGGCTGTACTTCGAGTTCGCCGACGAGATATTCGCCAGGCTGCGCGCCACCGTCGGCGAGGACATCGGCCACCCGCCGCCGCTGCCACCGTGCCTGCGGGACGTACCGCCGGAGAGGTTCACCGAGTTCGTCCGGTACTTCTGCGAGGACCGCGAATCCGGGGAAGCCCACAACTACTTCGGCAACGGCGGTGTCTTCTGATGGACATCGCCCGACGGCAGACCTACGAGGAGTCCCTCGCCTCCCTGCGGCAGACCGATCCCGCCCACCCCGAACCGGCGGTGCTGGGGGCGCTGACCGACCCGGCCAACCGGCACCTCGTCGAGTACGTCACCGAGGACCCGTTCGGCGCGCACGTCTTCCCCGGAAACATCCCCGGCTACGCCCCGGAGGACTTCCTGGCGGACCTGGACCGCCAGCTCGCCTCCACCGCACCCATCCACCTGTGGTCCTACATACCGACCTGCGCCTACCGCTGCCGCTTCTGCCAGTACCCGGTGGTGCTGGCGAAGGGCTCCCCGGAGGCCGTCGACAGCAAGGCGACGCAGTGGGTGGACTGGAATATCCGCGAGGCCGAGCTGTGGCTGCGCGACGTGCCCAGCCTCGCCACCGCACCCGTCGGGGAGTTCAACGTCTTCGGCGGTACGCCCTCCCTGCTGCCTCCGGACGCCATCCGCCGGCTGCTCGACTTCTACCGCGAGAACTTCGCCTTCACCGCCGACACGGCCATCCGCTTCGAGGGCGACCCCAGCACCTTCACGCCCGGGAAGCTCGAACTCCTCGCCGAACTGGGCTGCACCAAGCTCAGCAGCGGCGTGCAGTCCTTCGACGACCCCGTGCTGGAGCAGTGCGGACGGGAGCACACCGCGCAGATGTGCGTGGACTTCGTCCGCAACGCCCAGTCCCTCGGCTTCGAGTGGATCAGCGTCGACCTCATGTACGGGCTGCTCGACCAGACAGTGGACAGCGTCCGGCGGGACCTCGACATCGTCGTCGAGAACGAACTGACCGCCGTCGTCTGCACGAAGCTGCACCTCGCGGACTACAGCGACACCAGGACCGGAGTGGCGGGGGAGAAACCGGCGGCGTGGCAGCTGCCGGAGTACCGCGCCAGGCTCGTCGAGAAGGGGCACCGCTGGCCCACCCTCGGCGAGCAGTACCAGATGCGCGAGATCCTCACCGAGGGACTGCGCGACTCCGGATACAGCGAGCAGCCCACGATGTACTTCGCGCGGGACGGCCTCGGCCCGGAGAAGTGGAAGGCCATCATGGTCGACCAGGACAAGCAGGAGGCCGAGGTCGCCATCGGCCTGGGCGGCAGCTCCAGTTGCCGTGCTTCCGAGGCCATCACCGACGTGAACTGGAAGAAGTACAGCGAGGCCGTCGAGGCCGGCCGCGTCCCGCTGGGCTCCGCCACCCGCTTCTCCGAGGAGGCCCAGGAGTCCCGGGCGGTCAAGATGGCGCTCTCCACGCTCCGCCCGCTCGACGACCGGCTCCACCAGGAACGCTTCCCCGGCCGCTCCCTCTTCGACGAGCCGTGGCGGAGCAGGTTCGCCTCGCTCCAGGAACGCGGCCTGGCCGTGGTCGACGACGGCGGCAAGCGGATCAGCCTGACGGCGGACGGCGAGGTACTGGTGGAGGCGATCATCAACTCCGAGCTGTGACGGGCAGGTTGGCCACGAGGCGGCCGCATGTCCCCCTCCGGCGGGAAGTGTCACGGCAGCGGTATTGACGACGCGGCGCGGCGGCGATGAGGTGGCTGTCTCCGAACCCCCCACGACGGAAGGCAGTTGCATGCGAGGCTTCCCCACCCCCTCGCCGTCCGGCAGCGAAACCGGAGGCATACGCAGGCCCACGCGATGGCTGGCCGCGCTGGCAGTGGTGGCGCTCGCCGCCGGCACGGCGGGCGCCGGCGCGTCGTCCGCGAAGGAGGCGCCGGACCGCTCGGCGAAGGCGGGGGCGGCCTCTAAGGCGGACGAGGAGACCTCGCCCTTCACCGGGCTCCCCGCCGAACCCGCCCCCGTGATGGCGGTGAAGATCGACAACCACAAGGACGCCCGGCCCCACACCGAGCTGGAGAACGCCGACATCGTCTTCGTGGAGAAGGTCGAGGGCGGCCTGAGCCGGCTGCTCGGCGTGTTCTCCAGCAAGTTCCCCGAGGGAATCGGCCCGGTACGCAGCGCCCGCGCGTACAACGTCGAGCAGCTCCGGATGTTCGACCGCCCGGTACTCGCCTACTCGGGCGCGCGTGAGGGCGTCGTCGACCTGATCAAGAAGTCGAAGCTCTACGGCGTCTCCCACGACGACTACCCGGACGGCTACTTCCGCGGCGGCGACAACGAGGCCCCGCACAACCTCTACTCGCACACCGACAAGGTCCTCGCGCAGGCGCCGGACGCCAGCAAGAGCAAGGACATCGGCTTCCGCTTCGCCGACGAGGCGCCGGGCGGCGGCGAGGCGACCGACGAGCGCACCGTCGACTACGGCTCGGCGCAGACCACCTTCAACTGGTCGGCGGAGGAGGACCGCTGGCTGGCGTCCTTCGACGGCGAACCGGCGAAGACCACCGGAGGCGCACGCCTCGGCGGTGCGACGGTCGTGGTGCAGAAGGTGGAGATGCCGCCGGACGACGGCGGCACGCCGTACGAGAAGACCGTCGGCAGCGGCGACGCGACGGTCCTGCGCGACGGCAAGGCGTACGAGACGAAGTGGGAGCGGCCCACCGAGGAGTCGGGCACGACCTTCACCAAGTCCGACGGCGAGCGCATGGCCTTCGACCGCGGCCAGGTCTGGGTGGTCTACGAGGAGGCCTGAGCACCACTGCCGGCACCGGCGGCCGGCCGCGGGCACTCGCGCCCGCGGCCGGCCGCTCCGCGTGCGCGGTGTCGCGGCCCGGGCCGCACGCCCGTCACCGCAGCGGGATGCCCTGGCCGCGCTCCGCCTCGGGACGCGGCCCGTGGATGCGCCGGTCGCCCTCGTCGATGGGGACGTCGTTGATGCTGGCCTCGCGGCGCGCCATCAGCCCGTTCTCGTCGAACTCCCACAGCTCGTTGCCGTACGAACGCCACCACTGGCCGTCCGCGTCATGGCACTCGTACTGGAAGCGCACCGCGATGCGGTTCCCTTCGTAGGCCCACAGCTCCTTGCGCAGCGCGTAGTCCAACTCGCGCCGCCACTTGCGCGTCAGCAGCTCCCGGATCGCCGCGCGGCCGGTGACGAAGGAGTCGCGGTTCCGCCAGACCGAGTCCTCGGTGTACGCGAGGGAGACCTTCTCCGGGTCGCGGGTGTTCCACGCGTCCTCGGCGGCCTGCACCTTCTGACGTGCGGTCTCCAGGGTGAACGGGGGCAGCGGGGGGCGAGTGCTCATGCGGGTGCCTTCCGGACGGATCTCACCGGGCGGCGGCCGGCGCCGCTCCCGGACTCCCCCTCAGACGGCCACGACGTCCACCGCGCTGTCCAGCCCCTTGAAGTCGTCGGGATCGGGTTTCGGGTGCCTCAGAGGGGTACGAGCCGCACTCGGTGACCGCACAGCTTTTCCATGTCATCGATGTCGGAGGTCAGCATGGCGACAGGGCCCGGCTGACGCAGAGCCGCCTCAGCGACGGTGGCGTCGATCGCGTACTTGTGACCGTGCAGCCCGCAGGATTTGAGCAGCTCGGCGGAGGCTTTCGCCGCCTGCTCAGTGACAGGTTCGACCTTTACACGGGAGAGCACCCAGTTCAGGCGGGCGACCTGCGTGCGGGCATGCATCACTTCGACGACGGTGTTTACGCCGACGACGAAATCGGCTCCTGAGCCGTGGAGCAGCTGCAGCATCGCGATGACCTTCCGGTCCTGGGCGATCCAGGCGGAGAGTCCCTCAGAGTCCAGGACCACGGTCGCGATGTGCTGCTTCACGCGACATCGCTGCGGAGGTTGCGACCAGCAGACCCGAAGATCTTGTCGGACGCCTCCGCGAGTTCCTCGTCCGTGAAGGCGCCGTGCTCCTCCTGATACCGCTGGAGGTCCTCACCGACCAGTTCGTGCCTCAGACGGCGGGCCACCGCCTCGGACACGTAGCCGGAGACGTTGTCGGTCAGTTGCTTCAGTGCGGCCACCTGCTCTGCAGGCAGAGTGACCGTGACGCGGGTGGTGGCTGACATGCATCAAGCATACTCCAGTATGCGCCTCGGCGGACCGGGGTGAGGGTCGGATCGCATCCCTCGGTCCGCAGGTCCCGCACGTCCGTGAGGAACATCAGGCCGGTGCGGGCACCTGCCCCTGCCACTGCGGGTCCCGAGGGGCGCCTGGGGACTCAGACGGCCACGACGTCCACCGCGCTGTCCAGCCCCTTGAAGTCGTCGGGATTGCGCGTGAAGAGGGGCAGGCCCCTTACGGATGCGATCGCGGCGATCATCAGGTCCAGTCGGTGGGGCTTCGGATCCCGGGCGGAGGCCAGGGTGAGTCCGACGAGCGACCCGTAGCGGGCCGCCGCCGCACCGTCGAAAGGCAGGGGGTCGAAGTCGGAGAGGGCGGATCCCAGCTTCTCCATGCGTGCCGCTCTCGACACCGCGTCCCTGGCCATGGCGACGCCTTGGTGGAGTTCGGCCAGGGTGACGGCGGTCAGCTCGGGAACCGCGGGCAGATCCGCCGGGTCGAGCAGATCCAGGTCGATGTACGCACAGGTGTCCAGCACGCCGGACCGGGGGCGGGTCTCAGTCACGGTCCCGCTCCCACGGGTCGTCGTCACCGGCGCGATCGACGGAGCCGAACAGCTCGTCCGCTTCCCTGCGCAGCTCGTGGTGGTCGACACGGGGGAGCCTGCGATGCCGGGCCACCAGTTCTTCGGCACTCAGCCGCGGCTTGCGGTGTATCGGGCGCAGCTCGGCGACTTCCGTGCCGTTCCGGGTGATGTGGTAGATCTCGCCGGCCTCGACGGCGTCCATGACGGACGCGGAATTGTTCCGGAACTCCCGCTGCGTGATGATCTTCATTCGCCAAATGTAGCCCCGTGTGTCCCCTGTGGCTACGCGAATCGTCACCGGGCATCGCCTCACGCGACCAGGTACTGCTCGTCCCGCACGTCCGTGACGAACATCCGGCCCGGCGCGTGCGTGATCGCGAACGGCGGCCTGGACGCCATGACCGCGGCCTGCGGCGTCACGCCGCACGCCCAGAAGACGGGCACGTCCCCCGGCAGCAGGTCCACGGCGTCGCCGAAGTCGGGCGCGCCAAGGTCCGCGATGCCTATCCGTGCGGGGTCGCCGCTGTGCACGGGAGCGCCGTGCACGGCGGGCATGCGGCCCGTGACGCGGGCCGCCGTCCCGAGCAGCTCCTCCGGGACGGGCCGCATGGAGACGACCATCGGGCCGTGCATCTGACCGGCCGGACGGCACTGGCGGTCCGTCACGTACATCGAGACGTTCCGCTCCTGTTCGAGGTGGCGCAGCGGTACGCCGGCGTCGGCGAGGGCCCACTCGAAGGTGAAGCTGCACCCGATGAGGAAGGTGACGAGGTCGTCCCGCCAGCGGTCCGTCACCTCGCCCGGCTCCGCGGCGAGTTCGCCGTCCTCCCATACGCGGTACGCGGGCAGGTCGGTGCGCAGGTCCGCGTCCGGAGCGAGGACCGTGGAGGTCCCTCCGGGGTCGGTCACGTCGAGCACGGGGCAGGGCCGCGGGTTGCGCTGGCAGAAGAGCAGCACGTCGTAGGCCCAGTCGCGGGGCACGGAGATCAGGTTGACCTGCGTGTAACCCGGCGCCCAGCCGCTGGTGGGGGACGTCGATCCGGCGCGGAAGGCCGCCCGGGCCTCCCCTGGGCCCGGTGCGTCCCCCGGGCCCCCGGGGTGCGGCGCTGCGGCGGCCGGAGCGCCCTGTGTCGTACGGGACATGACGGTGCGGTCCTTCCGGTCGGTGCACGGCGGTACGGGGGTACGGCGGTACGGCGGAGGAAACTGCGGCGGGACGTACGCGGGAATGCGCTGCGGTCCGGCGGGTGCGGGCCGCCCGCTCGCTGCGATCCGTCCGGGCGTCCGTACGGGCGGACGCGGCGCCCGCCCGTACAGGCGTCACAGCAGCGCGCGTCCCCGTGTCTCCGGCAGCCCCAGCAGGGCGACGAGCGCGACGCCGTACCCGACGGCGCCGAAGATCAGCGCGCCGCTCACGCCCCAGCTGCCCGCGAGGAACCCCACGAGGGTGGGGAAGAAGGCGCCCACGGCACGGCCGGTGTTGTAGACGAAGCCCTGCCCCGTGCCGCGCACCGCGGTCGGATACAGCTCGCTGAGGAACGAGCCGAACCCGCTGAAGATGGCCGACATGCAGAAGCCGAGCGGGAAGCCGAGGAGGAGCACCACCGTGTTCGAGCCGATGGGCACGTTGGTGTAGGCGACGACGCAGACCGCGGAGAGCACCGCGAACAGCGCGACGTTGTTCTTCCGGCCGAGCTTGTCGGTGAGGTAGCCGCCCGTCAGGTAGCCGATGAAGGCGCCGGAGATCAGGAACGTCAGGAACCCTCCGGTGCCGACGACGGTCAGTCCGCGGTCCGTCTTCAGGTAGCTGGGCACCCAGGTGGCGAGCGTGTAGTACCCGCCCTGGACGCCGGTGGACAGGAGCACGCCGAAGAGCGTCGTACGCCGCAGGTCGCGCGTGAAGATCGCCCGGAACGAGCCCCGGTCGCGGCTGCTGCGGCGCTGCTCGGCGGCTTTCGGGGCGTCGGTGACGTTGCGCCGCACGTACAGGATCAGCAGCGCAGGCAGCGCGCCGGTCCAGAAGAGCACGCGCCAGGCGATCTCCTCGTCGAGGAACTGGAAGACGAGGGTGTAGACGACGACGGCCAGCGCCCATCCCACGGCCCACGAGCTCTGGATGACGCCGAGCGTGCGGCCCCGGTTCTTCGCGGTGGCGTACTCGGCGACGAGGATCGCGCCCACCGCCCACTCCCCGCCGAAGCCGAGGCCCTGGAGGGCGCGGAAGACCAGCAGGGTCTCGTAGTTGGGGGCGAAGCCGCACAGCAGGGTGAACGTCGCGTACGTGATCACCGTGAGGATCAGGGTCCGAACGCGGCCGATGCGGTCGGCCAGGATGCCCGCGAGGGCGCCGCCGAGAGCGGAGAGGACCAGCGTGACGGTCGTGAGGAGGCCGGTCTGGCCCGTGTCGAGGCTGAAGTAGGCGCCGATGGCGACCATGCCGAGCGGCAGGGTGAAGAAGTCGTAGGAGTCCAGGGCGTAGCCGCCGAACGCTCCGGCGAAGGCACGGCGCCCTGAGGCCCCCAGCTCGCGGAACCAGCCGAACCAGCCCGAGCCGTCCGGTTGCCGCCCGTCAGGCTGCCCGGAGCCGGGGGGCGGGCCCGTTCCGGGATCGGTTCCGGAATCCACGCCGTCGCCGGTGCCGGTCTTGGGGGCGCTGGATATCGGGTCGGTGTTCATGTGCACCTCGCTGAGGGAGAGGGTGCCGCCGAGAAGGGGGCCGGCTCGTGGGGGGTGCGGTGCTGATGCCCGGCTAAGGTAGAGGATCGTTGAACGATCCTTCAAGGGGTACGTTCGCAGGAACTGTGCGCGGTCGGCGGCGGGGCGTACGGACCGGCGCCCTCCCGGCGCGGAGGCACATGAACGACGACGGGCTGCGCCGGCGGGGAGCCGGCGCAGCCCGGAAGCGGCCGGACGACGTCCGGCGGGATACGCGGAATCAGCGAGTCAGCGGGTCGGGGACACAAGAGGAGGGCGGGGCGCGTGGTGCGGACGGACCCCGTCTCAGCCGATGGGCTCGGGCATCCGTACGACGTCGTACCCGAGCGAGATCTCGTTGCCCGTGGAGGGGTCCGCGAGCTGCACGCGCCAGCGCCCGGCGAACTGGTCCACGCCGTGCCGCATCGGCACCGTCCCCGAGATCAGCACCGTTCCCGGCTCCAACTCGCCGCGCTCGCGCAGCACTTCGGCCCAGTGGTGGGGTGTGAGCAGCTCTGCCGCGGTGGAGTCCTGGATGAGCTCCTCGGTTCCGTCCTCGCCCGTGACCCAGGCCCGCAGGGTCAGGCTGTCCACGCGGTCGGCGACGTCGTCGAGCCGCCAGGCCTGCCCGGCGAGCACGTCGGGCCCGGCGTTCTTGCTCCAGGCGACGCCGTACGCCTCCAGCTCGCGGTCCGTGTGGTCGCAGGCCGCCGTCAGCAGCAGGTCGCCGGTGTCGTCGACGACGAGCGCCCACTCGGCCTCGCCGGAGGTCCTGCCGTGCTGCGCCGGGACGCTGCCCGTCTGCTGCGCGAGGTAGGGCGCGACCGGGTACAGGGCGGGGGTCGTTGAGGGTGCCGGCACACCCAGTTCCGCCAGCTCCGCCACGTGCGCGGCCACGTCGTCCTGGCTGCGGCCCGCGTAGCCGGCGTTGAGCAGACGCGTCACGGTGACGGTGCGCCGGGTGCCGTCGGGCAGCGTGAAGGCGAGGCTGGACATGGTGGTTCCTCCAGGTCGGGCTGTGTTCCGCGGAAGTGAATCCTGTCCGCGAGGGTTGCGCATACGAGCTGTATACAGCAAGTATGCTCCCGTACCCAAGAGGTCCCCGACCGTGAGGAAGCCCCGTGGACCACAACTCGCCGAAGCAGTCGGCGGCGGAGGAGCCGGCCCCGAGCCACGGGCCGGGAGAGCCCGGCGCCACCTCCGCCGGCCGCCCCGACGCACCCCGCCCCCAGGACCGCAGAACGCTGCTCAAGGCGTTCACCGCCAGCCTCACCGGCACGTCGCTGGAGTGGTACGACTTCGCCGTCTACTCCGCCGCGTCGGCGCTCGTGTTCGGCAAGCTCTTCTTCCCGTCCGGGGACCCGCTCACGGGCACGCTGCTCGCGTTCTCCACCTACGCAGTGGGATATGTCTCCCGGCCGCTGGGCGGTTTCGTCTTCGGGCGCCTGGGTGACGTCATCGGACGCAAACGCGTCCTCGTCGCGACGCTCGTCCTCGTCGGCGCGGCCACGTTCCTGATCGGCTGCCTTCCGACGCACGCCGTCGCGGGCCCCGTCGCTCCCGCCCTGCTGGTCCTGCTGCGCTTCGCGCAGGGCGTCGGCGTCGGCGGCGAGTGGGGTGGTGCCGTCCTGCTCACGAGTGAGTTCGGCAGTTCGCGGCAGCGCGGCTTCTGGGCCTCCGCGGCCCAGGTCGGTCCGCCCGCGGGCAACCTCATGGCGAACGGCGCCCTGGCGGCGCTCGGCGCGATGCTCACCGAGGAGCAGTTCCTCTCCTTCGGCTGGCGGATCGCGTTCCTGCTCTCCGGCGTCCTCGTCGCCTTCGGGCTGTGGGTGCGGACGCACCTGGAGGAGACCCCCGTCTTCAAGGCCGTCGAGGAGACCGGGGAGCGCCCCGAGGCGCCCATCCGCGAGGTGTTCGCCACCCAGCGCCGTCCGCTGGTCGCGGCGATCCTCTGCCGCGTCGCCCCCGACGTGCTCTACGCGATGTTCACCGTCTTCGTACTCACGTACGTGACGGAGCAGCTCGGCATGCCGCAGGGCGAGGCGCTCACCGCCGTACTCATCGGCTCGGGACTGCAGATCTTCCTGATCCCGCTCGCCGGAGCCCTCTCCGACCGCTGGAACCGCCGCCGGCTGTACATGACCGCGGCCGTCGCCGCGGGCGTGTGGCCGTTCGTGTTCTTCCCGCTGGCCGAGACCCGCTCCTGGGGGCTCATCGTGCTGGGCGTCATCGGCGCCCTCGTGATCCACTCGATGCTCTACGGGCCCCAGGCGGCCTTCGTCGCCGAGCAGTTCAGTCCGAGGCTGCGCTACACCGGCTCCTCGCTCGCCTACACGCTGGCCGGTCTCATCGGCGGCGCCGTGGCCCCGCTCATCTTCACGGCGCTGCTCGGGAGCTTCGGCACCTGGCTGCCGCTGGCGGGGTACATCGTGGTCACGGCCGTCCTGACCGTGGGCGGCGTCCTGCTCGGCCGGGACGCGGACCACGCGGAGGACGAGGAGTACACCCGCCACCTCGGCGACGCGCCTCGTCCCCGGGAGGCGGCGGAACACGGCGTGAAGACGCTGTAGCGGCACCCGAGACGACGAACCCGGCGCGCCGTCCCGTCGCGGACGGCTACGGCGGAAAGGAGACGCAGTGACGACGCTGCGCACAGCACTGTGCCAGTTCACCGCAGGCACCGACCCGGAGGAGAACCTGCGCGCCGTCGACGGCCTGGCGGAGCGGGCGGCCGCGCAGGGTGCGCAGCTGGCCGTCTTCCCCGAGGCGTCCATGGCTCGTTTCGGCATCCCCCTCGCCCCGGTGGCCCAGCCGCTGGACGGGCCGTGGGCGGAGGGCGTGCGGGAGTCGGCACGGCGGCACGGACTGACCGTCGTGGCCGGGATGTTCAGGCCCGCCGACGGCGGGCGGGTCGCCAACACCCTGATCGCGACGGGTCCAGACGTGGACGCCGCGTACGACAAGATCCACCTGTACGACGCCTTCGGCTTCTCCGAGTCCAGGACGGTGGCGCCCGGGCAGGAGGTGGTCACCGTCGATGTCGCGGGTGTCCGCGTCGGCCTGGCGACCTGTTACGACGTGCGCTTCCCGGAGCTCTTCCGGGCGCACGCCGACCAGGGCGCCGTGCTCTCCGTGCTGCCCGCCTCCTGGGGAGCGGGGTCGGGAAAGCTGGACCACTGGGAACTGCTGTGCAGGGCACGCGCGCTGGACGCCACGGTCTGGGTGGCGGCGGTCGGCCAGGCACCGCCCGGGCCGGACGCGGACATCACGCGGCCCACGAAGGCGCCCCTCGGGATCGGCCACAGCGTGCTCGTCGGCCCCGACGGCCGGATCCGGGAACAGGCGGGCACGGAGCCGGAGTTGATCGTCGCCGACGTGGACACCGACGAGGTCGAGCGGGTGCGTGGAGCGGTCGCGGTGCTGGACAACCGGCGGCTGTGACGCGGCGGCCCGTGGAGGTGCGTCCGCCTCCGCGGGCCCCGGCCCGCCGGGCCGCTCCCGCGGACCGGCGCCGCCCGGGGCGTCAGCCCTCGGCGAGGATGCGGCGGGTCGCGGCGATGTGCTCGTCGATCGCGGCGCAGGCCAGATCGGCACGCCCGGCGGCCAACGCCTCGAGGATGCGCCGGTGTTCGACGCACACCTCCTCCTGCCGCCCTCCTGCCCTGTAGAGCGCGGTGACGCCGGCGCGGACCTGACGGCTGCGGAGCCCCTCGTACTGCTTGGCCATCAGGGCGTTGCCCGCGGCCGCGACGAGCGTGGCGTGGAAGCGGTGGTCCGCCTCGATGAACTCCTTCGCCTTGCTGTCGCCGCGCAGTTTGGCCTGTTCGTCGAGGATCCGGTCCATCTCGTCGACGGGCACGGCCTTGCGGGTGATGGCACGCTCGGCCGCGTAGCGCTCCAGCAGGGCGCGCATCTCCATCAGTTCGCCGATCTCTCGGCCGGAGAGCGGTGCGATGTACGCGCCCCGCTTGGGGACCAGGCTGACGAGCTCCTCCGCGGCGAGCAGCAGCAGCGCCTCGCGGATCGGCGTACGGGAGATGCCGATCCGGTCGGCGATCATCTGCTCGGAGAGGAACTCGCCCTGCATCGCGGGATCGGTGAGGACGGTGTCCTTGAGATACGTGTACGCCTTCTGGCGTCCCGACATCACAGGCAGCTCTCCCCACGGGCGTCTTCCACGTCCGCCTCCCACGTCAACGCGCTATTGCATACAGGCTGTATACACATTACACGCCATCACCACATCGCGAACACCCCGTTTCGCGGCCCTTCCGGCACGCGGCGCGGGCCGCCCGGACCGCACGGCTGCCGCGTACCGCAGGCCGGTTCCTGCCGTTGGGGTGGATGACGCGCGTGCGGTGGCGTGGTGCGCCCGCGCCGCCCGTGACCGCTCCCTATGGTCGCCGCTGACGGGCCGGGCCCGACCCGGTGCCAGTGCGCCGGACCGGGCCGCAAGGGACGGCCCGTCGCGTGAACGGCGCCCCCGGTGCTCCTCCACCCTTCGGGTTGCGATGCCGGGGGCGCTCGCCGTCTCAGCGGTCCGCACGGCGCGGGCCGCGGTCAGAACAGGTGGGTGTGTCAGTGAGTCGCTCCTCAGCAGTGCCCCGTTCCCCCCGGCGACGAGGAGGGCCCCGGCCCTCGCCGCTCCGGTCGCTGCGCCGTCTCACCGCGGTGACGGCGCTCCTCGCGCTGTGCTGCGCGTGGCTCGTGCCCGCCGCCGCGGCCGCCGGTCCGGGCGCCGCACCGGGGACAGGGCACCCGGCGCCCAAGCCGGGCAGCGCACCGCTGTACGTCTCCGACTACACGTCCAACGAGATCCTGAAGCGCCCCGCGGACGGCGGCCCGCAGGAGACCGTGCCCACGACCGGCCTGACCCGCCCGACGTACATGGTCCTCGACCCGGCGGGCGACCTGTACGTCTCCGACACCGTCAACAGCCGCGTCGTCAAGGTGCCCGCAGACGGCGGCCCGCAGGAGACGGTGACCACCGACCTCTTGCGTCCCCTCGGCCTCGCCCTCGACGAGGCGGGGAACCTGTACATCGCCGACAGCTTCAACGACCGCGTGGTGAAGGTCCCCGCGGACGGCGGGCCCCAGGTGACGGTCCCGACCAGCGGGCTCCTCCACCCGGCGGGGCTGGCGCTCGACAGCGACGGGCACCTCTACATCGCGGACTTCGTCAACGACCGTGTAGTGCGCGTGCCCGTCTCCGGAGGCCAGCAGACGACCCTCCCCACGAGCGGCCTCTCCCAGCCGACGGGGCTGGCGCTCCGCGAGCCCGCCGGCGGCCGCGGCGAAGCCCGCCTGTACATCGCCGACTCGGCGAACAACCGTGTCGTACGGCTGCCGGCGGACGGCGGCCCCCAGACCACCGTTCCCACCAGAGGGCTGAAGAGCCCGCAGGCACTGGCCCTGGACCCCGCGGGCAACCTCTACATCGCGGACTTCGGCAACGACCGCGTGGTGAAGGTCCCCGCGCGCGGCGGCCCGCAGCGGACCGTGCCCTTCACCGGGCTCACCACCCCTGCCGGCGTCGCGGTCCCGCCGGCCCCGGCTCCGCCCACCGGTGTGAAGGCCGCGGCGGGCAAGGGCAGGGCGAAGGTCTCGTTCACGCCCAGCACTTCCGACGCGGTCACGGGGTACACCGCGACGTCCAGGAACGTCACGCACCCTGGACACCGCAACTCCTCGGCGCGGAGCAAGAGTTCACCCATCACCGTCAGGAACCTGCGAGCCGGGGACGCGTACACGTTCACCGTCACGGCGACCAACGCGGCGGGCGCGACGAGCCTGCGCTCCGATCCGTCCCGCCCCGTCCGGCCGACGCGGTGACCTGACGCACCGGACGGCCGCGGGCGGCTCCCGGGGCGGGCGTCCGCTTGCCGCGCGTTGCGTCCCGCGAGCCGGTCCCGCGAGCCCGGCCCGGTGGACCGATGCCCGTCGGGGCAGCGTTCCGCCGGGCCGCCCGCGTGTCCGGGGTGTCCCGCGCGGACCGCGGCATCCCCGTCGAAGCGATGAATCCCCCTCGCCGGGGCGGTCCTCACATGCGACACCCACACTCCGGGAGGTACCGATGCCCCAGCGAGGATTCACCACGTGCCTGTGGTTCGACGGGCAGGCCGAAGAGGCGGCGCACTACTACACCTCGATCTTCAAGGACGGCCGGATCGGGAGGGTCGCCCGCTACACGGAGGCAGGTCCGGGGCCCGCCGGTACGGTGCTGACGGTCGAGTTCGAGATCAACGGCCAGCGGTTCGTCGGCGTCAACGGCGGCCCGCAGTTCACATTCGACGCGGCGGTCTCCTTCCAGATCCACTGCGCGGACCAGGACGAGGTCGACCACTACTGGAACACGTTCGTCGAAGACGGCGGAGAGGAAGGCCACTGCGGCTGGATCACGGACAAGTACGGCCTGTCGTGGCAGGTCGTCCCGGACGGGCTGGTCGAGATGATCACGGACCCCGATGCGGAGAAGGCCAGGCGCGCCAGCGAAGCGTTGTACTCGATGACGAAACTCGACATCGCGGCGATCCGCGAGGCGCACGCCGGAGCGTAGAAGGGACGCGGGACGGCCGGCCGCACAGCCCCGACTTCTCCCCGGAGCACCGCTCCGCGGAGGCGGTTCCCCCGGCCCGTCCCGCGCTGGACCATCCCTGAACCATCCTGAACGGGTCTGACCACAAAGGCTGTTGGGCGCAGGGCTTGGACGAGGCTTTTGGAAGCAGCTCTCGGGCGCAGGTTTTTGAGCCCAGGTCCTTGCGCACCGGCCGCCGGGCCCCTTCTCCGGGGTCGGCCGCGATCCGTCCCCACCCTGTGGACACTCCGGTTTCCTCTACCGCCGCGGCCCGGCTGCGCCCTTCCTCCGTACGGGTGTTGACGCGCAAGCCGAGCGAAACGGACAGGTCTGACTTCACGGCCGGCGGGTAACCGGGGCGCATGGATACAAGGGTGGGGATCGCGTGAGCCAGGAAACCGCCGACCGCAAGACGCGCACGACCGTCTTCGTGGCGCTCGGCGCGAACGTGCTGATCGTCGTGGCGAAGGCCGTAGGCGGGCTCTTCGCCGGTTCGCCGGCGCTTCTCTCGGAGGCGGCGCACTCGGTAGCGGACAGCTTCAACGAGATCTTCCTGCTGGCCGCGCTGCGCCGCAGCCGCAAACCGGCCGACAGGAAGCACCCGTTCGGCTACGGCAAGGAGCGCTTCTTCTGGTCGCTGCTGGCGGCCGTCGGCATCTTCGTCATGGGCGGCTGCTTCTCGTTCTTCCAGGGCTACGAGGCGCTGCGCAGCGGGTCGCAGGAGTCCCACAGCGGCTACGTGGCCGGGCTCGCCGTGCTCGGCGTCGCCCTCGCCGCTGAGGGGACGTCCCTCGTCAGGGCGCTGCACCAGGCGCACAAGGACCCCGACACGGACGGGGTGCGCGATCCCGCGCTCCGGACCGTCGTCGCGGAGGACGGCACGGCGGTGATCGGTGTCCTGCTCGCCATGGCGGGGATGGCGCTGCACATGGTCACGGGGCAGGCCGTCTACGAGGCCGCCGCTTCCTTCGCGATCGGGGTGCTGCTGGTGCTGGTCGCGTTCTGGCTCGGCAAGACCAACCGGGACCAGCTCATCGGCGAGGCCGCCGACCCCGAACTGCGGCGCGGCGTACAGCGCGTGCTGGAGGCGCAGCCGGAGATCGACAACGTCGAGACGCTGCTGACCATGAAGCTCGGCATGGAATCGACGCTCGTCGCGGCGCGCGTCGACCTCGCGCCCGGCCTCGACAGCGAGGAGGTCGAGTTGATCTCCGAGCGCATCAAGAACTCCGTCATGGAGCAACTGCCGTCGGCGGACCAGGTGTTCCTCGACATCACCGAGGCGCCACCGGAGAGGGCGGAGGCGTCGGCCGGCGAGCCCGCGATGTCAGTCGACGAGTGAACCGCGCCGCGGCCGACGGGGCCTCCGGGGGCCGGGCGCGTCGGCGGGCGGCTGTCGAGCCCGCCCGGCCCGGCCGTCAGGCGCTGTGATCCGGTGCGGCACGGCGGTCCAGGGCCGCTGAACGGCATGGCCTTCAGGGGACAATCGTGCGGCGGCCGTCGTCCCGCCCCGCGCGCACGTGAGCAGGCCCGGCGGAGAGCCGCGCCGGCGGCGAGGCCCGGGCCGCGGGCCGGAGAAGGGCGAGAGGAGACCTCACATGTCGCGAGTCGTGATCGTCAGCGGTGGAGGCACGGGAATCGGACGCGCCGTGGCCCGCCGGTTCGCGGCAGACGGCGACCGGGTGCTGCTCGTCGGACGCCGTCCGGAGGTGCTGCGGCAGGCCGCCGAAGAGCTCTCGGCCGACGACGGCGTCGAAGGGGAGATCCAGACCGTGGCCGCCGACCTCGGCGTCGCCGAGGAGGCCGAACGGGTGGCCGCGGAGGTCGAGGGGCGCTACGGACGCGTCGACGTGCTGGTGAACAACGCCGGCGGCAACGTGGAGATCGGGACGCCCGACGACGTGCCGGACGGGCTCGAAGGCGTCGCCTGGCGCTGGACGGGCAACTTCCGGACGAACGTGCTCACCGCCGTGCTGCTCACCGAGGCGCTGCGGGACAGGCTCCAGGCCCCCGGGCGGCGGGTGGTGCTGCTCTCCTCGATCGCCGCGTACCGCGGCTCGGGCGGCGGCTCCTACGCGGCGGCCAAGGCGGCGCTGCACCCGTACGCCTACGAGCTGGCCGCACGGCTGGGCGGTCACGGAGCGATTGTGAACGTGGTGGCTCCGGGCTACATCGAGGACACCGGGTTCTTCCGCGACGGCATGCCGGAGGAGCGGCGCAGGATGCGCATCGCCGAGACGGACAACGGCCGGGCGGGCACTCCGGACGACGTCGCCGCGACGGTGCACTGGCTGTGCTCCCCGGACGCCGGACACGTGACGGGGCAGGTCGTGCAGGTCAACGGCGGTGCCCGGTACGGGACTTGACCGACCGCACATGACCAACGGCAGCGCTCCGCAGGGCGCTTGAGCAACGTCCTTTCCCCCTTCCGAACTTGACCAACTGTGGTCTTTTGCCAGGCACTTGACCGGTCGGCGTCTCCCGAGTGGCACCGTATGAGCCCGGGGCAGGTATACGGCGGCCGGCCGGTGCCGGACGAGACGGAACTGGGGGACGAGATGACCGCTGCGTCTGCGCACGCCACTCCACCGGGCTCACGGGAACCGTCCCGGCGCGGCTTTCCGCTGATCTACCTCGCCGTGTTCGGCGGCTACACGGGGCAGCAGATCCTCACGCCGGTCCTGCCGCCGCTGGCCCGCGAACTCTCCCTGAGCGAGTTCCAGTTCGGCGTGGTGATGAGCGCTTCCGCGGCGACGGTCGCCTTGCTCAGCCCGTGGTGGGGCCGGCGCAGCGACGTCCACGGGCGCAAACCGCTGCTGGTCGTCTCCCTCTTCGGGGCGGCGGCCGGTCTCCTCGCGTTCGCCCTGTCGGCCCACTTCGGCCTCCGCGGCCTGATCGGCCCGGTGCTGACCTTCGCCCTCCTGCTCTTCACCCGGGGCGTCCTCTTCGGCAGTGCGCTCGCCGCGCTGCCGGTGGCCGCCCAGTCCTACGTCGCGGACGTCACACCCGACGAGCAGACGCGCGTCAAGGGCCTGGCCCGGGTGGGGGCGGCGATCGGTCTGGCACTCGTCCTCGGCCCCGGACTGGGCGGTCTGCTCGCGGACTTCGGCCTCGTCTCCGCCCTCTACCTGGCGCCGGTGCTCATCCTGTTGCCCGCGTTCGCGGTGTGGGCCCTGCTCCCCGGCGACTCGAGGCCGGAGGCCGGCAAGGGCCGGGCGCCGAAGCTCAGTCCCCTCGACGGGCGGGTGTGGCCGTTCCTGCTGGCGGGCGTTGGTATCTATCTGTCCGTCAGCCTGCTGCAGATGAGCCTCGGTTTCCTCCTTCAGGACCGGCTGGGCCTGAGCACCACGGAGACGGCGGAGTTCTCCGGGTACGTGCTGCTGGCGGGCGGACTGCCCATGCTCCTCGTGCAGGGCCTCCTCATCCCGTTCCTCGAATGGCGTCCGCTGCGTCTGCTGCGGGTGGGCGTGCCGCTGACGTGCGGGGCGTTCGCGCTGATGGTCTCCGCCGACAGCCTGCCCGTCTTCTTCGCCGCCACGACGCTCTCCGGGGTGGGCCACAGCCTCGCAGTCCCGGGCTACAACTCCGCGCTGAGTCTCAGGGTTGGCGCGGACGAACAGGGAGGCGCGGCCGGGCTGATCAACGCGACGAACGGCTTCACCCTCGTCCTCGGGCCGCTCGCCGCGACGGCCCTCTACCAGGCGGGGGCCACGCTGCCGTTCGTGTGCGGGGCAGCCGTACTCGGCCTGCTCGCCGCGTTCCTCGTGCTGCACCCCGGTGTCCGTGACGCTCCGTCCCCCGCCGGCGTCGGCGAATCGTCCGGCGGCGGCTCGGACTCCGCAGGGGGCCCATCTCGCCGTCCTGCGAAGGAAGTCGGGCCGGGACCTGGCGCGGCGGAGGACGAGCGGGCGTGACCGGGCGGACGTGACCGCCCCGCGCCCGGGCCGGCGTCCCGACGGTCCGGTGTCCCGACGGGCCGGACGTCACCGGAAAGCCGCGGTTCGTGGTGCGCGGCGCCGCGCCGTCCACGGTGTCCGCTGTCCGGCGCCTCGGCCCCACGTCGGCATCAAGCAGCCCTCGAACATTGCCGGAACCAGGCAATGCGCACGTCTCCCGGTCCGTGGAAAGGTGGCCTTGGCCAGGCAGTTCGACACGCAAGGGGGATGTCGACGGTGTTCTGTTTTCTAGCTCTCGGCATCACGGGCGTCGTCGTCCTCGCTCTGTCGCTGATCTTCGACGGGGTCCTGGACGGGCTCTTCGACGGCGTGGGGGCCATGGAAGGTCTTCTGTCGCTTCCCGTGCTCGCCGGCTTCACCTCGATGCTCGGTTTCAGCGGAGCGCTGGTACTGGGCGCCACGGATCTCGGGGCCGGCGCCGCGAGCGCTGTGGGCGTGTGCGCGGGCGGGCTGGCCGGCTGGGGCACCTGGCGGTTCAGCCGGGCGCTGATGAGCGGCGGTTCGGCTGCGGTACCCCGGGGTGACGACATGGTCGGCGTCACGGGGAGCGTCGTCACACCGGTGCCCGCCGACGGGTACGGGGAAGTGCTGCTGTCCGTCGCGGGCCAGCCGGTGAAGCTCTCGGCGCGCAGTGCCACGCCGCTGGGGCGCGACACGGAGGTCTGGGTCGACGCGTCGCTGTCGCCGACGTCCGTCTCCGTACGGCCGGTCAAGCGCTGACGGGCCACACAAGCAACGGCCGGGCACCTGGGGGCGTTTCCGCCTCCCGGTGAGGGCCCGGCGGACCGGGCCTGCCCCGCGGCAGGTCCCGTCCGGCAAGAACTATCGACCGCCGCCCCGCGCGGGCGGCTGAGGGGGACACGTCATGAGTCCAGTCGTGCTCGCAGTGGTGGGAATCGCCGTACTTCTGGTGATTCTCGCGCTCGCCGTCGTCACGCGTTACAAGGTCGCGGGCCCGAGTGAGGCGTTCATCGTCACGGGTCGCCGCGGCAAGAAGGCCACCGACCCGGACACGGGCCGCGTCTTCACCGACAACAGCGGGCAGAAGGTCGTCGTCGGCGGCGGCGTCTTCGTGGTGCCGTTCGTGCAGCAGAAGTACACGCTGGAGCTCTCCAGCAGGCACATCCCGGTGGCCGTGCGCGGAGCGGTGACGCTGCGCGGTGTGAAGGTCAACCTCGACGGTGTCGCCATCGTCAAGGTGGGCGGCAACGAGGACTCGATCCGTGCGGCCGCCCAGCGCTTCCTGCAGCAGCAGGACGGGATCGTAGGGTTCACGCAGGAAGTGCTCTCCGGCGCGCTCCGCTCGATCGTCGGACGGATGTCGGTCGAGGACATCATCCGGGACCGCGCCGCGTTCGCGGGCCAGGTCGCCGAGGAGGCCGAGGCGAGCCTGTCGGGCCAGGGGCTCGTGCTGGACGCCTTCCAGATCCAGGACATCACCTCAGAGGGCTCCTACCTGGAGGACCTCGGACGTCCCGAGGCGGCCCGCGCCAAGCAGGAGGCCGACATCGCCGAGGCCGAGGCGCGGCGCAACGCGGAGCAGGCGCGGCTGCGGGCCGAGGAGGAGATCGCCGTCGCGCAGCGGACGTTCCAGCTGAAGCAGGCGGAGATCACCGCGGAGACCGACGAGGCGTCCGCCCGTGCCGCCGCCGCGGGTCCCCTGGCCGAGGCGGCACGCCGCCAGGAGGTCCTCAGCGAGCAGGAGAAGGTCGCTCAGCGCCAGGCGGCACTGACCGACCGCGAGCTGGACACGAAGGTCCGCAAGCCCGCCGACGCGGCGAGGTACCAGGCCGAGCAGGAGGCGGAGGCGCGCCGCATCGCGCAGGTCAAGGAGGCCGAGGCTGAGGCGGAGCGTGCCCGGGTGACGGGTGAGGGCATGAAGGCCCAGCGTGCCGCGCTCGCCGACGCCGTCCGCATCGAGGGTGAGTCGGAGGCCGCGGCGATCGGCGCCAAGGGGCGGGCCGAGGCGGAGGCCATGCAGAAGAAGGCCGACGCGTTCGCCCAGTACGGCGACGCCGCCGTGCTGCAGATGCTGGTCGAGGTGCTGCCGCAGGTGGTCGCCAAGGCGTCCGAACCCCTCGGCGCCGTCGACAAGATGACGGTCATCTCCACCGACGGGGCGAGCCAGCTCTCCCGCACGGTCGCCGACAACGTCGCTCAGGGCGTCGAGCTGCTCAACTCGACGACGGGCGTGGACCTCGCCGGACTGCTGAAGGGGCTGGCGGCCAAGCCGGGCGTGGCCGGCAACGGGTCCGCTCCGGCGCAGGGGGGCACCGGTGCCCCCGCCGACGGCAGGATCCCGGTCGGCGACTGACAGGCAGAGCGAACAGCGGGCGGCGGGCCCGGCGTCGATGCGCACGCATCGGCGCCGGGCCCTTCGCGTGCCCGCACGCCGGGCATCTCGACGTGCCGGCTCCCGGCTCCCTCACACGCCGCGGGCAAGCCTCCGCACGGTCCTGTCCGGCCTCCCGGCGCGGGCGGACACCACGGTGACCAGGGGACGTTGACATCCGCGCACCTATACACCACGCTTTCACTACTTGATTAGTGAAAGGATGCTGGGACGGGTGATCGAGTACCGCATCGACCGCCACAGCGGTGTCGCGACGTACCTGCAGATCGTCAAGCAGACCAAGCAGGCCATGCGTCTGGGGCTGCTGGAGCCCGACGACAAGCTCCCAACCGCACGTGAAGTCGTGGAGGCGACCGCCGTGAATCCGAACACCGTCCTGAAGGCCTACCGCGAGCTGGAACGCGAAGGGCTGGTCGAGGCCCGGCGCGGTCTCGGCACGTTCGTGCGCAAGTCGCTCAGCGGTGCGTCCACGGACTCCGCGCTCGGCAGGGAGCTGTCGCAATGGATGGAGCGGGTCCGTGCCGACGGGCTCGACCGCGAAGGAGCGGTGGCCCTCTTCCACGCCGCACTGGACAAGGAGTTTCCCGAGGTGGAGCAGCGATGACCGATCAGACAGCCGCAGTCGAGGCGGTGGACCTGAGGATGAGGTACGGCTTCAGAAGCGGGACCGTACTCGACGGCTGCTCCTTCCGGCTGCCCGCCGGGAGCATCAGCGCGCTCGTCGGCCCCAACGGCGCGGGCAAGTCGACCCTGCTGGCCATCGCCGCCGGTCTGAGGCGGCCCACGGGGGGAACCGTGCGGCTGCTGGGCGGGGTCCCGGGTGAGAACCGCGAGCGCGTCGCGTTCGTCGCGCAGAACAAGCCGCTCTACCCGCAGCTCACCGTCGCCGGCACCCTGCGGCTGGGAGCCGAACTGAACCCGGGGCGCTGGGACCAGGACGCCGCCGAGAACATCGCCTACGGAGGCGGGGCCGAGCCCAAGGCCGCGGTCCGCAAGCTCTCCGGCGGTCAGCGCACCCGCGTCGCCCTCGCCCTCGCGTTCGGGAAGCGTCCCGAACTGATGCTGCTGGACGAGCCGATGGCCGATCTCGACCCGCTCGCCCGGCACCAGCTGACGGG
The DNA here is from genome assembly GCF_014645895.1 of Streptomyces daqingensis. GTDB lineage: Bacteria > Actinomycetota > Actinomycetes > Streptomycetales > Streptomycetaceae > Streptomyces > Streptomyces daqingensis. Next base: position 15,375 of record NZ_BMMP01000007.1, on the reverse strand, counting down.
GGCGCTGATGGCGCAGGCGGCCGAGCACGGCACCTCCATCGTGATGTCCTCGCACGTCGTCGCCGAGCTCGAGAGCTGCTGCGACCACCTGCTGCTGCTCTCTTCGGGGCGGGTCCAACTCGGGGGCACCTGCGACGAGATCGTCGAGGCGCACAGCCGTCTCACCGGTACGGGCGAGGACTTCGGGTCGCACGAGGTCGTCGAGGAGCAGGGCTCCGGGCGGGGACGTACCGCGCTGGTACGTCCCGACGGCAAGCCGGACACCGGTGTCTGGGACGTCGAGCAGCCCAGCCTGGAGGAGATCTTCCTCGCCCATCTGCGCAACCCCGCCGCACCGGCGCTGGTCACCGGGAGCGTCGCGCCCGCGACTTCGGCCCGGGAGGCCGCGATATGACCGCCCCGACCGGACTCACCCGTGACGGGCGGCGTTCCGCGAGTCACGGCGCCGGAGATCCCGGTCCGGGGAGCGGCCCGCTCGGTCCGGCCCTCGCGGCGGCCCGGGTGCACCGCGCCGGCCTGCTGGGCTGGACGTCCTTCTTCGCCGTCGCCGCCTGCGCGCTCGTCTGGCTGTACTCCGTCGGGCAGCGGGCGAAGGAGCTGGACACCGCGTTCTGCATCATGTCCGGCCACGAACCCGGGGTGCCGGAGTGCCCGGACGGGGACGGTTTCAGCGCGCCCTACGCCTACAGCTGGATGCTCGAACTCGCCCAGACCTCGATCACGTTCCTGCCGTTCGCCGTCGCCGTGTACGTGGGCGGCGCGCTCGTCGCGCGGGACTTCGAGAGGGGTACGGCCGGCCTGGCCTGGACCCAGTCCGTCACCCCCGCGAGGTGGCTCGCGACGAAGCTGGCCGTACCGGGGCTCCTGACGGGGGCCGGGACCACGGTCCTGATCCTCCTCCAGCGATGGGTCTGGACGTCGGGAGCCCAGGGGCCCGTCCGTTTCTGGTGGGAGCAGCAGGCTTTCCACGCAGGCGGTCCTGTCGGGCTCGCGTTCACCGCCCTCGGCCTGGCCACGGGAGCGCTCGCCGCCGTGCTGACGCGCCGGACCCTGCCCGCGGCCGGTATTTCGGTGGCGGCCCTCGCGGCGGTCTACTCCGCTCTCGGCTCCTTCTGGCACTTGCTGTGGCCGAAGGTACGGCTTACCGGCACGGATGCCTCCGGCCTGTCGGACCGGGCGGGCGAGAAGTTCGACGTCGGCATGATCACGGACAGCGGTACGCGGGCCGGGTCGTTCTGCGACGGGAAAGCGGTTCAGGCATCGCTGGACAAGTGCCTTGCCAAGTACGACGGCCGAGACGTGTTCGCGGTGGCGCACCCCGAGTCCCACTTCTGGCCCCTGCAGTTCGCCGAGGCCGGCATCGTCCTCGCCCTCGCCGCGGTCGTCACCGTGGTCGCCTTCCGGCTGCTGCCCGCCTCCGGCCCGGCGAAGTCCGCCACGGGCGGCGGCACGCCCACCGTCAGCGGCACGGAGGCCGCCACCGTCCCCCACATGGAGACCTCCCGATGAGCCCCGCCGCACCTCGCGCCCCCGGCCGGACAGAGGCGGCCGGTGAGGCCGGCCGGGACGGCCTCGACCCGGCTCCTTCTACGCCACCGGGCCCGCCGGAGTCGCCTTCGCCCTGCTGGGCCTGGCCGCCGGCGTGTTCGCCGGCGCGCTGCTGAGGCGGACGCTGCCCGCGATCGGGGCCGCCGCCGGGGTGCTGTGGCTGGTGTACGTCCTCGGTGAGGCGTACAGGTTCGGGTTCGATCTGTGGCCCACGACCACGCTGACCGGCATGAAGGCGATGAACCTTTCCGAGAGCGACTACCAGTCCGGCATCGGCATGATCCTGAACAGCGGCGAGCGGGTGAACGAGACCGCCTGCTTCGGCTCGGAGCTGCGCGCCGAACTGGAACGGTGCCTGGACGCGAACGGTGCCAGGGAGTTCTTCGCCGAGATCCACTCGGGGTCCCACTTCTGGCCGACCCAGCTCGTCGAGACGGGCATCATGCTGGCCGCCGCGGGCGCCCTCGTGCGGCCGCCTTCTGGCTGGTGCGCCGCCGTACACCCTGACGGCGGGCAGGGTCCGTCCGGGCGGCTCTTCGGGCACATCTCGGCCACGACGCGTCGGTAGCCCCCCTCCGCGGGGAACGTTGTTCTGGATGCGAGAGAGGGAGGCGGGCGGCCATGGCGTGGACGGGATCCCGGCGGACCGTGCTGATGACGGCGGGGCTTTCGCTGCTGGCGGCGGCCTGCGACTCGGAGGACCGCGGAGGCGGAGGCGGCGGGGGAGGCGGAGGCGGCGGCGGTGAGGACGACGTCGAGCGCTCGCCCTTCACGGGCGGACGCGCGATCGGCGAGAAGGTCCTCGCCGTGAAGATCGACAACGTCGAGGCCGCGCGACCGCACACCGGCCTCGACCAGGCCGACATCGTCTACATCGAGGAGGTCGAGGCCGGCCTCTCCCGGATGCTGGCCGTCTTCGCCTCCCGCATCCCCTCCACGCTCGGGCCCGTGCGCAGCGCCCGGGAGTCCGACCTCGAGCTGCTGCGGCAGTTCGACAACCCCGTTCTCGCGTACTCGGGCGTCCAGTCCAAGCTGCAGGCCAAGGTGGACTCCGCTCCCCTCGTCGCCCTACCGCCGGGCCGGCTGCCCGAGGCGTACACGCGGGGTTCCGACAGGCCCGCGCCGCACAACCTGTACCTGCGGCCACGCCGTGCCCTGTCCGCCCCCGTCGCCAAGGACGCGGGCGCGCCCAAGGACATCGGCTTCCGCTTCGGTGCCGCCCCGGACGGCGGACGCAGGACACGGGCCCGGAGCGTCCGCTACCAGGCCGCCCGCTTCGACTTCGCGTGGTCCGCGGAGAGACGCCGCTGGCTGGTGAGCATGGACGGACGGCAGGCCCGTACGACCGGCGGAGGCACGCTGGGCGCGTCCACCGTCGTCGTCCAGTACGTCGACGTCCGCGACTCCGAACTGGGTGACAGTTCGGGCGCCGTCACGCCCTACACCGAGACCGTCGGCTCGGGCCGCGCGCTGGTGCTGCGGGACGGCAAGGAGTACGAGGCGCGCTGGAGCCGCCCCTCCGCGAGCGGCGGCACCACGTTCACCGACTCGAAGGGGAAGCGGGTGCGGTTCGCACGCGGTCAGGTGTGGGTGGCCCTGGCGCCCGAGGAGTGACGGCGGGCCCCAGGATGGAGGGCGGCGCCGGGTCTCCGGACGAGCGGGACCGTCCGCCGGGGCGGGAACCGTCTCAGACCAGCCACTCACCGTCGCGCATGAGGGTCCGCCCGGGCATCTCGGCCACGGTTCCCCACGCCTGCAGCACCTCGGGACGGACCTGGAAGAAGACGTAGGAGGAGTGGGAGCGGCGGGGGTCCCAGCCGTCCTTGGCGGCGAACGCGTCCCCCACTTCGGGCGCGAGATCCTCGCGGGTCACCATCCGCGCCGTGCCGTGCATCAGCACGACGTCCCGGGTGGAGCCGAAGCAGAGCCGAGCGCGTCCGGAGGCACGCAGGTTCCGCCCCGTCGGATTGGTGTCGCGGGTCGCCAGCCACACCGTCCCGCCGTCCCACCAGAACGCGAGCGGAACCAGACACGGTTCCCCGGCGGCGTCGGCGGTGGCCACCCACACGTCGTTGTCCCGCGCGAGCCGTTCCAGCGCTTCGCGCTTGCGGCGCTCCTGGCTGCGGGGTCCGTCCGGGGGGACGTTCGTCTCCGTCACGGGGCGAGGCTACGGCGCGGTGACGCACCGCCACATCGGGCGGAGGCCGTAGGCCGCGAGGCCGAGGACCGCCCCGCACCGGCACCACGGAGGCACCGGTCCAGCGGGACGGGAAGGCGCCTACCGCGCCACGAACGCCGTGAGGATCGCCTGGACTTCGTAGATGTCGACGCCCTTGGTGAACGTCTTCTGCAGGGGCGTCGTGCTGCCCGAGACCCAGATCTTGAGCTCCGCGTCCAGGTCGAACGTCCCGGCCGTCTCCACGGCGAAGTGCGTGATGCTGCGGTACGGGACGGAGTGGTACTCCACCTTCTTGCCGGTCATGCCCTGCTTGTCGACGAGGATCAGGCGGCGGTCGGTGAAGAGGATGGTGTCGCGGATCAGCAGGTACGCGGCGTGCACCTGCTCGCCCTGCCCCATCAGCCGCGCGTACTCCTGCTGCGCGGACGCCGGGTCGACGGTGTGCGCGTTGCCGAACAGTGCCATGCCAGCCCCCAGTCGGTGAGTGCGGACGCGTCACACGTCCGCCCTTCGAACCGTAACCCACCGGTGGGACGCGGAAGTCGGGCGCAGGAACGGACGCGGACAGGGAGGCGCGGGGGCGCGGGGACGCGGCACGGGGGCGCGGCCGCCTCCGCCCCGTGCCCGGTGCGCCCCCGGCCGCCTCTGAGGGCGGGGAGTTTTTGTGGCTTCGGTGCGGAGTCCGTACGAGGCCGGCTGCCATGCGTGCGCGGTGCGAACGCGGTCATACTGCCCGCAGGGGCCCATGCCGGCAGTGTGCGGGCCGCCCGGCTGGGTACCGGCCCGGCCGCCCCCCTGAATCCGCCGTCGAGAGCAAGCGGAGGCACACCCTGATGAGCGGCGACGAAGCAGGAGAGCCGGCCGAGGAGACGATCTTCACCTGGGGCGCGCCGCCCTTGAAGTTCGGCGCCGGCGCATGCGACGAGATCGGCTACGAACTGGCGCAGTACGGGGCCGGGCGCGTCCTGGTCGTCACCGACCCGGGCGTGCGCGAACTCGGCATCCCGGACCGGGTGGCCGACAGCCTGCACCGGTACGGTGTCGCGGCGGAGGTCTTCGACGGGGTGCACGTCGAACCGTCCGACGCCAGCTTCGCCGCCGCCGTCGAGCACGCGGAGTCCCACGGCCCCTGGGACGGGTTCGTGGCCGTCGGCGGAGGTTCGGCCATCGACACCGCGAAGGCCGTCAACCTGCTCACCTCGTGCACCGGCGAGCTGATCGACTACGTCAACGCGCCGGTCGGGCGCGGCAAGGCCCCCGACCGCCCGCTGAAGCCGCTCGTCGCGGTGCCCACCACCGCGGGCACGGGCGCGGAGAGCACCGCGATGTGCGTCCTCGACGTGCTGTCGATGAAGGTCAAGACCGGCATCAGCCACTGGCGGCTGCGCCCGTCGCTGGCCGTCGTCGACCCGCTGCTGACGATGAGCCTCCCGCCGGAGGTGACCGCCTCGTCCGGCATGGACATCGTGTGCCACGCCGTGGAGTCGTACACCGCCCGGTGGTACGGCGGCTTCGGCAGGCGCGCCCCCGAGGAGCGGGTCACCTACTGCGGCGCGAACCCCGTCTCCGACCTGTGGTGCGAGAAGGCGATGGGCCTCATCGCGAAGTCCTTCCGCCGCGCGGTGTACGACGGAGCGACGGACGTCGAGGCCCGTACGGACATGATCATGGCGGCGACGTTCGCGGGCATGGGCTTCGGCAACGCCGGCGTGCACATTCCGCACGCCAACGGCTACCCCATCGCCGGCATGGTCGGCGACTACCGGCCGCGCGGATACCCGCAGGACGAACCGATGGTGCCGCACGGCCAGGCCGTCTCGCTGACGGCGCCCGAGGCGTTCCGGTTCAGCTTCGCGGCGGCCCCGGAGCGGCACCTCCGCGCGGCCGGGCTCCTGGCCCCTGACAAGGAGCAACTCGACGATCCCGCCGAGCAGTTGCCGCAGGTCCTCGTCGACCTGATGCGCGACATCGGCATCCCCAACGGCATCGGCGCCGTCGGCTACGGCGAGAGCGACGTCCCCGCGCTGGTGCCGGGCACGATGAAGCAGCAGCGGCTGCTGACGACGTGCCCCCGGCCGGTGGACGAGGAGGACATCGAGCGGATCCTGCTGAACTCCGTGCAGAACTGGTGACGCGGGCTCGTGTGAACGGGCCGTCGGCGGGACGCGCTTGCCCGTCTCAGGGTTGAGCCGCCACCGCCACCGCCACCGCCGCCGTCGGAGATCGGATCGCGGAGCGGCAGCCGGAGGGGGCCGTGCCGGACTCCCCTTCGACGGTGGCCTCCACGTCGGAAGTGCGCCGCAACGCCGGGCGCCTGCGGGTGAGTTCGAGCGCTCTGCCGGGCGGCGGCTGCCGCGCTGCCTCGTCGGACTCCCACAGCAGCACCGCTCCCCAGCGCTCCGTCTCCGCGCCGGAGAGCCGCACCTCGTGGCGGAGCCCGGGCACCCCGGAGCACGCCCCGGCCCCGACCGAACCAGGGCCCGCCGGACGACGACGGCCCGCACGGCGGTCTCTGCCGCCCCGGGCACCTCCCGCCCGGCCGGGCGGGCCGCGCGCCGACGGCGTAAGTGCAGTTCAAGAGGTGTTTCGGGACTGTGCGGCCGGCCGGGCCCAGCACGGTGCGGTGAGGAGTACGGTCGAGGGAGAAGGCCCTGCCGCAGCGCAGGCGCAGCCCCGCTTCGGAGCCGGGAGGCGGCCATGTCGGTGGATGTCGAACGGGTACCGGTCCTGCGGTCGGAGTTCGCCACGTCGGACCCCAACGCGGCGGAGGTGATGAGCGCCGAGATGTACGGCGCCTTCAAGCCGCGTTACGGCCCCACGGACGGCTTCACGTTCGACGGGCGCCGCACGACCGCCGGCAGCATGAGCCTGGACCACCTCGTGCATTCGAGCATGAGCATCGACGTCGCCCCCCTCGACTATCTGATGTTCGTCTTCGTGACGGGCGGGACGCTGAACGTCACGGCGGGCGACCTGGAGACGCGGCTGCGCATCGGCGACACGGCGGTCCTCCCCGCAGGCGTCCCCCTCTCGATGAGCTGGGAACGCCTCGGCAAGGAGGTCATCTCGGTGCCGCTGCGCGCCGCCGAGCAGGCCGCGGCGGAGACCGGCGCCGGAGACGGGGTGAGCTTCGTCGGGACGACCCCCGTCTCCGCCGCCATGGACAGGTTCTGGCGCTCCACGGTCGGCTTCGTCGCCCACCAGCTGGAGACGCCGGAAAGCCCTCTCGCCGAGCCGCTCGTATACGTCCAGGCGCTCAATCTGCTCGGCGCGGCGGCCGTGAAGACGTTTCCCAACACCACCATGACCGCCGACTACCAGCCGGGCCCGGGCACCGTCACACCGGCGGTGCTCCGCCGCGCGGTCGAGTTCATCGACGGCAATGCCGCTCTGCCCCTGACCCTGACGGACATCGCCCGTTCCACGTCCGTCACGCCTCGCGCGCTGCACGACGGCTTCCTCCGGCAGTACGGCACGAGCCCGCTGGACTACCTGCACCGCGTCAGGCTGGAGCGGGTCCGCCGCGACCTGCAGGCCGCCGACCCGCGCTCGGGGGTGACCGTCGCCTCCGTCGCCACCCGCTGGGGGTTCCTGAACCGCGGCAAGTTCTTCGCCTCCTACTACGAGCGCTTCGGGCAGCACCCCGCGAGCACGCTCCGGTCCTGACAGCGGACGCACGGTCCGTCCGCCCGCTCGCCGGTGGCTCGTGAGGAAGGCCACATCACGGGGGCGGGCCGGGCGCCGCGGCGCCGTGAACTGGGCGGTAACTTCCGGGACTTCCCGTGCCGCGCTCCGCGCAGAGCCGGGTGAGTACTCGTACTCATGGCGGCCCTGGCACGCCGTGCCACGATGACCCGCATGCGAATACAGGGGATGCACCAGCTGGCCGCCGGCGTTCTGACCATCGCGGCACCCGTGGCCACCTGGGGACTCGTGGGACGGCAGGACGAGCCGGGCGTACCGCCCCGGCAGCTCGACCGCGCCGTCCAGCCACCGGACGTCCCGGCGGGTGTGGAGACCGCGCTCGGACTGGGCGCCCTCCTGCTGGCGGCGCTCAGCGCCGCACTGCTCGTACGCGCCTCACGCAGCGGTTCGTTCGACCGCCGCTGGTGGCAGGTGCTGGCGCCGCTCGTGGCGGCCGGGGTGCTGGCGGGAGCCGGCTGGCAGGTGGTGACCGCCGGGGTGATCGGAGCCAACATCGGCGCCGGTATGTTCCTGGTCCTCGGCACGCCCGTGATCGCCGGACTGGTCCTGTGGGCCGTGGGCCGCGGGATCTGGCTGGCACGCCCCAGGGGCGGCGGCCTCGGCGGCGGACTCACACCGGGAAGCCCGGCGGGCTCCGGCGCCTGAGCGTCCGCGCGACACGGACGCGGCGCGGCAGCGGGCCGCGGCGCGGATCCCGGCGGCGCCCGGCAGCGGTCCTTCGCGCCTTCTCCCCGTCCTGGTAGGGACGAGCGCATGCAGACCTTCCTGCCCTGTCCCGATTTCGTCGAGGCGGCACTGGTCCTGGACCGCCGCCGGCTCGGCAAGCAGCGCGTAGAGGCGCTGCAGGTCCTCCGGGGCCTGACCGTGCCGGGGTACGGCTGGCGCAGGCATCCGGCCGTGCGGATGTGGGCCGGGTACGAGGAGGCGCTCGTCCGCTACGGGCTTGACGTCTGCCGGGTGTGGCGCGACCAGGGCCATCAGGACAGCTGCGCCGCCTCGCTCGTCGCCGGGCTCGCCGGACTGCGTCCCGGCACGCCCGTACGCCGGCAGCCGGAGCTGCGGGACGCCGGTGAACTTCCGCCCTGGCTGGGCGACGAGGCCTTCCACCGCAGCCACCGGTCCGCGCTGATCCGCAAGGACCCGGACACGTACGCCCCGCTCTTCCCGGGCGTCCCCGACGACCTGCCGTACGTCTGGCCCGCGTCGGACAGGCCCGGTTCGCTTCCCGGCGGCTGACGGCCGAGGGCGACGTCCGCGCAGGACCGGGCACCCCTCGCCGGGCGGACCGGACCGTCCCGCGGCGGCGGGCGAACGGGCGGCTGCGATACTGCTCGCGCTTCTCAGGAGTCGAACGGGTGGGCGGGAACCGTGTCTCAGCGGCGGAAGAGAAATCAGCGGGCAGTCGGGATCGTCGCGCTGACGGCGCTTGCGGGCGTCCTGTACGGCGGATGCGGCGGCGGCGACGGCGTGCCGACCGGTCGCCCGGGGAAGGGCGACGACTTCGACCGTGACGACATCAGGGTCGAGGTGGTCGAGTGCGCCACCGAGAAGAACCCCGAGGCGACCGTGAAGGTCACCGCCAACACCTCGCCCTCGGACCGGCGTTACTTCATCGGTCTCGACTTCCTCGACGCGGACGGCGAGGTCGTCGACACCGCCTCGCTGAAGCTGACCCCGCAGCCCGACTCCCCGGACGACGAGGAGATCACGGAGAACGTCGAGATGCCGATGACCGAGAGCGGGAAGGCCGGCGAGGTGGCGTCCTGCGAGATGGACCACGCCTTCTGATCCGCGGCGACTTAGTGACCCGCTGACCCGCCGCGTCCCCGAGCCCTCGTCAGGGCCGGTCGTCGTCAGGCCGTGAGCAGTTCGGCGAGCCTGTCGTGGACGTCGTCCTTGCCGTCCGCCCGGCTCGGCGTCAGATCCCGCTGCTCGCGGGTGTCCCGGGACAGCACGTGCAGGCGCCCGTGGTTGCGGGCCAGTACGAGGTCGGTGCTGCCCTCGGCGACCTCCGCGGACCCCTGAGCGGTGTAGTGGGTGACGGTGACCAGCGCCGACCGCTCGGAGCCGTCGAGGACCCCCTCGATGTCCGCGGGGGAGTCAGCGCCGGACGGACGGCCCCGGGGCAGCCAGTCGACGAGCATGCCGAGCGCGTCGTCGAGCTTGTACAGGCCCACCTCGTGGACGCCGAGCGCGTCGATGCGGACCATGAGGCAGATCCGCTCCGGCTGCGGGAGCAGCAGGATGCGCCACGGCTCCCCCGCGCCGGTACCGGTCGTCCGGGCGTCGAGCACCTTCCGCGCCCTGCGCTGGAACGCGACCACGATGCCCAGGTCCCCGCGTACCTCGACCTGTTCGGCGCTCGACCCCGCAAGCAGCAACTGGCGCGCCGCCAGGGAGCGGACGGCCTCGGCGAGTACGTCGTCCGGCGGCCGGGCCTCGAGGAAGTCCACGATCGCGTCGACGGCGGTGAGTTCGGCGACCGTGTAGGCGCCGAGCAGCACCGGCCCGGTGCCGACCAGGTTCACCACGGCCGACACCAGCCCCTCCGGTACGGACGCGTCCCCGGTCTCGCCCGCAGCGGGCGAGGAACCGTTCCGGTCACCGCTCATGCCGCTCCTCTCCCCAGCCACTCGTCCGCCTCGGGGGGCGGCTCCGGCCGCGTCCGCAGGATCGACGCGGCGATACGCGAAGGCGTCTCCGTGACCCACACCTCGGAGTTGCCGAACAGCCCCCGGCCCGCCCTCCCGGTCAGGGCGCTGCCGAGTTCCCCGGTCAGGTCCTGCCGGTCCGGCGGGGGGAAGCGCGGGGCCAGGTCCTGGGAGACGGCGGTCGCGTCGTCGTCCTCCTCGATCCGCCGCAGCGCCCGGGTCAGCGACCGCGCGACCGGAGGCGTCAGGGAGGTGGGCACCGCCAGGGCCGGCGAGAGGTACATGGGACGCCGCTCGGTCATCCGGGACAGGCCCCACGGGCCGACGTTGCTGCTGGTGATCCGGTACACCACGTAGTCCGCGAGGTGCCTCAGGTCGTTCAGCGTGGGCAGTTTCCGCTTGCCGAAGGCGGCCGGGGTCTTCTCCAGCTGCACCCAGGTTCCCTGCGCGGTGCGCCCGTGCAGCTTCTCCCTCACGACCTGCCCGCGCATCCCGATGTCGGGGTAGCGGCTCTTGTCGATGTCCCGGTGGTGGCTGGAGAGACGCTCGCGGCTTCCCCTCGCCGACCGCCACGCCTCGTACAGCTCCGGATCGTCCACGAGGACGTGCCCGCCGCACAGCACGTCGTGCAGCTGCGGCACCTGCAGCCCGTTCCGTTCCAGGTCGGCGAGGATCGCGGCCTCCTCGGCGCTGAGGCGGCCGACCGCCGACAGCAGCCCCTTCCGGTAGGCCCCGGCCCGGGCCGTGATCTCGATCATGAGCCGGACCCTGCGGCGCTGCTCCTCGGCTGCCTGCCGCGCCCGCCCGCCGGCGGAACGTGTCTTGCGCCTCCGCCTGCTCCGCGCGGCCGAAGCCGGTGTGTGCTCTCGCTTCACCCGGCCAGTACAGCACCGCGTGCGATGGCCCGCGCGGGCTCGGTTCCGCGGGCCCCGGAGGTCCGGCCGGGAGGGGACGCGCCCCGTTGCGCCCATACCGCGGCGGGCGGCCCCGCGGGCGGATCCGGCACCTTTCCCTTCGTTGGTGTGGAGCGTGTCGGCCGACCGGGTGACGGGCCGGATGAACGGCGGCCGGGTGAGCAGGCTGCCTCGTCCAGGAAGCAGCAAGCGAGGAGACGCATGCGCCGCATCAAGTCCGCCGTCCTGACCGCAGTGTTCGCGACCGTGCCGCTGGCGGCGGTCCAGACTCCCGCCTCGGCGGCTCCGGGGACGTTCCCGGTCGACGAGAACGTCGTCATCAGCAACGCCGTGAGCGGCAACTACCTGAGCACGGACGGCCAGAACGAGAACCCGAACCAGGACGTCGAGGTCTGGGACAGGGACCCGATGGCCCACGACGGGTCGGGAGCCGTCTGGAGGATCAAGCGCACGTCCGGCGGCCACTACCGCATCCAGACGGCGCCGGTCCGCAAGGCCGTCCCGGTCTGCCTCTCCGCGAACGAGAACAGGCCGACCTCCGGCAACGCGAGGGTCCGCACCTGCAACTCCCAGGACTCCTCGCAGGATTGGAGGATCGTCGCCAAGCCGCAGGCGTACGACGCGCCGCCCACGGGGGAGTTCCGGATCGTGCCCGCCGACCACCGCCACCACTCGCTGGCCCCGGTCGACGCCCGTACCAACCCCAGGGTCCACCTCAAGCGCAACTGGGACCGGCAGCACCCCCCGGCGCTCGCCTACTGGCACATCGACGGCCGCACGGCGAGCTCGTAGCCGGCGGCACACGGATGACCGCGCGGCCGGCGGCCCTGGTCCGGGGCCGCCGGCCACGGTGCCCATGCGCGCTCCAGGGATGGTGCTCCCCGAGGCGGTTCCGGTTAGTGTGAGTAATCCGGTTATGCCCGCTTTGCAGGAGGTTCCCATGGCCTCGCGGCTCAACCCGTACCTCAGCTTCGGCGGCGACGCCCGCCAGGCGATGGAGTTCTACAAAGAGGTGTTCGGCGGCTCGCTGGTCCTGCACACGTTCGGCGAGTACGGCCAGAGCGGCACCCCGCACGCCGACAAGGTCATGCACGCCATGCTGGAGACGCCCAGCGGCTTCGTCCTGATGGGTGCCGACTCCCCGCCGGGCACCGAGCACACCGCGGGCAACAACCTCTCGGTGAGTGTCAGCGGCGACGACGACGCCGAACTACGGGGTTACTGGGAGAAGTTGTCAGCCCAGGGCTCGGTGGCGGTGCCCTTCGAGAAGCAGATGTGGGGGGACGTGTTCGGCATGTGCACGGACAGCTTCGGCACCCCCTGGATGATCAACGTCGTGGAGCGGAAGGGCTGACCGCAGAGGTCACCCGCCGGTGCCCGACGGCACGGCGGTGCTGAGCGTCCTCACGGCGTGGCCCGGATCGTCCGCGATCCGGGCCTCCGTGCGTCTCCGCACGCGTTTCCGGGGGCGTTCGCAGCGCCGGTACAGGGGAAATGCGGGCGCGCCGGTACGGCCCGGTCTAGCATCCGCTCGAAATCCCGACTGGAGGCTGTGCGTTGGACGACATCGAGTCGCGGCATCTGCGCCGTTGCGTGGAACTGGCGGGCGAGGCCCTCGACGCGGGTGACGAGCCGTTCGGCTCCGTGCTCGCCGACGCGGACGGGACGGCGCTCCGCGAGGACCGCAACCGGGTGGCCGGGGGCGACAGGACCAGGCATCCGGAGTTCGAACTGGCCCGCTGGGCCGCGGCGAACATGACTCCCGCGCAGCGTGCGGGCGCGACGGTCTACACCTCAGGTGAGCACTGCCCGATGTGCGCCGCGGCGCACGGCTGGGTCGGGCTGGGACGCATCGTCTACGTGAGCTCGTCCGCGCAACTGACCGGCTGGCTGGCGGAGCTGGGGGTGCCGGCACCTCCTGTGCGGCCGCTTCCGGTCCGGGAGGTCGCTCCCGGCGTCGCGGTCGAGGGCCCGGCTCCCGAACTCGCGGAGCAGGTACGAGAGCTGCACCGCCGTTTCCACAACGCGCCCTGACCGGACGGTAGTTCGCGGTCGAGCGCGGAGGGCGGCCCTGCCGGGGCAGGACCGCCCTCCGCCATCAGCACGGGGCGAGGGTGTCCTCGTCCTCCTGCGGACCGCCCGTGTCGCGAGCGGCCGCGCCGGCGGCACATACCCGCTTCAGCAGGATCAGCAGGCACAGGACGGACACCGCGTAGGCCGAGTAGTAGGCCTCGTCGTACAGGATGGCCCCGTGCCCGACCGTGGTGGACAGCCCTGTCCCTATCCCTGGGAAGAAAGTCGCCGCGCCCGCCACGTGAGGCACCGTCAGGGCCGCGAACCGCATCTGCGACTACCTGCTCGTGTTCTTGGGCGCACTCCAGCAGGACGGCCGGCATCTCCTCGCCGTGCACGCGGCGGTGGGGACGCGGGTAGAGGCGCAGCCGCCGCCGGTAGCGGTGTTCCAGGGTGCTCATGCCGTCCCTCCCGCGAGACCGTGCCGGAGACGGAGCCTCGTGGCGGCGATCGTGACGTCGGCTCGCATCCGCTCGACTTCGATCTCGAGCCGGCTGGCGCCCGCGTCGGTCAGCCGGTAGTAGCGGCGCGGACGCCGTCCACGACGGTCTCGTGGTCGCCGCGCTCACCTTCTGGGCCGGGCGCGCCCTGCGCCGTCGCCGCCTTCCGCGTCCGCTGACCGGGCTGGGGACGATCAGCTACTCGGTCTGCCTGCTGCATCCGGTGCCGCTGGCCGCCGCGGGCGCGGCTTGGGGCTCGCCCCGACACGGTGGCCCGCTGATGGCGTCCGGCTTCCTCGCGGTACTGCTTCCGCTGTGTGTGCTGACCCACCGCTGCATCGAGGCGTCCGCGCAGGCGTGGGGGCGGAGACTCGCGGACAGGGCGGGGCGGCCGCCGTCCCGCGGGTGAGTCCGGCCGGGGCGTTCTAGGTTGGTGCCATGCCCGATTCAGAGGACGTCCGCCGCATCGCGCTGTCACTTCCGGAGACGGTGGAGAAGGTGGCGTGGGAGATGCCCACTTTCCGCGTCGCCGGGAAGATGTTCGTCACCGTTCCCGACGACGAGACGTCGTTCGCCGTGCGCTGCCCCAGGCACGAGCGGACGGAGCTGATCGCGGCGGAGCCGGAGAAGTTCTGGGTGCCGCCGCACGAGGCGGGCAGCGCGTGGGTACGCGTGCGTCTCGCCGCGCTCGACGACGGCGACGAACTGCGCGACATCCTCGTCGACTCCTGGAAGCAGGCCGCTCCGGCCCGTCTGCTGGAGTCCTTCGAGAGCTCCGGCCTCCTCCCGGACTCCGGTACCGGCGACGGCGACGGTTGACGGGAGCGGGAGCGGCGACGGGAGACGGGAGCGGCACAGGGAGCGGCCGACGGGCCGGGTGCCCCAGGTCTCCGCGCCGTCGTCCTACGGGAACCAGACCGCGCCGATCTCGCTTTCGCCCCGCTCGGTCCGCTCCACCAGAAACGTCGACTGGTGGCGCTGCTCGTCCGCATAGACGCTCAGGGCGCCGTCGCTGACCACGTGAAGGAGTTCGTGGTAGTCCGCGATCCCGACGCCGCCTGGGCCCTCTTCATCGTCTTCGCTGGAGTCCTCCTCGAGGTACGCGGAGCCGTCCTCGTCGAGTGCGACGCCGATGGCGGCAAGTGTGGCTCTGGGGTCGCCGGTGATCCGCAGGCCGTCGATCTCTTCGATCAGCAGCTCCGGGACGCCCGGCACCGCCACGAGCACCTTCGAGTACGAGGCACCGAAGTCGCGTTCGCAGACGGCGACGATCCTCGCGTCGGGAAACCGCATCCGCTGCGCCTCGAACTCGTCCTCCAGAGCGCCGAACCCCAGCCCCTCCTCCATGAGCGCCGGATCGGTGATCTTCACCGTGGAACCCCACACGGCCGCACTCACCTCGTCCAGGTCCTCCCGCACGGACGGGCTTCCCGGAAGCGCGAGCCGGGCAGGGGCCTTTTCGCGACGCACCGCCGCGACCATCGACAGGGACAGCACCGCCGCTCGCGCCGCATCGGGATCGTGCGCTGTGACCGCCGGTCTCTCGCCCGGCCGGAGCGGGGCGGCGAACGGCGGGTGGACGATCACCAGGTGCGCCTCTCCGCTGTGCCGGAGGTCCACCGGCGTGCCGGGCGGAACGGGAGCGGTTCCTAAGCTCATGGCGGTGAGTATGGCGGGCCGGTCTGACAGCGAGACGCCGGGAGAAACCGGCAACGACTGTGTGCAGCACGGGAGTTGGCGGCCTCTTCGAACTGCTCGGCGACGGAGCCGACCACAGGGTTGCGCAGAGGGGTGCCTCTATGTGTTTCGTCAAGCGGTGGTTGGGGTGCGTGGTTCGTAGAAGGTGCCGTCTCTGAGCATGGCGA
>NZ_BMMP01000006.1 GCF_014645895.1 Streptomyces daqingensis | reverse complement strand
TTCGACAGGGGGCAACAGTCATGCCGGGCCCGGAGGCCAACGGCCCCATTGCAGGACCGCGAAAAACATAACGGGGGGCTCGCTCCGGGCGCGGTGGCCGCACCGCGCGCGAACGGGGCGGGTGCCGCGGCGCTGTATCGCGCGCGACTCCCGCCCCGTCCGTGTGCGACGGTGCCTCCGGCGGCCGGGAGCTGTGCGGACTCCCGGCTACCGTGCGGCGGTCATACGGTCACTTGACGTTGACGGCCGTCCAGGCTGCCTCGACCGCCTTGGTCTCGGCGCTGTCGGCGCCGAAGAGGTCGTTGGACGCCTTGACGGTCGCCTCACGGGCCGCCGCGTAGTCCGTGTTCTCGGTCATGTTCTCGGTCAGCGCCTTGAACCAGATCTCCTGGGCCTTGGTGATGCCGATGCCCTCGATGGTCGAGCCGTCGGAGGTCGGGGAGTCGTACTCGACGCCGTTCTTCTCCGACTTGCCGCTGCCCATGGACATCAGGAAGAACCAGTGGTTGGCGATACCGGACGAGTAGTGCACGTCCACGTCGCCGGCCTGGTCGCTCCACTCGTCGAGCGAGTTGCCGTCCTGGCTCGGCTTGTCCATGTAGCGCAGCGGGGTGCCGTCGCCGTTGATGTCGATCTCCTCGCCGACGAGGAAGTCGGCGACGTCCTCCTGGTTCTCCGGGGCGTGGAACTCGGTGGCCGCCGCGAAGATGTCGGAGGTGGCCTCGTTCAGGCCGCCGGACTCGCCCGCGTAGATCAGACCCGCGGTCGTGGAGGTGACGCCGTGCGTCATCTCGTGGGCCGCGACGTCGAGCGAGGTGAGCGGGGCCTTGTTGCCCTCACCGTCGCCGTAGGTCATGCAGAAGCAGCTGTCGTCCCAGAAGGCGTTGACGTAGTTGTCGCCGTAGTGGACGCGGCTGGGAGCACCCTTGCCGTCGCCGGCGATGCCCTCACGCTTGAAGACGTCCTTGTAGAAGTCCCAGGTCTGCTGGGCGCCGTAGTGGGCGTCCACAGCGGCGGTCTGCGGGTCGTCGGCCTTGCCGGTGCCCCACTTGTTGTCCTCGTCGGTGAAGTCCTTGCCGTCACCGCTCTCGCCGTTCTCGAGGTTCGTGGTCTTGCTGCCGCCACGGGTCTCGTCGCTCAGCGTGAACGCGCCGTCCGAGCCGCCGGTGGTGAGCTTGACCTCGCCGCTGTACATGCTGGCGCCGGTGCCGTCGGCCTCGTGGACACCCTGGAACTCGAAGATCTTCTTGCCGGTCTTCGCGTCCGTGATGACGTGCAGCTGGTTCGGGGCGCCGGACTTCTGCAGGCCGCCCTCGACGGTCTCCCATGCCAGAACCGGCTTGCCCGTGAGGGCGAAGACGACCTGACGCGGGGCCTTGCTGCCCTTGGCCTTCGGCGTGGCCGGCTTCGCGGAGGCCTTCACGCCCTTGGTGGAGACGGCGATGTCCGCCTTGGTGCTCTTGGTGACGCCGGTGTGCTTACCGGACTTCGTCTTGTGCACCACCATGTCGCCGCCGAGGACCGGCATGCCGTCGAAGGTGCGGGCGTAACGGACGTGCGTGGCGCCGTCCTTGTTCTTCACGACGTCCTTGACGCGGAGCTCCTCCTTGGAGCCCAGGCCGAGGGTCTTGGCGTCGGCGGCCTTCGCGGAGGCGGTGTCGGCCTTCTTGATGAGCGAGGTCTTCTGGGCCGCGGACAGCTTCATGGCCTGGGCGCCGGTACGCATGCCGGAGTCCTCGGCGGACGAACCGGCCGTCGCGGTACCGGCGGTGATACCCGCAACGAGGAGTGCGGCGGTCGCGGCGAACGCGGATATCCGCTGCTGCTTGGTGAGGGACTTCACGGAGTGGCTCCTTCTGCCGTGGGGGCCGGACGGCGGCTCTGGCTGCCGCCCGGGCAGAACTGTGGAACTTAGGGCATGAATAGGTGTGCGTCACTCGAACGCGCGAGTAACAAGAAGCACCCTGCCATCGAGCACGTGTGCATGTCACTGTTTCGGGCAGAGAGTGTTCACAGCTTGACCAGAACTTTGTTCGCTGATTCAACGGCCTGTACCGGATAACGGACGCGCGTGACCTGGGAATTGACCATTCCGCAGGTCGGACGCGCGTCGAGTGGTTTACACCTGTGGCGCTCGCCGTGCCGCCCTACTGGACGCCCCGGACGAGACTTTCACGCCACGCCTCGTGCAGTCCGGCGAACCTGCCCTTCCCGGCGATCAGTTGCGCCGGCGGACCGTCCTCCACGATCCGCCCCTCCTCCATCACGAGCACCCGGTCGGCGACGAGGACCGTGGAGAGCCGGTGGGCCACCACCACGGCCGTACGCCCCCGCAGGACCGTCAGCATCGCCTGCTGCACGGCGCGTTCCCCCGGGACGTCCAGCGAGGAGGTCGCCTCGTCCAGGATGAGCACGGCGGGATCGGCGAGCAACGCGCGCGCGAAGGCCACCAGCTGCCGCTGCCCCGCGGAGATGCGGCCGCCGCGCTTGCGTACGTCCGTGTCGTATCCGTCGGGGAGCGAGTCGATGAAGTCGTGGGCGCCGAGGGCCTTCGCGGCGGCCTCGATCTCCTCCCGCGTCGCGTCGGGACGGCCGATGGCGATGTTCTCCGCGACGGTGCCGGAGAAGAGGAAGGCCTCCTGGGTGACCATCACGACGTTGCTGCGCAGCGCGCCGGGCTCCACGTCGCGCAGGTCGACGCCGTCGAGGAGGACGCGCCCGCCGGTGGGGTCGTAGAAGCGGGCGAGCAGCTTGACGAGCGTGGACTTGCCCGCGCCCGTGGCGCCCACGACGGCGACGGTCTGCCCCGCGGAGAGCGTCAGGCCGAAGGCGGGAAGGACCTCGCCGCCCGTGCGGTAGCCGAAGTCCACCCGGTCGAAGACGACTTCGCGCCCCTTCCCTCCGGCACGGGCGGGAAGCTCACGGGGCGCGGCCGGTTCGGGGACCGCGGGCCGCTGGGCCAGGAGCCCCGCGATCTTCTCCAGCGAAGCCGCCGCCGACTGCCAGGAGTTGAGGAACATCCCGAGCCGGTCGATCGGGTCGTAGAGCCGGCGCAGATACAGAGCGGACGCGGCGAGCACGCCGAGCCCGAGCTCACCGGAGGCGACGCGGTGGGCGCCCCACAGCACCATCGCGGCGAGCGCCGCGTTCGCGGTGAACCTGGAGAGGACGACATAGCGGGCCATCTCCAGCAGCGCGTCGCCGTTGGCCCGTTCGTGGACGCCGTTGAGACGTGCGAACGACTCGTCGTTCGCACGCTCGCGGCGGAAGGACTGGACCGGGCGGATGCCGTTGACCGTCTCGGCGAACTTGACGATGACGGAGGCCATGGCCGTCGACTTGCTCCGGTACACGCGCACGGAGCGGCGCCGGAAGTCGTGAACGAGCAGCGCAAGCGGGACGAAGCTCGCCACGGCCGCGGTCCCGAGGCCGACGTCCAGCCAGAGAAGCATCCCCAGGATGTAGAAGACGGACAGCACGATGGCCATCAGCTCCTGCAGTCCCTCGTCGAGCAGTTCGCGCAGTGCCTCGACGTCGGTGGTGGAGCGCGAGATGAGCCGTCCCGAGGTGTAGCGGTCGTGGAAGTCGACGTCGAGCGCCTGGGCGTGCCGGTAGATGCGGCCTCTCAGCTCCATCAGGACGCGCTGGTTGATCCGTGCCGCGGCGACGACGAACGCGAACTGGAGCCGGCCGGAGGCGAGGGCGCAGCCGAGATACGCGGCTCCGACGGCGACGAGCGGGCCGCTGTCACCGGCGCGCAGGGCGGGGACGGCGCGGTCGATCGCGAAGGCGACGAGGAGCGGGCCCGCCTGCACGGCTGCCTGCTGGAGGAGCAGCACGAGCGCGGCCACCGCGACCTTCCCGCGGCGTGGGCGCAGCAGGGAGGCCAGCAGGGAGCGGGCGGCGTGCGGGGGCGCGGGCAGGACGTCCCTGTCGAACGCGTCGGCTGGATCTGCCGGTTCTGCCGGTCCGGCCGGTCCGCCTGAGCCGGCCTCCTTGGCCGCTCCGGCCGTGGCCGCCGCTCCGGCCGTGGCGGGGCGCGGGGGTGCGCCGGGCCGGACGAGGACTTCCGGGCGGTGCCGGCGGTTTCCGTCCTCCGCCGCCTTCCCCTTTACCGGTACCGCCCGCGAACCCTGCTGCGTCACGGCCTGCGGAACGTGCTCCGGGCCGTCCGGCTCCTCGTCGCGGTCCGCCGGTCGCACAGTGCCCGTCAACTCGGCTCCCCCTCACAGCTGTTCGGGTCGGCGGCGGAAAGGCGACCGGGACCCCGGGCGCCGGCTTCCGCTCCGGCCGTACGCTCGCCCGTCATCAGACAGCGGTACTCGGCGCTGCTCTCCAGCAGTTCGTGGTGCGTCCCCACCGCGGCGATGCGCCCGTCCGACAGCAGCGCGACACGGTCGGCCAGTTGCACGGTCGACGGGCGGTGCGCGACGACGAGTGCCGTCGTCGTCGCCAGCACCTCGCGCAGCGCGGCCTCGACAGCGGCCTCCGTGTGCACATCGAGCGCGGAGAGGGGGTCGTCCAGTACGAGGAACTCCGGCTGCCCCACCACCGCACGGGCCAGGGCGAGCCGCTGCCGCTGCCCGCCCGAAAGGCTCAGGCCCTGCTCCCCGACCTGGGTGCCCGCGCCGTGCGGCAGGGCGTCCACGAACTCCGCGGCCTGCGAGACGCGCAGAGCGCTCCGGAGGCCGGCCCGCTCCTCTTCTTCCGCCGTCGCGGAGGAGCTGCCGAGGGTCCCGGAGGCAGCGCCCCAGCCCCCGTGTTCCGCCGTGCGCGGCTCGGGGACGTCCGCGTCCGCCTCGCTCGGCGGACCGCCCGCCCCCATCAGCACGTTCTCCGCGACGCTCGCCGAGAAGAGCGTGGGCTCCTCGAACGCGACGGCGACGCGGGAGCGCAACTCGGCCCGGCTGAGCGCCGCGACATCGTCGCCGTCCAGCGTGATGCGCCCGGCAGTCGTCTCGTGGAGACGCGGGACGAGTGCCGTCAGGGTCGTCTTGCCGCTGCCCGTCGCACCGACGAGGGCCATGGTCTCCCCAGGACGGACGTGCAGGTCGACCCCGTCCAGGACGGGCGGGCTGCCGGGCTGCGCGTCGGGGTAGCGGAAGCGGACGCCCTCGAACCTCAGCCCGTCGCGGCGCCCGGAGCCGTCCGGCCCCTTTACTCCGCCCGGTTCACGCAGGACGTCCTGCGGTACGGGCTCGTCCATGACCTCGAAGAAGCGGTCGGTGGCCGTCGCCGACTCGTTGCTCATCGCGAGCAGGAAACCGAAGGAGTCGATGGGCCAGCGCAGCGTCAGCGCGGTGGAGACGAAGGCCACCAGGGTCCCCGCCGACAGCTCCCCGTCCGACACCTGCACCGTGCCGAGCACCAGCGCCGCACCGATGGCGACCTCCGGCAGCGTCATGATCAGCGCCCAGATGCCCGCCAGCAGGCGCGCCTTGCGCAGCTCCGTGTCGAGCAGCCGCTCCGAGAGCGCGCGGAAGGCCCGTGCCTGACTGCGGTGCCGCCCGAAGCCCTTGATGACGCGGATGCCGAGCACCGCTTCCTCGACGACGGTCGTGAGGTCGCCGATCTGGTCCTGCGCCTTGCGGGCGGCCAGCGCGTACCGCTGCTCGAAGAGCGTGCACAGCATCACCAGCGGGATCACAGGGCCGAGGATGATCAGTCCGAGCGTCCACTCCTGGGCGAGCAGCACGACGCAACCCACCACCACGGTCACGCTGTTGACCAGCAGGAAGGTCACACCGAAGGCCAGGAACATCCGCAGCAGCTGAAGGTCCGTCGTCGCCCGGGAGAGCAACTGCCCGCTCGGCCACCGGTCGTGGAAGGAGACCGGGAGACGCTGCAGTCGGCTGTAGACGTCGGCTCGCATCGCGGCCTCCACGGACGCCAGCGGCCGTGCGTTCAGCCACCGCCGGAACCCGAACAGCGCTGCCTCCAGCACGCCGACGCCCAGCAGGAGCGCTCCGCCCAGCCACACGCCCGCGGTGTCCCGGTCCGCCACGGGGCCGTCCACGAGCCACTTCAGTACGAGCGGGATGGCAAGGCCGGTGCAGGAGCCCAGGATCGCCACGAACGCGGCTGCGAACATCCGTACCCGCACAGGGCGTACGTACGGCCACAGGCGCAGCAGCGAGCGCACCGCGGATCTCTTCCCCCGCCCCGTGCTTGCGCCGTCCTCCCCGGCTCGGCCGTCCCCCGTGCCGCTCACCGCTCCGCCGCTCGTGCCATTCGTACTGTCCGCACAGATCGTCCCGTCACCGGCAGCCATCGCTGCTGAGACTACGGTTGACCGCTCCCGTCCTTCACCTGCTTTTTGTCCCGGCCGAGTCGGTCCTCGCCCGGCGGTGGTCCACACGCGATGCTTCCGGCACAGGGGCCTCTCGCGCACCCGCGTGAGCGATTCGTTTCCCACGCGGCGGCGGGTCGTTGGTCTCCTTACGGACGAGCTTCACGGGGAGTGCGGACATGGAACGGGTGGGGCGGGCGGTGCGGTCAGGCGGCACGGCAGCGGTGAGGAGGACCGGGCTGCGCACGTGCGCGTTCGGTCTGCTGAGCGTGATGGGCGTGTGGGTGGCGGGCTGCGGCACGTTCGTCGAGGCCGCCCGCACCCCGGCCCAGGTCATCAAGGTGACGCCGGTGGACGGCGCCAAGCGCGTGCCGGCCGGTGAGAAGCTGCGCGTCTCCGTTGTGGACGGCACGCTGAAGCGGGTGCGCGTGACCCTGCGGAGCAGGGGCGCCCGGCACGAACTGCCCGGTCGCATCTCCCGCGACGGTTCCGCCTGGCTGCCGGAGGAGCGACGGCTGCGTCTCGGCAGCAAGTACGCCGTCGACGTGGTCGCCGAGGACGCGGACGGCCGCCGCGCGGCGCGCCACACCACGTTCACCACCAAGCCGCAGCCCCGCCGTGTCATCGGCTTCTTCACGCCCGAGCACCGGCAGACCGTCGGCACCGGCATGATCGTCTCGATCAAGTTCAACCGCCCGATCGAGAATCGTGCCGCCGTCGAGCGTGCGGTACGTGTGTCGGCGAAGCCTCAGGTGCGCGTCGCGCCGCACTGGTTCGGCGACTCCCGACTCGACTTCCGCCCGCGGGAGTTCTGGAAGCCCGGCACCCGCGTCACTCTCGACCTGCGGCTGCGCGGCGTGCGGGCGGCGCCGTCCGTGTACGGGGTGCAGCGCAAGCGCGTCCACTTCGACGTGGGACGCGACCAGCGCTCGGTCGTGGACGCCGGCCGCCACATGATGACGGTGCAGCGCGACGGCACCGTGGTGAGCCGGGTTCCGGTGACCGCCGGATCGACGAAGAACCGTACGTACGAAGGGCACATGGTCGTCAGCGAGAAGTTCGAGGTGACGCGCATGAACGCCCGCACCGTCGGCTTCGGCGGCGAGTACGACATCGAGGACGTGCCGCACGCGATGCGCCTCACCGAGAGCGGCACGTTCCTGCACGGCAACTACTGGGCTCCGAGGCGTACTTTCGGCCGGGCCAACGTCAGCCATGGCTGCATCGGTCTGCACGACAAGAAGGGCGGTGACCCGCGCAGCGCAGCGGGTGCCTTCTACCGCAGCTCGCTCGTCGGCGACGTGGTGACGGTCCGGAACTCTGGCGAGCGCACGGTCGCGCCGGGCAACGGGCTGGGCGGCTGGAACATGCCGTGGCAGGAGTGGACCGCCGGCTCCGTTCTCGACTGACCGGGGACGCGTTCCGGCCCTCGTACCGACCGGTGGAAAGGCAACGCCGACTGGTGCGGCGGGGCGCCCGTGGTGACGGCGGACGCCGTGCCGGAAGGCATATATGAGGTCATGTCCGAGGTCGCGTGCAAACCACGTGTGAGGTCCGCCGGAGCCCGGGAAATCGCGACGGAACAGTGACACTCGCGGGGATCCCGCTCGCCAGCACGGTGTGATTATCTAGCGCCGGAGAGTTGTATATATCGCGTCGGGGGGTGCGCGCTGAGTGCGCGAGCAGCCGTGCGAGGGGAGTAGCCCGCTGTGGATCTGAAGGCCGTCGCCAAGGACGTCAAGGAGAAGCTGAACCCTGAGGCGATACGGGGGGACAGCAGGGCCCAGCTCATAGGCGGGTCGGCAGTGGGACTGGTGGCACTCGCCGTGGTGCTGCTGCTGACGCTCACCACCTGCGGGGGTGCGGGCGGCGCCGCGGGCGACGAGGGCAAGGGCAAGGAGAAGGACAAGCCTTCACAGGCGGTCCTCGACATATCCCCCAAGGACGGGGCGGACGGCGTCGACACGGACGGCGCGCTGAAGGTCCAGGCGTCCAAGGGCAAGCTCGTGAAGGTCCGGGTCGAGGACTCCGAGGGCAACCGGATAAAGGGCAGCATCGCGAAGCGGGGTACCGCCTGGCAGCCGGAGACGCATCTGGCCACGGGCACCAAGTACTCCGTGGAGGCGCTGGCCGAGGACTCCGAGGGGCGCGAGAAGACGGAGCGCGCGGCCTTCACCACGCTCAAGCCCGGCAGCACCTTCGTAGGCCGCTTCACGCCTGAGGACGGCGACAAGGTGGGTGTGGGGATGCCCGTCTCGATCAACTTCAATCACGCGATCAAGAATCGTGCGGCTGTCGAGAAGGCGATATCCGTGACCGCCGACCCGAAGGTCGAAGTCGAGGGCCACTGGTTCGGCGACAGCCGGCTCGACTTCCGCCCGGAGGAGTACTGGAAGTCCGGCACCAAGGTCGAACTCGACCTCAATCTGGACGGCGTCGAGGGCTTCGAGGGCGTCTACGGCGAGCAGGACAAGTCCGTGAACTTCGAGATCGGGCGCAGTCAGGTCAGCGTCGTCGACGCGAAGAAGAAGCAGATGACCGTCACGCGGGACGGCGAAGAGATCAAGAAGGTGGACATCACCTCCGGCAGCCCGGAGCACCCCACCTACAACGGCCGCATGGTGATCAGCGAACGCCACAAGGTGACGCGGATGGACGGCCGCACCGTCGGCTTCGGCCGCAACGAGGACGACGGCGGATACGACATCAAGGACGTGCCGCACGCGATGCGCCTGTCCACCTCCGGCACCTTCATCCACGGCAACTACTGGCTCCCGCAGTCCGCGTTCGGCGCGACGAACGGCAGCCACGGCTGCGTCGGACTGTTCGACAAGAAGGGCGGGGGCGACAAGGGGACGCCCGGCGCCTGGTTCTTCAACGAGTCGATCGTCGGCGACGTCGTGGAGATCAAGAACTCCAAGGACAAGACCATCCAGCCCGACAACGGACTCAACGGCTGGAACATGGACTGGGACGAGTGGAAGGCCGAGCAGGACTGACGGACAGGGCCGGCGGCACGCAGACCGCCGCCCGGGACCGGCGTCCATGACAGGCGAGGCGCCCGCGCTCTCCACGCTCCGTGGAGACCGCGGGCGCCTCTGCTGCCGGCGGCGCAGCGTCTACGCGCTGTGCGCCAGCTGGATCAGGTTGCCGCAGGTGTCGTCCAGGACCGCCGTGGTGACCGGCCCCATCTCCAGCGGCTCCTGCGTGAAGCGCACCCCGGCCTCGCGGAGCCGGTCGTACTCCGCGCGCACGTCGTCCACCGCGAAGGACGCGGCCGGGATGCCGTCCTCCGCCAGCGCCGACGTGTACGGCTTCACCGCGGGGTGGGCGTCGGGCTCCAGCACCAGTTCGGTGCCGTCGGTGTCCTCGGGGGAGACCACCGTCAGCCAGCGGAACTCGCCCAGGGGGATGTCGTTCTTCTTCACGAAGCCCAGCACGTCCGTGTAGAAGCGCAGGGCCTTCTCCTGGTCGTCGACGAAGACGCTCGACAGGTGGATTCTCATGGTGTGCCTTCCGGTGCGTCGGGTCTGAGCCACCGTGCCGCGATGTGCTCAAGGGGTTCGGTGTCGATGTCGTGGAACTTGTAGCGGCCCTGGCGCCGCGAACGGACCAGGCCCGCCGACTCCAGCACGGCCACGTGCTGGCCGATCGCCTGCCGGGACAGCCCGATGCCGTGCTTGGACACCAGCCGCGCGCAGATCTCGAACAGGGTCTGGCCGTCCCGTTCCACCAGTTCGTCGAGGATGCGGCGACGGGTGGGGTCGGCCAGGGCCTTGAAGACGTCTTCCGCCACGGCCACCAGCATAGGAAAGTGACGGCTTTCCTATCAAGTGGTCGGCCGGACCGGTCGCCGGCGGTCCTACGGCTGCTCCCGGCCTCGCGTCCGGCCCCGGCCCCCACCCCGGCCCACTGTGAGGAACGGCACCGGAGGCCCAGCCGGTAACGGCCGTTAACCTTCCCCCATGACTGTGAATCTCGAAGTCGCCGAAGGCGTCGGCACGATCCGCCTGGACCGTCCCCCGATGAACGCCCTGGACGTCGCCACCCAGGACCGGCTCCGTGAGCTCGCGGAAGAGGCGTCCGTACGGGAGGACGTCCGGGCCGTGGTGATCTACGGCGGGGAGAAGGTCTTCGCGGCGGGGGCCGACATCAAGGAGATGCAGGCCATGGACCACGCGGCCATGGTGTCGCGGTCCAAGGGGCTGCAGGACTCCTTCACGGCGGTCGCCCGCATCCCCAAGCCCGTCGTGGCCGCCGTGACCGGCTACGCGCTCGGCGGCGGCTGCGAACTGGCGCTCTGCGCGGACATCCGCATCGCGGGCGAGGGGGCGAAGCTGGGCCAGCCGGAGATCCTCCTCGGCCTGATCCCCGGTGCCGGCGGCACCCAGCGGCTCTCCCGTCTGGTGGGCCCCTCCAAGGCCAAGGACCTCATCTTCACGGGGCGTCAGGTGAAGGCGCCCGAGGCGCTCCAGATGGGGCTCGTCGACCGGGTCGTGCCGGACGAGGAGGTCTACGACCGGGCGAAGGAGTGGGCGTCGCGGCTGGCCGCCGGGCCGGCCATCGCGCTGCGTGCCGCGAAGGAGTCCGTCGACGTGGGCCTGGAGACCGACATCGACACGGGGCTGGCGGTCGAGCGGAACTGGTTCGCCGGACTGTTCGCCACCGAGGACCGGGCGACGGGCATGCGCAGCTTCGTCGAGGAAGGTCCGGGGAAGGCCAAGTTCCGCTGACCGCCCCGGGCTTCGGGGGTCGTGTCCGTCCGGCGGAGCCGCCGGCCGGTCCGGCCCGGGAGAGCGCCACGCCTCCGGTGCCGGGCGGAGGGCTTCCCGCGGGCGCCTCTCCCGCACTGGCGCCACGGTGCGCGCGGCGCCTCCCTCGTGCGCCCCACCTTGTGGGGGAATGGTCGAGAACTCGCCCCCGGTGACGCAGGCGTACGCCGCGCCGTCCGGCGGTCCGCTCCTGCGGCGCGTCGTCCCTGGTCGCAGGGTCTCGCGGGTCCGGGGACGGGTGGCGGGCCGTCAAGTGGCGACCGGAGCGGAGCAGTTGGTTCCGCCGCCGGGATCTGAGGTAACAGCCCCACGACTCCCCAGCTCCCGCCATGATGGTGGCCATGGCGGGACAGGGAGAAGTGGCGAGCGTGACCGAGCGAGTGCCAGAAGTCCCGGGTGAACCGGCGAGCGACGACTCGGCGAACAGCGTCCTCGAACTCTTCGGCGACCCCACGATCGCGGAGGTGCGGCTGCCGAACCGCCCCGAGGCCGCGCGCTGCGCACGCGAGATGACCCGTACGGTGACCGAGTCGCACTGGGGCCTTCCCGGCGCCCTCGTGGACGACGCCGTCCTGCTGGTGTCGGAGCTCGTCGGCAACGCCGTACGCCACACCGGGGCGCACGTCTTCGGGCTGCGCATGATGAGACGGCGCGACTGGATCCGCGTCGAGGTCCGCGATCCCTCTCGCGGCCTGCCCTGCCTCCTGCCCGTACACGGCCTCGACACCAGCGGGCGGGGGCTGTTCCTCGTCGACACCCTTTCCGGCAGGTGGGGCGTCGACTTGCTGCCCCGTGGCAAGACCACCTGGTTCGAGATGCGGATCACCGGTTCCTGACGTGGTGTCACCTTTGTGCGCGACCCCCCGGTAGCACGCCCCGACAGTGCTACTGTGCGCCGCTGAACGGGAGTTATCGGCGCGCGGCCTGGAGGGGGGCAGCGCTGTGCCAGACAGAGATACGGGGACAGATGACCGTGCGGTACCGGTACGCGAGATCGAAGCGGCCGCTCCTTTGCACGACGTTGCTGACTCTCGCCCTGCTCACGGGATGCGGCGGAGAGGCCGGCGGCGGCAGTGAGGGCGAGAAGTCCACGAACGGGGCGGGCAGCGCCTCGGGCGGCAAGGACGACTCGCCTGGGTCGGGGAAGGCGGCTCCCTCGCCGGACGCGGCCGACGGCAGCGACACGGGCGCCTGCCGCGACGCGGAGTGCGAGGTCGTGGTCGAGGCGGGAGACGTGCTGCGGCCCAAGACGTCGTACGGCGTCCAGGAGTTCACCGTCGAGCTGATCAACAAGGGAGTGGTCTCCTGGCGGACGGTGTTCACCACCGGGTCCGGTGCCATGCAGGCCCGGGGTTCGTCCGTGTCCTCGACGAGCTGTACGGGCGGTGAGTGCAATGGCAGGCTCGGCAGGACGAAGGGCAGGCTCGAGACCGACAAGCTCATCATCGACTTCGACTCGATCGACGACGACAGCGCAGTGGCGAAGCTGACGGCGAAGAAGTAGCCACCGGGGCTGAGCCGCCGACGGCTCAGCCCCGCGGAGCGGGCCCCGTGGACTCGCGCACGACCAGGCTCGGCGGGCGCGGCGGGGCCACATCGGATACCCCGGCCTCGCCCAGCAGGGCGAGCAGCGCCGCGGCGCCGGCCCGGCCCAGCTGCTCGACGTCCTGGTTCACCGTCGTCAGGCGCGGATGGACGATCTCCCCGAGCGGCAGGTCGTCGTAGCCGATCACGGACAGGTCGCGCGGCACCTCCAGGCCGAGCCGCCGGGCAGCGCTGACACCGGCGACCGCCATGGTGTCGTTGCCGAAGACGATCGCCGTGGGGCGCTGGGCGGCCGGTTCGACGAGGTTCCCCACGGCATCCGCCGCGTCCTGCGCGGTGAAGTCGGCGACGACGACGTGGCTGGGCCGCAGCCCGTGTCCGGCGAGCCGGGATTCGATGACCTGCCGCCGGAACGTGGTGTGCACCCGGTCCTCGGGGCCCGAGACGTAGGCGATGCGCCTGTGGCCGAGCTCCACGAGGTGGTCGACGGCCTCCCGCAGACCGGTGTCCTGGCCGGCCGCCTGGACCTGCGGGATGGGGTCGTCCTGCCATGGCGTCCCCACCAGGAGGGCCGGCAGCCGCAGGCGGCGCATCAGGTCGAAACGGGTGTCGCCGATGCGGCTCTCGGTGAGGATCACCCCGTCGACGCGGCGCTCCTCGGCGAGCCTGCGGTACGCGCGCAGCTCCGCCTCCGGCTCCTCGCCGACGATGTGCAGCAGCAACCCGTAACCCAGCGGGGACAGTTGGCTCTCGATACCGGAGATGAAGACCGCGAAGTGCGGGTCCGCGGTGAGGAGGTCGGCCGTCCGTCCGACGACCATCCCCAGCGTGCGGGTCCGCGCGCCCCGCAGCGCCACAGCGGCGGCCGACGGCGACCACTGGAGCTTGGCCGCGGCCTCCAGGACGCGCTGCCGGGTGGGTTCGGAGATGCCGCCCTTGCCGTTGACGACCTTCGACACGGCGGCGACGGAGACACCGGCGACCGCCGCCACATCCGTGATCGTCGCCTTGCCGGAGTTCCTCCCCCGGGCCATACGGTCTCCTCGTGTCCCGTTCCGTGCCCTGTTCAGCTCTTCTCCGCGCGGATCTTCACCGTTCAGATCTTCACCGCACTGCCGATCATGGCGCCTTCCATACGGCGCTGGAGAAAGGCGTAGGCGACGTACACGGGCAGAAGGGTCACCACGGTACCAGCGGCGAGGACGCCGAAATCGGTCTCCAGCGAGGAGCGGAGGAGGGGCACGGCGACCTGGATCGTGCGCTGCGCCTCGTCCGGCCCGATGAGGACGAGGGAGTACAGGTACTCGTTCCAGTACTGCAGGAAGCTGAGGATTCCGACGGTGACGACGCCCGGCACCACCATCGGAAGGTAGACGCGGACGAGGATCGTCACGCTGCCCGCGCCGTCCATGCGGGCCGCCTCCTCGACCTCCTGCGGCACCGTGCGCATGAACTGCGTGAGCAGGACGACGGCCAGCGGCAGCGAGGTCGCGGGCAGGAAGAGGATAAGGAACGTACGGGTCTGGAAGAGGCCCAGCTCCGCCGCGAGCAGGAAGGTGGGCAGCAGCGCGGCGAAGGTGGGGATGAGGAAGCCCAGGGAGAAGGCCCTCTCGATCACCCTGGCCGTCCGGCCTCCCGCGCGGGCGAGCGCGTACGAGGCGGGCAGGGCCAGCACGAGGACGAGCACCAGCGAACTCACCGTGACGATGAGCGAGTTGGCGATGGCCAGGTCGAGCCGTGCGTCGCTGATCGCCGTGGCGAACCTGCCGAAGGAGAGCGAGGTGGGCGGGCTCAGCGGCGAGTCGAAGATCTGCGCGTTGGTCTTGAAGGACGAGACGAGCAGGTAGTACAGCGGTGCCAGCAGCATCAACGCGTACGTCCAGGCGCACAGTTGGGCCGCGATCCGCCCCAGCGGGATGCCAGGGCGGCGTCGCCCGTGGGCGGCGGTGGCTGTGGCGTCGGTGGTCATGGCGGTCTCCTCCGGGCCGTCGGTGGTCGGGGGTTCAGTACGACTGCCGGAAGACCCGCCGGATGGCGAGCATGCCGGTCAGACCGAAGACGAAGAGCAGTACGCCGGCGGCCTGGCTGTAGCCGAGGTCGGACTGAAGGAACGCCTTCTGGTAAACGAGGAAGGAGAGGTTCGTCGACGCGTTGCCGGGCCCACCCTGCGTGAGCAGCAGGACGTTCTGCGCCGAGGTGAAGAGCGTCCACAGGAACTGCAGCATCACCGTCACCCCGACGTAGTCCTTGACCATGGGGAAGGCGATGCCCCACATGCGCCGCCAGTGGCCGGCGCCGTCCAGCTCGGCGGCCTCGTACACCGACTCCGGCAGGGCCGACAACCGGGCGGCGTAGAGCGTCGCGGTGTAGCCGATGCCCGCCCAGATGTCGATGGCGACGATGCAGCCGAACGCGGTGGAGGCATCGGCGAGCCAGGTATGCGTGAGGCTGTCGAGTCCGACCGCGCCGAGGACGTAGTTGATCATGCCGCGGGGTGCGAAGAGCCCGTAGAAGATCATCGCCTTGGCGGAGGCGGAGATCAGGGCCGGTGTGAAGATGATGACGCGCAGCAGCCGGTAGCCGCGCGGCTTCGTGGAGACGTGGTAGCCGAGCATGAACGCGAAGACGATCATCACCGGTACGGCGACGGCGAGTTGGACGGCGCTGTTGCGCACGGCGGACCAGAACAGTTCGTCGCTCAGCACCGCGCGGTAGTTGTCCCAGCCGGCGAAGCCGACCCGCGCCAGCATCCCCGGCCAGCGCAGCACCGAGATCACGAAGATGGCGCCGATCGGGCCGATCATGAAGGCCGCGTACCAGAGCAGTGCGGGAACCGCCATCACGGTGGTGCGCGGCGCCCGTCCCCGCGCACGGGCGCCGGGCGTGCCCGCGGAGCCGCCCTCCGTGCCGGGGGAGGGGAGCGTGCCGGTTGCCATGTCGGTCCTCATCCCTCAGCTCTTGTAGGCGACGTCGAGGGCGCGGCAGATCCGCTGCGGACTCGCGCCCGGGGAGAAGGCGATGGACGTCGCCCGGTTCAGGGGTGCCGACGCGGCGGCGGGGACGTGGCTGTCGGGCATCACCACCCGCGCGACGTCGTCCCCTTCGGAGACCTCGTTCGACTCGGTGACGAGCGGGAAGCCGGCCGAGCCCTTCTGGTCGCGCAGGCCGAGCTTGAACCCGCTGTCGTCGACGAAGTGCTGGACCGACTTCTTGCGGTAGAAGAACTTCACGAACTTCTCCACCTTGTCGATCTTCTCCCGCCCGTTGGGCGTGATCCAGATGCCGGTGGAGGTGTCGCCCGTGTAGACCGAGGGCTTCCCGTACTGGCCGTCCGCGGGCATCGGCAGGCCTCCGGCCTCCGTGTGCTCGGCGACCTTCTCCGGCACCGAGGCGATGGTCGAGGTGAGCGCGGACATCATGGCGGCGCGCTCGCCGAAGTACTCGGCGTTCATCTCGTCGGCGGTGAAGCCCTGCGCTCCCTTGCCGAACAGGCCAGTGTCCCGCAGCTCCGTGAACAGTCTCAGCCCGCGCATCGCCTGCGGCTCGGCGCAGTAGCCCGCTTTCGCGAACACCCTTCTGGCCACCCGCGGTTCCATGTAGCCCTGCATGATCTGCATCAGGAGCTTCTGGCCCGACCAGTCGTTGCCGCCGATCGCCATGGGCGTGATGCCCTCGGCGCGCAAGGCCTCGACGGCCTCGCGCAGTTCGGGCAGCGTGCGGGGCACCTCGTCGACGCCGGCCTTGGCCAGCAGGTCGGTGTTGAACAGGACGGGCCAGCTGAAGCCCGACCACGGGAAGCCGCGGACCCGGCCCTCGCGGTCCGTCCACGCCTTGAGGGCGGAGGGGCGTACGCGCTCGGTGAGGTTCCACTCCTTCAGGTACTCGTTGACGGGGAGGGTGGCGCCCAGTCCGGTCCAGGAGAAGGACTTGTCGTAGAGGTTCACGAGGACCACGTCGGCTTCCTTGTCCGCCAGCCGCGCGGTCTCGAACACGTTGAACAGCTCGCCCTGGTTGTAGAGGTTCTTCACCTCGGTCCCCGGGTTCTCGCGTTCGAACTCCCTTATGGAGGCGGCGTACACGTCGGCGCCGGGAGTTCCGGGGGAGAAGCTGCTGTGGACGACGAGGGTGCCGGGGTCGTCCGTCTTCGGGTCCAACGGGCCTCCGCAGCCCGAGAGCAGCCCCGACAGGACCGTCGCCGCGGCCGCGCACCTGCAGGCCGTCCACCGAGGGTTCATCGGCTCTCTCCTTCCGGTCCGCCCGAGCGCCGTACCAGAGCAGTTAAACGTTCTACGTGGACTGGCAGCGGACCGTAGCAGTGCCTCGGAGGAGTATCAATGGGTCGACAGCGAAGGCGGTTAAACGATATACCGGTGCCGCTCAGCCGTACGAGATCCAGTCCCGCCGGGACGGGAAGGGCAGCGCATGCAGCGCAACTCCGCGAAACTCACCACTCCCGAGGGCCGGCCGCAGCTCTGGGTCGGCGTCAACTACTGGTCCCGCACCGGCGGTCCGCTCATGTGGCGCGACTACGACCCCGTTGTGGTCGACGAGGAACTGCGCACCATGCGCGAGCACGGCATCACCCTCACGCGCAGCTTCTTCTACTGGCCCGACTTCATGCCGCGGGAGAACACCCTCGACCCCGTGATGCTGGAGCGCTACGACGACTTCCTCGACCGCCACGAGGCGCTGGGCATGCACACCATTCCGACGTTCCTCGTCGGCCACATGTCCGGGCAGAACTGGGACCCGGCGTGGCGCGACGGCCGGGACGTCTTCGGCGACCCCTCCTTCGTCGCGCAGCAGGAGTGGTACGTGCGCGAGACGACCGCCCGGTGGAAGGACCACCCCGCGGTGGCCGGATGGCTGCTGACGAACGAGGTCCCCCTCTACGCGGACTGGCCCTCGCGGGGCATCGGCACCCTCGACCCTGCGGCCGTCGCCGCCTGGGCCAGGACCATGACCGACGCGGTCCGCTCCACCGGCGCGCGGCAGCCGGTCTCCATCGGCGACGGCGCGTGGGGCGTCGAGACCTCCGGCGAAGACAACGGCTTCCGCATCCGCGAACTGGAGCCGCTGATCGACTTCCACGGGCCGCACGTCTACCGCATGGAGACCGACGCCGTCCGGCAGCACCTCGGCGCCGCCTTCGTCTGCGAACTCCTCGACATCGGCGGAAAGCCCGTGATCATGGAGGAGTTCGGGCTCACCTCCGACTACGTCTCGGCGGAGAACGCCGCGCACTACTACCGGCAGACCCTGCACAACACGCTGCTCGCCGGCGCCACCGGCTGGATCCCCTGGAACAACACCGACTACGACGCCCTCGAGGAGCGGGAGCCCTACAGCCACCATCCGTTCGAGATGCACTTCGGCCTCACCGACTGCGAGGGCCGTCCCAAGGAGCAGCTGCGGGAGGTCAAGCGGTTCACGGAGGTGCTGGAGCGCACGGACGCCGCCCGGCTGTCGCGTCCGGACGCCCGCGTGGCGATCGTCGTCTCCTCGTTCCTGGAGAAGCGCTACCCGTTCACCGAGCCCGAGGACGGCCCCTGCGTCCTCGCCCACACCCGCCAGGCCTACGTGGCGGCCCGCGAGGCGGACCTGGGCGTCGGCGTCGCACGTGAGGCGGACGGGCTGCCCGACGACTGCGCGCTGTACCTGCTGCCGTCGGCCAAGCAGCTCACAGCGCCCGGCTGGAGCGAGCTGCGGCGCCTGGCGCACGCCGGAGCGACCGTTTACGCGTCGTTCTACGTAGGCGAGCACGCCACTCAGCGCGGTCCCTGGTGGCCCAAGCTGGACGAGACGTTCGGCGTGGTCAAGAAGCTGCGGTACGGACTGGCCGACCCGATCGAGGACGACGCGGTGCGCATGGTCTTCGAGCGGGACTTCGGCGGCATCGCGGCAGGCGAGGAGCTGGTCTTCCCCGTCGCCGGCAACGAGAACTCCCGCGCCTGCCTGCCCGTCGAACCGGACGGCGCCGAGGTCGTCGCGCGGGACGCGCACGGGCGCCCCGCCCTGCTGCGGCACCGGACCGGCGAGGGCGCGTTCGTGCTGTGCACCTACCCCGTCGAGCACATGGCGGCCCGCACCCCCAGGGTCAACCCCGAGCCGACGTGGCGGCTGTACGCGGCGCTCGCGGCCGAAGCGGGCGCCTCTCCCGACGTCACGGTCGCCGATCCGCGCGTCATGGTGGGACGGATGTCGCATGAGGACGGGCGGCGGTTCGTGTGGTTCGTCAGCCAGCACGAGGAGCCGCTGACGGCGGAGCCGCGCGTGACGGCCGGCACGCTGACCGGTCTGGACGGAGGCCCTCTGGGCAGGCTGGAGCTGCCCCCCTACGGCGTCGTCGTCGCCGAACTGACAGCCTGAAGGCGCGCGGCCGCGGCCCGGCGGCCGCGGCCGCGAAGAGGAGAGGAGCAGCTCCACGATGAACATCGAGTCCGCCGAGACCGTCGTGACCAGCCCGGGGCGCAACTTCGTCACCCTGCGACTGGTGACCGCCGACGGCGTCACCGGTCTGGGCGACGCCACTCTCAACGGCCGCGAGCTCGCCGTCGCCTCCTACCTGCGCGACCACGTGGCGCCGCTGCTGATCGGACGGGACGCCCGCAACATCGAGGACACCTGGCAGTACCTCTACCGCGGCGCGTACTGGCGGCGCGGCCCCGTCACCATGGCCGCGATCGCCGCCGTCGACACGGCCCTGTGGGACATCAAGGCCAAGGCGGCCGGCATGCCGCTGTACCAGCTGCTGGGCGGCGCGAGCCGCCGCGGCGCGCTCGCCTACGGTCACGCGTCGGGCCGCGACGTGCCCGAACTCCTCGACTCCGTACGGGCCCACCTGGCGGACGGCTACCGCGCCATCCGCGTGCAGACCGGCATCCCCGGACTCGACTCGGTCTACGGAGTGGCGTCCTCCGCGGCGGGCTCGGGCGAGCGCTACGACTACGAGCCCGCGCGCCGCGTGACCGGGGGGCCGGTGCTGCCGGTGGAGGAGACCTGGGACACCCGGGCGTACCTGCGCCACGTGCCGTCCGTGTTCGAAGCGGTCCGCGAGGAGTTCGGGCCCGAACTGCCGCTGCTGCACGACGGGCATCACCGGATGACGCCGATCCAGGCGGCGAAGCTGGGCAAGTCGCTCGAACCGTACGACCTGTTCTGGCTGGAGGACGCCACCCCCGGCGAGGACCAGGCGGCGCTGCGGCTGATCCGGCAGCACACCACGACGCCGCTGGCCATCGGCGAGGTCTTCAACTCGGTGCACGACTACACCACGCTGCTCGCCGAGCGGCTGATCGACTACGTGCGCTCCGCGGTCACCCACACAGGGGGTGTCACCGCCATGAAGAAGCTGCTCGACATGGCGGCCGTGTACGGCATCCGCTCCGGCATGCACGGCCCGACGGACATCTCCCCCGTGGGCATGGCGGCGCAGCTCCATCTCGGCCTCGCCGTGCACAACTTCGGCATCCAGGAGTACATGCGCCACTCGCCGGACTCCCTGGAGGTCTTCCGCACTTCCTACACCTTCGAGGACGGCCTGCTGCATCCGTCGGACACCCCGGGTCTGGGGGTCGAACTCGACCTGGACGCGGCGGGCAGCTTCCCGTACGAGCCCGCGTACCTGCCCGTGAACCGGCTCGCGGACGGCACCGTGCACGACTGGTGACCGCGGCACCGCGCATCCCGCGCGTAGAGGGGAGGGTCAGCGCTTCCTGTGCCCGGCGCCGACCCTCTCCGCCTCCCGCTGCCCCTTGCGCAGCGCGTCGTCGACGCTCTGTTCGCCCGCGATGGCCGCGCTCAGCTCCTCGGAGACCTTGTCGCCCAGGGCCGTGAACTCGGGGACGCCGACGAACTGGATGCCCGGGGCGGGACGTTCCTGCACGCCCGGGCTCCGCGGGTCCGCGTCGCGGATGGCCTCCTCGGTGACCTCGGCGAAGGCGCCCGCGGCCTTCCTGTACTGGGGCCGGTCGTACGTCGAACTCCGCTTGCCAGCGGGCACGTTGGCCCAGCCGAACTCGCGGCCGACGAGGGCCTCGTACTCCTTGCTGGAGGCCCAGGAGATGAACTTCCACGCGTCGCCGGGCCTGTCCGACGACTTCTGGATGCCCCATGCCCAGGTGTAGAGCCACCCGGAGGAGCGGGTCTTCTCGACCGGAGCGGGCACGTACCCCATCTTGCCCCTGACGGGCGACGTGGCGGCCTCCAGGGAACCGGCCCCGGCGGTCGCGTCGTACCACATGGCGGACTTGCCGCGCTTCATGTTGCGCAGGCAGTCGGCGTACCCGGTACGGGACGGGTCCGGCTCGCCGGACTCGCGTACGAGACCGACGTAGAACTCCGCGGCCTTCCTGAACGCGGGGGACGTCAGACGCGCGTTCCAGCGCTTGTCGAACCAGGTGCCGCCGAAGGTGTTCACGACGGTGGTGAACGGGGCGGTCATCTCGCCCCACCCGGGGAGCCCGCGCAGGCAGATCCCGGTCATGCCCTTCTCCGGCCGGTCGGCCTTCTCGGCCAGCTCGGCCACGTCCTTCCAGGTGGGCCGGGCGGGCATCTCCAGGCCGAGCTGCTCGAAGACGTCCTTGCGGTACATCAGGAAGGACGACTCGCCGTAGAACGGCTCCGCGTAGACCTTGCCGTCCCCGCCGCTGAGGGAGAGCTGCAGCGGGAGCAGGATGTCGGACTGGTCGAACGCTTGGTCCTCCGCTATGTACGGGTCGAGCGGTTTCAGCCAGCCGCGGTCGGCGTAGGTCTCCGTCTCGAAGTTGCTGACGGTGGCGACGTCGTAGCGGCCGGACTGCGCGGAGAAGTCGTCGTGTATGTGCTTCCGCACCTCGTTCTCGGGCAGAGGCGTGAAGTCGACCTCGATGCCCGTCCTCTTCGTGAAGTGGCGGGCTGTGAGCTTCTCCAGCTCCTGCATCTGCGGGTTGTCGACCATCAGCACCCGGACGACGCGCTCGTCGGGCGGGCCCTCGTCCAGGCCGCACGCCGTCAGCATGCCCGCGAGCGCGACGGCCGCCGCCGTGCCGCGTGCCGCTCTTCCTTCGAGTAAGGACATTCCCACTGCTCTCCTCGTCGTGATCGTTCCGTGGTCCGGCGAGGGCGTCCGCCGGCTGCCCCGGTGCGGGGAGCCGTGCCGCCCGGAGAGTTCTACATGCCCGGACGGGGTGTGATCCGGCCCGGACCGACGGCGATCGCGCCTGCTTCCGCCTGCTCCGGAGGGCTCCGTTCCCCCTCCGGACTGCGGGGGGCTCCCGGAGGGCGCGCCGCGGCCGTCCGCCCCCGCCGCCGGGGACGCCCGCGTGCGGTCCGGTGCGCGGCGCGGCTCGTGGCCGGTCGGGAAGGGAAGGTCGTGCCGCTCCGCGGCCGGATGTGGACGGCGCCCCGGGGAGGGGACTCGTACCGCACGGATACGGCGTGCCGGCATACGCGCGGTGCCGTCCGGGCGCTCAGCCGGCCGACGGGGAGTGCCGGCGGGGGAACGGCGCGAGACCCACGGGGGAGGGGCCGCCGGAGGCGGCGCCGAGGAGGGGAGCCGCCTTGCGCGCACGCCTGCCGTGGTAGACGAGCGCGGGCGGCAGATTGCCCCACACGGTGCGGCCCGCGACGACTTCCTCGAACGCCTCGTGGAGCATGCGCCGGAAGCGGAGCGCCGGAGCGAGGCGCCTCGCGTGCAGGTATCCGAACGTGGTGAAGGCGCCCTCCGGCGCCAGCACCCGGCTGATGGCCGAGAGGGTCTCCGACTGCACTGTCCGCGGGAACGAGGCCCAGGGCAGGCCGCTGACGACGACGTCGGCCCTGTCATGGCCCCGCTCTGCGAGCAGCTGCGGAAGCTGTGCGGCCTGGGCGTTGAGCACCTCGACACGCGGGAAGCGGTCGCTGAGCCTGCCGGCCAGCTGCGGGTTGATCTCTATCGCGAGATGGCGTCCGCGTCCGCGCAGCTGCTCCTGGATGGTTCCGGTGAAGGCACCCGTGCCAGGACCGAGCTCCACCACCACGGGGTCCCCGCGTTCCGGTACGGGGGCCGTCACGGCTTCGGCGAGTCTGCGGGAGCTGGGGGCCACTGCGCCGGTGTCGATGGGCGACCGCAGGAACTCGCGGAGCATGGTGCCGGTCTCGCTCGTCAAACTCATGGCCTCTCGGGATCGTTCGTCGGTGCGTTCCGAAAGTCTCGCTGCGCGCACGGATCCCTGGAGACGCGGCCGGCTCGCGCGCAGCCCGAAGCGGTGGCGGTACGACGGCGCCGAGTGGCCCAGTGCGCTTGCGGCCCCACCGTACCCACGGCCCCAGCGGCCACGAAGACGGGTTTGCGGTACGGAGACGAGACCCACACAGCAGCTCCTTCGGTCGCACCGGCCACTCCCGTCCCGGTGCGCGGCCGCCCTCCGCTTCCCCGCCCCGGGTCCGCCGCCGCCGGACGGACGCCCCGGTCAGGAGGGGCGCCCCCCGAACTGCCAGCTGTGCACGCCGACTTCCGCGTAGGCGTCCGGAGTGAGGACGGCGCGCGCCGCCGCACCACCCGGCGCCCGGAGCAGTACGGCGGTGCCCACCCAGGTGCCTCCGTCGTCGGACAGCAGTGGCCCGTACGCGATCAGCTCGTCCCGGTCGGGCGGTACGGCGGTGTCGGCGGCCTCGCCCGCGCCGAGGCCGAGCACCAGACAGCGGCTCCCGCCGCTCCGCCCGCCGGGGAAGTCCCACATCGTGTGACCGAGCAGGTTGCGCCACCGCCGCAGGAGCACGTCCCGGTACACGCCCGTCTGGTATCCCGGCTCGTCGAAGGCGAAGGCACGGGCGGCCTCCGGGCCGGGCAGGTCGACCACGTGCACGCTGCCGGTGGGGTCCCCGCCGGCGCCGGTGAGCACCCGTACGGGCCGCCCCCGCGCGCACCCGGCCCGGCGAGCGGGGCCACTACGCGGAGGTCCGCTGCCGCTCCACCGCGACGAGGGCTGCGTCGTCCCCGAGCCGCCCGCCGGTGTGGGCGAGCAGATCGCGCTTCAGGTGGTGCAGCAGTGCCTCCACGTGGCAGTCCGTCCAGCTGCCCATGCGTGCGGCCAGCGGATAGAAGGCCCCTTCCGGGCCGCGGGCCTCCGTGACGCCGTCCGTGTACAGCAGCAGCCTGTCTCCGGCGCCGAGGGTGAACTCCTCCACGTGGAAGTGCGCGGCGGACAGTTCGCCGAGGCCCATGGGGGGCGCCGGGCGGGGGGCCTCGACGGTGGACACGCGGCCGTCGCGCACGACGATGGGCGGAGGGTGACCGCAGTCGACCATGCGGACGGTCTCGTCCTCGTCGGGGATCTCGAGGATCGCGGCCGTGATGAAGCTTTCGCCGGGCCCGTCGCTCTCGGTGCTGTCGGCGAGGCTCCACGTGACGCTGCTGTTCAGATGCGCCGCCAGCGCGTCGAGGGGCGCCTGGCGGTGCCCCGCGAGGTGGAACGCGTCGAGAAGCAGCGCGGCATCGGCGGCGGTGGGCATGCCTTTGCCGCGGGTGTCGCCGATGAGCAGGCGCGTACCGGAGTCGGTGCGCTCGGCCGCGTACACGTCCCCGCCGATACGCGCTTCGGCATCCGCGGCGAGATAAAGAGAGGCGATCTTGAGCGGGCCGATCTTCCTGGGCAGCGGCCTGAGGATGAGGCGCTGAGCCGTCTCGGAGACGTAGCGGACCTGCCGCAGCTCCCGATTCCGCCGCTCGCGCAGCAGGCAGAACAGCACGAGGCTGGCGCCGACCACGACCAGCGCGACGAGCTGCGCCTGGTGGTTGGCCGAGAAGAGCTGGCGCTCGTCGCGCAGCAGCGCGATGACCGCCTGTGCCGCCACCGCGAGCACAGCGACGAAGGCAGTGAGGCGGGGGCCGCCGAAGGCGGGCGTGATCGCGGGCGCCGCGACCAGCAGGGGTCCGAGATGGATGTGGGGAGGCGCGAGGACGTCGACAACCACGATCGTGATCAGCAGTGCGACCGGGAGGAGCACCGCCGCCCGGCTCGCCCGCAGGGACCGCCGTAGATCAACGAAACTTAGCGCCATACCTCTTCTGTACACCGCCGGTGAAGGCCGCGCACCGGGAGGAACGGGGCGATCCCGGACGGGCCCGCGGGGCCGGAGCCTGGCACCGCGGACGCCTGCCCGGGGCGCCGGCCGTCGAAGCCTCCCGCCTGCGGCGCCTCCGGCGTGCGCGGGCCTTGGACGTGCTGCGTCCGGCGGGGCGCGCGTTCCGTGTGTCCCCGACGGGGGCGGGGGACGCGGCCACGCGCGCCCCTCTACCCGAGGAGTGCCGGTCAACCCGCCCGTACGTGGCTGGGGACCGGGTCCATCGGGGTATAGGGGGAGATGAACATCATCTCCGGCTCCTCGCTCATGTCGTAGCCGGTGGAGCGGGCGAAGGCGAACCGGAAGCCCTTCGGCTGCGGACTCTCCGCGGACTCCCGGATCTCGCGGCGCAGACAGTCCACGAGGATGCGGTACGAGGGAAGCTTCGTCAGGACCGCGAAGCCCTCCGACTGGTGGCGGAGGATCTCGTCGCCCACGTCGAAGATCGCCTTGCCGAGCCTGTGGCCGGGGAACCAGATCGCGTGCTGGACCGTGCGGTCGGGCGTCAGCGACAGCCGCGTCCACTCCGGCGTCCCGTCGTCGGCCGAGAGGGTCCGGTAGAGCAGGTGGAAGTCGTGCACCGCCGGATGCGGGGCGAAGAACCGCCAGTTGGGGACGGCGCTCAACGGGGTCCTTCGTGCGGATGCGGTCGAAGAGCTGGTGCGGTTGCTGAGCGGCGACCGTGGTGGCGATCATGGCGACGCCGGCGAGACGCCATCCCGTGCCCGGGCCACGCACCGCGTCCCTCAGTGTGGTGGCGATGGCGCTCGCGGCACGGATCGCGTATTCGGTCCTGGTCAGCAGCCCGTCATACGTGACGCCGGTCACGGAGGGGGTGAAGCAGAAGGGAACTGGGGCGCGTATGACGTGGATGACGGCACGAATGGCCGCCTCTGTCCGCTTTTCGACGCCGGTCACGGGTCGCGTGTGACGGGCGTCAGGGTTCGCCATTGGTCAACTTATGCCTCGAGTATGGGATTTGAGATGCCAGAGGTTCAGTCGCAGCGCTTCGCGGAGCGGAATGAGGCCGACGCCAGACCCCTGGACGTACCTCCCGTGGCCATATGCGGAGTGTCTACCTCCGGTTAACTGGCATCTGTCATGGTCTTGTTATGACGTTCGGCCAAGCGTTTGATGCACCTCGTCACGCGCCGGATCCGGCCGGTTGACGACAATTGACGCGTGGAAACCACCGAGACTGAGCACGCGTCACAAGCCCGCGCCCCGGAGCGCCGCGGCGCCACGCGAAGGGCGTCAGGTGGTCCAGCGGGCGTCCGGGGCGCTGCCGGGCCTCCGGCCGGCGGCGCCCCTTCACAGGCACACGGCGGCGGGACGCGAGGGCACGCGCTCCTCGCAGCGGGAACGCCGTAGCACCGCTCTCCCGCACCCCCGATCTCCGCATCCTCGCGGCACGTTCCGGGGATGGACGCGCCCACGGGGAACCCGGCACCGACCGGGCTGTGCGTTCCGCCCCCATCGGCCAGGGGGACGGCACGACCGCCGGGCCGGACCGCGAGGCGACGATGCCGGACGACCGCACTGCCGGCCGTCCGTGCTGCCGACCGCGTATCGAGCCCTCCCATCGCAACGCACCCGCTCCCACTCCCCGAAGGACTGAGCCGTGGCCATACGCGTCCTCCTGGCTGATGACGAGAACCTGATCCTCGGGGCCCTCTCGGCCCTGCTCGCCCTCGAGAACGACATCGAAGTGGTGGCTGAGGCCGACAACGGCACGGCGGCACTGGAGCTCGCCGGCACCCGCAGTCCCGACGTCTGCGTCCTGGACCTGCACATGCCCGGCAAGGACGGCATCTCCGTCACCCGCGACCTGCAGAGCGCCGTGCCCGCCACCCGCTGCGTGGTGCTCACGTCACACGCGGCACCCGGATACCTCAAGTCCGCGCTGGAGGCGGGAGCGCGGGGCTTCGTCCCCAAGACGACCTCCGCGCAGCGGCTGGCGGACATCATCAGGGACGTCCACCGGGGCTCCCAGTACGTCGACCCGGACATGGCGGCGGACGCGCTCTCCTCGGGGGACTCGCCGCTCACGCGGCGCGAGGCGGACATCCTCACCCTGGCCGCGGACGGGGCCCCGATCGGGGAGATCGCCCAGCGGGCCGCGCTGCGCCCGGGGACCGTGCGCAACTACCTCTCGGACATCATGGGGAAGCTGGAGGTCGCCAACAGGCACGAAGCCGTGCACGCCGCCCGCCGCTACGGCTGGATCTGAGATCGGCGCCGCACTCCGTCCCGTCGGAAACCTGACTGACGGGACGGGGCGCGCAGGGCCCGGCCGGCCGTGGTGTCACCGGCGCCGCAGCGGCTCGCAACCCTGCACGGTGAGCGTCCCGTCCGCGGCCGACAGGGTGATGACGACCCTCTCGTTCCGGTCGGCGGTCTTGGTCTGGGGCAGCTTGTCGCCCTTCGGCTCGGTCGTGATGAGGCAGCCCTCGACGATGTCTTCTTTCGCGCCGGCGCTCTCGTACGTGCCCGCCGGGATGTCCCTGCCGACGGTGTAGTCCCCGTCGCCGTAGCTCTTCGCGGTGTCCTCGGCCGTCGGCTCGGGGCTGCGCTCGGTCGGCGTCGCCGACGTCTCGTCCGGGGCGGGCCCGCCGCTCTCCTCGCCTCCCATGGCTACGACGGTGATGACGACGATGACGGCGATCACCGCGATCAGGCCGAGGCAGCCGAAGCCCAGGATCTTCCCCTTGCTGGACTTCTTGCGGCGGTGCGGATGGTGCGGGGGCTGGTCCGGCCGGTTCCACTGGGTCATGGCGTCCCTCCTGCGGGCGGCTGCCCGGGGCCGGAGGGGAGGAGGCCGGCGCCGTTCCGCCCGGTATCAGGCTGCATCGCGGCGTGGTCCACCGCACCCGGAGACGCCCCCGGCCGGGTCATCGCGCGCGCTCCCGCGTTCTGCGGCCGGGCGGGGCGTTCGCCGTACCGGGGGCTGCCCGGTCCAAGGGTTCGCCGTACCGGGCGTTCACCGCTCGTCGAGGACCTCGCGGACCGGCCGGCGCGGCGTCCCGGGGCCCTGGGGTCCGTAGCCGAGGCGCAGCACCATCTGGACGTTGCCGACGGCGGAAAGGGAGTCGCGGGCCAGGGGACGCAGTTCGGGCCGTTCCAGGGCGTGCGAGGTGAGCGAGGTCGCGAGGCCCTCGAGGGTGGCCAGGAGCAGTACGCGTTCCATGGCCTGCCCGGCGCGCAGCCACTCGGCCGGGCGGTCGCCGCCCGTGCCCAGCAGGGCGAGTTGCGGGGTGTGCTCGAACGTGGTCGTGTCCCGGTCGGCGACGCGCCGCCGGCCGGCGAAGTCCCGTACGGGGGCCTTGCCGTCGTGCTTGCGCGGGCCGAAGGCGTACTCGGGGACGCCGTCGGTGGCCGTGCCTGCCTCGGCGGCGCCGATGCGGGTCCAGCGGGCCACGTCCTCGAAACCGCGCGGGTCCAGGGTGTCGTGGCCTTCCGCGTCGCGGACGAGGTCGAGGAGGGTCTCGACGTGCCACGGGCCGGGGAAGACCAGCCGTGCGCCCTCCTCGCGGGCGGCGTCGGCTAGCGCCTCCTTCAGCGCCGCCGGGATCTCCCGCTCGTCGAACGGGTAGCGGCTGGTGTGCCTGCGGCGGACGGCGGGATGGAGCCGGGCGAGGCCCGCGTCCGGAACCGTGGCCTCGGCCAGGCGGACGGAGGCGAGCAGCAGGGGGTCCTCGTCGTCGGGAAGCAGCCGGGTCCGGGGATCCAGACCGGCGTGGGCGGCGGAGACGCGCAAGTTGAACAGGGCGGCGCCGCAGCCGAGATGGAGCGCCCGGTGGTCGGGA
Source organism: Streptomyces daqingensis (assembly GCF_014645895.1). Taxonomy (GTDB): domain Bacteria; phylum Actinomycetota; class Actinomycetes; order Streptomycetales; family Streptomycetaceae; genus Streptomyces; species Streptomyces daqingensis. Next base: position 311,482 of record NZ_BMMP01000006.1, on the reverse strand, counting down.
TCGCTCCGGGGCATGGCGCGTTCGAGGTCGGCGCGGAGCTGGAGGGTGCGCTCGCGGGAGAGCAGACGGAACCGCCACGGCTGGGCGTTGTGCATGGACGGGGCCGCTGTGGCGTCGCCCACGAGGGCTTCGGCGGTCTTCGCGTCGAGTGGTGGCACCGGCATGTCGCGCCTCTCCCGGGTGTGGTGGGCCGTGGGTGCCGCAGGCGGCGGCCTTCCCGTTTCTACGGCAGCCGCCCCGGTCGCGGTCCGAGGCGGGCGGGAGCGTTGAGGTGAAGGGGCCGGACGCACCGGGCGCCGCCGAGGCGAAGGCGGAGGGAGCGGCGAAGGGAGCCGAGCGGGGGTGGCGGGTTCGCCCGGACGACCCGTGCTCACCGGGGGATCGGGCCGCTCAGCACTCGATGACGTTCACGGCGAGCCCGCCCCGCGCCGTCTCCTTGTACTTGACCTTCATGTCGGCGCCGGTGGCCTTCATGGTCTTGATGGCCTTGTCGAGGGAGACGTGGTGGCGGCCGTCCCCGCGCAGCGACATACGGGCGGCGGTGACGGCCTTCACCGCGGCCATGCCGTTCCGTTCGATGCAGGGGATCTGGACGAGGCCGCCGATGGGGTCGCAGGTCAGCCCGAGGTTGTGCTCCATGCCGATCTCCGCGGCGTTCTCCACCTTCTCGGGACCGCCGCCCAGCACCTCGGCGAGGCCGCCCGCGGCCATCGAGCAGGCCGAGCCGACCTCGCCCTGGCAGCCGACCTCGGCGCCCGAGATCGAAGCGTTCTCCTTGAACAGCAGCCCGATCGCTCCCGCGGCCAGCAGGAACCGCACGATGCCGTCCTCGTCGGCGCCGGGCACGAACTCGGTGTAGTAGTGCAGCACCGCCGGGATGATCCCGGCCGCGCCGTTCGTCGGCGCGGTGACGACCCGTCCGCCTGCCGCGTTCTCCTCGTTCACCGCCATCGCGTAGAGCGTCAGCCACTCCATCGCGTGCACTTCGCGGCTGCCCTCCGCACGCAGCTGGCGGGCGGCCGTCGCGGCCCTGCGGCGCACCTTGAGCCCGCCGGGCAGGATGCCCTCGCGGGTGAGGCCGCGCCGCACGCACTCCTGCATGACGCGCCAGATCTCCAGGAGTTCGGCCCGGATCTGCTCCTCCGTGCGCCACGCCTTCTCGTTCTCCAGCATCAGCCCGGAGATGGACAGGCCCGTCTCGCGGGTCAGGCGGAGCAGCTCGTCGCCCGTGCGGAACGGATGGCGCAGCCCGGTGTCGTCGAGCTTGATGGGGCTGGCGGCGCCGTCCCCCTCGTCGAGCACGGACTCGTCGACGACGAAGCCGCCGCCCACCGAGTAGTAGGTCTTCTCCAGCAGCAGGCCGCCGGACGCGTCGTGGGCGAAGAGCTTCATCCCGTTGGCGTGGTACGGGAGCGACTTGCGCCTGTGCAGGAGCAGTTGGGACTGCTCGTCGAACGCGATCTCGTGGGCGTCCCCTATGTCCGCCGCCAGCAGCCGCAGCCGCTTCGAGGAGCGGACGGCCTCCACCCGCTCGTCGGCGGTCTCCACGTCGACGTCGCGCGGGGTCTCGCCCTCCAGCCCCAGCAGCACGGCCTTGGCGGTGCCGTGCCCGTGCCCCGTCGCACCGAGAGAACCGAACAGCTCCGCCCGCACCGACGCGGTGTGCGCCAGGACGCCCTCGTTCTTCAGTCGCCGGGCGAACATGCGGGCTGCGCGCATCGGGCCGACCGTGTGGGAGCTGGACGGGCCGATGCCGATGGAGAAGAGGTCGAAGACGGAGATCGCCATGGCGGCGGCCTCCTTTCCTTGCGTGCGGTTCGGAGCGGTTCGGTGCGGTGGAGCGCGGCGGCAGGCCCCGGCTTCAGCGGCCGGGGCCGCCCCCGGTGCCGGCCGGGGGGCGCCGCAGCGGTATGCCTGCGGCGTGCCCTCCGGTCGCGGCGCCGCGTCACGGCGCCGCCCTACGGCGTGAGGTCACCCGCTCCCGGCTACTTGCCCAGTCCGGGGTAGAGCGGGTGCTTGTCCGCGAGAGCGCTGACGCGTGCCATCAGCGACTTCCCCTTCTCCTCGTCGAAGGTCGGCAGCAGCGCCTCGGCGATGATGTCGGCGACCTCCCGGAAATCCTCCTCCTGGAAACCGCGGGTGGCCAGCGCGGGCGTGCCGATGCGCAGGCCGGAGGTGACCATGGGCGGCCGGGGGTCGTTGGGCACCGCATTCCGGTTGACCGTGATGCCGATCTCGTGGAGCCGGTCCTCCCCCTGCTGGCCGTCCAGTTCGCTGTTGCGCAGGTCGACCAGGACGAGGTGCACGTCGGTGCCGCCGGAGAGCACGGAGATCCCCGCGTCGACCGCGTCCTGCTTCATGAGCCGTTCGGCGAGCAGCCGGGCGCCGTCCAGGGTGCGCTGCTGGCGCTCCTTGAACTCGTCACTCGACGCGACCTTGAAGGAGACTGCCTTCGCCGCGATGACGTGCTCCAGCGGACCGCCCTGCTGGCCCGGGAAGACCGCGCTGTTGATCTTCTTCGCGTACTCCTTCTTCGAGAGGATCGCGCCTCCGCGGGGACCGCCGAGCGTCTTGTGCGTCGTGGTGGTGACGACGTCCGCGTACGGCACGGGAGAGGGGTGCACCCCCGCGGCGACCAGGCCGGCGAAGTGCGCCATGTCGACCATCAGCAGCGCGCCGACCTCGTCCGCGATGCGGCGGAAGGCGGCGAAGTCGAGCTGGCGCGGGTACGCGGACCAGCCGGCGATGATCAACTGCGGGCGGTGCTCGCGGGCCAGCTGCTCGACGTTGTCCATGTCGACGCGGCCGCTCTCCTCGTCGACGCGGTAGGCGACGACGTTGTAGAGCTTGCCGGAGAAGTTGATCTTCATGCCGTGCGTGAGGTGCCCGCCGTGCGCCAGGTCGAGGCCCATGATCGTGTCGCCCGGCTTGAGCAGCGCGAACATCGCGGCGGCGTTGGCGGAGGCGCCGGAGTGCGGCTGCACGTTCGCGGCCTCGGCGCCGAAGAGCTCCTTGAGGCGCTCACGCGCGATGTTCTCGATGGCGTCGACGTGTTCGCAGCCGCCGTAGTAGCGGCGGCCCGGATAGCCCTCGGCGTACTTGTTGGTGAGGACCGAGCCCTGGGCCTCCAGGGCGGCGACCGGAGCGAAGTTCTCCGAGGCGATCATCTCGAGGGTGGACTGCTGGCGGTGGAGTTCGGCGTCGACCGCGGCGGCGACGTCCGGGTCCACCTCGTGGAGTGAGCTGTTCAGAAGCGACATGGAACCATCCCTAGTGGCGGGCCGGGCAGGCACTGTGGCGGGCAGTGGACGGGGACTCGGGCGGATGGAAGGGGCGCGGCGCGCGGTCAGCTGCCGGATGCGAAGGCGGTGTACTCCTCGGCGGAGAGCAGCCCCTCCGGCTCGTCCGAGATCCGTACCTTGAACAGCCAGCCGCCCTCGAAGGGTGCGGAGTTGACGAGGGCCGGGTCGTCCACGACGTCCTGGTTGATCTCGGTGATCTCGCCGGAGACCGGTGCGTACAGATCGCTCACCGACTTCGTCGACTCCAGCTCACCGCAGGGCTCGCCCGCGGTGACGGACTCGCCCGCCTCCGGGAGCTGGACGAAGACGACGTCGCCGAGGGCGTCCGCGGCGTGCGCGGTGATGCCGACCGTCGAGACGCCGTCCTCGGCGGCCGACAGCCACTCGTGCTCCTTGCTGTAACGCAGCTGCTCAGGGTTGCTCATGGTGCGATTCTCCTGGATGTGAGGGGGACGGAGGAAAACGGTCTTGGCCAGTGGGACGGGCGCCGCACGCGCGGACCTGCGGACCGGGGCGGCCGGGCACGGAGGTGATCCTTCCCAGGCGGGGCCGCGGCCACGACACCCGGCACTGTGGGATCGGCGACTCCGGCCCGGCCGGGTCAGCGCTGCCGCTTGTAGAAGGGAAGCGCCACGACCTCGTACGGCTCGTGCTTGCCGCGGATGTCCACCGCGACGCCCTCCGTGCCGGGCTCGGCGTGTGCCGCGTCGACGTAGGCGATGGCGATCGGCTTGCCGAGAGTCGGCGAGGGAGCCCCGGAGGTCACCTCGCCGATGACCGAGCCGTCTGCGGCGGAGACCACGGCGTACCCGGCGCGCGGCACCCGGCGGCCCTCCGCGATGAGGCCGACCAGCTTCCGCGGGGGCGCCTCCTCGGCACGCGCGGCGGCGGCCTCCAGGGGCTCGCGGCCCACGAAGGAACCGTCGTTGGTGGTCTTCTCGAACTTCACGATGCGGCCGAGCCCCGCGTCGAACGGTGTGGTCCGCGTGGACAGTTCGTGCCCGTACAGCGGCATACCGGCCTCCAGGCGGAGCGTGTCCCGGCAGCTCAGCCCGCAGGGCACCAGCCCCACCGGGGTGCCCGCCTCGGTGAGCGCCTCCCAGACGGCGACGGCGTCGGCAGGGGAGACGAACAGCTCGAAGCCGTCCTCACCGGTGTAGCCGGTACGGGCGATGAGCGCCTCGCGCCCGGCCACGGTGCCCGGAAGGCCCGCGTAGTACTTCAGGCCGTCGAGGTCGGCGTCGGTGAGCGCCTTGAGGATGCCGGCGGCCTCGGGGCCCTGCACGGCGATCAGCGCGTAGGCGTCCCGGTCGTCGCGGACTGTCGCGTCGAAGCCCGTGCCGCGCTCGTGCAACGCGTCCAGCACGACCTGGGCGTTGGCGGCGTTCGCCACGACCATGTACCGCTGCTCGCCCGTGCGGTAGACGATGAGGTCGTCGAGGATGCCGCCCTGACCGTCGCAGATCATGGTGTAGCGGGCGCGGCCCGTCTTCAGCGCCGAGAGGTTGCCCACCAGGGCGTAGTCCAGCAGCTCGCCGGCCTGAGGGCCCTCGACGGTGATCTCGCCCATGTGGGAGAGGTCGAACAGCCCCGCGCGGGTGCGCACGGCGACGTGCTCGTCGCGCTCGCTGCCGTACCGCAGCGGCATGTCCCAGCCCGCGAAGTCGGTCATCGTCGCGCCGAGCGCACGGTGAGTGGCGTCAAGGGCGGTGGTGCGGGGGCTGCCGCCCGCGGCGGCGGTCTCGCTGGTGTCGCTCATGTCAGGCTCCCGTGACTCGGTGACGCGGATGTCCTCCCCATCTGTCATCGGAACCTGAGAGGTTCGCCACGAGCCCTGAGCGGGGGTGGCTTGCACCTTGGGTGGAGCCGCACGGCGGCCCGCTTTTCAGATCTGCCTCGTCCTGCGCGGTATCGGTGCCTGAGAGATTCAAGGGAGGACTTGCTCCTTCGGCGCCCCGGCGGGCCCGCGCTCTGCGCGCGGCCGGGAACTCTCCCGCGTGGATTCAAACGGCCGGTATGCAGTTGGCCCGCACATCATGGCACGGCGCGGAAGACGCGTCGACGGTGCGGACAGCGGGCAGAACAGCGGGGGAGCGGGCAGGGTCGGCCGCATACGGCCAACAGCCGCCCGCAGGGGGGTAATCGCCGCCTTGATGCGCATTACCGTTTCTTGACACTCTCGGAGCGAGCCGCCGTACGGCGGCGTTATTCGGGGAGGGCGATCAGGTGGGCAGCCTGCGCAGTACGTACGCGACGGTGACGGGCTGGGGATACTCCCAAGCCGGCTCCCGGCAGGGGCGGGCCGCCTCCGCCACGAAAGCGTCCACGCCGGTCGTCCGGCACGATCTGCGCGGCACCTCGTCGAGACGGACGCTGCGCTTCCCGACCGGCGACAGGGTGGTGGTCTCCGGTCTCCCCGGAAGCGGGAAGTCGACGCTGATCCGCCGCGTCGTGGCCGTGGCGGACACGGTCCGCCGCATCGACTCCCAGGACGCACGGGAGCGCTGGTCGGCCCTGCTGCCCCGCTGGCTCCCCTACGCCGTCTACCGGCCGCTGGTCAGGCTCACGCACTACGCGGGGCTGCGCGCCGCGCTGGCCTCCGGCGCGAGCGTCATCGTGCACGACTGCGGAAGCCAGAGCTGGGTGCGCAACTGGCTGGGAAGGGACTCGCGCAGGCGTGGCCGGGCGATGCATCTCGTCCTTCTCGACGTACCGCCGTCGGCAGCCCTGGCCGGACAGGAGCAGCGGGGGCGGCGCGTCTCCGACTACGCCTTCCTCCGGCACCGCAGGGCCGTGCGGCAGCTCCTCGCCGAGGCCGAGGCCGGGCGCCTGCCGCGCGGGTGCGCGTCCGTGGTGCTGCTGGACCGGGAAGCCGCCGCGGCGCTGCGCGGGGTGGCCTTCGACCAGCAAGCCGAGCGGCAGGGGGCGGCCCCGTCAAGCAGTGAGCCGGGTGCGCTGAATCCCAGCTCGTGAACGATGCGCCCGCTCGCCCCGCCGAACGTTGCGCCCGGCCGCCCCGCCGTCCGCAGGGAACGACGGGGCGGCCGGGCGCATCCTCCTCAGTCCAGCAGCGAGGAGAGCAGCCTCCCCGTCCACTGCCGCACGCCGTCCACACCGGACGGCTCGTCCGAGCCGTCCGGGCGGCCCCGCTCCGCGTCCCCGTACGCGCCGGCCCGGCCGCCGGGAGCCGTGGCGAGAAGCCGCACCGTCTCCCGCGCCAGGCGGCGGGCCTCCGCGCGGCTGCGCCGCGTGTCACCTTCCCGCGTGCTGTCGAGCAGCGCCTCGGCGCGCAGCTCCAGCGCTTCGAGGGCCGCGTACTCGCGGTCCCCGCTCCGGTCGCGCAGTTCCGACAGCTCTTCCCGGATGTCCTGGTGGTGCTCGTCGGCGTCCCTCCGGGAGAGCCGTCCGTCCGGCGATTCCTGGACGTCCTCCAGCAGATCGCCGACCTCGTCGGACAGGTCGTCGTACCGCTCCAGACGGTCGGGAGTGAGGGCCTGACGGACGATCAGCGTCCGCGTCACCGCGGACTTCGGCGCGGAACCGTCCCGGGCGTCCTTCTCGCTGACGATCCCCAGGTCCTTCAGCGCCGCCGTGTTGAGCGCCTCCAGCCGGTCGAGCAGGGCCTTCGACGCCGCTTCGCGGTCCTTCGCGCTGCCCGCGCGGTGGCCCGACAGCCGCTCCAGTGAGCTCTGGAAGCCGTGCGCGGCGCGGGTGGTGAGGACGGCCTTCCTCTCGTCGCGCTGCCGCCCCTCGCCGGTCGCAGGCAGGGTCCGCGCGGTGCGGAACCCGGCCACGTACTCCCGGACGTCCCGCAGCTGCGAGTCGAGCTGCCGCCGCTGCTCCGGCGTCATCTCCCTGGTGTTGTTCTGGACCTCGACGGACGAGGTCGCCAGCCCGGACAGCCGGCCGAGGCCGCCCAGCGCGCGGAGGCGCAGTACGTGGACGTGCTCCGCGTCGTGCTGCGCGGGCGCGTGTGCCCGGCTTCCGGAGGCGGTCGGGGCGTGGGGGGCGGCGGCGGCCGGGCCGGCGAGGCCGGCGGCCAGGGATCCCGTGAGCGCGAGGGTGAGTGCGGCGTACGCCGCGTTGGTGGCGCGCATTGTGCAGTTCCTCCGAAAACGGTGCAAGGCGATGGGACTGTGCCCACGATTCGCAGGCCCGTCGCACTGCGCAACCGGAGGGTGGCCATACGTGAACGGGGCCCGTCGTACGGCGGCCCCGTTCGCCCGCGACCGCCCTCCGCGCAGGGGGCACAGGGGCGTCCGCCACCCGTCCGACTGCCTCCCGTCGATCTACAACGGCTCCCTGTGACCGAGCTGTTCGAAAGCTCATCTAGGGTTGCCGCCATGACCATTCCGCAGCAGTACGGACCGGGCCACGGCGGAGGCTGGCCAGGCAACGAGCTGGAGGAAACCCTCGCGGCCTCCCTCGACGTGCCCCACGCGGGCGCCCGGCTGCTGGAAGTACTCGGCCGCAGCAGCGTCTGGGTGCCCCTGCCGGAGGGCGGCGGCCCCGCGAGTGCCGCGCTGGACCTGCCGACGGTCGAGCTGGACGGGGCGCCGTACGTCCCCGTCTTCAGCTCCGAGCAGCAGTTCCTGCACGTGGTCGGGAACCACATGTCCTTCACGGTCGCCCCCGCACGGGAGTTCGCCCGCGGGCTGCCGCCGCAGGTGGGCATCGCCGTGAACCCCGAGGGCACCGTGGGGATGCCGCTGCCGCCCGAGGCGGTGGCCGAGCTGTGCGCCAACACCCCCGGCGAGCAGGCGTCCTGGGGCGTGGCCAGGGGAGCCCGGGTGCGGCTCTTCGAGCCGGACTGGCAGGAGGAGCCGGCGGACTTCCTCGGCGCCGCCGCCGGCGAGTTCTCGACGCTGCCCGCCGTGCGGACCGCCCGGCGCGCCCTGGCCAGCACCGAGGGCGAGGCCCCGGCGCTGTTCATCGGCATCGAGCTGGACGACCTCGACCCCGGGGTCCGCCAGGCCGCCCACGACGCGCTGGGCCGCGCGCTGGGCCGCGTCCCGGTGGAATGGCTCGTGCAGCTCGTACTGCTGGACGCGGCGCAGGACCCGGTCGTGGAGTGGATGCGGCAGTGCGTGCGCCCCTTCTACACGCGGGCCTGAGACCGTGTGCGCCGGCCGTACCAGGCCACCCCGCACCCGCTTCTCGCACCTGAGGTCTAGCGCTGCGGGACGAGGCGTGATGTCGGTCCCTGCTCGTAAGCTGGTTTGATGACGGGGACAACGGGGTGGGCCGCGTGCGCGGGCCCGGAGCAGATCATCGAGCAGGACCGCTTCCCGGCGGGCCGCGCGAGCGCGGCGAGCGGGCGGGGCGGCAGCGGAGAAAGGGCGGCCAGGTGAGCGCGGGTGCGGGCCTCGAGCAGCTGCTGGGGCAGGTGACGCCGGGGAGGTACGAGACTTACGAGTCGCTGCTGGATGCGCTCGCCGAGAGCCAGGTGTGGATGCTGCTCTGGAACGGCCAGCCGGGCTCCCCCGACGCCCAGTACGGAAACATGGAGGTCGGAGGGTACGGCTACGCGCCGTGCGTGACCTCGCAGCAGGAGCTGGCGGCGTCCGGCTGGGACCGCGCGCACGAGGTGGTGACAGGCCGCGAGATCGCCACAGCCCTCTTCCCCGAGCGGTGGGGGATCTGGCTGAACCCGCACGCGCCGGGGGGCGGTGTCGGCGTCCCGTGGCTCGACCTGCGCCGCGTCGCCCAGGGCCTCGGCCAGCTTCCCGCCGGCCCGCTCCGCATCACCGAACCGAACCTGGACATCGCCCAGTTCTACGCGCTGCTCAGCCAGAACGCGCACCGCACGCCGGCCGTGCGCTCGCTGCGGCGCTGCTGGGTGCAGCCCGCGCTGGGCGCCGCGTATCTCGCGATCGGCCTGGATCTCTACGACACGGGCCGTCACGCCGTGGAGTCGGCCCAGCAGATGATGCGCGAGTCCGTGGCCGCAGTTCCCGAGGGGCTTCCCGTCTCGAGCGTCGCGATGTCGGACGACTACGACCCGGTGGCGATGTGGCTCCGCCGCAACTCCCGGCCCTTCTTCGACCGTGACGTGCCCGCGGCCCACGCCGCCCAGCAGGCCGGCCCCGGCCAGGGCTACGGCTACCCGCGCCCGTTCTGACCCGCGCGCCCGCACGGGCGCCCCGGGTGCGCTGTCGCCCGGTGCGCTTCCGCGCCCGGGGGCACGTACTGGTGCCCACGCGCGACCTACACGCGCGCCGGGAGCCTTCGCCCGCCACTCGGAGCGGCGCACCGGCGGTGTCCGTTTTCGTGTGCGTCGTGCGCATCCGTTCCGCCCGTTCGTGCCCTCCGGGGGCACCCGCAGAGGGGCTTCCGGACGGCTCGCCACGTCCCAATGGAGGCCGTTCCGGGAGCGGTTCGGAGGTGACCGCGGCGGCGGTCAACTTCCCTGCCCCGTGGGGCCCGTGAGGCGCCGGGCGGGAGAGCGGGCGGACGCGCGTAGAGGTCGGAGGCCGGTGAGAAGCCGCAGGTGGGGGGTGCTGTGCGCCGCCCGTTCCGGCTCCGATAGTCGCCAGCTTCCGTTCGTATAACGGAACCTGACGCGTCACATCACAGTTAGGCATCCTTTCCCCAGGGGGACTGGCGGGTGATCGCGGGGCCGATGAAGACTCCCGACCGTTGAGGCCGATGGCCTTCTGTAGGCACTGCTTGCGAACTGGCCGCTACAGCGGCGGGCGTGGCCGGTCACCGCCGGCCGAGAGAGGGTCCCCCACGATGACGGCACCACTGCACGACACGTCCGCGGAAACCGCGCCCGTCGATCCTGCTCTCGGTGGCGATTCCACCGGCAAGGCGATCGAAGGCCGGTCTCTCGGACGCATCGCGTGGAACCGTTTGAAGCGCGACAAACTGGCTCTCACCGGCGGCATCGTGGTCCTGTTGCTGATCGCGGTCGCGGTGCTCGCGCCGCTCATCGTGAGCGTGCTGGGGCATCCGCCCGACAAGCACCACGAGGACCTGGTCGACCCGCTCTTCCAGACCCCGAAGGGCGCGCTCGGCGGAATCAGCGCCGACCATCTCCTCGGCGTCGAACCCGGCAACGGCCGCGACCTCTTCAGCCGCATCGTCTACGGCGCACGTGTCTCGCTGCTCGTCGGCTTCCTCTCCGCCATGGTCGCCGTCGTCGTCGGCACCGTAATGGGCGCTCTCGCGGGCTACTTCGGCGGCTGGCTGGACGCGGCCATCAGCCGCGTGATGGACATGCTGCTGGCCTTCCCGCAGCTGCTCTTCATCATCTCGCTGATCTCCGTGGTGCCGAACTCGATGTTCGGGCTCACCGGCACAGGGGTCCGGCTGACCGTGATGATCCTGGTGATCGGCTTCTTCGGCTGGCCGTACATCGGCCGCATCGTCCGCGGCCAGACGCTCTCGCTGCGTGAGCGGGAGTACGTGGAGGCGGCCCGCAGCCTCGGCGCAGGGCGGCGCTACATCCTCTTCAAGGAGCTGCTGCCGAACCTGATCGCGCCGATCACCGTCTACACGACGCTGATGATCCCCACCAACATCCTCACCGAGGCGGCGCTCAGCTTCCTCGGTGTGGGAGTCAAGCCGCCGACCGCTTCGTGGGGGCAGATGCTCTCCCAGGCCACGCGCTACTACGAGGCGGATCCGATGTTCATGGTGGTGCCGGGTGTGGCCATCTTCATCACCGTTCTCTCCTTCAACCTCTTCGGCGACGGCGTGCGCGACGCGCTCGATCCCAAGGGGACACGTTGACCCCCCACCCACAGGGCCGGCAGGTCCTGACCCCCGGGGCCTGCGCAGCCGTGCGGGCCGTGACCTACACGGAGGATTCGAGATCGTGACAACCCAACGCACATCGAGGCGCAGAATCGCCGCGTCGGCCGTCGCGGTCGCGGCGCTGCTGTCCACCGCCGCCTGCGGAGGCGGAAGCGGCAGCGACAGTGAGGGCAAGGCCCCCGGCTACAACGCGGCCAACGGCAAGCTGGCCAACGCGTCGGACAAGAAGGGCGGCACGCTCAAGTTCATCGGTACCCAGGACGCCGACTCCTGGGACACCACGCGCGGCTACTACGGCTTCGCCTGGGACTTCATGCGCTACTACAGCCGCACCCTCATCACGAGCAAGCCGGCGCCGGGCAAGGAGTCCTCGGAGCTCGTCCCGGACCTCGCCAAGTCGAAGGCGAAGATCTCCGACGACGGCAAGACGTACGAGTACGAACTGCGCGACGGCATCACCTGGGAGGACGGCAAGCCCGTCACCTCCAAGGACATCAAGTACGGCATCGAGCGGCAGTGGGCGCAGGACGTGCTGTCCGGCGGTCCCATCTACATCAAGGACACGCTCGACCCGGACGGCAAGTACAAGGGTCCCTACAAGGACGAGGGCGGCTTCGACGCCATCGAGACGCCGACCGACAAGAAGATCGTCTTCAAGCTGCCGAAGCGCAACGGTGACTTCGAGCAGATGCTCGCGATGCCGTCGGCCTCGCCGGTGCGCAAGGACAAGGACACCAAGTCCAAGTACGGCCTGAAGCCCTTCTCCAACGGCCCGTACAAGTTCGAGTCGTACACGCCGAACAAGAAGCTGACGCTGGTCCGCAACCCGGAGTGGAAGAAGTCCTCGGACAACATCCGCAAGGCGCTGCCGGACAAGATCACGGTCACGCTGCTGACGAACGCCGACGAGATGGACAAGCGTCTCATCAACGGCGACTACGACCTGGACATCAACGCCACCGGCATGGAGGCGGCAGGCCGTCAGACAGCCCTGAAGGAGCACAAGGGCAACATCGACAACCCGAGCACGGGCTACATCCGTTACGCGGTCTTCCCGCAGACGGTGAAGCCGTTCGACAACATCCACTGCCGCAAGGCGATGATCTACGGCTCGGACCACAAGTCGATACAGAACGCCCGCGGCGGCCCGCTCGCCGGCGGTGACATCGGCACGAACATGCTGCCCGCGCTGGTGCCCGGTTCGGACCTGAAGTACGACCCGTACGGCATCGCCAAGAACGAGGGCAAGGCGGACATCGCCAAGGCCAAGGCCGAGCTGAAGAAGTGCGGCAAGCCGAACGGCTTCAAGACGACCATCGCCGTGCGCAACAACAAGCAGGTCGAGGTCGCCTCCGCCGAGGCCATGCAGGCGTCGCTCAAGAAGATCGGCATCACCGCCGAGGTCGACGAGTACGACGGCGCGCAGACGACGGGCATCATCGGCAACCCCGACGTCGTCAAGAAGAAGAACTACGGGATCATCATCATGGGTTGGGGCCCGGACTTCCCGTCCGGCCAGGGTTACGGCATGCCGCTGTGGCACAGCAAGTACATCCTGGACAACGGCAACAACAACTACGCCATGATCGACGACCCGAAGATCGACAAGATGTTCGCCGACGCGATCGCGGAGCTCGACAAGGACAAGGCCGCGGAGAAGTACGCCGCGATCAACGCCGAGGTCATGAAGGGCGCTTACTACCTGCCCTTCACGTTCGAGAAGAACATCATCTGGCGCTCCAGCCGCCTGACGAACATCTCCACGACCGACGCGTTCAGTGGCAGGTACGACTACGCCACGCTGGGTGTCAAGTGACCGTCCGACCGCTCCGCCGGCGCACCCGCCGCTAGGCACGAAGGGCAGGTGAGGGCCGCTGTGGTGGCCCGGGAACTCTCCGACGAACTCGGAGGGTTCCCGGGCCGCCACCCGGCCGGAAGCAGTGCTCACATATCTCATCAGGCGGCTTTTCGCCGTCGCAGTGATGCTCGTCGTCGTCATGCTGGCGGTCTTCGGCATCTTCTTCCTGATCCCGGAGTGGACCGGGCTCGACCCCGCCACGATGTTCGCCGGCAAGCAGACCGACGCGCAGGCACTGGAGGGTATCCGGCAGAAGCTCGGTCTGGACGACCCGATCCTCGTCCAGCTCTTCGACTTCTTCAGGGGAATCCTCGTCGGACGCGACTACTCCAGCGCCGGCGACTCGTACCACTGCGAAGCCCCGTGCTTCGGGTACTCCTTCAAGACCGAGCAGGCCGTCTGGCCGATCCTCGCCGACCGGCTGCCCGTCACCATGGGCCTGGCCGCCGGCGCCGTGATCATCTGGCTCATCATCGGACTCAGCGCCGGCGTCGTCTCGGCGCTGCGCCGCGGCTCCTTCTGGGACCGCGCGGCGATGAGCATGGCGCTCAGCGGCGTCTCGCTGCCGATCTACTTCACCGGCCTGCTGTCGCTGGCGATCTTCTCCTACGGGCTGGGGCTGGTCAGCAACGAGTACACGCCCATGGAGGAGAGCTTCTCCCTGTGGTTCAGCGGGATGATCCTCCCGTGGGTGACCCTGGCGTTCCTCTTCGGCGCCATGTACGCCCGGCTCACCCGCGCCACGATGCTGGAGGTGATGGGTGAGGACTACATCCGCACCGCCCGCGCCAAGGGCGTGCGGGAGCCGGTCGTCATCCGCAAGCACGCCATGCGCTCCACGATGACCCCCATCATCACGCTCCTCGGAGTGGACCTCGGCGCCCTCATGGGCGGCGCGATCCTCACCGAGACCACCTTCAGCCTCCCCGGCCTAGGCCAGGCGGTCCTCAAGGCGATCGGTGAGAAGGACCTGCCGCTGATCCTCGGCGTCACGCTGATCACCGCGTCCGCCGTCGTCATCGCGAACCTCATCGTGGACCTGCTGTACGGCGTGATCGACCCCCGAGTGAGGCTCGCATGACGGATACGCACAAGAGCGGTACGGCGGCGGTCGGCGAGCCGGTGGCGGACGCCCGTCCTCCCCGCGCCTTCCTGGAAGTGCGCGACCTGAAGGTCCACTTCCCCACCGAGGACGGACTGGTGAAGTCCGTCGACGGCCTCTCCTTCAACCTGGAGAAGGGCAAGACACTCGGCATCGTCGGCGAGTCCGGCTCCGGCAAGTCGGTGACGTCGCTCGGCATCATGGGCCTGCACACCGTCGGCCAGTACGGGCGGCGGAAGGCACAGCTGTCCGGCGAGATCTGGCTCGACGGGCAGGAGCTGCTGAGCAGCGACCCGGACCACGTGCGCAAGCTGCGCGGCCGCGAGATGGCGATGATCTTCCAGGACCCGCTCTCGGCGCTGCACCCGTACTTCACCATCGGCCATCAGATCGTCGAGGCCTACCGGGTCCACCACGACGTGGACAAGAAGACGGCCAAGAAGCGCGCCGTCGAGCTGCTGGACCGGGTCGGCATCCCACAGCCCGACCAGCGCGTCAACAGCTACCCGCACGAGTTCTCCGGCGGCATGCGGCAGCGGGCGATGATCGCCATGTCGCTCGTGAACAACCCGGAACTGCTCATCGCGGACGAGCCGACGACGGCGCTCGACGTCACCGTGCAGGCCCAGATCCTGGACCTGATCCGCGATCTGCAGAAGGAGTTCGGCTCCGCGGTCATCATCATCACCCACGACCTCGGGGTCGTCGCCGAGCTCGCCGACGACATCCTGGTGATGTACGGCGGCCGGTGCGTGGAGTACGGGACGGCCGAGCAGGTCTTCTACGAGCCCGAGCACCCGTACACCTGGGGCCTGCTGGGCTCGATGCCGCGCATCGACCGCGAGCAGACCGAGCGCCTCATCCCGGTGAAGGGCTCCCCGCCCAGCCTGATCAACGTCCCCGACGGCTGCGCCTTCAATCCGCGCTGCCCGTACGCGGACGTGCCCAAGGGCAATGTCACCCGTACCCGACGCCCCGAACTGCGCGACGTGGGCGGCGGCCACCGGTCCGCGTGCCACATGGAGAAGGCGGACCGGGAGCGGATCTGGAACGAAGAGATCGCGCCGAAGCTGTGAGTGAGGACGAGCAGATGACGATCCCATCCCAGCAGGCGCCGGCCGCGGTGATGACGAAGGCCGACCCCGAGCCCGGCGAGGCGCTGCTGCGGGTCTCCGGCCTGAAGAAGCACTTCCCCATCACCAAGGGCCTGCTCAAGCGCCAGGTCGGTGCGGTGAAGGCCGTCGACGGCATCGACTTCGACGTGCGGGCGGGGGAGACCCTGGGCGTCGTCGGCGAGTCCGGCTGCGGCAAGTCGACGATGGGCCGCCTCATCACGCGGCTGCTGGATCCCAGCGCCGGCAAGATCGAGTTCGAGGGACGGGACATCACGCGTCTGGGCGTCGCGGCGATGCGCCCGATGCGGCGCGACGTCCAGATGATCTTCCAGGACCCGTACTCGTCGCTGAACCCCCGGCACACCGTCGGCGCCATCGTCAGCGCCCCGTTCAAGCTGCAGGGCGTGGAGCCCGAGGGGGGCGTGCGGAAGGAGGTCCAGCGGCTGCTGGACCTGGTCGGGCTCAACCCCGAGCACTACAACCGCTACCCGCACGAGTTCTCCGGCGGGCAGCGGCAGCGCATCGGCATCGCCAGGGCCCTGGCGCTCAACCCCAAGCTGGTCGTGGCGGACGAGCCGGTCTCCGCGCTCGACGTCTCGATCCAGGCGCAGGTCATCAACCTCCTCGACGACCTGCAGGACGAGCTGGGCCTTACGTACGTGATCATCGCCCACGACCTGTCGGTGATCCGGCACGTCTCGGACCGCATCGCCGTGATGTACCTGGGCAAGATCGTGGAGCTGACCGACCGGCAGTCGCTCTACTCGTCCCCGAAGCACCCGTACACCCGGGCGCTGCTCTCCGCCGTCCCCGTGCCCGACCCGGGCCGCAGGGCGCAGGGCGGACGCGAGCGGATCCTGCTGCAGGGCGACGTTCCCTCGCCGATCAAGCCGCCGAGCGGATGCCGCTTCCACACGCGGTGCTGGAAGGCGACGCAGATCTGCAAGACGCAGGAGCCGCCGCTCGTGGCCCTCGCCCCCGGTCACGAGGCGGCCTGCCACCACCCGGAGAACGCTCCGGACCAGCACCCGGAGGACGCAAAGCCTGTCGGCTCCTGAGCCGCGGCCGGGAGCCCGTCCCGGCCGGGCGGGGCGTGTGAGACGCCGGAAGGGGGGCTGCCGTGCGGCAGCCGCCCTTCCGTCTGTCCTCGCGTCCGTCACCGCTCGCGCGGTGCCGCTCGTGGCCCGTCCGGATCAGTACGCGGAGTTCACGTTGTCCATGGAGCCGTACTTGTCGGCCGCGTAGTTGCAGGCGGCGACGATGTTGGCGACCGGGTCGGTGACGTCCTTCTTGGTGCCCTCGACGTGGTACGCGTCGAAGGTCGGCTGGATGGTCTGCAGCAGACCCTTGGAGGGCGTGCCCTTCTTGGCGTTGATGTCCCAGTCGTTCACCGCGTTGGGGTCACCGCCGGACTCACGGATGATGTTCTTCTTGATCCCGTGGTACGAGCCGGGGATGCCCTCTTCCTTCATGATGGACTGGGCCTGCTTGATCCAGCCGTCCAGGTTGTCGGCCTTCGTGGCGCGGTCGGCCGCGCGGCTGGAGCCGCGGTCCGCCCGGACGTCCTCGGCCTTCTTCTCCTGCTCGGCCTTGACGTCGGCCTTGGCCTCGTTCTTCTGCTCGGCCTTGGCGTCCTTGCCCTGGTAGGCCTTCGTCTGGTGGCCCGCGCTGGCGCCGGCCAGCTGCACCGACTTGGTGTCCTTCGCGTGCTCGCCCTTCGTCGCCGTGGCCTGCTTCTCGCCGGCGGCGTCCGCGTTCGCCGAGTGGCCGGCGACGGGCTTGGCGGGACTTCGGCCGGCGTCACCGCCGTCCGAGCCGGGAGCGATGCCCGCGGTCAGCGCCGTGATGCCTGCGGCGGCGGCGAGGCCGATGGTCGTGGTCTTCTGCTTCCGGTTCAGGCGCGTGTAAGCGGAAATACGCATGGAGGAGCAAATACCTTTCGCTTGCCGGTTGTCGCGGAGAGCCGGATCGGCTGCGGTGCCGAGTTCTGGTCCCCGGCGAATGCGACGCTGGCATTGGTAAAAGCCCACTCGGCCCAAGTCCAAATAAGGGATGTACTAAACGCCATGGCAGTACGTACGCGGGCATCCCGAGCGAGGCGACCTATTCGGGCATAAGGGGCCTGAAGAGGGCTACTAAGCGGGGTGGTATGTGACGTGGCTCCTATGCGCCGCTTCACATTCCGGCCGCCCGTTTTCGACGCGCGGTGACCGCCCGTACACGCATTCAGTGCGGCGCCGGGGGGTGTTCGGGAGGCGTGTCCGAGGGTCCTCTGCGAGGCGGTGGCGGCGGGGGCCGCGGTGCCGGGTCCCGGCCGTCCGCGGGCGGCGGCCGCCCGTAACAATGGGCCGGTGAACCTCCAGCTTCTCGACCCGGATCTGCAGCACTGGCTGGACCTCGTCGGAATTTTCGTCTTCGCCATCTCGGGCGCGCTGCTCGCCGTCCGCAAGAACTTCGACGTCTTCGGAATGGCCGTGCTCGCCGAGGTCACCGGGCTCGGAGGGGGGCTTTTCCGCGACGTGGTGATCGGTGCGGTGCCGCCCGCCGCCTTCACCGACGCCGGCTACTTCCACGCCCCGCTCATCGCGACGGTCCTGGTCTTCTTCCTCCATCCGCACGTGGAGCGCATCAACAAGGCGGTCAACGTCTTCGACGCGGCGGGGCTGGGGCTTTTCTGCGTCGTGGGGACGGTCAAGGCGCACGAGTACGGGCTGGGTCTCTTCGCCTCGGCCGTGCTCGGCCTGGCCACGGCGGCGGGCGGCGGAGTGCTGCGGGACGTCCTGGCGAACGAGGTGCCGTCCCTGCTGCGCTGGGACCGCGACCTCTACGCGGTGCCGGCGATCATCGGCGCCACCGTCACGGCGCTGCTGCTGGGTGCCGGCGCGCTCAACGCGACGACGATGCCGTTGGCGGCCGCTCTCGCGTTCCTGGTGCGGCTGCTGGCCATGCGGTACGGCTGGCGCGCTCCGCGGGCCTGGCACCGGCGCTCACAGGTCGAGGACGCGGGCCCCAACACCTGACGGGCCGCCCGGTCCGCCCGGTCCGCCGCGGCCGGGGTCTGCTGTCCGGTGGCGCGGGTACGCCACCCCGCAAGCTTTACTGACTGGTAACTTCTCCGTGTACGGTACTCGTATGTCCGACACCTGCACCGAAGCCACCCTCAGCGAGTTCGACCGGGACACCGCCGTGAGGCTGCGCGAACCCGGTGTCCACGACGTGCACCTCTCCGCGGGCTGGGCCATCGGCCACGCCCTCAACGGCGGCTACCTGCTCGCCGTCGCCGGGCGGGCCCTCGGTGAGACGCTGCCGCACCCCGACCCGTTCACGATCACCGCGCACTACTTCTCCGCGAGCACCCCCGGCCCCGCCGTCGTCCGCTCGGAGACCGCCCGGACAGGGCGCACGCTCTCCTCGGGCTCGGCCGGGCTCTTCCAGGCCGGCCCCGACGGCCGGGAAGTCGAACGCATCCGCGTCCTGGCCACCTACGGAGACCTGGACACCGTCACGGACGACGTGCGCACCAGCGCCCGCCCGCCGGCCATGCCGCCCCGCGAGCAGTGCTTCAGCGCGCACGACAACCCGGCCGGACCGGAAGCCGGCCCCGAGATGGGCAAGCGCCTCGACCTCCGGCTCGACCCCGCCACCTGCGGCTGGGCGGTCGGAGCCCCCAGCGGCCGCGGCGAGATGCGTGCCTGGTTCGGCCTCGCCGACGGACGGGACGCCGACCCGCTCTCCCTGCTGATGGCGGTGGACGCCCTGCCGCCCACGGCCTTCGAGCTGGGGCTCAGCGGCTGGGTGCCCACCGTCGAGCTCACGGCACACGTCCGGGCCCGTCCCGCGCCCGGGCCCCTCCGCGTCTCCGTCATCACCGCGAACCTGGCCGGGGGCTTCCTGGAGGAGGACGTGGAGATCTGGGACAGCGCCGACCGCCTGGTGGCCCAGTCGCGGCAGCTCGCGCGCGCGAAGGCCTGAGACGCCGCGGACGGGCCTCTCGCACCCCGCGTCCGCGCCGCGCGTCAGCTGACGCCGGTGGCGGCCGTCTCCCCGTCTCCGGCCGGGACGGGGCGACGCGGCTGCGCCCGGACGGCCCCGGGCGGCGCGGGTTCCGCGGCCGGCGCCGGTGGGACATGCCCGCGGGGCCGCGTCGGCGCCGCGCCCGGGGGGTCGGCGAGGGGGGCCGGGCCGCCGAAGAACCACCCCATGCGCGGCTCCACCAGCCATCGGACGGCCCTGCGTACGGGTGCCGTGCACAGGGCCGTCATCGCCGCTCCCGCGACGAGCGTGACGCCGATCCGCACGAGCCGACTGCCGGCCCACGGCGTCTCGTACCAGCCGAGATGCTCGGAGAGCCGTACCGGGAAGATGTGCAGCAGGTAGGCGCAGAGCGTCCCCGCGCCCAGCGCGGTGAACCACGTGCGCCGCCGAGGCACCCAGGCCAGGAAGCAGACGGTCGTCACCAGGGCGCACGCGTAGGAACCCAGCGTCATCAGGGCTCCCGCCCAGGCGGGCAGGCCCAGCCCCTGCGCGTCCTGGTCGTGCAGCAAGGGCGCCGCGGAGATGAACGGCACCGCGGCGTACGAGACGAGCAGGGCCGACGCCGCCACGGGCAGGGCAAGCAGGCGGACCCGGCGCCCTCGGACGGCCGTCAGGTGCTCCGGCCGCAGCAGCAGCCCCAGCACGAAGAAGGGGAGGAACTGCGCGACGCGCATCAGGCTCAGGTCGTCGTCCACGCTGGGCGTCACGCTCGCCGCCACGCCCACGGTCACCGCGACGGGCAGGGGGTGGCGCAGCACTCTCCACAGCGGGGTCGTCACCCGCCACAGGAAGAGCGCGACGAGGAACCACAGCGCGAACCCCGGCTCCTGGTACCGCAGTTCGCGGCCGGGGTCCGTGACGTGGCGGGCGTAGAGCGTGTAGAGCGTCTGGAAGGCGAGGTACGGGGCGAGAACGCCCGTGACCAGCCGCCTGATCTGCCGCGGGCGGCCCTCGAAACCGCGCGAGGGGTAGCCGGAGACGACGATGAACGCCGGCATGTGGAAGGTGTACAGCAGGTAGTAGAGGGCGCTGGCGACGCGGCTGCCCTCGGTGAGCGGTGCCCAGACGTGCCCGACGGCGACGAGGACGACCGTCAGGTACTTCGCGTTGTCCAGATACGGGTCGCGTCCGCCGGCCCGTCCGCCCGGCCCGGCCTGCGGCGTCCGCACCCGGCGGTCCGGCGTTTCCGGCGGTCCGGGTGCGGGAGGGGGAGGTGCAGTGCAGTGCGGAGCGGGGGCAGGGGCGCCCGCTCGACGACGACCCGCGGCATGACCGGCACGCTAGGAGCGGGCCGCGCCGTGTGAAGTTTTTCTGTGTGAAGCGGCGGTTCCGGTGGGGGAGTCGAGGTGTTGCGGGTACCTTCCGGGATGCCGGAGCCCGGGCCGGCGGATCTGCGGGCCGCGGGTGCGTACGGTCAGTCGCGGAGGAAGTCCAGCAGCGCCGCGGTGAGGGCGGCCGGTGCGTCCTCCTGCACGAGGTGCCCGGCGCCCTCGACGAAACGCAGCCGGGCGTCCGGAATCAGCCCGGCCAGCTTGTGGGCCCGGTCGACGGGGATCCACGTGTCGTCCGTGCCCCAGCAGACCAGCACGGGCAGCTCCAACTCCCCGTAACGGCCCTCGACCTCGTCCGTCCAGCGCTGGTCGTTCTGCGCGATCTGCCGGTAGAAGGCGCTCTGCCCGTCCTCGCCGAGCCACGGCGCGGCGAGCCCGTCCAGCACCCTCGGGTGGAGGCCGGCCGCGCTGGCCGAGGTGATGTACTCCCGGACCAGCGCCTCGTGCAGCGCGGGCGGCAGCTGCTCGAACACCCCGGCGTGGCCGCCGAGCAGCCGGTACGACGGGGAGCCCCAGGGCGCCAGCGCCACGACGTCGACGAGCGCGAGCCGTGCGTAGCGCGCGCCGTGCAGCAGGTGGGCGCGGAGGGCGACGCAGCCGCCGAAGTCGTGCGCCAGGACGGCGGGACGGCGACTTCCTGCGGCGTCCTCCCCGTGCAGGCCCCAGTGTTCGAGGAGTTCGGCGAAGACGCGCCCCTGAGCCGCGAGGGAGACGTCCTGGCCGTCGTACTTCGCGGAGGATCCGTAACCCGGCATGTCCCAGAAGTGGACCCGGAAGCGCTGGGCGAGAGCGCGGGCCACGCCGCGCCAGGTGTAGGAGGACCACGGCGTCCCGTGGAGGAGCACCACCGGCGGCCCCTCCTCCGGGCCGAGGACGCCCCAGCGGACGACGCCGGAGGAGGTGTCGAAAGTGCGGTCCAGAGCGCCGGTCCAGTCGTCGGTCATCCGCTCAGTCTCGGTCACGGGACCGGTGCACGGCCAGCCCCGGTGCCGGTGGCCCGCTGCCCTCGGGCGAGTACGCGGAGTACAGGGCCGGGGCGTCCGCTGCGGTATGAATTGCCCGCGCTCATCCGGTTACACGGTCGGTGGGAACACAGGGCCGGCCGAGAGAAAGCGAGACAGCCGTGACGTATGCAGTGAAGAGCACGCTTCCGGACGACGACCTCAAGACCGTGGGTGAGGCATTGCAGGGTGCTCTCGTCGACCTCGTCGACCTCTCCCTCGTGGCCAAGCAGATCCACTGGAACGTGGTGGGACCGCGGTTCCGCTCGATACATCTGCAGCTCGACGAGGTCGTCGACACAGCCCGCAGCTACTCCGACAAGGTCGCGGAGCGGGCGTCGGCGCTCGGTCTGCCGCCGGACGGCCGCTCGTCCACCGTGTCGTCGGCGAGCGGCATCGAGCGGGTCAAGGAGGGCTGGCAGCCCGACAACGAGGCCGTCGGCACGATGGTCGCCGCCCTCGAAGCGGTGATCGCGGGCGCCCGGGAACGCATGGCGTCGGTGAGCGAGCCCGACCCGGTGACGGAGGACATCTTCATCCAGCTCACCGGCGACCTGGAGAAGCACCGCTGGATGTTCCAGGCCGAGAACGGCAGCTGAGCCGTACGCCCTTCCCGGCTCCGCGTCCCACGCGGCGCCCGCCGCCGCCCGGGCAGGTGCCCCGCACCGCGCCCGGGCGGCTTGCGGCCGAGGCTGCGGGACGGGGGCGGAAGGGACCGTCCGCCCCCGGCTCAGCCCGCGGGCTCGTCCGCTTCGCGCCGGGCGCCGTCCTCCGTCCCCGGCACCTCCGGGACCGGGGTGAAGTGGGTGAAGTCCTCGGGGACTCCCACGTGTTCGGCTCCGTCGTCGTCGCGGTAGCGCCACGCGAAGGGCACACCCCGCGCGAGGGCCAGGTCGGGCCCGTCCATCAGCTGGAAGTGCAGGTGCGGCTCGGAGGAGTTGCCCGAGTTGCCGCACTCGGCGAGCTGCTGGCCGGCGGTGACCCGGTCGCCCGCCGAGACCCGCACGGAGTCCCGCCGCAGGTGCGCGAAGACCGCGTGCACGCCGTCGCCGACGTCCAGTACGACGTGGTTGCCGAAGACGCGGCGCGGGTGGCCCGCGCCGCGCACGTACCCCTCCAGGTAGAGGTAGACCATGCCGGGCAGTGAGGTGCGCGTGAGGTGGTCGCGCTGCCCCTCGGAGACCGCGACGACCGTTCCGTCCACCGGGGCCGGCAGCGGCGTCCCGAAGGTGGGGTAGGCGTCCGGCCGGCGGGCGAGGGGGCGGAACCGTGCGGAGGGCGGTGCCGCCTGCGCGGAGTCATCGTCTTCGGCGGGGGTGAACAGCAGGTCGACGGCGTACGTCTGGGCGTTGCCGTGCGTGTGGCTCGGCACCTTCGTGCCCGGTCCGTTGACGGCCATGAGGCGCCCGGTGAGCGATACCGGCAGCAGCACCGGCTCCCGCTCGCCCTTCGGGCGCTGGCGGAACGTCAGGAACGCGCCCAGTACGAGGTTCACCGCCACCAGTGCGACGCCGGTGAACCAGAGCGGGCCGAACCCCCGCCCGTTGACGAGGATGCACAGCGCTCCCGCCGGGAACAGCAGGCCGTGCCGCTTCGCCAGGACGGCCAGCAGACCACGGGCCCGTGTCACTTGGCCGGAGGGGCCGACGGGGGAGGCCCGAACGAGCCGCCGGGGGGTTCCGGGTCCTTCTGCAGCGGCGGGCCGGAGGGCTGCGGAGGAGCCCCCGGAGGCGGTCCGGCAGGCTGCGGCGGCGTTCCCGGCGGGGGGCCCGCCGGCTGCGGAGGGGCGCCGGGCGGGGGGCCGTAGGGCTGGGGCGGGGCTCCGGCCGGGGGCTGCGGCGGCCCGTACGGCTGGGGCTGCCCCGGGTGCTGCTGCGGCGCTCCGTAGGGCGCCGGCCCCGCGCCGAACGGAGCCCCCTGCTGCATGGGGGCGCCCTGTGGCCAGGGCGCGCCCCCGTGGACGGGTGCCCCCGGCTGTGCGGGCACACCGGGCCGCATCGCCAGCACGAGCAGGACCGCGCCCCCGACCAGCAGGATCACCTGGTAGAGGACGTTGAAGTAGCTGATGGCCGGCGTACCGGCCCGCGTGAGGAGGCCCGACGAGAGCTGGGCCCACAGGCCGAGCAGCGCGGGGGGCATCCCGATGAGCGCCGCGCCCGTCGTGAATCCGCGCGCGGAGAGGCCCCGGGTGATCGCGAGAAGACCGGCGACCCCGCTGACGGCCATGATCGTCAGCCAGATCCAGACCGCGGAGATACCGAGGATCGCCTGCAGCCCGGCCACTCCGATGAAGGAGCGGCTCCAGATGCCGATGCCCAGCTCGGAGAGCATGTGGATGTTCCAGCCGATGTTGAAGAGCACCTCCAGCCCGAAGAAGACGGCCGCTGCGGCGACATGGGCGCCGACGGGCCGCTGCGGCATCTCGCTGGGCAGGGGCGGCTCCGCGAACGGCGGCGTCTGCGGCGGCTGGATCATGTACGGCTGGGGCGGTCCGAAGGGGGGCGCCTGTCCGGGCGCGCCCGCTCCCCAAGGACCTTGGGGCTGCTGCTGCGCGGGCGCCCAGGGCTTGAGCCCCGCCAGCAAAATCAGCGCCAGCGCGAAACTGAGGATCGCGACCACCAGGGACGTGCCCGCGGCCACGTATCCGGCGCCCTCGGTGTCGAAGGAGCGGTCCAGGAAGACCGGTTCGCCCTCGTCGTGCAGCACCACGTGCCAGAGCACGGGCAGCCGGTAGGCGAAGGTGTGAACCGTCGAGCACGCCAGGAGGCCGCCGGCCGTCCAGGCGCCGGTGAACGCGGCGAAGGTGGCGGCCAGCTGCAGCAGCAGGAGGCCGAGGTCCAGGGTCGACGTCGCCGGCAGTTCGAGGGCGCTCGACGTTCCGACGGGAGCGGCGCCCGTCCACACGTCCCACAGGGCCCCGGCACCCAGTTCGGCGACGTCGCGCACGATCCAGAGCAGCGTGTGCAGCGCGAAGAGGAGGCTGAAGACACCCCCCGTGACGCGTGCGCCCTTGGTCAGAACCCGCACCTGTGGCATTCGGCCATCCCCCCTAGCCCCCAGTGGAATACGTCCGGCCGTACGGACGTTGTCGTCGGCTGTGCCCGGATACCGGCGCCAGAGAACGTGCCGGACGGGCGAGAACAGCCCGGCGGGAGCGTACCGCTGGTGAGTGGTCCGGCACACGTCCGGGTCCGGCAACCGCCGGGTCCCGCGCGCGGAGCCCGGACCGCGCTGTGCCCGTCCGTCCAGCCGCTCGTAGAATCGAGGCATCATGGCCCGCTCCGCCTACCTCGACCACGCTGCGACCACGCCCATGCTCCCCGAGGCGGTGCAGACGATGGCCGCCCAGCTCGCCGTCACCGGGAACGCCTCGTCGCTGCACGGCTCGGGGCGCCGCGCGCGGCGCACGGTGGAGGAGTCGCGTGAGGCGCTCGCCGCTTCGGTGGGGGCGCGTCCCAGCGAGGTCGTCTTCACGGCCGGCGGCACCGAGGCCGACAACCTCGCGGTGAAGGGCCTGTTCTGGGCCCGCCGCGACAGCGACCCGGCCCGTACGCGGATCCTGGCGAGCCCCGTCGAGCACCACGCCGTACTGGACACCGTCCACTGGCTCGCCGACCACGAGGGCGCCGACGTGGAGTGGCTGCCCGTCGACGCCCACGGCCGGGTGCATCCGGAGGCGCTGCGGGACGCGATCGAGCGGGACCCGGCGACCGTGGCGCTGGCCACGGTGATGTGGGCGAACAACGAGATCGGCACCGTCATGCCGGTCGCACGCCTCGCAGAGGTGGCAGCCGAGTTCGGCGTGCCGCTGCACGCGGACTCCGTGCAGGCCGTCGGGCAGACCGAGGTGGACTTCGCCGCCTCCGGCCTGGCCGCGCTGACCCTGACCGGCCACAAGATCGGCGGCCCGTACGGGGTGGGCGCGCTGCTGCTGCGCCGCGAGCAGACGCCCGTGCCGCTCCTGCACGGCGGCGGCCAGGAGCGCGACGTACGGTCCGGGACGCTGGACGTGCCCGCGATCGCCGCCTTCGCGACGGCCGCCGAACTCGCCGCCGAGGGCCGCCCCCGTTTCGAGCGCGAGATCGGGGCGCTGCGGGACAAGCTGATCGACCAGGTGCGTACGGCTGTGCCCGACGCCGTGCTCAACGGCGACCCCGATCCGGCCGGGCGGCTCCCGGGCAACGCCCACTTCTCCTTCCCCGGCTGCGAGGGCGACTCCCTGCTGCTCCTGCTGGACGCGCAGGGCATCGAGTGCTCGACGGGCTCCGCCTGCACCGCCGGGATCGCGCAGCCCAGCCACGTGCTCCTCGCGACCGGTTCGGACCCCGCACTCGCGCGGGGCACGCTCCGCTTCTCCCTCGGCCACACCTCGACGGAGGACGACGTGGAGGCCGTGGCCGCCGCCATCGGCCCGGCGGTGGAGCGGGCCCGCGGCGCCGGGCTGAGCTGAGCGGCTCGTCGCCCGGCGTCTGCAGGTCCTGACGCGGGCCGTCGCGCGCGTCGTCACGCGGGCCGGGTTCCGGCCCGTTGCGAGCAGGCTCTGGACGCGCGGCGCCGGGTGCCGTTGACTGATGCGCCGGCAGCGCGGGCGGCGTGCGGCGCGCCGCCGTCGCGTCAGCCCGGGTCAGCCCGGCAACCGGATCGGCCGCGCGGAGCTGCGCCCGGTCCGGCGCGGCGCGCGTCCGGCGCTTCCGCCCCAGAGGAGGCCATCCAGTGGTTGCCGGCGGTGAAGTCCCCGGCCGGGCACGCCCGGTGGGAGGCGCAGCCCGTGACAGCGGTGGCGGCCGTGCACCGGCCGCGAGCCCCGGGCTGCCCGCGTCCGTACGCGTCGGCTACGGCCTGGGCTCCCTCTGTACGGGCACCTTCGCCACCGTGCCGGGGCTGCTGCTGCTCTACTACCTCACGAACGTCATGGCCGTCCCCGCCGCCGCCGCGGGGGTGGCCCTCTTCCTGCCCAAGGCATGGGACGTACTGATCAACCCCGTGGTCGGCGCCCTCTCCGACCGCAGCCGGTTCCGGGGCGGGCCGCGCCGCCCGTTCCTGCTGGCCGGGGCGTGCACGCTGCCGCCGCTCTTCGCGCTGATCTTCGCCGCTCCGCCGCTGCGCGGCATGGCCGCCGCGGGATACGCCGCGCTGCTCTTCCTGCTCGCGGCCACCGCGTACGCCGTCTTCCAGGTCCCGTACGTGACGATGCCCGCGGAGATGACGGACGATACCGAGGAGCGCGGCAGGGTCCTCGGCTGGCGCGTCGCCTTCCTCGGGTCCGCGATCCTGCTGTCGGGCGCGGTGGCGCCGGCGATCGCCCACGCGGGCGGCCGTGACGTGCCGTCGGGCTACCGGCTGATGGGCCTCGCCGTGGCCGCGCTGCTCGCGGCCGGGATGTTCGGGGCGTGGTTCGCGACGCGCCGGGCGCCGGTCGTCACGCGGAGCACCGCGGAACCCTCCCTGCGGGGGCAGTTGGCGGCGGCACGCGGGAACCGGCCCTTCCTCCACCTCGCCGGGATGTGGACCGCGCAGGCGCTCGCCGTCGGCGTGATGCTCGCGGGAGTGCAGTACTTCGCGACGTACGTCCTCGGGTCGGCGGGCGCCGTCACGCCGCTGTTCGCCTGCATGATCGGCCCGCTGGCGCTCGTCATGCCGCTGTGGAACCGGCTGGCACGCAGCCGGGGGGTCAAGTCGGCCCAGTTCTGGGCCAGTTCGCTCTTCCTCACGGCGGCGGCAGCTCTCGTCGCGACGCCGTGGGCCGGGCCGTGGACCGCGTACGGGGCCGTCGCCGCCGTCGGTGTCGCCTACGGCGGGCTGCAGTTGCTGCCGCTGCGCATGCTGGCGGACAACCTCGCCGCCGACGCGGCCCGTACGGGACGCCGACGCGCCGCGACCTTCACGGGGTTGTGGACGGCCGCCGAGACGCTGGCCTTCGCGCTCGGCGCGGGGGCCTTCGCGGCGGTGCTCGCCGTGACCGGCTTCCGCTCCTCCGAGGCCGGGCACCAGGCGGCCCAGCCCGGTTCCGCGCTCACCGGCATCACCCTGGGGATGAGCCTGCTGCCCGCCGCGCTGGCGGCGGTGAGCCTGTGGCTCCTGCACCGCTACGAGGAACACCCCGCCGGCGCCCCTTCCGCCCCCGGGGCGGGGCCGCGCGAAGGCGGGCACGACCGTACCGACACACCGGAGGACGAGACCGACCGTGCCGAGTGAACTCCCGCACCCCGCAGACACCCACGCCCCGCCCGCCGCCGGGCAGCCGGCCGCCGGACCGCCGCCCACCGCGCTTCCGGGCGGCCTTCCCGCCGCGGAGGTACTGGAGGAGCTGCGCGCGCTGCGCGGCTCGGACGCCCCCACCCGCGGCGGCCGGACCTTCGCCTACGTCTACGACGCGGGCATCGAGGGCCTCGACGCGCTCGCCGCCGCCGCGTACTCGGAGTACGCGACCGTCAACGGCCTGGACATGACGGTGTTTCCGAGCGTCGCCCGGCTGGAGAACGACCTGATACGCGCCGCCGCCGCCCTCCTCGGCGCGCCCGGCACACAGGGCACGTTCACCAGCGGCGGCACGGAGAGCATCCTGCTGGCCGTCAAGACGGCACGCGACCACGCCCGGGCAGAACGGGGCGTGCGGGAACCGGAGTTGGTGCTGCCCTCCACCGCGCACGCGGCCTTCCACAAGGCGGCGGCCTACCTCGGAGTGGAGCCGGTCGTCGTCCCCGTGGACCGCGGGACCTACCGGGCCGACGCCGAGGCGACGGCCGCCGCCGTCACCGAACGGACCGCCCTGGTCGTCGCGTCGGCGCCTTCGTACGCGCACGGTGTCATCGACCCGGTGGCCCAGATCGCCGGCCTCGCCGCCGACCGCGGAGTGCTCTGCCATGTGGACGCCTGCATCGGAGGCTGGCTCCTGCCCTATCTGCGCCGCGCCGGACGGGAGGTGCCGGACTTCGGGATGACGGTGCCGGGCGTGACGTCGCTCTCCGTCGACCTGCACAAGTACGGATACGCCGACAAGGGCGCGTCCGTGGTGCTCTACCGCGACGCCGAGCTGCGCCGGTACCAGTACTTCGCACACGCCGGCTGGCCCGGGTACCCCGTGGTCAACCCGACCGTCCAGGGCACGAAGGCCGCGGGCCTGCTCGCACAGGCGTGGGCCGTGCTGCGGCACGTGGGGGAGGACGGGTACACGGCGCTGGCGGGTCAGGTCGCCGACGCCTCCGACCGGCTGCTCGCGGGACTGCGGGCGGTCGAGGGCGTCCGCGTGCTGGGCGAACCGGAGGCGGGGCTCGTCGCGTTCACGCTCGCGGCCGCGGAAGACGCGGGCGGGGGAGGGGACTTGAGCCTGCTGCTGCATCTCGCGGACGAGATGCGCGTACGCGGCTGGTACCTGCAGCCGCAGCTCGAGTTCGAGGGGATGCCGCCCAACCTCCATCTGACGCTGACCCCCGCCACGGTCGGTCAAGTCGACGCGCTCCTGGCCGACTTGGCCGAGGCGCTGACCGCGGCACGGGCGCTGCCCCCCGTCCAGGCCGATCCCGGACTGGTCGAACTGGCCGCCGGGCTCGACCCGTCGACGCTGGGGCCGGAGGAGGTCTCGGCCGTCCTGGCGTACGCGGGACTCGGGGGCGGCGAGGACGGCGACGCGCGGCTGCCGCAGCGGATGGCGCCCGTGCTGGTGCTGCTGGACGCCCTGCCGCAGGCACTGCAGGAGCGGCTTCTCTCGGAGTTCGTCGGCTCCGTCTTCCGGATCTGACGGGACGGCGCCGAGTGCGTGGCGCCTGCCCGGCACGGTGTCCGGCCCGCAGGCGTGGGCGCGGCGTGTGAGCAAGCGCATGGCCCCCCTCTGCAACCGCGTGTCTTCACGGCTACGTCCGCTCAGTTGACCGGGTTGCCACCGTGACGGGGGAGCCGTGCGTGACCGGCACGGCGGAGGCTTCCGCGAACGACCGCACAACTCAGAGGGGAAGCATGAAACCGTTGCATCTCAAGGCCGCTGCCGCGCTCGCCCTCGCAGCCCTGGCGGGCGTCGGGTACCAGACGGCGTTCGCCGGCGAGCCGGCCCCCGGCCAGTCTGCCGCTGAGGGGGCGCCCGCCTCGTCAGCCAAGGCCGCCGCCGCGATGGACGTCGACTACTACAGCGAGTCGCTGAGCGCCGAACTCACCGATATCGCGGCCCTGTCGAAGAGCGAGGGCTGGGCGATAGGCACCTCCAGCGAGGACGGCGCCGGCGGCGACCCCGAGCAGGTCCTGCTGCACCGCGACGGAGGCGAGTGGAAGCCGAGCGAGCTGCCGAAGGAGGCGGCGGGAGCGTCGCTGAGCCAGATCGAGGGCTCGGCACCCGACAACGTCTGGCTGTTCGCCACCGAGAACGACCAGTCAGGCTCGCTCGCCTTCCGTTTCGACGGCGAGAAGTGGACGGCGATGCCCGCTCCCGACGCGGAGGGGTCCCCGTCGAACCGCGGGGCGGCCGTCCTCGCGGCCGACGACGCGTGGGTCCTGGGTCACGACAAGAGCGTCCACCACTGGGACGGAACCAAGTGGACCGAGTCGCAACTCCCCGCCGTCGGGCTTTCGTTGGCGGGCGTCAGCCCGGACGACGTCTGGGCGGTCGGCTTCCGCGAGACGTCCGACGACAGCGGACCGCTGAGCCAGCCCGCGGCGATGCACTGGGACGGCGAGGAGTGGAAGCTGGAGAAGACCCCGGAGTACCACTTCCCCGACCCCGCGCCGCCGGAGGAGTCGGCGAGCCTCGACTCCGCCGTCGCCGTCTCCGGGGACGAGGTGTGGGCGGTGGGCACGCACACCTTCAACCACGGCGAGGGCGGCCCCGAGCCGGAGGAGGAGCCGATCCTGTTGCGCTGGGACGGCAAGGAGTGGAAGGAAGGACCGGCCGACGCGGCGGAGAAGGCCTCGGAGGAGTTCGCCCCCGACGGCGCGGGCGGGCTGGTGCTGGGCCGCTACTGGCACATGGCGGCGGACGGCGAGCTGCGGGAGATCGCCAGGCACAAGCCGGTTCCCGGCAGGTCGGGCAAGGTCGAGGAGGTAGACAAGAAGCAGCGCTTCTGGCCCGACGAGACCGTCCACGTCCCCGGTACGAAGCAGGTCTGGAGCACCGGCGTGATCGAGCTCGGAGCCTACGGCGACGCCAACTTCCGCCGGGGCGCGATCCTGAGCTACGACGCCGGGTGAACCGGGGCGCCGGTCACTGAGGCACACGGCAGGCCCGCGGAGGGGCCGTCCGGCTTTCCGCCGGGCGGCCCCTCCGCGCTGAGAGCGGCGCGAACGTCCCGTGGAGGGGACAGCTCGCCCGCAACCGCCGGGAGGGGAGGGGAACACCACCGCTCACGTCAATGGCCCTTTGTGGCTGTGTGATTAACGGCGGCAGGACTCTACCCAGGGGTAGTAACGCGCATTAACGTTCCTCGCACGCTTGCCGCGTCTCACCCCCACAGGAGATCCCGGTGAAACCTTCCCGCGCTCCGTCCGGCAGAGCCCGCTCCGCGAGGGCAGCCGCCACCCGGGCCAGGGCCGCACTCACACGAGCCCTCACCCCGAAAGCGCACACCCCGAAGTCGCTTGCGGTGAGGACCTCTTCGACGAGGTCCGCTGCGACGAAGGCCAGGGCCGTCACGGTCGGTGTGGCCGCCGCCGCGCTGCTCGCCCCCCTCGTCAGCGGTTCCGCGCCGGCGTTCGCGGCCGCGGCTGAGAAGAGGGCAGCCGCCGCTGCCGCCGCCGAGGACCCCTGCCAGGGGCAGTGCGGCGACATCCTCCCGGCCGGCCAGAACGGCCACGCCACGCTGGCGGGGATCCTGCTGCACAAGACGATCGGCACCCGCCCGAAGCATTCGGCCGACCAACTGGCCCCGTACGACGACCTGTTGCACGACTACTCGGGTCTCACCGAGGAGCAGCTCTCCGACTACTTCAACGACGCCTCCTTCGGCGTCCCGGAGGACCAGGTCGAGAGCGTGAAGTCGCCCCGCGACGACGTCACCATCACCCGCGACAAGGCCACCGGCACCCCGCACATCAAGGGGACCACCCGCGCGGGCACCGAGTTCGGGGCCGGATACGCCGCCGGCCAGGACCGCTTGTGGCTCATGGACATCCTGCGGCACGTCGGACGCGGCGAACTGTCCTCGTTCGCGGGCGGCGCGGAGGGCAACAGGTCGCTGGAGCAGAGCCTGTGGGCGGTGGCGCCGTACTCCGAGCAGGACCTGGAGAACCAGGTCGAGCGGATACGCAACTCCGGCAAGCGCGGCGCCCAGGCGTACGAGGACATCCAGAACTACGTCAGCGGCATCAACGAGTTCATCGACGACACCGTCGGAGCGCTCAACTACCCCGGCGAGTACGTGCTGACCGGCCACGGCTCGAAGATCGCCGATTTCAAGATCACCGACGTCGTCGCCATCGCGTCCGTCATCGGCTCGATCTTCGGCAACGGCGGTGGCGGCGAAGTCGGCAACGCCCTGGCCGAGTTGGCGTTCGAGAGCCAGTACGGCAAGGCGGACGGCGAGAAGGCGTACGCCGCCTGGCGCGCCCAGAACGACTCCGAGGCCACGACCACCGTGCACGGTAAGGAGTTCCCGTACGCGGAGTCGCCGAGCGACCCCAAGGGCGTCGCCACCCCTGAAGCGGGATCGGTCACGGCCTTCGACCACTCCCAGAACGAGACCGGCACCGGGAGCGAGAAGGCGGCCGGGAAGGAGAAGAAGCAGGGCGTCCTGCCCGCCGACCTGATCACGTCGAAGAAGGGCATGTCCAACGCCCTCGTGGTCTCCGGAGAGCACACCGCATCCGGCAACCCCATCGCCGTCTACGGGCCGCAGACCGCCTACTACTCGCCGCAGATCATGATGGTACAGGAGCTCGACGGCCCGGGGCTCCGCTCCCGCGGTGCGTCCTTCCCCGGCCTCAGCTTCTACGTCGAACTCGGCCGCGGACTCGACTACTCGTGGAGCGCCACCTCCGCGAGCCAGGACATCACCGACACCTTCGCGGTCGAACTCTGCGAGGAGTCCGGCGAGGAACCCACCACCGACTCGCGCAGCTACATGTTCCGCGGCAAGTGCACGCCCTTCGAGAAGCTGACCAAGCACAACGAGTGGAAACCCACCCTCGCCGACTCGACGGAGGCCGGGTCGTACGACCTGGTGAGCCTGCGGTCGGCGTACGGCCTGGTCAGCCACACCGGCACCGTGAAGGGCAAGCCCGTCGCCTTCACGGCGCTGCGCTCCACGTACCAGCACGACGCCGACTCGGTCATCGGCTTCCAGAAGTTCAACGACCCGTCGGCGATCACCTCCGCGGCCAGCTTCCAGGAGGCGGCGCAGGACATCGGCTACACCTTCAACTGGTTCTACGCGGACGCCGAGCACACCGCCTACTACAACTCCGGTACGAATCCCGTCCGTTCGCCGGGCACCGACCCCGACAAGCCGATCCTCGCGACGGCCGCGAACGAATGGAAGGACTGGGACCCGACGACCAACACGTCGGCCGTCACCCCGCCCGCGGAGCACCCGCAGTCGGTCGACCAGGGGTACTACGTCAACTGGAACAACAAGCAGGCCAAGAGCTTCACCTCGGGCTGGGGCAGCGGCTCCGTCCACCGGGGCGACCTGCTCGACAAGCGGGTCTCCGCACTCGTCGAGAAGGGCGGAGTGACGCGCGCCGACCTCGTCAAGGCCATGGAGGAGGCCGCCGTCGCCGACCTGCGGGCGGAGAAGGTGCTCCCCGAACTCCTCGACGTCATCGGCTCCGGCGAGATCACCGACCCCGAACAGGCCGCGGCAGTCGAGAAGCTGCGCACCTGGGAGAAGTCGGGATCCCTGCGGCGCGAGGCCGCGAAGGACGACGGCGAGTACGAGCACGCGGAAGCCATCCGGACGCTGGACGCCTGGTGGCCGCTGCTGGTCGAGGGGCAGTTCAAGCCCGTGCTGGGCGAGGACCTCTACAAGTCGCTCACCGGGGTCACCCCCGTGAACGAGTCCCCGTCGGGCGGTCAGAACGGCGGCGGAGGAGGCGGCGGAGGCGTCGGAGGGAGCCAGCCGCACAAGGGTTCCGCGATGCAGCACGGCTGGTGGTCCTTCGTCGAGAAGGACCTGCGGGCGGTGCAGGGCGAGGACGTCGCGTCGCCGCTGGACAGGGAGTACTGCGGCAAGGGCTCGCTCGAGGAGTGCCGGAAGGTGCTGCTGAGCACGCTGTCGGACGCGGTCGCCACCCCCGCCGAGGAGACGTACCCCGGCGACAAGGAGTGCGACGCGGGCGACCAGGTGTGCGCCGACTCGATCGTGCACCGCTCCATGGGCGGCATCACCGTCCCGCGGATCGCCTGGCAGAACCGGCCCACCTACCAGCAGGTGGTCGAGTTCCCCGCCCGCCGCTCGGGGCAGTAGCCCTCGGCGTGTGAGGCCCCCGGCCGTGCCGCCGCCCCTCCGGACACCGGAAGGGGCGGCGGCACGGCCTTCCCGGTCCGGCGCGGTCTCAGTCCGGCGGTGCCGCGGGCCGGGGGACGGCGGCGGCGCGGCCACGGGACGGCGGCGCGGTCAGCTCGCGCCGAGACCGCCGCGCGCCTCCCGCACGTAGCGCATGTAGCGCTTCCAGTCCCAGTGCGGACCGGGGTCGGTGTGGTCCGCGCCCGGGACCTCGTTGTGCCCGACGATGTGCTCCCGGTCCACGGGGATGTCGTACTTCTTGCAGATGCGGGCCGTCAGCCGCGCCGAGGAGCGGTACATCTCGTCGGTGAAGTTCTCCGGGCGGTCGACGAAGCCCTCGTGCTCGATGCCGATGCTCCGCTCGTTGTACGAGCGGTTCCCCGCGTGGTACGCCACATCCAGCTCCCGCACCATCTGCACCGTCCGCCCGTCCCGCGCCCGGACCACGTAGTGGGTGGCCGACGCGTGCAGAGGATCGCGGAAGACCTTCACCGCGGTCGGGAAGTCGCTCTGCGTGACGTGCACGACCACGCGGTCGATCGTGTAGTCGGCGGGACGGTCGGCGAAGCGGAGATTCGCCTCCGAGGCGGCGATCCAGCGCACACCCGGCTGATCCACCTCCCCCTCGGTGCGCTGCTTGTCGACACCCGGGATCCGCCACCACAGCCGGGACGTCTTGTCCCAGGTCAGCGCCCCTGCTGTGACCACTGTCGCTGCGCCGCCGGATATGAGGAGGGTGCGCCGGGAGATCGAAGCCATACCGGTCACAACGCATCCGGGGCGCGGACTGGTTCCACCCGGGGGGACCGCTTGCCACTCCGTGCGGGGAGCGCGAGCGTTTCCCTCTACTCTGGACGGGTTATGACTGACGCCTCCAGCAGCTCCACGCCCCCTGCCCGCGCCGCCCGTCCCCAGCCTCCGGCCGGGGACGCCCCCAGGCTGCGCGTGCTCGCTGCCATGTCCGGCGGCGTCGACTCCGCCGTGGCCGCCGCCCGCGCGGCCGAGGCCGGCCACGACGTCACGGGCGTGCACCTGGCCCTCTCCGCCAACCCGAAGTCCTTCCGCACGGGCGCCCGCGGCTGCTGCACCATCGAGGACTCGCGCGACGCGCGCCGCGCCGCCGACGTCATCGGCATCCCCTTCTACGTCTGGGACCTGGCGGAGCGCTTCCGCGAGGACGTCGTCGAGGACTTCGTCGCCGAGTACGAGGCGGGCCGCACCCCCAACCCCTGCCTGCGCTGCAACGAGAAGATCAAGTTCGCGGCCCTGCTGGACAAGGCGCTCGCGCTGGGCTTCGACGCGGTGTGCACGGGCCACTACGCGACAGTCGTCACCCGCGACGACGGCACCCGCGAGCTGCACCGCGCCAGCGACGCCGCCAAGGACCAGAGCTACGTACTGGGCGTGCTGGACGCCCGGCAGCTCGCCCACGCCATGTTCCCCCTCGGCGACACCCTCACCAGCAAGGACGAGATCCGCGAGGAGGCCGAGCGCCGCGGCCTCGCCGTCGCGAATAAGCCCGACAGCCACGACATCTGCTTCATCGCGGACGGCGACACCCAGGGCTTCCTCGCAGGCAGGCTCGGCACGGCCGAAGGCGACATCGTGGACGAGGAGGGCCGGAGGCTCGGCACCCACGAAGGCGCGTACGGCTTCACGATCGGCCAGCGCAAGGGCCTGCGCATCGGCCACCCCGCACCGGACGGCAAGCCCCGCTACGTCCTCGACATCTCACCCGTGGACAACACGGTCACCGTCGGCCCGGCCGCTTCGCTCGACGTCACCGGACTCACCGCCGTCAAGCCCCGCTGGTGCGGCCTCGCCCCCGACGGTCCCGGCACGTACACCGCCCAGCTCCGCGCCCACGGCGGGGAGACCGAGGTCACCGCCGAACCGGCCCAGGACGGGCAGGAGTTGCGGGTCCGCTTCACCGAACCCGTCCGCGGCGTGGCCCCCGGCCAGGCGATCGTCCTCTACGACGGCACCCGCGTCATCGGCTCTGCCACGATCGCCACGACGGAACGGGCCCGCCCGGCAGGCGCGGTCAACGGCTGACGCAGTCCGGAACGGCCGGCGCGGCCTCGTTCCGAGGGTTCACCAGGGCTTCCTCTGGTGAAGTCCCGTACGGGCAGGGCCAGTCGGGCACGGCCGGCGGGCTGTTCTCATCACGCCGGTGACGTCTGCGATCGAAGTGGCAGTGGCCGATGCGGAATGGCTTCGGGCGAGCTCCGACCGATTCTTGGAGGCAAGACCATGCCGGTGTCGCCGGAGGCGTCGCACGATGAGCTGGCTCCACATCAGGTAATGCGCCGTAACTACGGCCTATTTGCTCGCCGCTTGGGTTTGCGTGTCGGGATTTTCGGGTTCCTGCTCGCGCTGCCGCTGATCCTGGGCGCGCTGGGAGCTCCCAGCGCTTTCTGGTCTGCTGCTCCGGCAGCTATCGGTGTCATCGGGCTCGGGTTCACATTCGTCAACTTCAAAGGTCACCCCTTCCGTCTCCGCAAGTGCGGCAAGGTGCTGGACGCCTATCCCTTGGAGCCGGGAACCGTCACTCGTATCGGAAAGCCCACGCAAACCCACAACCAGAGCTTCTACACGCTGGACGTGGGCCGAGGGGAAGGTGCGGAGAGCTGCAGGATGCGTGCGGTCGAACCCCAGGGCCTGAACAGGTGGCCCAAAGGAGCCGACGACGGCGTGTGCATCGCTGGGGACTTGGCGTTCGGCGGCGTGATCGTGGTGCCCGGCAGCAACGCACTGCTGCTCATGCGTCCCGAGCCCTGGGATGAGGCCGCGCCCAAGCGGAACGCCGCCGCCCCGGACCGCAGGGAGCGTGCCAAGAAGGCAGGGATCGAACTCATCCCCTTCTAGTGTCGATCGCCGAGAGACGGCCGACGACGGTCAGTTGACCGCGTTGAACGGCATCAGCGCGTCAACCACCCCTGACGCGCTCGTAGTTGTGGGCCCGGGCGAGGCCCGGCCCCACAACTCGACCCCACAGATGGGGTGCACAACCGCCGGGCAGAGGTCAGGATCCGTATACCGATCCGCTGAAGACCCTCTCCAGCTTGTCGAACTCTTCGAGGCAGCGGCCCGTGCCGATCGCGACGCAGCTCAGCGGGTCCTCGGCGACGTACACGGGCATGCCCGTCTCCTTCGCCAGACGTTCGTCCAGGCCGTGCAGGAGCGCGCCGCCGCCGGTGAGGACGATGCCGCGTTCCATGATGTCGCCGTAGAGCTCCGGCGGGCACGCGTCGAACGCCGTGCGTACCGCGTGGACGATGGCGGCGACGGGCTTCTCCGTGGCCTCCCGGATCGCCTCCTCGCTCAGCTCCACCGTCTTGGGCATGCCGGTCTCCTTGTCCCGCCCGCGTACCGGTGACGAAGCGCCGCTGCCCAGCGACATCTTGACGTCCTCCGCGGTTCTCTCGCCGACGGCCATCGCGTGGTGCTGCTCGATGTAGGAGGCGATGGCGGCGTCCAGCGCGTCCCCCGCGACCCGCGCGGAGTGGGTGACGACCGTGCCGCCCAGGGAGATGATCGCCACCTCGGTGCTGCCCCCGCCGATGTCGACGACCATCGAGCCGCGCGCTTCGTGCACCGGCAGCCCGGCGCCGATCGCCGCCGCCATGGGCTCCTCGATGAGGTGCACGGAACGGGCGCCGGCCCGTGCCGCGGTCTGGAGGACCGCCCGCCGCTCGACTCCCGTGACGCCGCTGGGCACGCAGACCACGACCCGCGGACCGCGGCCCCGGCCGACGCGCGCAGCGCGGATGAAGTGGCGCAACATGCCCTCGGTGGCCTCGAAATCGGTGATGACGCCGCCTTTGAGGGGGCGAGTGGCGGTGATGGAGCCCGGAGTCCGGCCGACGGCCTGCTTCGCCTCGGTTCCCACGGCGAGCACCTTGCCCGTTCGCGACTCGACGGCCACGACCGAGGGTTCGTTGAGGATGATGCCGCGTCCGCGCGCGTAAACCAGCGTGTTGGCCGTGCCGAGGTCTATGCCGATGTCACGCGTGGTGAACGAGCTGCTCTTTGCCATGTGCTCTCGCCGTGTTAGGTGCGGGGTGTGCCGAAATGTCTCGCTGCGCTTGCAGCATACCCAACTGTCCAGGTTCCGGGACAACTCGGCCCCCAGAAACCTGAGATGGCAAAGGCGCTGGTGGGGGGCGCTATTCGAGTCGAACAGGGGGCCGACCGTTCGGTTCGGTGGCATAGACCCCGGCGAGTCTGGATAGCTATGCGCTGGAGTCCGAGCGCGCGGTGCCCGTGACTGAAGCCTTGGCGTCCTGGGTCGGCCGCGCCGTAGGCCACCGTCTCAGCAACCGGAGGTTCCCCATTACCGCGCGACCGACGCAGGAATTCGGAGACAATCCCGTCGACGTCCGGGAGACCGGGCATTACACGGAGGAATACGTCCCAAGTTTCGTGGATAAATGGGACTCTCTCATAGACTGGGAAAAGCGCTCGCAGAGCGAGGGCAATTTCTTCATCGACCTGCTGCGAAAGCACGGCGTGAAGAGCGTACTCGACGTCGCCACCGGCACCGGATTCCACTCGGTGCGGCTCCTCGAGGCAGGGTTCGACGCAGTGAGCGCCGACGGCAGCGCCGACATGCTGTCGAAGGCGTTCAAGAACGGAATGGAGAACGGCGGCCACATACTCCGCGTCGTCCAGGCGGACTGGCGGTGGCTCAACAGGGACGTGCACGGGGAGTACGACGCGATCGTCTGCCTCGGCAACTCCTTCACGCACCTGTTCTCCGAGCGCGACCGCCGCAAAGCGCTCGCCGAGTTCTACGCGATGCTGAAGCACGACGGCGTCCTCATCCTCGACCAGCGCAACTACGACGCGATGCTGGACCGCGGCTTCTCCAGCAAGCACACGTTCTACTACTGCGGTGAGGACGTCGCAGTGGAACCGGAGTACCTGGACGAGGGGTTGTGCCGTATGCGGTACGACTTCTCCGACGGGTCCGAGTACCACCTCAACATGTATCCGCTGCGGAAGGACTACACCCGCAGGCTCATGACCGAGGTGGGCTTCCAGCACATCGAGACGTACGGGGACTTCCAGCACACCTACCGTGAGGAGCAGCCGGACTTCTTCGTGCACGTCGCCGAGAAGGAGTACCGCATGGAAGAGGCAGATGGCGCCTACTCGGCCGCCGTCAGCACTGCCCGCACCTACTACAACTCGGCCGACGCCGACGCCTTCTACCACTCGGTGTGGGGCGGCGAGGACATCCACATCGGTCTCTACGAGGACACCGCGGAGCCCATCGCGGACGCCAGCCGGCGCACGGTGCAGCGCATGGCGGACAAGCTCGGCCTCGACGAGTCCTCGGTCGTGCTCGACCTCGGTGCCGGGTACGGCGGTTCGGCGCGTTACGTGACCGAGACGCACGGCAGCCGCGTCATCGCGCTCAACCTGAGCGAGGTGGAGAACGAG
Organism: Streptomyces daqingensis; assembly: GCF_014645895.1. GTDB lineage: Bacteria > Actinomycetota > Actinomycetes > Streptomycetales > Streptomycetaceae > Streptomyces > Streptomyces daqingensis. Next base: position 272,104 of record NZ_BMMP01000006.1, on the reverse strand, counting down.
CGGAACCGTCAGGAGAACGCCCGCCGCGGACTCACCGGCAAGATCGAGGTGGTGGACGGTTCGTTCGAGGACATCCCCTGCCCGGACGAGAGCGTCGACGTCGTCTGGTCGCAGGACGCGTTCCTGCACAGCGGCAACCGCCTCAGGGTCCTGGAGGAGATCGCCCGCGTGCTGCGCCCGGGCGGGCAGATCATCTTCACCGACCCGATGGCCGCGGACGGCACCTCCACGGGCGAGCTCAAGCCGATCCTGGACCGCATCCACCTCGACACGATGGGCTCTCCCGGCTTCTACCGGCGCGAGTTGGCGCGCCTCGGTTTCAGCCCGGCGAGCGGGGACGGCTTCGAAGAGCACCGCGAGCAACTCGTCAACCACTACGGCCGGGTGCTGGAGGAGACCGAGCGCCAGGAGGCCGAAGGGCTCGCCGGCAAGGTGAGCAGCGAGTACCTCGCGCAGATGAAGAAGGGACTGAAGCACTGGGTGGACGGCGGCAACGAGCGCCGACTCACCTGGGGCATCTTCCACTTCAAGCGCTGAGAAACGATTTTGCGGCGCTGTGACGGCGTCGCCGGACGGCCCGTGCACCTTCCGCTCCGCTGCCTCCGCGCAGCTGGGACGGACACGCCTGCGCGCGTGTCAGGGGAGGCGCGGGCCGTCCCCGTGCGGTCCTTCCCGCTCCGGCGTTCCGCCGCCCTGGCCCGGGAGGGTGCCCTGTCCCGTCGTGCGGCCCTGCCCGGGCGTGTGTCCCCACCCGGGCGGCTGCGGCGGCCCCTGCCGTAAGGACGGCGGGAACTGCTGCACCACGTCGCGGAACCGGTGCTCCCCCGTGCCCGGGACGGGCGGCATGCCGGAGGCCGGGCCCGCGGCGAGCAGGTGGCTCAGCCCGCGCCGCGTCGCGGCGACCACGACACGGTCGCCGTCCTGGAGGACGTAGCCGGGGTGGAGGCGCCACTCCAGCTCGCCGGCGCCGGTCGACGAGACGGACGAGAGGTCGTGCCGCCGTTCGTCCTCGCCGGCGGTGTCCAGCGCGACGACGCGCCACGCCTCCGCCCGGAAGGCGCTGGCCACCGTACGGCCCTCCAGCAGCGGGTTGCCGCGCACCTCCACGGTCGCGAAGACCAGCACGCGGCGCCCCACCGAGATGGCTCCCAGCACCTGGCGTCCCATCATGGCCCCGGCGAACGCGGGGGCGGCCAGCGCCGAGACGCTGCGGCTGCGGGTCTGAGCGGCCGGGTAGGTGTCGCGCAGGGTGCGGTAGACCGTGGCGGCGAACTGGTCGTCGAACAGCCGCATCACGACGCGGAGTTCGGCCTTGATCTGGCGTGCGTTGAGCGAGGCCTCGAGGTTGATGCCGTCGGTGCTGGTGAGCGCCAGCAGGGCGCGGCTGCGTTTGATCTTCGCCTCCTCCAGCACGCCGTCCTCGGTGACGTCGGCGATGAGCGTGGGGACGCGCCGCCGGCGGGCGAGCGCTATGCCCCGGGCCTCCGGGTCCCGTTCGATGCACACCACGGGGATGTTGAGCTCCAGCAGCCGCTCCAGGACGTGCTTGCCCACCTTTCCCAGGCCCACCACCACGACATGGCCGGAGAGTCCGCGCGGCGGGTTCGGCAGCGCCGTGGCCTTGCGGAAGGCCCCGTAGCTCTCCAGCACGACGGCGAGGAAGAGCGGCAGCAGCATCATTCCCGCGAGTGCGGCGAGAAGTTGGAGGACCTGCTCGCCGGAGCTCTTCTCGAGGTTGGGCTCGTTGATGGCGAAGACGTCCAGGAGCGTGACGTATCCGGCGTGCAGCGGGGACTCTTCGGTGATCGACCAGCTGACGGTGGCGAGGACGAGCACCACGGCCGTCATGGCGAGCAGGGAGTAGCGCAGCCGCCGCGAGAACAGCTCCTTGAGGGCCAGCATCCGCGGCAGCCGCGGCGCGCGTACGGCGCCGGCGCGGTCCCGCCGGGTGATGGCCTCCAGGACGACGGCGCTGCGCTCGGGCGACAGCCCTGCCAGGTCCTCCTCGCCGGGCAGCAGCACCGGCCCGTCGTGCGTGCGGGGGCGCGCGCTCCCGGCCTGCGGCGGGGTGGCGGCGGCGTCTCCGGCGGCGTCCGCGGAGGCGCCGGGGCCTGGGGTTGCTCCGTCCTCGTCCGGCCCGTCGCCCGGGCCTGCCTCCGGCGTGCCGTCGGCTCCGTCTTCGGGGGCGCCGTCGCCCTCGGTGTCACCGCCGCCGTCGTCGGCGATCCCCTCAGCGTCGTCCGGGTCGTCCGCGGCGGGCAGGAGCGCGAGCGTGCACAGGGGGTTGCGGCGGTCGACGGTGCGCAGCGTGCGCTCCTTCGCACGCAGCAGCAGCCCGTCCGCGTAGAGGACCTTGTCGCTGCCCACGACGGCAGCCGCGACGATGGACGGCGCGGCCGTGTCGGAGTCGGAGAGCACTGTCGTGGTGGCGTCGGCCATGGCGCCGCCGGACGCCCTCCCTCCGCGGAGCCGGGCGGCGCGGTCGAGGAGATCCGCCAGGTAGCGGCCCAGGTTCTGGTTGAACATCCGGATGACCAGCCGGACTTGCGGGTTGAGACGCCGCGCGCGCAGCGCGATGTAGATGTTCAGCTGGTCGTCGCCGGAGGTGAGCGCCAGGGCGCTCGCCCGCTCGATGCCGGCCCTGAGCAGCGCGGTGTCGTCGGGCACGCCTGCCTCGACGGCGTCCACGGAGAGTTCGCCGGCTCCGACCAGTTCGGCGATCTGCGGGCCGTGGTTCCCTCCGCGCAGCGACGGCAGGACGACGGTGACGTGCTGCCTGTAGACCGTGGCCAGTTCCTTGCAGACCCGCTGCGCGAGGGCGTTGTCGCCGCAGACCACCATGTGTCCGCGCAGGGCCCCGGGCTCTAGGCTGCTGTCCATGGCCGCCAAGGACAGTTCCCCCTTGAACATCTGTGTCTTCTGCTCAGCAGCTGAACTCGACGCCGTGTACACCGAGTCGGCGCGCGAGTTCGCCGAGCTTATCGGCAGCCGCGGACACTCGCTGGTGTGGGGAGGATCGGACGCCGGGCTGATGAAGGTCGTCGCCGACGGCGTCCAGCGGACCGGCGGACGGCTCGTGGGGATCTCCGTGGAGTTCCTGCAGGGCGTGGCGCGGAAGAACGCGGACGAGATGGTCGTCACCGCGAACCTCGCCGAACGCAAGGCCAGGCTCCTCGAACGGGCGGACGCCTTCGTGATCATGGTGGGCGGCACGGGGACGCTCGACGAGGCGACGGACATCCTCGAGCTGAAGAAGCACGGGCTGCACGCCAAGCCCGTGGTCCTGCTGAACACGGCGGGCTACTACGACGGTCTCCGGAGGCAGCTCGCCAGGATGGAGGCGGAGGGGTTCCTCCCGCTGCCGCTGACCGAACTGGTCGCCTTCGCAGACGACGGGGAGCGTGCGATGGAGCTGCTGGAGTCCGCGTAGGGGAGGCCGGGCCGTCCGGACGGGGCGGACGGGCCTGGACGGCGCCTGCGCACGACCCGCGTCACGGGCGAGGGGCGCCGCCGGCGAGCCGGGGCGCCCCTCCAACAGCCGGACCGCTGCGGTCACTTCCTGTTGTACAGCCGCATCGTGAGCGTGCCGAACACCGCGATGAGGACGCCGGAGGCGATGAGGGTCCAGCTGATCTCGCCGCCTGGCCAGTCGCCGTCCATCAGGCCGCGGACCGCGGCGACGAGGTGCGTCACGGGGTTGACGTCGACGAACGCCTGCAGCCAGCCCGGCATCGTGCGGGGCTCCACCAGGATGTTGCTGAGGAAGGTGAGGGGGAACAGCACCATCATGCTGACGCCCATGACCGACTTCTCCGTGCGCAGCAGCAGCCCGAACATCGTCCACAGCCAGGAGAAGGCGAACGAGAAGGCGACCAGCAGGGCGATCCCGGCGACCACGCCCATGAAGCCGCCGCCCGGCCGGAACCCCAGCACCAGGCCCACCGCCAGGATCACGACGGACGCCATGGTGTAGCGGAAGGCGTCGCCGAGGAGGTAGCCGACCATCGGGGCGGGACGCCAGATCGGCAGCGTGCGGAAGCGGTCGAACACCCCTTTCTCGATGTCGGTGTTGACCGAGACGCCCGTGTACATCGTGGTCATCACGACGCTCATCACCATGATGCCCGGCAGCAGGTACTGCAGGTACTCCGTCGTCGACCCCGCCAGCGCCCCGCCGAAGAGGTACGTGAACATCAGCGTCATCATGATCGGGAACGCGGTCACGTCGAAGAGCTGCTCGGGCACGTGCTTGATCTTCAGCATCGCCCGCCAGCCGAACGTGAGGCACACGGACAGCGCGCTGGGACGCGGGGGTCTCGGCCCGGCGACGAGTACCGCGGTGAGGTCCTCCGGTCTGCCCTGCGACGCCCGGCCTCCCTGCTGAGGACGTGCCGCGGAGGCCGTCATCCGGGCGCGGGACGGCTGTTCGGGAGTGGCGGAGGCCGCCGGGGGACCGGAGGGGGAGGCGGCGGGCGGCGGGGCGGATGCGGGCGTGCTGGTCATGAGCGTGTCTCCTCGGCGTCGTGGCCGTTCTGCGAGCTGCGCGAGACGGGCTCGCGGCCGTCGGCCTGCCCGCCCTCGTCGTGCGCGGGATGGTCGGTGAGGGCGAGGAAGACCTCGTCGAGGCTGGGCTGGCCCAGCGAGAAGTGGTCGACGGTGATGCCGGAGCGAGTGAGCTCCGCCAGCGCCAGAGCGGCCTGCTCGGCGGCTCCGCGCTCGGTGCCGCCGCCCTGCACGCGGGCCGTCAGCGCCACCGGGTCGGCCTCGGGCTGCACTTGGGCGGCGAGAGTCTGCGAGAGCACGGAACGCGCCTCCTCCCGCTGGGCGCCGTCACGCAATCGCAGGTGGATCGAGCCCGCGCCGACGGACGACTTCAGCTGCCCGGGCGTCCCCTCCGCGATGACCCGGCCGTGGTCGATCACGGCGATGCGGCCGGCGAGTTGGTCCGCCTCGTCCAGGTACTGCGTCGTGAGCAGCACCGTCGTGCCCTGGGCCACGACGGCCCGCACGATGTCCCACACCTGGTTGCGGCTCCTCGGGTCGAGGCCGGTGGTGGGCTCGTCCAGGAACAGCAGGTCGGGAGTGTTGAGGATGCTGGCGGCGATGTCGATGCGCCGGCGCATGCCGCCCGAGTACTGCTTGACCTGCCGCCCGGCGGCCTCCTCCAGTCCGAACGCCTCCAGCAGCTTCGCCGCGCGCTTGCGCGCCGACGGCTTCGAGTGGCCGAGCAGCCTGGCCAGCAGCACGAGGTTCTCCGTGCCGGTCAGGTCCTCGTCGACCGAGGCGTACTGCCCGGTGAGGCTGACGCGGGAGCGTACGGCGTCCGCCTCCCGCAGCACGTCGTGCCCGAAGACGCGGGCCTCCCCGCCGTCCGGGCGCAGCAGGGTGGCCAGCATCTTCACCGCGGTGGTCTTTCCCGCGCCGTTGGGGCCGAGCACGCCGTAGACACTGCCCGCGGGGACCCGCAGGTCGATGCCGTCGACGGCTCTGTTGTCCCCGAAGACCTTCACCAGTCCTGACGTCTCGATCGCCGGACCGTCGTGCTGCCGCGGCTCGGTGTGCTTCGCGGTGTCGGTGCGCATCGCTGCCCTCCCTCTTTCTCATGGTGTGCCGTGCGACGGTACGACGCGGCGCGTGCGGAAGCCGCCGGCTTCTCTGCGAGCAGACCCGTCGCGGCGCGAAAACTCATCGCCGGCGCGCCACCGGTTCGTAACCGGGTTCGAACCTGAGCGACCATGGAGGCATGGCAACCCATCTGATCACCGGTGCCGGTTCCGGCATCGGCGCCGCCGTCACGCGGCGCCTGCTCGACCGTGGCGACGAACTCTGGCTGCTGGCGCGGGACGCCGGACGCGCCAAGGAGCTGCGCGACCGCTTCCCGGGCGTCCGCACGCTCGTCGGCGACCTCGCTGAGCCCGAGCGGCTGTCGTGGGCGCTCGGTCACCAGGAACTGCCCGGACAGCTCGACTCCCTGCAGCACATCGCGGGCGTCGTGGAGCTCGGAGAGGTGGGCGAGACGACGGCGAAGGTGTGGAGCAGCACCCTCGCCGCGAATCTCACCGCGCCCGCCGAGCTGACCCGGCTGCTGCTGCCGCAGGTGCGTCTCGCGCGGGGGCACGTGCTGTTCGTCAACTCCGGTGCCGGGCTCCGCGCCCACCCGCAGTGGGCCGCGTACGCCGCGAGCAAGCACGGCCTGAAGGCGCTCGCGGACGCGCTGCGGGCCGAGGAGAGCGGACACGGGGTGCGCGTCACCTCCGTCTACCCGGGGCGCACCGCCACCCCGATGCAGGAGAAGGTGCACCGGCAGGAGGGCCGGGAGTACGACCCGGATCGCTGGATTCCCGCCGACGCGGTGGCGACGACGATGCTGACCGCGCTGGACATGCCGCGCGGCGCGGAGGTCACCGACCTGACCGTGAAGCCGACCGCATGAGCGGCACCCCGCACGGAACGGGCACGCGCGCGGACTCCCCCGCTCACGGCGGGACTTCGGGGCGTTTCCCCTGGGGGGCGGCCGCGGCGACGGGCATCGGATCGATGCCGGGGGAGGACGCCAGGGAGGCGGCGCGAGCCGTCGCCGGCACCCTCGAAGCCCTGCCGTTCCTGCCGGAACTGCCCGCGAGGGGACCGGGCGCCGACATGGTCGGCAGGACGGCCGGGTTGCTCGTCGAGCTCTACGCGCATCTCGAACCCAGCGGCTGGCGGCTCGGCGACAGGCCGGGGCGCGACACCAGGCGGTCCCGGGCCTGGTTGGGGGAGGACCTGGACGCGCTCGAGGAGTTCACGCAGGGCTTCCAGGGGGCGCTGAAGGTCTCGGCCGTCGGCCCCTGGACCCTCGCGGCCGCCCTGGAGCGGCGCAACGGCCAGGCCGTGCTCGGCGACGCGGGCGCGTGCCGCGATCTGGCCGCCTCCCTCACGGAGGGGCTGCGGGCGCATCTCGCGGACGTACGGCGCAGGGTGCCCGGTGCGCGCCCCGTACTGCAGCTCGACGAGCCGTCGTTGACGGCGGTGCTGCGCGGGCGCGTGCCCACCGCCAGCGGTTACCGCACGCACGCCGCGGTGGACAGGGCCGTGGCGGAGGGTGCGCTGCGGGAGCTGGTGTCGGCCGTGGGAGTGCCCGTGGTGGTGCACTCGTGCGCGCCCGAGCCGCCTCTCGCGCTGCTGCGCCGGGCGGGGGTCACGGGCATCGCGGTCGACGCCGCCCTGCTCACCGAGCGTGAGGACGAGATGATCGGCGAGGCGGTCGAGGGGGGTACGGCGCTGTTCGCGGGGATCGTGCCCGGAGCCGCGCCGGCGGCGGGTGCGTTGTCAGACCCTGCCGGTAGCGTCAGTGGGGTCAGGTCGCTGTGGCGCAGGCTCGGGCTGTCCCCCGCCCTCCTCACGGAGTCGGTGGTGGTCACTCCGTCGTGCGGTCTGGCGGGTGCCTCACCCGCGTACGCGAGTGCCGCGCTCGCCCACTGCGTCCGGGCCGCGAGATCCCTCGCTGACAACCCTGAGTAACGGGAGGACGAGACGGTGGCCGGGGAACAGCAGTCGACAGTGCCCGCCGAGGCGCGCGAGAAGCACCAGAGGCTCGCGGAGCAGATCGAGGAGTACCGCTTCCGCTACTACGTGCGGGACGCCCCCGTCGTCAGCGACGCCGAGTTCGACCGGCTGCTGCGCGACCTGGAGGCCCTGGAGGCCGAGCATCCGGAGCTGGTGACGCCCGACTCCCCGACGCAGAAGGTCGCAGGGAAGTACGAGACGGAGTTCACGGAGGTGGCCCACCGGGAGCGGATGCTCTCGCTGGACAACGCGTTCGACGACGCGGAACTGGGCGAGTGGGCGGACCGGGTCGCCCGTGAACTGGAGGGCGTGAAGCACCGCTTCCTCTGCGAGCTCAAGATCGACGGGCTCGCCGTGAACCTCACCTACGAGCGGGGGCGGCTCACCAGGGCCGCCACCCGGGGGGACGGCCGCACGGGCGAGGACATCACGCCCAACGTCCGCACCATCACCGACATCCCCGAGCGGCTGAGCGGCGAGCGAGTCCCGGATCTGGTGGAGGTGCGCGGCGAGGTCTTCTTCCCGATGGAGCGCTTCGAGGAGCTCAACGCCCGCCTGGTGGAGGCCGGCGACAAGCCCTTCGCCAACCCCCGCAACGCCGCGGCCGGTTCGCTCCGCCAGAAGGACCCGAAGGTCACCGCGTCGCGCCCGCTCCACATGGTGGTGCACGGCATCGGTGCCCGGGAGGGTTTCGAGACCGACACCCTGAGCCACGCGTACGACCTGCTGCGCGAGTGGGGCCTGCCGACGTCCACGCACACGAAGGTGGTCGACGGGCTCGACGGCGTCCGCGAGTTCATCGCGTACTACGGGGAGAACCGGCACTCCGTGGCCCACGAGATCGACGGCGTCGTGGTGAAGCTGGACGAGGTGCGCCTCCAGGGCCGCCTGGGCTCCACCTCCCGCGCCCCCCGGTGGGCCATCGCGTGGAAGTACGCGCCGGAGGAGGTGAACACGAAGCTGCTGGAGATCCGTGTCGGCGTCGGACGCACCGGCCGGGTCACGCCGTACGCCGTGGTGGAGCCGGTGACGGTCGCGGGTTCCGAGGTCGAGTTCGCGACGCTGCACAACCAGGAGGTCGTCCGCTCCAAGGGCGTCCTCGTCGGGGACACGGTGGTGCTGCGCAAGGCGGGCGACGTCATCCCGGAGATCCTGGGCCCGGTGGCCGACCTGCGGGACGGCAGCGAGCGGGAGTTCGAGATGCCCGCGCACTGCCCGGACTGCGGCACGGCGCTGCGACCCATGAAGGAGGGCGACATCGACCTCCGCTGCCCCAACGCCCGTTCGTGTCCTGCCCAGTTGCGGGAGCGGCTGTTCTATCTCGCGGGCCGCAAGTGCCTGGACATCGAGCACTTCGGGTACGTCGTCGCCACCGCACTGACGCAGCCTCTGGAGCCCGCGGAGCCGCCGCTGAAGGACGAGGGCGGGCTGTTCGACCTGAAGGTCGAGGACCTGCTGCCGATCAAGTCCTACGTCCTGGACCCGGACACCGGCCTGCCCAAGCGCGACCCGGAGACGGGCGAGGAGAAGGTCGTCACCCTCTTCGCCAACCAGAAGGGCGAGCCGCGGAAGAACACGCTGGCGATGCTGGAGAACATCCAGGCCGCCAAGGAGCGTCCGCTGGCCCGCATCATCACGGGGCTGTCGATCCGGCACGTCGGGCCCGTGGCGGCCGAGGCGCTGGCGCGGGAGTTCCGTTCGCTGGACCGCATCGCGGCGGCCGACGAGGCGGAACTCGCCGCCACCGAGGGCGTCGGCCCCACCATCGCCGCCTCCCTGAAGGACTGGTTCGCGGAGGAGTGGCACCGCGAGATCGTCGAACGCTGGCGCGCCGCCGGCGTCCGGATGGAGGCGGAGGGCGCCGCCGAGGCCGGTCCGCGGCCCCTGGACGGGATCACGGTCGTCGTCACGGGAACGCTCGCGACGCTCACCCGGGACAGCGCGAAGGAGGCGCTACAGGAGCGGGGCGCGAAGGTGACCGGTTCGGTTTCGAAGAAGACCGGATTCGTGGTCGTCGGCGAGAGCCCGGGGTCGAAATACGACAAGGCCGTCCAGCTGAGGGTGCCTATTTTGGACGATGACGGACTCGCCGTCCTGTTGGAGCAAGGGCCGGACGCAGCACGCGAAGTGGCGGAAAAGCATCCCGAATAGGGCGCTGAGGGCCCGTCAACTACCCTCCCTTTTCCCGGTGTTGTGCGCGGGTCACAGGTGTCTCATGCGTTTACGCCAGGGTATGCACTCAGGAGCCGCACTGTTATCGGCCGTTGCTCCTGAAAGGGGCCGGATAAGCCGGGTAGCGCACAGCCAACCCCGGCCGATCGCTGCCCTGGCGGCGCTGTGCGGCCTACTGTTGATGTGTGTGCCTGGTTGGCGAGCAGGCACGGACGGCTGCGAGAGGGACGGGCATGCAGGAATTTCCTGGGGGCCACGGCCCCCCGTACTCCGGCCTGCCCGACGGCGCGGGCGGCAGCAGTACGGGGCCCACGGCCGGAGCGGAGGACGTGCCGTGGGTGCAGCGCATCGCCGCGCTGAGGGTTCCCGGACTGCCGTTGCTCGTCGCCGTCGGGGCGGCAGTTGCGCTGGGCACGGGCGTCTTCCGCGTCCTGTCGGAAGGGCGGGCGCTCTTCCCCTCCGGCGTCACGGGCTGGTCGCTGGCGGTGCTCACCGGCGTCATCGTCGGGCATCTCGTAGCCCTCGGCCGTGACCGCTGGTGGGGCGGCACCGGTTCGGGCGCCGCGCTGACCCTCGCGATCCTGCTGCTCTACGGGTGGGTCCCGGCGGTCCTGGTGAGCCTGGCCGTCGTCGTGCTGGTCGGCGCGGCGCGGCGGCACCGATGGCGCCAGGCCGTGCTGCACGGCGCCGTCGACATCCTCGGCATCGGGTCCGGGGCCGTCGCGCTGGCGGCGTTCGGCGTGCACCCGTCCGTCGAGAAGCCCTGGGATCCCGAGAGCTGGGGTTACCCGGCGCTGCCCGCGATCGTCCTCGCCGCGTGCGCCTATTTAGTGGCCACGCGCGCCCTGCTGTGGTTCTCCTACGCGCCCCGCAAGACGGGGCTGCTCACCGTGCTGCGCCGCTCCCTGCTCCGTCACGGCCTGGTGGCGCTGGCGCTGCTGGGGATCTCGCCGCTGATAGCCGTCGTCGCGGCCCACCGTCCGGTGCTGCTCCCGCTGTTCACGGTCCCGCTGATCGCGCTGGACTCGACGCTGTGGATCGCGCGAGTGCGGGCGGAGGAGGCGCTGCGCGACCCGCTGACGGGCCTCCCCAACCGGCAGTGGCTGCTGGAGCGCACCTGGTCGGCGCTGGAGGAGGCCGACCGTACGGAGGCGCGCGGCGCGCTCGTCCTCATCGACCTGGACCGCTTCCGCTCCGTCAACGACACCCTCGGCCATCTCGCGGGCGACAGGCTGCTGCTGAAGATCGCGGAGCGGCTGCGGGGAGCGCTGCCGCGCGGCGCGGAGGCGGCACGCCTCGGCGGCGACGAGTTCGCCGTCCTGCTGCCGCTCGCCGACTCCACGACGAGTGCCATGCGGGCCGCCCGCACCCTCGTCTCCGCCCTCGGGTCCCCGCTGGACCTGGACGGCCTCACCCTCGTGCTCGAGGCGAGCGCCGGTGTCGCGGTCTTCCCGGAGCACGCGCGGGAGGCCGAAGGGCTGCTGCGCCGCGCGGACGTGGCGATGTACGAGGCCAAGCGCGACCGCACGGGCGTCGAGGTGTACGAGGCGACGCGAGACGGCAACACCCCCGACCGGCTGGGGCTCCTGGCCGACCTGCGGCGCGCCCTCGACGCCGGCGAGGTCGAACTGCACTACCAGCCGAAGGTCCGCTTCGACGGCGTCGTCTCCGGTCTGGAGGCGCTGGTGCGCTGGGTCCACCCCGAGCGCGGCCGCGTCCCTCCGGACGAGTTCATCGCCATCGCCGAGACGTCGGGGCTGATGCCGCGCCTGACGGAGTACGTGCTGGAGACGGCGCTCGCGCAGGTCGCCCGCTGGCGCAAGGGCGGCCTGACGGTGCCGGTCGCGGTGAACGTCTCGCCGCGCGACGTGCACGCGCCGGGCTTCGCCGGGGCCGTCGCGGGACGTCTGGCGCGGCACGGAGTCCCCGCGGGGGCCCTGCAGTTGGAGATCACCGAGCACGTGCTCCTGGAGGACCCGCAGCGCGCCGCCGACACCCTGGCCGCTCTCGCCGGGCACGGCGTGAAGATGTCGCTGGACGACTTCGGCACCGGCTACTCCTCTCTCGTGCACCTGCGCAGGCTCCCGGTGAGCGAGTTGAAGATCGACCGGTCGTTCGTCGCCCGCCTCGCGGTGGACGCGGAGGACGCGGAGATCGTCCGCTGCACGGTCGACCTGGCCCACTCCCTCGGCCTGCTGGTGGTGGCCGAGGGCGTCGAGGACGACGAGACGTGGGAGCGCCTGCGGGACCTGGGATGCGACGCCGTGCAGGGCTGGCTCGTCGCGGCGGCCATGCCCCCGGACGAGACGACGGCCTGGCTGCGGGCGCGCGACGGAGTCCCGGACTCCCCCGAACACTCCCGTCCGCGGCCCGAGTTGGAGTGCGGTTCCCCGCCCGCGACGGGTTCGGCCACGTCGTCGTCGCGGCACACGCCGGGTCCGGCGGGAGGGGCGCCGCGCTCGTCGGGGCCGCAGCCCCCGGGTCCGACCCAGTCACACGACGCGAACCGTCCCACGGGCTGGCAGCCGGTTCAGTAAGGCGCCGGCACCGCGCCACGCGCCGCCCGCCGAGCCGTCCCGCCCGCCGCGACCCGGCGGGTGCCTCCGCGGCGTCAGGCGGCCTCCGTGCGGCGACGCGTTCCCGGGGCGCGCGGCGGACGGCGGGCTTCCACCCATCTCCCGGCGCTCCGCGCCGCGCGCACGACCTGCGGTGTTCCCGCGCGCGGAAGTCGCCGGGCCGCCTGCCGGGCCGGCCCGGGCCGCGCCCGCCGGCCGGGAAACCGGGCCCCGCCGCGGGCTCCCGCCCCCTCCCGTCCCGGCTCTCATCCGCCTCCTCCCCGGAGCCGTCGGCGTTCCCCGGCGCCCGGCGGCACGGGCAGCGGCACGGGAGCCATAGGATTGGGGCGGAAAATCCAACACTCACCCAGAGGACCGCTGCATGCCTGGCATCTCGCGCGAGGAGGTCGCCCACCTCGCCCGGCTGGCGCGCCTGGAGCTGAAGGACGAAGAGCTCGATCACTTCGCCGGACAGCTCGACGACATCATCGGCGCGGTCGCCGCCGTGTCCGATGTCGCCGAAGAGGACGTACCGCCGACCTCCCACCCGCTGCCGCTCACCAACGTCATGCGCCCGGACGTGGTTCGTCCGGGTCTGACCCCCGAGCAGGCGCTCTCCGGCGCCCCGGCGCAGGAGCAGCAGCGTTTCAAGGTGCCGCAGATCCTCGGGGAGGACTGATCGCGATGGCCGATCTGACCAGACTGACCGCCGCGGAGACCGCGGAGCGCATCGCGAGCGGCGCCGTCAGCGCCGTCGAGGTCGCGGAGGCGCACCTCGCGCGCATCGACGCGGTGGACGAGAAGGTGCACGCCTTCCTCCACGTCGACCGCGAGGGCGCCCTAGCGAAGGCCCGCGAGGTCGACGGAAAGCGGGCGCGCGGCGAGGAGCTCGGCCCGCTGGCGGGCGTGCCGCTGGCGCTGAAGGACATCTTCACCACCAAGGGCGTGCCCACGACCGTGGGTTCGAAGATCCTCGAGGGCTGGATCCCTCCGTACGACGCGACCGTGACGCGGAAGCTCAAGGAAGCGGACGTCGTCATCCTCGGCAAGACCAACATGGACGAGTTCGCCATGGGGTCCTCGACGGAGAACAGCGCCTACGGCCCGACCGGCAACCCCTGGGACCTGACGCGCGTTCCGGGCGGCTCCGGCGGCGGCTCGTCCGCCGCGATCACCGCCTACGAGGCGCCGCTGGCCATCGGCACCGACACCGGCGGCTCCATCCGCCAGCCGGCGGCCGTGACGGGCACCGTGGGCGTCAAGCCGACGTACGGCGGGGTCTCGCGGTACGGCATGGTCGCCTTCTCCTCGTCGCTCGACCAGGCCGGGCCGTGTGCCCGTACGGTGCTGGACGCCGCGCTGCTGCACTCCGTGATCGCCGGCCACGACGAGCTGGACTCGACCTCCATCGACCAGCCCGTTCCGGACGTCGTCGCCGCCGCCCGCAACGGGAGCGTCGAGGGCCTGCGCGTGGGCGTCGTGACGGAGTTCCGCGGAGAGGGTTACCAGGCCGGTGTGCTCCAGCGCGTCGACGAGACCGTGGAGTTGCTGCGTGAGCTGGGCGCCGAGATCGTCGAGGTCTCCTGCCCGTCGTTCACGAAGGCGCTGGCCGCGTACTACCTGATCGCTCCCTCGGAGTGCTCGTCCAACCTCGCCCGTTTCGACGCCATGCGGTACGGCCTGCGCGTGGGCGACGACGGCTCGCACTCCGCGGAGGAAGTCACCGCGCTCACCCGCGAGGAGGGCTTCGGGGACGAGGTCAAGCGCCGCATCATGCTCGGCACGTACGCGCTCAGCTCCGGCTACTACGACGCGTACTACGGCTCGGCGCAGAAGGTGCGCACGCTCATCACCCGTGACTTCGAGCGGGCGTTCTCCCAGGTGGACGTGCTCGTCTCGCCGACGACGCCGACCACGGCCTTCCCGCTCGGCGAGCGCGCCGACGACCCGATGGCGATGTACCTCGCCGACCTCTGCACCATCCCGGCCAACCTGGCCGGCAACGCCGCCATGTCCGTTCCGTGCGGCCTGGCTCCGGAGGACGGCCTCCCCGTGGGGCTGCAGATCATCGCTCCGGCCATGGCCGACGACCGTCTCTACCGTGTCGGTGCGGCGCTCGAAGCCGCCCACCAGGCACGTTGGGGTCACCCGCTGCTCGAGGAGGCACCGTCGCTGTGAGTGGAAAGCTGCAGAAAGCCAAGGGGCTCAAGAGGTCCAGGTTCGGCATGTACGCGTCCATCGCCGGCTCCCTGTTCGGTGCCGTGAGCACCTTCAAGCGCGGCCGGGAGGCCAAGCGCGAGGGCGACACGCTGCAGATGATCGACGTGGCCGTCTCCGCGGCGGGCATCGTCACCGGACTCGCGCTCCTCGTGCGGGAGCTCCGGCAGCTCGACATCGACGATGTCCTCGGGGACGACTGAGAGGCAATTCCGTGACCGTCACTGAACTGGTGTCCTACGAGGACGCGTTGGCGTCCTACGACCCCGTCATGGGCCTCGAGGTCCACGTCGAGCTCGGCACCCGTACGAAGATGTTCTGCGGCTGTTCGACGACGCTGGGAGCGGACGCCAACAGCCAGACCTGCCCCACCTGTCTGGGGCTGCCCGGCGCCCTGCCGGTCGTCAACGCGAGCGGCGTCGAGTCCGCCATCCGTATCGGACTCGCGCTCAACTGCCGTATCGCGGAGTGGTGCCGCTTCGCCCGGAAGAACTACTTCTATCCGGACATGCCGAAGAACTTCCAGACCTCCCAGTACGACGAGCCGATCGCCTTCGACGGCTACCTCGACGTGCAGCTGGAGGACGGCGAGGTCTTCCGCGTCGACATCGAGCGCGCGCACATGGAGGAGGACACCGGCAAGTCGACCCACATCGGCGGTGCCACCGGCCGCATCCACGGTGCCTCGCACTCGCTGCTCGACTACAACCGCGCCGGCATCCCGCTCATCGAGATCGTCACGAAGCCGATCGAGGGCGCGGGGGAGCGGGCACCCGAGGTCGCCAAGGCCTATGTCGCCGAACTGCGGGAGCTCATCAAGGCGCTGGGCGTCTCCGACGCACGCATGGAGATGGGCCAGATGCGCTGCGACGTGAACCTGTCGCTGCGCCCCCGGGGCCAGGAGGCGTTCGGTACGCGCAGCGAGACGAAGAACGTCAACTCGCTGCGCAGCGTCGAGCGGGCCGCCCGGTTCGAGATCCAGCGGCACGCCGCGGTGCTCGACGCGGGCGAGAAAATCGTCCAGGAGACCCGGCACTTCCACGAGGACGACGGCAGCACCACCTCGGGTCGCGTCAAGGAAGAGGCGGAGGACTACCGCTACTTCCCCGAGCCGGACCTGGTGCCGGTGGCGCCGTCCCGCGAGTGGGTGGAGGAGCTTCGCGCCGGGCTGTCCGAACTGCCGCGCGTGCGCCGCAACCGGCTGCGCGAGGAGTGGGGCATCTCGCAGCACGAGATGCAGTCCGTGCTCAACGCGGGGGCCGTCGGTCTCATCGTCGCCACGGTCGACGCCGGAGCCCCGGCCGACCAGGCGCGCAAGTGGTGGATGGGCGAGCTGGCCCGTCGCGCCAATGAGTCCGGGACCGACCTCGCCGACCTGCCGATCGGCCCGAAGGACGTCGCCCGCCTCTGCGAGCTGGTCCAGGAGGGCTCGCTCAACGACAAGCTGGCGCGTCAGACGATCGAGGGAGTCCTGAACGGTGAGGGGACGCCTGACGAGGTCGTCGAGAAGCGGGGTCTGAAGGTCGTCTCCGACGAGGGCGCGCTGGGCGCCGCCGTCGACGAGGCCATCGCCGCGAACGCCGACGTCGCCGAGAAGATCCGCGGCGGCAAGGTGCAGGCCGCCGGTGCGCTGGTGGGCGCCGTCATGAAGGCGACGCGGGGCCAGGCGGACGCGGCGCGCGTCCGGGAGCTGATCCTGGAGAAGCTGGGCGTCGAGGGCTGAGACCCGGGCACCGGCTCCGCGACCCCGGACGGGGCCGGGGC
The DNA here is from genome assembly GCF_014645895.1 of Streptomyces daqingensis. Classification (GTDB taxonomy): domain Bacteria; phylum Actinomycetota; class Actinomycetes; order Streptomycetales; family Streptomycetaceae; genus Streptomyces; species Streptomyces daqingensis. Next base: position 255,851 of record NZ_BMMP01000006.1, on the reverse strand, counting down.
CGGTGCCCGGGAGAGCGACGGGAGCCGGGGGCGGTCCGATCGGACCGCCCCCGGCTCCCGTTCGTCGCGTACAGGCCGCCGAGCCTGCGTCACCCGGTGTGACCTGCTGGTATGCGGCTCCGTCCCGTCTCGTGTGGTCCTCGACACAAAGCTCGCCAAGGATCTTCGTCAGGTGTCACGCTGCAAAGACGGTCACATCACGACAGCATCACGACCGCCTTGTCACCGCCACGCTCGGCACCGCACGGACGACCCGAACCGGGTGATCGAGCCGCCACGCCACCTGGGAAGGTCGAAGCACATATGACGGCTCTCGCCCGCTGGTGCCTGCGCCGCCGTCTCGCTGTCGTGCTGATGTGGTGCGCAGTGCTCGTCGGAGTGGGCGCGTCGGCGCTGGCAGCCGGGTCCGGCTACTCCAACAAGTACGACGTGCCGGGCACGGAGACGGCCCGCGCGAGCACCCTCCTCAGCGAGGCGTTCCCGGACCGCTCCGGCGACAGCGACACCATCGTCTGGCACACCGACTCGGGACGCGGCGCGGACGCAGCCACCGACAGCGTCCGCGACACCGAGGTCAGGGACCGGATGGACCGGGCTCTGGACGACATCGCGGACCAGCCCGGCGTCAGGAACGTCACCAGCCCCTACGGCGAGGGCGTCGAACCTCCCCCGGAGCCGGGGGAGCAGGGGCACGAGGAGCGCATCAGCCGCGACGGGCAGACCGCCTACGCCACCGTGACGTTCGACTCCACCGTCGAGGACGTCGAGGAGAAGGACGTCCAGGCGGTCATCGACACCGCCAAGAAGGCGGGCGGCGACGTGGAGGGCCTCCAGGTCGAACTGGGCGGCCCCGGCATCGCGCTCACGGAGGAGCAGGACGGCCACCTGAGCGAGGCGGTCGGCATCGCCGTGGCGGCGGTGGTGCTGCTGCTCGCCTTCGGATCCTTCGCCGCGATGCTGCTGCCGCTGGTCACCGCGCTGGTGAGCGTCGGCACGTCGATCCTCGGCATCGGGCTGCTCAGCCACGTGATGACGATCGCCGACTTCGCGCCCATGCTGGGGACGCTGATCGGGCTCGGAGTCGGCATCGACTACGCCCTGTTCATCGTCACGCGGCACCGGCGCGGGCTGAAGGAGGGGCTGCCGGTCGACGAGGCCGCCCAGCGCGCCCTCGCCTCGGCCGGACGCGCGGTCGTCTTCGCGGGCGTCACGGTCTGCATCGCCCTGCTCGGCATGCTCGTGCTGCGGCTGGACTTCCTCAACGGCGTCGCCGTCGCCGCCTCGTTGACCGTGGTCCTCGCCGTGCTGGCGTCGGTGACGCTGGTTCCGGCGCTGCTCGGCGTGATCGGGATGCGGGCGCTCAGCAGACGCGAACGCCGGCGGCTCGAAGAGGACGGGCCCGAAGCGCCGGCGGGGACCGGCGACCCGGGCGCGAGGGCGGAGAAGGCCGCCATGGGCGGTGCGGCCGCCAAGGAAGCGCCGGGCGAGTGCGAACCGGCGGCGAACACTCCGCGCACGGCGCCGGCCGGTGCCGCGGCGCGCTGGTCCGCGTTCGTGGCGCGCCATCCGCGGCTGCTCGGCGGTTTCGCCGCGGCGGTGATGGTGCTGCTCGCCCTCCCGGTCTTCGGGCTGCAGCTCGGCACGTCCGACCAGGGGAACAACCCCACGACCTCCACCAGCCGCCAGGCCTACGACCTGCTCGCGGACGGATTCGGTCCGGGGACGAACGGTCCCCTGACCCTCGTCGCCGAGATCGACGGAGCCGCCGCCAAGCTCGACTTCGAGAAGCTCCCCGCCGAACTGCGCGACGTCGAGGGCGTGGCGCACGTGTCGGGCGGCGAACTGAACGGCAGCGGCAGCACCGGCGTGATCACCGTCGTGCCCGACAGCGCCCCCCAGGCGCAGGAGACGTCGGAGCTCGTGGAGCACCTGCGCACGGACGTGCTCCCGGAGGCGTCCGACTCCAGCTCGCTGGAGGTCCGCGTCGGCGGCGTCACGGCCGCGCACGACGACTTCGCCGACGTCATCCTCGGCAAGCTGCCGTTGTTCGTGGGGATCGTCGTCTCGCTGGGCTGTGTGCTGCTGCTGCTCGCCTTCCGCAGCATCGGGATTCCCCTCAAGGCCGCGCTGATGAACGTACTGGCGGTGGCCGCCGCCTGCGGAGTGGTCGTGGCCGTCTTCCAGTGGGGGTGGGGCAGCAGCCTGCTGGGGCTGGGCGGGCCAGGTCCCATCGAGCCCTTCCTCCCCGTGATCATGGTGTCCGTGCTCTTCGGACTGTCGATGGACTACCAGGTCTTCCTCGTCAGCCGCATGTACGAGGAGTGGCGCCAGACGGGAGACAACCGCAGAGCGGTTCGCGTCGGCCTCGCCGAGACGGGACGGGTCATCAACTCCGCCGCGGTGATCATGATCGCGGTCTTCGGTGCGTTCGTGCTCAGCGGCGACCGGATCATCGCCATGTTCGGCATCGGGCTGGCGGCGGCAGTGGCGCTGGACGCCTTCGTCCTCCGTACGCTGCTCGTCCCGGCGCTGATGCACATGCTCGGCGGCGCCAACTGGTGGCTCCCGGCCTGGCTGGAACGGCGCCTGCCGCGCCTGAGCATCGAACCGGAGCACGTGCCCGGGACGCCGGTGCCCGAGCAGGCGCCCGCGGCGGAACCGGTGCCGGAACCGGCCCGCGGACCGGCCCCTGCGACGCTGCCCGGACAGCGCCGTGAAGCTCTCATCGGACTCTCAGAATCGACCCCTACGGTGACGCCCCATGGCTACCGAGACATCGAAGACTGACAAGACCGAAGAGACCGCCTCCGCGCCGGAGACCGAGCGCGAGGAGAAGGTCACGGGCGTGGGGTCGACCGGCCCCGAGGCCACCGACGCCGAGGACGCGGCCGTCGCGAAGGACGCCGTCGAGGCCGACGAGGGCCACGCCCACGTCGAGGACGACGACGCCGGCACGGACATTCCCGAGCCTGCCCCCGCCGCACGGGGCGGATTCGGCGCCGGTGCGGCGGCCGTCGTGAGCGCCGGGCTGGGCCTGTGCTCCCTGACGGGCACCTCGCTGAGCGAGATGCTGCGTGAGCGCAAGCAGATGATGGGACAGATCGAGGCCAGCTCGCAGCCGCCGACCGGCGGCGGTGGCGGCGTCGACCAGGTCGCCGCGCTCTACGGCGCGCCCTGGCACACGTCCGCCCTGTTCAACGGCGTCTTCGCGCTGCTCGCCGTCATCGTCGGCGGTGTCCTTCTGGCGCTGGTCAGCAAGCGTGCCGACACCGGTTCCTGGGTGAAGGGCGTCGCACTGGGCGGACTCATCCTCGGCGTCATCGGCCTCGCCGTCGCGGGAGGCATGTACCTGGACCTCTTCGCGTCGCAGCCCAAGGTCCCGGGCCAGCCCGGCTGACGCACCGCCCAGTGCCGCCGCCGGTGCCACTCCGGCAGGCCGGGCCCGCCTTTCGCACGGCTCGTGAGCGGGCCGGGGACGTCTCAGTTGTCTGCCCGAACGCTGAGACGACCTCCCGTCCGCTCACGAGCCGCTCGTGCGCGTGCGGCCCTCGGGACAGCCCGACGCCCCGCCGCGGGACGGACGTCCCGCCGTCACCGCCTCGCGTCCAGTCGTCCCCCGGCCCTGCGGCTCTTTGCGCTTCGCTGCCTCGGGCAGGCGTCTAGTGTCGAGGGCCGTGACGTGGAGTGAGGCGGAGTATCTCGAGTACCTGCGCTCCGAGCGCCGCGCCTACGCGTGGGTGATGCGGCGCCATGGCGGGCTGACGTCCGAGGAGGCCGGGCAAGCCGCCCTGGAGTGCTACCCGTACGAGCCGGCCGACGCCCCGTACCGCGGGCTCGTCTTCCACGACGAGGCATGGCACTGGGCGATGCTCGCGATACACGGTGACCGGTACGGTCACGAACACCCCGAGCCGGCCGACCCTCCACCCGAGTACCGGGCCCTCGAGTGAGCGTTCTACAAGGGCAGCTCTCGGGCAGCCGTTCCACGACGCCTCCTGAAGCCACGGGAACCGGGCCTAAGCGGCCGGCCCCTGAGCCGGGAACGGACGTCGTGACGGATCTCGCGGGCCACCGCCGCGTCCCGGAGGGCGCCCGCCTGTTCTGCCTGCGGCAGAACACCGGCCGGACCGGGCTCGACGATCACTATGGTCCAGTCTCATGACGGCGATCACCACGCGCACGGTCGAGTACACGGCGGACGGGCTGCCGATGGTCGGGCACCTCGCGCTCCCGGCAGGTACCGACCGCCGGCCCGCGGTGCTGATCGGGCCGGAGGGCACGGGGCTCAGCGACGTCGAGCGCCGCCGGGCCGATGCTCTCGCCGAGCTGGGATATGTCGCGCTGGCCTTCGACCTGCACGGCGGGCGCTACCTGGCCGACCCCGACGAAATGCTGGCCCGCTGCATGCCGCTGCTCGCGGATCCCGGCCGCATGCGGGGCATCGGTCATGCGGCGCTCGACGTGTTGCGCGCCGAACCGCGGACCGACTCCGGCCGGATCGCCGCCGTCGGTTACGGCACCGGGGGCGCCATCGGGCTTGAACTCGGGCGCGACGGCGTCGACTTGCGGGTGATCGGGACAGTCAACGCACTGACCACAGGCCGGCCGGGCGAGGCGGCGCGCATTCGCTGCCCGGTATGGGCCGGGGTCGGGTCGGAAGATCCGATCATGGCGCCCGCGCAGCGGGACGCGTTCACCGCGGAGATGCAGGATGCGGGCGTCGACTGGCGCCTCGTCGTCTACGGCGGCGCCTTGCACGCCTTCCACCACCCGCCGGTCGACCATCCCGTGGTCCCCGGCGTCGGTTATCACGCGCGGCACGCGCAGCGAGCCTGGCGCGACGTCGTCGGCCTGCTCGCCGAGTGCCTGCCAGTGGCGGAGTGACCGGCCCGGTCGGTCCGAGCCCGGGCGCCCGGTCATGCCCGGAACAGGCCTGCGAGGCCACCCGCCGGGGCATCGCCGCGGCCGTGCCGGCGTCCACCGTCCGCCGCCAGCCGACCGCGACGCGCTCGCTGTGGCGGGACGCCCTCGCTCCTGGCCGGACCGCGTGATGCGGGTGGACCGCACCTGCGCACGCGGCGGCGCCCTGGCCTGCCGGCAGGCCCTAAGGCCCCCCGCGTGGCGTCTGAGGACCTGCCCGTGGGGACTAAGGCCCCCGATCCGCCGAAGACAGGGCACTCGCCCGATGTGCCGGAGTCGTCCGGAGACGAGGCTGGAGGGACAGCGAACGCCGCGTCAAGGCGGCGTTCCGCCTCTGCCGGGGAGCCCGGAATGATCCACACGCACGAAGCCGCACTGCTGCGCATCGCCGACCTGCGTCACCAGGCGGCGGCCGAGCGCAGGGCGCGGGAGCACGCATCGAGCAGCCACGACCGCGAGTCCCGGGAGGAGGCCGAGAGCCGCGTCCGGACGATGCGGCGCAAGTGGTCCCCGGCCGCGTGACCGCGGCAACGGCGGAGGCCGCCCTCGCACATCGGATGCCGGGGGTGAAATCGCCTCCCGCGATGCCGGTGCCCGGTGTCATGCTGGTCGATGTGCCCGTCGACAACACCGTCAGTCCCGTCCTCGTCGGCCGTCAGGACGAACTCGGCCTTCTCCGTGAGGCGCTCGCCCGTGCCGACGAGGGCGAGCCGCAGGCCGTGCTCCTCGGAGGCGAGGCCGGCGTCGGCAAGTCCCGGCTGCTGGAGGAGTTCCTCTGCCGGGCCCGCTCCGCCGGAGCCGTCACCGCGGTCGGCGGATGCCTCGAACTCGGGGCTGACGGGCTGCCGTTCGCGCCCTTCGCCACGGCCCTGCGCTCCCTGCACCGTTCGCTGGGGGACGCGGAGCTCGCGTCGGCCGCCTGCGGCAGGGAGGCGGAGCTGGCACGGCTGCTCCCCGATCTGGCTCCGCCACCGGGCTCTCCGGCGGCGGCCCAGGCCGAGGCGTGGGACGAGGAGGACGGCCGCGCCCGGCTCTTCGAGCTGACAGCGCAGCTGCTGGAGCGCCTGGCCACGGGCCGTACCGTCGTACTGCTCCTCGAGGACCTGCACTGGGCGGACCGCTCGACGCGTGAACTGCTCGGCTACCTCTACCGTTCGGTGCAGACGTCGCGGCTGCTCGTGCTCGCGAGCTACCGTGCCGACGACATCCACCGCCGCCATCCGCTGCGCCCCTTCCTCGCCGAGGTCGACAGGCTGCGCACGGTGCGGCGCATCGAGCTGCCCAGGCTGAGCCGCACGGAGGTGCACGCCCAGATAGCGGCCATCCAGGGGGTCTCCGAGCCCGACCCCGAGCAGGCCCGGATCATCTTCGAACGCTCGGAGGGCAACCCGTTCTTCGTCGAGGAGCTCACGGCCAACTGCGCGACCTGCGGCATCAGCGACTCCCTCCGCGACCTGCTGCTCGTCCGTGTCGAGGGGCTGCCGGAGCAGGTCCAGCGCGTGCTGCGGACGGCCGCGCAGGCGGGGACGGCCGTCGAGCACGCGCTGCTGGCCGCCGTGTGCGGGATGCCGGAGGAGGAACTGCTGGAGGCGCTGCGGCTCGCCGTCGGTGCGAACGTCCTGCAGCCCACCGCCGACGGGGACGGCTACCGGTTCCGGCACGCGTTGCTGCGGGAGGCCGTCAGCGAGGACCTGCTGCCCGGCGAGGGCGTCGCCCTCAACCGCCGGTACGCGGAGGCCCTCGAAGGGGAGCCCGGCCTCGTACGGGCGGAGCAGTGCACCACGCGTCTGGCGCACCACTGGTACCACGGCCGGGACGCCTCCCGCGCGCTGCCCGTCGTGCTCGCCGCGGCCGTCGAGGCGCGTCGCCGCCACGCCTTCTCGGAGCAGCACCAACTGCTGGAGCGCGCCGTCGAGTTGTGGCACGAGGTCCCGGCGGAGGTCCGGGAGGGGCTGCGTCCCGTAGACGAGGCCGAGGTGTATCCGGGCTGTGCGGACGAACCGGGCTCCGAGTCGCTGAAGTTCATGGACGTACTGGCCGAGGCGGTCGTGGCCGCCCGCACCGGCGGGGACGTCGAACGCGCCTACGCGCTGACGAAGCGCGCCCTCGACCTGCTCGAAAAGGGCGAGGAGCCGCTGCGCGCCGCCTGGTTCTGGGTCCAGCGCGCCAAGCTCGTCGAGGCGTCGGGCCGCGGAGACGGCTGGGACGAGATCGCCCGCGCCCAGGACCTGGTACGCGGGCTGGCCCCCTCGGCCGTGCACGCGGAGGTGCTCGCGTGCGCGGCGGGCTGGGGCATGATGCACCGGCCCGGCGCGGAGGCCATGGGCGCCGCGGTCCGCGCGGTCGAACTGGCGCGGGTCGTCGGGGCGACCACCATCGAGCTGCAGGCGCGCACCACCCTCGGCATACTGACGGCTGACTCGGGCGATCTCGACGCGGGCATCGCCGAGATGCGGCGGGCACGCGAACAGGCGCTGCAGGCAGGCGCGTTCGGGGTCGTCGGCCGCGCCGACATCAACATCGCCACCGAACTGGAGGCGATGGGACGCTCCAGCGAGGCGGTCGTGGAGGCGGCGCGCGCCGTCGAGGTGGCCGTGGCCCACGGGCGGCCCGGGCAGTGCTCCGTCGCCCTCATCTGCCAGGCCGAATCGCTCTTCGCCCTGGGCGACTGGACGGAGGCGGCCCGGCTCAGCGACGAGGCCGCGGCCACGGCCCGCACCGTGGACAGCCGTGGCTGGGCGGCCCTGCTCAAGGTCCAGTTCCTGCTGGGGCGGGGCGAGCCGGTCGCGGCGGAGGCGGCTCTCGGCACTGCCCGCGAGGTGATGGGCAGCTTCGCCGCGTCGCCGTACATCGCTGTGCAACTGCGCCACGGCGCGCTGGTGCTGGCCGCCGAACGCGGCGAACCCGGCGCCGCACGGGCGGAGTTGGACGCTGCTCTGGAGGCGGGCTTCCCGCCGGGGACACACCGCTACGCGTGGCCGCTGCTGCACGCGGCGGCGGTGCACGAGTCGACGGTCCGGGGCCTGCCCGCCGCCGAGGAAGGGCGGTCAGAAACCCTGGCAGCGCTGGCGACGGCGGTGCGCCGCCTGGCGCATCCCGCGCCCGTCTGGCAGGCCTACTCCCTGCTGGTACGGGCGGAGCTCGGCCGTGCGCACGGGCAGAGCGATCCGGCCGCGTGGGAGGCCGCGGTGGAGGCGTTCGCGGTGCAGGAGCGTCCGTACCAGCTGGCGCAGGCGCGGCAGCGCTGGGCGGAATCGCTGCTGAGCGTCCCGGCGCAGGGCGACGAGGGCCTGGCGCGGACCGGCAGGGCCGATGCGCGAGCGGACCGTGACCGCGCGCGGGACCTGCTGGCGGCGGCCCACGCGGAGGCCGTGCGGCTCGGTGCGGCGCCGCTGCGAAGGGAGGCCGAACAGCTGGCGGTACGCGCGAGGTTGCCGTTGCAGGCCGGCGGTCCGGGCGCGGGCGACGGCGTGCCTGCGCGTCCCGTTCCCGTGTCCGCGGGACCGGCTGCCGCGCCCGAGTCCGCCTCGCGGACGGGCGGCACGGGCGGCTCCCCGGAGGGGCGCGGGCAGGCGGCGGAGGCGTTCGGGCTGACGCGGCGTGAAAAGGACGTGCTCCGGCTCGTCGCCGCCGGACGCAGCAACAGGCAGATCGCGGAAGAGCTGTTCATCTCGCCCAAGACGGCGAGCGTGCACGTCTCCAACATCCTGGCGAAGCTCGGGGTGGCCGGCCGCGGAGAGGCGGCGGCCATGGCTCACCGGCTGCGGCTCCTCAGCGAGGACGCCTCACCGGCGGCGGGCTGACAAGGGCCGGGCCGTAACTCCCGGCGGATCGACGGGTGCTGAGCCGGCAGGCCCGGCGGTGAGCGTCAGTCCGGCAGGCCGTCGTCGTCAGGGCCGTCCGCGTCCGCCTCGTCCGCCGTCTTCGGACGTGCGGGCAGCACGGCGTGCTGGTCCTCCAGAGCGATGACGATCCTGCCGGAGCCGAGGTCGACCGGACCGCAGCCCGGCTGGTGCGTGCCCTCCAGCACATACGTGTGCTCCAGGCGCTGCTTCTCCTGCTCCAGGTACTGCTGGCCGGGGAGGAAGACGTTGCCGGCGATGTCCATCAGTGGCTCCCGTTCTCGTCGTGCTCCGTCGGCGGCCGTTGCCCCGGAGGGCGGATCACGACCTGCCCTGAGGTGAGGTCGACCGGACCCCGGCCCGGATCGTCGCTGCCCTGTTCGACCCGGGTGTGCTCCTGCCGCCTGCGTTCGTCGTCGGTGTGCCGGCGTCCCGGCGAGAAAAGCTCCTCGATCAGGTTGAACATGGGCCTCCGCTCGGCCGGGCGCCGCTCCACGTGCCGCGTCGCGGCCCGCGGGATCCGGACGAAGCGCCTCAGCTCACCTTCAGCTTCAGGATACGGTCATCGCCCTTTTCGGGCGTGCCCCTGCCGTCCGTCTCGCTCGTGACGAGCCACAGCCCGTCCTTGCCGTCCGAGACGACCGTACGGAGCCGCCCGTACTTGCCGTCGAGGAACGACTGCGGCTTCGCCGCGGGCTCCGTGCCCTTCAGCGGGATGCGCCACAGACGCTCGCCGCGGAGCCCCGCCATCCACACCGAGCCCTCCGCGACGGCGGCGCCGCTGGGGGAGGCGTCCGCGGTCCTCCACTGCTCGACCGGGTCGACGAACCCCGACCCGCCGGTCTTGCCCTCGGCGTCCGGCCAGCCGTAGTTCTGACCCGGCCGGATGAGGTTCAGTTCGTCCCACGTGTTCTGGCCGAACTCGCTGGCCCACAGCCGCTTCTCGTCGTCCCAGTCCAGGCCCTGGACGTTGCGGTGGCCCCACGAGTAGACGACGGAGTCCGTGTCGGGGTTGCCCTGGCCGGGGGGCTGCCCGTCCGGGGTCATCCGGAGGATCTTGCCGCCCAGCGACTTCTTGTCCTGGGAGAGCCCGCCCTCGCCGGACTCCCCGGTGCCCGCGTACAGCATCTTGTCCGGGCCGAACGCGATCCGGCCGCCGTTGTGGATCTGGCCCTTGGGGATGCCCTTGATGATCGTGTCGGGGGCACCGAGCTGGTCGCCCTGGGGCTTGTCGGGGTCGTAGAGCATCCGCACGATGCGGTTGTCGGACTCGGTGGTCAGGTAGGCGTAGACGGTCTCGGCGTTGTCCGGCGGAACCGCGATGCCCAGCAGGCCGCCCTCGCCTCCCGCCGCTACGCCCGGCACGGTGCCGAGTTCGGTCTTCTTCCCGCTGCGGCCGTCGATCCGGTAGATCCTGCCGAGGTCGCGGGTGGAGACCAGCAGGTCGCCGCCTTCCAGCGGCGCCAGTCCCCAGGGAGCCTTCAGACCGGTGGCGACCGTGCGCTCCACCTTCACCGAGCCCTTCGCGGGCGCGCCGGACGCCGTGCCGTCCGGTGCGGGCTCCTTGCTCGACGGCGCGGAGGAGGAGCGCTCCTTCGACGGAGTGCCGGAGCCGTCGGAGCAGCCCGACGCCAGGACGGCCATGAGCGCGAGCCCCGCGACGGCTGCGGACGGCAGATTACGGCTTCGCACGGTCTCGGTGCCTCCCGGTTCGGTGACTGCTCCCGTCACATCTGATCAGCTCGCTCAGCACACCACATCCGTGCCCCGCCGTGGGCGCCATACCGCTTTCCCGCGCACTCCGCGCGATCCCCGGACGTGCGCCGCCCGGCGCGGGCCGGCAAGGCGCGCACCGGCGGCTGCGTCCGGAAGCCGCGGCCAGGGACGGCTACTCCCAGGAGCCCTTCGCCGTGGGCAGCGAACCCAGCTCCGCCATGTCCCCAGGGGTGAGCACGAGGTCGGCCGCCCGGCTGTTCTCCAGGGCCCAGCGCTCCTTCTTGGTGCCCGGCACGGGAACCACGGTCCGTCCGAGGGAGAGCAGCCAGGCCAGAGCCACCTGCGCGGGAGTGACACCGCCTCCGTGGCGCTCCGCGACCCGGCGGAGGCCGGCCACGACCGGCTGGTTCGCGGCCATCATCTCGGCGGTGAAGCGGGGGTGCCGCGCGCGTACGTCGTCGGGCTCGAACCCGCCGCCGGTGGTGAGCGTCCCGCTCAGGTAGCCGTTCCCGAGGGGCATCGCCGCGATGAATCCCACACCGCGCGCCGTGCACCAGGGCAGCAGCGTCCCGAGCGCCTCCCGCGACCAGACCGAGAGCTCGGCCTGCACGCCGCTCACGGGGAAGACCTGCTGAACGCGCTCCAGCTGCCTGATCGTCGGCTCGTGTATGCCGCGGCCCTTGCCGCGGCTGCGGTGGTCGGCCCGGGCCCCCACCGCGCAGAAGCCGAGCGCGCGCACCTTGCCCGCCGTGACGAGCTCCGCCATGGCGCCCCACGTCTCCTCCACGGGCACTTCCGGGTCGGCCCTGTGGAGCTGGTAGAGGTCGATGACGTCCGTCTGGAGGCGCCGCAGCGACGCGTCGCAGGCCCTTCTGACGTAGCCGGGGCGGCCGTTGGCGACGATGTGCTGCTCGCCCACGAGCAGCCCGCATTTGGTGGAGACGAAGGCGTCGTGCCGGCGCTCCTTGAGGGCGCGGCCGATCAGCAGCTCATTGGTGAACGGGCCGTACATGTCGGCCGTGTCCAGCAGCGTCATGCCGCGGTCCAGGGCGGTGTGCACCGTGCGCAGTGACTCCTCGCCGCGCTGCTCGGACGTGGAGTACGCCCAGGTCATCGGCATGCAGCCGAGCCCGATCGCACCCACTTCGAGCGCTGCCGCACCGATTGTCCTGCGCTCCACTTGGACGGACTCCCCTCTGCCGGGCCCCCAAACTAGCGCCTGCCCCCGACAGCCTCCGCAGAGGCTCCGGTCCCCGCCCGGGGGTCAGCATCTAGCCTCTGACCATGGCATCCTCACCGACAACCACCGCGACAGACGTCTGGCTGCCCATTCCGCCCGCACAGATCGACGGGCTGCCGGACACCCTCACGTACCACTTCTGGGACGGCGACGAGGAGTTCCCCGCCGACCCCGCGGACTGCGGCTTCTACGTCGTCCCCTACATGAAGGGCAAGGCGGTCTCGGTGCGGCCGCTGCCGCAGATGACGGGCCTGAGCGTCGTCCAGACCCTCACGGCGGGCATAGACCACGTCGTCGACGCCGTCCCGGACCTTCCCGCCGGGACGCTGCTGTGCAACGCCAAGGGGGTGCACGACGCCTCAACCGCCGAGCTGGCCCTCGCCCTCACGCTCGCGGCCCTGCGCGAACTGCCCCGGTTCGTACGGGCGCAGGACGCGGAGGAGTGGCAGCCCGGCGTCCACGAGGCGCTCGCCGACAAGGCCGTCCTCATCGTCGGACACGGCGCCATCGGCGCGGCAGTCGAGGAGCGGCTCGTCCCGTTCGAGGTGGCGGAGGTGCTGCGGGTGGCGCGCAGCGCACGCTCCGTCGCGCGCGGGCCCGTTCACGCGCTGGGGAGCCTCCCGGAGCTGCTGCCGCAGGCGGACGTGGTGATCCTCTGCACCCCGCTCACCGACGAGACCCGCGGCCTCGCGGACGCCGGATTCCTCTCCCGCATGAAAGACGGCGCCCTGCTGGTGAACGTGGCCCGGGGAGGCGTGGTGGACACCGACTCCCTGCTGGCGGAGCTGAGTTCGGGACGTCTGCGTGCCGCGCTCGACGTCACCGACCCGGAGCCCCTGCCCGCCGGGCACCCGCTCTGGCACGCCTCCAACACCTTGATCACGCCGCACGTCGGCGGTCCCACCTCGGCCTTCCTGCCGCGCGCCAAGCGGCTGTTGAGCAGCCAGCTGAACCTCTGGGCCGCCGGTGAACCGCTGGAGCACACCGTCGCCGTCGCCGGGTGACGCGGAGGGTGCCGGAGGGGCGCCGGGGGAGCCTGAGGCGGCGCCCGGCGTGACTCCGGGCCGGTGCGGGGAGCTTCCCAAGGGGCCCTGAAACCGGGGGAGAACACTCTCCGGATGCGTACGAACGCTGGCTGTGTCCACAAAGCCGCAGGTCGTCACGTTCTGTATCTGCACTATGTCCCTCTGTGACGGTTTGGTGTATCGTCCGAGAGGGGGCGAACCCGGACACGAGGGGGCGACGGGCGGATGCGCAGCCAATTGACGAACTGCCGGTGTGCACGACAGCGGACCCCACAGACCACTTCTCTTCGAGAGAACCTCAACGAGGGCGCCCGCACCGGCGTTTCAGGGCGCGGGCAGGGTGCCGGCCGGAAGCGGAGCCACGAAGGGCCCGCGGGTGCACGGAGGGCGTCGTGAGCGCCGGCGGCGCGGCCCCGGGGAAGGGCCCGCTCGTCGCGGCGCGTTCATGCACCCCGGCGTACGCGCCGCAGGCACCGCGACTCGTCGGCGGCCGCGGCCCGCGCGAAGCCGGCAGTCCCGAGGGAGCCGCGGCTGCGGGCGCCCCGGTCCGTCCCGCGGCTGCCGCCGGAGACGCGGGGGCGGGTACTGAGGCCGGCGCGAAGGCGCGTGCGGGCCGCGGTGGCGGAGCGGGTCTCCTCCCGCAGTTCGTGCTCGTGACCCTCTGCGGCGGATACGCCGTCGGGGCGGCACTCGGCTGGGGCTCGCACCAAGTGGCGCTCGTCATGGGGGACTTCGGGCTCAGCGCCGCCGGCGTGCTCGCGGCGGTCTCGTGCTTCTGGTACGCCCGTGCGCACCGGGGCACGCAACTGGGCCCCGCCTGGCTTCTGTTCGGCCTCTCGTCCCTGATGGCGGCGGCGGGCAACGCCGTCTGGGGGTGGTACGAGGTGGTGCTGCACCAGCCGGTGCCGCGCCCGTCCGTCGCCGACTACTGCTTCCTGCTCTTCGCACCGCCCGCCATCATCGGCCTGCTGGTGCTGGCCAAGAGGCCGGTCACCCGCGCCGGCTGGGTCTGCCTGGGGCTCGACTCCTGGCTCATCGGCGGTTCGCTGCTCACCATCTCGTGGTCGCTGGCGCTCGCCCACACCGCGTACTGGGAGGGCGACTCCGTGGCGCGCGCCGCGCTCAGCCTCGCCTACCCGCTGCTGGACATCGTGCTCGTGAGCATGGTGCTCGGCCTGCACTTCAAGCGCTCCGCCGCGTACCGCTCCGCCATCAACACCGCCATCGGCGCGCTCGCCCTGACGGTGCTGTGCGACGCGCTGTTCAGTTCGCCGCTGCTCCAGGAGCACTACACCTCGGGGCAGTTGCTCGACGCCGGCTGGTTCGCGGGTTCCCTCCTGCTCGCGTACGCGCCGTGGGTGGGCCGCGGCGAGACCGAAGCGCCCCAGGGCGGACGGGCCCGCGGCCGCGTCGCCGAGGGCGGCGGCCGGGGCCCCGCCGGAACCCGCTCCGAAAGAGCGGAGTGGGAGACGGTCCGTGACTGCCCGAGCCGCCCCATCGCGGGTTCGCTCGCGGCTCTCACGCCCTATCTGGCCGCCGCAGTCTGCACGTTGGGCATCCTGTACAACGCGGTGGCGGGCCGGGAGATCGACGGTGTCGTCCTGTTCACGGCATGCACCGTCGTGCTGGCTCTGCTCGTCCGGCAGGGGATCATGCTGCTGGACAACATCAGCCTCACCCAGGAACTGGCCCAGAAGGAGAGCCACTTCCGCTCCCTCGTCCAGGGCTCCAGCGACGTCATCATGATCGCCTCGCCGACCGGGGTGCTGCGCTACGTGTCGCCCGCGGCGACGGGCGTCTACGGCAGGGACGGCGACGCCCTCATCGGCTCCGAACTCGCGTCCCTCATCCACCCCGAGGACCTCGCCCGCGTCCTGCACGAGCTGCGCCGCTTCCTCGCCTCGTCCCCGGAGCAGGACGCGTCGACGAGGATCGAGTGCCGCTTCCGGCACGGCGACGGGCACTGGCTGAACGTCGAGTCGACGGTCAACCGCTACCGCAGCGGCCTCATCTTCAACAGCCGCGACGTGACCGAACGGGTGCGGCTCCAGGCGCAGTTGCAGCACAACGCGTCGCACGACCCGCTCACCGACCTGCCGAACCGCGCGCTGTTCACGGAACGCGTGCGCAAGGCCCTCGTCGGCCGGCGCGGCGGCGACAGCGAGCACGCCGTGCTCTACATCGACCTGGACGGCTTCAAGGCGGTCAACGACACCATCGGCCACCAGGCCGGCGACGAACTCCTCGTGGCCGCCGCCCGGCGCCTCCAGGAGTCGGTGCGCGCCGGGGACACGGCCGCGCGGCTGGGCGGCGACGAGTTCGCGGTCCTCATCCTCGGGGACGGCAACCCCAGCACCCACGCCGACGCCGAACGCGAGCTGCGCATCCACGAGATCGCCGACCGGCTGCGCCTGACGCTCTCCGAGCCGTACCGCGTCGAGGGCAAGGAGGTCCACGTCGCCGCGTCCATCGGGATCGCCTTCGCGGAGCCGGACATCACCCCGACGGCCCTGATGCGCAACGCCGACCTCGCGATGTACCGCGCCAAGCAGGCCGGCAAGGCCCGGGTCGAGCTGTACTCGCCGCACATGCAGACCCAGCGGCAGCAGGGCAGCGGCAAGCGCGCCCAGCTCTCCACGCGGCTGCGTGCGGCCCTGCGGGACGGCGAGTTCACGCTCCTCCACCAGCCCGTCGTCGAGCTGTCCAGCGGAAAGGTCACCGCCGTCACGGCGCAGCCGCGCTGGGGCTCCGCTCAGGGCATGCTCTTCACGCCGGCCGAGTTCCTGCGCGCTGGGGGCGGTGCCGTACCTCCCCCCGCGGCGGAAGCGGCCAGCGGTCCTCCCTTACCGGGCCGCTCCGGCGGCAGGCTCCGCGAGGCGGAGGAGACGGCCACCGAGCGGGTCGCCGAGGTGAGCCGGTGGCTGCTGGAGCAGGCCGTGCAGCAGGCCCACGCCCGGCATCTCGCCGGATTCCCCGTGCCCGTGTCGGTGCGGCTCCCAGCGAGCCGACTCACCGACGGGTCGGTGAGCGTCAGCTCCGTCGAGAGCCTGCTCAGCCGGTACGAACTGCAGGCCGGATCGCTGATCGTGGAGCTCTCCGACACCGACCGGCGCGTCTCGCTCGATGAGCTGGAGAAGGCCCTGAGCGCGCTGCGCCGCCTAGGAGCGAGCATCTCCCTCGACGGCTTCGGAGGCGGTCCGCTCGCCGTCTCGGCGCTGCGGCGGCTGCCCGTGGACATGGTGCGGCTCGACCGCGTACTCGTGGACGGCCTCGCCGAATCGCCACGCCAGCGGAAGATCACCACCGGGCTGCTCCGCATGGCCGGTGATCTCGGTCTCACGACGGTCGCCGAGGGCGTCGACCTGCCCGAACAGGCCGTCAGGCTGCGGGAGATGGGATGCACCCACGGCCAGGGCGCCCTCTTCTCCGGCCCGCTGGACGAACACCGCCTGCGCCACGCCCTGTCGCGCGGCAGCTATGCCCTGCCCGAGCTCCCCAGGCCGCGCGGCGCCGGCCGCGGACGCACGGGCGGGGTGCGGGCGGGAGGCGCGACGGGGGCCCGGGGCGGCCTCGCCGGGGGCGGCAGGGGCCTGGCGGCCGCGGCGGCGGCCGGACGTACGGTCGAGGAGCAGCGGCGCGGGAGCCGCTCGGTGGTGGTCGCGGGTGCCCTGCCCGTACGGATGCAGGACCGCCGGGAGACGATGCCCCCGTGGCTCGTGCCGGGCGGCTCGCGGGACGGGGCGGAAGGCGCCGCACCTCCCTCGACGCCCTGTTCGCATGCTGAGACGCGCGTCCCACCCACTTGACACGGAATGTGTGCCGGGGGGAAGGTCTGTGCCATGCGCACCCGAATTCTCGTACTTGGAAAGCGCGTCGCCTGACCAGGTCCGCATCACCGACCTGGCGCTCTCAGCGACGCGCTCCCCCTCGCTTGCCTCACGGCACGAGGGGTTTTTTGTTGCACATGCACCGGAGCCTCAGGCTCCGTCCACGCACCGACCTCACGCACCCACAGCACGAACCGAGCGTCAACCCTCACCTCTGAGAAGAGATCACCGATGACCGAGCAGGCCACCGGGGCCCCGAAACCGCAGCCGCGGGCCCGTACCGTCGGACAGCAGCAGGCTGCGCCCGTCGAGATGACCGGCGCCCAGTCCCTCATCCGTTCTCTCGAGGAGTCCGGTACCGACACGGTATTCGGCATCCCCGGCGGTGCGATTCTCCCGGCCTACGACCCGATGATGGACTCCGCCCGGGTCCGGCACGTGCTGGTGCGGCACGAGCAGGGCGCGGGCCACGCGGCCACCGGGTACGCGCAGGCCACGGGCAAGGTCGGCGTCTGCATGGCGACGTCCGGCCCGGGCGCGACCAACCTCGTCACCCCTCTCGCAGACGCGCACATGGACTCGGTGCCGCTGGTCGCGATCACCGGCCAGGTCGCCTCCGGCGCCATCGGCACGGACGCCTTCCAGGAAGCCGACATCTGCGGCATCTCCATGCCCGTCACGAAGCACAACTTCCTGGTCACCGACCCGGACGAGATCCCGCGCACCATCGCCGAGGCGTTCCACATCGCCTCCACGGGGCGTCCCGGACCGGTCGTCGTCGACATCGCCAAGGACGCGCTGCAGGGCCGTACGACGTTCAGCTGGCCTCCCGTCGCGGACCTGCCCGGCTACCGTCCGGTGACCAAGCCGCACGCCAAGCAGATCCGGGAGGCGGCGAAGCTCCTCGCGGAGGCCCGGCGTCCGGTGCTCTACGTCGGCGGCGGCGTCATCAAGGCGCAGGCCGCCGCGGAGCTGCGCATCCTCGCCGAGCTGACGAAGACACCGGTGACGACCACGCTGATGGCGATCGGCTCGTTCCCCGACAGTCACCCGCAGCATCTGGGCATGCCCGGCATGCACGGCAGCGTCGCGGCCGTCACCTCGCTGCAGAAGGCGGACCTGATCGTCGCCCTCGGCGCGCGCTTCGACGACCGCGTGACCGGCAAGCTGGACTCCTTCGCGCCCATGGCGAAGATCGTCCACGCGGACATCGACCCGGCGGAGATCGGCAAGAACCGCGCGGCGGACGTCCCGATCGTCGGTGACGCCCGCGAGGTCATCGCCGACCTCGTGGTCGCCGTCCAGGCCGAGCTGGGGGCGGCGGCTCCCGCGGGCGGCACCGACGCGTACGCGGCCGCCCGCGCCGGATACACGGACTGGTGGACGCAGCTGAACCGCTGGCGGGAGACCTACCCGCTCGGCTACGACCTGCCGGAGGACGGCTCCCTGTCCCCGCAGCAGGTCATCCAGCGCATCGGCCGGCTGGCTCCGGAAGGCACCGTCTTCGCGGCGGGCGTGGGGCAGCACCAGATGTGGGCCGCCCACTTCATCGACTACGAGAAGCCGGCGACGTGGCTCAACTCCGGCGGCCTGGGCACCATGGGCTACGCGGTCCCCGCAGCGCTCGGCGCCAAGGTGGGCAGGCCGGAGAGCACGGTCTGGGCGATCGACGGCGACGGCTGCTTCCAGATGACGAACCAGGAGCTGGCGACGGCGGCACTCAACGGCGTCCCCATCAAGGTCGCGATCATCAACAACGGCGCGCTCGGCATGGTCCGCCAGTGGCAGACGCTCTTCTACAACCAGCGCTACTCCAACACGAAGCTGCACTCCGGCTCCGCGGCGCCGGGATCCGCCGGGGAGCCGGCGGGCAGGGGCACCCGCTGCCCCGACTTCGTGAAGCTGGCCGAGGCGATGGGCTGCGTCGGCATCCGCTGCGAGGACCCCGAGGAGCTGGACTCGGTGATCGAGAAGGCCAACGCCATCAACGACCGTCCTGTCGTCATCGACTTCATCGTCCACGAGGACGCGATGGTCTGGCCGATGGTCGCGGCAGGCACCTCCAACGACGAGGTCATGGCGGCGCGCGGAGTGCGCCCCGACTTCGGCGACAGCGACGACTGAGGCCAGGGAAGAGGAACCAGAGGAATGTCCAAGCACACACTCTCCGTCCTGGTGGAGAACACCCCGGGCATCCTGGCCCGGATCGCCTCGCTGTTCTCCCGCCGCGGCTTCAACATCGACTCGCTCGCCGTGGGCGTGACCGAGCATCCCGAGATCTCCCGCATCACGATCGTGGTGAACGTGGAGGACCTGCCGCTGGAGCAGGTCACCAAGCAGCTCAACAAACTCGTCAACGTTCTCAAGATCGTTGAGCTGGACCCGGCTTCGGCCGTCCAGCGTGAACTCGTTCTGGTGAAGGTCCGGGCCGACAACGAGACCCGCTCCCAGATCGTCGAGATCGTGTCCCTCTTCCGCGCCAAGACCGTGGATGTCTCGCCGGAGGCCGTCACCATCGAAGCCACCGGCAGCAGCGACAAGCTCGACGCCATGCTCAAGATGCTGGAGCCGTACGGCATCAAGGAGCTGGTGCAGTCGGGGACCATCGCCGTCGGGCGCGGATCGCGCTCCATCACCGACCGGAGCCTGCGCGCCCTCGACCGCTCCGCCTGACGGGGCGGCGGCGACCCCTCCCTCACCGCTCCGCCCGGCCGCAATAGGTTGGGCGGAGCACCCCCCCTTTGAACCACCCGGGGAGCACCCCCGGACCCGAACGAGGAGATTTCCCAAGTGGCCGAGCTGTTCTACGACGACGACGCCGACCTGTCCATCATCCAGGGCCGCAAGGTGGCGGTTCTCGGCTTCGGCAGCCAGGGTCACGCCCACGCGCTGTCGCTGCGCGACTCCGGCGTCGACGTGCGGGTGGGCCTGCACGAGGGCTCCAAGTCCCGTGTGAAGGCCGAGGAGCAGGGCCTGAAGGTGACCACGCCGGCGGAGGCGTCCGCCGAAGCCGACGTGATCATGGTCCTGGTTCCGGACCCACTCCAGGCCAAGGTGTACGAGGAGTCCGTCGCCCCGAACCTGAAGGACGGCGACGCCCTCTTCTTCGGACACGGGCTCAACATCCGGTACGGCTTCATCAAGCCCCCGGCCAACATCGACGTCTGCATGGTCGCCCCCAAGGGTCCCGGCCACCTGGTGCGCCGCCAGTTCGAGGAGGGGCGCGGCGTGCCGTGCATCGCCGCCGTCGAGCAGGACGCGACGGGTGACGCGTTCGCCCTGACGCTCTCCTACGCGAAGGGCATCGGCGGCACGCGTGCGGGCGTCATCAAGACCACGTTCACCGAGGAGACCGAGACGGACCTCTTCGGCGAGCAGGCGGTCCTCTGCGGCGGCACGTCCGCGCTGGTCAAGGCGGGCTTCGAGACGCTCGTCGAGGCCGGCTACCAGCCGGAGATCGCGTACTTCGAGTGCCTCCACGAGCTGAAGCTGATCGTGGACCTGATGTACGAGGGCGGCCTGGAGAAGATGCGCTGGTCGGTCTCCGAGACGGCCGAGTGGGGCGACTACGTCAGCGGCCCGCGCGTCATCAACGACGGCGTCAAGGACGAGATGCGCAAGCTGCTCGACGACATCCAGGACGGCAGCTTCGCCAACAACTGGATGAAGGAGTACAACGCGGGTCTGCCGAAGTACAACGAGTACAAGAAGGCAGCCAACGACCACCTGCTGGAGACGACGGGGCGCAAGCTCCGCAAGCTGATGAGCTGGGTGGACGAGGAGGCGTGAACCTCCCCGTGGTGAGCGCCGGGGCGCTCACCGCCCGCTGAGCCGCACCCGGGGCCGTCCCGCTTCCGCGAGGGAGCGCGGCGGCCCCGTCGTGCTGCCGTCCCGCCCGCCGCGCCGAAGGAGTCCGCACGCGTATGACCGGATCCGCGACCCGCTACCTGTACCTCGCGCGGCACGGCGAGGCGTCCGGCGGCGGAACGCTGACGGACGCGGGCCGCCGTCAGGCCGTGCTGCTCGGCGACCGGCTCCGCGGCCGGCCGCTGACGACGGTGTGGCACGGCCCGCTGCCGCGTGCGCGGGAGACCGCCCGGCTCGTCGGCAGCCGGCTCGGTGACGTGCCGCTGCGTGAGACGGAGGTGGCCGGCGACTACCTTCCGTACGTACCGACTCCGGACGAACTGCCTCCGGAGTCGGCCGAGTTCGTGCTCAGCCGGCTCGCGCGCCTCCCCGCTTCCGAGCGCGAGGCCGGGCGGACTCTCGCGCCCCGGGCCCTGGAGCAGTTCGCGGGGCCGGCGGACGGGGCCGAGCCGTGCCACGAGCTGATCGTCACGCACAACTTCCTGGTCGGCTGGTTCGTGCGGGACGCTCTGGACGCGCCCGCGTGGCGGTGGTTCGGGCTCGACCACGCGAACGCCGCGCTGACCGTCATCCGCTACACGCCGGGCCGCCCCGCCTGCCTGATCGTCCACGGCGACATGGAGCATCTGCCCGCGGAGCTGCGCAGGACGGGATCTCCGCGGGAGGACGGCGTCTGAGCCAGGCCCGGGCTCCGAACCCGGCCCCCGCCGGGTGCCTCCGGCGGGTCGCCGGCCGGTCAGGTCAGCCGTCCGGGGGCCGGAAGCGGCGCCGGTAGTCGGCAGGGGCCGACCCCAGGCCCTTCACGAAGGCGCGGCGCATCCCTTCCGGGGTGCCGTAACCGCAGGCGCGGGAGATCTCCGCGATGCTCCGCGAGCTCTCCTCCAGAAGCCTGCGCGCCTGGGCCAGGCGGACCCGGTCGACGTAGCGTCCCGGCGTCGTGCCGGTCTCCTCCTGGAAGACGCGTGCGAAGTGCCGTGGCGAGAGCCGCACTCGGCGCGCGAGCGCGGTGACGGACAGGTCATCCTCGGGATGCTCGACGATCCACTGCTGGAGTTCGCGCAGCGGCTCCCGCCGGGCGGTCTGCGCGGCCAGCTGGGCGCTGAACTGCGCCTGGTTGCCCGGACGGTGGAGGAAGACCACCAGACGGCGGGCCACCTCGAGCGCCACCTCCCGTCCGAGGTCCTCCTCGACCAGCGCGAGAGCCAGGTCGATGCCCGCGGTCACCCCGGCCGAGGTGGAGACGTTGCCGTCGCGGATGTAGATCGGGTCCGGGTCGACCTCGGTCTCCGGGTGGCGGCGGGCGAGCGAGCCGCTGTACGCCCAGTGGGTGGTCGCCCGGCGTCCGCGCAGCAGACCCGCCTCGGCGAGGAGCATCGCGCCGGTGCAGACGGAGACCAGGCGCCGGGCTCCGGGGGCTCGCGCGCGCAGCCATTCGAGCAGCCGCGGGTCCGGCTCCCGTGTGCCCCGTCCGCCCGGCACCAGCAGCGTGTGCGGCGCCCCGGCGTCGTCGAGGCGGAGGTCCGGGACGAGGGTGAGGCCGCTGGAGGTGCGCACAGGGCCGCCGTCCGGTGAGGCCGTGCGCAGCCGGTAGGCGGCGGGGTCCCCGGCGGCGTCGCATGCTCCGGCGAAGACTTCGACGGGGCCCGTGACGTCGAGGCTGTGCACGCCGTCGAAGAGGACCACCAGGACGTCTGCGCTGCCTCTTCGGGGCTCCCCGGTCACGGTGCTCATTCTTCAGCCGGCCTCCGATGTCCGCAATGACGAGGTTCCCACCCTTCCTGCCATGCCCCGCCGCCGCCCGAGCGGGCCGCCGCCCGGAGCCGTCGGGATTCACGGCGGCACGCCTGGGGAGGATGTGCGCGGGGAGGCGGCCGTACGCCGCGACGACGTCCGAGGAGGAGAAGGAATGACCGGCGTGGGACGGCACGCCCCCGGCGGACTCTCCGACGCCCGGCTCGGGGAACTGGTGTCCCGGCTGGGCGTCGAGGAACGCGTACGCGTCGTCACGGGCGCCACGGCATGGACGCTGCCGCCGCTCCCCGCGGTGGGCCTCCGCCCCCTGACCGTCTCCGACGGGCCGATCGGTGTGCGTGGCCGCGGCACGGCGCCCACGACCTCGGCGCAGCTCCCCGCGCCCTCGGCGCTCGCCGCGACGTGGGACGAGGGCCTGCTGGACGAGCTGGGCGCGCTCATGGCGGCGGAGGCTCGAGCCAAGAGCGCGGACGTCGTGCTCGCGCCGGTGGTCAACCTGCAGCGGACGCCCCTGGGGGGACGGCACTTCGAATGCTTCTCCGAGGACCCGCTGCTCAGCGGACGGCTGGCCGTCGCGTACGTCAGGGCCCTCCAGCGGAACGGGGTGGGCGCCTGCGTGAAGCACTTCGTCGCCAACGACTCCGAGACGCAACGGACCGTCTACCACTCGCGGTTGAGCGTCCGCGCGCTCCGCGAGGTGTATCTGGCGCCGTTCGAGAGGGTCGTGAAGGACGCGGGCGTGTGGATGCTCATGGCGGCCTACAACGGACTCACGGTCGGGCGGGGGCCGGAAAGCGAGGGGCCCGGAGAGCCGGCGGACTCCGCCCCGGCCACGGAGCACCGGTGGCTGCTGCGCGAACTCCTCAAGGAGGAATGGGAGTTCGACGGTGTCGTGGTGAGCGACTGGATGGCGACGAACAGCACCGCCGCCTCGGCGCGCAACGGACTGGACCTGGTCATGCCGGGCCCGGGCGGGCCCTGGGGGACGGCGCTGCGGGAGGCCGTGCGTGCCGGTGAGGTTCCGCTGGAGGACGTCGACGACAAGGTGCGGCGCATCCTCCGGCTCGCCGCCCTCTCAGGGACGGAGACCTCCCCGCAGGCTCCAGCGGCGGACCTCTCAGCCGGTCGCCCCGGTGGTGAACTCCCGTCCGGCGGGAGGAGGTTGGAGGCCGCCTCGGGGGACGAGCCCGCCACCCGCGCCGTACTGCGCCGCGCGGCGGCCCGGGCGACCGTGGTGCTGCGCAACGACGGACTGCTGCCCCTCCCGCCCTCCACCTCCCGCATCGCTCTGATCGGCGCCAACGCCCTGGAGCCGTTCGTGCAGGGCGGCGGCAGCGCGCACGTCACGGCGCCGTATGTCAGCCGCCCGCTCGACGCCCTGCGTGAGGCGTTCCCGTCCGCCGCCGTCACCGCGCACCGCGGCGGCCGCACCCTGAGCCACGCGCCTCTCATGGAGGCGGCACACGTGGACGGAGGCCAGGTCGCGCTGACCGTACTCGGCCCGGGTGAGCGGCAGTTGGAGACGCGCACTCTGCCTCTGCCCTGGGACGGTGTGGTGCGCGGGCTGCCCGCGGAGGCGGTCTCCGTACACGTCGAGGCCCGGATCGGTCTCCGCGAAGCGGGAGAGCATCTGCTGGAGGCCGCTCCGGCGGGAGCGCACCGGATCGAGATCGACGGGTCCGTGCTCAGCGAGAGCACGCACCGCGTGGGGAAGGAAGCCCTGCTCGACTCGTCGGCGAACCACCCGCGCGGCTACGTGCGGACAGTGCAAGTGCCGTGCGGTGGAAGGCGGTTGTCCCTCACCGCGACGGTGCAGGCCGTCGACGCCGGGCCGTTCGGCCGCTTCGCGCGCGTGGAGCTGCGCCATCTTCCGCCCGGGCCGGGAGACGGCGAGGAGATCGCCGAGGCCGTGCGGGCGGCCGGTGAGGCGGACGTCGCCGTCGTGGTCGTCGGCACCAACCACGAGACCGAGTCGGAGGGCTGGGACCGGGAGAGCCTCGAACTCCCGGGACGTCAGTGCGAGTTGGTGGAACGGGTCGCTGCGGCCAATCCGCGCACCGTGGCCGTGGTGAACGCGGGCGCGCCCGTGCTGCTGCCGTGGCTGGACTCGCCGGACGGCGCTCCGGCGACGCTGTGGTGGTGGCTGCCCGGCCAGGAGGCGGGCGCCTCGCTCGCCGACGTGCTGACGGGTGCGGCCGAGCCCTCCGGACGGCTGCCCTGGACGCTCCCCGCGTCCCACGGCGACGTGCCCGTGTCGGACGGCGTGCCGCGCGACGGGGTCATCGACTACGCCGAGGACCTCGACGTCGGCCACCGCGGCTGGGACCGCCTTGCCCGTACGCCCGCCCGCGACTTCGGCTTCGGGCTCGGCTACGCGGACTGGTCGTACGGCCCGCCGCGAGCCGGCCCCTGGCGGGCGGGCGAACCGCTGAAGGTGACGGTGCCGGTGCGGAACACCGGCGTGCGCCCCTCCCGCGAGGTCGTGCAGCTCTACCTGGAGGCCCCGCGCGCCGCTGCCGGGCCGTCCGGGGCGAGCCCGCGCCGGCCGCTGCGCTGGCTCGCCGGGTTCACCGTCGTCGAAGCGGCACCGGGTGCGACGGCGACCGCCTCCGTGCGCGTCGCCCCACGGGCCTTCGAGGTGTGGGACGAGGCGGCGTGCGGCTGGCGGACCCCCGCGGGCGAGTACCGCCTGCTGGCCGCGCATTCCAGCCGCGACGTGAGGGGGGAGGTGACCGTACCCGTACGAACGGAGGCGTGAAGGCGCACAGGGGGCGCAGGAACGATCTCCCGGCGCCCCTGGGAGCGGACCTCTCCGCGCCCGCGCCCCACGACCAGCGCCGCCGCCTCCGGGGCGCCGGAGCAGGGGAGCGCCGGGAGGTGCGGCACGCGTCCCGGCTGCTGAGACCCCGTCGCGCCGGCGGCCGGTCAGGACGATGATCGATTACCGGGAGGGGAAGCCCCCACCTGGCGTGGCTGGCTACACTGCAGGCACAAGCCAAGCGCGCCACAGGCTCACAGCGTCGTGCGTCTGCCCTGCGCCCGCGGGGATGACCCCCTCCACCGTCTACGGCCGCCGGGACGCGGCCGTGGTTCCCCGCCGCCTGCCCGCGGTGAGGACGACCCGCCCCCTGGGCCTTCGGCCCGGGAGGTACGCCCAGACTGGAGACCACGTGAGCAAGCCCGTAGTACTGATCGCCGAAGAGCTCTCGCCCGCCACCGTCGACGCTCTCGGACCGGACTTCGAGATCCGCAGCTGCAACGGAGCCGACCGGGACGAACTCCTCACCGCCATCGCCGACGTCGACGCGATCCTCGTGCGCTCCGCCACGAAGGTGGACGCGGAGGCCGTCGCCGCGGCCCGCAAGCTCAAGGTGGTGGCCCGGGCGGGTGTCGGGCTCGACAACGTCGACGTACCCGCCGCCACGAAGGCCGGCGTCATGGTCGTCAACGCGCCCACGTCCAACATCGTCACCGCCGCCGAGCTCGCCTGCGGCCTCCTGATCGCCAGCGCGCGGAACATCCCGCAGGCCAACTCGGCCCTGAAGAACGGGGAGTGGAAGCGGAGCAAGTACACGGGCGTCGAGCTGAGCGAGAAGACGCTCGGCGTCGTGGGCCTCGGCCGCATCGGCGTGCTGGTCGCGCAGCGGATGTCCGCGTTCGGGATGAAGGTCGTCGCGTACGACCCGTTCGTGCAGCCTGCCCGCGCCGCGCAGATGGGCGTGAAGCTGCTCTCCCTGGACGAGCTGCTGGAGACCTCGGACTTCATCACCGTCCACCTCCCCAAGACGCCCGAGACCCTCGGCCTGATCGGCGACGACGCCCTGCACAAGGTCAAGCCGGGCGTGCGCGTCATCAACGCGGCCCGCGGCGGCATCGTCGACGAGGCGGCGCTGGCCTCCGCGCTGAAGGAAGGGCGCGTGGCGGGCGCGGGCCTGGACGTCTACGCCAGCGAGCCGTGCACCGACTCCCCGCTCTTCGAGTTCGACCAGGTCGTGTGCACGCCGCATCTGGGCGCCTCCACCGGCGAGGCCCAGGAGAAGGCGGGCATCGCCGTCGCCAGGTCCGTGCGGCTCGCTCTGGCCGGCGAGCTCGTGCCGGACGCCGTCAACGTCCAGGGCGGCGTCATCGCCGAGGACGTGCGCCCGGCGCTGCCGCTGGCCGAGGGCCTCGGCCGGATCTTCACCGCCCTCGCGGGAGAGGTCGCGGTGCGGCTGGACGTCGAGGTGTACGGCGAGATCACGCAGCACGACGTGAAGGTCCTCGAACTCTCCGCGCTGAAGGGCGTCTTCGAGGACGTCGTCGACGACACGGTCAGTTACGTCAACGCGCCGCTCTTCGCGCAGGAGCGCGGCGTCGAGGTGCGGCTCACCACCTCCAGCGAGTCGCCCGAGCACCGCAACGTGGTCACCGTGCGGGGCACGCTCAGCAGCGGCGAGGAGGTCTCGGTCTCCGGCACCCTGGCCGGGCCCAAGCATCTGCAGAAGATCGTCGCCGTCGGCGAGCACGACGTGGACCTTGCGCTCGCGGAGCACATGGCCTTCTTCCGCTACGCCGACCGCCCGGGCGTCGTCGGCACCGTCGGACGCATCCTCGGCGAGGCCGGCATCAACATCGCCGGCATGCAGGTCGGCCGCGCCACGGCGGGCGGCGACGCGCTGGTCGCGCTGACCGTCGACGACAACATCCCCGCCCCGGTGCTCGCGGAGATCAAGGGCGAGATCGGTGCGACGTCGGCCCGCAGCGTGGACCTCACCGACTGACGTGGACCTCACCGACTGAGCGGCACAGCCTGACGCGCGTCCGCTCCGGCAGCGCAGTGCCCGGACCGCTCATCGCGGTCCGGGCACAGCCCGTTCCCGCCGCCCGCCCGGCAGGCGGGGGAGCGGAGGCAGCGCCCGGGCGGCCGGGCCGGAACCCCGCACGCTAGACAGAGATGAGGAACCGCGGTGCCCGTCGAACGTCCCACGCCACCCCTCACGGGCGGTGAGCGCGAGAGCCTGCGCGTCTACCTCGACTTCCACCGGGCGACGCTCGAGTGGAAGTGCGAGGGCCTCACGGACGAGCAGCTGCGCCGCCGGTCGATGCCGCCCTCGTCGCTGTCGCTGCTCGGCCTGGTCCGGCACATGGCGGAGGTCGAGCGCGCCTGGTTCCGGCGGACGGTCAACGGCGAGGACATCCCTCTCCTCTGGTCGGAGGAGGGCGACTTCCAGCAGGCGTACGACGCGAGCGGCTCCACGCGCGCCGAGGTCTTCGACGCCTGGCGGGCCGAGGTCGGGCACGCCCGCCGCATCGAACGGGAGGCCGCGTCGCTCGACGTGACTGCGCACCAGCCGAGGTGGGGCGAGGACGTCTCGCTGCGGATCGTCATGCTCCACCTGATCCACGAGTACGCCCGGCACAACGGCCACGCGGACTTCCTGCGCGAGGCCATCGACGGCACCGTCGGAGCCTGAGAGCTCGGCGGCCCGTCCGCCCTGTCACTCGCAGGGCGCGCGGCCGGACGGCTCAGCTCTCCGGCGTCCACACGTACGGCGTCATCGTCGTGACGGCGTGGAAGCCGAGCCGCGCCAGCACCGGGCGGCTGTCGGCGGTGGCCTCCACGTGCAGGTACGGCACACCGCGGTCGGCCGCCGCCTTCGCCCGGAGGGCGACGAGGCTCCTGTAGATGCCCCGGCCCCGCCAGCCGGGCAGGGTCGTGCCGCCGCGCAGGCCCGCGTGACCGCCCTCCAGACTGAGGAACGTCCACGCCGTGCAGACGACCCGTCCGGCCGCCTCCGCCGTCAGTACGACCGTCTCCTCCGGAGCGGCCGCCGTCCGCCCGGTCAGCACGCCGGCCAGCCAGCTCAGGTCGCCGCCCCAGACCTCGGACTGCATCTCCGCGATACGGCGCATGTCGCGCTCACCGGTGACCCGGCGCACCACGACCCCTTCCGGGAGATCCGGTTCCTGCGCGATCTCGGAGGTGCGGGCGAGGAGGACCGTCCGCCGCTGCTCGGGCGTGAAGCCGGCGGCCAGCAGGCGTCCGGGCAGTTCGGGCGGCTCGTCGTGCTCGTGGCTGCGCCACTCGACGGCCTCGCCGCGTTCCGCGAAGCGGTCGCGCTGCCGGGCGATGAGGCGGTCCAGCGCGGCACCGCGCACACCCGTGTCGCGGGGAGGGAAGACGAAGCCGCGGAACTGGCCGACCGAACGGAGCACGGGGCCGTCGCGCTCGTAGACGACGCCGGGCAGCGGCTCATGGGGCCCGCCCCGGATCCGCTCGTCGTAGACCGCCCGCAGCGCATCGCCCGTGTCCGTCATGGTGGCGAAACTACGCACCGGCCCCGTCGCGCGCCCCCGGTTTTTCAGCCCCGCCCCACGTCCGCCGTGCGCGTGCCCGCAGCGGCGGACGGCCCGCACGCCGCGCGGACCGGTGACCCGGAACGGGTCCGGGACGCGGTCGAGGCGGCGGGCCGTCCCACTGCGGGAGAGTCAGCAGTTGTTGCTCGCGACGTTCCGCCAGGTCTGGCTGGCTCCGGCGTACTCGGTCCCGTTGAACGAGGCGTTGACCCGCTCGGAGTCCGCCTTGCCCCAGGAGGCCTCCCCGTCGCCGTTGGCGTCGACGCCGAGCTCGAAATGGAGGTGGGGGTGGTCGTTCGCCCCTGCGCCCGTCCGTCCGACGGCGCCGATCTGCTGGCCCTGGGCGACGGTGTCGCCTACGTTGACGGCCCGGGACTCCATGTGGATGTACGTGGTGTGGTAGCCGCCGCCGTGGTTGATCTGGACGACGTTGCCGGCGTTGTCGTGCCAGAACGACATGTTGACGGTGCCGGCCTCCGCTGCCAGCAGCGGGGCGCCCTCGGTGCCGTGCTGGTCCGGTTCGCGGACCATGTCCAGCGCGGGGTTGTGGCCCCACGTGTCGAGCCGCCAGGAGTCACCGCAGGTGAAGGGGAGCTGGAAGTTCGTCGCCTGCGGCTCCGCGGCGGACGCCGCCACCGGCGCCACCGCCCCCGCTACCAGGACCATGCCCAGCAGGATGCCGGTTCGCTTCTTCATGAAGGCCTCTCCGTGAGTGTTGTCGTGGACACAACATTTCTGGTCGCGGCAGCGTACCGGTGACGGGCGCTTCGCACAGGCCGTCTGCTCAGCCCGTGCCCGAAGCGGGCGAGCGCGCTCCCCTACAGCCGCGCCGCTTTCAGAGCCATGTGCAGCAGCAGGCGTGACGCGCCGTCGTCGAGGTCGAGGGCCGTGAGCGCCTCGATGCGCGCGAGCCGGTAGTAGAGCGTCTGCCGGTGGATCCCGAGCACTGAGGCCGTACGGCCCGCCTGCCCGGCGTGGTCGAGGAACACCTCGGCCGTACGGGCCAGTTCGGCGTGCGCGGGGCTCAGCAGGGCCTGCACGGAGGGTTCCCCGGCGGCTTCCGGCGCCAGCCCGGTCAGCAGCCGGTACGGGCCTATCGCGTCCCACTCGGCCACGGGCCCGAGCCGCGCCTCCGCCCGTGCGGCGCGCGCCGCGGCGACCGCCTCACGCCACGCGGGCAGCAGCTCGTCGAGGCCGCGGCGCGGTGCGCTCACACCGGCGGCGGCCGGCGGGCGCGGGACGCGGAGCAGCCGGCCCGCCGCGGTACGCGCGGGATCGCTGCTCTGCACCGAGCGCAGCCGCACGACAGCGGCCAGGACGGGTCCGGAGAGCGGGCCCCCGCCACCGGACCCGGACGGTGCCCCCGCCCGTGACGCTGCCCCGCTTTCCCGGCCGCGCCGCCCGGACGGCCCGGCCACGGTGGGGAGCACGCACCGTGCCATCACATGGGGCGGTACGTGCGCGGCTCCGGGGTCAGGCGCGGCCGTACCGTCCGTACGCCAGGGTGCCACCGCCAGCAGCGCCAGCGGGCCGGAGGCCGCCGACCCCATCAGCTCCCGCAGTTCGGCGGCGGCAGCGGCGCTCTCCTCCGCGCTCAGCGCGGGGCCGTGCCCCTGCCCCGCACCACCGGACCCCGCGCCGCGGCCCGGCGTCTCCGCGCCGCCGAGGAGCAAGGCCCGCAGCAGCTCGCCGGTGCGCGCCTCCGTGCGGGCCTCCGCCGCCAGCAGTTCGCCTATGCGCGCCGCCACCGCCATGGCCGGCGTCATCCGCGGGTCGGCCAGGTCGAGCCGGCCGTCGTCGATCAGCCAGATGTAGCCGTGGGCGACGCCCCCGTACCGCACGGGCAGGCAGATCCGGCCGTGCACGACGCCCGCCGACGGCTCCGGGTGGATGCGGACGGGCTCGGTCGCCTTCGTGATGCCGAAGCTCTCGAACCACGCCCGCACCTCGGCGGTCGAGCCGCGTCCGAGGATCGAGCGGGTCCGTACGGGGTCGAGGGCGGGCTCGCCGCCCTCGCCGTGGCTCTCGTGCGCGCCGAAGGCGATCAGCGCGAAGTCGCGACCCTCAAGGGTGGCGGGGGTGCCGAGCAGGGCGGAGACCTCGTCGATGAGCGCCTGGTAGTCCTCGCGCATGTCCGTCCGCTCCGCTGTTCATCTGCCCGTGCCCCTGGCCCCGCCGCGTCGGCGGTCCGCCCCGTGCGCCGCCTCCCCGCGGGCGGTCCCCCCATTCTCGTACAGATGTCTGAGATCTGGGACACGGATGCGTGACAGCTGTCGATGGCGTCGGCTCAGCGCGATCCTTAGATTCAGGGTGGCTCCGACGCCCCGGCCCGCCGTGCCCGCGGCCTGCCACGGACGCCAGGAGCGTGCACAAGAACGCCAGTGGAGGTGCCCGTGTTCGGACCAGTGCTCCTCGCCGCCTCGCGCAGCGACGGCATCCGCCGTCTCGTCTCGTCGGCGCCGGTCACCCGTCCCGTGGTGGACCGTTTCGTGGCCGGTGAGCAGCTCGACCCGTGCCTCGACGCAGTACGGACGCTGACCGGCCGCGGACTCCAGGTCACCCTCGACCACCTCGGCGAGGACACCACCGACCGCACGGAGGCGCTCCGCAACCGCGACGCGTACCTCGCCCTCGCCCAGGCCCTCGGCGACGTGGGCCTGGGGCCCCGGGCGGAGATGTCGGTGAAGCTGTCCGCGTTCGGGCAGGCCCTGCCCGGAGGGCACGACGTCGCCCTGGCGAACGTCCGGCCCGTCGTCGAGGCCGCCGCCGAGGCGGGGACCACGGTGACGCTGGACATGGAGGCGCACCACACGGTCGACTCCACTCTCGCCGTCCTGGCCGAACTGCGTGCCGGCCACCCCCAGACGGGCGCCGTCCTGCAGTCCTGCCTCCACCGCACCGAGGAGGACGCTCTCGCCCTCAGCGGAGAGGGCTCGCGCGTACGGTTGGTGAAGGGGGCGTACGACGAGCCGGCCGCGGTCGCCTACCAGAAGAAGGCGGACGTGGACCGCGCGTACGTCCGCTGCCTGAAGATCCTGATGTCCGGCAAGGGCTATCCCATGGTCGGATCGCACGACCCGCGGATGGTCGCCATAGCGCAGGAACTGGCACGGCGGCTCGGGCGCAAGCACGACGAGTTCGAGTTCCAGATGCTCTACGGCATCCGGGACGCCGAGCAGCAGCGACTGGCCGACGAGGGCCACCGGGTGCGCGTATACGTCCCCTACGGAACGGACTGGTACGCATACTTCATGCGGCGCCTCGCGGAGCGCCCGGCCAATCTCGGCTTCTTCCTCCGCTCGCTCGCCACCCGCAGCTGACCGGCTGAAAGAAAGCACTGACAGTGAAGGAGACACGGCCGCCATGGACGCTGTGACCCAGGTCCCCGCCCCGTACAACGAGCCGGTGCACACCTACGCACCCGGCTCCCCCGAGCGTGCCCGCCTGGAGCGCAAGCTCAAGGAGCTCGCCGAGAACCCCGTCGACCTGCCCATGACGATCGACGGGCAGAAGCGGATGGGGGGCGGCGAACGCGTCGACGTCGTCCAGCCGCACAACCACAGCAAGGTGATCGGCACCTACGCCAACGCCACGCGGGCGGACGCGCAGGAGGCGATCGACGCCGCGCTGGCGGCGGCCCCCGCATGGCGTGCGATGTCCTTCGACGACCGTGCCGCCATCATCCTCAAGGCCGCCGAGCTGCTCTCCGGCCCGTGGCGGGAGACGATCGCCGCCTCGACGATGCTGGGGCAGTCCAAGACCGTCCAGCAGGCGGAGATCGACGCGCCCTGCGAGCTGATCGACTTCTGGCGCTTCAACGTGCACTTCGCGCGTGAACTCCTGGAGGAGCAGCCGCCCATCCAGCCGAAGGGCGTGTGGAACCGGCTCGACCACCGTCCGCTGGAGGGCTTCGTCTACGCGATCACCCCCTTCAACTTCACGGCCATCGCCGGCAACCTGCCGACCGCGCCGGCGCTGATGGGCAACGTGGTGGTCTGGAAGCCGTCCCCGACGCAGACGCACTCCGCCGTGCTCCTCATGGAGCTGCTGGAGGAGGCCGGCATGCCCAAGGGCGTGATCAACCTCGTCACGGGCGACGGCAAGGAGGTCTCCGAGGTCGCGCTGCCCCACCCGGACCTGGCGGGCGTGCACTTCACGGGTTCGACCCGCACCTTCAAGTACCTGTGGAGGACCGTCGGCGAGAACATCGACCGCTACAGGTCCTACCCGCGGATCGTCGGTGAGACGGGCGGCAAGGACTTCATCGTCGCCCACCCGACCGCCGACGCCGCGGTGCTGAAGACGGCCATGGTCCGCGGCGCCTTCGAGTACCAGGGCCAGAAGTGCTCGGCGGCGTCCCGCGCCTACATCCCGCGTTCGCTGTGGGAGGGCGGCCTGAAGGACGAACTCGTCGCGGAGACCGAGGGTCTCGCGATGGGTGACGTCAGCGACCTGTCGAACTTCATCGGCGCCGTCATCGACGACCGCGCGTTCGCCAAGAACAAGGCGGCCATCGACCGCGCGAAGCAGGACCCGAGCTGCGAGATCCTCGTCGGCGGAGAGTACGACGACTCCGTGGGCTGGTTCGTCAAGCCGACGGTCATCGCCTGCACCGACCCCGGGAACGAGGTCTTCTCCGAGGAGTACTTCGGCCCGATCCTCGCCGTCCACGTCTACGAGGACGAAACCTGGGAGTCGATGCTGGAGCAGATGGAGTCCGTCGCCGCCTACGCGCTCACGGGCGCCGTCCTCGCGAAGGACCGGGCGGCCCTGGCGGAGGCGAGCGAGAAGCTCCGTTTCGCCGCGGGCAACTTCTACCTCAACGACCGCCCGACCGGCTCCATCGTCGGCCAGCAGCCCTTCGGCGGCGCCCGCGCCTCCGGCACCAACGACAAGGCAGGGTCCAAGTTCAACCTGCTGCGGTGGATGTCGCCGCGCGCCATCAAGGAGACCCAGGTGGCGCCGACCGACTACCGCTACCCGCACATGGGCTGAGCCCTCCGGCCGCGGAGCGTTCCGCGGCCGCGCCCTTCCCCGGCGGCCCCGGCGTCCACCTCCCAGCAGGAGGACGCCGGGGCCGCCGCGTCGGCGCCCGGCAGGGCCGCCGGCGACTGCCAGTACGGCCGCCAACTGCCTGGTACCGTCCGGCACATGCCGATCCGCGCCGTGCTGTGGGACGTCGACGACACCCTCTTCGACTACACCGGCTCGGACCGTGCCGGAGCCCTGCGCCACATCGAGGCGGAACGGCTGCTCGCACGCCACCCCTCGCCGGAGGCCGCTCTCGCACGCTGGCGCGAGGTGATGGAGGAGCAGTTCGCACGCTTCGTCAGCGGAGAGCTCGGTTTCCTGGAGCACCGCAGGGAGCGGGCCCGTGCCTTCCTCGGCACGCCCCTCCCCGACGCCGAGGCCGACGCCTGGTTCGGACGGTACGTCGCGCTGTACGAGCAGGCCTGGACGCTCTTCCCCGACGCCGTCCCCGCGCTGGACGCGCTCACGCCCCGCTACAGGCACGGGGTGCTCTCCAACTCGTCCGCTGCCGTGCAGGAGCGCAAGCTGCGGCGTCTGGGCATCCGGGAGCGGATGGAGACGCTGCTGTGCGCGGACGGAATCGGCCACGCCAAGCCCGCTCCCGAGGCGTTCCGTGCCGGCTGCGCGGCGCTCGGCCTTCCGCCTCGGGAAGTCGCCTACGTCGGGGACAGATACGACATCGACGCCTGCGCGGCGAGCGAGGCCGGGCTGCACGGCGTGTGGCTCGACCGCACGGGGGCGCCCGGCGCTTCGCCCGCCACCGGCGTCACAGGGGTGGCGGCGGAGGCCGGCGAGGCGCCGGGGACACTGGGGGACGCGGGGGAGGGACCCCCGGCGGCCCCGGGCGTCACCGCCGTGACCAGGCGCATCACTGGCCTAGGTGAGCTGCCCGCGCTCCTCGCGCGACTTCCGTAACGTCCTCGTGGCCTGAACCGAGTGGTGTTCGTCTCAGATACTAGGAAGACCAACTATTTGGCGAGACAACACTGCCCGCCACCTCTACCTTTGTAGAAGCCGAACGTCTCGCTCATCCAGCGACCGGCGGATGAGGCTGCGGTGCTTCCGCGCAGGCGACCCCTGCTGCACCTCAGGCCCCCGCCCCTTCCGGCGTCTATCGACCCCACTCTTCTTCGATCTTTCTGTGCAGAAGGAGTTGCTGATCATGGATGAGACTGCCCGCCGCCGCATGCGGCACGCCGCCCGTACGAAGCGCGACGCCGACCGCAAGAACGCCGCCGCCGCCCTCCAGCGCGCGCTCGACCGTCGCGACAACGGCGGTTCGACCGGCCACTGACGAACGGCGGCGGGGCGGCACGGCGTGACCGAGCCGCCCCGCCGCCGTTCGTCTGTCCGCAGCTGTCCGCAGCTGTCCGCCCGAGTCCCGACCGCCTCCAGCCGGTGCGGTGTCGAGGCGCACGACGGGCTCGCACGGCCTCCGTCCACCTGCGGGGACGCGGACCCCCGTCCGCGATATGGACGGCACGTGTCATGCTCTGGGACAACCACTAGGGTCGCTGCCATGTCTCGCACCATCAGCCTCGCAGTGATCCCCGGTGACGGAATCGGCCAGGAAGTCGTGGCCCAGGGCCTGAAGGTCCTGACAGCCGTGCTCCCTCAGGACGTGAAGCTCGAGACCAAGCCCTACGACCTGGGCGCCAAGCGGTGGCACGCCACGGGCGAGACGCTGACGGACGCCGAGCTCGAGCAGCTCAAGCAGCACGACGCGATCCTCCTCGGCGCCATCGGCGACCCCGGGGTGCCCTCCGGGGTGCTGGAGCGCGGGCTCCTCCTCAAGCTGCGCTTCGCCTTCGACCACTACGTCAACCTGCGCCCCTCAAAGCTCTTCCCGAACACGGAGACGCCGCTGGCCGGCCGTCCGGACATCGACTTCGTCGTCGTCCGCGAGGGCACCGAGGGCCCGTACGTCGGCAACGGCGGAAGCATCCGCACCGGCACGCCCGCCGAGGTGGCCAACGAGGTCAGCGTGAACACCGCCTACGGGGTCGAGCGTGTCGTGCGCGACGCGTACGAGCGCGCCCAGGCACGCCCCCGCAAGAAGCTGACGCTCGTGCACAAGAACAACGTGCTGGTGCACGCGGGCCACCTGTGGAAGAACACCTTCGACAGGGTGGGCCGGGAGTACCCCGAGGTCACCACCGACTACCTGCACGTCGACGCGGCCACGATCTTCCTCGTGAACGATCCCGCACGCTTCGACGTGATCGTCACCGACAACCTCTTCGGTGACATCATCACCGACCTCGCCGCAGCCGTGAGCGGGGGCATCGGCCTCGCCGCCTCCGGGAACATCAACCCCTCCGGCGAGTACCCCTCCATGTTCGAGCCCGTGCACGGCTCCGCACCCGACATCGCCGGCACCGGCAAGGCCGACCCCACGGCCACGGTGCTCTCCGTCGCCCTGCTGCTGCGGCACCTGGGCATGGAGGCGGAGGCCGTCCGCGTCGAGGACGCCGTCGCCGCCGACCTGGCCGGGCGTGCCGCCGCCCGCACGACGGACGAGATCGGCGACGCACTGGCCGTACGAGTAGCCGGCTGAGCCCGCCGGCACCCGCCCCGGACCACCGGGGCGGGGTCCCGTCACCGCCGGCGCCGGTAACCCCCGGCCGGTAGCGGCTGCGTACGCGCGGCGGTGACAATCGGCCGGGCATGCGTCGCCCGGCCGCTGTGCTACGCGGGGGTCGGGGTGCCACCATCCATTCAGGGGCCGCCCACCCGGACTCACCCTCGGGCCTTCGCGTGATAATCGGAACGTGGGGGCCGGCACATCAGGGAAAGCTCGGACGTCCTGGCAACTGAGGGCGAACGGGAGCGCGGTCCGCCACGACACACAGTGAAGGACGCGCTCATCATGACGACGCCTCGTATCGACTTCGACCTCAAGCCCTCCTCCCAGCCGCTGCCAGACGCGGAGCGCGAGGCGGTGCTGAAGAACCCGGGCTTCGGCCGTCATTTCACGGACCACATGGTCACGATCAAGTGGACCGAGGGCCGGGGGTGGCACGACGCACAGCTCCAGCCGTACGCGGCACTGCAGCTCGACCCGGCCAACATGACCCTGCACTACGCCCAGTCGATCTTCGAAGGGCTGAAGGCCTACCGGCAGCCGGACGGCTCCGTCGCCGCCTTCCGTCCGGACGCCAACGCCCGCCGCTTCCAGCGCAGCGCACGCCGTCTGGCGATGCCGGAGCTGCCGGAGGAGACCTTCATCGAGGCGTGCGAGGTGCTGGTGCGCCAGGACGACGCGTGGGTGCCGGGCAGCGGGGAGGAGTCGCTGTACCTGCGCCCCTTCATGTTCGCCACCGAGGTCGGACTCGGGGTGCGGCCCGCCAACGAGTACCTGTTCATGCTCATCGCCTCGCCGGCCGGCTCGTACTTCCCCGGCGGCGTGCGGCCCGTCTCCGTCTGGCTCTCCCAGGAGTACGTGCGGGCCGCACCCGGGGGCACCGGGGAGGCCAAGTGCGCGGGCAACTACGCCGCGTCCCTGGTCGCACAGGCCGAGGCCGCGAAGCAGGGCTGTGACCAGGTCGTCTGGCTGGACGCCGTCGAGCGCCGCTACATCGAGGAGATGGGCGGCATGAACCTGTACTTCGTGCACGGCTCCGGCAAGGACGCGAAGATCGTCACGCCGACGCTCACCGGCACGCTGCTGCCCGGCATCACCCGGGACTCGCTGCTCACGCTCGCCGCCGACCTCGGCTACGCGACGGAGGAGACCCGGCTGACCGTGGACGACTGGCGGGAGGGCAACGCCGAAGGCACCATCACGGAGGTCTTCGCCTGCGGCACGGCCGCGGTGATCACCCCCGTCGGCGAGGCGAAGTGCGCGGACGGAGCGTGGAAGGTCGGCGACGGCCAGCCGGGCTCCATCACCATGCAGCTGCGCGAGAAGCTGCTCGCCGTCCAGACGGGGAAGGCCGAGGACGCGCATGGCTGGATGCGGCCGCTGTCCTGACACCCTCGCGGCCCCTGTGTCCCCGGCCAAGGCCGCGAGGGCGGGGCCACCGGAGCGACGGAGCCCGCTGAGCGGGACGATGCGGTGGCGGGCGGCGCCCGCCACCGCTCCCCGGTGACGGCTCCGTCCCGCTTTCCGCATGGTGAGACGCTTTACGTGCCCGAGGCGGGTCTGTGCAAGACTCGCCGACGTGTCCTCGTTCGCCATGATTATCGGCAGCAGGCGCGCCGGTCCTCAGTGACCGACTGCCGCACCCAGACCCCCTGTGCGGTGGCGGCCACCGTGTCCCAGACCCGCGCGCAGACCTCTCGCACCCGCGAGAGGTTTTTTCGTTTTCCGGACCACCCCGCCGGAAGCGGCAGCGCGACGCGGAACCAGGAGTAACGCGGGACAAGCAGAGCCAGGCATTCCGGATCTCGCTCATCCTTCAGGAGCCACAACAGCCATGACCACCGACGCCCCGGCCACTCCGGACGACAGTTTCCACATCTTCGACACCACCCTCCGCGACGGGGCCCAGCGTGAGGGCATCAACCTCACCGTCGCCGACAAGCTGACGATCGCCCGTCACCTCGACGAGTTCGGCGTCGGCTTCATCGAGGGCGGATGGCCGGGTGCCAACCCGCGCGACACCGAGTTCTTCGAGCGCGCCCGCAGGGAGATCGACTTCCGGAACGCGCAGCTCGTGGCCTTCGGCTCGACCCGCAAGGCAGGCGTGCGGGCAGCGGACGACCCGCAGGTCAGGGCCCTGGCCGAGTCGGGTGCGCCCGTGGTGACGCTCGTCGCCAAGTCCCACGACCGGCACGTCGAGCTGGCGCTGCGCACCACGCTGGAGGAGAACCTGGCGATGGTCCGCGACACCGTGACGTACCTGCGCGAGCAGGGGCGCCGCGTCTTCGTGGACTGCGAGCACTTCTTCGACGGCTACCACGCGGACGCCCGGTACGCGAAGCAGGTCGTCAGCGCCGCCCACGAGGCGGGGGCCGACGTCGTCGTGCTGTGCGACACCAACGGCGGGATGCTGCCCGCGCAGATCCACGCCGTCGTCCGCACCGTCCTCGCCGACACGGGAGCGCGCCTCGGCATCCACGCGCAGGACGACACGGGCTGCGCCGTCGCCAACACGCTCGCCGCGGTCGACGGCGGCGCCACGCACGTGCAGTGCACGGCG
The DNA here is from genome assembly GCF_014645895.1 of Streptomyces daqingensis. Lineage (GTDB taxonomy): Bacteria > Actinomycetota > Actinomycetes > Streptomycetales > Streptomycetaceae > Streptomyces > Streptomyces daqingensis. The sequence continues at coordinate 217,151 of NZ_BMMP01000006.1, read as the reverse complement.
AACGGCTACGGGGAGCGGGTGGGCAACGCCAATCTCTTCCCCGTCACCGCCGCCCTGCAGCTCAAGTACGGCAAGCAGGTGCTGCCGGCCGGCGCGCTGGAGGAGATGACCCGGATCTCGCACGCGATCGCCGAGGTCGTCAACCTGACCCCCTCCACGCACGAGCCGTACGTCGGCACCTCCGCCTTCGCGCACAAGGCGGGCCTCCACGCCTCCGCGATCAAGGTCGACCCGGATCTGTACCAGCACATCGACCCGGAGCGCGTGGGCAACACCATGCGGATGCTCGTCTCGGACATGGCGGGCCGCGCGTCCGTCGAGCTGAAGGGCCGGGAGCTCGGTTACGACCTGGAGGGCGACCGCGACCTCGTCGGCCGGATCGTCGAGCGCGTCAAGGAGCAGGAGCTGAAGGGCTACACCTACGAGGCCGCCGACGCCTCGTTCGAGCTGCTGCTCCGCGACGAGGTGGACGGCCGCTCGCGGCGCTTCTTCCGGCTCGAGTCCTGGCGCACCATCGTGGAGCAGCGCCCCGACGGCGACCAGGCCAACGAGGCGACGGTCAAGCTGTGGGCTAAGGGCGAGCGGATCGTCGCCACCGGCGAGGGCAACGGGCCCGTCAACGCGCTGGACCGCGCGCTGCGCCGCGGGCTGGAGCGGCTCCACCCGGAGCTGGCCAAGCTCTCCCTCGTCGACTACAAGGTCCGCATCCTGGAGGGCGCGCACGGCACCGACTCGACGACGCGCGTGCTGGTCTCGATGAGCGACGGGGGAGCCGAGTGGTCGACCGTCGGCGTCGCGGGCAACATCATCGCGGCCTCCTGGCAGGCGCTCGACGACGCCTACACGTACGGCCTGCTGCGAGCCGGGGTGGAGCCCCACGAGTAGACGACCGGACCCGCGGCGCCGGGCCGGGACGGGGCTCCCCGGCCCGGCGCCGTCCCGCCTCGTCGCGGGCGACCGCGTCCGGCCCGTCAGCCGTCCAGCCGTACCGGCAGCACGCTGCGGCTGTTGCCCACGAGGCTGGGCCGGGGCGGCAACTCCTCGTCCGGTACCGCCAGTCGGAGCCGTGGGCGGCGCGCGAAGAGTGCTTCGAGAGCGATCGCGGCCTCCATCCTGGCCAGGGGCGCGCCGATGCAGAAGTGGGCGCCGTGGCCGAAGGAGAGGTGCGCGGCGGGCGTGCGGGTGACGTCGAAGCGGTCGGCGTCGGCGCCGTGCGCACGGGGGTCGCGTCCGGCCCCCAGATAGCCGGCGAGGACCGGTGTCCCCTGAGGGATGACGGTCCCGGCCAGGGAGATGTCGCTGGTGGGGTAGCGGAACGGGAAGAAGCCGATGGGCCCGTCGTAGCGGAGGGTCTCCTCGACGACGGCCTGCCATGTGGCCGCGCCCGCCAGCACGGCGTCGAGCTGCTCGCGGTGGGTGCACAGGGCCCGCACGGCGTTGGTGATCAGGCTCATCGTCGTCTCGTGGCCCGCGACCGTGAGCAGCAGCAGTGTGCCCGCAAGCTCCCGCTCGCTCAGCCGGTCCCCGTCCTCGTCGCGGGCGGCGACGAGGGCGCTCGTGAGGTCGTCCCGCGGCTCGGCGCGGTGTGCGGCCACGACGCGCGCGAAGACGCCGGCCGTCTCCCTGTTGGCCTCGACGATCTGCGCGGGCGCCGAATCCGTGCTGAGCAGGACGCGGAAGAGCCGGTGCAGACGGTCGCGCGAATCACCGTCCACCCCGAGGAGCGCGCAGATGACGTTCATGGGGAGCGGATAGGCGAAGTGCTCCCGCAGGTCGACCGTGCCGTCCGGCTCAGTGAACTCCGTTAATCCGTCGAGCAGTTCGGCGGTCAGCTGCTCCACTTGCGGGCGCAGGCCCTCCACTCGGCGCGGCGTGAACGACCTCGCGACGAGCCCCCGAAGCCTCCGGTGGTCGGGGCCGTCCGCGGTCGTCATCCCCTCGACGGTGGCGTAGACGGACAGCGGCCAGCCCTCCGGTATCCGGCCTTCCCACAGGGCCGTGAAGTGGCGTGCGTTCTTGGCGACTCCGGGATGGGAGAGCAGCTCCTTGAGCTCGTCGTGCCCGGTGACGGCCACCGCCTCGACGTCCCCCGGGAGCAGGACCGGCGCTGCGGGACACCTGTCCCGCAGCCGGCGGCTGGCCGCGTGCTGCGCGGCTCCTGAGGGGTCCATACGGTGCGGTGGCTCGGGTGCGTCGGTCATGGTGCGACTCCTGTCCGGCCGTGTGCGCGGGATGGGCCGAGATGCAATATCCGCTCTGCGTCCTCGCCCCGCAAGGGAGTTGAGCGCCTGGCAGGGCCTACGCCGAGGCCGCGGACGGCCGCCCGGCGGTCCTGCGGCGCCCATTGCCGCGGCGTCCCCGCACTGCTAGACACCCAAAGACGCTCAAAGAGGTCTATGCCACTTCGAGAGGGGTCCTTCCCGTGCCGCCCACGCCGAACTGGCCCAGACGCACCTTTCTGGCCGCCTCCGCCGCGAGTGCCCTCACCCTCACAGCAGAGGGCACCGCCTCCGCCTCGACCAAGATCCCGCGCGGCCGTCCGGCCGCCGCGGCCGACGACTTCGCCGCGCTGCGGCGCCGCTGGCTCGACCTGGCCCTCGGCAGCGGCTTCGACCCGGACGCCGAGCCGTACGCCTCCCGTCTCGCGGAGACGGGAGAGCAAGCCCTCGCGCTGCGGGCCGAGATGGAGCCCACCGACGACTCGCTCTTCCCCGGCTACCCGTTCGACCCGCCTTCCGGGATCACGCAGTCCTACCAGCGGCTGGAGACGATGGCGCTGGGCTACGTCCAGCCCGGCACCGGCTGCACAGGTGACGCCGCGCTGCTCGACGCCGTCATCTCGGGTCTCGCCCACGTGCACGAGCGGATCTACCGCGCGGGCACCGAGCCGTACGGCAACTGGTGGGAGTGGCAGATAGGCAGCCCCCGGCTGCTCCTGGACATCGTCGCGATGCTCTACGACGAGATAGAGGCGTCCGAGCGGGCCGCCTACCTCGCGGCCGTCGACCACTTCCTCCCCGAGTCCGTCTTCGACGAGTACACGGGCACTTCGACCGGTGCGAACCGCGTCGACTTCTGCCGCGTCTACGCGGTGCGCGGGGTCCTCGGCGAGGCCCCGGAGAAGATCGCGCTGGCCTCCTCGTCGCTCTCGCCCGTCTTCCCCTACGTCACGGAGGGGGACGGCCTCTACGCCGACGGCTCCTTCGTCCAGCACACCTGGGTCGCCTACTCCGGCACCTACGGGTACGTGCTGCTGGACGGGCTGGGGAGGCTGTTCACGCTGCTGGACGGCACGAGCTGGGAGGTCACCGATCCGGCGCGGCAGATCATCCTCGACAGCGTGGAGAACGCGTACGCCCCGCTGCTGCACGACGGGCTGATGATGGACAGCGTCAGCGGCAGGGCGATCTCCCGCGGCATCCTCAAGCAGGACACGAAGGGCATCCGGCAGAGCGACCACACGAGGGGGCACCAACTCGTCGCCGCCGTCGCGCTGTTGGCCGGGGGAGCGAGCGAGGCCGAGCGGCGCCGCTGGAACGCGATGGTGCGGGGCTGGATCGAGCGCGACACCGAACTCCCCGTGCTGACCGACCCGCAGTTCGACGTCGCCGACCTCGCCCGGCTGCACGCGGTGGCCGGCGAGGAGGGCGGGGAAGCGGCACCCGAGCCCGTGGGGCACCGGCTGTTTCCGGCCATGGCGCGCGCGGTGCACCGCCGGCCGGGCTGGTGCGCGAACCTCTCGATGGCCTCGGACCGGATCGCCTACTACGAGGCGGGCAACGGGGAGAATCCACGCGGATGGCACACGGGCGCCGGGATGCTCTACTGGTGGGGCGGCCCGAGCACTCTCGGCCAGTACACGGACGACTTCTGGCCCACCGTCGACTTCTACCGGCTGCCGGGCACGACCGTCTCGGCCAAGAGACTGCCCGACAACGCGGGCGGCGAATGGGGCGAGCCGAAACCCGACGCACGCTGGGCGGGAGGCGCCACCGACGGGCACTACGCGGCTGCCGGCCAGCACGTGCGGGGCCTGGAGAGCACGCTGACCGCGCGCAAGTCCTGGTTCTTCGCGGACGACGCGGTCGTCTGCCTCGGTGCGGGCATCGGCTGCGAGGACGGCACGGACGTGGGGACCGTCTTCGACAACCGCAACCTCGGGGAGCGCGGCGGCGCAGCGCTGACGGTGGACGGCCGGCGCTTCGTGCCCGGTCCCGGCCGCACGCGCACTCTCCGGCACGCCGGCTGGGCGCATCTGGCGGGTCACGGCGGCTGGATCTGGCCGGACCGGACGGCGCTGCGCGTGAAGTGCGAGGACCGCGACGGCGCCTGGTCCGACATCAACGAGGGCAGCGTCACCGATCCGGTCACCCGCCGCTACCTGACCCTGTGGACGAGCCACGGCACCGACCCTCAGGACGCCGGCTACGTCTACCTGTTGATGCCCGGTGCGGGCGCGCACGAGGTCGCCGCCCGTGCCGCGCACCCCCGCTGGCTCACCGTCGACGCCAACTCCGCCGCGCAGCAGGCCGTCACGATCAGGAGCCTCGGACTGTCGGCCGCCAACTTCTGGGAGGCGGGCAGGGCGGGCGCCCTCTCGGCGGGAGCTCCGTCGAGCGTCCTGATACGGCGGGAAGGACGCACCGCGCGGCTGCATGTGTCGGAACCCGCCAGAACGGGGGAGCCGTTCGAGCTGACCTGGCACAGGAGGGTGCGCGAAGTGCCGGACGCCGACGAGGGGATCGAGGTTCTGGAGCCCTCCCGAGGGGGCGGCGGCCTCCGGCTGCGCGTGACTCCGGGCACGGCGGGAGCCACTCTGAGCTGTACGGTGCTGCTGCGCTGAGCTGGGACGCGAGGGGCGGGACGGCCCGGGGCCCGTACCTCCCGAGCGCCTGACAGGACACCGACAAATTGCTGACGCGTGGCTGTGGGAACCCCACAGCCACGCGCGCGTCCGGTGTGAGACTTCCCTGTTTGGACGTGATGTGAAGGCGCAGTTCTGTCCAGCGCGACCATGAATCGGCCTTGGACACTGTCTGAATCTGACGAGGAAGAATCGGCTCGGCGTTTCGTAGGGTCTATACATGACCGATCAGCCCCAGTCCTCGCAGCAGGCCGCGGATCCCGTATCGGGGGAAGCCCCCGCCCAGGACGCCCGCGGACGCGTGGCCGAACTGCACGCTTTGCGGGAGCGCGCCCGCCAGGGCCCCAGCGAGAGGGCGACCGAGGCTCAGCACGCGAAGGGCAAGCTGACCGTCCGGGAGCGGATCGAACTCCTCCTGGACGAGGGGACGTTCCGCGAGGTGGAGCCGCTGCGGCGGCACCGTGCCACCGGGTTCGGCCTTGAGGAGAAGAAGCCCTACACCGACGGCGTCGTCACCGGATGGGGCCTCGTGCACGGCCGCACGGTCTTCGTCTACGCGCACGACTTCCGCATCTTCGGCGGTGCGCTGGGTGAGGCGCACGCCACGAAGATCCACAAGATCATGGACATGGCGATCTCCGCCGGAGCGCCCCTGATCTCCCTCAACGACGGTGCGGGAGCGCGTATCCAGGAGGGCGTCTCGGCGCTCGCCGGGTACGGCGGGATCTTCCAGCGCAACACCAAGGCCTCGGGAGTCATCCCGCAGATCTCCGTGATGCTCGGCCCGTGCGCCGGCGGCGCCGCCTACTCGCCGGCGCTCACGGACTTCGTCTTCATGGTCCGCGACACCTCGCAGATGTTCATCACCGGACCCGACGTGGTCCAGGCGGTCACCGGCGCGCAGGTCTCCCAGAACGGCCTCGGCGGCGCGGACGTGCACGCCGGGACCTCCGGCGTGGCCCACTTCGCGTACGACGACGAGCAGTCCTGCCTCGAAGAGGTGCGCTACCTGCTGTCGATGCTGCCGAGCAACAACCGCGAGAACCCGCCCGTCGAGGAGTGCCACGACCCCGTCGACCGGCGCGGCGAGGCACTGCTGGACCTGGTGCCCGCGGACGGCAACCGCCCGTACGACATGCGCAAGGTGATCGAGGAGATCGTCGACGACGGCGATCTGCTGGAGATCCACGAGCGCTGGGCCACCAACCTCATCGTGTGCCTGGCGCGGATGGACGGTCAGGTCGTCGGCATCATCGCCAACCAGCCGCAGTCGCTGGCGGGCGTGCTGGACATCGAGGCGTCCGAGAAGGGCGCCCGCTTCGTCCAGATGTGCGACGCCTTCAACATCCCCATCCTCACGCTGCTGGACGTCCCGGGCTTCCTGCCCGGCGTGGACCAGGAGCACGGCGGCATCATCCGGCACGGCGCCAAGCTGCTCTACGCGTACTGCAACGCGACCGTGCCCCGCATCTCGGTGGTGCTGCGCAAGGCATACGGCGGCGCGTACATCGTCATGGACTCCCAGTCCATCGGCGCCGACCTGACGTTCGCGTGGCCGACGAACGAGATCGCGGTCATGGGGGCCGAGGGTGCGGCGAACGTCATCTTCCGCAGGCAGATCAACGGTGCGGACGATCCCGAGGCCATGCGCGCGCGGATGGTCAAGGAGTACAAGGCCGAGCTGATGCACCCGTACTACGCCGCCGAACGCGGCCTGGTGGACGACGTGATCGACCCCGCGGAGACGCGCGAGGTCCTCGTCCGGTCCCTCCAGATGCTCCGCAGCAAGCACGCAGACCTGCCGTCGCGCAAGCACGGCAACCCGCCCCAGTGAGCCCGCAGAGTCAGCAGAGTCCGCAGCAGGATCTCAGCCGAGTCCGTCAGCAAGGGAAGCGACAGCCGATGAAGACCAGCGACAGAACGCGCACCGCCGAAGCCGCCCTCCGCGCCGACGCCGCCCGTCTGGTGCGCGTCGAGAAGGGACACGCGAACGAGGAGGAACTGGCCGCCGTCACGGCCCTGTTGCTCGCCCGTGCCGCGGCCACGGCGCGCCACTCGGCGATCCCGGCCCCCCGCGAGGCAGGCCGCAGCAAGGCCGGCTGGAGGCGCCTGGAGCGCGCCCGCGGGTTCCGCGCCCCGCACAGCTGGCAGGGCTGAGAAAGCGCCCCTGCGGGCCGCTGAGAGCCGCCTGCGAGCGAGAGACGCGAAAGGACGCCCCCCGGTGAACTCACGGGGGGCGTCCTGATGTTCGCCGCGCCGGGGGCCGCTTCAGGCGACGGGGGCGTCCTCCAGTACCGTGCGCTGCGGGTTCGCCGTCTGCGCGGGCAGTTCCCCGAAGTCCGCGTCCAGCGCCTCCGCGGCGACGGCCTCGGTGGTCAGCTCGTCCGCGTCCTGGAGGCTGGCCAGGGTGGTCCGGCGCGGGTTGGCCGTGTTGCGCGTGATAAGGGTGGTCTTCACTCGACCGTACCTCTCAACTTTCCATCAGTTGTCGTTACAACGCATTCTGTAAACCAGCTTAAGTTCCCGGATTACCTCCAGTGCGTGACGCAGGCAATGCGGAGCGTGTGAGTTTCCTCACCGGAGCAGGGGCAAAAAGGGCACAGGGGACGGAAGTTGAGAACCGCCGAAGCGGACATCGGGGTCGGAAAAGGAGTTTCGTGGTCCCGGGCCGGTGCAGACCCGTCGCAGAACCTTTACGATCTGCCGTTGAAAAGTCCGGAATCACGAAAAGTGCGTTCCACAAGAAGTGACGGAACATCGGCGCAGCGTCACATCTCCATCCGGGTTTTCCACAGGCCTTGTTGGAGATCCGGCACTGTGCTGGAATTCCACGGACCGCCGCGGGAAACAACCGGCGCGCAGGGGCGCAGAGCAGCGCCGCGCGGCGGTCAGGGGACGCGCGCCGGTCACTCACGACCGCCAGGGGGGCCTTGGGACCCCCAAGACTCGATACCGTCCCGCCGTCCCAAGCGGAGGGGCGCCTGGTCCAGAGGTTGCGACGCTAGTGCAGGGACGTTTCAAGAGGGATGGCAGCGCAGCGGGGGACGTGGAGCCGCGCGGAATGACCGACCGCGGCACCTCGCCCCAGCGCGCCCAGCAGACCGGCCCCACGGCCGCCGTGCACGAGGACGACAGCGCGGCGACGAACCGTTCGGGCAGCGGTACGGGCAGTGAGGGATCCGCCCCCGAGCGCGTCAGAACGCCTCCCGGGCCCGGGTCCCGGGTCGCGCTGCGCAACTGGCGGATCAGCACGCGCCTCGTCTCGCTGCTCGCGCTTCCCGTCGTCGCGGCCACGACTCTGGGAGCCCTGCGCATCCAGGACTCGCTGGGCAAGGTCGACCAGCTCGAGAACATGAAGCTGCTCACGGAGATGACGGAGCAGGCGACCGAACTCGCCTCCGCTCTCCAGGAGGAGCGCGACCGCTCGGCCGGCCCCCTGATCGCCACGGGCAACCAGAAGGACGACACGGTCGTCGGGCCCCGGCAGAAGACGGACCAGTCCTTCCGCGCGTTCAAGGAAGCGACGGCCGACATCGAGGGCACCGACCAGGTGATGGCGGGCGTCCAGTCGACCGTCCTCGACATCACCCGCCAGGTGACGGCGATCAAGGACGTCCGCGACCGGGCCTACGACAACGAGGACTCGGTCTCGCAGACGGTCAACAGCTACAACCAGCTGATCGATTCGCTGCTGTCCCTGTCGCAGGACATGGCGCAGGCCTCCAACAACTCCGAGATGATCCAGAGCACGCGCGCGCTGGCGGCGTTCTCCACCGCCAAGGAGCACGCCTCCATCCAGCGGGCGATCATCTCCGCGGGCCTCGCCCGCAAGGGCGGTCCCGAGCTCTCCGAGAGCGACCGGCTGTTCGGCAAGACCGCCGCCGACAGCGAGGACGCCTCGCTGGACAGCTTCACCAAGATCTACGGCGACGAGCGCGCCGTCGAGCTGACGAAGCCCCTCGACGGCGGCGTCGTCAACATCACGCTGGCGGACAAGTACCGCGACCGCGTGCTGAACAACCCCGACGGCATCAAGAGCGAGACCCGCTCGTACCCCGACTGGTACGACCAGGACCGCTCCAAGATCGACGAGATGGCCAAGATCGAGTCGGCGCTCCTCTCGCAGCTGGAGCAGCAGGCTCGCGAACTGCGCTCCGCCGCGCAGCGCGAGGCCATCATCAACGGCGCGATCATCCTGCTCGTCCTCGGCATATCGCTCGTCGGCGCGTTCGTGGTGGCCCGCTCCATGGTCCGCTCGCTGCGCAGGCTCCAGGACACCGCTCAGGACGTCGCCCGCAAGCGCCTTCCCGAGCTGGTCAAGCAGATGTCCGAGGCCGAGCCCCAGGACGTCGACACCTCTGTCGAGTCCGTGGGTGTGCACAGCCGGGACGAGATCGGCCGTGTGGCCTCCGCGTTCGACGACGTCCACCGCGAAGCCGTCCGGCTCGCGGGCGAGCAGGCACTGCTCCGGGGCAACGTCAACGCGATGTTCACCAACCTCTCGCGCCGCAGCCAGGGCCTCATCCAGCGCCAGCTCTCGCTGATCTCCGAACTGGAGTCCCGCGAGGCCGACCCGGACCAGCTCTCGTCGCTGTTCAAGCTGGACCACCTCGCGACGCGTATGCGCCGCAACGGCGAGAACCTCCTCGTCCTCGCGGGTGAGGAGCCGGGCCGCCGCTGGACCAGGCCCGTCCCGCTCGTGGACGTCCTCCGCGCGGCCGCGTCCGAGGTGGAGCAGTACGAGCGCATCGAGCTGAACTCCGTGCCCGCCACGGAGGTCGCCGGCCGCGTCGTCAACGACCTCGTGCACCTCCTGGCCGAGCTGCTGGAGAACGCGACGTCGTTCTCCTCGCCGCAGACGAAGGTCAAGGTCACCGGCCACGCCCTGCCCGACGGCCGGGTGCTGGTGGAGATCCACGACACCGGCATCGGCCTCTCGCCGGAGGACCTCTCCGCGATCAACGAGCGGCTGGCCAGCCCCCCGACGGTGGACGTCTCGGTCTCCCGCCGCATGGGCCTGTTCGTGGTCGGCCGCCTCTCGCTGCGTCACGGCATCCGCATCCAGCTGCGCCCCTCGGACTCCGGCGGAACGACCGCGCTGGTCATGCTTCCCGTCGACGTCGCGCAGGGCGGCGCCCAGCCGCCGCAGCCCGGCAAGGCCAAGTCGGCGGCCGCCGCGGCGCCCAAGGGCACCGGCCTCGCCGCCGCGCTGCAGCGCGGCCCGAGCGGCGGCCCCGGTGCCAAGATGGGGCAGGCGCGTCCCGTCGGCGGCGGCGAGGCCCGCCCCGAACTGCCCGGCGGGGGAGCCCCCGTGGGCGCCGGAACCGGACCGGGCGACAACGGCGCTCCGGCGAACGACTTCTTCAGCGACAGCGGTGCGGGCAACGGCAAGCCGCGCAGCGGCCCGCCCGCCGCTCCGCCGCTCAACCGCCAGGTTCCGCCGCTGCCTCAGCGTCCCGGCCCGGCCGGTCAGCTGACCGGCGGCAACGCGAGCCCGTCGGGTCCCGGTGGTCCGGGAGGCCCCGGTGGCCAGCGCGGCCCGGGCGACACGGGCGAGTTCAGCAGGCCGGACGACTGGCAGAGCTGGGAGGGCAACCAGGCCTCGGGCGAGTACGCCGCCCCGCCGCAGCCCAACCAGGACACCGGCGAGCGCCCCCTGCCGCCCTCGGACACGGGCCAGTTCGCCCGCCCGCCGCAGCCTTCCGAGGCGAGCCCGTTCGCGCGTCCCCCGCAGCCTTCGGGCACGGGTGAGTTCCAGCGTCCGCCGTCGCCCGCCGAGACGGGGCAGTTCGCCCGTCCCGAGGAGTGGAGCCAGCGTCCCAGCTGGGCGTCCCCTTCGGGTTCCGGCGAGGACGGCCCGCGCGGGCACGACGACTCCGACGTCTCGGACACCGGAGAGTTCGCCCGTCCCGGGTTCACCGGCGCTTCCAGCGGCGGCCAGGGTGCCGCTCCCGGCAGGGAGCAGCAGGGCCAGAGCCCGCAGGACACCGGCGAGCACGCACAGCCCGACCGGTCGCAGAACGAGCAGGCGCCCGCCTACGACCCGGACTTCGGCATACCCGCGGTGCCGCCGGCAGCCGCCGACGCACCCACGCCGATCTTCGAGGCCATCGAGTCCAACTGGTTCCGTGCCGCTTCCTCGGCGCCTCCCCCCGCTCCCCGCGGGGACAGGAACGAGGGGGCGACGGAACCCTCGCACCAGGCACCCGCACCACGGCCCGGCCAGCCGGCCTCCGCCGTGCCGCCGATGCCGCAGCGTCAGACCGCTCGGGGCACCGCCGAGAGCGCGTCTGCGAACTCCGCCCACGCGACCGGGGAAGCGCACAGCAGCGCCGACCCGGGTGCGTACTGGGGTGCCTCTCCCAACGACGAGCGCTGGCGCAAGGCCGAACAGGTCCGCCAGCCCGCCGCCGGGGGAGTCACCACTTCGGGTCTGCCGCGTCGCGTGCCCCGCGCCAACCTTGTCGCGGGTACCGCGCAGCAGCAGTCCTCCGCCCAATCCGGTCCCCAGGTCTCCCGCGCCCCTGACGACGTCCGTGGCCGGCTGACCAACCTACGCCGCGGCATCCAGCAGGGCCGGCAGGCCGGTACGACGAACGGCCGCGGCATTGGCCCCACTTACCAGCAGGAGCGTTAGTTGAGTCCGATGAGCCAGGCGGCGCAGAATCTGAACTGGTTGATCACCAACTTCGTGGACAACACCCCAGGTGTGTCGCACACGGTGGTGGTCTCCGCGGACGGCCTCCTTCTGGCCATGTCCGAGGGCTTCCCGCGCGACCGCGCCGACCAGTTGGCGGCGGTCGCCTCCGGGCTGACCTCACTGACCGCGGGCGCCTCACGCATCTTCGAGGGGGGTCCCGTCAACCAGACCGTGGTGGAGATGGAACGGGGGTTCCTCTTCATCATGTCCATCTCGGACGGCTCCTCTCTCGCCGTCCTCGCACACCCCGAGGCCGACATCGGTCTCGTCGGTTACGAGATGGCCTTGCTGGTCGACCGTGCGGGAACAGTCCTCACCCCTGACGTGCGCGCTGAACTTCAGGGGAGCATCCTCAACTGATCCGAACCGCAGCATCATGTGCCACCTCAGACCGTTAGCCGACCCGACCTCATGCCTCGCTCGGAGGAGCCATGACCCCGCCAGCCACGCCCGGCCCGTACGGTGCCCCATACCAGCACGCACCGTACGGAGGTGAGGGCGACCAGCCGCTGGTGCGCCCTTATGCCATGACGGGCGGCCGTACAAGGCCGCGCTACCAGCTTGCGATCGAGGCGTTGGTGAGCACGAGCGCCGACCCGATGCAGCTGCAGGGTCTGCTCCCCGAGCACCAGCGGATCTGCCATCTGTGCCGTGAGGTCAAGTCGGTGGCGGAGGTCTCCGCCCTGCTCGCGATACCGCTCGGCGTGGCCCGGATCCTGGTCGCCGACCTCGCCGAGGCCGGCATGGTGGCCATCCATCAGCCCGGCGGCGGTTCCGAACCTGGTGGCGCTCCGGATGTGACCTTGCTCGAAAGGGTGCTCAGTGGACTTCGCAAGCTCTAGCCCGCAGACGACGGGGCAGACGATGGGTTACGGAGCCCCTGCGGCGGCCCGTTCGACGACCTCCGCGAAAATCGTGGTCGCCGGTGGTTTCGGTGTGGGCAAGACGACCTTCGTGGGTGCCGTGTCGGAGATCAATCCGCTCCGTACGGAAGCCGTGATGACCTCGGCCTCCGCCGGGATCGACGACCTGACCCACACCGGCGGCAAGACCACCACCACGGTGGCCATGGACTTCGGCCGCATCACTCTCGACGACGACCTGATCCTGTACCTGTTCGGTACGCCGGGGCAGGACCGTTTCTGGTTCATGTGGGACGACTTGGTGCGCGGTGCGATCGGTGCCGTCGTGCTGGTCGACACCCGCCGACTCGCGGACTGCTTCCCCGCGGTCGACTACTTCGAGAACTCCGGCCTCCCCTTCGTGATCGCGCTGAACGGCTTCGACGGCCACCAGCCCTACGGGCCGGAGGAGGTCCGTGAGGCGCTGCAGATCGGCCCGGACGCGCCGATCATCGTCACCGACGCCCGGCACCGCGCCGAGGCGAAGAGTGCGCTGATCACTCTGGTCGAGCACGCGCTGCTCGCCCGCCTGAAGTGAACAGCGGAGCCAACTAGACGCACCGTACGTCGAGTTGATGACACAGCCGGTAACGCTGCCCGCAGCGTCCGGCTGTGTTCTTCGCCATGCCCGGGCCCGAATTCATAACGTTTCGACAGTGAATTACGGCTTCGTGAACACTGCTGGCGAGCAGAAAACTTCACTCTGCTCACAAAACTTGCCCGCGATGTCGTGACTGTCGCTTTCTGCCCCTTTTTAAGGGCCTCTCACTGACTCGTTCCCGCCTCGACCAACTGTTTGGCTCGCTCTGTTCTGACGTGCTGAAATGCGCTGAACTCAGCAGTAGCGAGTGGCACGACGGGATCCGCGTAACGGCCGATGTCGGACAGCCGGGTCCAAGAGGTGAGGAGTCGCGTGAGGCGAAGCAAGACGGGCGCTGCGACACGGGCGAGCCAGGAGTCCCGGGGCAACTTCACACCGCCGTCCCTGGGTGCGGCGAGCACCGGACTGCCTGCCGGCGGCGGCAACGGCAGCCGGCTGGCGGTCCGGAACTGGCGCGTGAGAACCCGCCTCAACGCGATCCTCCTCATTCCCGTGATCGTCGGCCTGGTCTTCGGCGGTTTCCGGGTCCAGGACTCCGTCGAGACCTGGAACGAGGCGGACGAGGCGCAGCGCACCGCCGAGCTCGTGCGCGCGGCCGCCACCTACGGCAACGCCCTCATCGACGAGCGCGACCGCACCGTGGCGCCCCTGCTCGCGGGCCGCCGGAACGATCCGTCAGTCGAGCGCGTACGCGCCGTCACCGACCGCGCCAAGGAGGGCTTCGACCGCGCCGTGACGGCGATGCCGGACAAGCCCGGGCTGAAGCGCCGGCTGGCTGTCTTCCGCAAGGTGGAGCCCAAGCTGGGCGAGCTCCGCAGGGCGGCGTACACCGATCGTCTGAGCGGCGTGCGCACCGAAGAGGGCTACGTCACGATCCAGCACCCGCTGATGGAGTTCGCCAACGAACTCGGCTTCGGCACGGGCAACATCACCTCCTACGGGCGCACCGTCTACTCGATCTCCCTGGGCAAGGCGGCGCAGTCCCTGGAGCGCTCCATCGCCATGCACATCCTGGTGCGCCCCGGGCCGTCGAAGACCGACCGGAAGCGGCAGTTCACCGCTCTGACCTCCTACGCCTACCTCGAGCGCATCGCCATGGAGGAGTACGTCGGCGGCGGGCGCCCCGAGGACATCGCGCTGCTCAAGCGCGAGAAGGCCCGCGCCGAGGCCAAGGGCAAGAAGCTCGCGGCGGTCCAGAAGGCGAAGGTGCAGGCAGCGGGCGGGCAGTACGTACCGCCGCCGCCCGCGGAGAAGGCGATACCGGCCATCGTCTCCGGTTCCGGCGCCCGGGCGCTGAAGGCCAAGGGCATCACCGCGAAGAGCTGGTTCGCCTCCAGCACCCTCAAGTTCGACGCCTACCGCGCCGTGGAGAAGCAGCTCGCCGACCAGGCGGTGGAGGAGACCGAGCAGATCTCCTCCGACGCGCGGCAGGACGCCTTCGTCAACGCGCTCATCGTGCTGGTCTCGCTGCTTCTCGCCTTCGTCGTCGCGGGCATGATGGCCCGCTCGATGAGCCGCGGCATGCGCAACCTGCGCACCGCCGCGTTCGGCATCGCCGAGGAGCGGCTTCCCTCGCTCGTCGACCAGCTCTCCCGTACGGATCCGGGACGGGTCGACACGAGGGTCGCGCCCATCCCGATCGACAGCCGGGACGAGATCGGCGAGGTCGCGCGGGCCTTCGACCAGGTGCACCGCGAGGCCGTGCGTCTCGCGGCCGAGCAGGCGCTGCTGCGAGGAAACGTCAATGCGATCTTCACGAACCTCTCCAGCCGCAACCAGGGCCTCATCGAGCGCCAACTGGGCCTGATCTCCGACCTGGAGAACAACGAGGCCGACCCGGATCAGCTAGAGAGCCTCTTCCGCCTCGACCATCTGGCCACCCGTATGCGGCGCAACGGAGAGAACCTCCTCGTCCTCGCCGGCGAGGAGCCCGGCCGCCGCTGGAACGAGCCCGTCCCGCTCGTCGACATCCTGCGGGCCGCCTCGTCCGAGGTGGAGCACTACGAGCGCATCGAGCTCTCGGGCATCCCGGAGAGCGAGATCCACGGCCAGGTCGTCAACGACCTCGTGCACCTGCTGGCCGAACTCCTGGAGAACGCCACCACGTTCTCGTCGCCGCAGACGAAGGTGCACGTCACGGCGACCCGGCTGCCCGACGGCCGCGTCGTCGTCGAGATCCACGACAAGGGCATCGGCCTGACCGCCGAGGACTTCGCCGACATCAACCACAAGCTGGCCAACCCGCCCACGGTGGACGCCAGTCTGGCCAAGCGCATGGGCCTGTTCGTGGTCGGCCGCCTCGCCGACCGGCACGGCATCCGCGTCCAGCTGCGGCCCTCCGGTGAACAGGCGGGCACGACGTGCCTGGTGATGCTTCCCGAGGCCATCACCCGTGGCGGCGGAGGCGAGGAGGACGCCTTCGAGGACTTCAGCGTCTCCCGGATCATGCCGGAGCGTCCCCAGCCTCCCCGGCAGCAGCAGGGAGAACTGACGGGGGCCCGCTCCGCGGCCGAACTCGGCTTCGACGACGGCTCCTACGAGATCCCCGACGACGTCTCCGCGCTCGACCCCCTGGGCCCGTCCCTGCCGGGAGCCGGCGGCCACGACGGCCTCCGGGAGCGTCCGGGCCGGCACCGCGCGGGTCCGGGAGACGGCTTGGAGGAGCGTCCGGCCGGTGACCCCCGCCCGCTGCGGCCCGCGCCCTCCGGGTACGAGCAACAGCCGTACGGCCGGCCCGAGTTCGGCGGCCGGCAGGCCGATCCCGGGTGGCAGCCGGCGTACGGGCAGCACGAGCCGCCGGAGCCCGGGCCCGGAACGGGGCCGTCCGCAGATGACCGTCTCGTTCCCGGGGAGCCACAAGCGGAATCCGCACCCGGCGTTCACGGGAACGGCAGCAACGGCGTAGGCTTCGACCGGCCGGGTCCCGGCCCGAGCGACTACCGCTCCACTACCGGCGCAGGTCTGCCGCGCCGAGAGACGGCGCGGCAGGGGCAGGCGGGTGGACCCAAGGCGCAACACCAGGAACCCCAGCGTCAAACGGAATCCTCCGGGAGTTGGCAGTCGCCCAACGACGAGCGCTGGAACCGTGCGGGCCGGCTGCGCGAACCGCAGTCCGGTGGTACCACTTCATCCGGCCTTCCCAGGCGGGTGCCCAGGGCCAACCTGGTCGAGGGCACAGCCGAAGCACCCATGCAGGGAGGCCCCGCGGTCTCCCGTGCGCCGGAGGACGTCCGTGGCAGGCTGAGTAACCTGCACCGGGGCGTCCGCAGAGGGCGCGGTGCGGGTGACGGCCCCCACAATGACCGACAGGGCTTCGGCCCCGGCAGCACCTACGATCAGGAGCGTTAGTGTGAGCCCGATGAGCCAGGCGGCGCAGAACCTGAACTGGTTGATCACCAACTTCGTGGACAGCACCCCCGGTGTTTCCCACACGGTTGTGGTCTCCGCGGACGGGCTACTGCTCGCGATGTCCGAGGGCTTCCCGCGCGACCGCGCCGACCAGTTGGCCGCGGTCGCCTCCGGGCTGACCTCGCTCACCGCCGGAGCCTCCCGCATCTTCGAGGGCGGCATGGTGAACCAGACAGTGGTGGAGATGGAGAGGGGATTCCTTTTCATCATGTCCATCTCCGACGGCTCCGCCCTGGCGGTCCTCGCCCATCCCGACGCCGACATCGGTCTGGTCGGCTACGAGATGGCACTTCTCGTCGATCGCGCGGGTACGGTTCTCACCCCGGACCTCCGTGCTGAACTGCAAGGCAGCCTGCTCAACTGATTCTCAACCAGTAGTCAGGCAGTGCGCGTTGCGCCTCCGCGCCATAAGGTGCTGGGGATGCGGCGCTCACTCAACGAGCTGGAGCAGGCGGAATGATGTGGCAAGCACGTCCGTGAGTCGGAGGAGGAAACGTGACAATGCCCCCAGGCGGCCCGTCGTCGTACGGCAGTGGTCATGAGAACGCGCGCCCGAAGCGGTTCAACTTCCCCTCGACGCCCAGCAGGCACGTGGGCGCCCACTCACGCGACGAGCCTCAGCCTCCGCGCCGGCAGCAGCCGCCCCCGCAGCGGCAGGAGCCGCCGCAGTTCGACGAGGGGCTGTACGGCGGCCGTCGCGAGCAGTCGTACGGCGGGGGGCAGTACGACCAGGGCCCGCCACCCCGCATCCAGCCTGTGCAGCCCGCCCCGCGCAGCGACGCGGGGAGCCACAACGGCCGCACCGAGCAGCAGCCGCTGGTGCGCCCGTACGCCATGACCGGTGGCCGTACCAGGCCCCGCTACCAGCTCGCCATCGAGGCTCTGGTGCATACTTCTGCTGAACCGGCCCGACTGCAGGGCCAGTTGCCGGAGCATCAGCGGATCTGCCGGCTGTGCTATGAGATCAAATCGGTAGCTGAGATCTCGGCACTTCTCTCCATTCCCCTTGGCGTCGCCCGTATCCTCGTCGCCGACCTGGCGGAGGCCGGACTCGTCGCCATCCACCAGCCCGGCGGCGAGGACACCGACGCCGACGGCCAGCCAGACGTGACACTGCTCGAAAGGGTGCTCAGTGGACTTCGGAAGCTCTAGCGGCGGCGCTGCTGCCCGTTCCACCACTTCCGCGAAAATCGTGGTCGCCGGTGGTTTCGGTGTGGGCAAGACGACCTTCGTGGGTGCCGTGTCGGAGATCAATCCGCTGCGCACGGAAGCCGTGATGACCTCGGCCTCCGCCGGGATCGACGACCTGACCCACACCGGTGACAAGACCACCACCACGGTGGCCATGGACTTCGGCCGCATCACTCTCGACCAGGACCTGATCCTGTACCTGTTCGGTACGCCGGGGCAGGACCGTTTCTGGTTCATGTGGGACGACCTGGTGCGCGGTGCGATCGGTGCCGTCGTGCTGGTCGACACCCGCCGACTCGCGGACTGCTTCCCCGCGGTCGACTACTTCGAGAACTCCGGCCTCCCCTTCGTGATCGCGCTGAACGGCTTCGACGGCCACCAGCCGTATACCCCGGAAGAGGTCCGCGAAGCGCTGCAGATCGGCCCGGACGCGCCGATCATCACCACCGACGCGCGCCACCGCTCGGACGCGAAGAGCGCGCTGATCACTCTGGTCGAGCACGCACTGATGGCCCGCCTGCGCTGAGCGGCCGGGCAGCACGCGGAGTCGCCGCAACGACGAAGAGCCGGACGGGGTCCGGCTCTTCGTCGTTCGTCTGCGGGAGCCCGGGCCCCGGCACGCACTCGCGGCATGCCCCGCCAACCCGGCACGGCGCGGGGCGTCCTGCGGCGCTCAGGCGGCCTTCAGGGCCTTCTTCTCCGCGGCGTCCCGCCGCCACGCGTCGCCCAGCGGCACGAGACCCAGAACGAGGAGAGCCAGTGTGGCGGGCAGCACCCATCCCGGTATCGCGGCCGTCTCCGCCGTGCGCCACTGGACCCAGCACAGCGGCACGAGGGCGACCCCGTACAGCGCGTTCATCATCAGCAGCGCTCTGGCGGTACGGCGGGCGGACGTGGCGCTCGCCGGACGGTTCGTCAGCGAGTTCGCCACCGCGGGCCAGCGGCCCTGGGGGCGGGCCAGCTCGTCCAGCGGCGTGATGCGGGCCGAGAGCGCCGCGCTGCCGGCGAGGGCGGCCGTGAGGCCGGCGTAGACGAGGACGGGGACGAACGCGGCCAGGAGGGTCTTGTCCGTCCACGCGTCGACGCCGCCCGGACCCACGTGCGACGGCACCCGGCCGGGCAGGTACGGGTACCGCAGCGCGCCCCACGCCGCCATGCCGCACAGCATCAGGAGGCTCGGGGCCAGCCAGACCCACAACGCTCCGCTCCGCCCGTTCCGTGTTCCCTCCGCCATGCTTTCCCCCGCTTCCGCTCGCTCCGTACAGTCCGAGGGACGACGCGTCGTCCTCCCCGCGATTGTGCCCGCCTCACCGCATCGGGCCGGGCCGGGCACCGCCCGGAGCCGCCCCGCACGCGCGCCCGGGGGGCGGGGACCGGCCCCTGCCGCGTGGCATACGCTGGAGCGTCGTCACCCACGCCTCACCTGAAGGACACCCGAACCCGTGCGCATCGCAAGATTCTCCCTCGACGGAAACGTCGCCTTCGGCGTCGTGGAAGGGGACGCGGAGACCGAAGGCGGCCCCGTCCTCGACATCATCAAGGGCCACCCCTTCGCGGAGTTCGAGCGCTCGGGCCAGAAACTCCCCATGGGCAAGGTGCGGCTGCTGCCGCCGGTGCTGCCCAACAAGGTCGTCGCCATCGGCCGCAACTACGCCGAGCACGCCAAGGAACTGGGCAACGAGGTCCCCGACACCCCGGTCGTCTTCTTCAAGCCCTCCACCTCGGTGTGCGGCCCCCACGACCCGATCGCGTACCCGTCCTTCTCGTCCGAGGTGCACTACGAGGCCGAACTGGCCGTCGTCATCGGGCGGTTGTGCAAGGACGTCCCCCGGGAGCGCGTCAAGGACGTCATCCTCGGCTACACCTGCGGCAACGACGTCACGGCCCGCGACGTGCAGCGCGCCGAGTCGCAGTGGGCGCGGGCGAAGGGCTTCGACACCTCCTGCCCGCTCGGCCCCTGGGTCGAGACCGAGCTGGACGCCTCCGACCTGGGCGTGATGTGCACCGTCAACGGCGACCAGCGGCAGCTCGGCCGGACGAGCGAGATGGTCCGCTCCGTCGAGGACCTGGTCGTCCACATCACCGAGGCCATGACCCTGCTTCCGGGCGACGTGATCCTGACCGGCACCCCAGCGGGTGTGGGCCCCCTGAACATCGGCGACGAGGTCGCCGTCACCATCGAAGGCATCGGCACTCTCACCAACAAGGTGGTCAAGCGTGACTGACGCGACCGCGACCCCGTCCACGGTCGACCCGAAGGACGTCCGCGTACGGTTCTGTCCCTCCCCGACGGGCAACCCCCACGTCGGGCTCATCCGCACCGCCCTGTTCAACTGGGCGTTCGCACGCCACCACGGCGGCACTCTCGTCTTCCGCATCGAGGACACCGACGCGGCGAGGGACTCCGAGGAGTCCTACGAGCAGCTGCTGGACGCCATGCGCTGGCTCGGCATCGACTGGGACGAGGGCCCCGCGCCGTTCGACGAGGCGTCCGGCGGCCCTGGGGGTACCGCCCGGGCCGCAGGCCCAGGGGGAGGCCCGCACGGCCCGTACCGCCAGTCGCAGCGCATGGAGATCTACGCCGACATCGCGGCGAAGCTCCAGGAACACGGCTACGCCTACCCCTGCTACTGCACGGCGGACGAGCTGGAGGAGCGCCGCGACGCCGCCCGCAAGGCCGGGCGGCCCTCCGGCTACGACGGCAAGTGCCGCGACCTCACCCCCGAGCAGATCGCCGCGTACGAGGCGGAGGGGCGCAGCCACATCGTGCGCTTCCGCATGCCGGACGAGACGATCACCTTCACCGACCTCGTCCGCGGCGAGCTGACGTTCGCCCCGGAGAACGTCACCGACTACGGCATCGTCCGCGCCAACGGAGCCCCGCTCTACACGCTCGTCAACCCCGTCGACGACGCGCTGATGGAGATCACGCACGTACTGCGCGGCGAGGACCTGCTCTCGTCGACCCCGCGCCAGATCGCCCTCTACCGCGCCCTGGCGCAGATCGGCGTCGGCAACGGCACGACCCCCGCGTTCGGGCACCTCCCGTACGTCATGGGCGAGGGCAACAAGAAGCTCTCCAAGCGCGACCCGCAGGCCTCGCTCAACCTCTACCGGGAGCGCGGCTTCCTGCCGCAGGGCCTGCTCAACTACCTTTCGCTGCTGGGCTGGTCGATCGCCGAGGACCGCGACATCTTCACCCTCGACGAGATGATCGCCGCCTTCGAGATCACCGACGTCAACGCCAACCCGGCCCGCTTCGACCTGAAGAAGTGCGAGGCGATCAACGCCACGCACCTCCGCGAACTCCCGCTCGACGAGTTCATCACGGCGTGCGAGCCGTGGCTGCGCGCGCCCTACGCCCCGTGGGCGCCGGAGGCCTTCGACCGGGCGGCGTTCGAAGAGCTGGCTCCGCTGGCCCAGACGCGCCTCACGGTCCTCTCCGACATCACCGCCAACGTCGACTTCCTCTTCCTGGACGAGCCCGTCGCGGACGACGCGTCCTGGACGAAGGCGATGAAGCCGGGCGCGGAGAACCTGCTGCGCACAGCCCGTACGAAGCTCGCCGAGGCCGACTGGAAGGCCGAGGCGCTGAAGGAGGCCGTCCTCGCCGCGGGTGAGGAGCACGGCCTGAAGCTGGGCAAGGCCCAGGCCCCGGTCCGCGTCGCCGTCACGGGGCGCACGGTCGGCCTTCCCCTCTTCGAGTCCCTCGAAGTCCTCGGCCGGGAGCGGACGTTGGCCCGCGTCGACGCGGCGCTGGCGAAGCTGGACGCCCAGCAGTAGGCACGCCCCGTCCGAAACGCACGGGCCCGCCGGCGAACACCGGTGGGCCCGGCGGCGTTCCACGGGGCGACTGGGCGCCGGGGGAGCGTCCGCAGAAGCGGCTCGTCAGGGACGAAGTAGCCCTCAGCGGCGTGCTGTGGGCCGGGGTGGGGGGTGACGGTGGCACGGCTGCCCGCATCAGCAGCGGGGGAGAGGGCTCACCCGTCGAGGAACGTCGCGATCGCGGAAACGAACCTGTCGGCGTCGTCGAGCCATGGGTGGTGTCCGGCCGCAGGCTGGACGATCAGCTCCGCGTTCGGAAACAGTGCTGCGAACTCGGCCATCGTGCGAGGGGGAGCGCCGGGATCGACCTCCCCGGCGAGTACGAGCACGGGTGCCGCGAACCGGGTGAGCGCGGAGCGGGTGGCGTCCGGGTCGAAGGCGCCTTCGGCGCCGAAGGCGGCCACGACCTCCATGTTCATCCGTTCGTCGCCGGCAGCCTGATGTGCTTGCGCCGTCTTGTCCCAACGGCCGTAGGAGAAGGGGGCGATGGCCTGCCAGTCAGCGTCCGTGGCCTTCCCCTGCGTGATCGTCTCCAGGGCTGCGAAAGCCGCCGGAAACCACGGTTCGTCCTTGCGGAGCTGTGCGGCCTCCCGCCGCAGCTCTCCGGTGATCGCGAGGCCGACCGCTCTGACGCTCGGCGTGACCAGCACCAGCTTGCCGATGCGTTCCGGATGCCGACTCGCGTACAGCGTCGCCAGGTTCGCCCCGGCGCAGTGGGCGAGCAGGTCGATTCGGGCCAGACCGAGGTGGTCCCGCAACGCCTCCACGTCGTCGATGAGCCGGTCGCAGCGGTAGGAAGCGGTGTCCTCGGGCGTCGCGGAGCGGCCGGTACCCCGCAGGTCCAGCCTGATCAGCTGGCGGCGCGCGGACAGGCCGCCCAGGTCGCCCAGGTACGCGGAGTCCGTCGGCCCACCGGGCAGACAGACCAGGGCAGGGCCCTCTCCGGACACGTGGCAGGCGAGCTCGGTCCCGTCATGTGCTGAGAAGGCAGGCATGCAGAGACACTGGCAGCGGGACGGGACCGGAGCAATCGAATTCACCCGGGGCCGACTGGGCAGTCACAGGCGAGGGCGACCGTCGTGACGGGCCCACGCCGGACCGACCAGCAGACGGGCCCAGACCGTCTTGCCGACCGCCCTGTCCGCCACACCCCATGCTTCCGCAAAGGCGGCGACGAGCGTCAGCCCGCGTCCTGACTCGGCCAGGCCGACGTCGACCGTGTGCCCGGCCTCCGGAGGCGGACGCCCGTCTCCGGCGTCGGAGACCTCCACAGTGAGGGCTTTCTCAAGGTCGTACGTCAGCCGCAACTCGACCAGACGTCCTGGCACATGACCGTGCCGTACCGCGTTCGTCATCAACTCCGACGCGACGAGCGCCGAGTGGCCGACCCCGCAACCCTCGACGCCCCATCCGGCCAGCGCCGCGTGCGTTGCCCGCCGCGCTGCCGGGGCCGAACCCGTCACGGACGGGAACCTCCGCCACCAGACGACGGAAGCGAGTGCGGGGGCGGCCTCATAATTCTCCGGGTTCATGTGACCAGAGTCGACCCGCACGACTACTTTCGGTAGTGATCGCATGTCGACAGCGGTGGACGGTGACCTTCGGTCTCGCGAAGTTGAAGCCCGTTGAGCCGAGTTGAAGGGGTGGTGGCGTGATGACCCAGGGCAGGAAGGTCGCTTCTCCAGCCGGCCAGTACTTCGCCGAAGTGCTGCGCCTGCTGCGCAGTTCGGCGGGCCTGTCCCAGAACGATCTGGGCGCGCGCATGAGTTACACGGGTGCGGCGGTGAGCGCGGTGGAGACAGGCGCCAAACCCGCGACGGACGAGTTCGTGGCAGCGGCGGAGAAAGCCCTCGACGCCGGCGGCGTCCTCCGCGCCGCGAGCAAGTACCTGCGCCTGGAGCGGTATCCCGAACACTTCCAGGGCTTCGTCCAGTTGGAGCAGGAGGCGTTGAGTGTGACTTCCTTCTGCACTCAGGTAGTCGAAGGGCTCTTGCAGTCCGAGGATTACGCCCGCGCTCTCCTTCGCACCGGGTTCCCTCCGTTGGATGAGGAGGAGGTGCAGCAGCTGTCCGCGGCGCGCGTGGAGCGGGCCCGCCTGCTCGAACGCCGACCGGTGTGCGTGGTCGACGTGATCCTCGAAGAGACAGTTCTGCGACGGCAGTTGGGAGGCAGGGAGGTGATGAAGCGGCAGTACGAGCACATCCTGTCGTGTGCGGAGTTGCCCAACGTCAATGTGCAGATCATGCCGATGAATTGCGGCGATCATGCTGGGCTCTTCGGGCCACTGAAGCTCATCGAGACGCCGGAGAATGAGCGCCTCGCCTACTTCGAGGCCAACGGCAAGAGCACTCTGGTTTCCGACCCGAAAGAAGTGGGTTCATATGTGCGGCGATGTGCCATGATCAGTCGGCAAGCTCTTCGTCCGAGAGAGTCCCTTGAGCTGATTGAGCAGTTGGCGGAGGCCGATGACTGAGCCGGCTTGGCGCAAGAGCACCTACAGCGACGCGAGTGGCGGCGACTGCGTCGAGGTCGCGGTCGCTCCCGGCGCCGTCCGCGTCCGGGACTCGAAGCGGGAAACCGGCCCCGCGCTCGCGCTCGCTCCCGGCGCGTGGGACACGTTCGTCAGCGGCCTGAAGCGGGGTTCCGCGGGCGGTCCCGGTCGCGTGGCGGGCTGAGCTCCGGCGGCCTTGTGAGGCGGGCCACGGCTGCCTCGGAGCGGGTGGTGCGAGGCGCGGAACCCGTTTTGGAGCTCGGTCCCCGATCAGGTACTGTTCTTCCTGTCGCCGAACGGGGCGAGGCCGAAAGGCCCGACCGTACGGCGGACACCCGGACAAGATCCCCGCAGGGGGTTGCGTTTTGGTGGGCTATGGTGTAATTGGCAGCACGACTGATTCTGGTTCAGTTAGTCTAGGTTCGAGTCCTGGTAGCCCAGCGCGATCTTGGTGAAGCAAGCTTCATAAGCTGCAAGTTGGCAAGATCGAGGCCCCCGTTGTGTAGCGGCCTAGCACGCCGCCCTCTCAAGGCGGTAGCGCCGGTTCGAATCCGGTCGGGGGTACTGGTCCGTGATCGTTGCGGATCGCAGAGAGGCCCCCGTTGTGTAGCGGCCTAGCACGCCGCCCTCTCAAGGCGGTAGCGCCGGTTCGAATCCGGTCGGGGGTACTCGATCGGGAAAGCCCTCCGGGAGACCGGGGGGCTTTTCTGCGCCTGCGGCGGCAGCGGTCCGGCCGGCGTTGTACGTGCCTCAACTCCCCACCCCGAAGCGCCTGTCGGACTCCTCCGCCTCCGCCAGTCGCCTCAGGCTCAGCAGCACCGGTTCGTACAGCACGGTGCAGGCCACCGCCGCCTCGATCTGCTCTTCCGCGTCGTCGTAGCTCGCGACCAGCTCCAGGTCGCTCTGAGCCACCTGAGCCGCCGCCCGGGCGTACGGCAGCAGGTTCTCCGTGCCGCACGGATAGCCGAGGCGCCGGAGGGCCGAGATCGCGCCGACCAGCGTCCGGTACGCCGGGGACTCGGCCCCGGCCGACTGCGAGAACCCCCATCCCAGTTCCGTCAGCAGTGCTTGCGAAGTGCGCTCCGCCTCCGCGGTCTCCGCGTCGCCCTCCGCGGGCTCGCTGTCGTGCGGCAGCGCCCACACGGCCGAGCCGATGCGGCTGTGCTGGCTCAGCGATGTGTCGTCGACGTTCTTCAGTACGTCGCGGACTGTCGCGACGGGGAGGCGTCCGACCTGGACGAGGGCGCGGATGAGCCGCAGGCGCCGCAGGTGCGACTCGTCGTACTCGGCCTGGGTGGCCGAGACGCGGCGGCCCGGCGGTAGCAGGCCCTCGCGCAGGTAGTACTTCACCGTCGCCGTGCTGATGCCGCTGCGTTCACTCAGTTCTGCCAGGCGCATTCCGTGCCGTTCCCCTCCTCGTGCTCATGGATGCCCGAACGTCCCCTTGCGATTTCTCTTGGAGAGTAGCACTATCCAAGAGGGATAGCGGGACTATCTAAGGCTGAGGAGTGCGTCATGGCAGCGAACGTGCAGGACGGACGGAAGACGGCGGCGGCCCAGGGCGACATCGTCGTGTTCCTGGTCGGGATGCGCATCAACAAGCTGTGGGCGGTGCGGAGTTGGCTGCCCGTGTTCACGGCGATGCCGCGGATGCTCAAGGAGCTGTCGAAGGACGCCTCCAGCGGACTGCTGGGCTTCCGCGTACAGCTCGGCGGGCTGCGCGAGTTCAGCGTCCGGCAGTACTGGAAGTCCGAGGAGGCGCTCTTCGCGTACGCGTCGGCTGCGGACAAGGAGCATCGGCCGGCGTGGGCGGCGTACAACCGCCGGGCGCGCGACGGGGGTGCTGCTGTGGGCGTCTGGCATGAGACGTATGCCGTCCCGGCGGGTCGTTACGAGGCGGTGTACGTGAACATGCCGCCGTACGGTCTCGGGGCGGCGCACGGCGTCGAGCCGGTGGGCAGACGCGGGGAGCGGGCTGCGGACCGGATGTGGTCCGGACGCGTCGAGGGGTGACACGGCTCGGCCCCGAGAGGTGGCCGGGCCTCCCCTCTCACGGGGCCGGGCCCCGGGCCGTCGCTCAGCCCGTCGTCCTGCGCAGTGCGTCGCTGAGGCGAGCGGCCGCGTCGACGATCGCCTGCGCGTGCATGCGCCCCGGGTGCCGCGTCAGGCGCTCTATCGGGCCGGAGACAGAGACGGCGGCGACCACGCGGTTCGACGGGCCGCGCACCGGGGCGGACACCGAGGCGACGCCCGGCTCGCGCTCGCCCACGGACTGCGCCCATCCGCGGCGCCGCACGCCCGAGAGTGCCGTCGCCGTGAACCTGGCGCCCTGCAGTCCGCGGTGGAGGCGCTCCGGCTCCTCCCACGCCATGAGGATCTGCGCGGCGGAGCCCGCCTTCATCGGCAGCGTCGACCCGACCGGCACGGTGTCCCGCAGTCCGGACAGCCGCTCGGCCGCGGCCACGCAGATCCGCATGTCGCCCTGGCGCCGGTAGAGCTGCGCGCTCTCGCCCGTCACGTCCCGCAGGTGCGTGAGCACCGGGCCGGCGGAGGCGAGGAGGCGGTCCTCCCCGGCGGCCGCGGCCAGCTCGCCGAGGCGCGGGCCGAGGATGAAACGCCCCTGTATGTCGCGGGCGACCAGGCGGTGGTGCTCCAGCGCCACCGCGAGCCTGTGAGCCGTCGGCCGGGCGAGGCCGGTCGCGCCGACCAGCCCGGCGAGAGTGGCCGGACCGGACTCCAAGGCGCTCAGCACCAGAGCCGCCTTGTCGAGAACGCCGACGCCGCTAGAGTTGTCCATGCGTCGATACTCGCGTCTCAGAGTGTGAAACGCAAGTTCCTTTTTCGGCGCCACCCGCCACTCTGGACGGGCGAAGCGCACTGGGCCCGGGGGGACCGCCGGCCCGGTGTGCCACTGGATCTCGACATGTGGCCGGCGACGCGGCCGGCCGGAGGGAAAGCGATGGGACGGACACTCGCGGAGAAGGTCTGGGGCGACCATGTCGTCAGGCACGCGGAAGGCGAGCCGGACCTCCTCTACATCGACCTGCACCTGCTGCACGAGGTGACCAGCCCCCAGGCCTTCGACGGGCTCCGCAAGAACGGCCGCCGGGTGCGCCGTACGGACCTGACCATCGCCACCGAGGACCACAACACCCCGACCCTCGACATCGACAAGCCGATCGCCGACCCGGTCTCCCGCACGCAGCTGGAGACCCTGCGCAAGAACTGCGCGGACTTCGGCGTACGCCTGCACCCGCTCGGGGACGACGAGCAGGGCGTCGTGCACGTCGTCGGCCCGCAGCTGGGTCTGACGCAGCCGGGCATGACGGTCGTCTGCGGCGACTCCCACACCTCGACACACGGGGCGTTCGGCGCCCTCGCGTTCGGCATCGGCACCAGCCAGGTCGAGCACGTCCTGGCTACCCAGACGCTGCCGATGGCGCCGTTCAGGACGATGGCGATCACGGTCACGGGCGAGCTGCCCGACGACGTCACCGCCAAGGACCTGATCCTGGCCGTCATCGCGAAGATCGGCACCGGCGGCGGACAGGGCTACGTCATCGAGTACCGCGGCGAGGCGATCGAGAAGCTGTCGATGGAATCGCGGATGACCATCTGCAACATGTCCATCGAGGCCGGCGCGCGCGCCGGGATGATCGCTCCGGACGAGACGACGTTCGAGTACGTGCGGGGCCGCGAGCACGCCCCGGAGGGCGCCGACTGGGACGCGGCCGTCGAGTACTGGAAGACGCTGCGCACCGACGACGACGCCGTCTTCGACCACGAAGTCGTCATCGACGCCACGCAGTTGGCGCCGTTCGTGACATGGGGCACGAACCCGGGCCAGGGCGCGCCGCTGTCCGAGTCCGTCCCGGACCCCGCCTCGTTCGAGGACGAAGGGGCGAAACTCGCGGCCGAGAAGGCCCTGGAGTACATGGGGCTCACGGCGGGGCAGCCGCTGCGCGAGGTCCCCGTCGACACCGTCTTCGTCGGCTCCTGCACCAACGGCCGTATCGAGGACCTGCGTTCGGCCGCCGCCGTCCTGGAGGGACGCCAAGTCGCCGACGGCATGCGGATGCTGGTCGTCCCGGGTTCCGTACGGGTCGCGCTGCAGGCCGTCGCGGAGGGGCTGGACAAGGTCTTCACCGCGGCCGGGGCGGAGTGGCGCCACGCGGGCTGCTCCATGTGCCTGGGCATGAACCCCGACCAGCTCCAGCCCGGTGAGCGCGCCGCGTCCACCTCCAACCGCAACTTCGAGGGCAGGCAGGGCAAGGGCGGCCGTACGCACCTGGTCTCGCCGCAGGTCGCCGCCGCGACGGCGGTGCTGGGCCACCTCGCCTCGCCCGCCGACCTGTCCGACGTGCGCGAGCCCGCCGGCGTCTGAGGAGACGATCACCATGGAAGCCTTCACGACCCACACGGGACGCGTCGTCCCGCTGCGCCGCAGCAACGTCGACACCGACCAGATCATCCCCGCCCACTGGCTGAAGAAGGTCACGCGGGACGGATTCGAGGACGGACTCTTCGAAGCCTGGCGCAAGAACCCGGACTTCGTGCTGAACGACGAGGCGTACAAGGGCGGTACGGTCCTCGTCGCGGGCGAGGACTTCGGCACCGGCTCCTCGCGCGAGCACGCCGTCTGGGCGCTGCAGAACTACGGATTCAAGGCCGTGATCTCCCCGCGCTTCGCGGACATCTTTCGCGGCAACTCCCTGAAGAACGGCCTCCTCACGGTCGTACTGCCGCAGCCGACCGTGGAGGCGCTCTGGGAGCTGGCGGAGTCGGACCCGAGCGTCGAGGTGACCGTGGACCTGGTCGCGCGCAAGGTGCTCGCGCCGGGCGTCGAGGCGGGTTTCGACCTGGACGAGAACGCCCGTTGGCGGCTGCTCGAAGGGCTCGACGACATCAGCCTGACGCTGAAGGACGAGGACTCCATCGCGGCCTACGAAACCCGTCGCCCCGCCTTCAAGCCCCTGACGCAGCAGCTGTGAACGCAGCCTGAGCGGCGCCCGGGCGCCCCGCACCAGAGCAGGGCCTCACGCGCCCCCCGTCCGCAAGGCGGGGGGCGCCTCCGTGTGTTGGGGAGTCGTTATGCGACAACTCACCCCAGATGGCACAATCGGTGCATGGAACGCGACGGTCAACTCGATCTCTACGACCGACTCGCCGCCCGCTTGAAGGAGGCGCACGCAAGAGTGCGCTCACTGCAAGTCCCCGAGGGCGTACGGGTGGCGCTGACGCGCAAGCTGCTCGTCATCACCGCGGCCTCGAAGCACGATCTCGCCGACGCTGAGCGGCGTGTGGACCGTCTCATGACGGATATCGACGAGGGACGCTTCCCCGAGGAACAGGCAGGCAAGCGCGCTGACGGAGCTCGATGAAGGGCGAGTTCGTTGCGGCACAAGGGTGATTCGCCCGTTTCATGTTTGATTCGCGGTATATATCTGCCTAGCGTGCGAAAAAGCTTGAACACATTCGTTCCTGCAATAGTTCCGAAGGGGAAGACGTGAACAAGGCGCAGCTCGTCGAAGCAATCCAGGACAAGCTCGGTGGACGGCAGCAGGCCGCGGAAGCGGTCGATGTCGTGCTGGACGCGATCGTCCGCTCCGTTGTGGCGGGGGAGCGGGTCTCGGTCACCGGGTTCGGCTCCTTCGAGAAGGTGGACCGCCCCGCGCGGTACGCCCGCAACCCGCAGACCGGTGAGCGCGTGCGGGTGAGGAAGACCTCGGTGCCCCGCTTCCGTGCCGGCGCCGGATTCAAGGAACTGGTCAGCGGGGCGAAGAAGCTTCCGAAGAACGATGTCGCCGTGAAGAAGGCCCCCAAGGGCAGTCTGATGGGCGGAACTTCCACGAAGAAGGCCGCGACGAAGCGCGCGGGAGCGAAGAAGACGACGGCGAAGAAGAGCACGGCGCAGCGCGGCGGAGCGAAGAAGGCCGCGACGAAGACCACCGCCAAGCGGACGCCGGCGAAGAAGACGGCGGCGAAGAAGGCGACGGCGAAGAAGTCCACCGCGAAGAAGTCCACGGCGAAGAAGTCGACCGCCAAGAAGGCCACGGGCAAGAAGTCGACCACCAAGAAGGCGCCGGCCAGGAAGGCCCCGGGCCGCCGCACCGCCGCCCGCAAGTCCACCGCCAAAAGGGCCACCGCTCGCAAGCGCTGAGCTGTACTCGACCCGCGACGCCGGGCCGGACTCCCGCCGGGGAGTCCGGCCCGGCGGGCGTTCGGGGGTGCTAACGCACCGCCGCGACCGCGGACTTCGCGCGGAGGCTCGGTCCGGCGGGCCTGCCGGCGGCCTGCCGGGCGCAGGGGGAGAACCGATGCACAGAGTCAGAGGGTCTGCAAGGTGACGAAGGTGACGCGCCGCTCCTCGCCGGTCCCCTCGACCTCGATGCGTACGCGCTGCCCGGACCGCAGCAGGCGCAGCCCTCCGGCGTCGAACGCGGCGGCGTCGAACGGCAGAGGGGTGCCGTCATCGAGCAGTACGCTCCCGCTGCGCGTCTCGGGGTCGAACGTGTACGAGGTTGCCTGCATGGCAGAAGCCTATGGCAGTGCCCTCACACCGCGTTGACGGGCGTGGGCCCCGGGCCGCCGCACAGCGCCCCGGCGGTGTGCGGGCCCACGCCGAGAACGACCGCGGCGGCCAGGTCGGCCTCCGTGTCGACGTCCTGCCGCACGCTGTCCGCGTCGGCCAGAAGCAGCTCCGACGCCCCCGAAGCGGCATGCCCGGCGCGCGAACGCGGCCCGAACCGCGGGCGCAGCGCATGGCCCGGCATGGCGGAGAGCAGCGTGGTGCCCGTCCCGGCGGCGTCCGCGAGGAACGCGCGGGGGGCCTCCGCGGCGGCCTGAAGCACACGTGCGAGTTCGCGGGCCCGTAGCGCGGGCAGATCGGCGTTGAGGGCCGCCAGCGGCGCTTCAGGGCGGATACCGCGCACGACGGCGGCACCGTGTGCCAGGGCGGGGTTGAGGCCCGCGTCCGGGGCGTCCGGCACGATGTGCGCCCCGAGAGCGGCCAGCTCCTCGGCCGCCTGCTCGTCGTTGGTGACAACTGCCACATCGTGTACGGCCGTACAGGTCAGGGCCGCGCTGACGGCGTCCTGGGCGAACGCCAGCGCGAGCCGTGCGCGCGCCGGGGCTGCCGCCGCCGCGGCGAGCCTGCTCTTGGCGCGCGACAGTGGCTTCAGCGGCATCAGGAGGGTCCACGCCGGTGGTGTCAGATGCGGCTCCATCGCCTCATTCTCACCTGCCGCCGCCGCGGCCCCGCAGGCCCCGGGCTACGGTTGCAGGACAGACGCCGACAGACCGTGCGCTCGACACGGTGGGGGGTGCGGGGTGAGACTTGCCCCTCGCGCGCTGGGGGAACCCGCGCCGCCGCGATGTGGCAGGCCCAGCCGTAGTGCAGAGGGCCCCGTGCCCGTTCCGCGGGAGGCCACTGCCTCGCCGCCGCACGGACCCACGTGGCTGTTCGAACAGGCAAGAGGAGATGGTGTCCGGGTGTCCCGCCGCAGAATCGGCTTCTGGTACCGCCTTGCCGCGGTTTTGGTGAAACCGCCGCTCGTGCTGTTCTTCAAGCGGGACTGGCGCGGAATGGAGCATATTCCGGAAAGCGGCGGATTTATCACGGTCGTCAATCACAACTCGGCCCTGGACCCGCTTTCCTATGCCCACTTCCAGTACAACACCGGACGGGTTCCGCGCTTTCTCGCGAAGGTCGGGCTGTTCAAGAGCGGGTTCGTCGGGGCGGCCATGCGGGGGACCGGGCAGATCCCCGTCTTCCGCGAGTCCAAGGACGCCATAGGGGCCTTCCGCGCCGCCGTCGAGGCCATCAACAAGGGCGAGTGCGTGGTGTTCTACCCCGAGGGCACTCTGACCAGGGACCCCCGGATGTGGCCCATGAAGGGGAAGACCGGCGCCGCCAGGGTCGCGCTGGAGACGAGGGTGCCCGTCATTCCCGTCGCGCAGTGGGGGGCCAACCTCGCCGTCCCGCCCTATCCGAAGCGCGGCGACATCAAGTTCTTCCCCCGCAGGACCCTCGTCGTGCAGGCCGGACCGCCCATCGATCTCTCGGAGTTCCATGGCAAGGAGGCGACCGCGGCGGTGCTGCGGGAGGTCACCGAGCGGATCATGGACGAGATCACCGCGCAGCTCGCCGACATCCGCGGTGAGACGCCGCCGGCCGAGCGCTACGACCACCGCCAGGCGGCGGCCTCCCGCGGCCCGGAGCGCCTCCCCCGTCAGGAGAACGGCGAACGTGCGGTGCGGCAGGGCGAACGGACGCCCCGCGGCGAGGAGAACGTCAACAGCGAGAGGAACGGCCGGGGAGCCGCACCGGAGCAGGGCGGACGGTCCGTACAGCCGGACGCGGCGCCTCCGGCGGCCGAGGGAGAGAACGCGTGACGAAAGCCGCCGTATTCGGCACAGGTTCCTGGGGCACGGCCTTCGCGATGGTGCTCGCCGACGCGGGCTGCGAAGTGACGCTCTGGGGGCGGCGGCCCGAACTGGCCGAAGCCGTCAACACCCGCCGCGTGAACCCCGACTACCTCCCGGGAACGGAGCTCCCGGCCGGTGTCACCGCCACCACGGACGCCGCGGAGGCGGCGCGCGGCGCGGAGTTCACGGTGCTCGCGGTGCCCTCCCAGACCCTGCGCGGAAACCTCGCGGCGTGGACGCCGCTGCTGCATCCGGAGACCGTGCTGGTCTCGCTGATGAAGGGCGTCGAACTCGGAACCGCCAAGCGGATGAGCGAGGTCGTCGAGGAGGTCGCGGGCGTGGAGGCGTCACGCGTCGCCGTGCTGACCGGCCCCAACCTCGCCAGGGAGATCGCGGAGAGGCAGCCCGCGGCCTCCGTCGTCGCCTGCGCGGACGAGCGCGTGGCTCTTCGCCTGCAGGCCGCATGCCACACGCCGTACTTCCGCCCGTACACCAATACGGACGTCGTCGGCTGCGAACTCGGCGGCGCCGTCAAGAACGTGATCGCGCTGGCCGTCGGCATCGCGGACGGGATGGGACTGGGGGACAACGCGAAGGCCTCGCTGATCACGCGGGGTCTGGCGGAGACCGCCCGGCTCGGGTCGGCGATGGGCGCGGACGCCCGTACCTTCGCCGGGCTCGCCGGGAT
This sequence comes from Streptomyces daqingensis, assembly GCF_014645895.1. Lineage (GTDB taxonomy): Bacteria > Actinomycetota > Actinomycetes > Streptomycetales > Streptomycetaceae > Streptomyces > Streptomyces daqingensis. The sequence continues at coordinate 184,054 of NZ_BMMP01000006.1, read as the reverse complement.
GGGGGACCTCGTGGCCACCTGTTCCTCGCCGCTCTCCAGGAACCACACCTTCGGCACGAATCTCGGCCGCGGCATGACCCTTCAGGAGACGATCGCCGTCACACGCCAGACGGCGGAGGGTGTCAAGTCGTGCGAGTCCGTACGTGAACTGGCGCGGCGGCACGGCGTGGAGATGCCGATCACGGAGACGGTCGTCGGCATCGTCCACGACGGCAAGCCGCCGCTCGTCGCCCTGAAGGAACTCATGTCGCGCAGCGCGAAGGCCGAGCGCGTCTGACGGATCGCGCGGTCGCGCCGCCGCGACCGCGCGGTTGCACGGCCGCAGCGTTCCGACGCCGGTGCGCAGGCGCGATCTTCGTGCCGTCCCGGGGGCGTTCGGCCCCAGGAGCCCGTGCGGGGTGTCAGCGGAACCCCGGACGGGGCCGGTGCCGCGACGCGGGCCCCGGGACCCTGACGGGCCAAGGGCCAGGCGGTACAGTCGGTCCGATATGAGCAGCCAGAGCCCCTCCCGCAAGCCCCGTGTCGCCGTCGTGTTCGGCGGGCGCAGCTCCGAGCACGCGATCTCGGTCGTCACCGCAGGAGCCGTACTCGCCGCCATCGACCGTGAGAAGTACGAGGTGCTGCCCATCGGCATCACCACGGACGGCCGCTGGGCGCTGACCGCAGACGAACCCGAGCGGATGGCCATCGAGAACAGCAGACTGCCGAGCGTCTCCGAACTGGCCGACACCACGACGGGCGGCGTGCTGCTGCCGCTCGAACCGGGCAACCGCGAGGTGACGTACCACGAGCCGGGCTCCGTGCCGAAGGCGCTGGGCGAGGTGGACGTCGTCTTCCCCGTGCTGCACGGCCCGTACGGCGAAGACGGCACGCTGCAGGGGCTGCTGGAGATGTCGGGCGTGCCCTATGTCGGTGCGGGAGTGCTCGCGTCGGCGGTCGGCATGGACAAGGAGTACATGAAGCGGGTCTTCGCCTCCTTCGGACTGCCCGTCGGCCCGTACGTGACGGTCCGCCCGCGGGACTGGAAGGCCGACCCCGACGGCGCGCGCAAGCGGATCCTGGACCTGGCGGGCCGGCACGGCTGGCCGCTGTTCGTGAAGCCGGCGCGGGCGGGTTCGTCGATGGGCATCACCAAGGTGCACGACATCGGGGGACTGGACGACGCCATCGCCGAAGCCCAGCGGCACGACCCGAAGGTCGTCGTCGAGTCGCTGCTCAGCGGGCGTGAGATCGAGTGCGGCGTGCTGGAGTTCGAGGACGGCCCGCGGGCGAGCGTCCCCGCGGAGATCCCGCCGGTGAGCGCCCACGACTTCTACGACTTCGAGGCGAAGTACATCGACTCCGCCTCCGGCATCGTGCCCGCGCCGCTCAGCCCCGAGGAGACCGCGAGGGTGCAGGAGCTGGCGGTGTGCGCATTCGAGGCCGCCTCCTGCGAGGGCCTCGTCCGGGCGGATTTCTTCCGCACCGAGGACGGGGAGTTCGTCATCAACGAGATCAACACGATGCCCGGCTTCACGCCCATCTCGATGTATCCGCGGATGTGGCAGAAGAGCGGCGTCAGCTATGCCGAACTCGTGGACCGGCTCATCCAGGCCGCGCTGCGCCGCGAGACCGGCCTGCGCTGACCGGCCGGGCGCCGGCGGTCGGAATGTCAGTGGTGCTCGGGCACCGAACTGCGGACGGGCTTCGCCAGGTCCGGCAGCGCGTTGATCTCAGGGGCGTGATCGCCGGGGACCGTCAACTCGACGTTCGCCTCGCGGTCGACGGTGGTGAAGCGGTAACCCTCTTCGCGCTTCTCCACCAGCCAGGAGACGCCGTTGACGTCCACCGCCTCCGCCGTGGGGTTGTAGTGTTCACTGCCGGGCGAGAGCTTCTCGGGGCGCGGCACTCCACAGCGCAGTTCGATGGCCGGATCGCCCCAAGCCGCGGTGTACTTCGAGGCCGGGTCGAGTGTGATCCGCTCCTGCCCGTCCACGTGCTCCGGAAGCCGGTCGTGGAGCGACCGGCACGTCGCGGCGGCCTTGCCGGAGGGGTGCGGGGCTGCCGGCCCCTCCTCGCCCGAGCAGCCCGCGACGGCCAGTGCGGCGACGGCGAACGTAACCCGGTAGTAAGAGGTGTTCACCGGGCGAGCATACGGGGGAGCTACAGATGAACGATCGGGCAGGTCAACGTCCGCGTGATGCCGTCGACCTTCTGGATCTCGGCGACGACCAGGCGGCCGAGCTCGTCGACGCTGTCGGACTGCGCGCGCACGATCACGTCGTAAGGGCCGGTCACGTCCTCCGCGTGCATGATGCCCGGAAGCTTGGAGACGAAGTCGGCGACGGTCGATGCCTTGCCGACCTCGGTCTGGATCAGGATGTACGCCTGTACCACGGAACCTCCAGGGCGGCTGAGGGGAGCACGGAGGGAAGGGGGACGCCACGGTACCGCGTCGCCACTACCCCGCGGGAGACCCGCGGCACTGTAGGTAACGGTGCGCTGACGCCGCAGGGCACGCGTCCGTCGCGGGGGCGTACCGGGGCGGGCGGAGGCGCCGCTTTCCGCGCAGGGGGCGCGGGCAGGGGGCGCGCGTACGGAAGGATCACAGGGCAAGTGAGGGTCGAAGGGGCGGGACGATGCAGCTGAGCGGGGACTACAACGGCGGCCGTGCGCGCACGCCCGGCACCGTCGGCGAACTCGGAGAGTTCGGTCTGATCAGGCAGTTGACGTCCCGGCTCACGACGACTCCCGCCGTCCGCATCGGCCCCGGGGACGACGCGGCAGTGGTCGCGGCCCCGGACCGCAGAGTCGTCGCGACGACCGACATCCTGCTGGAGGGGCGGCACTTCAGGCGCGACTGGTCCACGGCGTACGACGTGGGGCGCAAGGCCGCGGCGGAGAACCTCGCCGACATCGCCGCCATGGGCGCCTTCCCCACGGCGCTGCTGCTCGGACTCGTCGTCCCCGCGGAACTCCCCGCGAACTGGCCGATGGAGCTCATGGACGGCATCCGCGACGAGGCGCAGGTCGCCTCGGCCGCCGTCGTGGGCGGCGACGTCGTCCGCGGAGCGACGATCACCGTCTCCATCACCGCGCTCGGCGACATGCGCAACCGCGAACCCGTGACCCGCTTCGGCGCGAGACCCGGCGACGTCGTGGCCTTCACCGGCTGGCTGGGCTGGTCCGCCGCCGGACACGCGGTGCTCTCCCGGGGGTTCCGCTCGCCGCGCGCCTTCGTGGAGGCGCACCGCAGGCCCGAACCGCCGTACCACGCGGGGCCCGCCGCGGCAGGGCTCGGGGCGACCGCGATGACCGACGTCAGCGACGGACTCGTCGCGGACCTCGGGCACATCGCCGAGGCCAGCAAGGTCCGCATCGACCTGCGCTCGGCCGACCTGGACGTGCCCGCCCAGATGTCGGACATCGGCCAGGCCGTCGGCGTGGACCCGCTGCACTGGGTCCTCACGGGGGGTGAGGACCACGCGCTGGTCGCCACCTTCCCGCCGGACGCGAAACTCCCCGCACGCTGGCGGAAGATCGGCGACGTGCTCGCCCCGTCCGCGCAGCCGCAGGTGACGGTGGACGGCGCGGCCTGGGAGAAGGCAGGCGGCTGGGACCACTTCGGGAGCGGCGAGGAAAGCTGAACGTTCCGCGCACCTGACCGGACGGGGCGACGCGGCGTTACTCGGCTGCCGTGCCGGGGGCCGATTCCGCGCCGGCGCCGAACCGGCCGCGGGCGCTCACGGCGCGCGGGCTACGGTCTAGGCATGGAGGACACAGCCGCACAGCCGTTCCCGCAAGGGCAGCCGCACGAGTCCGACCGCTCCGCCGTCCCGGCGCCGCCCCGCGTGCTGACGGTCGCGGGCTCCGACTCCGGCGGCGGCGCCGGCATCCAGGCCGACCTGAAGACCATGCTGGCCCTCGGCACGCACGGCATGAGCGTGGTCGCCGCCGTCACCGCGCAGAACTCCCTGGGCGTGCAGGGCTATTGGGAGCTGCCGGCGGAGGCCGTACGCGCCCAGTACCGCAGCGTCGCCGACGACATCGGGGTCCAGGCGGTCAAGACGGGGATGCTGGCCTCGGCCGAACTGGTCGAGACGGTCGCCGGGCTGCTGGCCGGAACGGACGCGCCCGTCGTCGTCGACCCCGTGGGCGTCTCGAAGCACGGCGACTCCCTCCTCGCCGAGGACGCCGTGGAGACCGTGCGCACCCGGCTGCTCGCCACCGCGACAGTCGTCACGCCCAACCTCGACGAGGTCGCGCAGCTGACGGGCGTACGCGTCTCCGGCGAGGCCGGGATGCGGGAGGCCGCCGCGGCGCTGCTGGCGCACGGACCGCGGTGGGCCCTCGTCAAGGGCGGGCACCTGCCCGCGACGTCCTCGGAGGACGGCCGGCTCCCGCAGGGCGAGGCCGTCGACCTCCTCACGGACGGCACCGAGGAGCACTGGCTGCGCGCCCCCCGCTACAGCAACCGCCACACGCACGGCACCGGCTGCACGCTCGCCAGCGCGCTCGCCGCGCTGCTGGCCCGTGGAATGTCCGTGCCGGAGGCGGCCGCGGGTGCGAAGGAGTACGTCACAGGGGCGATCGCCGCCGGATTTCCGCTGGGCGCCGGGCTCGGGCCCGTGGACCACGGATGGCGGCAGCGTACGCGCGAGGGGAGCTGAGGCCGCGGCGGCTGTGCGCGCGGCGGCCGCGCCATGCCCTTTCCGGCATGCGCAGAGCCGGTCCGTCAGATCGACGAACCGGCTCTGGAAAAGCCTGCGAGGTGGCCGCGCTGCGTCAGCGCGAGACCTTGCCGGCCTTGATGCACGAGGTGCAGGCGTTGAGGCGCTTCGGCGTCCCGTTGACCACTGCACGTACGCGCTGGATGTTGGGGTTCCAGCGGCGCGGGGTGCGGCGGTGCGAGTGGGAGATGCTGTTGCCGAAGCCCGGCCCCTTGCCGCAGACGTCGCAGTTGGCAGCCACGGGTCACTCCAAAGACTTCAGATGCATGTACGGAAAATCCCGGCGACGCAGGCACGTGTAGCGACCGGCACTGCCAGGGAGGTGATGAGGCCCGATACTCATCAGGCAACCGGAGCAGCATACAACGCCTGCTCACGAACAGCGAAACCAGCACCGGCCGCCCCGCACCCCACCCCGGCCCGCCGCTGCTCCGCGCCCCGCTCCGCCGTCTCTCCTCTAGCCTTCGGACGGCGCCCGATGCGGGTGCCCCGCCGCCGTCCGCCGTCACCGGTCCCCATTGCAGGAGGTCTCACGTGCCACAGCCGTTCGACGCCACGGTGGTACGGGCCTGGGCCGTTCTCGCGCGGGACGCCCTCGGCGAGGGCCGTGCGGAGCTCGACTCGATCAACGTCTTCCCCGTCGCGGACGGTGACACCGGCACGAACCTGCACCGCACAGCCACCGCCGCGTGCGAGGGGCTGGAAGGCGAGCAGGACGGGAGGGACGGCACCGGCGCCCCGGGAAGCCCGGCCGCGCCCGTACTGCGCACCCTCGCGCGGGGAGCGCTGCTCGGCGCGTGCGGCAACTCCGGGACGATCCTGGCGCAACTGCTGTGCGGTATGGCGGAGGTCTACGGGGAAGCGGGCGAGGGCACGTCCGCGCAGCGGGACGGAGCGGTGGGCCCGGAGGGCGCGGACAGCGGGCGGCTGCTGGCCGCCGCGCTGCGTCGCGCTGCGGAGTCCGCCTACGAGGCGGTGGCACGCCCGGTCGAGGGGACGATGCTGACAGTCGCGCGTGCCGCTGCGGACGCTGCCGAACGGGCAGTCGCCGAGAGCGGAGGCGGCGGAAGCACGGACAGCGGCGCGGCGGCCGCCGCCGGCCCCGACACCGCGGGTTCGGACGTCACCGGCCCGGACACCGGCGCGGAGGCCGGGGCCGCCACCGTGGCGCGTGCCGCGCACGACGGCGCCCGCACGGCGCTCTCCGCGACGACGGGACAGCTCGACGCCCTGCGACGGGCCGGGGTCGTCGACGCCGGGGGAAGCGGGCTCGTCGCCGTACTGGGTGCGCTGGCGGACGCGCTGTCGGGCCCGGAGGGCACCTCACGTCCGCGCAGTGCGACGCCGCCGCAGGGGCGCCACGCGCCCCGTCCCGCTCCCGCGGACGCCTCGGAGGGCGACCCCGCGTACGAGGTGATGTACCTGCTGGACGCCGACGACGCGGCAGTGGCCACCCTGCGCGATCAGCTCGACGGTCTCGGCGACTCACTCGTCGTCGGTGGCGGGGACGGCCTGTGGAGCGTCCACGTCCACGTCGACGACGCAGGGGCGGCCGTGGAGGCCGGCATCGCGGCAGGCCGTCCGCACCGCATCCGCGTCACACACCTCGCGCCGGACCCGGAGGGACCGCGTGGCGGGTGCGCCCCGGAGACCCCCTCGGGCGGCGGGCCGACGGGCACAGCGCGATCGTCCGGCAGCGGCACGGGGGCCGACGAGGACGGCATAGGCCGCGGCCCGGGGCCAGGCTCCCGGGAAGGGCGCGCCGTCGTCGCAGTCGTCCACGACGACGGGCTCGCGGACCTGTGCGAGGAGGCCGGTGCGGTCGTCATGCGCGCCGGTGAGTCGCTCGACGGCGAAGGGCTGGCAACGGTGGTCCGGGAGGCCGGCGCCCCCGAGGTGGTTCTGCTGCCCAACGACGTCGAGCTGCACGCGAGGGCGGCAGCCGCCGCGCGGGCTGTCCGCGAGTCGCCGGGCGGCATACGTGTCGCTGTGGTCCCCACGCGCGCCGCCGTGCAGGGGGTCGCCGCCCTCGCGGTGCACGATCCGGACCGCGGTTTCGACGAGGACGTCGTCGCCATGACCTCGGCCGCCGGCTCCACCCGCTACGGGGAGGTGACCGTCGCGGAGCGCAAGTCCTGGACCATGGCCGGCGTCTGCGAGGCGGGGGACGTGCTGGGGCTGGTGGAAGGCGACGTGGCGGTGATCGGTTCCGACATCGCCGGCACCGCGGGGGACGTGCTGGAGCGGATGCTCGCCGCGGGCGGCGAACTGGTCACGCTGGTCGTCGGCGAACACGCACCTGAGGGGCTCGCCGCGCGGCTCGAAGAGCGGGTACGAAGCCATCTCGGCGTCGACACAGTGGTCTACGAAGGCGGCCGGCAGTGCGTGCCGCTGCTGATCGGAGTCGAGTAGGCGGACAGCCCCCATGCTGTAGTGCCTGCCGGTCACCGCGGGCCCCTACGGCACCGTGGCGGAGCGTTCCGCTGAGGCTGCCGCTGCGCGGTCAGTGCACCGGTCGCCTCGGCCGTCGGCCCAATACCCCGGTCCTGTCACAGCCATGGTGTGCAATGGGAGCGTGCCAGCGCTCGACGAACCACTGAAGAAGATCCTCGGCGGCAACACCGCGAAGGTGATGGCCGAACACCTGGGTCTGGAGACGGTCGGAGACCTCCTCCACCACTACCCGCGGCGTTACGAGGAGCGCGGTCAGCTGACCCGCCTCGCCGACCTGCCGCTGGACGAGCACGTGACGGTGGTGGCCCAGGTCGCCAAGGCCACCGTGCACAAGTTCAACCGGGGCCGGGGACAGCGCCTCGAGGTCGTGCTCACGGACGGCAGCGGGCATTTGAGGCTCGTCTTCTTCGGGCGCGGCATCTTCAAACCGCAGAAGGACCTGCTGCCCGGGCGCCGGGGAATGTTCGCGGGGAAGGTCGGCGTCTTCAACGGACGTCTGCAACTCGCCCACCCGCAGTACGAACTGCTGGGTTCGGAGGGCGGGACCGAGGAGGTCGACGCGTTCGCCAACAGGCTCATGCCGATCTATCCGGCCGTCGCCCAGCTCGCGTCCTGGAAGATCGCCAAGTCGGTCCAGACAGTGCTCGCCTCCATGGAGTCGACCGGCTGGGACGGACTCGTCGACCCCCTGCCGCCGGGTATCCGCGACGAGCAGCGGCTGATCCCGCTGTCGCAGGCTTTCGAGAAGGTGCACCGTCCCCACACGAAAGCCGATGTGGCCGAGGCCCGCGCCCGGTTGAAGTGGGACGAGGCGTTCGTCCTGCAGGTCGCCCTCGCCCGGCGGCGGCAGGCGGAGTCCCAACTGCCCGCCGTGCCGCGCGTCCACGTCCCGGACGGACTGCTGGACGCCTTCGACGCCAAGCTGCCGTTCACCCTCACCGAGGGGCAGCGGCACGTCAGCGGTGAGATCTTCGAGGACCTCGCCGCCGAACACCCCATGCACCGGCTCCTGCAGGGCGAGGTCGGCTCCGGCAAGGCACAGCCCCTGGACGCCCTCGTGCTCACCCCCGCGGGTTTCCGCGAGATGGGGACGATCAGCCCCGGGGACGAAGTCGTCACGCCCTCCGGGGAGTTGGCCCCGGTCGACGGCGTCTTCCCGCAGGGGGAGCGCGAGGTGTGGCGGCTGGTCCTCTCGGACGGAAGCAGCGTCGAGTGCGACGACGAGCATCTGTGGCTGGTGGGCGCCGGCGCCGTGCCCCGGCTCCCGGACGGGCAGGGCGGCACCCCGCCGCCCGGCGGCCCGGAGGCCTCGGTACTGACGACGCGGGAGATCAGATGCGATCTGACCAGGAGTGACGGATCTCCGAAGTGGTGGCTTCCCGAACCCGTGCCGGCCGATCTCGGCGCTCCGGCGGACGTGCCCGCCGACCCGTACGAGACAGGCCTGCTGCTCGGCCGCCGGGACGCGGTCGACGGCGTGCCCCGGCCGTTCAGGGAAGCCTCGGTCAAGGACAGGCTGGCGGTCCTGCGCGGGCTGCTCGAAGGGCTCCCGCACGTCGTCCCGGCGGAGTCCGGGACGGACGAGGAGACCGGCACGCCGGCGGCCCGGCCGGAAGGTGCCGCGGTGCGCGCCGCGTCGCGGCGGCTCGCCGAGGACGTCGCGTGGCTCGTGCGCTCCCTGAGCGGCCACGCGAGCGTCACACCGGCCGGCCCCGTCCACGGTTCCGGCGGCGCCTTCGACGTCACGGTGCAACTCCCGCCGCAGCACCCGGCCTTCCGGCAAGCGGACAAGCCGGGCGGGCCGGAGTACGGCAGCCACGGCGACGCGGGAGTGGTCGCTGGCCGCGCGGTCGTCGGCGTCGAACCAGCCGGACGGAAACCGGTGCAGTGCATCAGCGTCCGCCACCCCAGCAGGGCGTACGTGACCGACAACTTCACCGTCACGCACAACACGATGGTCGCGCTGCGCGCCATGCTCACCGTCGTCGACAGCGGAGGCCAGGCCGCGCTGCTCGCCCCCACCGAGGTGCTCGCACAGCAGCACCACCGGTCGGTGACGGAGATGATGGGCGAGCTCGCGGAGGGCGGCATGCTCGGCGGCGCGGAGCAGGGTACGAAGGTCGTACTGCTCACAGGGTCGATGGGGGCGGCTGCCCGCCGGCGGGCGCTGCTGGAGCTGGCCACGGGCGAGGCCGGCGTCGTCATCGGCACGCACGCGCTGATCGAGGACAAGGTCCAGTTCCACGATCTCGGGCTCGTGGTGGTCGACGAGCAGCACCGTTTCGGCGTCGAGCAGCGCGACGCCCTGCGCTCCAAGGGCCGGCAGCCTCCGCACCTGCTGGTGATGACGGCGACGCCCATCCCCCGCACCGTCGCGATGACCGTCTTCGGCGACCTCGAGACGTCCGTGCTGGACCAGCTGCCCGCGGGCCGTTCGCCGATCGCCACCCACGTCGTCCCGGCCCGGGACAAGCCGCACTTCCTCGCCCGCACCTGGGAGCGCGTACGGGAGGAGACCGAAGCCGGGCACCAGACCTACGTGGTGTGCCCCCGCATCGGCGACGAGGAGGAGCCGGCGGGCACCGCGGCGAAGGACGGCAAGCGCACGCAGGCGTCCCGTACTGGCGGCGCCCGTGAGGGCACGGGCCGCGAGGACGCCGGGGCGTACGCGGACGAGGACGGCGGCGAGGCCGGGGACGCGGACAAGCGCCCGCCCCTGGCCGTCCTGGACATCGCTGCGCAGCTGGGCGGCGGCCCGCTGTCCGGGCTGCGCGTGGAGGCCCTGCACGGGCGCATGCAGCCCGACGCCAAGGACGACGTCATGCGCCGGTTCGCCGCCGGAGAGGTCGACGTCCTGGTGGCGACGACCGTCATCGAGGTGGGCGTCAACGTCCCCAACGCCACGGTCATGGTCATCATGGACGCCGACCGGTTCGGCGTCTCCCAGCTCCACCAGCTCCGCGGCCGCGTGGGCCGCGGCTCGGCCGCCGGCCTGTGCCTGCTGGTCACGGAGGCGCCGGAGGCGGGCCCGTCGAGGGCCCGGCTCGAGGCCGTCGCGGGGACGCTGGACGGCTTCGAGCTCTCCCGCATCGACCTGGAGCAGCGCCGCGAGGGCGACGTGCTCGGGCAGGCCCAGTCGGGCGTCCGTTCGTCGCTGCGGATGCTGGCGGTCATCGAGGACGAGGAGATCATCGAGGCGGCGCGTGCGGCGGCGACCGCCCTCGTCGCCGACGACCCGGAGCTGGAGCGGATGCCGGAGCTGCGCACGGCGCTGTCGGCGCTGCTCGACGAGGAGCGCGAGGACTACCTCGACAAGGGCTGAGCCGTAAGGGGCGAGCCGTACGGGAGGGACCGCGCCGCCTCGGCACGCACGTGCCCCGAGCGGGGCGACGGCCGCCCTCGTGCGGTGCGGTTCCTCCGCGGTGCGCGGAGAGCGCGAGAATGGGATCGTCGGTCCCACCAGAGGAGAGGACTTCGCCACCATGACCCGCGTGATCGCCGGCGCCGTCGGCGGACGGCGGCTGACCGTTCCGCCGGGTCAGGGCACCCGCCCCACGTCCGACCGGGCCCGCGAGGGCATGTTCTCCAGCTGGGAGGCCCAACTGGGCGGTCCCGCCGCCTGGCAGGGCTCGCGGGTCCTCGATCTGTTCGGCGGTTCCGGCGCGGTGGGCCTCGAAGCGCTCTCCCGCGGCGCGGCGCACGTACTCCTCGTCGAATCGGACGCCCGCGCCGCCCGCACCATCCGTCAGAACGTGAAGGCACTCGGCATGCCGGGCGCCGAGGTACGGCATGCGAAAGCGGAGCAGATCCTGTCGGGCCCGGCTCCCCAACTGCCCTACGACGTCGTCTTCCTGGACCCTCCGTACGCCGTCACCGACGCCCATGTGCGGGAGATTCTGCTCACACTCCGGTCCGGCGACTGGCTGAGCGACGAAGCACTCGCCACGGTGGAGCGGAGTACCCGGGGCGGCGAATTCCGCTGGCCCGAGGGCTTCGAGGGGCTTCGGTCACGTCGCTACGGCGAGGGAACGCTCTGGTACGGTCGCGCCGCCGTACGCGGAGTCACTTCCGCGTCATGCTGACTTCTTCCGGAGCCGCCTCGCCGGCCCCAGATCGTCCGGAGAGCGAGGAAACACCAGTGCGTCGCGCAGTCTGTCCAGGATCCTTCGACCCCATCACCAACGGACACCTCGACATCATCGCCCGCGCGTCCAAGCTCTACGACTCGGTCTACGTGGCGGTGATGATCAACAACTCGAAGCGGGGCCTCTTCTCCGTGGACGAGCGGATAGACCTCATCCACGAAGTGACCGCGGCCTTCGGCAACGTGCGCGTCGAGGCCTTCCACGGTCTGCTCGTCGACTTCTGCAAGGACCGCGACATCCCCGCCATCGTCAAGGGGCTGCGGGCCGTCTCCGACTTCGACTACGAGCTGCAGATGGCACAGATGAACAACGGTCTCTCCGGGGTCGAGACGCTCTTCGTGCCGACCAACCCCACCTACAGCTTCCTCTCCTCCAGCCTGGTCAAGGAGGTCGCCACCTGGGGCGGCGACGTCTCCCACCTCGTCCCCGAACCCGTTCAGCGTGCCCTGTCGGCACGTCTCGCCAAGCCCTGAGACGCAGCCCTCAGCGCCGCTTCCCCGCATCCGCTGTCGGGTTGAGCGCGACTGGCCGTAAAGTCACCTCCGTGGACGTTCAGCAGAAACTCGACGAGATCGTGACGGCCGTGGACAGCGCGCGCGCGATGCCCATGTCGGCGTCTTGCGTGGTGAACCGCGCCGAACTGCTCGCCAAGCTGGAGGAAGTGCGCCAGGCCCTGCCCGGGTCGCTCGCGCAGGCGGAGCAAGTCCTCGGCGGCCGCGAGCAGATGGTCGCCGAAGCACAGGCCGAGGCGCAGCGCATCATCGAGTCGGGCCACGCGGAGCGGGGTTCGCTCGTCTCGGGCACCGAGGTCGTGCGCCAGTCGCAGGCGGAGGCCGAGCAGATCCTCGCGCAGGCCCGGCAGGAGGCCGCGGAGATCCGGGCGGAGGCCGACGACTACGTCGACAGCAAGCTCGCCAACTTCGAGGTCGTCCTCAGCAAGACCATCGGCTCCGTCGAGCGCGGCCGCGAGAAGCTGCTCGGCAGCGGCCCGGGCTCCGAGGAGTGGAACGAGGAGTACGCCGAGGACGCACCCGAGCGCTCCACGGACCCGCGCGAACTCCGGGACCGCGCCGACAACTACGTCGACGTCCGCCTCGGGGCCGTCTCGGCCGTGCTCACCAAGACCCTCGAAGCTGTCGGCAGGGGCCGCGCGAAGCTGCTGGGCCACCGGCCCTCCGACGAGCTCGGCGCGCACATGGCCGCGCAGGACGCCGCCGAGCAGGGAGTGCACACCAGCGACGCCGACTACATGGCGGACCTGGCCGGCGCCGGCCGTCCAGCGGCACCGCAGGCGGGCGTGCCCGGCGGGCACCCCCAGCAGGGGGCGGTCCCGGAGCAGCCCGTGTACGAGCCGGCCGCGGCGGCGGCCGATCCGTACGCCCTGCAGGCCCAGCAGGACGCGTACTACGGCGGCGGCCAGGACGCTGCCGCGTACCAGCAGCAGTACGCCTACTACGGCCAGCAGCCCGACCCGTACTACGCGCAGCAGCAGCCGGAGCTCCAGCAGCAGCCCTACGGGCAGCAGCAGCCCCAGCCGCAGCTGGACGAGACGAGCTTCTTCGACACGAGCATGATCGACCTGGACCAGGTCCGCGAGTACGAGGCCCGTTACGGCCAGGGCTACGGGCAGGGCAGCTGAGACTCGATTGGGTCGCGGCCGGACGGTCCAGTATCCTGGCTCTTCGGTCATGCGTACATCGGCGATGACTGCTGCCCGGGTCACCCGGGCGGCGAGCCCCACCGTAGAAAGCAGGAAGCCCTGAACGCCCGCCTCGACCCCCGCGCCCCTCTCGTGTTCGACACACGTGAACTGGGGCGGCGTCCTGGTGCGATGAAGGAGCTCTCCCGTTCGGTGAAGTCTCCCGGTGGTCTCGGCGTCGAGGTCATCGGCGTGCCGGACGACGCGACGATCGAAGTGGAGCTCCGTCTGGAGTCGGTCATGGAGGGTGTGCTCGTCACAGGCACCGCCCGTGCGCCGCTCAAGGGGGAGTGCGTAAGGTGTCTGGAGCCGCTGGAGCAGGAAAGCACGGCGGACTTCCAGGAGCTGTTCTCCTACCCCGACGCCGACGACCGGAGCCGCTCCGACGCGGAGACCGGCGACGACGCCGAGGAGGAGGACACCTTCTCCCTCGAGGGCGACTATCTCGACCTCGAACCCGTGCTGCGGGACGCGGTGGTTCTCTCACTGCCCCTGCAGCCGGTGTGCCGGGAAGACTGCCCGGGACTGTGCCCCGATTGCGGGGCACGCCTGGCGGACGACCCGCAGCACGTGCATGAAGACGCCGTCGACATCCGTTGGGCGGCACTGCAGGGACTCGCCGAGACCATGAAGGACGGCGAGAACGACATGCCCGGCAAAGCCGGGGACGACTCACAGGAGAAGTAGCCGTGGCTGTTCCGAAGCGGAAGATGTCGCGCAGCAACACGCGCCACCGCCGGTCGCAGTGGAAGGCTGCGGTCCCCACCCTGGTGAAGTGCGAGCGCTGCACCGAGCCGAAGCAGCAGCACATCGCGTGCCCGAACTGCGGCACCTACAACAAGCGTCAGGTCCTCGAGGTCTGATCGGCTGGTGACAGGCTTCATGTCAGACGCCCGAACCCCCGGCAGCGCTCACCGTCGCGACGGGAGCGAGCCGGCGGCACCGGCGGCGGATCTGGTGGATGCGGCCTCGTCCCACGCGCTTCTGGAAGGGCGGCTCGGGTATTCCCTCGAGTCCGCCCTTCTGGTGCGTGCGCTGACGCACCGGTCCTACGCGTACGAGAACGGCGGACTGCCCACCAACGAGCGCCTCGAGTTCCTCGGCGACTCCGTCCTCGGACTGGTGGTCACCGACACCCTCTACCGCCTGCACCCGGACCTCCCGGAGGGCCAGCTCGCGAAGCTGCGCGCCGCCGTGGTCAACTCGCGCGCCCTCGCTGGGGTGGCGCGCGACCTCGACCTCGGCGCGTTCATCCAGCTGGGCCGAGGTGAGGAGGGGACCGGCGGCAGGGACAAGGCATCGATCCTGGCCGACACCCTGGAGGCCGTGATCGGCGCCGTCTACCTGGACAGGGGACTCGACGCCGCGGCCGAGCTCATCCACCGGCTCTTCGACCCGCTCATCGAGCACTCCTCGAACCTCGGTGCCGGCCTCGACTGGAAGACCAGCCTGCAGGAGCTCACGGCCGCCGAGGGCCTGGGCGTCCCGGAGTACCTGGTCACGGAGACGGGCCCGGACCACGAGAAGGTCTTCACGGCTGCTGCCCGCGTCGGTGGTGTCGCGTACGGCACCGGCACCGGCCGCAGCAAGAAGGAAGCCGAGCAGCAGGCGGCGGAGACGGCCTGGCGGGCCATCCGCGCCGAGGCGGACAAGGCGGCAGCCGCCGCGCCGCCGGACGCCGCGGCGACGTCCCCAGGCGCCTGACCTGCAATATCGCGTACAGACGGACCTGCGGGCCCGGCCCGGACGGGCGGGGCCCGCAGTCCGCTTTCCGGCAGGCGCCGGCCCTGCCCCGGCCCCCCTTATGAGGAGAGTCAGCCTGAGCTGCCCGAGGTCGAAGTCGTCCGCCGCGGGCTGGAGCGATGGGCCGCGGGGCGCACCATCGCGGAGGTGGAGGTGCTCCACCCCCGCGCGGTCCGGCGGCATCCCGCCGGCGGCGCCGACTTCGCCGCACGTCTGCGGGGCCACCGCTTCGGCCCCGCCAGGCGCAGGGGCAAGTACCTGTGGCTCCCGCTCGACGAGGGCTTCTGCGTCCTGGCCCACCTCGGCATGAGCGGTCAGCTCCTCATACAGCCCGGTTCCGCTCCCGACGAGAAGCATCTGCGCATCCGGGTCACCTTCGAGGACGCGGACGAGGGCGAGCTTCGCTTCGTCGACCAGCGCACGTTCGGCGGGCTCTCCCTGCACCCGGAGATCCCCGCCCGGCACCCCGGCGGGCAGCCGCCCACGGCGGGCACGGCCGAGACCCTCCCGGACGTGATCGCCCACATCGCCCGCGACCCCCTTGACCCCGCCTTCGACGAGGCGGCCTTCTGCGCGGCACTGCGCCGGCGCCGTTCGACGATCAAGCGCGCGCTGCTCGACCAGTCGCTGATCAGCGGTGTCGGCAACATCTACGCGGACGAGGCGCTGTGGCGAGCGAAGCTGCACTACGAGCGCCCGACCGCTTCCCTCACCCGGCCCCGTACCGCCGAACTGCTGGGCCACGTCCGCGACGTGATGAACGCGGCGCTCGCCGCAGGCGGCACCAGCTTCGACAGCCTCTACGTCAACGTCAACGGCGAGTCCGGCTACTTCGAGCGCTCGCTGGACGCCTACGGACGCGAGGACGAGCCCTGCCGCCGGTGCGGAACGCTCATGCGCAGGCGGCCCTGGATGAACAGGTCCAGCTACTTCTGCCCGCGCTGCCAGCCCGCTCCGCGCCCGAGGCGGACGGTAGCGTCGACGGCCGGGGCGGATCGCGGCCCGCGGGACTGACGCGAACTCAGCAGCAGGCGCAGATCGCTCTGCGGGGCTGGAGGTTCGCGGTGCCATATTCGGGTGACTCCCCGCGACGGGCCCGGCATCATGACCCGATGACTGCAGCCGAGCCGCCCGCCGCGGCTCTCTCCTGGGCAGCGGAAGCAGCGGGTTCAGCCGTCCCGGCGCGTACGGTACGGCGCCTCATGGGCGGCACTCACGCGGTGACCCATCTGCTCGAAACCGCTGAACCGGCCAGAGAGATGGTGCTGCAGCGGTTCCCGCGAGGCGACGACGCCGCGGCCCGGCACGCGGCGGCGCTGACGGCCCTCGACGGCCTCGACGGCCGGACTCCGCGGCTGCTGGACGCGGACCCGCGCGGACGGCGGTTCGGTGAACCCGCCCTCCTGATCTCACGGCTCCCGGGCAGCGCCGACATCATGTCCGTCTCTCCGGACGGCATGGCGGTGCAGCTGGGCCGGATGCTCGCACAGATCCACGCCGTGCCGCTGGAGCGGTTCGGCGGTCTGCGGGACGGCGTGGCTGCAGCCGCGGCGTCCGCCGGCGGCAGCGGCGGACCCGCGGCCGCCGTGCTGGCCGCTCACGGCCACCGCCTCGCGGACCAGCCCCCGGTACTGACGCACTACGACTTCTGGGCGGGCAACGTGCTGTGGCGGGAGGGCCGGGTGACGGGCGTCATCGACTGGTCGGGGGCGTCGCTCGCGCCGCGGGGCTTCGACGTGAGCTGGTGCCGGTTCGACATGGTGCTGCTGCACGGCCCGTCCGCCGCCGACGTCTTCCTGAAGGCGTACGAGGAGGCCGCCGAAGAGACGGTGCCCGACATGGAGTTGTGGGACCTGTCGACGATGGCGAGGAGCCGGCGAACCGTGGAGACCTGGCATCCGAACTACCGCGATCTCGGCCGCACCGACCTGACAGGTGCCGTGCTGAGGAGGTCGCACACGGAATGGACCGGGCGGTGCCTGGCGTCGTGGGGACGGGCGGAGAGGCCCCGCCTCTGAGGAGCCCCCGACCGCCCCGGCCCCGTCCGCCGGAACCGTGGCGGACGCGACGGGCTGCGGGCCGGAGTACGGACACAGAGCAGAGCCCCGATACGGCGTTCAGCCATATCAGGGCTCTGACCTGCGCTTTTCTCAGTAACCGAAGTTCTGCGTCCACCAGGGGCCGTCGTCGCCCGAGAGGTAGGCACCGACACCCAGCGTGCGGTACTCGCAGTTGAGGATGTTGGCCTTGTGGGCGGGACTGTCCATCCAGTCCTCCATGACCTCCTCGGCGCTGGACTGGCCGCGGGCGATGTTCTCTCCGCCCAGGTCGAGGATCCCTGCCTCCTCCGCCCGGTCCCACGGGCCGGAGCCGTCGGGGGCGATGTGGCTGAAGAAGCCCAGGATCGCCATGTCCTTGGCGAAGTCGCCGGCCATCTCGATGAGACCGCGGTCGGCCTTCACGGGCTTGCAGCCCGCGTCCTCCCGCTCCTCGTTGACCAGCGACAGCACCTCGGCCTCGGCGACCTCGGTGCGGCTCTTCGGGGCGCCGCCGCCGGACGAGCCGGAATCCGATCCGGAGCCCGATCCGGAACCTGCGCCGCTGCCGGAACCGCTCTCGCTCCCGCCGCCGGGCTTGCCGCCGCCCGGTTCGGACGGCTGCGAGTTGTCGCCGCCGGGGTTGCCGCCGCCCGGTTCGGACGGCTGCGAACCACCCGGGTCCTGGGGCTGCTCAGCCCCGGGGGACTCCGGAGGCACAGCGCCGCCTTCGCCGTTTCCGCCCCCGTCACCGCCCGGGACCTCGGATCCGCCCGAGGGTGAGGGCACGGAAGGAAGCTCGGACGTGTCGGGGGGGCCACCGGCCTCTACATCGCTGTACTGGGTCCCAGAGCCCCCGCCGGGCTGCGGGATCACGGTGGACGCGACGGCCACTGCTCCCATGGCCATCGCCGCGGACGCTCCCAGGAGTCCCGCCCGAGCCGACAGCCCGCCACCTCGCGAGGGAGGGGGGATCGGCCTGCGGTGCGAGCCGCGCTGCCGGGCCACGGCGTCATATGTGACGGCGGGGGGCTCGGGAGCGTGGGATACACGTCTGTGACGGCCCATCTCTGAAGTCCTCACAATGTTTTCGGCTTCCCAGCCTCATCCGTTCGGGTGAAGCTCGTTGGGCCGGACTTTAACGCATGACAGACGGGACGCATGTGCCGGTCGAGGAAATGTCCGGATAGCCTCCGCCCATGACTGCGAGTAATACGAAGGCGGATGACAAGAACGCGGGACCGGGCGCGGCCGTGCGGATGACCGCGTGGGTGCGCGGGCGCGTACAAGGGGTCGGCTTCCGGTGGTTCACGCGTGCGGAGGCTCTTCGTATCGGCGGCGTGGAGGGGTTCGTGATCAATCTCAGGGACGGCAGGGTCCAAGTCGTCGCCGAGGGAGGGCGAATGGAGTGCGAGCGGCTGCTGGAATGGCTGCGAGCCGGAGACACGCCCGGGAGCGTCAGCGGCGTCACAGAGATATGGCATCAGCCGCGCGGCGGCTATGACGGCTTCGCTATTCGATGATCCAAAGCGGTTGCCATTCGCGGCTCACCATGCAAGGCTGCCGCAACGAGTGGTTGTTAGTGATCTTTACGCCCCCCGCGGGCCGCCGCCTCCGGCGCAGGAACGCCGTCGAGTCAGGGCCGCCCAGGGCCGCGGGGCGTGATCGTGTTGACCGTCAAACCTTTTGGTGAGAAGCTGGAAGTCCCCCGCAACCGGACTGTTCGATCCGGAAAATAACTTCAGAAGTGGTACTCGCGGGCGCGAAATTTCCCTCACGACCAACAACCACTCATGTTGGTCACTCAGTGTGGAGGACCATCGATCATGGCAAAGGCGCTTCTCGGTTACGTCGGCGGCTCAGACCCCCGAGTCCTCTCCGAGATGCGACGGCTGCAGCAGCGCGTACAGGACCTGGAATCCGAGCTCGTACGGATGCAGGCCGAGAACGACGCTCTCTCCGCCGCCGCACGGCATCAGGACTCGATGCTCGAAAGCATCGACATCGACGTACACCAGGCGGAACCCGCGCTGACCTGACCCACGGTCAAGATCGGCGTAGGCAGCCGCTCAGATCATCTGCGAGGGACGCTTCGGCGTCCCTTCGTTCTTTTACCAGGTCGTTCTTTACCAGGGTGGCCTTGGTCTTTCCCCATCACTGCTTGTTCTGCGGGCTGTTGGGCGCTGCGCTTACCGACTGATGTGCCCCTCACCTACCTCGGCGAAACCGAATGGCCCAACGCGACTTCGGCGCGCTGCGTCACCGGACCCGGGGCCGCGTGAAGGGGCAAGTGGACTAGAGTCCGACGGCGTGCACCTGAAGAGCCTGACACTGCGGGGGTTCAAGTCCTTCGCCTCCGCCACGACGCTGCGCTTCGAGCCCGGCATCACGTGCGTCGTCGGCCCCAACGGCTCGGGCAAGTCGAACGTGGTCGACGCCCTGTCGTGGGTGATGGGGGAGCAGGGCGCCAAGTCGCTGCGCGGCGGCAAGATGGAGGACGTCATCTTCGCCGGCACGACGGGCCGTCCCCCGCTCGGCCGTGCCGAGGTCTCGCTCACCATCAACAACAACGACGGTGCTCTCCCCATCGAGTACTCCGAGGTCACCATCACGCGGATCATGTTCCGCAACGGTGGCAGCGAGTACCAGATCAACGGCGACACCTGCCGACTCCTGGACATCCAGGAGCTGTTGTCGGACTCCGGCATCGGCCGCGAGATGCACGTCATCGTCGGCCAGGGCCAGCTCGACGGCGTACTCCACGCGGACCCGATGGGGCGCCGGGCGTTCATCGAGGAGGCCGCGGGCGTCCTCAAGCACCGCAAGCGCAAGGAGAAGGCGCTGCGGAAGCTGGACGCCATGCAGGCCAACCTCGCCCGCGTGCAGGACCTGACCGACGAGCTGCGGCGCCAGCTCAAGCCGCTCGGCCGGCAGGCGGCCGTCGCGCGCAAGGCCCAGGTGATCCAGGCCGATCTGCGGGACGCGCGGCTGCGGTTGCTCGCCGACGACCTCGTCACGCTGAGGGAAGCGCTGAAGACGGAGGTCGCGGACGAGGCGGCGCTCAAGGAGCGCAAGGACGCCGTCGAAGCCCGCCTGAAGGAGGCCCTGCGGCGCGAGGCCGACCTGGAGCAGCAGGTGAGGACGCTGGCGCCGCGTCTGGAGAGGGCCCAGCAGACCTGGTACGAACTCTCCCAGCTCGCCGAACGCGTGCGCGGCACGATCGGCCTCGCCGACCAGCGCGTCCAGCACGCCAAGGCCTCGCCCGTCGAGGAGCGCCGAGGTCGCGACCCCGAGGACATGGAGCGCGAGGCGAACCGCATCCGCGAGCAGGAGGCGGAGCTGGAGGCGGCGCTGGAGGCCGCCGAGCGGGCGCTGGACGACACCGTGGCGCACCGCGCCGAGCTGGAGCGGCAGCTGCACGACGAGGAGCGCCGCCTGAAGGACGTGGCGCGGGCCATCGCCGACCGCCGCGAGGGCTTGGCCCGGTTGCACGGGCAGGTCAACGCCGCGCGCAGCAGGGCGTCGTCGGCGCAGTCGGAGATCGACAGGCTGACCGCGGCGCGGGATGAGGCGCAGGAACGTGCGGCGGCGGCCCGTGAGGAGTACGAGGTGCTCCAGGCGGAGGTCGACGGCCTCGACCACGATGACGAAGAGCTCGCCGAGCAGCATGAGACCGCCAAGCGTGAGCTGGCCGACGCTGAGGCCGCTCTTTCTGCGGCTCGCGAGGCCGTCACCACGGTGGAGCGTGAGCGGGCGGCGACCCAGGCCCGCCACGAGGCGCTCGCGCTGGGGCTGCGCCGCAAGGACGGCACGGGGGCGCTGCTGGCCGCGACCGACCGGCTGACCGGGCTGCTCGGGCCCGCCGCCGAACTCCTCACCGTGACGCCCGGTTTCGAGGTGCCGCTGGCGGCGGCTCTCGGCGTGGCCGCGGACGCCGTGGCCGTGGCCGACACGTCGGCGGCCGCTGAGGCGCTGCGGCTGCTGCGTAAGGACGACGCGGGCCGAGCCGCCCTGCTCCTGGGCTCCGGTGCGGCCGGGGCGGCGCCCCCCGGGGCGCAGGGCGAGGAAGGACCGCGCGCGGCAGCGCAGTTCGTGCGGGGCCCTGAGGAGCTGATGCCGGCAGTGCGCACCCTGCTGCGGGACGTGCAGCTGGTGGAGACCCTGGAGGACGCGGAGGAGCTCGTCAGGTCGCGTCCGGGCGCCGTGGCGGTGACGGCCGAAGGGGACCTGCTCGGCGCGCACTTCGCCCAGGGCGGTTCCGCCGGCGCGCCGAGCCTGCTGGAGGCGCAGGCCGCCGTGGACGAGGCCGCGGCGAGGCTGGAGGAGCTGGCCGCCCGGCACGAGGAGCTGAGCGAGGAGCAGGAGCTGGCGAAGGCGCGCCGGCGTGAGTGCGCCGCACGCGTCGAGGAGCTGGGGGCACGGCGCAGCGCCGCGGACAGGGAGAAGTCGAAGGTCGCGGGGCGGCTCGGGACGCTGAGCGGGCAGGCACGCGGCGCGGCCGGGGAGGCGGAGCGGACCGCGGCGGCGGTGGCGAAGGCCGAGGCGGCGCTCGTACGGGCGAACGAGGAGGCCGAGGAGCTGGCGGAGCGGCTGGCCGTCGCCGAGGAGGCGCAGGACGAGGCGGACATCGAGCCGGACACGTCCCTGCGAGACCGCCTTTCGGCCGACGGCGCCAACGCCAGGCAGACGGAGATGGAGGCCCGGCTCCAGGTACGCACCCACGAGGAGCGGGTCAAGTCGCTGGCCGGACGGGCGGATTCACTCGATCGTGGTGCACGCGCGGAGCGTGAGGCGCGGGCGCGTGCAGAGCAGCGGCGTGCCCGGATGCGCCATGAGGCCGAGGTGGCCGGAGCTGTGGCCTCGGGGACGCGCCAGCTCCTGGCGCACGTCGAGGCGTCCCTCAGTCGCGCCGAGGAGGAGCGCGAGGCTGCCGGTCAGGCCAAGGGCGAGCGCGAGCGGGCGCTGGTCGCGGAGCGCAACGAGGGGCGCGAGCTCAAGGACGAGCTCGACAAGCTGACGGACTCGATGCACCGGGGCGAGGTGCTGGGCGCCGAGAAGCGCATGCGCATCGAGCAGCTCGAGACGAAGGCGCTGGAGGAGCTGGGGGTCGAGCCCGCGGGCCTGGTCGGCGACTACGGCCCGGACCAGCTCGTGCCGCCGTCCCTGCCCGCCGAGGGCGAGGAGCTGCCGGAGGACCCGGAGCACCCGCGGAACAAGCCCGTGCCCTTCGTCCGCGCGGAGCAGGAGAAGCGGCTGAAGGCCGCGGAGCGCGCCTACCAGAAGCTGGGCAAGATCAACCCGCTCGCCCTGGAGGAGTTCGCGGCTCTGGAAGAGCGCCACCAGTTCCTCAGCGAGCAGCTGGAGGACCTGAAGAAGACGCGGGCCGACCTGCTTCAGGTGGTGAAGGAGGTCGACGAGCGGGTCGAGCAGGTCTTCACGGAGGCCTTCCACGACACAGCGCGCGAGTTCGAGGGCGTCTTCTCGCGGCTCTTCCCGGGCGGAGAGGGGCGTCTCGTCCTGACCGACCCTGACGACATGCTCGCCACCGGCGTCGACGTCGAGGCGCGTCCGCCGGGGAAGAAGGTCAAGCGGCTCTCGCTGCTGTCCGGCGGCGAACGCTCGCTGACGGCGGTCGCGATGCTGGTGTCGATCTTCAAGGCGCGGCCGAGCCCGTTCTACGTCATGGACGAGGTCGAAGCCGCTCTCGACGACACGAACCTGCAGCGCCTGATCCGGATCATGGAAGAGCTGAAGGACAGCTCGCAGCTGATCGTGATCACGCATCAGAAGCGGACGATGGAGGTCGCCGACGCGCTGTACGGCGTCTCCATGCAGGGCGACGGCGTCTCCAAGGTGATCAGCCAGCGCCTCAGTTGAAGGCCGACGGCACTATCTCTTCACATCTTGAACAACCCTGCGGGAAGCAGCCTGTGTTCGTGGGGAAGAACCCAATTCTCCCTGAGCTATTGACTTCGAAAGATGAAGCCATAGTCTCTTCAGCGCCACTTTTACCTTCAAGTCGTGGTGCGTCTGTGCCGTCTGGTCGCGTGCCCGCTCGGAGGCGACGCAATCCCGAACCCGGCTGAGGCGCGCCGGGCACGCAGGAGAGATCTTGAGCAGCACACCTCAAGCGGCGCCGTCGCAGGCAGGCGGGAAGACCACCCCGCTCGGACGCGTCGTCTTCATCGCGGCCTCGGCCGCCATGGGCGGGTTCCTCTTCGGCTACGACAGCTCGGTGATCAACGGAGCTGTCGAGGCCGTACGGGGCCGGTTCGACATCGGTTCGGCCCTGCTGGCGCAGGTCATTGCCGCGGCGCTGATCGGCAGCGCCATCGGTGCGGGGATCGCCGGCCGCCTCGCCGACCGCATCGGACGCATCCGCGTCATGCAGATCGCGGCGGTGATCTTCACGGTGAGCGCTGTCGGCTCGGCGCTGCCCTTCGCGCTGTGGGACCTGGCCATGTGGCGGGTTTTCGGCGGCGTGGCCATCGGCATGGCGTCGGTGATCGGCCCGGCCTACATAGCGGAGGTCTCCCCTCCGGCCTACCGCGGGCGGCTCGCCTCCTTCCAGCAGGGCGCCATCGTGCTCGGCATCGCCGTCTCGCAGCTGGTCAACTACGCGGTCCTCACCCTCGCCGACGGCGACCAGCGCGGGCAGCTCGCCGGCCTGGAGGCCTGGCAGTGGATGCTGGGGATCATGGTGATTCCGTCCGTCGCCTACTTCCTCCTGTCCTTCGTCATCCCCGAGTCGCCGCGCTTCCTGATCTCCGTCGGCAAGCACGCCAAGGCCCGTGAGGTGCTCGGCAGCGTCGAGGGCGAGCACGAGCGCATCGACCAGCGGGTCGAGGAGATCGAGCACGGGATGCGCAGCGAGCACAAGTCGACGTTCAGGGACCTGCTGGGCGGGCGCTTCGGCTTCCTGCCGATCGTCTGGGTCGGCATCGGGCTCTCCGTCTTCCAGCAGCTGGTGGGCATCAACGTGGTGTTCTACTACTCGTCGACGCTGTGGCAGTCCGTAGGGATCAACCCCGAGAGCTCGTTCTTCTACTCCTTCACGACCTCGATCGTGAACATCATCGGCACCGTCATCGCGATGACACTTGTCGACAAGATCGGCCGCAAACCGCTCGGGCTGATCGGCTCCATCGGCATGACGATCTCGCTCGCCCTGGTCGCCTGGGCGTTCTCCGCCCGTACCGGGTCGGGCGACGACGTCTCGCTGCCGGACACCCAGGGCGCCGTCGCCCTCGTCGGCGCGCACACCTTCACGCTCTTCTTCGCGCTGTCCTGGGGCGTGGTCGTCTGGGTGCTGCTCGGCGAGATCTTCCCGAACAAGATCAGGGCCGCGGGCCTCGGCGTCGCCGCGGCCGCCCAGTGGGTCGCCAACTGGGTCATCACGGCCAGCTTCCCGAGCCTCTCGGAGTGGAACCTCTCGGGCACCTACGTCGTCTACACCTGCTTCGCCCTGCTCTCGATCCCGTTCCTGCTCAAGTGGGTCCCGGAACCGAAGGGCAAGGCGTTGGAGGAGATGGGTTAATCCGAACCCCGCCACCCGCTCCTCAGCACGGTCCCCGCCCCGGTCTCCACCTCGGAGCCCGGGGCGGTGGCCGTCCACCACGGCGGCGGGTGCGGTACGGGGCCGGCCGTGGCGGCGTTGCCGTGCACGGTTGACGTTGCCGGATACTGGACGGGCTATGGAAATCGTCATCCTCGTTGTAGTCATCGCCCTGGTCGTGCTCGGCGCGATCAGCGGGCTCGTGGTGAGCGGCCGGAAGAAGAAGGCCGCACCAGCTGAGAAGTCCGCCGCCGCCCAGGCCACCAAGGCACCGTCCGCCGAACCGCATGTGGGGGAGGAGGCCGAGGGCGCCCCGGAAGCGCCGCGCAGAACGATCGAAGAGGTGGACCTCCCCGCCGCGGAGGCTCCCGCCCCGCCCGCTCCCACCCCCGAGATCGAGACGCCGGAGCCGACCGCGGGCAGGCTCGTACGCCTCCGCTCCCGGCTCTCCCGCTCCCAGAACACGCTGGGCAAGGGCCTTCTCACGCTCCTCTCGCGCGAGCATCTCGACGACGCGACATGGGAGGAGATCGAGGACACCCTGCTCACCGCCGACGTCGGCGTGACGCCCACCCAGGAGCTGGTCGAGCGGCTGCGGGAACGCGTCAGGGTGCTCGGCACCCGCACCCCCGAAGAGCTGCGCACGCTGCTGCGTGAGGAGCTGCTCACCCTGGTCGGGCCGGACCTGGACCGCACGGTCCACACCGAGACCCACGGCGCCGTCGAGCGGCCGGGCGTGGTGCTGGTGGTCGGCGTGAACGGGACCGGCAAGACCACCACGACCGGCAAGCTCGCCCGGGTGCTCGTCGCCGACGGCAAGTCCGTGGTGCTCGGGGCGGCCGACACCTTCCGCGCCGCCGCGGCCGATCAGCTGCAGACGTGGGGCCGCCGGGTCGGAGCGCGCACCGTGCGGGGTCCCGAGGCCGGAGACCCGGCCTCGGTGGCGTTCGACGCGGTGAAGGAGGGCACCGACGAGGGCGCGGACGTCGTCCTCATCGACACGGCGGGACGTCTGCACACCAAGACGGGCCTGATGGACGAGCTGGGCAAGGTCAAGCGCGTCGTGGAGAAGCAGGGCCCGGTCGACGAGGTGCTGCTCGTACTGGACGCCACCACGGGCCAGAACGGCCTCGTCCAGGCCCGGGTGTTCGCCGAGGTCGTGGACATCACCGGGATCGTTCTGACCAAGCTGGACGGCACGGCCAAGGGCGGCATCGTCGTGGCGGTGCAGCGTGAGCTGGGCGTGCCGGTGAAGCTCGTCGGGCTCGGGGAGGGCGCGGACGACCTGGCGCCGTTCGAGCCGGAGGCGTTCGTCGACGCCCTCATCGGTGGGGCGTGAGCCTCCTGAGGTGCCCCGCCCGCGCGGGGTGAACCGCTCGCCCGCGAGGCGTCCGCGGGCAGCGGTCGAGCGCGAAGCCGAGCGCCCCGCCCCACGGTGCAGATGGGGCGGGGCGCGTTTGCGGCCGCCTCACGGGGCGGCTCCGCGGCCGGGCGCCGGGGCTCAGGCGGCCGACCGGTGGCAGACGTAGGCGAGCGTGCCCAGCAGCAGCCGGGCCTGCGGCGGGGAGCCCGAGCCCTCCAGCGTGGGCGGACGCAGCCAGCGCACCGGTCCGCGCCCTCCCATGTCGGAGGGCGGCGCGGTGATGTACTCGCCCTCGCCGGCGCCGCGCAGATCGAGTTCGGCGTCGTCCCAGCCCATCCGGTAGAGGAGCTCGGGCAGTTCGGCAGCCGCCCCCGGAGCGACGAGGAACCAGGCCCGCCCGTGCGGGGCCACGGCGACGGGACCGAGGGGCAGCCCCATGCGCTCCAGGCGTACCAGTGCGCGGTGCCCCGCGGACTCGGGGACGTCGAGGACGTCGAAGTGCCGCCCCGTCGGGAGGAGAAGGGCCGCGCCGGGCACCTGCGCCCATGCCTCCGCGGCCTCGTCGAGCGTCGCGCCGGCGGGCACCTCCAGGGAGGCGTCCAGGGGATGCGCTCCGGGCGCCGGGCAGACGGAGGCACCGCACGAGCACTCCGTACGGCCGCCCGCCGTACGCGCGGCGCGGGCGCCGGGGACCACCGTCCAGCCCCACAGACCGGTGTACTCCGCGACGGCGGTCGCTGCCGAGGCGCGGCTGCGCCGCCGCCCGCCGGGGCGCAGCTGATGGAGTTCGCGGATGCCGCTGAGACCGCCGATGGCGCCGATCGTGAAGCCCATGCTCCCTCCAACGGGTCCTGCCTGCCGATGGTTACGAGGGTGCTGCGCACAGTGACGGCCCCCGTGTATGCCGAGCCGCCCCGGCAAGGCACGACCCTGGGTCAAGTGAAGCGCGTGCAGCGGCCAAGGGGTTCATTCGAAGGGGTGGCGAATGGTGGCGTTTCTGAGAACGGGCTCGCCAGTACGGTGATCGGGAGGTTACTTTCGGTACACACACGAGCGGAGCAACTTCGCCTCGTGGGTATGCCGGAGGCATGGGGTCGGTGGGGTGAGGGGCCGGATGGGGGCGTTACGGGTGAGCGACGGCGAGAAGCTCCCCAACGGGCAACTGGGTTCGTGGTTCCAGCGCAGCGGCTGGTCCAAGGGGGAACTCGCGCGCCAAGTGAACCGGCGGGCCCGCCAGTTGGGCGCTCACCACATCAGCACCGACACATCGCGCGTGCGCCGCTGGCTGGACGGCGAGCAGCCGCGCGAACCCATCCCCCGGATCCTGTCCGAGCTCTTCTCCGAGCGCTTCGGCTGCGTCGTCGGCGTGGAGGATCTGGGCCTGCGGCCGGTGCGGAAGTCGCCGGCGGCGTCGGGGGTGGACCTGCCCTGGGCGGGCCCCCAGACGGTGTCGATGATCAACGAGTTCTCACGCGGCGACCTGATGCTGGGGCGGCGCGGATTCCTCGGCAACTCCCTGGCCGTCTCGGCCGGGCCCGCGCTGGTGGAGCCCATGCAGCGCTGGCTGGTGCCGAGCCCGGTGCCGCCGGGCGGCACCACGCAGGCAGCTGAGGACGAGGGTCCGGAAGCGTATGCGGACGCCTGGCAGGGCGGTGCCGGTGAGGCAGTGCCCGGCGCCGCGGAGGGGCCGGGGCACGTGGACGGGGAGACGGACACCTTCGGAGCTCAGGGCGGGCCCGGAAGCACGTCCCGCAAGCGTGCCGCCAAGCTGTCGCTCCCCGAGGTCGAGCTGCTCGAACAGACGACGGTGATGTTCCGGCAGTGGGACGCGCAGTGCGGAGGCGGACTGCGTCGCAAGGCCGTCGTAGGCCAGCTGCACGAGGTGACGGACCTGCTGCAGGAGCAGCACACCGACGCGGTGGGCAGGCGCCTCTTCCGTGTCACGGCCGAACTGGCCGAGCTGGCGGGGTGGATGAGCTTCGACGTCGGCCTCCAGCCCACGGCGCAGAAGTACTTCGTCCTCGCGCTGCACGCGGCCAAGGAGGCGGGAGACCGTCCTCTGGGCTCGTACGTGCTGAGCAAGATGGGCCGGCAGATGATCCACCTGGGCCGCCCGGAGGACGCGCTGGAGCTCGTCCACCTCGCGCAGTACGGCAGCAGGGAGGGTGCGACTGCGCGTACGCAGGCGATGCTCTCGGCCATGGAGGCCCGCGCCTACGCCAACATGGGGCAGCCGGGCAAGTGCCGACGGGCGGTGCGGATGGCGGAGGAGACCTTCGAGGACGTCGGAGCGGGGGACCGCGACCCCGACTGGATCCGCTTCTTCTCGGAGGCCGAGCTGAACGCGGAGATCGCGCACTCCTACCGCGACCTCGCCTACTCCTCCGGCCGCAGCCCTACGTACGCGTCGATGGCACGCCCCGCGATGGAGCGGGCGGTGGAGCTCTTCGAGCTGGAGTCAACGCAGACGCACGGCGGCGGACACCGGCGCTCCTACGCGCTGAACCTCCTCGGCATGGCGAGCGTGCACCTGTTGCAGAAGGAGCCGCAGGACGGCGCTGTCCGTACCGGGGAGGCCTTCGACGTGGCGAAGCGGCTCCGCTCCGAGCGGGTCAACAACCGGCTGCGCAGAACGGCGGCCTGGGCGGCGAGGGACTTCGGCGAGGTCGCGGAAGTCGTGCAGCTGGGCGAGCGGCTCGCCCAGGAGCTGCCCGAGGACGAGGACGTCGCCGTGGCCGGCTGACCGCAATGGCCCGCTGACCTGCCGTCCGCAGGGTCTGTTACCCGCCCGGACAGTTCGACGGGCACACAGTTCGACGGGCGGACCTCCCGGCAGCGGACAGTACGGCGGCCCGACGGTTTCCTCCCCGGACCCGAGCGGGCCCCTGACCACCGGCCGCGCTCCGCATCCCGGTATCCGACCGGGCTCCCCCGACGCCACGTCGTACGGATGCGGGCGCGGCCGGTACTCGTCGTTTTCGGGACGTCGCATAGGCCGTGCGTGGCCGGAGTGCCGGATGACATGCCGGGCCGACGGACGTGCGGACAGTCGGACGGCCGGCGTCTCACTGCCGTTCATGCGGGCGTAACACTGCCGCGAGCATCGTCACCACAGCGAAACACCTGGCGGCATCAGCGGAAACGGGCCCCGTGGAGCCTTGCGAGCATCCCCGGCCCATCCCGTCCACCCGCACGGGTCGTTACCTGAGGAGACGTTCACGTTGAACGGCGCGGATACCGCTTTCGTCATGCTCAGCGCGTTCCTGGTCATGCTGATGACACCAGGACTCGCCTTCTTCTACGGCGGCATGGTCAGGGTCAAGAGTGCCCTCAACATGCTGATGATGTCCTTCATCTCCCTGGGCATCCTGAGCGTCCTGTGGGTGCTCTACGGCTACTCCCTGGCGTTCGGCCCCGACACGGCCGGCGTCATCGGGAACCTCGACTTCATCGGCCTGAAGGGCATCACGGTCGAGACGCTGACCGAGAAGGGCGGCATCCCCGTCTTCGCCTTCGCGCTCTTCCAGATGATGTTCGCCATCCTGACGCCCGCGCTGATGAGCGGTGCGCTGGCCGACCGTGTGAAGTTCGGGGCCTGGGCCGTCTTCATCGCGGTGTGGGCGACTGTCGTCTACTTCCCAGTGGCCCACTGGGTCTGGGCGGAGGGCGGCTGGCTGTTCGAGCTCGGCGTCATCGACTTCGCCGGCGGAACGGCCGTCCACATCAACGCGGGTGTCGGTGCGCTGGCCGCCGTCCTCGTCGTGGGCAAGCGGATCGGCTTCAAGAAGGAGCCCATGCGGCCGCACAGCCTTCCGCTGGTGGTGCTGGGCGCGGCGCTGCTGTGGTTCGGCTGGTTCGGGTTCAACGCGGGTTCGGCCCTCGCCGCCGACGGCACCGCGGCGACCATGGCCATGAACACCCAGCTCGCCACCGGCGCCGCGGTCCTCGGATGGCTGCTGTACGAGCGCATCCGGCACGGGGCGTTCACGACGCTGGGCGCGGCGTCCGGGGCCATCGCGGGCCTCGTCGCGATCACGCCCGCGGGGGCGAACGTCAACGCGCCCGGTGCGCTCGCTGTCGGAGTGGTCGCCGGAGCGGTGTGCTCCTGGGCGGTCAGCCTCAAGTTCAAGCTGGGCTTCGACGACTCGCTCGACGTCGTGGGCGTCCATCTCGTCGGCGGGCTGATCGGCACGCTGATGGTGGGATTCCTGGCCGTCGACGGTGCGGGCGGTCTCGGCCAGTTCGGAAAGCAGGCCGTCGGGGCCTTCGCGGTGATGGCGTACTCCTTCGCGGTGGCCTGGATCATCGCCAAGCTGATCGACGTGACGATCGGCTTCCGCGCCGGTGAGGACGACGAGACGAGCGGGCTCGATAGGGCGTACCACGCGGAGACCGCCTACGACTTCAGCGCGGTCGGCGGTTCCTCGTCCTCCGCCCGTCCCGCCCCGGCCGTACAGGGCGCCGGCGGACAGCACGAAGCAGTGGCGGCGCCCGGTCAGCTCTCCGACAAGAAGGTGGACGCATGAAGCTCATCACCGCGGTCGTCAAGCCGCACCAGCTGGAGGACGTGAAGGAGGCGCTGCGCGCCTTCGGCGTGCAGGGGCTGACCGTCACCGAGGCCAGTGGCTACGGACGCCAGCGCGGCCACACAGAGGTCTACCGGGGCGCGGAGTACACCGTCGACCTGGTGCCCAAGGTGCGCATCGAGGTTCTGGCCGAGGACGAGGACGCGGACGAACTGCTCGAAGTCGTCGTCAAGTCGGCCCGCACCGGAAAGATCGGCGACGGCAAGGTCTGGACGGTGCCAGTGGAGACGGCAGTACGGGTGCGCACGGGCGAGCGCGGGCCGGACGCCCTCTAGGGCCTGTCTGACAAATCCCGCCTGGCACGCACGTCTGCTGCGTTGTCGGACCGACCGAGTAGCCCACTACGAGGACGGACCTCCGCCTTGCATCCGCACGCACCAGACGACGCGAGCCCCGCCCTCCGGGCGAACGGCGCCATTTGTCAGACAGCCCCTAGGACGTCCCGGGCGTCCCGCGCTGAGTGCGGGTGCGTCCGGGACGCCCCGCAGCCCTTCGCGCTGCGAGCAGCAGCAAGCCGCCGGCACGGACAGGAACCGGGGACCGAACATGGTCGAACAAACCGAAACCACACGGGCGGTCGCCGCTCCGGAAGCCGTACCCGCCCTGCGGCCGGGCGGGTACGCGGCGGCGCGGCTGCGCCTCCTCGACGGCGCCCGGAACGCTGTCGCGGGCGTCGGGGACCTCCGGCCGCTGGGCGGAGCGTCGTCCGGTCCGGCGCGGCGCGAGGAACTCGCACGCATCACCGACCAGTGGCTGTGCGGGCTGCTAGGGCCCGCGGACCCGGGCGTCGCGCTCGTGGCGGTCGGCGGGTACGGCCGGGGCGAGCTGTCACCGCGCAGCGACCTCGACCTGCTGCTCCTGCACGACGGGA
Source organism: Streptomyces daqingensis (assembly GCF_014645895.1). Lineage (GTDB taxonomy): Bacteria > Actinomycetota > Actinomycetes > Streptomycetales > Streptomycetaceae > Streptomyces > Streptomyces daqingensis. The sequence continues at coordinate 152,893 of NZ_BMMP01000006.1, read as the reverse complement.
GCAGGGCGAAGGGTGAGATCGCGCGGCTCGCCGACCAGATCTGGTATCCGGTCTGGGACCTCGGCATCGCGCTCGACCACTCTGTGCGGACGCCTTCCGAGGTTCGCGCGGTCGCGCAGCAGGACCTCAAGGTGCAGCTGGGATTGCTGGACGCGCGGCACGTCGCCGGCGACGAGGCGCTCACGGCGCAGCTGAGGGGGGAAGCGTTCGCCAGGTGGCGTGCGGAAGCGCACAAGCGCCTGCCAGAGGCCGGAGAGCTGGCCGATGAACGGACGCACTCGCACGGCGAGCTGCGTTTCCTTCTCGAACCGGACCTGAAGGAGGCGCGGGGAGGCCTGCGCGACGCCACGCTGCTGCGTGCGGTGGCGGCCTCCTGGCTGGCGGACCCGCCGCGCGGCGGACTGGAGGGGGCCCGGCGGGTGCTGCTCGACGTCCGCGACGCGCTGCACCTGGCCACGGGCCGCGCCACCGACAGGCTCGCCCAGCAGGACCAGAGCCAGGTCGCCACAGCTCTCGGGCTGCTCGACTCGGACGTGCTGCTGCGGCAGGTCTACGAAGCCGCGCGCACCATCGCCTACGCGAACGACGTGACGTGGCGCGAGGTGAACCGCGTCCTGCGGGGGCGTGCGGGCAGATCGTCGCGGCTGCGGGGGATGCTGGGCGGCGGAAGCCGTCGCGCCGCCGACCAGGGGCGTACTCCGCTCGCGGAGGGCGTCGTCGAGCACGACGGCGAGGCAGTGCTCGCACGCGCTGCCCGGCCGGAGCGCGATCCGGTGCTCCTGCTGCGTGCGGCCGCCGCGGCGGCACAGGCGCAGCTCCCGCTCGCACCGCCGGCCGTGCGGCGGCTGGCCGAGGCGTCCCGTGGCGCGGGTCCGCGGGGGAGCCGTCCGGCGTCGGGACTGTCCGCGGGGGCGGGCGGTCAGACGTCCATGGCTGCGACGAGCGGGACGAGCGGGACAAGTGAGACGAGCGGACGGGGTACGACCGGCGCGCGGGAGGCGGCGACTGCGTACGACCCGCTGCCCGTGCCGTGGCCCGCGGAGGCTCGCCAGCAGTTCGTCAGCCTGCTCGGGGCGGGGGAGGCCACGGTGCCCGTCTGGGAGGCGCTGGAGGCGGAGGGCCTCATCACGCGGCTGCTACCGGACTGGGAGCGCGTCCGCTGCCGCCCGCAGCGCAACCCGGTCCACCGGTTCACCGTCGACCGTCATCTCGTCGAGACAGCCGTCCGCGCCTCCGCCCTGACGCGCCGCGTGCAGCGGCCCGATCTGCTGCTGGTGGGTGCTCTGCTGCACGACATCGGCAAGGGCTGGCCGGGGGACCACTCGATCGTGGGCGAGACGATCGCCCGCGACACCGCCTGTCGCATGGGGTTCGCCGCCCCCGACGTCGAGGTCGTGGCGACGCTCGTACGCCACCACCTGCTGCTGGTCGAGACGGCGACCCGGCGCGATCTGGACGACCCGGCGACCATCCGCTCCGTCGCCGACGCTGTCGGATCGGCCGGCACGCTCGACCTGCTGCACGCGCTGACAGAGGCCGACGCACTCGCCACCGGCCCGGCCGCCTGGTCGTCGTGGCGCAGTGCGCTCGTCACCGATCTGGTGAAAAGAGTTGCCGGAGTACTCGCCGGGGAGACTGCCGAACAGCACACCCATCCCTACGTGCCCACAGCCGAGGCAGAGCAGCTCGCCTCAGAGGCGTGGCAGTCCGGCGGCCCCGTGCTCACGCTGCGCAGCCGACCGGAGGGACCTGCGGAGGACGGCTCTGCGGCACTTCCGGAGGGTGATCGTGAAGCACTGCCGGAGCAGGACCCCGTGGGCGTCGAACTGCTCGTCGCTGTCCCCGCGCCGCCCGCCCCGGACGATCCGACTACCGCACCGGACACGTCCGGCCCGTACGCGATGGGTGTTCTGCCAGCCGTGGCGGGTGTCCTCGCGCTGCACCGTCTCACTGTCCGCTCCGCCGACCTGCGGGCGCTACGGGTGCCGGACTCGGCGCCCGGCCGGGGAAGCGAGGCGTCCGTCATGCTGCTGTCGTGGCGGGTCGCCACGGAATTCGGATCGCTGCCGCTCGCGACGCGGTTGCGCGCCGACCTGGCCCGTGCCCTCGACGGCTCGCTCGACATCGCCGCCCGCCTCGCCGAGCGTGAAGTCGCCTATCGCAGGCCCCGGCGGGTCAGCCACGCGCCGCCTCCGCGTGTGAGCGTCGCTCCGGCCGGCTCGGACGTGGCCACTGTCCTGGAAGTTCGCGCACAGGACGCGCAGGGATTGCTCTACCGCATCGGCCGGGCGCTGGAGGGCGCGGGCGTGATCGTGCGCAGCGCGCACGTCAGCACGCTCGGCTCCAACGCCGTGGACGCGTTCTACGTCACGGGTCCCGACAGCGCGCCTCTGCCGCCGGCTGAGGCCGCCGGGCTCGCCCGTGACCTCGAACGGGACCTGGGAAGCGGAGGGGCCGTCCCCGCGGGCCCGGTGCGGGGTCGCTGACCGGACCTGACCGGAGTGCGTGCGGACGGATACCCTGGGAGGCCGACTCCGACTGAACCCAGTACCCAGACGCGAAGGATCCGCGACCGCCGTGTTCGACACTCTCTCCGATCGCCTCGCAGCGACCTTCAAGAACCTACGGGGCAAGGGCCGCTTGTCCGAGGCGGACATCGACGCCACGGCGCGCGAGATCCGCATCGCCCTGCTGGAGGCGGATGTCGCCCTCCCCGTCGTCCGCGCCTTCATCAAGCAGGTCAAGGAGCGCGCCGCCGGGGCGGAGGTCTCTCAGGCCCTGAACCCCGCCCAGCAGGTCATCAAGATCGTCAACGAGGAGCTCGTCGGCATCCTCGGCGGCGAGACCCGCCGCCTGCGGTACGCCAAGAACCCGCCGACCGTCATCATGCTCGCCGGTCTGCAGGGCTCCGGTAAGACGACGCTCGCCGGCAAGCTCGGCCGCTGGCTCAAGCAGCAGGGCCACGCCCCGCTGCTGGTCGCCTGTGACCTCCAGCGCCCGGACGCCGTCAACCAGCTCTCCGTCGTCGCGGAGCGGGCAGAGGTGGCCGTCTACGCGCCGGAGCCCGGGAACGGCGTGGGCGACCCGGTCAAGGTCGCCCAGGACTCCGTGGGGTACGCCCGCGACAAGCACCACGACGTGGTCGTCGTCGACACCGCCGGACGCCTCGGCATCGACGAGGAACTCATGCGGCAGGCCGCCGACATCCGTGACGCGGTCAGCCCCGACGAGATCCTCTTCGTCGTCGACGCCATGATCGGTCAGGACGCCGTCACCACCGCGGAGGCCTTCCGCGACGGCGTCGGCTTCGACGGCGTGGTGCTCTCGAAGCTCGACGGCGACGCGCGAGGCGGCGCCGCCCTGTCCGTGGCGCAGGTCACGGGCAAGCAGATCATGTTCGCCTCCAACGGCGAGAAGCTGGACGACTTCGACGCGTTCCACCCGGACCGCATGGCGTCCCGCATCCTCGGCATGGGCGACATGCTCACGCTGATCGAGAAGGCGGAGCAGACCTTCAGCCAGCAAGAGGCCGAGAAGATGGCCGCGAAGCTGCAGAAGGGGCCCAAGGAGTTCACGCTCGACGACTTCCTGGCGCAGATGGAGCAGGTCCGCAAGATGGGCTCGATCTCCAAGCTGCTCGGGATGATGCCCGGTATGGGCCAGATGAAGGACCAGATCAACGACCTCGACGAGCGCGAGGTCGACCGCACGGCCGCGATCATCAAGTCGATGACCCCGAACGAGCGTGCCGAGCCCACGATCATCAACGGTTCGCGCCGCGCCCGCATCGCCCGGGGCTCCGGTGTGGACGTCAGCGCCGTGAAGAACCTCGTCGAGCGTTTCTTCGAGGCGCGCAAGATGATGTCCCGCATGGCGCAGGGCGGCGGTATGCCGGGAATGCCCGGGATGCCGGGCATGGGCGGCGGTGCAGGGCGGAAGAAGAAGCAGCCGAAGAAGGCGAAGGGCAAGCGTCAGTCGGGCAACCCGATGAAGCGCAAGCAGGAGGAGCAGGCGGCCGCACAGCGCAAGGCCGCAGGCCAGGGTGGTGCTTTCGGCGGCGCCGGCGGCGGCGCGGAACAGGGCGGCGGCGACTTCGAGCTGCCGCAGGAGTTCAAGGACATGCTGCCCCCGAAGTGAACCATCGGGCGCGGGGGCGGATGATGTCGTGCATGCGCGTATACATCCGGCCCCCGCAGCCCGGCGACGAGACTGCCTACCGTGAGGCGGTCCTCCGCTCCGCCGACCACCTCAGCCCATGGAACCCGGTCGAGCCGGACGGGCTGCCCGATCTGCTTCGCCGTCAGGGTCCCGCCCTGCGCAGCTTCATGATCTTCGACAAAGAGGACGACGGGCTGGTCGGGCGCGTCAACGTCGCCAACATCGTCCGCGCCCGCTTCTGCAACGGCGCGCTCGGCTACGACAGTTACGTACCGTACGCCGGTACCGGACGCATGACCGAGGGGATGCGGCTGATCGTCGACAGGTGCTTCGCCAGTGCGCCGGAGGGGCTCGGTCTGCACCGGCTGGAGATCAACGTCCAGCCCGACAACGACCGTTCCATCGCGATGGCGCGCCGTCTCGGCTTCCGGCACGAGGGGTTTTCGCCGCGCATGCTCTTCCTCGACGACGCCTGGCGGGACCACGAGCGGTTCGCGATGACGGCCGAGGAATGGCAGACGCCCGAACTGGACCTCGTCGAGCGGGGCGTCGCGCGCGAAGAACGGGCGGGCGTTCGCCAGGAGCAGCGCCAGGGGCAGGGCCGGCCCTGACCCGCCTGCCTCCGGGCGGCCGGTGACCGGCCCGCCCCGCCAGGCCGTGCGCCCGAGCGCTCAGTACCTCCGGTTTCTTGCTCTCGGTGGACGAACCCGGGAGTCCCGCCAGGTGATAGATGTACTGTGCACGTCACTCGGAGTGGTGACGGGGGAACAGTCGAACTTCCCGGTGATTCCACGTCACCCGCGCTACGACTGACCGGAGAGCCCTGTGCGCACTCGATCCGCCCTCGTTGCCATGAGCCTCGCGGCCGCGGCGCTGACCGCCGCCGTCCCCGCCCCCGCCGTCGCGGCCTCCGGCGCACCGCACGCCCCGGAGGCCGCCGGCGCCCGCCACGCACCTGCAGCGAAGTGCCCCCAGCTCGACAAGAAGCTGAAGTGGTACGGGAAGAACCGGTCAGCGCTCCAGCGGCTGATCGACGAGCGCGGCACGTGCGGCCGTTCGGAGCGTGCGGGCGGTTCGAACCACCGCCCCGTCGCGGCGTTCGACTGGGACAACACAGTCGTGAAGAACGACACGACAGACGTCACGCTCGTGTGGGCTCTCCAGCACGACAAGATTCTCCGCCCGAGGAGCTGGAGCGACACCAGCAAGTGGCTCACTCCCGCCGCTGACCGCGCGCTCACCGAAGCGTGCGGGACGTCTGTCCCCGTAGGCAGCCCGCTGCCCACGTCCACGGACGCCGAGTGCACCGACGAGATCTTCGAGATCCGCACCGAAGCGCAGACCATGGACGGCGACCCGGCCTTCGGCGGTCGCTGGAACCACCGCCGCACAGTGCCCGAATACGCCTGGGTGGCCCAGCTGTTCGCCGGTCACACGCCGCGGGAGGTCTCCGCGTACGCGGAAGCGGGGCGCAAGAAGAGCCTCGCCGCGCCGGTGGGCAGCGAGATGAAGGTCGGGACCCACACGATGCCCGCGTACGTGCGCTACTACCCGCAGCAGAAGGACCTGATCCGCACGCTCCAGCGGGCCGGATTCGAGGTGTACATCGTCTCCGCGGGCGTCGAGTACGCCGCCGAGGCTTGGGCCAAGGGCGTCGGCGTCGACGCCGAGCACACGATCGCCATCCGCAGCGTCCTGCGGGACGGCCGGATCACCTACCGCAACGAGGGCTGCGGCGGCGAGCCTGCGAGCAAGGGGGAGACCATCCCCTACATCGACGGCAAGCGCTGCTGGATCAACCAGGACGTCTACGGGATCGACGGCCCGGCGGCCTGGGAACGTCAGGACAGCGCACGCCGCATCGCCCTGGGCGGAGGTGACGCCGACACCGACGTCACCTTCGTGCGTGACGCCACGGGGGCGCACCTCGTCCTCAACCGGAACAAGAACGAGATCATGTGCCGCGCCTACGACAACGCGGACGGCCGCTGGCTCGTGAACCCCATGTTCATCGAACCGCTGCCGCGGAAGGCGTCGCCGTTCCCCTGCGCCACCACGGGCCACATCAACGAGGACGGATCGCTCTCCGCGATGCGCCGCCCGGACGGCAGCATCGTGCCCGATCAGCGGGACCGCGTCTCCGGCTGACGCGCACTGCCGGGTGACGGAACGTGGCACTGGGCCGCGGTCACCTCTGCAGCGCAACCGCCGGTGGGCCGCTGTCCGTCCCGTCAGGCACGCAGCGGTGTACCGGCGGCGAGCTCGCCGGGATCGAGACCCAGGAAGCGGGCGGCTGTGGCTCCCACGTCGGCCAGGCCGCCCGCATCCGCGAGGACCTCTGTCCGTGCGGCGTCCGGCCGGTGGATGAGCACCGGGACGTACTCGCGGGTGTGGCAGGCGTGTCCGATCGTCGGGTCGTTCCCGTGGTCGGCCGTGACGATCAGACGGTCGCCGGGACGGCACAACTCCTCGACCAGCGCGCCGAGTCCGGAGTCCACCTGCTCCAGCACGCTGCCGTAGCGCCGGGCGTCCTGCTGATGGCCCGCCAGGTCGGTCTCCTGGACGTTGGCCACGACCAGCAGCCCGCCCTCGCCAGGCCGCCTGCTGCCGGGACCGTCCGGCACCCCGTGCGCCCTGTCCCGCAGCACCGCGAGCGTGTGCGTCAGCACCTCGTCCGTCCGCACCGCGGGCAGGCGTACCGCCGAATCGCAGGACAGGATGTCGGCCGCCTTGCCGACGAGGGCCACCGCGGCGCCCGCCCGGGCGGCCACCTCCGGGAGCTGGCGTGCGTGGTCCATCGGGGCGCCCAGGTGCTGCACCTGCAGGCCGCCGTTGCGGTAGAACCCGGTGGCCGGGGTGTCGAGCCCCACTGTGCCGCCGTCGCCGGGCCGTACATACGCCGGAAGCGGCCGCTCCGCGTGACCGCCCACCGCGATGACCCTGGCGACCGGGGCAACGGCGCGGACTGTGCGGGCGAGGGCGAGGATCTCCTCGAAAGGCAGGTCCTGGAGCCGCCCGGAGACGTTCCAGTTGATGCCGGGGTCGGCCTCCAGGTTGTCGTGCACGAGCACTCGGCCGTCGACCACCAGCAGCGCCCGGCCGTCGAGCAGTTCGACGTGGTGGCCCGCCTTCTCGACGGCCGCGGTCACCTCGGGCAGGAACCGGCCGAGGTTCGCGACGGTGACCTGGCTGAAGTCGGCGCCCGTCATCGTCTGGTGGCCCGCGTAGGTGTCCGCTCCGGGGTAGCCGAGACCCGCCCGCGCGACGGCGACCGGCAGCTCCGTCCCTCCGGCGAGGTCGGGGTGCGGGTGCAGCAGACCCAGACCCAGCGCGCCGAGCGTGGGCAGACGCAGCGCTGTGCCGCGCTCGCTGCGGCAGTGGTCCAGCAGGTGGCCCAGGGTGTCCGCTGCCCGGTCGCCCGGACGGAGCTCTCCGGCGTCCGGCATGGCGCCGATGCCGAGGCCGTCCACGACGACGATCAACGTCCTCCCGGCCACCGTTCCGCCCGTCACAGGGCACCTCCGAGCGGTCCGTACAGCCCGGTCAGTTCCGGGGCGCCCGAGGAGAGACCGGAGACGACCGCCACGTTGCTGCGCGTGACGAAGATCTGGGTGCGGAAGGCCAGCACTGCTGTGTCCCCCGCGCGTACATCTGTCCGTGCGGAACGGGGAGCGCCGTCCGCGTGGCCGTGACCAGACGCGGAGAGCAGTCGGTAGTAGTCGATGTTCTCCGCCGGGATACCGCCGACGCGAAGCCGCGTGCCGGTCCGGTACAGCAGCGCGTCCCTGATGTCTGCCCGGGGGTAGAAACCGCCTCCGTGCAGTGCGGGGCGGCCGTCTGCGAGCGTGTGGGAGACCTCGGTGACGTAGACGTACGCGGGACGCTCGGGCTGCTTCTGGTCGAGCGCGTGCAGCGGCGTCGTCCCCGTGAGCGCGTGACCGGGTTCGCCGTGCGTCGCGCCGAGATCCGACAGCAGGGGGAGACTCGCGACGCAGGTGGCGCTCGGTGCGCTGAGCCTCAGACCGGTGTGCCCGCGCCCGGCCAGCTGTGCGCGCGCTTTCCGGAGCAGGGCGAAGGTCGTCGTCGGCTGCGGAGTGCCCGTCCGGGGATCGCACAGCAGGCACGGGAAGCCCGTCACACCGGCGATACGGATTCCCGGCAGTGCCTCGGCTGCCTCGGCGAAGGAGTCCAGACGCTCCAGCGGCACGCCGCCTTCCTGCCCGGGATAGACGGACCTCGGGTCGCCCTCGACGCGTACGAGCACGTCCTGGACGGTGCTTTGGCGGACGGCCTCCGCCGAGACGGCGCGAGCGTTGTCCGTGTCGAAGACGGTCACGTACGACGGCCGCCAGGCCAGTACCTCCGGCAGCGCACGCCGCGGGATCTGGACCAGGTGGCCCACGTTGGCGGGGCGGGCTCCGGCGGCGTTCAGAGCACGCGCCTCCGGGGCGTCGATGGCCGCGGCCTCGGGCAGGTGGCGGGCGACGGCCCGGATCAGTTCCGGGTTGCGGCCCAGATGCTTGACGACGAACCAGAGCCCGAGCCCCAGCCGCTGTGCCTCACGGGCCAGCAGCTCGGCGTTCGCCTCCACCGCGTCGCGGTCGACCACATAGGTGTCCGGGGGGACCGCGCCCCTGTCGTGCAGTACGGCCGCTGCCTCGGCCAGTTCCGGATTGCGGGCGAGGACGGTGTCGAGGAACAAGATCAGCCCTTCCGGACGGCGGGCAGGTCGTGCGCGGCGAAGAGGTCTTCGAGGCTCCGCCGGAGGATGTGGATCACGAGGTCCGCTCCTGCTCGCATGGGGTTGATCCGTACGGTCCAGTCGGCCAGTTCGGGTGCGTCGTCGAGCGAGGAGCTGGACATGCGGTAGAAGAGCGGCGCGATCTCGTACCGCGAGTTGGAGCCGACCGGGTACGCGGCGGCCCCGTGGCGGGCGGCGAACGCCGGCAGTTCGCGGGCGACGGGGTGTTCGAGGCGCACCAGCAGGCACCGGTCCTGCGCGTTGGCGATGCGCACCTCCGCCACTCCGGGGACCTCGCCGGCCTGCAGCCGCTGCGCGACCTCAGCGCCCGTGCGCGACTGCACGGCCCACATGACGGGCACGTGCGTCAGCGCGCGCAGGGCGTCGAGGGCCTGGTGCCCCTGTACCTGGCCGCCTCCCGAGTAGTTGTCCGCGCGCACTCCGGTGATGACGTCGCGAGCGCCGACGACCGCGCCGACACCCTCCGGGCCGTGCAGTTTGAACAGGGAGAAGCAGGAGACGTCCGCGCCGAGTTGCACTCCGCAGGACGGCACGCGGAATACGGAGTAGTTGTCGTCGACCACTGAGCGCACGCCCCCCGCCCGGAAGGCCGCGAGGACCTCCCCCGGGGAGTAGGAGTCGCCGAGGCGCTGCCGGGTGTGCTGCAGGTAGGCGTGGTGGAAGCGGCCGCTGGAGAGAGCCCGGTCCAGTTCGTCCCCGTCGTTGAAGTCCACGTCCACTGTGCGAACGCCCAGACCGCGCAACGTGACTTCAGTCGTGCGGTAGACCGGCGCCCTGTGGATGAGCAGTTCCTCCCCGGCGGGGACCGCCGCGGAGAGTGCGGCGCGGATCGCTCCCGTACCGGCACCTTGCACGAGCGCCGCATCTTCCGTGCCGAAGAAGTCGGCAAGCACCGCCTCGACGCGCGCAGTCGTACGCGGTCTGCCCAGGTCCGGCACCACTCCCGCGTCCGGCTCGAACAGCTGCTGACCCTCGAAATGGCGTGCCGTGCACTCCAGGAGACGGAACTGCTGCTGGATCGCCTCGTCCAGCAGGACAGTGGGCAGCGGGAAAGTCTGTGGCAGTTGCACGTCCATCTCACGGCTCCTCGCTGTCCGGCTGGTCTGTCCGGTTGTCTCCGCCCGCCAGGAAGCGGAGCGGATTGCGGCGCGTCAGCAGATCGATGATCTCCTCGTCGGCCCCCGCCGCCCGTACCTGCGGCAGGAAGGACCGGAAGAGATGGCCGTACCCCGTTCCGCCCTCGCTGCGCAGATAGCCGAACCGTGACACGTCGCAACTGAGCAGCACTCTGTCCGCGTGGCCGGCCTCCAGCAGCGCCAGCAGCAGCCGCAGGCGCGTCCTGTCGCTCTGGTAGCTCTCCTTCCCGACGGTGTCCAGGGCGACGTACGCGCCGGCTGCAGCGAGCTCACGGTGGACTGCCGGGTCGTCGAGCAGATCCTGGTGCCCGATGCTGATGCGGTGCGGCGGAACGCCCGCCCTGGTGAGCAGGTCCAGCTGTGCGAGGCCGCCGCGTCCCAGCTGCGCGTGCGTGGCGACGGACAGCCCTGTCGCCACTGCTGCGCGCGCAGCCGCCGACAGTGTCCGGTTCTCCGCGCTGCTCGGTTCGTCGCCGTGGCTGCCGACCTCTCCGATGACTCCGGGCCGCACTCCCGTCGAGCCGATGCCTTCCCGGATGTCCCTCACCAGCAGATCGGTCAGCTCGGTCTCACTCAGGGACGCGATGTCCCGCGGATGGAACCGTTCGTAGTACCAGCCTGTCGCGGTGACCACATGTACACCGGACCGCCGGGAGATCTCGGCGAGCGCCGGCACATCGCGGCCCATTCCACGGCAGGTCAGTTCGACGACGAGCGACAGGCCGTACGTGCCGCGCAGCTCGGCCAGTTCGACGGCGACAGGCTCGCGGTGATCAGGACCGAGTACCGCTGTCGTGTCGGACTCGCGCGACAGGTCCAGAGCGAGATGCTCGTGCGCCAGGACCGGCCCGTCCACGACCGATGGAGACAGCTCCCCGGCGACGGTGCGCAGCAGCGCTCCCGGGGCCGCCTGCTCGGACGGTTCGGCGGCGGACGGGGCCGTTGACTGCCGGGGACGGTACGGCTCGTGCATGGTGCTGGTGCCTTCCTGAGGGCCGGCGGCGCGGCCGGCCGAGATGCGTACGGCTGCCCCCGTCAGCCCTTGACCGGTGTGAACAAGTCCAGCCAGTGCAGAAGGTTGAGCAGCACACCGCCCACCAGCACCGCGGCGGGTGCGGCGGCCATCCGTACCACGACCCGCCCCATGGCCTCGTTCAGCAGATACAGACCGCCCACGATCAGAATGCCGAGGCCGCCGCCCATCGTGTTGGCCGCCAGCAGGGACCCGAACAGGATGGCCAGCCAGAGGCTTTCGCTGATCGCGTTGCGCAGATGCTCGGACGAGTCGCGTACGGACGGCAGCCTGCCGAGCACCTTCCCGATCCACGACAGCGCCAGCACCTCCACGGCGAAGATCGCGGCGCCCGCCAGCAGCGCGAGCCACGGACTCGGCAGCAGATATCCGACCGGGTAGACGAACGTGAAGCCGGCGATGGCGTATGCACCGGAGGCGAGCGCCGTGGTGGCGATCAGCGGGATGAACCCGAAGACGCGGTAGAAGTCGACCTGCGCGGCACCCGCGTAGTCGCCGTCGGCTATCAGGAAGCTCGTCGCCTCACCACCGCCGAAGACATGCATCTGCGCGAGCAGGCAGACGCCCGCACCGAGCACCATGAAGATCGGAAGATGCCGCCGCAGCCGCGCTGCGCTCGCGCTGAACAGCGACTGCATCGGATCGTCGACAGGAACATCCTGCTGTGACGCGTCGCCCCCCTGCTCGTCCGGCTCCGCCGCGGCTTTCTCCGCACGCTCGGCGCGCCGCTGCCGCATGTCCTTGGCGACGGCGAAGCCGATCAGCGTGACCACTCCGACCGCCATGGCCGGCGCGCCCGGGAAGACGTCCGGCCAGAGCTTCATCGTCACGATCACCAGCGCCAGTTCCACTACGCCCGCCACAGCGCCGCGGAGCTTGCCGAACTGCCGGGTGATGGCCAGCACCGGGAAGAGCGTGAACAGGAAGAGGATCGGCGTCGACATCTCCTGCATGGCGGTGAGGAAGTCGACGGGGAGGTCGTGCGCCACCTCGTTCGCGCCGTTGAGCCCGAAGATGATCACCGCGCCCCATGCGCCGCCCAGCAGCGGGGCGATCCATTTCTTCGGCGAGAGGATGCCGAGCACGTCGGTCGGCAGGAAGAGAAGCCAGGGGTTCAGCACTCCGGTGGAGAGCGCCATCGGCGCCCCGAGTCCGAAGATGAACCCCGCGGACAGTCCGAAGGAAACAGCTGTCGTGGCGTTCCGCGTGCTGTTGCCCTGGATGAAGTCCAGCATGAAGGGCCGAACGCCGTCGTTGAACACGGCCAGAGCCATATGGGATATGAGAGCCGTCAGCGCACACAGGACGACGACGGTGATCTGCTGCGCCAGCGACAGGTCGAGGCTGTGCTTGCCCGCGCTCACCGCGCCGGCCAGAAGGGTGCTCACAGGGCTGCTCCTTGGGACCCGGTGTAGCGGTCAGGGGGTTCGGGCGAAGAGTGGTCAGGCGTTGCGTGCCGCGATGGCACGGGCGATCACCGGTGCCGTGTCGCAGATCTGGTCCATGCCGAAGCCGAAGACCTTCTTGCCGCTGTCGAGGAGTTCCGCGACGTCCTCCTCGGTGGGGACGCGCCGTCCGAAGGTGTGACACGTGCCGCTGCCCAGCACCCCGAGCAGCACACCCAGGGAGGCTCCGGCTCCGGTGTGGCAGGTGCCCAGGTAGTAGTCGGCCTGGCCGGCGCGCAGCTTCATCGCGGCCTCCATGTCGCTGGAGACGGTGATCTCAAGCCCGCCGATACCCAGCTCGCCGAGCTCTTCGGCGACTTGGGCCTTGCCGACGCCACCGGTGAGGATCCTCGTCACGGCGGTCTCCTTTCTGCTGTACGCGGCTTCGCCGCCGGTGCGGTTCCGGACCGGTGTCAGTCGTTCGTCTGCTCAGGCGCGGCCTGTGCCATCGGGGAACGCCGGTCGAGCACGGCCATGTGCAGTGCCAGATATGCGACTTCGGACGGGGGCAGGGAGGCGCCGAGTCGCTGCTCGGCACGGTCTGCGATCTGCTGTGCCGTATCGACCGCCGTCGGCACCTCGGCGAGTTCGGCGGCGATGGCCTCCTGCCCGTCGGGCGCTTCGATCGGCTCGCCGTTCTGCGCCCTGTGCAGCGCCATCATCAGATGGCTGGTGAGCATCCCCGCGGTCTCCTCGGTGACGGTGCGGCCGTCACCGGCCAGCGCCTCCAGCTCCGCACGGACGAAGTCGGCCACTTCGGCGCGTACTTGACCGCTCTCCCGGAACAACTGGATACGAAGGGTCAGCTTCTCCTCCATGGCATGTCCTTCCGCGGGTGCTCCCACCAGGCATGACAGTAACCAGGATTCTGGATTTTGAGGACCCCCGGTGCTCTGCTTTCTCAGTACAGCGGTACGCGTTCTCCCCGCAGCACTTCACACTGCACGCGCGTGACGAGCTCGAAGTCCAGTGAGGAGCGCACCGTCGCCAGGGCGTCGCCCTCGCCCGCCCGTCCGATCAGGGCGGCGCTGGAATTGCGCTGTGCGAGCTCGAGGTCGATCTCCTCGCGCAGAGGCATCACTTCGACGTCGGGGCCGAGGTGGTCGCTCACCTCGTCGAGGTTCCACACCGTCGCGTCCACGCGCTCGCGCGCGAAGAGTCCGCGCAGCTGCATGTAGGACGACTCCACCCACTCGATGTCCTCGCGCCCCGCGAACGCGCGGGCGGTCAGCATTCGCAGGTCCTCCGAAGAGGAGTCGACCGCGACGCGGAGCCCCTTCGTCCCGAGTGCGACGCCACGGCGCAGCAGAAGCCCGTGCGACCCCACGTATGTGCCCGGCCCCAAGTCCGCGAGAAGCTCCACCGGGTGGTCGGCGGTGAGCCGGTCCGCGGCGAACCGGGAGAGGACCACGAGGTCCGCCTTGTGCTCGAGGAGCGCCGCCAGGCGCGTGGAGGCTCCCCGCATGAATGTGACGGCGAACGGTGCCCCGGCCTCCTCGAAGGCGGCCTTGAGTCCGGTGGCCAGCCCTTCGTAGCGGTGCGAGTACGGCAGCGGCATGGCCGCGAGGAGCGTCCCCAGACCCGCCAGCCGCCACAGGGCGGCGCGGTCGGACCGTATGAGGAACGTGCCCAGGTGTCCGCGCGCCTTCGTCTCGACGGCACCGGCCTCCTCCAGCAGCTGCAGCCCTGCCTGCACGGTCCCGTTGCCCACCTTCAGCTCGCCGGCGAAGTCGCGCAGTCTCGGAAGGCGGCTCTGAGGTGCGTGATTCAGTAGCAGTGCAGCCAGTTGACGGGCGGCCATGCCGTTACGAGTCAGGAAACGCTCGTCGGCGTGGTGAGGCATGGGCGGATAGTAATCAGAATCCCGGATATTGCCAATGAGCTGGGGATACCCCGGTTGATGGGGCTCCCGGGTATGTCGGTATGGTCACCCAGGTGTACCGATCGCTACCGACCGGGTCTATCCAGAGGTAGATCCCGGTTGTGTCGGCTGTGTGGATTCTCCACGTTTCCATCACGACTGCCCGCTCGGAGAACCTCGGGCGGGGACTGACCGGTACGTGCAAATTATTTAGGTTGCCCCGGAATCGGAACACTGAGGCGGTCCGACTCGTTGAGCACGACGTGAGCACGACACCACCTGTCCTCGCCGCCGAGCTGGCAGCTGCTTGGGCCGACATTCAAAGGCACCACTCCGAGCTGCCGGACCTCGCTGCCCCCGAATCACTGATCGGAGAGTCCTCGTCCGCATGTGGCAGCGGACTCTCCTTCGAGCGGCTGCTGCACGAGGCTGTCCACGGCATCGCCGCCGCGCGCGGCATCCGTGACACGTCCCGGGCGGGCCGCTACCACAACCGCAGATTCCTCGCGATCGCCGAGGAACTCGGCCTCGTACACCCCGAAGAGCCACATCCGAGCAGCGGTTTCTCACTCGTGGCTCCCTCTCCCGACACCAGACGGCGCTACCGCCCCACCAGCGAGCGCCTTCAGCGAGCGCTGGCGGCATACAGCGCGGCGACGGAGACCGACACAGGAAGCAGCTTCCGCGGGCCTGCCGCAAGGCACGGCTCGTCCGGCGGCGGCGTGAGAGTCAAGGCCGTCTGCGACTGCGGGCGGAACGTCCGCGTCGTGCCGTCGGTCCTGGCGCAGGCGCCGATCATGTGCGGAGCCTGCGGCAAGCAGTTCCGCATTCCCGAGACGGTGGGCGAGCAGGCCCCCGCAGCGGGGAGAGTCCAGGCGGTCGCGGCCGCTGTCGGCTGACCCGCGGCAGGCGCGCAGGAGCGCGCCTGCGGGGTCAGTGCGTCATGCGGCGCGGTGTCTCGGCATGAGGGAGGCCGGCGGGCCCCAGGCTCCGTCGGCCTCGCTTGATGCCCGTCGCCTGGTACTCGCCTCGGTGACCGACGTCGATGCGTCCCCCTGCTGCGAGTCGCGGAACCGGCGCGTCCCCACGTCGTCGACGGCGTTCTCTGACGCTGCCGGGCTGAGGCTCCGGGTGGGGCGTGAGGCCCGTAGGGGAGGTTCGGCCACCCGGGTCAGGTATGGCATCATGGACGGCTGTACTCGACAGTCGCACAGGACCCCTCTCTCCTCCGACTGACGCGTCCATCGGACATCCGGGTACCGCAACCCCACGTGGCCACCCGTCGTGTCCACCCACGTCAAGACCAGGAGACACCACAGCAGTGGCAGTCAAGATCAAGCTGAAGCGACTGGGCAAGATCCGTTCGCCGCACTACCGCATCATCGTGGCCGACTCCCGCACGCGCCGTGACGGCCGTGCGATCGAGGAGATCGGGCTCTACCACCCGGTGCAGAACCCTTCGCGTATCGAGGTCGACTCGGAGCGCGTCCAGTACTGGCTGGGTGTCGGCGCGCAGCCGACCGAGCCGGTCGCGGCCATCCTCAAGGTCACCGGTGACTGGCAGAAGTTCAAGGGCCTGCCCGCCCCGGAGCCGATGAAGGTCGCCGAGCCCAAGGCGGACAAGAAGGCCCTCTTCGAGGCGGCCGCCAAGGAGTCGGCGGACGAGCCCAAGGGTGAGGCGATCACCCCGAAGGCCAAGAAGTCCGACAAGAAGGCGGACGAGGCCGGTAAGGCTGAGTCCTCCAACGAGTCGACCGGGGCCTGAGCATGCTCGAGGAGGCCCTCGAGCACTTGGTTAAGGGCATCGTCGACAATCCCGACGAGGTGCAGGTCGAGTCCCGCACCCTGCGTCGTGGCCGTGTGCTGGAGGTCCGGGTCCACCCGGACGACCTCGGCAAGGTCATCGGCCGCAGCGGCCGCACGGCTCGCGCCCTGCGTACCGTCGTCAGCGCCCTCGGCGGCCGTGGCGTCCGCGTCGACCTCGTCGACGTCGACCAGGTCCGCTGAGCGGTCCCGAAGCAGTACCGGCGCGGGCCGGGGACGGCAACTCGCCGTCCCCGGCCCGCGTTCGTGCAAGGCCCGCCTCGCGCTGCGTTCACCCGCCGGCCCGCCCTAAGGGGCGCGGGCAGGAGCTGGACGTACCGGCGGCCGGGCGGTGACGGACAGTCGGACACTACGAACGTGTAAGCACGGAGAGGGCACAGTGCAGCTAGTAGTCGCACGCATCGGCCGCGCCCACGGCATCAAGGGCGAAGTCACCGTGGAAGTACGGACGGACGAGCCGGAAGCGAGGCTCGGGCCGGGCGCGGTGCTCTCCACGGACCCTCCGGAGGCCGGACCGCTCACCATCGAGCGCGGACGGGTCCACAGCGGCCGGCTGCTGCTGCGATTCGAGGGCGTGAACGATCGCACTGCGGCAGAGGCGTTGCGCAACACACTGCTCATCGCCGAGGTCGACCCAGAGGAACGCCCTGAGGATCCCGACGAGTTCTACGATCACCAGCTGATCGATCTCGACGTGGTGACCCGGGGCGGAACGACCGTCGGCAGGGTCGAGGAAGTTGCGCACCCGCCCGGGCAGGACCTGCTGGTCGTCCGGCGGGAGGACGGCAGCGAGGCGCTGATCCCGTTCGTCACCGAGATCGTGCCCGAGATCGATCTGGACGCGCAGCGCATCCTCGTCGACCCGCCCCCGGGGCTGCTCGACGAAGGGGAGGACGAAGACGACGCGGTGTCCGGAAGCCACGCCCCGGAGCCTGAAGGGGACGCGGGGAGCGGCAGCGAGCCCCGCACCTCCTCGGACGGGGAGGACGGCGCGCGGTGAGGATCGACGTCGTCACCATCTTCCCGGAGTACCTGGAGCCGCTGAACGTCTCCCTCGTCGGCAAGGCCCGCGCCCGCGGACTGCTCGACGTACGCGTGCACGATCTGCGCTGCTGGACACACGACAAGCACCACACGGTGGACGACACCCCCTACGGCGGCGGGCCGGGCATGGTCATGAAGCCCGAGCCGTGGGGCGAGGCACTCGACGAGGTCCTCGGCTCCGCCGCGGCGGACGCCGCGCCTCCCGTGCTGATCGTGCCCACCCCCAGCGGCCGGCCCTTCGACCAGGAGCTCGCGGTCGAACTCTCCGCACGCCCGTGGCTCGTCTTCACGCCCGCACGGTACGAGGGCATCGACCGCCGCGTGATCGAGGAGTACTACGAACACGTGGACGTGCGGGAGGTCTCCGTCGGCGACTACGTGCTCGCCGGAGGGGAAGCGCCGGTCCTGGTGATGGTGGAGGCGATCGCCCGGCTGGTGCCGGGCGTGCTGGGAAACGCGGAGTCGCACCGTGACGACTCGTTCGCAGCCGGTGCGATGGCGGACCTTCTGGAAGGCCCGGTCTACACGAAGCCGCCGGAGTGGCGGGGCCGCGGCATCCCGGAGGTGCTGCTCAGCGGGCATCACGGCCGGATCGCCCGGTGGCGCCGCGACCAGGCACTGGCCCGTACGAGCGCCAACCGGCCGGACCTCATCGCCCGGTGCGACCCGGCAGCGCTCGACAAGCACGACCGCGCGACGCTCGAAGAGCTCGGCTGGAGCCAGGACGAGGACGGCCGATTTTGGCCGACGGGGAAGCGCGTGGAAGAATAGGCGGCTGCTCCACACCCGGCGCGGCGACCCTGCCACAGGGGGACCGACGCCCGCACGGAGGTGGCGCTCCCCAATCATCATCACGATCATTCCGCTGATGACCTGTGGCATCAGCGAGGAAAGCAGACGGTCATGTCGCAGCTTCTCGACCAGGTCGACGCAGCCTCCCTCCGTGAGGACCTCCCGGCCTTCCGCCCCGGTGACACGGTCAACGTGCACGTGCGCGTCATCGAGGGAAACCGCTCCCGTGTCCAGCAGTTCAAGGGCGTCGTCATCCGCCGCCAGGGCGCGGGCGTGCGTGAGACGTTCACCGTCCGCAAGGTGAGCTTCGGTGTCGGCGTCGAGCGCACCTTCCCGGTGCACACCCCGATCGTGGAGAAGATCGAGGTCGTGACCCGCGGTGACGTCCGCCGCGCGAAGCTGTACTACCTGCGTGAGCTCCGCGGCAAGGCCGCCAAGATCAAGGAGAAGCGCGAGAACTGATCGCCCTGTCGGCAGTCCGTCGGGCAGCTAGGCTTGCTGTTCGATGGCCACCGATGCGCAGCAGCAGGACGACGCGGAGCGCGACCGCGTCTCGAACCCCGTGGATCCGGGGCGGAGACGCTGGTCACGCTCCGCTCGCCTGTGTGCGGGTGCGGCGTTGCTGCTCAGCGTCCTCTTGCTGGTCAGCGCTTTCGTGGTGCAGCCTTTTCTGATCCCCTCTTCTTCGATGGCCCCCACTCTCAAGGTCGGGGACCGCATCCTGGTCAACAAGCTCGCCTACCGGATCGGCAACTCTCCGGGCCGTGGAGACGTTGTGGTCTTCGACGGCAGGGAGTCGTTCGTCCAGGAGGAGGGGGAAGACGGCAGTCCGGTAACCGGCTTCGTGCGCAAGGCCGGTGCTGCGGTCGGCCTGATGAGGCCGGAGGAGACGGACTACGTCAAGCGTGTGATCGGCGTCGGCGGGGACCGGGTCCGCTGCTGCGACAGGCGGGGAAGGATCGAGGTAAACGGTGTTCCGCTCGACGAGGACTATCTGCACGAGGGCGATGATCCTTCAGCAGTACCGTTCGATATCGAAGTACCGCAAGGGCGGTTGTGGGTGATGGGGGATCACCGTTCCGATTCCAGCGACTCCCGGGCCCACCTCGGCGACCCCGGCGGCGGCACCGTGCCCGTGGAGCGGGTGATCGGCAGGGCCGACGGGATCGGATGGCCGATGGAGCGGTGGGGGTCGGTGCAGAGTACTGAGGCAGGTGCCCATGGCTGACCGCACGGGTCCCCTCTACGAGGGCCGCCAAGGTCCAGGCGGGCGGAACCGTTACGACTACGGAGTGCCGAGCGACGGCGACGGCAACCCCTTCGCCCGTCCCGGCCCCGTCCCCAACGGTGCGAGCGGCGCGGACAATTACGGCGGAAACGGATACGGGCGCAACGGCTACGGCGCGAACGGCGCCTCTTCCCCCAACGGTTCCTACGGCGGCAACGGCTACTCCGGGGAGTACGACTACAGCGAGCCGTTCGATTACTTCGGCACCTCGGCGGGCGCGGCTCCGCCGCCGTACAGCCCCGCGGCAGCCGGCTCCGCAGTGACGACCAGGGCTCCCGGAGCCGTCGGGCCGTCCCCGGGCTACGACCAGCCGCCCGGCCCGATGCCCCCCAACCTCACGGGGGAGACGATGCCGTTGGGCGTCGTCAACGCGCGTGCGGCCACCCTGGCCGGCCGTGAGACCAGGGACGAGCGGCTGGGCATCCCCACCGGGCCCAGCGGCGGCCGGGCCGAGCGGCGCCGGGCCGCGACGCGGGCCAAGCGTCGCAGGAGGCTGTCGATCACCAAAGAGATCCCGATTCTCGTGGTCGTCGCCCTGGCAATCGCGCTGGTGCTGAAGACGTTCCTCGTGCAGGCGTTCGTCATCCCGTCAGGCTCGATGGAGAACACCATCCGCGTCGGAGACCGGGTGCTGGTCGACAAGTTGACCCCCTGGTTCGGCACCAAGGCCCAGCGCGGAGACGTCGTCGTCTTCAAGGATCCGGGCGGATGGCTGCCGCCTGGTGAGCAGCGTCAGGAAGACCCCGTCGGGATCAAGCAGGGCAAGCAGTTCCTCACCTTCATCGGGCTCCTGCCGTCGGACAGCGAGCAGGACCTGATCAAACGCGTGGTGGGAGTCGGTGGCGACAAGGTCAAGTGCTGCGACGCGAACGGCAAGGTGACGGTCAACGGCAAGGCGATCGAGGAGCCGTACCTCTTCCCCGGCAACAAACCCTCGGAGAGCAAGTTCGACATCACTGTTCCCAACGGACGCGTCTTCGTCCTGGGCGACCACCGCTCCCGGTCCGCCGACTCCCGGTACCACCTGAACGACAAGGGTGACGGCGCTGTTCCTGAAGAGATGGTGGTCGGGCGTGCAGTGGTCATCGCATGGCCGTTCGATCATTGGGGCAAGCTGGAGGAGACTGATGCGTTCTCCTCAGTCCCGCAGGCCGCGGGTGGAGCGACACCCCAGCAGGCAGCGGGTGACAACCGTGTGACGCAATATCCGATCCCTGCGGAACTCCCGCTCGTTATGGGTGTGGTGGGTCTGTCCCGGCTGTCGGGCAGGCGGCAGTGGATTCTGAGGAGTGATTGTGGGGGACTTGGCGGTCGGCGCTCGTTCCGGTTCCGGCGAGGGGGAGAACGAGGGCGATGATGGACCGGAGGGCAAGCGTCCTGACGCACCCGGTCCCCGCCCCGAAGACCAGATCGCGGCGGACGACGCGCCGCCGACCGCAGAGAGAGGCAGTGACTTCAGCGTGAGCGCGGGTGTGGAAGACGACGTCACAAGTGAGTCCGGACGCACCGGCGGTGGAGGCAGGCAGCGGTCGTTCTGGCGAGAGCTTCCGCTCCTGATCGGAATCGCGCTCGTCCTCGCGCTGCTGATCAAGACGTTCCTCGTGCAGGCCTTCTCGATCCCGTCGAACTCGATGCAGAACACGCTGCAAGTCGGAGACCGGGTACTTGTCGACAAGTTGACGCCGTGGTTCGGATCCGAGCCGGAGCGCGGCGAGATCGTCGTCTTCCACGACCCGGGCGGCTGGCTCAGCGAGTCCCCGGTCCCTCAGCCGAGCGGGGTCGGGGGAGCGGTGCAGGAAACACTCAGCTTCGTCGGGCTGATGCCGTCCGCGGCCGAACAGGACCTCATCAAGCGTGTGATCGCTGTGGGTGGTGACACGGTCCAGTGCAGCCGGGGCGGTCAGGTCGAGGTCAACGGCAAGCCGCTGGACGAGACGTACCTCTTCCCCGGCAACACCCCCTGTGACGACAAGCCGTTCGGCCCCGTCAAGGTGCCGGAGGGACGTCTGTGGATGATGGGGGATCACCGCCAGGACTCCCTCGACTCCCGCTTCCATCAGAAGCTCGACGCCGGCACCGTCCCCGCCGACCAGGTCGTGGGCCGTGCCGTCCTCGTCGCCTGGCCGCTGACGCGATGGTCCACGCTGCCGGTGCCGGAGACCTTCGAGCAGAAGGGGCTCTCCGCCAAGGCGGCGGTCGAGAGCGCCCCGGCAGTGATGGGGGTGGCGGGCGCAGTGCCCTTCGTCCTCTGGCGCCGGCGCAGGAAGTTGAACGCGGACGTCCGTACTGCCGTCGGAGCCGAGCCGCAGAGCAGGGACTGAATCAACATCCCTGTGCCTGGAGCCTTGTACCACGGGTAAGGTGCGCCCAATCGTTGTGGCGAGCTGACCGGGAGCGCGGTAATGGGCAACGCTGGACCGACCGATACGAGTCACGGCCGCCTCGGGCATGTGCTGTCGGGGCTGGTCGTGGCCGTCGGGTGTGTGCTCTTCCTGGGCGCCTTCGCCTGGGGAGCGGTGCTGTATCAGCCCTACACCGTGCCGACGAACTCCATGAACCCCACGGTCAAGGCCGGTGACCGGGTTCTGGCCGAACGGATAGACGGCGAAGAGGTCCGACGGGGCGACGTCGTCGTCTTCCAGGACTCCGTCTGGGGTTCGGTGCCGATGGTCAAGCGCGTGGTCGGCACAGGCGGTGACAAGGTCGTCTGCTGCACCAAACAAGGCCGGCTGTCGGTCAACGGCAAGACCGTCGACGAGCCGTACCTGAAGGACACCGGGCCGGACTCCCAGCCTCCCTTCAAGAAGACGACGGTTCCCAAGGGCAGGCTCTTCCTCCTCGGGGATCACCGCATGGACTCCGTCGACTCCCGTGTGCACATGGCAGACGGTGATCACGGCGCCGTGCCGCGGTCCGCGGTGAACGCGCGCGTCGACGCCGTCGCCTGGCCGATGAGCGGGCTGGGCATGCTGGCGCACCCCGGTGGCTTCTCGTCGCTGCCGGGCGGAACGTCCACACCGGGGCCGCTGGCTCCGCTGGTCACGGCGATCGTCGTGGGCGCGCTGATGATCCTCGGCGGGGCAGCGTACGGCCCGATCGCGCGGCGGGCCGGACGGGGCGCGCGCGGCTGACGCACAATGGGGGGACGCACCGCCGAAGGGGAAGCACGCCATGAGCGCCGAGGACCTCGAGAAGTACGAGACCGAGATGGAGCTGAAGCTCTATCGGGAGTACCGGGACGTCGTCGGTCTGTTCAAGTACGTGATCGAGACTGAGCGGCGTTTCTACCTCACCAACGACTACGAGATGCAGGTGCACTCGGTCCAGGGAGAGGTCTTCTTCGAGGTGTCGATGGCGGACGCGTGGGTGTGGGACATGTACCGCCCTGCGCGCTTCGTCAAGCAGGTGCGCGTTCTCACGTTCAAGGACGTGAATATCGAGGAGCTGAACAAGAGCGAACTCGACCTTCCAGAGGATTCAGGCTTCAAGAGCTGAATTCTTGCGGTTGCCGGAGCCGGGTGGCAACCATGCGCCGACACCTGATCGTCCTCGCCTTCCTCTCATGCCGCGCGGCTCCGTGTGGGTGCGATCCCAAGTCCGTCACTCTGCGGAGTGACGGGCCTGTCCACGGGTGCGGGCTTATCCCCAGAAATCTACCCGTTTCCCCGCTACGGCTCTGCCTCCGTCACAGTCGGTGACGGAGGTGGTGCGAAATGAGCGCACGCAAGGCACTCGGCCGGTACGGCGAGGACGTGGCTGCACGGAGGCTCCGCGCAGCGGGAATGGCGGTCCTGGAGCGCAATTGGCGCTGCGCGGAGGGGGAGCTGGACATCGTCGCGCGTGACCGGGACGCGCTGGTGATCTGCGAGGTCAAGACGCGGCGAGCGGGGCGAGGCGGAGCAACCTTCGAGCATCCGATGGCGGCTGTCACGCCCGCCAAATCCGCCCGCCTGAGACGGCTCGCGTCCCGCTGGCTGTCCGAGTGCTGGATCTCGCGGTACGGGCAGCCGCCCCGTGGCGGTGTCCGCATCGACCTGGTCGGCGTGCTCCTGCCCGACAGAGGGGCGCCGATGATCCAGCACGCACGAGGGATCGCCTGATGGGGTTCGCCCGCACGTGCTCGGTGGCGCTCGTCGGAGTGGAGGGAGTCGTCGTCGAGGTGCAGGCGGACCTCGAGCCGGGCGTGGCCACGTTCACGCTGGTGGGGTTGCCTGACAAGAGCCTGAGCGAGAGCCGCGACCGGGTACGAGCGGCGGTGGTCAACTCGGGAGCGGAGTGGCCCCAGAAGAAGCTCACCGTCGGCCTCAGCCCCGCCGCCGTCCCCAAGAGCGGCAGCGGCTTCGACCTGGCTGTCGCATGTGCCGTTCTTGGAGCCGCCGAACGCATCGACCCTCGCGCGCTCACCGGCCTGATGATGATCGGCGAGCTGGGGCTCGACGGGCGTGTCCGTCCGGTGCGCGGCGTGCTCCCCGCAGTACTGGCCGCGGCGGAGGCCGGGTACCGGCAGGTCGTCGTGGCAGAGGAGACGGTTCCGGAGGCATCGCTCGTGCCCGATGTCTCCGTCCTGGGCGTGCGGAGCCTCCGCACGCTGATCGCGCTCCTCAACGACGAGCCGCTGCCGGAGGAAGATCCCGACGACCTCTCCGACGGGGCGACTGGGGGAGGAGGACGCGGCTCCGGGACGTATGTGCCGGGCACCAGCTGGGGCGGCGGGATCGGAGGGCCTGCGGCTCATCCGGTGGACATGGCGGACGTCGCAGGCCAGGGGAGCGCCCGCAGGGCCCTGGAGGTGGCTGCCGCGGGCGGGCACCACATCTTTCTGAAGGGACCGCCAGGTGCGGGGAAGACCATGCTCGCCGAGCGGCTTCCGGGCCTGCTGCCACCGCTGACGTCCCAGCAGTCCCTGGAAGTGACGGCCGTTCACTCCGTGGCCGGAGCGCTGCCTCCCGGGCAGCCGCTGCTCACACACTCGCCCTACTGCGCGCCGCACCACTCCGCCACGATGGCCTCGCTGATCGGCGGCGGATCGGGCCTGCCGCGGCCCGGAGCGGTGTCCCTGGCACACCACGGAGTCCTGTTCGTGGACGAGGCCGCCGAGTGCAGCGGCAGAGTGCTTGACGCGATGCGCCAGCCGCTGGAGTCCGGTCATGTGGTGATCGCGCGTACGTCGGGCGTGATGCGGATGCCCGCACGCTTCCTGCTGGTCCTGGCCGCCAATCCCTGCCCGTGCGGCAGGCACGGCATGAAGAGCGGCGGATGTGAATGCCGGCCGTCGGCCATCAGGCGTTACCGGGCGAGACTCTCGGGCCCGCTGATAGATCGCGTCGATCTGCGCGTCCCGGTGAACCCACTCTCTCGCTCGGAGCTGGCCGGTCTGCACGGCACCGCCGAGTCGACGGCAGTGATCGCCCAGCGTGTTCTCGCAGCGCGGGAGAAGGCGGCCGAACGCTATGCCGAGACGCCATGGGCAGCCAACAGCGACGTGCCCGGCCATGAACTGCGGACGCGGTGGCCGGCCGAACCCGGAGCGCTCGCCAAGGCGGAGGCGGAGATGGAGCGCGGACTTCTCACTGCCCGCGGCCTCGACCGCGTGCTGCGCGTCGCGTGGACGGTGGCCGATCTCGCCGGCCACGACCGTCCTACGGCGGCGGACGTGGATTGCGCGCTGGAGCTTCGCACGGGGGTCCGGCACGGAGCGGCGCAGCACTCCCGCGGCTAGGGCACGACGTCTGGATCTTCGCGGGCTTGCGACGCCCAGCACGCCCGTCTGCTGCGTTGTCGGAGTCGCCCGGGTACTCCCCTGGCCTTCGGTATGGGGGACCCCAAGTACGAGGGCGATCCTCCGCCTGGCATCTGGACGCACCGGACGCCACTCGCTGAACCACGAAGATCCAAACGACGCGCCCTACCGAGACAGAACTGAGGGCGGAAGTGGTCCTGAGGAACGCGTGAGATGGAGGGGGAGCCGTGGGGACGGAAGGCAAAGGAACAGGGGGCAATGTGGCCGAGCGCTTGTTGCCGCAAGAGGAACGAAGAAGCCGCGGGAGAGGCGACTTCTGCCGCAGTGGCTCGGACGCGGAGGGCTGCGGGGACGTGGACGAGTGCGGTCCTCGGGACGAGGAGCGCCTGGCGCGTGCCGCCCTCACCCGGATCGTGGAGCCCGGAGACGAGGCAGCGGGGAGGTGGCTGCGAACCTACGGGCCGCAGGAGGTGCTTGCCGCGCTGAAATCCGACGGGCCCCCGCTGCCAGGGGTCGGCGAAGAACGCTGGGCAGGGCTCCGCTCCCGCGTACAACGTGCCCGTCCAGAGGCCGACTTGGCAGCCATAGAAGCCGTAGGCGGCCGGTTCCTGTGCCCCGGCGACCGCGAGTGGCCCGGGCAGCTGGACGCCCTGGGCGTCACCCGTCCCATCGGCGTCTTCGTGCGAGGGGCGCCCTATCTGCGGTTCTGGGCCCTGCGTTCGGTCGCGATCGTCGGTGCCCGCGCCTGTACGGAATACGGCGTGCACGTTGCGGCAGTCCTCAGCGCCGGGCTGGCCGAACGCGGCTGGACGGTGGTGTCAGGTGCCGCCTACGGGATCGACGGAGCCGCCCACCGCGGGGCGCTGGCTGCCGGCGGCGCGACGATCGGGGTGCTCGCCTGCGGTGTGGACGTGGCATACCCGCCGGGCCATGGCGAGTTGATTCGCCGCATCGGTGAACAAGGGTTGCTGATCGCCGAATTGCCACCCCACGACCACCCCTCGCGCAGCCGCTTCGTCATGCGGAACCGCGTGATCGCCGCGCTGACCCGGGGCACGGTCGTGGTCGAGGCGGCACTGCGCAGCGGCTCCCTTTCAACGGCGCGGCACGCGCGCCGGCTGGGGCGGCTCGTCATGGGGGTCCCAGGGCCGGTCACTTCGGGGCTCTCGGCCGGCGTCAACGAGCTGCTGCGCGAGGAGGGATGTGTGATCACGGACGCCGCCGAGGTCATCGAACTGGTGGGAAACATCGGCGAGCTGGCGCCGGTGAGGCGGGGCCCGTCGCTGCCCCGCGACGTACTGCCGGGAGAGACCGCGCTGGTACTCGACGCGCTGCCGGGTCGTGGCGCAGCCGACGCGGCGCAGGTGGCAGAGGCGGTCGGTATCACCCCTGACGCCGCTGTGGTCCGCCTCAAGGAGCTGTGCGCCCTCGGCTTTGTCGAACATACGGGCAGCCGGTGGAAGTTGAGTCGCGCTGGACTTCCCTAGCCCTGGCACTCCATCGAGTGATGAGGCGGTCCTTGACCTGCGGCTATCGAATGAAAGGGTGATCCGTATGGTCTTGTTCCGCTTCGCCCGTATCTCAACGCCGGGGCCTGACGCCGCCGCCGGAGTAACTCGCCGGTGCGGGCAGCGGAACGTATCTGCGCATCTCGAAGCGCGCGCTCATCGCATATTGCGACGGTGCGGTCACGCTACGCTCACACATTCCAAGGAAGAGGCACCAGGTCACGCTCCCTCTGCGTGACGACCACTCAGCAGAACGGCTCAAGGCGACGAATGCCCCAGTACATCCCCGGGCCTGACCGGGCGGCCACCGCCGAAGCCGCACCGGCCACAGCCGAGAACGCCGGGCCCGGTGCCGGCCGCAGTCCGCTCGACGAGCTGTGGCGGTCGTACAAAACCACGGGAGATGAAGCACTCCGGGAACAGCTGATCCTCCACTACTCCCCGCTCGTCAAGTACGTGGCCGGCCGGGTCAGCGTCGGGCTTCCTCCCAACGTTGAGCAGGCCGACTTCGTCTCCTCAGGAGTCTTCGGGCTGATCGACGCCATCGAGAAGTTCGACCCTGAGCGGTCCATCAAGTTCGAGACGTACGCGATCACGCGCATCCGCGGCGCCATGATCGATGAACTCCGGGCCCTGGACTGGATCCCCCGCTCGGTGAGGCAGAAGGCCCGCGCCGTCGAGCGTGCCTATGCCTCGCTGGAGGCGGCCCTGCGCCGCAGCCCCTCGGAATCCGAGGTGGCAGAGGAGATGGGCATCCCCCTGGAAGAACTGCACGGTGTATTCAGCCAGTTGTCGCTGGCGAACGTCGTGGCCCTGGAGGAGCTTCTCCACGTCGGAGGTGAAAGCGGCGCGGGGCTCAGCCTCATGGACACCCTTGAGGACACCGCCGCCGACGACCCAGTGGAGGTCGCCGAGGGGCGGGAGATGCGCCGGCTGCTAGCCCGTGCCATCAACACCCTCCCGGAGAGGGAGAAGACGGTGGTCACCCTCTACTACTACGAGGGGCTCACCCTGGCCGAGATCGGCCAGGTCCTGGGCGTCACCGAAAGCAGAGTCAGCCAGATCCACACCAAGTCGGTGCTGCAGCTCCGGGCGAAGCTCGTCGACGTCGGCCGATGAACCAGGTTGGCCGGTGCGTCCGGGCCCGCGTCCGTAAGGTGGAGGCGTGCCTAGGATTCGAGCGGCCTCCGTGGCCGAGCACCGGACCATGCAACGCGGCGCCCTGCTGGACGCCGCCCGTGCCTTGTTGTCCGAAGGCGGTACCGAAGCGCTGAGCTTCCCGGCCCTCGCGCAGCGGACGGGGCTCGCGCGCTCCTCCGTGTATGAGTACTTCAGATCCCGGGCCGCTGTCGTGGAGGAACTCTGCGCGGTCGATTTCCCGGTCTGGGCAGCGGAAGTCGAATCGGCCATGGCGGCGAAAGAGCTGCCTGAGGAGAAAATCGAAGCGTACGTACGCACGCAGCTGGCGCTCGTCGGCGACCGCCGCCACCGTGCGGTGGTCGCGATCTCTGCCGGCGAGCTCGACGCAGGTGCCAGGGAGCGGATCCGCGCCGCCCACGGCGGCCTGATCGCCATGGTCGTCGAAGCTCTCGGCGAGCTCGGCCATCAGCAGCCGCGGCTGACCGCCATGCTGCTCCAGGGGGTCGTCGACGCTGCGGTCCGGCGTATCGAGCTGGGCGCGGCCGAAGATCCCCAGCAGATCACCGAGACGGCAGTCGCCATGGCTCTCAGCGGAGTCGCCGGCTGACCTGCCGGTGCGGGCGGGCACCCGAGACTGCCGCTCCTCCTGCGAGCGGCCTCAGGGAGGACGCCGGAGGCACGCCGAACGGCACGTGCGGCTGAGGCGCTGCCGCGCGAGGAGCGCCGTCCCCACCAAGACCACGGCCAGAACGCTTCCGCCGATCCCTGTGGCGGCCGAACGGCTCGCTGCTGCGATATTCGCCGTCTGGGATGGAGGCGTTCGAGCCCTTTCCCTGACGGTCCGGGCGTTCCGAGCCGGGTCACGCCGTCCGCCTCCAGCTCCACCTTCCGGGACGGGCGTCCCGTAGAAGGGCAGGAGGCGGGACGGGCCGCCGCGCAGCAGGCCGGGCGGCAGCAGCGAGAGCGGGTCGAGGTAGCGCTCCTCTCGCCGCGCGCCCCAGTGCAGGCAGCCGTCATGGCAGTGGAACGGACCGTCCGCGACCGTCCCCACGACCTGGCCGCCCCGCACCTTGTCGCCCTTGCGCACCGAGGGCCGTACGGGCTCATAGGTGGTGCGTACCGGCGGATCTCCGGTTCCCGAGAGTTCGATCGACAGGACTCCGCGCCCGGCGACCTCACCGGCGAAGGACACCCGCCCGTTGCCGACCGAGCGGACGCGGCGGCCTTGCTCCGCTGCGAGATCGACACCCCGATGCCCGGACGCCCACGGTGAGGGCGGGGGTTCCCATCCGCGTCTCACTTCCGGCCTGGCGTTCGCTGTGCCTCCCTGTCCGGCCACTGGCCAGACCCGCTCACCGCGCGGGGCGAGTTCCCGGTTCGCGGGCTGCCGCTTCGCGAGCACCCCGGAAGGGCGACTGGGCTCGCTCCACCGCGGTGCCCTCTCCCCGTTCCCCCTCTCTCCGGTCATCGCGAATGCCGACGCGTCCGTGATCGTGGTGCCGACCAAGATCGCGATAGCCGCGAGCACTGCGTAGAGCACAAGCCCCCGAAGCGCTGCTCCCCTGATAGCGGCACCGTGCACGCACCCCCGCGACGCCCTCATGCGCCTCCCCGTCCTCAGTCGCGTTCCGCCCATGACTCTGACTCGGCTCACGGACCGTGCTCCAGCAGACCGTGACCGAACCAGAACCGGTCCGTGTGCAGAGGATCGCCTACTGTGAACGGACGCGGCGCGAAGCGCCGAAACCCCGTGGATAACCGGCGAGTTGTGGACACCGCGCTCACTCGTACGAGGGGCGGCGCGCCTCACCGGTGAGCACCGTCCTCCTGCCTGTCGTGCAGGCGCTGGGACGAGGGGGCAAGGCCCCTCACGGGTCCCGTACACTTCTGGTGGCGGCCCGGACCACCGGGCTGACTTCGCACGCCTCGCCACTCTCCGTGGTGGCAGCGCGACTCGGTCCCGGAAGGGCCTTCTCACAGGGCTTCTTCAGGGCACAGCGCGACAGAGGCGTCAGGCAAGCGATGGCCGTCCCGGCCGTCGCTGACGACAACCGAGTAAACCGAGGAGAACGGCCATGGCCGTCGTCACGATGCGGGAGCTGCTGGAGAGCGGCGTCCACTTCGGGCACCAGACCCGCCGCTGGAACCCGAAGATGAAGCGTTTCATTTTCACTGAGCGCAACGGCATTTACATCATCGACCTGCTCCAGTCGCTGTCGTACATCGACCGCGCCTACGAGTTCGTCAAGGAGACCGTCGCGCACGGCGGCTCCATCATGTTCGTCGGCACGAAGAAGCAGGCCCAGGAGGCCATCGCCGAGCAGGCCACGCGCGTGGGCATGCCCTACGTGAACCAGCGCTGGCTCGGCGGCATGCTGACGAACTTCTCGACCGTCTACAAGCGGCTGCAGCGCCTCAAGGAGCTGGAGCAGATCGACTTCGAGGACGTGGCCGCCTCCGGCCTCACCAAGAAGGAGCTCCTGGTCCTCTCCCGCGAGAAGGCGAAGCTGGAGAAGACGCTCGGCGGTATCCGCGAGATGCAGAAGGTGCCCAGCGCCGTCTGGATCGTGGACACCAAGAAGGAGCACATCGCGGTCGGCGAGGCCCGGAAGCTCAACATCCCGGTCGTCGCGATCCTGGACACCAACTGCGACCCCGACGAGGTCGACTACAAGATCCCGGGCAACGACGACGCGATCCGCTCCGTCACCCTGCTCACCCGTGTGATCGCCGACGCTGCCGCCGAGGGCCTCATCGCCCGTTCCGGCGCCGCCGAGGCGGCCAAGGGCGGCGACAAGGCCGCCGAGCCGCTGGCCGAGTGGGAGCGCGAGCTCCTCGAGGGCGAGAAGGGCGAAAAGGGCGAGAAGGCCGACGCCCAGGCGAAGGCCGCCGAGGCCCCGGCTGAGGCCAAGCCCGCCGCCGACTCCGAGGCCAAGGCCGAGGAGAAGCCGGCCGCGGAGGAAGCCGCCGAGCCGCAGGCTGCCGAGAAGGCTTGACGCCACGGGGTGGCGGCGAAGGCATCCCTTCGCCGCCACCCTCGTGCGCCGGCCCTGACGGCCTCATGAGGAGAGACGCACAGCTTGCGACTCCGCCTCGCCCCGCGCCGGGCGCAGGTGTCTCAACCGGCCGGAACAGACCTCAAGACGGACGAGCCCCGCAACTGCGCCGAGCGCGGCACGGGGCCTGGTCACAGAAGGAAACCCACAATGGCGAACTACACCGCCGCCGACGTCAAGAAGCTCCGCGAGCTCACGGGCGCCGGCATGATGGACTGCAAGAAGGCGCTGGACGAGGCTGAGGGCAGCGTCGACAAGGCTGTCGAGATCCTGCGCGTCAAGGGCCAGAAGGGCGTCGCCAAGCGCGAGAGCCGCACCGCGTCGAACGGCGCTGTCGTGGCCCGGATCGCGGACGACAACAGCTCCGGCGTGCTCGTCGAGCTGAAGTGCGAGACGGACTTCGTGGCGAAGGGCGAGAAGTTCCTCGCTGTGGCCGACGCCGTCGCCGCGCACATCTCAGCCAGCTCTCCGGCCGACACTCCGGCGCTGCTCGCGTCGGAGATCGAGCCCGGCAAGACCGTGCAGGCGTACGTGGACGAGGCCAACGCCAACCTCGGCGAGAAGATCGTCCTGGACCGCTTCGCCCAGTACTCCGGCGACTTCGTCGCCTCCTACCTGCACCGCACGAGCCCAGACCTGCCCCCGCAGGTCGGTGTCCTGGTGCAGCTGGACAAGGAGAACGCGGAGATCGCCAAGGACGTCGCGCAGCACATCGCCGCCTTCGCCCCCAAGTTCCTCACCCGTGAGGAAGTCCCCGCCGAGACGGTGGAGAACGAGCGCCGCATCGCCGAGGAGACCGCGCGCGAGGAGGGCAAGCCCGAGCAGGCGCTGCCCAAGATCGTCGAGGGCCGTGTCAACGGGTTCTTCAAGGAGAACACCCTGCTCGACCAGCCCTTCGCGAAGGACAACAAGAAGAGCGTCCAGAAGGTTCTGGACGAGGCCGGGGTCACGCTGAAGCACTTCGCCCGCTTCCGCGTCGGCGCCTGACACTCCCACCTTCCGAATGCATGCCGGTCGCATGGACCACCGGGCCACGTATCCGGCATGCGCCCGCTAAGGTCGGGAACAGGGCAGTTGTGACGAGGAGGCCATTGCCGCATCGAGGACCGCGAGGATCCGACGGCAGTGGCCTCCTTCGTATGTGCACGAGGAGTACGCATGGGTAAGGACAGCGACAGCAACGGCACAGGCAGGGGCCGAGAAGGCCGAAAACGCTTCCTGCTGAAGCTTTCCGGCGAGGCGTTCGCCGGCGGCGGGGGGCTCGGAGTCGACCCCGACGTCGTGCACAAGATGGCGCACGAGATCGCGTCTGTCGTACGTGACGGCGCCGAGCTCGCGGTCGTCATCGGCGGCGGCAACTTCTTCCGCGGCGCCGAGCTGCAGCAGCGGGGGATGGACCGCGCGCGGTCCGACTACATGGGCATGCTGGGGACGGTCATGAACTGCCTCGCCCTCCAGGACTTCCTGGAGAAGGAGGGGATCGACTCCCGCGTCCAGACGGCCATCACGATGGGCCAGGTCGCTGAGCCGTACATCCCGCTGCGGGCGGTGCGGCATCTGGAGAAGGGCCGCGTCGTCATCTTCGGCGCCGGCATGGGCATGCCGTACTTCTCAACGGACACGACCGCCGCACAGCGTGCGCTGGAGATCCACGCCGAGGCCCTGCTCATGGGTAAGAACGGCGTCGACGGCGTCTACGACTCCGACCCCGCGAAGAACCCCGATGCGGTGAAGTTCGACGCCCTCGAGTACGGCGAAGTCATCACCCGAGATCTGAAGGTCGCCGACGCCACGGCCGTCACTCTCTGCCGTGACAACAAACTGCCGATCCTCGTCTTCGAGCTTCTCGCCGAGGGCAATATCGCGAGGGCCGTGAAGGGTGAGAAGATCGGCACCCTGGTGAGCAACCAGGGTACGAGGGGCTGACGTTCGTCCCCCGCGGACCGCGTTGCATACTCGGCGTCTTCGGCAACTCGGCGCCGTGGCAACGGTCCTGTACGGGGATGGACAACCACCTGCCGGTCGGACACCGTGCAGGACACAGGGCTTATCCGCAGAGCTCATTCACCGAATCAGGAGCACGTGGTGATCGAAGAGACCCTCCTCGAAGCCGAGGAGAAGATGGAGAAGGCGGTCGTGGTCGCCAAGGAGGACTTCGCGGCGATCCGCACCGGCCGGGCCCACCCGGCGATGTTCAACAAGATCGTGGCCGAGTACTACGGGACCATGACCCCGATCAACCAGCTCGCGTCGTTCTCGGTGCCGGAGCCGCGGATGGCGGTGGTCACGCCGTTCGACAAGAGCTCCCTGCGCAACATCGAGCAGGCGATCCGGGACTCCGACCTGGGCGTCAATCCGTCGAACGACGGCAACATCATCCGGGTGACGTTCCCCGAGCTGACCGAGGAACGCCGCAAGGAGTACATCAAGGTCGCCAAGAACAAGGGCGAGGACGCGAAGATCTCGATCCGCAGCATCCGGCGCAAGGCCAAAGAGGCTATCGACAAGGCCATCAAGGACGGCGACGTCGGTGAGGACGAAGGCCGCCGTGCGGAGAAGGAACTCGACGACACCACCGCCAAGTACGTGACCCAGGTGGACGAGCTGCTCAAGCACAAGGAAGCCGAGCTGCTCGAGGTCTGAACGTCACCCGTCGGTGTGTCCGTGATCCGTCCGAGGTCTGAGGCTGCAATCTGTGAACGACTCATCCTGGGGAGCCCCGCCGCCCCGCGCAGGTTTCCGGGGAGCACCCGGTCAGGGAAGCGTCCCGGGCGGCGTTGCGGGAGGAGCCTTTCCGCACGGCCCGGGTAGCGCTTCCGCGCAAGAGAGCGGTGGTGTGTCGCAGACTCGGCCCATGCCTATCGTCTCCGACCCGGGTGGTCACGGCAGAGGTTATGGCCACGGCAGATCCGGCCCAGGCGGTTCCCACGGCTCTGGCGGAGCCGGCGGGGCCGCATCGTCCTCCGGCGGCGCCGGTGCTGGTGGCGGCAGCGACAGAAGCGAACCGTACGGACAGCGCCCCGCCTCGGAGTCCTCCGACCCTGGGCCCGCCCCCATGGGAGGCAAGAAGCGTGCCGGCCGCGACCTGCGCGCCGCCATAGGGGTCGGCGTCAGCCTGGGCGCCGTCATCCTCGTCTCGCTGTTCTTCTACAAGCCGGTGTTCCTCGGCGTCATCGTGGTCGCCGTCGTCGTCGGACTGTGGGAGCTCACCTCTCGGCTCACCGAGCGCAAGGAGATCCGGGCTCCTCTGGTGCCTCTCGCGGTGGGCGGCGCCGCGATGGTCATCGCGGGTTACGTACGGGGCCCGGAGGGCGCATGGATCGCCATGGCCCTCACCTCCC
The DNA here is from genome assembly GCF_014645895.1 of Streptomyces daqingensis. GTDB lineage: Bacteria > Actinomycetota > Actinomycetes > Streptomycetales > Streptomycetaceae > Streptomyces > Streptomyces daqingensis. Next base: position 118,765 of record NZ_BMMP01000006.1, on the reverse strand, counting down.
TCGCCGTCCTCGTCTGGCGCATGACGGAGTCGCCGCACGAGTATCTGCGGGACGTGACGGCAGCCGTCTTCGCCGCCTTCTACGTGCCCTTCCTGGCCACTTTCGTCGCGCTGATGCTCGCCGCTGAGGACGGGCCGTGGCGGGTACTGACGTTCCTGCTGCTGACGGTCGTCAGCGACACGGGCGCGTACGCCGTGGGATGGCGGTTCGGTACGCACAAACTCGCCCCCAGCATCAGTCCCGGCAAGACGCGCGAAGGGCTGGGCGGAGCAATCGCCTTCGCCATGGCGGCGGGCGCGCTGTGCATGCAGTTCCTGATCGAGGACGGCAGCTGGTGGCAGGGCCTCCTGCTGGGGCTGGTGGTCGCCGTCAGCGCCACGCTGGGCGATCTCGGCGAGTCCATGATCAAGCGTGACCTCGGAATCAAGGACATGGGGACTCTGCTGCCGGGGCACGGCGGCATCATGGACCGCCTGGACTCGCTGCTGCCGACGGCACCGGTCGTCTGGCTGCTCTTCGTGATCTTCGTGGGCAACGGCTGACATTCACGACCGCTCGTGCTTTCGTCGCGCATGGCGGAGGCGTTCGCTTACGTGGTGGTCGGTTCGTCCACAGCGAGCTCCAACAGGGGCAGGACCCGTCCGGGAATCGACCCCGACGGCGCAGTCCCCACCCGCACTGCGCCCATCGCAAGGTAGAAGTCCTCGGCGTTCGGATCCGCGTCGATGGCCAGGAGCAGGAATCCGGTGCGTCGCGCGGCGGCGAGGATCCGCTCCAGAAGCAGACGGCCGACGCCTCGCCCGATGCACTCCGGGTCGACGAACATCATGCCCACGGCGCCCTTCGGGGGGTCCCCGTCCAGGGATGCGAAACCGACTACGACACCATCGTGCTCAGCGACGATGATCCGCCGCTGTGCCACCTCGTCAGGGCGGACCGTCAGCTCCTCCCTGCATGCGGCCATGAAGGCGTTGTCGTAACCCCAGTACGCCTTCGAGCGAAGCGCCAGTTCGGTCAGAAGCTCAGCCTCATCCGCTTCGGCCGGCCTGATCAGCATGGGTACTCCCGTCCTGAATTTGCTCAGCAGCTCCACGAGCCGCAGCGCCGGCAGAGACCCCCGGGCGCTTCTCGGTCACCTCACCAGACTTCGACGACCGCTCGCCTGCCCTTTTCAGCCCTCTGACCGTGCCGACAGACCATGCCCGATGGTGACCGTCCCCACCCCGCTGTGGCCAGGGGCACCGTCACCCGTCTGCGACACTGGTACGGCTATGCCGAAGCCCGGAGAACTCAGCGTTCCGGAGCATCAGAAAGCCCCCTACCAGCGCTCTTTCTGCCAGTAGGGGGCCGTCTTGTGGGCCGTGGGCCGTGCTGGGGCCGTGGGGGCTACGAGGGTCGGCCGAACACCCGCTCATAGATGACGAGGAACGGCGTCACGTATCCGACGGCTTCCATCGGGGTGGCAGCTCGCAGGCCGATGAGGATCGTCCCTGCCAATAGGGCGCTGACGTAGGTGAGGCTCGTCGCCCAGGGCGATATCTGACGGTGGCTTCGCTGAGGGTGATCATGCATTGTGGTGATGGCACCTGCTTTCAGAGGAAGTTGGAGCCTGCCGCCCGCCTGGTTTCGCGGCCTGCGGGCGGCACTAACGTTAGTGGACCCGAGGCCCTGCGATGCCTCTGATTCTTAAGTCTCCAGCCCCATCTTCCACTATTATAGATACTGTTCGGGCCGTCACCCTTGCACATCGCAAGGCAATTGAAGGTTTCTGTCTTTGATTGGCCTTCGGTATGGAGTCGGTGGTGCCTCTCACCCTGAACTTCGAGGGCGCGGTGAAGGGTGCGTCATCGACTATGACGTGTGCCACAACTCGTCGATTGCTCGGCGAGCACGCTCTTTGCTGCTCGGCGTCAGGTGGGCGTACACCCGCAGCGTCATAGCTGGGTCGGCATGGCCCAGGTACTCGCTCACGGCCTTTACGCTTTCGCCTGCATCTAGGAGGACCGAGGCGTAGAAGTGCCGCAACGCGTGCATGCCGTGCTGTCGAGCCGAGGCGTGCCGTTGCCCTTCCTCCGGTGTCGGGATGAGTCCGGCGGCAGCGAGTGCGCGCTTCCACTCAAGGGCGTTGAAGTTGCTGCGCCAGACGATGCCCCCGGCCGAGTTGGTGAAGATCAGATCCCGACGGACGAGCGGCCCATCCGGTGCCCTCCAGGGCAGTTCGATCGGCACGGGCGGATGCAGCTCGATGTGCCGCTTTAGTGCTGCGGCCACAGTGGTCGGGAGTGGTACGTCTCGCTCCTTGCCTCCCTTTGGAGGTGCGAAGACCGCCTGCCCGCGAATCTGCTTGACCTGCGTGTCGACCCGAAGGGCGTCGTCCTCGAAGTGCACAGCGGAGAGGGCAAGTCCCGCGATCTCGCCCTGCCGGAGACCACAACCGCTCCCGACATCGACCATGGCCCGATAGCGGGCGGGCAAGGCTTCGCGCACTGCACGCACGTCGGCAGCGCGCCAGGGCACCACACGGCCTACAGTGGCAGTCGGCGGACGTACGGAGCCCGCGCTGCACGGGTTCCGGGCGAGGTACCCGTCATCAACGGCGGCCGACAGCACCGCGCGCACGTTGGCGTACACGTTGCGGGCGTAGCTCCCCGAGATCGGAGAGGCCTCCAGATCCCTTACGAACTCCCGGATATGCACGGGGCGGAACGACCCGAGCGGTCGCGATCCGAGCCGGGGGAGTGCATGCAGCCGCAGGTGTCGCTCCACCAAAATCCGTGTAGCAAGGTCTGTCGTCAGGCCCTTAAGCCAGCGCTCGGCGTACTGCTGGAAGGTGACGCGGGCGGCTCTTGGGTCGACGTATTGCCCCCGCAGCATGTCGGCCTCGATCTCTGCCAGCCATTCCTCGGCGCGGCGCTTCTGCCGGTCCGGGAAGGACTTGCTCTTCTCCGTACCATCGGGGCCGACGTAGCGGGCGCGATAGCGCATCCCCGAGCCGTGACGAGACGTCTTGACTCTGGTCGTCGAGCCATCTGCCGTCCGCTCGACCTTGTACCAGCGGTCTTGGATGTGTCCGGCCATCAGGCAGCCTCCTCCATCCGGGAGGCAACCCAGGCGCGGACGTCTTCCGGGTCGAAGCGGAGGTGCCGTCCGACGCGGAAGCCGCGGGGACCGGTGTGCTTGCGGCGCCACTGGTAGACGGTCTCGACGGGTATCCCGAGGAGCTCCGCCAGGTCGACGGGCGTCAAGTAGCGCTCAGGAAGTCGACGCACGCTCACCACTCACCACCTCGTTCGAGTTCGCGCAGGGCTTCGCGCGCGGTTTCGCGGTGAGTTCGGATGTCGTTGGCGATGCCGGCGGCGAGTGCGGATTCGCCGGGGGTGTGGCCGTGTCCGGCGTACTGCCAGTCGGCCAGGACGAGCACGGTGTCGGGCTCGATGTCGTCCAGGCCGAGGGCTTGGGCTTGTTCGGCGGCGCGGTAGTCGGCTCGCGCCTGCCGGAGGGCGCCCAACGTCGTTGAATAGTGGCGGGATTTGCTGGAGAAGTGGCCACGGAAGCCGAGCATGTGCGCCCAGGCCCACAGCCGTCGGTCCGGGTACACGGGGTCGAGGTTCTTGCAGGCCCGGATGAGTTGTCGGGTGTGCTCTGGCAGGTCGTGCCGGTCGAGTTCTGCGAGTTCGCCGATGCGGCGGTCGAGGGTTCCGGTCGTCTCTGCGGCTTTGGTGGCGTACTTGGCGACGTAGGAGGCGACGGCTTGTTCGGTGAGTTCGGAGCCGTCGCCGAAGGCCTTGATGGGCCGTACGTCGAGCTGGGTGCCCCAACGCAGAGGGCGAGCAGGTTGTTCCCCTGCGGCGGGCACAGTGATGGTGGTGTACGAGTGTGCGGCGGCTGAGCGGATGGCGTCGGTCAGCAGCTCGAGCGTTGCCCAGGACGGCGGCGGGTCTTCGGGAGCGTCGGGTCCGTCGAGGCGGATGACGGCGTGGAAGTGGATGGCGCCCCGGCGCTGGAACTCTGCGACCTTGCCGTAGGAGATGCGGCAGACCTCCTTGAGAGCGCGCTGGGAGATGCCGGCGCGGGCGGCGATCTCGCGGCGGAGCCGTTTGGCGAAGCGGTCCCACAGCTGTCCGGCGTGGTTGTTGAACAGCACCGCTCCGGCGTAGTCGTAGGTCTCCCGGGCGAGCGGCGTTCCGAGGACCTCGGACTCGGCGGCGTGGCGTGTGCCGCATCGGCAGCGGCCGGAGTCGGGCTGGTTGTGGACGGGGCCGAAGCTGGGTGCGGTGAGGGTGGTGAAGACGCGCGGGTGGTCCCGCACGGTGCCGGGGATGTCGCGACGGTCGTCTCCGGCGAGTCCAGCGCGGATGAGGTGCCAGGTGTCTCCTGCGTAGGTGTATGCGCAGGCCGGGCAGCGTGAGGCGCGGCGGTTGCCGCAGGCGACGCGGAGACGGCCACCGGGCTCGTGTTCGGTGGAGTAGTGGTGCAGGGTCTCGCCGGTTGTGCGGTCCTTGGTGAGGGTCCAGCCGGTGAGGTGGATGGGGTTGGCGCAGCCGCCGGTGCGGTGCACTTGTTCTTGCCAGCGGTCGAAACCGGAGGACCCGGCCACCCTCAGCGCGTCGGTGAGGGTGATCGGGTCCAGGCCCGCCAGCGTGGCGGAGTTGGTCATGCGTTCACCTCCACGGCCCGGCGAGCCGGGAGGGACGTGGTGCCGGTGCCCTTGCAGGCCGGGCAGTGGGAGCGGAGGGTGACGCGGGAGCCGTCGCGGTGGCGCATGCCGGTGTCGATGGCGACGACGGGGAAGCCGTCGCAGTCGCGGCACAGGCGCTGCCGGTTGTCGGTGTGGGCCATGATGGGTGTCCCTTCTGATCTGTTGCGGGTTGGTTGGGGGCTGTGCCTGCCGGGGCGGCGGATGCTTGGCGGCGAAGCCGTCCCGGAGGGCCGGTCAGCGGTGCTGCTGGCCGTTGAGCAGGGAACGGAGGACGACCGCGCAGACCGCGACCGAGACTCCGGTGATGGTGACGGCCAGGAGCAGCGAGACCAGGACCGTCCCGACGACGAGCACGGCCGCCGTTCCGCCCCCGACGAGGAGGGCGAGCGAGCCGGGCGTGAGCCGGACCAGAGTCGAGGAGACCGGGGCGGGCACAGGCGCCGAGGCCGGGCGGTAGTGGGTCGGGGCGGCAGCGGGCTCGACAGCGGTCGGCGTGACGAGGCGAGGCGAAGTGCCGGCGGGGGTCGGGGTGTTGGGGTACTTGGGTCGGAACATGGCGGGGTTCTCCGTTCAGTCGTTGGTCTCGTTGACGACCTGGACGCCGGTCTCGGCGGTGCCCTCGATGGCGGGGGCGAGGAAGGTGTCGGCGAGCAGGAATCCGCCGAGGAGGAGCGTGACCACGAGCCACGTCGGCGGGCGAAAGAGCTTGATGCCGAAGTAGCCGAAGACGGCCAGGAGCAGGACGAGCGGGATCTCAACGTTCACGGCAGGTGTCCTTTCAGCGGATGCGGCAGCGGTGGGTGCGGGCGGCGAGCTGGGCGGCGGTGCGGGAGCCGTAGTCGGCGGACCAGCCGCAGCGCTCGGAGGTGCACACGGCGGCGTGGGTGGTCTGGCCGGTGCGGCGGGAGCGGGTGGTGCCGATCTGCACGGGGCCGATGCGTTCGACGGAGTGGAAGAAGTCACGGGCAGGCATGACGCGTTGTCCTTTCGTCAGGTGAGTTGGGCGGCGATGGCGTCGGCCATCGGCGCGGGAACACCCAGGCGGGTGCGGAGGGTGTCGGTGTCCATCGGCTCGCCGGTACGGGCTCGGTGGGCGTCGGTGAGCTTCCGGGCGTGCTCCACCAGCGGAGCCGGAACGGAGACCGCCGGAGCCGCCACGGGAGCGGCAGCCGGGGCGGATTCGGGCTCGATGGCCGGGGGTGCCGGCGCTTCGGTCTGCTCGATCGCAGCCGATGCCGTTTCGGGAGCGGGTTCAGGGCGTTCGAGGCTGGGTGCTTTGGGCTCGTCCTGGTGCGCCGCGTGTTCGGGGGTCTCGTGCGGGGAGTGGACGAGGAGGGTTCCGCCGAGGAAGGCCAGGGCGGGCCATCCGGCGACGAGGATGCGCAGCCAGTCGGGCACGTGGTTCAGATCGAGGAGTCCGGCGGTGGCGATGTTCGCGCCGAGGGAGGCGGCCAGTGCGATGAGGAACCAGGTCCACGCTGCAGCGGCAGGGGAGCTGTCGGCCTGGAGGGCTCGCAGGCGACGCCAGGCGGCGACCAGAAGCAGGTCGACGCTGATGGGGTAGGCCCAGGCTTTCCAGCCGTCCTGTCCGGCTGCGGCGGCGATGTCGTGGAGGTGAGCGAAGGACAGGGCACCGGCGATCACGGCTTGAACGAGCACGGCGTCGAAGCGCAGTGTGCGCATCGGGGTCCTCCTTCCTTGGGGGTTGGGCCGGGCGGCCGGTTGAGGCGCCGCCCGGCGGCGAGTTGGTCAGCTCGGCCCGGTCTCAGGCAGTTCGCCAATGTCGACGGACGCGGCGAGGGAGAAGCCGAGGGCGTCGGCGAAGTCGAGGTCAGCGCCGGGTAGGTCGGCGTAGGCGGAGAGGTCTTCCAGGAGCCGGATGGTGCGGGTCAGGTCGTCGCAGTGCGGGCACATGGCGGGCACTTCCTTCCGGTTGCAGGCATGGGGCGGGTAGGGACGTGGCGTGAGGCGGTCACGCCGACCGGTGTGCGGGAGCGGGAGTTAGGCCGCTGTGACCAGTTCCGGAGCGGTCTCCAGGGCGGGCCGGTAGGCGGCCAGTTCCGGGATCTCGGGGGTCAAGTCGGCGTGCTTGTTGCAGGTGTTGACGGCCTGCCGCAGCGTCGTAAACGGCGTGCGGGTCAGTGCCCAGCCACCTGTCGAGTCGGCGGCAACGGCGGTGCCGGGACGTTCGGTCTGGATCTGCACCGCAGCGAGTACGGCGTCCGGGGCGATATCGCCGAAGGCCATGTTCGCCGAGGCTTCGTCGTTGACGCGGTGGGCTGTGCGGCCGGTGAGCTGGGAGCGCAGGAGCGTGATGCCCTTGCCCAGGTCGGCGCCAAAGCGCTGACCGCAGACCTCTACGTAGATGCCGGCGGCGCGGCCCAGCTGGGCAAGGCGAACCAGCGCGGTCACGATGGCGTCGCGGCGCTTCTCATCTGCCTTGGCGGCCAAGGCGAGTTCGGCAACCTCGTCCACCAGCAGCACGACCGGTACCGGCCGCAGGTGCTCGGGCAGACCCCAGATGTCCGAGGTGATCTCACCGTCCGGGACATCGGCGCTGATGCGCTGTTCACGTCGGATCACGTCATAGATGGCCTCCATGCGGTCGATGAGGGATTCCAGCAGGCCCAGGGCGTCATCGGGGTTGTCGGCCAGGGCGGAGAAGCGGCGGGCCAGCGGGTACAGCTCCACTCCGTTCTTGCAGTCGATCCCGACCAGCGCGACCCGCTGAGGGGCGAGCGCCGAGACAAGACGCCGCTGGTATACGGACTTCCCCGACTGCGTGGCGCCGATGTTCAGCGCGTGCGGGACCTGCCGGTAGTCGCGGTAGTGGACCGAGCCGTCTTCCCGCAGCGCAACGGGCACCCGCAGCGTCGACTCTTCGGTCTTGGCGGGCATGTGCACCCGCTTGAGCACGTCGTAGCCGGTCATACGCAGCTCCACCACACCGGCCTTCACCTCGCGCGAGGAGACACCCTGCATGCCGAAGGAGTGCCGCAACCGGTCAGAGGAGGCAGCGAAGTCGAACGCGTCCTGTCCCGGCTGAAGCTTGATCCGCAGCACCAACCCGGTACGAGTGACCTTGAGTCGGCGGATACGCGGAACCCGCGAGCCAGGTACCTCGCTACGGGTGGCGCGGGCCAGCAGCAGCCGAAGCCGGGAGGGCGGAACGGTCAGCCCGCACGCCTCCATGACCGAGCCATAGCGGGCGAGGAGCCGGACAACGGCCACCAGGGCGCCGAAGGTGAGCCAGTACCAGGCCGGGCGGCGCCACCGCAGCAGCACCGCCGTGCCCAGGATGACCACCGCAGCGGCGATCGTCAGCCACTCCATGATCAGGCCGCCTCACTCTGGCCAGCAGCTAGGGAAGTGACCGCCACGGCGCGGAAGGCGATACCGTGCCGACGCTGGCCGTTGAACTCGTTGTCCCACGGCCGAGCGATCAGACCGGTCAGCGCCAGCGGCGTACCCATGGCCAGCTCACCAGTGATACCGGGCTCCGGGACAGTGATCGACAGGATCTCGGGAGCGTTGCCCTCCAGCGCGAACATCACGTTCACTGTCATCAACTTCGCGCCGGTCTCACGGTCGGTCTGAATCTCACCGGTCTGCCGGTTCGTCTTCGCCTCAGCAGGCCCGGCAGCCATGACCTGAGCAGTAGTCGTGTCGACGGGGATCTGACGCATGATGGAACTCCCTTTCAGGGGACAGGGGCGACGCGTCTGCTTGGCGGTAGGGCGTCGCCCCGCTCGTTTCCTCCTTGAGGAGACCTCCTTAAGGAGGTCTGAGATCACAGTGCACCTCCTTAAGGAGGTTCGTCAAGGGGATCGAGGAAACTTCCCTGTGGAAACCTCTGTGAGGAGGTCTAGGGTGGAGGGAGACCCCGAGGGAGAGCACAGGATGAGCACCGAGAAGCGATTGCCAAAGAGTCGCGAAATCGCTGATGAGCTGCGCAGAGCGATCGAGTCGGGGGACTTGGCGCCCGGTACCTTGCTGCCCTCAGAGCGCGAGCTGGTGGAGCGCTACGCGATCTCCAGCGGCACGGCGAGCAAGGTGATCGCCCTCCTCAAGTCGACCGGCCTGGTGGAGAGCCAGGTCGGACGAGGGGTGTTCGTCCGCAAGCGCACGCAGCTCATCCGGCACGCGCACGACCGGTACGCCCGCCGCTGGAGAGAGGCCGGCAAGGCTCCGTTCCGCTCGGAAGTCGAGGCCCAGGGGCGTACGGCATCCGTCGAGGTCAACAGCGTCGAGCGCATCGAGCCCCCGAAGTGGGTCACCGAGCGCCTCGCGCTGCCAGGAGGGGCCCAGGTCGTGCGCCGGGCGAACACGTACTCCGTCGACGGGCATGCGGTGCAACTCGTGAACACCTACATCCCGCTGTCGATCGCCCAGGACACGTCACTCGAGACAGCCGTCCCCGGCCCCGGCGGGATCTACGCCGCGTTCGAGGAACTTGGGCACACGCTGACCCGGATGCTGGAAGAGGTCCAAGCCCGGATGCCCCGCTACGAGGAAGCGCAGCAGCTCAACGTCAGTAACGGGACGCCCATCCTCGACGTGGTCCACATCAGCTACGACCAGCACGAAACCCCCATGGATCTGAGTCACTTCGTGCTCCGCGCAGACGAGAACGTACTCACCTACGAGCTGCCGACCGACTGACAGGAGGCACCACCGTGACCCGCGAAGCCGCCAACGCCCAGAGGGTCAGCATCCGTTCACGACGGGACAGCGACGTTGCTAGCGCTGCCGAGGCACTCGTGAAGGTGCATGAGTCCGACGGATACCCAGTTGAGGGAGTGGACGAGCCCGAGGCATGGCTGACACCGCCAGAAGTGCTGCAAGCGTGGATTGCGGAACTCGACGACCACGTAGTGGGACACGTAGCGCTCGGTCATCCGAACGGTGAGGATGCCGTCTCACTCTGGCTCGACCAGAGCGACAGCGCGGAGAGCGAAGTCGCCGTCCTCGCACGCCTCTTCGTAGCACCAGAAGCCAGGCGCATGGCTCTTGGCCGGCGGCTAACCCAGGCCGCCATGGACTACGCCGACGAGAAGGGCCTGCGGCTCGTGCTCGACGTGATGGCGAAGGACACCGCGGCCATGCGCCTCTACGAAGCCCTCGGTTGGCAACGAATCGGAGTCAGCAAGCACACCTACGGAGAAGGGCAGGAGACGGACGCCATCTGCTACGTGTCGCCAGCGACGACGCCAGCGCGGTGAGACTTTCCCTACTTCATCAAGGGCTCGCTCCGCTCGCCGCGCGGCCCGGCTTGCCGCCGGGCCGACGCTCCTGTCTCCGCCCCGCTCCGGCCCGGCCGCCGTACCGCGCGCGGACGCGACCCAGAAGAGAAGAAGGTGCCGGCGGGGTCGGTCGGCTCCACGGCTTTAGGCAGCCACCTTGGGGCGAGCCTCCAAGATCAGGGGCTCACTTCGGGCTATTGCGGGCAGGCTAGGAGCTGCCCGAGTCGCAGCAAGCTTACGAGCCCCTGATCTCTCGCCCCAAGGCAGCTCCAGCCCAAAGCCGCTCCACCAACCTCATCAGCGAAAGCGCCATCGCCTATCCGGTAGCCCTGGGCACTCTAAGCCGATATGCAATGTCTATAGGTGTAGAAAGGATTAGATGTGATCAAGCATTATCAATTGATCAACCCGGTGATGGTGGAATCGCTGGCGCGACAGCTAGGTCTACCCGTGGGAGTAGAGGAAGTTCTAGAAACCGAAGCTACCGGAACTGTCAAGTTCGTGGGTGGTAGGCGAAAGAAGCAACGCACTTCGAAAGGAATGGAGCCGAACGATCCGCGGCTAGTGGAAATGCTAGTTGAATCATTGCGTGACACGGGAAATATCGTTTCTTGTCGCCCCGAACGCTATGAGGATTGGCAACGATGGGTCTCTGAATCCAGTGAATTCGGGAACCCATTGATTCAAGAGTGCTGGCTAAAGGCCGTGCCTGTGACTCTTCCTACAGGTGGAAAATTTGCGGAGTTTGGTGGTCCTGACGCTCTTCGAGTTTGGGTGGTAGATCCTCTAGAATCCGACACCGAACCCGAAAGCCCGTGGGATTTTGTTTCGTGGAGGAAATGGTGCGATCTGAATTTCCCTGCTCCATTCTTTCTGGTGTGTCGGCGCTACGGGCTCTCGTGGATGTGACTGCTGGACATGATCCAAATGGAAATCCGAGTTTGATGGGTCTCGCGCGTAGGCCAGGCGAAGAGCTAGGCAGGGGGAGTTCCGCCCATCCGGTTGAGAAGCTACGACAAGTAGGTGGAGTCGCAGGGGCGCCGCGCATAGTGAATGCCATTTACAAGATCGCCTACATGACCAATGAACAGACTGCGACACTGCAGGGCAGGGAAGTGAGAGTCAACGATATACTCGCCTACCCTCTCGTCGTGTCAGTGCTCTAAGGGGATCTAAGTTTATGGATCCGGTGCGGCCGCCGCGTCTACGATGTGCAGCGTGCACGCTTGGCCAGCCTGCGCGGCTGTGGCAGGCTGGCTCGGCGTATCTGACCTATCTGGGCCAGGCCTCTGTCTAGCTGGAGTTCGGCTATTCTAGCGTGAACTCAATCCTCCGGTAGTACCCCTTGGTTATCACTTAGGGCGATAAAGAAGTACTCGGTGGATTTAGGCCTGCCAATCTTGTCAACCTTTCTGACTTCTTGCACTAGAAAGGATACGGTAGCCCCCAATTCCAAGTGCATGTCAATCAGGTCCTCGGTCTCGATTCGAACGTCATAGGCCTTGGATGTCTTAGATGGGCCCATCTTGATTTTGACGAGACCGGATTCGCGAAGCTCTGTGATCCTGCCCGTGATGGGGCGACGGGTCTTTTGCGTTTCGAGAGCTCGAAGACTCCTCACATAACCCTTGCCCCGGCGCGAGAGGGTTGAAGAGCGAACTGTTCCATCTAGACTCGACCAGCGGAGATTCATGGACAGGTCGAATTTATCCAAGGCTTCCACCACGTGATCGAGGCCAGGGATCACTCGCTCCCATTCACGAATGTCTCTTTCGTGCTCGGCGGCGTCGATCAGTTTTAGCAGGTCCCGAATTGCAGGATCCGCAGTTGATGAATCTATCGGAGCAATTGCTGCGGACTCTTCTTCCGGCTCATCAGCCAAGGACGGCCTCACGTGTAGCACCGTACTCCCATGAGAGACGCCGGTCAGTTCAAGATCGATACTTCTGCGGGCGGCTGCGGATACACCCTCTCGCAGAGGTCTCAGTAGAGCGTCACCGACTCGGAAATCTAGGGCTCCTCGTCGAGCAGCCTCGCCCTGGAGCTGAACTGTTAGTTCCTCGGAAAGGCGCGCATTGGGATCGTAGTGGCGAGCAGCCTCCAGCCAATTCTTTCGGAGTTCCTGCTCAAACGCCTCGTCCGAATCGTGTGCCTCGTCATGTTCGGAGAAGAATCGATCATTGGCTTCCTGGTGACGTTCAAGCACTCGCTGCCTCCAACTCGTGCTCATAGCGTCACCTCCAGGTAGCCACGTCGCGGCTTCGCACTGTCAACCGTCGGCTCGGCTGTGTCTCCCTCACGACAACGCTGCCACCAGTCGTCCCATGCGCCTCGCTCTCGAAGGTATGCCTGATCTTCGGGAGTCAATGCTTCAGACTGAAAGATTGACACGATCGGTCGATACCTCACAACCAGAGGGGACACGCCAAAGTCTGCTAGGCACGCCTTGCGGTTGAAGGCCGAGGTCAACCACTTCGCCCCTGGAAGGCCACGAAACGATCGGGCGGCCTGATCATCAAGCAGAACGGTCAAATCGATGTTGTGAGGATCGAGTTTCGCGCTGACAAAACTGCCGCCGAGCCATACGGCATGTATCAAGTTGATCTCTCCGACGGCGTCCCGATGCCGCCCTTCAAGATCAAAGAACCTACTTAGGTAGCCTTCAAAGCCGTCCCAGAGCTGTACTCGGCGTTGTGATTGGCGGAAAGTCTCTGCTTCGACTAGAAGTTCTCTAGCTGTGACGGGGTCGACTCTGTATCGACCCGGTGGTAAAAAGCCATCGTCTCCGAACTCAGGAACCACCTAAGGACCCCCCTCACTCCGGCCACTTCTACATGATCGTGCCCACCACGCTCCGGGGCCAAGCGCACTTTCGAGCCGGTCCAAACCAGCCCGCTTGTCTCACCAGCAACGAGATCGCCGAGGCTCCGGGGTCTTAGCAGTACAGCAGCGAAGTACAGCAACCGCGCCGACCGTTGGCAGCCGCAGGCCCCCGTAGCCGTCGTTCGCGTGACCGCTCCGACCGTGGATGTCCGAGCTGTCCACAGCTTGCATCAGAAGGCATCGTGCCCAGGGCTGGGCCGTCTCTGGGCCGTGCGAGGTTGGTCGACGTTGACAGTCGATGCCGGATGGTGACTGTCGTCGCACCTCTCTGGCCTGGGGCGCTCTAGTTGATCTGCGACACTGGTACGGCTATGCCGAAGCCCGGAGAACTCACCTTCGTCGCCCCCCGCGGAGCCACCAGGCCGCCGCGGCATCTCGCCGATCTCGCTCCGGAGGAGCGTCGCGCGGCGGTCGCCGAGCTGGGCGAGAAGCCCTTCCGTGCGAAGCAGCTCTCGCAGCACTACTTCTCGCGGCTGGCCCACGACCCCGCGGAGTGGACGGACATTCCCGCCGCGTCCCGCGAGAAGCTGTCCGCTGAGCTCCTTCCCGAGCTGATGCACGTCGTCCGTCACATCAGCTGTGACGACGACACCACGCGCAAGACCCTCTGGAAGCTGCGCGACGGCACGCTCGTCGAGTCGGTGCTCATGCGCTATCCGGACCGGGTCACCATGTGCATCAGCTCGCAGGCGGGCTGCGGCATGAACTGCCCGTTCTGCGCGACCGGGCAGGCGGGGCTGGACCGCAATCTGTCAACGGCCGAGATCGTGCATCAGATCGTGGACGGCGTACGGGCCCTGCGCGACGGCGAAGTCCCGGGCGGGCCCGCACGGCTCTCCAACATCGTCTTCATGGGCATGGGCGAGCCCCTGGCGAACTACAAGCGCGTGGTCGGAGCGATCCGGCGGCTGACCGACCCGGAGCCCGACGGCCTCGCACTGTCTCAGCGCGGCATCACCGTCTCGACGGTCGGTCTCGTCCCTGCGATGCTGCGCTTCGCGGACGAGGGCTTCAAGTGCCGTCTCGCCGTCTCGCTGCACGCGCCGGACGATGAACTGCGCGACACCCTCGTGCCCGTCAACACCAGGTGGAAGGTCCGGGAGGTGCTGGACGCGGCGTGGGAGTACGCGGCCAAGTCCGCTCGCCGGGTCTCCATCGAGTACGCGCTGATCAAGGACATCAACGATCAGGAGTGGCGCGCCGACCTGCTTGGCCGGCTGCTCAAGGGCAAGCCCGTCCACGTCAATCTCATCCCGCTCAACCCCACGCCGGGATCCAAGTGGACGGCGTCCCGTCCAGAGGACGAGGCCGCGTTCGTGCGGGCGCTGGAGGCACATGGTGTGCCGGTGACCGTCCGGGATACTCGCGGGCAGGAAATCGACGGTGCGTGCGGGCAGTTGGCCGCCACGGAGCGCTAGGTACGCAACTGCGCCTCCCTCCGGCGGCGAGTTCGCTGGGACGGTGACTGTCAGCAGCACCGGCGTCCGGCCCGGATCAGGCTGATAGCCTTCAAGCGGAGTCTTGTCGCAGGCACATCAATCTGCGGCCGGGCTCGGATCAACAACAGCCGACAGGGGAGCGCACACAGCGCTGAGAGTGCGGACGCTCGTACGAAGACGGGCGGCCCGCAGACCCTCGAACCTCGCCCGGGTCATGCCGGGTAGGAAGTCGATGAGCCGATGAGCAAGCACGCCCTGCGTACAACTGCCGCCGCCACCGCCGTGATTGCCCTGGTGGGGCTTTCGACCGCATGCAGCAGCACCGATTCGAGTGGTGAGCACAGCAAGACGGTCACCCTCGTCACACACGATTCCTTCGCGGTTTCGAAGTCGGTGCTGAAGAAGTTCACCGCTCGGAGCGGCTACCGGGTGAAGGTCCTGAGAGGCGGGGACGCCGGTGCCGCCGTCAACCAGACGGTGCTCAACAAGGGCAATCCGCAGGGAGACGTCTTCTTCGGGGTCGACAACACCCTGCTCTCCCGGCCGCTCGGCGAGGGCGTCTTCGACTCTTACGAGGCCGAGGGGCTCGGGAAGGTCCCCCGCGAACTGCAGTTGGACCGCGGCCGGCACCGGGTCACTCCCGTCGACTCCGGCGAGATCTGCGTCAACTTCGACCGGGGCTACTTCGAGAAGCGCAAGCTGGATCCGCCCGAGAGCCTGGCCGATCTCGCCGAGCCGGAGTACAAGAACCTGCTGGTCACTTCCAACGCTGCAACGTCCTCGCCGGGGCTGGGCTTTCTGCTCGCCACCGTCGACGAGTACGGCAATGGCTGGAAGGACTACTGGAAGAAGCTGAAGGCCAACGGCGTCGAGGTCGTCGACGGCTGGGAGCAGGCGTACAACGACCGCTTCAGCGGATCCAACGGAGGAAAGGGCAAGGGCGACAGGCCTCTTGTCGTCTCCTACGCCTCCAGCCCGCCCGTCGAGGTCCTCGGCAAGAAGCCGCTGCCCGCCCAGGCACCCACAGGGATAGCCGAGAAGACGTGTTTCCAGCAGACCGAGTTCGCGGGACTGCTGAAGGGCGCGAAAAACCCCGAAGGCGGCAAGGCGCTGCTGGACTTCATGCTGAGCAAGACCTTCCAGGAGGACATGCCGCTGCAGATGTTCGTCAATCCCGTCCGTGAAGACGCCGAGCTGCCGGAGCTGTTCACGAAGTACGGTGCTTCGGTCGAGGACGCGGCCGCCATGGACCCGTCGAAGATCGCCGAAAACCGCGAACAGTGGGTCAAGGCGTGGACGTCGCTCGTCGTGAAGTAGAGCTGTCCGAGGACCGCCCGGAAAGTGCGACTGCCGGGGCAGAGCAGGCGGCAGGCAACAGAGCGCGGCGTCGCCTGGGGAGGGTGTTGCCGGTCTGCCTCATGGTGGTGCCGGTCGTCTTCTTCGGAGTGCTGTTCGCGTATCCCGTAACCGCGATCGTCGGCCGGGGCCTGCGGACGCCCGGACAGTGGCATCTGGGCCGGGCCGGACAGGTACTGACCGATCCCGATGTGCTGGACGTGCTGTGGTTCACCGTGTGGCAGGCGGCTGCGTCCACTGTCTGCACGCTCGCCATCGCATTGCCCGGGGCGTACGTTTTCGCGCGGTTCGACTTTCCCGGCAAACAGCTGCTGCGCGCTGTGGTGACGGTTCCGTTCGTCCTGCCGACGGTGGTGGTCGGCTCGGCTTTCCTCGCCCTCCTGGGGCGTGGCGGTGCACTGGACGAGTGGTTCGGCGTCCGGCTGGACACCAGCGTGTGGGCGATCCTGCTGGCCCACGTCTTCATCAACTACGCCGTCGTCGTCCGGACAGTAGGCGGCCTGTGGTCGCAGCTGGATCCACGGCAGGAAGAGGCTGCCCGCGTGCTGGGAGCGGGACGCCTCGCTGCGTGGGCGCGCGTGACGCTTCCAGCGCTGGCACCGTCGATCGCGGCGGCGGGACTGATCGTCTTTCTTTTCACCTTCACCTCTTTCGGCGTGATCCAGGTACTCGGCGGGCCGCGCTTCGCGACTCTGGAAGTCGAGGTCTACAGACAGACAGCTGCTCTGCTGGACCTGCCGACCGCCGCGGTGCTGACACTGCTGCAGTTCGCTGCCGTGACCGTGCTGCTCGCCGCTCACGCCAGGACCGTACGCAAGCGGCGCGCGTCGCTGAGCATGGTGCCCGCGGCGCAGACTGCCCGGCGTCCGCAGAGCGGCGGCCAATGGGCGCTGCTGGCGGGGGTGCTGGGTGTGGTCGCGCTGCTGATCCTCGTGCCCCTGGGCATCCTGGTGGAGCGTTCGCTCGACAGTCCGCACGGCTACGGACTGCAACACTTCCGCGCGCTCGGATCGGCAGACAGCAGCGGCACGTTCACGGTCGCCCCCGCGGCCGCGATCGGCAACTCTCTCGCCTATGCGGCTGTCGCCACCCTCATCGCCCTCTTCGTGGGCGGTCTCGCGGCAGCCGCTCTGACGGTGCGCGGGGCGGGCCGAGTAACCGAGCGTCTGGTGCGGGGCTTCGACTCCATGCTGATGCTGCCGCTGGGCACCTCCGCTGTCACTGTCGGATTCGGCTTCCTCATCGCCCTCGACGAGCCGCCCCTGGACCTGCGGGCGACCTGGATCATCGTTCCCCTGGCTCAGTCGCTGGTGGGGATCCCTTTCGTCGTGCGGACGATGCTGCCCGTGCTGCGAGCCGTCGACGTGCGGCTGCGTGAAGCCGCTGCCGTGCTGGGAGCCTCGCCGTTCCGTGCATGGCGAGAGGTCGATCTGCCCCTGGTGCGACGTGCCGTACTGGTGGCCGCCGGTTTCGCTTTCGCCGTTTCGCTGGGCGAGTTCGGCGCGACGGTCTTCATCGCCCGCCCGGATGCCCCCACGCTCCCAGTCGCTGTCGCCCGCTTTCTCGGCCGCGCGGGAGAAGTCAACTACGGGCAGGCGATGGCCATGAGCACCATTCTGATGCTGGTCTGCACGTGCACCCTGCTGGCGCTGGAGCGCATCCGCACCGACAGTTCGGGAGAGTTCTGATGCTGCGACTGGACGGTGTGACCGTCAGCTTCGGCGGTGTGCGAGCGCTGGACGCCGTGGACCTGGAAGTCGCCGACCACGAGACGGTTTGCGTGCTGGGACCCAGCGGGAGCGGCAAGTCCACGCTGCTGCGCGTCGTGGCCGGACTGCAGCAGCCCGACGCGGGCCGGGTATGGCTCGCGGGGTGGGACCGGACACATGTGCCGCCGCACAAGCGCGGGGTCGGGCTGATGTTCCAGGATCATCAGCTGTTCCCGCAGCGGGACGTGGAGGGCAACGTCGCGTTCGGCCTGCGAATGCGGCACGCCGCAAGAGCAGAGAGCGCGGAACGCGTCACCGAACTGCTGGAGATGGTCGGACTCCCCAGTGCACATCGACGCGCTGTCGCCACGCTGTCCGGCGGCGAACAGCAGCGCGTCGCCCTCGCCCGCGCCCTGGCTCCCCAGCCCGATCTGCTGATGCTGGACGAGCCACTGGGCCAGCTCGACCGTGTACTGCGCGAACGGCTGGTCGTCGAACTGCGCGCGCTTTTCGACCGCTTGGGAAGCACAGTCCTCGCGGTCACGCACGACCAGGGCGAGGCGTTCGTGCTGGCCGACCGGGTGGTGGTGATGAACGAGGGGCGCATCGCCCAGGCGGGAACGCCCCTGGAGGTCTGGCAGAAGCCTGCCTCGGAGTTCGTCGCCCGCTTCCTCGGG
Organism: Streptomyces daqingensis; assembly: GCF_014645895.1. Taxonomy (GTDB): domain Bacteria; phylum Actinomycetota; class Actinomycetes; order Streptomycetales; family Streptomycetaceae; genus Streptomyces; species Streptomyces daqingensis. Next base: position 100,759 of record NZ_BMMP01000006.1, on the reverse strand, counting down.
TTCGACAACATCGTCGAGGCGACGGTGCACGGGGACAGTGCCGATACACCCTGGGGCAAGATTCCCGTGCCGGAAGGTACTCAGGCAGGCCCGTGCAAGCTGCTCGTACGGCCGACAGGGCTGCGGACGACCTCGGTGGAGGACGGGCTGCCCTGCACGGTCGAAGCCCGCACCTTCCGCGGTGGCGATGCGGCAGCCGTGACGTTGCTGCTGCAGCCCCGCCACGGCCCGCGCCTCGAAGCGTCCTGCGCGTTGCGGGAGGCCCCGGAGGCGGGGACGTCCATAGGCGTCGCCTTCGACGAGAAGGAAGTCGTCCGGATCAGCACCTGAGCCGGAACGCCGGTGGGCGCGCGTGCGTCAACTCGTCTCCGCCGAACCGCCGGACAGCCGGGCCAGCGCCGCCGGCACGTCCTCGACGTCGTCGACCAGGGCGATGCGCGAGGCCATCGGCCGTCCGTGCGCGAGTGACTGCAGCAGCGGCCAGCAGGGCAGCGTGCGGGTCCAGTGCTCCTCGTTCACCAGCACCATCGGGGCCGGGGCACCGCGCGACTGGTAGTAGTTGGGCGTCGCGTTATCGAAGATCTCCTGCACCGTTCCCGCCGCGCCCGGGAGGAAGACCACGCCCGCGTTGGACCGTGCCAGGAGTCCGTCCTCACGGACAGCGTTCACGAAGTACTTCGCGATGTGCTGGGCGAACGCGTTGGGCGGTTCGTGGCCGTAGAACCACGTCGGGATACCGACAGATGTGCCACCCGCGGGCCAGCCCTCCCGCACGGCGAACGCCGCTCGTGCCCATGTGCCGACGGACTCCTCGAAGGACGGCGCGGCCGAGAGCATCTCCAGTGCCTTCTCCAGCATGCCGTCGTCGAAGGCCGCTGCGTACGCGCCGAGGTTGGCTGCCTCCATGGCGCCCGGGCCGCCGCCGGTGGCGACCGTCAGGCCGTCGCGCGCGAGGGCACGGCCGAGGCGCGCCGCTCCCGCGTAGGCGTCGGTGCCGCGTGCCAGCTTGTGGCCTCCCATGACGCCGACGACCCGTGCGCCCACGAGGTGTTCGTCCAGCGCGTCGGAGACCGCGTCGTCGTGCACGGCTCGGAGCATCGAGGAGAAGACGTCACCGTCGTTCTTCGTCCGCTGGAACCAGGCGTACGAACGGGCGTCCGGTGTGTGCTCGTATCCCTCACTCAGCCCGCTGAACAGCTCCTCCGGGGTGTACAGCCGTCCCCGGTAGGGGGTGAAGGGCAGCTGCGGCACGGGCGGAAAGACGAGGCCTCCCCGCTCCTGCACGCTGACGAGTGCTTCGGCGGACATCGCGCAGCCGAGGAAGACCGCACCGTCGGACTCCGCGGCGAGCAGCGCTTTCGTACGTTCACGCAGATCGACGGACTGCACCCGCCAGCCGCTGAGGCAGCCGGTTGCTTCGACGACGTCGTCGAACTCTTCGAGGCTCTCTATCTCGTGGTCGAGCATCCCGCCAGAGTAGGCGCTCCGCATCCGCGGCGGATCAGGACGGCGGAATGGGAACGGGACCGCGGTACGCACCGGCGGTCCCGTCCTGTTGCACAGTCCTCACGGCTGTGCGGCACTCATGACGTCAGTGGAAGGGCGGCGAGTTCGGCGACCGCGTAGGTGAGCGAGCCCAGTACGACGGCCAGCACGCACAGGCGAAGCGCGACCGCCCCCCTCAGGACGCGACGGGGCGCACCGAGCCGGACGAGGGCCGCGTTGGCAGAGGACCGGAAGGCGCGGGTTTCGGCTGCGGCGGTCAGCGCACTGGCAAGCACGCAGAAGACCACCAGCGCCGAACCGAGAATGGTGAGCGGGCCGAGAAGGCGCGCTCCGTCCTCCGGAGCCCGTGCGTACAGTTCTCCCGCTGCCAGCGCACCCGCGGCCACAGCGCAGAGGACCCCCAGGGGCCTGCCGAGCCGCCTCGCTTCGCGCTGCAGGACCCGGCCCGACAGCAGCCGTACGGCGCCTGGCCGGCCCACTGAAAGGAGCCATCCGCAGAGCTGCGTGAGGCCGGGCCCGGCGAGGATCAGCCCCACAGCGGTCAGCACCCAGCCGCCCAGCACACCCGGTGCGCTGTTGGAGAGGACACTCGACAGGGGCAGCGGCTTGGGGGACCGGCTGGCGTACGTCTCCATCGCCAGCCCCGCCGCGATCAACGCCGTCCCCCACGGCAGCGTCGCCGCTGCCGGCAGCGGGCCGTGCGTCATACGGAAGGCGGGCTCGTCACGTTGCGGGATCACGTCAGCCGGTGCCAGTGCGTCGCCTCCGGCTCCGGTCGCGCTGACCGCTGAGGGGACCGTCGCGCCCCCGGCGCCGACGGGAGCAGTTGCTGCGGCGACCGCCGGTGCCACTCGAGGGCGTGTCGCCAAGGCAGCGCCCACTCCGGCGGCCACCGGCGGCAGAGCCAGCAGTACGAGAGTCGCCGCTACGGGCAGCGGCTGCTCCGCTGCGAGGAGCCGTACAGCCGCACCGTCGAACGGCAGGGTGGCCAACTGCCCCCGCAGATGCAGGTATACGACCAGTGCGATGCCACTGCCCAGCAGCGCGGACACGGCGGTCGACACCGCGGCGAGCAGGGGGACACGGGCGGGTCCGACTCCCGCGACGTCCAGAGCGGAACGCGAGCGCGAACCGGGTTCCGTGCGCGCGACGGCCGCGGCGAACTGCACCGCCGCGGCGAGGGGCACGGCGCACCAGACGAGCCGTACCAGGGAAGCGCTGGAGTCCTGCGGGTGGGCCAGGGCGTGACTCAGCGCGGCCAGCAGAAGGAAGGCCACGACAGCCGTCGCGCAGGCGACGAGCAGGCGGCGCAGCAGCGTGAGGGGCGAGCCCCCGCGGACTAGACGGAGAGCGAGCACGCGGCACCCTTGGAGTCTTCGCCGTCAGAGTCGGTGCCGGACGCGGCCGCCTTCTCGCCGCCTGTGCCGCCGTCCCCGCCCGTTCCGTCGCTCGCGTCACGTTCCGGAGCGGAGGAGACGAGACCGTTGAGCCGTCCGTCGACGAGCGTGAGGTTGCGGTCGACGAGCGTGGGGCCTGCCGCGTCCGCTGCGAACGGGTCGCCTGCGGTGACCTTCGGCAGCATCACTGCCGGGTCATGGGTCGTCAGCACGACAGTGATGTTGTGCGACCGTGCGGCAGTCGTGAGGGTGCGCAGCACCTGTGCGCGTTCCACCTGGTGCAGCGGAGCCGTGGGCTCGTCGGCGAAGACGATCGCCGGCGCGGGTGCGAGCGCCCGCGCGATGGCGACGCGCTGGCGCTCGGACTGCAGCAGAGCGGAGGGACGCTTTCGCGCGCAGTCTCCGACGTCCAGCCTTTCGAGCCATTCGAGCGCCGCCTTGCGCGCCGCGCGATGGCCCGCACCGCCCAGCAGCAGGGGCATCGCGGCGTTCTCCCAGGCGGTCAGCTCCGGGATCAGCTGCGGTTCGCTGCCGACCCATCCGAAGCGGTCCCGGCGCAGCCGTTCACGGGCGGTACGGCTGAGCGTGTGCATCGGGACGCTGTTGAACCAGATCTCCCCGGCGTTGGGCGTCAGTTGACCGGAGATGCAGCTGAGCAGTGTCGACTTGCCACTGCCGCGCGGTCCGGTGACGGATACGATCTCGCCCGCCTGGACGCCGATCGAGACGCCTTGAAGGGCGGGAGACCCGCCGTACGAGTAGTGCAGTCCGCGTGCCCAGAGCACGTCGTTGTCCGGCGGTGCTGCCACCGAGGGCACCTCCACTCATGCTGGTCCCTGCCGGTCCCTGAGTCCTCTGGACGGGTGAACGAGGGTCCGGGACGTCGGTCACAGGCACCGTAAGGAGAGCCGGGCGCGCACACCGCGCCATCCGGCCGGGCACGGCGCAGATTCCACCGAACGGGCCCGCAGACGGACCAGCCGTCCGGACGGGGCCGGACGGCGGGCTGACAGCAGGGCCGTCAGGGCAGGTCGCCGGGCAGATGGGTCGGGGCGAACATCCTGAGCAGCGCGGGGAGCACGACGACCGACGGCCCAGGTGCGGACAGCGCCTCCGACAGGTCCGCGCGGAGCCTTTCGGGAGAGGTGCGCACTGCGGGGACGCCGAAGGACTCCGACAGCGCGGCGAAGTCGGGCCGCGCCAACTCGGTGCCGACGGCTTCGCCGAAGGCGTCCGTCATGTACTCGCGGAGGATGCCGTAGCCGCCGTCGTCCACGATCAGCCACGTGACCGGCAGAGCGTACTGGCGGGCAGTGGCCAGCTCGGCGAGGGAGTACATCGCGCCGCCGTCGCCGGACACGGCGAGGACCGGGGTGGTGCGCTCCGGGTCCGCGACGGCCGCGCCCAGCGCCGCGGGGAAGCCGTAGCCGAGGCCGCCCGCGCCCTGCGCGGAGTGCATGGCTCCGGAGCGGGGGTCGAAGGCGGACCAGGCCCAGTAGGCGAGGATCGTCATGTCCCAGAAGCTCGGAGAGCTGTCCGGGAGTGCCGCACGTACGGATGCGAGGACGTCCTGTTCGAGTTCGAGGCCCTGTGCGGAGATGCGGGCCCTCACGCGCTGAACAAGGGCGGACGCCCGTGCCGCCGCATCACCACGGGGCCGCGGCGTGACGGCGGAACCGAGCGCCTCGAGTGCCTGCCGTGCGTCTGCGTGGACGCCCAGCGCCGGGTGGTTGGCTTCCAGTTTGCCCAGGTCGGCCTCGATGTGGATGACACGGCCGCGGGAGGCGAAGGTGTGGTAGTTGGACGAGAGTTCGCCCAGTCCGGAGCCGACGACGAGCAGCACATCGGCGTCCGCGAGGAAGTCGGTCGTGTACTGGTCCTCCAGCCACGAGCCCAGCGACAGTTCGTGGTCGCTTGGGAAGGCGCCCTTGCCGCCGAAGGTGGTGGCGACGGGTGCGTCCAGCTGTTCAGCGAGGGCGAGCAGCTGCGCTTGCGCTCCCGCCCGTACGACACCACCGCCCGCGAGCACAGCCGGACGGGAGGACGTGTCCAGCAGCTCGGCTGCCGCCGCGATGAGCTCGGGGCGTGCGGGCAGGGGCCGGGGGGCGCCCGCGCCGTTCACTGCGAGGGACGCGGGGGGCGGGACGTCCGTCGGCGAGAGCAGCACGTCCTGGGGGATCTCGACCCACACCGGCCCGGAGGGCGCCTCCAGCGCACTGGCCCACGCCGCTGCCAGGGCCGACGGGATCTGGGAGGCCGAGCGGACGGAGTGGGCGGACTTGACCACGTCGCGGAACGACGCCTGCTGGTCGCGGAGTTCGTGCAGGTAGCCCTTTCGCCCGCCGCCGAGGCCGGCCCTGGGGACCTGGCTGCTGATGCCCACGACGGGTGCGGAGGCCGCGGCCGACTCCTGCAGCGCCGCGAGCGACATCAGGGCTCCCGGCCCGGTCGAGACCAGCAGTGGAGTCGGGCTGCGGGTCAGACGTGCGTGGGCGTCCGCGGCGAAGCCCGCGTTGTTCTCCATCCGCAGCCCCACATAGGACATAGGGGAGCGGCGGACGGCGTCGAACACACTGAGCGCGTGCTGCCCCGGCAGTCCGAAGACTGTGCCTGCGCCGAGAGCGGACAGGGACTCGGCGACGAGGTCGCCCCCGTTGCGGACTGCAGTGGTCATGCTGTGGCTGGCGCCTTTCGTCGGGCCTGCGGCCGGCCGTCGCCGCGGGCAGTGTCGTTCTTGCTCGTCCCCGTCCCCGTCGCCGTACCGGACCGTGCGCAACCGCGGCGTACGCAGTGCGTCCTGAGGGCGTGCTCGCGAATCAAGGATCCCGGATCAGCCGGTCTTGGCCTCGCTCGGAGTGCCAGGTTCGGCCGGGGCCTGCCCGCCCGCTAGGCGGGCCCGCCAGGCGGCGAGCACCTCCGGGTCCGTGGGCCTGCTGAGCAGGCTCACCACGACGTGGGTGAGCAGCGAAGCCAACAGGCCATAGTAGATGGGCTCGTTGGCGAGGATCCCCTTCCACGCCATCACCGCGACGACAGTCACACCGCCGACGACTGTCGCGGACAACGCACCGGTCGCGGTGCCGCGCTTCCAGACGAGTCCGCCCAGGATCGGCACCAGCAATCCGCCCACGAGCAGGTTGTAGGCGACGGTGAGCGCTTCGACCACGTCGTTCAGCGCGATCGAGATGACGACCACTGCCGCGCCCATGACGAGGATGAAGACGCGGTTGCCCCGCACCTCGTCGTGTGCGTGGCCGCTTGTCTCTGCGTCGGTGACTTGCGTTGCGCCGTCGGCCGACGGGCGCCCCGTTGCACCGGCGCGTGCAGGTGTCCTGCGGACGCGCGTCCAGATGTCGTTGCTGGCGACCGTGGCGCACGCGATCAGCGCTCCGGACGAGGTCGACATCACCGCGGACAGAGCCGCGGCCAGGACCAGGCCCTTCACGCCGATCGGCAGGGCGTCGCCGACGATGGTGGCGAAGGCCGCGTCAGGGCTGTCGAGGTTCGGGTACAGCGCTTTGGTTGCCGTGCCGACAGCGGCACCCGCGATCGCGTACACGAGGCAGTAGACCCCGGCCACGGTGCCGCCGCTGCGGGCGACCTTGTCGCTGCGGGCGGTGAAGACCCGCTGCCAGATGTCCTGTCCGATCAGCATGCCGAACGAATAGACGAGCACGTAGGTGAAGACTGTCTGGACGCCGATGTTCATGGGCGCGAAGTAGTCGTCGGGCAGCCGTTCGCGCATGCCGTCGATGCCGCCGGCCTTGTATACGGCGACGGGCAGCAGCAGTAGCAGCACGCCGACCGACTTCACGGCGAACTGCACCATGTCCGTGAGCGTGATCGACCACATGCCGCCGAGCGTCGAGTACGCGATGACGATGCCGCCGCCGAGCACGATCGCCAGCCACCTGTCCAGGCCGAAGATCACGTCGAAGATCGTCGCGTAGGCGATGGTCGACGTCACCGCGAGCATCAGGGTGTACGCCCACATCACCAGTCCGGAGATCACCGAGGACGATCCGCCGTAGCGCAGGTCGAGCATCTGCCCGACCGTGTAGACCTTCAGCCGGGAGATGCGGGCGGAGAAGAACAGGCTCAGGGCCAGCAGGCCGAAGCCGATCGTGAACACGAGCCAGGCGCCGGAGAGTCCGTACTCGTAGCCCAGCCCGACACCGCCGATGGTGGAGGCCCCGCCGAGCACGATGGCCGCCATCGTGCCGGAGTAGAGGGTGGGGCCGAGGCGGCGTCCCGCGACGAGGAAGTCGCTCTTGGACTTGGCGCGGCGCATCCCCCACCAGCCGACCGCGAGCATGCCGGCCAGGTACGTGACGATCACTGCGTAGTCGACGGCCATACGGTGCTCCTCGAGTGAGGTGGGGAGGGGGATGAGGAGGGGGAGAGGGTGGGGCGGCGCTTGGCTTGAGCGGTGAGCCTAGGTGTCGTCAAGGCGGCCGTGAAGTGTACGTTTCCTCCACTGAATAGCTTCGGAATGTGTGAATCGTCCTATGGGGGCTCGCTGTGGAAGAGCTCATTCCGCCCACCGTGCCCGTTCCGCTGTCGGTGCTGACCGGTGATGCGGAACTCGGGCTGCGGCAGGTGGCGGGACCGCAGGATCCGGCGACGCCCGTGTACGCGGTGCACACCTCAGAGATGGCGGACCCGCTGCCCTATCTGCTGGGCGGGGAACTGTTGTTGAGCGCGGGAGTGCACTGCCCGGTAGGTGCCCCGGACAGTTCGACGGGCGGTGCCGCAGTCCGCGGCGGGGCACACGCAGGTGATCCGGCACCGCACGGACAGGGCGACGGGGAACGATCAGCGGAGTCGCACTGGGAGCGCTACGTGGCCCGCTCCGTCGAAGCCGGGGCGGCGGCCCTCGGGTTCGGCATCGCGCCCGTTCACGACCGGGTTCCCGCCGCGCTCGTACGCGCCTGCGACCGTCAGGGCCTGCCGCTGGTCGAAGTCCCTGAAGGCACGCCGTTCACAGCCGTCGCACGCGCTCTCTGGCAGGCGGTCACGCAGCGGCGCCACCAGGCGCTGCGGAGGCTGAGCGAGGCGCAGCGGACACTGGCCGCGGCGGCCGCCGGGCCCAATCCCGTCCCCGCGGTGCTCGGTCAGCTCGCCCGGCGGCTCGACGCGTGGGCGGTACTGCTGGATCCCGGCGGCCGCGAGCTGGCGGCAGCGGGAAGCGCGCCGAACGCGGAGGTGCGCTCCGAACTGGCGGCGCTGACCGGGCGGTTGCGCCCCGGCCCCTCCTCCGTGGCCTCCTCGGCCGGAGACCTGCACCTGAGCGTCTACGGCCTCGGCGGGCGGAAGCCGCTCGCACTCGGGGTGTGCGCACCGCACCGCGACGCCGTCGACGGCTCCATCGCCGCGGTCGCCGTCGTCCTGCTCTCGCTGCTCACCGAACGGCGCGCGGCCGCGGCTGAGGAGCGGCGCGCTGCCGCGCTCGTACGGCTGATGCTGGGCGACCCGGTGCCGGAGGCGGCGCGGTTGCTGGACGGGGAGGAGCAGTGGGCGGTGGTGCATGGGAGGCGGCGGGGCAGCGCGGCGCGGGGAGCGAACGAGGGCGCCGGCCGCGGCGGGCGTGCGGACGACCCGCTGGCGGCGGCCTCCCTCGCGGAAGCCCTCGGCACCACGCTCGTCGATCTGTCGGGGGACGAACTGCGCGCGCTTCTGCCGCTGGGCGAGAAACGTGTTCGGGACCAGGTGCGTGCGCAGCAGGGATGGGCGCTGGGCGTCAGCGCGCCCGTGTCCGCCGGGCACCTGGACCGCGGAGACGCGGGTGCGGCGCGAGCGCTGCGGAGGGCGCTCGCCGAGCGGCGTCCCGTCGTGCGCGAGCGCGACGGGGCCGGCGCTGACGTCGTCTCTCTCGTCGCGCCGGAGGACGGCAGAGCGCTGTCCAGTGCCCGGCTGGCACCGCTGGACGGGCATCCGGAACTGGAGGAGACGCTGCGCATGTGGCTTTCGCTGAACGGCAGCTGGGACCGTACGGCGGTGGCGCTGGAGGTGCACCGCAACACGGTGCGGCAGCGCGTGGCCCGGATCGGCCGGCTGCTCGGTCAGGACCTGAGCGAGCAGGACGTCCGCATGGAGCTGTGGTTCGCCCTCAAGTGGCGTTGACGCAACCGCCGTTCGACGGCGCCGGCGACGCGTCGAACTGCGGCGCTCTCCGCGGCGTCAGAGCTTCGTCCAGGCCTCGGACAGTACCGACCGGAGGATCTGCTCGGCCTCGTCGAAGGTCTTCTGATCGGAGATGAGCGGCGGCGCGAGCTGCACGACCGGGTCTCCGCGGTCGTCTGCGCGGCAGTAGAGACCCGCTTCGAAGAGCGCCTTGGAGAGGAAGCCGTAGAGGACGCGCTCCGACTCCTCCTCGGTGAACGTCTCCTTGGTCGCCTTGTCCTTGACCAGTTCGATGCCGTAGAAGAAGCCGTTGCCGCGGACGTCGCCGACGATCGGCAGGTCCAGGAGCTTGCTGAGCGTCGCCCTGAACGCGTCCTCGTTGTCGAGAACGTGCTGGTTGAGTCCTTCCCGTTCGAAGATGTCGAGGTTGGCCAGCGCCACCGCGGCCGAGACCGGGTGGCCGCCGAAGGTGTAGCCGTGCAGGAAGGTGTTGTCGCCCTGCCAGAAGGGCTCGGCGATGCGGTCGGAGATGACGGCCGCGCCGATCGGCGAGTACCCGGACGTCATGCCCTTGGCGCAGGTGATGATGTCGGGCACGTAGCCGAACTTGTCGCATGCGAACAGCGTTCCGAGGCGTCCGAAGGCGCAGATGACCTCGTCGGAGACCAGCAGGACGTCGTACTGGTCGCAGATCTCGCGTACGCGCTGGAAGTACCCGGGCGGCGGCGGGAAGCAGCCGCCGGCGTTCTGCACCGGCTCTAGGAAGACGGCGGCGACGGTCTCCGGGCCCTCGAAGAGGATCTGCTGCTCGATCTGGTCCGCTGCCCAGCGGCCGAACGCCTCGGGGTCGTCGCCGTGCAGGGGCGCGCGGTAGATGTTCGTGTTGGGCACCTTGTGGGCCCCGGGGACGAGCGGCTCGAACGGCGCCTTCAGCGCGGGGAGTCCGGTGATGGACAGGGCTCCGTGCGGGGTGCCGTGGTAGGCGACGTTGCGGGAGATGACCTTGTACTTGCCGGGGTTGCCGTTGAGCTTGTGGAACTGCTTGGCGAGCTTCCAGGCGGTCTCCACGGCCTCGCCGCCGCCCGTGGTGAAGAAGACCTTGTTCAGATCGCCCGGTGCGTGATGCGCGAGACGCTCGGCGAGCTCGACCGCCTTGGGGTGGGCGTAGGACCAGATCGGGAAGAAACCCAGGTCCTGTGCCTGCTTGTTGGCCGCCTCGGCGAGTTCGGTGCGGCCGTGGCCGGCCTGGACGACGAACAGACCCGCGAGACCGTCGAGGTAGCGCTTGCCGTTCGTGTCGTAGATGTGGGTGCCCTCGCCGCGGACGATGGTGGGGACGGGAGCGTTCTCGTACGACGACATGCGGGTGAAGTGCATCCACAGGTGGTCGTTTGCGGTCTTGGAGAGATCCTTGCTCACGGTTATCGAGTTCCCCAGGTGTAGGTCTGCTTTCGCAGCTTGAGGTAGACGAAGCTCTCGGTGGAGCGCACGCCGGGAAGGGCGCGGATCCGCTTGGTGATCATTTCGAGAAGGTGTTCGTCGTCCTGGCAGACGATCTCGACGAGCAGGTCGAACGAGCCGGCGGTGATGACGACGTAGTCGACCTCATCGATCTCGGTGAGAGCGTCGGCGACGGACTCGAGGTCGCCTTCGATGTTGATGCCGACCATCGCCTGCCGCAGGAAGCCGACGGTGAGGGGATCCGTCACGGCGACGATCTGCATGACACCCTGGTCCTGGAGCTTCTGGACCCGCTGCCGCACGGCCGCCTCGGACAGGCCGACGGCCTTGCCGATCGCGGCGTACGGACGTCGCCCGTCCTCCTGGAGCTGTTCGATGATCGCCAGCGAGACATCGTCGAGCGACCGGATGCCGTTGGTTTTCTTCGCGTCTCGAGCCACGCACGACACTGTGCATGAGACCTCCTCCGCTTTGCAACCCTTAAGCAATGTAATCCGAAGCTAATGGGCCTCACAAGAACAGAATTCGTCGTACCCGGTGTGGTGGTGTATCGAAAGCGTTGTGCTGCTGGTTAGGCTTGCCATCTCACCCAATGGACAACGGAGCAGGAGGGGTGCGAAGTGACCACCGAGCTGCGTCGGCTGCGCAACTACATCGACGGGGAGTTCCGGGACGCCGCTGACGGCCGGACCACGGACGTGGTCGACCCGGCCACGGGCGAGGTGTACGCCACCGCCCCGCTTTCCGCGGCCGCTGACGTCGATGCCGCAATGGCCGCCGCGGAGAAGGCGTTTCCGGCCTGGCGCGACGCGACGCCGGCCACGCGCCAGAAGGCGATCCTCAAGATTGCGGACGCACTCGAAGCGCGTGCCGACGAACTGCTGGCCGCGGAGTGCGAGAACTGCGGAAAGCCGCTGGAGCTGACCCGGCAGGAGGAACTGCCGATGATGCTCGACCAGATCCGCTTCTTCGCAGGGGCGGCGCGGATGCTGGAGGGCAAGTCCGCGGGCGAGTACATGGAGGGGCTCACCTCCTTCGTGCGCCGCGAGCCGGTCGGCGTCTGCGCACAGGTCGCGCCGTGGAACTATCCGGCGATGATGGCGGTCTGGAAGTTCGCGCCGGCGCTGGCGGCGGGCAACACCGTCGTGCTCAAGCCTTCGGACACGACGCCCGCCTCGACGGTCTTCATGGCAGAGGTGATGGGCGAGGTACTGCCCAAGGGCGTCTTCAACGTCATCTGCGGCGACCGCGACACCGGACGTCTGATGGTCGAGCACAACACCCCCGCCATGGCGTCGATCACCGGTTCGGTACGGGCCGGCATGGAGGTGGCGGGCAGCTCCGCCAAGGACCTCAAGCGGGTGCACCTGGAGCTGGGCGGCAAGGCGCCCTGCATCGTCTTCGACGACGCCGACATCGCGAGCGCCGTCGAGGGCATCCGGGACGGCGGCTTCTTCAACGCCGGGCAGGACTGCACCGCTGCGACGCGCGTCCTCGTACAGGAGGGCGTGTACGAGCAGTTCGTCTCGGCGCTCGCCAAGGCCGCCGCCGACGTCAAGACCGGCGACCTCAGCGACGAGGACTGCTTCTACGGGCCGCTGAACAACCCGGACCACCTGGCGAAGGTGACCGGCTTCATCGACCGGCTCCCCGCCCACGCCAAGGTCGAGTCCGGTGGCGAACGCGTCGGTGACAAGGGGTACTTCTACGCGCCGACAGTCGTCTCCGGACTCCGCCAGGACGACGAGATCATCCAGAACGAGGTCTTCGGCCCGGTCATCACGGTGCAGAAGTTCACCGACGAGGACCAGGCGGTGACCTGGGCCAACGACGTCGAGTACGCGCTGGCCTCGTCGGTCTGGACGACCAACCACGGGCGCGCGATGCGGCTTTCGAAGTCGCTCGACTTCGGCTGCGTGTGGATCAACACCCACATCCCGCTCGTCGCGGAGATGCCGCACGGCGGATTCAAGAAGTCCGGTTACGGCAAGGACCTCTCGATGTACGGGCTGGAGGACTACACGCGCGTCAAGCACGTGATGACGGCGCTCTGACCGCTGCTTCCGCGGCAGCGGGCGGGACGGATCTCCGTCCGTGACGCCGAAGCCCCGTGGGCCCCGGGACGCGACCGCGTTCCGGGGCCAACGCGCGTGTCCGAGGGGAGGTGCGCAGGGCGCTCGGCGGGGGAAGCGGAACGGGTTGTTCTGCCCGGTTGGGGCCGTCTCGTTACACCGTTCGCTTGACGGGTGCTATGTGCGCGGTGGTTGGCTACGTGGGACACGTGTACGCACTCGGGAACGGAGCCCCCGTGCTGATCTTCGGCACTTCTTCCAAGATGGTTCAGCTCGCCATGCTGAACCTGCTCTGCAGCTACTGCGGCAACCCCTCGGCTCACTCCTTGCGCAAGCGGGTCACCAAGTTCTCGCTGTTCTTCATTCCGCTCTTCCCGATCATGCCGGCGAAGCACTACCTGCAGTGCACGTTCTGCGGCGGGGCCAGCGAGATAACCAAGGAGAACGCGGACCAGCTCGTCGCCCAGGGCGGCGGCCAGCCGCAGCCCCAGCAGGGCTACGGTGCGCCGCAGCAGGGCAATCCGTTCGCGGGGCAGCAGCCGTACGGCGGGCAGGCGCAGGGCGGTGCCCAGGGCGGACCGCCGCCGCAGAACCCGTACCAGTCCTGACCGGCCCGAGCGGGCCCGGAAGGCGGGGCCGGGCGCGCAGCAGCTCTGTCCCGTCCCCGCCGTCGCACAGTCCGGACGTCACACTGTCTCGCCGTCCGGCCGTGCCGCACAGTTTGGCGTCCCGCCGTTGCGCTGCCCGGTCGTGCTCTGCTGCGTACGGCTCAGCGGTGGGTGGGCGCGCCCGTCAGCCCTGCCGCTGCCACGAGGCCAGGTAGGCGTCGATCTCGTCCTCGAGCCCGGCCTTGGCGGGCTTCTCCATGAAGGACGCCCGCACGGCGTTCTTCGCCAGCGCCGCGATGCCCGCGGCGTCGAGGCTGAGCAGCCGGGCGGCTATCGCGTACTCGGTGTTGAGGTCCGTGCTGAACATGGGCGGGTCGTCACTGTTGATCGTCACCAGGACGCCGGCCTCCACCATCTCCCGGAGCGGATGGGCGTCCAGGTCGTGCACCGCCCGGGTGGCGACGTTCGAGGTGGGGCAGACCTCGAGGGGGATCTGCTGCTCCGCGAGGTGGTGCAGGAGCTGCGGGTCCTGCACGGCGCTCGTGCCGTGGCCGATCCGCTCCGCGCGCAGTGACTCCAGCGCGTCCCAGATCGTCTCCGGACCGGTCGTCTCCCCCGCGTGCGGCACGCTGCGCAGGCCTGACGCGATGGCGCGGTCGAAATAGGGCTTGAACTGCGGGCGGGGGACCCCGATCTCGGGACCGCCCAGCCCGAACGCGATCAGCCCGTCGGGCGGGGCCGCGGTGGCGATGCGGGTCGTCTCCTCGGCCGCCGGTATCCCGGCCTCGCCGGGGATGTCGAAGATCCAGCGCATCACGACCCCGAGTTCCCTCTCGGCCGCGTGCCGGGCGTCCTCGATGGCCTCCAGGAAGGCGGCGTCCGGGATCCCGCGGCTGGTGGAGCTGAAGGGGGTGACCGTCAGTTCGGCGTAGCGCACCTGCTGGCGTGCCAGGTCGCGGGCGACCTCGTAGGTGAGCAGCCGGATGTCCTCGGCGTCGCGCAGCAGGTCGACGACGGAGAGGTAGACCTCGATGAAGTGCGCGAAGTCCGTGAAGGTGAAGAACTCCCTCAGCGCCGCTGGGTCCTTGGGAACCGGGGAGTCGGGATGCCTGGCGGCCAGCTCGGCGACGATGCGCGGAGAGGCCGAGCCGACGTGGTGCACGTGCAGTTCGGCCTTGGGCAGCCCGGCGATGAAAGCGTTGAGGTCGGACAACGGGGAGCCTCCAGTCGGAAGGGAGCCGGATCATCGTATGCGGGCTGTCGTGACGGGCGAATAGCATGGCGTACGGACGAGAAACCCCAGGAGGGGAACACATGGCAGACGAAACCGGACAGCCAGGGCGGTCCGGCGACGGGCAGCACAATCCGTGGGCACCTCCTGACGAGGGCGTCCGGTTCCGCAAGGACGGCGACCCCGGCGGGCCCGCCGGTGGGCACGGGCCCGGCGGAGCGCGGCAGCAGTACGACGGACAGCAGGGCAGCGGCGGGCAGGGCTCCCACAGCCGGCCGGTCGCCGAACAGCCGACGGTCACGTCGAACAGCGGCGCAGTCCCTCCGCCCCCGGTGCCCCCCGCTCCGGGGGCGGCGGCGCAGTCCGGTCCGGCAGGCGCGGGGAGCGGCACCGGGTCGCCCTACGGGGCGTCGCCGTACGGGCAGCCGCCGCAGGGGCAGCCGTACGGACAGGCGCCAGGGCAGCCGTACGGGCAGCCACAGGGACAGCCGTACGGCCAGGTGCCCGGGGCGGCCTACGGCTACCCGTCGCCCTCGCCCTACGGGTACGGGCAGGGCGCCGGGGGGTACGGCTGGCAGAACGTTCCGCTGCCCAACGGCAAGTCGGTCGGGGCGATGGTTCTCGGCATCATCAGCATGGTCGCCGTCGCGACCTGCTGGGGGAGCTTCCTCGGCATCATCACCTCGCCGATCGCGCTGGGGCTCGGTCTCTCGGCACGGCGGGGCGTGGACAGGGGCGAACTCGGCGGTCGGGCGCAGGCCGTGGCCGGGTTCGTGATGGGGATCATCGGGACGGTGCTCTCGGTGATCATCGTCACCGTCGTCGTGCTGATGTTCACGGTCTTCCGCGAGGACCTGGAGAAGTCCGACACGGATCCGGGGTCGGACGGCACGTCCATCGACGCCAGGCACATGGTGACGCTGGTGGTGGACGACGCTGCGGATAGTAGGGCCTAAGTTCATACCGGTTGCCGATTCCGTGGCTTAATCAAATGGCAACGACGGAATCACTTGTTGAATCAGCCTCCTCCTGCCAGGATCGGCGTCCAAACATTGACGGACGCCGCATCGCACATGGCAGGAGAGCTCGATGGTCCAGCGCTTCGACGTGTCCTCGCGCTTCGCAGACGGAGCGCAGTTCACCGCGGGGCGGCTCCGAACAGGCAGTTCAGGGCGCACGCACGCGGTCGTCGACCCGGCGACCGGCGACGAGGTGCTCGGCTACGAGCTGGCGGAGCCGGGAGACGTCGACGAGGCGGTCGAGGCCGCGCACGGCGCCCTGCCGGAGTGGTCCGGTGCGACCCCGGGCGAGCGCTCCGACGCGATGCACCGCTGGGCAGCCGTGCTGCGGGAGCGTACGGACGACTTCGTGTACGCGGAGTCGCTCCAGTGCGGCAAGCCGCTGAAGCTGTCCGAGGAGTTCGACGTCCCGGGCTCCTTCGACAACGTGGCCTTCTTCGCGGGCGCCGCGCGGCAGCTTCCGGGCGTCGCGGCCGGCGAGTACAGCGGCGACCACACGTCGTACGTGCGGCGCGAACCCCTGGGCGTCATCGGTTCCGTCGCCCCGTGGAACTACCCGCTGCAGATGGCCGCCTGGAAGATCCTCCCGGCCGTCGCCGCCGGCAACACCATCGTCCTCAAGCCCTCCGAACTCACCCCGCTGACCTCGCTGATGTTCGCCGAGGCGGCCTGCGAGGCGGGCATCCCGGACGGCGTGATCAACGTCGTCTCGGGTGCGGGAGCGGACGTGGGGGAGACCCTGGTCTCCCATCCCCGCGTCGCGATGGCGTCCTTCACCGGCTCCACCGCCGTGGGGCGGCGGGTCGCGGAGCTCGCCACCGGCAGTGTCAAGCGGCTCCACCTGGAGCTGGGCGGCAAGGCGCCGTTCGTCGTCTTCGATGACGCGGACCTGTCCGCGGCGGTGCACGGCGCGGTCGCCGGAGCGTTGATCAACTCGGGTCAGGACTGCACCGCGGCGACCCGGGCGTACGTCCAGCGCCCGCTGTACGAGGAGTTCGTCAGCGGTGTCGCGGACCTGATGAGCACGGTCCGGGTGGGCGACCCGTTCGCGCCGAACACCGACCTCGGGCCACTGATCTCCCACGCGCACCGCGACCGGGTCGCCGGCTTCGTGGAGCGTGCGCGCTCCAGCGCCACCGTCGTGACGGGCGGCAAGGCTCCCGGCGGCGGACTGGCGAAGGGGGCGTACTACCTGCCCACCTTGATCACGGACGCGCCGCAGGACAGCGAGATCGTCCAGCAGGAGGTCTTCGGCCCCGTGCTGACGGTGCTGCCCTTCGACGGCGACGACGAGGGCATCGCACTGGCCAACGACACCCCGTACGGCCTGGCGGCCTCCGCGTGGAGCCGGGACGTGCTGCGCACGGGCCGGGCGGAGCGCGAGATCCAGGCGGGATGCGTCTGGATCAACGACCACATCCCGATCATCAGCGAGATGCCGCACGGCGGCTACAAGGCCTCCGGTCACGGCAAGGACATGTCCGCGTACTCGTTCGAGGAGTACACACAGGTCAAGCACGTCATGTACGACATCACGGGTGAGGCGCGCAAGGACTGGCACCGCACCGTCTTCGGGGACCGCTGAGCCGGCGGTCCGCCCGCCGTCCCGCCGCTCGGCATCCGCGACCGCACCGCCGCCCGCACGGCCGGACCAGTCCGGCCGTCCCACCGCACCGACGAACCGCACCTCCTTCCCTGTCCCCTCGCTCGCTGGAAGGCAGCCCGATGGACCTGGACCCGCAGCTGTACGAAGGACTGCCCGACCCTGTGCGCAAGGCGTGGGAACGGAGCACGACGAGCGGACGCGCCGCCATGAGCCGCCGGCGCCTGCTCCGTCTGAGCGCGCTCGCCGCCGGAGGTGCGGCGCTCACCGCGTGCGGCATTCCGCCCGCGGAGGGGAGCCGGGGCGGCAACGATCCCGAGGACACCCCCGACTACTCGAAGAAGGAGAAGGTCCTCAACTTCGCCAACTGGCCCCTCTACATCGACGTCGACGACAAGAACAAGAAGAAGCGCCCCACGCTGGACCGTTTCGAGCGTGAGAGCGGCATCAGGGTCAAGTACGTCGAGGACATCAACGACAACAACGAGTTCTACGGCAAGATCAAGCCGCAGCTCGCGGCCGGCCAGGACACCGGGCGCGACCTCGTCTGCCTGACCGACTGGATGGCGGGGCGCGTGATCCGGCAGGGCTGGGCGCAGCGCCTGGACCCGGCGCGGCTGCCCAACGCGGTCGCCAATCTGGAGGACCGCTTCCGCACGGCCGCGCAGGACCCGGGGCGGCAGTACAGCTATCCGTGGGCCGGGACCGCCTGCGTGGTCGCGTACAACAAGAAGGCCACCGGCGGGAAGAAGGTCACCAGCGTCACGCAGCTTCTCGAGGACGAGTCGCTGAAGGGCAAGGTGTCCATGCTCAGCGAGATGACCGACACCGTCGGGCTGACGATGCTCGACTCCGGCATCGACCCGGGCAAGTTCACCGACGACGACTTCGACAAGGTCATCGCCCGCATGCAGAAGGCCGTCGACGCCAAGCAGCTGCGGCGCTTCAGCGGCAACGACTACCTGGACGAGCTCAACTCCGGTGACATCGCGGCCTGTCTCGCGTGGGCGGGCGACATCGTCCAGCTGAAGCTGGACAACCCCGACATCGAGTTCGCGCTGCCCGAGAGCGGCTACCTCTTCGGCACGGACGATCTGCTCGTCCCCGCGAAGGCCCGCCACCAGGCCAACGCCGAGGCGCTGATCAACTACTACTACCAGCCGAAGGTCGCCGCGGAACTGGCCGCGTGGGTCAACTACATCTGTCCCGTCTCCGGCGCCAAGGCGGAGATGGAGAAGATCGACAAGGACGTCGCGGCGGACCCGCTGATCTTCCCGGACGCCGAGACGATCAAGCGGGGGAAGAACTTCCGGCCCATGACGGCCGGTGAACACGCCCGCTACGAGAACAAGTTCGCCAAGCTCATAGGCGCCTAGGCGAGGAATCGGTCATGACGATCACGCTTTCCGGAGTCAGCAAGGTCTTCGGCGGCTTCACCGCCGTCCACCCGCTGGACCTCACCATCCCCGAGGGCTCCTTCTTCGCCCTCCTCGGCGCCTCGGGCTGCGGCAAGACCACGACGCTGCGCATGATCGCCGGTCTGGAAGAGCCGACGGACGGCACCATCCGGCTCGGCGACGACGACATCACCCGGCTCCCGCCGCACAAGCGCCCCGTGAACACGGTCTTCCAGAACTACGCCCTCTTCCCGCACCTCGACGTCGCCGAGAACGTCGCGTTCGGACTGCGCCGCCGCGGCATCAGCTCCGTGCGCAAGCAGGTCGAGGAGACGCTGGAACTCGTCGAGCTGGGCCCGCTGGCCAAGCGGAAGCCCCGGCAGCTCTCCGGCGGACAGCAGCAACGGGTCGCGCTCGCCCGCGCGTTGATCAACCGCCCCCGCGTGCTGCTGCTGGACGAACCGCTCGGCGCCCTCGACCTCAAACTGCGCCGCCAGATGCAGCTGGAGCTCAAGCGCATCCAGACGGAGGTCGGCATCACCTTCGTGCACGTCACGCACGACCAGGAGGAGGCCATGACGATGGCCGACACCGTGGCCGTGATGAACCGGGGACGCGTCGTGCAACTCGGCGCCCCCGACGAGCTGTACGAGAACCCCCGCTCGACGTTCGCCGCCAACTTCCTCGGCACCTCCAACCTCATCGAGGCGGAGATCCTGGCCGTCGAGGGCGCCGAGCTGCGGCTGAAAGCCGTCGGCGCCGACTCCGTCCTCCGGCTGCCCGTGGAGCGCTGCGCCGTGGAGGAACCGCGGGCCGGCGGCAAGGTGCTCGTCGGCGTGCGCCCCGAGAAGATCTCCCTCACCCACGCCGCGGACGCCGAGGACTCCGACGCCAGCGGGACGATCCCCGAGGGCAGCAACGTCCTGACAGGGCGCATCCGGGACGCCGGATACCTCGGCGTCTCCCTGCAGTACGTCGTCGACAGCCCCGTCTGCTCCGAGTTCAGCGTCTACGAGCCGAACGTCGAGCGCGACACGCGGCTCACCCGCGGTACCGAGGTCGTCCTGCACTGGCGGCCGTCGCACACCTTCGCCCTGGACGCGGCCCAGGACGCGGAGGCCGGAACGGCGGAGGAGGCGCTGTGACCGCACCGAGCGTTCCCGCCCCCGCCGGTACCGCTCCACCCCCAGATCGGCCGTCCCCGGAGACCGGCTCCTCCGGGGGCGGCCCGGAAACCCGCCCACGGAAGCGCCTCACGCCCTACTGGCTGCTGCTGCCGGCAGGGCTGTGGCTGGCCGTCTTCTTCGTCGCGCCGTTCTTCTACCAGGCGTCGACGTCCGTGCAGAGCGGTTCCCTGGAGGAGGGTTTCCGCGTCACGTGGGCCTTCTCCAACTACGCCGACGCGCTGGCCACGTACGGCCCGCACTTCCTGCGCTCGTTCCTGTACGCCTCCATAGCCACTCTGCTCTGCCTGCTCATCGGCTACCCCCTGGCGTACACGATCGCGTTCCGCGCGGGCCGCTGGCGGAGCCTGCTGCTGGTGATGGTGATCGCGCCGTTCTTCACCAGTTTCCTCATCCGCACCCTCGCCTGGAAGACGATCCTGTCCGACGGCGGTCCGGTGGTCGGCGTCCTGGAGTCGCTGCACGTCCTGGACGTCACCGCCCTGCTCGGTCTCACAGGGGACGACCGTCTCCTGGCGACACCGCTGGCCGTCGTGTGCGGACTGACGTACAACTTCCTGCCGTTCATGATCCTTCCGCTCTACAGCTCCCTGGAGCGCATCGACCTCTCGCTGCACGAGGCCGCCCGCGACCTGTACGCCGAACCGGCGACCGTCTTCCGCAAGGTGACCTTCCCCCTCTCCATGCCGGGTGTCGTGGCGGGGACGCTGCTGACGTTCATCCCCGCCTCCGGCGACTACATCAACGCGCAGCTGCTGGGGTCGCCGAACACGCAGATGGTCGGCAACGCCATCCAGAAGCAGTTCCTCAACGTGCTGGACTACCCGGCCGCGGCCGCCATGTCGTTCATCCTCATGGCGATCATCCTCGTCGTCGTCACCCTCTACATGCGCAGGACAGGAACGGAGGAACTGGTCTGATGAACGCCCGCACCCAGGGGCCCGCGCCCGTGCGGTGGCTGCGCCGCAACGCCGTCGTTCTGGCAGGACTGGCCGCGCTCGTGTACCTGCTGCTGCCGAACGTCGTGGTGATGCTGTTCTCCTTCAACAAGCCGGCAGGACGCTTCAACTACGAGTGGCGCGAGTTCTCCACCGGCGCCTGGACGGACCCCTGCGGCGTGGCGGACATGTGCGGCTCCCTCGGACTGAGCCTGCAGATCGCCGTGCTGTCCACGCTGGTCGCCACGGCGTTCGGCACGTTCGCCGCCTTCGCGCTCGCCCGCTACCGCTTCCGCGGCAAGGGCACCGGCAACGCACTGATCTTCCTGCCGATGGCGATGCCCGAGGTCGTGATGGGCGCTTCCCTCGGGACGCTCTTCCTCAACACCCGCGTCGACTTCGGCTTCGTGACGATCCTGATCGCGCACATCATGTTCTGCCTGAGCTTCGTCGTGGTCGCCGTCAAGGCACGCGTGATGAGCATGGACCCGCGGCTGGAGGAGGCCGCCCGCGACCTGTACGCGGGCCCGTTCCAGACGTTCCTGCGGGTCACGCTGCCGCTCGCCGCACCGGGCATCGCGGCCGGGGCGATGCTGAGCTTCGCGCTGTCCTTCGACGACTTCATCATCACGCAGTTCAACGCCGGACCGTCCACGGTCACCTTCCCGATGTTCGTGTGGGGAGCCGCACAGCGCGGCGTCCCGGTGCAGGTGAACGTCATCGGCACGGCCATGTTCCTCATCGCGGTGGCCGTCGTGCTCGTCGGCCAGTTCACCGCGAGCCGGCGCAGGAGCCGGTCATGACGACGGCGCGGCACGGCGGCGACGGACCCGGCACGGGCCCGCCCGCGGTCCGCTGCGCGGCGGCACACGCCCTGGCCGGCACCCGTCCCGTGCCGTACTGGCTGGACGACCCGGAGCACCGGCCCGAGGCGCTGCCCGCGCTCACAGGCGACGAGGAGTGCGACCTGCTCGTCGTCGGCGGGGGTTACAGCGGCCTGTGGACGGCGCTGATCGCGAAGGAGCGCGACCCGCGCCGGGACGTCGTCCTCGTCGAGGCCAAGGAGGTCGGCTGGGCGGCCTCGGGACGCAACGGCGGGTTCTGCGACTCCTCCCTCACGCACGGCTTCGCGAACGGACTGGCGCGCTGGCCCGGGGAGTTCACCACGCTCGAACGTCTCGGACAGCGCAATCTCGACGCGATCGAACATGCCGTGCAGCGCTACGGCATCGACTGCGACTTCGAACGCACCGGCGAGATCGGCGTGGCGACCCAGCCGCACCAGGTCGCCGAGCTGCGCGAGGCCGCGGAACAGGCGAAGCGCCTCGGGCTGGACGCGGACGGCTGCGCCGCGGGGGAGGAGAACGTGACCTTCCTCGACCGCGACGCCGTTCGCGCCGAGGTCGACTCGCCGTCCTTCCTCGCGGGCCTGTGGTTCCGCCGCGGCGTCGCGCTGCTCAACCCGGCGAAGCTCGCCTGGGGCCTCAAACACGCCTGCGTCGAGGCCGGCGTGCGCGTGTACGAGAACACCCCGGCCCGCCAACTCGCCTCCGACGACTCCACGGTGGGCGTGCGCACCCCCTACGGGCGGGTGCGGGCCAGGCACGTCGCACTCGGGACGAACGCCTTTCCGTCGCTGCTGCGGCGGGTCCGCCCGTACATCGTCCCCGTGTACGACTACGCCCTGATGACGGAGCCGCTGAGCGCGGAGCAGCGCGACTCACTGGGCTGGCGGAACCGGCAGGGACTGGCCGACAGCGCCAACCACTTCCACTACTTCCGTCTCACCGGCGACGACCGCATCCTGTGGGGCGGTTACGACGTCCTGTACCACTACGGCAGCAGAATCGCCGCTGAGTACGACCAGCGTCCCGAGACGTTCCACAAGCTGGCCGGACACTTCTTCGACACCTTCCCGCAGCTGGCAGGGCTGCGTTTCAGCCACGCGTGGGGCGGCGTCATCGACACCTGCTCGCGCTTCTCGCCGTTCTTCGGCACTGCACACGGCGGCCGCGTCAGTTACGCGGCCGGGTACACGGGGCTGGGCGTCGGGGCGACCCGGTTCGGTGCGGAGGTGATGCTCGACCTGCTCAGCGGGGAGCAGACCGAGCGCACGCAGCTGGAGTTCGTCCGCAGCAAGCCGGTGCCGTTCCCGCCGGAACCCTTCCGATGGGCGGGCATCGCACTGACGCAGTGGTCGCTGGCGCGGGCGGACGCCCGTGGCGGCCGCCGCAACCTGTGGCTCCGGACGCTGGACTCCATGGGCATGGGCTTCGACAGCTGAACCCCTCGCGCATGTAGGGACGTCGCCGCTGTGCGGTGCCGCCGCGTCCGTTTGTTGCGGAATGGCGGTGATGCAGTGGATGCGTCATAGAGTTCTGGGATTTTCCTACCTGTCAGTACCCGTCCTGGTTACGGTTCCTGATTGTCAGGAGCGGTCCGTCGCCGAGACCGGCCGGACTGCTCACGGGGGGAGAAACCAGGGGGACTCACATGTCCGCACTGCACGGCTCGTCTTCGCGTGCCCTGAGCGGCGGAGCCAATTCGACCAGCGGCAGCTTCGGGCGGATGTTCCCGGACCTGCCGCCCCGCCGCCCCACCGGGCTCGAACAGGCCAAGGAGTTCGGCCTCCCCGGCGGGAAGATGGACGGCGGCCAGACCACCGAGGACCAGGAGAACCCGAACCTTCCCGCCGGCTTCACCTACCTCGGGCAGTTCATCGACCACGACCTCACCCTCGACGCCATGTCGGAACTGGGGCAGCGGTCGGACCCCGCGGCGGTGACCGATTCCCGGACGCCCCGCCTCGACATGGACAACCTCTACGGCGCGGGCCCGGTCGTCAGCCAGCACCTGTACGACCCGACGTCCCACGACACGAAGCTCGCCCACTCGGCGGACGGCGTCGACCTCGCCCGCACGGACGGCGGAGTGGCCCTCATCGGGGATCCGCGCAACGACGAGAACCTCATCCTCGCCCAACTGCACCTCGTCCTCATCAAGTTCCACAACGCCGTCGTCGACGCGCTGCGCTCGGGGCGCATCACCGACGCGGTGGGGCGCAGGCTCCCTTCGATGCCGCCGGAAGAGCCGCAGGACGAACAGCCCGGCGTGCCGCTGGACCAGCTGCTGGACGTAGAGAACTACTACAACACCGTCTTCACCAGCGCACAGCAGCTCGTGCGCTGGCACTACCAGTGGCTCGTCGTGCACGAGTTCCTCATGCGGGTCGGCGACCCGGAACTGGTACAGGACGTGGAGAAGAACGGGCCGCGCTTCTTCAAGCCGCAGCAGTCCGTCTTCATGCCGGTGGAGTTCGCTGCCGCGGCGTTCCGCTTCGGGCATCCCACAGTGCGTTCGTCGTACCGCGTCAACGAGAACTTCACGGGCAAGATCTTCCCCGACGACCCCGAGGCGGGGACGGAGCCGCGCACCGACCTGAGGGGCGGGCCGGTGCGCCCCGAACACGCCGTCGACTGGAGGTACTTCTTCCCCGCCGGCGGTCGGCGTCTGCACCAGGACACCAAGCGCATCGACAGCGTGCTCAACAGCCAGCTGCTGGACCTACCGGTCAGCGCCGTGCCGGGTGCGAAGAAGGGAGCGCTGGCGAGGCCGGTGGCTTCCCTCGTCGTACGGAACCTCCTGCGCAGCGAGACGCTCGGACTCCCGTCCGGTCAGGACGTGGCACGCAAGGTCGGCGAAACCCCGCTCACAGACCGGGAGCTGGAGAGCGAAGGCCCGAGCTATCTCTGGTACTACATCCTCAAGGAGGCGGAAGTACGCGCAGAAGGGCTGCATCTGGGCCCCGTCGGCACCCGCATCGTCGCCGAGGTGCTCATCGGGCTGCTCGACGCCGACCCCACCTCGTACCGCTCGGCCTACCCCGACTGGCGGCCCACCCTCGCCGACGGCTACGGGCGCTTCGGCCCCGCCGAACTCCTGCGCTTCGCCGGTGTGGTCGACGGGGACTGACCGCACCGGCCGGAGGGCAGGCTCTCCCTCGCACATTCCCGTACGGATGTGCACCTCGGGCACAAGCAGGCTCGGCCACGCACGGATGCACACGGGAACGGCGGGAACTGCCGGCCGGAACGTGCCGCGCGTGACCCGCGGGCGCGCTCACCGTGGCGCGGCGCGGGCCACGCCCGCACTCGGCACGATCCGGGAGAAGTGAGCGAGTCCGGCATGTTCCGCCTCTCCTCCGTGGCATGCGCGCACGGGGAGGGGGCGGACATGACCGGTACTGCCGGGGAAGCGGGGGCCGTCGAGTGGCTGGCGTCGGCGGCGGACGACCCTCAGGCGTGCAGGGCGGAGTGGGAGAGCAGCCCGCCGGGCGTCGTGCTGCTGCCGGCGGGACGCATGTGGGACGTGCTGATGGTCGGCGGGCTCCTGGGATATCCGACGCTGGACGCGCTCACCGGCTGGCCGGAGAGACCCGGACCGGTGCTCGCCGACTTCGGCTCCGCCCGGATCGGCTTCTTCGTCCCGCCGGGGACGGCCGCCCGCTGGGCGGACACGGGCGTACGGTGCGCGGGCCGCGGCACATGGATCGTCGCTCCGTGTCCGGGCAGGGCGTCCGGGGGTGCGCGCTGGCTCATACCGCCGGACGGGTCGGGGACGCTCAACGACCCGGTGGTGCTGGAACTCGCCATGCAGGACGCGGCCGCACGGGTCGGCGGAAGGGCACGGGGAGACGGCTGAGAGGTGCGGCAGGCGAGCGGAAGCCGCCTGACCGGGAGGCGGTCAGCTGCCGGGACGCTCCGTCGCCGGTTCGGGTCCACCGGCGTCCGGGATGCCGGGCGGCGGGTCGCTCCGCCGCGGGTGCGGGGATGCCCGCACACGACGCCCCAGTCCGCGGCGGACGGCCGCCGCGGCCCCGGCCAGCAGCACCCAGCTCAGGCACAGGCTGGCCAGCACGTCGAGCGGCCAGTGGTAGCCGCGCCAGACGAGTCCGGCGCCGCACAGGACGGTGAGCATCGCCGCGGCTGCGGGCGCAGGCCAGTAGGGAAGCCTGCGCACCGACAGGCACAGCAGCAGCGCGGCACCTCCGTAGGCGACGGCCGCCGTGGCGGTATGGCCGGACGGGTAGTAGTTGACGCCGCCCAGCGGTCCCGGCCTGCCCAGCCACACCTTCACGAGGGAGACGGCCACGGCCGCGCCGGCCAGCGCCCCGAACACGCACAGAGGAGCCAGCCAGCGCCGCACCCGCACGGCGGCAGCCGCGTACGCGCACGCGGCGGCGAGGACGGGCAGCGCGACCTCGGGATTGCCCAGATCCGCGAGGAGTTCGCTCACCGCGGTGGGAGGGGACGAGCGCCGCAGCGCGGCACCGAGCCGTGCGTCCAGGGCCAGCAGCGGTCCGCCTACGGCGACCTGCCAGGTGACGAGCGCGAAGACGGCGCAGCACAGAAGGGAAGCGGCGCGGTGAACAGCCGACCGCCCCGGAACAGGGGGGAGAGTTCCGGAGCGGTCGTATCGACCGGCTTTCCGCGGGCCCCGGGGGGTGTGGGGCGGGCGGTCCCCCGATCGGTGAGGAGCGTGCGCCAGGGCACGACCGGGCTCGTCTTGGGGAGAGACGGGCTCGGGCCAGGTATCCGAAGTGGAGTTCCGGAGCACCCGGCGAATGCTGAAACCGTACGGCAGGCCGCGAAGACCGGACAGCCGGATTACGCTCCGGCCATCGGCCTCGCACAGATTCTTCACGCCGAACGCTTTCCGCACTCCGTCCGCACTGGTCCCGGGCTCTGTCAGAGGCCTGCCAGGGCGTTCTCCAGCACGTCCAGGCCCTCCGTGAGCAGGGCTTCGTCGATCACCAGAGGCGGCAGGAAACGCATGACGTTCCCGTAAGTGCCCGTGGTGAGGACGAGCAGCCCGTCCTGATGGCAGGCCTTGGCGAGCGCGGCCGTCACCTGCGGGTCGGGCTCCTTGCCGCCGGGCTTGACGAGCTCGATGGCCAGCATCGCGCCGCGCCCCCTGACGTCCCCGATGACGTCGTACTGCCCGGCGAGCTTCTGCAGCCGCGGCTTCATGATCTCCTCGACGCGCCTGGCGCGGGCGGCCAGGTCCATCTCGCGCATCGTCTCGATGGCGCCGAGGGCCGCGGCGCAGGCGACGGGGTTGCCGCCGTAGGTGCCGCCGAGGCCGCCGGAGTGCGCGGCGTCCATGATCTCCGCGCGGCCCGTGACGGCGGCGAGGGGCATACCGCCGGCGATGCCCTTCGCGGTGGTGATCAAATCCGGGACGATGTTCTCGTCCTCGCAGGCGAACCACTGGCCCGTGCGGCAGAAGCCGGACTGGATCTCGTCCGCGACGAAGACGATCCCGTTGTCCTTCGCGAACTGCGCGATGCGCGGCAGGAAGCCCTTCGCCGGCTCGATGAAGCCGCCCTCGCCCAGCACCGGCTCGATCAGGATCGCCGCCACGTTGTCAGCGCCGACCTGCTTGCTGATCTGGTCGATCGCCTGAGCCGCGGCCTCCTCGGCGCAGTTCTCGGGACCGGTCAGCCAGCGGTAGGGGTAGGCGACGGGAACCCGGTAGACCTCGGGCGCGAACGGGCCGAAGCCGTGCTTGTACGGCATGTTCTTCGAGGTGAGCGCCATCGTCAGGTTCGTGCGGCCGTGGTAGCCGTGGTCGAAGACGACGATCGCCTGCCGGCGGGTGTACGTGCGCGCGATCTTGACGGCGTTCTCCACCGCCTCGGCGCCGGAGTTGAACAGCGCGCTCTTCTTCGCGTGGTCCCCGGGCGTCAGCTTGGCGAGCTCCTCGCAGACCTCGACGTAGGGCTCGTACGGCGTCACCATCACGCAGGTGTGGGTGAAGGCCTCCAGCTGCGCGGTCGCGCGCCGCACGACGGCCTCGGCGCTGTTGCCCACGCCCGTCACGGCGATGCCGGAGCCGAAGTCGATGAAGGAGTTGCCGTCCACGTCCTCCAGTACGCCGCCGCCCGCCCGCTTGGCGAAGACGGGCATCACGGTCCCGATCCCGTCGGCCACGGAGGCCTGCTTGCGGGCCATCAGCTCCTGGGACTTCGGACCGGGAACGGACGTGACGACGCGGCGCTCCTGGGGGAGGGCCGGGCCACCGGTCATTTCCGTCATAGCGCTCTCTTTCGGGGCGAAGGGGCCTGCACGTCTCTCGCAGGCTAGAGGCAGGGACAAGGGGGAGACATGCACCGGTGCGGAGAAGTCACGGTTTCGTGTTGGCCGCCACGGACATAGGCAGAGGGGGGGGCCGACCCGTCCGGTGGGGAGGTCCCGGCCGCCGCAGCGGAGGAGCGGGGGACGCGACGCCACGTGCGTCCCTCCGCAGCGGGAGCGGTGCGTTCGCCGTACGCGCAGCGGTTTCGGCTCCGGGCCTGAGCCAACTCCCCTCGCCGGCGGCTAGATTGGTCGCCGGGAGCGACAACGCAAGGGCCGGGCAAGGGTAGAGGCGGCACATGGACATGGAGTCTCCGCGCCGGAGGCAGAGTTCGGACGGTACGTACGACCCGGAAGGCAACCCGGAAGCAGCGGCACATCCCGGTACCGAGGCGTCGGCGGCGGGGTCGCCGGCAGGGACGCTGCCCCGTCAGCAGCGGGCGCCGGGAAGAGGCGGAGGGCATCAGCCGCCGGTTTCCCACCCCGGTCCCGCCGATCCGAAAGCCGGCACCTGGTCCGCGCCTCCGTCCGCAGCATCCCAGACCGTGGCGGCTCCTGGGGCGGGGCCGTCGCTGGCCGACTGGCTCCGGACTCCGCGTCCCGACGCGGAGCCGGGCATCTGGCGTTTCGGGTACAAGCCGCTGCCGCCCCCCGACCCCGACCGTATCCCCGCACGCCAGCTGATCAGCGGTGCCGTCGTCTCGTTCCTCATCGGCTGGCTCATCTGGTCGCTGCTGTACAACAACTACCTCGGCAACTACTGGATGTGGCCCCTGTACGTGCTGACCCCGGACGAGTGGGTCGGGGGGGACGCATTCGACGTCGCATCCCACATGTACCTGGGGCTCGTGATCGCCGGACTCGCCGTCGTCTTCGGTCGACTCGGACGCTGGCCCGAGGTGGCCCGGCGTGCGCGGGGGCGCGTGATCCGCATCGCCGCTTCCCGTGCGGAGGCTCGCGAGACACCCGAGGTTGCCCGGCCCGTGCCTGCGCCGGCCCCCGAGCACGACCCGGTCGAATGGCCGGAACTGCGCGTCGCGGGCGCCGCGGAGGCCGCCGAACGGCTCGCCGGGGAGGTGCGGGGCGGTCACATGAGCGATGTGGACCATGCCCGCATCCGGCGCGCGTGGGAGTCGGTGCGGTCCCAGCCCGGGCGGCTCGGCGCCTTCGTCGACACCGTCCTCTCGCACGGCGCCGCGGCTTGCGCCCACCCGTCCGGTCAGCGGAGCCTGCCGCAGGACCGAGCCGCCCGTCACGATCTGCGGCTCCGGCAGGTGCGCATCGGCACCGCACCCGACAGCGAGCGCAACCCGCACCCGTACCGCGGAGCGGGCGTGGCTCTCGAACCCTCGCTGCTCGGCACGTCGGCTCTCGTCGTGGGGCCGCCCGCCTCCGGCAAGACGGAGCGGGTCGTGCGCCCGGTGACGGAGTCGCTGTGCCTGCAGGCACTCGCGGGGCAGGCAGCCGTCGTGGCGGTGACGGCCCGCGGGGCACGGCTGGCCCCCGACGACTCGTTCGACGCGGTCGTCCGCGTGGGAGACCGGGACTCCGTGCACGACCTCGACCTCTACGGTGGGACGAGCGACCCCGACGAAGCCGCCGGGATGCTCGCCGAGGCCCTCGTCGGCGACCTGGCTGCGACGCTCCCCGGTGGTGACAGCCGGCGGGCGGCCACGACGCTCGCTCAGCTCATCGGCCCGTTCCAGGCCGCGCACGGCTCCTTCCCGGACGTGCAGCAGCTCCGTGAACTGCTCGACGGCTCCCCCTCCGCGCTGGACGGGCTGCGCGCCGCGCTGGAAGAGGAGGGCGCGGCAGCCCAGCTCCGTGAACTCGACGCCCACAGGCGGCAGTCGGGACGTCCGGACGACCCCCGCCCGCTGCTGGCCGACCGCATCGCGCTGCTGGACCGTCCGGCGTTCGCGGGCTTCTTCCAGCCGGAAGGCGCGGGGGAGAAGCGCACGGCCTCTCCCCGGCCCCTCTCGCTGCGTGCCCTGGAACATCCCCTGCGCGTCCGCATCGATCTCCCGGAACACGGCCACGCGGAGGCCTCGCGCATTCTCGCGCGCCTCGTCCTCGCGCAGTTCGTCGAGTGCGTGACCGCACGGAGGGACCAGTCCCTCTTCGCGGGGCTCGTGCTCGACGACGCGTCGCAGACCGTCACCCCGCAGTCCCTGCGCGGGCTCCAGCGCCTCCGCTCCGTGGAGGCGGGGGTGCTGCTCACCCTGCGCGGTCTGGACGACGTACCGCAGCCCCTGCGAGGCTCGCTGCTCGGTGCGGTCGGCTGCCGGATGGTCTGCTCTGGCGTCACGCCGTGGGACGCGGAGCACTTCGCCGAGGTGTGGGGCAAGGAGTGGGTCGAGACCCGCGACGTCACCAACCGCCAGCTGGTCTCGGACGAGCCCTTCACCCGGGTCATGCACGCCGTTCGCAGGCTGGCCACGGGCAGGCACGTCACCGCCGAGTCCGTCACCGTGCGGAAGGTGCAGCGGGAGCGGTGGTCCGCGTCGGAGCTGGCGAACGATCTGCCGCCCGGACACGCTGTGTTGTCGCTGATGACGGTCGGTGGCGAGCGGACCCCGCCGATCCTCGCGAAGCTCGGGGAGTGATCCCGGGAATGACTTCGGGAATGACCGAAATGAGCCGGGCGCCTGTACGGTGAGCTTTGTTATGCCACCGACACTCGCCTCGCTCGTTCAGCACTCCGCACTGCGGCTGGCGGTGCTCACCGGGCAGGACCGGCTGGACACCTCCGTACGCTGGGCGCACGCGAGCGAACTGGCCGATCCCACGCCCTATCTGGAGGGTGGCGAACTCCTGCTCGTCACGGCGCTGAAGCTGGACGCCGAGGACGCGGACGCCATGCGGGAGTACGTGCGGCGGCTGGCCGGAAAGGGCGTCGTGGGCCTCGGATTCGCCGCCGGCGTCAACTACGAGAAGGTGCCCGACGCGCTCGTGGACGCCTGCCGCGAAGCGGACCTCCCGCTGCTCGAAGTGCCGCGGCGCACCCCCTTCATCGCGATCAGCAAGGCCGTCTCGGCGGCCATCGCCGCCGAGCAGTACCGCGCGGTCACCGCCGGCTTCGACGCGCAGCGGGAGATGACCAGGGCGGCGCTCTCCCATGAGGGTCCCTCGGCTCTGCTGGCCAAGCTCGCCTCGCAGGTGGCGGGTTGGGCCGCGCTGTACGACGCCTCGGGGGCCATGGTCGCGACGGCGCCGAACTGGGCCCTGCGTCGCGCCGCGCGGTTCGTCGGCGACGCCGAGCGGCTGCGGGACAGACCCGCGCCCGCGAGCGCCGTCGTCAGCGGAGCCGAGGAGGGCGACGACCGTGTCGAGCTCCAGTCGATCGGCGGCGGACGCCGCGCGCGGGCCGTGCTGGCCGTCGGGACGGCGGCGCCGCTCGGCACAGCGGAGCGCTACGCCGTGCACTCCGCGGTCGCACTGCTGACGCTCACGATGGAGCGTTCGCGGGCTCTGCAGGAGGGCGAACAGCGGCTCGGCGCCGCGGTGATGAGGATGCTGCTCTCCGGCGAGCCGGACCACGCTCGCGCGGTGGCCGGAAACCTCTACGGCGGACTGCTGGACGCCCCCATGCGCGTCCTGGTGGCGGAGCCCGCGTCCGCCTCCGCCGTGCGAGGACGCGGCAGCGCGGCCGCCGCGGGAGCGGCGGGCGCCGGCTCGGGGTCCGGCGGGTCCGCCTCCGCCGGATCGGGCGGCTCCGGCGAGGGTGCGTCAGGCGGCTCGGGGGTCCGGCTGCCCGTCGTCACCGTCACCGAGGCCTCCTCCGTGCGGGTCCCCACTCCGGACGGCGTCCCGGACGACTTGACCCGCCCTCTCGACCAGCTCGCGGATCTCGCGGAGACAGCCGCGTCCCGCAGCGGCGAGGCCGTGCTCGTCGTGCCGGACGGCAACCGCCTCGTGGTGCTCGCTTCCGACGGGGGATCGGCGTTCGCCGCCTGCGCGCAGTACGCGTCGTCCTTCGCCAAGGCGCTGGAGGCGTCCGGCGCGTGTGGCGGGCCGCACCACAACGGCGCGGGCGCGGCAGCGGAGGACGCACTCTTCATCGGCGTCTCGGCGCCCGCCGGGCTCGCCGCCGCGGCGGTCGCCTTCAAGCAGGCCGACCAGGCGCTCTCGGTCGCCCGCCGGCGCGGCGCTCCGTTCGTCGAGCACGAGGACGTGGCGGCGGGGTCCGTCCTCCCCCTGCTCGCGGACGACGCTGTACGGGCCTTCGCCGACGGCTTGCTGCGCTCGCTGCGCGATCACGACGCGAACGGCAGGGGCGATCTGGTGGCTTCGCTCCGTGCCTGGCTCTCCCGGCACGGACAGTGGGACGCGGCCGCCGCCGATCTGGGCGTGCACCGGCACACCCTGCGCTACCGGATGCGCCGCGTCGAGGAGATCCTCGGCCGGTCGCTCGACGACCCGGACGTGCGCATGGAGCTGTGGCTCGCGCTGAAGGCCACGGGCTGACGCCGTACTGCCGTACGTCCCCCACGCCGACTGCTCCTGACGCCCCCTGGTGACCACCCGTCCCGCACCATGCCCACCAGGCCCGCCGCGCCGTCGCGCCACGGCACCGGCCTTACGCGACCCGTTCCACTCCGACGCAGCCCCCGCCGCGCCGTCGCGCCCGCGCGCCCCCTCCCCGTTCGCCCCTGCGCGAACACCCGTGAGCTCCCCGTACCGCCCGCATCGCCACGGAGCAGACGGCGCCACCACCGTGCCCGTGCCAATACGGCGTGCGCCCCGTCCGAAGTCTGCCGCGCCGGACAAGAAGCGCCCCTTCCCCCAGCCCCTACCGTTGGGCAGGGGAGGGCAACAGGTGCCCCGTGGCGCCGGACGCCGGTCCGGCACCGTCGCTCTTCCCGTTCACGACATCCACCCCTTCCGGAAGGGCGGCCCCGCAGTGACGACAGCGACTTCCCCGCAAGCGTTCTGGCTCGCCGGCCGCAAGGCCACCGGCAGCGACACGCTCGATGTCACCTCCCCCTGGGACGGGCGGCTCGTGGGAAGCATCAGCCTTCCCACCGCCGACCAGGTCGAGGAGGCCGTGTCAGCCGCTGCCGCCGTGGCCGACGAGTTCTCCGCGACGCCCGCGCACGTACGGGCCGCCGCCCTCGACCACGTCGTGGAGCGCCTGAAGGAGCGGGCGGAGGAGATCGCCACGCTGATCTCCGCGGAGAACGGCAAGCCCATGAAGTGGGCGCGCGGAGAGGTCGGCCGGTGCGTTTCGGTCTTCCGCTGGGCCGCCGACGAGGCCCGCCGCTTCAACGGGGGGGAGGCCCAGCGTCTGGACTCCGACGCGGGCGGAGTCGGACGGCTCGCCTACACGCGGCGCTTCCCCTACGGTCCCGTGCTGGGCATCGCCCCCTTCAACTTCCCCCTCAACCTCTGCGCCCACAAGGTCGCGCCCGCGCTCGCGGTGGGGACGCCGATCATCCTCAAGCCGGCGCCCGCGACACCGCTGTCCGGTCTGCTGATCGGAGAGCTCCTGGCGGAGACCGATCTTCCTGCCGGTTCGTGGTCCGTGCTGCCCGTGCCGAACGACCGCATGCCGGAGCTGGTCCAGGACGAGCGGCTGCCGATCATCTCCTTCACCGGCTCCGCGCCCGTCGGCTGGTCGATCCTCGACTCCGCCCCCCGCAAGCGCGTCACGCTCGAACTCGGCGGCAACGGGGCGGCGATCGTGCTGGGCGACTTCGACTCCGAGGCCGACCTCGACTGGGCGGCGCAGCGCATCGCGACCTTCTCCAACTACCAGGGCGGGCAGTCCTGCATCTCGGTGCAGCGCGTCATCGCCGACGCCTCCGTCTACGACCGGCTGGTGCCGAAGGTCGTCACCGCGGTCGAGGCCCTGCGCACCGGGGACCCGTCCGACCCCGCGACGGACGTGGGCCCGCTGGTCAGCGAGGACGCCGCGAAGCGGGTGGAGTCCTGGGTCGACGAGGCGGTCTCGAAGGGAGCGAAGCTGCTGACGGGCGGCGAGCGCGACGGCGCCACCTATGCGCCGACCGTGCTGGAGAACGTCCCGGCGGACACGCAGCTCGGCTGCGAGGAGGCCTTCGGCCCGGTGATGTCGTTCACCAGGGTGGACGGTGAGGCGGAGGCCTTCGCGGCGGCCAACGACTCCAAGTACGGCCTCCAGGCGGGTCTGTTCACGCACGACATCCAGGCGGCGTTCCGGGCACACCGCGCTCTGGAGATGGGCGGCGTGGTCGTCGGCGACGTGCCGTCCTACCGCGCCGACCAGATGCCCTACGGGGGCGCCAAGCAGTCCGGTGTGGGCCGCGAGGGCGTGCGCTTCGCGATGGAGGACTACACGTACGAGCGCGTCATGGTGCTGACCGGTCTGGAGCTCTGACAGGCGGCACTCCTGGACGGACCGAACTGAGTACGTGGATGCCGGCGGCGCGTGGGGGCGCCGCCGGCATCCGCCTGCCTGCACTGTCTGCCGTGCTCGGACCGCTCAGATCGCGGCGAGGTCCCCCGCGAAGACGACCATCTGATCGATGCGGCCGTCCCGCAGGTGCACCATGTCGGTGCCGGTGAGAAGCAGGCGCCCTGCCTCGTTGTGGTAGCTCCAGCTGTAGCGCGCCCACTCGCCGGGGGCGTCCACGACAGTCGTACGGGTCACGGTGCCGGGCCCTTCGGGATGGGCGCGGAGTTCGGTGATGAAGTTCTCCACGGCCTCGACGCCGACGCTGCGTCCCAGCGGGCCCCAGAAGACGATGTCGGACGTCACGGCACTAGCGAGCAGTTCCGTCACATAGGCCGGGCTCGAAGCGTTGAATGCGGCAAGGAAGAGATCTACAGCGTCTTCGCTGGGTTCGGCCTGCATCCCTCTGTCCTACCAGATGACGCACCCGGTGAAGACCCCGCAGCCGGCCCGCGCGAGGGCGACGCGTCCCCACCAGCAGCGCGGGCATCGACGTCCGGCCCCCGGCCGGCGGAAGGAGCGAGCAGTTGTTCGTCTTCGCGCACATCAGCGACACGCATGTCGGGCAGGACCGCGATGACGGGGGCGCCCGCGCGCGCGAGCGCACGGAGCGGGTGCTCCGCTTCCTCGACGCCCTCCCCGGAGAGCTGGACGCGGTGATCCTCACCGGCGACGTCACCGACCATGGGACGCCCGGGGAGTACGAGGAGGCGGCGAAGCTCCTCAGCGGTTCGCGTCACGCTCTGCTGCACTGTCCCGGCAACCACGACGCGCGCGGACCCTACCGCGCCGCTCTGCTCGGGGGAGACCCTGACGACACGTCGCCGGTGGACCAGTTGCACGTGCTCCCGGGGGCGGTCTTCGCGATGTGCGACAGCAGCGTTCCGGGACGCGGGGAGGGCTACCTCGGCGACGCCACCCTCGCCTGGCTCGACGACGCTCTCGCCCGTGCGCCGAAGGACAGGCCCGCCTTCGTGTGCTTCCACCATCCGCCGCTCCCGCTGCACGGGCAGTACGTCGATCCGATCCGGCAGTACGGCGAGGAGCGCCTCGCCGCCGTCGTCGCACGCCACGCTCACGTCGCGGCGTTGCTGTGCGGGCACAGCCACACCCCTGCCGTGACCTCGTTCGCCGGGCTTCCGCTCGTCGCCGCTCCGGGTGTCGTCTCCAGCCTGCGGATGCCGTGGGAGGGCGAGGACCACGGGCCTCTCGACTACGCGCTGCCGCCGATGCTCGCCTACCACGTCCTCGACGACGAGCTGCGGCTGACCACTCACTTCCGGGTGGTGCCCTGACAGGGCGACGCGAGGGCGGTCGCGTGCGGATGCCCCGGGGGACAGGTGCGCCGAGTCTGGTAGGCATCGGAGGAATCGGGTACATACGAGCGAGTAGCACCGTCCGGTAGTGCACGGCGAACACTGTCCCCACCCCCGCGGCGAGATGAGTGAGATGACTGTCTCCGAGCGCGAAGCCCGAGAAGTAGCCGAGGCCGCACGTGAACAGGACTGGCGCAAGCCCAGCTTCGCCAAGGAGATGTTCCTGGGCCGCTTCCGGCTGGACCTGATCCACCCCCATCCCGAACCGCCGGCCGAAGACGTACGGCGCGGCGAGGACTTCCTGGCCAAGCTCCGCGACTTCTGCGAGACGTCCGTGGACGGCGCGCGGATCGAGCGTGAGGACCGCATTCCCGACGAGGTGATCGCCGGGCTGAAGGACCTGGGCGCCCTGGGCATGAAGGTCGGCACCGAGTACGGCGGGCTCGGCCTCACGCAGGTCTACTACAACAAGGCGCTGGCGCTGGTCAGCAGCGCGAGCCCCGCCGTCGGAGCGCTCCTGTCCGCGCACCAGTCCATCGGGGTGCCGCAGCCGCTGAAGATGTTCGGCACCAAGGAGCAGAAGGACACGTTCCTGCCCCGCTGCGCCCGCACCGACATCTCGGCCTTCCTCCTCACGGAGCCGGACGTCGGCTCCGACCCCGCGCGGCTCGCCACCACGGCCGTGCCGGAGGGCGACGACTACGTCCTCGACGGCGTGAAGCTGTGGACGACGAACGGCGTCGTCGCCGACCTCCTCGTGGTCATGGCCCGCGTCCCTAAGTCGGACGGACACCGGGGCGGCATCACCGCCTTCGTCGTGGAGGGCGACTCGGAGGGCATCACCGTCGAGAACCGCAACACCTTCATGGGCCTGCGGGGCCTGGAGAACGGCGTCACCCGCCTCCACCAGGTGCGCGTCCCCGCTGCCAACCGCATCGGCAAGGAGGGCGAAGGGCTCAAGATCGCCCTGACCACGCTGAACACGGGACGCCTCTCGCTGCCCGCCACCTGCGTGGGCGCCGGCAAGTGGTGTCTGAAGATCGCCCGCGAGTGGGGCGAGGCACGCGTGCAGTGGGGCCGTCCCGTCGCCAGGCACGAGGCCGTGGGCAGCAAGATGTCGTTCATCGCGGCGACGACGTACGCGCTGGAGGCCGTGGTCGACCTCTGCGGTCAGATGGCCGACGAGGAGCGCAACGACATCCGCATCGAGGCCGCGCTCGCGAAGCTCTACGGCAGCGAGATGGCGTGGCAGATGGCCGACGAGCTGGTGCAGATCCGCGGCGGACGCGGCTTCGAGACGGCCGAGTCCCTCGCGGCCCGGGGCGAGCGGGGCGTTCCCGCTGAGCAGCTGCTGCGGGACCTGCGGATCAACCGCATCTTCGAGGGCTCGACGGAGATCATGCATCTCCTCATCGCGCGGGAAGCGGTCGACGCGCACCTGTCCGTCGCCGGTGATCTCATCGACCCGGACAAGACCCTGTCCGACAAGGGGCGCGCGGCGGTCGCCGCCGGCGGCTTCTACGCCCGCTGGCTGCCGAAGCTCGTCGCGGGTACCGGCCAGCTCCCGGGCGCGTACGCCGACTTCGGGCAGCTCGCCGAACACCTGCGGTACGTGGAGCGCACGTCGCGCAAGCTGGCCCGCTCGACCTTCTACGCCATGTCCCGCTGGCAGGGCCGGATGGAGACCAAGCAGGGCTTCCTCGGCCGGATCGTGGACATCGGCGCCGAGCTGTTCGCGATGAGCGCCGTCTGCGTGCGTGCGGAGAAGGCGCGCCGGGACGCGCTGAGCAGCTCGATCGAGGACGGCAAGGCCGCGTACCAGCTCGCTGACGCCTTCTGCAGGCAGTCGCGCGTCCGGGTCGAGGAACTGTTCGGGCGGCTCTGGAACAACACGGACGACCTGGACCGCAAGGTCGTACGCAACATCCTCGACGGCGCGTACACCTGGCTGGAGGAGGGCGTCGTCGACGCCTCGACCGAGGGCCCGTGGATCTCGGAGGCCGCCCCGGGGCCGTCGAAGAAGGAGAACGTGCACCGCCGCATCCGCTGAGGGGCGCGAGAAGCGAGGCGAGGGCGGGCGTCCGGCACTGAGCGACCCGGTGCCGGGCGCCCGCGCCGTCCCGGCGGGCGTGCCTGATGTGCGCGTGCTGCCACGGGCGGTGACTCTCCCGTCTCCGAGTGCCGTCAGAATGGGGCCATGACGGAATCCCTCGCCGACCCGCACCTGCGCCCCGGTCCCACGGACGTGGACGTGCTGGCAGGCCCACGCGACATCGTGATCCTCGGTTCGACCGGCTCCATCGGCACGCAGGCAGTCGACGTCGTACTGAGCAATCCAGGCCGTTTCCGCGTGACCGGACTCTCCGCCGCGGGCGGCCGGGTGAAGCTCCTGGCCGGGCAGGCGCACAGACTGCAGGTGCGTACGGTCGCGGTGGCGCGGGAGGACATGGTCGGTCAGCTGCGCGAGGCGCTCCGCGCGGAGTACGGGCCGGGGGAGCCGATCCCGGAGGTACTGGCGGGCCCCGACGCCGCCGCCGAGCTCGCCGCGAGCGATTGCCACACGGTGCTGAACGGGATCACGGGCTCCATCGGCCTCGCCCCGACCCTGGCCGCCCTGGAGGCCGGGCGGATGCTGGCGCTCGCCAACAAGGAGTCGCTGATCGTCGGGGGCCCGCTGGTCAAGGCGCTCGCCCGGCCCGGTCAGATCGTCCCGGTGGACTCCGAGCACTCGGCGCTCTTCCAGGCGCTGATGAGCGGCACCCACGCCGAGGTGCGCAAGCTGCTCGTCACCGCGTCCGGGGGCCCCTTCCGCGGGCGGTCGAAGGCGGAGCTCGCCGGCGTCACTCCGCAGGAGGCCCTCGCCCACCCCACCTGGGACATGGGCCCGGTGATCACCGTCAACTCGGCGACGCTGGTCAACAAGGGTCTGGAGGTCATCGAGGCCCATCTGCTCTACGACGTCCCCTTCGACCGCATCGAGGTCGTTGTCCACCCGCAGTCGGCCGTTCACTCGATGGTGGAGTACATGGACGGTTCGACCGTCGCGCAGTGCGGCCCGCCGGACATGCGCCTGCCGATCGCGCTGGGCATCGGATGGCCCCACCGCGTCCCCGACGCCGGACCGGTCTTCGACTGGTCGCGGGCGATGTCGTGGGAGTTCTTCCCGCTCGACGCCGAGGCCTTCCCGGCGGTGCCGCTCGCCTTCCAGGTGGGGCGCTCGGGCGGTACCGCGCCGGCGGTCTACAACGCCGCGAACGAAGAGTGCGTGCAAGCGTTCTTGGAAGGAAGGCTGCCGTTCTCGGGCATCGTGGATACGGTTGCCGCTGTGGTCGAGGAGCACGGGACGCCACGCGCAACCGCGTTGACGCTCGCCGACGTCCTCGACGCGGAGACCTGGGCGCGTCGGCGCGCCCGTGAACTGGCGACGGCAGCAGCGGAGGCCCGCGCATGACGACCCTCATGACGATTCTCGGCATAGTCGTCTTCATCGTCGGTCTGCTCTTCTCCATCGCCTGGCACGAACTGGGGCACCTCTCCACCGCGAAGATGTTCGGCATCCGCGTGCCGCAGTACATGGTGGGCTTCGGGCCGACGATCTTCTCCCGGCGCAGGGGAGAGACCGAGTACGGCGTGAAGGCCGTGCCGCTCGGCGGCTACATCCGCATGATCGGCATGTTCCCGCCGGGGGAGGACGGCGCCCTCCGCGCGCGGTCGACGTCCCCGTTCCGGGGCATGATCGAGGACGCGCGGGCCGCGGCCTTCGAGGAGCTGAAGCCCGGCGACGAGAAGCGGCTCTTCTACACGCGCGCCCCCTGGAAGCGCGTCATCGTGATGTTCGCCGGGCCCTTCATGAACCTGATCCTGGCCGTCGTAATCTTCCTCGTGGTGCTGATGTCCTTCGGCATCAACACCCAGACCACCACGGTCTCCTCGGTCTCCAAGTGCGTGATCCCCGCGTCTGCCAAGAGCGACAAGTGCCCCGCCGGCGCCAAGGACTCGCCCGCCAAGGCGGCCGGCATGCTGCCGGGCGACAAGATCGTCGCCTTCGACGGCAAGCGCGTCACGCAGTGGGAGACCCTGCAGCAGCAGATCCGCGACACGACGGGCCCCGCCACCATCACGGTCGAGAGGGACGGCGCCCGCAAGACGCTGAAGGCGGATCTGATCTCGAACAAGGTGGCCAAGTCCGACGGACGCGGCAGCTACGTCGAAGGCGAATACGTCACCGCCGGCTTCCTGGGCTTCACGCCGGCCAGCGGCGTCGTCCAGCAGTCGTTCCCGCAGTCCGTCGACCGCATGGGCGACATGATGGCCTCCGGCGTGCAGGCGCTCATCGCGCTGCCGTCCAAGGTCCCCGACCTGTGGAACGCGGCGTTCGACGGCGCTGAGCGCAAGCAGGACTCCCCGATGGGCGTCGTGGGCGCGGCCCGCGTCGGCGGTGAGGTGTTCTCGCTCGACATCCCGCCGACGCAGCGGGTGGCGACGATGCTCTTCCTCGTCGCCGGCTTCAACCTCTCGCTCTTCCTCTTCAACATGCTGCCGCTGCTGCCGCTGGACGGCGGCCACATCGCGGGCGCGCTGTGGGAGTCGGTGCGGCGGGCCTTCGCGAAGGTCTTCCGGCGCCCCGACCCGGGCCCGTTCGACGTGGCGAAGCTGATGCCCGTCGCGTACGTGGTCGCCGGGATCTTCATCTGCTTCACGCTGCTCGTCCTGGTCGCGGACGTGGTGAACCCCGTGAGACTCGCGGGGTAGTACGTCCGGCGGGCGGCCGGACGAGGACGGACACAGGAGCACCCGGGCGGCATTCGTACCCGGGTGCCCTGCTTTGGGGGAATACGTTCCGCGGATGTGCTCGTACGGGTGAAGGTGCCGTAATCTCAGGAGCCGGAGCCCGTCGATCTATCGGGACTTCTCGATCCACACCTTGGGGTTGCACGCCTGATGACAGCGACAGCGATTTCGCTCGGAATGCCGGACGTACCGACCAAACTCGTCGACCGCCGCATTAGCCGCAAGATCCAGGTCGGCCCGGTGGCCGTGGGCGGCGACGCACCGGTGTCCGTCCAGTCGATGACCACGACGCGCACCTCGGATGTGGGCGCGACGCTCCAGCAGATCGCCGAACTGACCGCGTCCGGCTGTCAGATCGTCCGCGTGGCCTGTCCCACGCAGGACGACGCGGACGCGCTCGCCACGATCGCGCGCAAGTCGCAGATCCCCGTCATCGCCGACATCCACTTCCAACCGAAGTACGTCTTCGCCGCGATCGACGCCGGCTGCGCCGCGGTGCGCGTGAACCCCGGCAACATCAAGCAGTTCGACGACAAGGTCCGGGAGATCGCGAACGCCGCCTCCGCGGCCGGGACGCCCATCCGCATCGGCGTCAACGCCGGTTCCCTCGACAAGCGGCTGCTGCAGAAGTACGGCAAGGCGACGCCCGAGGCGCTCGTCGAGTCGGCGCTGTGGGAGTGCTCCCTCTTCGAGGAGCACGGCTTCCGCGACATCAAGATCTCGGTCAAGCACAACGACCCCGTCGTGATGATCAACGCCTACCGGCAGCTCGCCGCGCAGTGCGACTATCCGCTGCACCTGGGCGTCACCGAGGCGGGCCCGGCCTTCCAGGGCACGATCAAGTCCGCAGTCGCCTTCGGCGCGCTGCTCTCCGAGGGCATCGGCGACACCATCCGCGTCTCGCTCTCCGCGCCGCCGGCCGAGGAGTGCAAGGTCGGCATCCAGATCCTGGAGTCCCTCGGGCTCCGGCAGCGCCGCCTGGAGATCGTCTCCTGCCCGTCCTGCGGCCGCGCCCAGGTGGACGTCTACAAGCTGGCCGACGAGGTCACCGCGGGCCTGGAGGGCATGGAAGTCCCGCTGCGGGTCGCCGTCATGGGCTGCGTGGTCAACGGGCCCGGCGAGGCGCGCGAAGCGGACCTCGGCGTCGCCTCCGGCAACGGCAAGGGCCAGATCTTCGTCAAGGGCGAGGTCATCAAGACCGTCCCCGAGTCCAAGATCGTCGAGACGCTCATCGACGAGGCGATGAAGATCGCCGAGAAGATGGAGAAGGACGGAGTGGCCTCCGGCGAGCCCCAGGTCGCGGTCGGCGGCTGACCGGCAGGGCCCGGGTCACGGCGCGGCGCGAGGCCCCGGGGAGGGGCCGGATCCGTCCGGCAGGTGTGCCGCTCACCCGGGGTAGGCTCGGAGAACGTCCCCTCTCCCCATCCCCGAGCCCTCGGGGCCGTCCCGGTGAGGCAGCAGACACCTTGTTGACCACCACATCCACCAGGGTCGTCGACCCCGCCGAGCTCGACGACGTCCTCGCCCTGCTCGCCCGTGAGCCGGTCAACAACGCCTTCATCGCCTCCCGGGTCCACGCCGCCGGCCTCGACGCGGTGCGCCTCGGCGGCGAGATGTGGGGCTGGTACCAGCGGGGGCGTTTGAAGTCGCTCTGCTACGCCGGCGCGAACCTCGTGCCGCTGTGCGCCGGTCCCGAAGCGGTACGCGCCTTCGCCGAGCGGGCCCGGCGGCAGGGCCGGCGCTGCTCGTCCATCGTCGGTCCCGCCGAGCCGACCGCCGCTCTCTGGTCGTACCTGGAGCCGCATTGGGGCCCGGCCCGGGACGTGCGCCGCCGTCAGCCGCTGATGGTGACGGAGGAGGTACCGCACGACGTGCGGCCCGATCCGCTGGTGCGCCGTATCCGCAAGGACGAGATGGACCTGGTGCTGCCCGCCTGCGTGGCGATGTTCACCGAGGAGGTCGGGGTCTCCCCGCTCGCGGGGGACGGCGGCCTCGTCTACCAGTCCCGCGTCGCCGAACTCGTCGGTTCGGGCCGCTCGTTCGCCCGAGTCGAGAACGGCGAGGTCGTCTTCAAGGCCGAGATCGGCGCCGCCACCCCCCACGCCTGCCAGATCCAGGGCGTCTGGGTGGCTCCCGCGCACCGCGGCAAGGGCCTCTCGGAGAGCGGCATGGCGGCAGTCCTGCGCTACGCCCTCAACGAGGTCGCTCCGCTGGCGAGCCTCTACGTCAACGACTTCAACGAGACGGCCCGTGCGACCTACCGGAGAGTGGGCTTCCGTGAAGTGGGCGCCTTCATGAGCGTGCTGTTCTGACGCCCGCACCGGCTGGTGCACCCGGACCGGGCCGTTCGGGCCCCTGCCGCCTGTAGCCTCCCGGCATGCTGCATTCTGCCGGGGGATCTGAGCCCCAGGACCCCCGCGGGGCCGTCATCGGTCCCCTGGACCTCGAAGCACACGTGGACGAGGCGCTGGCGGTGCAGGCGGTCGCGTTCGGGCTCGGTGACGACGAGATCGCCGTACGGCGCCACATCGTGCTGCGGCATCTGCGCTCGCCGGGGGCGCGCGCCCTCGGCGCCTGGTCGGACGAGGGGCGGCTGGTGGGTTTCGTGTACGGGATGCCGAACGACCGCACGCACTGGTGGTCCTCGGTCGTCTCCGGGTACCTGCGCGCGGCGGGCCACGAGGCCTGGCTGGACGACGCGTTCGTCATCACCGAACTCCACGTGCACCCGCTCTACCAGCAGCGCGGCATCGGGCGCCGCCTGATCACCCTGCTCACCGACGGAGCGGACGAACCACGCTCGCTGCTCTCCGCCATCGACACCGACAGCCCCGCCCGCGCCCTCTACCACCGGCTCGGCTACGGGGACCTCGCGCGCGAGGTCCACTTCCCCAGCGCCCCCAGCCCGTACGCCGTGATGGGGGCGTGGCTGCCGCTCAGGCGGCGGTGAGGAACGCATTTCCTTGGCGTGTGCGGCGCCGGATAGGCTCTGCCCAGTCACTTCAACCACCGCACGGAGAATTCCATGGCAGCCCGAGTCCAGCGTTTGTCCCGGTCGATGCTGAAGACACTGCGCGACGACCCGGCCGACGCCGAGACCGTCAGCCACAAGCTGCTGGTGCGCGCGGGTTACGTGCGCCGCACGGCCGCGGGCATCTGGACGTGGTTGCCCCTCGGGCTCCAGGTCCTGGAGAACGTCACGCGGGTCGTGCGCGAGGAGATGGACGCCGCGGGCGCCCAGGAGGTGCTCCTCCCGGCGCTGCTCCCCAAGGAGC
This sequence comes from Streptomyces daqingensis, assembly GCF_014645895.1. Lineage (GTDB taxonomy): Bacteria > Actinomycetota > Actinomycetes > Streptomycetales > Streptomycetaceae > Streptomyces > Streptomyces daqingensis. Next base: position 57,269 of record NZ_BMMP01000006.1, on the reverse strand, counting down.
CGTACGAGGTCTCGGGGCGCTACGACGAGTACGGCGACCTCCTCTTCCGCCTCAAGGACCGCAAGGGCGCGGACTATCTGCTCGGTCCCACGCACGAGGAGATCTTCACCCAGGTCGTCAAGGACCAGTGCTCGTCCTACAAGGACCTGCCCGTCACGCTGTACCAGATCCAGACGAAGTACCGGGACGAGGCACGGCCCCGCTCGGGCATCCTCCGCGGCCGCGAGTTCACGATGAAGGACGCCTACTCCTTCGACCTCAGCGACGAGGGCCTCGCCGAGTCCTACCGGCAGCAGCGGGAGGCGTACACGCGGATCTTCGAGCGCCTCGGTCTCGACTACCGGATCGTCTCCGCCGTCAGCGGCGCCATGGGCGGTTCCGCGTCGGAGGAGTTCCTCGCCCCGGCCGCCGCCGGTGAGGACACCTACGCGCAGTGCCCGTCCTGCGGCTTCGCCGCGAACACCGAGGCGCTGTCGGTCGCCGTCGTGCCCGCGCCGTCCGCGGACCACCCGGACACGGAGGAGCTGGACACCCCGGACACCCCGACGATCGAGACGCTCGCCGAGCACCTCGGCGTCCCGGCCTCCGCCACGCTGAAGAACCTGCTGGTGAAGGTCGACGGCGAGATCGTCGCTGTGGGCGTGCCGGGCAACCGCGAAGTGGACATGGGCAAGCTCGCCGAGCATCTCGCCCCCGCCGAGGTCGAGTTGGTCACCGCGGAGGACTTCGTCGGCAGGCCCGACCTCGTCCGCGGTTACGTCGGCCCGCAGAACGGCATGGCCGGCAAGGCCTTCCGCTACATCGCAGATCCGCGCGTCGCCCCCGGCACCGAGTGGATCACCGGCGCCAACAAGGCGGACAAGCACGCACGGCACGTCGTGTGCGGCCGCGACTTCGAGGTGGACGACTACGTGGACGTGGTCGTCGTGGAGCCGGGCGACCCCTGCCCGTCCTGCGGTGCGGGCATCGAGCTCGGCAGGGCGATCGAAATCGGCCACATCTTCCAGCTCGGCCGCAAGTACGCCGATGCCTTCGAGCTCGACGTGCTCGGCCAGAACGGCAAGCCCACCCGCGTGACGATGGGTTCCTACGGCATCGGTGTGACGCGCGCCGTCGCAGCGCTCGCCGAGCAGACAGCCGACGAGCAGGGGCTGTGCTGGCCGCGTGAGATCGCGCCGGCCGACGTCCACGTCGTCGCTGCGGGCAAGGCGATGCAGACCGAACTCGCCCTGGAGGTCGCCGAACAGCTCGGTGCCGCCGGCACGCGTGTGCTGGTCGACGACCGCACGGGCGTCTCACCGGGCGTGAAGTTCACGGACGCCGAACTGCTCGGCGTTCCCACGATCCTCATCGTGGGCCGTGGAGCGAAGGACGGCCTCGTCGAGGTGAAGGACCGCCGTACCGGAGAGCGCGAGGAGCTGCCCATCGCGGACGCGGTCGCGCGGCTCTCCCACGGCTGACGGCGGCGCACCGCCGCGGAAGGCCCCGGCCCGGCAGGTCCCTGCCGGGCCGTCGGCGTGCGAGCAGCGCGCGACAGCCCGGCGCCAGGCGGACGCGGCGCCGGCGCAGGGTCACGCAGAGGCGGCCCGCGCCCTCCGCCGCTCCAGGTCGAGCGTCTGCTGAGCCGTCGCCGCCATGGCCTCGTCGACCATCTGCCCTTCGAAGGCCACGGCACCCCTGCCCTTGCTCTGCGCCTCCCGCACGGCGGCCACCAGTCGCCTGCAGCGGTCGAGTTCGGCCGCACCGGGGGAGAAGACGTCGTTGACGACGGGGACGTGCGAGGGGTGGATGGCCATCATCCCCGTGTAGCCGAGGGAGCGGTTCTGCTCCGCGAAGCGGCGCAGCCCGTCGAGGTCGTCGATCCGCGTCCACAGGCCGGCCACCGGATGGGGGGCGCCCGAGGCCCGGACGTCCAGCAGCACGCGTGAGCGCAGCGCGAGGGTCTCCAGCCCCTCCGGGCTCCACTGGTAGCCGACGGCGCGTTCGACGTCCCCTCCGGCGCCGGTGAGCGCGCCGAGGTAGGCGACGCGGGAGGCCGCCGAGCCGATCTCGTACGCGCTGCGCAGCGACGCGGCGCTCTCCAGCAGCGGGACCAGGGAGACGCTGCCGGGCGCGAGGCCCTCTTCGCGTTCGCACCAGCCCAGCAGCCGGTCCGCGAACCGGACGTCTTCCTTGTCCCGCACCTTGGGCAGGAGGACGCCCGCGAGACCGGGGCCCGCGACGGTGCGGAGCGCTTCGGCCGCGGCCCAGCTCTCCAGGGCGTTGACGCGCACGAACAGGGCCATGCGCCCCGCGTCTTCGGCGTGCGCGCCCCGCGCGGCGACGGCTTCGCCCACTTCGGCGCAGGCTGCCGCCTTGTCCTGCTCCGGTACGGCGTCCTCGAGGTCGAGAATCGCCGCGTCGGCTCCCGCGGCCTCGGCCTTGGCCAGCCACTCCGTCCGGTTGCCCGGCACGAACAGCAGGGAGCGCAGGGGGAGACGGCTGGTTCCTCCGGCGCCCGTACGGCCGGCGGCGCTGCTGTCAGACGACACCCTGCTGCTCCAGTTCGGCCAGCCGCTCGTCGTCGAGACCGAGCCACTGCTGGTAGACGAGGCGGTTGTCCTGGCCCAGGTCCGGACCCGTGCGCCACACCTTTCCGGGCTGCTGCCGGAAGTGCGGGATGACGGCCTGCATCCGCACCGGGCCGAGCTGCGGGTCGTCGACGGTGACGATGTCCTCGCGTTCGGCGTACACCGGGTCCTGCGCGATGTCCGCGGCGTCGAACACCCGGGAGGCCACCACCTCGCAGCGTTCGAACTCCTCCAGGCAGACGGCCGTCGGCCTCTCCGAGACCCACGCGCGCAGTGCGTCGTCCAGGCGTCCGCGCCCGGCCTGCTGCTGTTCGACCGTGGCGAACTCCTCCTCCGGCAGCCCGAGCAGGCGTACGACGTTCAGCACGGACCGCAGCGTCGCCGACGTGACAGTGATCCACTGGCCGTCCATGGACCGGTACGTGTTGATCACGGCCGCCGGTGCGATCGCAAGCTGGTTGCCCGAGCGCTGCGGCACCGTTCCGAGCTGATCGTGGACGATGACCTGCCACTCGACGAGCCGGAAGAGCGGTTCGAAGAGCGCGAGGTCGATCCACTCGCCGTCGAAGCCGGGGTCGTTCGCCTTGCGGTGGAGCGCCGCCAGGACCGCGTACGCCCCCATCAGCCCGTTGACCGCGTCCCCGTGGGAGAAGCCCGTGTGCACCGGCGGCCCGTCGGGGAAGCCCGTGAGGTGCACGACTCCGCTGCGGGCCTCGCCCATCTTCCCGAAACCCGGCTGGTCGGCCTGCGAGGAGGTCGCTCCGTAGCCCGAGATCTGCAGCATCACGGCCTTGGGGTTCAGACGGTGGACCCCTTCCCAGTCCAGCCCCCACTCGCGCAGCCGCCCGGGGCGGAAGGTGACGATCACGACGTCCGCCCAGGCGACGAGCCGGTGTGCGAGTTCACGTCCTTGGTCCTGGCGGAGATCGAGGGTGACGGACCGCTTGTTGCGTCCCGCCACCTTGAACCACAGGGGGACGCCCTCACGCCGGGGACCCATCGAGCGGGCCGCGTCCCCCGTGCCGGGCGGCTCGACGTGGACGACGTCCGCACCCTGGTCGGCGAGCATCGAGCCGGCCAGCGGCCCGGCGACGACATGGGCGAACTCGACCACTTTCAGGCCGGACAGCTGCCCGCTTCCGGCGCCGGCGGGGTGGTCCTTCGGCACGGCGGTCTCTCCCTTGCTCGGTCCGCTCAGGCTGCGCCCGCGCCGCTCGTGGCCGCGGAACGGGACTTCAGGCTCCGGCCTCAGCGTCTCCGAGGGGAGAAATGACTGTCCAGCAAGAAAGGACCATCAATCGATGCGCTTTTCGCATGAACGATCGCCGTGTGGGTCCGTCACGCCCATCTGACGCCCTCGGGCAGCTGCCCGCCTTCCTCGCGGAGCCCGTCGAGCGTCTCCAGGAACCGGTGCGCGGCCAGCGGCACCGTGCGCCTCGCGCGCATCACGACGTCGAGCCGGCGGTGGACGACGGGCCTCACCAGCGGACGCGAGACGAACGGTCCGGACCCGAGGAGGGGCAGGACGAGCGCCGGCATCGCGGAGACGCCCAGGCCCGCTGCCACGAGTCCGCCGACGGTCGCCACGTTCCCGGCCTCCGCCGAGGGGGCGACCGGGGCGTCGATCTGCGCGAACGCGGCGTCCGCCAGCCGCCGCACGCTGGAGTCCCGGCCGACCGCGAGGTAGGGGTGCGCGGCCAGCTCCTCCCAGGAGACCTCGTCCTGCCCGGCGAGTGTGTGCTCCGGCGGCAGGACGGCGACGAACCGGTCCCGCGCCAGCGGCCGGTGCTCCAACTGGCCCGAGGTCTCGCCGAAGGTGGTGATCGCGAAGTCGGCGTCGCCCGCCAGCACCCGGTCCAGTACGGAGCGCTCGAGGCCGTCCATGATCCGCATGGCGACCTGGGGACGCTCCCGGCGGAAACCCGAGATCACCCGCGGCAGCAGCACGGCCGCGACGGAGGGGAGGGTCGCCACCGCGACGGTTCCCGATTCCCCGAGCAGGAAGCGTTGCAGCTCCTTCATCCCCGCCCGGTGGGCGTTGACGATCTGGTCGGCGATGCGCAGCGCTTCCACACCTGCCGCGGTCAGCTGCACGTTCCGGGTGTCCCGTTCGAGAAGCTGCGCGCCGAGGAGCCGCTCGAGATCGGCGACGGCGCGGCTCAACGACGACTGGGAGACGTGCAGTTCGGCGGCCGCGGCAGTGAAGCTCGCCGCCCGGGCGACGGCCGCGAAGGCGGACAACTGCCGGAGGGTGGCATCCATGACCGCGGATCATAGGTGCTTCCCTGACGCACTGATGCACATCTCGCATAGATGAATCCCAGTTCGATGCTGGACAGCGATCCGATGTGCCTTCGACACTGCCGGGCAATGCGGCAGCACCCCCACCACGTACGCCGCCGGCCGCCACGACAGACGAGAGCGAGAGACCATGCTGGCAGCGCTGGGATTCACCACGATCGGGCTCTTCCTGGTGCTCACCATGACCAGGCGGCTGTCCGTCCTCGTCGCCCTGGTGCTGCTGCCCGTGCTCGCGGCTGTGGCGGGGGGATTCGCGGGGCAGCTCGGCGACATGATCCTCGAGGGCCTGACGACGGTGGCCCCCACCGGCATCATGATCGCCTTCGCCTACCTCTTCTTCAGCCTCATGGTCGACGCCGGCCTCTTCGACCCGCTCATCCGCGGCATCCTCCGCTTCGGCCGCCGTGATCCGCTGCGAATATGCATGGGCACGGCCGTGCTCACCATGTGCGTGGCCCTCGACGGCGACGGAGCGTCCACGTTCCTCATCACGGTCTCCGCGCTGCTGCCCGTCTACCGGCGGCTCGGCATGCGCCCCCTGGTGCTCAGCGGAATCATCTGCCTGGGGGCCGGCGTGATGAACATGATCCCCTGGGGCGGACCGACGGTACGGGCAGCGGCAGCGCTCAAGCTGGACACCTCCGAGGTCTTCCTGCCGGTGCTTCCCGCCATGGGCTGCGGTATCGCATGGGTGCTGCTCGCCTCGTACCTCATCGGCAGGCGCGAGCGGAAGCGCCTGGGCACCCTCGCCGCACTGCCCGGTGCGGACGCGGAGAAGGCGGCGGACGGGACGGTCGCGGCGCCGTCCGGTACGACCGCCGAGCCCGTCAACGAGGCGGGCGAGCCGGGCGCGCAGCCCCGGAGGGCCGCCCCCGAAGCGGAGGAGGAGCCCGTCTCGCTCGCCGTCGGCGGGCGCCCCCGCACCTGGCTGACGGTCTTCAACCTGGTGCTCACGCTGACGCTGCTGGTCGCCCTGGTCCTCCAAGTCATGCCGCTGGAGGTGCTGTTCGTCATCGGCTTCGCCGTCGCCCTCCTCGTCAACCACCCCAGGTGGGAGGACCAGCAGGCGCTGCTCGACCGGCACGGTAAGAACGTCGTCCTGGTCACCACCATGATCTTCGCCGCGGGCGTCCTCACCGGCGTACTGACCGAGACCAAGATGATCGACGAGATGGCGAAGGCCCTCGTCTCGGTCATCCCTCCGTCCCTCGGCGGGCACCTGCCGGGCGTCGTCGCCGTCACGGGAATGCCGCTCAGCCTCGCCCTCACCCCCGACGCCTACTACTTCGGCGTCCTCCCCGTCCTCTCCGAGACGGCAGGAGGATTCGGCACGGGACGGGCCGAGATCGCCAGGGCCGCCATCCTCGGCCAGATGACCACGGGCTTCCCCCTCAGCCCGCTCACGGCCTCGACGTTCATCCTGGTCGGCATGACGGGCGTCCAGCTCGGGGAGCACCAGCGCTTCATCTTCGGATGGGCCTTCGGCACGACGATCGTCATGACGGCCGCCGCGCTCCTCACCGGCGCCATCGTGCTCTGAAGGCGGCTCCACTTCGGCCCAGGCGGCCCCGCCCGGTTCCACGGGCGGCCGTCAGAGCCACCCGGCGAACTCCAGCAGCAACTCCCCGTCCTCGCGCTGTCCGCTGTTCATGTGCCGTACGCCCGACTCGACGGCCCGGTAGAGCGCCCACCCGCGCAGGCGCTCGCGGTCCACCTCCAGGCCGTCGGCGAGCTTGTTCAGACGCCGGCGGGTAGCCGCGGCGGCACCTGGAGAGGCGACGAGGTCGTGCAGCCTGTCCCGTACGAGCCGCGCCAGGTCGAACGTGCGCTCCCCCAGCAGCGGATCGGGACCCGCCGCCAGCCACGGAGCGCGCCCGGCGTCCGACGCGAGCACGGCCCCCTGACGGAAGTCGCCGTGCAGCAGCACCTCTTCCGGCTGGTCGGCCAGCAGTCCCTCCCGCAGCTCCAGCGCCTCGTCCCGGAGCGGGCGGACGTCCTCCGGGGCGGACGAGCGGAGCAGAGCGCTGCCGGCAGCGGTGTGCTCGGCGAGCGTGGCGAGCGCGGCAGCACCGTCCGGTGCCCCGGCCCCCATGCTCTCGGGACCCGCCCCGTCCCTGGGGGCCACCCACAGCCGGCGCACGGCCGAAGCCGCCTCCAGCATGGCCTTCGCCTCCGGCATGGAGCGGAGGGACGTCTCCCCGTGCAGCCGCTCCAGCAGCAGCGCACCGTCCTCGGCGTCCGCACGCAGCAGGCGCACGGCTCCTCCGCCGTCCCACAGCCGCAGGGCGGCGCACTCGCGCTCCGCGCGCTCCCGTGCACCGGCCAGGTACGGAGCGAGCAGCTTCAGCGCGGCGGGGGAGCCGTCGGCCTGCCGCACGAGCACCACGAGGCTGCTCCTGCCCCCAGGCGAGACGATCCGCTCCGGCGTCAGCTCCCAGCGGTCGAGCACCTGTTCCAGCAGCGCGGAGAGTCCGTCGAGCCACTGGTCACCGGCCTTTCCCGTCTGCTCGCCGGCGTGGCCGTGCTGCGAGCGGAGGGAGCGCACAAGCCGCTGCGGGGGGTCGAGAGGCAGTGCAGAAGGCATACGGCGAGGTCGGCCTTTCGAAGCGGTGGTCGAAACGTTCCGTCACCGGCACCTCGGCGGCTGCGGACGGTCAGAGCGGATCTGACGTCGCGCTCTCCGCCGGTGAGCCCGAGGGGTCGGCGTCCTCGCCGTCGGAGTGCTCGGTGAGACCAGGGAAGGCTACGCCGCTGCCCCGCCACCGCGCCGACCGGACCGCCGCCTCGCGCAGCGCGCCCGCGGCCTCGCGCCTGCGGGCGCCCTCACCGGCCCGTACGAGATCCGCGTACGCGCCGGCCAGCCGGTCCTCCAGCTCCGCGGCGAGACGTACGGCCGCGGCACTGTCGGGCACCGCGAACGGCAGAGCGTACGCGGCGGCCGCCGCCTCCGGCTCGGCGCCCAGGTCGCGCGCCTCGCGGCGCAGTGCGTCCCGCCGCGCCCGGTGCGCGTCGTGCGCCTGACGGGCTTCGTCCCGCCGGTCCTCCGAGATGCGCCCGCCCACGACGCCGTAGCCGTAGACGGTCGCGTGTTCCGCGGCGAGCGCCGCCTGCACTGCGTCGACCAGCTTCTTCATTCGCCCTCGTCCTCCCCGTCCTGCTCGCCGGCTCCCAGCAGGTACGCGTGGACAGCGCCCGCGGCGGCCACCGACGCCAGCAGACGCGCGAGTTCGGGCGGCGCCTCCGCGAGCGCCGCGTTCCGCTCGGCCGCCGTGCGCCGCTCCGCGTCTCCCAGCGCGGCCAGCGCCGCCTTCTCCTTACGGGGTACGGCGGCGCCCTTGCCGTCACCGCCCTCGGTGCTGCCGTCGCCTGCCGCGCCGTCCTTCCCGCGCCCGGCGTCCTTCTTGCCCGCGAGGACCTCGGCGTGCCGGAGGGCCGCCGCGTGCAGGGGACGGAGCCGGTCCGCGAGCCCGGAGTGCGCGTCGATCGTCGCCTCGTAGCGCGCCGCCAGCGCGCGGCTCTGCCCGGCCGCCTTCTTCCGCAGACGCTGCTCCCTGCGGGCGGTCTGCGCCTCGTCCTCACTGCCGGAGCCGTCCGTGCATCCCGAAGCCGCGCCCAGCGCTGCGAGGGGGCCCAGGGCGCTCAGCGTCCCGGTCAGCATCGACCGTCTGCGCGGTCCGGCTGACGGTGACGGCGTGAGCGGCATGGGGGGCACTCCTTGGACACGAGTCATCGCTCGAACATCTGCGGTGAGCACCGCGCACGGTGATCATCGCCACGCGAGCGTACCCGCGTGCTGTCGAACGCACCGCCGGGCCGCCCCTGTTGCCCCATGCGTACCCGAACGTTCCTGACTTCCCGCGCGGATCCCCCATCTGGTCGGCGGTGCGCGCGCCAGACGTTAGGCTTGAGGCGGCGAACGCCCCCTGTCACGAGGCCCCCTACAACAGCACACGCGGCCGAGGAGTCACCCGGATGAGCACCACCCAGAGCGAGAGGCTGCGCGGGCTGCTGGAACCGCTGGTCGGCGAGAAGGGGCTGGACCTCGAAGAGGTCGAGGTGACCCCCGCGGGCAAGCGCCGCGTCCTCCGCGTCGTCGTCGACTCCGACGACGGAGTCCAGCTGGACACGTGCGCGGAGCTGAGCCGCACGCTCTCGGCGGCGCTGGACGAGACGGACGTGATGGGCGGCAGCCCGTACGTCCTGGAAGTGACCTCCCCCGGCGCGGACCGCCCCCTGACCGAGCTGCGGCACTACCGCCGCGCCTCAGGGCGGCTGATCAAGGCAGATCTCACCGACGCCGCAGGGGGCGGCGAGGTCACCGCCCGCATCACGGCGGTGGACGACGAGGGCATCGACCTCGAGGTCCCCGGCGTGAAGGGCCGCAAGCCCACCCGCCGCAGGCTCGCCTTCGGCGACGTCGCCAAGGCCCGGGTGGAGATCGAGTTCAACCGCAAGGCCGCCGAGAGCAGAGCGCAGGACGGGTCCGCGGCCGCTGACGAGGAAGGCAAGGAGGAGGCGTAGCCGTGGACATCGACATGAGCGCCCTGCGCGGGCTGGTGAGGGAGAAGGAGATCTCGCTCGATCTGCTGATCGAGGCGATCGAGTCCGCTCTCCTCATCGCCTACCACCGCACGGAGGGCAGCCGCCGTGACGCCAGGGTCGAGCTGGACCGCAAGACCGGCCACGTGACGGTGTGGGCCAAGGAGAGCCCGTCGGAACTGGAGGAGGGTGCCGAGCCGCGCGAGTTCGACGACACCCCCAGCGGTTTCGGCCGTATCGCCGCGACCACCGCCAAGCAGGTCATCCTGCAGCGGCTGCGGGACGCCGAGGAGGAGGTCACCTTCGGCGAGTACGCGGGCCGCGAGGGCGACGTCGTCGCGGGCGTCGTGCAGCAGGGCAAGGACCCCAAGAGCGTGCTCGTCGACATCGGCAAGCTGGAGGCCATCCTTCCGCCGCAGGAGCAGGTGCCCGGCGAGGACTACTCGCACGGCACGCGGCTGCGCACGTACGTGGTCCGGGTCGCCAAGGGCGTGCGCGGCCCGTCCGTGACGCTGTCGCGCACTCACCCGAACCTCGTGAAGAAGCTCTTCGAGCTGGAGGTCCCGGAGATCGCCGACGGCTCGGTCGAGATCGCCGCCATCGCGCGCGAGGCGGGTCACCGTACGAAGATCGCGGTGCGCTCCACCCGCTCCGGCCTGAACGCCAAGGGCGCCTGCATCGGCCCCATGGGCGGCCGGGTGCGCAACGTCATGGCGGAGCTCCACGGGGAGAAGATCGACATCGTGGACTGGTCGGACGACCCGGCGGATCTCGTCGCGCACGCGCTCTCCCCGGCGCGCGTGAATCAAGTCGAGATCGTCGATCTCGCTGCACGCTCCGCCAGGGTGACGGTGCCCGACTACCAGCTGTCACTGGCCATCGGCAAGGAAGGTCAGAACGCCCGTCTCGCCGCCCGGCTGACCGGCTGGCGCATCGACATCCGCCCGGACACGGCGGACGCCGGCGAGGCCGTCTCCGCAGAGCCCGAATCGGCCTCCGGACACGCTGCCGAACAGGGCTGAAACCATAAGGGTGCCGCTTACCCCCGAAGGGGTGCAGCGGCGCGGGGAGGTAGACTTAAAGGTGTCTGGCCGGACGCAAGTCCGAGCATGCCCACAGCGCACTTGCGTGGGCTGTCGGAAGCGCTCGGACAAACCCGATCTGCTGCGTGTGGTGCTCACCGCGGGACGGTGCGTTCCCGATCTTCGGGGTACGCTGCCCGGCCGGGGTGCTTATCTGCATCCCACGTCTGCATGCCTCGAGCAGGCAGTGCGCCGGAGGGCGTTCAACCGGGCCTTCAGAGGCCCGGGCCCGTTCGACGTGGCGGAGCTTCGCCGGCAGGTGGAGCAGATCGAGCAGACGAAACCGTAAGACAGTCCGTTCGGAACCCTCCGTTCGGAGAGGTACCTCGCGAGTCGGAAGTAGGTCGAGATTGCGATGAGCACTCGATGAGTACGCGTGAGTACGCCCATGCATAAGTAGCGAAGGTCCGGCGGAGAGCCCCCCGGACCGTAAGGAGCGAAGTGGCTAAGGTCCGGGTATATGAGCTCGCGAAGGAGCTCGGAGTCGAGAGCAAGGTCGTCATGGCCAAGCTCAACGAACTGGGCGAGTTCGTCCGCTCGGCGTCCTCGACGATCGAGGCGCCGGTGGTTCGCAAGCTGACTGACGCATTCGACGCGGGCGGCGGTGCCGGTGGCGGCGCCGCCAAGAAGTCCGCGGCGAAGCCTGCGGCGCCGAAGAAGGCCGCCCCCAAGCCGGGCGGCGCGGCGAAGACCGGCGCGGGAAGCGCCGCCAAGCCTGCCAAGGCACAGGCCCCCAAGCCCGGCGCACCGGCGCCGGCACCGGAAGCTCCGTCGTCCCCCGCCCGGCCTGCGGCCGGCGAGGCCGGCGGTCCTGTCACACCCGCGGCTCCCGCCTCGGAGGGCCCCAAGCCGGGCGCCCCCAAGCCGGGTCCGGCGAAGCCGGAGTTCACCGCGCCCGCGGCGGAGGCACCCAAGCCGGGTACGGCGGCACCGAAGCCCAGCCAGGCTCCCAAGCCGGGTCAGCAGGCGCCCCGTCCCGGTCAGGGCCAGGGCGGTCGCGGCCAGGGCGGCGCGCGTCCCGGTCAGGGCGCCCCGAAGCCGGGCGCGAGGCCCTCGGGTCCGCGCCCCGGTAACAACCCCTTCACGTCCGGCGGCTCGACCGGCATGGCGCGCCCGCAGGCGCCGCGCCCCGGTGGCGCCCCGAAGCCGGGTCAGCCCCCGAAGCCCGGGCAGGGCCAGGGCGGCCCGCGTCCGCAGGCTCCGGGCGGTCGTGCGACCCCGGGCAACATGCCGCGTCCGCAGGGCGGCGGCCAGGGCGGCCCGCGTCCGGGTGGCGGCGGCAACCGCCCCAACCCGGGCATGATGCCGCAGCGTCCCGCTGCCGCTCCCCGTCCCGGTCCGGGCCGCGGCGGCCCGGGCGGCGGTCCCCGTCCCGGCGGTGGCGGCGGTGGCCGTCCCGGCGGTGGCGGCGGCTTCGGCGGACGTCCCGGCGGTGGCGGCGGTGGCCGTCCGGGCGGTGGCGGCGGCTTCGGCGGTCGTCCCGGCGGCGGTGGCCGTCCCGGTTTCGGCGGGCGTCCCGGTGGACCCGGCGGCCGTGGCGGTACGCAGGGTGCCTTCGGCCGTCCCGGCGGTCCGGCGCGGCGTGGCCGCAAGTCGAAGCGGCAGCGCCGTCAGGAATACGAGCAGATGCAGGCGCCGTCGGTCGGCGGCGTGATGCTGCCGCGCGGCAAGGGCGAGACTGTGAGGCTCTCGCGCGGTGCCTCGCTCACCGACTTCGCGGAGAAGATCAACGCCAACCCGGCGTCGCTGGTCCAGGTGATGTTCAACCTGGGCGAGATGGTCACCGCGACGCAGTCCGTCTCCGACGAGACGCTGAGCCTGCTCGGCGAGGAGATGAACTACGTCGTCCAGATCGTCAGCCCGGAGGAGGAGGACCGCGAGCTTCTCGAGTCCTTCGACATCGAGTTCGGCGAGGACGAGGGCGGCGAGAAGGCGCTCATGCCGCGGCCTCCGGTAGTGACCGTCATGGGTCACGTCGACCACGGTAAGACGCGGCTGCTGGACGCGATCCGCAAGACCAACGTCATCGCTGGCGAGGCCGGCGGCATCACCCAGCACATCGGCGCCTACCAGGCGTCGACAGAGGTGAACGACGAGGAGCGCAAGCTCACCTTCATCGACACCCCCGGTCACGAGGCGTTCACCGCCATGCGTGCCCGCGGTGCGAAGTCGACGGACATCGCGATCCTCGTGGTCGCGGCGAACGACGGCGTCATGCCGCAGACGATCGAGGCGCTGAACCACGCCAAGGCGGCAGAGGTGCCGATCGTGGTCGCGGTCAACAAGATCGACGTCGAGGGCGCCGACCCGACGAAGGTGCGCGGTCAGCTGACCGAGTACGGCCTGGTCGCCGAGGAGTACGGCGGCGACACCATGTTCGTCGACATCTCCGCCAAGCAGGGCGAGAACATCGACGCGCTGCTCGAAGCGGTCGTGCTGACCGCGGACGCCGCGCTCGACCTGCGGGCCAACCCGGAGCAGGACGCACAGGGCATCGCGATCGAGGCCCACCTCGACCGCGGCCGTGGCGCCGTGGCGACGGTGCTGGTCCAGCGGGGCACCCTGCGCGTCGGCGACACGATGGTCGTGGGCGACGCCTACGGCAGGGTCCGCGCGATGCTCGACGACAAGGGCGAGAACATCAAGGAAGCGGGTCCCGCGACCCCCGTCCTGGTCCTGGGTCTGACCAACGTCCCGGGCGCCGGCGACAACTTCCTGGTGGTCGAGGAGGACCGTACGGCCCGGCAGATCGCCGAGAAGCGTGCGGCCCGCGAGCGCAACGCCGCGTTCGCCAAGCGCACCCGCAGGGTCTCCCTGGAGGACCTGGACAAGGTGCTCAAGGCGGGCGAGGTGCAGCAGCTCAACCTCATCATCAAGGGCGACGCCTCCGGTTCGGTCGAGGCCCTGGAGTCCTCGCTGCTGCAGCTGGACGTCGGCGACGAGGTCGACCTGCGCATCCTGCACCGCGGCGTCGGTGCGGTCACCGAGACCGACATCGACCTGGCGACGGGTTCGGACGCCATCGTCATCGGCTTCAACGTCCGCGCCGAGGGGCGTGCGACGCAGATGGCCGAGCGCGAGGGTGTCGACGTCCGCTACTACTCGGTGATCTACCAGGTCATCGAGGAGATCGAGGCGGCCCTCAAGGGCATGCTCAAGCCGGAGTACGAAGAGGTCGAGCTCGGCACGGCGGAGATCCGCGAGGTCTTCCGCTCCTCCAAGCTCGGCAACATCGCGGGTGTCCTCATCCGCTCCGGCGAGGTCAAGCGGAACACCAAGGCCCGCCTGCTGCGCGACGGCAAGGTCATCGCGGAGAACCTCAACATCGAGGGGCTGCGGCGCTTCAAGGACGACGTCACCGAGATCCGTGACGGTTTCGAGGGTGGTATCAACCTCGGCAACTACAACGACATCAAGGTCGACGACGTCATCGCGACGTACGAGATGCGGGAGAAGCCCCGCGGCTGACGCCGCGGTCGTGCTCGACTCGCAGTGCGCGCAGAGCGCATGAGCCGGTCCGGGGCCGGTCGGCGGAGGAAACTCCGTCGATCGGCCCCGGCGGCATCTCGTACGATCACCGTGTGTATGTGGGGACTCTTTCGATCGACCTGTTGCTGGGCGATGTTCACTCGCTCAAGCAGAAGCGCTCCGTCGTCCGGCCCATCGTCGCCGAGCTGCAGAGGAAGTACGCGGTGAGTGTGGCGGAAGTGGCCGACCAGGATCTGCACCGGCGTACCAGGCTGGGCCTCGCCACGGTGTCGGGGGACGCGGGGCATGTGACGGATGTACTCGACCGGTGCGAGCGGCTCGTCGCCGCCCGGCCGGAGGTGGAACTGCTGTCTGTTCGGCGGCGCTTCCACGGAGAAGACGACGATTAGCAAGGAGACGGACCAGTGGCCGACAATGCACGGGCTAAGAGGCTGGCAGACCTCATCCGTGAGGTGGTCGCGGAAAAGCTGCACCGGGGGATCAAGGACCCGCGGCTCGGCACACATGTGACCGTCACGGACACCCGCGTCACCGGGGACCTGCGGGAGGCGACCGTCTTCTACACGGTGTACGGGGACGACGAGGACCGCAAGGCGGCCGCTGCCGGGCTGGAGAGCGCGAAGGGCGTGCTGCGTACGGCAGTCGGGGCCGCGGCAGGTGTCAAGCACACCCCGAGCCTCACGTTCGTCGCGGACGCCCTGCCCGAGAACGCCCGCACGATCGACGATCTGCTGGCTCGGGCGAAGGCCTCCGACGAGGAGGTCCGCAGGGCCTCCTCGGGCGCGGACTACGCGGGCGGGGCGGACCCGTACCGCAAGCCGGGCGAGGACGAGCAGGCCGGTGACGCGAACGAGGACGAGAGCGAATGATCTGTGGCGCGTAAGAAGGACAACGGACCGGGCGGGCTTGTGGTCGTCGACAAGCCCGCCGGTTTCACATCGCACGATGTGGTGGCGAAACTGCGCGGAATCGCCCGCACGCGGCGGGTCGGTCACGCCGGGACGCTGGATCCGATGGCGACCGGAGTGCTCGTCATCGGCGTCGAGAAGGCGACGCGGCTGCTGGGGCACCTGGCGCTCACGGAGAAGGAGTACGTCGCGACGGTGCGCCTCGGGCAGACCACCGTGACCGACGACGCCGAGGGCGAGGTCACGGCCTCCGAGGGCGCCTCCGGCGTCGCCCGCGAGGCCGTCGACGCGGCCGTGGCCCGGCTCACAGGCGAGATCCAGCAGGTGCCGTCGAAGGTCAGCGCGGTCAAGGTGGACGGCAAGCGGTCGTATCAACGGGTCCGCGAGGGCGAGGAGTTCGAGCTGGCCGCCCGCTCGGTGACCGTCTCCTCCTTCGACGTGCACGACGTGCGTGAGCTGAAGGCCGACGACGGCACGTGCGTGACCGACCTGCTCGTCTCGGTGGTGTGCTCCTCCGGGACGTATGTGCGGGCGCTGGCCCGCGACCTCGGGGGCGACCTGGGGACCGGCGGGCATCTGACGGAGCTGCGGCGCACGAGGGTCGGACCGTACCGGCTTGAGGACGCGCGCACGCTGGACGACCTGCAGCAGGAGGTAGACGGCGGTGCTCCGATGTCGGTGCTGCCGCTCCACGAGGCCGCCGCCGCGGCGTTCCACCGCTGGGACGTCGACGCGGAGCAGGCGCGCCTGATCGGCAACGGTGCTCAGCTGCGCATGCCCGCAGGCGAGTTCAGCGCACCCGGCCAGGAACCCGAGCCCGTCGCCGTGTTCGGGCCCGACGGCTCTTTCGTCGCTCTCGTCGAGGAGCGGAAGGGGCGGGCGAAGAGCCTGGCCGTCTTCGCGTAGACCGGCCTCGCGCGAGTTCGATAGAGGGAGCTCGCGCTGCCCGCCTGTCCTGTGAGCTGCGTTCACTCGAATGGCCGGGCGCTCGGTGCGAGTCGGCGGCGTGGCAGGGGGCGCGTTCTCCGACAGCCTGTCCTCACTGATCAACTCCCGTCTACCGTCGAGGAGTCGGGGGAGGGTCGGCAGCAGGTACGGCGAGTTGGACGGTGCGTGATGGGTGCGGGAGCGGTGCTGACTGAGCCCGTGTCGGTGAGGATCTGCGATCTGGCCGGGCGCCCCCGTGGCAGCGGCTTCTTCGCCGACCACGACGGCACGGTGATCACCAGTCACGAGGCCGTCGACGGTCTCGGCCGCCTGGTCGTGCACTCTCCGGACGGCCGGAGCCATTTGGCGAAGTCCCATCAGATCGTTCAGTTCCCGGAGCGCGACCTGGCGTTGATCCGGACGGAGGGCCTGAACGGCGCCCCTCTCGTCATCGGGGACGAGCGGACCCGCGCCGTGGGTGCGGCCGTGCGACTGCGCACGGGGCAGACTCCCTCGCGGGCCTCCTCGGTCCCGTCCGGAAGCTGGACGGAGGCGCGGCTGGCCGGCAGGGCACGCGTCACCTACACCTCGACGGAGCGCGTCTACACGCTGGACGACGTGGTGGAGCTGGCCCTTCCGGAGGCGGAGGCCGTCGCACTGCACCTCAGCAGCAGGGCGTCGGGGTCCCCGGTCGTCGACGCGTCCACCGGCGCGGTCCTGGGCGTGCTGGGCACCGCACTGCACACGCCTGACCGGACGGCCTGCTTCGCGGTGCCTCTCACCGACGACGAACTGTGGGAGGGTGAAGGGGAGTTGCGGGACGTCCTGATGCGTAACGCGCGGACCGTCCCCGGCTACGGTCCCGATCTGAACCCGGCGGGCGTACAGGAGCTGACCCAGGCGTCGTTGAAGCCCGTGGCCGAACGCGCCCGGCTGCACGTACGCCGGCCCCATGTCTCCGACGCGCTCGGCCGGTTCGCCGGCAGCGAGGCCTCCGTCGTCGCCCTCGTGGGGCGGCCGGGCACGGGCCGCAGCACGGAACTGGCCGCTCTCGCGGCCCGGTGCTCGGCCGAACAGGCCCCGGCCGTGTGGCTGCGCGGCGCATCCCTCAAGGAGGGCGACGGCAGCGTGCGGGAGGCGGTCGGGCGGGCGCTGACCGAGGCCGCGCGCTCCGTCACCGGGGCGGGGTCCAGGTACGCGAACGGCCCGCTCGAAGCGGGGCTTCCGGCCGGCGACGAGAGCGTGCCGAGCGCGGACGTCGTGGCACGGCTGGCCCGGGACGTGCGTTGTCCCCTCCTCGTACTCCTGGACGCGCCGGAGGAGATGCCCGCCGGGCTCTTCCGCGAGCTGAGGCAGTGGATCACGGGCACCGCGAGCTGGCTGCGGGCATCGGGAGCGCGCATGGTGCTCGCGTGCGGCAGCGAATTCTGGGAGCTGGCAGGCGGACTCCTCCCACACGAGATGCTCCACACCGGGCAGCCGGACGGCGCCGCCCGGAGTGCCACCGACGAAGTCGCGGGGCCGGAGCTGCCGCCGTGCGTGCGGCTCGGTCCCATGCCGCCCGTGATCGCGGCACAGGCCCGTGAACGGTACGGGCTGGACGAGAACGCGTTGCCGGAGGCGGACAGGGGGCATCCGCTGGCGATGCGGATGCTCGCCGAAGTGCGGGCCGCGCTGGGAGCCGACTCCCGAGGGCCGCGGCACGAGTCCGCCGATGCCGCTGAACCCGCCGGACCGTCCGGGTCTGCCGGCTTCACCGTGGCCGCGGACGCGGCTGGAGATTCGGAAGAGGCCCTGCCCGGCGTAAGTGCCGCCCCCGTACCGCCGCTGGCGCGCCGTTCCGAGCTGTTCTCGGCGCATCTCGACCTGACCGCGTTGCGGATCGCGCGCAGGCTCGCCGTCGCACAGGGCTGTACGGAACGCAGCGGTGACGTCCGGCGGCTTGCGACTCGGGCTGCGGGAGCCCTGCACGAGGCGGCACGGCGGTGCCTGGGAAGAGGCAGGGGCGCCGTGGCCCGCGCCGACCTGGCAGAGGTCTTCCCGCAGGCCGGCGGCTGGGCCTCCGCAGTGCTGACCGAGGGGGTGCTGGAACCGGCCGGAGACGGATTCCGCTTCGCCGACGAGGAGTTCGCCGACTGGCTCCAGGGGCGCCACCTCGATCTGGACGCCTCCCTGGCGACGCTCGTACACAGTGACAACGAGGGGCCGGCAGCCGTGGCCGTTCCCCGCCACCGCATCGGGCCGGTCGTGCAGGCCCTGCTGCAGTGCTCCGAGACCGCCGGTCCGGAAGCCCTCCAGCAGCGTCTCCTGCCGTTGACCAGCGTCTGCTTGGCCTCCGGCAGGACGGAGCGCGCCTGGTGGGCCTCGCGTCTGCTGCTGGAGACACTTCTGCGCGTACCGGACGCCCAGCCGTACAGCCGTGTGCTGCGCGAGCTGGCCGAACGCATCGGCGGGGGCGGGCGGACCGGTGTGTTCGGCCCCTGGTTCTGGCGTGAAATCGCGCTGCCCGCGGCCAGGAAGACGGAGTTGCTGCGTCTGATGCTCCCCGCCGACCCACCGCACGGCTCGGACGACGACCACGGCCCCTGCCGTTTCATCGACGTGGTGGGCGACCTGCTCGCCGCCGAGCCCAGGGCCGTACAGCCGCTGCTGTGCGCGTGGTTCACCGACCGGCGGAGTCTCGGCTGCCGCGCAGACTCCCGTACGGGCGCCGACTCCGCGCCCACGGTGGCGTCCGCGGCACAGGCCCTGCTGTACGCCCACCGCACCGCCGCTCCCGGGCAGTTGCTCGACCTGCTGATCGACGCGTGCCATCCGCACGCCGACGAACTGCTCGGTGAGCTCGGCCAGGAGGAACCTGCCGAACTGTGCCGGGCAGTCGAACGCTGGGCGGGAGACGACCGCTGTCTCCGCCGCGCCGCCGCAGCCGAGTACGGGCTGCGGCTGGCGGGCCGCGAGCCCCGTCCGGCCGTCTGCGAGGACAGTCCTCGCGACGGCGAAGCAGCGCGACGCCCCGCTCTCCAGCGAGCAGCCATGGCACTGCTGGAGCGCCCGGGCGAGCAGTTCCTGCACGAATCGGCCCTGGCTCTGCTCCTGCGCGTCGATCAACGCTGGGAACAGCATCTGGACGCGGCGCTCGAGAAGCTCGCCGCCACGGGGGCGCCGGTGCTCTCCGAGGCGCTCACCGCAGCCCTCCGGGAGCGGCCCGAGCCGGTGCTCGCCGCCTTCCGCAGGCGCCTGTGCGAACCCGGCAGCGGCGCGCACCACCTGGTAGGCGCGCTGGCGACCGTCCGGGACCCGAGCCTGGCCCAGCCGACCGCGGACCTCGTCCGCCAGTACGCGGAGCTGCGTCCAGAGCGGGCGGGCGAGCCGCTGGCCTCGTTCGTCCGTCTCCGGCTGACCCATCGCGACGAAGGCCGAGCCGGGCTGGAGACGCTGGTGGACGCCCTGCTGACCTCGCCCTACGGGTCGCTGCGCGCGAGCCTCGCCCGCATGCTCGCCGCCGCACCTGAGGACCCGGTACGGGACGAGCTGCTGGACGTGCTGCTCCTCGGCGAAGGCGACCTGGACGTCCTGGACGCGGCGCTGGAGGGGGCGCTGGAAGCGGCGTCCCAGCAGGGAGCCGCCGAGGCAGCCGAGCGGCAGCGTTCCGAGGCGGCGCAGGACGCACAGCCATACGGACCGGCCCGGTCCGGGCAGGGGCAGGGAGAACTCGTGCGGCGCCTCGGTCTGCTGATGGCCCGCACGCCGGAGGGCGCGGCCTGCTACGACCGCCGCCTGACCGGGCTGGCGGACGGGCAGCCGGACTTCGGGCGCCTCCTGCGCGCCTGGACGGCAGCTGAACCGGCCGCGTGGACAGCCGTCGCCCAAGCCGCTCCGGGCGCTTGGACCGCGCTGGCCGGACCGGGAGTGCGTGGTGCGAGAGAGGCGCTGGCCGACTGCGTGTAGTAGCGGGTCCGGTGCGGGTGCCGCCCAGCGGCATGGCACCCTTGGACCGGCGAAACACATCGGCATCGGCGAGGAGCAGGACGTGCAGCGCTGGCGTGGTTTGGAGGACATCCCGGAGGGCTGGGGGCGCAGCGTCGTCACCATCGGCTCCTACGACGGGGTGCACCGGGGGCACCAGCTGATCATCGGCAGGACGGTGTCACGCGCTCGCGAACTCGGCGTACCCGCTGTGGTCGTCACCTTCGATCCCCATCCGAGCGAGGTCGTACGGCCGGGCAGCCATCCGCCGCTGCTGGCTCCGCACTCGAGGCGCGCAGATCTCATGGCCGAGCTGGGCGTTGACGCGGTGCTCGTGCTGCCGTTCACCGCCGAGTTCTCGCAGCTCTCTCCCGCGGACTTCGTGGTCAAGGTGCTGGTCGACAAGCTGCACGCGTGCAGCGTCGTCGAGGGGCCCAACTTCCGGTTCGGGCACCGCGCGGCCGGTGACGTCGCCTTCCTCTCCGAGCTGGGTGCGACGTACGACTACGACGTCGTGGTCGTCGATCTGTACGAGCGCGGTACGGCGGGCGGAGGCGAGCCCTTCTCCTCGACGCTGGTCCGGCGGCTCGTCGGAGAGGGCGACGTGGCAGGCGCCGCGGAGGTCCTCGGACGCCCGCACCGCGTCGAGGGCGTGGTGGTGCGCGGTGCTCAGCGCGGCCGCGAACTCGGATACCCCACGGCGAACGTGGAGACCGTGCCCCACACCGCCGTCCCCGCCGACGGTGTCTACGCTGGCTGGCTCACCGCGGACGGCGAGCGGATGCCGGCGGCCATCTCGGTCGGCACGAACCCGCAGTTCAACGGCACGGAGCGCACTGTCGAGGCGTACGCGATCGACCGCGTCGACCTCGACCTGTACGGGAAGCACGTCGCCGTCGACTTCCTCGAGTACATCCGCGGGCAGGAGAAGTTCGACACCCTCGAGGCGTTCCTGGAGCGCATGGCCGGCGACGTCGACCGTTGCCGCGACCTGGTGGCCCGGGCCGAGGAAGGCCCGGCAGCCACAAGTTGACCCGGTTCTCCAGCGTTCGGCTTGCCGACGGGCGCGCTAGCAGGGCCATCCGGACTGTCAGCACGGAAGAGCCGGTCCGATGATCCGGACCGGCCCTCCCTGCGTCGTCCGACCGAGTCTCGTCGACTCACGGACTGATGCTCTTCAGCTCGGACTGCTGCTCACTGGCCCTGCGGCGGTACCTGGCCGGGCTGTTGCTGCTGCCAGCCACCCTGCTGCGGGTAAGGCTGCTGCTGCGGCGGTACCTGCCCCGGTTGCTGCGCGTACGGCTGCGGCGGTACCTGACCGGGCTGCTGCGCGTACGGCTGCTGAGGGGGGAACCCCTGCTGGGGGCCGGGCAGCGGCGGCGGCATCTGGGCGGGCGGGTTGTTGCCGTTGCCCTGCCAGAGGCCCTGCTCCTGCTGCTGACGCGCGAAGTCCTCGGCGATCAGAGCGGAGAGGGTGAAGTAGGCCTCCCGGGTCTTCGGCCGCATCATGTCCAGCTCCAACTCGGCACCTGCGGAGAGGTGTTCGTCGAAGGGGATGGTCACGACCGCCCGGCAGCGCGTCTGGAAGTGCGACACGATGTCCTCGACCTTGATCATCTTGCCGGTCTCGCGGACACCTGAGATCACCGTGATGCTGCGCTGCACCAGATCCCCGTAGCCGTGGGCCGAGAGCCAGTCCAGCGTCGTGCTGGCGCTGCTCGCGCCGTCCACGGACGGAGTCGAGATCACGACCAACTGGTCGGCCAGGTCGAGCACTCCGCGCATCGCCGAGTAGAGCAGGCCCGTGCCCGAGTCGGTGAGGATGATCGGGTACTGCTTGCCGAGGACGTCGATGACGCGGCGGTAGTCGTCGTCGTTGAAGGTCGTCGAGACGGCCGGGTCGACGTCGTTGGCGAGGATCTCCAGCCCGGACGCCGCCTGCGAGGTGAACCGGCGGACGTCCATGTAGCTGTTGATGTACGGGATCGCGGAGACGAGGTCGCGGATCGTCGCACCCGTCTCGCGGCGTACCCGGCGGCCGAGCGTCCCGGCGTCAGGGTTGGCGTCGATCGCGATGACCTTGTCCTGGCGCTCCGTCGCGAGCGTCGAACCGAGGGCGGTGGTGGTCGTCGTCTTGCCGACACCACCCTTCAGGCTGATCACCGCGATGCGGTAGCAGGAGAGGACCGGGGTGCGGATCAGATCCAGCTTCCGCTGCCGCTCGGCCTCCTCCTTCTTCGAACCGAACCGGAACTTCCCGCCGAGAGCGGGGTTCTGGGACCGCGGCTTCTTGCGGTTGTTGACCAGCCGGTCGGACGACAGTTCCACTGCGGCCGTGTAACCCAGGGGATTACCGCCCTGGCTCTGACGGCGCGCGTCCTCGCCCGGGACGTGGCCCGCTCCCGCGCCCGGGTCGCCGACCGGCGGCTGCTGCGCGTGCGGTGCCGGACCGACGGGGCCCTGCTGCCCCTGCTGCGCGTAGCTGTAACCAGGCTGGCCCGGCTGACCCTGCTGGGGTTGTGCGGGGTGCTGGGGTTGTCCGGGTTGGGGGTAGCCGTATCCGGGCTGGGGCTGCTGGGTGTTGGGGGCTGCGGGGTGCTGGGCCTGCGGGGGTTGCTGCCCCGGCTGAGGCTGCTGGGGCTGGCCGGGTTGGGGGTATCCGTAGCCGGGTTGGGGTGCGGGCTGCTGCTGGGGCAGCGGCTGTCCTTGCTGCTGCCAGGCCGCGCCCTGCTGGGGCTGTGCGGGGTGCTGGGGCTGTCCGGGTTGGGGGTAGCCGTATCCGGGCTGGGGCTGCTGGGTGTTGGGGGCCGCGGGGTGCTGGGCCTGCGGGGGTTGCTGTCCGGGCTGCCCCTGCTGCGGGTATCCGTAGCCGGGTTGGGGTGCGGGCTGCTGCTGGGGCAGCGGCTGTCCTTGCTGCTGCCAGGCCGCGCCCTGCTGGGGCTGTCCGGGCTGCTGCGGCGGTACCTGCTGTCCCTGCTGCTGGCCGGGCTGAGGCTGCTGCGGGTAGCCGTATCCCCCCTGCGGAGGCAGGGACAGCACGGTGGTGCCGTCCGTCGGCATCGGTGCCGCGGGGGGCGTGTCGGCGGGGTCGGCCTCGGCCGCGGCAGGCTCGGCGCCGGCGGCAGGCTGCGCCGCCGGTGGGGTCTGTGCCTCGGGCTGGGGATCGGCGGGCGGGAAGTCCGGGGGCAGGGGCGGCAGTTCGGCCGACTGGCCCGCCGGAGCACCACCGCCGCCGTTGTTCGGCGGCCAGGACGGCGCCTGCGACGGAGGCTCGGGCGCCTGCGCGGACGCACCGTCTTCCGCGCCGCCCGAACCCGTGACTGGGGCCGTACCGCCGGTCTTGTCCTGTTCAGCCGCACTGTCCGGTACGTCGCCCGACGTGTCGGCGTCGCCGCCGGAGTCGCCGTCCTCCTGCTGGACGTCGGCGGCCGGCTCCTCCGGCTCTGCGGGCGTCCCTGCTTCCGCAGCCTGTGCATCGTCGGGAGCGCTGTCGTCGTCCGACGCGTCCGCGTCCGCGGGACCTCCGTTCGGCTCGGTGTTCCGCTCGGACTCGCCGGTCTCCCCATGCCCCGTTCCAGGACCGTCGGAAGAGGGCGGCGACGCGGGGGCGAAGGCGTCGAAGCTGTCCGAAGCCGCTATGGAACCGGACGCGCCGGCGTCCGTCCGGCCTGTGTCAATGGGGCCAGGAGGGAGCGTGAACTCCCCTGTACTCCGGGGGTCCTGCTGCGCCGGAGGCTCCGCTGCCAGCGGGAACGCGGGCGGCGGCTGGACGTACGCGTCCGAGCCCCCTCGCGGCTCGGCGGGGGGAGCTGAGGGCATGCCGTGCGGGAAGTCGTTCTGCGCGGCGGGTTCCTGAGTCGGAGGCGCGGGGGTGCCGGGCGCGACGGCCGGGAACCGGGGCGGCTCGGGGGCAGGCGCGACCTGCTGCTGCTCGGGAGGCGTACCCGGCAGCGGCTGAGGAGGACCGGGGACCGGAGGAGGCGGAGTCATCGGACCGCTCGGGTTCCCGCCCACGCCAGGGGTGTTGGGGGCGGCGGCGCTGTCGGCGTCCTGTGTGTACCAGGCCGGAGGCGTGTAGTCGATGGTGAACTGGCCCGTCGACTCGTTGTCCTGCTCGGGCGTGGAATCAGCATCGAACCGATCGGTATCGGGCGCCGTCCTGCCCCAGCGGATCTCGTCCCGATCGCTGCTCACAATGCCTCCTGCTGTGTGGTCGCACACCCCGTTTGTCGCGCACGGCCCAGCCTAATCAACATGGCATTGGGCACGGCACTGAGGCCCCGTCCGCACACCGTGCCCGGAGGCCGCCTCTGTCGATACGACCCGACTCAACCAGTCGAAGGTCTCGGTCCAGTCTCGGAGCGCGGAGTTCTGGGGTCAACTCCGCTTGTCGGAGGCCCTGTCAGGTCCGGGAATCCGTGTGCACCTGCCGCTCGGCCCAGACGCCGCCGGGGCCGGGCCTCCGGCGGCATCGACCGCGGCATCGCGGAAGCGGCGTCGCCGCGCTCAGTCGAGACGCCGCGCGGTGCCCAGCAGCCCGGCCTCGGCGTCGGTCGGCGTCGTCAGGGAGTAGTACCGGTCCTTCCGCGTGCACCACAGGGTGACGCCGTCACCCAGCGTCGAAAGGGTCTCCGTCTCCTCCCGCGGGAGACGCATCGTCCGCGACAGGTGCGCGGCCTCGTCCGGGGACACGCGCTGGATGCCGACGAGCGAGGAGGTCTGCAGCAGGCGGGGGGCCGCCGGGCTCAGGTAGGGGAGCAGCGTCACGACCGACTGCCATGGCGCCGAAGTCACGCGCCCGCGCGGCGGCTTCATGCCGCAGTCGCGGATGATGATCACAGGGCTGCTCGAGGACGGGCCCAGCGACGGGACCTGGCCGACGTCGTGCATGGTGATGCACTGCTGCTCGGCTCCGGCCGCCCGCACCAGCGAGGTCCACACGTGCGAACGCCCCGTCTCGACGGCCACCCGGGCACCCGTGCCCGCGGCCCGCAGGGCCAGCACCTGCGCCGTCCACAGACCGCCGATCAGCAGCACGTCGTACGCGGTCCGCCTGCTCAGACCGAGGACGGCGGGCTGCTTCTGCGCGTCGGTGCCGATGACGATGCCGTCGTCACCCAACGGCACGCCCACAGCGGCGAGTTCGTCGAGGGCGACCCGGTGCCGGAGGTGGCGGGGGCCGCGCAGGCCGAACCCGGGGCGGCGGGGGTGCGGGGACTCCTGGTCGGTCTCGTCGTTGCGGCCGAAGACGGGGATCATGCCCGTGTCGGTGGCTGTGGCGACGTGGCGCGGCTGCGCAGCCGGTCCGCCGTCCTGACCGAGACCGCCCTGCGGCTGCTGACGGCCAAGGCCCGCGCCGGGCATTCCGGTCTGCCTGGGCATCATCGGGGTGGACATCAGCTGGTGCCTCCGAGGGGCAGAGTGGCGAGCACGCCGGGCACCTGCTCCCGGTCCAGCGGAACGAGACCGGTCTTCGCCCGGCTCGCCGTGCGCTGCAGTTCGCGACGCGCGGTCGACAGGTCGTCCTCGCTGCGGGTGACGATGCGCACGTGACCGGCGATGGACGCCGAACGCCCGTCGCCCGGCCCGAGAGTCAGGCTGAAGACGGACGTGAACACGCGCAGCGACGTGAGTATCGACGCCAGGTGCGCCGAGCTCACCGCGCTCGGGCCCACCTGCGGCCAGCGGTTGATCCAGTACGTGGCGTGCCAGCGGTCGTCGCAGCGCCAACCGCGGACGGACTCCTCCGTGCGCCGCTGGAGGGTGCGGCCGTCCGGTGAAGTGGGGTTGTTGGCGCGGGGGTTGAGGCAGGAGGAGGTGGCGAGCGCCTGGATGACCTCAGCCTCGTTGAGCACCGAGGCGCTGAAGCCCGCGCCTTCGAGCCGGCTCGCGAGCTGATCTGCGGCGCGCACGAGCGACCGCTGCGCGCCCCCCAGTCCGCCGCCGCGGGCCTCGACGGCCTCGGGGGTCAGCTCGGGCGTGAGCTTCAGGGCGACCCACGTCATCCGCAGCGAGGGGATGCCCGAGGCCTCCTGCAGCATCCCGTACGACCGTGCCACCACGGACTGTTCGGGCAGATGCGGGGCCGGGGCGGGCTGGGTGTGCTGGACGACCTGCACGGACTCCAGCCGGATGTCGTCGGTCGCCAGCGCGTCGTGCAGGACGTTCAGCGGCAGCGGGCGCTCGACCCGCCCCAGCCGCCCGGGCTTGAGGGGAGCGTCCCTGCCCTCGACCGCGATCAGCGCCGTCAGGAACGTGCCGTCGCCGACCATGCCGACGGCCCGGTCCTCACGCGTCACGTACGTGGACGTCTGGATCGCCGGGTCGCACTCGACGACGGGCGCGAGGCTCGGGTCGGTGCCCTGTGGGATCGGATGCCTCTCACCGCGCTTGCGCCGCCGCAGCGAGCGCTTCAGCTCGTACCACTCGGACAGGGGGTGCTGCCTGCGGCGTACGAGCGCGAAGAGGGTCAGAAGACCCGCCACCACCGCGGCGGGCACCAGCAGCCACTTCTGTGAGATCCAGGCGACGACCAGGAGCCCCGCCGCGATCTCGATCAGGACCAGTTGCTGCAGCCGCACCGGGCCGAAGCTGCCCGGCTTGCTGCTCAGCCGCAGCGTCGCGGTCGTCGGTGCCGGCGATGCCGCCGGGGTCTGTTGCCCGTCGTCGTGCTGGGACGGGACGCGCCGGTCCCGGGACCGGCTGCGGGTGGCGCTCGTCATCCCCCGTACTTCCCCTTCGAGGTGTCATCTGCTCGGCTGCTGACCGCAGTCGCCGCTTCTGCGTGCGGTGCGCCCGTCGTACTGGCAACCGGAAGCGCTCCGGCTGCACGGCGTTTCCGTCCGCGTGCCTGCGTCATGCTTTCGGTGATTTCCCGCTCCGGCGATTCGCCGCCGCGGAGTCTGCGGTCGCCCCCTGCTTGCCGTCGTTCGCCGGTCGCGGTGTGTGCCCTGCTCCGGCCCCCGGCGCCGTACGCGGCCGGACCGGCCTGCACCGCAGCGGATACCGGCCGGGTCAGGATACTCATCGCGGACGCCGTCCCGCATGCGGCCGACAGCAGAGCCCGTGAGGGCATTGTGCGGATACCGCGACCTGTCGCGCCACCCGGGCGTTTGCGTGAGCACGGTGGGGCGGCATAGTAGTGCCGCCGGGGGAGGCGGACTCGGGGACGGCGCGAAGCCGTGCGCGACGGCGCGAGGCGCACGACGTGAATTCGGCACCCCGCCAAAACACCACCACCACCGGGTATTTCACCAGCACGGGAACGGGAGAGACGGGGACCGATGGCGACGCGGCGGGACGAGCTCAGCGCCCACACCTTCGCGCGGAAGCGCACGCTTGCAGCCTTTCTGCAGCCGGAATCGAGAGTCTCGGACGAGGAGGCTCCGCGTCCGGTTCGGGCGATGATGCCGAGTGCCGTCATGAGCATCGTTCTCGTGGCCGGATTCGTCGCATGGGGCGCCATCGCCCCCAGTGCGCCTCCCGGTTGGGACGACGTGGGCGAGCACATCATCGTCGACAGCGATTCCACGACGAGATACGTCGTCCTGCAGGAGAACAAGAACAGCAAGAAGCAACTGCACCCCGTCATGAACTTCGCGTCGGCCAAACTCGTGCTGGACAAGGGCAAGGGCGAAGTCATAGAGGTCTCGGGCAAGGACATCGACGAAAGCCCGATCGCCCGCGGCGCCACCATCGGAATTCCGTACGCCCCCGACCGGCTGCCCAGCAAGGCGGACGCCGAGGCGTCCAAGGAGTGGGCCGTCTGCGAGAAGCCCGGCGGCCGGGGAGAGCCTCAGCAGGGGGTCTTCGTGCTGGGCGGCCGCGACAAGGACAAGCTGCAGAACAAGTACCGACTGGGCGACGGCGAAGCGCTCTTCGTCGAGGACAGCAAGACCGGGGACCAGTACGTGGTCGACGGCACGGGCACGAAGATGCTCCTGCACGGGCGCACGCAGAACAACAGGGAGTTCCTGGGGCAACGCAGCCTGCTGACCAGGCTGGCGATGGAAGAGCCTGAGAAGCCGCAACAGGTGTCCACCCAATGGCTGAAGACCCTGAACAACGGGGCCACGCTCACCTTCCCCAACCTCGGCGGCAGGGCCGGAAGTCCCGCCCAATTCGACGGGGTCGACGAAATCCCCGCCGCGGCCCGCCAGATCGGCAGGGTCCTGAAGTCCACGGACACGGGTACCCCGTATCACTACGTGGTGATGAAGGACAAGGTCCAGCGGGCGAGTCCACTCGTCGCGAAGCTTGTGATGGGCGGCGCTCGTCTCGGTCAGCGCAAGCCGATCCCCATCAACGACATCCAGGCCACCAACGCGGGCGCGGAGGGCGAAGAAGACACCGGAGGCAATGGCTGGCCGGAGGATGTACTGACTCGCGTGAACCGCGAGGCCGACGGCATCGACTCCACTCGCCGCACCGTCTCCTGCAGCGTCTACACGGGGAAGAGGTCCGGCGGCACTCCCAAACTGGCCGCGTGGGCCGGGCCCGAGTACCCCGCGAACATCGTCGACGGGTCGGCCAGCGCGTACGTCAGCTCCGGATCCGGGCTGCTGTACCAGGAGTTCAGCGGCCGCGGCGGCGGTGGCGGCGGTGCCCGCTACCTGCTGACCGACTCGGGTCTCCGCTACGCCCTCCCCAAGGGAGGCGACGGCTCCCAGGGAGGCGGTGGAGCCCAGGAGGACAGCCCGACGGCGCGCCTGGGCTACGAGAAGGTCAAGGAGCCTCCGGTACCGGAGAGTTGGTCGTCGCTCCTGCCGAAGGGCCCGACGCTGGACACGGACAGCGCGTCACAGGAGCAGGGGCTGTAGCCGCTGCTGCCATCCTCCGAGGCATCGAAGACCGGCGCCGTGGGTGGTACGTAACTCTCCCCGAATGGGGGGAGTTACGTCTTTCTCGGGTTCAATGGGTCTGGGACCCCGGTCGGCGCCCATTTCGGTCCGATTCTGCAAAGCACCGGCCACGGTGGGATAACAAGTCGGTCGCGGCGGTGTGTTGAGCAGGTGACGGTAATCCCATGCGAACGGTTGTGTCGGTGCGGCAGGATAGTGTGCTCACGGTGTCAGCTGACGGCCCGTTCTGTACGTGGCATAGGGTGACCCACCAGCCCGATCCGGGCTGCTGAGACGTTCACAGGATGAGCATGGGGGAAGGTGTGCCATGGCAGGACAGTTTCGGGTAACAGAGGACGAGCTCCGAGCTCTGTCGTCGAAGATCAGCGAGGTCAACAGCTCCGTCCAGGGTGAGGTCAAGCGCCTCGACGGTGTGATCAGCCAGATCGCCGGCGGCTGGCAGGGCCAGGCCGCCAGTGCTTACCACCGGCTGCAGCAGCAGTGGAACGAGGATGCACGCAAGATGAACAACATCCTCAACGACATCAAGGAAGCCGTCGACTCCACGCGTAAGAACTACTCGGCGACGGAAGAGCAGCAGAACTCCGAGGTCAGCAAGATCATGTCGGACTTCGGCTGATCCAGGCCCGCTCGGCCTGTATCAACCGGCGCCCGCGCCGCACGAGTTCACAGCTACTACTACCGAAGAATCGCTGAAGGAGGAGTCGTAAGTGTCCGGAATTCTCGTTAATTTCCAGACTGTGACGCAGGCTTCGCAGGACGTGAGGTCCACTGCCGGCCGCATCAAGAGCCAGCTCGACGACCTTGAGGCCATGGTCAAGCGCGTCGCCAACACCTGGGAGGGCTCCGCTCAGGAGGGCTACCAGGCCAAGCAGCGTCAGTGGGACCAGACGGCGGACCACCTGCACCAGGTGCTGCTCAAGATCGCGACCGCGCTGCAGAACTCGGCTGACAACTACCAGTCCACCGAGAAGAGCAACGCGAGCGTCTGGGGCAACTGAGCAACCGACAGTGCTCGTTAGGGAGTGGGTCGGCCAGTTTCGTTGGCCGGCCCGCTCCTGCAGTTGCGTCCGGGTGTACGACTGGGGCCGGGGAGCGCCTCCGCATTCGCCGGCCTTCCCGGGGGAGAATCACGATGGCCATTGCCGCTACTTCGAATGAACAACGCCTCAACGCGGAAGCGGTGACACCGGGGCTCCGGCGAACGCGCCGCGCTCAGCGGGCACTCGTCGCGCTCGCGGCACTGGGCCTGACCGCGGCCGGCTCCGTAGCACCGGCCGCCGCCGACTCCGCCGCGCGGTCCGACGGCGGCAGCCCGTCCGCGGGGCGTACGCAGGACGGCCGGATCCCGGACTTCGGTCTCGACAGCGGCGAATGCAAGTTCGGCGGCAAGAACATCAAGAGCACGCCGTGGTCGCTCCAGCGCGTACTCCTCGACGAGTTGTGGAGCGAGGCGACCGGCGAGGGCGTCACGGTCGCCGTCATCGACACGGGAGTCGACAAGGGCAACCGCCAGATCCGACCGGCCCTGGAGGGCAGCGGCAAGGGTTTCGTCGGCAAATCCACCGGCGCGACGGACACCGACGGCCACGGGACGCGAGTCGCCGGCATCATCGCTGCTCGGAAGGCCGCCAACACAGGCTTTTCTGGGATCGCGCCGGAAGCGAAGATCCTCCCGCTTCAGTACACGGGTGGCGACGACCCCGAGAAACAGGGCGACGCCAAGACGATGTCGAAGGCGATCCTCCATGCGGTCTCCCAGAAAGTCGAGATCATCAACATCAGCTCCGACACCGTCAGGAAGGAGTCGGACCCCTACCTGGCTTCCGCCATCAGCAAGGCCGTCGACGCGGGCATCCTCGTCGTGGCCGCCGCAGGCAACGACGGCGCGAACGGCAAGTCTGAGAGGACCTATCCCGCTGCCTACGACGGCGTCCTCGCCGTCGGAGCCTCGGACCGCAACAACGAGCGGGCCTTCTTCTCCCAGTCGGGAGACTTCGTTGACATCGCCGCGCCCGGCGTCGGCATGGTCTCCACTGTCCCCAAGGGCGGGCAGTGCTCAGCCGACGGCACCTCGTTCTCGGCGCCGTACGTCGCGGGCGTGGCCGCGCTGATGTACGAGAAGTACCCGAAGTGGACCGCTGACCAGATCGCCGCGCGAATGGCTCAGACGGCCGACAGGCCCGGCGCCGACCGCGACGACCAGCTCGGCTGGGGCGTCGTCGATCCTGTCGCGGCCCTGACCGGGGACGACACCCCGCAGGACGCGCCCGTCCCCGACAAGGCGGACCAGGACCGGCACGTCACGCCGATGAAGCTGACCGTCGGCGAGAGCAAGACGGAACGCACCCAGCGGATCTCCGTCTACGTCATGACGGCCGGCACTGTGCTGACGCTCCTCATCGGCGGCACCGCGATCGCAGCCCGGGACTACCGCCGGAAGCGGTCGGCGCCGGGCGCAGAGGTGAATACCCCTTCGCGGTAAGGCTTCAGACAGCAGGGAGTGGGTTATGGGCTACGGCCACAGCGCCGATCCGCCCAGCACCCGCGTCTCGTTGCGGCTCAGCTGTTCGAGAGCCTCCGCAATCTGCGGTTCGCAGGTTGTCGATCGTCTATGTCGGCAGGATGCGCGCCTGGACTCCGTAGGCCGCACCGTTCGGCTCTGTGGCCCCTCCCGTCGTATACCCGGGGAGGGGAGTGTTCTTCCTCGACAAGAGCCGGATGACTACAACAAAATCGATGTCCAGGAATTCTCACTAGGTCTCCGGCCAATTCGTCGCACTACCCATGGCTTGATGCGAGTTCTCGTCGGGGTTTCTCGATCAGTCATGCTTCCCCTTTTCGACTCTCATCGAAGAGGCGGAGGCTCAGATTGATTCCGAAGCACCGAATAACACCGATCACGGTCGGTAGTAAACCTGTGCAAGAACGAAATATCATTACAGTCGAGGAGCTCACTTGAGCGAGGAATCTTACGTCGATCCTGTCAAAATGAAAAGGCTCGCTAAGAGCTTTGAGCTGCATGCGTACGATCTGCAAGCGCATCTAAAAAAATTTAAACAGGAGACGGGCGAGGAGGCAATCTCGGACGGCTTCGGAGTGCTGACGGAATCAGAGGAGGTAACGTCAGCCTACGTTGATTATTCTCATGATGTTGCGAGCGCGATCAAGATCGTACATGAGCATTTAGATGCCATCGCCGAAGCGTTGAAGAAAGTAACGAAGAATACCGAGGATAACGACGAGCAAGTGGCCGTCTTGTTCGGTAAGCAGTAGGGGGAAAGCGGGTGAGTGGTGAGGAATCGACCGCCGAAGAGATTATTGAGCTCGGGATTGAGGTCATCAAGCCCGGAGGGCGACCTGAGGAGCTAAAGCAGGCCGCGAAAGAATGGCGAAGCCTGAAATCAGAAGTCGAAGGCATTCTCAGGGACCTCAATAAAGAGGTCGAAAGGGCTGTAGGTGATACCTGGCGAGGTCCAGCAGCAGAGGCGTTCGAACAGCATTGGAAAAACTTCAAGTCAACGGTTGAGAAATCCACTGCGCAATTTGATGAAGCAGCTGAAGGTTTGGATAAGGCTGCAAAAGGGATTAAGGAGGTCAACGAAAAGGTTGAAAAAATCTATATCGAGATCGGAATCTCGGTGGCAGTTTCCGTCGGTATGTCCTTTCTGACTGTCGGTGTATCGGCTGCTGTAGGAACGGCTCGAGTCACCATGTTGGTGAACCGGGCACTCGATCTATGTCGCGGGCTGGGTACTCTCTTGAGGGCGGTAGGAACTGCATTTCGAACTCTATATAACTCCGGAAGGGCTGGAAAACTGGCGGCCGAGGGCTTGGCAAATTGGGCGAGCGGAACAGCTGGTGGCATGGCTACGAGCCTGGTAAGCGGCAAAGGTTTCGAGGTTTCCAGCAACCTAGCCGGAGGCCTCGGTGGCGCCACCGCTGGGGCGGCAGCAGGAAAGGCAGCATCTGCGTTGGGGAAGGGAGACTTTGCTAGCGGTGTGGCTACTGGGGCAGTTGGAGGAGTAGCAGGTGACGCATTGAATTCGACGCCAGTATTCAGTGACAAAGAATTTGACGTGAAACAGTCAGCGGTTACGGCGATTACTGGTGGGGCCGCAGGAGGGCTCTCCAGTACTGCCAGGGGGTTCGACCGTGGCATGAAAGACATCGCGGATGACATGTCCAGCGATTTCAATTACAGGGGTGAGAGGCCAGAACACGACAGGATCGCTGGCGATCTAGCCTTCGGCTCATCAGCTGAAGTTTCGGGTGGTATCTCTGCCAATACGGGAAAGGACGCTGCCGAAGAGATCGATCAAGTCGCCGGCGACGCAAGTTCAGGAGCAAGCAAAGGCGTCGCCGGTGATAACGCATCACCGCTTGACAAGATTCGTGAGGATTTCGGATGATGCCTGAACCTCAAGAGCAGCAGAAGAGCAAGAAGCTCGGCGGCGTTTGTGCGTCAGTAGCGATCGCGGTGCTCTTTGCGGTGATAGTGACCTGGACCTTCAGTTCGGAACCGTCTTCGCGCAGGATGTTGATTCTTTCCGCACTCGGTTCCGGCATTGTCGTTTTGGCTGCGATTTCCGGGTGGCAGCATAAAGCGGGTCGGAGAACATTCAGCAGGGTTGTCACTGACAGTTTTTTGAGCTCGGTCGCTGGAAATACTTCGGAAGGCCGTGCTGCTCCTCCTCTGAAGATTCCCTCGCGGAAGCAGCAGTTACTTCGCTCTCTCGCCGCCGCTATTGGGATCTGGACGATCACGCTGGGGCTTGTCGTCATGGCGATGGGCGAACCGCAGCGACCAAGCGAAGTGGAGAGGATTCATTCCGTCGGTGCAAAATTCGCGAACGCGGAAATT
The DNA here is from genome assembly GCF_014645895.1 of Streptomyces daqingensis. Lineage (GTDB taxonomy): Bacteria > Actinomycetota > Actinomycetes > Streptomycetales > Streptomycetaceae > Streptomyces > Streptomyces daqingensis. Next base: position 23,762 of record NZ_BMMP01000006.1, on the reverse strand, counting down.
GTCAGGGTCACTGATGTAGAATTCCACGATCCAAGCAGAGGAAAATCCTACTACACCGCCACGGCAACTGTGCGGTTGCCGGCGCGTGGTGGTGAGAATTCCATCACGGCGAACGTGAAGCCTGAGTCTTCTGCCCCACTTCGCCGGGGAGACGGTGTGCCAGTTCTGTACGCGCCAAAGGATCCGAGCCTGGGCGCTGTGGCAGGCAGCAAGGATCAGCTGATTCACAAGGTACGCGGTGACACATTGCCATCCCAGGTGAAGTGGATTTTGCTCGGAGTATGGGCGGTCGGCATTTTGGGCGGCATTGCCCTTGTATACGGCTCACTTGGATTGCGTGGCTTCGGCCGATTGGGGCGGCGGGATAGAGCGGTCCGCGGAAAGTGTCTGGGGGCGGCCGCCTTCCGGAGCAAGCCGGGTGGTTCCAACGGTCAGACGAATGAGGGAGCCAAGCGCACTCTGGCGATCGAAACGGATGCCGATGTCACAGCGCACTTTATCGTTGATCTTTCAGAAGGTGACCTGCCTGAGTCGATCAAGGGCGAGTCTTTGTGGCTCTGTTGGGACGTGTTGCGAGGATCCCGGGAGGGACGCTTCTCCCTGAGCGGGACTCCCGCTGCGCTTGTAGCGGACAGTGGTTGGGTGTTGCACGGCATGCTTCCCTCAGTCGAGTCGAAGGAGCTGGCGCCAGTCAGCATTCCTGTAGAGAAGGGCGGAACGTCTTCGAACGAAGCATCCCTGAAACTCTGGGATCCTCGTTCGCTGTGGCCTACCTACATCGGACGCCCGACACTGATCGTCTTCGCCTTGATCATGTCGTGTAGTGCCCTGATGACGTTTGAGGTTCCCACTTCGTGGCGTTGGGCTGTCGGCATTGCCAGCCCCTTCTTGGTGCTGATGCTCGCCGGCCTCTACCTTTCTGACATCCGCCCTTCCGACAGAAGAAAATCCTGACCTCTCGGGGCTCTGAGGACTTCGCATCTTCTTGAGGGTGGCCATGGCCTGCTCGACGAGCGCGCGGATTTTCGCGTGCGAGCGGTTGACGGCCTGCTGTCCTGCGGAGAGTCGCTCCCAGCGACCCCAGTAGGGCAGCCGTATGGTGCCGCCGGCGCCCGGTAGCCCTTGTCGGCCCAGCATTCGACGCCCGCTTCGGACAGGGCTTCGATGATGCCGTGGGTGCGCGCGGCCTTGATGTCGTGGACGGCTCCGGGCAGCGCAGGTGAGGCCCATAGCGGCCGCCCGTGCGGGTCAGTGATGACCTGTACGTTCATGCCGTGTTTCTTGTGTTTGCCGGAGTAGAAGGGCCGGTCGGCGGCGATCCGGTCGATCGGCAGCAGGGTGCCGTCCAGGATCACGAATGCCTTGGTGGATGCGGTCTTTATCGCCTCGGCGAGAGTCGCAGCGAGGGCGGCCAGGAGGCCGACGGCCTCGGTGATGTATCGGTAGGGCGGTGGTGGTGCCCACGCCGTACCCGGCAGCGAGCTGGGCGTATGTGTGGCCGCACCGCAGATGCGCCAGCACCAGCAGGGCCTGCCGTCCCGTGGTCAACCGACGCCACCGGGTGCCCTGTTCCCGTCGATGTGCGGCCAGTTCACGGGAGAGGAAGCGCAGGGCCGAGATGGACAGATCGACGCCGGCTGGGTAGACAAGCACGCGGAAGCTCCTGTCAGGACGGCTTGGACTCGACACCCACCCGTCTACCAGGAGCTTCTATACTTCCGCACCTCAACTGTCCGGCCAGCAAGCAGGTTGGAAAACCCTCAATAAGTCCTTCCTGTTCCTCACAGACTCCTGATGACCTTCGTGGCGTCGAGAAGCGACGCTTCCGGAACCTGCTTGCGGAGCTCCTTCACGGCGGGCACCTCGCCCTTTGAGTCCCTCAGCTGCCGCAGGGCGTCGCTGTCGACCCGCTGCCGGATGTCGTCGAGGGAGAAGGGGCTGCGCTGACGGGCCTGCCTCTTGTGGCGCATCGTCGCGTCGGTGATCGCGGCGAGGATGACGAAGGCGCCGCCGACCGTGACGAGGGCGTCCGACGGCTTTGCGGCGTCGGTGAGCACGAGCGCGAGCCAGGCGACGGCGGCGACCACCAGGAGACCCAGGAAGATCTTCAGCATGGTCCTGTTCTGGGACTGCGGGCCCGGCGGAGTTCCGCCCGACGCGTTGCCCCGGGGCTGGTTGTTCACTGATCCGCCCTTCTGTCATGCCGCACTTCGGTGTTCGCACCGCGTTGGAGAGGTGCCCATCATGCCTTGCCGTGCCGGAGAGCGGTCGCGGAGGTAGTGAAAGCGACGATGCCGGGCTCCGGGCCGCTCGGATGTCCGGCCTGAAGTGGCCCGTCTACAGGGGAAGTCACCGCCGCTTGCGTTCGACTTGACGTGCAGAGCGGGGAGTCGGCCGTGGCTGAGAGCTACCGGTACAGACCTGTCACACGGGGTGGCCTGTCGGCGTTCCCTGGACTCGTATACTCGGCGCCCTACGCGGCGCGCAACGCTCTGCCCAGCCCTTCCTGCGGGTAACTGCGTCGCTCCAGCATCTCTTTGTGCTCAGTCCGCATTCAGGAGAGGTACGTCATGGGGGATCACTTCAAGACGGACACTGATCAACTCGATCAGTTCGTCAAGTCGTTGGAGAGCAGTGTCAAGGACCTGGACGAGGCCCGTACCGCTCTCTCTCACGTCCGTGGTGACCAGATCGGAACGTCACGGCTCGACGAGGCGTGTGACACCTTCCAGGACAAGTGGAAGTACGGCTCCGAGCAGATCAGCGAGCTGATCGGCGGCATCAAAGAGGGTGTGAAGGCGAACAAGAAGAGCTACAAGGAGATGGAAGACAACCTGGAGAAGGCCCTCAAGCAGATGGCGGACCAGGGCACTTCCGGCGGGGGCAACTGATGGCGGCGAATCCGTACCCGAATCTCGGCTGGAACCCGGTGCCGGGCATCCCGAGCGAGGTCCACTCCCTGAAGACGAAGGTGGACAAGGCCGCGAAGGCCCTGCGCAGTTCGCACCAGCAGATCGAGCGGCTGCTCGGCGAGAGCAGCCACTGGGAGGGCGACGCGGCGAACGCGTTCCGCGACGAACTCGACGGCGACCTGCCGAAGTACATGAAGAACGCCGCGGCGTCCCTGGAGAAGGCGGCGGCCCAGCTCAAGAAGTGGGACGGCGACCTGACGTCCAACCGCGAACTGGCGAAGAAGTACGACGACGAGGCGAAGGAAGCCAAGGCCGCCCAGGGCTCGGCCAAGACGCAGCAGGACGAGGCCGGCAAGGACCCCGACCTGAAGCTCGGCGGCAAGGAGTTTCCGAGCCAGGCCGAGGCCGACGCGGCGACCGCGCGCCTGCGCGCCGCGGAGGGCCGCCTCAAGTCCGCCTCCGCCAGCCTGGAGAAGGCCAACAAGGCGTACGAGAGCGTTATTTCGAAGGCCAAGGAGCTGGAGAAGGAACACGAGCGCGAGGCCAACTCGGTCGCCGACGCCCTGGACGAGGCGGAGGACGACCTCGCTCCGAAGGAACCCGGCTGGCTGAGCAAGACCCTCGGCGCCATCGGTGACGGGCTGAAGGCCGCGGGCAAGTTCCTCCTGGACCACGCGGGCACGATCGGTGCGATCGCGGGTCTCCTGGCCCTGTTCCCCACCCCGCTGGCGCCGGTCTTCGCGGGCATCGCCGTCGTCGCCAGTGCCGCCTCCATGAGCAAGAACCTCGCGAGCGAGGACTTCCGCAATTCGCTGATGGGCAAGTACGGCGGCATGGAGGCCTTCAGCGCCTGGGCGTCCGTGGGCGGCGACGCGCTGGGGATGATCCCCGGCGCCGGCGCCCTCGGCAAGGCCGGCGGTGAGGTGAGCATGCTCTCCGGTGCCGCCAGGGAAGGCGGCGAGGTGATGTCCGCCGGATCGAAGGTCGCGGCCTTCGGCAGGGAGACGGTCTCCGCGTTCAACTTCAAGGCGCTCGACGTCGCCACGGACCCCAACACGGGGCTGCTGCAGTACGGCATCAACGGAGCGAACGTGCTCGCCAACGGGGCGTCCTCCCTGGAGACGGCGGGCGTCATCCCGGACGCCGGGCCCGCCCATGACGGAGCGGAGTTCACCAAGGCCGGTGCGGCCGCCTACGGAGCGCCGGGCGGCGTCGCCGACCTGGCCGACGGGGTGGGCGACCTCGTAGCGGGCCTGAGACTGTGAGCACCGCCCGCGAGGAGCCGGCCGTACGGCTGCCCACGCAGTTCTGGTACGACGTCCCCCACGGTTACCTGCAGCTCGAAGTCCGGCCGGACCGCGAGCAGCTCGACGGGATGGCGCGGCAGATCCTGGCCCTGCCGGAGGACGTGCGGGAGCGCGCGGACCAGGTGTTCCGTCTGTATGCCCTCACCATGTGGGAGATGCAGAAGCACCGCGTGCAGGGCTGCGCGATCGGTATGCATCCGGACGGGCAGGGGGACGTCGCCACGTCCGTGCTCACGGTGTCCAGCGTGGGGGTGCAGGGGGTCAACCCGAAGGCGGTACTCGCCACGCTCATGGCTTCGGGGGCGGGGGAGGGCGCCGACAGCGGGATCGTCCCTCTCGAACTCCCTTGCGGGCCGGGGTTCCTCACCGAGTCCGTCAAGCGCAGCGTGGTGCCGGGGGCGGCCGCCGCAGGGGCCGACGGTCCGGAGGAGGCCCGTGTGTGGCAGGGCATGGTCGCCATTCCGGACACGCGTGCGGGTGCCATCATCGCCATTCAACTGGTCACGCCGTCCCTGCAGTCGGTCGACGACTTCCGGAACGTGCTGCGCGGCGTGGCGAGTACGGTCACGTTCACCGATCCGTCCCCGGGGCACGCCGAGCCCGAGGCGGGGTCGGTCGCCCACGCCGTGCGGAGCGACTTCGGGTGAGCGCGGAGCAGCCGGCGGGCAGCGGGGGAAAGGGGCGCGTGGTGCGGCCGGGCAGTGCGCGGCAGCCGTCACGGCCGGCGTTGCTGCTGAAGTGGGCCCTGGCGTTCGTCGCCGCCTACGGGCTCTCCCTCACGGTGCTGACCGATCATCTCGTGGTACTCGCGGTGCCGGGGCTGATCGCTCTCATGGCGCTGAGCGTCACGGCGACGTTGCTGCTGGTCTACGAGCCCTTCCGCGGCAAGGTTCCGTACGCGACGGACGGTTCGGACCGCCGGGGGGTGGTGCGTCACCACTGCAACGTCGTGCTGAGGCGTTACGCACTGCTCGTGGGGTGCGTCGCCGTGGTGGTGGCGGCGGTGCCGCTGAGCAAGTCCGACTACGCCGTGATGGCTGCTCCCGCCGCGGTTGTCACCTTCTTCACCGGGACGGGCTTCTGCGGTGCGCAGATGCGCACGGTGCGGCTCGCCGCCCGTGTGCTGGAGGTTTACGAATTCACCTTCCGCAGCCCGGTGGAGAAGCTCAACTTGCGTGCCTCCGGCAAGCGTTTGCTGCGCCTCGGCGTTGGGGACGGGAGCGGCGGAGGCTCCCCGGAACTGGCCGCCCACCAGCCGGTGGGCAAGCTGTGGCCGAGGGACATCGAGGACGGCGTGTGGTTCGCGGGCGACGAGATCTTCGGGGGAGTCGTGATGGTGCCCGGCTCGGGCGAGTTGATGCTGGTACAGCCGCTGAAGTGGGACGAGCTCGCCGCAGCGCGCGGTCGTGCCGGCACCGAGCGCCTGGAGAAGGCCCGTCGCGCAGGTCTCGAACGGCGGTCGCTGTAGCCCGCGCACGCTATGAGGCGTGCACGCCCCAGGACAGGCGCACGAGGAGAGGAGCCGGAAGTGGGAGTCAGCGGGCCTCCACTGCCGTCGGCACCGGTGGCGTTCGACGAGCCGGGCACTCAGGCCGTGTGGAAGGCCATGCGACGCCGGGTCGTGGCCAAGCTCTGGATGTGGAGCGTCCTGTTCGTCGCGGCCCTGGTGCTGAGCGGCGTGTTCGCCGAGGTGCGGTGGGACGGCGCCGACGCCCGGGACGGCAACAGCGCCGGAGGGCTCATCGGCGCGGCGGCCGTCCTGGCGTACCCGTGCGCGCTGTACTGCTGCTGCGGTGCCCTGTCCCGCCTGACCAAGGCCCGCAGGATCCTGGAGGCCTACCCCTGGCGACCGCTCCCGGCGGTGCGGAAGCTGTCCGGGACGAAGGAAGCAGGGGGCGTTCCCGTGCAGTTCCGGCTGCCCGACAGGCATGAGCGGGACGGCAGGAGCACGTACGTGGACGACGACGGATCGGCCTGGTCGGAAAGCATGTGCGCCCGCGATCCCCTTCGCTGGAACCGCTGGGACGAGTCGATGCAGCGGGGCGCTTGGTACGCCGGGGATCTCGAACTGGGCGGTGTCCTGGCGCTGCCGGGCGGCAACGCGCTGATGACCGTGCGGCGCAGGACGCAGGTGCTCTCGATGGAACGGCGCTCGGCCAGAACCGACTACGCGGACATCCTCGCTGCTGCCCCGGGCCGGGACTGACCGGCGCTCCGTCAGGAGCCACGGCGAGGTCGCACCGGGTCCGCCCGCGTCACTCCCGGCCGTTCTCCGGTGCCGGTTCGAGGTCGAACTCGCCGTCCCGCGCGCCGAGTACGAAAGCCCGCCACTCAGCCTGCGTGTAGCGCAGCACTGTGCCGGGGTCCTTGGAGTTGCGCATCGCGACGGCGCCTCCGGGGAGATGGGCGATCTCGACCCGTTCCTCTTCGGGAGCGCCGGGCGCCGACTCCCAGACGGCGTCGGAGATGTCCATCGCGTACAGCTCGTCCTTCTCCTGCTGCGTCCCCATCGCCGCCTGCTCCTTCTCGTTCCCGTGCCGGTTCGCGTTCTGCGGCGGGCAGCGCGACCGTCCGTACTCCGTGCGTTCTCAGCCCCCGCGCCCGTCCCCTCATCATCCCACGTGACGATCACGAGGTGTGACGGAAACAGTCGGTTCCGGTGAGGCCCGGTCCGGCCCCGCACACATGAGCCGGGCAGGGATCACGTCCCTGCCCGGCTCCGATCCCGCGTGTGCGAGGCGCAGCGTTGCCGCGGGCCCCGGCCGCCTCAGTTGTGCGCCGGCAGCCATCCCGTCTGGACGAGCTGACCGCCCCGTCGCCGCGTCTGGAAGTAGCCCCGGCCGGCGGGCAGTTGCGTGGGCGAGATGTTGCCCAGCAGCGCGCCCTCGGACCTGTCGCCCGAAAGGACGATGCCCTGTGCGCCCAGTTCCTTCATGCGCTGCATCACCGGCTCGTACAGCGCGCGGCTGGCGCCGCCGGACGAACGGGCGATGATGACGCGCAGGCCCACGTCGCGCGCGAACGGCAGGTACTCCAGCAGCGGCATCAGCGGGTTCTGCCCCGTGGCCACCAGGTCGTAGTCGTCGATGATGACGAAGGCGTCCGGGCTGTCGTACCAGCTGCGGTTGCGCAGTTGCTCCGGCGTGACGTCCGGCCCCGGCATGCGGCGCGACATCGACCCCGCCAGGCCCTCCAGCGTCTCCTGCAGGGCGGGCGCGGCCGCGCAGTAGCGCGACAGATGCGTCTCCGGCACGCCCTGCAGATGCGCACGCCGGTAGTCACCGACGACGATCTTCGCCTTGTCCGGCGAGTACCGCTCCGTGATCTTCTGGATGAGCAGCCGCAGCAGTGCGCTCTTACCGGACTCGCTCTCGCCGAAGACGACGAACAGCGGGTCCGTCTCGAAGTTGACGAACACGGGCCGCAGCGAGGCCTCGTCGATGCCGAACGGGAGACCGAGCTCCGGGTAGTCCGACCCCTTGGGCAGCCGCGACGCCTCCAGCATCGTCGGCAGCAGCCGCACCGCCGGCGCGGGGTCGCCCTTCCAGTGGTCGTTCACCGCGCGGATCGTCTGCTGGGTCGCGTCGGAGAGGTCCTCCAGCGTCGACGAGCCGTCGATGCGCGGCAGCGCCGTCATCAGGTGCAGCTTGTCGGGGCTGAGACCCCGGCCGGGCAGCCCCGCCGGGACGTTCGCGGCCACCTTGCGGTCGATCTCGGACTCGGACGGGTCGCCGAGCCGCAGCTCGACCCGGTTCTGCAGCAGGTCCTTGAGCGCCGGACGCACCTCCGTGTACCGCGACGCGGTGAGGATGAGGTGGACGCCGAATCCGAGACCGCGCGTGGCGATGTCGGTGATGTCGCTCTCCAGCATCTCGTAGTCGTTCTTGAACGTCGCCCAGCCGTCGATGACGAGGAAGACGTCGCCCCACTTCTGGTCCGGCAGCTGCCCCGCGGCGCGGCGCTGGCGGAAGGTGGCGATCGAGTCGACGTTGTTGGAGCGGAAGTACTCCTCACGCTCGTTGAGGATCGCCATGACCTCGCTGACCGTGCGGCGCACCTTCTCGCCGTCCAGACGGTTCGCCACGCCGCCGACGTGGTGGAGGCCCTCCATCGCCAGCAGCGAGCCGCCGCCGAAGTCCAGGCAGTAGAACTGCACTTCGGATGGGGTGTGGGTGAGCGCGAACGACGTCATCAGCGTGCGCAGCAGCGTCGACTTGCCCGACTGCGGACCGCCGATGAAGAAGCCGTGGCCGGCGGCCCCGGAGAAGTCGCGGTACAGCACGTCACGCCGCTGCTCGAACGGCTTGTCCAGCAGTGCTACCGGCACGACGAGACGCCCGAGCGCCGTGTACTCCGGCGCCGTCAGTCCGCGTTCCGGAGTGGGCGCCAGCGAGGGCAGCAGCTGGTCGATGGACGGGGCTTCGTCCAGCGGGGGCAGCCACACCTGGTGCGCCGACGGGCCCTGTCCGACCATCTTCTGCACGATGACGTCGAGCACGGTGTCGGCGAGAGCGTCGTCGACGGTGTCGTTGTCGACGGTCTGCGGCTCCGGCGTCGCGGGCAGCGCCACGGGTGTGGCGGTGAACTCGACCGGCCGCGTCTGCGTGGACTGGCTGACCCGGGTCGGGCCGGCTGCCCGGTAGGCGCCGGAGACGTACGCCGCCTTGAACTGCACCATCGTCTCGGTGTCGTACTTGAGGTAGCCGGCGCCGGGCACGTTGGGCAGGTGGTAGGCGTCCGGAACGCCGATCGCGGTGCGGGACTCCGCGGCGGAGAACGTCCGCAGACCGATCCGGTACGACAGGAACGTGTCCAGACCGCGGAGCTTGCCCTCTTCCAGCCGCTGCGAGGCCAGCAGCATGTGCACACCCAGGGAGCGGCCGATGCGGCCGATCTGGATGAACATGTCGATGAAGTCGGGCTTCGCGGTGAGGAGCTCGCTGAACTCGTCGATGATCAGGACGAGGGAGGGCAGCGGATCGAGCGCCGCTCCCGCCGCGCGCGCCTTCTCGTAGTCCGTGATGTTCGCGTAGTTGCCCGCCTTGCGCAGCACTTCCTGCCGCCGGTTGAGCTCACCGGTGATCGCGTCGCGCATGCGGTCGACGAGCGTGAGCTCGTCGGCGAGGTTGGTGATGACCGCCGCCGTGTGCGGCATGTCGGCCATGCCCGTGAAGGTCGCGCCGCCCTTGAAGTCGGCGAGGATGAAGTTGAGCGTCTCCGAGGAGTGCGTCACCGCCAGGCCGAGCACGAGCGTACGGAGCAGCTCCGACTTGCCGGAGCCGGTGGCGCCGACGCACAGCCCGTGGGGGCCCATTCCTTCCTGCGACGCCTCCTTGATGTCCAGCATGACGGGTTCGCCCTCGCCGCCGATGCCGATGGGCACGCGGAGCCGCTCGTGCAGCGAGCGCGGCCGCCAGGTCCGGGACATGTCGACGGAGCCCGCGTCGCCGATGCCCATGAGGTCGGTGAAGTCGAGGTTGGAGAGCAGGGGTTCGCCCTCGTCGCCGCTGCCCATCCGGAAGGGGGAGAGCTGCCGCGCCAGCGCTTCCGCCTGCTCGTAGCTGAGCAGGTCGGGCTTGCCCGAGTACGCCGCCTCCCGGCCGACGTAGAGGTCGAGAGCCTTCTCACGTACGTGCACGGTGAGGCCGCCGGACATCTGGTCGTCCAGTGAGCCGGGGGCCACCTCGATGAACGTGACGCCCTGCAGGCCCTCGGCGCCGGCGAGCTGCGAGTCCGGGGGGATCGAGCCGCCGTCGAGGACGACGACGATGTGCGGCTGGTCCGCCACGGGCGTCCCGTCGCGGTTCCAGCGCGCCCTGCCGTCGAGCTGGCTGGAGAGCGACTCCTCGAGCTGCCCGAGGTCGTCGTAGAACAGCCGGGCCTGGCCCGCCCCGTCGGACTGCGACGGATGCTGCGCGTGCGGCAGCCACTTCGTCCAGTCCCATTCCGCCATCGAACCCGGGTGGGCGACGACGGCGATCATCAGCTCTTCGGGTGAGTGGAGCGCGGAGAGCTGTCCGAGCGCCGCGCGGACATTGCCGTACACCTCGTCGGTAGTTCCGGTGACGACAACGTGGTAAAAGGCCCTCAGGCTCACCGCGATGGGGAGATCCGGAAGTGAACGGTGAATGTCCAGGAAGGACTTCATCGCTTCCGCTGTGAGCGGCTCCAGTTCGTCCTTCGGCGCTGTTTCCGGCGCCACGAGCGGAGTGCTCAACTGCTGCCAGCCGGTGCCGATTCGCACGGACGAGAAGTCGTTGTCGGACGGCCGGCGTTCCCACAGCCGTTTGCCGTCACCGGCGATCGCCCAGAGCTGCTCCGGACTCGGGTGCTGATACAGCTGCGCGCTGCGCTGCGCCTCCGAGGTCTTGCGGACGTCCTTGCGGATCTGGTCGAGATAGCGGAAGTAGTCCCTCCGCGCCTGCACCATCTGGGCGCGGCCCCCTCGCCGCGCCCTCACGACCTGTGCGATCGCCATGGCGACCGTGGAGACCGCCATCAGACCGCCGACGACCTTCATGTAAGGCTGTGAGCCCGGCATGAAGAAGAATGCGACCGAACCTCCCATGCCCATCACGGGCAGAAGATTCATCCAGATGTCGTTGTCCCCGTCGCGCGGCAGTTCGGGAGGGGATTCCAGCTTGACTTCCCCTTCGGGCACGGTCGGCGGCATGACCCGTGGCTGCCGCTTCACGATGACCACACTCACCGTTACATCAGTCCTTCACGATTATTTCGCAATTCCGCACCGACGCCCCCGCCCTCGCAACAGCTACCGGTCATGCAGACGCTGATCCTAGTAGGTGTGGGAGTCTCCGGTATCCGGGAGGACCGACTGTCCGCCGCGGACGGTAAGGTGACGCGCAATCTTCCCCAAGTGCTTCCACGGCGCGGGAGTTTGGGGCAATCCACAAAGCCCGAGATGTCTTATTTCGGCGTGACGCCGAGTCCGAGCAGTCAGCAAGGGGGAACAAGAAGGTGGCCACGACCGCAGCGACAGGCTTCTGCCGCGTCACGGTAGTTGCTCCCGGGGGGCGCATCGATGTGGCGCTGCCCGAGGACGTGCCCCTGTCCGACGTCTATCCGGAGATCGCCCGGCTCTCCGGAGGCAGCCCCGCCGAGGGCTCGCTCTCGGGGTACCACCTCGTGCGCCGGGACGGGCGGGTCCTCGAGTCGGGCCTGTCCCTGGCGGGCAACGGCATCCGGGACGGCGAGGTGCTGCTCCTGCGCCCCTTCGCCGACTCGCTGCCCTCCGCCGTCTTCGACGACGTGAGCGACGCCGTCGCCTCGGGCGTGCGGCGCGACCGCGCCCTGTGGAACGAGCGGCACATGCGGGCGGCCGGACTCACCGGCGGCGGTGTGCTGCTGGTGCTCATGGCCTTCGCCCTGTGGTTCGCCGATCCGGTCAAGCACGACATGCACGGGCTGCCCGGCATCATCGCCGCCGCGGCGGGAGTCCTGCTGGTCGCGCTCGCATGCGTCCGCGCCCGCGTCTACGAGGACAGGGCGACGTCCATCGCCCTCGGGCTCGGCGCCATGCCGCACATCATGATCGCCGGGTCCGGGATCCTGCCCCTGGACGAGGGTGAGGGGATCGGCCGGCTCCAGTTCCTGCTGGGCTGCGTCGCGGTGCTGCTCGCCTCGGCGGTGCTGATCGCGATCACGCCACGGGGTGACGGCCCGTTCGTCGCGTCCGCCATCGTCTCGGCGGTGGGCACCGTCTTCACCTTCATCGCCGTCATCGCCGACATCGGAGCGGTCGACGCGGCGGCGGTGGCTGCCCCCTTCTCCGTCGGGACCATCGCCTTCCTCCCCGGCCTGTCCGCGCGCTTCGCGCGGCTGCCCATAGGCTTCGAACCCCGCGCGGGCGGCTACGAGAACTCCCGCGACAGCGGACGCTCCATCCAGGGCCCCCTCGACGCCGAGCGCATCGCCGCCCAGGCCCGCCGCGGACACGAGATGCTCGTCGGTCTCGTGGGCGGCTGGTGCGCCGCCGTGGTGGGTTCGGCGGCCGTGCTGGGCTTCTCCCACAACGGCTGGGGACAGCTCCTCGCGCTCGCCACCGGCATCGCGATGCTGCTGCGCGCCCGCCTCTTCCGCTACACCTCCCAGGTCACGTGTGCGCTCGTCGCCGGACTCGGCGCGCTGACCCTGCTGGCGCTCGGTCTCTCCCTGAACCCGCCGACGGAGCTGGTCCGCGACCTCGTCACGGGCGACAGCGCCGGGCTCGACGTCCGTACGGTCTGGATCGCGGCGTCCATCGCGGTCGCCGCGGCGCTGGTCTCGGCCGTCGGCCTGATCGTGCCGCGGACGGGCCTCACCCCCTTCTGGGGCCGCGTCATGGAGCTCACGGAGACGTTCGTCCTGCTGTCGCTGATCCCGCTCTGCCTCGCGGTGCTCGACGTCTACGCCGCCGTCCGCGGCTCCGTCGGAGGCTGAGTACGCGCCTGTGCCGTCAGTGCCTCCGCCCGCCCCCAGCAGCACGGGGGGCGGGCGGAGGCGTCCGGAAGCGCTGGTAGGCTGGGCCGGCCCTCCGAGTAGCCGAAGCATCCCCTGAGACGAAGACCAGGGGCGCTCGCCGGGCAGATCCCCTGAAGGAGTACGTGTGTCGTCTCTCGATGCCGCGACCAAGAAGCAGATCATGTCCGAGTTCGCCACCAAGGAGGGTGACACCGGCTCCCCCGAGGTCCAGGTGGCGCTGCTTTCCCGCCGGATCTCGGACCTGACCGAGCACCTCAAGAGCCACAAGCACGACCACCACTCGCGCCGTGGTCTGCTGCTGCTGGTCGGCCAGCGCCGCCGCCTGCTGCAGTACCTCGCGAAGAAGGACATCCAGCGTTTCCGTGCGCTCGTGGAGCGCCTCGGCATCCGCCGTGGCGCGGCCGGCGCCCGCTGAACGTGAAGGAGGGAGCGGTTCCCGCAGCAGGGGGCCGCTCCCTTCGCCGTACCTGCCGGGCCAGGAAGGTTTGTAGGCTGGCCTCAGCACGACATGCGGCCGGCGCGACGGAAACACGTACGGCAGGCCGTACGGAAACAGAACACATGCACGCTCACTACGCAGACTGACGCGGCAGGGGCGCCCCGCCCGTAGCCGGTCCTCGGTAGTGGCCCCCGGACACCCAGACGGTTCCGGGTGCTTCGATCGAAGACCGGCCCGCACACGGAGCGCTCCTCCGCAGCCGGTCCACCGCCACACGGGCGGTGGACGCAGACGAGGAGATATCCCTGGTGGAGAACGAGACCCACTACGCCGAAGCCGTCATCGACAACGGCGCCTTCGGTACCCGCACCATCCGATTCGAGACGGGCCGGCTGGCCAGGCAGGCCGCCGGATCCGCCGTGGCGTACCTGGACGACGACACCATGGTGCTGTCGGCCACCACCGCCTCCAAGCAGCCCAAGGACCAGCTCGACTTCTTCCCCCTGACGGTCGACGTCGAGGAGCGGATGTACTCGGCCGGCAAGATCCCCGGCTCCTTCTTCCGCCGCGAGGGCCGCCCTTCCGAGGACGCGGTCCTCACCTGCCGCCTGATCGACCGCCCGCTGCGCCCGTCCTTCAAGAAGGGCCTGCGCAACGAGATCCAGATCGTCGAGACGATCATGGCGCTCAACCCCGACCACCTCTACGACGTGGTCGCCATCAACGCCGCCTCCTGCTCCACGCAGCTGTCCGGCCTGCCCTTCTCGGGCCCCATCGGCGCCACGCGCGTCGCGCTGATCCGCGGCCAGTGGGTGGCGTTCCCGACGCACACCGAGCTCGAGGACGCCGTCTTCGACATGGTCGTCGCCGGCCGCACCCTCCCCGACGGGGACGTCGCGGTGATGATGGTCGAGGCCGAGGCCACCGAGAAGACCGTCGAGCTGGTCAAGGGCGGAGCCGAGGCGCCGACCGAGGAGGTCGTCGCCGCCGGTCTCGAGGCGGCGAAGCCCTTCATCAAGGTGCTGTGCAAGGCCCAGTCGGACCTCGCGGGCAAGGCAGCGAAGCCGGTCGCCGAGTTCCCGATCTTCCTGGACCACCAGGACGACGTGCTGGAGGCCCTCACCGCAGCCGTGCGCGACGAGCTGGCCCAGGCTCTGACGATCGCCGCCAAGCAGGAGCGCGAGGCAGAGCTGGACCGCGTGAAGGGCCTGGCGGCCGAGAAGCTGCTTCCCCAGTTCGAGGGGCGCGAGAAGGAGATCTCCGCGGCGTACCGCACGCTGACCAAGGAACTGGTCCGCGAGCGCGTCATCAAGGAGAAGAAGCGCATCGACGGCCGCGGCGTCACGGACATCCGTACGCTCGCCGCCGAGGTCGAGGCCATCCCGCGGGTGCACGGCTCGGCGCTCTTCGAGCGCGGCGAGACGCAGATCCTCGGCGTGACGACGCTGAACATGCTCCGCATGGAGCAGCAGCTGGACACCCTCTCCCCGGTGACCCGCAAGCGCTACATGCACAACTACAACTTCCCGCCCTACTCCACCGGTGAGACGGGGCGCGTCGGTTCTCCCAAGCGCCGCGAGATCGGCCACGGAGCGCTGGCCGAGCGCGCCATCGTGCCGGTCCTGCCGACCCGCGAGGAGTTCCCCTACGCGATCCGGCAGGTCTCCGAGGCGCTCGGCTCAAACGGGTCGACGTCCATGGGTTCGGTCTGCGCCTCCACGATGTCGCTGCTGAACGCGGGCGTGCCGCTCAAGGCTCCCGTCGCCGGTATCGCCATGGGCCTGATCTCCAAGGAGATCGAGGGTGAGACGCACTACGTCACCCTCACCGACATCCTCGGTGCGGAGGACGCCTACGGCGACATGGACTTCAAGGTCGCCGGCACCCGCCAGTTCGTCACGGCGCTGCAGCTCGACACCAAGCTCGACGGCATCCCGGCGTCGGTGCTCGCCGCGGCGCTGAAGCAGGCCCGCGACGCGCGCCTGCACATCCTCGACGTGATGAACGAGGCCATCGACGTCCCGGACGAGATGTCTCCGAACGCGCCGCGGATCATCACCGTGAAGATCCCCGTGGACAAGATCGGCGAGGTCATCGGCCCCAAGGGCAAGATGATCAACCAGATCCAGGAGGACACGGGCGCCGACATCACGATCGAGGACGACGGCACCATCTACATCGGTGCCGCCGACGGCCCCGCCGCCGAGGCCGCCCGCACGACGATCAACGGCATCGCCAACCCGACGATGCCCGAGGTCGGCGAGCGCTACCTGGGCACGGTCGTGAAGACGACCACCTTCGGGGCATTCGTCTCGCTCCTGCCGGGCAAGGACGGTCTGCTGCACATCTCGCAGATCCGCAAGCTCGCCGGCGGCAAGCGCGTGGAGAACGTCGAAGACGTCCTCGGTGTCGGCCAGAAGGTCCAGGTCGAGATCGCCGAGATCGACCAGCGCGGCAAGCTCTCGCTGATCCCCGTGCTGGACGAGGACGCCGAAGGCTCCGAGAAGTCCGAGGAGAGCGACGGCGCGTCCGCGGACGCCGCGGGCGACAAGTGACAGACACGCACCGCGCGACGGCCCGCCCCACCACCACGGAGGGGCGGGCCGTCGCCCGTACACCAGGGAGGGTGAAGCCGATGTCCGTCGGCGGACGCGTCGGTGGAAGCGGCGGCGGCAGCGCCGGCAGCGCTACGGGCGGGGGCGAGGTCCGCAAGACCGTGCTGCCCGGCGGGCTGCGGGTTCTGACCGAGAGAGTGCCCACCGTGCGCTCCGCCACCATCGGCATCTGGGTCCACGTCGGCTCCCGCGACGAGTCGCCCGCCCTCAACGGAGCGACCCACTACCTGGAGCACGTGCTCTTCAAGGGCACGGAACGCCGCAGCGCGCTGGAGATCTCGGCCGCGCTGGACGCCGTCGGCGGTGAGATGAACGCCTTCACCTCCAAAGAGTTCACGTGCTACTACGCGCGCGTCCTCGACGCGGACCTTCCCCTGGCCATCGACGTCGTCGGCGACATGCTGACCAGCTCCGTTCTCGATCCCGCCGAGATCGAGGCGGAACGCGGTGTCATTCTCGAAGAGATCGCGATGACCGAGGACGACCCGGGCGACTGCGTGCACGACCTGTTCGCCCACACGATGTTCGGTGACTCACCGCTCGGCCGCCCGGTGCTCGGCACCGTGGAGACGGTCAACTCGCTGACCCGCGACCGCATCGCCCGCTTCTACCGCAAGCACTACGACCCGCCGCACCTGGTCGTCGCCGCCGCGGGCAACCTGGATCACGACACGGTCGTCGAGCAGGTGCGTGCCGCCTTCGACCGGGCAGGCGCCCTCAGCCGTACGGACGGGAGCGCGGAACCCGTAGGGCCCCGCACCGGCACGCGGTCCGTGCGCGCTCAGGGCCGCGTCGATCTGTCCGACCGCCGTACCGAGCAGGCACATCTCGTACTGGGCATGCCGGGGGTCTCCCGGAACGACGACCGGCGCTGGGCGCTGGGCGTGCTCAGCGCGGCTCTCGGCGGGGGCATGAGCTCCCGTCTGTTCCAGGAGATCCGTGAGAAGCGCGGCCTCGCCTACAGCACGTACTCCTACACCTCTGGATTCGCCGACTGCGGTCTCTTCGGCGTCTACGCGGGGTGCCGTCCCGGTCAGGTCTCGGACGTGCTGAAGATCTGCCGCGACGAGCTGGACCAGGCAGCACGCCACGGCTTGCCCGACGACGAGCTCAAGCGCGCCATCGGCCAGTTGACCGGTTCGACCGTTCTGGGCTTGGAGGACACCGGCGCGCTGATGCACAGGCTCGGGAAGAGCGAACTGTGCTGGGGCGAGCAGCTGTCGGTCGACGACATGCTCGCGAAGATCTCCGCCGTCACTCCCGACGACGTCCGGGCAGTGGCACGGGACGTCCTCGACCAGCGTCCGTCGCTGGCCGTGATCGGCCCGCTCACCGACCGTCAGGCGTCGCAGCTGCACGAGGCCGTCGCCTGACGGCTTCGGCCTCTCAGTCCGTCCCGCCGTCATCTCTGCAAGTCCGCGAAGGAAAGAACCATGAGCAAGCTGCGTGTGGCCGTCCTCGGCTCCGAGGGCCGAATGGGTTCCGAGGCCGTACGGGCCGTGGAGGCCGCCGACGACATGGAGCTGGCCGCCGCGCTCGACCGCGACGACAGCCTCGAAGCCCTCAGGGGCGCCGGCACACAGGTCGCCGTCGACCTGACCCATCCCGACGCCGTGATGGGCAACCTGGAGCACTGCGTCCGCAACGGCATCCACTGTGTCGTCGGTACCACTGGCTGGACGGACGAGCGTCTGGAGACCGTGCGGGGCTGGCTCGACGGTTCGCCAGGGACCGGTGTGCTCATCGCACCGAACTTCGGGATTGGTGCCGTGCTGACCATGCGGTTCGCACAGCAGGCCGCCCGGTTCTTCGAATCGGCTGAGGTCGTCGAACTGCACCACCCCGGAAAGGCCGACGCACCCAGCGGTACGGCGGTACGCACCGCCCAGATCATCGCCGGCGCCCGCGAGGAAGCAGGCCTCCCCGACCAGCCCGACGCCACCAGCACCGGCCTCGAAGGTGCCCGCGGCGCCGACGTGGACGGCGTTCCTGTGCACGCCGTGCGGCTGCGCGGACTCGTCGCGCACCAGGAGGTGCTGCTCGGCGGTGAGGGCGAGACGCTCACCATCCGGCACGACTCGCTGCACCGCAGCTCCTTCATGCCGGGTGTGCTGCTCGGCGTGCGGCGGGTGGTCTCCACGCCTGGACTCACGTTCGGGCTTGAGCACTTCCTCGACTTGGACCGATGACGAGCGTGCGCGCCAGACTCGGATACTTCGCGCTCGCCGCGCTGCTGGTCTTCTACTTCGTGCTGGTCGGAAGCCGGGGGGTGCTGCTGATCCAACAGGGCACCCCGGTGACCGTCGTCTTCGGGCTCGCGGTGCTGGTCCTGCCCGTGATCGGCGTCTGGTTCCTCTGGCACACCACACGGTTCGCCCGGAGCGCCGGGCGCCTGGCCCGCGAACTGGAGGCCGAGGGCGGTCTGCCCGTCGACGAACTGCGGCGCACACCCTCGGGCCGGATCGACAGGGATTCGGCGGACGCCGTGTTCGCGAAGCGTCAGACCGAGGTCGAGCAGTCGCCGGACGACTGGCGGTGCTGGTTCCGTCTCGCCGTCGCCTACCGAGACGCCCGTGACACACCACGCGCCCGCAAGGCCATGCGGCACGCCATCGTCCTGCACGACGGGGCCGAAGTATCCGCGCCTGCTGCTCAGCAGCGCGGCACGCGTCAGGACGGCACCCACGGCAGCGTCGGCGACGACACCGGACGCGACCAGGGCTGACCGCCGCCGGCAGCAGTGCTACCGGGAGGCTCCCGGACGGGACTCAGCGGCCCAGCTTTCGATGACGTCCGCGGCACGGTCGAACGCTTCCGGTCTCGCGAGGAAGTCGGCGTTGTGATCGGTCAGCAGGGGACGAAGCGGCTCGTCGTCACCCTGACGTACGACGGCGAGGGCCTGCCCCTGCACGGTCCGGGGCAGTCCGAGCCACTTGACGGGCTGCTGCACGGTGCGGACGGCTGCCACCCGGCGCCAGCTCAGCGACACCGTGTTCAGCAGCCTCACCTGGCGCATTCCGTAGGCGCTCACCCAGATCCCCACGCGCAGCAGCCGCAGCGCCAGAGCGATCACCAGCAGACCTGCGCCGAGGCACACGGCCATGCCGGGCAGGGCTCCGGCCAGCGCGATGATCAACGCTGAGAACAGCAGGTAGGAAGCGAGCAGCAGCAGCAGCGCCGCCCCGCCGACCCGCCAGGGGCCGGGCCGGTAGGGCCGGCGCCAGTACTCGCGTGCGTCGTGCGGCAGCGGGGTCAGATCCGCGTGGTCGCTGTCCGCTTGGCCATCGGCCGTCAGAAAAGGCAGTGGCACAGGCTGATCCTCGCTCGCGGTGGACTCGTTCGGGTGGTGCGCGAGGACATTAGCGAGCTATTGCGGAACCCGGCCAGCCCGGCAGGTCGACGCGGCGCGTCGAACGTGTGCCGTGCGGGTGTGTCAGCGGCCCTCAGCCGCGGCGGGGCCGCCCCGCTGGGACTGCTCGTCGGGGTCGAGAGCCGGAACGCCCAGGAGGAGGGAGCCGGCCAGCCCCGCGACCACGGTCAGGCCGAACAGCGCACTTCCTGCCCGCTGGGCGAGGCTGCGCTCGGCGCGAGGCGGCGGTGTGACATTGCTGCGGAACCGGTCGGCGTCGGCGATGAACGCGAACGGAACTGACTCTCCGCGGCGGGGCATGGGCAGGGGGCTCCTGTCTTGAGGTCGTGTGTTTGGCTGCGATGTGAAGAACGTCCGGGAGGGCTGAGAAGTGCCACGAGGCCCGGGATCGTCAGTGAAAAGTACCAAGCGCCCTTGTGACTTCGTGCACCGGGGTGCCTTATCTCAAAAGGAAGATCCATTTGTCCTGACGAAAGTCGCATATCGGGGCGAAGCGCCTTCCTGATTTGTCCCGCGGGCGAGTCCGCGTCCGCAGCCCTGCGTCATGCGGCCCCGCTTCTTCGCCGGGGGAGCGCGCGGCCGGGCTGTCGGCGGAGCGCCGTAGGCTGGGCGCGCTCCGTTGCACTACCGGAAGGACCTGTCAGTGACCGAGACCCCCGTAGGGACAGCTGCCCCCAGCTTCCGCAGCGAGATGACCGTCGAACTGGTCAAGCACAGCGCTGCGGACACCGACGTGCTCTGGGCCGCCAGGGTCTCGACCGGAGGCGAGAAATCCCTCGAGGAGCTGCACAAGGATCCCGAGCGCTCCAAGGGGCTGATCAACTTCCTGATGAGGGACCGGCACGGCAGTCCTTTCGAGCACAACTCGATGACCTTCTTCATCAGCGCCCCCCTGTTCGTGTTCCGGGAGTTCCACCGCCACCGCGTCGGCTGGTCCTACAACGAGGAGTCCGGCCGGTACCGCGAGCTGCAGCCGGTCTTCTACACGCCTGACGCCGCGCGCAAACTCGTCCAGCAGGGCCGCCCCGGCAAGTACGAGTTCGTGGAGGGCACCCCGGAGCAGCACAGCCTTACCGCCACGGCGATGGAGGAGTCCTACCGTCAGGCGTACGAGACCTACCAGCGTCTGCTGGAGGCGGGCGTCGCCCGCGAGGTCGCGCGTGCCGTCCTCCCGGTCGGGCTCTACTCCTCGATGTACGCCACCTGCAACGCCCGGTCGCTCATGCACTTCCTCGGCCTGCGCACCCAGCACGAGCAGGCGAAGGTGCCCTCCTTCCCCCAGCGCGAGATCGAGATGGTGGGCGAGTTGATGGAGGAGCAGTGGGCGAAGCTGATGCCCCTGACGCACGCGGCCTTCAATGCCAACGGTCGCGTCGCGCCGTAACTGTCTGGATTGCGGGGATTCGCGAAGTGCGCCTACGCTGAAAACGAGGCTCGGTACTGCCTGAACCCCCGAGCAGGCAGTGCCGGGTCTCCCTCATGGTGAGGCCCGTCACGTCGCGGATGACCAGGACGATGGCCCCGAGGGCCCCCGCCGGGCCTGGCTGCGAGTAGCGTGGACCCCATGGCTCCGACCTCCACACCGCACACGCCCTTCGGGCGGGTCCTGACCGCGATGGTCTCGCCGTTCACCGCTGACGGTGCTCTCGACCTCGACGGAGCGCAGCGACTCGCCGTCCATCTGGTCGACGCAGGCAACGACGGTCTGATCGTCAACGGCACCACCGGCGAATCCCCGACCACCAGCGATGTCGAGAAAGCCCAGCTCGTCCGGGCGGTGGTCGAGGCGGTCGGAGACCGCGCCCATGTCGTCGCCGGAGCCGGCACGAACGACACGGCACACAGCCTCGAGCTGGCCCGCGACGCCGCCAAGGCCGGTGCGCACGGCCTCCTCGCGGTGACGCCTTACTACAGCAAGCCGCCGCAGGAAGGCCTCTTCCGGCACTTCACCGCGATCGCCGACGCCACCGACCTGCCGGTGATGCTGTACGACATCCCCGGCCGCTCCGGTGTCCCCATCAACACGGAGACGATCGTCCGCCTCGCGGAGCACCCGCGCATCGTCGCGAACAAGGACGCCAAGGGCGACCTCGGGCGCGCGAGCTGGGCCATCGCCACCAGCGGCCTCGCCTGGTACAGCGGAGACGACATGTTGAACCTGCCGCTGCTCTCCGTCGGCGCGGTCGGGTATGTATCCGTCGTCGGCCATCTCGTCACCCCAGAGTTGCGCTCCATGCTGGAGGCGCACCTGAGCGGGGACGTCACGAAGGCCACGGAGATCCACCAGAAGCTCCTGCCCGTCTTCACGGGCATGTTCCGCACGCAGGGCGTCATCACGACGAAGGCCGCCCTCGCGCTCCGCGGGCTGCCCGCCGGCCCGCTGCGGATGCCTCTCGTCGAGCTCTCCCCCGAGGAGACCCAGCAGCTCAGGCATGACCTCGCCCACGGCGGCGTAGAAATCTGAACACCGACGCGACGGCAGCACGACGGGCGAAGCCCGCATAACGACGACATGATCAGAACGACCGAATACGCATAACGAAGCATTCACGAATATCGCGCGCGCCACGTGTCCCAGGGGGTTCCCCGAGCCGGGGGCCAGAGGGTCCCCATGCCGGAGGCCAGGGGGAGCGTGGCGCGCGTCTGGTGAGGAGAGTCTTTTGAGTCATCCGCATCCCGAGCTCGGCTCGCCGCCGAAGCTCGCCGAAGGCGGCCTGCGGGTCACACCGCTCGGTGGTCTCGGCGAGATCGGCCGCAACATGACGGTCATCGAATTCGGCGGCCGCCTGCTGATCATCGACTGTGGTGTGCTCTTCCCCGAGGAGGAGCAGCCCGGGATCGACCTGATCCTTCCGGACTTCAGTTCGATCCGGGACCGCCTCGACGACATCGACGGCATCGTGCTCACGCACGGCCACGAAGACCACATCGGCGGCGTGCCCTTCCTCCTTCGCGAGAAGGCCGACATCCCGCTCATCGGCTCCAAGCTGACCCTCGCCCTCATCGAGGCCAAGCTTCAGGAGCACCGCATCCGGCCGTACACCCTGGAGGTCGAGGAAGGCCACCGGGAGCGCATCGGCCCCTTCGACTGCGAGTTCGTCTCGGTCAACCACTCCATCCCGGACGCCCTCGCTGTGGCCGTCCGCACACCCGCCGGAATGCTCGTGCACACCGGCGACTTCAAGATGGACCAGCTTCCGCTCGACGGCCGCCTCACGGACCTCCGTGCCTTCGCCCGCCTCGGCGAGGAAGGCATCGACCTCCTGCTGTCCGACTCGACGAACGCTGAGGTGCCGGGCTTCGTCCCGCCGGAGCGCGAGATCTCGGGCGTCCTGCGGCAGGTCTTCGCGAGCGCGCAGAAACGCATCATCGTCGCGAGCTTCGCGAGCCACGTGCACCGGATCCAGCAGATCCTGGACGCCGCACACGAATACGGGCGCCGCGTGGCGTTCGTAGGACGCTCGATGGTGCGCAACATGGGCATCGCCCGCGACCTGGGCTACCTCAACGTCCCCGCCGGCCTCGTCGTCGACGTGAAGACGCTGGACGACCTGCCGGACGACGAAGTGGTGCTGGTGTGCACCGGGTCGCAGGGCGAACCGATGGCGGCACTGTCCCGCATGGCCAACCGCGACCACCAGATCCGCATCGTGCCGGGTGACACGGTGATCCTGGCCTCGTCGCTCATCCCCGGCAACGAGAACGCCGTCTACCGGGTCATCAACGGCCTGACGCGGTGGGGCGCGAACGTCGTCCACAAGGGCAACGCGAAGGTCCACGTCTCAGGCCACGCCTCCGCGGGCGAACTGCTGTACTTCTACAACATCTGCCAGCCGCGGAACCTGATGCCTGTACACGGCGAATGGCGCCATCTGCGCGCCAACGCGGAGCTCGGCGCCCAGACCGGCGTACCCCGCGACCGTGTCGTCATCGCCGAAGACGGCGTCGTCGTCGACCTGTTGGACGGCAAGGCCAAGATCTCCGGCAAGGTGCACGCGGGCTACGTGTACGTGGACGGTCTCTCCGTCGGCGATGTGACGGAGTCCTCGCTCAAGGACCGTCGCATCCTCGGCGACGAGGGCATCATCTCGGTGTTCGTCGTGGTGGACAGCAGCACGGGCAAGATCGTCGGCGGCCCGCACATCCAGTCGCGCGGATCGGGCATCGACGACGCGGACTTCGAGCGCGTCGTGCCGAAGATCGACGAGGTCCTGGCCAAGACGGCCCAGGACGGCATCGCGGAGGCGCACCAACTCCAGCAGCTGGTACGCCGTACCGTCGGCAAGTGGGTCTCCGACACCTACCGCCGGCGCCCGATGATCCTCCCCGTGGTCGTCGAGGTCTGACGCCAACTCCGGGCGGGGCGCCTCGATTTGCATCGGGCCGCCCCGCCCGAGTATGTTTACTGCTCCACCTCGACGGGTACCGGACGAGCTTCGTCCGGAGGACCTCGTCGGCCGGAAGCCTTCCAAGACCGGATTACGGAATAGGAAAGCGATTCTGGTAAGGTCGGATTCACCGAGAGGGAAGCGCCCGGAGTGGCCTGTGAAAGGGTTGCGAAGGAAGCGTCCGTTCTTTGAGAACTCAACAGCGTGCTAAAAGTCAACGCCAGATATGTTGATACCCCGTCCCCTTGTT
>NZ_BMMP01000005.1 GCF_014645895.1 Streptomyces daqingensis | reverse complement strand
CTGGACAAAGACCGCAGACGAAATCCTCGACAAAGTCGCCGCCTACTGCCAACGAATCTCCGACTCAGGTCACTAGGCTCTGTCTGACAAATCCCGCCTGGTTGACGGACGTACGACGCTATTTGTCAGACAGAACCTAGAAGCCCAGCCGCCGCAGCGCCTTCGGGTCGCGCTGCCAGTCCTTCGCGACCTTCACATGCAGGTCGAGGTAGACGGGCGTGCCCAGGAGCGCCTCGATGTGGGCGCGTGAGGCCGTGCCGACCTCCTTGAGGCGCTTGCCCTTCGGGCCGATGACGATGCCCTTCTGGCTGGGCCGCTCCAGGAAGATGTTGGCGTGGATGTCCAGCAGCGGCCGGTCGGCCGGCCGGTCCTCCCTGGGCAGCATCTCCTCGACGACGACGGCGATGGAGTGCGGCAGTTCGTCGCGCACGCCCTCGAGCGCCGCCTCGCGGATGAGCTCGGCGACCATGACCTGCTCCGGCTCGTCCGTCAGGTCGCCGTCCGGGTAGAGCGGCGGGCCCTCGGGCAGCAGCGGCACGAGCAGGTCGGCCAGGAGCGGCACCTGCCGGTCCTCGACCGCGGAGACCGGGACGATCTCCGCCCACTCGAAGCCGGCCTCCTTGCCCAGCCGGTCGACGGCGATCAACTGCTCGGCGAGCGACTTGGAGTCGACGAGGTCGGACTTGGTGACGACGGCGATCTTCGGCGTCCGCTTGAGGCCGGCCAGTTCAGCCGCGATGAAGCGGTCCCCGGGACCGATCTTCTGGTCGGCGGGGAGGCAGAACCCGATGACGTCGACCTCGGCCCACGTCGTGCGGACGACGTCGTTGAGCCGCTCCCCCAGCAGCGTGCGCGGCTTGTGCAGTCCGGGGGTGTCGACGAGGACGAGCTGCGCCTCGGGCCTGTGCACGATGCCGCGCACCGTGTGCCTCGTGGTCTGCGGCCGGTTGGAGGTGATCGCGACCTTCGTCCCCACCAGCGCGTTCGTGAGCGTCGACTTGCCGGCGTTGGGGCGCCCTACGAAGCAGGCGAAGCCGGAGCGGTGCGGCGCCGTAGCGGTCTCGTCCGCAGGCGAATCGGGGGAGGGTGCATCCATGGCGACCATTGTCCCCGATCGGGTGAGTGCCCCCGACCGGCCGGTGCGCTCAGCCCGCCGCGACCGTCGCCCGCAGCTTCCCGTCGGGGCCCGCCAGCAGCACTGTCGTGGCTTCGCCCGACAGGTCGTGCACTGCTGAGAGGTCCGCCGCGGGGATCACCTCGGCCTCCGTCACCACGGCCGCCGCCTCCAGCGACGCCGCGCCCGAGGCGACGGCCATGGCGATCGCCGTCTGCAGGGCGCTCAGTTTCAGCGAGGCCAGAGCGACCGTGCCCGCCACGTACGTGCGGCCCGTCTCGTCGCGCACCGCCGCTCCCTCCGGAACGCCGTTGCGGGCGCGGGCGCTGCGCGCCAGCGTGAGGAGCTTGCGGTCCTCCGGGTCCAGCGCCTGGTCACTCTGGTCACTCATGCGTCCGAGCATATGACGCGGCACCGGCCGGCTCCGGCGGGGGCCCGGAGGCCGGTGGGGCCGGGACCCCGGGGGCGCCGGGACAGCCGTGCGCTCAGGGCCGGTCGAGCCGTAGCCGCTGCGTACGCGGCAGCCCGGCGACCACCAGGTCGTAGGAGTCCTCGACCATGTCCTCGATCATCCGCCGGGGCAGGGAGCCGTCGACCGTGACGGTGTTCCAGTGCCGCTTGTCGAGGTGATAGCCGGGATTCACGGCCCGGTGGGCGGCACGGAGCTGCACCGCGAGGTCCGGCTCGCACTTCAGGCTCACCCGCAGCGGAACCCCTTCCAGCACGGAGAACGCGAAGATCTTGCCGCCCACCCTGAAGGCGGACAGCCCGGGACTGCGGGGGAAGGGGTGGTCCTCGCTCGCCCCGTCGAACCCCAGGCAGTAGCCGCGCAGCTCCTCCGGCGTCATACGTCCAGCCTCCCACCGCGGGGCTTCCCCGGCGCCTCGGACGGGCCCGCCGCGTCACCGCCCCGCCGCCGCTCAGGCGTTGGCGGCCTCGTCCGCGGAGCGGCCGTCCGCGCCCTCCTCGGAGCGCACCGGCTCCACGAGCACCGTGACGATCCGGTTCCGGCGCCCGGCCGGAGCCTCCGCGGTCAGCCGCAGCGCCGTGAGCGTCGGGTCGGAGCGGTCCTCCGTGACGTCGACCGTCGCCTTCGCTCCGGCGATGGGCACCCGCCCCAGCGACTTCGCGAGCAGGCCGCCGACCGTCTCCACGTCCTCGTCGTCCAGGCCGACCAGGTCGTACAGTTCGCCCAGGTCCCCGATGTCGAGCCGGGCCGTGACGCGGTACCGCCCCTCCCCCAGCTCCTCCACGGGCGGCAGCTCGCGGTCGTACTCGTCGGTGATCTCTCCGACGATCTCCTCCAGGATGTCCTCGATGGTCACGATGCCCGCCGTGCCGCCGTATTCGTCGATGACGACCGCGACGTGGATGCGGTCCTGCTGCATCTCGCGGAGCAGGTCGCCCGCGTTCTTCGTGTCCGGGACGAACGTGGCGGGACGCATCGCCGTGGAGACGAGCTCGGTCTCCGCCTCACGGCTGATGTGCACCCTGCGGGCCAGGTCCTTGAGATAGACGATGCCGACGATGTCGTCCTCGCTCTCCCCCACCACCGGGATGCGGGAGAAGCCCGACCGGAGCGCCAGCGTGAGCGCCTGCCTTATCGTCTTGAACCGCTCGATCGTGATCAGGTCCGTGCGCGGGACCATCACCTCGCGCACGATCGTGTCGCCGAGCTGGAAGACGGAGTGCACCATCTTCCGCTCCTCGGCCTCGATCAGCGACTCCTGCTCGGCGAGGTCCACCATCGCCCGCAGCTCCGCCTCGCTCGCGAACGGGCCCTTGCGGAAGCCCTTTCCGGGCGTCAGCGCGTTGCCCAGCAGGATCAGCAGCTGCGGCACGGGGCCCAGGATGCGCACCAGCGGCACCAGAATGTACGACGCGGCGGTGGCCGTGTTCAGCGGATGCTGGCGGCCGATGGTGCGCGGTGAGACGCCGATCGCGACGTAGCTGACCAGCACCATCACGCCCATCGCGACCACGAGGGCCTGCCACGTCTCCTCGAAGACGCGCAGGCACGTGTAGGCCACGAGGACACCCGAGGCGACCTCGCAGGCGACGCGGACCAGCAGCGCCAGATTCAGATAGCGCGTCGGGTCCGCCGCGACCACGGCCAAGCGCTCCGCTCCGCGCCGTCCCTGCCGCACCGCTTCCTCCGCGCGGAAGCTGGTCGTCCGCGCCAGGCCGGCCTCCGCGCAGGCGGCGAGCCAGGCCAGGACGACCAGCAGCGCCGCCGCGGCGACGAACTGCGCGGTCACGACGTGGTGGTGGGGGCCGGGGAGGGGCCGGTGAGGCCCTGCTCCGCACGCCAGCCGTCCAGGATCGCGGACTGCAGGCTGAACATCTCCGCCCTCTCCGGTGGCTCCTCGTGGTCGTACCCCAGCAGGTGCAGCACACCGTGGACGGTGAGCAGCTGGAGCTCCTCGTCCATGGAGTGCTGCGTCGGGGCGTCGGCTCCCTGCCGTTCGGCGACCTCCGGGCACAGGACGATGTCACCGAGCAGGCCCTGCGGCGGATCCTCCTCGTCCCGGACCGGCGGACGCAGCTCGTCCATCGGGAAGGACATCACGTCCGTCGGGCCGGGCAGGTCCATCCACTGCAGGTGGAGCTGCTCCATGGCGTCGGAGTCCACGACGATGACGGAGAGCTCCGAGAGCGGGTGGATGCGCATCCGGCCCAGGGCGTAGCGGGCGATGTCGAGCAGCGCCGCCTCGTCGACCTTGCGGCCGGATTCGTTGTTGACGTCGATCGTCATGACGCGTCGGTCTCAGCGCTTTCCGTTGGGGCTGCGGTCACCGGCTCTGGCGGGGCCGTCGTGACCGTGCCCTCTGCCGGACTCGGTCTCGTTGCGGTCGTCGTAGCGGGCGTAGGCGTCGACGATGCGCCCGACGAGCTTGTGGCGCACCACGTCCGAGCTGTCGAGCTCGGCGAAGTGCACGTCCGGGACGCCGCCGAGGATCTCGCGGACCTGCCGCAGACCGCTCTTCGTGCCGCCGGGGAGGTCGACCTGCGTGACGTCTCCTGTGATGACGATCTGCGAGTCGAAGCCGAGCCGGGTGAGGAACATCTTCATCTGCTCGGGGTTCGTGTTCTGCGCCTCGTCGAGGATGATGAAGGCGTCGTTCAGGGTCCGGCCCCTCATGTACGCCAGAGGCGCGACCTCGATCGTCCCGGCGGCCATCAGGCGCGGGATGGAGTCCGGGTCGAGCATGTCGTGCAGGGCGTCGTAGAGCGGGCGCAGATACGGGTCGATCTTCTCGTAGAGCGTGCCCGGCAGGAAGCCCAGGCGCTCCCCCGCCTCGACCGCCGGCCGCGTCAGGATGATGCGGTTGACCTGCTTGGACTGCAGGGCCTGCACGGCCTTGGCCATCGCGAGGTAGGTCTTGCCGGTGCCCGCCGGACCGATGCCGAAGACGACCGTGTGCTTGTCGATCGCGTCGACGTAGCGCTTCTGGTTGAGCGTCTTGGGGCGGATCGTTCGGCCGCGGTTGGAGAGGATGTTCTGCGTGAGCACCTCGGCGGGCGTCTCGGTGGCGGTCCCCGTGCCGTCCCGCTGGTCCCGCAGCATCGCGATG
This sequence comes from Streptomyces daqingensis, assembly GCF_014645895.1. Taxonomy (GTDB): domain Bacteria; phylum Actinomycetota; class Actinomycetes; order Streptomycetales; family Streptomycetaceae; genus Streptomyces; species Streptomyces daqingensis. The sequence continues at coordinate 340,396 of NZ_BMMP01000005.1, read as the reverse complement.
GTGCGCTCCACCGCGTCCTCCGTCATGGGCTGGCCGGTGCGCAGGACCAGCATCATCTCGTCGAAGAGGCGCTGGATGAGGGCGACCTCCGCGGGTTCTCCCGTGGCGCTGATCTCGTTGCCGCGCACGTGGATGTCGGCGGCGGGGAAGGCCTGCTCGATCACGCGGAGCAGGGAGTCGCCGGAGCCCAGCACCGTCACCATGGGGTGCTTGGCCGGAACGGTGAAGCGGGCCGTCTCCTGCGGGGAGCCCGCCTGATTCGTCGTTGTCTGCGTCATGGGTGACCCGTTCGGGCCTTCCTCATCCCTCTCTGCATCAGCCGGCACTTGGCTTCCAACAATACGACGGGCGACTGACAAGCCAGAACGGTTTACCCGCTCCCGACGGCGCCCGGGGAGGCCCGGGGGCCGCGGGGGCGCCCCGCGACGCTACGCCGTCGGCCTGCCGCGGCCGAAGCCGATGGTGGGGACGGCCCGGCGCAGCGCCGTCGGCCGGCCGCACCCCGTCAGGAGCGGGTCGAGGAAGGCGTAGGTGCCGGCGGCGTCGTACGGGCGGACCCGGCGCCACCAGGCGGCGATCTCCGCCCAGCCCGGCGCCGACAGCGAACCTCCGAACTCCTGCACGGAGAGCGCGGCCGTCAGGCCCGCGAAGGCCAGCCGGTCCGGAAGCGGCCAGCCCGCGAGGGAGCCCGTCACGAAGCCGGCGGCGAAGACGTCGCCGGCGCCCGTGGTGTCCAGGGCGTCGACGGGGACGGCCGGCAGCTCCGCGGTCTCGCCGGACGCCGAGTCCACGGCGTAGGCGCCCTGGGCTCCGAGGGTGACGACCGCCAGCGGCACCCGCTCGGCCAGCGCCCGGGCGGCGGCGCGCGGGCAGTCGCGTCCCGTGTAGCGCATCGCCTCCTCGGCGTTGGGCAGGAAGGCCTCGCAGTGCGCCAGGTCCGGCAGGGAGGAGAGGTCCCAGCGGCCGGTGTCGTCCCAGCCGGTGTCGGCGAAGACGCGGCTGCCGTGGCGGGCGGCTGCGGCGATCCAGTCCTGGCCGTCGCCGGGGGCGAGGGACGTCACGCACGCCCGGGACGGTGGCGGGCAGCCCGGGGCCTCCGGGTCGTTGGGGGCTCCGCCCAGGCCGGTGCCCGGGGACGCGGCCGCCCGCTCCGGCCTGGGCGGGGCCTCGTGCCCGTGCGAGATCATCGTCCGTTCGCCCTCGTAGGCCATGGAGACCGTCACCGGCGAGTGCCAGCCCGGGACGGTGTGGGAGAAGGCGAGGTCGATGCCCTCCCCCTTCTCCAGCGACTCGCGACAGTAGTCGCCGTACACGTCGTCGCCGAAGGCGGCGGCCAGGGAGGTGCGCAGGCCGAGGCGGGCCAGCGCCGTCGCCATGTTCGCCACGCCGCCGGGGCTGGAGCCCATGCCGCGGGCCCAGGACTCGGTGCCTCGTACGGGGGCGGAGTCGAGGCCGGTGAAGACGATGTCCAGGAAGACGGTGCCGGTCAGGTAGACGTCGCAGGCGGGGTCCGCGGGGGTGCGGAGCGGAGCGAGCGGGTCGAAGTGGTGGCCGTGCACTGTCGTCACGCCGGGCGCGTGTGCCGTTCCGGGCAAGCGGTCCGGACGGCCGGCTCCGTCCCGGGCGCCGTCTGTCTCCTTCCCAGCAGCCGAACTCACCTGGCTCCTCCGCTCCGTACCGTCCCCGCATCGAGTGGTGTCTCCGGTGTACCGCGCGACCGCGGCATCGGGCCAACTCGGCGCACGGAGCGCGCCGCGCTCCGCCGGACGGCGGTGCGCCGGTGCCCGGGGGCTTGGCGCGCCGCCGCCGCGGCGGGCGGTCATCGGTAGCTGCTGGCGGCTCCGTCGGCCGAATCGGCCAGGTCGTCCTCGGCGGCGGGTTCCTGGTCGCCGTCCGCCTTGCCCGGGCGATCCGCCTCGCCGCAGACGCAGCCGGTTCCCGTGCCGCCTTCGGCGTCCTCCGCTTCCGGTGCCTTCTCCCCCTCCGCTGCCGCGTTCTCCCCGCCCGACGCCTCCTCGCGAGTCCCCTTCGCGGGGCGGGCCGGCGAGAGCCCCAGGCGCCGCGCCAGGGGCTCCGCCCAGCGCGCGGTGAGCGGGCCGAGCACCACGAGGATCAGGACGTAGGCCGTCGCGAGGGGGCCGACCTGCGGTTCGGCAGCCGTCGCCAGGCCCGCGATGACGATGGAGAACTCGCCCCGTGCGACGAGCGTCCCGCCGGCGCGCCAGCGCCCGGGGGACCTGATTCCGGCGCGGCGTGCGGCGTACCAGCCGGTGGCGATCTTCGTCAGTGCCGTGACGGCGGCGAGGATCAGCGCGGGCAGCAGGACCGGCGGGATCTCCGAGGGTTCCGTGGAGAGCCCGAAGAAGACGAAGAAGACGGCGGCGAACAGGTCGCGCAGCGGCGTCAGCAGGTTGTACGCGCCCTCGGCGACCTCGTCCGACAGGGCGATGCCCACGAGGAACGCGCCGACGGCGGCCGACACCTGGAGCTCCTGCGCGATGCCGGCGACCAGCAGCGTCAGGCCGAGCACGACGAGGAGCAGCATCTCGGCGTTGTCGGAGGAGACCACGCGGCTGATCAGCCGGCCGTGGCGCAGCGCGACGTAGAGCACGGCTCCGACGGTGCCCAGCGAGATCAGCAGCGTGAGCGAGCCGCCCGCGAAGCTGACGCCTGCCAGGAGCGCGGTGAGGATCGGCAGGTAGACGGCCATGGCGAGATCTTCGAGGACGAGCACGCCGAGGACGACCGGCGTCTCCCGGTTGCCGAGCCGTCCCAGGTCGCCGAGGACCTTCGCGATGACCCCGGAGGACGAGATCCACGTCACGCCGGCGAGGACGACGGCCGCCACCGGGCCCCAGCCGAGGATGAGGGCCGCCGCAGCGCCCGGCAGCGCGTTGAGCAGGAAGTCCACGGCGCCGGACGGGTACTGGGTCTTCAGCGTCGTGACGAGTTCCGACGCGCTGTACTCCAGGCCGAGCAGGAGCAGCAGCAGGATGACGCCGATCTCGGCGCCGGTCGCGACGAATTCCTCACTGGCCTGCAGCGGGAGGATGCCGCCGTGGCCGAAGGCGAGCCCGGCGAGCAGGTAGAGCGGGATAGGCGAGAAGCCCACGCGTCCTGCGAAGCGTCCGAGGAGGCCGAGGGCGAGGATGATCGCCCCGAGTTCGATGAGCATGGCTGTGGTGTTGTGCACGGGCGTCTGCCCTCCGGTGATCGGTCGGCGGCGGCGTACGTGCCTTCCCGTTGCTCCGACGGCGACGAGGCGGCGTCGAGACGGAAGCCGGGTGCGGCGTGGTCGGGCGACCGGTGCTGGGGGCTGAGCCCGGAAGGCACCGGCCGCTCGGCTCGCCGGTGCCGTTTGTGGCGCCCGCGCGAGCGCGGTCGGGAGCGTCCGCGCATGCGGCTGCGGGGGTGCGCGATGCCGGAGAGGCGAGGTGGAATTGACGAGGAGTCAGCCGTGGATCGGCTGCGTCGATACATGGCTGGGCCCCCCTCGCGGTGAGATCAGGACCGGCGTACGTGCCGGTCCTTGCATCTGGCAATCACCACACCAGGGTAATCGGTCGGTAAAGGGGGGTTCCTTCCAGGGCAAAACTAAGCGGGTTCATCCCTGCGTGGAGGGCCTGGAGCGCGGGTTCAGCGCGGGTCCCCCACAGCATCGGCCGCCGGTTCCGGATCGCCCTGCTCGCCGAACCAGCGGGCGAGCCTCCCCCGCCGGCCGACCGCCCGCAGCCGCCGTTCCGCGGCGTCCCGCGTGGCGGGCGTGGTGACGAGGAGGAGTTCGTCACCCACGCACAGCACGGTGTCCTGCCGGGGCACGATCACGGTGCCGTCCCGCACGGCGAGGGTGACGACCGTGGGCGGTGGCAGGCGCAGCTCGGCAACGGAGACTCCGTGCAGCCTCGATCCCGGCGGCACGGACACCGTGAGCAGATCGGCGTCGAGTACGTCGAGCGGTGCCGCCTCCACCTGCACGTCCCGCAGCGCTCCGGCCTGGATCAGCCCGAGACGGCGCGCGATGACCGGCAGGAGCGGGCCCTGCACCAGCGTGAAGATGACGACGAGCACGAAGACGATGTTCAGCAGCTCCCGCGCTCCGTCCACTCCCCCGACGATCGGGAACGTGGCGAGGACGATCGGTACGGCGCCGCGCAGCCCCGCCCAGGAGACGAACGCCTGCTCCCGCCACGGCACGCGGAACGGCAGGAGGCACAGCAGCACGGACACGGGCCGGGCGACCAGCAGCAGCACCAGCCCGACGCCGACGGCGGTGAGAGCCACCGCCGGGAGTTCGCTCGGCGTGACCAGCAGGCCCAGCATGACGAACAGCCCGATCTGGGCGAGCCAGCCGGCGCCCTCGGCGAAGGAGCGCGTGGCGGCCCGGTGGGGGAGCTTCGAGTTGCCGAGGACGAGCCCCGAGAGGTAGGCGGCGATGATGCCGCTGGCGTTGACGGCTCCGCCCGCGGCGAAGGCGATGATGCCGAACCCCACGGTGGCCAGCGGGTACAGCCCGGTCGCCGGGAGCGCGATGTGCCGCAGCGCAGCGGCGCCCAGCCGCCCGACGAGCAGGCCGATCGCGCCGCCCGCCGACAGCTGGTACAGGACGCTGCCGGCGACGGAGCCGGCGCCGGGCAGGCCGTCGGCGGCGGTGCTGAAGGCCAGTACGAGGATGATCGTCGGGGCGTCGTTGAAGCCGGACTCGGCCTCCAGGAGGCCTTTGATCCGCTGCGGCAGCGGCAGCGTCCGCAGCACGGCGAACGTGGCCGCGGCGTCGGTGGAGGAGATGATCGCGCCGAGAAGCAGCGCCAGTTGCCAGTCCAGTCCCAGCAGCAGGTGTGCTCCCGTCGCGGTGACGCCCACCGACAGCGCCACACCGAAGAGCGCGAGCACCCCCGCGGGTGCGAGGAGCTTCTTGACGTCCTCCCAGGCCGTGGTCAGGCCGCCCTCGACGAGGATGACCGCCAGCGCCGCCGTGCCCAGCGCCTGGGCGAGCTGCGCGTCGTCGAAGTCCAGGCCGAGTCCGTCCTCGCCGACGACGACGCCGACGGCCAGGAAGAGCAGCAGGCTCGGCAGGCCGAGCCTGCCGGCTGCTCGCGCGCAGGCGATGCTGGCCAGCAGGACGCCGCCGCCGACGAGAAGCGTCAGATACAGCTGCTGCAGGGTCACTGGGGACGTCTCCTGACTGGTCGCGGCGGGACGGCGTGCGGCGTCACGGCGCGGGTGGCCGGGGGCGCCGGGGCCCGGCGGGGTCCTCGGCCCGCTCGGACGGCTCGGACCGGTCAGGCCGGTCAGGCCGGTCAGGCCGCTCAGGCACCACCGGGGGCCGGGACCGCGCGGGTCGCTGCCGCGTGTACTCGGGTGTGGCGAGGTGGCCGGCGACGCCCCCGAGGATCAGGCCCGTCGCGAGGAGGAGCCCGTCTCCGACGACGACGCCCGCGAAGAGCGCCGCCGCCCCCGCGATCGCGCACACCCAGGCCGCCGTGCGCCAGGTCCGGGGGGACGCCCCGGTGGGGGCCGCCGGACCGTCGCCCGGCCCCGCGGGCGGCCTGCTGGACGCCGGGCCCTCGTGGCCGGCGGGTCGTCGTCCGTCTTCGAAGTCAGCCATCGTCCTGCCTCCTGCCGGCGTCTGTGCGGTCTGCCGTGACCTCCACGGGGGAGGTGCGGGCTGTGGACGTCAGAGGCGCCTCCTCGGAGTCGGCGTCGGATCGGGGGTCGGTGTCGGGTCGGGGGCGGGCTTCGGATCGGGGACAGGCGGCTTCGGGGTCAGGCGAAGGCGAAGTAGCGCAGCCAGACGTAGACGGCCGCGACGCAGACGGTCATGGCAGTGACGAGCAGGCCGTACCGGGAGAACTTCCAGAAGGAGATGTGGTGGCCGCTGCGGTCGGCGATGCCGACGACGACCACGTTGGCCGAGGAGGCGATGATCGTCGCGTTGCCGGCGAGGTCCGCGCCGAGGGCGAAGGCCCACCACAGCACGCCCGCCTCGGCGGTGCCGCCGGAGGCGCCCACGATCTCGGAGACGATGGGGCTGACGGAGGCGACGAACGGGATGTTGTCGATGACCGCCGAGGGGACCACGGAGCCGAAGAGCAGCGTCATCGCCGTACCGAACAGTTGGCCCTCGGTCGCCTCCGCCGCCATCTTGCCGAGGTCGCCGATGATGCCGGTCTGCACCATCGCGCCGACCATCACGAACAGCCCGGTGAAGAACGCCAGCGTCTCCCACTCCACGTCGCGCGCCACTTCGCCCGCGTCGAGCCTGGAGACCGCCAGCAGCACCAGTCCGCCGGAGATGGCGACCACCGCAGGCTCGATGTGCAGAGCGGTGTGCAGCACGAAGCAGGCCATCACCGCGGCGACCACCACGCCGCTGATGATGAGCAGCCTCGGGTTCGTGATGGCCTCCCGCTCGTCCATCTCCATGACCGTCTTGGCGCGTTCGGCGTCGTAGCGGAAGGCGGAGCGGAACATCCACCGGCTCACGAGGGCGAAGAGCAGCACCAGGACCACGGCGATGGGCGCCATGTGCACCAGGAAGTCGTTGAACGACAGTCCCGCGCGGGAGCCGATGATGATGTTGGGCGGGTCCCCGATGAGCGTGGCGGCGCCGCCGATGTTGCAGGCCATGACCTCCGCGATCAGGTACGGCACCACGGGGACGCCGAGGCGGCGGCAGACGACGATCGTCACGGGTGCGATCAGCAGGACCGTGGTGACGTTGTCGAGCCAGGCCGAGAGGAACGCGGTCGCCAGGATCAGCAGCACCATCAGCCGGTACGGCCTGCCCTTGGCCTTCTTGGCAGCCCAGATGGCGACGTACTCGAAGATGCCGGTCCTCTTCAGCACCGCGACTATCAGCATCATCCCGAGCAGCAGGAAGATGACGTTCCAGTCGATTCCCGCGTGCGCGGAGAAGAAGGCGTGCTCGGAGTCGGTGGCGCCGATGGCCAGCATGGCGACCGCTCCCCCGAGCGCGGCTGCGACGCGGTGCACCCGTTCCGTGGCGATCAGGACGTAGGTGACCGTGAAGACCCCTACGGCGAGCCAGGCGGTGACGGACATCGACGTTCCCCTCTTGACGTGGACGTGGCGGCCCCGCCGGCCGGCATGCACCTACCGAGATCCCGCCTGCCCCGGAGCGTCCGCCGCCGCAGGGCGCGTAAGCGCCGGGCGGATGGGACGGGGGCTGGACTGGTGTCCATGATCTTCTGGGGCCCCTTCGCGGGACCATCCGTCGCGCCACCCATTTCCGGAGGTGGCAGACGTGTAAGGAGCTACGGGCCCACCGGGTGAAAATGGGTGCCGGTCCCGATGGACGGAACGTGAGCGGAACCCGCAGGGTTGGAGTACGGCCAGCGGAACCCTCCGTCACGCGAGCCGCCCGGCCAGGCCCAGGACCGGGCCGGAGGGCGCCGGGGCCGATGTGAGGAGGCCGTTGAGCTGTGTCCCTTTTCTGGCGGATCTTTTCGCTCAACGCCGCGGTGCTCACCGTGGCCACCGCCATGCTGCTGCTCGGTCCCGTCACGGTCTCGACCCCGGTGCTGCTCACCGAGGCGCTGGTCCTCAGCGCGGGCCTCGGGTCGATGCTCGTCGCCAACGGGGTCCTGCTCCGGCTCGGTCTCGCCCCGCTGCAGCGCCTCACCCGCGCCATGACCACGACCGACCTGCTCCGGCCCAGGCCACGTCCGGCGGTCGCGGGGCAGGGCGAGATCCCCGACCTGATCAGGACGTTCAACACGATGCTCGACCGGCTGGAGGCCGAACGCGCGGCCAGCGCGGCCCGCGCCCTGTCCGCTCAGGAGGCCGAACGCCGCCGCATCGCGCAGGAGTTGCACGACGAGATCGGGCAGACGCTCACGGCCGTCCTGCTCGAGATGAAAAGGGTGGCGGACCACGCTCCCCCGCCGGTGCGGGCCGAGCTCCACAGCGTCCAGGAGAGCACCCGTGACAGCCTCGACGAGATCCGCCGCATCGCGCGCAGGCTCCGCCCCGGGGTACTGGAGGAACTGGGGCTCGTCAGCGCACTGAAGTCGCTGACCGCCGAGATCCCCGCGCACAGCAGGATCAGCGCGCGGAACCGCCTGGAGAAGGACCTGCCCGCCCTGGAGGAGGAGACGGAACTGGTTCTCTACCGAGTCGCACAGGAGAGTCTCACCAACACTCTCCGCCACGCCGACGCCCGCAACGTGGAACTGTCCCTGTGCCGCACCCCCTCCGGCCTCCAGCTCCGCGTCCGCGACGACGGCCGGGGGCTGCGGGGAGCGCCGGAGGGCGCCGGCATCCGCGGCATGCGCGAGAGGGCGCTGCTGGTCGGCGCCGAACTCACGGTCGGCGGCGCCCCGGGCGGCGGCACCGAGGTGCGCCTCGACGTACCGCTGAGAGGCCAGGCCCGATGACCACGGCCACTCCGGCGGCGAAGACCCGCATCCTGCTCGCCGACGACCACGCGCTCGTGCGGCGCGGTGTCAGGCTCATCCTCGACAGCGAACCGGACCTGACGGTGGTCGCCGAGGCCGGCGACGGAGCCGAGGCCATCGAGAGGGCCCGTGCCGAGCGGCCCGACCTCGCCATCCTCGACATCGCCATGCCGCGCCTGACGGGGCTGCAGGCGGCTCGCGAACTCTCCCGGCTCCTGCCGGAAATGCGCATCCTCATCCTGACGATGTACGACAGCGAGCAGTACTTCTTCGAAGCCCTCAAGTCGGGCGCCGCCGGCTACGTGCTGAAGTCCGTCGCCGACCGGGACCTCGTCGAGGCGTGCCGTGCCGCGATGCGCGACGAGCCGTTCCTCTACCCCGGGGCGGTCACCGCCCTGATCCGCAACTACCTGGACCGGGCGCGGGACGGCGACAAGCTGCCCGCCCGTGCCATCACGGACCGCGAGGAGGAGATCCTCAAGCTCGTCGCCGAGGGGCACACGTCCAAGGAGATCGCGGACCTGCTCCTGATCAGCGCGAAGACCGTCGAGCGGCACCGGGCCAACCTGCTGCAGAAACTGGGCCTGAGGGACCGGCTGGAGCTGACCCGGTACGCGATCAGGGCCGGTCTCATCGAACCGTAGTGCTGTGAGGGTGCCTGAGCGGCCAGGGCCCCCTCACGTCCCGTCGGCGGGCCGGGTCCGCCCCGGCCCGCCGGCGCGGGTCAGAACACCACGACCGAGCGCAGCACGTCTCCCGCCTCCATGCGCGAGAACGCCTCCTCCACGTCGTCCAGGGCGACGCGCTCGGTGACGAACTTGGCCAGGTCCAGGCGGCCCTGCTGGTGGAGGTCGATCAGCATGGGGAAGTCGCGGGACGGCAGGCAGTCGCCGTACCAGGAGGACTTCAGCGAACCGCCGCGGCCGAAGACGTCCAGCAGCGGCAGCTCCAGGCGCATCTCCGGAGTGGGCACGCCGACCAGCACCACGGTCCCGGCCAGGTCGCGGGCGTAGAAGGCCTGTTCGTAGGTCTCGGGCCGGCCGACCGCCTCGATGACGACGTCCGCGCCGAAGCCGCCCGTCAGCTCCCTGACGGCCTCGACCGGGTCGCTCGTGCGGGAGTTCACGGTGTGCGTGGCCCCCATGGACTCGGCCAGGGCGAGCTTGCGGTCCTCGATGTCGACGGCGATGATGCGGGACGCCCCGGCCAGCCGGGCCCCCGCGATCGCCGCGTCGCCCACTCCGCCGCAGCCGATGACGGCGACGGTGTCGCCCCGTCCCACCGCCCCGGTGTTGATCGCCGCGCCGATGCCGGCCATCACGCCGCAGCCCAGCAGCCCGGCCACGGCGGGCGACACCTCAGGATCCACCTTGGTGCACTGCCCGGCGGCGACCAGCGTCTTCTCGGCGAAGGCCCCGATGCCGAGGGCGGGCGAGAGCGGCGTTCCCGAGCCGGCGAGGGTCATCTGGCGGCTCGCGTTGTGCGTGTCGAAGCAGTACCAGGGCCGCCCGCGGCTGCAGGCGCGGCACTGCCCGCACACCGCGCGCCAGTTGAGGATCACGAAGTCGCCGGGCTCCACCTCGGTGACGTTCTCCCCCACTGACTCGACGACTCCGGCGGCCTCGTGACCGAGCAGGAACGGGAAGTCGTCGTTGATCCCTCCCTGCTTGTAGTGCAGATCGGTGTGGCAGACACCGCATGCCTGCACCTGGACCACGGCGTCGCCGGGGCCGGGGTCCGGCACCGTCACGGTCTCCACGCGCACGGGCTCGTTCTTGCCCGGCGCGACGACTCCACGCACCTGTTGTGCCATCAGGCCCTCCGCAATCCGTCCGCCGCGCCACCTCGTCGTGGCGCGGCTCCCGTCTGTCTTCGCCCGTACGACCGGGTGTTACGGCCCAACTCTGCCGTCCGCCGGGCGGACCGTCGACCATGCGGCCGGGTGTCGCCGTTGGGCAAAGTTCTCCCCTCGTACGTGGAGAAGGGCCGCGGGCCTCTGTTAGCTTCCCCTCGCCCGACGCCGGAACCGGCGTCCCACCAGCCCGAAGTACCTGGAGCCCCCCACATGTCCAGCAACGACGACCGTTCGAAGCACGTCGAGAACCCCCGTCCCCTGCGTGCGCTGACGGCCACTCGCGGCGCGCGCGTCGCCGCCCTCACCGTCGCCGCCGCTCTGGCGGGGAGCGCCCTGTTCGGAGCCGGCCAGGCGACGGCGGACAACTCCGGCCGGTCCGGGGCCGAGCCGCCGGTGACGGACCGCGACATCCCCAACATCGACAAGGTCAAGGAGCAGATCGCGGACTACTACGGGGACATCGAGACCCCGGACGGCGAGCACTACGCCTCCCCGAAGAGCGACTACGCCAAGCAGGTGCGCGGCATAGCGGCGAGCGCCCAGCGCGACCTGAAGAAGGCCCTCGCCAAGGCGAGCGAGGGCGAGAGCGAGGATGGCGGCGGACGGCACGGGAAGAAGCCGGCGGTGGTCTTCGACGTCGACGACACCACCCTCCTCACCTACAACTTCGAGCAGCAGATCGGCTACGACTTCGACGAGAAGGCCCAGGACGAGTACCTGCGCACCACCGACATGGACGCGGTCTTCGGGATGAAGAAGCTCGTCAACTGGGCTCACGAGAAGGGCATCACGGTCTTCTTCCTCACCGGGCGCGCCGAGCACCAGCGGGACTGGAGCGTCCGCAACCTGGAGAACGTGGGCTACGAGGCTCCCGTCGACCGCAAGCACTTCTTCCTGAAGAACAAGGAGAACCCGCCGCCGTACCTGGAGTGCGGTGCGGACTGCACGACCGTCGAGTACAAGTCGGGGACGCGCAAGCACATCGAGTCCCAGGGCTACCGGATCCTCGGCAACTTCGGCGACCAGTTCAGCGACCTCAAGGGCGGCCACGCGGAGCGGAAGTACAAGATGCCCAACCCCATGTACTTCCTGCCGTAGCGCGAGCGCAGCCGCAGGTGAGGGGCGAAGGGGCAGCCGGCTGCCGCTTTTGCGACGGCCTGGGTGAGGATGGGGGTCTCCGGCCCGCGGCAGCCGGAGCGCCCCATCCGCATCCCGGCAGAGGAGCACCGCATGAGCAGCAGTCCGCCCACCGGCCCCGTCACCCTGCAGGACGTCCGCGAGGCCGCCGCCCGGCTGGAGGGGGTGGCGCACCGTACGCCCGTGCTCCACTCCCGCACGCTGGACCGGCTCGTGGGCGCGGAGACCTACCTGAAATGCGAGAACTTCCAGCGGATAGGGGCGTTCAAGTTCCGCGGCGCCTACAACGCGATCGTGCGGCTGTCGCCGGAGCAGCTGTCGCGCGGCGTGGCGGCCTACTCCTCCGGCAACCACGCGCAGGCAGTGGCACTGGCGGCCCGGGAGCTGGGCAGCAAAGCCGTCATCGTCATGCCGGAGGACAGCCCCCAGTCCAAGCTGGACGCCACCGCCGCGTACGGCGCCGAGATCGTCACGTACGACCGCTACACGCAGGACCGCGTCGAGCTGGGCGAGCAGCTCGCCGAGGAGCGCGGGCTGACGCTCGTGCCTCCCTACGAGAGCCCGCACATCATCGCCGGGCAGGGCACCGCCGCCCTCGAACTGCTCGACAAGACCGGTGAGTTGGACGCCATCTTGGTTCCCGTCGGAGGCGGCGGGCTGGCCGCGGGCACCTCGGTCGCGGCGACCGCGCTGCATCCGCGGATACGCGTGATCGGCATCGAGCCAGAGGCGGGGGACGACACGCACCGCTCCCTCGCGGCCGGACGCCGGGTCGAGCTGGACGCCGTTCCGCGCACCATCGCCGACGGGCAGGGCGCCGTCACACCGGGCGAACTGACCTTCTCCGTCAACCAGCGGCTGCTCGACAGCGTGGAGTTGGTGAGCGAGAAGGAGATCCTCGCGGCGATGCGGTTCGCCTTCGAGCGTCTGAAGATCGTCGTGGAGCCGAGCGGGGCGACGGGCCTGGCCGCGCTGCTCGCCGGGCGCGTCGACCCGCTTCCGTCCCGCGTCGGCGTCGTCATCTCCGGCGGCAACGTGGGCATGCACCGCTTCATGGAGCTCATGGAGGCCGGCGAGCCGGCCTGAACGCCGCCCCGCGGGGGCCTTAAACGGGCGAAGGGCGAGAGCCGCAAGGGCGTCGCCGCACATGGAGAACGGCCGGTACCTGGGTTCGGTACCGGCCGTTCCGCTCGACGGGCATCCCCTGGCCCCCCGAGTTCACGGGTCACCCCCCGCGATTCACTAAGGTCGGCTCCTCGCCGCCCGCGCCGCGCTCACTGGCAGCCGGCGGCCTGCCTGCGCTGCTGGATGAGGTCGATGACGGCCTGCCGGTTGGCGATTCGTGCCTCCGACTGCGCGTCGGGGTTCGCCTTCTGGGCGGCGATGAAGTTCTGGTTGTTCTGCAGGGCCTGATCGAGTCCGGCGCACGCCTCCGCCGCCTGGCTCGTGCTCACCGTCACGGCGGCGATCCCCGCCACCATGGCGACGGCGCTCACGCCCGCGACGACCTTGTGCTTCCTGCTCATCCTCCGCTTACGGGACATGACTGCTCCAGTTCTGAAGTCGAACGGATTCGGTGTGCCCCCACGGCCCTTCGAAAGTACGGATACGGCGCGGCCGTCGCGGAGTTGTTGTCAGAGCCCAGCAAGGAACTTGACGCGGGGTCCGTGTTGTACGTGGCGTCCGTCGTGCTCCCGGGACCCTGGGACCGGACGTATGCGGCGGCCCGTCCCCCGCTCATCGCGCGAGGAAGTCCGCGATGGCCTCCGCCACGCCTTCCGCGTCGTCGTCGTGGACCCAGTGGCCCGCGCCGGGGAACTCCACGAGCCGGGTGCGGCTTCTGCGCCGGCACATCTCCCGGGCCGCTGCCGCGCTCAGCATCGGGCTCTCACCGCCGCGGAGCAGCAGCGCGGGGCAGCTGGAGCCGAGCCAGTCCGCCCACCAGTCGCCCATGCCGCTGTCCTGCACGGCCATCATGTCGTCCCAGTCGAACAGCAGCTCCCAGCGCGTCCCTTCGGGCGTCCGCCGCCGTACGGCGCTCTGCAGGAAGTAGCCGCCGTCCGGGACCCCGGCCGCTTCGATCGCCGCACCCAGCTCCTCGCGGGACGCGGCCGAGCGGGGCCACCCGCGCACGTCCAGTACGGGGTGGGCGACCTCCGGGCGGCGCAGGACCGCGCCGACGTCCTCGACGATCAGCGAGGAGACCGTCTCGGGGTACGCGGCAGCCAGTTGGAAGGCCACGACGCCTCCCCGGGAGTGGCCGAGCACCGGCAGCGGGCCGAGGCCCAGGTGTTCGACGAAGGCCGCCGCGTCGGCGACGAACGCCCGCGCGCCGTAGTCCTCCGCGCGTGCGCTGTGCCCGTGCCCCCGCAGATCGGGCGCGATGATGCGGAAACGGCCCTCCGCACACCGCGCGAGTGGTGCGAAGACCGAGCCCCGGCCGAAGGTGCCGTGCAGTGCGAGCAGCGGCGGGCCGCACCCGCCGAAGTCCACCCACGCCACGGTGCGGCCCGCGATGTCGCTCGCGTGATGCGCCGGGGAAGCACCCCGCGGCGGCGTCCCGCTCTCCCCTCCACGCGGGGAACCCTCCTCGTTCACGTCCGCGACCGTAACCCGCGGGAGGCGGGGTCAGCTGCGCCTTTTCGGCACGGGGACCCGCATCAGGTCCTCCGCCACCGTCAACTCCCCCTCGAAACCGGCCTTCCTGGCCTGCTCGGCGAAGAGCGAGGGGTCGGTGTAGCGCTGCGAGAAGTGCGTGAGGACGAGGCTGCGCACGCCCGCCTCCGCGGCCGCCCGGCCTGCCTGCCCCGCCGTGAGGTGGCCGTGCTCCTCGGCCAGCGACACGTCGTCGTCGAGGAACGTGGACTCGATGACGAGCAGGTCGCAGTCCTGGGCGAGAGCGTGCACCCCGTCGCACATCCGGGTGTCCATGACGAAGGCGAAACGCTGGCCGCGCCGGGTGACGCTGACGTCCTCCAGCCGCACGCCCCTCAGTTCGCCCTCGCGCTGGAGTCTCGCGACGTCGGGGCCGCGGATGCCCTCCGCCGCGAGCCGTTCCGGCAGCATGCGGCGGCCCTCGGGCTCCACCAGCCGGTAGCCGTACGACTCGACGGGATGGGACAGCCTGTGCGCGGTGAGGGCGAAGGGCGGGGCCTCCCCGGCCGCCTCGGCCCGCTCCCCGGAGGAGCCCGGGGCCGGCGTCACCTCCACCCTGCCCGGTCCGTCGACGGGCCGCTCGTCCAGACGCACGGTCTCCCGGTACGCGGTCGCGTGGCGCAGCCTGTCGAAGAAGCGCTGCCCGCTCGCGGGGTAGTGCGCCGTGACGGTGTGCGGCACCCGGTCGAGGTTGATGCGCTGGATGACTCCGGCGAGACCCAGCGAATGGTCACCGTGGAAGTGCGTGACGCAGATGCGCGTCAGGTCGTGGGCCGCCACGCCGGCGCGCAGCATCTGCCGCTGGGTGCCCTCGCCCGGATCGAAGAGGATGCCGTGCCCGTCCCACAGCAGGACGTAGCCGTTGTGGTTGCGGTGCCGGGTGGGGACCTGGCTGGCGGTGCCCAGCACTACCAGTTCACGCTGCGACATGCAGGTCCGGCCTCAGCCGGGCGGCCAGTTCAGGCCGCGCCCGCCGAGTACGTGGGCGTGCGCGTGGAAGACCGTCTGGCCCGCGCCGGCGCCCGTGTTGAACACGATGCGGTAGCCGGAGCCCGGGCCCGTCTCCGAGGGGACGATGTTCTCGTCCTCGGCCACCGCGCCCGCCTCGGCCAGCACCTCGGCGGCGAGCTGCGGCTCGGCCGCGGCGAGGGAGGCGGCGTCCGCGTAGTGCGCCTTGGGGATCACGAGGACGTGGGTGGGCGCCTGGGGGTTGATGTCGCGGAACGCGATGATCCTCTGCGACTCGCGCACGACGGTCGCCGGGACGTCACCCGCCACGATCTTGCAGAACAGGCAGTCCGCCTGGGGTTCTCCAGCCATGCAGGGATGCTACCTGTGCGGGCCGGAAGGGCACCCCGCGCGAACCCCTCGGTCCGCGGCCACGGCCGGGCCCGGCGCCGGCCAGGACGAACAGCCCCGGAACGCCGCCCGGGAGCCGCGGGTCAGGACCAGCGCCCGGAACGTGCCATCAGCAGCGCCGTCGCCGCCGTCCCGGCGGTGGAGGTGCGCAGCACCGTCGGCCCCAGCCGGCAGGGCCGCGCCCCGGCCTCCGCGAAGGACGCCAACTCCTCCGGGGCGACGCCCCCTTCGGGGCCCACGACCAGCACGATGCCGCCGTCCGCGGGGAGTTCGGCCGCGGAGAGCGACTCACTGCCCTCCTCGTGCAGCACGACGCCCAGCCCGGCGTCGCGCAGCACCTGGGCGACCTGCGCCGTCGTCGCGAGGTCCGCGACCTCCGGGAACCTCAGCCTGCGAGCCTGCTTGCCCGCCTCCCGCGCCGCGGACTGCCACTTGCGCAGCGACTTCGCACCGCGTTCCCCGCGCCACTGCGTCACGCAGCGCGAAGCGGCCCACGGCACGATCCGGTCCACCCCGGTCTCCGTCAGCATCTCCACGGCCAGCTCGCCGCGGTCGCCCTTCGGCAGCGCCTGCACGACGGTGATCAGCGGCCTGGGCTCCGCCTCCGCCAGCACGGAGGTGACCGCCACCTCCAGGCGGTCCTTGCCCGAGACGTTCCCTACGGTGCCCGCGACGCCTGTCCCCGCGCCGTCCGTGAGGACGACCTCCTCGCCCGGCCGCAGCCGCTTCACCGACACCGCGTGCCGCCCCTCCGGGCCCTCCAGCACGACGGTGCCGCCGCCGGAACGCACGGCGTCCGCCAGTTCCCCGCCGTCCGCCAGGAAGACCGGGGCCGTCATGCCCCGCTCCCCGGGACGCCGCGCTTCAGCAGCGCCTCGCGGGCCACGGTCAGCTCCGTCACCAGGACGTCCATGAGCTGCGCTGCCGGAAGATCCCGCGCGAGCCGGTGGCCCTGCCCCGCCCACAGCGCCATCCCCTGGGGGTCCTTCGCCTTGGCCGCCGCCTTCCGCACGCTCGCCGTCAGATGGTGCACGTGGGGGTAGGCGGCCGGGGCGTACCGGCCGTGCTCCCTCAGGAAGCGGTTGACCAGTGCGCGCGCGGGACGTCCCGTGAA
The DNA here is from genome assembly GCF_014645895.1 of Streptomyces daqingensis. Classification (GTDB taxonomy): domain Bacteria; phylum Actinomycetota; class Actinomycetes; order Streptomycetales; family Streptomycetaceae; genus Streptomyces; species Streptomyces daqingensis. Next base: position 323,859 of record NZ_BMMP01000005.1, on the reverse strand, counting down.
CGCGCGTGTCATCGCGGTGCGGTTGAAGAGCGGGTTCGTCATGGCCTCCTTGTGCACCGGGTCGGCACCCGACTCCGGGCACACCAGGAAGGCCGTGCCGAGCTGCGCGGCGACCGCCCCCGCCGCGAGAACGGCGGCGATCTGCCGGCCGCGCATGACACCGCCCGCCGCGATGACGGGCAGCCGCACCGCCTCCTTGACGTGCGCCACGAGCGAGAGCAGGCCGAGGGCGCTGCCGGTGCCGTCCTCCTGCGGGTCGTCGCGGTGGGTGGCCTGGTGGCCTCCCGCCTCGGTGCCCTGCACGCAGACGGCGTCGGCCCCCGACCACTCCGCGACCTGCGCCTCGGCAACGGAGGTGACGGTCACCACCGTGTACGTGCCGCGCTTGTTGAAGCGCTCCAGCACGCCCCGCGTGGGGCAGCCGAAGGTGAAGGAGACGACGGGGACGGGGTCGTCGAAGAGGATCGCGAGCTTCGCCTCGTAGGCGTCGTCGGTGGCGTGGTCGGTGTCGCCGAGCTCCGTCTCGTACCACATCGCCTCGCCGCCGAGCTGGGCGCGGTAGCGCTCCAGCGACCCCGCGTCGGCGTGGTCGGGCTGCGGCATGAACAGGTTGACGCCGAACGGGCGTTGGGTGAGCCCGCGCAGCTGCTTGATGTCCTCGTACATGGCTTCCGGCGTCTTGTAGCCGGCGGCGAGGAAGCCCAGTCCGCCCGATTCGCTGACCTTGCCCGCTAGTTCCGGACAGGACACGCCGCCCGCCATGGGCGCCTGCACTATCGGATGCTCCGTGAAGTCGGAGAGCGCGCTCAGCGGGATGGACATGCGCTCATCCTGCCACGCGGCGCCTCCACGCCTCGCGGGTACCGCCCCGCCCGGGAGCCCGCCGCCGCGGGAGAGCCCGCCACCCGCCGCGGCGGCACGGGCCGGGCGGGCGCGGCGGGACGGTCCGTATCCGCGCGGACGTCAACCCGCCGCCGCTCAGCGGCCGTTGAACGCGTCCTTGAGGCGGGAGAAGAGCCCCTGCTGGCCGGGCTGGAACTGCCCGGTGGGCCGCTCCTCGCCGCGCAGCTTCGCCAGCCGCCGCAGCAGCTCCTCCTGCTCCGGCTCCAGGTTGCTCGGCGTCGTCACCTCGACGTGGACGATCAGCTGGCCGCGCCCGCCGCCCCGCAGATGCGTGATGCCGCGCTCGTGCAGCGGGATCGACTGGCCGGACTGCGTGCCCGGCCGGATGTCGACCTCTTCCACGCCGTCCAGCGTCTCCAGCGGCACCTTCGTGCCGAGCGCCGCCGCCGTCATGGGGATGGTCACCGTGCAGTGCAGGTCGTCGCCGCGCCGCTGGAACGTCGAGTGCGACTTCTCGTGGATCTCGACGTACAGGTCGCCCGCCGGGCCGCCGCCCGGACCGACCTCGCCCTCGCCCGCGAGCTGGATGCGGGTGCCGTTGTCGACGCCCGCGGGGATCTTCACCGTCAGGCTGCGGCGCGAGCGGATGCGGCCGTCCCCGGCGCACTCGGGGCAGGGCGTCGGCACGACCGTGCCGAACCCCTGGCACTGCGGGCACGGGCGCGACGTCATGACCTGGCCCAGGAAGGAGCGGGTCACCTGGGAGACCTCGCCCCGCCCTCGGCACATGTCGCAGGTCTGCGCCGAGGTGCCCGGCGCCGCACCTTCGCCGCTGCAGGTGTTGCAGACGACCGCGGTGTCGACCTGGATCTCCTTCGTCGTGCCGAAGGCCGACTCCTCCAGGTCGATGTCGAGCCGGATCATGGCGTCCTGGCCGCGCCGCGTACGGGACCTGGGGCCCCGCTGCGAGGCCGTCCCGAAGAACGCGTCCATGATGTCGGAGAAGTTGCCGAAGCCCGCGCCGCCGAAGCCGCCGCCACCACCGCCGGCGCCGCCCGTCGGGTCGCCGCCGAGGTCGTAGACCTGCTTCTTCTGCGGGTCCGAGAGGATCTCGTAAGCGGTGTTGATCTCCTTGAACCGCTCCTGCGTCTTCGGGTCCGGATTGACGTCCGGGTGCAGCTCGCGCGCCAGCCTGCGGAAGGCCTTCTTGATCTCGTCCTGCGAGGCGTCGCGCTGCACGCCGAGGACCGCGTAGTAGTCCGCCGCCACTTACGACTCCGCGAGGATCTGTCCGACGTACCGTGCCACTGCGCGTACAGCTCCCATCGTTCCGGGGTAGTCCATGCGGGTCGGTCCGACCACGCCGAGCTTGGCGACTGCTTCGTCGCCCGAACCGTAGCCGACCGAAACCACCGACGTGGAACTCAGCCCTTCGTGGGCATTCTCATGCCCGATTCTTACGGTCATTCCGGGGTCTTTCGCCTCTCCGAGCAGCTTCAGCAGCACGACCTGCTCCTCCAGCGCCTCCAGCACCGGCCGGATCGTCAGGGGGAAGTCGTGCCCGAAGCGGGTGAGGTTGGAGGTGCCGCCGATGATCAGCCGCTCCTCCGTCTCCTCGACCAGGGTCTCCAGCAGGGTCGCGAGGACGGTCGAGACCGTGCCCCGGTCGTCGCCGTCGAAGGCCTCCGGAAGGTCCTGCACCAGGGAGGGTACGTCCGTGAAGCGCTGACCCACGACCCGGCTGTTCAGCCGTGCGCGAAGATCGGCGAGGGCGTCCTCGCCCATCGGGGCCGGGGTGTCGATGAGGCGCTGCTCGACACGGCCGGTGTCGGTGATCAGCACCAGCATCAGCCGGGCCGGAGCGAGCGACAGCAGCTCGACGTGCCGCACCGTGGAGCGGGTCAGCGACGGGTACTGCACGACGGCGACCTGCCTGGTCAGCTGCGCCAGCAGACGCACCGTGCGCCCCACCACGTCGTCGAGGTCGACGGCGCCCTCGAGGAAGTTCTGGATCGCCTTGCGCTCCGGGGAGGACAACGGCTTCACGCCGGCCAGCTTGTCGACGAAGAGGCGGTAGCCCTTGTCCGTGGGAATACGGCCCGCGCTGGTGTGGGGCTGCGCGATGTACCCCTCGTCCTCCAGGACCGCCATGTCGTTGCGCACCGTCGCCGGCGAGACCTGGAGGTTGTGCCGCTCCGTCAGCGCCTTGGAACCCACGGGTTCCTCCGTGCCCACGTAGTCCTGGACGATCGCGCGCAGAACTTCGAGCCTGCGTTCACTGAGCAACGCGCACACCTCCCGTCCAGCCTTGCCGCGCTCGCACTGGGGGCGCAGAGCCTCCGGCCTCCGGCCGTCTCCTGCGCCTTGGCACTCTCCCCGACGGAGTGCCAAATCCCCTGGGTCAGTGTACGGCCGGTAGCCGTGGCCGGGGCAAGAGCCGCCCGATTGAAGGTACCGCGCGCACGGATTCCGGGAACTCCCGTTAGCGTCACCGCATGGCCGCAGAAAGGGAAGACGCGGGAGGGCCCGCGGCCCGCGAGCGCTCCGCGAGCGGCTGGGAGGAGCTGGCGCCGGGTGTGGTGCGGCGCAGGCTCCCCCGCTGGGACGCGACGGTGGGCGCGGTGCGCGGCACGTCGGGGCTGCTGCTGGTGGACGCCGGAGCGAGCGTCGAGGAGGGCGCGCGCGTCCGCGACGAGCTGCTCGGCATGTTCGGGCTGCCCGTGACCCGGGTGGTGCTCACGCACCCCCACTTCGACCACGTACTGGGGGCGGCGTCGTTCACCGCGGCGCGGGTCTACGCGGCCGCCGGCATGGACGTCCGTCTGGCCGGTGCCGGCGAGGAGTTGCGGCGGGACGCGGAGCACCACGGAATGCCCGGGGACGAGGCGGCGGCGTCGGCGGAGTCCCTGGCCGTGCCCGGGCACGCTGTCCGCGGCGAGCTCACGCTGTCGCCGGGCGGGCGGGAGGTGGTCCTGGTGGACCTGGGCGCCGCGCACAGCCCGCACGATCTGGCGGTCGTGGTGCGGGGCACCGGCGAGGGCGGCGCGGACGGCAGGACGGTCGTCTTCTGCGGAGACCTCGTCGAGGAGTCCGGTGAGCCGCAGGCCGGCCCCGACGCCTCGCCCGCACTGTGGCCCGCCGCCCTGGACCGGCTGCTGTCGCTCGGCGGGCAGGACGCGCTGTACGTGCCGGGGCACGGCGCCGTCGTCGACGCGGCGTTCGTACGCGCGCAACGGGACGGCCTGGCGCGGCGCTTCGCGCAGTCGTGAAGAATGCCGTCATGCGCAGCCGTTCCTATGACTCCGACCTGACCCCGCCGTGGAAGAAGCGGCAGCCCGTGCCGGAGGTCCCGGCGGACCCCGGGCTCGTGGTGGAGGAGATCACCACGGGCTACTGCGGCGCGGTGATCCGCACGGAGAAGACGGCGGAGGGGCCGACCGTCACCCTCGAGGACCGGTTCGGCAAGCACCGCGTCTTCCCCATGGAACCGCGCGGCTTCCTGCTGGAGGGCAGGACGGTCACGCTCGTCAGGCCGCAGCGGCCTTCCGTCGGCGACCGTGCCGGAGGCGGGGGCGCTGCGGCGCCGCAGCGCACCGCGTCGGGATCGCTGGCGGTGCCGGGGGCCCGGGCCCGTGTGGCGCGTGCGGGCCGCATCTACGTCGAGGGACGGCACGACGCGGAGCTGGTCGAGAAGGTCTGGGGCGACGATCTGCGCATCGAGGGCGTGGTGGTCGAGTACCTGGAGGGCGTCGACGATCTTCCCGCCGTCGTGCGGGAGTTCGGGCCGGGCCCGGACGCGCGCCTCGGCGTGCTGGTCGACCACCTCGTGCCGGGTTCGAAGGAGTCCCGCATCGCGGCGGAGGTCACCGGCGACGACGTCCTGGTCGTCGGCCACCCGTACATCGACATCTGGGAGGCCGTGAAGCCGTCGTCCGTGGGGATCGACGCCTGGCCGCGGGTGCCGCACGGGCAGGACTGGAAGACGGGCGTGTGCCGGGCGCTTGGCTGGCCCGAGAACACGGGGGCGGCGTGGCAGCGCATCCTCGGCCGCGTGCAGACCTACCGCGATTTGGAGCCGGCTCTGCTCGGCAGGGTCGAGCAGCTCATCGACCACGTGACGGTCGGCTTCTCCTGAGCCGCGGGCCCGCCCGCCGGCCGTCGCGGCGCCCGCCGGGCCCGGCCGCCCCCGCTCGCCGGACGGTCCGCCGCGGCGGATCACCCGCCCGTCGTCGTGGACCGTCCGCCCGTCACGGACAATGGGACGCATGCCCTCCGCACTGCCCGACGGCGAGCCCGTGCCCGAGAGCGGCGCACTGCCGCCGGAAGCCCTGGCCGGCCGCGAAGACCGGCCCCTGGGCTTCTACCTGCACGTCCCGTACTGCGCCACCCGCTGCGGCTACTGCGACTTCAACACCTACACCGCGGGCGAGCTGCGCGGCGCCGGGGGCGTCCTCGCCTCCCGCGAGAACTACGCGGCGACCCTGACGGACGAGATCCGCCTCGCCCGCAAGGTGCTCGGGGACGATCCGCGCCCCGTGGAGACGGTCTTCGTCGGCGGCGGCACACCGACCCTCCTCCCGGCCGGCGACCTCGCGCGGATGCTCTCCGCCGTGCGGGACGAGTTCGGGCTGGCGCCCGGCGCCGAGGTGACGACCGAGGCGAACCCCGAATCGGTGGACGCCCGCTACCTGGCGGAGCTGCGGGCCGCGGGGTTCAACCGGATCTCCTTCGGCATGCAGAGCGCACGCCCCCACGTCCTGGAGGTTCTGGACCGCACACACACCCCCGGGCGCCCGCAGGCATGCGTGGAGGAGGCTCGAGCCGCCGGCTTCACGCACGTCAACCTCGACCTGATCTACGGGACGCCCGGCGAGACGGACGACGACTGGCGCGCCTCCCTCGACGCCGCTCTCGCCGCCTCCCCCGACCACGTCTCGGCCTACGCCCTGATCGTCGAGGAGGGCACGCAGCTCGCCCGCCGCATCCGCCGCGGCGAGGTCCCCATGACGGACGACGACGTGCACGCGGACCGCTACCTCATCGCCGACGAGACGCTTACCGCCGCGGGTCTGACCTGGTACGAGGTCTCCAACTGGGCTGCCGCGGACGACCCTTCCGCCCCCTGCCGGCACAACGAGCTGTACTGGACGGGCGCGGACTGGTGGGGCGGCGGACCTGGAGCCCACAGCCATGTGGGCGGGGTGCGCTGGTGGAACGTCAAACACCCGGCGGCCTACGCGCAGGCCCTGGCCGGGGGCCGCTCCCCCGGCGCGGGCCGAGAGGTCCTCGGCCCGGAGGACCGGCGCGTGGAGCGGATCCTCCTGGAGCTGCGCCTCAAGGCCGGCTGCCCGCTGGACCTGCTCGCTCCGGACGGCACGTCCGCCGCGCGGCGGGCGCTCGCCGACGGCCTGCTCGAAGCAGGACCGTACAAGCGGGGGCGGGCGGTGCTCACACTGCGGGGGCGGCTGCTGGCCGACGCCGTCGTGCGCGACCTGGTCGACTGACCCTCACGCGGCCGGGCGGGGGCGCGCGTGCGGCACGAGCCGGGGCGGCAGCCCGGATCAGCCCTCTTCGCGTGCCTGAGGTTCGTGTGCCGGTTCGCACGTCTGCCGTTCGCGTGCCTGCAGTACGAGCATCGCCAGGTCGTCCACGGGGGCTCCGTCCCCGAAGTCGTGCACCGCGCGGCGGACCCGCTCGGCCGTCGCCCCGGCGGACAGTCCGCCGCAACCGGCCAGCGCCGCGGACAGGCCGTCGCCGTCGTCGAACTGCCGTGCGCCGGACCGCCGTTCTGTGACTCCGTCCGTCACGCACAGCAGCGTCTCGCCCGGCCGCAGCACCACGCTCTGGCTCTCGTAGCCGACGTCCTCCACGACGCCGAGCAGCAGTTGCGGCTCCGCCGCCGCCCGCACCTCGCCCGAGAGCGTCCGCACCAGGGGGAGCGGATGCCCCGCACACACCAGCGTGCACTCCACGCCGCCGTCCGGGAGGGGCGCCAGCTCGCCGTAGACGAGTGACAGGAAGCGGGTCTGCTCGCCCACCTCCCGGTTGAGGCGGTCCATGACCTGCCGCACGTCGTACCCCTCGCGTGCCAGCAGCCGCAGCACCGGCCGCGCCAGACCGGTGACGACGGCGGCCTCGGGGCCGTTTCCGCACACGTCGCCGAGCGCGAACCGCCAGCGTCCGTCGCCCACTTCGAAGAAGTCGTAGAAATCGCCCCCGGCCCACGAGCCCTCACCCGCCGGTTCGTAGACGACCGACGTCGCCACGCCGGGGATGGCCACGTCGCCGGTCGGCAGCAGCCCGCGCTGGAGCACCCGGCTGATGGTCGCCTGCCGGGTGTAGCGCCGCGCGGAGAGCACGGCGAGAGCGACGCGGCGGGCGAAGTCCTCGACGATGCCGATCACTTCGTCGGGGAGGCGCACGAGGCCCGCACGCCCTATGACGAGGCTGCCCACCGTGCGTCCGCCCACGGCGAGACGGCAGCCCGCAGCGGCGCCGCCCGGCCCGTACGCGGACGCCTGCCCGGGCCACGGCAGGGGGACGGCCTGCCCGGAGAGCGTCCGTTTCGACAGCGCGGGAGGCGACTTCTCGAGTTCCGCACGGAGTTCGTCCATGCGGTCCTCCTGGGAGTGCCACACGCGCGCCAGCCGGGGCGGAGCGGGCGTGTCGGCGTCGGCGAGCCACACGGCGCACCAGTCGGCGAAGCGCGGCACCAGCAACTGCCCTGCCAGGGACGCCACTCGGTCCTCGTCCGTCTGCCCGGCGAGCAGGTCGGACGCCTCCGCCAGGAAGGAGAGGATGCCGTGGTTGACCCAGTCCGGGCCCCACTGGGCGCACTGCGCGGGACGCAGCGAGCTCGGTGCGAGCCTGCCCGTCAGGTTCAGCTCCTGGCCCGGCGAGGCGGGCGCCGCCACGTCGCTGTCCGGCCGGTCCGGTCCGCCGGCGGGACGCGCGGCGTCCGCCCGGTCAACGGTGCCGTCCGCCTGCCTGGGCAGCGTGAGGGTGGCCGGAGCGCCGTCCGCGCCACCGCCCGGGCGGTCAGCCGGCTGTTCCGCGGCGCGGCCGGCCGGCATGCCCTCCTCCGGGGCCTCCCCGGGCTGCCAGGGCAGCCGGAACCAGACCGTCTTGCCGCTCCTGCGGTAGCTGACGCCCCACTCCTCCGCGAGCGCGGCGACCAGGCGCAGCCCGAAGCCGGGGACGCTGCCGCCGCCCGCCTCGGGGTCGGCGGGCGCACGGGTCTCCACCGCACGCGTGGGGTGCCTGTCCTCGACCTCGACGACCAGGGCCTCGCCCTCGTGGCGGCACTCCAGGCGCACTCCCGTACCGGCGTGCACCACCGCGTTCGTCACCAACTCGCTCGCCAGCAGCACCGCGTCGGCGGAGGGGGCGTCGGGCATCCCCCACGCGCGCACTGCGCGGCCCACGAACGTACGGGCGGCCCAGGGCGACGTGGTCTCGCCCGGCAGTACGACCTCGGCCGTGAAGGAGTCCGGATCGGGCATGAGTTCCGACAAGCCGGACATGAGGCCGGTCGCGATGCCGGCCGGCGGCCCGTCATCCGGTACCACCCCTCCGGTTTCCCCCCACCACATCGCCATCGCCCCCACAGTGCCGCACCTCGACAGTTCTCCGATTAAAACCCGCACGGATACCGCAAGGGTGACAGACTGACCTGATTCATATGCGTCGAGTGACGAAACTGATGGGCGCAAAGATGAGTGGCGATGTCCACGGGCCAATGGACGGCCCCCCGGTTGCAGACAGCGGTCTGCGCCACGTCCTGCATGCTCTCCGGACCCTGCGCGACGGGGACTTCACCGCCCGCGTACATGTGGACGGCGACGCACCGCCGGGGCTGCACACGGAGATCGCGGAGACGGTGAACGAGCTCGCGGCGCGTACCGAGCACCTCTCCTCGGAGCTGGTCCGCCTACGCAACGACGTCGTCCGGCGTGGCCGGATTGACGAGCGGATGAGTGCGAGTCCCGGCCAGGGAGCGTGGACGGACACCGTACGCGCGGTCGATTCCCTTCTCGACACGGTGCTCGGCTCCCGTGCGGAGGCCACTCGCGTACTGCACGCCGTGGCCGACGGCGATCTCTCCCGCCGCGTCGAACTGCACGCGCGCGGCACGCCGCTGCGCGGCGAACTCCGCCGGCTCGGGCGCACGGTGAACCGCATGACCGACCAACTCGCCCTGTTCACCACCGAGGTGACCCGGGCCGCGCTCGACGAGGACGGGGAGGGCGGACGCGGTCAGGGCGGCAAGCACCACGGCCCGGTCACGCCGCACACCACCGTCCGCGGCCTGTCCGGCAGTTGGCGGGACGCCGCCGAAGCCGTCAACAGGATGGTCACCGACCTCCGCGAGACGACCCGCGCGAAGGAGTGGCTGGAGTCCAACCTGACGCGGCTCGCCTCCCTGATGCAGGGCCGCCGCGACATACGCGAGATCGCCGAACCGATCATGCGCGAGCTTCCGCCGCTCGTCGGGGCCCAGTTCGGCGCGTTCTTCCTCGCCAGGCGCTCGGAGGCCGGGACCGCACCGGGCGCGGAGGACCTGCGCTACGTCGCGGGGTACGGCACGGCGGCGTACGAACCGGGCGCACGGCCGCGCGGCGGCGTCACGGGGCACAGCCTGGTCGCCCAGGTCGCGGCGGAGAAGCGCCGGCTGGTGCTGACGGACCTGCCGCCGGACTACCTGCCGATCGGCTCCGGGCTCGGCGAGGCCCGTCCCGCGTGCGTGGTGATCCTTCCCGTGCTGTACGAGGACCGGCTGCTGGGCGTGCTGGAACTCGCCTCGTTCCAGGCGTTCAGCGACATCCACCTGGCCTTCTTCGACCAGTTCGTCCACACCATGGGCGTGGCCCTCCAGACCATCAGGGCGAACACGGAGCTGTCGGAGAAGGCGGCGCTGCTGGCGGCGTCCTCGCAGTACAAGACGCAGTTCCTCGCGAACATGTCGCACGAGCTGCGCACTCCGCTCAACTCCCTGCTCGTCCTGTCGCAGTTGCTCGCCGACAACGCGGGGGGCCGTCTGTCGTCCGAGGAAGTCCGCTTCGCCGAGACGATCCACCGCTCGGGCACGGACCTCCTGCTGCTGATCAACGACGTGCTGGACCTGGCGAAGATCGAGGCGGGCCGCATGGAGGCGCGTCCCCGGCGCCTCACGCTGCGCAAGCTGCTCACCTACGTCGAGGACACCTTCAGACCGCTCGCGCTCGACCGGGGGCTGGGCTTCTCGGTCAGCGCGGCGGAGGACGCCCCCGAGGAACTGCACGCGGACGAGCGCCGGTTGCAGCAGATCCTGCGCAACCTGCTGTCCAACGCCCTGAAGTTCACCTCCGAGGGCAGCATCAGCCTGCACGCCGCACCCGCCGCGGAGCCGGACGGCGACGGCGAGGCGCTGATCACCTTCACCGTCACCGACACCGGGATCGGCATCGCGACGGAGCAACTGCCCCGCATCTTCGAGGCGTTCCAGCAGGGCGACGGCTCCACGCACCGCACCTACGGCGGCACGGGCCTCGGGCTCGCCATCAGCCGTGAGCTGGCCGGGCTGCTGGGCGGCAGCATCACCGTGGAGAGCGTCCAGGGCAGCGGCAGCACGTTCACGCTGTGGGTGCCGGTGCACCGTGCGGCCGTCCCGCAGGCCGGGCAGGCCGGACAGCCCGCGCATCAGGGGCAGAAGGGGCTGCCGGGGCGGCCCGCCGAGCTGCCGGTGCCCCGCGACGGCAACGGCCAGGTCCCCCCGGACCCGGGGCGTGCGGCAGCGGGGCCCGGGACGGGCGGCGGCTCGGCACACGCGGGCACGGGCACGGGCGACGGCGCACGCGGCACGCCCCGGCCGTCCGGGACCGGGCTCCGCGCCGACCTGCGCGAGGAGGACGTCCTGGCCGCCTCCGCTCTCACGGAATGGCAGAACGGCCGCGCCGCCGAGGTCCTCCGGGGGACGCGGGTGCTGATCGCCGACGACGACATCCGCAACGTCTTCGCCCTCACGCACCTGCTCGGCCGGGTCGGCATGTCCGTGCGCTACGCGGAGAACGGCGTCGAGGCGCTGGCGTCCCTGGCACGCGAACCCGCCCCCGACCTGGTCCTGATGGACATCATGATGCCGGAGATGGACGGCTACGAGGCCATCCGCAGGCTCCGCGCCGATCCCCGCACCGCACACCTGCCGGTGATCGCCCTCACCGCGCAGGCCATGCCCGGCGACAGCGAGCAGTCGATGGCCGCCGGAGCGTCCGCGTACGTGCCCAAGCCGGTCGTCATCGAACAGCTCCTGGGCACCGTGCTCTCCCTGCTGGACCCTCACCACCCCACGAGGCAGCGATGACCACCGACTACTCGGCGCACATACCGCACAGCGCGTACCCCGGACCGACCGGCGAGGCCGGGGTGCTGCTGGTCGACGACAGGGAGGACAACCTCGTCGCGCTCGAAGCCGTGCTCGGCACGCTGGAGGTCCCTCTGGTCAGGGCCACTTCCGGCGAGGAGGCGATGAAGGCCCTGCTCCGCCAGGAGTTCGCGGTCGTCCTCCTCGACGTCCTGATGCCCGGCATGGACGGCTTCGAGACCGCCGCTCACATCAAGCGCCTCGACCAGACGCGGGACGTGCCGATCATCTTCCTCAGCGGCGCCGAGTCCGCCTCCGAGGCCGGGTACGCGTTCCGGGGCTACGCCACCGGTGCGGCGGACTACCTCACCAAGCCCTTCGACCCGTGGATGCTGCGCGCGAAGGTCTCCGTCTTCCTCGAACTCCACCGCAAGAACCGGCAGTTGCATGCGCTCCTGAGCTGCCAGCGCGACAGGCTCGGCGAGTTCGCACAGCGCCTGGAGGCGGTCGAGCGCCATCTGAGCCCGGACGGCCCCGCCGTCTTGGACGCGGGGACCGCTGCCGCGGGGGCCGCGGACCCAGGGGACGCCGGCACGGACGCCGCGGGCACCGGCGGAGCCTCCGCGGAGGAGCGGGCAGCGCACCGGATCGCGGACCTGCACGGACTCGCCGCCCGCGTCGCCGAGTTGGCGAAGGCCATGGAGGAGCTCCGGAACGACATGGCGTAGCGGCCGCGCGGAGAGCCGGCGGGCAGCCCGCACGCACAGCGGTGCCGGGCAGTCGCCCGACCACCCGGCACCGCTGACGGTCCTGCGTTCTACGCCTCGCGCGTTCCGGCGTACATCTCCTCGATGAGGTGCCCGAACTCCCGCTCCACGACGGGGCGCTTGAGCTTGAGGCTGGGCGTCAGCTCACCGTGCTCGATGTCCAGGTCGCGCGGAAGGACCCGGAACTTCTTGATGGTCTGCCAGCGCTGGAGACCGCTGTTCAGCTCCTCGACGTAGCCGTCCACCATGGCCCGGACCTCGTCGCTGGTGATGATCTCCGCATAGGGCTTGCCCTTGAGCGTCTCCTGCTCCTCCGCCCATGCCGTGAGGCTGACCTCGTCCAGGGCGATGAGGGCGGTGCAGAAGTTGCGGTCCGCTCCGTGCACCAGGATGTTCGAGACGTACGGGCAGAGGGCCTTGAACTGGCCTTCCACCTCGGCGGGGGCGATGTACTTGCCGCCCGACGTCTTGATCAGGTCCTTCTTCCGGTCGGTGATCCGCAGGTAGCCGTCCTCGGAGAGCTCACCGATGTCGCCGGTGTGGAACCAGCCGTCGTCCTCGAGGACTTCGGCCGTCTTGTCGGGCAGCCCGTGGTAGCCCTGCATGATGCCCGGACCGCGCAGCAGGATCTCGCCGTCCTCCGCGATGCGCACCTCGGTGCCGGGCAGCGGCTTGCCGACGGTGCCCGTGCGGTAGGCCTCGCCCGGGTTGACGAAGCTCGCGGCGGACGACTCGGTGAGGCCGTAGCCCTCCAGGATGTGGATGCCGGCGCCGGAGAAGAAGAAGCCGATGTCGGGGGCGAGCGCGGCGGAGCCCGATACGCAGGCGCGCAGCCGTCCGCCGAAGGCATCGCGGAGCTTGGCGTAGACGAGCCGGTCGGCCACGGCGTGCTTGGCCTTGAGACCCGCCGGAGCGGTGGCGTTGCCGGTGCGCCGGAAGTTCTCCTGGGTGACCTTGGCGTATTCGCGGGCGACTCCGGCCGCCCACTGGAAGATCTTGTACTTGGCGGCGCCGCCGGCCTTCGCCTTGGTCGCCACGCCGTTGTAGACCTTCTCGAATATCCGCGGCACGGCGGCCATGTACGTCGGCTGCACGACGGGGAGGTTCTCGATGATCTTGTCGATGCGCCCGTCGACGGCGGTCACGTGTCCGGCCTCGAGCTGGCCTGCGGTGAGCACCTTCCCGAACACGTGGGCCAGCGGCAGCCAGAGGTACTGCACGTCCTCGTCGGTCACCAGCCCGGACTGCGCGATGGCCTTGGCCATGTACGACCAGCAGTCGTGCGGCAGCCGCACGCCCTTGGGCTTGCCGGTGGTCCCGGAGGTGTAGATGAGCGTGGCCAGCTGGTCGGAGCGGAGCGCACCGATCGTGTCCGTGATGGCCTGCGGGTGCTTCTCCAGGTAGTCGCTGCCGCGGGAGATCAGCTCGTCGAGGGTGAGGACCCAGCCCTCGGGGTCACCGTGGTCCGGGCCCGAGGCGGCAGGGGCGCCCTCGGGGGTGGTGTCGCCCGGCTCGATGAGGACGACGTGCTTGAGGTTCGGCAGCTCTCCGCGGCGCTCGCGCACCTTCGCCAGCTGCTCGGCGTCCTCGGCGATCAGCACGCGGCTGTCGGAGTCCGCGAGGATGAACGCCGTCTCCTCGACGTTGGTGCTGGGGTAGATGGTCGTCGTCGCCGCGCCCGCGCACAGGATGCCCAGGTCGGAGAGGATCCAGTCGACTCGCGTCGCGGAGGCGATGGCGACGCGCTCCTCGGGTTGGACGCCCAGCGACATCAGGCCCGCGGCGATGCCGAACACGCGCTTCGAGGCCCCCGCCCAGGTGTAGCTGCGCCACTCGTCGGGTCCCTCACCGGACGCAGACGGGACGGGATAGCGGTAGGCCTCCGCGTCCGGGGCGGTCTCCACCCTTTCCAGGAAGAGCGTCGCCACGGAGGGCGGCCGGTTCTCGATCAGGGGTTGTGTGTCGCTCACGACATCCTCCGCTGGCCAGCGCTTCTGCTTGGTGACTTGCGCGATGAGCCTTGTTGACTCACGAGTAACTATGGGGGCGGGGGCCAGCCTAGAGGGCCGTGCCTCCTTACGTAAGGGGGTGCCGGTCCGCATTGACCTGATCGCCGCCCGATCGTCACAGGCCCCTCAGACGCGCGAGGGACGGACCGCGCCGGTCCGTCCCTCCATGATTCCGCGTCGCACCGCCGACCGGTGAGGCCCCGGCGGTTACTTTTTCGCCTTGCTCCCCTCGGCGGGGCCGCTGTCCGTGGAGAGCGCCGCGATGAAAGCCTCCTGCGGGACCTCGACCCGCCCGACGACCTTCATCCGCTTCTTGCCCTCCTTCTGCTTCTCCAGCAGCTTCCGCTTACGGGAGATGTCGCCGCCGTAGCACTTCGCCAGGACGTCCTTGCGGATCGCCCGGACCGTCTCACGCGCGATGACCCGGGCGCCGATCGCCGCCTGGATGGGCACCTCGAACTGCTGGCGCGGGATGAGCTCACGCAGCTTGTTCGCCATACGGGAGCCGTAGGAGTACGCCTTCTCCTTGTGGACGATCGCCGAGAAGGCGTCCACCTGGTCCCCCTGGAGCAGGATGTCGACCTTGACGAGGTCGGCGCTCTGCTCGCCCGTGGGCTCGTAGTCGAGCGACGCGTAGCCGCGGGTGCGGGACTTCAGGGCGTCGAAGAAGTCGAAGACGATCTCCGCGAGCGGCAGCGTGTAGCGCAGCTCGACACGGTCCTCGGAGAGGTAGTCCATGCCCTGCAGCGCCCCGCGGCGCGACTGGCACAGCTCCATGATCGCCCCGACGAACTCGCTCGGAGCGATGAGCGTCGCCCGTACGACCGGCTCGTGCACCTTGTCGATCTTGCCGCTCGGGAACTCGCTCGGGTTGGTGACGATGTGCTCGGTGCCGTCCTCCATCTCCACGCGGTAGACAACGTTGGGAGCCGTGGCGATCAGATCCAGCCCGAACTCCCGCTCCAGCCGCGCCCTGATCACCTCCAGGTGCAGCAGGCCGAGGAAGCCGACCCGGAAACCGAAGCCGAGGGCCACGGAGTTCTCCGGCTCGTACGTCAGCGCCGCGTCGTTGAGCTGGAGCTTGTCCAGTGCGTCGCGCAGCTCCGGGTAGTCGGAGCCGTCCAGCGGGTACAGGCCCGAGAAGACCATCGGCTTCGGGTCCTTGTATCCCGGGAGAGCCTGCTCGGCGCCCTTGTTCAGGTGGGTGACGGTGTCACCGACCTTGGACTGGCGGACGTCCTTCACACCCGTGATCAGATATCCGACCTCGCCGACGCCGAGACCGTCGGCGACCGTCATCTCGGGCGAGTTCGTGCCGATCTCCAGCAGCTCGTGGGTGGCGCCCGTGGACATCATCCTGATGCGCTCGCGCTTGCCCAGCTGGCCGTCGACGACCTTGATGTAGGTGACCACGCCGCGGTACGCGTCGTAGACCGAGTCGAAGATCATCGCGCGGGGCGGCGCGTCCGCTTCGCCCACCGGCTGAGGGACCTGCTTGACGACCTCGTCCAGCAGCTCCTCCACGCCCTCACCGGTCTTCGCGGAGACCTTCAGGACGTCGTCCACTTCGCAGCCGATGAGGTGCGCGAGCTCCGCCGCGAACTTCTCGGGCTGCGCCGCCGGCAGATCGATCTTGTTGAGCACCGGGATGATCGTGAGGTCGTGCTCCATCGCCAGGTAGAGGTTGGCGAGGGTCTGCGCCTCGATGCCCTGCGCCGCGTCGACCAGCAGCAGGCACCCCTCGCAGGCGGCGAGTGAGCGGGAGACCTCGTAGGTGAAGTCCACGTGCCCGGGGGTGTCGATCATGTTCAGGATGTGCGGGGAGTCCTTGGCGCCGGTCGGCGCCCAGGGCATACGCACGGCCTGGGACTTGATCGTGATGCCGCGCTCGCGCTCGATGTCCATCCGATCGAGGTACTGGGCACGCATCTGCCGGTCCTCGACGATGCCGGTCAGCTGAAGCATCCGGTCGGCGAGCGTCGACTTGCCGTGGTCGATGTGCGCGATGATGCAGAAATTACGGATCAGCGCCGGGTCGGTGCGGCTCGGCTCCGGCACGTTCGATGGGGTGGCGGGCACGCAGTGTCCTGTCGGGTCTGTCGGTCTGGCGGAGGAAGCTCCCGGAGGAGGCGTTCTGGCGATTCGCAGCCTCCATCGTCCCATGAGCGAGGGGGCGGAACCGGATTGGGAGGCCAGAGAGCCTGCTGGTAGCCTGGCCCACTGTGCCTCGTGCGCTCTGGCAGGAGTCCACGGTGGTATGGAACGCATCATCACCGAACCCGTAAAGGCATTTCTTCGTGGCGAACATCAAGTCCCAGATGAAGCGGATCAAGACCAACGAGAAGGCGCGTCAGCGCAACAAGGCGGTCAAGTCCGAGCTCAAGACGGCGATCCGCCGTACTCACGCGGCCGTTGCCGCCGGTGACGCGCAGAAGGCCGACGAGGCCCAGCGCGTAGCGAGCCGCAAGCTCGACAAGGCCGTCAGCAAGGGCGTGCTGCACAAGAACAACGCGGCGAACAAGAAGTCCGCGCTCGCGCAGCGGGTCTCGTCCCTCAAGGGCTGAGACCGCTCCCTGCCGGTGCGATCCGACGGGCCCTCTCACTCCGTCCCGTACCGGCCGCCACACAGCGTGATGTCTCACACGTGAATACGCGCCGCACGCGGCCTGCGTTCGCCACGCGGGTGCGGCGCAGGAGATCGCCAAAGGATCTCTGAAGGAACCGACGAAGGTCCCGCAACGCTTTCCCCAAGCGCTGCGGGACCTTTCGCGTGCGCGCTGGAGGGGAAGTGGCGTTGGGGTGGGCGAGGGGGCGGGGCAGGGGCGGCGCGGGCCTGGAGAGTGCGCGCGGGGGCAGGGGCTCGGGACGGCCGGGCGGACGGAGTGCGTCCCTCGGGCTGTGCGGGGCTGGGACCGGCGGAGGCAAGGCTGAGCCTTGAACGGCCGGCCAGGGGCCGGGTCGGGCTGGGGCGGCGCCAGACCGATGATCGATCGCGGTCAGCGGGGGCGGGCGGACCTCGCCACAGTGATCACGGCCTGTTCGAGTGCGTACTCCGGATTCTCCCCGCCGCCCTTGACGGCCTCGTCCGCGGCGGCGACCGCGCGGAGGGCAGTCGAGACGCCGTCCGCCGACCAGCCGCGCATCTGCTGCCGCACCCTGTCGATCTTCCACGGCGGCATGCCCAGTTCACGGGCGAGATCACCGGGGCGCATGCCGCGCGGCGCCGACGCGAGCTTGCCGATGCTCCGCACGCCCTGGGCCAGAGCGCTCGTGATCAGTACAGGCGCGACCCCCGTGTGCAGGGCCCAGCGCAGCGTCTCCAGCGCCTCCGCCGCCCTGCCCTCCACCGCGCGGTCCGCGACGGCGAAGCTCGATGCCTCGGCACGGCCGGTGTAGTAGCGCGCCACGACCGCGTCGTCGATGACGCCCTCGACGTCCGCCGTCAACTGGACGCAGGCCGAGGCCAGTTCGCGCAGATCGCTGCCGACGGAGTCGATCAGGGCCTGTGACGCCTCCGGCGTCGCGGAGCGGCCCAGCCTGCGGAACTCGCCCCGTACGAAAGCGAGCCGGTCGGCCGGCTTCGTCAGCTTCGCGCAGGCCACCTCACGCGCCCCCGCCTTGCGCGCCGCGTCCAGCAGCCCCTTGCCCTTGGGGCCTCCCGCATGGAGCAGCACGAGGGTGATCTCCTCGGCGGGTGCTCCTATGTACGCCTTCACGTCCTTGACGGTGTCCGCCGAGAGGTCGTGGGCGTTCCGCACGGCGACGACCTTGCGCTCGGCGAAGAGCGAGGGACTCGTCAGCTCGGCGAGGGTGCCCGGCTGGAGTTCCGCCGCCGCGAGTTCCCGCACGTCGGTGTCGGCGTCGACCGCCCGCGCGGCCGCCACCACCTCCCGCAGCGCACGGTCCAGCAGCAGTTCCTCCTGGCCCACCGCGAGTGTCACGGGGGCCAGCAGGTCGTCAGTCGTCTTCTTGCGCGTACCAGCCATCGCCGAACAGCATCCCACGGCGCACCGACACCTCCGCCTGCCGCAGAATGCGGGGGTGACTGACGTACGACACATCCTGGTCCTGCCCGACCGGGACGCGGCCGAGGAGGTCGCCGAAGAGGTGAAGCACCGCTTCGAGGGACCGCACGACGAACCGCAGCTGGTCCGCGAAGAGCTCGCCGGCGAGGACGACGCCGAGGACGCGCAGTGGCTCGTCGTCCTCGAGTCGCCCCGCGGACGGTACGACCCGGATCTGCTGGAGAGGCTCGCGGACGAGTACGAGGGCTGGCTGGAGAAGGACTGACGGCGACGCGGGCTCCTTGCCCGAAATGCGACCAGAAGCCGCCTGCCGGCATGGAGTTGGGGCTGACCTGGCAGCGCGGCTGGCTGGGTGCCGGTCTGTCACGTGACGTGGCCCCGAAGGACGAGATGCCCGACTGCGGCACCCGGTAGGACCGGCTCCCGTCGTCGACGCGGACCACGGGAGTGGCGTCGACTCCCTTGACGTTGGTCGAGGTTGGTCGACGTCGGCGAGAGGACCGACGGCACGTTTCCCGAGGACGACGCGTTCCCGGAGAACGGCGCGCTCGCGTCCCGGCGGGCCGGGCGCGGGCTCCAACTCGCGTCGGTGGCCCGGCCGGATCGCGCCATCCAGTCCAGGTCTGGAGTGCCGGATGCGGATTCCGTCAACCCCCGGGCCCCGGCCTGGGCCGCTCATACACATTGACACCAGCGTCAACGCACATATGCTCCCCGCGTGGCACCACGACGACAACAGCCCTGGGCGACCAGGACCAAACACGACCGGCGGGACGCGTATACGCGCGCGGTTCTTCTCAGGGCCGCGGGGCACGTCTTCGCGCAGCGGGGTTACGGGCCGACGACCATAGCCGCGATCACCGCAGAGGCAGGGCTCTCACGGGCGGCCTTCTACGTCTACTTCGCCTCCAAGGCCGAGGTCTTCCGCGTTCTCGCATGGCAAGTGCGCGACGCCTTCCTCACCGCGCAGGAGGTCCCGGGAACGGACCCGGACGACCCCTACGCAGTGGCGCGGGCCTCCGTCGGTGCCTTCATCGCCGCCTACGCCCGGCATCTGCCGCTGCTGGGCCTCTTCGAACAGCGAGCGCTCGCCGACGAGGAGGTCGCGGGGCTGTGGGCGGAACTCCAGCGCCGCCCGCTGCACCGGCACGCCCGGTACGTACGGAGACTGGCGGAGGCCGGGCAGGCCGATCCCGTCGTCGATCCCCTCTCCCTGGCCCGGGCCGTCGGGTCGATGTCGGCGACCTGGGCCGCCCTCGTGGCCGCCGACCCGGACGCGTACGAGGACGCCGTGCACGACGTCACCACCATGTACCTCCACCTGCTCCGCGTCAGGCCGGATACGGCGCTGTGTACGTCTCGGGCGACGCGCGAGGGCCGTGAGCGGTCGGGGACGCCGTGAGTGGCTGAGGCGCCGCCTGCCGTTGCCCGAACTGCCCATCGAGCACGCGTTCTTGGAGGCTTCGTCAGTCGCCGTGCCCCTCCTCCCGTTGTCGGTCCTCACGCTGCACCACGACGGCCAGTGCTGCGCCCGCGCCCTGCCTCTCACCCGCCCGTATCCGCGAGCCCGTGACGGCCAGCGCGCCGTTGCGGTCGGTGCGCCTCACGAGGGCACCGGCCGAGCGGAGCGCGGCGAGTGTCCGCGGCGCCGGATGCCCGTACGGGTTGTCCGCACCCGCGGAGATCAGGGCGATGCGCGGCCGGACCCGCGCGAGGAGAGGCGGGTACTGGTAGGCGGAGCCGTGGTGAGCCACCTTCAGGACGTCGACGGGCGGCAGCCGGGGGTAGGTCGTCAACAGCCGCCGCTGCGCGTCCGGTTCGAGGTCCCCGGGTAGTAGCAGCCGTATCCCGCGAGTACGGAAGAGCAGGGTGATGCTTGCGTCGTTGGCACCGCCCGGCTCGACTCCACGGGCCGTTGGCGGGAGCGGCCACAGCGCCTGCCACGTCAGCTCTCCCGCGCGCCGGCGCTCACCCGCTGTCGCACCGATGACGGGCACACCCCTCTGCCGTGCCGTGCGACGAACGAACTCGGCCTGGCCTGGCGGCTCTTCGTGCGAAGTCGTCTGGATGGCTCCCACTTCCCTTCCTTTCAGCACACCTGGCAGACCGGCGACGTGGTCAGCGTGGAAGTGCGTGAGCACGAGCAGCGGCACGGCGGAAACATCGAGCGCACGCAGGCAGTCGTCGACCGCTCCCGGGTCCGGGCCCGCGTCGACGACAACGGCCGTGCCCCTCTGCCCTGTGGCCAGAGCGAGCGCATCACCCTGCCCGACATCGCACGCCACGACCCGCCAGCCGGGCGGCGGCCATCCCGTGAACGGCCGCACCAGGGGCACGGGCCGCGTCAGTGCCATCAGCAGAAGCAGGACGCAGAGCGCACACAGCCACGGCCGGCGGGGCAGGTCGACGCGTCTGACGAGGAGCGCCGCCGCCACCAGCAGAGCCGCGAGTATCAGCGCGCCGCCCCAGTCGCCCGGCCAGCCGATCTCCGCTCCGGGCACGTCGGCGCCAGTGCGGGCCAGCGCGGCGATACCTTCCGTGGGCCAACTGGCCAGCCAGGCCACCCCCTTGGCGAACGGCATGGCCAGCGGAGCCGTGGCGAGAGCAGCGAAACCGAGCACCGTCGCGGGGGCAACGGCGAACTCGGCCAGCAGATTGCACGGCACGGCCACCAGGCTGACGTGCGCCGCGAGTACGGCCACCACCGGCGCGCAGACGGCCTGGGCCGCACCGGCCGCCGCGAGAGCTTCGGCGAGGCGCGGGTTGCAGCCTCTCTCCCGCAGCGCCGCACTCCAGCGAGGGGCGAGCGTGAGCAGCGCTCCGGTCGCGAGGACGGACAGCAGGAACCCGAAGTCGACGGCCAGCCAGGGGTCGATCAGCACGAGCAGCAGGGCTGCGGCAGCGAGTGCGGGCAGCAGGGAGCGCCGCCGCCCCGTGACCAGGGCGAGCAGGGTGATCAGCCCGCAGGCGGCGGCCCGTATGACGCTCGGTTCAGGACGGCAGACCACCACGAAGCCCAGCGTGAGCAGCGCCCCGAGCACCGCCGTCCCGCGCAGCGAGATACCCAGCCGTGGGGCGATCCCGCGCCGTTCAGTGAGCTGGGCCGTGCCGGGCGGACCGACGAGGACGGCCAGCATGATCGTCAGGTTCGCTCCGCTGACCGCCAGCAGGTGCGTCATGTCGGTGGTGCGGAAGGCCGCCTGAAGGTCGGGCGCCAGGCGTGAGGTGTCGCCGACGACCAGGCCCGGCAGCAGACCGCGGGCGTCCCCGTCGAGTTCCCCGGTCGCCTCCCGGAGCCCCGCGCGCAGGCCGCCGGCGGTGCGCTGTACGGCGGAGGGCTCCCTGAACACCCGCGGAGGCCTGTCGGCGTCGGCACGGACCACCCCCGCGATGTCCTGCCCTCGCCCGGTGCGGGAGGGCGGGAGGAGGCGGCCGTCGAGGCGCAGCCCCGTGGAGGGGAGCAGCCGCCGCCATCCCGCCGCGCCGGGGCCGTCCCGCTGCCTGACGATGACGAGCACCGGCGTCCGGACGGCGCGGGCGCGTGCCGCTCCCTTCTCCGTCTCCGCCGCCGGGCCGGGTCCGTCCGGCCGTGCAGTGCGTGTCACCCTGCTCCGTTCAGTGACACGTGTGGCTTCGGCCTCGAACAGCAGGGCTGCCGGGGCCTGCTGGGCGCCGTGCACGCGAGGGCGCATGGGGCGTGGATCGCCCTTGACTGTCAGGTCGAGCGTCACGCGGGCGTGCTCGTCGGCAAGGCGGGGCAGCGGACCGCGACGCAGATCCGCGGCGTGCAGGGCGGCGACAGCACCACCGGCCGCGGCGCACAGCAACGTCAGGGCCGCTGTGGCGGCCAGAACGGGTGCTCGCTCGCTCCGTGCCGGTCCTGGTGTGCGGCCTGCCTTCGCCAGGACGGACAGGAGCCCGGCCCCTGCCGCGCAAGCGGTCACCCCTGTCGCAGCCGCCGTCCCAGAGAACCCCAGAGCCAGCGCGGCCGCTGCCCACGCGGCCAGAGCGGGCGGCACCAGCCGCAGGTCCGCAGGGCCCTCCCGCAGAAGGACCGGAGCCGCCCGCGTTCCGTTCACGGGCTGACCTTCGGCTCGATGTCGGCGAAGCGCCGTTCGCCGATTCCGTTGACGTCCTGGAGCTGGTCGACGGACGTGAAGCCGCCGTGTGCCTCCCTGTATTCGATGATGTGCTGCGCGAGAACGGGACCCACACCGGGCAGGGTCTCCAGCTGTTCGGCAGTGGCCGAGTTGAGGCTCACAGGCTGCCCCTGCGCCCCACCGCTCCCGCCGTCCGCGGCGCCACCGCCCGGCGCGGCGCCGGCCCCGGCGCCCTTGCCCGGTCCGCCCGCCGCCGGCGCACCGCCCGCGACGATCTGCTCGCCGTCGACGAGGCGCCGGGCCCGGTTGAGGCCGCTGACGTCCGTGCCGGGCTTCACTCCGCCCGCCGATTCGAGTGCGTCGGCCACCCGGGAACCGTCCGGGAGCCGGTAGATGCCCGGCTTGCGGACCTTCCCGCCGACGTCCACCACGAGCCGCTTGCCCGGTGCTCCCGTGCCTCCGGCACCCTTTCCCCGCGGGCCGCCCTCAGCGGCAGGCCCGGCTCCCGAGGCCGCCGGACCGCTGACGCTCCTGGCCTCCGGCGCCCGTACTTCGTCAGGACGCCCAGCGAGGAAGTGCCGTACACCGAAGAGGACGGCCACGGCCAGGACGACCCCCAGAACGATCAGCGTGCGCAGCTCGATCCCACACCGCAGCTGAACCCACAGCGGCAGACGTTCACGGACGGCGAGCAAGAACCCGTCACGACGGGGGCCGGCCGTGCCTGCCCCGGATTCCCGGCGCTCCCCCGCTCCGCTCCTCCCGCCGGAGGGTGTCTCTGTCCGGGCCATCTCCGCGCCTCCCCCACCGACCCGGGGGTGCCCGCCACCAGACAGCGCCGCCGAGGTCCGAGTCATGGCCGTGAGGGCGTCCGAGACCCCCTCCGACCGCTTCCGTCCGTGCGCGGCGGCTGCTCGCCGCGCCCTCCCCCGTCGCACGGCCGCCCGAGCCGACGCCACGGCTGCGGACCGGGGCAGAACCCCTGCGCCGGGGCCCGCCGCTCCGCCGGATGGCTCTCCCGGCGGGGCACCCTCCACCGGTGGGTCGAGCCCGGCGACCGATCGAGCCTGCGTGCCCAGCGCCACTGACGCAGCGCGGTCCGGGGCCGGTCCCCGGGATCTCGGCTGTGACGGCGCAGCTGGCCCTCCGGCTCCCCGGCCACCGTCGCGCCCTTGCTGGGCGGTCCCTCGATCCGCCCCGTCCCCAGCGGCCGGCTGACGCCGTCGTACGGGCAGGGGCAGGCGGTGAACCGCCTCCCCGACGCCTGCGCCTCCTGGCGCTCTGTCCCCCGGAACCTCCCGGTCCGTCCTTCCCGCCGGTCTCGCCCCGGGAGGGGCCGGGGCAGCGGGAGGCGAGGCGCTACGAGCGGCTTCGTCCAGGAGCGCCGCAGCCCGCGTTCCCGGCCCGTCCGGCCGCGCCCCCTCCCCCTTCGGGGCGGCTGACCCACGGGAGCGGCAGGCCCTGGAGACGAACCGCCGCCGGACGGGCCGCGCGCGCCCCGGCGGCGCCGTGCCACCCCGGCGCCGCTCCAGGGCTCCAGCTGGACGAGGGGACGGGATGCCGCCCTCGCCCGCAGGCGACGCCGGCCGCGAGTGGAGCCGCGACCGGGTGCGCGAGCGCGCCGACGGCCCCCGAGGCGGATGCGTAGGGCGGGAAGAGCGAGAGGAACGAGATCGGATGCTCATGCCGACGGACAGTAGACATTCGATCGCGATCTAAGTGATCTTGGTCAATTCCCGTGGGTAACCGACCAGTTGTGGATAAGTCCGCCACTCACCTGAGTGACACCACGGCCCCCAGGAGGCCGGGCCCGGTATGCGCTCCGATCACAGCGCCCACTTCGCTCACGTGCAGTTCGCCGAGCCCTGGCACGCGGTCCCGCAACCGCTCCGCGAGATCGTCCGCACGCTGCTGCGCAGCGAGATGGTGCACCGCGATGTCGACACGAGAGTCGCCCGCCCGCTCCACCACGAGCTCCTCCAGGCGCCCGATGGCCTTCGACGCCGTACGCACCTTCTCCAGCATCGCGATGCGCCCGTCCACCAGCTCCAGCAGGGGCTTGACGGCCAGCGCGGAGCCGAGCAGCTTCGCCGCCGCGCCGATGCGCCCGCCCCGCCGCAGATAGTCGAGAGTGTCGACATAGAAGTATGCGGACATTCCCTCTGCCCGCTTCTCCGCGGCCGCCACGGCCTCGTCCAGCGAACCGCCGCTCGCGGCCGTCTCGGCGGCCTCCAGCGCGCAGAACCCCAGCGCCATGGCGACCAGGCCGCTGTCCACGACCCGCACGGGCACCGGTGCTTCCCGTGCGGCCACCACCGCCGCGTCGTACGTTCCCGAGATCTCACCGGACAGATGCAGCGAGACGATTCCCTCCGCTCCTGCCTCGGCGGCGGCCCTGTAAGCCTCGGCGAAGACCGCGGGGCTCGGACGGGAGGTCGTCACCGCACGCCGCTCCCGCAGGGCTTCCTCAAGGGAGCGCGCCGAGATCTCGGTGCCCTCCTCCAGGGCCTGACCACCGAGCACCACCGTCAGCGGCACGACGTCGATGTGGTGACGGGCCAGCGCCGCCTGCGGCAGATAGGCCGTGGAGTCGGTGACGATCGCCACCCGGCGGGACCCGTGACGAGACGTGGTGCGGGACATAAAGGGAGGCTACCGCCGTCTCACGAGGCGCTTTGCGGACGGCCCTTGTCGAGACGGGGACGCTCTGCGCGCTCTTCATCGAGCTGTTCGGCTGCGTGGGCCTGCTGTTCCATTCCCTGCCAGTGACGGAGGGCGCCCGACTCGACCTCGATCTGCTGCCGTAGCGCGTCCAGCCCCTCCACGTCGTACTGCCGCGCGCGGTCCTGCGCGGCGAAACGCAGCGAGTCGGCCGATTCCTTGATCCGGGAGACCCGTTCTACGACGTCGGGCATCAGAGCCGCAGTCCGCGTCTTGTCGGGCTCCTTCTCCATCAGCAGGCGCAGTTCGCCGTCCAGCTGCCTGGCGTGGTCGTGCAGCCTGTTCAGCAGGCCGAGGGCCTCCTGGAGCGACGGGTCCCTGCTGACGTCGGACTCCAGCGCACGGCGCGTGCTGTCGATGGACGCGCGCAGTTCGAGGCGCTTGCGGGCGATCTCGCCCACCGGACCGGGATGGGCGCTCTTCGCGCGGAGCGTCGTCTCCTCGACCGTCCGGCGGACCTGCACGCCGGTGCGCTCGACACCACGCTGCACGGCTCGCGTGACACGCACCGCCGCGATGATGCCGAATGTCACGAACAGCACGGACAGCAGCACCACCATGCTGATGACGAATTCCACGAGCGCTCCTTCGTCCGTCCGCGACAGGCCGTCCTCTCCCAAGCGTAAACGGGCGGGGCCGCCCCGGCGTTCCTCAGAACCCGGACCGGCCCCTCACCGAACCCGTAGGGGGCGCCCTCCGCGGACGGACGCCCAGGAGCTACGCGGGTACGACGTTCACCAGCTTCGGAGCCCGGACGATCACCCTCCGGATCCCGGCGTCGCCCAGCGCCGCGACGATCGCCGGCTCGGCCAGCGCCTGCGCCTCCAGGTCCGCTTCCGAAATGGACGGCGAGACCTCCAGCCGCGCCTTGACCTTGCCCTTCACCTGCACGACGCAGGTCACTGTCTCGTCTACGAGGTAGGCCGGGTCGGCCACCGGGAAGTCCCGGTAGACGATGGTCTCTTCGTGGCCCAGCTTCCGCCACAGTTCCTCGGCGATGTGCGGAGCCAGCGGAGCGATCAGCAGCAGCAGCCGCTCGGCGACCGTCCGCGGCACCGCGGGCAACTTGGTGACGTGGTTGTTCAGCTCCGTGATCTTGGCGATGGCGGTGTTGAAGCGCAGCGCGGTCAGATCCTGGCGGACGCCGTCGATGGTCTTGTGCAGGGCACGCAGCGTGTCCTCGTCCGGTTCCCCGTCGACGACGCGCACCTCTCCGGTGGACTCGTCGACCACGTTCCGCCACAGTCGCTGCAGCAGCCTGTACTGACCGACGACCGCGCGGGTGTCCCACGGCCGGGAGACGTCCAGGGGGCCCATCGCCATCTCGTACAGACGCAGCGTGTCCGCGCCGTACTCCGCGCAGATCTCGTCCGGAGTGACGGCGTTCTTCAGGGACTTGCCCATCTTTCCGAGCACCCTGCTGACGCGCTCGCCCTGGTAGAAGTACGCGCCGTCCTGCTCATCGACCTCGGCGGCCGGTACGGCGATCCCGCGGCTGTCCCTGTAGACGTATGCCTGGATCATGCCCTGGTTGTACAGCTTGTGGAACGGCTCGACGGACGAGACGTGGCCCAGGTCGTGCAGCACCATCGACCAGAACCGGGCGTACAGCAGGTGCAGAACCGCGTGCTCCGCACCGCCCACGTACAGGTCGACACCGCCGTGCGGCATCCCCTCACGCGGACCCATCCAGTAGCGCTCCACCTCCGGGTCGACCAGCCGCTCGCTGTTGTGCGGGTCCAGGTACCGCATCTCGTACCAGCACGAACCGGCCCAGTTGGGCATGGTGTTGGTCTCACGCCTGAACGGCCGCGGGCCCTTGCCGTCGCCCAGGTCCAGGGTGACGTTCACCCATTCCTCGTTCCGCGAGAGGGGCGTCTCGGGCACCGTGTCGGAGTCGTCCGGCGCGAACGTGCGCGGCGAGTAGTCGTCCACCTCCGGCAGTTGCAGCGGCAGCATCGACTCGGGCAGCGAGTGGGCGACGCCCTCCTCGTCGTAGACGATCGGGAACGGCTCGCCCCAGTAGCGCTGCCGGCTGAACAGCCAGTCGCGCAGCCGGTAGTTGACCGTTCCGGAGCCGATGCCCCGCTCCTGCAGCCACTCGGTCATGCGGGCCTTCGCCTCGGCGACGCCCAGGCCGTCCAGGGAGACGCCCTCACCGGCGGAGTTGACGATCTTCGCCTCGTACGAGACGAACGCGTCGTCCCACTGGCCGGGGTCCGTGCCGCGGCCGTCCGAGGGCTCGACCACGCAGCGCATGGGGAGCTCGAAGGCGCGCGCGAAGGCGAAGTCGCGGTGGTCGTGCGCGGGGACGGCCATGATGGCGCCGGTGCCGTAACCCATCAGCACGTAGTCCGCGATGAAGACGGGGACGCGCTCGCCGCTGACGGGGTTCGTGGCGTAGGCGCCCGTGAAGACCCCCGTCTTGTCCTTGGCTTCGGCCTGGCGCTCCACGTCCGACTTGGAGGCGGCCTGCGTACGGTACGCGGCCACCGCGGACGCGGGATCCGCGTGCCCGCCCGTCCACACGTCCCGCGTGCCCTCCGGCCACTGAACGGGCACGACGCTGTCGACCAGCGGGTGTTCGGGGGCGAGCACCATGTAGGTGGCGCCGAACAGGGTGTCCTGCCGGGTCGTGAAGACCTCGATCTTGCCGTCGCCCAGCGGGAAGTCGATACGGGCGCCCTCGCTCCGCCCGATCCAGTTGCGCTGCTGCAGTTTGATGGCCTCGGGCCAGTCCAGAGCGTCCAGGCCGGACAGCAGACGGTCCGCGTACGCGGTGATGCGCATGTTCCACTGGCGCAGTTCGGCCTTGAACACGGGGTAGTTGCCCCGTTCCGAGCGGCCCTCCGCGGTGACTTCCTCGTTCGCCAGGACAGTGCCCAGACCGGGGCACCAGTTGACGGGTGCGTCGGAGGCGTACGCCAGGCGGTATTCGCCCAGCACCTCGGCGCGCTGCACGCTGTTCAGCTCGTCCCAGCGCCCGAAGCCCTCCGGCGTCTCACGTGCACCGGACTCGAACTGCTCGACGAGCTCCGCGATGGGACGTGCCGTCTCCGCCTCGTCGTCGTACCAGGAGTTGAAGATCTGCAGGAAGATCCACTGCGTCCACTTGTAGTACTCCGGGTCGATCGTCGAGACGGACCGGCGCTGGTCGTGGCCGAGGCCCAGGCGGCGCAGCTGCGCCTTCATCTGGACGATGTTCGCCTCGGTGGAGATGCGCGGATGGGTGCCGGTCTGCACGGCGTACTGCTCCGCGGGCAGGCCGAACGCGTCGAAACCGAGGGTGTGCAGGACGTTGTGGCCCGTCATCCGCTGGTAGCGGGCGTACACGTCCGTGGCGATGTATCCCAGCGGATGCCCCACGTGCAGGCCCGCGCCCGAGGGGTAGGGAAACATGTCCATGATGAACTTCTTGGGCCGGGCCGCCGCCTCGGGGTCGCCGCCCAGATCTCCGTCACCGGGGTTGGGGGCCTCGTAGGTGCCCTGCTTCTCCCAGAAGTCCTGCCAGCGTGCCTCGATGTCGGCGGCCAGCGCCGCCGTGTAGCGATGGACGGCCGGGGTTTCTGCGGCAGTCGTCGTCTCGGTCATCGTCGTCAAAGCTCCATCGGTCGTCCCTGCCAGCACAAATGAAAAATCCCCTCGCACAGGAGGGGACGCCGCGCCGATTCCGGCTCTTCCGGCCGTTCGGGCCGGGACCGGGACTGATCAGCGCGGCCGGCTAAGCAGAAGGCGTACGGCACGCATGCGGTCAGGGTACCGCAAGCCGGAGAGGCCCCTCACCCCGGTTCCACCGGACGCCGGCCCTCCCCCGACAAGGCAGCGCCCCGTCGCGCTGCAGACCCGCATCACAGACCACACCCGCACAACCCAGGGACCGCAGGGGAGGCGGCCCCGCCAGGAGTGTCACCGAGAACCCACCAGCACAACCCGGGGACCGCCGGCGAACCCACCGAGAGCCGCACCCCAGACCACGCCCGCACCACAAGGGGGCCGCAGGGGGCGAAGTCCCCGCCAAGGGGGTGCCGGGGGCGAAGCCCCCGCTGGGGGTGCGGGTGGCGAAGCCCCGCACCGCGAGGCGAAGCCGAGCACAAACGACGAGGGCGAAGCCGTCCGCGCTTACCGCGGACACACTTCGCCCTCGCACTCGTGGAGCTAAGGAGAATCGAACTCCTGACCTCTTGCATGCCATGCAAGCGCTCTACCAACTGAGCTATAGCCCCGCAGAACAGTCCGCCGGGGGCTTGCCCCGCAGCGGCGTCGCCAACCTTACACGGCCTCTGCCGCGTTCCGCCAAATCCAATTCCGGCTCTCTGTGCGGGCCTGTCTGTCCACCGCACGGCAGGTAGTGTCGTCCAGCCCAGGGAGCACTACTCGGGAGCCGCACGCTGTGAGCACTTTGCAGCATTCCGCAGAGAGCCGGTCCCAGGCCTTCGTCAGGGCGTATCTGCTGCGACGTCCGGCAGTGCTCGCGTCGCTTCTCTGTCTGGGCTCTTTCGCCGCGTTCTGGACGGCACAGCGTGTGACCGGCGTCTCCATGATCGACCTCATGGTGTACCGCGCCGAGGGCTGGACGGTGCGCACCGGCGGTGATCTGTACGCGATGCGCGCCACCTACGCCCAGCTGCCGAACACCTATCCGCCGTTCGCTTCGCTGCTGTTCATGCCGCTGACGCTGCTCGACGTCGCGCCGATGCGTACCGCAGCCACTGCCGCGAACCTCGCGCTGCTGGTGGCGTCGGTCCACCTGTCGCTGAAGTTGGCCGGCCATCCCGCACGTGCGGCGCGCCCTGCGGCCACGCTGCTGATCGCCTCACTCGCCGTGTGGTGCGAACCGGTGTGGACGACGCTGCGCTACGGGCAGATCAATCTGCTGCTGGTGACGTTCGTCCTGTGGGATCTGTCCCGGCGCAGCGGCCACCGCTGGGCGGGAGCGGGGATCGGCGTCGCCGCAGGCATCAAGCTCACCCCCGCACTGTTCGTGGTCTTTCTCGCGCTGTGGGGCATCGTGCACTGGCGGCGGCGCCGGCCGCGCGGGCGCAACGGGGCCTGGTGGAATCCGCCGATGCGGCGAGCGGCAGTCGCCACCGGGACGTTCCTCACAACGGTGCTGCTCGGAGCGGTGGTTCTGCCCCACGACTCGCGTCGCTTCTGGTTCGGCGTTCTCTTCCAGTCGGACCGCGCGGGCCATACGGACATCACCGACAACCAGTCGCTGCGCGGCGTCGTAGCCCGGCTGTTGCACACACCCGACCCGGGCTGGCCGTGGGTGGCGGCGGTCTGCGTCGTGACGCTGATCGGACTGGGCGCGGCGGTCGCCGCCGCGTCGGCCGGTGAGCGGCGGCTGCCGTTCGCCTCGGCGTGGGCCGCTGTGGCCTGCGCCTTCACGGCACTGCTGGTGAGCCCTGTCTCCTGGTCGCATCACTGGGTGTGGTGCATCCCGCTGGCCGTCCTGCTGGGCGCCGAGACGCTGCGGCGCCGCGGGGCCCTTGCGTGGCGGACTCTGACGGGAGCGGCGGCCCTCGTCTTCTGTTCGTACGCGCTCTGGCTGGTGCCGCACGGCGTCACCGGACCGGATCGGCCCGAACTGGACCAGAACGCCGGGGAGATGATGCTTTCGGCGTTGTATCCAGCCGCGGGACTCGGCGTCATCGCTCTGACCGCCGTGCTCGCCGTACGCGCACTGCGCAAGCCCGCGCCGTACGAACCCGCCCGCTGAGCCGGGACGTCGCACGTCTGACAGGTGAGCGCCGGGAGCCGCTTTCCTGCGTGGCTAGGCGGTGGCGAAGGAGTAGAAGCGCTTGAGCGTGCAGTGCTCGTCGAGCAGCCGGCCGTAGATCGGCTCACCGTCCAGTTCGCGGTACGTCTCGATCGGGTCGCCCTTTATGATCAGCGCCCGCGCGCAGTCCTCACACCAGTACTGGAATTCGGGGTTGACCGGCTCCATGTCCCGCACGATGGGCGTTCCGCTGCCGCACCAGTCGCACTTCCGGCTGTGTGCACCCATCAGGCATCAGCTCCAGCTGTGGCCGCAGGCGGTGCACACGTAGGACACTCCTCCATTGTCGCCGAGCATCTGGGCAACGTTCGATGAACCACGAGCCGGACACAGCAGGGTTCTTGAGGATCTTTCGGAGGCACTGCCGAGAAAACGGGTGTGCAGTCGAATCGTCCGCCGACCGCCCTCTGCGAGGACTCCTGCAGACATCGCACACGTCCCTCCCCTCGGACCTCCCCCCTTCCGGCCGTCACGATTCTGCCACGTTCTCCGAGGTGTCTGGAGTCCCACTCGATGATCCCGGCCGGGGAGCTGCGCGGAGGTGACTGCTGGATACCCGCGTTCACCAGGCACGGAGCTTGGAATCTGACAAAGGGCGACGGTGATTGTCAATTCCGTACAAGCAACGGCGCCGACCCGGGGGCCACTTGCTCAGGCGCGGTACGCGCAGCCCGCACAACGGCCGCGCCGCGCAACGCGCATGCACACTCCGGACTACACGACTCGAACGGAACAAGCTCCGTAGCTAGGCACAACCGGGAACACCAGGGAGAGCCGCACCCCAGAACGCACCGGCACACCCCAGGGGCCGCAGGGGGCGAAGCCCCCGCTGGGGGTGCGGGTGGCGAAGCCCCCGCCCCGCGAGGCGAAGCCGAGCACAAACGACGAGGGCGAAGCCGTCCGCGCTTTCCGCGGACACACTTCGCCCTCGCACTCGTGGAGCTAAGGAGAATCGAACTCCTGACCTCTTGCATGCCATGCAAGCGCTCTACCAACTGAGCTATAGCCCCGAGTCGTTCGCGCCCCCAGGGGGTTGCCGTGAACGAGAGGAATCCTAACCACTGACCAGCCCGGATGGGAAATCGAGGTGATCAGCGCGGGGTTCGCCGTGTGCCGGCAGGAGCGTCACTAGGACGGCGATCTGCCCCGACCAGTCAGTCGTCGTCGCCGAGGACAGGCTGGGGCAGCGTCCCGGCGTTGTGCTCCAGGAGACGCCAGCCGCGGACGCCCTCCCCGAGCACCGACCAGCAGCAGTTGGAGAGGCCGCCCAGCGCCTCCCATGTACGGGGTTCGAGACCGAGCAGCCGGCCGATGGTGGTCCGGATGGTGCCGCCGTGGCTGACCACCACGAGCGTGCCTCCGGGCGGCAGCTTCTCCAGGTTGCGCTCCACCACGGGCGCGGCCCGCTCCGCGACCTCCGTCTCGAGTTCGCCGCCTCCGCGGCGCACGGGCTCGCCGCGCTTCCAGGCGGCGTACTCGTCGCCGTACCGCTCGACGATCTCCTCGTGCGTGAGGCCCTGCCACTTCCCGGCATACGTCTCGCGCAGCGCCTCGTCGTGCGTCACCTCGAGGCCTGTGAGTACGGCGAGCTCGGCCGCCGTCTCGGCGGTCCGCTGCAGGTCGGAGGCGATGATGGCGTCGGGGCGCAGCGCGGCCAGCAGGCGGGCCGCCCGCCGGGCCTGATCACGGCCGGCGTCCGTCAGCTCAATGTCGGTGGACCCCTGGAAGCGCCTCTCCAGGTTCCATGCCGTCTGCCCGTGCCGCCAGAGGACGACCCTCCTGTCCCCGCGGACCGGGGCGGCCCCGCCCGGTGGCTGCGCCTGCGTCATCGGGCGCCTTCGCTTCCGCCCCGTTCCGCCGCCTCGTAGGTCGTGTCCCCCTCACGCTCGGCGTGCTCGCGCGCCCGGCCGTGGGAGGCCTTCGCGTCGTCGGGGAGGTCGAGCTGCGGGCAGTCCTTCCAGAGCCGCTCGAGGCCGTAGAAGACCCGCTCCTCGCTGTGCTGCACGTGCACCACGATGTCGACGAAGTCCAGCAGCACCCACCGGCCGTCCCGCTCGCCCTCGCGGCGTACGGGCTTGGCGCCCAGCTCCTTGAGCAGCCGTTCCTCGACCTCGTCGACGATGGCCTTCACCTGCCGGTCGTTCGGGGCGGAGGCCAGCAGGAAGGCGTCGGTGATGGCGAGTACGTCGCTGACGTCGTAGGCGACGATGTCGTGCGCCAGCTTGTCGGCGGCTGCCTGGGCGGCGGCGTTGATCAGCTCGGTGGAACGGTCCGTAGCGGTCACAGGCGATGCTTTCGAATCGGTGAGGGCAGGTAACAGGAGGGATCGCGAAGCCGGAGGATTCGCGACGACGGGGAACTGGTCAGGTACGCGGCAGTGCTGCGTGCGTACCGTCCCCCAGGGTCTCACGGCGGGCGGAGGCTCTCACCCCTTGTAGTCCTGGCCCAGCACCACCGTCACATCGGCGTTCGCCGCGTTCTTGCCCTTGCCGACCGCGCTGCCCGGCAGCCCGAGGGTCTTCGCGACCTCCTCGGCCTTGTCCTTCTGGCCGGCCTCGGCGTAGGTCACTGTGGAGCGCTTCCGGGCGGCGTCTCCGGCACCGCCGTCCACGACCGTGAATCCGCCGTTGACGAGCGCCGCGGACGCCGCGTCGTCGCTGCCGCGGTCACCGCTGGCGTTGACCACCTTGACCCTGGGTGTGGCGTCCGGATCGGTGTTCTTGACCGTGCCGCCGAGCACCTGTTTCACCAGGCCGTCGCTCGTGCGCTCGCTGAGCGTGCCGTTGGCCTGTACGGGCAGCAGCTGCGTCTTGTACTCGCCGACCTTGGCCTGCTTCGCCAGCTTGGCCAGAGACGCTCCCAGCTCGGGCTCCGGCAGGGAGGGGTCGGGGATCTGGCCGAGGGTCTCGACCGTCCTCGTCGCGGCCTCGGAGTCGCTGGAGAGCTTCCGCAGCGTCTGGTGCATGACCTCGCCGAAGCGCTGCAGCTGACGCGTCTGCTGCTCGCCCCTGCCGCGGTGGGTCGCATAGGCGACCGCCGCCTGCCCGTCGAGCCTCTGGGCCTTGCCGCGCTCGACCAGCGGCTCGTCGCCCTTCTTCTCGCCGGGGACGGTCGCGTTCGCGTCGAGTTTGATCCCGCCCACCAGCTCGACGAGGTTCTCCAGGTAGGGGGTGTCCAGCCGCCAGCTTCCCTTGATGTCGGCGCCGAGCAGCGTGCCGAGGGACTCGCGGGTGGGCGCCGCGCCCTCGTCCTCCACCGACTTGCCCAGGGTGGTCGTCGTGCCGCTCTCTCCGGAGACGGCGAGGGTGTTCGGCAGCAGCACCGTGTTGCCGCGCTGGGCGTCGGCGTTGTCCACGAGGAGCGCCGTCGAGCTGCCGCCGCCGTCGAGCGACCGGAGGTGCACCACGATGACGTCGCGCTGCTGCCCCGCCGCGGTGGCGCCGCCGCCGCTCTCGCCGCCCAGGCCGGGCAGCTTCCCGGCGTACGCGAGGTATCCGACGCCGCCCGCCGCGGCCACGACGAGCGTGACGACGAGGGCGACGACCCGGTTGCGGCCGCGGCGCTTGGCCTCCTCGCGGCGCTCGGTGCGGCTCTCGCTGAACTTCAGCCAGTCGATGACGTCCTCGGAGTCGTCCGCGTCCTCCTCGATGAACGCGAACTGCTCCGTCTGGTACCCGGGGCCCTGGGCGGACGCCTTTCCGGCGCCTGCGGGGGCAGCGGACGGGCCAGGGGCAGCGGGGCCGGGGGCATTGGACGGGCCGGGGGCGGCGGACGCGGTTGCGTCGTACTGTCCGGTCGCCTCGTACTGCTGGGAGGCGTACCCGCTGCCGCCGTCGTACTCCTGGGACGGGACCTGCTGTCCGTGCGTCTGCTGTTCGTGCGGGGCCCGCGACTGCTGCTGGGGGATCCACTCCTGCTGTGCCTGCTGCTGCGGATACTGCTGCGTCTGCTGCCCGGGCTGCTGTCCGTACGGGTCGTACTGGTATCCCTGCTGCTGTGCGGCCTGGGCGGAGTGCGGGTCGTGGTGCCCGCCCTGGGCGTCCGCCTGCGTCCCGTACGGGTCCTGGTCGCCGTAGCCGTAGACGGGCTGGCCGTACTCGTCGTACCCGAGGAAGCGGGGCTGCTGTTCGGACTGCTGCCCGTACGGGTCGTATCCGTAGCGCTCGCTCATGCCTGCGGCCCCTCCTCCCCGTACAGTCCCCGCTTGTTGATGTACCGCACGACGCCGTCCGGGACCAGATACCAGACCGGGTCGCCCCGGCGCACCCTGGCACGGCAGTCGGTCGAGGAGATAGCCAGCGCCGGGACCTCGACGAGGGAGACCCCGCCGTCCGGCAGTCCCGGGTCCGTGAGGGCGTGCCCGGGGCGGGTGACCCCGATGAAGTGGGCGAGCGAGAAGAGCTCGTCGGCGTCCCGCCAGCCGAGGATCTGGGCGAGGGCGTCGGCGCCTGTGATGAAGAACAGGTCGGTGTCCGGGTTCGCTTCCCGCAGGTCACGCAACGTGTCGATGGTGTACGTGCGGCCGCCCCGGTCGATGTCGGTGCGGCTGACCGAGAACTGCGGGTTGGAGGCGGTGGCGATGACCGTCATCAGATAGCGGTCCTCGGCGGGCGAGACCTTCTGGTGGCTCTTCTGCCACGGCTGCCCGGTCGGCACGAAGACGACCTCGTCGAGGTGGAATCTCGTCGCCACCTCGCTCGCGGCCACGAGGTGCCCGTGGTGGATCGGGTCGAACGTCCCGCCCATCACCCCGAGCCGCCGCTTGCCGGTCCCGGGCACTATGTGCTCTCCCATGCGAGCCGACCTTATCTGCTGACAGCGCGGTCCGCTGCTCCGCCCGCGCTCCGGGAAAACGGCTCCGGAGTGCGCTCCGCGGGGGCGTTCCGGGGCCCGCCCCTCACCGTCGCCGCTCCGTCCGGCCGTACCTGGTGCGATGCACCGGAGCGACCGGGGTCAGCGGTCCCTGTTGAAGCGGGTGGTGATCCACAGCAGCAGGAGCAGGGCCAGGAGCGCGCCGCCGCCGGTCAGGTAGGGAAGGACGGGGTCGTGCTCGCCGCCGTGCCCACCACCCTCGGAGGCCAGGATGCTGAGGGCGTTGTGTGCGGTACTGGAAAGGGACATCGTCGGCAGGACCTATCCGCGTGTGGGCCGGGCAGTTCAACGTGTGCAGCCCACATCGTAAGCAAGGCCTCCCGGGCGTCTTACGCCGACTCGTCCTTCACGCAACCCTCGGAGGGTTCCGGAACGTCTCCCTCCCGTCCGGGCTTTGTGCCGGACGCGTTCGGCCGGGGCTTTCCGGAACCGGGCGCCCTAGGCTGACAACCAACCGCCGCCGACGGCGAACAGCGACAGGGGGAAGTACGCGATGAGCGACAACACAGGTGGCACCGAGCGGCTGCCCGGCCGTGACCGGCGCCGCTTCCCGGGAATCTCCTCCCGGGCCTACGAGCATCCCTCGGACCGCTCGGCGCTCGTCGCCCTGCGCAAGCTGAGCGGATTCGACACGGTCTTCAAAGCGCTGAGCGGCCTGCTGACGGAGCGCAGTCTGCGACTGCTCTACCTGGCCAACTCGGTGCGTGTGAGCGACGAGCAGTTCGCGCATCTCAACGCGATGCTGCGCGACGCCTGTTACATACTGGACCTGGAGCGGGTCCCTCCGATGTACGTCAGTCAGGACCCGAACCCGAACGCGATGTGCATCGGCCTCGACAAGCCGATCATCGTGGTGACCACGGGTCTCGTCGAGTTGCTGGACGAGGAGGAGATGCGGGCGGTCGTCGGCCACGAGGTGGGTCACGCACTGTCCGGGCACTCCGTCTACCGCACGATCCTGCTCTTCCTGACCAACCTCGCCCTCAAAGTCGCGTGGATCCCGCTGGGCAACGTCGCGATCATGGCCGTGGTGACGGCACTGCGCGAGTGGTTCCGCAAGTCCGAGCTCTCGGCCGACCGGGCCGGGCTGCTCGTAGGACAGGACCTGCAGGCGTCCATGCGCGGCCTGATGAAGCTGGCGGGCGGCAACCACCTGCACCAGATGAACGTCGACGCGTTCCTCGCGCAGGCCGAGGAGTACGAGTCCGGGGGCGACCTGCGCGACTCCGTCCTGAAGATCATGAACGTGCTGCCGCGCAGCCACCCCTTCACCACCGTGCGCGCGGCGGAGCTGAAGAAGTGGGCCGAGAGCCGCGACTACCAGCGCATCATGGACGGCCACTACCCGCGCCGCGAGGACGACAGGGACACCTCGGTCAGCGATTCGATCCGCGAGTCGGCGAACCACTACACGGAGTCGGTCAAGAGCAGCAAGGACCCGCTCATGGGTCTCGTCCGTGACATCGCCGGAGGCGCGGGCGACCTGGGCGGCCGGCTGCGTGACACGTTCACCGGCAAGGGCGGGTCGGGCGGTTCCGGCGGCTCGAACGGCGCCAACGGAAGCGACAGTTCCAGCTGACGCGGACGCGGACCGGTACGCGGACGGTCCGTACGCAGTCGGCGGCGGGGTCCGGAATGGACTGCCCCGGCCGGGGATCACAACCGCTGGGCACTGTCCGGTCCGGGCCCCGTTCTCCTGCCGGACGCCGGGCGCCCGGACGCCCGGACACGCACTCGTGCCGCGGCCGTGCAGAGAAAGCGAGACGGGCCGTGCCGTAACCGTGTGCAGTGGGAAGCGAGCCGAGCGGCTGTCAGGGAGCGGCCCGAGGGCCCGGCGGGACTCCGGGACCCGTCCGCCGGGCCCGCCGGCTCACTCCGCGGGCTTCTCGGGGCTCGGCTGCGCGCTGGTCGCCAGGACCCCGCACATGGAAGCGGCCTCACGGCCCCGCGCGTACGGATCGGTGCCTGCGCCTCCGTCGTCCTTGGCCTTCTCCCCCACGAGAAGCGGCCTCAGCGTGGCCGACATGTCGGCAGAGCACGGCAGCGGACCCGCCCGCATCGCGACCTGCCGGACGGCGAGCTGCTGGCGGCGCAGGTCCTCGCGGTCGATCTGGAAGCGCACTTCGCGGCGGACGGTGAAGAGGGACGAGCGCTCGTCGGCGTCATCGCCCTCACCGACATCGGGTGCCCGTACCGCGTAGACGAAGACGTGGTCCGCCACGACCTCAAGGGCGTCCGGGCCGGACTCCTGCACGGCCAGCGTGCCCTGGACCCGCACCCGGGGATCGGCGAGGACCGTCTTCGACGGGTCGAAGCGGATCATCCAACCTGTCGCCGAGTGCCGTCCGTCGTTCCGCGGGTTGTCCATGCTCTGGTCGAACTGCGCCTGCTGCGCCGGGTCGAGCAGGATCCGCACCGTGCGGTCCGAGTTCCCGGTGAGCACCGCCGGGTCGAGCGAACTCTCGACCACGTACTCCTTGGCGGCCGTGAGCGCCGACAGCACCTGGCTCTCCGAGAAGTGCGCCGTGCGGCGTGCAGGCGGGAGATTGACCCCGTCGGCGCCCGTGCGGAACCGGGCGGCGGGGCTGTGCTCGTACAGGTCGGAGGGCGTGGCGCCGGGGACCTCGTCCCGGGGGGCCAGCGGCAGCAGGGAGGCACGCATCGGTTCGACGGCAGGCTCCGCTGGAGCCTGGTACGGGTTGCGGATGCCCATGTAAATCGCGGTGCCGAAGGCCAGCACGATCAGCAGGACGAGCACGATGCCCTGCCGGGAGGCGGTGATGGTGCTCCGCTCGTAGCCGGTGTCCGTGCCGTCCTCGGTCCCGTCGTCGTCCCCGGTGGCGGAGGACATGGAGGCGCGCTGACGGACGGCTGCGTGCTCCTCGTCCTCCATGCGCTCGCGCGCGGAGAACTCCTGCAGCTGCGCAGCCTTGACGAAGGACTCGTCGAAGACGACTGAGCGGTACTCGTCGCGGTACTCGTCGTCGCCCCCGGAGGCGTCGTCGGGTCCCTCTGGGGGGTTGCCTCGCCCGGCCATAGGAACAGAGTAGGTCCGCCCGGGCCGTGGTAAACGCTTCCGTGCGCCGACAACCCGGCAGATTCGTCAGGTGCGCAGGGACCGCGGCCGACTCGTGACAGCTCTGTGACCGACGGGCGCCGCATCGGCGTTCGGCCCCCGCTCCCCTCTCACCCGCCGCGCGGCCGCGCGGAGAGATTCGGCGCTCCCTGCGGGGTGTGCGACCCGCCGTGTTCGCTCATGTACGAGTCGACGCCGCTCGTCGCGGGGGGCGGAGCAGGGTCCTGGCGCTGGTGCGAAGTTCCGCGGTAGATCGCGCTGAGCGCGAGGGCGACCATGCCGATCCCCATGACGACCGCGAGCACCCACGCGACGGGCCGCTGCCACCGCACGTGCCCGCGGTACGTGCGGGCGGACGCGCTGTGCTTCCCCGGTCTGCCGTGCGGACGGCGGTAGTCGGAGCCGTGCTCGTCGCCGAGTTCGAGCCGCGGGTCGTAGCGGCGGTACATGCCGAACTGGCTGTACTGCTCGAACTGGTTGTACTGCCTGAACTGCTGGTCGAACTGTGCGGTGTCCCCGAAAGTGCTGTACGGGCCGTACGAGGTGTAGGTGTCGTACTGGCCGTACGGCGGGTACGGCTCGTGGTCCTCGCCGTCGGCGAGATCCACGTACTCCGAGTAGTCGGAGCTGTCGAACCGGCCCTCGTCGTCGGGATCTTCGTCCGCGTCCTCGTCGAGGTCGTCCGCATCGAGGTCGAACTCGCTCTCGGCGCCCGGCGCGTACCCGTAGCCGTCCTCGAAGCCGCGTGCAGTCTCACTCTCCGCGTGGGACTGCGCGGCGGCCAATATGCGTTCGGCTGCGGTGGGCTCATGGACCACGGCTGACCGCACGAAGTCCTCGTCGAACACCACGGAGGCGAACTCATCGTCCGCGGCCCCGTGGTGGCGGTACTCGGGCTCCTCGCCGTTCGGGAACGGCTGGCCCCCCACGTCGTCCGGCACGCTGTTCAGCGTAGACCTATGCGGTCAATATGGGCAGGGAGTAGCCGGATTCCATCAAATCGGTGGACCGGCGCCTTCTGTTGTGCGCCGAGTCACCGGCCGGCGTACCGCGTTCAGCGGATGTGCCCGTCCCCGGTGACGACGTACTTCGTGGAGGTGAGCTCCGGCAGCCCCATCGGGCCGCGCGCGTGCAGCTTCTGCGTGGAGATGCCGATCTCGGCGCCGAAGCCGAACTGGCCTCCGTCGGTGAAGCGCGTGGAGGCGTTGACCATCACCGCTGTCGAGTCGACGAGTGCGGTGAAACGGCGGGCGGCCGCGGTGTCGCGGGTGACGATCGCCTCCGTGTGGCCCGAAGTCCACTGCCGGATGTGCTGCACGGCCGCCTCCAGGGACGGTACGACCGCGGCGGCGATGTCGTACGAGAGGTACTCGGTGCCCCAGTCCTCCTCGGTGGCCGGTACGACATCCGCACCGGCCTTCTGCCACGTCTCGTCGCCGTGCACCGTGACGCCCGCCTCCCCGAGCGCCCGGAGG
Source organism: Streptomyces daqingensis (assembly GCF_014645895.1). Classification (GTDB taxonomy): domain Bacteria; phylum Actinomycetota; class Actinomycetes; order Streptomycetales; family Streptomycetaceae; genus Streptomyces; species Streptomyces daqingensis. The sequence goes on along the minus strand of NZ_BMMP01000005.1, from coordinate 283,853 downwards.
GCGCGCGGGAGGAAGTCGTCGGCGATCCCGGCGTGCACGAGCACCGTCTCCGCGGCGTTGCAGACGCTGGGGCGCTGCGCCTTGGAGTTGACGAGGATCTCGACCGCGGTGTCCAGGTCGGCCGCTTCGTCGACGTACACGTGGCAGTTGCCGACGCCCGTCTCGATGACGGGGACCGTCGACTCCTCGACCACGGAGCGGATGAGGGAGGCACCGCCGCGCGGGATGAGGACGTCCACGAGGCCGCGGGCGCGCATCAGCTCCCTGACGCTCTCCCGGCTCTCACCGGGGACCAGCTGCACGGCGTCGGCGGGGAGCCCGGCCCCGGCCACGGCGTCGCGCAGCACGCCGACAAGGGCGGTGTTGGACGCGTAGGCCGAGGAGGAGCCCCTGAGCAGTACGGCGTTGCCGGACTTCAGGCACAGCGCGGCGGCGTCGACGGTCACGTTGGGCCGCGCCTCGTACACGATGCCGACGACGCCGAGGGGGACGCGGACCTGCCGCAGCTCCAGCCCGTTGGGCAGCGTCGAGCCCCGCACGACCTCTCCGACGGGGTCGGGAAGGGCGACCACTTCGCGTACGTCGGCGGCGATGGCCTCGACGCGCTGCGGGGTGAGCGTCAGCCTGTCCACGATCGACTCGGGGCTGCCGGCCGACCGGGCCCTGTCGACGTCCGCCGCGTTGGCGGCGACGATCTCCCCGGAACGGGCGACGAGCGCGTCCGCCACAGCCAGCAGTGCGGCGTCACGCACCGTGCGCGGCAGCGGGGCGAGCCCGGCCGCCGCCTCCTTCGCGCGGCGGGCGGTGCGGACGACTGGCGAATCCTGGGTTGCGCTCATGCTCCCGAGCTTAGCCAGGGGCGATGTGTGCTGCCGGGCCGTCCCGCCGTCCGAGACGCCGGGACACAGAGACGCCGGGACGGCGGGACGGCACCGGCAGTGGGCGGACCGGTCCGTCGTGCTCCCCCGCGGCACGGCGGAACCGGTCTCCCTGGCGGTGAGCGCTCCCCCCTGGGCGCCCACCGCCGGTCATGGCGGTGCGGACGGCGTCACGTCCGTACGCACCTGACTTCCGCTGTCACGTCGAGGTAGCGGCCAGTCATGCCGCGTGAGCCGGTCACGCCGAACTCCGTCCGGTCGATCCGCGTGGAGGCGCGGACAGTGAACTCCCGCCTCGACACGGCGATCAGCTCGACGGAGAGTTCGACCGGCCGGTCGATCCCGCGAACAGTGAGGGTGCCGACGACTGCCGCGTCGTGCACACGTTCAGCCCGGAAGGTCATCAGCGGGTACCTGGGAGCGTCGAGGAAGCGCCCGGACCGCACGGTGTCGTCGCGCGCCCTGTTGCCCGTGCCGAAGCTCGCCGTCTCCACCTCTACGCGTACGGCGGACTCCGCGAGCGGCTCGGTGACGTCGACAGTGCCGCGCTTGAGCGCGAACGTGCCGTGTACGGGCGCCAGTCCGAAGAGGTGCCGGGTGGTGAACCTGACGGCCGACCCCGCCGGGTCGATCGCGTAGCGGCCCAGGGCGGGGCGGGTCATGGCCGCCGTCCCGCCGTCTCCGTTGTCTGCGTGGCCCGTGCGGCCGGGCTGGTCGGCGTGGTCCCGTTGCGTTCTCATGCCGAACAGTTGACGCCACGGGGCACCGCCCCGGGCAGAGCCGGCAGTCGCGTACCGCAGCGACGAACGGCGGTCCGGACGGGCTCCGTGCGACTTTCGTAGGGTCGCCGGGCCGACGTAAGTGTGCTTTCCCGTGCGAGCCGGCGGAGCAACGACGCTGCTGGCATACCGTGTTGCGCATGACCGACAGACCGTGGCACCGGCGTCACAGAGTGGCTCTGGATGTGATGATCGCCGTCGCCTTCACGCTCGTCGACACGGCGGCCACGGTGCTGGGCGCCACGTGGTGGCCCGAGCAACCCGGCACGCTCGCCTGGGTCTTGCTCGGCCTGCAGGCGCTCGCCTGCCTCTCGCTGGCGTTCCGCCGCCGCACCCCCCTCACCGTGGTGGTGGTGCTGGGCGCGTTCACACTGGCGGTGTCACTGCTGGCCTGGCCCGCCGGTGCGCTCGAACCCGCTGACGACGGGCAGGTGTGGGCGCCCTTCTCCACGGTCCTGGCAGCCTACGGCCCGCTCTTCTACCAGGGCGGCTGCCGCAGCATCCAGCAGAACCGGCGAACGGCCGTCATCGCTCTCGTGCTCTTCACCGTGGTCGTCGCCCGGCCGTGGCAGCCCTCGGTGGTCGTCATCAGCATCGGGCTGCTCCGTACCGCTGTCGGACCGCTGCTGGCGATGTACTTCGACGCCCGCAAACGGCTCGTCCAAGCGCTCACGGAACGCGCGGAACGCGCCGAGCGGGAGCGCCACCTGCTCGCCGAACGCGCACGGGCCGAGGAGCGGACGCGTCTTGCGGGTGAGATGCACGACGTCGTGACCCACCGCGTGAGCCTCATGGCCCTGCAGGCCGGGGCGCTGCGGATGACGGCCAAGGACGAGGCGACCCGGCAGGCGGCGGAGGAGTTGCGCGCCGCGGGCTGCCAGGCGCTGGAGGAGCTGCGGGACCTCGTCGGCATCCTGCGGACGGAACCGGCGGGGGACGACGACCCCGCCTATCGGACACCGTCGGAGACAGGGCTGGCCGAACTCGTCGCCGAGTCCTCGTCGGTGGGCGTCCCGACGGAGCTGATCGAGGACGGCGACCCGGCACTCGCCTCGCCGGTGGTGGGGCGTACCGCGTACCGGCTCGTCCGCGAGGCACTGACGAACGTGCGGAAGCACGCGCCGGGAGCGCGCGTCGTCGTGCACGTCTCCTACGGCGAGGCCCAAGTGCACGTCGCTGTACGGAACACGGCGCCGGCGGCGGGAGAGACCGGCGGCCCGCTCGCCGCGACGGGTTCCGGCCTGGGCATCCCCAACCTGCTCCGGCGCATAGAGCTGGTGCACGGCACCATGCGGGCAGGGCACGCGCCCGACGGCGGATTCAGCATCGAGGCGACACTGCCCTCGTACGTACCGACAGCGGAAACGGCGGTGTGAGGTGAGCGACTCCGTACGGGTCGTGGTCGTCGACGACGAACCGATGGTCTGCCGCTTCCTGCGGACGATCCTCGGTTCGGCCGACGACATAGAAGTGGTCGGCGAGGCGCACGACGGGGCCGCCGGGGTCGAAGCAGTGCAGCGGCACAGGCCGGACGTCGTCCTCATGGACCTGCGGATGCCCGGAGTCGACGGGCTGACCGCGATCGAGCGCATCGGCGAGATCGCCGACCCGCCGGCCGTCGTGGTGCTCACGACGTTCGACGCCGACCAGTACGTGCTGCGGGCGCTGCGCGCGGGAGCGGTCGGCTTCCTGGTGAAGTCCACACCGCCGGAGGACCTCATCGGTCTCGTACGGGTGGCGTCCGAGGGCCACACCGTCCTGTCGGCGGCGGCCGCGCGCCGGCTGGTCACCGCGTCCGTGGACAGCCACTCGGCACGCGACCGCGCGGCGGCACTCGTCGAGTCGCTCACCGAACGGGAGGCCGAGGTGCTCGCGTGCCTGGGAGAGGGGCTCTCCAACGCGCAGATCGCCGCGCGCCTCTACCTCTCCGAGGCCACGATCAAGGGCTACGTCTCCCGGATGCTCGACAAGCTGGGGTGCGCGAACCGCACCCAGGCCGGTCTGATCGCGCACGACGCGGGCGTGGTGAACCCGTAGAACCGGATCCCGGGGACGGGGGCGGCGGGCTCTCGGGCGGGCGGCCTCAGAAGGGGTGCACGCCTATCGAGGTGGCGGAGGGCGGCCCGTAGCCCTCGGCCATGCGCTGCTGGTACGTCTCTCGTCCGACGACCTCCAGCCCGACGATCTCCCAGGGCGGCAGCTTGGCGGACGCCCGGTGCTCGCCCCACAGCCGCAGCGCCACGGCGGCGGCGTCGTGGAGGTCCCGCGCCTCTTCCCAGTAGCGGATCTCGGCGTGGTCGTTCGCGTACCGGCTGTTCAGGAGGAACGGGTGGTCGTACGCGAGCTGTTCGAGAGCGCGGCGTACTTCCTTGATCGGGGCCTCGGCACCCGCGACGCTCAGCGTGATGTGCCAGAGGCGGGACTGCTCGCGGCGCTCGGCGCCCGCGTCCGGACGCGGGTCGGCCCGCTGTTCGGTGTCGACGCTTGCAAGTCGTCTCACGGGCGGCCTCCTCGTCCGGTGGGGCGCTGCTGCTTCCGGCTGTTCCGGGCGTCGCTCCCCGCCGCACGACCCCCAGGAGAAAGTTGACCAGTCCGAAGCCGGTCGCGGGGCCGTTTTCCGGAAGGTGTCCGTGGAAAGGCTGGTCTTTTGCTCAAGGCGGTGACCTTTTCGGCACCGGCCGTCCGCCGTCTGCACAATCCGTTCACGTGGCACCCGAACGTACGGACGGGGCCGCGCGCCGTCCCCGGGCCGTCCGCCACGCTCCCCGGCCGCGGGGCCTCGGACCGGCCGTCGGACTGCCGGACCGCCGAGCTAGCTGTCGAGCAGCACGAGATCGTCCCGGTGCACGATCTCCCGCTCGTACGCGGGGCCCAGCTCCCGCGCCAGCTCCGGCGTCGACCTCCCCAGAAGCTGCGGGATCTCCTTCGCGTCGAAGTTGACGAGACCGCGCGCGACCGCGACCCCCTGCTCGTCCCGCAGCTCGACCGGATCCCCGGCAGAGAAGTCGCCCTCGACGCGGGCGACCCCCGCAGCCAGCAGCGAGGTCCGCCGCTGGACCACGGCCCGCACGGCGCCCGCGTCGAGCGTGAGCGCCCCCCGCGGGGTCGACGCGTGTGCCAGCCACAGCAGCCGGCCCGCGGCGCGGCGGCCCGTCCTGTGGAAGTACGTGCCGGTGGCGGCGCCCGCGAGCGCGTCGGCCGCGTACGTCGCGGAGGTCAGCACCACGGGCACCCCGGCCGCCGCGGCGATACGGGCGGCCTCGACCTTCGTCACCATGCCGCCCGTGCCGACGCCGGCCTTCCCGGCGCTGCCGATGTCGACGCCGTCGAGGTCCCGGGGCCCGGTGACCTCGCTGATGCGCGAGGTGCCCGGGCTGGACGGGTTCCCGTCGTACAGGCCGTCCACGTCGGAGAGCAGGACCAGCAGATCCGCCCGTACGAGGTGGGCGACGAGCGCCGCGAGCCGGTCGTTGTCGCCGAAGCGGATCTCCTCGGTGGCCACGGTGTCGTTCTCGTTGACGACGGGGACGGCGCCCATGGCCAGAAGCTGCTCCAGCGTGCGGTAGGCGTTGCGGTAGTGGGCGCGGCGGCTGGTGTCGTCGGACGTCAGCAGAACCTGGCCCACCCTGCGGCCGTAGCGCGCGAAGGAGGCGGTGTAGCGGGCGACGAGCAGACCCTGTCCGACGCTGGCCGCGGCCTGCTGGCGTGCCAGGTCGCGGGGCCTCCTGGGCAGGCCGAGCGGTGCCAGCCCGGCCGCGATCGCTCCCGAGGAGACCAGGACGATCTCCTTCTGCAGCGCTTCACCCTGCTCCGCGCCCGGCCGGCCGCCCGGGCCGGTGTACTTGGCCAGTACGTCCACGAGGGCGTCGACCCGGTCGGCGTCGAGTCCGCCCGCCGCCGTGGTGAGCGAGGACGAGCCGACCTTCACGACGATGCGCCTGGCGTCCGCCACCTCGTCCCGCGCTCCGCCTGCCGCGCTCGCACCGTCTGCTGTCGCCCTGCTCACGTCCGCTGCCCGCCTGTTCCCTGTGCTGTGCCGTCTGTGCTGTGCCGCGCCGAGCCGCCTGGAGCCCCCGGCTCCGCGCCCGGCGCCCGTTCCCGCCCCTCGGCGCCCGGCTCGACATGCCGTCGCGCCGGTGCGTGAGCCGCGCCACGGCCGCGCCTGCGCCGGCGGCTCCCGGGGCCGTCGGCAATCTACGGCAGCCCTGATCAGCGATGCGCGTGCGTTCCGGCCAGTGGACGGATGGGGATAATGACCTTTGTCATTGCAATGTCCCGGTATCGCCGCGGAACACTCTGCCGCAGATTGTCACCGGCCCGGTGCCCGGCATACGGTCAGTGGTCACCCACGGCCGCCACCTTCCCCACCGGCCGGTTTCCATCGCCGACCCACGACCTCCTGCCAGGAGCCCAGCCCGTGCCCTCTGCCGGTCTCTCTTCCCGTCGCGCCGTCCAGCTGACGGCGCTGCTCGCGTTGACGGTCTTCTACGCCGCCCAGCTCGCGGGCGCGCTGCTGCCCAACGTGCCCGTCTTCATCGTCGCGTCTGTGGCGGGTCTCACGCTCGACATGTACCTCACATATCAGCAGCCCGGCCTGCTCGCCCTGCTCGGCAAGGTCCGCTTCGACGTCACGACGCGGCAGTTGCTCCGCGACATGCTCATCGTCATCGGGCTGGTGCGCATCCCCGACGTGCCGCCGGACATCGAGCGCCCCCTGACGCTCCTACTCCTCGCCGCATACGCCGCGCACTTCCTGTGCCAGGCCGTCGCCCAGCTGGTACGCCGCAGCCGCACGCTGCCGATCCTCACCCGCAACATCGACGCCTCCGCCCTGCGGCTGACGATCGCCCCGCCGCGGCTGCTGGCCCGCCAGCCCAGCCGGCGCCTGCTCCGCTTCTCCATCCCCGGGACGGCGGGGCTGATGCTGAGCGCCGGACTGGCGTCCGAGGTCTGGGGCATCCTCGGTGTCGGCCTGAGCATCGCGCTCTCCCTCGGCGGCGCCGTCTACCTGGGCACGTGGATGCTGCCGAAGAAGCGGCACGCCAACGAGCAGCGGGCCCTGGAGTGGCTGGACAAGTGGCTGGCTAAGTACAAGCCGACCGTCGGCATGTATTTCTCCGGCGGCACCACCTCCGCGTACCAGGCGAACATGTGGCTCTCCACGCTCGCCGAGCTCGACGGCAACCCGATCATCGTGCTCCGTGAGCGCTTCATGGTGCAGAAGATCGAGGCGACGGACGTGCCGATCATCTGCATCCCGAAGGTCGCGCACCTGATGCACCTGGAGCACTCCACGCTCAAGGTGATGCTGCACCCGGCGAACTCCGGCAAGACCTCGCAGGTGCTGCGCATCCCGACGATCAAGCACGCCTTCATCAACCACGGCGAGAGCGACAAGCTCTCCTCCTGCAATCCCTACGCCAAGGCCTACGACGAGGTGTGGGTCGCCGGTCCCGCCGCCCGCGAGCGCTACCAGCTCGCCGACATCGGCGTGGACGACCGCGACGTCGTCGAGGTCGGACGTCCGCAGCTCTCCCCCATCGAGCCGTCCAAGGGCGCACCGCAGGGCACGTACACGACCGTGCTGTACGCCCCCACCTGGGAGGGCTGGACCAACGACCCGGGCAACACCTCGGTCATCCTCGCGGGAGAGAACATCGTGCGCGCGCTGCTCGCGGACCCGGGCGTGCGGCTGCTGTACAAGCCGCACCCGATGACGGGTTCCGTCGACCTCCGTGCGGGCGCCGCCAACGCCCGGATCCAGGCGATGATCGTCGAGGCCAACGCCAAGCGCTCCGGCGCCCGCCCCGGCCCCGAGGCCGCGGCCGAGCTGGAGCGGCGTACGCGGGAGCTGGACGAGCTGACCACCACGGCGTTCCGGAGCGGAGCGGACGAGGTGGAGAAGATGATGCTGCAGTCCACTCCGGAGAAGGGCCGCGCCGAGCGCGTGACCGCGGCGACGGCCGCGTGGGAGGCCGCCTTCTGGGCCTCGTTCCCCGAATGGGAGCACCAGATCGTCACCGGACCGCGCCCCGCGATCTACTCCTGCTTCAACCAGGCGGATCTGCTCATCTCGGACGTCTCCTCGGTCGTCTCGGACTACCTGACGAGTGAGAAGCCCTACGCGGTGGCCAACACCAGCGGGCTGGGCGAGGACGAATTCAGGGCGGGCTTCCCGACTGTGCGGGCGGCGACCATCCTCTCCCCCGACGCGGCGGAGATCCCCGCGCTGCTGGAGTCGGTGCGCGACCCGGCGAAGGACACCCTCGCAGCCGCCCGCAGCGAGCTGAAGGTGCATCTGCTCGGCCCGGCCGACCCGCCGTCCATGGCGCGCTTCAACCAGGCCGCGATCGACCTGTGCGAGTCGACGGACGCCCGCAACGAGCGGGTCGCCCGCCGTACGAACGAGATCCCGGGCCAGCGCGAGACGGAGGCCCAGGAGGCAGCAGAGGAGGCCGAGTTGGAGGCCCCGCCGAACGGCGGCGCGCTCTCCGACACGGAGGAGGCCGACCAGGTCACGGCCTGACCAGCACTGCCCGCGGCCGGTACACGCGGGGGGCCCGGCTGCCCGCGCGACACGGGAGCCTCGCACCGGCTGAAGCGCAGCGAACGGCCCGGAAGGCACCACGCCTTCCGGGCCGTTCGCTGTCCCACCGGGCTAAACGGCGCCGCTGAGCGGGGCGCGCGCCCGGCGCGGTCACCGCACCATGTCGTCGATCGGGACGGGGTCGCCGTCCAGCAGGCCCGCATCGCGGTACGCGTCCTGAGTGCGTCCGGCCTGCGCGGGCTTCACAGGCGCGTCAGCCCTACCCCGGGCCCTTCCGCGCCGCATCCGTGCGTGTCCCCCGGCACCGCCCGCGGCCACCGACCGCCGTCCGCCTGCCTGCCTGCCTGCCGCCCGAACTCTTGGACAGCGCTGACTTCTTGGACAGACTGACCGCCCCCACAGGAGATTGGCCACACACCATGCAGAAGAAGAAGACGGCGTTCCGGAACTTCCCGGGCGCTCTCGCGGCCGCCGGTGTCCTCGCGGCCTTCCTTGCCGCCGGCTGCACGCTGCAGGACCGCGTCTGCCGGTCCGAGGAGTACCCGGTCAAGGCCGTGGGCGGCACCACGGGCAAGACCTGCGTACCCGACGGCGAGGAACCGCCCGACGGCTACGTGCGCTACCCGAAGGGCAAGGTGCCCCAGTACGTCGACGACAAGTGGGACACGTACTGGAGCACCGTGGTGGTCGACGAGAACGGCGACATCGTCGACAAGAAGTAGGCGCCGCCGAATTGCTGCGCGGGCGGCGCCGGGCCGGGGCTCCCTGCGCGGTGCCCGGCTTGCCCCGCGTCCCCGACCTCACAGGGCAATACAGCTAGGGCTCGATCAGGCCCGCCCTGATGGCATAGCGGGTGAGTTCGAGGCGGTCGCGGAGACCGAGCTTGTGCAGCAGGTTCGCGCGGTGCCGCTGGACGGTCTTGACGCTGATGACCAGCATCCCGGCGATCTCCTTGGAGGAATGGCCTTCCGCGACGAGTTTGAGCACTTCCTCCTCGCGGTGGGTCAGGAGCCGGTCCGGGCCCTCATCGCCGTTGCGGGCGCGCTCCAGGAAGTTGCGGATGAGAGCCGTGACCGCGCCGGGGTACACGAACGGCTCGCCGCGCATGGCCGCCCGGCACGCGGCGACCAGGTCGCGGTCGGCGACGGACTTCAGGACGTAGCCGGAGGCTCCCGCCTTCAGCGCCTGAAAGAAGTACTGCTCGTTGTCGTACATCGTGAGCATCAGAATGCGCAGTCCCGGTCTGAGCGAGGCCAGTTCACGGGCCGCCTGCAGTCCGGTCAGACGAGGCATGGCGATGTCGAGGACGGCGAGGTCGATCTCCTGCGCGCGGGCCGCCGCCACCGCTTCCGCGCCGTCGCCCGCCTCGGCGACGACCTGCAGGTCCGGTTCGCCGTCGAGGATGAGCCGCACACCGCGCCGCACCAGCGCGTGGTCGTCGGCCAGCAGGATGCGGATCCTGGACTGGGACTGAGACTGGGAGTCGGGCTGGGGCTGGGAGTCGGGCCGCGGCTCGGACTGGGGCGCGCGAGCCGGGTCCGGGGCGGAGGCGGGCCGCGGATCGGGGGGCGGCTGCGACCTGGGGGTCATGTCGTGCATCGTCATCATCGGTCCTTCTCGGTAGTGGGCACGGACAGCAGGACCCGGGTGCCGGGGCGCGGGCCGGCTTCCGGGCACGTCCCGGATGCCGGGCCCGGCGCGGGGTCCGGTTCGGGGCGGTGGCCGGGTTCGGGGCGGGGGCCGGGTTCGACGTCCAGCGTCCCGCCGACGAGCAGCGCACGTTCCCGCATCCCGCGGATGCCGGCGCCTTCGTGGGAGAGCCCGACGCCCCGGCCGTCGTCGCTGACGCACAGCACCACGGCGTCTCCGTCCCGGCTCAGGCTCACCTGTACCTGATCGGCTCCCGCGTGGCGGGCGACGTTGGTCAGCCCCTCCTGAGCCACGCGGTAGAGCACCAGTTCCGCCTGCGGGCCCAGCGGCGGCAGCTCCGACTCGAAGCAGCGCCGCACCCGCAGACCGGTGTGAGTGGCGAAGTCCGACGTCAGCGAGGTCAGTGCGCTGACCAGCCCCAGGTCCTCCAGCACGCCGGGACGCAGCCTGCGGGCGAGCCGGCGCACCTCGTCGAGGCTCTCCCGGGTGATCTCCTGTGCCTGCCGCAGCTCGCCCCGCAGGGGTTCCGCGGCGTGGTCGGCGGCGCGTTTCAGCTCCAGCAGGACGGCGGTCATGCTCTGCCCCACCTCGTCGTGGAGCTCCTGCGCGATGCGCTGCCGTTCCGACTCCTGCGCGGACAGCGCCCGGGCGCCGGCGACGGCACGTTCGGCCTCGAGACGGTCGAGCATGGCGTTGAACGTCCGGATCAGCTCGGATATCTCGCCGTGTCCTCCGGCCGGCAGCCGCTGGCCGGGCCTCAACAGGTCGACCTTCCTCATGAGCCGCGTGAGCCGGTCCAGCGGGGAGAGCCCGACCCGCAGGAGCGCGGCGTTGGCGACGAGCATCACGGCGAGTCCCCCGACGAGGATGGCCGCCTCCGTGAGCAGGACGGGCACGGACACGGTCACCGGCGCCCACAGAAGCAGCGCCGTCGCCAAGCCGAGCACGAGGGCGTTGAGAGCGAAGATCCGCCAGAACAGGGACACCGCGTGGAGCCTCCTCTACTCGTGACGTCCGCCACCACTATGTGCCACGGCCGTCGCGGGGAGGCACCAGGGTTGCGAGGCGCACGGGGCCGGGCCCGGCGGATGCGGCGGGACCTGCGGCGCGCTCGGGCCCGTACATCCTCGGACCCCCCGGAAATGGGTACTGGGACCGATGGTGTGCACCGGGCAGACCGGCCAGTGTGGGAGATACCACGTCGCAATGGTGCGACGGGACAGGTTGGGCTGCCGCCCCTCAGGGCGGCCGCTTCCTGAAAGGAAATGGCATCAGATGTCGCTCGCCCTCTCACGCCCCGAGCCGCGCCCGGAACGCCTCACGGCACACGAAGCCCGTCAGCGCCTGGAGCACGAACGCAACTCGCGGCTGACGCAGCTCAACGCGATCGAAGAAGCCGAGCACGGCACCGCGGACCATTTCGTGACGGCGCAGAAGGACTCCGTCCGGCGCGTCATGAAAGAGATCGACGCCGCGTTCGCCCGCATCGACGACGGCAGTTACGGCACATGCACGGACTGCTCCAGGCCGATTCCGCCGGAACGTCTGGAGATCCTTCCGCACGCGCGGTGCTGCGTGGCCTGCCAGCGCCGTACCGCCTGACAGAAGACACGCCCGACAGGAAACACGTCCGCGTGTCCGCGTCCTGCTCCGTCGAGGGGTGAAGTTCGTGAACGACCAGGTCGTCCGCAACGACGATGCCGGCCTGTCCGCCGGGGTCCTCGCCGCGCTCCGCGAGAACCTGGAGGACCAGCGCCGCTTCCGCCGGGAGCAGCTCCAGCAGATCGCCGAGGCAGCGCAGTCCCGGCATGAAGGGGAGCACCGTCCCGCGCGGAACGAGCGCCCGCACCCGCGCGCCGGGCTGGACGGTCGCGCGCAGCGGGACCGCGGCGACGACACCCTCGATGCCCGGGACCGTGCAGCGCATTCGGCGTCCGTGACCGAGGTCAGCGTCAAACTTGCCGCTTCCGCACGGATGGTGCTCGCCGACGTGGAGGCGGCACTGGAGCGGATGGCCCACGGCCAGTACGGCTCGTGCCACCGCTGCACCGGCCCCATATCCCTGGACCGTCTGACGATCGTGCCGCAGGCCCGCTACTGCGCCCGCTGCCACCGAGTCAGGGAGACCAGGCCATGACAGTGCTCCGCCCCTCAGCAGGAAACTCCACGCGGAACAGGAACTTTCCGTCCCGCCAACTGGCAGGTCTGGCCATCGACTTGGGCCATGCCCGTACGCGCGCCTGGGCACCCGGCCGGGGACTGGTCCTCGACACGCGGACCGTGACCTTCCCCGGTCCCGGCTCGCCTGGCGGCCCCAGCGTGTCCTATCCCCTGCAGCGCGGCTCCTTCGTCGATCCCGATGGCGCGGCCCGGATGCTGGACCGCCTGCTGGGACGCCGCGTCCCCCGCCTCTCGGGCCTCGTGATCGCCCTGACGACGCCCGTCCTCGGCGGCATCGCCTACCGGGAGGCGGCGCGCACGGCACTGCGGGTGCTGCGTCCCCGTACCGTCCTGACCATTCCGACCGCCAAGGCCATCGCGCTCGGAGTGGACGCCGAGCCGTCCCGTCCTCTGCTCATCGTGGACGTCGGCGCCCGTCTCACCGAGGTGTTCCTGCTCGCGGACGGCGCGGTCGCCGACGCGCACCGCACTCCCCTGGGCACCGACGACCTCGGCCACGTTCCGCACCGCGAGCTGACCGGCTTCGTCGTGAACGTGGTGGGCGACATGCTGCGGCGGGACTGCTCGTCGCAGACGCTCGACGCGCTGCACGACGGCGTGCTGGTGGCGGGCGGCGGCGCCCTGCGCCCCGAGATCGTCCGCGACCTGTGCAGGCAGCTGCGCGTGCCCGTACGGCCCGCCCCCGCGCCGCACACCGCCGCGGTGCGCGGTGCGGCGAAGTACCTGCAGACGGTGCGCGCGCAGCCGCCGGAGGCAGAGGCCCCGCCGGGCTGAGACCGCGGGACACGGCCGCCGGCCGCCCCAGATGCGCCGCTTGGCTCCCACGGCCCGACTTCCACCGCTCGATCGGGCCGCCCGGATCCCGTCGCTCGGAAACCCCGCTCGAAGCACGCCGCACGGATCCCGTCGCTCGGACCCGCCCGGCACCCGCGAACCGGGCGGGTCCGCCGTGCTGCTCCGGCCGTGTCACCGGCCACCGGAGTCCCACCCCACTTCCCCGGAAGACCCCGAAACGGAGAGACCTCATGAGGGACGAGATCCCGCTTGCCCAGCCACCGCCCGAACCGCGTCCCGACAAGCTGTGGCGCTGGCGGGTCAACCCGCTGCGCCGTCCCCTCGACGTGCTGCAGGCCTGGATCGGTGTGATCGTCGCGGCGTCCGTGCTCGCCGCGGCCCCCGCCGCCATGACACTGGCCGGTCACGCCGTGAACCGCTCACTGCGTACGGCCGCCGACGAGCAGGCGCACTCCCGCCACCGCGCGACGGCCGAAGTCCTGCACGACGTACCGCAGCATCCCGAACCGGGATCGGACGAGGCCGACCACGCCCGCTATCCGGCCGACGTCCGCTACACCGACGCGTCCGGCCGGACGCGCACCGCCAGGACCGACGTACCGCCCGGCCTGCCCGCCGGAGGCACCGTCCAGGTCTGGGTCGACGGCAAGGGAGCAGTCACCGACCCGCCCATGTCCGCCGGTGAGATCCGCGGCCTCACCACAGGGTGGATCGCGGCCGCCGGCGCGGCCGTGACGGTCACAGGCATCACCGTCTACGCCGCCGCCGGGTACGCCCTGGAACGGCGGAACCTCGCGGACTGGGAGAGGGAATGGGCCGAGACCGCGCCACGCTGGACCAGGTCCACATGACCGCTCACCGGGTCCCGGTGAGCGCGGACCAGATCCACGTGACCGTCCCGGCCCCTGCTCGCACCCGGCCTCACACGCGACGCCAGCGGGCCAGCGCGAACGAGAACAACCCGTAGAGGGCCACGCCGACGGCGACCGCCACGAGCAGCCACGGGCCCGCGGGGGTGTCCGCGAAGGACCTCAACGCGCCGTCCATTCCCTTGGCTTCGTCCGCGTCGGACGACCACGCCGCCTCCATCGCGAAGATCCCGAGGGCCACGAGGACGGCGCCGCGCGACACACCGCCCGTCACGCCCAGCACGTCGATCCACATGCGGCTGCGGCGCGGGACGGACGAAATCCTCAACTGGTCGTGGAACTTCCGCCGCAACGCCTGCACGGCAGCCCAGGCGCCCGCCGCGGCGATGGCCAGCCCGACGGCGCCCACGAGGAACTGCCCTGCGGGCACGGCGAGAGCGCGCGCGGTGATGTCCTCGGACTTCGCGTCGCTGGAGCCGCTGCCCTGCGCCCCGGTCGCGTAGGAGATCACCGAGTAGGCGAGGACCGCGTACAGCACGCAGAAGCCCGCTGCCAGCAGCCGCTTGCGCGTCTTGTGTCCGCCCTTCTCCGCCGCGCCGAACAGCGCTTCGGACAGCCGCCACACCGCCAGCCCCGCCAGGCCGACCCCCACCGCCCACACGAGAAGCTGCCCGAAGGGCTGCGCCGCCAACTGCCGCAGAGCACCGCTCTGATCGGCCTGCTCACCGCCGCCGCTGCCTCCGAAGGCGATACGGAGAGCCAGCAGCCCGACGAGGATGAACAGCACGCCCTGCGCGACCATGCCCACTCGCGCGACGGACTCGACGACCGTGCTGCGTGCTGCCCGGCGGGCGTTCCTCCGCCCTCTCGCTCTCCAGATGGCCGGCGTTGCGTTCACGGATACCGCCTCCCCTTGATCGCGCCGGAGCCGTACCCCGGCGCACCTCGCAGGTCAGCGGTTGCCCCGGAAGGGGCGATGAAAACGAAGAATCGGACTACCGGCCGGGGGCGGCAGCCCGGACGGGACGCGCGAACGAGGCGACGGGGAAGGTCAGATGCCCTCGCCGGGGCCCTCCGGGTCCCGCACGGCCACAGCGCCGACGGCGTCGCCGGCAGCCCCCGTCATCGCGCCTCTCGCTCGAAGTCGTCCAGGACGTTCGCCAGGCTCCTCCGAGCCCACTCGGCGTGCGCCGAGTCGGGAGCCGCGAGGATGATCAGGGCTTTCCACAGCGTCCAGCCGCGTCCTCGTGCCCAGGTGGCTTCGTCGACGCCGAGTGCGTCGCGGAAGGCCCGGCGGCTCTCCCCGTGCAGCAGCGTCCAGGCGATGGTCGTGTCGCAGGCCGGGTCTCCGACGCCCGAGCAGCCGAAGTCGAGGACGGCGGAGAGCCGCCCGTCCCGAACGAGGAGGTTCCCCACCGCGACGTCGCCGTGGAACCATACGGGCCGGCCGAGCCAGGCGGCGTCGAGTGCCGCCTCCCAGACGGCGGTCGCCGTCTCCACCGGGACACGGTCGCGCAGCGCGGCGAGAGCCCGCCGCGTCTCCTCGTCGTACGTCTTCAGGGACGCGCCCCGAAAGGCGCTGTGCTCCCCGGCCAGTGGTCCGCCCGCGGTGTCGGCACGCTGCAGGGAGGAGAGGAAGCGGGCCAGATCGTCGGCGAACCCGGTGAGGTCTCCGATGTGCCCGTTCGCCGCGGTGTCGCCCTCCAGCCATCGCATCACCGACCAGCTGAATGGGTACCCGGCTCCGGGCCGCCCCTGGGCCACCGGAACGGGTACGGGAAGCGGCAGTTGCGGCGCCAGCACCGGCAACCACCGCTGCTCCTTCTCCACTTGGGCGGCATAGCCGGCCGCGCTCGGGAGCCTGACCGTCAGGCTGTCGCCGAGATGGAACGTGCGGTTGTCGTGACCGTCGAACCGGACTGACCGGACCGGCAGTCGGGCCCACTGCGGGAACTGCTCCGCCACCAGGCGCCGTACGAGCCCGGCGTCGATCACCGGGGCGGCAGGTTCGCCGGGCGGACCGGTTTCGTCTGAGCGACGCGCGTCGTTGTCCATCCCGTGAAGGATCGCCGCCGTGCAAGCCGCGGACAAACCGATTTCCGGCGCGCGCTCACGGGAGCCCTACGCGCCCGCCCCCAGCCGGCCGAGGCGGCCCGCCCCGCATCAGCGTCAGATCCTCACCCCACGATGCGAGTACCGGATCGTGGCCGACGGCGCGAGCACGGGGTTCCAGCTCGACGAACAACTGCCGTGCGGTGCAGGCGACTTCTCCCGAGAGCAGCTCGCCGAGCAGCCCCAGGAGGTGACCGTGGCGTGCCTGCGGCCAGTCGAGCGGGTGGTGGCGCAGTTCCCAGCCGAGGTACTTGTTGTACGGCCGCACTCGTCCCTCCAGCGCGAACACGTAGCCCAGGTAGAAGGGGACGCCCTCCGCAGCGTCCATCCGTGCGGCGAGCGCGTCGCCGTCGCGGTCGTTCTTCAGGCAGCGGTAGAGGCTGTTGAGAAAGGCGTCCAGCAGGACGGGGGCGCTTTCGGCCACCTCCTCCTCCGTCAACCTGCTCTTCCGGCACAGGAGTTGGCCGACCATCCCGTCGCGGGAGTCCTTCAGCAGCTCTGCGTGGACGAACGCGTCAGCGGTTCCATTCGGTACCGGAACCGGGAAGGGCGTGCGTCCGGAACTCCGCCCGGATTGACATGCAAGCATTTGCTTGCATTATTGAGGGGTGAGCACCGACAGCGGCGAGATGGACAAGGTCTTCAAGGCGCTGGCCGACCGGACCAGGCGGCTCCTGCTGGACCGGCTGCACGAGCACAACGGCCAGACACTGAACGAGCTGTGCGAGCACCAGGAGATGTCGCGCCAGGCCACGACGCAGCATCTGGCGGTGCTCGAGGCAGCGAACCTGGTCAGCACGGTGCGGCGCGGCCGGGAGAAGCTCCACTACCTCAATCCCGTCCCCCTCCACCGCGTCCAGGAGCGGTGGATCGACAAGTTCGAGCATCCACGCCTCCGTGCGCTCAGTCACCTGAAACAACGAGCGGAGAACGCCATGGCCGAGAAGCCCTCCTTCGTGTACGTCATCTACATCGAGAGCACCCCGCAGAAGGTGTGGGACGCCCTCACCGACGCCGAGGCCACCGCCACCTACTGGGGACACAGCAACGTCTCCGACTGGCAGCCCGGCTCCTCCTGGGAACACCGCCGTACGGACGGGTCGTCCATCGCGGACGTCGTCGGCACGGTCGCGGAGAGCGACCCGCCGAACCGCCTGGTCACCACCTGGGCCGAACCCGGGGCCGGATCGAGCGCGGAGTCGTCCCGCGTCACCTTCGACATCCGGCCGTACGAGCAGATCGTCCGGCTCACCGTCACGCACGAGGACCTCCGTGACGACGCCGAGCGGGCCGAGGCCGCGCAGGGCTGGGCTGCGGTGCTGTCCAACCTGAAGACGTACCTGGAGACGGGCAGCCCCCTGTCACGTGAGCCGTGGAAGGTCCCGAACCGGTGAGGAAGCAGCCGAGCGGGGCGGGCCTCTGCCCGCGGTCTTGCCTTGGAGCGGACTCGAGTTCTTAGCGTGTGCCTGTCGGACCACCCGCCGGGCCGGGCCGACCGCCGGCGGGGCCCGGCCGACGGGAGAGGACTCCATGCGCTACACACTGTTCGGCAGGACCGGCCTCCGCGTGAGCGAACTGAGCCTGGGAGCCATGACGTTCGGGGACGGCTCGGGCGGCAACGCCGACAAGAGGGCGAGCGGCCGGATGCTCGACGCCTACGCCGACGCCGGCGGCAACTTCATCGACACCGCGAACAACTACGCGGGCGGCGTGTCCGAGACCGTCCTCGGGGAGCTGCTCGAAGGCCGGCGCGACGACTTCGTCCTCGCCACGAAGTACACGTGCGCGCCCCGTCCGGGCGACGTGAACAGGTACGGGAACCACCGCAAGAACCTCGTCCAGTCCGTCGAGGCGAGTCTCGCCCGGCTGCGTACCGACCGCGTGGACGTGTTGTGGGTGCACGCGCGGGACAACTTCACCCCGGTCGAGGAGGTCATGCGGGCACTCGACGATCTGGTGCGCTCCGGAAAGGTGCTCTACACGGGAGTGTCCGACTGGCCGGCCTGGGAGATCGCGCAGGCCTCCACCCTCGCCGAGCTGCGGGGCTGGACGTCCTTCGCCGGCTCGCAGTTCCAGTACAGCCTCCTGGAACGCACGCCGGAGCGTGAACTGCTGCCGCAGGCCCGCGCGTTCGACCAGGCCGTGCTGGCGTGGAGCCCGCTCGCCGGCGGCAGACTCACGGGGAAGTACCGCCACGGCGGCACCGGAAGGCTGGCCGGCGGACAGGCTGCGGACGGCGCCGGCTCCCGCGAGGAGGAGATCGTCACCGCCGTCCTGGAGACCGCCGGGCAAGGGGGCTGGAGCCCTTCGCAGGTGGCGCTGGCGTGGCTGCGGCAGCGCCCGGGGAACGTCGTGCCCATCATCGGCGCTACCGGGGAGGAGCAGCTCGCCGACAACCTCGGCTGCCTCGACGTGACCCTCGACGCCGACGCGCTCGCCCGCCTCGACGAGGTCAGCGCGGTGCCGCTCGGTTTCCCGCACGACTTCCTGACGGGTGACGGGGTCAAGGCCGTCGTCTACGGAGAGGAGTGGCGCTCCATCGAGGACCGGCGCTCGGCCTCGCGGCGCACCACGGACGGGCCCGGCTGAGGCGCAGCACCGGACAGGCCCGGCCGGCCCCCGCCGCGTCAGCCCTCGAAGGGATCGAAGTCCTCGTACTCCCCCAGCGCCTCGTCGCGCTCCGCTTCGCGGTCGCGGCGGCGCTGGGCGGCGGGCCGCGGCGCCTCCATGCGGTGGTCCTCACCGCGGCGGCCCAGCATCTCCGCTCCCGCGGCCATGGTGGGCTCCCAGTCGAAGACGACCGCGTCGTCCTCGCCGCCGATGGCGACCCCGTCGCCCTCGCGTGCCCCCGCCTTCATCAACTCGTCCTCGACGCCGAGGCGGTTGAGCCGGTCGGCCAGGTAACCCACGGCCTCGTCGTTGTTGAAGTCGGTCTGCCGCACCCAGCGTTCGGGCTTCTCGCCCCGGACGCGGTACAGGCCGTCGGCCTCCCGTGTGACGGTGAAGCCCGCGTCGTCCACGGCCTTGGGACGGATCACGACACGAGTCGACTCCGTCTCGGGACGGGCCGCACGCGCCTCGCTCACCGACTTGGCGAGGGCGTAGGAGAGCTCCTTGAGGCCCTGCCGCGAGACGGCCGACACCTCGAAGACCGGGAAGCCGCGGGCCTCCAGGTCCGGCCTGATGATGTCGGCGAGGTCCTGGCCGTCGGGGATGTCGACCTTGTTGAGGACGACGACGCGGGGACGGTCGTCCAGACCGCCGTACTGCGTCAGCTCCGACTCGATCGTGTCCAGGTCGCTGACCGGGTCGCGCTGCGACTCGAGCGTCGCGCAGTCCAGTACGTGCACGAGGACGGAGCAGCGCTCCACGTGCCGCAGGAAGTCCAGCCCGAGACCCTTGCCCTGGCTCGCGCCAGGGATCAGCCCCGGGACGTCCGCGATGGTGTAGACGGTCGAACCGGCCGTCACCACACCCAGGTTGGGGACGAGCGTGGTGAACGGATAGTCGGCGATCTTCGGCTTGGCCGCGGAGAGCACCGAGATGAGCGACGACTTCCCCGCCGACGGGTAGCCGACGAGGGCGACGTCCGCGACGGTCTTCAGCTCCAGCACGATGTCGCGCGCCTCGCCCGGCTCGCCCAGCAGCGCGAACCCGGGGGCCTTGCGCCGCGGAGAGGCGAGCGCCGCGTTGCCCAGACCGCCGCGACCGCCCTGCCCGGCCACGAAGACGGTGCCCTTGCCGACCATGTCGGCCAGCACCTCGCCGTCACGGCCGAGGACGACCGTTCCGTCCGGCACGGGCAGCACGAGGTCCTTGCCGTCGGCTCCGGACCGGTGCCCGCCCTCGCCGGGCCTGCCGTTGGTGGCCTTGCGGTGCGGGCTGTGGTGGTAGTCGAGCAGCGTCGTCACGTCCGGGTCGACGACGAGGACGACGTCTCCGCCGCGTCCGCCGTTCCCCCCGTCGGGGCCGCCGAGCGGCTTGAACTTCTCCCGGTGAACGGAGGCACAGCCGTGGCCCCCGTTACCCGCGGCGACGTACAGCTCGACGCGGTCCACGAAGGTGGTCATGCGAGGTGCCTCCAGGCGGCGTGACGATGAAAGTGCTCCTGCTTCGCTGCGTGCGTCCCGCAAGGGGGTGCCTACGCAGCGAGGGCGGACCCGTCCCGTACGTACGACCGATGCGTACGCGAGGGAGCGGCGGTCCGCCCTCGATGACTATGCGCGATGTGACGCGGTGGACGGCACCCTGCCGGGCCGATCACTCAACCGTGTTCAGCGACCCGGCACAGCGCCTCCCGGCGGTGGTTACTCGCCCGCCGGGACGATGTTCACGACGCGACGGCCGCGGCGGGTGCCGAACTGCACCGCACCGGCGTCGAGAGCGAACAGCGTGTCGTCGCCGCCACGGCCGACGCCCGCGCCCGGGTGGAAGTGGGTGCCGCGCTGACGGACCAGGATCTCACCGGCGTTGACGAGCTGACCGCCGAAGCGCTTCACGCCGAGGTACTGGGCATTGGAGTCGCGACCGTTCCGGGTGGACGATGCGCCCTTCTTGTGTGCCATCTCTGCTCAGTCCTTACTTCTTCTTCGCCGGGGTCGGGATGTCGGTGATCTTCAGCGCGGTGTGCAGCTGACGGTGGCCGATCCGCTTCTTGTAGCCGGTCTTGTTCTTGTACTTCTGGATGCGGATCTTGTTGCCCTTGTGGTGGTCGACGACCTCGGCCGCGACCTTCACGCCGTCCAGCACCCACGGGTCGCTCGTGACCGTGTCGCCGTCCACAACGAGCAGGGTCGAGAGCTCGACGCTGTCGCCGGCCTTGCTCTCGCTGATGCGGTCTACCTCGATGACGTCGCCCACAGCCACACGCTGCTGACGGCCGCCGGTGCGCACGATTGCGTACACGCGGAACTCTCTCTCGCTCGCTACGGGACTCCTGACGCCAGCCGCCCGGCGCGGTACGGACACGGGCACAGGCCCGGCATCCGAACTCACGATCTGATCCGAATGGATTGAGCGGCCTCTCCCGGACCTCAGCCGCGGGAGGGAGTTGCTCAGGAGCGCGGCGCATCCCGATGACACGCCGACGGTCAAGATTACGGGGCGCCGCACACGCTGGTCAAACCAGGTCCGGGGGCGGCCGGGCCCGTGAGGACCGGCCGGAGCACCTCCCAGCGGCCTGCCGCTGCCGCGGGACGGACGGCGAAGTCCCCGACCCGTCGAAAGGGCCGGGGACTTCCCGTACTGCTCCGCTCCCAGCGGCGCCGGTCCCGCCGGGTCAGCCTTCGGACGCGGCGCCGTCCTGCTCCTGCGTGCCGGGCTGCTCCTGCGTGCCGGACGCCTCCGACGGCTCCTCGGCGGACGCCGAGACGGAGGAGGGCGCGTCCTGCTCGGCAGCGGCCGTCTTCTTCGCAGCAGCCGACTTCCGCGTCGAAGCGGCCTTCTTCGCCGTCTTCTTCGCGGCCGCCTTCTTCGCCGGGGCCTTCTTCGCGGCCGCCTTCTTCACCGGAGCGTCCGCGCCGTCGGCAGCCTGTCCGCCACCGGCAGCGCCCTCGTCCTCCGCGGACTCCGGGGAACCCGCCGGGGCCGACACGCTCCGCGTGGCACGGCGCCGCGGACGCACCGGAACGGGCTCCGAGACGACCTTCGCCACCGACTCGTCCACAGGCTGCGTGCCGGACGCGGCCTCGGACGCGCGGAGCACGATGGCTCCCGCCTCGTCGGACGCCGACGGTGAACCCGCCGGAGCCGAGGCCTTGCGGCTCGCCCGGCGGCGCGATCGGGCCGGAGCGGCGTCCGCCGTCGCCGTCTGCTCGGGAGCGGCAGACGCGGCAGTCGCGGACTCGTCCGCCACCGCCCCGGCCTGCGTACCGGAATCCGGCTGTGCCGACTGCTCATCGGCGTTCGCGGCGACGACGGTGACGACGCCCTCGTCCGAGGCGGGCGGCGAACCCGCCGGAGCGGACGCCTTGCGGCTCGCCCGGCGCCGCGTACGCGCGGCGGGGGCGGCTGTCCCGGAAGCGGCTTCGCCGGTGGATGCCGGCGAAGCCTCCGCGCCGGAACCGGCCGTGGTCTTCAGGCCGCCCGCGTCGGTCGCCTCAGCGGCGGCGTCCCCGCCACCAGCTGCGGAACCGGTCCGCGAACGGCCTCGGCCGTTTCCCGGGTCGGCGGCCCCCTTCGGGGTGCTCTCACCCGACGACGGTGCCTGCTCCGCCGCCTCTCCCGCGCGGCTGCCCTCGGGCTGCTTCCGGTCGGGCTCTCTCCGATCGGCGGCCGCCTCGCCGGCCTGCGCCTGCGCGGCCTCCTGCTTGGCGCCGCTGTCCTGCGGTGCTCCCTGCGGGGCGCTCGCCTTGCGGCTGCCCCGGCGCCGGGACCGTCCGCCCCGGCCTCCGGCGGACGCCTCGGCCTCGTTGACGGAGCTGTACAGATCGTCGTCGGGCGTGAACTCCACCGGCGCCGACGCCGCCGCCTTCGCCTCCTTCGCCGCCGAACGGCCGCCGCCCTGCGACGTGTCGCCGCCCTGCTCGGGCTCGTTCAGCGGTACGGGATGCGGCTGCGCCGGGACCTGGGACTGCTGGCCGTTCCCCTTTCCGCCCTTCTTCTTGCCCTTCTTGCCACCCTGCGCGGAAGGCTGCTCCATGTGCACGAGCACGCCGCGCCCGTTGCAGTGCACGCACTGCTCGGAGAAGGACTCCAGGAGTCCCTGCCCGACCCGCTTGCGCGTCATCTGCACCAGGCCGAGCGACGTCACCTCGGCGACCTGGTGCTTGGTGCGGTCCCTGCCGAGGCACTCCAGCAGGCGCCGCAGCACCAGGTCCCGGTTGGACTCCAGCACCATGTCGATGAAGTCGATCACGATGATGCCGCCGAGGTCCCGCAGCCGGAGCTGGCGCACGATCTCCTCGGCCGCCTCCAGGTTGTTCCTGGTGACCGTCTCCTCCAGGTTGCCGCCCTGGCCGGTGAACTTGCCGGTGTTGACGTCGACCACGATCATCGCCTCGGTCCGGTCGATGACCAGCGAACCGCCGCTCGGCAGCCACACCTTGCGGTCCAGCGCCTTCATCAGCTGCTCGTCGATGCGGTACGTGGCGAAGACGTCGACGTCCGAGGACCACTTCTTCAGCCGCTCCGACAGGTCCGGCGCGACGTGCGAGACGTAGCCGTGGATCGTCTCCCACGCCTCGTCGCCGCTGACGATGACCTTCGAGAAGTCCTCGTTGAAGATGTCGCGCACGACGCGCACGGTCATGTCCGGCTCGCCGTACAGCAGCGTCGGGGCGTTCCCCTTCTGCGCCTTGCGCTGGATGTCCTCCCACTGCGCCTGCAGGCGCTCGACGTCGCGGCGCAGCTCGTCCTCGCTGGCACCCTCGGCGGCCGTGCGCACGATGACTCCGGCGTCCTCGGGGACGACCTTCTTCAGAATCTGCTTCAGCCGCGACCGCTCGGTGTCGGGCAGCTTGCGGCTGATACCCGTCATCGACCCCTCGGGGACGTACACCAGGTAGCGGCCGGGCAGCGAGACCTGACTGGTCAGGCGGGCGCCCTTGTGGCCCATCGGGTCCTTGGTGACCTGCACCAGCACCGACTGGCCGGACTTGAGCGCGGTCTCGATCCGGCGCGGGCCGTTGGCCATGCCCAGCGCCTCGAAGTTGACCTCGCCCGCGTAGAGGACGGCGTTGCGGCCCTTGCCGATGTCGACGAAGGCGGCCTCCATGGACGGCAGGACGTTCTGCACCTTGCCCAGGTAGACGTTGCCGACGTACGACGTCGACTGCTCCTTGTTGACGAAGTGCTCGACCAGCACGTCGTCCTCGAGCACGGCGATCTGCGTACGCTCACCGCTCTGCCGGACGATCATCTCCCGCTTGACGGCTTCGCGCCGCGCCAGGAACTCGGCCTCGGTGATGATCGGCACCCGGCGGCGGCCCTGCTCGCGGCCCTCCCGGCGGCGCTGCTTCTTGGCCTCGAGGCGCGTCGATCCCTTGATCGCCTGCACCTCGTCGACGGGCTCGTCCTTCTTGCGGCGGGGCTCCCGGATCTTGACGACCGTGCGCTCGGGGTCGTCTCCACCGGACTCGCCCGCGGCCTCACCCGAGTCGCCGCCGCGGCGGCGACGCCGGCGGCGACGGCGGGAACTGCTGGTGGAACCCGCGCCGGAACCGCCCTCGTCCTCATCGCTCTCCTCGGCGGATCCGGCCGAGCCCTCCGCCTCGTCTCCCTCGCCGTCGGTGCCGGCGTCGGCGTCGGCGGAGCGCCCGCCGCGGGAGCGGCCCTGACCGCCCCGGCCCTCCTCGCCCTCATCGGGCGATTCGTCCTGGCCCGCGTCGCTGCTGTCACCGCGGCGACGGCGGCGGCCGCCCCTGCGGCGACGGCGTGCGGGACGCTCGTCCTGACCCTCGGCAGGCTCCTCGTCGCCTTCGTGGGACTCCTCGCCGGCCTCGGCGGAGTCCTCTTCCTGCTCGGCCGTCTCGCGGCGGCCGTCGCCCTTGCCTTCCTGCCCGCTGCCGGAGGAGTCACCGCGGCGGCGGCGAGACCGGCGGCGCGGGCCTTCGGCCTGCGGGGTCTCCTCCTCTTCCGCGGTCTCGTCGAACTCGTCCTCGTCGACGTCCTCTACGGCACCCGCCGCGGCCTCAGCGGCCGCGGTCTGCGGGGTCTGGAACGCGGGCTCCGTGAAGACCGGCGCCTGGAACACGGCGACCGGCGCCACGGCAGGCTTCCTCGCCGATCCCGATTCGCCGGCCTTCCCGGACCGGGAGTCGTCGTGGACGGCGGGCGGCGCGGTGAAGGAGGCGCTCTTGCGAGTCGGGCGGCGCGGGGCACGGCCGCCGTTCTCCTCACCGGCGCTCTCGTCCCCGGACTTCCCCGCGGAGGCGGCGCCGCCCTCGGCGGACGCCGCATCTCCCGCGGGCGCCTCGGCCGTCGCGTCGCCCTGGTTCTTCGAAGAGGCGCGCGTCCTGCGGGTCCGCCGGGGCGGTTCGCCGGAGTCCGCGGACTTATTGGCGGCGCTGTCGCTCCCCTGCTCGCCGGACGTGCTCGCGCCTTCCGTGCCCTCGGACTCGCTCGCCGACGGCGAGGTCGACTTCCTGGTGGTCCGCCGCCTCGTACGGGAAGCGGAACCGGCGCCCGCCTCGGTGGCGGTGCTCTCCTCGCCCTCCGCGCGGGCTGGCTCCGCGGCAGCCGGTTCGTCCGCGGCGATCTCCGCTGCCACGGGCGTGCCCGCGGGCGCGCTGGCCCGGCGCGCGCGGCGGCGCGGGGCGGCCTGTGCCGCAGGCTCCGCGGCGGGAACGGATCCGGTGTCCGCGGCAGCGTCCGCCTCGGCCGGCTGCGCCGCCTGGGGCGTGACGACCTGCTCCGCGGCTGCTGCCGGTTCGTCCACGCTCGGTGTTCCCGCGGGGGCGCTGGCCCTGCGGGTGGCGCGGCGCCTGCGCGGGGCGGGCGGCGCGCTCTCCACGCGGCTCTCGTTGCCGGCGGCGGCGCTCGACGCGGCCGGGGCGTCGCCCCCCGCGTCCGCGGCACCTGCCTCGACCGTCGTCCCGGTCGTGGTGGTCACCTCGGAGGCGGCCGTCGGCTCAGGGGGACCCGCGGGGCGGGTCGCCGCGCGGCGGCGCCGCGGCGGAAGGGTGTCGCTGGGCGATGCGGAGCCCTGCCCGGGAGTCTGCGCCGCGGCGTCTCCCGTCCCGGGAGTCTGAAGCGGTTCCGCCGGCTGGGGGGACTGTCCGGCGTTCTCCTCGGCTGCGCTTTCGTTGTTCGGTTCGAGCATGCGGGCGGTTCTCCCGTCACGCTCCCGGGCGCCGCGCCTCTTCTTGTCCGGTCACGGCCCACACCACCGGGCGGGGCCGCGCTCCGGGGCGCGGGCGCCACACGGGAGCTGTTGTCTCAACGCCGGTCCCGGGTCCTGTCTGCGGCCCGGCTCCGGCGAAAGTCTGCTGGTCGGTGCGCCTGCCTGCCGTCACGCGGACCCGGGTGGCTCCCTGGTGCCTGCGTCAGCGGTGGCGCTTTCAACGGTGATCCTCCAGGCCCCTGGCCTACGCGCTGCCGCCCGGCGCCGTCGCAACGAGGGGTGCGTCGCGGTCGGGCGCCAACGGGTCGGTCACCGTGCCGGTCTCCTCATCGAGCGGCCCCTGCGCCAGCCTGGTCACCGCTGCCGGGACCGGCGGCGCCAGGTCGGCCGTAGCTCGGAGGCCGGACAGGACGTCGTCGGGTCGTACAGCGGGTGTCAGGTGCCGTACCACCAAGCGCAGTATCGCACAGGGTTCGCCGCGCGGACCATCGGCCCCTTCACCGGCCGGTGCTTCCGCTGAGGTCAGCGAGGTGACGGCGGCCCGGGCGTCGAAGGTGCGGATGCCCTTCTTCGTACGCCGCTCGACCTCGACCGACTCCGCCGCGAGGAACTTCCCGACGGCCTCGGCCGCCTCTCCGGCCTCCACTCCGGGGAGCCGGAGCTCCCACTCGGACGCCTCCAGGCGGTCGGTGAAGTCGGACGTGCGGACCTCCACGGCGTCGACGATGTCGAGACCGGTCGGCATGCACGTGTCCAGCATGGAGCGCAGCTCCTGCGGCTCACGCCGCTCGGTGAGGGCGATCTCCAGAAATTCGGCCTCGCTGCCCGTGCCGGTGGGTGCGGCATTGGCGTAGGAGACCTTCGGGTGCGGTGTGAAGCCGGCGGAGTACGCCATGGGCACGTCCGCTCGGCGCAGCGCACGTTCGAACGCGCGCTGGAAGTCTCTATGGCTGGTGAACCGGAGGCGGCCGCGCTTGGTGTAACGCAGGCGCACGCGCTGCACGGCGAGTGCGGGCGGCGGGCCTTCGGGCTGTCGCTTGCCCAGTGGTTCTCTCCTCGGTACCTGGTGCGGGGCGGCAGCGCGTGGGAGACGGCCGCCCTTCGCATGTACGGATGTCAAGCGTGTTCAAAGGGTGCGGAAGTCCGCATCGTCGGGCTGCCGGGCCGGTGTCTTCGACGCCGACGCACGGCTGTGCGGTGATCCTGCGCCCCAGGGTACGCGCCCGTTGCCGGGCAGGGGCTGCCGCTCCGGCTCGGACGGCGCACCGAACAGGGCCCTGCGCAGTTCGGCCCGGGTCTGCCGTACGGAGTCCCGCGCGGCGGCGAACGCCGCCCGTACGCCGCGGCCGGCTTCGCGTACCGCCCGCGCGACCGGCCGCCACACGTGGTCGCGGAGGCCGCGCCCGAGGGGCCGGACTGCGTTCCGCCACACCCACACGACCGGGTCGACGACGAGGAAGCGGAGCACCGCACCGATGAACCGGAACACCGCCCGCGAGATGCGTCCGGCCACCCGCCACGCATGGCCGAGGGCGTCCGCGATCTCTCTCGCGACGACGGCCGCCGCCCGGCCCACCGGCGCGAGGATCCAGCGGTACACGAAGCCGCAGGGCGCGAGGACCGCGTACCGCCAGAGCCACGCCAGGGCGGCCACCGCCGCACGGACGGCCGCGATCACGCCGTGCCCCAACGGGGTCAGCACCCAGCGGTACAGGAACACGGCAGGAACGACGACGAGCAGCCCCACCAGCCATACGGCCGCCGCCCAGAGCGCCTTGCCGGGTACGAGCAGCCCGTACCGGCCCAGCCACGCGAGCCCCGAGCCCGCACCCCGCAGAACGGCGAGGATCCCGTGCCCAACGGGTGTCAGCACCTGCCTGTAGAGCCAGGTGGCCGGGATGACGAGAAGCGTCCGCCCCAGCCAGGACAGCGCTGCGCCGATCCCCCGCGCCGCGGCCGCGATCCCGCTGCCCACGAGCGCCGCGAGCCACGCGGCGCCGCGGCCGACGGGGGCGAGGACGTAGCGCCACAGCGCTGTCCACGGCCAGACGAAGACGGCGTAGAGCACCGGCGCGAGGACGGCGTCCCAAAGCCGGCTCATCGCGCGGGCGAACGGCACCCACAGGGTGCGCTTCAGCGCCCGCCCGCACACGATCAGGGCGTCCCACAGCATCCGTACGGGGAGGACGAGCAGCAGCGTCACGATCCGCACCGGGATGCGGATCACGACCGCCAGGCAGCCCTCCGGCGCCGGGGCGGCGGGAGCGGCGGGGCCGGCGGGACGAGCGCCGCCGGAGGCCGTGCCCCCGGCGGCAGGGTCCTTGGCCAGGGAGACCGGCAGGCGTTCCTGGGCGTCACTCATGCCTGGCAGGACGCGCGCCCGACTCCCGCCGGTTCGCCGGACTGGGCCCGAACTCTCCTCCGTGGCCCTTTCGTTGCCTACTTGACCGTCAGCGGCAGCAGCTTCTTGCCCGTCGGCCCGATCTGGATCTCGGTGTCCATCTGCGGGCACACGCCGCAGTCGAAGCACGGCGTCCAGCGGCAGTCCTCGACCTCGGTCTCGTCGAGGGCGTCCTGCCAGTCCTCCCAGAGCCAGTCCTTGTCGAGGCCGGAGTCGAGGTGGTCCCAGGGCAGGACCTCCTCGTAGGTGCGCTCCCGCGTCGTGTACCAGTCGACGTCGACGCCGTACGCCGGGAGCGCGTGTGCGGCGCTGTCCATCCACAGCTGGTAGCTGAAGTACTCGCGCCAGCCGTCGAACCGTCCGCCCCGCTCGAAGACCTCACGGATGACGGCGCCGACGCGGCGGTCTCCGCGGGAGAGCAGGCCCTCGACGATGCCGGGCTTGCCGTCGTGGTACCGGAAGCCGATGGAGCGGCCGTACTTCTTGTCGCCGCGGATCTTCTCGCGCAGCTTGCCGAGCCGTTCGTCCGTCTCCTCGGCGGACAGCTGCGGGGCCCACTGGAAGGGCGTGTGCGGCTTGGGGACGAAGCCGCCGATGGAGACGGTGCAGCGGATGTCGTTGGACTTCGCGACCTCGCGGCCCTTGGCGATGACGTTGACGGCCATGTCGCCGATCTGCAGCACGTCCTCGTCGGTCTCGGTGGGGAGCCCGCACATGAAGTACAGCTTCACCTGGCGCCAGCCGTTGCCGTAGGCCGTGGCGACGGTCCGGATCAGGTCCTCCTCCGAGACCATCTTGTTGATGACCTTGCGGATGCGCTCGCTGCCGCCCTCGGGGGCGAAGGTGAGGCCGGAGCGGCGGCCGTTGCGCGTCAGCTCGTTGGCGAGGTCGATGTTGAAGGCGTCCACACGGGTCGAGGGCAGGGAGAGGCCGATCTTGTCCTCTTCGTACCGGTCGGCCAGCCCCTTGGCCACGTCGCCGATCTCGCTGTGGTCGGCCGAGGAGAGCGAGAGCAGGCCGACCTCTTCGAAGCCGGTGCTCTTCAGGCCCTTCTCCACCATGTCGCCGATCCCGGTGATGGAGCGCTCACGGACCGGCCGGGTGATCATCCCCGCCTGGCAGAACCGGCAGCCGCGCGTGCAGCCGCGGAAGATCTCCACGGACATGCGCTCGTGGACCGTCTCGGCCAGAGGCACCAACGGCTGCTTCGGGTACGGCCATTCGTCCAAATCCATCACGGTGCGCTTGGCGACGCGCCACGGGACGCCCGTCCGGTTCGGGACGACGCGGGCGATGCGCCCGTCGGGCAGGTACTCCACGTCGTAGAACTTGGGGACGTAGACCTCTCCGGTCTTCGCGAGCCGCAGCAGCAGTTCGTCCCGCCCGCCCGGACGCCCTTCCTGCTTCCAGGCGCGGATGATCTCGCTGATCTCGAGCACGGCCTGCTCGCCGTCGCCCACGACCGCGCAGTCGATGAAGTCCGCGATGGGCTCGGGGTTGAAGGCGGCATGGCCGCCCGCCAGCACGATCGGGTGCTCGTCGCCGCGGTCCGCGGTCTCCAGCGGGATGCCCGACAGTTCGAGGGCCGTGAGCAGGTTGGTGTACCCGAGCTCGGTGGCGAAGGACACGCCCAGCACGTCGAACTCGCCGACCGGACGGTGCGCGTCGACCGTGAACTGCGGGACCTCCTGCTCCCGCATCAGCTTCTCCAGGTCGGGCCACACGCTGTAGGTGCGCTCCGCCAGTACGCCCTCGCGCTCGTTGAGCACCTCGTAGAGGATCATGACGCCCTGGTTCGGCAGCCCCACCTCGTAGGCGTCGGGGTACATCAGCGCCCAGCGGACGTCGCAGCTGTCCCAGTCCTTGACGGTGGAGTTCAGCTCACCGCCGACGTACTGGATCGGCTTCTGGACATGGGGAAGGAGGGCCTCCAGGCGCGGGAAGACCGACTCGACTGGCATGGGGGTTCCTCGACTCAGGGCGCGTTCGCGGTGCAGGTGACCATTCAGCGTAACGCGGACGGGGAGGCTGGGATCGCGCCCGCCTCAGGCCCGCCCCTTCAGGCGGGCCGTCTGCTCCTCCTGGACGCGGCGGGCAGTCTCCAGGAATTCGCCGATGAGCGCGAGTTGGTCCGCGTCGTAGTCACGCAGCGCCGACCTCCCGGCCTCGCCGACCGGTCCGTACACCTCGCGCTCAGCAGTGCGGGCGGCCTCGGTCGCGGCGACGAGGACGCGGCGGCGGTTGGCCCCGTCCCGGCTGCGGGTGACATAGCCGACGCGCTCGAGGCGGTCGATCACGGACGTCGTCGCGGCGGGGCTGAGCCGTGCCGCGACGCTCAACTCCCCCGCGGACAACGACCCCCCGGCCAGGATCAGATCGAGGCAGCGCAGGTCGGTGCGGTTCACTCCCAGACGGGCGGCCGCGGCTTCGTCGAAGACGTCGAAGCTCTGCTGCAGCAGCCTCATCCGCCTGGCCACATCACGGGCCGCCTCGTCCGACGCATATTTCTGCATTCGAATCTTTCTGTTATCGTAAATTTCGGTGAGCGAAACAATAACGGAAGGGACCTCATGCCTACCAGCGAAGAAGAGATCACTCAGCTGTTCCGGCGCTTCATGCAGGCTTGGACAGACAACGACGCCGCCGCGTTCGGTGCCTGCTTCACCGCGGATGCCGACTACGTCTCCTACGACGGCACCCGCGCGTGCGGCCGGAAGGCGCTGCAGGACAACCACGACCGGCTCTTCCGCGGCGTGCTGGCCGGCTCCGCGCTCGTCGGCGACCTGGAGTCCGTCCGCCACCTCACGGAAGACGTCGCCGTCGTCCACGGAACGGCGTCGGTACTGATGCCCTGGCGGTCGCGGCTGCCGAGGCGACGGCTGTCGCGCCAGACGCTCACCGTCGTGCGGACAGAGCAGGGGTGGCGGATCTCGGCCCTCCACAACGGGCGCGTACGCCCGGTGACCATCCCCGGGCCCCGTGCCTTCCCGTCGCGCATGTCCCACGCTATGAGCCGGACAGGCCGCTGGCTGGGGACGGGCACCGGAAGCCGCGCAAAGGACGGCGGCGGCGCCACCCCCACACCACGGGGGACCACAGCCGGAACGTCCGCGGGGACGGCGGCCGCCGCTATGCCGAGACGGGACGCTGCACTCTGATCGACTGCAGCAGCCCCAGCGCGATCCACACCGCGAACATCGACGTACCGCCGTAGGAGACGAACGGCAGCGGCAGCCCCGCGACCGGCATGATGCCCAGCGTCATCCCGATGTTCTCGAACGACTGGAACGCGAACCAGGCGATCACGCCCGCGGCGACGATCGTGCTGTACAGCTCCGTCGACTCCCGCGCGATGCGGCAGGCCCTCCAGATCAGCACGCCCAGCAGGAAGATGATCAACGCGCCGCCCAGGAAGCCCAGTTCCTCCCCCGCGACGGTGAAGACGAAGTCGGTCTGCTGCTCGGGGACGAACTGGCCGGTCGTCTGCGAGCCCTTGAAGAGGCCCTTGCCGGTGAGCCCGCCGGAACCGATGGCGATACGCGCCTGATTGGTGTTGTACCCGACACCCGCCGGGTCGAGCGCGGGGTTGGCGAAGGCGGCGAAGCGGTTGATCTGGTACTGGTCGAGCAGCCCGAGCGCCCACACCAGAACGGCCCCGCTCGCGCCCGCCACGCACAGTCCGACGATCCAGCGGTTGGACGCCCCGGACGCGAGCAGCACGCCCAGCACGATCATCACCAGGACCATCACCGAACCGAGGTCCGGCATCAGCACGATGATCAGGATTGGTGCGGCCGCCAGACCCAGCGCCTGGAGCACGGTGCGGTGGTCGGGATGCTCCCTGTCCCCCGCGTCCACCTTCGCGGCCAGGAGCATCGCCATGCCCAGGACCATCGTGATCTTGATGAACTCCGCGGGCTGCAGCGAGAACCCGCCGCCCAGGTGGAGCCACGCGCGCTGTCCGTTGATCGTCGCGCCCAGCGGGGTGAGCACCAGCAGGGCCAGCAGGACCGAGGCCCCGTAGAGGAACGGCACGGCCCCCCGCAGGCGCCTGTGCCCGACCCACACCGTCAGCGCCATCAGCAGCACGCCGACGACAAGGCTGAGGGCGTGCCGGGTCAGAAAGTAGTACGGGTCCCCGTGGTTGAGGTCGGTGCGGTTGCGCGTGGCGGACCACACCAGCAGCGAACCCACGACGGACAGCGCCACCCCGGACAGCACCATCACCCAGTCCAGCCGCCAGACCGCGGAGTCGCGGGCGGTCAGCTTGACCCATGCCGAACGCTTCTGCGGGCCGTATCCCCCGAGGGAGTACGAGTGCGTGCTCATCCAGCGGCTCCCGCGTCCGGTGCGCCGGCGACGGCCCGCTTCGCACGCTCCTTGAACTTGTCGTCGTGCCGGGCCTCGATGTTGCCGTGCTCGTCGACCTTCGGAAGGTCCTTCTCCGGGTGGGGCAGCAGCGCGCTGTCCTTGTCGATCTCACCCTTCGAGTCGACGCCGTAGATCGCGTTGTAGATGTTGCGCACGGCCGGACCGGAGGCCCCGGAGCCCGTACCGCCCTGGGAGATCGTCATCACGATCGTGTAGTCCTTGGTGTACGTCGAGAACCAGGACGTCGTCTGTTTGCCGGCGACCTCGGCCGTACCCGTCTTGGCGTGCATCTTGATCTTGTCCTGGGGCCATCCGGCGTCGCCGAACCGCCAGGCCGCCGTGCCGCGTTCGGCGACACCGGCGAGTGCCGCGTCCATCTTCTTCAGCGTCTTCTTGCTCACCGGCAGCTTGCCGTGCGACTTCGGCTCGATCTCCTTTATGGCCTTGCCGTCCGGGCTCATCGTGGCCTTGCCGAGCGTCGGGTCGAGCAGCGTGCCGCCGTTGGCGATCGCCGCGTAGATGGTCGCCATCTGGATCGGCGTGACGAGGGTGTCGCCCTGCCCGATCGAGTAGTTGACGCTGTCGCCGGCGCGCATCTTCATGCCGGAGACGCAGTTCTCCTTGGCGATCTTGTCGGCGTAGGACTTGGGGTTCTTGGCCTGCTTGCACCAGGCGTCCTTGTTCGCCTCCCAGTAGTCCTTCTTCCACTGGCGGTCGGGAACGCGGCCGGTGACCTCGTTGGGAAGGTCGACGCCGGTCTCCTTGCCGAGGCCGAACTCGTGCGCGATCTTGTAGAACCAGTCCTTGGTGTCCTTCTTCGGCTTGTTCCCGCCGTCCTTCAGCCACTGCTTGTAGGCCAGGTCGTAGAAGACGGTGTCGCAGGAGACCTCGAGCGCCCGCCCCAGGTTGATCGTGCCGTGGCTCTCGGACTCGTAGTTCTTGAAGACCTGACCGCCGACGCTGTACGAGGACGAGCAGTCGTAGTTGCCGTCGAACTTGTTGCCCGCCTTCACCGCGGCGGCAGTGGAGATCACCTTGAAGACCGAACCAGGGGCCGACAGCCCCTGGATGGAGCGGTTCAGCAGCGGATAGTTCGACTTCTTGCCGGTGAGCTTCTTGTACTGGCCGCCGGAGATCCCGCCAACCCACGCGTTGGGGTCGTAGTCGGGGTTGGACGCCATCGCGACCACGCGGCCGGTCTTGTTCTCCATGACGACGGCAGCGCCTGCGTCGGCCTTGTAGTTCCTGTTCGTGTTGTCGTCGTGCTGCTTGCGGGCGTTCTTCATCGCCGTCAGCAGCTCCCGCTCGGTGACCGCCTGCACCCGGGAGTCGATGCTCGTCACCAGACTCGAACCGGGCTTCGCCTTGTCGCTCTTGGCCCGGCCCATGACGCGTCCGAGGTTGTCCACCTCGTAGCGCGTCACACCGGAACTGCCGCGCAGCATGCTGTCGTAGGTGCGCTCGAGACCGGAGCGGCCGATCTCGTCCGAGGAGAGGAACGGCGAATCGGTGTCCTTCGCCTTCTCGATCTCCTCGTCGGTGACCGGCGAGAGGTAGCCGAGCACCTGTGACGTGCCCGCCCCGTAGGGAGCGGGATACCGGCGTACCGCGGTGGGTTCGGCGGTGATGCCCGGGAAGTCCTCCGCGCGCTCGCGGATCTGGAGGGCCTGCTGCGTGGTCGCTTCGTCGGTGACCGGGATGGGCTGGTAGGGCGAACCGTTCCAGCACGGCTGCGGCGTCTCCGCGTCACACAGCCGCACCTTCTCCTGCACCGTCTTCGGGCTCATGTCGAGGACGCCGGCGAGCCGGGTGAGCACGGCCTTCCCACTGTCGTCCATCTTCATCAGCTCGGTGCGGGAGGCGGAGACCACCAGACGCGTCTCGTTGTCGGCGATGGGCACGCCCCTGGCGTCCAGGATGGAGCCGCGCGTGGCGGGCTGCACGACCTGCTGGACGTGGTTGCCCGCCGCCTCCTTCTGGTACTCCTCGCCGTTGCGGACCTGGAGATACCACAGGCGTCCGCCGAGAGTGAGCAGCAGCGACATGACGAGGATCTGGATGGCGACGAGCCGGATGTTCACGCGGTGAGTGCGCCCGGTCTCCGGAAGGTTGCTCACAGCCGTTTGACCCCCTTGATCTTTCCGCCCTTGCCCTTCCGTCCCGGCCGGTCCAGCAGGCTGCCCCGCTGGATCCCCATCCGGACCGCCTTGCCGTTGCGTGCGTTGCGTACCGTGCCGCCGTTGCGGCCCTTGCCGAAGAGGCTGCCGCTGCCGCCGATCTGCAGTCCGGTTCCCGAACTGAGCCAGCCGTAGGCCGCCTTGTCGCCTCTGCCCATGCTTCCCACGCCCGACGCGTCGGACGTGATCGGTGCCCGCTCGGTGCGCCGGGCCAGCCACATGAGGGCCGGGACGACGAACGGCGCGAGCAGCAGGTCGTAGAGAGTGGCGGTCAGCAGCAGCGGGAGGAGCCCGACCCGGCCGGCGGCGGTGTCGCCGACGAGCGTGCCGACGCCCGCGTACAGCAGCGTGGAACTGACCGCGGCGCTGGCGACGACGAGCATCGGCACCGTCGCCGAGCGGTGCTGTCCGTTGTCCGGCTTGGTCAGGCCGGCGGCGTAGCCGATGACGCACAGCACGAGCGCGTAGCGCCCCACGGCGTGCTCGGCGGGAGGCGCGAGGTCGGCGAGGAGCCCGCCCGCGAAGCCCGTGAGCGCGCCCGCCGTGTGGCCGTACACCATCGCGAGCCCCAGCACGACCAGCAGCAGCAGATCGGGTACGGCGCCAGGCAGTTGCAGCCTCGCGAGCACACTCACCTGGACGATCAGTGCGCCGGCGACGAGGACGGCCGAGAGCAGAATCCGGTTGAGGTGCATCGGTCAGCTCCTGGATGCCGAGGCGCTGGGGCTCGGGGTCTTGGTGACGGTCACCGTGGGGGCGGGCTTGGGCTTGGCGGGCTTGTTGGCGTCCAGCACCTCGTCACGCGGGTCCTCGCGCGGAGGCTTGACGACCACGCCGACGATGTCGAGCTTGCTGAAGCCGACGAACGGCCGGACGCTGACGCTCCGGGTGAGGTCGCCGCCGGTCCGGTCCACCTTGGTGACCTCGCCCACCGGCACGCCGGGGACGAACGGCTTGTTGTCGCGGGAGCCGAAAGTCACTATCCGGTCGCCCTTCTTCACCTCCGACTTGCCGTTGAGGAGCTGCACGCTCATCTGGTCGCCCCCGCGACCGGTGGCGAAGCCCAGTTCGCTGCTCTTCTCCATCCGCGTACCGACGGAGAAATCGGGGTCGTTGGCGAGGAGCACGGTCGCCGTGGACGGGCCCACCGTGGTCACGCGGCCCACCAGACCGTCGCCGTTGATGACCGTCATGTCGCGGACGAGCCCGTCGGAACGGCCGGCGTCGATTGTGACGGTCCACGAGAAGCCCTGCGCGGCACCGATGCCGATGACCTGGGCGCCCTTGATGCCGTAGCCGCCGGCGCCGGCCGTCTTCAGCAGCCTGTCGAGCTCCTTGGAACGCGCACGGTGCCGGTCGTCCGAGCCCAGCTCCTGCTTCAGCCGCGCGTTCTCCGCCTCGAGACGGCTTATACGGTCGTGCCGCACACCGGAGTCGCGGACCGCGGCGATGGAGTTTCCCACGGGGTCGACGGCCGCCGACACTCCGTTCTCCACAGGCCCGAACGCTGAGGCGGCGACTCGCCGCGCGCTGTCCATCGGAGACTGCTCGCCCTTCCTGATGTCCACCGTGATCAGCGCGAACGCGATGGCGATCAGAAGGACGAGCAGCAGCCGGCTCTCTCGGGTGTCCCTCACGTGCGGCGGCCGTGCCTTTCCCTCAGTCAGTCGGACCGGTTCTCGTACCGGAGCCGTCGAACTCCGGCCCCGGTACGTTCAACGATCCGCTGTGCGGACTGGTGGTGCTTCATGCGGAGGACCGCACGGCAGACCGTTGTGTTCAGCTCATCGCCGCGGCTGGGAGTCGAGCACCTGCTGCAGCGCCTCGAACTCCTCGACGCACTTGCCGGAGCCCAGAGCGACGGAGTCCAGCGGGTCCTCGGCGATGTGGATCGGCATGCCCGTCTCGCTGCGGAGCCGTTCGTCCAGACCGCGCAGCAGCGCACCGCCGCCGGTGAGCACGATCCCGCGGTCCATGACGTCTCCGGACAGCTCCGGCGGGCACTTGTCGAGCGTGGTCTTCACCGCGTCGACGATGGCGTTGACCGGCTCCTCCATGGCCTTGCGCACCTCCGCGGCCGAGATGACGACCGTCTTGGGGAGGCCACTGACCAGGTCGCGCCCGCGGATCTCGGTGTGCTCGTCCTTCTCCAGCGAGTGCGCGGAGCCGATGGTGATCTTGATGCTCTCGGCGGTGCGCTCGCCGAGCAGGAGGCTGTACTCCTTCTTGATGTGCTGGATGATCGCGTTGTCCAGCTCGTCACCCGCGACGCGGATCGACTGCGCCGTGACGATGCCGCCGAGCGAGATCACAGCCACCTCGGTGGTGCCGCCGCCGATGTCGACGACCATGTTGCCGGTGGCCTCGTGCACGGGGAGCCCGGAACCGATCGCCGCGGCCATCGGCTCCTCGATGATGTGCACCTGCCGGGCGCCCGCCTGCGTGGACGCCTCGATCACGGCACGGCGCTCGACGCCGGTGATACCGGAGGGCACGCAGATGACGACGCGCGGACGCGCGAGATAACGGCGCTTGTGGATCTTGAGAATGAAGTAACGGAGCATCCGCTCCGTGATCTCGAAGTCGGCGATGACGCCGTCCTTCAGGGGACGCACAGCCACGATGTTGCCGGGGGTGCGGCCGATCATCTTCTTCGCCTCGGCGCCGACCGCCAGGATGCCCCCGGTGTTGGTGTTGATGGCGACGACCGACGGCTCGTTGAGGACGATCCCGCGACCCCTGACGTACACCAGCGTGTTGGCGGTCCCGAGGTCGACAGCCATATCACGGCCGATGAACGACATGTTGTTCGCCATAGGATGCGTCTGGCCTTCCAACTGGAGCGATGTATGTGGGAGGACGGCAGGAGAGGGTGTCCGCGCTAACGCTGTGGAGACGCGAGGTTCCATCGTAGACGCGGTCACTCGAACACGTAGCAAGGGTGTCCCGCCATTGTCGGCGCAACAGCCGTCGTCCCTGTAATCAGTGACGTCGTGTCGGGGTGATGCGTTCCCAGCAACACCGCCGCATATGCCGAAGGGCGACCGGAAATTGTCGGTCGCCCCAGGTCATCAGGGCATTGACGACTGATGATGCGTCAGCAGAGGTTAGCTAAAGTCCGGGAAAAAAATCTTCAACTCGCGCTCCGCGGACTCTTCGGAGTCGGAGGCGTGAATCAGATTTTCCCGCACGATCGTGCCGAAGTCGCCCCGAATGGAGCCCGGTGCTGCGGCAATCGGGTCCGTCGGCCCCGCCAGCGCCCGCACGCCCTCGATGACGCGCTCGCCCTCGACCACGAGCACGACGGAGGGACCGGACTGCATGAACTCCACGAGCGGCTCGTAGAAGGGCTTGCCGACGTGCTCCGCGTAGTGCTGCTCCAGGGTCTCCTTCTCCAGAGTGCGCAGTTCCAGCGCCGCGACCTTCCAGCCGGCTTTGCTCTCGATACGGCCCAGAAGTTCACCGATGAGGCCACGGCGTACGGCGTCGGGCTTGAAAAGGACGAGTGTGCGCTGGCTCATGGCGGGGGCTCCTTGAGAAAGCGGTACTGCGGAGATGCGGTACAGCGGTTTGCGGGTGAGCAGAGGTTACACGGACGGCGACGGGGACCGTCACGCAGTGTCAGGTTCGCTGCCGAGACCGGCGCGGGCCGCCTTCGCCTCGTCCACTTTTCTTCCGAAATGCACGGACGCCCACCACAGTCCGGCGAAGCAGGCGCCGAGGAAGAACATCGTCGGAACGACGAATCCCGAGATCACGAGAGTCAGTTGCAGCGCCCAGCCGAGCTGCACACCACCCTTTCGGGTCAGCATTCCGCACAGCAGGAGGCACAGGAGCATCGCTGTGCCCGAGACCGACCAGACAGTCGCAGCGGTCAGATCGCTCGTACGCATCGCGACGAGACCGGCGAAGCCGATCACGAAGAACTCGCCCAGCAGCGTGCTCGCGCAGAGAGTGCGCACTAGCGGTCCCTCCCCAGCAGGAGCCGGGCCTCGCCGGCGGTGATGACCGACCCCGTGACCAGCACGCCCGCCCCGGCGTACTCGCCCTCGCCCTCCGCGAGGGTGATCGCCTCCTCCAGCGCGCTGTCGAGTCGCGGCTCGACCTGCACGCGGTCCTCGCCGAAGACCTCGACGGCGACGGCGGCCAGGGCGTCGACGTCCATCGCCCGATGGGTGGAGTTGCGGGTCACGACGACCTCGGCGAAGACCGGTTCGAAGGCCTCCAGCAGGCCCTTCACGTCCTTGTCGTTGCTCGGCCCCACGACACCCACGAGGTGGCTGAAACTGAACGCCTCACCGACGGCCTCGGCGGCGGCCCGCGCACCGGCCGGGTTGTGGGCGGCGTCGAGGACGATGGTGGGGCTCGTACGGACGACCTCGAGACGGCCGGGCGAGGAGACGGAGGCGAACGCCTGGCGGACGATGTCCGCGTCGAGCGTGCGGCCCCCGCCCTCCCGGGCGCCGACGCCGAAGAACGCCTCGACCGCGGCCAGCGCGACGGCCGCGTTGTGCGCCATGTGCGCGCCGTGCATCGGCAGGAACAGCTCCGGATACTCGCCGCCCAGACCGCGCAGCGTGATCAGCTGCCCGCCGACGGCCACCTCACGTGAGACCACACCGAACTCGAGACCCTCGCGGGCCACCGTGGCGTCCACCTCGACGGCGCGCTTCAGCACCACCGAAGCCGCCTCGACGGGCTGCTGGGCAAGCACCACCGTCGCGCCCTGCTTGACGATCCCGGACTTCTCCCCCGCGATCTTCTCCGGGGTGTCGCCGAGACGGGCCACGTGGTCGAGGGAGATGGGCGTGACGACGGAGACACCGGCGTCGATGACGTTCGTGGCGTCCCAGGTGCCGCCCATGCCCACCTCGACGACCGCGACGTCCACAGGGGCGTCGGCGAAGGCCGCGTAGGCCATGCCGGTCAGGACCTCGAAGAAGGACAGGCGGTACGACTGCTGCGTGTCGACCATGTCGACGAACGGCTTCACGTCCTGGTACGTCTCGACGAAGCGCTCGGCGGGGAGGGGCGCCCCGTCCACGCTGATGCGCTCGGTGATCGACTGGACGTGCGGCGAGGTGTAGCGGCCCGTACGCAGGTCGAAGGCGCTCAGCAGGGCCTCGATCATCCGCGCGGTACTGGTCTTGCCGTTGGTGCCGGTGATGTGGATGGACGGGTAGGTGCGCTGCGGCTCGCCCATGACGTCCATCAGCGCCGCGATGCGCTGCACCGAGGGGTCGAGTTTGGTCTCCGGCCAGCGAGTGGCCAGTTCGGCCTCGACCTCGCGCAGCTCCCGGTCCGTCTCGGGGTCCTCGGGACGCCCGGGGACGACGTCGGCCTGCGGCGGACCCGCCTGCGCGCGGAGGGTGCGGCTGCCCGCCTCGATGACGGCGAGATCCGGGTCCCGGTCCGTCTCCGCCCCGACGATCTCCTCGAAATCGGAGGGCTCGGACGGGTCTGGCTGCTCGGACGGCTCGCTGCCCGGGAGTCCGGGGAAGCCGGGGATGCCGGGAGCCTCCCGGTCGGGGTCGTCGCCGGGGCCGTTCTCGGGGGGCTGGGGCTGGTCACTCACGCGGCCAGTCTACGTAGGGCCCGCGGGCGCCCCGAACCGCGGCCGGTGCCGCCCCGCCGCCTGGAGCGGAGGGGACGGCACCGTGGCTGCCCCGGGCACGAAGGCCGGGGCAGCGATGCCCCCGCCGCGCCCCGGCCGCGGGCGTCAGGACGCCGGGAGCTGCTCCAGCTGCCGCTGGAGGCGGGCGATGTCGGACTCGGCCGTGCTGCGGCGCTCGCGGATCTTGGCGACCACCTGCTCCGGGGCCTTCGCGAGGAAGCCCTCGTTCTCCAGCTTGGCCGTCGTCTGGCGCAGCTCCTTCTCGGCGGCACCGAGGTCCTTCGTCAGCCGCTTGCGTTCCGCTTCGACGTCGATGACGCCCGAGAGGTCCAGCTCCACCGTGGCGCCCGCGACCGGGAGCGAAGCCGTGGCGTGGAAGCCCTCGCCGGGCGGCTGCAGCCGCAGCAGCTGCCGGATCGCGGCCTCGTGCGGCCCCAGGGCCGTGCCGTCCAGCGACAGCCTGGCCGGGACGCGCTGCCCCGGCTGGAGGCCCTGGTCGGCGCGGAAGCGCCGGACCTCCGTGACCGTCTGCTGGAGCGTGGCGATCTCGCGCTCGGCCTCCGCGTCACGGAAGCCCGAGTCGGACGGCCAGGACGCGACGACGACGGACTCCCCGCCCGTCAGCGTCGTCCACAGCGACTCGGTGACGAACGGGACCACCGGGTGCAGCAGGCGCAGCATGACGTCCAGGACCTCGCCCAGGACGCGGCGCGAGACCTCCGCCGGGCGGCCGCCGGCGGCGAAGGTCGTCTTGGACAGCTCGACGTACCAGTCGAAGACCTCGTCCCACGCGAAGTGGTAGAGGGTGTCGGAGAGTTTGGCGAACTGGTAGTCGTCGTAGTACCCGTCGGCCTCGGTGACGACCGAGTTGAGGCGGGAGAGGATCCAGCGGTCGGTGGCCGACATCTCCGAGGCGTCCGGCAGCGGGCCCTCGACGGTGGCGCCGTTCATCAGCGCGAAGCGCGTGGCGTTCCAGATCTTGTTGGCGAAGTTGCGGGACGCCTTGACCCAGTCCTCGCCGATCGGCACGTCCGTACCGGGGTTGGCGCCGTTGGCGAGGGTGAAGCGGAGGGCGTCCGAGCCGTACTCCTCCATCCAGTCCAGCGGGTCCACGACGTTGCCGAAGGACTTCGACATCTTCTTGCCGTGGGCGTCGCGGACCAGGCCGGTGAGCGCGATGGTGTGGAACGGGGCGACGCCGTCCATCGCGTAGAGGCCGAACATCATCATCCGGGCGACCCAGAAGAAGATGATGTCGTGGCCCGTCAGCAGCACGTCCGTCGGGTAGAACTTCGCCAGGTCCTGGGTCTGTTCGGGCCAGCCGAGCGTGGAGAAGGGCCACAGGCCCGAGGAGAACCACGTGTCGAGGACGTCCGGGTCCTGTGTCCAGCCCTCGCCCGCCGGGGGCTGCTCGTCGGGCCCGAGG
Organism: Streptomyces daqingensis; assembly: GCF_014645895.1. Lineage (GTDB taxonomy): Bacteria > Actinomycetota > Actinomycetes > Streptomycetales > Streptomycetaceae > Streptomyces > Streptomyces daqingensis. Next base: position 242,272 of record NZ_BMMP01000005.1, on the reverse strand, counting down.
CAGCGGACCTCGCCGTCCGGGCCGTACCAGACCGGGATGCGGTGGCCCCACCACAGCTGCCGGGAGATGCACCAGTCGTGCATGTTGTCGACCCAGTCGAAGTAGCGGGCCGACATCTCCGCGGGGTGGATCTTGACGCGTCCGTCCCGGACCGCGTCGCCCGCGGCCTGCGCCAGCGGGCCGACCTTGACCCACCACTGCATGGACAGCCGCGGCTCGACGGTGGTGCTGCAGCGGGAGCAGTGGCCGACGCTGTGCGTGTACGGGCGCTTCTCCGCCGTGATGCGGCCCTGCTCCCGGAGCGCGGCGACGATCGACGAGCGCGCCTCGAAGCGGTCCAGGCCCTGGAAGGGGCCGTGGGCGGTGATCACGCCGCGTTCGTCCATGACGGTCAGCGAGGGGAGATCGTGCCGCTGCCCGATCGCGAAGTCGTTCGGGTCGTGCGCCGGGGTGACCTTGACGGCGCCGGAGCCGAACTCCGGGTCGACGTGCTCGTCGGCGACGACGGGGATGGCGCGGTCCGTGAGCGGGAGCTTGACCGTCCGGCCGAGCAGGTGTGCGTACCGCTCGTCGTCCGGGTGCACGGCCACGGCGGTGTCGCCGAGCATCGTCTCGGCGCGGGTGGTCGCCACGACCACGGAGTCCTCGCCCTCGCCGTAGCGGATCGAGACCAACTCGCCGTCGTCGTCCTGGTGTTCCACCTCGATGTCGGAGATGGCGGTGAGGCACCGGGGACACCAGTTGATGATGCGCTCGGCGCGGTAGATCAGCCCGTCCTCGTACATGCGCTTGAAGACGGTCTGGACCGCGCGGGAGAGGCCCTCGTCCATCGTGAAGCGCTCGCGCGTCCAGTCGACGCCGTCGCCGAGGCGGCGCATCTGGCCGAGGATCTTGCCGCCGTACTCCTCTTTCCACTGCCAGACGCGCTCGACGAACGCCTCACGCCCCAAGTCCTGCCGGGACTTGCCCTCTTCGCCGAGCTGCTGCTCCACCTTGTTCTGGGTGGCGATGCCCGCATGGTCCATGCCGGGCAGCCACAGCGACTCGTAGCCCTGCATGCGCTTCCTGCGCGTGAGGGCGTCCATCAGCGTGTGCTGGAAGGCGTGGCCGAGGTGGAGGGAGCCCGTGACGTTCGGAGGCGGGATGACGATCGTGTACGGCTGCTTCTCGCTCTTCGGGTCCGCCTCGAAGTAACCGCGCGCTACCCAGCGCTCGTACAGCTCCCCTTCCACCTCGGCCGGTGCGTACTGCGTCGGCAGGTCTGCTGGGGCTGCTGCGTTGGGCCCGCGGGAGTCCGGGCGCTGCTGAGGGTTCTCGGTCACGGCGGCAGTCTACGGGCGCCAATGTCCCAGTCTCGAATCGGTTTGGGGTCCGGTGGGAGCACTGTCGGCGGCGTCCGCGAGGATGTAGCCAGCGCCGCGTAAGTGCGTCCACAGCAAAGAACATCGGTGCGACGCACATCACAACGGAGGGGATGCGCCGCATGAGTTTCAACCAGCCCGGCCCTTACGGGCAGCAGCCGCCACCGCCCGGCCCGTACGGCCAGCCGCCGCAGGGCCCGAACCCGTACGCCCAGGGCGGTCCCGCCGCGCCGGGGCAGCCCGGTCCCGGCTACCCGCAGCAACCGCCGGGCCAGCAGGGGCCGTACGGCCAGCCCGGCCCCTACGGTCAGCCCGGCGCTTACGGCCAGCAGGGCATCCCGGGGATGCCCATGCCCCCGGAGGGCGGCAGCAAGACGGGCAGGACCGTGGCCATCGTGGTGGGCTCCCTCGTCGTCGTGGGCGCGGTCATCGGAGGCTTCGTGCTGTTCGGGACGGGCGGCGGCTCCGTCGGCGGCGACGGGAAGAAGTACAAGCTGACGTCGCCCGCGACGGTGGCGACCGAGTACCAGAAGCAATCGCTGGCGGGCGGCACGGACGACCTCAGCGCCTCGGACCTCTCCGAGTTCGAGAAGGCCGGCGTCGCCAAGCCGCAGAGCGCTCACGGCTCGTACAAGGCGGGCAGCGGCACGGCCGTGAAACAGCTCAACTTCCGCGGCGTATGGGGCGATATCGAGGACCCCGAGGCGACCGTCGACACGGCCTTCGCGATGATGGCCGAGGAGTCCGAGAAGGACTCCGAGAGCTCCGGCAACAAGGCCGAACTGGAGGGCGAGCCCGAGACGCTGGAGCCCGCCGGCCTCGAAGACGCCGTCATGAAGTGCCAGATGGTCAAGGTCTCGCTGGGCTCCGGCACCTCCAGCCCGAGTGGCGTGTCCGACCTCGAGGCCCCGCTGTGCATGTGGGGGGACAACAGCACGGTGGCGATGGTCTCCGCACAGGACTCGGCGGCGGTGCTGACGGGCAAGGGCATGACGTTGGAAGAGGCCGCGGAGCTGGCCACGAAGCTGCGCGACGACGCGCGCGTCGAGATCAGGTAATTCTCAGGTCAGGTGGAACGGGGCGCCCGGCAAGACTCCGCCGGGCGCCCTTCGCAGGAATGATGGAGGCCCCCCACGATGAGTGACAGCCGTACCGGCGCGAACGGCGAGCCGGTCGACCCCGCACAGCCGGACCAGCCCGACCGGCCCGCGGCCCGACAGCCGGAGCCCCAAGGGCAGCCGGGCGCACCGGATTCAGGCGCGAAGCGCGGCAACGGCCGGATCATGGCCATCGCCGCGGGTGCGCTGGTACTGGTGGGCGCAGCGATCGGCGGTGTCGTCCTGTTCAACCCGGGTGCCGACACCAAGTACGAACTGACGACGCCCAAGACGCTCGCCGGGGAGTACGAGCGCGACGGCGAGGGCCAGAAGGGCGACGGCAGGGCCTTCGGGAAGAAGAAGGTCCCGGGGATGGAGAGCAGCGCGGACGTCAGCGCCGAGTACAAGGCGGGCACGACGAAGAAGCTCCAGCTCGGCGGCGCGTACGGCTCGGTCCAGAACCCGGAGAAGGCCGTCGACTGGGTCTTCGAGCAGTCCGGCAAGTCGCTGAAGACCGAGACCGGCGCCAAGACCAAGGGCAAGCTCGAGACGTTCAGCCCCGCCGGCTTCGACGGTGACGTGCTCAAGTGCCGCGAGTACAGGATCTCCAGCATGAGCCTGGCCATGTGCGGCTGGGCGGACGCGAGCACCGTGGGCACGGTGACGTCGATGAACCTGACGAGCGACGGCACTTCGACCCTCCCGGTGAACCTGGAGAAGTCCGCGGAGCTGGTCGCGGAGGTGCGCAAGGAGGCGCTCGTCGAGCAGAAGTGAGCGCCGGGCGCGACCGGGCCGGGTCCGTCGTCGTGATCGCGCCGCTACGGAAGCGAGGAGGGGTGGGCGGCGGTCTGCCGGTCACCCCTCCTCGCTGTAGCGGACATTCGCCGCGGACGGTCAGGCGCTCTTCTCGTGCCGCTCCTGGTCGTTGTTGCGGGCGCGCGGCACCAGAGTCGGGTTCACGTTCGAGTGGACGACCTCTTCGGTGATCACGACGCGCTCCACGTCCTTGCGTGAAGGCACCTCGTACATCACCGACATCAGGACCTCTTCCATGATGGCGCGGAGACCGCGCGCACCCGTGCCCCGCAGGATCGCCTGGTCGGCGATGGCCTCCAGCGCGGGACGGTCGAACTCCAGCTCCACGCCGTCGAGTTCGAAGAGGCGCTGGTACTGCTTGACGAGCGCGTTGCGCGGCTCCATCAGGATCTGCAGGAGCGCCTCGCGGTCGAGGTTGTGGACGCTCGTCATCACCGGGAGCCGGCCGATGAACTCCGGGATCATCCCGAACTTCACCAGGTCCTCCGGCATGACGTCCTCGAACTGGTTGCTGTTCTCGAGCTCGCGCTTGGAGCGGATCGTGGCGCCGAAGCCGATGCCCTTCGCTCCCGCACGGGACTCGATGATCTTCTCCAGGCCGGCGAAGGCGCCGCCGACGATGAACAGCACGTTCGTGGTGTCGATCTGGATGAACTCCTGGTGGGGGTGCTTCCGTCCGCCCTGCGGCGGGACCGAGGCGGTGGTGCCCTCCAGGATCTTCAGCAGGGCCTGCTGGACACCCTCGCCGGAAACGTCGCGAGTGATCGACGGGTTCTCGCTCTTACGGGCGACCTTGTCGATCTCGTCGATGTAGATGATCCCGGTCTCGGCCTTCTTGACGTCGTAGTCCGCCGCCTGGATCAGCTTGAGCAGGATGTTCTCGACGTCCTCGCCGACGTACCCCGCCTCCGTCAGCGCCGTCGCGTCCGCGATGGCGAAGGGGACGTTGAGCATGCGGGCGAGCGTCTGCGCGAGCAGCGTCTTGCCGGAGCCGGTCGGGCCGAGAAGGAGGATGTTGGACTTCGCCAGCTCGATGCCGTCGTCCCGGCCCTGGGAGCCGCCGTTCTCGCCCGCCTGGACGCGCTTGTAGTGGTTGTACACCGCCACCGAGAGGGCCTTCTTGGCGGCCTCCTGGCCGACCACGTACCCCTCGAGGAACTCCGAGATCTCACGCGGCTTGGGAAGCTCGTCCCAGCGCACCTCGGAGGACTCGGCGAGCTCCTCCTCGATGATCTCGTTGCACAGGTCGATGCACTCATCGCAGATGTACACGCCTGGGCCTGCGATCAGCTTCTTGACTTGCTTCTGGCTCTTTCCGCAGAACGAGCACTTGAGCAGATCGCCGCCATCACCGATGCGTGCCACGAGGTGCTTCCCCTTCGCCTGGGACCGGACCGTCAGCTATGACGGTCCGTGGTACGTGCTCTACGACGGTACCTTGCCGGGCCGCCGAATTGGGCCCCCCTCGGACCGACAGGTGGACGCGGCCCGAGGGGGTGGGTGACGCGGGGACGGGTCAGACGCCCATCCCGACCGAGGACTTGCGGGTGGAGACGATCTGGTCGATCAGTCCGTACTCCAGCGACTCCTCAGCGGTGAGGATCTTGTCCCGCTCGATGTCGTCGCGGATCTTCTCGATCTCCTTGGTGGAGTGCTTCGCCAGCATCTCCTCCAGCTGCACGCGCATCCGCTGGATCTCGTTCGCCGCGATCTCCAGGTCGGAGACCTGGCCCCGGCCCGTCTCGCTGTAGGGCTGGTGGATCAGGATGCGGGCGTTGGGCAGCGCCATCCGCTTACCGGGCGTACCGGCGGCGAGCAGCACGGCGGCGGCGGAGGCCGCCTGGCCCATGCAGACCGTCTGGATGTCGGGCTTCACGAACTGCATCGTGTCGTAGATCGCGGTCAGCGCCGTGAAGGAGCCGCCCGGGGAGTTGATGTAGAGCGAGATGTCCCGGTCGGGGTCCATCGACTCCAGGCACAGCAGCTGCGCCATGATGTCGTTCGCCGAGGCGTCGTCGATCTGGACGCCCAGGAAGATGACCCGCTCCTCGAAGAGCTTCGCGTATGGGTCGTACTCGCGGACGCCCTGGGACGTGCGCTCCACGAAGCGGGGGACGATGTAACGGGAGTCGGGGGTGGGGCCCGTGTAGCGGCCTTCGGAGGCGTAAGCGCTCTCCGCGCCGGTGAGTCCGCTGCGGCCGGGCAGCCCGGGCAGTCCGGGAAGATTGGTCATCGAAGCCTCCTGGTGATGGGCTGACTGCGGTAGTGCTGTTGAGCCTGCGGTCGTCGTGCGGCGCGGCTCACGCGCCCGTACCGCCGCCGCCCGGAAGCTGGGCCGCCCTGCCGTACACCTCGTCGATCAGGCCGTACTCCTTGGCCTCCTCGGCGGAGAACCAGCGGTCGCGGTCGGCGTCCCGGGTCCACTGCTCGATCGTCTGGCCGGTGTGCTGTGCGGACAGCTCCGCCATCTTCTTCTTCGTACGCAGAAGCTGCTCGGCGTGGATCTTGATGTCCGAAGCGGAACCGGCCAGCCCCGCGGAGGGCTGGTGGATGAGGATGTCCGCGTTCGGAAGCGCGAAACGCTTGCCCGGGGTGCCGGCGCTCAGCAAGAACTGGCCCATCGAGGCGGCGAGGCCCATGGCGATGGTGACCACGTCGTTCTTGATGTACTGCATGGTGTCGTAGATCGCCATGCCCGCCTGGATCGATCCGCCGGGGCTGTTGATGTAAAGGAAGATGTCCTTGTCCGGGTCGGCGGCAAGGAGCAGCAACTGAGCGGTGATCTGGTTGGCGATCTCGTCGTCCACGGGCTGCCCGAGGAAGATGATCCGCTCGTTGAGCAGCCGGTTGTAGACCTGGTCGCCGAGGCCACCACCAAGGTGCTCAGCGGCGGCGGAAGGCATCGGAAGCGTCACGTGTCCACCTGCTCGTGTCCGGACGGCCGCACGAGGCGTGCCGTCACTGGGGTCTTCGTGTACTTGGGACCCTAACGCGCACCACCGGCAGCGCCATCCCGCAGCTGGAGCTGTTCGCTGTGAGCGCAGGTCCGTGGGGCTGTGGGGCGCCGGTGCGGCGCGGGCGAGGGGCCGCCCCCGTTGCCGTGGGACGGCCCCTCAGAAGTGCTGCGCGGCAGGCTCAGTCCTCGGACTTCGCCGGCTTCTCCGAGCTCTCCCCGGAGGCCTCAGCGGCCTCCTCCGACGAGCCTTCCGACGCCTCGGCGGGAGCGTCCTCGGAGCCGCTCTCGGCGTCCACCGTCTCGGCCGTCTCGTCCTCGTCGTCGAGGTCGACGGTCTCGCCGTTGGTGTCCGTGACCGTGACGGCCTCGACCACGTGCGCCAGCGCCTTGCCGCGGGCGACCTCGCCGACGAGCATCGGCACCTGGCCGCCCTCGACGACCGCCTGGGCGAACTGGTCGGGGCTCATGCCGGAGGACTGGGCACGGCGCATCAGATGCTCCGTCAGCTCTTCCTGACTGACGTTGAGCTTCTCGGTGCTGACGAGCTCGTCGAGGACGAACTGCGTGCGGATGCCCTTCTCCGCCTGCTCCTTGAGCTCGGCGTCGAAGTCCTCCTCCGTCTTGTCCTGCATCTGCAGGTACGTCGCCAGGTCGAGGCCCATCTGACCGAGCTGGTGGTTGATCAGGTTGTGCTTGCGGGTGCTGACCTCCTCCTCGAGGAGCTTGTCCGGCACCGGCACGTCACAGAGGGCGAGGAGGGCGTCGAGCACCTTCTCCTGCGCCTCGGTGGCCTGCTCGTACTTCTTCTGCTGGCCGAGGCGCTTGCGGCTGTCCTCGCGGAGCTCGCCGATGGTGTCGAACTCGCTGGCCATCTGCGCGAAGTCGTCGTCCAGCTCGGGCAGTTCGCGGGCGGAGACGCTCTCGACCTTCACCGAGACCTCGGCCTCGCTGCCGGCGGCGGAGCCGCCCTTGAGCTCGGAGGTGAAGGTGGCGGTGCCGCCGGCCTCCAGGCCCGTGACGGCGTCGTCGATGCCGTCGAGGAGCTCGCCGGAGCCGATCGTGTAGTCGACGCCCTGCGCCACGCCGTCCTCGAGGACCTCGCCGTCGACCTTGGCCTCCAGGTCGACCTTCACCACGTCGCCCTCGGCGGCTGCGCGCTCGACGACGGAGGTGGAGGCGAAGCGCTCACGGAGCTGCTCGACGGCCTTGTCCACCTCTTCGTCGCTGACCTCGACAGCATCGACCTCGACCTCGATGCCCGAGTAGTCCGGGATCTCGATCTCGGGACGGATGTCGACCTCGGCGGTGAAGGCGAGCAGCTCGTTGTCCTTGAGGTCGGTGATGTCGACCTCGGGCTGGCCGAGCGGATTCAGCTCCCCCTCCTCGACAGCCGACTGGTACAGCTTCGGAAGCGCGTCGTTGACGGCCTCCTCCAGCACAGCGCCGCGGCCGAAGCGCTGGTCGATCACCCGGGCCGGGATCTTGCCCTTGCGGAAACCGGGCACGGTCACCTGCTGGTTGATCTTCTTGTACGCCGCGTCGAGGCTGTCCTTGAGCTCCTCGAAGGGCACCTCGACTGTGAGCCGAACCCGGGTGGGGTTCAGGGTCTCCACGGCGCTCTTCACGGTCGGTCTCCTTGGGGCTGACTGCTGGGATTGACGATCTACTGGGGCGCCCCGTATACGACTCGGGATCCGGACAGGACACAGGCACGCGCGGGATTCATAGTACGTGGTCGGGGTGGCCGGATTCGAACCGACGACCTTCCGCTCCCAAAGCGGACGCGCTACCAAGCTGCGCCACACCCCGTCGGTGCGACACGTAGGGTACATGGACTTCTCCGCCGCCCCGGCCAGTTCTCGCGCGAGGCCGAGGTCAGAGCGGGTTCGCGCGAGACCCCGTGCTCAAAGCGGCAGGGGCCTCGTGCTCGCCGGGGCAGGGCGAGCCGACGCGGCAGCCGGTCAAGGCGGACATCGGCGCACAGGACGGGCCCCGCCGCCGGCGCGACGGGGCCCGATTCCCTGATCCCGGGTCCGGGACCGTACTGCTGGAGTCCGCTGACGTGTGCGGGTCAGCCGCCCTGGCCGATGCCGCCGGGCTTTCCGACCGTCACCGCAGAGCCGGAGCCGTCGGTGACGGGAAGGGTGCCGCCGCCGGGCCAGTCGAGGTTCACCGACTTCGTCTCGTTCGGCGGGGTCACCACCAGCCCCGTGATGCTGACGCCCGAGCCGCCCGAGTCGTTGACCGGGTAGTCGACGGCGAAGAACGTCGACTTGCCGTCCTTGAGGACGAAGGAGTCGGCCCCCTCGCCGGCGCGCTTCGCGGACAGCGTTCCCTCGCTGGTCTTCAGGTCGACGCCCGCGTAGCCGGAGATCGCGCAGTCCCGGCCCCCGCCGTTCTTCAGCTCGACCGCGACGGTGCCCTTGGAGTTGCTGGAGTCGGTGACGTCCTTAGCCGTGATCTCCAGCTCGTCGGTGCGGCACTTGCCCGCCTCGCCGCTGTCGCCGGAGCCGGACGCTGACGCGCTCGAGCTGTCCTCTCCCGCGCCCTTCCCCCCGTCCGACGCCGACGAGCCGGACGAGCCGGCGGACGAGGAGTCCTGCGCGGCGTCCGGTGCAGGGTCCTCGCACGCCGTCATCAGCGCGGCGCAGCCGACGAGGACTGCGGAGACGAGGAATGCCTTGCGGCGGTGTACGGACATGGTTCCCCCTGGTGTTCGGCGGCCGAAGCTACAGCCGCCCGGGTCTCGGTGATTGCGTGATCACCATGGCAGGGCCGCGCCCCCCCGGAGACAGCCCAGTCGTCGTTCCACGACACCGTTGTCACCGCCCGGTGACACGGTCACGGGGAGACGGTCACGAGGAAACGGACAGCGGCCGCGCGGTACGTCCCGTTCGGTTCTCCGGCAGGTCCAGGGGCCGCCGCCCCATGCCGTCAGCGGCCAGCCGTCTCCTCGTCTTCCGTCCGGTCCGCGACGTCCGGCTGCTCACGCGTGAGCCAGGCGCAGAGGCCTGCGGCGCCCGTACGATTCAGGCACCTCGGCCGGTCGCTCCTCCTCGCTGGCCCCGGACATCGCGAAGTGGAGAAGTTTGGGGCGATTCGATGCGCGGGGGCGCGCAGCCGGGCAGGGAGTCGCAGCGCTGATAGAGGATGAAGGAGTCGCCCCTCTCACCACGGTGAGGCCGAGGGCGACCGGGCCGGACGCACCAAGCGCCAGCGGGACCAGCCAACGTCGGTGGCGGATCGAGGAAGAAGACCTGCACCGTCACGTCCGGATCGGGAAGTACAGCGCGCCGAACGCCGAAGCCGAGAGGAACAGCGGCCCCGAGCGCGTCCGGCGGACCCGGCCGGCTCGGAGCCCGTGCCGGCTCCGGACACCCTCCGCTCCCTGTTCGGGCAGGTCACAGCGCGCTTCAACTGCGTGAGCAGCAGGTCAGAATAGTGCGCCGGGTGAACATGCATTACGATGCAGTCCGTGCCGCTCTGACGGATGCCCCGGCTTCGCCCGGGCCGCCCGGATCGCCCCTTCCAGGGCGTATGATCACCGGGTCTCCGTAAGAGGCGCTCGCGGGCGTAGCTCAATGGTAGAGCCCTGGTCTTCCAAACCAGCTACGCGGGTTCGATTCCCGTCGCCCGCTCCACACATGCCGAACGGCCCGTCCCCCGAGTGGGGCCGGGCCGTTCGGCATGTCCGGGACGTGCCACGACGGAACCGCCGCGGCACAGGCGACCGCTAGAAGTTGATCTGGTTGACCATGTCCGCCAACGAGTTCATGAACCGGTTGATGGACGGCGCCATGCCGGTCGAAGCCAGGAAGAAGCCGAAGAGCACCGCGACGACGGCGGGTCCCGCTTTCATCGAGCCACCCCTGATCATCACCACCAGGATGACTGCCAACAGCAGCACCACAGACAGTGAAATGGCCACAACTGATCACACCCTTGCGGTCGGAAAGCTTCACCGGCCAAGGGGCACATCGCCACCACCGCCCCCGCCGCTCACCATCGTGCCACCAAGTCACCAGCGGGTGGAGCCGAGTGACGAATCATCGGCCAACGCCCTTGCCGGGTCACTGCGTTCCTCCCCCGTGCACACATCGCCTACACACGGACGGAACGCCCACGCCCAGGGCGCCCGGCGACGCGGACCGCATTACGCACGGTAATTCCGGACCCCACGGGCCGATCAATGCGGTGCGCAGGGAAAATCCAACATGTGCAAGAGAAGGGGGCTTCGGGCGGCACGTCGGGGCTGAATTTCGGCGAGCGCGCACGGCACTGTGGAGTCGATCACAGAACAGCCTTCACAGGGGTTCCACATGCATGGTGAACAAGCCCCGCACGGGCACTGAAACAAGCCCCGAGGAGCCCCGCAAGCCCCCTTCGGAGAGGGTTCATATCGGACATAGTGCATCAAAAGCACACCCCTGGGCGGGGGTTGACGGTGATCGTCCCTGCTCGGCGGCGTGTGTCGAAAACGCTTCCGGGTAGGCGTGTTGGAAACCCGACAAGAATTTACGGCTCATAGGTTTGAGCACTAAGGTGCGGCAGATGTTGCACGCTGGTTATGAGCGGGCACCGCTCCCCCCGGTCCGCCAGGAGTCCCCCTCCGCGGCGCGTGATGCGTCCGTGGAGCCGCCGGCCAAGGTCAGGAAACAACCCGCCGAGCAGCGGGACCCGTTTCTCGACAATGCGAAGTACCTCACGATCGTGCTCGTCGCCATCGGGCACGTGTGGGATCCGCTGCGCGACGACAGCCGTGCCGCCAGCGCGCTCTACTTCGTTCTCTACGCCTTCCACATGCCGGCGTTCATCATCATCTCCGGCTATCTCTCGCGGAGCTTCGAGGGCAAGCCGCGGCAGATCAAGCGGCTCATCACGGGTGTGCTGGTGCCGTACGTGGTCTTCCAGACCGTCTACACGTTCTTCATGCGGTGGGCGAGCGACAATCCCGACCGCGAATTCCACTACCAGGAACCGGGCTTCGCGCTGTGGTTCCTCGTCGCGCTGTTCCTGTGGCGGCTGACGACGCCGCTGTGGAAGAGCATGCGGTGGCCCGTGCCGGTGGCGCTGGCGATCGCCGTGGCGGCGGGCGTCACACCGAGCATCAGCAACGACCTCAACCTCATGCGGGTCGCGACCTTCCTCCCGTTCTTCGTCCTGGGCCTGCAACTGAAGCCCGAGCACTTCCAGATCGTCACACGACGCAAGTTCCGGATGCTGGCGCTGCCGGTCTTCGCCGCGGCGGTGCTGTTCGCGTACTGGGCGGTGCCGAGGATGTCCAAGGGCTGGTTCCTGCACGACAAGGCCTCCCAGGACCTGGGCGCGCCCGCGTGGGTCGGCGGTGTGATGACCCTGGCCACGTTCGGCTGCGGACTGGTGCTCACCGCCGCCTTCCTCGCCCTGGTCCCCCGCCGCCACATGTGGTTCACCGCGCTGGGCGCCGGGACGCTGTACGCCTACCTGCTGCACGTCTACCCGATCAAGATCTCGCGAGAGTTCGAGTGGTACGACATGGAGTGGGTCGACCATCCGCTCAGCCGCGTGGGCATCACGCTGCTGGCGGCGGTCATGATGACCGTCCTGTGCACGTCGCCGTTCCGGCGGGTCTTCCGCTTCGCGATGGAGCCGAAGATGGAGTGGTTCTTCAAGCAGGACGCCGGTGCTCAGGCGCGTGCGCGGGAGAACGGGCACGGGAACGGGAAGTCGGCGGGTGAGGCGCCGCAGCACGCCACGCCTGCCGCCCCGGACCCTGGCCGCGGCACAGGTGACGGGACACGGGGAGGGGGCGGCCGGCCCTCCGAGAAGTACGCCGCTTCCCCGTCGTACTCCTACTCGGGCCATTCCTCCTCCGGCGCCTCCTCGTCCGGACCGGCGTACCGCTCGTCCGGCGGGGACGACCGGGGCGGCCACGCCCGGTAAGCCGGACCCTGCGGCCGGAGGCCGCGCAGTGCGCAACAGCTCCACGGGAACGGGGCGGCCGGACAGGCCGCCCCGTTCCCGTCTCCGTACGCGGAGCCCCAGGGCGCCGTCCGCCGTACGCGGAGGCGCGGAACGGCGCTGTGAGGACGTCACAGGGAACGCGTAAGGGCGTGGGCCCGAGAGACGGCCCGTGAGGCCCGAGGGGTGGGCGCGCGTGGACCCGGGGGGTGGCCGCCTGCGTGCTCAGTCGCGGCAGAGGAGGAGCAGGGCGCGGTCGTCGTTGACGTCGCGGGCCACGGTGTCTATCAGGTGCCACGCGGCCCCGTGGAAGCCGGAGGCGACGTGCCGGTCGGCTTCGCCGGTGAGCCGGTCCAGTCCGTCGGCGAGGTCGCGTTCCGCGGTCTCGACCAGCCCGTCGGTGAAGAGCATCAGCACGTCGCCGTGCTGCAGGGTCCCCTTGACCGGGTCGAACTGGGCGCCCGCGTAGACGCCGAGCAGCGGGCCCTCGCCCGACTTCTGCTCCCACTTCCCCGTTCCCGCTCCGCGCTGCAGGACGGGGACGTGGCCCGCGGAGAAGAGTTCGTAGTCGCCGCTGTCCAGGTCGAGGACGAGGTGGACGGAGGTGGCGAAACCCTCGTCCCAGTCCTGGCGGAGGAGGTAGCCGTTGGCGGCGGGCAGGAAGGCGTGCGGCGGCAGGGAGCCCAGCAGCCCGCCGAAGGCCCCGGAGAGCAGCAGCGCGCGCGAACCGGCGTCCATGCCCTTGCCGGAGACGTCGGTGAGGACGACTTCGAGGATGCGCTCGTCGGGGCCGGTGCGCGCGGCGACGACGAAGTCGCCGGAGAAGGACTGCCCGCCCGCGGGACGCAGCGCCATCTCGCGGTGCCAGCCGCGCGGAAGCCGCGGCAACTTGCTCTGTACGCGGATCCGTTCACGGAGATCGAAGAGCATGGTGCCGCCGCGGCGCCACGGCACTCCGACGCGGCTGCGGAACTGCGCGATGAGCAGACCGGAGAGCCCGGCCGCGGCGACGACCAGGATGGTGCCGGGTGTCACGCGTCCCGCGCCGTCCTGGTACGGGCCGAGCAGGGCCGACTCCACGATCAGCGCGACGGCGGCGCAGGCGTACAGCGTGAGGAGGCTCGCTGGGCGGAGCAGCAGTCCCCCCGCGATCAGGGGCAGCACCAGCGCCTCGGGAGCCGCCCAGAGCGGCATCAGCACGGTCAGTCCCGTGAGCACGGGGATCGTCAGCAGCAGCGCGCCGAGCGCGAGCCAGTCGGAGACGCCGCCCCGGAAGTAGTCGACCGCCGAGCGGCGCAGCGATGTCCGGGCCCGGTGCAGCGCCTTGCGCGCCTTCAGCAACCGGGCCTTGGGAGGTGCCAGGCTCGGACGACGTACCGCCATGCCGATGGACCTTATCCATGCTTCTACCAGTGCGTCGATTCCGCTCGCGACGTGCACGGACAACGGAACGTGCATACGCACGTGCATCTGCTCGCCGTGGAAGTGGAAGGGGCTCGCCGATTTGCGAAAGCCCTGCTAGAGATGCCGCATGAGCACAGAGCTACGGGTGTTGCGCGCGTCCGAATGGGACAAGTGGTACGAGGGAATTTCTCGGGCTTTCGGAGGCTTCGACACCGAAGAACGCGAGATCTACCGGGAGTTGACCGAAATCGATCGGTCCCTGGCCGCGTGGGACCGCGACGAGGTCGTGGGCTCCGCCGGCCTGTTCTCCTTCCGGATGACGGTGCCCGGCGGTGCGGCGGTTCCCACCGCGGGGGTCACGATGGTGAGCGTGGCGCCCACGCACCGCAGGCGCGGCGTCCTGCGGGCGCTCATGCGGCGGCAGTTGGAGGACGTACGGGAAGCCGGCACGGAGCCGCTGGCAGTGCTCACCGCCTCCGAACCGACCATCTACGGACGCTTCGGGTACGGCCTCGCGGCCCGCCAGCTCGACGCCGACATCGACACCGCCAGGGTGCGGCTCACGGTGCCGCCCGAGTCGGACGCCCTGCGCCTGAGGATCGTCGACGACGCGGCGTCCGCCGTAACGGCCTGCGAGGCCGTCTACGAGCAGCGGGTTCCGGCTCGGCCCGGGATGCTCCGCCACGGCCCGGGCTGGGAGCGCTACCCCCTGCTGGACCCGCCCGCCGGACGGGAGGGGGCCACTCCCCTCGCCTGCGTACTGGCCGAGGACGCGCACGGCGAGGTGCGGGGGTACGCGCGCTACGCGCTCAAGAGCGAGTGGGACGAGCACGGCGTGCCGAGCGGCAGCGTGCTGCTCCGCGATCTGGAGGCGCTGGATCCGGCCGCGTACGGGGCGCTGTGGCGCTTCCTCTTCGGCATCGACCTGAAGCCGGTGCTGCGCGTCCGCAACCGCCCTGTGGACGACGCGTGGCTGCACATGATCGATGACGACGTGCGGCTGTGCAGGCCGCGCTGGCGCGACGCGCTGTTCGCACGCCCGGTGGATGTGGGCGCGGCCCTCGCCGCCCGTACGTACAGCCGCCCCGTGGACGTAATCCTGGAGGTGGCGGACGAGTTCTGCCCCTGGAACGCGGGCCGCTGGCACCTGGCGGGGGACGAGAAGGGCGCGACGTGCGAGCGCACCTCGGAGCCCGCCGATCTCTCGCTGTCCGTACGGGAGTTGAGCGCCGCCTACCTCGGTTGCACGGCGCTGCGCACGCTCGGATGCGCCGGCCTGGTGCGCGAGTCGCGCGCGGGGGCGCTCGGCGCGGCCTCAGGCGCCTTCGCCACGGACGTCGCGCCGTGGCTGCCGCACGGGTTCTGAGGGGACTGCGCGTCCGGCGGCCACGGGACGGCGGTGCGGGTGGTTCGGGCGGTGCCAGTGGTACGGGCGGTACAGGTGCCGTTCAGGCCGGCTGGCAGCGCGGGCACCAGAAGAGGTTGCGCGCCGCCAGACCGGCGGTGCGCACCTCCCCACCGCAGATGTGGCAGGGCCGTCCCGCGCGCCGGTACACATAGACCTCGCCGCCGTGGTCGTCGACGCGCGGGGCGCGTCCCATGGCCTCAGGAGTGTGCTGGGGGCGCACGGTGTCGATGCGGTTGTTCCGCACTCCCTCGCGCATCAACTCGACGAGATCGGCCCACAGTCCGTCCCACTCGTCGCGGCTGAGGCCGCTCCCGGGACGGTACGGGTCGATGCCCTGCCGGAAGAGCACCTCGGCACGGTAGACGTTGCCGACCCCCGCGACGACCTTCTGGTCCATCAGCAGGGCGGCGACGGTGGTCCGGCTGCGCGAGACGCGCGACCAGGCAGCACCGGCATCGGCGTCCTTCCGCAAGGGGTCCGGTCCCAGGCGGCCTTCGACTGCCTGCTTCTCGTCCTCGGTGATCAGCTCGCAGCGTGTGGGGCCGCGCAGGTCGGCGTAGACCGCACCCGTCACGGCGCTGACCACCGGGCCCGCACCGTCCCGTCGCGAAACTTCGGGCAGGGCTTCTCCGGCGACGTCCGCCGGGGCCTCCCCGGCGGCGAGCCGGAGCCGCACCTGCCCGACCGGAGCGGGTGGCGGGCCCTCACCGAAGGTGAACTTGCCGTACAGGCCCAGGTGTACGTGCACCCAGCCCGCGCCCCCGAAGCCGAGGAAGAGGTGCTTGCCGTGCGCGTCGGTGTCCGTCAGGACCCTGCCGTCGACGAGTGCCGCGCCGCCGGCGAACTTGCCCTGCGGGCTGGCGGTGCGGACGGCCCGTCCGCCGAACCGCCCCAGCACGTCCTCGGCGAGCCGGTGGATCGTGTGCCCCTCGGGCATCCGCGTCAGGACTCCGGGTGGTGGGCCGGAATCGGAGGCAGTTCGCCCGTGGTCTCGTACGCGGAGAGCATGTCGATGCGGCGCTCGTGCCGCTCGTCCTGCGAGAAGGGCGTGTCGAGGAACTTACGGACGAACGTCACCGCCTCGTCGGTGGTGTGCATCCGGGCGCCGATGCTGACGACGTTGGCGTTGTTGTGCTCGCGGGCGAGCGAGGCGGTCTCCTCGCTCCAGGCGAGCGCGCAGCGCACGCCGCTGACCTTGTTGGCGGCCATCTGCTCGCCGTTGCCGGAGCCGCCGACCACGATGCCCAGCGCCTCGCTCTCCTGGGCGGTGCGTTCGGCTGCGCGCAGGCAGAAGGGCGGGTAGTCGTCGGCCGCGTCGTAGATGTGCGGGCCGCAGTCGACGGGGTCGTGCCCGTTGGCCTTCAGCCACTCGACGAGGTGGTTCTTCAGTTCGTAGCCCGCATGATCGGAGCCGAGGTACACGCGCATGCCGCGAGTCTATGCGGCGCGGTTCCGGCGCGGCGGACCGGGCGTGGCCCCGGCGCCCACGGGCGGCGGAGCCACGCCTCGCAGGCCGCCGGGTACGTCAGACGCCGGTACGTCAGCCGCGCCGGCCGACCAGCTTCCACGCGGCCGGCAGCACCCCCATGGCGAGGAGCGCCTTCAGCATGTCGCCCACGAGGAACGGCACGAGTCCCGCCGCGACGGCTTCGGACAGCGACATCCCGGTGGCCACGGCGAGGTAGGGCACGCCCACCGCGTAGGTCACCGCCATGCCGGCGGCCATCGTGCCGGCGGTCCGCAGCACGTCCCGGTCGCCGCCGCGCCGGGCCAGCGCACCGACGACGGTCGCCGCGAGCAGCATCCCCAGCACGTAGCCGAAGGACGGCATCGCCGCCCCGGACGAGGCCTCGGCGAACCAGGGCATGCCGGCGACACCGGCGAGCGTGTAGAGCGCCATGGACAGGAAGCCCCGCCGTGCGCCCAGTCCGGCCCCGACGAGCAGGGCGGCGAAGGTCTGCCCGGTGACGGGGACGGGCGATCCCGGTACGGGGACGGCGAGTTGAGCGGCGATGCCGGTGAGGGCGGCGCCGCCGGCGACCAGGGCCGCGTCCCGGGCGTACGCCCGGGCGCCGGGGGCCCCGGTCCGGGTGGAGGTGAGCACGTCGGCGAGCACGTGGCCGGGGCGCGGGTCGGCGGCGGGGGTGAGGGCACTCATCGGGCTGCTCCGGGTCTCTGAAGGTCGTGTCCGGGGTGCGCCGCACGGCTGGACGTGCGGCGCGCACGGCCGGCGTGTGCGAACTGTCCGACGCCGGCCGACAGACGTTCCTACCCCTGAGGAGGCGGGCCGCAAAACAGCGGCAGCCCGCCTGAGGGGCAACTCACATCCGTCGGGTGATCACCGCGCGTGCACGCCCGGTCGTCGTTCGCGAAGCGTCCGGGGGCCGTTGAAGCGCGGGCGGAGCCCGCTGCCACACTGAGTTCGCGCTACAACGAACCATTGCAGTCTCTCCAAGAACGGCCTGTTCCATGACGCGTACCGAGCTGTCCGACGCGCCGCCTCCGAGCCCGGGAGGCTCCGGAGGAGCCCGGGGGGAGCACGCGCTCTCCCACGGGCTCAAGCAGCGGCACCTTTCCATGATCGCGCTGGGGGGTGTGATCGGCGCCGGCCTGTTCGTGGGGTCGGGCGCGGGGATCGCCGCCGCCGGCCCGTCCATCGTCCTCGCCTACGCGGCGTCCGGTCTGCTTGTCATGCTCGTGATGCGCATGCTCGGTGAGATGTCGGCGGCGAACCCGGCCTCCGGCTCCTTCTCGGTGCACGCGGAGCGCGCCCTCGGCCCCTGGGCCGGCTTCACCGCGGGGTGGATCTACTGGACGCTGCTGTGCGTCGCCATCGCGACGGAGGCGACCGCCGCGGCGGACATCATGGTCGGCTGGCTGCCCGGCAGCGAGCCGTGGATGTGGGTGGCGCTGTTCATGGCGCTCTTCTGCCTCTCCAACCTCGTCGCCGTGCGGAACTTCGGTGAGACCGAGTTCTGGTTCGCGGCCCTGAAGGTGTTCGCGATCACGGCGTTCCTGCTGCTGGGCCTGTTCGCGATCGTCGGCCTCATGCCCGGCGTCGACGCCCCCGGCACGTCCAACCTCACCGGCTCCGGCGGCTTCCTGCCCGAGGGCGCCAACGGGCTGGTCATCGGGCTGCTCGCCTCCGTCTTCGCGTACGGCGGGCTGGAGACGGTGACGATCGCCGCCGCCGAGTCGGAGGACCCCGTGCGCGGTGTCGCCAAGGCGGTGCGTACCGCGATGTGGCGCATCGCGGTCTTCTACGTCGGCTCGATGCTGGTGATCGTGACGCTGATCCCGTGGGACGACAAGTCGGTCGTCTCCGGCCCGTACACCGCCGTGCTCGACCACCTGGGCATTCCCGCCGCCGCGCAGGTGATGAACACCGTCGTCCTCGTCGCGCTGCTGTCGGCCATGAACGCGAACATCTACGGCGCCTCCCGCATGGCCTTCTCCCTCATCGCCCGCGGTCAGGGGCCGCGCTTCCTGGGCAGGGTCAGCGCGAGCGGGGTGCCGCGCCCGGCGGTGATCGCGTCCTCCGTCTTCGGTTTCGTGGCCGTGCTGCTGAACTTCTGGTGGCCTCAGACGGTGTTCCAGTGGCTGCTGAACATGGTCGGCGCCGCGACTCTCGTGGTGTGGGGCTTCATCTCGGTCTCGCAGCTCGTCAGCAGGCGCCGTCTGGAGCGCGAGGCGCCGGAGAAGCTCGTCGTACGGATGTGGGCCTTCCCCGTGCTGACCTGGGTGGCGATCCTCGGCATCCTCACGGTTCTGGGCCTGATGCTGCGCGAGGGCGACACCCGCACCCAACTCGCCTTCACCGCCTGCCTGACGATGGTCCTGATCGTCGTCGGCCTGTTCCGGCAGAAGTACCTGCCGCGCGACGACGGCCACGACGCCGGCCCGGTGGAAGCGGGCGGATCGGCCCGCCGCGGCGGCTGACCGGCGAACCCTCCGAGGCACGCAGAGCGGAGCGCCCCCGCATGCCGGGGGCGCTCCGCTTTCTGTCGCGCTATTGCTGCTAGCGTCTTCTTGCAACTAATGTGCAATAAGAGGTGCAGAGGAGACGTCCGCCCATGGCCCTGTATTCGCTTCCAGAGCTCCCTTACGACTACGCCTCGCTGGAACCGGTCATCAGCGGGGAGATCATCGAGCTGCACCACGACAAGCACCACGCCGGATACGTGAAGGGCGCCAACGACACCCTCGAACAGCTGGCCGAGGCACGCGAGAAGGATCAGTGGGCGACGGTCAACGGCCTGGAGAAGAACCTCGCCTTCCACCTGTCCGGCCACATCCTGCACAGCATCTACTGGCAGAACATGACCGGCGACGGCGGCGGTGAGCCGCTGGAGAAGGACGGGACGGGCGAGCTGGCGGACGCCATCGCCGAGTCCTTCGGCTCCTTCGCGAGGTTCAAGGCCCACCTGTCGAAGGCCGCCGCCACGACGCAGGGCTCGGGCTGGGGCGTCCTCGCCTACGAGCCGCTCACCGGGCGTCTGATCGTGGAGCAGGTCTACGACCACCAGGGCAACGTCGGGCAGGGCAGCGTGCCGATCCTCGTCTTCGACGCCTGGGAGCACGCCTTCTACCTGCAGTACCGCAACCAGAAGGTCGACTTCGTCGAGGCCATGTGGCGCGTCGTGAACTGGCAGGACGTCAGCAGGCGTTACACGGCGGCGAAGGCCCGAGAGAACGACCTGCTGCTGGCGCCCTGACGGCGCCGGGAAAGACCCCTGCCCCTCGTGATCGTCTTCTCACCTTTCACAGGGCAGGCGCATAGAGGGAGGGCCCCGTACGGACGGGACGTACGGGGCCCTCCTGCACTTGCTCCGCCGGGCCGGCGGGCCGCGGCGGCCGCCCCGGATCGTACGGGCCGGGTGCGACTCAGTCGTCGAACACCGGTTCCTTGTCGCGGGTGCGCTTGATCTCGAAGAAGCCGGGCGTGGAGGCCACCATCAGCGTGCCGTCCCACAGCCGGGCCGCGTCCTCCCCCTTGGGCGCCGGTGTGACGACCGGGCCGAAGAAGGCGATGCGCTCCCCGTCCGAGCCGGGAACGGCGATGACCGGGGTGCCCACGTCCTGCCCGACCAGGTCGATGCCCTCCTTGTGCGAGGCGCGCAGGGCCTCGTCGTACTCCGTGGAGTCCGCGGCGTCGACGAGGGACGCCGGCAGACCCGCCTCCTCGACGGACTCCGCGAGCAGCTCGCGCGACAGCTCGCGGCCGCGGTTGTGCAGGCGGGTGCCCATCGCCGTGTAGAGCGCGGCGAGGACCTCCGGGCCGTGCTGCTGCTCGGCGGCGATGCACACGCGCACCGGGCCCCAGGCGGCGGCCAGCATCTCCCGATACCCCTCGGGCAGTTCGTCCAGCTTGTTCTCGTTGAGGACGGCCAGGCTCATCACGTGCCAGCGCACCTCCACCGGCCGCACCTTCTCCACCTCCAGCATCCAGCGGGAGGTCAGCCAGGCCCACGGGCACCTGGGGTCGAACCAGAAGTCGGCAACGGTCTTCTCGGGCATGGCCACGTCTCCTCGGCAACGGTGAAAGCTCTGCGCTGAGGCAACGCGGCCCCGGGCGCCGCAATTCCCGCGGCGGACGGCCCCGTGAAATGCTGAGCCGCGCCGTCCCGGATCAGCGGAGCCGGCCGAGAACCGCGATGAACAGGAGCGATGCCCGTGTCCGGAGAGAACCTGACCCGTGACGAAGCTCGGCGACGGGCCCGGCTGCTGTCCGTGGACGGATACGAGGTGGCGCTCGACCTGCGCTCGGCGGTGGGTCCCCCGCCCGCGGACGGCCCGCGCACCTTCCGGTCGACGACGACGGTCCGCTTCGCCTGCTCCGAACCGGGCGCCTCCACCTTCGCCGACCTCATCGCGCCCAAGGTGCACTCGGTGACCCTCAACGGCCGCTCGCTGCCCGTGGACACGGTGTACGACGGCGCGCGCATCGCCCTCGACGGGCTGGCCGCGGACAACGAACTCACCGTCGACGCCGCCTGCGCGTACAGCCGGACGGGCGAAGGACTCCACCACTTCCTCGACCCCGAGGACGGCGAGGTCTACCTCTACACCCAGTACGAACCGGCCGACTGCCGCCGGGTGTTCGCGAACTTCGAGCAGCCCGACCTCAAGGCGCCCTTCGACTTCACCGTCACCGCGCCCGCGGAATGGACCGTACTGAGCAACGGCGTCCAGGAGGGCGAACCGCAGATCCTCGACGAGGGCGCGGCGTCCACACGGCGCTTCGCACGCACCAAGCCGATCTCGACGTACATCACCGCCGTCGTCGCCGGCCCCTACCACTACGTCACCGACACCTACCGGCGCACCCTGGGATCGGGCGCGGAGCGCACGGAGCTCGAGATCCCGCTCGGGGCGCTGTGCCGCAAGGGGCTGGCCAGGCACTTCGACCCGGAGGACGTCTTCACCGTCACCAAGCAGGGCCTGGACTTCTTCCACGACCACTTCGCCTTCCCCTACCCCTTCGGGAAGTACGACCAGGCGTTCGTGCCGGAGTACAACCTGGGCGCGATGGAGAACCCCGGAATGGTCACCTTCCGCGAGGAGTTCGTCTTCCGCGGCAAGGTCACCGAGGCCTCCTACGAGGGCCGGGCGAACGTGATCCTGCACGAGATGGCGCACATGTGGTTCGGCGACCTCGTCACCATGGAGTGGTGGGACGACCTGTGGCTGAAGGAGTCCTTCGCCGACTTCATGGGGGCGCTCGCGCTCGTGGAGGCCACCCGCTTCGAGGACGGCTGGATCACCTTCGCCAACCGCCGCAAGTCCTGGGCGTACCGCGCGGACCAGCTCCCCTCGACGCATCCGATCACGGCCGACATCCGTGACCTGGAGGACGCCAAGCTCAACTTCGACGGCATCACGTACGCCAAGGGCGCCTCCGTGCTCAAGCAGCTCGTCGCGTACGTGGGCCGCGACACCTTCCTCGAGGGCGCCCGGCGGTACTTCCAGCGGCACGCCTGGGGGAACACCACGCTCCGAGACCTGCTGTCGGTGCTGAGCGAGACCTCGGGCCGGGACATGGAGGCCTGGTCGCGCGGCTGGCTGCAGACCCAGGGCGTGAACTCCCTGACCCCGCAGGTCACTTGTGACGCCGACGGGCGCGTCACGGAGCTCGCCGTCCTGCAGGAGGGGCAGGGGGACCGACCCGTGCTGCGCCCGCACCGCGTCGCCGTCGGGCTCTACCGGCACGATGTCGCGGAGAGCCGCCTGGTCCGCTACGCGCGGGCGGAGACGGACGTCACCGGCGCCCGTACGGTCGTGGCCGACCTCGCGGGCCAGGAGCGGCCCGATCTCGTACTCGTCAACGACGACGACCTGACGTACTGCAAGACGCGCCTCGACGAGGTCTCCCTGGCCACGCTCCGTGCGCACCTCGGCGAACTCACCCCGCCGCGCGCCGGCAGGCGCCCCGCGGCCGCCGAGGAAGGCCACAACGCGGCGCTGTCCAGGGCTCTGTGCTGGTCGGCCATGTGGAACCTCACGCGGGACGGGCTGATGCCCGCGCGGGACTTCATCGGTCTCGTGGTCGACTTCGCGGGGGACGAGTCCGAGATCGGCGTGCTGCAGATGCTGCACGTCTGGAGCCGTACCGCCGTCACCTACTACGCGGCTCCCGAATGGCGCGAGCAGGGGCGGCGGGCGCTGGCCGAACGCGCCCTGAGCCGTCTCCGGCTGGCGGAGCCCGGCAGCGGGCACCAGCTGGCGTGGGCACGGCACTTCGCCGCACTGGCGACGGACGAGAAGGACCTGCGGCTGCTGCAGGGGCTGCTGGCGGGCACGGCCCGCATCGACGGCCTGGACGTCGACCAGGAGCTGCGCTGGACGTTCCTGGAGACGCTCGCGGCGCGCGGTGAGGCCGGAGCCGACGCCATGGACGCCGAACTCGAGCGGGACGACACCGCCTCCGGCAAGCGCCACCACGTGCGGTGCCTGGCCGCCCGTCCCTCCGCGGAGGTGAAGGCGGAGGCGTGGAAGGCCGTCATCGAGTCGGACAAGCTCTCCAACGCCCTCGTCGACGCGACCATCGCGGGGTTCGCGCAGCCCGGCCAGGAGGAGCTGACCGCCCCGTACACCGGGCCGTACTTCGAGGCGCTGGAGGAGATCTGGCGTACGCGCTCCATCGAGATCGCCATGGCCGTCGTACGCGGCCTCTACCCCGGTCTGCAGACCGGCCAGGCCACGCTGGACGCGACCGACGCCTGGCTGACCGCCCACGAGGACGCGGCGCCGGCCCTGCGCCGCCTCGTCCTGGAGGCCCGTGACGACCTGGCTCGCGCCCTGCGAGCACAGCGCTGCGACGCGGCTTCGGCGGGCGGGCCCACGGGCTGAGCCGCGCGCGGACGGACGTCCGCGGGGCGCGGGCGGGAGGCGGCGGCTTCGCGTGCCTTCCGCCCGTGCTCAGCCGGCTACGCGACTACCGAGAACGGCAGCGAGGCGGCGTCGTCGTGGCGCAGGAGCCAGTGCCTGTAGGGCTCGCTCGCCCACGCCACCTCGCGGTACGCCGACTCCAGATCGCCGAGCAGCGTCTCCGGCTCGATCACCGGCTTGGTTCCGGGCCTCGGCTCGGGCGTGGCCAGCAGCAGCCGCACGGCGAGCGGGTCGCCCAGCAGCGGCCGTACGACCCAGCCGGGACGGGCCGGCGACGTGGGCTGGCAGGGGGCGACGACCTCGCCCGCGGCGACCAGGTCGGCGGCGGCCATGTTGTCGCCGTGGACCACCCGGGGGCTGATGCCCGCGTCGGCGAAGACCCGCCGCAGGCCCGTCCATTCGCCGTCGGCCGTGGGGTCGACCATCCAGCGTTCGCGGGCCAGCTCCTGGAGGCTCAGCACGGGACGCTCGGCGGCCGGGTGCGTCGCGGAGATGGCCACGAACTGCGGTTCGCGCTCGACGAGTACGTGCAGGTCCACGCCGTCCGGCACGTGCAGCGGGGTGCCTTCGACCTCGTGCACGAAGACGGCGTCGAGCTGGTGGGAGGCGACCATCCGCAGCAGCTCGTGCGCCCGTACGTCCATGTGGAACGTCGTGTCGGCCTCCGGCAGCCGGCTGCGCAGCCGGCGGAGCCAGCCGGGGACGGCCGGGCTGCCGGTGCTGCCGATGCGCAGGGACTCGCCTCCGGAGCGGCCGGCGGCGGCCCGCGTCTCGCTGACCAGGGCGCTCATCTCGGCGACGAGGGGGCGGGCCCGGCAGAGGAGGAACCGGCCGAGCGGCGTGGGTCTGCTGCCGGTACGCTCCCGCGTGAAGAGCTGTCCTCCGACGGCCTGCTCGATGCGGCGGAGCTGCGTGGTCAAGGAGGGCTGGGTCATGCCGAGTTGACGGGCGGCCTTGTGCACGCTGCCCGTGTCGGCGATGGCGCACAGCGCACGAAGATGCCTCACTTCGAGCTCCACACCCGGAGCATATCCATGCGTGCGCATGACACACCAGATGCCGAGGTGCCCGCTGAAGCCTCCGTATACCGGGTGATGCCTCGAAGCTATCGCCACCTGCCATCATCCGCTGAGCGCGAGACTCCAACAGACTCTGCGTCGGCAGGAGTTCTTTCCGGCAGTGCGGCCGCGCCCCACCTAGAAGCGGCCGGCACTACGGACCAGGAGGAGACCCCCCATGAAGCGACGCACTACGGCACTCTCCGCGACACTCGGCCTCGGTCTGGCCCTGGGTCTGGGTGCGATGCCAGCCTCGGCAGCGACGCCGGACGACGGCGCCGCCAAGAGCAGCGTCACCAGGACCGGCTTCGTCGGTGAGTCCAACAAGGCGAACGAGGCGTTCTTCAACGCCGTCGTCAAGGACGCGCTGAAGAAGCAGGCCGCGAAGCCCGGCATCCAGGCCGTCACCGTCAACTACGACGCCAGCGGCGCTCCCACGTTCGCCAGCGAGATCGCGCAGTCCACGGCGACCTGGAACGCGGCCGTCTCCAACGTGCAGCTGGCCGAGGGAGGCAGCGCCAGCTTCGACTACCGCGAGGGCGACGACCCGCGTGGTTCGTACGCTTCGACGGACGGCCACGGCAACGGCTACATCTTCCTCGACTACGCCCAGAACCAGGAGTACGACAGCAACCGCGTCGTCGCTCACGAGACCGGTCACGTCCTCGGCCTCCCGGACACCTACGAGGGTCCCTGCAGCCAGCTGATGTCCGGTGGCGGCCCCGGCCCCTCCTGCACCAACGCCAAGCCGGACGCCAACGAGGCCGCCCAGGTCCAGTCCCTGTGGGCCAACGGTGTGGCGAACGCCGCGTTCGACCAGGCTGCCTTCGCCAAGTAACCGCGCAAGGCCGCGAGTCGAAGAACCAGCACGGCAGGCAACACCCGCACAGCCAGCACCACGCCTGAAGCACAGAACGCACCACGCCTGAGGTGGAACCCGCATTTCCCCCACACGGAGGCCCCCGGTATCGCCGGGGGCCTTCGCGGTGTCAGAGGGGGGGGTTCCGGAGAGCCGGTGGCCGGTTCGCAGAGCCGGACGGGTTCCGGAGAGGCCGGGAGCCGACAGAGCGGGTGCGCCGCGTTCTCGCGCGGCGCACCCGCTCCGCTGCGAGGACGGCCGGCAGCCGGCCGTCCTCGCGGGCGGTCTCCCGCCCGCACGGTCAGCTCCCGGCGCCCGCCTCGGCGTCGGCGCGCTGCGCGCGCAGCGCACGCTCCACGCCCGCGCGCGACTCGGTGACCAGCCTGCGCAGGGCAGCACCCGGCTGCGCCCGCTCCAGCCAGGCGTCCGTGGCGTCGAGGGTCTGCTGCGAGACCTGCAGCGTCGGGTAGAGGCCGACCGCGATCTGCTGGGCCATCTCGTGGCTGCGCGTCTCCCAGATGTCCTTGACGGCCTCGAAGTACCTCTCGCTGTACGGGGCGAGCAGCTCCCGCTGGTCGGTCTGGAGGAAGCCGCCGATGACGGCCTCCTGCACCGCGTTGGGCAGACCCGTCTCCGCGTCCCCCGCCCCGCTGCCGACCACCGAGGCCCATGCCTCGGCCTTGGCCTCCTCGGTCGGGCGCGCGGCCCGCGCCATCGCGGCGTGCCGTTCGCCCGCCGAGGTCGCGTCACGCTCCAGCTCGGCGGCGATCTCCTTCTCGCCCGCACGCCCGGTCGCGGCCAGCCGCTGCAGCAGCGCCCACCGCAGCTCCGTGTCGACGCTCAGCCCCTCGACGGTCTCCGTACCGTCCAGCAGGCCCGCCAGAAGGTTCAGCTGCTCCTCGGTACGTGCCGTGGAGGCGAACGCGCGTGCCCAGGCGAGCTGGTGGTCGCTGCCCGGAGCCGCCGCGCGGAGCTGCTCCAGTGTGGCGTCGGACCAGCGGGTGAGACCCGTCTCGCGCCACTCCGGGTCGGCGTACAGGTCGAGGGCGAGCTTGACCTGCCGCTGGAGCGACTGCACGACGCCGATGTCCGACTCCTTGGTGATGCCGGAGAGGACGAGGTCGAGGTAGTCGCGTGCGGCCAGTTCGCCGTCGCGCGTCATGTCCCAGGCCGAGGCCCAGCACAGCGCGCGCGGCAGGGACTCGGTGAAGTCGCCGAGGTGCCGGGTGACGGCCGCCAGGGACTCCGCGTCGAGCCTCACCTTGGCGTAGGACAGGTCGTCGTCGTTGAGCAGTACGACGGCCGGACGGGGACGGCCGGCGAGCTCGGGAACCTCCGTCAGCGCGCCGTCGACGTCCAGCTCGACGCGGTCGGTGCGGACGAGCTTGCCGCCCTGCAGTTCGTACAGGCCGACGGCGATGCGGTGCGGCCGCAGCGTCGGCTCGCCCGTGGCGCCCGCCGGGAGCGCCGGTGCCTCCTGGCGGACGGCGAAGGAGGTGATGTCGCCCTCGGCGTCCGTGGCCAGCTCGGGGCGGAGGATGTTGATGCCCGCCGTCTCCAGCCACGCCTTCGACCAGGCGGCCAGGTCCCGTCCGGAGGTCTCCTCCAGGGCGGTGAGCAGGTCGCTGAGGCGGGTGTTGCCCCACTCGTGCCGCTTGAAGTACGTCTGCACGCCGCGGAAGAACTCGTCCATGCCGACGTAGGCGACGAGCTGCTTCAGTACGGACGCGCCCTTGGCGTAGGTGATCCCGTCGAAGTTGACGAGGACGTCGTCCAGGTCGCCGATCTCCGCCATGATCGGGTGCGTGGACGGCAGCTGGTCCTGCCGGTACGCCCAGGTCTTCATCTGGTTGGCGAAGCTCGTCCAGGCGTGCGGCCAGCGCGAACCGGGGGCGTGGGCCTGGCACGCGATGGAGGTGTAGGTGGCGAACGACTCGTTCAGCCACAGGTCGTTCCACCACTCCATGGTGACGAGGTCGCCGAACCACATGTGCGCGAGCTCGTGCAGCACCGTCTCGGCGCGCGTCTCGTAGGCGGCGTCGGTGACCTTGGAGCGGAAGACGTACTGGTCGCGGATGGTGACGGCGCCCGCGTTCTCCATCGCGCCCGCGTTGAACTCCGGGACGAAGAGCTGGTCGTACTTGGCGAACGGGTACGGGTAGTCGAACTTCTCCTGGAACCAGTCGAATCCCTGCCGGGTCACCTCGAACAGGGCCTCGGCGTCGAGGTGTTCGGCCAGCGAGGGACGGCAGTAGATGCCCAGCGGCACCGTGCGCCCGCCGCCCTCCCAGGTGCTGTGCACCGAGTGGTAGGGGCCCACGATGAGCGCCGTGATGTACGAGGAGATGCGCGGGGTCGCCTCGAACCGCCAGGTGTCGCCGTCGGGTTCGGGCGTAGGCGAGTTGGAGATCACCGTCCAGCCCTCGGGGGCCCTGACGGTGAACTGGAACGTGGCCTTGAGGTCCGGCTGTTCGAAGCTGGCGAATACGCGGCGCGCGTCCGGCACCTCGAACTGCGTGTAGAGGTACGCCTGCTGGTCGACGGGGTCGACGAAGCGGTGCAGCCCCTCGCCCGTGTTGGTGTAGGCGCAGTCAGCGACGACCAGCAGCTCGTTCCGGCCCTCGGCGAGGCCGGGCAGGGCGATGCGTGAGTCCGCGAAGACCTCGTCCGGGTCCAGCGGCGCGCCGTTCAGGGTGATCTCGCGCACCGCCGGGGCGACCAGGTCGATGAAGCTGGTCCCCGCCTCCGCGGCATCGAAGCGGACGAGCGTACGGGAGCTGTACGTACCCCCTTCCTGCGCTCCCCTGAGATCCAGCTCGATCTCGTAGGAGTCCACGGTGAGCAGTCGTGCTCGCTCGCGAGCCTCCCCGCGTGTCAGATTCGTGCCAGGCACCTGGTGCTCTCCCCTGCTCTAGCGGTCTCACGATGTCGTCGTTCGGCCATCCTTCCACGCGTGGGGTACGAGCGGGCGCGCCCAGTCCGCTCTGCATGATCCGGCCACGGCCCGCCCGCGGAGGCGGGGTCCGGCGGGCCGGGGCGAGAAGTCGCTGCCGAAACCCGAACGGGCGTCGCCTGGACGCCCGTTGCCCGCCTGTCACCCTCACGCCCGGACGGGGGCCCGGCCCCTTCTCCGTCCCCTCACAAGGCGCTCGGGCTGCTCCACTCCACCCGGCTCAGCGCCTCCACGCACGCCCGTACGGCAGGACTCGCTGTCGGCCGGGGGAGCCGGCGAGCCCCGCCGTCACGGGCTGCGGGAAGCGGCGAGGGCCTGCGCCCGGCGAGGCCCGGCGCCCGCCACGCCGCGAGCACCTCCCGCCGCATGCGGGGGCGCACGGGCACGAAACGCACGCCCGGCGGTGCGGGGCTCTGGCCCATCTCGGGGAACAGCGCGACCGCCAGGTCGCGTGCCACGAGGGCGAGTTGTGTCGCGAACTCGGTCACGGTGTAGCGGATCTCGGGTTCGCGGCCCACCGCCCTGAGAGCCTGCACCAGAGCCTCGTACGGTTCCGTCCCGGCAGGGCACGTCGCCCACACCTGCCCGTCCAGGTCTCCGAGGTCCACGCACTCCCGGTCCGCCAGCGGGTGCCCCTCCCCGAGCGCCAGATGTACGTCCTCCACGGCGAGCGTCCGCGTCGCCAGCCCCGCGGGCAGCGCCAGCGGCCGGTTCGCCCAGCTCTCCACCAGGAGGAGGTCGAGGTCGCCGCGGGCCAGCAGCGGCACCATCCCGACCGCCTCCCCGTCCACCAGCGTGGGCACCAGCCGCGGGTGGGCGCGGGTCAGCTCGGCGAGGACGTCAGGGAGAAGGGCGCGCAGCGAACTGCCGACACCGCCGAGCCGGAGAGGCCCGATGATCTCCGCGCTCAGGTCGGCCAGGTCGGACTCGGCCCCCGCCGCCTCGGCGACGACCCGTGCCGCGTACCCGGCGAGCGTCCGGCCGGCATGCGTGAGCCGGACGGTGCGGCCGTGCGGCTCCAGCAGCCGGTGGCCCGACTCGCGCTCCAGCTTCGCGAGTTGCTGGGAGACGCCGGAGGGCGTGACGTGCAGCGCCGCCGCGGCCCCGGCGACGGAGCCGTGTACGGCGACGGCGTGCAGGACACGTAGCCGCTCCAGGTTCAGCACGGTCGGGACGCTACACCGGGACAGCGTGACCGTGAAGCGGAGCTACCGGGTACAGGCGAGGAATGCTCGCTGTTGCTTCAGCGTCCGGCAAGGCAGAGTGATCCGCATGGGGACCAGGAAGACGAGCGGCGGAGAACCTCCCGCGCCCCGGCAGCAGGGGGCGGGGGCCGGCAGCGGCACAGACGCCCCCGGCGGCGAGCCGGAGCGGACGCGGGGACCGGAGCAAGCCGGCAGGGGCGGACGCGCGCGTGCACGGTTCGGGAGGCCGGGCCCGGCGCTGATGATCGTCATGGGGGCGGCGAGCACGTCGTCCTCGGGCATGTTCATCAAGCTGTCCGCCGTGAACGCGGGCACCGCCGCGTTCCTCCGGTGCGCGCTCGCGATGGCCGTGCTGGCGCCCCTGGCGTTCGCCGAGTGCCGCCGCCTGGGAGCGCGACCGTGGCGCCTGCTCAGGCTCGACCTGGCCGCGGGAGCCCTGCTCGGCGTCGACTACGTGTGCTGGGTGCACAGCATCCACGACCTCGGCGCCTCCATCGCGACGGTGCTGCTCAACGTGCAGCTGATCGTCTTCCCCCTGCTGGCGAGGGTGCTGACCGGCATACGCCTGGAGCGCCGTTTCTGGCTCACCGCGCCCGTCATGCTGGCGGGAGTGGCACTCGCGGGCGGCACCCTCGGCAGTCCCGAGCCCGGCAGCGACCCTCTCTCCGGCGTTCTGTTCGGCTCGGCGGCGGGCGTCGCCTTCGCCGGCTACCTCTTCCTCATCCGGCTCGGCGGAGACGGCGGCCGCAGCCGCTCCGAAGGCCGCGCGAGCGGGGAGCCGCACACCGTCACGCCCGTGGCCGCCGCGACGCTGTCGGCAGCCGCATCCTCCGGCCTGCTGGGCGCGGCGTGGACGGGCGTCGACCTCGATCCCGGCTGGCCGGCGTGGGGCTGGCTCATCCCCATGGCGCTGCTCGGCCAGGTCCTCGCGTGGCTGCTGATCAATCCGGCGCTGCCGCGGCTGGCACCCTCACGAGGCGCCGCGCTGCTGCTTCTGCAGCCGGTACTCGCCGTCGCCTTCGGGGTGTGCTTTCTGGCGGAACGCCCCACCCTCACCCAGTACGCGGGGTGCGCCCTGGTCGTCTTCGCGGTGTGGCGCTCGAATCGCACCGGTCATTAGAGTCGGCGCATGTCCGTCCGCTCCACCGTCGTCGCCGTGGTGGTCGGCGCTGTGACGGTCTTCGCCGTCAGCGCCTCCGCGGCGGCCGACCAGGGGCACAGCGCGACGCAGGAGGCGATGGACGAGCAGGTCGCGAAGGGGGCCGCCCCGGGCGTGCTGGCGCAGGCGGAGGACGGCGGCGGCGTCTGGAAAGGCGCCTCCGGGACTGCCGAACGCACCACGCTGCGCCCGCCGTTGGCCGGCGACAGGTTCCGCATCGGCAGTCTGACCAAGCCCTTCGTGGCGGCCGTGGTGCTCCAGCTCGCGGCGGAGGGGAAGGTCGGCCTGGACGATCCCGTCGAACGCTGGCTGCCCGGCACTCTGAAGGGCCACGGGCACGACGGCCGCCGCGTCACCGTCCGTCAACTGCTGGGCCACACCAGCGGGGTGTACGACTTCACCGCCGATCCCGCCGTGCGGCGCGACTACTTCGGCCCCGGCTTCCTCCGCAGCCGCTACGAGGCCCGCGAACCGGCCGCGCAGGTGCGGACGGCCATGCGGCACGCCCCGTCCTTCGCTCCCGGCGCGGGCTGGGAGTACTCGAACACCAACTACGTCCTCGTCGGAATGGTCGTCGAGAGGGTCACCGGACGCTCCTACGCGGAAGAGGTCGAGCGCAGGATCACTCGTCCGCTCGGGCTGGACGACACCTCGCTGCCGGGCGGCTCCCCGCGCATCGCGGGCCCGCACGGACGCTCCTACTCCACACTCTCCCGCTCCGGCCCGCACGCGCCCGTGTACGACGTCACCGGGCTCGATCCGTCCCTCGCCGGTGCCGCCGGGGAGATGATCTCCTCGACGGACGACCTGATCCGGTTCATGCGCGCACTGCTGGGCGGGGACGTGCTGCCGCCGCGCCAGCTGCGGGAGATGAAGTCCGCGGTGCCGACCGGGGACGGCAGCCGCTACGGACTCGGCCTGACCGTGCGGCGCCTGTCCTGCGGCACGGAGGTATGGGGCCACGAAGGGACGATCCAGGGTTCGCGTTCGACTGCCGTGACCACCGCGGACGGTGCGCACAGCGCGGCGTTCAACATCAACGGCGACTGGTCGGACGGCACGGACGCCCTACTTGAAGCGGAGTACTGCGGCTGACCGCGTCGCGCGGCGAGCCGGGTGCGCGTGAGGCGCCGCCGCGGCACGCTCCTGTTGCGCCCGGCTCCTGGCGGTCGCCTTCTCAACGGGGCAGCACCGTCACGTACTCCGCCGGTTCGCGTTCGACCGCGGTCATCAGCGCCGTACGCACGATCGCCGCCTGCTGCTCCAGCGAGGCCCGCAGCTTCGCCGGGGTGACGTGCACGACCGTGATGCCCAGCCCCTCCAGCGCCTCGCGCTTGCGGGCGTACTCGCACCACCTGGCGTCCTCCCCGTGCCGCGGCACTCGGGTGTCCAGCTCCACGGCGACGGCCTGTTCGGGCCAGTAGGCGTCGACGCCGCCGAGGTGCGTCCCGCCGGGAAGGCGCAAGTCGACGTTCCAGCACGGCTCGGGAAGCCGGTACCGGAAGACCATGTCGTACAGCAGCCCCTCCGCGAGTGCGCGTCCCTCCGCCAGCAGGGTGTCGACGGCGTCGACGACGTGCGGTCGCCCGAGCAGCCTGGCCTGCGTCAGTTCACGCACGACCGCGGTCGCCTCGCAGTGGCCTCCGCGTACCGCTTCGACGAGCAGCCGCCGCACGACTCCCGCGTCGGTCATCTGCGCGACGGCGTCGGCGAGGGCTCGCGTCGCGGGCGCCACGGGAAGACCGGTGATCTCGACGGGTTCGGGCAACTGCTGTGCGCGCACGACGTGTACGCACCCGGTGGAGCGCAGGCGTCTGCCGCGCGGGACGAGCACGTCGATGCGGTCCAGCGTCCGGAGCGAGGGAGCGCCGGTGAAGCCGTGCAGCGTCAGAGCGGCGAGTCCTGTGATCATCGCCTCCTCTGCCGGCGCGGCGGTTGCGCAGTGCCCGGTGGCGGGGACCGGTACGACGGCGGCCGGACCGGTGGCGGCGGATGCCCCCGGGGGGAGAGCGGAAAGTGGCGACTGTGACGGCGGCGGTGCGTGCTGGGCGGGAATCCGTGGGGAGTCCGCGCCCGCGTACAGCAGCACCGCGTGCAGCCGTTCGTCACTGGTGGGCGGGCCGGCGTGGAGCAGGCAGACGCCGGGGAGCAGCAGTTGCCAGGGGCCGCCGGGGCGGCAGCGATCGCTGACGGCGGCGGCGGAGACACCGTGCTCGCGCAGTTCGCGAAGGCTCATCACCCGCCGCTGCGGGGCTTCGCTGAGGTGGCTGAGAGGGCGAGGGGAAAGCGGGGTGTTGTGCGTCATGCCGGGGCGATTCCCACCCTGGCACCGCCATCCAACCTCTGTTACGAGGCCGTCGACAAAGCCGGACAACTCTGCCCTAAAGTACGCACGTTCGAGAGTCGACCAGAGTGACCGACCTGGCGCCGAACAGCGCGGGGAGCACCCGCCGGGAAAAGCCGAACCCCGCGTGCACGCGCCGCCGCTGAGGCAGGGCACGGACGCAGGGATCCGGGACGGCGGCGGGTACGGAGAGGCCGCGGAGCGGTCCCGTCACGCTCCGCGGGCGCCGGCTCAGCTGTGCTTCTTGCTCCCCCGGGAGCCGACCATCACCAGTCCCGCGATCAGCAGGTAGAGGACGACGGGGGCGGCGACGAACAGGCCGAGGGTCTCCACGACGCTCAGTCCGGGCCCCGGCTGCTCGCCGTCGTCAAGGCCGCCCGCCGCGAAGGCGGGGGACGACAGCATCATCATCAGCGTCGCACCGGCGGCGACTGTGCCGGCGCGCAGTGTGTTCTTCTTGACCTCGCTCACCCCGTCAACATAGCCGACGGCCCACAGCACCGTTCCTCCGGGTCTGCCGGGGCACGGCGCTGCCGGCGCGGCGAGGGGCCTCGGAGTCAGATGTCGGAGTTGTCCGTGCCGAATCCGGTGCCGGTCGGCTCGCTCGTCAGCGGCAGTTCGGCGAGGGGCGGTTCGCTCGTGAGAGGAGCGACGTCCGCCAGGGGCGGTTCAGAGGTGAGCGGCGCCTCGAAGCAGCCGCATGAGCACGAGCCGTCCAGTCCGGAATCGGGGTCGGACACTCCGGACAGGTCTACCGGCTCGTGCCCCTGTTTGGAGAGCGCCTGCTGCTTCGAAAGCACCTGTTTCGTGAGCACCTGTTTCGGCAGCGGGGTCAGTACGGCGAGAAGTTCAGCGGACGCGGCCACGGCGGGCCTCCGTTCGTTGACGTCGGATGGTCAGAAATTGGCCCTACCCAGTCGAGCCGTGCGCAGACGTCTCGGGGGCCGGAACGTGGCGGAGGTCACTCTCCAGCGACAGGCGATTTGCCCGTGCGGGCCGCCACTGGAAGAAGGGAAGCCTGGTCATCGGCGGTTACGGCACAAAATTTTACAGGTCCCCCGCCGACGTTCACCACTCGAAGGCTTGCGGAGTGGGCCTTGTCTCGTTCCACCGCAAGGGCGCGATCACGCCAGCTCACTGTGCGTGCAGACCGTGTGACCGGCGCCACGCCGTGGCGCAACTGAACGGTCACTGTGCGCCGTCCGGAGAAGTACCGGATGAAGATGCGAGAGGCATCCGCACTCCCGCGCCGCACCGGCTCTCCGTACGACCGCGGGACCCTACAGCCGGCGACTCCCCTACTACTGCGGGGGGAACCGGCCGGACAGTGGAACGCGTCCAGCGGGGGTGTGGCATCAACGAGTCGCGACACGGCCTCACTTCGGGCACTTCGCGTTGACACGCCGAGCGCGACGGTGATGGGCTCTCCTTCCGAAGTGTGCCCCGCGGACCGCTTGTTCAGCTCCGGTGAGCGATGTGACGGCGTCGGGCCGGACGGGCGGCAGCAGCGCGGCGGGCTCTCGGATGCGGCGGACGGACGTGACGGACCTGAGGCGCGCGGCGAGGAACGGCGCGTCGGGGGAGGAAGTGGTGGGCGCAGCGGCGCACGGAGACAGAGCACGGCGGCGCATGGGCGCGACAGCGCTCACCGCGGCAGTCGTGGGCGGACTTCTCGGCCTGCCCTCGGCGCAGGCCGCCCCGCCGCCCGACGCTGACGGTGCCCCTTCACAGAGCGCCGGCGACGCGGAGGAAGCGCAGGGCGGCGCACCGTCCGTGTGGCCGCGTCCGCAGTCGCTGAAGCAGCAGGGCTCGTTCGTGCCGGTCGGGCGCGACGTGACGATCGTCTCGGACGACGAGACCGACGACGCGGCTCTCGACGTCCTGCGCAGCGCTCTCCAGGAGGCGGGCGCAAGGACAGTCAACGAGGTACGTCCTGGCCAGCCGCTGCCCGGACGCGGGCTGGTCGTGCGAGCGGACAGCGCGTCGGCTGCTGCCGCGCTGCGCGAGATGAAGGCACCGCCGCGGGGCGACCTGCCGCGCGGCGGGTACCGGCTGTCCGTCGGGAGGGCGGGCGACCGGGACACCGTGGCGCTCGAGGGAGCAGACGGCGCCGGTCTCTTCCACGCTGTGCAGACACTGCGGCAGTTGACGGTCCGCGGAGAGCGCGAAGACGGGGACGAAGCGTCGGACCGGAAGGAGTCCCGGGAGGGAGTCCTGGGGTTCGCCGGCGTGACCGTGCGGGACTGGCCGGCGGCCGCCGTCCGCGGCGTGACCGAGGGCTTCTACGGCAAGTCGTGGTCGCATCAGGAGCGTCTGGGGCAGCTGGACTTCCTCGGCCGCACCAAGCAGAACCGCTACCTCTACGCCTCGACCGAGGACCCGTACCGCCAGGCGGCGCACTGGCGCGACCCCTACCCGGCGGCGCAGCGCGAGGAGTTCCGCGAGCTCGCGAAGCGCGCACAGCGCAACCACGTGACGCTGGGCTGGGCGGTCTCACCGGGGCAGGGCCTGTGCTTCTCCTCCGACGAGGACCGCAGGAAGCTGCTGCGGAAGCTGGACTCGATGCGGGCGCTTGGATTCGGGGCGTTCCAGCTGAGCTTCGAGGACGTGAGCTACAGCGAGTGGCACTGCGACGAGGACGCCCGCAAGTACGGCTCGGGCCCGGAGGCGGCGGCCCGGGCGCAGGCCGAGCTGGCCAACGAGGTCGCCCGCCATCTCGCCGGCCGGCACCCCGGCCTCGCCCCGCTGTCCGTCATGCCGACGGAGTTCTACCAGGACGGTGACACCGCGTACCGCACGGCGCTGTCCCGGAAGCTCTCCCCCGGCGTCGAGGTGGCGTGGACGGGCGTCGGCGTGGTGCCCCGCACGATCACCGGCCGTGAACTGACCACGGCGCGCTCCGCGTTCGGCCACCATCCGCTCGTCACGATGGACAACTACCCCGTCAACGACTACGCGAAGGACCGCCTCTTCCTCGGCCCCTACCGCGGCAGAGAGCCCGCGGTGGCCTCCGGTTCGGCGGCGCTGCTGACGACGGCGATGAAGCAGCCGACCGCTTCCCGCATCCCGCTGTTCACCGCCGCGGACTACGCGTGGAACGCGAAGGGCTACGAGGCGCAGGAGTCCTGGCGGGCCGCCGTGGACGACGTGGCCGGCGGCGGGTCCACTCCGGACGGCCGCGACGAGGCGGCCCGCGAAGCCGTGCACGCGCTCGCCGGCAACGACGCGTCGTCGGTGCTCGGCGGCGAGGAGTCGGCGTACCTGCGGCCGCTGCTGGCGGAGTTCTGGGACGCCTACGCGTCCGGCACCCGCAAGAGCGAGAAGGACGGCGAGCGGCTGCAGCGCGCGGCGGACAAGCTACGCGGCCACTTCCGCACGATGCGCACAGCCCGCGAGCGGGTCCCCGGTGCGCTGGCGCGTGAGGTTCCGGCCTGGCTGGAGGAGCTGGCCCGGCACGGCGAGGCGGGCGAGCAGGCCGTCGCGATGCTGACGGCGCTGGCGCGGGGCGACGGCGGGGCCGCCTGGGACGCGCGGCTGGCTCTGAAGAAGCTCGTGGCCGAGGGCGAGAAGGCTTCGGCCGTCGTCGGCAAGGGTGTGCTGGAGGAGTTCGAGAGGCGGGCCCTGAAGACCTCCGACAGCTGGGCGGGCGTACGGCGGAAGGCCTTCGGCGACCACACGGCGCTGGGCGGCCCCAAGGCCCGCCCCGGCTCCCCGGCGGACGCCGCTGTCGACGGCGACCCGGACACCGCGTACCGCGCCGAAGCAGCCCCCGCCGCGGGGTACTTCGCTCCGGGCTCGGCGGCACCGGGAGCGTCGCTCCCGGGCGGCCTCCGTCAGGACGCCCCCGCCGGCACGCCCGGCGGCTCCGGCGCGGACGACGACGCGGGCAGCGGCGGCAGCGCCGCCCGGCAGGGCACTCCGGCGCTGACCGTGCAACTGCCCGAGAGCCGCCCGCTGGAGGCCGTCACCGTGCAGACGGGGCCGGGCTCCGGCACCCGTGCCCGCGTGGAGGTCCACGTGCCGGGCAAGGGCTGGCAGCGGCTCGGGACGCTCTCCGGCAGCGGCTGGACTCAGCAGGATGCCGGCGGGCTGCGGGCGGACGCGCTGCGGCTGGCATGGTCCGAGGGCTCGGACGAACCCGTCGTGCACGAGATCACGCCGTGGTACGCCGACAGTCCGGACGCGTCGCTCTCCCTCTCCAAGGACGAGATCTACGCGCCGATCGGCGGCGGCAAGGGCGAGGCCACGGTCGAACTGCGCGCGCAGAGTCCGTCCGACGTACGGGGCCGCGTCACTGCCAAGGCCCCGGAGGGTTTCACCGTCCGCGCCCCGGACCGCACAGTCGTACCGCGCGGCGGCACTGCTGAGATCCCCTTGGAGATCGAGGCCGACGACTCGGTGAAGTCGGGCACCTACGAGATCCCGGTGACCTTCGGGGACGAGCGGCGCACCCTCACGGTGCGGGCCTTCCCGGGGACGGGAGGCCCTGATCTGGCGCGCGGCGCCGAGGCGGAGTCGTCCGGGGACGAGACGTCCGACTTCCCGGCCTCCGCCGCCAACGACGGGCGGAAGGACACCCGTTGGTCGTCGCGGGCCGAGGACGGCGAGTGGCTGCAGCTGAAGCTGCGGGAGCCCACCCGGATCGGCGAGGTGGTGCTGCACTGGCAGGACGCCCACGCGGAGCGCTACCGCGTACAGGTCTCGCCGGACGGCAAGCGGTGGCGTACCGCGGCGACCGTCCGGGACGGCAGAGGGGGCCGTGAGACGGTCCGCATGGACGCTCCGGACGACACCCGGTACGTGCGCGTGCAGGGAGACAAGCGGGCGACCCGCTTCGGGTACTCGCTGTGGAGCATCGAGGCGTACGCGGTGCGGGAGGAAGGCCGGAGCGGCGGCTGAGACGGCCGCCGGGCGCGGGCGGAGCGGGACGGCAGCCGCCGTGCCGCCGCGCGGGAGCGCGGCGGGACCCCGTCCCGGACGAGCGGTCCGGGACCCCGCCGGAGCGCCGGATCGTCCCGGGACGGCCGGCCCGAGACGCCCGGATACAACAGAACCCGGTCTCAGGCAGTCGCTCTGCCTTCGATCCGGGCTAGGGCGTCGTCCGCGCCGTATGGCTGTAGGTACGGCATCCAGCGCGGATCACGATGACCCGTGCCGATGATCCGCCAGGCCAGTCCGGAGGGCGGCGCGGGCTGATGCCGCAGTCTCCATCCGATCTCGGCCACATGGCGGTCCGCTTTGACGTGGTTGCAGCGGCGGCAGGCCGCCACGACGTTCTCCCAGGTGTGCTGTCCGCCGCGGCTTCGCGGGATGACGTGGTCGACGCTGGTTGCGACTCCACCGCAGTACGCGCACCGGCCGCCGTCCCGGGCGAAGAGCGCCCGGCGGGTGAGCGGGACCGCACCGCGAAAGGGGACCCGTACGAAGCGCTTCAGCCTCACTACGCTCGGTGCGGGTATCACGCGGGTTGCGCTGTGCATCAGGGCGCCGGATTCCTCGATGCTGACGGCTTTGTCGTTCAGCACGAGGATGAGCGCGCGACGTAGCGGTACGACGCCCAGCGGCTCGTACGACGCGTTGAGGACCAGGACATGCGGCACGGTGCCTCCTTGTACGTCTGCGGCGCGTGGCTCGCGCCGGGACGATCTGTTCTCAGTGTGTCCCGTGCCCTGGCCGATCCGCCACCACGACCAGGTAACGCACTGAGCGTGTTTTCAACCACACCTCTCACCTCTCCAGGAATTCCCCGCCCCTCCCGCGAACAGTCACGTTGGTGCGGGACAGGTCATCGAGGGGCCGGGCGGGCGGCTGGAAAACACCCGTCCTCCACCCGGCCGCGAGTTGTGAACGTCCTGCGCCGTTAGTGTGGTTGGCGCGCCCGCGCGTCTGTGGCGGCGAGCGAAAACGACCCTGTACGGAAGGTTCTGCTGTGTACCGGCTGATCGGCTCCGCCCCGTCGTTCTCACTCCGCTCGGCCCCCTTGGACGGGAGAGACGGAGGCGCACCGGAACCGCCCGCCTCGCTGGAGGACGCCCAGGACTCGGCCCTCGGCTTCGCCGGGTGGATCGGCGACAACTGGACGTCGTGGCTGGCCGCGGGCCTGCGCATACTCCTCATCGCGGTCATCGCGATCACGCTCCGTTACGTCATACGACGCTCCATCACACGGCTCATCAAGCGCGTCAACCGCAGGGCCGAGGCCGCGGACAGCGCCAACGCCCTGCGCGGCCTGCTCGTCAGCGGTGAGCGGCGCCGGCAGCGCTCCCAGGCGATCGGGTCCGTGCTGCGCAGCATCGCCTCCTTCGTGATCATCGGCACGGCGCTGCTGATGGTCCTCTCCGACCTGGGCATCAACCTGGCGCCGCTGCTGGCCAGCGCCGGCGTGGCGGGTGTGGCCCTCGGATTCGGGGCGCGGGACATCGTCACGGACCTGCTGGCCGGGATCTTCATGCTGCTGGAGGACCAGTACGGCGTGGGCGACCGCGTCGACGTCGGCGAGATCTCCGGAATCGTCCTGGAGATCGGGCTGCGGGTGACGCAGCTGCGCGGCGACGGGGGCGAGATCTGGTACATCAGGAACGGCGAGATCAAGCGGGTCGGCAACCTCAGTCAGGGCTGGGCCACCGCCGCGGTGGACGTGCAGGTGCGGGCCGGGGAAGACCTCGACGAGGTGCGCTCGGCGATCGCCTCCGCGGGCCAGGAGCTGGGCAAGAGCGCGCCCTGGGACGAACTGCTGTGGGAGCCCGTCGAGGTGCTGGGCCTGGACTCGGTGACGCTCGACTCGATGGTCGTCCGGGTCTCCGCCAAGACCATGCCGGGCAAGGCGCTCGGGGTGGAGCGCGAGCTGCGCTGGCGCATCAAACGGGCGCTGGACAGCAGGGGCATCCAGAGCGTCGACGAGGAGTCGCTGGCCCTGGAGGCGGCGCGGGCGGACGCGGACGCGGACGCCGTGTTCACCGGGGAGAGCGGCAAGAACGGCGGACAGGTGCCGTTGCAGAAGGCCGCCAAGTAGCCGCGGCCCTCGTCCTCGCCCGGCCGCCGGCAGCGGACGCCGGCCGCGGAGGACCGTTCACGCGTGACAGCACCCGAGCACAGCCTCGCGTCCCCGTCGCGCCGTCTCGCCGTCTCGCCGTCTCGCCGTCTCGCCGTCGCCGTCTCGCTACGACTGTTCATTGACGCGGCGAGACAGTGGGCCCTACTGTCCCGGAATTGGAAACACTCCTAACAGTGCCCTGTCCCGGTGCCTGCGCACCCGGTGTGTGCCAGGGCGGAGGCGGCACAGATGGCCGGAATGACACCCGGGACCCCGCGCGTGCTGCGCGCGATGAACGACCGCGCGGCGCTCGACCTGCTGCTGTCCGAGGGCCCGCTCTCGCGGGGACGCATCGGCAAGCTGACCGGACTGTCCAAGCCGACGGCCTCCCAGTTGCTTGCGCGTCTCGAAGCCGCCGGCCTCG
The DNA here is from genome assembly GCF_014645895.1 of Streptomyces daqingensis. GTDB lineage: Bacteria > Actinomycetota > Actinomycetes > Streptomycetales > Streptomycetaceae > Streptomyces > Streptomyces daqingensis. Next base: position 201,867 of record NZ_BMMP01000005.1, on the reverse strand, counting down.
TCGTCGTCACCGGCCGGAGCGAGGGCCGGCCCGGCCCCAACGCGCAGTTGTACGCCGTCAATCCGCGTGCCGCGTACGTCGCCGGCGTGGACGTCACCACCACCCGCGTCCTCGCCGGGGTAGCGGACATCACCGGACGCGTCGCGGGCGTCTTCGAAGTGCCCACGCCCCCGCGCCGGACGCAGCGGAAGGGGGAGGGAGGCGGGCGGCCCGTGCGGAGCGCGGCGGACTCCGTCGTGCAGGCCGTGGAGGGCGCCGCCAAGGCAGCCGGCGTGCACAAGTCCGAGCTGCACCGGCTCGTCGTCGGCACACCGGGAGCGTTCGACCCGAGCACCGGCAGGCTGCGCTACGCCTCGCACCTTCCCGGCTGGCACTCCCCCACCCTGCTGGAGGAGCTGGCCGCCGCGCTGCCCATGCCGCTCGACTACGACAACGACGTCAACCTCGTCGCTGTCGCCGAGCAGCAGAGCGGATCGGCGCGGGGCCACGAGGACTTCGTCCTGCTCTGGAACGAGCAGGGCATCGGTGCCGCGCTCGTCATCGGCGGACGGCTGCACCGCGGGCGCACCGGCGGCGCCGGGGAGGTGGGCTTCCTCCCCGTCCCGGGCACGCCTCTCGTACGGGACCCCGTGCACGTCAACAGCGGCGGGTTCCAAGCGCTCGCCGGCGCCGGAGCGGTGCTGCGCTGGGCGCACGAGCTCGGCCTGCCCTGCGACCCGGACGCCTCGTCGCACGACCGGGCGGCGGACCTCGTCTCCCGCGCAGCCGTGGCGGCCGACGGCGAATCCGACGTCCCCCGCCCGGGAACCGGCGACGGCCGCCTCGGCCCCCACAGCGAACTGCTGCGCCGTTTCGCGAGCGGTACCGCCGTCGGGCTCGCGGCCATGGTCTCCGTCCTCGATCCGCAGTTGATCGTTCTGTCCGGGGGTCTCCTCAACGCCGGGGGCGAGCCGCTGCGCGCGCTGATCCAGGCTGAGCTGGACGAACTCACCGTGCCGAGGCCGCCGCTGCTGCTGGGCACCGTCACGGAACATCCCGTCCTGCACGGAGCGCTCCAGAGCGCGCTCCTCACCACCCGCGACGAGGTGTTCGACACCACGGCCGCCCGCGCACCCTGAGGCCCGGCACGCTGCACGGCCCCGAGCGCTTCACCGCCCCGACCGCCGGCTGCCTCCGGCCCGGCCGCCCTCGCTCCCGTCCCGGAAAGGAACACACAGACGCATGAAGATCGCAGTGGTCGGTGGCGGATCCACCTACACGCCTGAACTCATCGACGGTTTCGCACGGTTGCGCGACACGCTGCCGGTCGGCGAGCTGGTCCTGATCGACCCCGCCGCGGAGCGGCTGGACGTGATCGGGGGACTCGCGCGAAGAATCTTCCGCAGAGCCGGACACGACGCGGCTGTCACGACCACGGCGGACCTGGACGCGGGGATCGAGGGCGCTGACGCCGTACTGCTGCAGCTGCGGGTCGGTGGACAGGCCGCACGTCTGCAGGACGAGACGTGGCCGCTGGAGTGCGGCTGCGTCGGCCAGGAGACGACAGGCGCCGGCGGACTCGCGAAGGCCCTTCGCACTGTCCCTGTGGTGCTCGACATAGCCGAACGCGTGCGCCGTACGAACCCCGGCGCCTGGATCATCGACTTCACCAATCCGGTCGGCATCGTGACCCGCGCGCTGCTGCAGGCAGGGCACAAGGCGATCGGACTGTGCAACGCGGCCATCCACATGCAGCGCAAGGCCGCGGGTCTTCTGGGGGTCCCGCCCGAAGAGGTCCACCTCGACCACTACGGGCTCAACCACCTCACCTGGGAACTCGGCGTCCGGCTCGGCGGCCCCGACGGCAAGGACGTACTGCCGCGGCTGCTCGCCGAGCACGGTGCGGCGCTCGCGGAGTTCCTGCAGATGCCGCTGAACCTCCTGGAGAGGCTCGGCGCAGTCCCCTCCTCCTACCTGCGGTACTACTACCGGCACGACGAAGTGGTCGGCGAACTCGGCTCGAAGCCCTCGCGGGCAGCGGAAGTCGCCGCTATCGAGCGGGAGTTGCTGGAGATGTACCGCGACCCGTCGCTGGACACGAAACCCGACCTGCTGAGCCGCAGGGGCGGTGCGTTCTACTCCGAGGCCGCCGTCGCTCTGGCCGCGTCGCTGCTGGGCACGGGGTCCGCGGAGGGCCGGTCCGCCGACGTGCAGGTCGTGAACGTCCGCAACAGCGGCACCCTTCCTTTTCTTCCCGACGACGCCGTGGTCGAGGTGCCGGCCGCCGTCAGCCGCGCGGGCGCCGAACCGCTCCCCGCGCCGCCGGTCAGACCGCTCATGGCGGGCCTGATCGCCCACGTCACCGCCTACGAGGACCTGGCGCTGGACGCAGCCCTGCACGGAGGGCGCGACAGGGTCTTCGACGCGCTGCTGGCGCACCCCCTCGTCGGCCAGTACCGCGAGGCCGAGGCGCTGACCGACCGTCTGCTCGCACACAACAGGGAGCATCTGGCGTGGCTCTGACCTCCGCGTGCCTGGCCATCGACGCGGGCAACAGCAAGACGGACGTGGCGGTCGTATCGGCCGGCGGAGAGGTGCTGGGCAGCGCACGCGGCGGCGGTTTCCAGCCGCCGGCCGTGGGCGTCCGCGCGGCCGTCGACGCGCTGTCGGCGACGGTCGGCCAGGCGCTGGCCGAGGCGGGAGCACCGCCGGCAGGCACCGCTGAGCCCGGCAGGGACGAGCCTGACACCGCGGAACCGCCCGTCGCGCACGTCTCGGCCTGCCTCGCCAACGCCGACCTGCCGCGCGAGGAGAAGGAACTGGCGGCGGCTCTCGCGGCACGGCGCTGGGGACGCACCACCCACGTCGCGAACGACACCTTCGCCATCCTCCGCGCCGGGCTCCCCGACGACGGATCGGTGGAGCACGGAGTGGCCGTCGTCTGCGGTGCGGGCATCAACTGCGTCGGCCAGGACGGCAGCGGCAACACCCACCGCTTCCCCGCACTCGGCCGCCTCTCCGGCGACTTCGGCGGCGGAGGCGGCCTGTCGGACGAGGCGATCTGGTACGCGGCCAGGTCGGAGGACGGCCGCGGCGAGCCCACTCAGCTCGCCAGGGCGCTGCCGGGGCACTTCGGCCTCCCCTCCGTGTACGCCCTCATCGAGGCCTTCCACATGGGCGACCTGCCTCGGACGCGCATGCACGAGATCACGCCGCTCCTGTTCACCGTGGCCTCCGCGGGCGATCCGGTGGCCCGGGCGCTCGTGCACCGGCAGGCCGAGGAGATCGTCGCCATGGTCTCCGTGACGCTGTCCCGGCTGGACCTGCTGACGACCGAGACCCCGGTCTTCCTCGGCGGCAGCGTCGCCGCCGCACGCCATCCGCTGCTGCACGACCGCCTCACGCGCGAACTCGCCGCAGCCGCACCACTGGCCGCACCCCGTGTGGTCGCCGTCCCGCCCGTACTGGGCTCCGCCCTGCTGGCCCTGGACCGTGCGGGAGCACCGCCCGGGGCGCACGCGAAGCTCCGGGCGCACTACGCCTGATACTCGAAGTCGCCTACTCCGCCCGGCGATTGGAGACAGGACATGGACGACGACGGCCCCGGAACGGCAGGCGCGCCGCTCAGCACACGGCGCATGGACGAACTGTGCGCCGCCGCACTCGAGGAGCACGGCTGCCCGTCTGTCTCGGTCGCCGTCGCCGAGCACGGCGAGATCACCTTCGCGCAGGCCTACGGATGGGCCGACGTCGAGTCCCGTGTCGCCGCGGCCCCCGGCACTCCGTACGCCCTCGCCTCCGTGACCAAGCCGTTCACCGCCACCGCCGTACTCCTGGCCGCCGACGAGCAGCTGCTCCAGCTCGACGCGCCGGTCCCCCTGCCCGCCGCGGACCTCCGGGACGGGCATGCGGCGCCCACTGTGCGGCAGCTTCTGCAGCACCGGGGAGGCCTGGCCCCGCACTACGACTTCCACTACGGCACGACCGGCAGGCGCCGCATCGACGCCGACCGGTACACGCGTACGCACCGCCGCCCAGGCAGCGCGTTCGAGTACGCGAACCTCGGCTACCGGCTCCTGGGGCAGGTGCTGGAGTCGGCCACGGGGCAGTCGCTGGGGCGGTTCCTGGAGGAACACGTCTGCGGGCCCCTCGGTCTCACGGGCTTCCGCCTGGGCTCCTGCTACCCGTCCGGCCAGACGGAGACGTCCAGCCCGCCGGCCGGTACGCAGCGGGCGGCGGTGCGGTACACGGCCGACGGCCGTGCCTACCCGGAGCGGTGCGACTCCAGCCATCCCGGGGCGTCGATGGGGTGGGCGACGGCGTCCGAAGTCGCCCTGTTCGCCCAAGCCTTCGGCAGCCTGCTGCAACCGGCGACGAGGGAGGCGGCGTCCGAGGCCCACCCGGTCCACTCGCGGCTGGGCTACGGCCTCGGCTGGTGCGTCTCCCGAGGCGGTGGCCCCGTCGTCCGCAGCCACGGCGGAAGCATGGGCGGAACGGCCGTGATGGCGGCCGCGGTGCCCGCGCAAGGTCTCTCCGTCGCCGTGCTCACCAACTCCACGCGCAAGGCGGCGCGCGACCAGATCGTGGAGTACGTACTGCGCACGCTCGTCCCCGGATTCGAGCCCGCGCAGATCACTCCGGCCCTCGCACCGTCCAGCCGTACGACGCAACTGCCGCACGGCTCGTGGACGGGCACGATCCGCACCCCCGACGCGGATCTTCCGACAGTTCTGCGCGTACTGCCGGACAGCCGCGCCGAGTTGGAGGTGGCAGGCGAACGCGCCGCATGCCGGACGGCCGCCTCCGACCTCGTCGAACTGCAGGGCGTCTTCCCCCTGCAGCTCCCCACCGCCGACGCACGGCTCAACAGCCCCCTGCTGGCGCTGGACCTGCGCGGCGGGAACGGGCCGCTGACCGGAACCGCCCGCTCCTTCAAGGACGGCGACAGCACAGGGTGGCTGGGCAACCTGCTCAGCCACCGCTGCGAGCTGACACCGGCATGAGACCGCCCGGCCCGCACGCGGCGGGCCGGGCGGTAACGGCATGTCACCGGTGCGGTCAGGTGCGGTGCACGGTGATGGTCGTCCAGGCGCCGACGTGGACGCGGTCGCCGCTCTTCAGCGGGACGGGCACGAACGGCTGGATCGGATCCTCGGCCCCGTTGATCGTGGTGCCGTTCGTGGAGTCCTGGTCGACGACCGACCAGCTGCCGTCCGGCTGCTGCACCAGCACGGCGTGCTGGTGGGAGACGCCCGGGTCCTCGGGCGTGCGCGCCAGATCGATGTCCGGCGACTCGCCTGTCGAATGGCGGCGGCGGCCGATGGTGATCTGGTGACCGGTCATCGGGAGCTGCTGCTCGGGCGAGTACGCGGGCAGGTTGAGACTCGACGCCTCCGGCCCGCTGCGGTCCATCATCGCCGCGAAGTACTCGCGGTCGGGCGCGATGACCGCCACCCACGAGGCGTTGCCGGGCTGCTGCATCGGCTGCCCCGGACCGGGCTGGCCCTGCTGCTGGGCCGGACCCGGCTGGCCCTGCTGACCCTGGTGCTGGCCCTGCTGCTGCGGCGGACCCGGCGGCTGGTGCTGGAACTGCTGCGGCGGTCCGGGCTGCTGCCCCTGCTCCCCCGGGCCTCCGGGAGGCGGCGGAATCGTCCAGTCACCGCTCGGAGCACCCGGCTGCTGCGGTCCGCCGGGCGCGGGCGGTGCCATCGGCTGGCCCCCCAGGGACTGCACCGGTGTCGCCTGCTGGAAGCCCGGCCCGGGCTGGCCCGGACCCTGCGGGTAACCGCCGGGGGCCTGCTGGGAGTCCGGAGCCGGCTGCTCACCCGTGCGGTTCATCTGGTGCGAGGGCTGCCCGTTGTCGAAGTCGAACGACCGGTCCTGACCGCCCTGCGACGGCCCCGCACCGGGGAACGGCGGGGGCGGCGGCCCCTGCTGGCCGCCCTGCGTGCCGGGAGCGCCCTGCGGCGGCGCCTGCTGGCCGAACGGGCCGCCGGGCTGACCCTGTGGTCCCGGAACATGCTGACCCGGGCCGGGCTGTCCGGGCTGGCCGGGTGGCGGGAAGCCTCCCGGCTGCTGCTGGTTCGAGGGAGCGAACGCCGTCGGGGAGTGCGTCAGGAAGTTGTAGCTGCACCCGTTGCAGAAGGGCGCCTGGCCGTCGCGGGGCCTGCCGCACTGCGGACAGGCCTCACCCGGGCCGCTCTGGCCGGGGCCGCCGGGACCAGGACCGGGCCCCCCTTGCGACGGTGGGCCGCCCGGAGCACCGGGCCCGCCCGGCCCGGGGTACCCGTAGCCCTGCGGCGGCTGTTGCTGCTGCGGCGGTCCGGGAGGCGCCGACGCGCCAGGGGGCACGGGAGCACCGGGAGGCACCGGTGCGCCGGGGGGCACGGGAGCACCGGGCGCGGACTGCGGGCCGGGGTAGCCGTACCCGCCCCCGGGCGCCGACGGAGCGGACGGCCCGGGCGGGGAGGGCGGCTGCGGGGCACCGGTGGGTGCGCCGGCCGCGTCGGCCATGCGGTGACCGCATACCTCGCACCAGTCGTCGGCCGCCGACTGGTGTCCGTTCGGGCAAGTCGGCATGGTGAGTGCCTCCCCCTTGTGCTCCTGGACTTCCGTACCCGAGGTACGTCCCTCGCGGGTCTGCTAAATCTTCACGCGGACCGTCTTCGTGGACCGCGCCTCCAGCGTCATCTCGTCGGCGTCTGCAACCTTCGCCTTCAGCCGAACAGTACCGGTCGGGGCGTCGACCACGTCCACCACCTTCGAAAGCAACTTCGAAGTATCCCCATTTCCGGAATCGTGCGCCAACTGGACCGCACGGCCGAGTTTTGCCGTCGCGCCCCTTTCGTCCCCTGCCTTCCGCAGGTCAAGCCCGTCCTGGATCGCCTGGGCGAGCTCGACCTGCCCTGTGTAGTGCGCGACCTGGGCGTTGATGGAGGTAGCGGCGGCCGGGTCGTCCGTCCACACCGCGCGCAGGAGGCCCTGAGCGAGGGTCTGCGGAGTGCCGCCGCCGGCCTCCGGGACGATCAGCGCGGCCCTGCCGGCCAGCATCTCCTGCCCGATCTCGGCCGCCGGGACCTCGATGCAGACGTGGTAGTCGCGGGACTCGTCCCCCCAGGACCCGGTGGGGTAGTCGCCCGAGCGCGGTCCCGCGTCGGTGCGGCGGTCCGTCAGGTCCTCCACCGTGGGCGCGACCTGCTTGACGAGCTTCACCGAGGAGCCCTGCGGGGTCCACAGGCGGAGCGCCACGTCGGCGACCTCCTTGCCCATGGCGTTCCGCATCATCTCCTCGAAGTCGGCGGTGAGGCCCTCGGGTTCGGCCACGATGTCGGCGGAGCCGAGGAGGGCCGAGGCGATTCCGGTGACCTCCTTGACCTCCCAGTCGGTCCCCACCCCCCGCGCGTCGCACGTGAAGCGGCCGGCACAGGCGTCGAGCGCCTCCCGCAGGCGTTCCGGTTCCTCGTGCTCGTTGCGCCCGTCGGTGAGCAGGACGGCATGCCGGACGGTGGCGTCCGACCCGGAGAGCAGCTTGTCCGCCAGCCGCAGCCAGGTGCCGATCGCCGTGCCCCCGTCCGCGCGGAGCTTGCGCAGCGCCTTGCCCGCCTCTTCGCGGGTCTCCGGACCCGCGACGGCCATGGTCCCGCCCCCGGGGTAGATCTCCTCGGCCTCGTGGGTTCCGGCGACCACGGCGAAGGAGACGCCGTCGCGCAGTGTGGCTATCGCCGCCGCAGTGGCGTCGCGGGCGTTGCGCATCTTGCTGGGCGGGTAGTCCATCGAGCCGGACGCATCGATCATGATCACGACCGCGGCGTCCGTGTGGCCCGGTGCTCCTCCCGCGGAGGGCGCCCCTGTGCCCGCGCCGGCCGCCGGGTAGCCGCGTGCGGTGCCTCCCGGTCGCGACGTGACGGTGACGATCGCGTCGACCTCCCGGGCGCCCTCCGGCAGGTACTCGTTCTGGTAGACGTCCACGGAGAACCGCGGTGCGCCGAACTCGGCGAAACTGGCCATCTGGTGGACTCCTGATCCGTAGCTGGGGCGGGCGGGGTGAAGGGTGCCGGGGCGCGCGGTTCTCGCTTGCGCACCCGGATGCGAGGACCCTCTCCCCCGTCACTCCGGTTTCGTTCCGGATCCAGTCGTGATGGTTTCGTTCCGGCGCCTTCCTCAGGTCGTTGTCACCGCTCCGTGCTCATGCCACCAACTTGCCGCTGCAGAACGCCGTTCCGGGGACGGGCGCGCCTCCCCGACGCCACCTCACCGCGGCCACGTCACCTCAGGCATGTCACCGCACGCCTGTCTCCGCAGGCATGGCAGCGCAGGCATGGCAGGCACGTCTCCGCACGGATGTCATCGCGGTCACGCACCGCCGCCACCCGCCGACGTCACACCAGTGCGATCAAATCGGCCGGGTCACCCCGCGGCCGTCAGGAGGCGTCCGATCCGCCGGCCGTCATCCGGAAGGGGACGACGGCCACCGTCACGTTGTCGTGACCGCCCCCGTCGAGGGCGTAGCCCACGAGGCGCTGGGCGCTCTGCAGGGGACGCCGGCCGGCGTCGGCCGGCAGCACCGCCGCCATCTGCTCGGCGGACTCCGCGTAGTTCCACAGCCCGTCCGTGCAGACGATCACGACGCCGGGGCCGTCCGGCTTGAACGACGCGGTGTGCGGGTCGATCTCGTACGCGTCCGCCCCGAGCCAGCCGGTGATCGCGTGCGCCCGGGCGTCCGCGTACGCCTCGTCCTCGCTCATCAGGCCGGCGGCGACCATCTGCGCCGCCCAGGAGTCGTCCTCGGTCAGCCGCGCGGGCGGTGCTGCACGGTCTTCCGGCACCCAGTAGGCGCGGCTGTCGCCGATCCAGCCGATGGTGAGGATGCCGTCCGCCGTGAGCGAGCTGACGATCGTGCACGCCGGGGCGTTCTTCGAGGGTTCGTTCGGGCCTTCCGCCGCAAGGGCGTTGACGGCTTCCGCCGCCGCCACAAGCGCACTGTGCATCGCCTGCTGGGGCGCCGCGCCCTTGAGGAGGCCCTCGCGCAGGGACGCGCTCGCCGCACGTGCGGCGGCGGCCGACGCGTCGTCGGGCCGGGTGGCCGAGGAGACACCGTCGCAGACCACGGCGATGGTCGCGGGCGAGCCCTGCGACGTCGCCGACTCGTGCAGCTCGAAGAAGTCCTCGTTGCGGTGGTGGCGGAGCCCGCGGTCGCTCGCCGCCGCGGCGGACGGCAACTCACGCTCCATGTGGTCGCGTTCGCGCGGCTGCTTGTGGCCGCAGTGCTCGCAGTAGCCGTCCGCGTCGACGGCGCCCGTACCGCAGGCGACGCAGCGGGGCATCGCCGCCGAGAGGGTGTCGCCCTCGCCGTTCGAGGAGCCTCCGGCGGCCGGCTGCGGTGAGTCGTCGAGCAGGGCGCGCGGGTCGGCGGAGCGCTCGTCGGCCGCGTCCGGAGACAGCGGCTCCGGCCCCGCGCCCGGCTCGCCCGTCGCGGAAGGACCGGGGTGTTCGGGATGCGGCTGGCCGGACGGGTGCTGCTGGCCGGACGGGTGCTGCTCGGGAGGCTGCTGCGCGTACGAGGGCGGCCCCTGCGGCTGCTCGTAGCCTCGCTCGGGCTGCGGCCCGCCTTGGGGAGGCCGGCCGAACGCCGCTCCGGCAGGCGGCGGGCCGCCCGGCTGCCCGCCCGCGGGCGGCAGCGTGAAGTCCTCCTCGCCCGGGGCGGCCGGGGGAACCGCCGGCGGCGCCGGGGGCTTGGCGGCGGACGGCCCGGGAGACGTGTGCGGACCCTCCGGAGCGAGCGGCGGAACGGGAGGCACGGCCGACGGACCCGCCGGGCCGGGCGGGAGCACCGCGGGCGGTGCCGGCGGCGCGCCCGGAGCGTTGGCCGGCGGTGTCGCCGGATTGCGGAACTCCGGCAGCGGCGGAACGGGAGGCGCGGGTGGCGGTGGCGGAACGGGCCCCGTGAACGAGGTGGTCGCGGGCACGGGTTGCGGGGCATGGCCGCTCCCGGACGGAGGCAGCTGCGCCCCGGTGCCGGGCACCGCACGCCCCGCCGCCGTCAGGTCGGCACCGCATGCGCCGCAGAAGCGGTCGCCTTCCTCCAGCGGCTCTGCGCAGCTGGGGCATGCGGACAGTTGATCAAGCATCGTCACACCCACGTCCTGGGGTGGAACGGGTTTCCCGTTTCCACCGGTTCGATCCTCTCGGTGCCGGACTGCACGAGCATTGGCGAGCAGGCGGTACGAGCCTCATATCCGGGGACGCAGACCTGCCCCGTCCCGGTTGCCGCCCGGAGCCGTTCCGTGCCCGGGCGGCGCTCACCACCCTCCGCCCTGCCCCGCGCCCGTCGCGGCGGGCGCGGTCGCGCCGACGGCACGCCGCGGGAAACCCCCGGCGTACGGTCCGGCGCGGCGGCCGACCAGGCGAAGGCCGGCACCTGGTTCAACGGCACGCCGGACCCGGCGCCCCGTGACCGCCCGGTGTCCTGCCCCGCGGGGCGTGGACCGTCGAGCGGTGGTTCATGCGGTGCGCACCGCGAAGGCCGGACGCGCACGGCATCCGCGTGCACGCTTCGGCCGCGAGCGGTGCGTACGCCGGCGCGCCGTCCGCGAGCCGCCGGCACCGCAGCGGTGCGTACTCCAGCGGTACGCACCTCAGCAGTGCGCACGGAAGCCCGGCGGTGCGGGCGTCCGCTCGGAGCGTTCCTGGACGCGGGGAGCGGGCACCACCCGGACAGCGCCACCGCTGACCGGGCGGGCCGCGGTGCCGGTCCACCGGCCGCCGCCCGCGGACCCGCCTCCTCCCGCGCCGCGCTCACGACTCCGCCACCCCCTCGGCGGGCGCCGGGTCGTCCCGCCGCGGCGCCAGGAGCTCCTGGGCCGCGTACTGGTAGCGCAGCACGGCGTCCTCCGCGGCGCGCAGATCGCACGGCGCGCTCCACAGCATCCGGCGGGCCGCGTCGTACCGCTCCATCAGCATCCGGTCCTCGGCCAGGCCGTGCTGGGCCACCTTCGCCTTGTACGCGTCCAGCCGTCCGCGCAGCTCCGCCCGTACGGCGAGCGGGGCGGTCACGGCCGAGAGCTGGGCCCGCGCACGCTCCAGCTCGTCCTCCGCCCGCTGTTCGAGACCCTCCAGCAGCGGTGAGAGACGGTGCCACTGGGAGTGCCGCCGGTACTCGGCCGCAGCCGAGAGCTGCTCCTGCAGTGCCGTCGGGGGCCCGCTGACGGCGGGGACCTCGGAGGCCGCGATCTTCGCCAGCACCTCGCCGCGCGCCGCGCGCGCTTCGGCGAGCGTGCGGTCGGCCCGGGACAGGACGTCGCGCAGCCGCATGAGCCGCTGCTCGGAGTCCTGCCGGACGTTCAGGACGGCGTCGATCTCCCGGCGGATGTCCTCCAGGGCGCGGGCCGCGCGGTCGTAGCGGTCGGTGTCGGGCCTTCCGCCGCCCGGGGCGCTGCTGCCGCCGGCGGGAACCCAGAAGGCGAGCGGATCGGCGACGACCTCCGCCCTCAGCGCGGTCAGTTCCTCGGTCGTCTGCTCCAGGTCGTCGCCCGACGGATGCTCACCGGGGCGTACGCCCACGGAGTGCGCCAGCGACTGCACCCGCCGCAGTTCGGCGGCGAGCAGGTCTATCCGGGCGGGCAGGGCCGACCAGACCGAGTCGGCCGCCGCCACCACGTCGAGAGCCCGCGCGTACCAGGTGTTCATCCACTCGACGAGACCGCTCAGCGTCACGTCCTCCGTGAGCCTCGCGCTCTCCACGGAGTCCGGGCCCGCACCGGAGCCGCCCGCGTTGAGGGCGCTCCCCGGCACGGTGTGCGTTCCGCGCAGCAGCCGGGTGAGCTCGACGAGGTCCTCCCGGCTGGGCCAGCGGCGCCGCTCGCGGATTTCCTGCGCCTTACCGAGGGCCGCGCTGTAGGTCTCGAAGACGTTCCAGAGCTGGGTGATGGCGGCCTCGGCCTGCGCCCACCGGTGAGCGGTCGTTCCGGTGAGCCGCGCGCCCTCCAGGAGGCGGCGCCCCGCGTGGTCCTGAAGCGCGAGCAGCGACGACTCGACTGCCTCGTGTTCGGCGGTCAGCCGTTCCAGAGCACGGTCGACCTCCTCCCGGCTCATCACCGGGCCGGTGGGTCCAGCGGGCCCCATCGATCACCTCACCGCTTCCGTCGTGGTCTGCTGCCGGTCGCCCTCCGGACGCCGGCCGGTTCCAGCCACCGTCCCCGTCGGTCCAGGTGCCGTGGTTCCGGCGGCGAGGGTTACTTCCCTCATGCCGCCCGGTTGATGTCGCCGGCAGGCGACTCGTCGTCCCGCGTGCTGGGCCGTCCGCCCGCCCGGGAGCACCGGACGGCCGTCGCGCCGCCCGCCCCGCCGGCTGCCGCACCGCCCCGGGGAAGCCGCCCCCTCTGGCCGCACGGACGCGAACAGCGGTCGTCCGGCCGTACGTTCGCAGGATCGGACCGCACCGTTGTGCCCCGGGCGGCCGCCGATGCGGGACGCGGGGCAGGACAGCCGTGCCGGCTGCGTGAGCGGCTGTGTCACGGCTCGTCACCCTCCCCCTGTTCGCTGCCGGCCCTTCCCCGCGCCTACTTTGTGCGACGCGGCTGTCGCTGCGGGTCCGGAACCACCCGCCAGAGTATGGCCGCGAGGGTCCCGGGCCACACCGTTTCGGCAGGGATCTTGTTCGGATCGGGATCTGCCCGTGGCCGGTGCGCCGTCATCCCGTCATCACGCGCACGGAGGGGTGCCGGTTTCCTCGCGGGGAGCATCGCCGGCGTGCGGAGCGGCGGCGGGGAGCGAGCGGGAGCCCGCACGCGGTACGGCCGCGGCCCGCGCCCGGTCCGGGGGACGGTCCACGCCCCGCCCGCGCCCGGTCCGGGGGACGGTCCACGCCCCGCCCGCGCCCGGTCCGGGTGCGGGCGCCCGACCCTCATGCCGCCAGCTGCCAGAGCCCCTTCGCCAGAGTGGCCACGCCTCCCGCGAGCGCCAGCCCCAGGATGAGACGCCTGACCCCGTTCTCCGGCGTACGGGCGGCGAGCGCGCTGCCCAGCAGGATGCCTGCGCCCATGGTGAGGGCGACCAGCAGCCAGGCGGGACGGGCCAGGTGGGGAACCCCCTTGGCGAGGGCGGAGAGAAGATTGACGAACAGTCCGTAGAACTGCGCGTTGGGCACGAACTCCCGGGCGGACCAGCCCGCGTTGACCGCGTACAGGGAGAGCGCCGGCCCGCCGGTGCCCGCCGCGGAGTTCATGAAGCCGCTCGCGGCACCGGCCGCCACCGCGCCGCCCGTCCCGCGCAGCGCCCGTACCCGTGCGCCCAGGACCACGAGCAGCACCGCTCCCGTGATGAGACCACCGAGCACGGTCAGCAGCACGGGCTCCGGCAGCCGCAGCGCGAACCACGCCCCGAGCGGCACCGTGACCGCCGCCGCGGCGACCAGCGGCACCATGGTGCGCAGCCGCACCTGCCGCCATGTCGTGGCGAGCCCGGCGACTCCGATGACGACGCCCGCGCAGTTGACGAGCGCGACCCCGTCCACCGGCCCCATGAGCAGTACGAGCGCGGGTGAGGCCAGGAGTCCGAAGCCGATGCCGCTCATCCGCTGCACCGACGAGCCGAGCAGCACGACTCCGCCGAGCAGGGAGAGGAAGGGCAGTCCGCTGAGCATCCTCCCGAAGCTAGCCCCGCGACCGCCCCGCTGGGGAGGGGCCGGAGCTGTCCGGATGAGCGGCAGAGCACTGCCCGGACGCTCCGCCGGACGCTGCGGCCCGGCTGAGCGCGGGACCGTTCAGCTACCCGCCAGCGGCCAGGTGCAGGGGCCGTCGGGACTGTCCAGCCACGCCCACTGCTCGCCCTTGCGCAGCGTCACCCCGTAGCGCTCCCGGCCGGGGCGTCCCGCCGTGCGCCACAGCTCGTACACCTCGTGCGGTTCCATCGAGCCCGCCGTCAGGCCGAACAGGAACTGGAAGGAGTCGTGCCGCTGCGCGTGCCGTGGGATGTCCCGCCTCGCCTGCGTTCTCCGCTGCGCCGGCTCGGCGCCGCGCAGCGGTACGAAGAAGACGGGGAGCTCGTGGAAGCGTCCGCTGGCGTGCTGCTCGTCCGTCACGCGGAGGCTGACGAGCCCCGTGCCGAGCGGTGCCAGGACGAGAGCCCCGGTCGTGCACTGGCTCAGCCAGACGCTGGGCACAAAGGACAGCTCGCACGTGGCGATGATCCGGTCGTACGGGCCGTGGGCGGGAGCACCCCGTGTGCCGTCGCCGGTGACGACGCGCGGCCGGTGGCCCGCCGCGGCGAGGTGCTCGCGGGCGGCGCTGGTGATGGCGGGGTCGACGTCGACGGTGGTCACGAGGGCGTCGCCCAGGCGGTGCGCGAGGAGCGCCGCGTTGTAGCCGGAGCCGGCGCCGATCTCCAGCACGTTCATGCCGTCGTGCACCTGCAGCGCCTCCAGCATGCGCGCCATGAGCGACGGCTGGCTGCTGGAGGAGACCAGTTCACCGTCGCGGACTCGCGTGGCCAGTGGAACGTCGTCGTACACACCCGCCAGCCAGCGGGAGCGGAGCTCGGGATCGGGATCGTCACGCCACAGCCGCTGCGGGGCGCCGTCCGGGCCGGTCACGTAGTAGTACGGCACGAACAGCTCGCGCCGTACTGCGGCGAAGGCGGCCTTCCACTCCGGGTCGGTCAGAGCGCCGCTCGCCTCGATCTGCCTCAGAAGCTCCGGAGCACCAGGCATGTCTCCACTGTGCTGCGCGCTCGCGCCTCACGCGAGGCCGGAAGGTGATGTTCAGCGCCTAGCCTCCGCACATGACAGGAAACGCGATCACCGCGGAAGGGCTGCGCAAGCGCTACGGCGAGACTCAAGCCGTCGACGGCGCGACCTTCGAGGTGAGGCACGGGGAGTTCTACGGGATCCTCGGGCCCAACGGGGCAGGAAAGACGACGACTCTGGAGATCGTCGAAGGGCTGCGTGAGCCCGACGAGGGCACGGCGACGCTGCTGGGCGAGCCGTCCTGGCCTCGCAACAAGACGCTGCTGCGGCGAATAGGCGTGCAGTTGCAGGCGTCCGCCTTCTTCGAACGGCTCAGCGCACGCGAGCAGATACACACGTTCGCCTCCATCTACGGCGTCCCCACCGCCCGGGCGGACGAGATGCTCGAGACGGTGGGTCTGGCGGAGAAGAGCCGCACGCGGGAGAACAAGCTCTCAGGGGGTCAGGCACAGCGGCTCTCCATCGCCTGCGCCCTCGTCCACGACCCGGAGCTCGTCTTCCTCGACGAGCCCACGACCGGCCTCGACCCGCAGGCGCGGCGGAACCTGTGGGACCTGCTGCGCACGATCAACTCCGAAGGCCGCACGGTCGTACTGACCACGCACTACATGGACGAGGCCGAGGTGCTGTGCGACCGCGTCGCGATCATGGACGAGGGCCGGGTCCTGCGCGTGGGCGCTCCCGCGCAGCTGATCGAGGAGTTGGGGGTGCGGTCGCTGGAGGACGTCTTCCTCCAGCTGACGGGGAGGGAGTACCGCGAGTGAAGAGTTTCCTCAGCCTCTCCCGGGCGATGGCGCTCGGACTGCTGCGCGACCGTGCGGCGGTCTTCTTCATGCTGATCTTCCCGCTGATGTTCCTGGCCATGTTCGGGGCGCTGTTCGACAGCGACTCGACGCCCCGGGCGGAGGTGGTCCAGATCGGGAACGTCAAGGTGTTCGACGCCATGCCGGACAGCCAGCGCTCCGCCCTGCGCGGCGTGTTGAAGATCGAGAAGACCGGCGGCTCCGCGGCTGCCCGCCGTGACGCCCTGGCACAGGTGCGGAAGGGAGACGTCGACGCCGCCGTCTTCCAGGGCGACGGGAAGGCAGTCGAACTGCGCTACTCCGCCGCCGACTCGGCAAGCGCCGGCAACGTGCGCGCCGTGGTGAACTCGGTGCTGCAGCAGGCAAACCAGGCAGCCACGGGGCAGCCTCCCGCCTACCGGCTGGCCACGAAGCAGGTCGAGGACGAGTCGGTCAAACCCATCCAGTTCCTCACGCCGGGGCTGCTGAGCTGGGCAGTCGCCATGGGTGGCGTCTTCGGTTCGGCCCTGAACCTGGTGAGCTGGCGGAAGAAGCGCATCCTGAGGCGGCTGTGGCTCTCGCCCGTGACCGCGGGGTCGGTCGTCGGGGCGAGAGTCGGGGTGAACCTCGCTCTGGCGTTCGCGCAGACAGCGATCTTCATCGGACTGGCGACGCTGCCCATGTACGGACTGCGGCTGACGGGCCACTGGTGGCTCAGCCTGCCGCTGGTCGCCTGCGGGACGCTCGCGTTCATGTCGATGGGGCTGCTCATCGGCTCCTGGGCGAAGACCGAGGAGGCGGCGAACGGGCTGGCGCAGCTGATCGTCCTGCCCATGGCCTTCCTCTCCGGCTCGTTCTTCCCGCTGGAGATCGCGCCGGCGTGGGTGCGCACCGTCTCCGACTTCCTCCCGCTGACGCACCTCGCGGAGGCCATGCAGTCCGTGATGACAAGGGGGGAGAGCTGGGGTGCGGCACTGCCGGTGATGGGCGGACTGCTGCTGTTCGCGGCCGTGGTCACGCTGATCGCCTCCCGCTTCTTCCGCTGGGACGACGCCTGAGCAGGCCCGGGAACGGGAGCGCGTGAGACAGCGCGGCGGCAGGGGAGCCCCTGCCGCCGCGCGGGCGCCGCACGCGGGCACCCGCGCCTGCGTTCCCCCGCCGGTGGGACTGCGGGGACGTAGGACCAGCGGCCTCGGCCGGAGCATCTGACACCATGGAGGCGTGATGGAGATTCGGCGCGGCAGCTTGCAGACGGAGACCTTTTACGAGCAGGTCGGCGGCGAGGAGACGTTCCGGCGCCTCGTGCACCGCTTCTACGAGGGTGTCGCCGAGGACCCGGTGCTTCGCCCCATGTACCCGGAGGAGGACCTCGGCCCGGCCGAGGAGAGGCTCACGCTCTTCCTGATCCAGTACTGGGGCGGACCCCGCACGTACAGCGATTCGCGCGGCCATCCGCGGCTGCGCATGCGCCACATGCCCTTCAAGGTCGACAGGGCGGCCCACGACGCGTGGCTCAAGCACATGCGGGACGCCGTCGACAGCCTGGAGCTCGCTCCCGAGCACGAGCGCCAGCTGTGGGACTACCTCGTGTACGCCGCCAACTCCATGATCAACACGGCGGAATAGCGCGGCGAGCGCGTCCCGGACAGCGACGGCAGGGCAGGCTCACCGGACACCACGCGGTGCGGCGGAGTCGGGGCGTGACGCGCGCGGGCGGCGTCCCGAGGTCGTGGTTCACAGGGACGGCCGGCCGCCGCGCGTCCGGCCGCCGGTCCCGCCGTCCTGCTCGACACGAACGCTTCGAGGCTTGGCGCGAAAGCCCCCGGACGGCAGAGCGTGCGCACGCCCTGGCGGAGAAGCACGAAACGGCGGCGGCAGAGGCGCTTCCGTCCGGCGTCACACGGGCGTGACGCTCAGCCCCCGCCCCTTCCCGCCTCCGTTCCGCACCACGACCGAACCGGCCGGTGTGCGCAGGCGCAGCCAGGAACCGGTCCTCAGCAGGCCCAGAGGCTCCTCGCCCGCGAGGAAACCGAGGGCGTAGGCGGCGTGCGCGGCACGCAGAGGCAGAGGGGTGCGGCCCAGCGGCCGGGACCAGATCTCCTCGGCCAGCGCGTCCAGCTTCGCGCGGGTACGGTCCCGCTGCTGCAACTGCTCGGCCCGCTCCCGGAATTCGGCCACAGCGGCCCCGGCCACCGCGCGCACGGCGTCCGCCGGCACCTCGCCGAGGGCCTCCCAGCCGCCACGCGGCGGCAGGACGCCCGTCCACGGCGGGCCGGTGACCGGAGCGGGGACGGTGAAGGCCTCCGCCTGTTCGTCCAGCCCCTCGAGGAGCTCACCGGCGGAGACGGTGGCGTCCGTCTCCGCGGACTCCAGCAACCGGGCCGTGCGCACGGCCACCACCTCGAACCGGGCGGGTTTCGCGAAGATCCCGACGACGCCGCCGCCCGCCTGGATACGGACGGCGGCGTTCTTCTCCCAGCGCAGCAGACGCCCGAGAAACGCTTCGAGCCCCGCTGCCTCACCGGGGTCAGCGAAGACGAGACGCTGACGCACTGTCATCCAAATAGCCTTCCAGGAACGCCCGTTCACCGGCGGTCATCCGCCGCGGGCGCTCCTCCTTCAGGTCGTAGGGAACGATGACGGTCGTCGCCCGCGCGTGCACCGTGCCCGCGTCGCTTATCTCGTACGCGAGAGTGGCGGAGGCCGCGTTGAGCTTCGTCACCCAGGTCTCGACCGTCACCGGCTCATGCCGGTGGAAGAGCGGACGCAGGTAGTCGATCTCGTGCCTGGCCACCACACAGCCGCCGCGGAACGGCACGTCCGCTGCCGCGTCCGCGTCGCGCACCGACTCCTCCGCCACCCGGAACATGAAGTCGATCCGCGCCTCCTCCAGGTAGCGGAGGTAGACGACGTTGTTGACGTGCCCGTAGGCGTCCATGTCCGACCAGCGCAGAGGGCACTGATATGTATGCCGCACGTGTCAGACCGCCTGCCTCAGCCCCTGGTGAGCTTCTTGTAGGTCGCGCGGTGCGGACGAGCCGCGTCCGGACCCAGCCTCTCGATCTTGTTCTTCTCGTACGACTCGAAGTTCCCCTCGAACCAGAACCACTTGGACTCGCCCTCGTAGGCCAGGATGTGCGTGGCCACGCGGTCGAGGAACCAGCGGTCGTGGGAGACGACCACGGCGCAGCCCGGGAAGTCCAGCAGCGCGTTCTCCAACGACGAGAGCGTCTCGACGTCGAGGTCGTTGGTCGGTTCGTCGAGCAGCAGCAGGTTGCCGCCCTGCTTCAGGGTGAGTGCCAGGTTGAGCCTGTTGCGCTCACCGCCGGAGAGCACACCGGCCGGCTTCTGCTGGTCCGGCCCCTTGAAACCGAACGCGGACACGTAGGCCCGGGAGGGCATCTCGACCTGGCCGACGTTGATGTAGTCGAGTTCGTCGGAGACCACGGCCCACAGGGTCTTCTTGGAGTCGATGTTCTCGCGGCTCTGGTCGACGTAGGAGATCTTGACCGTGTCGCCGACCTTGATGCTGCCCGCGTCGGGCTCCTCGATCCCCTGGATCATCTTGAACAGCGTGGTCTTGCCCGCGCCGTTGGGGCCGATCACGCCGACGATGCCGTTGCGCGGCAGGGTGAAGGAGAGGTCGTCGATGAGGACCTTGTCGCCGAACGCCTTGCTGAGGTTCTCCACCTCCACGACGATGTTGCCCAGTCGCGGGCCCGGCGGGATCTGGATCTCCTCGAAGTCCAGCTTCCGGGTCTTCTCCGCCTCGGCTGCCATCTCCTCGTAACGCGTCAGCCGCGCCCGGGACTTGGCCTGACGGCCCTTGGCGTTGGAGCGCACCCAGTCCAGCTCGTCCTTGAGCCGCTTCTGGCGCTTGGCGTCCTTCTGGCCCTCGACCTTCAGACGCGACTGCTTCTTCTCCAGGTACGTGGAGTAGTTGCCCTCGTAGCCGATGGCACGGCCGCGGTCCAGCTCCATGATCCAGCCGGCGACGTTGTCCAGGAAGTACCTGTCGTGAGTGATCGCGACGACGGTGCCGGGGTACTGCGCCAGGTGCTGCTCCAGCCACTGGACGGACTCGGCGTCCAGGTGGTTGGTCGGCTCGTCGAGGAGGAGCAGGTCGGGCTGCTCCAGCAGGAGCTTGCAGAGGGCGACGCGGCGCTTCTCACCGCCGGACAGGTTCGTGACCGGCCAGTCCCCGGGCGGGCAGCCCAGCGCGTCCATGGCCTGCTCGAGCTGCGACTCCAGGTCCCAGGCGTTGGAGTGGTCCAGCTGCTCCTGCAGCTTACCCATCTCCTCCATCAGCTCGTCGGTGTACTCGGTCGCCATCTGCTCGGCGATCTCGTTGAACCGGTCCAGCTTGCCCTTGGTCTCCGCGACGCCGGCCTCGACGTTCTCCAGGACCGTCTTCGACTCGTCCAGCGGCGGCTCCTGCAGCAGGATGCCGACGCTGTAGCCCGGGGAGAGCTGGGCGTCTCCGTTGGAGGGCTGGTCGAGCCCGGCCATGATGCGCAGCACCGTGGACTTACCGGCGCCGTTCGGTCCCACGACACCGATCTTCGCGCCCGGCAGGAAGCTCAAGGTGACGTCGTCGAGGATCACCTTGTCGCCATGCGCCTTGCGCGCCTTGCGAAGGGTGTAGATGTACTCAGCCAAGAGGAACCGTCCGGCAATCAGTAGGTGTCGAAGTGCGGCCGCGCCGCATGGGCAGACAGCACCCATCTTGCCGCACGTCACCGCTCAGCCCGAAACGGGGCGGTCGCGGCCCTTCACGTCGCGGTGTGAACTGCTCGCTACGAAGTGTGCTGCTCGGCTTCCTCCGGCTCTCCGTCCTCTTCCGGCCCGCGGCGGCGCACCGCGAGGACCGCGACGGCACCCACGACGACGAGTCCCACCGCGACGCCGACGAGGACCGGGGTGTTGCTCGCACCCGTCTCCGCCAGGTCCCCGCCCTCCTGAGCGGAGCCGCCCGAATCGCTCCCGCCGACGGTGGCCGGCTGGGACTGCGTCGTCATCCCGCTCATGTCGGGCCTGGCGGCCTCGCTCCTGGTGACGCAGTCCAGTACGCCGGTGAATGCCTTCCGCACGCCCGGCGCGCTGACGGGGATGCGGTACGCCTGGTCCTCGCCCACGGGCACCGTGATCTTCTTGTTGCGCTTCGCCGGTACGGCGTGGGTCTCGCCCGCGGCACGGAAGCGGAACGGCCGGTCACCGGAGTTGACCACGGTGAGGCGCACGCCGCCCTCCCGGCAGTCCTTCACCGCGCCGACGCCGGGTATCACGCCATGCTCGTCCCAGCTGACGTCGGCCGCCGCCGAGACCGTGGACCGGCTGGAGCCCGCGAGTATCTGCGTCTGACTGCCGGCCTGTCCTCCCACTGCTGCGAAGGCCCGGCCGACCGGGACCTTCGTTGCGGCCTGCACGGTCAGCGAGGCCGTCCCCGTCCGGCGCTTCGACGGCACGTCGAGGTACAGCCGCCCGCCGTCCCGGACGGAGGCCGCGTTCCTGCCGCCGTCTCCCACGACCCGTACGTCGCGGAGCGCGGAGCGGGAAGCCGGGGCGATCGCCGCGCTCGGTGCGCCGGTACGCACCTTCAGCGGACCGAACCGGCCCTCCGCCTTCTCGGCGACCCCGGCGGAGTCGAGGGAGATCGAGGCCCTGGGCTCGGCCAGCGTGCGGGCCTGGCGGTGCAGGTGGTCGGCGAGCTTCTCCGCGGCGCGGTCGACCGCCTCGACCTCGACGTCTCCCCCGGCGTCCGAGTACCTCCAGATGGCCACCTGGGTGCCCGCGGCCGCCGTCTCAGGGGTGAGCTTGCCCGCCCCTGACGATTTCGCCAGTGCCTGCAGATCGTTGACCTGCGGGTACGAGTGCCGGAGTATCCAGAGGATCTTCCCCGCGTTCCGGTTGCCGTGCAGCGAGGTCTGGTCCCAGTCGGTCTCGCCGTACCGCGCCTGGTCCTGCGTGGCACTGTCGACGTCCGTGCCGTACGTCTGCAGGGTCCCGCCGCCGTCGACGGCCATCTCGAACAGGCCGGCGCTCGTGGTCAGTTCCTCGCCGTCCTCGCGGACGACCGCCTCATCGTGCGTCTCCAGCCCTTCCAGCGTGGCCAGGGCACCGCCCTGCCAGGTGGGCTGCTCCCCGGGTGCCGCCTGCTCTGCGGCCGCGGGGGTGGCGGCGGCCGTCAGACCGCCCGCCAGCAGTGCCGGCACGAACAGCGCCGCGGCCAGCAGCCGCCGCCTCCGTGCGGTCGCGCATCCGCCCACGACAGTCACAGCGGTGCGGACAAAGCTCATGGATTTCCCCTCCGGGCGAGACGGACACGACATCGGCGGTCACTCGGTGACCGGTGGTCGGGACGGTCTTGTCTCGCCGCACAGCACTGAACCCCCGTCAGCCATGCGGAGGATCGTAAGGAGCGGGCGCGACCCGCTTCCCCTCGAACGGGTCGAGCAAGCGTTCTGATCCACAATCGTTATCAGCGAATCCGGCGGACCGGGACGATCACGGCGCGGCACCCTGACGCGGAATGACAGCCTCCACGTCGCCGCCGGTCACGGCCTCGGAAGTCCCGCCGGGCGCCTGCGCGTTGCGGCCCGGATCAGCACGCGGGCCGGTCCGCGAGGGAGTACGGACGAACGCCGACGTACCCCGGGAGAGATCGTGGCCCACCGCCGTGGCCGTCAGATCCGCAGAGGCGAACTGCCGTCCGTCCCGTTCCGCCTGACGGATCCGCAAGTGCCCCGTCACGACGAGCGGCTCCCCCACCGTCACCGACGAAGCGAGGTTGGCGGCCAGCGATCTCCAGGCCCAGACGGTGTAGAAGTTCGTGAACGCGTCCGCCCAGCCTCCCGACCTCTGGTCGTAGCGCCGCACCGTACTGGCCAGGCGGAACCGCGCTGTCGGCAGGCCCGCGGCCGACCTCCGGAACTCGACCGCCGTCGCGACGTTGCCCACGACAGTCACCTGCGACTCGTTCATACGCACCCCCTGACACCCCGGCAGCACCACCCCGCGCCGCTCACGGCCCTCAGAATGCCTCCGTTTCAGGAATCCCGCTCAGAGCTGGGGATAACCGAACACCTGTGGACAACCAGCTCACACCTGAGGGGGCCGGAGCGCGATTCGACGCGCTCCGGCCCCCTCGGGGCAGACGGTTACAGCTGTCCCGCCTCGCCCGACACGATCACGTACTGCTCGCGCACCTCCCGGTAGCGCAGCAGCTCCGCGGCCACCGGCTCCAGCACCCTGACCTGCCCGCACGACGCCACGAGGCGGCGCAGCCGCCACTCCTCGCGCTGCCCGTACACCGCCGCGGGCCCGCGCGCCGCGAAGCGGCAGCCCCACGAGAGCAGCGAACCGCCGAGAACGCCCCCGAGCAGCAGGGCGACCCCCATCCACTCCTCGCCGACACCCGCACCCAGCGCTGTCGCGGCCACCCATCCGGCACCGACGAGCTGGAGGAGCAGCAGCACCAGCTGCCCCGTGAAGGCCAGCGCCCACCATGCCGGACGCCGCGGCGCCGCCGCCCGGGTACGTCCGCCGCGCGTGGTCCCGCCGTCGGACTGCCCGTCCCTTTCCGCGCCGTCCGCGGCGCCCTCGGGGGCGTCGTCCTCCCGCAGCGCCCTGTCCAGGGCCTCCGGCAGCCCCGCTGCGCCGCGCCAGGCCGCGTCCCGTACGGAGCGGTGCCACGCCTCGGGCAGCCCGGCGCCCGCCTGCTCGACCACTGTGCGAACGGCGTGGGCGACAGCCGGCCGCGACACTCTGGGCAGCCTGTCGCCGGCCGGACGTGCCGCAGCGGAGGCGGCCGGCACGTCGGGCAGCTCGCCTCCGGCGCCTCCTTCGCCCGCACCGGCCTGCCCGCCCTCCTCGGAGAAGGCGTACGCCTCGGCCTCGGCCGAGGCGGCTTCCGCGTCGCCGAGTTCCGCGGCGGCGGGCTCCTCCTTCGCGGAACGACGGTCGTCGTACCAGTGCTGGAGGCGGGCCCACGGCGTCCCGCACGCGCGGTCGGCCAGCCGCAGCCAGGCGCGCTCGGCTGCCTGCCCCGCGGAGACGGCGCCCGCCGCGCGGGCCAGCCTGTCGGCGAAGTCGTCGCGGACCTCCTCCGTCAGGCCGGACAGCGCGTCCGCCGAGGCCGCCGCCGGGACGTGGCCGGGAGGCACGTACACCGCGCGCAGCCGGCCCACGACGCCGTCCAGGTCGGCGTTGAGCCGCAACCCCGCAGCACGGCGCAGGGCGACGAACTGCGCGAGGTCCGTGCGGAGTTCGTCCACGCCCTCACCCCCGAGCGCGGAGGTGGCCAGCACCCGCGCGCCGGGCTCTCCGTGATCGCCCAGCGCCATGCCGTCCTCGTCGAGCAGCCGCCGCAGATCGTTGAGCACGGCGTCCTTCGCCTCGCCGGGGAGGCGGTCGGTCTGGTTGAGCACGATGAAGGTCACCTCGGCGTACCCGGCCAGCGGACGCAGATACCGCTCGTGGAGCACGGCGTCGGCGTACTTCTCGGGGTCGACGACCCACACCACCGCGTCCACGAGCCGCAGCAGCCGGTCCACCTGTGCGCGGTGGCCGTCCGCGGCGGAGTCGTGGTCCGGGAGGTCGATGAGGACGAGCCCCTCCAGTTCGTGGCGGGCCGAGTCGTCGATGCGTCCCCGCCAGTCCGACTCGGGACGCATGAGCCTGCGCGTCGACTGCGGGATCGCGAGCCGGTCGAGGAGCCCGTCGGCCGGACCCGCGCCCGGCACCTCCCACGAGCAGGCGACGGGCGTGGCGGTGGTGGGGCGGCGCATGCCTGCCTGCGAAAGCCGCGTCCCCGCAAGGGCGTTGAAGAGGGACGACTTGCCGCTGCCCGTCGCTCCGGCGATCGCCACGGTCGTGTAGGCGCTCGGGAGCTGCTTGCGGGCGCCCGCGGCGTCCAGGACGCGCTGGGCCTCCGCGAGGACGCCCGAGGGGATCCGGGAGCGGGAAAGGTCGAGGAGCCTGCTCAGCGCGGCGAGCCGCTGGGACAGCGAGGTCTCCGCGCCGCGCGGGCCGGCCCCGTGCGCACGCTGCGCGTACTCCTCGTGGCCGTCGAAGTCCTCGTACGGCTGTACGGGGGACGCCTCGTCGGACGACCAGCCGGGCATCTGCCTTCCGGGCGCCGCCGCGACGCCGGGACCTCCGGAGTCCGGCGGTTCCGGGTCGGGGTCCGTGCCCCACAGCGCGGCGGCCCTCGACCAGGCAGGGCGCTCGCCCGGCGCCGACGCGGCGTGCGCGCGCCTCGCGATCAGCCCGTCGTCCCACGCTCCCGCTTCGCCGTCAGCGGCGGTCCCTTCGCCCTGCTCGGCGGCGGCACCGCCTTCCGTCGCGGCTGCCTGCCGCTCCCGGTTCCCGCCGCTCACGGCAGGAGGACCGCCGCTGCCCGCGGCGGCGTCCGGCGCGGCCTGCTTCTCGTCGGACGAGCCGTCGATACGAACATCCGTTGTGGACACTGCCGTCACCTCTCCGTCTGGGACTGCGACTCCGTCAACTTCCGGGCTCCCGGCCCCGGGAGAGCCGCCGACTCCGCCTTGCGCAGCACCGACAGCGCCGCGATCAGGTCGACCTGCGGGCCGGGCGCCGTCTCCAGGGCCTCCAGCGGGGCCAGGCGGCGGTCCCGCTCCCCGTACAGCGCTCTCTCCACGTACGTCGCGAGCAGCCGCACTCCGCACTCCCTCAGCTTCCGCGCGCTCACCTCGCCGAACGCCGCCGCCAGCGACCGGTAGGCGCCCGCCGCGTGGCCACCGCCCACGAGTGCCGTCGCAAGCAGCGCCGCCGCCTCCTCGGCGTCCCGGCCGAAGCCGTGGTCGACCGCGCGCGCCTCCTCGTCGGCGAGCTCCTCCATGCACCGCCGCCAGCGGCGCACGAGCAGGTTCATGCGCCCCCGCCCGTCGGATCCGCGGACACCTTCCGGCAGGCCGCGGCCGCGCCGCTCCCCGGTCGCGTCCGCCGACTCCCCGCCGGGCACGGCCGGTTCGCGGCGCCAGGACTCCGCGATGCGCTCGTCGGCTGCGGCGACGGCGGAGGCGAGCAGCGTGGTCAGCCCCTCCTCGAAGGCGTCCAGCACCTCCTCGCCCCGGCTGTCGACGGGGAAGCCGCGCCACAGCGCGTCGGCGTCGCCCGCGAGGAGTTCGCCGACGGCGATGTGCCGCCGTACGCGTACGCGGGCCTCCTCGAAGGCGTCCTCGACGTGGCCCGTCAGCCGCGTCGCCGCGGCGTGCTGTGCGGCCGAGGCGTTGGCGAGCGAGGCGACGCGCGGGCGGAGCGACGCGAGGGCCCCGACGGCGGTACGGCGGCCTGCCACCGCCCGCGCCGCGGGATCCAAGGCCCGCTGCGCGAGCCAATTGCGCAGGCCCGCGACGGCTGTTGCGGGCAGCAGCCCCGATCCCCCGGCGGACTCCGGCAGTTCGGGGACGGTGAAGCGCGGCACGTCGGCCAGCCCTTCACGGATCATCAGGGCGCCGTACTGCCTCGCCACGTCCGGGGCGATCTGGTGCGGCACCCTGTCGAGGACGGTGACGAGCGTGACGTCGTACTCCTTGGCGGTGCGCAGCAGGTTCCACGGCACTGCGTCCGCGTAGCGCGCGGCGGTCGTGACGAGTACCCAGATGTCCGCGGCGCACAGGAGTTCCGCGGCGAGGTCGCGGTTGCGGGCGACCAGGGAGTCGATGTCGGGTGCGTCGAGCAGGGCCAGACCGGCGGGCAGCGCGGAGTCGGTCTCGATCCGCAGAGGGCGGCTGCCGTCGTCCTCGGTGTCCGTCTCCTCGGCGCCGAGGAGCTCGTCGCCGGCCGTGTCCCCGCGTGCGCCGGAGCCGAACTGGCCCTGGGCGGCGTCCTGGCGGGGAACCCACACCCGCTCCAGCCGCGGCAGGATGCGCCGTCCGGCAAACCACTCGCGGTCGTCGGGATGGCACACGAGCACAGGCGTACGCGTCGTCGGACGAAGCACCCCCGCCTCGCTGACTCTGCGCCCCACGAGCGAGTTGACGAGTGTCGACTTGCCCGCTCCCGTCGAACCCCCGACCACGGCGAGCAGCGGCGCGTCCGGAACGCGCAGCCGCGGCATGAGGTAGTCGTCGAGCTGGGCGAGCAGTTCGTCGCGCGAACGCCGGGCGCGCTCGGCGCCCGGAAGGGGCAGCGGAAAGCGTGCAGCGGCGACGCCTTCGCGCAGCGCGGTAAGTGCATCGATCAGTTCTGGCCGTACGTTCAAGATCGCCACATGCGCAGAATGCCCAAATTTGCTGCCTTTTTGAAGCCTATCCACGGCACTGCGCAGGGAAAACAATCGGTTTCGGATGCGAATGGGCCATTCGCCCCATGTGACCCGCCACTCGTCGCCACCACTGCCGACGCACCCATAACGACTGCGCAACACCCGTACGGCACACGGCGAAAACCGCTGCACGAATCGCACCGGCCTGCGATTATCGGGAGCGCTTCACCGAACCTCCACATGGTGTCGCGGACGTGAAGCAAACAGCGCCAGCCACGGGGCCCCCTATCCTTGACCTCGCCACGGTCACCCGGAGGCACGCCCGCACTCCGCGACCGAGACCGGCCCCCGTAGCTCAGTGGATAGAGCAGGCGCCTTCTAAGCGCTTGGCCGCAGGTTCGAGTCCTGCCGGGGGCGCGCGCGAACGCCGCGTTCTACATGCGTAGAGCGCGGCGTTTCCGGTTTTGGAGGTACGTGCGCGCGGCGCGCGGGATGTCCTTCTCCAGCCGCGTCCTGCCGCGGCCCGCGCACGCGGCGAGAGGAAAGCCCCGGCCAGCAGGGGGGTTGCTGACCGGGGCGGCGGGGTGGAGCGGGGTAGGGCTCCTGGCGGCGCCGGCGTCAGGACGCCGCGTCGAGGATCTCCAGGAGGTCGGTGGCGGCCGCGCGGGGGCCCGCGATGTTGCCGACGCCGGTGGCGTTCAGGACGACCTCGTCGACGCCGATCTTCCGGTACTCGTCCAGCCGCTTGTGGATCTCCTCGGCCGTGCCGTACAGGAAGACCCCGCCGTCGACGAGCTTCACGGCGTCCCCGGGGCTTCCGTCTCCGGAGATATCGACACCGGCCTTGCGCAGGGCGTCCTTGTAGTGCGGCGCCTGGATGTGCTGCCCGCAGGCCGCGGCGGCCAGATCGGCGACCTTGCGGTCGGGACCGGAGAGGGCGACGGGCACGATGGCCGTCACCTTGGCCGGGTCGCCGGACCGGCGCTCCCGCGCACCCTCCTCCATCGCCGGCATCAGCGTCTCGTGGAGGTAGTGCGCGGAGCCGAGCCAGGTGATGGCCACGTCGGCGATCTCACCGGCCAGGGCGGCCATCTTCTCCCGCAGGACGCCCAGGCCGACGGAGACGGGCGCCGGCTTGAACTCCACCAGGCGCGAGACGGACGAGTAGTGGTCCCCGTGGACCTCCGTGACCTCGCCGGACAGCAGGCCCCGCACCGTGCTGACGTACTCGCGGCTCGCCGCGAGCGGGCTGGCGTACGGCTTGCCCATGAAGCTGCGCTGGGCCGCGACTCCCCCGGGGCCGAACCCGGCCACGACGGAATGCCCCGTGTTGAGAGCCACGGAACGCGCTTCCAGCGCGGCCTGGTACGGAGAGCGGAGCGGCATCAGGGAGACACCGAACCCGGAAGGGACCCTGATGCCGATTCCGGCGAGCCAATTGATCAGATGATGACTGTCCAGGAGCATTCCGTGGCCCTGCCACAACCTGTGCGCACACGTCCAGTGCACCAGGTTCGCAAAAGGGACGACCTGCTCCGGACGGACAGGACCGAAGGGGAGGAGTATCGAGAGCCGCACCCCGGGAATTCCTTTCTACGGGCTTTTCCGCATCGAGGTGTGCGCGATGCGCTCCCCTGGTCCCGATTCTTCAGGACTGCTTGCGGTCGAATTTCATGAACGTGGCCACTGCGACGACGACGGTCAGCACTCCGACCACTCCGGCGAGCACGGTGTTTCCGCTGTACGCGCTCGTGATCGCGATGGCGCCGCCGATAGCGACGACGACACCCCAAGTGCCGCGGCTCTTCTTCATTGTGAACCTCCTGCTGCTGTCCGTCGGTCGAGAACACCACTGGAAAGCGCGACCGGAAGGTGACAATCGCCGACGCCTTTTCCAGGACTCTTTCCGGCAGACTGGAGAATGACGTCGGTGTCACCGATACCGGACCACCCGAACATGTATCCCAACAGGGATGTCCGGCCTCCAGCACCTGTATAAAATCCGGTCCTCCGGATTCTGTCAAGAACGAGTTCCTGATACTCATGGGCTCTGGTAAAGAGGGATTCCTCTCCGAGAAGGCGTCCGGCGGCGACGAGCGACTGGACGACGCCGCTGCTGCCGTGGCAGACGGAGAGGTCGAACGCCCTGTCCTCCGGAAGGGCCGTCGCCTTGTCGACCAGGCTTTGCAGTCGCGCACCCGTGAGCCAGTCTGTGCGGCCTGCGGCGCCGAGGATCTCCGCCGAGGTCAGGAGCTGACCCGCGGCGCCGTTGCACCAGCCCGCGTAGGGGGTCTGTTCGTCCGAGGAGGACCGTGCGACGAGCCAGTCGGCCGACTGTTCCACCAGGGCCGGATCCTCGAGCATTTTTCCCATACGCGAACAAGCCCAGCGCAGCCCCAGTTCGCCGTGCGCGACGTCGAACCACTTCGCCGTTCTGTCCGCCGAGAGGTGCTCGAGGGTGAGATCGCGCAGCTTCCCGAGCTGTTTCTCGTCGCAGAGAACGCTTTCTCCGCTCGCTCCGCTTTCCCCGGCGCGTGACAGCAGAACCATCAGCAGACCGGCCGGGCCATTCGCCAGGTCTTTTTCGAGTTCGTTCGAGATCGCCCGCTCTTCGATTCTCTCGAAAACCTTCGCCAACCATTCACGGTCGACGTCCGCGGGTCTCGTCAGCAGCATCGAGGCGGCGCCGGTGAAGACGGATTCCGGTGTCTGCATCAGCAGGTCGCCGTACTTCGCGAGCAGACTTCTCAGACCCCGGTCGGCTCCGGCGTGGACGGAACGCAGTGCGCTGTCGTGGCGCGACGCCCTCTCGAGAAAGGTGACTATCCCGCCGGAGTCATGGAACGAGACGAAGTTGCCGGGCGTGATGGTCGAGACGTTCCGCTCCGGGCCAATGCCGCAGACCCAGCCGGTTTCGGTTCCTTCCGGCCCTTCGAAGCGCACGCCGATTTCGTCGATCCGGCGCGCGATCTCGGGCCACCAGGCGCCGGGGCGTGCGCTGTCGAGGACCGGTCTCCCGAACAGGCTCTCCGAGGAGAGTCCTTCCGGCCGCTCCTCGCCGACGACCTCGCTGAAACACTCCTCCAGCAGGAAATGGTGGTAGAGGTCGCTGCGTTCGGAGTTCATGGCGATCCCGCGGTGCGCCATGTCGAGCGGAGAGGCCTTGTACACCCCCGGATAGGCGGTCTTGAGCGTGGACAGCTCCTTCGAGTCCGCCCGCGTCATGAAGTACGGGACGTTCCCCGTCGACAGCGACGCGCGTTCCTCCTCCGCCACGTAGTCGGCCGCCTCGGGCGAGAGGTAGTCCGGCATGCGGGCGAGCAGCCCGAACAGCCGTGCCGCCTCGGCGGGGTCGCGCAGGTAGTCGGGGTGCGTGGAGGCGTCCAGGAACCGGCCGTAGACCATGGTCGAGCGCATCAGGCTGCGGACCGGCATGCCGGGATAGGCGTCGACGACCTTCGAGATCCCGCCGTCGCGCACGAAGGCGAGGCCGTCGGAGTACCCGGCGAGGATGTCGCTGAAGTAGTCGGGGGCCGACAGCCGTTCGTCCCCGAGGCGGGGCACGTTCCCGTGGTGCTTGTACGTGACGGGTTCCCAGGTGACGGAGATCCTGTCCGTGGTTCCGTCGCGGACCGCCGCGCGCTTCAGCTTCGACTTCTGGTCGCCGGCGACTCCCACGCCCGCCATGACGACGTCGATGGGCGACGTCGGGTTCACCACGGGGACGAGCATCGTGGAGACCACCGAGAGCTTCATGTGGTTCACGAGCACGTGCGGAAGGGAGTCGTTGTCGACGCCGGCATCGGCACGGAGCATCGTCTCGGTGTCGATGACGCTCGGGGTCTCGCCGCACGCCAGCAGGTTCTCGTCGTGCATGTCCGAGGCGCCGAGGGTGCCGAAGACCGCGCAGAGGGCGCCGAACCGGTAGAAGTAGCGCGCCGGCTGGTCCGGCGAGTCCATCGGTGCGGAGGCGACGTACTGCTGCCACCCGTGCGTGCCCGTGGAGACGGAGAGCGGTATGCAGTCGCGCAGCGAGTGCTTGAGGT
The DNA here is from genome assembly GCF_014645895.1 of Streptomyces daqingensis. Classification (GTDB taxonomy): domain Bacteria; phylum Actinomycetota; class Actinomycetes; order Streptomycetales; family Streptomycetaceae; genus Streptomyces; species Streptomyces daqingensis. The sequence goes on along the minus strand of NZ_BMMP01000005.1, from coordinate 171,093 downwards.
AAGGGTCCGCCGCGTCGTAGAGGTCCTTCACGAAGCGGTCGGAGACCAGGGCGCGCGGCTTGAAGACCAGCCGTGTCCCGCCCGTCAGCCGGAGCTGGATCACCTGGCGGTTGTCGTTGTGCGGGTCGGAGCCGGTGAGGAAGATCTTCTCGATCAGCGCTTCGGAGTCCCCCGCCGGGAGCAGCCCGGCGGCCTTCAGCTCCGCACGGTCCGCGGTGTAGGCCGCGAAGAGGTCCGTGTACGCGTCGAGCAGGTTCCGCCGGATCGTGGCGAGCCGCTGCCGGAGCACCGGGTATCTGCCGATCAGCTCGCGGCAGTTGCCGTCGGTGCCCAGGTGGGCGCGGAACTTCCGCAGCGCCTCGTCGCCCTCGGCGTCCATGGGGAGTCCGTGGTACTCCCGAAAGGCGTGGAACTCCCCGATCAGTGCCCGGAAGGACTGCCCCTCGACGGCGGTGAGCATTCCGCTCCACACCTGGTCCAGCACCTCTTCGAGGCGTTCGGGCGCGGTGACCGGTGCGGCGAGGTCGCGCAGCGCGTCCTCGACCGCGCTTCTGGGAGCCAGGTGCGCGTAGAAGGGGAGGAACGCCGGTATGGAGACGTCCGGTTCAGCCACGTTCACTCGCCTCCGACCACGACGTCGAGGTCCGGGGACCTGTCCGCGTACAGGTCCGTGTAGACCGCGCCTCCGTGCAGCAGCTGCGTGTGGCTTCCCTGTTCGACCACGCGGCCGTTGTCGAGCACGTAGATGTGGTCGGCGGCTTTGATGGTCGCCAGACGGTGGGCGATGATCACCTGGGTGGCGCCGATGTGCTCGATGATCTCGCCGACACGGCGCTCGTTGACGGTGTCCAGGGCCGACGTCGCCTCGTCGAGCACGAGGATGGGCGGGTTCTGCAGCAGCGCCCGCACGATGGCGAGGCGCTGGCGCTGACCGCCGGAGAAGTTCGCGCCCATCTCCGAGACGAGGGTCTTGAGGCCCATGGGCAGGTCCTCGAGGAAGTCGAGGATGCCGACGCCGGCGCAGTACTCGCGCACCTTGTCCGCGGGGATGTCCTGGCCGAGCGTCAGGTTCTCCAGGATGGTGCGGTTGTGGAGATGGATCTCCTGCGGGATGTAGCCGATCTGCCGCCGCAGGGCGTTCTTGTCGTAGTGCCGCGTGTCGACGTCGCCGAACCTGACGTGGCCTCTTGTCGGCTCGTACAGCCCGCAGATGATGCGGCCCAGGGTGCTCTTGCCCGAACCCGAGGCGCCTACGAGGGCGACCCTGGAGCCGGCCGGGATGTCCAGGGACACGTTCCGGATCACCAGGTCGCTGTGTTTCGTGTACTGGAAGCTGACGTCCTCCAGCTGGATGGACGTCGAGAGCAGGCCGGTGAGGGTGCCGCCCGGGTCCTCCGGCTCCGACTTGACGATGTCGCTCAGCCTGGCCATGTAGCGGGACGCCTCGGTGAACTCGGTGTAGGTCGAGAACACCGACGTCGACAGGGAGAAGTAGGTGGCCGAGACCGCCTGCACGGCGATGGCCGCGCCCAGCGATATGTAGCCGTGGCTGACGAAGTAGAGGCTGGAGAGCAGCAGGATCATCGGACCGAACATCTGGGTCGTCGTCGTGACACCCGAGATGCGGCCCTGCTGCATGCGCATCCGGTCCTTCATCGCCTCCAGCGAGGAGCCGTAGACCTTGCCCCAGCTCTCGAGGAACTCGTCCGCGTAGCCGCCCATCTTGATCGTGGGGATCGACACGATCGCGTCCAGCTGTGTGGACTGGCTCTTGCTCAGCTGGCTGATCTCCGAGTCGACGAACTCCATCAGCTTCGGCCGCGTACGGGCCAGGTAGAACGCGTTGAGCAGGAACAGCACGACGGCCATCAGGCCCAGGCGCCACTCGACGTAGAACAGGTAGCCGGTGACGCACAGCAGCGTCCCCACGTCGAGGATTCCCTGCGCCACTCTCGACGACAGCAGATCCCTGATCATGTTGACGCTGTTCAGCCGGAACAGCAGCTCACCGGGTTGCCGCACGGTAAAGAACCTGTACGGCAGGGACAGCATCTTGCTGAACGTATGGGTCATCAGATGCTTGCCCAGCATCGCCACGACGGTCGAGAGGACCATGACTCTGACCACGTGCAGGGCCAGGTAGGCGGCCGCCACGCCCAGCACGACGGCGATGACGGTGCCCAGGTCGTCGAGCCCTTTCCACCTCGCCTGCTGGTCGACGGCCCATTCCGTCAGCATGGGGATGCCCAGCACCGCGCCGTAGCCGCTGAAGGAGAGCAGGCCGACGAGGGCGATCCGCTTGCGCGAACCCTCGGCGAAGAGCGGGATGTTGCGCCACTCCGTCATCGGCTTCTGGCGCGTCTTCTCGAAGTCCGGGCCGACGTCCGCGGAGACGACGATGCCGCTGAAGCCCTCTTCCAGCTCCTCGCGGCTCAGCCGACGGCGCCCCATGGCCGGGTCCATGACGATCGCCTTCTGACCGTCGAACTTCTCGAGGACGACGAAGTGGTACTCCTCCCAGTAGAGGATCACCGGCGAGGTGAACTTCTCCAGCGCGGTGACGCTCTTGGCGCGGAAGAGCTTCGCGTCCATCCCGCGCGTGCGCAGGTAGCGGGCGAGCTGACCGGCGCTCAGGCCGTCGCGGCCGGCGTCCATCACGGCGCGTGCGCTGGAGAGGTCCTCCGCACGCCCGTAGTAGCGCAGCAGTGCGACGGTGCAGCACAGTCCGCACTCTGTCTGCGTCACCTGCGTGAGCGTGGGCACGCGGCGGGCGTGCTTGCGGCTGCGGAGTGTGAGGCTCATGTCATCGGCTCTCAAAGGTAAGGGTGACCGGTGAGATGTGAACGCTCGGATCGAGACGGTTGACGAGGTGCAGGACGATGCCGGCGGTGCCCACCATGAGGCTGTTCGTGTGCGCGTACCGGCTCTGGTTGTCGTTGATCTTCCGTGTGAGGACGTCCGGCTGGAGCCACCGCTGCTCGATCCTGGCGACCTCCTCGCGCAGGCTCTCGTCGTCCGCCGCGAGCCCGGTGAGCACGTCGTGGTTGCCCAGGTCTCCGTGGCACCACGTCAGGTTCCGCCCGAAGCCGTGGCGTACGAGGTTGCCGATCGCGACGTCGCGCATGCAGTTCACGACGTCGTCCTCCGCGACGTTCCCGTACGAGGACAGTGCGAGGGCGATGCCGGTCGCACCGTGGCACCAGCCGGTCGAGAACGACTGAGGCGTGGCCACGTTGGAGAACCAGTTGCCCTGCTCACTGTCGTAGAACTTCTGCAGCCGGCCGACGAGGTCCTTCAGGGTGTCCCGCACGACGTCCTGCTGCCCGGACGGCACCCGCGGCAGAGCGCCGCTCAGCGCGTGCAGGAGCCCGCTGACGCCGTGTGCGAAGCCGGACTGGGCGAAGACGCTGCCGTGCCCCCCGTCCCGGACGGCGTCGGTCAGCATCCCCGTCAGTGTCGCCAGGGCACCGTCGGCGTGCGGGCCGCCGATCGCGGTGACGCAGCCCATGACACCGGCCACGCCGTTGACCACGTCGATGGGGAGCACCCGCGGATCGATGTCGCGTATCTGGTCGAGGACCAGCGGAAGCGCGCCCTGCGCGGCTTCGACCCACTCGTCGTTCTCCAGGAGCCGGCCCGTGGTGGCCAGCGCGAACAGGATGCCGGCCATGCCGGTGTAGCCGCCGAAGCCGGCCTGCTGGACGCTGCGCCTCTCGTACCGGTGCTCGGCGAGGATGTCCGCCATCGTGGAGAAGATCTGCCCGGCCAGGTCCCGGTAGTCGCCGCGGTCCAGGAACCGGCCGGCGGCGGCCAGGGCCAGTGCGGGGCCGACCCTGCCGGTGTAGAGGTCGTATCCGAGCACTCCCGGCGGCCAGGGCCTGTTGGCCGCGGCCGAGGCGAGGGGGCCGATCCAGGTGCGCGGCAGGTGCGCGAACTTGTCGGGCAGCGACGTCTCTACCAGGTTGCCGGCGAGGCGCTCGACGAGTCCGACGAGCTCGCCGTGGGAGTCACCGCCCGTCTCGTGGTCCGACGGCGCGTGGAACGCTCCGCCGTCCGCGGTGCCGGAGGCGGCGAGGTGGTTGTCGGGGAAGCGCGAGGAGAAGGCCGAGTAGACGAGCCGGAGCTGCTCGCGCAGGTCGGTCTCCGTCATGTGCGCCGTCTTCGCGAGGGCGCGGTCGACCGGGGTCTCGTCGAAGAAGGCTCCGACCTCGCGGCCGTCCCCGTCCTCCAGGGCGACGCCCGTCGCGGAGACCGTGAAGTAGGGGATGTCGCGCTCGGCCAGCTGACGGATCTCGGAGCGGACGATCTGCCGGGACGAGGTCTTGCTGGCGATCGCGATGCGCTTCAGCAGCGCGATGTAGGGCGAGACGTCGTCGAGGGCGCCGGCGCTGGACGTCATCCGCAGCGTCTGCGCGTACAGCGCGGTCGGGTTGTGCACGTAGCGCACGCGCATGCCCGACGCCGCTTTCCGCAGCAGCTCCGCCCAGCGCTCCTGGGAAGACATCATCGTGCGGAAGACGCGGGAGAAACCCTCGGCCATCCGGTCGCCCAGGACGCGGACCTCGTCCTCGCCCAGGGAGTTGACGACGGTACGGCGGCCCTGCGCCTCCTGGGCGCGGATCACCAGGCTGATGCGGTCCGTGTAGGGGTTCTCGAAGAAGATCGACTTGAACGGCGAGGAGCCCCGCCCCTGGTCGCCGAGGAATCCGAGGTCGACGTGGCCCGCGTCCTCGCCCTTCCCGACCATCACGAGCGGCAGGATGCCGATGCCGTAGATGGACTGCCCGATCGTCTCGTAGGCGTTCCCCACGGCTTCCGGCGTGGGGCCTTCGTGGATGCGGGCCGGGTGCAGAATCGTCTCGAGGTCGATGGGCACGGGGCCGCGACGGGTCGGCAGGATGTTCTCGAAGTGCATGTCCCGCGCGTTGAGGAGGTAGAGCACCGCGGCGAGTTCGCCGCTGGCGCGCATGAACTCCCCGGACATGTCCGAGACGTCCTCGGTCTCGATGAACTCGACGTATCCGTAGTGGTTCCGCTCGAGGACCTGGGCCGCGGCCAGTGAGGTCCCGATCTCCTTGTTGAGTTCCGCGGCGATGTGCTCGTACGCGGCTTCACAGGAGACGTCGCGGGGCTTGTAGACGAGCTTCTTGCCGGACTCGAATTCGAGCACGGAGACGCTGCGTCCGTGGTTGTGGGCGTCTCCCTCGGAGAAACCGCAGGAGACGATCCGGTCCGTGACCTCGATGCCGAACGTCCCGGCGATGGCCTCGCGGTCCGCGACGAGCCGGCGGCAGAGTTCGGTGACGCTCTCCGCACCGTTGGCGAGCAGGATCCGGGTGATGTCGCGCAGCACGGGGAAGGACAGTCCGCTCACCTCCTCGAAGGACGTGAGCCTCGCCTGGTCGACGAAGTACCGGTAGCGCTCCTCGGGGGTCTCCCCGACGAGCCGTCCCTCCTCGCGCGCGTGGTTGATCGCGGCGACCAGCGGACGGCTGTAGACCTCGCGCACCCTGCTCTCAGTACGTTCGAGCAGCTGCACCAGCATGGCGTCCGGGTCGCTGAAGAGCTTCCCGAACGGGGCGACGGGGTCGGTGCCGGCGACACCGGCGGCGATACCCCTGATGACGCTCTGGAACGGGTACTGCTCAGGCCGGCCGAGCCACTCCCGTACCGTCGCGCGCGTCTTCTCGCCCGGCGAGGGAGGCTCGTCCGCGCTCTCACCGCCTGCCCGGAGCACGCCGGTGAACTGGTCGTCGAACTGCGACAGCGGAACGATTGTTTCTTCGACTTCGGCGCTGTCGAACTCCGGGTAGTACTTGGCTGGAGATATCACGGTGTTGCTGCTCCCGTTTTCGCGAGATGTCGTAAGACGGCCGAAGTCGAGGCCGCGGAATGGAGGCCCGAATGGGCCTCCATTCCGCTTCGCACTGCTACATGACCACCGAGAGAGGTGAAGTCACATTCAGCACTGGCTGGTGCACTTCGTGGTGGGGCAGATGGCCGCGGTGGCCAGCGTGACGGTGGCGCAGACCCACGCCGTGCCGCCGTAGGCGTCGGCGTCGCTCAGCTCGACGAGCTCGGCCTCGTCGTAACCACCCAGAATGTCCTCGCTCATGATCTCTCTCTTCTCTTTTCTGTTTTTCTGGTCAGTTGCAGTTCGGCTGGCACTCGACGGTCAGGGTGCACCAGCCGCCGGTGTTGCCCAGCACGTCGGAGAGGGAGAAGGTGTTGGTGGTGCAAGCACCGTAGGCAACACCGTCGAAGTCCTGCTCCGCGATCTCTTCAACCAGCGAAACGTCGCCCTTGTACACGATGGAACTCCATTCTGTTCTGCGAGTACAGACATGAATTGCTCTTGCGCACCGATGGCGCTCCGACCGCGTACTTCTGAATTTCTTTACGATCCGCGCCCCCCAGCGGTGCGGGCTAGACAGTATTTGCTTCATGGTTTCGCCACAACAATTTTCCACACGTGATCCACATCACATGACATGTGTCAGTTGACTGGCGTCACCACGGGGCGGAATGAAGAATTCCGGATGTTACGGACCACACCCCGCAGCCCTGCTCCGGACTCCGGGGCGGCACGGAAAATGGCAGCTCAAGGCCCCTGGAAAAGGGTTCCGGACGTCGCAGAACAGGGGGCTGAAATCACGGAGCTCGCGATTCCGGATGTTATGAGCGAGGACCTCGTCGACGGACTCCGCCCACCCCGCGGGTCCTCTCCCCCGACATGAACGGAATCCTCCGCTCCGAATGTGTTCGGAATTCCCGGACTTTTCCCCGCCCCCTGTGGGGATTCATTGCGGTCCGGGGCTTACTCCGACTAGAAGGCGTTGTGCCCGAAATGACGGGCGGCCACCGGCGGCTCCTCCGGAAAAGACCGGAGGAGCCTGCCCGGCGGCCGCGCCGGAATGTCGCGATTCTCCGTCGGACAAGGCGCTCTGACGGCTGGTCAGGCGTCCCGCCGACGCATCGCGAAGTACCCCGCTGCCACTGCCAGCACGGCCCAGGCCGCCAGTACGGCCATGCCCGTCCAGGCGGTCAGCACCCCGTCGCCGTGCGGCTCCTTGCTGCGCAGGATGAGGCTGCCGGCCAGGTCGGGCAGGAACTGCGCGACCTTCTGGACTCCCGGGATGCTGTTGAGGATCGTCGAGATCATGAAGAAGAGCGGCACGAGGATGCCCATGGTCAGCGCCGAACTGCGCAGCACGCTCGCGAGGCCCATGGAGAAGGCGCAGATCAGCGTCATGTAGAGCACTCCCCCGATGAGGGCGCGCAGCACGCCGTCGTCGGAGAGGGAGACGCTCGCCGGAGAGCCCAGCATCGTCTGCGCGGCGAAGAAGCTGAGCGTCACCACGACGGCCGAGACGACCAGCGCCGTCGCCGTGCCGGTGAGCAGCTTCGCCGCGTAGAAGACGCCCCGGCGCGGTACCGCCGCCAGTGAGCTGCGGATGGACCCCGTCGAGTACTCACTGCTCACGGTCAGCACGCCGAAGACGACCAGTGCGATCATCCCGAGTTTCATCCCGCTGAAGCCGGAGGCGACCGGGTCGAACCGGGCCTGGGCCGCCGCGTCCAGGTCCGCGTAGGTACCGCGCATGACGTAACCGAAGAGGAGAGCCACGACCACGCTCGCGGCGGAGAAGAGAGCGAGGCTCCAGACCGTGGACCGCAGTGTGCGGATCTTCGTCCATTCGAACGCGACTGCCGCGCCGGTGTCCGACATCGTCACCGCACCTCCAGGTCCGCGCGGAAGTCCACCGCGTCCGCGGTGAGCTGCATGAACGCCTCTTCGAGCGAGGCCGTACGGGGGCTGATCTCGTAGACCGTCACCTGGTGCTTCGAGGCCAGCTTGCCCACCGTCTCCAAGGTGGTGCCGAGTGCTTCGAGCACGCCTTCGGGCCCCTTCTCCGTCCGGATGCCGTCGCCGGCCAGGACATCGCGCATGCGCTCGGGTTCGGGCGTGCGGATGTGGATGTAGGAGCGCGAGTTGCGGGCGATGAAGTCCTCGACCGTGGTGTCGGCCAGGAGGCGCCCCTGCCCGATGACGATCAGGTGCTCGGCGGTCAGGGCCATCTCGCTCATCAGGTGGCTGGAGACGAAGACCGTACGTCCCTCGCCCGCCAGCTTCTTCATCAACTCCCGGATCCACAGGATGCCTTCGGGATCGAGACCGTTGACGGGCTCGTCGAACAGCAGCACCTCCGGATCGCCCAGCAGCGCGGCCGCGACGCCGAGCCGCTGCGCCATGCCCAGGGAGAACCCGCCGGCCCGCTTCTTCGCGGTGGCGGACAGCCCGACCGTCTCCAGCACCTCACCCACCCGCGACGGGGGGATGCGGTTGCTGCGGGCGAGGCCGAGCAGGTGCCCGTACGCGGTACGTCCGCCGTGCAGGGCCTTGGCCTCCAGCAGCGCGCCCACCTTCCGCAGGGGCTGAGCGATCTGCTCGTAGCGCTTGCCGTCGATGAGCACCTGGCCGGACGAGGGCCGGTCCAGGCCGATCATCGCCCGCATCGTCGTGGACTTGCCGGCGCCGTTGGGCCCGAGGAAGCCCGTGACCCGGCCGGGCCTCACCTGGAAGGAGAGCCCGTCGACGGCGAGCGTCTCCCCGTAACGTTTGGTCAGTTTCTGAACCTCGATCATTCGACCCCGTTCCCCCTTGCGTAGACCGGCAACTGAGCGCGCTTGGCCCGGGAGCGACCTCCCCGAGGCCGACGCTGCTGCGGTGGGATGAGTGAAGGCGGCGGAGAGGATCTCTGAATCCGCCGCGTGTTGGCGCCGGACATCTTCGCACGGCCTTCACGTTCGCGGGACGGATTCACAGGACGTGCCGATCTTGACGGTTCCAGGCGATATGCACGACTGGTCGTGAGAAAGACCGCTTCCGCGAGAGAGCCGGTCCTCGCGCTGCCCGGCCGCGCGGAGCCCCCGCTTCCGGGCCGGATGTCCTCCCAGCGTGGCGCCCGAACCCGTACGGCGGAGCAGATGGCGCGGTCCGCCCGTCGCCGTGACCACGATGGAGCCATGTCGTCTCACGAACCTGTCCGTCCGCCCTGGCCGGCACCGCCGTGCGCCAGGTGCCGGAAACCGCATGGCGGACCGCGAGGCGTCCCGCTGTCAGCAGACGACCAGGCGGGCAGTGCGGAAGCCGCCGGATCGAGGAGAAGGATGGGATGTGCGCATGAGTGACAGCCCGAAGGCCGCACTGGCGGCGAGCGTCGTCGCTGGATACCTCCTCGGACGGAGTCGCAAGGGAAAGCTCGCCATCGCCGTCGCCACCTTCGTGGCCAGCGGGAAGCTGCAGTCCAAACCGCAGGAGCTGCTCGCTTCGGGGTTGGGCAAGCTCGGCGACTCCCCGCAGTTCGCCCAGCTCGCCGACCAGGTGCGTGACGAACTGCTGACGGTGGGACGCGAGGCGCTCAAGGCGGCCGTCGACCACCGTCTCGGCACGTTTGCGGACTCGCTGGCCGAGCGCACGACGTCTCTCAACGGTATTGGTCGTGGAAACGGCGGCGCGGAGAACGGCGAGGACCAGGAGTCCGGCGAGGACCAGGAGTCCGGCGAGGACCAGGAGTCCGGCGAAGACGAGGAGTCCGGCGAAGACCAGGCCTCGGACGAGCGTGAGGAACCCGGCGACGAGCAGGAAGAGGAAGCAGAGGAAGGGAGGGGGCGCAGCGAGGAAGGCCGCCGCAGGCCGGAGAGGCCCCCGCGTGAGAGCCGGGACGAGCAGGCCGCGGCACCGCGGAAGCCCGCGAAGAAGGCGGCGGGCAGGCCCGCCGCGAAGAAGACCCCCGCCAAGAAGGCGCCGCCGAAGAAGGCCGCCAAGAAGTCAGGCGGACGGAAGACCGCCAGCAATTCACCCGCCGAGCAGCGCCGCCGGAGGTAGGAGCCATGCCGCAGAACGAGTCAGGCAAGGACGCCGCGAACAACGGCGGTTCGGGCCTGGACCGAGTACGCGAGGAATTCTCCAACTACCTGACCGCGAAGACAAGCAAACTCGTCAGTTCGGCAGGCGGCAAGGTCTCGGGGCTGGCTCAGAAGGTCGCCGAGGGCGGCGCTCCGGGCGGCGGCGACCTGCCGGAGATGGGGGCGAAGCTGCTGAAGGGCGAGTCGCCGGCGAAGGCCGTCGGCGGCCAGGTGGCGAAGAAGGTGAAGGACAAGACCGTCGGCAAGGTGAAGGAACTCTTCGGCGGCGGGGGCGAGGCTGGCGACAAGAAGGTGACGAACATCGTCGAGGTGCTCGACATCGGTCTCCCTCTGCGCAGGGTCTACGACCACTGGACGGAGTTCGAGGAGTTCAGCGGCTTCATGAAGGGCGTCGTCGAGGCGTCACGGGGCGACGACGAGATCACCTCCGATTGGACGGGCAAGGTCGGCCCCTCGAAGCGCACTTGGAAGGCCGAAGTCCTGGAGCAGGTACCCGACAACCGCATCGTGTGGAAGTCGTCGGGCGAGGCCACTACGCACGGCAGCATCTCGTTCCACGAGCTGGCGCCGAACCTGACGCGGATCGTGGTCGTCGTCGAGTACACCCCCGGCGGGTTCCTCGAGAAGACGGCCAACATCTGGCGCGCGCAGGGGCGCCGGCTCCGCCTCGACCTCAAGCATTTCCTCCGCTACGTCTCGCTCGGCGCCCAGGAGGTCCCGGAGGGCTGGCGGGGAGAGATCCGGGAGGGCGAGGTCGTGCGCAGCCACGAGGACGTGCTCGCCGAGGACGAGGAAGACGGAGGAGACGGCGGGGACGGCGCGGAGGAAGACGGGAACGGCGAGGACGAAGAGGACGAGGACGAAGAAGACGAGAACGGCGAGGACTTCGAAGACGAGGAAGACGAGGAAGACGAGGAAGACGAGGAAGACGAGGACTTCGAAGACGAGGACGAACGCGAGTACGAGACCCGGTGACGCGCGGGGCGGCCGAGCCGTTCAGCGTCGGCGAACGGGCCCGGCACCGGGAACACCTGGGTCCTCTCCGCTCTGACGAGGAAGCGGAGAGGACCGGCTGCCGGGTCGGGTGACCGTCTCCACGCGTGCCGCGGCGCGGTGGCGGGCGTGCGCGGCGGCGGGCGTGGATCAGGAGGTGACGGTCACGTCCGCGCCGGGGTCTGTGGTGTCGGTGATCTCGTAGGTGGCGCTGAAGGCGGAGCTGGTGGCGCTCGTCGGGCAGCCGAAGCCGCCTTCGACCTTCACGGGGACGGCGGCTTCGTCGAAGGTCAGAGTCGACGGCGAGCCGTTGGCCCATGTGCCGGTCGCCGTCGCCGCCTCGGTGGGAGCGGCGGTCACGGTGCACTCGGCGAGGCCGCTGGTCTTCAGCACGAACCCTGCGGTCGGCATGGTGAGTCCGGCGGTCGCGGGCGCGCCGTTCTGCATAGAGACCGTCCAGTCGCCGGTGGTCTCCACGGTGGCGTCGACGCCCGGCAGACTCGCCGTGCAGGAGTCGTAGGTGGGCGCGTTGATGCCCGACTCGACGGGTCCGGCGTCGTTGTGGTTGCCGGGCGCGGCCGGGATCTGGCCGGTGGCCTCCGAGACGGTGCAGGACACGGTCACCGATCCGGCGGTGAACGTCGCTTCACCGGTGAGCTTGGCGGCGTACTCGTCCCCGGCCGGTGTGACGGTGGTCGATTCGGCGGCGGCCGTGCCGGCGGCACCGCTGAGCGGGGCGGCGTTCGCGGCGCCGGCCGCCAGGAGTGCGGCGGCGGCGACGATACCGGTCACGACGACCCGTAACGACCGGGCGTGCTGGTGGCGCGTGCTCATCATTCGGCTCCTTGTAGTTCGACTCGCGGAAACAGAAGGGGCGATGGCACTCGTTCGCTCAGTTTTTCTCTGGGTTCCGGCTCGTTTCGCTGTTCCTCGACGGGGTGCCTGGGGATTCGGGGGGCGGTGGCTGCTGCGGGACGGAGAAGGCCGAGGCCAGCGAGGAGAGCGTGTCCTCCTTCGAGGCGTCCGCGGCCGCTCCTGACGGATGGCCGACGTGGGCCGCCGAGCCGTCGGCTGGCTCCGCGTCCGGCTGCCCCTCAGGCGGCGGCCCGGCCGGGACCGGCCGCCAAGCGAAGATCAGGGCACCGCCGACCACGCCCAGCAGCGTGCCGATCATGAAACCGCCCAGGTTGGACAGCACCAGCGCGGCCGCAGCGAGCAGCACGGTCAGCACGCCCGCGAGTCCCCTGTACTGGGGGCCGAACCAGGCGCTCAGCCCGAGCACCACCATGACCAGCCCCAGTACGACGGTCGGAAGCCCGGCCGTTCCCTGATGCAGCATCACCTTCAGCGGGGCCAGGGGGATGACCGCGATCTCCGTACCGGCGAGGACGGTCAGCAGACCGCCCCAGAAAGGCCGGCCGCGGCGCCACCCGCGCCACCGGCGCCAGATCAGAAGCATTCCTTCGTGCCCTTGTTCACTTTCATGTGCAGGCCGGACAGCTTGAACTTGCCCGCGTTCGTGGCCCAAGCGGTCTGCTTGAGGCTGGAGATGTGGACGTCGTCCGCCTGCTGGCCGAAGAGGTCCTGGAGGCCCTGGCCGCCCTTGGGGCCCTTGTCGAGGGTCGAGGCGTCCCGGCCGATCTCGATCTTGTTGAAGCCGGCGTCGCCGGAGAGCTGCGTCGCGTCGACGAAGAGGTCGGTGGCCTCCACCGGCTTGCTGCCGGTACCCGCGGTCAGGTTCAGCGAGATGCTGCCGATCATGGGCAGCTTGGTGACGACGGACTGGCAGAGGTCGCGCATCTCGGCGGACTTGATCCCGGTGACCGCCACGGGGATCAGCTCGCCCCTGGCGTTCTTGTCGATGCTGCCGTACTGGACGAAACCGTCGCCGTCCAGGCTCTTCGCGGACACTTTGAACTGCTGTCCCGACACGGCGAACGACGCGGCGAGCGCTCCGTTGGCCAGTGCGATGGCGAGGGCCGCCGTCGCCGCGAAGCCCGGCACGCACAGGACGGCGAACTTCCGCCAACTCGTGCGTCCTGTCAGCGGTCTGCCGTGCGCATCCTTCATGGTGTGTCCCCTTGAGTGCAGTTGACGATCGTGACCGTGGTGTGGGGGATGTGGAGCACGTGCGAGGTACCAGGGGGGAACGCACAGAAGGCGACCCTGCTGTGCGGAAGAGTTACTGGCGAGTCAGGTTATGGACACCGGCGATTCCCGGCAAGGTTTCTCGCAGTCGACTTTCCGCCGAAGCTCTGGCCATGAATGTGAACGCATGGCGCCCGGCGGCCAGTTGAAGCCCGCCATCCGACCCTCCCCCGCGCCCACCAGGTACGTACCGAGCTGGAGTTACCTGAAGTAGCAGGCGGTCGGCGCGAGTTCGGGCCCACCGGGGGCCGCCGAGCGGGAGCATGGCGGGCGCTCAGACGGTTGGATCAGTGGCCGAAAGCAGTGCATCGGCTGCGGGCCAGGAGTGCGCCGAGGCACCGGCGGGAGCGGGAAGCCGCGAGGATCGGTGCCGCGGACGGGGCAAGCGATTGCGGATCGCCCTCCGCGGCGGGCGGCTCGGACGCCGGACGCCGCTGGGGAATCGGCTACCGCCGGGCCGCGTGCTCCTCGTCGCCTTCTTGCCGACGCCTTCGGGGGCGGCGTACGATGAATGCGCTTTCAATCCATCGGCCGGCACGGCCGCAGCAAGGCAGGAGAGCATCGGTCGCGTGAGTGCTCCCACCGTGTACGACGTCGCCGGACAGGCGGGCGTCTCGATCGCGACGGTCTCGCGAGTCTATCGCGCACCGGACTCCGTCCGAGCGGGTACGCGGGAGCGCGTGCTGGAGGCGGCACGCGAACTCGGCTACGTACCGAGCGGCAACGCCCGGGGCCTCGCCAGCCGCAACACGCGCGTCCTCGGCCTGTGCTTCCCCGACTACGCGGACCCGGACGCGGAGGACCCCGACGGGGACTACGGCGACGCCGAGTTGATGCTCTACTCCGACGAGATAATCCGCGGCATGGAGCGGGCGGCCCGCCGCCACGGCTACGCGCTGCTCATCGCCGCGTCTCTCTCGGAGGGCCCCAAGAGCCTCGTGGCCGACGTGGCCGGACGGGTCGACGGCTTCGCCGTACTGGCCCGCACGGTCCCCACCGAGGAACTCGAAGTGATCTCGCGGCGGCTGCCCGTGGTGATGCTGGCCGGTCCGCGCGAGGACGCGCCGCTCGACCACCTCGACCACGTGGAAGTGGCGAACTTCGACGGCGAACTGGCCCTGACGAGGCACCTCATCGCCGATCACGGCATCACTCGGCTGGCCTTCGTCGGGAGCGCGGAGGACTCCCCCGACGGCGAGGCCCGCTTCCGCGGCTTCCAGGCCGCCCATCTGGAGGCCGGGCTGCCGGTGCCCGAGCGCCCTGACGTACGGACGAGGCTGACGCAGGCCGAGGGGCGCCAGGCCGTCGCTGAGCTGCTCGACGGCGGGGCGGAGCTCCCGGGCGGAGTCGTGTTCGCCAACGACCAGATGGCGGTCGGGGCGCTCTCCGAACTGAACCGGCGCGGCGTGCGGGTGCCCGAGGACCTCGCCGTGGCGGGGTTCGACGGCATCCCGCTCGGACGCCTGGTCACCCCCGCGCTGACGACCGTGCGGCAGCCGATGCGCCGGCTCGGCGAGGAGGCGGTGGACCTGCTGGTCTCACGGCTGGAGGACCGCGACCGCGAGCCCGAGTCGCGGGTGCTGCCGGTCTCCGTGATCCGGCGTTCCAGCTGCGGATGCGCGAACGGCCACGACGCGGTGCCCGACGCGGCTTCCGTTACACAGTCGTAATACCCCCGGGCCTTGCACGCCCGGGCGGTCGCTTCCAGAGTATGTATGCGCTTACAGACTCTCTTACGGCCACGCGGCCGCCCGAGTCACCCGGCCTCGGCCTACGAACGTCCGGCGCCCCATCACGCTCCGCTAACGAGGAGGAGCCCCTCCATGCAGCCCATACCCCGCATCGCCGCCGCCACAGCGGCCACGACCGCTCTCGCGCTGCTGCTCACCGGCTGCGGCAGCGGGGGGAGCGAACAGGCCTCCGCCAAGGACAAGCAGACCCTCACCGTCTGGGGCATGGGAGAGGAGGGCAAGCACCTGGCGAAGCTCGGCAAGGAGTTCAACGAGAAGCACTCGAACATCACCGTGAAGGTCACTCCGGTCGGCTGGGACGTCGTCCACCAGAAGCTGACCTCCGCCGTGGCCGCCGGAGAGCTCCCCGACATGGCCCAGATGGGCAGCACCATGATGGGCGAGTTCATCGAGCTACAGGCCCTCGAGCCCGTCGACGAGAAGACCTTCGACAAGGGCGACTACTTCCCCGCGGCCTGGAACAGCGGCGTGAAGGACGGCAAGGCGTACGGCGTCCCCTGGTACGTCGACACCCGCGCGCTCTACTACCGCACCGACCTCGCCGAGAAGGCCGGAGTGGACGAGCCCCCGGCCACCTGGGACGACCAGCGCAAGCTCGCGAAGGCCTACAAGGACGAGGCGAAGGCGGAGTGGGGCACCTACCACCAGCCCGCCAACGTCGGCACCTGGCAGACGTGGCTGCCCTTCCTCTACTCGGCCGGCGGCCAGCTCCTCGACAAGTCGGGCAAGCCCGCTCTGGACTCGCCGGAGTCCGTCAAGGCGCTGGAGGAGTACGCGCACTACTTCGACAAGGGCCTCTCCAGGAAGAGCTCGCCGCCGGACTACGACGTGGTCAAGGACTTCGGCTCCGGCGACGCCCCGATGTTCATCTCCGGCCCCTGGATCGTGAACAACATCAAGGACCAGCAGCCGCAGCTCAAGGGCAAGTACGCCACCGCCCCGCTCCCGGCGGACGAGTCCAGCACCTCGTGGGTGGGCGGCGCCAGCCTCGTCACCTTCGAGGACAGCGAGCACAAGGCCGCGGCGAAGGAGTTCCAGAAGTTCCTCACCGAGACCGAGCAGCAGGGCCGCTGGTACGAGATGGCCAAATCGCTGCCCGCCAAGAAGGCGGCGTGGGACGAGCCGGCGCTGAAGAACGCCCCGGAGCAGCTCGACGCGTTCGAGGAGCAGCTCAAGACGGCCAAGACCGTTCCGCCGCTCGCCAAGTGGGAGGAGTTCGCCTCCAAGATCGACGAGGGCGTCGCGCGCATCTCGCAGAAGGGCGAGTCCCCGGAGAAGGCCGCCGCCTGGATGCAGAAGGCGACCCAGGGCCTGGTGGACTGACCGGATGACCACGACCACCGACTCCCGGAGGGGAGCCCCGGGCAGCACCGGCAAGGTGCGGCCCGGGGCCGGGACGGGCAAGGGCGCGGGGCCGCGCCGCCGGGACCGGCTCAGCGTGCAGAACCTCCCGGGGTGGATGTTCTCCTCCCCGTTCCTGGTGCTGTTCCTGACGTTCATGGCCGTGCCCATCGTCGCCACGCTGGTCATGAGCTTCACCGACTTCGGGCTGGCGAACGTCCGCGACCCGTTCTCCACGGAGTTCACCGGCCTCGAGAACTACACCCGCCTCTTCGAGGACGAACGCTTCCTGACGGCCCTGTTCAACACCGGCTACTTCGTGGTCCTGGGCGTGCCGCTGACCGTCGGCGCCGGACTCGTCGCGGCTGTGCTGCTCAACTCCGGCGTCGGCAGGCTGCGGACCTTCTTCCGGGTCGGCTTCTACGCGCCCGTCGTCACCAGCATCGTCGCGGTGGCCGTGGTGTGGCGCTTCGTGCTCGACCCGGCCGACGGCCTCATCTCCGGACTGGCGGCCGAAGTCGGCCTGACGTCCCCGGACTTCCTCGGCTCCAAGGCCCTGGCGATGCCCTCGCTGATCGTGATGGCGGTGTGGCGGAACATGGGCACGGCGATGGTCCTCTTCCTCGCCGGGCTGCAGGGCATCCCCACCGAGGTGCGGGAGGCCGCGCGGCTCGACGGCGCGAGCATGTGGCAGGAGTTCCGCAGCGTCACCGTGCCCCTGCTGCGTCCGACGATGCTCTACGTCAGCGTGATGACGACCATCGGCTTCCTCAACGTCTTCGAGGAGCCGTTCGTGATGACGGAGGGCGGTCCGGACAACAGCACCCTGACCGTCTCGCTCGACATGTACCGCGAGGGCTTCGACTTCTTCCACATGGGCTACGCCAGCGCGATGGCCTACGTGCTCTTCACCGTCATCCTCGCGATCACCCTGCTCCAGCTCCGTCTGCTGAAGGACAAGACCCGATGACCGCCCAGGTGAGCGATACGGCCAGTCGTCCGCTGCACAAGGGCGAGCGGACCGGCAGAAGGCTGAGGGTGGCCACCCTGTGGGCAGGCGTCCTGGTGATGACGACGCCGTTCCTGTGGATGGTGCTCTCCTCCTTCAAGTCGGAGCGCGACCTGGGCGCCACGCCCACGGTGTGGATCCCGGACGAGTGGACGCTCGTCCACTTCGACAAGCTGCTCGACCTGCTCGACATGGGGTCGCACTTCTTCAACTCGACGCTGGTCGCCGTTGCCGTCACCGGCTGCAACCTCGTCTTCTGCTCCATGCTGGGCTACGCCCTGGCGAAGCTGAACTTCGCCGGCAAGCGCCCGGTGTTCGGGCTCGTGCTGGGCGCCCTGATGGTGCCGCACAACCTGATGCTGATGCCGATGTTCGTGATGGTCAGCAAGATGGGCCTGATCGACTCCTACGCGGCGCTCATCCTGCCGTTCGCGGCCGGTGCCTTCGGCGTCTTCCTGATGCGGCAGTTCATGTCGGCCATCCCGGACGAGCTCCTGGAGGCGGCCCGCATCGACGGAGCGGGCGAGTGGTTCATCTTCTGGCGGATCGCGATGCCGCTGGTCAAACCGGCCCTGGCCACGCTGGCGATCTTCACGTTCCTGCAGTCCTGGAACAACTTCCTCTGGCCCCTGGTGGCCACCAACGACCCCGACAAGTACACCCTTCCGGTCGCGCTGGCCACCTTCGCCATCGACCCCACGAAGACCAACGGCTCCAACGGCGTGCTGATGGCGGGCGCCTTCCTCGTCGTGCTGCCGGTGCTGCTGGTCTTCATCGTCCTGCAGCGCTACTTCACGCAGGGCATCGCCACCGCCGGGCTCAAGTAAGCAGGCCCGGCCCCGCCGCCCACCGACCGCCACCGACGTCCCCGCCCGACTCCGGTGCCCCCGCGCTCCGTTCGCAAGCCGCACCACGCCGGACTCCGCACTCACCGCGGTCCTCCCGCCCGCCGGGCAGGCCCGGCCCCCGCCTCCGGCGGCCCGCAGTGTATGCGCATCCATGAAAGGTGAACCACACGATGACCGAGAAGAACGCCGCTCGCCTCGACTGGGAGCAGCGCATCGGCCTCCCCAGCGACCAGCCGCTCACCGGCACCGCCGACCTTCCCCCGCCGGCCGGGCTCCGCTCGGAGGACGGGACCGGTCACGTGCTCCTCGACTGGCAGCCGGTCGAGGGCGCCCTGGGGTATCTGGTCCACCGCGCGGACACCGTCGACGGGCCGTACGAACCGCTGGACCACCGCGGCGGCGACGTGCTGGCAGTGCCCGCGCCTCCGTACGCCGACTCGCTCGTCGAGGCGGGCCGCGGCTACTGGTACAAGGTGGCCTCCTGGACGGACGCGGGTCCCGGCCCGCTCTCCGGCGAAGCCGTGCGCGGCTGCCCGAAGGCGCCCGGCTCGCAGCCCGCCGGGGTGACCGTCTCCGTCGACGCCTCCGCCGCGCCGGTACAGATGCCGCCCGTGTGGAACCGGATGATCGGCGCCGAGCACCTGTCGATGCTGATCTGGGACGAGCCGGGTCCCGGCGGCGCCGACGTCGCCAGGGAGTACGCCGACGCGCTGGGCATCGTCCGCGACGAACTCGGCGTACGCACCGTGCGCGCGCACGGCACCTTCCTGCCCGAGATGGTGAGCGTGCGTCCGGACGGGTCCTTCGACTTCTCCGGCATGGACGAGGTCTACGACCGCTTCCTGGCGCTGGGTCTCAAGCCCGTCGTCGAACTCTCCTTCATGCCGGCGGAGTTGGCGCTGGACCCCGAGTACACGATCTTCGACTACAAGGGGATCGCGTCCGTCCCCCGCAGCTGGGAGCGGTGGGGCGAGCTGTGCCGCGCGGCGACCGAGCACCTGCGGGAGCGCTACGGCGCGGACGAGGTGGCCGGCTGGGAGTTCGAGATCTGGAACGAGGCCAACCTGGAGGTGTTCTGGAACGGCACCCAGGCCCAGTACCACCTGCTGTACGAGACGGCCGTCCGCGCGATCAAGGACGTCGACCCCCGCATCCCCGTCGGCGGCCCCGGCTCCGCGGCGGCCAAGTGGGTCGGCCCGCTGCTGGAGCACTGCCGCGAGAACGACGTCCCCATCGACTTCATCTCCACCCACACCTACGGCAACGCGCCGCTCGACTTCCGCCCCCAGACCCGCTCGTTCGCGGAGGCGACGGGCAAGCCGGAGCCGGAGATCCTGTGGACCGAGTGGGGCGTGACGCCCACGCACTTCCACCGAGTCAGCGACTCCGTCTTCTCCGCACCGTTCGTGCTGCGCGGCATGAAGAGCGCGCTGGAGTCCACCGACTGCCTCGCGTACTGGGTCGCCACCGACCACTTCGAGGAGCTCGGCAGGCCGCCGAAGCTCTTCCACGGCGGTTTCGGGCTGCTGACGGTCGGCAACCTGCGCAAGCCGCGCTTCTGGGCGCTGCGGATGCTCTCACAGCTGGAGGGCGGACGCGTCCCGGCCTCGGTGTCCGGTGACGGCGCGGAGGCGCTGGTCGAGTCGCTCGCCACACGCGGCGACGACTTCTCGACCGTCGACGTCCTGTGCTGGAACGGCACGCTCGACCAGACGAAGATCGACGGCGCTCCCGCGCTGAACCGCGGGGCGACCGTCGTCGTGAACGGCCTCCCGGCGGACGCCCGTTACGCCGTGACGCTGCGCAGCGTCGACGAGGAGCACTCCAACATTCAGTCGGTCTGGGACGAGTTGGGCGGCGGTGACTGGCCCGACGAGCAGCAGTGGGCCCGGCTCCGCGACGCGGACCGGCTGTTCGAGGAGGAACTGGAGACGGTGACCACGGGCCCCTGCGGTTCCGTCTCCCTCACGGTCGACCTGCCGATGCCCGGCATCCGCGCGCTGCGGCTCACCAGGGTCTGACCACCGGCGGGGCCCCCGGCTCGGGGCCCCGCCGCTTCCGTCTCCGGCTTCCTGTCTTCCGAACCGAACGAACGAAGGAGTCGCAACCACCATGAACCGACGGACAATCCTCACGGCGGGCGCCGGCGCAACGGCCGCTCTCGCCCTCGGCGCCGGAGCGGCCCCCGCCTCGGCTCTCGGCCGCACCGGAAGCGGCAAGGCCGCCGGCGGTACCAGGACGGCTGCGCTGCTGCACCGCTGGTTCGCCGACACCTACCGCTCCATCGAGGCCATGCACACCGACTTCGGTCTCGCGACCGACAAGGTCGACGTCAGCGGCTCGAAGCCCGAGCGGAGCGTGCAGACCTCCCCCACCAACATCGGCTGCGGCATGTGGTCCACCGTGGCCGCCGCCGGCCTCGGGGTGATCAGCCGCCGCACGATGCACAACCGGCTCGCGGGTGCCGTCTCCGCCGTGGAGAAGCTGCACCGGGCGCACGGCTTCTGGCTCAACTGGTACGACGCCTCCACCGGCGACGTGCTCACCGAATGGCCCGAAACAGGCGACGAGGTACGGCCGTTCCTGTCGTCCGTGGACAACGCCTGGCTCGTGACGGGGCTTCGCATCGCCGCCGACGCGGACCCCTCGCTGCGTCCCCGCGTCAAGAAGCTGCTGGCGGACGCCGACTGGTCCTTCTTCTACACGCCCTTCGACGAGGACGACCCGGCGCAGAACCCCGGCCAGCTGCACGGCGGCTACTGGACGGACGACGACACCTTCACCAGCCACTGGTACGGGTCGCTCAACACCGAGCCTCGCATGGCCAGTTACCTCGGCATCGGGGACGGCAGCCTGCCCGGCGAGCACTACTGGCACACGTTCCGCACGATGGTGCCGGAGAACGAGCAGGAGCAGAAGCCCGAGGGCGAGTACGTGACGGTCGACGGCGTGCGCCTCTTCCGCGGCCACTACACCTACCGCGGACGGAAGCTCGTCCCCAGCTGGGGCGGTTCGATGTTCGAGGCGCTGATGGTCCCGCTGTTCGTGCCGGAGGCCGAGTGGTCGCCGAAGGCGTGGGGCCTCACGCACAAGCGCTACATCCGCAGCCACATCGAGCACGGCCTGGAGGAGGAGAAGTACGGCTACTGGGGCTTCTCCCCCGCGAACATCCCCGCGGGCGGCTACAGCGAGTACGGCGTGGACGCGATCGGCATGACCGTCGACGGCTACGAGTCCAAGGGCGTCGTCACACCGCACGCCTCCTTCCTCGCGATGCAGTACGAGCCCGCCGAGTCCGTCTCCAACCTGCTGAAGATCGCTGAGGACTTCGGGGCGTACCACAAGGGGCTCGGCTTCCGGGACTCCGTGGACGTGCGGAAGGGGACCGTCAGCGACTACATGCTCGCCCTGGACCAGGGCATGGTCGCCGCCGGACTGGCGCAGGTGCTCCGCCCCGGACTGCTGCAACGTCCGTTCCGCACGGGCGGGTTCGACCGCCGGGTCAGGCCGCTGCTGGCGAAGGAGGACTTCGGCATAGCCTGACCGTCGCCGGTCACCCCATCGACGGCCGGCGGGCGCCCGGTGCGGTCCCCCGCACCGCACCGTGCCCCCGCCGGTCCCGCAGGAAGGACGTCATGACTCCGACGAGCGACGAGCGCCCGGCCGACGAGCGCCCCAACATCGTGCTGTTCATGACGGACGACCACGCCGTCCCGGCCATCGGCGCGTACGGCAGCGTCATCAACCGGACTCCGGCCGTCGACGAGTTGGCCGCCGGGGGCATGCGGTTCGACAACACCTTCTGCACGAACGCGATCTGCTCGCCCGCCCGGGCCACTCTGCTGACCGGCGCCTACAGCCACGTCAACGGCATGACCTCGCTCCAGGGCCCGGACCACACCTTCGACGCCACGCAGCCGAGCTTCCCGGAGATGCTGCAGGCGGCCGGCTACCAGACAGCGATCATCGGCAAGTGGCACCTCGGGCACGGCGGCGACAGCGACCCCCGCGGTTTCGACCACTGGGAGATCCTGCCCGAGCACGGCGTCTACCACGATCCGACGTTCCTGACCGCCGAGGGCGAACGCCGGTACCAGGGCTACGTCACCGACATCATCACCGATCTGGCACTGGGCTGGCTCGACAAGCGCGACCCCGGCCGTCCGTTCGCCCTGCTGATCCAGCACAAGGCGCCGCACCGCTCGTTCGAACCCGCAGACCGTCACCGCAACCTGTACGCGGGCGAGGAGATCCCGGCGCCCCCGACGCTCCACGACGACCTGCGGGGCCGCGCGTCCGCCGCGTCGGAGGCGCGGCTCGCCATGTCCGACCTGGAGGCGCACGACCTCAAGGAGCCCGTGCCGGAGGGGCTTTCGGAGCGTGAGGAGCGCGAGTGGCGGTACCAGCGCTACATCAAGGACTACCTGCGTGTGGTCGCCTCCCTCGACGAGAACGTCGGGAGGGTTCTGCACTGGCTGGAGACGGCCGGGCTGTCGGAGGGGACCGCCGTCGCCTACACCTCCGACCACGGCTTCTTCCTCGGTGAACACGGCTGGTTCGACAAGCGGTTCATGTACGACCCGGCCATGCGCATCCCGCTCGTCATGCGCTGGCCGGGGGTCGTCGCGCCGGGATCCGTCAACGAGGACCTCGTGGCTAACGTCGACTTCGCCCCCACGCTGCTCGACCTCGCGGGCGTGGAGCCGCCCGCGCGGATGCAGGGCCGCAGCCTGCTGCCGCTGCTGCGCGGCTCCACGCCGGAGGACTGGCGGACGGGCGTGTACTACCGCTACTACATGCATCTGGACGGCGACCACCACGTCCAGGCCAGCTACGGCATCCGGACGCGCACCCACAAGCTCATCCACTACCCGGGTCACGGCTCCGGCGCCTCCGGTGCGAGCGACGAGCGCAGGGAGCCGGAGTGGGAGCTGTTCGACCTCGCAGCCGACCCCGAGGAACTTCACAACCGCTACGACGACCCCGAATACGCCTCCGTCGTCGCGGAGTTGAAGGAGCAGCTGGCAGGCCT
Organism: Streptomyces daqingensis; assembly: GCF_014645895.1. Classification (GTDB taxonomy): domain Bacteria; phylum Actinomycetota; class Actinomycetes; order Streptomycetales; family Streptomycetaceae; genus Streptomyces; species Streptomyces daqingensis. Next base: position 148,041 of record NZ_BMMP01000005.1, on the reverse strand, counting down.
GCAGCAGCAGTACGGGGACACGCCGGAGGGCGTGCTGCCGCCGGAACGCGGCCGGGGGTGAGCCGCCCATGTCCTCTCCTCCCGGCGACACCGGTCCGCGGCCCGCGTGCTGCGCTCCGTCCCGGCCGCCCGCGCCGGCCGCGCCCTCGCCGTCGCCGAGAGGCCGCGGCGCGGACCGCGGGCCGGGGCGGCGGGGCCCGGACGCTCCGGAGGGCCACGAGCCGCATGGCGGCTGGCGGCGGCTGAACGGGGGCCGCTTCCGCATGGGCTGCGAGGACGGGCCGTACCCGGCCGACGGCGAAGGGCCCGTGCGCGAGGTGACGCTCTCCCCGTTCTCCCTCGCCGCGACGACCGTGAGCAACGCGGAGTTCGCCGCGTTCGCCCACGCCACGGGCTACCGCACCGACGCCGAACGCTTCGGCTGGTCCTTCGTCTTCGGCGGCTTCCTGCCGCGGGACTTCCCGCCCACCCGCGCGGCCGCGTCCGCCCCCTGGTGGCGGCAGGTGTTCGGCGCCGACTGGCGCCACCCGGAGGGCCCCGCCTCGGACGTGGACAGCCGCCAGGACCATCCGGTGGTGCACGTCTCGCACGGCGACGCCCTGGCGTACTGCGACTGGGCGGGAGTGCGGCTGCCCACCGAAGCCGAGTGGGAGTACGGGGCACGCGGCGGCCTCGCCGGCATGCCCTTCCCGTGGGGCGAACGGCGCGACCCGGGCGGCACGTACCGGATGAACATCTGGCGGGGCACGTTCCCCGAGACCAACACCGCGGCCGACGGCTACGCCGGAACCTGCCCCGTCGACGCCTTCCCGGCGAACGGCTACGGCCTGTTCAACATGACGGGCAACGTGTGGGAGTGGTGCGCGGACCGCTTCAGCACGGATTACCACGTCGACGGCCCGCGAACGGACCCCGCGGGGCCCCCGGAGGGCGGCACCCGCGTGCTGCGCGGAGGTTCGCACCTGTGCCACGAGTCGTACTGCGTGCGCTACCGGACCTCCGCCCGGATGGCCAACACCCCTGACAGCACCTCCGGCAACACCGGGTTCAGGGTGGCCCGCTGACCTCTCATGCCCGGACGTCACAGGTTTCCCCCAGACCTCTTGTATGCGCTTCCTGTAAGCGCATACGGTCACGGCGCACCGTCGTCGGCCAGTACAGGGACCCGTCCCGACCCCACGACCCCACGGAGAAACCAGACATGACGTCCCAGCCCTCAACTCCGCGCCGCCGCACCGTACTCGGCGGCGCGGGGGCAGTCGCCGCCGTCGCGACCGGCATGAACACCGCCCCGGCCGCCGCTGCCGCCCCCGCCGCCGGCGGTGTCCTCGGCGACAAGGGGACGCCGTCCGTCACGTACCGCAGGAAGCGGCTGCTGATCGACGGCGAACCCGTCCTGGTCCTCGCAGGCGAGATCCACTACTTCCGGCTGAAGCGCTCCGACTGGCAGTCGCGCCTCGACCTGGCGAAGGAGGCGGGACTCAACACGATCGCCACCTACATCCCGTGGATGTGGCACGAGACGTCCGGCGGGTCCATCGACGTCACCGGCCGCACCCGCGAGGAGCGCGACCTCGGCGCCTTCCTGGACCTGTGCCTCGACAACGGCTTCCACGTCATCGCCCGCCCCGGCCCGTTCACCATGGCGGAGCTGAAGGGCGAGGGGATCCCGGCCCGCGTGCGCGAGGAGCACCCGGAGATCGTCGCGAAGGGCTGGGACGGGCAGAAGGACACCGCCCAGACCGTCGACTACCTCGCGCCCGCCTACCTCAAGGAGGTGCGGCGCTGGTACGACGCGGTGATCCCGGTGATCGCGAAGCGCAAGCACCGCAAGGGACGCCCCGGAGTCATCGCCTGCCAGCTCGACAACGAGATCGGCATGCTCAACTGGGTCAGCAACCACCCCTCCCTCTCCGACGGCGCCCTGAAGGACTTCAACGCCTGGCTCGACGAGACGTACGGCGGCAAGCTCTCCGACCGCTACCCGTTCGCGGACGCCCCCGCCGGCGAACGCGACAAGGCGATCCGTGCTCCCAAGGACGCCTACTCCCCCGCCCTCATGCACGACCTGGGCAAGTTCATGCGGGGCCGCTTCGCCCGGTACGTGAGGGCACTGCGCAAGTCGGCCGAGGGCAACGGGCTCACGGGCGTGCCGTTCCTGATCAACATCCACGGCACGAGCGACGGCGGCGCGAGGAAGTTCCCCATCGGCATCAGCCAGTTGATGGAGACGTGGTCGGGAGAGCCGGGCGTCTTCTCCGGCTCGGACTTCTACCTCGGCGGGCTCACCGTCAAGAACGTCACCGACCTCTACCTCATCAACGCCTTCACGGAGTCCGTGCAGGACGGCGACCAGCCGCTGAGCGCCCTGGAGTTCGACGCCGGGCACGCCGACTACGGCGACAACCTGGACAACCAGGAGGACGCGGAGAGCGGGGACCTCAAGACGCGGCTCTGCCTCGCCCAGGGCGTCAAGATGATCAACTACTACCTCTTCTCAGGGGGGTTCAACCCGAAGCTCGACAAGCCCGCCGGCGACGGCAACGACCGCATCGGCATCACGGGTGAGCGCCACGGCTTCTCCGCGCCGGTCGACCCCGAGGGCAGGAAGAACCTCAGCTACGAGCCGCTGAAGGAGACCGTCCACGCCGTGAACGGCCTGGCCGGCGCCCTGGCGGGGATGGTCCCGACGTACGACGACGTCGCGCTCGGCTTCGTCCCCGACCACTACCTGACCGAGTACCACCCGCCGGAGCGCGAGAGCGCCGACGCGATCCTCGCCGACATCGAGGAGATCAGGGGCTTCGGCCCGCGCGGCGCGCTCTCCCGGGCGATGCTGCTGGGCGGGTTCCGCTACCGCGCCCTCGACGTCCAGTCGGCGGAGCTGGACCCGGACCGTACGCCCGTACTCGCACTGGCCACCGGTGAGAACCTCGCGACAGGCGTGCAGCGCAAGCTCGTCCGGTACCTGAAGGCCGGCGGCAAGCTGCTGCTGTCCGGCAAGCTCCCCGTCGCCGACATGGCGGGCCGCAAGAGCACGGAGCTCGCGGACGCGCTCGGGCTGAAGGCCGGGAAGACGATGACCGACGCCGACCGCTTCTGGCTGTCGGCGACCTCGCACGGCTGGGCCGCCCCGCGTGCCGAAGTCCGCATCGCCAAGGCCCAGTTGTGCACGCCGTCCAGGGGCGAGACGGTGCTGAAGGAGCTGAGCACCGGCAAGGGCTGCGGATTCGACATCCCGGTGGGCAAGGGCCGCGCCGTGGTCGTCACCACCGACTACCGCTGCGACCTGGACTTCTGGATGAGCGCGCTGAAGGCACTGGGCGCCTCTCCCACGCTGACCCACAGCCCCACCGACCCGGGGCTCTTCCTTCTGACGACGCGCGACGCCGACGGAGGGCGCCTGCTGCACGCCCTGAACGTCACCTCGGGCCTGGACCAGGTCTTCACCGTCTCCGAGAAGGGCAGGGCGCTCTTCGGCGGCGAGAAGCTGCGGATCCCCGGCCGCAGCGGGGCGATGCTCCCGCTGGACCTCGAGGCCGGCGGCGGGCGGATCGCGTACGCCACCGCCGAGATCACCGGCATCCGCAAGGGCGAGGTCACGTTCCGCGCGGTGGGCGGCGGCGAGTCCGTCGTGGCCGTGGAGGGCGGCGCCCGGTGCGAGGGCGCCAAGTCCTCGCGGGAGGGCGGCCGTACGGTGCTGCGCGTGCGCCGCCCCGAGTTCACCGTCCGGCTGGGATAGACGCGGCCCGGGCCCTCGGCGTACGGCGGTGAGGCCGTACGCCGAGGGCCCGGCGCGTACTGCGGCTCCCTACGCCTGCGGGCCCCGCGTGGGCGCCGAGTCGAGCTCGCCCAGCTCGTCGGCGAGGATCAGGTACATCGCGTGCGACCAGAGCAGCGGAGTGGCGTTCGGGCCCCAGCGGTCCAGCCACTCGGCTTCGCGCCCGGGCGCCAGCCGCTGGCCTTCGGGGGCCTGTTCGGGCAGCAGCCCGTCCCGCGTGAACTGCCCGTCGATCCAGTGCAGCAGCGCCCGTGCTTCCTCGGTGCGACCGGTCCTCGCGTAGTGCCAGCCGAGCAGCGCGGAGAGCACCGGCCAGCGGCCGCCGCCGTAGAAGGTGTCGTCCAGGTAGCGGTACACGCCGCCCTCGTGCAGCAGGTCGCGTTCGACCGCGGCCAGCGTCCTCTCCGCCAGCTCGCCCTCGGCCAGGCCGAAGGGGGTGAGGGCGCTGAGCAGGCTGGCGTCCACCGCGCCGCCTTCCCCCATCCACTTGACGAGATGCCCGTCGCGTACGCCCTCCCGCCGTACCGTCGCCGCGACGTCGTCCGCCGCCGCGAGCGCTCGCTCCGCCGTCCCGCCCTCGACGAGTCCCGCCGCCGGTGCGGCGCGCAGCCCCGCTTCGATGGACGCCAGCGTCGCGCCGTGCCTGCGGTGGCTGTCCTCCTCCCACCAGTCGAAGCACGGCGTGTTCCAGGAAGCGCCCAGATAGTCGCAGGCCAGGCGTGCGGCCTCCCGGTACGGCGCGGGGTCGGCCGAGCGGCGCCGCAGATGTGCGGCGAGGAGGTGCAGCCAGGTGCCGTACCCGTCGAGCTGGAAGTTCCACCAGCCGGTGTCGCCCTCGTCGTCCCCCTCCAGCGTGTACCGGGCGGGCAGCCAGTCGCCGGAGGCGGGTGTGCCACCGGAACGCAACGTGCCGACGAGGGCCTCGATACGCCCGGTGCGCGAGGTCAGGACGCGGGCGCACCACTGGTGGAACGCACGGGCGCTGTCCGGCGCCCCGGCACGGTCGGCTCCCTCGGCGATGAACGCGCCGTCACGGAACCAGGAGTACCCGTAGACCTCGAAGGCAGGGCAGGCCGGATAGCCGCCGCCGGGGTGCTGGTGGCGCAGGATCACGTCCACCGCGGCGCGGCGGGTGCCGGGGGCGGCCTCTGTGGTGGGCGGGTCGGCAGCCATCGTCATCTCCTGTGTATGCGCTTACATCGTGCAGCCGCGACCCTACCGAAGGACGGGCGGACCAGGAAGGGCGCAGCCTGCGACGGCCGCGGACCGGGCTTCCCCGGCGCCGTTAGCGTCCGCCCCGTGCGGGTACCAGGGGCGACGCGATCGTTCCGCCAGATCCAGGAGGCACGCATGTCCGAGTCCGGTACGGAGCACCCCAAGCACCAGCAGCCCGAGCCCCCCTTCCCCTCGCAGGACGACGAGCACCCCGGCTACACCGACCGCATGGAGCCCCGTCCGGACCACGGCGAGGACAGCTACCGCGGCAGCGGCCGCCTGCAGGACCGCAAGACCGTCATCACCGGCGGGGACTCCGGCATCGGCCGCGCGGTGGCCCTCGCCTTCGCACGCGAGGGCGCCGACGTACTGCTGACGTACCTGCCGGAGGAGGAGGGCGAGGCGCGGGAGACGGTGCGCCTCGTGGAGGAGGCTGGACGCAAGGCCGTACCGGTGCCGACCGACATCAGGGAGGAGTCGGAGTGCCGGCGGATCGTCGACAAGGCCGTCGACGAGTTCGGGCGCATCGACGTGCTCGTCAACAACGCCGCCTACCAGATGTCACGGCCCGACGGCCTGGACGCGATCCCCACCGAGCAGTTCGACAGGGTCGTCCGAACGAACCTCTACGGCATGTTCTGGCTGTGCAAGATGGCGCTTCCGCACATCCCGGAGGGCGGGAGCATCATCAACACGACCTCCGTCCAGGCGTACAAGCCGAGCCCGCACCTGCTGGACTACGCGATGACGAAGGGCGCGATCGTCACCTTCACCCAGGGCCTCGCCGGCAACCTCGCCGAGCGCGGCGTCCGCGTCAACGCCGTCGCGCCCGGCCCCGTCTGGACGCCGCTCATTCCGGCGACGCTCCCCGACACCGAGGAGTTCGGCAAGCAGAGCCCCCTGGGACGCGCCGCGCAGCCCGCCGAGATGGCGCCCGCGTTCGTGTTCCTGGCGTCGCAGGAGGCCGGCTACATCACCGCTGAGATCGTCAACGCGACCGGCGGCACGCCGCTCCCGTAGGGGCCGCCGGGACCGCTGGCCGCGCCGGGATCACAGCAGCCCCTCGCGTGCCGCGGTCGAGAGCATGCGGCCTCCTCCGTCGGGACGGCCGAGGACGTGCAGCGTGAAGTCGGGGTCGCGGCAGTCGGTCAGCAGGGTCAGACCGGGGATCGCGCTGAGCACGGGTGCGAGGGTGCGGCCGGTGCGGTGGTGCTCGGGCGCCGGATGGTTCCAGTGCACGGAGACGAGCGTGCCGCCCGGCTCCAGCGAGGCGACGGTGCGGGTCAGCACCTCCCGCAGCGTCAAGTCGTCGAAGTAGTAGAGGAGTTCGGAGAGCACTATCAGCTCGAAGCGCCCGTCGGGCCACTCCTCCGGGACGGTGAGCTGGGAGACCCTCACGTGCGGCAGGTGCCTGGTGCGGGCGGCGGTCAGCTCGGCGGCCGCCGCGACCCGGTCCGTGGCCAGGAGGCTGTCGCAGCGCTCGGCCAGCCGCCCGGTGAGGACGCCCACCGAGCAGCCGGGCTCGAACGCGGTCCGGTACCGGCGCTGCGGCAGGGCGGCGAGAGTGTGGTCGTACTTGCGCTGCGCGTACCACTGCTCCGTGACGCTCCACGGATCGTGCGAGTCGGTGTACAACTGCTCGAAGTAGGCGTTGGGCGTGTTCATCTACGACCACCTCGCGTGCTGCGCGTCCGGTGCCCCGCCGCGGAGTCGCAGCGGGGCTCCCCAGAGCTTCGCATCGCGTGACGAAGGTCGCATCTCCGGCGTGCGGGTATGATCCGGCCCCGGCGCCACCCCTCAGGAGGCACCTGCGCTTCCCGTCACGAGGCCGCCTTCGCGGCGGACCGCTGCGAGCCGGCCACGGCCTCGGCCAGCTCGGAGCGGTTCATCTTCGAGCGCCCGGGGATCTCCAGCTCGCCGGCGCGTTCGTACAGCTCCTGCTTGCTCAGACCCTCCAGCTCACCGCGGGCCGGCCCCTTCCCGGATCCCGCCTTCGAACCGCGAGACGCGCCGCCGCGGCCCTTCCCCCCTGTGCCGCCTGCCTTCGAGCCGCCCGTCCTGCCGCTTCCGGCCCTGCCCCCGCCGGACCCGCGCCCGGCCGCTCCGGCCCCCCGGCGGGAGGCGCCCGATCCCTTGGACGCGCGCTTGCCGCCCCGGGAGCCCCGTCCGGTGCCCGCCTGGTCGACGCTCCGCCTGAGCGCCTCCTCCAGGTCCACCACGTTGGTCGCCTCGGGCGGCGCCTCCTCCGACACGACCTCCCGGCCCTGGTGCTTGGCCTCGACGAGTTCGCGCACCTTCTTCTCGTAGGTGTCCTCGTAGTCCTCGGGCCGCCAGTCGATCGCCATGGCGTCGATGAGCTGCTTCGCGCTCCGCAGCTCGTTGCCGCGGGTCCGCTCGCGCTCCGGGAGCCTCGGCAGTTCCTCCAGGGGGTCGCGCACCTCGTCCGCCCAGTGCAGCGTGTGCAGCTCCAGCACCTCGCCCTGGGCGCGCAGCGCCACCAGGTACTCCTTCGCGTGCATCACGAAGGTCGCGACGCCGGCCTTGCCCGTCTCGGCGAGCGCGCTGCGCAGCAGCCGGTAGACCTTGCCGTACTCCTCGCCGCGCGGCGCCAGGTAGTACGTGCGGTCGAAGTAGGCGGGCTCCACCTCTTCCAGGTCGACGAAGCCGCTGACCTCGATTACCTGCGACTTTCCGGGAGCGATCTCGTCCAGCTCCTCGGGTTCGACGACGACGTACTCCCCGTCCCCGAGGTCGTAGCCCTTGACGATGTCCTGGTAGTCGACCTGCTTTCCGGTGCGCTCGTTCACGCGCCGGTTGCGTACGCGGTCGCTCGTGCCGCGCTGGAGCTGGTGGAAGTGGATCGTGTGGTCCCGGACGGCGGCGAACAGCTGCACGGGGACGGTCACCAGACCGAAAGTGATCACTCCGCTCCAGATCGGGCGTGCCATCGCGTCGTCTCCTTACGGCCGTCTGAGTGCCGCCGTGGCGCTGCGGCAGTCCGCCGGGTCCCCGGCTGCGCCCCGGGTACCCCCGCATCGCGCCGCACCACGCATCGCGTCGGGGACGGGACGCGCGCCCGGCGCCCCTGCGGTGGACGGTGCCGCCGTGGACGGCGCCTCTTGGGTGGAAGCCGCTCTGCGCCGGTGGCCGCCTCAGCTGCGGAGCGCGTCAGTGGTGGAACGCCGTCGCGACCGAGGCCGGGCGTCCGAGGGGAGCCTGCTGGGCGCGCAGTTCGGGCAGCAGCGCCCGCAGATCCTCCTCGAACAGTTCGCCGAGGTCCGCGGTGAATCCGTTGCGGCACACCACGCGCAGCACGGCCAGGTCCTCGCGGTGCGGCGGAAGGGTGTACGCGGGGACGAGCCAGCCGCGCTCCCGCATGCGGCGCGAGACGTCGAACACGTCGAAGGCCGTGACGTGGGGGGCGGTGGTGAAGGCGAAGACGGGAAGCTGCTCGCCGCGCGTCAGCATCCTGAAGTCGCCCGTCGCCTCGATCCGTCCGGCGAGCCTCCCGGCGACGTCGCGGGCGCTCTGCTGGACGGCGCGGTAGCCGCTGCGCCCCAGCCGCAGGAAGGTGTAGTACTGCGCGGCGACCTGTGCGCCGGGCCGGGAGAAGTTCAGCGCGAAGGTCGGCATCTCCCCGCCGAGGTAGTTGACGCGGAAGACCAGCTCCTCCGGCAGGGCGTCCGCGTCCCGCCACAGCGCCCACCCCACACCCGGATAGACCAGCCCGTACTTGTGGCCGGACGTGTTGACCGACGCCACGCGCGGCAGCCGGAAGTCCCACACCAGGTCCGCGTCGAGGAAGGGGGCGACCATGCCGCCGGAGGCGGCGTCCACGTGAACCGGCACGTCGACGCCCGTCCGCTCCCGCAGGTCGTCCAGCGCCCGGCACACCTCGGCGACCGGCTCGTACGACCCGTCGAACGTCGAACCGAGCACCGCGACCACGCCGATGGTGTTCTCGTCGCACAGCTCCGCGGCAGCCGACGGATCGATGTGCAGACGCTCGCCCTCCAGGGGCACCTGGCGGGCCTCGACCTCCCAGAAGTTGCAGAACTTCTCCCAGCACACCTGCACGTTGGCGCCCATCACCAGATTGGGCCGGGCGGTCGCCGGGTAGCGGCCGCCCGCGCGCCGCGCCCACCGGCGCTTCAGCGCCATGCCGGCGAGCATGCACGCCTCGCTGGAGCCGGTGGTGGAGCAGCCGACGGCGGACGCCGGGTCCGGCGCGTTCCACAGGTCGGCGAGCATCGCCACGCAGCGGCGCTCCAGTTCGGCGGTGCGCGGGTACTCGTCCTTGTCGACGATGTTCTTGTCACGGCACGCGGCCATGATCCCGTCCGCCTCGGGCTCCATCCAGGTCGTCACGAACGTCGCCAGGTTCAGGCGGGCGTTGCCGTCCAGCATGAGCTCGTCGAGGACGAGGCGGCTCGCCGCGCGCGACGTCATCGGATCGTCGGGGAGCCGGTGGCGCGGCGGCTCCGTCTTCATCCCGGCGACGGGGTCGGCCGCGCCGTAGAGGGGGTTCACCGCCGAGGCGTCCCGTCGCGCGGGTCCCTCGTCGCGGCCGGCCGGGCCCGGGTGCAGCGGCATCGTGGTCAGCGCCTCCCATGCTGCAGCCCGCGTGCGGAGTCTCCGGCGTCGAGAGGCTGCTGCCGCGAACCTACGGCTGCCCCGCGCGCGGGGCCCGCGCTGCTGCTGCGTATGGGGGTGCCCGGGACGGCCGAGTCGTCCCGGGCGGCGACCGGCGGGTGCACCGCCGCCGCGGGCGGCCGGCGCCCCGTCCGTCAGGGTTTGATCGCCACTCCCGCCCAGAGCCCCACGGTCGCGTCGTCGACGGCGTCCTGCTCGGTGCCGATGCGGGCGGCGCCGGGAGCGTCCGGGCGCCACCGGTGCGGGACCTCGATGCCCGGCGCGACCAGGTCGAGCCCCTCGAAGAAGCGGGCGAACTCCTCCTTGCTGCGCGCCTGAGCCGTGGTGCCGCTGCTCTTGTAGACCTGGGCCACCTTCTCCATCGCCTCGCGGTCGAAGTCGCCGGTCCCGTGGGAGAGCACGAGCGCCGACCCCGGGGCCAGCGCGCCGACGAGGCGCGCGACGACGTCGTGGGCGCCCGACTCGTCCGGCACGAAGTGCAGCAGCGCCAGCGCGCTCAGGGCGACGGGCCGGGACAGGTCGAGCGTGCGCGTCAGCTCCGGCGCCCGGAGGACGGTATACGGCCGGGTGACGCTGGCGTGCACGTAGGCCGTGCGGCCCTCGGGCGAACTGTCCATCAGGGCGCGGGCGTGCGCGAGGACGATGGGGTCGTTGTCGACGTACACGACGCGGGCGTGCGGGTTCTCGTCCTGCACGACCTGGTGGAGGTTCGGCTCGGTCGGTATGCCCGTGCCGATGTCCAGGAACTGGTCGATGCCGTACTCGGCCGCCAGCACCCTGCCCGCGCGGTGCATGAAGGCCCTGTTCGTCCGTGCCGCGACCGGTGCGCCCGGCCACACGGCGATGACCCTGTCGCCTGCCTCGCGGTCCGCCTCGTAGTTCGACTTCCCGCCGAGGTAGTAGTCGTAGACGCGCGCCGTGTGCGGCTGATCGACCCGCAGGTCGAGCAGCCCGTCGGGGTCCTCGCCGCTCCCGTCCGTCATGTGCCGGCCCTCCTGCCGCCCAGCCGCGGGGCTTCCGCACCCCGATGTCTTTCCTGCGCCGCGCCGTCACACACCGCCTGCGCAGGGACAGTTGAGCGGGGAAGAGGCGGCCGGGTTCTCCGGGCGGCGCCCGGCTCGCCCTCCGGTGCGCCCCGACCGCACGCGTACGCCGCGCGGGCGGGGCCCTCTCGTCCTGAAGGTCCGGCGGCGTCACGCCCCGGGCCGCCCCCGCATCTCGCGTCCCGTCGGGGCCCGTCGCGGTCCGAGGGATCGCCCGGCGATTGTCCTAGTATGCGAAGAATTCACCGATATTCGGAGGTTGTGCAGATGTCCGTACGCGGCCCGGAGCTCACCGAACACGGCCCCGGTCTCGAGGAGCGCGGCCCCGGGCCGGTGAACGTCACCCTGTCGGTCAACGGAACCGAGCGGCACCTGCACATCGAACCGCGCGTCAGCCTGCTCGACGCCCTGCGCGAGCACCTGGAGCTGACCGGCTCCAAGAAGGGCTGCGACCAGGGCGCCTGCGGCGCCTGCACCGTATGGATCGACGGCCGGCGGGTGCTGGCCTGCCTCACGCTCGCCATGGCCTGCGAAGGCCACGAGGTCACGACCGTCGAGGGGCTCTCCGCCGACGGCGAACTGCACGCCATGCAGAAGGCGTTCATCGCCGAGGACGCCCTGCAGTGCGGCTACTGCACCCCGGGCCAGATCATGGCCGCCGTCGCGCTGCTGGCGGAAGGCCACACCGCCGACGGCGAGATCGGCGAGTGGATGAGCGGCAATCTGTGCCGCTGCGCCGCCTACCCCAACATCCGCGCCGCCGTCCGCGCCGTCCGCGACGGGTCCTGACCGGACGGCCCCGACCGCCGAACCCGGCCGCCGGGCCGTACGGGTCCTCCCGGAAGACCCCGGCCGACGGCTCCTCGACAAGACGCCTCAGAAAGGGAGTACGTCCCGTGCGGCCCATCACCTACTCCCGCGCCGACGACACCGCCGGCGCGGTCACGACCGTCAGCGCCGACCCGACGAGCGACTACCTCGCCGGCGGCACCACCGAGATCGACCTCCTGCGCAGGAACGTCCTCACCCCCCGCCGCCTCGTCGACATCACCGGCCTGCCCCTCACGGGCGTCGAGGAGGCACCGGACGGCGGCCTGCGCATCGGCGCGCTGGCCCGCATGAGCGAGGTGGCCGCCTCCCCCCTCGTACGGGAGCGCTTCCCCGCCGTCGCCGAGGCCCTCGAAGCCGGAGCCTCGCCGCAGCTGCGCCACATGGCGACCATGGGCGGCAACCTGCTGCAGCGGGTGCGCTGCACGTACTACCGGGACGCCGTCTCCCCCTGCAACAAGAGGGACCCCGGGTCGGGCTGCTCCGCTTTGGAAGGCTTCAGCAGGGGCCACGCCGTACTCGGCACCAGCGCGCACTGCATCGCCGCCCACCCCTCCGACGTGGCAGTCGCCCTCGCGGCTCTCGACGCGCGCGTCCACACCCTCGGCCGGAGCGGCGAACAGGTCTACGGCATCGACGACTTCTTCCTGACGCCCGCGCACACGCCCCACCGCGAGCATCCGCTGGAGCACGGCGAACTGATCACCGCGATCGAACTGCCCTCCGCCCCCGTCGCCCGCCGCTCCGTCTACCTCAAGGTCCGCGACCGGGCCAGCTACGAGTTCGCGCTCGCCTCCGCCGCGGGCGCCCTCTCACTGGTGGACGGCACGATCGCGGACGTGCGGCTCGCGCTCGGGGGCGTCGCCACCAAGCCCTGGCGCGCACACCGCGCGGAGGGCGTGCTGCTCGGAGCCCCCGCGACCCGCGACGCGTTCGCCGAGGCCGCGCGCGTGGAACTGGCGGACGCGCATCCGACCCGCGACAACGCCTTCAAGGTCGACCTCGCGCAGCGCGTGGCCGTCCGCGTCCTGGAGACCCTCACGGCGAACGGGAGAACGTCATGACGACGGCGATCGGACAGCCCCTCACCCGCGTCGACGGACGCCCCAAGGTCACCGGAGCGGCGCGCTACCCCACCGAGTTCCCCGCGCCCGGCATGGCCCACGCGTGCCTCGTGGGCGCACGTGTCGCCGGCGGCCGCGTCCTGTCCGTCGACGCCTCGGCCGCCTGGGAGGAGCCAGGCGTGCTGGCCGTCCTCACACACGAGAACCTGCCGCGGATCGCCGGACAGCCGCCCCTCGTGCCCTCCCTCTTCGGGGGTCCCGCCCCCGGGGAGACGTTCTTCCCGATGCAGGACGACGCCGTGCACTACGCGGGCCAGCACGTCGCCCTCGTCGTCGCCGACACCCACGAACGCGCACAGCACGCGGCCTCGCTGCTGCGGATCGAGTACGAGGAGTCGGAACCGCTCACCGGCATCGAGCAGGGGCGCGACCAGGCGTACGAGCCCGAGGCGATCTTCGGCGGCTTCCTTCCCGCCCGCAACTCGCGCGGAGACGTCGCCGCGGGCCTCGCACAGGCATCCGTGCGCGTGGAGGGGACGTACCGGTTCGCCGCCAACCACCACAATCCACTGGAGACTTCGGGCACCACCGCGGTGTGGGACGGCGACGAGCTGCTCCTCCACGACGGCACCCAGGGCGTCACCGCCACCCAGCTGACCGTGGCGGCCCTCCTCGGCGTCCCGCTGTCGAAGGTCCGCGTCGTGAGCCCGTACGTGGGCGGCAGCTTCGGCTGCAAGGCGATGGTCTGGCACCACCCGGCGCTCGCCGCCATGGCCGCCCGCGCCGTCGGACGACCCGTCAAACTCGCCCTCACCCGCGAGCAGATGTTCACCTCCTGCGGCCACCGCGAGGAGCAGGAGCAGCACATCGCGCTCGGCGCGACGCACGACGGGAAGCTCACGGCACTCAGCCACCACAAGCTCTCCCCCACCTCGCCCTTCGACGACTGGGCGGAGCCTTCGCTGCAGACGGCGGCGCAGATGTACGCCTGCCCGAACTACGAGGGCTCCTACCGGCTCTTCCGCGCGAACACCATGACGCCCACGTTCATGCGCGGCCCCGGCGACTCCTCCGGCATGTTCGCCCTGGAGTGCGCCATGGACGAGCTCGCCTGCCGGCTCGGAATCGACCCGGTGGAGCTGCGGCTGCGCAACCTCGCGTCCGCCGACCCCGCCTCGGGACGTCCCTGGTCGAGCAACGGCCTCGAGGAGTGCTTCGAGCGCGGGGCCGCCCGCTTCGGCTGGTACGACCGGGACCCCGAGCCGCGGGTCCGTCGGGAGGGCGCCTGGCTCATCGGTACGGGCATGGCCGCCGCCGGCTACCCGGCACCGGCGCCCGGCACGCCGCAGCGCGCGCGGGCACGGATCTACGCGGACGGCAGCGTCGTCGTACAGGCCGCGACCCCCGAGTTCGGCACCGGCGTGGCTACCGCGATGGCGCAGGTCGCCGCCGACGCCCTGGGGGTGCCCGTCTCACGCTGCCGCTTCGAGAAGGGCGACACCGACTTCCCCGGCATCGCCGCCGCCGTGGGCTCCGCGGGCGCGGGCATGATCAGCGCCGCCGTCCACACGGCGGCGACGGCCCTTCGCGAGCAGCTCGTCGGCGAGGCCGTCGCGGACCCGGGGTCACCCCTGCACGGAGCGGACCCCTCCCAAGTGGCCGTCCACGACGGCCGGATGACGGCCGGCCCCGCCACCGAGCCCTACACGGACCTGCTGCGCCGCAACCACCGTCCGGACGCCGAGGCCTCGGGGACGTGGCATCCGCCGGGCATGGACGCGCCGTACGCGACGACCACCTTCGGCGCCCAGTTCGCGGAGGTCGCGGTGGACCCGGAGCTCGGACTGGTACGGGTGCGCCGTATGACCGGCGCCTTCGCACCGGGGCGCGTCCTCAACGCCAGGACGGCGCGCAGCCAGCTCATGGGCGGGATGCTCTGGGGCCTCGGCCAGGCCCTCCTGGAGGCCAACCACATGGAGCACGGGACGGGCCGCTGGGTCAACGCGAGCCTGGCCGACTACCTGGTGGCGGTGAACGCGGACGCGCCGGACGTCGCGGTGGAACTCGTCGAGGTCGAGGACCGGGAGGTCAATCCGCTGGGCGTCAAGGGCGTCGGCGAGATCGGGCAGGTGGGGGCCAACGCGGCCATCGCCAACGCCGTCCACCACGCTACGGGCAGGCGCGTCCGCAAGATGCCGGTCACCGTCGAGGACCTCATGGAGCTGCCGCTCGCGTGACCGGCCGACGGCGGATCACGTTCCGCTTTGCAGTCTTAAGCATTGCTACTCGCAAACGCGAAGCCCGCTTATCGTTTCCGGCATTCTCGATCTTCACATACGTGTTTCGATTGGTATTGACAACTGAAAGCACGGAAGCGGCCGGAAGTCGTCACTTCTAAAACGGACATAAGGCTGGATCCGCCTTCAGTCGGGCAGCACCGGGGTCAGCACAGGCATTGACCGCTTCATTCAGAATATGAAAACGTACAGGGACGCTGGGCTACTGACCTGTGGGCCTCGACGGGGGACTTTACAAATGAGTACTCGTATTGTTATCGGCGATGAGAGACGTCTGTTTTCGGAAGCTATCGCTGAAACACTCCGGCACGTCCATGACTTCGACGTCGTGGAGATCGTCAATGACAGCCGGGAAATAGTCCCCGCCGTCGTGCGTTTACTCCCCGCGGTCACCGTTCTCGGCTCGGTCTCCTCCAGCAGCGACGAACTCTCCCTCGCGGACGAACTGCGGGCCGTGGCCCCCCAGTGCGGCATCGCCGTCATAGGCACCGATCCGGGCAGGGGCACGATGGAGAAAGTCCCGTCGAACGGCTTTTTCAGCGTCGTTCCGGACAATGCGGGACTGACCCATCTGGTACGTGCGATAAAGGGCCTCGTCGCCGACTGCACCAGCATCGACCAGACCGTCATACGGCAGCCCTCACCCGCGCGGCAGTCCCTCAGCGACAGGGAGCGCGAGGTACTGCGGCTGACAGCGGACGGAGCACCCGTCAGGGAGATCGCCGCGGAGCTTTTCCTCTCCCCCGGCACCGTCCGCAATCTGACCTCCAGTGCGATCAAGAAGCTGGGCGGCCGCAACCGTTTCGACGCCGCCTGCATCGCGAGCAAACGCGGCTGGCTCTGAACTTCCGGGTGGCCCGGCCGTGCCGCTTCCCGGCCGGGCCACCCGGATTCCAACTGCGGATACTTCGGACGCTCTTGACATCCCGCGTCACGCCGACATTACTGTTCCTCTGCACCACTGTCGGACAACGATGTCAAACTCGGGAGAGGGTCACGTGCGGCAGCGCAGCCGAAGACTCAGGGGTCCGGTGAGGCCCACGGCCCTTCTCGCAGCGGCAGTCCTCGTGTTCACCGCGCTCGCGATGGGCGCTCAGGGCCCCGCTGCCGCCGCACCTCCGGAGCCGGGCGCGTCCGACAGCTTCCACTCCTCCTTCGAGCCGGACGATCCGCGTCCCGACTGGCGCGACAGCGTCGAGACCACCCCCGGCGGCGAGAAGAAGACCAACGGCGTCGAGCGGGAGTCCGAACCGGGCACGGAGGGGATGAGCAGCCGCACCGGCACCGGCCCCGCCGAGTCCCCCACCGCGAAGAAGGACGCGGGATTCACCGGCCTGCACGCTCTGCGCTACGCGGGCAAACACACCGCGAAAGGCCCCGGCTACTCCTACAACCGCGTCTTCGACGTGGACGTCCGCGTCACACCGCGCACCACGCTCTCGTACAAGCTCTTCCCGGAGCTGCCCGCGACCGATCTGGACTATCCGGCCACCCATGCCGCCCTCGACCTCGCCTTCACCGACGGCACCTACCTCAGCGACCTCGGCGCCAAGGACCAGCACGGCGCGAAGCTGACGCCGCAGGGCCAGGCGGCGGCCAGGACGCTGTACGCGAACCAGTGGAACAACCGGGAGTCGCACATCGGCGCCGTCGCCGCGGGCAAGACGGTCGACCGGATCCTGGTGGCGTACGACTCCCCGAAGGGCGAGGCCGACTTCAGGGGCTGGGTCGACGACGTCTCCCTCGCGGCGAAGGCACCCGTCAAGAAGCTCACCCACCCGTCCGACTACGTGCGGACCACGCGCGGCACCCTCTCCAGCGGCGACTTCTCCCGCGGCAACACCTTCCCCGCCACCGCCGTTCCCGGCGGCTTCAACTTCTGGACGCCGGTGACCGACGCCGGGTCCACTGACTGGCTCTACGAGTACGCGCGCAAGAACAACGAGGACAACCGGCCGACCCTGCAGGCGTTCAGCGCCAGCCACCAGCCGAGCCCCTGGATGGGCGACCGGCAGACCTTCCAGGTCATGCCCTCCACGGCCGCCGGCAAGCCGGACGCGTCCCGGAAGGCACGCGAGCTGTCCTTCAGCCACGACAACGAGACGGCACGGCCTCACCATTACGGCGTCACCTTCGACAACGGCCTCAGGACGGACGTCACGCCGACCGACCATGCCGCGATGATGCGGTTCGAGTTCCCCGGTGACGACGCGAACCTCGTCTTCGACAACGTCGACGGCCGCGGCGGGCTGACCCTCGACGAGAAGAACGGGACCGTCAGCGGCTTCTCCGACGTCAAGAGCAAGTCGTCGACCGGCGCCACCCGCATGTTCGTGTACGCCGAGTTCGACTCCGCCGTCACCGGCGGCGGCAGGCTGGAGGGCGGCGGCGGCAAGGACGTCACGGGCTATCTGCGCTTCGATCCCGGCGCGGACCGCACCGTCACCATGCGCATCGCGACGTCGCTGATCGGCGTCGAGCAGGCGAAGGCGAACCTGACGCGGGAGATACCGTCCGGCGACTCCTTCTCCCGGACGCGGGACCGCGCGCAGCGCCAGTGGGACGAACTGCTGGGGCGCATCGAGGTCGAGGGCGCCGGCCCGGACCAGCTCACCACGCTCTACTCCAGCCTGTACCGCCTCTACCTCTACCCCAACTCCGGTTCGGAGCGGGTCGGTTCGCGGCTCCGCTACGCAAGTCCGTTCTCGAAGCCCACGGGTGAGGACACCCCGACGCACACCGGCTCGAAGGTCGTCGACGGCGGGATGTACGTCAACAACGGTTTCTGGGACACGTATCGCACGACGTGGCCGGCGTACTCCCTGCTCACACCGCGCCGTGCGGGACGGATGGCCGACGGCTTCGTCCAGCAGTACAAGGACGGCGGGTGGATCTCCCGGTGGTCCTCGCCCGGCTACGCGGACCTGATGACGGGAACCTCCTCCGACGTGGCGTTCGCCGACGCCTACGCCAAGGGTGTCGAGTTCGACGCCGAGGCGGCGTACGAGGCGGCCGTGAAGAACGCCACCGTCGTCCCGCCGGAGTCCGGAGTGGGACGCAAGGGCATGGCGACCTCGCCTTTCCTCGGCTACACGAGCACCGGGACGAAGGAGGGCATGTCCTGGGCGCTGGAGGGATATCTCAACGACTTCGGCATCGCCCGCATGGCGGAGACCCTGTACGAGAAGACCCGCAAAGCGCGCTACAAGGCCGAAGCGGAGTACTTCCTCGGCCGGGCCCGCAACTACGTGAAGCATTTCGACGGCGATGTCGGCTTCTTCCAGGGCAGGGACGCGGACGGCGAATGGCGCCTTCCGCCCGGCGAGTTCGATCCGCGGGTGTGGGGCCACGACTACACCGAGACCAACGCGTGGAGCTTCGCGTTCACGGCTCCCCAGGACACCAAGGGCCTCGCCAATCTCTACGGCGGCAGGAAGGGACTGGCGAAGAAGCTGGACGCCTACTTCTCCACCCCCGAGACCGCGTCGAAGGAGTTCGCCGGATCGTACGGCGACGTCATCCACGAGATGACGGAGGCCCGTGACGTGCGCATGGGCATGTACGGGCACAGCAACCAGCCCTCGCACCACGCCGCGTACACCTACGACGCCGCGGGACAGCCCTGGAAGACGCAGCAGAAGGTCCGGGACGTCCTCTCACGCCTCTACCTGGGCAGCGAGATCGGGCAGGGCTACCCGGGCGACGAGGACAACGGCGAGATGTCGGCGTGGTACGTCTTCAGCGCGCTGGGCTTCTACCCGCTCGTGATGGGCTCCCCCGAATACGCCGTCGGCTCCCCGCTGTTCACCAAGGCCACGGTGCACCTGGAGAACGGCCGGGACCTCGTGGTGAAGGCTCCGCGCAACAGCGCCCGCAACGTCTACGTGCAGGGGCTGCGGGTCAACGGCAAGGCCTGGCACTCCACTTCGCTGCCGCACAAGCTGCTGGCCCGCGGCGGGACGCTGGAGTTCGACATGGGGCCCGAGCCCTCCAGGTGGGGCACCGGCGAGAAGAACGCCCCGTCCTCCATCACGAAGGACGGCAAGGTCCCCTCGCCGCCAAGCGACGTGACGGTACCGGGCAAGGACGACCCTCTCCTCGACGACACGTCGGAGAGCCAGAAGGCGTTCTCCCAGGCAGAGTTCGAGGTCCGGCCCGGGAAGCGGGACGAGCGGGTCGCCTCGTACACGCTCACCTCGGGGACCGACAGGAAGGACGCACCACGCGGCTGGGTCCTGGAGGGCTCCCACGACGGCGAGGAGTGGAAGACGGTCGACCGCCGGAAGGACGAGACGTTCCGCTGGGACCGCCAGACCCGGGTGTTCGCGATCGCCGCCCCGGGGACGTACCGGCACTACAGGCTCGTACCGACCGGCGAAGTGACGCTCTCCGAGGTCGAGATGCTGCGCTGAGGGCGCGCGGGGCCGGCACGGCGCCGGCCCCGCAGCACCCCCACGCATGCGGGACCGGGCCGTCCCCCCTCGCTCGCGCGCCCTGGTGCGGCTCCCGGCCGCTCGTCGGAGACCCGCGGACGCGCTTCCGCCTCCCCCCGGACGTACCGGTACGGCAGTGCACCGCCGTGCAACTGCCCGAGGTCGCGGCTTCGTTGATGGTCTTCGCAGCGGCGGAGAAGTGCGATGCTTTCAACTGAGGCTGAAACGTGCGCCGTTGACCGTACCGCTGCCGTGGACACCACCGCGGGCGGACTCTCCGGCGGAAGGGCCGGGAGGCGGCATGCTGCGGTTGCACTTCACGGTCGAGGATCTGCTGCAGGTCTCCACGGCCGAGGAGCCCTCGCCCCTTCTCGAGACCTGCCTTGCCTTCATGATGCTGCGGCGGGCCGACCCCCGGGCCGGTCTCGGACGCTGGCAGCAGCGGCACAGGGCGTCACTGCCCCGGCACGTGGGTGCGCTGCGTGAACTGCTCTCCGACAGCGGGGCCGGGCCGCATTTCCTCGATCCGCCGGGGTTCGGCATCGAGGACGGCGTCGAGCGGATCATGTCCACTCCCCGGGAGATCGCCCGCTCCGAGCTGCGCCGCGTGTGCGCCGTCGACCGTCCCGTCACCTCGTGGCTGCGCCGGCTGGCCGACAAGGAGCAGGCCGCGTGGGAGGAGCTGGCCGAGGCCATGCGCGGCGCCCACGACCATCTGGTCACCCCTGCCTGGCCGCGGCTGGAGGCCGGGTTCCGCACGGAGATCGCCTGGCGCAGCCGTCGGCTCGTCCACCGCGGCCTCCGGGAGACCCTGACGGGCCTGGCCCCCGGGCTGCGCTGGCGGGGCGCGACGCTGGAGGCCGACTACCCGCGGGATGTGGAGATCCATCTCGGAGGGAGGGGGCTCGTCCTCCAGCCGAGCCTGTACTGGACGGGCCGGCCGCTGGTCGCCTGCCACGAGGGGCAGCCGACGGTCCTCATCTATCCGGCGCTGACGCCGGTCCCCCTGCTGGACGGCCCCACGGAGCGCGACCGCCTGGCGGCCCTGCTCGGCTCGACCCGCGCAGCGGTGCTCCGCCTGCTGACCAGGCAGTTCACCACCACGGAGGCCGCCCGAGAACTGGGGGTCAGCACGGCCTCCGTCTCGACCCACGCGAAAGCGCTCCGAGAAGCCGGGCTCGTCACCAGCCTCCGCGACGGCAAGGCCGTACTGCACTGGTGCACGCCCCTGGGCCTGGACCTCATCGCGCACTCGGCGTCACAGCTCTGACCGGGGGCGGACGGCGGGCTGCGGCGCGGACCCGTGGCTGCGCCTCTCACCACTGAGCCCCTCACCACTGAGCCCCTCATCGCTGCGTCTCCGGCGCGCCGCTCCCCCGGTCGGCCCAGCATGCGGGTGTACCGGCGGGGCCGCGGTGCGCGGTGGCCGTCCGGCGGTCGCGGGAATCGGCGGCCGGGCAGGCATGCAAACACCGCCTGACGGGGACCCGGCCCCGCATGACGACGCCGGGCCTGCCTCAGTCAATCCGCGCCTGCCTGTTCGACCTCGACGGGGTGATCACCAGGACGGCCGTGGTCCACGCCGCCGCGTGGCGGGAGATGTTCGACGACTTCCTCGGGCACCGCGAGGGCGACGCCTTCCGCCCCTTCTCCGACGACGACTACGACCGGTACGTCGACGGCCGTCCCCGCGCCGACGGCGTCCGCACCTTCCTCGCCTCCCGCGGCATCGAGCTGCCCGAGGGCTCGCCGGACGACGGCCCCGGCGAGGAGACCGTCAACGGGCTGGGCAACCGCAAGAACGAACTGCTGCTGGCCAGGATCCACAAGGACGGCGTCGACGCGTACCCCGGCTCCCTCCGGTACCTGGGCACGGTGCGAGACGCCGGGCTGAAGACCGCCGTCGTCTCCTCCAGCGCCAACTGCCGCGACATCCTCGCCGCCGTCCGCATCGAGAACATGTTCGATGCACGGATCGACGGTGTGGTCGCCCGCGAGCGCGGGCTGCCGGGCAAACCCGCCCCCGACACCTTCCTCGCCGCCGCCCGCGACCTCGGTGAGGCCCCGGCCGCCTGCGCCGTCTTCGAGGACGCGCAGGCCGGGATGGACGCGGGCCGCGCGGGCCGCTTCGGCTACGTCGTCGGCGTGGACCGCGTCGGGCAGGCCGAGGCCCTGCGGGCCCACGGCGCCGACACGGTCGTCGAAGACCTCGCCGAGCTGGAGGGACGCTCATGATCAGGCACCGTGCGTACGCCTGCGAACCCTGGCTGCTGCGCGAGACGGGGCTCAACCTGGACGTGCTGCCGCAGAGCGAGTCCGTGTTCGCGCTCTCCAACGGCCACGTCGGCTGGCGGGGGAACCTCGACGAAGGCGAGCCGCACGGCCTGCCCGGCTCATACCTCAACGGCGTGCACGAGCTGCACCCGCTGCCGTACGCCGAGGCGGGCTACGGCTATCCCGAGTCCGGCCAGACCGTCATCAACGTCACCAACGGCAAGATCATCCGCCTGCTCGTCGACGACGAGCCTTTCGACGTCCGCTACGGGCGGCTGCGCTCCCACGAGCGCGTCCTCGACCTCCGCAACGGAGTGCTGAGCCGGACCTGCGAATGGACCTCCCCGGCGGGGAGGACCGTGCGGGTGCACTCCACGCGCCTGGTCTCCTTCACGCAGCGCGCCATCGCCGCCGTCGCCTACGAGGTGGAGCCGCTGGACGAGGAGGTGCGCGTCGTCGTCCAGTCCGAGCTCGTCACCAACGAGCAGCTCCCCCACACGCCCGGCGATCCCCGCACCGCCGCCGCCCTGGAGTCGCCGCTGGCGCCGGAGGAGAACCTCGCGTCGGGACACCGGCTGCGCCTCGTGCACTCCACCCGACGCAGCGGGCTGCGGGTCGCGACGGCGGCCGACCACTTCGTCGACGGGCCCGAATCCACGCGCGCTTCGAGCGAGAGCGGGGAGAACGTCAGCCGCCTGACGGTCACTTCGGTGCTGCGGCCGGGGGAACCGCTGAGGCTGGAGAAGATGGTCTCCTACGGCTGGTCCAGCGTCCGCTCGCTTCCGGCGGTCCGCGACCAGGTCGACGCCGCCCTCGCGGGTGCGCGCAGCACGGGCTGGCAGGGCCTCGCCGACCAGCAGCGTGCGTACCTCGACGAGTTCTGGGCCCGTTCGGACGTCGAGGTGGACGGCGACGCGGAGATCCAGCAGGCGGTGCGCTTCGGCCTCTTCCACGTGCTCCAGGCCGGCGCCCGTGCCGAGCAGCGGGCGATCCCGGCGAAGGGGCTGACCGGGTCCGGCTACGACGGCCACTCCTTCTGGGACACCGAGACGTTCGTGCTCTCCCTGCTGACCTACACCTCGCCCCATTCGGTGGCCGAGGCGCTGCGGTGGCGGTACGACACGCTGCCCGCCGCCCGTGCCCGCGCGGAGCAACTGGGCCTGCGCGGCGCCGTGTTCCCGTGGCGGACTATCGACGGCTCGGAGTGCTCGGCGTACTGGCCCGCCGGAACGGCCGCGTTCCACGTCAACGCCGACATCGCCGACGCCGTGGTCCGGTACGTCGAGGCGACCGGCGACGAGGACTTCCAGCGGGAGACGGGCGTGCCCATCCTGGTGGAGACCGCACGCCTGTGGCACTCCCTCGGACACCACGACCACCAGGGCGCCTTCCACTTCGACGGAGTCACCGGGCCGGACGAGTACAGCGCCGTCGCGGACGACAACGTCTACACGAACCTGATGGCACGGGAGAACCTGCGGCAGGCCGCGAACGTCATCGAGCGGCATCCGGAGGAGGCCGCGGCGTTCGGCGTCGACGACGAGGAGGCGGCCGCGTGGCGCGACGCCGCCGACGCCGTGGCGCTGCCTTTCAACCAGGACCTGGGCGTGCACGAGCAGTCGGCGGGCTTCACCGGGCACCAGGTGTGGGACTTCGCGGGGACGGCGGAGGACGAGTATCCGCTGATGCTGCACTTCCCGTACTTCGACCTGTACCGCAAGCAGGTCGTCAAGCAGGCCGACCTCGTCCTCGCCATGTGCAAGCACGGCGAGATGTTCGACGCCGACCAGAAGGCCCGCAACTTCGAGTACTACGAGCAGCTCACCGTCCGGGACTCCTCCCTGTCGGCGTGCTGGCAGGCGGTGATGGCGGCCGAGGTCGGTCATCTGCGGCTGGCGTACGACTACTTGGGCGAAGCGGCGCTCATGGACCTCTTCGACCTGGAGAACAACACCCGCGACGGACTGCACATCGCCTCGCTCGCGGGCACGTGGATCGCGCTGGTCCAGGGCTTCGGAGGCATGCGCCACTACGACGGCCTCCTCGAGTTCGCGCCGAAGCTGCCGGAGCGGCTCTCCCGGCTCGCCTTCTCGGTGCAGGTCAAGGGCCGGCGGCTGCGAGTGGAGATCGAGGACTCCGCCGCGGTCTACACGCTGGTGCAGGGCTCGCCCATGGAGGTGTGCCACTACGGCGAGCGCTTCACCGTGATCTGCAACGAACCGCGCCGGCGGAAGGTCGAGCGGCCGGCGCGCCGTCCGGGGCCGTCCCAGCCGCCGGGACGGCGGCCCGCCAGCAGGCACTGACGGCCGGGGCGGCGGCAGTTGACGCTCTAGGGGCTGTCTGACAAATGGCGCCGTTCGCCCGGAGGGCGGGGCTCGCGTCGTCTGGTGCGGGCGGATGCAAGGCGGAGGTCCGTCCTCGTAGTGGGCTACTCGGTCGGTCCGACAACGCAGCAGACGTGCGTGCCAGGCGGCGCGAGCCAGGCGGGATTTGTCAGACACGCCCTAAGGGAGGTAGCGGCGGAACCCCTGCGCGAGGGCGGAGAAGCCGCACGCCTCGTAGAAGGCGTGGACGTACTCGTCGTCCGCCGCGAGGAGTTGCACCTTGTAGCACCCCTCCGCCTCGCCCAGCCGCACGGCGGCCTCCAGCAGCCGTCGCCCGACGCCGGTGCGCCGGAAGGCCCCGGCCACCACGACGTTCTCCACGAACATCACGCCACGGCCGCCGCGAGTGAGGTTCGGCATGACGAGGCAGTCCGCCGTCCCGGCCACGGCGCCCAGGGCGTCCGCCACCAGGACGGTGCGCCCGCGCTGCCCCGCGACGGCCTGCCACACGGCTTCGGCGGACGCCCTGGGCAGCGGGGCGTCGTCAGGGTTCAACTCGCCGTAGAGGGCCAGCAGTTCGGGCAGCTCCGCCTCGGAGGCCGGCCGCACGGTGACGTCCATGGGCCGAGCCTATGCGGACGCGGGCCGGACGGATGCGGACGCGCACTCGGACGGATCGCCCTCGGCCGCTCCTCGACCACCCCTGAACCGGCGCTGATCTCCCGCCACGTGCGCAGTGCGCAGTGTGCAGTGCGCAGACCGCCGAACGGCAGCAGTCCCGTGGTGAGTTACTGCTCAGGCGGTTGAGGTTCGCGCGGAGTGAGTGCCGCCCGGCGATCACGCCGCGGATCACGCCACATCCGCTGCCGCCCCCGCTCGTCGGCGACTGCCGCACCGGCACCGGCTTGACCAGCCCCTGACCGGAGGCGGCACCAAGAGTGCCGAACCTCGGTAGTTGTGCGCTCTGACACGAATCCCCCGACAAGAGCGATCCGGCCCGCTAGTAATGTCATGCACATCAATTCCCCGGCGGAAGCGGCCCCGCCCTGCCGGGTGAGTGGCGAACGCCGCGGGACCGCCGTACCGGGCAGCGCCCGGAGCCCCGCGGCAGGCACCCCCTTGACAACGGACTTGACCCTGCAGGGAGATGCACGATGCGTAGCGGACCGAGGAAGTGGGCGACGGCCTGCCTGCCCCTGTCGATGCTGGCCCTCGCGGCCTGCGGCAGCGGGGAGCCCCAGAGCTCGCCCCCTCCGGAGGTGGGGAGCGCCACCTCCATCGACGGCGAACTCGGGGATTCCGCGGGGACACGTTCCGGTGAGGACCCGTCCGGCGTGAGCCGCGACGGCACGGACACGCGCAGGGACGGCGACATCGGGGAGTCGGCCGGTGCCGCGGCCTCGGGCGGGCAGGCCGGCCAGGGCGAGGAAGCCGCGGCGGTCTGGCCCGTGGACGACGTCGTGGGCGCCGTGCCGCGGTCCGCGCCGGCCGGGCAGGGCAAGGGCGCCGTCTCGGTGGTGACCTACGACGCCCGTCCGGCCGGCGAGTACGCGGACGCGGTGAGGGACGCCGCCGCCTCGTGGAACGACCGCGTGCGCAACGTGCGGCTGCGGCCCGCCTCCGACGGTGCGAAGGCGGACATCCGCGTCACCGTCGTCAAGGGATGGCCGGGCGCCGACCCGGCGGGGGCGAACCTGGGACGCGGCACCGTCGAGATCGGCCGCGAGGCCCTCGAACAGGGATACGCACCGGCACGGATCGTGGCCCACGAACTGGGCCATCTGCTGGGGCTGGAGGACAAGCAGCCCGGTTCCTGCTCGAACGTGATGTCCGGCAAGTCGCCGGGCACGCGCTGCACCAACTCGGCCCCCAGCGGCGCGGAGGTCCGTCAGGTCGAGGCGAACTTCGGCGCCGACGGCTGAGCCGGAGCGGCCTCCACGGCACGACGGCGCCCTCCGCGCGGAGCGCTCACCGTCTCAGAAGCCGCCCGGCGTACGGGACGGACCGCCCCCGGAGGCGCCCCGGGTCCCGCCGGGCGGCGGGGCCTGCGGGCTCCAGACCATCGTCTGCTGGTGCACGCGCTTCCCGTGGTGCCGCAGACCGGGGACGACGGGCGCCGGACCGTACTCGGCGAAACCCATTCGTCGGAAGAACCGCACCGCCCGGTCGTTCTCGGCGACGGTCTGCAGATGGCATCCGGGCGAGCCGGTCTCCCGCAGCCGCTCGAACCAGCGGTTCATCAGGCCGTCCGCGGCGCCCGTGCCCCGCGCCGCGGACGCCACGTTGATGTGCAGGTGCGCGGGCCACCGGTCGTCGACGAAGTCCCCCGCGACGGGCTCCCGCCTGATCGCCGCCCGCACCAGATCGCCCGTGCTCCGCACGAAGAAGGCCGCGGGGCGGCGCCGGAAGACCAGCCTGTGCTTGCGGATGGCCTCCGCCATGAGGTGGCTCTGGCCGGGGAACGACGAGGTGTCGAGGCAGCCCGCCAGATAGCCCACCAGTTCGCCGTCGACCTCGGCCACGAACAGCGAGTCCGGCACCAGGTCCATGTACGGGGCGAGGTAGATCGCCGCTTCGGACTCCTCGTGCCCCCACAGCGAGGCGGTCGGAGCGCCCTCGCCGGCCCGGCTGAAGAGCTCGCGCAGCGCCGCCCGGTCGGCCTCAGCGAAAGCACGGATCTCCGTCACGTTGCGACCATCTCCGGCCTCCACCTGTCGGATCAGCTCATTTTGGCACGTCCGGAGGCACCCGCAGTCCGCTGCCGGCTTCCGCGGACGGCGGGGGCTGGCGCTCCGTCGTCCGGCGTGGCTATAGTTTTGGTCGTACGCCCAATGCATTCGTCCAAGGCGAACGGCCAAGGCAGATGTCCAAGCCGTCCTGCGCCGTTGCCGACTGCCCGATCAGTCCGCCCGGACCGGCGGCTCCCCGACACGCGGTTCCGGGGAGCGCTCCGGCGAGCGGACGCCCGAAGTCCCGTGGAGTGGAGATGACCCCGACCTCGTCGGAACGCGGACAGGAAACCCGGCAGCGCCTGCTCGACGCCGCGGCGCAGCTCATCGTCGAGGACGGCTGGGGTGCGGTGACGACGCGGCGCGCGGCCGACCGGGCGGGGCTGCGGCCCGGGCTGGTGCACTACCACTTCCGCACCGTGGAGGACCTGCTCGTGGAGGCCTCGCTGGCAGCCGCACGGCGCGAGGTCGGCTCGGCGGCGGAGCTGCTGGCCTCGACGGGCGACCCGGAAGAGGGCGTCACGCAGGTGTTGGAGCTGATGTCGTCCTACTCCGCCGCCGACCCCTCGACGGTTCTCTTCAGCGAGATGCTGCTCGCCTCGACCCGCGTGGAGCGGCTGCGCGGAGAGCTGGCGGAGCTGCTGGGCGAATGGCGCGGGGCCGTCGCCGACTGGCTCGCCTCCGCCAGTGCCGCGTCCGGCAGTGCCGTCCCAGCCGGGGAACCCGGCAGTGCCGTCCCAGCCGGGGAACCCGGCGGGGCGTCCGCCCGCGAGGACCACGAGGCGACGGCGCTCCTGCTCGGCGCCGCACTCGACGGGCTCGTACTGCACCGGCTGATCGACCCTTCACTCGCCCGGATTCCCGTGACCGACCAACTGGCCCGGCTCGCGGGCGCCAGTAGACGAACCGGCCGCCGCTGACGTTCCCTCGCGCCGCCGGCGTCCCCTGCCGTGGCTGCCGTTCCCTGCCGTGGTCATGCGGCCAGGCGGCCGGGCCGGGACGGCGCGCGGTGCCGCGTCGCCCAGCCCGCGCACCGCACGCACACCCATTCCGAGGAGGTACCCGTGGCACCGATGAGCACCACCGGCGGCGACGCCGCCGTGAACCCCGCAGGCACTGCCGGAGAAGGCTCCGCACCCGGCGCACCGCCGGGGGCCCGCGGAGGCGTCCGGCTGCGCGGCGTGACGAAGACCTACGGGGACGGCGAAGCCGCCGTCCGCGCCCTCGACGGGGTCGACCTGGACGTCGGACCGGGCGAACTGGTCGTCGTGCTGGGCCCGAGCGGCTCGGGCAAGACGACGCTGCTGAACGTGCTCGGCGGGATCGAGGCACCTGACGGCGGCTCGGCCGAGGTGGCGGGAGTGGAGCTGGCGGGGCGCCGCCCGCGGGGGCTCGCCGGCTTCCGGCGTGAACACATCGGGTTCGTCTTCCAGTTCTTCAACCTCGTGCCCACCCTCACGGCCCGGGAGAACGTCGAGGTCATGGTGGAGCTGACCGGCCGCGGCGAACGGCGTGAGGCCGTCGCGCTGCTGGAGTCCGTGGGGCTCGGCGAGCGGCTCGACGCCTTTCCCGCGCAGCTCTCCGGCGGTCAGCAGCAGCGCGTCGCGATAGCCCGGGCCCTCGCCACCGACCCCGACCTGCTCCTCGCCGACGAACCGACGGGAGCGCTCGACGTGGCGACGGGAAAGTCGGTCCTGCGGCTGCTCCAGCGGACCAACCGGCAGGGCAGAGGCGTGCTGATGGTGACGCACAACGCCGCGATCGCGCGGATCGCCCACCGCGTCGTGACGATGCGGGACGGCCGGGTGGAATCCGTCACGACGTGCGACGCACCCGCCGACGTCGCCGCAGTGGAGTGGTGAGCCGCCGTGAACCGGATCCTCCTCGACAAGACCCGGCGTGATCTGCGGCGCCGGCTGCCGCAGTTCGCCGCCGTCGGCGTGACCGTGCTGATCGGCGTCCTCCTCTTCGTCTCCAGCTACGACGCCTACCGCAACCTCGGCTCCAGCTATGAACACACCTACTCCCGCATGCACTTCGCCGACCTGACGGCCTCCGGCGGCGACCCGGCGGAAGTGGCCGCGGCCGCCGGTGCGGAGCGCGGGGTCTCGGAGGTGGCCACCCGTACCCAGGCGCGCGTGCCCGTGCGCTTCGGGAAGGACGAACTGCTGGGCCGCGTGGCGGGATTGCCGGCAGGCGCACAGCCCGCCGTGAACAAGGTCGACGTGACCGAGGGGCACTACCCGAAGCGCGGCGACAGCCGGGGCGTGCTGGTGGAGCGCCACACCGCGAAGACGTTCGGCCTCGCTCCCGGCGACACCGCGAAGGTCTTCGACGGGAAGCGCTGGCGCGCGGTGACCGTACGGGGCGTGGCGGACTCGCCCGAGTACCTCTGGCCGGCCCTGAGCCGCCAGCAAGTGGTCGGCGACCCGCACAACTTCGCGGTCGTCTTCGCGCCCCAGTCCTCTCTGCGAAGCCTCACCGGCAGCGCCCCCGCGACGAGTCAGACGCTGGTGCGCCTGTCCGGCGGAGCCCGTGACGACGGGGGCGCGGCCGAAGAGCGCATCGCCGAGAGGATGCGCGCCGCCGGAGCCACGGAGGTCCAGCCGCGCTCGGAACACCCCTCCCACTCGGCTCTCGACGGCGACCTCGAAGGATTCTCCCAACTCTCCGTCGCTTTCCCGGTGTTGTTCCTCTCCGCGGCGGCCGTCGCCGCGTACGTCCTGATCACCCGGCTGGTGCTCTCCGAACGGAAGGTCATCGCCATGTTCCTCGCCGCCGGGGTCCCGCGCGCCACGGTGGCGCGCCACTACCTCGGCCACGGCGTGCTCGCGGGGACGGCCGGCGCCGTGCTGGGGGTCGCGCTGGGCGCCGCGGTGACACCGGCGATGACGCACGCCTACACCGCGGAGATCGGGATTCCCTACACGCTCGTCGAACACCGTCCGGCCGTGCTGGCGACGGGTGCGCTCTTCGGAGTGCTCGTCGGGCTGGTGGGCGGCGCGGCCCCGGCATGGGCCACGACGAGGACCGCACCGGCCGAGGCCCTGCGCGGCGACGGCGGCACGATGAGCCCGCCCGGGCGGTGGAGCCGGGCGCTGGCGCGGGCCCGGCGGCTGCCGCTGACGCTGCGGCTGTCCCTGCGCGAGCTGGGCCGCAGCAGGCGCCGCACCGTCGCCTCGATGGTGGGCAGCGTGCTCGCGCTGGTGCTCGTGCTCACCTCGGCGGGCATGGCGGGCAGCATGAAGGCGGCGACGGACGTGCAGTTCGGCGAGGTACAGCGCGAGGACGCCACCGTCACCGCCGACCCGCGCGCCCGGGACCCGCGGCCCGCGCTGCGCGGCATCGACGGGGTGGAGGCGGTCGAGGCCGTGGCGACGGCCCAGGTCACCGCCCGGAACGGGGACCGCTCGTACAGCACGGCGCTGACGGGCTACGACCGGCGCACGTCGATGCACGGCTTCCGCACCCCGGACGGCGGGGAGCGGCGGCTGCCCGGGGACGGCGCCGTACTGGCGGGCAAGGGCGCCGCCGAGCGGCTGGGGCTCTCCACCGGCGACCACGTCACGCTGCGCGCCGCCGACGGCCGCGAGGAGCGGGTGCGGCTCGCGGGCCTCGTCGACGAGCCGATGGGCTCGGCTCTGTACGCGACGCGGACGACCGTCGAGGAAGCGACGGGCGCGTCCTCCACCGGATACGCGCTGCGCTTCGCGAAGGGCGCGGACGCACCCGACCCGGACCGGCTACGCCGGGACGCCACAGCGGTCGAGGGCGTCGTCGCCTACGCCGACTCCCGGGCCGTCGCGCGGCAGATCGACCGCTACATGGCGCTGTTCTGGGTGTTCGTCGGGGTGATGATGCTGCTCGGCGGGGTGCTGGCCCTGACCGTCGTCTACGTGACGATGAGCGTCAACGTCGCGGAACGCACTGCAGAGTTGGCGACGCTGCGCGCCTCGGGCGTGTCCCTGCGCCGCATCGCCGCGCTGCTCGCCGCCGAGAATCTGACGGCGACGCTGCTGGCCCTGCCGGCGGGCCTCGCCGCCGGGTTCGCCGCGGCGTGGCAGTTCCTGCGCTCCTTCGACAGCGACATGCTGTCGCTGGAGCTGGAGATCGGATGGCCCGTCGTGCTGGGGGCCTGCCTCGCGGTGGCGGGTGCTTCGCTGCTGTCGCAGATCCCGGCGGTGCGGGCGGTGCGGCGGCTCGACATCGCCGCCGTCGTCCGCGAGCGGGCGGGCTGAGCCGGCCGGCGGCCGCACCGCCGCGAGACCTATAGGTGAAGGCCGGACGGCGCCGCGGCGATTCCGTGGCGTCGTCCGAGGGTCTCCCCGCGTCGATCCAGAACTCCCCTGCGGTTGCAGACGTGATCACACCCGAGGAGGAGTTGGGGCTGCTCGACGAACACCCCGACTCGCTCTTCACTCCGCCCCCGTAGGCCGCCGTCCCGCAACTCGCCGCAGCCCGCAGCCGGAACCCCCCGCCCCCGCTGTAACTCGCCTTACCGGTAAGCGACTTGGCTCGCAGGACGGGGCGGTCCCCCGGAGCGCGGACGATGTGACCCTTCTCTCCGGTGCGCCCCGCCGACGCCCGGTTGTCCGCTTCGCCCCTAACAAGTTGACCTGCACAGATGGCGGTTATTGCTGCCATGCGTCAACTGATGGATCACTCAGGGCCGTTTTGGCCACCCGCGCCTGTGTGCTTACGGTCGCCACCGCTCGAACGTTCGCAACGACCTGTTGCGGACACCGCGATCGTTAGGAACCTTCACGATGATGTTCTCCGGCAAGGGCCGTGACCGTGGGCCCGTCAGGGCCGCACGCCTCGCCGTCCTCACCGGTGTCGCCGGTGCCGCTGTCGCCCTCCCGCTGGTGACCGCGCCCGGCGCGCAGGCTGCCTCCGTCGGCACCTGGGAGAAGGTCGCCGAGTGCGAGTCCAGCGGCGACTGGCAGGCCGACACGGGCAACGGCTACTACGGCGGCCTGCAGTTCTCCGAATCGAGCTGGAAGGCCGCGGGCGGTACGAAGTACGCGCCGCGCGCCGACCAGGCGAGCAAGGAACAGCAGATCGCCACGGCCGAGAAGCTGCTCGACCAGCAGGGCCCGGGCGCCTGGGCCTGCGCCGGTGAGGGCGGCCTGACCTCCGGCGGCGCTCCCGCCGACGTCGACCCCGGCGGCGGCTCCGGCACGGACTCCGGCGGTTCGCAGCAGAGCGAGCCGGCGCACGAGCCGCAGGGCGGCGAGGGCGACTACACCGTGAAGCCCGGTGACACGCTGGCTTCCATCGCGACCGCCCACGACGTCGGCCTCAAGCAGCTCTACGAGGACAACAAGTCCGTCGTCGGCGGCGACGAGGACCTGATCCTTCCGGGTCAGGAGCTGCGGGTCGGCTGAGACCGCCCCGCCCCGCGCAGCCCCGCGCTGCGCTCCGTACGGCCGCAGCCCGCGCTCCCTCCCCCGAGAGCGCGGGCTGCGGCGCGTCCGCTGCCGACGGACCGTCCGCACCCTGCCGGACGGTCCGGGGCACCCCCGTGCATCCGGCCCGCGGAGGCCCACCCCCTGAGCCTCCGCGGAACCAGACGCCGCAACTGCGCCGACCCGGAAACCAGCGCCGGACCGAAAAGCCGGTCCGCACGCCGCCCCCGTACACCCCCCCGCCGGGCCGCGCACCCCCGTCACGCGTTCACCCCGCACACCGGTGCCGATGCCCTCACCCCCGTCGAGGGCATCGGCTCACCCCGTCTCACCAGCACGAAAGCTGGGAACCGAGGTGCGGTCGGCAGTCGGGGAAGAGGAAGCACTGCGGCTCCGTCCACCCTCCCGGCCTTCCTTCCCGGTTGCGGCGTACGGACATGGTGACACCCGAAGTCTCAAGTGCACATTGCCAGAACTCGGCAATCTTCAAGGGGCGTTGATGTCCGGACGGCGCATCGCCCGGACCGGCTTCCGACACGTCCGCGCAGCCCAGCCGCCATGAAAGGCCGCCCCTGCCCCGCGCCGGGCCGTGGGCGCGGCATCCGGCACGACACGGCCGTCACAGCTCGTTCTCGGGCCACCCCAGCAGCCGCGCGCCCATGACCGCCGCCTCCAGCGTGAAGCGCTGCAGCGGTTCGCCCGGCGAGTAGCCCGTCAGCGTGCGGATGCGCTCCAGGCGGTAGGAGAGCGTGCGGACGCTCAGCCCAAGCCGCCGCGCCGCCTCGGCGTTGACGTAGCCCGCGGCCGCGCAGACGGCGAGCGTCTCCAGCAGGGGCGCCGCACCGCCGCGGGCCTTCGTCAGCGGCCCCAGGACCGTCGCCACGAGGTCCGCCATCGCGGCACGGTCCCGCAGCAGCACCGGGAAGACGAGCATCTCCGAAGCGCTCAGCCGGACTCCGTCCAGGCCCAGCCGGTCGGCCAGTTCGAGGGTGCCCAGTGCCTCCTCGTAGCTGCGCACCACGCCGCCCGCACCGGAGTGATCGCGGCCCACCGCCACACGCTCCGCCGCCGGATAGCCGGCGCCAGGGTGCTCGGCGAGCCGCGCGAACTGGTCCAGCACGTCGCGGTCGTTGCTCGACGCGATGCACACAAGGCGGCCGTCCTTGGTGGCCAGCAGCACGTCACGCGCGCCGAAGCGGCCGAGCAGCTCCCGCTCGATGCGCCGGACGGTGCGGTGCACGTCGTCGTACCTCTCGGCGCCGGACGCCACGGCCACCGCGTGGACGCCCGCCAGCCGGAGCCCGAAGCGCTGTGCCTGCTCCGCCAGCCGCCCCATGTCGCTGCGCCCGTACAGCAGGTCGTCGACGAACTCCCGCCGCTCGTTCTCCTCCTGGCGCATGGCGAGCCGCTGGGCACGCTCGTGCCCCTCGCCGAGCGCGCTCACCGCCGCCTCGACCGCACCCAGGATCGCGTCGCCCGTCCGGGCCCGCTCCCCCGCCGTGCCCGCCCGGGCGACGCCCGGCAGTTCGCCCCACAGCCTCCGCGTCTCCCCCAGGTAGAGCCCGACGAGCTCACGCAGGTGCACGCCGCGCTCGGCCGCCAGCTCGCCCAGCGCGCGGAAGCCGTCCAGCTCGTCGCGGCGCGGGAGCCGCCCCGTCTGCGACACCTCGGCCAGCAGCTCCGGGTAGCCGCGGGCGAAGTCCTCGTCGCGGGCGTCCGCCCCGTCGTGGGACGCGGGTCCGCCGCCGGTGCCGCCCTCTCCGGGCCGGCCCGCCCTTCCCCCGGACCCCGCCGCTGGTCTGCTGCCGGCCATCGCTCCCACTCCCCGCCCCGCCTCACTGCAGGCGCCCGTATGTCTCCTGAGGTGCGCCACAGAGTATGCGAGCCGTGGGAGAGGCCGCGGATGACGAGGGCGGAAGGGGACGGTACGGTGTCGGTACCACGTCAAGATCGATGGCGTGGCGGTGTGCCGGGAAGTCTGGTCGGCGGCGCTTACGAGCGTCCTTGCCCCCTCCCGTCTTCGGAGACCCACAGATGCCGGACAGCTCCCGATCACGCACGGCCGCCCCTCTCTTCTCCCGCCCGTCGGCACCGGAACGCCGCCGGCTCACCGAAGCGCTGCGCACCGAGACCGTGGGCGGCATGGTGCTGCTGGCCGCCGCCGTCGTGGCGCTGATCTGGGCGAACACACCGTTGAGCGCCTCCTACGAGGCTGTGCGCTCCTTCCATTTCGGGATCCCCGCGCTCGGCCTCGACCTGTCCGTGGAGCACTGGGCCTCCGACGGCGTCCTGACGCTCTTCTTCTTCGTCGCCGGCATCGAGCTGAAGCGGGAGCTCGTCACGGGCGAGCTGCGCAATCCGTCGGCCGCCGCGCTGCCCGTGGTCGCCGCACTGTGCGGCATGGTGGTGCCCGCCGCCTTCTACCTCGCCACGAACCTGGCGGGCGGCGGAGAGCTGAGCGGCTGGGCGGTGCCGATGGCCACCGACATCGCCTTCGCGCTGGGTGTCCTGGCCGTCATCGGCACGCACCTCCCGGCCGGTATCAGGGCCTTCCTGCTGACCCTCGCCATCGTCGACGACCTGGGTGCCATCGTCGTCATCGCCCTCTTCTTCACCTCCACGCTCAACTGGGCGGCCCTGGCGGGCGCGCTGGCGGGACTCGTGCTCTTCCGGATGCTGCACGTCAGGTGGCGGGTGCGCGGCTGGTACGTGTACGTGCCCCTGGCGCTCGTCATCTGGGCGCTCATGTACAACAGCGGCGTCCACGCCACGATCTCCGGTGTCGTCATGGGCATGCTGCTCAGCGTCCGTCCCCGTGAGCGCGGCCGCACGTCCGGCAGTGACGCGGCTCAGGACGCGGAGACCTCCGGCGACGACGACCCGCCGCCTTCGCCCGCCGACGAGGTCGAGCACCGGCTGCGGCCGCTGTCCGCCGGTTTCGCGGTGCCGTTCTTCGCTCTCTTCGCCGCCGGCGTCGCCGTCTCCGGTTCCGCGCTCGCCGACGTCTTCCGCGACCCCGAACCCCTGGGCGTCGTGCTGGGGCTGTTCCTGGGCAAGCTCGTGGGCGTCTTCGGCGGCACGTACCTCGCCGCCCGCTTCACCAAGGCCCGGCTCGATCCGGCGCTGTCCTGGTCGGACGTCTTCGGCATATCGATGCTCGCGGGGATCGGTTTCACGGTCTCGCTGCTGATCGCGGAGCTCGCGTTCGAAGGGAAGGCGGTGACCGAGCACGTGAAGGCCGCCGTCCTCGTCGGTTCGCTGCTCGCGGCCCTCGCGGCGTGCGTGCTGCTGAAGATGCGCGACGCGAAGTACCGGGCCCTGTGGGAGGAGGAGACCCGGGACGAGGACAAGGACACCGTCCCCGACATCGACCAGCCCGAGGACTCCGTGCTCCGCCCGGCGGAGGCGGCCCGCAGGGCGGCCGAACGCGCACGCGAGGCAGCGGAGCGGGAGCGGGAGGAGACGACGGCGCAGGACGGCGGCTCAGCGGACCGCGCGCCCCGCGGGCGGGACTTCCGGCACGGCGAGCACGGAGACGGGAGCCACGGGGCCGGCTAGGTATGCAGCCAGGCCCGTACCAGGCGGATGCGGCGCTCCTCGTGAGGGTTCCGGCCGCGACGGCGCCATGCCGGCGGCGGATACGGGCATCAGCTCTTTCTATTGTTCACGGCCCCCGGTCAGCCGGGACGATGAAGCCCGGGGACGCGGAACCTCGTCCGGCCCGCACGCCCGCACGGGACGCCCGGATGCGGGTACGGAGGGCGTACACGAGGCACCTCGGGACGGGTCCGTGCCTGCAGTTCGACGACGAGGAGTGAGCCATGGACGCCTCCCAGAGCGGGCTGCGCCCGTACGTGGAGTCGTGGAGGCCCGAGGCCGTCACGGAGACCGACGGCATGCCGCCCGCACCGGCCGCCTCGCTGTCCGCCGTCCTGGACCTGCCGGGCCCCGCGGCGGCGGAAGGCGATCCGCTGCCGCCCCTGTGGCACTGGCTGTACTTCCTGCAGTGGCCGCCCCAGAAGGAGCTCGGGGACGACGGGCATCCCGCCGACGGCCGCTTCCTGCCGCCGATCCCCGAGAGGCAGCGGATGTTCGCCGGCGGCCGCTGCCGGATCGGCGAACCCCTGCGCCTGGGCGAACCGGCCGAGCGAGTCAGCAGCCTGGACGCCGTGGAGACCAAGCAGGGAGCCTCGGGCGAGCTCCTCTTCGTCACCGTGCGCAGCGCCTACAGCCAGCTCGGCCGGACCTGTCTGGTGGAGGAGCAGGACATCGTCTACCGCTCGGGGCGGAGCGGCGGCCGGCACCCCGCGGAGCTCGACACGTCGGCCGTGCCCGACGAGGCCGGTGAGCCCTGGTCCTCCCCCCTGCGCACGGACCCGGCCCTGCTGTTCCGCTTCAGCGCCCTCACCGCGAACGCGCACCGCATCCACTACGACGCGCCCTACGCGCGGGGCGAGGAGGGCTACCCCGGCCTCGTCGTCCACGGCCCGCTGCTGGTGCTGGCGATGCTGGATCTGGTGCGCCGCGAGGCTCCGGGACGGCGTGTGACGTCCCTGTCCTACCGGTTGCGGCGTCCCGCGTTCGCGGGCGAGCCCCTGCTGGCCTGCGGTACGCCGGCGGGCGGGAGCGCCGCCCTGCGCATCGCCACTCACCGTGAGCCCCGCCACGCCACGGCGGAGGTCGCCTTCGCCTGACACCCGCCCGCGCCGCCGCCGGTCCGGTCCGCCGGTTCCGCTGCGGCGTGGTCAGACGACGCCGCCGGACTTCAGACGCTTGATCTCGCCGGCGTCCCGCCCCAGCGCGGTCAGGATCCGCTCGGTGTGCTCGCCCGCCGCGGGGACGGGGTCCATCCGCGCCTCCACTCCCGCCAGGTCCGCCGGCGGGCAGAGGGCTTCCATCTCACCGCCGGGGACGCTCACCCCGCGCCAGCGCCCGCGCTCGGCGAGCACCGGGTGGTCGAGGAAGGCCTGTACGTCGTTCACGTCCGCGTTGGCGATGCCCGCCTCGTCGAGCAGGTCCGTCACTTCGCTGCCGGCGGAGCGCCGGAAGCGTTCGGCGACGATGGCGTTCAGCTCCTCGCGGTGGGCCACACGGTCCGACCCGGTGGCGAAGCGCGGGTCGTCCACCAGCTCCGGCCGTTCGAGGAACCGCTCGCACAGGGCGGTCCACTCCCGCTCGTTCTGGATGGAGAACAGCACCTGCTTGCCGTCCGCCGCGGTGTAGGCGCCGTACGGCGCGATGGTGGCGTGCTGGGTGCCGACGCGGGGCGGCTGGGTTCCGCCGTAGAGCGTGTAGTACGCGGGCTGGCTCATCCACTCGGCGAGCGCCTCGAACAGCGAGACCTCCACGGCCCGGGCCACCCCCGTGGTGGCCCGCGTGTACAGGGCGGTGAGGACCCCGGAGTACGCGTACATGCCGGCGGCGATGTCCGCCACCGAGACCCCTGCCCGCGCGGCCTCCTCCGGGGTGCCGGTCAGCGAGACGAGGCCGGTCTGGCACTGCACGAGCAGGTCGTAGGCCTTCCGCCCGGCCCAGGG
Organism: Streptomyces daqingensis; assembly: GCF_014645895.1. Lineage (GTDB taxonomy): Bacteria > Actinomycetota > Actinomycetes > Streptomycetales > Streptomycetaceae > Streptomyces > Streptomyces daqingensis. The sequence goes on along the minus strand of NZ_BMMP01000005.1, from coordinate 110,455 downwards.
GCCGCTGGAGCCGTAGCCCGTGATCGAGCACGGGATCAGCGAGGGGAAGCGCTCTGACAGGGACTCCGCGTCCAGTCCGAGCCGTGCCGCCGCGCCCGGGGCGAGGTTCTGCACGAACACGTCCGCCTCGGCGAGCAGTTCCTCGAGGATCTCGCGTCCGGGCGGCGACTTCAGGTCCAGGGTCAGGGACTCCTTGGACCTGTTGAGCCAGACGAAGTAGCTGGACTGACCGTGCACTTTCGTGTCGTACCGGCGGGCGAAGTCGCCGCCCGCGGGCCGCTCCACCTTGATGACCCGGGCGCCGAGATCGGCGAGCTGGCGGGTGGCGAAGGGCGCGGCCACGGCCTGCTCGACGGTGACGACGGTGACGCCGGAAAGGGGGAGCTCGGTCATGCTGGGCCTCTCTGCGGGGGGACCGTGGGCGGGGAAACCCGCGGCGTTACCATCATGGGCACTCATGGCAGGGCCGGTGAAATGACGTCTCCTGATGGAGCCATGTCCGGCGGAAATGGCACGGAGTGGTCCAGTGGACTTCAGACAGCTCAAGGCGCTCGTCACCGTGGCAGAGGTGGGCAGCGTCACCCGGGCCGCGGAGCTCCTGCATCTCGTCCAGCCCGCCGTCACGCGGCAGATCCGCACGCTGGAACAGGAGTTGGGGGTGGCGCTGTTCGAGCGCACCCGGCACGGCATGAGGCCCACGGCCGCCGGGACGACCCTCGTGGAGCGTGCCCGACGGGCGCTGGCCGAACTCGACCGGGCGCGGGCGGAGATCCAGCCGACGCCGGGCGTGGTCACCGGCATCGTGACCGTCGGCCTCCTCGACAGCGCGAGCGACCTGCTGGCGGAACCCCTCGTCTCCGCCTTGGCCCGCGACCATCCCGGCGTCCAGCTGCGCCTGCTCACCGCTTACTCCGGCCACCTGCAGCAGTGGCTCGACGACGGCGACCTCGACCTCAGCCTGCTGTACGGCCTGGAGAGCAGCCCCTCGCTCAACGCGGCACCCCTCGTACGGGAGAGGCTCTGGGTCGCGGCCCCGCCCTCCGAAGCCCTGAGCGGCGACGAGCCCGTGCCCTTCGCCGAGGCCGCGACGCGACCCCTCGTCATGCCCGCGGCCGGCCACGCGCTGCGAACGCTGATCGACGGGGCGGCGGCACGCGCCGGCGTGCGGGTGGCGGAGAGCGTCCAGACCAACTCGATGCGCGCGCAGAAGCAGCTCGTACGCGCGGGCCACGGCTGGACGATCCTGCCCGCCGTCGGCATCGCCGCCGACGTCGCCGACGGCTCCCTCAGCGCCGCCCCTCTGTCCGAACCGGACGTCTGGCGTTCGATCGTGCTCGGCACTCCGAGGGCCGGACGGATGCCGGCAGCCGTCGAAGCCGTCGCCAGGGAGCTGACCCGCCAGGTCCACTCCGCCGTCCACAAGGGGCGATGGCCCTCGGCGCTCCTCGGCGGGACGGGCACTGCCCAGGAGGCCTGACGCCGTGCGCCCCGTCAGCCGTCTCCGGCGGCGGGGCCGTCGCAGCGGCCGGTGCCGTCAGGCGGCGGCCTCGTCCCGGGTGCGCTCGTGCCGCAGCAGTACGACGCCGTTGCCGAAGGTGCGGGTTCCGGCGAGGCGCAGGTCCGCTCTGGTGTCCGTCGCGTGGAAGAGGGGTCTGCCCCGGCCGAGGAGGACCGGATGGACGTAGAGGCGGTACTCGTCGATCAGGTCGCGCTCCCTGAAGGCCGCCGCGAGGGAGGCCCCGCCCAGGGCCATGTCCCCGCCCGGACGGGCCTTCAGCTCCCGGATCCCGCCGGCGTCGACGGAACGGCGGAGCGAGGTGTTCCAGCGGAGGCCGCCGGGGTCCAGCGTCCGGGAGAAGACGAACTTCGGCATCTCCCGCCAGATGCCGGCGAACTCCCTCACCGGTTCGGGGACGCCGGGGCCGGCGTCGGCGGTGGGCCAGAACTCCGCCATCAGCTCGTACGACACGCGCCCGTCGAGGAAGGCGCTCATGCCGCGGAGTTCGTCGTTGAAGTGGCGGTGCAGCTCCTCGTCGACCAGGTGCCAGTCGAGCTCGCCGCCGGGGCCCGCCATGAACCCGTCCAGCGACACGGACATCGCGACGACGATCTTTCTCATACCGCGCTCCTGTCCGGGAAGGAGTGGTGCTCGTGCGACACGAGCCACCGCCCGTGCTCCTTGCGCAGACCGAACGTGAGACGCAGCCGTCCGTCCGGGTTCTCGTGCAGCTCCCTCTCCGTTCCGCAGCGCAGCAGCGCGTGCGCGAAGGCGACGTCCTCGCCCGCTGTGACGTCCAGCGAGACGAGCTCGAACGTGGCCCCCTGCGCCTGCCACATGAAGAACGGCGGCCACGTCTCCCGGTAGTGGTCGATGCCCACCACCCCCTCCTCGGGCGGCGGGACGTCGAACATCACGATGTCGTCGGCGTGGTCGGCCAGCACGCCGTCCATGTCGCCCTCGTGCACCGCCTCTGCCCAGCGCTCGATCAGCGTTCTGATGCGTCTCTCGTCATCGGTGCTCATGGAGGTGCCGACCGCCGCCGCGGCCTCGACTCATCGCCGGCGCGGGCGCCGTCCGGGCTCGTCCACCACGGTGGCGTACGGACCGGACCCCGGCGTGGCCGCGGGAGCCCGGCGGCGGATGTCCCGAAGCTGGCCGCTGTGAGTGGTGCGCTCGTAGTGCGGTTGCCGGTGGAGCTGGTACGGCCGAGGGCGGTCGAGTCGATCCCCGACGGCCCCGGCTGGCACCACTCCGTCAAGCTCGACGGATGGCGCGTCGCTCTCGCCGTCACCGGGGAGGGCGTGCGCGTGCAGTCCCGCAGCAAGCGCGACGTCACCCCGCAGTTCCCCGAACTGGCGGCTGCCGCGGCCGGGTTGGAGGCGGGCACCGTCATCGACGGCGAAGCCGTCGTGTGGAGCGAGGAGCAGGGGCGGTTCGACTTCGAGGCTCTCCAGTCCCGGGGCCTGGCCAGACGCCCCCGTCCCGGCGCGCCCGGCGCCGTTCTCGTCGCGTTCGACCTGCTCGCCGTGCCCTACACCGATCTGCGCCCCTCCCCGCTGCGGACGCGGTGGGCCCGGCTGCGCGACGTCGTCGGGCAGGCGGGGCCCGAGATCCAGACGGTGCTGGCCACCGAGGACGCCGAACAGGCCCGCGCGTGGACGCGCGAGCTGAGGCCCCGGGGCGTCGAAGGCATCGTCTCCAAGCGCTGGGACTCCGCGTACCGGCCGGGCGACCGGCGGGCGGCGTGGCGCAAGATGCGCATCAGCGACACGGTCGACGCGCGGCTCCTCGGAGTGGTCGGTCCCGGGCGGCGACCCTGGTCCGCAGTCGTCGCGCTGCCGGACGGGCGGCGGGCGGTCACCACGCCCCGGCTGGACTCCGTCGCCGCGGCCCGGCTCGGGCAGGCCGTCGCCGGGCAGCTCGGCGAGGAGGTGCGGGACGCCGAACTGGACGTCCGCTGGAGGCCGTTGGCGGAACCGGTCACCGTGGAGGTCCGCGTCCGCACGGGCCGGGACACCCTGGTGCGCTACGCCCGCCTGCGGCCGGAGATGTGACGCGGCGCGTGGCCGGGGTGCAGGCGGCCGCTCACTCGTGCACGGACCGCCGGCCGCGCGTCACGCCGGGGCCACGGCCTCCGCGAGGTCTTCCAGCGCGTCGGCCAGCAGATCGGCGCTCCGCAGAGCGACAGAGGGCGCCGGCTGGTCCGCCTCCAGCTCCCACCACTGCGACAGGGCCGCGTGGACGGAGCCCCAGTCCAGCGGCTCGTTCTCCCGGACGGCCCTGTCCGCCGCCGGCAGCGTCTCCCGCAGCGCGGCGGCGAACTGGGCGGCCCCCGCGCTCGGTTCGGCGCTCCGCTCCGGCAAATGCGCCTCCAGCAGCATCGTCACGCGCCCTCCGGTGAGCAGCGCCGCCTGCGCGTCGGACGCCGAACGCCGCGAGAGCCTGCCGCGGTGCCGTACGGGTTCCGCGCCCGCGCGGCCGGCGGTCTCGTCCCATTCGAGACGCGCGGCCCGGGCGTCCAGCAGGGCGTCGCGCACCTTGCGGTCCGGGTGCTCCGGTGCGGGAGTGCCCGCGGGCCCCGAAGCGGCTTTGGCCGGGTCGGCGAAGCACTCCAGGACGGCGACGGTGTAACTCACCGTCGCCGAGAGCCAGTCCGCGAGCCGGTCCCGCAGGAGCGGCGTCTGCCACGCCGGGAAGACGGCGTAACTGAGCATGGCCAGCGCGCCGCCGATCGCCGTCAGCCAGATGCGTTCCAGCACGGTCTGCGACCACGTCGACCCGGCGACGCCGAGGAGGAAGACGACGTACGAGCCGATGCACGCCGAGGTGATGGCGTAACCGGTGCGCATCAGCAGGTACATGAGGCCGACGCTCACCACCGCCAGGCCCGCGCTCGCAGCGGGCGGCGGGTGGAAGAGGACCGTCACCGTGCCGGCGACGGCCACCCCGAACAGCGTCCCCACGAGGCGCGCGACCCCGCGCTCGTACGTGCGGGAGAAGTCCGGGCGCAGCACCATCACGGCGGTCAGCGGCACCCAGTAACCGTGCTCGGGCGGCAGGGACTTGCCGATCAGGTAGCCGACGGCGACGACGACCCCGACGCGGACGGCGTGCCGGCACACCGGCGACGACCAGCGCAGTTCGCGGCGGAACGTGCGCAGCGCGAGGGGCACCAGCGCGGTCAGCGACGGCTGGCTCAGGTGCCGCGGCGGGGGGATCTTCACCGGCCGGCCCCGCGCGTCGGGGTCCACGTAGACGTCGGCGTCGTCGGCGCTGCCGGAGCGGGCGGGCATGTGCCACGTCGCACGCGGGACGAGCGGCAGCCGGCGGGTGACCTCGACGGGCTCCTGCGCGGCGTCGACGGCGTCCTCGGTCAGGGCGATCAGCCGCATGCCCGCCTTGCGCGCGGGCCCGTTGAGCTCCGGCCCCGTCTCCGGAACCTGCAGCACCTCGAGGGCGTCCGCCGGGATGCGCACGCGCTCGGCGCGGCGGATCGCGCGTGCGGTGGCGTCCAGCACCGTCGCCGCCGCCGCGAGCAGCTCCCGCACCCGCTCGCGCTCCCGCCCCACCATGGGCGCTCCCACGTACGGGTCGGCGAGGGAGGCCAGCACCGGCCGGAACCGTTCGGCGAGGCCCCGGTACCCGCCGAGCTGCCGCGGGCGGCGGCGCGCCTGGCGCGGGGAGACGGCGGCGGCGCTGCGCGCCTTCATCAGCGGCTCGGGGTCGAAGGGCGCGCTCGGATCGTGCCGGAGGCGTCGCGCGTAGTCGGCGACGCCGGCCAGCGCGTCGGCCAGCGCGTCGCGCCGCTCACCCCAGCGCCGTACGGGGAACAGCACGATCAGCGCGGCCTGCACACACCCGCCGGCCGCGATGAGCGCCGCGTGCGCGAGCGCGCCGAGCAGCGTGGTGGGGAGGGTGACGGTGACGAGCATGACCGCGACCGTGGAGGCGGCCACGACGCCCGCGGTCGGCCCCACGCCCCAGGCCATGCCGGCCGCGAACGCCCATGCTGCGAGCAGCAGTACGAACACGAGCGGGTTCCCCGACGCCAGGAAGCCCACGAACGTGGAGAGCGCCAGCCCCGCCGCCGCGGACAGGGCCAGCACGGGGCGGGGCCGCCAGCTCCGCTGGAAGGTGGCCACGCCGGAGGAGAAGGCACCGAAGGCGGAGGAGACGGCGAGCTCCGGCGACCCCGCCCAGAGCGTCAGCCCGACGACGATGCCGACGCCGACCGCTCCGCGGAGCGCGATGAGCGGGTGGATGGAGGTGCGCTCGACCGACAGGCCGGCCCGGGCGGTCTCTCCGATCGCTCGGATCCAGGGCACGGCCTTCATACGCACGAGGATACGGGGACGGCCGAGGTCAGAGGGGTGGCGGTGCGCCGCCCCGAACCGGGACGCCCGCCGCCCGTGCCGCCGGGCCGCGCATCTCCGGCCCGGGCCGATGAGTTCGCCCCGGCCCGCCGGTCGGAATCGGGAGCGGAGCGGCGGCGCATGTCCGTGCCCGTCCGCACAGCCGCACAGCCGCACTTCCGACCGAGGAGAGACCGATGACCGGCAGCACACCCGGAAGCGAGTCCGCATCCGGAGCCCCGACGCCCGAACTCGTCACCGTGGGACAGGCCGTCACGGCCGTCGTCCGGGGCGTGGTGCCCACGGCTGGGTTGCGCGACTTCTTCGACGGCTCGTTCCGTGAACTGGCAGCCGTCGTCTCGAAGCAGCAACTCGCCCTCCAGGGGCCCGCGTTCGCGCTGTACCACGGCGTCCCGGGCGATACGGCCGACCTGGAGGTCGGCTTCACCACGGACCGTCCCGTCACACCCGAGGGCCAGGTGGCCCCCGGAACGCTCCCCGCCGCGCGCGTCGCCCGCGTGGTCCACTGCGGCTCGTTCGACGCTCTGGGCAACTCCTGGGGGCGGCTGGGCGCCTGGATCGGCGAGCAGGGGATGACGCCGGGCGAGGACATGTGGGAGTGCTACCTCACGGAGCCCTCCCCGGACATGGACCCGGACGACCTGCGCACCGAGCTCAACTGGCCCGTGCGGGACTGACGTACGGGCTCGGTCGGCCTCTTTTGCGCCCGGGCGAGCCCCGGGCCCGACGCGCGGCGGCGGGACGGTCGTCGCGGCCGCCCCGCCGCCGCTCACAGCGCTACGGCAGTGGGCTCACCGGCCGGACTGCCCGTCCCGCCCGGCCCTTCCGCGCAGCGGTCCGGTACGGAACCGCACGGTCTGCCCGCGGGTTTCGGCCGGGTGGAGTCCCGCCTTCTCCAGTACGCGGACCGACGCCCGGTTCGCGGGCTCGACTTCGGCCCGCACCTCGTCCACGGACGGCGAGGACAGCGCGAACGCCACCAGGGCACGGACGGCCTCGGGGGCGTAACCGCGGCCCCTACGGGAGGGAACGACGCCGTAACCGAACTCGACGGTGCCGGCGTCCGGTGGCCAGAACAGCCCGATGGAGCCGACCACAAGTCCCGTGGCCCGCTCGAGGATCTGCCGCTGGCCGTGCTCACCGCGGGAAGCCGGGTGCGCCTCGACGAAGCCCGCGATGACGCGGTCGCCGTCGGCGGGAAAGTCCTCCGCCCAGTGGGGCAGACGCTCGTCCCGGTTCACGGCGGCAGTGTCGGCGGTCGGCCAACTGCGCAGCCGCAGGCGGTCCGTGAGCAGATCTCTTCCGTCGGTGGTGAAGGAATTCGACACGCGATTCTCCTGGTCGCTGGGGCGACCGGGCCGCGCGCTCAGCGCAGGGCGGCCCGGACAGGGGCATGCTGACGGAGCTCACGGCGAGCCATATTCATCAACCTCCCTTGTCTCGGCGGCAGTTCGCGGTCGCGTCACAGCGCCGGAGCGCAGGATACCAACCCGGCCGCCCGCGCCCGGGCCGTCTTGCCCGTCCCAGGCGGTCCTCAGACGCGGCGAAAGCTCCGCTTCGGCGAGTGGACGACCACGCTCCCGGTCCCGCCAGGAGCTTCCGCGTGGTCGTCTGCCTGTCCGTCCCCCTCGACGGGCCCCGCATCCCCAGGACTAGCCTGCGAGCCCTGGGCGGCAGCGGGGACAGCGAGTGGCCACCTTCCGCCGCCTTTTCGCGACCCGGTCCGGCGGTGAGAGGTTCCGCGCGGGCGATGTCGCTCTCGCACCCAGGAGCGACGAGTGCTGCGCCCAGGGACCGCGGCGTCCGTAGTCTTCCGTAAGGCCCTTGCAGGAGAGGGAAGCCGAGCGGATTCCCTGTGTGCGAGACCGCGGTGAGGCGGACCGGCTCGGGAGTCCGGCGACCCGGGACGAGCGTCGGAGAGTGAACTGACCGTGGGATGTGACAACGACGCCGCGATCCGTCCCGTACGCCCCGGGGAGCTGGAGGCCGTCGCCCTGCTCCGGTGGCGGTGGATGGCGGAGGCCGGCGGCGAATCGGCGGCGGCACGCGAGGAGTTCGTGGCCCACTTCGCCGCCTGGGCCGAGGCTTGTGCGTCCTCCCACCGCTGCCTGGTCGCGGTACGCGCGGAGACCGTCGTGGGAATGGCGTGGCTGGCGGTCACGGAGCGGGTGCCGCACCCCGGCGCCCTCGTGCGGGCGTCCGGTGACGTCCAGTGCGTGTACGTCGTCCGGGAGAGCGCGGCAGCGGGCTGGGGAGCCGCCTGATCGACGCCGTAGTGGCGCCGGCACGCGAGGCGGGGCTCGAACGCGTGACGGTCCACTCCGGCGACAGGGCGGTCCCGGCGTACGCACGCCGCGGATTCGCCGTCTCCCCGCGCCTTCTCCAGACGGAGCCCGTCCCGCGGACGTGAACACGGCGGGCAGAACCGTGAGTTGACGGTCCGGGACTTCATGGCCCGCCTCCGCGCCCGACGGCGGCTCCCTTCCGGGCCTCACACCTCCGCCGCGTACCGCCAGAAGTCGCGCATCCCCTCCGGCGCCACCGGTGACGTCAGCTCCAGCTGGGTGAGGAGGAGGGTCACGGTGCCGGTGGCGGGGACGATGTGCCCGGCCGTACCGGAGCCTCCGACCCAGCCGTAGCGGCCCGGCACGTTCCACGGATCTCTGCGCTCGACGTCGACCGAGCCCCCGAAGCCCCAGCCCTGGCCTTCCAGGAACAGCGCACCCTGCTCGCGCTGCGCGGGGGTGAGATGGTCCGTGGTCATCAGCCGCACCGACTCGGGGGACAGCAGCCGGCGGCCGCCGGCGCTCCCGCCGGCGAGGAGCATCCGCGCGAAGGCGTGCCAGTCGTCGGCCGTGGAGACCAGCCCGCCGCCGCCGGACGGGAACGCGGGCAGGCTGCTCCACTGCCCCTCGGGTGCGTCGGCCGGCTCCGTCCCGTCCGGTCCCGCCCGGTAGAGACCGGTGAACCGGCCGAGCTTGCCGGCAGGGACGTGAAAGCCCGTGTCGGACATGCCGAGCGGTTCGAAGAGCCGCTCGGCGAGGAACTCGTGCAGCTGCATGCCCGACGCACGCGCGACGAGCACCCCCTGGATGTCCGAGCAGACGTGGTACAGCCAGCCCTCGCCCGGCTGGTGCAGCAGGGGGACGCGGGAGAGCCGCGCCATCCACTCGTCCGGCGGCGCGGCCCTCTGAGGCTCCATCGGGGAGAAGTCCAGTTCGCTGAACAGCAGCTTGACGGCGGGCAGTTCGAAGTCGGACGGAAATCCGTACCCGGCCCGGAAAGTGAGCAGGTCGAGGACGGTGACCGGCCGGGACGCCGGCACCACGTCGTCGGCAGGGCCGGACGGACGGCGCACCACGACCGGCGACGCCAGCTCCGGAAGCCAGTCCGCGACCGGGTCCTCCAGCGCGAAGCGGCCCTCCTCCAACAGCACCATGACCGCCGCCGCGGTGACGGGCTTCGTCAGCGAGGCGAGCCGGAAGACGGAGTCCCTGGACATCGGGACGGTCCCCGCGGTGTCGGCGAAGCCTGCCGCCGACACCTCCGTGCGGTCCCCGCGAGCCACGAGTCCCACCGCTCCCGGAGCCCGCCCGGGGCCGGTCTGCTTCGCCAAGACGTCGTGCAGAGCGCTCATCGTTTTCCTTCCGGAGTGTGCTGGCCGGAAGGACGACCTCGTCCGGGGCGCGAACTCATCGTTCACCTGCGGGACGTGCCCTACGAAGCGCACGGGGCGACCGGACAGCGGCCGGACCGGGAGTGAAGCGGGGATCGACGCGGCGCCAGGGCTCCCCCTTGAGCGCTACTCCTTGCGGGACAGCAGAAACGCCTGGGGCGTCGTCTCCATCCCGCGGTCGTCGGGCTCCCGCGACAGCCGGGCCTGTACGGGCAGTCCGGCCTCGGCGAGCAGCTCCGCGACGAATTCGGGCTGCCGCCGGTGGAAGTCGAGGGAGACCTTGTGGCCGAGGGGGCGGTCCAGGTAGATGGGTTCGTCGCCGATCTGGAAAGCGAACAGCGCGTGGCCTCCGGTCACGAGCAGCCGGTGGAACTCGGCGAAGAGCTGCGGCAGCAGGTCGTCGGGGGTGTGGATGATCGAGTGCCAGGTCACGATTCCGCTGAGCGTGCCGTCCGGCCGGTCCAGGTCCGTCATGGTGCCCTCTTCGAACCGGAGGCCGGGATGCGTCCGCCGGGCCAGTGCGACCATCTCCGGCGACAGGTCGACCCCGTGGGCGCTCAGCCCCAGCCCCTGCAGGTGGGCGGTGACCCGGCCGGGACCGCAGCCGAGGTCGGCGACAGGGCCGCCTCCCGCGTGCCGCACGAGTTCCGCGAAGGCGGTGAGCATGGCGCGGTCCAGCGGCTTCGCGTCGAGCTCGTCGTGGAAGCGCGCGGCGTAGTCGACGGCGACGGCGTCGTAGAACGTCCGTATGCCGCTCAGGTGATCGGGCTGGGTCACAGCGGGGAAGATAACAGTCCCAACCACGCTTCGTGCGCACCCAGTTGAGCACAGCGAGGCCCCGCCCGGACGATTCCGGGCAGGGCCTCGCTCAGCGGCGTCCGGTCTACGACGAGGTCGGGAAGCCCAGGTTGATGCCGCCGCTCTCGGCCGGGTCCGGCCAGCGGGTCGTGATCACCTTGCCGCGCGTGTAGAAGGCGATGCCGTCGTTGCCGTAGATGTGCAGGTCACCGAAGAGGGAGTCCTTCCAGCCGCCGAACGAGTGGTGGCCGACGGGCACCGGAATGGGCACGTTGACGCCCACCATCCCGGCCTCGACCTCCAGCTGGAAGCGGCGGGCGGCGCCGCCGTCGCGGGTGAAGATGGCGGTCCCGTTGCCCCAGCGGCTGCTGTTGATGAGGCTGAGGCCCTCCTCGTAGGTGTCCGCGCGGACCACGCACAGCACCGGGCCGAAGATCTCGTCCCGGTAGGCGTCCATGTCCGGGGAGACCTTGTCGAGGAGCGATACGCCGAGGAAGAAGCCGTCCTCGTGACCGTCCACGGTGTAGCCGGTGCCGTCGACGACGACGTCGGCGCCCTGGCCGCGTGCCCCGTCCACGTAGGAGGCGACCTTGTCGCGGTGCTCGCGGGTGATCAGGGGGCCCATTTCGGAGGACGGGTCGTCGCCGGGGCCGATGCGCAGCTTCTTCGCACGGTCGGCGATCTTCGCCACGAGTTCGTCGCCCGTGTCGCCGACGGCGACCACGACGGACACGGCCATGCAGCGCTCCCCCGCGGAGCCGTACGCGGCGTTGATGGCGTTGTCGGCGGCGAAGTCCAGGTCGGCGTCGGGGAGTACGAGCATGTGGTTCTTGGCGCCGCCGAGCGCCTGGACCCGCTTGCCGTGCGCCACGGCCTCCGACTGGATGTACTTCGCGATCGGCGTCGAGCCGACGAAGCTGACTGCCGCGACGTCGGGGTGCGACAGCAGGCGGTCCACAGCGACCTTGTCGCCGTTGACGACGTTGAGGACGCCCTCGGGAAGCCCTGCCTCCGCGGCGAGTTCGGCCAGCCGGTACGGCGCGGACGGGTCCTTCTCGCTGGGCTTCAGCACGAAGGTGTTACCGCAGGCGATGGCGAGCGGGAACATCCACATCGGCACCATGGCCGGGAAGTTGAACGGCGTGATGCCCGCGACCACACCGACCGGCTGGCGGATGGACGCGACGTCGACGCGGGTGGAGACCTGCGTCGACAGCTCGCCCTTGAGCTTCTCCGGGATTCCGCAGGCCAGTTCGAGGATCTCCATGCCGCGCGCGACCTCGCCCAGCGCGTCGGAGTGCACCTTGCCGTGCTCGGACGTGATCAGCGCCGCGATCTCGTCGCGGTGCGCGTCGAGCAGCTCGCGGTACTTGAACAGGAACGCGGTGCGCTTCGCCAGCGAGCTCTGCGACCACTCCCCGTACGCCCGCCGGGCGGCGTCCACGGCGGAGTCGACCTCCTCGGCGGAGGCGAGGGCCACGTGCGTGGGCTGGGCGCCGGTCGCCGGGTTGTAGACCGGGCCGACGTTGCCGGAGACGGACTCGACGCTCTTGCCGCCGATCCAGTGTCCGAGGGTCTTCATGGAGTGGGGCCTTTCTTCAGGGAGTTGCGAGTCTGCGGGGGTATGGGTGCGGGGCCGGCGCCCGGCGTCGCGGGCGTTCACAGGTGGCGGCGCCTGGCCGAGGCATGGCGTTCGTACTCCTCACGCGCCTTGCGCGCCGCCGGACGTCCGGAGGTCTCGGCGACGACGACGTCCCACCAGGCCGTGGGCCCCGGGGCCGCCGGCGCGGCCGGGCCGGTCTCCGTCTCGACGTACACGCACGTCGGCCGGCTGGACGCCCGTGCCTGCGCGAGCCCGGTGCGCAGCTCGCCGAGGTTCTCCGCGCGGATGACGTCCATGCCCAGCGAGGCGGCGTTGGCGGCGAGATCGACGGGAAGCGGCTCGCCCGTGTAGCCGCCGTCCGCGGCGCGGTGGCGGTAGGCGGTGCCGAAGCGTTCGGCGCCCGTCAGCTCGGACAAGCCGCCGATGGAGGCGTAACCGTGGTTCTGCAGCAGCACCACGTTGATGTCGACGCCTTCCTGGACGGCCGTGACCAGCTCCGTCGGCTGCATGAGGTACGTTCCGTCGCCGACGAGGGCCCACACGGGCGCCTCCGGGGCGGCGAGCCGCACGCCGATGGAGCCGGGGATCTCGTAGCCCATGCAGGAGTAGCCGTACTCCAGGTGGTACTGCCGGGGAGAGCGGGCCCGCCACAGCTTGTGCAGGTCGCCGGGGAGGGAGCCCGCGGCGTTCACGACGACGTCGTCGTCGCCCACCACCGCGTCCAGGGCGCCCAGTACCTGCGCCTGCGTGGGCCGCACGCCCTCGTCCTTCGCGGCGTACGCCGAGTCCACGACGCGTTCCCAGCGGGCCTTGGCCTGGGCGTACTCGTCCTCGTAGGCGGCGGCGACGCGGTGGCCGAGCAGTTCGCCCGCCAGTGCCTCCAGCCCCGCGCGCGCGTCGGCGACGAGCGTCTGCCCCGCCATCTTGTGCGCGTCGAACGCGGCGACGTTGATGTTGAGGAAGCGGACGCCGGGTTCGGCGAACAGCGTGTTGGAGGCCGTCGTGAAGTCGCTGTAGCGGGTGCCCGCTCCGATGACGAGGTCGGCGGTGCGGGCCAGCTCGTTCGCGGCGGCCGTGCCGGTGTGGCCGACCCCGCCGACGTCGGCGGGGTGGTCGTGACGCAGGGAGCCCTTGCCCGCCTGGGTGCTGGCGACGGGGATGCCGGTGGCGTCGGCCAGCGCGCGCAGCGCGTCTTCGGCCTCGCTGTGGTGCACACCGCCGCCCGCGATGATCAGCGGCCGCCGCGCGGCACGCACGGCCTCAGCGGCGGCGGCGACCTCGGCGGCCTCCGGGGCCTGGCGGCGTACGCGCCAGACGCGCTCCGCGAAGAACTCCGCGGGCCAGTCGTACGCCTCCGCTTGCACGTCCTGCGGCAGCGCGAGCGTGACGGCGCCGGTCTCGACCGGGTCGGCCAGGACGCGCATCGCCTGGAGCGCCGCCGGGATCAGCGCCTCCGGGCGGTGCACGCGGTCGAAGTAGCGGGAGACGGGGCGCAGGGCGTCGTTGACGGACACGTCGCCCGCCCAGGGCACTTCGAGCTGCTGGAGCACGGGGTCGGCGGGGCGGGTGGCGAAGGTGTCGCCGGGCAGCAGCAGCACAGGGATGCGGTTGACGGTGGCGAGGGCCGCGCCGGTGACGAGGTTGGTGGCACCGGGACCGATCGAGGTGGTGACGGCGTGGGCCGAGAGGCGGTTGCGCTGGCGGGCGTATCCGACCGCCGCGTGCACCATGGCCTGCTCGTTGCGGCCCTGCAGGAAGCGGAGGGGCGCGCCGTCCCCCTGGCCGCTCTCCACCAGCGCCTGCCCGAGGCCCGCGACGTTGCCGTGCCCGAAGATGCCCCAGCAGGCGTCGACGAGACGGTGCCGCTGCCCGTCGCGTTCGGTGTACTGCGCGGACAGGAAGCGGACGAGGGCCTGGGCGACGGTCAGCCGCAGCGTCGCGTCCCCGGCGCCCGTCCTGGTCTCTGCTGAGCTCACTTGCCGTCCTCCCCTTCCACTGTCGGCGCCTCGTAGAGCGGAAGCCTTGGATCGACAGGCTGGTGCTCCCAGCTGCCTCGGATCCAGGCGTGGTCTGGATGGTCGCAGATAAGCCACGCACGCTCCAGCCCCGGACCGGCCATCACGTTCAGGTAGTACATGTCGTGGCCGGGGGCGGCCATCGACGGCCCGTGCCAGCCGTCCGGGATCAGGACGGCGTCGCCGTCGCGCACCTCGGCGAGCACGTCCGTGGAGCTGCCCGGGCCGGAGGGCGAGACGCGCTGGTAACCGAGGCCGGGGATCGCCTCCTCGCCGGTGCGGTGGGGGGCGATCTCGAAGTAGTAGATCTCCTCCAGCTCGCTCTCCACGCCCGGCCGGTGCTCGTCGTGCTTGTGCGGCGGGTACGAGGACCAGTTGCCGCCCGGCGTGAGCACCTCCACGGCGATGAGCTGGTCCGCCTCGAACACCCCTGCCGCGGCGAAGTTGTTGACCTGCCGGGAGCAGGTGCCGCTGCCGCGCAGCTCGACGGGGACGCCGGACGCCGGCCCGTACCGCGCGGGCAGGCGCCGGGTGCAGCGGGCGCCGGTGAGCGCGAAACGGCCGCCGGCCTCGCTCGTGACGGTGGCCTTCGCGTCCCGCGGCACGTAGGCGAAGTCGCTGACGCCGTCGAAGACGCTCCGGCGCCCTCGCAGGGAGAACGCGGCCTCCTCGGTGGTGACGGAGCAGCCGCCGCTCAGCGGCAGGACGATCCATTCGCTGTCCCCGGCGCCGAACTCGTGCGAGCCGCCGGGTTCCAGCTCCAGCACGCGCAGCGAGGAGTACCCCCAGCCGGCACGTGCGGGGTCCACATCCAGGGCGTACGGCCCGGCGGCGGCGCTGCCCGCCCGCAGGTGCAGCCCGCTGCCCGTCCCCGGCGTCGCGGGCGTTCCTTCAGTGCTGCCAGTCATGTTCGTCATCCTCGACTCTCTGCCGCTCCGGAAACATCGGGTCGTGGCCGCCTGGGGGCCGCGCACCGCCGTGCGGGACCGTCCGTCCCGCGGCGGCCCCGGCGGGCCGCCGTCTCAGAGGAGCCCCACGGCGGTGTCCACGGCGGCGGCCACGTCGCCGTCCGCCGGGTAGAGCAGGGACCGTCCGGCGACCAGCCCCCGCACCGTCGGGAGGCGCAGCGCCGAGCGCCACTTCTCGTACGCGCCGTCCTGGTCGCCGTTCGTCTCGCCGCCGAGGAGGACGACCGGCAGCGTGGAGGTCTCGGCGACCCAGGCCATGTCGTCGGGGTTCTCGGCCACCGGCAGCTTCAGCCAGGTGTACGCGGACGTGCCTCCGAGCCCGGAGGCGATGGCGATGGAACGGGTGACGGCCTCGGCGCTCAGGTCGTTGGTCACGGCTCCGCCCACGCGGCGCGAGATGAAGGGCTCGACGAAGACGGGCAGCCGTTGTCCGGCCATCTCGTCGACCGCCCGGGCGGTGGCGACCATCGTGGACAGCGAGCCCGGGTCGTCGTAGTCGATGCGCAGCAGCGCCTTGCCCGCGTCGAAGCGGAGCCGCGCTATGTCCTGGGCCCGGTACCCCGTGAACCTGTCGTCCAGCTCGAAACGCGCGCCGTAGAGGCCGCCGCGGTTCATGGAGCCCATGACGATCTTGTCCTCGAGGGCGCCGAGCAGCAGCAGGTCCTCCAGGATGTCCGCGGTCGCCAGCACGCCGTCCACGCCGGGACGGGAGAGCGCCAGCGTCAGCCGCTCCAGCAGTTCGCCCCTGTTGGCCATGGCGAGCGGGCTGCCGCCCGTGCCCAGGGCCCCGCGCGCCGGATGGTCCGCGGCGACGATCATCAACCGGCCGCTGCCGCCCACCAGGGGGCGGCGGGCGCGTCTGGCGGCAGCCTCCGCGATCGCCTCCGGGTGGCCGGCCCGAACGGCGGAGAGGTCACGGATGCTGATGCTGCTCAAGGGGACTCACTTTCGTGGCCGGGTGTGCACGCGGGGGACGGCCGGGACATTCCGCCCCGGGGCGGACCCCGGCGGGCGGGCGGACCTCTGGAGGGGCGGACGGGCCGGAAGGGCGGGCGCAGGGGCGGACGGACGGATTCAGCCGCGCATCAGGGCCTCGACCTCCGAGGCGGTGGGCATCGCGGTGGAGCAGGCGAGCCGCGAGGCGACGAGGGCGCCGGCGGCGTTGGCGTAGCGCATGGCGTACTCGAGGTCCCAGCCCGAGAGCAGCGCGTGGCACAGCGAACCGCCGAAGGCGTCCCCCGCGCCCAGCCCGTTGACGACCTCGACCGGGTGGGGCGGCACCTCGGCGCGTGTGCCGTCACGGTGCGCGGCGAGCACGCCCTTCGGGCCCTGCTTGACGACGGCCAGCTCGACTCCGGCTTCCAGCAGGGCGTCGGCGCAGGCCCGCGGTTCGCGGGTGCCGGTGGCGACTTCGCACTCGTCGAGGTTGCCGACGGCGACGGTGGCGTGGGCCAGCGCCTGGCGGTAGTACGGGCGGGCCTCGGCCATCGCCTCCCCGGGCTCGCCGGAGGCCGCGTCCCCTTCCGCGCGGCCCCAGAACATGGGGCGCCAGTCCATGTCGAAGACCGTCGCGGTGCGCCTGTCTCCGGGGGCGGCGGCCTCCTGGCTCTCCGCGCGCATCTCAAGTGCCGCCAGGGTGGTGGTGCGGCTGGGCTCGGCGCACAGACCGGTGCCGGTCACCCAGAAGATCCCGGCGTTCTCGACGGCTTCCCTGTCCAGGTCCTCCGTGCGCAGTTCGAGGTCGGGCGCCTTGGGCTCCCGGTAGAAGTAGAGCGGGAAGTCGTCAGGGGGGAAGATCTCGCAAAAGGTGACGGGCGTCGGGTAGCGCGTCACCGGCGTCACCCACCGGTCGTCTACGCCGAAGCCGCGCAGCGCCTGATGGCAGTACTCGCCGAAGGGGTCGTCGCCGGTGCGGCTGATGACGGCGCTGGAGCGGCCGAGCCGTGCCGCGGCGACGGCCACGTTGGTGGCGGAGCCGCCGAGGAACTTCCCGAACGTCTCGACCTGCGGCAGCGGCACGCCCGTCTGCAGCGGATAGATGTCGACGCCGATGCGGCCCATCGTGACGACGTCGTGCGGCTGTGCCGTGGCTGCCATGAACGACCCTTCCCGTTCGGTCTTCCTCGCGCTCGGCGCTTCCCGGTCCGGTTCCTCATCGTCAGTGCTGTCCTCGACACCTGTCAACAGTTTGTCCTTACATACTGACGTCATGCCCGGAGGTGGTCACTACGGTGATCAGCGGGACCGCACGGCACTCGTACGTCCGTATGAAACGTTGTCCTAACAAACTCTTGACAGTGCCGCCGCGCACCGAGTTGGCTCGCCCCCGGTGCCCCGGACCCGCCCGGGGCCTGGCCCGCAGGCTCACCCGCACGTACCCGAGGAGCCCTTCCGTGAGTTCCGTGAATCCCTCCCTCGACCGCATCCGGGTCGGCTCGGCCCCCGACTCGTGGGGCGTCTGGTTCCCGGAGGACCCCCAGCAGGTGCCCTGGCAGCGCTTCCTCGACGAGGTCGCGCAGGCCGGCTACGAATGGATCGAACTGGGCCCCTACGGCTATCTCCCCACGGACCCGGCCCGCCTCGGCGACGAGGTGGCGTCGCGGAACCTGAAGGTCTCCGCCGGCACCGTCTTCACCTCGCTGCACCGCGGACCCGAGGTGTGGGACGCCACATGGGAGCACGTCAGCCAAGTCGCGGCCCTCACGCAGGCGATGGGCGCGGAGAACCTCGTCGTCATCCCCTCCTTCTGGCGCGACGACAAGACGGCCGAGCTCATCGAGGACAGCGAGCTGACCCCCGAGCAGTGGCGGCACCTCGCGAGCGGCACGGAGCGGCTCGCCCGCGAAGTCCGGGAACGGTACGGGCTGGGAATCATGGTCCACCCCCACGCCGACACCCACATCGACACCGAGGAACACGTCGAGCGCTTCCTCGACGCGACCGACCGCGACCTGGTCAACCTCTGCCTCGACACCGGTCATTACGCGTACTGCGGCGGCGACAGCGTCAAGCTGATCGAGACCTACGGGGAGCGGATCGGCTACCTGCACCTGAAGCAGGTGGACCCCCGGATCCTCGAGGACGTCGTCAGCAAGGGCACCCCCTTCGGGCCGGCCGTGCGGCAGGGCGTGATGTGCGAACCGCCGCTGGGCGTCCCCGCGATGGAGCCGGTGCTCACCGCCGCCCAGGGCCTCGGAGTGGACCTCTTCGCCATCGTCGAGCAGGACATGTACCCCTGCCCGCCCGACCAGCCGTTCCCGATCGCCGAGCGGACCCGCCGCTTCCTGCGGGGCTGCGGAGCCTGACTCCGCGACGCCTCCCTGCAGTTGACGGCGGCCGCGGCCGCCGGACCGGCCGCTTCGTGACGCGCGCGGTCCGCCGTGCCGCGCGCGTCACGGACGTCACCATTGCTCGGGCGGTACGTCACAGATCCTCAACAGGCCCTCCCCGCTTGTCACTCGGTGTCGTTCACCGGACACAGCCTGATGATCGACAGCCACGACCGTGGCTCGCGTGGGAGGTGCCGAGTTGCCCGATCGACGACTCTGGTCGTACAAGGACATCGCCGCGCACATCGGAGTCCAGACGGACACGGTGCGCTCGTACCGCAAGCACGGCCTGCTGCCACCGCCCGATCTCGTCGAGCGGGGCAAGCCGTTCTGGTACGCGGACACCGTCCGGGCCTGGGTCGCCCGCCGCCCCGGCCACCGAGGAGGGCGCTGACGGCGGACCGCGGCCTGTCCGCACCGTTTCCAGAGGGCCCCGTGCGGCGTTCTCCCGGAGCAGTCCCGGGAGAACGCCGCACGGGGCCCTCTCTCATGCCCGGCCGCATGCCCGGCCGCGTGCCGTGCCGCGTGTCCGAGCGGACCCGCGCACGTGTCGGGGACCTGTGCCGGACGGTTTTCCAGAGATCTCAGGAATACCTAGGGGGGGTATAGTGTTGAGCGGAAGACCAAGGCCCGGAGACACAGAACTGGAGCGAGGGATGAGCACTGTCACCACTTACAAGGTCACCGGCATGACCTGCGGCCACTGCGAGAGCGCGGTCGTCGAGGAGGTCTCCGCCATCGAGGGGGTGACCTCGGTGAAGGCCACCGCCTCCTCCGGCGAGGTGACCGTCACCTCCGCCGCCGAACTGGACGAGGGGACCGTCCGCGCCGCCGTGGACGAAGCAGGCTACGAACTGGCAGGACGCGCCTGAGGGCGCGGAGGAGGCCACGATGACCAGCGTTACGGCTCAGGGGGCTCCGGTCCCGCCTCCCGGCGGCAGCCGGGAGGACGCGGAGGGGGCGGCGGCCACCCGGCGGGTGGAGCTGTCGATCGGCGGCATGACGTGCGCCTCGTGCGCGGCCCGCGTCGAGAAGAAGCTGAACCGGATGGACGGCGTCAGCGCCAGCGTCAACTACGCGGCGGAGAAAGCCAGGATCTCCTACGCGGACGCGGTCTCCGTCGACGACCTCGTCGCCACGGTCGAGCGCACCGGCTACACGGCCGAGCCGCCTCCCCCGTCGCCGGCCCCCGCCCCGGCGGGGACGCCCGCCGCCGGGACGGGCGCCGCGACCGCCGGGGAGAACGGCGAGGAAAGCGCCCCGGCAGGCGAACTGCGCGTGCTGCGGCAGCGGTTCCTCACCGCGCTCGCCCTGTCCCTGCCCGTCGTGCTGCTGGCGATGGTGCCCCCGCTGCAGTTCGACAACTGGCAGTGGCTCTCGCTCACCCTTGCCGCTCCCGTCGTCGTGTGGGGCGGACTGCCGTTCCACCGCGCCGCCTGGACGAACCTGCGGCACGGCGCGGCCACCATGGACACCCTGATCAGCGTCGGCACGCTGGCGGCCTTCGGCTGGTCCCTGTGGGCGCTGTTCTTCGGTGACGCCGGCATGCCGGGAATGCGGCACGGCTTCGACTTCACGCTCTCCCGGCAGGGTGCGGAGGGAGCATCGGCCCTCTACCTCGAAGTCGCCGCCGGCGTCACGACGTTCCTTCTCCTGGGCCGCTATCTCGAAGCCCGCGCCAAGCGGAAGGCGGGCGCGGCCCTGCGGGCGCTGATGCAGCTCGGCGCCAGGGACGTCGGCGTACTGCGGAACGGCGTGGAGACGAGGATCCCGGTCGCCGAACTCGCCGTGGGGGACCGCTTCGTCGTACGTCCCGGCGAGACCGTGGCCACGGACGGCACGGTCGAGGAGGGGAGTTCGGCCGTCGACGCCTCGATGCTGACGGGCGAGTCCGTGCCCGTGGACGTCACGGCCGGGGACGCCGTCACCGGCGCCACCGTCAACGTCTCGGGGCGGCTGGTCGTCGCCGCCTCGCGGGTCGGCGCCGACACCCAGCTCGCGCGCATGGCCCGGAGGGTGGAGGAAGCGCAGAGCGGCAAGGCGGCCGTGCAGCGGCTCGCGGACCGCGTCTCGGCCGCCTTCGTCCCCGTCGTCCTCGTCCTCGCCGTCGCCACGCTCCTCGGCTGGCTGCTGGCGTCCGGCGACGTCACGGCCGCCTTCACCGCCGCCGTCGCGGTGCTCATCATCGCCTGCCCCTGCGCACTGGGCCTGGCGACCCCGACGGCCCTGATGGTCGGCACCGGACGCGGCGCCCAGCTCGGCATCCTCATCCGGGGGCCGGAGGTGCTGGAGTCGACGCGGCGCGTCGACACCGTCGTCCTGGACAAGACGGGGACGGTCACGACGGGGCGCATGGCGCTGCGCGACGTGGTGCCCGGCGAGGGCGTCGGCGAGGACGAACTGCTGAGGGTCGCGGGCGCACTGGAGGACGCCTCCGAGCACCCCATCGCGCGGGCGATCGCGCAGGGTGCGCGGGAGCGCGCCGCGGAGGACGCGCCGCCGCTTCCGGTGCCGGAGGACTTCGAGAACCTCGCGGGCCTCGGCGTACAGGGCACGGTCGAGGGACGGCACGTCCGCATCGGGCGGCCCCCGTCCGGCCCGGTGGAGAACCGGGACGGCGCCGGCGGCGCTCCCGCGGCCGAACAGACCGTCCTGCCCGACGGATTGGCCCGCGCCAAGGCCGAGGCGGAGGCGGCGGGGCGTACCGCCGTGGCCGTGAGCTGGGACGGCGCCGTGCGGGGCGTGCTCACCGTCTCCGACACCGTGAAGGAGAGCAGCGCGCAGGCGGTCCGTGAACTCAGGCAGCTCGGGCTCACCCCCGTCCTGCTCACGGGCGACAACCGGACCGTGGCCGAGGCCGTCGCCCGCGAGGTCGGCATCGAGGGCGAGGGCGGCGTGATCGCGGAGGTGCTGCCGGAGGACAAGGCCGAGCAGGTGCGGCGTCTTCAGTCCGAGGGGCACACCGTGGCCATGGTCGGGGACGGCGTCAACGACGCGGCGGCCCTGGCGAGCGCGGACCTCGGCCTCGCGATGGGCACGGGGACCGACGCCGCCATCGAAGCCGGCGATCTCACCCTCGTACGAGGGGATCTGCGGGTGGCGGCGGACGCGATCAGGCTGGCCCGCAGGACGCTGGGCACGATCAAGGGCAACCTGTGGTGGGCCTTCGGCTACAACGTCGCGGCACTGCCGCTCGCGGCGGCCGGGCTGCTCAATCCGATGATCGCCGGAGCCGCCATGGCCTTCTCGTCGGTCTTCGTCGTCACCAACAGCCTCCGGCTGCGCCGGTTCCGCTGACGGGCCGGCCCGCGCCCTCCCGGGCGCCCACCGGAAGGCGTGAGGAAAACGTGAAGATGCTGTGACAGCCGGTCCTCAGTGCCCGGCACCCCGCGACTCTTACGGAAGTCACCCGGAACATCCGACTCCGCAAGCTTTGGGAGGAGATTCCGGCCCGTCGCGGGACGAACGAAAAGCGCCCCGCCGAGCAGGTCCCCCCACGGGCCTGTCGACGGGGCGCTCCCGTTTCCCGGTCACGGATTCCCCCCACGGGATCCTGGCCGGGTGCTTGCTGGCTGCACGTACGCACGGGAGGGCCGCTCAAGCTCCCCGGGCACGCTTGCCGATGGTGCCATCCGCGCGCGTCCCCCAAAGACGCACTCGGTGGGTGGCGGCGACTCCGCCGGGGGCCGCTGCCACCCGGTTAGACGTCCGACCCCGGGCAATGGTTACCCCCCAATTTCTGTGACCTACGTCTCGTTGGGGATCTGCACATACGGAAGGCCCCAATCCGCCTGGATGGGGCCTTCCTTGAGCACTCCCCTGGGCGGTGTCACGGAGTGTACAGCCAGGGTCACCCGCGGGTCAGCGGGATTCGATGGGAACGTACTCCCGCTGGACGACACCGGTGTAGATCTGGCGCGGGCGGCCGATACGGGAACCCGGCTCCTTGATCATCTCGTGCCACTGGGCGATCCAGCCGGGCAGCCGGCCCAGCGCGAACAGCACCGTGAACATGCTGGTCGGGAAGCCCATGGCCCGGTAGATCAGACCCGTGTAGAAGTCCACGTTCGGGTAGAGCTTCCGCGAGACGAAGTAGTCGTCGCTCAGGGCCCGTTCCTCGAGCTTCAGTGCGATGTCGAGGAGCTCGTCGCTCTTGCCCAGCGCGGAGAGGACGTCGTGCGCCGCGGCCTTGATGATCTGCGCCCGGGGGTCGAAGTTCTTGTAGACGCGGTGACCGAAGCCCATCAGCTTTACGCCGTCCTCCTTGTCCTTCACCTTGCGGATGAAGGAATCAACATCGGAGCCGGACGCCTTGATGCCCTGCAGCATCTCCAGGACGCTCTGGTTCGCGCCGCCGTGCAGCGGCCCCCACAGCGCGTTGATGCCCGCCGAGATGGAGGCGAACATGTTCGCCTGCGAGGAGCCCACCAGACGGACGGTGGAGGTCGAGCAGTTCTGCTCGTGGTCCGCGTGCAGGATCAGCAGCTTGTCCAGGGCGTTCACCACGACCGGGTCCAGCTCGTACTCCGCCGCGGGCACCGAGAAGGTCATGCGCAGGAAGTTCTCGACGTAGCCGAGGTCGTTGCGCGGGTAGACCACGGGGTGGCCGATGGCCTTCTTGTACGCGTAGGCCGCGATCGTGGGCAGCTTGGCCAGCAGCCTTATGGTCGACAGGTGCCGCTGCTCCTGGTCGAACGGATTGTGGCTGTCCTGGTAGAACGTCGACAGCGCGCTGACCACCGACGACAGCATCGCCATCGGGTGCGCGTCACGCGGGAACCCGTCGTAGAAACGCTTGACGTCCTCGTGCAGCAGGGTGTGGCGCGTGATCTCGTCCTTGAACGCCGCCTGCTGGTCGACGCTCGGCAACTCGCCGTTGATCAGCAGGTAGGCCGTCTCCAGGAACGTGCCCCGCTCCGCCAGCTGCTCGATCGGATATCCGCGGTAGCGCAGGATGCCCTGCTCACCGTCGAGATACGTGATGGCGGACTTGTACGCGGCGGTGTTGCCGTAGCCCGAATCCAGGGTCACCAGACCGGTCTCGGCGCGCAGCTTTCCGATGTCGAACCCACGGTCACCGACCGTGCTGTCGACGACGGGGAAGCTGTGCTCATCGTCCCCGTACCGAAGTACTACAGAGTTGTCGCTCACGTCTTCCCTCACCGACGTAGTGCCTCTTCTTCGAGGTGCCCTGACCCGTTCACTGTCCCCCACTCCGTGCGGTGCGGTGCACTCGGGGTCGGCCAATGGGCTCTTTGGTGGCACGCAGTGCCGTGGTCTTTCTCAACATCCTGCACCCTCGACACGGCGCCGGTCACCCCCCGGAACCGCTTGCTCTCCATCGCCCTGCGCGGATCGGCCGAACAGACGGTGATCCAGTGCGGTGCAGCGCCGACCAGCCGAGACCGTGCGCACTGCCTGGCCGATCGCCCTGCGCGACCCCACCAGCACGACCAGTCGCTTTGCCCTGGTCACCGCCGTATAGAGCAGATTGCGCTGCAGCATCATCCAGGCACCCGTCGTGACGGGAATCACCACAGCCGGGTACTCGCTGCCCTGCGAGCGGTGGATGGTGACGGCGTACGCGTGGGCCAGTTCGTCCAGCTCGTCGAACTCGTAGTCCACCTCCTCGTCCTCGTCGGTGCGTACGGTCAGGCGCTGATCGTCGGGATGCAGCGCCGTGACGACACCGACGGTGCCGTTGAAGACACCACACGCACCCTTCTCGTAGTTGTTACGAATCTGGGTGACCTTGTCGCCCACGCGGAAAACCCTTCCGCCGAAACGCTTTTCCGCGAGGTCGGGACGGCCCGGGGTCAGCGCTTGCTGCAGCAGCCCGTTCAGCGCGCCCGCACCGGCCGGGCCCCGGTGCATGGGGGCGAGGACCTGCACGTCCCGGCGGGGGTCCAGTCCGAACTTCGCGGGGATGCGGCGGGCGACCACGTCGACGGTGAGCCGCCCGGCCTCCTCCGAGTCGTCCTCGGCGAAGAGGAAGAAATCACTCAATCCGTGGGTGACGGGCTGCACCCCTGAGTTGATGCGGTGTGCATTCGTCACCACGCCGGACTGCTGGGCCTGGCGGAAGATCCGCTTCAGCCGCACCGCCGGCACGGGCCCCTCCTCGGCGAGCAGGTCCCGCAGCACCTCGCCGGCCCCCACGGACGGCAGCTGGTCCACATCTCCGACGAGCAGCAGATGTGCCCCCGGCGGCACGGCCTTGATCAGCTTGTTGGCGAGCAACAGGTCGAGCATCGACGCCTCGTCCACGACGACGAGGTCGGCGTCCAGCGGGCGCTCCCTGTCGTACGCGGCGTCGCCGCCGGGCTTCAGCTCCAGCAGCCGGTGCACCGTGGACGCCTCCGCCCCCGTCAGCTCGGCCAGGCGCTTGGCGGCGCGGCCCGTGGGCGCCGCCAGCACGACCTTCGCCCGCTTCGCCCGCGCGAGCTCCACGACCGAGCGGACCGTGAACGACTTGCCGCACCCCGGGCCGCCGGTCAGCACGGCGACCTTCTCGCTCAGCGCGAGCCGCACCGCCTGCCGCTGCTCGGGGGCCAGCTCCGCTCCGGTACGGGCGGCGAGCCAGCCCAGCGCCGCGTCCCAGTCGACGTCCCGGAACGCGGGGAGGCGGTCCTCCGGCGTGCGCAGCAGGCGGTGCAGCTGCGAGGCCAGCGAGATCTCCGCCCTGTGGAAGGGCACCAGGTAGACCGCCGTGACGGGGCGGCCGTCCTCCCCCGGAACGCTCTCCCTGACGACGCCCTCCTCGGCCGCCAGCCGGCCCAGGCAGTCGACGACGAGGCCGGCGCCGACCTGCAGGAGCTTCACGGCGTCCGAGATCAGCCGCTCCTCCGGCAGGTAGCAGTGGCCCTGGTCCGTGGACTGGGACAGCGCGTACTGGAGGCCGGCCTTGACCCGCTCGGGGCTGTCGTGCGGAATGCCGACCGACTGTGCGATGCGGTCGGCCGTGAGGAAGCCGATGCCCCACACGTCGGAGGCGAGGCGGTAGGGCTCGTTGCGCACCACGGAGATCGAGGCGTCGCCGTACTTCTTGTAGATGCGCACCGCGATCGACGTGGAGACGCCGACCCCCTGGAGGAAGATCATCACCTCCTTGATCGCCTTCTGCTCCTCCCAGGCCGCCGCGATCTTCTTCGTGCGCTTGGGACCGAGCCCGGGCACCTCGATGAGCTTGCCGGCGTCGGCCTCGATCACCTCCAGCGTCGCCGTGCCGAAGTGGTCCACGATGCGCTCGGCGGTGCGGGGGCCGACACCCTTGATCAGGCCGGAGCCGAGGTAGCGCCTGATGCCCTGCACGGTGGCGGGCAGGACCGTGGTGTAGTTCTCGACGGTGAACTGGCGGCCGTACTGCGGGTGCGAGCCCCAACTGCCCTCCATCCGCAGCGACTCGCCCACCTGCGCGCCGAGCAGCGAACCGACGACGGTGAGCAGTTCGCCGCCGCGGCCCGCGTCGACGCGGGCCACCGTGTACCCGTTGTCCTCGTTGGCGTAGGTGATGCGCTCGAGCACGCCTTCGAGCACGGCGTTCCGGAAAGCCATGTGACAGACCGTAGCGCCGCCCGCAGACATCGCGGGGCAGACCGGTCACGGGAGCCGGCCGCAGGGCCCGGCACGCTCATCCGGCCGCCCCCGGCGGGCAGTTGCCGTACGGCCGCCGGGGGCACGGGGGCGGCCGCGGGGCAACGTCACGATCGCGCACGAACCCCTTGCGCGAGGGCGGTGGAGTCCCGTTCCATGTCGCATGTAATCGTTACCATGTGATCGACTCCCAGGACGGGTCAGGAAGTTGACCAGCATCAAGGACGTGGCCTTCGCCGCGGGTGTCTCCGTCGCCACGGTCTCCCGGGTCCTCAACGACCACCCGGCCGTGCGTCCGGACACGCGCACGCGCGTGCTCTCCGCGGTCACCGATCTCGGCTACCGGCCCAACGCCGTCGCACGCTCCCTGAGAACCCATCAGACGCGCACGCTGGGCCTCGTCATCAGCGACGTCCTCAACCCGTTCTTCACGGAGCTCGCGCGCGCGGTCGAGGACGCCGCCCGCGGACGCGGCTACAGCGTCGTCATCGGCAACGCCGACGAACACGCCGCCCTGCAGGAGCACCACGTGCGCACCCTCCTGGAGCGGCGCATCGACGGTCTGCTGGTCTCGCCCACGGACGGCGGCACCTCGATGATCAGGGACGCGGTCGCGGCCGAGACTCCCATGGTCTTCGTCGACCGCTGGATACCGGGCCTGGACGTGCCCGTCGTCCACGCCGACGGCAGGCCCGCCGTCCACGACCTCGTCGCCCACCTCCACTCGCTCGGCCACCGGCGCCTCGCCATCATCGGCGGCCCCAGCGAGACGACGACGGGCAACGAGCGCGTCGAGGCCTTCCGGGAGGCGCTGGAATCGCACGGCCTGCCCCTCCCCCGCCGGTACATCGGCGAGGGCGACTTCCAGACCGAGAGCGGCAGGCGCGCGACCGCGGCGTTCCTCGACCTCGCCGAGCCGCCCGACGCCGTCTTCGCCACCGACAACCTGATGGCGCTCGGCGCGATGGACGAACTGCGCCGCCGCGGCCTGCGGGTTCCCCAGGACATGGCGCTCGCCGCCTTCGACGACATCCCCTGGTTCCTGCACACCGATCCCCCGATCACGGCCATCGCCCAGCCGACGGCCGAGCTGGGCCACCGCGCCGTCGGAGCGCTGATCGACCTCGTCGAGGGGCGGACGGCCTCGTCCGTCACCCTCACCGCCCGCCTTGTCACGCGCCGCTCCTGCGGCGAGAGCGAAGGGAGCCGCAGTTGAGCACCCCCGACCCCCCGCACACGCCTCGGCCGGGGGACCTGCCGCCGGAGCGGCGGCAGCCGCCGGCACGGGAGCTGCTGCGGACCCAGGGCATCCGCAAGACCTTCCCCAACGTCGTCGCCCTCGACGGCGTCGACTTCGAGCTCCGCTCGGGCGAAGTCCACGTCCTCCTGGGTGAGAACGGCGCCGGCAAGAGCACCCTGATCAAGATCCTGTCCGGCGTCCACAGGGCGGACGCCGGACAGGTGTTCCGCGACGGCAGGCCGGCGCGCATCCACAGCGCCAACGACGCCGAGCGGTACGGAATCGCCACGATGCACCAGGAGTTCAACCTCGTGCCGCACCTCAGCGTGGCCGAGAACATCTTCCTGGGGCGCCAGCCGCGCCGCTTCGGGCTGCTGGACCGCAAGCGCATGGAGTCGGACGCCGCCGGACTCCTGGCCCGCGTCGGCGTGGACATCTCCCCCCGGACGCCCGTACACCGGCTGGGGATCGCCCGCTCGCAGATGGTCGAGATCGCCAAGGCCCTCAGCCTCGACGCCCGCATCCTGATCATGGACGAGCCGACGGCGGCCCTCACGGCTGACGAGGTGCGGAGGCTCTTCGCCCTCGTGCGCCGGCTGCGCGACGAGGGCGTGGGCATCGTCTTCATCACCCATCACCTGGAGGAGATCGCCGAGTTGGGTGACCGCGTCACCGTCCTGCGGGACGGGCGCAGCGTCGGCCAGGCCCCCGCCGGCACCCCGCGGGACGAGCTCGTCCGGATGATGGTCGGACGCAGCATCGAGCAGCAGTACCCGCGTCAGACGGGCCGCGACGGCGAGCAGGCGCGCACGGCGACGCCCCTGCTGAGGGTCTCCGGCCTGAGCCGGGCGGGCGCCTTCAGCGACATCGGCTTCGAGCTGCGTGCGGGTGAAGTCGTGGGCCTCGCGGGGCTGGTGGGCGCCGGCCGGACGGAGGTGGCCCGCGCCGTCTTCGGGGCCGACCCGTACGACACGGGCACCGTGGAGGTGCAGGGCAGGAGGCTGCGCCGGCACGACATCAACGCGTCCCTGGCCGCGGGCATCGGGCTCGTCCCCGAGGACCGCAAGGGCCAGGGCCTGCTGCTGGACTCGTCCGTGCAGGACAACCTCGGCCTGGTCACGCTCGGCCGCGCGTCACGCGGCGGGATCGTCGACCTGGCGGGGCAGCAGAAGTCCGCCGCCCGGATCGCCGAGCGACTGGGTGTGCGGATGGCCGGGCTGGGCCAGCGCATGGGCACGCTCTCCGGCGGCAACCAGCAGAAGGTCGTCATCGGAAAGTGGCTGCTGGCCCAGAGCCGGGTGCTGATCCTCGACGAGCCGACGCGCGGCATCGACGTCGGCGCGAAGGTCGAGATCTACGAGCTGATCAACGAGTTGACGGCCTCGGGCCACGCGGTGCTCATGATCTCCAGCGACCTTCCCGAGGTACTGGGCATGAGCGACCGCGTACTCGTGATGGCCCAGGGCCGTATCGCGGGCGAACTCCCCGCGGGCGACGCCACCCAGGACGCCGTGATGGCGCTGGCCGTCGGCACAGCCCACCGGGACGGCGGGGCCACGGCCGCGGGTCCCGCCGCGACCGCGCCCGTGCACATGACGAAGAACAGGGAGGGCCTCCGTGGCCACTGACATCCACAACGGCAGCGGTACGGGGCCCGGACAGGGGCACCGGGTGGGCAAAGGGCCTTCGGGAGGGCGAAGGCCCGGGGGGCCGGGGGGCGCTCAGCCGGTGCTCCGCAAACTGTTGCTGGAGAACGGCGCGCTGAGCGCGCTGGCGGTCCTCGTCGTGGCGATGACCGTCATGTCGACGGACTTCCTGAGCACGCAGAATCTGCTCAACGTCGGTGTCCAGGCGGCCGTCACGGCGATCCTCGCGTTCGGTGTCACCTTCGTCATCGTGGCGGGCGGCATCGACCTGTCGGTCGGTTCCGTCGCCGCGTTCTCCGCGATCATGCTCGGCTACCTGTCGACGACGGGCGGTCTCCCTGTCTGGCTGGCCGTGCTGCTCGCCCTGGGAACGGGACTTGCCTGCGGCCTCGTCAGCGGCGGCCTCGTCGCGTACGGCAAGCTCCCGCCGTTCATCGCCACCCTCGCGATGCTCTCCGTGGGACGGGGCCTCTCCCTCGTCTTCTCGGACGGCACCCCGATAGCGCTCCCGTCGTCCGTCGCCACGATCGGCGAGACGCTCGGCGGCTGGCTCCCGGTGCCGCTGCTGGTTCTGCTGGTGATGGGCGGGATCACCTCGCTCGTGCTGGCGCGCACCTACAGCGGGCGCTCGATGTACGCGATCGGGGGCAACGAGGAGGCCGCACGCCTGTCGGGGATCCGGGTGCGGAGGCAGAAGCTCGTCATCTACGCGCTGTCCGGGACGTTCGCGGCGGTCGCCGGGATCGTGCTGGCCTCGCGCCTGGCGTCCGCCCAGCCCCAGGCGGCCATGGGGTACGAACTGGACGCCATCGCCGCGGTGGTCATCGGCGGGGCAAGCCTCTCGGGAGGCGTGGGCAAGGCGTCCGGCACTCTCATCGGGGCGTTGATCCTGGCAGTGCTGCGCAACGGTCTCAATCTGCTCCAGGTGTCGATTTTCTGGCAGCAGGTGGTCATCGGGGCGGTGATCGCCCTGGCGGTACTGCTCGATACACTCCGTCGTCGCGCGTGAAATTCGCGCGTCGGAGGGCTGTTGCCGTCTGTGGTTCCATCTGCTGTCGACTGCAAGGAAATGCAGCAATGAGCAAGAGAAAGAGCACATGCGCGGTACTCGCCGCTGTGGCGTTGATAGGCACCGTCACGGGATGCGGCAGCGACTCGGGGAAAGCGGGAGGTAAGGGGTCCGTCAAACTGGGACTCGCCCTCTCCACGCTGAACAATCCCTTCTTCGTCGAGATGAAAAAGGGCGCGGAAGCCGAAGCCAAATCCGCCGGCGCCGAATTGAGCGTTCAGGACGCCCAGGACGACGCCTCCCAGCAGGCGAACCAGATCCAGAACTTCACCAGCCAGAACGTGAAGTCGATCATCATCAACCCGGTCGACTCGGACGCCGCGGGCCCCTCCGTGAAGGCCGCGAACAACGCCGGAATCCCGGTCGTCGCCGTCGACCGTACGGTCAACAAGGCCGAGGTCGCGACGACCGTCGCCTCCGACAACGTCTCCGGCGGCCAGAAGGCCGCCCAGGCCCTCGCGAAGGAACTCGGCGAGCAGGGCAGCATCCTCGTGCTGCGCGGGCAGCCCGGCACCTCGGCCTCGCGCGAGCGCGGCAAGGGCTTCATGTCGGCCATCAAGAAGTACCCGGGCATCAAGATCGTCGGTAAGCAGGCCGCGAACTTCGACCGGGCCAAGGGCCTCGACGTGACCACCAACCTGCTCCAGTCCCACCCCGGAGTCACCGGCGTCTTCGCCGAGAACGACGAGATGGCGCTCGGCGCCATCAAGGCGCTGGGCGGCAGGGCCGGCAAGGACGTCAAGGTCGTCGGCTTCGACGGCACGCCCGACGGCTTCAAGGCCGTCAAGAAGGGCACTATGCACACGTCGATCGCCCAGCAGCCCGCCGCCCTCGGCAAGATGGCCGTACGCAACGCGCTCCGCAAGGTCGAGGGTTCGGACCCGGAGGCGCAGATCAAGGTGCCCGTGGTGCCCGTCAGCGCGCGGAACGTCGAGAAGTACTCCTGACGAGATGTACTCCTGAGGCCGGGCGCGCCCCCGGCGGCGAGCGGGGCGGCGGCCGGAGGGCCGCCGCCCGGCACCCGTCCCGGCCCCGGCCCGGAGGGCCCAGCACTCGACACGGGTGATGCGGGCGCGGGTGCGGGTGGTGCGGGAGACCAGCTGGACGCGGTAGACGCCGAAGCGTGCGCGCCGAGGCGAGAAGGAGCTGTGCCGGAGTGAAGAAGACGGGCATCCTCAACCGTCATCTCGCGGGCGCCCTGGCGCGGTTGGGCCACACCGACCGGGTCGTCGTCTGCGACGCGGGACTCCCCATCCCCGACGGGCCCCACGGGCCCCACGTCGTCGACCTGGCGTTCCGCGCCGGCGTTCCGCGCTTCTCCGAGGTCCTCGACGGTCTGCTCGGCGAGCTGGAGATCGAAGGCGCCACGGCCGCCGCAGAGGTCAGGGACAGCAATCCCGAGACGTCCGCCCTCCTGGAAGGGCTCTTCCCCGACCTCGTGCTCGTCCCCCACGAGGCGTTGAAGACCCTCACCCGCGAGGCCCGGCTCGTCGTCCGTACGGGCGAGGTCCGCCCCTACGCGAACGTGATACTGCACTGCGGAGTGCCGTTCTAGCGGCTGCCCCCGACCCCTTCGGCCTGGGGCCACGCTGCTCGTCGCCGCCGAACTTACCCCGGTGCGCGCACTGTTGATGGTCACTATCCTGTGGAGTGATCACGAATAGCAGTACACGCCCCGGGGGGCGGCGTCTGAGCCACGGGGGTACGGGGATGGGCTACGTTCTGCCGGGCTGGCTCGATGAGATTCTGGATTTCATCGGAATCAACTGGCCCAACGTGGACGAGGACGACTACCGTGAAATGGCCGACGCCATGCGGGAATTCGCGGACAAGTTCGAGGGTCACGGCGGAGATGCCCACGCTGCGGTGAACCGCATTCTTGCCTCCAGCGAGGGCTACGCGGTCGACGCGCTGAAAGGCCACTGGGGAAAAGTCAAGGGCTCACATCTCGACGAAGTGCCCAAGGTGGCGCGCCTCTTCGCGAAAGCGTGCGGATGTGGTCGCAGACGTCATCTACGGCATGAAGGTCAAAGCCGAGCAGTGGTTCGGGCGGAAACAGCGGCCAGGGCGGCGGGGGTCGCGTGAGGATCGACCCGGACGAGTTCGAGCCATCGTCACCGACCTCGTCGGCCGCCCGACGGAACTGGTCGACGAAACCGGTCACATCGCCTGGCACACCCGCGCGACTCTCTGGGGCACTACCACTTGGAACAAGGACGCCACCGCATACACTCCGCTCCGGTTCCCGGGCCAGTACGCGGACCTCGAAACGGGACTGCACCACAACTACTTCCGGCACTACGACCCGGAACTTGGAAGATTTGCCTTCCCAGACCCCTTGGGCCTTGCACCGGCAGATAATCCGGTCGCCTATGTCGCGTCTCCCCTGGTCTGGTCCGACCCTCTGGGGATCACTCCATGCAAGGAAACATTCTACCGAGTGATGTCCAAGAAGGAGTTCGACCGACTCGGCCCCAACGGTGAGATCAATGTCAGGGTGAGAACTTCGCGGATAAATACACCCACCTTGTCCAGTATGAGATGGAACCAGGCACCCGAGATGCTTTGATCGCAGCAGGCTGAGGCTCGGGGGACAACATAGCAGCCGTTCGGAGCGCGTACGGGATCGACCTGGAAGAGATCGGAAACAGCCCTGACTTCGTACACGTGAAGATGGAACGCGAGGGACTAAACTTCGGACTTCGCAGCGGCTCCGTCGATGTGTTCAATTCGCGCATCAAGAGCGTGAGCCACGAGCTTCTCTGACAAATTCGCGAGAGGAATAACCTGATGAATGAAGCGGCAGCAAGAGTGGATCGCATCCTGGGAACAGGATACATCGACCAGAAGAAGGCCGAGCAAGTACGCGAGGAGGAACCAGGCTTCACAGCGAACCTTCTCGATTTTATGATCTCATTGAGAAGGGAGGGGGACCTCCTCCAATTTTCGCGCCTCGCGAATCTGGCAGTATGGCTTACCCCCGAAGGGCTGAGCGATGTGATCGTACCCGTGCTGCAAGGACGCCCCGAGGGGGCCCAACTGGAGGACTTGGTCGATATTCTCGGCCAGTTGCGCTCCGATTCTTCAGTTCCTGCGATCGAGAATCTGATCGAGGCGAGAAAAGACCGGGAAGCACCATATTTCGCTCTCACTACCAAGTGCATCCAGGCCCTGGGGGAAATCTCCTCCCCCCAGGGAGACGAGGTGCTCAGGAAAGTCGCGACGGGAGACTACCCGAAGCCACTCAAGTGGCATGCCGCCGTAGAGCTCGGCATTGAGGACGACTTGGGCTTCGTAGAAGACGAGATGCTGCAGTTCCCCTGAGCCGACCGACAGCAACCGAGGTGGGCCGCCTCCACTCGGCTGGCTCGGCTGTCCGGGCGGGGGCTTCCTCGCGGTTCGACCCCAGCCCTCAGCCGTACTCACCGACGAGCATCGAGAACCGCCCCGAGGCCCGCTCGCAGGTCTTCGACGAAGTATTCGGGGACCTCCAGCGACGGGAAATGGCCTCCGGCCTCGGGAGAGTTCCACCGGACGATCTTCCGGTACCGCTCCTGCGCCCAGGCGCGGGGGGACTTCTCGATGTCGCGGGGATACATGGTGATCGCCGAGGGGACGTCGACCCGGAGTTCGGGGTCGAGCGAATTGTGGCTCTCGTAGTAGATTCGCGCCGCGGAAGCACCGGTCCGCGTCAGCCAGTACAGGGTGACGTCGTCGAGGATTCTGTCCCTGGAGATCGTCTCGAACGGGCTGTCCTCGGTGTCCGACCACTCGGCGAACTTGTCGAGGATCCAGGCGAGGAGCCCGACCGGCGAGTCGACGAGCGAGTAGCCGATGGTCTGGGGCCGGGTGGCCTGCTGCTTCGCGTACGCCGCTCGTCGGCGCCAGAAACGGCGGGTCTCCTCGGTCCATTCACGCTCGAGCGGCGTCAGCCCGTCCGTCGTCAAACCGGGCGGCGACTCGGCGAAAGTCGAGTGGATGCCGAGAACGTGCGCCGGGAATCTGCCGCCGAGAACCGTGGTGATGTTTCCTCCCCAGTCGCCGCCGTGGGCCAGGAACTCGCCGTAGCCGAGCCTTCCCATGAGTTCCACCCACGCGGCCGCGATCTTCTCGGTTCCCCACCCGGTGGTGGACGGTTTGTCGCTGTAGCCGAAGCCCGGCAGCGAGGGAGCGACGACGTGGAACGCCGGCGCGTCCGCGTCTTCCGGATCTGCCAACTCGTCCACTACATGGACGAATTCGGCGATGCTGCCCGGCCAACCGTGCGTCAGGACCAGAGGTGTGGCGTCCGCGCGCGCCGACCGGCGGTGCAGGAAGTGGATGCCGAGGCCGTCGATGGCCGTGCGGAACTGGCCTACGCGGTTGAGGCGATCTTCGAACGACCGCCAGTCGTATCCGGCGCGCCAGTACTCCACGACGTCGACCAGGTCGGCGAGAGGAACGCCCTGCCCCCATCGGCTTGGGCCGGGTACGGCGCCTTGGACCGTCTCGGCTTCCGGCAGCCGCGCCGCGGCCAGCCGGGCGTGCAGATCGTCGAGGTCGGCATCGGTTGCGTGGGCTTCGAACGCTTGCACGTCAGTGGCACGACGGGGCATGAGACCTCCAGGCCAAAAAGAACCGGCTAAGACGGTTCTAGCAGTGTCTCGTGGCGGCGCGCAACCGGCTAAGGTGGTTCCATGCGTGCTGGGTTCCCTGACTTCCGCCTCGGCAGCGTGCTGGCCACGAGCTTCACGGCGACCCTGACGGAGCGTCAGGGTGATGCCCTGGAGCGCGTTCCCACGCCGCAGCGGCTGATCGACTGGCTCGCGGTGAACGGTCTCGCTGTGGACTCCTGCACCGACGCCCAGCTCGAACGAGCCCGCGAACTACGGGAGTCGATTCACGCCGCGGCGACAGCGACCGCACTCCAGGAAGACCTGCCCTCGTCCGCCATCGAGATCATCAACGATTGCAGCGTCCAGGGCCGGGCGGCAGCCGTCCTGACGCCCGAGGGCGAACGGCGATGGCGGCTCGGACCGGCCGACTCGGCCTCTCGCGTAGAGGACGCCCTCTGCGTCATCGCCGACGATGCGGTCAGCATCATCGCGGGCGAAAGAGACGGGCGGCTGGCCTTGTGCGCATCACCGACCTGCCGGGCCGCCTTCTTCGACACCAGTCAGAGCCGCACTCGCAAATGGTGCGACATGAACACGTGTGGGAACCGCCAGAAGAAGGCGCGCTTCAATGCCGGCCAGGGCAGGAAGTCCAGCTCTGCGAAGTGAAGCGTTCTGGAACATCCCGATGCCTCAAATCTGCGCGCCCTCTGTCGCGTTGCACCACTCAAAGCGAAGTGAGGGCGCTCCCTGGCTTTCGATCGGCGTTCCGGGCAGAGAGATGACGCCCGCCGCCTATGAGTACAAGAAACGCATCGGTGCATGGGGATTGATCGTGCGGGTCACTGCTGAAGTCTCAGGAGTGGCGGACGTCCCCTCGGATGCGCAGCGGATCGCCGACGAAGACGTCTGGATCCGATTCGCGAACAGCGCGTCCGAGCCTGACAAGGAGTGGACTGCTCACGGCTTGTCGCTTACCGCGAAACAGCTTGCAGCCGCGAGCATCGGATCCGCGAGCACTCTTGTCGTCGTGCACGGCATCGAAGCCCCTCTACCCACTGACTACCAATCCGAGGCTTGTGCTCTTGCGATGGTCGGCTGGCTTCGGAAGTACGCGAACGTCCCGGGCGTGGAAGTACCCGTCAACTTCGACAACGAGCACAACCGCTATGTCTTCGACTGGGACGGCGCGCATGCTCCGCAGAAGGAGGTCAGCGCGGATAGCCCACCAAGGCGCTAACTCGCACCAGCCTCAGCGCGGTTCCGCCGGGTGCCGTCGCTGTCAGCGCTCCGCGCCCGGCGGCTTCCCGGAACTACTCGCCCTGCTGGTAGTCGTAGTCGTAGCTGTACTCGTAGTCGTACTGGTAGCCGTCGCCGTGCTCGTGGTGCTCCCAGTGCGTACGCCCAGGGCCCGGTGCGCCGTACTTCTCCCTCCACCTCTCGGCGAACTCCCGCGCCCATTCCGCCTCGGAGACCCCGGGGACGGACGGTTCGGACGTCGGCGTGTCGGTGGGCTCGGGCGCCGGTGAGCTCGGTGGGGGCGAGGTGGTCGTGGGGGCGGGCTTCGCCGGTGCCTCGCTCTTCGTGGGCTCGGGGGAGGTGGGTTCGGCCGTCTCCGTGGGTTCGCGCGGCAGGGCGGAGGCCGGGATCTTCTTGTTCGAGACGGGCTCCTCGGCGTCGCCGCCGGCGGCCATCAGCCCCGCCGCAACGCCCGCACCGAGGACCAGGACCGCGCCGGTCATGGCGAGCCGTGCGCTTCTGGGTATGGCGCCGCCTATGGCGCGGAGGTTCAGGGGCGACGTCTGCGCGGCGTCGGGATACGAAAGGCGATAGAGACCGTGCCCGCACTCCCGGCACGATTCGGACGCGGCAGACGATTTCGTCCCACAACGCGGGCATGTGGTCGGCATGCGCACACTCCAGAGCTGACTTACAGGGCACTCGTTCAGTGACACCGGTGCACCTGCGGAGACTAGCGGCCGACCGGCCGGTAACCAGAGCGTTCGCACCACATCACGGATCGCAACCGTGTGAATCGGCCCCGGGACACAACTTCCTTGTACGAAACGGGTGTTGATGTCGGGCGCGCCGCCTCTCGCCCGAGCGCGCCTCGCATCCCCGAGCGCGGGCCCTTCCGGACACCGAGCGCCTCCCGCGCCACGCGTACCGGCGCCGGGCGCATGGGATAGGGGCCCGGCTGCCGTGCTCCAACGGCCGGGCCCCTCTGCCCCCCTCGGCCTCTGCTGACCCCCCAGGAGGCCCGAGTACCAGCTAAGACCCCCGGCTGGCCGGAACGGTTGCACTCGATCCGGAATTTCTTCTTCAGGTTTTTCCGTGGCCTGCGGCGTCCCTCTCCGGCAGGACGTGACGCACGTACCGCTCAACCGTTTCCGCGAGGACCTCGGCGCCGTCCCGGGACCACAGGCCCGGGTTGAAGATCTCCACCTCGATGGGTCCGCCGTACCCCGCCGCGTCGACGAGTGCGCGGAAGCGCCGCAGGTCGACGGCGCCGTCCCCGAGCTGGCCCCGGCCCAGCAGGACGCCTTCGGGCAGCGGCGTCACCCAGTCCGCGAGCTGGAACGCGGCCAGCCGGCCGCCCGCCCCCGCACGCGCGATCCCCTCGGGCGCTCGGTCGTCCCACCACACGTGGTACGTGTCGACGACGACGCCCACCTGCTCCGACGGGAAGCGCTCCGCCAGGTCGAGCGCCTGCCCGAGCGTCGAGACGACACACCGGTCGGAGGCGAACATCGGGTGCAACGGCTCGATCGCCAGTCGCACGCCCAGCTCCCCCGCGTACGGGGCGAGTTCGGCGAGTGCGTCCGCGATCCGCTCCCGTGCGCCCGCGAGGTCCCTGCTCCCCTGCGGCAGGCCTCCGCAGACGAGTACGAGCGTGCTCGTCCCCAGCGTCGCGGCCTCCTCGACAGCGGCGCGGTTGTCGTCGAGTGCGCGGCGCCGCGCCGCCGGGTCGGGGGCCGTGAGGAAGCCGCCCCTGCAGAGCGAGGTGACGGCGAGACCCGCGTCGCGCATCAGCCGCGCGGCCGCCTCCGCTCCGTACGCCTGGACCGGCGCCCGCCACAGCCCCACCTGCCGGACGCCCGACTCACCGCACGCGTCGGCCAGTTGGGGAAGCGTGAGCTGCTTTACGGTCTCCTGGTTGATGGAGAAGCGGGCGAGGTCGTCCTGGGTCACCGCGCGACTCCGTGGAGGTCGAGGAGGCGGCGCATGCGCGTCTCCGC
This sequence comes from Streptomyces daqingensis, assembly GCF_014645895.1. Taxonomy (GTDB): domain Bacteria; phylum Actinomycetota; class Actinomycetes; order Streptomycetales; family Streptomycetaceae; genus Streptomyces; species Streptomyces daqingensis. The sequence goes on along the minus strand of NZ_BMMP01000005.1, from coordinate 72,813 downwards.
CAGTTCGGGGTCGGGGAAGAGGCCCAGCCCGTCGGCCAGTTCGTAGGCGCGGGCGAGGTGCGGGAGCGAGCGTGCCGACTGCATGCCCCCGGCCATCACGAAGTGGTCCTGATGGCCGGCGAGCCATGCGAGGAACACGACTCCCGTCTTGTAGAAGCGGGTCGGCGCCTCGAACAGGTGCCGGGCGAGCGGGACCGTCGGGGCGAGCGCGGCCTCGAACCCGTCGCGGTCGCCCGCGTCGAGGAGCCGGACCGCCCCGGCGGCGAGCGGTGCGAGCGGGTCGAAGACGCCGAGCAGGGCGTCGCTGTGGAACTCGCCGTCGCCCGCGATGAGTTCGGGGTAATTGAAGTCGTCGCCGGTGTAGCAGCGGACGCCTTCCGGAAGGCGGCGCCGCAGCTCCGCCTCGCGCCGGGCGTCGAGCAGGGACACCTTCACACCGTCGACCTTCGCGGGATGCTCCTCGATGATCCGCAGGAACGTGCCGGTGGCGGCGTCCAGTTCGGTGCTCCCCCAGTAGCCCTCCAGCGCGGGGTCGAACATCGGCCCCAGCCAGTGGAGGATGACGGGTTCGGCGGCCTGCCGGAGCAGCTCGCCGTAGACGTTCAGGTAGTCGTCGGGGCCGCGGGCGGTCGCGGCGAGGGCGCGGGAGGCCATGACGATCGCCTGCGCCCCCGCCTTCTCCACCACCTCCAGCTGCTCCTCGTACGCTCTGCGCACAGCTTCCAAGTCGACTTCACCGGTCGGCAGTTGATCCGTACCGGCCCCGCAGGCGACCCGCCCGCCGACTGCCCTCGCCTCCGCGGCGGAGCGCCTCGTCAGCTCCGCCGCCGCCGTCCAGTCGAGGCCCATCCCGCGCTGGGCCGTGTCCATGGCCTCCGCGACGCACAGGCCGTGCGACCACAGGTGGCGGCGGAAGGCGAGGGTGGCGTCCCAGTCGAGTGCGGGCACTCCGGAGTTCGGGTCGGCGAGGGGGTCGGCGACGACGTGCGCGGCGGCGAAGACCGTACGGGAGGCGGGCGGGGCGCCGGACGGCGGCAGCAGCACCGGGCCGGCCGGTTCGGCCCTCGGCTCGTGGACGCGCAGGACGCCGTTCTCGTCGGGCAGTCGGATCACAGGTTGTCTTCCTCTCCCTCGCAACTAGGGCACGCCGTTTGGATCTTCGCGGGCTCGCGACGCCCAGCACGCCCATCTGCTGCGTTGTCGGAGTCGCCCGAGTACGCCCAGTACGAGGGCGATCCTCCGCCTGGCATCTGGACGCACCGGACGCCACTCGCTGATCCACCAAAATCCAAACGACGCACCCTGGGCGTATCAGAGCGACAGTTCAGGAACCGGCAGGCGACGGCCCTCCGCCGAGGAACGCAGTCCGAGTTCGGCGAGCTGCACGCCCCGCGCACCTGCCAGCAGGTCCCACTCCCAGGGCGTGCCCAACGCCACGTGCCTCAGGAAGAGTTCCCACTGCGTCTTGAAGCCGTTGTCGAACTCGCCGTTGTCCGGCACCTCCTGCCACTGGTCGCGGAAGGTCTCCGTTGCGGGCAGGTCCGGGTTCCATACGGGCTTGGGTGTATGCGCCCGGTGCTGCACGCGGCAGCGGCGCAGTCCCGCGACGGCGGAGCCCTCCGTCCCGTCGACCTGGAACTCGACGAGCTCGTCGCGGTTGACGCGCACCGCCCAGGAGGAGTTGATCTGCGCGACGGCCCCTCCGTCGAGTTCGAAGATCCCGTAGGCCGCGTCGTCGGCCGTGGCGTCGTAGGGCCGGCCGCGCTCGTCCCAGCGCCGCGGGATGTGCGTGACCGCGTGCGCCTGGACCGAAGTGACCCTGCCGAACAGGCCGTTGAGCACGTACTCCCAGTGCGGGAACATGTCGACGACGATGCCGCCGCCGTCTTCCGAGCGGTAGTTCCAGGAGGGCCGCTGCGCCTCCTGCCAGTCCCCCTCGAAGACCCAGTAGCCGAACTCGCCGCGAACGGAGAGGATCCGCCCGAAGTAGCCGCCGTCGACCAGACGTTTGAGCTTCAGCAGTCCCGGCAGGAAGAGCTTGTCCTGTACGACGCCGTGTCTGACGCCGGCGGCGTGCGCCAGGCGTGCCAGGTCGAGTGCGCCGTCGAGGCCGGTGGCGGTGGGCTTCTCGGTGTAGATGTGCTTCCCGGCTGCGATCGCCTTGCGGAGCGCGGCCTCGCGGGCGCTGGTGAGCTGGGAGTCGAAGTAGACGTCGATGCTCGCGTCGGTGAGGACGGCGTCGAGGTCGGTCGTCCACTCGTCCAGGCCGTGCCGCTCGGCGATGGCCTTGAGGGCGAGGTCGCGACGGCCCACGAGCACGGGTTCGGGCCACAGAATGCTGCCGTCGCCGAGGTCCAGCCCGCCGTTCTCGCGGATGGCCAGTACGGAGCGGACGAGGTGCTGGCGGTATCCCATCCGCCCGGTCACCCCGTTCATGGCGATGCGCACTGTCCTGCGTGTCACGTGGGTCTTCTCCTTACTGTCCGCCTGCCCGGCTCTGCCCGGTACTGCCGCGCCGTTCCGCCGTCGTGCAGGGCCGGGGCCGCTGTGGCCGCTGGGGCACCGAAGCCGCAGAAAGCGCTTTCCCGTACGAGGAGTCTGCTGCCACCGGCCCTCCCGGACAAGCCCGCCGTCCGCCTCCCCGCCGCGCCCGCTCGTCCAACATCAGCCTGTCACCCGCGAGTTGACCACGCCATCCGGCTGGGACGGCCGAACCCCCGCCGGGAACGGCGGTTCGGGCGGCCCCGACACCGAGGTGGCGCGCGCGGACCGCATTCGGAGGTACCGGATGAGTCATCGGATGTACGTAGTGCCAGTACGAGTGTGTACTTGTCGGACCCGAAGAACCAGACGGCCGCACGAAAGTCGCCGCGGCACCCTGCCTGCGGAGAGGAAGACGATGAGGACCGGCCCCCCGCACCTGCCCGGTCTCGGGCACGCGGCACAAGAAAGCGCTTGCCGATCACCGGCGGGCAGGGCGCTCGCGTCACCGGTGCGCAGGTGGCTGCGGCGTCCCGCGGCCAATCTGTCCGGCTCTGTCCCCCTGCTGCCTCGTCACCGGTTGTGGTCACCGCGGCCCGAACAGAGTGAGAACATGGGCCCGCCCGCCGCCCGCACGCACAGCTGTACGGCCGCGGCCGTGCGGCGCGCTCCCGTACGGCACCGCGGGCGGCGACTGCGGGTTCGGCTGCCCCGACGCGTGCGTCCCAGGGGCTCCGCAGCCGCCTATTGCACAGCGCTACAGGCACACAGTGGACCAGCCCGGACGGACGTGGGCAGCGGACAACGGAGGACTGAATGGCAGTGACCCTGGCCGATGTGGCGACGCGAGCGGGGGTCTCGGCAGCAACCGTCTCGCGCGTGCTGAGCGGCAACTACCCGGTGGCGGGCGCCACTCGGACGAGGGTGCTCCGCGCGGTCGAGGAGCTGCAGTACGTCGTCAACGGCCCGGCGAGCGCCCTCGCCGCGGCCACCTCCGACCTGGTGGGCATCCTCGTCAACGACATCGCCGACCCCTTCTTCGGCATCATCGCCGGCGCCGTGCAGAGCGAGATGGGCGAAGGCCCGGCGGGAGGCACGGGGGGCCAGAAGCTGGCCGTCGTCTGCAACACCGGCGGCTCGCCGGAGAGCGAACTGACCTACCTGACGCATCTGCAACGGCAGCGCGCCGCGGCTGTCGTGCTCACGGGCGGTGCCGTGGAGGACGAGGAGCACGGGGCCGCCGTCGCGGCGCGCCTGCGCCGCCTCGCCGCGGGCGGTACCCGCATCGTGCTGTGCGGACGTCCGCCGCTGGCCCCCGCGGCGGGTGAAGAGGGCAAGGGGTCGCCGGAGGGCGGTGCTGGGGACGAGCCGGACGAGGGCGACGGCATCGTCACAGTCGCCTTCGACAACCGCGGCGGCAGCAGGCGGCTGACCGAGCATCTGCTGTCGCTAGGCCACCGGCGCATCGGCTACGTCGCCGGCCCCGCCCACAGCACCACCACCCGGCACCGGCTCGAAGGCCACCGGCTCGCCCTCGGCGAGCACTCCGCCGGCCTTCTCGCGCAGGCGGAGCACTTCACGGTGCACGGCGGCGACTACGACCGCTCCTCCGGCTACGACGGCGCCCTCGAACTGCTGCGCCGCGTCCCGGACCTGACCGCCGTCGTGGCCGCCAACGACACCGTCGCGCTGGGAATATGCGCCGCCCTGCGGGACCAGGGCAAGCACATACCCGAGGACGTCTCCGTCGCGGGCTTCGACGACCTGCCCTTCAGCGCCGACGCCTCCCCCGCCCTCACCACCGTCCGCATACCCCTGCACGACGCGGGCGCGCGGGCGGGCCGCCTCGCCCTCGGCAGGGAGACGCCCCCGCCCGGCGGAGTCGCGACCGTCCGCGTCGAACTCATGGTGCGGGCGTCGACGGCGGTGCCGGCCGGCCGCACAGACTGAACGCTCCCGACGCCGGGCCCGGGCAGCGGCCTCACACGGACACGTAGCGGCCGTGCCGGGCACGTAGCGGCCGTGCCGGGCACGTAACGGCCGCTCGGTGCGGCTCACGGCCGCCGCACGGTGCGCCACGTCTGCGACGCGCCCGTGCGGGTACTCGGTACGGCCCGGCCCAGCCCGGCGGTACGGCCCGACCCGGACACACGTCCACACGGCCCCTGTCGCGGGGCACGAGCGGGCAGTTCGCGCCCAGGAGCTTGTCCGACAGCACCGACATCTGATCCGCTGTGGCAATGCGACTCGCTTTCTCCACCCTTGGCATCCCAGGTCTGTCCGTGTCCGACGCAGTCCAGCTCGCCGCCGACAACGGCTACGAGGGCCTGGAGCTGCGCGCGCACCCCGAGGAGCCGGTGCACCCCGGACTGTCGCTCGACGACCGCGTCGACGTGGTCGAGGAGTTCAAGGCGGCGGGTGTGGAGATCCTCACCGTCGCCGGATACGCGAAGATCGCCGCACCCGGCGACGACGAGGCGGTCTTCACGGAGGTGCGCGGGCTGCTGGAGCTGGCGCGGGACCTCGGGGCGTCGTACGTACGGGTCTTCCCCGGCGGCGGCGACAACCCCGAAGAGGCCGACGCGACCGCCGCACGCCGCCTCGCGGCGATGGCGCCGCTGGCCGCGGACCTGGGCGTGCGGCTGCTGCTGGAGACGCACGACTCGCACAGCACCGGCGAGGACGCGGCGCGCGTGCTCGCCGCGGTGGGCCACGCCTCGGCGGGCGCGCTGTGGGACGTCATGCACACGTGGCGGGCCGGCGAGGACCCGCTGGTCAGCCACCGCCTGCTCGCGCCCTTCCTCGGCTACGTGCAGGTCAAGGACATCGCGTCCGTGGACGACACCACTCCGCTCCCTCCCGGCCGGGGAGTGCTCCCGCTGCACCGGATCCTCGGGCTGCTGACGCACGCGGGCGAGGCGGACGACCCCATCGGGGCCGTGGGATCCGGGGGCAGCCCGGCGCCCGGCACCCGTGCCGACAGCGCCCGCGGATGGCTGTGCTGGGAGTACGAGAAGCGCTGGTATCCCGAGGTGCCGGACCTGCCCGCGCTCCTTCCCGGGGTGCGGGACCACCTGAAGGCGCTGCTCGCCGAGGTCTGAGCCCGCGGGCGCGCTACGAGCGGAGGGCCCGGCCCGGGGACGGAATCCCCGGGCCGGGCCCTCGCATGCGCACCGCGTACGAGCCGGCAGGCGTGAGCCGCGCGGCTCCCGTGCGGTCCTACGGCCGGAGCATCCGGTCCCGCTTGTCGGGACGGTCCAGCTCGGCGTCGTACTTCGTGAGGCGCTTGGGCTGCGCGCCGTCACCCTGCTTCACGCCGGCCCACTTCAGCAGCACGCTCGTGGCCTTCGCCTTGTCGTCCGCGTTGAGGCCGGCGATGTTCGCGCCGTGGTTGGCGCCGGGAGCCTCGAGGACGTACGAGTCCTTCGCGCCCTTGCCGACGCTGAACGGCTCGGCGCTCCAGGGGTCCCTCTCGCCGTTGACGAAGAGCATCTGCGAGGCGTTCTTGCGCACCCAGCTGTCGACGTCCTTCATCGCCTTGCGGTCGAACTCCATCGGGATGTCCCGGGGCACGTACGTACGCGGCGTGTTGAGGCCCGGGTACTTGCGGACGTCGTCCAGGAGGGGCGACTCGTAGTCCGGCGAACCCAGCTGCGTACCGGCCTGGAAGTAATACGGCGTGTAGTACTCCATGCCCTGGTCGGTGCCGGCCTCCCAGCCGCCGATCTCGTCGGCCCACGCCCACAGTTCGTCGGTCTTGGCGTCCTTGGTGGGAACGGTGTCGCACTCCTCTTCCTCGGAGTGGTACTGCCAGAAGCCCCACACCAGGTCCTGGGCGACCAGCTCGAACGCCTTGTCGGCGCTGCCCGTGAGCTTGAAGGTGTACTTGCCTTCCTTCGCCCACTTCTTCAGGCGGTCGACCATCTCACCGCGGCGGTCGAAGATCTCGTGCTGCGTGGAGTTGAGGCGGTCGCGGCACTCCTTGGAACCGACCTTCTCGAAGAAGTCGTAGTAGGCCGAGTCCTCCTTGTTGTCCACGTCGTTGGGCGCGACGTAGGCGACCGTGCCGTCCATGTCCTCGGGGTGGAAGCGGCGGTAGTACGTCGCCGTCATGCCGCCCTTGCTGCCGCCGGTGGAGATCCAGCGCTTGCCGTAGATGTCGTTCAGCGCCGTGAAGACACGGTGCTGGTCGTCGGCGGCCTGCTTGATGTCCAGCTTCGACCAGTCGGCCGGCTCGGGCCGCGACGGCGTGAAGAAGCGGTACTCCATCGAGACCTGGTTGCCGTCGATCATCTGCGTCGGCTCGCTGCGCCGGGGCTCCTCGTTGAGCCCGTAGCCGGAGGTGAAGAAGACGGTGGGGCTCTTCTCGCTCTTGTGGAGCAGGGAGAGGCGCTGCTTGAAGGTCCCCTTCTCGGGGTTGCGGTGGTCCACCGGCTGTTCGTAGTTGAGGAGGAAGAAGCGGTAGCCGTCGACCGGCTTCTCCTCGATGATGCTCATCCCCTTGATCGCGAGGATGCGGTCCTTGATGTCCGTGTCCGCCGCTGTGGCGTTGAACGATGCTCCGCCGACACCGGCGGCGCCTATGAGCACCGTCAACGACAGCAGCCATCTGGAGGTTCTTCGCATGCGCTCTCCCCTGGATCCGGCAAGTCGAGGTGAACTTACCGGTAGGGATGCGGCACCGCCATAACTTCCGCCCGGGTGTGACGCAGCCCGGACGCTTGCCACTCCACGCCACGAGACGGACTCGGGGAGCCGACCCGCCGGAAGGGGCTCTCCGGTCAACCGTCCCCGCAGCGGCGGGCGGTGGGCGTTACCGCGCGGCGTCCCGTCGCACAGCGCGAGGAATTACGCTGCTGTGCATGACGGACGCTCGGGAAGTACCGCTGGTCACCGGCCCGCGCCGGATGGCCCTGCTCTCGTTCGACGACGCGGCCGAACTGCCGGAGAGCGCGGGCTACGAGGACGTCCCGACCGGATACGTCCTCGTCGTGCTCTGGCACGAGGGCCGCGTCCTGATGGTCTACGAGCGTGAGCGCGCATGCTGGGAGCTGCCCGGAGGCGGCATCGAGCCGCAGGAGTCGCCCAGGGCTGCCGCCGTGCGGGAGCTGCGGGAGGAGACCGGTCAGTGGGTGGACGAGGCAGAGCTGCGTTTCGTCGGGCACACGCGGACCGCTATCGGCGAGGCCCGAACCGTGCTCGGCGGCGCCGTGTTCACGGCCGAGTTGCGGCGGCCGCGTCCGTTCACCGCCAACGACGAGGTGTCCGCAATGCACTGGCGCAGCGGCTCGGAACCCCTGCCGGGCGCGGGACTCGTGCAGACAGTGGACGAGTACATCGTGGAGCTGTGCCGGGAGAAGCCGGCGCACTGAACGGGTCGTGGACGGCGCAGCGGACGGCACGTTAGTACGGCCGTCCGGACCGGCGGACGCACAGTCGCACGCCCGCCGGCCGCCCTCCGCTCACTGCCCGCGCGCTTCGCGCACCTTCAGCTCCGCGATACCGGCGAACTTCGCGGCCTTGCCGTCCTTCCCCTTCCCGGCGCTCACGGTGACCCGCACGTAGCGGACCGCCGAACGTTCGCCGTTCCCACTGCCCTCTGCGGCCGGACGCCAGTGCTTTCCGTCCGGGGAGACCTCGATGCGGTGGCGGGCAGGCTTCCCGTCGTTCCACTGCGGTTCGACCTCGGCCTGTGCAACGGGTTCGCGCAGCCGCAGCGTGAGTGAGCCCTTGCTGCCGTCCGGCGTCCAGGACGTCGCCGGGCTTCCGTCGACCGCGGATGCCGCGTACCGGCCCGGCTCCTCGGACGTCGCCTCCGCCTGCCGGCAGCGTGCGACGTCGCTCGTCGGCGCCAGGTCCGGGCGGCGGGTCCGGAGCACTACGGGGGCGCCCTCACTGACCACCCGGTCGCCCCGCGGCGTCTCCACGGTGAACGGTTCGCCGCTCGTCAGGCGCACCGTGCTGCGGTGCGCCCCGAGCCGCATCTCGTACGTACGCCCCTGCCAGCGAAGGCCCGTCAGCTTGACGCCCTTCGTCAACTCCGGCGGCAGCATCGGGTCGAGCTTGAGCTTCCCCTCGCGCAGCCGCTGCCCGGTGAGACCGTGCGTGAAGACTTGCAGGAAGCCGCCCTTGCCCGTGACGAAGTCCTGCGCGGGATGGCCTGAGCCGGTCTCCTGATCGCCGCCCGTCACGCCCCGGGCTTCGGAGAAGAGGGCGAAGGGGCTGCGCATGAACGGTTCGACGGAACGCTTGAGGTAGGTGCCGGTGGAGCAGCCGGGTTCGCCGTTCTGGGCGGCGTCGACGGCGTGCACCGAGTCCGTCATGGCGGGGCCGTCGGGGTCGGTGCGCTCGGCGTAGTGGTCGAGGGTCCTGCCGGCGGTCTCCTTCGACATCGGCCACTCCAGCGGGTACTGCAGCAGCACTGTGTCCGCCTGCTTGATGGTCGAGCCGTCGTACCCGTCGAACTGCTGGAAGACTTTGTTCTTCTTGTCGAAAGGGATGCGCAGCTTGCCGGCGATCTGCGACCACGCTCGCGGCGCGGACTCGCCGAGCAGCTCGGCGGCTCGGCCGGCCTGGCGGAGCGCTGTCGCGGCGCCCGCGTTGGTGAAGACGCCGTCGTCGACGCCGTTGCTGTACTCGTCGGGGCCGGCGATGTTGTTCACCGAGTAACTGCCGTCGCCGTTCCGGGTCGCGCGGCTCGCCCAGAACTCGGCGATCCCCTTCAGCACCGGCCAGCCGCGCTCGCGCAGCCACTCCTCGTCGCCGGTGGCCAGGTAGTAGTGCCAGTTGGCGAGGGCGATGTCGCTCTGCAGGTGGTTCTGCGTGCGGCAGTGCGGCGGTTCCCAGCTGTGGCACTCCTTCCACAGGTCGCCGTGGCTGCCGGTGGTCCAGCCGTAGAACAGGCCGTCGTATCCGAGTTTCCGCGCGTTCTCACGGGCGCCCGCGCGGGTGCGGTAGCGGTAGTCCAGCACCGGCTCGGCGAGTTCGGGGCGGCCGGCCAGCAGCGCCGGGAACATCCACGTCTCCGCGTCCCAGAAGATGACGCCGGCGTAGTTGTCGCTGGTGAGTCCGGCGGGAGCGATGCTGTCGCTGCTGCCGCGCCGCGTGCTCGACAGCAGCCCGTACTGCGCGGAACGCAGCCACTTCTGCAGCGTGGGACGGCCCTCCACTTCGATGTCCGTCTCCCACAGTTTCCGCCAGGAGGCGGCGTGCGCCGCGTAGCCGGCCTCCCAGCCGCGCCGCGCCGCTTCCCGTGACGCCGCGACGGCGCTCTCCCCGGGCTCCTTCGACGTGAGTTCCGTGTCGACGCCGACGTACTTGGTGAAGCGGTACGTCCCGCCCTTCCGCGCGCGGAACGAGACGCCCTGCTCGGCCGTCAGCTTCTTCGCGGGCGCGGCCCCGTGTTCGTCCGTCGTGCGCACGCGAGGCCCGGGGCGGAGCGTGGACGCCACCGCGCCGTCCGTCTTCGTCCCGTGGGTGCGGAACGCGACGTCCATGGTCTGCTCTCCCGGCCGCGCCGCCCCGTCCGTGCGGGCGCCGCCTCCGGTCTGGGAGATGCGGCGTGCGCCGCGTCCGTCCAGTACGTCGGTCACCCGCGCCTCGCCGCTCCAGTGCGGCCGCATCGTGACGCGCACGGCCCCGGAGCGCCGGTGGTTGCGGTCGGCCAGCACCTCGTAGGTGAGGTCCGTGGCCCGGCCGTCGGTGGCGGTCCAGGTCAGCGAGGTGCGCACCACGCCCTGACGCATGTCGAGGGACTGCTTGTAGCGTGAGATACGGCTCGCGGGGGTGTCGGAGGAGAACCTCTCACCGGACTCCCCGCCTGTGGTGAGGTCGAGACCCGTCCAGGTGGGGAGGGCGGCGAGCGTCTGGCGGTTCTCGGCCGTCTTCTTGTTGTGCGCGTAGAGCCCGGCGACGAACGAGCCGTCGTAGCGCGGCGTGTAGAGCGGCCAGCCGGACTCCTCGCCTCCCGCGGAGTAGCCCGAGCCGGAGGGGGCGACGCGCTGGCCGAGGTAGCCGTTGCCCACGTAGGGGCGGTAACTGCCGTTCGGCTCAGGCTCGTTCGAGGAGAGCACCCAGCCGCTCCGGTCCCCCGTACCGGACGCCGTGGCGGCGGCACCGTCCGGGGAGCCGGAGGGCTGGAGCGTTGCCGGCGCGGCGGATGTCGACGCTTGCGGTACCGCCGCCACGAGAGCGCAGCCGAGGAGCGGAAGGAGCAGGCGGGCAAGGCGGCGTGGAGGGCGGCGGAGCATGGACCGAACCTAGGTTTGTGACCGTGCTCCGTCAACGGCGCCGGACCTGCCTCAGACCTTCGAACTCTCCACGGTGGCAGGCGCGTCGGCCGCCGGCTCGGATTCGCCCGAGAAGGTGCGCCACAGCTGCGCGTACTTGCCGTCCAGCGCGAGCAGCTCTCCGTGCGTGCCGTCCTCGACGACCCGGCCGTGGTCGAGGACCACGACCCGGTCCGCGCGTGCCGCGGTCGTCAGCCTGTGTGCGACGACGAGGGTGGTGCGTGTCCCGGCGAGCCGGTCGGTGGCCTGGTTCACCATCGACTCCGTCGCCAGGTCCAGCGCCGCTGTCGCCTCGTCGAGCAGCAGGATGTCCGGGTCGACCAGCTCCGCCCTCGCGAGGGCGATGAGCTGCCGCTGCCCGGCGGAGAGGTTGCGGCCCCGTTCGGCGACGGTGTGCAGGTAGCCGTCCGACAGTGTCGCGATCATCTCGTGGGCGCTCACCGCCCGAGCCGCCGCCTCCACTTCGGCGTCGGTGGCGCCGGGCCGTCCGTAGGCGATGGCGTCGCGCACGGTGCCGGGGAAGAGGTACGGCTCCTGCGGGACCACTCCGAGCCGGTGCCGGTAGGCGGGGAGGTCGAGCGTGCGCAGATCCTCCCCGTCGACGAGGACGGCGCCGGCGGTGGGGTCGTAGAAGCGGGCGACCAGCTTGACGAGCGTCGACTTGCCCGCGCCGGTCTCCCCGACGAAGGCGACGGTCTGCCCGGCGGGGATCGTCAGCCCGATGCCGGACAGCGCCTCCTCCTCGTGCGTCCCGCCGTCGGCGGTGGCGTAGCTGAAGTCGACGTTCTCGAAGGTGATCTCCCCGCGGAGAGCGCCCACTTCGCGCGGCTGGTCCGGTGCCGGCGTCGTCGTCTCCTCGCCCAGCAGCTGCTGGATGCGCCCCAGCGCGACGGACGCCTGCTGGTACCCGTCGAAGACCTGCGACAGCTGCTGCACGGGCGAGAAGAACAGCTCGATGTAGAGCAGGTAGGCCACGAGCCCGCCCGCCGTCAGCGTCCCCTCGCCGATCCGGCCGGCCCCCACTACCAGGACAGCGGCCGTCGCCAGCGAGGCGAGGAGCTGCACGAACGGGAAGTAGACCGAGATCAGCCACTGCCCGCGCACCCGCGCCTGGCGGTAGCCGTCGCTGCGCTGCACGAAGCGGTCGGTGCCGCGCCGCTCCCGGCGGAAGGCCTGCACCATGCGCAGCCCCGCAACGGACTCCTGCAGGTCCGCGTTGACGACGCTGACCCTCTCGCGGGCGAGTTCGTACGCCTTGACGCTGTGCCGCCGGAAGTAGACCGTGCCGACGATCAGAACCGGCAGTGTCGCGAAGACGACGAGCGCCAGCTGCGGGTCGAGCACGAACAGCGCGACGAGGATGCCGAGGAAGGTGAAGACCGAGACGACCGCGGTGACCAGTCCGGTCTGCAGGAACGTCGACAGCGCGTCCACGTCGGTCGTCATACGGGTCATGACGGCACCGGCCAGATGGCGCTCGTAGTAGTCGAGTCCGAGGCGCTGCAGATGGGAGAAGATCTTGAGCCGCAGTGCGTAGAGCACGCGCTCGCCCGTACGGCCGGTGAGCCGCATGGCGACGAACTGCGCGCCCCACTGGCAGACCACCACGAGGAGGGCCAGCGCGGACGCCGTCCAGACGGCGCCGAGGGCGGCCTTCTCCACGCCGTCGTCGATCCCGTTGCGGATCAGTACGGGCAGGGCCAGCCCGAAGCCCGCGTCCAGGGCGGCGAAGAACAGGGCGACGAGCAGCGCGGCCCCGAAGCCGTTCAGCAGCCGGAGCAGCCCGTAGGACTTCTCCGCGCCCTCCGCACGCTCCTCGTCCACTTCCGGGACGTCGTCGGCGGGCGGCAGCGCGGCGACTTTGGCGAGGAGCTCGGGGCTGCCCGGCATGGACGCCAGCTCGGCGGCGAAGCCGCCCGGGCGCCCGGCCTGTGCGGAACCGATGTCGGAGCTTCCGGCGCCCGCGGCCCCGTTCGCCGACTTCTCGCCGCGCCGGACCCACAGTTCCGGCGTGACGCCGTCCACCCGCGGAACGCTCCTGATGGCCGCGCCTTCCTCGGCGCCGTCCGCCGAACCGGCCGCCGGCGGCCCCGGCTGGGCCGCCGCGGCGGCGAGACCCGCCGGGTCCCGCTCGACCTCGCCCAGCTCGTCGGGGTCGGTGAGCAGGCGCCGGTAGAGCGCGCAGCGCTCCTCCAGCTCCTCGTGCGTTCCGACGTCGGCGAGGCGCCCGCCGTCCAGGACGGCGATTCTGTCGGCGAGTTGGAGGGTCGACCTCCGGTGTGCGATCAGCAGCGTCGTACGTCCCGCCATGACGCTGCGCAGCGCCTCGTGGATCTCGTGCTCCACGTGCGCGTCGACGGCCGACGTCGCGTCGTCGAGGAGCAGCAGCCGGGGGTCGGTGAGGATGGCGCGGGCGAGCGCGATGCGCTGCCGCTGGCCGCCGGAGAGGGTCAGCCCCTGCTCGCCGACGGTGGTGTCGTAGCCGTCGGGCAGGTCGCCGATGAAGCCGTCGGCCTGGGCGGCGCGGGCGGCGGCGCGGATCTGCTCGTCCGTGGCGTCGGGGGCGCCGTAGGCGATGTTCTCCCGGATGGTCTCCGAGAAGAGGAAGCTGTTCTCGGGTACGAGCCCGATCGCGGAGCGCAGCGAGCCGAGGGTCAGGTCCCGCACGTCGTGCCCGCCGACCCGTACGGCGCCCTCCGTCACGTCGTAGTAGCGGGGCAGCAGGAGGGCGAGGGTGGACTTGCCGCTGCCGCTCGATCCGACGACGGCAACGGTCTCCCCCGGCTCGACGCGCAGGCTGAACCCGTCCAGGACCATGTTGCGGCGGGCGGGCGCGGAGGAAGCGGCCCCCGCCGTTTCCGGAGCGGCGGCGGCCTCCGCCGCCTCGTCCTCCCCCGGCTCGTCCGGCTTCTCGTATCCGAAGCCGACGCCGTCGAACTCGACGGACGCCTCGGCGTCGGCGGGCAGTTCGCGTGCGTCGGGCCGCTCCTTCAGCTGCGGCTCCGTGTCGATCAGGTCGTAGACGCGTTCGACGCCGGCCCTCGCCTGCTGCCCGACCGTCAGCATCATGGCGAGCATCCGCACGGGGCCGACGAGCTGGGCGAGGTAGGTGGAGAAGGCGACGAACGTGCCCAGCGTGATCTGGCCCTCGGTCGCCATCCAGCCGCCCAGCGCGAGCATGCCGACCTGTCCCAGGGCCGGTACGGACTGCAGGGCGGGCGTGTACCGGGAGTTGAGGCGCACCGTGCGCAGCCGGGCGGCGAACAGCTCGCGGCTGATGTCCCGCAGCTTCCGCTTCTCCTGGTGCTCCTGGCCGAACCCCTTGACCACGCGGACGCCGGTGACCGCTCCGTCCACGACGGAGGCGACCGTTCCGGCCTGCTGCTGCGCGTACCAGGTGGCGGGGAAGAGACGGGTGCGGCTGAGATTGGCGATCCACCACAGGGCGGGGAAGACGGCGAGCGAGACGACGGTCAGCAGCGGGGAGAGGACGATCATCACGACGAGCGCGACCGCGAAGAGCAGCACGTTGCCGATCATCATGGGCAGCATGAACAGCAGGCTCTGCACCAGCTGCAGATCGCTGGTGCCCCGTCCGACGACCTGACCGGTCGAGAGTTCGTCCTGGCTGCGGCCGTCGAGGCGGATGATCGCGCGGTACATCTCGGTACGCAGGTCGTGCTGGACGTCGAGGGCGAGACGCCCGCCGTAGTAGCGGCGCGCCCAGGTCAGGACGTAGATCACGACGGCGGCCGCGATCAGCAGGCCGATCCACAGGACCATGCCGTCCCCGCCGCCGACCACCACGTCGTCGATGATCACCTTGGTGAGCAGCGGAACGAGAGCCATGACGCCCATGCCCGCGAGGGAGGCACCGACGGCGAGCACCACGGCCCGCCTGTAGTGCCAGCAGTAGCCCGCCAGCCGCCGTGCCCAGCCCTGCGGTCCGCTCCCCCGCGTCCCGCTCTCCTCTTCCGTCCCCGTCACCCTGTCTCCTCGCTCTCCGGACGCTGCCGCGCCGCCTCACGACGTGGGAACCCCGGGGTGTCCCCCGCTCCGATGCTGCCGAAGGCACCAACGCCGCGGTGAGCGGAATTCATCCCGCCGGTCCGGGGCGGGGCGAATTCAGGACCAGCGCGCTAGGACTTCGGACGGAGCGCGGCCGGGACGGCTGCGGGATCTCCGTGGACGTGGGGGCGGGAGCCACCGCATGTGCATCCGGGACGGGCCGGGAGAGCGGGGGGCTCTCCCGGACCGTCCCGGCGGGAACGTCCATGGAATTGCTGACAGGCAGGCACCCCCCACAGGGCCGACGCTGTCGCCGTCATGTGACGTCCCCTTTCCCGCGGGACCGCACTGCGGAGTCTGTCGGGAAGTTTCACGGAATGCACATCGACCGACCAGATTGAGTAACGTTTTGTATTAAATCAGTTTCGCACAGTTACCGCTTACTGACTGTGGTCGTGATCACACGCACCGCTCCCACCAGCCATGATCGCCGGCGGCCTTCGAAGGCGAATCGACACGTTGTGCGAGCAAGCGCATACAGTCAGTTTCCAAGACGGCTGGAAACCGCCCCGTGTACGTGACTCGAACCGCCTGTCGAACCACTCCCGTCCCATCGCTCACGCGTCCTCGCGCTCACCTGCCACCTGGCGGGCCATCAGCGTCGTGAGCTCGTACGCCGTGTGCGAGGCCGCGACAGAGGTGATCTCCGCGTGGTCGTACGCCGGCGCCACCTCCACGAGGTCCGCCGAGACGAGGCGGCACGACGCGAGTCCGCGGATGATCTCCAGCAGTTCGCGCGAGGTGAGGCCCCCCGCCTCCGGCGTCCCGGTGCCCGGCGCATGGGCCGGGTCCAGCACGTCGATGTCCACGGAGATGTACAGGGGCCTGTCGCCGATGCGCTGCCGGAGCTGGTCGGCGACCTCGTCGACTCCGCGGCGCATCACGTCCGCCGAGGTGACGATGCCGAAGCCCATCTTCGCGTCGTCGTCCAGGTCCTTCTTGCCGTACAGCGGGCCCCGGGTGCCGACGTGCGAGACGGCGGAGGTGTCCAGCAGCCCCTCCTCGAAGGCGCGGCGGAACGGCGTGCCGTGGGTGTAGGCGGCGCCGAAGTAGGTGTCCCAGGTGTCGAGATGGGCGTCGAAGTGCAGCAGCGCCACGGGTCCGTGCTTCCTCGCGACCGAGCGCAGCAGCGGCAGCGCGATCGTGTGGTCCCCGCCGAGCGTCATCATCCGCGCGCCCGTGGCGAGGATGCCGTCGGCCGCCTCCTGGACCGTCTCTACGGCCTCACCGATGTCGAACGGGTTCGCCGCGATGTCCCCCGCGTCCGCGACCTGCGCGAGCGCGAAGGGCGAGGCGTCCTGGGCGGGGTTGTACGGACGCAGCAGGCGGGACGCCTCGCGGATCGCGTTCCCGCCGAACCGTGCGCCCGGCCGGTAGGAGACGCCCGTGTCGAAGGGGACGCCGACCACCGCCACGTCCGCCCTGCCGCCGGTCTCGTCGAGACGGGGCAGCCGCGCGAAGGTGGCGGGCCCCGCATAGCGCGGTACGCGCGAGGAGTCGACGGGGCCGAGCGGCTCGGCGCGCGGCCGCGGAGCGGGAGACTCCGCGTGCTGCTGGGACTGTTCGGGCTGCTCCGCTGTACTCATGGTGGCGAGCGTAGGCGGCGGGCCCACCCCGCTCGTTGGACGTATCTGAGAGCGGCGGGCCTGCTTTTGTCCGCCGCGTACAGAAGCAGGGTGCCGCGTGACCGACGGCGGGTGCCACGTGGCCTATGGCGGGCGCCGCGTGACCGACGGCGGGTGCCGCCGGAGAACGCGCACGGCAAGGGGCGACAATGACCGCATGCCCATATTCAGCGACGCCGCCCCCACCAGAACCGAGCTGATCGACCACCTGGTCCGCACCCGCATCGCGGGGGACGTGGCCACCCCCCGCGAGAACAACCTCTCCCACTACCGCCGCCTCGCGAACAACGACCGGCACTACTGGCTGGGGCTGGAGCTCGGCGACCGCTGGAGCGACGAGCAGGACGTGCTCGCGGTGATGGCGGAACGCTGCGGCGTCGTCGACGATCCCGACCACCGCACCGGCCAGGACACCATCGACCCCGAACTGACCGTCGGCGCGCTGGACCGCGCCGCGGCGGAGCTGCGCAAGGCCGCCGAGGCGCAGCGGCGCGTGCTGCTGGCGACGGGCCATCCCGGCGCCCTGCTCGACATGCACGGCGCCGTCGCCCAGGCGCTGCACGACGCCGGGTGCGACATCGTGCGCGTCCCGCTGGACACGTTCGCCGACGAGGGCGTCGTGGTGCAGTTCGGCGGCGTCGCCGCGTACGAGCGGGGTGCCTCCCTCTGGCACACGCACTCGCCGGCGCCGATGGCGCAGGTGCTCAACTCCCTCCGGCAGGCCGGTGAGGAGCAGCCCGACCTCGTCGTCGCCGACCACGGCTGGGCCGGATACGCCGCCCAGCAGGGCATCCACACCGTGGGGTTCGCCGACTGCAACGACCCGGCTCTCTTCCTCGGCGAGGCCGAGGGCACCCTGTCGGTCGCCGTGCCGCTGGACGACCACGTCGTACACCCCCGCTACTACGAGCCCATGACGGCCTACCTGCTGGCGGCGGCCCAGCTCACCTCGGACTGACCGGGCCCGGGCCCCCTTCCCCGCACTCGAAGCCGCCCGCAAAGCCGCCCGCCGGCCGGATCCGCCGCGCGGGAAAACCCGTTGTGCGGCCGTTCCGCCGCGCATAGCCTTCCGGCCATGTCAGCAGCGTGCCAGGCGATCATCGACGGCGTGAGCGCCGATGCGCCGGGTGCGTTCCGCACACTCCCGGGTCCGACAAGGCTCGGCCGCTGGGCCGTCCTCCTACCCGTCACGCGCCCGCGCTACCGGCGCCCGGTCCTGGCCGTCCGCCAGGACGCCTGAGGCGATCCGGTCCTCGCGCTCCGCCCTCTCCGCACTCCTCACGCTCACGCACACGCCTGCGCGCGGGTACCCGCCCCCGCACGGACGTCGCGGTTCCGTACCCGCATGAGCGTCCAGGGGTGACGGTCCGGGCGCCGCCCGCTGCCGTCCGGCGCCGATCCGTCCGGTCCCTGTATCCGACCGGCGAGGCGTCCCCCGCACACGTGCCAGGGCCTCCGGTGTCCGACATCCACCGGACAGGCCCGGCCCCGGCGCGCCCGTACGGCATCCGTACGGGCGCCCGCCCCGACGCGGCGCACCGCCGTCCAGGTCGCCGGGCCCGTCCTCACGCCCAGAGGACCAACGCCGTGGCGCACCGCCGCAAGACGCTCTCCCAGAACTTCCTCCACGATCCCGCCGTCGTACGCCGGATCGTGCGCCTGTCCGCCCTCCCCGACGACGCGCTGGTGTGGGAGCCCGGCGCCGGAGAGGGGGCGCTGACACGCTCGCTGGCCGCCGGCCGGCGCCGCGTCGTCGCCTACGAGGTCGACCCCCGGCTCGCCGCCCGGCTCTCCCGCGACCTCGGCGGGCTGCCGGGCCTGCGGCTCGTGCAGGGCGACTTCCTGCGTGCCCGTCCGCCGCGCGAGCGATTCTGCGTGGTGGGCAACATCCCCTACTCCCGTACGACGGACATCGTCCGCTGGTGCCTGGCGGCGCCCCGGCTGACGTCGGCCACGCTGCTGACCCAGCTCGAGTTCGCCCGCAAGCACACGGGCGAGTTCGGGCGCTGGCCGCTGCTGACGGTGCGGACCTGGCCGGAGCACGCCTGGCGCCGCCTCGGCAGTGTCGACCGGCGCTCGTTCACGCCGGCCCC
Source organism: Streptomyces daqingensis (assembly GCF_014645895.1). GTDB lineage: Bacteria > Actinomycetota > Actinomycetes > Streptomycetales > Streptomycetaceae > Streptomyces > Streptomyces daqingensis. Next base: position 54,258 of record NZ_BMMP01000005.1, on the reverse strand, counting down.
CCGAACGCACTCCGCGGTGCTGCGTCTCGAATCGCGTCCGCGGCTGCTGCTCCCGCGCGAACGGCTCCCCGCCTACCGGGACTTCGCCGAGCTCGGCTTCACGGGCCTCGGCGGATCGCTCGCGGCCACCCTTGCGGGACGCCACGGCCGCAGGCGCGTACGCGCAGCCTTCCGCGCCGTGGACGTGGCGGAGTCACTCCCCGTCGGGCTCGTGGCACCCGCTCAATGGCTCGCGCTGTTCCGGGAGTTGGAGTGCTGACGCGGCACGCGGACGACGCCCTCCTGGATCACCGAGACGGCGAGCCGTCCGTCGCGCGTGTAGATGCGCCCCTGGCCGAGCCCCCGTCCGCCCTGCGCGGTCGGGCTGACCTGGTCGTACAGGAGCCATTCGTCGGCGCGGAAGGGGCGGTGGAACCACATCGCGTGGTCCAGGCTGGCGCCCACCACGTCCCCGACCGCCCAGCCGCCGCGCCCGTGCGCGAGCAGCACCGAGTCCAGCAGGGTCATGTCGGAGACGTACGTGGCAAGGCAGACGTGCAGCATCGGGTCGTCGAGCGCGCCGTCCAGCTTGCCGTTGGTACGGAACCAGACCTGCGAGCGCGGTTCGCGGGGCCGTCCCGCGCTGGCGAAGGGCGGCTCGCGCACGTAGCGCAGGTCGACCGCGGCGCGTGCCTTCAGCAGCCGCCGCGGGACGTCGGAGCCGCGGAAGAGCTCCGCGTACCGGGGCAGCATCTCCTCTGCCGTCGGCAGCGTCTCCGGGTCCGGCGCCTCCGGCATCGGCTCCTGGTGTTCCAGCCCTTCCTCGTAGGTCTGGAAGGAACTGGACAGGTGGAAGATCGGCTGCCCGTGCTGGACGGCCACGACCCTGCGGGTGGTGAAGGACCGGCCGTCCCGGATGCGGTCGACCGTGTAGACGATCGGGGCGCCCGGATCGCCCGGGCGCAGGAAGTACGCGTGCAGGGAGTGCGGAAGACGCCCCTCCGGGACGGTCCGGCAGGCGGCGACGAGGGCCTGCGCGGCCACCTGGCCGCCGAAGACCCTCGGTACCACGGCCTCCCGGCTGTCGCCCCGGTAGATGTCCTGCTCGACCCGCTCCAGATCGAGCAGGTCGAGCAGGGACGTCAGTTCATTGCTCATGCGGGCGATTGTGCCCTTCGGGTGCTACCGGCGGTCACGGTGCGGACCACAGTGGAGGAAGAAGCGGCAAGCATCACATCGCCGCTGCTCACAGCGCGGTCGGCGGCAACGGTCACGTCCCGCTCACAGCCCCATCGACTTGGCCACGATCGAGCGCATGACCTCGCTGGTGCCGCCGTAGATGCGCGACACCCGGGTGTCCGCGTACAGGCTGGCGATCGGGTACTCCAGCATGTATCCGTAACCGCCGTGCAGCTGGAGGCACTTGTCGATGACCTTGGCCGCGAGCTCCGTGGTGAAGAGCTTCGCGGAAGCGGCGTCGGCGGGCGTCAGCTCGCCGGCGTCCAGCGCTTCCAGCGCGCGGTCGCAGACCGCCTGCATCGCGTCGACGTCGGACCTGCAGTCCGCCAGCACGAACTTGGTGTTCTGGAAGGAGGCGACCTCCCGCCCGAAGACGGTGCGCTCCTTGACGTACTCGTGCGCGAAGCGGAGCGCGGCCGCGGACATCGCGTACGCCCCGATGGCGATGCCCAGCCGCTCCTGCGGCAGGTTGTGCGTCAGGTACTCGAACGCCTTGCCGGGCTCGCCGAGCATGTCCTCGACGGGAACCTTGACGTCGTTGAAGGAGAGTTCGGCGGTGTCGGAGGCGCGCAGGCCGAGCTTCTCCAGCTTCCGGCCCACCGCGTAGCCCTCGCTCCTGGCGTCGACGACGAGGATCGAGATGCCTCCGCGCCGGTCCTCCGGGTCGGGCGGCGACGTACGGCAGCACACCAGCACGCGGTCGGCCTGGACGCCGCCGGTGATGAACGTCTTGGCGCCGTTGAGCACGTAGTGCGTGCCGTCATCGGAGAGCCGGGCCGTGGTCTTCATCCCCGCGAGGTCGGAACCCGTCCCCGGCTCGGTCATGGCGATGGCGGTCATCATGTCGCCGGAGACGAAGCCCGGCAGCCAGCGCCGCTTCTGCTCCTCCGACCCGTACTTGAGGATGTAGGGCAGGCACAGCGCCGTGTGCACGCTGGAGCCGCCGAAGCTGACGCCCGCCCGCGCGCACTCCTCGGTGATGACGGCGTTGAACTTGAAGCTGGCCTCCCCGGCGCCGCCGTACTCCTCGGGCACCTCGATGCCGAAGACGCCCAGCTCGCCGAGCTTCTTGTAGAAGTCTCTGGGGACGTAGCCCTGCTCCGCCCATTCCGGGTAGTGGGGGACGACCTCGGCCTGGATGAACTCCCGAATCGTCTGACGGAACGCCTCGTGGTCCTCGTCGAACACCGTGCGACGCACTGGCACGCCTCCTCAAGTCCCGCTGTCGCGCGCCAGCCGCCCCGGCCTGCCGCTCACGGTGCTGTACGGAGTGCTGTACGGACCTGCTCGACTAAGGCCGCCGCCTTGGCTAAGCGCTTGCTCAGTCAACAAGCTACCCAGGAGTCAGCTCGCCTGTCCAGAGGTGGGCCCGCCCTACGTGCGCACACTGCCCTGCGGCTTCGCGCGCGCACCGGCCCCGGCGGCGCCGGCGGGAGCCGCGGAGAGGGCGCCGCGGGCGAGGCGGTGCAGCAGCGCCGCCGTCGTCTCGCGGTCCGGGAGCGCGGACGAACCGCTCAGGTGCGGCGTGGAGTTGAGCAGCCCGAAGACCGTGTGCACGGCGACCCGGGCCTCCAGTTGCGTCAGCTCGGGGTAGATCGCCTGCACGGCGCCCACCCACAGCTCGACGTACTGCCGCTGCAGCTTCCGCACCTGCTTGCGGTCGCTCTCGCGGAGCCTGTCCAGCTCGCGGTCGTGCAGGGTGATCAGCGGGCGGTCGTCCAGGGCGAAGTCGATGTGGCCGTCGATCAGGGCGTCGAGCGCCGCCTCCGGCGAGAGACCCGCCGCGGCGGCCTCCTCCATCCGCGTCCGGCCCCCGTCGTGCAGTCGCTCGCTGATGCCGACCAACAGCTCGGCGAGCATCGCGTCCTTGCCCGCGAAGTGGCGGTACAGGCCGGGGCCGCTGATGCCGACCGCGGCCCCTATCTCGTCGACGCCGACGCCGTGGAAACCGCGCTCGGCGAAGAGACGGGCAGCCTCCCGCAGGATCTGCTCGCGGCGGGTGGGGGCGGAGACCGGCTGGGAGCTCATAAACCCATTCTAGACAGGCGGGTTAGCGAGCGTTAACCTGAAGGAGCCGGTTAATGGACGTTAACCGCCCGCGTGAGCAGAGGGTCGCGATCACAGCGTTCGCGAGGAGAGGGTGAGGGGGCGCGACGTGAGGGACGAGCAGCCGCAGCCGGTGACGGCGGGCGCCTCGGAGGCGGCACCGCCGCACTGGCCGGTGCCGGAGGCCACATCGGCGGGGGCGGCGGCCCCGGCCGCGGTGTCGGCGTCGGCTCCGCCGCTGACCAGCGGCATCGATCCGGCGTCCGAATCCTGCCAAGCCAACGAGGCGGCGCACCGCGAACTGGCCGCCGGGCTGCGCGAGAAGCTGGCGGCGGCCCGTCTGGGCGGCGGTGAGCGCGCCCGCGAGCGGCACGTCGCCCGGGGCAAGCTCCTTCCGCGCGACCGGGTCGACGCACTGCTCGATCCCGGCTCCCCGTTCCTGGAGCTGGCACCGCTGGCCGCGGAGGGGATGTACGGCGGGGCTGCGCCGGCGGCCGGAGTGATCGCCGGCATCGGCAGGGTCGCGGGCCGGGAGGCCGTGATCGTCGCCAACGACGCCACGGTCAAGGGCGGCACCTACTACCCGATGACGGTGAAGAAGCATCTGCGCGCCCAGGAGGTCGCGCTGGAGAACCGCCTGCCGTGCATCTACCTCGTCGACTCGGGCGGCGCGTTCCTCCCCATGCAGGACGACGTCTTCCCCGACCGCGAGCACTTCGGCCGCATCTTCTACAACCAGGCACGCATGTCCGGCGCGCGCATCCCGCAGATCGCCGCGGTGCTCGGCTCGTGCACGGCCGGCGGCGCGTACGTCCCCGCCATGAGCGACGAGGCCGTGATCGTGCGCAGCCAGGGCACGATCTTCCTGGGCGGGCCGCCGCTGGTGAAGGCCGCCACCGGCGAGGTCGTCACCGCGGAGGAGCTCGGCGGCGGCGAGGTCCACAGCAGGGTCTCGGGCGTCACCGACCATCTCGCGGAGGACGACGCCCACGCCCTGCGCATCGTCCGCCACATCGCCGGCACCCTGCCCGAGCGCGGCCCGCTGCCCTGGGCGGTCAGGCCCGCCGAGCCGCCCGCGGTGGACCCGGCGGGGCTCTACTCCGCGGTCCCCGTCGACTCGCGTACGCCGTACGACGTGCGGGAAGTGATCGCCCGCGTCGTGGACGGCTCCCGCTTCCAGGAGTTCAAGGCCGAATACGGAACGACGCTCGTCACGGGCTTCGCCCGTATCCACGGGCACCCGGTCGGCATCGTGGCGAACAACGGCATCCTCTTCTCCGAATCGGCCCAGAAGGGCGCCCACTTCATCGAGCTGTGCGACCAGCGCGGCATCCCCCTGCTCTTCCTGCAGAACATCTCCGGCTTCATGGTCGGGCGGGACTACGAGGCGGGCGGCATCGCCAAGCACGGCGCGAAGATGGTGACGGCGGTCGCGTGCACCAGGGTGCCGAAGCTGACCGTCGTCGTCGGCGGCTCGTACGGCGCGGGCAACTACTCGATGTGCGGCCGGGCTTACAGCCCCCGCTTCCTGTGGATGTGGCCGAACGCCAAGATCTCCGTGATGGGCGGCGAGCAGGCCGCCGCCGTGCTCGCGACCGTCAAGCGCGACCAGATGGAGGCGCGGGGCGAGGAGTGGAGCGCGGAGGAGGAGGCCGACTTCCGCGCCCCGGTGCGCGCCCAGTACGAGGAGCAGGGCAGCGCCTACTACGCGACGGCGCGGCTCTGGGACGACGGCGTGATCGACCCGCTGGAGACGCGGACGGTGCTGGGCCTCGCGCTCACCGCCTGCGCCAACGCGCCACTGCCACGCAAGGATTCCGCGCAGCCGGGCTTCGGCGTCTTCCGGATGTGAGGGGCTGCATCGTGAGGATGGGGACTGAGACCATGTTCGACACCGTGCTGGTGGCCAACCGCGGCGAGATCGCGGTGCGGGTGATCCGTACCCTGCGGCAGCTGGGCGTCACCTCGGTCGCCGTCCACAGCGACGCGGACGCCGGCGCCCGGCATGTGCGGGAGGCGGACAGGGCGGTGCGCATCGGGCCCGCCGCCGCGGCCGAGAGCTACCTCTCCGCGACGCGCCTGCTCAAGGCCGCTGCCCGCGGCGGCGCGCAGGCGGTGCACCCGGGGTACGGCTTCCTCGCCGAGAACGCCGCGTTCGCACGGGCCTGCGCCGAGGCGGGCCTGGTCTTCGTGGGGCCGCCGGCCGAGGCGGTCGAGCTGATGGGCGACAAGATCCGCGCCAAGGAGACGGTGCGGCAGGCGGGCGTCCCCGTCGTGCCCGGCTCGTCGGGCTCCGGCCTGAGCGACGCCCAACTGGCCGACGCCGCACGGGAGATCGGCATGCCGGTGCTGCTGAAGCCCTCGGCGGGCGGCGGCGGAAAGGGCATGCGGCTCGTGCGCGACGAGTCGGCCCTGCCGGAGGAGATCGCGGCGGCGCGCCGGGAGGCCCTCGGTTCGTTCGGCGACGACACCCTGCTCGTGGAGCGGTGGATCGACCGCCCTCGCCACATCGAGATCCAGGTCCTCGCCGACGCCCACGGCAACGTCGTGCACCTGGGCGAGCGCGAGTGCTCCCTGCAGCGCCGCCACCAGAAGATCATCGAGGAGGCTCCGAGCCCCCTGCTGGACGAGGCGACCCGCGAGGCGATGGGCAGGGCGGCCGTGGACGCCGCCCGCTCGTGCGGCTACCGCGGCGCGGGGACCGTGGAGTTCATCGTGCCCGGCGAGGCTCCCGGCGCGCCGGGCGACGGCACTCCGCGTCCGTACTACTTCATGGAGATGAACACCCGCCTCCAGGTCGAGCATCCCGTGACGGAGATGATCACCGGCCTCGATCTCGTCGAGTGGCAGCTGCGGGTGGCGGCGGGCGAGCGGCTGCCGTTCACCCAGGCGGACATCTCCCTGGACGGGCACGCGGTCGAGGCGCGCATCTGTGCGGAGACGGCACGCCTGTCCGCCCAGGAGGGCCGGGTGGACTTCCTCCCCTCCGCCGGCACCGTGCTCAAACTGCGGGAGCCGGGCGGCGGGCAGGACGGCGAACCGGCGGACGGCTCCGTGCGCACCGACTCCGGCCTGCTGACCGGGAGCGAGGTCGGCACGACGTACGACCCGATGCTCGCCAAGGTCATCGCCCACGGCCCGGACCGTCCCACCGCGCTGCGCAGGCTGCGCGGCGCGCTGGCGGGGACGGTGGTGCTCGGCGTCGAGACCAACACCGGTTTCCTCCGGCGGCTGCTGGCGCACGACGCCGTGGCCGCGGGCGACCTCGACACGGGTCTCGTCGACCGTGACGCCGCCTCGCTCGTGCCGCGCGAGGTGCCCGACGAGGTGTACGCCGCGGCCGCCCTGCTCCGCCAGTGGGCGCTCGAACCGGCTGAGCCGGCCGCGGCGGCGGGCGCCACCGACGCCGGATGGACGGACCCCTTCTCACTCCCCTCGGGCTGGCGGCTCGGCGGCGAACCGGCCTGGACGGTGCACCATGTGCGCGTCCCCGGGCACGAGCCCGTCGCCGTGCGCGTCCGCGGACGCTCTCCCCTGCCCCGCCGCAGGGACGCTCTCGAGGCGCAGGTCCGCGTCGGCTCGTCGGAGCAGCGGACCGCCCGGCTGACGGTGGACGCCGCCACGGACAGGCTCCTGCTCGACTGGGACGGGCTGACGGTCTCGCTGGACCACGCGCCCGCGGGCAGCGGCCACTGGCTGGGCCTCGACGGCGACAGCTGGCACATACAGGACCACGACCCCGTGGCGGCCGCCCTGCGCGGCGGCGCGGGCGCGCACGGCGCGGACGCGCTGACGGCGCCCATGCCGGGCACGGTCACGGTGGTCAAGGCCGCTGCGGGCGACGAGGTCACGGCCGGTCAGAGTCTGCTCGTCGTCGAGGCGATGAAGATGGAGCACGTCATCACCGCACCACACGACGGGACCGTCACGGAACTGGACGTCACCGCGGGCAGCACCGTCGCCATGGACCAGGTACTCGCCGTCGTCGAGCCCCACGAGTCCGGCACGTCCGGCACGTCCGGCACGCAGGAGAAGGAGGCGGAGGCATGATCGAGGGTCTGCCGATGCGGTTCCCCGACGGCGGTCTGCCGCCCGAGGTCCGGATCTACGAAGTGGGCCCGCGGGACGGCCTGCAGAACGAGAAGGCGACCGTCCCCGTCGAGGTCAAGGCCGAGTTCGTCCACCGGCTGCGCGCGGCGGGGCTCGGCACCGTCGAGGCGACGAGCTTCGTGCACCCCAAGTGGGTGCCCCAACTCGCGGACGCCGAGCAGCTCATGCCGCTGCTGGGCGATCTCCCGCCCGGTCTGCGGCTGCCGGTCCTCGTCCCCAACTCGCGGGGTCTGGAGAGGGCGCTGGCCCACGGCTGCCGCGACGTCGCGGTCTTCGCCAGCGCCACCGAGTCCTTCGCCAAGGCCAACCTGAACCGCACGCTGCAGGAGTCGCTGGCGATGTTCGAGCCGGTCGTCTCCCGCGCCAAGGCGGAGGGGCAATGGGTGCGCGGGTACGTCTCGATGTGCTTCGGCGACCCGTGGGAGGGGGCGGTGCCGCCGGCCCAGGTCGTGCGCGTGTGCCGCGCCCTGCTGGAGATGGGCTGCGACGAGTTGAGCCTCGGCGACACCATCGGCGTGGCGACCCCCGGGCACGTCTCGGCGCTGCTGGCCGGACTGGACGGCGCGGGCGTGCCCGTCGACCGGATCGCGGTCCACTTCCACGACACCTACGGCCAGGCCCTCTCCAACACCCTCACCGCGCTCCGGCACGGCGTGACGACCGTAGACGCCTCCGCGGGCGGCCTCGGCGGCTGCCCGTACGCCAAGAGCGCCACCGGCAACCTCGCCACCGAGGACCTCGTGTGGATGCTCCAGGGCCTCGGCATCACCACCGGGGTCGATCTCACCCGTCTCGCGGCCGTCAGCGGCTGGATGGCGGACCGCCTCGGCCGTCCCAGCCCCTCCCGCACCGTGCGCGCGCTCACCGGCGCCGACGACCGCGGGGGATCTCACCAGCACTCCCACAAGGAGCAGTGACCACCATGTCCCTCGATCACCGTCTCTCCGCAGAGCACGAGGAACTCCGCCGCACCGTCGAGGAGTTCGCGCAGAAGGTCGTCGCGCCGAAGATCGGCGAGTTCTACGAGCGCCACGAGTTCCCGTACGAGATCGTGCGGCAGATGGGCGAGATGGGCCTGTTCGGCCTCCCGTTCCCCGAGGAGTACGGCGGCATGGGCGGGGACTACCTCGCCCTCTGCCTCGCCCTGGAGGAGCTGGCGCGAGTGGACTCCTCCGTGGCCATCACGCTGGAGGCCGGCGTCTCGCTCGGCGCCATGCCCGTCTTCCGGTTCGGCACGGAGGAGCAGAAGCGCGAGTGGCTGCCGAAGCTGTGCTCCGGCGAGATGCTCGGCGCCTTCGGCCTGACCGAGCCCGAGTGCGGCTCCGACGCGGGCGGCACGCGTACGACCGCCGTGCGGGACGAGAAGACCGGCGAGTGGGTGATCAACGGCAGCAAGTGCTTCATCACCAACTCCGGCACGGACATCACGGGCCTGGTCACCGTCACGGCCGTCACCGGCCGCAAGGACGACGGCTCGCCGCGTATCTCCACGATCATCGTCCCGTCCGGGACTCCCGGCTTCACCGTCGCCGCCCCCTACTCGAAGGTCGGCTGGAACGCGTCCGACACCCGGGAGCTGTCCTTCAGCGACGTCCGGGTCCCGGAGGCGAACCTGCTGGGCGAAGAGGGCCGCGGCTACGCCCAGTTCCTCCGCATCCTCGACGAGGGCCGCATCGCGATCTCGGCCCTGGCGACGGGTCTCGCCCAGGGCTGCGTCGACGAGTCGGTCGCCTACGCGAAGACGCGGAAGGCGTTCGGCAAGCCGATCGGCGCGAACCAGGCCATCCAGTTCAAGCTGGCGGACATGGAGATGCGGGCGCACACGGCGCGTATCGCCTGGCGCGACGCCGCCTCCCGGCTGCTGCTGGGCGAGCGCTTCAAGAAGGAGGCCGCGCTCGCGAAGCTGTACTCGTCGGAGATCGCCGTGACCAACGCCCGCGAGGCCACGCAGATCCACGGGGGCTACGGCTTCATGAACGAGTACCCGGTGGCCCGCATGTGGCGCGACTCGAAGATCCTCGAGATCGGCGAGGGGACGAGCGAGGTCCAGCGGATGCTGGTGGCCAGGGAGCTCGGCGTCGGATAATCGCCTCATGGCGGAAATCATCCAGCGCGCGGGCACGTGGACGTTCGACGGCGAGACCGTCCGCATCGTGCCCGCGGCGGACAAGCAGGTGCACCCGCTGCGCAAGGCCCTCGGCGAAGTGGCGGTCCCCCTCGAGGCGGTCTCCGGCGTCGCGTACGAACCGGGCCGCAAGGCAGGCCGGTTGCGGCTGCGCCTCCGCGAGGGGGCCGACCCGCTCTCCCAGGTGGCGAGCGGGCGGCTGCCGGACGCCTCCGACCCGTACCAGCTGCCGGTGGAGCGCGACCGCACGGGCGTGGCCGAGTACTTCGCGGAGGAGCTGCGCCACGCCCTGCTGCTGGAGGAGATCCCGGCCACGCCCTGCGACCGCTACCTGCTGCCCGGCCCGTCCGTCCCGCTGACGGCCTCGGGCACGGACGGGGTCGCCTCCTTCGACGGGGAGCGTGTCCAGCTCGACTGGAACTGGATGGCCGGCGAGGGCAAGTCGCACGCGGGGCCGCGCGTCCTGGCCGTCGGCGAGCTGGAGGGAGTGGAGTGGACTCCCGCGATCGGCTGGGAGAACGGCTCCCTGCGCTTCCGCCCGAAGGGCGGGCACGCGGTGCTCAAACCGGAGCACGACCCGAACTGCCTGCTGCTGTGGGGCGTCCGCCAGGCCCGCGAGACGGGCGGCTCGGTGCTGCTGGCGGCGGCGGTGACGGCCCGTCTCCCCCACCCTGCCGTGACGCGGACGCTCCCCGAGGAGGAGCGGCGGGAAGCCCTTCCCCCTTCCCTCGACAAGACCTCGCGCGAGTACCCGGGCGAGGACGCGGACGCGGGCGGCACGGCCCGCGGCGGGGCCGCCGACCACGACAGCCTGCTGCGGCGCCTTCGCGACCTGGGCGAGCTGCACCGCGAAGGGGTGCTGACGGACGAGGAGTTCGTCGCCGCCAAGAAAGCGGTCCTCTCCCGCTTCTGACCGCTTCCGCAGGACCGTCCGTCCCCCCGGAGGCCCGGGGGGACGGTGTGACCGAGGCCCTCGACGGTTCCCGTCAGCCCTCGTCAGCGGGCCACGGCACCTGCGGCGAGCGCCAGAAGCCGATGCCCAGCTGTTCCCAGCGCGGCGCCTGCTGGGCCAGCCGCACCCGGTAGGCGTCCCAGTCGAGCGACGCCGCGGACGACCAGCCCAGCTCGGCGATCCCCGGGAGCCGGGGGAACGCCATGAACTCGATGTGGTCGCTGTTCTCCAGCGTCTCCGACCACAGCGGCGCCTCGACGCCCATGACCGCGTCCTCGGGCGCGCCCTCGATGTAGCTGCCGGGGTCCCAGTCGTAGGACTGCTGCGCCTCGACGTAGCCGGCCCAGTGCAGACCGAGCGGCGTGTCCTCGTTGTACTGCATGTCGAGGTAGGCGCGGTTCGCCGGCGAGAGGATCAGCCGCGTCCCCTTCCTGGCGGCCTCCACGACCTCGGGTTCGTCGGCGGCGCCGCTCGTCCCCCAGTACTGGACGACGGCGCCCTCCGCCGGTTCCGCCTCGGCGAGCTGGTGCCAGCCGATGACCTTCTTGCCGTACCGGGCGACCGTCTTCTGCGCCCGCTCCATGAAGGCCGCGTAGTCCTCGGGGCTGGTCTCGTGCGCTTCGTCGCCGCCGATGTGCAGGTAGGGGCCGGGCGTCATCTCGGCCAGCTCACGCACCACGTCGTCGACGAAGTCGTAGGTCCGCTCCAGCGGCACGCACAGCGAGCTGAATCCGACCTCGATGCCGGTGTAGCGGGGCGGGGCCACGCCGTCGCAGTTGAGTTCGGCGTACGAGGCGAGGGCGGCGTTCGTGTGCCCTGGCATGTCGATCTCCGGGACGACGGTCAGCTCCCGCTCCCCGGCGTAACGCACGATCTCCCGGTAGTCGGCCTTGGTGTAGTAGCCGCCCGGCCCGCCGCCGACCTCGGTTCCCCCGCCGTACGTCGCCAGGCGCGGCCACGAGTCGATCGCGATCCGCCAGCCCTGGTCGTCGGAGAGGTGGAGATGCAGCTTGTTGACCTTGTAGAGGGCGAGCTGGTCGATGTAGCGCTTCACCTCGTCCACGCCGAAGAAGTGGCGGGAGACGTCGAGCATCGCGCCGCGGTAGCCGTACCGAGGCTTGTCGGTGATGGTGCCGCCCGCGACCTGCCAGGGCCCCGGCTGCTCCGTCTTCGACTCGACGCGCGGGGGCAGCAGCTGGCGCAGCGTCTGGACGCCGTGGAAGAGCCCCGCGGTGGTCGGCGCGCTGACGACCGCCGCCTGCTCGGTGACTTCCAGGCGGTAACCCTCGCCGCCCAGTGCGGACTTGCCCTTCCCGTCGTCCTCCAGCCGGAGCTGGATGCCGTCCGCGCCCGGCTTCGCGGTGACGGGCAGGGCGAAGCCGGTGGACGGCCGCAGCAGTTCGGCGAGCCGGTCGCCGACCCCGCGCGCCTTCCGTGACTCGCGGTCCGTGCCGGCGCCGCCCGCGGACGACGCGGAGCTGCCGGACGCCCCGTCGGATCCGCTCTTCCCGGACGTGCCCGGGACCCGGATCACCGTCCGCTCGTCGATCGTGAAGGGCTCGCCCTTCTCCTGCACGGACAGGGGGGCCGGGATGACCTGGCCCAGCGGCGTCGGCTCCTCACCCGCGGGCCCGGACGGTTCCGCGGCGGCGGCCGGGTACGCGCCCGGCATCGTGGCGGTGGCGGTGGCCGCGAGGAGGACGGCGCAGATCAGCAGTGGCCGGATTCGTCTCACGAGCGATCCCTTCGACGGGGCTTCGTTCATGGAGGCGCACACGGCGGAGGCCGCATGGCCGGGCATGTGCGTGGAGCGACGGGACGGTCACACTCGTACCGTGCGGCTACGGACCGGTCAAGGTGTAGACCACTTCGGAGCGCGGTCCCCGCTGCCTTCCGGCCCCGTCGTTCCGGGCTTCCTCCCGCACCCCTCACCTTGATCGACACGCTTGCCCGAAATCGGGCAGGTTTCTTGCGTTACTCGCTCCGAGCCCGCAATATCAAGATGTGCTTGAAGTCCGTACGCCCGTCCACGACGACCTCATCGACCATCTGGTCCGCACCACGCCGCTCCACCGCGGCGAAGCGGCCCGGATCGTCCTGGACGTCCTGGCGTACTTCGACGAGACGACCGAGGAGTACGTACGCCGCCGCCATCGCGAACTGCAGTCCAGGGGCCGGAGGAACCCGGAGATCTTCGCCCTGATCTCGTCCGAGCTTCCACGCCGGGCGGTGGCGCCTCCGGACCTGTCCCTGCGGCAGCTGCGCCGCATCGTCTACGGATGACACACCTGACCGGCACCCGGCACAGGCCGGGAGCAGCGCCGGAAGCACCGCAAGCGCCGGCAAGAGCCGGCACACCCCGCACCTGAGACCGCAGCACCGCCGCACCCGGCCGCACCGGCCCCCGGCGGAGTCCGGGACCCGGCCGGCAGAGGACCGGCGGGACACACCGACAGCACAGCAGAACGACAGCGAGCCACCACCCGGTGGACAGCGACGAGGGAGAGGCGACAGCCAAAATGTGCGGAATCGTGGGATATATCGGTCAGCGTGACGTCGCGCCGCTCCTGCTCGAAGGCCTGCAGCGCCTGGAGTACCGGGGGTACGACTCCGCCGGCATCGCCATCCACAGCAGCGGCACGGGCAAGAGCGCGGGCCTGAAGACCGCCAAGACCAAGGGGCGGGTCCGCGACCTGGAGGAGCGGGTCCCCGCCCGCTTCGAGGGCACGACGGGGATCGCCCACACCCGCTGGGCGACGCACGGCGCGCCCAACGACGTCAACGCCCACCCGCACCTCGACGCCGCCGAGCAGGTCGCCGTCGTGCACAACGGCATCATCGACAACGCCTCCGAGCTGCGGGCCAAACTCACCGCGGACGGCGTCGAGTTCGTCTCCGAGACCGACACCGAGGTCCTCAGCCACCTGATCGCCCGCGCGCAGGCCGACCAGCTCGAGGCGAAGGTCCAGGAGGCGCTGCGGCTCGTCGAGGGCACGTACGGCATCGCCGTCCTGCACGCCGACTTCCCCGACCGCATCGTCGTCGCCCGGAACGGCTCGCCCGTCGTGCTCGGCATCGGGGAGCACGAGATGTTCGTCGCCTCCGACGTCGCCGCGCTCGTCTCCCACACCCGCCAGGTCGTCACCCTCGACGACGGCGAGATGGCCACCATCAAGGCCGACGACTACCGCACGTACACCACCGAGGGCTCCCGCACCTCCACCTCGCCGGAGACCGTCGAATGGGCCGCCGAGTCCTACGACATGGGCGGTCACGACACGTACATGCACAAGGAGATCGCCGAGCAGGCCGACGCCGTGGACCGGGTGCTGCGCGGACGCATCGACGAGCGCTTCGCGACGGTCCACCTCGGCGGCCTGAACCTCGACGCCCGCGAGGCGCGCCGCATGCGCCGCGTGAAGATCCTCGGCTGCGGCTCCGCGTACCACGCGGGCATGATCGGCGCCCAGATGATCGAGGAGCTCGCGCGCGTCCCCGCGGACGCCGAGCCCGCGAGCGAGTTCCGCTACCGCAACGCCGTCGTCGACCCCGACACCCTCTACATCGCGGTCAGCCAGTCCGGCGAGACCTACGACACCCTCGCGGCCGTCCAGGAGCTCAAGCGCAAGGGCGCGCGGGTGCTGGGCGTCGTGAATGTCGTCGGCTCCGCCATCGCCCGCGAGACGGACGGCGGCGTGTACGTGCACGCGGGGCCCGAGGTGTGCGTCGTCTCCACCAAGTGCTTCACCAACACCGCCGTGGCGTTCGCGCTGCTCGCCCTCCACCTGGGCCGCATCCGCGACCTGTCCGTCGCGGACGGCAAGCGCATCATCGAGGGGCTGCGGCGGCTGCCGGGCCAGATCGACGAGATCATGCGCGCGGAGGACGACATCAAGAAGCTGGCGGCGGACTACGCCGAGGCGAAGAGCATGATGTTCGTCGGCCGTGTACGGGGCTACCCCGTGGCCCGCGAGGCCTCGCTGAAGCTCAAGGAGGTCTCGTACATCCACGCCGAGGCGTACCCGGCGTCCGAGCTCAAGCACGGCCCGCTCGCCCTGATCGAGCCCGCCGTGCCGACGGTCGCGATCCTCCCGGACGACGAACTCCTGGACAAGAACCGCGCGACGCTGGAGGAGATCAAGGCCCGCAGCGGCAAGATCCTCGCGGTGGCGCACCAGGAGCAGGAGAAGGCGGACCACACGATCGTGGTGCCGCGCAACGAGGTCGAGCTCGACCCGGTCCTGATGGGCATCCCGCTCCAGCTGCTCGCCTACCACACGGCGCTGGCGCTCGGCCGTGACATCGACAAGCCGCGCAACCTCGCGAAGTCCGTGACCGTCGAGTAAGGCGGCAGAACCCCGGCCGCGGCCCTCTCCGGAGGACGCGGACGGCGGTGGGCGGAACCCCGCGCGGGCCACCATCCACGCGGGATTCCGCCTCCCCTGCACCGGCGTCGCCCATAACGCCGGCGGGTCGCCGCCCCGCGGGACCGTCACCTCCCGCGCGGCGGCTCGCCGTTGGAGTCCGGGCGCGGATGCGCCCTGCGTCCTGTGCCACCTATATGCCCCTCACAAGCGCACAAGTCACCTCGTGAAGCGAGGAGATTCCGTGCTGGACAACTGCGAACTCGCCCCGCAGACAAGGGCATTCAAGGCATCCCGAGGGCGGGGACCGCTACGGGATCACCACGACCGGCCGCTCCGCACGCCGGGCGAGACGGCCCGCCACCGAGCCGAAGATGCGGCCCGCGAGACCGTGCGTGGACCCGACGACGATGGCGTCCGCCTCGTACTCGTGCCCCACCTCTTCGAGTTCGTGGCAGATGTCACCGCCGCGCTCGACGAGGATCCACGGGACCTCCGCCAGATGCTCCGCACACGACAGTTCGAGGCCGAGGACCTCGGTGCGGTGGTCGGGGACGTCCACGAAGACCGGCGGCTCGCAGCCCGCCCACACCGTCGTCGGCAGCCGGTTGGCCACGTGGACGATGATCAGGCCGGAGCCGGAACGGTGGGCCATCCCGATGGCGTACGCCAGGGCACGCTCGCTCGACATGGAACCGTCGAAGCCCACGACGACACCGTGCTGGAACGCCGGGTCGCACGAGTGGCGTGCTTCTTCCGCCGCTTCAGGAATCGCTGTCGGATCGGCGACCTGCTTGCGGTCCGCTGGTTCGGGGATCTCTTTTCCGGCCATCGGCGTCTCGGCGAAGGGAGTCCTCTGTGCGGAGGGAGCGGCGGTTGACTTCGGTCTTCCAAGGGGGAGACGAGAGGAGCTTCGGCACTGAGGGGATAAGGAGCCCGCTGGGGTTCACGGACGCGCAATCCCGGCCAAGGCCTCATCAGCCCCTTACCCGCAAGGGTACGACCGCACTCCCGCCTTGCCCAGAGGCGCCGGGAGGCACTGACCGTCACGGGCTGACCCCGGAGCATGCCTGAGGATGTGCCTTCACGCAACGCCCCTCCGCGCCCCTTACCTCCCCCGCTCGCACCGTCGGCGCGCGACGGGGCCGTGCATCCTCACCGATGGGCTGCGCACGACGACGCTCGGTGACCGCCCCGGCGCCCTCGCGTTAGCAGTGCGTGCCAGCACCCACCACAGGAACGGGCCGCCGGCGGCGCGTCCCCGCCACCGCACCGCGGCCCGGATACCGCAAGGATTCGGACACCCGCGTCCGACCGGACGAGACCCCCGACGAGGCTACCGAGTGCGACCCCGAGGCCGCGGCGCACGCCTCCGCGACGGCGGCTGAGATCGTCCGCTGGGGCACCTTCGCCTGCGCCCTGGCCCCGCTCACCCTGCTCGTGTGCGGTTCGCCGCTGCAGACGGTTGCTGCGACCGCGGCCGGTCTTGCCGCGGTCAACGCGGCCTGCCGTGCGCTGCTTCGCTGCTCAGAGCGCGTGTACACCCGCCAGGCGACCGGCCGTTGGCCCGCCGGAAGGCCCGAGCCGCACCGGGGACGTCACAGCCGCACCGGCACCGGCCTGCACAGAGGCGGACGGCACACCGGCCGTACCTGACCGTCCGGAACGCCCGACTTCGCACCGGCGCACGACAGTAGGCAGGGGCGCACACCGGGGGTGTGTCCGGATCACGCATGTGATCCCCACTTTTTTCGGCCAACTTTCGCCTCCACAAGGGCCGTTGACGGCGTGACAGCCCAACCGCCCACGACCTGCGCGGAAAGGACCGACCGGCACGTGTGGCCGCATCGGCAGCGGGGCAGGGACGGCATGCGCACTTCCCAGTGGCGTCACCGAATGCGACGCTTCGTGATCGAATGCTTCACGCCAAGTTGCCTTGTCGACATAGCGGCGGGTCTGGAACTCGTCCCGCCGACCTCGTGCGACACAGTAGATTCGATCTTGGCTATCGCCGCGGGGGAAACGTGCAGGACCGAGAAGAACGCGACGATTGAGGGGGGCTGACATCCGGTGAGCGTTCCAAAGAGCCATCAGGACTCGACGAACGGCCCGGCAACGACCCGCAAGCTGGCCGCACGGAGGCGCCGCGAGATCGTGGCGGTGCTGCTCTTCAGTGGCGGGCCCATCTTCGAGAGCTCCATACCGCTCTCTGTCTTCGGCATCGACCGCCAGGACGCCGGGGTCCCCCGGTACCGGCTTCTGGTGTGCGCGGGTGAGGACGGGCCGCTGCGGACCACCGGCGGGCTGCAGTTGAGCGCCCCGTACGGACTCGACGCGCTCTCCCGCGCCGGGACCGTCGTCGTACCGGCCTGGCGCTCCATCACCCAGCCGCCCCCCGCCGCGGCGCTCGAGGCCCTGCGCCGGGCGCACGAGGAAGGGGCGCGCCTGGTCGGCCTCTGCACCGGAGCGTTCGTGCTGGCCGCCGCCGGCCTGCTGGACGGACGTCCGGCGACGACGCACTGGATGTACGCGCCGACGCTCGCCAAGCGCTACCCGGCCGTCCACGTCGATCCGCGCGAACTGTTCGTGGACGACGGCGACATCCTCACCTCCGCCGGCACGGCGGCGGGAATAGACCTGTGCCTGCACGTCGTGCGCAACGACCACGGTGCGGAGGCCGCGGGTGCGCTCGCGCGCCGCCTCGTCGTACCGCCGCGCCGCGGCAGCGGCATGGAGAGCGGAGGTCATCCACGCCATCTGGACCGCTCTTTACCCGAGGAGATCGGTGCGGACCCGCTCGCCGAGGTCGTGGCGTGGGCCCTGGAGCACCTGCACGAGCAGTTCGACGTGGAGGCCCTGGCGGCACGCGCGTACATGTCGCGCAGGACCTTCGACCGCCGCTTCCGCTCCCTGACGGGCAGCGCGCCGCTGCAGTGGCTCATCACCCAGCGAGTGCTCCAGGCGCAGCGGCTGCTGGAGACCTCCGACTACTCGGTCGACGAGGTGGCGGGACGCTGCGGCTTCCGCTCGCCGGTGGCGCTGCGGGGCCACTTCCGGCGCCAGTTGGGCTCCTCCCCCGCCGCGTACCGCGCGGCGTACCGGGTCAGGCGTCCTGACAGCGGCAACGGAGGAGGGCACTCAGGAGGGCTCGGAGAGGGCGGACGAGCGGAGGGAGGCCAGGGAGGCCCCGGCACGGCGGGCGGTTCCGGCGGGACGGGCGGCGGCGCGCACGGCGCGGCAGGCGGATCCGCCGGCGGGACGCAGGGCGGCGGCAGCGCGCACGGCATGGTTCCGCACGCCGGCCAGTACATGGCCCGTGACCTGCGGGACGCGGCCCGTCCGCACCGTGAGGCCCGGGACGCGCACCAGCCGCGCGAGCAGCGCGAGCACCGCGAGCACCGTCCGGAGGCCGCGGAGCCGGGGAAGCCGGAATCGGACGCCTGGGCTCCGAGGCTCCCAGGACAGCGGGGCCGGGGCTGAGGGTGTCGACGTAGGGTGAAGCGCATGAATGACCGCATGGTGTGGATCGACTGCGAGATGACCGGCCTCTCGCTGGCCGACGACGCGCTCATCGAAGTGGCCGCCCTGGTCACCGACTCGGAGCTGAACGTACTCGGCGAGGGCGTGGACGTGGTGATCCGGCCTCCGGCACGTGCGCTCGCCTCGATGCCGGAGGTGGTCCGCGAGATGCACATCGCCTCCGGCCTCCTGGACGAGCTCGACGAGGGCACGACGCTCGCCGAGGCCGAGAAGCAGGTGCTGGCGTACGTGCGCGAGCACGCGCCGGAAGCCGGCCGTGCCCCGCTCTGCGGCAACTCGGTGGGCACCGACCGCGGCTTCCTCGCCCGCGACATGGCGGAGCTGGAGACGCACCTCCACTACCGCATCGTGGACGTCTCCTCCGTCAAGGAGCTGGCCAGGCGCTGGTACCCGCGCGCCTACTTCAACAGCCCGCCGAAGAACGGCAACCACCGGGCTCTGGCCGACATCCGGGAGTCCATCGCGGAGCTGCGCTACTACCGGGAGGCGGTCTTCGTTCCGCCGCCGGGTCCCGACTCCGACACCGCCAAGAAGGTCGCCGCCAAGCACGTGGTGCCCCCGGCCTCCTGACCGGGACGTGTGCGGCCCCCCGTAAACCCGTGCGCAAGCATCCCGGCCGACCCTGTACACTCTTTCTCGGCCGGTGAGAAGCGCGCCGGACCGTGGTGGATGTAGCTCAGGTGGTAGAGCACCTGGTTGTGGTCCAGGATGTCGCGGGTTCAAGTCCCGTCATTCACCCTCGAAGATCAAGGCCCTCGCCCGGATTCCCGGGCGGGGGCCTTGTCGCGTGTGCGGCCCCGCCGCCCGTGGTCGTCCCCGGGCCGACGCAGAGGGGCGGCGCCCTCCCGGCCCGCCCCCGCCCTGAGCGGCACCGGGTACCCGCGTGGAGGCGGGGAGCGTCCGCGCAGGGACGGGAGCGCGCTACCCCCGCCGAGGGCCGGTCGCGCCGGGGGCGGGCGGGCCCTGCCGTCGGCGGCCCGTGGTGGTGGCCGGAGTCCCCGGGCGTTCGGTCAACGGCAATGGGAGCGCGCCACGGCCCCGGAGGCGGTGTCGGCCCGCCGACGCCGGGGCGAAGGTCAGCCGCGCGCTCGCTTCGCGCAAGGGTCGTGCTCGCGAATCCCCTGGGGGTGCCGGGCGCGGGCCGGCGGCCGCGCAGAACTCCAACTCCCCGTCGGGGAGCCTGCGTACGAGGTCCGCGGTCGCGGCGAGGTGGGGCCTTTCCCCGAGTGCGGGGAGAGTGCGCCGTCGAAGGACCGTCCTCGTCGCCCCGCCCCCGGATCGGACGGGTGGACGATCCGCGGGAGCCGGGCGCGTCCCGCAGGGTGCCCGGCCGTCGTCCGATTCGGGGTACCGCCGCGCGGGTGAGGGGCGCCGCCGTCGGCTCACCGCCGCCGGACTGGAGATGCGGGCGCCGTCGCGCGGACCGAGCCTGAGGGAACCGGCGGTGGTCCGGGGAGGCCCAGGAGAGGACGCGACACCGATGGCAGGTACACACGGCCCGTACGGCCCGCAGGATCCGCAGGAGCCGGAGGACCCGCGGGGGCAGGGGGAACGGCAGCCGCGCCGCCCCGCCGGGGGGCCGGGCGGCGCACATGCGGGTGGTACGGGCCGCCAGGGCGGGTCCCCAGGGCCGGCCGGGGGCGGAGACCACGACGGGCCGTTCGAACGTTTCGACCCGGTTCCGGGCTACGGGCCGACGAAGCAGTACCCCGATCCGTACTCGGGCCCCGTGACGGAGCGCGGCACCAACGGCTACAACCACGACCGGCGCCCGCCGCGCAGCGCACACCGGCGCTTCAGCGCCGTACGCCTGTGGGCGGGCGGCACCGCCGTCGCGCTCGTCGCGGCGCTCGCGGCCGCCGTGGCGATGCTGCTCGTACGCGGAGTGCTCGACATCCCGGTCTTCGCACCCGAGACCGAGGGGATGCTGGTCGCCGCCTCGACGTGGCCCCTGGCCCTCGGCGCGGCCCTGGCCGCGCTGGCGGCCACGGCGGTACTGCATCTGCTGCTGCTGGCGACACCGCAGCCCGGCCGGTTCCTCGCCTGGATCATCGCGCTCGGGACGGCGGCGGCGATGCTGGCGCCGTTCAACTCGACGGCGAGCTGGGAGGCGAAAGGCGGCACCGCGGGCGTCTATCTGGTGATCGGCCTGGTCATCGGCACACTCATGTCGACAGTCGCACGCAGCGCGACCTCCGGACGTGACTGAAGCGCGACGCTCCCCGGCATCCCCTCCTCGCACCGCTCGGCAGTGCGCTCCGTGGCAAGGTCCCCACCGGGACACCTCTCCGGTGGGGACCTCTTACTGGCTCGCCGCGGTCCCGCGCCCTAGGCGATCCGGACGCCGTGCCGAGCCAGGTACGTGACGGGGTCGACCTCGGTGCCGTAGCCCCGCTGAGCACGTACTTCGAAGTGCAGATGCGGTCCCGTCGACCGCCCGGTGTTGCCGGATTCGCCGAGCACGGTGTTCGCGCGCACGACACGTCCCAGCCGGACCGTGATCTTCGACAGATGGGCGAACAGGACGTGCTTGCCGTCCTTCATATGGACGATCACGGCCTTCCCGTACGATCCCGCCTCCCCCGCGAGTTCGACCCGCCCTGTCCCCACCGATCGCACGACCGTTCCCGGGGAAGCGGCGAAGTCGACGCCTGTGTGATGGCCTGCCGCCCAGCCGCCGGGAACTCCCCACCTGGCCGTCACGGGGGCGGCTCGGGAGATCGGGCGTGAGTAGTCGTCGACAGCGGGCTCGCTCGGCGCCTGCTGTCCCTTGCGGGCGCTTGCGGCCTCGTGGGCCACCGGTTCCGCTCCGCGGCTGCCGCCGGCCGGCGCGGTGCCCGCGAAGCCGCATATGGACACGGCCGCGGCGACTGCTCCTGTCAGTATTCGGCGGACGGTACCCGGCTCACGTCGCGTGTCTGAGGTCATACCAGGCAGCAAAGGGCAGCACCGGGGGTGCCGCACGCGGGAGTTGTCCGGAGGGGTGACCGACTCACTCCCCGTCACATTCAGGGGCAGGCTTCCGGCCGCTACCGCGGCGGCGGTTCGGCCGCCGGGCCCGGCTCAGGACGAACCGCGCCGCACCAGTTCGGTGGGGAGCACCACGGAGCCCGCGGCCGCGCGCCGCACGGCCTGCGCGGTTGTCCCGCCGGTCCCACCGGCCGCATTGATCCCGCCTCCACCGGTCCCGCCGACCCCGCCGGCCCCGCCGGATACGGAGTCCCGCTCCCGCGCCATCAGCCCCAGCAGCGTCCGCACCATCGCACGTCCCATCTCCTCGATGGGCTGCCGGACGCTGGTCAGCGGAGGGTCCATGTGGCGGGCGACCGCCGAGTCGTCGAAGCCGACGAGCGCCACGTCGGCCGGGACGCCGCGGCCGGCTTCGCGCAGCGCCAGCCGGGCACCGGACGCCATCAGGTCGGAGGCGCAGAAGACGGCGTCCACCTCGGGAGCCCGCTCCAGCAGCTCGCGCATCGCGCGTTTGCCGCCCTCCTCGGTGAAGTCGCCGTGCGCGACGAGCCGTTCGTCTTCCTCACGCCCGGCGGCTCGCAGCGCGGCACGGTGGCCCTCGAGGCGGCACTGGGCCACGTACATGTCGAGCGGGCCGGTGATCGTGGCGACGGCACGGCGGCCACGGCCGATCAGGTGCTCGACGGCGATCTGCGCGCCGTCCACGTTGTCCGAGTCGACGTAGGGCACGGTCTCGGTGCCGCTGCGCCTGCCGCCCAGCACCGCGGGCATCCCCGACTCGACGAGCTGGTCGGGCAGCGGGTCGTCGGCGTGGACGGAGACGAGAAGCACGCCGTCGACGCGGCGGGCCGCCGCGTACTGCGCGAAGCGGTCCCGCTCGTGCTCGTCCCGGATGAGGGTGAGGAGCAACTGCATGGAGCTGTCGGCGAGTTCGGCGCTGACGCCGCGCAGGATGCCGGAGAAGTACGGCTCCGCGAAGAGCTTGGTCTCGGTCTCGGGCACGACGAGCGCGACGGCGTCGGCGCTCCCGGCGGCCAGCGCGCGGGCGGCGCCGTTGGGCACGTAGCCGAGTTCGGCCACGGCCGCCTCGACCGCCGCCCGCGTGCGGTCGCTGACACTCGGCGAACCGTTGATGACACGGGAAACGGTGCCCCTGCCGACACCCGCGCGCGCGGCGACCTGTTCGAGGGTCGGCCTGGGCCTTCCCCCGCCCGCGGAACGGGACGTGCGTCCGAGGTGGGCTGCCGCCATCGATGCCTCCCCTCCCTGGTCGGGCCCCCGCCGTGACGGCCGCCGCCACTGCTGCTGCGGCCCGCCCGGCTCGGATCATTCAACTACACGAGGTACGGGGCACGTTGCCGCCGTATCCCTTGACACCCCGCCACCTCTCGTGGACTCTTCAACTCATCAAGTATGGGAGCGCTCCCATGATAGCCGCTCCCTTCACAGCCCGTAAGTACGGGAGGGGATGGCACAGCCATGCACACCAGCAGGAACACTTCCCCGCTCCACCGCACCAGCCACCTGCGGCACCGCCCGGGTTCCCGGCGCCTCACCGCCTCAGGGCTCGCCGCCGTGCTCGCCGCGGGTCTCCTCGCGGGCTGCGCGCAGGACGGCGGGGGCAGCGGCTCGGGGACGAGCGCGGACGGCAAGACCGTCGTCTCCGTCGGGGTCTTCGGCGTCTTCGGGTACAAGCAGGCCGGGCTCTACGACGAGTACGAGAAGCTCAATCCCGGCATCAAGATCAAGGAGAACTCGACGGAGCGGAACGAGGACTACTACCCCGCGCTGCTCAACCACCTCACGGCGAACAGCGGTCTGAGCGACATCCAGGCCGTCGAGGTCGGCAACATCAACGAGGTCGCGAACCTCCACTCGGACAAGTTCGTCGACATGGCGAAGGCGGAGGGCGTCGACAAGTCCGCCTGGCTGCCCTGGAAATGGGACCAGGCGAAAGCGGAGAACGGCAAGGTCGTCGGCCTCGGCACGGACATCGGCCCCATGGGCGTGTGCTACCGCAAGGACCTGTTCAAGAAGGCCGGGCTGCCCACCGACCGCAAGGACGTCGCCGAACTGTGGGCCGGCGACTGGGCCAAGTACGTGGAGACGGGCGAGGACTACATGAAGGACGCCCCGAAGGGCACGGCCTTCACGGACGCCGCCGCGGGCCTCTACAACGGGTCGGTCTCCAGCTACGCCGTCAAGAACTACGACCGGGACGGCAAGCTGATCTACAAGAAGAGCGAAGCCGTCGAGAAGTCCTGGGACCTGGCGATGCAGGCCGTCGAGGGCAAGATGACCGGCAAGCTCAAGCAGTTCGACAAGGCGTGGGACCAGGCGTACGCCAACGGCACCTTCGCCTCCGTCATCTGCCCGCCCTGGATGCTCGGCTACATCAAGGAGAAGTCCGGCCCGAAGGGCGCCGACGCCTGGGACGTGGCAGCACCGCCCCGGCCCGCCAACTGGGGCGGCTCGTTCCTGACCGTCCCGGAGCACGCGAAGAACAAGGACGAGGCCGTCAAGCTGGCCAAGTGGCTGACCGCGCCGGAGCAGCAGGCGAAGCTGTTCGAGAAGCAGGCCAGCTTCCCCAGTTCGAGCAAGGCGCTCTCGCTTCCTGCCGTCGCGGACGCGGAACACGAGTACTTCGACGACGCGCCCATCGGCGAGATCTTCTCCGATGCCGCGAAGGACATACCGACGGCCGTGCTCGGCCCGAAGGACCAGCTCATCCAGGAGAACATCGGCAACATCGGCATTCTCCAGGTCGAGCAGCAGGGCAAGTCGCCCGAGGAGGGCTGGAACGCGGCGGTGAAGAAGATCGATGACGCTGTCGAGGACTGAGCCCGCGACCGGCTCGGGGAAGCCGCCGGTCCGTCCCGCCGCGAGTGGCGGCGGCAGCCGCGCCGAGGAGCGCCGCAGCCGCCGCTACCGCCGGGACGCCCGGTGGAGCCCGTACGCCTTCATCGCCCCCTTCTTCCTGTTCTTCGCCGCCTTCGGCCTGTTCCCGCTGCTGTACACGGGCTGGGCGTCGCTGCACAACGTCTCGCTGCACGACCCCACGCACATGGAGTGGGCGGGCCTGCACAACTTCTCCCGACTGTGGGAGGACGAGTTCTTCTGGAACGCCCTGCGCAACACCGCCACGATCGGCGTCCTCTCGACGGTGCCCCAGCTGGCGATGGCGCTCGGCCTGGCCCACCTGCTCAACTACCGGCTGCGCGGCTCGATGTTCTTCCGCGTGGTCATGCTCACCCCGTACGCGACCTCGGTCGCCGCGGCGACCCTCGTCTTCGCGCTGCTCTTCGGGCGGGACTACGGGATGATCAACTGGGCGCTGGGGCTGGCCGGTTTCGATCACGTCGACTGGGAGAACGGCACGCTGACGTCGCAGATCGCGGTGTCGAGCATCGTGATCTGGCGCTGGACGGGCTACAACACGCTCATCTACCTCGCCGCCATGCAGGCCGTACCCGACGACCTGTACGAGTCGGCGGCCCTCGACGGGGCCTCGCGGTGGCAGCAGTTCTGGCACGTGACGATCCCCTCGCTGCGGCCGACGATCCTCTTCACTGTCGTCGTCTCCACCATCGGAGCGACCCAGCTCTTCGGTGAGCCCCTGCTGTTCGGGGGCTCCCAGACGGGCGGCGGATCGCACCAGTACCAGACGCTGGGGCTCTACCTGTACGAGCAGGGCTGGTTCAACTTCCACCTCGGCCGGGCCTCCGCCATCGCCTGGACGATGTTCCTGATCCTGCTGGTCATCGGCCTCGCCAACTGGCTGATCGCCAGGCGCCTGCAGAGGAGCTCGAGCCAATGAGGGAGGTCGGCACGGTGCAGACGGACACACGGGACCAGACGCCGGAACCGCTCACGGGCCCCGGCGCGGCGCAGGGCGCACCCGCACCGGGCGAGGGCCCGTCCGGCGGGCGGGGCGGCAGGACCGCCACGACGAAGAGGGCGGGCACGGCGGGCAGGCATCTGCACGCGGGGCGGCTGACCTACGCGGTCCTCTCGCTCTTCACGCTCGGCTCGCTCTTCCCGCTGGTGTGGACGGCGATCGCCGCGTCCCGCGACAACCAGCGGCTGGCGGAGACTCCGCCGCCCTTCTGGTTCGGGTCGAACCTCATCCCGAACATGACCACCGCGTGGAACGACGCCAACATGGGCAAGGCGCTGCTGAACACCTTCGTGGTGGCCGGCACCGTCGCCGTCAGCACGGTCGTCTTCGCCACGCTCGCCGGATACGCCTTCGCGAAGCTGCGCTTCCGCGCCAGGAACGCGCTGCTGCTGACGGTGATCGGCACGATGATGGTGCCGCCCCAACTCAGCGTGGTGCCGCTGTACATGGCGGTGGCGAAGCTGGAGTGGGCGAACCAGCTGCAGGCGGTGATCCTGCCGTTGATGGTGAGCGCGTTCGGGGTGTTCTTCATGCGGCAGTACCTCGTCAACGCCCTTCCCACCGAACTCATCGAAGCGGCCCGGGTGGACGGCGCGCACAGTCTCCGCGTCGTGTGGCACATCGTCTTCCCGGTGGCCCGGCCCGCGATGGCGGTGCTGGGGATGCTGACGTTCGTGATGGCCTGGAACGAGTTCTTCTGGCCGGTCATCGCACTCACCCAGGACAACCCGACCGTGCAGGTGGCGCTGACCGGACTGGGCCGGGGCTACATCCCGGACGAGTCCGTGATCATGGCGGGAGCGTTCCTGGGAACTCTGCCGCTGCTCATCGCCTTCGCCCTGTTCGGCAAGCAGATCGTCGGCGGCATCATGCAGGGCGCGGTGAAGGGCTAGGGCCTGTCCTGACCCGTCCCGGCGGCGGGGTCCGGGCTCTCAGGAGCCCGGGGCGACCCGCCGCCGGCCGCGGCCCGCCACCTACGGCTCCTGCCCGCCCGTCCCGATGTGGCCTCACCCCACCGACCCGCACCTCTTCACGTCCTCGAATGGGAGCGCTTCCATGACCATGTCCCCCCTGTCCCCCGACGCCGCCCCGCAGCCCTCTCCACAACCCCCGGACGGCCTCTCCCCCGCGGCCGGAGCGGCCGTGGCGGATCTCCGCTTCCCACCGGGCTTCATGTGGGGCTCGTCGACCTCCTCGTACCAGATCGAAGGCGCGGCCGCGGAGGACGGGCGGACCCCCTCGATCTGGGACACCTTCTCGCACACCCCCGGCCGCACCGAGGGCGGCGACACAGGCGACGTAGCCTGCGACCACTACCACCGCTTCCGCGACGACGTCGCGCTCATGTCCCAGCTGGGACTGGGCGGTTACCGGTTCTCCGTCTCCTGGTCCCGGGTGCAGCCCACCGGGCGGGGCCCGGCCGAGCAGCGGGGCCTCGACTTCTACCGCTCCCTCACGGACGAACTGCTGGAGGCCGGCATCACCCCCGTCCTCACCCTCTACCACTGGGACCTCCCGCAGGAGCTGGAGGACGCCGGCGGCTGGCCGGAGCGCGACACGGCGCTCCGCTTCGCCGACTACGCCCGCCTCGTCGCCGACGCGCTCGGCGACCGGATAAAGCTGTGGACCACCCTCAACGAGCCCTGGTGCAGCGCGTTCCTGGGGTACGGCTCGGGCGTCCACGCCCCCGGCCGCACGGACCCCGCCGACGCGCTGCGCGCCGCACACCACCTCAACCTGGCGCACGGCCTGGCCACTCAGTCGCTGCGGGACGTCCTCCCGGCGTCCGCCGAGGTGATGATCAGCCTCAACCCCGCAGCCGTACGCCCCCGTTCGGACTCCGCGGAGGACCGGGACGCCGCCCGCCGCATCGACGCACTCGCGACGCGCGTCTTCACCGGGCCCATGCTGCACGGCCGTTACGACGAGGACCTCCTCGCCGACACCGCCCGGATCACCGACTGGTCCTTCGTGCAGGACGGCGATCTGGCCGCCGCGCACCAGCCGCTGGACGGCATCTGCGTCAACTACTACACCCCGTCGGTGGTTTCGGCGGTCGAGCCCGACGAGGACGGTCCCGCCCCGGAGCGCCGCGACGGGCACGGCGCGAGCGAGCACTCGCCCTGGCCGGGCGCCGACCGCGTCGTCGCCTTCCACCAGCCGCCGGGCGAGCAGACGGCGATGGGCTGGAGCATCGACTCCGGCGGACTCACCGAGCTGCTGCACCGCTTCCACCGCGAGGCCCCGGGAGTACCCCTCTACATCACGGAGAACGGTGCTGCCTACGCCGACGAGCCGGACAGCGAGGGCCGGGTGCACGACCCGGACCGCATCGCCTACGTCCACGAACACCTCGCCGCCGTGCACCGCGCTGTGGAGGAGGGGGTGGACGTGCGCGGCTACTTCCTGTGGTCGCTGATGGACAACTTCGAGTGGGCGTACGGGTACGGGAAGCGGTTCGGCATCGTCCACGTCGACTTCGCCACCCAGGTGCGCACGCCCAAGTCCAGCGCGCACTGGTACGCGGACGTGGCCCGTACGGGGCGGCTTCCGGCCCTGTGACCCCGGGAGGGGTGTGAACGCGGGCGGGCGTAGGCCCCCGTGCCGGGCGGCATGTCCGGCACGGGGCCGCTCCGGCCGGGGAGGGAGGACGGGTGGGGCGCAGGGGTGTGGGGGGAAGGTCTGCGCCCCACCCTGACCGGGGGCCCGCTGGCGGGCGGCCCTGAGGACCGGCGGAAGCACGGGATCAGGGCCGCGGACCGCGACGGCGGATCAGCCCGTGAAGGCTCTCGTGAAGTCGTTCTCTCCCTGCTCGATGCTCGAACAGGTCGCGTCCGCCTCGTCCTTGGGCCCTCCGGGGCAGGGCTTGTCGCGGGTGGCCGACCACATCGACAGCCACGCCAGGCCCTTCTCCCGGGCGAACTGCGCGACCTCGGCGGCGTCTTCGGGCGTGAAGACCTCCACCACGACGTCGTTCACGCCGATCATCGGGGTGACCGCGACCGTCCGCCACGCCTCGGCGTCGTCCTCGATCCCCAGCGCCGCCTTCACCTGCGCCTGGGTCGCGGTGGCGGCCTCCAGGGCGTACTCGCCCATGTCGCCGTCGTAGGAGGGCCCGTAGTCCATCGCCATGATGTTGACGGCGGAGACGTCGACGCCGTTCGCCGCCGCGTCCTCCAGCAGCGCGGTGCCCTCCGGTGTCAGGCCCTCGGGAAGCACCGGCAGGGTGAAGGAGACGTCCAAGTCCGGGTGCTGTTGCTGGAGTTGTGCGATGGCCTGGGCGCGGCGGGTGTTCGCGGCGGTGTCGGGCAGGGCGGCGCCCTCGATGTCGAAGTCCGCCTTCGTCAAGTCGAACGCCTCGACGACCTCCCCGTACGCCCTCGCCAGCTCTTCGGCGGAGCCGCACACCAGGCCGAGTTCGGAGCCTGCCGCGCCGCCGAAGGAGATCCTTACGTCGCCGCCCATGGCACGCAGCTCCTCCACCTGCCGCGCCACGGCGTTGTCGCCCAGTTCCTGCGTCCCGCCCCACTTGGGCGTGCAGCCGCCGCCGGAGGTGACGAAGGCGAGGTTGTACTCCTTCACCCCCGTCTCCCCTGCGTTCCCGAGGAGGTCGTAGGAGGGTTCGAGGGAGACGTCGACGTACGGCGTGAACGCGCCCGCTGCCGCGGGGCTCCCGCCTGTGCCACCCGCGGGTTGCACTCCCCCATGGTCCGCCCCTGCGGCACTGGCGGTGCCGGTGGTCGTCAGCGCGGAGCCGAGGACCATGACGGCGACGGACACCACCGACGCCGCGAACCTGATGCGACCGATGCGGCGTCTGCCGCGCCGGGAGTGTGCTGATGCTGCCTCGTAAGTCATCCTCGACCGCCTCGTGTGGGGGGTGGGTGGGACTCGGACGAGGAGCAAGCTAGCGACGGCGACTCGGGCAATTCCCTCGTACCGGACGCGGGTCAGCGGACTTGAGCCACGCTTAAGCCACGGAAATGGCCTGGTTAGGGAAGGGCGGGAGCGGCAGGGTGAAGGAGCCGCCACAGATCGTCAATATCCGCTGGGGCGCCTCCCGTTCGGTCATCGGCACCTGAACACCCGTCCGCCGGCCGGCCTTCCGTCCGCCCGCGGTCACGTCGTCGTGCTGCGCCGCGGCGAATACCTCAGCCGCCGCTCCGACTTGCGGCGCCCGCGGCGCCTGCCCGTCTCCTCGCCGGCCCCGTTCAGCGTCAGCCACACGCGCACTTCCGTACCCCCGAGCACCGAGGGGCCGATCCGCACGTCGCCGCCAGTCGACTCGGCCACCCTGCGCACGATGTCCAGGCCCAGCCCCGTCGAACCGGGCTTGCCGTCGCCGTGGCCGCGCAGCAGTGCCGCGTCCGGGTCGGCGATGCCGGGGCCGGCGTCCGAGACCAGCACGATCACCGAGTTGCTGGCGGAACCGCCGTGGTGCACGTCGACGGAGAAGGCCGTCCCCTCGGGGGTGTGCCGGAAGACGTTGCCGAGCATCGCGTCGAGCGCGGCGGCGAACTCGGCCCGGGCCACCGGCACCCGTACGGGGTGCTCCACACCGGCCAGGCGCGCCTCGCGGCCCTCGTCCTCGGCCAGCGCGGACCAGAAGGACATGCGGTCGCGTATCACCTCCGCCGCGTCGCAGGCGGCGGACTCCAGTCCGCCCGTCGACTGGGCGCGCTGCTCCCGCTGTTCGCGCGCGGTGCTGATGATCTGGTCGACCTCGCTCTCCAGCTTCGCGACGGCCTCGCGCGTGTGCGCCGCGGCGTCGCCGTCGCCGAGCGAGGCCGCGTTGAGACGGAGCACGGTCAGCGGCGTACGCAGCCGGTGCGAGAGGTCTGCGGCCAACTCGCGCTCGTTTGCGAGGAGTTGTACGACCTGGTCGGCCATGGCATTGAACGCCACGGCTGCGCTCCGCAGTTCGCGGGGCCCTTCCTCCTGGACCCGCACGCCGAGGCGGCCCTCGCCGAGTGAGCGGGCGGCGGCGGCCAGACGCCCCGCGGGACGCACCATCAGCGTCCCCAGCCTGTCCGCGACGGCCACCGAGCCCAGGATCAGCGCGATCCCGACGCCCGCGATGATCAGCCAGGAGGTGGTCACACCGTGGGTGACCTCCTCGTTGGAGATGAACACCTCCACCACGGCGAACTCGCCACTCGCCACGGCCGTCGGCCGCAGCAGCGTGTAGCCGCCGGGCACCTGGACCGTGGAGGCGCGCCCCTTGCGGCGTGCCGTGGCCACCTGCTCGTCGGTGGCCCGCTGCCTGCCGATCTCGACGGGCGGCCTCCCGGCCTCTCCGGTGGCGGTCTGCTTCGAGGACGTCGGCACGTGGACGGCGATCCGCCCGTCACCGCCCGCCTCCGTGCTGGCGACCGCGATCTCCAGCTGCTGCTTGTCCGTGGTGATCGCGAGCACCGGCCCCACCGTGGCGGCCTGCCGCTCGGCGTTGGAGTACGCGCGGTCCCGCGCCGTCTCCTTCACCACCATCGCGAGAGGCACGGCGAAGGCGATCACCACCATGGCGGTGACGGCGAGGCACACCTTCACCAGTGCCCATCTCATGCCCGCTGTTCCTTCCTCATGGCTGCCGCTCCCTCGGCGCTTCCAGCTTCACGCCGACTCCGCGAAGCGTGTGCAGGTAGCGGGGCCGCGCGGCGGTCTCGCCCAACTTCCGCCGCAGCCAGGAGAGATGAACGTCGATCGTCTGGTCGTCCCCGTAGGACTGCTGCCAGACCTGGGCGAGCAGGTCCTTGCGGGCCACCACGACGCCCGGACGTGCGGCGAGGAAGGCCAGCAGGTCGAACTCGCGCCGGGTCAGGTCCAGCAGCGTCCCGTCCAGCTCGGCCTGCCGGCGCAGCGGATCGATGACGAGCCCGCCCACCCGCAGCACCCCGGCGTTGTCACCATGGCCGGATCCGTTCCCCGCCCCTCCTCCCCGCGAGCGGCGCAGCACGGCCGACATGCGGGCCGAAAGGTGCTCGACGGAGAAGGGCTTGACGAGGTAGTCGTCCGCACCGTCGTTGAGCAGCCGGACGATCTCGTTCTCGTTGTCGCGCGCGGTGGCGATGATCACCGGTACGTCGGTGATGCCGCGCAGCATCTTCAGGGCCTCTGATCCGTCGAGGTCGGGAAGGCCCAGGTCGAGGATGACGACGTCGAATCCGACCTGCGCCACCTCGCGCAGGGCCTCAAGTGCCGTACCGACGCTGCGCACCGCGTGCGAGGCGTCGGTGAGGTGCCGGATCAGAGCGGAGCGGACGAACTGGTCGTCCTCGACCACGAGCACACGAGCCATGGCGGCACGTTACGCCATCCTCCTTCCGAGTGAACCGGACAGCGCTATGGTGACCGGGATGGGACGACCACTGGTGCACGCGGCAGCGTGGTTTCTGGCCACGAGCGCGGCGGTGACACTGTCCTGGTTCGGGGTGCACACGGTCCTCGCCGGGACGGAGTACGACCCGCCGCGCACGTTGCCCCTGTCCGACGAGGCGTCGACGGCCCGCCCCGGTGCGCCCGGCACCCAGGAGCCGGAGCCCCCGCCTTCGCGTTCCTCGCCGCCGCCCTCGGGTTCGCAGTCCCCGAAGCCGCCCGAGAAGCCCTCCCCGAGCGCTACCGGCGGCACCGGAAAACCGCAGCCGCAGCCCCCGGAGACCGAGCAGCCGGCGCCCGAGGGAGATGTACGCGGCACCGATGTCCCGGGCGGACGCGCCGTGTTCGACATGAAGGACGACTACGCGACGCTCGTCTCGGCGACCCCGGACGACGGCTGGGACACGCAGGTCTTCAAGGACACCACGTGGATCCGGGTGACCTTCTCCAAGCACGGCTCCCCCTCCCACTCCGTGTTCTGCCGGTGGGACGACGGGCCGCCGCGCATCGAGACCTTCCAGGGCTGAGCTCCGGCTGATCCGCGGGACTGAAGTCGCGGCGTACGCAAGGGAGTCGGGGAGGGCGAGCGGTCGTGCGCGTACCGCGCGTCTCCCGGGCCGGGAGCACCGCCCGTCCGCCTCCGGTCCCGTCAGCCGGCTCAGTCGAAGACGCCCTCCGGCGGCGCGGGCGAGGGGAGAGCCGTCGCGTCCGTGACGACCGCGGCTCCCGCGGCGAACTGCTCCAGCGCGGCGCCGTGTTCGACCCTCGCCGACCTGGGGTCCGCCGCGGCGCGGCGCGTGAGCTCGGCGTACGGCAGCTCACCGTCCGCGCCGACCAAAATTCCGTTGCCGAACCGGCGCCCGCGCAGCACCGCCGGCTCGCCGATCAGTGCGGCATGCGTGAACGAGGCCCGCACGGTTGCCACTTGGGAACGGAGATGCGCAAGCGGAGGGCGCTTCCCCCCGGCACCGGCCTGTTCCCCCGCGCCGGAGGAGCCCGGCCCGTCGGCGATGTTCGCCACGTACAGCCCGCCGGGCGCCAGCACCCGGCCCACCTCCTGGAGGAACTCGGCGCTCGTGAGATGGGCGGGGGTGCGGGCACCGCTGAAGACGTCGGCGACGACGAGGTCCGCCCACTGCCCGGGAATCTTCCCCAGCCCCTCGCGGGCGTCGCCGCCGCGTACCCGGATGCGCCAGCCGCGCTCCAACGGCAGTGCGTCGCGGACGAGTTGCGTCAAGTCGGTGTCCCGCTCGAAAACCTGCTGCGTGGAGCGCGGCCGGGTCGCCGCGACGTAGCGGGCGAGGGTGAGGGCACCCCCGCCGAGGTGTAGCACGTGCAGCGGACGTCCGGGCGGGGCGGCGGCGTCGATGACGTGGCCGATCCTGCGCTGGTAGTCGAACCCGAGGTACTCCGGATCGGCGAGGTCGACGTAGGACTGCGGGGCGCCGTCGAGGAACAGCGTCCAGCCGTCCGCGCGGTCGGGATCGGGCCGCAGTTCGGCGGTTCCGCCGCCGACGCGCTCCGTCAACGCCTGCCGTGCCCGGCGCCCCCGGCCGCCGCGCTCCTGGCCGCCGCCCTTTCCGGTATCGCCCCGGTTGCTCCTCGCCACCCGGCCAGTATCGCCGAACGGGCGCGGTGTCCGGCGTGGTGGGCCGTCCGTCAGCGGGCCCTCACCCCGGGGCAGACGCCGGACGGCGCGGGGATCGTCCGCGGCAGCCGCGCCTCGACGCTGATCTCAGCCGCAGCTGTCGGCGGCCTTGATCGTGCGGGCCGCCTCACCGAGCGCGGCACGCAGCAGCGACGCGTCCGTGGCCACCCCGAAGGCGCCCTCGGGCGGCACGAGCCACCCGGCGTCCGGTGCGGGGAGTTCCTGCGCGGCCGTCCGGGGACGTCCGGGGGTCTGGGTGCAGGAGCTGCCGGGCAGATCCCAGCACGCGGCTGTGCCCGGCGGTACGAGGAAGCCGAGGGTGTCGCCCGCTCCGTCGCACAGCACCGGACCGAGGCCGTCCCGCAGCCGCAGGATGTCCACCGCCTCCAGGCCTTGGCGCACGGGCACGGTCACCAGATCGCACGGCACACCGCCGGCGGCAGCTCGGACTACCGGGCCGCTCTCCTGCATCGAGACCCCTCCTTGGACCTGCTCCGCAGTGGTCATGCAGGGATAAACGGCTTCGAGCGTCAACAGGTACGGCATATGACGCCCACAAAGGATGGCACTTCATGGCAGATGACGGGTGAGATATCCGGTTTGCCGCCGAACAGTGCGTGTTGACCATGTCACAGCCTGTACCGTCCGGCCATGGCGTCGACATCTTCTGCGTCACAGGGCCCGCCCCGCGTGCCCAACACAGCGTTCCGGCGACTGCGCGGCACGCGCTCGCCGGCCGAGTTCGCCGCCGCCGTACGCCGCGCGGCGCGGGCCATCGGCGAACAAGTCGCTTGCGACGCCCGGTACATCGGGCGCGTGGAGGCCGGCGAGATCCGCTGCCCCAACTACGCCTACGAGCGTGTCTTCCTGCACATGTTCCCGGGCCGCACGCTGACCGACATGGGCTTCGCCCCCCGAGAGGCCGTCCGCGGCCGGGGAGCACGCCCCGGAGAGGCTTACGGAGGTGACAATTCAGCGCCACAACTGACGCCCCGTCAAGGGCAATCCCGTAGCCTCTTCGGCCACAGGAGCCCCTCTGGTCACACTGGCCCCAGCGACACCGGTTTCTCCAGCGACGCCCCTGACGCCTGCCACAACTCACCTTCCTGCCCGATCTGTTCAGAATGTCCCGAGATCCACGAGGAGAGCGACGTGCTACGTCGCGCGTTCATGATCAACGGCCCGGCGGCCGCCCTGGCCGCCATGCCCGCGACCACCGGCGGCCGCCCCTCGGCTGCGCGCCCGCACCGCCGCATCGGCGAATCCGAGGCAGAGAGCCTGGAGCACGCCGTACGCCGCATCCGCCTGCTCGACGACCGGCACGGCGCCGGCAGCCTCTACCGGCAGGCCGGCGACTCGTTGCGGGCCGCCTACGAACTCCTCGACGCGGGCGTCCCGCAACGTCAGTCCGTCACCGACCGCATCCACCACGGCGCCGGTGAACTCGCCATCTCCGTGGGCTGGTTGGCACACGACTCGGACCGGTACGGCGACGCCCGTTCCCACTACGCCGAAGCGCTCGCCACCGCCCGGGTCGCCGCCGACCCCGCGCTGGAGGCCCACGCCTTCTGCAACACGGCGTTCCTCGCCCGCGACGCCGGCCGCCCCCGCGAGGCCGTACGCGCCGCGCAGGCCGGGCAGCAGGCGGCCAAACACCTCGGCTCGGCGCGGCTGCTGTCGCTTCTCACCATGCGGGAGGCGGGCGGCTGGGCCGGGCTGGGCGACACCTCCGCCTGCAACGATGCTCTGAGCAGGGCGCACACCCTCTTCGACCGCGGCATCTCGGACACCGACCCCGCGTGGATGAGCTTCTTCGGCGAGGCCGAACTCGCGGGCCTCGAAGCGCAATGCCGCTCCGCGCTGCACGACTGGGAGCGCGCGGCGGAGAACGCCCGCCGTGCCGTCGACCTCCAGGACCCGCATTTCGTGCGCAACAAGGCTCTGTTCACAGCGGAGTTGGCGGGCGACCTCGCCGCGATGCGCCGCCCCGAGGAGGCGGCGGACGCCGGCAGCAAGGCCCTGGCGCTGCTCGGCCCCGTGCAGTCCTCGCGCATCAGCTCGATGCTGGACAAGACGGCTGAGCGGCTGAGTCCGTACGCCGGTGAGAAGACCGTCGGCGACTTCCTCGCCCGGCAGGAGAAGAACAAGCAGGACAACAGGGTCCCCCGCCCGCGCACGGCCTGACGGCACACGGCACGACGAGCCGGGCGGGCACGGCGCCCGGTTCGCGGGCTCCGGCCCACCGCTGCGAGCCGCGGCCTGCGGATACCGGAGTGCCGGGGGCCGGGTGCCTGCCCGGGGGCGCGTCAGCCCAGGTGGCCCGTGTCGTTCCAGCGTTCGACGGCCGGCTTCCCGTAGGCCCAGCCCAGCACCGACAGCGACGCGGGCGAGAGCGTCAGGCAGTGGCCGAAGTAGGTCTCCTGCCCGAGCCAGCGGGCGCCGAGGACGCGCAGCACGTGCCCGTGCGCGAAGAACAGCACGTCACGGTCCGCCGAACGCACCCACTCGACGATGCCGTCCACGCGCGAGGCGATGGCGGCGGGGCTCTCGCCCTCGGGGGCGCCGTCCCGCCAGATCAGCCAGTCGGTGCCCGTCCGCTCCCGGATGTGCTTCGTCGTGAGCCCTTCGTACGCGCCGTAGTCCCACTCCCTCAGCGCGTCCCACGTGACGGCCCGGTCGCCGAAGCCCGCCAGGTCGCAGGTGTCGCGCGCCCTCGACAGCGGGCTGGTGCGCACTTCGGCACCGGAAAGCCCGTCCCACGGCGGGCCGTAGAGGCGGCGTCCGAGGCGTTCGGCGTCGCGGCGCCCCGCGTCGAGCAGCGGGACGTCGGTCGTGCCCGTGTGCTGCCCGGTGGTCGACCACTCGGTCTCACCGTGCCGGACCAGCAGGATGCGCGCTGCCATGGGACTCCTCTTCCACCGTCGATGGGAACGTCCGGACGCCGTACGGGCGTTGGGGACCGCGCGGGCCGTCGCGGCACGCGGTCCGTGCCCGCGGCCCCTCGGGGCGCGGCACGTCCTCGCCCGCTTCTCCCATGGTGGCCGGAGCGCCGCCCCGCAGGCCCGCGGGCGCGCGGAGGACGGACGCACCCGCTGTCCGCAACCGCCGAACGGGGCGTCGCGATGTCGCCTGTCAGCGGTTGATGCCAGACTTCCGCTGGTACTGCAGTCTTCTCCGAGGCGAACGCCGATGACCCACACCGAAGGCAGCACCGCTGCACTGCGCCGGCGCCTCGCCGAGCTGCGCGGCGGTCCCGAAGTCCTGCCGCGCCCGCTGGACGCCCGCGCACTGGCGGCCCTCGCCGCGAATCCGGGGTGCCGCCGCCGGGCGCTGCTGGACGGCGCCGGGGTCGACAAGGCCGCGCTCGCCCAGGCGTTGGGCGCCCCCGCCCCCTTCGGGCAGTCGCAGTTCGCCTTCGCGCGCGGCAACTCGTTCGAGGCGAAGGTCAAGGCGGACGGCGGCGCCGAGCTGATCCGGCTGCTGTGCGCGTCCACCGGCGAGACGCCCCCCGAGCCGGGCGCCGTCACCGTCCCCGACCTCTCCGCGGACGGGCCCGCCGGGCGCACGGCACGCACCCGCGCGGCGCTGTTCCCCTCGGCGGCCTCGCAGGATCCGCCGGCCGCGCCCCCGGTGGAGGGGACGGACGAGGGCGGCACGGGGGGCTGGTCGCTGCTGTACCACCCGATGCTCGCGCTCGACGTCGCCGGTTCGACGGCGTACCTGGAGCCCGACGCGATCGCTGTGCACCCCGACGGCAGCTGGACGGTCGTCGAGATCAAGTCCTTCCCGATCCTCGACGGTTCGGCCGACGCGGCGAAGGTCGGAGCGGCAGCGCGCCAGGCAGCCGTCTACGCGCTGGCCCTGGAGGAGGCGGCCCCCGGTGGTCAAGCTCCGGTCCGGGAGCGGGCGTTGCTGGTGTGCCCCCGGGACTTCACGAACCTGCCGACCGCGCACGGCGTCGACATCCGCAAGCAGCGCGCCACGACGCGCCGCCAACTCGCCCGCCTGACCCGGCTGGAGGAGATCGCCGCCGAGGTCCCGGAAGGCACCGTCTTCGATCCGTCCCGTCCGGCCGGGCAGCTCTCGTCAGCCGTCGAGTCGGTGCCCGCCGCCTACGCGCCCGAATGCCTCTCCAGCTGCGAACTCGCCTTCCACTGCCGCGAACGCGCCCGCGCGGCGGGTGCCGTCGAGTCCCTGGGCAGGTCGATCCGGGGCGAGCTCGGCGGCTTCACCACGATCGGCGCCGTTCTGGAGGCCGCCGGCCTGGGCCCGGATTCCGAAAGCGGCACCCGGAGCGACGGCCCGTCGCAGCAGAGTGTGGACCGGGCCGAGGACGAGGACGGAGAGCGTGCCGATCCCGCCGGGTCGGCGCTGCGCCGCGCCGCCCGGCTCCGCTCCGAAGCGCTCGGGGAGGCGATGTGCTGACCGTCCGCCCCGGCCGCCGGTACGGGCGTTGTCACGCGCGTCACCGGGAGGCGACGTGTCGCTGATGTCCGCGCTGGCGCGCATGGAGGCAGCAGCCGCGGGCCGCGCCCGGCCGCGTGCGACCGTCCGCCACCGGCACCTTGCCGAACACCCCCTGGTTCTCGTGCCGTTGACCACGGCGGGAGAGGCCGGGGCACCGCTCGGCGCTCTCGCCGGCACCGACCGCGCCGCCCCCGAACTGCTCGTCGTCCCCCAGCCGCGCGACAGGGACCAGCGGTGGGCGTTCCTCGCCCGGCTGGCGGGAGTGCTCCTCCCCCATCTCGAATCCGCCCTGGACGACGTCGAGTTCGAGGAACGGAAGGAGACCGACCCGGAGACGGGCAAGAAGGTGACCGTGCAGGCCGAACTGTGCGTGGACGCACCGCAGTTGCTCGTCCCGAACGGACCCGGCGTGGAGTTCGTCCGGCTGCTCGGACGCTCCATGCGCTTCCGCCGCACGGCCGAGGACGACCCGGACGCCGCCTACCCCGCTCCGCCGCGCGTACCACTGCTGGGGCGCTGGCTCACGCAGTACGGGGAGCGTGCCCGGGTCCCCGGCTCGTGCCTGCTGACGTCCATGACGGAGCTGCTGTCGCGGCACTGGGCCACGGGTCAGAGCGCCCTGGAGGACCAGCACTTGGGGGCGCTGCTCGCGTGGATCGACCCGCCGGAGGGCCTGACGGGAGCCGAGGCGGCGCTGCGCGCGGAGACCGGACGGGACGCCGGCGGCCAGCTCCTGTGCCCGCCGGCCGGTCCGGCCACGGACCCCGCCTTCGACAACAAGCTGCTGGCGCCGGCCGTGGCCCGCTTCGACGCCGGCGTGCACGGCGCCGAGGAGGAGGTGCGGACGCTGATCGAGTCGCAGCTGCGGCCCACCTGGGAGGCGGTGTGGCGGGGCGTCGACCTGCTGCGCGGCCTGCCGGAGGGCGAGCGGGTGGCCGAGCGCTTCAAGCGCGACCGCTGGTCCTACACGGGCCACCGCGACCGCGTGCGCAGCGGCGAACCGCCCCAGCCCCGCCTCGACGACGCCGTCACGGCGGCGGCCAAACTCGCCGCACGCGAGCAGGCGCAGGCCCGGCTGGAGGCCCAGGAGGCGCTCGACGACCCGCTGGTGATGGCCGAACGCCGCCTGGCGGGCGAGGCGTTCGAAGGGGAGGTCGTCGAGGTCGAGATGGCCTGGTCGGAGGGGAAGCGGCCGATGCCGCGGCCCCTCGTC
Source organism: Streptomyces daqingensis (assembly GCF_014645895.1). Taxonomy (GTDB): domain Bacteria; phylum Actinomycetota; class Actinomycetes; order Streptomycetales; family Streptomycetaceae; genus Streptomyces; species Streptomyces daqingensis. The sequence continues at coordinate 15,335 of NZ_BMMP01000005.1, read as the reverse complement.
ACCCTGCGGACCACGGACCGGCCCCACCTCAGCGAGGGGGGCAAGGTGCACCGGGCGATGGACGAAGGCGCCCGCCAGAGCGCCGAGTTCGTCGACGGCCACGGTCCGGGCACGCTGACGCTCCGGCTGACGAACGGCATGGGCCGGAGCAAGGAGCCGGCACCCGGCACGGTCCCCGAGAAGGGGGACCGCCTGTGCTGGACGCTCTTCGAGCACTCCCCGCGCGGCGGCCCGGGCCTGCCCGACGTGGAGGACACGCCCTGGACGCACGGCGGCCCGCCGTCCGAGAGCCCGGCCGCGGCGTCCGTTCCCGCCCAGACCCCCGGCCTGCCGGACCCCGGCGGCACCGTCGGCTCGGAACGGCCGGTCGAAGAACGCACGCCCGCGCCCCTCCCGCTCCCCGACCCCGTCACCAGTGAGGACCTGCTGTGAGCGCACCTCCTCGCCCCGCGGGCACCGCCTCGGCGAGCGGGCCGGCAGCCCCGTCCCGGTACCCCTCTGCCGAGGCCGCCTCCCCTGCCGAGGCCGCTGCCGGGGCCACCGAAGCGATCCTCCACGACGCCCTGCACAGCGCCTCCCGCGGCGTCGTCGTGGACTCGCCGCCCGGCGCCGGCAAGTCGACACTCGTCGTACGTGCCGCACGCGAACTGGCCGCGACGGGGCGCCCGTTGATCGTGATCGCCCAGACCAACGCGCAGGTCGACGACCTCGTCGGCCGGCTGGCGGACGCCGATCCGGAGCTGCCCGTCGGCCGCCTGCACAGCAGCGAGCCCCGCCCCTACGACCCCGCCCTGGACGAGTACGCCGCGGTCGTCACCTCGGCCAAGATCGCCGACCTCCGCGAGCTGCCGGTCGTCGTGTCGACCGCCGCCAAGTGGTCCTGGGTGAAGACGGAGACGCCCTGGCCGCACGCGATCGTGGACGAGGCCTACCAGATGCGCTCCGACGCCCTGCTCGCCGTCGCCGGGCTCTTCGAGAAGGCCCTCTTCGTCGGCGATCCGGGCCAGCTCGACCCGTTCAGCCAGGTGGGCGCGGAGCAGTGGGCGGGGCTGACCTACGACCCGTCGGCGAGCGCCGTCACGACCCTCCTGTCCCACAACCCCGGGCTGCCCCAGCACCGCCTCCCGGTCTCCTGGCGGCTGCCCTCCTCCGCGGCTCCCCTGGTCTCGGCGGCGTTCTACCCGTACACCCCCTTCCGCAGCGGCACGGGCCCCGGGGACCGGTCCCTCACCTTCGGCGCCCCCTCGGACGGCACACCGGTGGACCGGGTCGTCGACGAGGCGGCGGCCTCCGGCTGGGGCCTGCTCGAACTGCCCTCCCGCACGACTCCGCGCACCGATCCGGAAGCCGTGGACGCCGTGGCCCAGGTCGTACGGAGCCTGCTGACCCGGCGCGGCGCCACCACGGACGAACGCTCGGACGCGTCCGCGCCCCTGACCGCCGACCGCGTCGCCGTGGGCACCGCGCACCGGGACCAGGCCGCGGCCGTCCGCGCGGCTCTGGCCGCGCTCGCGGCGGACGAGGACACCGCAGACGCGGGTCTCACGGCCGTCGCCGTGGACACCGCGAACCGGCTCCAGGGACGGGAGTTCGACGTGACGGTCGTCCTCCACCCGCTGTCCGGACGTCCCGACGCCACCGCGTTCCACCTGGAGACCGGGCGGCTGTGCGTGCTGGCCTCCCGTCACCGGCACGCCTGCATCGTCGTCTGCCGGGCGGGCGTCCCCGAACTGCTCGACGAGCACCCCAGTACCGAGCCGGTCCAGCTGGGGGTCACGGTGAAGTTCCCCGACGGCTGGGAGGCGAACCACGCAGTGCTCTCCCACCTGGCGGCCCACGCGGTGCCGTGGGAGCGGTGAGCCCCGCGCGCGCCCTCGCCCGCGCCCGCGAGCCCGGAGGCCCTCTGCACATGGGCGGGGAAAGCAGGACAATGGTCGACGGCCACGACAGATGGAGGTAGCCACCATGCCCGAGCCGCATTCGGCTCCGGACCCGCGCGGGGGCAGTCCGCGCTTCCGCCGTCCGGCACCGCTGCTCTTCGAGCCCGCTGAGAAGCAGGGGGACGGCGAGCAGTTCTTCGACCTGGAGGCGATCAGCGACCCTCACGAGCTGCTGGAACGCTCGACGGAACTCGCACTCGCGTTCCGGGCGGCCGCCGACCGCGCCGTGGAGTTCCAGGCGATGGCCGCTGCGCAGCTCGCGGACCCCAAGCGCTTCGACAAGCTCTCCGACGCGGCCGTCGCCGAGCAGGGCGACTGGGCGGAGGACTACGCCCGCAAGATGATCGAGTTCGGACGCGAGCTCCTCGCGGACCGCGGCCCCGAGTAGGCCCGTCCGGCGGGACGGGCAGCCCGGCCGCCGCACGTCCCTCCAGCGCGGTCCGGGCACGTGTCGCGGCTCCGGCAGCCCTCCGCTCCGGACCGCGGCAAGCGCCGTCGCTCCGAAGCCTCCCGTCGTACGCGGGTGGCATATGCAGGGGGCGCAACCTACCCGAAACCGCTTGCTCTTGTCCGGTTTTCCCGAGACTGTTCAAAACACAACGGCATGTCCGGTAGATGTGTATGCCATGAGTGACTGGCAACGGGACACCACCCCCGAGCGCGTCGACCCCGTCGGCCACCCCGACATCCTGGAGTTCACCTCCACCAGCGCCTCGCGGCACACTCCCGCCGACCGGGGCCCCTCCTTCGTCACACCCGCCGGCGCCGACTGGCTCGCGTCCGCCAGCCTCTTCCCGGCGAGCGTGCACGCCCTGTGGCGGCACCGCCCCGACGCGCCCCGGACCCTGCCCTGCGGCACCGTCTTCGACGTCGTGAGCACGCCGCTGCTCCCCGGCCGCCGCCTGCTGGACCGCTTATGGACGAAAGGCCCGGGCACCGGACCCGTCGCCGTCCACCGGGGCCGGGTGCTGCTGTTCGCCGCCCCGGGCACGGCCGGGCGGCTCGCGGCGCTCTCGAACTGGGGCGAGTGGCGGCGCCCGCCGCAGGCCGGCACGGAAGCCGCTGCCGCCACGTCAGCCCCGTGGAGTTCGCGCGACGCCCGCGAGCCCGCCGTAGCAGAAACGTTCCCGTCGCTCATGTGCCACGGACCCGGCGACTACGTGACGGTCCCGGGCCTGCGCCCCCTCGGGTCCGCCGGCAGCACGGAAAGCGGAGCGGGCGGCCCGGCCCCGGGCGCGGCGGCGTCGCGCTCCCGGTGGCTGGTCGCTCCCGACCTTCGGCACCCGTGGCTGCCGGGAGCCGACGTGCTCCTCCGTGCCTGCCTGCGCTCACATCGCGAACGACTCACCCCGGCCGTCCACTACCCCGTCCTCGCAGGTCGCGGCCTTGCCGCCGCCGAACAATCGATTTCGGGAACAGCGGACGGTGATGCTAAGGTCTACGACGTCAGCAGGCGCCGCTAGCTCAGTTGGTTAGAGCAGCTGACTCTTAATCAGCGGGTCCGGGGTTCGAGTCCCTGGCGGCGCACAGACAGTCGAAGGCCCCTCGTGGAAGCGGGGGGCCTTCGACGTGCGCACCGCACCTCGGGGCGCCCTCAGCCGGCCCGGGACGGTCAGCCGGGCTCGGCCTCCAGCCGTTCGTAACAGTCGTAGTTGCGCTGCTCGACGATCTTGCCGTCCCGGAACTCCAGGAACGTCGCGATGTGCGCCCGCAGCACATGGCCGGCCGGCAACTCTCCCAGCGGCACGGCGAGGGTTCCCGTCCAGAGCACTTCGAGGGCGACCTGCCCGTCCGCCGCGACCGCGTTGACGACGTCGAAGGTCTGCCTGCTCAGGGCCTTGCGGCCCGCCTCGGCGGCGGCCGTCACTCCACCCCTGTCACGGACCGCTCCGTCCGGGAAGAGGGCGTTGGGCAGCTCCCGGTGGACGGCGTCCTCGTGGAAGAAGACGGCGAGCTCGTCGCCGGCGGCGAAACGGGCGACCGCCTGGTGGTAACGCACGGCGGCGCGGACGTCGGGGTGGTCCGGCAGCTCGCGGGGGCCGGGGGCACGGCCCCCAGGGGGCGCCGCGGAGCGCGGGTGGTGGGTCATCTCTCCGGCCGTCTCGTCAGTCGTCTCTTCACTCATATCGTCAACCATAGTTGCACAACCCTTGTTGTTAAAGTGAGGATGTGCCCATGCCTTCCTCCGTCGACCCGCTCACCCTGGACACCGGCACCCTCGCCCTCTTCGCGGGCTTCGCCGCCTCCGGCCACATCCAGGAGCAACTCGCCGCACGCGGTCACGGCGCCCTGCGCTTCTCCCACGGCTACGTCTTCCAGCACCTCGTCGACGCGGAGCCGACCGTCGGGGAACTCGCCGCCGAGCTGGAGATGACCCAGCAGGGCGCCTCGAAGGCCGTCGCCGAACTGGAACGCCTCGGTTACACCGAACGGACGCCCGACCCGCGCGACGCCCGGGTGCGCCGCGTGCGGCTCACGAACCGCGGACGGGAGGCCGTCGCCGCGGCCCGCCAGGCACGCGCGGAGCTGGACCGACGGCTGGGCGAACGCTTCGGGGCTGAGCGCCTCGCCGAACACCGGGCGCTGCTTGCCGAGTTGCTGCAGGAGCTCGGCGGCACGGCCGCCGTACGCGGACGGCGGGTCGCACCGCCCCGCTGAGCGCCGGGAGACCGCGCCGCCGGCGGACCGGAGCACCGGAAAGTGGCGGATTCCCCGCCCGGCCCCTCAGCTGACGTGCGCGTACGGTTCACGCGGTCCCGGTCTTGCGCGTGACCTTCACGCGCCAGCCGCCGTCGGCGCTGTGGCCGGTGACCTCCACGCGGATACCGCCTCCGCGGTCCGTCTCGTAGCTCTCACCCGGGCCGATCGGGGCGTCCGCCAGCGAGGGGTAGACCGACCCGTCGCTGCAGGCGTGCGTGCCGGGATGGCCGTCGACCACCCGGATCGGGCCGTAGGTCGAGGCGCGGTCGCTGCGCACCCAGTACATGAGCACCCCGGCCGCACACAGGCCGCGGTCGTTGCCCTCCGAGTCACGGGCCTCTATCGCCAGCGCCTCATGGTGGCCGGTGCGCACCACCGCGAGCCGCCGGTCGCCCTTCCCCCCGAGGGGGTGCGCGGCGACGGGCTGCAGGTGGTGCGTACTGCTGCCCCGGTCGGCCGGCACGCAGCTCACGTTGCGCCGTGAGAGCCACCCGAGTTTCCACTTCTCCCAGGCGAAGAGGTCGGGGGCGAGTCCGAACTGGCTGCCCATGAGGTCCCAGTCGCCGACGTAGGTGTCCCAGTCGGCCTTCCCCGAGGCGGGACGCTGGTAGAGGTCCGGGAGGTCGAAGGCGTGCCCGGTCTCGTGGGCGAGGACGTGCCGGTCGGGCGGGCTCTGCTCGAAGACGGTGACGAGGCGCCGCAGGTCGGTGCCGTCGGCCTCTATGGGGTCGTCGAAGTTGACGACCTTCGTGGCGTCGGAGTCGACGCCGCGGGCGTCGGGGTCGGCCACGAGGTAGACCAGGTCGTACTTGCTGAAGTCGATGCGCGGGTCCGCGGCGGCTATCGCGTCGTGGAGGTACTTCGTGCGTTTGCCGGCCTCCCAGTCGCGCTCTATCCCGTACGAGCGGGACGCGGCCGGCATCGGTATCCAGCGCTTCACGGGGTGTGTTCTGAGCCGGAACTTCCCGTAGGAGGCGCGGGAGAAGAAGTCCGAGGTGCTCGGGAAGTGGTCGGAGGCCAGCTCCCCGGGGGTGACCTGGGGGCGGGAGTCCGGGAACGAGAGGAAGAGCATCACGGCGTCGAGCCGGCGCTCGGGACGCGGGTACGCGGTGTCCCAGCTGTCCACGCCGAGGGAGTGGTGGGCGCCCGTCCGCGGGAGCGCGCAGGGGGCGGCCACTGCGGCCGCGGTTATCGGTCCCGCGAAGAGCGCCATGCCTATGAAGGCGCAGAGTGCGGTGACGACGGCTCCCGCACGGCGCCACCCGCACCGCACGGAAGCGGCTCTCCGCGAACCGTGCTTCCGCAGTCGCGCCACGTTCCGACCTCACAGGGCAGGGAGTAGGACCCTTCAACCCTTGCCCGTAATGTCGGCTAAGTCCTGTTCCGTTAGACCAGGCGCGTGAGCGGCAATATGACTACCGTGCGTGATTCGCAGCGGTACACGATCAGAACCTTTCCCGCACCTTTGCAGGAACGGTCACCCTCGCGTCCCCCCTCTGGCAACACCCGCACCAACGACCCGGTGGGACGCCGTGGATGCTGGCTCCGCTCACGCCCGAACCTCTATGATCGGCACATTTCCAGCGCGGATCGCCACGAAGCGCTTCGGGCCGAACGCCCGGCTGATTCGCACGCGACGAGCCACCCGGCGGGAGCGATCGGTGAACGGACCCATCGAAGGACCGGCCACAGACTCCGGCAGCGCCACCGGAAATCCTCCGCAGAAAATCACGGAACGTAGCCGCTCCCGCGGCGGCTGGCACGCCAGGGGCGAGTGGCGCGGGCGTAAGCGGGACAACGACTTCCGCGCCGCGTTCAACGCCGCGCGGCTCGCCATGGCGATCGTCGACCGCGACGGGCGGGTCGTCAGCGCGAACCAGGCGCTCGGCACACTGCTCGGCGCCGCCCCGGAGTCGCTCGTCTCCGCCTCCATCACCGATCTGCCCTCGCTGGGGCTGGACAGCAGTGCCTTCCGGAGCGGAGGCGTGCTGTCGGGACGCGGCACGAGCGAGCCGGACACCGGCAGCGCGAACGGGAAGCAGAAGCGGAGCGGAGCCCGGAACGGAAACGGGAGCGCCGCGTGCGGAACCGGCGCCCCCCGGATGAGCTGCACCCGCCGGCTGAAGAACCACGACGGCCACACTCTCTGGGCCGAGATCACCCTCGTCCCGACCACGCACGACGGCGAAGCGCTCCTCTCCGTCGCCGACATCAGCGAACAGCGCGACCTGCGCGACCGGCTGCGCCACCTCCAGATGCACGACCCGGTGACGCGCCTTCCCAACCGCGCCCTCTTCTTCGAACGTCTCGCGACCGCCCTCTCCGAGACCGCGACCGGACGCGTCGGCATCTGCTACCTGGATCTCGACGGGTTCAAGGCGGTCAACGACACCATGGGCCACCGCGTGGGCGACGAACTGCTCGACGCGGTGGCCCAGCGCCTCGTCCAGTGCGCCGAGAGCGGCGGGCAGCGCCACCTCGCGGCGCGGCTCGGAGGCGACGAGTTCGCACTGCTCGTGGACGGTTCGACGGGCGAGGAGCAGCTCACGGCCCTGGCCGACTCGGTGCTGACGGCTCTCCAGCGGCCGTTCGACCTGGGCGGGCAGCGGCTCACGGTCTCCGCCAGCATCGGGGTGGTGGAACGCGAGGCCGAGGGGACGGACCCCACCGAGCTGATGCAGGCCGCCGACACGACGCTGTACTGGGCGAAGGCGGACGGCAAGTCCCGCTGGAGCCTCTTCGATCCCGAGCGGAACGCGCACCGCATGACGCGTCAGGCCCTGTCATCCGGCCTGCGCGGTGCCGTCGAACGAGGCGAGTTCGTACTGGACTACCAGCCGATCGTGAGCCTCGAGGACGACATGCTGCGGGGCGTCGAGGCACTCGTCAGGTGGCGGCACCCGCAGTTCGGCAAGCTCGGCCCGAATCGCTTCATCGGGCTGGCGGAGGAGAACGGCGCGATCGTGCCGCTCGGCCGCTGGGTCCTGGAGGAGTCGTGCCGCCAGGCCCGTAACTGGATGCTCGGACACCCCGGCCCGCCGATCTACGTCAGTGTGAACGTGGCCGTGCGGCAGGTGTGGGACTCCGACCTCGTCGCCGACGTGCGCCACGTACTGGAGAAGACCGGACTGCCGTCCGGGCTGCTGCAGTTGGAGCTGACCGAATCGGCGGTCATGGGCTCCGCGGGCCGGCCGCTGCAGGCCCTTCAGGCCCTCAGTGACACGGGCGTGCGCATCGCCATCGACGACTTCGGCACCGGCTACTCGAACCTCGCCTACCTCAGCCGCCTGCCGGTACGCGCACTGAAGCTCGACGGGTCGTTCGTGCGGGGCTTCCACGCTCCCCGGCATGCCAATCCGGCCGACGAGACGATCGTCACGGCCCTGGTGCGCCTCGCCCACGAGCTCGGCCTGACGGTGACCGCCGAGTGCGTGGAGGACCAGGGCCAGGCGGACCGGCTGCGGCGCATCGGCTGCGACACGGGTCAGGGCTGGCACTACGCCAAGCCCATGCCCGCGCACTGCGTCTCGGCGCTGCTGCACTAGGTTCTGTCTGACAAATAGCGTCGTACGTCCGTCAGGACGTGGTTGGCGGTGTCCGGTGCGTGTGATCGCAAGGCGGAGGGTGGGGGCACCTCCCAGGCCGCGAGGCCGAGGGGGAGAGAGCGCAGCGGGCTGCGCCGACGATCGACAACGCAGTGAGGACGCGTGCCGGACACCGCCAACCAGGCGGGATTTGTCAGACAGAGCCTAGCGACACCTGCGGGACGTACCCCGGGACGCCCGGCGGGTCAGTCCTTGCGCCCCGTCGCGGCGACGGTCACGCCGAGGCCGATCATCGTGAGGCCGCCGGCTCCGCCGACGAAGGCGAGCCGCCGCGGTGAGCGTGCGAACCACTCCCGTGCGGTCGCCGCGGCGAGCCCCCAGACGCTGTCGCACGCGACGGCGATGACGTTGAAGACGAGGCCGAGCAGCAGCATCTGCCCTGTGACGCCGCCCTGTTCGCGATCCACGAACTGGGGCAGCACGGCGGCGAAGAAGACCATCGTCTTGGGGTTGGCGACACCGACCGCGAAGCCCTCCCACAGCGTCCGCCCACCCCCGCGGGCGGGGGAATCCTCGGTGAACGCCGCCTGGAGCGAGCCGCGTCGGCGCACCGCCCTGACCCCGAGGTGGATCAGGTACGCGGCGCCCACGAGCTTCAGCGCGGTGAAGGCGAGGGCCGACCGCTCCACGACGGAGCCGACTCCGAGCGCGACGCACACCACGAGCGCGTAGGCGCCCAGCGTGTTGCCCACGACCGTGGTCAGCGCGGCGCGGCGCCCCTGGGCCAGCGCCCGCCCGATCACGAAGAGCACGCTGGGTCCGGGTACCACGATCAGCAGGAGGGACATGGCGGCGAAGGCGAGCAGCCGGTCGGTGGAGACCATGGGCCGAGGGGATCACGGCCTGCGCCGCCTCCTCCAGCGGTTTTCCCCGCGAGCGGTGTCCGCGGGCGAGGCGGGCGCCGGCGGGCAAGGGCGCAGGTGTCCTACGGGGTCCACCCCGTCCCGCGGCACTGCCCGGCGGCGCGTCCCTACCGGGCTTCCGAGGGCAAGTCGTAGGCGTCGGCGAGGAGTTCGTACGAGCGCACGCGGGCCGAGGGGGTGTGGACGTTGGCCGTGAGCATCAGCTCGTCGGCTCCGGTGCGCTTGACCAGGGCGTCCAGGCCGTCGCGTACCGCATCGGGGGTGCCGTGGGTGACGTTGGCCAGCCAGCTGTCCACGAAGTCGCGCTCCGCCCCGCTGAACGAGTACGCCTCCGCCTCCTCGGGTGTCGGCACGAGACCGGCCCGTCCCGTGCGCAGGCGCAGCATCGCCAGGGCGCCGGTGAGCACCTGGCGGCGGGCCTGGGCCTCGTCGTCGGCGGCGAGGGCGGCGGCGCCGATCAGCGCGTACGGCTCGTCGAGCACCGCCGAGGGCCGGAAGCTCTCGCGGTAGAGCTCCAGCGCGGGCAGCGTGTTGCGCGCGGAGAAGTGGTGCGCGAACGCGAACGGCAGCCCCAGGCTGCCCGCGAGCTGGGCGCTGAAGCCGGACGAGCCGAGAAGCCACAGCGGCGGCCGGCCGGAGGCTCCCTGCACGGGCCCCGGGACGGCGTGGATACGGGCGTAGCGGTGGCCGTCCGGGAAGTCGCCGTCGAGGAAGTGCGTCAGCTCGGCGAGCTGCTGCGGGAACTCCTCCGCGCCCTCCTGGAGACGGGACGTACGGCGCAGCGCTGCCGCGGTCGCCCCGTCCGTGCCGGGGGCCCGTCCCAGACCGAGGTCGATGCGGCCGGGGGCGAGGGCTTCGAGCGTGCCGAACTGCTCGGCGATGACGAGCGGGGCGTGGTTGGGCAGCATCACGCCGCCCGAGCCCAGCCGGATGCGGTCGGTACGGGCGGCGAGGTGGGCGAGGACGACGGCGGGCGAGGAGCTGGCGACGCCGGGCATGGAGTGGTGCTCCGCTATCCAGTAGCGGGTGAAACCGCGCCGTTCGGCGAGCTGCGCGGTCTCGGCCGTTGCGGCCAGGGCGTCCCGGGAGGTGCAGCCCGCACCGACGTTCGCCAGGTCCAGGACGGACAGGGGGACGGGCGCGCTGCCCCGCGCCTCGCCCCGGATGCCGCCGTCCCGGCCGGTGTGGCCGCTGTTCTCACCGCTGCCGCCTGTGGCGCTGACGTCCTCCACGTGTTCCGCCCTCCGCTCGTTCACCGGTCTTCCCGAAGGTCAACGGCGGGCGGCGCCGATCTCTTCCCGCCTGCTCCCGGTGTACGCGGGAACAGGCGGACGCGCGGCCGTCAGGCCCGGCACGCCTCGCGGCCGGGGCCGCGAGGCGTGCCGTCAGGTGAAGAGCCTGCCCAGTGCGGGGCAGCGCACCTGGCGCTCCAGGAGGCGCAGCCCCTCCCAGGCGGTGACCTGGTTGGCCGTCAGGACGGGCTTCCCGAGCGCCTCCTCGATGTCCGGGATCCAGGCGGCGGTGTGAAGCGCCGTGTCGGGCAGCAGCACGGCCTGGGCCTCGGGGTGGTCGCCGCCCCGGGCGAGGGCGAGGACCTCCTCCTTGCCCCAGGTGCCGACCTCCGCGGCGGTGATGATGCCGCTCCCCCGCATGGAGACGACCTCGGCGCCGGCCGCCTTCAGGAAGGCGGTGAACAGCTCTCCGACGTCCTCGGGGTAGGTCGCGCCGATGGCGACGCGCTCCACGCCGAGCGCCCGCACGGCGTGCGCGAAGGCGAAGGAGGTGCTGGACGCGGGCAGGCCCGCCGTGGCGGACAGCTCCCGCACCTGCTCGTGGGCGCCGTCCCAGCCGAAGACGAAGCTGGCGCTGGTGCACGCCCAGACGACGGCCTGCACGTCCTGCTGCTTGACCTCGTCGACCTTGGCGGCCAGTCGCTTGGTGGAACCCATCTCGAGGAGGGCGTCGGCGCGGTGCGCGTCCTCGCCGATGTCGGTGTGGACGAGCGGCAGGCGGACGCCGGCTCCGGCGTCCGCGAGGATGCGCTCGAGCCGCGGATAGTCGTCTTCGGCCGAGAAGCCGGGGTAGAGGAATCCCACCGCCTGCGACTGGGATGCCGCCTGTGCCATCTACGCCTCCTGAGCGCTCTTGAGCCTCGCCGGGCGGCTGCCCGGCTGTTGTGACTGTTCGGACTGGGTGATCGGAGGGGGCGGCCGGACCGGCCGCCTGCCGGTGTGCTGTCGCGTCCGCACGGGCCGGCGGGGCGCGCGTATGTGTGCGGACGCGGGCACGGTCGGGCGCCGGACACGGTGTCCGGCGCCGTTGCTGTTGTCGTTCCCGGGGCGCGCCGCGGACCGCCGCGCGTGACCTGGGATCACACGGGCGGCTGGCCGCCGCCTCCCCACTCGTCGGTGAGGCCCGAGGGGTAGCCCTGCTCGTAACCGTCGAGGGGTTCGCCGCTCTCGGCACCCGCAGCGGCCAGGGCCGCCTCCGCCTCGACGGGGCGGGGTGCCTCCACCGGTTCGGGACCGGCCGGCTCCGGAGCGGCGGCGGGCAGCGAGGACGTCATGGCTGCGGGGCCGCGGCGCGCGACCGGGTCCAGCAGCGCCTGGTAGGGCCCCACCGCTTCCTTGCCGATGCGGCGCAGCGCGTCCCACATCGTCACCTGGTTCGCGGAGAGGACGGGCATCCGCAGCTCCGCTTCGAGCTGCGGGATGACGTCGTACGTCGGCAGGTTGGTGCAGCTGATGAACAGGGCGTCCGGAGCGTCGGAGACCGCCTCGCGGGCCATGTCGACGACGTCCCGGTACGGCACCCGCCAGATCTCACGGGTCAGCCCGAGATAGCTGCGGCCCGTGACGGACACACCGGCCTCGCCGAGGAACTCCTCCAGCGAGTCGGTGACGGACTTCGTGTAGGGGGTGACCAGGGCGACGCGGCGGGCGCCGATCTCCCGGAGAGCGCCGAGGAGAGCGCCGGACGTGGTCAGGGACGGGATCTCACCGGCCTCTTCCATGGCCGCCGTCATCGCCTTCTCACCCGTCATGCCTCCGACGAAGCTGCCGGAGGTGCATGCATAGGCCATCACTTCGGGGGACACGGCGCCGAGAGCCTGGACGCCCTCGCGCAGAGTCTCGTGCTCGCTGACGAGCCGGGCCTGGTCGAGGCTGACCTCGACGGGGACAAAAGGGGTCCGTGTCAGGTGCAATGACACGTCGTCGGGCACCCAGCGCCACAGCTCCCGGTCGAGAGCGAAGTCGAAGGGGGCGACGATTCCGACACCGCGTTGTGGCTGCGGTCCGCCGAGGAAGGAGACATCCATTAGCTGAGCCCCAAAGAACGGAGGGGTGGCCTGAGGCCGGAAGGGAAAAAACAGGAGCCGGCATTAGCCGGAACGCCGGGACAGATGCCTTCATTGACGACGGTAGTTTGCGCTACCTACCGTGGTCAATCCTTGCATCTGTGAGGAGTTCACGCCGTCGAGTTGAGCTGACTCGCCCAGTCAACCGCCCCCTCGTTTCGAAGTGGTTTCCTGCCAATGACCGAGCCTTGTCTCCTTGTCCTCGACGCCGACCCGCTGCCCCGCCTGGACCGGCTCTCGGGCCGCGCCCGTATCGTCCACGCGGACGAGAACACCCTGGCCGAGCACCTGCCCGCAGCCGACGTGCTGCTGGTGTGGGACTTTCTCTCCGACGCCGTGCGGGAGGCCTGGCCGGGCGGCGGCCCGAGGCCGCGCTGGGTGCACACGCCGAGCGCGGGAGTCGACCGGCTGCTGCCCGAACTGAGCGCGTCACCGGACACCGTCATTACCAACGCGCGAGGCGTCTTTGACCAGCCCATTGCCGAATACGTAGCCGGCCTCACTCTTGCTATGGCCAAAGATTTCCGGGGGAGCTGGGAATTGCAGCGTCAGCGCCGCTGGCGGCACCGAGAGACAAAAAGAGTCGGGGGGACTCGGGGTGTTGTGGTCGGGTCCGGGCCAATTGGAAGGGCCGTCGGCCGGACTTTGAAGGCACTGGGTGTCTCGGTGGAGCTCGTCGGGCGTACGGAGCGGACCGGCGACCCCGACTTCGGCAAGGTGCATGCCGGCGACGCGCTGCACGGCTTGCTGGGCGACGCGGACTGGGTCGTGTGCGTCGCGCCGCTGACCGAGGAGTCGCGCGGGATGTTCGACGCGGCGGCGTTCGCCCGTATGAAGCCCGGCGCCCACTTCATCAACGTCGGCCGCGGCCAGCACGTGGTCGAGAAGGACCTGAAGAGGGCGCTCGTCGAGCACCGCATCGCGGGAGCCGCCCTGGACGTCTTCGCGGACGAACCCCTGCCCTCCGAGAGCGAGTTGTGGGACGTCCCGGGCCTGCTGGTCTCCCCGCACATGAGCGGCGACACGATCGGCTGGCGGGACGACCTGGCCGAGCAGTTCCTCGACAACTTCGACCGCTGGGAGGCCGGGGAGCCCTTGCTGAACGTCGTCGACAAGGACCTGGGCTACGTCCCCTCCACCTCCTGAGGACGGCTCACGCGTGGCGGGCCCGGCCCGGGGCCGCCACGCTCCGGCCGGTTCCCGCCGCGCGGTGCCGGCACCGTCCGTCGGGCCCTTCACGGGCCCCGCTCCCCTGTTACCGCTCACCCCTCTCGACCCACGCCTCACGACGCCGTCGTGAGGTCCCGCAGGTCTCACCCGAAAGGTCGCCATGTCGGATCTCAGCAGCCTCACCGCCGCGCAACTCGTTGCCGGGTACACGACAGGAGACTTCTCCCCCGTGGAGGTCACCCGTGCGGTGATCGAACAGGCCGAGAAGGTGCAGCCGTACGTCAACGCCTTCGTGGGCATCTACGGCGACGAGGCTCTCGACCAGGCCCGCGAATCGGCGGACCGCTGGCGGCGCGGCGAGCCCAGGGGCCCGCTCGAAGGCGTCCCCGCCACGGTGAAGGACATCCTCCTGGAGCGCGGCAGGCCGACGCTGCGCGGCTCCTGGTCCTCGTCCGCCGACGGCCCGTGGGAGGAGGACGCCCCGTCGGTGGCCCGCATGCGCGAGGCAGGTGCGGTCTTCATCGGCCGGACGACGACCCCCGAGTTCGGCTGGAAGGGCGTGACGGACAGCCCCCGCCACGGCGTCACCCGCAACCCCTACGACACCTCCCGCACGGCGGGCGGCTCCAGCGGCGGCGGCTCGGCGGCGGTGGCGCTCGGCGCGGGGCCGCTGACGCTCGGCACCGACGCCGGAGGGTCGGTGCGCATCCCGGCCGCGTTCTGCGGGATCTTCGCCCTCAAGCCGACCTACGGCAGGGTGCCGATCTATCCCGCCAGCGCCTTCGGCACGCTCGCCCACGTCGGCCCGATGACCCGGGACGCGCGGGACGCCGCGCTGCTGATGGACGTGATCTCGCAGCCGGACGCCCGCGACTGGTCGCAACTCGCCCCGCCGGCCGGCTCGTTCCGGGAGACGGTGAAGGAAGGGGTGCGCGGGCTGCGCGTCGCCTACTCGCCCGACTTCGGCGGACGCGTCGAGGTCGACCCGGCGGTCGCCGCCGGCGTGCGCCGCTCGGTGGAGAAGCTGCAGGAGCTGGGCGCCGTCGTCGAGGAGACCGACCCCGGGTTCGACGACCCCCTCGAAGCGTTCCACTCCCTGTGGTTCGCCGGGGCCGCCCGCGTCACCCAGTTCTTCACGGAGGAGCAGCGGGAGGCCTTGGACCCCGGTCTGCGGGAGGTCGCCGAGGACGGCGCCGCGCGCAGCGCCCTCGACTACCTGGGCGCGGTGGACGTCCGCATGGCGCTGGGCAAGCGGATGGGCGTCTTCCATGAGACGTACGACCTGCTCGTGACGCCCACGACGCCCGGTACCGCCTTCGGCGCGGGGCTCGAGGTGCCCGAGGGTTCCGGCTACCGGCGCTGGACGGAGTGGACGCCGTTCACCTACCCCTTCAACCTGACGCAGCAGCCCGCGGCCTCGGTGCCCTGCGGCGTCGACGCGGACGGGCTGCCCGCGGGAGTGCAGCTCGTGGCCGCCCGCCACCGGGACGATCTCGTGCTCCGGGCCTCGCACGCCCTGTACGAGGCGGGGGCCGCCGAGATCCCGGCGCCCGCGCTGAGGGGCGCGCCCTCCTGACCTCCCGGAAGAGTGCCGCCCCTCGGGCGGCACCCTTCCGGAGGCCTAGGCCGTGTCTTCAATTGATCTTGTGTGGTGGATCATGGTCGGGTGATACGTCGCCATGAACTGTCCGATGAAGAG
>NZ_BMMP01000004.1 GCF_014645895.1 Streptomyces daqingensis | reverse complement strand
AACCCGGAAGCTAAGCCTTACAGCGCCGATGGTACTGCATGCGGGAGCGTGTGGGAGAGTAGGACACCGCCGAACTAACATTGAAAAATAGCCCCGTTGACGGATAACCCCGCCAACGGGGCTATTTTCATTGCTAGTTGAGTGCCCGTCAGAGGCGGGCGTGCATGGGAACGTCCACTCCGGGCACCCGCTGAGTCTGGGAGTGCACAAGGCGGGGTCGGCACCGAGGTGCCGGCCCCGCTTCTTCGTACCTCAAGTCCGGCGCAAGCTGCTGTGGTGGAATCGCCGCGTACGGCAGTATCTGGGCATGGCTTACACGATTCGGGCGGTACGGACCGCGGACTGGGAGAAGCTGCGCGAACTGCGGCTGAGCGCTCTCGCCGACCCGATCGCGTCCGTGGCTTTCAACGAGACGTATGAGAACGCTGCCGCGCAGAGCGACGAGTTCTGGAAGCGCCGTGCCGAGCAGGGCTCGCGAGGCCTGCTGGCGGAGACCTTCATCGGTGAGGACGGAGCGGACGGCGGCCTCTGGGCGGGGAGCGTCACCGTCCTGGACGAGGGCGACAGCGCTCACGTCGTGGGGGTCTATCTGCGTCCCGAGCACAGGGGCACCGGACTTGCCGTGTTGCTCTTCGCTGCCGCGGAGGAGTGGGCGTTGGAGCGGCCCTTCGTGACGCGCATGGTGCTGCACGTCCACGAGAACAACCCGCGCGCGGAGGCCTTCTATCGGCGCGTGGGATACAGGCGTACGGGGGCCTTCGTGAAGGATCCGAAGGCGAGCGAGTTCCGCGAGTACGAGATGATCCGCAGGCTTCCCGTCAGGTGAGGGGCGTCCGCTGACGCAGGAGCAGCAGCAAGGCGGGTGGCTAGGCGGACGGGTGTGTGGGACGTTCCGGCGACGGCAGACCCGCGCTGTCCAGGGGGAGTTCGAGGACAGTGGTGATTGGTGGGTCGAGCCGGCCGGGGGATGACCGTACGGCCATGCGGCGGCCGGGCTCGACCACGCTCTGGGTGAGGGCGTTCAGGAGCGGCATCAACTCCGGGTCGTCCCCCACCACATAGAGTGTGCCCGTTTCGGCGATGAACGATTCCAACGCGATGCGATCGGCTCGGGCTGCCGTGCACGCGTTCCGTACATGCAGCCGGGAGAGGGGCGCCAGCGCACGGCGAACCAACTCCGTTGCCTCCCTGCGGCGTTCGGGATGGCCGGTGAGGGTGGCCTCGAGTTCCCCGGCGGCTCCGGATGCTGCTTTCGGGTGGGTGCGGAGGATGTGCACGGGGTCGGTGGGTGCTGCCTTCGCGTGGGCCCAGCGGTGCACTTCGCGGAAAGGGCGGTCTTCGATGGCCGCGGCGTGCAACCAGCTGCGGAGCAGCGTCTCGGCTGCCGCGTGCACCTCGGCGTCGATGGGCCGGGGTGAGCGCAGGGGGGCGAGGAGGTCCGTCGCCCGATGCGCCGCGGTGGACTTGACGCCGCAGCCGTGGTGCGGGGACCAGCGGAGCCGGTCAGGGGTGTCGCACAGCTGGCCCGGGTCGAAGAGGTGGACGGGGCCGAGCTTCGCGCGGGAGTCTTTCGTGTCCGCCCAGAGGGCCGGGTCGGTGGTGGCCACGACCACGGCACCGGGCGCTTCGAGGACGCGGCGGTACGGGTCGGCGCCGGCATCCGCAGTAAGAGGTTCGGCGGCGTGCGGGGACAGCGCGGGAGCGGCGTCCGCGGCCTTCGAAGCAGGCTCCTGGTGCGGGATGTGCGGTTGCCTCGGCGTGGACGGATGGGCGTCTTCAGGGCCGGGGGCAGGTTCGGGGTCGGTCACGTCGGCGGGGGGTGGCGGTGACGGGAGCGGCTTGCGCAAGTCGGCTGCTGCGGTGGTCTGTTGGCCGCTGTCGTCGTGAGCGGCGCCGGGCCGGTAGCGGCGGGCTGCGCGCACTGCCCGGGCGCGGGTGACGGTGCCCACGGCGAACACCGTGAGGACGAAGGCCACCATGACCTGCCCGATGAAGACACCCCAGAACAGCCCGTAGCCGGGCAGCTGTGACGGCTTCACATGCGGCCAGGCGCCGGCCAGGTCCTGGGGTGCGGCGGCGAGGTCCCGTATGGCCATCGGGGTGCTGACGAACGTCACCCCCTCCGGCCACGACCCGTGGGCCAGCAGCCCGGCCAGGCCGGTCGCCGTCCAGGTGAGGACGGTGACGGCGAGGAGGAGGCCCAGCACGGCCATCAGCAGGCCGTCCGGGATGCCTCCGCCGCTTCCCCGGCGCGGGTCGGAAGTCCTGTTATCGCGGCGTTCCGTGGGCGGGTAGCCGTCGTAACGACTGTCGTGGCGGGGCCGGTGTTCGCGCGCCATGGCTAGGCGACGGTCGAGTTGGAGGAGGTCTTCGCCTGTTCGATGGCGAGGGCGCGCGCCTCTGCTTCGGCCTCCAGGTCCGCTTCGAGGGACGTGTCGAAGTCTTCCGGCCCCGCCGACGTCTCCGTCATGGCGCGGTCGGTGAAGACGAGGGGGCGCTCGGCTTCCGTGACGAGATGTTTGACGACTTGGACGTTGCCGTTGACGTCCCACACCGCGATGCCCGGAGAAAGGGTGGGGATGATCTCGACTGCCCAGCGCGGCAGGCCGAGGACCTTGCCGGTGGACCGGGCCTCGTCTGCCTTCTGGGCGTAGATGGTGCGTGTGGAGGCCATCTTGAGGATGGCGGCGGCTTCCCGGGCCGCAGCGCCGTCGACGACGTCGGACAGGTGGTGTACGACGGCGACGAACGACAGGCCGAGACGGCGGCCGAACTTCAGCAGCCGCTGGAAGAGCTGGGCGACGAAGGGGCTGTTGATGATGTGCCAGGCCTCTTCGACGAGGAAGATGCGCTTCTTGCGGTCCGGCCGGATCCACGTGTGTTCCAGCCACACGCCGACGATGGCCATGAGGATCGGCATGGCGATCGAGTTGCGGTCGATGTGCGAGAGGTCGAAGACGATGAGCGGGGCGTCGAGGTCGATGCCCACTGTCGTGGGGCCGTCGAACATGCCGCGCAGGTCGCCGTCGACGAGGCGGTCCAGCACGAGGGCGACGTCCAGGCCCCAGGCGCGTACGTCGTCGAGTGCGACGTTCATCGCTTCGGCCGACTCCGGACGGGGGTGCCGGAGGCGCTCGACGATGTCGGTGAGCACGGGCTGGCGGGCGGCTATCGTCGCGTTGACGTGGCTGTGGGCGACCTTCAGCGCGAAGCCGGAACGTTCGTCCAGACCGTGCCCCAGGGCCACTTCGATGATGGTGCGCAGCAGGGCGAGCTGGCCGGTCGTGGTGATCGACGGGTCGAGCGGGTTGAGGCGGATGCCCTGGTCGAGTGCCGCCGCCGGGTCGAGGCGGATGGGGGTGATGCCCATCTCCTCGGCGATGAGGTTCCACTCGCCGACTCCGTCCTCGCCCTGGGCGTCGAGGACGACGACCTGGCGGTCGCGGAAGCGCAGTTGGCGCAGGACGTACGTCTTCTCCAGCGCCGACTTGCCGTTGCCGGACTCGCCGAGCACCAGCCAGTGCGGGGCGGGGAGTTGCTGCCCGTAGAGCTGGAACGGGTCGTAGATGTAGCCCTTGCCGCTGTACACCTCGCGGCCGATGATGACGCCCGAGTCCCCGAGGCCCGGCGCGGCCGTCGGCAGGTAGACGGCCTGGGCCTGGCCGGTGGAGGTGCGCACGGGCAGCCGGGTCGTCTCCGTCTTGCCGAAGAGGAAGCTGGTGAAGGCGTCGGTGATTGCGGTCAGTGGATCGAGCGCGGCCATCGGTATTCCTTCAGCCCCTTCGGTGGGAGGTGCCGTCGCAGGGGACGCCGTACGCGCCGGCCGGGCGGGCGGCCCGCGGGTACGGCCGACCGTCCCGGGTGCGGCAGCCGTCGGTGCCGCCGGCGGTCAGGCTGTCGGTCATGGTGCGCGCCTCCTCATCGGCGGATGCCGGTCGCGAACGGCAGCGTGTTGACGAACGCCCGGTGATGCTCCCTGTCGCACCACTCCAGCTTCAAGTAGCTCTTTCCGGCCGAGGCGCGGATCGTGCGCTTGTCGCGGGCGAGGGCTTCCGCGGAGCGGGAGGAGACCGTGATGTATCCGACGAGGTTGACGCCCGCGGCACCCGATGCGAGGTCTTCGCCGCGCTGGTCGACGCGGCCGTGGGCGGCCACGTCGCGCGGGTCGATGGTGCGGTTCATCTTCGCCTGGCGGCTGGCCTCGGCGTCGTCGTTGGTCTTCTCCGTGAGCATCCGCTCGATGGCCAGCTCGGTCGGCTCCAGATCCATGGTGACGGAGACGGTGCGGATCACGTCGGGAGTGTGGACGAGCAGCGGGGCGAGGAAGTTGACGCCGACAGGAGTCATCGGCCACTCCTTCACCCACGCCGTCGAATGGCACCAGGGGGCGCGCGTGACGGACTCGCGCGTCTTGGCCATGAGGTACGTCGGTTCCGTCGCGTCGAGCTCCGCGGGCCATGCGTTGCGCTTCGACATGGCCTGCAGGTGGTCGATGGGGTGGTCCGGGTCGTACATCGAGTGGATCAGCGAGGCGAGACGGGCCTGGCCCAGCGGCTGCCGCACCCGGATGTCGGCTTCGGTGAGGCGGGCGCAGATGTCGGTGAGCTCGCGGGCCATGACGATGGCGAGGCCCTCGTCCTTGGACAGCTTCCGGCCCGCCGCTCCCGCGGAGCGCCGCGCGGCCTTGGCGATGGCGGCGCCCTCGGCGGCCAGTTCCCGCCCGTAGTGCATGCACGCGACGAGGTAGGCGCGGTGCTGCTCGCTGGAGGTGGAGACCATCGACTGGAGCTGGTCGTAGGAGTCGCGCAGCCAGACCGACGCGCGTTCGTCGCCGCGCAGCTCGACGTCCTTGGCGTGGGCGTCGGGGTCTGCCGGCAGCGTGCGGGCCAGCATCTGCAGGCGGGTGACGAAGCCGTCGCCGTTCGCGACGTGCTTGAGCAGCGTGCCGAAACGGTCGACGAGGGCCTCCTGGTCCTCGCTGTCGCGCAGCCCGACGCCCGGGCCCTCGATCTCGATCGCCGCGGTGACGGTACGACGGTCCGCGTGGAGCAGCACGGCGAGCTCGTCCGGGCCGAAGGGCGCCGTAAGCCAGTTGATGCGGCCCACGCCCGGCGGCGGGCCGATCTCGACCTCGCGCCCGTCGAGCCGGGTGCCCGCTTCGGCGGCGCCGGAGCGGTAGGTGCCGGTGTTCTTGCGGAGCATCCGGCGGTAGGAGCGGTTGATCTCGTACCACTTGTAGAACGTGCGGCCGTTGTACGGGACGTAGACCGCGGCCAGGGCCAGCATCGGGAAGCCGACGAGGGCGGGGATGCGGAAGGAGAGCACGGGGATGAGCAGGCCGCTCATCATTCCCAGGAAGGCACCCGCGATGATCAGGGCGATCTCACCGGTCTCCCGGTTCTTGCCGATCATCGCGTTGGGGCGGGCGCGGCCGATCATGTACGTGCGGCGCGGAGCGGCGCCGACGTGGGAGTGCGTCGTCATCCGCGGTCACCTCCGGTGCGGTTGCCTGTGCTCCTGGCCGGGCGGGGAGGCGTGGAGCGGTCGTGGGTGCGGGGCGCGGGGGGTGCCGGCCTGCGCGGCACGTCGCCGCCGCCTCCCCCTCGGGAGCTGTGCGCGGCCACGCCGCCGGCGACCTGACTGCCGGACCGGTTGCCGCCGGCGTCGCCGCCGCCCGACGCGGAGCCGCCTCCTCCACCGCGGGCGCTGTGGGTGTTGATGCCCTGGCGGACGAGCGCGGCGGGCGACGAGACGACCGCGGCGGCCGTACGGGAGGCCGGATCGCTGGAGGCGTTGCGGTGGTTGACGATCTCGTCCCCGAAGCCGGGGACGAAGCGGTAGATCATGGCGCTGGCGAAGATGGCGAGCAGGATGATCGCCAGGCCGGAGACGATGGCGGAGAAGGCGTTCGGGCCGTCGCTGGAGGACAGCGCGCCCGCCAGGCCGAGCACGACGACGATCACCGGCTTGACCAGGATGACCGCGATCATGATGCCCGCCCAGCGGCGGACGTGGCTCCACATGTTCTTGTCGACCAGCCCCGCGTAGACGGCGGTGCCGAGCAGGGCGCCCACGTACAACAGGGCTGCGCGGACGACGAGTTCGAGATAGAGCACGCCGGCGGCGAGGACGGAGATCAGCGAGACGACGATCAGCATGATCGGGCCGCCGCCGATGTCCTTGCCCTCCTTGAGGGCCTCGGAGAACGTCCCGAAGAACTTGTCGGTCTGGTCGGACGTGCCTGACGCGATGACGTCCGTCACGCCGTCCGTCGCGGAGACGACCGTGTAGAGGATGAGCGGGGTGAAGGCCGACGCGATGACGGTCAGCCAGAGGAAGCCGATGGCCTCGGTGAGGGCCTCGACCAGGGGGACGCCGCGGATGGCCCGTTTGGCGACGGCCAGCAGCCAGATGGTGAGGGTGAGGATCGTCGACGCGGCGAAGACGACCGCGTACTGGCGCAGGAACTCGGGGTTGGTGAAGTCGACCTTCGTCGTCTCGTTGACGAGATCGGAGAGCTTGTCGACCGTCCAGGCGGCGGCCTTGGCGCAGCCCTCGGCGAGCGAGGTGAGGGGGTCGAGGCTGCTCGTCGGGTCGGGGGCGCCGCCGCCTCCTCCGCTGCCGCCGGAGTCCTTCTGCTTCTCGCAGTACTCCCTGGCGGGTGCGACGACGCCGGAACAGTCGTCCGGCGGCGCTGCGGCGGCGCGCGTCGACAGGAGCATCACGGCGGCCGGCCCGCCGAGCGCGGCCGATGCGAGCTTGAGGGAACGAGCGTTACCGCGCATAGGTGAAGCCTCCGTATCCCTCGACGGCTTCGGCCATCTCCTTGGCTGACGAAGCTGCTTGGTCCCGGCCGACGGGCGTGGGTCCGTCCTTCTGCTTGACGTCCGAGACCTTCCAGTCGTCGCCGACCCATTTCAGGTCGTACGTGTTCGTGTGCCAGCTCTCGATGACCGGGGACTTCGAGCCTTCCCCTGCCAGGCCGAACAGGGAGGAGTACCAGACGGAGATCTTCGCCCTGGAGTCGTCGAAGGAGACGACCTTGGTGCCGACGGGGTTCGTGCGCGAGATGAAGGTGCTGCCCTGGGGCGCCTCGCCCTTCTCGCTGAGGCCGAGTTTCTTGAGGAACTCCGGGTCGGAGTAGGCCTTGTCGAGGGCGTCCTGACGCTTGTCGGCGACGTCGGGCGCGTACACGGCGGTCACGATGTCCTTCCGCGTCGGCGCGTCGAACATGCCGTCACCGCCCAGCGCCACCGCGTAGTTCGCCGCCGCGCTCTCCGCGCCCTGTTCGGACTGCGGGAAGCCGGAGGCGATTCCGGCCTCCTCGCCCTTCACCGGTTTCTGGCCGGTGGGTGCCGTGGGCCGCGCGGCGCCCGCGTCCTTGCCACCGGTGCCGCCTTCGCCGTCGGAGCCTCCGTCGCTGCGGTTGGCGAAGGCGATGGCCGCGATCAGCAGCACGACGACGCCGACGACCGTGATGAGGTTGCGTCCCGGCCGTACGGGAGGTCTGCCGCCGCCTCCCTCGCCGTCGGGGAGACGCGTGCGGGTGGTGGTGAGGCCGGACGGTCCCCGGCCGTACGCCGGGCCTCCGCCTTCCTCTCCCGTACGGTCGCGCTCGCCGTACCCCTCGCCACCGAAACTCATCCCGGACGTGCCCCCTCGAACCTCATGCTCCGTCAACTGGCGTCAGTGCATTGTCCCCTCCAACGAAGGTAGCTGTGTCACAGCCCTTGCGGGGGGCCTGTGGATAACGGGAGGCGCTCGTCTTACGATGCGGTACGCGTACGGCCTCACGCGCCCCATCTGCCCCAGAGGGCACAGGTGTTGCACAGACCCGTCACCAGCAGCCGCGCGTCTGCGCTGTGGGATCGCCTGCTTGTTCTCGTCTGGAACCGCTGAGGTGCCGTCAGCAGCGTCCACATCGGGCTACTGCGCCCTTGGTTCAACCGGCCCACTATCGGGGCCTTCATCGTCTCGGCCGGTCATGGCCTCCGGCCTCTTCGGTCACGGGCCGCGGGGGGGCTAGTTGCTCTCTTCGCCCGCGCCGAGGCTGACGCGTCCTGCGTCGTCGACGCTCCAGCCGGGGTTGTGGCAGACCTCCCAGACCACGCCGTTGGGGTCGGCGAAGTGCCCGTGGTAGCCGTCGAAGACGGGGACGGGGCGGGGGGACTTGACGAGCCGCGCCCCTGCTCGCACCGCGGCGTCGACCAGGGCGTCGACCTCGCCCGGGGAGCCGACGTTGTGCGACAGCGTCACCCCCGTGGTGCTGGTGGAGGAGACGGCCCCGTCCATGTCCTCGCGGAATTTCGACTCCTCGAAGAAGCCGAGCACCAGGCCGGGGCCCGTCTGGAAGAAGACGATCTCCCCGGGGACGTCGGCGAGCGGCACCCAGCCGAGACCGTCCCGGTAGAACCGGCGCGAGGCGTCGAGGTCAGGGGTCGCGAGGGTGACGAAATGGGTGCGCTGTTCCATGCCGGGAGTCTGGCACGGGACTTGGGGGCGTCGGCGGAGGTCAGGCCGGGCGTGCAGGGCATGCCGCCGGGCAGCCCGACCCGGCTCGTGCCGGCCGGATCGAGCCCCGGACTGCCGCGCCGCGTCCGCGGTGCCGGACGCCGCCGGTATCGTGCCGTCTCCCCGGCTGGCCTGCGTCGCCGTCCGCCTCCGCAACTCCCCCGTGCCTGCCCCGCCGTTCTGTCCACAGGCTGTGGATATCGCCGCGGCGGTGGCATCCGCGTGGGACAGGCCCTGCCGGGCCCGTCCCACAGCGGACGCGGAGGCCTCCCGCAGCGGACTGGATCGCACAGGCCGGGCCTCCGCCTCCGCCGCGTGAGCCCCCTTTCACGCGAAGCTGACGTGCTCCAGCCAGAAGTCCAACAGCGTCGCGTCGCCGAGCACTTCGACCTGATCGCTTGTGGGCGGCACGCGCCGGAAGAAGACTTGGAGGAGGTCGGTCAACGGGGCCCGCAAGGCCACGGAGGCCTTCTCGTGGCTGCGGCGCCAGCTGATGCCGCCCTCGCCCAGCGTGATCAGCCACTCCGCTGCGACGTCTGCCGCCGTGTCCGTCGCGTGCAGGTGGAGCGTCTCCCCTGCGCGCTCGTCGAGCGTACGCAGAGCCGGACGGTGCTGCTTCGCCTCCTCGCTGGCGATGATCCCCAGCCACTCGTCGATGCAGTCGGCCGCCAGGACGTGGTCGGCGTCGAAGCCGGAACCCGCGGCGAGCGCCGCGTCAGCACGGTGTACGAGCGTCTCGTGCGCCCGGCGCCGCGCCCAGAACGCCGCGCGCCCCTCCGGCACGAACGTCCACACCGCGGCCTGCGGTCCGGCGATGCGCAGCTCGTCGGAGGCCAGCTGGGCGCTCTCGGCCAGCCAGGCGTCGAGCGCGGCCGCGTCGCCGACGGCGTCGGAGGTCCTGACAGGACCGCCGCGGCCGGGCACGGCTTCGTCCGGAACGGCGTCCGCCGCCCTCGTCCGTACTATCTCGGCCGCCCACCGATGGCCGTCGCCCACGTGCACGGCCAGATCACGCAGAGCCCACTCAGGGCAGGAAGGCACGGGGGTGTCGAGAGCGGTGCCGTCGAGGATGTCGCGGAAAAGCCGGGTCTGGTCGATGATCTCGGCGCAGAAGCGCTCGTGCTCCAAAGTGGCAGGCATGATCGAAGACTAGGACTCACCACTGACAAACTCGACCCGGGTACGACCAGGACGGATCCCGCCGGATCCGGCGCCCCCCGGAACCCGGAAAGCGGAGCTGCGCCGCAGCAGCCGCGCCCGGGCGCCCGCGCGGGCCGGAGGCCGCCGCGGCCTCAGAGCTTCCGGGCGAGCGTCACGCCGTCCCTCAGCGGGAGCATGACCGACTGGACGCGGCTGTCCGCCGTGATGGTGTCGTTGACCTGCCGGATGGCCCTGTCCGCGTCGTCCTGTGCCGCCGGATCCACGACTCGGCCGCCGCGCAGCACGTTGTCCAGGACGATCAGCCCGCCGGGACGCATGCGCGGGACGAGCTCCTCGTAGTACGCCGGGTAGCCCGTCTTGTCGGCGTCGATGAAGGCGAAGTCGATGCGGGCGCCCGGCCGGAGGCCGCGGATGGTGTCCAGGGCCGGGGCGATGCGCAGGTCGACGCGCTCGCTCAGCCCCGCGCGCTCCCAGTAGCGGCGGGCGACGGACGTCCACTCCTCGGACACGTCGCACGCCAGCAGCGTGCCGCCCTCGGCGAGGCCGCGGGCGATGCAGATGGAGGAGTAGCCGGTGAACACGCCGATCTCCACGGCGAATTCAGCGCGGGTGAGGCGGGTGAGCATCGTGAGGAGCTCGCCCTCGTCGTGCGACACCTGCATCGTCGTCCCCGGCTCCAGTCCGTGGGTCTCCTCGACGAGGTCGCGCAGGACGTCGTCGGCGGGTGTGGCGTGGGCCAGCAGGTAGTCGTCCAGAGCCGGGTTCACGATGTCCATGCGCGTTCAAGTCCTCCGTACGTCCGGGCAGTTCAGGTCGCATGTGCCCGGTGCGTTTCGAAGCACACCGGGACGGCCGGATGCGACCGGTGCGTTCGAACGCATTCCGCCACCGAGCCGGAGGGGCAGGACGCCTGACCCGCGCCGCCGATGCGGTCGCGCCCGCCGCGCCGCCCGAAGTGCCTGGGCCGCGCAGCCGGAGGCCGCCCCTACACCGCCATGCCGTAGACGATTGTGAAGAGGGTGCCGAGCGAACCGATGATGAACACGCCGGTCAGGCCCGCCACGATCAGGCCCTTGCCCTGCTCGGCGCTGAAGGTGTCGCGCAGCGCGGTGGCGCCGATGCGCTGCTTCGCGGCACCCCAGATGGCGATGCCGAGGCAGAGGAGGATGGCGACGGCCATCACGACCTCGATCATGATCCGGGCCTCGTTGCCGAGCGACCCGAACGGGCCCCAGTCGGGCGCGATTCCGCCGATGATGGTGGTGATGTCGCCCTTGTCGGCCGCCAGAAACATGGTGAACTCACCGCCTCATGTCGGAGATTGATGATGCATTGAACACGCTGATCGGGAAGGAAGGATGAAGCTGGACGCTGTGCCCGCCAGGGGCACGCCTCCTCGGATTCTGTCATGAGTCGGACGGGATGGGCAGTGAACCACGCTCGTATGAGGGATGGTTGAGTGGTGCGGATGCGTGGAGCGGGACGTAAGAAGGTCTGGCTGGGCGTCGGCGGCGGGTTAGGGCTGCTGGCCGCTTTCGTGGCTCTGCTCGTGGTCGGCACGTACGTCACGGCGGCAGGCCTCGCGGGCGCGGGCGGCCGCGTGGTGGGACTGGCCAAGGGCGCCGTGCCCTCCCAGTACCAGGCGCTGGTGCAGAAGTGGGGATCGCTGTGTCCCGCGCTGAACCCGGCGCTGCTGGCGGCGCAGCTCTACCAGGAGAGCGGCTGGCGCCCGGACGCGAAGAGCAGCGCGCAGGCCCAGGGCATCGCTCAGTTCATCCCCGGCACGTGGTCGGCCCACGGCCTCGACGGGGACGGCGACGGCGACCGCGACGTGTGGGACCCGAAGGACGCCATCCCCTCGGCCGCCAACTACGACTGCAAGCTGGCCTCCTACGTGAAGGACGCCCCCGGCGACCGGACGGACAACATGCTGGCCGCCTACAACGCGGGGGCCTACGCCGTCATCAAGTACGGGGGAGTTCCGCCGTACCGCGAGACGAAGAACTACGTGTCGACGATCCGGAAGATGGAGAAGAGCTTCGCCTCCACCAAGGGACGCGTCGATCCCTCCAGGCGCGCCGCCGGTGCCATCTACTACGCGCAGAAGAAACTCGGCACGCCCTATCTGTGGGGCGGCAACGGCACGCCGGAGCAGGACGGGCGCTTCGACTGCTCCGGGCTGACCCTGGCCGCGTACAGGAGCGTGGGCGTGACGCTGCCACGGGTCGCGAACGACCAGTGGAACAGCGGGCCGCACCCGAAGCGGGACGAACTCCTCCCGGGCGACCTGGTGTTCTTCGGCAGCGATCTGAACAACTCGCGCTCGATCGACCACGTGGGCATCTACGTCGGAGGCGGCCAGATGATCAATGCGCCCTACACGGGCGCCAAGATCCGTTTCGATCCCATCGATACGCCGAACTACTTCGGAGCCACACGCCCGACGGCTGACAACTGACCGCTGACAGCTGACACCAGGCCGCCGGCCGGTCACCACGGGGCGGCCGGAACCGGCCGGGAACCATGCGGGGCCGGAAACGCTCTAAGCGTCAACTGTCCTTTCTGCAAAGGCGGTTCACTACTCTGTGGTGGTGTGACGGCCGCTCGCCGCGGGGAAGGACGACTGGATCGCATGTACGGGCCGCGGAAGATGGCGGGACGGTGAGGAGGGCGTGCAGGAACGTGTAATCATTGCGGAACGCTGGGTGAGACGTAGCCCCTGAGCTGCGGATACGGATCACCCTTCGATAACGTCCGGGTGATCGTTCGGTAAGACCGGAACGCCCGGAGCGTCGAGCGGCGTTCTCTTTACGGCGGAAGAGCACTTCCGCATCCACGGCCACGGGGGGTCGAAGCGCGGCGGACGAGCGTCGAGCAGTGCAGAGTGAGAGGTCAGCAAAGCGATGGCAGTTTGGGACGACCCGGACGTCGATCTGCTCTACGAGATCAACGGCCTGGCAGAGTCCGCCCCGACCTGGGCTGACCGGACCATGGAGTACGTCGGCGAGTACGGCATCGTCTTCGCGCTCGTGCTGCTGGGATTCGCCGCCTGGTGGCGCGTCACGCGCCGTGCGCCCTCCGGTGACGAGGCCGTCGCCGGTTTCGCGGGGCTCGTCTGGACGCCGCTGGCCGCCGCTCTCGCACTGCTGGTGAACATCCCCATCAGGAACTTCGTCGAGCGGCCCCGCCCGTTCGTGGATCACAAGGGGCTGGAAGTCCTCATCGAGGGCAAGGACGACTACTCGTTCGTGAGCGACCACTCGACCCTGGCCATGGCGCTGGCTGTCGGGATCTTCATGGTCCACCGCCGGTACGGGCTGGTGGGCATACTGCTCGCGGTCGCCGCCGGCCTCAGCCGCGTCTACATGGGCGTGCACTACCCGACGGACGTGATCGGCGGTCTCGCGCTCGGCACGGCCGTCTCGCTGCTGCTGGCCCCGGGTGCGATGTGGCTGCTGACGCCCGTCGTGCGGGCGGTCGCCGACGCTCCGCGGCTGGGCGGCCTGGTATGGGCGGCCTCGGCCCGGCGCGCCGCCGGTGCGGGCGCGGAGCGCGTGTCCGAGGGCCGCGGTGCGGGAGCAGAGGGCCGTGACTCCCCAGGTGCCGGACGGCAGCCGAGGCGCCGCAGCCCGCGCGACGACCGCGACCTGGCGGCGTAACCCGAACTGTCCGGCCCGTCAGGGCCGGCATCCCCCCTCAGCCCCCTGCGACCCTCAGCCCCCTGGATGCCAGGGCCCGGCCCGCGGCCTCCGTCCCGCGGCCACCGCCTCCCCCCGAGCGACGGACGCCTCGCGCGGGCCTCTCCGCCCCTGCGCCTCGCGCCCGGTCGTGCGGCCCCCGC
This sequence comes from Streptomyces daqingensis, assembly GCF_014645895.1. GTDB lineage: Bacteria > Actinomycetota > Actinomycetes > Streptomycetales > Streptomycetaceae > Streptomyces > Streptomyces daqingensis. The sequence continues at coordinate 344,526 of NZ_BMMP01000004.1, read as the reverse complement.
GATCTCTGCCCTCCGCCGTCACGCTCCCCGCGTCCCGCGGGCTCCGTGTGCCGCTGCGTCCGCCCGGGACGTCCCCCTCGCCCGGCGTGCCGGACCGGCCCAGCCGCACGAGCAGCGGGCGTAGCTGAAGGAACCTCGTTCGACGGTCGAGGTGTTGTGGGGCCCGCCCTCTTCCCCGTCCACGTTCTCGTCCCCGTCCCCGTTCTCGTCCCCGTCCACGCCCGCGTCCTCGCGGCCACGTCCGCCCTGTCCGGGCCGCTCAGGGCCGGGGCCGCCGCCCGTTCGCTCGCGCACGTGACAACCGTAACCGTCCCCGTGACGGCAGGCCCCGGCGTCTCGTTAAGGGATCGGATCGCTGGAAGATCCCAGGTACGGAGTGCTCGTTGGGGGCGGCGGAGATGGTGGCGCAGGGGCTCGGGCGCGGTCGTGCGCGAGCTGCTACCGGCACTCTCACCGCCGCCGTCTCCTTGCTCCTCCTGGCCACCGGCTGTACGGACAACGGCACGGCGGCCGCGATCGACAAGCCGCACCCCACTCCCGCCGAGGTCGTACGAGCCGCTCCCGACGTACTGACCCGGTACGGGACTTCGCGCTCCCGCACCTCCCTGACGATGGCCAGCGGGGGGACCCGCATCTCCGTCGACGGCGAGGGCGGTTTCGACTACCGGAAGCGGCTGGGCCACCTCACGGTACGGCTGCCCGAGGGGACTTCGGGCGCGCGGCCCGGCGAGCGGCGTCTCGTGAAGGAAATCGTGGTCCCGCAGGCTCTGTACATGAAGAACCGGGGGGCGGGCGTCCCCCAGGACAAGTGGGTCCGTCTCGACACCACCGCACTTCCCGACGGCAACCTGGTCACGGCGGGTGCGACGGACGCCGTCAGCGCGGCCGAACTGCTGCGCGGCGCGCGGGAGGTGAAGTACGCGGGAAGGCGGGAGCTGGACGGGGAGAGCGTGCGCCGCTACAGGGGCACGGTCGACCTGTGGGCGGCGGCGCGGAACGCCGCCCCGCACTGGCGTGATCAGCTGACCGCGGCGGCGAAAGGGTTCTCCGAACGGGCGGTTCCGTTTGACGCGTACGTCGATGGGCAGGGGCGCCTGCGGAAGGTCAGGCACGAGTTCACTTTCGCGGGTGACGCGCGGAAAGAGCCGGGTGGGACGGAGGCCGACGGGAACGGCGGTGAGGGCGTCGCCGTTTCGTCGACGACGTGGTTCCACGGCTTCGGCGCACCGGTGACGGTCGAGATGCCCCGATCATCCGATATCTACGCGGGAAAGATCGCGCCGTTCTGAGGAGTTGCGGGGCCCATGGCTCCGCAACGGACGCCTCGGTCGCGGTCGCGGGTTCGAAATGGTCCGGATTTGCCATGCGCGGAGGGTGCGCCCGTCCCTACTGTGGGGATACACGAGGAGGTGGTGCGTGTGCCTGGCAGCGTTCCCGGTGTGCCCGGTCGTGGTTCGCGGGGTTCTGTCGTCCAGGACCACGTGGCCCTCGCCGAGATCGAGCTGTGCGGCGAGCTGATGATCGCCGCCTCGGCGGCGGAGGCGGCCGGCGAGGAGAGGCTGAGCGTGGCACGTATCGACGAGGTGCTCGGCACGGTCCCGGGCGACGTCGACGAGACGGCCTGGCGGTCGGTTCAGCGCCCGGTGGCGCGCTCCACGCAGGCCAGGGGCCAGGCTTCCGGCGGCCGGGCGGCCGCGTCGCCGCACCGGCGTTCCTGACGAGCCCCGTGGTGCCTGCGAGAGGTGGGCGAATCGTCCCGCTGTGCGCCGTAAGCGGCGTTCGTGCTCGTGTGTGATCCGCCACTTCCGCCGTGCGGGGGTCCTGGCGTTCCGGGTGTTACGTCCCGATCGGTCGCGGCGGCTAGGTGCGCAGCAGGCGCGCGACGGCTGCCGTCGCCTCCTCGACCTTCTCGTCCATCTCCGTGCCGCCCTCTTTCGCGGCGTGTGCCACGCAATGCCGCAGGTGCTCCTGCAGGAGCTGGAGCGCGAAGGACTGCAGCGCCTTCGTGGACGCCGAGACCTGGGTGAGGACGTCGATGCAGTACACGTCCTCCTCGACCATGCGCTGCAGGCCCCGCACCTGGCCCTCGATGCGGCGGAGGCGCTTGAGGTGGGCGTCCTTCTCCTTGGTGTAGCCGTGCTCGCCGGTGGCGGCGTGGGCGGCGCAGGGGTCCTCGCCGGCGGTGGTGCTCCGCCCGTCGTCGGCTCCGGCCGTCGTCATGGTGCCTCCCGTGGTCAGTGGGCGCGGGGCGGTGCGCGATCGCGTACGTAGAAGGGCCTGAAATGGCCGGAAATGCACGGTAGTACGCACTGTCCCGAAAGCCTGGAAAGATACCCCTCGTGGGTATAGCGTAGCGGATTCGGGGAGGGCGGTTCAGGGCAGAGTGAGCTATGGGCGACACTGTCTGAGGCCGCCTCGCCGTGGCCGGATGATGCGCTTAGCATCAACGAGACCGTCACCGATGGACCCCGAGGATCTCCAGTGCGCTTTCGTCTGACCCCAAGGGAGACGAGCTTCTACGACATGTTCGCGGCCTCCGCGGACAACATCGTCACGGGCTCGAGACTCCTGATGGAACTGCTCGGGGCGGAATCCTCCGCACGCGCCGAGATCGCCGAGCGTATGCGTGCCGCGGAGCACGCGGGGGACGACGCGACGCACGCGATCTTCCACCAGCTCAACTCCTCCTTCATCACGCCCTTCGACCGGGAGGACATCTACAAGCTGGCCTCCTCGCTCGACGACATCATGGACTTCATGGAGGAGGCCGTCGATCTCGTCGTGCTCTACGAGATCGAGGACCTGCCCAAGGGCGTCGAGCAGCAGATCGAGGTGCTGGCGCGTGCGGCCGAGCTGACGGCCGAGGCCATGCCGCACCTGCGCACCATGGAGAACCTCACCGAGTACTGGATCGAGGTCAACCGCCTTGAGAACCAGGCGGACCAGATCCACCGCAAGCTGCTCGCCCACCTCTTCAACGGCAAGTACGACGCGATGGACGTCATGAAGCTGAAGCAGGTCGTGGACGTGCTGGAGGAGGCGGCGGACGCCTTCGAGCACGTGGCCAACACGGTCGAGACCATCGCGGTCAAGGAGTCCTGACCACTCGTGGACACGTTCGCTCTCATCGTGACCATCGGGGTCGCGCTCTTCTTCACGTATACGAACGGCTTCCACGACTCGGCCAACGCGATCGCCACCTCGGTCTCGACGCGTGCGCTGACGCCCCGCGCCGCGCTGGCCATGGCGGCCGTGATGAACCTGGCCGGCGCCTTCCTCGGCAGTTCCGTCGCGAAGACCGTGAGCAAGGGCTTGATCGAGACGCCGCACGGGCGGAGCGGAATGGCCATCCTCTTCGCCGCGCTCGTCGGCGCGATCGTGTGGAACCTGATCACGTGGTACTTCGGGCTGCCGTCCTCCTCCTCCCACGCCCTGTTCGGCGGCATGGTCGGTGCCGCACTTGCAGGTGGCACGGTCGTCATCTGGTCCGGTGTGATCGAGAAGATCGTCCTGCCGATGTTCCTCTCACCGATCGTCGGGATGGCGCTGGGCTACCTGGTGATGGTCGTCATCCTGTGGCTGTTCCGCCGCTCCAGCCCGCACCGTGCGAAGCGGGGTTTCCGCATCGCGCAGACGGTCTCCGCGGCGGGAATGGCACTGGGGCACGGCCTGCAGGACGCGCAGAAGACGATGGGCATCGTGGTGCTGGCCCTGAGCATCGCGGATGTGCAGGACGACAAGGGAATTCCGCTGTGGGTCAAGTTCGCCTGCGCGGGAATGCTTTCGCTGGGCACGTACGCCGGCGGCTGGCGGATCATGCGGACGCTGGGGCGCCGGATCATCGAACTCGACCCGCCGCAGGGCTTCGCCGCGGAGACGACTGCCGCCTCCGTGATGTACACGGCGTCCTTCATGTTCAGCGCACCGATCTCCACCACGCACGTCATCACCTCCGCGATCATGGGCGTGGGCGCGACGAAGCGGGTCTCCGCGGTGCGCTGGGGAGTCGCCGGGAACATCGTCGCGGGATGGTTCATCACCATGCCGGCCGCCGCAACGGTGGCGGCGCTCAGCTACTGGTCGATCCTGCTCTTCTTCGGCTGACCTTCCCGGGCCGCGAGGCTCACGCAGCACGACGGGCTCGCCTCCGCTGAGCGGGGGCGAGCCCTGCTGTCGGCACCGCCGTGCGGCGCCGTGAGCCAGCGGTCACCGCGAAGGCGCGGTCGCCGTCCGCTCGGCTCGGCACCGGTGCCCGCGGATCAGCCGAAGCGGCCCGAGATGTAGTCCTCGGTGGCCTGCACCGACGGGTTGGAGAAGATCCGCTCGGTGTCGTCGATTTCGATGAGCTTGCCGGGCCGGCCGACCGCGGAGAGGTTGAAGAAGGCCGTACGGTCCGAAACCCGTGCCGCCTGCTGCATGTTGTGCGTGACGATGACGATCGTGAAGCGGGACTTCAGCTCGCCGATGAGGTCCTCGATCGCCAGCGTGGAGATCGGGTCGAGGGCCGAGCACGGCTCGTCCATCAGCAGCACCTGCGGCTGCACGGCGATGGCGCGGGCGATGCACAGCCGCTGCTGCTGGCCTCCGGAGAGACCCGAACCGGGCTTCCCGAGGCGGTCCTTGACCTCGTTCCACAGGTTGGCGCCCTTGAGGGACTTCTCGACGATGCCGTCGAGTTCCTTCTTCCTGAAGTCGCCGTTCAGGCGCAGCCCGGCCGCGACGTTGTCGTAGATCGACATCGTCGGGAAGGGGTTGGGCCGCTGGAAGACCATGCCGATGGTGCGGCGCACGGCGACGGGGTCCACGCTCGTCCCGTACAGGTCCTCGTGGTCCAGCATCACCTTGCCCTCCACCCGGCCGCCGGGGGTGACTTCGTGCATGCGGTTGAGGGTGCGCAGGAGGGTCGACTTGCCGCAGCCGGACGGGCCGATGAAGGCCGTGACGGAGCGGGGTTCGACGCTCATGGAGATGTCGTCGATGGCCCGGTGACCGCCGTAGAAGGCGGTGAGGCCGCTGACGTCGATTCGCTTGGCCATGGTGTCAGTCGCTTTCTCGGGGTGCGTGCGGGAGGGCGCGTGAGCGGGCGCCCGGGGCGTGGGGGCGGCCGGGCCGGGACTCAACGGCCCGCCCCCTTGGGCGCTTTCCAGCGGGCGATACCGCGCGCCAGCAGATTCAGGAGCATCACGAACGCGATCAGCGTGAGCGCTCCGGCCCAGGCGCGGTCGATGCTGGCCGCGTTGCCGAGCTTGTACTGGTTCCAGACGTAGAGCGGGAGCGATTCCTGCGCGCCTGAGAACGGGTTGGGGTTGATCAGCGGGTTGCCGAAGACGAGCAGCATCACGGGTGCCGTCTCGCCGGCGATGCGGGCGACGGCGAGCATCACGCCGGTGGCGATGCCGCCCATGGACGTGGGCAGTACGACCTTGAGGACGGTGCGCCACTTCGGAACGCCCAACGCCAGCGACGCCTCCCGCAGTTCGTTCGGGACGAGCTTCAGCATCTCCTCGGTGGAGCGCACCACGACGGGCATCATCAGGATCGCCAGCGCCATGGAGCCGGCGAATCCCGAGGGGCCGAAACCGAGTCCGAGGTTCCAGAAGGCGAGGACGAACAGTCCGGCGACGATGGACGGGATGCCCGTCATGACGTCGACGAAGAAGGTCACCGCCTGCGCGAGCCGGCCACGGCCGTACTCGACGAGGTAGACGGCCGTGAGCAGTCCGACGGGGGCGGCCATCAGCGTTGCCAGACCGACCTGTTCGACGGTGCCGAGGAACGCGTGGTAGACGCCGCCGCCTTCCTCGATGTTGGTCATGCCGCCCATCGAGTGGGAGAGGAAGTAGCCGTCGAGGAGTTCCGCGCCGCGGCTGACGGTCGTCCAGGCGAGGGAGACCAGGGGGACCACGGCGGCGGCGAAGCAGACCCACACGACGCTCGTCGCGACCTTGTCCCTGGCCTGGCGGGAGTCCTCGACGAGGCTCGTCAGCGCGTAGGTGACGATCACGGACAGCAGGGCGGCGATCAGCCCCTGCTGGACGCGGCTCTCCCAGCCGGCGAGGCTGCCCCCGCCGACGCCCAGGCCCACCGAGACCAGGACGACCAGCGCCGGGGTCCAGCGCGGCAGGCGCCGGCGGGCCAGGGAGGGGCCGGCGGAGGGCGGGCCGGTGACCTGCGGCCTGTCCGTCAGTGCGTTGTCGCTCATACGTGCCCTCGCTCCCGGGTGGTGCCTGCTCGGCGAAGTGCCCTTCCGTGCCTCATGCGTCGGCCCCCGAGTACTCCTTGCGGCGGGCGATGATGTAGCGGGCGGCGCCGTTGACGAGCAGGGTGATGACGAAGAGGACGAGGCCGGAGGCGATCAGCGCGTCACGTCCGAACTCGTCGGCCTCGTTGAACTTCGCGGCGATGTTCTGCGCGAACGTGCCGCTGCCGGGGTCGAGAAGGTGCCAGGTGAAGACGGAGCCGGGGGAGAGCACCGTCGCGACGGCCATGGTCTCGCCCAGCGCGCGTCCCAGGCCGAGCATCGAGGCGGAGATGATGCCGGACCGGCCGAAGGGCAGCACCGACATGCGGATGACCTCCCAGCGGGTGGCGCCCAGCGCCAGCGCCGCTTCCTCGTACATCTTCGGTGCCTGCAGGAAGACTTCGCGGCAGACGTTCGTGATGATCGGCAGGATCATGATCGCCAGCAGGATGCCGACGGTGAAGATCGAGCGTGCCGGGCTGCCCGGGTTGGACATCTCGAAGAGCGTCGTCCAGCCGAGGAACCGGTCCAGCCAGCGCGTGAGCCCGTCCAGGTAGGGGACGAGGAAGAGCGCGCCCCACAGGCCGTAGATGATGGAGGGCACCGCGGCCAGCAGGTCGATGACGTAGGCGAGCGGCGCCGCGATCCTGCGGGGGGCGTAGTGCGAGATGAACAGCGCGATGCCCACGGCGACGGGCACGGCGATCACCATCGCGATCACCGAGCTGACGGCCGTCCCGAAGGCGAGGATGCCGATGCCGAACGCGGGCGGATCCCCCTGGGGGTTCCACTCGAAGGCGGTCAGGAAGTTCGCCGAGTTGGCGGAGAGGGCGATCGACGCGCGGTAGGTGAGGAACGCGGCGATGGCCGCCATGATCACCAGCAGCGTGATGCCGGAACCGCGGGACAGACCGCGGAAGATCTTGTCGCCGGGGTGGACCGCCCTGCCCTTGACGGCGGACGGATCGCTGTCCGGCGGCGTCGGGGGCGGGGCCGTCGGGGCCGGCGAGGTGTGTGAGAGGTCCATGGTGTCTCCGGTCTGGGTCGGGGAGTCCCCTGGCGGCGGTGCACCGGACGGGCGGCCGGCGGGTACGCCGGGCAGGCCGGGGGTGGCGGGGGCGGTGGCCCGCGGAGGGGGCGGACGCCGGTGGCCGGCCCGCTGCCGGGCCGGCCACGTCACGCGCCGTGGCGGGGGAGCAGCCACGGTCCCGGCCGGGTACGGCCCGTCAGGACAGCTCCGGGATGGTGCTGCGGACCTTCTTCGCGACCTCCTCGGGGAGCGGCGCGTAACCCAGCTTCGTCAGCGTGCTCTGGCCGTCCTCACCGGCGGTGTAGGACAGGAAGGACTTGACGGCGTCGAGGGTGTTCTTCTCGTTGCCCTTGTCGCAGGCGATCTCGTAGGTGACGAGGACGATCGGGTAGGCGTTCTCGGCCTTGGTGGCGTAGTTCAGCTCCAGCGCGAGGTCCTTGCCCTTGCCGACGACCTTCGCGTCGGCGATGGCCCTGGAGGCGTTCTGGGACGTGGCCGCCACGGGCTCGCCCGCACCTGTGTCGATCTTGACGCTGTCGAGGTTGTTGGCGGTGGCGTAGGACAGCTCGAAGTAGCCGATGGCGCCGTCGGTCTGCTTGACCTGCTGGGCGATGCCCGCCGAACCCGACGCGGACTGGCCGCCCTCGGCGGGCCAGGACTTCTCGTCCTCGTACTTCCAGTCGTCCTCGGCGGCGGTGCCCAGGTACTTGCCGAGGTTCTGCGTCGTGCCCGACTCGTCGGAGCGGTGGAAGGCCTGGATGTCGGTGGCGGGGAGCTTCTTGCCCGGGTTGAGCTTCTTGATCGCCGGGTCGTTCCACTTCTTGATCTTCGAGTCGAAGATCTTGGCGAGAGTGGGCGCGTCCAGGGCGAGGTCCTCGACGCCGGAGAGGTTGTACGAGACGGCTATCGGGCCGCCCACCATCGGCAGGTTGACGCCCTGGCCGCCCTTGCAGACCTTCTTCGACGCCGCGACCTCGTCGGGCTTGAGCGCGGAGTCGGAGCCGGCGAAGGCGGTGGTGCCCTGCAGCCACTCCTGGATGCCGCCGCCGGAGCCGATGTCCTTGTAGTTGATCTGGGTGTTCCCGCACGCCGCCTGGTAGTTCTTCACCCAGGCGTCCACCGCGTTCTTCTGCGCCGTGGAGCCGGAGGCCAGCAGCTTGCCCTTGCCGTCGCACTCGATGCCGGCGGCGGCCTTCTCGGTGGTCTTCGAGGTGTTGTCGTCCGAGCCGCAGCCGGTGAGTACCAGGGCGCCGGAGACCGCGACGGCGCCGAGCGCGAGGGCGCGAAGCCGGTTCGTGCGCTGAAGCTTCACTTTCGTTCAGTTCCTTCCTGGAGCCCGCCGGCGGGGCGGCGCGCGAGACGTCTGTGGGTTCTGGCGGCCCCTGGGCGCGCTGCCCGGCAGCCGGTCGGGAGGCGGGCAGTCCGCGCTCCGTACGGCTGAAATTAGACAGATCAGGTGAAGCGGCCCACGGAGGTGAATGAACGCGCGGTGAACCTCGGCGGTCAGCTCGATGGCGCCGTGCGAGGCGGCGGAGGGGCCTGTTTTCGGGGAGTACCCGCGGGTAGGTCTTCCCCGGCGTGACCAGGCGCGGGGCGCTCCGGAGGGACTGGTTCAGGGGTCCGGGGCGGCGCCTGCGGGCCTGTTGTTCTCGGTAAGCGCGTGGCACCATCCGCTGAGTGGGCGGAAGTTGACGGGTTCTGACGGGCCGTCCGCCGCCCGCGACCCGGCAGGTGCGGCACGCATGCGGCAGTGCCTGCGGCGGACGTGACCACGAGGGGGCAAGGGTGGGCGGTACGGCGAAACACCGGGCGGTTGTGGCGGCCTGCGTGCTCGGAATGCTGGCGGTGCCCGCGGCGGGGACGGCCCACGCGGACCCGGGCGGCCGGGACGGCGGCGAGGGCGCGTCCGGTGCCAGCGGCCCGAGCCTCGAGGACGTCCAGAAGCAGATCGACCGGCTCCACGACCGGGCCGAGGCGGCGGCCGAGGCCTACAACGGCGCCGAGGAGCGGGCGAAGAGCCAGGCGAAGGCCGTGAAGAGCCTGAAGGAGAAGGCCTCCTCGCTGCGCGTGAAGCAGCGCGAGTACAAGAACACGGCCGGCGCGCTCGCCCGCGCCCAGTACCGCAGCGGCGGGATGCCCGACGAGGCCCGGCTGATCCTCCGCGAGTCACCGGAGGCGTTCATGCGTGACGCCTTCATCATGCGGAAGGGCCAGCGGGCGGCGATGGGCGTGATCACCACGCTCGCGCGCAGCGAGTTCAAGCTGGAGAAGTACGCCGACGAGGCCGCGGCCAAGCTGAAGGCGCTGGAGGCGAACCGCAAGCGGAAGGCGGCGGCCAAGAAGAAGGTCGAGAGGGAGCTGGAGCGGGCCGAACAGCTCGAATCGCGCCTTGCGAAGGACGAGTTGAAGCGGCTGCGGCAGCTGGAGGACGAGGCGGCCTGGGCGCGGCAGTCGAAGTGGCTGAAGTCCGGCGTGCTGGACGACATCAGCGGCAAGGCCTCGAAGGCGGGCAAGCGCGCGATCGCCTACGCCACGAACCAGATCGGCAAGGACTACGAGTGGGGCGCCGAGGGTCCCCGTACGTTCGACTGCTCGGGGCTGACCCTGCGTGCGTGGCAGGCGGCGGGCGAGGAGATACCGCGGACGTCGCAGGAGCAGTGGAGGCAGCTGCCGCGGGTGCCGCTGCGGGAGATGCGCCCCGGTGACCTCATCATCTACAAGCGTGACGCGAGCCACGTCGGCATGTACGTGGGCGGGGGCGAGATGGTCCACGCGCCCCGCACGGGGCGCCAGATCACCATCGCGGGCGCGGGCTCGCTGCTGATCAAGGGCGTCGTGCGCCCGGACAAATGAGGACGAACGGGCTCCGGTGTGCAGGCATATGCCATGTGACGTTTGCCGACATCCATTCCGTACATACGTGCGGGGGCGCTAGGGTCCCCTGACAGCCCGGACGACGCAGGCGCGGTGGACCAGCGCCGTTGGCCGGGCCTGGTGGCGTGCCGGCTGGCACGCGGCCGCACCCTCGGGGGGAGGGAAGGAAGCACACATGCCCGTAGGCGTGCCACGCGAAGACGCGGTGTCCGCGTCGCCGCGCGCGTCTGTACCGCGTCAGGCCGGTGGGCCCGGCCGGGCCGCGGCGCCCGCGAAGAGCGGGCTGTCGCTGCTGGTCATCGAGGACAGCCGCGCCGGAGGGCGCAGCGTCCCGGAGATGCTCGACGCCGCAGGCGGATACCTCCCGGGAGACCGGCTCTCCGACGCTTCGGGCGAGCGCATCAAGGTACGGACGGCGCGCAACCTCACCGAAGCCGAACGGCTGCTGACCGACGACGTGCAGTGCATCCTGCTCGACCTCGCCCTCACCGGCGCCCAGGGCGGAGCCACCGCCCACGAGTCAGGTGCGGAGGAGGCAGGGCGGGGAGCCGGCGCGGCGGCCGGAGCCCACGACGCGGACCGGCCCGGCGAGCGGGACGGAGAACAGTCGGACGAGCTGGAGATGCTGCGGCACGTGCTGCGTCTCGCCCCGCGCCACGCCGTACTCGTACTGACGGACGGCGCCGACGCGGAGCGCGCCGCCGAGGCCGTGCGGGTCGGCGCCCAGGACTACCTCTTCCGCGACGAGCTGGACGGACGGCTCCTCAATCGCGCCATCCGGTACGCCGTCGAACGCAAGCGCTCCGACCTGGCTCAGCGGCAGCTCACCGAGTCCCGGCTGCGCGCCCAGGAGAACGCGCGGCTGGAGCGTGGGCTGCTCCCGACACCGCTCCTCGCGGGCAGTGAGCTGCGCTTCGCCGCCCGCTACCGCCCCGGACGCTCCCGCGCCCTGCTCGGCGGCGACTTCTACGACACCGTGCGCACCGCCGACGGCACGGTCCACGCGATGATCGGTGACGTGTGCGGCCACGGCCCCGACGAGGCCGCTCTCGGCGTCGAACTGCGCATAGCCTGGCGGGCGTTGACGTTCGCCGGCCTCTGCGGTGACCAGCTGCTGGGGACGCTGCAGAAGGTGCTGGAGAACGAGCGTCCGAGCGACGAGGTCTTCGCGACCCTCTGCACGGTCGACATCTCCCCCGACGGGCGCCGGGCAGGGGTCTGCCTCGCCGGGCACCCCTCGCCGCTCGTCGCCGGCGCGGGAGGCACCGCACCGAGGCTGCTGCCGTACGACGACAGCGGTCCCGCACTGGGAGTGGTGCCGCGGGCCCGTTGGCCGCGGCGGCAGGTCGAACTGGGCCGGACCTGGAGCCTGCTGATGTACACCGACGGCCTCATCGAGGGCCATGTCGGCGAGGGGCGCCAGCGTCTCGGGCAGGAGGGGATGCTGGAGATCGTCACGGCGCGCATGGCGCAGGGGGCCCACGGCGAGCAGCTGCTCGACGCGACGATGGAGGACGTGCGGGGCCTGAACGGCGGCGAACTCACCGACGACGTCGCGGTGCTGCTCCTCGACCGAGGATGAACCGCGACCGGCGGGAGTGAACGGGGAAGCGCGGGAGCGGACCGGGGGAGGCGGGGTCACCGCTACCGGAGGGAGTTCACCGCGTCCGGCGCGAGTGAACGGCGGAAGGCGAAGCGCTGCGCGGTCAACCGTGTCCGTCGACGAGCCGGCTCCCCGGCTCAGCGGCCGTTGAAGGGCCCGTAAGGCCCGTCGCTGCTGCTGCCGCCCTTGCGCGGGCCGTTCCCGCTGACCTGCTTGAGGGCGGGGCGGACGTCGACGATGTAGACGATCGTCGCGATCAGGCCCGCCACCTGCAGGAAGAGGATGTTGAACATGTTCGCCGCGATGGTCAGGCCGAGAATGATCAGCCAGAAGACCTTGCTCTGCTTGCTCGCGGCGGCGTAGGCGCCGGTCGGACGCATCGCGCCGTCGATGAAGGCGAACACCGCCATGGCCAGGAGCACCATGGAGATAATCCCCAGCACTCCGAAGAACCCCTCCATCATCACGTCCACATCCCTGCGCGTTCGTAAGTGTCCTGAGTCGGTGAGCCGCTGAGCGTACCGGCCTGTCCGGCGGTCGCCCGTCGCCCCGTGAGCGGCTCGCCCTGCCACCGTACCCGCTCGCCGGACCGGTCATCCGGCCGATGCCCCCGAAGTCAGGACTCGTCGGACTTCGGCGCGGACTTGCGGCCGCCGTTGGACTTGGCGGTGCCGGTGCGGGCGTTGCCGGCCTTGCCGTCGCCGTTCTTCTGGGCGGCGGACTTCGCGCCGCCGGCCTTCGGGGCGTCGCCGGCCGTCCCCTTCTTGCCCGTGGCGGATTCGCCCGTGGCGGACTTGCCGGTGGCGCCCTTGGCAGGGGTGGTCTTCGCCGTCGTGGTGCGGCGGGCGCCCGCCGTCGCGGTCGTCGGCGAGGCACCGTCCGCGGCCTTCGCCCCGGCCGGCTTGGCAGTGCTGCGGCGGGGCTCGGCCGGCGGCTCGGCGACCTTGACCGGCTCGCGCTCGACCGTGACCTCGGGGACGTCGCTCTCGCCGCGCCAGTTCTTCACGGCGCCGCGGCCGCGGTCGGCCAGCTCGTCGTAGGTCTCGCGTGCCTTCACGGCGTACTCGGCTGCCATGCCGAGGCTCTGCAGCGCGAGGTGCTGTGCCTGCTCGCGCAGCTTCTTGATGTCGGTGTCGATGTTCCCCAGGGTCTGGCTGACCTTCGCCTGGGTCTCCTTCGCCTGCTTGCTGACGCGCGCCTGGACGTCCTTGGGGTCGGTCGCGCGTACGGCGGCGATCCGGTCCGGGGCCTCCTCGCGGATCTTGTCGAGCACGCCGGCGGCGAAGTAGAGGGGCTTGGGGTCGGTGAGCGTCCTGCGGAGGTCGTTGCCGTTGGGCATGGAAGGTCTCTCCCTGCTGATGTAGTGCTATCGGGCGTCGGCCTCGGGGGCCTCGGCTTCGTTCGTGCGGGTGTCCGCGGTCGTTTCGCGCTTCCGGGCGGGCCCGGTTCCCGCGTCCTGCCCGGGCTCCTTGGACGCCGTATGCCCGTTCTCCTTGCGGAACGACTCGTAGATCTGGAGCAGCGCCTGCTTCTGCCCGTCGTTGATCGAGGAGTCCGCGAGGATGGCGGCCGGGACCTGCAGAAGGTCCTCCCGCTCCCGTTCGTCGAGGATCCCGGCCTGTACGTACAGCGTCTCGGCCGAGATCCGCAGCGCCTTGGCGAGCTGCTGCAGGATGTCGGCGCTGGGTTTGCGCAGGCCGCGCTCGATCTGGCTGAGGTACGGGTTGGACACCCCGGCGGCGTCGGCGAGCTGCCGCAGCGAGAGCTTGGCGTTGCGCCGCTGCTCGCGCAGGAACTCGCCCACATTGCCGACGTTCAGGGAAGCCATGGTCTCCACCATGCCCCCACGTGCTAACTATTGCAAGCAAATCGCTTGCAAGTGTGGCGCATCTGTCACCGTGCCCATGTTCAGGGGCCTTGCCGTCGAGGGCCGCCGCCGTCACACGGTCGCCACGGCGAGCACAGTGGAGCTCGAAAGGCACAGGCCGGGCCGCGTGGGCAGGTAGCGCGCGCGGAGCGCGTCCGCGTCCAGCAGGGTCACGGTGCGGAACCCCGCCTCAAGGAGGAGGGATTCGACCTCGGCGACGGTGTAATCGGCGAGGACGGGCTCGCCTTCGGTGGCGACGGCCGCGTCTGCCGACGATCTGACGGCCCGTCCGGCACCGTCGAGCTCCTCGTCCGCGCAGACGAAGTCGGCGACCAGCGTCGTTCCTTCCTGCCGGGAGGCGATGGCGCGCAGAGTGGTCCGGGTCGCTGACTGCGGGAGGTACATCGTCACTCCCAGCCAGTTCCACGTCGCCAGCCCCGGCAGATCCGTCTCCTGAAGCTCCGTGGTGACCAGGTCGGCGGATACGAACCGGACGTTCGCCGCCTCCGCCACCCCTGCGTGCGCGAGCGCCGCCCGCTTCCAGGCCTGGGTGTCCGGATGGTCCACCTCCCAGATGCGGAAGAGACCGGCACGCGGATGCCGCCAGGCGAACGTGTCCAGGCCGGCCCCGAGCAGCACGTAGTCGGACCGGCCCCCGGACAGGCCCGCTACGGCCTCGTCCTCGGCCACTCGCGCGCGGAGCGCGTGGCGCAGACGCAGGGACCGGCGCACCTGAGGAGGCCAGCCGGCGATCGTCTCCTCCAGGTGCGGTCGTTCCGAGGCCGGGACGAGCTGTCCGGCCAGCGTGTCGTCCAGTACGCACACGGGGTCCTCGCGGGCGTGTTCTGCCCTGAGCAGGGCGCTGCCCATCGCCGAGCGGCTCGCGCGTCCAGGCTGCATGTATGTCCCCTTCGATCAGCCGTTGCCGTTGAGGTAGCGGTGGCCCGAGCGGAACCGCCGGCGTGCGACTGCGCAGCAGGGCGCGCGTGATGCGACGGGTTACGGGCTGGATGTCGATGCGGAGGGCGTCAGCCGGCGCTCACAACTCCCGGTCCGCCGGGGGGCGGAGCGGCTCCCAGGGACGCTTCATCGACCAGAAGCCCCAACGCTACTGCGGCTGCCGCCGGTTGGGCAGCCCACAGACATAACAGCGCTGTTATATTAGCGCTGTGACATCTGACGACCCGACGACGCGCCCTGACCCGTGGCAGTCGCTGCACCAGCTCCTGGCCGATCTGGACGCCGAGATCGAGCGCGTCTACACCGAGCGCGGCATCGAGGGGGTGAGACCGCGGTTCGCCTCGCCGCTGATCCGCCTCGCCCACACCGGCCCGCTGACCATCCGCGAACTCGCGGCGTCCCTGGGCCGGTCGCACTCCGCGATCAGCCAGACCGTCGCCGCCATGCGCAAGGAAGGGCTGGTCATCTCCGAACCGGGACCCGACGCGCGGACCCGCCGGGTGGAGCTGACCGGTCGCGGCCGCTCGCTCGTGCCGTTCCTGGAGGCGGAATGGCGCGCCACCCACGCGTCGGTCGCGGAACTGGACGCGGAGATCCCGCACGCGCTGACCGCCGCCGTCGCGGAGCTGCGGCGCGCCCTGGAACGCAGGCCGATGCGGGAGCGGATCCTCAGCCACCTCGTCGAGCCGGAGTCATGAGGCGGGGTGGCCGGTTCCTCGACACCCGGCCGCTGCGCGGCAGCCGGCCGTTCCGCGCCCTGTGGGTGGGCACCTCGGCCTCCCAGTTCGGCGGGCAGATCGCCACGGTGGCGGTGCTGGCCCAGGTCTGGGAGCTGACCCGGAGTCCCGTGGCCACCGGCGCCATCGGGCTCGCGACCGGCCTGCCGATGGTGTTGTTCGGACTGATCGGCGGCACGCTGGCCGACGTCCTCGACCGCCGTGCCGTGGTGCTCGCCGCCACCGCGGGGCAGCTCCTGGCCTCCGCCGGGCTCTGCGCCCAGGCCCTGGCCGGGAACCGGAGCGTGGTGCTGCTGCTCGTCCTGACCGCCGCCAACACGGCCGGCGCCGCACTGGGAGCGCCGGCCCGGCGCACCCTTCCCGTCAGGCTGCTTCCGGCCGATCAGGTCGCGGCCGGGCTCGCCCTGAACAACCTCTCCTTCCAGGCGGCAATGCTGGCCGGTCCCGCGCTGGCCGGAGTCGTCGTCGCCCGGTGGGACTTCGCCACCGCCTACGCCGCGCAGGCGGGGGCCGTCGCGGTCGCGCTGCTCGCGGTGGCGCACCTCCCCGCCGTGCGTCCCGAGGGAGGGGAGGCGCGGAGCGACCGGCGCCGTGCCGGGCGCGGCGGCTGGCGGATCGTCCTGCGCCGTCCGACGCTCTGGGGCTCGATGGCCACTGACCTGTCCGCGACGTTGCTCGCCATGCCCGTCGCCCTCTTCCCGCTGGTCAACGAGGCCCGGTTCGGGGGCAGTCCGCGGACGCTCGGCCTGTTTCTCTCGGCGGTGGCAGTCGGCGGCATCGCAGCGGGCCTCTTCTCGGGCACGGTGACGCGCCTGCGCCGAGGCGGCCTGGTTCAGCTGATCGCGGCAGGCGTCTGGGGTGTGGCGCTGGCCGGGTTCGGGCTGGCCGGGGCGCTGTGGCCGGCGTTCGGCTGTCTGGCCGTGGCGGGCGCCGCCGACACCGTCTCGGTGGTCACCCGCGGCGCCCTGGTCCAGCTGGAGACTCCCGACGCGTACAGGGGGCGGGTGTCCTCGATGGAGCACGTCATCGGCGTCGCGGGCCCCGAACTCGGGAACCTCCGGGGCGGCTTGCTGGCGTCGGTCACCTCCGCGCCCTTCTCCCTTGTCGCCGGGGGGCTCACGGCCGCGTTGGCGGTCGCCGCGGTGGCCGCGGTCAACGCGCCCCTCCGCGCGTACAGGACGCCTCCTCGGGCACCGGCCGACTCCGGGGCGGATGTCCCCGAACCGAATGCCTCCGATCCGGCCGCCCCCGAACCGGGCACCCCCGGTGCCCGGGCGTCGAGATGAGAGGTCAACCGAGCTCGGTCTCGGCGGAGTCGAGGTACGTACGCCCGGAAACCGTGAGGCGGCCGGCCGGCCGTCGTGGTTGACTCCTCCGCCGTGACCGGACTCAGCGATCCCGCGCTCGTCGACCTCCGCGCCTACGCGTACGGCGAGCCGGACACCTGCGTGACGAGCCGCTGATGAGCAGCGACCTGGTGGTGGCCGGCGCCGGCATCGTCGGTGCCTCGGTGGCCTACCACGCCGCCAGGGCGGGGGCCGCCGTGACTCTCGTCGACGCCGGGCGTCCGGGGGCCGGAGTCACGGCGCAGTCGTTCGCCTGGGTCGGAGCGGCCGGCGTACGCACCGGCCCGGCCGCCGCGTTGCGGGTGACCGCGACGGCGGAGTACCGGCGGCTGGAGGCCGAACTGCCGGGACTGCCGGTGACCTGGTCCGGCTCCCTTTCCTGGGACGCTGCGAACGTCCCGCCGGAAGCGGGGCCCGGGCAGGAGATCGTCGACGGTGCCACCGTCGCGGCGCTGGAGCCCGCCCTGCGGCAGCCCCCGGAGCGGGCCGTCTGGGCGCCGGGCGACGGAGCCGTCGACCCGGTGGGCGTGACCGGGCGGCTGGTCGAGGGCGCCCGCGCGCACGGCGCCCGGTTCCTTCCGGACACCCCGGTGACCGCGGTCCGCCGGGACGCCGCGGGCCGGGCCGCCGGAGTCGAGACGGCCGAGGGGCTTCTTCCCGCCGCGCACGTGGTGCTCGCAGCCGGGGTGGCGACGGCCGCGCTGGGTGCGCCGCTCGGGGTGCGCGTGCCGGTGGATCCGTCGCCGGCGACGCTTTTCCGGTTCCGCGCTCCGGCCGGTCTGGTACGCACCGTGGTCAGCAACCGGGACTTCGATCTCCGCCAGGTGACCGCGGACCGGCTGATCGCCGCCGCGGACTCGTCCGAACGCGCCCTCGCCGCCGTCCGGTCCACTTTCCGGGGCGCCGCGGACGTCGAGCTGCTCAGCGCCCGGACCGGCGCACGCCCCATGCCGGCGGACGGCGAGCCGATCGTCGGCCCGGTCGCCGCGGTGCCCGGCCTGTACGTGGCGGTGCTGCACGCCGCGGTCACGCTCGGCCCGGCCGTGGGGCGCCTGGTCGCGCGCGAACTGATCGACGGCGTCGCCGAGCCGGTGCTGGCGGGCTGCCGCCTCGACCGCTTCTAGCCTCCCGGTCACGGCTCCCGGCCGCGTCCCCCGGTCGCGACTTCCGTTCTTGGGTGTGACTCCGTTTCAGGCCCGCGCCTCGCGCTGCGCGCAGCGGCGTGAGCGTCCGCCCGCGTCCGCATCGCTCTTTCCGTGATGGAAACTCTTCGATAGTCTTTCCGTCATGGAAAGCAACGGAGCGGATGACGCTCGTGCCTCCCTGGACGCCGTGGCCGCTACCCGTGCCGGTGTAGCCGGCCGGATCGCCGCGCCCTGGTGGTATCACCTGGTGCTGGGTCTGCTGGTCGCCCAGCACGTGCTCGCGCAAGGGCTCGAGAACGCCAACTGGACGCTGCCCTCGATGGGGTTGCTGCTGGCCGGGTGTCTCGTGCTCACGCTGGCCTACCGCCGCCTGGCGGGGCTCTCCACCGCCAAAGCCCAGGGCACGCGCAGCCGCAACGTGCTGACCCTGCTCGGCCTGGTCGCTCTGGCCTGCGTCGCGAGCGCTTCGCTGACCGGGTCCGCGGCCGTCTCGTGGGTCGCGGCCGGGGTCGTCCTCCTTGCGACGATCGTCCTCGGCAGGCTGTTCGAGGCCGCTCTGCGGCGAGAAATCGCGGCCGACCCGGATCACTCCTTCTGATGTTCGACGAGATCGTGCACGCGCCCAACAGGCTCAGGATCTGTGCGTTCCTGGCCGTGGTGCGCGAAGCGGAGTTCGGCACCCTGCGCGACGAACTGGGCGTCGCCGACTCGGTCATGAGCAAGCATCTGAAGGTCCTCGCCGACGCCGGGTACGTGAAGGTGACCAAGCCGCGCGGTTCGGGCCGCGTGCGCACCTGGGCGGCCCTGACCCGCGCGGGCAGGAAGGCCTACGAGGACCACCTCTGGTACCTGCAGGCGCTGGCCGCCGATGCCGCTCGCGGCCCCGGCGGGAGCACCGGCGCGAACTCCGGCGGGTGAGCATCAGGGCAGGGGCCGGACGGCGGGACGTCAGCCGGTGAAGGGCTCCGGCCCGAAGTGGCCCCAGGCGATGAAGGCCGCCAGCGCGAGGTAGACCAGGTTCAGCGCCACGAACCGGTGTTCGCCGCGCCGTCCGTGCGTGATCATCGCGCCGATCATCAGCAGCACCCAGCAGACGGCGGTCACGGGCACCAGCACGGGCGCGACGCCCAGTGCGGCGGGCAGCAACAGCCCGGCTGCCGCCAGCAGTTCGAGGACGCCGAGGGTCTTCACGAAGCCGGTGCCGACGTCCGCGGTCCACCCGCCGCCCTCCGCCGCGGCCAGTCTCTCCTTGGGCACGAAGGCCTTGGTGACACCGCCGAGCAGCGCTACCGCAGCCAGCAGCCATGCGGCGACCCACAGCGCGACATTCATCTTCCGCTCCTACTGCCGGGGAACCCTTCCGCTCCGTACGACGAGGCAGCGGCCCCCGGCGTGACATCCCCTGATCCGGCGCGGCACAGGGGAGTGCGCGCGGACGCCGGGAGGTCCCCCGGATACGGTCTGGCACCGCGTCCGAAGGACCGCCTGCCGGCTGCCGTCCGACGCCGCCGCGCTGCGGTCGTGATGCCGCGTCGCGTCAGAGGCCGCTGCCCGGCAGCGCCGTGGAGGTCAACTCCTGCCCGGCTTGGCCGTGTTCTTCGCGGGAGCCGAGCCCACCGCTTCGCAGCGGGGAACGCTGTTGGGCGGCGCGCAGTCGTCGGGCGTGTTCTTGTAGACGCGGCTCTGGTTGAGGTTCACCTTGGGCAGCGCCTGCTTGGCGGGCGCCTTGGTGATGGTCCGCTCCGGGCCGGGGATGGGCCTCGTGTAGATGCCGAAGCGGCGCCCGTCGTTGTGGATGCCGCCGCCGCTGCCGGGGCCTCCGTTCGCGGCGTTGCGGGTGACGGTGCTCCGGTACAGGGTCGTCGGGTCGGTCTCCCCGATGAAGATTCCGCCGCCGAGCGTCTGCGAGATGTTGTCCCTGACCTTGGTGGAGTTCAGGCGCAGCGGCCCGATCTCGTTGTCGATGAGCAGGGTCATGATGCCGCCGCCGAGACCGCCGCCCGAGGTTCCGACCTGATTGCCGTCGACCGGCGTGTGGTTCAGCCTGCTGTCGCCTCCGTTCGCGAGACCGCCTCCCCAGGCGTCGGCGGTGTTGTCGCGGATGGCGCCGCCGTCCGTCCTCATGGTGCCGTTGGTGGCCGCTCCGCCGCCGACGAAGCTGGAGTTGTCGCGGACCGTCGAGTTCTTCATGGTGAGCGTGCCCAGGCTGTTCCAGACGCCGCCGCCCAGCCAGTGGGAGGTGTTGTTCCTGACGGTCACGTCGTTCAGGGCGACCGTTCCGCGCTCGTTGTAGAGGGCCCCTCCGTTGCTGTCGTAGAACGGGCTCGCAGGGGCCTCGCCGCCGCGGACGGTGAGCGAGTTCAGGGTGAGGTGGCCTGTCTGCCGTACGTGGAAGATGCGGAAGGCGCCGGAGGCGCTCAGGGGCCGCTGGATCGTCGTGCGGTTCCCGGAGATGCGCACCTTGCCGGTGATCTCGGGCAGGCCGTCGTCCTCGTTGTCGGCCTGCGGGAGGGAGTAGATGCAGTGGGGGGCCAGAACGATGCTGCCGCCGCGGGCGTTCGCGTTGTCGATGGCCGTCTTCAGCGCTGCGATGTCGTTGCACGGTACGCGGGTCGGAGCCTGCGCCTGGGCCTGCCCTGCGGGCAGGAGGGCGAGGCACAGGCCGAGACCGGTGGCGGCGGTGAGGGCTGCGCGTCTGAACGTGTCGGTCATGCGGCTTCCTTCGCTGCGGGAGGGGGCGCGGTAGGCGGCGGCGCCGCCGTGTGCGGGCGCACGGAAGGACGGGGCGTTCGCCGCTTCTGCGAGGTCTCGTGCTCCTGACGGGTTTCTGACGGATCGGCAGTTCGAGGTCTATCCGAGGTGCGTCGCCGCCGCACACGGAGATCGACCGTCTGGCGTCCCCGGGCCCCGCCGCCTGGTCGCGGCGCGTCGGTCCCGTCCCCGGGGCGCGTGCGCCGGGCTCGTACGGGCGCGGGCGCGGGCGCCGGAATCCGGTTGTCCGCCGTTCCGGCGCGCGGCTAACGTGCCGCGGTGGACCACTTCCCGAGCGCCTGGACGGCGCTGCTCAGCGCGGTCGCCGAGGTTCCGGACGAGGAATTCGAGCGGCCGTCGGGCTGCCGGGGCTGGCTCGTCCGGGACCTGGTCTGCCACCTCGTCATCGACGCCCAGGACGTCCTGATCACCCTGGTCACGCCCGCGGACGCCGAACCGACAGCGGACGACGTCACCTACTGGCGGCTCGTCGGGCCCCCGACCGGCGAGGACCCTCTCGACGCGCTGATCCCGCGGCTGGCCGCCGCCTACGGAGAGCCGGAGCTGCTGAAGTTCCACCTCGACGACGTCGGTTCCGCCGCGGGCCGCGCCGCCCGGCTCGCCGACCCGGCCGGACGCGTCGGCACCCGCGGCGAGGTGCTGACCGCTCGCGACTACCTGTCGGCGTACGTGCTCGAAGCGACGCTGCACCATCTCGACCTGGTCGCGCACCTGCCCTCGGCCGCCGGACCGCCCGCGGCGACTCTCGCGGCGGCCCGCATGTCGCTGGAGAGGATCGCGGGCGCCCCGTTCCCCGCTTCCTTCTCCGACGGGGACGCGCTGCTGATCGGCACCGGGCGCCGCGCACCGGACGCCGCGGAGGAGGCGGCGCTGGGCGGTCTCGCGGCGAGGGTGCCGTTCATCCTGGGCTGAGCCCGTGGCGCGGCGGCGAGCCCGCGCCCGGCGCGCGACCTGCCCGGCACCCGGCCTGTGCCGTCTCCCGCGGCCGTCTCGCTCAGTAGGCGCGGGTTGCGAGGAACATGCCCGCAGAGCGCAGCCGGCCGACGAGGGCGTCCCCGAGACCGGTGGCGGGGGTGAGCACTCCGCCGCCGCTGTCCGGCAGAGCGGCACGGTCCAGGACGAGGGCGAGTGCCGCTTCGCCGAGCATGACGGCGGTCGCTTTGTAGCCCGGGTCGCCGCTGGCCTTGAACCGTGCCGCGTAGCGGGCGCCGCTCGTGGTCCCGGCGAAGGTGTCCAGCGTGAAGTGGCCCTTCTCGCGTGTACGCGGGCCAGGACCCTCGCCCGGAGAGGGCAGGGCCCGGTCCAGCAGCGGCCGGGTGGGGCGCAGCGCCAGACCCGCGAAGAGGGCGCCGACGAGGCCCGCCGTGCCGGCCGCCACCAGCGGCGAGAGCACGGACGGCCCGAGCCGCATGGCTTCGCGGTAGCGGAAGCGCGCGCCGTAGGCGTGGCCGCGCAGGGCGGCGCTGCGCCGGACGATCCGCGTGTTGAAGGGCGCCATCGGGAAGGGGGCGAGAACGCCGCGCAGCGGGACGCCCGCTGCGGACGCACGGCCCGTCAGCAGGTCTTCCTGGCGGCCGAGTTCGGGTTCGCGCTCCCGGTCGGGGCTGAGGGTGTAGGGGTCCGCGGCGAGGCGGCGGGCCTCGCGGTCGTGCCGCATCGTGTCGATCTGCTGCCGTACCGAGTCGATGGTGCCGCCGCTGACGCCGCCGCTCAGCGCGGTCAGGACGGCGGTGGTGTCCGTCAGCTCGCCGGTGCCGTCCGCGCGGACCGCCTCGTGGAGCAGATGCACGTTGAGGTCGGAGGGTACGGAGTCGAAACCGCAGGCGTGCACGATGCGGGCGCCGGTGGACGCGGCCGTCGCGTGGTGGGTGTCGATGCTTTCCCGGATGAAGAGCGCCTCTCCGCACAGGTCGGCGTAGTCGGTGCCCGCCCGCGCGCAGGCGCCGACGAGTTCGCGTCCGTACCGCGTGTACGGGCCGACGGTGGTGGCGACCGCGTGCGCCGAACCGGCCAGCTCCTCCAGCGCCGCACGGTCCCCGGCGTCGGCGACGACCAGGGGCCAGTCGCGTGCGCGCGGGCCGAGTCCGTCGCGCACGGCGCGGAGCTTGTCCTCGCTGCGCCCGGCGAGCGCGATCCGGGTGCCCTCGGGCGCCGCCCGGGCCAGGTGACGGGCCACCAGGCCGCCCACGAAGCCGGTGGCTCCGTAGACGGCGACGTCGATGTCTCGTACGCGGGAGTGCGTGCTGGTCATGGCCGTGTCCTTCCGGTCTCCGGGCCCCCGGGCGGGCGCCCGTGCGGGGCGCCGTCGTGCCAACGTATCCGCACCGGCCGCCTGACCACGGCGCGGCCCGGCGGGTGCCTCCTCCGCGGGTGACCGGCCAGGGGCTCGTCGGGACGCGCGGCCGAGAGCCGGACTTCCGCCCGCGGCGATGTGGCCGCAGGCTGATGGCATGCAGAACACCACAGCCACCGCCGGTGAGGCGGAGCACCCCGGCGGCCTCTCCCGGCTCGCCCTCGCACAGGCCGAGTTCGACCCCGAGGTCGTCTACCTCGACACCGCCTCGCTGGGCCTGCCGCCCCGCCGTTCGCTGGACGCGCTGAACGGCGCGCTGGACGAATGGCGCACCGGCCGGGCCGCACCGCCCGCCTACGACGCGCCGCTCGCGGCGTCACGGGACTCGTACGCGCGGCTGGTCGGCGTCGACCCCTCCTGGGTGACGGTCGGCAGCCAGGTCAGCGCGTTCACCGGGCTCATCGCGGCGAACCTTCCCGACGGAAGCCAAGTGCTCACCGCGGAGGGCGAGTTCACCAGCGTGGTCTTTCCGTTCCACGCGCAGGCGCGGCGCGGCGTCGAGGTGCGCGAGGTCCCGCTGGAGCGGCTCGCCGAGGAGGTGACGTCCCGTACCGCACTCGTGGCCGTGGCGGCGGTGCAGTCCGCGGACGGACGCGTGGCCGACCTCGACGCCCTCACCTCCGCGTGCGAGGCGACGGGGACGCGCGTCCTGCTGGACGTGACGCAGGCGGTCGGCTGGCTGCCCGTCGACGCCTCACGCTTCGCGTACACCACGTGCGGCGGGTACAAGTGGCTGCTGGGGCCGCGCGGCACCGCCTTCTCCACCGTCCAGCCCGCTCTCGCGGACGAGATCATTCCGCACGGAGCGTGCTGGTACGCGGGCGGCGAGCGCTGGGACAGCCTCTACGGCGGCCCGCTGCGGCTCGCCTCGGACGCCCGCCGGTTCGACTTCTCCCCCGCGTGGCACGCCTGGGTCGGCCAGGAGCCCGCGCTCGAACTGATCGAGGGCATCGGCACACGGGCGCTCCACGAGCACAACCTCGGACTGGCGAACCGCTTCCGCAAGTCGACGGGGCTGCCCGCGGGGGACTCGGCGATCGTCAGCGTGGCGGTGGACGACAGTGCGCACGAGCTGCTGAAGAGTGCCGGCGTCGTCGGGAGCGTGCGGGCGGGCAGGCTGCGTCTCGCGTTCCACCTCTACAACACGGAGGCCGACGCGGACCGTGCGGCGGAGGTGCTGGAAGGGCACCTCGACGAGGCGGCGGAGGACGGCGCGCGGAGCTGAAACGCGCCCCGCGACGCGTCCGTCCGCCTGATGCCGCAGCGGTGGCGGCGCCCGCGACGCTGCGGCCCTGGCCGTCCGGACGGACGAACTGCCGTCCGGACGGCCAGGGCCGCTCTCAGGGCACGGAACGCCCCTGCAAGGGCGTCGGGCGACAGGCCGTCAGGACTTTTTGACGGTGATGCCCCCGTTGCTCGTCGACAGGTCGAGGCGGTGGTCGCCGGACGGGTCGTCGCGCACGCCGATGTTCTTTTTGCCGTTCTTCGTCTCCGCCGAGACCTCGTAACGGCCGTCCGGCGCGGTGACGGAGATCGCGCCGTTGGACGTCCTGGCCCGCACGTCCTGCGGTGTGGCCAGCCTGACGTCGATCGCGCCGTTGGAGGTCTCGGCCCGCAGGCGGTCGCCCTTGAGGCCGCGTCCGTTGATACGGCCGTTGGTGGTGTGCACGTCGACGGTGCCGTCCACGTCGTCCAGGTCGACGGCGCCGGTGTCGGTGCGCACGTCCACCTTGCCCACGCCGGAGAGGCTGACACCGCCGGTGGTGGTGCGGCCGCTGACGGGGACCCTGGGCGGCAGGTCGACGGTGTAACTCACCTCGCAGTCCTCGCCGCAGCCGCGGAGCACCAGCACGCCGTTCTCGACGCGGTGGGTGGCCGCCGGTTTGTCGCCGCTGAACTCGACCCGGCGGTGCACGGCGACGTCGGTGACCGTCTGCTTGCTACGGAGCTTCACCCCGCCCGTGCGGATGTCCAGGCGCACGGAGGTGACCTTCTCCGAAAGAGTGACGTCGTCCTCGAAGGTCTCACCGGGCACGAGCCCGCACGCGGACAGCGCGGACGCGCAGGCTCCGGCCGCGACGGACGCCCCCAGGAGGCGGAGCTGCCTGCGCATGATTTCTCCCCGTTCAGTCGGAAGACACCCGGAAAAGGGCGCCTTCGGTGGTCTGTGCCCGATGAGGTTATGGCACCGGTCGCGGCGCTGCCATGAGGCAAACCCCCGGTTCGGGCGAGGGGTTGCCAGCAGGACGGGGCGGCGGGACGGCACGTGCCGTGCGGCGGCTCCGGCCCCCTGGCCCCGGCCGCGGACGGCCGGAACGGCCGCGTCAGAACCCGGGCGGACGGCCCGTCAGAGACGGGGCGCGCCAGGACGCAGGGGCGTCGGGCGGCCGGCCGGGCCGTGGCCCGGGCCAGTCGGGCCGGGACCTTCGGACGTCGGGTACGGGACCTGCGTCCCGGTCCGCCGGACCGAGGCACGTGCCGTCCAGGGACCGATGTCCACGCGCGGGACCCGCGTCTAACGTGCCGTCATGCGTATCGGATTCTTCGGAACGGGAAACGTCGCCGGGGCACTGGCGGGACGCTGGGCCGCCGCGGGACACGACGTCGTGCTCGGATCGCGGCACCCCGAGGAGCGGGCGAAGCCGGGACGTGCCGTCACCGGGCTCGCGGAGGCGGCCGGACACGGGGAGGTGCTCGTCAACGCCACGCCCGGTGACGCCTCGCTGGACCTGCTGCGACGTGTCGGGGCGCCCGCGCTGGAGGGGAAGGTGCTGATCGACGTCGGAATCGGCTTCACCGAGGACATGGCGCTCGCTCATCCCGTCGTCTCCCTCGGTGAGGAGATCCAGGAGGCGTTCCCGGCGACGTACGTCGTCAAGACGCTGGCCACCATGACGGCCTCGGTCATGGCGGACCCGGGCGGGCTGCGCAGCCCCGGCAACGTCTTCCTCTCCGGCGACGACGCCGGGGCCAAGAGCACCGCCGGCCGCCTGCTCAACGACCTCGGCTGGCCCGACGCCGCGCAGCTGGACCTGGGCGGCATCGCCACAGCGAGGGGCCAGGAGCACTACGCGCTGCTCTTCCTCGGCGTCGCCGGAGCGCTCGGCACCCACGCCTTCAACATCTCCGTGGTCACGGGCTGATCCGCTGCCGCGGGAGCCGCCGGAGCGGCACCACCCCGTCCGCGGCGCGGACCGCGGCTCTGCTCTCGGCGACATCCGGCCGCCGCACGGACGCGCCGGGGCAAGATGACGGGCATGGCCCTCGGATTCAGCGGCGACGTCGCCCACTACTACGCGAAGTTCCGGCGGGGCTACCCGCCGGAGGTCCTCGAAGTCCTCGCCGGTTCCTTCGAGTTGGGCCACACGGACACCGTGCTCGATCTGGGCTGCGGCACCGGCCAGCTCACGGTCCCCCTCGCCGGGCGGGTCGGCGCGGTGATCGGCATGGACCCCGAACCCGACATGCTCCGCCATGCGCGCGAGGCAGCCGCCAGGCAGGACGCCGGCAACGTCACGTGGGTCCTCGGCGCGGACACCGACGTGCCCGCCCTCGGGAAGCTGCTGGGCGGACGGGCCCTCGCGGCGGCGGTGATCGGGCAGGCGCTCCACTGGATGCGGCACGCCACGCTCTTCGGCGAGCTGCTGCCGCTGCTCCGCCCCGGCGGAGGGATCGCCGTCGTGGCCAACGGCGCGCCCGCGTGGCTGCAGGACAGCGACTGGTCGCGGGCCCTGCGGGGCTTCCTCGAGGAGCACTTCGACACGGAGCTGCGGGACACGTGCGGCACGGCGGAGCGGGACCGGCTGCGGTACGCGCGCGCCCTGGAGGCGGCCGGGTTCGAGGACGTCGCCACGAGGCACGTCTCCTACGTCGTGGAGCTTTCCCTGGACGAGGTCGTCGGCGGCGTCTTCTCCGCCCTTCCCGAGGACCTGCTGCCGGCTCCCGGCGCCCGTGCCGGCTTCACGGCCCGCGCGGGCGAGGCGCTGGGGGCGTCGGACAGCTTCACGGAGCACGTGGACGTCTCCGTCCTGACGGCCCGGGCCCCCGGGAACGGCAAGGGCCCGGGCACGCGTCCCCGTACGTGAGGCCCCGGGAACGGCACGGCCCGCAAAACGGCACGGACCTGCGCGTACGTCCCCGCCGGCGGCCTGCTCCGGTCCGTCCTTGACCTTGCCCTTGGGGCAGGCCGCAGCATCGGCGGGGCCGGGCGGGCCGCCCGGCGTGAGGAGGAGCGGACATGGGGCTGCTGACGATCGGGGCGTTCGCGAAGGCGTCCCGGCTCTCGCCGAAGGCGCTGCGCCTCTACGGCGAGCTCGGACTGCTCCCGCCCGCCCGCGTCGATCCGGTGACCGGCTACCGCCTCTACGCCCCCGGGCAGCTCGAACAGGCCCGGCTCGTGGCGTGGCTGAGACGGCTCGGCATGCCTCTCGCCCGCATCCGCGACGTGACGGCCATGGACGGGCCGGCCGCCGCACGCGAGGTGGAGGCGTTCTGGGCGGAGGTCGAGGACGACGTCGCCGCACGGCGCGGCATGGCCGCCTTCCTCGTCGACCACCTGTCACGGAGGGAAGGGCACATGCCGAACCACGACCGGCCACTCGCCATCAGCTACGCCGCACTGTCCGACACGGGCCTCGTACGGCAGACCAACCAGGACGCCGCATACGCCGGTTCACGGCTGCTCGCCGTAGCCGACGGGTTCGGCCGCGGGGGCGCACCCGCCAGCACGGCGGCAGTCGAGACGCTGCGGAGGCTTGAGACGGACGGCGCGCTCACGGATACGCTCTCCGCCGCAGACCTGCTCAACGTCCTGGAGGAGCGCATCACCCAGGCAGGGCGGGCGGTGAGCGCCGCGGCGGCGCCGGGGGCGGGGACGGAGGAGGCCGGGGAAACCGGGGAAGCGGTCGCGGACGACGGCGCCCGGGGCCGCGCCGTACCGGGTGAGGCGCTGGACCGACCGGGTGACGGACAGGCAGACGGCCCCCGGGACGAGGCCGGTACGACACTCACCGCGATGCTGTGGGCGGGCTCCCGGCTCGCCCTCGTCCACATCGGCGACTCCCGCGCGTACCTGCTGCGCGAGGGCGGCTTCTTCCAGATCACCCACGACCACACGCTCGTACAGCAGATGGTCGACGAAGGGCGCATCACCGCCGAGGAAGCGGCCTCCCATCCGCAGCGCGCGCTGCTGATACGGGCGCTCGGCGCGGCCCGGGAGACCCGGCCCGACGTGCGGCTGCAGGACGCCCGGCCGGGCGACCGCTACCTGCTGTGCTCGGACGGGCTGACCTCCGTCGTGCCCTCGGAGAGGGTCCGCGAGGCGGTCGCGGGAGGGGCCGCGCCGGAGGAGACCGTGCGCGAACTGGTCCGCATGGCACGGCAGTCGGGCGGGCCGGACAACGTCAGCTGCGTGGTGGCGGACGTGCGTGCGGCGTGACCCCGCCCGGGGAGGGACGCGGCGCGACCCTCCCCGGTAAGCGGACGCCGGTCAGGCGCTCTCGCCGAAGAGGCGCAGCAGCTCCGTCTTCTCGAACATCCGGGCCGTCTCCACCGCCGAGGGCTCTCCCGCCCGGGGGTCGGCGCCGTGGTCGAGGAGCATGCGCACCACCTCGTCCTCGCCCTTGAAGACGGCGCCCGCGATGGGCGTCTGGCCCTTGTCGTTGGGCTTGCCGGGATCCGCGCCGCGGTCGAGGAGGACCCGCACCGCCTGGGCGTGGCCGTGGTAGGCCGCCAGCATGACGAGGGAGTCGCCCCTGTCGTTCGTGAGGTCCGCGGGGATGCCGGCGTCGACGTAGGCGGCGATCGTGTCGGTGTCGCCATGCCGGGCCAGCTGGAAGATCTTCTGGGCGAGTTCGAGGACCTCGGGGTCGTGCGCGGGTTCGTTGCTCTCGGGCGTGGGGGCGTCGGTCATCGCGTTCTCCTCGTCCTGCTGCGCCGGGGCGGGCCCGCCGCACCTCCGTCGGAGCACTGCCCGGGCCGGAGCCCCGGGAGGGACGGCACGGTGCTTCGCCTGCCCACCTTACGTACGCTTCGTCGCATGCCCGCCTACAAGCCCCGCACCCTCACCGTCGTGGCGCTCCTGGCCGCGGCGGTTCTGACGGTGCTGTGGGTCCTGTTCGTGAAGCAGGGCGACGGGGTCTCCTCGCCGCTGCGGGAGGCGTCCGGGTGGCTCCTGACGGCGGCGGGCTGCGGCGCGCTGTACTGGCGGCACCGCATGCCGGTCGCCGTAGCCGTGTTCGTGCTGCTCTGCAGCGGCGTCTACTTCCCCGTGAGCGACCGGGACGTGCCGCTGCTCATGCTGGCCTTCGCCGTGGCCCTGTACACGGTCGCCGCGGACGGGCACCTGGCCGCCGCGACGACGATCGCCCTGGTCACGCTGGCGGCCGTGGCGTACGGGGAGCTCGTCCTGTCGGAGGGCGAGCGGCACGTCGACGACGCGGCGATGTTCCTGCTCGCCGGCTGGTTCGTCGGCCTGGTCGCCGCCGGGTACGCGCAGCGCACCCGCCAGGCGTATCTGCGGGAAGCGGAGCAGCGGGCGCTGGCCGCGGAGCGGGAGAAGGACGTGCGGGCCCTGCGGTCCGCGGCGGAGGAGCGGCTGCGCATCGCCCGCGAGCTGCACGACGTGCTGGGCCACAGCATCTCCCTGATCAACGTGCAGGCCGGGGCGGCACTGCACCGGCACGCGAAGGACTCCTCCCGTACGGGCGAGCTGGTGCGGGCCATGGAGTCGGTGCGGGACGAGAGCCGGGAGGCGCTGCGTGAACTGCGCGCCACACTGGGGGTGTTGCGGCAGGTGGACGAGCCGGCGCCGACCACTCCCGCGGCCGTCGGCATCGTCGGCATCGAGGCGCTCGGGGAGCGCGCCCGGCGCGCGGGCGTCGACGTGCGCGTCGAGGTGGACGTGCGGGCCGAGCTTCCTCCGCAGATCGACCTCGCCGCGTACCGCATCGTGCAGGAGTCGCTGACGAACGTCGTACGGCACGCGTACGCGCGGACGGCGCTGGTGCAGGTGAGGGCCGAGGCAGAGGGCGGATCCGGTGACGGGGCCGGTGACGGGTCCGCTCGCGAGGGCGGCGCTCGCGAGGGCGCCGGCGAGGGCGGGGGAGGAGCGGCGGTGCTGCGGGTGCGGATCGAGGACGACGGGCGGGGCGCCCCGAGCGGAGCGAGAGGCAGCGGAATCAGCGGTATGGAGGAGCGGGTGCGGGCGCTCGGCGGTCTGCTGACGGCGGGCAACGCGTCCCGGGCCGGGACGGGCGGCCGTACGGGGGACGGCGGACCGGCGGACGGCGGCGCGGACGACGGCGCCGGTGGGGGCCCGGGCGACGGCACGGGCTACGTGGTGGAGGCGCGGCTGCCGCTGCGCGGGGAGGGGACGCGGTGATCCGGGTGCTGCTGGCCGACGACCAGACGCTCGTCCGCGCGGGCTTCAAGTCGATCCTCGTGGACGAGGACGACATCGAGGTCGTGGGCGAGGCGTCGGACGGCCGCGAGGCGGTGCGGCTGGCGAGGGAGTCGAAGCCCGACGTCGTGCTGATGGACATCCGCATGCCGGAGCGCGACGGGCTGGAGGCGACCCGGGACATCGCCGGCGACGGACGTCTCGACGGGGTGAGGGTCGTCATCCTGACCACGTTCGACGTCGACGACTACGTCTACGGAGCGCTCCGCGCCGGAGCCTCCGGGTTCCTGGTGAAGGACACCGAACCGGCCGAACTGCTGCACGCCGTGCGGGTCGTGGCCCGTGGCGACGCGCTCATCGCTCCCGCCGTCACACGGCGGCTGATCTCGGAGTTCGCGGGACGTGCGCAGCGGCCCGGTCCCAGCCCCCGGCTGAACGCGCTGACGGAGCGCGAGCGCGAGGTCATGACGCTGGTGGGGGCCGGTCTGTCCAACGACGAGATCGCGCAGCGGCTCGTCCTCAGCCCGGCGACGGCGAAGACCCACGTGAGCAGGCTGATGACCAAGCTCGCTGTGCGGGACAGGGCGCAGCTCGTCGTCCTCGCCTACGAGACGGGCATGGTCACCCCGGGCTGGTTGTCGTAGCACGCGCCCCCAGGCCCGCCGCTGCGTCGCGTCCCGCGTGCCCCCGCGTGTGCGGTGACGGCCGGGCCCCGGCCCGGGTGCGGCTCGGGGTTCGCCCTCAGGGGTCCGTAGGGGGCGGCCGCAACCGGGGGAGTACGGGCGGGGCCGCGTATCACCGCTGAGGGGTGACGCCCCGACGGCAGCCGTACGCGCACGCTGGCGGACGTGGACCCCCAGACTCTCGACCTCGCGCGATGGCAGTTCGCCCTGACGGCGGCCGGTCACTTCCTCTTCGTCTCCCTCACCCTCGGCCTGGCGCCCGTCCTCGCCTGCGTCCAGACGTGGGCGGTGTTCTCCGGAGCCGAGGTGCACGGCCGGATGGTGCGCTTCTGGGGGCTGCTCTACGTCGTCAACTACGCCGTGGGGATCGTCACCGGCATCGTGATGGAGTTCCAGTTCGGCATGGCCTGGAGCGGGCTGGGCCACTACGCGGGAGGGCTGTTCGGCGCCTCCCTCGCGATGGAGACGGTGGTGGCCTTCTTCGTCGAGTCGACCTTCCTGGGCCTGTGGATCTTCGGCTGGAACCGGTTCGGCAAGTGGGTCCACCTGGGGCTGCTGTGGGTGGTCACCCTCACCGCCTACGTGTCCGCGTACTGGATCCTGGTCACCAACGGATTCCTCAACAACCCTGTGGGCTACAGGAGTTCGTCCGACGGCGCCGGAGGCGGCGGCGGGATCGAGCTGGACAGCTCGTGGGCGGTGCTCACCAACCCCAGCACGCTGCTCGCGTTCTTCCACATCTTCGGCGGGGCGCTGCTCACCGCCGCCGTCTTCATGGCGGGTGTGAGCGCGTACCACCTCTTCAAGCGCAGCCCGGCGCACGAACTGTTCCGCAAGTCGCTGCGCATCGGCGTCTACCTCGCGGTGCCGGCCCTCTTCCTCACGGCGGCGCTGGGCGGCGTCCAACTGGCCTCCTTGGCAGGCGTACAGCCCGTGAAACTCGCCGTCTTCCAGGGGCAGGAGAGTGAAGTCGCGCGCCTGCAGGCGGAGTCGGCGGCCCAGTTCGGAGCGGGCGACTACGTGCCGTCCACGGCGCTGACGCGCGGCGGAGCGATCGTGATGCTCCTCGTCTTCGCGCTGCTGCTCCATGTCTGCCTGCCCGGAGCGGTGCTGGCCGCCTTCAGCAAGGCCGTCCACCGGTTCCGCGCCTGGCACGTGGTGCTGATGGCGCTGGTGCCGCTGCCGTACGTCGCGATGACGGCCGGCTGGGTCTTCCGCGAAGCGGGACGCCAACCCTGGGTGATCCAGGGGCTGCTGAAGACGGAGGACGCCGTCTCGCAGCTCTCCGCCGGGCAGATGCGGACCTCGCTGGCCGTGTTCGGGACGCTCTTCGCCCTGCTCCTCGTCCTCAACTGGTGGCTCCTGCTGAGGACGGCCGCACGAGGCCCCGGCGACCCTCTGCTGGGCCGCGACGAACGAGAGCCGGACGGCGGGGGCGGCGACGGACACGGCGGCCACGGCCATGGAGACGGTCTCGGCCATGGAGACGGTCGTGGAGCGGGAGCCGCGGGCGGCACCGGTGCCGGCGGGCAACTCCCGGTGTGGAGCCTGTGATGCCGCAGACCGTGCTGGAGACGCTCGCCGCCGGGCTGCTCGGGTTCTTCACCGCCGGCTGGTCCGTGCTGGCGGGCGCCGATCTCGGGCTGGGCATGGTGCTGCCGTACCTGGCCCGGGGGCCCCACGAGAGGCGCTTGGCCGTCGCCGCCGTCGTGCCGTTCTTCCTCGGCAGCGAGGTGTGGCTCGTCGCCGCGGCCGGTGTCTTCACGGGCTGCTTCACCGTCCTGGAAGGAGAGCTGTTCCAGGGGCACGCCATGGTGCTGATCCCGCTCCTGGCGGGCTGGATGCTCCGCGACACCGGCCTGTGGTGGCACGTGAACGGACAGCCCCGCGGCGGCCGCCGCGGCGGACTGGCACTGGGCGACTGGCTCGTCACCGGCGGCAGTTGGGCCGTGGCCCTGTCATGGGGCTGGCTGCTCGCCGGACTGTTCGCGGGCACGCCCGGCCATGCCGCGGGCGGGTTCCCCGCGGCCCTGACGGCGCTCGGCGTCGCCGCTCTCTTCGCCGCGCACGGCCTCGCGTTCGGTGCGCTCCGCCTGACGGGCGGCCCCCGCGAGCGGGCGCGCCGCCTGACCGTGCGTGCCCTGGGGCCCCGTCGTGCTCTGGCCGTCACCGGCCTGGCGATGGCGGTTCTCCCGCCGGCCGCGGGGGCCCGGCTGCCGCTGGCGGAGTCGGCCGTGACGGAACCGGTGCTGGGCCTGCTCGTACCGGCGCTCCTGGCCGTACTGCCGCTGCTGCTCGCCGCCCAGGTGTGGATGTGGCGGAGCTTCACCCGCCGTCCCTGGCGGCCCGTGCCCCCTTCAGCCGGCGGCGCCCCGGCCTCGTCCGCCGGCAGCCCGGCGCCCGCGGCAGACCCGCCGCCCCCCGACGACTCGACTCTCGTACTCCGACAGGACCGCAAGGAAGGTGACTCGTGATGGGCCGCTCAGGCACCGAAGCCCAGCCGGACCCCGGGACCCGGGCGGGAGGGGGCGGGGACCCGGGACGCGCGACGGGCACCGGCCCGCCGAGGGGAAGCGTCTTCGAACGCGTCGCCGCGCTCTCCGCCAGGCGCCGCTGGTGGGCGCTGCTGCTGTGGGTGGTCCTGCTGGCGGGCATCCACGTGCTCGCTTCAAGCGCCGGTGACGCCTACCGCAACGATTTCTCCCTCCCCGGCACCGATTCACAGCGGGCCCTGGACGTGATGCGGAAGCACGGTTCCGTGCAGGCCGGGGACAGCGTCCAGATCGTGCTGCACGACGAGCGCGAGGGCGGGGTGCGCGCCACGGCCGTACGGAAGCGCGTCGAACCCATGCTGGAGGAGGTCGGCGGACTGCCCGGCGTCGCCCAGGTGCGCAGCCCGTACCAGGACGGCTCCGCGGTCTCCCGGGACGGGACCACTGCCTACGCCGCCGTCACCCTCGACGGCGGGGCCGAGCAGGTTCCGCCGGAGCGCGCGGAACGCATCCTCACCACCGCCCGCGACATCCAAGGGGACGGCCTGCGCGTGGAGTTGGGCGGGGAAGCCGCCCGGGCCGCGGAGGAGTCCGGGGGAGGCGCGGCCGAAGGCGCGGGCATCCTGGGCGCGCTGGTCGTCCTCGTCTTCCTCTTCGGGTCGCTGATCGCGGCCGGCGTCCCCGTGGTGACGGCCGTCTTCGCGGTGGGGACGGCCCTCGGACTGATCGTGCTCGCCTCGCACGCCTTCACCGTCGCCGACTTCACGCCCTACGTGATGATGCTCGTCGGCCTGGGCGTGGGGATCGACTACGCACTGCTGATCTTCACCCGGTACCGGGGCGAACTGCTGCACGGCCAGGACCGGGAGAGCGCCGCACGACGCGCCATGGACGCCGCGGGCCGCACCGTCTTCTTCGCCGGCTGCACCGTGATCATCGCGCTGCTCGGGCTGGTCGTCCTCGGTCTCGGATCGCTCCAGGGAGTGGCGCTGGCCGTCGCGCTGACCGTGCTGGTCACCATGCTCGCCTCGCTGACGCTGCTGCCCGCGCTCCTCGCCGTCGCCGGGGGCCGCATCGAACGCAACGTGGCCCGCCGGGCCGCGAAGCGGCGCGAGGGCGGGCCGGGCGGCGTCGACGGCGGTCCCGACGGCCCGGGCGGGGGCCGTCCCGAAGGAGCGAGGTGGCGCCGCTGGGGCGCGGCCGTCCAGCGCAGGCCGTGGGCCGCGCTGCTGGTGTCGGTGATCGCGCTCGGCGCGCTCGCGGCTCCGGCGGCCGGCCTGCGGCTGGGCTTCGCCGACGCCGGGAACGACCCGCGAACCAAGTCCAGCCGCGCGGCGTACGACCTGCTCGCGGACGGCTTCGGGCCGGGCTTCAACGGCCCGCTGATCGTCGTGGCCGAGAGCCGGGACGGGGAGAGCGTGGCCGAGGCCGCGGGTGAGCTTCACCGCGAACTGTCAGGGGCCCCGGGGATCGCCGGGACCTCGCCACCCGTCCCCACCTCCGACCCGTCCGCCGCGACCGTCTTCGCCTACCCCGGCTCCGCACCCCAGGACGAGGCGACGTCCCGCCTCGTGGCGAAACTGCGGACGGACGTACTGCCGCCGCTGGAGCAGCGCACCGGGGCCCGGTTCCTCCTCGGCGGCCCGACAGCGGCGTCCGAGGACTTCGCAGCCACGGTCGCCGACCGCATGCCGCTCTTCGTCGGCGTCGTCGTCGGGCTCTCGGCGCTGCTGCTCACCGTGGTCTTCCGCTCCGTGCTGATCCCGCTGAAGGCGGCGGTGCTGAACCTGCTGAGCATCGGGGCGTCCCTCGGCGTGATCACCCTCGTCTTCCAGCACGGCTGGTTCGGTGTGCAGCCGGGACCCGTGGAGGCGTTCATCCCCGTGATGATCTTCGCGATCGTCTTCGGACTCTCGATGGACTACGAGGTCTTCCTGCTCTCCCGCATCCACGAGGAATGGGAGCGCACCCGGGACCCGTCCCTGGCGGTGCGCGAGGGACTCGCCCACACCGGCAAGGTGATCACGGCAGCGGGCGCCATCATGATCGTGGTCTTCGCCGCCTTCATGCTCAGCCCGGACCGGATGCTGCAGCAGTTCGGGCTGGGACTGGCGGTGGCGATCCTGCTCGACGCGGTCGTCATCCGCTGCCTGGTCGTGCCCGCGGTCATGCGGCTGCTGGGCCGGGCGGCCTGGTGGCTGCCCGGGTGGCTGCGGAAAGCGCTGCCGCGAGTGCGTCTGGAGCACGGCTGACGAACGGGGGCCCGCGCGGTGCGGACGGGGCGTGCGCCGCCCTGCCGCGCCGCGCACCCCGCCCGGGCGTCGCCTCGTCAACGCCCCCTTGCCCCCGGCGGGTTCAGACGTGCGCGCCCGGATCGACGGCCAGTACCACCTCGCGCAGGGAGTCGACGATGTACTCCGCGCCGGCCGCTCGCAGCTGCTCCGCCTTGCGGTCGCCGGGCGCGTAGCCGAGGAAGGCCACCCCCGCCGCGCGCGCCGCCTCCAGGTCGCGGACGGCGTCCCCGATCATCAGCGCGTCCTGCGGGGACGTGCCGGTCGACTCCAGAGCCTGCAGCAGGCAGTGCGGGTCGGGCTTCAGCCGCAGCGGCCCCTCGGCGCTGCGCCCGTGGATGCGGTCCGCGAACAGCTCGCCCGTATTCCGGGTCTGCAGGTAACGCTCCACGGCCTGCTGGGAGTTGTTGGTGGTGATCGCCAACTGCCGCCCCGTCGCGGAGAGCGTGCGCACGAGGGTGTCCGCGTACGCCGTGGGGAAGGCGCCCGGCGCCGCCTGCACCTCCTCCTTCGTCAGCGCCCGCTCGATGTCGCGGGCGAGACCGCGCTCCACGAGTCCGGGCCGCTCGAAGGAGGCGCGCAGTATCTCCAGCGGGTCCTCGGTCTCCGGGAGCCAGCTTGCGGCGTCCCCCGCGAACTCGTCGGTCAGTACGGCCTCACGCAGCCGTGCGGCGATGGCGGGCGTCGGACGGTCCCGGAAGAGATGGCAGACGGGTCCGTCGAAGTCGAAGAGCACGCTCTTCGCGGCACCGATGAGATCGCGCATTCCGCTCCTCTTACCAGGTCCGTCGCGAGTGGTCGCTCAACTATCTCCCGCGCGGTCCACTGCGTACAGCGTGAAGACGGCGGGGCAGCGGCCGCCGGTCGCGGTGCCAGGAGCGCAGCGCGGCCTTCACGTGCGCGTGGTCGGGGACGTCCCTCAGCTCCAGGGCCGCCTCGGCCCGCAGCAGCGCCCTGCGCACGGATGCGGCGGCAACGTCGAAGTCGCTCTCTGCCGCGTCGGACGGCAGCGCCCCGGCCGCGCGGATCGTATCGGGGAAGACGGACTGCGCGTACTCGAAGTCGAGGTAGAGACGCAGGTCGGACTCCATGCCCGCGAGCCGGTCCACCAGTCCCCGGTTGCGCATCTCCCGCCGCCACAGTCCCGTCAATCGGCGCCCCTCCTCAGGGGTGTACTCCATCCGCACGAGATGCGTCGCCAGGTCGTGCAGGGGGTCGCCGAAGAGCGCGCACTCCCAGTCGACGAGGGTCAGACCGCCGTCCTTGCGGCGCAGCAGGTTGGCGCGGTGGACGTCGGCGTGCAGCAGCGAGTACGGACGCTCGTGCAGCCGTTTCGCGTCGCGGTGGAACCGCTCCATCGCGTCGTCCGGGATGCCGAGCGCGCGGAAGAGGGAGCCGAAGCGGGGGCGGTTGCGCAGGTGGACCTCGTGATGGGCGAAGTCCGCGAGGTTCTGCAGGAAACGCGTGCTGTCCCCGTCGCCGCTCCATTCCGCGGGCAGCGGAGGCAGGCTGCGCGCCGGGACCTCCGCGAGGTCGCCGAAGAGCGAGGCGATGAGGCGCAGCGTCTCGTCCCCGAGCGGCGTTCCGGGCGGCGCCGTCTCGGACAGTGCGCAGCCTTCGACGTACGAGTGGAGCGCGCGCCGGCCGAGCGTGAGCAGTACGCGGGGCACCCCCGGGAGCACGGGGTGCAGGGCGCGGAGCACGTCGCCCTCGTGCCACACACGGGGCAGGACCTGCACGGTCTCCAGACGGGTGCGGATCTTCCCGAACCGGCCGGGTGCCTGCACTATCGAGGCGAGCGGTTCGCGCAGCTCCACGACGTAGTTGTGGTGGTGGTGACCGTGGAGCAGGAACCCGTCGGGGCGGCGCCGGTGCTGCTCGAAGTGCCACCGCAGACGCCAGCGCTCCCAGGCGGTGGGGGAGTCCGAAGCGGCCGGGGACGCCGCGATGGACCCGGGGGGAACAGTCATGCGCGCCACCGGATGATGACTCAGAGGACAGTGAGGGCGCTGAGACTACCCCCTGCGCGGCGCGGTGCTGCCACGGCCGTCCTGCTCAGCCGAGGGGAAGCGGCGTGGCGATGGTCTCCCAGAGGGAGTCGAACCAGTCCTTCGAGTTCTGGACGAACGCGATCTCCTGCCTGTCGTGGCTGCCCGGGCCCGCCGTGGAGCGGAAGAGCGTCGTCTCGAACCCCAGGACGTCGAAGATCTGCAGGGTCTCCCCCTGGTACGACACCTCGCCGGGCACCACGTGGTAATAGCCCGTCAGCGCCTCGGTGCCGTTGAGGACGTAGAGCTTCTGCAGCGGCGTCGCCGCCACCGTCCGGATCTCGCAGCTGACGTCGGGAACCTCGTAGCGGTCCGAGAAGCTCGCGAAGCTCATCTGCAGGGCCGTCGCCCACGTGCGCTGGATCGACCGGAGCCGGTCGAGCGGGCGGGGATCGCCGGGGTCGTCGACGAGGCGGGGGAGCGCCAGGGACGCGTCCGGGCTGGGGATGATGACGCGCACCTTGATGGAGCGGGGTGTGAGGAGGCCGTCCGCGATGGCGCGGTGGGGCCTGGCGAGGGCGTTGTTGAAGGTCTCGGTGGTCAGGGAGAACGCGTCGATCGTGACGTGTTCCGCGCGGAACGCCTCGTAGAGGCGCTCCGCCAGTTCGGTGCCCGCCGGTTTCGGCGCTCCGTGGGAGTGGGCGGGTTCGGCGACGGTCGGGGGCGCGCCGCGGCCGGTGTCGGTGAGCAGCCCGTCGCGCTTGAGTTCGTCGAGGGCCTGGCGGATCACGGTGCGGTTGACACCGAACTCGCTGACCAGGTCCTTCTGTGTGGGGATGCGGGCTCCGATCGGGAGCTCGCCCGAGTCGATCCGTTCCCGGAGTCTGGCGGCGACCACTTCGTGCTGCGGGCGTCCGTGTTCAGCGGGGGTCGTCTTGTCCACAACAAGAAGGTACAACTTCGGGCCAAGCCGCGGGAGTTGTTGGACAACTGTTTTCAATCTCCCGCCAAGTGGGCAGACTTCAGTTGAAGTTGGCGAACAACTTGATCCGCATGGCGAACAAGTGCAGCAGGTATCACCAAGTAAGCGCAGTACCCGCCAACATCACCCGCAATTCGGCAACATCGTTCCGGTTCTTCCGCCTGTCCGACGCCGTACGGGCGCCTCGCTCCGTCTTCTCCGTGCTTCACGAAGGAGGTCTTGCCATGCCTCTGTACGCGCTCATGCTCGCGGGAGCAGTCCTCGGTTTCGAGCGGCTGGTGGAATGGCAGTTCGGTGCCCTCGGGGTCATCGGCTTCGTACTGCTCAGCGTCGGTGTGAAGGCCAAGAACATCACCTGCAGCTGCGTCGGCGCGGTGGTTCTCACCATGCTGATCGTCTGACTGCGCGGCGCGCGGTTCCCATCCCACGCCATATGCCGCGCGCCGCGTACCTCCGCCGCCTCCGCCTTCTCGTGCTGCCGCAACTCCTCAGCGTCCGTGCCGCGTCAGCTCACCGGACAGCCCCTAGGCTGCACGCGGCCACACGACGAGGCGGAGGCGGAGTGAAGATCCCCACGGAGCTGGTCGGTGCCCGTGTCTCGCGCACGTCCTTCGACCAGCAGGTCCGGGTCGGCTTCACGGCCTACCGCTACGGCGCCCGGACGCGTCTCGACGCGGAACTCGTCATCGAGACGGGCTTCACCCTCCGAGACGCCTCCGGATCCCGGTATGCGCTCGAACCCGGTGGAGGACGCGAACTCGCCCCCGTCCTGGGCCTCTTCGACGGGATGGTCACCGGGGTCGACGTGGAGGGCCACGGCGAGCTGAGGCTCGTCTTCGACGACGGGTCGCGTCTGACCGTGGGCCCCGACCCCTGCTACGAGTCGTGGCACCTGACGGGAGAGGGGGTCACGCCCGTGCTGGTCGGTCCCGGCGGCGAGACGCCCTGGCACCGCTGACGCCGCAGGCCGGCGACGGCCTGTCCGCTGCCCGCCGACCGTGCCGGACGTCGGGGCGCACCGGGTCAGAAGACGTCGGGGCACCAGGCCCTGCGCGAGGTGCGGAAGAGCGCGTCCGCCGACGCGGCGGCCCCCTCGCGCTGCTCCTCGGCGCGGCCCAGCGCTGCCAGCCTCACGGCTGACTCGTCGCCGAGCAGCAGAGTCCCCAACTCCCCGATCTCCAGGCTCAGATCGGGGTCGGCGTCGCAGGGTTCGCACACCGCCCCGTCGGGCCCGGCCTCCAGGTGGTACCGCCCGCCCGCGAGACCCGCCGCGTCGTGCAGGTCGAGGACGAGCGTGCCCGGCACGGCGTAGCTGCGGGACTCCAGCAGGCGCGGGACGTCGAGAGGGCGGAGCCACAGGAAGTCCGCGACGGTCTGCAGCCGGGCCGCACGCGGGTCGGGCAGCAACAGCGGCAGCACGTCGTCGGGCGCGCGGAAGCCTGAGCGGACGCGGGCGACCCAGTCGATGGAGAGGACGAACTCCCACAGGGCGCGCTCGGCGGCGGGGGTGAGCGCGGTGAGCGAGGAGACCTCGACGGTGTTCTCCGGCAGCTTCGTCGCCCAGTGCTCCTTCACGCTGTAGACGACGAGGCCCTGGGCCTCCCCGGCGGCGTCCCTGTGGACGGCGAAGAAGGGCATGGTGAACTGGTCGCCCGGGTACCGGTGCTGCCCCGTCAGCTGCCGCCACCACCGGCCGGTGCGGTCGATGACGCCCTGCCTGTGCGGCTGCCCGCGGTAGCGCTCGTACAGCTCGGGCCCTACGGCGCGCACCTCGTCCGCGTCGGCGAACCGGACGCTTCCGCCGTCGGCAGGGCCGGAGTGGCGCGGGTCGAGGCCGGCACGGGCGATCTCGACCTCCCACTCGGCGATCCAGGCGGCCGGGCCGAAGCCGTACCGCCCGTAGATCGGGTACTCGGCGGAGATCAGCGACGCCATGGCGTCCCCCCGCTCCTTCGCCGCTGTCAGCGCCCGCGCCATCATCTGCGAGAGCAGGCCGCGCCGCCGGTGCGTCGGGGAGACGGTGACGTTCGTGACGGCGCACGAGGGCAGGCTCGCGCCGCCCGGAAGCGTCAGTTGCTGCGGCATGGTGCGGAAGGTCCCCACGCAGCGGTCCCCGTCGAACGCGCCTTGCGTGCGGGCCAGTTCGATGCCCGGCGCACGGGAAGCCGCCTCCTCGTCCGAGACCTCGGAGGAGCGCAGGAAGCCGACGGCGACGGCACGGAACCAGGCGGGCAGCTCGTCCGGCGAGGTGAGAGTACGGATCTCCAGGGACATGCGGGCCACGTTAGGCGGGAACGTCCCCGGGCCGCACCGGGATATCGCGCGGCCGGACGGGGCGTGCGCCCGCTCGGAGAGCGAGCCGGAGCGTGCGCGTACCTGGCGTGTGCCGGTACAGGAAGCGGCGCGCGTGCCCGTACCGGATACGTGCGCCTGCCCCGCGGCCGCCGGGGCTCAGAAGGCCGCGCGGACCTCGCCGACCGGCCGTCCCCCGCCCATCAGCGGCGAGTCGGCGATGCGACCCAGCACGGGGGAGTCGACCCCGAGGTCCGCGAGCGCGCGGGCCAGCACCGGGCCGACGGCGCGGTTGCCGCCGTCGTAGAGCTTGAAGGCGAGGGCGCGCCCGTCCGGCAGTCCCACCGCCTGCACCGACTCGGCGCCCACCTTCGCGACGACGCCCGGCACTTCGCGCATCAGCCAGGTGTCGATGCGACGCGTCCCCGCGACGTACTCCGGGTGTGCCCGCATCGCGGCGGCGACGCGGCCCTCCGGGCTGTCCGCCGGCGCGAGCGCGACGGCGCGGAACGCGCGGGCCAGCCCTGTCAGGGTGATGGCCATCAGGGGAGCGCCGCAGCCGTCCGTCCCGACGTGGGCGACACGGTCGCCGGAGAGGGATTCGAGGGTGCGGGCGATGAGTTGCTGCAGCGGATGGGAGGCGTCGAGGTAGCTCTCCCGCGGCCAACCGTTCGCCGCGCAGACGGCGAGCATCGCGGCGTGCTTCCCGGAGCAGTTCATCGCGACGCGGCTGCACGCCGCCTCGCGCGAGCCGGCCACGACCAGCGCGCGGTCGGCCTCCTCCTGGTCGATGGGGAGTTCTGCCGGGCACTGCAGGCTGTCCTCGGTCAGCCCCTGCTCGGCGAGCATCTTGCGGACGAGGTCGAGGTGGAAGGGCTCGCCGGAGTGGCTGGCCGTCGCGAGCGCGAGCCGTTCGCCGGTCAGGCCGAGCCCCGCACGCAGCATCGCCGACGCCTGGACGGGCTTGTTGGCCGAGCGCGGGAAGAAGGGGGAGGTCACGTCGCCCAGCGCGCGCTCCACGCGGCCGTCCGCCGCCAGCACCACGAGGGAACCCCTGTGGTGGCCCTCGGTGAACCCCGAGCGGACGACCTCGGCGAGCACCGGCGGTATCGCGCCGCCGTCGCCGAGGCGAGAGGACGCGGCGGGGGCGGACTGTGAGGACGGAGCGGCCGGCGCCTCCTCGCGCGCGCCCGGCGCCTGACCGCCGGACGTCAGGACGCCGGAGGACTGGTCACCGGAGGACTGGTCGCCGGACGTCTGGTCACCGGACGTCTGGAACGCACCCGGGCTGGGGGAGGACATGCGGCGGAGCCTTTCCGGTCGGCGACCCCGTCCCGTCGCCGGGCACCCCCGGCCCGGCCGTCGCCGCCCGGCTCTCAGGGGAGGAGGTCTTGCACTTGCGCTTCACC
This sequence comes from Streptomyces daqingensis, assembly GCF_014645895.1. Lineage (GTDB taxonomy): Bacteria > Actinomycetota > Actinomycetes > Streptomycetales > Streptomycetaceae > Streptomyces > Streptomyces daqingensis. The sequence goes on along the minus strand of NZ_BMMP01000004.1, from coordinate 302,062 downwards.
TTCACGGTACCTGCGGGCGATCTCGGTACTGCACGCGTCCGCCGTGCGCTGCATCACCTGGCGGCGCTGCGAGACGTGCTGCTCGTAGCGGACGAGCCGGCCCATGGCGTCCCGCAGCTCGCCGTCCGTACGGGCGGTCAGGTCGCTCAACTCGACCTCCGCCAGCATCCCTTCGGCCAGCGAGCGGTACTCCTCGCTCTGCGGAGTGCCCAGCGTGACGTGCCGTGCCGAGGTGCGGTGCCGCGACGGCCCGTCGGCGAGGATCTCGGGGAGCAGCTCCAGCAGCGGCGACCCGGGGGCGGAGCGCCGGGCGAGCTCGGCGCGGAGGATGTCGATGCGGCCCTGCAGCAGGCGCCGGACGTAGCTGAGGTCGCCCTCCTCCTGCTGTGCGCGGCGCAGCAGCGCCCGCACCTCGGGCAGCCGCAGCCCGTGCAGCTCCGCCCCGGTACGGACGCCCGCCGAATCGGGGCCCGGCGGGCTGAGCGGGGCGGTGGCCGAACCGGCACGGGCGGCGGCCGGTGGGCCGCCGGGTGGACGGGCGGCGCCGGTAGCGCTCATGGGCGGTGTCCCCTTCATCCTTTATGGCCGTAATGGCGGCGAGAGCTGCGGTACGTACCGCGTGTACGCATCGTGCCACTGTGGGCGGCTCTCGCGCAGCGATGTCGCACCCATCCGGAGCATGCGAACACATCGCCGAGCCGCACGGCATGATGGCTGCTATGCGAGCTGTGGTGCAGAGAGTGAACGGTGCGAGCGTCGTGGTGGAAGCGGATCCGCCGGACGGCTCGGCGCCGGAGACCGTCGGGGAGATCACCGGCGAGGGCCTGTGCGTCCTCGTCGGCGTCACCCACGAGGACACGGGCGCGACGGCGGCCCGACTGGCCGCCAAGCTCTGGTCGTTGAGGATCCTCGACGGCGAGAAGTCCTGCTCCGACGTGGGTGCGCCGCTCCTCGTCGTCAGCCAGTTCACCCTCTACGGTGACGCGCGCAAGGGCCGCCGCCCCACCTGGAACGCGGCCGCCCCGGGCCCCGTCGCGGAGCCGCTGGTCGACGAAGTCGTCGCGCAGCTCCGCACGTTGGGCGCGGAGGTCGCGACGGGGCGGTTCGGCGCGAAGATGCGGGTGTCGCTGACCAACGACGGCCCGTTCACCGTCCTGCTGGAGATCTGACACGGCGCCGGCCGGCAGGGCGCCGGCCGCCCGCCGCGAGCGCGGAGAGGCGCCGCGTCAGGGGGCGACGACGACTTCCTGCGCCGCCGCCGTGGCGTCCTCGCCGACGATCAGCTGGGCGTCCACGGGAACGTTGCGCTTGATCAACGCCATGGCGATGGGCCCGAGTTCGTGGTGGCGGGCGGAGGTGGTGACGAAGCCGAGCTTGCGCCCGTCGGGCCCGTCGGAGGCGAGCCGCACCGCGTCGCCGTGCACGGGGAGGCGCACCTCGCTGCCGTCCAGGTGGAGGAAGACCAGGCGGCGCGGCGGCTTGCCGAGGTTGTGCACGCGGGCGACGGTCTCCTGCCCCCGGTAGCAGCCCTTGTCGAGGTGGACGGCCGAGCCGAGCCACCCCAGTTCGTGCGGGATCGTGCGGTGGTCGGTCTCCATCCCCAGCCGCGGGCGGTGGCTCTCCACGCGGAGCGCCTCGTAAGCGAGAAGGCCGACGGCCGGTCCGCTCGTCTCCGCGAAGGACTTCAGGGCGGTGCGCGGCAGGAAGAGGTCCCGGCCGTGCGGCGTCTCCCGCACGGCGGTGGCCTCGGGCGGTTCCGTGATGGAGCCCGCCGGAAGGTGGACGACCGCGAACTCCTCGGAGCGGTCGGCGATTTCGACGCGGTAGAAGAACCGCATGCTCTCCAGGTAGGCGATGAGCGCCTCCTGCGTGCCGGGCTCGGTGTGCATCCAGACGGTCTCGCCGTCGTCGACGAGGTACAGGGCGTGCTCGATGTGCCCGTTCGCCGAGAGGATCAGCGCCTCCGTGGCGTGCCCGGCGGGGAGTTCGCTGACGTGCTGGGTCAGCAGCAGGTGCAGCCACGAGAGCCGGTCGTCGCCGGAGACGGTGACGACCCCGCGGTGCGAGAGGTCGACGAACCCGGTGCCCTCGGCCAGTGACCGCTGCTCCCGGAAGAGGTCGCCGTAGTGCGCGGCGACGCCTTCGTCCTGGCCTTCTGCCGCGACGGCGCCGGGCAGCGAAAGGAGCGGAGAGTTCATGCGGCACCACCGGGCTGCGGGAAGAGGCGACGGACCTGGCTTTCGAACGGCATACGACCAGCCTACGACGGGGCTCCGCGGCGCTTCGAGGGCCGCGGGACCTGCTCGTCCGCTTCGGGTTCCGCCGCGCCACGCCGCTTCTCGGTGCACTTCGCGCAGCGGCCGAAGATGGCGAAGTGCTTCATGTCGGTGTCGAACCCGAACGTCTCGCGGATCCGGTCGACGAACGCGCCGGCCACCGTCAGCTCCGCCTCGATCACGTCCGAGCAGTCGCGGCACACGAGGTGCATGTGGTCGTGCCGGTCGGCGAGGTGGTACGTGGGGGCGCCGTGACCCAGGTGCGCGTGCGAGACGAGACCGAGCTCCTCCAGCAGTTCCAGCGTCCGGTAGACGGTGGAGATGTTCACGCCGCCCGCCGTGCGCCGGACCTCGGCGAGGATGTCGTCGGGCGTGGAGTGCTCCAGCTTGTCGACGGCCTCCAGCACGAGCTGGCGCTGCGGCGTCAGCCGGTATCCGCGCGCTCTGAGGTCGCTCTGCCAGTCGGTTGTCACCACACGGTCAGTGTAGGACCGCGGCCTATTTGAAGAAGGCGATCCCGTCGTCGGGCAGATCGCCCAGGTCCTTCGCCCACTCGCTGGGGTCGACGGCCTTCTTCAGGTGTGCCGACATGTACGGCTGGAGGGGCACGCCCGGAGCGGCCCGCTCGCCCACCCACATAAGGTCGCCGTTGACGTAGCCGTAGAGGCGCTTGCCGCCGCTGTACTCGCCGGCCGAGGGCGTGCGGGCGATGGCGTCCGTCGCGAGGTCGATCTGCGGCTTCTGGTCGGCCATCTCGCCGTACCAGACCTCGGCGATCCCCTGGTCGCGCACCATGACGACCTCGACCTTGCGCTCGGAGTCGATGCGCCAGAAGCCGCTCTCGGTCTCCAGCGGACGCACCTTCTTGCCGTCGTCGTCGAGCTGCCAGCTCTGCGAGACGTACTGGAGGAAGTCACGCCCGTCGTGGCTGAAGGCGACCTCCTGCCCGAAGTTGCACTTGTCCGTGCCGGGGCCGTCCTCTCCGTCCAGGGCGGCGACGCCCGCGCCCTGCCAGTTGCCGAGCAGGAAGGCCAGGGGGACGAGGTCCGGGTGCAGGTCGGACGGGATCTCGATCATGAGGACTCAGACGATCTGTAGGAAGCCGTGGAAGGGTTTACGAGCGGAGCCGGTGAGAGCCGGCCGCCGGTGCGGTCAGCGCTGGCCCTGGTAGAGCTTCTTGAGCGTCAGACCGGCGAAGGCCGCGGTGCCGACGCAGACGAGGACCATCAGCGCGGTGAAGAATGCCTCAAGCACGGGGTGTGCTCCTTGGATGTGGCGAAGTGTGCTGTTCGACGTACGCCCCCGAGTCTAATCCGCTCCGCGGAGGCCTCCCGCCGCCGGGTGCGGGGCGTACGGGAGGCGGGCGGGCGCCCGCGCGGCCGTGCCGGGCGGCCGGTCAGTAGACGAGCGCCTGGACGCCCTCGCCGGTGATCTCGCTGACGAACACCTGGGCGCCCGCGATGCGCACACCGTCGAGGACGTCCTTCTGCTCGATTCCGCGGCGGGCCGCGCACTGGGTGCACAGGGTGATGCCGCCCCCGGCCCGCACGCCCTCCATCAGTTCGGGAAGGGGCGCCGCGTGCGGCAGTTCGAACTCGGCGGCGCGGCCGGGCAGCGCGAACCACGCGGATTCGCCCGTGAGCCACAGCGAGACCTCCACGCCGCTGGCCGCCGCCACCGCGGCGACCGTGAAGGCCTGCGAGCACCGCTCCGGAGCGTCCGCCCCGGCCGTCACCTTGATCACGAGCTTCCTGGTAGCTGCCATGCGGGCAAGCGTATGCCGGTCGGGGCTGACGGGACGTCCCGGCTGACAGGAGGGGCCACGCCGGGTGCCGGACGCGACGGAGCCGCGCCCCGGGACGTCCCGGGACGCGGCTCCATGGGTGCTGCGGCGGTCAGACCGCGATGGCGACCTCCGAGAGGGCGCCGTCCTCGGCCACGACCTTGCGGTCCGCCGTGGCGCCCGGGACCAGGGCGCGCACGGTCCAGGTGCCCTCGGCCGCGTAGAAGCGGAACTGGCCGGTGGCGGAGGTGGGGACCTCCGCGGTGAACTCGCCGGTGGAGTCCAGCAGCCGCACGTAGCCGGTGACGGGCTCGCCGTCGCGGGTCACGCTGCCCTGGATCGTCGTCTCACCGGGCTTGACGGTGGAGGCGTCGGGGCCGCCCGCCTTAGCTCCGCACATGGGATTTCCCTTCGGTTTCTTCAGTCTGGGGATCGGGGCCCGGAGGCGGGGATTCAGTCCTCGGTGCCGACGGCGACGGGGACGCCGACCAGCGAGCCGTACTCCGTCCAGGAGCCGTCGTAGTTCTTGACGTTCTCCTGGCCCAGCAGCTCGTGCAGCACGAACCAGCTGTGGGCGCTGCGCTCGCCGATGCGGCAGTAGGCGATCGTGTCCTTGCCCAGGTCGACGCCCTCGCCCTCGTACAGCTCCTTCAGCTCCTCGTCGGACTTGAAGGTGCCGTCGTCGTTGGCCGACTTCGACCAGGGGATGTTGCGGGCGCTCGGCACGTGGCCGGGACGCTGGGACTGCTCCTGCGGCAGGTGGGCCGGGGCGAGCAGCTTGCCGCTGAACTCGTCGGGGGAGCGGACGTCGACGAGGTTCTTGGTGTTGATCGCCTCGACGACCTCGTCGCGGAACGCGCGGATGGAGGTGTCCTGCGGCTTGGCCTTGTACTGGGTCTTCTCACGCGACGGCACCTCGGCGACCAGGTCGCGGGAGTCGAGCTCCCACTTCTTTCGGCCGCCGTCGAGCAGCTTCACGTCCTGGTGGCCGTAGAGCTTGAAGTACCAGTAGGCGTAGGCCGCGAACCAGTTGTTGTTGCCGCCGTAGAGCACGACCGTGTCGTCGTTCGAGATGCCCTTCTCGGAGAGCAGCTTCTCGAAGCCCTCCTGGTCGACGAAGTCACGGCGCACCGGGTCCTGGAGGTCCTGCTTCCAGTCGATGCGGACGGCGTTCTTGATGTGGTTCTTGTCATAGGCCGAGGTGTCCTCGTCGACCTCGACGATGACCGTCTTGGGGTCGTCGATGCGGTCCTGGACCCAGTCGGCGTCTACGAGGACGTCACTGCGGCTCATGGTTCTCCTCCGAGGCAGGTTGCTGATGAGGGCGGCACCTCCACGCGTGGCCGCGGGGAGGTTCGTACTGATGCGGTGCTTTCGCGCCCGTTCGCAGGGGATCGTCAGGCGCGCGGGCAGGGCGCCGTGCGGCGGGGAGCCGGAGTCCGGCGGGCGGACGCGGATGCGGACGAGCAGCCGCCGGCTGTGGGGCTCCGGCTGAGCGTGCTGGTGGCAGCCGTCAGGAGGGGATGCGACAGAGCATTGCGGCGACACGGCACAGATCGACTGCACGCCGCTTCGTGAGGTCCGCCTGTCGCTTCATGTAGCCGATCGTAAGGACGTCGGAGGTCCCGTGTCACCGTGAATCCATATGGTGAGACGTGTGCGATCACAATGTGGGATGCACGCCGCGAGAGACGGGCCCTCCGGGGTGCCGCGGTGCGGCGAGCGGCCGGAAGAGACCCGCTCGCGGACGCTTCTGTCTCGGCTGCCGGACGGGGCGGCGCCCGGTGCGGCTCCTACTCGGAGAGCTCCAGGTCCTTGCCCCGCACCGACAGCTCGATGCCCTTCTTCGTCGCCTGGACCCGCTCCAGCTCCAGGCCCGGGGGGAGTCCCGCTATCTTCCGCGCGAAGTCGATGCGCTGCCGGATCGCGCCCTCCAGGCCGGGGATGCCGTCTCCCGGCACCTCGTCGGCGTGCAGCTCCACGATGTCGCCCTTCGAGACGGAGACCGTGCTGGTGACGCTGCGTTCGAAGGTCTGGCCGAGCAGGGTGATCCCGGCGGAGACCTTGACCCGGCCTTTCCCGTTCTTGTCCTTGCCGCCGTAGCTGACCCGGACCCCCTCGTGGGCGGCCTTGGTCAGCTCCTTGTAGGAGACGAAGGCGCTGCCGGTGGCCGTCTCGGCCACGGCGGAGGAGTAGTCGCTGCCGATGCGCACGTTCTTCAGCCGGGCGTCGACGCGGCTGACGGTCAGGGCGTCGCCCGGCCCGGCCTTCATGCCTTTCAGCTCCGCGTCGATCTGCTCGAGTTCCCGGCCGGCGATCTGGGTGAGGAAGGGGAAGCCCTTGATGTCGACCGAGGCGTCGGTCGAGGAGGAGACGCCGTCCGCGCCCTTGATCCTCTCGGCCGCCTCGTCCTCCGCGAGCTTCACGGCGAGCCGGTCGGCGCCGACGAACAGCACCGCGAGGACGAGGAGGACGAGGAGCCCCCTGCGTAGTGCGCGCATCTGCGATCTCCCCCATGTAGCGGCGGCTCTCGGCTCGGCCGGGTCTCCGGTCTGCGCAGACCCGCGGGCCACGGGCAGCCCGTAGACCCGGGGTCACGGGTCTGCCGCGAGCCTAACCCGAGGGATTTGTCAGACGAAGGCCCGACCGAGCAGATAGACGGCTGGTGCCGCGAGGGTCAGCGGCAGGGCGACGCCCGCCGTCATGTGCACGAACCGCGACGGGTAGTCGTAGCTCGCCACTCGCAGGCCCGTCAGGGCGCAGCCGCCCGCGACCAGGCCGAGCAGTCCGCCCGCTGCGGCGGGACCCGCGAGCCCGACGCCCCCGCTCAGGCCCGTCAGCTGCCCGGCCGCGATCCCCGCGCCCGCCGCGGCGAGCAGCGCGACCGCGGGCGAGACCCACGGCGGCAGCGGTAGCGTACGAGCGAGGGCGGCGACGGCCACGGCGGCGCAGCCGGCCGTCACGGCGTCGGACCCGGCCATGTCGAGCGTGGCGAGGAACCCGGCGGCGACGACGGTCAGCGCCGTCGCCGTGAACGCCGCGGTCAGGGCGTAGAGCCGCTCGTCCCCCGGCCCGGACCGGTTGCGCAGGTGGAGCGTGAGGGTGAGCAGGCACCAGACTCCGAGCGTGCCCAGGACGACGGCGGCGGCCTGCCCGCTCCACGTCAGGAGAAGGCCGGCGTCGGCGGCCAGGCCCCCGAGGAACGCGAGGGCGATGCCCTGCCGCGCGGGCCACATCCCGTTGAGACGGAACCAGCCCGCGGCGGTCACCGCCTGGAGCATCAGGACGGCGGCGGCGAGCGGGAGCGGTCCCAGCGGGGCGGCCCCGCCGACCAGCACGGCGAGGGCGGCGGTCAGCAGCGCGGGCTGGAAGCCGGGTGCGATGAGGGGCGAGCCGCCGGCGCGGCCCGGAACGCCCGGCCGTCCGGGCGCCGTCGCTCCCGGCGGGGTGATAGGCATCTGGCCCGTCGCGGACGCCGCGGCCGTACCCGCGGGCGCGCCGGAGGGGACCGGACCGGACGCGTTGCCGGGCGCTGCCGCCGGCATCGGGCCGGGGCCGGGGTGGGGGCGCCCGTAGCCCGCGTACCGCGTCCCGTACGTCTCCTCGGGGCCCCGGTGTGGCGGCTGTTCGCCGTCGCCGTACGCCCTGTGCTGCGGCTGGTCGCTCATGCGCAGCCTCCCGCGAACGGGGGGAGCACCTCGACGGTTCCGCCGTCGCGCAGCGCCACCGCCTGGTGAGCGCGCTTGCCCACGGGCTCGCCGTCGACGAGGAAGGAGCAGCGCAGCAGTACGCGTGCGAAGTCGGGGCGTTCGCCGTGCCGTTCGCGGGCACTGTCGAGGGCGCCGGCGAGGGTGTCGGCCTCGTACCGCTCCTCGGCCACCCCGGCGGCGGCCTTCGCCGCAGCCCAATAACGGATCGTGCCACTCGCCATCGTGGTCCTGTCCCTCTCAGCCGTCCCGGTTGCGGGACCCATCATGCCGGGCCGCGGGCGGCGCGCTCCCATCGAGCGCCGACCCATTCCCCGACGCGGTGCAGGAGCGCCGGTCCGGCGGCGTTCTCGGCGTGACCGAACCCCGGCACGATCCACAGGTCCGTGCTCTCCGGGGCGCCGGCCCCGGCGAGGGACCGGGGGTGGTCGAGGGGGAAGTACGGGTCCTGGTCGCCGTGGACGACGAGCAGCGGTGTGGGCGCCAGTGCCGGTGCGGCGGCCACGGGGGAGAGGGGGACGGGGTCCCAGTCGTGCGGCTGGATCCGGGTGCGCAGCCCGTACCGCGAGACGAGGCGCCCCACGGGGTGCTGGATCGCCCAGTGCACCCGCCGCATGGGTGCGGTGCCGCGGTAGTACCAGCGGGCGGGGGCGCTGACGGCCACGACGGCGTCGGAGTGCGTGCCCGGGCGGGCGGGGGCGGGCGCTCGGCCGTCCGGCCCGGGGGAGACGCCGGAGAGGGGCAGCGGATCGCGCGCGTCCCGCGCGGCCGTGCCGTCCGGTGCGCCTGTGCGCCCTTCGTGCGCCCGCGGGTACGCGTCGGCTCCGCCGGGACGTTCGCAGACGTCCGCTTCCGCCCCGCCCGGACGGTGCAGCGCCCCGTGCCGTACGACGACCGAGCCGCCCATGGAGAAACCGACCGTCGCCACGCGCGCGTGGCCCAGGGCCCGCGCCCAGGAGACCGCCGCCGCCAGGTCGAGGACCTCGCGGTCGCCGACCGACGAGTGGCCCCCGGAGCGGCCGTGCCCCCGGAAGGAGAAGGTGACCACGGCTCCGTACTGCGTGAACAGCCGCGCGGCCCTCCGGATCGCGGGCCGGTCGGCCGCACCGCTGAAGCCGTGTGCGAGGACGATCGCGCAGGGGCCTTGCCGCAGTCCGCGGACGGCGGTTCCGTCGTCTCCGGTCACCGCGGGGCCCGCGTACGGGTCGTAGACGGCTTCGATGCGCACTCCGTCCGCGGTCCGCAGCGTCTCCCGGCGGGTTCCGTCCGGGGGTGTCCGGCCGCCGTCGTGGCCGTGCGCTGTGCCCGCGGCGGGGGCGCCGGAGCCGTCCGAGGGGGAAGAGCGAGCGAACTCACACTCCGCTTCGTCACTCATGTCGGCTATTCTGCTTGCAGTGAAGGACCCGGGCAGCGCCGCCCCTCGGGTCCTTTTGTGCTTTCAGGAGCGCATACGTACGAAGCAGTCCCGTGCCGTACCGAAGTCCCCCAGGGACCGAGGAAGGACCTCACGTGAGTTCGCTACTCCTGCTGACGAACGCCCTCCAGCCCAGCACCGAAGTCCTGCCCGCACTTGGCCTGCTGCTGCACAACGTGCGTGTGGCACCCGCCGAGGCCACCGCCCTCGTGGACACCCCCGGTGCGGACGTGATCCTCGTCGACGGACGGCGGGACCTGCCGCAGGTGCGCTCCCTGTGCCGGCTGCTGCACTCCACCGGGCCCGGCTGCCCGCTGGTCCTGATCGTCACCGAGGGCGGACTCGCCGCCGTCACCGCGGACTGGGGCGTCGACGACGTGCTGCTGGACACGGCGGGGCCCGCCGAGGTCGAGGCGCGGCTGCGGCTCGCGACGGGCAGGCAGCAGGCGGGGTCGGAGGACGCACCCACCGAGATCCGCAACGGCGACCTGTCCGTCGACGAGGCCACGTACAGCGCGAAGCTGAAGGGGCGGGTCCTGGACCTGACCTTCAAGGAGTTCGAGCTGCTGAAGTACCTGGCCCAGCACCCCGGCCGCGTCTTCACCCGCGCCCAGCTCCTCCAGGAGGTCTGGGGCTACGACTACTTCGGCGGCACCCGCACGGTGGACGTGCACGTGCGGCGGCTGCGGGCCAAGCTCGGCCCGGAGCACGAGTCGCTGATCGGGACGGTGCGCAACGTCGGTTACCGCTTCGTCTCGCAGGACAAGGGCGAGAAGTCCGCGGAGGAGCGCGAGGCGGCCGCCGCGGCCCGCGCCGTCACCGACGCGGCGACCCGGGTCGCCCGCGAGGCCGTCGACGGTCCCGACCCGCGGGACGCCGGCTACGGGCCCGTCGAGGGGGACGTGCGGAGCGGTCGTACGGCCCGCCCGTGAGCGGCCGCACGCCCAACCCGTGAGGCCCCTCAAACGGCCGATGCTTCCCGCGTAGACTGCCCGGGTGGCCAGGGTGACGCGGGACGATGTGGCAAGGCTGGCGGGTACGTCGACCGCGGTCGTCAGCTATGTGATCAACAACGGGCCGCGGCCCGTAGCACCGGCTACGCGTGAGCGCGTGCTGGCGGCGATCAAGGAGCTGGGGTACCGGCCCGACCGGGTCGCGCAGGCCATGGCCTCGCGCCGGACGGACCTGATAGGCCTCATCGTCCCGGACGCCCGGCAGCCCTTCTTCGCGGAGCTGGCCCACGCCGTCGAGCAGGCCGCCGCGGAGCGCGGGAAGATGGTGCTCGTCGGCAACTCCGACTACCTGGACGAGCGCGAGGTCCACTACCTGCGGGCGTTCCTCGGCATGCGGGTCTCCGGTCTCATCCTCATCAGCCAGGGCCCCAGCGAGCACGCCGCCGTGGAGATAGACGCCTGGGACGCACGCGTCGTGCTGCTGCACCGCCGTCCGGAGGCCATCGACGACGTCGCGGTCGTCCTCGACGACGTGGGCGGCGCCCAGCTGGCCACCCGGCACCTGCTGGAGCACGGGCACGAGTACGTGGCCTGCCTCGGCGGCATCGACTCCACGCCGGAGTCCGGCGACCCCGTCACCGACCACGTCGAGGGCTGGACCCGCGCGATGAAGGAGGCCGGGCGCTCCGTCGAAGGGCGCCTGTTCCAGGCCCCCTACAACCGGTACGACACCTACAAGCTGGCCCTGGAGCTGCTGCAGTCCCCGGACAGGCCGACGGCGGTCTTCTGCTCCACCGACGACCAGGCGTTCGGCGTCATGAGGGCGGCCCGCGAGCTGGGCATGGACGTGCCGCAGGACCTGGCGGTCGCAGGATTCGACGACGTGAAGGAAGCGGGCCTGACGGACCCGCCGCTCACCACGGTGGGCTCCGACCGCGAAGGCATGGCGAAGGCCGCCGTCGACCTCGTGCTGGACGATTCGCTGCGGGTGACCGGCTCCAGGGGCCAGCGCGTGCGGCAGTTCCCGGCGGGGCTCGTCGTCCGCCGCTCGTGCGGCTGCGGCTCGCCTCCCCGGCGCTGACGGGGGCCGCATCCCCGGTGATGCGGGCGGGCCGGTGCGGTTTGCCGTGGTTCTCTGAGCCTTCTCAGACGCGTCTCAGCTTCCTCTCATGGAGCCGGGGGACGGTGTGCCCATGACCGGACATCAGGGCTCCCCCGCCCGCCCGGGGCACGACCCGGCGCCTGCTCCCCTCCGCCCGGGCGGTCCGCGCGGGCCCGGCGTGCTGCGGATGCCGGTGGCGGCGGTGGCCGTGCTGGCCGTGGGGGCCGCGGCCCTCGGCGGCGGTGCCGCGGCCGGCGTGCGGCACCTGCTCGGCGAGGACACGAGCGGCACGGCCGCCGGCGCGTTCGCGGGCGGCAGCCGTTCCTCCGCGGAGGACGCGGGAACCGTCTCCTCGGCGGCGGAGAGGGTCGCTCCGAGCGTCGTGGAGATCGAGGCGTCCTCGGGCGGCGGGCGGAGCACCGGATCGGGAGTGGTCGTCTCCGGCGGCGGCGAGATCCTGACGAACAACCACGTGGTCGCCGGCGCGGACCGCGTCCGGGTCACTTTCCACGACGGCGGCACCGCGACCGCCGACGTCGTCGGGCGGGCCGCCGACCGCGACATGGCGCTGATCGACGCGCGCGGCGTGAGCGGGCTCGACCCGGCGGAGCTGGGCGACTCCGACCAGGTCGGTGTGGGAGACCAGGTCGTCGCGCTCGGTTCTCCGGCCGGGCTGTCGTCCACCGTCACGAGCGGCGTCGTCTCCGCGAAGGACCGCGAGGTGACGGTGGGGAGCGCGGGCGGCGAGCGCGGCGGCGGAGACGGCGGCGAGTGGCCCTTCGGTCTCGGCGGTCTCGGAGACGGCGGGCCGGGCGGGGACGGCGCCACCTACGAGGCCATCCAGACGGACGCCCCCCTGAACCCCGGCAACTCCGGGGGACCGCTCGCCACCCTCGACGGCCGCGTCGTCGGGTTCAACTCCGCGACGTACGCCTCCGGTCCGGGCGGATCAGGCGGTTCGCGGGGTTCGGGGCCGGCCGCCGGCGCTGCGGAGAAGGGCCGCGGCAGCGTGGGGCTGGGCTTCGCCGTGCCCGTCGACGCCGTGGCTGAGGTGCTCGGCGACCTGCGCTCGGGCGCGGGGGTGGGCTGACCGTGCACGACGGAACGCGCACCCCGTACGGCTTCGCCCTCCACGCCCCTATGGGACCGGCAGGACCCGCCGTCGGTCCCGGCGCGGAACCCTGGGGGTCCCCCGTGGCGGCCGCGTCCGCGGAGGCGCCCTCCGATGGGAAGCTTGACCCCATGACGGCTTGGAAGGTGCTGATCGTCGACGACGAGCCCGCCGTGCGCGACGCGCTGCGCCGCAGCCTCACCTTCGAGGGGTACGAGACGGCGCTGGCCGTCGACGGCGTGGACGCCCTGGAGAAGGCCGCATCGTACGAACCGGACCTGATCCTCCTCGACGTACTGATGCCGCGCATGGACGGGCTGACGGTCGCCCGGCGGCTGCGCGCCTCCGGCCGCCGCGTCCCGGTGCTGATGCTGACGGCCCGCGACACCGTCGGAGACCGGGTGACGGGCCTCGACGCCGGAGCCGACGACTACCTGGTCAAGCCGTTCGAGCTGGACGAGCTGCTCGCCCGGATACGGGCGCTGCTGAGGCGCAACTCCTACGCCCAGGAGCACGGGAGCGCGCCCGGCGGTGAGGGCGTCGCCGGCTCAGGCTCCCTCGCGTTCGCCGACCTCAGCATGGACCTGGGGACGCGGGACGTGACACGCGGCGGACGGCAGGTGGAGCTGACCCGCACCGAGTACACGCTGCTGGAGATGTTCCTCTCGCACCCCCGCCAGGTGCTCACCCGCGAGCAGATCCTCAAGGCGGTCTGGGGCTTCGACTTCGAGCCGTCCTCGAACTCCCTGGACGTGTACGTGATGTACCTGCGCCGCAAGACGGAGGCCGGGGGCGAGCCGCGGCTGGTGCACACCGTGCGCGGCGTCGGCTACGTCCTCAAGGACGACGGGGCGTGAGGCTGCCCGGCGCCGCCGCCCTGCGGCCCAGGTTCTCCCGGCCGCAACTGCGTTCGCGGCTCGCGCTGCTGGCCGCCGTCACGGTGGCCCTGGCGGTGGCGGCCTGTGCGACGGCGTGCTGGTTCCTCGTGCGGGGCCAGCTGATCGGCTCGCTGGACGAGTCGCTGCGCAACAACAGCAGGGTCGACCCGAGCTTCATCGTCGGGCAGGTCAGGACCGGGCAGTGCTCGCCCGCCGACGAGCGGGCCCCGAACCCGTTCGGGGCGACCGTCCAGGTCGTGGACCAGGACGGCAAGAGCTGCGTCATCGTCGGCAGCAAGGTGGAGGTCTCGCCCGCCGACGTCGACGTCGCCGAGCACGAGCGCGCGGAGGCGGTGCACACGTCGCGCAGCCTGGACGGCTCCGGCACGGACTACCGCGTGCTGACCAGCCAGGTGGAGGGCACCGACGTGGCCGTCTCCGTGGCCCGGCCGCTCACGGAGACGGACAGGTCGCTGCGGAACCTCGCGCTGATCCTCGCGGCGGTGGGCGGGACGGGCGTACTGGCCGCCGCCGGCGCCGGCGTCGCACTCGCGCGCGCGGGGCTCCGGCCGGTGGACCGCCTCACCGGAGCCGTCGAGCACATCGCGCGCACGGAGGACCTCGGGGTGCGCATCCAGGCCGAGGGCGACGACGAGATCGCCAGGCTGTCGCGGTCGTTCAACTCCATGACGGAGGCGCTCGCGTCGTCCCGCGAGCTCCAGCAGCAGCTGATCGCCGACGCCGGACACGAGCTGCGCACGCCGCTCACCTCGCTGCGCACCAACATCGAACTGCTCGTACGCAGCGACGAGACGGGACGCTCGCTCCCCCCGGAGGACCGCCGTGCGCTCCTGGAGTCGGTGCGGGCGCAGCTGAGCGAACTGGCCTCCCTCGTGGGCGACTTGCAGGAGCTTTCCCGGGAGGCGGCCCCCGGCGGCAGCCGGACGGAGCCGGTCGCACTGCACGAGATCACCTACCGCGCGGTGGGGCGGGTACGGCTGCGGCTGCGCAGCAAGGGCATCACGATCACGACGGGACGCGTGGAGCCGTGGTACGTGCAGGGGGAGCCGGCGGCGCTGGAGCGGGCCGTGGTCAACCTCCTGGACAACGCGGGCAAGTTCAGCCCCGAGGAGGGCACCGTCGACGTGGGCCTGGACGGCGGCACGCTGCGCGTGCGCGACCGGGGTCCGGGCGTCAGCGAGGACGAACTTCCTTACGTCTTCGACCGGTTCTGGCGTTCGCCGTCGGCGCGGGCGCTGCCCGGCTCGGGGCTCGGCCTGTCCATCGTCGCCCGTACCGTCGAGCAGTCCGGCGGCGAGGTCGTCCTCCGGGCCGCCGAGGGCGCGGACGGTGGGACGGAGGCGGTGATGAGCCTGCCGGGGACGCCGGAGCCGCCCCCGCGGGAGCCCGAGGAGACGCCCCCGCAGGGCGACGGCACGCAGCACCCGTAGCGTTACGCGGGACTCGTAGTTTGACTTCAACTCAACTTCAAGTTCGATCCTTGGCGCAGTGCGCGGGCGGGGCACGCAGGACGTGCCCCGCCGCGCTTCCAGTGCGACAGAGGAGATTCCCATGGAGAACACCACGCCGCTGCGGCTCGCGGTCATCGTCGCCAGCGTCCGCGCGAACCGGTTCGGGCCGACCGTCTCCGGCTGGTTCGCCGATGAGGCGGAGAAGCACGGCGGCTACGACGTCGACCTCGTCGACCTGGCCGAGACGGGACACGGGCTCCCTCTCGCCATGCCCGGGTCCGGAGCAGAGCTGCCGCCCGAGGTGGAGCGCGTGCGAGGCGGCCTCGCGGCCCGGCTCGCCGCCGCCGACGCGTTCGTGATCGTCACCCCCGAGTACAACCACAGCTTCCCCGCCGCGCTGAAGAACGTCATCGACTGGTTCCACGGCGAATGGCACGCGAAGCCGGTCGGTTTCGTCTCCTACGGCGGCATGGCGGGCGGCCAGCGCGCCGTCGAGCAGCTCCGCCAGGTCTTCCCCGAGCTGCACGCCGTGACCGTCCGCGAGACCCTCAGCTTCCACACGGCCTGGGAGCGCTTCGCCGAGGACGGGCGGCCGCACGACCTGGAGGGGAGCAGCGCGGCGGCGAAGGGCATGCTGCGGCAGCTCGAGTGGTGGGGCCGCGCGCTGCGGGAGGCACGTACGCGCACCCCGTACGGCGCGGTCGCGTAACCCTGCGGCCCAAGCCCCGCCGGCCCGTCCGGTCCGCCGTCCTCCGGGCCACGGCCGCCGCACCACGGTGGCCGAGGGGTGGAGCGCCGCGCCGGTCTCGTAAGGTCGTGTGCCATGAGCGACGTGGTGGTTGTGGACGAGGCGTCAGCCGAAGTCGTACGGGAGACGCAGTCGCTGCTCGACGAGGCGGCACGGAACGACGGGCAGGCGCCCCTGTCCGAGCAGGGGTGGCTGCAGCTGCGGGGCGGGCCGCGGCCGGGTGTGCGGCATCTGCTGCTGCGCGAGGACGGCCTGCTCGTGGGGTACGCGCAGCTGGAGGACACCGACCCCGTCGAGCCGCCCACGGGCGAGCTGGCCGTCCATCCCGCCTTCCGCGGACGCGGCCACGGGAGGCGGCTCGGCCAGGCACTGCTGCGGGAGTCGGGCAAGCGGCTGCGCGTGTGGGCGCACGGCGGGCACCCCGCGGCACGGCATCTGGCGCAGGCCCTGGGGCTCACGCTCTTCCGTGAACTGCGCCAGATGCGGCGTCCGTTGACCGGCGCCTCGACTCCCGCCCTGGCAGAGCCCGTCCTGCCCGAAGGGGTGACGGTGCGGACGTTCCGGCCCGGCGAGGACGACGAGGCATGGCTGGCGCTGAACGCCGCCTCCTTCGCGCACCACCCCGAGCAGGGCAGCCTCACCCAGCGCGACCTCGACGACCGCAAGGCCGAGCCCTGGTTCGACCCGGCGGGCTTCTTCCTCGCCGAGCAGGACGGCGAACTCGTCGGCTTCCACTGGACGAAGGTGCACAGCGCGCGGCAGCTCGGTGAGATCTACGTGCTGGGCGTCGCTCCCGGCGCGCAGGGCAGCGGTCTCGGCAAGACGCTCACGGCGATCGGCCTCCGGCACCTCGAACGGGACCGCGGGCTGCCCACCGCGATGCTCTACGTCGACGCGGACAACCTGGCCGCCGTCAGCGTCTACGAGCGGCTCGGGTTCACCACGTACGAGACGGACCTGATGTACCGCACGGAGAGCTGAGCCGGGGGCCCCACCGGCCGGGGTCCGCCCATCGCGACGGGGCGCGGACGGCGGGGACGGGGACACGGATCTGCGGGCACGCCGCGTCCCGGTGGTGCGGCGCTCGCCTGGACGCCATGTGCGCGTAACCGTCGCTTCAGGCGCGCTTGCGAGCATCGCGGGATGCAGCACCCCGCACCTGACCTCGCCACCCCTGCCGGGCCCGCCGGCACGGGGAACAATGGGGTCATGAGCGAGCCCGTGTCACGTGCCGCGTCCCCCGTTCCCCACCCCTCGCCGGCCGTACGTCCGGCCGCCGCGGACGTGGACGGCCCCGTCCCCGCCCTGGACCCGGACCTCGACGCCGACCCGGACGTCCTCCCGCCCGACGCCCCCGGCGGCGACCCGCCGGACGACCTGCCCGCGGACCGCTTCCTCGAACGTGAGCGCAGCTGGCTCGCCTTCAACGAGCGCGTCCTGGAGCTGGCGGAGGACCACGAGCCGCCGCTGCTGGAACGGGCGAACTTCCTGGCGATCTTCGCGGGCAACCTCGACGAGTTCTTCATGGTCCGCGTCGCGGGACTGAAGCGGCGCCTGGCGACCGGCGTCGCCACCCGCTCCGCCTCCGGACTCCAGCCGCGCGAGGTCCTGGAGGAGATCTGGACGCGCTCGCGGGAGCTCATGGCCCGCCACGCCCGCTGCCACCAGCAGGACATCGCCCCGGCCATGGCCGCGGAAGGGCTGCACCTCATCCGCTGGCACCAGCTCACCGAGGACGAGCAGGGCCGGCTCTGCACGCTCTTCCGCCAGCAGATCTACCCCGTGCTGACGCCGCTCGCGGTCGACCCGGCGCACCCCTTCCCGTACATCTCGGGGCTCTCGCTCAACCTCGCCGTCGTCGTGCGCAACCCGGTCACCCGGCACCAGCACTTCGCACGTGTGAAGGTCCCCCCGCTGCTGTCGCGCTTCCTGGAGGCGTCCCCGCACCGCTGGGTGCCCCTGGAGGACGTCATCGCCGCGCACCTCGAGGAGCTCTTCCCCGGCATGGAGGTGCTGGCGCACCACATGTTCCGCGTCACGCGCAACGAGGACCTGGAGGTGGAGGAGGACGACGTGGAGAACCTCCTCCAGGCGCTGGAGAAGGAGCTGCTGCGCCGCCGTTTCGGGCCGCCCGTGCGCCTGGAGGTCGAGGAGTCGATCGACGGCTACGTGCTGGAGCTGCTGGTTCGCGAGCTGAACGTCTCCGAGTCGGAGGTCTACCGGCTGCCGGGGCCGCTGGACCTGACGGGACTGTCCGAGGTCGTCGCCGCGATGGACAGGCCGGACCTGAAGTACCCGAAGTTCGTGGCCGGCACGCACCGCGATCTCGCCCAGGTGGAGTCCGCCCAGCCGCCCGACGTCTTCGCCGCGCTGCGCGAGCGGGACGTCCTGCTCCACCACCCCTACGACTCCTTCTCCACCTCCGTGCAGGCGTTCCTGGAGCAGGCCGCGTCCGACCCGGACGTCCTCGCGATCAAGCAGACGCTGTACCGCACCTCGGGCGACTCGCCGATCGTCGACGCCCTCATAGACGCGGCCGAGTCGGGCAAGCAGGTCCTGGTGCTGGTCGAGATCAAGGCGCGCTTCGACGAGCAGGCCAACATCAAGTGGGCGCGCAAGCTGGAGGAGGCCGGCTGCCACGTCGTGCACGGCCTCGTCGGGCTCAAGACGCACGGCAAGTTCTCGCTCGTCGTGCGGCAGGAGGGCGACACGCTGCGGCGCTACGCCCACGTGGGAACCGGCAACTACCACCCCAAGACGGCGCGCACGTACGAGGACCTCGGCCTGCTGACCGCCGACCCGCAGGTGGGCGCGGACCTCTCCGACCTGTTCAACCGGCTCTCCGGCTACTCGCGCCGCGACAGCTGGCGGCGGCTGCTCGTCGCGCCCAGCTCGCTGCGGGACGGTCTCGTCTCGCGCATCCACAGGGAGATCGGCCACCACAGGGCGGGACGCCCCGCCCACGTCCGCTTCAAGGTCAACTCGATAGTCGACGAGGCCGTCGTCGACGCCCTGTACCGCGCCTCGCGGGCGGGCGTCACGGTCGACCTGTGGGTGCGGGGGATCTGCGCGCTGCGTCCGGGCGTCCCGGGGCTGAGCGAGAACATCAGGGTCCGGAGCGTCCTCGGCAGGTTCCTCGAACACTCCCGCGTCTTCGCGTTCGCGAACGGAGGTGACGCGGAGGTGTGGCTCGGCAGCGCCGACATGATGCACCGCAACCTCGACCGGCGCATCGAGGCCCTGGTGTGCGTCCCCGACCCGGCACACCGCGCCACGCTGTGCCGGCTGCTGGAGACGGGTACGGCGGACGACGTCGCGTCGTGGCACCTCGGCCCGGACGGTGAGTGGACGCGGCACGCGTACGGGCCGGACGGCGAGCCGCTGCGCAACGTCCAGGAGTCGCTGATCGAGAGCCGGAGACGCCGCCGTGGCCCCGCCGGGTGACGCGCCGCCGCTGCCGGGCTTACGGCCGTCCGGTACGGGCGGCGGCGCGGACCTGCGGAGGCGCCCCGCCGCGGAGCACGCGGCGGAGGAGGACCTGACGACCGGGGCCGCGGCGCGGCCCGTACCGCGCCGCCGGCCCGCCGCCGACCGCCAGACCGCCGATGCCTGCGACAAGTGAGCCGCCGATGCCACAGATGCCCGCCCGGGACCGGACGCCTGCCCCGCACCGGACGCCCTGCCGGCCCGGCACCGCCGGTGCCACCTCGGCCGCGTACGAAGAGGCTCCCCCGCCCCCGCACGGGGAGACCCACGGCATCACGCCGCCCCGTCCGGAGTGGCCGGCCGGGGCCGACGCGGGCGAGGTGCTGAGCCGCTACCTTCAGGCGTGGGCCTCGGAGTTCCTGCGGAGTCTGCGGCTGCACCGGGAGAGCGCCGGAAGCGCCGAGACGGCGGGTCCCGCGGCCGAAGCGGTGCGCAGGCTCGGCCAGGCGTCGCGCCGCCTCGGCGGCACTCTCCGCACGTACCGCCCGCTGCTCGACGCGGCCTGGGCGGACCGGCTCTGCGGCGAACTGCGCTGGCTGCCGGCCACGTTGTCGCGCGAGTACGGTCACGCGGCCCGGCTCGACCGGCTGCTGTCGGCGCTGCACAGGCTCAGCGGCGACGGCGACGGCGACGGCGACGGCGACGGCGACGGCGAGGTCAAGGTCGAGGACTACGGCGTGGACATGGTCTACGACGACGGGCGCGGAGGGGCAGGCGACGGACGCCGCGGCAGCGGGCAGCCGCCGGGCTCCGGTTCGCCCCTGCAGGCGGGGGCGGCCCGGGCGTCCGCGCTGCTGGAGCGGCAGCTCACCCTCGCCAGGGCACGCGCCCACTCGGCGGCTCTCCAGGCGCTCGGCTCGAACCGCTTCCACGCCGTCGTCGACGCGGTCGCCGTCCTGGCCTCCGAGGTGCCACTCGCGCACGGAACGGTGCGGGCCACCGCGGGTGCGGCGCTCGTCCCGGCGGCGGACGAGGCGTACGCGCGCCTCGTCCGGGCCGTGGGGGAGCTGCCGCTTCCGGTGCCTGGGCCGCAGTCGCCGTACGCGGTGGAGGAGGGGCCCCGTCCCGTCACCGCCAGGACGTCACGGCTGCGGGGGGACGCGGCGTGGCACGAGGTGCGCGTCCTGCTGCGGCTGCACCGGTACGCGGAGGAGGTGCTCCTGGAGTGCCCGCCCGGTCCGGACGGGGCCGGGCGGACGCGTGACCCGTCCGGCGGGGCCGCCCCCGACGGCACCGAGGGGCGCGCGGGCCGTGAAACGGCCGAGGTGCGGGGACCGGCCGTGGAGCGGTCGCGGCCCGGTTCCGTGCTGGAGGAGCACCGTGAGGCCGTCGAGGCCGCGGAGGCGGCGGCCGCCGCGGCGCGCACGCCGCGTATCGCCCCGTCGACGGCGTACGCGCTCGGAGTCCTGCACGCGGACCAGCGCCAGGCGGCCGGGGCGGCCCGTCTGGCCTTCGCGGGACTGTGGCGCGGCGGTCACGGTCGTCCCGCTCCGTAGCGGTCCCTGTGCGCCGTGTCCGGTCCGACCGCCGGGTCATCTCGTTCCGTAGCACCTGTGAGCTGCGACTTCACATGAGTTGAGTGTGTGGTTGTCAACTTTCCTCGGGTTGAGGTATATAAGAAAGCACAGGGCATCGTTCGGAAGAAGCAGCTACGGAGGGAGTGACCCGTGATGCTCATGCGTACCGATCCGTTCCGGGAGTTCGACCGCCTCACCCAGCAGGTCTTCGGAACGCAGCACCGTCCGGCGGGTATGCCGATGGAGGCATACCGGGCCGGTGACGACTTCGTGATCCACTTCGACCTGCCGGGCGTCGCGCCCGAGAGCATCGACCTGGACGTGGAGCGGAACGTGCTCACCGTCCACGCGGAGCGCCGTTCGCCGGCCCCCGAGGACGCCGAGCTGATCGCGGCGGAGCGGCCGTCGGGCAAGTTCAGCCGCCAGCTCTTCCTCGGCGACACGCTCGACGCCGACCGCGTCGACGCCGCCTACGAAGCCGGCGTCCTGACGCTCCGCATCCCGGTCGCGGAGCAGGCGAAGCCCCGCAAGATCCAGATCAGCGGCGGCGAGAAGGCCGCCGAGATCACCAGGTGAGCGGGGTTGTGCCACTGAGGTGAGGCACACGCGGCGGGCGACGCGACGTCCGGCGACGCGCCGCCAGCCGCACGTGAAGTCCGTCACCAGAGCGTTTCCTTGACGGTCCCCGGGCCACTCGGCCCGGGGCTGCCTATGTCCGGGTTGCCGAAATGGGAGGAACACACAGGTATGCGGTGGAGCGAACTCGTAAGCAGGGTCGGCGAGCACGGGCGTTACGAAGACGACGCCGAGGCGCGGCGCAAGGTCAGGATCGTGCTCTCCGAACTGGGCGGCCACCTCGCGCCCGACGTACGGGCGGAACTGGCGCGGTGCCTGCCCGCGCCGGCGGCGGAGGCGCTGACGTACCAGATGCCGGCGACGAGGAAGCTGACCGGCTCCCAGTTCGTGGAGTCCGTCTCCGGGCGTATCGAGAATTCGACGCCGGCCACTGCCCGGTGGGACGTCAGTTCGGTGCTGTGCGTCGTCGCTGAGGCGTGCGGCGACGAGCTGACGGACCGCATACTCGCGGCCCTTCCGCAGGGTTACGCACTGCTCTTCGGCCGCGGCGAGCTGATGACAGCCGCCTGACGACGGCCTGCCCCGTGACGCGGAGTAGTCAGCCATCGCGCCGGTGACGCCGGCCGGCTCGTCGGCCCGCCGGACAGCTCGGGATCTGTCCGGCGGGCCGACGGCTGCCTGCCCCCGGGAGTCGCGATCCGTCCATTTCATGCCAGCCGTCCACCGGTGGGCCCCTACCGTCCGCCGCCGACCGTCCGCCGCCGGGTCAGCTGCCGCGTGGCGCGACCGCCTCCCAGCCGACCGTCAGCTCCCCCTGCCGCCAGCGATGCGGCGTGCGGGCGACGGGCCAGTCCACGGACAGTGCCCGCGCCGTCCGGATCCAGCGCTGCCTGGCGCTCAGGGCGCCGTACGGCGCGGCCGTGGCCCAGGCGCGGTCGAAGTCCCGCAGGAACGAGTGAACCGGCTCGCCCGGCACGTTCCGGTGGATCAGCGCCTTCGGCAGCCGCTCGGCCAGGTCGGACGGTTCGTTCAGCGCGCTGAGCCGGGCGGCGAACGTCACCGATCGCGGTCCCTCCGGTCCGAGGGCGATCCACACGTGCCGCCGTCCGATCTCGTCGCACGTGCCGTCGACCAGCAGCCCTCCGGGGGCGAGGCGCGAGCGGAGCCGCTCCCACACGGCGGGGACCTCCTCTTCGCCGTACTGGCGGAGCACGTTGGCGGCGCGGATCACCGCCGGGCGTTCCCCGCCGGGGAGGGGCACCTCGAAGCCGCCGCGTACGAACCGCAGCCCCTCCCGCTCGTAGGGCCGGGCGGCGGCGACCCGCTCGGGAGCGATCTCGACACCCACCACGCGGGTCGCGGCATGCACGGTCCGCAACCGTGCCAGCAGTTCGACGGCGGTCCAGGGCGCTGCGCCGTAACCGAGGTCGACGGCCAGCGGCGGACGCGGCGAGCCGCGCAGCGCGGGGCCGTGGACCGCGGCGAGCCAGCGGTCCATGCGGCGCAGCCTGTTGGGGTTGGTGGTGCCGCGCGTCACCGTCCCGACGGGACGGTCTGGGGGACGGGCGGCCATCGCATGAGCCTAAGGGCACGAGGGAGGAGCGGGCTCCTGGGGCGGTACGTCCGCCGGGGAAGGAGCCGGAAGGGCGGGTCTCGTCACGATTCGGCAAACCAGGAATGAGAACCGGGTCTCCCGGTGTTCCGCATCCCGGGGCCCCGGTGGTGGGACGACCGCCGGCCGTACGAGGAGGCAATCGCCCGTGAGCCAGTACATAGCCCGGCTGGGCCAGCGGCGCACCTGGCTGCCGCAGCAGCAACGGCCGCGGCTCCGGTTCCACGGACCGTTCCGCCGCCCCCGCAGGGTGGCCATGCTCAGCGTCCACACCTCGCCCCTGCACCAGCCCGGCACGGGCGACGCGGGCGGAATGAACGTCTACATCGTCGAACTCGCCAAGCAGCTCGCCGCCCACGGCACTCAGGTGGAGATCTTCACGCGCGCCACGGCGGCCGCTCTGCCCCCCACCGTGGAGCTGGCGCCGGGCGTACTCGTCCGCCATATCGACGCCGGGCCGTACGAGGGCCTGGCGAAGGAGGAACTGCCCGCGCAGCTCTGCGCGTTCACGCACGGCGTGATGCAGGCGTGGGCCGGGCACCGGCCCGGCTACTACGACCTCGTCCACTCCCACTACTGGCTGTCGGGCCACGTCGGCTGGCTCGCCGCGCAGCGGTGGGGCGTGCCGCTGGTGAACGCGATGCACACCATGGCCAAGGTGAAGAACGCCGCGCTCGCGAAGGGCGACACCCCCGAACCGCCCGCGCGCGTGATCGGCGAGACGCAGATCGTGCGGGCGGCGGACCGCCTCATCGCGAACACCGCCGAGGAGGCGGCCGAACTGGTCCGCCACTACGAGGCCGACCCGGCCCGTACCGCCGTCGTCCACCCCGGCGTGAACCTGGAGTGCTTCCGGCCCGCCGACGGACGGGCCGCGGCACGCGCCCGGCTCGGCCTGCCGCAGGACGCGCTGATCCCGCTCTTCGCGGGCCGGATCCAGCCGCTCAAGGCGCCCGACGTCCTCCTGCGCGCGGTCGCCGTCCTCGTCGGCGAGGATCCGGCTCTGCGCGGACGCCTGGTGGTCCCCGTCGTGGGCGGCCCCAGCGGCAGCGGCCTCGCCAGGCCGGAGCGGCTGCACAAGCTGGCGGCGAAGCTCGGCATCTCGGACGTGGTGCGCTTCCGCCCGCCGGTCGGGCAGGAGGAGCTGGCCGACTGGTACCGCGCGGCGAGCGTGCTCGTCATGCCGTCGTACAGCGAGTCGTTCGGGCTGGTGGCGATCGAGGCCCAGGCGTGCGGGACGCCGGTCGTGGCCGCGTCGGTGGGCGGGCTGCCGGTGGCCGTCCGGGACGGCGTGAGCGGGTTCCTCGTCGACGGGCACGACCCGGGGGAGTACGCGAAGGCGCTGCGCCGCTTCGTGGCGGACGCGGACGGGGACGGCGGCACGTCCCCTGGGGAGGGCGGGCTGGCCCGCAGCATGGGAGAGGCGGCGGCACGTCACGCCGCGGGCTTCGGCTGGGACGCCGCCGCGTCCGGCACCCTCGAGGTCTACGCCGCCGCTCTGCACGATCAGCGCCGTCGCCTACGATCTGCCCATGTCTGACGCGAAGGGTGCCGGGAGCCGCACCGCGAGGGAGGCCGTCGAACAGGCGCTGCGCGAGGCGGAGCTGGAGTGGGAGAGCCCGTCCGAGGGCACGTACGTCGTCACGCTCCCCGGCACGCGCAAGCTCTCGACCACCTGCTCGCTGGCTGTCGGCAAGCACACCCTGTCGGTCAACGCCTTCGTCGTCCGCTGCCCGGACGAGAACCACGCGGCGGTGCACCGCTGGCTGCTGGAGCGCAACACCCGTATGTACGGGGTGAGTTACGCGATCGACAAGCTCGGGGATGTCTACCTGGCAGGCCGGCTGCCGCTCGCGGCCGTCACCCCCGAAGAGATCGACAGGCTGCTGGGCGCGGTGCTGGAGAACGCCGACGGGTCGTTCAACACCCTGCTGGAGATGGGGTTCGCGACGGCCATCCGCCGCGAGTACGAGTGGCGTACCTCGCGCGGCGAACCCACCCGCAACCTCGACGCGTTCGCCCGTCTCACCGGGGCCGGCGACGACCGCGGGGCGCGCGGCGACTCCGCGGGCTGAGACGCCGGCAGACACGAGTGCACCGGGCGCCCGGTCGTGTTCCGTCTCCGGCCGGGTCAGCGCACGCCGGCACTCCTGCCCGCAAGTCCGCCTGCCCGCCCCGCGCTTGTGCCTGTGCCGCGACGCCGGGCTCCGCACCGGCCGCGTCGCACCGGCCGCGTCGCGGTGGGTGCGGCCCGCGGTGAGGGAAGCCGTCAGGACCGGAGCGGGCACCCGCCCTGCGGGGAAGCACGCCGCCGGGCCGGTGCAGCAGAGGGCCGGGGCGATGCGGTCCCCCGCAGGTGCGTGAGCGGCCGCGTGCGGCTCTGCGCACTGCCCGCACCTGCGGGGGAGGGATCCCGCCGGACCTGCTGCCCGTCAGGTCGCCCCGATCCCGTCCATCGCCGGATCACCGGCACACCCGGATCATCCGCCCAGTCCCCACTCCGCCGCGACGAGGCCGCTGGAGCAGATGGTGTCCAGGAAGTGCTGGCCCGCCTTGCCGCAGCCGTCGCCCGGCTTCACGGGAGTCCCGTGGCCCATGCCCTGCACGGTGTAGCTGCGTACGACGACGTTCCCGCCGCCGTCCTCGTAGTCGGAGCGCGTGGTGCCGCCCTCCAGCTCCTCGGTGGCGTCGGCCTCCTGGTCGGTGCCGTGCACGTCCGTCCACTGCTTCACGGACTCGTCCGCGTTGGCCGGTACGACGGTGGTGTCGCCCGTGCCGTGCCAGACGGAGACCGTCGGCCGCGCACCCGTGTGGTCGGGGGACGCCTTCCTGACGAGGTCGCCCCAGGCGGCGGCGGACTTCGTGACGCCCGGGCTCATGCACGTGAACGCCTCGGCCACCGTCGCCGCGCAGCCGTGCGGCAGGCCCGCGATGACGGCGCCCGCCTTGAAGACGTCCGGGTAGGAGGCCAGCATCGAGGACGTCATGGCGCCCCCGGCGGAGAGCCCCGTGACGAAGACCCGCGAGGCGTCGGCGTCGAGGTCGGCGACGGTCTTGTCCACCATCTGCTTGATCGACTGTCCTTCGCCCTGGCCCCGCGCGACGTCGCCGGACTGGAACCAGTTGAAGCACTTGTTGAGGTTGTTGCCCTGCTCCTGCTGCGCCGCGACGACGGAGAAGCCGCCCGCGTCGGCGAAGCTCTTCCAGCCCGCGCCCTCGAAGTACGTGGCCGCGTCCTGCGTGCAGCCGTGCAGCACGACGACGACGGGGCTGCCCGCGGGCAGCCCGTCCGGCGTGTAGCGGTACATGCCGAGGCCCCCGGGGTTGGAGCCGAAGTCCTCCACCTTCTCCAGACCGGCGGCCCGTGCCCCCGCGTCCGCGGACGGCTCCGACGACGGCGGTTCGGCGGACGCTGTCGCACCTGCCAGTAACGTCAGCGCGACCGTGGTGACGACGGTGGAGAGCAGAGCGGCTCCGCGGCGTGTGGCTCTCATAGGCGCTCCTTCGTGGGGGGAAGCGTGGGGGTGAGTCCCGTGGGGGATGCAACGACCGTAGGGGCCCGGCAGCGCCCGGCCGAACGTGTCGTACGTCCAGCTGTCCGGCTCCGCGAGTGTGGCGGGAGCACATTGGGCCGCCCTGTGAGCGCGCCTAGCTTTGCGGCATGACCGAGCAGTTCACCCCCGGCCCGCCCTCCGTCGCCCTCGACCTCACCGGGCGCACCGCCCTGGTGACCGGTGCCGCGAGCGGCATCGGCCGCGCGTGCGCGCTGCGGCTGGCAGCCGCCGGAGCGAAGGTACGGGCCGTCGACCGGGACGCGGCGGGGCTCGACGCCCTGCAGGAGACCCAGCCCGGGGCCGCCACGCAGCCCCACCCCCTCGACCTCGCGGACCCGGAGGGACTGGACGCGGCGGAACGCGCGGCCGCGGGCGCCGACATCGTCGTCAACGGCGCCGGCATCCAACTGGTCCGCCCCATCGAGGAGTTCCCGCCCGACGGATTCCGCCGCATCCTCACCCTCATGCTGGAGGCGCCCTTCCGCCTCATCCGGGGAGCGCTGCCCCACATGTACGAGCAGGGCTGGGGCCGCGTCGTGAACATCTCCTCCGTGCACGGGCTGCGCGCCTCCCCGTACAAGTCGGCCTACGTCTCGGCGAAGCACGGCCTGGAGGGCCTGTCGAAGGTCACCGCTCTGGAGGGTGCCGAGCACGGCGTCACCTCGAACTGCGTCAGCCCCGCCTACGTCCGCACGCCCCTGGTCGAGCAGCAGATCGCGGACCAGGCGGCGGCCCACGGCATCTCGGCGGACCGCGTCGTCACGGAGATCCTGCTCGCCGACTCCGCTCTCAAGCGGCTCCTCGAACCCGAGGAGGTCGCCGAGTCCGTGGCCTACCTCTGCACGCCCGAGGCGTCCTTCATCACCGGTGCCTCGCTGCCGCTCGACGGCGCCTGGACCGCCCACTGAGAACGCCCGCACCGCCGAACGGCCCGCGCCCGCTGCCCCGGTGCCGGTGCCGGCCCAATCCCGGCCCGGCCCGCCACCGGTCCCGGCGGTCACGACCGGCTCGCGCCCCTGGCGTCACGTACGTCGCACGGGTAAGCCTGTGACCATGCCCCGAGCCCTCCCCGACGCCGCCTACCTGGAACTCCTCTCCCGCCGCGCCCCCGCGGAGGCCTACGACGAGCCCCTCGCCCGGGCCCGGGCGAGCGGGGCGCCGCCCGAAGAGCTCGCCGACCTCGAGAGCGGCAAGCTCCTCGCCCTGCGCATCCGCGCGGAGCTGGAGGGCCGCAGGCGGCGCGAGGCGGAGCTGACCGCGCTCATCGAGACCGTCCACGACCTCGCCGGCCTGCGCGACCTCGACGACGTGCTGCGCGCCATCGTGCAGCGCGCCCGTTCGCTGCTCGGTACCGAAGTCGCGTACATGACGCTCACCGACCACGAGCGCGGCGACACCTACATGCGCGTCACGGAGGGCTCCGTCTCCGCGCGCTTCCAGCAGCTGCGCCTCGGCATGGGCGAGGGCCTGGGCGGCCTCGTCGCGCAGACGGCCCGCCCGTACGTCACCGACGACTACCCGGCGGACGAGCGCTTCCGGCACACCAGCCCGATCGACAGCGCGGTCGGCGAGGAGGGACTGGTCGCCATCCTCGGCGTGCCGCTCCTCCTCGGAGGGCGGGAGGTGATCGGCGTCCTTTACGCCGCCGACCGCCGGGCCCGGGTCTTCGAGCGCGAACAAATCGCCCTGCTGGGCTCGTTCGCGGCCTACGCGGCCGTCGCCATCGACAACGCCCGCCTCCTCGGGGAGACGAGGGACGCGCTCGCCGAGCTGGAGACGGCAAACGAGACCATCGAGCGGGCGAGCGACGTCCACGACAGGCTCACCGAACTCGTCCTGCGCGGCGGCGACGTGACGGACGTCGCCGGCGCGGTCGCCGAAGTCCTCGAAGGCCGCGTCGAGTTCGCGGAGCCGGTCGCCGCGTCGGCTCAGCCCGCGGTGGAACGCTCGCGCAGCGTGGGGTACGCGGTGCGTGACGGCGACGACTGGGTCACCGCGGTCTCCGCGGGCGGCGAACTCCTCGGCGCCCTGGTCCTCCAGGGCCACCCCGATCTGAACCCCGTCGACCAGCGCACCTTCGAACGCGCCGCCATGGTCACGTCCCTGCTGCTCCTCGCACGCCGTTCGGCCAGCGAGGCCGAACAGCGCGTACGCGGGGAGCTGCTCGACGAACTCCTCGACGCCGCCCGGCACGACCCCAGGCTGCTGCGCGACCGCGCGGCCCGCCTCCACGCCGACCTCGACGCCCCGCACGTACTGCTCAGCGCCCGGCTCGACGGGCAGGCCGGAGCGGACGCGGAGGAGAGCCTGGGACGGCAGCGGCTGTGGGCCGCCGCGTCCCACCTGGCCGCCACCAGGCGCGGGCTGGCCGCCGCCCGCGAAGGCGGCACGGTGCTGCTGCTCCCCCTGTCGGGCGCCGACGACCCGCGGGAGGGAGGCGCGGCACCCGCCACGCCCTCACGGCTCGCCCAGGACGTCGCCGCGCAGCTCGGCGTCGCGGCCGGCGCCCCCGTCACCGTCGGCGCATCCGCTCCCGTCCCGGCGCCCGCCGCGCAGCCCGGCGCCGTCGCGGCCGCCTACCCCGAGGCGCGTCGCTGCGTGGACGCCCTGCGGCTGCTCGGCCGGGCCGGGCACGGCGCGGCGGCCGAGGACTTCGGCTTCATCGGCATGCTGCTCACCGACAGCCGCGACGTGGGGAGCTTCGTCCGCCGCACGCTCGGCCCGGTACTGGACTACGACGCGCGGCGGGGCACCGACCTGGTCGCCACGATGGAGGCGTACTTCGCGTGCGGCATGAGCCCCGCCCGTGCGAAGGACATGCTGCACGTGCACGTCAACACCGTCGCCCAGCGCCTGGAGAGAGTGGCCAGGCTGCTGGGCGACGACTGGCAGTCCCCGGAGCGCGCGCTGGAGACCCAGCTCGCGCTACGGCTGCACCGCCTTTCGCATGCGGTCGGAGGATGAGGGGACGGCGTCCCCGGCGGGAGGGCCGACGGCGTCGTCCTCGCCGATCCGCGTCAGGTCCCGCGACCTGGTCTCCTTCGCGCAGAGGATCGCGACGACCGTGAGCAGCGCGGCCCCGATCACGTACAGCGAGATCGGCGTCGAGGAGCCGTAGTCCGCGAGCAGCGCGGTGGCGATCATCGGTGCCGGCGCGCCCGCCGCGACCGACGAGAACTGCGCGCCGATGGACGCGCCGGAGTAGCGCAGCCGCGTGGCGAACAGCTCCGAGAAGAAGGCCGCCTGCGGCGCGTACATCGCGCCGTGCAGCACGAGGCCGACCATCACGGCGAGCACGATGGCCCCGAAGCTCCTGGTGTCCAGCAGCTCGAAGAACGGGAAGACCCACAGGCCCGTTCCGACGGCACCCAGCAGGTAGACGGGGCGGCGCCCCAGACGGTCGGACAGCGCGCCCCAGGCCGGGATGACGGCGAAGTGCACCGCGGACGCGATGAGCACCGCGTTGAGCGCCGTCTGCTGGGACAGCTCCAGCTCGTTGGTGGCGTAGACGAGGATGAAGGCCGTGATGACGTAGAAGCTGATGTTCTCCGCCATACGGGCACCCATGGCGATCAGCACGTCCTTCCAGTGGAAGCGCAACACCGCCACCAGTGGCATCTTCTCCACCTGGTGCTCCCCGGTGACCTTCTTGGCCTCCGCCTTGCGGGCCTCGGCGCGGGCGCGGGCCTCCTTGAAGACCGGCGACTCGTCCACCGCCAGCCTGATCCACAGGCCGATGCCCACCAGCACACCCGACAGCAGGAACGGCACCCGCCAGCCCCAGCTCATGAACGCCGCGTCCGACAGCACCGCGGTGAGTATCGCGAGCACCGCTGTCGCCAGCAGCTGCCCGGCGGGCGCGCCCGTCTGCGGCCACGAGGCCCAGAAGCCGCGCCGCTTGGCGTCCCCGTGCTCGGAGACCAGCAGCACCGCGCCGCCCCACTCGCCGCCCAGCGCGAACCCCTGGATCAGGCGCAACGTCGTCAGCAGCACCGCAGCCGACGAGCCGATCGCGCTGTGCGTCGGCAGCAGCCCGATCGCGAAGGTCGCCCCGCCCATCATCATCAGACTCAGCACGAGCAGCTTCTTGCGGCCGATCTTGTCGCCGTAGTGCCCGAAGACGAGCGCTCCGACCGGACGTGCCGCGAAGCCGACGGCGTAGGTGAGGAAGGCGAGCAGCGTGCCGACGAGCGGGTCGGACTCGGGGAAGAAGAGCTTGTTGAAGACCAGGGCGGCTGCCGAGCCGTACAGGAAGAAGTCGTACCACTCGATCGTCGTGCCGACGAGGCTGGCCGCGACGATGCGCTTCAGGGACGAGGACGGCGTGCCGGAGGCCGCCGAACTCTTGGCGACTGTTGAGTTCTCGGGGGTCATGGCGTGACCGTAGGGACGAATCGGCTGTCGCCCCATGTGCTCGGCAGCCACAGCGGGGTGGCCGGATATCGCCTCCGGGCACACCCAGTAGGGTTCACCGCATGGCCGACGCACCGTACAAGCTGATCCTCCTCCGCCACGGAGAGAGCGATTGGAACGCGAAGAACCTGTTCACCGGCTGGGTGGACGTGAACCTCACCGAGAAGGGCGAGAAGGAGGCGGTACGCGGCGGCGAGCTGATCAAGGACGCCGGCCTCCTCCCCGACGTCCTCCACACCTCCCTGCAGAAGCGGGCCATCCGCACCGCCCAGCTCGCGCTGGAGTCCGCCGACCGGCTGTGGGTCCCGGTCCGCCGCTCCTGGCGTCTCAACGAGCGGCACTACGGTGCGCTCCAGGGCAAGGACAAGGCGCAGGTGCGCGAGGAGTTCGGCGAGGAGCAGTTCATGCTCTGGCGCCGCTCGTACGACACCCCGCCGCCGGAGCTGCCCGACGGCTCCGAGTACTCCCAGAGCGACGACCCGCGCTACGCCGGCGTCCCCAGCGAGCTGCGGCCGCGCACCGAGTGCCTGAAGGACGTCGTCGCGCGCATGCTGCCCTACTGGTTCGACGGCATCATCCCGGACCTCCTGGCGGGACGTACCGTCCTCGTCGCCGCGCACGGCAACTCCCTGCGCGCCCTCGTCAAGCACCTCGACGGGGTCTCGGACGAGGACATCGCGGGGCTCAACATCCCCACGGGCATCCCGCTCAGCTACGAACTGGACGCCGACTTCCACCCGGTGAAGCCCGGCGGCACCTACCTCGACCCGGACGCGGCGAAGGCGGCGATCGAAGCGGTCAAGAACCAGGGCAAGAAGTAGCGAAGTTTGTGATCATGCCCCTGAGCTGCGCACTCGGCGCGGCTCAGGGGCATTTTCGCGGTCTGGGCGGGCCTCGTCCGGCTCGCCGGAGGCGTCCGGGGCCGCGCACTCCCTCGGTCCGGCAGCCGGCTCAGCGCGGAGCCGTTCGACTGGCCGTCCCGGGACTCTCCGCGCACATTGAGAGCGTGGAGAGGCATTCCAGCGCTCGGCAGCCCCAGCCCGGCAGGGAACGGCAGGCGGACACGTGGGGCAGCCGGGTCACGGACGGAGGCCGCTTCGCCGGGACGCCGTCCGTGCGCCGCGTCGTGTCCCCGCTGCCGGTGGTGATGATCCTCGTCGCGATCGGGCTGGACCTCGCCACGGCCCCCACGCTGACAGGCTCGGCCCTGTTCTGCGCGGCCCCGCTCGTGGCCGCGCCCTTCTTCACGACCATCGGCACCGCGCTGATCGGGATGTTCTCGGTCGGGGGCGTCGCGCTCATGCGTGTACTCGACGAGATGTCCACCGGGCTGATGGACCTCTCCGAGACCGCTTCCACCGGTGTCGTGGCCCTCCTCGCGATCGTCATCAACCGCCTGCTGCGCCGCAGCGGGGCCGCCGTCTCCAGCGCCCGCACCATCGCCGAGGCCGCCCAGTTCGCGGTGCTGCCGGTGCCCCCCACCCAAATCGGCGGCCACCGGATCGCCGCGCGCTACCGGGCGGCGCAGATCGACGCCCGCATCGGCGGCGACCTGTACGCGGTGCAGGAGACCCCCTACGGTGTCCGGCTCGTCGTGGGCGACGTACGGGGCGCCGGCATGGACGCGGTCGGGACGATGGCGGTCGTGATCGGGGCGTTCCGGGAGGCCGCGGAGCAGGAGGCGACGCTCCAGGCGGTCGCCGCCCGCCTGGAGCGCGCCCTGCACCGGGAGGCCAAGCGCCAGCACGGCGACGCCTACGACGAGGGCTTCACCACGGCGCTGCTCGCGGAGATCCCCGTCGGCCGTCCCGGGACGCTGCGCACCGTCAACCGCGGCCATCCGTCCCCGCTGCTGCTCGCCGGCGGCGACGTCCGCTTCATCGAAGCGAGCAGGCCCGCCCTCCCCCTCGGCATGTCCGGGCTGGGCGCGGCGGCGTCCGACCGTGTCGACGAGGCCGCGTTCCCCCCGGGCACCACGCTGCTCCTCTACACGGACGGGTTGTCGGAGGCGAGGAACGCCGACGGTGAGTTCTTCGAACCGGACAGGGCGCTCGCGGGCCGCGACTTCGACGACCCGGAGACCCTCCTGGACGCAGTGCTCGTGGACGTCCACGAGCACACCGGCGGCGCCTCCTCGGACGACATGGCCCTGATGGCGCTCGCGGCGGAGCCGGAGCCAGGAGGCACGGGGCAGGGCGACCGCGACGGGTGAGCCCGCCGGCAGGAGCCGCCGACAGGGCTTCACGGCAGACCTGCCAGCCGTACCCGTGGCGGCGGTCAGGCCCCCGGGCGCCGCGCGAGGAAGACGAACTCCCGCCCCGGCCGGTCCGGAGCGTCGCGGACCTCCTCCACGGCGAACCCCTCGTCCGCCAGCTCCGCCTCGACCTCCTCGCGTTCGGGAAAGCGCAGCACCGACGTCGAGGTCAGCACGTCCCCGTCCGCCGCGAACGCGTACGTCCAGCGGATCGTCACCAGCGGTCCGCGGACGTCGAGCAGATCGACCCACGTCTCGACGCGGCCCGTACCCGGAACCTCCGTGACGCTGTACGAGGCATCGCGATTCCACCTCTCCCAGGCGCGCATCGCCGGGTTCCGGATCTCGAAGACGAGGCTCCCGCCCGGGCGCAGCGCGCCGTACACGCCCCGGAGGGCCGTCTGCCAGTCCCGGGGGTCCGCGATGGCGGGGGCGACGTTCGCCGTCATCGTCACGGCATCGACCTGCATCGGCGGAAGTGCCGCCGCGTCCCCGCAGATCCAGCGCACCCGCTCGCCGCCCGGCTTGGCCATGGCCACGTCGAGCGACGCCTGGGCGGGATCGGCAGCGGTGACCTCGATCCCGCTGCCTGCGAGCAGCAGCGCGAACGTCCCCGTCCCGCAACCGAGGTCGAGGACCCGGCGTGCGTCCAGCTCCCGGACGATGCCGAGGTACGGAACGAGGTCGCCGCGGTCCGGGTAGAGCCGGTCGTAGAGCGCGGCCAGCCGTGGGTGCCCGTACTCCTCGTCCGCCATGCGGCCGACGCTAGACGGACGCGGCACTCGCGGGCAGCTGGTTTTCCGCAGGGTGGCCGCCCCGCGTGCGCCCTCCGCCGGCGAGGGCGTTCAGACCCGGCGGTACATGATGTGCAGCCCGACGTAGCCGTGCACCGGGTGGCGGAAGCCGTCCGGGACGGTGCCCAGCACCTCGAAGCCCAGGTCCTCGTACAGCCGTACGGCTGAGGTGTTCGTCTCCACGACCGCGTTGAACTGCATGGCGAGGAAACCCTCGGCCTTCGCCCATTCCAGGCTGTGCCGGCACAGGGCGCGCCCGATCCCGCGCCCGGCGTGCGCGGGGTCGACCATGTAGCTCGCACTCGCGATGTGCGCGCCGTTGCCGCCCTGATTGCTGTACATCTTCGCGGAGCCGACCACCGTGCCGGTGTCGTCCACGGCGACCACCGTGCGGCTGGGCGGGGACAGCATCCAGAGCTCCCGCCCGGTGCCGCTGTCCGTGTCCGGGGCGTAGGAGAAGGTGTCGCCTGCCGCGACGATCTCGTGGAAGAACGGCCAGACGGCGTTCCAGTCGTCAGGGGTCGCTTCTCTGATCAGCACGGACAGAGCGTCGCAGCAACGCACGCCCTCGCGCCAACCCGTCTCACGGCGAGCCACCGGCAGCGGGTCCCCGGCAGAGGCCTGTCGGAGCAACGGTCCTGAACTCGTTCTCCGCACGCACCCGGTACCAGGTCGTGTTGCCGTGGACGTCCTCGCCCGTCACGTAGCAGGAGATCGGGACCTTGGTGCCGGGCCCGAACCTCGCGACCCCCGAGACCGACTCCCTCGGTGCCGACCGCTCGGTGAGCTCGCTGACGTCGCCGCGCACCGTGGCGTACGGCGCGGCCGGTGTGGCGGTCTCCTCGCCCTCTCCGTCCGCGACCTCGCTGTCACCGGAGACGTCGCCCTGGCCGACGACGTTCTCGTTGCCGAGGACGACCTGGTTGTTGTCCCCCGTGGCTGTGGTGGCCGTGGTGGCCGTTCTCGGCCTCGTCGGCAGCGAAGGCGGCCGACGCGCTCCCGCCCGCCGGAGTCAGCGCGGCCACCATGGTCACGGCGATCCGCATCTTGTTCGTCTCATATCGATTCCTTTCGGTGAGGAATACGCAGAGCAGAACCTGCACCAAATGCGGACAGAAGCGATCGTATGATTATTGGTCTGAACGTGAGTGTGCCGCAGACGCCGGTTTCCCTTCCGGACGCGAACAGGCCGGAGGCCCTGCCCCGTCGAACTGGGCAGGGCCACCGGCAGCCGCAGCCACCGCGGCGGCGCCCCCTGGGACGGCCCCGGGACAGGCCCGCGGCCGGCGCTGGCCCCTCGGCGCCCGCCGCTCGCCCGTACTCCGCGACCGCCCCGTCCGCGGCGGCGAATCAGCCGCAGCTTCCCCCGCACCGGCAGGGACCGCCGGACTGGCATCCGCAGCCGCATCCCGAACCGCACCCGCACGCCCCCAGTACGTGCTGGGACGGACGGCTGAGGCCCTGTGCGGCGGCGGGCGGCGCATCGGTTCGATCGGCCATGGTTCCCTCCTCTTCCTCCCCCGGTCGCCGTCCAGCCTCAAGCGGGACACATGGGCGCATCAAGGGCGCGCCGTTGCACGGAGTGCGTCATGCGGGAGGGCGAGGGCCCGGGACGGCGGCCACCGCGGCCGCCACCGCCGACGGGGAGCGAGGAGGCGCGGTCAGCGCACTCAGGCGCCCTCGACCGGAGCTGTGCCGTCCGCGGCGGCTGCCATCGCGGGGTCGATCTCGTCCGCGTAGTCGCCCGTGACGAGGTAGACGACGCGTCGGGCGACGGACACGGCGTGGTCCGCGAACCGCTCGTAGTACCGGCCGAGCAGCGTGACGTCCACGGCCGTCTCGATGCCGTGCTTCCAGCGGTCGTCCATGAGGTGCTGGAAAAGGGTGCGGTGCAGGTCGTCCATCGCGTCGTCGTCCTGCTCCAGCTGCAGCGCCAGATCCACGTCCTTGGTGATGATCACCTCGGCCGCCTTCGCCATCAGCCGCTGCGCCAGCTGCCCCATCTCCAGCAGCGTCGCCTGCAGGTCGCGCGGTACGGGCGAGTCCGGGAAGCGCAGCCGGGCCACCTTGGCGACGTGCTGCGCCAGGTCGCCCGAGCGCTCCAGGTCGGCGCTCATCCGCAGCGAGGTGACGACTATCCGCAGGTCCGTGGCGACGGGCTGCTGCCGGGCGAGCAGCTGGATGGCCTTGGTCTCCAGGTCGCGCTGCAGGTCGTCGACCTTCTCGTCCGCCGCGATGACGCTCTCGGCCAGCTTCAGGTCCGCGTCCAGCATCGACGTGGTGGCACGGCCGACGGCGGAGCCGACGAGCCGGGCCATCTCGACCAGGCTGTCGCTGATCGAGTCCAGCTCCTCGTGGTAGGCGTCCCGCATGACAGTCCTTCCCTTGCATGGGTCTCCCGACGGAGGGCCCGCGGGCCCGCGGCCCTCCACGCTCCCACGCTGCGTCCGGAATGCGTCCGCCGCCGACCCCCGAAGTGAACCGGCCACGGCCTCAAGGTGAACTCTGGGGGACGAGTGTTCGAGCCGCCCGGGGTTCCGCTGGGGCACCGCTCCCCGGCATGCATAGCCTGGTGGCATGAACGTGAATGCGGCGGTCGCCGCAGCGGCTGCGATCGCCGGGGTGTGCACCGGCGTGATCGCGATGCTGGCGTTCCGCTGGAGCGAACGCGAGCAGGCCCGTCCCACCCGTTCCTCACTGCACACCGAGGCCGTGCTCCCGCCCGGCGTCGACACCGTCCTCTCCGTCCTCCGCTCCTCCGCGGTCGTCCTCGACGAGGCGGACTCCGTGGTCAAGGCCAGCTCCGCCGCTTACGCGCTGGGGCTCGTGCGGGGCGGCAAGCTCGCCGTCGAACCGATGCTGCAGATGGCACGCGACACCCGCAGGGACGGCGAGATACGCCAGGTCGAACTCGACCTCCCCAGACGCGGTACGGGCAGGGGAGAGGCGCTCGCCGTCTCCGCGCGGGTCGCCCCGCTCGGCTCCCGCCTGGTGCTCCTGCTCGTCGAGGACATGACGGAGGCCCGCCGCATCGAGGCCGTCCGCCGCGACTTCGTCGCGAACGTGAGCCACGAGCTGAAGACCCCCGTGGGCGCCCTCTCCCTCCTCTCCGAAGCCGTACTGGACGCGGCGGACGACCCGGAGGCCGTGGAGCGCTTCGCAGGCCGCATGCAGTACGAGTCGACGCGGCTGACGAGCCTCGTCCAGGAACTGATCGACCTCTCGCGCGTACAGAACGACGACCCGCTCGAGGACTCCGAGCCGGTGGGCGTGCACGAACTGGTCGCCGAAGCCGTCGACCGGTGCCGCCAGTCGGCCGACAGCAAGCAGATCACCCTCGCCTCCCCGGCGGCCGCCTCCGGGACAGGGAACGGCCTGTACGTCTGGGGCAACCGCAGCCAGCTCGCGGCCGCCCTCGGCAACCTCGTGGAGAACGCCGTGAACTACTCGCCGGCGCGCACCCGGGTCGGCATCGCCGGCCGCCGGGTGGCCGCCCAGGGCGGGGACCTGATCGAGATATCCGTCAGCGACCAGGGGATCGGCATATCGGAGCGGGACAAGGAGCGGGTCTTCGAGCGCTTCTACCGCGTCGACCCGGCCCGCTCCCGCGCCACCGGCGGCACCGGCCTGGGCCTGGCCATCGTCAAGCACGTGGCCGCCTCGCACGGCGGGGAGGTCACCGTGTGGAGCGTCGAAGGGCAGGGCTCCACGTTCACCCTGCGGCTGCCGGAGGCCGGCGGCGCGCGGGACCGCACGGAGGAGGAGAAGCGCGGCCGCGGCCGCCTCTCGGGAGCGCTGCGCAAGCCCGCCGAGTACGAGTACGCCGAAGAGTTCGACGACCCGGACGACGATGCGGAGGACGACCCGGACGCCGACGCGGACGACGGCGCGCACGGACCGGACGACCCGTCCAACCCGTCCGGCGAGGCCGCCCCGCACCGCGACGACCCCCACGGCTCCCACGACCCCCGGACCCGGAACGGCGCCGCCGGTACCGCCGCTCCCGCCCGCTCCACGCCCATGCCCACACCCCCCGCAAGCTCTTCGGCGCGCGAGCTGTCCCGCGCCTACGAACCCGCCCCGGAGGTCCTCCCGTGACCCGAGTGCTCGTCGTCGAGGACGAGGAATCGTTCAGCGACGCACTGTCCTACATGCTGCGCAAGGAAGGCTTCGAGGTCGCCGTCGCGTCCACGGGGCCCGACGGGCTGGACGAGTTCGAGCGCAACGGCGCCGATCTGGTCCTGCTCGACCTGATGCTGCCCGGCCTGCCGGGGACGGAGGTCTGCCGTCAGCTGCGCGGCCGCTCCAACGTCCCGGTCATCATGGTGACCGCCAAGGACAGCGAGATCGACAAGGTCGTCGGGCTGGAGATCGGAGCCGACGACTACGTCACGAAACCCTTCTCGTCCCGCGAACTCGTCGCGCGGGTGCGGGCCGTGCTGCGCCGCAGGGGCGAACCGGAGGAGGCCGCCCCCGCCGCCCTGGAGGCCGGTCCGGTGCGGATGGACGTCGACCGGCACGTCGTCACCGTCTCCGGCGGCAAGGTCGATCTGCCGCTGAAGGAGTTCGACCTGCTGGAGATGCTGCTCCGCAACGCCGGCCGGGTCCTGACGCGCATGCAACTGATCGACAGGGTCTGGGGCGCCGACTACGTGGGCGACACCAAGACGCTGGACGTCCACGTCAAGCGCCTCCGGGCCAAGATCGAGCCCGACCCGGGCGCACCCCGCTACCTGGTCACGGTCCGGGGCCTCGGCTACAAGTTCGAGCCGTAGAGCGCAGGCGGGGCGCGGACCCGGCGCTGTCCCG
Source organism: Streptomyces daqingensis (assembly GCF_014645895.1). Taxonomy (GTDB): domain Bacteria; phylum Actinomycetota; class Actinomycetes; order Streptomycetales; family Streptomycetaceae; genus Streptomyces; species Streptomyces daqingensis. The sequence goes on along the minus strand of NZ_BMMP01000004.1, from coordinate 263,603 downwards.
GGCCCGCACGCCCGTCCCGCCCGCCGCACGCCCGCCGCACGGAGCGCACGGAGGCACGAGAAGGCCCCGCCCGTACGGACTGCACCGTACGGGCGGGGCCTCTCACACCTGCGCCGGGAAGGCGCCCAGGGGTCAGTGCGAGGCGCCGTGGCCGGCGGCCTCGTCACCTTCCTCGCCGGAAGGCGACTCCGGCTTCTGCGCCGCCTCGCCCTCGCCGGGCTTCTCCGACTCGGACTCCGACTCCGGCTCGCCCTCGGACTCCGAGGGCGACGCGGACGGGGAGCCGGAGGCGTCGCCCGGCGAGGGCGCCGCGCTCGGCCCGAACTTCTCGTAGTCGCCGTGCGGCGGCACCACGGTCGCCCGCAGCGTCACCTTGCCCGTGCGGCTCAGCACGAAGGAGACGGCCTGCGCGTTGCCGTTCTCCACGGAGGAGGCGGCGCTCTGGGGAAGCTCTGCGGAGGCGTTGTCCTTGCCGCCGAGGGCGAGCGACCCGCCGGCCGGCACGGTCAGCTCCTTCTCGCCCTTCGCGGGGCTGAGCTCCACCCGGGCGCCGGCGCCCTTGACCTTGATCGACGTCAGGGTCTCGTCCTTGGTGCCGCCGTTGAAGATGCGGCCGGTCACCACGGACGGACCGGAGCCGTCCTCGGAGGTGATGACGTTGACGTTCTGGATCTTGACGTCGCCCACGGAGGTCGCCGCGTTGTCCGGCTTGACCTCCAGGGTCTGAGCGTCCTTCCCGGCGCCGCAGGCGGACAGTGCGGCTACGGCGAACGCGAGGGCTGTGGCGGCGAGGGTGCCGCGTCGAATGCTGCTGCTCACGGCGGCGGCAACTCCTGGGCGGGTCGTGGCGACCGGACTGCGAGCCGGTCGCGGACGGGCAGGTTCCCCGCCCGGAGGCGGGTGCGCCGTGTCGACGTGGGGTCCGGGACGCCGACATTGGGCGCGATCAGGTTACCGAGCCTCTGTCGGGGGCCCGCACCCGACCCTCCTGGGCGGGCCGCCGCGGGTGCGTCCGACTGCTCTGCGGGGAGCCCGCCGCGTATCTCTCCGAGGCCGTTTCCGGGGAAAGAATGCGAACGGCTTGTGAATTGATCAGCGGAACTGCTGATCAATTATTGAGAAAGTCCTCGGAACGTCACAGAGGGCCGAACGAGCGACGACTTACAGCCGGACAAAACGGACGGTGGGCGCTTTCCGGCGCACCTTCTTCGCTGGTGTCGGTGATGTTTCGCTCCGCTCACAGAAGTGCCCCGACCTGCGAATACCTGTCCGAACGCGGTGGCCGCAGCACGTAACCGGTGTGCTTGTCAAGCCCCGAGATGCGGCCTGACCTGCGAAAACGCCATTCAGAAGAGCCCGATTCCGTGTTACTCTGGATAGTCACGGAAGGGGTACCTGACACATGACGTTCAAGGTTGGCGACACCGTGGTCTATCCCCATCACGGGGCCGCGCTGATCGAGGCTATCGAAACTCGCCAGATCAAAGGCGTGGACAAGACCTACTTGGTTCTGAAGGTTGCGCAGGGCGACCTGACGGTGCGTGTGCCGGCGGACAATGCGGAGTTCGTGGGCGTACGCGATGTTGTCGGTTCGGACGGGCTGGACAAGGTCTTCGAGGTGCTCCGCGCGCCGTATGCCGAAGAGCCCACCAACTGGTCCCGGCGCTACAAGGCGAATCTCGAGAAGCTCGCGTCCGGCGACGTGATCAAGGTGGCGGAGGTCGTCCGCGACCTGTGGCGCCGTGAGCGCGAGCGCGGGCTCTCCGCGGGTGAGAAGAGGATGCTCGCCAAGGCGCGCCAGATCCTGGTGAGCGAGCTCGCCCTCGCGGAGAACACCAACGAAGACAAGGCCGAAGCGCTGCTCGACGAGGTCCTCGCTTCCTGACCGGATGATCTGCCGGCCACGGGGCGCGCGACGGGTGCGGCAGTCGGACGGACATCAGGCCGTAAGGCGTGAGCAGCCCGATGCAGTAGAGCAAGCCGGCAGCGTTATACGAGAGCAAGGCTGTGCCGCAGTGCCCGAGTGACGTAGTTCAGTCGCCGGGCGCTGCGGCATGTCTGCGGTCAGAGCGTGCAGGCATGCCTACGTCATCCGGCGAATCCCGGCTTCGTTCAGTAACGTTCTCCCCGCCCGCCGCGTACGACGCGGCCTTTCACAGTTGCTCTGGTGCGTGCCGGGCCCGGGCAACTGCCTCGACCGGAGTTCACGGAAGGGCCGGTCAAGGCTCGCGCCCGGCACGCCCCCAACCTACGGCCGGGGGTATCCCTGGCCATACCCACCCCGGCTGAGGACACAAACCTGAACGTGCAACCGATGTCAATCCAATCCGCGGGCGAGTCGCCGACCGGTGCGGCGCCGGCGTCCGGAGCACCCGACGGCGCACCCGGCGCCGACCCCCGCACCGCACCGGATCCGGCGTCCCCGCAGGGCGGGCACCGCACCGCCGCGATCATTCCGGCCGCGGGCCGCGGAGTCCGCCTGGGTCCCGGAGCGCCCAAGGCGCTGCGCACGCTGAGCGGCACCCCGATGCTGGTGCACGCCGTACGGGCGATGGACCGTGCACGGGCCGTCTCGCTGATCGTCGTCGTGGCGCCGCCGGACGGAGCCGACGAGGTGCGGCACCTGCTCGACGAGCACACGTCGCTGGCCCCGGGCGGCGAACTCCCCGCCACCGACGTGCTGGTCGTCCCCGGCGGTGAGACCCGCCAGGACTCCGTCCGCCTCGGCCTCGCCGCCCTGCCCGGCGACGTCGACGCGGTGCTGGTGCACGACGCCGCGCGTCCGCTCGTGCCGGTCGACACGGTCGACGCGGTGGCGGCGGCCGTACGGGAGGGGGCGCCGGCCGTGGTGCCGGCGCTGCCGGTGCCGGATACCGTCAAGGAGGTCGAGCCCCGCCCGGGCGGCGGCCCGGAACCCGTGACGGGCACCCCGGAGCGGTCCCGGCTGCGGGCGGTGCAGACACCGCAGGGCTTCGCCTTGAAGGTGCTCGCCGCGGCGCACGAGCAGGTGGCCCGGGAAGGCGACGGCGCCACGGACGACGCCGGCATGGTGGAGCGCCTGGGGATCGAAGTGGTGGTCGTCCCGGGACACGAGGAGGCGTTCAAGGTGACGCGCCCGCTCGACCTCGTGCTGGCCGAGGCCGTGATCGCGAGGAGGCGCGCCACCGATGGCTTCTGAGGACTCCCGGCAGCGGACCGGTCACGCGGCGGCGACGCCGGTGCTTCCGCTGGTCGGCATCGGAACCGACGTGCACGCCTTCAAGGAGGGTCGCGAACTGTGGTGCGCGGGCCTGCTCTGGGAGGGCGAGCGCTTCGGCCTGGACGGGCACTCCGACGGGGACGTCGCCGCGCACGCAGCCTGCGACGCCCTCTTCTCCGCCGCCGGCATCGGCGACCTCGGCGCCCACTTCGGCACCGGCCGCCCCGAGTGGTCCGGTGCCTCCGGCGTCACGCTGCTCACGGAGGCGGCGCGGCTCGTACGGGCCGAGGGGTTCACCGTCGGCAACGTCGCGATCCAGGTGATCGGCGTCCGGCCCAAGATCGGCAAGCGCCGGGCGGAGGCGCAGCGGGCACTGTCGGACGCGGTCGGCGCGCCGGTGGCGGTCTCCGGCACCACGACGGACGGGCTGGGCCTGACGGGGCGGGGCGAGGGGCTGGCCGCGATGGCGACGGCTCTGGTCGTGCCGCTTCCCTGACTCGCTTCCGGGACCCGCTTCCGTGATCCGTCGGCCGCGGCGTCCGGGACAGTGCCGTGCGGCGGCTCCCTCGTACGGGTGAGCCGCCCCGTGGCGCCGGAATGCCGCGCGCCGGCGGGGAGTTGACGTATCGAGACTTCGGGCGGGCGGCGGCAGCGGCCGGCCTCAGAGCGTTCACGAGCGAAGGGCGACCCCATGGCAGTGCAGTTCTCCGACGAGCTCAAGCGGGTGCTCGACGGCCCCGTCTTCGTCCACATCGCCACCATTCAGCCGGACGGTTCGCCGCAGGTGTCACCGGTATGGGTGAAGCGTGACGGGGACGAGCTGCTGATCTCCACCACCGTCGACCGCCGCAAGACGAAGAACCTGCAGCGGGATCCCCGTGTGACCGTCCTGGTGCATCCCGCGGACGCGCCGTACTCGTACGCGGAGATCCGCGGCACCGCGACGCTGACCACGGAGGGCGGGCGCGAGCTGATCGACGCGCTGGCGCAGAAGTACGTGGGCAAGAGCTACGCCGAGTTCAACCCGAACTCGGAGCAGGACGCCGAACGCGTCGTCGTCCGCGTCACGCCGCGCAAGGTCGCCGGCCGCCTCTGAGGCCGCGGGGCCGCCGGCGGGGGAGCCGGCGGCGTCGGCTTGGCCGCGGCGGTCCTGTCCGCCGGGCCCGTCGCCCGCCGTGCGCCGTGCGCCGTGCTGACGAATGTCACTGACTGCCGTGTGTTGACGGTCGGCGCGGCGAGCGGTCTCGCGGGCCTACTACCCTGGCCGCGTGAGTATTCGTCTGTACGACACCGGCGCCCGGCAGATCCGAGAGTTCGTCCCGCTCGAGCCAGGGCGCGTCTCGATCTATCTCTGCGGCGCCACCGTGCAGGCGGCACCGCACATCGGGCACGTCCGGTCCGGTCTGAACTTCGACATCATGCGCCGCTGGTTCGCCCACCGGGGCTACGAGGTGACGTTCGTCCGGAACGTGACGGACATCGACGACAAGATCATCGTGAAGGCGGCCGAGCAGAACCGCCCCTGGTGGTCGATCGGTTACGAGAACGAGCGGGCCTTCACCGCCGCGTACGACGCTCTCGGCTGCCTCCCGCCCACCTACGAGCCCCGCGCCACGGGCCACATCACCGAGATGACCGAGATGATGAGCAAGCTCATCGACGACGGTCACGCCTACGCCGCCGACGGCAACGTCTACTTCGACGTCCACTCCTACGAGGGCTATCTCCAGCTCTCCAACCAGGAGTTGGACAACCTCCTCCAGCCGGAGGGCGAGGGCGAGACGGGCAAGCGCGACCCGCGCGACTTCGCGATGTGGAAGGCGGCCAGGCCCGGCGAGCCGAGCTGGCCCACGCCCTGGGGGCCCGGCCGCCCCGGCTGGCACCTCGAGTGCTCGGCGATGGCGCACAAGTACCTCGGCTCCGCCTTCGACCTGCACGGCGGCGGCGTCGACCTCGTCTTCCCGCACCACGAGAACGAGATCGCCCAGTCCAGGGCGTTCGGCGACGAGTTCGCCCGCTACTGGGCGCACAACGCCTGGGTCACCATGAGCGGCGAGAAGATGAGCAAGTCGCTCGGCAACTCGGTGCTCGTCAGCGAGATGGTCAAACACTGGCGTCCGATCGTGCTCCGGTACTACCTCGGCACCCCGCACTACCGTTCCACGATCGAGTACAGCGAGGAGTCGCTGCGCGAGGCCGAAGCGGCGTTCGGCCGGATCGAGGGGTTCCTGCACCGCGCGGGAGAGACCGTCGGGGACGTGCGTCCCGCGGCGGAGGTCCCGGCGGCCTTCGCCGAGGCCATGGACGACGACTTCGCGGTGCCGCAGGCGCTCGCCGTCGTGCACACCACGGTCCGGCACGGCAACGCCGTGCTGGGCGAGGGAGACAAGGACGCCACGGCGAAAGCCTTCGCGGAGGTGCGGGCGATGCTCGGCATCCTCGGTCTCGACCCGATGGACGCCCGGTGGCAGTCCTCGCAGGACGACGCGGGCCGCGGCGGGGAGCTGCGCGACGTCGTCGACTCGCTGGTCCGCCTCGTGCTCGACCAGCGGCAGGCGGCCCGGGCCCGCAAGGACTACGCGACGGCGGACGCTATCCGGGACGAGCTGAAGCAGGCGGGGCTCGTCATCGAGGACACGCCTTCCGGGCCGCGCTGGGAGCTGGACAGCGGCAGCTGAATCCGCCGCGGCAGCCGACAGCCCCGCCCGCGTCCGGACGGAGGGACGGACGGCCTACCGGACTCGTCCCGCGTGCGCCCGCCTCCCGACGAGCGGCAGGTCAGGGACGCGTGTCCGGTACGGCGCGCTCCAGGCGGCACCGCCTCCCGTACGCCCGCACCCGGAGCACATCGGGCGTGTGTGCGAGCCGACAGTGATCCACTTCTTCGGGACGCCCCTCCCTCCGCGATAATGCCGGGACGGGTCCCCGCCGTCAGCGGGCGCGGGACCGGACACATTCCAGCAGCGACCGCCGGGGAGCCCGCGGCGGCTGACCGAGCAGAGAAGCAGGTGCCCCGATGGCCGGGAACAGCCAGCGCCCCAGCCGGCGCACGTCCAACAAGAAGGGCGCCCAGGTCGGCAGCGGCGGCAATCGCCGCCGCTCCCTCGAGGGCAAGGGGCCGACGCCGCCCGCCGAGATGCGCAAGGGCCACGCCAAGCAGCGCGCGGCGCAGGCCAAGGCGCGGCGCGCGCAAGGGCGTCCGCAGCGCCGGACCGGCGGCAAGAGCAGTTCGGAACTGGTCGTCGGCCGCAACTCCGTCGTCGAGGCGCTGCGCGAGAACGTGCCCGCGACGACGCTGTACGTGCAGCAGTTCATCGACAACGACGACCGGGTGCGCGAGGCCGTGCGTCTCGCCGGAGAGACCCGCACCGTCAATCTGCTCGAGGCGCCGAGGCCGGAGCTCGACAGGATGACGAAGGGCCTGCACCACCAGGGCCTCGTGCTGCAGATCCCCGAGTACGACTACGCACATCCGGACGACCTCACGGCCTCCGCGCTGGACGAGGGCGAGGACGCGCTCATCGTGGCGCTGGACGGGATCACCGACCCGAGGAACCTCGGCGCGATCGTCCGCTCCGTCTGCGCCTTCGGCGGCCACGGCGTCGTCGTACCGGAGCGGAGGGCGGCGGGCATGACGGCCGGTGCGTGGAAGACCTCCGCGGGCACGGCCGCGCACACGCCGGTCGCGCGGGCGTCGAACCTGACGCGCGCGCTGGAGGCGTACCAGAAGGCCGGCCTGATGGTCGTCGGCCTCGACGGGGACGGCGACGTCGAACTGCAGGACTGCGAGGCGCTCGACGGCCCGGTCGTCGTGGTCGTGGGCAGCGAGGGCAAGGGCCTCTCGCGGCTCGTCGGCGAGACCTGCGACGTCCGCGTGCGCATCCCGATGCCGGGCGCCGCCGAGTCGCTGAACGCCGGGGTCGCGGCGGGCGTCGTGCTCTACGAGACGGCACGCCGCAGGGGTTAGGCCCTCGATGCCACGGCGGCGTGAGGGGTCCGAACGCCGGGCGCCGCCGGGCAGTTGGGGCGATTGCGGGCAGTTCAGCTGATTTGACGGGCCTCGGACAGATTGGGGCGGCCCGGGCAGTGTCTTAAGCGTCCGTCACTCGGTTAGATGAGTGTGGACACCAGAACACCCCGCACGCCCGGCCCCTCGGGTGGGCGCCCTGGGGACACCCAGCGGAAGAACCCGAGCGGTTTCTACGACGACACCCCAGCGCTGAGCACGGTCAAGGTCCCCTCCGATCCGGCAGAGGTCGTCGTCACCCACGCCAGCTTCCGGGTGCAGCTCACGCCGCCCTCCGGCACGGCCACGCGGCCGTCCGCACCGGAAGCCGGCGCCGCACCGGCCGAGGCCGCCGACCTGCCGCCCCGCCGCCGGGGCCCCGTCGACTGGGGGCGTACGGAAGACCCGGACGCGCTCTTCGACACCGGCTCCGGCGCGAGCGGGCTGCGGCAGGGGGCGCACGGCATGGGGACCGGCACCGCGGAGCCCGCGGCAGCCACGACGCAGGTGCTTCCGCGCATCGCGGACGACACCGCACCGCCGCGCCACGACCGCTACGCCGACGGCTACGAGCGCTACGACGGGCCCCGGGGTTACAGCGGAGCCCCGGACCGCACCCGCGGCACCGGGGCCGACAGCACGGGCGGCTCCCCGACCGTCGTCGGGCAGCGGTCCGCCCGGCCGTCCGAGTCGACGCAGCCGCACCGGCTGCTGGAAGGGGTACGCCCCGCCCAGGGCGCGTTCGACACCCCCGAACGGGGCTCCTACGACGGCGACTCCGGCTCCTACGCCTACGACGACTCCTACGACGGCGATCTGGACGGGAAGGGCCGCTTCGACGACCGGGCGGACTTCCGCGACGGCCCCGAGGCGGACGCGGAGGACGAGCGCGACGGGCTGGGCGCCGTCACACGCATCGGTGCGCGCCGCCAGGCGTACTACCCGGGCCGCCGGATGAACCTCGGCGTCGTGCTCCTTCCGATGCGGATCTTCCTCGGCTTCATCTCGGTCTACGCCGGCATGGGGAAGCTGTGCGACCCCGTCTACTTCGACGGCGGCGAACGCGGCTCGATGGTGACCTGGCTGAACTCGCTCGAACCCTGGGCCATCGCGTCGCCGCTGCACGACTTCGCCGTCGCACACCCCGTGGGCGCGGGGCTGACCGTCGCCTTCGTCCAGATCATCGTCGGAGTGCTGACGGTGTGCGGACTGTGGCAGCGCCTCGCAGCCTCCGTGGGCGTCCTGCTCTCGGCGGCGCTTCTCATGACCGTCAGCTGGAGCAACGGCCCCGCGTACGAGGCCCCGGACATCATCTATCTGGCCGCGTGGAGCCCGCTCGTCATCGCGGGGGCCCCGGTGTACTCGATCGACGGACGGCTCGCCGGCGACGCCTGGCGGAAACTGGGGCCGCGCGCGGACCTGTGGGAACTGCGCCGGCGCGTGCTGCGCCGCGGCACGGTGATCGCCTCGGTGGTGACGGGGGTCGCGCTGCTGACCGGCTCGCTGCTGGGCGGCGCGGTCCGCTCCGCCCAGACCGCGCGCGTGCAGGAGCCGGGCGAGCCGCCCACCAATCAGCTTCCCGGCTCGCCGCTGCCCAAGACCCCCGGCGCCCGGGACAGCGGCCTGCCCACACAGGGGCAGGGCTCAAAGGCCCCCGGCAGCCGGCACTCCGGAGGGCCGTCGGCCTCGGCGTCGCCCGGGGACCGGCGCGGGGGCGGCCCGTCGTCGCCAAGCCAGCGCGAGACCGTACAGGCGCCCCAGCAGACGGTGCCCGGCGTCCGTCCGCCGCAGCAGTCGAACCCGGGGGTGCAGGCGACCAGCGGCGGCAGCACCGGAGGGACGGGTGGCGGCAGCACGGGTGGCGGCGGCTCGAACTCCGGTGGCGGCGGGGGCGGTTCGAGCTCCTCCGGTGGGGGTGGCGGCAGTTCGTCGGGCGGCAGCGGCAGCGGCGGCGGCGGGGGCCTCGGCGGGCTGCTCGGCTGACCGGCGCTCTCCGCTTCCGTCCAGGACGGGCGGACGGGATGGACGGGCGGGCGAGACGGCGGTGGTCGCGGGCGCTGTCCGTCGGCCAGGGCTACCGCCGCCCGTCCGTCACCTCCGCCAACTCCCGCGCGGCCTCCGTCAGATCCTTGACGGTGTCGATCGCCCGCCAGTACGCCCCCTGCGGCAGCGGGAAGCCGGCGAGCAGCCGCCTGCGGGCCAGCCCCGGGAACGTGGTCCGTTCGTGGTCCCCGCGCTCGGGCAGCATCCCGGCGAACGACGCGGAGAAGACGTAGACGCCCGCGTTGACGAGGTAAGGGGAGGGCGGCGCCTCGACGAAGTCGAGCACGTGGCCGAAGCTGTCGGTCTCGACCGCGCCCCACGGGATGCGGGGGCGCGCGAGCGCGAGGGTCGCGACGGCGTCCCGCTCGGCGTGGAATGCGGCCATCTCGCGCAGCGGGAAGCGCGTCCAGATGTCCCCGTTCGTGGCGTACCACGGCTCGCCGGGACGGGGAAGCGAGGCCGCGGCGTACTTGAGACCGCCCCCGCGGCCCAGCGGCTGCTGCTCGACGACGACCTCGACCCGCACGGGACCCGTGCCGTCCTCACCGGCCGAGGTCTCTCCAGCCGAGGTCTCGCCGGCGCCTGCCGGGTGGTCTGCGGCGCCTGCCGGGCCGCCTGCCGGCCCGTTCGCGGACCCCCGTGGGGCCGGGAGGTCGGCTGTCGACAGCCACTCCCGCAGCACCTCGGCCAGGTGCCCGCAGGAGACGACGACGTCGGTGACGCCTTCGGCGGCCAGCCAGGCGATCTGGTGGCCGATGATGGGCAGGCCGGTCCCGGGGATCTCCACCATCGGCTTGGGGCGGTCGTCCGTGTAAGGCCGCAGCCGGGTGCCCTGGCCTCCGGCGAGGATCACGGCTTGAGTGGGGCGCAGCGTCATGCAGCGCACTTTATGCGGCGGCGCGCTTCAGACGGCCGGACCGGGCACGGGCCAGCCCGGACCGGATCGGGCAGCGGGGCGGCGGGCGCCCCGCGTGCGGCCGTCAGGGCGTCCGGAGGGTGCCCGCGGCGAACGAGGTGTCGCAGACCGGCCGCGAGTAGCGGTGCGCACGCTCCACGCTGCCGTACTTCTGCACGGCGGCACGACCGAGCGCACGGGCGATCGACGTGCAGTGCCGGGCCAGGGACGGCTTGCGTGCCATCTCCCGCTGCAGGCTGGTCAGTGCGGCACCCGGGTCCTTCTCCTGCAGCTCCGCGAGGAGGAGCCGCCGCAGCGCCTCCTCCGGTGCGCGGGGCGCAGCCTTCGTGGACGCCTTGTGGGACGCGGTGAGCACCTGGTTCCCGGCGGACGAGTTCGCCCAGGGAACGCTTGCCACCGCGAGCGTCCCGGACAGGACGAGGACGACCGGGAGGACCAGAGCGAGGGATCGGCCGATACGGCGAGCTACGTGGTTCACGGACCGGATCGTAGCGAAGAGTGGCGATTTGGCGACATTCGGTAACTCCGTCGGGCGACGGGGCGCCCCGGCGTTCGAGACCGCGGCGGCCGGACCCGAACACGGAGAGCGAACAGGGGCCGCATCTCGGGGAGTTGATCCCGAGATGCGGCCCCTGGAAATGTGCTCACGCGTGGAAACCGTGCTCGCGCGTGGAAGCCGTGCTCACGCACCGGACGTCGCCGCCGCTCTCACGAGTGGCCGTCCGGCTCCGGCGTCAGTCCGGTCCGGTCCGGCTCCGCGTGAGTCGCCGCAATCGCTCAGTCGCTGAGGCGCTCGCCGGTGGAGGTGGAGAACACGTGGGTCTCGCCACCGCGCGGCACCACGTGGACGACCGCGCCCTTCTCCGGCACGCTGCGGCCGGAGACGCGGACCACCAGGTCGCACTCCTCGCCGCCGACCTTCGCCGTGCCGTAGACGTAACCGTCGGCACCGAGCTCCTCGACGACGTTGACCGTGACGGCCACACCGGCCGGCTCGTCCTTCGTCAGAGCCTTGTCGCTACCGTCGCCGTTGACGAGGTCGAAGTGCTCCGGGCGGACACCGACCGTGACGGTCTTGTCGCCCTTGTCGACGGCCGCGGACAGCGCCTCACGCTCGACGGGCACGACGCTGTTGCCGAACTTCACGCCGCCGTCGGCGATCGGCACCTCGACGAGGTTCATTGCCGGGGAGCCGATGAAGCCCGCGACGAAGAGGTTCTCGGGGCGGTCGTACATGTTCCGCGGCGTGTCGACCTGCTGCAGCAGACCGTCCTTCAGCACGGCCACACGGTCGCCCATGGTCATGGCCTCGACCTGGTCGTGCGTGACGTACACGGTGGTGATGCCGAGACGGCGCTGCAGGCCCGCGATCTGCGTACGGGTCTGGACGCGGAGCTTCGCGTCGAGGTTCGACAGCGGCTCGTCCATGAGGAAGACCTGGGGCTCACGCACGATCGCGCGGCCCATCGCCACACGCTGGCGCTGACCGCCGGAGAGCGCCTTCGGCTTGCGGTGGAGGTAGTCGGTGAGGTCGAGGATCTTCGCCGCGTCCTCGACCTTCTTGCGGATCTCCGACTTGTTGACGCCGGCGATCTTGAGCGCGAAGCCCATGTTGTCGGCGACGCTCATGTGCGGGTAGAGCGCGTAGTTCTGGAACACCATGGCGATGTCCCGGTCCTTGGGGGGCAGGTGCGTGACGTCGCGGTCGCCGATGCGTATCGCGCCTTCGTTGACGTCCTCGAGCCCGGCGAGCATGCGCAGAGAGGTGGACTTGCCGCAGCCGGAGGGACCGACGAGTACCAGGAACTCGCCGTCCGCGATGTCGATGTTGAGCTTGTCGACCGCGGGCTTGTCGCTGCCGGGGTAGATGCGCGTTGCCGCGTCGTACGTGACCGTAGCCATGAGTGCTCCTTCACCGGCAGGTACGTGCCGGACGATCCGTCGTAAAGGGAGTACGTTTCACCTTCGTGAACGTGCGGTGACGCTAACCTGCGGTTGCTCGTCTTGTCAGCCCTCGGACAGCAACGAAACCGCATCGCGGCCCCCCGAGGCCGAGTGGGTAGACTGCACGCGCACGCCCGCCGCCTTAGCTCAGCTGGTTAGAGCATCTGTCTTGTAAACAGAAGGTCGTCGGTTCGAATCCGACAGGCGGCTCCCAGGTCAGAGGCCCCTCGGAAGTTTCCGAGGGGCCTCTGACATCAGCGGGTGACATCAACGCGGTGCTCAGACCAGCGCGGGAACTCCTGCGGCGCCGTCGTCGCCCTCCTCGTTGTCCTCTGTTCCGAGGGTGTCGTCCATCCGCTCAGCGGCTGCTTTGAGCGTCGTCTCCATCACGTGCGCGTACGTGTTCATGGTCAGCGTGATGGTGCTGTGCCCGAGCGTTTCCATGATGGTGCGGGCGTCCACGCCCTGAGCCAGCAGGAGCGAAGCGCAGGTGTGCCGGAGGTCGTGCACTCGTACGCGGCGCACGCCGGCCTGACGGCAGAGCACGGTAAGCATGCGGTTGAGGCCGCGCGGCTCCGTCGGCCGGCCTGTGGTCGTGGTGAAGACGAGCTTGTCCGGCTGGTGGGGGAGTGGCTCCCACTTCTCTCCCGCAGCTGCTTGCTCCTTCGCCTGCCCCTTGGCATGGTCCTTGAGCGCGGCGACGCACCGTCGCGGGAGCGGAACGGTCCGCAGCGAGCGCTTCGTCTTGGGGGTGCCGAAGATGAGCTCCTTCCTGACCCGCTGAAGGTTCCGCCGTACTCGGAGCTGTCCGTTGTCGAGGTCGATGTCATCCCACGTGAGGGCGAGTGCTTCACCGCGCCGCAGACCGACGGAGACGAGCAGGAGCCACAGGGCGTGATACCGGTGTGTGCGAGCGGCCCGTAGGAGCTGCTGTGCTTCTTCGCGGTCCAATGGCTTGACCTCCTGACTGGCTGCGGCTGGTGTTTCCACGACGCGGGCGACGTTGCGACCGACCAACTCCTCACGTACGGCCTGCTGGAGAGCGGCGCTGAGCGTGGCGTGGACGTACTGAACGGTGCGGGCGGAGGGGCGGCGCTGGCAGCACTGCCCCTTCGCGCAGCACACCCGATCCGGCTTGTCACGGGCTGCGTCGGCGCCGCGCAGGCAGCACAGGCAGGAGCCCTTGAACTGGGTGAGGAAGAGCCGGATGTCAGCAGGGCTGAGCCTGTTGAGCGTTTTCCTGCCGAGCGCGGGTGCGATGTAGAGACGAACCAGCCCCTCGTAGCTGTTTAGCGTGGAGGGCTTGAGCCGAGTCGGCGCCACGGCCGATAGCCAGTACGTGAGGTAGTCGGCCAGGGACATGGTGGAAGTGGCGGCGGGGATGCCCTGCCGGGTCTTCTCCTGGATCGCGGTGAGCTTGTCCTTCACCTCGTCGCGGGTCTTGCCGTAGACGAACTTGCGGACGCGGGTGCCGTCGGGGCGGTAGACGTAGGCGGCAGCGTGGTATCGGCCGTCCTTGCGCTTGGTGATGGTGCCTTCGCCGTTGGCGCGTCGCTTGACCATCAGGCGGCCTCCTGCATGTTCTGGCTCATGAAGCGGGTGATCTCGTCGGCGGGGATGCGGCGGGAGCGGCCGACGGTGAAGCTGCGAAGTTGTCCGGAGCGGAGCAGGTCGTAGACCTTGCTGCGGCTGAGCTTGAGCGCAGCCATTACCTCGGGAACGGTCATGGCCTGCACGGGCGGGACTTGGGCAATGTGCACCGGGACTCCTTTGCGGGGCTGTGCAGCACGAGCACGGAAGGGGATGGGTCGCTACGTGTGTCCGAGGTGGGGATTTCTGCGTCACCGCGTCATCTGCGTCACCATCGGGCGCTGACCTGGTGTTTTGTGGTGACGCAAGGGGGTGACGCGGTGGGCATGTGGTGACGCAGGCGTGCGCCGCGGGGTGACGCAGGTGTACGCGGAATGACGCAGGATTGAGGTCTGCGTCACCCCTGTTGTGGCTGGTCGGAGGCCGTTTTCCGGTCATTGGTGACGCGGTGACGCAGCTTTCCCCTACTTAGGAAAAAAGAGAGGGGAGCCTGTTGTCTTTGTGGTGCGGCTCAGGGAGTTGAGAAGGAGCCGCTTCGCGGCGCGTTCTTCGGGCGGCGGCAAGCCGCCGAAGGGCAAGAAGAGCACCCCCCGGCGCTGCGGAGTGGTGCTCTTCTTGCTTGTCCGCCCGGCAGGTCAGAGCAGCTGCTGTTGCTCCGCTGCGGGTGCGGGGCGTCGGGTGATTTCGATGTAGCGGCCCTGTTTGGTGCGGCCCCAGTCGATGAGCACACCGCGCGCTGCCAGCGTGGGCTGGAGGCGCTTGAGACGGTCGGAGAGGACTTTGCCGGTGGTGGGCCAGCCCTTGGGCATGGGACGGCACTCCTCGCCGCTGTAGAGGCGGCTGAGGGCGTTGAGCCACTCTGAGGACGTCATCCGCTCTGGTACGCCGGGCGTGAGGTCGGAGGCGTGCTTGAGGACGGTCTGCGCGAGCAGGTCGCCCTCGATGACGTCGTCGTTGAGGTCATCCAGGCTGGCCCGGTAGGCGGCCAGGGCCCCGAGCCCGGTTGCGGCGTCGAGCTGCGCGCACAGGCGCGCGAAGTCCGCCATCCGCAGATCGGTCGGGGTCTCCGCTTCCGCCGCCCGCACTTGGACCGTCAGGTCGAGCAGGGAGCCGAGGATCACGGGCAGCACCTCCTCGAACTCCGCCCACAGCTCCGCCTCGGTGCGGCGGGTGCGGGGCCGCTCCAGCCGCAGCGGCAGGAGACGTTCGGCGAGGTCGGGTCGGATGACGCCGACGTCGATGCCGGTCATCAGCAGCGGCCGGCGGTAGCGGGCCCGGACCACGTCCCCGTCGGTGAACAGGGCGCGTTTGACGTTCTCGGCACCGGTGACGATGCAGCACATCGCGTCGGACAGATCCGGGGTCATGTGGGAGAGGTTGTCCAGCGCGGTGACCCATCCGGCTGCCACGGCCGCGATCAGGTTCTCCTCATCCTTCGGGGCACGCCGCAGGTCTCCGCTCATGCCCTCGATGATCCGCAGCAGCATCCGCCCGCCGGTGGACTTCCCCGCCCCCTGGGGGCCGGTCAGGAACGGCGCGGGGACGGGCACGGAGGGTTCCAGGCAGCCGATGAGCCAGGCGAGGGCGAGGCATTCGGTCTCGGCGGTGGCGAAGTTGCACAGCCTCAGCAGGAGGTCGATGCCTTTGCCGTCGGTGTCCTTGGCAGGCAGGGGGAGTTCCCCGGTCAGCTGGGTGCGCCGCCAGCGCACTTCGTGCGGGTCGGGGACGGCGATGTCCCATCCGCCGGGGTGGATGCGGATGGACTGTCCGTCGTTGCGGCCCAGGTCCAGCCACGTCGCACCGGAGAACCCGGGCGCGACGCGGATGTGGACGGGCTGCACGTCCTGGCTGAGTGCCAGTGCTTCGATCAAGTCGAGCGCCTCCTTCATCGCGGTGCCGTTGAACACGCCCAGGCCGTCGTGGAACAGGCCGACCATGAGTTCCTGCCGGTGACTTCCGGTGGTGCCTTGGGAGCGGATCGGGCGGGCCACCGGCTGACCGTTGCGCTGCGCGTAGACGGTCCCGTCCGCGGTGCGGAAGTACCGGAAGTGCGCTTGCGCGTAGTCGGCGATGACCTCGCGGCCCGGTGTCTTCTCCTCCTCGGACATGGGCTACATCCCCAACCTGGTGCGGGCGTTGGACCACGCCTCCGTGCAGTGCCGCACCGACTCGCCCTTGGCTTGAGCGGCGGCGAACAGCCGCTGCACGTGGGTGTCGGTGAGGCAGCCGCACCAGCCGTGGACGGAGAGCACGGCCAAGAACGCCCGGTAGGCCGTGTTGTGGACCGCGCTGCGGGCCTCGGTGATGCGCCCCTCGGCCATGGCGATGCCACGCTCAAGGAACACCGGGGTGCGGTGGGGGCACTCCCCGCCACCAGCCAGCGCGGGCACTGTCACGGCTGGCCGGACGATGGTGGGCTCCTTCACCGTCAGTGCTCGCACGGCGTCCGGGAGATCAGCCATGATGCCGGCGCCGGGCCCGAGCCAACGGGCGTAGGACATGGTCGACTTGATGTCGACACCGTCGCGTACGCCGTTGGACGAGGGCATCGTGCCCCGGTAGATCCAGTGCTCGCCCCGCGTCGTCGCCACCGTGCGGGTGGGCGGCAGCGTGGCGCGCGCCCATGCGATGGCGTCAGCGTCGTCCAGGTCGACGACCGTGACCCCGGCGCCGCCCGGGTGGTACGCCACGTGCGCGGCCCGCTCCCAAGCTGCCTGCCACGGCTGGGAGTTGAGCACGGCCGTCTCGGTGGTGGCCGCGGCCCAGGCGTGGCACACGAGCGGACAGAAGCAAGCGCCGGCAGTCTTCATGTTGGGCCGACCACCACAGGCGTTGTCACGGCATGCCGTGCAGTTGCCGAAAGGCCGCTTGCCCCGGCTGAGCGGCAGTACCGGCAGCCCGGACGCGGCCAGCCCCAGAGCGGTACTGAGCAGCAACGGCCGCGGGCCGGATGCTCGCGGGATGTCGGTGGCTTGGGTCATGCTGGGAGACCTCCTTGGTCTCGTTGCAGGGACAGGAGACCGGGGCGACCGCGTGTCTTTGGCGAGAGGTGCGGTCGCCCCGGGGCGGATCGGTCGCTCTGCTCTGGGGGGTTCTCAGTCTTCGGCTGAGGGGATGCGCGCGAGGATCTCCTCGCGCTCCTGTTCGCTCAGCTCCCGCATCTCGTGCAGGGTGCCGAGGTCGACGACCTCTTCGAGCGCGTCACGTACTTCCTGGGTGAGCTGGGTGGGGCTCATGGCCTCGGCTTGCACGGTGTGCCGCATGTGCTCTCCGCGCCGGTCGGTCGCCTTCTGCGGAGCGGAGGGAAGGCGGTAGCGGGCGATCTGTTCCTCTGTCACGCCGAGCCGTGCAAAGGTCGGCGGCTCGCCCCCCATGTCGGCCACGAAGGCGCTGATGTCCTCGGCTGCCGAGTCGAGAATGGATAACCCGCTCGGGTCGTGGTCCCCCAGGTGAAGCACCGTGGTGGGCACGTCCCGCCAGGAGATGCGCTGCGCGGCGGAGTGCTTGACCGTGACGGAGTCGAATCCGCCTGAGCTGTAGGCGGTCACGCCGTATTCGTTGGCGACGCGGGCGACCATGGGCACCATGCCGGCCGCCTCCACCCACAGCTCGACCGCGATCGGTTGGCCGTCCTCGGGCGAGTGGCGGTAGCCGCGGGCGCTGTTCTCGATGGCGCGCCAGAACTGATCCGGGGAGTCCCACCCGCCAGCCCCGATCTCGGTGCCGCCGTCGTCCCGGATGGCGTGCATGGGGATCATGCGGGCGCGGCGGGCGCGGTTGAGGGTTTCCAGCAGGCGGGAGTAGGCCTGCTCGGTCTTGTCGTAGCCGTGGCCACCCACCAGGCGGTAGAAGACCTGCCGCGCGGTCATCGGCAGATAGGCCCGGTTCTCGTCCAGCACGTGCAGCACCTGGTCGACGAGGTGCTGCACGTGGGGGCGTGGCGTCCAGTCGGCGAAGCCACGTACGCGGGTGCGCTTGTAGGAGCGTCCCGAGACGGTGTTGGTCATGCTGGGAGACCTCCTTGGTCTCGTTGCAGGGACAGGGAGGCCGGGGCGACCGCGTGTCTTTGGCGAGAGGTGCGGTCGCCCCGGGCGCGTTACTTCGGAGCGGGGCGGAGGTACTTGCTTCCGGCCTCGCGGCCACGCTGCCCGGCGTGGAAGAGGCGTCGGCCAACGCGGAGTCGGCGGCGCTGTCCGCGGCAGCGGCGGCAGAGCTTGGAGCGCTTGCGCAGCTCTCGGAGGCCGGTGCCGGAGCACTTGCGGCAGTAGCCGAACGGGCTGGCCGCGCACAACGCTGCGTAACCGGCCAGTGCGGCGGCGATTAGGCCGATGGCGATGAGCATGCAGGGGTCACCTCCCCTCTGCAGAGTCGGTTCGAGGGGTTCCGGCTGGTCAGGTGCTAGACGCTAGTTCCCTGATCACAGGCGGGTTTTGGTGCTAGTGGGGCTGCTAGACCTAGCAGGGGAGCCTGCTAGGTCTAGCAACCGTGTGCGGCCTATCCGGATGCCCGTTCGGCGTTACGGTGCGTGACAACGGCGGCGAGATCGGCACGCTTGATGCCGCGCCGGTTGCCGCCCTTGCCGTCCTCCGACGTGCCCCACACCTGGCCGGTCTTGACGCCGTGCGGCTTGAGCGCGGAAGTGACCTGCTCGCCCTTCCAGCCCGTGTACCGGTCGGGCCAGCGTTCGGCGAGGCGGGCGGCGATGCGCTCGTTCCACACCTGCTCCTCAGCCGCGGGGATGACGTCGAGGATGTCGCGGAGCTGGTCGAACTCCCCGGCCAGGCGCTCGGGCTGCTGCCCGAGGGCGTGGCCGGTGATGTTGCCGTACTCCTCCCGCATGGTGCGGGCCCGTGCGACGACCTTCTCCGCTCCGACGGCGTCGACGAACGCGGAGGCGACGATCTGCGGGTCATCGCCTTCACCGGCCATGAAGCAGATGCCGCGGTCCTGGCGGGAGAACATGGTGGCGCGGATGCCGGCCTTGTACATGCCGGTGCCCAGCACCATGTCGTTGACCTGGTGTCCCATGACCTTCAGGCAGAACCGCAGGACGGCGTTGCTGCTGATGCCCGGCGGGAGGGACTTCGCGTCCGGGCGCTGGGTGGAGAACATGCCGACGATGCCCAGCGCGGGGCCGCGCTTGGTGATGTCGGTGGCGATTTCCTCCAGCTCAGCGCCGTACTCCTCGTGCTCGAACGGCACCTGGCACTCATCTGCCGCCACCACGATCGGGTGCAGCCCCAGCGACTTGTCGCTGGCCAGCTCCGGGGTCACCTTCGACTCCGGGCACCGGTTGCGCGGCAGGCTGCGGACCAGCTTGGAGCGGCGGCGCAGTTCGGCCTTCAGCTCGCGCATGGAGTGCAGGACGTACTCCATGTCCTCGTCGTCGTCCCCGGCGCGGTAGCGGTGGCAGACCGGCTCCAGGGCGCCGAAGTCGCCGGTGCCCTTGAAGTCGAAGACGTGCAGCTCGGAGCGCACATCCAGGGCGGCGATGAGCAGCAGCAGCCGTTGGAGGAACGTCTTGCCCATGCGGGGCACGGCGCCGATGACGACGGAGGCGAACATCAGCGTCACTGAGACGGGCCGCATGCGCTGGTCGTTGCCGAAGACGACGGGCTTGAACAGGTCCACGGCGCCGGACTTCAGCAGCGGCCAGGCGGGGCGCTTCTGCTCGTTCATGGGCCGGTCACCGACCCACAGCACCATGCGGCCCTCGTGCTCATCCGGGTCGCCGGAGGGCCACACGCAGCCGACCTTGCGTCGCAGGCCCGAGGCGAGAGCCTCGCGCTTGTCCATCACGTCATCCGGGGTGGTGCCGTAGGGAAGGTCCAGGTCGGCGCGGTAGCCGGGCCCGTCGCGGCAGATCTCGGAGACGAACTTCATGCCGTCCATGTCGCCGCCCTTCTTGATGGCGGCGGAGATCTTCGGGTTGCCGATGGCGTTGAGCCCGCGCAGCACCACCGAGCTGGTCAGCTTCGGCACCTCGGTCCGCAGCACGGCCGGACCGACTACCGGAGCATCCTTGTGCTGCCCGCCGTACCCGATCGCGAGTACACCCAGCACAGCGAGCGAGTACGCCCACCCGGGGGCGAGTACATACACCGCCGAAGCGAACGCTGCGCCGAAGCACAGGACGAGGGCGGCGAGGATGCCGCGAGTACGTACCCGCTGCCCGCGCAGCTTCGCCAGCCGCATGTACTCCTCAGCGTCCTTCGCCTCCACGGCGGCAGAGCGGAGGGGAGCGGCCTCGCGGTCCCAGACCCACCGCCCCGTCGCGACGCACAGGCGTGCGGCCCCGCGGGGGGACATGGACGCCAGGCGTGCGGCGTACCAGGGCAGCCGCACCGAGTGGTAGCCGGACGCGTACAGGCCCCGTGCTGCGGTCCGCTTGACGGTCATGACGAAGTCGACCCGGCGGCGCAGCCACGCGGGCAGGATCGGGGCCCGCTTCTCTGAGTACACCCCCGTACTCGGCAGCTTCGGCGGATCCACCAGGCGCACCGCCGGCGCCTCCTCCGGCTCGTCCGCGGTGGGCGGGGCGTCGGGCTTGTCGAGGGAGACCGTGCCCTGTTCGGGTACGGCCCGCAGTACGCGCTCGCCTTCGGGTACCGGGGTACCCGGAGCGTCGGGGCGGTGTACCCCGTTCATGGTTGTCTCGGTCATGCTGGAGCAACTCCTGTCTCTTTGATGGGTGCAGGGGCCCGGTACGGCCGACGTGCTTGCCGGCTTTGGCGGCCGTACCGGGGCGGAATCAGCGAGGGGCGCCGCGTTCAACCAGCCGTAGCCGCCGCTCAGCAGCCCGGCGTGTCTCGCGGGCGGCCTGGCGCTCCGGACCGCGAGGCGCCGTGCGCTCCTTCACGCGTGCCTGCGCGACTTCGTCTTTCGCGGCGTCGAGCGTCCGCTGGTGGGCTGCGGCTTTGCGTCGGCCGCGGTCGCGGGCTGCGGCGTCGATGCGGTCCAACTGCCGCTCGATACCGGACACGTCGCCTGCGGAGCGCTTCGCGCCCTTCAGCAGCAGGCGGGCACGCTTGGCCTTCTCAGCCTTGGTGTAGACGGGGGTAGCCATAGGCTCAGCCTCCAGGTGGTAGCTGTCGGGGTCGTTCCAGTCGGGCTCGTCCTGCTCGGGCACGGCGGGTACGGACTCGGTGTATCCGCCCACGTCAACGCCGTTCTCGTCGTAGACGGGTACGTACTCGATAGCCATCAGTCCTGTACCTCCTTGTGGTCCTGTGCGGCGGTTTCGCTGATGGCAGCGGATACGGCCAGGCGGGCCCACACGTCGGCCTGCTGGATGGTCTGCTCGCGCAGTTCGCTGTGGTGCCTGCTGGTGAGCAGGGCCTCGGCGCGCTCGCGGTACTCAGCAGCGGTCAATGTGCTCTCCTCTCGATGCCTTCAGCTGCGCTTCTTCGCGCGGCCGGGCTTCTTCGTCTTCGGCTCGGCCTTCTTCGCGGCTGGCTTCTTCTCGGGCTTGCTCTTGGAGGCGCTGTAGTCGTCGTAGGCGCTGGTGTACTCGCCGTCGTAGCGCTCCCACGGAAAGGTCATCCGCCCCTCCTTTCGGCAGTCATCGCTCACCACCACCGGGACTGCTTGGGGACGGTGCCGGGGTGGCCGGCGGCCTTGCAGGCGATGCACGCCTGGCAGTCCTCCCTCGACCCGAGGTGCCGGTGGGCATTCGGGTCGTGGGCGTGCTGCCAGCACTGCGGGCACTCACCCGGCGGCGTCCCCAACGGAGCCTTCATGCGATCTCCTTGGGTGATCCGGGGACTGTTCAGCTCTTGCTGAGTTCTTCGCGGTAGCAGGTGGCGGTCTGGCCGTCGCTGTCCTGCTGGATCCGCACCAGGGCGTCGCTCGTCTCGACAACCACCCCGGTCTCGCCGCCCCGATGGTTGGTGGGCTGGACCGGGTTGGTGACGGTGACGTGGTCTCCGGCGCGGTAGCGGTTGTTGAACATCTGCTCTCCCCTTACGTGTTGGCCGGACGGGGTTGTCCGGCCCCACCACGCCCGCCGGGGCGCCCGTACCCGCTGCCAGGCGGGTACGGGTACACCGGTGGGCGCAGAAGGGCCGTCAGCCCTTGCCGCCGCGCACGTCCTTCCAGATGCCGTAGAGCACCAGGACGCACAGGGTCAGTGCGACGGCTGTGATGGCGACCGCGACGGCGGACACGGCGACGGAGAGCATCAGCGCGCTTCCGCCGACGCCGATCCCGACCCACTTCGCGGCCCCGCCGCCGGACTTCACCACGACCGGCGCGGGCACCGGGGTAGGTGCCTGCGGGCGGGGGTCGTAGCAGCCGCAGGCGCTGCTGTGGATGTGCTTCTGCAGCTCCATCAGGCTGCTCCCTTCAACTCATCCCGGATGCGCTGAGCGCGCTTCTGGCCGATGCTGAACTCACCCCGCAGGAGACGGACCGAGGGCGTCTCTCCGCTGGTGAGCATTGCGGAGAAGCGCTCACGCGCTTCACGGGTCAGCGGGTCCTCCTGGCCGGCGGTCAGCTCGTAGTCGCCGGGTACCGTCCAGTCCGGGTCGGGTACGTGCTCGTGCACCGCCGTGCGGGCTGCTTCGGCCGGGTACACCAGCGGCTCACGCACGGGCTCCAGCGCCGTGCGCATCGCCTCGAAGTCCTCCGGCGAGTACACCGCCGCAGCGAGCGCGGGTACGGCGGGCACGGCGTCGGGTACGCGCTCGACCGTCGTCACCGGCTTCTCGACGAGCGCCGGTTCGGGCTGCGCGGCGGCGAGCTGGACCGTCCACGGGGAGGGAAGGTCGACCGTGGCCAGCGACGCCGCATGCCGGCGCGCACTGAGCAGATCCAGAAGCATCTGCTTCTGCTCGGGCGAGGCGCCAGCCTGTGCCTTGCCCACGGCCGCCGACAGGCGACGCGAGAGCCGGGCACGACCACGCGCCTGCTGCGGCTTCTCCGACAGCTTCGCGGCCAGGTCAACGGCCTTGACCGTCCACCGGTCCCGGGTGATCTGCTCCGCATCACGGCCACGGCGCGCCACACCCAGACGGGAGAGCAGCCGCTCACGCACCTCACGGGCCAGCACCGCGGGAAGGGACTGCGAGTCCATACCCGGCTTGGCGTGACGCAGCTCGATGCCCATGGCCAGGTGCCACAGCAGCGCCGCACACACCGGGCCGAAGAACGCCCGCAGCGACGCGGGCGCCACGTCGTAGAGCACGAACGCGGGGATGACCTGCACACCGGTGATGAGCCACACCAGCGTGCCCGGAGTCCCCGGAGCCCCGTGCGAGCGGACGTTATGACGCGCCATCAGCGCCACGGAGAACAGCGCCACCTCCGCGGCGGCGAACATCGCGCCCCGCTCGATCAAGTTGTCCATCTCCAGGACCGTCCCGGCAAAGCGCCAGGAGATGTCACCGGAGTACGCCGTACACAACGCCGCCGCGAACCCAGCAGCCACCACCGCGGCAGGAGTCCGACGAGCGGACTCTGTCGAGGCCCGGCGCCTGCGGGAGACATCCCACGCGACCACAGCCGCGACCGGCACCAGCACCGCCAACACCACCGGCAGCGGGTGCACTTCGACCCACGTCAGCAACGCGTTCACGGCGTACCCCCTGGCGCCTGATCAGGCCCCACGTACAGGAAGCCGAAGAGGGCCTGCTGCAGCTCCAGGAAGTCGCGGCCAGCGATGAACTTGGGGTAGCCGTGCTGCTCGAGTACGGCGGCCACGTCGAGGGCCAGGCCGACCGTGAACCGAGGGTCTTCCTTCGGCCGGGGCCGGACCGGGAACGCACGCTCGCTCATCACGCCACCTCCTGCTCGGGCAGGGGCCAGTCGGCGGGCTGCGGCTGCTGCTGAGCAGCCAGCTCGCTCGCCAGCCGGTACCGGGCCTGTGCGTCAACGCGGGACGAGGCCCCGGCGCACCAGCCGCCGGCGGCCAGCTCTGCGGAAGTGAGGTCGGCCTGCATCTGGAGTCGAGCGGCCAGAGCCGAACGACGCCTCTCGAACGCGTTCATCAGGCCACCTCCGGCAGCAGTTCGGCAGCCTGGTTCGTCAGCTCACGACGCGCGGACAGGGCCCTGCGGCCCTCGCGGCGGGTGCGCCGCCGATCCAGGTCCCGCACCGGCCGGACCGGGGCCGAGATCTGCTCATCCATCGCGGCGATGTCCGCCTCGATGGCGGGCATCTCGCGCTCGATGGCATCCAGCTCCGCATCCGTGGGCTCAAGCCACGGGGCGAAGGCGGTAACAGCCTCTTGAACAGTGACGATGTGATCCATGGGTCGTGCTCCTAGGGTTTTGGAACGGCCCACAACAGCGCCCCCGGAGTGCCAGCTCCGGGGGCGCGCGCCGTTCGATCGGTGGTGGTGGTTCAGCGCAACGGCACTTCGGCCGCGTGCGGATGAGGACGAGGCGGCCGCGTCGGCAGCGGCGGCTTCGTCCTCTCGTGCTCAGCGCCGGCCATCAACGACCACCCTTGCCACGGGCGTTGTCCTGGCTGCGCTTGTTCGCCTCGCCCGCCTTACGGGCTAACTCGTCCCGCTCGGCATCTGTCAGACTCGCGATCACAGGTGACTCCTCATCAGTTGCCTGTACGCGGTCCCTCGGGTGGCACCCCGGGGGACCGCTCTCATGTGCGGAACCAGCGGATTCCGGCTCCCCTCAGCCCTGCTCGTACGAGACGAGCAGGGGAGGCAACCGCCGCAGAGCGCTGCGGAGCTGGTTGACGTGCTGGTCTCCTTCGGGAGCGTGCTCCCGTGTCAGGCCTATGGAGACATCGCCTTTCGGCTTAAGCCCTCCGGTTGACCAGGGGTCCGGGTCCCTCGGCCCGCTCTGTCCCGGGCCCCTTCGCACCGTGAGATCTAATCTCATCTGGTGCGCACCAGTAGAATGCATCTGGTGCGCACCAGTGTCAAGCGCTTCTTCTGAAGAGCTGTCCTCGGCGCACTTCCATAGGACCTGTCTGGAGCCGTGGCCGGTAGCCAACTGGGGTTCACTACAGAGCAGTTAAGGGACCTGTTAACCCCTGTCGACCTGCGCAGATGTGAGGCATGCTGGCAAGCGACGGCTCGCCCACCGCGCGAGGAGGGGACGAGATGATGAACGGCTTGAGGGCTGCGCGAGCGGCGCGAGGGATGTCACAAGAGCGACTCGTGCGCGCCCTCGATGCGCATGCGCGGCAGCGACGGATCGAGGTCGCCAGCCTCGCGAGTCTGCGCACTTACGTCTCCGAGTGGGAGAACGGCAAGCGCGGGATCAACGACCACTACGCCGCGATAGTGCGCGCGATTCTCGGTGTCACGGATGACGAGCTGCGCCCGCAGGCCGCCTCGTCGTCGTTGGCGCCACCAGCGGCGGACGGCTATGACGAGTTGCTGAACCGCATTGATGCTGCTCGCAACGTGAGTCAGTCCATGGTCCAGACGTTCTTGGATCAGACGGAACTACTGCGGACCATGGACCGTCAGATGGGGGCGTCGTCGCTCGTTGACCAGATGACGAGTCATCTCTCGACGCTGGAAGAGGCGCTGACCTTCGCAGTACTGCCCGACACTCGGCGCCCGGTGGCTGTTGCTCTTACCGGGGCTGCGACCCTGGCCGCCTGGCAGGCGCTCGACGGTGGTTTCGTGGAGCGGGCCTGGCGACACTACGAATTGGCAAAGCGGGCAGCCCAAGAGGCGGATGCACCGATGTACCTCGTGCACGCCATGGGAGAACAGGCGTACGTGCTCGCGGACGCCGGCCGTCTGCCGGACGCAATAGCGCTGGTCAGGTACGCCCGCGAGACAGGCGGTCAACGCCTGTCTCCTCGACTTCAAGCGTGGTTGCATGCCGCTGAGGCTGAGCTCTGCGCGAAAGCAGGCACGCCAAGTGAAGCCCGGAGGGCGATCGAGGCGGCGACGCGCTGCCTGCCGGCGGGCGAGTCTGCCCGAGATGACGACATGCCGAGCATCTTCCTGAATCACGGCCACCTCACGCGCTGGCGCGGCAACGTGCTGGCCCTGCTGGGAGACGACGACGCCGTGGCGAGTCTGTATGACGCCCTCGACGGCGTCGACCCCAGCTTCGTGCGCGCTCAGGCGGGACTCCGCTGCGATCTGGCACAGGCTCACCTCGTGCGAGACGAGCCCGACCAGGCGTCGGATCACTTGCGCGAAGCGCGCCTTCTGGCGAAGCGGACCGGCTCAGCGCGCCATTTGAGGAGGATCGAGCGGCTTACCCAGCAGCCGTAACCCCGCCGATCCCACGGTTGGCAAGGAGGTGCAGGAGCGCCACGAGCGTGCCCGATCCCAACAGGTCACCCTTTGCCATCAGACCGCGGATGTCCGAGAGGGGCACCCACTCGACGTGGCCGGCCTCCTCCTGATCTGTCGGCTCGCCAACGCGCGTGGCTCCGCGTCCGACAAAGACCTCGTGTGGTGAGTCCACCATCCCGACCATGGGCTGATAGGTGACGACGTGCTCCAGGGCATCTGGACGCCAGCCCGTCTCTTCCTCGACCTCGCGCAGCGCTGCTGCTCTCGCATCCTCACCGTCGTCGACGATCCCGCCCGGGAGCTCCCAGCCCCAGGACTGCGTGACGAAGCGGTAGCGCCACAGCATCAAGACCCTGTCCCGGTCGTCCACGACAGCCGCGATCGCGACGTGATGCAGGCGCACCAAGTGATGCTCGAAACGATCGACACCTGGCGGCTCAACATCTACGAGGTCGAGGTCCACCCACTTGTTCTCGTAGATCGTCCGCCGTCCGTGGATCTTCCAGGGTGCCAACCCTTCCGGGGCCTGTGTGGAGACTCCGCCGGCCACGCGATAGGAGCTGCGCCCGTGAACCACTAGGAGGCCCTCAGACACGAGCCGTGCGAGAACTTGCCGCAGCGCCGTACGTCGCACCGGTAGCCGTTCCTCAAGCTTCCGCTCGCTGGGCAGCTTGCTTCCAGGCCCCAACTCCCCCGACTCGATCCAACTGCGGATCTCGTTGTACGCCTCCGTTGACTTCGGACCCATCCTCGGAGCACTCTCCACTCTCGTCGTCTGGTGCGTGCCAGCGTATCCGCGCTGGGTGAGGTCGGACAGGGGCATCAGTGACGATCTCCTTAGCTCTGACTTGGCGGGCTTTGCGCAGTTCAGGGCGATGCATCGGAGCGTGTGATGTGTGCGGCCCAGAGGCACGTCTTTGACATCAACTGCTGACATCAACGTCGTCGTACTCAGCTGCACACCTGCGGACTCGTACTGCTCGTCGGGCCGTGGTATTGGCAGAGCGCTTCAGCAGCCGAGTGGAGTCGCCCGCGCCTTGTAAACAGAAGGTCGTCGGTTCGAATCCGACAGGCGGCTCTGGAGAAGCAGCAGGTCAGAGGCCCCGTACCGTGGATGGTGCGGGGCCTCTGTGCGCTGTACAGCAGTGAAGTACAGCGACCGTGGTGATCCTCAGGAGTTGGTGGCCCCTGGTCGAAGCCGGAGAAGAGCCGCTGCAGTGCCTCGCGGATCTCTTCGTCGATGGCATTCCCAGCTGGGTCACGCCTCTTGTTTGCGGTCGGTGCAGCCGCGTGGTGTCCGTCTCGCTGCGTAAACTGCCGGATCGCATGCCCGTCTGTGAGGTACGCGCACACTGGCGGTGCCCGTTCAGCCCGAAGGACTGAGGCGTGCCCGACCGACCTGAGGTTGTCTGCATCTGCGGCTCTACACGGTTCGCGGACGAGATGAGCGCCGCGAATCGTGATCTGACCTTCGCAGGTGTCATCGTCCTCGCGCCGGGGGTCTTCCTGCGCGCCGAGGATCACGGAGCAGACGAATTGATCACCGACGCGCAGAAGGCCGTTCTGGGCGCCCTCCACCTGCGCAAGATCGACATGGCTGACCGGGTTCTGGTCGTCAACCCAGGCGGGTATGTCGGCGAGTCCACGAGCAGGGAGATCGCATACGCCCGCGCCACCGGGAAGCCGATCTCGTTCACCGATCCCGTCTGACCGATAGTTGCTTCGTGGTGAGCGCGGCAACGAATTGGGGCGGACGGTGAAGAAGAGCCGGAAGCCAGCCGTTTACAACGCGGTCAGACAAGATCTCCTTGACGCGCAGGCCATTGGCCGGTCATGGCCATGTCCGAGCCGGCAACCGCACCGTCCCGGTACGCCGTTGATCCCGACCAAGGTGACGCTCTCGTGCCTTGGACGTCCTCGGTCAAAGGAATACTGCCGATCCTTGGTCGCCAACTCCGCAGACACGCGGCATCGTTGCTCCTGTCAGCACGCATCGCTGTCCGTAGGAGGGCGCTACCGTAACTGCATGCCGCACGTCTCCGCGCTCCTCATCATCGACATGCAGAACGCCCTGGTGGCGATCTCGCACCGGGCATCTGCAACCGTCGCCGCCATCGCCGGTCTTCGCGAGCGAGCCAAGGCCGCTGGTGTGCCGATCGTGACTGTGCAGCACCGGGGTGAGGGCGTGGAAGTCGGTACCGAGGGCTGGCAGATCGTCCCCGAACTCGTCCCCTCCGCCGACGAGGCGGTCGTCCACAAGACAAGCGCAGACAGCTTCCTGAACACCGATCTGGACGGAACCCTCCAGGCGTTGGGAGTCACCGAGGTGGTGGTCACGGGGTTCGCGACCGAGATCTGCGTGGACACCACGGCTCGGCAGGCTCTGAGTCACCGGTACGACGTGGTTCTGGTCGCCGACGGACACACCACTTCCCACCGACCCGCCTCCAGCGAGTTGGCCCCACCGGAGCAATCGATCGCACACCACAACGAGATCTACCGGCACCTCGATTTCCCCGGGCGCAGTATCCGTGTGCTGTCCGCGTCCGAAGTGCATTTCACACCTGTCGAGACTCCACGCTCCGCCCCATGATCATCGGGGCACCGGGCTGATGACCCAGCGGTGGCGGCACGGTCGTTGGGCGGTCTCGACACCGCTGCGGGCGATGCGGTGGGTGACGCCGCGTCCGCGTAACCAGCTCCGCAGGTGGTTGTAGCCGTAGCCCTTGTCTGACGCGCTTGATTGTTGTGTCGAACTTCAGAAAAACCGCATACGACTTGAACCAGCAGATTCGTCCAATAGCAGTCGAGACCCATGGAGCATCGAATGCCTCGCCATGACACGTCAAACGCCCCGGTCTTCAGTCTGTACTACATCGCTATCGATACCGAGGCCGGTGTGACGCCGGAGCAATTCGAAGCCTTTGTTCGCCATAAGGGCGTGCACATACCCTGCTACCCCGGATGGCGTTGGACGCTGCTGCGCGGCCTGCGTGGCGAACGAGCCGGCCAGTACATGATGCTGTTCGAGATCGACGACGCCGGGCAGCGCGACCGCTACCTGGAGGCTGACGGCAATCAAACAGAATTGGCACGCCAGTTCTGGCGCGATCGTCCCGAGGCTCGGGAACTTGTCCGTGAATGGCGAAAATACGGCACATTCAGCGAGTTGCCCACGATCTATACCGACTACCGTTTGCTGGCGGAGAACAAGAACAGCACCGTCGCCGATGGACCGCGTTACCAGGAGCGCGGCCCGGGAGAAGAACCTCTCGCCCGGGTGATCGGGATCCACAATCTCGCGCTGCGCCCCGACGTCCGGGCAGATACCTTCGAAAGCTTCATCGCCGAAAATCATCATCGCATCGAGGACTATCCCGACTGGAAGTTCCGCCTGCTGAAAGGCGAGCGCGGAAACCGGCTGGATCAGTACGTAGTGCTGATGGAGATCGCCAGCCTCGCGGCACTCCATGCGTTCTATCCTGATGCGGACATCGCGACTGATGAGGCTGCTGAATTCGCCAAGACCTATCGGGACACGAAGCAGATGTACGAGGAATGGAAGCAGCTGGCTTCGTTCTCCGGCTCACCGCAGATCTACACCGATTACCTGTCGGTGGCGGAGAGCCGGAGCTGACGCGCGTGAGGTGATCCCACCCAGGCTGCGGGGTAGGGCGTTGTAGGTTCGTTCGCGTGTCCACGTCAAGCACCTGGCGATCCGCTGGTTGCGGGACCGGTGTGAACACGCCGATGCCGGCTTCGTCGTAGCCGTTGTCGGCCGAAATCTTGCACTCGTTGAGGTCGCTTGCTCCGCAGTCGCAGTCGCCAACTGCGCCCTCATCTCGACGATCCAGGCGATCGCATGCCATGCCGTACGGCTCGAGACTTCAGCCAACCGGGTACCACTCGGAGCGGGTTGGCCCTCCGGACAGCCCCTGCCATCATCCTCCTATGACGGGGGCTTTACAGCGAGCGACTGTAGCCGCGGTCTGGGATCAGCAGAGTGTGTGGTCTCAGGCTGCCGGACAGCTGAAACAGCAGGTTGTGCGGGCGCGGGTCACTGCGTTGGCACTCGGTCTCGTGGCTGCGGCGTCGGGGACCGCGGCGTCGCAGGTGATGGCGTGGAGCGACACCGCCGGCAAAGTGCTGGCCTTCGCCGCCGCGGTCGCCGCCGGATGCGCGCCGCTCTCAGCCAGGCGCGGCGGGCCCGACAAGGTCAGCGACTGGACGAGGCTGCGCGCCGTATCCGAGGCGCTCAAGGCGGAGACATACGTTTGTCTCGCCGGAGCCGGCGCCTACCGGGATGACGGCGGCAGTGACCTGCTGCGGGAGCGAGCGCAACGGTTCGTGACGGAGGGCGGTGACCTGCTGCGGCACATTACCGGGGTCACGGCCGTGCAGCGCCCGCTGCCAGAGGTAGAGGACATGCGGTCGTACGTGGACCAGCGCCTCAGACGGCAGTTGGACGGGTACTACCGGCCCCGGGCCGCGTACATGCAGCGGAAAGTCCGGCTGCATGAACGGGCCGAGTTCGCGCTGGGCGGGGTCGGGGCGGTGCTGGCGGCCGTCGCCGCCACGTGGAACGAGGAGCAGATCGCGGCGTGGGTGGCCGTCGCGGCATCGGTCGGCGTGGCGGTGACCGCTCATGCCCTGGCCCAGCGATACGCCTACCAGCAGCTGGAGTTCACTCGGACATCCGAGGAGCTGGAGCGTCTGCTGACGCAGTGGTCGGCCTGTTCCGAGCCGACGCCGGAAGTCGTCGACCGGTTCGTGAACGAGTGCGAGCACGTGATCTCGGTGCAGAACGAGGCGTGGATGATCCGCTGGGCGGTGGGCTGAGCAGCTGCGTCCCCGCGGTTCCGTCCTGTCCCTGCACTCCGCTCAGCAAGGCCAGTGGTACCTCTCCCTGCGGCCACGGACTGTCATTCAGGCTCGCTGTGTGATGCGTACGGCCCCCAACGTCCACCGATGTGACACGGGGGCCGAGTGCCGCCGGTTTGACAGGTCCCACAGGGTCACGGGTAGGCGGCTGACGAGTCCGCCTTCGGCATTTCCCTGCGGGGGCGACGTGACGTCTGTCAGGTGCGGCCGGAACTGTCCACAGCCTGTGGGTTCAGCCCGCCGGTCCGCCGGTTCAGCACCCGGTGCTACGCCGGTCGGCCCGTCCCGTTCGGTTGCGCCGGTCGGCCGCAGCTCGTGGTCGGCCCGCCCCGGGGCGGCTGTGCGCGTTCGGAAGCCGGTGGAGCTGTGCCTGTCCGTGATGCGGCAACTCCCCTACGCTCTATCAGTTTTCACGCGGACTACGGGTGGAACCGCGCGGACGCCGTGCTCATCGTCGCGGAACCGGTCAAGCACGGGCTGCTCAAGGTTCGCGGGTGGCGGTTCGGCAGCTTCAGCCCGACCAAGGCGGGCTGGGAGGAGTACAGGCGGAACTTCATGTGGTCCGAGAGGAGCGAAGCGGTGCACATCTCGGCGAGTTCCGGCGGTTTCGTCGTGGCGAACGTCAGCAGTCCTCACGGCTATTGCTCAGGGAGGCGACAGCAACAGCGCCGGCATGCGCGTCTCCCAGCAAAAACTCGTCGAGGCGCTGAAGGAGGACGCGCGCAGTGCTGAGCCCGAGGAAGCCGTCAGGGCGCGGGAGTACGCCGAAGACCTGGAGGAGGCGGTCCGTACCGAAAGTCCGGCCAGAGCGGACCGGATCCTCGGCAGGATCAACACCCTTCTCTCTTCGGCGACGTCGGCGTTTTCGCTGACGAGGGACCTGCTGCCGCCCGGCAGTTGAGCCGTGCCGGACCGTCCGGGCCCCTGCGGCCGAAGCGCGTGAACTCTTTCGAGGGCTCGTGCGGAGTACGGGCAGCAGAGGAACATCCACGACCAGACAACGGGAGACCTCATGCACAAGCGCATGCTGCGCAGATCGGTCCTGGGCGTAGCCGGCTGCGTCACGCTGGCTCTCATGGCTCTGCCGGAAGCCAGCGCGGCTCGCGATGTGGCGCTGATCCTCGACTACACCGTGGCTAAGGAGTGCCGGGTGTACGAGAACTACCCCAAGGACGGGGTGGTCGGGAACGACCCGGAGTGGAAGATCAAGCCCGGGGAGATCGTCGCCTGGCGCTACAACGTCAACAGCCACTGGGCGATGATCAGCGACAAGAAGTACCGCAAGAGCAAGGACCACGCCTGGTGGGGGTTCGTCGACCCGAGCTGCATCGGCACTTCGGTGGGCGGCGAGCCGTTCCCGACGCCGGACAGCTCCTACCCGGCCGGGCGCGCGGTGCCCAAGCGCATCCTCGAGGGGCGCAGCGCCGTCGAGAAGGACCACTACCGCAAGGTCGACTTCCGCGTCGCGGCCGGCCCGGTGGTCGACTCGAAGCAGCGGATCGCCAGCAAGGGCACGCTGCGGGACTTCCCGAACCGCTTCGTGATCGGCAACGTCAAGGGCGACTGGCACGTCCACCGGACCTCGGAGCGGAAGGCCGGCTGGACCAAGGTCTACGTGCCGAACGCGAAGCGCTGGGGCTGGGTGCAGGACACCCACTTCTGACGGTCACCGCCGGCACCCGCTTCTGACGCCCACGGACGACACAGCAGGGCGGGCTCCCGCCCTGCCCGCTCCCGCACATGTCAGGTGACCGGACAAGAGGGGAGAGGCCCGTTCGGCCGTGGCAGGCGAACGGGCCTCTCTCGGTGTTTCTCGTGCCGGGCGCCGGCCCGCGCCACGTCCCGGCCGGCGCCTTGCCCCCGGGCGCCTCCCCTTCCCTCAGCGCTCCAGTCCGGACTCCAGCAGACGTCCCACCGGCCTGCGCGCCGCGAGGAGGGCGAGCCCGATGCCGATGCCGCACACGGCGGTGACGGTGAAGTACGCGGAGTTGCCGATCTTGGTGAAGAGCTGGCCCAGCAGTCCCGCCAGGGACGAGCCGAGGGCGAGCGTGAGGAAGTTCAGCCCGACCATCTGGGACCGGAACTTCTCGGGTCCGATCCTCGTGGCCAGCGACAGCCCCATGGGACCGACGAAGACCTCGGAGGAGCCGGCCAGCATCATGAACAGCAGGATGAGGAACAGCGGGATGTCGGCTTTGCCGGTGGCCTCGGCGATGACGAGCAGGAACAGGTAGGCGCAGCCGATCTGGGCGAGCCCGATGCCGACCTTGGCCACCGTCCCGGGCTGGCGCTCTCCCAGCCTGTTCCACATCCTGGCGATGAGCGGCGTGACGAGGACGGCCGCGAGCGGGCTGACGGTGGTGATCCAGGCGACGGGGAACTTCCAGTCCCCGATGGTCAGGTCGATGCGTTCGGTGATGAGGATCGATATCGCGGTGAACTTCTGGAAGAGGAACCCGAAGTACACCCCGGACGCCAGGAACAGGGGAAGGTAGCCGAGGATGCGCCGCCGCTCGTCGCGGCTGACGGCGGACGTCCGCGTCATCGTCAGGAAGTAGGCGGCGGCCGCCGCGAGCGAGGCGAAGGTCACCACGGTGGACAGGTTCTCCGCGTGGAGAAGGCCGGTGGCGACGGCGGCGCCGATGGCCGCCAGCGATGCCAGGACGGCCAGGGCCAGCAGCGGCCGACGGTTCCCGGGGAGCGGGTTGTTGACGGTACGGGCCCGTTCGGGGAGCTGCTTCATCGATGCGGCGTACTGGATCAGCGCCGCGCACATGCCGATCGCCGCCAGCCCGAATCCGTAGTGGAAGCCGAGTTCGTTCTGGGCGAGGCCGGTGGTGAGGGGGCCGACAACCGCGCCGATGTTGATGGCCATGTAGAAGTACGAGAAGCCGACGTCGCGGTAGCGCTCGTCGCCGTCCAGGACGAAGCCGACGATCGAGGTGATGTTCGTCTTCAGCGCTCCGGTGCCGAGGACGATGCACACCAGTCCGATGCCCAGCCCGGCGAAGCCGGGTGCGAAGGCGAGGACCAGGTGTCCGGCGGTGATGACGACGGCGCCGTACAGCACCATGTCGCGCGGGCTGACGAGCCTGTCGCCGAGCCAGGCGCCGAGGATCTGGGACAGGTATACGGCGCCGCCGTAGGCGCCGACGATGCCGGACGCGACGGCCGGGTCGAGGGCGAGACCGCCGTCCGCGAGTTCGTAGAGCAGGTAGAACGAGAGGATGCCCTGGAGGCCGTAGAAGGAGTAGCGCTCCCACAGTTCGGTGAAGGCCATGCTCCACAGGCCGCGCTTGAGCGGATGCCCGGGTCGCCCGTCGGCCGTCCCGTCGGTCTCGCGGCCGGCCGCCGCGGTTGTCTGGTCCGGTTTCATGTTCATTCGCTGAGTCCTGCCAGTCGCGAGCCGAAGCGGGCTATGAGGGAGGTGTTCCGGGAGTGGCGGCTCTCCTCCCACCGGTCGGCGATGCCGAAGAGCCGGTACATGGCGTGGATGCCGACCCAGCGGAGCGGTTCCGGCTCCCAGCGTCCTGAGTCGTGGTCGTTCCACGGCAGCCTGGACAGCGCGGTGTCGCGTCCCGCTGCCCTGTCCAGGAGAGTGCGTGCGGCGAGGTGGGCGGCGGTGACTCCGTGGCCCGCGAAGCCGCGCGCGACGCCGATCCTGGAGCCGGGGTCGAAGGTGATCCCGGCGCACCAGTCGCGGGTCACGCCGATGGCGCCTCGCCACGCGTGGTCGACGGTGAACTGCAGGTCGGGGAAGAACAGTCGGAGCCGTTCGCACAGCGTGCGCACGGTGCGGGCGTCCACGCCGCCGCGTCCGGGCGTCCCGGAGTTGAAGGCGTAGGGCGTGCCGCGGCCTCCGATGGCGATGCGGTCGTCGGCGGTGCGCTGCGCGTAGACGAAGGTGTGCGCGGCGTCGCCGAGGCATTCCCTGTCCTGCCAGCCGATCCGCTGCCAGACGTCGTCGGGGAGCTGATCGGTGACGATCATCGACGAGTTGACGGGGACGACGTCGCGCTTGCCGAGGCCGCGGACGTCGCAGTCGACCTGGCCCGAGTAGGCCTCCAGGCAGGTGAGGACGGTCCTGCTGCGTACGGCGCCGCGCGGTGTGAGCACGGTGCCGGATGCGATGCGGGTGGCGGGCGTGCCCTCGACGACGCGTACGCCCTTGGCCTCGACGACGGCCTTGAGGCCGAGGACGAGCTTGGCGGGATCGATACGGGCGGTGGTGCGGGTGAGCAGGCCGCCGAGCGCCGGGCCGACGGCGATGCGCTCCTTGACGGCGCCCGCGTCGAGGAGCGCGACGTCCTGCTCGCGGTATCCGCCCGCGAGGTCGGCCGCGTGGGCCAGTTCGAGGCGTCTCATCGCGGCCGGTGTGGTGGCCACCCGCAGGTGCCCGCCCCGGTGCTGGTCCGCCTGGACGCCCTCCTTCTCGAGGATGCGGAGGGTGTCGTCCACGGCTGCGTCCATCTCCCGCTGGAAGGCGGCGACGGCGGCGGCGCCGTCCTCCCCGCGGGCCCGGGCGGCTCGCGCGTACACCGCGCGGTTGCCGGGGAGGAGGGGCGAGAGCCAGCCGCCGTTCCGCCCGGAGGCGCCGTAGCCGACCTCCTCGGCCTCCAGGAGGGTGATCTTCGCGTCGGGGTCGTCGCAGGCCGCGTGGTAGGCGGCCCACAGTCCGGTCAGACCGCCGCCGACGACGGTGAGGTCCTGCTCCTCGACGGGCAGGTCCGCGACCCGGTGCCGCGGCGGGCCGGCCGGCCCGTCCGCGGTGTGGGCGGCCCGCATCCAGTGCGATATCTCGCCGTTGCGGTACGCGGTCATCGAAAGCTCCAACCGGGGGTGCGGTGTCTGGGACGGGTCAGTAGGTGGGGGGCGCCATCGCCCACAGCACGCGGGCCTCCTGCGTGCCGCCCGCCTCGGCGACCCGGTGGGGGTCGCTGCTCAGGTAGTGGATCGAGTCGAGGGCGGAGAGCCTGTGGCGCTGCCCGCGGACCTCGACCTCCACCTCGCCGGACAGGACCAGCAGCAGCTCCTCGGAGCTCCCGTGCGTGTAGGGCTCGACGCCGGTGGACCCGCCGGGCGCGAAGTGGCCGAGGAGCACTTCCAGATGGTCGAAGGAGCCGGGCGTGAGCTTGATCTTCGTGGCGCCTTCGCCGAACGACATGCCGTGGGTGTCGCGGAACCGCAGCACCGGGCTGGATATGGATCCGCCCTGCTCGAAGAGGTCCCCGACGGTGAGTTTGAGCACCCCGCACAGCCGCTGGAGGGTGTGCACGCTCGCGTTCGCCTGGTCCCGCTCGACCTGGGAGAGGTATCCCTCGGTGAGGCCGGTCTGTTCGGCTACGTCTTTGAGCGTGAGGTGGAGGGCCCGCCTGCGCCGTCGCAGTCTGGCCCCGACTCCGGTGCTGGATCCGGGCTGGTCATTCGGCATGGGCGGGAACCTAACAAGACTTTGCCGTAGTCACAATGGGCGATGCCTTGATCAAAGATTTCTTTGATGGTGCCGGTCAGGGCGATCCTCGGCCGGTGCGACAGCCGGGAAGAGGGCGGGGACGCGAAAGCAGGACGGCGGCCGGTGCGACAGTCCGGAGGACGGCGGGAGGGCGACGGGAAGACGGCGGGAAGCGTCCCCTGCTGCCGATGGCGTCCGTAGGATCGACCCGCCGTGAGACGACGAGGGGTGGAGGGCGTGATGCCCGGTCAGGTCAGTGCGGTGAGCCGCAGCGAGACGTACTCGTTCAGCAAGCCCAACCGCGAGGCTGTCACGCTGCTCGCGGGGCTCGGCGTGGAAGGAGACGTCCACGCGGGCGAGACGATCCGCCACCAGTTCCGTATGACCTATGAGCCGGACCTGCCCAATCTGCGCCAGGTCCATCTGATGCACGAGGAGCTCTTCGCCGAACTCGCGCTCAAGGGTTTCGAGGTCTCCGCTGGTCAGCTCGGCGAGAACATCACCACGCGCGGGGTGGACCTGCTGGGCCTGCCGGCCGGCGCTCTTCTCCGCATCGGGGAGCAGGCCGTGGTCGAGGTGACGGGACTGCGCAACCCGTGCTCGAAGATCAACGACTTTCGCAAGGGGCTGCTCGGCGAAGTCTTCGCCGTGGACCCCGCGTCCGGCGAGTTCACCTTCAAGTCCGGCGTCATGGCTGTGGTCCGCCGAGGAGGGGCCGTCCGGCCCGGCGACGCCGTCCGAGTCGAGCATCCGCCCGGTCCCCACCGGCCCCTGGAGCGGGTGTAGGTCAACACATCTAGGACTTGTCGCGAAGAGAACGGGTCGACGAGTTGAGCCGCGTCCGGCCATGTCGAGGGAACTGTCGAGCGAGCTGCCCCTGCGCGGTGTCCGGGCGTGGTGTCCGTGCGCGGTGCGCGTCGGCGGTTCGGTTCCGTACGGCCGTCGCGGACGCCCGCCCCGCCCCCGGACAGGCGTCGTCCCCCGGCCGACTCCCTTGGCCGGGGGACGAGTTGCCGCTCTCGCCCGGTGTGCCGCTCTTGGCGTGCGGTCCGCGGTCCGCGGCTTGCACTGTGGTCGGTCGGTCGGTCGCGTCCGCCCCGGGTCCGGCCTGGACGCCATGCGCCGGGCGGGGGCGACGGCTCGGCCGGACGGGGGCGACGGTGCCCGCCCGTCCGGCCGCGACGGCTCAGCGCAGGAAGCTGCCGAAGCGCGCCTTGGTGACCGGTCCCGCGACGTCGCCGGGGCCGAAGGCGGCCGCACCCTGAGTCGTCAGGCCCTCGCCGGTGCC
This sequence comes from Streptomyces daqingensis, assembly GCF_014645895.1. Taxonomy (GTDB): domain Bacteria; phylum Actinomycetota; class Actinomycetes; order Streptomycetales; family Streptomycetaceae; genus Streptomyces; species Streptomyces daqingensis. The sequence goes on along the minus strand of NZ_BMMP01000004.1, from coordinate 226,058 downwards.
GCGCAGCGACCAGACCGCCCCGGCCGAGGCGTTCTCCTTCACCGAGGAGACGTTCAGGTCGCGGTGCCCGTCCCCGTCGACGTCCTTCAGTGCGCAGGCCGCGCCGAACTCGTCGCCCGATTCCGCGACGCCGGGTACGTCTGCCGTGTCCTGGTGCACGACCTGGCTGCCCTCACCGGTGACGCCCGAGGAGCTGCCGTGCAGGAGCGCGACGGAGCCGGCGTCGGTGAGCCCCCCGAAGTCCTCGCCGCTGATGCCGAGTGCGATCTCCGCGCGGCCGTCGCCCGTGACGTCGGCGACCGAGACGCACGAGCCCGTCCTGTCGCCCTCCTCCTCCACGCCGGGGAAGCCGGGCAGGTCCTGGCCGAAGGACTGGCTGCGGTCCCCGGACGGACCGGAGGCCGACCCGTAGACCACGGTGACCTGCTGGTTCACGTCGTCGCCGAGCACGACGTCGTCGAAGCCGTCACCGTCCACGTCCCCGACGTCGGCGGCGCCGTCGTCACCGACGGACCCGAAGTCGCCGACGGTGCCGGTCGTGGTGAAGCCCGCTCCGCCGCCGAGCAGGACGTGGTTCCCCCACACGCCGTCGCCCTCGTACTGCCAGATCGCGATGTCCTGGCGCTTGTCACCGTTGACGTCGCCCACCGCGTTGGCGGTGACGGGGCCGCTGACGGAGGAGGGGCCGTCGACGCAGGAGTCGTCCTCCGCGCAGCCCGGACCGTCGTCGCCGTAGCCCCACCACTCCGACCGGTCCATGAAGTCGAGCCGTTCGGCGGGGGAGCCGTCGCGGGCGATCGGGCCCTTGAAGAGGGCGGCCGCCTGGGCCTCGGGGTCGTCGCCACCCACGTCGCCCTCGCCGAACAGCGCCAGGTCGGTCTTGCCGTCGCCGTCGAAGTCACCGGCCTGGGGTGTGCCGCCGTATCCGTCGAGGGCCGTGCCGCCGGAGAGCCCGGACGGCGAGCCCCACATGATCACGCTGCCGGACGGGGCGTCGGCGGAACCGATGACGAGGTCGCCGTAGCCGTCCCCGTCCAGGTCTCCCGTGCTGAAGGCCGAGCCGAACTCCTGCCCGGCGGCGGCCGATCCGGGCACGCCGCTCGTGGAGCGGCTCACCAGCTTCTTGCGCGACGGGTCGAGGCCGTCCGCCGAGCCGTAGGTCACCGCCACGTAGCCCGCCTCCGACTTGCCGGAGACGGTGCCTCCGGGGGCGCCGGAGACCAGGTCGGCGTAGCCGTCGCCGTTCAGGTCGTCCGCGGGGGCCACCGCCCCGGCCGGAGCCGCGTGCGCCTCCTGCGGAAGGGCCAGGGCGCTCAGGCCGCCCGCCGCCAGCAGCGCGGCGGCGAGCGGCGCCGCGGTACGGGCGGCCCGTCCGGCGCGGTGGCCGCGGGTGTCGGGACGTCTTAAGGGTGTCATCCGGAAAATCCCCTCCAGGTTGTCTAAACCATTCCTCATCGGAGACACGCCTGGGCCCGAGTCGGTTCCACCGGGACGGCCGTCGCGTCGGCGGGAGGCGGGTGTGCGGAGTACACCGCGGCTCATGGGTCCGCGCCGTACGGCGGGTCGCCAACGGACATCGGCGCACGGGGACTTCGCAGCTCACGCCGCGGAGCGGCCGGTCCCCGTGACCGCCGGACGCGGCGTCGCGCACGGCAGTCGGCCGAATGAGGGACTCCGTACGGAAGTTCGCCGAGTGCGGGGCTGTGCACGGCAGTTCATGGCGCGGCAGCTTCCTCGCCGTGCCCGCCCCGCACATCCCCCATCGCGGCCACAAGGCTCTCTTGTCATGTAACTGCACTACAGAACAAGCATCTTCAGTCAAAACATGAACTAGGCAGAACAAAGCTCTTGTCTTTCGAACAGTGACACCAAATACTCCCTTCAGCGCTTGTCAGGGGCACGACGGACATAACGTTCGCCGTGCCCGTTGACTGCGCCTCACGGGCCCGTGAAACGGACCCCCGATTCCTTACCTGGAGGAAGAAGTGAGGATCAGGCGCACCACCCCCACCAAGGGCATCCGCGGACGCACCCGGCTGATCGCCGGACTGTCCGGACTGGCCGCAGCGGCAGCGTTCACCGCGCCCGCCGTCGCAGCCGAGGCCCCCGCCACCCCCCAGTTCAGCGCCTCCCAGCTCTCCGCGGCGAGCGACGCGGTGCTCGACGCGGACGTCGCCGGCACCGCGTGGCACGTCGACAAGAAGAGCAACACGCTCGTCGTCACGGCCGACAGCTCCGTCTCCAAGGCCGAGATAGCGAGGATCGAGAAGGCGGCCGGGCCCCAGGCCGCGGCCCTGCAGATCGAGCGCACCCCCGGCAAGATCCGCAAGCTGACGCAGGGCGGCGACGCCATCTACGCCGACAGCTGGCGCTGCTCCGCGGGCTTCAACGTCCGCAGCGGCAGCACGTACTACATCGTCACCGCGGGTCACTGCACCGACGGTGCCGGCACCTGGTACTCCAACTCCGGCCGCACCTCGGTGATCGGTCCGACGGCCGGGTCCAGCTTCCCGGGCAACGACTACGGCCTCATCCGCTACAGCTCCTCCTCCGCCAGCCACCCGGGCACGGCCGGAGGCGCCGACATCACCAGCGCCGCCAACGCCACCGTCGGGATGTCCGTCACCCGGCACGGCAGCACCACCGGCACGCACAGCGGCTCCGTCACCGGCCTCAACGCGACGGTGAACTACGGAGGCGGCGACATCGTCTACGGCATGATCCAGACGAACGTGTGCGCGGAGCCCGGCGACAGCGGCGGCTCCCTGCGCAACGGCAGCAGGGCGATCGGCCTGACCTCCGGCGGCAGCGGAAACTGCACGACCGGCGGTACGACGTTCTTCCAGCCGGTCGTCGAGGCGCTCAACGCCTACGGCGTCAGCGTCTACTGACCGTCCACTGACCGGAGCCGGCGTACGCCACCTCCGGGCCGGAACCCGGGTCGTACGCACGCGACGGTCCGGGTTCCCCCGGAGCGCCGCACGGTCACTGCCAGGGCCCCCTCGGAACGTTCCGAGGGGGCCCGCTCCCGTTCCGTCCGACCCCGTTCCCGCCCCGCGACGGCCGTGACGTCCGGCACCTTCCCAGCGCCGCGGCGTGCGTCCGGCGTCCCGGGACTGGCCCCGGACCGATCAGCCGCGAGAGGCGAACGAGCCTGTGCGCAGAGCAAGTTGGTGCACCGGAGCGGCTCCGGCCGGCGCATGGGTACCTCGCCCGGGGGCGGCCGCTCCTCGTGCGTTGATTGCGGGTTCGGGAGGGGTGATGAATAGTTGAAGGAGGACATCATCGGCAAAAAGGAAAAGGTGCCCTCCAGGTACGAGGAGTGACCTCCCGCTTGCAGTACCCCGCCCGAAGCCGCCAGGACGCGTCCGTCCGCGCCCTGGCGCTCGCCGCCCCGTACCCGGTGCTGCTCATGCACGCCGACGGGACCGTGGCCGAGTACAACGCCCCGGCTGAGGCGCTCTTCCCCAGGGTCGTTCCCGGATCCCCCGCGTCGGACGTCCTGCCGGTTTGGCTGGCCGAGGCTGCCGCCGCCGAGTCCGACGGCGCCGTGCACGGCCGGATAGGGCAGCGGCCCTACACCGTCCGCACCGCGCCGGTGGGCGACGGTTCCACCGCCCTGTGGCTCGTGGGCGAGTCCGAGGACCGGCCTGCGGCCGACGAGCTGGCGCGGGAGCGCCGGCACACCCGCTTCCTCGTCGAGGCGTCCGAGGCGCTGTTCTCCACGCTCAATCCCGGCAGGTGCATGGAGGTGGCAGCGCAGCTCGCCGCGAGGTACCTCGCGGACGCCGCCGTCGTCATCTCCCCGGGCGACGGCCGGAGGCTGCCGGTGGCCATGTGCGACGCCGCCGGGCGCGTGACGCGGCGCACGGAGACAGCTGTCCCGGAGCAGGTGCCGGGCCTGGCCGAGGCGCTGCGCGGGTTCCCGCCGGTGCCGTTCCGCTGGATCGACCCCGAGCTCGCGGACTGGCTGCTGCCGGAGGGGGCCGACGGCGTCAAGGCGGTCGCTCTCGTCCCGCTGCCGGGGCAGGGAGTCCCGGCGGGTGCGCTCGTGCTGCTGCGCGCCACCGGGGAGGCCGAGTTCAGCGAGGGCGAGGAGGAGACCGCCGCACTGTTCGCGCAGTGGGCGGGTGCGGCGATGTCCGCGGCCCGGCTGTACGCGGAGCAGGCGTCGATCACCGACGTCCTCATGCGCGAGCTGCTTCCGCCGGTCCTCGGCGAGGCGGACGGACTCGAGCTGGCCTCCCGGTACCGCCCCGCCGGGGACAGCGAACGGGTCGGCGGCGACTTCTACGACGTCCACCACACGGTCGGTTCCGAAGCCGTGCCGGGCGGCACCCTGGTGGCGCTCGGCGACGTGTGCGGCAAGGGGCTCGAAGCGGCGGTCCTGACGGGCAAGATCCGCAACACCCTGGGAGCGCTGCTCCCGCTGGCCGCGGACCACCAGCGCATGCTCACGATGCTGAACCAGGCGCTGACGGGCACCCACCACTCCCGTTTCGCCACGCTCGTGCTCGCCTCGGCGGAGCCCGCCGAGGGCGGCCTCCGGCTGCGGCTGACCAGTGCGGGCCACCTGGCCCCGCTCCTCGTGCGCCGGGACGGCACCGTCGAGGAGGCCAGGACCCGGGGCACGCTCATGGGGGTGCTGCCTCAGATCGAGTCGGAGACCGACGAGGTCCTCCTGGCGCCCGGTGAGACGTGCCTGCTGTACACGGACGGCATCACCGAGGCCAAGGGCGGGCCGATGGGCGACAGCCGGTTCGGCGAGGAGCGGCTCAGACGGGCGCTCGCCGAGTGCGCCGGGCTCCCGGCGGAGGTGGTGGTCGAGCGTGTGCACATGCTCGCCGCCGAGTGGGTGGGCGAGGACGAGCACGACGACATGGCCCTGATCGCGCTCACCGCTCCGCGACGGCCCGAACCGGCGGCGGCGAGCCCGGACCTGGAGGGTGACGCGTGACCGTCCCGCCTTCGGACTTCCCGCCCGGCGACGAGCCGGGGCAGCCGCCCGAACCGTCCGGACCCGTGCTGTTCACGCCGGGGGCTCCCGCCGGCCCCGTGCCGCCCGGTCCGCAGGGCGAGCTCGCCGCGGAGTGGGCCGGGAGGCTCTGGCGCGCCGTCGAGGCCGGCGACGAGTACGTCGCGCTGAAGACGGTGCGTGACGCGCTGGACGCCGGACTGGAGCCCGAGAGCGTCCTGCTGGACGTCATCGGGGCCGTGCAGCACCGCGTCGGCGTCGAATGGGCGGCCGACCGCATGTCCGTGGCGGCGGAGCACGCCGCGACGGCGATCAGCGACCGGGCCGTCGCGGCGCTCCCGCCGCAGGAGAACCCGGAGCCGCGCGGCCGCGTCACCGTGGCCTGCGTGGACGGCGAGTGGCACGCGTTGCCCGCGCGGCTGCTGACCGAGGTGCTCCGGCTGCGCGGCTGGCAGGTCGACTACCTCGGCGCCCAGGTGCCCTCGTCGCACCTCGTCTCCCCTCTGCACCGCACCGGTTCGGAGACGGTCGCCCTGTCCAGCTCGCTGCCCACCCGGCTCCCCACCGCGCACGCGGCGATCACCGCCTGCCAGGCGGCGGGCGCGCCGGTCATGGTCGGCGGTGCGGCGTTCGGCCCGGGCGGACGGTACGCGCGGGTGCTCGGCGCTCAGGCCTGGGCGCCGGACGCGCGGGCCGCCGCCGACCGGCTGGCCGAGGGGATCCCGCTGCCCGCCGGCGGCCGTCCCGCGGGCGAGCTGCCGCACCTGCGCGACCAGGAGTACACGATGGTCAAGCGCAGCTCCCGGGAGCTGGTGCGCGCCACCTTCTCGGGGCTGGAGAAGCGCTGTCCGGCCATGGCGGACTACAGCGAGGCGCAGCGCGAGCGCACCGCCGAGGACCTCGCCCACATCGTCGACTTCCTCGGCGCCGCCCTGTACGTCGACGACGTCGGGCTCTTCACCGGCTTCCTGGGCTGGACCTCCGACATCCTCGCGGCCCGCGGAGTGCCTCCCGCCTCGCTGCTGCCGGGACTGGACCTGCTCGACGAGCAGCTCCGCGACTTCCCCCGCACCAGGAACCTGCTCGCACGCGGCCGGGAGGCCGTGGAAGAGCGCTGCTGACCCGCGGCGCGTCATGCCCGGGGGCGTAGGCGCCCTTCCGGTACGGCCCCGCGCCCCTCACCGCCACGGCCCGCTCGGCTCATCCGGTCCCGGGCGGCGGTTCATCCGGTGGTTCCGTGCGGCGGCGCGATCCGCTTCTCGAACCAGTGGTGGGCGTACGGCTCGTCGTTGAAGGCGGGGACCTCCTGGAAGCCGGCCGAGTGGTACAGCGCGATCGCGGCGTCGAGGGTCTTGTTGGTGTCCAGGCGGAGCACCCGGACTCCCTTCTCGGCAGCGCGTGCCTCCAGTTCGGCCAGGAAGCGGCGGCCGAGGCCCAGCCGCCGGGCCCGGGGCGCGATCCACATGCGCTTGATCTCCGCCGGGGCTCCGGAGGGCAGCTTCAGCCCGGCGCAGCCCACCGGCTCGCCGTGCAGCCGGGCGACGACGAACAGGCCGCGCGGCAGGCGGAGTTCCCCCGCGTCGGGCAGGAGGCTCAGCGCGGGGTCGAAGCCGCTGTCGAACCGCTCCTGAAGCTCGGTGAAGTAGGACCGCAGGCAGTACTCCGCGTCCGGATGGTCCGGGTCGACGGTCTCCAAGGTCACGGTCGAGGCGGTCAGCAGCCGCTCGACCTCCGCCATCGCGTCGACGAGGCGGGCGCGCTGGGAGGGGTTGAGCGGTTCGAGGAGCGAGCCGGCCAGCTCGTCGCTGCCGGAGTCGAGGGCGGCGCGCTCGGCGCGTCCGGCTTCGGTGAGGCGGACGGTGCGCACCCGCCTGTCCCGCTGCTGCCGCTCGACGGTCACGAGCCCGTCGTTCTCCAGTGAGCGCAGCAGCCGGCTGACGTATCCGGAGTCCAGCTCCAGCCGCTCGCGCAGCTCCCGCACGTCGCGTCCGCCGTCCCCGGTCTCCCACAGCAGCCGCGCCGCACCGATGGGCCGCTCCCGCCCGAGGTACCGGTCGTTCAGCGCGCCCACGCGCTCGGTGACGGTGCGGTTGAACCGCCGTACTCGCTCGATCTGCACTCGCTCGACCTGTGCCTCGTCCATTCTCTGACTCTAGTCAGAGAATGGTGCGGGCGGCCAGGGGCTGAGCCGATCCCCTCACCCCGGCCCGCCAGGCCGCGTGGGCCGGCAGTCGCGGGCCGCCCGGTTACGAACCGTCCTGCCGCTGGTCGCCGGCGGGCGAGCCGTCCGGCTCCGGGACCGGGTCGAGCAGGTGGGGCCCGTTGTTGCGGACGTTGTTGACGGCGGTCGAGACGGGCCGGGCGTCGAGGCGGCCGCCGGCGGGAGAGGAGAGCAGCGAGCGGAGCTCGTCCGGGTCCTGGTGTGCGGGGTCGAGCCACGCCGCCTGGTCGCCGGGGGTGATGGCGAGCGGCATGCGCGGGTGGACCCGGCCGGCGGCGTCGGTGGCCTCGGTGGTGATGACGGTGCACGTCGCCCACCACGCCCGCGGGTCGCCGTCGTCGCGCTCAGGGTCGCGCCAGAACTCGTACAGCCCCGCCAGCGCCATGATCTCGCCGTCCTCCGGCGTGATGAAGTACGGCTGCTTGTAGCTCTTGCCGGTGCCGGCCGCCCGGGCCGTGCGCCACTCGTAGAAACCGTCAGCGGGCAGCAGGCAGCGCCGCTTGGCGAACGCACGCCGGTAGGCCGGCTTCTCGTGGACGGTCTCCACGCGGGCGTTGATCATCTTCGGGCCGACGTTCGGGCTCTTCGCCCAGAACGGCACCAACCCCCAGCGCAAAGGCCTGAGTTGCCGCTCGACCGCTCCTGTCTCACGGTCGGGTGCCTCGACGACGGCCCACACCTCGTCCGTGGGCGCGACGTTGTAGTTCGGGGCCAGCGCCTGCTCGGGCTCCCACCGGTCGACGTCGAAGAGGCCGGCGAGGTCCTCGGGCGCGCGGGTGGAGGCGTATCTGCCGCACATGCGTCCACATTGCCACGCCGGGGCGGAGAGCGGTGCGGGGCTACTCGTCGACCTTGTCGATCTTCTCCTGGTCGACGACGCCCTCCTCGTCGAAGATGTCGTCGCCGTTGTACGCCCGGTGCGTGACGATCACGACGTAGTCCTCGTCGTTGAGGTCCTCGCACTCCGCGGGCCGCGGGTCGCTCATGGCGTGCTTCGGGGGCTTCTTCATGTGTGCGACTTTCGCCGCGCACTCTTCGGCGATCTTCTCCTGTGACTGGGCGCAGCCGGTCAGTGCGGCGATTGCGATCAGTGGTGCGACGGCACGAGCGCGCATGGTCCCCCCTCCTTGAAGCGTGGAGAGGATGGTAGCCGTGCGGAGCTTCCGCATCACCCGAAGTAATGAAAGGGATGCGCAGTCCGGTGCCGGCCTGCTACGAGCCGGCCGCTCCCCGGTCTGCCCGCACTCGGCGAGGCGCCCTATTTATACGTTTATCTGCCGTTACATTCGATCTGCTGCAGCGCGACTCATCGACATCTACGGAGGCACGCATGCCCCTGCCAAGGTCCGGCCCGTCGCGCCGTGCCCTCTCCGGCACGGCGGGTACCCCCGCCGTCATCCTCGCCGCAATCGCCCTGCTGCTGACGCTTCCCGGAACGGCGCAGGCGCAGGGCGAGGGGGAGCGGCCGGCTCACCCAGAGAAGGACTGGATGGGCTCCACCATCCGTGCCCACGAACGCGACACGAGGGACGCCTCGTCCCGGACGCTCGCCGCGTCCGTAGAAGGGGTGGACGTCTCCAGCCACAACGGCGACGTCCCCTGGTCCGCCTTGTACAAGCAGGGTGTGCGGTTCGCCTATGTGAAGGCGACCGAGGGCACCACCTACACCAACCCCAAGTTCGCCCAGCAGTACAACGGCTCCTACAAGAGCGGCATGATCCGCGGCTCGTACCACTTCGCCCTGCCGTCCAACTCCAGCGGTGCGGCGCAGGCGAACTACTTCGCCTCGCACGGCGGAGGCTGGTCGCGGGACGGCAAGACGCTGCCGGGCGCTCTCGACCTGGAGTACAACCCGTACGGCTCCGCCTGCTACGGCAAGTCCCAGAAGGCCATGGTCGACTGGATCTCCGACTTCGCTAAGACGTACCGCGCGCGGACGAGCCGGCACATGGTCATCTACACCTCCACCACCTGGTGGAAGAAGTGCACCGGCAACTCGTCGAAGTTCAAGAGCACCAGTCCGCTGTGGATCCCGAGCTGGGGGTCGTCGGTGGGCGCGCTGCCCGGCGGCTGGCCCTTCCAGACGTTCTGGCAGTACAGCTCGACCGGGAAGACGGTCGGCGACCGCAACCGCTTCAACGGCGCGCTGAGCCGCCTCAAGGTCCTCGCCACGGGCTGAACCCCGAGGCGTCACGGTCCGTGCACGAACCGGCCGGTGCACCCGCGCACTCGCGGGGCGCCGGCCGGGCGCATGTCCGGGCCCGGACATACGCGAGCCTCTCCCGCACGCCGGGGACGCGCCCCCGCCCCTCCAGGGCGCCCGCTTCCCGCCCCTTCCGGGCCTCCCCGCCGTTCCCGGATTCGCCTGCCGCGGCATTCGTGGTCCGCGCGCCTCCCGCAGCACCATGGAAGAAGCACACGGGGGCGATTGGAGGAGAGCCTCATGATGGAAGTCAAGACGATCGACAAGGCCGACGAGCGGCGCGACTTTCCCCGGGGACACCTCGAGAGCCTGCACCTGACCGGGATGGACTTCGCGGTCGCCACGTTCGAACCGGGCTGGCGCTGGACGGAGTCGGTGGGCCCCATCGCGGGCACGGACACCTGCCAGGTCCACCACAACGGGTTCGTGATGCAAGGGCGCCTGCGCATCAGGATGGACGACGGAACCGAGGCCGAAGTGGGGCCCGGTGACGTATTCGTCTGCTCGCCGGGGCACGACGCCTGGGTCGTCGGCGACGAACCGGTGATCGTGTACGACTTCGCCGGAGGCATGGCGAGCGAGTACGCCAAGCCGGCGAGCTGAGCGAGACACCCGTCTGGACTCCCGTCCCGTACGCCCGCGCGGGACGGGTGACGGACGTCGGGCGCCGCCGCGCGGTCCGGCCGCCGCCGCGTTGTCGGTGGCACGCTGCACGATGTGCGGATGGCGAGGACGACGACGAAGAAGAGCACGGGGGCGGTGAACAGCCCCCGGCGCCCGGAGATCTCACTGCCGGAGCTGCGGCCGTACCGCGAGGGCGCGGGGCTTGAACACGATCACGACGGAATCGGCTTCGAGGACGCCGATCTCTCGGGCACGGACGGCTCGGGGGCGACGTTCCTCGACTGCGCGATCCGGCGCTGCTCCCTCGACGAGGCCCGGTGGGAGAGGGTGCGGCTCCTCGACAGCCTGATGGAGGGCGTCACGGGCGTCGGCACGGACCTGGCGGGAGCCGAGCTGCGCGACGTGGAGATCGTGGACGCGCGGCTGGGCGGCGTCCAGTTGCACGGTGCGCACCTGTCCAGGGTCATCGTGCGCGGCGGGAAGATCGACTTCCTCAACCTGCGGCAGTCGGTGCTGTCCGACGTCACGTTCGAGAACTGCGTCCTGGTGGAGCCGGACTTCGGCGGGGCGAAGCTCGCCAGGGTGGCGTTCTCCGGCTGCGTGCTGCGCGGCGTGGACTTCACGAAGGCGGCGATGACGGACGTGGATCTGCGCGAGGCGGCCGAACTGGACATCGCCGCAGGGGTGGGAGAGCTGGCCGGCGCGGTCGTGAACACGAGTCAACTGCTGGATCTCGCACCGGCGTTGGCGGCTGAGATGGGGCTCCGCGTCGAGCGGTGAAGTGCGCCGTCGAGCGGCGAGATCCGCCCGCGTCCGCCGTCCGCGACCGCGGGCGGCGAGGCCGCTCAGACGCGGGGGAAGCGTGCCTGCAGGCTCCACACGGCGGGATTGCCGGCGAGGTCCTCGTGCATGTCCGTCAGGTCGGCGACCAGGTCGTGCAGGAAGTCCCGCGACTCGCGCCGCAGTTCGGTGTACGCACAGGTGAGGGGGGTGTTCCGGCCGTCCTTCCGCGTGACCCAGTCGGCGGTGACGTCCACCCAGCCGAAGCGCCTCTCGAAGCGCATGCGGTCGGTGCTCTCGGTGAAGTCGAGTTCGGCCCGCAGCGGTCCGGGCGCGCGGCTGCCGCGCGGGTCGGCGTCGAGGTCCGCCACGACGTCGCACAGCGCCCAGGCGAAGTCGAGTACGGGCAACCAGCCCCAGGACGTGGCCAGTTCGTGGTCGGTCTCCGTGTCGGCGAGATAGACGTCGCCGCAGAAGAGGTCGTGCCGCAGGGCGTGGACGTCCGCCGAGCGGTAGTCGGTCTGCGGCGGGTCGGGGAAGCGCGGCGAGAGGGAGTAGCCGATGTCGAGCACCGCCCGATCGTGTCACGGCCTGGACGGGGGCCGTGGCGGGCGTCCGGGCCCGACGGGGGAGGGCCGGGCAGACCGCGAGGGCGGTGCGCCGTCCCGACGGGGGACGGGCACCGCCCTCGGCGGCTCGTGGCACTGCGTCAGACGTTGACCCCGAAGTCCTGGGCGATTCCGACGAGGCCGGAGGCGTAGCCCTGGCCCACGGCACGGAACTTCCACTCCGCACCGTTGCGGTACAGCTCGCCGAAGACCATGGCGGTCTCCGTGGCCGCGTCCTCGCTCAGGTCGTAGCGCGCGATCTCCTTCTGGTCCGCCTGGTTGACGATGCGGATGAAGGCGTTGCGCACCTGGCCGAAGTTCTGGCTGCGGGCCTCGGCGTCGTAGATGGAGACCGGGAAGACGATCTTCTCGACGTCGCCCGGCAGCCCGGCCAGGTTCACGTTGATCTGCTCGTCGTCGCCCTCGCCCTCACCGGTGACGTTGTCGCCGGTGTGCACGATGCTCTGGTCGGGCGTCGTCTTGTTGTTGAAGAAGACGAAGTGCTGGTCGGAGTAGACCTTCCCGGCCGGGTTGACCGCGATGGCGCTCGCGTCCAGGTCGAAGTCCGTGCCCGTGGTGGTGCGGACGTCCCAGCCGAGGCCGACCGTGACGGCCGTCAGCCCCGGGGCCTCCTTGGTGAGGGAGACGTTGCCGCCTTTGGACAGGCTTACAGCCATGGGGATGCCCTTCTTTCGTAGTGAGTCGCGGAGACTCGCTTCGATCACAAAACGTGTCTGCTGTCACCCTGCACAACGCAGCCGGAGAGCGGGCGGGTTCCAGCAATCCGCACGTTCCTTGTCCGCTCCGCGCGGAAGCACGCGCGGACGCGCGGCCCGGGCAGTGCGGCGGCACCGGAAAAGGCGGTGACGGGCGGGTGGGGACACGAGACCATGGAGCCATGTCCCCGCCCTACGTCATCCGCGGCTCGGTCTCCCTGCCGGAGGCCGAACTGGTGTGGCGTTTCATGCGCTCCTCGGGCCCGGGCGGCCAGCACGTCAACACCAGCGACACCCAGGTGGAGCTCCGCTTCGACCTGGCGGCGACGACGGCGCTGCCCGAGGTGTGGAAGGAGCGCGCCCTGGAGCGGCTCGCGGCGGGGGGCCGCCTCGTGAACGGCTCCGTCGTGACCGTACGGGCGAGCGAGCACCGCTCCCAGTGGCGGAACCGGGAGGCTGCGGCCTCCCGTCTGGCCGCGCTGCTCGCGGAGGCCACCGCTCCGCCGCCGCGCCCGCGCCGCAAGAAGAAGGTGCCGCGCGGGGTGAACGAGCGGCGGCTGCGCAAGAAGCAGCAGCGCGGCGACCTCAAGCGGGGCCGCTCGGGCCGCGACTGGATCTGAGGATCCCGCGGGCCCGGCCGCCGCGCCGGTCGCTCAGGAGCTGCCTCTGGAGAGCGTGTGGTAGCGGCCGCGGTAGTAGGTCAGCGGCCCGCTGTCGGGCACCTGGGGCAGCCCCGCCGCCAGCACCCGTCCGATGACGAGGGTGTGGTCGCCCGCCCGTACGCGCTGCTCCGTGTGGCATTCGACGGTGGCGAGCGCTCCGTCGACCAGCGGAGCGTCCGAGGCCCCGCCGCGCGTGTGCGGGAGGTCGCGGAAGAGGAGCTTGTCGCTCAGCCGGCCCTTCATGGCGAAGCGTCCGGCCGTCTGGCGCTGGTTCTCCGTGAGCAGCGAGGCCGCCCAGTACGGCTGGCGCTCCAGCAGCTCGTCCATCCGTGAGCCGTCCCGGACGCTGACCATCACCAGAGGCGGTTCGAGGGAGACGGACAGGAAGGCGGTCGCGGTCATGCCGACGTCGGCGCCTCCCGGGCCGTCGTCGGGGTCGTGGGCCGTCACCAGCACCACGCCCGCTGCAAGCCGGGCCATGGCAGCCCGGAACTCGTCCTCGCTCACCCCGCCAGCATGGGGCATGCGGCCCTCCGGCGGGCCGGGGCTCGGCTGATCCTGCACTGCATATGACACGTCAAGGACGGTAACCAATGCCGGGCGGCCCATGCATCGGGCCCTGGGACCAGGACCAGCGACCCAGCCCGCGCGCGGACGTCCGTGACAAAGATGTGTCGCTCGCGTGTTCTTCGTGCGCGCAGACGATGACCGGCCGGTAATGGGTCTGTGACCAGGGCGGAGGTGGGAGAGCGTCGTGCGGCCGCTGGGAAACGGGGCCGGAATGCCCTGATTGCAGGGGCAGTTGGGCGCACGAAAGGCGCCCGTTCGGCGCTCTACGCTCGGGTAACGCCGTACCGTTCGGGCAGGGGATGCCGCCGGCGGGCGCTCCGGGAAAGCTTCGACCGGTGGCGCCGCGTGTGACAGGCTCACACGGAGAGGAGTCAACGGGCTGCATACAGTTGTGACTTGAGTCACAGCGAGCAATAATTGTTGACCCTGTGTACCTGGTGTACAGCTCACTGTGATTCAGTGGCCGTGGCAGTCGGACGACGACGTCCCGCGAACACCTGGAGTTGACGGACGAGGCTCAGGGGGAGGGCGATGGAAACCGAGTCGGAGCCCTATGTCCGCCTTGCCAGCCTGCGCCGGCTGCACCACGTCGTGGCCCGGCTCAGCACCGCCCGCAGCCTCGCCGACACCCTGCAGACCGTCGCCGACGGCGTGGTCGAGGGACTGGGATTCGAGATAGCCGCGGTGAACCTCGTACGCCCCGAGGGCGACCTCGTCGTCGCCGCCGTCGCCGGGAGCCAGGGCGCCGAGGCGATGATGGCGGGCCGCGTCGGCTCCCGCGCCTCGTGGGATCGCCGCCTGTCCATGGGGGAGCAGTGGGGCAACCTGCGCTTCATCCCGTACACGGAGGGCTGGGTCCTCGACGAGGACGACGTGCCGCAGTGGCACCCCGCGGGGCCGGCGCCGCAGAACGCGGACGACTGGCATCCGATGGACCGGCTCTTCGCGCCGCTCTACGCCTCCGACAGCGAGCTTCTGGGCGTCCTGTCGGTGGACAGGCCCCGCAACGGCCGCCGCCCCGGAGCCTGGGGGCGCGAGGCCCTCCAGCTGTACTCCTCCCAGGCCGCCATCGCCCTCAGCAACGCACGGCTGCGCTCCAACATGCAGCGCGCGCTCGTCCGCCTGGAGCGGGAGCAGTCGGCGCTGCGCGCGAGCGAGGAGAGCTTCCGCCAGGCCTTCGAGTACGCGCCGAGCGGCATGGCCGTCGCCGAGATGGGCGGCGAGCAGCACGGCCGCCTGATACGCATCAACGACGCCCTGTGCAGGCTGCTGGGGCGGCCCGCCTCCGCGATGAGGCGCTACTCCTTCTCCGACATCGTCCACCCCGAGGACATCGGGACGCTGCTGCGCACGTCGGCCGAGGGCGGCCGGGCCGAGCTGCGTCTCGCCCGGCGGGACGGGTCCTATGTGTGGGTCTCGCTGCGCAACTCCGTGGTGGCCGACACCGCCGACGGTCCGCGCTTCCTGCTGACCCACGTCGAGGACATCGAGGACCGCAAGCGGCACGAGCTCCAGCTCGCGCACCGCGCCAGCCACGACTCCCTGACGGGCCTTCCCAACAGCGCCGAGCTGCGCGCCCGCCTGAACGGGCGGCTGTGCGCCCGCTCCGGGCCGGTCATATCCGGCGTCGCGCACACCGGCCTCAGCGGCTCCGACGTCTCCTTCGGCCCGGGCCTCGGCTACGACGAAGCCGGCTCGGGCGTGCTGGCCTCCACGGGCATGTACGACCCGCACCACACCCACACGGTGCCCCCGACCGGGAAGGGGCCGGGTGAGAAAGGTCTCGCCGTCCTCTTCTGCGACCTGGACGGCTTCAAGTCGATCAACGACAGGTTCGGGCACAACTGCGGCGACGCCGTCCTGGTCGAGGTCGCCCGCCGGCTGTCGGCTGGGGTGCGGGACAACGACACCGTCGCGCGGATGGGCGGCGACGAGTTCGTGGTGCTCACCGACGGCGTCGGGCCGGCCGAGGCGCAGGACCTCGCGGTGCGGCTGCGCAACGCCATCATCCCGCCAATTCGTGTCGACGGCCGCGCAGTCCGCGTGGGCGCCAGCTTCGGCATCGGCTGGGCCGGGTGCGGGATGACGGCGGAGGAAGTGCTGCAGTCGGCGGACCAGCGGATGTACGTGGAGAAGCGTTCACGCTCGAAGGGGCAGCGCCGGGCGGGCTAGGTTCTGTCTGACAAATCCCGCCTGGTTGGCGGTGTCCGGCACGCGTCCTCACTGCGTTGTCGATCGTCGGCGCAGCCCGCTGCGCTCTCCTCCCTCCGCCTTGCGATCACACGCACCGGACACCGCCAACCACGTCCTGACGGACGTACGACGCTATTTGTCAGACAGAACCTAGGGCGGCACCTCGTCCGGATCTCCGCCCGTCCGTTCACGCCCGCGGCCCCGGGAGGCGTTCCGCCGCCCGGAACGAGGCGGTGCGGAGTGGCCGGAGTATCGCTGGAGGCCCGTCGCCGGCATTCCGCCGTTGGCGTGAGGTCCACTCCGGAGAGGTAGGCTCGGCCGGATACCTGACGCAGTAGGGAGTGACAGGGGATGACCGCCGAGAACGAAGGTGCCGGCCAGACGCCGGAAGCCGACGACCCGTTCGGCTACCTGTACCGCCAGCAGGGCGGTGACGGCTCGACGGCGCCGCAACCCGGGACCCCTCGGCGCTCGTACAACCAGGTCCGCACCGTCGGCGAGCGCCAGTACGGCGGCCCGCGGACGCAGGGCGCCGGCTACGGACAGCAGCCCAACGCGCACTACGCGGCACCCGAGACGATGGCCGGCGGCCGGGCCGTCACGCAGCAGCACCCCGTGCAGAGCGAAGGCAACGGGCACCGCGGCGCCAGGGCCGCCGGCGGACGCAGCCGCAACGGTCTGCTCATCGGCGCGATAGCCGTCGTCGCCGCGGTCGTCGTGGGCATCGGGGCGGCGATCTACTTCAACAGCGGTTCGTCCGAGAAGGCCGACACCGGCGGACCCGCGGCCGGCACCGGCGACGACGAGGGCCCCAAGCAGGACGAGCCGGAGGACGAGAAGCTCAGCAAGGGCCAGCTCGTGGGCCGCAAGCAGGACGCGGCGAGCCTTGCCCTCGGCGGCGGCGCCGCGGCGGCGAACGACGTGCCCAACGCCCAGGGCAAGAACGGCAACTACGTCGGCGCCATGAACAATCCGGGCGCGGCGGCCACCTGGACGACCGAGGTGCCGGAGTCCGGGGCGTACACCCTCTTCGTGCGGTTCGGCGTACCGGGCGAGGACGCAGACTCGACGCTGACCGTGAACGGCCAGGCCCAGCAGAAGCCGCTCAGCATGAAGAACTTCGCCCAGGCGAAGAAGGGCGAGTGGGACAAGGGATGGACCCGCACCTGGGCCTGGGTCGACCTCAAGGAAGGCCGGAACACCTTCAAGATCTCCTGCGAGCCGGGGAACAAGTGCAACTTCAACCTCGACCAGATGTGGCTGAAGGCCGGCCAGGTCAAGCAGTAGCACCGGCGGGCACGGCGCCTGTCCCGGCCCGGAGCTGACCGCCTCGGGCCGGCAGCCGAACCGGCCCACGCCGGCGGGTGCCGGTCAGTCGGCCGCCGCTTCTCCGCGTTCCTCGACCCGCACCTGCGCCAGCAGGTCCCGGTGGACCTCCTCGTCGAACTCGCCCGCCGTCGGAGCCCGTACGGTCGCGGCCGACAGGGCGACGGCCCGGGCGAGCCGCTCCGGCCAAGGAAGCCGCTCGACCAGGCCGGAGATCAGTCCCGCCACGGCCGAGTCGCCCGCGCCGGTCGGATTGCCCGTCAGGGGGCGGGGCGGGCTCGCCTGCCATGTGCCGTCCGGGGTGACCAGCAGCATTCCCTCGGGCCCGAGGGACGCCGCCACCGCGTGCGCTCCGCGCCGCTGTGCCGCCCGCGCCGCGCGCAGGGGCTCGGTGGTGCCGGTGATGCCCGCGAGTTCGCCGGCGTTGGGCTTGACGAGGTCGGGACGTGCGGCGAGGCCCCGGCGCAGCGGTTCGCCGCTGGTGTCCAGCACGACGGGCACGTCCGCCGCGTGTGCTTCGCGGATCAGCAGCGCGTACGCGCCGACGGGCACGCCCGGCGGAAGGCTGCCGCACAGGGCGACGGCCTTGATCCGGGAGCTGCCCCCGGCCGGCCCGCCACCGGCAGCTCCCTCGCCGCTTCCGCCGTCGCCGCTTCCGCCGTCACCGCTTCCGCCGTCACGGGGTGGAGGGCCGTCCCCGGGGTGTGAACTTCCGTGCCCCGCCGGGGCGTTGCAGCGCAGCAGCTTCCCGTACATCTCGAGGAACGCGGCCCACTCGTCGGCGGCGATGTGCGGGCCGGGCTCGTTGAACTGCGTTGCGTCGCCGGTGGATTCGTCCACGATGCCGACGGTGCGCCGGGTGCTGCCCCCGGTGGGCACGAGCGCGTCGGAGACGCCTGCCTCCCGGCTCAGGAGTTCCCGGACCCATTCGCCCGTGCGGCCCCCGGCGAACCCGGTGACGACCGTGGCGTGCCCGAGCGCGGCGAGGACGCGTGCCACGTTGAGCCCTTTGCCGCCCGGGCGTTCGGTCACGTCGCGCGCCTGGTGCGAACCGTGGACGTCGAGGCGGGGCACCCGGTAGGTCAGGTCGAGGGCGGTGTTGAGCGTGACCGTCAGGATCACCGGAAACACTCCAGGGGAGGCTGGGCGAGGGCGGGCGGGGGCGTCGCGGGGGCGGCCGGGCGGACGCGCGTAGAGGTGTCCGTGGCAACCGCGCGAGCGATCATGCCACTTGGCCTTACGGCGTGCGACCCCTCGCGCCGAACCGGCGGACGCCCGCCGGTCACCCCTCCGCGGCGCCCGCGGGCGGGGGCACCACCCACTCGCCGTGCCGCATCACGCCCGCGACGGCGAAGTCCGCGTCGAGGACGACGAGGTCGGCGTCCTTGCCGGTCTCGAGCGAGCCCGTCCGGTCGTCGACGCCGAGGAGGCGCGCGGGGTTGGCGGAAAGTGCGCGTACGGCGTCCTCCACCGGGAGGCCGTCGACGGTGACGGTCCGCTGGAACGCCCGGTCCAGGGTGAGGGTCGACCCGGCGATGGAGCCGCCCTCGACGAGCCGGGCGACACCCTCGCGCACGTCGACCTCCAGGGGGCCCAGCGGGTAGCGGCCGTCGCCCATGCCCGCCGCGCCCATGGCGTCGGTGATGAGCGCGACGCGGTCCGCGCCCGCGCTGCGGAAGGCCAACTCCAGTACGGCGGGGTGCAGATGGGTCCCGTCGTTGATCAACTCGACGGTGACGCGCTCGTCTTCGAGCAGTGCCGCGATGGGGCCCGGCGCGCGGTGGCCGAGCGACGGCATGGCGTTGAAGAGGTGGGTGGCGACCGTCGCTCCCGCTTCGACGGCCTCCACCGTGCCCTCGTACGTTGAGTCCGTGTGGCCGACGGCCGCGATGACGCCGCTGTCCGCGAGGGCCCGTACGGACTCCAGCCCGCCGGGGCGTTCGGGGGCGAGGGTCATCATCCTGGCGCTGCCGCGGGCGGCGTCGACGAGCTTGCGCACCTCCGCCGGGTCCGGATCGCGCAGCAGTCCCGGGTCGTGCGCCCCGCAGCGCTGCGGCGAGATGAACGGCCCCTCGAAGTGCACGCCCGCCAGATCACCCTGCTCCGTCAACTCGCTGAGGACGCCCGCCTGCTGGGCCAGTTCGCCGAGTTCGCCCGTCACGGTGGAGGCGACCATCGTCGTGGTGCCGTGCCGGCGGTGTGTGTCGATGACGGTGAAGGCCTGCTCCACGGTGCCCGCGGAGAAGGAGGCGCCGCCGCCGCCGTGCACGTGCATGTCCACGAAGCCGGGCACGATCCAGTGGCCCGCCAGACGGTGTGTGGGCGCTTCGCCGGGGACGTTCGCCGCGATCGTGCGGCCCTCGACGCTCAGCGTTCCCGCGTCCTCGACGCCGTCCGGCCGGACCACCCTCGCCCCGGCCAGCACGGTACGCCCGGCCGGGCGGTGACCAGTGGAATTCGTGGCGCTCATCGGCTGGAAACCTCCGCGGAGAGTAGGTCTTGGGCGAGAAGTCCCGCGCCCAGGCAGCCCGCGGCGTCCCCGAGGGCCGCCGGGACGATGGTGGGTACGTGCTGGAAGGTGGTGCGTGCTTGGACTGCGTCCCGCAGCGGCGTGAAGAGGACGTCGCCCGCCTCGGCCAGCCCGCCGCCCAGGATCACCGTGCGCGGATCGAGCAGGGTGAGGGCGGTGACGAGCCCCGCCGCGAGCGCGTCCACCGCGTCCCGCCACACGGCGACCGCGCGTCCGTCATTGGACTCGACCGCTCTCGCCGCGTCCGCCGCGGTGGCCGACGGGTCGCCGCACGCCGCGGCCCAGGCGCGTCCCACCGCGCCCGCGGAGGCGAGCGCTTCGAGGCAGCCGCGCTGCCCGCAGCCGCACTCCGGTCCGCCGGGACGCACCACCACGTGGCCAATCTCGCCGGCGCTTCCGTGGGCGCCCGGTTCGAGGCGCCCCTCCAGGCCGAGCGCTCCCGCGATGCCGGTGCCCAGCGCCATGAAGAAGAAGCGGTCGACGCCCTTCCCGGCTCCCAGGCGCCCTTCCGCGAGCCCGCCCGTACGGACGTCGTGGCCCAGTGCCACGGGGATGCCGCCGAGGCGTTCCGTGAGCAGGGCGCGCAGCGGTACGTCGCGCCAGCCGAGGTTCGCGGCGTAGACGGCGGTGCCGGTGGACGCGTCGAGGATGCCGGGCACCGCCACGCCCGCGGCGGAGGGTTCGGCGCCGAACTGCCGGACGCCGTGGGCGCGCAGTTCGGCGGCGAGGTCGAGGATGCCGTCGACGACGGCGCCGGGGCCGGCCTCCCGCGCGGTGGCGCGCCGGGTCTCGTACAGCAGGCCGTGCTCCGTGCCGGGCCCGCTCTCCGTGCCGAGGGCGATGAGGGCCGCCTTGATCCTGGTGCCGCCCACGTCGAGGGCGATGACGTACTGCGGGTTACCGGGGCTGAGGCTCACGGGATCAGTGTCGCCCGATGGACGCCAACAGGTCTAGTCCACTCGCGATATCTCTCGGGTTTTTCGCAGGTGGCGCGAGGGGCGCGCGGGAGGGGTGGACGGGACGGACATGTACTGCGTCCCGTGACGCGGCGTCATGCATAGGGTGAAGAAGGCGGAAGAAGGGACGACTGTTGCGAAAGTGATATGAGGAATGGCATAGACCTTCGGCGGTGCGGGCGGAAGACTCCTCTCCCGTGCGTGCCCGGCCGGCCGGAGAAACGGGGCAGGGCGCCCGGCCGGAGCGGGTCATCTGCTGTGAGGGGGTAGTTGCTGTGAAGCGTCGGAGCTTTCTGGGCATGGCGGCGGCGGGGGCGACGGGCAGCGGCCTGGCGGCTTCCGGATGCGGTGCCGGGGCGAGCGCGGAGAGCGTCACTCTGAGGATGGTCGCCGCCGACTACGGCGACCCCCGCCGCGGCAACAGCACCCAGGGCTACTGGGACGCGCTCGTCCGCAAGTTCAGCCAGCGGTACCCGGGCGTCACCGTCGACGTCACCGTCCTCGACTGGAAGGACGTGGACAAGAAGGTGGCCGCGATGGTCGCGGAGGGACGCGCCCCCGACATCGCCCAGCTCGGCTCCTACGCGGACTTCGCCGCCGGCGGCAAGCTCTACAGCGCCGACGAGCTGCTCTCCATACCCGTGCAGGCCGACTTCCTCCCGCGCCTGGCCGAAGCCGGCAAGGTGGAGCGGGTGCAGTACGGCCTGCCGTTCGCCGCCAGCACCAGGCTCCTCTTCTACAACCGGAAGCTCTTCGCCAAGGCCGGTCTGGACCCGTCGAAGCCACCCCGCGACTGGGGCCGACTGGTGCGCACGGCCAGGCGGTTGAAGGCCGCCGGGGTGCGTGTTCCGTACGGGCTCCCGCTCGGCCGGGAGGAGGCGCCGGCCGAGGCGCTGATGTGGGTCCTCGGCGGCGGAGGCGGCTACACCGACAAGGCCGGGTCCTGGACCATCGACGCCCCGGCCAACATCAGGACCTTCGAGTGGATGCGGCAGAACCTCGTCGGCAGGGGGCTGACCAACCGCTCCCCGGGAAGCACCGACCGGCAGGACGTGTTCGACGCCTTCACCAGGGGCCGGGTCGGGATGCTCAACGGCCACCCCAAGCTGATGAAGGAAGCCGCCGCGAGCGGGGTGGACTACGGCACCGCGGTCCTGCCGGGCGACGAGGGTCCGGCCGACACCACGCTCGGCGTCGCCGACTGGATCATCGCGTTCAAGCAGGGCGGCCGCCGTGAAGAGGCGGGAAGGTTCCTGGAGTTCGTCTTCGAGGAGAGGAACCACTACACCTTCGTCGACCGGTACGACCTGCTCCCCGTGACGACCTCCGCGAACGAGCGGATGCGGGCGGCGCCCGAGCACAAGCGGCTGCGCCGGTTCCAGGACCAGCTGCCCGGCGCGGAGTTCTACCCCGTGGGCAAGGTCTCGTGGGCCCGGGTCAGCCGCGAACTCAAGACGTCCGTGGGGAACGTGCTCGAACGGGGAGCGGACCCGGCGGCCGTGCTGGGCGTCATCCAGCGGAAGGCGGAGGCCCAGGACTCCGCGACGCGGGCGCGCTAGGGTGCGTCGTTTGGTTCTTCGTCGATCAGCCCGGGGCGCTGGACGCGGTGCATCGCCAGGCGGAGGATCGCCCTCGTACTTGGGGTCCCCCCCCATGCCGAAGGCCAGGGGAGTACTCGGGCGACTCCGGCAACGCAGCAGACGGGCGTGCTGGGCGTCGCGAGCCCGCGAAGATCCACACGACGTGCCCCAGGCCTGGCGGCAGCGCGGGCCCGCACGGCCGACGGCCGTGTCCGGACCGGGAGTTAGATTGGACGGATGAGCGCCGAAGAGGACGGTCCGGAGGTGGCCTCGGAGGAGCGGCCTTCCGGGGAGCGTCCTCCCGGAAAGCCGGCGGCTGACGAGGCGGCCGCCGGGCCCGTCGAGCGCGCTCTGCCGCACGGCCTCTCGGCGCGCGACGTCGCCGTACTCGCCCTGGAACGCCGCGGCTGGAGCGGCCCCGGCGTCAAAGAGCGCGCGATACGCGAGCAGTTGGACATGTCGCCCACCCGCTACTACCAGCTCCTCAACGCCCTGCTCGACGACCGGAACGCCCTCGCCCACGACCCCGTGACCGTCAACCGCCTCCTGCGCAGACGCGAGGAGCAACGCGCGCGCCGCTAAGGCGTTCCCGCTGCCTCGGCGGCACAGCGCGACACGGACGGCACGGCGACACGACGGAACACGGACGGCGCGGCGGGACCGGGGACGCAGCCATACCGCCGCGCCCCTGAGCTGCCGATAGGCTCGCACCATGGCAGCCCTACCCACCCCCCGTACCACCGCGGGACGCGAGGGCCTCGACGCGATCACGGCCGACCCCGGGCGTGCCGTCGTCGCTCTCGACTTCGACGGCACGCTGGCGCCCATCGTCCCCGACCCCCGTGACGCCCGCGCCCATCCCGGCGCCGTTCCCGCGCTGTCCGGCCTCGCGCCGCGGCTGTGCGCGGTGGTGGTCGTCACGGGGCGCCCGGCGGCGGACGCCGTGCGCTACGCGGGGCTCGAAGGCGTCGCGGGCCTCGAACACCTCACCGTCCTCGGCGCGTACGGGGCGGAGCGCTGGGACGCCGCCACCGGCTCGGTCACCGCGGCACCCCAGCCGCCCGGCGTCGCGGCCGTACGGACCGAACTGCCGGGTCTGCTGCGGGAGTCGGGGGCACCCCCCGGCACGGCCGTCGAGGACAAGGGCAGGGCCGTCGCCGTGCACACGCGGCGCACCGACGATCCGGCCGCCGCGTTCGCCCTCCTGAGCGGCCCGCTGCGGGCGCTGGCAGAGCGGCACGGCCTGCTCGTCGAACCCGGCCGCATGGTCCTGGAGCTGCGTGCCCCGGGCGCCGACAAGGGCGCGGCGCTCGAGGCGTACGTGCGCGAGGCCGGCGGCGGCGCGGTGCTGTACGGCGGCGACGACCTGGGCGACCTGGCCGCGTTCGGCGCCGTGGAGAAGCTGCGCGGCGAGGGCGTGCCCGGCCTGCTGGTGTGCAGCGGCGGCGGTGAGACGGGCGAGAGCGTCCCGGAGGTCGCCGACCGGGCCGACATCGTCGTCGACGGTCCGTCCGGCGTGGTCCGGCTCCTGGAGTCGCTGCGCGCCTCCCTCGACGGCGGAGCGTAACCCGCGAGAGGGCCTGACGCGCCTTAGGGCCTGTCTGACAAATGGCGCCTGGCTCGCGCCGCCTGGCACGCACGTCTGCTGCGTTGTCGGACCGACCGAGTAGCCCACTACGAGGACGGACCTCCGCCTTGCATCCGCACGCACCAGACGACGCGAGCCCCGCCCTCCGGGCGAACGGCGCCATTTGTCAGACAGCCCCTAGAGCGCGTGCAGTTGGTCGAGGAACCAGCGGTCGGGCGGCAGCGCCGTGGCCGCCGAGGCGAGCCGCCGGGTGCGCTCCGTGCGCTCGGAGGGCTCCATCGTGAGGCCCTCGTGCAGGGCGCGTGCGGTGTCCGCGATGTCGTACGGATTGACCACCAGGGCGTCCCCGCCCATCTCCTCGTACGCTCCCGCCTCCCGCGAGAGCACGAGCGCGCAGCCCTCGTCGGAGACGACGGGCACCTCCTTCGCCACGAGGTTCATGCCGTCCCGGATCGGGTTGACCAGCGCCACGTCGGCGAGCCGGTAGGCGGCGAGGGAACGCGCGAAGTCGTCCTTGAGGAACAGCACGACGGGCGTCCAGCTGTCCGTTCCGTAGGCCGAGTTGATCTCGTCGGCGACGCGGGACACCTCGTCCATGTAGTCGCGGTAGACGGCAAGGTCCTGCCGGGACGGGTAGGCCAGCGCGAGGTGCACGACGCGTTCGCGCCACTCGGGGTGGTCGTCGAGGAGGCGGCGGTAGGCGTGCAGTCCGCGCACGATGTTCTTGGACAGCTCGGTGCGGTCGACGCGTACGAGCGCCCGCCGCGCCTCCCCGTCCGGTCCGGTGCCGATCTCCTCGCGCAGCGACGCGATCCGGTCGTAGACGTCTTCGCGGTTGGCGCGCTCCCGCAGGAATTCGGCGTCCGCGCCGAGGCCGTGCACTCCGAGCCGGGTCGTGCGGCCTTCCAGCGTGACGAGGAGTTCGCCGGTGGGCTCGTCCGTGCGGACGTCCGCGCCGAGCAGCCGCTCGCAGCAGTCGGCGAAGGCTCCCGCCCAGCGCCGGGTGAGGAACGCGGCGCGGTCCGCCCCGAGGATGCCGCGCAGCACTTCGGCGCCGACGGCGTCGGGCAGCATCCGGTAGTAGTCCGGCGGTGCCCAGGGGGTGTGCGAGAAGTGCCCGATGCGCAGGTCCGGCCGGAGGCGGCGCAGCAGGCCGGGGACGAGCGTGAGGTGGTAGTCCTGCACCATCACCGTGGCGTTCTCGGCGGCCTCCGCCGCGAGCGCGTCGGCGAAGGCGCGGTTGTAGCGCTCGTACGCCCCCCACTGCCGCTCGAACTCCGTGTCGAAGGACGGTTCGAGGGGCGTCTGGTACAGCAGGTGGTTCACGAACCAGAGCACCGAGTTGGCGACCCCGTTGTAGGCGTCGGCGAAGTCGCCGGCCGGGATCTCCAGCATGCGCACGGACTGTCCGCCGGTGTCAGCGGGGTCCAGCCTGCCCGCGAAGCGGCGCGCCGCCTCGCGGTCGCCGTCGCCCAGGGCGGCGCACACCCAGACCGCTCCGCCCCCGTCGCCTCCCGTGCTCTCCGCGCTGATCGCGGACAGCCCCGAGACGAGCCCTCCGCCGCCCCGCTTGACGGACAGTGAGCCGTCCTCGGCCTTCGCGTACGAGACGGGCCCGCGGTTGGAGGCGACGAGGACGCGGGCCTGGGCGTTTCCCTGCTGGGCGGAGCTGTCGGCAGCCATGGCCGGAGCTTAGCCCCGTCCAGATCCACGCAAACGTGACATGCGCCGCGCGTGGCGCCCGCCCTCCGCCGCGCCACTACGCCGCACGCCGGGCCGCGTACTCCGGGATCTCACGCATCGGCGGACGCTCCACGGTGTCCACGGCGTGGCTGCGCGGCGCGAAGCCCCCGAACCCTGTGCCGTCGCCGACCCGTTCGAACTGCGTGAGCGTCGGGTGGGCAGGCCGGCTGCCGCGGGCCAGCCGCACCTGCGCCGTGTGGTGGATCGCCGCGGCCATCCGTCCCAGCGCCTGCCCGTCCTGATGCCTGTGGTGGCGCACGCCGACGTCGACCTGGCCGAGCGCGTCGAGCCCGGCGGCGTGCAACGCGTCGACGAGCAGCCCCAGTTCCACGCCGTAACCGACGGGGAAGGGCAGCTCCTCCAGCAGGGTGCGCCGTGCCGCGTACTCGCCGCCGAGGGGCTGGACGAAACCCGCCAGCCGTGGCCAGTGGAGGTTCAGCAGCGGGCGGGCGACGAGCTCCGTCACCCGGCCGCCGCCCGAGGGGTCGCCGCCCAGCGGCCGGTCGTACATCGCCTTGACGAGCTGGAGCCGCGGTTCGGTGAGCAGCGGTCCGACGATGCCGGAGACGAAGCGGGCGGAGAAGTCCCGCAGGTCGGCGTCGACGAAGCAGACGACGTCGCCGCTCGTCACCAGCAGCGAACGCCACAGCACCTCGCCCTTGCCGGGCAGCGCCGGCAGCCGCGGCAGCACGTCGTCGCGGTGCACGACCGTCGCGCCCGCGTCCTCGGCCACCCGCGCGGTGCGGTCGGACGAACCCGAGTCCATCACCACCAGCTCGTCCACGAGGGGGACGGGCAGCGCCGGCGCCATCAGCTCACTGCGGATCACCGAGACGATCTCCCCGACGGTCCGCTCCTCGTCGAGTGCCGGCAGGACCACGCTCACGCGGCTGCCCGAAGCGTGCTTCGCAGCCGCCAGCGCCGCCGGCGGGCGTTCGCCGCACGACCAGGAGCGATGCCTCAGCCACTCCTCGACTTCCTCCAGCACGCACGCACTCCCTGTGATCCATCTCGCGGTTCGGACGGCTGTCTCAACGGCCGGGTCCGTCGGCTACAGTCTTGAACAACGCGGACGGCGTCCGCATGCCGGGTCCCGCCCGGCTCCCGCCGCTGACCGCACAGGCCGCCGCCAAGGCGTCCACAACTTCATACCGCTCATCCAGAGGGGCAGAGGGAACGGCCCGTTGAAGCCCCGGCAACCCTCCGGCCGGTCTCGCGTCCAGCGTCACAGCTGATGTCCAGTGCGAGGCTCCCGGCTCGGGAAGGTGCCAATTCCGTCTCGTGGCGAGATACGTCACGGGGAAGATGAGGAGAAAGGGCCTCGCCGAATCATGGCTGTTCAAGCTGCTTCCGAGCAGTCCACCCCCCTTCCCGGCGACGCGGGCGTCCAGCTCGGTCCCGCCGCCGCGCTCAGCTGCCGCGAATGTGGGGAGCGACTGCCGCTCGGCCCGCTCTTCGCCTGCGCGGCGTGTTTCGGGCCGCTGGAGATCGCATACGACTTCCCCGGCGGCGACCCCGCCCGGCTCCGTGAGCGGATCGAGGCCGGGCCCGACAACATCTGGCGCTACGCTCCGCTGCTGCCCGTTCCGGCGGACGTCGCGTCGAAGCCGAACATCAACCCCGGCTTCACCAAGCTCGTCAAGGCCGACCGGCTCGCCCGCGAGCTCGGCGTGACCGGCTCCCTCCACATCAAGGACGACTCCGGCAACCCGACGCACTCCTTCAAGGACCGCGTCGTCGCCATCGCCGTGGAGGCCGCGCGCGCCTTCGGCTTCACCACCCTCTCCTGCTCCTCGACGGGCAACCTCGCGGGAGCGGTCGGTGCGGCGGCGGCCCGCGCGGGACTGCGCTCGTGCGTGTTCATCCCGCACGACCTGGAGCAGGGCAAGGTCGTCATGGCCGCGGTCTACGGCGGCGACCTCGTCGGCATCGAGGGCACCTACGACGACGTGAACCGTTTCTGCTCGGAGCTCATCGGCGATCCGATCGGCGAGGGCTGGGGCTTCGTCAACGTCAACCTCCGCCCGTACTACGCGGAGGGCTCCAAGACCCTCGCCTACGAGATCTGCGAGCAGCTCGGCTGGGAGCTTCCCGACCAGCTCGTCGTGCCCATCGCCTCCGGCTCGCAGCTCACCAAGATCGACAAGGGTCTGAAGGAGCTCGTCGCCCTGGGGCTCGTCGAGGACAAGCCGTACAAGATCTTCGGCGCGCAGGCCGAGGGATGCTCGCCGGTCTCCCGCGCCTTCAAGGACGGGCACGACGTCGTGCGTCCCGTCCGCCCGGATACGATCGCCAAGTCGCTGGCCATCGGCAATCCGGCGGACGGCCCCTACGTGCTGGACATCGCCCGCAGGACGGGGGGCGCCGTGGAGGACGTCACCGACGCGCAGATCGTCGACGCCATCAAGCTGCTGGCGCGGACCGAGGGCGTCTTCGCCGAGACGGCGGGCGGTGTGACCGTCGGCGTCACGAGGAAGCTCATCGAGGAGGGCCGGCTCGACCCGTCCCTCACCACCGTCGTTCTCAACACGGGCGACGGACTGAAGACACTGGACGCGGTGGCTCCCACGACGGGGCCGTCCGCGGTCATCCGCCCCAACCTGGACTCCTTCCGAGAGGCTGGTCTCGCATCATGAGCGTCAACGTCCGTATTCCGACCATCCTGCGTACCTACACCGGCGGTCAGGCGGAGGTGAGCGCCGAGGGCTCGACGCTCTCGGAGGTGCTGGCCGACCTGGAGAAGAACCACACAGGCATCGGCCCCCGCGTGCTGGACGACTCGGGCAAGCTGCGCCGTTTCGTCAACGTGTACGTGAACGACGACGACGTCCGGTTCGAGCAGGGCCTCGAGACCCCGACGCCCGACGGCGCGGGCGTTTCGATCATCCCGGCGGTGGCGGGCGGCTGCTGAGTCGTGAGGGCTCGGTGAAGGCCCTTTGCCGCTTCCGTCGACCCGCACCGGCGAATCGCCCCCTTCCAGGACAAGTCCGAAGCGGAGGGGGCGATTCCGCGTCTCGGGCCGCGATAGAGTGCGAGGAATCCCCGCCCCGCAAGTGATCCGGCACGTGCCGGACGCATATGAGAACGCGACAAGTTGTGCGCGAAATCGGGGCGGCAATTGTCGTGTTGGCGCACTATGCCTGGCCCTTCTTGCCCTGGTTTCCCGGGAGTTGAGGGCATTCGACCGCTCGGCCCCTGCCTAGATTTCTCGTCTTCATGACCTGTTGCAGAGGGCGTCCGTGCAGATACATTCAGCCGCGGTCGACGCGTCCTGGCTCGTGTGTCCCGTGCTCCCGCCGTGGGGGAGGGGCCAGCCGGGGGCGAGGTCTGACCCGGGTTCGTGAAGTGCGGGCTCGTGCAAGGGCCAGTAATAGGGGAGTTGGGCATGGCTCAGGGCACCGTCAAGTGGTTCAACGCGGAGAAGGGATACGGCTTCATCGCGGTCGACGGTGGTGCGGACGTGTTCGTGCACTACAGCGCGATCCAGATGGACGGCTACCGCACCCTGGACGAAGGACAGCGGGTCGAGTTCGAGATCTCGCAGGGGCAGAAGGGGCCGCAGGCTGACATGGTCCGCGTGACGGCCTGAGCGCCGGCCACACTGCGCAGAGTTGCTGGAGGGGCCGCATCCCGGTTTCGGGATGCGGCCCCTCTACGCGTGTCCACGGCGCTGCGGCACGGCTTCCGGAGGGGCCGGCCGGCGTCCCCCGGCGTCCGGCGTGATGTCCTGAGGGCGCTTGCACTCGCAGGGGTCGAGTGCTAATCATTGCGTTAGCACTCTACGAGTGAGAGTGACAGACAAGGACCGGGTCGGTGAGGCTCGTCCGCCGCGTGGAGCAAGGAACCACACGGTGAGCGTGCCGTCCGTCGCGGGCACCAGCGCGGTCCGGATAGACCCGTCCCCTGGTTGTGCAGGGGGATCCCCAGTCCGGGAGGGACCACTTCACATGGCCAAGATCATCGCGTTCGACGAGGAGGCGCGGCGCGGCCTCGAGCGCGGGATGAACCAGCTCGCCGACGCCGTCAAGGTCACGCTCGGCCCCAAGGGCCGGAACGTCGTGCTGGAGAAGAAGTGGGGCGCCCCCACGATCACCAACGACGGTGTCTCCATCGCCAAGGAGATCGAGCTCGAGGACTCCTACGAGAAGATCGGCGCCGAGCTGGTCAAGGAGGTCGCGAAGAAGACGGACGACGTCGCCGGTGACGGCACGACGACCGCGACCGTCCTGGCCCAGGCGCTCGTCAAGGAAGGTCTGCGCAACGTCGCCGCGGGCGCCAACCCGATGGCCCTGAAGCGCGGCATCGAGCGCGCCACCGAGGCCGTCTCCGCCGCCCTGCTGGAGCAGGCAAAGGACGTGGAGACCAAGGAGCAGATCGCCTCCACCGCCTCCATCTCCGCCGGCGACCCCCAGATCGGCGAGCTCATCGCCGAGGCGATGGACAAGGTCGGCAAGGAAGGCGTCATCACCGTCGAGGAGTCGCAGACCTTCGGGCTCGAGCTGGAGCTCACCGAGGGCATGCGCTTCGACAAGGGCTACATCTCCGCGTACTTCGCCACCGACATGGAGCGCATGGAGGCGGAGCTCGAGGACCCCTACATCCTCATCGTCAACTCCAAGATCGGCAGCGTGAAGGACCTGCTGCCGCTGCTGGAGAAGGTCATGCAGTCCGGCAAGCCGCTGCTGATCATCGCCGAGGACGTCGAGGGCGAGGCCCTGTCCACGCTGGTCGTCAACAAGATCCGCGGCACCTTCAAGTCCGTGGCCGTGAAGGCCCCGGGCTTCGGCGACCGCCGCAAGGCCATGCTGGGCGACATCGCCATCCTCACCGGCGGCACGGTCATCTCCGAAGAGGTCGGCCTCAAGCTGGAGAACGCCGGGCTGGACCTGCTGGGCCGCGCCCGCAAGGTCGTCATCACCAAGGACGAGACGACCATCGTCGACGGCGCGGGTGACAGCGAGCAGGTCGCCGGCCGCGTCGCGCAGATCCGCGCGGAGATCGACAACTCCGACTCGGACTACGACCGCGAGAAGCTCCAGGAGCGTCTGGCCAAGCTGGCCGGCGGCGTCGCCGTCATCAAGGCCGGTGCCGCCACCGAGGTGGAGCTCAAGGAGCGCAAGCACCGCATCGAGGACGCGGTGCGCAACGCCAAGGCAGCCGTCGAGGAGGGCATCGTCGCCGGTGGTGGCGTGGCTCTGCTCCAGGCTTCCAGCGTCTTCGAGAAGCTGGACCTCGAGGGCGACGAGGCGACCGGTGCGCAGGCCGTCAAGTACGCGCTGGAGGCTCCGCTCAAGCAGATCGCCGTCAACGCCGGCCTCGAGGGCGGCGTCGTGACGGAGAAGGTGCGGAACCTGAAGAAGGGTCACGGCCTGAACGCCGCGACCGGCGAGTACGTCGACATGCTGGCCGAGGGCATCAACGACCCGGCCAAGGTCACGCGCTCCGCGCTGCAGAACGCCGCCTCCATCGCGGCGCTCTTCCTGACGACGGAAGCCGTCATCGCCGACAAGCCGGAGAAGGCGGCCGCGGGTGCGGCCGACCCGACCGGTGGCATGGGCGGTGGCATGGACTTCTGATCGCGCAGCGGTCAGCGGTCCCGCCCGCACCAGCCGGGCAGGTCGAGAACCGAGGGCGGCATCCCGGAGCACCGGGATGCCGCCCTCGGCGTGTCAGACGCGGGCGCCGTTGTCGCCCGGGCGCCGTCCCCGCGGCCGCTTGCGCGGTTCACGCGGCAACTGCTCCGGCGGCCGACTGTCCGCGCCACCGCCGTCCTTGGACCGCTTCGCGCTCCCGTTCCGGCCGCCGCCCGAGCCGCGGCGGGGCTTCCCGGAGTCCCGGCGCCTCTCGAACTCGACGGCGAGCGGCGCCCCGACGAACATCGACGAGTACGAGCCGACCACGATGCCGATGAGCAGGGCCACGGCGAAGTCGTTGAGCGAGTCGCCTCCCAGCGCGGCGAGGGCGGCGACGATGAACAGCGCCCCCATACCGGTGTTGAGGGTGCGCGGCACCGTCCGTACGACAGCCCGGTTGACGATGTCGCGGAACGCCGTCCCGCGCGGGGTGCCTCCCTCGCTGCGGACCCGGTCGAAGATGACGACCGAGTCGTTGACCGAGTAGCCGATCACGGTGAGCAGCGCCGCGAGGAAGACCCCGTCCACCGGCTTGCCCAGCCAGGCGAACGCCCCGACGAGGATGACGGCGTCGTGGGCGAGGGCGAGGACCGAGGCGGCCGAGAACGTCCAGCGGAAGCGGAACGCCAGGTAGGCCAGCTGCGCCGAGAGGGCCACGGCCAGGGCGATCAGGGCGTTCTGGCGCAGCTCGTCGCCGAGGCTCGGCCCGAACAGCTCGTCGCGCACCTTGTCGGCCTCGCCGCCGAGCTCGGCGAGCGTCGAACGTACCGTCGCCTCCTGCTCGTTGGTCAGGTGCTCCGAGCGTACGGA
Organism: Streptomyces daqingensis; assembly: GCF_014645895.1. Lineage (GTDB taxonomy): Bacteria > Actinomycetota > Actinomycetes > Streptomycetales > Streptomycetaceae > Streptomyces > Streptomyces daqingensis. The sequence continues at coordinate 194,340 of NZ_BMMP01000004.1, read as the reverse complement.
GATCTCCTCGCCGCCCGAGCTCTGCACGAGCGCGTCCGGAATGCCGGCGTCCGCGAGCGCGGCGCGGGCCTGCTCGGGGGCGACGGCCGAGGACGTCGTGTACTCCACCAGCCGCCCTCCGGTGAACTCGACGCCGAAGTCCAGCCCGCGCAGCACGATCCCGGCGACGGCGGCCAGCACCGCGAGGGACGAGAAGGCAAGCCAGCGCCGCCCGTGCCGCATCCAGTCGGGGGCACGCTCGGTGAGCTTGGTGCGTACGCGGCCCAGCGAGGCCAGGCCCGTCAGCTTCGGGCGGGCGCGGACGGCGCGTCGGGCGACCACGGTGTCCGCCAGTACGCGCGTGACGACCAGGGCGCTGATCATCGAGGCCAGCACGCCGATGGACAGCGTCACCCCGAAGCCGCGCACCGGCCCGGAGGCGAGGGTGAACAGCAGCAGTGCCGCGAGCAGCGTCGTGACGTTGGAGTCGACGACCGCGCCGAAGGCGCCGCGGAAGCCCTTCAGCGTGGCGGTCCGCAGGCTTCTGCGCCGGGGCGGCGCGGACGCGTACTCCTCGCGGGCGCGCTCGAAGACGAGGACGTTCGCGTCGACGGCCATGCCGATCGCGAGGACGAAGCCCGCGAGGCCGGGAAGGGTGAGCGTCGCTCCGAACGCCAGCAGCGCCGCGTACGAGATCAGCCCGTAGCAGAGCAGGCCGACCGCGGTGAGGAGGCCGAGCAGCCGGTAGACGGTGACGATGAACGCCGAGGTGAGCAGCACGCCGATCACGGCGGCCCCCGCGCTCGCCTCGATGGCGTCCTCGCCGAGCGTCGGGCCGACGGTGCGCTGCTCGATGACCTCGACGGGTACGGGGAGGGCGCCGCCCTCGATCAGCGTGGCGAGTTCCTTGGCGCTCGCCTCGCTGAAGTCGCCCGTGATCTGGGTGTTGCCGCCCTTGATGCCCTGGTCGCACTGGACGGACGGGTCGATCTGCGGCGACGAGATGACCTTCTCGTCCAGCACGATCGCGACGCGCCGCTGCGGATCGCCGGGCGGGGCGCAGGCGGCCTTGCCGGTCAGGTCGGCCCAGGTGTCCTTGCCCTTCGACCGGAAGCCCAGGTCGATGAACCAGCCGGAACCCCGCTGGGAGTCGATGGCCGCCTCGGCGGCTTTCACCTCCTTCCCGGTCATCGCGGCGTCGCCGACCTGCACGCGCCGCCCGGACTCGTCGGGCAGCACGCCGCCCTCGCCCGCCCGGGAGGGCTTCTCGCCGGTGCCCTTGGGCGGGGTGCCCTTGACGGGGTGGAAGGTCAGCTGGGCCGTGCGGCCGAGTACTTCGGCGGCTTCACGCGGGTCCTGGAGTCCCGGCAGTTCGACGATGATGCGGGTCTCGCCAGAGCGGACGACGGTCGGTTCGGCGACGCCCAGCGCGTCGACGCGCTGGCGCAGCACCTCCATGGCGTCGTCCGTCGTCCGGGACGTGGCCTTCGATCCGGCGGAGTCGCGGGCTTCGAGGACGATCTGCGTACCGCCGCGCAGATCGATGCCCAGGCGGGGCTGTTTCGTGACGGCGAGTACCGCGGCCAGAGCCATGACGGCAAGCGCGATCACCGCCCGCACCCTGTTGGCGCGAGTCATGGGTGTTCTTCCTCCTGCACAGGCACACCGGCGGCAGCCGTCCGGGACGGGCACCGGTGCTGGTCGGCTTGGGACCGGGGCGCCCTCGGCGCGAGCGGAGGGGCCGCCGGGTGATGCCGGCGCCGCGTCGGGGCGGACGCGGGAGTACCGGGCGCGGGGCGCCGGTCCACCGCGTCAGCGCGTGCGGACGCCGGGTGTCAGATGCCTGCCGGGGAAGGGGGCGCGCGCCCGTAGCGCGGCGATTGGTGCGCGAGGTGCGCGGCCGAGACGGAGGGCGGTCCCGGGAGGACGGAGCCGTCCCAGGCCGGGTTCTCCCGCGCTGCCTCGGGCAGCAGCGGAGTGTCGGGCTGGCCGGCGAGCAGGGGCGGAGCGGAACGCGCCACCCGCACGTGGGGCGCGTCGTCCGCCGCGTCGGGTCCGGGCGCGGCGCTGATCGCGTGCGCTCCCGCAGCCTGGGCCGGCTGGTGCGGGGCCGCCGCGACGGGCGAGGTGCCGCCGAGTACGGCCAAGACCACGGCGAAGAGGATGCCGGCCAGGCGGACGGACCGGGGCGCGGGCGACGCCGTGCGGCTGATCACCATGCGCTCTCCTCACCGGTCCGGCCGTGCCCGCGCTGGATCGGTGGCGCGGTCTGCCCACCATGCCACAGGCGCGGTCCGGCGGTGCGGGATCGGTCGGTGCGCCACCGGCGGGGGAGTGGTGACGGGGCGGCCCGCGGCCGTGGTGCTCAGGACGGGCCGTCGGGCTGTCCGGGCGTCAGGCCGCTTCGGTGTGCGGGGGCGCCGAGCGTCAGCGAGAAGCGCCGGGCGGCGGCGGCCACGGCCTGCCCGCATCCGGCGAGGGCGCCCTCGTCCGAGAAGCTGCCGAGGGTGGCGGCGCTCATGCCGCCGACGGCCGTGCCCGAGTGGTCGAAGACCGGGGCGCCCACGGCGATGACGCCGGCCTCGTTCTCCTCGTGGTCCTCGGCGTACCCGCGGCGGCGTACCGCGGCCAGTTCCTCCAGGAGCCGGGCGGGGTCGGTGTGCGTGCGCTCCGTACGCGCGGGCATACCGGTGCGCTTCAGCAGCGCGAGCACCGACTCTTCCGGCAGGGCGGCCAGGACGGACTTCCCGACGGACGTGGAGTGCAGGGCGAGGCTCATGCCGACGCGGGAGGCCAGCCGGTAGGGCCTGTCGGCCTCCAGCTTCGCCGCGTAGACCGCTTCGTCCCCGGTGAGCAGCGCGAAGTGGACCGTCCAGTCCGTCTCTTCGCGGAGCTCCTCCAGGGTGGGCAGCACCTGGTTGGGGAGGTCGACCTCGCGCTGGTGGCTGCCGACGAGGGTGAGGATGCGGGGGCCGCCTGTGTAGCTGCCGCGTCCCAGGTACCGGGCGAAGCCGCGCTGGACGAGGGTCTGCAGGATGCGGTGGACCGTCGGCTTGGGCAGCGAGGTGACTTCGGAGATCTCGGCGATGCTGCGGTGCCGGGCCAGCGCCTCCAGCACGTCGAGTGTCTTGTCTGCCGCGGTACGGCGCGCCTCACTGGCCATCGCCCCAGTCTACGGGCGGCGGCAGAGGGGTCCAGGGCGTGCGGAGCGGGGGCTCGGGGCGTGCGCGGGCGGGGGTTCAGGGTCTTCCGGGCGAGGGCGGCGGCGCGCCGGGTCTTCCTCTGCGCGGTGGGTTCCCAGGCACGGAGGCCTGTGGCAGCATCTCGGCATCCTCCCAGTATTTCCGGAACGGAATTCCTTCACGCGGAATATTGAGCTGCGGCGAGACGTGAGGAGACGCCGATGTCCAGTACAGCCAGCCGCGCGGACGTCCCAGAGGGGCGCGGCGCGGGAACCGGCGGCGAGCTGCGGCGCGTGGTGACCGCGTCCGTCGTCGGCACCGCGCTCGAGTGGTACGACTTCTTCATCTACGGCACGGCCGTGGTCCTCGTCTTCAACGACCTCTTCTTCGTCCAGGACGACCCGGCCATGGGGACGCTCATCGGACTGGCGACCTTCGGCGTCGGCTTCGTCTTCCGCCCCGTCGGCGGCTTCTTCTTCGGGGCGCTGGGCGACCGCATCGGCAGGCGGTCCACGCTCGTTCTGACGACGCTCGTGATGGGCCTGTCCACCGGCGTGATCGGCCTGCTGCCGACGTACGAGTCGATCGGCGTCGCGGCGCCGGTGCTGCTGACGCTCATGCGGGTGTGCCAGGGACTGGGCGCCGGGGCCGAGTTCGGCGGCGCCTCCACGCTGCTCGCGGAGCACGCGCCCGCCGAACGGCGCGGGTTCTACGCCTCGTTCGCGCAGATGGGCGTCCAGATCGGGCTCGTCCTGGGCATGGTGGTCTTCCTGCTGGTGGGGCTGATGCCGCAGGCGAGCCAGCAGTCGTGGGGCTGGCGGCTGCCGTTCCTGTTCAGCTTCGTGCTGATCGCCGTCTCGCTCTACCTGCGGCTGCGGGTGGCCGAGTCGCCGGTCTTCCAGCGCATGAAGGCGGAGCGGGACGTGGTGAAGCTGCCGGTGCGCGAGGCGCTGAAGCGCTACCCGCGCAGCTTCCTCGTGGGCATCGGCGCGCACATCTGCGACACGTCCGTCGTCTACATCTACGCGACGTTCTCCGTGTCGTACCTGACGGTCCAGGTCGAGCAGCCCAAGTGGGTGGCGCTGACCGGGGTGATCTCGTTCGGGCTGGTCGTGATCGCCCTGCAGCCGGTGTACGGAGCCCTCTCGGACCGGATCGGACGCAGGCCGCTCAACCTCTTCAGCGTGATCTTCACCGGGCTGTTCGCGTATCCGTTCTTCCTGCTGCTGGACACGGGTGTGCCGGCCGTCATCTGGCTCGCGATGATCCTGGCCACGTCGCTCGGACTGGCGCCGATGATCGCGGTCCAGCCCGCCTTCTACGCCGAGCTGTTCGGGGCCCGCGTGCGCTACACCGGCTTCGCGGCATCGCGGGAGATCGGTGCCGCGCTCGCCGGGTTCTCGCCGTTCATCGCCGCGGCGCTGCTCGGATACGCGGACGGCGACCCGTGGCTCGTCGCCCTGTTCATGGCGGGTACCGCTGTGGTCTCGCTCGTGGCGTTCCTGTACTCCAGGGAGTCCCGCGAGACGGACGTCGGTCTCGCCGAGCACGCTCCGGCGGGGCCGGGCGCCGGTCAGTCCCGGCGTGACGGGCCTGAGCTCTCCAAGGGCGCGGACCCCGGCCACGGAGAGGGGTGAGGCGGCGATGGAACTCCGCGGGAAGGTCGCCGTCGTCACCGGGGGCTGCACCGGCATCGGACGGGCGACCGCGGTGGCCCTCGCCGAGGCGGGGGTGCGCGCGGTCGCGGCGAGCTGGACGCGGTCGGCCGGGGCGGCGGAGGAGCTCGTCCGCCTCGCGGCGGGCCACGGGTGCGAGGCCATGACCGTACGGGCCGACGTGTCCGACGACGCGGCCGTACGGTCCTTCGCGGGCAGCGTGCTGGAGCGCTACGGGCAGGTGGACGTGCTGGTCAACAACGCGGGCACCACCCGCGCCGTGGCGGAGACCGACCTCGACGGGCTGAGCGACGAGATCTGGCACGAGTTGCTGGACGTCAACGTCGTCGGCGCCTTCCGCACCACCCGCGCCTTCGCGCCCGCTCTCCGCGAGGCGGCCGGTGCGGTGGTCAACGTCTCCTCCATCTCCGCCTATCGTGCGGGCGGTTCGTCCATCGCGTACGGCGTGAGCAAGGCCGCCATGCTGCAGCTCACCCGGAACCTCGCGAGCGCTCTCGCCCCGGAGGTGCGCGTCAACGCCGTCGCTCCGGGCACCGTCGCGACCCGATGGCAGACGGGCCTGCACGGGGAGGAGGGGTTCGCTGAGCGCGCCCTGGCCGAGCGGGAGCACGTGCCGCTGCGCAGGACCGCCGAACCGGAGCACGTGGCGCAGGCGGTGACCGGGCTGCTGGGGATGGACATGGTGACGGGCGAGACGGTCGTCGTGGACGGCGGCAAGCACGTCCGGTACTGAACGCGCAGCCGGGGGAGTTCTCCGGGCGAGTTCAGCCGCCCGGGCGCCGCGCGTCGTTCCTGTGCCGCAGCAGGGCGGCCAGCACCGACCCGGCCAGTACCGCGACGGCCACGCTGAAGCCGATACCCGCGGCGCGCAGCCCGGCGAGGTCCGTCGCGATGCCGACCCCCACCACGGGCAGCGACAGCGCCACGTAGATGACGATGAAGAACGTCGAGGCCACGGCGGCCCGCCGGGAGGCGGGTGCGGCGGCGTTCACGGCGGTGAGTCCGGCGCGGAAGCTCATGCCCTGCCCGAGCCCCGCCACCAGGCCCGCGATGACGAGGAGTTCGAAGGACTCGACGGCGAGCGCCGCCGTCAGCAGGGACATCCCCAGGACGAGCCCCGCGCATCCGGCGGCCAGCGACGCCTCTCCGAAGCGCGGGACGAGGAGGATCTGACCCGCTGTCGAGGCGGCGAAGACCGAGAAGACCACGCCGCCGGAGAGCGCCAGACTGGGCATGTCCAGCACCGACCCGAGGAACGACGGGGCGACGGCCGTGAACAGCCCGAGCACCGAGAAACCCGCGAACCCGGCGATGGCGGCCCGCACGAAGACGCCGCGCACCTGCGGCGGAACGCTCGGCCTCATGACCCTCGGGCGCCGGCGGCCGGAACGGGAACCCGGACCGGCATCCGCACCCTGGCCGGAGCCCTGACCCGGACTCCCGCCGAGCCGCACGGGTTCCGGCATGAACCACACCCCCGCTGTGACGGCGATCAGCAGGCCCAGGTCGACGGCGTACGGCAGGCGCAGCGGGTCCGGGGCGAACTGGGCGAGCAGTCCGGCCAGCAGCGGACCGCTGCCGAGCCCGCCCATGTTGACGACGGTCGCGACGAGACTGGCCCGCCCCGTGCCGTGCCGCCCGGCCAGATCGACGAGGGCGGCCGTGGCCGTACCCGTGAAGATCCCGGACAGCACCCGTCCCACGAAGAGCAGTTCGAGGTCGTCGTACGCGACGAGGAAGACCACCGCGCTGAGCACGGAGGCCGCCAGCCCCGGCAACAGGGCGCGGCGGCGGCCGATTTCGTCCGACAGGCGCCCGAAGAGGAACAGCGCCGCGAGCACGCCCACCGCGTACGCCGCGTAGATCAGCGTGATCACAAGGGTCGAGAAGCGCAGTTCGCGCTGGTAGACGACGTACAGCGGGGTGGGCAGGGTGGTGCCGAGCATCGTCACCCCGAACGCCGCGGCCACCAGCCAGAACGCGACCGAGTACGGGGCCGTCGGACGCCCTTCGCGTGCGCGGTGTTCCTCGCCGGGTGCATGCATGGCTTCATGATCGGCACACCTGCCGCGCTACGTGAACAGGCCGCGCAGCGGCCCGTGCTGTGCGGGGGCGTTCTCAACGCTTCTCCCGCACGCGGGGTTTGTGCCTCCCCCGTACGGGCTACCCGGAGGTCAACTATCCGCTAAGCGCAGAAAGCTCGGGGTAGGTCACCGTGTCCACAATTGTGATCATTGTTCTGATCGTGGCCGTTGCGGCTGTCATCGCCGGTACGGCCTACGCCCGCCTCGCCAAGAGGGGCGGGGGGAACCGCGGCGCGAGCCTCAGGCGGCGCTTCGGACCCGAATACGACCGGGTGCTCGCCCGGCACAGCGGCGACTCCAGGGCCGCCGACCACGAACTCTCCGAGCGTGTGCGCCGGTACGGGACCATCGAGGCGCACCCGCTCCCCCCGCACGTGCGGGAGCAGTACGTGACGCGGTGGGCGGCGGCGCAGGAGCGTTTCGTCGAGTCGCCGCAGGAGGCGCTGGCCGAGGCCGAACGCCTGCTGGCCGGACTGGCCCAGGCCCGCGGGTTCCCGGGGCCGGAGCGTCCCGACGAACATGTCGACGCGCTCTCCGTCCACCACGCGCACCACGTCGAGGGCTACCGGCGCGTGCACGCCGCCGCGGCCGGTCTGAGCGGCACCGAGGAGATGCGTGAGGCCATGCTCCAGGCCCGTGCGTTCTTCGACGCGCTCGCGGCCGAACCGACGGGCCGCACCGCGGGCGCCGGGAAGCACTTCGGCCGTACGGGCCGCGACCGCACCCACCGTCCGCTGACCCACGACGGCCACGCGCGGCGGCCGTTGCTCTCGCCGCGCGGCAACGCGAAGGGACGTGAGGCGCTGTGACGACCTACGAATCCGGCAGGCACACCGGCGCCGGGACGCCCCCGGCCGCTCCGGCACCGCCCGTCGCCCCTCCGGCGGAGACGCCGGGGCAGCCGGCAGGCGGCCCGGCCGCCGACCCGGGCTCGACCCGGAGTCCGGCGTCGGCCGACACGGCGGCCCCGCCGCCCGTCCCGCCGGGCGCGCCCGCCGATCCCGCGGCCGCCGCCGGTTCCGGACCGGGCCACGGGCTCGTACCGCCGGCCGCGGACCCGCGGACCGACCAGGCTCAGGATCACCGGACCGCGGCCCTCCGCAGCACCGGCGACGCAGCAGGCCCGCTGCTCGGGCTGGACGAGCGGGACCGTCTCACGGCCCGTCTCCACCACGCCGTGAGCGGGTTCGTCGACGGTCCGCGGAAGGCCGTCGAGGAGGCGGACCACGTCTTCGACGAGGCTGCCCGCCACCTCACCGAGGCACTGGCCCACCGGCGCCGCGCGCTGCAGCAGCGGCTGCAGCGGGACGAGCAGCGCACCGCCGCCGGTTCCGGCGGCGCGGACGCCGGCACGGAGGAACTCCGGCTGGCCCTCCGGGAGTACAAGGAGGCGACGGAGCGCCTGCTGAAGCTCTGACCGGCGGTCGCGGCCGCCGGAGGACCGCAAGCGCGGACCGGCCCGGAGGGGACATCCCGTTCCCTCCGGGCCGGTCCGTGTCCGGGCCCGGAAACCGCTCGGGCGGACCGGGCCAGGTGCCGTCGCGCCCTGCCGGGCTCCGCCCGGGACTCCGGCCGCAGCCCGCCCGGGACTCCGGCCGGATTCCGCTCAGACACCGACCGGGCGTCTCGGGCCCCCTTGGCCGTCGCCGTCCTCCTCGTCGGCCCCGTCCGGCATCCCGCCGCCGCGGGCCGGCGCACCGGGCTCCGCCGCCGCGGGCACCCCGCCCGCCACGACCCGGCCCGCCGGGCGGGCCGACTCCGGTGCGACGTCGAGCTCCGCCAGCATCTGCTTGCTGAAGCCGAAGAAGTACGTCGCGACGAAGCCCGCCACGTAACCCGTCGCCATGCCCAGCCCGTACACCGCGGCGATGGCGCCCAGCCCCTGGTTGCCCTTGAGGAGGGGGAAGAGCGCCCAGCCGGAGGGCCCGATCGCGGTGGAGCCGACGGACGTCCCGATCTGGTGGAAGAGCCCGACCACGCCGCCTCCGACGGCCCCGCCCACGCAGGCGGTGACGAAGGGCCGCCCGAGGGGGAGCGAGACGCCGTAGATCAGCGGTTCGCCGACGCCCATGAGCCCCGCGGGCAGAGCCGACCTGATGGTCTTGCGGATCGAGGTGTTGCGGCGCAGCCGGAGGTAGACGGCGAGCGCCGCCCCGACCTGGCCGGCGCCGGCCATGGCGAGGACCGGCAGCAGCACCGTGAACCCGTCCTGCTCGATCAGGGTGGTGTGGATGGGGATGAGCGCCTGGTGCAGGCCGAGCATCACGAGCGGGAGGAAGAGGCCGCCGAGGACGAACCCCGCGACCGCCCCGCCGCGCAGGAGCAGCCAGTTGGCGGCCTCCCCGATCCCGGTGGAGACCAGCCCGCACACGTACATCAGCCCGAAGAGGGTGACCAGACCGGCCACGAGCACCGTGACGGTGGGAGTGACCAGCACGTCCACCGCTTCCGGCACCCGGCGGCGGCACCACCGCTCCACGTGCACCGCGAGCAGGGCGGCGAAGAGGGCGCCCAGCACGCCGCCCTGGCCGGGGGCGAGCTTCTCGCCGAACGCCGAGACGTCGGAGACGCCGGCGAAGACGATGACCGCCGCCGCCGCACCGCCCAGTACGGGCGTACCGCCGAACTCCGCCGCGGTGTTGATGCCGACGAACACCGCGATCAGCGACATGAAGCCGGTCGAGATCGCCGTCAGCGCCGGGACGACGCCGGACGCCCACTGCGCGCTGCCGCTGCTGACGAGGTTCGTCAGCAGCCCGTTGATGCCGGCGACGATGCCGCAGCCGATGAGGGCCGGGATGAGGGGGACGAAGATGTTGGCCACGCGGCGCAGCATCAGCTTCACCGGGGTGGCGTTCCTGTGCCTGCGCGCGGCGCGGATCGCCTCGCCCCGCTCCGCCAGCTCCTCGGCGGTGGCGTGGCCCGCCGGTACGGGGGGAGCGTCGGTCCCGGCGGCGTCGCCTCCGTCCGGCGCGGACGCGGCGGCGGGGTGCGGATCCCGTTCGACGAGGGTCCTGAACTCGGGGGTGACCCGGGCGACCTTGCCCGGGCCGAGCACGATCTGGAACGCCTCGTCGTCCTCGACCAGGCCCAAGACCGCCGGCAGCGCGCGCAGCGCGGCGTCCTGCACCAGCGAACGGTCGTGCAGGCCGAGTCTCAGCCGGGTCATGCAGTGGTTGATGGAGAAGACGTTCTGCGCGCCCCCCACGAGGGGGAGCAGAGCCTCAGCGATCTGGCGGTTCTGGTCTGTGCTCATGGGTGCGGTCGCTCTCTGGCGGTCCGGGGGGCCCGGAACGTGGTGCGGTCGGGCGTGCCGGCCGGGACCTCGCCGGGACTGCGCCGGCCGTCCGGCGCCCCCCGGCGCCGGTCGCGGTCTCCGTCAGCCGCTTGGCACCACTGTCAGCCCTCACCCGTGGCCGTGCGGATCGCAGCGCGCAGGTGCCCGTCGGCGTCGGCGAGCAACTTGGCGGCGGTACGGCCGTCGACCCCGGCCAGAATGATCAGGATCGCGTTTTTCACCTCGTCGTCCGCTTGGGTGAGAGCGGCCTCGATCGTCTCGTCGTCGGCGCCCGTCGCGAGGGAGACGATGCGGCGCGAACGGGCCCTCAGCTTCTCGTTCGAGGCGCGGACGTCGACCATCAGGTTTCCGAACGTCTTGCCCAGACGGATCATGGTGATGGTCGAGAGCATGTTCAGGACGAGCTTCTGCGCCGTTCCCGCCTTGAGCCGTGTGGAGCCCGTGAGCAGCTCCGGACCGACGACGACCTCGATGCGCTGCGCGGCGGCGGCGCCGAGCGGCGAGTTCGCGTTGCAGGAGAGGCCGACCGTGAACGAGCCGTGGGTGTTGCGCGCGTACTCGACGGCGCCGACGGCGTACGGGGTGCGGCCCGAGGCCGAGATACCCACGACGGTGTCGTCCGCCGTCAGCTGGAGCCCGTCGAGGTCGGCGGCGGCCAGCTCCTTGCTGTCCTCCGCGCCCTCCACGGAGGTGCTCACCGCGGCCGGGCCGCCCGCGATGAGGCCGACGACGTCGGCGGGGTCGGTGTTGAAGGTCGGCGGGCACTCGCTGGCGTCGAGCACCCCGAGGCGTCCGGCGGTGCCCGCGCCCGCGTAGATCAGACGGCCCCCACGGGCCATGCGCTCCGCGATGCCGTCGATGGCCGCGGCGATCCGCGGCAGCTGGTCGGCGACGGCGGCGGGGACGGTGGAGTCCTCGCCCGACATGATCCGGGCGATCTCCAGCGTGGGCAGCCGGTCGATCTCGGAAAGCTCGCTGCGGAACGCCTCCGTGGTCAGCGTCTCCAGCTGGGCGCGCAGTTCGCGGTAGTCGGCGCCGCCCGTGCCGCCCCGGGCCGGGCGGGGGGCGTCGTCGTTGCAGGACGGCGGTGTGTCGGCGGTAGAGGTCATGGAGGGAACGGCTCTCTCTGGCAGGCGCGGTTGCGGCTGGGAGGGTTGCAGTCGGTGCGTGTGCTGCGTGTGGTCTGTACGGGTGCTGAGCGGAGCTGCCTCGCGGGTGCGGGGTGCGGGGTGCGGGTGCGGCGACAGGCGCTTGACCCTTCCCCCGCGGCCCGGGCCGGGAACCGGTTCCGACCGGGACGGGCGTCACGCCGGTGGCGTAGGGCAGCTCCTCGCGCGGTCAGCGTGGACGGGGCGAATGCCGGTGTGCGAGTGCCTCGTAGGAGGCGGAGAGCGCGGGGGCCGTGCTCTCGTACGTGCGCTGCGCCACCCCGATGAACAGGCAGTCCACGACGAGGAGCTGGCTCGTGCGGCTGGACATGGCCGCGGGGCGCAGCTCGCTCTCGCGGGCGGTGGAGGTGGCCAGCACGTGGTCGGCGTACTGGGCGATCTCACCGTCCGAGCGTCCCGTGATCGCGATGGTGGTGGCGCCGCGGTCGAAGGCGACCCGCAGCGGTTCGATGACGTCGACCGTCCGCCCCGAGTGGGTGATCGCGACCGCGACGTCCCCGGCCTGCAGCTGCACCGCGGTGGTGACGGCCAGATGGGGGTCGGCCTCCGCGTTGGCGACGTGCCCGATCCGCAGCAGCTTCTGCGCGAGGTCCTTGCTGACCAGGCCGGACGCCCCGACCCCGTACACGTCGACGCGGCGGGCCGCGGCGAGGGCGGTCACGGCGGCCTCCAGCTGGACGGTGTCCAGGCCGGCGGCGGTGTCGGCCAGCGTCTGCTGCTCGTCGAGCGCGAGCTTGGCCACGACGTCGGAGATCGGGTCGTCCACCGCGATGTCGGCGGTGACCGCGGGTGCGGCGCCGGACTCCTGCTGCGCCGCGAGCCCGGCGAGGGCCAGGCGCAGGTCGCGGTAGCCCGGGAAGCCGAGGAGCCGGGAAGTGCGTACGACCGTGGCCTCGCTCGTACCGGTGCGCTCGGCGAGACCCGTGACGGTCAACTGGGCGCAGCCGGCGGGGTCTCCGGCGACGGTCTCCGCGACGCGCTGCATCGAGCGCGTCATCGAGGGGGCCATGGTGCGCACCTTGGCGGCGAGCGCGCCCGGGGCGGGCGGGCCGGGAGCGGGCCGCGGTGCTGCGGGAGGCGGGCCGGGCGAGGCGCCGGAGCCGGGGGCAGGGCCGCCGCCTTGGGGTCTTCCCTGGGCCCGGTTGTTTCTGGCGAAACTTTCCTTCAGGTAGGTCGTCATCGCCGGAAGATATTTTCACCACGGAGGGTGCGTCAAGGCTTTCAGGCCATATCGACCGGGATCTTCGCGCCGCTCCGGGGCGGGTGCCGTCGCCCTTTTGGTGCAATGGAGGCATGGACCAGCTGGAGCAGACACTTCACGCCGCACGTGCCCTCGTGCTCGCCGACCTGGAGGCCGGCAAGGTCGCGGACGCCGACGTGGTCTCGCTCGTCGAGGAAGCCGTCTCCCACCGCCGGTGGTGGGTCGAGCAGTGGCCCGAGGGCGTCGCCTTCGTGAACGGGCTGATCGCCCAGGACGTGCAGGACGCCCTGCTCGAACGGTACGGGCGGTGGCCGCTGTGCCCCGTGTGCCTCGGCTCCGACCCGCACGCGCTGGACATCGAGCCCGCGCTGGGTGAGGACCCGCACTGGGTGTGCAGCAAGACGACGACCTCGGTGGCGCGCGTCGGGGCGCTGAACAAGTGGCTCTGAGCCGCCGCCTCCGGACGGCGCGGCGAGGACCCGCACGGCGATGGATGTATGGCCTGACCTGCGGCGATGACGCCCGCGGCGGCGTCGCGGGCGTGGGGACGCACGCTTGCCGCTCCGGGGTGCACGCCTGCTCTGCCGGGACGCGACGCCGATGACCGTCTACATCGATCCGCCCGACTGGCCGAGGAGGGGACGCATGTGGTCGCACCTCGTCAGCGACTCCTCCTACGAGGAGCTGCACGCGTTCGCAGCCGCGATCGGCTGCCCGCGCGGGGCCTTCGACCGCGACCACTACGACGTGCCGAGCACCCTCTACCAGGCCGCTGTCGGTGCGGGGGCGGTCGAGGTGGGCTGCAAGGAACTGCTGCGGCGCCTCACCGGTGCCGGACTGCGCAGGCCGCGCCGACGGGGACCGGTGCCGCCCACCGGCTGAGGTTCACCGCCTGAGGTCACCGGCTGACGTTCGCCGGATGACAGTCGGCGGATGGCGGATGGCGGATGGCGGATGGCGGATGGCGGATGACAGATGACAGATGACAGATATCGGATGACGACTAACGGATGGCGCTCAGCGTTTGACGCTCACCCCCCTGCGTTTGCCGTCTGACGAGCGACGGATGACAAATGACGGATGACAAATGACCGATGACGACTGACCGATGACAACTGACAGATGACGCTCATCGTTCGGCGCGCTCATCGGGGGTCGGGGCACACCGCCGCGGGCTCGTGGCGCGGCGGACGGACGCGAGCGGCGGTCTTCCTCCGCACGTGCGACGCCCATGCCGTCGTACCCACGCCGGCCGCCGCGAGGGCGGCTCCCGTCCAGGCCACCGACTGGTAGCCCCACCCGGCGTCGATCACCAGGCCGCCCAGCCAGGGACCGGCGGTGTTGCCGATGTTGAACGACGCCGTCGTCGTCGCTCCCGCCAGGGTGGGCGCCGTGCCTGCGACGTCGAACATCCGGGTGTTCAGCGCGGGGGCGGTCATGAACGCCGTGACGCCGAGCAGGAGCGCCAGCCCCACCGCGGCGGCACCGCTCCGGGCGAAGAGGGCCAGCAGCGCCAGCGCCGCCGCCGACGCCGCGATGCCGCCGTACATGGTGCCGAAGAGGTGCCCGTCGGAGATCCGGCCGCCGATGGCGGTGCCGAGGAGCCCGCCCAGCCCGAAAAGCGCCAGCACCGTCGGCACCCAGCTCTCGCGCAGGCCGGCGACCTCCGTGAGCAGCGGCGCGAGGTAGGAGAAGACGGCGAAGACCGCGGCGCCGTTGAGGGCGATGGTGAGGACGGTGAGCCACACCTGCCTGTCCCGGTAGATGCGCACCTCGCGGGCGAGCCTCGGGCGGTCGTCGCCCGTCGGCGGCTGCGTCCGCGGTACGAACGCCAGCACCCCGGCCAGCGCGACCGCCGACATCACCGCCACCGCCCAGAACGCCGACCGCCATCCCGCGTGCTGGCCGAGCAGCGAACCCGCGGGAACCCCGAGGATGTTGGCGATGCTCAGCCCGCCGACGAGAACGGCCATCGCCCGGGCCCGCACGTCCACGTGGACGACCGAGACGGCCACGGCGGCGCCCACTGCCCAGAAGCCGGCGCAGGCGAGTGCGCTGACGACGCGGGAGGCGAAGAGCAACTCGTACGTGGGGGCGACCGCTCCGGCCACCTGGCCGACTCCGAAGACGAGGAGCAGTGAGATCAGGGTCGTGCGGCGCGGCAGCCGCAGCGTCGCCGCGGCGAGTACGGGCGCACCGACGACCATGCCGACCGCGAACGCGGAGATCAGCAGGCCGGCCTGGGGTATGGAGACGCCCAGGTCCCGGGAGAGGGGCTGCAGCAGGCCGGAGAGCATGAACTCGGAGGTGCCGAGCGCGAAGACGGCCAGTCCGAGGACGTAGACGGACAGCGGCATGCGGCTGCGACCGGAGGGACGAGTCTTGCCGCCGAGGGGGCCTGAGCCGGGCGGAGCCTGCGAGGCGGCGGTCTGGAGGGCGGTGTCCCGTGCGGCGTTGCCGGGAGCGCCGGAGGCGTCGCGGGAAGGGGCGTGGGCCGGGCGGTCGCTCTCTGCGCTGGAGTCGGGCATGTCACGCGTCAACGGCGCGCAGGCGCGCGGCATTCCGGTGAGACGTCCCGCAAGGGGCGGGTCCCGCGGGGGTCCCGCGCAGGTCCTGTGCGTACGGCGGTCCGGTGAACCGGCGGCCCGGCGCACCGGCGGGTTGAGGCGGCGGCGCGCTCCACGGCGGCGGGCTCTGGAGGCCGGAGGCGGGACGCCTTAGGGGTGGCGGCCGAGCAGCGCCACCAGCCGTTCCTGCGGCACCGCGTCGTCCGGCACGGGCACCGGAGGGTCGAAGACGCCCGCTCCCTGCCAGCTCTCTGCCATCGGGGCGATGTGGGCGTAGACGGCGTCGGCGAGTTCGTCGTGCATCCGGCTCCGTACGCCGATCCCGCGGGCGAGGTCCCAGCCGTGCACCGCCAGATCGGTGGTCATCTGCCAGCCGTACTCCGTCGCCGGGCTCTTGCCGCCGGTGACGTGGACGTCGCCGTGGAGCGCGCCCTCGCGGTGGAACGCCGGCCACGAGCCGCTGCCCGCCCGCTCCCAGGCCGCCACCGGGTCGCCGCCGACGACGTCGCCCTCGTAGCGGTCGCCGACCTGCGCGAGCGTCTCCCCGGCGAGCAGGTGCGGTGCCCAGAGGTGTTCGCTGACGAGATGGTTGACCAGGTCCCGGACGTTCCAGTCCGAGCAGGGCGTGGGCTCCTCCCACTGCCGGGGGCCGACCTCGTGCACCAGCCGGTCCCACTCTTCGAAGGCCGAGTCGAAGGCGTCGATCAGGTCCATGCCGTCCATGGTGCGCCTGCTGTGGCGGGCGGCATCCCGGCTGACCCGTACGAGCCTCCTCCGGGAGTTGCGGACCACCTCTGATTATGTGACGTATGTCACTTGGCCGCGTGTCATACGGGGAGGCCCACAGGTACGTGTACCGGGCGTCCGGGCCGTACGCAGCGGCGTACGGCTCCGGGCAGCGCGGTCGCCGGGCTGCGTGCACTCGGGGGAGTGCCGGGGCGGCTGCGGGTGTGAGCGGAAGAGCCGGCCGCCCACGCCCTGCCGTCCCGGCACGCGGGCCGGCGCCGCGCACCACCGGCGATCTGCGGGCACCGCGCCTCGCCGCCGGAACCCACGCGCCGGAACCCACGCCGCCGGAACCCGCGGGACCGGCCACCGGCGTCTGCCGCCGGGCCATCCGCCGCCGGGGTGGCCCGTGGCGCCGCGCCGTCGCCAGGCGCCCGTCAACTGCCCTTCTCACCGCTCCGGTCGGGCCTCTCGTCCGCCGGGCAGACCGGCACCTCGGTGGTGTTGCGGGTGCGTACGCCCGGCAGCCAGCCCCGGAGGCGGCCGCCGTCGCCGCCCTCCGCCTTCTCCACCCGGTACCAGCGCGTCGAGGAGATGCCCTTCTCGTCCGTGACGAGCCTGCCGTCCGTGACGACGCAGTCAGCGGTGAGACGGTCGCCGTGCCAGACGCGGCCCGCCGCGTTGTCCGGGTCGGCGTAGAGCGTGTACGGGTTCCTGGCGATCCGCAGAGAGCACTCCAGGGTGCGGAGCTCCCGGCACGGCTTCTCGACGTTGTACACGCGCAGCGTGACGGCGCCCCCGCCCGAGTCCGCGGGCGGCGCCGTGCTCTCCCCGGGCGCCGGACCGGACGCCGGGGAGACCAGCCACCACGTGCCGCTGACGACGACGGCCACCGCCGCGGCGGCGACTGCGATCAGCACCAGCGGACCCGGACGCCGTGGCGCGGGTACGTCGGTGCCGGCGGTGACGTCGCCGCGCGTGGCGCGCACCCTCTCCCACAGGCCGTCCGGGACCTCTATCTCCGCGTCGGCGGACCGCAGCCGCTCGCGCAGGACCCGCGCCGTCTCCTCGCGTTCAGCACGCATGCCGTTCTCCTCTCGAGCGGCCCGCGCGCTGTGGGAACGCGCCTCGCAGCTTGTCCAGTGCCCGTCTCCGGGTGAGTGCCACGGTGCCCCGGTGCAGGCCCAGGATCTTCGCGGCTTGGTCGATCGTGTAACCGTCCAGATCGACGAGGACGACGACGCCGGCCTGACGTACCGTCAACTGCCGT
This sequence comes from Streptomyces daqingensis, assembly GCF_014645895.1. GTDB lineage: Bacteria > Actinomycetota > Actinomycetes > Streptomycetales > Streptomycetaceae > Streptomyces > Streptomyces daqingensis. The sequence goes on along the minus strand of NZ_BMMP01000004.1, from coordinate 177,188 downwards.
AGCAGACGGACGGTCTCCAGCTCCGACGCCCTGCGCTCCAGGCCCCCGTCGTCCGCCTGGCGGCCGGGCCCCGGGGAGGCCGCACTCGACTCCCCCGCGAACTCGACGTCGGCGACGAGCACTTGGCGCCGTTCCCGCCGCCAGCCGTCGCGGACGACGCTCAGCAGAGAGGAGAAGGCGTAGGCGTAGGGCTCCGGGTGGGCGAGGAAACGCTCGGGCCGCGCGGCCAGTTTGAGATACACCTCGTGGACGGCGTCCTCAGCCGACTGGCGCGACCCGGCGAGCATCGCAGCCCTCCGGTACAGCCGGTGCAGCAGCTCGCAGAAGACGTCGTCGAACGAGGGGCCGGGTTCGTTGCCGGTGTCGGAAGTAGTGACCACGTGGCCTGCGACCCTCCGTGGTGGGTTGCGTCTGGGTGGTGTGGCGGTGCGTCAAGTCCGTCGTGCCTCGTCATGGTGCGTCACGGCCGCCCGGGCCCGGGGCTCGGCTGCGCCCTGACAGGCTGGCAGTTCAGGGTCGTGGGAACCACCGGAGGCCGCAAGTCCGCCCGCTTTGGGACGATCGTCTCCCCGGCGACCCGTGCGTTCGCCCCTGCTTGTTGCTCCCCGCCGTCCTCGGAACGTTCCGCTCAGCGTCCCCCGGCCGTCCTCACGGTTCCTCTCAACTCGGCCCGTCCTCCCCGGTCTGCGAGCCGAGCAGCCCCAACTCGGTAGTGAGGTTGCGGCGGGCGGCCTCCTCCCACCGCTCCCGGGCGTAAGGAGTGCGGAACAGCTCGGGCAGGCCGAGGAGTTGACGCAGTACCCCGGCGCGCCCCGCGCGGAAGCGCTCCTCGGGGACGAAGGCGTACTCCCGGCGCACGGCGGCGGCGTAGGCGGCGTACTCGGCGGGGGTGCCCGCCAGCACGGCCAGGTCCGCGTCGCACAACAACTCCCCGGCGGTGTCGCCCGGTTCGGGATCGTGGGTGACGGTGAGGCGTACGAGCCGGACGACCTCCTCGGTACGCTCCGGGCCGACCCCGGCTTCGAGCAGTGCGCGTCTCGCGAGGGAGGCGCTGCGCTCCTCGTTCTCACTCCTGTCGGGGCGGTAGACCGCGTCGTGGAACCAGGCCGCCAGCCGCACCGTGTCGGCGTCCGCCCCGGGCGAGTGGGGGGCGAGTTCGTCCACGCGGCCGAGCACGGCTTCGAGGTGGCCGACGTCGTGGTAGTGCCGCTGGGGTTCCGACCATCGGCCGATCAGGTCCTCGCCGTACGGTTCGGGCGGTGGCTCCTCCTCGCCGTCCCGGACCCGTACGAGAAGAGCGCGCCATTCCGCGAGCAGCCGCTCGCGCGTGGCACGGGAAGCGGTTTCGTCGGTTGCCATGGCGCGATTCTCCCTCCGCCGACGGGGCGGGACGGTCCGGGGCCGGGTGACGCGCGGGTCCGCGGACGGCTCCTGACGCCCTTTCCGGCTTCGGCACGGCCGGCGGGCCCGGCTCCACCGGCGGCGCGATGCCGCCTTCCCGGGAGGTCGGAGGTGTGGCAGAGTGCGGAACATGTCTAGACCAATCCTCGAGGTCATCGCCCTGACGCCCGACGACGCGCGGGCGGCGCAGGCCGGAGGGGCCGACCGTCTCGAACTGGCCGCCGACATGGCCTCCGACGGCCTCACCCCGGACCGGCAGACCTTCGCCCGCGTCCGCGCGGCCGTCGGCCTTCCGCTGCGCGTCATGCTGCGCGCGTCCACCGGGTTCACGGCCGGAGACGACGGCGCGCTCGCCCGGCTCTGCGAGCAGGCACGCGGGCTGCGCGCCGAGGGAGCCGACGAGTTCGTGCTCGGCTTCCTCGACGGTTCCGGGCGGCCGGACCTGCACGCCCTCGCGGCCGTCACGGCCGAAGTCGGCGGCTGCTCCTGGACGTTCCACCGCGCCATCGACCGAGCGGCCGACCGCGCCGGGCTGCGCCGTGCGCTCGCCGGACTTCCGCCGGATCCCGGAGACGAGGAGGCACGGCGCGCGGATCCCGTGCCCGCGGATGCGGACGGTGCGGTCCCGCACGGAACGGCGGCGTGCAGCGCCCCGGACACCTATCTGACGGCCGGGTCGCCGGCCGGCGTCGGCGCCGGACTCGACGTGCTCCTCGCTGAGGCGGCACGCACCAGGGCCGGTGAACCGGGTTACGGGGCGCGGATCCTGGCCGGCGGAGGGCTCCGCCTCGACCACGTCCCCGCACTCGCCGCGGCGGGGATCAGCGCGTTCCACATCGGCGGCGCCGCGCGTCCGAACGGATGGGACAGCCCTGTGGACGCGGTCAGAGTGCGGACGTGGCGCCGCGAACTGGACGCCACGTTCCAGGACGGCTGAGCCACCGGCCGCCGCGCGCCCGTCAGTCAGTCCGCCCGCCCGCCCGTCCGCCCGCTCGTCAGTCCGTCCGCTCCAGGTCCTGGCGCGTGATCGCCCACCTGTCGTGGTCCCGCCACTCGCCCTGGATCAACTGGAAGGCGGGGGAGTGCCCTTCGAGACGGAAGCCCAGCCGTGCGACGAGCTTCGACGAGCGGGTGTTCTCCGGCTGGATGTCGGCCTCCAGGCGGTGCAGCCCCAACTCCTCGAACGCGTAACGGATCACGAGCCCCAGTCCCTCCGTCATGTATCCCCGTCCGGCGGCGGGCGCGTAGGCGACGTAGCCCAGGGTGCCGCGCTGCAGGCTGCCCCTGACGATGTTGTTGACGTTGACGCCGCCGACGATGTCCCCGCCGTGCCGCAGGCAGACCAAGTACCCCTCGTGAGTGGGCTCCTGGAATCGGGCGACGTACTGCGCGAAGGCCTCCCGGCTCATGTCGCGCTGCGGCACCCACGGCCGGTGCAGCTCCGCGCTCTCCCGTGCGAGGGCGGCGATTTCGTCGCGGTCTTCGCAGGTGACACGCCGTATCCCCACCCGGGGGCCGCTGAGGAGGAACTCGCTGTCCGCTGACGCCATCGCCCGACGGTATGCGGTCGCAGGGCCGGCCGGGAGGCGGTTCCGCAGCGTGTGCCTCCCGGCCGTTCCCGACCGCTTCCGCGTTCCCGAACCGTCACCCCGTGGCGCGCAGGTGCGGACCCGTCGTCACATGGAGGGCGTCAGCACGACGAAGTCGGCGCCGAAGGGGTCCAGGCAGACGGCCATACGTCCGACGCCCTCCGCGTTCTGCGGCCCCATGACGACGCTCCCGCCGAGTTCGCCGACCCTGGCGGCGGCTCCGTCGCAGTCGGTGACGTGGAAGACGGGGTGCCAGAACGGGTCGCCGCCGGCGAGGGCGAGGGTGTCCTGCGGGACCTGCATCAGGCCGCCGTGCATGCGCTCCTGCTCCTCTCCCGCCGGAGTGATCATGACGTACGTGGTCTCCGGGTCGTCCGGGACGGGCATCTCGCTGTACTGCCATCCGTAGAGGCGCTTGTAGAACTCCTTAGCCGCGCCCGCATCGGTCGTGTAGAGCTCGACCCACATCAGCGAACCGGGCTCGTCGACGCTCTCCAGACCCGGCGTCTTGCTCGGCTGCCATGCGGCGAACCGGCCGCCCTGGGGGTCGCTGAACTGTGCAAGGCGCCCCTGGTCGTCGACCTCGGACGGCCCCAGGCGGACGGTGCCGCCGAGCCGGCGGACCTCCTCCGCCGTCTCGTCGAGGTCGGGCGTCCTGAAGTAGACCATCCAGCCGGAACGGGCGTCCTCGTCGAGCGGGCCCACCGCGGCGACCGTCTTCCCGTCGTTCTTGAACAGACCGTAGGCGTCGTCGCCCGGTCCGAACTGCTCCAGCGTCCAGCCGAACACTCCGCCGTAGAACTCCTTCGCGGCGGAGACGCTCCTGACGCCGATGTCGAGCCAGCACGGAGCGCCTGTCGAGAAGTCAGTGGTGATCATGGTGATTCCCTCCGCAAGTCCCGGACACGAGCCGGTCCGTCCCCTGTACGGCCCAGCGTCCCATCGCGCGCCCGCTCCCGCGCGCCGAGCGGCGGGGGCCCGGCCGGGTCAGGCGGGGCGCGGTGCCGGGCCCCGCGTGCTGTCGCGGACCCGCAGCACCGTGCGCAGCACCACGGTCTGCAGGGGCTTGCCGGACCCCGCGACGCGGTCCTGGAGCAGTTCGGCCGCGGAGGCGCCCAGGTCGTACGACGGCAGCTGGACGGTGGTCAGCGGGGGACGGACGAGAGACGCCCAGGGCAGATCCCCGAACGAGAGGACACCGAAGGCGGGCGGCTCGACGTCCGCCTCGCGCAGGGCCTGCAGGGCGCCCAGCGCCATCAGGTTGTTGGCGACGAAGACGGCGTCCGGGCGTTCGGGGAGGGCCAGCAGCTCCCGCATCGCGGCGTGGCCGCCCTCGACGCGGAAGTCGCCGTGCCGGGTGCGGTCGTGGATCTGCTCGTCGGACGTGCCTGCGTCGCGCATGGCCGAGCGGTAGCCGGCGAGCCGGTCCTCGGAGGTGGAGGTGCCGGCGGGGCCCGCGATGCACGCGACGCGCTCGTAGCCGCGCTCGAGGAGGTGGACGGTGGCGTCCTCGGCGCCGTGCCGGTCGTCGACGGTCACGGCGTCCACTTCGGCCGCACGGGGCCGGCGGTCGACCGCGACGACGGGCATGCCGCGCGCGACGAGCCCGGAGAGGTCGGTGCGCGTGCGGGAGGCGGCGGCCACGATCACGCCGGCCATCTGCTCGGCGAGTGCGACGTCGAGGTAGCGCCGCTCCTTCTCGACGTCGTCGTCGGTGTTGCACAGCACGACGGAGAGGCTGCCGCGCAGGGCGGTGTCCTCCACTCCGCGGGCGAGCGAGGCGAAGAAGGGGTCCTCGACGTCCGGAACGAGGAGGCCGATGACGCTGGCACGCTGCGTGCGCAGCGAGCGCGCCACCCGGTTCGGGGAGAAGCCCAGCACGGCGGCGGCCTTGCGGACGCGTTCCGCGCGTTCCGCGGTGACCCGGCCGCCGTTGAAGACGCGGGAGACGGTCGCCGGGGAGACCCCGGCGGCGCGCGCCACGTCGCTGATCGTTGCCACCCGGCTCCTCCACGCCGTCGCGTCCTCCGGCCGCGGGACCGCCACCGGCGATCTCCGGCCCTTCCTGCGGGGACACCTTACTGACGTGAAATGGATTTCAGGGGTCGGAGGCGGCATTGTTCGCCCTGAGGAGCGCAGTGAGAACGAAGAGTAGCGACGGGGAGCTGTCCGTCGGACACCCCGCGCAGGGCCCTCGTTGTAATCGTTTTCTCGACGCCCGACGCCCGACGCCCGACGCTCGACGCTCGACGCCCGACGCCCAGCCCGCGTCAGCCGGCGAGCGCTTCGGGCAGCGGCGCCGCATGCACCACGGTCAGCCCGGAGACGGCGCGGGTGAGCGAGACGTAGAGGCGGCGCAGACCCGTGCGGAGGTCGGGCTCGCCCTCCACCACGGCGGACGGCTCGTCCAGCACCACGTAGTCGTACTCCAGGCCCTTGGCGAGGGTGGCGGGCACGAGCGTGAGGCGGGAGTCTGCGCTGGTCTCCGTGCCGGGCTCCAGGTGGCTCAGGCCGCCCGTCCTGAGGGCCTCCGCCAGCGCCGGGATGCGGGCGTCCGCCGCGATCAGTCCGACCGAGCCCTCCTTCTCCAGCGCCTCCCGGCACGCCTCGACGACGGCCGTGTCGAGCCCTCCGGCAGGGCAGCGCCGCACGGCGAAGTCACCCGGCGACTCGCGGACAGACGTCGCCTCCTCCAGCTCCGGCGCGATCTGCGGAAGCAGGCGCGACGCGTAGGCGATGACCTGGCGCGGCACGCGGAAGCCGAGCGTCAGCTCCTCCACGGCCGCGCCGGGCTTGCCCAGGTGCAGCAGCGCCTCGTCCCAACTCGGCGTGGCCCAGGGCGTCGTGCCCTGCGCGATGTCGCCGAGCACCGTCACGGAACCGGTCGAGCAGCGCCGTCCCACCGCGCGGTACTGCATGGGTGACAGGTCCTGCGCCTCGTCGAGGACGACGTGGCCCAGCGAGGCCGTGCGGCTGATCAAGTCGGCGGCCTCGTCGACGAGTACGGCGTCCGCGAGCGACCACGGTGCGGACCTCACCCCCCGCGCGGGCTTCGGCCACAGCACGGAGCGCTGCTCCTCGGCGGTGAGGACGCCGTCCGCGTGCTCCGCGAGGAAGTCCGCTTCGGACAGCAGCCGGAGCACGAGTTTCGCCGGATCGACCGCGGGCCAGCAGGACTTGACGACCGCCTTGACGGCCGGGTTCCGCGCCACGGCGTCCTGCACGCGGTCGTCCGGTGCCTCGCCGGCCTGTTCCATACGGACCAGCACCGCGTGGGCGATCCGCTGCGGCAGCGCCTCCCGCGCGGCGCCGTAGCGGATGTCCCGGGCCAGCAACTCCTCGATGATCTCGGCGAGTTCGTGGGCGGGGACGCGCCAGCGGCGCGAGCCGCGCACCACCACGCACGGCTCCTCGGGCGGCGTCACCCCCGCACGCACCGCCCGCCGCAGCACCTGCGCCATGCGGGCGTCGCCCTTCACGCGGGCGGCCTCGGCGCTGTCCGCCCCGCGTACGGGGACGTGCGCCACCAGGTCGTCGACGGTCGCCTGCCGCACGCTCATCTCGCCCAGTGCGGGCAGCACTTGCTCGATGTAGTGCAGGAAGGAGGCGTTGGGGCCGATGACGAGCGTGCCGGTGCGCGAGAGCCGTTCGCGGTGCGTGTACAGCAGGTACGCGACACGGTGCAGCCCGACCGCGGTCTTCCCGGTGCCGGGCGCGCCCTGGACGCACAGCGAGCCCTCCACCCCGGCTCGCACGATCTCGTCCTGCTCGGGCTGGATCGTCGCGACGATGTCCCGCATGGGCCCCACGCGGGGGCGTTCGATCTCCCGCTGGAGCAGCTGCGAGGTCTTCTCGTCCTCGCCGGGGTCGCTCAGCCGCTCGTCCTCGTACGCCGTCAGCTCCCCGCCGGAGTAGCCGAACCGGCGCCGCAGCTCGACGTCCTGCGGGTCTTTCCGGGAGGCGCGGTAGAAGGGCTGGGAGACGGGCGCCCGCCAGTCGACGACCATCGGGTCGCCGTCGGCGTCGTGGACGTGGCGCCGTCCGATGTGGAAGACGTCGCCGCCGTCGGAGCCCTCGGCGACGGCCGCGTGCGGCAGATAGTCGAGCCGTCCGAAGAAGAGCGGCGTCCCTGCGAGGTCCGCCAGCGACTTGATGCGGGCCTCCACGTCGTTGCGCAGGGTCTGCGCGTTGACCCAGTTCGCGGCGACGTCCGCGATGTCGAGGGCCTCGGCCTCCTCGCGCATGGCCCGCAGCGCGGCGCGGGACGTGGCCAGATGGCGGCGTTCCGCGCCGAGCGGACCGGATTCGGCGCCGGGCTCGTCGAGCGGACCGGATCCGGGTCCGTCCGTCGAGTCGTGCTGGGGCTGGGCAGGGGCGGACACGGTGTTGCCTCCGGCGGGTACGCGGTGGTGTTCGGTGCTGATGTCCGCGGCGGTGTCGGCACACGCTGACGGTGCTGACGGTGCTGACGGTGCGTCGCGGAGAGGTCAGAGCACCGGCCGGTTTCCGAGCGGCCGGGGGCCTCCCGGCACGGGAGGCGGCAGACGCGGAATCCTAGCGGCGCGGCCGGACCGGGTGCCAACCGTTTTCATCCCGCGGGGTTATGGTCTGCCGCCGGAGAAGACGACACGCCCTGGCCGCGAGCGGGCCCGGGCACCCCTGAAGGAGAGTCGCCACAGTTGAGGACAGGGCTCGGAGCCTGCATCGGACGGAAGCGGCACGCGGCCGCACTGCTCGCCCTCTCCCTCGCGGCGTTCGCCGCCGTCTGCGCGGTCGACGGCCTTCCGATGGCGGACGTCCACGTCTACCGGGCGGAGGGGGAGGCCGTCTCCCGCGGCACGGATCTGTACGGCTTCGCCGTCACGGCGTGGAAGCTGCCGGCGACCTACCCGCCGTTCGCGGCGCTGCTGTTCGTTCCCGTCGCCTGGCTCTCCCTCGGTGCGGCGAAGGCCGCGTTCCTCGCCGGCAACGTCGTCCTGCTGGTGCTGCTCGTGCATCTGTCCCTGCGCTTCACCGCCGTACCGGGCGGAAGGGAGGTGCGCCTGCCGCTCCTGCTGACCGCCACCGCCGCCGGCCTGTGGCTGGAACCGGTCTTCCAGACGGCCCTCTTCGGGCAGATCAACCTGCTGCTGGCCTGCGCCGTCCTGTGGGACCTGGGGCGGCCCGACGGCGCACGCGGCAAGGGCATCGCCGTCGGCGTCGCCGCGGGCGTCAAACTCACCCCCGCCGTCTTCGCCGTCTACCTGCTGCTGACGGGACGGGTGCGGGCCGCCCTCGCGGCACTGGCGGGTTTCGCGGGCACCGCGGCGCTCGGAGCGCTCGTACTCCCGGGCGCGAGCTGGGAGTTCTGGACGAGGCGGATCTTCGAGACGGCCCGTGTCGGCAAGGCGTGGATCGTCGACAACCAGTCGCTGCAGGGCCTCGCCGCCCGCGTCGCGCACACCGCGGAGCCCGGGATGCTGTGGCTCGCCCCGGCCGCCGTCCTCGCGGCGGCCGGGCTGGCCCTGGCGTGCCTGCTGCGCCGCCGGTACGGGCTGGAGGGCTGGGGCGTGCTCGTCACCGCCCTGACGGCACTGCTGGTCTCACCGATCAGCTGGTCGCACCATTGGGTGTGGTGCGTGCCGCTGCTCGTCCTCATGGCGGCGGAGCCGGCGCGACGGGGCGCCGCCCTCGCCGTGTACGCCGTCTTCAGCGCCCGCACGCTGTGGCTCGTGCCGAAGCACGGCACCCTCGACCTCCGGCTGCCGTGGTGGGCGCAGCCGCTGGCCTCGCCGTATCCGCTGCTGACCGTCGCGCTGCTCGCGGGTGTCGCGGCCCGCTGCTACTCCGCCTCCGGCCCTGCCCCGCCCCCGGACGGGTCCGGGGCGCCGGGCGCCTCGGGAGAGCCGGTCTCGGCAGCGGACTCGGGCGCGCCGGTCAGCAGGTCGTGCGAGTCGACGATGCGGTAGGCGTAGCCCTGTTCGGCGAGGAAGCGCTGCCGGTGCGCGGCGAAGTCCTGGTCGATGGTGTCGCGGGCGACGACGGAGTAGAAGCGCGCCTCGTGCCCGTCCGCCTTGGGACGCAGCACCCGCCCGAGCCGCTGCGCCTCCTCCTGCCGCGACCCGAAGGTCCCCGACACCTGGATGGCCACCGTCGCCTCCGGCAGGTCGACGGAGAAGTTCGCGACCTTCGAGACCACGAGGGTGCTCAACTCCCCCTCGCGGAAGGCGTTGAAGAGCTTCTCGCGCTGCCTGTTGGTCGTGTCGCCCTTGATGACGGGCGCCCCGATGTGCTCGCCCAGCTCGTCGAGCTGGTCGATGTACTGGCCGATGACGAGGGTCTGCTCCCCTTCGTGCTGCCGCACCAGTGCCTCGGTCACGCGCCGCTTGCTGTCGGTCGTCGCGCAGAAGCGGTACTTCTCCTCCGTCTCGGCCGTCGCGTATGCGAGGCGCTCGGAGTCGGTGAGGCTCACCCGCACCTCGACGCAGTCGGCGGGGGCGATGTAGCCCTGCGCCTCGATCTCCTTCCAGGGCGCGTCGAAGCGCTTCGGCCCGATGAGGGAGAAGACGTCGGACTCGCGGCCGTCCTCGCGGACGAGGGTCGCCGTCAGCCCGAGGCGGCGGCGGGCCTGGAGGTCCGCGGTGAACTTGAAGACGGGCGCCGGCAGCAGATGCACCTCGTCGTAGACGATCAGGCCCCAGTCACGCGAGTCGAACAGCTCCAGGTGCGGGTAGACGCCCTTCCGCTTGGTCGTGACGACCTGGTACGTGGCGATGGTGACCGGCCGGATCTCCTTCTTCGTGCCGCTGTACTCGCCGATCTCGTCCTCCGTCAGCGACGTGCGGCGCACCAGCTCCGACTTCCACTGCCGGGCCGAGACGGTGTTGGTGACGAGGATCAGCGTCGTGGCCTGCGCCTGCGCCATCGCCCCGGCGCCGACGAGGGTCTTGCCCGCACCGCACGGCAGGACGACGACGCCGGAGCCGCCGTGCCAGAAGTTCTCCACGGCCTGCTGCTGGTAGGGGCGCAGCGTCCAGTCCTCCTCCCGCAGCGTGACCGGGTGCGCCTCGCCGTCGACGTAGCCGGCCAGGTCCTCGGCGGGCCAGCCCAGCTTGAGCAGCACCTGCTTGATCTGGCCGCGCTCCGAGGGGTGCACGACGACGGTGTCCGGGTCGACGCGGTCGCCGACGAGCGGCTGCACCTTCTTCGAGCGCAGCACCTCCTCCAGCACCGGCCGGTCGCTGCTCTCCAGGACCAGGCCGTGCGTGGGGTGCTTCAGCAGCCGCAGCCGCCCGTACCGGGCCATCGTCTCGGCGACGTCGACGAGCAGGGCGTGCGGCACGGGGTAGCGGGCGTACGCCACGAGAGCGTCGACGACCTGCTCGGCGTCGTGCCCCGCGGCCCGCGCGTTCCACAGGCCGAGCGGGGTGAGGCGGTAGGTGTGGATGTGCTCGGGCGCCCGCTCCAGCTCCGCGAAGGGGGCGATGGCGCGGCGGCACTCGTCCGCCTGCTCGTGGTCGACCTCCAGAAGCAGCGTCTTGTCGCTCTGGACGATCAGGGGACCACCGTTCACGCGCGTTTCCTCCGTCTCGCGACTGCGGGAGATGCGGTCGGGCGGCCGTCGGGAGGCCGGCTCCGGCACACGGGTCAATCGTCCAGTGTGCCCCATGGGCGCATTTCGGTGTCGTGGCGGCCGCGCACGGCCACACGGGCGCCTGCCGTGCGTGTGGCCTCGCGCAAAGCTCCGAGGTCTATACGGTTATACGCCCAAATACGAGGTGTAGTGGTCCGTGTGAGATGCGTGACCACGAGACCGTGTCCGGGGCGCGCCGGAGAGAACTGACGAAGGAGAGCACCGGGATGGCGACGAAAGTTGCGGTAACCGGGCACATGGAGCTGTCCGAGGAGACGGTGCCGCTGGTGCGCGCGGAACTGGAGCGGCTGCTGCGCATGTTCGAGCCGTCGGGACTCGTGGGGCTGTCCTGCGTGGCGCCGGGCGCCGACTCGCTGTTCGCCGAGTCCGTGCTCGCGGCGGGCGGCCGGCTCGTCGCGGTGCTGCCCAGCAGGGACTACCGGACGGCGACCGTGAAGCCCGACCACGCGGAGACCTACGACCGCCTCACCGCCGCCGCGGACGAAGTGCTGGTGCTCCCGTTCGAGACGGCGAGCCGCGAGGCGTACGAGGCCGCCAACGCGGTCCTGCTGGAGCGCGCCGACCGGCTGGTGGCGATCTGGGACGGCCAGCCGAACGCGCTGGAGAAGGCGGGGACGATGGCGGACATCGTCAGCGGGGCGCGCGGCGCAGGTCTCGCCGTCGACGTGGTGTGGCCCGCGGGGGCGTCCCGGCAGACCGCGACTGCCGCGGGCTGAACGGCGGCCCGCCGGCCGTCAGTTGTCGGCCAGCTCCGCCGCGCCCGTGATGCGGTGCAGCGGGTAGGTGCGCACCTCGTCGGCGGTGTGGTCGTAGGCGGTGACGAAGCCGCCCTCGACGCGCACCGGCGCGATCACCCGCTGGCTCGCGGCCCCGTCCGCGTTGACGTAGCCGATCCACACCGCGTCGCCGGAGAGCACGGCCGACTGCATCGTGGCGATCGTGTCCGCGGAGGTCGTGCGGGGCGGCTCGCCGCCCTGCGAGCGCGGGCGCGGGGCGCGTCCGCCCGGCTGCCGCGGCTTGTGCTCGGCCGTGGCCGCGTGGTCCCCGGCGCGGATCGCCCGTACGGCTGCGGTGAGCAGCGCGGTGTCCGGCACCGGCGGGCCGTCGGGAACGGGGTCCGGCGCCGAGCGCGGAGGTGTGCGGCGCGCGTCGGCACGCGTGATCATCACGTCCCCCTCGTCGGACTCGGCGGCCGGGGCGTAACCCATCTCCCGCAGCTTCGCCAGGAGCTGGTCGGGCGGCAGGGCCGAGGCGAGGACGGTCGGGGCGAGCTGCCGCGGACGAAGCGCAGCGGACCGCTTGTCCGCCATGATCTCGTTCAGCAGCGCCTCGTCGTCGCAGCGCACGTACGAGGAGGCGGCGCCGACGCGGAGCCTGCCGTGCCTGCGCGCGACGTCGTCGACGAGGTAGCTCAGCGGCTGCGGCACGGGTGTGCGGGAGTGGGCGGCGAGGAAGGCGTGGACGTCCGAGGCCGTGCGTCCCGCGTCGAGTGCGCGCCGGACCGAGGCGGGGGTGAACCGGTAGACGGTGGCGCCGCCCTTGGACTCGACGTCGGCGAGGACGTTGAGCATCGCCGCGAGGGGGCGCTCCAGCGGGCCGGGGGCGACCGCGGTCAGGTCGGCCTGGAGCAGGATGTGGTCCAGCGGCTCCGGCAGCAGCGGAGCCAGCAGGGCGGAGGCCTCCGAGGCCGTGGCCTCCAGGGCCGCCACCTCCGAGGCGGTGCGGGCACCGGCGCCGGCTTCCGTGGAGAGCAGGACGCGGGCGTACGAGGCGAGCGCGCCGCGCCCCGTCAAGCCGAGCAACTCCGCCTCGTGCAGAACCGATTCGGCCAGTTGTGCGCGCATATCGGCCGGTCCGGGCTCCTCGGAGGCCCCTGCCGTCGGGGGCGTCTCCGTGCCCGGCGGCGGCGCCGAGCCCCCGCGCAGCGGGTGCTCCCACCGGAGCCGCGCGAGCACCGAGTGCTGCGCGGGTGCGGCACCGGGCGCGAGGGCCGTGAGCAGCGTCAGCGTGCGGCACCGCACGTCCGCGGTCAGCCCGCGGTCGAGGCCCTGGCCGAGCGCGGCCAGCGCGCGGCCCTTCGCGTCCCGCGCTCCCACGAGGGCGGGTACACGGGTGCCGGTGAGCCAGCGGACGACGATGTGCGCCCACCGTTCGTGCGCCGGCCGGCGCAGCCAGTCGTCGTACGCGGGGGTGGGTGCGTAGACCTCGTCGGCCTCGCCGTCCGGGGCCAGGAGGCCCGCGGCGTAGGCGAGTTCGATCCAGAAGGCCGCGACGGGCTCGGGCACGTCGAGGACGGCGGCGGTGCGCTTGAGGTCGCGTACGCCGAGACCGCCGGAGCGCAGCACGGAGGGCGGGTCCGACTCCCAGTCGGCCAGCAGGTCCTCCAGGGTGCCCAGGGCGGAGAGGACCTGTCCGGCCGCCGTGGCGTCGGCCGTCTCCGGGGGGTACTCGCGGCGCGGCATCAGCGGCGGCGGCACCGGCTCGACGTCGCGGTGCGCCCGGCCCCCGCGCAGGTGCAGGGCCACTTCGCGGGGGAGCACGACGGTGCGGGCGGAGGAGCGTACGAGGAGGGCGCGGTCGAGGAGCCAGGTCACCGGCGGCGACGGGCGGTCCGCGTGGACGGAGCCGTAGGGCGGGCCCCAGCGCAGCTTGTCGAGCATGAGCAGCGACTCGGGCGGCGCCTCGTCCAGGAGCCCCGCCATGCGGGCACGGTCGGTGAAGAGGTCCGTCAGCGCGGCCAGCGCGCTGACCGGGTCGTGGGTGGGGCCGAGGCCCGCGTTGGCGAGGATGTCCTGCAGCCGTCCCGGCGACATGCCGGACGTGGCTTCGGCGAGGGTCGGGCCGAGGCCGGTGGGCGAGGGCGCGGACGGGCTGGGCGTCAGCAGTTCGCGCGCCGTCCGCACGAGGCGGAGGCGGTCGTCGCCGCCCCACAGCAGGGCCTGCGCGCGCAGGGTGCGCAGCGCGCGCGGCAGCTCGCCCGCCACGTGCCGTGCCGGATCGCCGGGCCCCTCCACGCGGTCGGGATCGCCGCGAAGGAGGCCCAGGAGCGTCTCGTACGGGCAGGGGTCGGGTGCGACGGCGATGGCCTCCGCGGTCTGCAGCGCGAAGCGGTCCAGCCGTTCGACGGCCCGCACGACGGAGGCCCGGGTTCCGGCGCGGGTGGCCAGCTGGGTGAGGTCGTTGGGCACCGGGGAGAGCAGGTCCGGGCGGATGCGCAGCAGCTCGGCGAGCGCGCTGTCGTCGCGGGCGCGCAGGTCGTCGGCGAGCGTACGGGGTGCGGCCGTGCCGCCGTTCTGCTCGGGGCTCATCCACACCACGTTAGCGGGACGGGCGGGGCGCGGTCGCGCCCGCGTCGGAGGCCGCCGGGCGCGGTACCGTCGTGTCCGAGCCTGGCGAGTGGCAGGGCAGGCGCCAAGAGCGAGCATCCGTTGGGGAATTGGTGGGGATCGAGAGCGATCAGCTCGTGTTCGACTACCTGAGCCGGATCGGCGATCTGGCGCACAGTACGTCGATGACGGCCGCCGAGCGCGCACGCCTGGTGAACGGGCTGCGCGGCGAGATCGACCGGATGCGGGCCGAGCAGGGCGGGGCGGAGAGCAAGGCCGCCGTGCGGAAGATCCTCTCGCGGCTGGGGCGGCCCGAGGACGTCGTCACGGGAGCGGGCGGCTCCGTGCCCGCGCCGCGCGGCGGCACCTCCGGCAGCGGCTCCGCGAGCGGCGACAGGTACGGCGGCGACAGGTACGGCGGGGGGACCGGCACAGGCACCGGCGGCGGCACCGGTTCCGGGGAGCCGAAGGTGTCCCTGTGGAAGCGGGGCACGTCGCGGCGCGGCCTCCCCGGCGAGCCGTCCGCGCCCGCCGAACCCCAGGTCACGGCCGCCAGAGGAGCCTCCGCACCGCACCTGGCGGGGATCGACGAGCTGGGGCCCGAGGAGTCGGACCCGGACTGGTGGCGGGTCGACCCCAGCCCGTACGGCGACAGCGGCGGGCGGACCTTCGGCAAGCCCGTGCCCGGCTTCGTCGGCGGCATCGAGATACCGCAGATGATGAAACCCCCGCCGGTGCCCGGCGAAGAGGGCGGCCAGAGCAAGGACGGCGCGGGGGCGGCGGTCCCCGGCGCGCGCGAGGCCGGCGCCCCCGTCGACGTGGTCGAGGACGCGGGCGGTGGCGCCGGCCGGCTGCGCGGCCTGTGGCGGGGACGGGGGGCGCAGGGCGGCCCCCGCGCCGGCGGGGTCGTCGAGTGGACGGCGGCGGTGCTGCTGGTGGCGGGCGCCGTGGCGGGGTCGCTGATCCCGCTGGCCGTGGGGTGGCTGGCGGCGTGGTGGTCGCCGAGGCTGAGCCGCGTGGAGGCCAAGTGGGCCGCGGCGGGGATGCCCGGGCTCGTCGCGGGCGGCGCGGTGGTGTGGGTGTGGGGCCGTATCGACGACCGCTGGGGCGAGCGGATCCCGCAGGGCGGTGACGCGCTGGGGCAGGTGCTCGCCGAGGCATGGCCGGTGCTGCTGAAGATCGCGGCAGTCGCCAGCGCGCTCTTCCTGGCGTGGCGGGCCCGGAGACCCAGGGGGTGAGCCCGTGGCCCGGCTGAACGTGGCGACGTGCCAGTTCCCGGTGAGTGCGGACATCGCGCGCAACGGCCGCTACGTCATGCGCCAGATGCGGACGGCGAAGCAGCGGGGAGCGGACCTCGCGCACTTCCCGGAGGCCTGCCTGCCGGGTTACGCGGGCACCGACATCGCCGGCCACCGGGGCTTCGACTGGGAGCTGCTGCGGTCGGTCACCCGCCGCGTCATGGCACTGGCGGGGGAGCTGGGGCTGTGGACGGTCGTGGGCTCCGCGCACCAGCTGACGGGGGAGCGTAAACCGCACAACTGCCTCTACGTGATCGACGATTCGGGCGCCGTCGCCGACCGCTACGACAAGCGCTTCTGCGCGGGCGACGCCACCGGCGGCACCGGCGACCTGGCGCACTACACGCCCGGCGACCACACGTGCGTCTTCACGGTCAGGGGAGTGCGCTGCGGCGCGCTGATCTGCCACGACTACCGCTATCCGGAGCTCTACAGAGACCTCGGGCGCCACGGCGTGCAGCTCGTCCTCCACTCGTTCCACGCGGGGAACCGCACGCCCCGACGGGTGGCCGCGCTCCGTGCCGAGCTGGGCGAGGACCTCGAACGCCTCAACGCCGGAGGGGTGTTCAGCCACGCCACCGTGACACAGCGGGCCATGATGACCGCCGAGGCCGCCGCCAACCACATGTGGATCAGCTGCCCCAACACCTCGGCTCGCGAGAGCTGCTGGGGCGCCTTCTTCGTACGCGCCGACGGCATGACCACCGGCCGCCTGCGCCGGAACCGTGCCGGGGTGCTGCTCTCAGCCGTCGACACGGAGGAGGAGCTGTACGACTCCACCGCGGCGTGGCGCGACCGGGCGGCGTCCGGGGTGCTGCACAGCGGGACGGTGGCGGACGATCCGCGTTCCGCGCGGCGGACGGAGCTGTAGTAGGGCGGCGGTAACGGGGCGGCCGGCGGCCGCTTCCGGCGCGCAGGGCAGAATGCGCGGCATGGCACCACAGGCACCGCCCCCGCACCGCCAGGGCGCCGGCGACGGCCCCACCGTCGGCTTCGACCTCGACATGACGCTGATCGACTCCCGGCCCGGCATCCGCACGACCTACGAGGAACTCTCCGCCGCGACGGGCACGTACATCGACGCCGAGCTTGCCGTCACCCGTCTCGGGCCGCCCCTGGAGCAGGAGCTGGCCCACTGGTTCCCCGACGAGCGGATCGCGGAGGCCGGTGAGCTCTACCGCGAGCTGTACCGGCGGCACGGCATCGGCCCGGCACTGGCCATGCCGGGCGCCCGCGAGGCCGTGGCGGCGGTCCGCGAGGCGGGCGGCCGGGCCGTCGTGGTCACCGCCAAGCACGAGCCGAACGCGAAACTGCACCTGGAGCATCTCGGCATCGAACCGGACGCCGTGGTGGGCTGGTTGTGGGCCGAGGCGAAGGCGGAGGCGCTGAAGGAGCACGGAGCGAGCGCGTACGTCGGCGACCACACCGGCGACGTACGGGGCGCCCGTACCGCCGGCGTCGTCTCCGTCGCCGTCCCCACCGGGCCGTGCGGTGCGGAGGAACTGCGGGCCGCCGGGGCGGACGTCGTGCTGGAGGACGGGCTCAAGGCCTTCCCCGAGTGGCTGGACTCCTTCCGCCGCTCCGGGACGGCCTGACCGGACGGCACGCGGCCCGGCGGGACGCGGCTCAGCGCGCCGTGGAGTTCCGCACGGCAGAGCGCGCCTCGCGCCGCTGCGCGGCGGCGGAGCGGACGACCCCGCCCGCGGCCACGGCGAAGCCCACGCCCATCAGCATGCAGACGAAGTAGGCGGGGGCGGGGAACGGCTCCGTCCCGAGGAAGAGCGGGGCGACCGTGACGAGTGTGGCGAGCGCGCCGACGAGGAAAATCACGCCGCCGATCCGCACGAGAAGATCACCGGCGCCGGACGTTTCAGTGTTCACACGGCCAGGGTAGATCGGTGGGAACTGTACGGAGGAACCACTCGGCGGATCCCCCGGGCCGGCGGCCCGGTGGTACCCCCGGTCTCCGGGCGCCGGGGGGCTAGCCTTGGCGGTGAGCGGGTCATTCGGCCCGCTCGCTGCTCTTCGGAGTCCGGTTCAGGACAGGATCGCAAGCACTCACCGATCACGAGCTTTCAGTTCAGGACGCAGCCGAGGCTGCCCGGCAGTACGAGGACGAGGACAGACGTGCCTACCGGCAAGGTCAAGTGGTTCAACAGCGAGAAGGGCTTCGGCTTCCTCTCCCGCGACGACGGCGGCGATGTTTTCGTGCATTCCTCCGTGTTGCCCAGCGGGGTGGACGCGCTGAAGCCCGGCCAGAAGGTCGAGTTCGGCGTCGTCGCCGGGCAACGCGGCGACCAGGCCCTCTCCGTGAGCGTGCTGGACCCGGCCCCCTCGGTCGCGGCGGCGCAGCGGCGCAAGCCCGACGAACTGGCCTCCATCGTCCAGGACCTCACCACGCTCCTGGACGGCGTCTCGCACTCCCTCGAACGCGGCCGCTACCCCGACAAGCAGCACGGACGCAAGATCGCCGGAATGCTGCGGGCCGTCGCGGACCAGCTCGACGTCTGAGGCCCCGGGCCGCCCCTCAGGGGAATCGCAGCGCGTCGTCGGTGAGGGGCGGCACGAGCCCCTCCGCCGCGGCACGGGTGAGCAGTCCGCGTACCGCCGCGATGCCGTCGTCGCCGAGGTCGGCGGTGAACTCGTTGACGTAGAGGCCGATGTGCTGGTCGGCGACGGCCGGGTCCATCTCCTGCGCGTGTTCGAGGACGTAGGGGCGTGACGCCTCCGGGTCCTCCCACGCCATCCGCACGGAGGCGCGTGCCGCGTCGGCCAGGGAGAGCAGCGTCTCCGTGCCCAGGGACCGACGTGCCACGATCGCGCCCAGCGGGATCGGCAGACGCGTCGTGTTCTCCCAGTGCTCGCCCATGTCGGCCAGCTTGTGCAGCCCGTACTGCTGGTACGTGAAGCGCGCCTCGTGGATGACGAGCCCCGCGTCGACCCTGCCGTCGCGCACCGCCGGCATGATCTCGTGGAACGGCAGCACGACGACCTCGCCGACGTCGCCCGGCACCTCCTCCGCCGCCCACAGCCGGAAGAGCAGGTAGGCGGTGGAGCGCTCGCTCGGCACGGCGACGGTTCCGCCGTGCAGCGCGGCCGCGTCCGTCTCGCCGCGCGTGAGGACGAGCGGGCCGCAGCCGCGGCCGAGCGCACCGCCGCAGGGCAGCAGCGCGTACTCGTCCAGGACCCAGGGCAGCACGCCGTACGAGATCTTCAGGACGTCGAGTTCGCCGCGCTGCGCCATGCCGTTGGTGACGTCGATGTCGGCGAACGTCACTTTCAGCGGCGGGGCGCCGGGTACGCGGCCGTGCGCCCAGGCGTCGAAGACGAAGGTGTCGTTGGGGCACGGCGAGTAGGCGATGCTCACCGTGCTGTCCGGCGCCCGCCGGCCGGGGACGTGGGTGTGCGCGCTCATGCCTTCCATGCTCGCAGCACGGGCAGCAGCGCGGCGCAGCCGCCCCCGAGGGCCGCCAGCGCCTCGTCGATGCGCCACGAATCCCGGTCGCGGGGCCCGCAGGGGTTGGAGACGGTGCGCAGTTCGAGCACCGTCACGCCGTGGGCCGCGGCGGCCTCCGCGACGCCGAAGCCCTCCATCGCCTCGGCCGCCGCGTCCGGGTGGCGGGCCGTCAGCTCCGCGGCGCGCCCGGCCGAGCCGGTCACGGTGGAGACGGTGAGGACGGCGCCGGCCGCCGCTCCTGTCGCCTCGGCCGCCGCGCGGACGAGCTGCCCGGGCGGCCGGTGCTCGACCGTGCCGAAGCCGAGTTCCGCGACGGAGGAGAAGCCCGCCGGTGTGGCGGCGCCGAGGTCGGCGGCGACGATCGACGTGGCGACGACGGTGCCGCCCGGCGGCTGCCCGAACCCCCCGGCGATACCCGCCGAGACGACGGCGTCGTACGGCTCGCCCGCCGCCGAGGCGGCGGTGAGCGCCGTGGCGGTGCCCGCGGCGGCGGCGGCCGGGCCGACTCCGGCGGCGAGCACGTCGGCGACGAGCGGGCCTTCGCCGGTAACGGCGTGCGCGCGGTGCAGTGCGTACCCGGCCTGCCCGCACGGCAGCGGCACGGGCTCCGCATCGCCGAGGCCGGAGGCGACAGCGTCGCGTTCGGCCGGGACGGCGGTCACGATCAGGACGCGCACCGCGCGGGAGGGTGCGCCCGGGGACGGGGACGGCGGCTGGGGCACGGCCGGGCCACCCCGCCCGTCAGCCGGACTTCTTCAGGTCGAGGTGCCAGACGCCCTTGAAGTCCTTGCCTTCCGTCTGGACGACGCTCACCTGGGCCGTCTTCTTCGCCTTGCCGCCGCCGCCCGCGGACTGCTGCTGGAAGAAGGCGTCGCCGTTGAAGGTGTAGTACGTCTTGTGGATCGGGTCCGGCAGGGCGGGACGGCCGTCGACCACGAGGAGCCAGCCGCTCTCGGCGGTGTCCGGCTCGACGCCGAGGCGGAGCTTGTCGCCCGCGCCGACCCGGACCGTCGTGCCGGCCTTCTCGCCCAGGCACTTCTTCGCCTCGCCGGTCGGCAGCGTCTTGCCGTCGTCGTAGCAGGCGGCCTCGGTGGTGACGGATTCGCTGTTCACGGTCGCGGTCACCAGCGGAGTCGGCTTCTCGCACGCCGACAGGGCGAACAGGCCGAGGGCGGCGCCCCCGACGGCAGTGACCCGGGAGCGGAGGACCCGCCGGGAGATCGCGTAGCTCATGTGCGGCAGGCTACCGGGCAGTCCCGGGCCGTCCGGCGGGCGGGTGCCCGGTCAGGCGGTGCGCGGGTGCGGGGAGCCGTGCCGGGCCGACCGCAGCAGGTTCCGCACGGACAGTGCCACGCCGGTGGCTACGAGCAGGGCGCCCACGCACATGCCGAGCGTGCCGATCAGCGGCAGCGAGATGCCCAGCCCGCCGCCCACGACCCACGACATCTGCATCAGCGTCTCCGAGCGTGCGAAGGCGGACGTGCGCACCTCCTCCGGCATGTCCCGCTGGATGAGCGCGTCGAGGGAGAGCTTGCCGAGGGCCTGGGTGATGCCCGCCGTGGTGGCGACGGCGACGAGCGTGACCGTGCCGTAGAGCACGGACGCGGCGACGGTCGCGGTCAGCGCGAGGGTGAGGACGCAGGCGATGATCAGTTCCGGGGCCCGGGCCTTGAGCCATGAGCCTATGGCCGTCCCCAGCGCGTTGCCGCCGCCCGCCGCCACCGCCACGACGCCCAGCGAGACGGCGCCCGACAGCCCGCTCAGCGGCTGGTCGCGGAGGAGGAAGGCGAGGAAGAAGGTGAGGAAGCCCGAGAGTCCGCGCAGGGCGGAGTTGGCGACGAGGGCGCTGCGGACCGGAGCACCGACGGAGCGCAGCCCGGGCCGCCGCTCACGGGCGCCGTTGCGCGGCTCGTCCCGCGGTGCCTTGCGCAGCGAGACGACTCCCGGCGCGAGCTGTGCTTTCCGCTCGCCCTTCGCGGAGTCGACCTTGCCGGGCAGGGTGAAGGACAGGAAGGCGCCGAGGGCGAAGACGGCGCACGCGCCGTACAGGGGCCAGTGCGAGCCGAGTTGGTGCAGCCCCGCGCCCAGCGGCGCCGCGGCCCCGGTGGCCACGAGCCCGGCGAGGGTGACCCGGGAGTTCGCCTTCACCAGCGAGAAGGCCCGCGGCAGCAGGCGCGGCACGACGGCCGAGCGCACCACCCCGTACGCCTTCGACGACACGAGCACCGCCAGGGCCGCCGGGTAGAGCTCCAGGTCGCCGGTCTCCACCGCCCCGGCCATCGCCAGAGCCAGCACGGCCCGCGCGAGCATCGACGCGGCCATGGCCGCACGCCGTCCGTGCGGCACCTTGTCCAGGAGCGGGCCGACGACGGGGGCGAGGAGCGCGAACGGAGCCATCGTGACGAGGAGGTAGAGCGCGACCCTGCCGCGTGCCTCGCCTGTAGGGACGGAGAAGAAGATGGTGGAGGCGAGAGCGACCGTGATGAGCATGTCGCCCGCGGAGTTGACCGCGTGCAGCTCGATGAGCTTCCCCAGCCCGGACTCGCCCGCCCCGTGCGCGTGCGTGACGCGCCGCAGGCGCCTGGCCACCGCCGCGGGTGGCCGTCGCACGGCACGCGCGGCTCCGCGAAGCTTCTGACGCAGGCGTCGGGGCTCGGCAGCCACGAGCTTCAGTTTGCCCCACGGGCCGCGTGCGATGCGGAGAGTCCACGCCGTACGGCGCCTCCGGGGCAATCCCTCGACGAGTTCCGCCGATTGTGTGGGGTAGCGTGGTCGGCGGTGCGCTCCGCACGGCCCCGAGCGGGGCGCGGACGTCGCAGCGGCTCCCCGGTCCCGCTCCGTCCGCATTCCGCACGTCCCTTCCACGGCCGCCGTACGGGAGAGCACGCCGACAACGGCGCTATGGCGTAGGAGAGACGATTCTTGTGAGTGCTGCATGAGTGCCGCGACGCGAAGCGGCCGTACCCGCCGCTCCTCCGTGCCCGACCGGCTGTGCGCCGAAGCCGTCGATCTGGCTAGGGAAGCCGTCGAGGCGGTGGCCGCCCCCGGCGAACTCGGTGAACACGTGGACGTCGTCGCCGACGGGGACCGCGTCGTGACCCACCTCTTCGAGTGCCTCGTGCCCGGCTACAGGGGGTGGCGCTGGGCGGCGACGGTGACCCGCGCATCGCGGGCGAAGTCGGTCACTCTGGACGAAACCGTTCTGCTTCCCGGCCCCGACGCCCTCCTCGCGCCCGAGTGGGTCCCCTGGAGCGAGCGGCTGCGCCCCGGCGATCTGGGCCCCGGCGACCTGCTGCCCACCGAGGCGGAGGACCTCCGCCTCGAACCGGGGTACGCCGGTGACGAGACGGCGGACCTTCCGCGGGCGGACGGGGCGGCGTCGGTCCCCGGCCTCGAGGACCTCGTCGAGGACGAGGACGTCGATCTGCTGCCAGGCCCGCCCCGGGACGTCGACGCCGTGGCCTCCCCGCCGGAGCGCGGCACCATCGCGGCGGTCGCCGAGGAGCTGGGCATGGCCCGGCCGCGCATCCTCTCCCGGTTCGGGCTGCTGTCCGCCGCGGAGCGCTGGGAGGAGGAGTACGGACCGGACACGCCCATGGCGCAGTCCGCTCCCGCGAAGTGCGTGACCTGCGGCTTCCTCATGCCCCTCACGGGATCGCTGCGGCAGGCGTTCGGAGTCTGCGCGAACGAGTACAGCCCGGCCGACGGGCGCGTGGTCTCGCTCGCCTACGGCTGCGGCGGGCACTCGGAGGCGGCGGTCATGCCGAAGACCCCGCAGCCTCCGCCGCCCGTCATCGACGAGACGCGGGCCGACGAGCTGTCGTAGGTCCCGGCCCGCGGGCCGGGTGGGGGTGGCGGGACGACGAAGGAGACGGCGATGGTTCAAGGCGGCGCACAGGCGGACGTGTTCGGCACGGCACGGCTGAGGCGGAGCGTGCTCGACGCCTGGACGGCGTCCCCGGCGCGTTTCCGGGAGGACGCCAACGCCGAGCAGGAGCTGGCCCTCGGCGGCTACCGCGACCGGCTCGTCGTCGAACTGGCGCAGAACGCCGCCGACGCCGCCGCCCGCGCGGGAGTACCGGGACGGCTGCGGCTGACCCTCCGCGACGGCGTCCTCGCCGTCGCCAACAGCGGTGCCCCGCTGGACGCGACGGGCGTGGAGTCGCTCTCGACGCTGCGCGCGTCGGCCAAGCGCGAGGAGCGGGACGGGGAAGCTGTCGGCCGGTTCGGTGTCGGCTTCTCCGCGGTCCTCGCCGTCTCGGACGAGCCCGCGGTCCTCGGACGCACCGGCGGTGTGCGGTGGTCGCTCGCGGAGGCGCGGGAGGCCGTGCTCGAAGCGGCGGCCGAAGTACCCGCGCTGGGCGAGGAGTTGCGCCGCCGGGACGGTCACGTCCCGCTGCTGCGGCTGCCGCTGCCCGCCGAGGGCACGGCACCGGAGGGCTACGAGACGGCCGTCGTGCTGCCCGTACGGGACACCGCCGCGGAGGAGCTGGCGGAGCGTCTGCTCGACGCCGTGGACGACGCGTTGCTGCTGACGCTGCCGGGCCTCGGGGAGGTCGTGGTCGAGCTGCCCGGTCAGGGCGCCCGGACCTTCACCCGCCACGACCTCGGCACCGGCACGGAGGGCGCGGACCCGGGAACGGGTGACCTTCCGGACGTCGCGGGGGCACCGGAGTCCGGCGGCTCCGGAATCGTGGAGATCCGCTGCGAGGAGGGCGACGGAACGCGCACCGTCCGGCGCTGGCGCGTGGCACGAGCGAGCGGGACCGCCGCCCCGGAGCTGCTCGCGGACCGTCCCGTCGAGGAGCGCCTGCGTCCCGGATGGTCGGTGACGTGGGCCGTCCCCGAGAAGGACGGGCACCCGGTGCGGCCGCCGACCGCGGCGCACGTGCACGCGCCGACGCCGACCGACGAACCCCTGGGGCTGCCCGCGCTGCTCATCGCGGGCTTCCCGCTGGACCCGACGCGGCGGCACGTCGCGCGGGGCCCGCTGACGGACTTCCTGCTGGAGCGCGCCGCCGACGTGTACGTGCGGCTGCTGCGCGACTGGCGGCCCGTCTCGCCCGGCCTCGTCGACCTCGTGCCCGGACCGCTGGGGAAGGGCGAACTCGACGGCGAGCTGCGCCGGCTGCTGCTCGACCGGCTCCCGGAGGTCCCCTTCCTCGCCGGCGCCGCGACCGGCGAGGACGGCGCGCCCGTGGTGCTGCGGCCCCGCGAGGCCGAGATCGCCGAGGGCGCGGGCGCCCGTACGGTCGGCGTCCTCGCGGAGCTGTTCCCCGGTCTGCTGCCGGCGGGGCTGGAGCGGCGTACGGAGCTGCGGGCGCTGGACGTGGCGCGGGTGCCGCTCGGCGAGGTCATCGACCGCCTCGCGGGCGTCGAGCGGTCGCCGGACTGGTGGTGGCGCCTGTACGACTCGCTGGCCGGGGTCGACCCCGACCGCCTCACGGGGCTGCCCGTACCGCTGGCCGGCGGTGCGGGCGGACAGGGCCGGACGGGGCCGCGTACGGCCGTCGGCCCGCGCCAGGTGCTGCTGCCCCTGCCGGACTCCGCCCTGGAGCAGGACCGCGCACGGCAACTCGCCCGCCTGGGGCTGAAGGTGGCGCACCCCGACGCCGCCCACCCCCTGCTGGAGAAGCTCGGCGCGACGGGGGCCACACCCCGGGCCGTGCTGACGACGCCGCAGGTACGCGCGGCCGTCGCCGCGTCGCTCGACGACGAGGACGCCTGGGACGGCGGACTCGGCGAGGACGGCCAGGGCCCCCTGGACGCCGAGGAGCTCGCGGAGGCCGTGCTCGGACTCGTACGGGACGCGGGCCTCGCGCCCGGCGACGAGCCGTGGCTGGGCGCGCTGGCGCTCCCCGACGAGGACGGCGAAATCGCGCCCGCGAGCGAACTCGTCTACCCCGGGAGCCCTTTCGAGAGCGTCATCCGCGAAGGTGAACTCCCCGCGTGCGACGCGGAGTTGTGCGAGCGCTGGGGTGAGCAGCCGCTGACCGCCGTCGGCGTGCAGGCCGCGTTCGCGCTGGTGCGGGCCACCGACGTGGTGCTCGACCCCGACGAGATGGAGCCCCGCGAGGGCGACTTCGCGGAACCCGACGACGTGGGGCTGCTCGACGCGGTCGACGTCTGGTGCGAGGACGTCCTGGACCAGCTCCCCGAGAGCGGGGCGGCGGTCCCGCCCGTGGCGTCCGAACTCGTGGCCGTACGCGACCTGGACCTCGTCGACGACGACTGCTGGCCCGCGGCGCTGGCCATGCTCGCCGAGCCTCCGCTGCGCGACGCGCTCACCGCACCCGTGCGCGTCCTGCTGCCCGACGGCGTCACCGAGACCGTGCGCCCGTACACGGCGTGGTGGCTGCGCGGGCACCCGGTGCTGGACGGCCGGCGTCCCGCCGGGCTGCGCGCGGCGGGCGGCGACCCGCTGCTGGACGGGCTCTACGAGGAGGCGGACGCCTCCGGCTTCTCCGACGCTCAGGTGCTGCGCGCACTCGGCATCCGCACGTCCGCGGAGGCGCTGCTGGAGGAACCGGGCGGCGCGGCGGAACTCCTCGGGCGGCTCGCCGAACCGGACGTGGAGGTCGGCCATGCCCAGCTTCATGGCCTGTACGGACTGCTGGCCGGGCTCGACCCGGACGAGGTGACCCTCCCGGACGAGCTGCGCGCCGTGGCGGCGGCCACCGGCGACGTCGAGGTCGTGCCGAGGCAGGACGCGCTCATCGCCGACGCCCCCGACCTGGTCCCGCTCGCCGGGGGCCGGATGCTGCTTCCCGTACCGCCCGCCGGAGCCGAGGGGCTCGCCGCGGTACTGGAGGTGCGCCGTCTCGGCGAGGCCGTCCCCGGTGCCGTCGACGAGGCGGCCTCCGGGGAGGGCACGGAACGCGCGGTGCCCGACGCCGTGCGCATCCTGCTGCCGGACGCCCCGCTGACGTACCGCGAGCACGACGAACTCGTGGTCGACGGCGTCGACGTGGACTGGCGCCTGACACCCGACGGCGTGCTCCACGCGGCGACGCTGGAAGGTGTGGCCGCCGGGCTGGCCTGGTCCGCCGGCCACTGGGCGCGCCGTTTCGAGGTGGCCGCCCTGCTGGAGGACCCGGGGCGCGTGGCCGAACTGGAGCGCGCCCGCTGGTTCGGCTGAGCCGCCTGCTGGGGAGGGCCCGGAGCCTGTCCGGGCGGACGCCCGGCAGCGATGAGTTCCGGACCGCCCGCCGGTCATTCCGGGCATGACTTCACTCTCCCTCACGACCTTCCTGTCATTGGACGGGGTCATGCAGGCGCCCGGCGGGCCCAACGAGGACACCAGCGGCGGATTCGACCAGGGCGGCTGGCTCGTGCCGTACGCCGACGCGCAGATGGGCTCTTTCATGAGTGAGACGATCGCCGCCGCGGAGGCGTTCGTCCTCGGGCGCCGCACGTACGAGATCTTCGCCGGGCACTGGCCGAGCGTGACGGACCCCGACGACCCCATCGCCACCAGCCTCAACAACCAGCCCAAGTACGTCGCCTCGACGACCCTCACCGACGCGGAGTGGCACAACACGACCGTGCTCAGCGAGGACGTGCCGCGGCAGGTCGCCGCGCTGAAGAAGCAGACGGCGGGGGAGCTGCAGATCCACGGCAGCGGGCAGCTCGCACGGTCCCTGATGGACCACGACCTCGTCGACGAGATCCGGCTGCTGACCTTCCCGGTCGTACTCGGCAAGGGCAGGCGCCTGTTCGCGGAGGGCGCGCTCCCCACCGCCCTGGAACTCACCGGCAGCCGCACCACGGAGACCGGGATCGTCATCCACACTTACAGGTGGTCGGGCCGCCCGGAGTACGGGACCTTCGAGCGGGACTGAGCCGGCCGGCTCCGGGAGACGCCTGCCCGGCGTCCCGCGGCCCGGCGAGGCCGTCCGTGCGCCGCCGCGGTTACTGTCGGGCGCATGGGTACCGAGGAGCCGCCGGCGGAAGCGGAAGGGGAGCCGGGCCCGCCCTTCACCGAGGGACGGGCCCGCGCGCTGCTCGCGGCGGCGGGCGAGCGGGCCGGAACCGGCGAGGCGGAGCTCCTCGCGCTCGGGGAGAACGCCGTCTTCGCTCTGCGGGCGGCTCGGGAGACCGGGGAGCCCGCCGTCGTGCGCGTCGGCCGGGGCCCGTGGCAGCGCGAGCGGGCGGCACGCGAACTGCGCGTCGCGGCCTGGCTGGAGGAACGAGGAGTGCCTGCCGTACGGGCGGCCCTCCCCGGCGTCGCCGTCGTCGACGGACACCCCCTCACCTACTGGCGGCGCCTGCCCGACCCCGTACGAGCGGCCACGCCCGCGGACCTGGCCGAGCTGCTGCGCCTCGTGCACGCCCTGCCCGCCCCGCCTTTCCCCCTGCCGCGCCGGGGGCTGCTCTCCGGCGTGGAGCGGTGGCTCCGGCTGGCGGGCGGGGCGGTCCCGGCCGAGGACGCGGCCTGGCTGCGGACGAGGCGCGACGAGTACGAGGCCGCCGTCGCCCGCCTCACGCCCGTGGTCCCGCCGGGTCCCGCCCACGGCGACGCCCTGCCCCGCAACGTCCACGTCGGCCCGGGCGGACCGCTGCTGCTGGACCTGGAGACGTTCTGCGACGACATGCGCGAGCACGACCTGACCGTCCTCGTCCTCAGCCTCGACCGGTACGGACTGCCGGTACGGGAGTACGAGGAGTTCGTACGCGGCTACGGCTGGGACGTCCGCGAATGGCCGGGCTGCACGGTCCTCAAGGGCGCGCGGGAGACGGCCAGTTGCGCGTGGGTGGCGCAGCACGCCCCCGGAAATCCCGCCGCGCGACGGGAGTTCGGCCGCCGGGTGGCGTCCCTCAGAGAGGGCGACGCGGCGGTGCGCTGGCACGCGTTCTAGCGTGCGGGTCTGCCCGTGTTTCCGGCCGGTTCGTGCCGCCTGCGGGCGGCGTCAGCCGTACCGGCCGAGTGGCCCCGGCTCAGCGCGGCCGGTTCCGGTCGAGGCGCCTGCGCAGGGCCTTCGCCGCCGCGTTGTCGCGTTCGTGGTGCCGCGGGTGCCTCACCCACCGCCAGACCGCCTCCAGGGCCACGGCTGCCGCTGCGGCGACAGCGACTCCCGTCCAGGGCATGGCCGTCCCGACGAGCTTCAGCGCGAAGAAGTGCTGCAGCCACGGCGTCGCCAGTACGGCCAGGAAGCACAGCCCCATCGTCAGCACCAGCAGGACACGCCACCACGAGTAGGGCCGGGCCACGATCGCCAGCACCCACATGGCGATCAGGAAGAGCGTCAGCGTCGCCACGCTCGTCTCGGCGGCGAGCGAGCCCTTGCCCGTGTAGTGGTGACGGGCCAGCAGATATGTCGCGAACGTGGCCGTTCCCGCGATCAGCCCGGCCGGTACCGAGTACCGCATGACCCGGCGTACGAAGTGCGGCCGCGCCCGCTCGCGGTTGGGAGCGAGGGCGAGGAAGAAGGCGGGGATGCCGATCGTCAGCGACGAGAGCAGGGTCAGATGGCGCGGCAGGAAGGGGTACGGGACCTGCCACAGGATCACCAGCGCCGCCAGCAGCACCGAGTAGACGGTCTTCGTCAGGAACAGGTACGCGACCCGCTCGATGTTGCCGATGACGCGCCTGCCCTCGGCGACGACGGACGGGAGCGTCGCGAAGCTGTTGTCGAGCAGCACGATCTGGGCGACGGCCCGCGTCGCCTCCGAGCCCGTGCCCATGGCGACCCCGATGTCCGCGTCCTTCAGCGCCAGGACGTCGTTGACTCCGTCGCCGGTCATCGCCACGTGGTGGCCGTGGGCCTGGAGGGCGGCCACCATGTCCTGCTTCTGACGGGGCGACACCCGCCCGAAGACCGTGCCCTTCTCCAGCTCGCGCACCATGCCCTCGGCGTCGTCCGGCAGCCGGCGGGAGTCCACGGGGTGCTGTGCGCCGGGCAGCCGCAGCTTGGCGGCCACCGCTCCGACCGAGACGGCGTTGTCGCCCGAAAGGACCTTCGCGGTCACGTCCTGGTCCGCGAAGTAGCGCAGCGTGTCCGCCGCTTCGGGCCGCAGCCGCTGCTCGAGCGTCACCAGCGCGGCCGGCTCGGTCCGCCGGACGGCCTCGTCGCCGGCGCTCCGCTCCCGGTCCGGGATGCCGTCCGCGGAGGCGAGCAGCAGCACGCGAAGCCCCTCGCGGCTGAGCCGGTCGACCTCCTCGAGGACGGGATGGTCCGGCGGGAGGAGGACGTCGGGCGCGCCCAGCAGCCAGCTCCGGCGGGTGCCGTCCGGCTCGACGAAGGTCGCGCCGCTGTACTTGCGCGCGGAGGAGAACGGCAGGGACTGTTCCGTACGCCAATTCGCGGAGCCGCCGTCCGGGGAACCGGAACCGTCGGGAGAGCCCGTGGGGCCGGACCCGTCCGGGGAGTACGCGTCGACGATGGCGCGCATGCTGGCGTTCGGACGCGGATCGGCCGAACCCAGTGCGGCCAGCACGCGCTGCAGATACGCGGTGCCGGACGACCCGCCGGCCTTGCCGTCCTGGAGGGCCCGCACGCCGGTGACGTCCATGCCTCCCTCCGTCAGCGTGCCCGTCTTGTCGAGGCAGACGACGTCCACCCTGGCGAGGCCCTCGATGGCCGGAAGCTCCTGGACGAGGCACTGCCGCCGCCCCAGCCGGACGACGCCGATGGCGAACGCGATCGAGGTCAGCAGCACGAGCCCTTCCGGCACCATCGGGGCGATGCCTCCGACCATGCGGCGGATGGCGTCTTCGATGTCGTGGTGGCGGACCAGGAGCTGGCTCAGCACCAGTCCGATCCCCGTCGGAACGATCATCCAAGTGATGTACTTCAGCAGGTCGTTGATGCCGCTCCGCAGCTCGGAGTGGACGAGCGTGAAGCGTGACGCCTCCTCCGCGAGCTGCGCGGCGTAGGCGTCGCGCCCGACCCGCGTCGCGGTGAAGGCGCCGCTGCCGGCGACGACGAAGCTGCCGGACATGACCCGGTCGCCGGGGCGCTTGAGGACGGGGTCGGCCTCGCCCGTGAGCAGGGACTCGTCGATCTCCAGGGCGTCGGACTCGGCGACCTCACCGTCCACGACGCACTTGTCGCCGGGCCCGAGTTCGATGAGGTCGCCGAGCACGATCTCGTGGGTGTGCAGGTCGCGCGTCTCCCCGTCCCGTCTGACCTTGGGCCGGGCCTCCCCGATGACGGCGAGCGAGTCCAGCGTCCTCTTGGCCCGGAGCTCCTGGACGATGCCGATGAGCGTGTTGGCCAGGATCACGAAGCCGAACAGGCTGTCCTGGACGGGGCCGACGACGAGGATGAGCAGGAACAGCACGCCGATGATGGCGTTGAAGCGGGTGAGGACGTTGGCTCTGACGATGCTCGCCGCGGAGCGGCTGCTGCGCACCGGAACGTCGTTGACCTCGCCGCGCGAGATCCGTTCCTCCACCTCCGCGGTACTGAGTCCACGCGCCTGCGCGGGCGCGGACCGCCCCTCTTCCCGCTGTGTCATGCCATGACGTTACGGGCGCTTCATGATGCTTGTCCCGTTTCGCCGGGCGCGTTGACGGTGGTGAGCGGGCCGCGCGAGCCTACGGGGCGGCGTCCCGAGGAAGCGCGTCACGCCGGGAAGGCGCCTTCGGGGGCGGCGGAGCGGCGCTCCGCAGCGCGCCGCGCAACGCGGAACTCAGCGGCTCCGGCAGGGGCTCACCCTGAGTGCTCATCACCAGAGCTGCGGCCACCTTGTGCAGCTTGACGTTCGCGTGCTGCGAGACGGTGACCAGGAGCTTCCACGCGGCGGGCGGTGTGCAGCGGTAAGTGGCCATCAGGACGCCGTGCGCCTGGTCGATCACCGAGCGCGTCTCCATCGCGCGGCGCAGCTGCTCCAGCTCGGCATGCGGACTCCCGGCGTCGCCCATGCTTGCCCCGATTCCACTCAGGGTGCCCGGTGGTGCACCTCTGTCCCAGCGGATGTATGGGCATATGCCCGATGAAGGGATCATACTCAGCCACTTCCGGTGACCGGAACCGAGGTGAAGGGCGGGCCGGCTCAGCGGGCGACGAGGCCGAACGCGAGGTGGAAGCGGTCGATCGGGGGCCTGCTGAGGCCGGGGTAGTCCTGGACCCGCCGCTACCGCGGAGGCAGTGCGGAGGAGTCACCCTCGTCGCCGACCGCGTCCGCGTGTGCCCCGGCGCTCTCCCACTCGGCGTAGTCGAGGACGCGGGTCCCGTCCGCGCTGACGTGGAAGTGTGCCGGGATGAGACCCGGATGCGGTGCGGGGTCTCCCTCCATGGCCTCGAACACCGTGTCAGACCAGGCGCGTTGGCGGTCGGCGTCGGGCCCGTCGAACTCCACGTCGACGATCGCGACGCAGCCCGGCGTGCGGGCGTCCGCGGCGGATCCGGTGCTCCGGCAGCGCTGGAAGCGTCCGAGTCCGAGGCGCTCGATGCCCGGTACGGCCGCGTCGATCTCGTTCACGCGGGCTCGGCGGTGCTCGCGTGCGTAGTCGCCGTAGGCGTCGTGGTCCGTCCACGGCGAACGGCGCAGCAGGGTCTCGCCGTCCTCGCCCTCGTAGATTCAACGACGGTTGAGGTCAACCGTCCCGGGAAACGCCGGCCGGCACAGGTCGCTCAGTCTCCGGACGGCTGCGGCGGGCCGCTGCTCTCCCGCTCCTGCTCGCGCCGGATGCTCCGCTCCCGAGCCCGTACGTACCACCAGCCGAGCAGGCCGAGGCCGGCGCCGGCGGCGCAGGTCCAGATGAACCACTCGTGGCCGTGGCGCGCGTACCAGTCGTAGAAGGGGAGCTGGCCGAGGAAGAGGAGGAGCCACAGTCCGGTGCCGACGAGGACGGTGCCCGTGACGGGCCCCTCCAGGGGCTCGGGGGCTTCGCGCTCGCCGTCGGTCCACCGGTCCATGAGACCCATCGCCGCAGCTCCCTCGCGCTCGTCGGCTCGAATGTCCCGCACAGCCTAACCAGGCGCCGCAGAGCGGTGGCAGGCAGTGCCTCTACGCGCGGAGATGGCGTTCAGCGACTCTGTTTGCTCATACTGACCGCAAATCGGATCGATGGATTCCGTTTAGCTTTCCGGTGTGATCCGGTTCGCTTCCCCTCCGGGCCTGCAGCGCCGCAGTCCGTCGCCCCACGCAACAACCGAGGTCACTCATGTCCTCTCTGGACGCCACCCCCGTAGACCGCTTCTTCCAGATCTCCCGGCGGGGTTCCACCGTAGGGCGGGAGGTGCGGGGTGGTCTGGCCACCTTCTTCGCGATGGCATACATCATCGTGCTGAACCCGATCATCCTCGCGTCGGCGGAGGACAAGTTCGGCCACAAGCTCGACAACGCGCAGCTCGTCACGGCGACGGCGCTCGTCGCCGGGCTGACGACCGTACTGATGGGCCTCATCGGGAACGTCCCGATCGCGCTGGCCGCCGGACTCGGCATCAACGCCGTCGTGGCGCTGCAGCTCGCACCGAAGATGAGCTGGCCCGACGCCATGGGCATGGTGGTCCTGGCGGGCCTGGTGCTGATGCTCCTCGTCGCCTCGGGCCTGCGGCAGCGCGTGATGGACGCCATCCCGGCGGGCATGCGCCGCTCCATCGCCATCGGCATCGGCCTCTTCATCGCGCTGATCGGCCTCGTCGACTCCGGTTTCGTCACCCGCAACCCCGACGCCGCGAACACGACGGTGCCGCTCGGGCTCGGGCAGGGCGGTCAGCTGCAGGGCTGGCCGGTCCTCGTCTTCGTGCTGGGCGTGGCCCTGATGTTCGTGCTCGTCGTGCGGAAGGTGCGGGGCGCGATCCTGATCGGCATCGTGACCATGACCGTCGTCGCCATCGTCGTCAACGCCCTGGCGGAGATCCCCGGAGAGGCGTGGGGGCTGGCCGTGCCGAGGGTGCCGGACTCGCTCGTCGGCACCCCCGATTTCGGCCTGGTCGGGCAGGTCAGCCTCTTCGGCGGTTTCGGGGAGGTAGGCGTGCTGACGGGCTGCCTGTTCGTCTTCACCGTGCTGCTGTCGGGCTTCTTCGACGCGATGGGCACCATCATCGGCGTCGGCGAAGAGTCACGGCTGACCGACGAGAACGGCCAACTGCCCGGCATGGGCCGCATCCTGATGGTGGACGGGGTGGGCGTCGCGGGCGGCGGCCTCGGCTCGTGTTCGGCGAACACCTGCTTCGTCGAGTCCACCGCCGGTGTCGGAGAGGGCGCGCGCACGGGGCTCGCCAACCTCGTGACCGGCGGCCTCTTCCTGGTCGCCCTCGTCCTCACCCCGCTCGCGACCATCGTTCCGTCCCAGGCGGCGACGCCCGCGCTCGTCGTCGTCGGTTTCATGATCATGGCCTCGAACGTGGCGTCGATCGAGTGGGGCGACCCCACCGTGGCCGTGCCGGCGTTCCTGACCATGGTGTCGATGCCCTTCACCTACAGCATCACCAACGGCATCGGCCTCGGCATCCTCTCCTTCGTCCTGCTGAAGGCCGTGACCGGGCGGTTCCGGGAGGTGCCGTGGCTGCTGAACGCCGTCGGGTTCTGCTTCCTCGTCTACTTCATGCTCGACCCCATCGAGCAGGCCCTGGGCGTGCGCTGAGGCCCGGCGGGTCCGTGCTCCCGCGGCGGTCGGTGACGGCCGGCTCGGCGGCCTCCGTACGCCCTGCGGAGCCGTAGAAGCGCTCCGTCCTCTCCAGGGACGCCTTGAAGCGCTCGTCGAAGTCGTCGCGCACGAGCGTGCGGACCACGTAGTCCTGGACGCTCATGCCGCGTTTGGCGGCGTGGTCGTGCAGCCTGTCGAACAGCTCGCTGTCCATCCGCAGGCTGAGCACCTTCGAGGTCATCGAGGTCATGCGCTCAACGGTCCCGGTACCGCCGGGGGTGACGCGTCAGATTTCCGTGCGAACTCACTCGTATGTGTGATTCGAGAGACAAGGCGTGACCCCGCTTCCGGCTGTTCTTTAGCCTAGGTAATGAGTTACGCTAAGGAGATGCCGGATACGCCCGGGCGCACCAGAGCGCCACTCCGTGACAGCGAGCCCGACATGGCGGCTGTGAACGCTCTGCGGACAGGCGTCATGCGCCTCTCGCGGCGCCTGAGGCACCAGCGTGTGGACGAGTCGCTGAGCCCGACCGAGATGTCGGTGCTCGGCACCCTCGCCCGCTGCGGTTCCGCGACGCCCAGCGAGCTGGCCCGCAAGGAGCACGTGCAGCCTCCGTCGATGACTCGTATCGTCGCGATGTTGGAGGCCAAGGGGCTGGTCCGCCTGGAACCGCATCCCGAGGACCGCCGCCAGAAGACGGTCACGCAGACCGAGCGGGCCGAGTCGATGCTCGCCGCGAGCCGCGAGAAGCGGAACGCCTGGCTGGCCGAGCTCGCCGGACAGCTCGACGAGGACGAGTGGGCGCGGCTGGCTGCCGCGGCCCCCGTGCTGGAGAAGCTCGCCCACTCATGAGGAGCACGGCAAGACGCATACCCCACGACGGAGAAGAGGAGGCGAACCTGATTTGAGTACGGGCAACGGAGCACATTCCGCACCCGCACCACAGGACGAGCCCGCAACCGACACCACGACCAGCGCCGCGGACGAGACCGCGACCGGCACCCCGGACGAGACCGCGGCCGGAGCCGCGACGCGCGCGGAGACCCGCACCGCCGCACCCGCCGGCGCCGCACCACCCCCGAACAGCACGGAACCCCCGGCCCGGGCCGGGGAGCAGGAACCCGGCGAGGCCCGCAAGCCGTCGATGTTCAGCTCCCTGCGCATCCGCAACTACCGGCTCTTCGCCATGGGCCAGGCCGTGTCCAACACCGGTACCTGGATGCAGCGCATCGCCCAGGACTGGCTGGTCCTGAGCCTCACCGGCTCCGCCACCGCCGTCGGCATCACCACGGCGCTCCAGTTCCTGCCGATGCTGCTCTTCGGCCTGTACGGCGGTCTGATCGCCGACCGCTACGACAAGCGCCGGCTGCTGCTGGCCACCCAGTCCGTCATGGGCCTCACGGGACTGGCCCTCGCCGTCCTCACGCTCAGCGGGCACGTGCACATCGCGCACGTCTACGTACTGGCCTTCGTGCTGGGCCTCGCCACGGTGGTCGACAACCCGGCCCGGCAGACCTTCGTCTCGGAGATGGTCGGGCCCGCCCAGATACGCAACGCCGTCTCCCTCAACTCGGCGAACTTCCAGAGCGCCCGGCTGGTCGGACCCGCCGTCGCCGGTGTGCTGATCGCCGCCGTCGGAAGCGGCTGGGCCTTCCTGTTCAACGGCCTCTCCTTCCTCGCGCCCGTCGCGAGCCTGCTGCTCGTGCGCCCCGGGGAGCTGCACCGCACCGAGCGGGTCCCGCGCTGCAAGGGTCAGCTCCGCGAGGGGCTGAGCTACGTGCGCAGCCACCCCGAGCTGATGTGGCCCATCGTGCTGGTCGGCTTCGTGGGCACCTTCGGCTTCAACTTCCCGATCTGGCTCACGGCGTTCACGGACCGCGTGTTCCAGGAGGGCGCGGGCACGTACGGGCTGCTCAACACGCTGATGGCCGTCGGCTCGGTGGCGGGCGCGCTGCTGGCGGCGCGGCGCGGTACGTCCCGGATGCGGCTCATGGCCGGGGCCGCGCTGATGTTCGGCGTGCTGGAGATGCTGGCTGCCCTGACGCCGTCCTTTTGGCTGTTCGCGGCCTTGATGGCGCCCATCGGCATCATGGGGCTGACGTTCAACGTCACCGCGAACTCCAGCGTGCAGCTCGCCTCGGACCCCGCGATGCGGGGCCGGGTGATGAGCCTCTACATGATGGTTTTCATGGGCGGTACGCCGATCGGCGGGCCGATCATGGGCTGGATCACCGACACCTTCGGGGCGCGCGTCGGCTTCCTGTCGGGCGGCGTCATCTCCGCCGTCATCGCGGTCGGAGTCGGACTCGCCCTGGCGCGCGCCGGCGGCCTGCGGCTCCGTTTCGACATGCGGCGCGGGCACCGGCACCTGAGGTTCGTGCCGCGCGAGTCCGGCCCGGAGCCGGACGACGGCCCGGAGAGCGCCGCTCCGCCCGGGGCGGCCGGCGAGCGCGAGAGGGTGCCTACTGCGGCGTAACGGACAGACCGTATGCTCATCGGCATGAGCATGGCCGAATCGCCTGGGGCGTCCCGTACCGACGAACTCCAAGGGGCCGAGAGCCTTCCCGGCCCCCGTTCCTCGGGCGGCGGGGAGAGCGTCCAGGCGGTACGGCGACGGCTGGAGCGCCTCATCGGCGTCGCGGCCACCGAGGGCAACTCGCTGCGGGCACTGCGCAACGGCGACGAGATCTTCCCGGCGATGCTGGAGGCGATCCGCTCCGCGCGGCACACCGTCGACATGATGACGTTCGTGTACTGGCGGGGCGAGATCGCCCGCGAGTTCGCCCGCGCCCTCGCGGGCCGCGCCCGTGAGGGCATCCGCGTGCGGCTCCTGCTGGACGGGTTCGGCAGCCGGCTCATCGAGAGGGACCTGCTGGACGAGATGTCCGGGGCCGGCGTCCAGGTCGTGTGGTTCCGCAAGCCGATGTGGATCTCGCCCGTCAAGCAGAACCACCGCTGCCACCGCAAGGTGCTGGTCGTCGACGAGCGGGTCGCGTTCACCGGCGGCGTGGGCATCGCCGAGGAGTGGTGCGGGAACGCCCGTCACAAGGGCGAGTGGCGGGACACGCACGTGGAGCTGCGCGGTCCGGCCGTGGACGGGATCTGCGCCGCGTTCGCCCAGAACTGGGCCGAGTGCCACAAGGAACTCTTCGACGACTACGACCGGTTCGTCGAGCAGGAGGCAGCCGGCGAGTCCGTCGTGCAGGTCGTGCGGGGGTCGGCGAGCTTCGGCTGGCAGGACATGCAGACCCTGCTGCGCGTCGTACTGGAGTCGGCGCAGGGCCGCGTGCGTCTCACGACGGCCTACTTCGCCCCCGACGCCTACTTCATCGAACTGCTGACGAACACGGCGCGGCGCGGGGTCGAGGTCGACATCCTGCTGCCGGGGGCCTACACGGACAA
Organism: Streptomyces daqingensis; assembly: GCF_014645895.1. Lineage (GTDB taxonomy): Bacteria > Actinomycetota > Actinomycetes > Streptomycetales > Streptomycetaceae > Streptomyces > Streptomyces daqingensis. The sequence goes on along the minus strand of NZ_BMMP01000004.1, from coordinate 140,542 downwards.
GCGGGTCTGCCAGCTGGCGGGGCAGCGCTACTACGAGGAGCTGCTCGCCGCGGGGGTGCGGATCTGGCAGTACCAGCCGACGATGCTGCACGCCAAGATCGTCACCGTGGACGGCGTGGTGTCGCTCGTCGGCTCGACCAACCTGAACCGGCGCTCGCTCGACCACGACGAGGAAGTGATGCTCGCGGTGATGGACGAGTCCTTCACCGCGACGCTGGACGGCCACTTCGACGACGACATGGCCCTGAGCGAGCCGGTCTCGATGCATCACTGGCGGCGCCGGGCTTTCGCGGAGCGGGTCCGCGAGGCCGCGATCCGGCCTCTCCGCCGCTTCCTCTGAGGAAGCCGGGCTCTCAGAAGTCCAGGCTCTGAGGACTCCGGGCTCTGCGGGGTCCGGGCGCCGGGTGCGGTGTCCGCGGTGGGCGGCATCCTTGTCGCATGAGACTCTTCGCGGCCCTGCTGCCGCCCGCCGACGTCCTGGACGGGCCCGGTCGACTCGCTGAAGCGGTAGGGCAGTTGCACTCGATGCCAGGAGCCGGGCAGCTGCGCTGGACGGACCGGGCCAACTGGCACATCACCCTCGCCTTCTACGGCGAGGTGCCGGACGCCGTCCTGCCCTCCCTCGAGGAGCGGCTGGCACGGGCCGCCGGCCGCGCACGCCCCCTGCGGCTGAGAATCGCCGGCGCGGGCCGCTTCGGCGACCGCGCGCTGTGGGCCGGACTAGACGACGGCGAGGACGACGGCGAGGAGGGCGACGGAAGCGGCGGCGCCCCGGACCATGAGGGCGTGGCCGGCCGGAGTAGCCGGGGCGGTACCGTCGCCGAGGCGCGGCCCGGGCGGGCGCGCCCCGGGGTGCGCCCGGTCGAGGCGGTGCGGCGGCTGGCGGCGGCGGCAGCCGCGGCGGGACGCCGGGCCGGGGTGGAGCTGGAGGACTCCCGGCGCTTCACACCGCACCTGACCGTGGCGCGTCCCGCGAAGGGCACGGTGGATCTGCGTCCGTACGCGGCGGCGCTCGGCGCCTTCCGCGGCAGGTCCTGGACGGCGGACGAACTCGCCCTCGTGCGCAGCAACCTGCCCGACAGCGGAGTCCCCGGGGAGCAGCCGCGCTACGAGAAGGTGGCTGCCTGGCCGCTGGGCGGTTGAACCGTCCGGTTACGGTTGGGGGCGTGAATACGAAGACGAGGACGCGCATCGTCAGCGGTGCGCTGGTGCTGCTGCTCATCGTTGTGGCCATCGCGGCCGCCGTGGGCGGCTGACCGGAGCAGAACGGCAGGAGCCGCGCCCCGCCGCCCTCAGGGCGGGCGGGGCGCGGCCGTGCCGCCGCGCGCAGGGGCCCGTCTACCAGGCGAAGGCCTCGGGGCTGGGTCCCGGGCCGGGGAAGATCTCGTCGAGGGACGCGAGGAGCTCGTCGCTCAGCTCCAGTTCCACGGCCCGGACCGCGGAGCGGAGCTGTTCCGCGGTGCGGGGGCCGACGATCGGTCCCGTCACGCCGGGCCGGGTGAGCAGCCAGGCGAGCGCGGTCTCACCGGGTTCCAGGCCGTGCTCCGCGAGCAGGTCCTCGTACCGCTGGATCTGCTCCCGCACCTTCGTGTTCGACAGCGCGTCCGCCGACCGTCCCGACGCCGTGCGCCCGGCCTCACCCTGCTCCGCCTTGCGGATGGCGCCGCCCAGCAGGCCGCCGTGCAGCGGCGACCAGGGGATGACTCCCAGGCCGTACGCCTGCGCCGCGGGCACGACCTCCATCTCCGCCCGGCGTTCGGCGAGGTTGTACAGGCACTGCTCGCTGACGAGGCCGTACGTGCCGCGGCGTGCGGCAGTCTCGTTGGCCCGGGCGATGTGCCAGCCGGCGTGGTTGGAGGAGCCCGCGTAGAGGATCTTGCCCTGCTGCACGAGGACGTCGACCGCCTGCCAGATCTCCTCCCACGGCGTCGCACGGTCGACGTGGTGGAACTGGTAGAGGTCGATGTAGTCGGTCTGAAGGCGCTTCAGGCTGGCGTCCACCGCCCTGCGGATGTTCAGCGCCGAGAGGCGGTCCTGGTTGGGCCAGGGCTCACCGTCCGTGCCCATGTTCCCGTAGACCTTCGTGGCCAGCACGGTCTTCTCGCGGCGGCCGCCGCCCTTGGCGAACCAGGTGCCGAGGATCGACTCCGTGCGGCCTTTGTTCTCGCCCCAGCCGTACACGTTGGCGGTGTCGAAGAAGTTGATGCCCGCACCGTGTGCGGCGTCCATGATCGCGTGACTGTCGCTCTCGCCGGTCTGCGGGCCGAAGTTCATCGTCCCGAGCACGAGGCGGCTGACCTTGAGTCCTGTCCGTCCAAGCTGCGTGTACTTCATATCCGGACAGCCAAGCCGCTGGAGCGGACTCGAAGCAAGCCCCCGCCGGTCCGCGCCCGGCGCGGCGCCCGGACGCCCCACCGGGAGGCGGGTACCGGTGCCGCCGCCTGCGGAGCCCCGTGAGGGCGGGGCGGGCGGCGCGCCGATGCTGGAGACTGGGCCCCATGTCTGTGCTTGTGCGCCGCGTCGTCGCGGTCGTCGGGGTCGCCGCCTTTGCCACGTTCGGTTCGCTGACGGGTGCTCACGCCGCCGCAGCGGCCGCGCCCGCCGCTGACGGGGACGGCAAACCGGAGTCCTTCCGCATCGAGAGCCCCCGTATCACCGAGTCCAGCGGGCTCGCCGCGAGCCGCAGGCACAAGGGGGTCTACTGGACGCACAACGACTCCGACGACGGGCCGTACGTCTACGCGGTCGACTCCGCCACCGGCAAGACCGTCGCGACGGTCACCCTCCAGGGCATCGACCCCCGCGACGTGGAGGGCATCTCCATCGGCCCGGACGGCGCCGTGTACGTCGGAGACATCGGCGACAACCTCAACGGCGGCTGGAGCGAGGTGTGGATCTACCGCTTCGACGAGCCGGAGCGGCTGCGGGACGTGACCGTCACCCCGGCCCGCTACACCGTGCGGTACGCCGACGGGCCGCGTGACGCGGAGTCGCTGATGGTGCATCCGAAGACCGGCCGTGTCTACATCGCGAGCAAGAGCCAGAAGCGGGACGGCGGCATCTACGAGGGCCCCGGGCAGCTCTCGGCGTCCGGCGTGAACGTCTTCCGCAGGATCGCCCGTACGGAGATCACGGCGACCGACGGCGCCTTCTCACCGGACGGGACGCGCCTCGTGCTGCGCAGCTATCTGGGCGGCGAGATGTTCAGGTGGCGCGACGGGAGGCCGAAGGCGCTCGACCGCCCCGTGAATCCCCCTCTGACCGGCCAGGGCGAGTCGGTCACCTTCACACCGGACGGCCGCACGCTGATGTGCGGCGCGGAGGGCGAGAAGAGCCTCGTCGCCCCGCTGGAGCTGGACGGGGAGCTGCTGCCGGAGACCGTCGAGGCGCGTGAGAAGGGTTCGGACGGCGCGCGCGGCGGCAGCGGCGCCTCCCCCGGCGGGGACGGGCCCGCCGACCGGAACGTGGTGGTCGGGGGGCTCACGGTCGCCGCGGTCGTGGGGCTGTGGGTGGTGCTGCGGCGGCTCTTCCGGCGGCGCGGCTGAGTCCGCGTCACGGACCTGCCGCACCCGGCCTTTCCGAGGGCGCCCTGTCCGCGGGCGCCGCCCCGCAGTCCGCCGCGTCCGCCCGGCCCGCCGCTCACGCGCGAAGGGCGGGCGGGGACGCGTATGTCCCCGCCCGCCCTCGTGGCGTGAGTGGCGCCTACCTGGGAGTTGAGCGAGAGTGCCCCGTCCTTCAGGACGGGGGTGAATCGCCCCACGACGGCGGCCCGCTCAGTCTGGCCGCTTCTGCTGTTCGATGTACTCCTTGACCACCTGGAGAGGCGGGCCGCCGACCGATCCGGCGAAGTACGAGGGCGACCAGAAGTGGCCGTGCATGGCGGCTTGGTTCACGCGGGCAGTGAACTCTGTGCGCAGTCGTCGAGCGGACACACCCTTCAGGCTGTTCACCAGGACGGACAGGGCGATCTTCGGCGGATAGTGCACGAGAAGGTGCACGTGATCGGCCTCGCCGTTGAACTCGGTGAGGGTGGCGCTGAAGTCTTCGCACACCTTGCGCATGATCTCTTCGCAGCGCGTCAGCATCTCGTCGTCCATGGCGCCTCGCCGGTACTTCGTGACGAAGACCAAATGTGCATGCAGGTTGTAGACGACCGTCCGACCCCTGCGAATATCGGGATTCGGTTCCCATCGAGGTGACATAGACCAATGCTAAGATAGAGGTCATGCAGCTTCGGTACAGCTTCCGCTTGTACCCGAGCGCCGGTCAGCGCATGGCGTTGGCGAGGGCGTTCGGGTGTGCGCGGGTCGTCTTCAACGACGCATTGCGCGTCCGCGAGGAGGCCCGCGCGGCGGAACTGCCGTTCATCCCGTCCAGCGAACTGTCCAAGCAGCTCACCGCCTCGAAGAAGACCCCCGAGCGGGCATGGCTTGGCAAGGTGTCGTCGGTGATACTCCAGCAGTCCCTCCGGGACTTGGACACCGCGTACAAGAACTTCTTCGACGGCCTCAAGGGCAAGCGACCGAAGATGGGGCCTCCCCGGTTCAAGTCCCGCAAGGACACGCGGCAGTCCATTCGTTTCACCGCGAACGCGTCGTGGCGGATCACGACGGGCAGGAAACTGCGCCTGCCGAAGATCGGCGACGTGCCCGTGCGCTGGTCACGTGCCTTGCCGTCCACCCCGTCCACCGTGACGGTCATCAAGGACGCCGCAGGTCGGTACTTCGCCTCGTTCGTGGTGGAGACCGAGTCGACCGAGGTGCTGCCCGAGGTAGACGCCGAGGTTGGCATCGACCTCGGGCTGGGGCACTTCGCGGTCCTGTCCAACGGCACGAAGGTCGACAGTCCTCGCTTCTTGCGCCGGGCCGAGAAGCGGTTGAAGAAGGCGCAGCGGGAGCTGTCCCGCAAGCAGAAAGGCTCCGCGAACCGGGGCAAGGCCAGGGTGAAGGTCGCCCGTGCCCACGCGAAGGTCACCGACGCACGGCGCGAGTTCCACCACCAGCTCTCCACCAAACTGATCCGCGAGAACCAAGCGGTCGCCGTGGAAGACCTGGCGGTGAAGGGACTCGCCCGCACACGCCTGGGCAAGTCCGTGCACGACGCCGGATGGTCGGCGTTCGTCGGAATGCTGGAGTACAAGGCCGCACGCTACGGCCGCACCTTCGTGAGGATCGGCCGGTTCGAGCCGACCTCGCAGGTGTGCTCCGTGTGCGGCGTCAAGGACGGCCCCAAGCCCCTCCATGTTCGTGTGTGGACGTGCGGGGCATGCGGGGCCGTCCTTGACCGAGACGTGAACGCGGCGGTTAACGTCGCGAAGGCCGCTGGACTGGCGGTGTCAGCTTGTGGAGCGCAGGTAAGACCGGAACGTGTTCTGGCACAGCGCGTTGAAGCAGGAACCCACCGAGACCCGCAGATGCGGGGAGTAGGAATCCCGGTCCTTTAGAGCCGGGAGGATGTCAAAGGTGCTCGATCACGTAGTCCACGCAGCGCGTCAGCGCCTCCACGTCGGAGGGCTCGACCGCCGGGAACATCGCGACGCGGAGCTGGTTGCGGCCCAGCTTCCGGTAGGGCTCGGTGTCGACGACGCCGTTGGCGCGCAGCACCTTCGCGACGGCGGCCGCGTCGACGTCGTCGTTGAAGTCGATCGTGCCGACGACCTGCGAGCGCTGCGCCGGGTCGGAGACGAACGGTGACGCGAACTTGGCTTCCTCGGCCCATCCGTAGAGCGTCCTGGACGAGGTGGCCGTGCGGCGCACCGCCCAGTCGAGCCCGCCCTGACCGTTGATCCAGTCCAGCTGGTCCGCCAGCAGGAAGAGGGTGGAGAGGGCGGGGGTGTTGTACGTCTGGTTCTTGCGCGAGTTGTCGATCGCGGTCCGCAGATCGAAGAACGCCGGGATGTGGCGGCCGGACGAGGCGATCCGCTCGGCCCGCTCCAGGGCGGCGGGCGAGAAGAGACCGATCCACAGCCCGCCCTCCGACGCGAAGGACTTCTGCGGGGCGAAGTAGTAGACGTCGCTCTCGCTCACGTCGACGGGAAGGCCGCCGGCGCCGGAGGTGGCGTCCACCAGGACGAGCGCGCCGTCGTCGGCGCCCGCCACCCGCTCGATCGGCATGGCGACGCCGGTCGAGGTCTCGTTGTGGGTGAGGGCGTACACGTCGGTGCCCGCCTCGGCACGGGGCTTCGGGTGCGTGCCGGGCTCCGACTCGACGACGGTCGGATCGCCGAGCCACGGCGCCTGCTTGGCGGCCTTCGCGAACTTGCTGGAGAACTCGCCGAAGGAGAGGTGCTGCGACGTGCCCTCGATCAGGCCGTGCGTCGCGATGTCCCAGAAGGCGGTGGTGCCGCCGTTGCCGAGGACGACCTCGTAGCCGTCGGGGAGCTGGAAGAGTTCCTTGACACCTTCGCGCACGCTGCCGACCAGGTTCTTGACCGGGGCCTGGCGGTGCGAGGTGCCGAGCAGTGACGTACCGGTGGCAGCCAGGGCGGCCAGTGCCTCCGTACGTACCTTGGACGGGCCCGAGCCGAATCGACCGTCGGCGGGCTTGATGTCAGCGGGAATCTGGAGATCAGCCACAGGTGAAGGGTAGTGCGTCGCTTTACACGGCAGGGGGCGAGGTCCACCGGGTGAGACGCCGGGCAGGTCAGACGGCCCTCAGGGCGGCGGCCTGGCGCTCGCTTCCGCGGACGGCGGGTCGGCCCCGGACCGGCCATCCCCCGCGAAAGGCGTGTCCCTCCGCGGGGGAGGGAGCGGCGACGGCGCTGTGTTCCCAACCACCGCCGCCTTCATCCGGTGCAGCGCTGCTGGATGCACCACGGCGGGTCTCCGTTCACGCGGACTTCAATCGTGGTTCTGCCAGGTCGGCACGGTCGCGGTGCCGGAGGCAGGCGCGGGGGAGCTCAGTTCCGGCGGTGCGGGACCCCCTGGACCGGCTTGGGGAGGGGCGCCCTGGCCGGGGCGACGACGACACGGGCGTCGGCGGGATGTGTCCGCAGGGCGGCGGCGGGGATGCCGCGCAGCTCGCCCTGGAGCAGCCGGTGCAGCCGATTCGCGCTCCTGCGGTAGAAGCGGCGCTGCGTGAGACGTCCGAACAGCATGAACCCGATGCGGATGAGGGGTCTGCGGATGGGTGCCCGCCGCGAGTAGCCGGTGATGACGAAGTCGACGGCGCCGGTGTGCAGATGCTTGACCACCTCGTAGGTCAGCTCGCCCTGTTCGAGGTGGCCCTGGAGCGTCTGGTAGCTCCAGCCCCATACGCGGCGGGCGTGCTCGCCGGAGCCGTGGACCTCGTCCGTGACGCTGGTCACCCGTACGCCCATGTCGAAGCGGAGCCCGTAGAACCGCCCTTCGAGCAGCATGTCCCGGCCCAGCAGCGGGGTCGTCGAGTCGTAGACGGAGCGGAGGATGCGGGGCTCCGCGAACTGGTAGTCGCGGACGAGACGGCGGGCGGTCTCCCACGAACCGCCGGGGACGGGGTCGCCGGCGCTCTCCGGCGGGAGGGGCTGCACGAGGGTGTCGATGTGCCATCCGCCTTCGGCTCCCGGCCGGGGTGCCGGCCCGGGGTAGTTGACGTCGAGTGAGGCCAGGGCGCGCAGGGCCCGTACGGCCTCCTCGCGGTACAGGCGTCGCTCTCGCGGCATGGTGCGCCTCACTGGTCTTCGGCAGCCGCGGTACAAGCGTCGCGCCCGGCGTGGACGGGGAGGCGTGCGAGGCGTGCCGCCCGGCGGACCCTCACTCCAGTTCCGCCACCGACTGGCTGATCGTCCACAGGGTGGGGCCCCACAGGCCGACGAAGATGGCCCGGCGCTCCGCGTTGCCGCGTTCGTCCTGGTCGAGGCCGGCGGCCCGCATCCACAGCGTGAGGCACAGGGCGATGGAGCCCATGGCCGCGGTCTGGATGTACGAGCTGCGGACTCCGAGACGGTGGATCACCTTCGCGGTCACGTCACCGGCCTCCTTCTCAGCGATCGACAGGATGACTCCGACTAAGCAGACGAATAAGTCACATGGTGTCATGAAGGGCATGTCCACACCGCACGCAGCACCTCCGCAGGGACCTTCGCTGAAACGCAGGGCGGGAGCCGTGCTGCGCTTCCCGCTGGGCGTGCTGCTCGTCTCATGGCAGTACCTGTGGCGTGTGACGGCGCTTCACCGCAGCGAGACCCCGGGGGACGCGGACGACCTTCCGCCCCGGCTGGCGGAGCGCCTCACCGACGAGTGGAGCAAGCCGCTCTCGGACGGCGTAGGGCCGATGTTCCACCGGCGGTTCACCGTGCGGATCGAGGGTGCCGCGATGACTCCCGGGGAGCTGATGGAGGCCGTCGCCGCCAACCTGAACAGGGTGGCGCCGTCGACGGTCGCGGTCTTCCACAAGACGCGGGGGGAGGCGGGTCCGCCGTGCGAGGGGGACGAGTACCGCGTGCAGATGCCGGGCCCCTGGGACGGGCCCGTCCGGGTCCTGCACTGCGACGCGACGTCGTTCCGCCTGGGGACGCTGCGCGGCCATCTGGAGGCGGGGCAGATCCAGTTCAGCGCGCGTACCGCCGAGGACGGGCTGCTCGAGTTCCGGACGGAGGCCTGGTCGAGGGCGGGGGACAGGCTGGCCGATCTGCTCTACAGCCGGCTCCGCGTCGCCAAGGAGATGCAGTTCAACATGTGGGTCCACTTCTGCCTGCGGGCCGCGGCCATCGCGGGCGGACGCGTCGTCGGGGGCGTCCGCATCGACACCCGCAGTATCCCCGAGGAGCTCTGCCGGGACACGGCGGAAGGCTGACGGACGCGACGGAGGGGTGACGGGCCGGTGCGCGTCCCGCTTCCCGCCCGCCGGCCCGTCTCCCGGGGTCGCTCCGGTCCTTCGTGGGCGTCACGCGCGGGCGTCGCCCGGGCGCGGCGCCCGCCGTGCCGTCACTCCTCGGTGCCGTCCGCGCCGCGCTCCCGGGGCTCCTCCTGCATGCGAGCCGCGACTGCTGCCAGGAGCTGGACGACGTGCTCCTCCACGGCTGCCTTGCGGACGCCCAGACCGGTGAGCACGCCGTCGCCGTCCTCGAACTCCAGCAGTGCGAGCAGGAGGTGCTCCGTGCCGACGTAGTTGTGGCCGAGCCGCAGGGCTTCCCGGAAGGTCAGTTCCAGCGCCTTGCGCGCCCCGGCGTCGTAGGGGATCAGGTCGGGCACCTCGCCCGCGGCGGGAGGCAGTGCCGCTGCCGCGGCCTCCCGTACGGACTCCGGCGTCACGCCCTGGGCGGTGATCGCCTTCGCCGCGAGGGCCTCCGGTTCGCTGAGGAGTCCCAGTACCAGGTGCTCGGTGCGGATCTCGTCGTTGCCCGCGGCGTGGGCCTCGTTGTGCGACGCGGCGACCACGTTCCTCGCCCGCGGGGTGAAGCGGCTGAAGCCCTGACCGGGGTCGAGGTCCGGGTTCTCGCCGGCACCCTTCGCCACGAAGCGCTTCTGGGCCGCCTGCCGGGTGACGCCCATGCTCTTGCCGATCTCCGTCCAGGACGCGCCGGAGCGCCGCGCCTGGTCCACGAAGTGACCGATCAGGTGGTCGGCGACGTCGCCGAGGTGGTCCGCGGCGATGACGGCGTCGGAGAGCTGGTCGAGGACTTCCGGGTGCACCTTCTTGATGGCCTCGATGAGGTCGTCGAGGCGGACGGTGGGGGTCATGGGGGTCGGATTCACCATGCTGTCAACGGTAGGTTGACGCACGGTGAGTGTCAACCTTTGGTTGACGTCTCGTCGTGCCTCAGGCGCCTGCCAGCTTGCGCACGGTGGCCATGTCGTCGAAGGGGAGCAGCTTTCCGCGGACGGCCTGGTGCGTCTCGCTGCCCCGCCCCGCGATGAGGACCGTGTCGCCGCGGCCCGCAGCGGACAGTGCGTAGGCGATCCCCTCCCGCCTGTCGGCGAACCGCTCGTACGGGGTGCCGGTGGAGGCGAGACCGGGGACGATCTGGTCGAGGATCGCCTCCGGGTCCTCGTGCCGGGGATTGTCGGACGTGAGGACGCACAGGTCGGAGTAGCTCCCGGCGATCTCGCCCATCTCGGCGCGCTTGGTGACGTCCCTGTCGCCGCCGCAGCCGAAGACGGTGATGACGCGGGCGGGCGCGAAGCCGCGCAGGGTGGCGAGGACTTTGCGCAGCGAATCCGGTGAATGGGCGTAGTCAACGATGACGGAGGTGCCGCGTGGCGTCTCGAACCGCTCGAACCGGCCGGGGACGGGAGGCATCCGGTCCAGGGCGCGGACGAGCTCTTCCAGGTCGTGCCCCAGCCCGTGGCACGCGGCCACCGCCGCCAGGGCGTTGGCCACCGAGAAGCGGCCGGGGACGGGGACGGCAGCCGGGTACTTGCGGCCCGCGTGGTGCAGCGTGAACCGGGTGCCGAAGGCGTCCATGTCCAGGTCGGAGGCCCGGTAGTCGGCGTCGGCGTCGAGGGCGTACGTCGTCGCGGAGCCCGGCATCATCGCGGGGACCATCGCGCCCACCGGGTCGTCGGCGTTGACGACAGCGCGTCGGCAGAGGCCCTGGAAGAGGCGCAGCTTGGCGTCGCGGTAGTCCTCCATGGTGCCGTGGTCGTCCAGGTGGTCCTGCGTGAGGTTGGTGAAGACGCCGACGTCGAGGAAGGCGTGGTCGACGCGGTGCGTGAAGAGGCCCATCGAGGTGGCCTCCAGCACGACGCTCCCGACCCCCCGGTCGCGCATGCGGGCAAGCAGGTACTGGAAGTCCGGCGACTCGGGCGTGCTCAGCGCGGAGGGCGGCATCGGGATCAGCTCATCGCCGATCCGGCTGCCTGACGTACCGATGACACCTGCCCGGGTACCGGAGGCGATCCTCAGCAGGGACTCGATCATGCACGACACGGATGTCTTGCCGTTGGTGCCGGTCACCGCGACCATGTCCATCTCCCGTCCGGGCTCGCCGTGGTAGCGCGAGGTGACGAGGGTGGCCGCGGTACGTGCGTCGGGCACACGTACGACACAGACGCCCTCTGCGGCTGAGGCCGGCACCGCCGTGCCGGCGCACTGGACGAGGAGAGCCGCCGCGCCGCGAGCGAGAGCCGTCTCGGCGAGCTGTGGTCCCCCTTCCAGGTGCTCGGGCACCGCGATGAAGAGCGAACCCGGGGAGACCCGCCCGGCCTCGAAGTGCACACCCGTGGTGATCTCCGTCTCCGGGTCGCCCTGAAGCACTCGGTGGTCGTGTCCGGAAAGCAGTTCGCTCAATTTCACAGGGGCCCCTTCGGGGTCTGGTGCGGCGCACGCCCGGCCACCGGCGGTCGCCTGGTGTACGACGGCGCCGGGCCTGGCGGTGCGGAAACGCGGGTGGGTGGCGTGTGTTCAGCCGGAGACGCACACGTGGGCGGAACGCCCTGGGGCAGGGCGTTCCGAGAGCAGAAGTTCGGGACGAGCGTCGGCGAGGGGGCGGACCGGCCGCGGTGGGTGGTGCACGTTCCCGCGCTGCGAACGGGGACGAGCGCTAGCCGTGGCCGCGCAGGGCCCTACAGCCGTTCTTGGGTGCTTCGGCGTTGCCGTCCCCGGCGCTGATCCTTACGACGGCGATGCGCGCCGCGCCTGCGGTACGCGGCGGGCGAGGGGCCTGTGCGAGGCGCGTCCTCACCGTGCGTACGCAGTACATGAGGTGAGTGTACGCCCTGTTCCGGGCGGCTTACCGAGGGTGGATCCGCCGTATCGGTCCCCGGGGGAGGGTGCCGCCGGGAGGCGGTCAGCGTGCACGCTTGTCCCATGGCACAGGCACGGGATGCGGCGGGCCGGGACTCCCGGGGACGCACACGAGGCACGGACAGTCAGGCGGCAGGACTGCACAGCGACGCGGCGGCGCCGCAGGCGGACGCGGGCGAGGTGGAGGCGGCGCTCAGAGCGGCCGTCGGGGGCGAGGTCGAGTTCTCCACCACCTCGCGGGCGCTCGTGACGATGGACGCCTCGAACTACCGGCGCGTGCCGATGGGCGTCGTCGCCCCCCGCGACGCGGACGACGTGGCCGCGGTGCTCGCCGTCTGCCGCGAGTCGAACGTGCCGGTGGTCGCGCGCGGCGCCGGGACCTCGATCGCGGGCCAGGCCACGGGCACGGGCGTCGTCCTGGACTTCACACGGCACATGAACCGCATCGAGCACATCGACCCCGCGGCCCGGACCGCCGTCGTACAGCCCGGCGTCATCCTCGACCGGCTCCGCGACGCGGCGGCCCCGCACGGCCTCACCTTCGGCCCCGACCCCTCCACGCACAGCCGGTGCACGCTCGGCGGGATGATCGGCAACAACTCGTGCGGCTCGCACTCGGTGGCCTGGGGCACGACCGCCGACAACGTCCGCGAACTCGACGTCGTCGGGCACGCGGGGGAGCGGATGCTGCTGGCCCCCGGCGGCGACGGCGTCCCGGCCCGGCTGCGGGAGGGCGCGCGGGAGCTGGTGCGCCAGGAGATGACGCGGCTGCGCACCGGCTTCCCCGAACTCCCGCGCCGCATCTCGGGTTACGCGCTGGACGAGCTGCTGCCCGAGAAGGGCGAGGACTGGGCCAGGGTGTTCACGGGCAGCGAGGGGACGCTCGGCCTGCTGACCCGCGCGACGGTCGGGCTGGTGCCCGCGCCGGGAGCACGCGTCCTGGCGGTGCTCGGCTACCCCGACGAGAGCGCCGCCGCCGAGGCCGCCGCCGGGCTCCTTCCCCACGGGCCGCTGACCGTCGAGGGCATGGCCAACGACCTCGTCTCGGACGCCGCCAGGACGGACCTGCCGCGCGGCGGTGCCTGGCTGTTCGTCGAGGTCGGCGGGGACGACGAGGCGCACGCGCGGGCGCGGGCCGGGGAGCTGTGCCGCGCCGCGGCGGACGGCGTCACGGACCACCGGCTGATCGTGCCGCCGGGCGCGCAGCGCGCGCTGTGGCGCATCCGCGAGGACGCCTCCGGCACGGCGACGCGGATGCCGGGCGGGCCCGGCGGCGAAGGGGACAGCGAGGCGTGGCCCGGCTGGGAGGACTGCGCGGTGCCGCCCGCCCGGCTCGGGGCGTACCTGCGCGACTTCCGCGCGCTGCTGCGGCAGCACGGGCTGCGGGGGCTGCCGTACGGGCACTTCGGCGACGGCTGCATCCACGTGCGCATCGACTTCGACCTGCTCGGCGACGAGGGGATCCGCCGGTTCCGGACCTTCTCCCACGAGCTGGCGGACCTGGTGGTCGAGCACGGCGGCTCGCTGTCGGGCGAGCACGGCGACGGGCAGGCGCGGGCCGAGCTGCTGCCGCGGATGTACGGGCCCGAGATGGTGGAGCTCTTCGGGCGCTTCAAGGACCTCTGGGACCCGGCCGGGGGCCTCAACCCGGGCATGCTGGTGCGGCCCGCCCGCATCGACGAGAACCTGCGCTTCGCGCCGCTGCCGCGCGAGCCGGTCGACGTGGAGTTCGGCTACCCGCACGACGGCGGGGACTTCTCCGCGGCTGTGCGGCGCTGCGTCGGCGTGGCCAAGTGCCGCAACACGGAAGCCGGTTCGGGTGTGATGTGCCCGTCCTTCCGCGCCACGGGCGAGGAGAAGCACTCGACGCGCGGGCGCGCCCGGCTGCTGCACGAGATGCTCGCCGGCGAAGTCGTCACCGACGGCTGGCAGTCGGAGGAGGTGCACGACGCGCTCGACCTGTGCCTGTCGTGCAAGGGGTGCCGCAGCGACTGCCCCGTGAACGTCGACATGGCCACCTACAAGGCCGAGTTCATGCACCACCACTACCAGGGCAGGCGCCGCCCGATGGCGCACCACTCGATGGGCCGGCTCCCGCAGTGGCTTCGGCTCGCGGCGGCGAGCAGGACGGCGCCGCTGCTCAACGCCGCCGCCCGCGTACGGCCGCTGGCGGCGATCGCGAAGCGGCTGGGCGGTATCGCGCCGGAACGGGACATCCCGCCGCTGGCGGCGGAGCCCTTCACGCGGTGGTGGCGCAGGCAGCGCGGCAAGGACGCGGGGCGCGCAGAGTCCCGGGGCGACGGCGGCAAGGCCGGGAAGACGCTGGTGCTGTGGCCGGACACCTTCACCAACTACCTTTCGCCGGAGGCCGGTTCGGCTGCGGTGCGGGTCCTGGAGGACGCCGGCCTGCGGATCACGGTGCCGCCGAAACAGGTGTGCTGCGGGCTGACGTACGTCTCGACGGGACAGCTCGACCTGGCCCGCGCCGTCATGCGCCGCACGCTCGACCACATCGAGCCCGCACTCGACGCGGGCCTTCCCGTGACCGTGCTGGAGCCGCCGTGCGCGGCGGCGCTGCGCACGGACGTACCGGAGCTGCTGAGCGACGACCCGCGTGCGCGGCGGCTCGCCGCGGCGGTCCGGACGTTCGCCGAGACGCTCCAGGAGTACGCCCCGGACTGGGAACCGCCGCGGATCGACCGTCCTGTCGCAGGCCAGACGCACTGCCACCAGCACGCCGTGATCGGGGACGAAGCGGACCGGAAGCTGCGTGCACGGGCCGGTCTGACAGGGGAGTTGAGCAAGGGCTGCTGCGGCCTGGCGGGCAACTTCGGCTTCGAGAAGGGGCATTACGAAGTGTCCGTCGCCTGCGCGGAGGACCAGCTGCTGCCCGCCGTGCGGGAGGCGGGCGGCGATGCCGAACTGCTGGCGGACGGCTACTCCTGCCGCACGCAGCTGGAACAGCTCGAAGGGCGGTCCAGCCGCCACCTCGCGGAAGTCCTCGCGGAGGGGCTGGAGCGGCGCGGGGGCGCCGACCGCGGGGAAGACGACGCGTGAGGACCGGGATCCAGCCGGGTTGACGCTCTCGCGGCCGGCGGAAGGGCCGGGCAGGGACGGTGTGCGGCCCTGGGGGTGCGGTGCGGCGAAGCCGCTTCACTTCCAGGGTCGCGCCCACAGAGGCGGCTGGCGGTGGGCGTCGCCTGCCCAGTTCTTACGGGCGTACTGCCACTTCTGCTCGGCTTCGAGCCGCTCGGGTGCCGCCTGCTGGGCCTGGACCAGTTCCTCGACCTCGCGGAGGCCCGCCTGCCTCGACCTGTCCTCGTCCGCCTCGATCTCGTCGATGCGGGCCGTCAGTTCGGCGTCCCTGGCCTCCTGCGAGCGGGCGAACTCCTCGTCGGCCACGGCCTGCCTCCGGATCCTGTTCCTGAAGGCCTTGACGTCCCGCTCCTCGTACCGGCCACGTGGGTAGACGGCGGAACGCTCGTCGCCGTCGGACGTCGTCACGTTGATGTAGCAGTTCTCCTGCGGGGACAGTTCGGTCGCCACCGTGATGCGGGCCAGCCGCAACGGGTCGCCGTCGGGGGTGGGGGCCGCGTCGGGGGTCACGCGGAGAAACTGCAGATGGTGCTCGTGCAGGCGCAGCTCTCCGAAGTCGTCGGCCAGTGCGGGTCCCAGCTGCGGCCGGCGCACCTTCTCGCGCTCCTCCTTCAGCGATCGGACGAGCTCTCTGCTTCTGCGGCCCGATTCGGCGACGCGTGCTTGCACCGCCTCCACCGCTCGCTGTTCCCCGTGCTGCACCGACCGCCTCCGCGCGCGGGCCTGCCGCAGGTCGTTGCGCGCGCCGCGGTACCGGGCGGCGTAGACGTACTCCCGCTTGTCCCAGCTCGCCGGGTAGAGGCGCAGGTGGCGCCCGGCGGCGAGCGCGCCGCCGGCGAGGGCCAGCAGGAGTAAGTCCACGATGTCCAACGTCCGTCCCTTCCTCGGTACTTCACCGGCAGTGTTCCACCGGCCTGTACCCGTACGCGGGTACTGCGGGGCAACCGCTATGTGTCGTATGCCGCACCGGCGGCGGGAAGTGTGGTGCGCGGCGTGCAGCGGGAGCCGTGGGGCCTCCGTGGCGTCCGGCTGCCGGGGTACGGGCCGTGGCCGGCGGCCGTTCCGTCCCGTCGTCCGGACCGGAAACTTTCCAAGCATGCTTGCTTGTTTTTGTCTTCGCTGTCACGCTCGTGGTCCGGACGAGCGAGGGGCGGGCGGGCGATGACGGAAGCCGCGGGCAGCGCGGACGGTCCCGGCGCGGATGCCGGTAGAACCGCCGCCGATACGGCTGCGGCCGTTCTGGCGGACCTCCGCGACGAAGGCGAGGCGCTGGACGGGCTCGTGGCGGAGATCGAAGCCGAGTCCTGGACTCTGCCGACGCCCGCCCCGCGTTGGACGGTCGCGCACCAGATCGCCCATCTCGCCTGGACCGACCGGCAGTCGCTGACGGCGCTCACCGACGAGGCCGCCTTCGGGCGCGCCTCGCAGGCCGCCCTCGCCGAGCCCGGACGGTTCGTCGACGAGGGCGCGGAGCGAGGTGCCGCGCTGCCACCGGCGGAGCTGCTGGAGCAGTGGCGGGCCGGGCGCGCCGAACTGCTGCGGGCGCTGGGGCAGGTTCCGCGTGGCGCCCGCATCCCCTGGTACGGGCCGTCGATGAGCGCCGCCGGTATGGCCACCGCGCGGATCATGGAGACCTGGGCGCACGGCGAGGACGTCGCCGACGCGCTCGGCGTGCGACGCGAGCCGACGCGGCGCCTGCGCCACGTCGCGCGGATCGGTGTGCGGGCGCGGGACTTCGCCTACGCCGTGCGCGGGCTGCAGCCGCCGGAGGAGGAGTTCCGCGTCGAACTGCGGGGCGTCGACGGTGAGTTGTGGACGCACGGGCCCGCCGGTGCCGGGCAGCGGGTGACCGGGGACGCGGTCGGCTTCTGCAGGCTCGTGACGCAGCGGATCCACCTCACGGACGCCGGCGTGCACGCGCAGGGCCCGGACGCCTCCCGCTGGCTGGAGATCGCGCAGGCGTTCGCCGGGCCGCCCGGTGAGGGCCGCCCGGCGAGGAGCGGCTCGTGACCGGGCGGGAAGCGGAAGGTCGCGACGTGAACGGACGGGACGTGAACGGGCGCGAGGTGCTGCGCGTCGGGAACTGCTCGGGCTTCTACGGCGACCGGTTCCAGGCCATGGAGGAGATGCTCACCGGCGGCGAGCTGGACGTCCTCACCGGCGACTACCTCGCCGAGCTGACGATGCTCATCCTCGGCAAGGACCGCATGAAGGACCCCGGGCGCGGCTACGCCAGGACGTTCCTGCGGCAGCTGGAGGACTCGCTGGCCCTCGCCCGCGAGAAGAACGTACGCATCGTCGTCAACGCGGGCGGTCTGAACCCGGCCGGACTGGCCGCCGCCGTACGGGAGTTGAGCGGTCAGGTGGGAGTTCCCGCCGAGGTGGCGCACGTCGAGGGAGACGATGTGCTGGCGCGGGGCTCGTGGGGCGAGGGCGTGCTGACCGCCAACGCCTATCTCGGCGGCGGGGGGATCAGCGCGTGCCTGCGCGCCGGTGCCGACGTCGTGGTCACCGGCCGCGTCACGGACGCCGCGCTGGTGAGCGGCGCCGCCGCCGCCCACTTCGGGTGGTCCGGCGAGTCCGCCGGGGACAGGGACGCGCTGGCGGGAGCCGTCGTCGCGGGGCACGTGCTGGAGTGCGGGACGCAGGCGACGGGCGGCAACTACGCCTTCTTCGCGCAGGAGGGCATCGACGTGCGCCATCCCGGCTTCCCCGTCGCGGAGATCGAGGCCGACGGTACGTCCGTCATCACCAAGCACCCCGGCACCGGCGGCGCCGTGACCGTGGGAACGGTGACGGCGCAGCTGCTGTACGAGACGGCGGGCGCCCGCTACGCGGGTCCCGACGTCACCGCCCGCCTCGACACGGTGCGCCTGCGCGACGCGGGCCGGGACCGGGTGCGGATCGAGGGCGTCCGGGGGGAGGCGCCGCCGCCCGAGCTGAAGGTGGGGCTGACCCGCATGGGCGGCTGGCGCAACGAGGTGGCCTTCGTGCTGACGGGGCTCGACATCGAGGCCAAGGCGGCCCTCGTACAGGCGCAGATGGAGGACGCGCTGGAGCGCTCCGGCAGCCGTCCCGCACAGGTGACGTGGACCCTCGCGCGAACGGACCGCGAGGACCCCGCAGTTCAGGAGGAGGCGAGCGCGACGCTGCGGCTGGCCGTACGCGACCCCTCCGCCGACGCGGTGGGGCGCGCCGTCAGCGGCGCCGCGATCGAGCTGGCGCTGGCGAGCTTCCCCGGCTTCCACGTGACGGCGCCGCCCGGGAAGGGCGCGCCGTACGGAGTGTTCGAGGCCGCCTACGAGAAGGCCTCGCGCGTACCGCACGTCGCGGTGCTGCCCGACGGGAGCCGTGAGGACGTCCCTCCGCCCCGTACGACGCAGGAGCTCCGGCCGGCCGCGGAGCCGGAGTTGCCCGAGCCGCTGCCCCCGGGGCCGGTGCGCAGGGTGCCGCTGGGGACGGTCGTGGGAGCGCGCAGCGGGGACAAGGGCGGCAGCGCCAACGTGGGCCTGTGGGTGCGCAGCGAGCCGGCGTGGCGCTGGCTGGCGCACGAGATGACCGTCGACGTGTTGTGTGAACTGCTGCCGGAGACGGCCGGGTTGGCGGTCACACGTCACGTCTTCCCCGGTCTGCGGGCCGTCAACTTCGTGATCGAGGGACTGCTCGGTCAGGGAGTCGCCTCCCAGGCGCGGTTCGATCCGCAGGCCAAGGCGCTGGGGGAGTGGCTGCGTGCTCGGTATGCGGACGTGCCGGAGGAGATCTGCGAGGGGGTGGTGGGCCCGTGAGCGTGCTGGGCTCGACGCTGGACGTGCGGGGCGACGACTACGCCGCCGCCAGGGAGACGATGCTGCGGCGGCTCGGCGAGCTCGACGCCGAACTGCTCAAGTCCGTGGCGGGCGGCGGTGAGAAGTACGTCCGGCGGCACCGCGGACGCGGCAAGCTGCTCGCCCGCGAACGTGTCGAGCTGCTGGTCGACCCCGACACCCCGTTCCTGGAGCTCTCGCCGCTGGCGGGCTGGGGAAGCGACTACACGGTGGGCGCGTCCCTCGTGACCGGTATCGGCGTCGTCGAGGGCGTGGAGTGCCTGATCACGGCGAACGACCCGACGGTACGGGGCGGTGCGAGCAACCCCTGGACGCTGAAGAAGGCGCTGCGGGCCAACGAGATCGCCTACGCGAACCGGCTGCCTCTCATCAGCCTCGTGGAGTCGGGCGGTGCCGACCTGCCCAGCCAGAAGGAGATCTTCATCCCGGGGGGCGCGCTCTTCCGCGATCTCACGAGGCTCTCCGAGGCCGGAATCCCCACCGTGGCCGTGGTGTTCGGCAACTCGACGGCGGGCGGCGCGTACGTCCCCGGCATGTCCGACCACGTGATCATGGTGAAGGAGCAGTCGAAGGTCTTCCTCGGCGGGCCGCCGCTGGTGAAGATGGCGACCGGCGAGGAGTCCGGCGACGAGGAGCTGGGCGGCGCGGACATGCACACCCGCGTCTCCGGGCTCGGCGACTACTTCGCGCTGGACGAGCCGGACGCGCTGCGCCAGGCGCGGAGCGTCGTTTCCCGGCTCAACTGGCGCAAGGCGCACGGCAGTCCGGCCGCCGCGACGGTGGCGCCGCCCGAGTACGACGAGGAGGAGCTGCTCGGCGTCGTCCCCGGCGACCTGCGTACGCCGTTCGATCCGCGCGAGGTCGTGGCCCGCGTCGTCGACGGCTCCGACTTCGACGAGTTCAAGCCGCGTTACGGCACGAGCCTCGTCACGGGCTGGGCGCGGCTGCACGGCTATCCGCTGGGCATCCTCGCCAACGCCCGCGGCGTGCTCTTCAGCGAGGAGTCGCAGAAGGCGACCCAGTTCATCCAGCTCGCCAACCAGCGCGACATCCCGCTGCTTTTCCTGCACAACACCACCGGCTACATGGTGGGCAAGGAGTACGAGCAGGGCGGCATCGTCAAGCACGGCTCCATGATGATCAACGCGGTGTCCAACTCGAAGGTGCCGCACCTGTCGGTGCTGATGGGCGCCAGCTACGGCGCGGGCCACTACGGCATGTGCGGACGGGCCTACGACCCGCGGTTCCTGTTCGCGTGGCCCAGCGCCAAGTCGGCCGTCATGGGTCCGCAGCAGCTCGCCGGCGTGATGTCGATCGTCATGCGGGAGTCCGCGGCGGCGAAGGGCAAGCCGTTCGACGAAGAGGCCGACGCGGGCCTGCGGGCGATGGTGGAGCAGCAGATCGAGGCCGAGTCGCTGCCGATGTTCCTCTCGGGGCGGCTCTACGACGACGGGGTGATCGACCCGCGCGACACCCGCACCGTGCTGGGCATGTGCCTGTCCGCCATCCACACCGGGCCGGTCGAGGGCGCGCGCGGCGGCTTCGGCGTCTTCCGGATGTGAGGGGCTGTGACGGGCCGATGAGCGGCGGAGTGGAGCAGAGAATGATCACATCGGTGCTGGTCGCGAACCGGGGAGAGATCGCCCGGCGCGTCTTCCGCACATGCGCCGAGCTGGGCGTCGCCACCGTCGCCGTCCACTCGGACGCCGACGCGCACGCCCCGCACGTACGCGAGGCCGACGCGGCGGTCCGGCTGCCGGGCGACGCGCCCGCCGAGACGTATCTGCGCGGCGACCTCGTCATCGAGGCGGCGCTGGCGGCGGGTGCCGACGCCGTGCACCCGGGCTACGGATTCCTCTCCGAGAACGCCGGTTTCGCACGGGCGGTGCGGGACGCCGGACTGGTGTGGATCGGCCCGGACGCCTCGGCCATCGAGGCCATGGCGTCCAAGACCCGCGCCAAGCAGCTCATGGGCGAGGCCGGCGTACCGCTGCTGGCGCCCGTACGGCCCGAGGAGGCCACGGAGGCCGACCTGCCGCTGCTGGTGAAGGCCGCGGCGGGGGGCGGCGGACGCGGCATGCGCGTCGTGCGCGAACTCGCCGCCCTTGAGGGGGAGATCGAGGCCGCGCGTGCGGAGGCCGCGGCGGCGTTCGGCGACGGCGAGGTCTTCGTCGAGCCGTACGTGGAGCGCGGCCGCCACGTCGAGGTGCAGATCCTGGCGGACGGCCACGGGACCGTATGGGCGCTGGGCACCCGCGACTGCTCGCTGCAGCGGAGGCACCAGAAGGTCGTCGAGGAGGCCCCCGCACCCGCGTTGAGCGCGGAACTGCGCGCCGAGCTGCACGAGGCGGCCGTGCGTGCGGCGCGGGCCGTGGACTACCGGGGCGCGGGCACGGTCGAGTTCCTGGTCGCGTCCGGCGGGCCGGGCGGGACGGGCTCCGCGGGCGGCGGCCTCGGTCGCCGCGCGTACTTCCTGGAGATGAACACCCGCCTCCAGGTGGAGCATCCCGTCACCGAGTGCGTCTACGGAGTGGACCTCGTGGCGCTCCAGATCCGTGTCGCGGAAGGCGGGGCCCTCGACCCCGGAGGGCCGCCCGCGCCCCGGGGCCACGCCGTGGAGGCCAGGCTCTACGCGGAGGACCCGGCACGCGGCTGGCAGCCGCAGACGGGAACCCTGCACCGCCTGGAGGTGCCCGGCGTACGCCTCGACAGCGGCGTCGCGGACGGCGACGAGATCGGGGTGCACTACGACCCGATGCTGGCGAAGGCCGTCGCGTTCGCGCCGACACGGCGGGAGGCCGTCCGCAGGCTGGCGCACGCGCTGGAGCGCGCCCGCGTGCACGGCCCCGCCACGAACCGCGAACTCCTCGTACGGTCGCTGCGCCACCCGGACTTCGCGGACGCGGGCAGCGGCGGCGACGGCGCGGACGGACAGGCCGCGGGGCTCGACACCGGGTTCTACGACAGGCACCTGGAGGAGCTGACGCGGCCCGGGGACGCCACGGCACGCCGGCTCGCCGCCCTGGCTGCCGCGCTGGCCGACGCCGCCCGCAACCGGGCCGCCGGCACGACGGTCACCGCGCGACTCGGCGGCTGGCGCAACGTGCCCTCGCAGTCCCAGGTCAAGACGTACAGGACGGAGCCCTCGCAGGAGGAGATCGAGGTCCGCTACCGGCTCACGCGCGACGGCCTGCGCGTCGAGGACGGCCCTCACCCGGACGGCGAAACGCCTGCGGCGGAGGCCGGTTCGGGGCCCCTCTCCGGTGTGCGGCTGCGCCTCCTGGAGGCCCTTCCGGAGCGTGTCCGTCTCGAAGTCGACGGCGTGCGGCGGGAGTTCGCCGTGTCGCGGTACGGCCGTCACGGCGAGCACGTCCACGTCGACGCCCCGCCGCCGCTCGGCTCCCACGCCTTCACCGCCCTTCCCCGCCTCCGGGAGCCGGAGACCCGCAACGAGCCCGGTTCGCTGCTCGCACCGATGCCGGGGACGGTCGTACGCGTCGTCCAGGGCCTGGCCGTCGGCGACGCCGTGAAGGCGGGAGAGCCGCTGCTGTGGCTGGAGGCGATGAAGATGGAGCACAAGGTCGTCGCTCCCGCTTCCGGGACCCTCACCGCGCTGCACGCCGAGCCGGGGCGCCAGGTGGACGTCGGCGCCCTGCTCGCCGTCGTCACCGAGGACGGCCGGACCGGAGCGGAGGACGCCGCGCGGACCGGAGCGCCCGCCCGGAGCGACCAGCCCGAACCGTCAGAACCGTCCGCCCAGAGTGACCAGTCCGCTCAGAAGGAGACGTCATGACCTCAGTGAACGCGGCCCTGCTGGAGTCCGAGGAGCAGCGTGACCTGCGAGCGGCCGTCGCCGCGCTCGGCAAGCGCTACGGGCGCGAGTACTTCACGGACGTCGTGCGCGACGGCAAGCACACCGACGAGCTGTGGGCCGAGGCGGCCTCGCTGGGCTACCTCGGCGTCAACCTCCCCGAGGAGTACGGCGGCGGAGGCAGCGGGATCACCGAACTGGCCATCGTCCTGGAGGAGTTGGGCGCGGCCGGATGCCCGTTGCTGATGCTGGTCGTCTCGCCCGCGATCTGCGGGACCGTCATCGCACGCTTCGGCACCGAGGAGCAGAAGCGTGCCTGGCTCCCCGGACTCGCCGACGGCAGCCGCAAGATGGCCTTCGGCATCACCGAGCCCGACGCCGGCTCCAACTCGCACCGCATCACCACCACCGCCCGCCGCGACGGAGAGGACTGGGTGCTGACGGGCCGCAAGGTCTTCGTCTCCGGCGTGGACATCGCCGACGCGACGCTCATCGTCGGCCGCACCGAGGACGAGCGCACGGGCAAGCTCAAGCCGTGCCTGTTCATCGTCCCCCGTGACGCGGACGGCTTCACACGCAACCCCATCGAGATGGAACTGTCCGCGCCCGAGAAGCAGTTCGAGCTCGTCCTCGACGACGTCCGGCTGCCCGCCGACGCTCTGGTGGGCGGGGGCCCCTCCCACGCCGGAGGCCGCGGGGGAGAGGACGCCGGGCTGCTGCAGCTCTTCGCGGGGCTCAACCCCGAGCGCATCATGACGGCGGCGTTCGGCATCGGCATGGGCCGCTACGCCCTGGAGCGGGCCCTGGACTACGCCCGCACGCGGCAGGTGTGGAAGGAGCCGATAGGCGCCCACCAGGCCATCGCGCACCCGCTCGCCCAGGCCCACATCGACCTGGAGCTGGCCCGCCTGATGACGTCCAAGGCCGCCGCCCTGTACGACGCCGGCGACGACATGGGCGCGGGCGAGGCGGCGAACATGGCCAAGTACGCGGCGGGCGAGGCGTGCGTGAAGGCCGTCGACCAGGCGGTGCACACCCTCGGCGGCAACGGCCTCACCCGGGAGTACGGGATCGCCTCCATGATCACCGCGGCGCGGGTGGCCCGCATCGCGCCGGTCAGCCGGGAGATGATCCTCAACTTCGTCTCGCACCAGAGCCTCGGGCTGCCCAAGTCGTACTGACCGTGCGGCGGCCGGGGCGTCACGGGTACTGCCGGAAACGTGCCGATGGCAGCAGACTGTGAGGTCACTTCTGGCCATTTGTCCGGCCAGGCCGGCCTGCCGCGCCGTTCCCGACCGCCGCTCCCGGAGGACCGCATGCACTTCCGCAGTGAGTACCCCGACGTTCCTGTCGTCGACGAGCCCATCCACGACGCCGTGCTGGGAGGGAGCGCCGCAGCGCACGCCGCCCGCACCGCGCTCGTGGACGGGACCGGCGGCGGCTCGCTGACGTACGGGGAACTCGACGGCTTCAGCCGCCGGATCGCCGCGGCGCTGGCGGAGGCCGGTGTGCGCAAGGGCGACGTGGTCGCCCTGCACAGCCCCAACACCGTCCTCTTCCCGGCGGCCTTCTACGGCGCGACGCGTGCCGGGGCCGCCGTCAGCACCGTCCATCCCCTCGCGACGGCGAAGGAGCTGGCACGCCAGCTCCGCGACTCCTCCGCGCGCTGGATCGTCACCGTCTCGGCGCTGCTGGAGACGGCGCGGCAGGCTGCGGAAGAGGCCGGGGGCGTCGAGGAGATCTTCGTCTGCGACCGGGTGGAAGGCCACCGCAGCCTGCTGGACATGCGCGACAGCACGGCGGCCGAGCCGCATGTGGAGTTCGACCCGGCCGAAGACCTGGCCGCGCTGCCGTACTCCTCCGGCACCACGTCGATGCCCAAGGGCGTGATGCTCACCCACCGCAACATCGCCACCAACCTCGCGCAGATCCACCCGCTGATGCCGAGCGGCCCCGGGGACACGCTGCTGGCCGTGCTCCCGTTCTTCCACATCTACGGCCTCACCGCCCTGATGAACGCGCCGCTGCGCAACGGGGCCACGGTCGTGGTCCTGCCGCGTTTCGAGCTGGACCAGTTCCTGTCGGCGATCGAGGCGCACCGGGTGAACGCCCTCTACGTCGCGCCGCCGATCGTCCTCGCCCTCGCCAAGCACCCGGACGTCGACAAGTACGACCTGTCCTCGCTCGAGTACGTCGTCAGCGCCGCCGCCCCGCTCGACGCGGACCTGGGGGCCGCGTGCGCGCGGCGGCTGGGGCTGCCGGAGGTGAAGCAGGCGTACGGGATGACCGAGCTCTCCCCGGGGACGCACCTGGTGCCCCGGCACTCGGCGGCCGCCCCGCCCGGCACCGTCGGCAAGCTGATGCCGAGCACCGAGATGCGCGTCGTCGCCCTGGACGACCCCGGCCGCGACCTCGGCGCGGGCGAGACCGGCGAACTGCTCTTCCGCGGCCCGCAGGTCATGAAGGGCTACCTGGGCCGGACGGGGGAGACCGCCGCCATGATCGACGCCGAAGGGTGGCTGCGCACGGGCGACGTCGGACGCGTCGACGACGAGGGCTGGCTGTACGTCGTCGACCGCGTCAAGGAGCTCATCAAGTACAAGGGCTACCAGGTCGCTCCCGCCGAGCTCGAAGCCGTGCTCCTGGCCCACCCGGCGATCGCCGACGCGGCCGTCATCGGGGTGGAGGACGAGGAGGGCAACGAGGTCCCGAAGGCGTTCGTCGTCCGGCAGCAGGGGGACGAGGGCGCACGGCTGACGGAGGAGGACGTGCTGGCGTACGTGGCCGGACAGGTCTCCCCGTACAAGAAGGTGCGGCGGCTGGAGTTCATCGCGGACGTGCCGCGCGCCGTCAGCGGAAAGATCCTGCGGCGCGAGCTGCGCGCCGCGGAGGCCGGCGAGGCATGAGCCGACCGCCGGCGGGCGCCGGGCGGTCCGGCCGCGACACGAGCGAGAGGACGGGCGAGAAGTGAGGACAGCCGCCGAACAGGACGCGACCAGGGGCCCGTTGGTGCGCAGCGCGCACGCGAAGGGGATCACCACGCTGACGCTCGACTCCCCGGGCAACCGCAACGCGCTGTCCGTGGGACTCGTGAGCGAGCTGTACGCGGGACTGGAGAAGGCAGCCGAGGACGGGGGGACGCGCGCGGTCGTCCTCACCCACACCGGCAACACCTTCTGCGCGGGCGCCGACCTGCGCGAGGGCGGCCAGAGCCCGGGGGACCTCGCGGCGGTGCTGCGGACGATCGTCGAGCTGCCGAAACCGGTCGTCGCCCGCGTGGACGGCCACGTCCGGGCGGGCGGCACGGGGCTCCTGGGCGCGTGCGACATCTCCGTCGCCGGGCCCGCGTCCACCTTCGCGTTCACGGAGGCGCGGATAGGCGTCGCCCCGGCGGTCATCTCGATGCCGCTGCTGCCCCGGCTCGACGCCCGGGCCGCCTCCCGCTACTACCTCACGGGTGAGCGGTTCGACGCGGCGGAGGCCGCCCGGATCGGCCTCGTCACGCTCGCCGCCGCAGGCGACGAGGACGTCGACGACCTGCTCGCCCCCGTCCTCGACGGGCTGCGGCGCGGCTCCCCGCAGGGGCTCGCGGAGTCGAAGCGGCTGGTCACCGCGGAGGTGCTGCGGACCTTCGACAGGGACACCGATAGCCTCGCCGCACTGTCCGCGCGGCTGTTCGCATCCGAGGAGGCCCGCGAGGGCATGACCGCATTCCTCGAACGACGGGAGCCGGAATGGGTGCCGTGAACACCCGCGGCGCCGCCCCCAAGCAGGACCGCAGCCGCGCGACCCGGCAGCGGCTGCTGGAGTCGGCGGTCACCTGCCTGGCCGAACTCGGCTGGTCCGGCAGCACGGTGACGGTCGTGGCCGAGCACGCCGGGGTCTCCCGGGGCGCGGCGCAGCACCACTTCCCCACCCGCGAGGACCTGTTCACGGCGGCCGTCGAGTACGTCGCGGAGGAGCGGTCCCGGGCGCTGCGGACGCTGCCGACGCCGCCCGACACACCGGCGGCCGTGCGGCAGATCGTCGCCCTCTTCACCGGCCCGCTCTTCCGCGCCGCGCTCCAACTGTGGGTCGCCGCGTCGAACGAACCCCAGCTGGGCCCGCGCGTCACCGACCTGGAGACCCGGATCGGGCGGGAGACCCACCGCATGGCGGTCGAACTGCTGGGCGCCGACGAGTCGGCCCCCGGCGTCCGCGAGACCGTCCAGGGGCTGCTGGACATGGCGCGGGGCCTCGGCCTCGCCAACCTCCTGCGGGACGACAGCGCACGTCGTGAACGGGTCGTCGCGCAGTGGGCGCGGATCGTGCGGGACGTGCTGGGCCGGTAGGCGGCTGCCTCCGGCGTGACCGCGGGTTCCCGGACCGGACTCGGCGCTCCCTGCCGGGAGTTCGTGCAGGTGTCCCGCCGGCCTCTACGGCGCCTCTGATCCGCGCGCCTAGACTCCGGCTCATGGACGACGACCCCGAACAGGCAGGCACTGACGAGGAGTTCACCGCCCACGTCGCGCGGCGGCTCGCGGCGCTGCCCCGCGTCGAGGCCGTCGCGCTCGGAGGTTCGCGGGCCACCGGGACCCACTCGCCCGGCAGCGACTGGGACTTCGCCGTCTACTACCGGGGCGCGTTCTCCCCGGAGCATGTGCGCGACCTCGGCTGGCCGGGGGAGGTCTCCGAGATCGGGGGCTGGGGCGGAGGGGTCTTCAACGGCGGCGCCTGGCTGGAGGTGCGCGGCCGGCGGGTCGACGTCCACTACCGCGACCTGGACGAGGTGGGCCGCGTCCTCGCCGACGCGGAACGGGGACGCTTCGAAGTCGAGCGGCTGCTCTTCTACTTGGCGGGCGTCCCCACGTACGTCCTCCTCGCCGAGCTGGCGGTCAACCGCGTCCTCCACGGCGAGCTGCCGCGTCCCGGATACCCCGACGCGCTGCGGCGGTCGGCGCCGCGGCGCTGGTGGGCCGAGGCGCGGCACACCCTCGGCTATGCCCGCGGCGCCTACGCGGAGCGGGGGATGCCCACCGAGACCGCGGGCGCCGTCGCGACGGCGGCCTGCCAGGCGGCGCACGGGGTGCTGGCCGCACGTGGAGAGTGGGTCACCAACGAGAAGACACTTCTCTCACGTGCCGGACTGCGCGAAGTCGACGGGCTCCTCGGCGGGTTGACCGCCGACGCGCGGTCGCTGACGTCCGCCGTCGACGCCGCGTCGGCGCTGCTGGAGCGCGCGGCCGCCTGAGGAGCACGGACGGGGCCCGCGCCCCTCAGGCGGCGCCGGCCTCAGTGCCGCACGTCGCCGAATCCGTCGATCTCGCGGGGTTCGCGCGGCCCCGGCCCCACGTAGCGCGCCGAGGGCCGCACCAGCCGTCCCGTGCGCTTCTGCTCAAGGATGTGCGCGGACCAGCCGGCCGTGCGGGCGCAGGTGAACATGGACGTGAACATGTGCGCGGGCACCTCGGCGAAGTCGAGCACGATCGCCGCCCAGAACTCCACGTTCGTCGCCAGCACCCGGTCGGGCCGCCGGTTGTGCAGCTCCTCCAGTGCCGCCCGCTCCAGGGCCTCCGCGACCTCGTAGCGCGGCGCGTCCAGCTCCCTGGCCGTGCGACGCAGCACGCGCGCCCGTGGGTCCTCCGCGCGGTAGACGCGGTGTCCGAAGCCCATCAGCCGTTCCCCGCGGTCCAGTTGGCGCTTCACGAACGTCTCGGCGTCCCCGGTGCGTTCGATCTCCTCGATCATGCCGAGCACCCGGGACGGCGCGCCGCCGTGCAGCGGCCCGGACATCGCGCCCACCGCACCCGAGAGCGCCGCCGAGACGTCGGCGCCGGTGGAGGCGATGACGCGGGCGGTGAACGTCGAGGCGTTCATGCCGTGCTCGGCGGCCGACGTCCAGTAGGCGTCGACGGCGGCGACGTGCTTGGGGTCGGGCTCGCCCCGCCAGCGCCGCATGAAGCGCTCGACGACCGTCTCGGCCTTGTCGATCTCCCGCTGCGGCACCATCGGAACGCCCTGCCCGCGTGCCGACTGCGCGACGTACGACAGCGCCATGACGGCGGCGCGGGCGAGATCGTCGCGGGCCTCGGCCTCCCCGATGTCGAGCAGCGGCCTGAGGCCCCACACGGGGGCCAGCATCGCCAGCGCCGACTGCACGTCGACGCGGATGTCCCCGGAGTGGACGGGGATCGGGAACGGCTCGGCCGGCGGCAGCCCCGGGTCGAAGCCCCCGTCGACCAGCAGGCCCCACACGTTGCCGAACGACACGTTGCCCACGAGGTCTTCGATGTCCACACCCCGGTAGCGCAGGGAGCCGCCCTCCTTGTCGGGTTCGGCGATCTCCGTCTCGAACGCGACGACTCCCTCGAGTCCGGGTACGAAGTCGGACATCAGGCGGCTCCTCAGGGGTTCCCGACAGGCGGTGCTGCCGGCGGTTCGGCGACGCGGAAGCGGATCCGCCCCGAAGGGCGGCGCGGCTGCCGGTCCTGGACTGCTCGAAGTCGGGGCGCCGGTTCCACTGCCGCCGCGGCTCGCGGACCGTGTCGCCCCCGTGGTCATGCCCGTCCGGACGGCCGCTCACCCGGCCCTGGGCGGCCGAAGGCCGCGACCGGAGTGCGCGGCGGACGACGCGGGCACGGCAAACGATTCTCCGGGGCGCGCGTCCGGCGGGGAAGGGTGAGTTCAGGCACACGGCCCGCTCAGCCCGCCGGCGACCCCGGGCCCTCGCCAGAGCCGACGGCGCGTACGCGGCTGCGAGGCCCCGGAAGCGGTGTTGCAAGATGAGTGCGTGCCCGACGCCCACGATGACGCAGCCCGAGACACGCCGCTGACCATCCTCGACCCCGCCGCCATGCGGGCCCGCTACCGCGCCGAGGGGCTCCTGGAGGAGGAGCTCGCGCCGGAGCCGTACGGCCAGTTCACGCGCTGGTTCGCCGACGCGGTGGCGAGCGGGCTCCACGAGCCCAACGCGATGGTCCTCTCCACGGCCGACGCCCGGGGGCGGCCCAGCTCCCGCACGGTGCTGCTGAAGAAGTACGACAGCCGCGGCTTCGTCTTCTTCACCAACTACGGCTCGCGCAAGGGCCGGGAGCTGCTGGAGAACCCGTACGCTTCCCTGCTCTTCCCCTGGCACCCCATCGCCAGGCAGGTCATCGTCGCGGGCAGGGCGGAGCGCATCGGCAGGGACGAGACGGCGGCCTACTTCCGCACCCGCCCGCACGGCTCCCAGCTCGGGGCCTGGGCGAGCGAGCAGTCCTCGACCGTCGCCTCCCGGGAGGAACTCGACCGCGTCTACGCCGAGCTCGCCGCCCGCTACCCCGAGGGGGAGGACGTCCCCGCACCCCCCGGCTGGGGCGGCTACCGGCTGAGCGCCGAGTCGGTCGAGTTCTGGCAGGGACGGGAGAACCGGCTGCACGACCGGCTCCGCTACGTCCGTACCGGCGGCGGCACGGAAAGTGCGGGCGGTGAGTCCGGGGAGGGCGCGTCCTGGAGGGTCGAGCGGCTCTGCCCGTAGGCCCGCGGAAAGCGTGCGGAACGCAGACGGCCCGTGGGCTGCTCCGCTCGCCGGTGGCGAACGGCGCCGGTCGGACGAGTCCGACGAGCCCACGGGCCGGGTGACTGCTGGAGATCGGCCGGCGTGCCGGCGTCACACTGTGGCGTCGGCCTAGGCCGCAGCCACCTCACGCGTCCGGGTGTGCAACATCTACCGGATCACCTCCTTTCTCGTGTGCACCGCACGTTAGGCAGCCCCGGCGGAGGCCGCAAGCGATTTCGGGGCGGCAACGATTTGGGAGAAGTTCGCCGAACGGCGTGTGCGCTGCGTCACGCAGGAGTTGAATGATCCGTACGCGCAGCACGCGGCAGTCATTCCCGGCGCGTTCAAGTGGGGGTGCCCAGTTGTCCGCTCAATTCAAGACTCACGCCGCCTCCTCGTCCGACGGCGACGACAAGCACGGCCCGGACGACGAGCTGCTGCTGGCCGCCCTCCTCGACGGCATGGACGCCGCTCTCTGCGCGTTCGACGCCGACGGGGTCGTCACGCACTGGAACCGCGAAGCGGAGCGCATCCTCGGCTGGACGCACCAGGAGGCCGTCGGCCGCAAGGGGCTCGCGGGCTGGGCGGTCCGCGAGGCGGACGCCGAGCAGGTGGAGGCGCGGCTGCTCGGTGCCATGCACGCGCCGGGCCGGCAGGTCCACGAGTTCGCGCTGCTGAAGAAGGACGGCGGCCGGGTGCTCGTCCGCACCCAGTCGTCCGGTGTCAGCGGGGCCGACGGAAGGCCGACGGGGGTGTACTGCGCGTTCAGCGAGGTGCACGCGCAGATCGACCTGGAGCGCTCGATCGCCCTCAGCGAAGGACTCTTCGAGGAGGCGACCTGGGGCGTCGTGCTGGTCGACGCCGATCTGCGTCCCGCCGTGGTCAACGTCAGCGCCGCGAGCGCCTTCCGCGTCTCGCGCACGACGATGCTCGGGCGCCCCCTGGGAGAGCTGATCGACCACGGCGTCGAGGAGCTGGAGGGCGCGCTGCAGCACGTCCTAGCGGAGGGGCCGCCGACCACGCCGTCCGACATCTGGGTCACCCTGCGTTCAGCGCGCGGCTCCGACCGGGAGCAGGACCAGGAAGGCGGCTCCGGCGGCACGCGCCGGTGCTGGCGCAGCGGCTTCCTGCGGCTGTCGTCGCCGCTGGCCGAGGAGCCCGCCCCGCTGGGCGTGGCCTGGCTCTTCCAGGACGTCACGGAGTCCAAGCGCCTCGAACAGGAGGCGGCCCGGCTGCGCTTCCGCGACAACCAGCTCCACCGGGCGGCCCGCGCGGCCTCGGAGTGCGAGGACCCGATGGAGGCGGCGACGATCCACCTCGACTTCGCCCTTGCGGGCTTCGCCGACCATGCCCTGCTCGACCTGGTCCTCCACTCCGACGGCGCGGGCGACGGTGAGGACGGGGAGCACGGGCAGCCGGACGGCGACGCCGCCCGCGGAGCGGCCGGCGACGACAGCGCGGAAGCCGGACCGCCCCGCCTGGTGCGGGTGGCGGCCACCCCGGCCTCTGCCTCCCCTGCGCCGGACCCGGTCTCGGGCCACCAGCAGGGGCTGCCGTGCGGCATCCCCGTCAGCTACGCGGAGAACCACCCTGCGCTCCAGGCGCTCAAGCGGTGCGGGTCGGTCCGGGCGAGCGTCGGCGGCGCCGCGACCGCCCGGGCCTTCCCCGGACGGGCGGCGAAGGACGGCGGCCAGGGAGCAGGCGAGGGCGGCAGCGTGCTGGAGGGCTGGGCCGCCGCCCGCAAGTGGCCAGAGGGGACGCTGCACGGACTGTGCGCGGTGCTGCGCAGCCGGGGAAGGACGCTGGGCGTCGTCACGCTGCTGCGCGGCTCCAGCCGCCGGTCCTTCGACCGTGCCGACGCGGCGTACGCCGAGGACATCGCCGTCCGCATCGCGGCGGCGGTGGACCTGGCACAGCTGGCCCGCCGCCGGTGACAACGACCCCGGCACGCCTCACGCGGCGCGCCGGCGGGCGTCCCGGGGGCCGGGTCACTTGTAGAAGATGCGGTCCGCGTAGCGCGTCATGACGGCCTCGTTCCACGCGTGGCCCCCGTCCACGTTCCCCGAGCGCAGCATCGGCGGTTCGCCGCCCTGCGCGGCGAGCGTGCGGACAGCGGTGGCGACTACGGCCTGCATGATCGCGCTCGTCACGACAGTCGACGCCGGCGCGAAGGCCCCGGTGACGCCCTCGGCGGTCAACTCCGCGTCGCCCACGGCGATGTGGCAGTCGATCACGACGTCGCAGTGGTCCTTGAGGAACGTTCCCGACGAGTGCCGCGACGTCGTCTGCCGCGCGTACGCCACCGACGTCACGCCGACGACTTTCAGCCCCTTGGAACGGGCGTGCTCGGCCATCTCCACGGGCAGCGCGTTGCGCCCCGAGAGGGAGATGACGAAGAGCAGGTCGCCCTCCCGGACGGGACCGGCGTCGAGCACCGCTGTCGCGAGCCCGTCCACGCGCTCCAGCGCGCTTCCGAGCGTGGCGGGGCGTACGTCCACACCGACGACCCCCGGCACGGGCAGCAGGTTC
Source organism: Streptomyces daqingensis (assembly GCF_014645895.1). GTDB lineage: Bacteria > Actinomycetota > Actinomycetes > Streptomycetales > Streptomycetaceae > Streptomyces > Streptomyces daqingensis. The sequence goes on along the minus strand of NZ_BMMP01000004.1, from coordinate 108,102 downwards.
ATGACCGCCAGGCCGCCGGCCCGGTAGACGACGTCCTGGGCGGGGAGGGAGGAGTGGCCCGCGCCGAAGGCGAAGACCCGGCCGCCCTCCGCGACCGTGCCTGCCAGCAGGGCTCCCGCGGCGGCCATGCTCTCCGCCTCGGCGTCCGCGACCTTTCCGAGCAGTGCCGTCGCCGCGGTGAAGAAGTCCCTCGCCGGTGCCGTCGTCTCGGTCGTCTCCACAGGGTTCCTCCCCCTCGGCCCGCCCCCGTCCGGACGCGGGTGTGCGGGCCTCGACCGGCCCCCGGTAGCGTCGCGGTCACGCTGAGGTCCGAATCAGCCACTTGTCAAGTCAGCATCCTTTCCTGGGCGGGACGCTTGTCCTTCCGATGCGTCAGAATTGCGGGAGGGGTCACTGCACCGATTCGACGAGGGGCACGCATGTCCGCACTGATCGACACCACGGAGATGTATCTCCGCACCATCTTGGAGCTGGAGGAGGAAGGCGTCGTTCCCATGCGTGCCCGTATCGCCGAGCGCCTCGACCAGAGCGGTCCGACCGTGAGTCAGACGGTGGCGCGCATGGAGCGGGACGGCCTCGTCAAGGTCGCCGGTGACCGGCACCTCGAATTCACCGAAGAGGGACGGCGGTTGGCCACCCGCGTCATGCGCAAGCACAGGCTGGCCGAGTGTCTGCTGGTCGACGTGATCGGTCTCGAGTGGGAGCAGGTGCACGCCGAGGCGTGCCGCTGGGAGCACGTGATGAGCGAGGCGGTCGAGCGCCGCGTCCTCGAACTGCTCCAGCACCCCACCGAGTCCCCGTACGGGAACCCCATCCCCGGCCTGGAAGAGCTGGGGGAGGAGGCGGAGGCCGAGTCGTTCCTGGACGACGGCATGGTGAGCCTGACGGACCTGCGGACGGACGGCGACGGGGAGGGCAAGACCGTCGTGGTGCGCCGCATCGGCGAGCCCATCCAGACCGACGCGCAGCTGATGTACACGCTGCGCCGGGCCGGAGTGCAGCCGGGCGCGGTGGTGAGCGTGCACACCGGAGCGGCCGGCAGCGTGCAGATCGGCAGCAGCGGCGAGGCGGCCGAGCTGGACGCCGACATCGCCGCGCACGTGTTCGTGGCGCGGCGCTGAGAGCACGCCGGAGGCGGAGCGGCCCGGGGGCTCGGCCGTTCTCTCCGGGGCCGCGTCCGGTGCGGGCTGCGTCCGGCCGAAAGCGGAGCATCTTCCCAAAGCGCCCCGGGGGTACGAGAGTGGCGATAAGCCGGGTGCCTGCGTTCGATGCGTGACACTCTGTGTCCACGCGTGTGCGGACGGGAGGGGTGTCGTCGATGGAGTCGCCGAACCGGGAGGACCGGGCGGGACGCGAAAACGCCGCCGGGGCGGGCTCCCGGTCCGCGCGATGTGCCGCGGGGCGTGACAAGGGCCCCGGCGCCGTCGGCGACCGGGGCCCCGCCTCCCCTTATCCCCCGGGAGCGACCCGGAGCCCCGAGCTCTCAGGGTCGACCCTCCTCCCGGTCAGTGTCTCCCCGCGGCCTCGGCGATCAATCCCTGAGCGCAGTCACTCGAAAGTAGGGGTTTCTCCCAGGGTTCGGCGCGTTCGAATAGAAGTTCGATAGCGTGGCTGCGCGGACGGAAGGACTGGGGGTGCCGAAACTCATGGTGCGACGTACGGACGTGACCGGCGCGGACGGAATCCGCCTGGCCGCCTGGGAGTTCGCGGACCCGCCCAAGTGCGCCCCCGGCGGGCCGCCCCCCGCGCAGGGGCCGCGCCCCGGCGGGAGCGGCGGCGACGGCGAAGGCGCGAACGTGGCGGAGGCCCGGCACGGTGCCGGCGAGAGGGACGCCGGCAGCGGTCCGGGCAGCCCCAAGGGCGTCCTGTTATTGCACGGGCTGATGGGCCGCGCGGCGCACTGGGCGGGCACTGCGCGCTGGCTCTCCGGCCGTTACCGCGCGGTGGCGCTCGACCAGCGGGGCCACGGCCGCAGCGACAGCCCCGTCCACCTCGAAGACCCGTACGCGCGCGAGGCGTTCGTCGAGGACGCCGAGGCGGCCGTCGAGCAGCTCGGTCTCGCTCCGCTCGCCGTCGTCGGGCACTCCATGGGTGCGCTGACGGCCTGGCAGCTCGCCGCCAAGCGCCCCGACCTCGTGAGCGCGCTCGTCATCAGCGACATGAAGGCGTCGGCGCTGGGCGCGCGGTCGCAGCTGGAGTGGCGGCAGTGGTTCGACTCCTGGCCGGTGCCGTTCGCCACGCTCGCGGACGTCCGCAAGTGGTTCGGCGAGGAGGACCCCTCGCTGGAGCGTCCGGCTCCGTCGCGCGGTGACTTCTTCGCCGAGGTGATGACGGAGGGAGAGGCGGGCTGGGAGCCGGTCTTCTCCCGGAGGCAGATGCTCGCGGTGCGGGAGGCGTGGGTGCACGACGCGCACTGGGACGAACTCGCCCGGGTCGTCTGCCCCACGCTCGTCGTACGCGGTATCGACGGCGAACTCGGCCGTGCGGAGGCGCAGGAGATGGTGCGCGTCCTGCCCCGCGGCATCTACGCGGAAGTGCCCGACGCGGGCCACCTTCTGCATCTGGAGAGACCCGCCGACTGGCGGCGCGTCGTCGAACCGTTCCTGCACGCGGCACACCCGGCCGTCAGCTGACGAGGCGCGGCGTACGCCGGCGCCGGGGCCGACGGTGGCGCCGGAGGGCGAGAGGTGGCACCGGCGCGTCCCGGGCGGGCGTGAGACGTGACCGGCGGCGTGGGAGCGGGTTGCCGAGGGTGGGCGGAGGTGCCTTCAGTGCGGGCCGGCCGGGCCGCGGCGCCGCAGCCCGCCGTGGCGCACACCCTCCTGCCGAAGGGCGCACAGGCACAAGCGTGGGGGCGCAGGCGTACGAGCCCGGCGTGCACGGGTAAGTCCCACTGCGGTGCAATGAGTGGGGAAGTGCTGCATCGACTGAGTCAGGGGCATATGTCCAGGACTGATCATCGGTGTCTCTTCGGGGAGGTCCCATGGCCGCAAGGCCGCTGGTCGCTCGGCAGCCCAACCAACGGCTGCAGACCCTCATCCAGGAGGCGGGGTTCTCCAACGCGGGGCTGGCGCGGCACGTCAACCTCTGCGGGGCGGAACAGGGCCTGGATCTGCGGTACGACAAGACATCCGTCGCCCGGTGGCTGCGCGGGCAGCAGCCGCGCGGACGCACCCCCGCCGTCGTGTGCGAGGCGTTCAGCAGGCAGCTGGGCCGCACGGTCTCGCTGGACGAGATCGGCATGGCCGCGGGCGGGAATCTCGCCTCGGGCGTGGGCCTGCACTTCGCGCCGACGGTGCTGGGCGCCGTGGAGCAGGCGTGCGAACTGTGGCGCAGCGACGTCGGGCGCCGGGATTTCATGAGCGGGACGCCGGTCGCCGCCTCCGCCCTCGTCGAACCCAGCCGCGACTGGCTCATCACGCCCCCGGACGCGCGGGTGGCCCGCAGTGCGGGTCCCCGCGTGGGCATGTCCGACGTCGCGGCGCTGCGGGCGACGACCGACTCCCTCGCCGAGCTCGACCACCGCTTCGGGGGCGGCCACGTACGTCCGCTCGTCGTGCACTACCTGAACAGCGTGGTGTCCGGGCTGCTCGCGGGCTCCTGCACGGAGGCGGTGGGACGCGCCCTGTTCGGGGCGGCGGCACGTCTGACCGAACTCGCCGGGTACACGGCCGTCGACACCGGGCAGAGCGGCCTGGCGCAGCGCTACTACATCCAGGCGCTGCGCATGGCGCAGGCGGCCGGGGACCGGGCCTACGGCGGGTACGTCCTGGCCGCCGGGATGAGCCAGCTCGCCGCCTCCCTGGGCAACCCGCGTGAGGTCGCGCAGCTGGCGCGCGCCGCGCAGGAAGGCGCGCGTGGGCATGCGACCCCGCGCGTCGAGGCGCTCTTCCACGCGGCGGAGGCGCGCGGGCACGCCCTGACGGGGGACGCCGCCGAGTGCGCCAGGCTGTGCGGTGAGGCGGCGGACGCCATGGACCGCGCCGAAGCCGAAGGCGAGCCGGGCGGCGACCCGGAGTGGATCGCACACTTCGACCGGGCCTATCTGGCCGGCGAACTCGCCCATTGCCACAGCGATCTGCGCCAGCCGGACGAGACCGTCGCGCAGGTGCGGACGGCGCTGGCCGGGCACCCGGAGCACCTCGTGCGGCGCAGGTCCATCGGGCTGTTCCTGCTCGCCTCCGCGCACGTGCGGAGACGTGAGCTTGAACACGCCTGCGAGGCGGGGGCGGAGGCCGTGAACCTACTCGATTCCCTCCGTTCCGGGCGCAGTTCCCAGTACGCGGCGAACCTCCGGCGGCAACTTGCGCCTTTTGTGAAGGTGCCGGTCGTCGGAGATTTCGCGGCGCGTCTGGAACGGTCGGCGGCCGGAACGGGAGTCGCCTGAGTGCGGGTTCGTCCGTATCCGCGTCATATCTGAGGTGAAGGGTTGGTGTCGCCACTTCCACCGCGTGGTACTCCCTTCGGGCTACCCGGTAGCGTGACCCGACGATTCCGGTAGCCAGGTTGATCGAGGAGCCCCGGTGACAGCGCAGAGCGGACGCGGACAGGGCGACCAGCCCCTCTACGAGGGTGTCGTGCTGCCGGCGAACGGCGACCCGTGGACCCCCGAACAGCAGCGCCAGGTCGCCCAGTCGCAGGTCCAGCCCCCGGCGGGACAGCCGTGGGGCCAGCCCTGGGGGCCGGAGTCGCAGGCAGCGGCGTCGCAGGCGGCCGTGGCGGCGGGGGAGAACTCCGCGGCGCTGCCTCCGCCGCCCGCTCACGCGCCTCCCGAGCCGCCGTCGCCCCCGATGCCGGCGCAGTCGCCTCAGATGCCGGGCGGGCAGGCTCCTTCGATGCCCGTACCCGAGGCGCCCCCGATGCCGGCCGCGCAGGCACCGCCGATGCCCCCGGAGCAGCCGCCACTCGCGCAGCCCGGGCCGCTGCCCGTGCCCGGCGGGCAGAGCCCCGGCCCCATGCCGCAGCCGGACGTTCCGGACGCGCTGCCGCAGGTCCAGCAGTACGGGCCGGACGCCGCCGCCACCCAGCTCGTACCGCCGGTGCACGATGCGCCGGCCCAGCCCTACGCGGCCGCCGTCCAGCCGCCGCATGCCCCTGCGGGTGTCGGCGACGCCGACGCCACGCAGTACATACCGCCCGTCCCCGACGTACAGTCCGGGCATCTCCCGCCCGGCCACCTTCCGCCCGCCGGGCCGGCGGACGCGACGCAGATGCTGCCGCCCCAGACCGGTCAGGCGCCGCGTGACCCGGAGGCGACGACCATGCTCCGCTCGCCCCTGCCGCCCGAGACGGGGGGCGCGGCGGGACCACAGGGAGCCGGCGCGTACGCGGCCGCCCCGGGCGCCGGAGCGCAGCAACAGCGCACCACACCCGCCGAGTTCGACAGCCTCTTCCGCTCGGACACACCCGGCCCCTCGGGTGGCGACGGCGAACCCGGTTCGACGCAGAGCCTTCCCATCTTCGACCGGGCCGCCACGCGCCAGCGCTCCGGCGGTCCCGGCCCCACCGCCGTGCCCGGCGGTCCCGGAGCCCCGGCCGGCCCCCCGGCCGCAGCGGGACGCGCCGCACGCCGCAACGCGGAGCGCGGACCGGCCTCCAGACTCACCTCGCCCGTCGCCCTCATCGCGGCCGGCGTCGTCATCGTCGCGGCCGTGGGCATGGCGGCGGGGGCGGCGCTCAGCGGCGGGGGCGAGAAGGAGGCCAGGAGCGGTGCGCCCTCCGGCCAGGACGAGCAGAAGGCCGACGAGAAGAAGGCTCCCGCGGCTCCCGACCCGGCCGAGGCGCAGGCCCGGGAGCTGGACAAGCTCCTCGCGGACAGCAACAACAGCCGTGCCACCGTGGTGACTTCGGTCGAGAACATCAAGTCCTGCAAGAAGCTGGGCAAGGCCGCGGACGACCTGCGGGCAGCGGCCGGGCAGCGCAACGGCCTCGTCGCCCGGCTGGGCAAGCTGAAGACCGACGAACTCCCCGCGAGCGGCGAGCTGACGGCCGCACTGACGCGGGCGTGGAAGTCCTCGGCCGCCGCGGACAACCACTACGCGGCGTGGGCCGACCAGACAGCCGGCAAGAAGGGCTGCCGCAAGGGCAAGGCCCGGGTCACCGCGCACACGGGTGCCGGTACGCGTGCCAGCGGCCAGGCGACGGCCGCCAAGAAGAAGGCCGCCGGACTGTGGAACCCCACGGCCAAGAAGTACGGCCTGAAGGAACGGCAGTTCGGGCAGCTCTGACGCCCTGCGGCGAGCCCTTCCCGGCGCGGCCGCGGTCCCGTTGACGCCGCCCTGGTGCAAGGCGGTTCACGAGGCCGGGGCGGCTCCGCTCTCCAGGGTCTCCTCCACGTCCACGAAGCCCTTGTGGACGGCCACGAGCCGTCCTTCCCGCACTCGCTGGTACGTCACCTTCGCATTGACGATCCTGGGGAAGTCCCGGGCGGCGAGCATGTTGTCGTAGCCCCAGTTCAGCTCCGGGGTCAGCCCGCCCGTCGCGACGGTGTCCCCCCGGTCGAGCGCACGCCGTACCGACTCGGCCGTCGGCGCCTCGCCGCCGAGGGACTCGAGGACCTGTCGCAGCACGGTGTACGCGACCCACGTCGTCTGCACGCCGGGGTCGGAGCCGTCAACGCGGTCGTCGCCGAAGGCGTGCTCGTCGATCACCTTCCTCATCGGGGCCCAGCGCGGGTCGTCGGCCGCCGGGTACCAGCCCGTCGCGTAGGCGCCCTCCAGCGGGCTGCGGCGTCCGCCGGTGCGGTCGATCAGGGACTGCCGGACGCTGCCGAGCACGGACGCCGTCCGTATGCCCGGAACGTCCTTCCGCAGGCGCCGGAACGAGTCGAAGAAGGCGTCCGTGCGCCCGCCCAGCACCGCGGTGACGCAGGGGCCGGAACCTCCGGAGCGGGCCCGCCCCGCGTCGCCGTCCCCGGCCCCGCTTCCGTCCCCGTCCCCGGCGCCCTTCAGGGCCTGGCCCGCCTGCCGGGCGTACGCGGAGGCCCCCTCCGGCGCCCGCACGTCGGTGGCCCGGCCCGCCCCGCTGCCGGCGAGGCCCGCGTCGAGCAGCGGCGGAAGCTGGTCCCCCGCGCTGGTGTCCGGCCTCACGAGCGAGACGTGCGAGCAGTTGCCGGCAGCGAGCTGGCGGCCGTTGCCCGCGACGAGTGCGGGCAGTCCGCCGTTGACGGGATACGACAGCGGGCTGCTGAACTCCTGGTGCGCAACGCCGTACCCGCCGATGTAGGGGATGCCGGCCTGCTCCAGTGCCGACATGAAGGAGCGGCCGTGCTGGCTGTAGGAGCCGACGACCGCGACGACCTCCTCCTTCGCGGCGCGGCTCGCGCAACGGGCCGCCCGCACGGTGTCGTTGCGGTCGTTGCAGGTGAGCACCTTCAGGCGGCGGCCGTCGACGCCTCCCCGGGCGTTGACCCACCGCGCGTACGCCTGGGCCATGGCCGGCATCCCCGGCATGTCGGTGGCGCTGGTGCCCTGGGGCGCCCAGGTCATGACGGTGACGGTGTCCTCGTCCGCCGTCGCGGAGCCCGCCGTTCCGCAGCCGCTCGCCAGCAGGGCGCAGACGGCGGCGGAGGCGGCCGTGCTGAGGAGGGCGTATCGGCGCCTGGGTCTCATGCGTCGGCACGATGCCGGGCGGGAGGTAACGCACGGGCGACCGACGGCCAACCGGGAGTGACGCCGTGGTGAACAGCGGGGCCGTCCGTCGGGCGCTTTGGAGGGGAACGTATGGTCGATGACCATGCAGCAAGGATCAGCGCAGCCCGGGTGGGATTCCCCGGAGGTACCGCTCCAGGGGCCCGTTCCGCAGGCGCCCGCGGAGGCCGCTCCCGTGGAGCAGGCATCCGTGGAGGCCGCTCCCGTGGAAGGCGCTCCCGTCCCGGCGGGAACCGGAGAGCCGGGGGCCGGCGAGGTGCCTCCCCGGCAGGGCCGGTCACCGCGAGATTCCGCGAGGGGTTCCCGTCGCGGCCCCCGTTCCACCACCATGGGCAGCATGCCCGTCCATGACATGCCCTGGTGGCGCTGGCGCAGCAACGTGCGTTCGGCGCTGCACATGCTCTCCGACCCCGTTTTCCAGCAGGAATGCTGGGCGACCGGCCGTCCCGGCTACGGCGACGTCACCGACGCCGTGTACCGGCTGGTCGAGGACACCTGGCTGGACAACTGGTCCGCCGAGAAGTACGTCGGCACGATCTTCCGCGACTCCCAGGAGGCCGCGCTCGTCGACACAGCGGTGCTGCGGGTGCTGCGCATCATGCACCAGGTCGGTGCGGACGCCCCCGTCGTCTCCTACATGGAGCACCACGGCTGGCCCGAAGCGGTACGCGCGGCGCGTGACGCGCACGTACGGCTGGCGACGAACGACGCCGAGGACCCGGACGAACCGCCGCGCTCGCTGGACGTACTGGCGATCATGCTGCACTCCGTCTAGGGCACGCCTGACGCCTGACGCCTGACGCCTGACGCCTAACGCCTGACGCTCCCGCGCCGCTTCGCGGGAGCACGGTTGATGGTGCTTGCGGACGGTGTGCCAGTCTTTACCCATGAGCAAGCCGCACGCCGACAGCGCCTCCGCCGACACCCCCTCCGCCCGGGAGCCCGCACCCGCCGACGGCGGCGGTGAAGGGGAGCGGGAGCAGTACATCCTGACGCTGTCGTGCCCCGACAAGCAGGGCATCGTCCACGCCGTCTCCAGCTACCTGTTCATGACGGGCTGCAACATCGAGGACAGCCAGCAGTTCGGGGACCACGACACCGGGCTCTTCTTCATGCGCGTCCACTTCTCGGCGGACGAGGGCGTGCCGGTGGAGAAGCTGCGGGCGAGTTTCACGGCCATCGGCGACTCGTTCCAGATGGACTGGCAGATGCACCACGCCGCGCAGCGGATGCGCGTGGTCCTGATGGTCAGCAAGTTCGGGCACTGCCTGAACGACCTGCTGTTCCGCGCGCGCAGCGGCGCCCTCCCCGTGGACGTCGCCGCCGTCGTCTCCAACCACATGGACTTCGCCGAGCTCGTCGGCTCATACGGCCTGCCCTTCCACCACGTCCCCGTGGAGAAGGGCAGCGAGGAGAGCAAGCAGGAAGCGGAGACGCGGCTGCTGCGGCTGATCGAGGAGGAGGACGTCGAACTGGTCGTCCTCGCCCGCTACATGCAGGTCCTCTCCGACAACCTGTGCAAGCAGCTGCCCGGGCGGATCATCAACATCCACCACTCGTTCCTGCCGAGCTTCAAGGGTGCCCGGCCCTACCACCAGGCGCACGCCCGTGGCGTCAAGCTGATCGGCGCGACGGCGCACTACGTGACGGCCGCGCTCGACGAGGGCCCCATCATCGAGCAGGAGGTCGAGCGGGTGGGCCACGAGGCGACTCCGGCACAACTGGCCGCCGTGGGCCGGGACGTGGAGTGCCAGGCGCTGGCCCGGGCTGTGAAGTGGCACAGCGAGCACCGCGTGCTGCTCAACGGGCACCGCACCGTCGTCTTCACCTGACGCGCGAGGCGGCCTTCCGCAGCGGGACCACCGGTCACCCGTCCCCCGTGGGCGCCCGCACCCAACGGCCCTCCGGCGCCCGCACCTCGACAGCCGCCGCCGGCACTCGCGTCGGGGCTACATCCGCGAGAGCGAAGCCGTCGCGAAGAGCACGTCCTCGATGGCCTCGCGGTCCCCGTCCCATCCCGCCATGGCCTCAGCAGGAGCGACGTGGCCCGCCGCGAGCTGGCAGAACTCGTAGTCGTCCAGAGCGACATGGGCCACCGCGTCGCCCGGGCGGACGGCGGCGGCGGGGGAGTCCAGCGGGATGTACCAGTCGCCGCCGCCGTCGCCCTCGACCTCCAGGTGGAGTGCGCGTCCGGGCGTGCCCGCCGCGCTGAGCCTCCGCGGCGGACCCGAGAGGCCGGCGCGGCGGCGGCGGGCGATCGTCTCCGGCAGCATCCGCGCCGCGAGGTCGACCATGTGGTGCAGGTGCGTGCTCTGGGGCGCGGTGTAGGGGTAGTGGATGGCCGTCGCGATGTCCTCTGCGTGCATCCAGCACTCGAAGGCGCGCTCCAGCAGCGCGTCGCGCACGGGGAGCGTGAACTCGCCGTAGGGGACGCGCACTCCGGCCGTCCGGTCACTGGCGAAGGACGCCGTGCGCAGCAGGGCGTGGCCCTGTTCCCGCCAGTGGCGGCGGGCGGCGGGCGTGCGCAGCACGTCGCAGTCCGCGCGCCAGAACTGCTCGGTCCGCTCCGCGGGGTCGACGGGCTGCGGGAAGACGCCGTCACGGGCCCCCGCGGCGGCGGTCTCCGCGGCGCCGTGCGGCTGCCCGTGCGGAGTCCCCGCGCGCCCGGAGCCGTCGTCCGTGCGGTCCTTACCGCTCGCGGCGGCCACGTCCAGAGGGTCGGGCATGCCGAGAGCGGAGGCGACGAGCCCGTCCACTGCGAGGAGGTGGGCGATCACGCCCGCGACCGTCGTGTCCCTCTCGCGCTTCTCCCGGTGCCGGGCGTCGAACCAGCGCAGCCGGACCGGGGTGAGCCATTCCTCGTCCGCCATGTCGCGCAGGAGCGCGTCGAGGCGCGAGGCTTCCGCGTCGTACGGGGCGGCCCACTCGGGGACCGGAACGCGGGGTGCCCGGCGCACCATGCAGCCGCGGAGCACCTGTGAGCGCAGCGCCGGATCGAGATCGAGGCTGTCCTCCGGGTGCAGCAGCGCGACGGCGTCCCGCAACCGCAGGGCTTCGTCGGCGCAGGCGCCGCACTCGCTCAAGTGGCCCTCCACGGCGGCGGTCTCCTCCGGCGAACACGCCGAGAGCGCCCACGCCCCGAGGAGCGACTTGAGCACGCGGTGGTCGAACTGCTCGGGCTGTCCGGCGAGTTGGACGGGCTCCCGGGCCGGCGGAGCCGGCTCGGGCCGCGCAGGCGGCTGCCGGTCTTCCGGGGCAGCGGAGCGGCCATGGGGCGCGGCGGCGCCCTCCGAGTCGTCGGCGGGGCTTCTCGGCGGCGGTATGCGGGGCGGCTGGGCCGCTCTGCCCTCGGTGCCCCCTTCCGCCGCCCCCTCTCCGGAGCCGCCGTCCGTGCTTCCGTCCCGGGGTGAACTGCCGCAGTCCGCGCCGCCGTCCGCGCCGCCGTCACCGGCTCCGCCGCCTTGCTCGTCCGGCCCTCTCACAGGGGACGCCCCCGCCGTGCGGCTGCGAGGGCAGCGGCCGGATGGACGCCGAGGAGAGCAACTGCAGGCCGAGACGGAGCCGCCGTCTCGCCTCGTCGTCGGTGACGCCCAGCTGCCGTGCCGCCTGGCGGTAGTCGCGGCGCTGGAAGTACGTCAGCTCCAGGGCCGCGCGGAGCGAGGCGGGCATCGAGGTGACGATGTAGTCGGCCCGGGCGGCGGTGGACGCGGCCCGCACCTTCTCCTCCGTCCGCTCGTGGTGCCCGGGGGACTGCGGCCCCTCCTCGCGGTGCTGCTCACGCAGCCGCCCGGCCGCCGTCCGCTGCGTCACCTCCGCTATCCAGGAGCGCATCGGGCCGCTCTTCGGGTCGTAGGCCTGCGGGTTCTCCCAGATGTAGCCGAAGACGTCGCGTGTGGTCCGGTCGGCTGCGGACTCGTCGTCGAGCACCCGGTGCGAGAGACTGTGCACGAGCGAAGCGAAACGGTCGTACAACTCGCCCAGCGCGGCTGCCTCACCACGGGCCAGCCGCTGCTGCATCTTCCGGTCCCAGTGCGGTGGTGTGTCATTCGCCATGGTGGCTCCCAGCCAACTCGATGCCGCTTCGCAACCGCCTTGTCCCCCTTCGGCCCCTCGAATGTAGTGCGAGGGGCTGACAACGCACGCCTCTTTGCGGCAATGTGCCTTCGTACTGATCGCGGATGGTGTCGATCCCGTCACGTTGCGATATGTCTCAAGTACGGTCGCTGCCCGATCACACCTGAAATTGCCAGGGAGAATTGCGGGTATGACTGCGACTATTGCGGGGGAGAACTGGCTGACAAGCACCTAGGGTCTGGTGATTGGCTCGTTTTGACCGTGGGGGCACGGGCAGCCGCACCAGGAAGGACAGCTTCCGGTAAGGCGGCGGAGTCCCACTCGAGCGAAGGGGATGCGAAGACGTGTCGTTGAAGGTGTTGGAGGAGGAGCGGGGGGAGTGGGCCGTCCTCCGGGTATCAGGGGAGATGGACCTCGTCACCTCGCCCGCGGTACGGCAGCACGTACACGACGCGGTGGCCGACGGGCGGCGCAGCCTCGTTCTGGATCTCTCGGAAGTGCTCTTCTGCGACTCCAGCGGCGTGGGCGTGCTGATCGCCTCACGCCGGCTGATGCGCTCCTGCGCCGGTCAGTTGAGGCTGATCCTGCCCGCGCGGGGCGCCGAGGACGGCTCCCACGTCAACCGCGTGCTGGCGGCGCTCGGTGTGCGGCGCCTCTTCGACTGCTACCCCGACCTGAGCGCGGCGACCCAGCAGGGGGCCGCAGCCGGCCCTCTCTCGGCCTGACCGGCCTCGACGGTCGAACCCCGAAGGCCTGAACGGCCCTGAGCGCACTCTCGCGCTCCCGACTCCCTGGCGAGCCGACTCGGCCCGGGTGAGTCACCGCCGCCGGGTGCGGCGTCCGAACCGCCCGCGGAGTCCGTCCGCGGAAGTGGCCACCGCCGCGCGTCCTCCCGGGGCGGGGCGCTGCCGGAAGGCCGGGCCCGTCCCTGCCCGCGGCGGCCGACGGAAGGCGATGTCCCGCTCCGATAACCGCCGTTGGATGCGGAGAATTCGCAGGTGCCCGCATTGTTGACGGTGTGGCGTGATGCGCACGCCTTCCTCTCCGTCTGAACAGGTGCCGCACAGTATGCAGTACCGCTACTCCTTTGCGCCGGAATATGCCTGAAGCGCTTGTTGGCCCGAGTGTGAGTCGACGATGCTGTCCTCCATCGGGCTCACGGAACGTGACCCCTTGCAGACGCGAGGCGATGTGCTTGCCAGTACGGACGGTGTGAGCGGTGCAGGTCCTTCAGGTGCAGTTGGAGATCGGGGCGGACCCCGAGGAGGTGGGACGCGCACGGAGGTGGGCCAGGTCGCGGCTGGCGGCATGCGGCGTCGGTGCCGACGAGCAGCTGGTGGAGACGTTGCTGCTGCTGGTGTCGGAGCTCGTGACCAACGCCGTGGTGCACGCGGGCGGTCCGGCCGTGCTCCGGATGCTGCTGCCCGGCCGCATGGCGCCGGGCGCGGTGCGCGTCGAGGTGGCGGACATGAGCAGCGTCCCTCCCCGTCAGCGCCGCGCGGACGGCGACGACACCCACGGGCGCGGCCTGGAGCTGGTCTCGGGCCTCGCGGACCGTTGGGGGTGGCAGCGTGAAGGCGCGGGCAAGCGGATCTGGTGCGAGCTCGACCGCGTCCCGGACGAGCGGGAGCGCCCCTCCGCCGTGGCCGCCACGGGAACGGTGGGCCGGCCTGCCGTGGCCGTGGGGCCCGGGAAGGCGGCCGCCGCGGCGCGGCCGACGGGCGGGCCGCCGAAGGGCGTGAGGCCGGACAGGGTGCCGCAGGGGGCGGCCCCGGGCGTATCGCGGCCGGCGCGGGGGCAATTCGGGATCAGCGGGGGGAACAGCCTTTTCGGGCTCGGGTGTTGACGTTTCGTGTCCGCTTGATCGCCCTGGAGTGAGCGATTCTTCGCGAGGGGACGACGAGGAGGGGCGCGCGGCTCCTCGGCGAGTACGGGTCGTGGTCCGGTCCCCACGGAGTGCCGGCACCGGTGGCGGCAGGCTGCCGCCGCGAGCCGGGCGCGGGTGCGAGTGGGCGCCGGGCACGAACGACCGGGTGCCGCGCGGCTTCCCTTCTCACTCGCCGCCCGGCGGCGCGTCCCGGCCAGGCGCGCCGCCCGCGCCCACGCGGAAGGTGCGCCGGTACGTGCTCGGCGAGACGCCCAGCGCCGACTGGAAGTGCAGGCGGAGCGACGACGCCGAGCCGAAGCCCGCCGCCGAGGCGACCGCGTCGACCGGCAGCCGGCTGCTCTCCAGCAGATGGCGCGCCCGCTCGATGCGCTGCCGCGTCAGCCACTGCTGCGGGCTCGTCCCCACCTCCTCGCGGAAGCGCCGCGTGAACGTCCGTACGCTCATCGACTCCTTCGACGCCAACTCCCGCAGTCCGATGGGCCGTTCGAGGTGGCGCAGCGCCCAGTCGCGCGCCGCGCCCGTCGAACTCGTCTCCGCGTCCGGTACCGGCCGCTCGATGAACTGTGCCTGCCCGCCGTCCCGGTGGGGCGGTACGACGGTGCGCCGGGCGACCGAGTTGGCGACCGCGGCGCCGAAGTCCTCCCGCACCATGTGCAGGCACAGGTCGATGCCCGACGCGACTCCCGCCGAGGTGAGCACGTCGCCGTCCGCGACGTACAGCACGTCCGGATCGACCTTGACCGCCGGGTGCATCCTCTGCAGCCGCTCGCAGGACGCCCAGTGCGTCGTGGCCCGCTTGCCGTCGAGCAGTCCGGCGGCCGCCAGCACGAACGCGCCCGTGCAGATCGACGCGATCCGGGTCCCCGGGCGAACGAGCGCCAGAGCGGCGGCCAGCGGGGCGTCGAGCTGTCCGCCGGCGTAGGCGTCGTCGAGTTCGTGCGAGGCGGGGACGATCACGGTGTCGGCTTCGGCGAGCGCTTCCGGGCCGTGCTCGACGGTGACGGTGAAGTCCGCGTCGGTGCGCACGGGGCCCGGCCGGACCGCGCAGGTGACGACCTCGTACAGCCGCTCGCCCCGCTCGTCCCAGGACCAGCCCAGCAGGCGGTGCGGGATGCCGAGTTCGATGGGCAGCAGGCCGTTCCGTACGAGGACGGCGACACGGTGGCGGTGCGGACGGCGGAAGACGCTCATGGCCCGATCCTCGCACAACATGGCCTTCGGGCCACTCGCTCGCGGAGGCACCACACCACACGCTGGTTCCGTGACTCGGACTACCGGACTCCCCGACCCCGGCCGCCCGGACGGCCGCCCTGCCCGCGGCCGGCGCCTTCCGCGCATCCACCGCGCCTGGTGGGTCGCCGCCGTCGCGTTCGTCGCGCTGGTGGGAGCGGCGGGTTTCCGCGCCACCCCGAGCGTCTTCATCGACCCCCTGCACGAGGAGTTCGGCTGGTCGCACAGCACCATCTCTTCGGCGGTCTCCGTCAACGTCCTGCTCTATGGGCTCACTTCGCCCTTCTCGGCCGCGCTGATGGAGCGCTACGGCATACGCCGCATCGTCTCCGGCGCCCTGCTGCTGATCGCCGCGGGGAGCGGCCTCACCGTCTTCATGGACGCCACCTGGCAGCTCCTGCTCTGCTGGGGGTTCCTCGTCGGGCTGGGGACGGGATCGATGGCCCTGGCGTTCGCCGCCACCGTCTCCGGAAGCTGGTTCGTCGAACGGCGCGGACTGGTCAGCGGCATCCTCACCGCCGGATCCGCGGCCGGGCAGCTCGTGTTCCTGCCGCTGGTCGCGCTGCTCGTCGAGGGGCCGGGGTGGCGCGCGGCGTCCCTGACCGTGGCCTTCGCCGCGCTCGCCGTGGTGCCGCTGGTGCTGTGGGTGCTCCGCGACAGGCCGGAGGACTGCGGACTGCGTCCGTACGGGGCGGGCCCCGGGTACGTCAGCCCGCCGCCCGCGCCCCCGGGAGCCGCCCGGCGGACGCTGCGGGCGCTGCGCGACGCCGCCCGGACCAGGGTCTTCTGGCTGCTCGCCGGGACCTTCGCCGTGTGCGGGGCCTCGACGAACGGTCTCGTCGGCGTCCACTTCGTGCCCGCCGCGCACGACCACGGGATGCCCGTACCGGCCGCCGCCACGCTGCTCGCCGTCATCGGCGTCTTCGACCTGGTGGGCACCGTCGCGTCGGGCTGGTTCACCGACCGGTTCGACCCCCGGCGGCTGCTGGCCGTCTACTACGCGCTGCGCGGGATCTCGCTGCTCTTCCTGCCGATGCTGTTCGCCCAGTCCGTGCAGCCCTCGATGCTCTTCTTCATCATCTTCTACGGGCTCGACTGGGTCGCCACCGTGCCGCCGACCATCGCTCTGTGCCGCGCGCACTTCGGGGGGAACGGCGCGATCGTCTTCGGCTGGGTCCTCGCCTCCCACCAGATCGGCGCGTCCGTCGTCGCGTTCCTCGCCGGGCTGGTGCGGGACACGTTCGGGAGCTACGACGTCGCGTGGATCGGCTCGGGAGCGCTGTGCGCGACGGCCGCGCTGATGGCGCTGGTCATACGGAAGGACGGGCCCGGGGGAGCGGCCGGGCCGGGCGCCGGCGCGGCGGCCGGCGCTGCGGGCGGGGCGGGGAAGAAGCCTGCTCCGGACGTCCGCTGACGGACCCTCCACCCGGTCAGCGCGGCCCGCGGAACGTGGCCCGGTACGCGCGCGGGGAGACGCCGAGGGCCGCCTGCATGTGCTGGCGGAGCGAGGCGCCGGTACCGAAACCCGCGTCGGCGGCGACCCGTTCCACGGGCAGGTCCGTCTCCTCCAGCAACTGCCGTGCCCGCTCGACGCGTTGACGTGTCAGCCACTGGACGGGCGTGAGCCCCGTCTCCTCGCGGAAGCGCCGCGTGAACGTCCGTACGCTCATGGACCCGACGCCCGCCAGTTCACGCAGCGACAGGGGCCGGCCGAGGTTCCGCAGGGCCCACTCGCGGGCCTCGCCCGTGGAGGAGCGTCCCCCGCCCCGGGCGACGGGAGCCGCGATGAACTGTGCCTGACCGCCCTCGCGGTGCGGCGGTACGACGGTGGAGCGCGCCACGTCGTTGGCGACGGCCGCCCCGTGGTCGAGGCGGATCAGGTGGAGGCACAGGTCGATGCCCGCCGCCTCACCGGCGGAGGTGAACAGATCGCCCTCCCCGGTGTAGAGGACGTCCGGGTCGAGACGGACGGCGGGGAAGAGCCGCCGGAAGCGGCCGGCCGACTTCCAGTGCGTCGTCGCCCTCCTGCCGTCCAGCCAGCCGGCCGCGGCCAGCACGAAGGCGCCCGTGCAGATGGACGCCACGCGCGTACCGGGGCGTCGGACACGGCCGAGGGCTTCGGCGAGAGCGCCGCCGAGACGTCCGGCGCACTCGGGTTCGTCCTCCTCGTGGGTGGCCGGGACGATCACCGTCTCCGCCTCGGCCAGGGCGCCGGTCCCGTGCGACACGTGGACGGGGAAGTCCGCGTTCGTGCGGAGCAGCCCGGGGGACGGCGTGCAGGTGACCACCTCGTACAGCGGCCGGCCGTCCGCCGCGTGCCGCGCCGCGCCGAACAGCTGGTGCACCAGGCCGAGTTCGAGGGGCATCACGCCCGGCCTGACCAGCACGGCGACCCTGTGGCGGCCGTCGTGTGCGAACGCGGGCCGAGCGGGGCCGGTGTCCGTCCCGCTGCCGGTCCTGGTCCCTTCGAGGGCGGCCGTGTCCCGCGTGCCCTTCTCCATGGCCAGATCCTTGCACAACCCGGCCATATGGCCACTCGCCGGTGCGGGGCGCGGCCAGCACCCTCGGAGCATGAAGGTTCTCTGGATTTTCGCCCACCCCGAGCAGCGCTCCCTGAACGCCTCCCTGATGCGCGAGGGCCTGAGCGAACTCGCCGCCTCGGGCCACGAGAGCCGCGTCTCCGACCTGTACGCGATGGGCTGGAAGGCGGTGCTGGACGCCTCCGACGTGCGCGCGCCCGCCCGGCCCGGCTCCCCCGGGTCCGCTCCGCCCGCCGTGTCACGCGGTGCGGAGGGGCGCCTCACCGTGGGCGCGGAGCAGGAACGCGCCTACCTGCACGGCGGGCAGAGCGAGGACGTCCGCGAGGAGCAGCGGAAGCTCGCGTGGGCGGACACCCTGATCCTGCACTTTCCGCTCTGGTGGTTCGGCCCGCCCGCGATCCTGAAGGGCTGGCTGGACCGCGTGCTCGTACAGGGCTTCGCCTTCGGGCTGCGTGGCGAGGACGGCCGCACGCTGCGGTACGGGGAGGGCGGCCTCGCGGGCAGACGCGCCCTCGTGATCACCTCGGCCGGGGCGCGGGAGAGCGGCTTCGGCCCGCGCGGCGTCCACGGCGACATCCGCCATGTGCTGTGGCCGCTGCTGCACGGCACGTTCTGGTACACCGGCATGGCTCCGCACGAGCCCTTCACGGTGTACGGCGCCGACCGGCTGACGGAGGCCGGCTATCGCGCGTACGCCCGCAGGCTTCGGGAGCGGCTGCGCGGACTGCCGGACGAGGAGCCGCTGCCCTACCGGAGCGAGCGGGGCGGCGACTACGACGAGCGGCTGACGCTGCTGCCCGGGATCGCTCCGGACGTAGACGGCCTGGACGTCCACGTGAGGAGCGGCGGCCCGGGCACAGGCGGCCCGGACGCGGAGTCCGTCACGCGGTCGCCCGGAGGATCGCCTGCGCGATCTTGCGGGAGTCGATCGCCAGCTCGCGCAGCATCCCGCTGAGCGGGTTGGTGTAGCCGATGAAGTGCAGCCCCGGCGCGTCCGGGTGGGTGCGGGCGCCGTGCGCGAGGGGGCGTCCCCGCTCGTCGAGCACGCCCAGCCCGCCGACGAGGTCCTCCAGGCCGCGCCGGTAGCCCGTCGCCGCTATGACGACGTCCGGGCCGACGGTCGTGCCGTCCGCGAGCTGGATCTTGGAACCGTCGAACGACTCGACAGCGGCGACGGGCTCGACCCTCCCCGTCTTCACCGCCTTGATCAGCCCCACGTCCTGCACCGGGATCGCGCCTTGGCGGGCCCGGGTGTAGAGGCCGGTCTCGGGACGCGGCAGCCCGTAGTCGGACAGGTCCGGCACCGCCGCCTTGGCCATGCGGGCGGCGAGCGCGTCCACCATCCTCGTCGGCAGGCGGCGGCAGAGGATCCCGTTGGCCTGTGCGGGCCAGCCCAGCGTGGAGCGGCGGACGATGTGCGGGACGGTGCGCACCGCGAGCCGTACCCGTGCGGCACCCGACTCCGCGAGGTCGACGGCTATCTCCGCGCCGGTGTTGCCCACGCCCGCGACCAGTACGTCCTTGCCCGCGTAGGGCTTCCCGTCGCGGTACCGCGAGGCGTGCAGCAGCTCGCCGTCGAAGTTCTCGCGGCCCGGCCAGGACGGGAGGTGAGCGGTGTGGTTGTAGCCGGTCGCCACGACGGCCACGGGCGTCGTCAGCCGGCGCCCGCCGTTGGCGTGCAGCACCCAGCCGTCGTCACCGCGTTCGACGGTGTCCACCTCGACTCCGGTGGCCACTTCGATGCCGTGGTGCTCGGCGTAGCTCTCCAGGTAGCGGACGAAGTCCTCGCGGGAGACCCAGCGCCCGTAGGAGCGGGGGATGGGCAGACCGGGCAGGGCGGACCACCGCCGGGTGGTGTGCAGCCGCAGCCGGTCGTAGTGGGTGCGCCAGGAGGCGGCGACGGAGGAGGACTTCTCCAGTACGACGGCGCTGATGCCCCGTTCGTGCAGGGCGGCGGCCGTGGCCAGCCCGCCGGGACCGGCGCCGATGATGTGAACGGGAACCCCGTCGTCGGTCATGGGCATGACGCGGAGTTTAGTGCCGGCGGCGTGGCGCTCCCGTCACGGAAGAGTCACGGGAAGAGCACGTGGCGGCGGGGTCCGCGGAGTTGGTACGGGTTCCCGCCACGCGATGGAGAAACGTTTCTGGGAGTGGCCGGAACTGACAGATCATCTGGTGGGCTTGCGGCCCGTCACGCCGAGGTGGACGAGCAGTGCCAGATTGGGCTTCAGCTCGGCCTGCTTGACACCCCACGTCTGGAACCCCTTCTGGTGCCCGGCCACGGAGGCGAGCATCGTCACCAGGGCGCCGGCGGTGGCGGCGGGATTGACGTCCTTGTCGACGCGGCCCTTGGCCTGAAGTTCCTTGATGGACTTGGTCAGAGGGCCGTTGACGTGGTTGAGCACCTTCATGCGGATCTTGTAGAACCGCTTGTCGCCTTCGGCGGCGCCCAGGTCGACGACGCGCAGGATGGCGTCGTTCTTGCGCCAGAAGGAGAGGAACCCGTCGACGAGTTCCTCGGCGGTGCGCCAGCCGGACTTGCCCGCCCAGGAGCGGTCGGACACCAGTTCACTGAGCACGGCCCCGTCCTTCGCCATGGACTCGGCCAGCTCGAGGACCGCGCCCTCGACGTCCGGGAAGTACTGGTAGAAGGTCGCTGGAGAGGTGCCGGCTCTCCGGGCGACATCAATGACCTTGACGTCGCGGTACGGCGACGAACTGAGCATCTCGCCGAGGCAGTCGAGCAGCTTCTGCCGCGTCGCCTGCCCGCGGCGTCCCGCTACTCGCCCGTCGACAGTTCGAACCTGTGTCATGCCGTCAGCTTATCGACGGGGAACGACAGCGCGATTCGGCCGCATGCAAATGGGGTTCCGGCCACGCCCGCCGCCTCGCAACGGGTGCCGCGGGGCGGCGGCACCGCCCGCCTGTTCGAACCGTTGTGCTGCGGGGGGCCGCGAAGTACTGCGGGGGCCCGCGAACGCGGCTAGCGTGCCCGTACGGGTGCGGGGGCACGCGTAAGAGGAGAGGCGCGCGAGCACGGCTGTGGGGGCAGGCGCACGCGGGCGCGCAGCCGGGCGCCGGAACCGGCGCGAAGAGGGGCGCCGAGCACAGGAGGCACGGTCATGGCGGTACGGGCGGAGCTGCTCGCCGAAGGGGCGCCGTGCTGGGCCGACGCGATGCTCCCCGACGTCGCGGCCGGGAAGCGCTTCTACGGCGAGCTCTTCGGCTGGACGTTCGACGAACCGGCGGCGCGGACGGTCCCCGGCGGCTACACCACGGCCCGCGTGGACGGCAGGGCCGCTGCGGGACTCTTCCCCAAGCCCGACGGCCGGCTCCCCACCGCCTGGAACCTCCATCTCGCTGCCTCCGACGTACGGGCCGCCGTGGCCAGGATCCGCGAAGCGGGCGGCGACGTGCTGACGGAGCCCGCCGTCGCGGACGGCGGCGGCACGGTGGCCGTCGCCGCCGATCCGTCCGGTGCCGTCTTCGGGCTGCTGGAGGTGCGGCCCGGCAGGCAGGCCGGGTTCGGGGTGCGCGGCGTGCACGGGGCGTACGTCTGGACCGAGGCCGTCACCCATGCCGCCCGGAAAGAGGCCGTCGACGCGTTCTACACCGGTGTCTTCGGATACGGCACGACGCAGATCGGCGGCGGTTCCGACTTCATGATGTGGACCCCCGGGGGCGCGCCCGCGGACGAAGAGCACGCGATCGGCGGGCGCTCGCTGGTGGAGGAGATCTACCCTGCCCGGGTGCCCGCCCACTTCCTGACCTACTTCGCCGTGGACGACTGCGACGCCGCCGTCCACGATTCCGTGCGCATGGGCGGCCGCGCCGTCCGCGAGGCCGAGGACTCGCCGTACGGGCGGTACGCCGTCCTCGCGGACGACCAGGGGACCCGGTTCGCCGTGCTGGAGACCGCCTCCGCCGCGGCCCCGGGTGACGCGTGAGGGCCGGGAGGCCGGGCGGTCTCCGGCGGCCGGAGCACGGGCCGGACGGCCACCGGAGGGGTGCGTTCTGGATGTGGAGAACTCGCAGGGCAGGCCCCGGGTTCGCAACCGGCGGCTCCGGCAGGAAGAATCGGCCTGAGGACCTTGTGTCCGGCGCGGCAGTGAGAAGCTGCACGGGGCGGATGTCGATTGGCCCCTACGGGGAGGTGGCAGGCAAGTGGTGGAGCAGCTGACGCAGCACGATCCGCGGCGGATCGGCCCGTTCGAGGTGCTCGGCCGACTCGGTGCCGGAGGCATGGGGCTGGTCTATCTCGCGCGGTCGGCGTCAGGCCGGCGCGTGGCGATCAAGACAGTGCGTACGGAGCTCGCCGAGGACCAGCTGTTCCGGGTGCGCTTCACGCGGGAGGTCGAGGCCGCCAGGGCGGTCAGCGGGTTCTACACCGCGGCCGTCGTGGACGCGGACCCGCGGGCGGCCGTGCCGTGGCTGGCGACGGCGTTCGTTCCGGCTCCGTCGCTCGAGGAGATAGTCAACGAGTGCGGTCCCCTGCCCGTGCAGGCCGTCCGCTGGCTGGCCGCCGGTGTGGCCGAGGCGCTGGAGTCCATCCACGGCGCCGGGCTCGTGCACCGGGACCTGAAGCCGTCCAACGTCCTCGTCGTCGAGGACGGCCCCCGCGTCATCGACTTCGGTATCGCCTCCGGCGTCTCCAACACCCGCCTGACGATGACGAACGTGGCGGTGGGCACGCCCGCGTACATGTCCCCCGAGCAGGCGCGGGACTCGCGCAGCGTCACCGGCGCCAGCGACATCTTCTCGCTGGCCTCGACGCTCGTCTTCGCCGCCACGGGCCACGCCCCCTTCCACGGGGCCAACCCGGTGGAGACAGTCTTCATGCTGCTGCGCGAAGGCCCCGACCTGGAGGGGATGGACGAGGAGCTGCGGCCGCTGATCGAGTCGTGCATGCGGATGTCCGCGGAGGAACGTCCCAGCCCGGCCGACCTGCAGGCCCAGCTCGCGCCGCATCTGTTCTCCTCCGGCGGGGACGACAGCGGTACGGCCTCCGCGTGGCTGCCCGCCGGCGCCGTCGCCCTCATCGAGCGGAAGCGGGGCGCGCGTCCGACGCCGAGACGCCCTTCGCACCGGCAGGAGGACCCGCCGCAGGCCGCCCCCGCCCCGCCGGACGGACGCCCCGCGCACGCCGCCGCGCAGGTGCCCGCCCCGGCCGGCTCACCGTCCCCGCCCGCTGCGGCTCCGGCCGGCGGCGCATCGCCCGGCGCCCGCCACGGCGCCGGGCCGCGGCACGCCATCCCGGCGGGCCCCGGGGGCCCTTCAGCGGTGGGTGCCGTGACGACGCCGCCCGCGGCGCCGCCGCAGCCCGGTCACGCGCCGGGGACGTCCCCGGTGCCGCAGGAAGCCGTCGTCGACGGCGCGCCCGTCCGGCTGCCCGGGTCGCAGGTCCCGATCGGCCCGGGCCCGCGCCGCGCGGACGACGTGCGCGCGGACCAGGACGCCGGGCCCGCCACCGGATGGGTACGCCCGCCCAACGGCGCGCAGCCGTCTCCCGGGCCGGGCGCCGCAGCCGTGCCGCCTCCCGCCGCCGATCAGGCCGGGCCGGGGATGCCCGCGCCGATGGTGGCCGCGACGCCGGGCGGGCCGGACGCCGGCCAGGGGGCGCCGCAGCGCTGGCGCCCGTGGCGTTTCCGCATGTCGAACGACGTGTGGGGGACGCCGGTCGTCGCCGACGACCTGCTCTACGTCACGTCGTTCGAGGTGCACGCGCTGGACGTCGCGAGCGGGCGGCGGCAGTTCAAGACGCGCGAGGTCGCGTGGTCGATGACCGTCGCGGACGGCCGGGTCCACGCGTCCGACGGTCCGAGCCTCTACGCCCTGGACGCCCGCGACGGCTCCGAGGGCTGGCGCGTCCCCGCCGACGGCTGGGTCTACTCGCTGCAGGCCGACACCACCGGCGGCAGCGGCACGCTCGTCACCGGCACCCGCGGCGGCGGCGTCCAGGTGTGGGACGCGGCGAGCGGCGAGAAGCTGTGGGAACTCGGCGGCGCGCAGGCCGACTTCGAGACCCCCGAGGGCGGCCCGGTGATACACGCCGGGACGGTCTACACGTGGGGCGACGGCCGCCTGTACGCCCTGGAGGCCCGCACGGGCCGCGAACGCTGGTCGTACCCCGTGGGCGACGCCACCGCCACCGGGGGAGTGCCCCTGCGCCTGACGCCCGGGGACGACGGCGTGCTCTACATGTGCGCCGGCTCCCGCGTCTACGCGCTGGACGGGGCCTCGGGCACGGAGCGCTGGCGCTTCGACGCCCCCGCGGTCTTCCTCTGCCCGCCGGCTCTGGCTCCCGGGCCCGCCGTCACGGGCGGCGGCGTGTACCTCGCCGACTACCTCGGCACGGTCTACGCCCTCGACGGGGCCGGCGGCCAGGACAGATGGCGCATCGCGACGGAGGCCCGGCACTCGACGGAGCCCGTGGTCGTCGCCGACGGCCTGGTGCACCTGGGCAGCGGCGGAGCGCTGTACACGCTCGACGCGGTCAGCGGAACGCCGCGGTGGCGTTTCGCGGCGGGCGGCGACGTCGTGGGCGCGCCCGTGGTGGCGGAGGGCCGCGTGCACTTCGGTTCGGCGGACCACTGCCTCTACACGCTCGACGCCGTGGGCGGCCAGCTGCGGTGGAAGCTCGCGACCGGGGGTGAGATCACGGGTTCGCCCGTGGCCGACCGCGGCGTGATCTACGCGTGCAGCAAGGACCGCTGCGTGTACGCCCTGGACGCCGCGAAGGGCACGGGTCAGGCCCGTCACGGCTGACCGCTCGCGGCACAGACCCCTTCCCGTGGATCAGTGGAGCAGGAGGCGCCGTGACCGGACGACCCCGTACGAGGCTCTCGGCCACCGTGCTCGGCGCCCCCGAGCCGCGTGAGCTGGCGGAGTTCTACCGCCGGCTGCTGGGCTGGCGCGTGAAGTGGGACGAGCCGGACTGGGTGATGCTGGAGGCGCCCGGCGGCGGCGCGGGCCTGTCCTTCCAGCGGGAGGACGAGCACGTGCGGCCCGTGTGGCCGGCCGGACGCGGCGACCAGCAGATGATGATGCACCTGGACATCGGGGTCGACGACCTCGACGAGGCGAGCTCCTACGCCGTGGCCGAGGGGGCGAGCGTCGCCGAGTACCAGCCGCAGGAGGGCGTACGCGTCCTCATCGATCCGGCCGGGCACCCGTTCTGCCTCTTCCTGCCCGCCCACTGACAGCCCGGTCACCGGCTGCCCGGGGGCTGAGACCGGGCCCTTCTTCCGACCCGGTTACGGGTCACTGACAGCCCTGTCACCGGCCGTTCCGGCGTCACCCTGCGTCCTGGGTGCACCGGCGCGCGGACGGTCCGGGCCCCGTACGGCGTGCGGCGTCGGCGCGGATGGCCGGACTTCGTCAGTACGGGTCTTCGTCAGTGCGGGCCGTCGCCGCGCTGGTCAGGACGGCGCGGGATCCGCTGGGTTCCGGACGGGCCCGCTCCCGGGTCCGGCCCCGGGGGAGGCTGCTCTCCGAGCTGCTGCGGCCCCTGCGGCGGGTACGGCTCGTCCGGCGGCGGCTGCTGCCGAGCCGGACGCGACCACGGGTCCCACTCCTGCGCCGGAGTCTCGTCGTAGCCCGGCGGCGGGCCGTACCCGTCGTCCGCCTGGTAGGCGCCGTGCGGTCCGTGGGTCGTCCCGAACGGGCCGTAGGGGTCGGGCGATTCGGAGGGTTCGTAGCCGCCGTACGGCTCGTAGCCGTCGCCGTCGTCGATGCGGGCGTGCGCTCCGCGGCGTCTGGAGCCGGTGCGCCGCCCGCGCATCACGAGCGAGCCCAGCAGCAGCAGTACGCCGCCGCCCGCCGCGAGCCCCGCCCCCTCGCCGAGGCCGTCCCCGCCCGCGGTGAGGCTTCCGGCGGCCTGGCCCTGGCGGACCATCCACAGCGCGGTGAAGCCGAGCACGAGCAGGCCCGCCAGCGCCACGAGCAGGCGGGAGCGCAGGAGGGCGGCGATGAGCGTGAGCACTGCTGCTGCCGCCATCGGCAGGAAGAGCCCGGTCCACAGGTCCGCGCGGGCGTCGGTGACGCCCGCGCCGGAGAAGAGTTCCTGCAGGCGGAAGGTGCGTCCGTCGCGGTTCTGGTACCAGGCGCGGAAGGGACTCCACACTGCCGCAGCCGCTCCGGCGAGCGCGAGCAGGAGGCCGAACAGGTTCCGGACCATCGCCTTCGCCTCGCTTCCCGGCGCCTGGCCTGGCCCGACGGGAGCCGGGGGCCGGCACCGAAGGGTGCGTAGTCCTACTCGAAAAGCTACGCCCGCCGGGACATCTCCGCCACTTCAGGGCATCTGCCGCCGTCCCGCCGGCACCCCTCGCGCGCGCCTGCGGCGGGGAGACGGAGCGGCAGCCCGCTCCGATCCACCGACTCCCAAAGTTCCGTAAAGGCAGGGCAGTTGACGGAACTTCCGGGGCGGTCGGCACGTCCCCGTCCAGGGGTATCCAGCCCCAGTAGCCATGACACATTCGGGGGTCTCAACCATGTCGCGTCATCTCAAGCTCATCGCCGCCGTGGCGGTCGTCCTGGTCGCGCTGAGCGGCTTCAGCCCCGCGCGCTCGTCGGGCGGCAAGGGCGGCGGGAGCCGGAGCAGCAGCAAGGGCGGTGGCTGCAGCAGCTCCAGCTCCAGCAGCCACAGCAGCAGCAGTAGCTATGACGACGACAACGACAGCAGTTACACCTCGGGTTCCACCAGCGGCGGCCGCCGCTACAACAGCACCACCGGAAGCGGATCGCGGTACAACAACTCCAGCAGCTCCCGGCGCGACAGCGAGCCCTCGTCGACGGTCACGCAGTGCGCCGCCGGGTCGGGGACGTCCGCCAAGGCCGTCGTGAGCGTGCGCAACCCGAACAGGGGCAGCGAGACCTACGAGGTCAAGGTCGAGTTCGCCGACGCGTCCGGCCTGTACGTCGACTCCGGGACCGCGGAGGTCACGGTCGGGTCCAGGCAGGAGAAGCCGGTCGACGTCCGCATGAGCCACCCGGACCGTATAGCCGAGGTCGCCTCCTGCAAGGTCGTCCACGTGCGCTGAGGGCGGCGGGACAGCGGAAGAGGGGCGGGCCGGTGTTCTACCGGCCCGCCCCTCTTCACGTCTGCTCAGGCGTTCAGGGCGTGTGGCCCTCCGTGGTGCCGTTGGTGTGCACTCCGTGAGCGGTCGTCGTCTGCGGCTCCTCCGCGGCCACGGCCGGCGCCACCGCCGCGCCTATCAGTAACGAGCAGACGACGAGTGCTTTGAGAATTCTGGGCATTCCTTCTCCTTCGAAGACCGTGGTCGTGAGTGACGTCGAATCTGCGTACGGCAGGCCACGGATCGTTCTGGCGGATCCTGCCACTGGCACACCGTCAGGGTTCCCCCCTGGGATCCCCCTCAAGCAGCGGAGCCTGGCGGCAGCGGCACCCCCTCCCCGCCACTGACGCCAAGCCCCGCCGTGTCCCCCGTGGTGTTGGTCTCTCAGGCCACGCCCTTGGGCGGCGCGATGGGGGAGTGGTTCTCGAGTGTCGTCACACCGTCGTCCCCCTCCGCTGCGGCCTTGTCTCCGGCCGGGGCGACGGGCGAGTGGTTCTCGGTGGTCCCCAGCTCCCCTTCCTCTCCGGTCTTCTGCGCCGGAAGGATGGGCGAGTGGTTCTCCGTGGTCCCCAGTTCCCCGTTCTCTCCGGTCTTCTGCGCCGGAAGGATGGGCGAGTGGTTCTCCGTGGTGCCCGTGGTCGCCATCTCTTCGAGGTCCCCGACGGTGGGAGGTGCTGTCTCGCTCATGACTGAACTCTCCTGGCTTGGTGGCTCGTTCGTGCTGCATGTCCGCCCAGCGACTCCCCCGCGGGCCGCCGGGCGGACCATGGGCCGCTTACCTTAGCCAGGCCGCGGCCTCCCCCGTGATCCGCTCTCCCCCCGAAGCGGCGGATCGACGTATAGAAGAATGGCGGACCGCGATAAACGATCGATGAACGAGTGATGGCAGCGGCCCTCGGCGCCGTTTATGCCGCCTGAGCAGGGGTGAGCAGCGAGCGCACCTCTTCGGCGTCGGTGGCCCCCATCTCGTCGAACACCGCCAGGGCGTCCTTCCAGCACACCCGCGCACGGTCGCGCTGGCCGAGCGCCACCAGCGCGCGGCCCAGCACGGTCAGCATCCTTCCGCGCATCCACTCGCCGCCGATGCCGCGCAGGGCGAGCGCCTGTTCCGCGTGCCCCGCCGCCTGGGCGGGACTCCTGTCCGCCAAGTGGGCTTCGGCCATGCGGAAGTGGGCCACCCCCTCCCACAACGGCTGCCGGGTCTCCTGGAACAAGGCAGCGGCGCGCCTGAGCTGCTCGAGCCCTTCCGAGATGCGCTTGTCCTGAGTGAGAGCCCTGCCCAGCACGTACATGGCGTTGGCCGTACGCATCCTGTGGTTCAGGCTGTCGTAGATCTCGAACGCCTGCCGCGCGAGCTGGATCGCTTGGTCTGTGCGGCCGAGAGCCAGATAGACCTGCGACAGATTCGACAGGGCGCTCGCCTCGCTGGGCCGGTTGCCGTCCTGTCGGCATGCCTCCACTGCCTGCAGCAGATGGGCCTCCGCGTCGGTGAAACGGCTCTGGCAGTTGGCGATGATGCCGCGGTCGTTGAGGGCCCAGCAGCCGGCCAGCGGGTCGCCGGACTCCTGGGAGAGCAGCAGCGCGCGCTTCGCCTCCTCGTCCGCCTGGCTGAAGCGGCCGGCGACGACGTGGACATGCGTCAGCATCGTCTGTGTGCGGCCCTCCGCCAGGGCGTCGCCGGCAGCGCGTGCCGCGTCCCGCACGGTCGTGGCCGCCCGCTCGTAGCGCAGGGAGTGCACTCCCGAGTCGGCGCAGTCCTTGATCGCGATGAGCAGGTCGGCGGCGTGCCGCAGCATGCCCCGCCCCGCGGCCTGCTCCACGCAGGCGAGCACGCAGTCGGCCTCCGAGAAGAGCCAGTTCAGCGCGGCGTCCTGGTCCTGGAAGGCCATCCCGGGGCCGGACGGCTTGATGAGGTGCTCCGCGCCCCGCTCGCCCGGCTTCTCGAGGGCGAAGACCTTCGAGGCCGTCGCAAGGTAGAAGTCGAGGAGGCGGTTGAGGGCGGATTCCTGTTCCGAGGGCGGCTGTTCGTCGCGTTCGGCGCAGGCGCGGGCGAAGAGCCGCACGAGGTCGTGGAAGCGGTACCTGCCGGGTGCGGCCGACTCCAGGAGGGACGCGTCGACCAGCGACTCCAGCAGGTGCTCCGTCTCGTCGGCCGGGCGGTCCAGGAGGGCCGCCGCCGCGGTGAGGGAGATGTCCGGCCCTTCGGCGAGGCCCAGCAGCCGGAAGCCGCGGCCCTGTTCGGCGTCCAGCTGGCCGTAGCCGAGTTCGAATGTGGCCTTCACCGCCTGGTCGCCTGCCTGCAGCTCGTCCAGCCGCCGGCGTTCGTCGGCGAGTTTGGAGGCGAGCGCCGAGACCGTCCACGTACGGCGGGCGGCGAGGCGTGCAGCGGCGATACGGATGGCGAGCGGCAGGAACCCGCAGGCCCCGACGACGTCCATCGCCGCCTGGCGTTCGGCGGAGACCCGCTCCTCGCCGACGATGCGCGTGAAGAGCGTCATCGCCTCGTCGGGGCTCATGACGTCGAGGTCCACGAGGTGCGCGCCGGCCAGGTCGACCATGCGGGCCCTGCTGGTGACCAGCGCCGCGCAGCCCTTCGCGCCGGCGAGCAGGGGCCGCACCTGCGCGGCGTCGCGGGCGTTGTCGAGGAGCGTGAGGACGCGGCGGCCGGAGAGCAGCGAGCGGAAGAGCGCGGAGCGTTCCTCCACGCCTTCGGGGATGCCCGTGTCGTCGACGCCGAGGGCGCGCAGGAACGCGCCGAGCACCGTCGCCGGTTCGCTGGCGCTGGGCCCGGCCCCCTGGAGGTCCACGTAGAGCTGGCCGTCGGGGAAGTGCTCGGCCGCCGCGTGGGCGACGTGGACAGCAAGCGTTGTCTTTCCGACGCCGCCGATGCCCGCCACGGCGGACACGGCCATCACCGTGCCCTCGGCCTGGGCGAGTTGGTCGCGCAGTTCGGCGACGAAGGTGGCTCGGCCGGTGAAGTCCGCGACCGTGGCGGGAAGTTGGGCGGGCTGAGCGAGCTTGGGCGTGCTGGGCCCGGACGGTTCGTCGGGTTCGAGAGCGAGGCTGTCGTCCGCTCCGAGGATGCGCTGGTGGAGATCCGCCAGTTCGGGGCGCGGGTCGACGCCCAGTTCGTCGGCGAGCAGCCGCCTGGTGTCGGCGTACACGGCCAGCGCCTCGGCCTGCCGTCCGCTGCGGTAGAGGGCGAGCATCAGCAGCTCGCGCAGTCTCTCGCGCAGCGGGTGAGCGGCGGTGAGGGCGGTGAGTTCGGAGACCGCGCCCGCGTGCGCGCCCAGTTGGAGGTCGAGGTCGAGCCGGTTCTCCAGCAGGGAGAGGTGCCACTCGCTGAGGCGGTCGCGCTGCCGTTCCGCGAAGGGGCCCGGCACGTGGGCGAGTGGCTCGCCGCCCCACTGCTCCAGCGCCGCCTCGTACTTCTCGCGTGCTTTCGCGCGGTCCCCGCCCGCGAGGTACTTCTCCGCCTCGGAGGCGTACGCGGAGGCCAGGTCGTGGTCGAAGGTGACGTCGGAGTGTGCCCGGCCGGTGCGGACGGCGTAACCGCCGGACTCGCTCACCAGCAGTTCGGCGTCGGCTCCCAGCCCCTTCCGGATACGGGAGGCGTACGTGCGCAACGCGGCCTTCGCCTGGTCCGGCGGGTCCTCGCCCCACAGGCCGTCGATGAGTTCCTCTGCGGTAGCGGTGTGGCCCTTGCGGAGCAGCAGCGCGGCGAGCAGGGCGCGTTGCTGCGGCGAACCCATGGGGAGGTCCTGGCCGTCGCGGTGTGCGCGGACGGGACCGAGCACGGCGAAGTGCAGCAGGTGCTCCTGCTGCTCCGTTCCGTGGCCGACTTTCCCCTCGGCGCCCATGGTTGCCCCCCTGCGCTCCGTTTTGCACTACCGCAGGGATCAGTCTGCCTTGCCGGTGAGCTTCGCGTCAGCACGGCACCAGGTCCCTCACGAGTCCTTCGAACTTCGGGGTCGGCAGGGGAGGTTGCTGCGACAGGAGAGGCCGGGGCCCCGGGCCGGAGCCGTCAGCTCGGGACGCGCCCGCGTGGAAGTATCCGCTGCGTACGCGCGCGTCCGCGGCGCAGCCCCGGCCTTACGCGTCCCGTGCCCGGCGGGTGTCCGCCGTGCGGTGGTAAGCGCTTCCCTGCACACCACGTACACACTCCGCCGTCACGTCATCCGGCACCGTGGAGGAGGACGGGCAGCGTGCGGTAGCCGTGCGCGATGAACGAACCCACCGTCTCCAGGTCTTCGGCGGGGACGGCAAGACGCAGCCTGGGGAAGCGTTCGAACAGGGCGGGCAGCGCTGTACGGGCTTCCAGGCGCGCGAGGGGGGGCGCCCAGACAGAAGTGCACACCGTGCCCGAAGGCGAGGTGCTCCTTGTCGGTGCGGCGCGAATCGAACTCCGCCGCGGTCGGCCCGTGCCGCTCCGGATCGCGGCCCGCGGCGGCGTATGTGGCCAGGACGGCCTCGCCCTGACGGATCGTGAGGCCGCCGGGCAGCTCGATGTCCTCGACGGCGTAACGCAGCGGCAGGCTCGCCAGACTCGGGGCCCAGCGGAGGGTCTCCTCGATGACGTCGTCCCACGGGATCGCGCCGTCGAGGACGAGACGCAGCTGCTCGGGGTGGGTGAGCAGGGCCTGCACCGCGTTGCCTATCAGGTTCACCGTGGTCTCGTGGCCGGCGCCGATCACGAGCAGCAGCGTGTCGAGGAGTTCGACCTCGGAGAGGCGTGCGCCGTCGTCGTCGCGCGCGGAGACGAGCACGCTCGTCAGGTCCTCCCCGGGCTGTTCGCGCTTGAGGGCGATGAGCGCCGCGAAGGCGCTCTGCATCTCCCTGGCGGTCCGGGCGGCCTCCTCCGGAGTGACGGACGTGTCCATCACGCGCATGACGATCCGCGCGACCTCGGCGCGCTTCTCCTCGGGGATGCCGAACAGCTCGCAGATCACGCTCATCGGGAGCGGATGGGCGTACGCGGCGCGCAGGTCGACCTGCTCGCCTTCGGGGACGCGCGCCATCTCGTCGAGCAGCTCCCGGGTGATCCGCTCGACGCGGGGCCGCATCGCCTCCGTGCGCCGTCCCGTGAAGGCGGGTGCGACGAGCTTGCGGAGCCGGCGGTGGTCCGCGCCGTAGGACGTGAACATGTTGGTCACGCCGACCCAGGTCTGGATCCAGCTGTCCTGGAACTCTCCGCGCCGCCAGGCCGGCCAGTGCTGCCGGGGGTCCTTGGAGACGCGCGGATCGGTCAGCAGCCGCTTCAGGAGGTCCATGCTGCCGACCGACCAGGCGCGTATGCCGGCCGGGAGCTCCACGAGGGCGGCGGGCCCGCGGGCGCGGATACGTTCCGCCTCCGCGTGCTTGTCCCTGCCGGCGGGATCGACGACGAAGGGTTCTACCGGGCAGGCGTCGCCGGCGTCCGCCGTTCCTCGAGGGGTCTGCTTTCCCTGCTCTCCCATGGAGTCGCTCCTGGCTGGTCGGGACTGATCGGTGTGAACCGTGCGGGCAGGCACGTCAGAGCGCGATGGAACGGGCCGTTCCGGTAGGTGAGTTCGTCGTGCCTGACGGTCAGTTCGATGTCGGAGAGCCACGCCGTGAGGCGCTCGATCGCCGTGGTGGCGATCAGCGTCGCCGGCTGCTGGACGGGGCACGAGTGCGGACCGGCCGCCCAGGCCAGGTGCGAGCCGCCGCCCGAACCGGACGCGCCGCCGGACCTCCCGGGCCCCGTCCTGCCGTGCTGGGTGTTGGCCGCTGCGTACGACACCATCACGAGCTGGCCCCTGCGGATCCAGGTGCCGTGGAAGTAGACGTCCCGCTTGGGGAAGTGGGCCGAGTAGTTCGCGATCGGGGGCTCGTTCCGGAGGACGTCGTGGATGGCGTCGAGCGGGGTGAGGGCGCCGCCCGACAGGGTGCTGTAGTAGCGGTCGTCCGTGAGCATCCTGGCGAGGGCGTTGGCGATCAGGTTCGCCGTCGGCTCGTGCCCGGCGCCCATGGTGATCACCGTCTGGTGCATGACCTCCTCGTCGGTGAGACCGGCGGGGTGGTCCATGAACCAGGACGTCAGGTCCTCTCCGCGGGCCTGCTTCTTCGCCGCCATCAGTTCGCCGATGTACCCCTCGAACGCGGCGCCGGCGGCCGAGGCCTCCTCTGCCGTGCGGCCTTCCCACACGCCCGCGAGGGCGGTGATGAGCTGTTCGCTGTAGGAGTCGGGCAGACCGAAGAGGCGGTTGAAGAGCATTAGCGGCAGCACCCGCGCGTACTCCGCCATCAGGTCGGCCTCGCCCTTCTCGCCGAACTTCGCGATCAGGGAGTCCGCGAACTCGACGACGGCCGTGCGGAGTTCGTGCGCCGGGATGCGCTCGAAGCCGTCCGTGACGGCGCTGCGGTAGCGCCCGTGCGCCTCGCCGTCGCTGAAGAAGAGGTTGGGCCGCCAGGCCAGCATCGGCAGCACCGGGGAGTCCTCCGGCGCCGACTTCATCCAGGTGCGCGAGTCCTTCGACCAGGTCTCCGGGTCGTGCAGCAGGTCCAGTGCGGCCCGGTAGTCCGTCACCAGCATCGCTCCGACGCCGGGGGCGATCTCCACCGGCGCGAGCGCACCGTAGTGCCGCAGCCGCTCGTACGTTCCGTACGGGTCGGCGGCGAACTCCGGCCCGTACAGCTGGGTGACCTCGCTGCCGGGCGGAGTCATGGGGGGCGGCATGACGCGGCGGGGTGCGCCGGACGCGCCGTCACCGGGGTCGCGGTGCCCGGCGGAGCGCGGGCGGGGCAGGCGGGGAGAGGTCACGCTGTCTCCTGTGCCGTGAGTGCGAGTACGTGGCCGACGAGGGCGATCAGGGCGTCGGTGGCCTGGTCCGGGTCGCGCGCGTCGCACAGCACGAGGGGTGTGTCGGGGAGCAGGTCGAGGTGCTCGCGCAGCTTCGACGGGGAGTGCGCCGGGGAGTCGGGGAAGGTGTTGACGGCGACCGCGTACTGCAGGCCGGCCTCCTCGATCATGTCCATCACCTCGAACGAGTCCGACAGCCGGCGGGTGTCGGCCAGCACCAGCGCG
The DNA here is from genome assembly GCF_014645895.1 of Streptomyces daqingensis. Classification (GTDB taxonomy): domain Bacteria; phylum Actinomycetota; class Actinomycetes; order Streptomycetales; family Streptomycetaceae; genus Streptomyces; species Streptomyces daqingensis. Next base: position 74,602 of record NZ_BMMP01000004.1, on the reverse strand, counting down.
CCCACCGCGCCTCGGGCGATGTCCTGCCAGAGCGGTTTGAAGCGCCGCTGGCCGGGCGTGCCGAACATGTACAGCACGTAGTCGTCGGGGAGCGTCAGGCGCCCGAAGTCGATGGCCACGGTCGTCGTCGACTTGTCGCGGACGCCGGAGAGGTCGTCGACGGACGCGCTGGCGCGGGTCATGACCTCTTCGGTGTGCAGCGGCTCCGTCTCCGACAGCGAGCGGATGAACGTCGTCTTGCCCACCCCGAACGGGCCGGCGACCAGGAGCTTCACGAGCGTCTGGGATCTGTCGCCGCTGAGGTAGACGCCGGCGCGCGGCACGGCGCCGGCCTCCTCGCCGGCCGGGGAGCCGGGCGCCGCGGCGTCGCCGGAAGGCCCGTCGGCGGGTACGTCGGTGTCGCCGTCGCCCGGGTGTTCCGGGGCGTCAGCGGGAGGACTTGAGAGTGCGGAGTCCATCGAGAACCTTCTCCAGAATCTGCCGTTCGGGCAGTTCGGCGTCGGGTACGGGAGCGCGGGCCGCCAGCAGGCCCGCGTCGACGAGGTCGGCCACCATGACCCTGACCACGCTCAGCGGCAGCCGCAGATGCGCGGCGGTCTCGGCCAGGGAGAGCGGCCCGGGCTGCAGCAGCTGCAGCAGGCGCCGCTGTTCGGGGCGCAGGTCCCTCGTGGCGGGGTCGGCCGGAGCGAGCAGGACCGTCAGCCGGTCAAGCGTGTTGCGGCTGGGCCTGCCGCGTCCGGTCGTGGCCAGGTAGGCGGGAACGAGACGTCTGTGGTCACGGGGCGGCGGGGTCATGCAGAGCTGCCCTGCCGCGGGGGACTGCTCATGGCTTTCTCGCCCAGCGTGGCCACCTGCACCTGCATGTGGTGCGTCACGACCCCCATGTTGACGTCGCGTTCGGCGAAGACAGCGAGGCACGTGTTCTGGCCCGCGGGGATCGCGAACACCCAGCCGAGATCGGACTCGATCACAGTCTGACGGAGCTTCACCTCCGGTTCGCCGGAGAAGGCCGCGGTGGTCGTGCGGGCCGCGCCCTGGAGCGCGGAGAGCATCGCTGCGACGCCCTCGGCGGCCTCCCGCTCCAGGCCGGGCGAGCGGCCCTCGATGAGGCCGTCACCGGAGATGACCGCCGCGTGGACCACGTGCGGCAGTTCGAGGAGGGGAGCCAGCACCCAGGAGGTGTCCTCGCGGACGGATCGGCGCTCGGGGGTGGTCATGCGGGGGGATTCCCTTCGGAGGTGCGGTGCTCGATGTGCTCGGCGTCGGGGGAAGCGCCGTCGCCCGGTGCTTCGCCGCCGCCGGTCTCGCGGGTACGGCTGTCGTCGCTCCCCGCCGCGGAGCTGCCCCGGCCGGAGCCGAGACCGCTGACGGGGGCGGGGCCGGCGCCGAGACCGTCCTCGATGCCGGCGGCGGCCCGGCCCGAGGCTGTGCCCTGCTGGAACGCGGCCCAGATGTCGGCGCTCTCCTCGGGGCTGGTGGGGGGTGCGGAGCGGGACGGGGCCGCGTCCGGTGTGGTGCCCGTGGACCTGGACGTCGAGACGGACGGGGACGGGGACCCAGACCGAGACGCTGACGTGGGGGAGCCGCCGTCTTCCGGACCGGTCCGGCCGGTACGCTCCGGGGTCGCCGCGTCCGCCGTCCCGCTGTCCGACGGGACGGGCCGGCGCCTGCGGCGGCGCGGCAGCTCGTCCGGTACGGCGTCCGCGTCCGGTCCGTCGAGCAGCGCGGAGGCAGCGGTGAGCGGCAGGCCGTCCGTTCCGCCACGGCCTGGCAGGGAGGCGCGCTCGGGGGGCGCCGGCGCCATCGCTGACATCGGCTTCTCCTCCTCGTCGAGCAGCGTGAGCAGCGGCTCGCCCGGGACGTGCACGATCGCCCTCACGCCTCCGTACGGCGAGGCCTCCAGATGCGTGGAGAATCCGTACTGCTGCACGAGTTGGCCGATGGCCGCGAAGCCGATGCGCGGAGGGTCGCCGAGGTCGGTCATCAGCACCGTCTCCTCACCGGAGATCATCCGGCGGGCACGCTCCAGTTCGTCCGAGTGCATGCCCACGCCGGCGTCGTCGATGATCACGGAGACGCCCCGGTTGCCCTGCTGGATCGTGACGACGACCGGAAGGTCCGGGTGCGAGTAGTGCAGCGCGTTGGCTATCAGCTCGGTCAGCGTGATCGCCACCGGTTCGACGGCCCGGGCGACCACACCGACGGGATCGCGCAACTGGTTGGTGACCTGGACGCGTTCGTAGCCGCTGAGCCGCGACATCGCACCGACGACGATGTCCGCGAGGTGCGAGTTCTCCCTGGTCAGGCCGGGCCACGCCCCGCAGACGACCGCGGTGGACTGGATGCGGCGCAGCGCCTGCTCGTTGAGGAAGTCCGCGCTCAGCAGATCCTCCGCGACGAGCGGGTCCTCGTACTTCTCCTGCATCCGCTGCAGGAGGGACTGCAGCTGGTAGAGCAGGGCCTGGATGGTGGTCGTCGAGCCGCGCATGGCGGCCTGCGCGGCGAAGTCGACACGCTGCCGTTCCTTGACGACCTCCTCGCTCACCTGGCCGAGCACGGCGCTGATCGACCGGTCGATCTCAGGAGTGAGCGTTCCGGAGCCGAGCGGGCCTCTGACGGGGACGTTTCTGTGCCGCAGCGAGGTGGCGAGGTCGGGTATCCGGTTCTGCGCGAGGTGCCTGAACTCCTCCTCCACCGCGCGCAGCCGGGCGCCGAGGTCGGCGTTCTGCCGTGTGGCTCCGTGGAGTTGCGTCTCGACGGCCCCGGAGTGCCGCCGCAGGCGGCTCAGATCCTTCCGGGCGAGGACGAACAGCAGGGCCAGAACGACGGCGGCGACGGTTCCCGCGGTGAGGAAGACGATCAGCGCCACCGGTGTCTCGGTCATCGGTGTCCTTGGTCGGCTGGATTGCGTTGTACGGCGAGTTGACGCACGCGGGCAGAGCGACAGCCGCAACCGTCGGGGGACCCCTCACCCGGCGAACCCACACGGTCACGCAGGATACATAGGTGGTATGCGCACCCTTCTGGTGCGTGCGCACGTAACCCGAGCGTCAACTCTCCTGCTGGAGCACGCAGTTCACTCCCCGGACGCCCCGGGGTGCCGGGCGAAGCCAACTGCGGGGCCGGCCTCTGACGGTACGTCAGCCCTTGCGTCCGAGCCACAGGGGGTTCGTCATCGCCGCCATCGCGCCCGGCATCTCGGGGGGCGATCCGACCGGCGGGGCGTGGCGGACTTCCGCCCGTACGTACGCCGCCAGCGAGGCCGTCGTACGCCACTCCAGCGGCTCGGAGGAGACGGCGGCCGAGTACATCTCACCCTCGTCCGTCATGAAGCGGGCGGTGGCACCCGCCGGCGCGCCCGCCACCTTCAGCCGGACCGAGACCTCCGCGTCCGGAGACACCGCCAGCCGCCCGCCTATGCCGGCGTGCTCGCCGCGCGGGCCGGTCGCCTCGAACGTGAGCGATATCTCAGAGGACTCGGCGAGATAGCTGCGGCCTTCGCGCACGGCCTCCAGCAGGGCCGGCCTGGACAGCTCCTCCGCGTGGACCACTGTGTGCGGCAGGCCCACCTTCTGGGGTTCGGCGTGGGCGTCGCTGTTGCCGATCGCGGGAAGCCAGCGACCCGGCGCGGGCGGCGCCGTGAGCATGTTGTCCCAGGCGGCGACGGCGAGTTCGTCGTCCGGCGTCCACGGTCCGTTCCACACCTCGACGGCGTCCGCGTCCTCGTACCCGAACTTCCACTGGCAGCCGACGAACGGGCAGTTGGGGTGGGCCGGTACGACGAGGCCGCCGGCGCGGCGGATGCGGCGCGCGTAGCGGGAGAAGACGCCGTCACGGGCCCGGTAGCGCCAGTCGACGAACGTGCCCGGGTCGGTGCCGAGGGCGAGAAGGTGCCCGTTGCGGGTGGTGACCTCCTCGCCGCAGAGGATCAGGAAGTCCTCGTCCCACAGGCCCTCCCAGGCGCCGTGGCCCGACGTCGTGTTGTGCTCCGTGGTGGTGATGAAGTCCAGCCCCGCGGCGCGGGCCGCCGCGGCCGTCTCCGCGGGGGTGCGCTTGCCGTCGGAGTGCACGGTGTGGAGGTGGCAGTCGCCCCGGTACCAGGCCCTGCCGCGGCCCTTGGCCCGCTCCGGCGGATGGACCGGCCGCGGGGTCTCGCCCTGCTCGCCGTGGCGCAGCGTGATGGTGACCTCGTACGACATGCCCTGCGGCGCGACCGTGTACGGGCCGAGCACGACGTGCCAGGTGCCCGCGCGAACGGGGCCTGCCACGTAGCCGGGCGTCGCCTTCTCCGCGCTGATCGTGAAGCGGTCGCGCGCGCCGCCCGACCAGCCGCGGAAGCCCCGGCCGCCGAGGGCGGTGCCCCGCTCGTCGAACATGCCGATGTCCAGGGCGTTCCCCTGGGTGCCCTCAGGCACCTCCGGCTTGTCGTAGGAGTAGGAGACCTCGATCTCGCGGACGCCGGAGGGGATTTCGACGGGCAGGTACACGAAGTCGGCCGCGCCGGTCTCGAAGCGGCCGCGGACCGTGCGGCTCGCCTCCGAACCGTCGGCTGCGTGCGCGAAGTTCACGCTGCTCAGTGTGAACGCGCCCGCCGCTGACACGCCGGCCGACATCCTGAGTACGTCACGCCTGTCCATACGGGTCATGCCCCGCCCCCCACTGAGAACGTCACCGACTGCGCCACGGAAGCCACGCCCGCCACCCGGGCGCCACGAGTCACCGTTCTACGCGGAGGAGGCGGGCGGGGGAACCCCTGTGGACGACGTCCCGCCGGCGGCGCGCCCTCCCTGGAGTGCGCCGTAGGGCCGCGACGACGGCGTGAGCACGCGTCCCGGACGCGCCGGAGCACACCGCTTCGTGGGGACCTCTGTGCGAAGAAACGACACGGCACGCCCGCTACCCCGGACCGGGAAGCATCATTCGCCTTCTTTCGTGTGATGACAGGTGAAGTCATCCGAAAGGAGAGTGGTGCACATCTACAGGGAGGGCTGAGAACACCTATGACTGTTGAAGCCGGCCAGGAAGACGTGCAGGGGCAGGCGTCCGCGCAGCAGAGTCTGGCGGCCTCCGCGGCGCGGAACCTGTCGACGACTGCGAAGTCCGTTCCGCAGATGCAGGAGACCTCCTCCCGCTGGCTGCTGCGGATGCTGCCGTGGGTGGACGTGAAGGGCGGTACCTACCGGGTGAACCGGCGGCTGAGCTACGCCGTCGGCGACGGACGGCTGACGTTCGTGCAGACCGGCGGGGAGGTGTCGGTCATCCCGGCCGAGCTGGGCGAACTGCCGGCGCTCAGCGGCTACGGCGACGAGTCGGTGCTGGGTCAGCTCGCCGAGCGCTGCGAGCGGGTGGACTGCGAGCCGGGCACCGTGCTGGCCCGCGCCGGGGACGCCAAGGACCGCGTCTTCCTGCTGGCGCACGGCCGCGTCGACAAGGTCGGCACCGGGCCGTACGGCGGGGACCAGGTGCTCGGCTTCCTCGCCGACGGCGCCTACTTCGGCGAGCAGTGCCTGACCGAGACCGAACCGACGTGGGAGTGCACGTTCCGCGCCAGCACCGCCTGCACCATGCTCGTGCTCTCCAAGGGGGACGTCGACAACCTCGCGGTGCGCGCCCGGGGGCTCCGCGGCCACCTGGACAGGGTCGCCTCGCTGCCCGAGCAGCGCACCAACAAGTACGGCGAGGCGGCGATCGACCTTTCGGCCGGGCACTCGGGCGAGCCGGTCATCCCGCACACCTTCGTCGACTACGAGCCGATGCCGCGCGAGTACGAACTCTCCGTCGCGCAGACGGTCCTCAAGGTCCACAGCCGCGTCGCGGACCTCTACAACGAGCCGATGAACCAGACCGAGCAGCAGCTCCGCCTCACGCTGGAGGCGCTGCGCGAGCGGCAGGAGCACGAGCTCGTCAACAACCCGGAGTTCGGGCTGCTCAGCAACTGCGACTTCGGCCAGCGCCTTCAGCCCCACGACGGCGTGCCCAGCCCGGACGACATGGACGAGCTCCTCTCGCGGCGGCGCGGCAACAAGTTCTTCCTCGCCCATCCGCGCGCCATCGCCGCGTTCGGCCGCGAGTGCAACAAGCGCGGGCTGTCGCTGGAGTCCGTGGACAACGGCGGCCACCGCGTACCCGCCTGGCGCGGGGTGCCGATCTATCCGTGCGGGAAGATCCCGATCAGCGAGTCCCGTACCACGTCGATCATGTGCATGCGTACGGGGGAGGACGACCAGGGCGTGATCGGGCTGCGGCAGTCGGGCATCCCGGACGAGATCGAACCGAGCCTGTCGGTGCGCTTCATGGGCATCGACGAGCAGGCGATCATCTCCTACCTCGTCACCGCCTACTACTCGGCGGCGATCCTCGTGCCCGACGCGCTCGGCGTCCTGGAGAACGTCGAAGTCGGCCGCTGGAGCTGACGGGAGCCGGGCGGCGGCGCGTACACGCCGGCTGCGGCGGACGTGCCGGACCGGGCCAGCCGTCCCGGCGGAGCGGCGGACGCGCTGATCCGCCGGGGTGCGGCGCACGTTCCTCCGCCCGTCCCGGCCCCGCGCCGGCCGCCACGTACGGCACGCACCGTCCGCATGCGCGAACCGATTCCACGTGCCCGCACGCGCCCCCGGCCGTGTGTGCCAGGCCGCCGCAAGCGCGCGAACTCGTCCTACTGGAAAGGCACTTCACGCATGACGCGAACCAGTGGAGCCGGCCTGCCCCCCTGGCCGGGGAGCGGGCCGCAGCCCGCCCGCCCGCCGGCCCCACCCGGGCCGCCGGCACCCGCCGTGCCCGCGGCGGGCGCGCCCGGCCCGTCCCAGCCGTCCCCGGGCGCGGCACTCGGACGTCTGCTGTCCGGGCCGACGGGCCTCGGTACGGCCGCCGCCCGCGCGTTCCGTTCCGCAGCGCTCTCCGCGGCTCCGCCGGGGGAGGGGGCCGCAGCCCGCGCCGTCGCGGAGCCGGGACGTACGGGCGACGGCGGTCCTCCTGCGCCCCGCGTCCCGCCGCCCGGTGGGGAGCCGGCGGTGCGCACCCCCGCCCTGTACTGCCCCGACGCGGTCCGCGACGACCCCGCTCTCGGAGAGGAGGTGAACGACCGCCTCGTCGAATGGGCGGAGGAGATCGGCATCTTCAGCGGGCGTCTGGAACGCCTGCGCTCCCACCAGTTCGGCCGCCTCTTCATGCTCGCCCACCCGGACTGCGACGATCCCGACCGGCTGCTCGCCGCGGCCCGCTGCGGACTCTCGGAGTGGTCAGTGGACGACCACTGGGTCGACGAGGGAGAGGAGACGGAGCCCGAACTCCTCGGCTCGCGCCTCGCGATGACGCACGCGGTGATCGACCCCGTGCGGCTCCCGGCCCGCTACCTCGCGCAGTTCGAGGAGCTGGTCGCGCGCCAGCCCGTCCTGCGGGCCTTCCGGTCCAGCCTCGGCCATCTGTCGCAGATCGCGAGCACGACCCAGATGGCGCGCCTGCGCCACGAACTCGCCGTCATGTTCGTCGGGTACGGGCAGGAGGCCGAGTGGCGCACCAACGGGCGCAGGCCGGCCGTGTGGGAGTACCTGCTGCACCGGTACGAGAACGCCTTCTACCCCTGCATGGTGCTGATCGACCCCGTCGGGGGCTACGAGCTGCCCGCCCACGAGTTCGCAGACCCCACCGTGCGCCGCACCTACCTCTACGCGGGCATGGCCAACGTCCTGCTCAACGACGTCTATTCGATGGCCAAGGAGGACCCCGGCGACACCAACCTGCCCAACCTCATCGCGGCAGAGGACGGCTGCTCCCTCCAGGAGGCCGTCGACCGCACGGCCGCCATTCACGACGAGCTCATGCACACCGTCGAGGCCGACTGCGCGGTGCTCGCGGCGACGGGCTCACCGCAGCTGCGGCGCTACCTGGCCGGTCTGTGGGCGTGGATGGGCGGGAGCAAGGAGTGGCACGCCACCAGCGCCCGTTACCAGAACCAAAGCTGAGCCAGTAACCGAGAAACCCGGTAACCCGGTAACTCGGCAACCCAGCACCCCGACCCCGTAACCGTCCGCCGCGATCCGCGATCCGCGATCCGCGATCCGCGATCCGCGATCCGCGATCCGCGATCCGCGATCCGCGACGCCGGCCGATCCCGGCTGCCGTCATACGAATCCGTACCACCGCACCACCCGCAACGCCGACTGAACGCATTTGCCGACACTGTGAATCAGGAGAAGTCCATGACGGTCCAGGGCGCCGCCACCCACCCCCTGCGCAGCCTCTACCAGAAGTCCGTGGCGAACTACTGGAACGAGGAGAAGAACCCCGTCAACCTCAGGCTGGGCGAGGTCGACGGCATCTACCACCACCACTACGGCGTCGGGGAGGCCGACTGGTCGGTCCTGGAAGGCCCGGAGGAGACCCGCCAGGAACGCCTCACGGCCGAGCTCCACCGCCTCGAGTGCGCGCAGGCCGACCTGCTGATGACCCACCTCGGCGACCTCACTCCCGAGGACCGGGTGATGGACTCCGGCTCGGGCCGCGGCGGCAGCAGCTTCGTCGCCCACAGCCGCTTCGGCTGCCGCGTGGACGGGGTCTCCATCTCCGAGACCCAGGTCGAGTTCGCCAACGGCCAGGCCAGGGAGCGCGGTGTGGAGGACAAGGTCCGCTTCCACCTCAGGAACATGCTCGACACCGGCTTCGAGAGCGGCGCCTTCCAGGCGATCTGGAACAACGAGAGCACCATGTACGTGGACCTGTCGCTGCTCTTCCCCGAGTACGCCAGGCTCCTGGCGCACGGCGGCCGCTACGTCACCATCACCGGCTGCTACAACGACGCCTACGGGCTGCCGTCCCGGGCAGTGAGCGAGATCAACGCCCACTACATCTGCAGCATCCATCCGCGCAGCAGGTACTTCAAGGAGATGGCGGCCAACCGCCTCGTCCCCGTCAGCGTCGTCGACCTCACCGAGGCCACCATCCCGTACTGGGAGCTGCGTGCCCGGTCACCCCTGGCCACCGGCATCGAGAAGGCGTTCCTGGAGGCGTACAAGGACGGCAGCTTCCAGTACCTGCTGATCGCGGCCGACAAGGTCTGATCCGCCGCCCCCGGCGCGGCCCGCGGTCAGCGGGCCCGCCGGGCGGCGCGCCGCCGTTCGCCTCCGCCCGCCGTCCGGCCGGCGACGGTGCTCACCGCCTGTTCGCGTTGCTCTTGATCAGGGCGACGACGATCAGGATCAGAGTCAGCGGCGCGAGCAGCCACAGCCACCACAGCTTCTTGCCGCTGCTGCTCGAACTGCTCGTCCCGGCCGTCGAGTTGTGGCCGACCGTGGTGGTCACCGCTCCGCTCGTGCCCTTGCCTCCGGAGGTCTTGCTCACACCCCCGGTGCTGCTGACCGATCCGCTGGTGCCGGACCCGCTCGTGGTCTTGCCGCCGGACGTCTTGCTGACGCCTCCGCTGCTGCTGACCGTCCCGCTCGTGCTGCCGCTGCTGGAGCCGGTGCTCGACGTGGAGCTGGAGCTGAGGCCGCCGCTGCTCGAGGTCGAACTGGAGCTGGAGCTGAGGCCGCCGCTGCTGGACGTCGAACTGGAGCTGGTGCTGACGCCGCCGCTCCTGCTCCCTCCGCTGCTGACCCCGCCGGACGCCCGCCCCGGCGCCGCCGCGACCCGGACCCCGCCGTCAGTGCGGCCGTGCGCCGTCGAGCCGTCCGAGCCGGCGGAACGCCCGGCCCGCACCGGAGCCGAGTCCGCGGCGGCGTACGCGGTCCCCGCCGATCCCGCGAGCAAGGTGCACAACAGCAACGCCGATATGCCAACGCGCATGCTTTCCCCCGTGGTTGTCGATGCGCGGGTCAGCATGGCAGGGACCCGAATGGCGGACAACAGTTCGCCGCGCGGTCTGATCGCTGCGGCAGTGTGAGATAGCCCGCAGCGGCCGGTCCGGAGCCGTGATCGGACCCGCTCGTATGCTCGGTCCATGACTTCGAGCGCGCAGGCAGCCCCCACCGCCAACGCCATGCGGCGTGCCCTCCGCCGCGCCCGCGACGGGGTGACGCTCGACACCGTCGAAGCGGCCGTGCTGCTCCAGGCGCGGGGAGCGGACCTCGCGGAACTCGCGAAGTCCGCTGCCCGGGTGCGAGACGCCGGGCTGGAGGCGGCAGGACGTCCCGGCGTGATCACGTACTCGCGCGGCGTCTTCATCCCGCTCACGCGGCTGTGCCGGGACAAGTGCCACTACTGCACCTTCGTCACCGTCCCCGGAAAGCTGCGCCGCGACGGCCACGGCATGTTCCTCTCGCCCGACGAGGTCCTCGACATCGCCCGCCGCGGCGCCGAAACGGGCTGCAAGGAAGCCCTGTTCACGCTCGGCGACAAGCCGGAGGACCGCTGGCCCGAGGCCCGCGAATGGCTGGAGTCGCACGGCTACGACGACACCCTCTCCTACGTGCGGGCCATGGCCATCCGCGTACTGGAGGAGACGGGTCTGCTGCCGCACCTCAACCCGGGGGTGCTGTCGTGGTCGGACTTCCAGCGGCTCAAGCCCGTCTCGCCGTCCATGGGCATGATGCTGGAGACCACCGCCGAGCGGCTGTGGAGCGAACCCGGCGGCCCGCACCACGGTTCGCCCGACAAGGAGCCCGCCGTACGGCTGCGTGTCCTGGAGGACGCGGGGCGCTCCAACGTGCCGTTCACCACGGGCCTGCTGATCGGCATCGGCGAGACGTACGAGGAGCGGGCCGAGTCCCTCTTCGCGCTGCGGCGCGTCCAGCGGGCGTACCAGGGCATCCAGGAACTGATCATGCAGAACTTCCGCGCCAAGCCCGACACGGCGATGCGCGGCATGCCGGACGCCGAACTGGAGGAGCTGGCGGCCGCCATCGCCGTCGCGCGGCACATCATGGGCCCGTCGGTCCGCATCCAGGCGCCGCCGAACCTCGTGGACGGCGAGTACGCGCTGCTCATCGACGCGGGCATCGACGACTGGGGCGGCGTCTCCCCGCTCACGAAGGACCACGTCAACCCCGAGCGCCCGTGGCCGCAGATCGACGAACTCGCCCGCCGCACCGCCGCGTCCGGCTACACGCTGCGCGAACGTCTCCCGGTCTACCCGGAGTTCGTCAAGCGCGGAGAGCCCTGGCTCGACCCCCGGCTGCTTCCCCACGTCGAGGCGCTGACCGAGGCCGGGACCGGACTCGCCCGCGAGGACGCCCCGCTGGTGGGCCGGCCCTGGCAGGAGCCCGACGAGGGGTTCCTCGCCCCCTCCGGACGCACCGACCTGCACCGCACCATCGACACCGACGGGCGCACCTCCGACCGCCGCGACGACTTCGACGAGGTCTACGGCGACTGGGAGAGCCTGCGCGAGGCGGCACAGCCCGGCATGGCACCGCAGCGCATCGACACCGACGTCCGCGCCGCCCTCTCGCGCGCCGCCGACGACCCCACCCGCCTCACCGACGACGAGGCGCTCGCGCTGCTCCACGCGGACGGCCCCGCGCTCGACGCGCTGTGCGGCATCGCCGACCAGCTCCGGCGCGACGTGGTGGGGGACGACGTGACGTACATCGTCACGCGCAACATCAACTTCACCAACGTCTGCTACACGGGCTGCCGGTTCTGCGCCTTCGCGCAGCGCCGCACCGACGCCGACGCCTACACCCTCTCGCTGGACCAGGTCGCCGACCGGGCGCAGCAGGCGTGGGACGTGGGCGCCGTCGAGGTGTGCATGCAGGGCGGCATCCACCCGGACCTGCCGGGCAGCGCCTACTTCGACATCGCCCGCGCGGTGCGGGAACGCGTGCCCGGCATGCACGTGCACGCCTTCTCGCCGATGGAGGTGGTCAACGGCGCCAGCCGTACCGGGCTGTCCGTGCGGGACTGGCTCACCGAGGCCCGCGACGCCGGTCTCGGCTCGATCCCGGGTACCGCGGCGGAGATCCTCGACGACGAGGTCCGCTGGATCCTCACCAAGGGGAAGCTGCCGGCGGCCACGTGGGTCGAGGTCGTCGAGACCGCGCACGAGCTCGGAATCCGCTCGTCCTCCACGATGATGTACGGGCACGTCGACCAGCCCCGCCACTGGCTGGGGCATCTGCGGAAGCTCGCGGAGATCCAGCGCTCGGCGCTGGAGAAGGGCGTCGAGGGGTTCACCGAGTTCGTCACGCTCCCCTTCATCCACACCAACGCTCCGGTCTACCTGGCCGGCATCGCCCGCCCCGGCCCGACCACCCGCGACAACAGGGCCGTCACCGCGATGGCGCGGCTGCTGCTGCACCCGTACATCCCCAACATCCAGACGAGCTGGGTGAAGCTCGGCGCGGAGGGCGCGGCGGAGATGCTGCGGTCCGGGGCGAACGACCTGGGCGGCACCCTGATGGAGGAGACGATCTCGCGGATGGCGGGGTCGTCCTACGGCTCGTACCGCTCGATCAAGGACCTCACGGACATCGCGGATTCGGCGGGACGCCCGGCCCGTGCCCGTACGACGCTCTACGGGGAGGTGCCCGAGGAGCGCCTGCGGGCGGCCATGGACTCGGACGGACGCCTGCCGGAGCTGCTACCGGTGTTGGAAACCTGAACCGGCGTTCTAGAGTGCAGACGCGGTCGGGGTGCTCCGTCCCCTGCCTGCACCGGACAGCCGTCACACAGGGGAGAGAGAAGTGGCCGCTTCAGGCGGTGATGCCGTATGGGGCCGCACCGAGCAGCAGAGCTTCCGCAGCCGGGTGCGCGGCTGCCTGCTGGGCGGTGCGATCGGGGACGCGCTGGGCGCGGGCATCGAGTTCGAGTCGCTGAGCGACATCCGGGAGAAGCACGGCGCCGCGGGTGTGACGGACTACGTCCCCGCCTACGGCCGGCGGGGCGCCGTCACGGACGACACCCAGATGACCCTCTTCACGGTCGACGGCCTCATCCGTGCGCACGTACGCCGCGACACCGGCGCCTGGCACCCGCCGACCGACGTCCACGCCGCCTATCGCAGGTGGGCCGCCACCCAGCGGGACTGGGGACCGGACCTGCGGAAGAAGGAGGACGGCTGGCTCGCGCGGGAAGAGTGGCTCTACGCGCGACGCGCGCCGGGGAACGCGTGCCTCTCGGGGCTGGCCGACGAGCGCATGGGCACCCTCGACGCCCCGAAGAACCCGGAGTCGAAGGGCTGCGGCACCGTCATGCGCTCCGCCCCGTTCGGCCTGCTCGTGGGATGGGAACCGCAACTGGTCTTCCAGCTCGCGGTGGAGTGCGCGGCGCAGACGCACGGGCACCCGACGGGATACCTGGCGGCGGGGGCGTTCGCGGCGATCGTCCACGCGACCGCCCGGGGCGACAATCTCGACAACGCCGTGCAGAAGGCCCTGGTCCAGCTCGCGACCCGGCCCGGCCACGACGAGACCACGCAGGCGCTGAAGCGAGCCGTCGGCGCGGTGCGGCAGGGAATGCCGTCGGCGGAGCGTGTCGAGTCGCTCGGGGAGGGCTGGACGGCCGACGAGGCGCTGTCGATCGGCGTCTACTGCGCGCTCGTGGCGGAAGACCTGCGCCACGGTCTGCTGCTGGCCGTCAACCACGGTGGTGACAGCGACTCCACGGGTTCCGTGTGCGGCAACCTGCTCGGCACCATCCACGGGGAGACGGCCCTCCCGCCCGGCTGGGTCGCGGAGCTGGAGGGGCGGGCCACACTGCTCGAACTCGCCGACGACTTCGCCATGGAGATGACGCAGGGCCCGGCTCTGCACGCCCCGGGGCAGGCGTCCCCTGCGTGGCTGGAGCGCTACCCGCGCGTGTGACGCGGACGACCGCGGGTGTGCGACGCGGACGGCCGAAGGTGAGCGGCCAGTCCGGGACTCGTGGCCCCGGAAGGGAGCCGAGCCTGCCGCAGTCGACCGGGCATTCGCACCAGTGGACGTGGTCGGCGGCATGTCGTGCTTCCCGGGGACGGGGAGAGCTCGGCTGCTCCACCTCCCCGGTCACCCTCACAGCCGCCAGCGCTGAGCACGCTGGGCGTAGTAGGCGTGGTCGCGGCCGGCGCTCAGGGTGTAGGGGTGGCCGGAGCCCAGAACGCGTGTGAGGTCCTGAGTGAGTTGCAGGAGCAGCCGTGCGGCTGTCGCTCGCCTTCCGGCCTCACCGAGGTTGTAGGCGTGGTTGTGCCGGATACTCAGCGTGTCGGGGTGGTCGGGACCCAGTACGCGGGAGCAGTCTTCGGCGAGTTGCTCGAGTAGGCGTGCGGCATTCCTGCGCCTTCCGTTCTCGCCGAGGTTGTAGGCGTGGTTGTGGCGGGTGTTCAGGGTGTCGGGGTGGTCGGGGCCCAGTGCGCGTGTGCGGTCCTGGGTGAGTTGCTCTTGTAGTTCCGTTGCTTGCCGGCGTTGTCCGGCTTCGCCGAGGTGGTAGGCGTGGTCGTGCCGGGCGCCCAAGGTGTGGGGGTGATCCAGGCCGAGTAGACGGGTGCGGTCCTGGGAGAGTCGCTCGAGTAGGCGTGCGGCTTCTGCGTGTTGCCCGGCGTGGCCGAGGTTGAGGGCGTGGTTGTGGCGGGTGTTCAGGGTGTCGGGGTGATCGGGGCCCAGCGCGCGTGTGCGGTCCTGGGTGAGTTGCTCTTGTAGTTCCGTTGCCTGCTGGCGTTGTCCGGCCTCGCCCAGGTTGTAGGCGTGGTCGTGCCGGGCGCCCAGGGTGTCGGGGTGGGCGGGGCCGAGTAGACGGGTGCGGTCCTGGACGAGTTGCTCAAACAGCTGTGCGGCCTCTGCGTGCCGTCCAGCTGCGCCGAGGTAACTGGCGTGGTTGTGGCGGGTGTTCAGCGTGTGGGGATGGTCAAGGCCCAGTACGCGTGCGCGGTCATGGACGAGTTGCCCGAACAGGCGCGCGGCGTGCGCACACTGACCGTCCTCGCCGAGGTTGTAGGCATGGTCATGCCGGGAGTTGAGAGTCTGAGGGTGGTCGGGGCCCAGTACGCGGATGCGGTCCTGGATGAGCCGCTCTAGCAGTCCTGTGGCTTGCGGGCGTTGTCCGGCCTCACCGAGGTTGTAAGCGTGCTCATGCCGGGCGCCCAGGGTGCGGAGGTGGTCGGGGCCGAGCAGACGCGTGTGGTCCTGGACGAGTTGCTCAAACAGTTGTGCGGCTTCTCGGCGTTGTCCGGCGTGGCCGAGGTTGTAGGCGTGGTTGTGGCGCGTCAGCAGGGTGTAGGGGTGGTCGGGACCCAGGACGCGGGTGCGGTCATGGATGAGCTGCTCCAGCAGCTCTGCCGCTTTCCGGCGTTGTCCGGCGTCCCCGAGGTAGCGGGCGTGATTCTGCCGGGCGTCGAGAGCCCGAGAGTGGTCGGGACCCAGCGCGCGGATGCAGTCTTCGGTGAGCTGCTCGAACAACTCTGCGGCCTGGGCATGGTGTCCGGCTTCGCCGAGGTTGTAGGCGTGGTTGTGGCGTGTGAGCAGGGTGTCGGGGTGGTCGGGACCCAGGACGCGGGTGCGGTCCTGGGTGAGCTGCTCTTGCAGTTCGATTGCTTGCCGGCGTTGTCCGGCTTCGCCGAGGTCGTGGGCGTGGTTGTGGCGTGTGAGCAGGGTGTCGGGGTGGTCGGGACCCAGGACGCGGGTGCGGTCTTCGACGAGTTGCTCAAGTAGCTGTGCGGCCTCCGCGCGCTCTCCGGCGTCCCCGAGGTAGCGGGCGTGGTGGTGCCGTGCGTCCAGGGTGTCTGGATGGTTGGCGCCCAGCGCGCGGGTGCAGTCTTCCGCGAGTTGCATGAAGAGGCGTGCGGCTTCTGCGTGTTGTCCGGCTTCGCCGAGGTCGTGGGCGTCGCTTCGGCGAGTGTCGAGGGTCTGAGCATGGGCGGCACCCAGTGCGCGGGCGCGGGCCCGGGCGAACTCCTCCAGGAGCCTCGATTCCTCCGGAGGACGGTCCCTGGTGGCGGCCCCCGACTCCTGGCTGGTCTCGGGAGGTGCTGCACCCGGTGTCCGCGGCGGAAGCGGATCGTGTTCCGGGGGCGTCGTGGCAGCGCGATTGCGGGCCAGGGCGATGAGTCCCCCTGTGTTGCGATTGCGCTGCTGGGGCAGGGGCCGGGACTTGGCCGCGAGGGCACGGTGCAGGTGCCGGTAGAGGCTGTCCATGTCGATCGGATCCGGTGCCCCTGGGATACCGTCAGCCAGCGCGGCGATCAGTTCCCCACTGAACGCCGTGTAAGTCTCTCCCGGCGGGGAGAGAGCCGCGCGCGTCTCGGCAGAGGCCGTTAGCACACAGGTTCCCTCCACCACTGCGTAGTCGGCGACCTGTGCGCTCGCGCTCATGGGACCGGCCAAGGCCCGTCCGCTGTAGCAGCAGTCCAAGATCACCACGGTTCGCCGAGCGCCGGCAGACGGGTCCCGGACAGCGCGGCGCAGATACTCGTACCGCAGCGCCGTCCACTCCTGCTCGGACTCCGAGTCGGGTAAGGCCAGGTAGAGCTCTTCGGAGTGCAGGTCGGTCAGGCCATGCCCCGCGTAATAGACGAGCAGGGTGTCCCGGGCCCGACCGGCTGCTTCGCGTACGGCTCCCAAGACCTCGCGCACAGTGTGCGGCTGGGAGAGCACACGGCACTGATCGGCAGGCAGCCCCCACACCGCGGGATCGGTCAATAGCTCACGCAGCCCCTCCAGATTGGAGGCGACCGCAGGCAGGTCGGGCAGACTCGAATACGCGTGCACGCCTACCAGTAACGCCTGAGAACGGGCTGGATCCGGCAGCAGAGACACTGGTTCACCCCGCGTCCCCATGACGTCGGTGTGTGCTGCTACCCGGCATCATCCGTATCCAGGGCCCGGAGGATCCGCTCGGCCATCTCGGGCGAGGCATCCCGCACAGTCACTGTCGCTCCGTTGCGTTCGATGCGGACCTCTGGCGGACGCGGACGCGAGCCTCGCCAAGCGGCCACGCTGACCAGCAGACTGCTCAGGGCGATCGTGTTGCTGAGCACGACGTTGACGACCTCCAGTGCCCCGCCCATGTCCCCCTGGCGCGACTCGGCTGAGGTGACGGTCATCTCCGTCAGGCCCCGGAGTTCGGCATCCGCAACCAGCCAGCGGTACAGCGAACTCGCATTGCCGGCGTGGTCGAGTTCCGCTCCCTGCTGCTCGTCCTCACCGTCCGCGAACGTTAAGCGAACCTCCACCTGTCCCCCGACCCCACTGATCCACGTCACAAGTAGGGCCATCGTAGCCACTGTTCCATTCGGCAC
This sequence comes from Streptomyces daqingensis, assembly GCF_014645895.1. GTDB lineage: Bacteria > Actinomycetota > Actinomycetes > Streptomycetales > Streptomycetaceae > Streptomyces > Streptomyces daqingensis. The sequence goes on along the minus strand of NZ_BMMP01000004.1, from coordinate 57,462 downwards.
TACGGCAACACAGGAGCCGGGGCTCCGTGACAGTGACTGCCCCCGAGGCGGTCACGCCAGGCGTCGCACAGGCCTGCTGCGGCCGCAACGCTCCTTCGCGGAACCGCTGGTTCGCGGTGACGTGGTGAACGCCGACGTCCGTCAGCGGGGAGTTCAGGGAGTACCGGAGCGGGTAGCGCGGACGGCTGCCGACGTCGGACGTGGACCGGCCGAAAGCGACAGTCCGCGCGGCTGTCGCGGCGGTCGTGCGACCGCACCGCGGGGAGGCGGGAGCGGCATGGGAGAGCCCCCTCGGCAGGGACGGCGGACCGGTCGAGAGGGCTCAGTTCCAGGTGGCGCCGTGTCAGGACGGCGACGAGCCGGCGGCGTTAGCGAGCGGGCGTTCCGGGCGCCTCCCCGCTGGATCGGATCCGGTCCGACGACCGGTTCCGGTGCGTGTGAACCCGGGCCCGCCGGCGGGCCCGCACGCACGGTTCGTGCTCCGGCGGTTCAGCTGGGACGGCCGGAACCGCGTACCTGGGTGACGAATCCGGCCCACGGTCCCGGAGGGAAGCTCAGCGCCGGCCCTTCCGGAGCCTTCGAGTCGCGCACCGCCACCGCGCCCGGCGTCGGCGACTTCACTTCGACGCACGCACCGTTGGCCGAGTAGCTCGATTTGATCCATCGCGTGGTGTTTCCCTGCTGAATTGCCATGTCTGCTCCGGTTGTTCGACTCGTGTCTCGACCGTACGCCTCGATTTCCCGAAGCGAAGAAACCGTTCACTCGACCGGATGGCATATTCCAGACTGGCCTACACGCGTCTATGCCTGACGTGTACTCTCTCCGCGCTCAGCCTCGGGCATAGTCCTTTGCCACATTCTCGATGAACTCGCGTGTCTGGTCCGGGTTGAGGGCCTCGGCGCGCAAATGCTCGTACATGACGCTGTAGCTCTGCACATCGTGCGGCTTCTCCAGATAAAGGTCGCTCGTGACCCCCTCCAGGTAGACGACCGAGGAGTCGGACGCCTCCGGGAACTCGAGGATCGCGTACTGCCCGTTGACGCCCGGATGCGCGCCCATCGAGAACGGCATCACCTGCACGGTGACGTGGGGCAGTTGGGACACCTCGTTCAGCCGCTCCAGCTGCTCCACCATCGTCTGCGCCCCTCCGACGGCCCGGCGCAGTGCCGACTCGTCGAGCACGGCCCACAGGCGCAGCGGATGACGCACGTCGTTGATGCGGTCCTGGCGCCGCATCCGCACCTGCACGCGCTTCTCGATCTCGGCCGGCGTCGCCTCGGGCGAAGCCCCCTCGCAGACGGCCTGCGCGTACGCCTGGGTCTGCAACAGGCCCGGCACGACCTGCGGTTCGTAGACCCGCAAGGACGCGGCGTCCGTCTCCAGGCCGATGTACACGCTGTAGGGGATGTCGCCGAACGCATGCCACCAGCCCTGCTGGCGCGACTCCTTGGCCATCTGCATCAGCGAGTCGACTATGCGGTTGTCCTCCACCTCGTACACCCCGCACAGATCGCGCACGTCGCGCTGGCTGATGCTGCGCCGGCCGTTCTCCAGCCGGCTGATCTTCGACTGGGAGACCAGCAGCCGCTCGGCGACCTCCTCGGCCGTGAGCCCTTTGACTTCGCGGAGGCGACGCAACTCCTGGCCCAGTCGGCGGCGTCGGACGGTGGGATTGACGTTGGACGCCACGGGTACTGCACCTCCGCGTAAAGTACGACTACTTGTCAAGCAGGTTGCCACCACCGTGAGCGATCTCGCTGGAGAATGGCAACAGAGGGTGCAGGGGCGAGCACGGAGGCGGGACGATTACGGCCACGCGCTCGCGCCCGCAACGCAGTTGAGCGCCCCCGGTGGGCGGGGCGCCGCCGCTCAGCCCTCGCCGCCTCTCGCGGCCCCTCCGTGCACCGGCAGGTGGAAGCGGCCGAACTCCCCGGCGCAGTCCCGGGCTTCGGCCGTTCTGACGGCTGCTCGCTCTTCCCTGCTCGCCGCTGGTGCTGCACACCGGCCCTGTCCGCTGGCCCTGCGCGCCCGCTGACCGGTTGCGTGCGGACATGCGCACGGGGTGGTGGTCCGGCCGCGACTCGCCGTCACGGCCGGACCACCACCCCGCACGACCGTGCTTTCCGTGGTGTCTCGTTTGTTCTGTTGTGCCGTTGCTCTTGTGCTGTGCGGTGGCTGCCCTTCTTGCTCAGCCCGCCCGGACCATCCCGCCCACCGTGTGGCGTGCCTGATCCGCCAGCTGCCGCGACGGGCCGCCCGCGGGCACGCTCGCGCGTGCCGCCGCCGGCCGTCCGCCCGCACCGGAAGATGCCGGCTGACCGCTCGGAGCGCCGTTGCCCGCCGCACGCCGGGGCTGCGCCCCCGCGCCGTTCTGCACGTCCATCACGGCGTGCGCCACGAGACCGCCCATCGGGTCGTGCCTGATGAGGTCCCGTAGCCGGGAGCGGCTCGAGCGCCCCTCGTTGCCGGGATAGAGGTGCTTGCCGAGGCCGACCGCGTGGGCCAGCGCGGCGAGCGCCGCTGTCCGGGGGTCCGGCGGCACGCCGGTACGGATCGCCGCGTCCAGCCGGGTTCTGATCTCCCTGCTGATCGCCGTCTCCGTAGCCTGGTACCGCGTCGTCGGCAACACCCCGCACATCTGGCTTGATACGGCATGCACCATGCCGCAGCGCTCCAGGTGCGTGAGATAAGTTTGGCGGAGCCCCAATCGGGGTCCACCGATCCAATGGACAGCACGCACCGGGCTGCCGCGCCTGCGCAGCAACTCGAGTGCGGAGTCCAGTGTCGGATCTCCGGTCGGCCGTGGCAGCACCACGGCGATGCGGTCCCCGTCTGGGGCTATACGTCCTGCGAGAGCCAGCTCGACGAGCTGGGCCCCGGCCAGGCCGAGGTCAAGCGACTGCGGCTGTGCCGTGGTGCCCGTGGCCGGGTCCAAGGCCAGCAGCAGAAGCTCCTCCGGAATAGTTCTGCGGCTCCTGCCCATCCATGCCTCCCCGCGTGGATGTCAGACAGGGTGACTCCTCTCACAATGGTCTGTCGAGAGTGCGTGGGTGTTATGTACGGGAACCAGTAGGTATGTCGTTCTCGTCTCCGCGATGGAAAGACCGATCCAAGCCCCTGTCGGTCCGCCCCAGCGGAATGTGGCGGCGGGGGGCCCAGGACACTGTTAACTGGTACGGCGAGCGGCGAGCACTCAGCATCAGGAGGCATCGGTGGCGGGCGAGTCCCCCGACAAGGTGGAGCGCGGGAAGTCGTCGGGGGAGACGACGGACGAGGGGCGCCCGGTTGCGTCCTCGCGCGGAAAGAAGTCCGGCTCCAAGTCGCCCCGCCAGAGCGGGAACGAGGCCAGGACCGGGACCGCTCCGTCGAAGAGCGCGAAGTCCTCGAAGCCCAGGCCGGCGAAGGGTGGGGCCACCGCGAAGCCGGCGAAGTCCCGGAAGGGCGGCAAGCCCGGCGGCGGCACGAAGTCGGCTGCCGCGCCCAAGAGTTCGAAGCCCGCGAAGAGCACGGACACCGCACCCGGCGAGGGTGCCCCTGACGCCGCTTCGCCGCCCGCCGAGGGCAGTTCCCCAGAGCCGGCGGACGCCTCGTCCGCTGCTCCCGAGGCCGCTCCGGCAGCGGACGGGGCGGCAGTCGCGGCCACGTCTGCGGGGGCGGACGAGCAGGCGTCGTCCGCTGCACCCGCCCCCGGCGACGAGGCGGACGCCGGAGCCTCCGGCGAGGGCGGTGACTCCGCTGGAGCCGGCGACGAGGCAGGTCAGCCCGCGGGTCACGGGCACAACGACGAAAGGCTGAAAGCAGCCGTCGCGGCGTGGGTCGCGGGTTCGGGTGACGAGCCGGACGGACAGTCGCGGCGTGAGCGCGGAGATTCGGCTGCCGGGGAGGGGAAAACAAGCCAATCCGCGGAGGGGGTCGACAACCCGACGGCCATGTTCCGCACCGTGGACGCCGATTCTGTGCGTTCGGAGGAGGAGGACAGCGAGGCGGCCGCCAGGCGCGCGGAGCGCATGACGTCCGCCTTCTTCGGGCCGGGCAGGTCGGCCAAGCAGCAGGGCTCGGGTGACGCGGACGCCGCTGCCGAGCCCTCTTCCGCCCCCGCGACCGCCGATGGCGCCGTGACGGACGGCGAGGCCGCGGACTCCGAGGAGCCGGAGTCCGCGTCGCCCGGCCGCCGGGAACCCGGCGCGGCAGAACCCGTCGCCGAGGAAGCCGAACAGGCCGGCGCCGAGAAAGCCGGAGAGGCCGTAGCCGGAGAGGCCGTCGACGCGGAGTCCGGTGCCGAGACCCCGGACGGGGCTGCACCGGGCGAGGAAGCCTCGAATGTTCGCAGTCGTGAAGACGCCGAGGGGACGGCCGCGCCGGCCGCGGGACCCTCCGGCGGAACGGAGGCGGAGCCGCCTGCCCCCGCCGGGCCCGGAGCTCCCCGCGTGGACGAGCCGACGGCGGTCTTCCGTACGCCGGCGGCGCAGGAGCCCGCCGGTGCGGCGGCGCGCGGGGACCAGCCCACGGCGGTCTTCCGCACCGTCGAGCCCGGCAAGGCGGACGAGGCTCCGGACGCGGAGAAGGCGGACGCGGAGAAGTCTGAAGCGGCGAAGCCCGGAGAGGCCGAGCCCGAGGCGGGGAAGTCCGAAGCAGGGAAGTCCGAAGCAGGGAAGTCCGGAGCGGGGAAGTCCCGCGAGGACGAGCCGGGAAGCGGTGACTCCGGTGCCGGGCTCAAGGGCGACGCGAAGACGGAGACGCTGCCCGAGCCCCGCGACAAGGACGCCACCACGCAGCTCGTGCGGCCCGTCGATCCGCGGCTCGCGGTCGCGGCCGACGCCGGGACCGGCAAGCTCCCCGCGCAGAAGAAGGAGCCGGAGACCGGCGCGGACGGCGAGTCGAAGGGGGCCCCGGCCGGGGAACGAGCCGGCGCCCCGGAGAAGGCCCCGGAGAAGACCTCGGCGAAGGCTCCGGCCAAGAGCTCCGAGGAGGAGTCCGACTCGGAGCGCACGAGCCAGTTCGTCCCCCTCCGGTCCGCGGACGCCCCGCCCCGCCCCACCCGTAAGCCCGACCCGGCCGCGCCGCCGAAGCCGCTGGGCCGGCCCGCCGCCCCGGCGGCGGGCGAGCTCCCGGCCGAGGCGCCGGCGGCCGGCCTGAGCGAGGCCGAGCGGACGCGGCAGGAGGTGCGGCCCGACCAGGCGCCGCTGGACCTGCTGGCGCAGCTCACGAACACCCCGCCGCCGCCCGAGACTCCGCTGCGGACAGCGGTGCGACGGGTCAAGATCTGGACGCCGCTGGTGGTGCTGCTGGTCGTCCTCTTCGCCGTCGCGCAGGCCGTGCGCCCGCTGCCGGAGGCGGAGCTGGCGCTCACCGCGTCGCCGACCCACACCTTCCAGGGGCCGAAGCCGTCCGTGCCGTGGCCCTCCGAGGGCCAGGCCCGGCTCGACGTGCAGGGCCTGGGCTCGTTCGGCTCGTCCGGCAAGCAGAAGCCGGTGCCGATCGCGAGCGTGGCCAAGGTGATGACGGCGTACGTCATCCTCCGCGAACACCCGGTCAAGAAGGGGACGGACGGCGCGTCCATCCCCGTCGACAGGAAGGCCGAGGAAGAGGCGGGGCTCAGCGCGCAGAACGAGTCGACCGTCGAGGTCGAGGAGGGCGACAAGATCTCGCAGCGGGAGGCCGTCCAGGCGCTCATGATTGCTTCCGCGAACAACGTTGCGCGTTTGCTGGCCCGTTGGGACGCCGGCTCGGAGAAGGCGTTCGCGAAGAAGATGAACGCCGCCGCCGACGACCTGGGGATGAAGAACACCCACTACACCGACCCCAGCGGGCTCACCGCCACGACCGTGAGCACCGCCGAGGACCAGGTCAAGCTGGCGAAGAAGGCGATGGGCATCGACCTGTTCCGCGAGATCGTCCGGCTTCCCGGCTACCGCGACGCCAAGGGGGAGGAACACGGCAACTGGAACAAGCTCGTGCCGGTCGACGGCGTCGTCGGCATCAAGACGGGCACCACCACGAAGGCGGGCGGCAACCTGCTCTTCGCCGCGGAGGAGGAGATCGGCGGCACGAAGCAGCTCATCGTCGGCGCCGTGCTCGGCCAGTACCGCCCGTCGATACTCGACACCGTCCTCCAGGAGAGCAAGAAGCTCATCGACACCGCCCAGGACGCGCTGCGCGCCCAGAAGGTGGTCCGCAAGGGCGAGGTCGTCGGCTACGTCGACGACCAGCTCGGCGGCAGGACGCCCGTCGTGGCGACGAGGGACGTGACAGCCGTCGGCTGGTCCGGCCTGAAGGTGAAGCTCGCGATGACGGACGGCGGGAAGCCGCTGCCGCACGAGGGCAGCCGGGGCGACAGGGCCGGCACCCTGACCGTGGGCGACGGGCCCGGCCAGGTGCGGGTGCCGCTGGCCCTCAAGGAGGACATGGCGGAGCCCGGCTTCGGGGCGAAGTTGACCAGGATCCTGTGAAGCGGGTGCCATGAGCCCGGACGCAGGTAGTGCCCGGCCCGCACGTGGCGGAACCGGGGCCGAGCAGCACGGGGGAGAGCGCGGTGGCCGCATCGCGGGAGTCGCAGATGCCGGACGGTGAGGGCGAGACGCCCCCCGGGGACGTGACCGTGCCCAGGGGCGGTGCCGTTGCGCGAACGGCTTCCGGCACCGGCTCCGTCCCCCGCCCCAGGAAGGGCGGCGACACGGCGGGCGGCGGCCGTCCCGGAGGTGGGCGCCCGGGCGGCGCGGGCCCCGGGCACGCGGCCGGCGGCTCCGGCTCCGGTCCGTCGGATCCGGGTTCCTCGGACACCGGCCCGCAGGCGCGGTCTGCCGGTCGCCCCGCGTACCGCCGTCTCGTGGACGCGGCGGCGGGCCTCGTCCGTCACCCGGTGCTCTCGCCCGTGCTGCTCGCCACCGTCCTGCACCTGATATGGCTGTGGCTGCTGGCGAGCGGCGGCGGGGACCTCGCCGCGCAGGACGCCTGGGCCGAGTTCGTGCAGCGGCATCCCGACTCGGCGTACAACCTCGCCTGGTACGGGGGCCTCCACCCCTTCTCGTACAGCGTGCTCTCGCCGTACCTGATGGCGGCGATAGGGGTACGCAGCACCCTGATGCTGGCGGGGATCCTCTCCTCCGGCCTGCTCGCGCTGATACTCCGCCGCGTCCTCGCCAGGCCGCTGGTGCCGGCACTGTGGGGCGCGTTCTCCTTCACCTGCAACGCCGCGTCCGGCCGCGTCACCTTCGGCCTCGGCATCCTCTTCGCGCTGGGCGCGGTGGCCGTCGTGTGGGCGTGGCCGCGCCGCTGGTGGCGGAGCAGGGGCAAGGGGCGGTTCGCCAGGGGGGCCGTGGCGGCGCTGCTGGCCGCGCTGGCGACGACGGGAAGCCCGGTCGCCGGCCTGTTCCTGGAAGTGGTCGCCGCCGCGCTGTTCCTGGACCGCCGCAGGCAGGCCGGGTACGCGATAGCGGTGACGCCGCCCGTCGTGGTCGCCGTCTCGGCGGTCTTCTTCCCCTTCGAGGGCCTGCAGCCCATCCCGTGGTGGTCGGCGCTCTTCCCGCTGTTGGGCGCCGTGCCGGTGCTGCTGCTCGCGCCGCGTACATGGCGCACGGTGCGGCTGGGCGCGCTGGTGTACTCGGTCGGCGTCGTCCTCACCTGGCTGATCCCGTCGCAGGTCGGCTCGAACGTCGAGCGCCTCAGCCTGCTCTTCGGTGTCGTGGTGCTGCTGGCCGCGGCGCCGCTGGTGGTCACCGACTGGCGTTCGCGGCGCGGCGCTGTCATGGCGGTCACGCTGGTCGTGGCTGTGGGCTGGCAGCTGGCGAAACCCGTGTACGACGTGTTCGCGACCACCCCCGACAAGGCGTGGAGCCGCGAACTCACACCGCTGGTACAGCAGTTGAGGCAAGTGGGCGCCGAGCGGGGCAGAGTCGAGGTGGTCCCCGTACGCAGCCACCGGGAGGCGTCCGCCCTCGCCCCGCACGTCAACCTGGCCCGGGGCTGGAACAGGCAGGCGGACACCGACCGCAATCCGCTCTTCTACGAGAACGGCGGTCTGACGCCGGACAGCTACCACGAGTGGCTGCGGCGCTGGGCGGTGCACTTCGTGGTGCTTCCCACCTCGTCGCCTCCGGACGGCGCGGCCATAGAGGAGGCCGAGATCGTCCGTGCGGGGCAGCCCTACCTGCGGGAGGTCTGGAGCGACGAGAACTGGCGGCTGTTCCGCGTCACCGATCCGCTGCCGCTCGCCGAGAAGCCCGCGACGGTCGAGCACGCGGGGGCGGGCCAGGTCGAGGTCCGCGTGCGGGAGAGCGGCGCCGTGCTGGTGCGTATCCCGTGGTCGCCGTGGCTGGGCCTGGTCGACGCGTCGGGCTCCCGCGTCGACGCTCCGGAGGAGGGCGCCCCGAATCGCTACGGCTGCCTGCGCAAGGCCCGGCCGACCGTCGGCGGGGCACCCGCGCCGGGAGACGAGGAGCCCGTCATGGACACCTGGACGCTGCTGGAGGCGCCCCGCCCCGGTACGTACCGCCTGGCGGCCCCCTACCGGCTGCCGCGCGGCACTACGTGCCCGGACAGCCTGCCCCCGGGACCGCGCGTCGGCGGGGAGGACGGCGAGCGCGGAGCCTCGGCGGGGGCGGACGCCCCCGCCGGAGACCGGAGGGGACGGGACTCCGCCCCGGAGTGACGCCTGAAGCGGACGGGTGCGGCGCGCCTCCCGCCACGGTGGGGCTGCTCAGCCGCCGCTGCCGTACGGACGGGTGATGATCTCCATGAAGTGCCCGTCGGGATCGGCCCAGTAGACCCCTCGTCCGCCGTCGTTGCGGTTGATCTCGTTGACGCGCTGTCGCCGGGGGTCCGCGTAGTAGGTGAGTCCGGCCTCCTTGATCCGGCCGAAGATGGCGTCGAACTCCTCCTCCGAGACGAGGAACGCGTAGTGCTGCGGCGTGACGGGCTCGTCGCCGGCGTCCATGTAGTCGAGGGCCACGCCGTTCGCGGTGACGACGGGCAGGAACGGCCCGTACTGCGGCTGCACCTCGAGTCCGAGCAGTGAGGCGGTGAAGTCCGCCGAGGCCCTCTTGTCGGTGGCGGCGACGATGGTGTGGTTGAGCTGTACGGCCATTGCTGTCTCCTCCGGGCGGGCCGCGGCCGCTGCCCGGGCGGCAGCGGTGCGGTGCCCCTCGCGCACGTCAACGGGCCCGATGCGGGCCCGGATTCCCCGGCTGCCCCCCGTATTCGGGCGTAGGTCCGGGGGCGGAGGAGGGGTATGGGACCGCAGGCTGAGGCCCCGGCGTGCCGGTGGCGGGACCGGTGCCGGGACGGAGCGCGTCGAGGGCTTCCAGCAGCGCCGGCCCGGCGTGTGCGTGGGTCCGCCGCACGGCCTCCTCCCCGGGGGCGCGCGGCACCGTCTCCACGAGCATGATCAGGTAGAGGTAGCAGCGGTAGAGGGCGAGCCGGGTGCGTACGGCCTCGTCGCCGAGGTCGGGTCCGCCGCCGGGAGAGCCGGCACGGTAGCCGGCCATCAGGTCCGGGTCGTCCTCCGCCCGGCCGAAGAGCTGGAGGGACGGGAAGTCGGCCAGCGGATCTCCCCAGAACATCCGCTCGCCGTCGACTATCCCGCTCACGTACCGGCTGCCGGGTGGGCCGTCGAGCAGGACGTTGCCCTCCCACAGGTCGAAGTGCACCGGCACCGGGCGGTGCACGTGGTCGAGCGCGGGCAGGGCCCGGGCGAGGCGCGTGTGCAGTGCCGGGACGGGCAGGGGGAGCGGGGCCGCGTACCGTTCGGCGTCCTCCAGCAGCGCCCGGAGCATCGCCGCGAACACCTCCCGCCAGCCGGCCGGGGGGACGCCCGCCGACGGCGGCTGCGCCGGATATCCGAACCGCGGCCCCTGGACGGTGTGGACGCGGGCGATCATCCCACCGAGGGACCGGCGCAGCGCCGAGCGTTCCCCGCCGGTCAGACCGCTGGAGACGTCGCTCCACGCGGTTCCCGGGCACCGCGTCATCAGCAGGGCCGCGTGGGCCGTTCCGTCCGGGCCCGTCGGGTGCGTCCCGGCGTGCACGACACGGGGCACGGGCACGCCGCCGCAGCGGGCGGCGGCCCGGTAATAGGCGGCTTCACCGTCCAGCAGCCGCTGCTCGTACTGCAGGCGCGGGCCGCACTCCGGCGGCGCCGTCTTGAGTACGAGGCAGGTGCCGTCCGCGGTGCGCACCCGGTGGAGGGTGTTGTAGGAGCCCCCGGTCATCGGCTCCAGGGAGACGACGCCGTCCGGGTCGACGCCCGCGCCGCGCAGGAAGCGCGCGGCCTCTTCGAGAGCAGGGCGGTCCGCTGCCCCGGGTACCAGTGCCACTGCCTGCTCCCCCCTGTGTGCCCGCTCGCCCCGTGTGCCGCTCGGCGCCCCGGCGTTCGGCCCCGGGGCGCGGGCCGCCTCGCGGAGCGGCAGGAGCGACAGGCTAGCGCCTTGCCGGGGCCGGAGGTCCGGGCTCGCACTGCGGCTCGCGCGGAGCGCGCACAGGGAGGAGCCGGGCGGGCGGCTGCGAGCCGCACGCCCGGCTCCGGGGGAGGGGCTGAGGGGGCGACGGGACGGGCCGGCCGGGGGGCGGAGGGCTCAACTCCCGTACCGGAGAGCCCGGTTCACGGGACCCGGTTCACGCGCGGGCCGGCCCGTTCACATCTGCTGCGACTGGATGCTCGTGCGGGGCAGCAGCGGTACGAGCGAGTCCCAGCGCTTCATCTCGCAGCCGTTCTCCCGGTTGAAGTGGGCGTTCACGCGCTTCCCGGCCCACCATCCGCGGACGTGCGCGCTGACCGGGCCGCCGTACTGCATGGTGCAGCGCGTGCCGCTGCCGATCGGGGCGAACGGGTCCTTGCCCCAGGTCGTCCGCTCGTCCAGCCCGTCGCACGCGGCTTCTGCGCGCGGGTGGTCGCCGGACGTGGGGTGGCAGGAGAGCTCGAAGGTGCCGTCGGTGGCGGCGCGGCCGGAGTCGGCGACGGTGACGGTGAGGTGGTCGGCGGGGCGGTGCTCCGCGGCGCCCGGGACTGCCTGGGCGAGTGTCTGCGGGGCGACGGTCAGAGCGGCGGCAGCGGTCGCGGTGACGGCGAGGCGGCGGAGGTGCATGGAGACTCCCTGGACGCGGTTTACGGGCGGGACGGGCGGTGACTGGTTGCGAGCGGGGCCTTACGGCAGTCTTTTGGCCCGCCAACGCGGGACAGGGGGGACGCGTCGCGCACCGGACGGCACATTGACTCGAACGAGCTATGCCGGACCGCAGACGGAGGGACCGCCTCTCCGGCGGCCCACCGGTGGTACGTCCGCCCGCGGGCGGACCCGCATGCGCGCCCGGGGCCGTCCTGCGGGTCCGCACGCTCGCCCGTACGCGAGCCCGCGTGTGCACCGCGCCGCCCGTGCGCGGGCACACCGGGGCGGTGGTTCACGCGGATCCGCTGCCGCTGCCGTCGTCCTCCGGGTCCGTGCGCGGCCGTCCGGGCTCGCGGACGCCGTCCGCGCCGTGCCCGTCCCGGCCGCTCCGCGAGGCGCGACCCGGCAGCACGGTGACTCCCGCGAGCGGGGCCGGTTCGAGCGTCAGGTTCCTCGGCTGCGGACGCCGTCCGGGTTCGCCCGCCGTCTCCCCGGACGCCCGTTCCGCTTCGTCGGGCGGCACCGGCTCGGCTGCCCCGTCGGTCAGCAGCCGCAGCCGTCCCGACTGCGCGCCGGGGACGGTCCTGCCCTGGCGGCTCCACTCGTTCGCGAGCCGGGCGTAGATCGGCTCCAACCAGTAGGCGCCCGTCAGCTCCGCGAACTGGGTGGAGGGACCGGTGAGTTCGTCGCGCTGCGCGTCGCGGACGAGGATGAATGACGTGTTTCCCATGCCGGGGCAACAGCGGCCGGCGACGGCGGGACACCGTCTGGGCGGCCTCTTCACCGCGACGAGGGCCCGCGTTCGATCACGCGCGGGTCACACCCCGCCCGGCACCGGCCCGCTGTTCGATCCGGCCCCTCGCGGGCGCCCGGCGGTGCGGCCGCCACCGGGCTTCTGCGGGCGCCTGCGGAGTCAGCGCCGGGGAAGGACCCTGTCGACGACTGTCTCCACCAGCTCGTCCACCTCGCCGTCGGAGAGCATCCCGGGCAGCGTGAGCTGCTCCAGCAGCAGCCCCGTCATCGCCAGGTAGAGGACGAGCACGGTGTCCGCGTCGCCGGGGAGCCCGGCATCGAGGTGGACGCGCACGTTCTCGTCGAGGTCGGCGCGGACGGTGCGGGTGAGTTCGCTCCGCAGCGCGGGTCTGCGCGTCGCCTCCAGGCGCAGTTCGAGCATCGCCAGATAGCCGGTGCGCTCCTCGGCCATGCGGCGCACCAGCCACCGCATCAGCTCCGCGACGAGCTCGCGGCGCGGCGGCGCCGAGCCCAGGGCGCGGGCGACCTCGGCCGGGTCCGGGGTCATCCGCACCCGGATGCGGCCGCCTGCCTGGGTGAGCAGGTCGTCCCTGGAGGTGAAGTAGTTGGACGCGGTGCCGGCGGGGACGCCCGCCTCGGAGTCGACGGCCCGGAAGGTCAGACCGCGGGCACCCTCGCGTGCCAGGACCTCGATCGCGGCGTCGACGAGTGCCGTCCTGCGCCGCGGGTTGCTGACCACGCGCGTTCTCCTCCCTCGGGTGTGCGTCCACGACGCGTCGCGCCGGACGCCTGGCGCCCTCGATGCCCTGCGCCCGGAACGCCCCGCGCCGAAAACGCCTTGCGGGAACCACTACAGGCGAAGCACTCTAACCGTAGTGGTTCTACCGACGCAGCCCGCGCGGCGAACCCCACGCCCACGACCGAGGGAGTCGCCTTGCGGAAACTGACCTACTTCGCCGCCGTGTCCATCGACGGCTTCATCGGCGCCCCCGGAGGGGAGGCGGGCTTCTTCACCGACTACGTGGACGAGGAGTACTTCGAGTTCCTCAAGGCGGAGTTCCCGGAGACGCTGCCCACCGCCGGCCGCCGCGCGCTCGGCCTGGACGACCTGGAGAACAAGGAGTTCGACACGGTGATCCAGGGCCGCGCGAGCTACGACCTGGCGCTGGCGGAGGGCGTCACGAGCCCGTACGCGCACATGCGCCAGCTCGTCGCCTCGCGCAGCATCGGGACGTCGCCCGACCCCTCGGTGGAGATCGTCTCCGGCGACCTGGCGGAGAGGATCCGCGCACTCAAGCGGGAGGACGGGATGGGCGTCTACCTGTGCGGGGGCTCCGACGTCGCGGGCCAGCTGCTCGACGAGATCGACGAACTCGTGCTGAAGACCTACCCGGTGGTGCTCGGCTCCGGAATGCCCATGTTCGGCTCGGAGTTCCGGCTCACGGAGTTCGTGCCCGATTCGGTGCGCGCGTTCGGCAACGGAGTGCTCGTCCGCAGGTACAGCCGGAAGCGGTGAGCGTCCGCGGGCGGGCGGCGCGGCGGCACCCCGCTCAGTGGATCTGGCGCCGCACCAGGGCGTGGAACTGGCCCGCGGTGTCGGCCAGCAGCTCGGCGGGTGTGCCCTGCTGCACGACGCGTCCCGCCGACATGACCAGCACCCTGTCCGCGTCCATGACCGTCGACAGGCGGTGGGCGATGACGATGCGCGTCGCCCGCAGCTTGCGCGTGCTCTCGCTGACGATGCGCTGCGTCTCGTTGTCGAGCGCGCTGGTGGCCTCGTCGAAGTAGAGGATGCGCGGCCGCCGGATGAGGGCCTGGGCGATCATCAGACGCTGCCGCTGCCCGCCGGAGACGGCGGCCCCGCCGTCGGAGAGGACGGTGTGCATGCCCATCGGCATGCGTTTGATGTCCTCGGCCAGCCCCGCCATCTCGGCGGCCTCCCACGCCTCCTCGTGGGAGTAGATCTCCGCTCCGCAGATGGAGTCGAGGATCGAGCCGACGAACGGCTGCGCGTTCTGCAGCACCACACCGCACTGCCGCCGGACCGCGGACTGGTCGAGGGCGGCGAGGTCCTGCCCGTCGTACAGGACGCTGCCGGACACGGGCTTCTCGAAGCCGATGAGGAGCCGCAGCAGCGTCGACTTGCCGCAGCCGCTCGCGCCGACGACCGCGACGAACTCGCCCGGCTCCACGCGGAACGAGACGTCGTCGAGCGTCAGCGGCCCGTCGTCGCTGTAGCGGAAGGAGAGCTGCCTGGCCTCGACGGCGCCGGACAGCGCGCCGGGCTGGGAGCTGCCGCCGCGCACCTCGGTGGGTTCGTGCAGCACCGGCTTGACCTTCTCGAACATCGGCAGCGCCGAGGCGGCGGAGATCAGCGAGTTGGTCAGCTGCGTCACCGACGTCAGCATCATCGTCACGGCGGTGTTGAACGTGAGGAAGCCCGCGGCGGAGAGGCTGCCCCGGGCCGGGCCCGCCAGCAGCATGAACATGATGAGCGAACAGAGCGGCAGGTAGACCGAGTTGAGCACCGTCGTCCAGTTCTTGATCCGGCCGACGCGCTGCTGCAGCTCCCTGCTGCGGGCGAACTCCCGTGCCCAGGCCGCGTAGGCGAAGCTCTCCGCTGCCGCGACGCGCAGTTTCGGCAGACCGCGCAGCGTCTGGAACGCCTGGTTGTTGAGCTTGTTGTTGAGGTCGACGAGCCGGCTCTGCCAGCGCAGCTGCCACACGCCCATGCCGAAGAACGCGCCCGCGATGACGATCAGCAGGCCCACCGCCATCAGCGCGAGCGGCACGCTGTAGAAGAGCAGCAGCACCAGGTTCATCGTGCCGACGGTGCACGCCTGCACGGCGATCGGCCCGACACCGGACATCACACGCCGCATGGTGCTGATGCCCATGGCGGCGCTCGCCAGTTCACCGGTGGAGCGTTCGGCGAAGAACTTGGTCGGCAGCCGGAGCAGCCGGTCCCACACGGCGGGCTGCAGGGCTGCCTCGACGCGGCCCTCCATGCGCAGGATCGAGATGTTCTGCAGCAGCATGAACGCGGCGGACACGAGGCTGCTGAGCACGATCGCCAGCGAGACCTGGGTGATGAGGGACGTCTCCGCGTTGGGCACGTACTCGCCCAGCACCTGGCCCGTCGCGATGGGCACCAGCGCGCCCAGGCCGACGGCGACCAGGCCGCCCAGTGCCAGGTTCCGTACGTCCATGCGGGTGCCCCGGAGCGTGAAGCGGAGCAACTGCCAGGCGTTGAGGGGCTCTTCGGGCAGCGGCCGGTAGAACATCACGGCACGCGGCTCGAACCGGCCCGCCGCGGACCGGCCGATCCGGACGCGCTCGCCCGAGGCGTCCACCGCCTCGTACCGGCCGCGGCGCCACAGCAGCGCCACCGGAGCGCCGCTTCCCGAACGGTGCCCCACCAGCGGGCCCGCGTTCCGCCGCCACCAGCGGCCGTCCAGTTTGACGACGCGGGTACGGACCCGTGAGGCGAGCGCGATGCGCTCCACGGGGTTGGTGCGGTCGCCCGTCGAGCTGCTCTCCTCCGGGGCGGAGAGCTTGATCCCGGCGGCACCGGCGGCGAGCCGGGCGACGGTGAGCGTGTCGTCGTCCGTGGCGCGGGCGGCTTCGGCAGCGCCCTTCCCCGTGGTGCCGATGGAGGCCAGCAGCGCCTGGTCGGCCTGGGCCCGTACCGTCTCGCCGGCCTCGATGCCGGCGGCCGTACGGTCCTCGTGGGCGCGCTCCAGCCGCTCGATCCAGCGGTCCAGGGCGGAGAGCAGCCGGAACTGCTGGTCCACCATGCGCTGCCAGGCCCGGCCGTCGACCAGGAGCTGCGACGCGGCCTCCTGGCTGAAGAAGGCGCCGTACTGGACGCTCCCGGGCTCCAGGCGCATCCACTGGATCTCGTCGTCGTCCGTGCCCCCGGTGATGCCGGGGTGCCCGGCCTCAGGCGTCACCTCGCCGTCCAGGGGCGCCTCGTGGAGTACGCGGAGGCCGCGTCCGACGCCAAGTGCGAAGGCCGTGTCGAGCGCGGACGGGGTCGCGGCGCCCCCGCCGTGTCCGGCGGCGCCGTAGGGGGTTCCGTACGGGGACGTCGCGCCGTACGCGTCGTGCTCGGGCGTGAACAGCTCCCGCAACTCGATGCGGCGCAGGCCGCATTCGCGCAGGGGCCTGCCGACGAGGGTGTGCTCCGGGCCCTCGACGGGTCCGAGCAGGAGGGTGCCCGCCTCCAGCCGGCCGAGGAAGTGCCAGTGCCCCTGCGCGGCGGCGTCGACGGCGAACAGGTCCATCGCCCCGGCCGTCACCAGCCACAGCACGTGCGGACCTTCGAGGGGCATGCTGCGCCGGCCGTCGCTGTCCGCCGGTTCGCCGAGGGAGCCGAACGCGTCGACGACGGGATCGGACGCGGCGGTGCCGTACGGCGTGGCCGCGGGCTCCGCGGTGGCGGACGCGGCGGTGCCGTACGCCGCTGACGGCGCGGCGGCGGACGGCGTGACCTCGCCGCCCGCGTGCGGCACTTCGGCGCCGGCCGCCGTCTCCGGCGTGCTGTTCCCGTACGTCCCGGCGCCGTGCTCGTAGGGTGCGGCGCCGTTCCCGTGCTCGTACGTCCCGTTCCCGTGCTCGTACGTCCCGTTCCCGTGCTCGTACGTCGCGACGCCGTCGTGCGGCGCCTCCTCGTACGCACCGGGTCCGTAGCCGGCGGTGCTCTGCTCTCCCGGGCCGTGCGCGGATGCCACCTCAGTGCTCCTTGACCAGCTCGGCGTACTGGCCGCCGGCCGCGACCAGCTCCTCGTGGCGGCCGCGTTCGACGACCGTCCCGTGGTCGAGCACGACGATCTCGTCGCTGTCGCGGACGGTGCTCAGCCGGTGCGCGATGACGACGCAGGCGCAGCCGCGGCGTCGGAGGTTGTCGATGATGACCTGCTCGGTCCGGGCGTCGAGCGCGCTGGTCACCTCGTCGAGGACGAGGATGCTGGGCCTGCGCACCAGCGCCCGCGCGATCTCCAGACGCTGGCGCTGCCCCCCGGAGAGGTTGCGCCCGTCCTGCTCGACGCGGCAGCGGATGCCGCCGGGCCGCCGGGCGAAGTCCTCGTACACGGCGGCGTCCTGCAGGGCGGCGGTGACGGCCTCGTCGGGGATCGACGGGTCCCACAGCGCGACGTTGTCGCGGACGGTGCCCTCGAAGAGGAAGACGTCCTGGTCGACGAAGGAGACGGAGGCGGCCAGCGAGCTGCGGGGTATGTCCTCCAGCCGCTGCCCGTCGATGCGTATGACGCCTTCCCACGGGCTGTAGAGGCCCGAGATGAGCCGCGAGACGGTGGACTTGCCGCTCCCCGAGCCGCCGACGAGCGCGACCTGGCGGCCCGGCCCGACGGAGAGCGAGAACTCCGTCAGCAGCGGCTTGTCGAGGGGGCTGTAGCCGAACGTGATGTTCTCCAGCGACACATGGCCCTTGAGGCGGCGGGTGCTCGCTGCCGGGGCGCGGCGCGAATAGAGCGAGTCCACCGGGAAGTTCTCCACGTCCTTCAGCCTCGCCACGTCGGCGGCGAAGTCCTGGATGCGGCCCGCGACGCCGTTGAGGCGCGTGATGGGTGCGGTGAAGCGCGTCACCAGCGCCTGGAACGCCACGAGCAGCCCGATCGAGATGTGGCCCTCGACCGCCCGCATACCGCCGATCAGCAGGATCATCGCGCTGTTCAGCGTGGCCAGCGTGGGAGCGACGACGGCGAGGGCCGCGCTCGGCACGCCCAGCTTCTGCTGCTCCTCCAGCGTAGTGGCGTGCTGCCCGGCCCAGCGGCGGAAGTAGCCGTTCTCACCGCCCGTGGCCTTCATGGTCTCGATCAGCTGGAGGCCGGTGTAGGAGGTGTTGGTCAGGCGGGCGGTGTCGGCCCGCAGCTTCTGCGTGCCGGTGGCCCGCAGGCGTATCACCACGCGCATCGCGACGAGGTTCAGCAGGGCGATGAGCACGCCGATCAGGGTCAGTTGCGGGTCGTACGTCCACAGCAGCACCGCGTAGAGCACCACGACGACGGCGTCCACGCCCGCGGCGGCCAGGTCCCGCGCCAAGGTCTCCGCGACGGTGTCGTTGGACTGCAGCCGCTGCACGAGGTCCGCGGGGCTGCGCTGGGCGAAGAACGTGACCGGGAGTCTCAGCAGGTGACGGAAGAAGCGGGCGCTGCTGAGCGTGGAGGAGATGATGCGGCCGCGCAGCAGGTTCGCCTGCTGCAGGCCCGTCAGTACCGCCGTCAGCAGCACCATGGCGCCCATCGAGGCGAACAGCACGCTCAGCAGCGACGTCTCGTTCCCGATCAGGAACATGTCGATGTACGTGCGGCTCAGCGCGGGCACCGCCGCGCCCACGGCGACGAGCAGCAGCGACGCGAGCAGCGCGGCCAGCATCGTGCCAGTCGTGCCGCGCAACCGGGCCGGCATGGCGCTCAGGAAGCCCGGCCGCCTGCCGCCGGGGTGGAAGTCGTCACCCGGTTCGAAGGTCAGCACGACGCCCGTGAAGCTGGTGTCGAACTCCTCCAGCGGCACGAACCGGCGCCCCTTGTCGGGGTCGTTGATGAACACGCCTCGCCGGCCGAAGCGCCGTCCCATGCCGTCGTAGACGACGTAGTGGTTGAACTCCCAGAAGAGCACCGCGGGTGCCGCGACCGCAGCGAGCGCGGCGGGCTCCATCTGCATGCCCTTGGCCTGCAGTCCGTAACTGCGGGCCGCCTTCAGCAGGTTGCTGGCCCGTGAACCGTCGCGGGAGACGCCGCAGGCGATGCGCAGCTCCTCCAGGGGCACGTGGCGTCCGTAGTGCCCGAGCACCATCGACAGCGCCGCGGCGCCGCACTCCACCGCCTCCATCTGCAGCACGGTGGGGCTGCGGATGGCCTTGAACTCGGGTTTCGGGACGGGTGCGGGGCCCGCGGGCGCACCTTTGCCCGTACGGTGCCTGCCGCCGCCCTTTCCTTCGGGGCGGTGCTTGCCGCGGCCCGGCGGCGGGAGCCCGGGCTGCCCGTCCTCCGCGGTCTTCTCCGGGGCGCTCACGGGAGGAGCCAGTCGACGGGACGCTGGGCCGGCTGGTGCACGGCGGCGTCGGCCATGGTCATGGAGTCCAGCGCGTAGGGCGGGCCCTCGTCGGAGGACCACCTGTAACCCGACTCGGTGCCGCTCGCGCGCTCCAGCTGCACCATCACCGCCACCGGCTGACCCTCCTTCGAGAACTCCTCGGCGAGCTGCGCGTTCCCGAGGAACCCGGTCAGCTGCTGCCGTGTCTGCGGGGCCCTGCCGACGGCCTTCACCCTGCCGCGCAGCACGCCGTACTTCTCGGTGGGCGCGGACTGCACGGTCAGGTCGACCTGCGAATTGACGCGTACGCTCGCGCCGTTGTGCCCGGGGACGTAGACCATCGCCACGAGGGGCTCGTCGGTGGACTCGATCCGCTCGACAGTGGCGACGTCCTTGCCGGTGGTGACGACGGTGCCGATCTTCGCCGTCAGCGTCGTCATCTTCCCGGCCGCGACGGTGCGCACGGCGCGGTAGCCGCGCTCCGTACGGACCTTCAGCACGGGAGCGCCGGCGCGCAGCATCGTGCCCTCCTCGGCGAGGACCTGCGTGACCTGGCCGGAGACCGGGCTCTGGAGGACGTAACTGCCCTGTGGGTGGGTGAGGATGCCGGGCGCGTGCAGCTTGCCGGACACCTTGCCCGTGACGGCCCAGTAACCCGCTCCGGCCATGACGAGCACGGTCACGAGCAGCACGAGCCACCCCTGCGGCCGCGCGAAGCGCACGGGCAGGTCGAGTTCCTCGGGGGACTGCAGCTTGGAAAACGCCTTCTGCCGGAACTGCACGGGGCTATTCCCTCAACTGCGTTCGTTGCTTTCGGGCACGACGCTTCCTTCGGTGGCGTCTCCATATCGACGCCGGGACGAATGACAGGGCGGCCGGACGGGCGCCGGTGAGACGAGTGGAGAGAGAGGTGATACCACTCGCGGCAGTGGCTGACAGAAGAATTGACAGCGACTGCCGAAGGCGCGGCAATACGCGGGGTATTGCCGGGGCGCGGCCGGTCCGGGACGCATCCGTGAGCCCCGGAACGGAATGGTTCCGGGGCTCACGGTCACCCCACTGGGATTCCGATTCGCCGGGTGCGCAGGGTTCCGCGCCGATCAGCACGGCCTGCTCCGGCGCTCGGTGGCAGGGTTCGCCTCAGAGGCCGGCGAGACCCGTGACCTGGGAGGTGTCGATGCCGACGGCGCCGGAGACGGTGCCGTTGACGGTGGCGACGGTCTCCGAAACCGGGGCGACGGAGTCGGCGGTGCTGACGGCGGTGCCGACGACCGCGCCGAGAACGCCACCGGAAACGTTGTCCAGGTCGTTGTCGGAAATCTCGCGGGTCTCAACCTGGGGCGTGAAGTCCATGAGGAGCTTCCCTTCGCTTGCTCTGGATGTTCTCTCAATAGCATCGGCCGGCTCGGGGAAAGCCGTCCGGCCGTACGAGCGGTCGTCTGATGCCCGACAACGGGAACCATTCGTTCAACTTCCGCGTCTGGGCCGATCAAAGCACGCGCCAGCGCTGCCGGGCCACTCGTTCGTGCGCCGGTTCGGCGCAGATCCGGGCACGTTGTTTCTTCCAAGTGCAGTACCGTCCACGAATTCGTGGCGAACTCTTCACTTGCCGCTCCTCGCGTGCCGGAGGCGGAAGTCCTTACGTGCGCTGCCAATTGGACATTCCCGCACCAAGTCGGCCGGGTTCCGGGTGTACACGGACGGGCTCGCGGGGTCATGTGCCTCCCGTACGGACCAGTTGTGCAGGTTCGCTGAAATCGGCTCCGCTGTACGGCACTTCCCGCCGTCACCACGCTCCGACCTGCTGATTCGCCGCGTGCAGACGGCAGTTCGGTCGCGGTGACAGGAGGTGACCGGGGGAGTCCGTACCGGAGTCCGCGTTTCCATAAGGACGCCTAAGGGCCGCTAAGGGCGAAATGGCTTGTTCAAATGGTGAGACGAGGCGGATGAATTCGCGCGCGCATTCGCACGCCGCTTTACACGGCGCCCGCGATACGTCAACTCGCGGAGCGGGAGGGTGTGCTCGCTCCGGGTCCGGCCGGCGGGTGGGAGTCGGACGGGCCGAACTCGCGGAGCGGGGAGCAGGGGTGACGGCCCGTCGGGCGGTGTGTGAGGCGACGGGGCGGGCCGGTGGGACGCGCGGAGGTCCTGGGTGTGCGCCGGGGGGTGTGTGCTCGTGCGCGCCGGAGTGCGCCCTGCTCGTTCCCGGGGTGAAGGAGGAGAGATGCGCGGGTTGTCTGCTTTTCGGTCAAACGTCGCGGATATCGAGAAACCGTGACGATGCGTCATCCGTTTCGTTATTGGAGTGCCAGGCTGGTCGTGGGCTTCTTCCCCCACGTTGGCAACCGAGGCCCCGGGATCCGTTCCCGGGGCCTCGGGCCGTATCGGGGTCGGCCGGGGCCGCGCAGCCCCCGGTGCGGTCGGGTTTCGGCTCGAAATCGTCGGCGCACGCGCCTACTTGGAAAGCGATTGTTCTGTCATGCTCATGCATTGCCCGGTCCGACCGCCGGACCGGCGTCCCCCACGGAGGTATGAAATGCGTCGAAGACTCACTTCGGGTCTGGTCGTTTCATCCGCGGCGCTGCTCGCCGTCATGGGCTCCGCGACGACCGCCGTCGCCGACCCCGCGGACAAGCCTCAGGTCCTCTCCAGCTGGACGCAGACCAGCGCCTCGAGCCAGAACGCATTCCTCGCCGCCCGGTCGAACCAGGGGAACTGGGCCGCCTACAACTTCGACTGGTCGACGGACGTCTGCTCCTCGTCACCGGACAACCCGTTCGGCTTCCCCTTCGAGAACGGCTGCATCCGGCACGACTTCGGCTACCGCAACTACAAGGCGCAGGGCACCTTCGAGGCCAACAAGGCCCGCGTCGACAGCGCCTTCTACGAGGACCTCAAGCGCGTCTGCAACGGCTACAGCGGCGCCACGAAGGCCTCCTGCGACGCACTCGCGTGGACCTACTACCAGGCAGTGAAGGTGCTGGGCTTCGAGAAGGCCAGCCCGGTCGGCTGATCCCACGCCGGACCCGTTCCCCGGGTACGACCACGCCCGCAGCGCGTGCATGACAGCGCGGGGCGCCCTCGACGGGCGCCCCGCGCTGTCGTGCGCCCGCACCTTCGCACGACCGGCCCCCGCATGAGCGTGTCCTCGCCCGGCGGCCGGAGCACGGAGGACCGCCGCGCAAGCAGCGCGCAAGGGCGGGGCAGCACGCTGTCCCCGCCCCAGGGCCTGTCTGACAAATGGCGCCTGGCTCGCGCCGCCTGGCACGCACGTCTGCTGCGTTGTCGGACCGACCGAGTAGCCCACTACGAGGACGGACCTCCGCCTTGCATCCGCACGCACCAGACGACGCGAGCCCCGCCCTCCGGGCGAACGGCGCCATTTGTCAGACAGCCCCTAGCCCTTGCCCTGCCGGACGTGCACCGCGGAGAGCGACATGCCCCAGAAGACGACGAGCCCGTACGACCCAGGTGTCCGGCGAGCCGTCGTCGAGGCGCCCGGCGCACCGGTCACCAAGGGCTGGACCGCGCGCTACGCGCTCGCCAGCACCGGCATGTGGCTCGCCTTCCTCACTCCGGCGCAGGTGCAGATCGCCCGTCAGGCCGAGGTGTTCTCGCCTGACGGCAAGGAGGCCCTGCTGGGGCTGGCCACCGGAGTGGGTGCGGCGGTCACGGCGGTGGCGGTCCCCGCGTTCGGAGCCGTCAGCGACAGGACCCGCTCCCGTTTCGGGCGCCGCAGGCCGTGGGTGGCGCTGGGGAGCCTGCTGGCGGCGGTGGGGATCCTGCTGCTGGCCACCGCGACCGGGGCGGTGGCGATGGTCTTCGGATGGGCGGTGGCCCAACTCGGGCTGTCCGCCGTGCAGGCGGGGCTGGTCGCCGCCATTCCGGACCGGGTGCCGAAGCCGCAGCTGGGCACGGTCGCGGGATGGGCCGGGATGACGCAGATGCTGGGGGCCCTGCTGGGGACGGTGCTCGTCAACCAGCTCGTCACCGGCCTCGTCGCCGGGTACGCGGCCTGCGCCGTGGTCGCCGTCGTCTCCGTCGTGCCGTTCCTCGCCGGGCACCGCGAGCAGGACACCCGCGGAGCGGAGCCCGGTCCGGTCAGCCCCGCCACGTCCGCCCCGCCCGCCGGCGGTCCGGTGAGCGGGCCGCGGAAGTCCGGACGGCCGCTGCTCTCCCGGCTGGCCTCCGTGCCGCGCGACCTGCTGTGGACGTGGGTGAGCAGGTTCCTCGTCGTCCTGGCCTTCGCGCTGATCACGCAGTACCTCCTGTACTACCTGACGGACGCGTTGCGGGTCGACGAGCCCCAGGAGGCGGTACTCACGGTCACCGCCGCGACGGTGCTGTGCGCCATGGCGGCGGCGCTGATCGCGGGCCGCTGGTCCGACAGGACCGGCCGCAGGCGCGTGTTCGTCGCCGCGGGCGGCGCCGCGATGGGCCTGGGCGCCCTCGGGCTGGCGCTGCTGCCGAGCTGGCCCGTCACCGTCGGTGCGGCGGTCGCCGTAGGCACGGGCTTCGGCACGTTCCTCGCCGTCGACCTGGCCGTCATCGCGTCCGTGCTGCCCTCGGCGGCCGACACGGGCCGCGACCTGGGCATCTTCGCCATCGCCACGGCGACGCCGCAGGTCCTGGCGCCCGTCCTGGCGGTGCCCGTGCTCGCCGTCGCCGGCTACGGCGGCCTGTACGTGCTGACGGCCGTCGTCAGCGTCGCGGGAGGCGCGGCCGTGCTGCTGGTGCGCTCCGTCCGGTAGAGCCGGCATACCGGGGAGAGACCTCCGTGGGCCGCCGCACGTTCGCGGCGGCCCACGAGGTCCTCAGACGCTGTCGGCCAGCTCCATCCGGCCCTGCATGCGGGCACAGCTGGCGCAGCAGTAGTAGCGCCCCTCGGCCTGCAGTCCGTGCCCCAGGATGCGGCACCCGCAGTTCTCGCAGATGGGCGCCATCTTCTGCGCGGCGCATTCGATGCTGTCGAAGACGTGCACGGCGCCGGCCGCGCGCACTTCGAACGTCTCGGCGTAGTCGTTTCCGCAGACTTCACATACGGCCATCTCGGCTCCTCGGTGGTGTGAAGGAAAGGAAGTGACGTGGTGACGTGGAACGGACTGACTCTTCTTCAGGGCGCTCTCGCGGTGCGCCGGTGGGGGTGCTGCCGGTGGACCGCACCTGACGGCCCCGGGGGCGGGACGCCGCCCGGGGCCGCGCCGTCAGTAGTCCGCCGACAGCGCCTCGACGAGTTCGCCGGTGGTGGCGTTCGGCAGCGTGCGGGCCACGTCCGCGACGGCCACCATGCCGACGAGCCGGTTCCCGTCGATCACGGGCAGACGGCGCACCTTGTGGCGGCTCATGGTGGCGAGAACCTCGTCGGTGGTGTCGTCGGCGCCGATCGTGACGGCCTCCCGCTGGTTGAGGTCGCCGGCGGGGAAGGCGCCGGGGTCGCGGCCCTGGCCGAGCACCTTCACGACGATGTCCCGGTCCGTGACCACGCCCTTGAGCTTGTCGTCCTTGCCGCAGATCGGCAGGGCGCCCAGGCCGGTCCTCGTCATTATTCGGGCGGCGTCGGCGGCGGTCTGATCCGTCTTCACATACTCGGCGCCGGGGCTCATCACATCGCGTGCGGTAGTCATGGATCGCTCCTGACGGCATACGTTCGCGGCATTGCTGTGTCCGCTCCCGCTCCGTGGAGGAGCGCGAACGGCCCGGAGCCGGGTAGCACGCGGCGGTCGCGTTCAAACCTGACCACCCCGCGCACGGCCCCTGACCCCGCGCACGGCCCCTGACCCCCCGCGCGACGGGAGCCGCACCGTCCCGCACACGCGACGGTGCCCTGTTCCGTGGTCTTCCACGGAGCAGGGCACCGTCATACGCGGCCGGGCCGGAGGGACGCGCTCGCGCCCCTCCGGTCAGGGGCCGATCGTCACTCGACGATCTTGATGCGGTCCGCCTTCGGCGGGGCCAGCGGGCCGGACTCCGAGGAGTGCTCCGCGAAGTAGCCCTCCAGCGCCTCCAGGTCGGAGGCGCCGACGAGCTTGTCCTTGGCCTCCTTGAAGACCGGGAAGCCGTCGCCGCCGCCCGCGAGGAACTCGTTCATCGCGACGTGGTACGTCTCGCCCGCCTCGATGGCCTTGCCGTCCAGCTTCACCGAGTCCGTGACGATGCGGTCCTTGCCGGACTTCGTCATGTCGAGGGTGTAGGTGAAGCCCTCGGACGGCTGGAGGATCTTGGGCTCCGCCTCGTTGTCCCCGCTGACCTGCTGCTGGAGAGCAGTGATCAGCTGCTCGCCGGTGAGGTCGATCGTCGTCATCATGTTGGTGAAGGGCTGCACGGTGAAGCCCTCGCCGTACGTCACGACGCCGTCGCCCTCCTTGCCGGAGGCGGCGTGGGTCAGGTCGGAGCGGATGCCGCCGGGGTTCATCAGCGCGAGCTGCGCGCCGCCGTTCTCCTCCGTCGCCATGGCCTCGAGCTGCGCGTCCGCCACGAGGTCGCCCAGCGGCGTCTCGGGCGTCGTGGCGCCGCGTCCCGGGATGTCGTCGGAGATGTAGCCGATGGGCCTGTTCGCCACGGGCTCCGCGAGCTTGCTCCACTTCTTGATGAGGGCCGTCATGTCCTTGGCCTTCGCCTGCTCACGGCTCACGACGTGGTTGGCGGACTTCACGCCCGTCCGCACGATGTCGCCGGTCTTCCGGTCGTAGGTGAGCGTGGTGTCCGTGTAGAGCTTGCCGAACGACGAGGCCGAGGTGACCGTGCGCGGGTTGCCCGCCGGGTCGGGGACGGTGCAGGCGTACGCCTGGTGCGTGTGGCCCGTGACGAGCGCGTCGACCTTCGGGGTGATGCCCTTGGCGATGTCGGTGATGGGGCCGGAGATGCCGTCGCCGGGACCGGGGCTGTCGCAGTCGTAGTTGTACTCGGGCTTCTTCGGGTTGCCGCCCTCGTGGATGAGCGCGACGACCGACTTGACGCCCTTCTTCTCCAACTCCTTGGCGTACTTGTTGACCGTCTTGATCTCGTCGTGGAACTTCAGGCCCTTGACGCCCTCTTCGGTGACGATGTCGGGGGTGCCCTCCAGCGTGACCCCGATGAAGCCGATCTTGACGCCCTTCTTCTTCCACACCGTGTACGGCTTGAGGATGGGGCGCTTCGTCTTCTCGTCCGTCACGTTCGCCGCGAGGTACGGGAAGTCGGAACCCTCGAACTTCTTGCCCTCCTCGGAGCAGCCGTCCTCCGGGTGGCAGCCGCCGTCCTGCATGCGCTTGAGCTCTTTGCGGCCCTCGTCGAACTCGTGGTTGCCGACGCCCGCGACGTCCAGCTTCGCCTTGTTCAGCGCGTCGATGGTGGGCTCGTCGTGGAAGAGGCCCGACACGAGCGGGCTGGCGCCGATCATGTCGCCGGCGGCCGCGGTGACGCTGTAGTCCTGGCCCTTGCGCGCCTTGCGCAGCGACGTCGCCAGGTACTCGGCACCGCCTGCCGGGATCTTCTCGACCGTGCCGTCCTCCTTCTCGCGCGTCACCTCGCCCGAGGAGCCGGCCGGGGGTTCGAGGTTGCCGTGCAGGTCGTTGAAGGAGAGCAGCTGCACGTCGACGGTGCGGCCCTTGCCCTGTGCGGCGTCGCCGCTCTCCGCGCCGGCCGGAAGTGCCGCCACGAGGACGCCGGCGGCGGCCACGGCGGCCACGCCTGCCGTCAACAGATTCCGGCGTCTGCTGCGTTGAGGTTTCGCTGACATCGAGGTTCTCCTTCTAGGACTGAGCGGGCCGACGGCAGCCTATTGTCAACGCGCGTAGTCACGCAGGGGTCTTGCGGTAACGACAATGTTGCGGCACGGGAGACGGTGGAGGGCGGGCGAGGGACGGGGAACGCGGCGGCGGCCGCCCCGTATGTCCGCGGCTTACGGAACGCCGGGTGCCGGACGGTGCCAAGATGGTTGTGCCGACGGCCAGTTGGCAGTTCGAGCCGGGAGCCAGGGGCTCGGCAGCAGCTCTGGGGAGGGCACAGTGAGCGGTGGCAGAGGGGACCAGGACGTGTACGGAACGGCCGAAGACGTCCATCTCAGGATCGATACCAGCAAACCCCACACGGCGCGCGTGTGGAACTACTGGCTGGGCGGCAGGGACAACTACGAAGTCGACCGCGAGACGGGCGACCAGATCCGCGCGCTCCACCCGGGCATCGGCGAATACGCCCGCGCGGACCGCCGCTTCCTCCGCGAGGCCGTCACCTACCTGGCCCGCGAGGCGGGCATCCGGCAGTTCCTCGACATCGGCACGGGCCTGCCCACGGCCGACAACACGCACGAGGTCGCCCAGCGCGTCGCACCGGAGAGCCGGGTCGTCTACGTCGACAACGACCCGATCGTCCTCGTCCACGCCCAGGCGCTGCTCACCGGGACGGGGAAGGGCAGCACCCACTACCTCGACTGCGACCTGCGCGACGTCGGCGCCATCCTCGAACGGGCGGCTGAGACGCTGGACTTCGGCGAACCCGTCGGGCTGATCCTGCTGGGCGTGGTCATCTTCATCGAGGACGACGAGGAGGCGCACGGCATCGTGCGGCAGCTGCTCGACGCCCTGCCCTCCGGCAGCCATCTCGTCCTCTCCCACACCATCTCGTCCCCCGGGATGCCCGACGTCGACGACGCCGTCGCCTTCTGGAACGCCAACGGCACGCCGAAGCTCACGCAGCGCACGCCCGAGCAGATCGAGCGCTACTTCGACGGGCTCGAACTCCTGGAACCCGGAGTCGTTTCCTGCTCGCGCTGGCAGCCGGGCAGCAGCCTCGGCGTCCCGGACGTGGCGATGTTCGGCGGCGTCGGCAGGAAGCCGTAAGCGCGGGCCGGGAGGGCGGCCGGACCGAGGGGGAGCGCGCGTGGACGGGGACGGGGCCGTGGAGGGGGACGTGGACGGGGACGGCGGCAGCGCCGGCCGGGGCGGGCCGGGCACCCGTGCCTGGGTCGACGGGATGCTGCCGCCGGGTGCACGTGTCACCGCCGTCGAACGGCTCAAGGGCGGCTGGACGTCCGAGATGCGGCGGCTGCGCGTCGAGGGCGGGCCCGGCACGGACGGAGGCGTCACCCGGCTCGTACTGCGGTCGTTCCACAAGCCCTTCTTCGTGCGGCACGCCGAAGGGCTGCTGAACCGGGAAGCGGACGTGCTGCGGCTGCTGCGGGACACGGACGTGCCGGCCGCCTCACTCGTCGCCGTCGACGCCACCGCGGCGGAGTGCGACCACCCGTCGCTGCTGATGTCCTGCCTGCCCGGGCGGATCCGGCTGGACGGGCGGGACGCCGGGCGGCGGTCGCGGCTCCTGGCCCGCCAACTGGCCGCCGTCCACGCGCTGTCCGTGCCGGATCACGCCCGTCCCCGCACCTACCAGCCCTGGACCTCGCCCGAGAGCGTGCGTCCGCCCGGCGGCACGAGCCGCCCCGAACTGTGGCGGCGGGCGGTGCGGATCATCGGCGGCGACGCCCCGGAGTACCGGGGCCGCTTCCTGCACCGCGACTTCCACCCGGGCAACGTCCTCTTCGAAGGCGACGGCCCGGCACTCCGCGTCAGCGGCGTCGTGGACTGGGTGGAGACCTCCTACGGCCCCGCGGACCTGGACGTGGCGCACTGCTCGACGGCGCTCGCGCTGCTGCACGGCCCGGAGGCCGGAATGCGCTTCGCCGGCCACTACCTCGACGAAGGGGGCACGCTCGCACCGTCCGCGGGGCATCTGTACTGGCGGCTGCTCGACGCCCTCGCCTTCGCCCCGGACGCGGAGAAGGTCGCGGGCCCGTGGCGCGAGTCGGGGCGCGGGGACCTGACCCCGGGCGTGCTCGCGCGGAGGCTGGACGACTACGTCGGGGCGCTCTTCGCCGCCTACGGCTGAGGCGGCGTGCGCTGCTACGGCTGAGGCGGGGTGCACGGCGGAGTGCGAGCGGCAGCCCGTGCGGCCGCGTCCGCGCACGGCGTGCGCCGGGGATGACGGTGCAGCCGCTACGGCGCCCCCGAGGCCATGCCCTTCGCTTCACGCACCGTCAGCCGTGAGACACGGGCGGGTGGCGGACTGGGCCGTTCGGCTCTGAGCCGCGGCGGCGCACACCGGCGCGCCATATACGTGGGTTTGTCGACTTTCTCCGGTAGAGAGCGAGACCCCCATGACCGCGCACATACGCAAGGCCGCACTGCTCGCCGCCGCGACGACCCTCCTCGGGACCCTCGCGGGCTGCGGCAGTCCCGGCCGGAGCCCCCACCCGCAGGACCAGCGCCGCACGGAGCGCGGCAGTCAGGACGCGGCCGCGCGGAGCACGCCGTCCCGCGGAGCGCAGAAGCCCTTCACTCTCCTCGCCACCGGCGACATCCTGTCCCACGACTCGGTCATACGGCAGGCCCGCGTGGACGCCGGCGGCTCCGGCTACGACTTCCGCGAGATGCTGTCGGGCGCCAAGCCCCTCGCGTCCAAGGCCGACCTCGCGATATGCCACATGGAGACCGTGTACGGCGCCTCCGGCGGGCCGTTCACCGGCTACCCCGCCTTCAGGACGCCGCCGGAAGTGGCGGGGGCGATCAAGGACACC
Source organism: Streptomyces daqingensis (assembly GCF_014645895.1). Taxonomy (GTDB): domain Bacteria; phylum Actinomycetota; class Actinomycetes; order Streptomycetales; family Streptomycetaceae; genus Streptomyces; species Streptomyces daqingensis. The sequence continues at coordinate 28,007 of NZ_BMMP01000004.1, read as the reverse complement.
GGCTACGACAGCTGCTCGTCGGCGTCGAACCACACCATGGACGACGGTTTCGGGGGAGTGAAGCGCACCATCGAGGCCATGGACGAGGCGGGCCTGAAGCACGCCGGTTCCGCCCGGTCCAAGCGGCAGCGTCACCGTCCGACCCTCATGAAGGCGGGCGGCGCGACCGTCGCCCAACTCGCCTACACCTACGGCACGAACGGGCTGCCCGTGCCGAAGAAGAAGCCCTGGGCGGTCAACCTGATCGACCCGGCGCGCATCATCGCCGACGCCCGCGCCGCACGCCGGGCCGGTGCGGACGTCGTGGTGGCGAGCCTGCACTGGGGGACCGAGTGGCAGGAGGCGCCCGACCGGCAGCAGAAGACGCTCGCCAAGCAGCTGACGGCCTCCCGTCACAACGGACGCAAGGACATCGACCTCATCATCGGCACGCACGCGCACGTGCCGCAGGCGTACGAGAAGGTCAACGGCACCTGGGTCGTGTACGGGATGGGCGACCAGCTCGCCGGGAAGATGAACGACCCGCGCGGGGCGATGAGTTCGGCGGCGCGCTTCACCTTCGTACCGCCGAAGGGCGGGGGTACCCGCGCGTCCGGCGGGACGGGGGAGGCGCTGGAGGGGAAGGTGCCTCTCGAAGCGAAACCCGGCAAGGGGAGGCGCGACGCCGAGGACGGGCGGCCCGGCCGCGGCGGCGAATGGACGGTGAGGAAGGCCGAGTTCGTGCCTCTCTTCGTGCAGACGTCCCCGCGGATCAGCGTGGTCGATCTGAGCTCTGCTGCCGCGCGAGCGGGCGGCGCGGGACGGGCCGAGGCGTACCAGAAGATCAGGAAGGCCGTGCTGAGCCGGGGCGCGGCGAAGCAGGGCCTGCGCATGGGGCGCTGAGCGGCGCGGCACCGCCGGACGCACGGACGCGGGTTCCGGCCGCCGCCTCACCTCTCCGGGGGCGGCGGCCGCCCCGTGCCTCCGGCCCGCGCTGCCGCGGCGCAGGGGGCGGCGGGTTCCGCACTACCGGCCGGTGCGCGGCGACGCCGAGTCCGGCGCTCGCTGAACACCACCGGGACGGATTTCGCCTACGGCTGTTCCGGCGGTCGAATACTCCTCTCTCGTCTGCACCCTGCTGTGCCTCTTCCTGCTCGTTCGCGACCGGGAGTGGAGTGCCTGCCCGCCTCATCCGGGAACACCTACGGAGAGCGGGAAAAGAAAAAACCGGCCCGGTGGTCTTTGAATTCGGGGCGGGTGCGCGCCATTCGGTGATCCCAGGTGCCGTGCCGCGGTTCGCCTTCCCGTGAATTCCGCCGACGGCCGTGCGGCCCGCCGTCCAGCCGGATTGCGGCCATGATCCGACCTGCGGCACCGGGGCGGGAGCGGGTACTTGAACCGTTCTCCCATATCTGCGATGCCCGTGCTGCTCGGTGATTCCAGACTTGGTGGACATCGTCGGAACACCGCCTTCCGCGACTTCGCCGTACGGGACGAGTGGAAGCGCGTACGGGAAAACCTTTGTGCGCTGGAAACTCCTGGGGGGACCTTCAACTTCCTTTTTCTGGCGCAGAGTTGCCGTTATGATCCCACCGACGACCTCACCACCGCCCTGATGAACCAACCCGACCTGCAGGAAGACCCGGAGGTCCTGCAGTCGATGGTGGTGATGGTCTCCGCGGCCGACTCGGACCACACGCTGGCCCCGCCCGGCAGGAAGCAGCCCGACAACCGAGCCCACATGGCATGTACGGCCGGACCGCACATGTGCCCCGCCCAGGACACGGCCCGCGTCATCACCCGGACCGCCGTGGACACGGCGCCGCATCTGCTGCCCGGCCTGCGGCTGACCATCAGCCCCGACGAGGTCGCCTGGAACCCCTCGCCGTGGACCCGCTGCCCGACGCAGCTGCCCGTCTCGTCCGCCGTCGTCCCGCACTTCGGCAGCCCCGCGTCCGACCGCCCTCGACCCGTTGGAGACCACGCATGACCGCCGACCAGGCACACACGTCCGGTGTCCCGCACATCGTCCTCGACCCGTACGGGCGGGACCACCACGGAGAAGCGGCACAGCTGCGGGAGCGCGGGCCGGTCGTCCGCGTCGGGCTGCCGGGAGACGTCACGGCGTGGAGCGTCGCGCGCCACGACCTGCTCACGCAGCTCGCGATGGACCCCCGCATCTCCAAGGACTGGCACAACTGGGGTGCCATGCAGCGCGGCGAGATCCCCGACGACTGGCCGCTCATCGGCATGGTCAAGGTCACCAACATGGTGACCGCCGACGGGGCGGAGCACCGGCGGCTGCGCAAGCTCGTCAGCCAGACCTTCACGGCGCGCCGCGTCGAGGAACTGCGCCCGCGAACCACCGCGATCGTCGACCGCCTGCTGGACGAACTGCCCTCCTGCGCCGAGCCCGACGGGACGGTGGACCTGCGCAGGCACTTCGCGTACCCCGTGCCGATGCAGGTCATCAGCGACCTCTTCGGCATCCCCGAGTACGAGCGACCGGAACTGCGCGAAGCGGTCGACAAGATCTTCCGCTCGGACCTCGACCCCGAAGAAGTCGCCGCCAACCAGATCGCCGTCTACCGGCTCCTCGCCCGCGTCGTCGAACTGCGCGGCGGGGAGCGGGGCGACGACCTCACCAGCGCGCTCATCACCGCGCGGGAGGCCGAGCCGGACGCCCTCACCCAGGAGGAGCTCGTCGGCACCCTCCTCGTGATGCTCTCCGCCGGGCACGAGACGACCCTCAGCCTCATCGTCAACGCCGTCCGCGCCCTGCTCACCCACCCCGGCCAACTCGACCTCGTGCAGAGCCGGGACGACCTGTGGCCCGCCGTCGTCGAGGAGACGCTGCGCTGGGACGCCCCCATCGGCAACTTCCCCTTCCGCTACCCGACGGAGGACATCGAGATCGGCGGCGTCGTCATCCCGGCGGGCGACCCGATCATGGCTCCCTACAGCGCCGTCGGCAGGGACACCGCGCAGCACGGGCCCGACGCGGGCGACTTCGACGTCACCCGCGAGCAGGAGCGGCATCTCGCCTTCGGGCACGGTGCGCACACCTGCCTCGGCGCGCCCCTCGCCCGTCTGGAAGCGGGCATCGCGCTGCCGAAGCTGTTCGCCCGCTACCCCGGACTGTCCCTCGCCGCCGGCCCGGAGACGCTCGCCCCGGTGCCGTCGATGTTCTCCAACAGCGTCACTACCCTCCCCGTGAGGCTCGGCACGGAGGCGTGACGCCCGCCCCGCGCCGCCGGCCGGCCGTGCCGGCCCGGCCAGGCGCCGTAGGCAGGCGGCGCGGGTCAGGCCACCCTGCACGCCACCAGCGTGCCGGGCTGTGCCGCCCGCTCCGCCATGACCGTCTGGTTGTAGTCGCCCCAGACCGTGAGAGCGCCGCCCAGCAGGGCGACGCCCGCGAGCAGCACCGTCACCAGCCCGGCCCGGCCGGGGGACTCGGCGGTTCCGCCTCCCGCTGCCGCACGCCTGCGGAGGAAGAAGTACAGAACCACCGCGAGCACCGCGGCGATCAGCCCGGGGACGCTGAGGACGTAGAGGTTCTCGGGCTGTGCGCGGCCCTCGCAGACCGCGAGCACCTGCTCCCCTCCCTGCGTGAACTCCACGGTCAAGCACACCGCCGAGACCGCGGTCAGGCCGACGAGTCCGGCGAGCCCTCCCCGCATGTTCCGCAGAGCCGCCGTCATCCCGTCCCCCGTTCGACTTCCGCCGGTCTCCCGTGACGTGTGACCGGCCGGGCCGGCAGGTATATCAGTAGCCCCCAGGGGCAAGGCGGCCCGGCCCGGCGGACGCCGCGCGGACGCGAAAAGCGGTGGGCGAGCGACCGCCCGGCGGCGATACTCGCTCAGGTGTTCCTGACGATCAGCACCACGGGCGACGACGCCGTTCCGGCCACCGACTTGGGCTTCCTGCTGCACAAGCACCCCGAGCGGGCGCAGCGGTTCTCCACGGCCTACGGCGACGCGCACGTCTTCTACCCCGAGGCGTCCGCCGAGCGCTGCACGGCGGCGCTCCTCCTCGACGTCGACCCGGTCGCACTCGTGCGGCGCGGCAAGGGCAAGGGCCGCGGCGGCGCGCCCTACTCCGCACTCGCGCAGTACGTCAACGACCGCCCCTACGCGGCCTCTTCGCTGCTCGCCGTGGCTGTCCGCACCGTCTTCTCGAGCGCGTTGAAGGGCCGCTGCGACGCCCAACCCGAACTGCCCGGACAGCAGCTCGCCCTGCGGGTCGAGGTGCCCGCGCTGCCCGCCCGCGGCGGTGCCGGCCTGGTGCGCAGGCTGCTGGAGCCGCTCGGTTGGACGGTGGACGCCGAAGTCCTGCCGCTGGACGAGCAGTTCCCCGGCTGGGGTGACTCGCGGTACGTCAACCTCGTCCTGCGGGGGCGGCTGCGGCTCTCCGAGGCGCTGCGCCATCTGTACGTCCTGCTCCCCGTCCTGGACGACGCGAAGCACTACTGGGTCTCGGCGGACGAGGTGGACAAGCTGCTGCGGGCGGGCGAGGGCTGGCTCGCCGGCCACCCCGAGCAGGAACTGATCACGCGCCGCTACCTCGCCCGGCGCGGAGCGCTCACCCGGGACGCCCTGGCGCGGCTGGAACTGGCGAGGCTCGCGGAGGCAGACGACACCGCCCCCGAGGAGCTGGACAACGCCGTCGACGAGGACGCCGACACCGAGGAGCGTCCCGTGCCCCTCGCGGTGCGGCGCAGGGAGGCGGTGCTGCGCGTCCTCCGGGAGGCGGGCGCGCAGCGGGTGCTGGACCTCGGCTGCGGGCAGGGCCAGCTCGTCCGGGAGCTGCTGAAGAAGCGCGCGTTCACCGAGGTGGTGGGCGTGGACGTCTCCGTGCGTGCGCTAGAGGAGGCGGCGAGGCGCCTGCGCCTGGACCGGATGCCCGAGCGCCTGGCGGCCCGGGTGAAGCTGCTGCAGGGGTCGCTGGCGTACACCGACAGGCGGCTGGAGGGGTACGACGCGGCGGTGCTGAGCGAGGTGGTCGAGCACGTCGACCCGCCGAGGCTCCCCGCCCTGGAGCACGCGGTGTTCGGTGCGGCCAGGCCCTCGACGGTCGTCGTGACGACGCCCAACGCCGAGTACAACGTGCGCTGGGAGTCGCTGCCCGCGGGGAGGATGCGCCACCCGGACCACCGATTCGAGTGGGACAGGCGGCAGTTCCGCGCCTGGGCGGACGCCTCGGCGCAGCGCCACGGCTACGCGGTCGAGTACAGGCCGGTGGGCGACGAGGACCCCGAAGTGGGCCCGCCGACCCAGATGGCGGTCTTCCGCGCGGAGGAGCAGGGCGGCGTGCCCGTAGAGGCAGCGGAAGACGGACGTGCAGCGGGACGGGACGGACGGAAGGCCAGGAGGGAAGCACGATGACGGACGCACGGAAGCTCCTCGGTGTACCCGACCTGTCCCTGGTCGTCCTCGTCGGCGCCACGGGTTCGGGCAAGTCCACCTTCGCCCGGCGGCACTTCGCCCCGACGCAGGTGGTCTCCTCCGACGTGTGCAGGGGCCTCGTCGCCGACGACGAGAACGACCAGGCGGCCACGCCGGACGCCTTCGACCTGCTGCACTACATCGCGGGCAAGCGGCTCGCCTCGGGGCGGCTGACCGTCGTCGACGCGACCAACGTGCAGGCGGAGGCGCGCCGGCAGCTCGTGGCACTGGCCCGCGAGCACGACGTGCTGCCGGTCGCGATCGTCCTCGACGTGCCCGAGGACGTGTGCGCCGAGCGCAACTCGCGGCGCCCCGACCGCGCGCACCTGCCCGGGCGCGTACTGGCGCGGCAGCGGCGCGAGTTGCGCCGCTCGGTCCGCGGGCTGCAGCGCGAGGGGTTCCGCAAGGTCCACGTACTGAACGGCGCCGCCGAAGTCGACGCCGCCGCCGTCGAGTTGGAGAAGCGCTACAACGACCTGCGGCATCTGACAGGCCCGTTCGACATCGTCGGCGACATCCACGGCTGCCGCAGCGAACTGGAGAGCCTGCTCGCACGGCTCGGCTACGAGGCCGTACGCGACGGGCAGGGCCGCACCGTCGACGCACGGCACCCTGAGGGGCGTACGGCCGTCTTCGTCGGCGACCTCGTCGACCGCGGCCCGGACAGCCCCGGCGTGCTCCGCCTCGTGATGGGCATGGTCGCCGCCGGAAACGCCCTGTGCGTGCCGGGCAACCACGAGAACAAGTTCGGCCGCTTCCTGAAGGGCCGCAAGGTGCAGCACACCCACGGCCTCGCCGAGACGGTCGCGCAGATGGAGGGCGAGAGCGAGGAGTTCAAGGAGCGCGTCGCCGCGTTCGTCGACTCGCTCGTCAGCCACTACGTCCTCGACGGGGGCGCCCTCGTGGTCTGCCACGCGGGACTCATCGAGAAGTACCACGGCCGCACGTCCGGCCGGGTGCGGTCGTTCGCGCTTTACGGCGACACCACGGGAGAGACGGACGAGTACGGCCTGCCCGTGCGCTACCCGTGGGCCGAGGAGTACCGGGGCCGCGCCGCGGTGGTCTACGGGCACACGCCGGTGCCGTCGCCGTCGTGGGTCAACAACACCCTCTGCCTCGACACGGGCTGCGTCTTCGGCGGCCGGCTGACCGCGCTGCGCTGGCCGGAGCGCGAACTCGTCGACGTACCGGCGGAGAAGGTCTGGTACGAGCCGGCGCGGCCGCTGGAGCGGGAGGCGCCCGACCACGCCGAACGTCCGCTGGAGCTGACCGACGTCGCGGGCCGGCGCATCGTGGAGACGGCGCACCACGGCCGCGTCTCGGTGCGGGAGCAGAACGCGGCGGCGGCTCTCGAGGTGATGAGCAGGTTCTCCGTCGACCCGCGCTGGCTGGTGTACCTGCCGCCGACGATGGCGCCGTGTGCGACGTCGCAGGAGGACGGCTTCCTCGAACACCCCAAGGAGGCTTTCGCCGCCTACCGTTCAGCGGGGGTCGCCCGGCTCGTGTGCGAGGAGAAGCACATGGGCTCCCGGGCCGTCGCCGTGGTGTGCCGCGACGAGGAGGCCGCCCGCCGGCGCTTCGGAGCGGCCGACCGCACCACGGGCACCGTCCACACCAGGACGGGACGCCCCTTCTTCGACGACCCCGCCACCACGGAGCAGGTCCTCGCGAGGCTGCGCGAGGCCGTCGGAGGGGCGGGCCTGTGGGACGAACTCGGCACCGACTGGCTGCTGTTCGACGCCGAACTGCTTCCGTGGTCGCTGAAGGCGTCCGGTCTGCTGCGCCACCAGTACGCGTCGGTCGGTGCGGCCGCGCGCGCCGCCCTCCCCGGTGCCGTCGCGGCGCTGGAGAGCGCCGCGGGCCGGGGCGTCGACGTCCGGGAGCTGCTGGAGCGCCAGCGTCAACGGGACGCGTCGGCACGGGCGTTCACCGACGCCTACCGGCGCTACTGCTGGACGGTCGACGGTCTCGACGGCGTACGCCTGGCCCCGTTCCAGATCCTGGCGGCGGAAGGACGCAGCCTCGCGGGAGTGGGGCACCTGGACCAACTCGGCTGGCTGGACCGGCTGGTGGCGGCCGACGAGGCCGCGGCGGAGACGGCCGGACGGCCCGTGCTGCTGCAGGGCACCGCCCGCACCGTCGTGGACACGGAGGACCCGCAGAGCGAGGCAGCTGCCGTGGAGTGGTGGCTGCGGGCGACGGCGTCCGGCGGCGAGGGCATGGTCGTCAAGCCGGAGCAGGCGCTCGTCCGCGGCGGGAAGGGCCTGGTGCAGCCGGGCGTGAAGTGCCGCGGGAAGGAGTACCTGCGGATCGTCTACGGGCCGGACTACACCGCGCCGGAGCATCTGACGCGGCTGCGCTCGCGCCACCTCGGGCACAAGCGCTCACTGGCGCTGCGCGAGTACGCGCTGGGGCTGGAGGCCGTCGACAGGCTGGCGGCGGGGGAGCCGCTGTGGCGCGTCCACGAGGCGGTCTTCGCCGTGCTCGCGCTGGAGTCGGAGCCCGTCGACCCCCGGCTGTGAGCGGGAGGGCCCGCCGTCAGACGCTCGGCGTCGTCCGGGCGGCGTTGCGGCGGCGGGCCGCCCGGAACAGGTGCACGCTGCCCAGCACGGGAGCGGAAAGGGCGAGCACGAGCACGGGGGACGACGGGGGGCCCAGGCCGAAGGGCAGCGAGCTGCCGACATCTCCAGGCCGATCCAGATGAGCGGGGACGAGACAGGGATGAGGGTGCCCAAGACGCGGTCACGGAGCTTCCACCCTTTCGAGCCCCACAGCAGTGCGACGCCGACGGCCCCCGCGATGAGGCAGAGCGTCGGGACCACAAGCCCGGATCGGTGAGCCGTTCCTCGCGGCGTAGGCGGAAAGGACACTGCCCTCCTGCTCGACGGCCGTCAGGTAGTCGCGTATCAGGGCGTGTTCACGAATTCTCTTTGCTGCTCTCCAGCGGTTCGGCGAGGAAGTGGTCGACGGTGTCGCGGAAGTCCGGCCAGTACGCGGCGAATGCTTCGAGCGCGACGTGGCCGCTGTCGGTCAGGGAGTAGTAGCGGCGCGGGGGCCCGGCCGGCGACTCCCGCAGCTGCGAGTCGACCAGAGCGTCCCGGCGCAGCCGCGACAGCAGGGGGTAGATGGTGCCCTGCGTGGTCGCCATGACGTGGCCCGCGGAGAGCTGCTCCATCAACTCCACGCCGCACAGGGGCCGTTGACGCAGCAGTGCGAGTACGCAGTACTCCAGAACCCCCTTACGGAGCTGGCTCGCGACTCTTCCGCCGCCACCCCCATTGCTTGCATTGCCAGGTGCCATGCATTGCATGGTAGTGGCCACGGGGCGGCCGGGCATCCGTCCTGACCCCGGTGAGAGCGCGCGGGGACCGGTCCGGCTGGATCTCCCTCCGGCCGCTGTTTCCGCTCCGGTGCGCGGGCTACCCGGTCCGGGCCCCGGCCGGGGGAGGCTGGAAGGAGACGCTCATGGCACGCACCGACGGACACGAGCGGGACGAGCTCTGGGAGGAGTTCCACGCCGTCGTCAACATGTCGTCCCGGGAGCTGGAGGAGTGGCTGCGGACCCGGTCGGCCGGCCAGGACAGCGAGGAGCTTCCCGACCAGGCGGGAACCGAGAACGGGCGGCACGTGCTGAGGATCCTCGGCAAGCGCCGCGGCGACCTCAACGACGACGACGTCCGCGTCATGCGCAAGGTGGTCGACACCGTCACCGCCGAGCGGGGAGCCGACATGGAGCCCACCACGGGCCAGCCGAACTGGCGGCACCGCCTCATGACGCTAGGGCACGATCCGATGAAGCCCGTGCGTGCGGACGCCGGTACACGGGGCCGCCAGTGACGCACTGGCGGAGCGTGTCACCGGCGTACGCCGGGCGGAGACGGGCAGGGGCCGAGTAGGAGAAGGGGCCTCCCCGGCGGGCATCCGCGTCGCGTGCGGCGGCCCGCCGGTCGGGCAGGCGCCACTGACGCGGATCTCCTCGACGTCCGTGCTGGTACGGAGGAACGCGAGGCCCGCGGCTACCGCGGCCAGCTCCAGGACGAGCGTGCCGCATCCGTACAACGCCAGTTCACCCAGGGGATGTCGGGCGTCGCGGCGCAGTTCGCCGCGCTCCGCACAGCGGCCGGAGCCCCACCTGTTCACCGGGCGGCCGTGGCTCGCCGCCGACCCCGTCCTGTCGCCCTGGCCCGGCCCGGCAGACTCCGGCGTCCGGCAGACCGGCGCCTGGCTCCTCCCCGACGAACGTCCGCTCCCCTCCGAGCTGCCAGAGCTTCCTCGACGCGGGTGAACCGCCCGTCCACTTCGGCTTCGGCAGCATCAGCGCGCCGGAGGGAGCCGCCCGGAGCATGGTGGACGCGGCCCGCGCCGTCGGTCGGCGCACGATCCTCTCTCGCAGGTGGGCCGGGATCTCGCACCGGACGACGGGAAGGACTGCCTGTCCGTCGGAGAGGTGAACAGCAGGCGCTGTTCACGCGGGTCGCGGCGGTCGTCCACCACGGCGGTGCGGGGACGACGACTGCCGCCGCCCGCGCGGGAGCACCCCAGGTGGTGCTGCCGCAGCTCTACGACCAGCCGCACTGGGCCGACGCGTACAGGACCTCGGGAGCGGAACCGCGGTCGGACCCGGGACGGAAGCGGACCGTCCGTCCGCCGGACCGGCGGCCGGTTTCCTGACGACCGCGCTGGAGCAGGCGCTGCGGCCGGACGTGGCGCAAGGGGCCGTGCGGTGGCAGCCGGAATACGCCCCGACGGAGCCTCCGACGCGGCACGGAGCCTGCCGGCGCAGGTCTCCTGAAGCGAACTCCCCGCGGGGCACACCACTCCGCTCGCGGCCCCAGCCCCGGTCCCGGTTCCCCGCGGTCCCGATTCTTTCCGATCCGCCCTGCCCGGTTCGCCGGGCGGGGCCGGGGGTCCCACAACCTCGCTGTCCCGCCCGCTACTTCGCCTTGGAGACCACGGTCATGCGCACGGGCCGGTGGTCGGAGTGGAGCCGCTTCATGCAGCCCTGACTCCGCAGCGCCGTACGGGACTTGTCGAAGGCGAAACCGTCGATCCGTCCGCCCCGGGCACTGGTGCCGCTCGAGCACGGCGTGCCTTGCAGCCAGTTGGTCGTCATCCCCAGGGCGCGGTTGACCGGGACCGGACTCCACGGCTCGCGGCGCACGTCCAGGGGGTGGTTCCAGTCGCCGCCCGCGATCGGGTGCCTCCCCTTGCCGCGCAACTCCTTGACGAGCTTGCGGTAGTTGCCGTTCATGGTGATGTAGAGGTCCCGCATGGCGGGGTCGTTGCTCGCGTCCGGCGGGTAGTGCAACCCGACAGCCGTGTACACGCGTTCCGTCCGGACGTCCTTCAGCGCCGCCCACAGCAGGTGCCGGTCATACGCCTTGCCGCGGAACGCGACGCGCGCCCCCTGACCGAGAGGCTTGAACCTCTCCTTCTTCCAGACGACGGCGGAGGCGCCCTTCGCACCTTCGGGCTGCAGTACCTTCCAAGTGCCCTTGCCGCTCACCTTGTCGACGATCGCCTTCACGTCGCGGTGGCGTACCTCCTGGAGCACCAGGACGTCCGGATCGGCCGACAGCACGTGCTTCACCTGCGCGCGTGCCTTCTTCGCGGAGAGAGTGAACGGCACGTTCGCCGTGACGAACTCGACCGGAGCGACCGCTGCCTTCTCGTCTGCGGCGGGAGGCGTCGCGACGCCCGTGCCGGCCAGCAGCGCACCTCCCAGCGCGGCGAGAGCGACGGCCGGCAACGCGATCCTGCGAACCGACGCCATGTCTTCTCCCTCGATGCCGATGCCGATGCCGATTTCGATGCCCGAAGCAACCTAGCAACGGCCCACACGCCGCACTGCCGCAACGGTCAACTGCGCGCGGCCAGAGCCCTCTTGGGCGTGCGCAGTGGCGCTCTCCGGTGGATCGCGGGCTGAACGGCCGTGAGCGCTCGCCCCGCGGGGACACGGATCACGCCGTGCGGCGGCGGAATTCCAGGTCGGCGGACACTCGCGAGTAGCTAGGTTCTGTCTGACAAATAGCGTCGTACGTCCGTCAGGACGTGGTTGGCGGTGTCCGGTGCGTGTGATCGCAAGGCGGAGGGAGGAGAGCGCAGCGGGCTGCGCCGACGATCGACAACGCAGTGAGGACGCGTGCCGGACACCGCCAACCAGGCGGGATTTGTCAGACAGAGCCTAGCCAACCGTCCGGTGCCCGAAGGTAGCCTGCCCTATCCCCGGTGGGCCCGCTCCGCATCCGGTCCGCGCCGGTTCCTCCGAACGTCGCCAGAGGGAGTTCCGTTGAGCACCGAAGACTCCGCGTCACACGGCGCCGCCCGGCAGCCCGAGGAGGCGGACGCCGCATCCGCGGAAGGCATACCCGAGCCCGGAACCGCACCCGGAGCCGAAGCCGCACCTGAGGCGGAACCCAGACCTGGGGCGGAGGCCGCACCCGAAGCCGAATCCGCACCCGGAGCCGGAGTCGGAGCCGGAGTTACGCCTGAAGTCGCCGCTGCCGCCCCGGAGGACGCCCCGGAAGCCACGGAGTCCGGCGCTCCGGACGTCCCGGAGAACGCCTCGCCGTCCGCCCCCAGTGCCCCGGAGAAGCCCGGCCCGTCAGCCGCGCCGGACCAGGGGGAGGCCGAGGCAGACGGCGCCTCCGTGGACGCTGCCGCCCCGTCGCTCGTCCGCCCGTACGCCGACCTTCCGGCGCAGACGGTCGAGCCGCCCGCCGTCCCGAACACCTCCGCTTTCGACGCCCTCGACGAGGCAGACGCCGGGGACGAGGCCGGGGGAGGCGGCGCCGGCCGCCGCCCGGCGATGGGGCGGCGGCCGGTACTGACGGGCGCCGTCCTCACCGGCGTACTGCTGCTCGTCCTGGCGGCCGTGCTGCACCAGGCGGGCGGCTGGCCCTTCGGGCAGAGCGGCGATCCGGCACCGCGGGCGGGCGCGCGGCTCCCCGCGGCCCCGGAGAGCCGGGCCCCCGAGACGGACGCACCGTCGGGGAAGAAGGAGAAGAAGGACGAGAAGCCCGGCCCCGCCCCCTCCTCTCCGGAGGCGCCGGACCCCGCGGAGAGCGAGTCCGGGGACGGCGCGAAGGACGAGGGACACGGCGCGGACGGGAACAGGCCCCCCTCCGGCCCGCAGACCCCGGCCCCGGGCGGAGGCGGCGACAGCGGCTGCGAGGCGTCCTGGCACGTGGAGAGCCAGTGGGAGGACTTCACCGCCACGGTCCGGGTCACGAACACCACGAGCCGCCCCGCCGACGACTGGGTGGTCTCCTGGACCTGGCCGGACGGCAAGCGGTTCAGGAAGACCTGGAACGCCGACATCGAGCAGTCCGGCAACGCGGTCACCGCACGCAAGATCAGCACGAACCAGCCGATCGCTCCGTCCGGCGAGGTCACCTTCGGCCTCGAAGCCACCGGCAGCGGAAGCCCGGCACCGAGCCTGACCTGCCGCGTCCTGTGACCCGGGCCGCGTCCGTCCCCGCCGTCAGCCCCGGCTGACCGCCGTCAGGATCTCCGGGAGCCGGGCCGCCACTCGCGGCGACGCCCCGCGCAGGGCGAGGGACGGTACGGCGAGCCCGTAGAGGAGCCCGGCGGGCAGCACCGTCCACAGCCATGTGTGGCCGCCGGAGACATGCAGCCAGACCGTCAGCGCGACGAGCGGAGCGCACAGCAGCACGCCCGCTGCCATGCCGCCGAAGATGCTGAGGTAGGCGAGGGAGCCCTGGCCCGGGGCCACGTTCTTGTGGCCGCTGTCCTGCGGGATGGAGTAGGGGAAGCGGTACGAGGTGAAGACGCCCGTGGCCAGCAGCGCACCGAGCAACCCCAGGGCCAGGCCGAGGACTTCGGGAATTTTGTCCCACTGCCCCAGGAAGCCGGAGTAGGCCACCACGACCACGGTGACGTACGGCACCGCCACCAGCGTGATCGCCAGCATCCGTCCCCGCAGTTCGGCGTAGGCGTCCCGCGCGGAGGAGATCGTCGAGGCGACCAGCCAGAAGCCCGAGTAGTCCTGCCCGAACTGGTTGTACATCTGGATGCCGAGCAGCCCGGCGACCCAGCAGGCGTTGTACGCGCTTCCGTTGCCCTGCGCCGCGAACACCACCGGGAGCATGAGCCCGACGCCCAGCGAAGAGGCCCAGCCCACCCTCGTCTTCGGGTCCCGCCAGGCGTAGCGCAGGACGCGCAGCATCACCGCGCCCGTGCGGTCCTGCGGCAGAAACCGGGCGAGCCCCGTGCCGTCGGCTCGCCGGCGCGCCTTCTCCGGCGCGGCAGCGGACTGGACGGTCGAGGCGTCCGGAGAGGTCATCAGCCGTTCCAGGCTGCCGTGCCACCACCGCAGCAGCGCCGTCAGCGCCGCACCGGACAGGGCGAGTTGAGCGGCGGCGAGGCCGTACGCGCCGTCGCTCGCCGACTGCACCGACGCGACGGCCGAGGCGGGCGGCAGCCACGCCAGCACCCCGGCGACGGGCTCCAGGGCCGACAGCCCGCCCTCGTCGCCCAGGCGCTGGACACCGAGGTTGAGGACCTGGATGCCGACCGCGATGACCAGACCGCTGAGCAGCGCGAGGTCCCGGCCGCGGCGGCTCGTGAGCAGCCGGACGTTGGCGGTCGCCGTGGCACGGGCCAGCGCTATGCACACGAGGACGAGCAGCGGCATGGCGACCACCGCGACCGCCGTCCCCACCGCCCCGTGGGCGACGGCCAGGACCGCGCCGAAGGCGATCAGCACGGTGAACAGCGGCCCGATGCCGATGAGCGACGCGGTCAGCAGCGCCGGCATCAGCCGCCGCGCCCGCAACGGGAGCATGACCAGACGGGTCGGGTCGAGCGTCTCGTCACCCCCGGGGAAGAACAGCGGCATCACCGCCCAGCCGAGCGCGAGCAGCGCCGCCAGCGGAACGACGACGGCCCCGGCGTGCTCGCTGCCCCGCAGCACGATCAGCCCCAGAAGCTGGGCCGTGCCGAACAGCAGCACCAGCACGATCGAGGTGATGAAGGCGGCGGTGCGTCCGGAGGACTGGCGCAGACCGTTCCGCAGCAGCGACAGCTTGATCCGTGTGAACGTCCACGTGACGGACGGTGCCGCGCTCACTCGGCACCGTCCGGCCGTCCGGCACTGCCGCCCAGCCAGTCCAGGCCGTCCCCGGCGGCCGCCCGCTCCCGCGCCCCGACGAGCTGCAGGAACGCCTCGTGGAGCGAGTCCGCGGGGCCTTTCACCTCGGCGAGGGGGCCGTGCGCGCGGATGCTGCCGGACGCCATGACGGCGACCCAGTCGCACAGCGACTCGACCAGCTCCATCACGTGGCTGGAGAAGACGACCGTCGCCCCGGAGCCCGTGTAGCGCTCCAGGACGGTGCGGATCGTCTGCGCGGAGACGGGGTCGACGCCTTCGAACGGCTCGTCCAGGAACAGCACTTCGGGATTGTGGAGCAGCGCGGCGGCGAGGCCGATCTTCTTGCGCATGCCCGTGGAGTAGTCGACGACCAGCTTGTTCTGCGAGCCGGCGAGGTCGAGTGTCTCCAGCAGCTGCGTCGCGCGCCGTTCGGCCTCCTCGCGGGGGAAGCCGCGCAACGCGCCGAGGTGGGTGAGCAGTTCGCGTCCGGAGAGCCTCTCGAACAGCCGCAGCCCCTCCGGCAGCACACCGATCCGGGACTTGACGTCCACGGGGTCGCGCCACACGTCACGGCCGGCCACCTCGACGGTTCCGGAGTCCGGGCGGAGCAAGCCGGTGATCATGGAGAGCGTGGTGGTCTTGCCCGCGCCGTTCGGGCCGACCAGCCCCACGAACTGCCCAGCGGGTATGTCGAGGTCGATGCCGCCGACGGCGACCTGCTCGCCGAACTGCTTGCGCAGCCCGCGCACGCGGACCGCCGCGTCGAAGCCCCCGCGTCCGGCGCCGTCGAGTTGCTGCCGAGGTTCCGGCACTGTCACACCCATGCCTTCCTTCGCTCTCCGCGGACCCGTACCCGGGTGACGTGGCCCGGCCGCCCTTCGAGGGGCCGGCCGGCCCGGCATCACGGGCGAGAGCCCGGGTCCTTCCCGTCTCCCGGTCACGCGTGCACCCGTCCGTCCGGACTCACACCGCACCGGCTTCCCGGCCGGGCGCGGACGCCCTGGCCTCCGGTGCCCGGGTGGCACCAGTATTCACAGACGTCCACGGGGGCGGGTGCCGGGTGGTGGATCGATACCGGGCCGACACCGGGGGCTTGCGCGGCGCGTGCTCGGAGCTTTCCGGTCGCGCTCTCAGCGCGCGGGTGCCGGGCGGCAGGGGCGGCGCACGATGTTGTGACCGCCCGCTTCGTGCGCGGAAGGAGGCCGAAACCCGCCGCGTCGACCGCCTCCCCCATGGGGAGCCTCCCTCGTCAGCGCGACGATAGGAGGAGACCCGAACGTGGCCTTCGGCATCGAACGCTTGAAGACGGCAGTCGACAACCTCGCCGAACAAGTCCAGGCGCTCAGCGCGCGAGTCGAGACTCTCGATAACGCCAACCGCGACGAATTCCGGGACACCCGCAAGAGCCTCAACGGATCCGTCAACAAGATCCACACGCTCCTCGACAACGCTATCCACGCGACTCGCCAGGACTTCGCCTCGCGTATCGAAGTCGTCCGCGCTGATGTCGGCCGGCTGCAACGACCCGAACCGCCGCAACCGGCATCGCCGCCGGCCGAACCGCAGCCAGGACCGGACGCCGTGGGCGGACCCGGACCCGGACCGGAACCGGAAACGGCGTCGAAGTCCGAAGCGGAAGCGGCGTCGAAGCCCGTAACGGGAACCTCTGGACGCGGCCCGCAGCCGGAGCCGGCGCAGGAACCGGAACTCGTCCGAACGACAGCACCCGCTCCGACGACAGCACCCGCTCCTGCGGCGGAGCCCGCTTCTGCGGCGGAGCCCGCGACGGCGCCGACCGGCCACGAGGACGAAGGCGGAAACGAGCCGGAGGCACGCGACGTGCCGGAAAATCGCGACGAGCCGGAGGCGCGCGACGAGCAGGAGTCCTGTCACGACAGGGACCACCTCGCGGCCTTACTGGCAGCCGCGAGGATCACCACTGTCCGGCTCGACTGCCACCGAGACCTCTGGGCGTTCCTCGTCGGCAAGGCGGCCGGCGCTCCGCACTTCCGCCTCCCCGGGAAGGCAAAGGACATCGGCAACGGCCGCTGCCAGGTCGCACTGTCCGGCCCTTCGCTGATCGCAGTCCTCACGGTCCTCCGGGAAGGGCGCCGCTGCCCGGCACCAGGCGAGGATCCGGGCGACTGGGCCCAGGCCAACGTCCTGTACGACTCGATCAGCAAGGCCTTGAGGAAACTCGAGGACGGAGCGCGGGCTCCGAGCGACGACCACGTCGACATCACCATCGACCTCCGCAAAGCCGCGCCCGGGCCCGCGGACCCACCCACCGACGACGACCGGCCCGCGGGGGACGGCGAAGAGCCACCGGACGACGACCCCCAGGACCGGGATCGGGACGGGGACCGGGACCGGGAGAATCCCGGCTCCGACTGAAGCCGGTCGCGACAGCCCCGCCGCCGGGTGGCGGTGGGGCACCACCGGCCCCGTCACATGGAGCGCAGGGCCCGGGTCAGCCGATGGCGCCGCCGGCGTCCTGTTTGAGTGCGGTGTCCACGGCGAGCGCCGTCGAGACGACCAGGCTGCGCAGCGGCTCCTCCAGCGGGCGGTGGACTTCCAGGACGTAGTTGTCCGCAGAGGTGAACGCCGCCTTGGCGAGTCCCGCCCACTTCTTGGTGATGCGGGCGACCTCCTTGCCGTCCTTGTCGGTGATGCAGAAGTTCCAGGCCCGCCAGTTCTCCGCCTTGAGGGTGCCGACCTGCCGGCCGCCCGCCTCCATCGAGAACCCGATCTTTCCGAAGACGTTCTGCTGCACGATCTCCCCGACATGTGATCCGTCGGGACGTTCGACGACCAGCCGCGACTTCACGACCTTCCTCGGCCTCGTCAGGACGAGCTGCAGCGCGCCGGACGCGTCCCGTACCTCGAGGCGGTGCGTGAGGAACTGGTCGACGTCGGTGAGGAACCGCAGCACCTTCCTCGCCTTGCCCTGGCCGGTCTGCACCACCGACCCCAGGCTCCTGCCGTCCTCGTCGAACACCCGGTACTCGTTGGTGAGTTCGACCAGCTTGCCCTTCTGATTCACCACGAGGACCGGAGAGTCGAAGAGTGTGCGGTCACTCGGTGTCACTTGCTCTGCCGTCATGCTCGGGACCCTAGCCGCCCGGCGCACGCGGTCCCCTGAGCAGCCGTTGTTCATGACGGGCGACACTCCGCTTCCCGGTCGCCGAACCGTCTCCGGGCCCCTGACGGACACCCGCGTCGGCACATGCGAAGCCGCGGCGCCTCAGCAGCGCCCTGCCAGCGGCGCCGCCTCAGCAGCGCCCCGCCGGCGGCGCCGCGACTCACCAGTGCCGTAGTGCCGCGCCTCAGTAGTCGAGGGAGGCGGCCCAGTCGCCCCGGCCCCGGCGGGTGAGGTCCAGGAGGTGCCACACGGGGCTGTACAGGTCGATGCCGCGCTGGTCGATGTCCTCGGACATCCGCGGGTGCACCGAGTAGAAGTGGCGCACGGCCCCGTCCTCGTCGCGCGTGAACACCGACACCGTCGAGTCCTGGGCGCCGTCCGCGTCCTCGCTCCCCAGGTCGTACTTGAACGACCCGGACCCGGCGCTGAGCAGCCGCAGGTTCCCCCACCCGCGTGCCCGGGCGTGGGCGCGCAGCTCGGGCAGCCCTGCCGCGGCGACGACCGCGAGGTCCGCGTTCTGCGTGACGTGGCGGACGACCCCGTTCAGCCCGTCGAGCCACATCGTGCACATCGGGCACGGCTCGGTCTGCTGCTTGCCGTACATGAGGTGGTAGACGATCAGGTCGCGTCCGGGCTCGCTGAACAGCTCGCTCAGGCGTACGGACCGTGCGGGCGCGTCACCTTCCGACAGGTCGGCGGGGCCCTCGTCGAACGCGTAGTCGTCGACGACGGGACCCAGCGGCATCCGCCGCCGCAGTTCGGCGACCCGCTCCCGCTGCCGCATCAGCTCGATCTCCGCACGCTGCAGCTCCTCGCGGGCGCTGACGTACTCGGCCTGTTCCTTCAGGTTGGTCTGGCGCATCGCTACCCCCGTGGGTGGGCTGCTGTCGTCTGTCGCCTGTCATCTCTTACCTGGCGGGCGTTGGTCGTCTGTCATCTGTCAGCCGAAATTGGCTGTCTGCCATCTGTCATCTGTCATCCGACATCGGCTGTCTGTCATCCGTTGCCCGTTGTCCGTCATCCACCGACCGCCAGCCGTCACCTGTTGTCCGCCATCCGTCATCTGCTAGTCGTGAGCCCTTAGCCGTCAGTCGTCATCTGCCGCCCGCCGTGCGCGCCGTCCGAACGGCAACGCTATGACCGGCAACGCTCTAAGGGTCCGGGTGTCCGCAGGCGGGGAAACGACGCCGCCCCGCCCGGGCCCCCACCCCACCGGACCACGCGATCCGTGCCGACGCCCGGACGACGCACGCCGGCACCGCGTGGCGACGGTCTGTATGCACCTATACGAAAACCACGGAAACGCGAGGATCGTCCCGGGGGCCGATACTGGGACAGGTACCGCGGGTGCCGCCGTCGGACCCGGTGGGAGTCGCCGCCGGGTGGCGCCCCGGGGCCGTCCCGAGCGGCGCCGCCCGTGGTTCCGCCCGGAAGGCACGAGGTGGTGGTGATGGAGGCGTCGCTGTTCAGCGAGGGGCCGGAGGATCCGTTCGCGGTCGGTCCCGCGGCCTCGGCCGTCATCGACGTGCACGGGACGGTCGTGGGGTGGAGCGAGCGGGCCGAGGAGCTGCTCGGCCACGCTCCCGCGGACGTGCTGGGCCGCCCCGCGCACGACGTCCTCATGGACCCCGCCGATCGTGACACGGTCATGGCGGCCGTCGCGCAGTGCACGCGCGACCGGAGGTGGTTCGGCATCCTGCCCGTACGGACCAGCGACGGCCGCCGGGTGGAGATGGGGTGCCGTGTCAGGGCCGTTCTGCGCCCCGACGCCACCCACGAGTGGTTCCTCGTCGGCTCGCCCGCCGAGGAGGTGCTCCAGTGGGAGACGGAGCGGTCGCTCCTGTTCGGACTGTTCCGCAAGTGCCCGATCGGCCTGGCGGTCTTCGCCCCGGACCTGAGCATCCTGCGGGTGAACCGGGCCATCGCGAAGTTCAGCGAGGTCTCGGCCGCGGAGCACCGGGGGCGGCGCGTCGGCGACTTCCTGCTCCAGCCCGATGCGGACGCGGTCGACGCGCAACTGCGGGAGGTGCTGGACTCGGGACAGTCCTCGCTCTTCGCCGAGCAGCTCTGCCGGACCACTTCCGACCCGGCGAGGGAGATGCTCGTTTCGGTGTCGGCGTTCCGCATGCAGGACCCGGCCGGCCGGGTCTTCGGCGTCGCCCAGACGGTCGAGGACGTCACCGAGCGCTACCGGGCCCGGCAGCGGCTGGCGCTGCTCAACGAGGCCAGCGGCCGCATCGGCACCACTCTGGACGTGGCCAGGACGGCCCAGGAACTCGCCGAAGCGGTCGTGCCCGAGCTGGCCGACTGCGTCTCCGTCGATCTGCTGGAGCCGGTGGTCCGCGGGGACGAGCCCGTCCGGGGGGCGTACGGGCCGGCGCGCCGCATGGCCGTCCACTGCGACCGGCCGGAGATGCTGCAGGTCATGGCCCCGGTCGGCGACACGATCTCCTTCCCGCCGCGCTCGCCCCACATCCAGTGCGTGTTCGAGCGGCGTCCCGTTCTGGAATCGCGTCTGCACGACGGGTTGCCGTGGCTCGCCGCCCGCCCCGAGCTGGCCGCGCGGGCGCTGGGCCTGGGCGTCCACTCGCTCATGGTGGTGCCGCTCGCCGCCCGCGGGATCGTGCTCGGCACCCTCGGCCTCTGGCGGTCCCGGCGGCCCGTGCCGTACGAGGAGGACGATCTCACTCTCGCGGAGGAGATCGCCTCCCGCGCGGCACTGTGCATCGACAACGCCCGCCGCTACACCCAGCAGCAGAAGGCGGCGCTCACCCTCCAGCACAGCCTGCTGCCGCACGACGTCCCCGGGCATCCGGCGGCCGAGATCGCCCACCGCTACCGTCCGGCCGACCCCGCCTCCGGCGTCGGCGGCGACTGGTTCGACGCCATCCCGCTCTCCGGGCTCCGCATCGCCCTCGTCGTCGGCGACGTCGTCGGCCACGGCACCCACGCCGCGGCCACCATGGGACGGCTGCGCACCGCCGTGCACACCCTGGCCAACCTCGACCTCACGCCGGACGAGGTGCTCGCCCACCTCGACGACCTCGTCGACCGGCTCGCAGCCGAGCGGGAGACGACCGACGCGCACTCCCCGCAGCTCATCGGCGCGACCTGCCTCTACGCCGTCTACGACCCGGTCTCCCGGATCTGCACCCTGGCCCGGGCGGGCCATCTGCCGCCCGCCGTCGTCACCCCGGGCGGCGAGGTGAGCGTCCCCGACGTCGCCGCGGGCCCGCCGCTCGGGCTGGGCGGACTGCCGTACGAGGCCTCCGAGTTGGAGCTGGAGGAGGGGAGCGTGCTGGCCCTCTTCACCGACGGCCTGGTCGGGGCCCGGCGGCGCGACCTCGACGACGGGATGGCCCGGCTGCGGGGCGCGCTCGCCGGCACCGGCCGCACGCTGGAGGACGTCTGCACCGCGGTGGAGGAGACGCTGCTGCCCGAGGGCCCCACCGACGACGTGGCGCTCCTCCTCGCCCGCACCCGCGCGCTGACGGAGGAGAAGGTCGCCACCTGGGAGCTGTCCGCGCACTCCACCGCCGCCGCCCGTGCGCGGGCCCTGGCGGCACGCCAGCTGGCCGAGTGGGGGCTGGAGGAGATGTCCTTCACGACGGAGCTCATCGTCAGCGAACTGGTCACCAACGCCTACCGCTACGCGGACGGGCCGATGACGCTGCGTCTCATCCGCGACCGGGATCTGATCTGCGAGGTCTCCGACACCAGCAGCACCTCGCCCCGGATGCGCCGCGCCCGCAGCACGGACGAAGGCGGCCGCGGCCTCTTCCTGATCGCCCAGCTCGCCCAGCGCTGGGGGACGCGCTACGTACGCGACGGCAAGACGATCTGGGCCGAACAGCCGCTCACTCTCTCCACCCCCGAGCTGCCGCCCGACCTCGCCGAAACGCTCTTCGACGAGACGGAGCAGCTCCCGGGCTGAACCCGCCCCCGAGCCCAACTCATCGCCACCGCTCACGAGTTGACGTTCAGCCCGGTCGCTTGACCTTGCCCCTGGGGGAGGTCGCAGTGTCACCCTGTCGGGATTCACCGGGGCGGGCAGGGCTCGCCTCCGCACGGAGAAGTGGGCCTGTATGAGCGCGCGTTGCGTCATCTTCGACATCGGCGGGGTGCTGGAGATCACCCCGGTCACCGGGTGGAGGGCGAAGTGGGAAGGGCGTCTGGAACTCCCGCCCGGAGCGATCGACGACCGTCTGGGCGAGGTGTGGTCTGCGGGCGAGACGGGGGCGGTCACCGAACTCGAGGTACGCGCCCGCGTCTCCGGCACCCTCGGGCTCGACGCGGCGCAGACGGACGCCTTCATGTCGCACCTGTGGGACGAGTATCTGGGCACGGCCAACGCCGAACTGATCTCCTACGTCCGCGCATTGAGGTCCAGGTGCACGCTGGGCATCCTGAGCAACAGCTTCGTCGGAGCGCGTGAACTCGAGGAGGAGCGCTACCACTTCGGCGAACTGGTCGAGGAGGTCGTCTACTCCCATGAGACCGGCGTCCGCAAGCCGGAGGCTCGCGCCTACACGCTGACGTGCTCCCGGCTGGCGGTCGCCCCCGGGGACTGCCTCTTCGTCGACGACCTCGCCGCGAACGTCGCCGCCGCCCAATCCCTCGGCATGCGGGGCCACTTGTTCACGCACAACGCGGCGGCGATCGCGGCCGTCGAGAACCACCTGGCGGACGCGGCATGACCGGCTGCTCCCCGGCCGGGCGCCCCGCCGAACGGCCCGGCACGACCCGGCAAGGCCCGGTCCGGGACAACTCAGCCCTCCGGCGCCCGGCCGGCGCTCACCTGCCGAGGAGCCCGTCGATCTCGTCGAGCTGCGACTGGGTGAGCGGCCCGTACTCGACCGCCGCGACGTTCTCGCGCACCTGCTCCTGCGTACGGAACCCGGGGATCGGGACGGTGACTTCGCTGCGCGCCCACACCCAGGCCAGCGCGCCCTGCACGAGCGAGCGGCCCTCGCTGGTGAGGACCTCGCGGACGCGCGCGACGCGGTCCAGCCAGTCGTCCATCGCGCCGGCCTGGAAGTAGGTCCAGTGCGGGGTCACCCTGCGCACGTCGCCCTCCGGCAGATCCCCGGGCGCGCTGTACTTCCCGCTCAACAGCCCCATGGCCAGGGGGCTTCGGCCGAGGCTCGTCACGCCGGACGCCGCGCACACGTCCAGGAGCCGGCCGTCCACCCCGAAGACGTTGCACTGGTGCTGCACGGTGGCGCAGTGCTCTCCCGCGGCGAACACCTCGACGATCGCGGGGTCGTCGATGCTCGTTCCGTAGGCCCGGATCAGGCCCTCGGCGACCAGTTCCTCGAAGACGGCGACGACGTCCTCGGCCTGCTGCGCCGTCTCCGCACCCGCGTGCAGCTGGTAGACGTCCACCCGGTCGGTGCCCAGCCGCCGGAGGCTGCCGCGCACCGCCTCGCGCAGATACCGGGGGCCGGCGTCGGCGCCGCTGCCCGAGCGGGACTCCTCGTCGAACAGCAACCCGCCCTTGGTGGCGATGCGCACCTCGTCCCGTACGGAGGCGAGCGCCCTGCCGAGAACACGCTCGCTGTGCCCGCAGCCGTAGACGTCCGCCGTGTCGAAGAGGGTCACGCCCGCCTCGACGGCGGCGTGGACGGCGCGGACGGACACCTCGTCGTCCACCTCTCCCCAGCCCGCGGCGGCCCCGTCGAAGGTCCAAGGGCCGCCGATAGCCCAGCAGCCCATGCCGACGGGCGGCAACTCGCTGTCGAGACGGCCGAGTTCTCGCGTCCACGTCATCGGTACGTTCCCCCTTCGCTGCCGCAGCAGGTGAATGTGAGTGAATCGATCTACTAGATTGATATAGAAGCCGCCCTGAAGGCGTCAAGAGGGTTCGCGGAACCGGTACCGCTGTACCCATGAAAGACCCTTCCAACTGCTCTTTTGTCGCATCGACGGCAGGTGCGGAGAGCTCTGTGACCCAGGGATGGTTGACACGGGTCACCGGCGCCCAGGACTATATCGATCTAGTAGAGCGATTGATTGAACTCGCCAGAGGGGGATCGCTATGTTCGAAAGCATGGCTGGCTCATTAGCGCGGAGCGCGGTGGAAGGCGTCGCGAACTCGGCGCTGCCGCACGCCCCGACGCAGGACGACTCAGCTCCCGACCGCGGCGCGCCCGTCGCCGGTCGGGAACAACGGACCATGCGGTTCCGGCTCGCCAGGGTTCTGCGCTCACTGGCGGACCGGCTCGCTCCCACCTCGTAGTAAGCACGGATGGCATGCACGCAAGAGGAGCCGGCGCCGGCTCACGAGTGACACTGCAGACGGTGGCGGACGTCGTCGGGGTCTCCCGGGCCACGGTCTCCAACGCCTACAACCGGCCCGAGAGGCTCGGGGCCGAACTGCGGGAGCAGATCCTCGACGCGGCCCGCCAGCTCGGCTACCCGGGCCCCAACCCGGCGGCCCGGCAGCTCCGGCTCGGCCGCTCCGGCATGGTCGGCCTGCTGTTCACCGAGCCGCTGTCCTACGCCTTCTCCGACCCGGCCGCGGTGCTCTTCCTGGGTGCCGTGGCCCGCGAGTGCGAGACGGCCAACGCCGGCCTGCTGCTGCTGCCTTCACCACCGAACTCCGACATGGCCCGCACGCTGCGGGGGGCGGTCGTCGACTCCATGTGCATCTACTCGATGCCGGAGGACCACGAAGCGGTGCAGGCCGTGATGGAACGGCAGTTGCCGACCGTCTTCGTCGACCAGCCGCGCATCCGCGGAACGGCCTTCGTGGGCGTCGACGACCGGCACGGCGGACGTCTCGTCGGCGAGCACGTCACCGCGCTCGGACACCACAATGTGGGCATCCTGACCCCGCGGCTCCTCGCCGACGACTACGTGGGACCCGTCGGCGACGACCGGCTCGCCGCCAGCACGTTCCGCATCTTCAAGGAACGCTTCAGCGGCATCCGCGACGCGCTCCGCCACGGCCCCCTGCCCGACGTCCGCATCACCACCCAGGAACGCAACAACACCCCGGAAGACGGGGAAGCCGGCGCACACGTCCTCCTCGACAGCGAACCCCGGCCCACCGCCATCCTCGGCCTCACCGACCAGCTCGCGCTCGGCGCCCTGCGTGCCGCCCGCGCAAGGGGGCTCTCCGTACCCGGCGACCTGACGCTGACCGGCTTCGACGACATCCCCGAAGCGGCCACCTCCGACCCGCCCCTCACGACGATCCAGCAGCCCCTGGTCGAGAAGGGCACAGCCGCCGGCCGCCTCCTCCTCGACCTCCTCCAAGGCGGCCCCGCCAAGGAGGAGATGCTCAACATCCGCCTCCTGGTGAGGGAATCAAGCGGGCCGGCGCGGGAGGGGTGAGGGACGCAGGGGCGGGGCATGCGAAGCAGGACGGCATATAAGGGCGTTGGCGGATGGAGTGGCATAGGCGGCGCGGGGTTGGTGAGGCAGCCGGCCCTTCTCGCACCCCGGGTCCCGGCCTTTACCGTGCGGACGACCTCACCACCGGCCCAGAGTAGGACCCCCGCCCTGCGCGGCGGGGCGTTGGGGCGGCTGGGCGGCGCCCGCGTATGAGGCCGTCGAACCGCCGGACCCAATCGGGGACATCGCGGCCGTGCTCGGCAGCGAGCCGTGCATGCGGACGCAGGAGGTCTCGCAGCGCCTCGCGCAGCACGAGCCGGGCAGTACCGGGGGCACAGCAGGCAGTCACCACAGGAAGACTGCAAGGTGCTGTCTCATTGCTCGACCCCGGCCTCCGAGGCGAGCCACGGCCAAGAGCCGGGCAGGGCGGCGATCTCGCGTGCGTGTGGGCGGCAGGCGTATACGTTGCCAGTGCGGGGCCCTGCGTTCGGCCCCTGCATGTTCCCGGCGTCGACCTGATGCACGAGCACAACGCCCCGGGCGTCACAGCGAATGCACTTCACGACGCCACCAGCTCCGCCCAGACGCGCTTCCCCCACGGCAATAAATCGATGCCCCAGCGGGCGGCCATCAGCTCGACCAGGGCCAGCCCGCGCCCGCTTTCGTCGTCCTCGTCGGCCTCGTAACGGACGGGCTGCCCACCGGACTTATCGACCACGGCGATTTGGACGGTGGCGGGCTCGGGCCGGGTGACGACGACGCGGATGGCGCTGCTCTGGGCGTGCTGCACGGCGTTCGTAGTCAGCTCCGAGATGATCAGCGTGGCGGCGTCGGCCAGCTGCTCCAAGCGCCACGTGGCCAGGGCTGTGCGCACGAGCCGCCGCGCTGTGGCCGCGCTCTCCGGGGAGCGCGGCAACGTCTCGCTGTATCCAGGGATTCCGGTCGGGCGTGCTGTGGCGGTCACGGTCATCACAGACCCTCGTCGGTGGTGTGAGCGGTACCGGCCACCACGCTGGTCCGCGACGGCCTGTGCACCACTCAACGACGGGTTGTGACGGACCGTGAGGAAAAGCCCGGCCCGTGTGCATCGCCAATGACCGGAAATTTCGAGGCTTTTGACGCGTCGGGAGGGCGCTGCCTAGCTACCTTGACGGTGTGGAGGTAAACGAGGCACTGGCGAGCGCGCTGCGCGAAGCCGGGTTGACTCAGGCGGAGTTGGCCGAGGCCGTGAACACCTATCTGCGCTGCTCCCTCGGTCGAGAGGGCACGGTCAGTGACCGCACGGTGCGGCACTGGCTGACCGGAAACACCCGTTGGCCTCACCCACGTCAGCGAGAGGCGCTGGGGGCAGTATTCGGGTGTGCCGCCGAGGAACTGGGGTTCGCCCCTCCGGCGGGACGACGCATCGCCCCCAGCAGTCCGGAGGATGATCCCGTGCGGCGACGCAACTTCATCACCGCCACCACCGGCGTAACGGCCGCCACGTCGCTCGTTGCGGCCCGCCCGAATTCCGTCGGCACGACCGATGTGATCCGGCTGCGCTCAGGGCTGGACGCCCTGACTGCGCTTGACGCCACGAGAGGGGGCATGAGGCCTTGGAGCGGGCAGCCCTGGCAGGAGCCGCTGACGCCCTGGAGAAGCAGAAGCAGGCGGCTTCCCAGCGCATTCGCCAGCGCCTGTTCGCCGTGGCTGCCGAGTACACGTCCACGGCAGCGTGGTCGGCGGTCGACGCGCACCAGTCCGAGCGCGCACGAGGCCACTTGAACCGCGCGCTGTACCTGGCCGGCATGGCAAAGGACTCCACAGCGGAGATGCGTGTCTGGAACGCACACGCGATGCTGGCCCGTCAGCAACTGCGCCACACGGAAGCCGTGGACTCCGGCCAGGCCGCGCAGGCGACGGCCATCACCCGCCGGGACCCCCTGTTCGCTTCCCTCGCGCAGGCACGGACAGCCGTGGGACACGCCAACTGCGGGGACCGGCAGGCCGCTCTGCGCTCCCTGGGACATGCCCAGGAGGCACTGGCCAAGGTCAAGCTGGATGAGCCCCGCCCGAGCTGGATCGCCTTCTACGGCCCGGCCGAACTGCTGGCCATCACCGCTATCGTGCGAGGGCGTATCGGAGACGCCGCCGAGGCGGAAGCCGCTTCACACCGGGCGCTCTCCGCGATCCCCGAGCGCTTCCGAAGGAACCGCGCCCTGGCAACGGCCCAACTCGCCCTCGCCCAACTTCACCAGCACGACATCGAGCAGGCTTGTGCATCTGCCGACACCGCGTTCTCCCTGATGGACGGCGACCCCATCCCTGGCCGGATGCGATCTCGCCTCGGGGACTTCTACCGTGATCTGCTCACTCTTGGGCCGGACGCTTCGGCCGCACGGGAGTGGGGCGACCGATACCGAACCGAATGGAGCCGAGCTTGAAGACCGCCGATGCTCTGGAGCTGCGCCGCTTCAGCCACGACGATCTGCCGGACATTCGGCAGACGTTGATCGATGTGCACGCGAACGTGCACGCCGACCGGATGGGCGACGACGAGTTTCGGCAGAAGTTCCCCTGGTTCGTGGACCACTGGGGCGGTCACCCCCGCTTCTCTTGCGTGATCGCGTACGACGGTAGCGAGCCAGTGGGTTTCGCCTACGGCGCCCCGGCGAAGGACGGCCGAGAGTGGTGGCGGGAGCATCTGAACCCGGCCCCGGAGCGGACAGCCACGTTTTCCTTCTCGGAGCTGATGGTCCGCGAGAAGTGGCGGAAAACGGGAGCAGCGGAGCGGTTGACCCGCGCCCTGCTCGATGGCCGGGACGAAGCCCTCACCGTCCTCCTGGTGGACACCACCCACCCCAGGGTCCAGGCCCTGTACGAGCGCTGGAACTTCCGAAAGGTCGGGGAGCGTCAGCCGTTCCCCGACTCCCCTAAGAGCTCGTCTCATTTGGCGAGTCTGCGGTAGCAGATGAGGGTGCAGGCGATGCTGGTGAAGGCGAGGAAGTGCTCA
>NZ_BMMP01000003.1:103948-495805 GCF_014645895.1 Streptomyces daqingensis | reverse complement strand
CCTGAGCCAGGATCAAACTCTCCGTGAATGCTGCAAACAGCACACACGAGAGCGGCACAACCAGGAGGAATAATCCCAGTGTGCACAGCATCCTCGCAGTCTGTATCAAAGAAATCCACGCCCCCCACAAACAAGGGGACGGGGTATCAACATATCTGGCGTTGACTTTTAGCACGCTGTTGAGTTCTCAAAGAACGGACGCTTCCTTCGCAACCCTTTCACAGGCCACTCCGGGCGCTTCCCTCTCGGTGATCCCGACGCTATCAAACTCCTTGCCCCGTAAGGAAATTGGGGCTTCAGGTCCGAGGCCGGGGGCTCGGACCGAGGGACGACAGTAGCGGTCCCCGGGAGCGGGAGCAAATCGGCCGGGTGGAGAACGCCTGGTGGGCGGGGGTGGGGAGGCACACGCCACATGCCGCGCTCACACGGAGCGGGCCGTTGCGATGACTTACTCTGCAGATCGGTGCGCCGTCCAGGCCTGATGGAGACGGCGGCTGCTCGTCCCCCTCGGGAGGCATCCCATGACCACTGTGACGTCCCCCCTCTCCGGTGCCGCTGTCGGGCTTTCCGCGGTGCCCGATCCCGTCTTCTCCGGCTCGATGGTGGGCCCCGGCACCGCTGTGGACCCCGTGCGGGAGCCGACCGTGGCTGTCTCGCCCGTCGACGGCATCATCGTCTCGCTGCATCCGCACGCCTTCGTCGTGGTCGACACCGACGGACGCGGGGTGCTGACCCATCTGGGCATCGACACCGTCCAGCTCAACGGCGAGGGTTTCGAACTCCTTGCCGCCAAGGGGGACTCGGTGGAGCGTGGACAGTCCATCGTGAGCTGGAACCCCGTCGCGGTCGTGGACGCGGGCAAGTCGCCGATCTCGCCGGTGATCGCTCTCGAGGCCTCCCCGGACGCACTGGCGGCCGTCGTCGAAGAGGGACCTGTCGAGACGAGTACGACGCTCTTCAAGTGGAAGTGACGCCGTGCCCTGCCGTCGCGGGGTGAGGCCGGGTACCCGTGAAGCCCAGCGGTGACGGACCCACCGCATCGACAGGAGATGAGAGAGATGGACGCAGCCCTGCGAGGCGTCGGCGTGAGTCACGGAGTGGCGATCGGTGAGGTCCGGCACATGGGAACGGCCGTGCTGGAGCCGCCGGCCGAGCAGATCGCCGAGTCCGAGGCGCCGCGCGAGCAGCAGCGTGCACGCCAGTCCGTCGATGCCGTGGCCAACGACCTGTCCGCGCGGGGCAATCTGGCGGGTGGAGAGGCGCAGGCCGTCCTCGAGGCGCAGTCGATGATGGCGCAGGACCCCGAGCTGATGGCCGACGTCGAGCGCCGTATCGCTGTGGGGAGCACCGCGGAGCGGGCCGTGTACGACGCGTTCGCCGCCTACCGGGCTCTGCTGGCGGGTGCGGGCGAGTACCTCGCGGGGCGTGTGGCGGACCTCGACGACGTACGCAACCGGATCGTCGCGCGGCTGATGGGGGTCACCATGCCGGGAGTGCCCGACAGCGACCGCCCGTTCGTGCTCTTCGCGCGTGATCTGGCTCCTGCGGACACGGCCCTGCTGGACCCGGGCCTCGTGCTGGGTTTCGTGACGGAGGAGGGCGGTCCGACGAGTCACAGCGCCATCCTGGCCCGGGCGTTGGGGGTGCCCGCCGTGGTCGCTCTGCCAGGGGCGTGCGAGGTGGCGGAGGGCACGGTCGTCGCTGTGGACGGGAGCACGGGCGCCGTCTCCGTCTCCCCCAGCGAGGAGGAGCAGGCCGCACTGCGGGCCGAGGCGGCGGAGCGGAGGGCAGCGCTCGACGCCGCGAAGGGGCCGGGAGCCACCTCGGACGGGCACAGGGTGCCGCTGCTGGCCAACGTCGGCGGGCCGGGTGACGTCCCCGCGGCCGTGGAGGCGGGCGCCGAAGGGGTGGGGCTGTTCCGGACCGAGTTCCTGTTCCTCGAGGACAGTACGAAGGCGCCGTCGGAGGAGAAGCAGGTCACGGCGTACCGGCAGGTGCTGGAGGCGTTCCCGGAGGGGCGCGTCGTGGTGCGGGTGCTGGATGCGGGGGCGGACAAGCCGCTGGACTTCCTGACGCCGGGGGACGAGCCCAATCCGGCGCTCGGAGTGCGGGGGTTGCGGACGCTGCTGGACCACCCCGAGATCCTGCAGGGCCAGCTCACGGCGCTCGCGAAGGCCGCGGAAGGGCTGCCCGTGTACCTCGAGGTGATGGCCCCGATGGTGGCGGACCGCGCGGACGCCAGGGCGTTCGCCGAGGCCTGCAGGACGGCCGGGCTGCAGGCGAAGGCCGGGGTGATGGTGGAGATTCCGTCCGCGGCTCTGCGTGCACGGGCAGTGCTGCAGGAGGTGGAGTTCCTCTCTCTGGGCACGAACGACCTGGCGCAGTACACCTTCGCGGCGGACCGGCAGGTCGGTGCCGTCTCCCGGCTGCAGGATCCCTGGCAGCCCGCGCTGCTGGACCTCGTCGCGTCGGCCGCCGACGCGGCCCGGGCCGAGGGGAAGAGCTGCGGGGTGTGCGGCGAGGCGGCGGCCGATCCGCTCCTG
Source organism: Streptomyces daqingensis (assembly GCF_014645895.1). Taxonomy (GTDB): domain Bacteria; phylum Actinomycetota; class Actinomycetes; order Streptomycetales; family Streptomycetaceae; genus Streptomyces; species Streptomyces daqingensis. Next base: position 493,262 of record NZ_BMMP01000003.1, on the reverse strand, counting down.
GCGTGCGTGCTGACGGGGCTCGGCGTGACCAGTCTTTCGATGGGGGCCGCGTCGATCCCCTATGTACGGGCCACTCTTGCGAAGCACACTCTCGCTCAGTGTTCGCGCGCCGCGGACGCCGCCCGCTCGTCGGACAGCGCGCAGGAGGCCAAGCTGGCCGCGCAGGCGGTGCTCTCCGGCGAATAGGCAGCCGCCGCCCCTGCCGGAGAGCACAGCGGCTGCCCGCCGGGCGGTCTGCGTCAGCAGTGCATCGGGCCTCCCGGGTGAGGCAGGCCGAACCCCGGGGCGTGGTCGACGCCGGGTTCGGGGGCCAGGGGCTCCCTCGTCGCGGGATCGGTGCAGTAGGCGGTGAAGACCTCGGATGCCGTGAGCGGGCGCAGCCAGCACCCGGCTTTGTCGAGGGACCATCCGCGGACGGTGTCGCGCGCCGGGCCCGTCTCTCCCTCCGCGCCGGCGTCCGTGCGGAGGACGACGCCTCCGGCGCTCGCCGTCGCGAATCCCGCCGCCAGTGCGGTGGCCAGGGCGAGGGCCGCCTGTTCGGGGGCGCGGAGTTCCCCTCGCGGCGTACGGCGCACGTCCAGCGCGGTGACGAGGGGCGCCCCCGGGACCGCGACGCTCGCGACGAGATGGTGGGTGCCGCAGCCTGCCCGCTCCAGCAGTGACGTCAGGGCGTGGGCGGCGCGGTCGAACGCGGCTTTGCCGATGTCGGTTCCGCACCGTGCGCACGAGCCCGAGCGGGCGAGGATCTCCGTGCCCGCATGCCAGGTGAGCCGGCATGCGTGTGCTTCTCGGAGCGCCGGGAGCAGGTGCCGGAGCGCCTGGCCGCGGTAGGGCATCGCGGTGCCGGACGCGGCGACCTCTGCGACGTAGCGGACGCGGCTGTCCGGCGTGTCCGGGTCGATCTCCTGGGCCTGGCAGAACAGTTCGTAGTCGACGGGGTCGAACAGCACTACGTGGGCCGGGATCTTCTGGGCTCTCAGCGCGCGCAGCAGCCCTTCCAGCCGGCGCAGGTACCTGCCGTGCTCCTCGAAGGCGAACGAGTCGTACGCGCGCATCCGCGCGAAGTGCGCACCGTCCGCGAGCACCGGGACGATGCTGGGCACTTCGCGGCGCAGCGAACGGCGGGCCCTGCGCTTGCGGCTGCGGGTGTGAGCCATGGTCTCCCCCTGATTCCTGCGGTCACTGCTCACTCACAGTAATCAGGGGGTGTGACAACGGCGTGCCGCCGGCGGGTCAGCCGGTGCGCTCCTTCGACAGCTGCTCGTAGAAGCGCAGCAGCTCCACGTCGTCCACGGAGCCCGGGTTGACGGCCTTGTCCAGGCGGGCGCCCTGCAGGAGGCGCTTGACCGGGACTTCGAGGCGCTTGCCGGTGAGGGTGTGGGGCACGCCCCGGACCGCGATGACCTCGTCGGGTACGTGCCGGGGTGAGAGCGCCTCGCGGATGGTGGCCTTGATCCGGTCCCGCAGGGCGTCGTCGAGTACGGCGCCTTCGGCGAGGTGGACGAAGAGCGGCATCCAGTAGCCGCCGTCGGGCAGTTCGACGCCGATGACCAGGGATTCGCGGATCTCGGGGAGCCGTTCGACCGCTTCGTAGATGTCGGCCGAGCCCATCCGCACGCCCTGCCTGTTGAGCGTGGAGTCGGAGCGGCCGTGGATGACGACGGTGTTGCGGCCGGTGAGCGTGATCCAGTCGCCGTGCCGCCAGACGCCCGGGTACATCTCGAAGTAGCTGTCGCGGTAGCGCGATCCGTCGGGGTCGTTCCAGAAGCGGACCGGCATGGACGGCATCGGCCGGGTGACGACGAGCTCGCCGACCTCGTCGGTGAGGGGTTCGCCCTGCGGGTCCCAGGACTGCAGGTCGGTGGCGAGCGAGGGTGCCTGCAGCTCGCCGGTGTGGACGGGGAGCGTGGGGACCGCTCCCGCGAAGCAGCTGCACACGTCGGTGCCGCCGCTGACGGACGCGATCCACATGTCGTCGGAGATCTCGTCGTGGATCCAGCGGAAGCCGTCGGGCGGCAGCGGCGAGCCGGTGGTGGCGACGCACTTGACGCGGGAGAGGTCGAGGTCGCGTCCCGGGTGGATGCCGGCCTTGCTGCAGGCCATGACGTACGCGGCGGAGGTGCCGAAGAAGGTCGTCCCGGTGAGTGCGGCGACGCGCCACTGCCCGGAGACGTCGGGGTGGCCGGGGCTTCCGTCGTAGGTGACGACCGTGCATCCGGTGAGCAGGCCGGAGACGAGGTAGTTCCACATCATCCAGCCGGTGGAGGTGTACCAGAAGAACCGGTCGCCGGGGCCGATGTCGTTGTGCAGGGACAGCTGCTTGAGGTGTTCGAGCAGGATGCCGCCCTGCGACTGGACGATGGCCTTGGGAAGGCCGGTGGTGCCGGAGGAGTAGAGCACCCAGAGGGGGTGTTCGAAGGGCACCTGCTCGAATACGGGCGAAGCGTCCTCGGAGCCGGCCGGGGCGGCGACGAGGCCGGACCACTCGAGCGTGCCTTCGGGGGCGTCGGTGCCGAGGAGCGGCACGTGGACGACGGCGCGCAGAGTGGGCAGCTCGCGGCGGAGTTCGGCGACGGTCTCCCTGCGGTCGTGCTCCTTGCCGCCGTACCGGTAGCCGTCGACGGTGAACAGCACGACCGGCTCGACCTGCTGGAAGCGGTCGAGGACGCTCCGCGCGCCGAAGTCGGGTGCGCAGGAGGTCCACACGCCGCCGACCGCGGCGGTCGCGAGGAGCGCCACCGCGGCTTCGGGGACGTTCGGCAGGTAGCCGCTGACCCGGTCGCCGGGCCGCACGCCGAGGCGGCGGAGTTCGGCGGAGAGCGAGCCGACCTGACGGCGCAGCTCGCTCCAGGTCACGGTGCGCGGCTCGTGCTCCTCGTCGACGTGCAGCAGGGCCGGCTCACCGGCCCGTGCGGGGTCCTCGGAGGCGCGCAGCGCGTGCTCGGCGTAGTTGAGCGTCGCCCCGGGGAACCAGGTCGCGCCGGGCATCGCCGAGTCCGCCAGCACGGTCTCGTACGGGGAGGAGAAGCGCACCTCGAACCACTCGGTGAGGGCCTTCCAGAAGGCGGCGAGTTCGTCGACGGACCAGCGGTGCAGCGCCGCGTAGCTCGCGGCGGGGTCGTCCGGCACGGCGGCGGGGGCGCCGTGGTGCTCGGCCGCCCAGGACTGGAACCGTGTGATCTGCGCAGCAGCGACGCGGTCCGGGCCCGGCTGCCAGAGGGGCTCCGGCGTGACGGGCTGCGGCTGCGGTGTGCTGTGCGCGGTGGTCATGGGGGCGGCTCCCGGTCCGGCTCGTCTGGCGGTACTCCGCATGGGCGCGGCGTACCGGTGGGCGTACGTACGGATGGTCAGGACGATGCCACGCGATCACCCCATGCGCCAGGGCGGACGCCACATGCCTCCTTGATCCGGAATGTGGCGCCACCACGGTCCGGAGTGCTGGACGCGGCGGCAGCACGGCCCGGGCGGTCCCGAGTGGAGCAAGGCGTTCCGGGGGCGCAGGGGCGCACGTCAAGAGCTGATGGGGGCTGGATGAACGCCAGTTGAACGCCCCTGACGGGCTCCCCCGGTCCTGGCACTCTGAGGAGCATGGATGCGCGTGACCTCGTGCGGTCGGTGATATGGGTCGGGACGGCATGGCGGGAGAGGCAGGCGCGCACTCCGTGGGGACGCCGGCGCGAGGGTGCCGAGGCGCTGCGGCAGGCCAGGACGGAGCGGGCCCGGGTCCCCGGGGCCGCGTGCGGCGCGCAGGCGCGGCCGGGCGGCGGGGTGATCCGGTTCGAGCGCTCCACGCTGTGCGTACGGGTGGCGGTCGGCGGTGCCGTCTTCCTCGGCTGGGACGGGGCGGAGCCGGCGCCCTCGTACGCGCTGGCCGATCCCGTGCCGGAGCCGGACGGGCGGGCGGAGCTGGAGCCGGACAAGGCAGGCGGATGGCGGGTGGTCTCCGAGCGGCTGCTGGTGACGGTCTCCCGGCACGGGGCGGTGGAGGTGCGCACCCCGGGGGGCGAGCTGCTGCGCAGGGAGCTGCCGCCGCGGTGGTGGGAGAGCACGGCGACGGGCGGGGAACGCGGTCCCGCCGGCGGGCACCGGCCCGGAGGTGGCCCCGTAGCGCCCGGTCACACCGGCGGTGGGGAGCCGCCGCCCGGCTCCGCGGGGCGCGCGAGGTGGCTGCAGCGGTCCGAAGTCGCCGCCGACGCACGCTTCTTCGGGCTCGGTGCGCGAGCATGCGGCCCTGCGCTGCGCAACGGCTCGTACCGCCTGTGGAACGCGGACCACGGCCCGGCGGGTCCGGACACCGGTCCGCTGCCCGTCACGATGCCGCTCCAGCTGGTCGTCGCGGACGTGGGAACCCATCTGGTCTTCCACGACAACTCCTGGGACGGACGGGTCACGATCGCGGAGGGCGAGGAAGGGCGCGGCTCGGGGCACGACCGTCCCGGCCGGAGCGAGACCCGGATGGACGGCGGTCCGCTGCGCTACTGGGTGATCGCCGGTCCCCCGGCGCGGGTGCTGCACGGATGGGCGCGTCTGTCCGGTGCGCCGGCGCTGCCGCCCGGCTGGGCGCTGGGGCATCAGCACAGCGGCAGCGGTACGGGCACCGAGCGGGAGGTCCGTGCCACCGCTGCCGCCTACCGGGACAGGGGGCTCCCTCTGGCGGCCGTGCATCTGGGTGCCGAACACCTCGACGCCTGCCGCGCGTTCACCACGGACACCGCGCGCTTCCCCGATCTGCCGTCGCTTGCCGGGGAGTTGAGAGCCGGTGGCGTGCGTCTGGTGTCGGTCGTGGATCCCGCGGTGGTGCCGGAACCGGGCAACGCCGTGTACGACAGCGGCACGGCCGTGGACGCCTTCGCGCGGGACGGAGACGGACGGCCCGTCCAGCCCGTGCCGCGGCGCCCGGGGAAGGCGCTGCTGCCGGACTTCACCGAGCCGCGCGTACGGCAGTGGTGGGGCGAGTTGTACGCGGAACGGCTGGCGCAGGGCTTCGCCGGAGTGGCGCACGAGTTGAACGAGCCGTCCCGCCAGGCGGCCCCGGGCGGTGACGAGCGGACGATGCCTCGGCCCGCGCGGCATTCGATGGAGGGGCGGGGCGGGGACCACCGCGAGGCGCACAACGTGTACGCGCTGGCGATGGCGCGGGCCGCTCATGCGGGGCTGATGCGGCTGCGGCCCTCCGAGCGCCCGTTCCTCCTGTCGCGGTCGGGCTGGGCGGGCATGCAGCGGTACGGCGGAACCTGGCCGGGAGAGTCCGCCGCCGACTGGCAGGCGCTCCGGGCGTCGCTGGCATGCGTGGTGGGACTCGGGCTCTGCGGGGTGCCCTATTCGGGGCCGTACATCGCGGGCGTCGCATCCGCACCGTCGCCGGAGCTGTATCTGCGCTGGTTCCAACTGGCCGCATATCTGCCGTTGTTTCGCACCCGCGGGGCCAAGGGTGCGGGCATGTCCGTCCCTTGGGGGTTCGGGACGCAGGTGCTGGCGCACTGCTCCGCCGCGATGGCCGAACGGGAGCGGCTGCGCCCGTACTTCAGCACGCTCGCGCAGCTCGCCCACCGCACGGGAGCGCCATACGTACGTCCACTGTGGTGGCAGCATCCGCGTGACCGCGCGCTGCGCGAGTGCGGCGACGCGTTCCTGCTGGGCGACGCGCTGCTCGTGGCGCCGGTTTTCGAGGCCGGGGCGCGGCGGCGGACGGTGCGGCTGCCCCACGGCCGCTGGTACGACACGGCCACGCGCGCGGTCCACGAGGGGCCGGGCGAGGTGCAGTTGGACGCTCCGCTGTCCCGTATTCCGGTACTCGCGCGGGCGGGCGCGGCCGTGCCGGTGGCGAGTCCGGAAGGGGGCACGGAGCTGGAGGTGTGGCCGCCCGCACCCGGGCGCAGAGGCAGCGGGCTGGTGATCCCCGACACGGGCGAGGGCTGGGAGCGGCAGCCGCCCGAGCGGTTCACGGTCTCCGTGGAGGAGGGCAGGACGGTGGTGACCCGGCAAGACGGCACCGCCGCGGGGTACCCCGTGCGGGTGCGCAACTGATAGACGATGGCCATGCCATTCAAAGGATCGTTCCGCGCGGCACGACTCGCCGCCGCACTGCTCGCCTTCACCGCCCTCGCGTCGGCCGCGCCCGCTGCCGCGGCGCCGTCGGCGGGAACCGTCCAGGACGCCCGGGACCGCGGCACGGCCGAGACCGGGCGAGGGGCCGAAGAGCCCTCCGCCCCCGAAGAGTTCGTCGCTCTCCGGGACGTCGCTCCGACGATCCTGGAGGAGATGCGCTACCGCACGCGGCACAACTTCGTCGGTGAACGCGTCGACGGATACCGGCAGCCCATGTGCATCGTCACCCGGGACACGGCGAAGGCGCTGAGCGCCGCTCAGCACGCCTTCCTGCGGAAGGGCTACTCGCTGAAGGTCTACGACTGCTACCGGCCGCAACGAGCGGTCGACCAGTTCGTGGACTGGGCGAAGGACCTGGACGACGAACTGATGAAGGACGAGTTCTATCCCCGGGTGGAGAAGGACCGGCTGTTCGAGGACGGTTACATAGCGGAGAAGTCGGGGCACAGCCGCGGCAGCACCGTCGATCTGACCCTCGTCGAGCTGCCTGCGAAGCCCACACGGCCGTACCGGCCGGGAGAGCCGCTCGTCTCCTGCTTCGCGCCCCAGAGCGTCCGTTTCCCGGACAACTCCATCGACATGGGCACCGGTTACGACTGCTTCGACACCCTGTCGCACACACTCGATCCCCGGATCAAGGGAAAGCAGCGCGAGAACCGGCTGCTGCTGAAGGACACCCTGGAGGGGGCTGGCTTCACCAACCTCCCCGAAGAGTGGTGGCACTTCACGCTGGAGGACGAGACGTTCCCCGAGACGTTCTTCGACTTCCCCGTCTGGCGGCGGGCGTTGCACAGGCATTGAGCAGGACCGTCCCGGCCGGATGTGTTCTCCGCGCGGCCGGGGCGACGGCGGCACGGAATCACCCCCGTGGTTCCCGTGCCGCCGTCTGCTGATGGGGGACGCCGCGACACGGGCTGTGGTTCGGCTCACCCCGCGTCCGGACACGCGTGTGCGCCTTCGGTGACCTGCCCGTGACACTTGTTGCCGCGGTGCAGCTCAGCGGCCGTTCCGCAGCCGCCCCGGCGGCACGGCGGCACGGCGCTCCCGCATGACGCGAGCGTGAGCGGGCCCGCGCGGGCCCGCTCACGGCGTCAGAACGGGTAGTGGGCGTGGTTGCCGGCGAGGGTGACCCAGCGGGTGTTGCTGAAGGCCTCGATCCCCCAGCGGCCTCCGAAGCGGCCGTACCCGGAGGCTCCGATCCCGCCGAACGGCGCCTGCGGTTCGTCGGCGACCGACTGGTCGTTGACGTGCACGATGCCGGTCCGGATTCGGCGTGCCACGCCGAGGCCGTGGGTGGCGTTCTCGGTGATGATGCCGCAAGTGAGGCCGTGCTCGGTCGCGTTGGCGAGTTCGACGGCCTCGTCGTCGTCGGCGAACGTGGACAGCGCGCACACGGGGCCGAACGCCTCCCCCTCGTACAGCTCCATCTCCGGCGTGACACCGGTGAGGACGGTGGCCGGGTGGACGGCACCGCTCGGCTCCCCTCCCCCGGTCAGCACCTTCGCGCCCTTCTCGACGGCGTCCCGGACGAGGGCCGCTACGCGGCGGGCCGACGCGGAGCTGACCAGCGGGCCGATGACGGTACCCGGATCGGTGGGTGCGCCGTGCGGCAGTGAGGCGACCTTCGCGGTGAACTTCTCCGTGAACTCCTCGGCCAGGGAGGCGTGTACGAGGATCCTGTCGCCCGACATGCATATCTGGCCGGCGTTCATGAAGACGGCGAACGTGGCGGCGTCGACGGCGTAGTCCACGTCGGCGTCCTCGAGTACGACGACGGAGTTCTTGCCGCCCAACTCCAGTACGGCGGGCTTGAGATGCTGCGCCGCCAGGTTCCCTATGCGACGCCCGACGCCGGTGGAACCGGTGAAGTTGACGGCGCGCACGGCCGGGTGGGCCACGAGCGCTTCGGCGACCTCGGCCGCGTCCTCGGGGGCGTTGCTGACGACGTTCAGCACGCCGTCCGGCAGTCCGGCCTCGCGCAGTACGTCCGCGACGAAGTACGCGCAGGCGAGCGGGGCGTCCTCGCTGGGCTTGACGACGACCGTGTTCCCCGCCGCCAGGGGTGCGGCGACAGCGCGGGTGCCGAGGATCACCGGCGCGTTCCACGGGGCGAACGCGCCGACGACACCGACGGGTTCGCGGACGGCGAGGCTGAGCGTCCCCGCGTCCTGGGAGGTGAGGACCTCTCCCCTGGGGGCGGTGACCGCCGCGGCGGCCTCCCGCAGCATTCCGGCGGCGAGCTGCACGTTGAACAGCGCCCAGGGCCGGGTGCCGCCGGCCTCGCGGGCCATCAGCTCCGCTGCTTCCTCCGCCCGGGACTCCAGGACGTCCGCGGCCTTGAGGAAGATCCCGCGGCGGGTGGCGGGGGCCGTGGCGGCCCACGCGGGGAACGCGGCGTCGGCCGCCGCGGCGGCGCGGGCGACGTCCTCCGCACGTCCCGCCGCGACCGTGGCGCAGGCCTCGCCGGTCGAGGGGTCGAGGTCGTCCGCGGTGCGGCCGGAGGCCGCCGGGACCTCCTGGCCGCCGATGAGGAGGTCGCGGTGGTCGGTCATCGTCGGTCCCCTTCCGAGGCGGCGTGCGGTCGTGCCGGTCCGCGCTCCGTGCCGGCGCTTCGGGCCGTCTCCCGGCCGGAGGTGTCCCGGGCGGGAGGAGCGGGACCGCGGTCGCCCGGGCCGGTGGATCAGCGCCGGGCTCGCCGGAGTCTCCGGCCGCGGGTGTCCCGTGTCAACGGTACTTGCGACTTCAACCGTCCGGCGGGCTCCGTACGCGGCGTCCGACCCGCTCCGTCACCCCGGCTCCGGACGACTTCGCGGGGACGGACGCGGAAGGATCCGGCAGATCCCGGCGGTCATTCCGGGGCCCTGCCGAATGCCGGCCGGGCCCCGCCGGAATACGGGGGAAATACGTCTCCGATCACGCCGACACGGCAGGGATGTCAATGACCGGCGCTGTCTCCACGATTCATGATGTCCCTGGCCACGACGGTCTTTTCGCTGTGCAGAACGACGAACAGCCGCACCGCCGGAAAAGGCCGGCGGGACGCGGGTCACGACGCCGGCCGCACCCGACGTCCGCGCCCCGTGACCAGCTTCGGAAACCGTTCGCGAGGGCCTGGCCAGGACCGGGAGCCGGGCGGGCCGGATTCGGGCCGGCGCCCGGCCGAGACGACGAGGAGCCGTGATGAGAGCACGCCGATACGGGCTCCCCGCCGGTCACGTCCCGCCTCCGTCGCCCGGCAGGCGAAAGGGCTCTCCGGAACCACCACGGCGGCGCCCCGCAGCCCGCTTTCTGATTCTCCCGGGGCCTGCCGGTCCTCCGGGCATTCCTCAGCAGTAGATCCGGAAAAGGGGAACGCGTTCATGTCGGACAAATTCGTCGCCGCCATCGACCAGGGCACCACGTCCAGCCGCTGCATCATCTTCAACCAGGACGGCGCGATCGTCGCCGTCGACCAGCGTGAACACCGTCAGATCTTCCCCAAGCCGGGCTGGGTGGAGCACGACGCCACCGAGATCTGGTCGAAGGTGCAGGCCGTCGTGGCCGGCGCGATCGCCAAGGCGGGTCTGCGGGCCGACCAGCTCAGTGCCATGGGCATCACCAACCAGCGCGAGACCACGGTCGTGTGGGACAGGAAGACCGGGAAGCCGGTGCACAACGCCATCGTCTGGCAGGACACGCGGACCGCCGGCCTGTGCGCCGAACTGGGCGGCTCGGACGGCCAGGACCGCTTCCGCGACCGCACGGGCCTGCCCCTGGCGAGCTACTTCGCCGGGCCGAAGGCGCTGTGGCTGCTGGAGAACGTCTCCGGACTGCGGCAGCGCGCCGAAGCGGGCGAGCTCGCTTTCGGCACCATCGACTCCTGGCTCATCTGGAACCTCACCGGCGGCACCGACGGCGGCGTCCACGTCACGGACGTCACCAACGCCGGGCGCACCATGCTGATGAACCTGGAATCGCTGGAGTGGGACCAGTCGATCCTGGACGCCATGCGCATCCCGGCCTCGATGCTTCCCGAGATCCGGTCGTCCTCGGAGGTGTACGGGACGGCTGTGGGCCAGCTCGCCGGTGTTCCCGTGGCGTCCGCGCTGGGCGACCAGCACGCCGCGCTCTTCGGGCAGACGTGCTTCTCGGTGGGCGAGGCCAAGAACACCTACGGCACCGGTTCGTTCCTGCTGCTCAACACCGGGGCCCGCCCCGTCGCCAGCAAGAGCGGGCTGCTGACCACGATGGGCTACCAGCTCAGCGGCGAACCGCCGGCGTACTGCCTGGAGGGGTCGATCGCGATCACCGGCGCGCTCGTCCAGTGGTTCCGCGACCAGCTGGGCATCATCCGGGAGGCCGCCGAGATCGAGACGCTGGCGGCGAGCGTCGAGGACAACGGAGGCGCGTACATCGTCCCCGCCTTCTCCGGGCTGTTCGCCCCGTACTGGCGCTCGGACGCGCGGGGCGTCGTCGCCGGGCTCACCCGGTACGTCACCAAGGGCCACCTGGCGCGTGCCGTGCTGGAGGCGACGAGCTGGCAGACCAGGGAAGTCGTGGACGCCATGTACAAGGACTCCGGAGTGGAGATCACCAGCCTCAAGGTCGACGGCGGCATGACCGGCAACAACCTGCTGATGCAGCACCAGGCGGACGTCCTCGGCGTGCCGGTGATCCGGCCGGTGGTGGCGGAGACGACGTGCCTGGGAGCGGCGTACGCCGCGGGGCTGGCGACCGGGGTGTGGTCCGACCTGGACGAGCTGAGCGCCCACTGGAAGCGGGACGCCGAGTGGACGCCGGACATGACGCCGGAGGTGCGGGAGCGGGAGTACCACAACTGGCGCAAGGCGGTTCAGCGCAGCTTCGGCTGGGTCGAGGACGGCGACTGACACGGGCCGCACGGCGGTACGGCGTGCGGGGCCGGGCGGCCGCGCGTCGCATGGGACGGGACGGGGCCGCGGCCTCGTCCCGTCGCCGCGTTCAGCGCGCGGGAGCGGGTTCGTGCTGCTGGGCGGCTGACGTCGCCCTCCGCATCGCGTGTTCGACGACGGAGACCAGGATGTCGCGCGCCGATTCGCGGTTCCGCGCGTCCCCCACCATGATCGGCACCTCGGGGTCGAGGTCCAGGGCCTCGCGCACCGTCTCGGCGGGGTAGACGTCGGCCCCGTCGAAGTGGTTCACCGCCACGGTGAACGGGATACGCCGGCGTTCGAAATAGTCGATCCCGGCGAAGCTGTCCTCGAGTCTGCGGGTGTCGACGAGGACGACGGCGCCCAGGGCGCCCTGGGCCAGCTCGTCCCAGAGGAACCAGAAGCGGTCCTGCCCGGGCGTCCCGAACAGGTAGAGCACCAGGCTGTCGTTGATGGTGATGCGGCCGAAGTCCATGGCGACGGTGGTCGTGGACTTCGCCTCCACGCCTGCCGTGTCGTCCACGGGGCGGCTTGCCTCGGTGAGCGTCTCCTCGGTGCGCAGCGGTTTGATCTCGCTGACGGATCCGACGAGGGTCGTCTTGCCGACGCCGAATCCGCCCGCCACCAGGATCTTCAGCGTCACCGGCTCTGCAGGCGACGCCGCGGCGCCGCGCTTAAAGCGCCCGAAGGCCATCGATTACCTCTCTGAGAATGCTTTCGTCCGGCAGCTCCGCCGGAGGGACGGGGCGGCTCACGCGCACCCATTCGGAGTCGATGAGGTCCCCGACGAGAACGCGCACCACACCCACCGGCAGATCGAGTTCGGCGGCGAGCTCGGCCACGGACTGCGGCGCATGCCGGCAGCGGAGGACGATGTCGACGTGCTCCGGGGCCAGCGTGCTGTCCGCGATCACGTCGGCGTCGCGGTGGCTGCCGCCGTCGGGACGGACGGCCGCACCGCCACCGTCACCCTGCCCCGAACCGGCGGCGTCCTCCTGGGGTTTCGCGTCTCCTTCACCGTCCGGACTCTGCGCGATCACCAACGCGATGAGGTCGAGACGTGCCTCGTCCGAGCTGCTGCGTGTGCGGCCGCGCGTCATGGCGTACGGCCGCACCACGGGCCCTGCGGCGTCGTCGAACCAGGGGTCCGTCATCACTGCGTCCCGTCAGATCCCCTCGGCGCCTGCTTGCGTCACCCTTCGGACCCCGAGCGGGGAGCGGTGCCGAGGTGCACGCCGACGCGCTTGACGAGGAGCGTCATCTCGTAGGCGATCAGGCCGACGTCGGCGTCGGCTTCCGCGAGCACGGCGAGGCAGCTGCCGTCGCCCGCGGCCGTGACGAAGAGGAAGGCGTCCTCGAGCTCCACCACCGTCTGCCGTACGCCACCCACGTCGAAGTGGCGGCCGACGCCCTTGGCGAGGCTGTGGAAGCCGGAGGCGACGGCTGCCAGGTGCTCGCCGTCCTCACCGGTCAGCTCCTGCGAGGCTCCGCGTGCCAGTCCGTCCCCGGAGAGCACGAGTGCTTTGCTGATGCTGCCGACGCGCTGGACCAACTCGTCCAGGAGCCAGTTGAGTTCACCGCTTCCCGGGGCAGTGTTCGCTGTGGCTTTCGGTGCGGTCATCGACCGTTCCCCTCCGGTGTCGTTCCTGGTGCTGACTCCGCCGCTTCGTCGGCGGACTCCTCGGCGTTCTGCCGGCGGCCCCGCTGCCAGCCCCGCTGCAGCGAGGCCATGCGGTTGCGGACCTCTTCCGCGTCCCGGTCCGACAGGCCGTCGGAAGCCGTCCCGCGGTCGTCCTGAGCTGACACGCCGTCGCCTGTGTCCCGCTTGAGCTGAGGTGCGAGGCTCGCCTGGCGCACACGGCGCGGCAGACCGCTGACCGTACCGGATCGTGTCCCTCCGGCCGACCGACCGGGTGCCGCATCCGTCTCCGGCGGGCTCTCCGGGCGTTCCCGCCGCTCTTCGCTCTCGCGGCGCTCGGACGCCTCACCGGAGGCGCCGGCGCGAGAGGGCCGCTTCCCGCCTCCGACGGTGCGGCCGTGATCCGAGACGAGCACAGGGGTGTTCGGGCGCCGCCGCGGCAGGGGGGCGAGGCCGTCCCTCCGTGCCTCTCCCTCACCCGAGGGCCGGGCGGACTCGGGCTCGTCGTCCGCCTGCTGGTGCTGCTCCAGCCCCGGCCTGGGCGCACGCAGCGGCACGGGGCCGGAGCGGCGCACGGGCGTGGCGGCCCCGTCGTCGTCGGACTCCGGCGTGCTGTCGCCGTCGACGGCGAACGGGCGCGAGGCGACGCGGTCCGCCTCCTCCAACTCCCCCAGCGGGCCCTCGAGTTCGATGGGTCCGTCCAGGGCGGGCCGGCTCCCGGAGTCAGAGCCGTGCAGCGACGCGGCCGGCTCCTTGCGGGTGAGGGCCTCGAGCCGCTGCCCGGTGACACCGCCCCGGAACGGGAAGCTGCCGGTGTCGCGGCCGGACTCGGACTCCGGCGCCCCGGAGCTCTCGGAGAGGATGCGGCCGGGGATGAGGACCACGGCCGTGGTCCCTCCGTACGGCGAGGGCTGCAGGGAGACCCGCACGCCCTGCCGCTGGGCGAGGCGGGCCACGACGAAGAGCCCGAGGCGGTCGGTGTCGGAGAGCTCGAACTCGGGTGTCTCGGCCAGCCGCAGGTTGGCTTCGAGGAGCGCGTCGGCCGCCATGCCCAGTCCCCGGTCGTGGATCTCCAGGGTGAAGCCGTTGGCGACGCGCTCGCCGAGCACCTGCACGGCGGTGTGCGGCGGGGAGAACACCGTGGCGTTCTCGAGGAGTTCGGCGATGAGGTGCGTGAGGTCGGCGACGGAGCCGCCGTCGACGGCGAGACGGGCCAGGCGGCGCACCTCGATGCGCTCGTACGCCTCGACCTCCGCGACGGCCGCCCGTACGACGTCCATCAGCTGGACCGGCTTGCGCCACTGCCGGGACGGAGCCGCCCCGGAGAGGATGACGAGGCCCTCGGCGTGCCTGCGCATGCGGGTCGTGAGGTGGTCGAGCCGGAAGAGGTCGGCCAGCTCGTCGGAGTCCTCGGTCCGCCTCTCCATGTGGTCGAGCAGCGTGAGCTGGCGGTGGAGCAGGACCTGGTTGCGCCGGGCCAGGTTGACGAAGACCTCCGAGACGCCACGGCGCATGCCGGCCTGCTTGACCGCCGCCTCGACCGCCGCGCGCTGCAGGGTGTTGACCGCCTGGCCGACCTGCCCGGCCTCGTCCTGCGGGTACTCCAGCCGCGGAGCCTCGGTCTCGATGTCGATGGTCTCTCCGGCCGCGAGGCGGCGCATGATGCTCGGCAGCCGGACTCCGGCGGCCTCCTGCGCCTCCCTGCGGAGGGTGCGCAGATCCCGAACGAGGCTGCGGCCGACCCGGAAGGAGATGACGATCGACGCGAGGACCGCCGCGGCGCCGAGCACCGCCGCCGCCCCCGCCTGGATCAGCACCTTGGTGGCGGCGGGCTGCACGCGCTGCTCGTACCGGTCGCCTGCCTCGAAGTTCATGCGCTCGAGGTCGGTGAGGACGGTGGACGTCGCGGACGACCACCGTTCCGCGTTGACGCCTTCCGTGCCCCGGGCGCCGGCCGCGATGATGGCGTCCTCGTAGCTGCGCAGCGTGCGGCCGTCGGTGCCCTCCCAGTAGGTCAGGTAGATCTGCCGTTCCTCGGCGGGCAGTTCGGAGAGCGTCGTGGTGTAGGTGAGGCTGCGCTCGGCCACCCGGTCGGAGAAGGCCCGCCGGTCGCCCTTGGTCATCTTGCCCGAGGCCAGCGCCGCGGCCATCAGCGCGTCCTCGCGGGCGAGATATTCGCGGGCCCTGTCCAGGCCGACGAGGGCGCGGCCCTGCTTGTCGAGGTCGACGTCGTTCAGTCCGCCGAGAGCGGCGACGAACGCGTAGCAGGGGTCGACGAGTTCGTTGTACGCCTGGAAGGCGCCGCCGCGGGTGATCGTGTTCTCCTCGACCTTGCCGCGGATGTCCTCGAGCTCGCCGAACTTCTCCAGCATGGAGTCGAGGCGGGCGTGAGCGTCGATGGAGAGGTTCGAACGCATGCCGGGTTCGCGGGCGTTGGCGCGGAGCCTGCCGACCTGGCGGTCCGTGGCCTGCTGTTGCTTCTTGAGCAGGGTGAGCGCTTCCGAGCCCCGCGGGTCCGCCAGGTAGACCAGGGTCCGCCGCCGCTCCTGCTGCACCGCCTGGGCGGCCTCCTGCGCCGGATCACCCACCTCGTCGACGGTGTTGACGACGTTGAGGAGCTCCTGGGCCTCGAGCCCGGTGATGTAGGTGGCGAAGGCCCATATGGACACCAGTGACAGCAGCGGCACCAGCAACAGCGCCACGATCTTCCGGCGGATGGACCTACCGCGAAAGCGCATGGCCTCCCCTAGTCAACCCCCTCCGCTTGGGGGCGAGTTTCGACAGCAAACGGCGTGAGCCTACTACTGACGCGTGACGTAGTCGTAGATGTGTCCGAGGGGCAAATCCAGCCGTCCAGGGTGCCTCGTCCACAGATGTCACCTGATGCCCGGACCTGCTCAGCCGATTGTGGCGCACGCGACGCCGGTGGAAACGTGCAAGCATGTGGGAGTTGTTGAGCGGGGAAGTGAAGAGACCATGTACGCAAAGCCTCGGCTGCCGGATCCGGTTCGTACGGCCGCGGTACGCGCGCTCCTCATAGTGGCGGTCACGCTGGTGCAGCTGATGGTCGCCGTGCTGTGCTCCCTCGCCGCCGTCTGGCTCGCCTTCCCGATGGTGATCTCGACGGTGGCGAGCACGGTCGTGGCGACGTGGGCGGTGCTGGACGTGTGGGTGACGCGGCAGGTGTGGCGGCAGCGGCACGGCGTGCTGTCCGAACCCAGCAGTGCGGCTCGTCCGCGCCCGCGCGTGCGGGTGAGGCGCGGCGGGGCCGACTGACGGCAGCGCCGCGGCGGTTGAGGGCGGGCGGACGAGCACACCGGCGGGGCGGGAGCGTGGACGTCGGGGCGGAGCGACGTGTCCGCCGGACCGAGCGGCCGGGGCCCGGGGACGGCGCCCGGGCTCGGCGGCTCGCCCCCTCAGGACTCCCCGCGCGGGTCCGCCTGCGAGGGGACCCTGGGCCGCCCCTCCCCCGCCTCCGGGCGGCGGAACATGCGCGTCGCCGTGATCTCGCCGTGCACTGTCTCCCCTTCGGGGTCCTGCGACGGCAGCCCGGGACGCAGATGCTCCTCGACGCTGATGTACTTCAGCCCCGCCCGCAGGTCGGCGTCGTTGCGCAGCCGGATGACGAGGGGGAACTCAGCGAGCGCCGTGGTGTCGAACAGTCCCGTCGTGTACAGCAGTTGGACGCCGAGCGCGTCCGCGACCGCGCGCTGCAGCTCCAGCAGATACGTGGCGTTGGCGCGTCCGATGGGGTTGTCGAGGAAGAGCGTGCCCGCGTGCCGGTGCCGGTCGTGGCCGCGGTCGTTGCTCCGCAGCGCGGCCATGGTGCAGTACAGGGCGATGGCGGCGGTCAGCAGCTGCCCGCCGGAGAAGACGTCTCCCATCTGGCCGACCGGCACGCGCTCCGCCCGCAGCACCGCGTCCGGTTTGAGGATCTCCACGGACACGCCGCGCGGCTCCAGCGCGGCGTGAACTCCCCGCAGGAGCAGTGACATTCCGTCCCGCCGCAGGTCGGAGTTCTTGCGCACGGCGGCGCGCGTGGCCTCGTCGATCACTTCGCCCAGCCGCTCCGCGAGCAGGGCCTGGTCGGGGTCCTCGAAGCGGATGCGCAGAAACTCCTGTCCCGACCACTCCCCCAGCCCCTCCGGCAGCCGCGACAGCCGCTGAGCCGCGCGGAGCGTCGCCAGCGACGACTCCACCAGCCCGCGCAGCCGGTCGACGATGCTGTCGCGGTTGCGCTCCAGCTGCTCCAACTCGTCGGTGAGGACACGCAGCCGGGGAGCGAAAGCACCGGCCCACGCCGCGGCGTGCTCCGGCAGTGCCGACGCGGGCAGTTCGCGGATCTGCTGCCGCGCGGGCGTGCGGACCTGCTCGAAGCGTGCCGAGTTGGCGTGCCGTACGAGCACCTCGCAGGCCTCCCTGACCGCCTGCTCGGCCGTCGACAGGTCTGCCGCGCACCCGCGCAGCGACCGCCGCGCCTCGGCCGCCGCCTGACGGGCCTCCACGGGTGTGCCGGGATACGGCTCGGGAGGCTCCTCGTCGTCGGCGGCTGCGGCGCTCTGCGGATCGCGCAGCAGGTCGCGGAGCATCGAGCCGGTCTCCTCGAAGCCTTCCGCGGCGTCGAGGGCGGCCTGGTGGGCGCGGGTCAGCTGCGCGTGGGCAGCACGCGCGGCGTCCAGTTCGTCGCTGCGGGCGGCGAGTTCGCTGTTCGCGGTGCGCAGCAGGCTCTGGGCGTGCTCCGCGTCGTCGGGGACCAGGGAGTCCGGCAGTGCGGTATGGGCGTCGCCCTCGGCCGGGGCGAGGCGCTCCGCCTCGCCCCGCAGCCTGCCGAGCTGCTCGCTCGCCGCGGCGGCACGGGTCTCCAGCATCTGGACGAGGGACTCCGCTCGCGCCGCGGCTGCCTGCCGCGCCGGCCCGTCCGCCCCGTCCGGGCCCTCCAGGAGCTGTGCGGCGCGGGTGCGGACCTTGTTAGTGAGCCGGTCCAGGGCGGCGAGCGCCGCGGACTCGTCCCCCTCCGCACGCGCCTGTTCGGCTCGCAGGTCGGCGCCGACGCCGACCTGCTCGTACAGCTGGGAGGCGGACCTGTAGGCCTCCCGCAGCGCGGGCAGCGAGCCCTCCGGCGGCGGCGCGCTCTCGTCGACGTCGTCGGGCACGCCCGCGACCTGAGCGCGCTCGGCGCGCAGCGTACGTGCCGTCCGGCGGGCGTCGTCCGCCGCGCGCTGCGCGGCGCGCCGGTCCTCGTCGGCCGCGCGCGCCCGCGCGAGGCAGGACTGTGCGCGCTCCTCCGCCTCCGCCGCCTCGTCGGCAAGGCCGCGCAGCCTGGTGAGCCACTTCGCGCGTTCGCGCAGCCGGAACGCCAGCCCGGCCAGGGCGTCCGCCGCGCGCCGCGCGCGCTGGGCCGCCTCCTGCTTCTCGTCCCGTACGCGGGCGGCTTCGGCGGCCGCCTCCTCGGCTTCCTGCCGCGCCGTGCGGGCCTGGACGAGGTGGCCGCGGGCCGCCTCGGCGGACTCGCGGCTCTCCTCCGCCGCTGCCGCCAGCTCCGCGAGGCGGCCGGGCGGGCATCCCGTACGCCACGACGCGAGGCGGGCCGCGAGGGTGCGGTCGGCGGCCAGACGCGCGGCGAGGGTGCGGATCTCCTCGTCGCGGGCCTGTGCGCGCAGGCGCAGCTGGGTGCGCTCGTCGTCGGCGGCCAGCTCGTCGTGCATGGCGGGGTTGGGCGGGACGAGGAACACGTCCTCCCGGCGGGCTGCCGCCGCCTCCGGGGAGGGCGTCGGAGCCAGGAGCGCCGCCGCCGTGCCGACCGCAACGGCCGAGCGCGGCAGCAGGGCGGCTCCGGCGAGGACTTCACGGGCGCGGGCGTGGCTGCCGGGGTCGGTGATGATGACGCCGTCGACCAGTTCCGGGCGCGCCGCGAGGACGTCGGCGTGGTCCGCGGGGTCGACGGCCTGCGCGAGGTAGCGCCAGCCGGGAAGGGCCGGGACGCCGTGCTCGCCGAGGAACTCGACCGTCGCCGTGACGTCGGGCCCCGGAGGCAGCAGGCCGCCGTCGCCGAGAGCGCCGAGCATGCGGGAGTCGTCGGCCGCGGCCGTGCGCAGCTCGAAGAGCTGGCGCTCGCACGTGCCGACCGCTGCCTCCAGCAGCTCCGTGAGGGCGTCGCCTCCCCTGTCCAGCTCCTCCGCGGTGAGCGGGGCCGGGGAGACCTCCGCGCCGTCCTGGGCGGAGGACTCCGGGCCCGGCGCGGCGCCGTCCTGTCCGGCGCGGACGTCCCCGGCACGGGGGCCCGGCACGGAGGCGGAAGCGGAGGCCGGCGAGGCGTGCGGAAGCCCGAGGAGCTCGGCGAGGCGCTGCTCGCGGCCGAGTTCCTCTGCCGTGCGGCGCTCGGCGGCGTAGGCGGACGCCGCGGCTTCGGCCGCGTCGTCCGCGCGGGCCGCGGCGAGTTCGGAGCGGGAGAGCTCCGCTGCGGTCTCCTGAGCGCGCTCGGCCGTGCGGCGGGCGGTCTCGCGGGCCTGCTCCCATGCCGCGACGGCGCTCTTCTCGGCGTCGCTCGCGGCGAGGGCCGCCCGTGCGGGGTCGGCTTCGCCGTCGCCACTGCCGGAATCCTCGATCCAGCCCGCCCGCACCGCCTCGTCGGTCTCCCGCTCGACCTCCGCGAGGCGCTGCCGCAGGTGTTCGCTCTCGCTGCGGGCGCGCTGGGCCTCGGTGGCGGCGGCCGTCGCGTCACGGTGTGCCGCCTCGCTGTCGGCCTGGAGAGCCGCGGATCGCTCCTCCTCGGCTGCGGCCGTGCTCTCCCCTTCCTCCGCCGCGGCGTGCAGGGCCCGTACGAGGTCGGCGGCGGCCGTGGCCCTGGCGGCCAGGGCGGGCGCCGCGTCGCGCTCGGCCTCGCGGATGGCGGCGGAGACGCGGGCCGCCCGGTCGGCCGCCGCGCGGTGCTGCAGTACGGTCTCCGCCGCCTGCCACGCCGAGTGCAGCGTACGGGCGTCGGTCAGCTCGCGGCGTTGCGCGGTGGCGGCCTTCTCCGCGCGGGCGAGCGCCAGGGACGCGTGCCTGTAGGCGAGTTCGGCCGCGGTGAGGGAGGCGGTGGCACGGGCGTCCGCGGCGCCGGCCACCGCGCGGTCGGCTTCCCCGACCTGCTCGGCGAGTTCGGCCCCGCGCCGGCGTTCGTCCGCGCCGCGGGCGGCGAGCCGTCGGACGAGGGCCCGGGTGCGCTGCTCCGCACCGGCGTGGATGTCGCGGGCGCGCTCGCGCTGCTGCGCGGATTCCGCGATGCGGTTGAGGAGTTCGAGCGAGCCGGCGGTGAAGTCGCGTTCGGCGGTGAGTTCGCTGCGGCGGCCCAGCTTGTGCGCGAAGCCGTGCAGCAGGTCGGCGAGTCCGTCCGTATCGCGGGTGTCGGTGACGGCA
This sequence comes from Streptomyces daqingensis, assembly GCF_014645895.1. GTDB lineage: Bacteria > Actinomycetota > Actinomycetes > Streptomycetales > Streptomycetaceae > Streptomyces > Streptomyces daqingensis. Next base: position 473,228 of record NZ_BMMP01000003.1, on the reverse strand, counting down.
CGAAGCAGCAGGTCCGTGAAGTCGGAGTCGTTCTTGACCGCGAAGAGGCCGGCGGCCTCGCCCTCGTCGGCGTTCATCTCCCGCTGGTAGCGGAAGAGTTCGGGGTCCAGGCCCAGCCCCGTGAGACGTTCCGTCCAGCGTTCGTGGATCTCCTCCCAGGCCACGTCGAGGTTCGGGTACGCCTTGCCCGTCTCCGTCAGGACGTCGCGGAAGCCCTTCATCGTGCGGCGGCGTCCGCGTGCCGTCGAGGTGCCCTCGACCGCCGGGCGCAGGGCGGCCGACTCCGCCACGGGCAGCGAGTCCAGGTTCATGCCGGGGCCCGGCCGGAAGGAGTACCACGCCTCCGCGAACTTCCGCGGATCGTTGGAGACCTGGCGCCCGCGCCACTCGCTGACCTTGCCGACGACGACCGTCTCGCCGGTGCGGGTGTGCTGCCATTCCAGCGCCACGTGGCCGCAGTCGTCGGCGAGCAGGAACTTGCGCAGCACGCCGGAGCTCGCGCCGCCGAGGGTGTTGCGGTGCCCGGGGAGCATCACGGAGAAGATCAGCTTCAGCAGTACGGACTTGCCGCCGCCGTTCTCCAGGAAGAGGACCCCGGCGGGAGCCGGGCGGCACGGGGGCCCGGCCGGCTCGTCCTCGAAGAAGTCGGCCTGGGCGGGGGCCGGGCTGGGCACCGGGCCGCCGACTCCGCGCAGGTCCAGGACGGTGTCGGCGTAGCGCGCACCGGCGGGCCCGATGGAGTAGAGGCGGATCCGGGACAGCTCGTACATGGCGGGGGCTCTCGTCGTGTGGATAAGGAACTTCGTGCGGGCGGACGGACGGTGCTTGCGTCGGGCGGACAGCGGGACGGCGGGACGTGGTGCGAGCGGACCGGGGTCCCTCGCGGCCGGGGCGGTTCAGGAGTGGAAGGGAAGCGCGGCGTCCCCGGCGATCTCCGCTTCGCCCTCGCCCGGCGGCAGCAGGCTCGCCGTGCCGTCGCTGACGGATACGACGCCCAGCTCCAGCAGCTCCGACATCGCGGCGCTGCCCGCCATGTCCCGGACCTGCAACTGGTAGCGCGGCGTGGTGCGGTAGGTGCCTCCGGCGTCGTCACCGGTGCGCTGGAGGAAGCCGGAGTCGACCAGGAAGGCCACGGCCTTGCCGATGATGCCGGTCGTCGAACCGGCCAGTCGCCGGGCGTCCTTGGTGGCTCCGGTGGCACTGCGGCGCGCGTACACACGCCAGGCCGCTTCCAGGCCGGGCGCTCCCGTGACCGGGTCGGCGTTCTCCCCCGCCTCCTCGGCGCGCTCCTCCAGCCTGCGGCACGCCTGCCGTACGAAGCCGTCCACGCCGTTGACGGTGATGCGGCCGATGTAGCCGTCGTCGGCCAGGTCCTCGGGACGCGGGAAGGCCATCGCGGCCACGGCGAGGTGCGCGAGCCCGTGGAGGAAGCGGTCGGCGGAATCGGCGGTGGCGCGACGCGAATAGTCGCCCATGCGCACGGCGAAGACCGACTCCTCGTCGGCGGCGAGCGCCATGCCGGCGCGGGTGGAGACCTCCAGGACGACGAGGCCGAGGCCGGTGGCCACGGCGTCCGCGAGGCGCGCGAAGGCGGGCTCGTCCCGGTAGCGCCGGAGCAGTTCGGCGTACTCGGCGTCCCGGGCAGGCAGCAGCTTGGGGTGGAGGCCGAAGGACACGAGGCGGGCGGCGTCGGCGGTGTCGGCCGGCGTGACGGCCGTCCGGCCCGCGTCTCCGGTGTGCCCGGCGCGGCCGGTGTGCTCGGCGCGGTCCCCCTCGGACGAGAGGGCGCTCGCCCCGAAGTCCTCGGTGGGGGTGGTGGCTCCGGCGGCGTAACCGGCGACGGCGTCACCGGCCGGGCCGTCGTCTCGGGCCGCCTCGTCACGGTGGTCGCTCACGGGTGCGGTACTCCTCGTGGATCTCTCCGGCCGCGGACCGTGCCGCGGCCTGCTCGCTGGGTGGGCCGGACGCGAAGGCCGCACGGACCGCCGCGGTACCCCGAAGCGGCGTGCGCCCGAAGGGACTTCGCCAGACCGGGCCGGGGCCGCCTCATGCCACCTCCGAGCGGTCCGAGGCCATGCCCTCCGCGTCCAGCAGGGCCGTGCCGACGATGAGGTCCGCCCCGCCGAACTCGGGGTCGTCCAGCTCCTCGCCGTCGTCAACGGCGAAGAGGAGGCGCTGCTCGCCCTGCCGGTAGGCGGTGCCCACTGGCGGCGAGGCCGCGTGGACCGCCAGCAGGGAGACGAGGTACGGGAGTTCCGGATCCTGACGCCTCGCCTCCGCGAGGAGGCCGGAGAGGCGGCGCGGCGCGTCGGCAGGCAGGTCCAGCAACTCCATGGCCCGCTCCAGCTGTTCCTCGCTGAACCTGCTGTCGTCGGGGGTGGCGATCAGGTCCGGCTCGGGCATCTCGGCACCGAGGTGCTCGCGGGGGGCGGGAGGCGTGAGGAGCAGGTCGATCAGATCGCCGACGCGGACGGCCCCGGGGGTGCGCAGCCCCGCGCCCCGTGCGAAGAAGGCGTCGGTGACCCGGCCCGCCTGCTCCAAGGGCAGCGGCAGCAGGGGGGCGAGCAGTTGCCCGTACAGGTCGAGCCCCGCGCGGGCCGCCGGCGGCGCGAAGGCCTGGCGGTCCTGCTCGGCCCGGAAGAGCGGCCCGGCCGCCAGCAGCCGGGACTGGAGCTGGGTGTGGCGGCGGATGCAGTCCTTCACGATGTCGACGAGCTCGGCGGCGCGCCGCTTGTGGTCGGGACCGCGTTCGGAGGCCGCCTCGTCGCGTGCGCGGCGGATGTTGGTCAGGATCGCGTTCTCGTGGCGGTAACGGTCCGCGACATGCTCCAGCGCCTCGCTGATCATGTCCGGGACGGTGCGCAGCCAGTCGACGGCGCGTACGTCCCGCCGGGTGGCCTCCAGCGTGCGGCGGAGCGTCTCGGCGTACTGGACCGTGCGGTAGCGCGCCTGCTCGGCGGCGAGTTGGGCGTCCGCCAGGCGGCCGCGGCTGATGAGGACCTCCAGCTTGACCTCGGCGGCGATCTGGGCGCTGGTCACGTCCGTGTCGAGGGCGCCGACCAGGACGTTGACCGCCTCGTCGGTCGTGCGGAGGTAGACGCTCCCGCCGGGGCCGGGGACCTCCTCGATGAGCTTGAAGTCGTAGTCGCGGCGGACGTAGGCGCCGTCCGGCCCGAACGTGCCGTAGACGGCCCGGAATCCGCGGTCGACGCTGCCCACGTTGACCAGATTCTCCAGTACCCAGCGGGCGACGCGCTCGTGCTCCGCGCCGGGACGGCCGGGCGCCTGGGCCGCGATGCGGGGCAGCAGCCGGGCCACCACGTCCTCGTGGTCGGCTCCGGTGTCGAAGTCCATCTGGAGGGTGACGACGTCGATGGCGCTGAGAGCGACCTCCGCCATGGCGTAAGTGCTGTACTCCCCCGCGAGGTTGGCCTTGCGGACGTCCAGGTCGTGCAGCGGAGCGGTGCAGGCCAGGGCGCGCAGCCGCCGTGCCAGGCCCTCGTCGGCGGCGGGGCCGGGAGCCGGGGACTGGATGATCGGCGGGGCGTGCTCAGTCACGACGGACACACTATGCGGTCACACCGACAACGCCCGAAACGGCCCCTGATGCGGCGTTACATCCCTCGGGCTAGCCGCCGCACCGGCGGGAAGCCTCCACTCGCGGCGCTCTCGGCGTCCCGCGTCCGGGCCGGATCTTCGGCGTCCCGCGTCCCCGGGCTGAGCCTTCAGCGTCCCGCGTCAGGACTCAGCCTGCCGCGGACCGCGCTCTGCACGCCCGCCTCCTCGGCGGGGTCGGCGGCCAGCCGCCGCAGGCGCTCCACGACCCGCTCGTCCCCCGTCGCCGCGTACTCGGCGGCCAGGGCGCGGGTGGTCTCCTCGCAGTCCCACAGGCACTCGACGGCGAAGCCCGCCGCGAAGGAGGGGTCGGTGAGAGCGAGAGCGGCGGCCGTACGGCCCCGCAGCTGCGAGGAGGCGGTCTCGCGGTAGACGTGCCGCAGCACGGGCGCGGCGCAGTCGACGCCCAGCCTGCCGACTCCGTCGACCAGCGGCCACAGCGCGCCGCTGTCGGGGCCCTCGTCGCGGACGGTACGACGCAGCGCGCGGAGCACGGCGTCGGCGTCGTGCGCGCCGCCGCAGCAGGCGAGCATCTCGGCGGCGGCGGTCTGCAGGCCGCCGGGCAGCGTCCCCTCCGGCGCGGCCGCCCACTGCCTGGCCCGGACGACCGCCGCGGTGCTGCGCATCCGCGCGAAGGAGGCCAGAGCGGCCTGGGAGACCAGCGCGGCGGGGTCGGCGGCGGCCTCCTCGATCAGGGTGAGGGCGTCTTCGTCCCCCCGCTCGGCCAGGTGGCGCAGCGCGGCGGCCCGTGCGGCCTCGCGCGGCCCGCGGGCGGCGGCGAGCAGCTCGGCGCGGTCCTCGGGGCCGGCCACGGCCGACAGGCAGCGGGCCGCCGCCGATTCCCGTGCGACGCGCGGATGCTGGTCGTGGCCCTCCTGCGCCCAGTCGAGGACGGCGCGGACGCTCCAGCCCGGGCGGGGGCCGGAACCCCGCAGCTGCCGCTGCCAGCGGTCGAAGGAGCCGTGTTCGCGCACGCGCAGCAGCCGCTCGCCCTGGCCGGGACGTGCGGAGTCCTCCGCCCACAGCCGCCAGGGGCGAGGTTCGAAGGCGTTGCGGGCCGCGGCGGCCAGCGCCACGTCTCCCCGGCGGTCCTCCGGGAAGCGAGCGAGGACGGCCGGGCCGAGCGCGCGGAGCGCCTCGTCGTCGTCGCGCACTGCCAGTTCGTCCAGAGCCCACTGCCAGTTCGCGCCGGACTCGGCGTAGCGGCGCAGCAGTTCGAGCGCGCCGCCGTCCCGGTAGGAGGCGAGGTGGCCGAGCACGGACAGCGCGAGACCCGTGCGCACTTCGGCGTCGTCCTCGGCGGTGAGCTGGTCGTCCGGATGGAAGAGGTGCTCCTCGATGTCGTCGAGGGCGGCGTCCAGCTCCATGTGCAGACGCGCGTAGTACAGGGAGCGGTGTTCGATCTGCCAGTCGCGGCGTGGGTCGTTGAGTACGCACTGCCTGAGCGCGGCAAGGGCTTCGGCACGCGGCGCCGCCAAGGCGTGCAGCGTGCCGTCGCCGCGGCCTCGCTGCAGGAGGCCGAGCAGCGTACCGCTGGGCGCTATGTCTGAATCGACGGGCTCGACGAACATGAGGTCAGCATCCGGTGCGGGGTCTCCGACTGGCAACGGGATTTCCGTTGACCAGCATCCTTGCCGTTGCACGCGGTTCTACTCCTGGGTTTCCCGGCGGTGCGGAACGCGCGTGTCCGGCGTCGGGAGCCTACCGGGAATCAGCCCTTCCGCGACGCGCCGAGGACCCTTCCCCGGCTCCAACCGGCCCCGGGCCGCGGACAAATGCCCGCAGCACCACCGGATCGGGTATGGCAAAACCACTTACGGCCGGTCGCAGCCTGTGCAACAGTCGTAACCGAGCCCTCATCCCGTATCGGAGAGAACGCATGCCCTCCCACCTCGATGCGGACCGCCCGGCGTCCCAGCCGCCCGAGCGCGGCACGCTGGACTCGCTCATCACGCAGGCGCGCCGACTGCGCGGCGGGATCGACGCAGTCCGCTCGAGCGCGGCGGGCGCGGGCGGGGAAGAGGCGGGCGACCCCACATCGCGGTGGAAGCGGGCGCTGTGCGATCTCGCCGCCCGCCACCTGGACGGCCTGGGCGAGCACTTGGGCCAGCTCCGCGCGGGCGCCCCGGCAGCGGGCGCGGACGCCCCGGAGTGGCACGGCGCGGACGGCGGGGCGGCGGAGGGTCTCGCAGCCGCAGGTCAGGCGCCTCCCGGAGACCGGTTACCGGCGCGGTCCGGCAGCGCCGAGTGGAACCTTCTGACCGACGACGTCTCCTGGTCCGCGGAGCTGTACGCCATCTTCGGGCGCGCACCGTCCGAGGGCCCGCTCTCCCTGGACGAGCTTCCCTCGTGGGTGCTGCCGGACGACCAGCCGCTGCTCGCCGCGGCGGTGACGGACTGCCTCGTGGACAGCCGCCCCATCGACCGCGAGTTCCGCATCATGCGGCCGGACGGCGCCGTACGCACGCTGCATCTCCTCGGGGAGCCCGTCCTCGACGACCACGGCGGCACCGCGGCCATGTGGGCGGTCGTCCGGGACGTCAGCGAGCTGCGCCGGAGCGAGCTGGCCGTCCTCGAGTCGCGCGAGACGGTGCGGCACGAGCAGCACGCGGCGCAGGCCGAGCGGCGCATCGCCGTCGAACTGCAGGAGTCGGTGCTGCCGCAGTGGAGGGGCTCCCGGCGCTTCTCCCGCTCCGACGGCTCCCTCGACATCGCCTCGCACTACCTCCCCTCGGCGACGAGCACCCTCATCGGGGGCGACTGGTACGACGCACTCGAACTGCCCGACGGCGCCACGCTGCTGTCCGCGGGCGATCTGACCGGCCACGGAGTCGCGGCGACGTCGGGGATGGCCATGCTGCTGGGCGCGGTCCGCGGCATGGCGGTGGCGGGCGTCGAGCCGGGGGCGCTGATGGGTCACCTGAACCAGCTCCTCGACTCCGCCGCACAGCCGGCCCTGGGCAGCGCGGTGTGCTGCCGCTACCGGCCCGCGGACCGCACCCTGACGTGGTCGCAGGCCGGGCATCCCGCACCGCTGCTCTTCCGCGGGGGCGAGGGGCGGGTGCTGCGGCCGCCGGAGGGCGTGCTGCTGGGCGCGGCCCCGGGCGCCGCGTACGGGCAGCGCACCGAGGTGCTGGAGGCGGGCGACCTGCTCGTCCTGCACACCGACGGACTCACCTCGTACGGCGACGCGCCCTCCGGGACGGGCCTCGATCCCCTGCTGCCCGGCGGGCACGTGCAGGACGGCGGCTCACAGCGGCTGCTGGCTCTCGCCGGCCGGTTCGCCGCGGCGCGTACGGCTCAGGAGTGCGTTCGCGCCGTCGTCGAGGAGTTCGGCGACCGCGAGGGCCGGGACGACGCCTGCGTGCTGGTCGCCCGGGTCGGCGGCTGACGCCTGAAGGCCGGCGCCCCACTGCCGCGTCCGGTGTGTGCCTCCCGCGCAGGCGCCGCGCGTCCGCAGTCCGAGGGCCGGCCGTCGCGAAACCGACCCCCGGCAGCCCTTGACACTGCCTGGCTCAACTTTTATGCAGGAAGTGTAGGCATTCGCCGCGGCCTTGCGGCAGTGGGGCGCGGCAGACCGGTCCCGGTACCGGCCATGGCCCGTTCGCCTGCTGCTCCGGGGCCGCTCGCCGATTTTCGCGACGGTGACGGCGTAGGAGAGGTGAGTCGAGGTGGCCCGAGCAGTCGGAATCGACCTGGGGACCACGAACTCCGTGGTGTCCGTACTCGAAGGCGGTGAACCCACCGTCGTCCCGAACGCCGAAGGAGCCAGGACGACCCCGTCCGTGGTGGCCTTCGCCAAGAGCGGGGAGGTCCTCGTCGGCGAGGTCGCCAAGCGGCAGGCGGTCACGAACGTGGACCGCACCGCGCGGTCGGTGAAACGCCACGCCGGAGATCCGGAGTGGCGCTTCCCGGAGTCCGGCGACGTGGACGGCAACCGGTTCACCGCGCAGGAAATCTCCGCCAGGGTGCTGCAGAAGCTGAAGCGGGACGCCGAGGCGTACCTCGGGGAGGACGTGACCGAGGCGGTCGTCACGGTCCCCGCCTACTTCAACGACTCCCAGCGCACCTCCACCAAGGAGGCCGGCGAGATCGCGGGCCTGAACGTCCTGCGGATCATCAACGAGCCGACGTCGGCGGCCCTGGCCTACGGGCTGGACAAGGAGAACGACCACACGGTCCTCGTCTTCGACCTCGGCGGCGGCACCTTCGACGTCTCGCTGCTGGAGATCGGCGAGGGCCTGGTGGAGGTGAAGTCGACCTCCGGCGACACCGGGCTCGGCGGCGACGACTGGGACCAGCGGGTCGTCGACCACCTGGTGAAGCAGTTCAAGAACGGCCACGGCATCGACCTGTCGAAGGACAGGATGGCGGTCCAGCGGCTGCGCGAGGCAGCCGAGAAGGCGAAGATCGAGCTCTCGTCCGCGACCGAGACCAACGTCAACCTCCCCTACATCACGGCCACGGACGAGGGTCCGCTGCACCTGGACGAGAAGCTCACGCGCGCCCAGTTCGAACAGCTCACCGCGGACCTGCTGGAGCGCTGCAAGGAGCCGTTCCACGCGGCGGTGCGGGACGCCGGCATCGAGGTGTCGCAGATCGACCACGTGATCCTGGTCGGCGGCTCCACGCGGATGCCGGCCGTGACCGGCCTGGTGAAGGACCTCACGGGCAAGGACCCGCACAAGGGCGTCAACCCCGACGAGGTCGTCGCCATCGGGGCCGCGCTGCAGGCCGGAGTGATCAAGGGCGACGTGAAGGACGTGCTGCTGCTCGACGTCACCCCGCTGTCCCTCGGCATCGAGACCAAGGGCGGCGTCATGACCAAGCTCATCGAACGCAACACGACCATCCCGACGAGGCGTTCCGAGGTCTTCACCACGGCGGCGGACAACCAGCCGTCGGTGACGATCCAGGTCTTCCAGGGCGAGCGCGAGATCGCGGCGTACAACAAGAAGCTCGGCTCCTTCGAGCTGACGGGACTGCCCCCGGCGCCGCGCAACGTCCCCCAGATCGAGGTCACCTTCGACATCGACGCCAACGGGATCATGCACGTCTCCGCCCGCGACCAGGGCACGGGCAAGGAGCAGAAGATGCAGGTCACCGGCGGCTCCAGCCTGCCGAAGGAAGAGATCGACCGCATGATGCGGGAGGCGGAGCAGTACGCGGAGGAGGACCGCCGGCGCCGCGAGGACGCGGAGACGCGCAACCAGGCCGAGCAACTCGTCTATACGACGGAGGACTTCCTCAAGGAGAACCAGGAGAAGGTCCCGGGCGACGTCAGGTCGGAGGTGGAGGAAGCCGTCGCGGACCTGAAGGAGCGCCTCAAGGGCGAGGACACCGCCGCCATCCGCCACGCGAGCGAGCGGGTCGCCGCCGTCAGCCAGAAACTCGGCCAGGCGATGTACGGCGACGCCCAGGCGGGCGGCGCGGGCGGTGCCGCCGCCGGCGGGGCAGCGAGCGGGACCGAGCCCCCCGGGCCCGGCGGAGAGGACGCCCAGGAGGACGTCGTGGACGCCGAGATCGTCGACGACGAGAAGGGGGAGGGCACGGGGGACGAGAAGGGCGCCGCGTAACCGTCCGCCCCAGGTCGTCGGGCAAAGGCCGGAGCGCCGGGCACTCGCCCCGAGTGCCCGGCGCTCGGCGTGCGTCGAGAACCTTGACGGCGGCTCACCCGGAAAGGGGGCCGGCGCCTCAGGCGGACGGAGCGGACAGCCGGCGTGCGTGGGGTCGACAGCCTCGCTTCGCCCCGGCCCCGCTGCCGGGAGCCGGGTCGGGAGCCGGACCGGGCTCGGGACCCGGCGTCGGGGGCTGCGGGTTCGGCGGTACGGGATCGGGCCCTCCCGGCCCCGGCGGAGGCGGCGGCACCGGATCCGGGCCGGGGGCGGGGGCCGGTCCCGGTGCGGGTCCGGGCTCGGGACCCGGAGGGCCCGGCCCCGGACCGGGTGTGGGAGGGGCGGGTTCCCTCAGAGCCGGGCGCGGCGCCCCGTTCGTCCTCGTCGCGCTTTCGCGGGTGGACGGCGTCATCTGTCCTCCTCGGTACCTTCGGCCGCGCGCACCCTGCGGCGGCCGTACCGGACCGGGTACCCGGAATCCGGGGCGCGTGCCCCCGCCGGCACCGGAATGGCAGCGCTTCGCGGAGGGCGCCGGTGTCACCCGAGGCCTGCCGCCCCGCGGCGCCGGCAGCCAGGCGTCCCCGGTCCCCGGTCACACACCGGGAGCCCGGCCCGTCCGACTCCCGGGCAGCGCCGCCGTCTTGCGAAGAAGGAGGGCCAGGGAAAGGGGTGAGCGGTCCGCGACAGCGGAGCGCTCAGGGGGCGATGTGCGGCGGCCGGCGGGTTTGCCGCGGTACGCCGCCGGCAGCTGTGCGCCGACGTGGAGCCGTACCGCCGCAGCGTGGATCGGCGGGGCAGCCAGACGCCTGCGCAGCGGTCCCCTGACTGCCCGCCGGTAAGCGGGACATGCCGTGCACTCCTCTCAAATTCCGCTTCCGCGTTCATAGTTTGGAGTCACACCAGGCTCTCTTGACGCAGAGGTCTTCCGAGGTAAGGCTTTCGCTCACTCATGCGGAGGCCGTCAGGACGGACGCCTTCACATGGTGAACACATCTGAACGGGCCTTGTGGGGGCCCGACTTCACGCCTCACCTGGAGGACGCGTGTCTACGAACTCCCGCCGGAACTTCCTCCGAGCCGCACTCGTGGGGGCGTCGGCCATCGCCGCCCCCGTGCCGCTGGCCGGCACCGCCTCGGCAGCCGGGCAGTCCGGTACGCGCAGCGGCGCGGCAACAGCGGCAGGGGAAGCACCGGGAGGTCCGGGCAAGGACGCGCGCTTCGACCCGGCGGACAAGGTCGGGTTCGGCACCGCCCGCGGAGAGCGCAGCCTCGCGTGGTTCACCCTGCAGGGCGGCAGGATGAGCGAGACCTACTACCCCGACCTCAGCACGCCCGCCAGCCGCCACACGGAGCTCGTCGTCACCGACGGCAGGACGTTCGTCCAGCGGGTCGGGCAGGCGGACACGCGTACCGAGCTGGTCGGCCACGGCGGCGCCCCCCGGTACCGGCAGACGAGTCAGGGCGAGGGCTGGTGCGCCGTGACGCACTACGTCACGGACCCGGAGCGCTCCAGCGTCGTCATCGACGTCGAGGTCCGGTCCCAGAACGGCACGCCGCTGCAGGTCTACGTGCTCCACGACCCCGCGCTCTCCGGTGACGGCAACGACGACGAGGCGTACCCGCAGGACGGCGCACTCGTCGCCCGGGACAAGAACGCCGCGAGCGCGCTGCTGGCAGAGGACGGCTTCGCCGAGTCGACCGTGGGCTATCTCGGCGTGAACGACGGCTGGACCGAACTCTCCGAGAACGACGGCCGGTTGAAGAACCACTACGCCACCGCGGGACCCGGCAACATCGTCCAGCTGGGACGGCTGAGGATGGACGGCCGCTCCCGCACCCGGCAGACCGTGGTGCTGGGTTTCGGCAAGCGCGCCGACGACGCGGTGAAGACGGCCCGCCGTTCGCTGCGGTCCGGGTTCCACGCCTCCGCACATTCGTACGACGCCGGGTGGACCGCCTACCTCGCGACCCTCCCGCAGCCGCCCGCGTGCCTGCGCACTCCGGGGGACCGCGCGCTCTACACGGCGTCCGTGGTGACGCTGGCGGCGAGCGAGGACAAGAAGAACCCCGGCGCGTTCATCGCCTCTCCCTCCATGCCCTGGGACTTCGGCTCCCGCCACGTGGTCCCGGAGACGGGCCCCTACCACCTCGTCTGGCCGCGCGACCAGTACCAGATAGGCACCGGGCTCCTCGCCGCGGGCGACCGCGCGGCGGCCGGCCGCGCACTGGACTACATGCTCCGGACCCAGCTTCCCGACGGGCACTGGCCGCAGAACTGCAAGGTCGACGGCGAGCCCTTCTGGACGAACATCCAGCTCGACGAGACGGCCGCGCCGATGCTGCTGGCCTGGCTGCTTGACCGCCACGACGACAGCACGCTCGAACAGCTGGAGCGGGCTGCGGACTTCATCCTCGGATACGAAAGCGAGGAGGGCTACAAGGCGCCCTACACCCAGCAGGAGCGCTGGGAGGAGCAGTCGGGCTACTCGCCCGCGACGATCGCCTCCGTGATCGCCGGGCTGGTCTGCCTCGCGGACCTGCTGGACCGCGGCGGCCAGGGCTCCAAGGTCGCCAAGTACCTAGAGGCCGCCGACAAGTGGCAGGAGTCGGTCGAGAAGTGGACCGTCACCACCAACGGCCCCGACTCGGACGAGCCCTACTACCTGCGGCTGACGAAGAACGGGAAGCCGAACTCCGGCAAGAAGTACGAGCTCGGCAACAACAGCGAGACCCCCGTCGACCAGCGCACCGTCGTGGACGCCGGCTTCCTGGAGCTCGTCCGGCTGGGAGTCAAGGCCGCCGACGACCCGGTGGTCCTCAACTCCCTCGACGTCGTCGACCGCAAGATCGCCGTCGACACGCCCTCGGGCCGCCACTGGTACCGCTACACCGGCGACGGCTACGGCGAGCAGCCGAACGGCGAGCAGTGGACCGTCAACCGCCCTGAGGTGAAGACCACGCACGGCCGGCTGTGGCCGATCTTCGCCGGTGAGCGCGGAGAGTACGAACTGCTCCGCGGGGACCGGCGATCGGCGGCGGGCAGGCTGCGCGACATGGCCCGCACCGCGAGCGAGACGCTGACGCTTCCGGAGCAGGTCTGGGACGAGCGGCCTCCGGTTCCCCGCGAGAAGCCGGGCACAGCCACCGCCTCGGCGACTCCTCTGGCGTGGACGCACGCGCAGTACCTGCGTCTCGCGCGGTCGCTCGAGCACGGCGCGCCGGTGGAGTTCCCCTCCGTGGTCGCCGAACGCTACGTGCGCCGCTGACGCACACGGGAGACCCCGCTACGGCTCCCCGGCCCGCTCCGGTGCCCTCCGGCCTGCGCTCAGACGCTGCGCAGGCCGCGAGCGCCGGGCAGGCGGGGAGGCGCCTGCTTGTGGTGCCTCGGCATCGCGAGCTGGATCTCCTCCCGCAGGTCCGCGATTCCCGCGTGGCTCGCGTACTTGCCCGTCAGCCGGTACATCTCCCGCAGCCGGTCCCACGTGCGGTGGGAGGAGTTCTCGCCGATGCTGACGAGGGCCAGCCGGGCGTAGCGGTCCGCCTGCTCGGGTTCGTCGGCGATGAAGTAGGCCGAGGCCAGGGAGATCCAGTCGAAGATCTTCGAGCGCTGCCGCTCGTGCGCCCGCAGCTGCAGCGCCTGCTTGGCGTGGCGTTCCGCGGAGCCGGCCGCGGCGGGCTCGTGATCGGCGAGCGTGCGGTAGGCCAGCGCCTCCATGCCGTGCAGATCCGCCTCGTCGAACATCTGCATCCAGCTCGGCGGCGGTACGTCGCCCTTGTCCGACGCGAACAGCTCCTCGGCCTTGCCGAGGGTGCGGCGCATCGCCTGGCCGCGCCCCATGGACGCCTGCGCCCAGGCCTCGATGGTGTGCAGCATCGCCTGCGTACGCGGCAGCGTCTCCTCGCCTGAGCCCGCTCGCGCGAGCTTCATCAGGTCGAGGGCCTCGTCCGGGCGTCCCAGATGCACCATCTGGCGTGCCGCGCGGGAGAGGGCCTCGCCCGCACGCGGACGGTCCCCGCCCTCGCGCGCGGCGTGCGCGGCGATGACGAAGTACTTCTGCGCGGTGGGCTCCATGCCCACGTCGTGCGACATCCACCCGGCGAGCACTGCCAGGTTGGCGGCGACGCCCCACAGCCGCCGCTGGAGCCGGTCGGGATGGTGGTACGCGAGCATGCCGCCCACCTCGTTGAGCTGGCCGACCACGGCCTTGCGCTGGAGTCCTCCGCCGCGGGCCGCGTCCCAGGCGCGGAAGACCTCGACCGAGTGCTCCAGCGCCTCGATCTCCTGGGACCCCACCGGGGCCGCGTCGTACCTGTCGATGGCGGCCTGGTCCGCGTAGCGGACCGGGCCGGGGCCGAAGGAGCCGGAAGCGGGGGCCGGCGCCGTACGGAGCCAGTCGTACATGGCACTGGTGAGTGCCGATCCTGCGGTGAGCGCGGCGCCCGCACCCACCAAGCCGCGTCGGTTGAGCATGAGGTCCATTCCCGTGAATTCGGTGAGGACCTCGGCTGTCCGGTCGGGTGCCCACGGCATCCCGTCGAGACCGGAATGCTGCCGTCCGGCAGCTCTGCCCGGCTTGCTGAACCCGAGGTCCTCGATGGTCACGACACGGCCGAGTCGCTCGGTGAAAAGAGCCGCAAGCACCTTCGGCACCGGATCACGCGGGGTCTCCCCCATGTCGATCCACCGCCGCACCCGCGAGGTGTCGGTCGCCAGCTGCGCGTGGCCCATGGCCGCCGACTGCCGGTTCACGAGTCTCGCGAGTTCGCCCTTGGACCATCCGGCCAGCCCGAAAAGGTCCGCGAGGCGGGTGTTGGGTCCCTTGGTCACGTCAAGCCCCCAGGTTCTCGGCTTAGTTGACATTAACCCCCGCCCAACTGCCCCGGAACTATTCGCCAGGGTTCGCCAGGGTCCGCCAGATGGTGTGCCACCCGCGCGCCCGGGTGTGCTGTATGCACGCGCCACTCCGGCCAGGTCCCGGGACGGCCCGCATTCCCCAGGGTGCGGACCGCACGGGGCCGTCCGGCGGGCGCGGCGACCTGCCGGCGCACGAAGGGACCCTGCTCACCATGCATCCAGCGACGTCCTCCGTGTCCGCACCGTTGCGGCCGCTCGGAAATCCGACCTACGCCGGAGGCTCTCCGGCGTTCCCTCCCACCACGGGCCGGGGCCCTCTCACCCGCGGGCCTGCGCGGGGCAGGCTCTCCGGCGCCATCGGAGCCCAGTCCGTCAGCGGGAGGCTGGACCTGACCGGCCCTCAGGGCGAGCGGATCCGCGCGGCCCTCGACTCGGTCCAGCGCATCTGCCCGGAGTTCCAGCCGGTCCAGGTCCTGCGCCGCGTCGGCCGCTCGGTGCTGGTGGCGGGCACGGCCGGGCGCAAGAGCGTGGTCGCCAAGTGCCTCGTGGACCGTGCGCAGCTTCCGACAGAGCGCTTCAGGCACGAAATAGGGGCCTATCGCACATTCGTGCGGCACCGTCCCCCCGTGCGTGTGCCGAAGCTCGTGGCCGCCGACCCCGAGGAGTGCGTTCTCGTCATCGAACGGATGCCCGGGCGGGTGGCGGCCATGAGGCGCCATCTGCTCGACGCGCCGCCCCGCTCTGATCTGCGCGCCGCTCTCGGGGCGGTCTGCAGGCTCAACCTGTGGCAGCCTCCCGTCTCCGGATTCGAGCGGCCCGTCGACTATCCGGCGAAGCTCAGCCGCTACCACGAGCAGGGGCTGCTGACGGACCGCGACCTCGGCGATCTGCAGAAGCTGCTGCACGGGATCGCCCGTACGTACGGGAGCGGCACGCCCTGGCAGTTCTGCCACGGGGACGCACTGCTGACGAACGTGCTGCTGGCCCCCGCCGGCCCGGCGCTGGTCGACTGGGAGCACGCGGGCTGGTACCTGCCCGGTTACGACCTGGCGACGCTGTGGGCGGTTCTGGGTGACGCGCCCATAGCGCGCCGGCACATCAGCCAACTGGCGCAGGCTCAGGGACGCGCGGCCCGGGACGCCTTCCTCGTGAACCTCATGCTGGTGCTGACCCGGGAGATCCGCCACTACGAGACGGCCGTGCAGCGCACCATGCGCGAGCCCGCGCCTCCCGTCGCGTCGCAGGGCGCGGCCGAGCGGCCCGGCGGTATGGCCAGGGGTGAGGAGCAGCGGCTTTTACTCCGCAGGCTGCACGACGACTGCGCCCAGGCGCGGGGTGCCGTGCGGGCGGCTGTCGGCACCCGCTGAACGGGCGGCCGCGCACCGGGCGTTGACGATCCGGGGGGGGCGGGGCGAGCGGGGCGCCATCGGTCCACACCGATGACGCCCCGCAGGCCCGGCCGCCGCCGGCCCTGACGTCGTGCCCGCCGGTCCTCACCACCGCGCCCGCACGGATCGGAACCGTGAGGCAGAGGGGACGGGGGCAGAGGAGCCGGGGGGGGGCCGAACGTACGCCGCTGACGTGCGACTTGTGCCCACCCCACGGTCATTGACGGATGATCGTACAACCGATACCTCTGAGGCCTGCTCGCGTCCGCCGCATGCGACGAGCCCAGTCCGAGGAGGCTTCCTTGCCCGGTTTCCATGAATCGTCCGGCCCCGTTCCCGACGCCCCAGACCCTCTCAGACGCCGCCTCAGGCGCGCACTGGACCGGCTGCCCGTGCGGGGGCGCTCCGCGCGCGCCCTCACGGTCACCGCCGCCGGTGCCGCGGCGGCGGCGCTGCTGCTGCCGCTCGCCTCGCCCGGCCCGTACGCCACGGCCGGACAGCGCGACTCGTCCAAGCTCCAGCAGCACTTCACCGACGCCGCGGAGCAGTACAAGGTGCCGCGCAGCGTCCTGCTCGGCGTCTCCTACCTGCAGTCACGCTGGGACGCACACGACGGCGCGCCCAGCGTGACCGGCGGCTACGGCCCCATGCACCTCACCGACGCCCGTACGGCACTCGCCGAAGCGTCACCGGCGGGCCACGGCCACGCGGGCACGGAGGACGCCCGCGGCGACACCGCGCGCGCGGCCCGCACCGCGGCCGCCCACGCGGCGACGCTCGGAAAGGGGAAGGTGCCCGCCAGGCTGCGCACCGCCGAACGGGCGGCCGAACTGACCGGGCTCTCCCGGAAGGAGCTTCGCAAGTCGGAGGCGGCCAACGTGCGCGGCGGTGCGGCGCTCCTCGCCGACGCGCAGAAGCGGCTGGGCCGCCCGCTCAGCTCCGACCCGGCGGACTGGTTCGGCGCTGTGGCCGCCTTCCCCGGCGCCTCGGAGCGCGCGGCCGGTGAGGCCTTCGCGAACGACGTCTTCGACGTGCTGCGTTCGGGCGCGCGGCGCACCAACGACACCGGCCAGCGGGTCACGCTCGAAGCGGCGCCCTCGCTGCGCGCCGACGACGCGCGGACGGCCGGGGACACGTCGAAGCGGGAGGGCTCCGCGGCGGCGAAGGCCGGCCCCGAGTGCCCGCGGAACGTGTCCTGCGAGTGGCTCCCCGCCCCGTACGAGGAGTACACGGACGACGAGGGCGAGCCGAACTACGGCAACCACGACAAGGCGAACCGGCCCCGGTCCGCCTCGATCGACTACATCGTGGTGCACGACACCGAGGGCCCCTGGAACGTCGTGATGGACCTGATCCAGGACCCGACGTACGTCTCGTGGAACTACTCGCTCCGCTCCTCGGACGGCCACATCGCCCAGCACGTCCGTGGCAAGGACGCGGCGTGGCACGCGGGCAACTGGTACGTCAACGCCAAGTCGGTGGGTCTGGAGCACGAGGGCTTCCTGACCGACCCCGACGCGTGGTTCACCGAGGCGATGTACCGCTCCTCCGCGCGGCTGGTGAAGTACCTGGCGGCGAAGTACGACATCCCCCTGGACCGGCAGCACGTCATCGGCCATGACAACGTGCCCGGCACCACCTCCGCCAACATCCCCGGCATGCACACCGATCCGGGCCCGTACTTCGACTGGCAGCACTACTTCACCCTGCTCGGCAAGCCCTTCAAGCCCGGTGGCGGCGCCGGCAGCGACCTGGTGACGATCAGGCCGGCCTACGGCAAGCACCAGCCGGAGTACACCCGGTGCGACGACTCGGGCGACCCGTGCCCGGCGCACGGCTCGGGCGCCGTACGGCTCCACACCGCACCCGACGCCTCGTCGCCCCTGGTGAAGGACGCCGGCCTGCGTCCCGGGGGCGAGGACTCCACGACCGGCGTCAACGACACGGGTGCCCGTGCCAGCACCGGCCAGCAGTACGCCGTCGCCGGGCGCAAGGGCGAGTGGACCGCGGTCTGGTACCTCGGCGAGAAGGCCTGGTTCCACAACCCCCGGAAGCAGCCCACCGCCGTCCCGGCACGGGGCCGCATGGTCACCCCGAAGGCGGGCAAGGACGAGATCCCGGTGTACGGGCGGGCCTACCCCGAGAAGGAGGCGTACCCGGCGGACATCCCGTTCCAGGAGCTCTCCCCCCTGCCGTACAAGATCGGCAAGGGGCAGGCGTACGCCGTCGGCCTGAAGACGCGCGGCGAGTACCTGTACGCGAAGGACTACGACCCGAAGGCGGAGAAGTTCAAGGTGGTTCGCGGCGACCTCGTGTACTACCAGATCCAGCTCGGTCACCGCGTGGCGTTCGTCAAGGCGGACGACGTGAAGCTGATCCGTTCCTCCTCGTAGCCTCACCGGTCGCCACGAGGGCCCGGCATCCCCGCGGGGGTGCCGGGCCCTCTGCGCGGCGGCACTGCGTCTGCCGGGCTTGGTCCTAGGGCGTGTCTGACAAATCCCGCCTGGCTCGCCCCGCCCTCCGGGCGAACGGCGCCATTTGTCAGACAGCCCCTAGTGCTGGAACATCTCCGCCGGGAGCGGCTTCAGCAGGGCGTAGAGGTCGTTGGTGATCGGACGGTCCCAGCTCGCGATGGTCACGAGCACGCCGTCGCTGCGGTCGAACTGCACGCAGGAGATGCGCTCCTCCGTGCACTTCACGCGGCGCACGATCAGCAGGTTGTCCTCGTGCATGACGGGGTCGTCCTCGACTTCGGTGACCTCGACCGGCTCGTCGTTCTCCAGCGCGGACATCAGCTGGGCCACCTCGAAAGGCACCTGGCTGCCGCTCACCTCGCGGGCCGGCGAGCCCTCCGGCAGATTCCCGATGATCATGGCCGGTCCGCGGCCTCCGAAGAGGTCGTAGCGCAGGAAGACGCCCTGGCAGCTGCCGTCCGGGGCGGGCAGCAGACCTGCCCCGAGATTGCCCGGCCAGTCGGTCGGGTCCATGGCCAGGACATCGAAGTCGGGGCCCGCGGGCACGGACGCACTGCGACGGCGGAGGAACGACATGCGGACATGGTACGTGCCCCGGCAGGACGCCCCGCCGGGCGTCCCCGCTCACCGGACGCGGGAACCGGGGCGCCCGTGCGGCCCGGAGCCTCCGGGAGCCGATGCCACACCCGGCACTCCGTGCGCGCCGGGCCGGGACCGCGGAGCGTCCCGCGGGCGTGTGCGCGCGGGGCAGACCGCTTGGGAGACGCGGCACGCAGCCGGGACTGCGGGGGAAGGAGCGGCAGTGCCGTACGGGAGTACGCGAGATCGGGTGACCGCTGACCGCTGACGCGGAACACCGGAGCTGTTAAGCTCGACGGTTCACGTGCATCAACTTCCTTGCACAGCACGTCCGTTGAGGAGTTTAGCATCCCCATGACCGAGAGTCAACCGGCGGCCCCTCTGGCCGCGGCCCTGCATCAGGAGCAGAGATACGCGGACCTCCTCTACGACCGGCTCGAGGAGGAGCGCGCCGCCACGGCGAAGGTGCTCGCCGAAGTGCACGCCCGCGGTACCGACGGCGGCACACGTCAGGCGGCGACCGAGCGCGAGGCGCTCTCCGACGAGTACTCCCGCCGCCTCGCCCAGCTCGACTCCGTGGAGAGCGGACTGTGCTTCGGGAGGATCGACGCGGTGGACGGCGAGGCCCTCTACGTCGGCCGCATCGGCCTGCGCACGCCCGCGATGGACCCGCTGCTCGTCGACTGGCGGGCCCCGGCGGCCGGACCCTTCTACACCGCCTCGCCCGCCCGGCCCTCCGGCCTCGCGCGGCGCCGCCACCTGCACTCGCAGAACCGAACGGTCACCGGCATCGACGACGAGATCCTCGACCCGCGGCTGCTGCGGGAGCCGGGCCCGGAGTCCGGCGACGAATCCGGGCTCGTCGGCGAGGCGGCGCTGCTCCAGGCACTGGACGGCGCGCGGACGGGCAGGATGACCGACGTCGTGGCCACGATCCAGGCCGAGCAGGACCGCGTGATCCGCTCGCCCCTGCAAGGGGTCCTCGTCGTGCAGGGCGGCCCGGGGACGGGCAAGACGGTGGCCGCGCTGCACCGTGCGGCCTACCTCCTCTACACGCACCGCAGCACGCTCGCCCGCCGGGGCGTGCTCGTCGTCGGGCCCAACGCGGTCTTCCTCCGCTACATCGGCGAGGTGCTGCCCTCCCTGGGTGAGACGGACGTGGTGCTCACGTCCCTCGGCGGGCTCTTCCCCGGTGTGGAGACGAGCGCGGAGGACACCGCCGCGACAGCCGTGATCAAGGGCTCCCTGCGGATGGCCCGGGTGCTGGCCGAGGCCGTGCGGCTGCACCAGCACGTCCCGGACGGCGACCTGCCGGTGCCGCTGGACGAGGAGGAGACCAGCGTCCGCGTGCCCCACGAGGTGTGCTTGCGCGCGCTGCGACGCGCGCAAGCGCTGGAGACGCCGCACAACGCGGCACGCAAGCGCTTCGTCACGGACATGCTCGCCGCCCTCGTACGGGCACGCGCGGAGCACACCCAACGTCCGCTGGACGACGAGGAGTTGCGGCACGGCCCCCGAGAACTGTGGCGGCAGCGATCCGTGCGGTCGGCGCTGGACCGGCTGTGGCCGCTGCTCACTCCGGCCCGGCTGGTGGACCGGCTCCTCTCCGACTGCTCTCTGCTGGCCGGGGCGGCGGCGGACCTGCTCGATGACACCGAGCAGGCTGCGCTGCTGCGCCCGCCGGGCGCCGAACTCACGGTCGGTGACGTGCCCTTGCTCGACGAGGCCGCCGAACTGCTGGGCGAGGACGACTCGTCCGCGCGTGCCCGCGCTCGCGCGGCGCGTGCTGAGCGGGCCGAGGAGGAGCGGTACGCCCGGGAAGTCCTGCAGATTTTGGGGCTCGACGAGTCCGGGCTGGTCGAGGCCTCGGACCTCGCCGTCGGGATGTGCGGCCCCGGGGCGGCGCGTACGACTGCGAACCGGGCGGTGGCCGACCGGAGTTGGGCGTACGGACATGTCATCGTCGACGAGGCGCAGGAGCTGTCCCCCATGGCGTGGCGCATGGTGATGCGCAGGGCACCCTCACGCTCGATGACGCTCGTGGGGGACGTGGCACAGACCGGTAACCCGGCCGGCGCCCGCAGCTGGGAGGGGGTGCTCGCCCCGCACGCGGCGGGCCGCTGGCGGGAGGAGCGCCTTACGGTCAACTACCGCACGCCCGCCGAGGTGATGGAGCCGGCGGCGCGCGTGCTCGCTGCCGTGTCGCCGGACCAGGAGCCGCCCGGGTCGGTGCGGCAGGAGGGCGTACGCCCGCACGCGGTGCGCTGCGAGACGGGATCGCTGGCCGCCGGGGCCGTACGGTGCGTGACCCGTGAACACGGGGCGCTGCGCGAGGCGGGCGGCGGCAAGCTCGCGGTCATCGCCCCCGACGACCGGGTCCCCGCCCTGTGCCGGGCCCTGCCTCGGGCGGCCACGGGCAGCGGCAGCGCCGCGCTCGACGCCGAGGTGGCCGTGCTGAGCGTGGCCCAGGCGAAGGGCCTGGAGTTCGACCGGGTCGTGCTGGCCGACCCGGCGGGCATCCTCGCCCAGTCACCGCAGGGCGGTCACGACCTGTACGTGGCGATCACGCGGGTCACGCACCGGCTCACCGTCGTGTACGAGGGTCATCTGCCGGAGGCGCTGGTGCAGTTGGACCGGTCGGCCCGAGGAGACAGCCCGCAGGCGCACGCCCCCTGGGATCCGGACCGGGCACCCTAGGTGAGGTCGAAGCGCCCGTCGCGCGCGCCGAGGACGAAGGCGTTCCACTCCCCGGGGGAGAAGATCACGGCCGGAACCTCGGGTGTGCGGCCGTTGCGCATGGCGATCCAGCCCTCGACGAAGGCGATCTCCACGCCGCCCATCTCCTGGGTGCCCGACTGCCAGCGGGCGTTCGTCAGGTCGAGGTCCGGCCTTACCGCCGTGCTGGTCACGGTGCGCTCCGCCACGTGCGATCCTCCCGCGTCTCGCTGTCCGGACGATCAGCGTAACCAGCGCGGGCGGCGCCCCGACAGGCCTGTGCGGGCCCGGTTCGCCCCGGGCCCGCACACGGGGGCAGGTCAGACGATCTTGTTGCCGTCGAAGAGGCCGAGGTCCTCTCGGTACAGCTCGACGGGGACGCCGTTGGGGTCCCGCAGATACAGGCTCTCCTCCACGCCGCGGTCCGGGCCGGCGTACTCGATGCCCGCCTCGTCCAGGGCGCGGCGGGCCGCCGCGTGCTCCGGGCCGTCCATCGCCAGGGCCAGATGCTGCACGCCGCCCACCGTCTCGGTGAAGGGGGGATGGTCGTGGCCGGGGAAGTCGAAGAACCCGAGCAGGTTGCCGTTGCCGATGTCGAAGAAGAAGTGCGTGGAACCGCGGTAGTCGCGGTTCTCGACCATCTCGACGAGGGGGAAGCCGAGCAGGTCCTGGTAGAAGCGGACGGTCTCCTCGACGTCCCGGCAGATGAAAGCCACGTGGTGGACTCCGCGCGCCGTGGTCGCCGGTCGCTGCGCGCCGTCTCGCAGGTAACGCGTGCGCACAGCCTCACGCCTGACACGCAGTTCCTCCAGCGCCGTGCCTTCGGGCTCAGCCATCAAGGACCTTCCTCGCAGAAGTGCTTTGCTGTTCAACTATCACTCTACGGGTGTCCACTGCCCCGCACGGGAAAACCGTCAGCGACTGACTCGTCGAAGCCGGACCGTCGTAGCGGACCTTCCGGTGCCGGACCGCCGGCGAGGCGGAGGGGCTGCCGCTGCCTGCCTGCGCGGCGGCCGCTGACCTGCGGGCACCGCTCCGGACGTCACCTGCCGGAGGGGGAACCGCCCGCGAGGAAGGTCTGCACGGCGGCCGCGAACTCCCCCGGCCTGTCCTCGTGCACGAGGTGGCCGGCGTCCTCGACGGTGACCAGCGAGGCCTCCGGAATGCGCTCCGCCATGACCGCCATGTCCTCCTGCGGGAGATGGCTGGAAGGACCGCCGCCGATCAGCAGCGTCGGAGCGGTGATCTCCGTGAGCCCCTCCCACCAGCGCGGGTCCGGGTCGTTGCGCTGGCGGTCGAACTGCCTGCGCACCTCCCAGTCGAAGGCCTGCGGCCCGTCCGGCTTGTCGCGGATCTCCCGCGGCGGGTCCAGCGGCAGCATGGCGGGTGTCTCCTCGAGGACGAGCCGCTCCACGCGGGACGGGTGCTTCCCGGCGAGGATGCCCGCGACGACCGACCCGTAGGAGTGGCCGATGAGGATGACGCGGTCCAGACCCAGCACGTCGAGGAAGGCGAGGACGTCCGCGCTGACGGCGTCCAGCCCGTACTCCCCCGGCCAGTCGCTGCGGCCGTGCCCTCGCAGGTCCGGGGCGAAGACCGGGTGAGCGGCCGCGAGCCGGCTGATCAGCGGACCGCGCCAGTCCTCGCCGTCCTCGCCGAGGCAGTGGAGCAGCACGACGGGAGTGCCCTCCGCGTTGTCCTCCGCCCAGGTGCGGTAGGCGATTCGGAGGCCGTTCACGGAGACGGTGCTGACTTCCTCACTCATACGCCCGACGCTACTCCTTGCCCACGCCTGTCTCCGGCGGCCGCCCGGCCAGCTCCGAACGGCGGTAGGAGTACCCGAAGTAGATGACCAGGCCGATCAGCAGCCAGACGGCGAACCGCAGCCACGTCTGCCAGGCCAGGAACGTCGTCAGCCACAGCGAGAAGCCCACGCCGATCGCCGGCACGAAGGGCATGCCGGGGGCGCGGAAGGTGCGGGGAAGCTCCGGCCGCCGATAGCGCAGCACGATCACCGCGGCGCACACCACGACGAAGGCCAGGAGGATGCCGATGTTGGTGAGTTCGGCGACCTGCTCGATCGGCAGGAAGCCCGCGATGGCGGCGGAGGCGACGCCCACGATCCAGGTGACGCGGGTGGGCACGTGACGCGTCGGGTGGGTTTTGGCGAACCACTTCGGCAGCAGCCCGTCGCGGCTCATCGAGAACCACACGCGGGTCACGCCCAGCATGAAGGTGAACATCACGGTGAGGATGCCGATGATGGCGCCCACCGCGATGAGGTCCGCGATACCGGACAGGCCGACCGACTTGAAGGCGGTGGAGAATCCGCTCTCCTTGTCGATCTCGGTGAAGTTCTGCATGCCCGTCAGGACGAGGCAGGCCAGCACGTACAGCACCATCGAGATCGCCAGCGAGTAGATGATCGCCTTGGGCATGTGGCGCTGGGAGTCCCGGGACTCCTCCGCGGCCGTGCTCATCGCGTCGTAGCCGAAGACCGCGAAGAAGACGGTGGCCGCGCCGGTGAAGGCGCCGGAGACACCGAAGGGGAAGAAGGGTTCGTAGTTCGCCGTGTCGACGTAGAAGAAGCCGACCACGACGACGAGCAGGACGACCAGCACCTTCAGCGCCACGACGAAGGTCTCGAACCGGGCGGCGCTCTTCATGCCCCGGCTGAGCAGGAAGGCGATCAGCAGGCAGAGCACGACGGCGAACAGGTCGACGCGGTGCCCGTCCCCGGTGCCAGGAGCACCGAGCATCCACGCGGGCACCTCGGCGCCCGCCTGCTGCACCAGGAAGGAGAAGTAGCCGGAGATGCCGATCGCGACCACCGCGACGATGGCCGTGTACTCGAGCAGGAGGTCCCAGCCGATGAACCAGCCGGCGATCTCGCCGAGAACGGCGTACCCGTAGGTGTACGCGGAACCCGCCTTGGGGATCAGGCCCGCGAACTCGGCGTAGGAGAGGGCCGCGGCGGCGCTGGCGACCCCGGCGATGAGGAAGGAGACCAGGACGGCGGGCCCCGCCTTCCCGTTGGCGACGGTGCCGGCGAGCGTGAAGATGCCGGCACCGATGATGCCGCCCACGCCGATGGCCGTCAGCTGCCACAGGCTGAGCACCCGTGTCAGCTGGTGAGCGGCCCCGTCCTCACCCTCGCCGATCTGCTCGATGGGTTTGCGTCGCAGGACACCCTGCGTGCTCCAGAGCCCGGCCATCGAGGTCCTCCTCAAGGTGTCTGTGCCGACGGCAGTACCGGCCCGCCCGTCGGACTCATCATGGCGGGCGCCCGCGCCCGGACGAAGGCACCGCACTGTGCCCGTGACCAGCGGTCACGGGCATCCGCTCGCCGCGCCCGTCGGGTTCCCCTCGCCGTGCCGCCCTCAACGAGGGCAGCACCGGCCCGGCACCGCCTCCGTGCGCCTACTTGTCGTTTCCTTCGTTCTCCAGTACCGCCATTGCCGCGTTGTGTCCACCGATGCCGCTCACTCCGCCGCCCCGTACGGCTCCCGCCCCGCAGAGCAGCACGTTGGCGTGCGCGGTCTCGACGCCCCAGCGCCCGGTGCCCTCCCCGGCGACGGGGAAGGACAGGTCGCCGTGGAAGATGTGCCCGCCGGGGAGGCGCAGTTCGTCCTCCAGGTCCATCGGGGTCTTGGCCTCGATGCAGGGGTTTCCGTCCTCGTCCAGGGCGAGGCAATCGCGGATCGGCTCCTGGAGGTGCTCGTCGAGTTCGGCGAGGGTCGCCGCCAGTGCCATCTCCTTGAGCGCCTTGCCGTCCTGTCCGTCCCCTGCTGACGGCTCGAAGCACTCGGGAGGCGTGAGCAGTCCGAAGAGCGTAAGCGTCTGGTAGCCCTCGGAGGCGAGTTCGGACCCGAGGATCGAGGGGTCGGTCAGCGAGTGGCAGTACAGCTCCGACGGCGGCACCTCGGGCAGAGTCCCCTGCTGGGCCTGCCGGTACGCGTCGGCCAGCTGCTCGTAGCCCTCGGCGACGTGGAAGGTGCCGGCGAACGCCTCCCGTGCGTCCACCGCGGAGTCCTTCAGGCGGGGGAGCCGCCGCAGCAGCATGTTCACCTTCAGCTGGGATCCGGCGGCGGACCCGGCCCGGTCCGCCGGTGTCTCTCCGAGCATCTCCGCGAGCGCCTCGGGCGAGGCGTTGACCAGCACGCGGCGCGCCGGCACGCTGCCCTCGCCCTCCTCCGTGCGGTAGTGGACCTCGGCGGTGTTCCCGTCGGTCTCGATGCGGAGCACGGTGTGGCCGGTGGCGATGTCCGCCCCCGCCGCCCGCGCGGACTCCGCGAGTGCCTCGGTGAGTGCGCCCATCCCGCCGACGGGGACGTCCCAGTCCCCCGTGCCTCCGCCGATGACGTGGTAGAGGAAGCAGCGGTTCTGCAGCAGAGACGGGTCGTGGGCGTGGCTGAAGGTCCCGATGAGGCCGTCGGTGAGCACGACGCCGCGCACGAGGTCGTCGGTGAACCGTTCCTCCACGGTCTCGCCCAGCGGCCGCTCGAACAGCGCGCTCCAGGCGGCGTCGTCGCCGACGCGCTCCTTCAGCTCTTCCCGGGTGGGGAGAGGCCCGGTGAGGGTGGGGAATACGCGCTGGGCGACGCGCTGCGTCATGGCGTAGAAGTCCTCCCACGCCTCGAACTCCCGCGTTCCTCCCGTGAGTCGGGCGAAGGACTCCCTTGTGCGGGCGGTGCCTCCGCCGACGAACAGGCCGGTCCGCCTGCCGTCGCGTACGGCGGGCGTGTAGGAGGAGACGCTCCGCTTGCGTACCGCGAAGCGCAGCCCCAGGTCGTCGACGATCTGCGGGGGAAGCAGGCTCACCAGGTAGGAGTAGCGGGACAGCCGCGCGTCGACGCCGGCGAACGGCCGGGTCGACACGGCGGCGCCGCCCGTGTTGCCGAGGCGTTCCAGTACGAGGACGCGCTTTCCGGCACGGGCCAGATAGGCGGCGGCTACGAGGCCGTTGTGTCCTCCGCCGACGATGACGGCGTCGTGGACTGCTGAGTCACCGGAGGTGCGGTGGGGGGCGTCAGGCATGCTTCTTCGTAGCACGTCACGAGCCCGTCCCACACGCTCATTCGTCGAGATCGGCTTCGAGCGAGACGTCCATGCCCAGGACGCCCGGGGTGTTGAACATCTCCGACGCCATCTGCCGTACGTCGGCGGTGCCTTCCAGACGCAGCACGACACGGGCCGTCTCCGCCGCCTCCTCTTCGAGGGGTTCCTCGCCGGTCGTTCCGAACCTGCCCCGCTGCGGTGCGCGGGGCAGCCGGTCGACCCTGACCCCCAGGATGCGGAAACCCCTTTCCGTGCACATCTCCATCAGCTGCGGCAGCAACGCCTCGCCCGTGCGGTAGCGCAGCCGTAGCGCGGACTGCGCCGGCGTCCTTCCCGCCGCGAGCCGCGAGGCGACCAGGGGGTAGCCGCGGACGACGAGGAAGTGCAGCGCGGTGGTCACCGTGGCGAGCAGCGCCAGCCCGCCGCCGCAGGCCATGCCGACCGCGCAGGTGAGCCAGACCGTGGCGGCCGTGGTGAGACCGCGGACAGCTCCTCTGCTGACGAAGATCAGTCCGCCGCCGATGAAGCCGATACCGGTGATGATCTGCGAAGCGACCCTTGAGGGGTCGAAGGAGGCGTTCTCCACACCCAGCACGGCGCTGAATCCGAACTGGGAGATCTGCATCATCAGAGCGCTGGCGATGCCCACCAGGGCGTGCGTGCGCAGCCCCGCGCTCTTCTGCTGGGAGCCGCGTTCGAAACCGATGAGCGTGGAGAGCACGAGGGCGAGGCCCAGCTCGCCCAGTTCCCGCAGTCCCTGATTGTTCTGCACGTCCCACAGAGGAGCCGCCAACTCCTGCACGAGCGCCTCCTTTTGAATGGTTTCGTCCGGAAACTACCAGCACCTGAGCCGCGAAAGCGGAAGTGGCCCGCATCACACCGGGGCGTGTCATACGGGGAGGCGGCCGCGCACGTGTGGCGGGTACAGGCCCGGACCGCCCGCAGTGGAATCCGAAACGGCACGACCGCAGCGGGAGAGGCTCCGGAACCGCGTGCGGACTCCCTCCGCACGCCCAACGGGAGGAGAAGCACCATGCAGCGCACCATGCGGAGCAGGAGGGCGACGGCCGCGGCAGCGGCGGCACTCGTCGCGGCGGGCACCCTGCTCACCGCCCCGTCGGCCGTCGCCTCCCAGTCCGGTACGGCCGGCTCGTCCGCCTCCGCCGAGGACTCGGGGCACGGCCTGGAGTGGTTCCAGGCGAAGCACGGCCTCAAGACCACGGGCGAGGTCGACGGGGCGACGGCCCGGGCGCTCCAGGACGCCCCGGACTCGGAGTTGCACAAGGTGTTCGTGACACCGGCGGACCTCGGACCGGAGGAACTGGCGAACGCCCGGACGGTGATCGGCGTGGGCAAGGGCGCGCAGATACCCGAACAGGGCCAGGTCATCGCGTTGATGACGGCGATGCAGGAGTCGAAGTTCGTCAACTACACGGAGCCCGTCGACCACGACTCGCTGGGCATCTTCCAGCAGCGCCCCAGCACCGGGTGGGGTACGCCTGAGCAGATCACGGACGTCCCCACGTCCTCCAAGTCCTTCTACGGCGTCGCCCCGTTCGGCAGCAATCCCGGCCTGATACAGATCCAGGGCTGGGAGACGATGCCTCCCGGCGAGGTGTGCCAGGCCGTTCAGAGGTCGGCCTATCCGGACCGGTACGCGCAGTGGGAGCAGTTCGCGCGGGACCTTCTCGCCCAGGAAGGCCCGACGGTCCCGCCGATTCCCTGACGGATCGGCACGCTCCGGGCCGCGGCCCCTCCCCGCGCCGCCTCGGCGGCGCCGGCGGAGAGCCGCGGCCGCCGGAGCCTCCGCCGCACCCCTCTCCCTGACCGCCGCGTGAGGCACCGGAACTTGAGAGCGCTCTGAGAATTCCCGTAGCGCGACCGCCTATCCGACGGGCGGCAACTGAAAAACCACGCAGGGAAAGTTCGATTTTCAAGGAACAGCAATCCCTTACTACTCGAACAGCCCTCCCGGCACCGCTGTCGAAGTCGCAGTCGCCCGCTTCGGCCACTCCGCGAAAACGCTGTACTCACCACGCGTGTTCGGCTCTCCGGATGTGCGCCGGCCACTGCCGAATTGGCGCAGCAGCGGGCTGACATATGCTCACCACATACCCCAACCCCCTCTAGAGGCCCAGAGGAGACACCTAAGTGGGGAGGAATGGGCAGCGTTGCCATAGCGATACGGATCGGAGGTTCCGGTCCGTCATGACGCTGAGTAGGGTGTGCGTTGCTGCCAGGCACTGGATGAGTTCCGGTCGAATTCGGCTTGCCCGAATTGTGCGCATGGGGGCGGCATCGGCGGAGACGGCAGATTCGGCAGGAGAGCATGACCGCGGGCTTTTTCGAGGGGCAGTACCAGTGGCACCCGGCGGCCGATGACCGCCAGCTGGCACGCGCCTGCGTGGACGTGCGGGCCGGCCGCTACTTCAGCGCCAACGAGGCGCTCAAGGACGCCCGCACGGACAACGGCCTGCGCGCACACCGCTCGCTCGTGCTCGCCTCGGAGGCCGCCGACTCCGACCTCGCCGAGCGGTGGCTGGCCGAGGACCCGAGCAGGGAGGCCGCACTGCTGTGGGCACGCGTGGCCTCGCTGCGGGCCCTGAGGGCCGCCGACACCGAGGACAGACGCGCCCCCAACCTCGGACGCATCGCCTTCGCCGCCTGCCAGCGCGCCGCGCTGATGGCCCCGAGGGACCCGACACCGTGGGTCACCCAGCTGTCGCTGGCCCGTCTGCAGCGCCCCCGCGACCCCGCACCGCAGGGGCTCCTCACCGCACCGACGGGCCCCTGGACGCTCTTCTCCCACATCCTCCGCCTCGACCCCTGGCACCGGGAGGCCCATCACCGGTTCCTGTCCTTCTTCTTCGCCCGGTACGGCGGTTCGACCAACGCCGCCTGGGACGTCGCCGCCTTCCTCGGCCAACGCGCCCCCGCGACCTCGGCGTTGCGGCTGCTGCCGCTCGTGGCGCTCGTCGAGGGGCACGACCCCTCCTCGCTGCTCGCGAGCCGCACCTGGGAGCAACCCCAGTGGAAGGCCACGGCGTTGGGTGCCTACCAGCACTGGCTTCCCGAGGTCGCCGGTTACGAGTTCACCCCGGTCATCGACCTGTCGTACCTGGCACACGCACTGCTCATGGCGCAGTGCGAGTTCGAGGCCCGGCCGGTCTTCGCCGCCATGGGGCCGTACGCCGCGCGAATGCCGTGGAGCGCGCTGGGCGACCCCGAGGAGCAGCTGACCAAGGCCCGAAGGGCGTGCGGACTGCCGGTACCCAACTCCCGCTGAGGCAGGGCCGCTTCGCGCCGGGACACGCCCGGGCCGGGCTCACGGCGCATCGGACGGCCCATAGCCGGCCCTCCCTAAGACGCTTCTTCTCTGACCCACCCAGAAAGGTTCTCCGTGCCCGACTCCTCCTTCCTCACCCGTGCGAGGACGCGTCAGCGAGAGGCTCCCCCGGCTCTCGACGACGACGCCACACTGCACGCGATGGGATATCCGCGTAAACTCACGCGCCGATTCCGCGCGTTCGACAATTTCGCCATCTCGTTCACCATCATCAACATCATCTCCGGAATCTTCTCCTCCTTCGGATTCGGAATGAACGCGGGCGGTCCGCCGATTCTCATATTCGGCTGGATCGGCGTCTCGGTGATGGTGCTCTTCATCGGCGCCTCGATGGCGGAGATCGCCTCGGCGTATCCGACGAGCGGCGCGCTGTATTTCTCCGCAGGAAAGCTCGCGAAGAAGCACAAGGGCGCGTGGTCCTGGTACACGGGCTGGCTGAACTTCGTGGGCCAGGTGGGAGGAACAGCGGCCACGGGCTTCGCGGCTGCCACGTTCCTCCAGGCCTTCTTCGCGATGCAGTGGCACACGTACGAGGTGACGATCCAGAAGACCGTCGTCATCACGGCGGTGATCCTGCTGCTCCAGGCGCTGGCCAACACCTACACGGTCCAGCTCGTGGCCCTGCTCAACCGCATCTCCGTGTGGTGGCTGCTCATCGGCATGGTCGTCATCGTGACGGCGCTGATGGTGGTGCCCTCCGACCACCAGCCGGCCTCGTTCGTCACGCACTTCGTGAACAACACCGGCTTCGAGAGCGCCATTTACGGCGGCATGCTGGGCCTGCTCGTCACCAGTTGGACCTTTACCGGGTTCGACGGCAGTTTCCACATGTCCGAGGAGACCGTGCAGGCCACGGTGAACGCACCGCGCGGCATCATGCGCGCCATCGGTTACTCCGCGATCACCGGCCTCATCCTGATGCTCGCGCTCGTGTACTCGATCCGCGACTACGGCGCCGAAGCCAAGGCCGACGCTCCCCCGGTGCAGATTCTCATCAACTCCCTGGGCGTCGGCACCGCCAAATTCCTGCTGCTCATCGTCATCGGCGCGATGCTCTTCTGCGGTCTCGCCAACATGACCAGCAACACCCGGCAGATCTTCGCCTTTTCGCGGGACGGCGCCATGCCCGGCTCCCGCTGGTGGCACTCGGTGTCCTCCCGCACCCGCACGCCCGTCAAGGCGGTGTGGCTGGCGGCGGCCTGCTCCCTCGTGCTCGTCATCCCGGGCTGGTGGTCCGAGACGGCGTTCACGGCGATCGTCAGCGTCAACGTCGTGGGCCTCTTCCTCGCCTACGCCGTCCCGATCTACCTCCGCCTGAAGCTCGACGACTTCGAGCCGGGCCCGTGGCACCTGGGACGCTGGGGCAAGCCCGTCGGAACGGTCGCCGTGGTGTGGATCGTGGTCAGCAACGTGCTGTTCATGCTGCCGCACGCCTCGCCGATCACGCCCACCAACTTCAACTACGCCCCGATCGCGCTGGCGGTGGTGCTCGTCATCGCCACCGTGTGGTGGTTCGCCACCGCACGCCGGCGCTTCCAGGGCCCCGTCAGCTACGGCCGCCCCGACGAGGTGGCCGCGATGGACCTGATCTGACGCACGACCGACGCACCGCCTCCGCGGCCGGCCCGCCCGGCCGCGGAGGCACCGGGAAAGGACGGACAGACGGAATGACCCCCCTCAGCGACGACGCCCCGCTCCAGCCCTCCCCCGGGGAACCGCCCGCCGCCGCGGCCGGGCTCGTCCTCGGCCGCGCCTCCTCGGAGGAGTGGCTGCAGGTGGAGGAGTGGGCTGCCGAAGAGGAGTGGAACCCGGGCTTCGGCGACACGGTCTGCTTCCACCCCACGGACCCGGCCGGGTTCTTCCTCGGCCGGCTGGAGGGCAAGCCCGCCACCGCGGTCTCCGTCGTCAACTACTCCGACGACTTCGCCTTCCTGGGCTACTACCTCGTGGATCCCGCGCACCGCGGCAAGGGCCTCGGCATGGCGACCTGGAACGAGGCCGTGCCGCACGCCGACGGGCGCACGATCGGCCTCGACGCGGTTCCCGCCCAGGAGGAGACCTACCGGCGCTCGGGTTTCGTCCCCGCCTACCGCACCGGCCGCTACTCCGGCCGGCCCACGACCTCCGGCACCCCGTCCCCGGACGTCACGGCCGTCACGGATGCCCACTTCGACGCGGTCGCGGAGTACGACCGCCGGTGCTTCCCCGCAGAACGCCGCGCCTTCCTGGAACGGTGGCTCACCGCGGAGGGGCACTCGGCCTACGTCTTCCTGCGCGCGGGCGAGGTCGCCGGGTACGGCGTCGTCCGCAAGGCGCGCTCCGGCAGCCGCATCGGGCCTCTCTTCGCCGACGACCGCCGGACGGCCGAAGCGCTCTTCGACGCACTCACCGCTCACACCGGCCAGGACGAGGAGGTCCATGTCGATGTTCCGGAGACCCACGAGGCGGCGGTCGCCCTCGCCGTCTCCCGGGGTCTGCAGCCCGGGTCCCACACCGTCCGCATGTACGCCGGACCGCCCCCGCCGGTGGACGCGGAGCGCGTGTTCGGGGTCACCAGCCTCGAGCTGGGCTGAGCGGTCCCACGCCGTGCGCCCCGCATCGCGAGCCCCGCATCGGCAGGGCGGCGAAACCCGCCGGGAACCCCGCGCGGATCTCTTCAGCTGCCGCGCGTTGCGGCAGGCTGTAGATGTGCAGACCGACCAGGTCACGTCCCGTGACACGAGCCGCCCCGCCCGCGGGCGCCGAGGGGCGCCCGCGGCAGCCGCAGGGAGAAGCGCCCGTCCCGCTGACCCGCGCTCAGCGGCGGGCGGGCCACACGGTGCCGACGGTGCGTCACGGCCGCGGTCGGCGGCCGCCGGGCTCGGTGCCGTACCCGCGATTCCAGCTCTGACCTGTAGGAGCACCGGCCAGAGAGACAGTCATTCGCTCACTCGGAGGTATCAATGAAGATGCTGATCAATGTGCCGGAGAACGTCGTCGCGGACTCGCTGCGCGGGGTCGCCGCGGCGCATCCCGAGCTCACGGTCGATGTGCAGAACCGGGTGATCGTCCGCGGCGACGCACCCGTCGCCGACAAGGTCGGCCTCGTCTCCGGCGGTGGTTCGGGGCACGAGCCCCTGCACGGCAGCTTCGTGGGCCGGGGCATGCTCGACGCCGCGTGCCCGGGCGAGGTCTTCACCTCCCCCGTGCCGGACCAGATGACGCGGGCGGCGGCCGCCGTGGACAGCGGCAAGGGCGTCCTGTTCATCGTCAAGAACTACACGGGCGACGTCCTGAACTTCGACATGGCCGCGGAGCTGGCCGAGGACGAGGGCATCCAGATCGCCAAGGTGCTCGTGCAGGACGATGTGGCGGTCACCGACAGCGAGTTCACCGCCGGCCGGCGCGGCACGGGCGCCACCCTCTACGTGGAGAAGATCGCCGGGGCTCTCGCCGAGGAGGGGGCGCCGCTGGAGCGGGTGGAGTCGATGGCGCGCCAGGTCGCGGACTCCGCGCGCAGCTTCGGCGTCGCGCTCAACCCGTGCACCACGCCCGCCAAGGGCAGCCCGACCTTCGACCTGCCGCCCGGGGAGCTGGAGCTCGGCATCGGCATCCACGGCGAGTCGGGCCGCGAGCGCCGCCCCATGATGACCTCGGGCGAGATCGCCGACTTCGCGGTCGACGCGGTGCTCACGGACCTGGAGCCCGACGGCCCCGTACTGGCCCTCGTCAACGGCATGGGCGGCACTCCCCTGCTGGAGCTGTACGGATTCTGCGCCGAGGTGCGGCGCGTCCTCGAAGAGCGCCGCGTGCCCGTCGCCCGTACCCTCGTCGGCAACTACGTCACCTCGCTGGACATGGCGGGGGCCTCAGTGACGCTCTGCCGGGCCGACGAGGAGATGCTGCGGTTGTACGACGCGCCGGTGAGCACGCCGGGTCTGCGCTGGGGTTGCTGAGCATGAGCCGTGAGCAATGGACCGGGCAGCGGCCGCCGTCGGGCGCCTCGCCCGCGAGCCCTCGTGAAAGGGAGTTGTCTTGACCGACCTGACCGATGAGCTGGACGCAGGTGCCGTCTTCCGCTGGCTCACCGCCGCAGCCGCCGCCGTCGAGCGTGAGGCCGACCTGCTCACCGAGCTGGACTCGGCGATCGGGGACGCGGACCACGGCAGCAATCTGCAGCGCGGATTCGCGGCCGTCGTCACCGCGCTCGGCAAGGAGTCGCCCAGCGCGCCCGGCGCCGTACTGATCCTGGCCGGCCGCCAGTTGGTCTCCAGCGTCGGCGGTGCCTCGGGGCCGCTGTACGGAACACTGCTGCGCCGTACGGGCAAGGCACTCGGCGACGA
Organism: Streptomyces daqingensis; assembly: GCF_014645895.1. GTDB lineage: Bacteria > Actinomycetota > Actinomycetes > Streptomycetales > Streptomycetaceae > Streptomyces > Streptomyces daqingensis. Next base: position 439,262 of record NZ_BMMP01000003.1, on the reverse strand, counting down.
CGAGCAGGTGACCGGCCGTCAGCTGGCGGACGCCCTGCGCGTGGGAGTCGACGCCGTGGCCCAGCTCGGCGGCGCGGCCCCGGGAGACAAGACGATGCTGGACGCGCTCTACCCCGGCGTCGAGGCGCTGTCCGCCGGAGGGCCCGATCCGTACGGCGCGGCACGCACCGCGGCCGACGAGGGCGCCCAGGCCACCGTTCCGCTGCGTGCGCGCAAGGGCCGGGCCAGCTACCTGGGCGACAGAAGCATCGGGCACAAGGACCCGGGAGCGACGTCGTCCGCGCTCCTGTTCACCGCACTGGCCGGGGCGGTCGCCGATGAGTGAGCAGCAGGACGCGCAACCCCGCCCCCAGGCGGGGAAGCCGGAACCGCGTGTGGGAATCGTGCTGGTCTCGCACAGCAAGGAGGTGGCCGACTCGGTCGCCCGCCTCGCCGTGGGGCTCGCCGCCGGACGCGACAGCGCTCCGGTGGAGGGCGCCGGCGGCGGGCCGGACGGCGGTCTGGGCACCAGTGCGGAACTCATCAGCGCCGCGGCCCACAAGGTCGACTCGGGCGCCGGGGTGGCCATCCTCGTCGACCTCGGCAGTGCCGTGCTGACGGTGAAAGTGCTGCTGGCCGAAGGGGACGAACTGCCGGAGAACTCGCAGCTCGTGGACGCGCCCCTCGTCGAGGGGGCGATCGCCGCGGTGGTCGCCTCCGCGGGAGGTGCGGACCTCGAGGAGGTCGCCGCGGCCGCGGAGGAGGCCTACCACTTCCGGAAGGTGTGAGCGGGGCGGCCACGGGCCGTCCCGGCTCCGGGCCGCCACCCCGCCGGGCGGGTCAGACGGCGGGGGTGCCGCGCAGCGAGGGGGGCCGCACCGTCACGGGCCCGCTCGTGGCGCGCCCCTCGATCCCGTCCGCCGTCTGCCGGGCCCACGACTCCACGGCGGCCACGTCGATGCCGTGCGGGGGGCCGGCCGCCCAGGGAGCGATCCCGTCGGCGCCCCGCAGCAGAAGGCGCGCGCCGCCCGTGGTGTTCCCCCGGGCGAGGTGCGTGACGCCGACCGCGATCTGCGCCAGCCCCTTCCACAGCGGCCGTTCCTGCTCCGGCGCGGACTTCCAGGCGTCCTCGAAGACCTCGTGCGCGTGGAAGGGCTTGCCCTCGTCGAGCAGCCTCTGCGCCTCGCCCAGGGTCTCGTTCGGGGTACGCACCACGCCCTCGGGCTGCCGGGCGACGCCCTCCTCCCCGTACGGGAGCGGCCGTCCGAGCCCGTCGCGCGGGCGCGCGTTGCGGGCCTTCCCCTCCGGGTCGCGGTCGCGGCGTTCCCGCCGACGGCCGCCGGACGGGGTCCCTGCCCCGGCTTCGGGCCGGTCCGCCGCCGGGTCGTGGCCGCAGTGTTCGCAGTCCGCGCGTCCGGGCTGCTCACGCACCCGGCCGCACTCCTCGCAGACCTGGTTCAGCCAGCACGCCGGCTCCCCGCCCTCGCGCTCGTCGCTGCCCTGCACGTGACTCCCACCTCCTGCGCGGCCCCGGCCGCCGGCTCCCGCGGGGCAGACTCTCCCCGTCGCCGCCGGGCCCCGGCGTTCCGCCTTCCAACGTAACCCTCTCCGCCCGCGGCCTGCGGCTGGGGCGGACGGCGCAGCGGCCCGGCGCTCAGGCCGCGTCGATCCCCTCGAACCAGGCGGGTCCGTCGCCGGCGGCCATCTTGATGCGGCTGACGGCGAACTCCTCCAGGTCGGGGAGCGCGTCCAGGGAGAACCAGCCCACCTCCAGGGACTCCTCGTCGTTGACCCTGGCCTCGCCGGAGACGGCGCGGCAGCGGAAGCAGACGTCCATGAACTGGCAGATGTCGCCGGACGGGTAGGTGACGGGCTCCGGCAACGCCTGTACGAGGACCACCCGTTCGGGCACGCAGGTCACGGCGGTCTCCTCGTGGACCTCGCGCGCCACCGCGGCGGCGGGCTGCTCCCCCGGCTCGGGGATGCCGCCGATGATCGCCCAGCGCCCGGTGTCCGTCCGCCGTCCGAGCAGCACCCGCCCCTCGTCGTCGAAGACGACGGCGCTCACGCCGGGGAGGTAGAGCAGCTGGTGACCTGCGCTCTCGCGGAGGGTGCGGATGAACTCGGGTGTCGCCATGGGCCCGACTCTACGTGTTCGGGCGTCAGCCGCGACGCCGGAGGACCGGGCGGGACGGTGCTCCGTCGAAGGGTCACTGTGGGTCTCCGCAGACAGGAGGCGCCGGGCCTGCACAGGGCCGGTGAGCAGCGGCGACGTGTGGTCCGGCCCGGGACGGGCAAGCGCTCAGCCTGGAGGTGATGGCGTATGACGGCTATGCCACCGCCCTGCCGGTGCACTTCCTGCAGTGGTACCGGGAGGGGGCAGACGGTCATGGACGGCCGGGGCAGCTACGTCGAGGCGTGCGAGTCCTGCCAGGGTTCGGGACGGGTGACGCAGGTGCTGCGCCGTCCCGGCCGGTCCGGCCGGCCCGGTCCCCCGCCCGGGGCTCCCGGCTCCGGGCAGGCGGGTGCGGAGCTCCGGGAGGAGTAGCCGTGCAGGCGCGACGAGGCCCCGCTCCGGCGAGCCGGGGGCGGGGCCTCGCGCTCCCGGCTGCGGAATGCCGTCGCGGTTCCGCGGAAGCGGCCGCCGCTACCGGCCGCGCCCCGTCGCCAGTTCGAAGACGGCAGCGGTGACCAGCCCGTACACCAGGTGCGGCACGAGGTCCGACAGCCAGTCGGACGGAGTCCAGCCGCGGGGGTCGGAGATGTCCAGGGCCGCCATCGGCACGTCCGAGCCGGCCATGGCCGCGACGCCCGTCGCCACCGCGGCCACCGGCACCGCCGGACGCCACCCGGAAGCTCTGGCCAGGCCGTAGCACGCGCCGACAGCGACTCCCGTGGCCATGCCGAGCAGCGCGCCCACGCCGGCTGCCCTGTTCGTCCGGACCTCGCCGGTGCCGGGGAGGGCGACGTCCGTGCGGTCGCTGAGCGCGTCGACGACGTCCGCCGGCGCCGAGCTCGCGGCCCTGCCCCGCAGCGCCATGTCCGCGTAGGTGACCGCGTTGAGCGCGGTCGTCCCGGCGGCTCCGGCCGCCGCACCTGTCAGTGTCCTGCGCAACATGGCTGTCGTGGTTGCCTCGCCGCCGCGCCGGAAACGCCCCCGTTCGGGGCGTCCCCGCCGATTCCGGGGCGCTCGGGTGCCGGGGCCGGACCGCCGTGCACCAGGCGCGGCCAGGTGAAGGGGCCGCACCCCTCCCGTACGCGCCTCCGCGCGGCCCGCCGGAGGCGGTCATCTTCGCACCAAGCACATCATTCGGGCGCAACCCATCCACAACTCGCCGTTCGCGCACTACGGTTGAGCCCGCGAGTCGCAATCCGTCCGCCGACGTCGCAGGCGGTACGGGTGCGCGGGTTCCGGGGGGTCGCGCGAATGACGTCACCAACGCTTGTGCCATGCCCAGTCGAGCAGCGGGAGAGCAACGCGGCCGACGTCGCCGGCGTACTCGTCCTCGGGGCCTGCGCCGCCTGGGCGCTGATCACGGCTGCCGGGCGCGACGCCCGGCCGGAGGGTCTGCTGCTCGCGGTTCTCGCCGTCGGCGCGGGCTACGCAACCGGGCGCATCGCGGGTTCCCTGCTGCCGGTGGGCGCTCCCGCAGGCGCCGCGGCACTCGGCGTCCTGCTCGCTCTCTTCGGCCCGGTGCCGACCCGGATGGTCGCGGGGAGCATCCGGTTCGCGGGCCCGGAGGGGCGTTCCGGCGTCACGGCCGCGCTGCTCACCCTCGCCGTGGGCGCGGCCTGCTGCGCCGCGTGGGCCACTCCCGTCAACGCGGTGCGGGTCGTGCTGCGCCTCGCCGCGGCGGGCACCGTGGCGCTGGCCCTGGTCCTGGGGACGCCCGTCGGGTTCGCGGCGGGGCTTGCCGTACTGCTATGGTCCCTGGCGGTGGGACGCGTACGCCGGCGGCTGCCCGCGCTCGCCGCCCTCGCCCTGGCCGCGACGGCGGTCACGGGCGTCACCCTCGCCGTGGCGGCGGACGCGCTGCCCCGGCCGGTGACCGCCGCTCTCCAGGGCCAGTTGACGGAGCACCGCACCGACCTGTGGGAGGACGCGCTCCACCTCCTGCGCGAGAAGCCGCTCACGGGGACGGGACCCGACACCTTCCGCGAGCTGAGCCCCACCACCCACCAGGCCGCGGGAGCCGACGGCAAGCCCCACTCCGCGCCGCTCCAACTCGCCGCCGAGCAGGGCCTCGTGGGGCTGCTGCTGCTCGCGGCGGCGTACGTGTGGCTGATGGCGGCGCTGCGGGCCTCTCCCCGCCCGGCGCCCGTCGTACTCACCGCCGCGGCCGCGCTCTCGGCTCTGGCCGCGCTGAGCGCGATCGGCAACGCGCTGAGCTTCACTCAGGTGACGGCGGGCGCCGCGCTGCTGGCGGGCACGGCCGCCGCGCGGCGGTCCGTCCACCTGTGAACGTCCCCTGCCGGGCGGGCTCTTACGGCGTCAGGGTGGCCGCGGTGAGGAGCCGGCCCTCGGCGTAGGTGGCCGCGGCTTCGGGGAGCCGCTCGGCGGCGCGTCCGCTGAAGAGCACCGTCAGCCCGCCGGTACCGGGGGCCGAGGGATCCGGACGGTGGCCGCCGCGCCGCAGGGCCTGCGCCGCGACCGCCTCCGCGGAGCCGAAGAGCGCGGGCAGCGGCCCGCCGGGCTGCGCGACCGCGGCACGGATGCGTTCTCCGACGAGTTCGTAGTGGGTGCAGCCCAGCACGACGGAGCGCACACCGGGCGGCGTGAGCGCGGCGGCCGCCCCGACGGCGACGTCGATGGCCTCCTCCTGGGCGCTCTCGACCGCGTCGGCCAGGCCGTGGCAGGGAACCTCGGCGATCTGTGCTCCCTGCCCGAACTCCGCGATGAGGCGGCGCTGGTAGGGGCTGCCCGTTGTGGCGGGCGTGGCCCATACGGCGACGGGGCCGCCCGCGCTCGCGGCGGGCTTGACCGCCGGCACCGTCCCGACCACGGGGATTCCGGGCTCCAGTTCGGCGCGGAGCGTCGGAAGGGCGTGCACGGAGGCGGTGTTGCAGGCGACGATCAACGCGTCCGGGCCGTGCGCGGCGGCGGCCTCGGCGCAGGCCAGAGCGTGCGCGGTGATGTCTTCGGGGGTGCGGGGGCCCCAGGGCATGCCCGCCGGGTCGCTGGAGAGTACGAGGTCGGCGTCGGGCCGCAGACGCCGTACCGCCGCTGCCGCGGCGAGGAGGCCGAGTCCCGAGTCGACGAGCGCGATCTTCACGGCAGGAACTGTAGTCGATGGGCCATCCGGGGCATGTCCCCACGTCTCCGGCACTTACCCCGGCGGCGGAGCGCCCGCCTGCGCCGCGACGCGGCCGGGCTGGGGGACACTGCGGCGATGAGCGTGCTCACCTGGACCGCCGCCGCCTCCCTCGCCGCCTGGCTGTGGCTGCTGGCGGGGCAGGGCCTCTTCTGGCGCACGGACATCCGCCTGCCGCCCGGCGGGGAGCCGGACTGGTGGCCGTCGGTGGCGGTCCTCGTCCCGGCGCGGGACGAGGCGGCCGTCCTGCCGTCGAGCCTGCCGACGCTCCTCGCCCAGGACTATCCCGGCCATGCGGAGATCATCCTCGTCGACGACGGCTCGACCGACGGCACCGGCGACCTCGCGCTGCGGCTCGCGCGGGCACAGCCGGACGGCCTCCCGCTCTCCGTGCACCGCCCCGGCGACCCGGAAGCCGGGTGGACGGGGAAGCTGTGGGCGCTGCGGCACGGCATGTCCGTCGCGAGGGAGCGCACCGACGCCGAGTTCCTGCTGCTGACCGACGCGGACATCGCGCACGACCCGGACTCGCTGCGCAGCCTCGTGCGCGCGGCCCTCGGCGCCCGCCTGGACCTCGTCTCCCAGATGGCGCGGCTCCGTGCGGACAGCGGCTGGGAACGGCTCATCGTCCCGGCGTTCGTCTACTTCTTCGCGCAGCTGTACCCGTTCGGCCGCGTGAACCGGCCGGCCTCGCGCACCGCGGCGGCCGCCGGCGGCTGCGTGCTGCTGCGCACCGAGACCGCCGTGCGCGCCCGCATCCCCGACCGCATCCGGGGCGCCGTCATCGACGACGTGACGCTGGCCCGGGCCGTCAAGCGCGAGGCCGGCGGACGCATCTGGCTCGGGCTCGCGGACAAGGTGACGAGCGTGCGCCCCTACGAACGCCTGCCGCAGCTGTGGCAGATGGTGGCGCGCAGCGCGTACGCACAGCTGGGACACAACCCGCTGGTGCTGGCCGGGACGCTCGCGGGACTCGCGCTCGTCTACCTCGCACCGCCGGTGACGGCGCTGGCCGGCTCGCCGGTGGGGGCGGCGGCGTGGGCGGTGATGGCGCTGACGTACGTGCCGATGCTGCGCTACTACGGTCAGCCGCCGTGGCGGGCTCTCGCGCTGCCCGCCACGGCCGCCCTCTACCTGCTGATGACGTTCGACTCGGCTCTGCGCCACCACCGGGGCCGCGGCGCCGCGTGGAAGGGCCGCACCTACGCCTGACGCCCCGCGCGGCGCCGGCCGACGCGCACGATCACTTGCGTCCCGGCGTCCACTGCATGCCCCAGCCGTAGGCCGCGTCCACCGTGCGCTGGGGGCTGCTGCCGCGCGGCGTGACCAGGTAGCGCGCCTCGCGGTGGACGACGAGGTCGCCGCTCTCGTTGGTGATCAGCGCGAGTGCGCAGACGTTGGAGGAGACCGTGCACTCGTCGAGGTGGAACTCGACCGGGGCGCCGTGCTGAGGCTGGAGGGTGACGGTCCCGTTGACGCTGGCGAAGCTGCGGGCCCCTTCGTAGATGGTCACGAAAATCAGGACGCGCCGCAGGTCCTTGGCGTGGTCGAGGTTGATCGTGAGGTTCTCGCCGGAGGCGTTCGCGCCCGTACGGTCGTCGCCGTCGAGGTGGATGAACGGCGGCTGGTGGAGCGACCCGTAGGCGTTGCCGAGCGCCTGGATGACGCCCTTGCGGCCGTCGGCGAGTTCGAAGAGCGCGCACAGGTCGAGGTCGAGGTCGGAGTGCATCGCCATGGCCTTGCCGAGCTTCCTGCCCCAGCCGGAGAACTGCTTCTGCACCTCCCAGTTGAGGTTGACGCGCATGGTTCCCGAGGTGCCGCCCTGCTTGGTGAGGGAGACGCTCGGCGCCTCCTTGGTCAGCGTCACCTTCGTCAGGCGTACGGGTTCGCGCGGCGGAGGCGGAGCCGCGGGCGGTGCTGCCGGAGGGGCTGCCGGGGGCGCGTGCGGGGCGGGGGCCGGTGCGGACGGGGCGGTCTGCGCCGGCGCACGCACCGGTTCGGCGGGTTCGTCGACGCTGATGCCGAAGTCCGTTGCCAGACCGGCCAGTCCACTGCCGTAGCCCTGCCCGACCGCGCGGAACTTCCAGGCGCCCTGCCTGCGGTAGAGCTCACCGAGGACGTAGGCCGTCTCCACCGTGGCGTCGGCGCTGTCGAAGCGCGCGAGTTCGGCTCCGCCCGCGGCGTCCAGCACCCGTACGCAGAGACCCGGGACCTGGCCGAAGGCGCCGCCGTCGGCGGACGCGGCGATCACGATCCGCTCGATCTCCCCCTCGACGCCGCCCAGGTCGGCGCTCAACGCGTCGGTGACGCCTGCTCCTTGAGGCTGCTTGCCTTCATGGCGCACCGCTCCGGAGGCGTGGCGCGGCTGGTTGTAGAAGACGAAGTCACCGTCAGAGCGCACCTTCCCCCCGGCGAGCAGCAGCGCGGAGGCGTCCACGTCGGGAACGCCGGGGCCCGCCTGCCAGCTCAGCTCGACACGTACGGACGCCGCGGCGACCGGGACGTTGGAGCCCTTCTGCATCGTCATGCCACTCCCCCTTCATCCGGTGGCCGTCGCGCTGTGCGGGCGGCTCGGCGGCAAACCTAATCGACGCGCCACGCAACGGCGAACGGCGCTCCTTTACAGGATCTCGACATCGCCCCGTGACCGTTTTCCACACGTTCGCTCGGTTTGGTGATACGGAGGCACTGCAAGCGCAAGAATCGGCCCCATGACCGGGCTCCCCAACGGCCACAATTTGGGCTTACCTTATGGGCATGACCTCCCCCCGCTACTCCCCTGGCGGCTACTACGCTGGCCCGTCCTACCCGGACACCCCGATCTACGACATGCTCGTCAACGAGCGTGGCACGCCGCAGATCGCGCCGATCCGGGTCCCGTCGGCGTACGAGCCCATCGGCTCCTCGCTCCCCGCCCTGCCTCCGGCGCGTCCCGCTCTTCCGTCCGGAGGCGGCCCCCAGCAGTACAACGCCCCGCCGCAGGGCTACTCCGGCGGCATGGGCCAGCAGCCTCCGCCGCCCGGAATGGCACAGCCGGCTCCGCTGCAGTCGGCTCCGCTGCAGCAGACGCCCGCTCCGTACATCCCGCAGCAGGCTCCCGCGCAGCGAGGATACCCGGACCCCCGGCAGTACCCGCAGCAACAGCAGCCTCAACAGACCCCGCCGCCGCAGCAGATGCGCCCCGTGGCCCCGCGCCCGGCGGCACCGCGGCCCGCGGCACCCCGGCCGGCAGCACCCCGCCCGGCACCGCCCCGCCAGATGCCGAACCAGTACGAGGACCCCTACGGCGGGCAGCAGTACCAGGGCCGCGGTTACTGAACACCGGCTCAACTGCCGGAACAGAGTGCCGGGTGACAGGATGGCCGCATGACCGAGCCGAGACCGTCCGCGTTGCACGTCTACCCGGTGAAGGCACTAGCGGGGACGGCTCTCGACGAGCTGGCGGTCGAACCGTGGGGCCCCGCAGGTGACCGGCGCTGGATGCTGACGGCGCCCGACGGCAACCAGCTGACGCAGCGGGAGCATCCGCGTCTCGCACTCGCACGCGCCGAACCGCTGCCCGGGATCACCTCCGCACAGGGTGCGGGGGAAGGGGGAGTCCGGGTGGCGGCTCCGGGGAGGGAGCCGCTGGAGGTCGCGGTTCCTCCGCGGGCCGGCGGGACGGTCGTGGTGCAGATCTTCGGGAGGAAGGTCGAGGCGGTGCCCGCGGCGCCCGAGGCGAGCGCGTGGTTCTCCGGCTACCTCGGGACGCCCGCGCAGCTCGTGTACATGGACGCCCCGGAGCACCGGCGGCAGATCGGGGCGTTCGCACGCCCTGGTGAGACGGTCTCCTTCGCGGACGGCTTTCCCCTGCTGCTGACGTCGCTCTCCTCGCTCGACGCCCTCAACTCGCTGATCGCACAGGGAGATCACGCCGACGAGGGACCGCTGCCGATGAGCCGCTTCCGTCCCAACATCGTCATCGAGGGCACCGCCCCGTGGGCCGAGGACGGGTGGCGCCGGGTGCGGATCGGCGAGGTCGTCTTCCGCGTCGTCAAGCCCTGCGGCCGCTGCGTGGTGACCACGACGGACCAGGAGACCGCCGAACGCGGAAAGGAACCGCTGCGCACCCTGGCCCGCCACCGTCGCTTCGGGGACCAGCTGGTGTTCGGCCAGAATCTGATCCCCGAGCGCACGGGCAGGGTGCGCAGCGGTGACTCGTTCGAGGTTCTCGACCAGTAGGTGCCGGACCACCTGGCAGCACGTCCTCTCACGAGCCGTCTCGGAGACCGGCCGGCAGGCACTTCTCCCGACCCGCCGGCCGGCCGTTCTCCGCAGGCCCCTCCGTCCGGCTCCCGTCGGATCACGGAGTGCCGGGCGGCCGGGCTCAGGGCTCCCGCTACTCCAGCAGCCTGGAGCGGATGAGGAAGCGGACACCTTCCGGCGCCTCCAGGGAGAATCCGCTGCCGCGCCCCGGCACCACGTCCACCGTGAGGTGGGTGTGGCTCCAGTAGGCGTACTGGCCGGCGGACATCCAGAACGGCACCGGTTCGGCGACGCCTTCCACGGCCAGTCCGCCGAGGAGGACGTCCGAGTCGCCCGTCCGCAGCTCCCCGCGCTCGTAGCACATGGGAGAGCTGCCGTCGCAGCAGCCGCCGGACTGATGGAACATCAGCGGCCCGTGCTGCTCCGTCAGGCGGCGGATCACGTCTGCCGCCTCGCCGGTGACGGCGACCCGTTCGGGGCCGTCCGGTGCGGGCCCCTCCCCGGTCTGCCGCGGCGCCACCTCCCGCGTCCGCTCTCCGGAGGCCATCAGAAGAACCCGAGCTTCTTCGGCGAGTAGCTCACCAGCAGGTTCTTGGTCTGCTGGTAGTGGTCGAGCATCATCCGGTGGTTCTCGCGGCCGATGCCGGACTGCTTGTAGCCGCCGAAGGCGGCGTGCGCCGGATAGGCGTGGTAGCAGTTCGTCCACACCCGCCCGGCCTGGATGGCGCGTCCCGCCCGGTAGGCGGTTCCGCCGTCGCGCGTCCACACGCCGGCGCCGAGGCCGTAGAGCGTGTCGTTGGCGGTCCGCATGGCGTCCTCGAAGTCGGAGAAACCGGTGACCGCGACGACCGGTCCGAAGATCTCCTCCTGGAAGACGCGCATCTTGTTGTCGCCCTCGAGGACGGTCGGCTGCACGTAGTAGCCGCCCTCCAGCTCCCCGCCGAGTTCGGCCCGCGCGCCGCCTGTCAGCACCCGGGCGCCCTCCTTCCTGCCGATGTCCAGGTAGGAGAGGATCTTCTCCAGCTGGTCGTTGGAGGCCTGGGCCCCGACCATCGTCCCGGTGTCCAGCGGGTGCCCCTGGACGATCTTCTCGGTGCGCGCGATCCCCGCGTCGAGGAAGTCCCTGAAGTGGCCGTGCTGGATGAGCGCACGCGACGGGCACGTGCACACCTCGCCCTGGTTGAGGGCGAACATGGTGAAGCCTTCGAGCGCCTTGTCGAGGAAGTCGTCGTCGGCGGAGGAGACGTCCTCGAAGAAGATGTTGGGGCTCTTGCCGCCGAGTTCGAGCGTGACGGGCCTGAGGTTCTCCGAGGCGTACTGCATGATCAGCCGCCCCGTGGTCGTCTCACCCGTGAAGGCGACCTTGGCCACCCGCGGGCTGGCGGCCAGCGGCTTGCCCGCCTCGACGCCGAAGCCGTTGACGATGTTGACCACGCCGGGCGGCAGCAGGTCGGCCACCAGGCTCATCCAGAAGTGGATGGACGCCGGGGTCTGCTCGGCGGGCTTCAGGACGACCGCGTTGCCCGCCGCCAGCGCGGGCGCGAGCTTCCAGGCGGCCATGAGGATGGGGAAGTTCCACGGGATGATCTGCGCGACGACGCCGAGCGGTTCGTGGAAGTGGTAAGCGACGGTGTCCTCGTCGATCTCCGACAGGGAGCCCTCCTGGGCCCGCAGCGCGCCCGCGAAGTACCGGAAGTGGTCGATCGCCAGGGGGATGTCGGCGGCGAGGGCCTCCCGCACCGGCTTGCCGTTCTCCCAGGTCTCGGCGACCGCCAGCTCTTCGAGGTGGTCCTCCATGCGCTGGGCTATCCGGTTGAGCACTGCGGCCCGGTCCGCGGCGGGGGTACGGCCCCAGGCGGGAGCCGCCGCGTGGGCGGCGTCGAGGGCGCGCTCCACGTCGTCCGCGGTGCCGCGGGCGATCTCCGTGAAGGACGCTCCGGTGACAGGTGTGGGGTTCTCGAAGTAGCCGCCCTGTGCGGGGGCGACGTAGGCGCCCCCGATCCAGTGGTCGTAGCGTGACTGATAGTCCATGACGGCCCCGTCGGACCCGGGCGCGGCGTAGCGGCTCATCTGCTTGCCTCCCCTTGTGACGCGTGCGGCCCGCCCGGCGGGGGCGGGCTCGTTCTGCGGGTGAGGCTATGGGCGGGAACGTTGCGGATACGTTGCGTGTGCTTCCCTGCCCGCTGCGTACCGGCCGGGACGGTCTCCGCCGCCTCCCGCGCTCTCCTCCAGCCCGTAGGAGAGCCGCAGTTCACGCACGCGCGAAGCCAGCGCCAGCCGCCGCGTCTCTCCGGCGCCGCGGCACGTCAGGAGCGCCTCCCACGCCTCCAGGTCGTCCTCGCCCCAGGGCGTGCGCACCCACTCCTCCAGCAGCACCGCGTCGGGCCTCCGCAGCAGCGCGCGGCGCAGCCGGTCCTCCAGCAGCCGGCGCAGGCGTACGACGCCGGGGGCTTCGGACAGCGGCAGCAGCGGCCCCCGGTATGCCGCGAGGGCGGCCCGCGGGTCCCCTGCCGACAGGGCGTCGCCGACCGCGTCGTAGTCGGTGTGGGGACGCCTCCTCAGGCGGTACGGGCGCGAGTCCAGCAGCGGCCCCAACAGGCCGCGCAGGCGGGAGAGTTCGGCCCGCAGCGTCACCGGGTTGACGTCCCGCTCGCCGTAGAGTTCGAGCGCGAGCCGCTCGCCCGTCAGCCCCTCGGGGTGCGCCGCCAGCAGCATCATGATCTCGCTGTGCCGCCGCCCCAGCCGCAGCGGAGCGCCCGTCCCGGCCGTCCCTCCCGCCCGGTCGGAGCTGCCGCTCCGCCCGGCGCCCGCGTCGAACAGCGCCTCGTCGCAGCCCAGTACGTTCAGGACGGGTCCGGCGGGAGCGGACGCGCCGGGCCCACCGCCGAGTTCGCCGAGGACGGCCTCCGCGGCCCGCGCGGTGGCCTGGACGAGGGCGAGGCTCTGCGGAGAGGCGAGATGGTCGCCGCCGGTGATGTCGACGGCGCCGACGAGGCGGTGCGTACGGGGGTCGTGGACGGGGGCGGCGGCGCACGTCCACGCCTGCACCGGCCGGCAGTAGTGCTCCGAGGCGAAGATCTGCACGGCGTGGTCGACGGCGAGCGCCGTGCCGGGGGCGTTGGTCCCGACGTACCGCTCCGACCAGCGGGCACCGGGCACGAAGTTCATCCGCTCGGCGTGCCTCCGCACTTGCGCGTGGCCCTCGACCCAGAGCATCCGGCCGTTCTCGTCGCACACGGACAGCAGGTGGGCGCCGTCGTCGGCCACCGTGCCGAGCAGTTCGCGGAAGAGCGGCATGACGCGTGCGAGGGGGTGAGCGGCGCGGTATGCCTCCAGTTCGCCGTCGGCGAGGTCGATTCCGGCGACGCTCTCCGGCTCGACGGACGCTCCGGCGCACCGCTGCCAGGACTCGGCGACCACGCCCCTTACCAGCGCCCCGATCCCGCCGCCCGTCACGAACTCCTCGTGGGCGCGCCGCACCTGGCCGGCGCGCTCGGCCGCGTCGGCACCCGCCTCGAGCGCCAGCCATGGATTCAGCACACCGTCATCGTGCCGCCCGGCGCAGCGCCAGGCAACGGCTGGACCGGGACAATCCGCCACGGTTCGGATGCTTCTCCCGGCATACGGGGCGGGTGTCAGCCGCCGTGCTCCCTGGTACCCATCCGGCATGCATACGCACTCCGCTCTCTCCGACGAGGAAGCCGCACGGCTCGACGCCCACTGGCGTGCCCTCAACTACCTCTCCGCCTGCCAGCTCTATCTGCGTGCCAACCCGCTGCTGCGGGAGCCGCTGCGCGCGGAGCACGTCAAGCCGAGGCTCCTGGGGCACTGGGGCTCCTCACCGGGCCTCGGCCTCGTCTACACGCACCTCAACAGGGTCGTCCGCGAGCACGGCACGGAGGCGCTGTGCGTGTGGGGGCCGGGCCACGGTGCTCCGGCTGTGCTCTCGGGCGTCTGGCTGGAGGGCACGTTCGGGGAGTACGACCCGGACCGGGCGCGGGATGCCGAGGGGATGCTCCGGCTCTTCCGCGACTTCTCCCAGCCGGGCGGCCTGCCCAGCCACACGGCCCCGGACGTGCCGGGCTCGATCCAGGAGGGCGGCGAGCTCGGCTACGCGCTGGCACACGCCTACGGGGCGGCGTTCGACAATCCGGACCTGCTGGTGTGCGCCGTGATCGGGGACGGCGAGGCGGAGACGGGGCCCCTCGCCGCGTCGTGGCACTCCAACAAGTTCCTGGACCCGGTGTACGACGGCGCGGTGCTGCCGGTGCTCCACCTCAACGGCTACAAGATCGCGAATCCGTCCGTGCCGGCCCGTCTCCCGGAGGACGAACTCGACTCCCTGCTGCGGGGCTACGGGTACGACCCCCTCCACGTCACCGCGGAGCCGGACACTCCCCCGGCCGAGACGCACCGCTCGCTGGCGGGCGCCTTCGACACGGCGCTGGAGCGCATCGCCCTCTACCAGCGCGAGGCCCGCGCCCGGGACGGCAGCGGCGGCGTACAGCACAGGCCCCGCTGGCCGATGCTGGTGCTCCGTACGCCGAAGGGCTGGACGGGCCCCCGGTACGTCTCCGGCAAGCCCGTGGAGGACACCTGGCGCTCGCACCAGGTGCCGCTGACCGGCGTCACCGAAGACGCCGACCGGCTGAGGCAGTTGGAGGAGTGGCTGCGCTCGTACCGCCCGGAGGAGCTCTTCGACGGGGACGGCAGGCCGTCCGCGGACGTCCTGGCGTGCGTGCCCGAAGGCGACCGGCGGCTGGGCGCGGTGGCGCACGCGAACGGCGGACGTCTGGTGCGCGAGCTGCCGCTGCCCCCGCTTGAGCGGTACGCCGTACAGCTCAAGACGCCCGGCGGCAGCTCCCACGAGCCGACGCGCGTGCTCGGCGGTCTGCTCACGGAGCTGTTCGAGGCGACCGCCGAGCGGCGCGACTTCCGCATGGTCGGACCGGACGAGACGGCCTCCAACCACCTCGACGCGGTCTTCTCCGCCACCGCACGGGGCTGGCAGGGGAGCACCCTCGGCACGGACGAGGACCTGGGCCCCCACGGCCGCGTCCTCGAAGTGCTCTCGGAGCACATGTGCCAGGGCTGGCTGGAGGGGTACGTCCTCACCGGGCGGCACGGCCTGTTCGCCTCCTACGAGGCGTTCGCGCACATCGTCGCCAGCATGGCCGGGCAGCACGTCAAGTGGCTGCAGAGCGCGCGCGACGTACCGTGGCGGCAGCCTCTCGCCTCGCTCAACTACCTGCTCACGTCGCACGCCTGGCGGCAGGACCACAACGGCTTCTCCCACCAGGACCCCGGATTCATCGACCACATCCTCAACAAGAGCCCGGAGGTCGTGCGGGTCTACCTGCCGCCGGACGCCAACACGCTGCTGTGCGTGGCCGATCACGTGCTGCGCACACGCGACACGGTGAACGTCGTGGTGGCCGGCAAGCAGCAGTGCTTCGACTGGCTGGGCCTGGAGGAGGCCCGCGGCCACTGCGCCCGCGGCCTGGGCGTCTGGGAGTGGGCGGGCACCGAAGTGGGCGGCAGGGAGCCCGACGTGGTGCTGGCCTGCGCCGGGGACGTACCCACGCAGGAGACGCTGGCGGCCGCCTCGCTGCTGCGCGAGCATCTGCCGCAGCTGGCCGTGCGCGTGGTCAACGTCGTCGACGTCGCCCGGCTGATGCCGCGCACCGAGCACCCGCACGGGCTGCCCGACGCCGAGTTCGACGCCGTCTTCACCCGTGACCGGCCCGTCGTCTTCGCCTACCACGGCTATCCATGGCTGGTGCACCGGCTCGCCTACCGCCGGGCGGTCCACGACTCGCTCCACGTGCGCGGCTACAAGGAGATGGGCGCCACGACGACGCCGTTCGACATGGTCGTGCGCAACGACATGGACCGCTACCGGCTGGTGATGGACGTCATCGACCGCACTCCGGGCCTGGGAGCGGAGGCGATCGGCCTGCGGCAGCGGATGGAGGACGTGCGGACGCGGCACCACGCGTGGGTCCGCGAGCACGGCACGGACCTGCCGGAGGTGTCGGAGTGGAGGTGGCCGGGCGCCTGACGCCTCGAGCCGCACCTCCGTGCTCGCGCGGGCGCGCGCCGGGCCGGGAGCTGCCCGTGGGACACCCTGTGGCCGCGGTTGTGTACCGAAGATGTCACCGGGTGCCCCCCGTCACGGCGGGGTGCGGCACCCCGGAGTAGAGTCGGTGCTCCACGCGGGAGGCACACGGAGACCCTGCAAGGCGCCCCGCACCGCAGGTCCGGGCGCCCGGAAAACCGATCGGAACACTGACCTCGTTCCGGTGATTTGAGTCTCTTTGCGCCTGTCCCAGGCATGTACCGCCTCACGAGAGGTACTTGCGAACGTGGAGAAGGGGGTGAGAAGTCATGCGCTCGATCGTCGGCCTGTGGCGCTGGCGCAAGAATCCGCTGTGCCGCCGCAGCGACCGCCGCGAAGCGTGGCTGGCACTGTGTGCCGTAGTTCTGATCGTCGTCATCACTCCAGTCGTCGGATGGCTGGGAACTTCCGCCGCGCACGATGCCCTGCTGCAGAACATCGACGAACAGAAGCGGAGCCGGCACCAGATCTGGGCGACCGCCGAGTCCGTCCAGACGCGTGCTCCGCTGGACACCGATCCCGAGACCGCCGTGCAGAGTCCCGAGCGGCACCGGGTCGTGGCCCACTGGGCCGGTCCGGACGGCACCAGCCACAAGGGCACTGTCACAGCGAAGGCCCAAGTGCAGCCCGGTGAACGCTTCCGGGTCTGGACGGACGCGGAGGGCCGCGTCGTCAAGAGCCCCATGAACCAGGGCACGGCTGCCTCGTACGCCGCACTGGCGGGACTCGCCGCAGCGGTCGGTGCCGCGGCCGCCGCGGAGACCGGACGCCGCCTGGTCGTCCGGCAGTTGCTGCGTCGCCGCTACGCGCGCTGGGACGCGGAGTGGGCGCGCATCGGCCCCGACTGGGGACGCACCGGCTCCAACTACTGAGCGTGCTCCGGCAACTCGCGGGACTGCCCCCGGCGCGGCTCTCCGTGCCCGTGGCGGTGCCCGGAGTGCGGACGCGTGGAGTGAGCACCTCGGCACGCACGCTACGGTGGTGCATCTCTCGTGCGCGTGTCTCCCACGCGCAGTGGACACCATCGAAGTTGGGGCACAACTGTCAATGGCACAGGGCTCGGTGCAGGTGACGCACGCCGGAACGTCGCGGTGGCGGCGCCGCACGGGAGAGTACGCCTCTCTCGCCGCCGCCCTGGAGGTCGCCTCCGACGGTGACGTGGTGACCGTGGCACCGGGAACGTACCGGGAGAACCTGGTCCTCGACCGCACCGTCACCCTGCGCGGCCCCGAGCGCGCCGCCTCCGGATCGGTGCGCATCGCCCCGGCCGAGGGGGTGGCGCTGACCGTCCGGTCCTCGGCCGTCGTGCAGGACCTGCAGATCGAGGCGCAGGACGCGGCCTCGCCCGCCCTCCTCGTGGAGGACGGCGCCGCGGAGCTCAACGGCCTCCGCGTGATGACGCGTTCGGCGGCCGGCATCGAGGTGCGGTCCGGGGCCCGGCCCACCGTGCGGCGCTGCACCGTCGACAACCCCGCGGGCATCGGGATCAGCGTGACGGGCGGCGCGGGCGGCGTCTACGAGGAGTGCGAGGTCGTCTCCGCGGGCCAGTCCGGCATATCCGTGCGCGACGGCGCGCATCCCAGGCTGGAACGGTGCCGGGTCCACCACGCGACCGGAGCCGGGCTGTCGCTGCACGGCGAGGACAGCGCGGCGGAGGCCGTCGGCTGCGAGGTCTACGAGATCAAGGGCACCGGCGTGCAGGTCGTCTCCCGCGCCACCGGCCACCTCACCGACTGCCGGGTGCACCGCACTTCGGCCGACGGCGTCACCATGGACACGGACGCCGTCCTCACTCTCGCCGACTGCGACATCCACGACATTCCCGAGAACGCCCTCGATCTGCGTTCCCGCTCCGTTCTCACCCTCACCCGCTCCACGGTGCGGCGCTTCGGCCGCAACGGCCTGTCCGTGTGGGACCCGGGCACGCGGGCGGACGCCAACAACTGCGAGATCCACGAGAGCACGGGCGACTACCCGGCCGTGTGGATCAGTGACGGCGCCACGGTCGTGCTCGACTCCTGCCGTGTGCACACCGTCCCCGACGCCCTGTTCGTCCTCGACAGGGGCTCGCGTGCCGACGTCGTCGACAGCGACCTGACCCAGGTGCGCGGCACCGCGGTGTCGGTCAGCGACGGTGCCACGGTGCAGCTGGACGACTGCCGCATCCGCGAGGCGGCCACCGGCGCCTGGTTCCGCGACCACGGCAGCGGCGGCACCCTCGCCAACTGCACGGTCGACGGGGTCGCCACGGGCTTCATCGTCACCAAGGGCGCCGACCCCAACGTCGAGCGGTGCACGGTCAGTTCACCCGAGGAGGCCGGCTTCTACGTCTCCGCGGGCGGGCGCGGCACCTTCCACGGCTGCCGGGTCACCGGCTCGAAGGGTTACGGCTTCCACGTCATCGACGGCTGCCGCACGACGCTGCGCCGCTGCCGGGCGGAGCGGTGCGCGCGGGGCGGCTACGAGTTCGCCGAGGAGGGGCACGTCGTCGAGGACTGCACGAGCGACCAGAGCGCCGCTCCTGTCAGCGCAGCCCCCACACCGCCGCCCGCCGACCCCTCCCCCGCCGGCGCCGGCCTGCTCACCGCGCCGCTGACGGCGCCGAAGAAGGCTTCCAAGCAGCAGCCCGAGACGCCCCCGGAGGGCACCACGGCCTCCGGAGTTGCGTCGGGGGGCGAGGCGGAGCCCGCACGCCCCGCACAGGAGGTCCTGGGCGAACTGGACGCCCTGGTGGGCCTGGAGAGCGTCAAACGGGAGGTGCGGGCCCTCACCGACATGATCGAGGTGGGGCGCCGCCGCCAGGAGGCGGGGCTCAAGGCCGCCTCCGTGCGCCGGCACCTGGTCTTCACCGGGTCGCCCGGTACCGGCAAGACCACCGTCGCGAGGCTGTACGGGGAGATCCTCCATTCCCTGGGTGTGCTGCAGCGCGGGCACCTGGTGGAGGTCTCCCGCGTCGACCTCGTCGGCGAGCACATCGGCTCGACCGCGATCCGCACGCAGGAGGCATTCGACCGGGCCCGCGGGGGCGTGCTCTTCATCGACGAGGCCTACGCCCTCTCCCCTGAGGACGGTGGGCGCGACTTCGGGCGCGAGGCGATAGACACCCTGGTGAAACTGATGGAGGACCACCGCGAGGAGGTCGTCGTCATCGCGGCGGGCTACACGACGGAGATGACCCGCTTCCTCGCGGTCAACCCCGGTGTCGCGTCCCGCTTCTCACGGACCATCACCTTCGGCGACTACGCCCCCGAGGAGCTGCTGAGCATCGTGGAGCAGCAGGCGCAGGAGCACGAGTACCAGCTCGCGCCCGGGGCCACCGAGGCGCTGCTGAAGTACTTCGCGGAGCTGCCGAAGGGCCCCACGTTCGGCAACGGGCGCACCGCCCGGCAGACCTTCGAGGCGATGGTCGAGCGGCATGCGGGCCGGGTCGCGCAGCTTCCCGACCCCGACACCGACGACCTGACGCTCCTCTACATGGAGGACCTGCCCGGATCGCTGTGACTCCGGTCGCCGTCGCCTCCCGCCTGGCGTGGCAGGTCCGGTGACGGCTGCGGACCGGATGCTCCGGGGCCCCCGTCCTCCCCGTCGACGTCCATTCCCCGGTTCAGCCGCATCCGGTCGGTGTTCGCCCTCTTCAGCTCGGAGACCGCCCGGATCACGGCGGCGACGCCGGTGCACAGGGCGAGAACGGCGCCCGCGGCGGAAGCCACGACCTGTGCGGCCTCCGGCACCGCCAGGTGCGTTCCCTCCAGCACCGCCGGCACGCACAGAGCCGCAACCGTGAAGGCCAGCGCCGCGTATCCCAGCAGCCACGCAGCCGACGATGTCGGCGTCTGCGTCGGCGTCGAGGGAACGGCCGGAGCCGGCGCCCAGGACGGGGCGGCCTCCTGATCGTTCCCGTCGCGCCGCGCCGGGGGAGCGTCCGACTGAACCGGGACGGTGGCAGCGCCGTCCCCCGGAGGCGCCTGAAGCGGCTCGGACCCGCCCCCGTCCCGCTGCATGTCCGGGTCCGCACCCACCCGGGCCGCCTGACCGTCCGGAGAGGCGGACGCCGCGCATGCGGGCCCGGGCTCCCGGGTGCGCAGCCGTGCCAGCAGGCGGTCCCGCTCCTCGTCGAACGCGGGATCAGCCTGGTACTCGCTGTGCCCGAGGATCGGTGAGGGAAGCGGATGCCGGAGCGTGCGCCCGTACTCCAAGGGGTCCAGCAGCGGTCCTCTGTCCACTCCGGGTACGTCGCCGCCGTCTGCGTGGTCGACCGGGCCGCCGATGGGGTCGGTCAGGCGCCACAGGTTGCGCCAGCAGTCCACCTGGTGGTGCAGGTCGTCGAGCTGCCGCGGGCCGAAGTAGGCGGGGAACCAGCGGCCGTAGAGACGCTCCAGCGGCGACCCGTAGGTGAGCAGCGCTATCTGCCCGCGCGTGCCGGGCTCCAGGTGCCACACGGCTGCCGCGGCGAGGACGCTGCCCTGCGAGTGGCCGGAGATCACCAGGCGCCCGCCGGTCTGCTGGGTCCAGGTGGCCATGCGCCACGCCAGGTCGGGCACGGCGCGCTCGGCGTAGCAGGGCGGGGCGAAGGGATGCGCTGCCCGGGGCCAGAAGGTGCCGACGTCCCACAGGATGCCGATGGTGCGGCGCGCGGAGGGGTCGCGGTAGGCGCGGCGGCCCCAGGCGACCAGCAGCACGAAGGCGAGCCCGACGAGCCAGGACCCCAGGGCCTGCGCGGTGTCGGCGAACCCGTCGACGACGCCGGGCATGCCGTCGGCGGCCCGGCCCGGCACCTGACGCGTCAGCCAGGTGCCCAGCACGCCCGCCGCGCCGAGGAGCAGCGTGAACAGGGCGACGGTGCCGACGATCCAGGGCGCCGAGTCGGTCAGCGCGGCCCGCGCGACGGTGGAGGCGATGCGGCGTGAACGGGACGGGTCGGGAAGGGCGTCGGGGTAGCCGCGCTCCACGTCGTCCGTCAGCTCGGCGCTGCGGCGGGAGAGCCGTACGAGTAAGAAGGCCAGCATCACCAGTACGGCGCCCAGCAGCACGGGGATCGCGGAGGACTGCCACGTCAGCAGGATCGGCGGCCCCTCGATGTGCCCGCCGCCCGCTCCGGGGGTGCCGGGCCCGTCCAGCCAGTCGCCGACGCGCTGCGTGACACCGCCGGACATCACCCCACCGAGGGCGCAGGCGAGCATCGCCACGGCCGGGGCGCCCAGCCCCTTCAGCACCGTGCGCGGGACGGGCTCCCGCCGGTGCAGCAGCAGCCCTATGACACCGAGGGCGGCCACCAGTACGCCCTGCCCGACGGCCAGCACGCCGAACGTCTCATCACCCGGCAGCTCGCCCCCCGAGGAGATCCACTCGGGCCGGGACCAGGCGGCGTGGACCACGGCCAGCAGCAGTACGGCGACGGTCAGACCGGGCAGAGCGCGCACGGTGACCTTGTCGAGTGCGTCGTCGGGTTCGCTCTCCTTGCGGCCGCGCCTGCACACCACGTACACGACCCACACCGCGCAGCCGACGATCAGCACCTCCAGCAGCCAGCCCACGGCGTCGAGTCCCGCGCTGCCCCCGGGTTTCCGGTCGTAGCGCGTCGACGCGGCGGCCAGCGCGGCGGCGACCGTGAGGAACCCCGCCGCGGTGTGCGCCGCCCGCAGCCGGGCCACGAGGCGCTTGCCGTACCAGAACCCGGGCAGGCACAGCGCGGGCCGCTCCCGCGCCTCCGCGTCGTACTCGGTGACCTCGGTGCGCAGCGGACGCTGTGACTCGTACGCCGCCCATGTGCGGTGCGAGAGCCACCACAGCAGCACGGTGAGGACGGCGGGCACCACCGCGGCCAGCGCCAGGCGGCGGCCGGGCTGGCTCCACCAGCCGCCCTCCCCCGAGGGGCTCTGCGCCATGAAGCCGAGCCAGGAGCGCTCGTCGACGCAGGCGTCGGAGCCGGCGCACTGCCAGGCGACGAGGTCCAGGGCCACCTCGCAGGCCGCCGCCACCAGCAGCACCGTCAGGCTGAGTCCGATGAGCCGTACCAGCACGCCGTGCAGACGGAGCGCGGTGTGCCGCCCGTGTGCGGCCGGGCGCATCCAGTGGGCGAGGTTGGCGACCATGAACGGCAGCAGGATCAGCCACAGGGCGCGCGCGCCGTTGCCGGAGGTGAGGTTGGACCACGAGTAGGCCTCCGCGACGGGCTTGTCGCGGTAGTCCTGCGGCCGGGCCTCGGCGTCGACGTCGTCGGCTCGGCGGTACACGGCGGCCGTCGCGTCACCCGTGACGCACTCGATGCGCGGGTCGCCGAGCATCTCCTCCGGGGTGGTGCCCCCGACTCCGTGCACGAGCAGTTCCAGGTTCAGGCCGGGCGGCGGCTCGACTCCCGACTCCGGCGGGGCAGTTCGCGCCACGCTCGGCAGTGCGCTGCTGTTCCCGTGCTCCGGCAATGTGCTGCTCCCCCGGGTCGTCGTGCGGCGGCGATCGCTCAGCATCCTGCCCGCCCGCGCACGGGCGCAGGCTCTCACCACAGAAGCCACGCGAAATCGTGACGTCCGCCGGGCCCTTCGCCACATGGGAGGATGGCGGCGCGGGGCGTGCGGCGGAGGAAAGGAATCAAGCGCGGTGGGCGACAACCACAACCTGCTGGCCGAGCAGCGGCGGGCGCTGATCCTCGAAGAGGTGAGGCGGCACGGCGGCGCCCGGGTCAACGAACTGACCCGGAAGCTGATGGTCTCGGACATGACGGTCCGTCGCGATCTCGACGCCCTCGCCCGCCAGGGAGCCCTGGAGAAGGTGCACGGCGGCGCGGTGCCGCTCGCGGAGGCCAGCACTCACGAACCCGGGTTCGAGGCGAAGTCGTCCCTGGAGACGTCGGCGAAGAGCGAGATCGCCCGGGCGGCCGCGGCGATGGCGCAGCCGGGCAGCGCCATCGCGCTCTCCGGCGGCACGACGACGTTCGCGCTGGCGCAGCAGCTCGTGGACGTCCCCGATCTGACGGTGGTCACCAACTCCGTACGGGTGGCGGACGTCTTCCACACCGCGCACCGCGGCCCCGCCGGTGCGCGCTCCCCCCGTCCCGGCGCGGCGACGGTGGTGCTGACGGGCGGGATGCGGACCCCCTCGGACTCCCTGGTGGGGCCGGTCGCGGACGCGGCCATCCGCTCGCTCCACTTCGACGTCCTCTTCCTCGGCGTGCACGGCATATCCGTGGAGGCCGGACTGTCGACCCCCAACCTGGCGGAGGCGGAGACGAACCGGCGTTTCGTCGGTGCCGCGCGCCGTGTCGTCGTGGTCGCGGACCACACCAAGTGGGGCACCGTGGGCCTGAGTTCGTTCGCCACGCTCCGCGAGGTCGACGCCCTGGTGACGGACGGCGGGCTGCCGGACGGGGCGCGCGCGGAGATCCAGGACCATCTGCCGGAACTCGTCGTCGCTGGCGAGGAAGAGGGCGCCCGGAGGAGCTGACAGGGCGGACCCCTCCCCGCTTCCCGGGCTCACGGCCGCCGCGGCGGCCACGCTCCCCTTGCACCGCGGGACGTAGTCCGCCCGCCGGATGCGCGCCCGCCGCCGAGCTGGAATAACAGAATCCATGAACGGCCTCCCGATCGACGATGCCCGCACCTCCGCCTATCTCGCCCGCATCGGCGCCGCGCGCCCCGCACGACCCGACTCGCACTCTCTGCGCGAGCTGCACCGGCGGCACCTGCTCACCGTGCCGTTCGAGAACCTCAGCGTGCACGCGGGCGAGGACATCGTGCTCGACGCGGACGCCCTCACGCACAAGATCGTCGAGCGCCGGCGCGGAGGCTTCTGCTACGAACTCAACGGCGCCTTCGCCGCGTTGCTCGCCGCCTTGGGCTTCCCCGTGACGCTTCTGGCCGCGCGGGTCTTCGGGGACGGCGGGCCCGGGCCGCTCTTCGACCACCTGGCGCTGCGCGTGGAGACGCCGCGGCCCTGGCTGGTGGACGTCGGCTTCGGACGGCACAGCACGTACCCGCTGCGCCTGGACTCACGGGACGAACAGGCCGACCCCGGCGGCCTGTTCCGCGTCGAGGAGACCCCGCAGGGCGACCTGGACGTCCTCCGCGACGGCGTCGCGCAGTACCGCGTCGAGCAACGTCCGCGCACCCTGGCCGACTTCGCGCTCGGCTGCTGGTGGCACCGCACCTCGCCCGAGTCCCACTTCACGCGGTCGCTGGTGTGCTCCCTGCTGACCGAGGAGGGCCGCGTCACCCTGAGCGGCCGGACCCTCACCTCCACTGGCGGCGCGGGGCGGCACGAGGAGGAACTCGCCGGCGACGACGCCGTACTGTCCGCCTACCGCGAGCACTTCGGCATCGTCCTCGACCGCGTCCCCGCTCCCGGAGCAGGTCGTGCCTAGCGTTCTCCGGGCTCCGGGCGGGCCTCGCCGGGCCAGCGGCCCGTCGACAGGAGCGTCTCGATCGTCGCGGTGTACGGGGCGATGTCGAGGCCCTGCCCGGCAAGCCACGCGTCCGAGTAGTACTTGTCGAGGTAGCGCTCCCCGGGGTCGCAGATCAGCGTGACCACGCTGCCCGTCTCGCCCCGTCCGGCCATCTCCGCGACGATCTTCAGGGCGCTCCACAGCCCCGTGCCCGTCGAGCCTCCGGCCTTGCGGCCGGTGGCACGCTCAAGCGCCCGCACGGCCGCGACGCTGGCCGCGTCCGGCACCTTCATCATCCGGTCCACCGCGCTGGTCAGGAAGCTCGGCTCCATGCGGGGGCGGCCGATCCCCTCGATGCGTGAACTGCGCTCGCTGGCGGCCTCGTCGTCCCCGCCGAGCCATCCGTCGAAGAAGCAGGAGTTCTCCGGGTCGGGGACGCACACGCGGGTGTCGTACTGCATGTAGCGCACGTAGCGGGCGACGGTCGCGGACGTGCCGCCGGTCCCCGCCGTGGCGACGATCCAGGCGGGCTCCGGATACCGTTCGAGCTTCATCTGCTCGTAGATCGACTCCGCGATGTTGTTGTTGCCCCGCCAGTCGGTCGCCCGCTCGGCGTAGGTGAACTGGTCCATGTAGTGGCCGCCGGTCTCCACCGCGAGGGCGGCGGAGACCTCGTACACCGTCCGCGCGTCCTGGACGAGATGGCACTGCCCGCCATGGAACTCGATCAGCCGTGTCTTCTCGCGGCTCGTCGTGCGCGGCATCACCGCGATGAAGGGGACACCGATCAGCTTCGCGAAGTACGCCTCGCTGACCGCGGTGGACCCAGACGACGCCTCGATGACGGGCCTGCCTGGCCGGATCCAGCCGTTGCAGAGCCCGTAGAGGAACAGGGAGCGCGCGAGCCGGTGCTTGAGGCTTCCGGTCGGATGGGTCGACTCGTCCTTGAGGTACAGGTCGACGCCCCACTGCTCGGGCAGGGGGAAGGACAGCAGATGCGTGTCAGCGCTGCGGTTGTTGTCGGCCTGGACCCTGCGGACGGCTTCTTTCAGCCAGGCGCGGTAGTCGGGGTCGCTGCGGTCGACGTCGAGGGTGGCGGCTGCCGCGTCGGCGGAGGCGCGGACGGTCCCGTCCGCGGACGACTGCCCGGCCGCGCCGGCGGGGGGCGGATCGGTGGTGCTCACGGACCGATCATAGGAGGGCCCTCTGGTGGAGCACGCAGCTTGCGTGCACACTTCACAGAGGGTATATGGCGGCCGGTCGGGGGCACCCGCGCCGCTGGGGACCGGTGGGAGGTAACGGTGGCGGAGGCGGAGTACGACGCGGGTGGGGTCCGGATACGGCGGATGCTGCGCTCACTCACCCGGGCGGGCCATGTCCAGGTACGCGACGGCCAGCTGGTGCTCATGACCAGCTACGGCAGCGAGATCGACAGCGCCCCTCTCGACAAGGTGCGCATCAGCGGCTACGGGATGCCGGACAGCGCGCTGGCGACGATGAGCGGCACGCGCTACGTGCTCCAGCTCGGCCTCGGCAGACGGGAAGGGCTGCTGAGCGCCGTGCGCACCGCGCGCGCGAAGGCCGCCGCCGAACGGGGCGTGCTCGGCACCTGAGCGGGCCGGGCAGAACCGGGTCCGAGGGCACGTCCAGGACGTGTCCGTACCTTCCGTTTCCGTACCTTCCGGCGCGTCGCGGTGCGCCGGAAGGCCTGGTGCCGTGCCCGTGCGGCCCGGACCCCGGCCGCGTTGCGGGCACTGCCTCATCGGCCCATCCTGTGGCTGTGTCCTTCCTCACATGCATCTCGCAATGCTCCGGAACGCCCCCTGTGCGGGAGCGGCCGGCATGACGGGCCGGGCTGCGGCACGGTCGCGCACGCACTGCGCGGTCGAGTTCAACGCTCTGCCCTCACGCATCGGGCAGGTGCGCCGCATCGTCACCGCGCAGCTGCACCACTGGCGTCTCGATCCGCTGATCGACGCCGCGGCGCTCGGCGTCACCGAACTGCTCACCAACGTCCACCGGCACACCGGGCCGGACAAGCACTGCACCGTCGAACTCGTCTACCTCAGGGACCGGCTGACCGTCTCCGTGCGGGACCACGACCCTCGGCTGCCGCGGCTGCGCGCCGCCCAGTCAACGGCGACCAACGGGCGCGGCCTGGCCCTCATCGCGGCCGTCAGCGACAGCTGGGGCATGCGCGCACAGCACGACGGCTCGGGAAAAGTCGTCTGGTTCACCCTCCCCGTCGTCCTCGGTACACCGCTCCAGTGCGCGGACCTGACCGGAAAGACACCCGCACTCACCGCACTCACCGCCGCGGCCCCGATGCCCCTGGCGCCGGGCGACGACGAGGGCCCGCCGGCCTGACGGTCCCCCGCCCGGCCGGGCTACGGTACGCAGCCCGGCGGCCCGCAGGCGGCCGGGAACCCGCCGGAGCCCCTCTCTCTGCGACACCGGACCCCCGCCCGAGCCTCGTCGATCACGCCGGACGCGGAACGCTGCCCGAGGAGATATACGGGCCCGCTCTCCCCGGGCCAGCGCCGTCGTGCCGATGCACCGGGTCGACATGGCGGTCGGCTCCTCGGTTGCGAAGAGCTGTCGATGCTTCGCGTCCGAGCGTCGTCCCGGCGGGCCCGCCCCGTCGTCGTACGTTCCGGCGGGACCGCGGCCGCCTCGCGGGGAGTACGCGGCGGTGCGGCCCCGGTCCTCCGGAAGGCGCGGGGAGCGTCAGGCGGCGGGCTCCCGCAGGGTCACGGCGATGCCGACGTGCGGGCGCTTCCCCAGCCTGACGAGGGCGCCGCCCGTGTCGGTGAGGCGGAACTGCCATCCGTACTTTCGGGCCATGGCCCTGCGCACCCGCTTCAGCCCGTCCGCTTCCGTCATCAGCCTCGCGCTGCCCTCGACCACGGGCGCGTCCGGGGCGGTACGGCCCCGCACGTCGCACGGCGTGACGGTGACGCGTCCGCTGTTGCGGATGCGCTTGACCTTGCCGCTGTCGTCCCTGGTCCACACCAGCAGCTCGCCCTCGTCCTCGACGGCCCACACCGGAGTGGGCACGGCGGTGCCGTCGCGCTTGAACGTGGTGAGGCTGACGTACCGGCTGCCGGCGATCTGAGGTGTCATCACGGGGCGAGGGTAGTACCGGGCAGTCCGGCGGCCCCGCACGGCCCGTCAGAGGGAGCCGACGGCGGGCACACATGCGTGAGGTCCGGGCAGCTCCCCAGCTGCCCGGACCTCAATGCCGTCCGCCGCACCCCCGTCCCCACGGGGCTGACGGCCGGGTATCCCCGACTCGGGCCGCTCTCCCGAGCCTGGGGCACCGATTCAGTACCCCAGCATTCCGGCCACGGACGACGCCTGCGTGACCACCGCCTGGACCGCCCCGAAGACGATCGCGAGGACGACGGCCAGAGGGAGGACCATGGCGGCGGCCACGAGCGGATGCCTGCGGCCGCCCGGCCGGGTGCCGAAGTCGGCGAGGGCCGACAGCCGCTCCCGCGTCCGGCTTGCCGTGCGCCCTGCTGTGTGCGCCATGGTCAGCTCCCGTCGGATTCAAGGGCGGCGGACGTTTGACCTCGGGGGACGAGTGCAGCGCCCGCCGCTTGCCACAAGACTAGGTGTGCTCGGTACCTCCGGGCGTCATGCCCGCGTATCGACTGCGGGGCCTCCCGCAGGATGACGGCGGAGGCCGCCGGGTACTCCCCAAGGTGGAGGCGCGGCGCCAGGTCCCGGGGTCTGCCCGGAAGGGTCGCCCGGGGCCCCGGCGGCTGCCGCGACGCCCGCGGCACCGACGGGTCGCTCCGCGCCGGCGCCGCTTCCCGGTCGCCGCCGCGACGCCCGCGCCCGGCACCTGGGCGTTCTTCTCCGTTCAACACCCGCGTGTGCCCCGGATGATGCGCCGGTGAGATCCCTCACCTCGGGCTCCTCTCCGTCCATCCCGCAGACGGCCCGGCCGGCCCGCGGCGCGCAGCCGCGCCGCTGCTCCACCGGACAGACCCGCACGGCCGCCGGCTGAGCCGCCGCGAGATGCCGTCCCGTCAAATCGGTTGTGTGAACGGGGTGTTGCCCACGGGCACGGGCGGCACACCCGCGACGTCCGTTCCGTCCACGGCAAGGGCCGCGATCCGGCCACCGTGCCCGGCAATCCCGGCTGCGCCGCGTGCGCGGCCTGTCGTCGCCGCGTCGCGGCAGTCCGTAAGCTGTGCTCGTCAGACGGACGTAACCGGGTTACGGATGAAGTGGCCTACCCCGTGGGCAGGGGCGGGGCCTTCCCACCGGAGGCAGGGGAACGAGATGGCGATGATGCGGCTCCGACGCGAGGACCCGCGAGTCGTCGGTACGTTCAAGCTTCACCGGCGTCTGGGGGCGGGCGGCATGGGCGTCGTCTACCTCGGTTCGGACCGCCGGGGGCAGCGCGTCGCGCTGAAGGTCATCCGCCCCGACCTGGCGGAGGACCAGGAGTTCCGGTCGCGGTTCGCGCGGGAGGTGTCGGCCGCGCGGCGCATCCGCGGCGGATGCACCGCACGCCTCGTCGCGGCGGATCTGGACGCCGACCGCCCGTGGTTCGCCACCCAGTACGTTCCCGGCCCCTCGCTGCACGACAAGGTCAACGAGCACGGGCCGCTGCCCCCCAGCCAAGTCGCCTCCGTCGGCGCCTCGTTGGCGGAGGGCCTGGTGGCCGTGCACGAGGCGGGGGTCGTGCACCGCGATCTGAAGCCGTCCAACATCCTGCTCTCTCCGAAGGGCCCGCGCATCATCGACTTCGGCATCGCCTGGGCGACGGGCGCGAGCACGCTCACGCACGTGGGCACCGCCGTCGGCTCTCCCGGTTTCCTCGCCCCGGAACAGGTGCGGGGCGCGCTGGTCACCCCCGCCACTGACGTGTTCGCGCTCGGGGCGACGCTCGCGTACGCCGCTACGGCCGACTCGCCCTTCGGGCAGGGCAGTTCGGAGGTGATGCTCTATCGGGTGGTCCACGAGGAGCCCCAGCTGGAACACGTGCACGCCGCGCTCGCGCCGCTGATCCAAGCGTGCCTGGTCAAAGCCCCGGAGGAGCGCCCGAGCCCGCTCCAGCTCTCGCTGCGCCTCAAGGAGATCGCCGCGCGGGAGGCACGAGGCTTCTCCGAGGGCGCGGGAGGGCTGCACGGCCCGTCGCCCGCAGGGGAGGGCGCCGGTGGCGCGCAGGGCGTCGCCAGAGCGACCGCTTCCGGGGGCCACGGCCTCAACAGGCCCAGTGCGGCGTCGAGTTCGTCCCGTGCGCCGGGTCCGCGCGGGAGCTCCGGCGGAGTGCGGGGCAGGACTCCCGCAGAGCGGACCCGAGGCCGCCGGACGGAGGAGTACCAGAGCCGTCAGCGCCCCGAGCGTCGCGGCTCCGAACGGGGCCGCGAGCGCGGCGACCGCGGTCACACGTCAGTGAGCGGAACCCGGCACGGCACGGGCAGCGGGCACGGCCCCGAAGCGGGGGCGCCGCGCGGGTCCGCGGGCAGGACCGGCGAGCGCACGGCGACAGGCCGCAACGCGCCCAGGACCGGCGGCGGCGGCCGGCCCGGCCGGCCAGGCCCGCGCGGAAGCCGCACGCGCGGACCGGCGAGCGGCCCGCGGCGCACGCCGGCGCCCGACCGGCGGCTGCTGCGGCAGCGGCTCGTCGTCTTCGTGACGGTCACGGTCCTGGTCGCGCTCGGCATCGCGACGGCGCAGGGCTGCCAAGGGCCGGACAGCGGTGCGGGGTCGGCACCGCAGCGTTCCGTTCCGCTGACGCCGCTGCCGGAGCGTCCGCACGCGGACGGGGCCGCGCGGCAGCCCTGAGCGGGTCACCCGACGGCCCCGGCTCCCCACTTCTTCGCAGGCCCCGTCAGTCCCTCGTGACCGCGTAGAAGGCGACGGCAGCCGCAGCGCCCACGTTCAGCGAGTCGACGCCGTGCGCCATCGGGATGCGGACGCGCTCGTCGGCCGCCTCCAGCGCACGGCGCGTCAGCCCGTCGCCCTCCGCGCCGAGCATCAGGGCCACACGGTCCGGACGCCGTGACGTCACCTCGTCCAGGGGCACCGCTCGCTCGTCGGGCGTGAGGGCCAGCAGCAGGAATCCCGCGTCCCGCACGGTCTGCAGATCGTGGGGCCAACTGCCCAGCCGCGCATAGGGAACGGAGAAGACCGCCCCCATGGAGACCTTCACCGAGCGGCGGTAGAGCGGATCCGCGCAGGACGGTGAGAGCAGCACCCCGTCCATCCCGAGAGCGGCGGCGCTCCGGAATATCGCGCCGATGTTGGTGTGGTCGTTGACCGCTTCCATGACCGCGACGCGGCGGGCGGAGGCCAGCAGCTCCTCCGGGCCGGGAAGGGCCTTGCGGCCCATCGAGGCGAGCGCGCCGCGGTGCACGTGGTAGCCCGTCACCTGCTCGGCCAGTTCGGGTGCGACGACGTACGCGGGGGCGTCGACGGTGTCGAGGACGTCGCGCATCTGCTCGGCCCACTTCGAGGACAGCAGCATGGAGCGCATCGGGTAACCGGCCTGCAGCGCACGGCGGATGACCTTCTCGCCCTCGGCGATGAACAGTCCTTCCGCCGGCTCGCGGCGGCGGCGCAGCTCCACGTCCGTCAGGTCCGTGAAGTCGGCGAGCGAGGGGTCGTCGGGATCGTCGACCGTGATGAATCGGGCCACTGCTGCTTCCGGTTGTGGGTGGGGCATGTCCTTGCGGCGGGCGGTGCGCCCCGGCGGAGAACGCCGGATACGGCGTCAGGGACGCGAACGGCCGCCCAGGGAGACGACTTCGCCGATGACGACGACCGCCGGGGGACGCACGGCCTCCGCGGCGGCACGTTCGGCCACGGTCGCCAGGGTGGCGTCCACCCGGCGCTCCCCCGCCATCGTCCCCTCCTGCACGATGGCGACGGGCGTGGCCGCGTCCCGGCCGTACCGTACGAGCGTCTCGGCGATGGCCCCGATCCGCTCCACCGCCATCAGCAGGACCAGGGTGCCGCCGAGGCGTGCCAGGGCCTCCCAGTCGATGAGCGAACTCGGGTCGCCGGGAGCCACGTGGCCGCTGAGGACGGTGAACTCGTGGGCGACGCCGCGGTGCGTCACCGGGATGCCCACGGCCGCGGGAACGCTCACCGCGCTGGTGATGCCGGGCACGACGGTGACGGGAATACCCGCCTCGGCCAGCTGCTCGGCCTCCTCCATGCCGCGTCCGAAGACGAAGGGGTCGCCGCCCTTGAGCCTCACGACGGACTTCCCGGCCTTGGCGTGCTCGATCAGCGCGTCGTTGATGGCCTCCTGCGCCATGGCCCGTCCGTACGGGATCTTCGCGGCGTCTATCACCTCGACGTGCGGGGGGAGTTCGGCGAGCAGATCGCGCGGCCCGAGGCGGTCGGCGACGACCACGTCGGCCTCCGCCAGAAGGCGGCGGCCCCGCACGGTGATCAGGTCGGGATCGCCCGGGCCCCCGCCGACGAGCGCCACCCCCGCATGGCGGGCCCTGTGGCGCGGAGCACTCAGCGTGCCGTCGTGGAGCCCCTCGACGACGGCGTCGCGCACGGCGGCGGAGCGGCGCGGATCGTTGCCCGTGAGCACGGCCACCGTGACGCCCTCGCTGTGTCCGGTCGCCGGAGTCCACGCCGTCGCCGCGGCGGCCTCGTCGCTGCGCACGCACCACACGCGGCGCTCCTCGGCCTCGGCGGACGCCGCGGTGTTCGTGGCCGGGTCGTCGGTGGCGACCAGCGCGTACCACGCCTCCGCCAGGTCGCCGGGGGCGTACGGACGGCGTTCCCAGGTCACCTCGCCCGCGTCGGCCATGGCCTCGACGGACGGCGTGACCGACGGCGAGATCACCACCACGTCGGCGCCCGCCGCGAGCAGCGCGGGCAGCCGGCGCTGCGCGACGGTGCCGCCTCCGACGATCACCACCCGCCGCCCGGAGAGGCGAAGGCCGACGGGGTAGGCGGGGTGGTCGGCCCCGGCCTGCGCAGGGTCGTGGGAGGCGGGCCCGGTCGGGGACTCGGACATGGCGCTTGCGGCTCCTTGCTTGCGGAGTGGGCCGCTGCGGCGCTGAAGCGGCGTGAGGTGCGTTGGGGACGTGGACGGGCGGGCGCGGGCTCGGCCGGGCACGGGGACGCTGCTGATCCGGCGACCCACGGGGTGCGCCGGCCGGGCGGTGCGCGCCTGATGCGGCCGGTGTACAGGCTGCGGCCCGTACACCCGTACAGCCTATGGCGGGATGCGGCGTATCCGCAGTTCCGCGGATCACGGTGCGGCCGCCGGGCTGACGGCCGCAACCGTCAGCTCTTGCCCGTCACCCCTGCCGAATCGAACGTCGCGACTTCGTGCATGGCGCGGGCAGCGCTCTGCACCAGCGGCAGCGACAGCAGCGCGCCCGTTCCCTCGCCGAGCCGCAGGTCCAGATCGACCAGGGGACGCAGGCCCAGCTTGGTCAGGGCGGCGACGTGACCCGGCTCCGAGCTGCGGTGCCCCGCGATGCACGCGGCCAGCGACTCCGGCGCGATGCAGCGGGCCACGAGCGCGGCGGCCCCGGCGCTGACCCCGTCCAGGATCACCGGCGTACGCAGCGAGGCCGCGCCGAGGATCAGGCCGACCAGCGCCGCGTGCTCCAGGCCGCCGACCGCGGCCAGCAGGCCGAGCGGGTCGGCCGGGTCCGGCTGGTGGAGCTCCAGCGCGCGGCGTACGACGTCGACCTTCCGGGCGTGCGTCTCGTCGTTGATGCCCGTGCCGCGCCCGGTCACCTCGGCCGGGTCGACTCCCGCGCAGACGGACACCAGCGCCGCGGAGACCGTGGTGTTGGCGATCCCCATCTCGCCCGTCAGGAGCGCCTTGTTGCCCGCCGCGACGAGGTCCCGGGCGGTCTCGATGCCCACCTCGACCGCGCGGAGGGCCTCCTCGCGGGTCAGCGCCGGCCCCTGCGTCATGTCGGCCGTCCCCGCCCGGACCTTTCGGGGCAACAGGCCCGGCTGCGCGGGGAGTTCGGCGGCCACACCGACGTCGACGACGCAGACCTCGGCACCGACCTGGTTGGCGAAGGCGTTGCAGACGGCTCCCCCGCCCAGGAAGTTGGCGACCATCTGGCCCGTCACCTCCTGCGGCCACGGTGTGACGCCCTGAGCGTGCACACCGTGGTCCCCCGCGAAGATCGCGACCGCGGCGGGCTCCGGCAGCGGCGGCGGGCACTTGCGGGAAAGGCCGCACAGCTGCGCGGAGATGATCTCCAGCATGCCGAGGGCACCGGCCGGCTTCGTCATGCGCTTCTGCCGCTCCCAAGCCTCGCCGAGCGCCTTCGCGTCCAGCGGGCGGATCGCGGCGACCGTGTCGGAGAGCAGGTCCTGCGGCTCGGACCCGGGCAGCACCCTGCGCCCGTAGGACTCCTCGTGCACCACCCACGACAGGGGGCGGCGCTTGGACCAGCCCGCCTGTGCCAGCTCGGGCTCGGGCGGGAACTCGTCGACGTACCCCACGCACAGGTAGGCGACGACCTCCAGATGCTCGGGCAGTTCGAGGGCGCGGACCATCTCACGCTCGTCGAAGAAGCTGACCCAGCCGACGCCCAGGCCCTCGGCCCGGGCGGCGAGCCACAGGTTCTCCACGGCGAGCGCCGAGGAGTACGGCGCCATCTGCGGCTGTGTGTGGCGGCCGAGCGTGTGGCGCCCGCCTCGGGTGGGATCGGCGGTGACGACGATGTTGACCGGCGTATCGAGGATCGCCTCGATCTTCATTTCCTTGAACTGCTTCGCACGGCCCTTGGGCAGGGACTTGGCGTACGCCTCGCGCTGGCGCTCGGCCAGCTCGTGCATGGCCCGGCGGGTCTCCTCGGAGCGGATGACGACGAAGTCCCAGGGCTGGGAGTGGCCCACGCTGGGCGCCGTGTGCGCGGCCTCCAGGACGCGCAGCAGCACCTCGTGCGGGATCGGGTCGGAACGGAAGCCGTTGCGGATGTCCCGCCGCTCACGCATGAGGCGGTGGACGGCTTCGCGCTCGTCGTCCGCGAAACCGGGGGCCGGGGGCCCGGCGGGCTCGGCGGCGCCGGGGCCGGACTCGCCGGCTGCCTCCTCGGCGCCGGAGGCGTCGTCCGCGACGGGCGCCGCGTCCGCCTCCGCGGCGGTCGCCGCGGCCGCAACCTCGGCGTCCTCCGCGGCGGACTCCGCCTCCGCGTCCACGTGCTGGCCCTGCCGGGGGACCATGCCGGCGGCCTCGTTCCCGCCGGTTTCCGGCCCCTCGGCGCCGTCCTCGTCGCCCGGCGCCTCGGCGTGCTCCGACTGCTGCTGGGCGGGAATGCCCGCGACTGCCGTCCCGGCCGGGGGCGCGGACGCGGCACCGTCGCCGTCGCCCGGACCTTCCTCGGATTCGGCTGCCGCGGCACCGTCTTCCTGGGGACCGTCCCCGTCCGCGGTCTGCTGCGCCTGGGACGGGACCGGGACCTGCTGCCCCGTGGCCTCGCTCCCGCCGCCCCCGGACTCGGAACCCGCCTCGGAACCCGCTGCGGGACCGGCCTCGGCTGCGGCTGCCCCCGGGCCGCCGTCCTCAGGGGATTCGGCCTGGGCGGGCACCTCGGCCTGCACCTCCCCGACCTGCGCCTGGTCCGCCTCCGCACCGGGCGCCGCCTGCGGTTCGATGGCCTCCACGGCTGTCGAACCCGGCGTCGAGACCCAGGTGTTGCCCGTGCTCTCCGGCTCGGGCGCGTCAGCAGCGTGGCGCCGCCTCGGCTCTCCCGCGGCGGCTTCCTCCGGGCCCTGCTGCTCCGGCGGGGCACCGTCGGCCGATGGTGCCGCCTCCGGAGCCTGCTCTGCCGGGGCCTGCTGCTCGTACGGGACCTGCTGCTCTGCGAGCTGCTGTTCGGAGACCTGGTCCGGCTGCTGGTCCGGGACCTGGTCCGGGTGGTGCTGGAGCCCCTGCTCCTGGGGAAGCTCCTGCGGCTCCTGGAGGTCCGCGGACAGCCCGGCCGCCGGGGCCGTGCCCGGCTGGAGCTGTTCGCCCGGCTGCTCCGGCGGCCCCGCCTCGGGCACGGAGGGCGCGGCAGGAGCGGGAGAGCCGGGGCCGTTGCCGTCGGCGACGTACGCGGCGTCCTGCGGCACAGCGCCCGGCACGGCCGCCTCCGCGGCCTGTCCCTGGTAGTCCCACTGGCCGTCGTGCGGCGGCAGCGCACCGAGCTGCGGGCCCGGAAGGGTCTCCGGGTCCTGATGCGCGAACTCGTAGTACTCGGGGCCGCCCGTCGAGGGACCCTGCTCGGCTGCGAACTCGACCTGGGGCACCGCCTGCTCGCCCTGCGACGCCGCATGCGCGGCCGTAGGGCGCTGCGGGGCAGCGGCGGTCACGGCACCCGGTACGGGCGCCGACTTCTGCCCCGGTCCCGGCGCGGGGTTGCCGGGCCCCCTGTCCGAGAGCGGCAGCACCGCCCCGGACGGCTCCGGCTCCGGCGGGCCCATGTGGAGGGGGCGCCTGGGCGGGGCCGGTGCGGCGGGCTCAGGCGCCGGCGGCGCCGGGGCAGCGGCATCGCCGAGCCCGGCTCCGGGGCTCTGTGAATCGGCATGGCCGTCGAGGGAGGCCCGTACGGCTCCGTAGTCGAACGAGCCCGAGTCGCGGCCCTCCGTCTCGTGCGGGCCCGGAACGGGCGGCGTCTGCTCGGGCTGCTGTTCACCGGGCTGAGGGGCGGCGTGCTGGCCGTACGCGAGCGGGTTGCCGTAGGCGTCCTGCTGCGGGTACGCCTCGTGCTGGGCGTAGAGATCCTGCCCGTACGCCTCATGCGCGGGGACGCCCGGCTGCGCCTCGTTCCAGGCCCCGTGGGAGCCCGGGAGCAGCAGATCCCCCTCGGCACCGGGGGCGGGTGCGGGAGCACCGACTGCGGCGTCGGCCGGCCCCGCGTAGGGGTAGGAGTCCGCAGCCGGGCTGCCCGACTGCTGGACCTCCGGCTGACCGCCTGCATTCTCCGGCTGCCCCTCACCCGGGATCCGGCCGGTGTCAGTCATGCGTACCCCTCGCCCATCGGTAGTGCTTCTTCCAACCCTGCGAACGGCCGCCGGGCCCCCGTAGACGGAGAACGAGCATCCGCACGGTGCGGCACGATTCCCCGCCTACTCGCCATCCGGACATTGACGGACGAACCCTCAACCCCGCACAGCGGCACAACGATCGGTCAGCCTACCCGGGGCCAGGGAGACCTCCGGCCACGGGAGGGTGAGAAACAGCACTTCGTCGGAGTTCGTCACCTTCCGGCCGCAGTGCCTCAGTTGCGGACTCCTGCCAGCAGGAAGACGACGGCCCTCTCGCTCTCCACCCACTCGTCCGTGTCGAGTTGGACGGACTGGAGCAGAGCGCATTCGACGGCGTAACCGCCCTCGGCGAGCGCCCTTCCGATCGCCTCGGCCTCGTCCCGCGTCACGGCATGCGCGACGATGCGGCCGGGACGGCGCTCGGCGACGGCCGTGACTGTGCGGACGCCGCCTCCGCCGACCCTCACCACGTCCGGTTCGGGCAGATCCTCCAGGATCTGCGGCGCCTCGCCCTGCACGATGTCCAGTTGCACTCCGAAGCGCCTGCCGGCGTCGGCCGTGCGCGCGCACGCGCCGTCGTCGCGGTCGACCGCGATGACGGCGGCGCCGAAACGCGCCGCCTCGACGGCCAGCGCGCCGCTGCCCGAGCCGATGTCCCACACGAGGTCGCCGACGCGGGGCCCGAGGCGGGCCAGTTGCCCCGCGCGGAGCTGCGCCGACTCGCCTGCCCGCGGCGGCTGCACGCGCCCCGAGGCCGGGTCCTGGGGCGCGTAGAACGAGTGCGGCAGCGCCCATCCGCGTGTCGGGGGCGGGTAGCCCGGCGACTGCGCCGCAAGCCAACCTCCGCCCTGGTGGCCCATGTTGGTACGCCCGTGCGCCGCGCCGCCGGCGCCCGCCGCGGCCTCGCCGGGCTGTGCATCCGCCGTTCCCGGCGGCGGCGACGCGCCCTGCTGCGAACCTCCCACCACGATCACCACGTTGGGGTCCCGCCAGGTGTGGTCGGCGACCTTGTCCGACGTGAGGACGGTGACCTCTTCGCTTGAGGTGCCCAGGGCCTCGCAGATGACGAACGTGCGGTGCACGGGGCCCAGCAGCAGGGCCAGTTCGGCGGGACCCGCGCCGGGCGAGGTGAGGACGCCGACCTTGGTGTGCGCGCGGCAGACGTTGACGGCGCGGCGCAGGGTGCGGGAGTTCGCGACGACCAGCTGGGCGTCGTCCCACGGCATCCCGGCACGGGCGAACGCGGCGGCCAGCGCGGAGACGGCGGGGACGACCTCGACCTCGAGCCCGTGCTCCGGGGCTCTCAACGCGCGTACGACGCCGAAGAATCCGGGGTCGCCGTCGGCGAAGACCACCGCCGTACCGCGGTGGCGGGCGATGCGCCGCGCGGCCAGCGAGACGCTGCCGAGCCTCACGTGCTCGGCGCCCCGCGGCACCTCGGGGAGTTGCAGGTGGTGTGCGGCCCCGGCGACGAGGGTGGCCGCGCCGAGGGCGGAGCGGGCGGCGCCGGACAGCGGCGAACCGTCCCACCCGATCACGGTGACGCGGTCGGCCATCGGTGCGTCTCTCCAGGGCATGTCGCAGGTCGGGACTCATCGAGCCTACCTCTGCGGCGATGCCCGGCCGCCCCCGGGTACGGACGGTTCCCGGCATGCGGAATCCGGATGCCGCCGCGTCTGCCGGACGGCCGATGACCGGAGGAGTGCCGGGCTGTGACCGGCGGGGCACCCGGGTGTGCGTCAGCGGGAGTGGAGCCAGTCCGGGTACGACGAGTAGCCGCCCGCGTCGGCGAGTTCCTCCGGGATGCCTTCGAGGTCCTCCGGCAGCAGGCTCCACACGAGCAGGTCGGTGCGGATCTCGGCCCAGCCGCCGTCCTCGGTGCGGCTGCGCGCTATCCAGGCGTTCCGCAGGACTCCCTCACTGATGCAGCCCAGCTTCTGGGCGACCTGCTGCGCGGCCGTGTTGTCCGCGGCGGTGCGCAGCTCCAGACGCTCGAACTTCTGGTCCCCGAAGAGCCATTGGGCGAGCGCGAGCACCGCCTCCGAGGCGTAGCCCTCGCCCCGGCCCCAGGGCGCGGTCACGTAGCCGACCTCGGCCGCCAGGGTGCGCCAGTCGGTGTTCTCGAGCTGTACGAGCCCGACGAGCCGGTGCGTGAGGAACTCCGTGACGGCGAAGACGATGCCCTCGCCCTCGGTGCGCATGGCGGGGGCACGCCTGAGGATGAACTCCCGTGCGTCGGCGTCGCGGTAGGGCACGGGGACCGTCGTCCACGCGGCTACGAGCTCGTCCCGCATCATCTCGGTGAGGGAGGGGACGTCCGCCTCCTCCAGCGGGCGCAGCACGAGCCGGTCCGTACTGATCGAGACATCCGGAAAGGTCGAAGTCATGCGCCGCTCCATACGGATCGAGGGTCTGGGGGTGTCGCTCTCCCCGGAGGACCACATCAGGTCTGCCGGTCGCTCTGGGAGGGCCGCGGCAGCGGGTCCCTGAAGGTGTTCCAGACGATTGCAGCAGTGCACAGCATGCAGCATGAAACAGGTTTGCCGCAGCGTCGGCGGCGGCTTCGCAGGCGGGAACGGGGGTCACGTACCGATATGTCGATACGGGGACTGTCCGCCGCCCCCGGCGGCTACGACCAGTGAGCATCCCGGCGCCGGGCCGGTCTCCCCCAACGGGCGGAAGCCGGGAGTCCGCGGCACGCGCCGGAGGATCTTCGCCGGAGCCCGTCCGGAAGCGGAGCCGGACCTCGCCGGAGGAGGGGTCCGTTCCGCCTCCGCTCGCGGGGTGAGGCCCGCACGCGGACGCGGAACGGGCCCCTCATAAACTCAGCCCATGTTCACGCCACTCACCGTCACGCTCGCCGTGGCAGCCGTCCTCCTGGCCTTGTGGTGCGGCTGGGCTGCGTTGCGCGATCAGCCGACCAAGGACTGGCACTTCCTCGGCATGGCGGCAGTGACGCTGCTCGCCCTGGTGCAGCTGGCGGTGGGCATCGTGCAGTTCGCCCGCGGCGGGGAGCCCGCGGAGGGCACCGCGGTCTTCGTGGCGTACCTGGCCTCCGTCGTGCTGTGCATGCCGCTGGTGGGGCTGATCTCGCTGACCGAGCGGACGAAGTGGGGCTCGCTGACCGTGGCCGCCGGCGCCCTGGTGCTGGCGGCGCTCCAGGCCCGCCTCCACGACGTGTGGGGAGGCGGCACCGGTGGCTGAGACCGCACACGGGGACGGCGCGGCTCCGCCGGAGTCGCGCCCTGGAACCGGCGGCGGGCGGAGCCGTATCGCAAGCGGCCCGGGCACGCTGTTGCTGACGCTCTACGGGATCTTCACCGTGGGCGCGG
This sequence comes from Streptomyces daqingensis, assembly GCF_014645895.1. Taxonomy (GTDB): domain Bacteria; phylum Actinomycetota; class Actinomycetes; order Streptomycetales; family Streptomycetaceae; genus Streptomyces; species Streptomyces daqingensis. The sequence goes on along the minus strand of NZ_BMMP01000003.1, from coordinate 399,911 downwards.
CGTCACGCTCGATCGTGCAGTTGAGCACCCGGTTCGACGAAGCGCCGCTCGCCTATCTCCTCTCGGCGCTGGCCGCGCTCGTGTACGCCTTCATCACGTTCTCCCTGGTGCGCGGCGGCGAACGGGCTCGCAGAGCCGCGTTCGCCTGCTGCTGCGTGGAGCTGCTGGGAGTGCTGACAGTGGGCAGCTGGACGCTGGCGGCGCCCTCGGCCTTCCCCGACGCGACGGTGTGGTCCGACTACGGCATGGGCTATCTCTTCATCCCCGTGATCCTGCCGGTCACGGGACTGCTGTGGCTGCGCCGCTCGCAGCGCGGCCGCGGCTGAGACCGCCCGGCGCCCCCATCAGCGGGACGGCAGGCGGCAGGCACGCGGGCACGCTGCCGGACAGGCGGACGGGCCGGGGCGGTCGGCGGAGGGGTAGCTGTCAGGCGCGCGCGGTGAACGCCGCGGGGGCGGTGCCCCCGGCGTCCTTCGTCATGGCGGTGAGCGTCACCTTCCTGTCCCGCTCGGTGCTCACGGGCGTGTAGCCGTACTTGCGGTACAGCCGCAGGTTGCCCTCACCGCGGTGGCCGGCCACGAGGTGGTAGCGCTTGGCCTGCCGTTCCGCGGCGAGCCTGGCCTCGATCCCGGCGAGCAGCCTTCCGCCGAGACCGTGCCGCTGGAGCCGCGGATGGACGCAGAGCCGGTCGATGCGGGCCGTTCCGTCCGGGTCGACGGCGCCGCGCACGGATCCGACGATCTCCTCGCCGAGACGGGCGACGAGCACGCAGCCCGCGGCCATCTCCGCCCGCAGCGCGTCCAGGGACTGCGTGAGCGGCGCGATGGCGTAGTCGCCGTAGGCCTCCGCCTCGCTCTGGAAGCACAGGTACTGGAGTTTGAGGATCTGTTCGGCGTCGCTCTCGTCCGCCGCAGAGATGGTCACGCTCATGCCCATGTGCGCCTGCCTCCCCTTGCCATGAATGAGTCCGGGCACGGAGAAGACGAGGGTGCCGTGTCCGGACTGTCTGCCCTGATGACGCCGATTGCTGTCCGCAGCATTCCCCCGACTTCAGGTTCCGCAATCTGACGCCGCGAGCATTGTGCGCAGGCAACCCAGACATCGGGAACGAAGCGGCCCCAGGCTGCCCTGTGACATTCCCAACTCACGTGCGATTTCGGGGTAGGTGAGGTCCCACCGGGACAGCATCGCCCTCAGCAGCGCGGGGCAGCGCCCGGGAAGGCGGGTGACTGCAGTGTCGAGCAGGCGGCGGTGTTCGGCGGCCAGGACGGCAAGCTCCGCCGGCTGGTGCAGCGGCGCGCTCCCCGGCGTGCCGGTGACGCCCTCCCGCGGCCAGGGCGTCTCCCTCCCCGCGCGGCGCCGCGCCCGCCGCGCCTCCGCCCGGACGGCGCAGCGCAGCCACCCCGCGGAAGGGCCCGCGGGGGCGCCGCCGCGCTCCCCCGGCGTGGCGCGGCGCCGTGCGTGCTCCCGTTCCAGCCAGCGCAGCCACACCTCCTGCTGGAGGTCCTCCGGTTCGACGCCGGCGGCGGGTGCTTCGGCGGCGCATTCGGCCGCGACCAACCGGCGCAGCGGCGGCGGCAGTTGCGGCGGCGGCTCATCGAGGGGGCCGGGGAGCGGGCCCGGCGGGCGGCCCCGCGGGAGGTGCGTGCGGTGCCCGGCGTCGGCTGTAAAGGAGTCCATGCCCGTCGCGACGGCCCGGTGGGCGCCGTGGTTTCCGCGCCCGCGTCACGCCACCCGAGCGGGCGAGTGCGGGGGCGCACACAGCGGTGCGGTCCGACGGAGCTCACGCCCCGCCGGACCGCACCGTGCTGCCGTGACGGCCCGGGACGGTGCCCGGGCCGCCCGCGCGTCAGCCCTTGCGGAAGTCGGCCGCCGCCAGCTTCCCGGTGTCGGGGTTGTCGGTGAAGATGCCGTCGATGCCGGTGCTGAAGTACGCCTTGAAGGCTCCGAAGGCGTCCCCGTACGCGTTGGGGTCGGTGCCCTTGCGGAAGTCCAGCGGGAGGAAGGTGTTCTCGTTGCGCATCGTGTACGGGTGCAGGACGAGGTTCTCCGCGTGCGCGTCCCGCACGAGCGTCGTCGGCTCGCCGAGGCTGCCGTCGGGGTTCTTCGGGATGACGAGGTCCACCACCGGCCCGATGCCGTCGGCGAAACGCGCCATCCACTTCAGGCCCTCGGGCTTGACCAGGTCGGCCACGGTCCGCGGGTCCCCTGCCTCCACGAAGTCCCAGGGCTGGGAGTCGGGGGCGTCCAGCAGGCACACGCCCGGGCAGTCGACGAGCTTCGACAGCCGCTGGATGCTGCTGGGCTCGAAGGACTGCACGAAGTTCGGCGAGTGCGAGCGGTGCCGCCCGTACTTGCGCAGCAGCTTCGCCAGACGCGGCTCCAGCTCCAGCCCGAGCTTGCGGAAGTACGTGGGGTGCTTGGTCTCGATGTGCAGCCAGACGGGGCGGCCGCGCTTCCTGCCCTGCTCGTCGGCCCACTTGAGGACGTCCTCGAACGCGGGCACCTGCCAGCGCCCGTCGTAGAGGGTGTTGTGCGGGCGCGTCTGCGGGATGCGCTCCTTCGCCCGCAGCGTGTTGAGTTCGGCGAGGGTGAAGTCCTCGGTGAACCAGCCGGTCAGCGGTTTGCCGTCGACGGTCTTCGTGGTCTTGCGGCCGGCGAACTCCGGGTGGTCCGCGACGTCCGTGGTGGCGGTGATGTCGTTCTCGTGACGGCAGACGAGGTGCCCGTCCTTGGTGGGCACGAGGTCCTGCTCGATGACGTCCGCGCCCATGTCGAGGGCGAGTTGGTACGAGCCGAAGGTGTGCTCGGGGCGGTAGCCGCTGGCCCCCCGGTGCGCCACGACGGCCGGCACCGGCAGCTTGCCCGGCCTGTTCTTACCGCGCTCCCCGCTCCTGTCGTCCGCGAGCGCGCTGCCGCCCGTGCCCACCGACGCCGCACCCGCGGCACCCAGCACGGCCGCTCCGAGCACGAGTCTGCGACCCGGCTTCTGCTCCTGTCCCATGGGCTCTCCCTCAGCTCGTCTCATCCGAATGCGCCCGCCCGGACACCGAACGGCCCCGGCGGACGCCTGGCTGATCGTAGGTGCGGCTTCACCGCCGAGGGGAGGCTTAGGGCCGAACAAGCGGGAAACTCGGGGCAGATGACACCCGGACGCCGGGAAAGCCCCCTCCACCCGGGCATGGGGGACGAAAGACGTGGCACACGTCAACTCTGCGTATCGGTGCGGTGAACCCGGTGTCCGTGACGCGTCCACCGGCAAGTATCGTCCTCACCTGCGCGGCTACGCGCTCGAACGTCGTCGACCGGAGGAACAGTTGTCCCGTTTCCGTCTGATCAAGGCAACCCTCGGTTCGCTGCTGCGCGTGCTGTTGCGCCCGCAGGTGGAAGGGGCCGAGCGCATCCCCGGCTCGGGTCCGGTGATCCTGGCCGGGAACCACCTCACGTTCATCGACTCGATGGTGCTTCCGCTGGTCACGGACCGGCAGGTCTTCTTCATCGGCAAGGACGAGTACGTCAAGGGCAAGTCGCTCAAGGGCCGGGCCATGGCCTGGTTCTTCAGCGGCGTCGGCATGATCCCGGTGGACAGGGACGGCGGACGCGGCGGCGTCGCCGCCCTGATGACGGGCCGGCGGGTGCTGGAGGAGGGACAGGTCTTCGGCATCTACCCGGAGGGGACGCGCTCCCCCGACGGCAGGCTGTACCGGGGCCGGACGGGCATCGCCCGCCTCGCCCTGATGACCGGGGCGCCCGTCGTCCCCTTCGCGATGATCGGCACCGACGCGATCCAGCCGGGTGGCAACGGCATCCCGCGCCCCGCGCCGGGCAAGCGCATCGCTGTCCGGTTCGGCGAGCCCCTGGACTTCTCGCGCTACGACGGCATGGACCGCGACCGCTACGTCCTGCGCGCAGTGACGGACGAGGTCATGAGCGAGGTCATGCGGCTGTCCGGCCAGGAGTACGTCGACATGTACGCCACCAAGGCCAAGGCCGCCTGAGCGCCAGCCGGAACGGGCCGCCCGGGTGAAGGGCCCACGCCCGTGATTGGCCGACGCCGAGGGGGCAACCCCGGGGGGCATGTCTGATGACGACAGCAACGGCCGACGGCCCGAGAAACCGACAGCGGGTCCCGACGCCAGGACCGAGGAAGCCGCCGCGGACAGCCCCGGAAAGCTGGGGGGACGTTCGTGGAAGTCGGTCCTGCGACGCACGCTCAAGGAGTTCAAGGAAGACGAGCTGACCGACCGCGCGGCTGCCCTCACGTACTACGCCGTGCTGTCGATCTTCCCGGCGCTGCTGGTGCTCGTGTCCATCCTCGGAATCCTCGGCAAGGGCTCCATCGACAAGCTCCTCAGCAACGTCTCGAAGTTCGCGCCGGGGTCCGTGCGCGACATCCTCACCAACGCGATCCAGCAGCTTCAGGGCAGCAGCAGCACCGGCAGCGTCCTGGCGATCGTGGGCCTGCTGGGCGCCCTGTGGTCGGCGTCCAACTACGTGGCCGCCTTCATCCGCACCTCGAACGTGGTCTACGACCTCCCCGAGGGACGGCCCGCCTGGAAGGTGACGCCGGTCCGTGTCGGGCTGACGCTGCTGCTGATGGTGCTGCTCGCCGTCAGCACGCTGCTGGTGGTCTTCACGGGGCCCCTCGCCCAGCAGGCCAGCGACGCGCTCGGGCTCGGCTCGACGGCGCTGACCGTCTGGAACTACGCGAAGTGGCCGGTCCTGCTGCTCCTCGTGGCCTTCATGATCGCGTTGCTGTACTGGGGCGCGCCGAACGTCAAGGGGCGCGGTCTGCGCTGGGTCACGCCGGGCAGCGCGCTGGCGGTGCTCATCTGGCTCGCCGCGTCGGCGGGCTTCGCGGTCTACGTGGCCAACTTCGGCTCGTACAACAAGACCTACGGCACCCTCGCCGGCGTCATCATCTTCCTGGTCTGGCTGTGGATCACCAACCTGGCGATCCTGCTCGGCCTCGAGTTCGACGCGGAGATGGCGCGGCAGCGGGCCATCAGCGGCGGGCACCCCCTCCAGGAGGAGCCGTACGTCACTCCCCGCGACACGCGCAAATGGCCCGACTCCGGTGTCCGGGAGCCCGAGGGCGGCCCGGAGCCCAGCCCCGGGGACCAGCCGCCCGGCGACCGCGGCCCGGGCACTGCCGGACCCGGGCACGGCGCCCGCGAGGCCGGCCCGGCAGAGCACAGGGGACACCGGCCGGACCCGGGCGAGCCCCCTCCCGGGGAGAGCGGGGAGGAAGGCGGCCCCCGCAGGGCGGCCTGACGCCCCCGGCCCGGCGAGCGGCACAGCAGAGCGCCGGCACCGCGAGTACGCGGTGCCGGCGCTCTCCGTCTGTCCGTCCGGACCGGCCGCTCAGGTGGGCCAGGTGCCGGTCAGGCCGCGGACGCCGGTGGCGCCGCCGCGGTGGATCAGAGCCCTGACCACGCCGGCGATCGCGCCCTTGAGGGCCATGGCGGGAAGGATCTCCTTCCAGCCGCGGTGCTCGTCCGACGGGTCGGGGGCGTCGTCCTGGTGCGTGACGGCCTTCCAGACCTTGCCGAAGAGCGCGCTGGCGAGCACACCGCCCAGGAGCCCGAAGACGATGCCGAACGGCTTGTAGAGGAGCTTGACCATCCCGGTCACCTCCACATCTTCCAGTGGCTCCGGTGGTTGCGGTGGTGGTCACGGTGCAGCAGCAGGTACGTGACCAGCGCGGCGGCTCCGAGTCCTCCGACGACTGCCAGCACGGGCCCTGGCCTGGTGAAACCGCGGTTCGCGGCCTCCTCGGCCGTGTGCTGCACGCGGGCCTTCGCCTCGTTGGCCTCGAAGAGCGCCTTGGACTTGGCGTGCGCGGCCATCTCCCGCGCATGCGCCTTCACGTCCGCCTTGCCCGCGAGAGCGGCCACGGTGTCCGCCAGCTGTTCGCGGGCCTCCTCCACCTCCGCCCGCAGCTGGCGGGTGTCCGCGGAGCCTTCCTGGGCTTTGTGCGTCATCGGTGGGCTCCTTCCTTGATCGCTTCGACGTCCGCCTTGACGCTGTCGATCGTCCGCTCGGGTTTCGGTGGAGTGGCGGAGCCGAACTGCTTCTTGCCCGCCAGGGCCAGCACGCCGGCCACCAGCAGCAGCCCGCCGCCGATGATCAGGGCAGCGGCCCACACGGGCAGCACCAGGGCGACGCCCGCGATCGCCGCGAAGACGAGGGACCACAGGGCCAGCAGCCCCATGATCGCCGCTCCGCCGAACATGCCGCCGCCGAAGCCCGCGCGCTTGCCCTTCTCCTTCATCTCGGCCTGCGCCAGACGCATCTCGCTGCGGACCACGTCGGTGAGCTGCTCGGAAGCCTGCTTGACCAGCTCGGCCACCGTGTCGTGGTTCTTGCCGTCGTGCATCGCGTCAGGCCGGTGACGCACAGATCCGATCATCGCGTCTCGCCTCGCTTCACTGTCGGGAGGTCATTCGGGTGCCCGACTGAACGGCTGATACGCGTGCGTACACGTGCGGATGCCTCAGCGGCGTGCGGCGGCCCATTCGCGCTGCCGGGCGAGGTCGGCCTTGACCTCGCCGAGCTGCACGGCCACGGCCGAGGGGGCCGTGCCGCCGCGTCCGTCCCGGGCCGCCAGCGCTCCCGGGACGTTCAGGACCTCGCGCACGGAGGGGTCCAGGTGGGGCGAGATCGCGGCGAACTGCTCGTCGGTCAGCTCGTCCAGTTCGATGCCTTCGCGTTCGCAGACCTGGACGCACTCCCCCGCGACCTCGTGCGCCACCCGGAACGGCACCCCCCGCTTGACCAGCCACTCGGCGACGTCCGTGGCCAGCGAGAACCCGGCGGGTGCCAGCTCCGCCAGCCGCTCCCGGTGCACCGTGAGGGTGGCCATCATCCCAGTGAAGGCCGGCAGCAGCATCTCCAGCTGGTCGCAGGAGTCGAAGACGGGCTCCTTGTCCTCCTGCAGGTCGCGGTTGTAGGCGAGCGGGAGCGCCTTGAGCGTGGCGAGCAGGCCCGTGAGGTTGCCGATGAGACGCCCGGACTTGCCGCGTGCCAGCTCGGCGATGTCCGGGTTCTTCTTCTGCGGCATGATCGACGAGCCGGTGGAGAAGGCGTCGTGCAGCGTGACGAAGGAGAACTCCTTCGTGTTCCAGAGGATGACCTCCTCCGCGATCTTGGAGATGTCGACGCCGGTCATTGCCGTGATGAAGGCGAACTCGGCGACGAAGTCCCGGGAGGCCGTCCCGTCGATGGAGTTGGCGGCGGAGCCGTTCTCGAAGCCCAGGTCGGCGGCGACCGCCTCGGGGTCCAGGCCCAGCGAGGACCCGGCGAGGGCCCCGGAGCCGTACGGGGAGACGGCAGTACGCGCGTCCCACTGCCGCAGCCGCTCCGCGTCGCGGGAGAGGGCCTGGGCGTGGGCGAGCACGTGGTGCGCGAAGAGCACGGGCTGGGCGTGCTGGAGGTGCGTGCGGCCGGGCATCGCGACGTCGGGGTGGGCCTCCGCGAGCCCGACGAGCGCCTCCTGGAGGTCGGCGAGGAGGCCGCCGATGACGCGGGCGTGGTCGCGCAGGTACATCCGGAAGAGGGTGGCGATCTGGTCGTTGCGGGAACGCCCCGCGCGCAGCTTGCCGCCCAGGTCCGGGCCGAGGCGCTCCAGCAGGCCGCGCTCCAGCGCGGTGTGCACGTCCTCGTCGGCGATGGTGCCGGTGAAGGTGCCGTCGGCGACGTCCCGCTCCAGCTGGTCGAGGCCGGCGGTCATCTGCGCGAGTTCCTCGGCGGTCAGCAGCCCCGCCTTGTGCAGGACGCGGGCGTGGGCCCGTGAACCCGCGATGTCGTAGGGCGCCAGCCGCCAGTCGAAGTGCACGGAGGCGGAGAGCTTCTCCAGCGCCTCGGAGGGCCCGTCGGCGAAACGTCCGCCCCACAGGCGTACGTCCTGCTCAGCGGGTTCCTGCTGCGGGGCTTCGTTGCTGGGCATTGCCTGCTCTCCTCGGGGTGTGTCAATGCGACGCCTCCCCGCCGGATGCGGCGGGGAGGCGGCTGAACTGCGGATACGGCCCGCACGAGGGCGGGACCGCAGACTACTGGGCCTGGTCCCGCTTCGCGGCGATCTTGCTCGACATGCCGAACAGCTCGATGAAGCCCTTGGACATCGACTGGTCGAAGGTGTCGCCGCTGTCGTAGGTGGCGAGGTTGAAGTCGTAGAGCGACTTCTCGGAGCGCCGCCCCGTCACGACTGCCCGTCCGCCGTGGAGCGTCATCCGGATGTCGCCGCTGACGTGCTCGTTGGCCTCCTCGATGAAGCCGTCCAGGGCCCGCTTGAGGGGGGAGAACCACAGGCCGTCGTAGACGAGTTCGCTCCACCGCTGCTCCACCTGCCGCTTGTAGCGGGCCAGTTCGCGCTCGACGGTGACGTTCTCCAGCTCCTGGTGCGCGGTGATCAGCGCGATGCCGCCAGGAGACTCGTAGACCTCACGCGACTTGATGCCCACGAGCCGGTCCTCGACCATGTCGATCCGCCCGACGCCCTGGGCGCCCGCCCGCTCGTTGAGCTGCTGGATCGCCTGCAGGACGCTCACCGGCCGGCCGTCGATCGCGACGGGGACGCCCTTGTCGAAGGTGATGACGACCTCGTCCGCCTCGCGCGGGGTGGCGGGGTTCTCGGTGTACTCGTAGACGTCCTCGATGGGGGCGTTCCAGATGTCCTCGAGGAAGCCGGTCTCCACCGCGCGGCCGAAGACGTTCTGGTCGATGGAGTACGGGGACTTCTTGCTGGTGGCGATGGGCAGGCCCTTGTCCTCGCAGAAGGCGATGGCCTTGTCCCGCGTCATCGCGTAGTCCCGGACGGGGGCGATGCACTTCAGCTCGGGGGCGAGGGACGAGATACCGGCCTCGAACCGCACCTGGTCGTTGCCCTTGCCGGTGCAGCCGTGGGCGACGGTGGTGGCGCCGTGCTTCTTCGCGGCGTGCACCAGGTGCTTGACGATGGTGGGCCGGGAGAGGGCGGAGACCAGCGGGTAGCGGTCCATGTAGAGCGCGTTGGCCTTGATCGCCGGGAGGCAGTACTCGTCGGCGAACTCGTCCTTGGCGTCGGCGACCTCGGCCTCGACAGCACCGCAGGCGAGCGCGCGCTTGCGGATGACGTCCAGGTCCTCGCCTCCCTGGCCGACATCGACGGCGACGGCGACGACCTCGGCCCCGGTCTCCTCGGCGATCCAGCCGATGCAGACGGAGGTGTCAAGGCCGCCCGAGTAGGCGAGTACGACGCGCTCAGTCACGGGGTTCTCCTTACGGTGCATACGCTGACTGGCATAAGTATGCACTCGACCGTATGCTTCGTCAAAGCACCTGGTCAGCACGGCGTGGGCCTCATACGGAGCCACCGGTCAGACGGGCGGAGGCCGCGCCTCCGGCCCCACCCGGGGAGGGCACCCGGACAGACGCAGCCTTCGGCTGCCAGGGCGCGTCCCGTCGCTCAGCCGCCCTCCAGCTCCTCGCGGAGCACCGCGACGTGGCTGTAGTCCAGCTGCTCCTCCTTGACCGAGGTCAGCAGCGTCAGCGTCCTGCCGGCCGCGCGCTCCTTCAGCCTGCCGAGCGCCTCGGCGGCCTCGGGCTCCGCCAACTCGGCGCGGTAGCGCTCGGCGAACTCGCCGAACTTGTCCGGGTCGTGGGAGTACCACTTGCGCAGACCGGTCGACGGGGCGACCTGCTTCGCCCACTCGTCGAGGCGCGCGTCCTCCTTCTTCATGCCGCGCGGCCACACCCCGTCCACGAGCACCCTCAGCCCGTCCTCACGGGGCCTGGCCTCCTCGTACACCCGCCGCACCCGTACATGCCTCACCTTCGCCATGCCTCAAGGGTGGGGCAGACGCAGACCGGGCGCACGGCCGGGGAACCGCACGGGTCCCGCAGCCCGGCCGGGCCGGGCCCCGGGCCCGGCGCACCGGCGCGACCGAAGCCTCTGCCGTGCGCCCTGTCCGTCCTCACCGAACGCGCATACCTTGTCCCCGTATGTTCTGGATGCCGAGCCGAGGAGCGCCGTGTCCGCTGCCCAGCAGGTTCCCGACATCCTCTCCCCCGAGTTCGCGGCGAACCCCTACCCCGCGTACGCGGCGATGCGCGAGCACGCGCCCCTGATCTGGCACGAGGCCACCCGCAGCTACATCGTCTCCCGGTACGAGGACGTCGAACTCGTCTTCAGGGACCGCGAGTCGCGGCTGACGACGGCCAACTACGACTGGCAGCTGGAACCGGTGCACGGCAGAACGATCCTCCAGCTCAGCGGACGCGAGCACGCCGTGCGGCGCGCCCTCGTGGCTCCCGCGTTCCGGGGCAGGGACCTGGAGGAGCGGTTCCTGCCGGTCATCGAGCGCAACGCGCGCGAACTCGCCGACGCCTTCCGTCAGTCGGGCACCGCCGACATCGTCACCGACTTCGCGACCCGCTTACCGGTCGACGTCATCGCGGACATGCTGGGCCTCGACAAGACCGACCACGACCGCTTCCACGGCTGGTACACGTCCGTCATCGCCTTCCTCGGCAACCTCTCCGGCGATCCCGCGGTGACGGCGGCGGGCGAGCGCACCCGGGCGGAGTTCGCCGAGTACATGCTCCCGGTGATCCGGGAACGCCGGGAGAACCCGGGCGACGACCTGCTGTCCACGCTGTGCGCGGCCGAAGTCGACGGCGTCCGGATGAGCGACGAGGACGTCAAGGCGTTCTGCAGCCTGCTCCTCGCCGCCGGCGGCGAGACCACCGACAAGGCGATCGCCGCGATCATCGCCAATCTGCTCGCGCATCCGGACCAGCTTGCCGCCGTACAGGCCGACCGCGGCCTGATCCCCGCGGCGTTCGCGGAGACGCTGCGCTACAGCCCGCCCGTGCACATGATCATGCGGCACTCGGCCGAGGAGGTCGACGTCAGCGGCGGCACGATCCCGCCCGGCGCCACCGTGACGTGCCTGATCGGCGCCGCGAACCGCGACGCGAGCCGGTACCGCGACCCGGAGCGGTTCGACATCTTCCGCGGCGATCTCTCCACGACGTCCGCGTTCTCCGCCGCGGCGGACCATCTCGCGTTCGCGCTCGGCCGGCACTTCTGCGTGGGCGCGCTGCTGGCGAAGGCGGAGGTCGAGACCGGCCTCAACCAGCTCTTCGACGCGATGCCGGACCTCCGCCTGCCCGACGGGTTCATCCCCGTCGAGGAGGGCGTCTTCACACGGGGTCCGCGGTCGCTGCCGGTGCGCTTCACGCCCGTCGCCTGACGCGTCTCCCTCCCGCGCCGGCCGCCCGGATGGCGAGACAAGGTTGCACCGCTTGTGGAACAGGGCGTTCCATCGCGCGGTGGGCTCCGAAACGAACAGAAGCGAAACGAAAACGACCGCAGATGATCGTGCCGCCCGGCGCGCAGTGACGCTGTTCCCCTTGCTGGTGCTGCTCGCCGGAGTCGTCGGCCTCATCAGTCCGGGCAGCTTCACGGGCGCCGCGGACGCCGTGCCGTACCTGCTCGGCGTGGTCATGTTCTGCATGGGCGTCGCTCTGACCCTGCCCGACTTCAAGGGCATAGCCAAGCGGCCGTGGGCCGTGGCGGTCGGCCTCGGCGCCCAGTACCTGATCATGCCCGCCCTCGGCTGGGTGGTCGTCAAGGCGCTGGACCTGCCGCCGCAGCTCGCGGCCGGCGTGATCCTGGTGGGCTGCGCTCCCGGCGGGACGGCCTCGAACGTGGTCACCTACCTGGCACGCGGAGACGTGGCACTGTCCGTGTCGGTCACCACCCTGTCCACCGTCCTGGCGCCCCTGGTCACTCCGCCCCTGACGCTGCTGCTGGCAGGCGAGTACCTGCCGGTCGACGCGGGTTCGATGGTCACCGACATCCTCAAGACGGTGCTGCTTCCCGTACTCGCCGGCCTGGCCGTACGCCTCGTCGCGGGCCGGTACGTGCAGCGTGCCCTGCCCGCGCTGCCGTGGCTGTCGGCGCTGACCATCTCCGTGATCGTGACCGTCGTGGTCGCGGGAAGCGCGGACGCCATCATGTCCGCGGCGGCGCTCGTCTTCCTCGCCGTGGTGCTGCACAACGGGCTGGGGCTGGGGCTCGGCTACCTGGCCGGCAGGCTCACGGGGCTGGACGAGCCCGCGAGGCGCGCCCTGACGTTCGAGGTCGGCATGCAGAACTCCGGCCTGGCCGCCTCGCTCGCGACGGCGCACTTCAGCCCGCTCGCCGCTCTGCCCTCCGCGATCTTCTCCGTGTGGCACAACGTCTCGGGCGCGGTGGTCGCGGCCTGGTTCGCCCGCCGGGACCGGTCCCGCGGCTGACGGAACGCGGCAGGGCCCCGTACCCGTCGCCGGATCTCCGCGGGGCCCTGGAGGGGCAGCTCTAGTGGTGCTCCTTCTGCGCCAGGTTCAGCAGGTGCTCCGCGAGCGCCTGCCCGCCCTCGGGGGCCCGGCTGATGAGCAGGAGCGTGTCGTCACCGGCGATGGTGCCGATGATGTCGTGCACGCCTGCCTGGTCGATCGCCGAGGCGAGGAACTGCGCGGCGCCGGGCGGCGTGCGCAGCACCACCAGGTTCGCCGACGCCTCGGCGGAGATGAGGAGTTCACCGGCCAGCCGCGCCATGCGGGCCTCGCTGGCGGACTCGCCCAGCGGCGCCTTCGGCGTGCGGTCGCCGCCCTCACCGGGCACGGCGTAGATCAGCTCTCCGCCCGTGTTGCGGATCTTCACCGCGCCCAGTTCGTCCAGGTCGCGGGAGAGGGTGGCCTGCGTGACCGACAGCCCGTCGTCTGCGAGGAGCTTGGCGAGCTGGCTCTGCGAGCGGACCGGCTGCCGGTTGAGGATGTCGACGATCCGGCGGTGCCGGGCCGTACGGGTCTGCGGTACCGCCTGCCCGGCGTGCCCGTTTCCCAGCTCCCGTTCGTGCGCGTACCCGTCGGTCATCGCCCCGGTCCATCCCCTTCGGCTCATCGGCTCGGACGCCCGCCGTCCACCGCGTCCAGGACGCCGGGGAGGGCCCTGACGAGAGCGTCCACCTCGCCGTCGGAGACGATCAGCGGCGGAGCGAGCCGTACGACGTCCGGCGCGACCGCGTTGACCAGGAATCCCGCATCCTGAGCCGCTTGTTGCACTCCGGGTGCGACGGGCTCGGTGAGCACGATACCCAGCAGCAGTCCCGCCCCGCGGACCCGCTCTACGAGCGGGTGCCCGAGCGACCAGATCGCGTCACGCAGCCGTGCCCCCAACCGCAGTGCGTGTGCTGGGAGTTCGTCCTCGGCGAGGGTGTCGAGCACGGCGAGGGCGGCGGCGCATGCGACGGGGTTGCCGCCGAAGGTGGAGCCGTGCTGACCCGGGGTCAGCAGCTGCGCCGCCTCCCCGAAGAGCATCGTCGCCCCCAGGGGCAGCCCGCCGCCGAGGCCCTTGGCGAGGGTGATGACGTCCGGTTCCACGCCCTGGGCCTGGCACGCGAACCAGTGGCCGGTACGTCCGATACCTGTCTGGATCTCGTCCACGACGAGGAGCGTGCCGGTCTCGCGGGTGATGTCGCGGGCCGCCGCGAGATAGCCCTCGGGCGGGACGACGACGCCGTTCTCGCCCTGCACCGGTTCCAGCACGAGGAGGGCCGTGTCCGTGGTGACGGCGGCGCGGAGGGCGTCCACGTCCCCGTAGGGAACGTGCGTGACGTCGCCGGGCAGCGGCTCGAACGGCTGCTGCTTCGCGGGCTGCCCCGTCAGCGCCAGGGCGCCCATCGTGCGGCCGTGGAAGCCGCCTTCGGCCGCGACCATGTGCGTACGGCCTGTCCGCCGCCCCGCCTTGACGGCCGCTTCGACGGCCTCCGCACCCGAGTTGCAGAAGTAGACGCGCCCGTCCCTGCCCGCCAGTTCGAGGAGCCGCTCGGCCAGCGCCACCGGGGGCTCGGCGACGAAGAGGTTCGAGACGTGCCCGAGGGTGGCGATCTGCTCGGACACGGCCCGAACGACGGCCGGGTGCGCGGTGCCGAGCGCGTTGACGGCGATACCGCCGACGAAGTCGGTGTAGGCCTTGCCCTCGGCGTCCCAGAACGTGGCGCCCCGCCCGTGGGTGAGGGGCACGCGCGGGGTGCCGTAGTTGTCCAGCAGCGAGGACTGCCAGCGCCTGGTGAGCGCGGAGTTGGCGGTGCCGTCCGCGCCGTCGCGGACCGCGCCCGCCGCTGCGGTGGTGGTGCTTCCCGCTCCGCTCGCGGTGCTCATGGTGTGGGCTTCCCTTCGCGCTTGTCCGGTACGACCATCGTCCCGATGCCCTCGTCGGTGAAGATCTCCAGCAGGATCGAGTGCTGCACGCGGCCGTCCAGCACCCGGGCCGTGCGGACGCCGTTGCGTACGGCGTGCAGGCAGCCCTCCATCTTGGGGACCATGCCGCTCGCCAGCCCCGGGAGCAGCTCTTCCAGCTCGGCGGCCGTGAGTTCGCTGACGACCTCGTCGCTGTTCGGCCAGTCCGCGTACAGGCCCTCGACGTCGGTGAGCACCATCAGCGTCTCCGCGCCGAGAGCGGCGGCGAGCGCGGCGGCCGCCGTGTCGGCGTTGACGTTGTAGACGCCTCCGCCGGGGCCGCCGTCCTCGTCGTCGGTGCTGCGGGCGATGGAGGAGATGACGGGGATGCGGCCGTCGTCGAGCAGGGCCTGGATCGCGCCGGTCTCGATGCTCGCGATGTCGCCGACGCGGCCGATGTCGACCGGGTGCCCGTCGACCGTGGCGTAGCGCTTCGTCGCCGCCATGATGTGCGCGTCCTCGCCGGTCATCCCCACCGCCAGGGGACCGTGCTGGTTGAGCAGGTTGACCAGCTCGCGCTGCACCTGGCCCGCGAGGACCATCCGTACGACGTCCATCGTCTCGGGCGTCGTCACGCGCAGTCCCGCCTTGAACTCCGATTCCAGGCCCAGCTTTTCGAGCTGGGCGCTGATCTGGGGTCCTCCGCCGTGCACCACGACGGGGCGCAGCCCGGCCTGCCGCAGGAAGACGACGTCCTGGGCGAAGGCGGCCTTGAGCTCCTCGTCGACCATCGCGTTGCCGCCGAACTTGATGACGACGGTCCTGCCGTTGTGCCGGGTGAGCCAGGGAAGCGCCTCGATGAGGGTGCGGGCCTTGGGGAGGGCGGTGTGCTTGCGTGCGGCGGGGACGGACGCGGCGGGTGTCGTCGGTGTGCTCATGAGCTGTAGGCGCTGTTCTCGTGCACGTAGTCGGCGGTCAGGTCGTTCGTCCAGATCACGGCGGACGAGGAGCCGGCGGCGAGGTCGGCGGTGATGGCGACCTCGCGGTAGCGCATGTCGACCTTGTCCCGGTCCTCCCCCACGGCGCCGTTCTTGCAGACCCACACGCCGTTGATGGCGACGTTCAGCCGGTCGGGGTCGAAGACGGCGTCGGTGGTGCCGATCGCGGAGAGCACCCGGCCCCAGTTGGGGTCCTCGCCGTGCACGGCGCACTTGAGCAGGTTGTTGCGGGCGACGGACCGCCCGGCCAGTACCGCGTCCTCCTCGCTCGCCGCGCCGACGACCTCGATGCGGATGTCCTTCGAGGCGCCTTCCGCGTCGCGGACGAGCTGCTGGGCGAGGTCGGCGCAGACGGCGCGGACCCCTTCGGTGAACTCCGCCTCGTCCGGGACTGCTTGGGACGCACCCGAGGCGAGCAGCAGCACAGTGTCGTTGGTGGACATGCAGCCGTCGGAGTCGACGCGGTCGAAGGTCGTACGCGTCGACTCCCGCAGGGCCCTGTCGAGCACGGGGGCTTCGAGGTCGGCGTCCGTGGTGAGGACGACCAGCATGGTGGCGAGTCCGGGGGCGAGCATTCCCGCGCCCTTGGCCATGCCGCCGACCGTCCAGCCGTCGCCCTCGTGCACCGCCGTCTTGTGGACCGTGTCGGTGGTCTTGATGGCGATGGCCGCCTTCTCACCGCCGTGGGGACTCAGCTGCCCGGCGGCCTCGGCGACGCCCGGCAGCAGCCGGTCCATGGGGAGACGCGTGCCGATCAGACCGGTCGAGGCGACGGCGATCTCGCCCGCGCTGTCCTCCAGCGCCAGGGCCGCCGCCTCCGCTGTCGCGTGGGTGTCCTGGAAGCCCTCGGGGCCGGTGCAGGCGTTCGCGCCACCGGAGTTGAGGACGACGGCGCCCACCTGCCCGCCCTTGAGCACCTGCTCGGACCAGAGCACCGGCGCCGCCTTGACGCGGTTGGAGGTGAAGACGCCCGCCGCCGCGCGGCGCGGTCCCGCGTTGACGACGAGCGCCAGGTCCAGGCCGCCGCTGTCCTTGATGCCGGCGGCGACACCGGCCGCGGTGAAACCTTTCGCCGCTGTCACACTCACTCTGCTTCTCCGTTCGCTTCGCCGCCGGCCGTACGGTCGCCCCGGGCGTTCACGGGGCGAGCCCGGCAGCGGGCAGCCCGAGCGCCTCCGGGAGTCCGAGGGCGATGTTCATGCTCTGCACCGCGCCGCCAGCGGTGCCCTTGGTGAGGTTGTCGACCGCGGCGACGACCACGATCCGGCCGGCGTCCGCGTCGACGGCGGTCTGGAGGTGGACGTTGTTCGAGCCGGTCACCGCGCCCGTGGCGGGCCAGTGGCCCTCGGGAAGCACCGTGACGAACGGCTCGTCCTGGTACGCCTTCTCGTACACGGCGCGTACGGGCTCGTCCCCGGCTCCCGGGAGCGCCTTCGCGCTGCACGTGGCGAGGATGCCGCGGGGCATGGGCGCGAGCGTGGGCGTGAAGGAGACGCTCACGGGACCCCCTGCCGCCGCGCTGAGGTTCTGGACCATCTCCGGTGTGTGGCGGTGCACGCCGCCCACTCCGTAGGGACTCATCGAGCCCATCACCTCGCTGCCCAGCAGGTGCGGCTTGAGCGCCTTGCCGGCGCCGGAGGTCCCCGTCGCCGCCACGACGACCGCTTCCGGCTCGGCGAGCCCGGCCGCGTAGGCGGGGGCGAGGGCGAGCGAGACGGCCGTCGGATAGCAGCCCGGGACGGCGATACGGGTGGCTCCCCGCAACGCGTCGCGCGCTCCGGGCAGTTCGGGGAGCCCGTACGGCCATGTCCCCGCGTGGGGCGTGCCGTAGAAGCGTTGCCAGGCGGAGGCGTCGGAGAGGCGGAAGTCCGCGCCGCAGTCCACGACGAGGACGTCCTCGTCCAGTGCCTCGGCGACAGCGCCCGACTGGCCGTGGGGCAGTGCGAGAAAGACGACGTCGTGCCCTTCGAGCACGGAGGGCGTGGTCTCCTCCAGCACGCGGTCCGCGTACGGCGTCAGGTGCGGCTGGAGCGAACCCAGCCGCGAGCCCGCGTTGGAACCGGCCGTGAGCGCTCCCACCTCGACCTCGGGATGAGCGGCCAGCAGGCGCAGGATCTCCCCGCCCGCATATCCGCTCGCCCCCGCGACCGCTGCTCGCACTGCCATCTGACCTCCTCCTCGATAGCATGACTATACGCAGTACGGCAGTTTTATGCAAAGAGGGGGTAAGAGGTCCCCGCGCGGGCGGGGGCGGCGGTCGCGCGGTGGCCGCTTGACCTTGACACCGTGGCAAGGCATTCACTGACGGTCAGGAGGTGCCTCGATGACGATCTCGGAATGGGACGCGGACGCGGTACGGGCGCTGCGAGGGCTGGAGGACGACCGGCCGTCCGTACGGCTGCGGGCCGCTCTGGCCGCCGGCACCGCGCCCGACGCGCGCTTCGTCGGCAAGCTCGTCGAGCGGTGCGCGGTCGAGCCGGAGTTCTTCGTCCGCGACATGCTGACCTGGGCGCTCACCCGCCACTCCGTCGGACTGACGCTCCCGGCGCTGCTGCGCGAAGTCCGTTCGGGGTCCGGTCAGGCACGCAGCCAGGCCCTGCACACGCTGTCCAAGATCGAAGACCCGCGGGCCTGGCCGGCTATCACGCAGGCCCTGCTGACCGACGCCGACGAGGAGGTGGCGCGCAGCGCCTGGCGGGCGGCGGCCGTGCTCGTCCCGGACGGCGAGCGGTCCGCGCTGGCCGCGGTGCTGGTGGGGCAACTCGGGCGCGGCGGGCGGGAGATGCAGCTGAGTCTCAGCCGGGCACTCGTGTCGCTGGGTGATGTGATCGAGCCGGCGCTCGAAGCCACGGCGGCGGCGCCGGATCCGCGGGTGCGCGCCCACGCGCTCGCCACACAGCGGCTCCTGTGGGAGCCGGACGCCGGGTTCGAGTCCGCGGTCGAGGAGGCCAAGCGCATCGTGGCCCTCGGTGGGTCCGGTTGAGGAGGGACGGCAGGACGTGCTGATCGGTGAGGTGGCGCGACGGTCCGGGGTCAGTGCCCGCATGCTCAGGCACTACGAGTCGCTCGGCCTGGTACGGCCCTCGGGCCGCACGGGCTCCGGCTACCGGGAGTACTCCGAGGACGACATCAGGCGGATCTTCCACGTGGAGAGCCTGCGGACGCTGGGATTGTCGCTGCGCGAGATCGCTCGCGCGCTGGAGGACCCCGGCTTCACGCCTTCGGCGCTCGTCGGCGACCTCGTCCGCCGGACGCGCGAGCGCATCGCCGCCGAGACCGAACTGCTCACGCGGCTGCGCCGGATCGACGCCGCGGAACCGGGCGGCTGGGACGACGTTCTGCGCACCGTTTCGCTCCTCCAGGCGCTGGGATCGGAGAGCGCCGGCATGCGGCAGCGCGCTGCCCTGTCCGCGGACGAACCTCCCGTGCCCGTCGAAGCCCTGGCCGAGGCGGCGCTGCGCGAGACGGACCCGAACGTCGCCGGAGCCCTCAGATGGGCGCTGGCGCGTTCCGGCGGCCGGGGCGCGGAGCTGCTGGCGGAGGGCCTCGGCTCGACTGCGGCGGCGGTGCGGGAGCGCGCCGTACGGGCCCTGGCCGAGATTCCCGGCGAGGAGGCGGCCGGGCGGCTGCGTGACGCCCTCGCGAGCCCGGACACGCAGGTCCGCGGGCAGGCTGCCCTGGCGCTCGGGTCGCGCGGGGAGGCGGACGGGATCCCGGTACTGATCGACATGATCGCGGAGGGAAGGAACGACACCGACGCGGCCGATGCCCTGAGCGTCCTGGCCGGCGTGGACGCCACGGCGGAGGAGATCGCGGGCCGGCTCGCCGGGCGCCTCGCCGGCGCCTCCGTCGGAGCGGCGGCCCGCGGACGGCTGACCCAGGCGCTCGCGGACATCCCCGGCCCGACGGCCTCCCGCGCGCTGGTGGAGCTGTCGCACGACGAGGACCGCGCCGTCGCGCTGACAGCCGCATACCTGCTCCAGCTGCGCGGCCACGACGGCGGTTCCTGACCGGGCCGGGAGGCCGGTCAGGCGGTGAGCGGGCGCGCTCGGACGTGCGAAGCGGGCAACGAGCGCGGTCCGAACGTTGCCGGAGACCGGACATGCCCCTCCCGCCGGGGACAACGAGGATTCTGCTTGCGACAGAACGGGACGTAACGGCGGCAGCAGAGCCGGCCGCGCTGCAGGTCCCGGCCGAGTAGAAGCGAAGTGAAGTGGCACGTCACAAGAGCGCGAACCCGAGCGGCGCCGCGTCGCACCGTCTCCCCCGGATCCGTTCCACGGACTACGAGGACGCGCCGTCCCGCCGGATCGACCAGGCGCCGCTCACCCGCCTCCTAACCTCGTGGGAGACCGGAGGGGCCGCGGGCCCGGCGGCAGCCGACGAGGCCGCACGGCTGCTGGCCGACGACGAGGAGGACGGCCCCATACACCTCGTGCGGGTCCTCGCCGCGATCGAATCGGCGGCCCGCCGGACCGGCGGCAGCCTCTCCCACCTCACCGACACCCGGGACGTGACGGCCGCCTGCGGCGGAACGCTCCACCACCTCGTCGAAGTGCTCCACGCCGGCGGGCTGCGCGCGGCCACCTCCGCGGCCCGCGCCCTCGACGCCCGCTCCCGGTACCTGGTGCTGACCGCGCTGCGCCCGCACTGGCACGGACCGCTGCACGCCATCACCGGACGGCTCCGCGACAGGGACGTCATGCCTCCCAGGAGCCCCTGGCGGGCGTGACCCGGCAGGCGGCGCCCCACCGCTCCGGCTTCCGCCCCCGGACTCAGGACTGGAGGCTCAGGCTCCACTCGCCCGCACGGCCCGAGAGCGTCGCGGCGGCGAGCGGCTTCACGTCGACGTGCCAGAACGAGTGCGGCGGCGCCTTCAGGGCGTAGCACAGCGCGGCACGCAGCACGCCCGGCTCGACGACCGCGACCACCCAGCCGTCGCCGACCGGGCGGGTGTCGATCCACGCGCCGATGCGCTGGATGAAGGCGACGAGCGACTCGCCGCCGTGCGGTGTCATGCGGGGGTCGGTCATCCATGCGTTCACGGCCCGGGGTTCGCGGGCGGTGACCTGCTGGAGCGTGGAACCGTTCCACCGGCCCATGTCGCAGTCGCGCAGCGCGGGCTGGGCGAGAGGCGCCAGGCCGAGGGAGACCGCGGTCTCCCGGCAGCGGGTCGACGGCGAGCAGTACCGCAGCTCGGCGGCGGCCAGGTAGGACAGCGCCGGCTTCGCCCTGCGCACCTCGTGCCACCCCGCCGGGTCGAGCGGGCGGCTGTCCGCGAACCGCGCGTCGAGCACCGACGCACTGCGGCTTGCGGCCAGCAGTGTGAGGCGAAGGGACATCCGGCGATCGTAGAGCGAGCGGCGGCCTTGTTCGACAGATCGTCCACAGGGAGCACGAGTGCGCTGGTCGGCGCCCCGTGGGACGGCGCGCACTTCAGGTGGTGAAATCGAGGTGAGCGTCGCGAAACAGGATGTACCGGTCACGGGAGGCCCGTGTGGACCTGGACGAGGTAGCGGACGAGCTGTACGGGCTGCTTCCGGAGGAGTTCACCGCGGCCCGGGACGACCGCGCGCGGCAGGCACGGGCCGCGGGGCAGCGGGACCTGGCCGGTGAGATCCGCGGCCTGCGGCGCCCCACCCTCGCCGCGTGGGCGAGCAACCTCCTCGTGCGCGAGCAGCAGGAGGACGTCGCCCCGCTGCTGCGGCTCGGCGAACAGCTGCGCGACGCCCACCGCGACCTTGACGGGCAGGAACTGCGTGCCCTCTCCCACAAGCAGCACCAGCTCGTGGCCGCCCTGGCCCGGCAGGCGGCGCGGCTCGCCTCGGAGGCCGGGCAGCCCCTCGGCCCGCAGGCCCAGCAGGAGGTGGCGCGGACGCTGCAGGCGGTGCTGTCCGACCCGGGCGCCGCGCGGGAGTGGGCCGGCGGGAGACTTGCGAAGCCCCTGTCCGTCGCCGTCGGGTTCGACGCCGCCGCCGAGGCCGCGGGCCCGCAGAGCCGCACAGGGGACGGACGCGCACGCAAGCGGAAGCCCTCCTCCGCCGGAACCGCGTCGTCCTCCGCGAAGAGCGCGCGGCGCTCGGACAGCACCGCGCCCACAGCGAAGGACAAGGGCGGGTCACGAGCGGACGAGGAGGCCCGTCAGGCCGGGGAGCGCGCCCGCCGAGAGGCCGAGGAGGCCGCCGTCCGGGCGGACGAGCTGTGGCGGGAGGCGGACGCAGCCGACGGCGACGCGGAGGCGGCACGGTCGGCGCGGGAGGAGGCCGAGGAGAGAGTGGAGCGGCTGCGCGAGGAACTCCGTGAGGCCGAACGGGAGCACACACGTTGCCGCAAGAGCGAACGGGAGGCCGGCCGGACGGCGCGGGAGGCACGCCGCCGCGCGGAGGACGCCGGGAAACGCGCGAAGCAGCTGTCCGAAGCGGCCCCCTCGGCGGGACGAGGACGCAGCGGCAAGGCCGCCTCCCGCGGCGAACACCGGGGACGCTGAGCCACACCGCACGGCGGTCCCGCTCGCGGACCGTCTCACGGGACCCGCGGTCGCCGGGACGGCCTGCCCGTCGTCACGCCTGCCGCGGCTCCTCGCGGACGACTTCCCGCGGGTCCTTGTCGTCCCGGAGGCCGAGGAAGCGCGGGTGGCGCAGCTTGCCGTCCCGCGTCCACTCGGTGAAGCCGATCTGCGCGACGAGCTCCGGCGACGCCCACCGGGCGCCCCGCTCCCGTACGGGATCCGCGAACGGCGAGCGCGCGACGGCCAGTTCGTCGAGGCGGCGGCGGAGAGAGACCAGTGTCGCGTTGTCGTAGCCGGTGCCCACTTTCCCGGCGTAGCGCAGCTTCCCCTCCTGGTGGTAGCCGATCAGCAGCGCTCCGAAGCCGACGCGGCTGCCGGAGGGTTCGGTGCAGCCGCCGATGACGAACTCCTGGCCCGCCTCGCACTTCAGCTTCAGCCAGTCCGGCGAGCGGCGGGTGACGTACCGCCCGTCGGCCACCTTGGCGATCAGCCCCTCCCAGCCGCGGCGGCATGCGTCGTCGAGGAGCTGCCGGCCGCCCTGGTTGCGGTGCGAGGTGAAGCGCAGCGGGGCCCTGAAGTGAAGGGCGCCGCGCAGCAGTTGCTTGCGTGTCCGCAGCGGGAGGGCCCTGACGTCGGCCCCGTCGAGGCGCAGCAGGTCGAAGAGGTAGTAGGTGACGGCGACGCCCGTGGCGCGGGCCTGGCGCGGGTCCGTCAGCTGCATGCGCTGCTGCAGCCGCTCGAAGGAGGTGCGGCCGCCGGCGAAGGCCACGATCTCGCCGTCGGCTGTGAAGTCGTCGCAGTCCTGCGCGGCGAGGGCGTCGACGATCTCCGGATAGCTGCCGTTGAGGGGCTTCCCGGTGCGCGACAGCAGGCGGACGTCGTCGCCCTCCCGTACGGCGAGGACGCGGATGCCGTCCAGCTTCCGTTCGAAGAGCCACCGGCCGCCTTCGAAGTCCCGCCTGTCGCTGAGGGTGGCGAGCATCGGGCGGGCCGCCAGGTCCCTGCCGGGGGGCGCGTCACGGAGGCGGGCGCGGTGCTCTTCGGGGAGGGCGTCCAGCAGGGAGTGGTCCATGGTGCGTCCTCTGTGCCGGTGGGGGGCTGAGCGCGGTGTTCCCGGAGCGTCGGGGACGTCGCGCGTACCCCCGTGAGCGGTCGCCATGCCGGGATGCGCGGGACGGGCCGGGGCCTGCGGGCCCGAGCGCTAATGAATCAAATCCGCCCCGTTTCCCCCCGGATACGCGGGGCAAGCGGGGACCACGGCAGAACACATCGCAACACACCGGCCCGCTGACGGGCCGGAACGGAGGTTCACCATGCTGAAGGCGATTGCAGACGTGCTGCGGACCATCGGCGGCGCCGTGGCCACCGTCGTGACTCTGCCCTTCCGCCTCGTGGCCAGGCTCTTCGGCGGCGCTTCCGACACCGCCCACGGCCGCCACTGACGGCCCGGCGAAGACCTGTCCGGTTCAGGACCGGACGGGCGTGTGGGGGACGGAACGACCGCGCCCGCCGCGAGGTGACGACCGCGGCGGGCGCGGCGCTGTCTCCGAACGTCGCGCTCCGGGCGCCGCCCCGGCCCGGATGCTTCCCGGGACTGGTCCCCGGTCGCTCCCGAGACGCCCCTCCCCCGCGTCTCGTACGCAGGAGGCGGGACGGCTCGCCAGGCTAGGGTCCTGCCCCATGACCGACCGAGCAACTAACCGGACCCTTACGTGCGTTGGGTTCTCCACCGCCTTCGCGCTCGGAGCGCTCCTCCTCTTCACCGTCGGACCGGACGTGGAGTACGCCGGGACCTCCGGCAGCACGGAGTACCAGCTGGAAGCCGAGTGCGCGTCCCTCGCCGCCATCGGCTGGGGCGACGGCCACCTGGATCTGGACGGGACCCGGGCCGGCTACACCTTCACGATGGACCCGGACGACTCCGACGTGCTCGGAAAGCTGGAGACGGCGCAGGAAGGCGGCAGCGCGAAGGCGAACGAGCAGATAGCCACCGACTGCGACCGCAAGCGCACCAGGAACGCCGCCCTCATGAGCGTCCTGCTGGCCCCCGCGGCCGTCTTCGCGAGCGTGAGCGCACGCGGCGCGGGGCGCCGGAAGCGGGAGGACGGTCCGTCAGCTCCCTGACGTCAGACGACGCCGTTCCTTGTGGACAGGGCCGGTCAGTCCCGTGAGGGCGGCGGCCCCACCGAAGCGCGGGTGATGACCCGGGGCTCGGCCGGAACGCGGAAGTCGCGCGGCGGCTTGCCCTCCAGCTGCTCCAGGAGGGCGTCGACCGCCGTGGCGCCGACCTCCTGCAGCGGCATGGCGAGGGTCGTGAGAGGCGGTTCGAGGTAGGCGGCCATCGGCAGCTCGTCGTAGGTGAGCACCGAGAGGTCGCCGGGGACGCTGCGGCCCGCGGCCCGTGCGGCGTGCAGGACCCCGATGGCCTGGCCGAGGGTGCTCACGTAGAGCGCGGTGAGTTCCGGGTGCTCGCCGAGGAGGGACGTCGCCGCCTTCGCCCCGCCCTCCTCGCTGAAGGTGCCGTGCGCGACGGGCGCCGCGGCGAGGCCGAGGCGCTTCGCCTCGGCGAGGAAGCCGCGCTGCCGTGCCGTCGACGAGGCGACCCGTTCGGGGCCGGCGATGTGGCCGATGTGCCGGTGGCCGTGGTCGGCGAGATGGCGCACGGCGACGGCGCTGCCCCCTGCCAGGTCGGTGGTGACGTTGCGCTTGCTGCCGCGCACCTCGCGGTTGACGAAGACGTGCGGCACGGACGCGAGCGCGGTGCCCCGCAGCCACCGTCCGCCTGAGCGGGCCGAAGCGATGAGCAGGCCGTCGACGCGGCCGGAGCTGATCAGGTCGAGCAGCATCTCGCCGGCCTTGCGTTCGGGGCCGTCCTCGACGAGGAGGACGACGTAGCCCAGTTCAAGGGCGCGCTGGTAGGCGCCGCGGATGATCCGGGAGAACACCGGGTTGGTCAGATCGGGGATCAGCAGCGCGATCGCGCGGGCCTGGGCGCGGGCCAGCGCGCGGGCGCCGGCGTGGGGCTGGTAGCCGAGCGCCGAGGCGGCGTCCCGGACGCGCTGCCGGGTCTCCTCGCGGGCGGAGAGCGTCGGGTCGCCGTTGAGGACGCGGGACGCCACGGACTTGGTCACACCCGCGCGCTCGGCGACGTCGACGAGCCGTACCCGGTCCGCACGTACCCCGGCTCGCTCCACCACTTCGCCTTCCACCGCCCGCTGTTGACTCTTCCCCGTCTCCCGGCCCCAGAGCCTACCGCGCGCGGAAAACCGGTGTTCTCCTGCGGCGTCCCGACGGACTACTCATGCGGAACCCCTTGACACGGGACGGACGGCCAGGCGTAGCGTCCCTCCGAAGAAAACCGGTTTTTCAGCCGGACACGAGTCCCTGGCGTGCGGCCGCGACTGCTTCGGCAAGGACTCCTCCCCCGCCGCGCTCGTCCCTGAGGAGGTCTCGATGGCGAGAATCGACGCCGTACACACCGGTCTGTACCGGGTACCGCTCCCGGCTGTTCTGACGGACAGCACGCACGGTGCCATGAGCGACTTCGAGCTGATCACCGTCCGCGTGCAGGACGCCGACGGCGCCGAAGGCCTCGGCTACACCTACACCGTCAACCACGGCGGCTCCGCCGTGCACGCCATGATCGAACGCGATCTCGCCCCCGTGCTGACCGGCCAGGAGGCCGACGCGGTCGAGGCGTGCTGGCAGAAGATGTGGTGGACGCTGCACTACGGCGGACGCGGCGGCCACGCCACCTCCGCGATCTCCGCACTCGACATCGCCCTGTGGGACCTGAAGGGCCGGAAGGCGGGACTGCCGCTGTGGCGGCTCTTCGGCGGGTACGACCCGGCCGTGCCGGTCTACGCCGGCGGCATCGATCTGGAGCTGCCCGTGGCCCGGCTGCTGGAGCAGGCCGACGACTTCCGGAAACAGGGCTTCCGGGCGATCAAGATGAAGGTCGGCCGTCCTCGTCTCCGCGACGACGTCCAGCGCGTCGCGGCCATGCGCGAGCACCTCGGCGAGGACTTCCCGCTGATGGTGGACGCCAACATGCGGTGGTCAGCCGACGAGGCGCTGCGGGCCGCGCGCGCCCTCGCGCCGTTCGATCTGGTGTGGATCGAGGAGCCCACCATCCCCGACGACGTGGCCGGCCACGCCCGCATCGTCAGCCAGGGCGGGCAGCCCGTCGCCACCGGCGAGAACCTACACACGCTCTACGAGTTCCAGCAGATGATCGCCGCGGGCGGCGTCACCTTCCCCGAACCGGACGTGAGCAACTGCGGCGGCTACACCGTCTTCCGCAAGATCTGCGCCCTCGCCGAGGCGGCCAATCTGCCGGTCACCTCGCACGGTGTGCACGAGCTGACCGTCCACGCGCTCGCCGCGGCCCCCCACCGCAGCTACATGGAGGCGCACGGCTTCGGCCTCGACGCCTACATGCTCAATCCGCCGCTCCTGCCGGACGATTCGGCGGGCGGTCACGTCATCGCGCCCGAACGTCCGGGCCACGGCGTGGACTTGGACTTCGACAAGCTCCAGGCGATCCGCACACCCGGCACGACGGGGACGGTGACAGCATGAGCGCCCCCGCCGAAGTGAAGGAGACCCGCACCGGGCGCACCGGGCCCGGGGTCCGCTGGAGGGTCCTGTCGGCCAACGCCGTGGTGCTGATCGTCAACTACGGAGATCGTGCGGCCCTCGGGGTCGCGGCACCCTTCATCGTCAAGGAGTTCGGCTTCAGCCCGAGCACCATGGGCATTCTGATGAGCGCCTTCGCCTTCACCTACGCGCCGGCAGCCTTCTTCGGCGGCGCACTCGCCGACCGGTACGGGCCGCGCAAGGTGATGACGGCCGCGGTGGTCTGGTGGTCTCTGTTCACCGCTGCGGCCGCACTGTGCTTCAACACTGTGACCTTCCTGCTGCAGCGCCTCCTGTTCGGCCTCGGCGAGGGCCCGCAGGGTTCGGTGACCGCGCGGACGATGAGCAACTGGTTCCCACGCCGCGAGTACGCCACCGCCGTGGGTCTCTCCTTCGCCGCCAACCCGCTGGGCGCGGCCATCGGCACTCCCGTGGTGGCGGGCCTGCTGGTCTGGAGCGGCAACAACTGGCGGGTGCCGTTCCTGGTGCTCGGGGCCGTCGGCGTGCTGGTTGCGGGGCTGTGGTGGTGGGTCGTACGCGACCGGCCCGAACAACACCCGTCGGTGCGTCAGAAGGAACTGGACCACATCGCCGGCGGCGAACTGGCCCGCCCGGACGACGCCTCCGCCGAGGCGCCTTCTGTCGGCTACTACCTGCGCCGCCCCGCTGTGCTGGCCGCCGCGCTGGCCTTCTTCGGATTCAACTGGATCACCTTCCTCTTCCTGTCCTGGTACCCCACCTACCTGGTGGAGGAGCGCGGCATCGAACTGGAGGAGCTGGCGTGGGCCGGCTCGCTGCCCTGGATCGCGGGCGCCGTGGGCACAGCACTCGGCGGCATCGTCTCCGACCGCCTCGCCAAGCGCCTCAACGCTCCCTACACGGTGCGCAAATGGGCCGCGATCCTGGGCCTCTCGGTCAGCGGGCTGCTGTGCTTCGCGCTCACCTCGGTTGCCGGCACGGTGCTGGCCGTGGGCCTGTTCACCGTCACGATGCTCCTGCTCTACACGAGCAACGCCCAGTTCTGGGCGCTGGTGCAGGAGTGCGTCCACCCGGCGCGGGTCGGCGCTGTCAGTGGATTCGTGCACTTCTGCGCCAATCTCGCCGCGATCCTCGCCCCCGCCGCCACCGGCTTCCTCGTCGAGGACCTGGGTTCCTGGAACGCCGCGTTCTCCCTTGCGGCCGGACTGGCGGTGCTCGGAGCCGTAGTGCTCGCCGTGGTACGCCGCCCGGCTCCGGCGCGGTAGCGCCGCGCGGCACATCTCCCGTCCGTCAGCAGGCCCCGCCCCGGTCCGGCGCACCGTGCCGGACCGGGCCCGCCGGACGACCGCCGCTGTCACACGACCGACCCCACCTGCACACGCCTGAGCGGAAGCGAGCGAACCCTCATGACCCACACCACTGCCGCCTTCTACACCGGCGGGCGCACCGTCACCGCGGGCGAGGCCCCGGTGGCGGCGCCCGGCCCGGGTGAAGTCACCGTCGACGTCGCCTACACCGGCATCTGCGGCACCGACCTGCACATATTCCACGGCGACATGGACTCCCGGGTCGCCCTGCCGGCGATCATCGGGCACGAGATGTCCGGGCGGATCTCCGCGACGGGCGAGGGCGTCGAGGGCTGGGCGCCCGGGGACGCCGTCACCGTGATGCCGCTGCGCTGGTGCGGCGACTGCCCGGCCTGCCACGCGGGGAACAGCCACATCTGCCACCGGCTCGACTTCGTCGGCATCGACTCGCCCGGCTCGCTGCGCGGCCGGTGGACCGTCCCGGCCGGACTCCTCGTCCGCCTCCCGCGGGACCTGCCGCTGGACCGGGCAGCTCTGGTCGAGCCCACCGCCGTGGCGGTGCACGACGTGCGACGGGGCGGGGTCGCCGCCGGGGAGAAGGTCCTGGTCGTCGGAGGCGGGCCGGTCGGGCTGCTCATCGCGTCGGTGGCCGCCGGTGCGGGCGCCGACGTGCTCCTCGCCGAACTCGACCCGCGACGCCGGGCGTTCGCCGCGGAGCTGGGCCTGCGCACCGTCGACGCGGCGGGCGACGTGGCCGCCCGCGTCCAGGAGTGGAGCGGCGGCGCCGGTGCGGACGTCGCCTTCGAGGTCTCCGGCGCGGCCGACGGCATGACCACCGCGGTGGAGGCGCTGTCCGTACGCGGACGGCTGGTGCTGGTGGCCATCCACGGCCGGCCTCGCACCGTCGACCTGCACCGCTTCTTCTGGCGGGAGCTGACCCTCGTCGGCGCCCGCCTCTACGACCGCTCCGACTTCGAGCGCGCCGTGGAGCTGGTCGCCGAAGAAGCCGTCCCGGCGGCCCGGTTGATCTCCACCGTCGTCCCGCTGGCCGAGGCGGCCTCGGGCTTCGCGGCGCTGGAGGGCGGCGGCGCGGGCGAGATGAAGGTGCTCGTCGACTGCACCGCTTCGGGCGCCTGACCGGCACCGCTCCGCCCTACCCGCACCCCACGCGAAACCGGCAACACCCCGCAAGAGAAGGAGAGTTCACTGTGCCGTCCCTCCCGCCCGCCGTTTCTCAGCTGTTCGACCTGTCCGGCTGCCGTGCCGTCGTCACCGGATGCCGCCGCGGCATCGGCCTCGCCATGGCCGAGGCCCTCGCGGAGGCCGGAGCCGACATCGTCGGTGCCAGCGCCCGGCTCGAAGCCCACGGCAGCGACGTGGAGCACGCGGTCACCCGGCACGGCCGCGCCTTCAGCGGCTACCGCGTCGACTTCGCCGACCGGCAGGCCGTCGCACGCTTCGCCGAGGACGTGGAGAGGGACCACGGTCCCGTCGACATCCTCGTCAACAACGCCGGGACGATCGCCCGCCACCCTGCTGCCGAATACCCGGACGAGGCGTGGGACCACGTCGTCCAGGTCGACCTGAACAGCCAGTTCGTGCTCAGCCGTGAACTCGGCAGGCGCATGGTGGAACGGGGCCGGGGGAAGATCGTCTTCACGGCCTCGCTGCTCAGCTTCCAGGGCGGCGTCTTCGTCCCGGCCTACGCCGCCGCCAAGTCCGGAATCGCCGGACTCACCAAGGCCCTCGCCAACGAGTGGGCGGCGTCCGGCGTCTCGGTCAACGCGATCGCGCCCGGCTACATCGTCACCGACAACACCAAGGCGCTGTACGAGGACGCCGACCGCAGCACCGCGATCTCCGACCGCATCCCCGCGGGCCGCTGGGGCCGGCCCCAGGACCTCGCCGGCGCCACCGTCTTCCTCGCCTCGCGGGCGTCGGACTACGTGCACGGCGTCGTGCTCCCCGTGGACGGCGGCTGGCTCGGCCGGTGACCTCGCAGCCGGCCGCGGGGCTGCCGTCCCGAGGCACCGCGAGGAAGGGGTCGTACGGGGAAGGAAGCGCCCAGGCAGATGGGTGCTTCACTCCCGCGCGGCCGGGCCGGCCGCACCGCTTCCGGACGGTGACGCACTGCGGCCGCCAGTCTCCTCGAAAGCGTCGCGCAGCCGCCGTACGCCCTCCACCAGGTCGGCCTCTCCGCTCGCCGGTGCGAAGCTGATCCGCAGATGCGGCGCCGGTGATTCGGCGGGGAAGTACGGGCGTCCAGCGGCGACGGACACCCCGGCCCGCAGCGCGGCACCCACGAGCGCCGCCTCGCCCGTGCCGGCGGGCAGGCGCGCCCAGAGATGGAAGCCGCCGCGGGGGGCACGGACGGGCACCAGGTCGGGCAGCCGGCGGGCCAGCGCCGTGAGCATGACCTCCCGTCTGCTCCTCAACTCCCCCGCCACCGTGCGCAGATGACGCTGCCAGGCGGGCGCTCCGACGAGTTCGAGCGCGGCCTCCTGCAACGGCCTCGAGACGAAGAAGCTGTCCACTGTCTGCACGGCCCGCAGCCGCTCCAGCACCGGCCCGCGCGCCGCGAGCGCCCCCACGCGCAGGCTCGGCGACGTGATCTTCGTCAGGGAGCGCAGATGGACGACCCGGCCGTCCGCGTCCTCCGAGCACAGCGGGGGCGGCAGCGGGCCGGCGTCCTCGTGGGCGAGGCAGCGGGCGAAGTCGTCCTCGACGACGAATGCCCCGACCTGCGCGGCGGCCGCGAGGACGGCCTCCCTCCGCTCTGCCGCCAGTACGGCGCCGGTGGGGTTCTGGAAGAGGGGCTGGCAGACGAAGACGCGCGCTCCGCTGGCGCGGAACGCCTCGGCGAGCAGCTCCGGCCGGACCCCGTCCGCGTCGACGGGCACGGGAACGGGCCGCAGCCCGGAGGCCCGCGCCGCCGCGAGCAGCCCCGGGTAGGTCGGGGACTCCACGAGGATCGCCGCCCCGGGTGCCGCGAGCCCGCGCAGGGCGGTCGTGATGGCGCTCTGGCCGGCCGAGGTGACGAGCACGTCCGCGGCCGAGACGCTTCCCGAGGGGCCGCCGATGTCCCTCGCGAACCAGTCCCGCAGCTCCTCGACACCCTCCACCGGCGGCCGGGACCACGCCCCGGGGCGCCTCCCCGCCCTCGCGAGCGCCGCCGACAGCGCGCGCTCGGGGCGCAGGTTCGCGGGCAGGTACCCGCCGCTGAGTTCGACGGCGCCGGAGGGCGGCACCGCCAGCGTCGCCAGCACTCCCCCGGCGTCCACGCTGCGCGGCACCTGGTCGGCGGAGGCGTCCGCGCTGAGCGCGACCTCCTGCCAGGAGGTGTCGCCCTTCACCGCCGGCGCCGTCCGCGACTCCGCACGGAAGGCCCCGGCGCCGGGGCGGGTGACGACGAGCCCTTCGGCGGCGAGGCGGGCGAGTGCGCGGGAGACGGTCACGGGACTCACGCGATGAGCCTCGACGAGCTCCCGGCTCGACGGCAGCTTCTCACCTGGCAAGTAGCGGTTCAGATCCGCACGGAGAGTTTTCGCCAGTTCAGCGACGCTGCTACGCTCATGCATGAGAGACAACGATAGCGCTATTGGCTCGCAGGGAGTAGCGGTTCCCCCTTGCGGAGCGGAGCCCGACGCGACGGACGCACAGTCGCAGCGCCACCCCGCGGCATCCGCACCGGCGGCCCCCGCAGCTGCCGCACCGGCAGCGCGGACCGCCCAGAGCGCACCCCGGGCGGGTGGCCGGGGGCTGCTGCTCGCCGCGCTGGGCGTCGTCTGCTTCTCCCTCACCTTCCCCGCCACCGCCTGGTCGCTGGAGGGCTTCGGTCCCTGGTCGGCGACCTTCCTGCGGCTGCTGCTGGCGGCCGTCCTCGCGAGCGTCCTGGTCGCCGCCTTCCGCGTCCCCGTGCCGGCGCGGCGCCACTGGCCGTGGCTGGCCGTCGCGGCGTCGGGCGTCATGGTGGGGTTTCCGCTGCTGACGACGCTCGCCCTGCAGACGTCCACCACCGCGCACGCCGCCGTCGTCGTCGGCCTGCTCCCGCTGACGACCGCCCTGTACTCCTCGCTGCGCACCGGGGCACGGCCCTCCCGCGTCTTCTGGGGAGCCGCCCTCGCGGGGGCGGCGGCCGTCATCGCCTTCGCCCTGCACGAGTCCGGCGGTGCCCCCACCACCGGCGACCTCTTCCTGGGCGTCGCACTGCTGCTGTGCGCCGCCGGGTACGCGGAGGGCGCGCGCCTGGTGGGCGAGCTGACCGGGACACAGGTGGTCGGGTGGTCGCTCGTGGGGTGCCTGCCGCTCGCCGTGCCGGGAGCCGCTGTCGCCCTCGCCCTGGAGCCCTCCGGCGGGCCGACCGTGCACGCGGTCCTCGGACTGCTGTGGGTGGCCGCCGGGTCGCAGCTGCTCGGGCTGACGCTCTGGTACCGCGGGCTGAGCGTCGCGGGAGTGGCCAGGGCCAGCCAGACGCAGCTCGCGCAGCCGCTGCTCACACTCGGCTGGTCGGTTCTACTGCTGGGAGAGGACCTCTCCGCGGCAGCGCCTCTGACGGCGGTGGCGGTGCTGGTCTGCATAGCCGTCGTACGCCGGAGCCGTACCTGACGGGCCTCGCGGGCCGCACCTGACGGGCCTCAGCCCGGGCGCAGTTCACCGCTCCGCCGTAGACTTATCGGTACGGAAAGGTACAAGTGCGGACTGCACGGAACCCTCCGTGCACACCCTGCGAACAGGAGGGTCCTCCTGATGCGAGCGAAGACGGGCGACAGCCTGCTGGTGCACGGACGGGTCGTGGGCGACCACGACCGCGTCGCGGAGATCGTCGAAGTACTGGGCACGGACGGCGAACCGCCCTACCGGGTGCGTTTCGACGACGGCCACGAGGCCGTCATGTCACCGGGGCCCGACACCGTGGTGCGGGAGCGCAAGAAGGCCTGACGGCCCCCTCGGACGTACGCCGGGCGGCGGTCGCGCGTGAGCGTGCGGCCGCCGCTCACGCGCAACCGGACCTCCCCGGCACCGGCGCTCCCCGCCCCAGATCGGGCCGTTTTTCCCGAAAGGGCAAGCGGAAGTGCACCTCCGGTGCCGCTGTACGTCCTTTACGCTCTGCCCCCGCCCCGTCACGCTGGGCCCCCGTAACGACGTTCGTACGCGGCGGAGTTCGAGGGGGAGCGGCACGATGCGCGCACACGAGCACGACCGGGAGCACGGCCACGAACACGACGAGGTGCTGAGCCGGGACGGCACGCCGGGTGACACGCACGCTCAGGCGGAGCTGCCGCATCTGCTGCGCGCCGCCGCCTCCGGCAGGACGGACGTCGTCGGCCGGTCCGGCATGGGAACCCTGCAACGGACGGTGGGCAACAGCGCCGTGACGTCGATGGTGCAGCGGGAGGGCGCCGGGGACGGGCGCGAGCAGGAGGAAGGCGCCGGGCAGCCCGCTGCCAGGTCCTCCGTGCACGACGTGATCTCCTCCTCCGACGGGCAGTCCCTGGACCAGGACACGCGGACCGACATGGAGGGCAGGCTCGGCGCCGACTTCTCCGACGTACGGGTCCACACCGGTTCCGCCGCGCACGACTCCGCGAAGGACGTCGGCGCCCGCGCCTACACGGTCGGCAGCAACGTCGTCTTCCAGCGCGACGCCTACGACCCCTCGTCCCACGAGGGCCGCACCACCCTCGCCCACGAGCTGACCCACGTCATCCAGCAGCGCAGCGGGCCCGTCGAAGGGACCGAGGCGCCGGGCGGCATCCGCGTGAGCGAACCGTCCGACCGGTTCGAGCAGGAGGCCAGCGCCAACGCCGAACGCGTCATGGCGCAGCCCTCACCCGCGTCCGGCACGGCTTCCGGTCCCGCGGCGGAGGCGACGTCCGCCCCCTCCCCGGCCGCCGCCGTTCAGCGACAGGCCGAGGACGAGGAGGAGGAACCGGCGGACGTGCAGGGCTCGTTCGTGCAGCGCGCCGCCGGCGACGCGAAAGCCGAAGAGGAGGAGGAGCCACCTCCCGAGTGAGCCGCCGCGCTCCTGTGGGGGCGGGCTCTGCCCACGCGGGGACCAGCAGGGCGGAGATGCACGCGGTCCGGACCCCCGGACCGCCGGGCCGCCCTGCCTGCCCCCGGCTGTCTGCGGCGCGCGAACTCGTCGGCCTCGCACGGGTCTTGAGGACGACGCCTCGTGGTGGACGCACGCCGTCCGGACGAAGGAGGCGCGTACGGCGTGCGGCCGTACGCGCCCCGGAAGTGGGAACCCCGGCCCGGCGTGCTCGTCAGCCGCCCTTCGCGTCGCTCAACGAGCCGCCGAGGAACAGCGATTCGCTGCACTGGGACGGCTTGGGCGCCTTCACTGGCTTGCCCACCTGACGGCAGGTGATGGAGATGGTGATCTTGCCGCCGGCCGAGACCTCGATCGGAGTCACGAAGTGGTAGTCGGAGTCGCGGAAGTTCTCCAGCGCGAGGTCGAGCACCTGCCCGTCCTCGCTGGAGACGACGACAGTGCCCGAGTCGCCCTGCGGGTTCTGCACGACGATGTCGGTGAGCGAGAAGACCTTGCCGCTCTCGACCGTGTACGCGGTCTTGTCCGTCGCACCGCCGCCGACGGAGTCCTTGACCTGCACACGCGCGCTCTTCGGCGCGCCGCCTCCACCACCACCGCCCGCCCCACCGGAGCCGTTCGCGCCACCGCCGTTGCGGCCGCTGCTCTGCCCGCCCGAGCCGCTCGCGCCGCTGTTCGCGCCGCCACCCGCGCCCTTCCCACCCGCGGCCGCGTTCTTCGCGCGTTCGGCCTCCGCAGAGTTGATGGCCTCCGGCGTGATGGCCTCCTTGGCCGCCGACCGCACCGTCGGCCTCAGCAGCCCGTACCAGAGCCCGGCCAGCAGCCCCACCAGCAGCACCGCGGCGATGAGCACGCGGGGCAGCCAGCGCGGCAGGATGGCCTCCTGCTCGTACGTGCCGTCCAGCACCACGGGCATGGCGGGCTCGGCGCCGTCCCCCAACGGCCGCTGGGCGACGAGGACTTGGAAGGGATGGGTGACGGGCGCGCCGCGCCACACGCGCTGCACCGGCCGCACCCTCAGCTTCGCGAACTTCGCCTCTCCCGGCGGCACGTCCAGCTGCGCCGGCTCGAAGACCAGCCGCGCGCGCTCGGTCTCCTCCCGCGCCTCCAGGTCGAAAGAGGCATGCGTGTTGCCCCTGTTGTCGACGGCGACCTCGTGACGTCCCCTCCACGCGCTGTGCGAGGCGCGGGGAACGATCTCGGAGGTGACGTCGCTGAACGGCAGTATCTCGACGGAGCGTTCGGGAACCACCGTCTGCGCAGGGTCACTTGTGGGGATGACGCGCAGGCCCAGCGGCGTCTCGCCCGGCATGACCGACGAACTGCGCGGCGGGTGCAGCGTGATCGTCGCGGTACCGGACGCGCCGGGGTAGAGCGACAGGCTCTCGGGCTCGACAGCGGCCCAGCCCGCGCAGGGCCCGACCACCTCGAAGCGGACTTCCTCGACCGTGGTGCCCGAGTTGAGCACCTGGACGGGTAGGGCCGCCTCGCTGCCGGGCTCCAGGCTGACGGTGGACTCGTCGAGGCTCGCCGAAACACTCATGGCGCGCACCGTACGTTCACACCGGCATTACGAGCAGCGGCCGGACAGGAACGCTTTCGGGCAAATGCGGGTTCTCTCTGAGCCATCGTGTTGTGCCCTCTTTCGCACCGTACGGACGGCAGGGAAGCCTTCTGCCGCACAGAACGGCAGCGACTGGAAGAGAGACCGATTGCACATAGGCAGGCGCACCGGCGCCTGACTGAGGGGGAGGGAAGCACGGGATGAACCAGCACACTTCCGTGGACCGCGTGACCGTCGACGTACGGGCCCAGGACCCGATCTCGCAGGCGGGTCTGGCCAGCCATCTGCGGACGCGGCCCGAAGTGCGGCTCGTGGACCAGGACGCGGAGGAACCGCCCGAAGTGGTGGTCGTCGTCGCGGACGCCGTCGACGAATCGGTGTTACGGGCGTTACGGCAGATCCACCGGACCAGCGCCGCGCGGGGGGTGCTGGTCACGACGCACATCGACGAGCAGCAGCTGCTCAGCGCGGCCGAATGCGGCTTCGTGGGGATCGTACGGCGGGCCGACGCCACGCCGGAGCGCCTGGTGAAGGTCATCAAGGCCGTGGCCAACGGGGAGGGCCATGTGCCGCCGGACCTGCTCGGCACGCTCCTCGAACAGGTGGGCAAGCTCCAGGGGGAGGTGCTGGGGCCGCGCGGACTGAACTTCACGGGCCTCGCCACGCGGGAGATCGAGGTGCTGCGGCTCGTCGCGGAGGGGTGCGACACGGCCGACATCGCCCTCAAGCTCGCCTATTCGGAGCGGACCATCAAGAACGTGCTGCACGCGGTGATGACGCGGCTCAACCTGCGGAACCGCTCGCACGCGGTGGCGTACGCGCTGCGGCAGGGGCTGATCTGAGCCCAGAGCTCGGCCCTGGGGCCCTGAGCACGAGGTGACGGGGAGCGTCTGTCCGCTGCGGCGGCGGGCGCTGGCCCCGGTCCCGACACGTGTGTGAGAGGCGCGAGTTACGGGACCAGGAGGGGCGGTGGAGGTACAGAGGGGGCACCCGCCGGACTCTCTGCGACACGCATCCGGCCTCGATGCACGTTCGGGCACGGGCCCGTACCCGAAGGGTTGGCTCCCTTCCGCTCTCCACCGGCGGGGCTCGCGGGCCAGGGTGAAGCGCGCATCTGCGGACCACAAGGGGGGCTTCTGTGCGGGGTGTTCAGCGCCTTCGACGACCCGGCGCGGCGGGACGGCGCACCGCGGCAGACTCCGTCAAACGGCTGTTGACCGGGACTGCCGCACTGCACATCGGCGCACTGACACTGGTACTGGTCCTGGCGATCAGCTTCCTGCCCGGTGTCGTGGCGTGGTCCAAGCCAGGCGACCGCGGTCCGAGCGTCACCCCCGACCGCGTCGAGGAATCCCTTTCGCCGGGCGAGTCGCTGACCGTCGAGAAGAAGGTGCGCACACCCGTCGTGCCCCCGCGGCCCGACGTCGTGATGCTCGTCGACGGCACGGGCAGCATGGGGCCGCCGATCGCCGACGTGCAGGAGAACCTTCGGAGCATCACCCAGTCGGTGACCGACGAGCAGCCCGACGCCCGCTTCGCCGTGGCCACTTACGGCGACGTCACCGACGGGCCCCGCGCCTACACGGTGCTTCAGGGCCTCACCGACGACATGGACGACGTCCAGAACGGCGTCGACCGCCTGGACACCGACCGCGGCTACCAGAGCAACGGCCCGGCCGAGGACTGGATCAACGCGCTGTGGCAGATCGCCCACGGCAGCGGCGGCCAGACCGAGTTCAGGGAGGGCGCCAGTCCCGTCGTCGTCCTCGTCGGCGACGCCTCCAGCCACGACCCGAGCCTCGGCCACTCCCTCGGCGACACGACAAGTGCTCTGCGCGAGGCGGGAGTTCGCGTCCTCGCCGTCGACGTGGAGACGGAGCTGGGCGACGGCCTCAACGGGAACGGCGACAACGGCAACGGGGACGAGGACAACCAGGACCCGACGCACGAGCCGAACCAGGCGACGAAGGTCGTGGAGGAGACCAACGGCGAGCTCTTCGAGGGCATCGACGGCGACAAGGTCTCCGACAAGGTCGTCGAAGGCCTCACCAACCTTCCGACGACGATCAGTTACCAGACCCTGGACTGCGATCCGTCCCTGTCGGTCACCCTCGAACCGTCGACGAGCACCGTGACCAGTGGCAAGACGGCCACGTTCACGGAGACCGTCAAGGCGGACAAGGACGCGCCGCAGGGCACCGACCTGGAGTGCACGATCCAGTTCCTCGCCGACGGAAAGCTGCCGGACGGCAGTGCACCGGACGCCGTCGTCGAAGACGCGGCCGCCCACCAGAACCGCGACCCGTATGTGGCGGGACTGGAGGGCGCAGACGCGGGACCGGGCGCGGGCGCCGACTCGGGCGGCCGAGCCATCGTCGGTGCGGCGGCGGGCGCGGTCGGCGGCGCGGACGGGACGGCCGCCGCTGGGGCTGCGGCCGGGCTCATCGCCGGCACGGGCGACTCCGAGGGCGGCCTCATCGCGGGCGCCGCGGTCGGCGGCGTCGGCGGCGCGGACGGCGGCCTCATCGCCGGAGCGGCAGCGGGCGCGATCGCCGGCACCGGCGGATGCGACGGCAGCACGGTCGGCCTGGTGGGCGGGGCGCTCGCGGGACTGACGGGCGGCGACACCCTGGGCGCGCTCGGCGGCCTGCTGGGAGGGCTGCTCGGCGGCGGGTCCGGTGACGGATGCGACGACGGGGGGCCTGGTGACCCCGGGGATCCGGGCGGGCCGGGGCCGGGACAGCCGGGCGGGCCGGAGGGAGGCGACCCCGGTGGACCGGAGGGCGGCGACCCCGGTGGGCCCGAAGGACCAGGTGATCCGGAAGGGCCCGGCGGTGGCCCCGAAGGACCCGGCGACCCCGAAGGACCCGGTGACCCGGAAGGTCCCGGCGACGTCGAAGGACCCGGTGACCCCGAAGGTCCCGGAGGCGACCCTGAAGGACCGGGCGGCCCCGGAGAGCCCGTGCCGGACTACCAGGAGGTCATCACCATCACCGTCGAGGACGTCGACGCCCCCGAGGTGACGGTGGACGACCGTACGGTGGAAGCCCCGGGCAAGTCCGGAGCCGAAATCGACTTCCCCGCCACGGCGATCGACGCCGTCGACGGCGAACTCCCCGTCAGCTGCGAGCCGGAGTCCGGCTCTCGCTTCAAGGTCGGTACGACGAAGGTCACTTGCGAGGCCACCGACTCCGCGGGGAACACCGGCAAGGACACCGCCGAGTTCACCGTGCTGGCGCCGCCCGTGCCGAACGAGGCGGACGTCGCGGTGGAGACGAGCGTCGTGCCCGCCAAGAACTACGTCGGCAGGCAGACCGTCGCCCGCTTCGTGCTCACCAACGCGGGCCCCAAGACGGCCGAGAACGTGGTCGTCACGGCCGAGTGGCCCAAGCCGGACAAGGCGAAGCGCCGTGCCCTCGGCCCCCTTACCGGCTGCACCCTCAGCTCCCCGTGCAGCATCAAGCCGGGCGCCCGGCTCGTCGTGGCACAGGCAGCCGTCTACCGCGAGGCGGAGAGCGGCGACTTGAAAGCCACCGTCAGCGGCGCCCCCAGCGATCCCGACCGGAAGGACAACAAGGACAGCGCCCATCTCCGCATCCTGCAGC
Organism: Streptomyces daqingensis; assembly: GCF_014645895.1. GTDB lineage: Bacteria > Actinomycetota > Actinomycetes > Streptomycetales > Streptomycetaceae > Streptomyces > Streptomyces daqingensis. Next base: position 361,055 of record NZ_BMMP01000003.1, on the reverse strand, counting down.
CGAAGTTGACGGTGACGCCGAAGGCCGGACCGCCCGGCCAGGCCGTACTGGCTCGCGGCAAGGACTTCCCCCCGGGCAGCACGGTCAGCCTGACGTGGAAGCCCGGCATCACCGCCGCCCGCTCCCCCGTACGGGTCGGCCGGGACGGGGAGTTCGAGGCACCGGTGCTGGTACTGCGCAAGGACCAGATCGGTCCGCGAAAGCTGCGCGCCGACGTCCGTGCGCTGGCCCGACTGCAGAAGCCGTTCCTGGTCGTCCACCGGCACCTGGAACCACCGGACTTCGCGGGGAGGGGCTGAGCGCATCTCGACGGAAGGGCAGCGCGACGACGCTTAGCTGGGAGGAAGCACCGTGATCCACGAGGTCGACGAAGCGCTGCGCGCCCTGTTCCGCGCGGAGCCGCTGGAGGGCGGGCAGATCGCCGTCGTCTTCGACGCGCCCACCCGCGACTGGGCGGCGACGGTCAACGCCCCTACGGTGAACCTGTATCTGTACGACATCCGCGAGCACATGCAGCTCCGCGAACGCGGCCTGCACAACCAGTACGACGAGCAAGGCATCGTCGTGGCCCGCCGCCGCCCGCCCCGCTACTTCAAGCTGTCCTACCTGATCACGGCGTGGACGAAGCGACCGGAGGACGAACACCGTCTGCTCTCCTCGCTGTTGACATGCCTCCTCCAGTACGAGGCGCTGCCTGCCGAGCGGTTGACCGGGACCCTCGCGGAGATCGGTGTCGCCGTCCCGATGACGATTGCGCTGCCGCCGCCTTCGGACCGCTCGTTCGCGGACGTGTGGAGTGCGCTGGGCGGCGAGTTGAAGCCGTCGCTGGACCTGGTGGTGAGCGTCCCGGCCACCGCGTCCCCCGTCTATCCGGCCGGTCCGCCGGTCAGCGACGAGGGCCTGCAACTGGGCTTCTTCGACGCCCCGCCGCCCGACGAACGGCCGGGGAACGAGCCGACGGCGTACCGCACCGCACCCAACGGCGTGAAGCAGCCGATCTACGGCACGCGCCCGGGTGCGCCACCCCGCGCGGCCGACGACGGAGCAGACACTGAGCCCCGTGCGCGCACGCGTCGCGGCGGCATCGCCTCCCGCATCTCCGAGGGCGGCGAATGACGCGGGAGACTCCGCCCGGGGGCCCGGAGGGCGCCGACGGAGCCAACGGGGCCGAACTCGACGTCTCGCTGCGCCATTTGCTGGCCCGCGCCGTCATCATCGAGGAACGCGTCCGCCGGGCGGTGGAGCTCCGACGCGCCACCGACCCCCACCCGGACGACGAGTTCCGCGGCCTCTACCTCAACGACGAGGCGGTGCTCCGGCTCCTGGAAGAGGGCCGCTCCCTCCCCGCCCCTTCCGAGACCGAGCGGGACCGGCTGTCGGAGGCGGAGTCCGGCGCAGACGCCACGTCCCGACTCCACGCCCTGGCCCGGGAGTTCGCCCTGTCGGCCCTGGACGTCGACATCCTCCTCATCTCCCTCCTCCCCGACCTCGACGAGCGCTTCGAGGCCTTCTACGGCTATCTCAACGACGACGTGACGCGCCGCCGTCCCAGCGCGGGCCTCGCCCTCGGCCTCTGCGGCATGCCGCCGGCGGACTCCACCGCCCGCGCCCGTCTCCACCCGCTCTCCCCGCTGCGGGCAGGAGGGCTCCTCCTCGTCGAGGAACCCGAACGGCCGTTCCTGGCCCGCGCGTTACGCGTCCCCGACCGCGTGACGGCCCACCTCCTCGGCGACGACACCCCGGACCCGCGCATCGCCGATCTGCTGGTCCCCCGCCCGGACGTCCCCGGCGTCGGCGACCCGGCTCCCCTGGCGCGCGCCCTCGGAGACGGCGTCCGGCTGGCCTACCTCCGGGAGGACCAGGGCGGCGCGGGCACCTCACTGGCCGCCTCGGCGCTCATCCGCTCCGGCCGCACGCCCCTCGGCGTCGACCTGCACCGCCTGGCAGAGGACCCGAACACGACAGAGGCGGTACGCGTCCTGACACGTGAGGCGCGGCTGACCGGCGCGGGCCTGGTCTGCGGCCCGGTGGACGCACTCCTGCCGGAAAAGGTCGCCGCCATCCGGCAGTTGGCGGAGGCAGACGCCCCGGTGATCCTCGTGGGCCGCGCGCCCTGGGACGCATCGTGGTCGAAGCACCCCCCGCTCCTCCTCCAGGCCCCGCGAGTGGAACCGACGGCCAGAGCGGGACTCTGGAAGGCGTCGTACTCCGGGGACGTCCCGTCGGACCTGGACCTGACCCGGACCCTCTCCCCGTTCCTCCTCACTCCGGACCAGATAGCGGGCGCGGCCCGCGCCACGTCACAGACGGCAGCGCTCAGCGGCAGCGGACTCACCCCGGACCACGTCCGCGCAGGCGCCCGCGCCCAGAACGCCGCGGGCCTCGACCGCCTTGCCCGCCATATCGAACCGGCCGTCGGCTGGGACGACTTGGTGCTCCCGCCCAATCCCCTGGCTCAGCTCCGCGAGCTGACGGCCCGCGCCCGCCACCGCGACCGCGTACTCGGCGAATGGGGCATGCGCCCGGGCGGCGGCCGCGGCCGGGGCGTCACGGCACTCTTCGCGGGCGACTCGGGTACGGGAAAGACGATGTCCGCGGAGGTCATCGCGGCCGACCTGGGCCTGGACCTCTACACGGTCGATCTGTCGACGGTCATCGACAAGTACGTCGGTGAGACGGAGAAGAACCTGGAGCGCATCTTCACGGAGGCCGCCGGCATCAACGGTGTCCTGCTCTTCGACGAGGCGGACGCGATCTTCGGCAAGCGCTCCGAGGTCAAGGACGCCCACGACCGCTACGCGAACGTCGAGAGCGCGTACCTGCTGCAACGCATGGAGACGTTCGACGGGCTCGCCATCCTGGCCACGAACCTCCGCGCCAACCTGGACGACGCCTTCACCCGCCGCCTGGACCTGGTCATCGACTTCCCCCTACCGGAAGCGGCGGAGCGCCTGGTCCTCTGGCAACGCTGCCTGGCCCCGCTCCTCCCCCACGCGGAGGGCCTGGACCTCGACTTCTGCGCGGAGTCCTTCGAGCTTGCGGGCGGCAACATCAGGTCCATCGCCATCACAGCTGCGTACCTTACGGCGGAGTCCGGGTCGCCGGTGGCGATGCGGGACTTGATCCACGCGGTGCAGCGGGAGTACCAGAAACTGGGCCGCCTAACTCTTGCCTCGGAGTTCGGACCCTATCTCGCCCAGTTGAGTTGAGCGGACAAGCGCACAAGCACGCTCGTGGCAATAGATTCCGCTGCTCAGCCACTCGGGTAGTTCAAATGACTCCGAATTCCTACCTGATCCAGCGCGCCGACGAAATCATCCACGGATCTCGCAGTAAGTGTCCCTTTCCTACTCTCAAGGATTTCACAGAAGCGAGATTCCTGCTCTCCCGCAAGCGGGGCGACCCAGAAATAAAACTCCCCTTGATCGCCTGGGTCACGCACAGGAGTCAGAGTGATCAACAGCAATCCAGCCTCGACGTCCTCTGTAAGGCGAATTGAGTTTTCTCGATTCACGAAGAGCAGGTCAAGAAAGTTTAGCTTTTCGGAGATTTCAGAGGCGCTGACCCAGCCATTTCGAGTCAGGTCCTGAAAAATGATTGCCCGTGACACTGAACCTCCCCAAATTACATCGTGAACGTCACCTGACCGACGGCACGCCTCAGCTCATCTGCATATTTGTCATTTCGACCAAACATCATGCGTATGAAACCGGTCAGGTCAGCGCTACTGATAGTGCCCGCTTTATAGGCGTCGAAAACCTCGTCGAAAGACGGATCATGCAGTGTCAACACGCGCTGCTCTATCCCGGCAGCTCGGAGCACCTGTATCCCCTTTACTCCACCCTCACGAGGGCCAGTGCTCGGAACAGGCCGGCGGAAGGTGAAGTCAACTTCACCTCCCGAATATAGCCCTATAGAGCTCGTCACAACTCTGAAGTTGGGATGCCAGTCGCCTCGGACGGAGGCCTGAAGATTGCGCATCAGCGTGGCACAAAGGGGGCACGGGCTTCGGGTTACTTTGATCATCAGGCTGGCCCCCGGTTTCCCTCCGGGGGAATCACGTGAGAGAATATTAACGGCGGGGAGTAGGCGCTGCTGTTCGTCAGTGAATTTGGATATGACTTCTTCTTCCGCGTGCCAGCCACGATGGTTAGCGTCTCGGACAATCTCTGGAATCGGCTTACTTCCATTTGGATTATCCTTGAAGTACTTAGTCACGGCCTGTTTGAACTTTCGCGAGGTCGCCCGACTCTCCCCTCGGATGCTCTCGCTATAGCCATCAGATCGCCCTAGCGTTCCAATCGCGATTGTCGGGACTCGTGCGGTAATCCAGCTATACTTTCTGGCACCCTTCTTGCTTCCGAAGGCCTCTCCGTATAGATCCTTGACTCGAAATCGCGAACTCAGCGCACTTACAAGCGCCCTGAGAAACCAGAGAGTCATAACAGGTCGCGTCGGACTCGCAGTGATGTTCACGATGGACTCATCACCGGAGGGCGAATTTATCGATATAGCCTTTAGTCCGTGCTTCTTGAATTTTCTTAAGGCTCGCCCAACTACCTGCCGCGCTTCCTCAACGGAACACTCTTCAAGCTCTTGGCTCTTCAGATAAGCAGTTACGAGTGCATCTACTCGCTGGTCACGCTTACGACTTCCCTTTTCCTCCTTACCCTCCTTTCCTCTCCCCTTCAGTTTCCGCCACAGCTTTTTCCCAGCCCTGACAATCTTGTCCACGATCTTGTCGATCGCCCTGTTAACCGGCTTGGACGCCTTCTGGATAACCTGCTTGACCTTGTTGGCAAGCCCACCGATGCCGAGCAGCGAAGCCAACAACCCGATCAACAGCGGGATGCTCGCTGCTAACGCCGTCTCGACCATCTTGGGTACGCCCGCCGCGCCGCCGTTCGCTATTTCGATGACCGCGTCGAGGACCGCGTTGACGAATTCGACAATCTGGGCGCCCTGGTTCACCACGAACGAGACGATGTCGATGATTGCTTTTACTGCGCGGACGAAGGCGGAGGCCGGGTTGAGCAGGGAGACGATCCAGGTGATGCCCGCGATGATGACCGTGGGGATCAGGTAGGACTTCAGGTCCTCGAGGATCGTGGACTTCAGGTCGCCGACCTGTGCGGAGATCTCGTCGGCCGCGCCGGACGGGCCTTCCTTCGCGAGTGCCTTTGCTACCGGCACCTGGGACTCGACCGCGTCCATCGCCTTGTCGGGGACGCCCTTGCGGGTGACGCGGGCGCGGATGTTGTCCCAGGTCAGGCCCAACGTGGAGGCGATGAGCTGGATGATGCCCTTGAGGTCGAACTTCGCCGGGAGTTCGATGCCAGCCTTGACCGCCGTGCCCAGCAGCCAGGCGACAAGACCCTTTTTCAGGTGGTCGGCGATGTTGCTGATGAACAGCTCCAGGCCGGCGCCGACCGCCTTGACCAGGTTCTTCAAAAAGCCGACCGGGTCCTTGATGATTTTCATGATCGCGCTGGCGGCCTTGGCCAGGATTCCCAGCAGCAGATCCTTGAGCTCGTTGATGGTCTTGATGACGCCGACGATCGCGTCCTTGGCCTTCTCGATGAGGCCCTTGTTGGCTTCCTGGAGCTCCTTGATCCGCTCGTCGACCTTGTTGAGAGCCTCGGTGTACTTCGTCGCCAGGTCCGACACGAGCTGCTTGGACTTGTCGTTGACCTCGGACTCCAGGTCGTCGAACTTGCCGGCGAAGTCCTTGGCGGCTTCCTGCCCGTACTTCTTCAGATCCTGCGGAAGCTTGTCGACCTCCGCCTCGAGCTGCGATCGGCCCTTTTTGATGCGTGTCTTCGCCTTGCCGAGCTCGGCGCCGATCGTGTCCGCGATCGAGGAGATGACGCCCTGCATCTTGTTCACGTAGAGCTTGCGGGAGTGCTGGTAGAGCTGGTTCGCCTCGTCCGGGAGGCCGGCGAACTTGTCCTTGACCCAGCGGGCCTTGCCCGTCAAGCCGGAGTACCGCTTGTCCTTGTACTCCTTCATGCGGCGGGACTGGTCGGCCTCGAAGGCCTTGCGGGCTGCCTGCTCTCCCTTGGTGAACTGGTCGTCGACCTTCTTGTCCAGTCCGTCCAGGATTCCCTCGACGTCCTTCTTCGTCGCGTCGAAGACCTTCTGCAGCTTCGCTGTGACCTGCTCGCGCTTCTGCTCGTCCTTGGACTTGGTCTCGCTCTTCCCGCCCTCGACCTGCTTCCCGGCCTCGCCCCGCTTGGCCGTCATCGCCGCCATCGCCTTGGTGCCCTCGGCGGCGGCGCCCTCCTTGGCCGCGGCCAGCTGCTCCTTCTCAGCGCCTCGGGCCTTGTCCGGTGCCTTCGCCGAGTCCGCTTCCGCCTTCTTCTTCTCCCCCAGCGCGGCGTCGAACTCCGGCTCGTTGCCCTTCTTCAGCTGCTCCTCGGTGACTTCGGCGTCCGCCATCGCCTTGTCGTTGGCCTTCGGGCCGTCGGAGAAGTCCGTGACCTCGGGCGGCTGCTTGTCCGGGACGGCGCCCTCGGCATCGGGGGCGCCCGGGTTCGCCGGCGGTTTGTCCGGCGACATCGGCTTGACTTCTTTTTCCTTGGCCGCGGACGTGTCGGGGTCGGCCTTGGTCTCGGACTCGATGTCCTTCGCGGAGGTCTTCTTGCCGTCGGAGACCTTCCCGTCGACCTGCTCCTTGACGTTCTCGGCCTTGCCCGACTCCGAGAACTTCTCCGCCTCGTCCAGGTTCTTCGGCGCCTGGTCGGCGATGGCCTTGTTGACGGCGTCGATGAAGGCCTGCTTGTCGAACTCCCCGGGCTTCGCCTCGTCCATCTTCTCGGAGTTGGCGACCTTGCCCTGGGCTTCCTTGTCGTCGTCCGGCGCCTTCGCAGCGTCCTGCGCCGACTTCGACTCGCCCTCCGCGGGCGGATGTTGAGCGACCTTCTGCTTCTTCGCCGCCACATCCGAAGTCACCTTGTGGAAGCCCGGCGCGCTGGACGGCGGCGGCTTGACCGGTGCCGTGTAGCGCTGCGCGACGAGACGCGAGACCGCCGCGTTGCCGGCAACCCCCTGCAGGCGCTGGAGACTTCGGCGGTCCAGGCCCCTACCGGATGTCGTGGGGGCTGCCGGTGCCGCCGCCTCGGCGGTCTGCTGTACCGTCGCCGAACGCCCCGTCTCCGGCGGAGACTTGGCAGAAGCCTTCGCGGACTTCTCCGGGGCCGTCTTCACCGCGCCACCCGGCCGGCACCGCCGACCCCGTGACCCGTACGCCCCCGACCGATACACCCGGACATGGCCGCCAGCATCGCCACCGGCAGGGGCACTCAGCTCAAGCGCGCGTCACGGCAACAAGGCACCGCCCGCTGCACCTTCGGGCACGCGGTCTTGTACGCGGGGGCGGCCGAAAGCCCTTTCAGATGATCCAGGGCAAGAAGAAGAATCGCCTGCGTTTCCCGACCAAGGTCAGGACTTCGAGGTCCAGGTCAAGGAGGAGCGTGGCATGCCGTCGTACCTGTCGCCGGGCGTCTATGTCGAAGAGGTGGAGTCCGGCTCCCGCCCGATCCAAGGTGTGGGGACGTCGGTCGCCGCATTCATCGGTTTCGCGCAGAAGGGCCCGCTGAACGAGCCCACGCTCATCACCAACTGGACGCAGTTCACCACGGTGTTCGGCGATTTCGTCGAGGGGACGTACCTCGCCACGTCCGTGCACGGTTTCTTCGCCAACGGCGGCGGCATCTGCTACGTCGTACGCATCGGCGGCACCGACCAGGAGGCAGGCAAGGAGCTTCCTGCCGGCGCCCAGGCGCAGTTGGGCCCGTATGTCGTACGGACGCTCCCCGGCGTGACGGGTGAGATCACCGTCGAGGTGACCGACCCGGACGAGGAGGACCCGCCGCGGGACGTCTTCACCCTCGTCGTGAAGCGGGACGGGCGCGTCGAGGAGACGTACCCCTCCGTCACGGCAAAGCGCAGCAAGGAAAACGTCGCGACGAAGGTGAAGGCCCAGTCGTCGCTGATCTCGCTGGAGGAGCCCGGCAAGGGCGCCGCACCGGCGCGCCCGGAGGCGCAGTCGGTGACCCTGGCTGCCCCGCCGGTCGTGGGGGCCGGCGGGGCGTCCGCTCCCGACGACCTGTCGACGGACTCCTACGTGGGCGACCCCGACCAGCGCACGGGCCTCGGCGGGCTGGAGGCCGTCGACGACGTGACGATGGTCGCCGCGCCGGACCTGATGAGCGCCTACGAGCGCGGTGTGCTGAATCTGGAGACGGTGATCTCCGTCCAGCAGGGGATCATCACGCACTGCGAGGCGATGGGCGACCGCGTCGCGATCCTCGACACCCCGCCCGGTCTGAGCCCGCAGCAGGCGCGCACGTGGCGCATGGAACGCACCGGCTTCGACTCCAAGTACGCGACGATGTACTACCCGTGGATCAAGGTGTTCGACGCCGGTGCCGGACGCAACACCCTCATCCCGCCGAGCGGCCACATCGCCGGTGTGTGGGCGCGCAACGACGAGACGCGCGGCGTGCACAAGGCCCCGGCCAACGAGGTGCTGCGCGGCGCCGTCGCACTGCAGACCCAACTGACCAAGGGCGAGCACGACTTGCTCAACCCGATCGGCCTGAACTGCATACGGGCGTTCCCCGGTCGCGGCATCCGCATCTGGGGCGCCCGGACCCTCTCCAGCGACCCGGCGTGGCGGTACCTGAACGTGCGGAGGCTCTTCAACTACCTGGAGGAGTCGATCCTCGAGGGCACGCAGTGGGTCGTCTTCGAGCCCAACGACGACGCGTTGTGGGCGCGGGTGCGGCGGACGGTGTCGGCGTTCCTCGTCAACGAGTGGCGCAAGGGCGCCCTGTTCGGCCTCACTCCCGACGACGCCTTCTACGTGCGGTGCGACAACGAGACGAACCCGCCGGAGAGCATCGACAACGGCCAGGTCGTCTGCGAAGTGGGCGTCGCCCCGGTGAAGCCGGCGGAGTTCGTGGTGTTCCGGCTCGCGCAGCTCTCCGGCGGTTCCGGCGCCGTGGACGAGTGACCCGACGACGAGTGGCCGGACGAGGGACCACCGCGTCCAAGTCGGGGCACAGCGACAGCCGTTGACCGGCGCCGAGGACTGACAGCCGAGGCCGGACAGCACCACTGATCCCGCCACCAGCAACGACGTGAGCGACGCAGGCAAGGAGGCCGGCATGCCACTCCCCGATCTCGACAGTTCGGTCGGGCATTCCTTCGGACTCGAACTGGACGCCGTGCTCATCCGGCAGATCACCGAGGTCAGTGGTCTGAAGATGGAGCAGGACGTCATCGAGCTGAAGCAGAACAGCACGGACGGCAAGTACGCGATCAAGAAGCTGCCCGGGCGTCCCAAGGCCGGCGAGGTCACGCTCACCCGCGGTCTGACGGAGGACAACAGCTTCGAACGATGGATCAAGGACTCGCGGTTCGGGCGGATGCAGAGCGCCCGGCGCCACGGGGCCATCATCGTCTACGACTACGAGGGCGTGCCGATCAAGCGCTACAAGCTCATCAACGCATGGCCCAAGTCCCTTGAGATCAGCACTCTCAAGGCGGGCGACACCTCAGTGCTCACGGAGAAGCTCGTGATCACGTACGAGAACATGGAAGTCGACTGATGCGGCGTACGAACACCGCGGTCGCGCCGTCCCGGACCGACTCCCCTGAACCGGCTGCCGGCGGCTCGCCGTCGCCGCGTCCGGAAGCGCTGCGCACGGAGTTCCCCTTCGAGCTGCCGCGCGGGTACGTCGACGAGTCGGGCACCGTGCACCGTACGGGCGTGATGCGACTGGCCACCGCCCGGGACGAGTTGATCCCGCTGCGGGACGACCGGGTGCGGGAGAACTCGGCGTACCTGTCGGTGGTGCTGATCTCGCGTGTGCTGGTGCGGCTGGGCACCGTCGAGGACGTCCATCCGGGCATCGTGGAGGACCTGTTCGCCTCCGACTTGGCCTTTCTGCAGGACTTCTACCGCCGTATCAACGCCGAGGGCCACTCGCGGGCCGCCGTGACCTGCCCGTCGTGCCAGGAGAGCTTCGCGGTGGACCTCGCCGGCGGTGGTCGCCTGGGGGAATCGTGACGTACGCGGCCGACCGCATCCACGAGGAAGTCGCGTACGTCGCTTACCACTTCCACTGGTCGCTCGACCAGATCCTCGATCTGGAGCACGCCGACCGCCTGCGGTACGTGGAGCAGATCGCCCGGCTGGGCGGCTGACGGCGACGACGCGAGACGAGCGAGAGTGAGGGGGAACGAGAAAGCGATGGGACTGCTGTCCTGGCTGACCGGCCGCCGAGACGGTGCGGAGACACCGGCCGGCGCGCCGTCCGCGCGCGCGGAGACGCAGCCGCCGGCATCTGCGCCGAGCGTTCCCGCATGGGGTGAACTGCCACCAGTGCAGCGTGCGTTGACGGCTCCCGGCCTCCTCACCGACCCGGTGGGCTTTCGCGGCTCGCTGAGTGCCTGGCAGGACACCACCTTCCAGAAGCCGCTCGGCCATCTCGTCAGTCCGGAGGCGCCTTCCGGGCTCGGTCACGGGCTCACCAGCGCGTTCACCGTCAGCCGCGACGCCGAAGAGGAGCCGGGCGTCCCGGAGTTCGCCTCTCGGAGCGCCCACGGCAGCGGCGCCACCAGCCCCGTGCCGATCCAAAGAACCGCTGTCGAGACGTCGTTGGCGTCCGCCCGCCCGCTGCAGACCTCGCTGCGGGAGCTGCCGCAGCTGACGGTCGCTCCACGTCCGAGCGCCACGGCCAGTGCGAGCGCTAGCTCTGTCGACACGTCGACCTCCGCTTCCGCTCCCGTACAGCGCTCGGTCCCACCCGTGACGGCTGCCCCGACGACCGCCGCGGCCACCGACGAGGGCCCCACCGACACTCCCCCGTCCGGAGTTCCCAGGTCCCGCGGGCTGGGCCTCGGCGAGCCCCTGCACAGCCTGCCGCCTACCGCACAGAGGGCCGCGGCAGCCCATACCCCTCAGCCGGTCGCGCCTCTCAACCAGCCGACAGCACAGGCGGGTTCGCAGTCCTTACCGTCCGACGCCGAGGACACCGGCACGACGCCCCGGCCGCTGCTCGGTGACGACCCGCTGACGACGGTCTCCCGGACGGAGGAGACCTCCGCGGAGACGGGAGAGAGCCCGGCGTCGCAGGGACCGGCCCCGGCGCCTGCCGCGACGTACGACCCCGTTCCCCTTCAGCGGGCGGCCGAGGACGGTACGCCCCTGCCCAGCCTGCCGACTCGAAGTCCCGAGCAGGTCGCGCCGCTTGTCGCCCAGCGCTCCGTCCAGTTGTTCTCGGGGGCAGAGGTCCCGTCGGAGACTCCGACCGGCTACGCCCCGTCGGCTCCGCTGAACGACACCCCTCCGGCCGTCCCCGTCCGGTGGAGCGAACCCGAAACCCACACCACTGGCAGCGCCCGGACAGCGAGCCCGTTCGTCCCGGCCGGTGGTGATGCGCCGAGCGGGGTCACGCCCGTACAGCGAACCGTCACGGCCCAGCCTGAGGCCCCGGGCGCTGCCGCCGCGCACGCTCCCGTCGTCGGCCCCGTCACCACCCCGAAGCCTCCGGTCCAGCGCCTGGCCCAACGCACCCCCGTCAGCGCGCCGTTGCGCGAGCCGCGCGGCGCCTCCGTACCACCCCCCGACGCCGGTGCCGTGGCCGTAGCTGCCGGTGTGGCGCAGCGCATGGCGGACGGCTCCGTCGTCTTCCGCTCCCCGACCGTCCAGCGGGACGCCGACTCGGACGCTCCCGCCACGGACACGGCAGCCGAACCGCCGCCCCCGCCGCACGTCCCCGACGACCCCGTCGACCCGCCCCCGGAACCGGAGCCCGAGCCGGAGCCGGTGTCCGACGAGGGCCACGGCCCCGCCGCTCAGCCCGGCCGACCGGACGCTCACGGCCCCCCAGGGTCGCCGGGCGGACCGGGTGGCGCACCGAAGGTGACGGACGAGCTGGTCAGGGCGCTGTTCGCCCCGCTGAGCCGCATGCTCAAGGCGGAGTTGCGACTGGACCGTGAGCGGGCGGGCTTCCTCATCAACACACGGCACTGAACGGCACACGGCACGGACCGACGCCCGACCGACAACCGAACACCCCACCGCACCAACCGACTTACCGACTGACCGACACCGAGCCCGGGACGAGCCGGGAGAGAGGAGCTGGGCATGCCGGCCACCGACGATCCCGCGGTCAGCGTCTGCTTCGTCGTCACCATCGACGACATCGAGCTCGGTTCGTTCAACAGCTGCCAGGGCCTTGGCGCCGAGGTGGTGCTGGAGCCGCGCGAGGAGGGCGGCAACAACCACCACATCTGGCAGCTTCCCACGCGGCTGAAGTACCCCAACGTGAAGTTGTCGCGGCCCCTTACGCGCGACACGGAGAAGGTGGCCCGCTGGTTCGCGTCGATGACGACGGGCTTCAGCCGCAAGACGGCGCACATCGAGGCGCGTACGGGTGACGGTCAACCCGTCGCCCGGTGGGGGCTGTTGGAGGTGGTGCCGGTGCGCTGGACCGGGCCCGTGCTCAACGCGGAGCAGCCGAAGGTGGCCGTCGAGACGATCGAGATCGCCCACCACGGCTTCGTGATGGAGGGTTGAGCGATGAGCACGCCGGTCGCGTTCAGCGCCGCCGCTTCGGGTGGCGGTGCCGCCGCCCGGGCGGCAGGCGGCAGGCCGAAGTTGGAGCACGCGTACCTGGAGCTGCGTACGCCGCCGCCCGGGGGCAGCCTCACGCCGGGCGGTCCGTGCGGGCGCATCGACTTCCAGTTCAATCCGAAGGAGTTGAGCCTGACCAAGGCGGCGGCGTGGAAGCGCAGCCCGGCAAAGGGGGCGAAGAGCGCCGGCCCGCCGGAGTACCAGGGGCCGCAGCCCAGCAAGCTCACGGTGGAGATGTTCTTCGACGCGAGCGACACGCAGGACAGCAGCGTCGTGAAGTCGGTGGAGCAGCTCTTCGCCTGCTGCGTGCCGACGAGCGAGACGCGGCAGCAGCAGCGTTCGTCACCTCCGTGGGTCGTCTTCCACTGGGGCGGTCTCACCGGCTTCCCCGGTTACGTCAGCCAAGTGCAGGTGAAGTACACGCTGTTCACCACGTCCGGGGTGCCGATCCGGGCGGTGTGCCAGGTGACGATGGAGGAGATCACCGGTGAGACGCCCGGCCAGAACCCCACGTCGGGCTCCCTCCACGCCCGTCGGGTACACCGGGTGCAGACGGGCGACACGCTTCCGCACCTGGCCTGGCAGGAGTACGGCGATCCGACGGCGTGGCGCGTGATCGCCGAGGCCAACGGCATCGACGATCCGATGCGCCTGGCCGGTGGACGGGAGTTGCTGCTGCCGGCTCTGGACGAGCTGGACCGCCTCCAGTCCGCGCCGCACGGTCCGCAGCCGCTCCGGGAGGCCGGCCGGGAAGCCCTGCCGGGACGTCCGGGGAACCCCGCCCTGCCCTCGGGTGTCCCTCCGCGGTACTCCGGCGCGGCCCTCGGCACCGGCACCGCGGGGAGGTGAGGCGGGGTCATGGCCGGACAGAGCGTCGCGAAGTCGGTGGTGGTGGAGTTCGAAGGGCGCGCGCTGCAGCCCGCGTTGGCGAACACCCTCGTCGAGGGGTACGTCGACGACAGCCGCACGCTGCCCGACCTGTTCGTGCTCCGCTTCCGCGATCCGAGCCGGACGCTGCTGGAGAAGGCGGGCGTCAAGGTGGGTACGCCGGTGCGGCTGCTGGCCAGGGCGGGGAGCACGTCCACTCAACCGCTGCTGACGGGCACCGTCACCGCCTTGGAGCTGGAGATCGACGACACCGGGACGTTCACGGTGGTGCGCGGCCTGGACGAGTCGTACCGCCTCTTCCGCGGCCGCCAGGTCGCCAGCTACCAGAACATGACGCTCTCCGACATCTGCGCCCGCGTCGCGCAGCGTGCGGGGTTGAGGCCCGGCAAGGTCGACGTCGCCGGGCCTGTACGCGAGCACGTGGCCCAACCCAACATCTCCGACTGGGAGTTCCTGCGTGCTCTCGCCGAGGAGGCGGGTGCGCAGATGCACGTCGCCGACGGGCAGGTGCACATCACGAAGCCCGCCGAGGCGGCCGGTGCGCCGGGCGTCTCGGCGCGGGCCGCCCGCGAACCACTCGTGCTGGAGATGGGCGACAACCTGCTGCGCTGCCGGGCGGCGGTGTCCGCGGCGGAGCAGGTCTCCACCGTCGAGGTGCGGGGCTGGGACGTGAAGGCCAAGCAGGCACTGGTGGGGCGGGCGCCCGCGGGCAAGACGGGCACGCTGGAACTGGGCGTGACCGCCGCGCAGGTCACCGAACCGTTCGGTGAGGCCGGCTTCGTCGTCAGCGACGCCGCGTACGGCACGCAGGCCGAGGTGGACCAGGCGGCGAAGGCCGTCGCGGAGCGCATCGCCGGGTCCTTCGCCGAGCTGGAGGCCGTCATCCGGGGTAATCCGCAGGTGCGGGCGGGCGGAGCGGTCACGCTGGCGGGTGTCGGCGCGCCCTTCGAGGGCCGCTACACCGTCACCTCCTCCCGGCACGTCTTCGACTCCCGGCGCGGCTACGAGACGTGGGTGACGGTCTCCGGCCAGCAGGAGCGGACGCTGTTCGGCCTGACCGGCAACGACGGGCGGGGAGCAGCGGGCGGTGCACGCTGCACGGGGCTGGTGAACGGCACGGTCACCGACACCAAGGACCCGGAGGGCCTCGGCAGGGTCAAGGTCCGCTTCCCGTGGCTGTCCGACGAGTACGCGAGCGACTGGGCCCGTACGGCGCAGGCGGGCGGCACGGGCGGGGGCGAGGCGTTCATCCCGGAGGTGGACGACGAGGTGCTGGTCGGCTTCGAACAGGGCTTCCTGGACCGGCCGTTCGTCCTGGCGGCGCTCTACAACGGGCAGGACAAGCCCGGAGGAGGTGGAGGAGCGGGCGCCGGAGGCGGTGCCGGTGGCGGCGGTGTGACGGCTGCCGGGGGCCCCGGCGGCGCGGGAGGCGGTTCCGGGAACGAGGACGGCGAGTCCGTCGACCCGACCACCGGCAAGGTCAACAAGCGGGCGTTCGGCTCCAAGAGCGGCAACAAGCTGGAGGTCCTGGACGCCGCCAACGGTGCGCAGGGCGTGCGGCTGGTGACGGGCGACGGCAAGCTGAAGCTCGCTCTGGACCGCAAGGGCACGACGATCGTCCTGCACAGCGACGGAACCGTCCAGATCGACGCGAAGGAGAAGGTGTCGATCGAGGCAGGGAACGGAGTCGCTCTCGACGCGGGGGACGGCGCTCTCGAACTCTCGGGGAGCTCCGTGAAGTTGACCTCGCGCGGCGGCGTGGACGTCGACGGCGGCAGCGGCGGCGTCAAGCTCACGACCGGCGGCGCCATGGAGGTCAAGGGCGGCCGGGTGACCGTGTCCGGCGACACCCGCACCGAGGTCAAGGGCGGTCAGACCGTCACCGTCAACGCGCCCATGGTGCGCCTGAACTGAGTGCCTGAAGCGATCCTGCGAGCCCCTTCGAGCCCGGCCGAGCCGCGCGGGAGTCCCCCGGGACTCCCGCGCGGAGAACAGGAGGAGAGCCAGTGCCCCAAGCAGCACGCGTCGGCGACCCCACCGGGCACCCCGGCACCGTCGGTCCCCCCGGCGTTCCCAGCGTGCTCGTCGGCGGCAGGCCCGCCGCGACCGTGGGCACCTCGCACCAGTGCGCGTCGCCCGCCGCCCATCCGCCCGGTCCCCTTGTGGGGCCCGGGAGTTCGAGCGTCCTCATCGGAGGCAAGCCCGCGGCACGCGTCGGCGACAAGGCCGGCTGTGGCGCCGCCGTCACGTCCGGGTGCCCGACCGTCCTGATCGGAGGATGAGGTGGCGCAGCAGTTCGTCGGCCGCGGCTGGGCGTTCCCGCCCCGTACCGACGCGACCGGAAGCATCGCCCTGGTGGGGGGTGACCGGGAGATCGAGGAGGCCATCAGGATCGTGCTGGGCACCTCCCCCGGTGAGCGGCCCATGCGGCCCGAATTCGGCTGCGCGCTGGGCGAGTACGTCTTCGCTCCTGCTGACGCGGCCACCGCCGGGCAGCTGTCGTACGAGGTGCGTCTGGCGCTGGAGCGCTGGGAGCCCCGTATCGAAGTCGCGGACGTGGCCGTGCGGTTCGACGGCGCCGACGACGGCGTCCTCTACATCGACATCAGCTACGCGGTGCGCGGCACCAACGATCCGCGCAACCTCGTCTTCCCGTTCTATGTGATCCCGCAGCGCGAGGAGGGCGGAGCATGACGCTCCCCAGTCCCAACCTGGACGACCGGCGCTTCCAGACTCTGGTCGACGAGGCCAAGCGGCTGGTGCAGCAGCGCTGTCCGGAGTGGACGGACCACAACGTGTCCGATCCCGGGGTGACGCTGATCGAGGCGTTCGCGTCGATGGTCGACCAGCTCGTCTACCGCCTCAACAGGGTTCCGGACAAGAACTACCTGGCCTTCCTCGACCTGATCGGCGTGCGGCTGTATCCGCCGACGGCGGCGCGCACGGACGTGACGTTCTGGCTGTCCGCCCCGCAGCCGGAGCCGGTGCGCGTCCACGCGGGCACGGAGGTGGCGACGCTGCGCACCGAGACGGAGGAGGCGGTGGTCTTCACGACCCGGCGGGAGCTGTCGGTGGTGCCGTGCTCGTACGCGCACCTGGCGACGTCGCCCGGCTCCGGACGTGCCACGGACCGGTCGGAGGAGCTGACGCTCCAGCGGGACGTGACGTGCTTCCAGACCACGCCCGTGCCCGGCGACTGCCTGTACATCGGCCTGTCCGGTCCCGTGCCCGGCTGCGTGCTGGTGCTGCGGCTCGACTGCCGCGTGGAGGGCGTCGGCGTAGACCCGCGCCGGCCGCCGCTGCAGTGGGAGGCGTGGGACGGCGAGAACTGGGCGCCCTGCGACGTCGACAAGGACGACACGGGCGGCTTCAACAAGGCGGGCGAGGTCATCCTGCACATGCCCGCCACGCACGGCGTCACGACGGTCGCCGGACATGCGGGCGGCTGGGTCCGCTGCCGCCTCGTGGAGGCGGTCGACGGGCAGCCGACGTATCTGCAGTCGCCGACCGTGCGGGGCGTGACGGCGTTCACCATCGGCGGGACGGTCGAGGCCGCGCACGCCGAGACCGTCCACGAGGAGTCGCTGGGGCTCTCGGAGGGGGTTCCGGGGCAGCAGTTCCACGTCGCCCGGCCGCCGGTGGTGCAGGACGAGGAGCCGTTCACCGTCGAGGTGGCCGAGGGTGAGGGCTGGGTGGAGTGGACGCGTGTCGACAGCTTCGCGCACTCCACTCCCTCCGACCGGCACATCACGCTCGACCCCAACTCGGGCCGCGTGGAGTTCGGTCCGGCCCTGCGTGAACGGGACGGCAGCCTCCGGCTGAACGGGGCCGTGCCGCCCAAGGGATGCCACGTCCGGGTACGGCGTTACCGCACGGGCGGCGGGAGTTCGGGCAACGTGGCCCGCGGTGCGCTGCGGGTGCTGCGCAGTTCGCTGCCCTACGTGGCGCGGGTGGAGAACCGCCGTCCCGCCCAGGGCGGCGTCGACGGGGAGAGCATGGACAACGTCCGCGTGCGGGGCCCCATGACGCTGCGTACGCTGCACCGCGCGGTGGTCCCCGCGGACTACGAGCAGCTGGCGGCCGAAGTCGCCCCGGACGCCGCCCGCGTGTGCTGCGTCCCGGTGGGCGCCTCCGGTGCGGACGGGCAGGACGCCCGGCAGGGCGGCGACGCCTCCGGCCAACAGGGCGGCGGGGTAAGGCTGCTGGTGGTCCCGGCCGGCAGCGGCGACGCGCTGGGACGTATCGAATTCGGGCAGCTGAAGCCGCCGGAGGACACCCTCGCCACGATCGCAGCGCATCTGGAGTCGCGGCGGCCCATCGGCGCCCGGCTCATCGTGGGGCCCCCGTACTACCAGGGCGTCACGGTCGTCGCCTCCGTCCAGGCGGTGCGGGGCGCCTCCCACGAGCGGCTGCGCGACGAGGCGCTGGCGGCGCTGTACGGCTACTTCAACGCGCTCACCGGAGGTCCCGACGGGCACGGCTGGCCGTTCGGGCGTCCGGTGCACTCGGGCGAGGCCTTCGCGGTGCTCCAGCGGGTGCGCGGCGTCGACCTGGTGGAGGACGTGCGGCTCTTCCCCGCCGACCCGGTCACGGGCGAACGCGACGAGGCCACCGACAAGATCGCCCTCGACCGGCACGCCCTCGTCTTCAGCTACGAGCACCAGCTCCGCGTCCGGGAGGCCTGACATGCGCGCCTCCGTCCCCCGGCTGCCGACGCCGTACCCGCTGCTGGACCAGCTTCCCTCCCTGTACGTGGAGGACGACTTCCTCCGGCGCTTCCTCGGCGCCCTGGACGAGGTGCTGGCACCGGTGCTGCTGACGCTCGACAACCTTCCGGCACATCTGCATCCCGTGACCGCGCCGGACGACTTCCTCACATGGCTGGCGAGTTGGGTGTCGGTGGAGGTCGACGAGGAGCGTCCGATCACCCAGCGGCGTGCCGTGGTCTCCAGCGCGGTGGTCCGCCACCGGAGGCGCGGCACGACGGAAGGCCTCGCTGCCGCCCTGCGCGTCGAGACCGGCATCGAACCCGAGATCGCGGAGAGCGGCGCGTGCACCTGGTCGGCGGACCCGGACGCGGAGCTCCCCGGTGACGAAGTAGCGTGGGCGCGCGTGCGGTTGACCACCGCCGAACCCGCCCGGATGAACCGGGCGCGGCTGGAGAAGCTGATCACCGCCGAGGTTCCGGCACACGTGCGGTACGAGCTGGAGATCCTGCCCGAGACGGAGGGAGCGGGACCGTGACGACCTGTCCCGAATGCGGCCGGCACAACCCGCCGGGCACGCAGTTCTGCACGTCCTGCCAGGCGTTCCTCGGCTGGGACGACGAAGACGGCCAGGACGGCCAGGCGGGCCGGGGCGGGCAGACGGCCCGGGGCGAACCGCGGCCGCGGGAGCGGGGGCGGTCCGGCCCGTCCGGCGAGGAGCCGCCCGGCGGTTCTCCCGGCTCGCCTGATCCGGTCGCCTCTCCGCCCCGCGCCCCGGAAGCAGGGGAAGGGAGCGGACGGCCGTCCCGCGCCGGCGGGCCGGGGAGAGCCGGCACTCCGCCCGTGCCGCGGCCCGCCCCGGGTACCTCCCCGCCCGCAGCGCCCCCGCCTCCCCCGGCCCCTCCAGCCGTCCAGCCTGCCGCGGCACCGGAACCGGCGGCCGCCGCGCCCCGCCGCCCCGGCGACGAACTCTCCGGCGGGACGGGCCCCCGCCACCATGAGGAGCCGCCGCCCTCTCCCCCCGGCAGGCCTGCGCCGCAGCCGCCGCGGACCACCCGCACCTGTCCCCGCTGCCGCACGGTGAACCCCGGCGACCGCCGGCTATGTCTCGGCTGCGGCAGCGTCCTGAACCCCGCACAGACCGCGGGTGCGCCACCGGCCGCCGGGGAACTCCCGTGGTGGCGGCGGCTGTTCGGCGCGCGCTCGGAGCGCCGCCGCAAAGCGGGCAGCCGGCCGCGGCACCGCGTGATGTCCCGTCCGCGACTCGCGCTGCCGCTGGTGCTGCTGCTTCTCGCGTGCCTCGCGTGGATCTTCCGCGCGGAGCTGGCCGGGGCCTTCGACTTCGCCCGGCAGAGCACGGGCAAGCCGGAGGCGCTGCAGGTGGTCCGGCCCACCGCTTCCAGCTCCGCTAAGGGCCACGCACCAGCCGCCGCGTTCGACAAGCTCAGCAACCGCTACTGGGCCCCGGAACGGGCCGGGACGTTCACGGGACACTACGTGCGCGCGTCGTTCGAGAAGCCGGTCCGCCTGACCAAGTTGCTGGTCACACCGGGGACTTCGGCCAAGCAGGACGAGTACCTGAAGGAGGCGCGGCCCTCGCATCTCACGCTGACGCTACACAAGGAGTCCGGCGAGCGGTCCACCAAGCCGATCCGCCTCAAGGACCAGGCGGGCGACCAGAGTTTCGACGTACGCGGCTCGGACGTCGTACAGGTCACCGTCGCGGTCGAGGACGCCTACGGAGCGCGTCCGGGGCGGCGGCCCGCGATCGCCGAACTCGAGTTCTTCGGGCACCGCTGAGGCCGCCCGTCCTCAACTCACGGGCTGCAAGGGCTGTTTCAGCGGCGCCGCGCCGTGTAGTGGTCGGCCACGACGCGGTCCATCGCACCGATCTTGTCCTCGCCGACCTCCATCGCGGAGAAGAAGACGTGGCCCCGCACCTCGGGCAGCGACTTGCAGAGCGTGAGGTGCCGCGACAGCTCTGCGGGATCCTGCCAGGCCTCCGGCTGAGCCGGGTCGCCCGCCTTGTACAGCGCCTCACCGAGGTACAGGCGCGTGCCGGTGCCGCGTACGGTCTCCGCCCACCAGGGCGCCAGCTTCGCGTAGTCGGCGTCCTCGAAGCCCATGTGCCAGTAGATCTGCGGGAGGATGTAGTCGATCCAGCCCTCCCGCACCCAGCGGCGGGTGTCCGCGAAGTTGTCGTCGTAGCTCTGCACCTGCGCGGCGGTGTCCGAACCGGCGGGATCGCTCGTCCTGTTGCGCCAGACCCCGAAGGGCGAGACGCCGAAAGGAAGCCGCGGTTTGACGCGGTGCACGCGGTGGGCGAACTCCCTCACCAGCAGGTCGATGTTGTTGCGGCGCCAGGACGCGAGGTCGGGGAAGTCCTTGCCGTACTGCTCGAAGGCGTCGCTGTCGTCGAAGGTCTCGCCGGGCACCGGGTAGGGGTAGAAGTAGTCGTCCCAGTGGACGGCGTCGATGTCGTAGCGCACCACCGCGTCCAGCATGGCGTCCTGCACGAAGCGCCTGACCTGCGGCAGCCCCGGGTTGTAGTAGAGCTTGCCACCGTAGGGGACGACCCACTCCGGGTGCCTGCGCGCGGGATGCCCGGCGACGAGCTTCCCGGGATCATCGTGCAGCGCGATGCGGTACGGGTTGAACCACGCCTCGACGGCCAGATCCCGCCGGTGCGCCTCGCGGACGGCGAAACGCAGCGGGTCCCAGCCCGGCTCCTTGCCCTGGGTGCCGGTCAGCCACTGCGACCACGGTTCGTACCGCGAGGGCCACAACGCGTCAGCGGTCGGGCGGACCTGGAGGTAGACCGTGTCGAGGCGGCGGCGGCACGCCGTCTCCAGATGCCCGACCAGCTCCGCCTGCTGCTCCTTCGGGGAGAGGCCGGATTCGCTGGGCCAGTCGCGGTTGTCGACGGTCGCGATCCACATGCCGCGTACGTCCCGGTGTCCGCCTCCGTGGCGGGCACCGCCGCTGAGCCGCTTGCGGTCGTATGCAGCCGCGCGGGCGTTGGTCGAGCCGGTGACGCCCCACAGCGTCCCGGCCGCTCCCGCCGTGCCCGCGGCGAAGCTCCTCCGCGTGATCCGTCGCATGTGCTTCCCCCTGCGTCCTCGTCGCCCTGCCGTCCGGTGAGCCGCGGTCCCTGGCTCCATAGTCCCTCGCTGCGGCGGAGACCGATTCGCCGATGCTGTCGCGCTGACCGCGTACGGACAACCCCCCGCGCCCGCCGTCGCCCCCGCTCCACGAGGACCGGGCGCGGGGGGTAACGTCGGGCGGCGTACGGGGACTCTGAGGGGACGGCCGCGCATGCCCGCGCCGCCCTGGACCACAGGATCAGCGAAAGGCACGAGGTGACGGACATCGAACGCGTCGGAGTGGTGGGCTGCGGCCAGATGGGCGCCGGCATCGCCGAGGTGTGCGCGCGGGCAGGTCTGGACGTCATGGTCGCCGAGACCACGGGCGAAGCGCTGGAGCTCGGCCGCACCCGGCTTGTGAACTCCCTCGGCAAGGCCGCCCAGCGAGGCAAGATCACCGAGGAGGAGAGGGACGTCACGCTCGACCGGCTCGCCTTCACCACGGACCTCGGAGACTTCGCCGACCGCGACCTCGTCGTGGAGGCCGTGATCGAGAACGAGCAGGTGAAGACGGAGATCTTCCAGGTGCTCGACCAGGTCGTCACCCGAAGCGACGCCATCCTCGCGTCCAACACCTCCTCGATCCCGCTGGTCAAGCTCGCGGTCGCCACGTCCCGTCCGGACCAGGTCATCGGGATCCACTTCTTCAACCCCGCCCCGGTACAGCAGCTCGTGGAGATCATCCCGGCACTCACCACCGCCGAAGAAACGATCAAGCGGGCCGAGGCCGCGGTGACCGGTCTCCTCGGCAAGCACACGATCCGCGCGCAGGACCGCTCCGGCTTCGTCGTCAACGCGCTGCTCATCCCGTACCTGCTCTCGGCGATCCGCATGTTCGAGTCGGGGATCGCGAGCCGCGAGGACATCGACAACGGCATGGAGATGGGCTGCGCCCACCCGATGGGCCCCCTCAAGCTGACCGACCTCATCGGCCTGGACACCGTCGCGTCCGTCGCCTACTCCATGTACGAGGAGTTCAAGGAGCCCCTGTACGCCGCTCCCCCGCTGCTGCAGCGGATGGTGGACGCGGGACGGCTGGGACGTAAGGCCGGCGCGGGCTTCTACGCCTACAGCTGACCGCCCCCACCGACCGCGGAGGGCTCACGGCACGAGCACGGCAGCCGCACGGCGACCCGTTCCCTGCCGGGTCCCTGTGCCTGCCCGTGCACCCGGCACCGGTCGTTGCGCAGCGCGAGAAGCGCAACGTCATCCGGCAGCCGGGTGCGCGTGTGGCCGAGCAGTTCGTGCCGTACGCGGCCGACGACCTCGGCCGGAGCCGCCGGAATCGGGGGTACCGCGCGCGTCCTCTCCGTGACAGCGGCACGCAGCACCTCCGGCAGCGGGAAGAACTCCCCGGACCGGTCACGGGCGTCCTCCGCTCCGTCCGTGTAGAGGAACAGCGTCTCGCCGGGCGGGAGTTGGAGCCGCAGCGGTCGCGGTGGCCCCGGCGGCAGCGGCAGCAGCCCGAGCGGGGGCAGCGGTTCGCCTTCCGCCACGGGTTCGACGACCGGTGCCCCGTCACGCTCCTGGGAGAGCCGG
Organism: Streptomyces daqingensis; assembly: GCF_014645895.1. GTDB lineage: Bacteria > Actinomycetota > Actinomycetes > Streptomycetales > Streptomycetaceae > Streptomyces > Streptomyces daqingensis. The sequence continues at coordinate 338,133 of NZ_BMMP01000003.1, read as the reverse complement.
TAGGGCCACGGGTGGCCGCAGTTGAGCACCGTGACGGAGCCGTCGGCGCGGACCTCCAGCAGCAGGACCGTCACGAACTCCTCGTCGGCGTCGTCGTATCCGTCGGCTGCCGCGGAAGCCGAGGCCACCGGCACCTGCGCCGGACCCGGGGCGCCCTTCCCCGGCGCGGAGAGTCCGCGGCAGTTCAGATGCCGGTCGAGGGCCCTCTCCAGACGGCGCAGCACCTGCGCCAGTTCACTCTCGTCGTGCGCCGCCTCGCGGAAGGCGCCGAGCACGGCGGCGACCGTGCTGACCGCGCCCAGCCCGTGGCCCCGTACGTCGCCGATGACGACGCGCACGCCGTGAGCGGTGGCGGCCACGTCGTACAGATCGCCGCCGACCGCCGCGCAGCGGGCGGCGGAGAGATACGCGCCCGCCAGCGTGAAACCCTCGATACGCGGGGGCAGCGGCCTTATCAGCGCCTGTTGTGCAGCGGTGGCGACTTCGCGGGTGCTCGCCAGCTCGTCGGCGAGCCGTGTCCGGCGGCGCACCGCATAGCAACTGGCCATCGCGACGCAGAGGATGGCGGCGGTCGTCGCGGCCCGGCCGCCGAACTGCTGGTCGCCCGGGCACAGTCCGAGGGGGTAGAGCGCGAGGAGCGCGCACGCGCCGCCCACCCAGATGCCCGACCGGCCCGCGCTGCCGGCGCAGGCGAGGGCGGGGGTGGCCGCCAGCAGCGCGAGGACGTGCGTCCCCTCGGGGAGGCTGCACTCCCAGAGCATGACCCCGGCGACCCACAGGGCAGGCGCGAGACGGCCCACGAGAAGCCTGACGGAGAAGTGCCGGTGGAGGCCGGACGCCTCCGCAGCAGGACCGGCACGTTCAGGAGTCCTGACGTCGTCGCTCGCTGCCCGGTGTGCGGTCATACGGCGGTCCCTCCGGCCTGTGAGGCGGTCACCCGCCTCACCCGTGCTGTCGCTCGGCTCCCCTCCCGCGCCCAGGGTGCGTCGTTTGGATCTTCGTGGTTCAGCGAGCGGCGTGCACCCTAGCTCTGCGATCAGCACGATGGTGGTCGAGGCCGGGAGGCGGAGGCCCCGGGTCCGCGATACCTCACTCGATTGAGTGAGAGTCAGGGCGTGCGGTGCGCACGGTCGTGCGAACTACGGCGGAGGCGCCCGGACTTCAGTCCGCGCGCTCACCTTGTGCGCCCTTCGACGGGCCGGCGGACTCGTGAGTTCACCGCGTGCACAGCCCCGGAGCGGGCACGGCGGGACAGCGGTGCGCCCGCAGCAGCATGCGTGACCGAACCACAGCGGCGGTGGTGCGGAGCGTCCCCTTCGGAACGTCCGCGCCACCGCCGCGTCAGGCGAGCGCCGGTATCCGGCGATCAGGGGCGTCAGCCCGCCGGAGCCTCCGGCCCCGCTTCGGCGCCCCTCAGCACCGCGCCGGTGCGTTCCACGGCCGCCGCGACGGCCGCGTCCCGGGCGGCGGAGGCCTCCTCCGCCTTGAGGGTGCGGTCGGCGGCGCGGAAGCGCAGGGCGTACGCCAGCGACTTCTTGCCCTCGCCGAGCTGCTCACCTGTGAAGACGTCGAACAGGCGCACCGACTCCAGGAGTTCGCCCGCGCCGCCGCGCAGAGCCGACTCCACCTCCGCCGCGGGCACGGACTCGTCCACGACGAGCGCCACGTCCCGCGTCGCCACCGGGAATCCGGAGACACGCGGCGCCGGGACGACGCCGCCGCCCGCCCGCCCGAGGAGGTCCAGGTCGAGCTCCATGGCGCTGGTGCGCTCCGGAAGCCCCATCGCCTTGACCACGCGCGGGTGCAGCTCGCCGGCGTGTCCCGCCAGCACCTCGGCGCCGTCGTGTGTCACGTACAGCGCGGCGCAGCGCCCCGGGTGCCAGGGGTCGTACTGCGCGTTGCGGACGGTCAACTCCACACCTGCCTCGCGGGCGACGGTACGGGCCGACTCGACGGCGTCCGCCCACTCGGCCGCACGTCCCTTGCCCCACCAGCCGCTGGTCTCGCGCTGGCCCGCCAGCACGGTGGCGACGTGCCGCGGCTGCTCGGGAAGGGCGTCCCCGAGCGCTGCGATCTCCTCGTCGCCGGGGCGTGCGTCGACGCGCAGCCGCGTGGCGCGGGTCTCGGCGCCCGTCGGCCGGAAGACGAGGCCCGTCTCGAACAGGGCGAGACCGCCCTGGCCGCCCTGGCTGCCGCGCCCCTCGTTGCGGCGCAGCGTGGCGAGGAGCCCGGGCAGCAGCGTGGTGCGCATCCCCGGTTCCTCGTCGGAGAGGGGGTTGACCAGGGTGACGGTGCGGCGGCGCGGGTCGTCCTCGGGCAGGCCGAGCTGGTCGAAGGAGGCGGCCCCCACGAAGGGGTAGTCGAGGGCCTCGACGTATCCGGCACCGGCCAGCGCGCGGCCCGTCCGCCGCAGCAGCCGCTGCCGCTCGGTGAGGCCCCGGCCGGCGGGCGGACGGGGCAGCGTGGAGGGCAGGTTCTCGTACCCCTCCAGGCGGATGACCTCTTCCGCGAGGTCGTTGGGGTCCGTCAGGTCGGACCGCCACGACGGCACGGTGACGGTCAGCTCGTCCTGCCCGTAGACGTCGCAGCCCACCTGCTGCAGCCGGCGTACGACCGCCTCCCGGCCGTAGGCGACGCCCGCGACGCGGTCCGGGTGCCCCGCGTCGATCTTGATGGTGCGCGGCCCGTGCGGAGCGGCGAACTCGGTGACGCCCGCCTCCGCGGTGCCGCCGGCCAGCAGCACCAGGAGGTCGACGGTGCGCTGCGCCGCCGCTGCCGCCGCCTCCGGGTCGACGCCGCGCTCGAAGCGGCGCGACGCCTCCGAGGAGATCTTGTGGCGGCGGCTGGTGCGCGCCACGGTGACCGGGTCGAAGTGCGCGGCCTCCACGACGACTTCGGTGGTGCCGCGCCACTCGCCTGTCGCCGGGTCCTGCTCTGGGTCGGCGATCTCGCTGTTGACGCCGCCCATCACGCCGGCGAGCCCGATCGGGCCCTGCTCGTCGGCGATGACCAGGTCCTCCGGGTCCAGCTTGCGCTTGCCGCCGTCCAGGGTCGTCAACCGCTCGCCGGGTGCGGCACGGCGGACGCTGATGTGCCCGTGCAGCCGCTCCCTGTCGTATGCGTGCAGGGGCGAACCCAGCTCCAGCATCACGTAGTTGGTGATGTCGACGGGCAGCGAGACCGGGCGCATCCCGGCCTTCTGCAGCCGCCGCTGCAGCCAGATCGGCGACCTGGCGTCGGGGCGCAGACCGGTGACCGTACGGGCCGAGAAGCGGTCGCACCCCTTCGGGTCGGCCACCTCGACGCGGAAGCCGTGCTCGTTGGGCGAGGGGACGTCCAGCAGCGCCGGGTCGCGGAGCTGCTGGCCGTACGCCGTCGCCGTCTCGCGGGCGATGCCGCGCATGGACAGGCAGTAGCCGCGGTCGGGCGTGACCGCGATGTCGAGTACCTCGTCGACGAGTTCGAGCAGCTCGATGGCGTCGGTACCCGGCTCGTACTCGGGCGGGAGGACGATGATGCCCCCGTGGTCGTCGCCCATGCCCAGCTCGGCGGCGGAGCAGATCATGCCCTCGGAGACCTTGCCGTAGGTCTTGCGGGCGCTGATGGCGAAGTCACCGGGCAGCACCGCGCCGGGCAGCACGACGACGACCTTGTCGCCGACGGCGAAGTTGGTGGCGCCGCAGACGATGTTCTGCGGCTCGCCGGTGCTGTTGGACTGCCCCACGTCCACCTGGCAGTAGCGGATGGGCTTCTTGAAGCCGGTCAGCTCCTCGATGGCGAGGACCTTGCCGACGACGAGCGGGCCCTTCAGCCCGGCGCCGAGCTTCTCGACGGTCTCGACCTCCAGGCCGGCCTCGATCAGCTTCGCCGCGACGTCCCGGCCCGTCTCGCCGGCGGGCAGCTCTACGTACTCTCGCAGCCACGAAAGCGGGGCGCGCATCAGATCTCCATCCCGAACGGCCTGGTGAAGCGCACGTCACCCTCGACCATGTCTCGCATGTCCTCGACGTTGTGGCGGAACATCATCATCCGCTCGATCCCGAATCCGAAGGCGAACCCGCTGTACTTCTCCGGGTCCACGCCGCAGGCCGTCAGGACACGGGGGTTGACCATCCCGCAGCCGCCCAGCTCGATCCAGCCCTCGCTGGAGCAGGTGCGGCACGGGCGGTCCGGGTCGCCGACGGACGCGCCGTGGCAGCGGTAGCAGACCATGTCCATCTCGGCCGAAGGCTCGGTGAACGGGAAGTAGTTGGGACGCAGCCTCGTGTGGACGCCCTCGCCGAACAGCTCGCGCACCATGTGGTCGAGGGTGCCCTTGAGGTCGGCCATCGTCAGGCCCTCGTCCACGGCGAGGAGTTCGACCTGCGTGAAGACGGGGGTGTGCGTGGCGTCCAGTTCGTCGGTGCGGAAGACGCGGCCGGGGCAGATGACGTACAGGGGCGGCCGGCGCTCCAGCATCGTGCGGATCTGCACGGGCGAGGTGTGGGTGCGCAGCACGACGCCGCTCTCCCCCTCCTCGTCCCCGGCGGACTCCCCGCCGTTCCCGGCGCCCTGGCCGGCCTTCACGAAGAAGGTGTCCTGCATGGTGCGCGCGGGATGGTCGGGGGCGATGTTGAGGGCGTCGAAGTTGAACCACTCGGCCTCGACCTCGGGTCCCTCGGCGACCTCGTACCCCATCGCGACGAAGATGTCCTCGACGCGCTCGGAGAACGTCGTCAGCGGGTGGCGGGCCCCTGCGGGCATGCGGTCGTAGGGCAGCGTGACGTCGACGGCCTCCTCGACGAGCACGCGCTCGTCGCGCTCGCGCTCGAGCTCCTCCTGCCGCTGCTTGAGCGCCTGCCCGACGGCCCCGCGGGCCTGGCCGACGCGCTTGCCGGCCTCGGCCTTGGCGTGCGGAGGCAGCGCGCCGATCTCGCGGTTGGCGAGTGCCAGCGGGGATCGGTCACCGGCGTGGGCGGCCTTCACCTCACGCAGCTCTTCGAGATCACCGGCGGCGGCGACGGCGGCGAGCGCCTCGGCCTTGGCCTGGTCGATCACTTCCGGTTTGAGCGCCTCGACCTCGACAGGGTCGTAGGACTTATTGGGTGCGGACATCATTTCCCGTGCTTCCGATTGGCTTTCGCTGCGCAGAGTGCCGACAGCCGAGTCTAGAGGGGCGGGCATGACCACTCGTACACGGATGTGATCACCGAGCTCCCTCCCCCGCTCACAGCCGGGAGGGAGCCATGCCTGCCCAAGGGGGCCGGAGAAGCCCGTGCGCGCCGCTCAGGCCATGAAGGCCGGGGCGCTCACGGGCAGGGTAAATCGGAACTCGGCGCCGCCGGCGGCCGAGCGGCCCACCGTGATCGTTCCGCCGTGCGCCTCGACGATGCCCTTGACGATGTACAGGCCCAGGCCGGTGCCGCCGCGCCTGCTGCCCCGCCAGAAGCGGGTGAAGACGCGGCTCATCGACTCCTCGGGGATGCCGGGGCCTTCGTCGCTCACGGTGACTGCCGTCCCTTGCTCGTCGCTGCGGGAACGTGCGGGTGCCACATCGATCGTGACAGTTCCCTCCCCGTGACGCACGGCGTTTTCCAGCAGGTTGCCCAGCACCTGGTCGACCTTGTCCGGGTCGGCCCACAGCCCCGGCAGCCGGTCTTCGATGCGGACGACGAAGCGGTCGGCGGAGCGTCCGGCGGCGATGTGCGCCCCGACGTGACGGCGCACCGCGGCGGCGATGTCCAGGGGCTGCCGGCGCACCTCGAGGCGCCCGGAGTCGATGCGCGATATGTCGAGCAGTTCGGCGATGAGCCGTGTGATGCGGTTGGCGTCGGCGTCGACCGTCTCCAGCATCAGCTGCTTCTGGTCGTCGGTGAAGCGCTCCCACTTGGCGAGCAGCGTCGCGGTGAAGCCCTTCACCGAGGTGAGCGGGGAGCGGAGCTCGTGGGCGACGGTGGCTATCAGCTCGGCGTGGCTGCGCTCCGCCCGCCTGCGGGCCTCCGTTCCCCGCAGGCTCACGACCAGCCGCTCCAGCGGCCCCTGGGGGCGTGCGCGTACGTACCGCGCGGCCACCAGCACCTCACGGCCGCCGGGCAGCAGCAGGTTCCGCTCGGGCTGGCGGGTGCGGGTGGCGAGGCCGCCGTAGGGGTCGGTCAGCTGCCACCAGCGCCGGCCGTCCAGGTCCTCCAGGGGCAGCGCGCTGTGCAGCGGCAGCCCGAGCGCTTCCGACGGGTCGCAGCCCGTGAGGCGTGCGGCGGCGGCGTTGAAGCAGACGACGTGCCCGGTGCTGTCGGCGACGACGAGCCCGTCGGGAAGATCGTCGGGGTGTACGGCCTGGCCCTCGCCGCAGGGGAGGCGGTTCGCGGCGGTCTCGTGGGAAGCCTGCCCGGCGGCGGGACCCGCCGGCGAGCCCGGTACCGGCTCCGTGAGGCCCCCGGTCCTCCTGCCGTGGCCGTCGGCGCCGGAGACCACCCCGCGTGCCTGGGTGCCGTACGCCCGGACGTCCATCGACGCCGCCCCCTTCTGACCACTCGCCTCCGCCCCCGGGCGAGCCACCCTACTAGGCGCTCTGCGCACTGTCCCTCCCCGAGACGTGGCGTCGAAGCCGCACGCGAGCCGGAGGGAGCGCGTCAGGCGTACGAAGCGGAGCGCACGCCCGCACTGTGTCTACGCCTGTGCCTCCTCGTGCCACGTCCCCGCCCGGCACCCGCCGGGCGAGCGCTGCGCGCGGGCGGAGGCGTAGAGGCAGACGGCGGCCGCGGTGGCGAGGTTCAGGCTCTCCGCCCGGCCGTGGAGGGGAACCCGCACCGCCGCGTCTGCCAGAGCACGCGTCTCCTCGGGCAGACCCCAGGCCTCGTTGCCGAAGACCCACGCGGTGGGGCGGCCCATCGTGCCGGCGTCGAGTTCGCCGTCGAGGTCGCGCTCCCCCGTGCCGTCGGCGGCCAGCACACGCACGCCTGCGGCCCGCAGTTTCTCCGCGGCGGTGGCGGCGGACACGCCCACTGCCACGGGCAGGTGGAAGAGCGAACCGGCCGACGCCCGCACCGCCTTGGGGTTGTAGACGTCGACGGAGGCGTCGGTGAGGACGACGGCGTCGGCTCCCGCGGCGTCGGCGCAGCGCAGCACCGTCCCCGCGTTGCCGGGGTCGCGTACGTGCGCGAGGACGGCCACGAGGCGAGGACGTGCGGCGATCAGCTCGTCCAGCGGACGGTCCACGAAACGGCAGACCCCGATGAGCCCCTGCGGGCTGACCGTCTGCGCGATGCCGTCCAGCGTCGGGGCCTCGGCGAGGTGGACGCGTGCGCCGCCGACGCGGGCCTGCTCCACGATCTCCGGATGCCGTTCGGCGGCCTCGGCGGTCGCGAACAGTTCGAGCAGCACGGGGCCTTCCCTGCTGCCCCGCTCACCGGAGGCGGCGCCCTGTGCGGCCGCCTCGCGCACGGCCTGGGGGCCCTCCGCGAGGAAGCGCCGGTCCTTGGCGCGGAAGTTGCGCCGGACCAGCCGCCGTGCGGCGGCGACGCGGGCGGAGCGAGGCGAGATCGGATCGGGGGTGGTGCCCATGGGCGGCGGCTCACTTCACGGTTCGTTGCGGCTCTGCGGGCCCGGCGGCCCGCAACGGGGACGCACGGCCGGCGGGCGGCCACGCAACAGCAGCGGACCGGCAGGCACGTGCCTGCCGGTCCGCTGCTGTGCGTCATACGCGTGCGCGGCGCGTGCTTCAGGCGGCCTTCGGAGCGTTGACGTCGCTCGGAAGGGCCTTCTGCGCCACCTCGACGAGAGCGGTGAAGGCGCCCGCGTCGTTGACCGCCAGGTCGGCGAGGATCTTGCGGTCCACCTCGATGTTGGCGGCCTTCAGCCCCTGGATGAAGCGGTTGTAGGTGATGCCGTTGGCGCGGGCGGCGGCGTTGATCCGCTGGATCCACAGCTGCCGGAAGTCGCCCTTGCGCCGCTTGCGGTCGTTGTAGTTGTAGACGTAGGAGTGGGTGACCTGCTCCTTCGCCTTCCTGTACAGCCGCGAGCGCTGGCCGCGGTAGCCGCTGGCCTGCTCCAGGATCGCCCGGCGCTTCTTGTGTGCGTTCACTGACCGCTTGACGCGTGCCACTTGATAACTCCTTGGTACACGGGGCCGGTCTGGTGGGTGGACCACCCAGCCCGAATCGATTGGGTCCCGGTCGGGCTGGCCTTACTTGCCGAGAAGCTTCTTGACCTTCTTGGCGTCGGCCGGGGCCATCTCGGTCTTGCCGGCAAGGCGGCGCGTCAGCGTGGACGGCTTGTGCTCGAGAAGGTGGCGGCGACCGGCACGCTGGCGCATCACCTTGCCGGAGCCGGTGATCTTGAAGCGCTTACGGGCACCACTGTGCGTCTTGTTCTTCGGCATGTCGCCGTTCACTCCTCGTCGGAGACGCCCCGGTCCGCCGGCGGACCGGCATACGGAAGCGTCGTGTGTCGCTGTTTCGGGTTTCCGAGGCGGGGCCCCAGGAGGGCTCACGCCTCGGCGGGCTCCTCGGCGGGCTCCTCCACAGGGCTGCTTTCCTGCTGGCGGCCGGCCTTGCGGGCGGCCTGAGCCTCACGGGCCTCGGCCATCGCCTCGGTCTTCTTCTTGTGCGGACCGAGCACCATGATCATGTTACGGCCGTCCTGCTTCGGGTTGGATTCCACGAAACCCAGGTCGGCTACGTCGTCCGCGAGGCGCTGCAGCAGCCTGAAGCCCAGCTCGGGGCGGGACTGCTCACGTCCGCGGAACATGATCGTGATCTTGACCTTGTCACCCTGCTTGAGGAACCGGACGACGTGACCCTTCTTGGTGTCGTAGTCGTGCGGGTCGATCTTCGGCCGGAGTTTCATCTCCTTGATGACCGTGTGCGCCTGGTTCTTGCGCGCTTCACGGGCCTTCATGGCCGACTCGTACTTGAACTTTCCGTAGTCCATGAGCTTGCACACGGGCGGACGTGCCGTCGCTGCCACCTCGACCAGGTCGAGGTCGTACTCCTGCGCAAGCTCCAGGGCCTTGGCAAGCGGCACGATGCCGACCTGCTCGCCACTGGGACCGACGAGTCGCACCTCGGGGACGCGAATCCGGTCGTTGATGCGGGGCTCGGCGCTGATGGGGCCTCCTCGGGTACACCACGCGGCGGTCTGGCGGACGGCCGCGCGCAGTCAGATTTCGATGACCACCGCGCCGAGACGCACAAAACGCCCCTCACGGACACAGGCGGGGCTCCTCAAAGACCGGGAGCACCGACGCGACATTCCGCGGGGGCGCAGCCTGACCGTTGACCCGCGGTCCCGGGGACCGTCAGGTGGGAGTTCGGAGCCTCCACTTGCGGGCTGAAGAGATGTTCTCCAGCCGGTCGATATCCCAGCATACCAGGGGCCGGAGGTGCTCCCCACCGGGGTCCCCGGAGGCCGGAAGCTCTAGGCTGGCACGCATGAGCGACTCCGCACCCACCGGCCCGGCCGGGTCCGCCGGCGGTTCCCCCGGTACGTCCGGCACCCCCGACTTCGACAGCATGACGCGCGACATCGCGGACGTGCCGGCGGTGGAGGTGATCACCACCGTCGCCGTCCACCTGATGAGTTCCGCGGCGGTGAATCTCGGGCTCTCCGAAGGGGGCGAGGAGCACCGCGACCTGGATGAGGCGCGGAAGCTGATCCACGCCCTCGCCGGTCTGGTCAGCGCGAGCGCCACCGAGATCGGCTCGTACCACGCCGCTCCCCTGCGTGACGGCCTGAAGTCGCTGCAGCTGGCCTTCCGTGAGGCTTCGGCCGTGCCGGACGAGCCGGGGCAGGGGCCCGGTGAGAAGTTCACGGGTCCCGTGATCGGCTGAGTCCGGCACCGGCCTGACGCCTCGGCGGCGTCCGCTCAGCGGGGGCCGCCCGAGGGCTGCAGGTTCCTGTTCATCTCGGCGCCCGCAGCGGGGTGCGTGACGTGGTGCACGACCACGGCCAGCACCCCGCCCAGGAGTGGTGCCACCAGGAACAGCCACAGCTGTGTCAGGGCGGCGCCGCCGGCGAAGATCGCCGGGCCGAGGCTGCGGGCCGGGTTGACCGAGGCGCCCGTCAGCGGGATGCCGATGAGGCTGACGACGGCCAGCGTGATGCCGATCGGAAGGCCGGCGAAGCCCGCCACGGTCACCTTGTGCGTCATGCACAGGAACACGTACACGAGCAGCGCGGTCAGCAGCAGCTCCGTGACGAAGGCTCCGCCGAGGTTGATGCGCACTGCCGAGCGGTCGCCGAAGCCGTTGGTGCCGAAGGCCTCACTCGTGCGCAGACCGGGTACCTGCTTCGCCACCAGGAAGAGCAGCGCCGCCCCTGCGATGGCGCCGGCGACCTGCGCGACCCAGTAGCGCACGGCCGTCTGCATGTCGAGGCGCTTGGCGAGGAGCATGCCCAGGGTGACGGCCGGATTGACGTGTGCACCCGAGACGGGCCCGATCGCGTAGGCGAGCGCCAGCAGCGTGAAGCCGAAGGCGAGGGCGATACCGAGGGTGCCGATGTACTCGCCCGACAGCACCGAGGCGCCGACCGCGAAGAACACGAGGACCAGGGTCCCAAGGAACTCCGCCGCAGTGGTCTGCAGCTCGGTGTCGGCCGACATGGCACTCCTGACATGTCTGAGTTGCTCCATCATGCTTCGAGTCTGTGGCGGCTCCGCCGGGCTCGCATGTCGAGCGGGTGAATGCCGCTGGAGGGGCTCGGAGAGGCCCGTCAGCGCACGAAGAAGGCACGCTCGGGCAGTGCGCTGCCCGAGGGGAGGAGCGCCAGTGCGAGACCGTGCACGAGCCGGGCACGCAGCGTCCCATCGGCGGTGAGGGCGCCGGAGAGGCGCCGTGCCGTGGCGGCCGCCTCCGCGCCGGGGGCCAGCGCGAGGGCCAGCGTGGCGTCGCAGTCCGCGCCGCCGGGCAGCAGATGCGCGCCGGCGACGTCCGGTTCCGCGGCCAGGATCGCCCGCAGCGCGGCCACGACGTCCGGGTCGCGGGCGGGGCGGAGCTCGCTGCGCCCCTCGGCGAGGGCCCGCAGCGCAGGCCCGGTGAGCTGGTAGGTGACCGGTCCGGCGAGGTCGAGGACGAGGGTGTCGGCCTCCTCCTGTGCGAGGGCCTGCAGCACCTGAGGCAGCCGGACGGCCACCGGCCGGGCGTCCTCGCGCCAGCGGCTCAGCGCGTCGGTGCTGGTGAACGCCGGCAGGGCGCGGCGTCCGCCCGCGGCGGTGAGCGTCGGCACCGCCATGTCGCTGGACTTGTCGCGGCGCAGCCCGGAGGCGTCCGTCGTGCTCTCGCCGAGGACGGCGACGACGGGTACGAGCAGGCGCGCCTTCCGGAGCGCCCGCAGGACGCCGGGTTCCGCGTCGGGGTCCGTACGGTCCGCGTGCCAGGATTCGAGGGCCGCGGCGAGCGCGGGGTCCGCCGCGCCGGTGTCGTCGGCGAAGCCGGGGTCCGGGATGTTCTTCAGCGCCACGGGCCACGAGCCTAGACCGTGGGCCCGGGGCCTCCGCCGGGCGGCCCCGGTCTCCGCGTCCCGGTCTGCGGCTCCGGGGGTGTCACTGTCCGGTCATGCGGCCGCGCAGACCGCGCAGCGTCTCCAGGTTCACGCCGCGGTGCACCGCCACCGCGCCCGCGATCAGCAGCAGGCCGACGAATCCGGTGATGGCGGCCAGCCAGCCCGCGCTGAGGCCGTCGTCCGGACCCGCGCCGAAGAACTCGTTCTGGTACGGCTGCGGGCTGGGCTGCTGCTTGCGCGGCTTGATGTTGGAGCCCATCTCGATGGCGGCCGCCGGGTCGACGACGCCCGTGCCGAGGGCGTCGCTGCGGCCGCCCTCGGGGGTGTTCTGGGCCGTGTCGGAGACGAGTTCCTTGATCTGGGCCGGGCTCAGGTCGGGGTGTGCGGCCCGTACGAGCGCGATCGCGCCGGAGGCGAAGGCCGAGGCGGCGCTCGTGCCCCAGCCCTCGTAGTAGCGGCGGTCCGGATCGGCTATCAGCACGTCCTTGCCCGGTGCCGCCACGGTCGCGTACCAGCGGCGCGTGGAGAACGCGGCCCGCGCCCCGCGCCGGTCGACCGCGGTCACGGCGATCACGCCGGGATACGCGGCCGGATAGGAGACGTGGTCGCCCTCCTCCCCGCCGTTGCCGGCGGAGGCGACGACGACGGACCCCTTCTTCAGGGCGTACCGCACGGCGGCGTCCTCGCGGGCCTCCGGGTGCGCGGAGTCGCTGTCGTCGCCGAGGGAGAGGTTGATGACGTCGGCGCCCTTGTCGGCCGCCCAGCGGATGCCCTCGGCCAATGCTCCCGCGCTCTCCTTGCGGGCCTTCTTGCGCTGCGGGTCGGCGTCCTCGAGGAGCACCCGCACAGGAAGGACCTTCGCCTCGGGTGCGACGCCAGTGACTCCCTCGCGGCCGCCGCCGCCGTGTCCGTGCCCCGCGATGAGGCTGGCCATGGCGGTGCCGTGACGGGCCCATTCGCGGTCGCCCTTCTTGGCACCGACGCGGACGAAGTCCCGGCCGGGCAGCACGTTGCCCTTCAGGTCGGGATGGTCGGCCGCCACACCGGTGTCGAGGACGGCGACGGTGATGCCCTTGCCCTTCGTCGTCTTCCAGGCGTCCGGCGCCTGGATGGCCTTCAGCCCCCACTTCTCGCGCGGCAGGTCCTCACCGGCGGCGTACGCGCTCCCGGCCGCCGGCAGCAGCGCGAGCAGCATCGCGAGCGGAAGGACGGCGGCACGGCGCACGCGGTGCCGCCGGTCGGGGCGGCGCGAGCGGGCCGGGACGGGCGGCCGCGCCTGAGCCGGTTCCGGGCGGCTCCCGCAGGAGTCTGCCGGTGCGGCTCCGGACGGGCCGCCGGTCCCCGCGGGTACATGCTGCTGTTCGCGACGGCTGTGCGTCACTGGTCGCCTCCCCCTCGCCCTGCGGCCGTGTTGCGCAGCCGGCGCTCGATACGGTCCGCGATGCCCTGTGCGTCGTGCCCGAGTCCCGCCTGCGCGGCGGCGGACGTCTCGCCCTTCTCGGTCGCCTCCGCGGCCGCCTGCGGGTCGCTGACGACGCGTCCGTCGGCGAATCCGGTGACGGCGTAGACGACGACCGGCGCGTCGGCGAGCACCCGCACCGTCCAGCTGGCGCGCTGTGCGTCGCCGAAGTCGGCGGCGACGGTGCCGCGCGCCGGGTACGGGCGCGGCATGAGGTCCGTGCGCTCGGTGAGGTTCTCGACCGCGAAGCGCTTGCGCAGGCTCCGCATGCCGCTCTGGCCGCTGCGGGTGAAGACCAGTCCGACCGTGGTGACGCTGCTGGTCGTCTCGTCGGCGTAGGTGGCGCGCAGCAGACGCTCACAGCCCACCGGCGAGAGGGCCTTCGTCAACAAGGGGTCGAACGCGTTGCGGCAGTCGGAGTCGGGTGCGACGGCGACGCGCACCCACTTGCGGTCGGCGCTGCCGGGGCCGGCGCCCAGCCCTTCGAGTACGCGCGGGAACAGCTCGTCGACGGGGGTCTCGTGCCACATCGCCCCGGCCCGCTCGAACACCTGCTCAGGAGAGGCCGGTTCGGAGGAGTCGCCGGTGAGCGTCATCCCCGCACCTGCGCCGCCCAGCAGGCCCACCCCGAGCACGAGGCAGACGGCTGCCGCGACAGTGCGGGGCGCGGGGCGGTGCGCCGAGGCGTCACGTACGGGAAGGAGCCGGGCAGTGTGCGGCCCGTATCCGGAAGCCCCGCCTTCCGCCCCGGACTCCGGCAGGGGTGCGGAGCCGAACTCCGCCCGGCCCGCGTCGGGCGGCATCGGGTTGCCCGCCGGGAGGGGGCCGGGTCCGGCGCCTCCGGCGTAGGCCCTGCGGCGCAGCGTCTCCGGGGTGAGCGGTGCGCCGGTGGGCGGCGGAGGCTGCGGGGGCGCGGACGGGGCGGGCAGGCGCAGCCTCGCGTCCTGTGCGGGAAGGGACTTCGATGCGGCGGTACGGACGTCGTCCGATTCCGGATCGTGCGGCATCTGTGCGGTGGGCTCGTCTTTCTGGGTGTGCTCCGCGGGGCCGTGCACGCCCCTCCCTGCTGCCGGCACACGGCCGGCCGCTGAACCGGCCGTGTTTCCGGGCCAGTTGGGCTGCGGCGGTGAGGAGGGCATCGGCGGGGCGCTGGGGCGCGGCGGAGCGCTGGGACGCGGCGGGGCCGCCGGGCGAGGCGGGAAGGCCGGCGGCGCCGGAACCTTGGAGTGCTCGCGCGGCGGCTCCGGGTGGGGCCTGGGTGAATCCGGGGGCTCCGTGCGGTCGGCGTCAGTGCTCATCTGCACCCCTCCCGCGCGCAGTGCCACCCCACACGAATGCCTTTCGGGGCATGCCGGTTCGTAACGGACAACACGCCGCAGGGTCGGCCTCACGCAGCGTGCGGCCGTCACTCTACGGGGCGAACTGGTGGTTCCGGCAACCCGGTCGGCGAGGCTCGGCCGCCTTTCGTCCACTGTCGCGGGCCGTCGCGCTCTGGCAAGCTGCACGGGTGTTCGACACCTCTGCCGACCTCGCCGCGGACCGGGCCCGGTACGACCGGGCCACCTCGCTTCTCGACGCGCCGTTCGCCGTCGTGGACCTCGACGCGTTCGACGCGAACGCCGACGACCTGGTGCGCCGCGGAGGCGGCAAGCCGATCCGGGTGGCCAGCAAGTCGGTGCGCTGCCGCGGGCTGCTGGAACGGGTGCTCGCCCGGGAAGGCTTCGCCGGGGTGCTCAGCTTCACGCTCGCGGAGTCGCTGTGGCTCGCCCGCTCGGGCATCGACGACGTCGTACTCGCCTACCCCTCGGCCGACAGGGCCGGTTTCGCGGAACTCGCCTCCGACCCCCGACTCGCGCAGGCCGTGACCGTCATGGTCGACGACCCCGAGCAGCTCGCGTTCGTCGACTCCGCCCGGGACGGAGGCACTCAGGAGATCCGGATCTGTCTCGAACTCGACACCTCGCTGCGGCTGCTGGGCGGCCGGATACGGATCGGGGCGCGCCGCTCCCCCGTCCGTACACCGTCCCGACTGGCGGAGCTGGCGCGGGCGGTGACCGCCAGGAAGGGTTTCCGTCTGGTCGGCCTGATGGCCTACGAAGGGCACGTCGCGGGCGTGGGCGACGCGGCCCCGGACAGCCGGCTGCGCTCGCGCGGCGTGCGCCTCATGCAGGCGGCGGCGCGACGGGAGCTTGCGGTACGGCGGGCGGCGGCGGTGGAGGCGGTGCGCCGGATCGAGCCCGGCCTGGAGTTCGTCAACGGCGGCGGGACGGGAAGCGTGCAGCACACGGCCGCCGAGGAGGCGGTGACGGAGGTCGCCGCCGGCTCCGGGCTGTTCGTTCCGCGCCTCTTCGACAACTACCGCTCCTTCACGGGCCGTCCGGCCGCGCTCTTCGCGCTGCCCGTCGTGCGGCGGCCCGGGGTGGGCGTGGTGACCGTGCTCGGCGGCGGCTACCCCGCTTCCGGCGCTCCCGGCAGGGACCGGCTGCCCCAGCCGTATCTGCCGCAGGGGCTGCGCTACGACGCCCAGGAGGGAGCAGGCGAGGTGCAGACGCCGCTGCTAGGGTCCCCTGCCGACGACCTGCTGGTCGGGGACCGCGTGTGGTTCCGGCATGCCAAGGCCGGCGAGCTGTGCGAGCGCTTCGCCGAGCTGCACCTGGTGAGCGGCGACCGCGTCACCGGTGTGCTGCCGACGTACCGGGGAGAGGGCCGCACGTTCCTCTAGCTAGCGGGCGGTGCTTCCGGCGGTGCCTGGCCGGTACGTGGCGGGGCGCGGCCCGGACCGTCCGCGCCGGCGCTGCGCCGGTGACGGTCAGACGGATTCGCCCGGGGGTCCTCCGCCCGTCCCCGCGTCCGGCCGTTCCCTGACGCCTTCGGCCAGCTTGTCCATGTCCTTCAGCGGGGGCGCGGAGCGGTGGATGTCGAAACCGCTGCGCAGCAGGAGCATCTCCCCGGATCCGGAGGGGTGCGGGAACGCCAGCGACTCGACGTACGCGTCCGGCTTGGTCCGGTTGACGATCTTCCAGCGCACCCGGTAGCCCTCCTCCCCCGCCACGGTGGTCTTCTCGGACGCCACCGCCTTGTGGGAGGTGATGCCGCCGTACGTGCCCTTGCTGTAGGCGGTCTTCGCGAAGCGGCCGATGTCGCTCTTCGCCGCGTCCTCCGCGCTGCCGGTGTCCGTGCCGGCGACGACGATGACCGCGGAGCCCCGCAGGCAGTTCTCGCCGCCGTCTCCGGGACACGTGTACTCGCCCGTGGTGACCATGGGCGCGAGAGGGTCGTGCTGCCAGCCGTCCAGCACGGGCAAGTCGACGCCGCTCGCCGGGACCTCCCCCTCCCCGCCGTCCTCCTCGGGGAGTTCGCCGCTGCCGCCGGGCCCGTCGTCGCGGGGCGGGGCTTCCGGCGGGGGCGGCCCGCCCGCCTCGTCGCCCGTACTCCGCCCGACGCCCGCGCCGAAGACGAGCACGGAGGCCACGAGCAGCGCCGCGACGAGCACGAGCCCGCCGACGATCCCCGCCACGAGGGGGCCGCGCACCGCCCCGCGGGTACGGGTCTGGCCGCTCCACGCGCTCCCGTCCCACCAGCGTTCCTGCGCGCGGGACTTGGGCTTGTACGCGCTGCCCGGGTCGGGGTACCAGCCGGGCGGTGTCGTCATGCTCACCTCTCGCACTGTAGGGCAACACGTGTGCGAGTCACATGGACTCCGCCCGGCCGGGTGGCCGCCGACGGGAAATCACCGGCTCGGGGGCCGCCCCGGGCCCTCGCCGGTGCGGGATCAGACCGGTGTCACGTACGCCCCGGAGATCCCGCCGTCCACCATGAAGTCGGTGGCGTTGACGAAGGACGAGTCGTCACTGGCCAGGAACGCCACGGCCGCGGCGATCTCCTCCGGCTCCGCGAAGCGCCCCGGCGGAACGTGGACGAGCCTGCGCTGCGCACGCTCGGGATCCTTCGCGAACAGCTCCTTCAGCAGCGGGGTGTTGACGGGGCCCGGGCAGATGGCGTTGACGCGGATCCCCTCCCGCGCGAACTGCACGCCCAGCTCCCGCGACATCGCCAGCACTCCGCCCTTGGAGGCGGTGTAGCTGATCTGCGAGGTCGCCGCACCCATCACCGCGACGAACGAGGCGGTGTTGATGATGGACCCGCGCCCCTGCTCGCGCATGTAGGGCAGCGCGGCCTTGCAGCACAGGTAGACGGACGTGAGGTTGACCTGCTGCACGCGCTGCCAGGCGTCCAGCCCGGTGGTGAGGATCGAGTCGTCGTCCGGCGGCGAGATGCCCGCGTTGTTGAAGGCGACGTCGACGCTGCCGTACGTGTCGTACGCCGTCCTGAAGAGGGCCTCGACCTGTTCGGGGTCGGTGACGTCCGTCTCGACGTACAGGCCCCCGGCCTCCTCCGCCGCCGCCTTTCCGCGCTCGGCGTCGACGTCGGCGCACACCACGCGCGCGCCCTCCGACGCGAGCCGGCGCACGGCCGCGAGGCCGATCCCGCTGCCGGCGCCCGTGACGACGGCGGTGCGGCCGACGAGGCGGCGGCACTCGGACGTTGCTCCTGCGGAGCCTGTGAGCGGATCGGTCACGGCTGCTCCTCCGTACTGATGAAGACGTTCTTGGTCTCGGTGAAGGCGGTCAGTGCGTCCGGACCGAGTTCACGGCCGAGACCCGACTGCTTGAAGCCCCCGAAGGGGGTCGTGTAGCGCACGGCGCTGTGCGAGTTGACCGACAGGTTCCCGGCGGCCACGGCACGCGAGACGCGCAGCGCGCGGCCCACGTCGCGGGTCCAGATGGAGCCTGAGAGGCCGTAGTCGGAGGCGTTGGCGATGCGCACGGCCTCGGCCTCGTCCTCGAACGGGATCGCCACCGCGACGGGGCCGAAGATCTCCTCGGCGCTGCGCCGGTCGCCCGGCGCACCCTCCAGGACCGTGGCCGGGTACCAGTAGCCCTTGCCGTCGGGCACCTCCCCGCGGATGAGCGCGGAGGCGTCCTCGGGGACGTAACCGCGCACCCGTTCACGCTGCCGCTCGGAGATGAGCGGCCCCATCTGCGTGGCGGGGTCGGCGGGGTCGCCCGCGACGAACGACTTGACGGCCGGTTCCAGCAGTTCGAGGAAGCGGTCGTACACGTCGCGCTGGACGAGGATGCGGCTGCGGGCGCAGCAGTCCTGCCCGGTGTTGTCGAGGAACGATCCCGGTGCGGCGGTGGCGGCCAGCGCGAGGTCGGCGTCCGAGAAGACGATGTTGGGGCTCTTGCCGCCCAGTTCGAGCGTCACCCGCTTCACACCCGCCGCGCACCTGGCCATGATGTCCTTGCCCACCGCCGTCGATCCCGTGAAGACGACCTTGGCGACCCCCGGGTGCTCCACCAGCGCGGTCCCCGCCACCGGTCCCTCGCCCGGCAGGACCTGGAAGAGGCCCTCGGGCAGGCCCGCCTCGAGGCCGAGTTCGGCGAGGCGCAGCGCGGTCAGCGGCGTGGTCTCGGCCGGCTTGAGGATCACGGCGTTCCCGGCTGCGAGCGCCGGAGCCGTCCCCCATGCCGCGACCGGCATCGGGAAGTTCCACGGGGCGATGACGGTCACGACGCCGAGCGGTTCGGCGAAGGTGACGCTGATGCCCCCGTCGACGGGGATCTGCCTGCCGTTGAGGCGCTCCACTCCCCCGGCGGCGTAGTCGAGCAGGTCCCGGGCGTTGCCGGCCTCCCAGCGGGCGTTGCCCACCGGGTGCCCGGCCTCCTGGACCTCCAGCTGGGCCAGTTCCTCCAGGTGCTCGTCGACGACGACCGCGAACCGGCGCAGCAGCCTCGCGCGTTCGCCCGGAGCGAGGGCCGCCCAGGCCGTCTGGGCGGACGCGGCACGGCGCACGGCCGCGTCGACGTCGGCGGGTGTCGCGGCGGAAACGGTGGTGATCAGTTCCTCGGTCGCCGGGTTGACGACCGGGAGTTCGTGCTGCTGGTGCTCGTCGTGCAAAGTCGCGTCCTTACATCCGTTCGAAGGAGCGGAACCGCTCCCAGTCCGTGACGGCCGTGTCGTAGGCCTGCTGCTCCACGTGCGCCATGTTCAGGTAGTGCGCCACCACGTCGGACCCGAACGCCTCCTGCGCGATCGTGCTCCGCTCCCACAGCTCCGAGGCCTCCCGCAGCGTGGCGGGCACGTGCTCCGCGTCGCCGGTGTAGGCGTTGCCGGTGCAGGCGTCCTGCAGCTCCAGCTTCCTGTCGACGCCGTGCAGACCGGCGGCGATCATGCCCGCCACCGCGAGGTACGGGTTGACGTCGCCGCCCGGTACCCGGTTCTCCAGCCTGTGTCCGTGGCCGTGTCCGACGATGCGCAGGGCGCAGGTGCGGTTGTCGGGGCCCCAGGCGACGGCCGTCGGGGCGAAGGAACCCGGCTGGAACCTTTTGTAGGAGTTGATGTTCGGGGCGTAGAGGAGGGTGAACTCCCGCATCGCCGCGAGCTGTCCGGCGAGGAAGTGCCGCATCGTCTCGGACATGCCGTACTCGCCCGCCTCGTCGGCGAAGACGGGCGACCCGTCCTCGTCACGCAGCGAGAGGTGGATGTGGCACGAGTTGCCTTCACGCTCGTCGAACTTGGCCATGAACGTGAGCGCCTGACCGGACTGCGCCGCGATCTCCTTGGCGCCGGTCTTGTACACGACGTGCTGGTCGCAGGTGATGAGCGCCTCGTCGTAACGGAACGCGATCTCGTGCTGGCCGAGGTTGCACTCGCCCTTGGCCGACTCGACCTTCATCCCGGCGGCGCCCATCTCGTTGCGGATACGGCGCAGCAGCGGCTCGACCCGGGCGGTCCCCAGTATCGAGTAGTCGACGTTGTACTGGTTGGCCGGCGTCAGGTCGCGGTACGCGCTGCTCCATGCCTGCTCGAAGGAGTCCTGGAAGACCATGAACTCCAGCTCCGTGCCGATGTACGCGCTCCAGCCGCGCTCGGCGAGCCGGTCGAGCTGGCGGCGCAGGATCTGCCGGGGCGACGCCACGACGGGAGAGCCGTCGTGCCACGCGAGGTCGGCGGTGACCATCGCTGTGCCCGGGTTCCACGGGACGCGGCGCAGGGTGCTCATGTCGGCGTGCATGGCGAAGTCGCCGTAGCCGTGTTCCCAGGAGGACATCGCGTAGCCGTCGACGGTGTTCAGATCCACGTCGACGGCGAGAAGGTAGTTGCAGCCCTCCGTGCCGTGGTCCATGACCTCGTCGATGAAATGGCGCGCCGCGAACCGTTTTCCCTGCAGCCGCCCTTGCATGTCGGTGAAGGCGAGCGCGACGGTGTCGATCTCCTCCCTCTCGACGAGCACTCGCAGCTCGTCGGCGGAGAGTGGGGGTGTGCGTTCTGCCACGTCCGGCCTCCTGTCGTTCCACGGGAAGTCATAAGGTAGTCCGGAAGACCATTGGTTCGGAAGGGGTTCCGATGAGGGAGAGCCGGTGACGTCCGGGGGCGGCCGCGGAGCGGGGGCCGCGGCGGACCGTCCCGAACCGGACCGGCTGGCCGCCGTGCTGCGGCCGGTGCGGGCAGGAAACGGTTTCGAGGAGGCGCTGGAGCAGATACTGCAGATCGTCCGCCTGGGCCTCGTACCGGACGGCGAGCGCCTCCCCGCCGAGCGTGAACTCGCGGAACGCCTCGGCATCAGCCGCGTGACGCTCCGCGAGGTGCTGCGCGTCCTCGCCGAGGAGGGCCTGGTCGTCAGCCGCCGCGGGCGCTACGGCGGCACGTTCGTGCACCACCCCGAACCGCCAGTCGAGGGCACCGACGCAGCGGACGAACCCCGCGCCCTGTCCGGCGCCTCCGACGTGGACGTGGCCGACGCGCTGCGCTTCCGCGAGGTCCTGGAGGCGGGCGCCGCCGAACTGTGCGCGTCGCAGGGCCTGTCGGAACCGGGGGCGGCCCGGCTGCGCGCCGCCCTCGACGACACCCGCGACGCGGCGCTCGCCGACTACCGGCGCAGCGACACCCTCTTCCACCTCACCCTGGTCGAGCTGGCGGAATGCCCGTCGCTGACGACGCAGTACGCTGCCGTGCGCGCCAAGGTCAACGACCTGCTGGGACGGATACCGCTGCTCGTGCGGAACCTGGAGCACGCGCAGCAGCAGCACGCGGCGCTCGTCGACGCCGTCCTCGCCCGGGACCCGGATCGCGCACGCGCGGTCGCCCGCGAGCACTGCGCGGGAACGGCGGCCCTGCTGCGGGGCTTCCTGGGATGAACGGCCCTGCGGCGGCGGCGAGTACGGGAGCCGTCGTGCGCTGTACGCAGGGGGCGGGCGGGGCCCGAGGTGTGACCCCGACGTAATGTGCAGGGGGTTGCGCTGGAGTCCCCGGCAGGGCAAAGGTATGTCCCCACACCAATGCCGTAGGCAGGAGCGGTCATGGCCGAAGGAACGAAACCCTCGCACCCGTCGCCGGAGACCGGCCAGGAGAGCGCCGAACAATACCTCCAGCGCCGTTCGCTGCGCCGCGGCAGCGCCGGCTGGCTGCTGCTGACCGGCCTGGGTGTCGCATACGTCGTCTCAGGCGACTACGCGGGCTGGAACTTCGGCCTCGCGGAAGGCGGGTTCGGCGGCCTCGCCATCGCCACCGTGCTGATGGGCACGATGTACACCTGCCTCGTCTTCTCGCTGGCGGAGCTCTCCTCGATCCTCCCCACCGCCGGCGGCGGTTACGGCTTCGCGCGGCGCGCGCTCGGCACCTGGGGCGGCTTCCTGACCGGCACCGCCATCCTCATCGAGTACATCCTCGCGCCGGCGGCCATCGCCGTGTTCATCGGCGGATACGTCGAGTCCCTCGGCCTCTTCGGCGTGGAGGCGGGCTGGCCCGTCTACCTCGTGTGCTTCGCGCTGTTCATCGGCATCCACATGTGGGGCGTCGGGGAGGCGCTGCGCTTCAGCTTCGTCGTCACCGGCATCGCGGTCGCGGCGCTGCTCGTCTTCTGCATCGGCGCGTTCACACACTTCGACGCGGGCTCGCTGAACGACGTCGCCGTGGACGGGTCGGCCTTCGGCTCCAACTCGTGGCTGCCGCTGGGCCTGCTGGGCATCTGGGCCGCCTTCCCGTTCGGGATGTGGTTCTTCCTCGGCGTCGAGGGCGTACCGCTCGCGGCCGAGGAGACGCGCGACCCGGTCAGGTCGATGCCGAAGGCCCTCGCGTGGTCCATCGGCATCCTGGTGCTGCTGGCCCTGCTCACGCTGCTGCCCGCGGCCGGAGCCGCCGGCTCCGACGCGATCAAGGACGCCGACAACCCGCTCGTCGCGGCGCTGGAATCGGCCTCAGGCGGCGACCCGACGACCCTCAGCAGGATCGTCAACTACGCGGGCCTGGCCGGTCTGGTGGCCTCCTTCTTCTCCCTCATCTTCGCCGGGTCGCGGCAGCTGTTCGCCCTCTCGCGCGCCGGCTACCTGCCCCGCTTCCTGTCGCTGACGAGCCGCCGCAAGGCCCCCTACCTGGGCCTGCTGGTCCCGGGCGTGATCGGCTTCTCCCTGGCGGCCTACACCGGCGACGGCGCGCGGATGCTGAACATCGCCGTCTTCGGCGCCGCGATCAGCTACGTCCTGATGACGCTCTCCCACATCGTGCTCCGCCGCCGCGAGCCCGAGCTGCCCCGCCCGTACCGCACACCCGGCGGTCTCGTGACGTCGTCCGTGGGCTTCGTGCTCGCGTGCGCCGCGGTCGTCGCCACGTTCCTGGTGGACCCGAAGGCGGCGGGCATCGCGTTCGTGCTGTACGCCGTCGCCGTCGGCTACTTCGCCTTCTACAGCCGCCACCACCTGGTGGCAGCGGCCCCGGAGGAGGAGTTCGCCGCGCTGGCGGCGGCCGAGGCGGAGCTGGAGCGGGACACCGGCCGGGGCGAGCCGGAGGCGCCGGCCGCCAAGGCCGGTCCGTAAGCTGCCAGAAGGTTCGCGGGAGCCCTCCGCGCCGGCCGTCCGGCGGCCGGGACGCGGCGGGCTCCGCGACCCCGGAACCGTCAAGACCGCCGAGGCCCCCGCACCGGGGCCGGACGCGGCCGTCCGCCGCCGGAGGCACCGATGCACACGCCGCTGATCGGCATCAGCACCTACCTGGAGAACGACGTCCGCTGGGGGGTGTGGCAGCACCGCGCCGCGGTGCTGCCCGCCGGATACCCCCGCCTCGTCCAGCGGTCGGGCGGCTGCGCGGTGATGCTGCCGCCGGACGTCCCGGAGCGTGCGGAGGCGGTCGTCTCCCGCCTGGACGGGCTCGTCGTCTCCGGCGGCCCGGACGTGGAACCGGTGCGCTACGGCGCCGCGCCCGAGCCGGAGTGCGGACCACCCGACCGGGAGCGCGACGACTGGGAGCTCGCCCTCATCGAGGCCGCCCTCGACCGGGGCCTCCCCCTGCTGGGCATCTGCCGGGGCATGCAGCTGCTGAACGTCGCGCGGGGCGGCACCCTCGTCCAGCATCTGGAGGGCCACAGGGGCGGCCCTGGAGTCTTCGCCCACCACGACGTGCGGCCGGTGGCGGGCACCCGGCTCGCCCGGGCCCTCCCGGAACCCGTCTCCGTGCCGACGTACCACCACCAGTCCCTGGGCAGCCTGGGCGACGGGCTGGTGCCGAGCGCATACGCCGAGGACGGCACCGTCGAGGCAGTCGAACTTCCCGGCAGCGAGCACCCGTTCGTCCTCGCGGTGCAGTGGCACCCGGAGGAGGGCGAGGACACCCGCGTCATGCGGGCGCTGGTGGAAGCGGCCTCCGGAGCCCCGGAACCGGCCGCGGCGGCACCCTCGGAGCCGCAGGTCTCGCGAGCCTGAGACCTGCGGCTGCGGCGTCCGAACGTGCACATCCCCGCGTCCGGGCTGACGGCGGGACGGCCCGTCACTCGCGGTCCGGCGCCGGCGCACCGTCCTCGGCACCGGTGTCCCCGGTGCGCTCCGGCGCCACCGCGAACATGCCGGGCTCCTCCAGGCGGCGCAGCAGCAGCCAGCCGAGCGCCGGCAGCACGATCAGCGGCGCGAGTGCCGTCCGGAGCGACGCGGCGTCGGCCACCGCCCCGAGGAGCGGGCTGGCGAGCCCGCCGACGCTGACGGTCAGGCCGAGGGTGACGCCGGAGGCCGTGCCCACCCGCCGGGGCAGGTAGTCCTGGCCGAGCGTGATGTGCAGGGAGAACGGCACGTAGAGGCCCGCCGAGGCGGCAGCGACGAAGACCAGGACCGGGGGGCCGGGTACGAGCACGACCCCGGCCACGGCGAGCACCGTGAGCGCGTAGGACCACTGCACGACCCGGATCCGGCCCCAGCGCTGGGCCAGCTTCCCCCCGGCCACGGTGCCCACGGCCCCTCCCAGGTACAGCACCGTCAGCGCGGCGGTGCCGACGGCTTCCCCTCCCCCCGTCCGCTGGCGCACGTACAGCGCGATGAAGGTGCTCAGGCCGACGAAGACGATCGAGCGGCACACGATCGCGCCGGTCAGCCTGAGGAACGAGGGCCAGTCGTCCGTGCCCTCGCCTCCGGCACTCCCTCCCACGGTCCGCGTCCCGCTCGCGGGTCCGGTCGCGCGCAGCGCCGCGACGCACAGCGCCGCTCCGGCCAGGGCCGGGACGACGAGGAGCGGGGAGGCGCGCAGTCCTCCCGTGGCGACGACGGCGGTGACGAGCAGCGGGGCCGCCGCGAAGCCGAGATTGCCTCCGAGGGAGAACCAGCCCATCGCGGTGTGGCTGCCCCGGCTCGCCAGACGGGCCACCCTGGCCGCCTCCGGGTGGTAGGCGGCCACGCCGATGCCGGAGACGGCCACGACGGCGAGCGTGACGGCGTAGGAGTCGCTGACGCCGGCCAGGGCCACACCCGCGCCGCCCGTCAGCGTGCTCACGGGCAGCAGCCAGCGCATTGTCCACCGGTCGGTGAGGGCCCCGAACAGCGGCTGCACCACCGAGGAGAGGAGGGAAGCGGCCAGGACGATGCCCGAGGCCGCCGCGTAGCTGTACGCCCTCTCCAGGACGAAGAACGGCACGAGGGCCGCGACAGCGCCCTGGTACACGTCCACGCAGGCGTGCCCGAGGGACAGCCGCACCACCGGCCCTGTAAGCGGGCTCTGCTTCGTTGCCATCCGTCGATCGTCCGCAGGGAGACCTCGGCCCGCTTCCGATAATCTGCCGGTTCATGCCCGAAATCCGCCACACCCCGCAGGCACCGACCCGCACGCAGACACTGGCCGCGGGTCAGAGCATCGACGCCCACCGGCACGACGACCACCAGATCATCTACGCGGGCTCGGGCGTGCTGGCGGTGACCACCGACGCGGGGACCTGGTTCGCACCCGGCACCCGGGCGATCTGGGTCCCCGCCGGATGCGTGCACGCGCACCGGGCCCACGGGCACCTGGACCTGCACCTGCTGGGCATCCCCGCCACGGTCAACCCCCTCCGTCTGGACGCGCCGGCGGTCCTCACCGTGAGCCCCCTCCTCCGGGAGCTGATCCTCGAGTGCACGCGCGACGGCGGGCTGGACGGGCCCGAGCGGCGCCGCCTGCGCGCCGTGCTGCTCGACCAGATCAAGGTGTCGCCGCAGCAGCCCCTCCCCCTCCCCGCGCCCCGGGACGCCCGCCTGCGCACCGTCTGCGGCCTCCTCCACGACAACCCGGCCGACTCCCGCACGCTCGCGGAGCTGGGGCACGCCGCGGGGGCCGGTGAGCGCACGCTCAGCCGTCTCTTCCGGCGGGAGCTGGGGATGACCTTCCCGCAGTGGCGCACCCAGCTCCGCCTCTACCACGCACTCCGGCTGCTGGCCGCGGACGAACCGGTCACCGCGGTCGCCCACCGCTGCGGCTGGGCCTCGACCAGCGCCTTCATCGACGTCTTCCGCCGCGCCTTCGGCCGCACGCCGGGCACCCACAACAGCCGCCCCTGAACGCCGCGTTCACGCACAGCCGCCGACGCCGGCCCGGCTGCGTGCAGGAAGCCAACCGGCCAACCGGCCGGTCAGCCGAGGGCTTTGCGCAGCTGCCCGGCCAGCACCGCCGGCGCCTCGGTGAGCGAGGGACCGTACCAGGTGAGGTGCCGTCCGCAGACGAGCGCGGCGGGAAGGCCGGGGAAGGCCTCCGGCCCGTCCTCGGCGTTGAAGGCGTACGGCTCGTCGGGCAGGACGACGAGGTCGGCGCGGCCCGTTTCGTTCAACTCCTGGAGAGTCACCCGCGGATACCGCTCCGGGTGCGTCTCGTAGACGTTGTGCACGCCGAGGTGGGCCAGGAGCGCACCCGCGAAGGTGTCCCGGCCGAGGACCATCCACGGCCTGCGCCAGACGGGCACGACCGCCCGCAGGTCGAACTCCGCCCGGGCGTCGTGCCAGGCGTCCTCCGCTGCCCGCAGCCACGCGGGGCGCGGCAGCCCGCAGCCGCGGGTCAGCATGCGCTCCAGTTCGGCGAACGCCTGCGGCAGCGACCGTACTTCGGTCACCAGGACCTCGATGCCGGCGGCCCGCAGCGCGTCGAGGTCGCTCTCGCGGTTCTCCTCCTCGTTGGCGACGACGAGGTCGGGCGCGAGGGAGGCGATGCGCTCCAGGTCGGGGTTCTTGGTGCCCCGGACCCGGGTGACGTCCAGGCCGGGAGGGTGGCTGCACCAGTCCGTCGCACCGGTGAGCAGATCGGGCGCCGTGACCGCCAGGGCCTCCGTGAGGGAGGGGACGAGAGAGACCACGCTCCGCACGGTGCCGGTATTCGTGTGCGCCATACCGGCACCGTACGCCCCCCGTGCGGCGGGCCCGCTCCCCCGGGACGGCGTCCGCTCCTCCGGCGGTCCTCCCCCGGCAGGCCCTCGCGCTCTTCGCGCACGACCGCTGCCGGAGGTCCGGAGGGACGTCCTCGTACGGAGAAGAGAGTAGGTGCGGGTAGGCCGATGAGTCAGGCCAATTTGCGCCACACGTACAAGTCTTGGAGGCAGGAAGGCCGGTAAGGGCCTTGCGGGAGTTCATCGGCGCCCCCACGGGCCCGCGCGCCGGCGTGACGGCGTCTTGGTCCCGGAGCCGGCGCGTCCGGCACCGGCCCTGCCGGGCTCCTGCCGGCCGCTGTCGGAGCCGTACGGCATCATCGGCCCCGTGACTACGACGACGCCGCGACGCCTGATGCTCCTGGACACCTCGTCCCTCTACTTCCGCGCCTACTTCGGGGTCCCGGAGTCGGTCAGGGCACCCGACGGGACGCCGGTCAACGCCGTGCGGGGGCTGCTCGACTTCATCGCGCGGCTCGTGGCCAACCGGCACCCGGACTCCCTGGTGGCCTGCATGGACTTCGACTGGCGCCCGGCCTGGCGGGTGGAGCTGATCCCGTCGTACAAGGCGCACAGGGTCGTCGAGGAGACGGACCAGGGCCCGGACGCGGAGGAGGTTCCCGACACTCTCAGCCCGCAGGTGCCCGTCATCGACGAGGTGCTGGACGCCATCGGCATCGCGCGGGTCGGCGCGGCCGGATTCGAGGCGGACGACGTCATCGGCACGCTCACGGCTCGCGCGCGGACGCCCGTCGACATCGTGACGGGCGACCGCGACCTGTTCCAGCTGGTCGACGACGGACGCGGCGTGCGGGTGCTGTATCCCGTGAAGGGCGTCGGCAACCTCGACGTCTACGACGGCGCGGCGCTGCGCGCCAAGTACGGCGTGGACGGCGCGGGTTACGCCGACCTCGCGCTGCTGCGCGGCGATCCGAGCGACGGCCTGCCCGGCGTCCCCGGCGTCGGGGAGAAGACGGCCGCGAAGCTGCTGGAGAGCTACGGCGACCTCGCGGGCATCATGGCCGCCGTCGACGACCCGTCGTCCCGCCTGACGCCCACGCAGCGCAGGCGTCTGGCGGAGGCGCAGCCCTACCTCGCGGTCGCGCCCAAGGTCGTGCGGGTCGCGGACGACGTCGCCCTGCCGTCCTTCGACGCCTCGCTGCCCGCCGCGCCGCGCCACCCGGACGCCCTCGTGGCGCTGGCGGAGCGGTGGGGCCTCGGCGGCTCCCTGGAGCGGCTGCTGACGGTGCTGGCCGAGCGGGACGGCGGAGCCGGGCCGAGCTGAACGGGCCGGCAACGGGCCCGAGTGGTAGCTTAGGTAACCCTAACCACTGCTCGCGCCCACCGTCTCTGGAGTTCCACGTGGCAGACCGCACGCCCAGCCGCAAGACGCACGTCCACCGGGGCCGAGTGATCCGCACCGAGCAGCTCACCCCCCACATGGTGCGCGTCGTCCTGGGCGGCCCGGGTCTGGAGGCGTTCACCGCGGGCGAGTACACGGACCACTACGTGAAGCTGCTCTTCCCGGTCCCCGGCGTCGAGTATCCGGAGCCGTTCGACATCGTCCGCATCCGCGCCGACTTCCCGCGCGACCAGTGGCCGGTCACGCGTACGTACACCGTTCGCTCGTGGGCGCCCTCGGCCCGTGAGCTGACCCTCGACTTCGTCGTGCACGGCGACGCCGGGCTGGCCGGGCCCTGGGCGCGCAACGCCGCCCCGGGCGACGAGATCCTCTTCCTCGGCCCCGGCGGCGCCTACGCCCCCGACAAGGACGCGGACTGGCACCTGCTCGCGGGCGACGAGAGCGCCCTGCCCGCGATCGCCACCGCCCTGGAGGGCATGCCCGCACACGCCCGCGTCGAGGCGCTGATCGAGGTCGCGGGCCCGCAGGAGGAGGTCAAGCTCAGCGTCCCGGACACCGCCCACGTGGTCTGGCTCCACCGGGGCACGGCCAGGGTCGGCGAGCGGCTCGTGGAGGCCGTGCGGGCGCTGGACTTCCCGACGGGCCGCGTGCACGCCTTCGTGCACGGCGAGGCAGGAGCGGTGAAGGAGCTCCGCCGACACCTGCGGCTCGAACGGGGCGTGGCGCGCGAGCAGTTGTCCATCTCCGGCTACTGGCGGCTGGGCCACGACGAGGACGGCTGGCAGTCCTCCAAGAAGGAATGGAACGCGCAGGTGGAGGCCGAGCAGGAAGCGGGCGGGGCGGCCGACGGCGCCTGACATCGCTCCGGCTCCCGATCACCGCCCGCCGCGCCCACGGCGCTCACGCCCCTGCCCCTGCCCTCCGGCAGGGGCCGGATCGCGTTCCGGCACTCAGTCCGGCGTTCCCTCCGCTCAGCGCTCGATCGGTCGCTCCGGGCACTTCCCCGGCCGCACGGTGACGGGGTTGCAGCGCACCGGACCGGCGCCGCCGGGCAGTTCCGCGACGTAGTCGCTGCCGTAGCGTGCGGCGAGCCCCGGCACGGGGAAGTCCGTCGAGACCATCTGGGCGCCCGACGCCAGAGCGTCCTCGAGCATGGCGGTGTCGCCGCTGGATGCCTGGTCGAGTGGCACGTCGGAGCGGGTACGCACGAAGTACCCCTGCTCCACCAGCTTCCGGATGTCGGCCTTGCCGGACCCGGTGGGGTCGTTGACCTTCATGAACGCGGCATCTGCACGCCCCGGTTCGGAGTCCGTGAACAGCACCCTGCCCTGCAGGCTCTCGCGGCCGCCCGCACGGTAGGCGTCCTGCAGTTCCTGGTCGTCGTTGTCCATCAGGAACATCACCTTGCCGCGGGAGGCGGCCAGCCGCGGCCAGCCGTGTTCGCGCACCGACTGCCCCAGGGTCTGTCCGGGACGCCGCACGTCGTCCGGGGTGACGGTCGCCTCGTCGGGGAAGACAGAGCGGATCTCCGCGTCCAGCGCGTCGAGCATCTCCGTGTCCCACGGAGGACTGACGGCACCGCCGCGCTCCTCCAACTCCGGGTCGGTCTCCTTCAGTTCGAGAAGCACCGGCACGGGCACGTGGCCGGGGCGCCCTTCGGACCACTTCTTCACCTGCCGCAGACAGCTGCGCAGGCTCACGCAGTTGCTGCGGTAGTCGAAATCCGCCCAGTGCTGGACCTTGAAGCCGGGCCTGCGCAACTCCGGTTCGTCCAGCGGAGGAAGCCCCGCCTCCTTCCGGATGAGGGGGTCCGCGTACAGGCCGCCGTCCGGGTCGGGGAAGACGTCCAGCTCGATCCCCCGGGCCTGCTGGCGCGAGAGCTGTACGGGCAGCGAGGCGTGACTGTAGAGCAGCGTTCCGAAGTTGGGGTCGTGCTCCCCCATCAACTTCTGCTCGGCGAAGGAGACCTCACGGTGGTAGCTGTTGTGTGTCGCCATGGCCTGGAGCTGCGTGAGCCGCAGCCTGCCCGCGGGGTCGTGCGCCTCCCCGGACGGTGAGGAGGGCGCCGGCGCCGCCGAGGTCAGCGCCGCGACGGCTGCGAGGGCGGCGGCCGTGGCGGCCCAGCGTCGGACCCCGGATCTGATCGTGGTGCGCACATCGACCTCCGTTGCGGCGGGAGACACGAGGACAGGACGGCGCCCGCAGCCCGGTCACGACAGAACCGGAGGCTTTCGCCGATCCGCGCTGTGCCGCACGGGCTCCGGCACAGCGCACCCTCGAATACCTCCGGCGTACCGTCCGCGGCGCGCCGGGGTGAACATGCCCCGGCCGGCCCCGTGCTCAACACCCGGCGCCCGTACCGCTCTTGCGCACCTCACGCCGAGCGGGCCCGGTGACCCCGTAACGCCCCCTGGCCCGCGCGGGGGCAGCCGGCCACGGCGCTCCCCGCGGCCGGCCCGCCCGCCGCGCCGTCAGCCCACGCTCGTGTACGCCACGACGCCGCGGCGCATCGCCTCGACCGCCTTGCGCGCGTTCTTCGCGACGCTGTCGCCGTCCGGCGCCGCGACGGCGATCTGGCCGAGTACGTCGATGCACTGCTTGCACCAGCGGACGAAGTCGCCCGCGGGCATGTCGGCCTCGCGGAGCACGGCGTCGAGGCCGTGCCCCTCCGCCCAGCGGTACGCGGCCCAGGCGAAGCCCAGATCCGGTTCGCGCTGGCCCACGCCCTCCGTCTGGCTGATGCGGTGCTCCTCCTCCAGAGCGTCCAGGCGGCCCCAGATACGGACCATCTCCTCCAGGGCTCCCCTGGCACCGCCGCCGGGCAGCTTGGGCGGCAGCGCGTCGTCGGCGGCACGCGACTCGTACACCAACGCCGAGACGCACCCGGCCAGTTCGGACGGCGGGAGGCCGTCCCACACTTTGTCCCGCAGGCACTCGCTCGCCAGCAGGTCCAGTTCGCCGTAGAGACGTCCCAACCGCCGCCCGTCGTCGGTCACTTCGTCGCCGCGCAGATAGCCCAGCTCCGTCAGCAGCGCGGACACGCGGTCGAAGGTGCGGGCGATGGTGTTCGTCCTGCCCTCGATCTTGCGTTCGAGCTGCCGCGTGTCCCGGCGCAGCCGGTGGTAGCGCTCCGCCCAGCGGGCGTGGTTCTCCCGCTCGTCGCAGCCGTGGCAGGGGTGGCGGCGGATCTCGGCGCGCAGCCGCGCGATCTCACCGTCGTCGGCGGCGGCCGAACGCTGCTTGCGGTGCCGGGGCGGCGCGTGGTGCCCCGCCTTCGTCCGCAGCGCCGAGGCGAGATCGCGGCGCGACTCGGGGCTGCGCGGGTTGAACGACTTGGGGATCCGCATCCGCTCCAGCGGCTCCACCGGCACCGGGAAGTCGATCGACCCGAGCCGCTTCACCTGGCGCTGCGCGGTCAGTACGAGCGGACGGGGACCGTCGTTCTGCTGCCAGCCCCTCTGGTGCGACGGGCCGCCGCGCCCCCCGCCCGTCCCCGGGTCGATCACGAGCGCGAGACCGGCGAACTTGCCGGTCGGGACGTGGATGACGTCCCCGGGCCGGAGCTTCTCCAGCGCCGCCGCGGCCTGCGCTCTGCGCTGCACGGCGCCCTGCTTCGCGAGCTCCGTCTCACGGTCCTTCAGCTGCCGGCGCAGCCGCGAGTACTCCTCGAAGTCGCCGAGGTGGCAGGTCATGGACTCGCGGTAGCCCTCCAGCCCCTCCTCGTTGCGCTGCACTTGGCGGGAGATGCCCACCACGGACCGGTCCGCCTGGAACTGCGCGAAGGAGGTCTCCAGCAGTTCGCGCGAGCGGTGCCGCCCGAACTGGCCGACGAGGTTGACGGCCATGTTGTACGAGGGCTTGAAGGAGGAGCGCAGCGGATACGTACGCGTGCCGGCCAGGCCCGCCAGCGCGGCAGGGTCCATGCCGCGCTGCCACAGCACGACGGCATGGCCCTCGATGTCGATGCCGCGCCGCCCGGCACGGCCCGTCAGCTGCGTGAACTCGCCGGGTGTGATGTCCGCGTGCTGCTCGCCGTTCCACTTGACCAGCTTCTCCAGCACCACGGAACGAGCGGGCATGTTGATGCCCAGGGCGAGCGTCTCCGTCGCGAAGACGGCCTTGACGAGGCCGCGCACGAACAGCTCCTCGACGACCTCCTTGAAGGTCGGCAGCATCCCGGCGTGGTGCGCGGCGATGCCCCGCTCCAGGCCCTCCAGCCATTCGAAGTAGCCCAGGACGTGCAGGTCGGCGTCCGGGATGTCGGCGGTACGCGCCTCGACGATCTCGCGCACCCGGGCCCGCGCCGCGTTGTCGTTGAGCCGCAGACCCGCGTACAGGCACTGCTGCACCGCCGACTCGCAGCCCGCGCGGCTGAAGATGAAGGTGATGGCGGGGAGCAGCCCCTCGGAGTCGAGCCGGTCGATGACCTCCGGCCGGCCCGGCGTCCACACCCGGGCGCGGCTCCGGCGCTCACGCTCACGGTCCGCCTCGCGGCGCGGACTGCCGCGGCGGCGGTCACG
This sequence comes from Streptomyces daqingensis, assembly GCF_014645895.1. Lineage (GTDB taxonomy): Bacteria > Actinomycetota > Actinomycetes > Streptomycetales > Streptomycetaceae > Streptomyces > Streptomyces daqingensis. Next base: position 305,611 of record NZ_BMMP01000003.1, on the reverse strand, counting down.
CGGCGAGGTGACCCGGCTGTTCTCCATCCGGGCCATCCGCACCAGGTCCGGGTTGACCTCCCGCTTGTCGGCCTTCTCCTCGAAGAGGTCGTACATCCGCCGTCCGGCGAGGACGTGCTGCCACAGCGGCACGGGCCGGTGCTCGGAGACGATCACCCGGGTGTCGCCGCGGACCGTGTCCAGCCAGTCGCCGAACTCCTCGGCGTTGGAGACGGTCGCCGACAGCGAGACGAGGGTGACGGACTCCGGGAGGTGGATGATGACCTCCTCCCAGACGGCACCGCGGAAGCGGTCGGAGAGGTAGTGCACCTCGTCCATCACCACGTGTCCCAGCCCCGCGAGGGCCTGGGAGCCCGCGTAGAGCATGTTCCGCAGCACCTCGGTCGTCATCACGATCACGGGTGCGTCGGCGTTGACCGAGTTGTCCCCGGTCAGCAGACCCACGCGGTCCGCGCCGTACCTCTTGACCAGGTCGTTGTACTTCTGGTTCGAGAGGGCCTTGATGGGCGTGGTGTAGAAGCACTTGCGGCCGTGGGTGAGCGCCAGGTGCACGGCGAACTCGCCGACGATCGTCTTGCCGGAACCGGTCGGTGCCGCGACCAGCACGCCTTTTCCGGCTTCGAGGGCTTGGCACGCCTCGATCTGGAAATCGTCGAGATCGAAGTCGTAGAGGTCACGGAATGGCGCGAGAGCGGTGGCCTGCTCTTGGGCGCGCTTCCGCGCCTCGGCATATCGCTCCGCGGGGGACAGGTCCTCGGTCATCGTGACTACGAGCCTACCGGCCACCCCCGACACCGCTCACGGTCGTTACTCCGCAGCGAGAAGCCGCACCGCCCCCGGCACCACCCGTGCGGTCAGCGGAAGGCGCCCGAAGGGTTCCCCGTCGGCGTACCCCGTCACGCCGTCCGCCTCCAGACGCACGCTGCGCGCCTTGTACGTCGTGACGGCCGGATGGCTGAGGTGCATCCCCTTGTAGACGCGCGGGAAGACGCGCAGCAGCGTGGCGCGGCTGCAGTCCCCGACCACGGTCACGTCGAGGAGCCCGTCGTCCATCTCCGCCCCGTGGCAGATGCGCATGCCTCCGCCGTACGAGGGGCCGTTGCCCACGGCCACGAGAGTGGCCTCGATCTCCCGCGGCTCCTCGTCGTCGAGCGTCAGCCGGTAGGGGATCGTGTGGAAGGCGGCCAGCTCGGCGAGGATCGCCAGGTCGTACTTCAGGCGTCCGGCGGGCCACCGCATCCGGTTGCCGCGGTCGTTCACCCTGGAGTCGAATCCGGAGGCGAGCACCGAGCCGAACCACCGCTCCCCCACCCGCCCCAGGTCGAGGGTCCGGTGGCGCCCGCCCTTGAGGGCCTCGGCGATGAGGCGTCCCGCCTCGGCGGGCGCACGGACGGGAAGCCCCGTGGTCCGCGCGAAGTCGTTTCCGGTCCCGACCGCGACGACGCCGAGAGGAGTGTCCGTCCCCGCGACGGCCTGGAGGGCCAGGGAGACCATTCCGTCGCCGCCGACGGCGATCAGTGCTCCGGTGCCCGCGCCGACCGCCTCGCGGGCGCGTTCAAGGGCGTCGGGGGCGTCGTTCCCGACGACCGTGCGCACGGCGAATCCGGCTTCGCGCAGCGCCTGGGCCGCCGGCTGGGCGGCCCCGGCGCCGCGTCCGCGGCCGGCCGTGGGATTGACGAAAAGGGTGATCTCGCTGGTCACGCGCGGACCCTACAGGGTCAGGTCGCGTCGTCGAAACCGTCCTGCCGCACCGGGCCTCCGGAGCCCCTGGTCTCGCCCCGCGGCCGGGTCTCTCCCTCACCGTCGGCGAGCGCACGCTGCGAGGGCACCGTCTCGCCCTCGTCCAGGGCCTCGGGCTGGTCGATCTGCGACGCCTCGTCGTCGTCCAGTCCGGCGTAGGGGTCCTTCCTGGCCCGTCGCCGGTCGTTGAGGAGGCAGATCGCCACGGCGCCGAAGTAGAGGAGGACGATCGGTGCCGCGAGGGCGCCCATCGTCAGCGGGTCGCCCGTCGGTGTCGCCACGGCGGAGAAGATCGTGATGCACAGCACCATGATCCGCCACCAGCCCAGCAGTTGGCGTCCGCCGAGGATGCCGGTGAAGTTCAGCATCACCAGCAGCAGCGGCAGCTCGAAGGCGAGACCGAAGACGACCACGAGCCGGGTGACGATGTCGAGGAAGTCGTCCAGCGGGATCAGGTTCCCGACGCCCTCGGGGCTGAAGTCCAGCAGCGTCTTGGCGGCCTTCGGCAGGATGAGGTACGCGAGGTAGGCGCCGCCGACGAAGAGCGGTACGCCGGCCGCGACGAAGCTGCGCGCGTACTTCTTCTCGTGGCTGTGGAGCCCCGGCGCGAGGAAGGCCCAGAGCTGGTACAGCCAGATCGGGGACGCCACGACGACACCGACCATGAGGCCGACCTTGAGCATGACGGTGAAGGGCGCGATGAGGCCGTTGAGGGTGATCTCCGCGCACGTCTCGCCCTCGGACGCCGCACGCCCGAAGCCCTTCTCGCAGCCCACGGACGCGGCGACGGGGTCGGTGAGGAAGGCGGCGATGGGCTCGTAGTAGACCAGCGCCACGATCGTCACCACGAGGATCGCCAGCACCGCCTTCATCAGGCGGTTGCGCAGCTCCCTCAGATGCTCCGCGAGGGGCATCCGCCCCTCGGGGTCCTTCTCCCTTTTGCCCTCTTTACGGGCTGACTTCAGCAACCCTCGTCCTCATTGTCTGAGTTGTCGGAAGTGCCTCACATGTCCGGCTCTCCGTGGCCGGACGGCATTCAGGACTGCTTCTGCTGCTGTTCGCTCGGCTCCGCGACGGGCCGTGAGCTGGCCACGTCCCCGGGTGCCGCCTGGATGGTGCGCGGAGCCGCCTGCTGGGAGTCGGCAGTGGTCCCGGCGTCGTTGTCGTCGCCGCCGTCCTTCTTCATCTGCTTGGCTTCGCTCTTGAGGATGCGGGCCGACTTGCCCAGCGAACGAGCCATGTCCGGGAGCTTCTTGGCGCCGAACAGCAGCAGGATGACCAGGACGATCAGGACGATCTCCAGGGGCTTCAAATTGCCGATCATGTGCCACTACCTTCTCGCCGGGGCCGGCGTGAGTCCTTGCCTGCCGTGTGAATCGGACGGGCTGCGTCAAGCGCGTGCTGCCAGCGATCGTAACCCTGAGGAGTGAACGACGGGCAATGCCCGTCGTTCACTCCGGATTGCGGTCCCCTTCACCGCGGACGCGGCACTAAGCAGCTTACCGTTCAAAGGTACGGGCCAGGCAGTACACGTAAGGACCACGTCCTCACGGACGCCCGGGCTCGCGCGAACCCCCTCCCACACGTCCCTCCTGGGCCGCACCTCCACCGCGGGCACCACCGGGAGCACCCGTCGCGCCCGCCCGTCCCGCCAGAGGTCCGGCCGCGCGCTCCAGCTCCTCGGCGGCCCGGGTGATCCGCTCCGAGCTGTCGCCGACGGCCCTCGTGAAACGGCGCACCTCCAGCCCGACCCGGACGGCCAGCACACCGAGCACGGCGATACCGCAGAAGGCGAGCGCGAGGAAGAACATGGGCCAGAGCATGAGGCGAGCCTAGTGGCTCCGCGCCTCCCGGAACCTCCGCCTCCCCCGCCGTACGGCGCAGCACGAGCCGGACCCGGAGCAGCGCCCGGTCCGCTCCGGCGGGCTCACTCCCCGTACGCCGCCAGGGCGAGCCTCGCCGCCTCGCGCGCACTGTCCGCCAGCTCGCGCGGCTCCACGATCCGGCCGTCCCGGCCCAGCCGGAGCGCCAGCCGCCGCAGGGACGCGGGATCGGGGGTGCGCAGCGTGACGCGCAGTCCTCCGTCGGGCAGTTCCTCGGCGCTGTCGTACGGGTAGTACTCCGCCACCCAGCGGCCGCCGGGACCTACCTCCACGACGACCTCGGGGTCCTCGGCGGACGGCTGTACGAGCCCCTCGCTCAGGTCCCGCAGCTCGACCGGCGGCGGATCGGCCGGCTCGTCCAGCAGCTTGATCTCGGCGACCCGGTCGAGCCGGAAGGTACGGCGCGCCTCGGAGAGGCGGCACCACGCCTCCAGGTAGGTGTGCCCCACGGCGAAGAGCCGGATGGGGTCGACCTCGCGCTCGGTCAGCTCGTCCCGGGCGGGCGAGTAGTAGCGCAGCCAGAGCCTGCGCCGCTCGGCGATGGCCCTGTCGACGTCGGCGAAGACGCCGCCCTCCGCCTCGAAGGTGACCGACAGCCGCGAACTCGCCCCCGCGTTCTCCCCCGCGGCCGCCTCCAGCTTCGCGGTGGCGCGCTGCAGTGCGTCCCGGTCGCTCTCGCGCAGGCCCGGCAGCGTGGCGACCGCGCGGGCGGCGACGAGCAGCGCCGTGGCCTCGTCGGATGCCAGACGGAGCGGCTGTGCCGTGTCGCTGCCCAGCGCGTCGGCGTTGCGCCACCAGATCCGCTCGCCGTCGGTGTCGATCTCCAGCAGGTCGCCGCCGCGGAAGCTGGTGCCGCACATCGGCAGCACGTCGAGGTCCGAGATCAGTTCGTCCGCGGAGATGCCGAACGCACGGGCCACGTCGTCGATCCTGGCCCCGGGGCGGTCCCGCAGGTATGTCACCAGCGACAGCATCCGCCGCGTCTGGTCGATGGCGTTCGATGCCACGGAGTCGCTCTCCCCTTCAGCCCTTGGCGACGGCGCGCAGCCGGTCGACCACTTCGGCCCGCAGTTCGGCCGGTTCCAGAACGATCACGTCGGGCCCGAACTCCACGAGCCAGGCGTCCAGCCCGTGGCCGTACGGAATCTCCAACTCCGCCCAGCCGTCGGGGAGTTCACGTACATGCGTGGCACGGGCACGCAGCGGGTACCCCGATCCGGCACGCAGCCTGATGAGCGCGGTACGCGACGCGCTCTCCCCCGCCCAGCGCTCGACGGCCTCCCGCACCGTCACCTGATCCGGTACGGGCACGGTGAAGGCTCCGGCACGCGAGCGCACGGCCCCCGTGATGCGGGAGAGCCGGAAGACGCGTTCGGCCTCCCGCTCCCTGTCGTAGCCGGCCAGGTACCAGTGGCCCCGCCAGCACTCCAGTGTCCAGGGCTCGACGTGGCGCCGCTCGGCCCGAACGGCATTGGACTTGCGGTAGTCGAAGACGACGGGACGCCGGTCGCGGCAGGCGAGCATCAGCGGCTCGAAAGCGGCCTCGCGGGCGGGGATGTGCGGCTCCAGCGTGCTGTGCGGGATGGGCGGCTCGACGCCGCCGGACCCGTCGTCCTGCTGCGGCATGCCGCCGGCTGCGTGAAGCTTCTGCAGGGCGCCGCTGGCCGCTCCGGCGAGGCGGGCCTGCTGCCACACGCGCGCCGCCAGGCCCAGAGCGGTGGCCTCCTCGGCGTCGAGCGCGATGGGCGGGAGCCTGTTGTTGTCGTGCTTGGCGCGGTAGCCGATGTCGCCGTCGAGGTTCTCCACCGTGTCGATGACGAGGCCGAGTTCACGCAGATCGTCCTTGTCGCGTTCGAACATCCGGTTGAAGGACTCGTCGCTGCCCGCCTCCATATATGCCTCGATCGAGGTACGAAGCTCGCGCTTCGTCAGCGGGCGCCGGGTTCCGAGCAGGCACAGCGCCAGATTCATCAGCCGCTCGGCCTTGGCAATCGCCATGGGCTCCTCGTGCCTCTTCTCGTACTGCTCTGTGCTGTTCAGGGATCGCCCGGTGTGATGCCGGGCACTTGACCGTACCGCTCCTCGCCTGCCCGGCCAAAGCAAAGACCGAGGACCCCGCCCCAGGGCGAGGTCCTCGGATGCCGCTCTGCGGAGCCGCCTCAGACGGAGACCAGATCGCAGACGAAGATCAGCGTCTCGTTCGGCTTGATACGGCCGCCGCCCGCGCCCTGCTCGCCGTAGGCGAGGTGGGGCGGAATCGTCAGCCGGCGGCGCCCGCCGACCTTCATGCCCTGGACGCCCCGGTCCCAGCCGGGGATGACCTGGCCGGCGCCGAGCTGGAACTGCAGCGGCTTGCCGCGGTTCCAGCTGGCGTCGAACTCCTCGCCACTGGAGAAGGAGACGCCCACGTAGTGGACGGAGACGTTGTCGCCGGCCTTGGCCTCGGGCCCGTCGCCCTCCCAGAGATCCACGATCTCCAGGTCGGCAGGCGGCGCGCCCTCGGGGAAGTCGACCTCGGGCTTCTCGATGCTCACGAAATGGCTCCTACCAACGAATCATTCGGACAACCGCGCCAGTGTTTCACGTCGCGGAGGTCTCACTTCACGCTGAGCACGTCCACCGAGAAGACGACGCCGGAGGAGAACTGCTTCTGCTGCTCCTTCGGGAACTCCTTCTTGGGCACGGAGATCACCACGCGGCTTCCGGCCTTCTTGCCGTCCAGCGCGTCGGCCCAGCCGGGGATCTTGGAGACGGGGATCTCCTGCGGCCCGCTCTGCGCCCAGGTGTCGTCCAGCTGCTTGCCGTCCTTCCACATCTTCGCGGTGAAGTTGGTGAGGACGGTGCTCTTCTTCGTGATCTTCTTGCCGTCGCCCTCGACGACGGTCTCGTCCAGGATCTCGTCCGGGGCCTTGTCGACGCCCTTGGGCATCTTGATCTCGGGAGCCTCGTTCTTCACGACCTTCGAGCTGACCTCGGGCAGGTCCGGGTTGTGCTCACCCTCGACGGGCTTGCCGTCGATCGTGCTCGGCAGGATCTTCTTCAGATCGACGACGAAGACCAGCGTCGCGTTCTTCGGGATCGTCGGCGGCTGGCCCTGCTTGCCGTAGCCCTTCGACGGCGGGACCACGATCTCGACGCGGCTGCCGACCTTCTTGCCCACCAGGGCCTCGTCCCAGCCCTTGATGACCTTCTTGGTGCCGATCTGGAAGGTGGCGGTCTGGTTGCGCTTCCAGCTGCTGTCGAACTCCTTGCCGTTCCAGAGCTGGCCGAGGTAGTGCGCGTTCAGCGAGTCGCCCTTCTCGACCTTCTGGCCCTTGCCCTCCTTGAGGACGTCGACCTTGAGGTCCTTCGGCGGCTTGCCCTTGCCCTTCTCGACCTTGGGCTTCTTGTCGGCGGCCCCGGTGACCTTCGGGACGGCTCCGTTCTCGGACTTGGAGCCGTCCTCGCTGCCGCATGCCGCGAGGGACACGGCCATGACGGATACAGCCAGCGCCGTCGCGAAACGGCGCGTGTAGGGCTTCCTGGGGTGGGGGGTTGTTCCCCCGGGAGTCTGCAGCATGTGTCCAACTCGCGGTCTAGGGGATGTCCGGACGGTCGGGGCAACCCTACGGCCCCTCCCGCCCGTCCCTGCCACCACTCGACGCGACTTACATACCGGCGATCAGTTTCTCCACCCGCTCGTCGACCGACCGGAAGGGGTCTTTGCACAACACGGTGCGCTGTGCCTGGTCGTTGAGCTTGAGATGGACCCAGTCGACGGTGAAGTCCCGCCGCTGCTCCTGCGCCCGCCTGATGAAGTCCCCGCGCAGCCGGGCCCGCGTCGTCTGCGGAGGCACCGACTTGCCCTCGAAGATCTTGAGGTCGTTGCAGATGCGGGCCGCCTGACCGTTCCGCTCCAGCAGGTAGTACAGGCCGCGACGGCGGTGGATGTCGTGGTACGCGAGGTCTATCTGCGCGATCCGGGGGTGCGACATGGTGATGTTGTTCTTGGCGCGGTAGCGCTCGATCAACTGGTACTTCATGACCCAGTCGATCTCGGTGTTGATCTTGTCGAGCTCCCCGGTGCGGATGGCGTCGAGTGATCTGCCCCACAGTTCCAGCACGCGCTCCACCCGGCCCGTGCGGATGCCGCGGCGCTCGCAGAAGTCCAGCGCCTTCTCGTAGTACTCCTGCTGCACCTCCAGCGCGGAGGCCTCGCGGCCGCTGGCCAGGCGCACCTTGCGCTGCCCGGTGATGTCGTGGCTGACCTCGCGGATGGCCCGGATCGGGTTCTCCAGGGTCAGGTCGCGCATCACGGTGCCGGCCTCGATCATCCGCAGCACGAGGTCGGTGGCGCCGACCTTCAGCAGCATCGTCGTCTCCGACATGTTCGAGTCGCCGACGATGACGTGCAGGCGGCGGTAGCGCTCGGCGTCCGCGTGCGGCTCGTCCCGGGTGTTGATGATCGGACGGGAACGGGTCGTGGCGGAGCTGACCCCCTCCCAGATGTGCTCGGCCCGCTGGCTGACGCAGTACACGGCGCCGCGCGGCGTCTGCAGTACCTTGCCCGCGCCGCACACGAGTTGGCGCGTGACGAGGAAGGGGATGAGCACGTCCGCGAGACGGGAGAACTCCCCGTGCCGCGCCACGAGGTAGTTCTCGTGGCAGCCGTAGGAGTTTCCGGCCGAGTCGGTGTTGTTCTTGAAGAGGTAGACGTCGCCCGCGATCCCCTCCTCGTGCAGGCGGCGTTCGGCGTCGACGAGGAGGCCCTCGAGGATGCGCTCGCCCGCCTTGTCGTGGGTGACCAGCTCGGTCACGTTGTCACACTCGGGGGTCGCGTACTCGGGGTGGGAGCCCACGTCCAGATAGAGGCGTGCGCCGTTGCGGAGGAAGACGTTGCTGCTGCGGCCCCATGACACGACCCGGCGGAAGAGGTACCGCGCCACCTCGTCGGGGGAGAGCCTGCGCTGTCCCCGGAACGTACACGTGACGCCGTACTCGTTCTCAAGCCCGAAGATTCGGCGGTCCATGACTGAACATTACGCCTGACGGCCTGTTCTGAAACCGGGTTCGGCGGCACCGTTCCGATCATTTTCCACCGCAGCGAGCGGCTCCTCAGCACGGCCGGGACCTGCGGCGAGGCGGGTCAGCGGTTCGCCGCGCGACGTCCCGGCGTCCACCGAAAGGGCCCGGCCGGTCAGCAGCAGCACCAGCAGCGCGGCGACGCCTCCGGCGGCGACGACCGCGAAGCCGGCGGCCGGCCCGCCGCGTTCGATCACCGGGCCCACCACGGCGGTTCCCGCCGCGGCGCCCACCCCGAAGGTGGTGACGAGCCAGGAGAAGGCTTCGGTGACGGTGCCCGCGGGAGCGTGCCGGTCCACGACGACGAACGCGCACGCGAGCGCTGGGGCGAGGAAGACCCCCGCGAGGCCCGCCAGTGCCGTCATCGCGACCACGCCGGGCACGAGAACCAGCGGCACATAGCCCAGCGCAAGAGCGAGAACCAGCCACCTCAGGCGCCGCTCGGGAGCCCCCGGCCAGTGCCGCGCTCCGTACACGACGCCGCCGACGAGCGCCCCGAATCCCAGCGCCGAGAGGAGGTAGCTGGAGATGAGCGCCTCGCCGTGGCCGTCCGCGTAGCTCACCGCCGCGACGGCGATCCCGCCGAGGGCGAACCCCACGAAGAAGAAGGCCCCCAGCAGCACGAGCAGCCCCGCCGAGCGGAGCGCCCCCAGCCAGTGCGCCTCCCGCGGCGCGGACCGCCATTCCCGCGACGGGGGCGAGACGAGGACTGAGACGGCTCCCGCCAGACCGAACACATTGATGACCAGCAGTGCGACTGCCTCGTTCCAGAACGCGACGAGCAGCGTGACGAGCAGCGGCCCCACCGCGAACATCACTTCCTGCGCCACGGCGTCCAGCGCGTACGCCCTGTGCACCTTCTCCGGCCCGTTGAGGACGCCGGGCCACAACGCGCGCAGCCCGCCCTCCAGCGGAGGCGTGGCGATCCCGGCGACGAGCACAGCCGCGACGGCCACCGCCACCTCGCCGATGCCGGCCCAGGCGAACAGCGCCATGCCCAGCGCGGAGAGCAGCGCGGCCGGGAACATCACGCGCGGCTGCCCGTAGAGGTCGACGAGGCGGCCCAGCAGCGGCTGTCCGACTGCCGTCGCCAGCCCGTAGACCGCGGAGAGGACGCCGGCGAGCGTGTAGCTGCCGCCCTCCGCGCGCGTGAAGAGGACGATGATCAGCGCGGCCGTGGCGTTGGGCAGCCGACCGACCAGAGTGCCGGTGAGCAGCCGCACCGCGTGCCGGGCTCTGAGCAGTTCGGCATAGCCCGTCGCCATCCGTGGCCCCTCTCTCCGCGTCACTCGGGAACGTTGTACGTATAACTAGCCGCGTCATACGTACCATGTCGCTGACCCGCGGTCCACCTCGGGCACATCGCCGACAGCGGGAAGGAGCGCACGGATGGCCAGCAGCAGGCGGCCCGGCACCGCTCCCCCTTCCCGTCCTGAGCCGTCCGCGGACGGTTCCCCCTCACGCGGCGGCACCCCTTCCGGCGCCCGCCCCACCAGCCGTGACGTGGCCCGCCACGCCGAGGTCTCGCAGGCCACCGTCTCCCTCGTCATGGGCGGCAAGTGGCAGGGGAGGGTCTCCCCGCGTACGGCCGAAACCGTACGGTCCGCCGCACAGGCCCTCGGGTACCGGCCCAACCTCGCGGCACGCAGCCTCCGGCTGGGGCGCACCCGCACCGCGCTGCTCGTCGTCCCCGCCCTGACCCACGACTACTTCGCCCGCGTGCACACCGGCGCGTCACGCGTCGCCGCAGAGCACGACTTCGGTGTGGTGCTCTACCCCTCCCCGGAGGGGACAGGCCCCGCCGTCGACCCCTTCGGGTCCGCCCGCGCCGCCCTCGACGGCGTGATCGCCTCCTCGATGGCCCCCGAGGCCCTCGCCGCCCTGCGCGACGGCGGTCAGCTGCCCCTGGTCATGCTCGACAGCGACCCCGGCGCCGGCCACTCCCCCGCCACCGTCAACCTCGACATCGCCGACGGCATGCGGCAGGCCGCCGCCCACCTGCTGGAGCTCGGCCACCGTCGCATCGCGCACCTGGCGGCAGAGATCGACACCTGGACGTTCGGCGTACGGGCGCGTGCGCTCCACGAGGCGCTCGCCGGAACGTCGGGAACGGTCGTCCGTACGGAACGCTCGCCCCTGAGCGTGGAGGACGCCCTGCACGCCGCCACGCGCATCCTCGAGGCCGCCCCCCGGCCCACGGCGCTGGTCTGCGACGACGACCTGCTGGCGGCCGGTGCGTGCAAGGCGGCGCGACGGCTCGGACTGCGGGTGCCGGAAGACCTGTCCGTCACCGGCATCGACGATCTGAGTCTCGCCACCGCGCTGGAACCGGAGCTGACGACTGTTCGGCTGCCCGCGGAGGAAGTCGGCGCGGAAGGCATGCGCGCTCTGCTGGCCGTCCTCGACGGGCGTACGGCCAGCACGCCCGTGCTCCCCGTCGAACTCATCCGCAGGGGCTCTACGGCCCGCCCTCCGCGCGAAGAGCGCCCCTGACCGTCAGGAGTCGCCGGGCCGCGAGGACACCCTGCGACCGGGCCTCACGCAACGCGCGGTGCACCGGCAGGTCGCAACCCGCCGGGGCACCGCGCAGATACGGATCCCGATGCGCCGGGCACAGGGGGCGCACTCTCGCTGTCGCTACTCCTCCGCGTCGCCCTCCGACGAGCTGTCCGACTCGCCGCTCCCCGACGTCGCGGAGGAACCGCCGGACGAGGAGTCCTCGCCGAGCAGCCGCCGCAGCTGCGGGCCGAGCACCCGCTTGAACTTCCGCTGCTGCACGCGGCTGCGGTCCAGCAGCGCGACCTCCAACTGGTCGGCGGTCAGCTCTCGTTCACCGCCGTTGTTGTCCCGTGCGAGGGACTCCTTGCCGAGCTTCACGGCCTCGGCCAGCGTCATGTCGTCGCGGTGGCGCTGCTCCAGGAAGCTGTTGATCTGGTCCGAGTTGCCTCCGACGGCCAGCGAACCGTGCTCGTCCACGATCGAACCGTCGTGCGGCAGCCGGTAGATCTGGTCGTCCTCGGGGGCTGGACCGACCTCCGCGACGATCAGCTCCACCTCGTACGGCTTCTCCGCGGCGCTCGAGAAGATCGTGCCGAGGGTCTGGGCGTAGACGTTCGCGAGGCCCCGCGCCGTCACATCTGCACGGTCGTAGGTGAAGCCCCGCAGGTCCGCGTACCGCACACCGCCGATACGCAGATTCTCGAACTCGTTGTACTTGCCGACCGCGGCGAAGGCGATGCGGTCGTAGATCTCGCTGATCTTGTGCAGCGACCTCGAGGGGTTCTCGGCGACGAACACGATGCCGTCGGCGTATTGCAGCACGACCACGCTGCGTCCCCGCGCGATGCCCTTGCGGGCGTACTCGGCGCGGTCCGCCATGGCCTGCTGGGGTGAGACGTAGAACGGCGTCGACACCGGCTATCCGTCCCTTCCTGTCCTGTAAGAGGGCACCGAAGGCCCCGTGGCCATTAGGAGAGCGGGGCCTTCGGCCCGTTGGGCTGCTCGAGCCTGCCCTCGTGCATCGCGCGGACGAGCCCGGAGACCTCGTCCTCGGGGAGCTTGCGGCAGCCTTCGTCGGAGATGACGGTGAGGGTCGGGTAGATCCGCCGGGCCATGTCGGGACCGCCGGTGGCCGAGTCGTCGTCCGCCGCGTCGTACAGCGCCTGCAGAGCGACGGTGGCGACCTGCTCTTCCGTCAGGTCGTCGCGGTGCAGCTTCTTCAGGGAGCCGCGCGCGAAGACGGAGCCCGAACCGACGGCGGTGAAGCCGACCTCCTCGGAACGGCCGCCCGTCACGTCGTAGGAGAAGATGCGGCCCTTCTCCCGGTCCACGTCGTACCCGGCGAAGACCGGGACCACCGCGAGGCCCTGCAACGCCATGCCCAGGTTGCTGCGGATCATCGTGGAGAGCCTGTTGGCCTTGCCCTCCAGGGAGAGCGCGGACCCCTCGACCTTCTCGAAGTGCTCCAGCTCCAGCTGGAAGAGCTTGACCATCTCCACCGCGAGGCCGGCCGTACCGGCGATACCGACCGCGGAGAACTCGTCGGCCGGAAAGACCTTCTCGATGTCCCGCTGCGCGATGACGTTGCCCATCGTCGCGCGCCGGTCGCCCGCGAGCACCACACCGCCGGCATACGTCGCCGCGACGATGGTGGTGCCGTGCGGAGCCTGTACGGCACCCTCGACAGCCGGCAGCGGCCTGTTGCCGGGCAGCACGTCCGGGGCGTGATCGGACAGGAAATCCATGAACGAGGACGAGCCGGGCGTCAGGAAGGCTGCCGGCAGACGCCCCGTGTCACGAGTGTTGGCTTCCACACGTTTCCTTCCACGAGTCGGAAGTCGAATCAGACGGATCTTGGAATGCTGATCGGACCATACCCGGAGGCTCGAATGTCATCCGTCCTGCGCCCCCGGGCTTCGGGGACGCAGGACGGTGACTCACGCGCCTTACTCTCCGCCCTTCTGAACGAAGGACCGCACGAAGTCCTCGGCGTTCTCCTCGAGGACGTCGTCGATCTCGTCCAGAACGGAGTCGACGTCCTCGGAGAGTGCCTCCTGGCGCTCCTTGAGATCCTCAGAAACCTGGGTCTCCTCGGCCTGCTCCTCGGTCTCCTCGGTCTGACGGGAGGCCTTCTGCTGCCCGCCGCCGGTGTCCTTGGTCGCCATATCCCTCACCCCGCTCGGTTCGGTGTACGCGTGACGTACAAGATCAGACCCTACAAGCAGGGACTGACATCGGCCCTTCACTTCTCCCAACGTCGGAGGACCACCCCGGTGATTCCCGTATCCGGCGCGGAATAGCCCTTTTCAGCGGCCGGAAAGCACTCTCACCAGCTCCTCCGCCGAGCCGCAGCGGTCCAGAAGCTCCTTGACGTGGTCCCGGGTACCCCGCAGCGGCTCGAGTGTGGGCACCCGCTGCAGAGAGTCACGGCCGGGCAGGTCGAAGATCACGGAGTCCCAGGAGGCGGCGGCCACGTCGTCCGCGTACTGCTCCAGGCAGCGGCCGCGGAAGTAGGCCCTGGTGTCCTCCGGGGGCTTCCCCACCGCCCGCAGGATGTCGTCCTCATCCAGGAGCCGCTGGATGCTGCCGCGGTTCGCGAGGCGGTTGTACAGGCCCTTGTCCAGGCGCACGTCCGCGTACTGCAGGTCCACGAGGTGCAGCCGGGCCGCGTCCCAGCCCAGGCCGTCGCGGCGCCTGTAGCCCTCCATGAGCTCCCGCTTGGCGACCCAGTCCAGCTCGCCCGAGAGACTCATCGGGTCCGTCTCCAGCCTGGAGAGCACGTCCTCCCAGCGGGTCAGCACGTCCTTCGTCTGCTCGTCGGCGTCGGCGCCCCAACGCTCCTCGACGTACTTGCGCGCGAGCTCGCAGTACTCCATCTGGAGCTGGACGCCCGTGAGCGTACGGCCGCTGCGGAGCGTGATCAGCTTGCGCAGGGTCGGGTCGTGCGAGACCTGGTGCAGCGTGCGTACGGGCTGGTCGACGGCGAGGTCGACGGCGATGAAGCCGTCCTCGATCATGGAGAGCACCAGCGCCGTGGTGCCGAGCTTTAGGTAGGTCGAGATCTCGGAGAGGTTGGCGTCCCCGATGATCACATGCAGGCGGCGGTACTTCTCGGCGTCCGCGTGCGGCTCGTCCCTCGTGTTGATGATGGGCCGCTTCAGCGTCGTCTCGAGGCCGACCTCCACCTCGAAGTAATCCGCGCGCTGGCTGAGCTGGAAGCCGTGCTCGCTGCCGTCCTGCCCCAGCCCCACGCGGCCGGCCCCGCAGACCACCTGGCGGGAGACGAAGAAGGGCGTCAGGTGCCGCACGATGTCGGAGAACGCCGTCTCCCGCTTCATCAGGTAGTTCTCGTGCGTGCCGTACGAGGCGCCCTTGTTGTCGGTGTTGTTCTTGTACAGATGGATCGGCTGCGTGCCGGGGACCTCGGCGGCGCGCTCCGCGGCCTCCGCCATGATCCGCTCCCCCGCCTTGTCCCACAGCACGGCGTCGAGCGGGTTGGTGATCTCGGGCGAGCTGTACTCGGGGTGGGCGTGGTCGACGTAGAGGCGCGCACCGTTGGTGAGGATCACGTTCGCCAGGCCGATGTCCTCGTCCGTGAGCTGGCTCGCGTCGGCCGACTCCCGTGCCAGGTCGAATCCCCGCGCGTCCCGCAGCGGGTTCTCCTCCTCGAAGTCCCAGCGGGCGCGGCGCGCCCGGTGCATCGCCGCGGCGTAGGCGTTGACGATCTGGGACGAGGTGAGCATGGCATTGGCGTTGGGATGGCCGGGCACGGAGATTCCGTACTCGGTCTCGATGCCCATTACTCGCCGTACGGTCATGCGGCCCTCCTTGCCCGGCGACGGCCCGCCGATGGGCCTCCGCTCAAGTCCCGCTGCGCGATCTGCCCGCGTGCGCTCGACTCCCGGGCGCCGCACGCAGCGGCACTACGCACGAGCCTAGAACGCACGGACTGAAGCCGGGACATCACTCAGCGGACTTCCTCAGTCTGCTCAAAACGATCCGGCCACGGCCGCCCCCGCCCCCCCCTGCTCTCGGCGGGGGTCCACCCGGGGCGTCCGCAGCCGGATCGCTGTCTGCTTACAAGTACTGACCGGTATTGGCCACGGTGTCGATGGATCGGCCCGTGTCCGCGCCCTGCTTTCCGGTGACGAGCGTACGGATGTAGACGATCCGCTCGCCCTTCTTGCCGGAGATGCGGGCCCAGTCGTCGGGGTTGGTGGTGTTGGGAAGGTCCTCGTTCTCCTTGAACTCGTCGACGCAGGCGGCGAGCAGATGGGCGACGCGCAGACCCTTCTGGTTCTGGTCGAGATAGGCCTTGATCGCCATCTTCTTCGCACGGCCGACGATGTTCTCGATCATGGCGCCGGAGTTGAAGTCCTTGAAGTAGAGGACTTCCTTGTCTCCGTTGGCGTACGTGACCTCCAGGAAGCGGTTCTCCTCCGACTCCGCGTACATCTGCTCCACGACGGACTGGATCATGGCGTCGACTGCGGCGTTCGAATTTCCGCCGTGCTCGGCCACGTCGTCCGCGTGCAGCGGAAGGTTCGCGGTCAGGTACTTCGAGAAGATGTCCTTCGCGGCCTCGGCGTCGGGACGCTCGATCTTGATCTTCACGTCGAGACGGCCGGGACGCAGGATCGCCGGGTCGATCATGTCCTCGCGGTTCGAGGCGCCGATGACGATGACGTTCTCCAGGCCCTCCACACCGTCGATCTCGGAGAGCAGCTGCGGGACGATCGTGTTCTCGACGTCCGAGCTGACACCCGAGCCACGGGTGCGGAAGAGGGAGTCCATCTCGTCGAAGAAGACGATGACGGGGGTGCCCTCGCTCGCCTTCTCCCTGGCCCGCTGGAAGACCAGACGGATGTGCCGCTCGGTCTCGCCCACGTACTTGTTGAGCAGCTCGGGGCCCTTGATGTTGAGGAAGTAGCTCTTACCCTGGGGCTTCCCGGTGACTTCCGCGACCTTCTTCGCCAGCGAGTTGGCGACGGCCTTGGCGATCAGCGTCTTGCCGCAGCCGGGCGGGCCGTAGAGCAGGACGCCCTTGGGCGGCCGGAGTTCGTGCTCCTTGAAGAGGTCGGGGTGCAGGTACGGGAGCTCGACCGCGTCGCGGATCTGCTCGATCTGCCCGCGCAGACCGCCGATCTTGGCGTAGTCGATGTCCGGGACCTCTTCGAGGACGAGTTCCTCGACCTCGCTCTTGGGAACGACCTCGAAGACGTAACCGGAGCGCGGCTCCAGCAGCAGCGCGTCACCGGCACGGAGCGTCGCCTCGAGCAGCGGCTCCGCGAGGCGCACCACGCGCTCCTCGTCGGTGTGGCCGACGACCAGGGCGCGCTCGCCGTCCTCGAGGACCTCCTTGAGCGTCACGATGTCGCCGGCGCTCTCGAACTTCATCGCGTCGACCACGTTGAGCGCTTCGTTGAGCATCACTTCCTGGCCGCGCCGGAGCTCTTCGAGTTCGACGCTGGGGCTGACGTTCACGCGGAGCTTGCGGCCGCCGGTGAAGATGTCCGCCGTGCCGTCGTCGTTGGCGTGCAGGAAGACACCGAAGCCGGCGGGCGGCTGTGCGAGACGGTCCACCTCTTCCTTGAGCGCCACGATCTGATCGCGCGCCTCACGGAGAGTGTTGGAGAGCCGCTCGTTCTGTGCCGAGACGCCTGCCAGGTTGGTCTGCAGCTCGACGATCCGCTCCTCAAGAATGCGAGTGTGCCGCGGAGAGTCGGCGAGCTTGCGGCGCAGGACGGCGATTTCCTGCTCGAGATACGCGACCTGGCCGGAGGGGTCTTCGGAACCCCGACCGGGCCGGATGCCGCGGTTGATGTCGTCGTCGTGGGCTGCCACGGTCCTCACCTCCTCCAGGGGGAGCTGGACGCTTCCTGACCCTACCTGTACCGGTACGGGTTGAAACCCTAGATCAGAAAGACTCTCGCGGTGTGTCTGATCTTCACCCTTGCGCGCTCCCTCACCACAGGGGGGATACCCACCCATCATCATCCGGAAGCAGCCGGTTGTAGGGTCGAGGTGGTCAACAGCCCTTGATGGGCGGCAGCTTCCCTTACGACCGCAGGAACGGCAGGCGACAGGATGAGCACCGGGAACGACGCACTCGAGGTCTGGATCGACCAGGACCTGTGCACCGGCGACGGCATCTGCGCGCAGTACGCACCAGAGGTGTTCGAGCTGGACATCGACGGCTTGGCCTACGTGAAAGACGCCCAGGACGAGCTGCTTCAGGAGAAGGGCGCCACGACGCCGGTGCCTCTTCCGCTCCTCAACGACGTCGTGGACTCCGCCAAGGAGTGCCCCGGCGACTGCATCCATGTACGCAGGGTTTCGGACAGCGTTGAGGTCTACGGGCCCGACGCCGACGACTCCGCGGAGTAACGAACCGGGTACTCGGAGTCATCCGAAGAGGGCTGGCGTCACCGGTTCGTTGCTCTCAGACGCTCTCCGGAGCTCCGGGGGCGGGCGCTGCCCTGAGGGCGAACTTCCCGTCCTTCCACTCCCACTTCACCTTCCGCTGCTTGTCGGGGCAGCAGCTGGGCACGGACGGTGACGAGTAGCCGAGGAGCTTCGCGGAGACGGTGGTGCCGCGGACCTTCAGGTCCTGGACCGTCATGCGCTCCTTGGTGCGCAGCATCGTGGCCACTATGCGCGGCGGAGCATCCGGTTCGGCCGCCGCGGCCAGTACGTACAGCGCGTTGGGCGGCGTGCCGGTGCCCGAGTGGCAGCGGACGGAGGCGACCGTCTCGCTCTGTCCGTCCCCGTCGAAGTCCGCCGAACCCTGGTCCACGACATCGACCTTGACTCCGGGGCCTCTTCCGCAGTCGACGGGATAGCGCGCCGCCTCCGGATCAGGGGCGGGGCCGGCCGCCTTGGTCGTGAGCGGGGCCTGGGCGCTGGCGCCGGCGGGCTGGATGAACGACGAAGCGCCGACGACAGCGGCGAGGGCCACAGCCGTGCTCAGCCAGTGCACCATGCGGGTACGGGTGTGCGGCAGTTCCGTCACGCCGGGTGACTCCTGTGAAGTGTGTGCCGGGGGATGCCCAGCATCGTGCCACAGGTCACACCGCATCGGAACGGCCGGGTCCGCACTTTGGCGCGGCGTTTCTGGCTGTGCGTCAACACCCGTGCCCCGCCCCCGTGTTCGCAAACCGCGGGCAGGGCGTCCAGGTGTCCGTGCCGGCGGCTCAGCTCGCGGGCGAGGAGCCGCCGGAGTCCTTCTTCGCGCCGCCGGAGGTGCTGCCGGGACCTGTGTAGTCCTCGCCGTAGGCGCCCTTGGAGGGGCGGCGGCGGCGCAGCGGCGGCTCCACGCCGTCGGCGAGGCGGCGGGCGGTGAGCAGGAAGCCCGTGTGGCCGATCATGCGGTGGTCGGGGCGTACGGCGAGACCCTCGACGTGCCAGTTGCGGACCATGGTCTCCCAGGCCTGCGGCTCGTTGAACGTGCCGTGCTCGCGGATGGATTCGACCATGCGCGCAAGCTGCGTCGTGGTAGCGACGTAGCAGCAGACGATGCCGCCGGGGACGAGCGCCTTGGAGACCGCCTCCAGGCACTCCCAGGGGGCGAGCATGTCGAGGATGACGCGGTCGACCTCGGTGTCCGAGAGGTGGTCCTGGAGGTCTCCGACGGTGAGCGTCCAGGCGGGGTGCGGCTCGCCGAAGTAGCGCTCGACGTTCTGCTTCGCGATCTCGGCGAAGTCGGCGCGGCGCTCGTAGCTGTGCAGCATGCCCTGGTCGCCGATGGCGCGCAGCAGGAAGGTGCTCAGGGAGCCGGAGCCGACACCGGCTTCGACGATGCGCGCCCCGGGGAAGATGTCGGCCATCGCGAGGACTTGGCCGGCGTCCTTGGGATAGACGACGGCGGCTCCGCGCGGCATGGACAGGACGTAGTCGGGGAGCAGGGGGCGCAGCGCGAGATAGGCGACGTTTCCCGTGGTACGGACGACACTGCCCTCGGGGGCGCCGATCAGCTCGTCGTGGGGGAAGGCTCCCTTGTGGGTGTGGAAGCTCTTGCCCTCTTCGAGCGTGAACGTGTAGTGGCGTCCTTTGGGATCGGTGAGCTGGACCTGGTCCCCGACCTTGAAGGGCCCGCGACGGCGGGCGGCACCGGTCGGTTCGGACATGCGCACAGACTAACGGGTGTGTCCTGCGGGGTTCACGCCGAGGGCTTCGCCATGGCCGCGACGAAGGCCCGCTCGACGTCGCCGGTGGCGAGGACCCCGTAGATCTCGCCGGTCTCCTCGACGACCAGGTACTCGGTGGCGGGGGTGGCCCGCAGGTACTCCAGCAGCTCCTCGCCGGCCAGCTCCGCGGGGACGCGCATGCCGTCCTTCAGCTCCTGCGCGAGTGTCGAGACGGCCACCCAGGGGCGGCGGTGCTCGGGGACCCCGGCGATGGCGGCCTCCCGTACGAGGGACAGCGGAGCGCCCAGGGCGTCGACGACGACGAGGGCCCGCGCTCCGGCCTCGTTCGCGCGGCGCAGCGCCTCGGAGAGAGGGGTGTCGGCCGTCACGGGGACGGCACGCCGGGTGAGCGCGCGGGCCCGCAGGTCCGGAAGGTGTTCGCGCAGCCGCGCCATGCGGAGGCTGTTGCCGGCGCCGGTCCAGATGATCGCCGCGAGGATGGCGGCGAGCAGCGCGTCCATGACGGAGTCGACGCCGCCGATGCTCTGCTGCGTGAAGCCGCCCGCGTACGTGGCCAGCGGCAGGCCGATCAGCACGGCGATGGCGAGGGCGCGGCCCGTCCAGGCGGCGAAGACGGTTCCGGTCATGGGGCGTCCGCTGAGCTTCCACACCAGCGCGCGCAGCATGCGTCCGCCGTCCAGCGGCAGCCCGGGGAGCAGATTGAAGGCCGCCACGATGAGGTTGGAGACCATCAGGCCGGCCAGCAGCACGCCGGGGACGGTGCCGGGCTCCACGACCTGCATCCCGCCGTAGAAGAGCGCCGCCAGCACCAGGGAGAGCAGCGGGCCGACGAACGCGAGCCAGAACTCGCGTCCGGGGTTCTCGGCCTCCTTCTCGATCTCGGAGACGCCACCGAAGAACTGGAGCTGGATGCGGCGGACGGGCAGCTTGAAGCGGAGTGCCACGACGGTGTGGGCGAGTTCGTGCACGAGGACCGAGGCGTAGAAGGCCACCGCGAAGAAGAGCGCGATGAGGTAGCGCAGGGCGCCCAGCTCAGGCAGGACGCGGTCGAGCTGGCCTCCGAAGACCCACGTGATGAGCGCCGCGACGAGGAACCAGCTCGGCGCCACGTAGACGGGGACGCCGAAGGGACGGCCCATCAGGATGCCGCCGCCGAAGGGGCCGTTGCGCCGGGCCTTGTCTGTGGCGAGGGGGGTGGGGCGCTGCGTGCCGTCGGTCTCCGGGCGCGGGCTCACGGGGGGCGGAGGCGCGTTCCCGGTGCCTGCGCCGCGCTCCGGCGCCGTGGCGTCCTGGCCGGGGGCCTGCTCCGGGCTCTGAGGGCCCTGCGCGTCCCGCGCGTCCTTCTCAGCGCCGGCAGGGGGGCCGCCGGGCCGGGAGTCACCGGGTTCGGGGCCGCCGGCTGCGGGGGCATCGCCGGGGGAAGCGCCGGTGCTGCCGTCGGCGGGGTCCCGCTGAGGCTCCGGCGTCGCGCCGCGCTCCGGCTGTCCTTCGGGGTGCGTCCGGCTGCCGGGACGGTCGGGGGCACGGTCCATGTCCGCTCCCTCCCTTTCCGGTCCGCCGGAGCCGTCGTGCGGTCCGCCGCCGTTGTCCGTGTCCGCCACGGGTTCCCCTCTGCCGCTTCCTCGCACTCCGCAGCGCTGCCGGTCCCATGATCGTGCAGTGCGGTGCGTCGTCCTCGATGGTATGCGTCCGCTGTCGGTGCGGGGCCCTAGGGTCGTACCCCATGAAGACCCGAGTCGCCTCGCCGCCCAACTCCCTTTCACCTTCCCGCGCCAGCGACTTCATGCAGTGCCCGCTGCTCTACCGCTTCCGGGTGATCGACAAACTGCCTGAGAAACCTTCAGCCGCGGCCACACGGGGAACCGTCGTCCACGCGGTGCTGGAGCGGCTCTTCGACGCGCCGGCCGAGCACCGCGACGTGCGGCGGGCCCGGTCCCTGGTCGCGGGCGAGTGGGAGCGGCTGCTGGCCAAACGCCCCGAGCTGCGGCAGCTGTTCACCCCGGAGGGCAGCGGAGCGGACGGCGCCGCCTCCGAGGAGGGAGAGGACGAGGAGATCCCGCTCGACGGGGAGCAGCTCGCCCTGTGGCTCGCCGAGGCGGAAGCGCTGGTCGAGCGGTGGTTCTCGCTGGAGGATCCGACCCGTCTGGAACCGGCGGAGCGCGAGCTGTTCGTCGAGACGAAGCTCGACTCCGGGCTGCGGCTGCGCGGCATCATCGACCGCGTCGACGTCGCTCCCACCGGGGAGGTGCGGATCGTCGACTACAAGACGGGCAAGGCGCCGCCTCCGCAGTTCGCCGACGGGCCGCTGTTCCAGATGAAGTTCTACGCGCTGGTGGTGTGGCGGCTGCGCGGCGTGGTGCCCAGGCGCCTGCAGCTCGTCTTCCTCGGCAGCGGCGACGTGCTGACGTACGACCCGGACGAGAACGACCTGCTGCGTGTCGAGCGCAAGCTGCTCGCCCTGTGGGAGGCCATCACCCGTGCGACGGAGACGGGTGACTGGCGGCCCAGGCGGGGCAAGCTGTGCGGCTGGTGCGACCACCAGGCGCACTGCCCGGAGTTCGGGGGCTCTCCCCCGCCCTACCCGCTCACCGTCCAGCCCCGGCTGCCCGAGCCGCGCACCGAAGGGTCCCAGGAGTCGCCCGCGCAGGCTTGAGCGAGAATGGGGCCACATGACCTGCCGCTTGCCGAAGGAGATTCCGTGGCTGTCCGCGTTCTGCTGGTAGACGATCAGCCGCTGCTGCGCACCGGCTTCCGGATGATCCTCGAGGCGGAGCAGGACATCGCCGTCGTCGGCGAGGCGGGCGACGGCCTCCAGGCCCTGGACCAGGTGCGGGCGCTGCAGCCGGACGTGGTGCTGATGGACATCCGCATGCCGAGGATGGACGGCGTCGAGGCGACCCGCCGCATCACAGGCCCCGCGAAGGACGGCCCCGCGAAGGTGCTGGTGCTGACCACCTTCGACCTCGACGAGTACGTGGTGGAGGCCCTGCGCGCCGGCGCCAGCGGCTTCCTGCTGAAGGACGCTCCCGCTGCCGAACTGGTGCAGGCGATCCGGGTGGTCGCCGACGGCGAGGCCATGCTGGCCCCCAGCATCACCCGCCGCCTGCTGGACAAGTACGCGGGGAAGCTCCCCTCCGGCGAGGAGCCGGTGCCCGACGCCCTCAACCAGCTGACGGACCGTGAGGTGGAGGTGCTGAAGCTGGTGGCACGCGGCCTGTCGAACTCGGAGATCGCCGCCGACCTGTTCGTCTCCGAGACGACGGTGAAGACGCACGTCGGCCACGTGCTGACGAAGCTGGGGCTCCGCGACCGCGTGCAGGCCGCCGTCTACGCGTACGAGAGCGGCCTCGTCCGTCCCGGCACGTGACCGCCGGGACGGACGAGGCCGTCTGACTGCTCCTCAGCCCCTGGGAGCCCCTCGGGGTCTCTCGGCCCCTGGGGATCCCGCTGACGAAGGCTCAGTCCGCGTCCGTGTTACGGCCCAGTTCCCACAGCTGCAGCACGGAGGAGGAGTTGAGCGCCCACTCCACGCCCGTGATGCCGTCCCGTGCGGCGATGAACTGCTTGCCCTGCCACAGCGGCAGTACCGGCACCTCTTCGGCCACGATGTCCTGCGCGCGTCCGAAGCCGTCGGCGGTACGGACCCGGTCGGCGACGCGGCGCGTCAGCGGAATCAGCTCATCGCGGATCTCCGGGTTCGTGTAGGTGCTGCCGAGGAAGTTGTTCTTCTCGAAGAACGGGGCGATGTAGTTGTCGGCGTCCGGGAAGTCGGGGAACCAGCCGTAGCCGTAGACCTCGTACTTGCCCTCCAGCGCCGCGGAGCGGTACTTCGCCCAGGGCACGCCCTTCGTCTTCACCTTGAAGAGCCCGCTGTCGTCCAGCTGCTTCTCGAGGTTGTCGAACTCCTTCTCGGTGACGCTGCCGTAGTGGTCCGTGGTGTAGGCGAGTTCCAGCTTCACCGGGATCTCGACGCCCGCCTCTTCCAGGATCTCGCGGGCGGCGTCCTTCTCCGGCTCGCCGTACTCGTTGAAGAAGGAGTTGCGGTGGCCCGTGACGCCGGAGGGGACCAGCGAGTAAAGCGGTTCGGCGGTACGCGAGTAGACGTCCCGTACGAGTTCCTTGCGGTCGATGACCTCCGCCATCGCCCGCCGCACCGAACGCCGGCCCATCGTCTCGTCCTCGGTGTTGAAGACGAGGTAGCGGATCTCCTGGCCGGGCTGCTCGACCAGGTCGACGCGGTCGTCGCCGGCCGCCTCCAGATCGGCCACCTGCTTCGGCGAGATCGTACGGTTCATCAGATCGATGTCGCCGTCGCGGAGCGCCTTCTCCATAGCCTTGGAGCTCGGGTAGAAGCGCAGTTCGATCCGCTCGTTGCGGATCTTGAGCCCGCCCTTGTAG
This sequence comes from Streptomyces daqingensis, assembly GCF_014645895.1. Lineage (GTDB taxonomy): Bacteria > Actinomycetota > Actinomycetes > Streptomycetales > Streptomycetaceae > Streptomyces > Streptomyces daqingensis. The sequence goes on along the minus strand of NZ_BMMP01000003.1, from coordinate 281,883 downwards.
TCCGGGTTGCGCGTGAAGACCGCCTTGCCCGCCTTGTCGTCGAGGCTCTCCAGCAGGTAGGGGCCCGATCCCGTGATCTTGAAGCTCTTGATGAAGCCGTCGTCGGGGTACGTCTCGCTGTCGACGATGGCCGCGGCCGGGGTGGCGAGCTTGTACGGGAAGGTCGCGTCCGACTTCTTCAGCCGGAACTCGATCTCGCGGGCGCTGGTGGCCTTGACCTTCTTGATGCCGCTGAGCAGCGAGACGGGGCCGTTGGCGTAACGGATGTTCAGCATCCGTCTCACCGAGTACTCGACGTCGCGGGCGTCGAGCTTGTGCCCGTTCGAGAAGGTCAGCCCCTTGCGCAGCGTGCAGGTGTAGTGAACGTTCTGCTTGTCGACGAAGCCGCAGCGCTCGGCCGCGTCGGTCACGGGGCGGGTGCCGGAGCGGGGTATTCGCAGCAGCGTCTGGAACGTGTTGCGCATGACGTTCCACGCACTGACGTCGTAGGAGGCCGCCGGGTCGAAGGGCGCCGGGGTGGAGTCGGTGACTGCGAAGGAATCCGTCGTACCCACGATGATCCCCTCCCCGTCAGCGGGCTCCACGCCGCAGCCGGCGAGCAGGGACGTCAGAAGAGCGGCTGCCGCGGGCAGCGCGATGGTTTTGCGGATCATGAACGGCGGTCCTCTCCTCCGGCCGGATTCTCCACGCGGCGGAAGGCCGGGAGGGAAAGCTGAAACATCGACAGAAAGAAATCCTCAAGGCACGTTCTGCCAACGGACTCGGGGCCCGTGGGGATCACCTCCGATCCATTGCACGGACAGCCGAAACGAACTGTCCGAACAGTCGGTCAATGTGGACACAGCGGCATTTGCGTCGCACTTCAGGGGACATGCCGCACACCGAAACCGGCGGCGGCGAACGGTGCGTGATGTATGCCACTGTCCCCTACGCGCCGCGTCAAGGGGGCCCGTTCGCGAATCACCGCTGAAAAGTTGGCAGTCGGCGAATAACGCCTAGTGGGGCACCATGACGAGCGACCGCAGAAAAGCCAGATTCACTTCCTCTAGGGACTTCACGACAGTGCGTCCCTCGGCGGCCTCGATCGGCGACACGGACGGCACGGCGACCACTTGGCACCCCGCGGCCTCCCCCGCGGCCACTCCGGTCACCGTGTCCTCGATGACGGCGCAACGGGCCGGATCGGCGCCCAGCCGCCTCGCGGCCGTCAGATACGGGTCGGGGTGCGGCTTGGTGCGCGACAGCTCGTCCCCGGCGATGGTCACGTCGAAGTGCTCCGCCCCCAGGGACTTGAGCATCTCGTCGACGATCTCGCGGTGCGACGCGGAGACCAGCGCCGTCGGGACGCCGTGCAGGCGCAGCTCCGTGAGGAGCCGCCGGGCCCCGGGTGCGAGGGGCACGCCGCGCCGGAGCCGCTCGGTGAACTTGGCGTTGAGCAGCACGGTCAGCTCATCCACCGTGATGTCGGCCTCCGTGGCTTCGATGAGGAAGCCGGCGCTGCGGGTCATGGGGCCGCCGACCACGACCTGCCGCCACTCGTCCTTCAGGACGTGTCCCAGTTCCGCGAATGCCTCACTCTCGGCGTCCCACCAGAAGTCCTCCGTGTCGACAAGGGTGCCGTCCATGTCGAGGAGCACTGCCTGCAGGGACGAGCCTTCGGCCGTCAGAGTGCCGAGCGCGGGGGTGGAACTGGTCATCCGCATACACCTCCGTAAGGGACAACAAGGCCGGTCGGCCGCTCAGGGGAGCGGACGACCGGCCTCTACCGGACCGACCATTCTACGATGGTTCGCTCATACCCGTTATCGGGCGTTGAAGTACTTGGCCTCCGGGTGGTGAATGACGATGGCGTCCGTGGACTGCTCGGGGTGCAGCTGGAACTCCTCGGAGAGCTCCACCCCGATGCGCTCCGGCTGCAGCAGATCGGCGATCTTCGCCCTGTCCTCGAGGTTCGGGCAGGCCCCGTAGCCGAGGGAGAAGCGCGCCCCGCGGTACTTCAGGTCGAACATGTCCGTCATCGCCTCCGGGTCCTCCCCCGCGTATCCCAGCTCGGAGCGGACCCGGGCGTGCCAGTACTCCGCCAGGGCCTCGGCGAGCTGTACGGAGAGGCCGTGCAGCTCCAGGTAGTCCCGGTAGGCGTCGGAGGCGAACAGCTCCGCCGTCTTCTCGCCGATCTTGGATCCCACGGTGACGACCTGGAGCCCGACGACGTCCTGCTCGCCGGAGTCCTCGGGGCGGAAGAAGTCCGCCAAGCACAGCCGCCGCCCACGCCGCTGGCGGGGGAAGGTGAAGCGGGTGCGCTCGCTGCCGTCCTCGTTCAGCAGGATCAGGTCGTCGCCCTTGGAGACGCAGGGGTAGTAGCCGTAGACGACGGCCGCCTCGAGCAGGTTCTCGGTGTGCAGCTTCTCCAGCAGGCCCCGCAGCCGGGGACGCCCCTCTGACTCGACCAGCTCCTCATAGCTGGGGCCGTCGCCCTTGCGGGACTCCTTCAGCCCCCACTGGCCCTTGAAGAGGGCGCCCTCGTCGATCCAGGACGCGTAGTCCTTGAGGCCGATGCCCTTCACGACGCGGCTCCCCCAGAACGGCGGGGACGGCAGCGGGTTGTCGGTGGCGACGTCGGAGCGCACGGAGCCGTCGTTGACCTCGGCCTCCGGCACCTGGCCCTCCTCGGACGAGGGCCGCTTCGGCACGCGCCGCTGCTTCAGCGGCGGCAGCTCCGCACCGGGGACGCCGCGCTTGATGCCGATGAGGGCGTCCATCAGCCGCAGGCCTTCGAACGCGTCGCGTGCGTAGCGGACTTCGCCCTCGTAGATCTCGTGCAGGTCCTGCTCCACGTAGGCGCGAGTCAGGGCCGCACCGCCGAGGATGACGGGGAAGTCGGCGGACATCTTGCGCTGGTTCAGCTCCTCCAGGTTCTCTTTCATGATCACCGTGGACTTCACCAGGAGGCCGGACATGCCGATGACGTCGGCCTTGTTCTCCTCGGCGGCGTCGAGGATCGCGCTGACGGGCTGCTTGATGCCCAGGTTGACGACGTTGTAGCCGTTGTTGGAGAGGATGATGTCGACGAGGTTCTTGCCGATGTCGTGCACGTCGCCGCGGACGGTGGCCAGCACGATCGTGCCCTTGCCGTCGTCGTCGGACTTCTCCATGTGCGGCTCGAGATGGGCGACGGCGGTCTTCATCACCTCCGCCGACTGGAGCACGAACGGCAGCTGCATCTGGCCGGAGCCGAAGAGCTCGCCGACCACCTTCATGCCCGCGAGCAGCGTGTCGTTGACGATGTCCAGCGCGGGACGCTCCTGCAGCGCCTCGTCGAGGTCGGCCTCCAGGCCGTTGCGCTCGCCGTCGATGATGCGCCGCTGCAACCGCTCGTCCAGGGGCAGGGCGGCCAGTTCCTCGGCCTTGCCGGCCTTCATCGCCTTGGTGTCGACGCCCTCGAAGAGCTCCAGCAGGTGCTGCAGCGGGTCGTAGCCCTCGCGGCGGCGGTCGTAGATGAGGTCCAGGGCCGTGTTGACCTGCTCCTCCTCGAGCCGCGCGATCGGGAGGATCTTGCTGGCGTGCACGATCGCGGAGTCCAGGCCGGCCTTCACGCACTCGTCGAGGAAGACGGAGTTGAGGACGATCCGCGCCGCCGGGTTGAGCCCGAAGGAGATGTTGGACAGGCCGAGTGTCGTCTGCACGTCCGGGTGGCGCCGCTTGAGCTCCCGGATGGCCTCGATGGTGTTGATGCCGTCCTTGCGGGACTCCTCCTGCCCGGTGCAGATGGTGAACGTCAGGCAGTCGATGAGGATGCTCGACTCGGGGATGTTCCAGTTGGTGGTGAGGTCCTCGATGATCCGTTCGGCAATGGCGACCTTGTGCTCGGCCGTGCGGGCCTGGCCCTCCTCGTCGATGGTCAGGGCCATCAGGGCGGCGCCGTGCTCCCTGGCCAGCGCGGAGACGCGGGCGAAGCGGGACTCGGGCCCGTCGCCATCCTCGTAGTTGACGGAGTTGATCACCGCCCGGCCGCCGAGCTTCTCCAGGCCGGCCTTGATGACGTCCACCTCGGTGGAGTCCAGGACGATGGGCAGGGTCGAGGACGTGGCGAAGCGCCCCGCCAGCTCCTTCATGTCGGCGACCCCGTCACGGCCCACGTAGTCGACGCACAGGTCGAGCATGTGGGCGCCCTCGCGGATCTGGTCGCGCGCCATCTCGACGCAGTCGTCCCAGCGGGCGTCCAGCATGGCCTCGCGGAATTTCTTCGACCCGTTGGCGTTCGTGCGCTCGCCGATCGCGAGGTACGCGGTGTCCTGCCGGAAGGGAACCAGCTGGTACAGCGACGAGGCGCCGGGTTCGGGGGCCGGGGTGCGCGTGGCCGGTTCCTTGCCCCGCACGCGCTCCACGAGCCGGCGCAGGTGCTCCGGGGTCGTACCGCAGCAGCCGCCGACCAGGGAGAGGCCGTAGTCGCGGACGAAGCCCTCGTGGGCGTCGCACAGCTCCTCGGGGGTCAGCGGGTAGTGGGCTCCGTTCTTGCCGAGTACGGGGAGGCCGGCGTTGGGCATGCAGGAGATCGGCACCTGGGCGTGCTGCGCGAGGTAGCGCAGGTGCTCGCTCATCTCGGCGGGACCCGTGGCGCAGTTGAGGCCGATCATGTCGATGCCGAGCGGTTCGAGGGCGTTGAGGGCCGCCCCGATCTCCGAGCCCAGCAGCATCGTGCCGGTGGTCTCGACCGTCACCGAGCAGATCAGCGGCAGCTCGTGCGCGCCGACCGCGTCCATGGCGCGGCGGGCCCCGATGACGGCGGCCTTCGTCTGGAGCAGGTCCTGCGTGGTCTCCACCAGCAGCGCGTCCGCGCCGCCGGCGATCATGCCCTCCGCGTTGCGCTGGTAGGCGTCGCGGAGCGTGGCGTACGGGGCGTGGCCGAGAGTGGGCAGCTTGGTGCCGGGGCCCATGGAGCCGAGCACCCAGCGGGGGCGGCCGTCCTCCGCCTCGAACTCGTCGGCGACGTCCCGGGCGAGTCGGGCGCCCGTCTCGGACAGCTCGTGGACGCGCTCGACGATGTCGTACTCGCCGAGCGCCGCGTGGTTGGCGCCGAAGGTGTTGGTCTCGACGCAGTCGACGCCGGCGGCGAAGTACTCCTCGTGGACCGAGCGGACGATGTCGGGCCGTGTGACGTTCAGGATCTCGTTGCAGCCTTCGAGCTGCTGGAAGTCGTCGAGGCTGGGGTCCTGCGCCTGGATCATCGTGCCCATCGCGCCGTCAGCGACGATCACGCGCTCCTTGAGCGCCTTTCGCAGGGCGGCTGCCCGGGGGAAGGCAGATGTGGGCGTACTGCTCGGCGAGGCCATGAAGGGTTCTCCCTAGGATGCGACGGCTGTCGGCTATGCGGCCGTCCCGGAGAGGACAGCGCACCTGATCAGGGTATCGGGCGAGCACAAGAGCGCAGTCGGACATTCCACACAGCGGACGGCCGGAGCGGCGGAACCGGACCTGTGTACCCGGAGTTACCCCGAACGGAGGAGCGCCGGAGACCGGGCTACCGCCGCAGGGGATCAAGCGCTACCGTTCGGCATTGTCGAACTCGTACTAGAGCGGCTCGCGGAGAGCAGGTCAGGGAGGTGCCCGATGGCCCGGACCATCCAGTCGCTCGAACGTGCGGCAGCCGTGCTGCGCGTCCTGGCGGGCGGGGAGCGCCGGCTGGGCCTCTCCGACATCGCCGCGTCCATGGAGCTGCCCAAGGCCACCGCGCACGGCCTGCTGCGCACCCTCCAGCAGGAGGGCTTCGTCGAGCAGGACGGGGCGACGGGCAAGTACCAGCTCGGCGCGGAACTGCTCCGGCTGGGCACCAGCTACCTCGACGTCCACGAGCTGCGCTCGCGGGCCCTGGTCTGGGCCGACGACCTGGCGCGTTCCAGCGGTGAGAGCGTCTACCTCGGCGTCCTGCACAAGCGGGGCGTGCTGATCGTGCACCACGTCTTCCGGCCCGACAACAGCCGCCAGGTGCTGGAGGTCGGCGTGATGCAGCCGCTGCACAGCACCGCCCTCGGCAAGGTCCTTGCCGCCTACGACCCGGTGGCGCACAACGAGGCGGTGGACGGCGAGCGGCAGCGCTTCACGGAGCGCACTGTCACCGCCCTCGACGGGTTCGAGGAAGTCCTCGACCTGACGCGCGCCCGCGGCTGGGCGGCCGACGTCGAGGAGACGTGGGAGGGCCTCGCCTCGATCGCGGCTCCCATCCGGGACAGGCGGCGGATGCCGGTGGGCGCGGTAGGCGTCACCGGGGCCGTGGAGCGGCTGTGCGAGGAGGTGCCTGTCGGGGGGCCGGCGGGCGGGGCGGGCCCGGCGGCCGCGCCCGGCCCGGGCAGCTCCGGGGGCGGGGCCGGCGGGGAGGCCGAACTGCGTCCACTGCTGGTCGCGGCCGTGCGGGACTGCGCGCGGGCGGTCTCTCGGGACCTGGGGGCCGCGCGGTTCTGAGCACGGCGCAGGCACCGGAGACGTGCTGCCGCACGGGCGGGGGCGCGCTCCCGCGGCGTGTGCGGAGAGCCGCGCGCGGCCGGCTCGCCGCCTCCGCGCGGAGATGCTCCGAAGAGACCTGAGTCACACCTCTTGACGGGACCCTCACCAGGGACAAAACTGCCCAGTCGGCGGTCGGCATTGTCGAACACCGGACGGGACCGGCCCGCCCTCCCCATCTGGACAAGACAAAGGAGTCGCGGGTGTCCAGCTCCGACATCTTCTTCGGTGAAGTCATAGGCACGGCCTTGCTCATCCTGCTCGGTGGCGGCGTGTGCGCCGCCGTGACCTTCAAGCGCTCGAAGGCGCACAACTCCGGCTGGATCGTCATCACCTTCGGCTGGGGTATGGCCGTTCTGACCGGCGGTTACGTGGCCGCGGGCGTCTCCGGCGCACACCTGAACCCGGCGGTCACCCTGGCCCTGGCCATCGAGGGCACGACGAAGTGGGCCGACGTCCCGCTCTACTTCGCCTCCGAACTGCTCGGCGCGATGATCGGCGCCGTGCTGGTGTGGCTGGCGTACTACGGCCAGTTCCACGCCGACCTCAAGGAGCCGGCGATGTCGGAGCGCAAGGGCGAGAATCCCGGCCCCGTGCACGGCGTCTTCTTCACCTCCCCCGAGATCCGCAACGTCGCGCAGAACCTGGCGACGGAGATCATCGGCACGTTCGTGCTGATCATCGCGATCCTCACGCAGGGCCTCAACGACAAGGTCGGCCTCTCCGGCATCGGGGTGCTGCTCGTGGCGCTGGTCGTCCTCGGCATCGGCCTGTCGCTCGGCGGCCCGACGGGGTACGCCATCAACCCCGTCCGCGACTTCGGCCCCCGCATCGTCCACGCGCTGCTCCCCCTGCCCAACAAGGGCGGCTCCGACTGGTCCTACTCCTGGATCCCGGTCGTCGGCCCCCTCGTCGGCGCGGCGCTCGCCGCAGGCGTCTACCAGCTGGCCTTCGCCTGAGCCCCACGCCCGCTCCGCTCGGCGCCCGCTCCGTGGCCCGGCCTCGTCCGCGCGGGCCGGCTGCCACGGAGAGGGCTTGAGCCCTTCCCACCGAACAACTTGGAGAGCAGGACATGAGCGACACCGACAACCAGTCCACCGGCGCCTCCTCCCACGGCGAGGGCCCCTTCATCGCCGCCATCGACCAGGGCACCACCTCCAGCCGCTGCATCGTCTTCGACAAGGACGGCCGCATCGTCTCGGTCGACCAGAAGGAGCACGAGCAGATCTTCCCGAAGCCCGGCTGGGTCGAGCACGACGCCTCGGAGATCTGGACGAACGTCCAGGAAGTGGTGATCGGCGCCCTGGACAAGGCCGGCATCACGAAGGCCGACGTGAAGGCCCTGGGCATCACCAACCAGCGTGAGACGACGCTGCTGTGGGACAAGGCCACCGGCGAGCCCGTGCACAACGCTCTGGTCTGGCAGGACACCCGCACCGACGCCCTGTGCCGCGAGCTCGGCCGCAACGTGGGCCAGGACCGCTTCCGCCGCGAGACCGGCCTGCCGCTGGCCTCCTACTTCGCGGGCCCGAAGATCCGCTGGCTGCTCGACAACGTCGACGGCCTGCGCGAGCGCGCCGACCGCGGCGAACTGCTCTTCGGCACCATGGACTCCTGGGTCATCTGGAACCTCACCGGCGGTCCCGACGGCGGCCGTCACGTCACCGACGTGACCAACGCGTCCCGCACCATGCTGATGAACCTGCGGACCATGGCCTGGGACGAGAAGATCTGCGAGTCCATGGGCGTCCCCATGTCGGTGCTCCCCGAGATCCGCTCCTCCGCCGAGGTGTACGGGGAGGCGACCGGCGCGCTCGCCGGCGTCCCCGTCGCGTCCGCCCTGGGCGACCAGCAGGCGGCCCTGTTCGGGCAGACCTGCTACTCCGAGGGCGAGGCGAAGTCCACGTACGGGACGGGCACCTTCCTGCTGCTCAACACCGGCCACGAGGCCGTCAACTCCTACAACGGGCTGCTGACGACGGTCGGTTACCAGATCGGCGACGAGCGCCCCGTCTACGCCCTGGAAGGCGCCATCGCCGTCACCGGTTCGCTGGTGCAGTGGATGCGCGACCAGATGGGCCTGATCAACTCCGCGGCCGAGATCGAGACGCTCGCCAGCTCCGTCGACGACAACGGCGGCGCGTACTTCGTGCCGGCCTTCTCGGGTCTCTTCGCCCCGTACTGGCGGGACGACGCCCGCGGCGTCATCGCCGGCCTGACCCGGTACGTCACCAAGGCGCACCTGGCCCGTGCCGTGCTGGAGGCGACCGCCTGGCAGACCCGCGAGATCGTCGACGCGATGGCGAAGGACTCCGGCGTGGAGCTGACCGCGCTGAAGGTCGACGGCGGCATGACCTCCAACAACCTGCTCATGCAGACCATGTCGGACTTCCTCGACGCACCCGTCGTCCGTCCGATGGTCGCCGAGACCACCTGCCTCGGCGCGGCCTACGCGGCAGGGCTCGCCGTCGGATTCTGGTCCGACACCGACGAGTTGCGCGCCAACTGGAAGAGGGCGGCCGAGTGGACGCCCAGCATGGACGCGGCCGACCGCGACCGCGAGTACAAGAACTGGCTCAAGGCCGTCCAGCGGACCATGGGCTGGATCGAAGAGGAGAACTGAACGACATGAACACCCTGCAGAGCGTCCCCACCCTCGGGACGCGCCCGGCTGCCGGCGGCAATCCGAGCCGCGCCGAGACCAGGGGGCTGCTCGCCAACGCGACGTACGACCTGCTCGTGATCGGCGGCGGCATCCTGGGCACCTCGGTGGCATGGCACGCCGCGCAGTCGGGTCTGCGGGTGGCGATGGTGGACGCCGGCGACTTCGCCGGCGCCACCTCCTCCGCCTCCTCCAAGCTGGTCCACGGCGGCCTGCGTTACCTGCAGACCGGCGCGGTGAAGCTGGTGGCGGAGAATCACTTCGAGCGCCGTGTCCTCGCGAAGGACGTCGCCCCGCACCTGGTCAACCCGCTCACCTTCTACTTGCCCGTCTACAAGGGCGGTCCGCACGGTGCGGCGAAGCTGGGTGCGGGAGTCTTCGCCTACAGCGCGCTCTCGGCGTTCGGCGACGGCGTGGGGCGCCTCATCTCCCCCTCGCGTGCCGCCGCGGACAATCCGGGGCTGCGCACGGACGGCCTCAGGGCGGTCGCGCTCTACCGCGACCACCAGATGAACGACTCCCGCATGGCCGTGATGACGGTGCGCGCCGCCGTCGACTCCGGTGCCGTGGTGCTCAACCACGCCGAGGTCGTCGGGCTGCGCCGCACCTGCGGCCGCGTCACCGGCGCCGAGCTGCGCGACCGCACGGACGGCAGCGAGTTCGGGGTGGACGCCCGCCTGGTGCTCAACGCGACCGGCCCCTGGGTGGACCACCTGCGCAGGCTGGAGGACAAGGGCGCCGCGCCGAGCGTCCGGCTGTCCAAGGGCGCGCATCTGGTGCTGCGGCGCAGGTCGCCGTGGCGGGCCGCCATGGCCACGCCCATCGACAAGTACCGCATCACCTTCGCCCTCCCCTGGGAGGACCAGCTGCTGCTGGGCACCACCGACGAGGCGTACGAGGGCGACCCCGCGGACGTGTCGGCCACCGAGGCCGACATCGATCAGATCCTCGACGAGGCGGCGTTCTCCGTACGGGACGAGCACCTCTCCCGCGACCTGATCACGTACGCCTTCGCGGGGCTGCGCGTGCTGCCGGGCGGGCCCGGCGGCGTGACGGCCGCCAAGCGGGAGACCGTGGTGAGCGAGGGCATCGGCGGGATGCTCTCCGTCGCCGGCGGCAAGTGGACGACGTACAGGCACATCGGGCGCGCGGTGATGAACAAGCTGGCCAAGCTGCCCGGCGGTTCGCTCGCGCAGGACATGGAGCCCGTGCGGGAGCTGGTCAGGCGCACGCCGCTGCCCGGCATCAGCAACCCCAACGCCGTCGCCCACCGGCTGCTGGTCGACCGTGAGCGCGAACCCGGCCCGCGCATGGACCCGATGACGGCGCGTCATCTGGCCACTCATTACGGCTCGCTGGCATTCGACATCGCGCGTCTGGTCAACGAGGACCCGGCGCTGGGCGAGCGCATTCATCCGGACGGGCCGGAGATCTGGGCGCAGGTCGTCCACGCTCGCGACCACGAGTGGGCCGAGACCGTCGACGACGTGCTGCGGCGCCGCACGACCCTCACGATCCGGGGCCTGGACACCGACGAGGTGCGCGAGCGGGTCGGCATGCTGCTGGCGCAGCGTCCCGCCTGACGCGCCCGACGGCCTCTCGGCGCCGTGCGGCCGCCGCTCTCCCGGCGGCGGCACGGCGCCGAGTCCCCCGCGGTACCCGCCCCCGGGAGGGCGGAGACGGCAGGCTTCTCAGCCGGACGCGCCGTGCCTCGTCCGGGTAGACCAGCAGCTCCCGCGTCCGCTCTGCCGGCCACGGCAGGCGGCGGCCAGCCTCCTCGCTGTTCTCCTCCCACGCGCGCTGCGACGCGGTCTTCGTCTGCTCTCCGGCCCTGCCGGCGGCGTGGAACCGGTCGGCGAGCGCGTCCCAGCGGCGGGCCGGCTCCTGCACCTCCGGGTCGTCGGCGGGGGCGCCGTCCCGCATGCGCCGCAACAACTCCTCGACGGGGCCGGCTCATTCGGTCTCGGCCGTCTCGGCTCCTTACCGGCCGAGTTCGGCCCTCCTCGCGGCCGGCTGGTCCCGCTGCTCCTCGGTGAATGAGGTCTCGTACACGGAGATCATCTCCAGAGTCGTCATGAACAGGTCCGGACCGGGCATCGCGTCCTCGTCCAACTGGCGCAGCAGGTGGCCCAGTTGCTGCTCCAGCTCGACGAGGCGCGCGGCCTGCGAGCGCACCGCGCGCAGCTGTGCGCCGAGCAGGTCGCGCATGGCCGAGAGGTCGTCGCCGTCCCCGCCCAGCACGCCGGCGATCTCCTCCAGGGACAGCGCGAGGGAGCGCAGCGCACGCACGCTGCAGAGCCGCCGCAGGTCCCGCTCGGTGTACCGGCGGTGCCCCGGCCCCGTGCGTTCGCTCGCTCCCAGCAGGCCGACCTCGTCGTAGCGGTGCAGCGCACGCACCGTGATGCCGGCGGCCCGCGCCGTCTCGCCGATGCTCAGCGGCGGCCGTGCCCGTCCCTGTCGTCTCGCCCGGTCACGCCCGGCACGCCAGAACCTCCCGCCGCGGCGGGTTCAACCCCCATGAGGCCGCCGGTACGGAGGGAGGCCCGTTCCCGGGCGCGGCGCCGAGGCCCGCCTCCGGCCAAGTCCCCCTTCCTCGGCAGCGATTCACCGCGAGGGCCTGAGCCAGACCGCCGTGTCCGGTGCGAGCAGGCCGCCCGGCTCCGGAGCGTCGCTGGCCACCAGGACGTCGGCTCCCGGGGGCAACGGCACCGGCCGCCGGCCCAGGTTGACCCGGCAATCCAGCGCCCGTCCCCGTCGGAAGGCCAGTTCGTCCTGCTCCGACGGCAGCCACTCCAGGCCGCCGCTCCCCCGCACGTCCGCGCGCAGCCGCAGCGCCGTGCGGTACAGCTCCAGGAACGACTCCGGGTCCCCTGACTGCGACGCGGCCGAGTACCCGCCCCATCCCTTGGGCTGCGGCAGCCATCCGCCGCCGGGCCCGAAGCCGAACGAGGGGCCCTCCTCCTGCCAGGGCAGCGGTACGCGGCAGCCGTCGCGGCCCTTGAGGGTGCGGCCCGTACGCTCCCACATCGGGTCGCGCAGCGCCTCGGCCGGCAGATCCGCCACCTCCGGCAGGCCCAGCTCCTCGCCCTGGTAGAGGTACGCGGTGCCGGGCAGCGCCAGGGTCAGCAGCGCGGACGCGCGGGCCCGGCGGCGGCCGAGGTCCAGGTCTGCCGCGGGTTCCCTGCCGTCCGACATCAGCCAGGCGGCCAGGTCGGTGCCCTTCGGCAGGCCGTAGCGGGTGACGTGGCGTACGACGTCGTGGTTGGAGAGGACCCAGGTCGGCAGCGTCCCCACGGAGCGGGCGCCTTCGAGGGAGGTGTCGATGACGTCGCGGAAGGAGCGGGCGTCCCAGGGGCAGCGCAGGTGGAAGAAGTTGAACGCCTGGTGGAGCTCGTCGGGCCTGGTGTACAGGGGAAGCCGGGTGGCGCTGACTCCGGCCTCCGCCACCGCGATACGGGGCGGCTCGTAGGTGTCGAGGATCTCGCGCCAGGAGCGGTAGATCCCGTGCACCTCGTCGCGGTCCCAGAAGGGGTGGTCGTCGCCCTGGGGCGGGGAGTTGAGCGGTGCGGCGTCGTTGCCACGGGTGTGCCGCAGCGGGGGGTTCAGGTCCTTGCGCAGCCCGTGGGCGACGTCGACCCGGAAGCCGTCCACGCCGAGGTCGAGCCAGAACCGCAGGGTTCGCTCGAAGTCGGCCGCGACCTCGGGGTTCTCCCAGTTCAGGTCGGGCTGCTCGGCGGCGAAGATGTGCATGTACCACTGGCCGTCCGCGGTACGGGTCCAGGCTCCGCCGCCGAACTTGGACTGCCAGTCGGCGGGGGGTTCGCTGCCGTCGGGGCCCTCGCCGTCCCGGAAGTGGAAGCGGTCGCGGGCGGCGGAGCCGGGTGCGGCGGCGAGCGCCTCGGCGAACCAGGGGTGCTGGTCGGAGCAGTGGTTGGGGACGATGTCGACGATGATCTTCAGTCCGTGCCCGTGGGCGCGGTTCAGCAGTTCGCGGAAGTCGTCGAGCGTGCCGTGGCGCGGATCGACGTCGCGGTAGTCCGAGACGTCGTAACCGCCGTCGGCCCAGGGCGAGGGGTAGAAGGGCGTCAGCCACAGCGCGTCGACGCCGAGTGCCGCGAGATGGTCCATGCGCCCGCTGACACCGCGGAGGTCTCCCATGCCGTCGCCGTCGGAGTCGGCGAAGCTCGGCACGTACACCTGGTAGACGACGGCTTCACGCCACCAGTCCCCGGCCTCCTCCACGTCGCCCGGGCTGGACGGGTTCTCCTGCACTGCGGCCTCCTCCTGCGTCTCGCTCCGTTCTGGGCCGCCGGCCCGGAGCGTACGGCCGGAGCGCTCGTCCGCCGTCGCCGGGCGCGGCCGGGCCGGTTACTAAAACGCTTGCGCAATCCTGGACAGCGTTTTCTCCGAGGTCAAGGTGAGGGTGGTCTCCCACGTACTGAATCGGTTGCGTCACCGGCTGTTAATCTGCCGCGGTGAGCTCCGAGCAGCAGCACCCGGCGACGACGATGGCGGACGTCGCGCACGCCGTGGGCGTCTCCAGCGGCACCGTCTCGCGCGCGCTGCGCGGCCTGCCCGGTGTCTCCGACGCCCTGCGGCGGCGCATCCTGCGCGCGGCGGAGAACCTCGACTACGTCGTCTCGCCCGCCGCCTCGGGGCTCGTCACGGGCCGCACCGGATCGGTGGCCGTGCTCGTCCCTTTCATCGCCCGCTGGTTCCACGCGCAGGTGCTGGCCGCCGTGCACGAGGTGCTGCGCGGCGCCGGATTCGAGATCGTCCTGTACCACGTCGAAGGCACCGCGGAACGCCGCGAGTTCTTCGAGACGCTCCCGGTACGGCGCCGGGCCGACGGGCTGGTCGTGATCGCCCTCTCCCTCACCGAGCGGGAGGCACGGCGGCTCGACGGGCTGGGCATGCCCGTCGTGGGAGCCGGTACCTGCCTGCCCGGCGGCCTGCCCGAGGTCGGCATCGACGACAGCGAGGGCGCCGCCAAGGCGGTGCACCATCTGGCGAACCTCGGGCACGAGCGGATCGGCATGATCCGCACCACCGACGACGAGGGCGTCCACCAGGGCGTCTCCAGGCGCCGTCTCGCGGGCTTCCGTTCGGCCATGGGCGAACGCGGACTCGAGGTGGCCCCTGCCGCCGTCGTCTCCGCACCCTGGGGCGCGGACGGCGGCGCCAGGGCCATGGGCGAGCTGCTGTCGCTGCGCGAGCCGCCGACCGCCGTCTTCGCGGAGGCCGACGACGTGGCCGTCGGGGCGTTGCGCACGCTGCGGCGGTCCGGTGTGGACGTACCGGCGGACATGTCGGTGGTCGGCTTCGACGACAGTCCCGTCGCGGAGCTGCTGGACCTCACCACGGTCGGTCAGTCCGTCCGTGAACAGGGCCTGGTCGCGGGCCGGTTGCTGCTCGACGCCGTACAGCAGGTCGGCACCGGCGACTCGCGCGTCCGGCTCGGGACGCGGCTGGTCACCCGGGGGACTACGAGCAGGCCGGGCGGCGCATCGCACCCCCGATGAGCGGCACCGGACGGTGCTGCGGGGTCGCTTCCGCGTGCGCGGCGGCCCCGCTGCCACCTGGCGCGGTGGGGTCGCGTCCGCGTGAGGCGATGGGGCCGGAGCGCCGCGCGGCAGCTGCTCCACCGGCTCTGGTCAGGCAGTTGGGGCGGCCAAGGCTGCGGCAGTGGCCTGCACACGCCGTAGGCTGGTTGCCGCACGGAACTGGATCTGCTGCCGGGCATGGAGCGCGTGCTCCGTCCCGGCCGGAAGGAGGCGCTGGGTGATCGAGCTCGAGGGAGTTCCCGAGCTGGTCGACCCGGTCATGGTGGCCGCGTTCGAAGGCTGGAACGACGCCGGCGACGCCGCCTCCACCGCGGTCGGGCACCTGGAGAAGGAGTGGAAGGGCGAGGTCTTCGCCGCTCTCGACGCCGAGGACTACTACGACTTCCAGGTCAACAGGCCGCATGTGTGGCTCGACGGCGGCGTACGCAAGGTCACGTGGCCGACGACGCGGCTGTCCGTGGTTCGCGTCGACAACGCCGGCGGCAAGGGCGGCCCCCGTGACCTGGTGCTGGTACGCGGGATCGAGCCGAGTATGCGCTGGCGTTCCTTCTGCAACGAGATCCTGGGCTTCGCGCACGAGTTGGGCGTCGAGATGGTCGTCGTGCTGGGGGCGCTGCTCGGCGACACCCCGCACAGCCGTCCGGTGCCCGTGACCGGCATGACGTCCGATTCGGACCTGGCGCGGACGATGAACCTGGAGGAGTCCCGGTACGAGGGCCCGACCGGGATCGTCGGCATCCTTCAGGAGGCGTGCACTCACGCCGGGGTTCCGGCGGTGAGCCTGTGGGCGTCCGTCCCGCACTACGTCTCGCAGCCTCCCAACCCGAAGGCCACGCTGGCGCTGCTCAACCGGCTGGAGGACCTGCTGCAGCTGAGCGTGCCGCTCGGCGACCTGCCGGAGGACGCCCGTGCCTGGCAGCTGGGCGTGGACCAGCTGGCGGCGGAGGACAGCGAGGTCGCGGAGTACGTGCAGTCGCTGGAGGAGGCCCGCGACACCGCCGAACTGCCCGAGGCGTCCGGAGAAGCCATCGCCAAGGAGTTCGAGCGCTATCTGCGGCGCCGCGACGACGGACCTGCCGGAGGTGGCTCGGGCGACAGTGCCCGTGAGTCCGGGTCGAGTTCGTTCCGCCGCGGCACGGGTGGAACGTCGTGGCGGCGGCGGCCCTCGACCACGGAGGACAGGCCCGACGGCACGGAAAGCGGCGGCGGCCAAGACGTCGGCGAACAGGCAGACGGCGAACAGGCAGACGACGCCGGCACGGACGGCAAGACCCACGAGGCCCCGCAGGACGGCGGGGACGTCGGGCAGACGGGCGTCCCGGAGGGCGACGAGGGCCGCACGTCCGGGAAGCAGGACGGCAGCGGGGCGGGCGGCCGGAGCAGCGGCAAGGGCACCTCCGGCCGCAGCACCGGAGGATCGCGGAGCACCGGCGGCGGTGCGGCCGCCAAGGGCAGGAAGAGCACCGGGAGTTCGAAGAGCACCGGTGCCGCCAAGGGCGCGAAGGGCGGCAGTACGGCGGCGAAGAAGTCCGGAGACGGAGCGGAGTCAACCGAGGGCGAGGGGTCCGGCGGCGCGGCCGGCGAGAAGCCCAAGAAGCGGACGCCGAGGAAGCAGACGCAGAAGAAGCAGGCGCAGAAGAAGCCCGCGAAGCCCGCCGCCGAGAAGGAGACGCCCGCGAAGCGGGCGCAGAAGAAGCAGACCCCGAAGAAGCAGACGCCGCGGAAGCAGGCGCCCGGGAAGCAGTCGTCCGGACAGCAGTCGTCCGGACAGCAGTCGCCGGGTGAGCCGGAGCCTTCCCCGCAGGACGAGCCCGGCGAGGACCCCGGCGAGAAATGAGGCCCGCAGGCCGGGCGTACGGCATCGGGCGGTCCTGGCACCGCGGCGGTCGGACCGTACCGGCGGACCGCCACCGGCCGGACACCCCCGACGGCCCGGACCGAGCCGAAGGGCCGGGCCGCGCCACCCGGCGCGGTCCGGCCCTTCCGCCGTCTTCGGCACTGACTCCCGCGGGGCGCCCGGGAGTTGCCGCCGCTTCGCTACAACGCGACTCCCAGGAGCGCGTCGACCGTCCGCGAGACCAGACCGGGCGCGCCCGTGTCCGTGCCGCCCTCGGACTCCTGCGCCTGCGCCCACCGGTCGACGGCGGCCAAGGCGTCGGGCGTGTTCAGATCGTCGGCCAGCGCTGCCCGTACCTGGGCCACCACACTCTCGGCGGGCGGGCCGTCGGGCCGTGAGACGGCGGCACGCCACCGCGCGAGCCGTGAGCGGGCCTCGTCCAGCACTTCGCCGGCGTACTCCCAGTCGTCCCTGTAGTGGCGCGAGAGCAGCACGAGACGGATCGCGGCGGGGTCGACGCCCTCGCGCCGCAGCTGCGAGACGAAGACGAGGTTGCCCTTCGACTTGGACATCTTCTCGCCGTCCAGGGCGACCATGCCGGCGTGCACGTACGTCTGCGCGAAGGGGTGCTCGCCGGTGAGCGCCTGGGCGTGCGAGGCGCCCATCTCGTGGTGCGGGAAGGCCAGGTCCGAGCCTCCGCCCTGCACCTCGAAGCCCATCCCGAGGTGCTCCAGCGCGATGGCCACGCACTCGATGTGCCAGCCGGGACGCCCGAAGCCGAGGGAGGCGCCGTCCCACCGGGGTTCGCCGTCGCGCGCGCCGCGCCACAGCATGGGGTCCAGCGGGCTCTTCTTTCCGGGACGCTCGGGATCGCCGCCCCGCTCGGCCGAGAGCAGCCGCATCGTTTCAGCATCGAGTCGGGACACCTCGCCGAAGTGGGAGTCCGCGTCGACGGAGAAGTAGACGTCACCCTCCAGTTCGTACGCCGCGCCGAGCTCGAGGAGCCGTTCGACCATCGGCACGATGCGAGGAATCGATTCGACAGCCCCGACGAAGTGCCTCGGGGGCAGCATCCGCAGGGCCGTCATGTCCTCGCGGAACAGCGCGGTCTCACGCTCCGCGAGTGCCGTCCAGTCCTCGCCGGTGAGTTGGGCCCTCTCCAGCAGCGGGTCGTCGATATCGGTGACGTTCTGGATGTAGTGCACCTGCCGCTTGGTGTCGAGCCACACGCGCTGTACGAGGTCGAAGGCGTTGTACGTCGCCGCGTGCCCCAGGTGGGTGGCGTCGTAGGGCGTGATGCCGCAGACGTAGAGGCGGGCGACCGGACCTGGGACGAGGGTCACCCGTCCATCGGTCGCGGTGTCGTGGATCTCCAGATCGCGGCCCTGACCAGGCAGGGCGGGGACTTCGGGAGCGGGCCAGGCATGCATTCCACGAGCCTAACCCGGACGGCCGTTCGGCATCTCGGGCGAACGGGGCGAGAGATGGGCAAGTTGTGTGAATGGCCGGATACACGGCCTTGACGGGGCTCGGCTGCGGTTGAGGAGTATCGGCACGTCCGCCGGTGCGCGCACCCGCGGCCGCGGCCGCCGAGGCTCCGCAGGGCCCCTACAGGGGCGGCCAGGGAATAGCGGGCCAGTCGCCGCCGGGCATCGGGTGCCGTCCGGACGTGCGCAGCGCGTCGACGCGCTTGCGGAGTGCGTCGATCTCCTCGGGAGTGATCAGTTCGGACAGCCGGGCCGCGAGCGGAGTGCCGTCGGCCAGCCTCGCGGCCAGTTCACGCAGTGCGGCGCAGGCCTCCGCGGTGAGTTCCTCACCGGCCCACCCCCACAGGAGGGTCCGCAGCTTGCCGTCCGCGTGGAAGGTGACTCCGTGGTCGATGGCGTAGAGCCGTCCGCCGGGGGCCGGCAGGAGGTGGCCTCCTTTGCGGTCCGCGTTGTTGATCACGGCGTCGACGACGGCGAGCCGCCGGAGCCGGGCGTCGTCGGCGTGTACGAGCAGGGCGGGGCGCGCTCCGCCGGTGTCCACGTGTCCGACGGTCTTCCAGCCCGCGCCCGGCTCGTCGCCCTCGACCACGGCGAGCAGGTCTCCGAGCGCCTCACCCGGGGGCGGTCCGGCGGCCTCGTCCGCGCCGTCGACGCGCCCGTCGCCGTCCCGCACGTCCGCTTGCGCGGCCTCGTCCGCGGACTCTCCCGGACCGGTGCCGTCGCCGCCCGCCTCAGCGTCGCTGCCCGCTTCAGTGCCCGCTTCGTCGTCGTCCTCCGTGCCGGGCAGCGGCCCGACCCACGCCTGGCACATCCCGAGGCCGTAGGGGCCCTCGCGCAGGACCGTGGCGGGGATCAGGTCCCAGCCCAGCGCACGCGAGATCTCGTACGCCGCCACCTCGCGCTGCGCGAGCGTGCCGTCGGGGAAGTCCCACAGGGGACGCTCGCCCGCCACCGGCTTGTACACGCACGGCAAGCCGCGGCCCTCGTGCTCGACCCGCCCGAAGAGCACCGCGTTCGATGCCTCCCGGATCTGCCCCAGCACCGTCAGCGCGCCGCGCTCCAGGTGGAGGCGCGTCTCCTCGTCCGCCGGGGAGCCGGACGGAGGGCCCGGCCGCGGCGGCGAAGCTGACTCGGCCTGCTTGCTCATTCGCCCCGCCGGTAACCGTTCTGCCGCGGGCACACGTGCCCTTCCGGGTCGAGCGGCAGGCTGCACAGCGGGCACGGCGGACGTCCGGCGTTGACGACCTCCATGGCCCGCTTGGCGAACGCGCGGGCCATGGCCCCGTCGAGCCGCACCCGCAGCATCGGGGGGCCGTTCTCGTCGTCCTGGAGCAGCCGCTCCTCGGCGTCCGCGAGATCCTCGTCGGAGTCCGCCTCGAGCTCGACGATGGCCTGCGCCTCGACCACCATCCGCTCGCCGTCGCCGTCCCAGGCGAGGGCCATCGTCCCGACGCGGAACTCCTCCTCGACAGGCGTCTCCAGCGGCTCCTTGTCGTCGGTCTCGGAGGGCGCGACGGCGGGGACGGGGGCGTTGCCGCCGGAGCGGCGGACCACCTCGTCGAGCAGTTCGTCGATCCGCTCGGCCAGCGCCTCGACCTGAGCCTTCTCCAGCGCGACGCTCGTCGTACGGCCCGAAGCGGAGGCCTGGAGGTAGAAGGTGCGCCGTCCTGGCAGCCCGACCGTACCGGCGATGAATCGGTCCGGAGGGTCGTAGAGGAACACCTGACGGGACACGTCCTGCTCCGTTGTCGTCGACGTCTACTCGGTCAATGGGCACCCTACTGCGACTGCCGATCTTCGCGCTTAAGCGCCGCCTCCCACAGTGGCGTTGCTCCCCTGCTCGCGGCTTCTGTCTTCCCCGCCGGGCTTGCGCGAAGCGTCTGCCGCGCCATCCGCCGCGCCTTCTCCCTCAGCGGCCGTCTCCGCCTCCCCGGCGGGACGCTCCGGCGGTACGAGCGAGTCCAGTTCCCCGGTCTCCCCCAGCCGCAGCAGGAAGGGCCGCAGCGCCGTGTAGCGGATGACGGTCAGCGAGCACGGGGCGACGGAGATGCGCTGGAAGAGGTCCAGATGCATGCCGAGGGCGTCGGCCACGACGGACTTGATGATGTCCCCGTGCGAGCACATCGCGTACAGCGCTCCGGACCCGTGCTCCTCCTCGATGCGGCCGTTCCACTCGCGTACCGCCTCGACCGCCCTGGCCTGCATGTCCCGCATCGACTCCCCGCCGGGGAACGCCGCGGCGGAGGGATGCTGCTGGACCGTCGTCATCAGCGGCTCTTCGAGGAGCTCGGCCAGCTTGCGCCCGCTCCAGTCCCCGTAGTCGCACTCGGAGATCCGCTCGTCGGTGTGCACCGGCAGGCCGGGGCGGGCGCGGGCGAGCGGCGCCAGCGTCTCCTGGCAGCGCTGCATGGGGCTGCTGACGACGGCGGCGAGGGGCAGGGCGCCGAGCCGGTCCGGGAGCGATTCGGCCTGCGTCTGCCCATGCTCGTCGAGCGCCACCCCCGGAGTGCGGCCCGCGAGCAGTCCGGAGGTGTTGGCGGTGGAGCGGCCGTGCCGTACGAGGATCAGCGTGGGCATGCCTGCCAGCGTAAGCGAGCGGCCCGCGCCGCCGTCCCCCGCCGCCGGCCGGGGCGGCCGCGGTGGTTGGAGCTGCGGCGACGGGGCACAATGACCTGTCGTGATCGTGGACTGCGCCATCTACAGGGACGGACAGCGCATGGAGCGCCCGTCCGGCTTCTCCGACGCCCTGGCGGAGGCCAGGGAGGCGGGGGACGCTTTCCTGTGGATAGGCCTGCACGAGCCCACCGAAGCCGAATTCGACCACGTCGCCGAGGAGTTCGGGCTCCATCCGCTCGCCGTCGAGGACGCCCTCCACGCGCATCAGCGGCCCAAGCTGGAGGTCTACTCCGACTCCCTCTTCCTCGTCCTGAAGCCCGTCTCCTACGACCAGTCCACCGCGACGGTCTCCGCGGGCGAGGTCATGCTCTTCATCGGCGACTCCTTCGTCGTCACCGTGCGGCACGGCGAGGCCAATCCGCTCGGCGAGGTGCGGGAGCGGCTGGAGCAGGACCCGAAGGTGCTCCGGCACGGTCCGACGGCGGTGATGTACGTCGTCAGCGACGCCGTCGTCGACCAGTACATGGAGGTGGCGGCCGACCTCCAGGTGAGCCTGGAGGGCCTGGAGGAGGACGTCTTCGCCCCCGAGGGCCGGTCCGCCCGGGACACGGCGGGCCGCATCTACGGCTTCAAGCGGCAGGTGCTGGGCTTCCGGCGCGCGACGGGGCCGCTCGCCGAGCCCCTGGAGCGGCTGACGCGCTCAGGGGTGCCCTTCGTGCACGAGGAGTCCCGCCCGTTCTTCCGCGACGTCAGCGACCACTTGTCCCGCGTGCACGACCAGGTCGACAGCCTCGACCGGCTGCTGTCGGACATGCTGTCGGCGAACCTCGCGCAGATGAGCGTCCGGCAGAACGACAACATGCGCAAGATCTCCGCGTGGGCGGCCATGTTCGCCATTCCGACGGCCATCGCCGGGGTGTACGGCATGAACTTCGAGCACATGCCGGAGCTGGACTGGGTGTGGGCGTACCCGACTGTGATCGCGCTGATCGCGACGGCGTGCCTGATGCTCTTCCGCTTCTTCAAGCGTCGCGGGTGGATGTGACACGGCGCCCGGCGGCACGGGGCACCCTGCGACCGGCAGGCTGGTAGGGCGGATGCTCCGGTGAGGGGGCGTCCGCGGCCGGCGCGTAACCGTTTCCGCACGCGGGACGTTGAGTTGCGTGACGGCCGTGGCGGGGAAGACCCCGAGCCCCCACCACGGCCGTAGGCATGTCCGGGCGCGCAGCCCGGGACGGCGCTTCAGGAACGCCGTCCGGGCCGCCCTCTCAGGAGGCCGCCCCGGCGCGCTCCAGCGCCTCGACGCCAGCCCGCAGCCCGCTCAGCCGCTCCTCGAGACCGAAACCGGCCGGCGCGAGGGAGAGCGTCGTCACGCCCGCGTCCGCGTAGGCGCGCATGCGCTCGGCGATGCGCTCGACCGGGCCGACGAGGGTGGTGGAGTCGATGAGTTCGTGCGGCACGGCCGCCGCCGCGCCCTCCTTGTCGCCGGACAGGTACTTCTCCTGGATCTCGGCGGCCTCCTTCTCGTAACCCATGCGCTGCGCGAGGCGGTTGTAGAAGTTCTGCTTGCGGCTGCCCATGCCGCCGACGTACAGCGCGGTGTACGGACGGAACTGGTCGGCCAGCGCCCGCACGTCATCGCCCACCGCCATGGGCACCGTCGGGCAGACGTCGAAGCCCGTGAGCCCCGGCCCCTTGCCCGCCTTCTCGCGGCCGGCGCGCAGGTGCTGCAGCGTGGTCTCCTCCGCGTGCTCCGGGGAGAAGAAGATCAGCAGCGCACCGTCGGCGATCTCCCCGGTCTGCTCCAGGTTCTTCGGGCCGATGGCCGCGATGTAGAGCGGGATCTCCTCGCGTACGGGGTGGACGGTGAGCTTGATGGGCTTGCCCGGGCCGCCGGGCAGCGGAAGCGTCCAGTGCTCGCCCTCGTGGCTGAGGCGCTCGCGGGACATGGCCATGCGGATGATCTCCACGTACTCGCGGGTGCGCGAGAGGGGCTTGTCGAACTTCACGCCGTACCAGCCTTCGGAGACCTGCGGGCCGGAGACGCCGAGGCCGAGCCGGAAGCGCCCGCCCGAAAGGGAGTCGAGGGTGGCGGCGGTCATCGCCGTCATCGCGGGCGTACGGGCGGGGATCTGGAAGATGCCGGAGCCGACGTCGATGTTCTCCGTCTGCGCGGCCACCCAGGAGAGGACCGTGGGGGCGTCCGATCCGTACGCCTCGGCGGCCCAGCACACGTCGTAGCCGAGGCGGTCGGCCTCCTTGGCGACGGCGAGATTGTCCGCGTCCATCCCCGCGCCCCAGTAGCCGAGGTTGATACCGAGCCGCATATGGTCCCCTTACTGATCAGTAACGTCTCTGTCCGAGGGACTGTAACGTGCGGCCGCAAGTAACCTCAACGCCCATGGAGGCAAGGCATCTGGGCCGCACCGGCCTGCGCGTATCCCGACTCGGCCTCGGCACCCTCACCTGGGCCCGGGACACCGGGGAGCGGGACGCCGCGGATCAGCTCAAGACGTTCTGGGAGGCGGGGGGCTCGCTCGTCGACACGGCGGACGTCTACGCGGACGGCGGCGCCGAGTACCTCCTGGGCAGACTCGTGGAGGGTCTGGTGCCGCGCCGCGACCTCGTCATCGCCACCAAGGCGGGCAGCGTCCCCGATCCCGACCGGCGGTTCGACTGCTCACGCGGCCACTTGCTCGCCGCGCTCGACGCCTCCCTGGAACGGCTGCGCACCGACTACGTCGATCTGTGGCAGGTGCACGCCTTCGACCCGGACACACCACTCGAAGAGACGCTGCAGGCACTGGACATCGCGGTCAGCAGCGGGCGCGCACGCTACGTGGGCGTCTCGAACTTCAGCGGCTGGCAGCTCGCGAAGGCCGCCACCTGGCAGCTCGCCGCCCCCGGAACCCGCACGACGCTGGCCAGCACGCAGATGGAGTACTCCCTGCTGCAGCGCGGCGTGGAACGTGAACTCCTGCCCGCCGCCGCGGACTTGGGCCTGGGGTTGCTGCCCTCCTCCCCGCTGGGCCGCGGAGTGCTGACGGGCAAGTACCGCAGTGCCGACCCGCCGCCCGGGTCCCGCGGCGCCTCGGAGCAGCTGGCGGCGTTCGTCGCCCCGTACCTCGACGAGACCGCCGACCGCATCGTCGACGCCGTCTCCACGGCCGCCGACGGGCTGGCGGTCTCCCCGCTGCAGGTCGCGCTCGCCTGGGTGCGGGACCGTCCCGGGGTCACGGCGCCGATCGTCGGCGCACGCACGTCGCAGCAGCTCACGGAGGCCTTGTCAGTGGAAGGGCTTAGCCTTCCCGACGAGATCTGCCGAGCGCTCGACGACGTGTCGGCGCCGGTGCACCGCTACCCCGACCAGGACTGGAGCGAGCTGTGACGGACGCCAAGACAGGGGACGCCAAGGCAGCCGAACTCCTCGCGGCCGTAAGGGCGGTGGAGAGCGGCGAGCGCTCCGCCGCGTCCTTCTTCGCCGAACCCGCGCCGCAGGCCGCGCCAGGCCCGCGCCCGCCCCGCCCGGCACCGGGCCCCTCCCCCGCCGGAGGCCCCGGCGCGGGCGGGCGCGCGAGCGGTCCGGTGACCGTGCCGGAGGAGCTGCGCGCGGTCCTCGCGGAAGGCGGGGCGCCGGAAGGGCTGGCGGCACCCGCCGCCGAGGCACTGGGCGAGTCGGCGGCGGAGCTGCTGCGCGCCGACCCGTGGCAGCTCCTGGCGGCACCGGGCGTCCGTCCGGAGCAGGCGGACGGTTTCGCCCGCGCTCTCCTGGGCGGCGAGTGCGGCCCGGAGGACGAGCGCCGTGCCCAGGCGCTCGTCGTCTGGCTGCTGGAGCGTGCCGCGCTCGCGGGGCACACGGCGCTGGAGCCGGCGGCGCTCGCCAAGGGCCTCTCGCAGCACGGGGTTCCCGAGCCGGACGAGGCGGTCCGCGCCGCGGTCGACTCGGGCGCCGTCCTCGTCTTCGAGGACTCGCTCGACGCCATGCCCGGCGGCGGCACCGCCCCCGCGGAGGCCGCCGGGGCGGGCGGAGATTCCGGGGACGAGGGTGCGGAGCGCCCCGTCGAGCTGCTGCTCGGGCTCGACCGCTACGCCCTCGCGGAGGAAAGCCTCGCGGACGGCCTGGCCCGGGTGATCGGGGCCCAGCAGCAGACCCCGGGCGGCGCGGGCGGCGGCGAGCCCGCCGGGGACGAACCTCCCGGTGACGGGCCCTCCGGGGCCCGGCCCGGCAGTCCGGAGGCCTGGGAGGCCGCGGCAGCCTCCGCTCCCTCCCCGTCGGCCGCCGAACTGATCCGCGCGGTCGCCGGGCACGGGCTGACGGTCCACACCGGCGGCGACGCCGCGCGTGCCGAACCCGCCGCGCTCCTGGCCGCCGCACGGCACGCGGGGCTGCGGGCGTACGCGGCGGCGCACAGCCTCGACGGGCGGGCCCGGCTGGCAGGCCTCGTGGCCGCTTGCGAGGGCGGCGGCCCGGGAGACGGAGACGGCGGCCCGGAGGACGCAGACCGCGGCCCGGGGGACGGAGACGGCACCCCGGACGGAGAGCTCTCCGGCGCCGAGGGCGCGGCGTCCTGCGTCGTCACCGTCGCCGGGCTCCTCGAAGGCCGCGAGGGCCCCGCGAGGGACGAGGACGGAGCATGGTCACTCGATCTGCTGATCGTCTGCGACGCTCCCCAACTGGACGCCGAGACGGCGGCCGCTCTCGTGGAGTCCCTGCCCGACGGGGCGCGCCTGGTGCTCAGCGGCGATCCGCACGTACTCGGTTCCGCGGGCCCGGGCCAGGTCTTCGCGGACGTGCTGTCCTCCGGCGCGTGCCCCCGCGTGGCCTCCCGCACGCCGGACCCGGGCCCCGTGGGCGAGCTCGTCTCGGGCATCGGGATCGGAGAGCTGACCCAGGTCGAGGCCCCCGGGAAGGAGGTCGTGATCGTCCCGGTGCGGGACGCTCCCGAGGCCGTGCACCGCACCGTCCAGCTCGTCGCCGACTCGGTTCCCCGCGCGCTGGGCGTGCCCGCGGACGACACGCAGGTCATCACTCCCGGGCACGGCGGCGCGGCCGGCACCCGGGCGCTGAACGCCGCCCTGAAGGAGCGGCTGCACCCCGGCCCGGGGCGCTTCGGCGGCTTCGACCCGGGTGACCGGGTGGTCCATACCCCCGCTCCCGGGCGGACGGCGCCCGCGACCGTCGTCTCCGGCGACGACGAGGGGCTGCGCCTGGAGTACACGGGCACCGGTGAGAGCGTCCTCGTGGCGCGCGAGCGGGTAGCGGGCACCGTCCGCCACGGCTGGGCGGTCACGGCCCACCAGGCGGTCGGGATGCGCTGGCCCGCAGCGGTGGTGGTGCTCCCGGGTGACGCCACGGGAGCGCTGACGCGCGAGTGGGTCTACACGGCCTTCGGCCGGGGTGAACGGCACCTCTCCGTGGTCCACGGCGCCGAGGACGCCCTGCCGCGGGCTGTCGCCTCGGTCACGGCCCCCGACCGGACGACACGGCTGCGGAAGCTGCTCAAGCAGTCCGCACAGCAGGCGGCCGCCGCGGCGGCGTCCCCAGAGGCGCCGGCTCCGGAGGGCGACGGGGGCGCAGGGCCAGGCGCCTGAATGCCCCGCAAAAGCTCCGCACCGGCGGCTCCGTGCTGCGAGACGGTGCCGCGCGATCCGGCCCGTCACCCGGCCGGGTCCCGCGGCTCCGGTCACTGATGCGACGGGCCGGTGCGGGGCCTTCGGCCGCCGCCTCGCGCCGCCGGGTCAGTCCTCGTCGAACGCCTCGAAGTCCGCCTCGTCGAAGACGGAGCTGACGTCGAACCGGCAGACGACACGCTCGGGGTCCGCCTGGTCGAACGGCGCGCTGAGCCACTCCCCCGGCTCGCTCGGTTCGTCGGCCGCCGAGACCCACAGCGTCGAGTCGCCCTCGTCCAGGCCGAACTCCTTGTGCCGTGTGGCGATCTCGTCCGCCTCGTACTCCCCGAAGAGCACGCCGAGCGCCGCGTGGACACTGCTGCCCGCGGACGACCCCGCCGTGTCGTCGTCGGCCGAGTCCGGATCGAGGTCGGTGACGCGCTGCGCCTGGGCGAGCAGCCGGTGCGGCTCCACGACGGTGTAGTCCCGGCGGATCAGCACCGTCAGGGCGCTGGGCACCTCGGGGCCGGTGTAGGCCGGCATCGCGTCTCCGCCCGGGATCTCGAACGGAGTGACTTCGTCGTACTTCTCGTACAGCAACTCGTCGTAGGCCTCGCCGGCAGCGGCGAGCTCGTCGAAGGCCGCGTAGACGGCGGTGTCGAGGGCGCCTTCCTCACCGCCGTCCGTGGCACCTTCCGCGCGTCGCTCGACCGCCTCCAGATGCCGGTCGAGAGCGGCTTTCACTGCATCGGCGGCGGCACGTACGTCGGCAGCGGTGGGCTGCGCAGCATCAGACATAGTGCAGACGCTATCCGCATCCGTCCTCTGCCCGCACAATAGATGGGATGCCGGAATACGAATTTCGTGACGTGTACGTTCCTCGCGGGGTCTCCCGCAAGGCGGCGACCAGACTGCTGACCGAGCATGCCGAGTACGGGCACTGGGAGTTGGCCCGTACGCGGCTCTACCCCGACGGCAGCCGCAGGGTGCGGCTGCGCCGCCGGATCATCCGCCAGCTCCGCGCCACCTGGTGAGCGCGGGAGCGGACAAGAGAACAAGCAGCGGAGCGGGCACCACCCGTGGGGTGCCCGCTCCGCCTTGTCCGGACCTTCGGGATCAGCGCCGGGACGCGACCCGGGCCCGCCGGTAGAGGACGAATCCGCCGATCAGCAGACCCGCGCTCGCCGACGCGGCGATGCCGAGGTTGTCAGACCCCGTCTCCGCCAGCTCTCCGACCGGCTCCGACTGCGCACGGATGTCCGTCTCGGCGTCCGGCGTGATGCCGCCCTCGTCGCCGGGCCCTTCGGGCGTGCCCGGCTCATTCGGGGTGTTCGGCTCCTCCGGCGTACCCGGCACGTCCGGGTTCCCGGGGACGTCCGGGTTCCCGGGGACATCCGGAACCTCCGGCGGGTCCACGGGGACCTCGCCCGAGCCGCCGCCGCAGTCCCCGCCGGCGTTGCCGCTGCCGACAGCCGTGACGGTGTTGCCGCAGACCTCCACCGGCACACTGATCGGGGCCTGCACGTTGTTGCCGGAGGCGACGCCGGTACCGCTGCCGGAGTCGCTCACCTGCCCGGAGCCGCTGCCACCGCCGCCGGCGCATCCGGCCGACGAGTTGAGGGCGCCGAGAACGGTGATCGTGTTGCCGCACACCTTCACGGGGACGTCGACGGGGACCTGCACGTTGTTGCCGGAGGCGACCCCCGAGCCGGAGGCCGCCTGACTGCCGTCCGCGTAAGCCGTACCGCCTGAGAACGCGGCGAGCACTCCGCCCGCCGCGGCCACGGTGATCAGGCCTTTCCTTGTGACCTGTCGCATGTCTTTCTTCCCTGCCTTGCTTTCTGCCAGTGGGTGTTCGAGGACGCTCAACGGGGGCGGCTGCTCAGTACGCCGCCGGAAAAAGCCTTCATGCCGGAGGTGCGCACACGCTCCGGCCCTGCGGCTTCTTTCTCCCGCGTTGAGGAATCGGTTCAGACGCAGGCCGACTGATTCATGTGCCCGAGCACCGTGATCGTGTTGCCACACAGTCCGACCGGGACGTCCACGGGGACCTGCACGTTGTTGCCGCTGGCCACACCGCCGCCCCCGCTTGCGACCTGGGCGCCGTCCGCTACGGCCACACCTGCTCCGGCGAGCACCAGACCCCCGGCGGCAGCCGCGACTGCGGCGACCTTCTTGATCATGATTCCTCCTCGTTGGCATCGCGGTTCAAGCCGCGAACCGCATCACTTGTAACGAGGACGGAGTAACGCGGGTACGAGTGGACGCAGCCATTCACTCGTTCCGGTCACTTACGCACGGGCGCGCGAATACTCCACGGAAAGACGGAACGGCACGCCCAACACAGGGCGTGCCGTTCAACTTCCTTATCGGCAGGCGTATTTCAGCACTGGTCCAGGAATCGGTCCAGCACGCGCACACCGAACTTCAGTCCGTCCACGGGCACCCGCTCGTCAACACCGTGGAACATTCCCGCGAAGTCGAGCTCCGGCGGCAGCTTCAGGGGAGCGAACCCGAAGCAGCGGATTCCGAGGTCGTCGAAGGACTTGGCGTCCGTGCCGCCGGAGAGCATGTACGGCACGGCGCGCGCGGCGGGGTCCTCTGCCTTGAGGGACGTCTGCATCGCGTCGACGAGGGCACCGTCGAAGCTCGTCTCCAGGGCCTTGTCCGCGTGCACGTCCTCACGCCGCACCCGTGGACCGAGGACGCGGTCGAGGTCGGCGAGGAACTCCTCCTCATGTCCGGGGAGGAACCGTCCGTCGACGTGCGCGGTGGCCTGGCCGGGGATCACGTTGACCTTGTAGCCGGCGCCGAGCTGCGTGGGCGCCGCCGTGTTCTGCAGCGTCGCGCCGATGATCTTCGCGATGCCGCCGAGCTTCGCGAGGGTCTCCTCCATGTCCTCGGGGTCGAGCTCGGTCCCGAGTGCGTCGGAGAGTTCGTCGAGGAAGGACCGGACGGTCTTCGTCACGCGCACCGGGAACTTGTGGCGGCCCAGCCGTCCCACCGCCTCGCAGAGCTCGGTGATGGCGTTGTCGTTGTTCGTCATCGAACCGTGGCCCGCGGTGCCGTCCACGGTCAGACGCATCCAGTGCATGCCCTTCTGGGCGGTCTCCACCAGGTAAAGCCGCAGGTTCTCGTTGACCGTGAACGAGAAGCCCCCGACCTCGCCGATCGCCTCGGTCACGCCCTCGAAGAGGTCGCGGTGGTTGTCCACGAGGTGCCGGGCCCCGTAGAGGCCGCCGGCCTCCTCGTCCGCGAGGAAGGCCAGCACCACGTCGCGAGGGGGACGGCGGCCGCTGCGCAGTCGGTCGCGCACGACCGCGAGCGTCATCGCGTCCATGTCCTTCATGTCGACGGCACCGCGGCCCCAGACGCAGCCGTCGGCGATCTCGCCGGAGAAGGGGTGGTGCGTCCAGTCGTCCGCGTTGGCGGGCACGACGTCGGTGTGGCCGTGGATCAGGAGGGCGGGGCGCGAGGAGTCCTCCCCGGCGATACGCGCGACCGTCGAGGCGCGCCCCGGGCTGGACTCGAAGATCTCCGGCTCCAGACCCACCTCGGCGAGCTTCTCGGCGACGTACTCGGCGGCGGCACGTTCGCCCGGGCCCTCGTTTCCGCCGTAGTTGCTGGTGTCGATCCTGATGAGATCGCGGCAGAGGTCGACGACCTCGCTCTCCGCGTTCCCACCGCCACCGGTCGGGGAAGGGCTCGACTGGTTCACACTGCCTCCTCGTAGCACGGGTCCGCTCCCCATACTCCCGCTTCCCGGGCGGGGTCCCAAGAGGCGGGAGGGCAGCGTGATCGGCAGGCTCCGATCGGGTGTTAAAGTTGTGGTCGCCGCACGCCGAGCCGGGCGGTGCACCTTGTCGGGGTGGCGGAATGGCAGACGCGCTAGCTTGAGGTGCTAGTGCCCTTTACAGGGCGTGGGGGTTCAAGTCCCCCTCCCGACACACATATCGCAGACCGTGCCGGCCGAGTTTTCGGCCGGCACGGTCTGCGTTTTCGGGTCGGCACGGCGGAGCGCGGAGCAGGCTGCCGATGGCGTCGTGCACACCGTGATCCCCAGCCTCCCGGCGGCGCCCCGGGGGGTAGGGCGCCGCCGAGGGCGATGAGGGCCGCTCGGAAGAGGTGGGGGCTTCGCGAGCGGCTCGGCACGGTCAGTCCAGAATCAGTTCGGGCGTATGCAGCTCCAGCCAGGTGTGCAGGTCGAGCACCCGCTCCAGACCGGCCCTGACGGCGACCGACATACGCGCCGGGTCCTGAGACACCACGTCCTGCGCCCAGGCGCGGTCGACCAGCGCGAACACCTGCGCGTCCGGTTCCCCTACGACCTCCTTGACCTGTCGCTGCAGGTTCGTCGCGTAGTCGGGGTTCTGCGGTGACGGATAGGGGCTCTTCACCCGCTCCACCACCGACTGCGGCATCACATGAGCCGTAGCCTGCCGCAGCAGGCTCTTCTCGCGGCCGTCGAACGTCTTCATCGCCCAGGGGGTGTTGTAGACGTACTCGACGAGTTCGTGATTGCAGAACGGCACCCGCACTTCGAGCCCGACCGCCATCGAGAGGCGGTCCTTGCGGTCGAGGAGCGTACGCACGAAGCGCGTCAGATGCAGGTGGCACATGGTGCGCATGAGCCTGTCCCGCTCGGACTCCCCGTCGAGGTATTCGACCTCGGCGAGCGCCGCCGCGTACTGGTCGGCGGTGTAGGTCTCCACGTCGAGCTGCTTGCGCAGCCCCGGCTCGATGTGATCGGTCCGGGCCGCCAGGCTCATCGGGGGGATGACCGTCATCCACGGGAAAGTCCCGGCACGCAGGGCCGCTTCGCTGTGGAACCAGGGGTATCCGCCGAACACCTCGTCGGCCGACTCCCCGGACAGGGCCACCGTCGACTGCTCCCTGATCGCCTTGAAGAGCAGGTACAGCGAGTTGTCGAGGTCTCCGAAACCGTTGGGTATGTCGCGGGCGCCGACGGCCGCGCGGCGCACCGCGGGGTCCGAGATGTCCGCCGGGTCGAGCACCACGTTCTTGTGCGCGGACCGCACGTGCGCGGCGACGTCACGGACGAAAGGCGAGTCGGGGGTGTCGCGCATCTCGTCCGGGACGAAGTTCTCCTCCTGGCCGGCGAAGTCCACGGAGAACGTGCGCACTTGCTCGCCCCGCAGACCGAGGCGCTCGGCCGCGAGACCGGTGATCGCACTGGAGTCGAGGCCGCCCGAGAGCAGAACACCCTGCGGCACGTCCGAGATCAGCTGCCGGTCGACGATGCCCGTGAGCATCTCCCGCACCCGCGCCACCGTGTCGTCCTGGCTCTCGGCGTGCTCGGTCGCACGGAGGCGCCAGTAGGTGCGCTCCCTCAGCCCCTGCCGGTCCACGGTGATCAGCGTGCCCGGCACCATCTCGCGCATGCCCTTCCACAGCGCCCAGCCGGGGGTCTTGGTCTGCGCGAACAGCTCGCGCAGCCCGTCCGTGTCGACCGCTTTGGGCACCGACGGGTTCGCCAGGATCGCCTTCGGCTCGGAGCCGAACAGCACACCGTCGCGCGTCGGGTAGTAGTAGAGCGGCTTGATCCCCATGCGGTCGCGCACGAGCAGCAGCTTCTCGTCGCGCTCGTCCCAGATCGCGAAGGCGTACATGCCGTCGAGGTGGTCGACGAGGCTCTCGCCCCACTCCAGGTAGGAGCGGAGCACCACTTCGGTGTCGCTGTCCGTGCGGAAGGCGTGTCCGCCGGCCTTGAGGCGCTCTCGCAGCTCCTGGAAGTTGTAGACCTCACCGGAGTACACCAGAGCGACCTCGCCGGCCGGGGTGTTCGCGCTCATCGGCTGCGTTCCGCCGGGCAGATCGATGATGGAGAGGCGCCTGTGTCCGAGACCGGCGTGAGTACGCACATACACACCGCGGTCGTCCGGTCCCCGGCAGGCCATCGTCTCGGTCATGGAGTCCAGCGCGTGACTGCAGCGCGTCAGATCGCTGTCGAAGGACACCCATCCCGCAATGCCGCACATCTCACGACCTCATTTCTTTTCCAGAGCCAGCAGAATACTCAATACTCATCGGCGGATTTCTCGCAGAACGGACTGCCGGATTCGTCGACCGGAAGAATGCATGAAAGAGCAGAAAAAGCAGAAGCATGTAACTGCACGAATCGAGTCAGGCTAGCAATCGATTCCGCCGCACTACAATGTTCCTTTCACCTTCCCTCCCGTGCATTCTTCACGGGAGGGGCCTTCAGCAGGCGGGACGCAGACGCAGCTCCCGGTCGGCGGCGAGTTCGAGAAGGTCGGCGTCGTGGCTGATGAGGACGACCACCGCACCGCCCTCGGCGACCTCGCGCATGGTGCGTGTCATCGACCGCAGATGGCGGCGGTCCACGCCGGAGCTCGGCTCGTCGAAGATGACGACACGGCGCCCGCTCAGCCGGGCGGCGGCCACGACCAGGCGCTGCTGCTGCCCGCCGGAGAGCGCCAGGGGATGCCGGTCCCCGAGACCGTCCAGGCCCAGCTCGTCGAGGACGGTGGCGGCGCGTTCGGCCTGTTCGGGGACGGCCCCCAGGCGCAGTTCGCTCCTGACGCTGTCGGTGAACAACTGCCGCTGCACGTCCTGCATGACGATCGCGGTCTCCCGCTGCCTGCGTGAGCGGTGCAGCGGGCGCCCGTCGAGGAGCACCCGTCCCGAATGGCGCTGCAGCCCCGCGAGGACGCGGGCCAGGGTGGTCTTCCCCACGCCGTTCGGGCCGGTGACCGCGGTGATGGCGCCGCTGGGCAGATGTGCCTCCGCGATGTCGAGGATCGTGCGCCCCCGCATGACGCAGCGGAGGCCGCGCAGAGCGACGCCGGAACCCTCCGCCGAGGGTGTGTCCGCTGCCCCGCCTGCCGCTTTCCCGCCGGCGACGCCCACCCCGCCTTCCGCCGGGTTTTCTCCCGGTGCCACGCTCGGGCCGTGCGCGGAAATCGGCGGTGCCCCGGTTCTTTCGGGTGCGTTCAGGCTGCGCAGCCCCTCCCGGCGCAGAATTTCGTCGGTCAGTCCCGGGAATTCGGCGCTGGTCCATTCTCTTTCCGCACGGCCGCTGTGGAGGACCACGATGCGGTCGGCCACGGTGCGCAGATAGTGCAGGCGGTGTTCGGCGATGACGAGAGTCGCGCCCAGTTCCTTGAGGTGCCGCAGGATCCCGGTGAGGTCCGCGATGCCCTGGGGCGACAAGTTCGCGGTGGGCTCGTCGAGCAGAACCAGCGGCGGCTCATGGGTGACGGCCGCGGCGCAGGCCACCCGCTGCTGCTGGCCACCCGACAACTCCCGCAGCCTGCCGGAGAGTTCAGAGAGTCCGAAGTCCGCGACGACCTCGCCCACCCTGTCGCGGATCTGCTGTGACGGCGTACCGAAGTTCTCCAGGGCGAAGGCCAGTTCGGTGTCGACGGCGTCGGTGAAGAACTGGCGGCGCGGGTGCTGAAGGACCGTGCCGGTCACCCGCCCGACCTGCGCGAGCTCTGTGACCGGCTCCCCCACTACGCGGACTTCTCCGTCCAGCTTGCCGTCGTGGAAGTGCGGGATGAGGCCGTTCATCAGCCGCAGCGCCGAGCTCTTGCCGGAGCCGCTCGGGCCGCAGAGGACCACGGTCTCACCGCGGCGGACATGCAGGTCGAGACCGTCGACGGCCGGGGTCCCGCTTTCCTGGTAGCTCCAGCGGACGTCTTTCAGGAGTATCAACGCGCCGACCTCCACAGCACCGTCGCCGCCGCGAGCAGCATCACCACCGACCCGGCCACCGCGTCGGCGAGGCCGAACCGGGGCGGATGCATCGCCGTCGGCCGCGTCTGCGAGCCGAGACCGCGCAGCAGCGCCGAGGCCGAGAGGTCCTCGGCCGCCCGCAGGCTCGACGCCATCAGCGGCACCGTGAAGTACTCGATGCTCTGCACGGGATGCCGCAGCATCGCGGCCACGCCGCCCAGTCCGCGCAGCCGCATGGCGTCGCGTACGGCCTGCGCTTCGGCGACGATCGTGGGCACGAAGCGCAGCATCACCGCGCCCGACACCGTGAACACCGAGGGGATCCGTGCGGCCCGCAGCGCGGCGGTGAGCCGGGGCGGCGAGATGGTGTTGATCAGGTGCGCGGCGATGCCGCCCACGGCGACGAGACGCAGCGTGAACCCGGCCATGACCGCGAACAGGCCGACCACCGGCGACCGGACGGCCAGCGGCAGCAGGTAGGTCACGGCGGCGGCCAGGCCCGCGGCCAGCGGCAGTCCGAGAGCCCGTCGGTACGCCCCCTCGGACAGGGCGAGCAGCAGGCCGACCACCAGCGCCGCGGGAACGAACCACACGCCGCCGGGCGCCATGATGGTGATGCTCGCTGCCAGCAGGATCACCACCGCGGTGCGCGGGTCGAGCGTCCGCCGCGCGAGGGGCCTCTGCGGAACAGAGGCCCTCGCCGGCAGGACGGACGTGCCCGGTCGCGGATCGATGCTCGTCACACCAGGCCGGCCTTCCGGAAGTGCTTGTCGAGGAGCCGCAGCCCGAGCAGACCGCCGAGCAGGCCGAACACCAGCGTGGAAACGTCGAACCCGATCAGCACGGCCGGGGAGAGCAGCGAGTCCAGCTCGGAGACGTACTCCGGCCCCATCTCTTTCATGTAGGGGCTGGACAGGAAGTCCGCACGCGCGTAGAGCATCGGCATCATCAGTCCGGCGAACCAGGTGCTGAACACGGCATAGGCGACGACGCTCAGCTTCCGCGACCGGTACTGGCCGACGAACAGCACCGCTTCGGCGGCCAGCGCCGCCACGACCCCTACGAGAAGGGTGACGGGTGGGCTGCCGATGAGGAGCATGAACCCGGTGACGAGGACGGCGAACACGGTGACCATGCCGCCGTGCCGGACCTTGCAGAGGAACAGCATGAACGGCACACCCGCCGCGACGATGCTGATCGCGCTGGAGACCAGCGTCATCACCGGGTTGATGAATTCGAGCAGGTTGAATACGCCCACCGTCACGATGTAGAGGGCGGCGAAGATACCGATGTTGATGACGTCCTTCGGAGTCATCCGCACATCGATGCGGTGTTCCATGGTCTCGGCGGTCACGATTCACTACCCTCGTGTCGACTTGTCGGTTGTATGGACTGTTCAAGGAGCCGACGGCCACGGCACCGGCGACGCGTCGGAGGCGGTGCGCGCGTGCGCCGTGAGGAGTTCCACGACCGGGGCGCGGTGCTCCTCCAGATAGAAGTGGCCGCCTTCGAAGACGCGCTGGCGGCAGACGCCGTCGGTGACCTCGCGCCACCCCTCTGCCTCCCAGGAGTGGATCTCGGGGTCCCGGTCTCCGTACAGGACGGTGACCGGCGTGCGCAGGCGCTCACCGGGGGACGGCCGGTAGGTCTCACTCAGCCGGTAGTCGCCCCGGATGATGGGCAGGAACGCCTGGACGAGCGTGGGGTTGTCGAGGAGGTCGCGGTGCGTCGCCTCGGTGCGGCGCAGTTCCTCGATCAACTCGTCCTCGTCGCTGAGGTGGACACGGCCCGGACGGGTCAGCTGCGGGGCGGGGTGCCCCGAAACGACAAGTCCTGCAGGGGACTCACCTGCCGCCGTGAGCCGGCGGGCCACCTCGTAGGCGACGAGAGCACCCATGCTGTGCCCGAACAGGACGGTGGGAATCGGCTGCACGCGGCTCGGCACGTCGTCCGCCAACTCGGCGGCCATGCCCTGGATGTCCGCCGGCACCGGTTCGCCGTAGCGCTCCTCACGGCCCGGATACTGGACCGTGAGGAACTCGACGTCCCAGGGTGCCGCGTCCGCCCACGGCCTGTAGTAGCTGGCGCTGCCGCCGCCGTGGGGGAAGAGCAGGACCCGGGCCCGGGCGTACGGCCGGGGGGCAAGGGGGCGCACGGCTCCGCCGCGGGGGCCGTGCGGCTCGGGAACGACAGACATCTCAGCTCATTCCCCCGCCACCGGTGCCATGGAGATGTTCCAGAAGTCGGCGTAGCGACCCTCCTGCCGCAGCAGTTCGTCGTGGCTGCCTTCCTCCGCGATCTTGCCGCCGTCGAGGAAGACGACACGGTCGGCCCGTCGTACGGTCCGCATCCGGTGCGCCACCATCACCACGGTCCGGCCCGCCATCAGACGTTCGATGCCCTCCTGGACGGCCGCCTCGTTCACCGGGTCCAGCGCGGAGGTCACCTCGTCGAGGAGCACGATCGGCGCGTCCTTCAGGAGGGCGCGCGCGATCGATACGCGCTGGCGCTCACCGCCCGAAAGGAGTGCGCCGCCCTCCCCCACGTTGGTCTCCCAGCCGCCGGGCAGCCGCTCGATCACCTCGTCGAGGCGCGCTACGGCGGCCGCCTCCCGCACCTCGGCGTCGGAGGCGTCAGGACGGCCCAGTCGCACGTTCTCCTCGATCGTGCCGTCGAAGAGGTAGACGTTCTGGAAGACGATGGCGATCTGCGCCATCAGCACTTCCGGGTCGACGGCGCGCACGTCCACGCCGCCCACGCGGACCGCCCCCGCCTCCACGTCGTAGAACCGCGCGAGCAGTTGCAGCATGGTGCTCTTGCCCGCGCCCGACGGCCCGACGACGGCGAGACGCTGGCCTTCGGGCACCGCGAGAGTCACGCCGTCGAGCACTGTGCGGTCGCCGTGCCGGAAGGTGGCGGCGTCGAACTCCAGGTCGTGGGCGGTCGGTTGCACCGGGTCCGGGGCCACGGGCAGCGGTTCGGTGCGCAGCACCGTGTCGAGCTTCGCCAGGACGGAACGCGCGCCGCGGAGTTTGCCGCCGATGTCGGTCAGCGACAGCAGCGGATCGGCGCAGCGCGCGGCGAGCACCAGGATCGTCAGGGTCTCCGCCACACCGATGTCGTTGCCGAGTGCCAGGTAGGCGCCCAGGGCGAGCAGGCCGGTGAACATCGCCTGCACCGTGAGGCCCAGACCCACCGCACCGGGCAGCGCCGACAGCGTGGAACGGCGGGAGGCCAGCTGGACTTCCTGCAACGAGTCGTCGAGCATCCCGAAGCGTTCAGCGGTCCGGCCGCCGGCCCGGAGGACGGGCTGGGCCTGGAGGTACTCGATGACCCGCCCGGCGGCCTCCTCGTCGCGCCGGTCACGCTCCTCGTCGTTCGCGGCCGTCGTCCGTCCCGTCCAGACCTGGATCAACGCGACGACCGGCACGGCGACCAGCGCGGCCAGGCCCATCTGCCAGTTGAAGACGAGCATCACGGCGACGATGGTCAGCGGTGTGACGCTGGCCGAGATGAAGGGCGCGAGCAGATGCGCGATCACGGCCATCGCCTGGAGCACGCCACGGCTGGCCATGACGGACACCTCGCCCAGGCGTCCCGAGTTGTACCAGCCGAGCGGCAGCCGGGCCAGGTGGTCTCCGAGGCGGTGGTACATGCCGCGCAACAGCGCGCTGCCGACGTGGAATCCGGACAGGTCGCTGAGGTAGCGCAGTGCGGCGTACACCGCGATGGCGCCGCCGAAGGCCGTCACCCAGGGCCAGGCGTCCTCGGGGGTGTCCCCGAGCAGCTCCCGCAGCACGGGGACCACCAGTGCGTAGGACAGGCCCTCGACCGCCGCGGTCAGGGTCATCAGAGTCACGGTACGGCGCAGGGGCGGGGCGTACTCGCTCCCCAGGACGCGCAGCAGTACTCGGATCATCGGGACTCGTCTCCTCGCAGGTCGCCGTCGGCGGCGACGGCCGAGCGGTGGGTTTGCCAGAACGCCGCGAACTTGCCGTCCGCCGCAAGGAGTTCGGACGGCCTGCCGCGCTCCACGACCTGACCGCTCTCCAGCATGACGACGGTGTCGGCGTCGGCGATCGTCTCCAGGCGGTGGGCGATGACCAGGACGGTCCGGTCGCTCCCCAGAGTCGCCAGGGCCTGGCGCACGGCCTGCTCGGTCTGCGGGTCGGCGAACGCGGTCGCCTCGTCGAGCACCAGGACCGGTGCGTCGGCGAGCAGGGCACGCGCGATCGCGATCCGCTGGGCCTCTCCGCCGGAGAGACCGGCGTCCTCACCGATCACCGAGTCGTATCCGCGGGGCAGTTCGAGGATGCGCTCGTGGATGTTGGCCAGCTTGGCGGCGCGTACCACGTCCTCCAGTTCGGCTTGCGGGACCGCGAGCGCGATGTTCTCCGCGACGCTCGCGCGCAGCAGCCGGACGTCCTGGAAGACGAAGGAGACCTTCCGGTACAGGTCCCGGCCGGCCAGCTCGCGCAGATCGACCCCGCCGAGGGTGACCGAGCCATGGGTCGGGTCGAAGAACCGCGGCAGCAGCTGGACCAGAGTGGACTTGCCACTGCCCGAGGGCCCCACCACGGCGGTGACCGTCCCCGGTTCGAGCACCAGGTCGATGCCGCGCAGCACCTCGTGGTCCTCGTCGTAGGCGAAGCGGACGTCGCGCAGCTCCACCCGGTGCCCCTGAGGTTCGGCGGGGTGCGGTGACTGGGGCAGCGGATCCACTTCGAGGACTTCCCGGATCCGGCCGACCGCGCGCCCGGCGGCCTGCATCTCGTCGAAGCCGTGGCCGAGGGCCGCGACCGGGGCGGTCAGACCGAGGCCGAGCAGCAGGAAGGGCAGCAGGTCGGCCGGGGCCAGGCTGCCGCCGGTGATCAGGGTGGTTCCGCCGATCAGCACAACGAGGAGCACGAAGGGGGGCGACAGGGCGAGCTGCATCCCCGCGGCGATCCTGGAGATGCCGTGCACCCACCGGTTGAAGATGGTGACGAAACCGTCCGCCGCCGTGAGGAACTTCCGGTGGGCGCGCTGCGACCCGCCGAACGCCTTGACCACCGAGATGCCCTCCACGAACTCGACGACGGAGTTGGAGATCCGCCCCATGGCCGTGTCGAACTCCTCCTGCTCGCGCAGCCGCTTCGGCGTCATCATCAGGGGGACGAGCGCGACGGCGAGGAACACGGGGATCAGCGTGATCAGCGTGAGCCGCCAGTCGATCGTGAACAGGTAGATCAGCGAGGCCAGCGGCACCACGAACGCGGAGACGAGCTCACCGGGGGTGTGGGCGATGAACGGGTGCACGGCGCTGACGTCCTCGCCCACCACTTTCGCCAGCTCGCCGGTCCTGCGGCGGGAGAACCAGCCGATCGGTACACGTCCCAGCTGTGCGGCGAGTTGACGGCGGAACGTCAGCTGCACCTTGCCGTCCAGGACATGCCCGATGCCGGACGAAGCGGCCGTGAACAGCAGCCGGAGGAACAGGCCCGCCGCGCCCGCGATCACGACGTTCCAGACGTGGCCTTCGTCGACCGGGCCGGGCGCCAGCATCGTGCGCGCCAGCTCGACGACCGCGAGGAGCGGGGCGAGGCCCGCGAGAGCGCCGACGACCTGCAGGATCACGACGGCCGCGAAGCTCCACACGTGCGAGCGCAGGATCTTCACCATGCTCGGCTTCGCCGCGGGCGCGGGATCGTCCCCCGATAACGGCTCGGACCGCTCCCTCAGTTCAGCAGGGTCGATCGTGGTCATCGGTCTCCCATCTCCTTTTAGAAACGCGTTCCGATATCAATGTACCGCTCCGGGACCCGCGAGACCACCGGCAATATCGGCACGCCGGACGCGCTAC
This sequence comes from Streptomyces daqingensis, assembly GCF_014645895.1. Taxonomy (GTDB): domain Bacteria; phylum Actinomycetota; class Actinomycetes; order Streptomycetales; family Streptomycetaceae; genus Streptomyces; species Streptomyces daqingensis. The sequence goes on along the minus strand of NZ_BMMP01000003.1, from coordinate 242,051 downwards.
AGATCAGCAGCTGACAGCGGCTCCCCGGGGTCGGGCCGAACCACCTCCGGATACCCCAGGGCCTGCGTCAGCTCCGTCCAGGCGCGGGCCACGGCGAGAGGGCGCTGACTGCCGTGCAGAGGGTCCGCGCCGGTGTCGACGCGCTCGCAGAGTTCGTCCAGGGCAGCGAGCACCCCGCGCCCCCACACCTCGTCCACTGCGGTCAGCCAGGTCGGCGTCTCGGCGGCGCCGACGTACTCGCCGGTGATCCCGAGACCGGCCGGCCACCGCTCCTGAGCGTCCGCTCCCGTCGGGAAGAGCTGACCCGTCGTGTCCGGCGGGGTGTTGAGCGTCGGGCTCCAGATCACCGGGCCGTGGGTGTTGGCCAGCATCAGGTTGCCCGCGTCGGTGCCGACCGTGATCCGGTGCAGCAGCAGGCTGCTGCTGTCGTCCCCCGCCTGCATCCGGTTCTCCACACGCAGCGTCAGCGGTACGCCCGCGACCTGCCCGTCCACACTGACCAGCGGACGGCCGGCGCCGCCGGCGGGCGGCGACAGCGACCAGGGCCGCAGTCCGTCGAAGATCCCGGCCAGGACGTCGAGCAGGTCGAAGGAGACCTGCACCGCGCACATCGCGTCGACGAACACCGGCCGGCGCTGCTCCACGAGGCGGCGCGCGGCCGTGATGAACCGCTGGACCGGCTCGAGGTACGGATAGAAGGTGTTCACGCGGTACTGGACCCCGGCGCGGCGCGCCGCGCGCAGACAGTCCGCCATCTCGTCGGCGTGCAGCGGGTGTTCCTGCAGCACGTGGATGCCCCGCGCGAGCAGGGCCCGCGCCAGCTCGGCGCCCGGCCCTCCGCCGACCGCGGTCGACACCACGACGCATGCCACGTCGATGTCGTCGGGGAGTTCCTCCACCCCGGCGTACAACGGGACGCCGTACTCCTTGGCGAGCGACACCGACCGGTCGCTGCCCCGGGCCACGATGCCGGCGAGCCGGTAGCGCTCAGGTGCGCGGGCGAGAGCCGACAGGTAGATCTGCCCGAAGCGCGTACCGCACACGACGACGCGCTTCGGACCCGGCGTCACGCCGCTCACGAGCGGCCTCCCCGCGGCTGCGCGATCTCCTCGGCCAGCCCCGTGACGTGGGGCGGCTGGAGACAGCTGACGTGATCGCCCGGAATGTCGAGCACCGTCACCTCGCCCAGGCACACCTCGTGCCAGAAGCGGACCAGGTCGTCCTGCGGCTGCGCGGCGTCCGCCGGGCGCAGGAACGTGATGTCCCCCGCGTACGGCTGAGGCTCGTACTTCGCCACGGCGTCGGCGACACGCGCGAAGGCGTCGCCCGCCAGGAGGGCGTCGTGTGCCGGGCAGGGAGCACGGTGGCCCGAGATCAGAGTGACCTGGCGTACCGCCACGTTCGCCTCGTCCAGGGCCCTGGCCAGCTCCAGGGCGACCGGGCCGCCGAGGCAGTAGCCGATGAGTTCCACCTCATCGTGTCCGGCATCCCGCACGTCGCGCGCGTAGCCGGCGGCGAGGTCCTCGACGAGGTCCTGTCCGGAGAGCCCCGGAGTGAGGTCCCCCTCGGGCAGCGCGATCCCGAACAGCGGTGCGTCCGTGGCGAGTTCGCCGGTCAGCGCGCCGTACGCGGCCGGAGTTCCCGTCACGTCGTGCACGAACAGCCGCACCGGGCCCTGCCCCTGGCCGCCCAGCGGGGTCAGCGACGACCGCCGGACGGCCGCACTCGCCTCCGGCTCGCCCGCCGACGCGGCGTCGGAGCTCAGCCACTCGGCGAGCGCCGCGACCGTCGGCGTGCTCAGCAGCGCACGCAGCAGTACGTCGAAGGTGATCTGAGCGGCCGACGGGACGCGCTCACGCACCTGCCCTACGAACCGCGCCGCGAGCAGCGAGTTGCCCCCCGCATCGAAGAACCCCAGCTCACGTCCGGGCAGCCCGCCGCCGAGCACCTCGGCCCACAGCTCCGCGAGCTCGCGCTCCACACCCGGCCGCGGCGGCTCGGTGCTCCGGGCCGGCCCGGCCTGGGCTGCGGGTGCCGACGCGAGCAGGCGCTTGCGGTCGACCTTTCCGTTGGGTGTCAGCGGCAGTGCCTCGATGAGCTGCACCCGCGCGGGAACCATGTGCGCGGGCAGGCGGTCGGCCACCCAGCTGACGAACTGCGCGGGATCAGGGGATGCGGACGGCTCGCTCGGGATCACGAAGGCGATCAGCGCCCGCTCGAACACGTTGTCGCCCGCCGCGAGGACCACACAGGTGCCCACCTCGGGGTGTTCCCCGAGTACCGCCTCGATCTCGCCGAGTTCGATCCGGTGACCGCGGATCTTGATCTGCTGGTCCGCCCGCCCGATGAACTCGATCTCGCCGTCCGGCAGATAGCGGCCGAGGTCGCCGGTGCGATAGAGCCGCTCCCCCGTCTCCGGGTGGTCGAAGAACCGCTCCGCGGTGCGCTCGGCGTCGTTGATGTATCCCTCCGCCAGGCCTGTCCCCGCGATGTACAGCTCACCGGCCACCAGGTCCGGGCGGTCGCGCAGTGCGCCGTCGAGCACGTGGAAGCGCTGGTTCGCCAGCGGTACGCCGTAGGGGATGCTGCGCCAGTGCGGTTCGACGGTCCCGATCCGGTGGTGGATCGACCAGATCGCCGCCTCCGTCGCTCCGCCCAGGCTGACCAGCTCGCAGAAGGGCAGATGCCGTCCCGCGTGACCGGGCAGCGACAGCGGGATCCAGTCGCCCGACAGCAGCGCGAGCCGCAGGGTGGCGAGCTCGGCGGGTTCCACGTCGAGGTAGTGCATGAGCATCTGCAGCTGCGCGGGGACCGAGTTCCACAGCGTCACGCCGTGCTCGGCCACCATCGCCGCCCAGTGCGCGGGGTTGCCCCGGTGCGCCGGGTCGGGCAGCACCAGCGTGGCACCTACGGCCGGCGGGCCGAACAGGTCGTAGACGGAGAGGTCGAAGCTGAGCGCCGCCAGGCCCAGAACCCGGTCGTCCTCGGCCACGACGAAGCGCTTGTTGATGTCGTCCACCGTGTTGGCGGCCGCGAGGTGACTGATCATCACCCCCTTCGGCACGCCGGTCGAACCCGATGTGTGCATGACGTACGCGAGGTCCTCGGGAGCCGCCGGGGATCCCTCGGGGACCTCGGACAACGGCACCGACCGCACGCCCGTCACGTCGACCGCCTGGACGCCGGACGGCGGCGCCTCGCCGGAGGCGCCGGCGGCGACGACGAACCGGGCACCGCAGCCGGTGAGGATCCGGTCCCGGCGGACCGTGGGCTGACCGAGGTCGACCGGTACGTACACGCCGCCCGCGAGCAGCACGCCGAGCACCCCTACGGCCTGGTCCCGGCACTTGTCGATGAGGACGCCGACGAGGTCGCCGGGGCGGCAGCCTCCGGCCTTCAGCTGCTCGGCCACGCCGGCCGCGCGCCCGAGCCACTCCCCGTAGGAGAGCGATCCGGCGGCGTCGACGACCGCGACCCGGTCGGGGTGGGCACGCGCATAGGCCACGAGCGGTTCGTGCAGGAGGCACTGCGGGACAGGTGCCGCGGTCGCGTTGGACGAGGCGCGCACGCTCTGCTGACGCTCCGGCAGCGGCTGCGGGTCCACGGCCTCCCACGCCTCGTCGCGTCCGGCGAGGCGGTCGAGGAGTCCGGTGAAGGCGGCGAACATGGCGTCGACCATGCCGTCGGGGAAGATCCCTTCCCGCACGTCCCAGTTGATGTCCAGACCGCCGAAGGGGTCGCCCACCTGGCAGTCGATCCACACCTGCGGTGTCTGGCTGATGCCGTAGACCGGGCGCGGGTCGCGGCCCGCGGCCGACACGGTCTCGCTCCCGACGCCGATGCTGCCGGTGAACACCACGGGCAGCACCGCCGCTTCGCGCCCGCGGCGCCGGGCGAGCTCGCGCAGCACCTCGACGCCGCTGAACAGCCGATGGTCGAGATCGTCGAACATGCGCTCCCCGAGAGCCCTGGCCCGTTCGGCGAAGCCCGTCCTGTCACCGCCCTCGACGGCCAGCAGGCTCAGCGAGGTGAAGTCGCCGAGAAGCCGGTCGACTCGGGGGTGCAGCGGCATGCGGTTGAGCACGGGCAGCCCGAGACAGAAGCGCTCGGTGCTGCTCCAGCGGCCGATCGTCTCCGCGTACGCCGCCACCACCGCGGCGGCAGGGGTGATTCCGTGCTCGGCGGCCCGCTTCTTCAGCGTCTGCCACACGCGGCTGTCCAGTTGCGCCGTGAGCCTGCGGAAGCGGGGCGGAGCGGTCGCCGGGTCGTGGTCGTCGCGCAGCGGCAGCGCCGGCGCGCCGGGCAGTTCGTCGATACGGTCCCACCAGTACGCACGGTCGCGCGCGTACTGGTCCGTGTCCCGCAGCCTGCGCTCGGCGAGCACGTAGTCGCGGAACGTCGCGTCCAGCGGGGCCAGTTCGCAGTCCGGCTGCTGGTAGCGGCAGTCGAGCTCGGTCAGCACCTGCTGCATGCTGAGCCAGTCGAGGGCCATGAAGTCGACCGACACGTGCAGCACGCTGCGCTGCGGGGTCAGAGTCAGGCGCAGGGCGTACATGGGGCGCTCGCCCGCGGGGTGCACCTTGTGGGAGAGCTCGTCGCGGACGGCGGTGATCGTCTTGTCGATCGTCTCGTCGGCCGCCGAGCGGAGGTCGGTGACCGCGATGCCCGTGTCCTCGAGTGCGGGCAGCACACGCTGGGTACCGTCCTCGCTGATGACGGTGCGCAAGGTGTCGTGGCGCCGCACCAGACCGTCCCACGCGTCCTGCAGCCGCTCCGCGTCGAGACCGGCCGGATAGTCGAACTCCAAGTAGACGTGGCAGGAGACCCCGCCGTAGTCGAAACCCGCGTTGCGGCCGAACAGGTAGGCCGACTGGATGTCGGTGAGCGGGAAGGGCTGTTCACGCTCCTCGGGCCGGTCCTGCCAGACCGGGTCGTGGTGCTGCGGCCGCTTCGGCCGGGGGCCCGTGTCGGCATCGGCCACGAGGGGCAGCAGATCCGCCTTGAGGCGCTTCAGCTCTGCCAGGCGCCGCTCGTCCATCGCGCCGCGGGGGCCGCGGAAACGCAGTGCGTCCCCCTCACGCCACAGGCGGATGCCGGCCTCGCGGAACTCCTCGAGCAGTTCGTTGGCGTTCACACCGCACCTTCTTCGCAGTCGTCGCCGTCGAGCTCGTCTTCGGCGGACACAAGCTGGTCGATCAGCACGCCGAGTCCCGCGACGGTCGGTGTGCGCATCACCTCGCGCATGGGCAGTACGACGCCCCACGCCTCGCGTACCTCGGCGACGAAGCGCGTCGCGAGCAGGCTGTCGCCGCCGAGCCGGAAGAAGTTCTCGTCCCGGCTCACCGAGTCGAGCCCGAGCAGCTTCATCCACCGTTCGGCGACGAAGAGTTCGGTGTCCCCTGCCGGCGGGGCGCCCGCGTCCCGGGGCCGCTCGACGAAGTGGTCGAGCAACGTGCGGATCTGCCGGCGGTCGACCTTTCCGTTGGCGCTGAGCGGCAGCGCGGGCAGCACGGTCAGATGGGCGGGCACCATGTGCTCGGGCAGCCGGTCCGCCGCCCAGCGGCGGAGCTCGTCCGCGTCGACTCCGCGCGCCGCCTCGGGCCGGTCCGCGCGCAGCAGGATCTCGCCGGTGGCCTCGGCGCGCACCACCGTCACCTCGCACAGTCCGGCCGCGGCGCACGCCTCCGCCCAGCGCTCGCTCCCGTAGAGCCAGCCGGAGCGTGAACCGCCCTCCTCGAACCGGCCCGCACGCGCTTCGAGCGGCAGTGCGGTCACCAGCGCGAGCGGGGTCGGGTGGCCGCGTTCGAGCAGGTAGAGGCGGCCGCCCGGGGCGAGCAGCAGGGACATGGTGGCCAGGGCCGCCTCGGGGTCGGACATCCGGTGCAGGACGTTGTTCGCCACGACGGCGTCGAAGGCGTGCACGTGCTGGGCAGCGATGGCGGCGCCGCCCTGCACCGCCGTGTGCGGGTCATGCCCGCGCTCCCGCAGCAGCGTCCCCGCCTTGGCCAGCGTCGGCCCGGCGGCGCCGAGGAGGGTGAACTCGATGGCGTCCGACGGGAGTTGGTCGAGCAACCGGGCGGCGCCCCGGCCGCCGGCCACGTCCCACTCCGCGACGGACGGCGCGGTGCCGCCGCCACGGGCCTGCAGATCGTCCGCGACGGACCGGAGGCAGTCGGCCGTCGCCGGCATCAGGTCGTTGAGGGCCTCGGGCGCGAGCACGGGGTCGTCGAGAAGCGCCGTGGCGTCGGCGTCGCCCGACATGATCGCCGCGAAGAGCGGGACGGCCCACTCCAGCGCGGTGGCGACCGACTCGAAGGGCGTCCCGTGCGTGGTGGCGCGCACCTGCTTGATCCAGGCGTCGTCGGTCACCTCGGCCCACCGCGGGCCGGGCTCGCACGTCCCGTCGGCGTGACGTGCCAGGACGGAGCGTTCGGCCAGGTAGTCGAGCCAGACGTCCACGACGGGCTGCTGCTCGGCGCAGACCCGCCCCCCGACGCCCGAGGCCCCCTGCCCGACAAGCGGTTCGACGACACCGGCGAGAAGCGCCTCCACCAGGTGGTGCTCGTGCAGGTGCGGGCCGTCCTCGGCCGTGGCGTCGGCCGGGGGCGGCAGGAACACGTTCCGCTGCGCCGTGCCGCCGTCCGTGTCAGCCGCGTCCGGCAGCGGCCGCTCCGGCGTGCGTTCGACCACTGCGGCGACGAGCGCGCTGCGTCCTTCGGTGAACGCGACGGCGACCGACTGCGCGACCGCGGGATGCGCCTGCAGGCAGGCCTCGATCTCACCCAGCTCCACGCGGAATCCGTTGATCTTCACCTGCTGGTCCTGGCGCCCGAGGAACTCCAGATTCCCGTCGGGCCAGTACCGGCCGAGGTCGCCCGTGCGGTACCAGCGCTCCCCGTCGTGCTCGGGGAAGCGCTCCGCGGTCAGGACGGGGTCGTTCCGGTAGCCGAGAGCGACGCCGGTACCGCCGATCCACAGCTCCCCGGGCACCCAGTCGGGACAGTCCCGGCCACGCCCGTCCACCACACGGAACTTCTGGTTCCGCAGCGGTTTTCCGTACGGGACGGAGCGCCAGCCGTCCGGGACTTCGGTGACCTCGTACGCGTTCGACCAGATGGCGGCCTCGGTGGCGCCGCCGAGGGCGACCAGTCGGCACCGGCCGTCGGCGGCACGGGCCAGCCTCCCGGGCAGGTCGAGGCCGATCCAGTCGCCGGAGAGCAGCGCGAGGCGCAGCGCGTCGGGGAACGGCTCGTCGCCGTTCGCGCTCAGCGCCATGTCGAGCAGGGCCGGCACCGTGTTCCATACGGTCACCCCGTGCCGCCGGCACAGCGCCAGCCACTCGGCGGCGTCGCGGCGGCCGGACTCCGGCACCAGGACGGCGGCACCGCCGACCGCGAGAAACCCGAAGATGTCCCACACCGAGAGGTCGAAGTCGAGCGCGGACACCGCGAGGACCCGGTCGTCGGCACCGACGGCGAACCGCTCGTTGATGTCCTCGACCGTGTTGACGGCGGCGCGATGGCTGACCTCGACCCCCTTGGGCAGGCCCGTCGAGCCCGAGGTGAAGATCACGTAGGCGGTGTCGCCGGGGTCGGCGTCCACCGGTGCGGCCAGCGGGCGCGCCCGCAGCGCCGTGTCGATCGGCAGAACGCCGGCGCCGGAGTGCCCGCAGTGACCGGCGGAGTCCGGAAGTCCGCTGCCGTCGAGCACTACGCTGGCGCCGCTGAGCTCCAGGATGCGATCGCGCCGCTCGGCCGGCTGGTCGACGCCGACCGGCACGTACGCGGCGCCCGCGGCCAGCACCCCGAGCGTGGCCACGATCTGCTGCGCGCCCTTAGGAGCGGTCACGGCGACGTACGAGCCGCGGCCCACGCCGCGCTCTGCCAGGGCTCCGGCGACGCACAGGGCCTGCCGCGCCAGCTCTCCGTGCGTCATCGCCTCGTCCTCGCCCCACAGCAGGGCGGGGGTTCCGGAGCGCTCCCTGGCACCGGCGAAGAACTGCGTGTGCAGAAGATTGTCCGTGACCGTGCGGGTGCTCGAGTTGACCTCCGCGCGGCGCTCCCACTGCGCGGAAGGCAGGGGGACCTGCGGCGCCGTGGCGTCCCAGCTCGCGGTCAGCAGGCCGCGGACCAGGGCCTCGTAGGCCGACATCATCGCGTCCAGCACACCGCTCGGGAAGAGCTCCTCGACGGCGTCCCAGACCAGGAGGACGCCGCCGTCGCGATTGCGGTAGACCTGATGGTCGAGCCAGATCTGCGGGGTCTGGGAGATCATCCACGCGGCCTCGCCGAAGCGGTCCGCGAAAGCGTCCGGAACGAGCGGCGCGGACAGGTCGCAGGCGAAGACGACCGGCGCCGTCCGGGGCGTCTCGGCATCGGCGCGGATGAAGTCGCGCAGCACGTCGACGCCGGAGTAGGCGGCGTTGCCGATGTCCTCGTGCATCTGCCTCTGCACGGCGCGGGCGCGTCCGGCGAAGCCGTCACCGTCGGCGAGGTCGACTTCGAGCAGCACGAGGCCGGTGAAGTCGGCCACGACGCGGTGGATCTGCGGGTGCGCGTCGACGTTGCGGTCGAACAGCGGCAGGTTGAGCAGGAAGCGCTCATCCCCGCTCCAGCGTCCGAGTATCAGGGCGAACGCCGTGGCGAGCACCGCCGACGGCGTCAGGCCCGCCTCGCGCGCCCGGCGCTCCATGACCCCCCACTCGTCCGCGGTGAGCCCGCACGAGCGGCGGACGAACCTGGGGGCGAAGACCGTCTCGGGGTCGACCGCGAGCGGCAGCTTCGGCCCGTTGGGCAGCGACGGCAGCCTCTCCTGCCAGTAGGCACGCGCCCGTTCGCGTTCCGGGCCGCGTGCCGCTTCCTGGTCCGCGAGGTAACGGCCGAAGGTGTAGGTGAGGGTGTCGAGGCCCTCGGGGTGGTCCGGTTCGTCGTACAGGAGGGCCAGGTCGGCCAGGAGCACGCGGATGCTGGCCAGGTCGGAGGCGAGCAGGTCGACGTTGAAGTGGAGCCGGTCCACGCCCTGGGGCAGCCGGGTCACCTGGACGTCGATGACCTCCCCGCGCGTGACCTCCAGGCGTCGGTGCGACAGCCGCTCCCGCAGGGCGAGCGCCGCCGCCTGCGCCTCCTCGGTCGTGACTTCGCGCATGTCGTGCACTGTGACGCCAGGCCATACGGACTGCGCCATGATGTGCTGCGTCGCGTCGGCGGCGAACTCCACGCGGAGCATGGGATGCCGCTCGATCAGGGCGCGCACCGCCCTCTCCAGACGGTCCAGATCCACGTGGGACGCGTCGAACTCCATGTAGGCGTGGCAGCTGACACCGCCGAGCGGCTGCTCGTCGCCGCGGCCGATCAGATACGCCTGCTGCACCGGCGTGAGCGGGAAGGGCGTCTCCACCCGCTCGCCGGGGTCCTCGTCGGGAACGGGAGCTTGCGCCGCCGGTGCCTCGACAGCGCCGGGCGTGAGCAGCTCGAACCAGGCCGCGAGACGCGGATCGTCGGACAGCTGCGTGAAGCCGACCTCGGCGCCGCCTCCGCTGAGCTGGTTGGCCAGGCGCATCAACTCCAGTGACTGCAGGCCGAGTTCGAACAGGTTGCTGTCGTCGTCCGACACGGTCAGCTCGATGCCCAGCAGTTCGGAGACCACACGACGCAGGGCGTCCCGGCCCTCCTCGGACTGCGCGGCGGCAAGCGTCTCCGCGCCCCCTTCAACGTGCTCCGATGACATTTCCAAGCCCCCTAGATGCATGACGTTTCGGCCGACCTGGGAACGCATCGTGGAGTCGCCCGACGGGAGAGTGATCGATGGTTTGCGGGAAGCGGGGATCTACGACGTCGCGGCCTCAGGCCTGACGGGCCTCCTCCACGGCCAGCGCCAGTTCTGCCAGGTCGCGCGCCGCGAACATCGAGCGCATCGGCACGCTCACGCCGAGATCCTTGCGTATCCGGCCGGCCAGCTTCGCGGCGAGCACCGAATGGCCGCCCAGGCCGAAGAAGTTGTCCTGCGGAGTCACCGGGCCGATCTTGAGTGTCTCGCTGACCATGGCGCACAGGATCTGCTCGTACGAGTCCGCCTCCGGATCGACGGACACGGCGGTCCGCTCGGGAGCGGGCGTGCCGGCCCCGGACCGCGAGGCCGTCCCGGCGAGAGCCTTGCGGTCGAGCTTCCCGTTCGGCGTGGTCGGGAACTCCTCGACCACGACGACGCGTGAGGGAACCATGTGCTCGGGCAGGGTGCCGCGCGCGTGCTCGCGCAACTGCTCCTCTGAAACGGTCTGCCCCGCCGGTTCTTTGACGTGCGCGACGATGTACTCGGTGGCCACCTCGTCGCCCTCTACGGTGGCGACGGCCATCTCGACCGAGGGGTGGCTCTCCAACCGGGCCTCGATCTCGCCGAGTTCGATCCGGAAGCCACGGACCTTGACCTGGTGGTCGGCCCGTCCGGTGAAGAAGAGCTCACCGTCCGGCTCGCGCCGTCCGCGGTCTCCCGACCGGTACATCCGGCTTCCGGGCGGGCCGTAGGGGTCGGCGACGAAGCGTGCGGCCGTCAGGCCCGGGCGGTTGAGGTAGCCGCGGGCGACTCCGCTTCCCGCCAGATACAGTTCGCCCTCCTGGCCGTCGCGGAGGTCTCGCAGTTTCTCGTCGAGCACGTGAACCGCGCCGCCGATCCACGGCGTCCCGATGGTGACCTCCTCCTGGACGCGCTCGACCGGTCCGCCGATCGAAGCGCCCACGGTCACCTCGGTCGGACCGTAGGCGTTGAACAGACGCCGGCCTTTGGACCACTCCGCGGCCAGGGACCGGGTGCACACGTCCCCTGTGGAGGTGATCGTGCCGCCCGGCAGCAGGCCCTCGCTGTCGGTGGCGCCGAGCGCGACGGGCGGCAGGACCGCGTGGTTGACGTCGTGCTTCAGCATGGTCTCGCGCAGCGACTCCCCCGGCATCAGGTCGTCCTGCGACGCCATCACGAGAGTCGCACCGTGCAGCAGCGCCAGCGTGAAGTCCCAGAACCAGGCGTCGAAACTGAAGGACGCCCACTGCAGCACCCGGTCGCCGGGGCCGACGGCATAGAGCTTCGCCTGGGTCGCGACCAGATCCGTGACGCCTTCGTGGCTGACCGCGACGCCCTTGGGGGCACCGGTCGAGCCGGAGGTATAGATGACGTACATCAAATGGGAAGGGCTCAGCGGCGCGAGCCGCTCGTCCGCGGCGATGTCGGCATCGTTCCCCTGGCCGCAGGCCTCCTCGTCGAGCACGAGCTCCGGCACGTCCAGGCGCAGTGACGTGACGTCCTCCGTGCGCAGCAGCAGGACGGGCCGCGCGTCCACGACCATGTGGGTAAGCCGCTCGGCCGGATATTGCGGGTCGAGCGGCAGGTAGGCGCCGCCGGCCTTCAGCACGGCGAGCACCGCGACGATCAACTGGGGCGACCGTGGTATCGCGACCGCGACCAGGCAGTCAGGCCCCACGCCGGCCGCGATCAGTCGCCTGGCGAGGCGGTTCGCGCTCGCGTTCAACTCCGCATAACCGACGACAGTGTCCTCGAAAGCGATCGCCGGAGCCTCACCCGACCGGGCAACCGTGGACTCGAACAGATCCGAAACAGTATCCATCTTCACTCCCTCCGACACGGTTCGCACACCAACAACAACCACCATGGTTCGGCGCCCCAGCGGCCCGGGACATTCTCGCCGGACCTTCTATACGTCTTCTGTGCCGATTCTTAGGTATTGCGCACCGGCCTCTATGTTCTCTGCATGCGCCGCGATCAGAAAGCCACGATGTCACGCGGCTTCATACGTCACCGAAGCCGTGAAAGAACTCTTTCTCCGCTTGGGCAGGGGCGGGCTGATCGCCCATGATGAGTCTTCGCCTGACGGCGCTCGCGCCACCGTCTGAACCTGCACACCGCACGCTTGCGTTCGTGACGAAGAGAGGGATCGAAGTGACCGAAGAACCGAACTATCGGGACTATCTAGAGCTCGACACTTTGCTGTCTCTCCAGAAACCCCGCAGCGCAGCGTCGGCGGCCACGAAGTCCACAGTGCTTTCAGAGCAGTTCTTCATCATCGCGCACCAGACGAGCGAACTGTGGCTCACACAGGTCATCGCCGATCTGGAGGCCGTCATCGACACTTTCACGACGACCGATGACATGTCCCGCGCGGAATGGGTCATCGATCTCTTGCAGCGTGCCGCCGAACTGGTCCGTCTGCTGCACAGTCAGCTGACGGCGCTCGACCGGCTGTCCCTGTCCGACTTCGCCGCCTTCCGTCCGCTGCTCGGGACCGCCAGCGGCGCGCAGTCACAGCAGTTCCGCCGGCTTGCCCAGCTCATCGGGGACGCCAAGCACGACGGGCCCCTGTACGAGTCGTTCACCGCATGGGTGGCCAGGTCAGGGCAGTCCGTCACCGAACTCGCCCTGAAGGGCACCGAAGCGAACGCCTACTACCGGATCATCGACGTGATGCTGGACATCGGCAACGCCTACTGGCGCTGGCAGGTGTGCCATATCGGCCTCGTCTCGAGGATCATGGGCAGCCAGCCCGGCACCGGCGGCACCTCGGGGGCCGGCTACCTGCTCGACCGCTGCACGCTGCCGTTCTCCGAGCTGCGTGAGCTGCGCGGCAAGGCACACGTCGGGCTCAGCGTCGCCTAGACGGGCTCGAGGACGAAACCACGTCCCCATACGTTGCGCACGGCGAGTCCGACCATCTGCAGGCGCCGGCGCAACCGCATCACATGCAGGTCGAGCGCGTTGCTGGACGAGCTGGCCCCGGAGCGTTCGAGGATGTCCCGCAGTTCGGCCCGATAGATGATCTGTCCGTATCGGGCCACCAGCGGCGCCAGCATCTCGCACTGCGTCAGCGAGAGCGTGACCGACGAGTCCTTGAAGCAGAGGATGCCCGCCGGGTCCAGTACGGGCTTCGACTTGAGCACCCCCCGGGCCGCCAGCTGCCGGACCCGGGCCTGGAGGTCCTCCCTGACTATCGGGGGCCGCACCCAGTCCTCGTGGAAGCTCAGGTGCTCGGGGGGCGCCGCGCCGTGCTCGACGACCAGAAGGCACAGATGCCCGCGGACTTTGCACTGCTCACGTTTGTCGCTCTCGGCCGGCCATCGGACGAACTTGACCCGGTTCTTCGTGTCAATCTTCACAGGTATCCCCCAATAAACCTTGTTCCGTTGAATACAGGAAGCGGGCTGTTCAGGCCTGTCGAGCGTCCATTGCATCCCGCAGGCTCTTGGGCCGCATATCGGTCCAGGCCTGCTCGATGAATTCGACCGTCTCGCCCCGGGGTGCCGGCCCGTACGAAATTCGCCAGCCATCGGGAACGGCTATTCCACTCGGCCACAGCGAGTATTGCTCTTCGTCGTTGCACAATGCCAGGAAGTCTTGACTGTCATCCTCGAACAGATCAGGCATGATTGATGATCCCCTAGGCTGATCGGAGTCCTTCTAGGAATCGAGGCGGTGCAGAGCCAGAACACCGAAAGTGACATCCACTCTGCGGATGTCACTGCGCCCTGCAATCCAGTCTCTGGAATTGAATGAACTTTAACCATCGACGTCTCGCCACGAAAGTGTCACTCCACATTCGCCCCTGTGTATTTTTCATACGGGGAAATGGGGAGGTCAGAAGCCGGCCGTGCGCGGCCTGGTCGGGCGCGCTCGGGCAGCGCCGCACCGGCCGGCGGCGGCCTCGTCGGTGGGCCTCGCCTCTGCCACCCCGGCGAAGAGGCGTACGCGTCGTCGGAGGAGGCCGTACGCGTGCCGGAGGAAGCGGTATCCGCCTGCGGTCATACGAAGGGCTCCCGCTCGTCCGCCTCCGCTGATGTCGGATCGTCAGGGCGGACGAAACGGGAGCCTGCCGTCACCGGCTTGCCGTCAGGAACGCGCGGCCTTCGAGTTGAGGACGTGCTCCAGGTAGTCCCAGTGGCTCGGCAGCTGTTCGACCTGCGTCTTCGCCTGGTCCCTGATGAGCCGCAGCTCCTTCGTCGCGGCGACGTCGTCCATCATCGCCAGACCGGGCAGCGACTGCACGTCAAGACCGCCCAGGCCCAGGATCATCGCGGTGTACGAGTACGGTTCGAATCCGTGGTAGTAGGGGTAGACCGTGTTCTCGTCGGGGAGCTTGGCCTTCCACTGCTCCAGCCGTCCGGCGAGGCCGTCGGGCTTGGCCCGGGTCTTGGCGTCCCGCCAGTAGTCGTTGTCGTTGCGCTTGGCGGCCACGTAGTGCAGGACGAGGAACTCCCGTACGCCGTCCATCACGTGGGCGACCTGCCGGTTGTAGGACTTGCGCAGCTGATCGTCGTCCCGGCCGCCCGGGAAGTGCTTCACCAGCTGCTCGATCCCGTTCTGGATGAAGAAGATCCCCGTCGACTCGAGCGGCTCGACGAACCCGCTGGACAGCCCGATCGCCACGCAGTTGTTCACCCACGAGTTCTCGCTGCGGCCGATGCGCATCCGGATGTGGTTGGCCTCCAGATCGTCCGCGGCGGGGCCCCAGAACTCCCGGAGCGTGCGCTCGGCCTCGTCCGGGGTGCAGTAGTCGCTCGCGTAGACGTAGCCGGTACCGATCCGCCCGATGAGCGGAATGGTCCAGATCCAGCCCGCCTCCTTCGCGGTCGACCTGGTGTACGGGCCCATGCCCTGGTCGGCCATCTCCATGGGCACGCGGAGCGCGACCGCGCTGTCGTTCGGCAGGGTGTCCTGGTAGGAGACGAAGGGCACGCCGAGCTTCTTGTTGAGCAGCATGCCCCGGAACCCGGTGCAGTCGATGAAGAGATCGCCCTCGAGGTCGCCGCTCTCCTTGGTGCGCACGTGCGTGATGGAGCCGCTCTCGTCCACTTCGGTGGCGACGACGTCGTCGAGGACGTGCCGGACGCCGCGATCGGTGCCGTAGCGGGTGAGCAGCTTCGCCAGCAGAGTCGCGTCGAACTGGTACGCGTAGGGGAACTGGGTGGTCTGCTCGGCCATCGTGGACCGGGTCATCGGACCTGAATCGTGCTCGCCGAACTCGGGCCCCAGCCACCGCCCGTCCAGCCCGCGGGGCGAGCGCTTGGCGTCGCACAGCGCGGCGATCACCGTGCAGTCCCGGTCGTAGTCCGCGCTGGGCTTCTTGTGCAGCCACCAGTCGGCGAGGGAGACGCCCTCCACGACCCGCGGCCGCTCGAAGGGGTGGTAGAAGTGATGCCCCTCGGCCCGCCAGTCGTCGTAGCGGATCGCCAGCTTGTACGTGGCGTGACACTCCGGCATCCAGTCGCGCTCCTCGAGTCCGAGATACGCGAAGAAGTGCCGGATCGTGCTGAACGAGGCCTCACCGACACCGATGGTGGGCACGTTCTTGGACTCGACGAGAGTGACCGCGAGCCGGTCGCCGAACGACGCCTTCAGATACGACGCGGTCATCCAGCCGGCGGTCCCGCCGCCGACGATCACAACACTCTTGGCCATCGTTTCCTCAACCCCTTTTGCCCGAACTGACTTTGAACCTCTCACCGGCCTCGTCTCAGTCGGCTGACGTCGGGCCCCCGTCACCGCACTCGTCGACGAACTCCACGATCTTGCGCACCCCTGTCTCCAGCGCTGACTGGTCCACGCAGAACGCGATCCGGATCAGCTGCCGTGCCCAGGGCGCGAAGTCGTGGGAGCGGACGCGGCCCTCGGCGTCCAGCTCGGGGCGCATGGCGAACCCCTCGCCCGGAACGACCGCGACCCCCTTGCTCTCCAGCAGCCGGGCCGCGAACGTCTCGGCGTCCAGGCCGGTGCGGCCCACGTCCAACATCGCGTACCACCCGCCGGCAGGGAGCTCGTGCAGCAGCCCGGCCCGGATCAGCGGCGGCAGCGCCACGTCCCGGTTGCGCTGAACCAGCTTGCGGTTGGCCGCCGTCGACTCGTGGCGGCTGTCCAGCGCGGCGATGCCCGCGTACTGGACCGGGGTCGAGGTGCCGATGATGTTGGCCTCCTGGGCGACCTTCATGACATCGGCGGCGCGGTCGTTCGCCAGCGCGACGTAACCCAGTCGGTAGCCGGTCATCGCGAAGCTCTTGGAGAAGCTGAAGACGCTGTGCACGATGCGCTCTTCGACGGGGAGGTCCCGTTCGAACGACGCGACCGAGACGTGCTCGCGCTCGTAGACGAAGTGCTCGTAGGCCTCGTCGCTGATGACCTGCCAGTTCCGGCTGCGCGCCAGGTCCAGCAGGGCGCCGATCTCCGAGCGGTCCAGGACCACACCGGTCGGATTCGCCGGCGAGTTGATCAGCAGGACCCGGGTGCGCGGCGTCGCCGCGGCCGCGATCGTCTCGGGGTCGGGCCGGAGGTCCGCGCCCAGCGGGTAGAGCACGGGCCGGAACCCCGCGAGCACGGCCTGCTGCAAGTGGACCGGCCAGTGCAGCTCAGGCAGCAGGATCTCCGCGCCGGGCTCCGCCAGCGACTGCAGCAGCGCGGCCAGGCCCTGACAGGAGCCCGGGGAGATCAGCAGCCGGGAGACCTCGCTGTCCACGCCGTTGTCGGCGCGGAGCTTGTCCACCACCGCCGCCCGGAGTTCAGGCAGGCCCTCCACCCCGGTGTACTTGGTCTCGCCGCGCCGCACGGCGTCGATGAAGGCCTCGGCGACGTTGTCCGCCGGGTTGAAGTAGGGGTCGCCCACATGCAGCTTGACCACATCGACGCCGGCCTCCTTCTCTCTGAGCTCCGCAGCCCGGAAGATGCGGTGCAGGCAGGAGGAAGGAATGGATCCGGCGGCGGACAACGTCTCGGATTTCATGCTCGTGCCACCTCTGTCCCGTTGGAAACCGTCAGATTCATCAGGTGTGTCATGCGGTCCGGCCGCCGTCGACGGGGATCAGCGCGCCGGTGATCCAGCCCGACAGTTGCGGGTCGAGCAGCAGGCAGACCCACTGGCCGATCTCGGTGGCCTCGCCGAACCGGCCCATCGGGGTCGACGCGAGGAGGTCGAGGCGCATCTGCTGGGTGGCCTGTTCGCCCAGGCCGGTCTCGTTCCACATCGGGGTGTCCACCGGGCCCGGAAGGATCGCGTTCACGCGTACGTCCGGCGCCAGTTCCCTGGCCAGGGAGCGTGTGAGGCTGTTGACCGCCGCCTTCGTCGCGCCGTAGAAGGAACGCCCCGGCATGGACAGCGCACCGCCCACGGACGAGATGTTGACGACGCTGCCGCCGCGGGCCCGCAGCTGCGGAAGTGCGTGGCGGATGAGCTGGGCCGGCGCGGCGACGTTGACGGCGAACATGGCGTCGAACTCCGCGGGATCCGTCTCCTCCAGGCGGCCGAACCGGGCCCGCCCCGCGTTGTTGACCACCGCGTCGAGCGCGCCGAAGCTCTCGGTCGCCGCCGTGACGATCCGTTCGGCGGCACCGGACGCACCGACGTCCTGGGACACCACCGTGACAGCGTCCCCGTAGCGCTCCGCCAGCTCCCCGAGCGGTTCCGGGTTGCGCCCGACGGCCGTGACGCTCGCGCCCGACTTCAGCAGGGACTCCGTGATCCCCCGGCCGATTCCGGTGGCCGCGCCGGTGACCACGACCGACTTTCCGGCAAGCGTCATCCCACGACCTCGCTCTCCGCGAGGACCGAGAGGATGTCGCGAATCAGCTCCTCCGGGTCGGACAGGAACCGGAAGTGCCCTCCCGGCAAGGCCCGCACGCTGAAAGGACCGGTGCCGGACCTGGCCCAGGCCTCCAGCCCTGCCGCGTCGACCAGCGGGTCCTCGGTGTTGAAGTAGCCGCGGACCCTGCAGTTCAGCGACTCGTCGGGCGGCTTCGGCCGGTAGGTCTCGTGGAGCGCGATGTCCGACCGGAGCACCGGCAGGAGCAGCTCCCTGAGCTCGACGTCGTCCGCCACGTCCGGATCGATGCCGCCCATGTTCCGCAGCAGGGACCAGAGTTCGTCGTCGGAAAGCAGATGTGTGGTCCCGCCGGCGGTCAGCCACGGGGCGGGTGCGCCGGAGACGAACAGGCAGTCCACGGGTGTGCCGCTCTCCTGCAGCACGCGCGCGGTCTCGTACGCGACCAGGGCGCCCATGCTGTGCCCGAACAGGGCGCAGGGGGCGGGGTCGAGGCGCTGCAGCTCCGCCGCGACGGAGGTGGCCATCTCGGCGATGCTGCTCGCGGGGGCTTCGGCGATCCGGTCGGCGTGCCCCGGGTACTGGACGGCGAGCAGCTGGGAGTGCGCGGGCATCGCCGACGACCAGGCGCGGTAGGTCGCCACCGAACCGCCGGAGTGGGGGAAGCAGACCAGCCGGTCAGCGGGGCGCTCCACGCCGTTGAGGGACCGCACCCAACCTCGATCAGGCGTTCGTCTGAAGGTCACACCGTCGAGCTTCACCGAACGCGTGACCCGCCCACGACAATCTGTCAAAGCTCTGTCGAATCTTCCGTCACTCCTGTGCGGCTGCCCGAACCTGATGCCGTCGCAACCAAGGAGGAAGCATGCTGGACGGGTTCGTGCCTTGGCCGCCCGAGTTCGCCGACCGCTACCGCCGGGCCGGCTACTGGAACGGGGTCTCCCTGCGGCAGCTACTCGCAGACAGCGCGGGAAGCCGCCCCGACAAGATCGCCGCGGTGGACGTGCAGCGCCGGGTCACGTACCGCGAGTTGCTCGCGGAGGCCGACCGGATAGCGTCCGGTCTGCTCGATCTCGGCGTCGGCGCCCGGGACCGGGTGGTCGTGCATCTGCCGAACCGGATCGACTTCCTGACCACCGTCATCGCCCTGTTCGGCATCGGCGCGATACCGGTTCTCGCCCTGCCCGGTCACCGCCGGGAGGAGATCCTCCACCTCACGCGCGCTTCGGGTGCGGTCGCCTACGTCGGACCGGACCGGCTTCAGGGGTTCGACTTCCGGGCGCTGGCCCGCGACGTCCGCCGGGAGGCGAGCAGCCTGCGGCACGTCGTGATCGCGGGCGACGCCGAGGAGTTCACACCGCTGTCCGAGCTCGCTGAGACCGCCGCACGGGAACTGCCGCCGGTCGACGCGTCCGAGGTGGCGCTGCTGCTGCTGTCGGGCGGCACCACCGGTGTGCCGAAGCTGATTCCGCGGACCCACGACGACTACGCGTACAACATCCGCGCCTGCGCCGAGGTCGTGGAGTTCGACGACAGCGGTGTCTACCTCGCGGCGAACCCCGTGCCGCACAACGCCGCACTCGGCTGCCCCGGAGCGCTGGGTGCCCTGCTCCTCGGCGGGAAGGCCGTCCTCGCCGCCAACCCCAGTCCCGATCACGTCTTCCCGCTGATCCAGCGGGAGGGTGTCACGCTGACCACGCTCGTACCCGCCCTGGCGCTGCTGTGGGCGGACTCGGTGGCGGCCAAGCCGGTCGACATGAGCCGCATGACCATCCAGGTGGGCAGTTCCAAGTTCGGGCCCGCGGCGGCGGACCGGGTGAGCAAGAACCTGGGCTGCCGGATCATGAACGTCTACGGCATCGGTGAGGGCCTGATCACCCACACGCGCATCGGCGACCCGCCGGAGGTCGTCTTCGGCACCGAGGGCAGGCCCGTGTGCCCGGACGACGAGATCAAGATCGTCGACGCGGACGACCGCGAGGTCGGCCCGGACGTGACCGGCGAGCTGCTCACCCGGGGTCCGTACACGATCCGGGGGTACTTCGCCGCACCGGAGGTCAACCGCCGGTCGTTCACCGCTGACGGCTTCTACCGCAGCGGCGACCTCGCCCGGATGACCGGGGACGGGAACGTCGTCATCGAGGGCCGCTTGAAGGACATCATCCACCACCTGGGCGAGAAGGTCTCGGCGGAGGAGGTCGAGGGCCATGTCCTGACCCATCCTCTGGTCCGGGACACCGCCGTGATCGGCGTGCCGGACGACGAACTCGACGAACGTCTCTGCGTCTTCGTCGTCCTCGGAAGCGGTGCGAGCGCGTCGACGCCGGACATCACCCTGCGCACGCTCCGGGAGCACATCCGCCAACGCGGCCTGGCGTCCTACAAGTTCCCGGACGAGCTGATCGTGGTGCCGGACCTGCCGCGCACTCCGGTTGGCAAGATCGACAAGCAGGCGCTGAAGGCCCAGCTGAAGGAGCACCAGACGGTCTAGACGAGTGGGCCGGAGCTTCGGCCCGCGCATGAAGAGGGTCTCGCCGGTCCTTGCGTGACGACAGGACAGCGAGGCCCTCGCCATGCGCTCCTGCCCCAACGAGCAGCCGCGCTGCAGCAGGCGTCTCCGCCGTACCGGGACGCTGATCACGCTCCGCTGCGGGGCAGAGGAACGAGGCTGCGCCACCGTGACGAAGCCGCTCAGCGCGGCGCTTCTCCTCAAGGAGCACGTCGCCCCGTCCGCGCGGGAGCCCCGGACACGGCACGAGCGACACCGGACGCGGTCACCCGTGCCGCGTTCGATGTCGCTCCCGCCGCAAGCCGGCCTCGAACGGCTGCCGCAGCTCACGGACTTGATCCCGCGAAACCTCGGCCTACCGGTTCCGTGCCGGGTGACCCGGCCGTCGGCGGCCGCCGGACGGATCAGACGACGGCCGGCGCCGGACGGATCAGTACCGGGGGTCCGCCTTCATCAGGCCCATGGCGATCAGCACCCGCGAGACGACGCTGACCGCCGTGAAGGCGAGGACCTGCGGGAGCTTGAACGCCGACGGCATTCTCATGACCGTCCTCCGCGCGGTCCTGTGATCACTGTGCGGGCCGTACAGCCGGTAGATGTGCGGCATCTGGGATCCGCACCACAGCTTCCAGGCCAGCCGCGGGTTCAGGAAGACCTCCGGGCGCCACGGAGAGCACCCGATCACCTTCGAGAAGTCGATCATGAAGTGGTTGTAGTGCACCAGCGTCCGGATGTCGGGGTTCCCGTGGAAGACCTCGTCCTCGTACGACGCCTGACGCTCGATGAGGCCCTGGAGCCGGACACGGTCGGGCAGCTTCCTCTTTCCGCTGCACAGCAGGGCGAAGTACCGGCTCTGCATCTCGGAGCAGGCGGGGACACCGCCGGCGGTCGGCCTCGCCCAGCCGATGAAGACGACGCCGGCGCCGATCTCCGGGTGGATCATGTGCTTGTAGAGCTTCCGCACATCGTCGATGTCGACGTCCTTCAGGATGCTGAAGTCCTCGACGTACCCGGTGTTCAGCATGATCGTGTCGATCTTCACCTGCCTGCCGTCCTTGAACCGGACGAAGTCCTTGCCGAGGCTCTCGATACCCGACGCGTTGACGGTGAGCGAGCCGTCGACGACCCGGTAGATGAACGCCTCGTTCTTGGTCAGGAAGTGATTGAAGAAGTTCCTGTTCTTCGCGTTCCAGTCGCCCAGGGCCCGTGCGGCGGCCGTCCTGCCCCGGCGCTTGTTCCGCTTCATCCCCAGTCGCATGCCCGCGCCTGCGGCCGCCAGCGGCACCGAGTGGAGCAGGTGCGAGGTGTAGGTGTCGTTCGTGTGCTCCTTGCCGCCCGGGTACCGCTCGACTATCGGCTGGTGGCGGCGCACGGAGAGCGTGCAGCTGGTCGCCGTCTGGGCGATCTCGTTCACGACGTCCGCTGCCGTCTCCCCGATCCCGACGCAGAGGACCCTCTTCCCACGGAACCGTTCGGCGTTGCGGTAATGGGCGGAGTGAACGATCTCGCCCTCGAATTCGGCCTGCCCGGGCAGGCTGATGTAGTTCGGGACCCGGTGGGTGCCCGTGGAGACGACCACCGCGTCGAACTGATGGGACTCGCGTGCTGCCGGGTCGCCCACCGGTGCGACCTCGACGGTGTAGCCCCCGCTGTCGTTCTTCGACACGCTCAGCACATCGGTCCCGCACTTGATCGAGGACGCGAGACCGAACTTGTCGACGAAGTCGAGCAGATACCGGCGGTACTCGTCCGCGGACCAGTACCGGCGCTCCTGGTTCTGGGGCGGAGGGAAGCTGGAGAACGTCATCATGTAGTTGGAGATCGTCAGCATCGTCGAGTCGTAGGCCCCCGCCTCGCCGGACGCGACCCCCGCGCGGAACACGCCGCCTATTCCGGCACCGTGCTCGAAGCAGGTGACTGAATGCTCTTCGTCGAGCAGCTCCTTTATCGCAACCAGACCCGACGGGCCGGCACCGATGACGCAGATGTTCTTTTTCACCTTTGGCTCACCTTCTAGCGGCGTGCGAAATGAACCGGCAGGGTTTCGTAACCGGTGAGGAAGTTCGAGTAGATGGGGCTCGGCGTCCCCCGCAGTTCCATCCGCCCTACGGCGGCGGCCAAGGCGTCCAGCAGAGCCCGCAGTTCCGCCCTGCCGAGGAATGCGCCCAGGCAGTAGTGCGGGCCGTGGCCGAACGAGAGGTGCTTGTTGGGCGAGCGGGACAGCGTGAACCGGCGCGGCTCGTCGAAGACCGCCTCGTCGTTGTTTGCCGAGACGTTCCACAACGTGACGATGTCGCCCCGGCGCACCTTGCTGCCGCGTATCTCCAGATCCTGAGCGGCGGTGCGCGCCAGGTGGATCCCGGGCGTCGCCCAGCGGATGACTTCCTCCACCGCCGAGTCCAGGGAGACCTCGCCCGCCTGCAGCGCGCGCCACTGCTCAGGGTTCTCGATCAGTGCGAGCACGGCGCAGATCGCCGAGATCCGCGACGTCTCGTCGCCTCCGAGAATGAGGCTGTAGCAGTTCACGGCGATCTCGTCGACTTCGAGCGAACGCCCTTCGACCGTCGAGGTCGCCAGCATGCTGATGACGTCGTCGCCCGGCTTGTCCCGCCGTTCCTGCGCCAACTCCATGAAATAGAACACGATTTCATTGCGGGCGCTGAGCGCGTCGAGCTCCGTGCTGTCGGCCTCCCCGGACGACAGCGCCATCTTGTTCCACTTCAACAGCTGGGCGCGGTCCGCGAACGGAATGGAGAGCAGATCACAGATGGTGTTCATCGGGATCTGCTCGGCGACGTCGGCGGCGAAGTCGAACGCGTCGCGGCCGATCACTGTCGAGACCAGCTCGGTCGTGCGTTCCTTGACCTGCTCCACGACCTTGCCGAGAACGCGCGGGGTGAAAGCCCGGAACATGAGGCTGCGCAGCTTGCGGTGGTGCGGCGCGTCAGTGACCGCGAGCATGCTCCCGCCCGCGGAGTCGTCCCCGCGCAGCACCACGTCGAGGACGTTCCCCCGGGCGGAGCTCAGGCTCGGGTCCTGATACAGCGACTGGATGTCGGCATAGCGCGAGACCACCCAGAACCCGGGATTCCGGTCGGTGGCTTCGTGCCAGTACACGGGATACTCGGCACGCACCTCGCGCCAGAACTCATGGATGTCGTTCTCGACGAAAGTGGCCGGATCGGAGAGGTCCAGAGACCGAACTCTGAGAGCAGGCTGACTCATTGCGCGAGAGTGACAGGTCACGCTCGGCCGATGTCCGAATTCTGACGTGTTTCTTTCTGGCCTGGGACAGAAAGACTTCCCGGCCGACCGGTCGATGCCGGCCTGCCGGGAAGCCCCTGCACGTATCGGTCAGGCTGGGCGGCGGCCTCCGTCCGAGGCCCGCTCAGCCGTCCGTCAGTCCCCCTCGGGGACGAGGCCCCGGTCGGCCTCGACCGGCGCGGGCGCCGCCGTGCTCGTGCGGGGCAGCACGGTGAGCGCGATCAGGACGGCCCCCACCAGGAGCACGGCACCGACGGTCATGCCGAGCCCGTAACCGTCGGCGATCGCAGCGGGATCGGCGTTCTCGCCGGCGCGCTGGTGGGCGACCGTGCTCAAGGAGGCCAGACCGAGGGCCGCGCCGAGCTGGCGGGTGCTGTTCAGCATGCCGGAGGCCGTGCCGGTCTCGTGGGGCGCGACGCCCACGGTGGCCGTTGAGACCACCGGGGCGAGGCAGAACCCGAATCCGACGCTGGTGACGATCGACGGCCCCAGGACGTCGACTGTGAACGAGCCGTCGGCGCTGATCATGCCGAACCAGGTGAAGCCGGCCGCGGTCAGCAGCCCGCCGCCGATCAGCAGGCTCCGGGCCGGGAACTTGTATCCGAGCTTGATGGCGGCCACGGAGCCGACCACCACACCGAGCGCGAACGGCAGGAACTGGATCCCGGCCAGGGCCGGTCCGGCTCCCAGCACGCCCTGCAGGTAGAGGGAGACGAAGTAGAAGGCCGAGGCCATCGCGGCGCCCAGGAGGAGGTTGTACGAGTTGGCGCCGGCGACCGAGCGGTTGCTGAACAGGCCGAGCCTGATCAGCGGGTCACGGCTGGTGGTCTTCTCGACGTACAGGAACGCGGCGAGGAGCACGACGGCCGCCGCCAGGACGGACAGTGTGACAGTCGAGGTCCAGGCGTACTCGTCGGTGCGCACGACGCCGAACACCAGCAGGCTCATGCCCGCCGTGGCGAGGACCGCGCCGAGCACGTCCGGGCGTCCGCGGCGCTCGACGGGCTCGTCGGGAGCGATGCCGCGCAAGGCCAGCGCCAGCGCCACCGCGACCATCGGGACGTTGATGAACATCACCCATTCCCAGCCCGCGTACTGGGTGAGCAGGCCGCCGATCAGAACGCCGAGGGCACCGCCCGCGGCGTTCATCGCGCTCCACACGCCGAACGCCTTCACACGGGCCTTACCGGTGGGGAAGGTCCGTGTCAGCAGCGCCAGGGCGGCCGGGGCCAGCGCGGCGGCCCCGACACCCTGCGCGGCACGTGCGGCGACGAGCTGACCGGGCTCCTGTGCGAAGCCGCCGAGCAGGCAGGCGAGGCCGAAGACGGGGAGACCGATCGTCAGGATCCGCTTGTGCCCGTAGCGGTCGGCGATCTTCCCGCCGAGCAGAAGGAGCCCGCCGAAGGTGAGGGCATAGGCGTGGATGACCCAGGTCAGGCCCGCTTCGCCGAAGCCGAGACCGGAGGCGATCTCCGGCAGTCCGACGTTCACGACCGACAGGTCGAGGGACACCATGAACTGCACCACGGCGACCGCGGCGAGGGTGAGCTCAGGCCGAGCAACCCCCTCGCGGCCCCGTTCTCCGCTTGCTGATTCCGTGTTAGTCACCGCGACTCAGTCCCTCTGTGATCTCGGGCAGTAGTTTCCGAACGCGTTCTGAAATTACCTCGGGATCGGTAGACTGTCGAGCGCAGACGGCGGGGGCCATGAGTTGTTCACGGAAAGGCATGATGGGGCGGTGTCCCGAGCCAAATCAGCGCACGGCCGCGTCGGCCGGCCTCCCGTGACATCCCGGTCGCAGATCCTGACCGCGGCCCGTCACCTCATCGACCACATCGGCTGGGAGAAGCTGACCATCCGCCGCCTGGCCGCCGAGATCGGCATCGGCGCGACGACCCTCTACCACCACGTACGGGACAAGGAAGACCTGCTCTTCCTCCTGATCCACGAATACGCGGACCAGATCCCGCACCCCGATCTGCCCAGCGAGCCGCGGGACCGCATCATCGCGTGCGCCACCGCGATCCACGACGGCCTAGCTGCCTGGCCGTGGGCCGCCGAGGTTCTCACCACCGACGGGTTCATCGCGCGGCTCAGCGACTCGGCTCTGCTGCTGGTGGAGACCATCGTGGCCGCGGCGATCGAGTACGGATGCACGCCCGAACAGGCCGTCCATGTCTTCCGCAACATCTGGTACTACACGGTCGGCGAGATCCTCGTCCGCGCGCACTCCCCCGGCCGCCGCCCGGACGACGAACGCCCCGACCAGCCCGTCGCCCTCTTCGACGGCCTCGACGCATCCCGGCTGCCGCACCTGGCCGCCCTCGGCGACCAGTGGGCGACGCTGTCCTGGCGCGACACCTACCCCCAGGCGCTGAGCGCCTTCGTCGACGGGCTGCTCTCCCAGGCCACCGAGCGGCCCGGGCAACGCGCCGACGGTTGACCGAACACCGGCGGTTCCCGGCGGACTGCCGAACGGGACGTGGTGCTCGCAGTCTTGCCGTTTTCTTTCCGTGCTCCGTTCCGACGGCCCGCGGTACCGCAGGCTTTGCCCGAGAAGATTCCGACCTCTTGGGAGCCGACGGTGAGCAGCGATCTCTTGAGAAGCCAGAACGGCGAGCGCGCGCAACCGAGTACGCCGGCCCCGAAGGCACGGATCCCGGACTGCCCGCTGGCCCGCACGGTCGAAGTGATCGGCCACTGGTGGACCTTGGAGATCCTGCACGAGGTCTGCGAAGGCCACACCCGGTTCGAGACGATCCGCCGGAATCTGGATACGCCCGCCGCCGTACTGCGGGACCGGCTCGCCGACCTGGCGGCGAAGGGCCTGGTCGAGACCGGGGACGGTACCGCGGATGCCGCTGACCGTGAGTACCGGCCGACCGAGCGCGGGCGCGCGCTGCGCCCGCTCATCCTCGCCATGGCGGCGTGGGGGAATCGTGAACTCGCCCCGCAGGACCGCAGTCTCGTCGTGGTCGACGCCAGGACGGGCGTTCCGGTGGACCCGGTCGTCGTCGACCGCCTCACGGGCCGGCGGATCGACACCACCGACTACGTCTTCGCCCGCGGCCCCCAGGCAAGCGAGTCGATCAGCGCTCGCTATCCGGAGATCCCGGAACGGGCGTGACCCGCGCGTGAGCGGCGGCCGCCCAGAGCTGCCGGACCCGCGCCATAAGCCACGGCCCCGTCCCCGACTCCGCGTTCGCCGCTCCTCGTAGCCGTTCGCCGGGTGCGGCGCGGACCGCGCGGGACCGAGGCACTCGCTCGCCCTCCAACTGTCCACCCAGCGGCACGGGAACTCGCCAGGATCCGCTCTTCTCGGGTCGGGCGACCGCGTCGGCACGGATACGAAGGATTTTCCACCGCCATGGATTCATGGGAGAACCTGCCCCTTCCCGTGCACGTGACCGCCGCGCTCTGCGTCGTGCTGCTCCTTGCCCTCGCGGGACGGACCGCTGCCCGGTGGCTCCGCCAGCCCGAAGTCGTCGGGGAGGTCCTCGTGGGCCTGCTCGTCGGCCCCGTGGTGCTCGTGCTGTCCGACCGTGCCGCCTTCGACGCCCTGCTCCCGGCCGACGTGCTCGACGTCCTCGAACTGATCGGCCAGACAGGGCTCGTGCTCTATCTCGTCGGCCTCGCGCACCGGTTACGGCCGGAACCGGGCTCACTTCCGCGGCGGCGACTGGCCGCCGTGGTCACCGGCGCCTTCGGAGTACCCCTGATCTCCGGGCTGCTTCTGGTGTGGTTCATCGCGGCCACCGGCGACTCCGCGGCCCGGGGCGACGTTCCGCTCCCGTCCTTCGTCCTCATGGTCGCGGTGGCCATGTCCATCACCGCGGTCCCGGTCCTGTCCCGGATCCTCGGGGACCGGGGGCTGAGCGACTCCACCGAGGGAAAGCTCGCTCTGGCCACGGGCATCGTCATGGACAGCCTGGGATGGTTCATGCTCATGGTCGCCATCGGTCTGAGCGCCGGGGACCTGTCCGGCCTGTGGCGCTCCGCGCTCGCGCTCCTCGCGGGCGGCGGCTGCGCGCTGCTGGTGCACTTCGGGCTGAGGTCCGGTCCCGCGCGCCGGCTGTGCCGGCGGGCGCCGGGGACGACCGCGGTCCTCATCGGCGGCGCCGCGCTGGGCACCGCGCTGCTGACCGAGCGCCTGGGCATGACCGCCATCGTCGGCGCCGCGCTGGTGGGTCTCGCCATCCCCCACGAGGCCCTGGCCCCCTGGCACGGGCCGGTCGCCGCCGTATCGCGCGCCGGACGGGCGCTCACGCCGGTCTTCTTCGTGGTCACCGGAGTCAGCGTGCTCATCAGGGCCTTCGCGTCGGCTCCCTGGACGCTGATCGCGGCCACCTTCGCACTGGGCTGCGTGAGCAAGCTGCTCGGCGGCTGGGCCGGAGCCCGGCTCGGCGGCATGCGCCCGGACGCGGCCCGCCGGATCGGGGTCCTGATGAACACCCGTGGGCTGACCGAACTGATCGTGCTGGAGGTGGGACACCGCGCAGGCATCCTGCCGGGTCCCCTGGTCCTCGCCCTGGTGGTGATGGCTCTGGCGACCACGGCCATGACCGGCCCGATGCTCAGCCTGCTCGACCGCGCCGAGCGCCGCAGCACCACTCCGATCCCGTCGGAAGTTCCCCGCCCTGTAGCGACGGAAGGTAGTACCTCATGACCGAGTCCCCTGCCACAGCCGCATCGTCCCTGCCCACGGCGACCCCTGACGCGTTCCGCACCATGATGAGCGGCTTCCCCACCGGCGTGTGCGTGGTCACCAGCGTCGACGGAGCGGGAACCCCGTGGGGGATGACCTGCTCCTCGGTCTGCAGTGTCGCGCTCGACCCGCCGACGCTTCTGGTGTGCCTGCGTTCGGGCAGCCCGACGCTGGACGCCGCCTTGGAGCACGGCGGTTTCACGGTCAACATGCTGCACGAAGGGGCCCGGGACACGGCCGAGTTGTTCGCCTCGGGCAACCCGCGCCGGTTCGATCTGCTTCCGTGGGAGCAGGACCCAAGCGCCCATGGGCCCCACCTCGTGCGTGACGCCCACACGATGGCGGACTGCACCGTGGTCATGACCCAGCCCTTCGGCGACCACGTGACGGTGTTCGGCCGGGTACGCAGGATCGTACGGAGCCGTCCGCAGTCACCCCTGCTGTACGGGCTGCGGCAGTTCCGGACGTGGTCCGCCACATGACGCCCCGCATGTGACCGGCGCCGCGGGCTGTCCGTCCACACGTCGCGTAGCCGGGCCCGGGCGGAACGAATTCGCCTGCCGCGCACCGTACTTGACCGACCGTGCTGCCGCCCCGGCCGTGTGATCGAGGGCTGGGGTCCGCTGCTCTCGCGGCTTCCGCTACGGAGTGCCTGCACGCATCCGCCGGGACGGCCCCGGGCCGTAGCCGACGGCGGCCGTGTATACGCGAATCGCACACAGTCTCTGGTTTCGCCTGCGTACCGTCGCCACTATGACGGAAGCTAGCCCCCCTGGCCCGCTCAATCTTTCTGCAGCAGCGGCGGGCCCGTAGCCGGCGAGGCGACCCGGGGGGTCGGGCCATTCGGTGAGCTGGTGCTTCGGCGGCTGCGGGTACGTGCGCAGAGGTGTGTTCGCTATGACTCAGCCACCTGAGGACCGCTACGGCAGCCCTCGGTACGGAGCGCCTCCCCCACGGCACGTCCCCGGGCGGCCGCCCGGGCAGTTCCAGCCCGGACAGGCGCCGACCCCCGGGCTCGGATACTGGGATTCACCGGAGCAGCTTCCTCCGCTGCCGGAGCCCGGATGGCAGTCGTCTCCGCAGACGTCGCCGTACGGGTATGGGAACCGGTACGAGGAGGAGCCGCCGGAGTCCGGGCGGGGCGCTCCCCGGCGGGGCCCACGGCGGGCCCCCCGTTCGCGGACGAAGCGGATGGTTCTCATCCTCGGCGTCTTCGTCGTGCTGCTGATCGCGGCGAGCGGTGCCTACCTCCTCGTCGGGGGGCTGGGCCGCGGTGGTTCCGGCGGCGCGAACGCGCAGGGGGACGCCCCACCGGCACAGGGGAAAGCAAGCGAGCGGCCGGGGGACGGGAAGCCGGACGGAGCCCAGGGCGACGGCTCTCCGGGAACCCCCGAGCCGGGTGCCGGCGGGAAGGACTTCGTGGGCAAGTGGCAGTCGGGCGGCGGGGAGGCGCTGACGATAGGCAGAGCCGAGCGGGGGAAGGCCGCCGGCAAGAGCGCCGTCTCCTACGACCGTCCCGGCCGCCTCAGCACCTGCACCGGCGTCGGCGAAGCGCGCGAGTCGGGCAAGACGTTCCGGCTGGCGCTCAAGTGCCCCAACGGGAAGGCCAGAAGCGACCTCGGGGGCGACGCGGTCCGGTCCGGAAAGAAGCTCACCGTCGAATGGGACGGCGGCAGCCGCCAGACCTTCGCGGGAAAGGGCCCCTAGCGCGCCGCGCGGAGAAGGTGCGGACGGCGTTCGCCGTCTGAGGGCCTCCTCATGCAGAGGCACGCGAGCGTGGGAACCGGAACCGGGTCCCGCCCTGAGCTTCGCGCGGCGATCGGTGCGGCCGGGAGATCGACTGGGCGCCGGGCTGGAGCGGTGCGGCGAGACATACGGCTGGTCACGCGTGGAGGGCAAGCCTGTGTTCTCTCGCGAGGAGCCCGCAACCGCCTGCCGCCGCTCCGCGAACACGGTCGGGACGGCTGCGGTACCAGAACTCCGGGGGCCAGCACCCCCCTAGCGACTACTACTGCGTCGGCGCCGACGGCGGAGGCGCCGGAGCGGCGTCTCCGCAGTCGCCCGGCGCCGCGCGCGGGTCGACGGCGAACGCTGTGGTCAGCCGGCGCCGCCCTGCATCGGGGCCCAGAACTCCTCGAAGGACATCGTGCCGTCGCCGTCGGTGTCGAGCACGTCGATGAACTGCTGCGCCTGCTCGTCGGTGAGGTGCTCGCCGCGCAGCTCGGCGACGACCTGCTGGTACTCCTTGGCGGTTATCTGCCCGTCGCCGTCGAGGTCGTACGCATCGAAGACCTTGCGCGCGGCCGCTTTCATGTCCACCACGTGAGTTCGCCTTTCCTCGTTGGATGTCGGGCGATCCTACTGGTCGCCGATCGCCCGCAGCGCGGTCGGCATTCGGCCTCGTGCGGGCGTGAAGAGGCCGTGAGAGAGGCGTGGTCGGTGGCCGCGCCGGAAGAGTCCCGTCCGCAGTCCGTCCCGGACGGCGAGATGTTGATCGCGTCGCATGTCATGACCGGCGCGGGTTCCGCGGCAACAGCGACACCCGGTCGTACGTGCGCTTTTCACCGGTTCTTGACGTGTTCTTGACACTGACTGTGAAAGCGGTCACTCTCTTGCCTTCCATTCGGTGCCACCGCTCAAGGAGAGGCAACCCCACATGAGTTCACGTTCTGTCAGAGCCCTGTTGTCGGTACTGGCGGGTGCGGGCCTGGTGCTCGCGTCCCCCGCGGCCGTACCGGCGAACGCAAGCTCCGCACCGGCGACAGCCTCGAAGGCGGCCGTCGTCGACGGTTGCTACACCTGGAACGGAGCGCTCAGTGAAGGCTCGTCGGGCGAAGCGGTACGGCAGCTTCAGATCAGGGTCGCCGGTTACCCGGGGGCGGGCAGCCAGCTCGCCATCGACGGCCAGTTCGGGCCGGCCACCAAGGCCGCGGTGACGCGCTTCCAGTCGGCGTACGGGCTCTCCGCCGACGGCGTCGCGGGCCCGCAGACCTTCGAGAAGATCTACGCGCTGCAGGACGACGACTGCACCCCCGCGAACTTCACCTGGGGCGAGCTGAACCGCTGCAACTCCGACTGGTCGGGCGGCAAGGTCAGCGCCGCGACGGCCCGCGCCAACGCCCTGGTCACCATGTGGAAGCTGCAGGCCATGCGGCACGCGATGGGCGACAAGCCGATCACCGTCAACGGCGGCTTCCGCAGCGTCTCCTGCAACAGCGCGGTCGGCGGCGCGGCCAACAGCCGCCACATGTACGGACACGCGGCCGACCTGGGTGCGGGCTCCCAGGGCTTCTGCGCCCTGGCGCTCGCCGCGCGCAACCACGGCTTCACGGAGATCCTCGGCCCGGGCTACCCGGGTCACGACGACCACACCCACGTCGCCGGCGGCGACGGCCGGTTCTGGTCGGCTCCCAGCTGCGGCATGTGAGCTGAGACCCGGTCCCCCGGGTCCTTCACAGACGTCCGCCCGGTGCTCACCGGGCGGACGTCCGCTGTCCGCTGCCCCGTGGTCCGCGCGGACACGCATCGGGCCCGCCCCTGTCTGGCCGTCCGGGCCCGCGAGTTCAGTCTCCGGTGAGCGTGCGGCGGCCGGCGGCGTCTCTGCGGGTCAGGCCTGACCGGTCGAGGTGTTCCAGCAGCGGTACGGCCACGCGTCTGCTCGTCTCCAGCGCCCTGCACGCCTCACCTACCGTGAACGGGGCCCGCAGGTTCCGCAGTCGGGCCAGCGCCAGACCGGCCGCGTCATGAGGCAGCCAGACGTCGGCGTACCGGGCGAGCCGCCCCTCGCGGACCAGGAGCGCCAACGTCCCGCGGGAGAGGCCGAGTTCCTTCAGGCGCCCTTCGGTCGGGGCGCAAAACGGCGCGGCGCGGAAGTCCTCCAGCAGCGCCCGGGCGGCCTCGCCGACAGCCGGCGGCAGCGGGTCCCGGTCTCTCCGGGTATACAACCGCCCTTCGCTCACGCGCAGTTGACCCAGTGCGAGCGCCTCGACGAGGGCCGGCTCCGGGAGGCCGAGCTCCCGCTGCGCCTCCGTCACGGGGAGGCCCGGTTCGAGGGGACGGGCGATGCCGCAGGCCCTCACGGCGTCCAGGAGCCTCGCCCGCAGCCCGGCCGCGTGTACGGGATCGACCAGCCAGTCCCGCACGGCCACCACGCCTTCTGAACTGCCCGGCGCGGTACCGGGCGCGCGCACGGCGCCCGGTACCGGTGCGGCTCCGTCGTCGGGTATCCGCACGCCCATCGCCCGCAGCTCGTCCCTGCGCGCCATGCCCAACCGCCGTAGCTGCACGGACAGTTCGGTGCTCGCCGTCATGGTCGCCAACTGCCCGGCGCGTGCTGCCGCCGCGCCCCTGCGAGCCAGCGGCGGCGGCGCGACGTCCAGCACCACGGCGCCGGTCAGCAGCCGGGAGCCCGGGTCGCGTATCAGCAGCCGGTCGCCGATATGCAGGTCCAGCGGCGTCCGGAGCCGGAGCCTGGCGGCCGACCGCCCCAGCGGGCGGACCCGGGCACTCGTCATGGCCGTGCCGCAGTGGACGAGCGGTTCGGCGGGCAGCACCGCCGCGTCCGCGTCCAGCCGTACGTCCACGCTGTCCGTCCGCCGCCAACTGCCGGGCGTCACCAGGGCGTTGCCCCGCTTCACCGCCTCGCGCGGGGTGCGGCGCAGGTTGACCGCGACGCGGGCGGGCGCGGCCACCTCCTCCGTCGCGGCGCCCAGGCACTGGAGTCCCCGTACGGTCACCGGCCTGCCCTGCGGGGCGAGTTCGAGTTCGTCGCCGACCGCGAGACGGCCGGCGGTCAGGGTGCCGGTGGCGACGGTGCCCGCTCCGTCCGCTGTGAACACCCGGTCCAGCCACAGCCGGACGGGCGCGGCGGGGTCGGGAGGAGGGCCGCTCGCGTGCAGCGCGTCCAGGCGTTGCCGGAGGGTGTCGAGCCCGGCGCCCGTGCGCGCGCTGACGGCCACGGACTCGATGGAGGCGAGACCGGTGCCCGAGAGGTGCTCGCGGGCGTCGGCGAGGGCGCCTGCCGCGTCGGCGAGGTCCGCGCGGGTGATGGCGAGCAGGCCGCTGCGGACCCCGAACGCGCCGAGAGCCGCGAGGTGTTCACCGGACTGGGGCTTCCAGCCCTCGTCAGCCGCCACGACGAACAGGACGGCGGGCGCGGTGGCGATGCCGGCGAGGGTGTTGGCGATGAACCGGTGGTGGCCCGGCACGTCGACGAACGCCACCGGTGCCCCGCCGGGCAGCCGGGTCCACACGAATCCGAGATCGAGGGTGAGGCCGCGTCTGCGCTCCTCGTCGAGGCGGTCCGGGTCGCTGCCCGTGAGGGCGCGGAGCAGGCTGGACTTGCCGTGGTCGACGTGTCCGGCCGTGGCGACGACGAGCACGTCAGCAACTGCCGGGCTGCGCGGCCAGCACCGCGGCCGCGAGGGCGTCGTCGTCCTCGGGCTGGACCGTTCGGAGGTCGAGAAGCAGCCTCCGGCCGTGCCGTCGCCCCACCACCGCGGGACGGCCCCTCCGCAGGGGCGCGGCCAGTCCGGAGGGCAGGCTGACGGCAGCGCTCGGCAGGACGGCGGCGGGGGCTCCGCCGCCCCCGACGCGCGCCTCGCACGCCGTGGCGTCGGCGTCGACGCCCTTGTCGCGCAGCACTCGAGCGACGCTTTCCGCCCGGGCGCGGAGCCGGGCGGGGTCCGCGGTCAGCGCCCGCTCGACAGGCGGCGCCGGGCCGCGCAGGGTGGCCTCCAGCGCGGCCAGGGCCAGCTTGTCCACGCGGAGGGCCCTGGCGAGGGGGTGCCTCCGCAGCCGCGACACGAGTACCTCGCGGCCCAGGACGATGCCCGCCTGCGGTCCGCCGAGCAGCTTGTCCGCGCTGGCCGTGACGAGGTCCGCTCCCGCACGCAGCGCTGACGCCGCGTCGGGCTCGTCCAGCAGGACGGGGTGCGGCTTCAGCAGGCCGGAGCCGATGTCGTGCACCACGGGTACGCCCAGCGTGGCGAGCCGCGCGACGTCCACGGACGAAACGAACCCCGTGGTCGAGAAGTTGGACGGGTGCACCTTGAGGACGAACGCGGTGGCGGGGCCGATCGCGGCGGCGTAGTCGGCGAGATGGGTGCGGTTCGTCGTGCCGACCTCGCGGAGGCGGGCACCTGTGCACTCCAGGAGTTCCGGGATCCTGAACCCGTCGCCGATCTCCACGAGTTCGCCGCGGCTGACGACGATCTCCCGGTCCCGCGCGAGCGCCGTCGCGGCGAGCGTCAGAGCCGCGGCGTTGTTGTTGGTGAGATGCACGGCTTCGGCGTCGGGCACCGCGTCCGCGAGGGCCGAGAGGGCGCCGCCGCCGCGCGGGCCCCGCCTCCCCGTGGCCAGGTCGAACTCGACGTCGGTGCAGCCTGCCGCCGCGGCCAGCGCCTCCCGCGCGGCGGATGACAGTGGGGCGCGCCCGAGGTTGGTGTGGACGACGACGCCGGTGGCGTTGACGACCGACAGCAGCCGGGCGGCTGTCGGCGGGAGCGCGGAAAGGGCTGCCTGCGCAGCCAGTTCGGCATCCAGGCGGCCGTCGCGGACCAGCCCCAGCGCGGCGGTGACGGCCTCCTTCACCAGGGGCCTGCCCAGCCGTTCGCACGCGGCGGCGAGCACCGGGTCCGCGAGTACGGCGTCGGTGCGGGGCACGCGTCTTCTGTCGTCGTCCATCGGGACCTCCGCGGAGGCGTACGGGAATCGAACCCGCCTGACCGGGGTTCCCGGCCACATCGGTGTTGAAGACCGTGAGGGCCACCAGGCGCCTACCCGCCTCCGCCGCGCAGTATAGGTGCTGCCGCACAGCCGCTGACCTGCTGCCCCCGCACCCCGGGCGCGGGGTCGACCTCCGTGCTGCCGGACGCAGTTGAGAGAGCGCCGGAGGCGGGACGCGCGGGCGCGCCGTGGTCGTACGCGGAACGGGACGCGTCTGCCGCGCGGGCGCCGGCGGCATTAGGTTGAGCGCCCATGAGCGACCCGACATCCGAGAACCCGCCGCGCCTTACCCAGTTCGCCCACGGGGGCGGCTGCGCCTGCAAGATTCCGCCGGGCGAGCTGGACGCGCTGGTGGCGTCCGTGTCCCAAGGGCACGGCTCCGCCGTGGATCCGGCGCTGGAGCTGCTCGTCGGGCTCGACGGGGGCGGTGACGACGCGGCTGTCGTACGGCTCGACGGTGAACGCGCCGTCGTCACGACCGCGGACTTCTTCACGCCGGTGGTCGACGACCCGTACGACTGGGGCCGCATCGCCGCCGCCAACGCGCTCTCCGACGTCTACGCGATGGGCGGGACGCCTGTCGCCGCGGTGAATCTGCTCGGGTGGCCGCGGGAGAAGCTGCCGATGGAGACGGCCGCCCGGGTGCTGAGCGGCGGACGGCACGTCGCGCACTCGGCCGGTTGCCATCTCGCGGGCGGGCACAGCGTCGACGACCTGGAGCCGAAGTACGGCATGTCCGTCGTCGGAATCGTCGACCCGGAGCGGATGCTGCGCCTCGACGCCGCGTCGCCCGGTCTTCCGCTGACGTTGACGAAGCCGCTGGGGACGGGAGTGCTCAACGCACGCCACAAGGCGACGGGGACGGTCTTCCCGGAGGCGGTCGAGACGATGGCGGCGCTCAACCGCGACGCTTCGCGCGCCGCCGTGGAGCGCGGCATCAGGTCCGGCACTGACGTCACGGGGTTCGGACTCCTCGGCCACGCCTACAAGATGGCCCGCGCGGCGGAGGTGACGCTCGTGGTCGACTCCACAGCCGTGCCCTTGCTCGCGGGCGCTCAGCAGGCCGTCGCGGACGGCTACGTCAGCGGCGGCACGCGGCGCAACCTGGACTGGATCACGCCCTTCACGGACTTCGGATCCGCGTCCGGGTACGACCGGCTGCTGCTGGCCGACGCCCAGACCTCCGGCGGGCTGCTCCTCGCGGGCGAGCTGCCGGGGCATCCCGTCATCGGCGAGGTCCTCCCGCGAGGGGACTTCCCGCTGGTGGTACGGGGCACGGTCAGCACCGAGAATTGACAGTACATTGACAACCACTGACGGCTCTCATTACCCTCCGCTCACAATCGTCACAGAGGAGGGACATGGCATCGACTGCCACCGTCGACCATCGCGCCCTCGACGGCACCGCATACCGGCTCGCGTCCGCGCTCGACCTGGAACTGCCCGCCACCTCCGTCGCCGAAGTCACCGTCGGCGGACGGCTGTTGGAGCTGACCGCAGGACCGGCCAGGCTCGGTGAGGACATCGCCGCCTCTCTCGGCATCACCGAGTTCGAGTCGGAACTCTCCTTTCAGGGCGGCACACTTCGCACCGCGGTCAAGAGCGAGTACGACGCGCAGACCAAGACCGTCGAGAAACCCATGCTGGTCGTGTGGCAGGGCAAGCGGTTCTCCCTGGTGACCCGCCTGTACAGGCTGAGCCTGCGCGACGTGCTCGGAATGCTGCGGACCCTCAACATCGCCGAACACGACGAGGGCATCGCCTTGGCTCCGGAGCGGGCCGCGGGCAGCAGGTTCGCGCGTCCGGCGAGCGTCATCAAGGAGGTCCCGGGCGTCGGCCTCGTCGAGATGTCCAGGGTGACGGCGGAGCACACCGCGCAGCTCCCGCCCTGGAAGGGCGTCCAGGTCGAGAGCGGGGAGCTGTACCGCGACACCCTCTCCGACGGCAGCCCCTTCTTCGTGCTGTCCAGCCGCGACGTGTGGGCGACCGTCGTCCCGCTGGCGGACACTGACGTCGAGCGCGTACCGGACCGGGTCGGCCGGCTCACCCTGCGCCTCGCGGACTGACCGCATGACGACGTTCCTCGCCCCCGTGGCAGCCGGCATCGTGCTGTTCAGCCTGCTCACCGGCTGCGCCTCCCACGTTGCCGGGCCGCGCACCCTGCGCGACGCGCTGCGGAAGCACCGGGTGCTGCCCCGCCGTGCGGTCCCCGTCATGAGCGCGGCCGTGCCCGCGGCCGAAGGGCTGCTCGGAGCAGCGGGCCTGGCCGCGGTGGCGGCCGGCAGCCGGACGGGTCTTGTCGCCGTGATGGCCGCGAGCGCCGTGCTGTTCGGCAGCTACGCGGGCTATCTCCGGTACGTCCTGGCCACCGGCCGCGGCGGCCCCTGCGGATGCTCTCGGGCGGACATCCCGGTCAGCGGCTGGGCGGCGGGCCGCGCGCTCGTCTACGCGCTGCTCGCGGCGGGCGGCGCTGTCCTGGCCGGGTCGGCCGTGCCGTTGCCGTCCGGCCCCGCCGAGCTGACCACGGTGGCGCTCGCAGCCGTGACGTTCACCGGGCTGCTGTGGATCCTGCCGCTCGCCCTGCACAACCCCGCCGAAGGAGACACCTCGCCGTGGACTTCGTGACCAGCGCGCTCCTCGCCTCGTGGATCGCGATCGCCCTGCTGGCGTTCGTGGTCGCCGGGCTCGTCCGCCAGGTCCATCAGCTGTCCAGGGCCGGGACGGGCCCCGCGGGCGCGCCCGCGCGCCGCGCGGGCATCGAGCCGGGCCGCCCCGCCCCCAGGATCGGCGAACTGGCCGGCACCGGCCGGCCCGCCGTCCTGCTCTTCCTCAGCGACACCTGCCGCACCTGCGACGAGGTCCTGGAGGCGGCGGAAGGCTGGGCCGGGCGCGCTGGCGGCGAAGGCCCCGCGGTGCGGGCCGTGTACGCCGAGCAGTCCGTCACCGCCTCGGGCTCCGCGGTCCCGGTGCTGGCAGGCCGCGTGGACCTCTTCGAGGAGTACGACGCCCTCGCCACTCCGTACGCCGTGATCGTCGACGCCGCCGGCCGCGTGGCGCGCTCGGAGCCGGTGGGCTCCTCGTCGGCGCTGCTGGAGCTGCTCGATTCCGAACTTCCCGGCCCGGTTAGGAGCTCCTGATGCCCGCTCTCGACGAGATCCCGATGCTGCGCAAGCCGGGCGCCCCGGCGGCCGGCTCTCCCGCCGCGTCCCGGCCCCGCCGGACGGGACGCATGCGTGCTCCGGCGGGCTTCACGCTGCCGAGACGCCGCTTCGTGCAGGCCGTGACGGCCGTCGGCTTCGCCGCGCTGGGGGTCTTCTCCGTGACGCGGGAGGCGTACGCCGACGGCTACGACATCTGGACCGGCGACTGCCCCTCCTACGCGTCCGACCACGACTGCTCGCCGGGCTGCGGTCCGAGCACGGTGTTCGCCGAGTCCTGCGAGGAGAGCGGGGAGCACGCCGGCTTCCACAAGAACGACGGCGTGACGTGGACCCTGCGCCCCAACCAGTGCTATTCCGGCTCCTACGACGGCTGGCTGTGGCGCTTCACCGGGGCGTGCGGCGCCTGCGGCTGCGGCACGGAGCGCCGGTGCCACGACGGCTACCGCAGCACCGAGTCCGGCTGGGTCAAGTCCATCTGCCGCTACACCACCGACTGCGGCTGCCCCGGCAGCGTCACGTGGCCGAAGGTCGCGAGCGGCGCCAAGGGACCGGACGTCTACACCGTGCAGCACCTGGTCACCCACGGCGGCTTCTCCACCGAGGCCGACGGCATCTTCGGGGCTGACACCGAGGCACAGGTCAAGGCCTTCCAACTCGCCGCCGGACTCGCGGATTCGGGGACTGTCGACGCGGCCACGTGGCCCGAGCTGGCGGTGACCGTTCGCAACGGCGACAGCAACCACGCGGTGCGCGGAGCACAGCGGCAGCTGAAGAAGCACGGCTACGACGTCGCTGTCGACGGCGTGTTCGGACCGGCCACGGAGGACGGCGTCACCAAGTTCCAGACCCGGCACGAGATCGGCGCCGACGGCATCGTCGGCCCCGAGACCTGGCGCACCATGACGGGCTCCGCCTGATGCCCGAACGC
Organism: Streptomyces daqingensis; assembly: GCF_014645895.1. Lineage (GTDB taxonomy): Bacteria > Actinomycetota > Actinomycetes > Streptomycetales > Streptomycetaceae > Streptomyces > Streptomyces daqingensis. The sequence goes on along the minus strand of NZ_BMMP01000003.1, from coordinate 203,179 downwards.
GCGGAGCGGGCCGGCGGCCCGGTCGCCGTCTGGCGCGAGCGGGCGACGGACCCGGCGGCCGTGACCGGCGTGCTGGCGCTGGCGGCGCTCTGCGCCGCGCTCTACTCGCCCGCGCTGACGTGGGCCGTCACCGGCGGCCTCGCCGGGTTCTCGCTCTCCGGCTCCGTTTGAACCCGCAACAGCGCGTACGCGCTGGCCACGCCAGGTTGGCGGGCACTTCACCGGCAGGCCACCGTACTGGCCGTCCTCACCGCGGGTCTGCTCCTCGGCGCTCTGCTGTCGGCCGCGGTGCTCTGGCTGCTCTCCGGTCTGTTCGCACCGGTCCCCCGGGAGTGGCGGCACGCGCTGATCGTCGCGGCGGCCCTGGTGGCGCTGCTGCGCGACGCGGGCGTGCTCCGCTTCCCGATGCTGCAGAACGCCCGGCAGATACCGCAGGACGTCCTGCAGCGCGCCCTCATGCGCGGCACGCTGCAGTTCGGCTTCGAGCTGGGCACGGGTGTGCGCACCTACGTCTCGGCGAGCGCGCCCTACGTGATCGCGCTGGGGGTGCTGCTGACGGGCGGCGGCGTCATGACGGCGGTCGCAGCCGGTGCCGGCTTCGCCCTCGGGCGCGCCCTGACGCCGGTCACACGGCTGGCCTCGGGCGACGTCGCGGCCTGGGACGCCCGTTTGACGGACCGTCTGCCCGCGGTGAAGGTCGCGATCTGCGCGACGACCGCCGCGGCCCTCGCGTTGACGGGGTGGACGGCCGTGTGGGGCGGCTGACCGGAGGGGCGGGGCTCATGGGACCGCGCCCGGAGCGCGCCGAGACCGGCGGATCTTCCCTCTGTCGCACAGACGTCTGCGGGCTGTCGAGGGATCGGACGGTGGTCACCATCCGGTCTGCGGCTCGCCCAGAACCTCACTGCCGATGTACGCGGCGAGCTTTCGAACCCGGGGCAGGTCACCGGCCTCCCCCACGTGTACGAAGACGGTGTGGTGTTCGGCCCCCTCGCCCCAGTCATTGTGATCGCCGTGGAAGATGACGTGGACGCCGTCGTACTGCTTGATCCTCTAGAGGCTCGATTCCTGTTCGTCCGGCCACAGGCCCGCCCGTTCGACGGTGGCCATGCCTCGGCCGAGAGCCCTGACGAAGAGTCCCTCCACGCTCCCTGGCGTGACGTCCGCCATGACGTGCGGAGGCAGGTGCCGCTCCAGCGTGGTGTCGTCCGCCGCCGTCTCGTCGAGGTCGAACCGGAGACGCTCACCCGCCGGACCGACACGCGTGAAGCCCGCGTAGTCGAAGTGCGCCTCCGGCAGGACCACGGCCATGCGCCGGACGTCTGCGACGGTCCGCAGGTCGGCCATGAGCGCACCTCGCCGTCACACTTCGCCAACAGGCCCCGCAGGCGGACGGCTCGGGTGTAAGCCGAAGTCGCATCGGTGGTCCGGAGAACGGGATACGCCACGGAGTTGCCCATGCGCCCGAACCGTCCCACGGTCCCGCACGCCTGCGCCAGGGCCCGTCCCGGCCGATTCCGCCCGAGGGGCCCTGCGCGGGCGGTGCCGGGCGCGCGGGCCTCGAAGCCCCCGCGCCCGGAGCGCCCTAAGTCACCGTCCACAGCGCCGCCGCGACGACGAACGCCGCCACGCCGAGCGTCGTCTCCATCACGGTCCACGTCTTCAGCGTCGTCTTCTCGTCCATCCCGAAGAAGCGGCTGACGAGCCAGAAGCCGGAGTCGTTGACGTGGGAGAGCACGGTGGCGCCCGCGGCGACCGCGACGACGAGGAGAGCGATCTGGAAGTCGCCCAGGTTCGCCTCCCCGACAGCCCCGCTGATCAGCCCGGCCGTGGTGGTGAGGGCGACCGTCGCGGAGCCCTGGGCGACCCTCAGCAGCGTCGAGATGATGAACGCCTGGACGATCAGGGGCATCCCGAGACCCGCGAGCGAGCCGCTCAACGCGTCCCCGATGCCGCTGAGTTCGAGGATTCCGCCGAACATGCCGCCCGCACCCGTGATCAGGATGATCGAGCAGACCGGTCCGAGCGCCTCGTCCAGGAGCTTCGTGATCTGCGGCAGCGACGCGCGGGGGCGGCCGAGCACCACGATCGCGACGAGAACGGTGACCATGAGGGCCACCGGGGTGTCGCCGAGGAGCCCCAGGAACGCGACCCACGCGGCGTCCTTGTCGACGCTCTTCGCGGTGACGAGGGTCTCCATGACCGTGCCCAGGGAGATGAGCACGAGCGGCAGGAGCAGCAGGAGCAGCACCGTGCCGAAGGCGGGGGCCCGCCGGGCGCTCCCCTTCCCTCCGCCCTCGCCCTCCGGGCCGTCGGTCCCGTCCGCGTCCGAGTCGTCCCGGCCGTCGTTGATCTCGCCGAACAGCACCTCCGGTACGGAGACCTGGATGCGGGCTCCGAGGTAGCGCGCGACGGGCATGACGCCGGCGTACCAGGCGACCACGGCCACGGGGATGCCCACGAGCATCGTCACGGCGATGCTGCCGCCGAGGGCCTCCGCGGCCGCCACGGGTCCCGGGTGCGGCGGCACGATGGCGTGCATCGCTGCGAAGGCGCCCGCGGCGGGCAGCGCGTAGTACAGCAGCGAGCCGCCGAAGCGCCGCGCCACGGTGAGGATGATCGGCAGGAAGATGACCAGCCCGGCGTCGAAGAAGATCGGGAAGCCGAACAGCAGGGACGCCACGCCGAGGGCCAGCGGTGCGCGCTTCTCCCCGAACCGGGTGATGAGCGTGTCCGCGAGCGCCTGCGCGCCCCCGGTGACCTCGAGAAGCCGGCCCAGCATGACGCCGAACGCCACGAGCAGGGCCACGGGGCCGATCGTGTCCGCGAAGCCGTACATCAGCGCGTCGGGCACGTCGGCCAGGGGGAAGCCGACCGCCACTGCCGTGATCACACTGACGAGGACCAGGGCGATGAAGGCGTGCAGCTTCACTTTCATGATCAGGAACAGCAGCAGGGCCACCGCCCCCGCCGCTATCAGCAGCAGCGTGGCGGTGCCGTATGCCGGCTCGATCGCTTCCATGTGCAGGGGGCTCCCATTCCGGCGTCGCGAGTTCGTGACGCCCGCACGCCACTGGACTGCGCGCGGACCGTCGTGACTGGGCACTGTGCTGCCCCGCCGGGTGCCTAGGGAAGGGGTCGTGCGCCATTGATCGCTCGGGGCCGGAAGAAGGCGCCTCCGAGAGCGGGCATGACGGGCATACCCGGCAGGGGTCCGGCCCCGACCAGGCAGGGGAGCGCACGGCGCGAGGCCCGCGGACGCGCTCGGCCCCCGGCCGGCTCCCGCCGTCGGCTCTCCTGGTCAGCTCTCCCTGCGGCGGCGGCTCGGGCGGCCGCGGAACGGGATGGCCTGCGCGATCCGGGCCAGCCTGGGGGACTGCTCGCGGGTGTAGCGGTCGAGCTCCTCCGCGAGGCGCTGGGAGCGGTTCTCGACGGACAGCTCGTCGAGGATGCGGTCGATCTGGGCGAGCAGCGCTCCGCGCAGCTGCCACTGCTCCGGGTCGCGCCGTACGCGCTCCAGCAGAAGCAGCGCGAGCCGGTCCCGGGCGAGGTGCGCGCCGGACAGCTCTTCGACCAGCCGGGCCTCCGCGGTGTCCGCCTGTGAGCTGACGTCGGTGGTGACCAGCACGGTGAAGGCCCGCATCGCCCCGTCCAGATGGGAGTACACCTCGCCGAGGACGGCGGACTCCTCCTCGGTGACGAGGCGCTGCGTCTTGTGGGTACGGGCCAGGTCCGTGAACGTCCTGGCCATGACACGCAGGACGACCGCGCAGATCTCCAGGGTGTCCAGGCCGGTGCGCAGGACCACGCGGGACAGCAGGCCCTCCTTGACCCGCGGGTTGAGCTTCAGGCTCTCCTCGGCCTGGACGAGGGCCGCGTCCACCTCCGTGACGTCGTGGTCGAGCCGGCGGGCTTCCGCGAGCCGGCCCGCCGCGTCCTCGACCGGCCGGTGGCTGTCGAGCTCCTCGCCGATGAGACGCAGCAGGTGGCGGAGCCTGGCCCCGAGGTCCTCGATGGACTCCCCCGCGCTCTCGGTCCACACCGGCGGCACGAAGAAGACGTTGAAGAGGAGCCCCACGACCGCGCCGATCACCGTCTCCAGTACGCGGTCCAGTGCCGTGTCCGCCACACGCGTCACGCTGACGCCCAGGACCAGCATCGCGCTGATGGCCACCTCGGGGACGAACTCCTTCACCCGGACGAGGTGGCCGACCGACAGCGACGCGAGGATGAGCACCCCCAGCGACCACCAGCTCAACCCGACGAGGGAGCTGAACCCGACGGCCACCAGCACCCCTGCGACGACGGCGTTCACCCTGCGGATGCCGCGGGTGAGAGTCGCGTAGAGCGTGACCTGGACGACGAGCAGCGTGGTGAGGGGCGCGAGCAGGGGCACCTTCGCGTCGCTCAGCCAGAGGGCGGCGAGGTAGCTGAGGACGGCTGCGGCGGTGGACCGGACCGTCTGTACGACTGCGGGGTCGTGGCGGCGCCGGGCGAGGTCGGCGAAAGACTGGGGAAGATCCGGCACGCGCTGCCCTTCCCGGTCAGTGGAGGGGTCCGTGGGGTCCGTGAGATCCGTGAGGTCCGTGGCGGCAGGGAACAAGGCGACAAGGCGAGGGCGCACTGCCCGGCTGCCGCCGGGAGCGGTCGGTGCGGCCGTCCTTCCGGGGGCGCCCGGTCCGCACGGCTTCCGCGGCGGGCGCCGGCTCCGGACTAGCCGCTGAGCTCCGGACTAGCCGCTGAGCTCCGGACTAGCCACTGAGCTCCGGTTTGCCGAACAGGGGCGCGAAGCCGGACGGAAGCTGGCTGAGGACCTGGTTCAGCTCTCCGCCGGAGACCGCCTCCGCGAGCGTGGAGAGCACGGCGCTGGCGTCCCACTCGGCGGTCCGCGGCCGTGCGCCGGTGAGGCGGCCCACCCGCCGGAGGAACTCCTCGACGCCGAATATCCCTGCCTGCGTCCCGGCGCCGTCGATCAGCTGCCGGTCCAGCGGTTCGGGGAGCTGGGCGGCCAGGTCCTCCGCCTCGCTGCTCGTGATGCGGGAAGCGAGCACACGGAGGACGGACGCGGTGACCTCCTCGGCCTCCTCCTGGCCGTGGTACTCGCCGCGCTCGCGCATCTTGGCGAGGAACTCGTCGTGCCTCATGGCGACCCTCCTTCTCCCGGGACCCACTGCGTCGCGGGCGGCCGGGTTCCCTCCGCTCCCCCGCTCACGCCCCGCCGCGTCCGGCTCACCCGTGTGCGTGACGTGCGGGAGCGGGACGCGGCGGACCGGCCGATGCGCACCTCACTCGTTTCACCCGCCCACCGGCGCGCCATCGGCGGGCCTCCCCCGCACCAGGAGCCACGGTGGACTCCTGTCCCCGCTCCGGCTCTCCGCGGGCCGCGCGCTGGCTCTCGCGGCCGGGCGGTGCGCCGGACGGAGCCCGGCCTGTCGTCTCCAGCGTCCCCGCTGGGAAGGAGTCGTCGTGAGGCATCAACCCACCGGATCTCCCTGCGCCGCCCCCCACGGCTCCCCGCCCCGCTACCGCCTGCCCCGCGGCCTGCGGCCCCCGCTGCCACCGGGCCGGGGGAAGCGCGCGGGGGCCCGCCGATGAGAACGCTGCGCGGACGTACGGACCATGTCGTGATCGTCGGCGCGGGCCTGTCCGGGCTCTCGGCGGCGCTGCACCTCGCGGGCGCGGGCCGGAGCGTGACGGTGCTGGAGCGCGCGGACCAGCCCGGCGGGCGGGCCGGGCGCGTCGAACTCGGCGGCTACAGCCTCGACACCGGGCCGACCGTGCTGACCATGCCGCACCTCGTCGAGGAGGCCATGGCCGCCGCCGGATCGCGGATGTCCGACCACATCGAGTTGGTGCCGCTGCATCCCGCGTACCGCGGACGCTTCGCGGACGGCACCCACATCGACGTCCACACCGACGCCGAGGCGATGGAGGCCGAGGTCCGCCGGGCGGCGGGCGGCAAGGAGGCGGAGGGCTACCGGCAGCTGCGGCAGTGGCTGGAGCAGGTCTACCGGGCGCAGATGCGGTCCTTCATCGACGCCAACTTCGACTCCCCGCTCGGCCTGCTGACGGCCGACCTGGCTCGGCTGGCCGCCCTGGGCGGGTTCGGCACCTGGTACGGGCGGGTCGCGCGTTTCGTGCAGGACGAGCGGCTGCGCCGGATCTTCTCGTTCCAGGCGCTCTACGCCGGGGTACCGCCGCACCGGGCCCTCGCCGCCTACGCCGTCATCGCCTACATGGACACCGTCGCCGGCGTGCACTTCCCCCGCGGCGGCATGCACGCAGTGCCCCGGGGCATGGCCGCCGCGGCGCGGCAGGCCGGCGTCACGTTCCGCTACGGCGCGACCGTCACGGCAGTCGAACGCTCGGCGTCCGGGCGGGCGTCCTCCGTGCGGACGGCGGACGGTGAGCGCTTCTCCTGCGACGCGCTGGTACTCACCTGCGACCTGCCCGTGGCGCACCGCTTGCTGGGCGGGGCGCCACGGCGCGTGGTGCCGCTGCGCTACGCGCCGTCAGCCGTCGTGCTGCACACGGGAGGGAAGCGCCACTGGCCCGGTCTCGCGCACCACACCCTGTCCTTCGGCAGCGCCTGGCACCGCACGTTCCGTCAGCTGACGCGCTCCGGGGAGCTGATGAGCGACCCCTCGCTGCTGATCACCAGCCCGACCCGCACCGACGCGTCCCTCGCTCCGGAGGGCCGCCACCTGCACTACGTTCTGGCCCCCTGCCCCAACCTCGCGACGGGGCCCCACAACTGGCCCGCCATCGCGCCCCGTTACCGCGACAGCCTGGTGTCCGTGCTGCGCAGCCGCGGCCTGGACGGCTTCGGGGAGGACCTGGAGGTCGACCGCCTCGTGACACCCGCCGACTGGGCCGCGCAGCACCACGCGGCGGGCACCCCCTTCTCCGCCGCGCACACCTTCGCGCAGACGGGCCCCTTCCGGACGCGCAACCTGCCCGCCGGCTGGGACAACGTCGTACTCGCCGGCTGTGGCACCACTCCCGGCGTCGGCGTCCCCACCGTCGTCATCTCGGGGAAGCTGGCCGCGGCCCGCGTCACCGGCGTCCACCACCGCGCGCCGACGAGCCCCGCGGTGCCGGCACCGGCCACCCCGACGGCGGCCGGCCCCCGGAAGGCGGGCGCCCGATGACGTCGCGCGAGCTGACCGCCGCGGGCATCGGGGACCCGGCGCTGCGCTCCGCCTACTCGCGGTGCCGCGACCTCAACTCCGGCCACGGGAAGACGTACTTCCTCGCCACGAGGCTGCTGACGCCCGTCCAGCGCCCGGCGATCCACGCGCTGTACGGGTTCGCGCGCTGGGCCGACGACATCGTCGACGCCCCCGACCCGGCCCTCACCGCGGAGGAGCGGGGCGCCCGCCTCATGCGGCTGGACGCGGAGCTGCAGTCGGCGCTGCGCATCGGGCACAGCAGCCACCCCGTCGTGGCGGCGCTCTCCGACACCGTCCTCCGGTACGGCATCGACCCCCGCTACTTCACCGCGTTCATGCAGTCCATGCGGATGGACCTGCACGTCACCGAGTACGGCACCTTCGAGGAGCTGCGCGGCTACACCTACGGTTCGGCCGCCGTGATCGGGCTGGAGGTCCTTCCCGTCCTCGGCACCGTCGTTCCCGGGCCGGAAGCCGAACCGCACGCCGAATCCCTCGGCCTGGCCTTCCAGTTGACGAACTTCCTGCGGGACGTGGGCGAGGACCTGGACCGCGACCGCGTCTACCTCCCGCAGGACCTGCTCGCCGCGCACGGCGTCGACCTGGGCCTGCTGCGCTGGTGCCGGCTCCACCGCCGCACCGACGCGCGGGTACGCGCCGCGCTGCGCGACTTCAGCGCCACCACCCGGGGCGTCTACGGGCACGCCGCCCTCGGCGTCCCCATGCTCCATCCCGTCTCCCGGCCGTGCGTGGGGACGGCACTGGTGCTCTACCGGGCGATCCTCGACGAGATCGAGAAGGCGGACTACGCGATCATTCACCGGCGCACCGTCGTCCCGCGCGGCCGCAGAGCGCGCGCGGTGCTGCCCGCACTCGCCAGGATCGCCGCGCTGCGCACCCGGCACGCGCTGCAGGCCCCGCTGCCGGCGCCGCCGCCGTGGAGCGGCGCACCAGCGCTCCAGGCGCCGTCCGCCGCACCGGCGCCCGGGAGCGACGGCGGGAGGAGCGGCGACGGGGACGGCGACGCTCCCGGAACGAGGGTGATGTCGTGAGCGGCGGTCAGATCCGAAGCGCCCGCGGCGAGAGCAGGACGGCGCTCGTCCGCCCGCTCTCCGTACCGCCCTGGGAACGGCAGCCGCCCACCTGGCAGGCGGCCAGGCCCTCCGTCATCGCCGACGCGCTGAAGAGGGCCGTCAACCGGCCCTCGGGCAACTGGTACGTGATCGGCGCCTCGCGGGACGTCCCGGCGGGCCGCCCCAGGGGCCGTACCGTCGCGGGCGTCGAGCTGGTGGCGTGGCGCAACGCCGCCGGGGAGCTGGCGGTCGCGCCCGGGGCCTGCCCCCACCTGGGGGCGCCGCTGTGGGAGAGCGCGCTGTGCGGAGGACGCCTGGTGTGCCGCTGGCACGGTCTCGCCCTGGACGAGCGCGGCATGGGCGGCTGGCAGCCCTTCCCCGCATACGACGACGGCGTCCTGGCCTGGGTGCGCCTCGACCGCGCCGGCGGCGAGGAGCCCACGCCCGCGCCGGTGCTGCCCGCCCGGCCCCGGCCCGGCCGCACCCTCGACGCGGTGACCACGCAGGTGGGCCGGTGCGAACCGGAGGACGTCGTCGCCAACCGCCTCGACCCGTGGCACGGCTCCTGGTTCCACCCCTACGCCTTCACCCGCCTCACGGTGGTGGAGGAGCCCGACCCGCGGGACGGCGACCGCTTCGTCGTCGACGTCGCCTACCGGCTGCCCGCCCGGACCGGGGTCCCCGTCCGCGCCGCGTTCACGGCTCCGGAGCCGCGGACCGTCGTGATGCACATCCTCGACGGGGAGGGGGCGTCGTCCGTGGTGGAGACCCACGCGACGCCACTCACGCCGCCCGGGGACCCGCGGCCGCGGACGGCCGTCGTCGAGGCGGTGCTCGCCACCTCGGACCGGCGGGGCTTCACCGCCGCGCGCCGCATGGCGCCGCTGCTGCGGCCGCTGGTGCGGCGTGCCGCCGCGCGGCTGTGGCGCGACGACCTCGCCTACGCGGAACGGCGCTGCCGGCTGCGCGCCGAGGGCCGGTTCCCGGGATGACGGCGCCCGGGCGGGACGCGCGCCGGGTCCGGGCGGCGGGCCCGGCGCAGGAGGCCGACGTCGTGGTGGTGGGCGCCGGGGCCGCCGGACTGTCACTGGCCTGGCGCCTGGTCGCCCCCGCCCGGGAGGCGGCGGGCCGGGCAGGTCGCAGGGCCGCGGCACGGAGTGCGCCCGAGGTGCTGCTCGTCGAACCGCCTCCCGGGCCGGTGAGCAGCCCGGCGCGCACGTGGTGCTTCTGGGAGGAGGGCGCGGGCGAGTTCGACGAGCTGGTCACCGCCTCCTGGAGGCGTATGTCGGTGACGGGCGCCGACGGGGACACGACGGCCGGCACCTGCGCTGCGGCGTACAAGATGCTCCGCTCCTCGGACTACACGCGCCGGCTGGAGGCCCGTCTGGCCGCGTCGGGACGCGTACGGCGGGTGGCGGGGACGGTCCACGCGACCTATGACGTGCCGGGCGGCGCCGAGGCCGCCGCCGTGGACGCGGGCGGCAGGCCGTTCCGCGTACGCGGCAGGTGGGTCTTCGACTCCCGTCCGCCCCGCCGGCTGCCGCCCGCCCGCACCACGCTGCTGCAGCACTTCCGCGGCTGGTTCCTGCGGACCCCCAGCCCCCGTTTCGACGCCTCCACGGCCCGGTTGATGGACTTCCGCACCGGACAACCGCACCAGGGGCTCGCGTTCGTGTACGTGCTGCCGCTCGCGGCCGACGCGGCCCTCGTCGAGTACACGGTCTTCTCGCCCTCGCTGCTGCCGTCGGACGCCTACGACCGCGCCCTGCGCCGCTACGCCGAGGAGACCGGTCTCGGCCCGTACGCCGTGACCGGCACCGAGCAGGGCGTCATCCCCATGACGGACGGGCGCTTCCCCCGCCGCCCGGGCAGACGCGTGCTGCGCATCGGAGGCGCCGGCGGAGCCACACGGCCCGCGACGGGCTACACCTTCGCGGCGCTCCAGCGTCAGACCCGGCACGTCGCGGCGTCCCTGCGCGCGGGACGCTCACCGGTGCCGCCTGACCCGCACCGCATGCGCCACCGCGGCATGGACGCGGTGCTGCTGCGGGCTCTCGCGGCCGGACGCGTCGACGGGGCCGCGTTCTTCACCGGCCTCTTCCGCCGCAACTCCCTGGAGAGCGTGGTGCGTTTCCTCGACGGACGCTCGACCCTGGCCGAGGAGTGGGCGATCGGGCTCCGCACGCCTGCCGCGCCGATGGTGAGGACGCTGGCCGAACTCCCTTTCGTCCCGCGCCGCTCAGGCCCGCCCCTGCCCGTCATGCCCGCGGTGCCCGCCCCGCCGGGGTGCGGACCGGGCGCTCCGTCCGCCGGAAACGAGCACGCCGGGGCCGAGCACGCCCGGGCCTGCGAGACAGGGGAGGACCGGGAATGAGACGTGCGGCGGCGGGGCAGCGGCGGCCCGTCCACGTGCGCGACAGGCGCGCCGTCCTGTGGCCGGCCGCGCCGGGCGCCGCACGTGCGGGCCGGCCGGTGCCGCACGCGGCGGTCGTCGGCGGCGGCATCGCCGGCATCGCGGCGGCGACCGCACTGGCCGAACGGGGAGTACGCGTCGACCTGCTGGAGCGGCGCGCGTCGCTGGGCGGACGACTCGAAGGCTGGCCCGACCGGCTGTCCGACGGCACCTCCGTGACGATGAGCCGCGGGTTCCACGCCTTCTTCCGGCAGTACTACAACCTGCGCGCTCTGTTGCTCCGGGGCCACGGGGCCGCCGCGTTCGTCCCCCTCGACGACTACCTTCTGCAGCGGGCCGGAGGTGCCCGCGAGAGCTTCCGGCGGGTGCCGCGTACGCCCCCGTGGAACCTGCTGGGCTTCGTGGCGCGCAGCCCCGCCTTCTCGCTCTCCGCCATGGCGGGCCTGAGCCCCCGTGCGGCGCTCGCGCTCCTCGACGTACGGGTGCCGCACGTCTACCGGCGGCTCGACGGCGTCAGCGCCGCCGACTTCCTGGACAGGGTGCGCTTCCCGGAGGAGGCACGCGATCTCGCGTTCGAGGTCTTCTCCCGCAGCTTCTTCGCCGATCCGCGTGAACTCTCCGCCGCCGAACTGGTGCTGATGTTCCACATCTACTTCCTGGGGTCGGCCGAGGGCCTGCTCTTCGACGTCCCCGGCGAGCCGTTCCCAGCCGCCCTGTGGGAGCCCCTCGCCCGCCACCTCGAAGCCCTCGGCGTGACGGTCCGCACCCGACGGCGCGTGCACTCCGTATCGCCCGACGGCGAGGGCTTCACCGTGACGTCCTCCCCCGCCGGGGGCGGCCGCCGCGAGGAGGCGCACTACGACGCCGCCGTCCTCGCGCCCGACAGCGGCGGGCTGCGAAGCCTCGTGGACGCCTCGCCCGGCCTCGGACACCGCGACTGGCGTGCGGGCATCGCCCGGCTCCGCCAGGCCCCGCCCTTCCTCGTCTCCCGCTACTGGCTGGACCGCCCCGTCCACTCCAGGCGGCCCGGTTTCCTCGGTACGAGCGGCTACGGCCCCGTCGACAACGTCAGCGTCCTCGAGCGGTGGGAGGGCGAGGCGGCCCGCTGGGCGGCGCGCACCGGCGGCTCCGTCGTGGAGCTCCACGCCTACGCGGTGCCCGAAGGCTGCGACCGGGGCGCCGTCGAAGCGCGCATGGTGCGGGAGCTGCGGCGGATCTATCCCGAGACGGCGCGGGCCGCGGTCCTCGACGTACGCCACGAATGGCGCGCGGACTGCCCGCACTTCCCCGTCGGCGGATATCCGCACAGGCCCGGCGTGCGGACGAGCCATCCCCGGCTCGCCGTCGCCGGCGACGCGGTCCGCACCGAGCTGCCGGTCGCGCTGATGGAACGCGCCGCGACGACGGGGTTCCAGGCCGCCAACGCGCTGCTGGAGACGTGGGGAGTGCGGGGGCACGACCTCTGGTCCGTGCCCGTGGCGGGCCGTTCGGCGGCGCTGCGGCTCCTCGCCCGCCTGGCGTGACGCACCGGGCGAGGAACCGCCCCGCGTGCGGCTCAACCCGCGGGTGCGGCGGCCGGAAAGCTGCCGCACTGTGGACGGATGGCAGACGCAGAACGGCGCTGGTGCTTCGCGGACCAGCTCGGCCCGCACTTCCTCGACCGCGGGGACCAGCCGGTCCTCCTCATCGAGTCGCGGGCGGTGCTGCGCCGCCGCCGCTTCCACCGGCAGAAGGCGCACCTGCTGCTGTCGGCGCTGCGCCACCGGGCCGCCGAACTCGGCGAGCAGGCCGTCTTCCTGCGCACGGACACCTACCGTCAGGCCCTCGGCCGTGTGAAGGAGCCCCTGAGCGTGTGCGGGCCGACGTCCCGTGCGGCGGCCGCCTTCGTGCGCGGCCTCGACGGGGTGACGGTGCTGCCTTCCCGTGGATTCGCCACCTCCCGCGAGGAGTTCGAGGAGTGGGCCGGCGGGCGGGACTCGCTGCTGATGGAGTCCTTCTACCGCAGGGCCCGCGTGCTGACGGGCACCCTCGTCGACGGTGACGACGCGCCGGCCGGCGGCAAGTGGAACCTCGACAAGGAGAACCGCGAACCCCCGCCCCGTGACGGGCGGCTTCCGCTGCCCGGGCCCTACCGCCCGGAGGAGGACGAGATCGACGAGGAGGTCCGCGCCGACCTGGACGCGGCCGAAGCGGACGGGGAGGTCTCCTTCGTCGGCCGCGACGGCCCGCGGCGCTTCCCCGCCACCCGCGCCGAGGCCCTGGCGGCGCTGGCCCACTTCGTCGAGCACCGGCTCGCCGACTTCGGTCCGTACGAGGACGCCATGCTCTCGGGTGACCCCGCCATGAGCCACAGCCTGCTCTCGGCGGCGATGAACCTCGGGCTGCTGGACCCCGTCGAGTGCGCGGCCGCCGCGGAGACCGCGTGGCGCGAGGGCCGCGTCCCGCTGCGCAGCGCCGAGGGGTACGTCAGGCAGCTGATCGGCTGGCGCGACTACATGTGGCACACCTACTGGCACTTCGGGCGCGCCTACGCACGGAGCAACGCGCTGCGTGCCAGGCGCAGGCTGCCGCAGTGGTTCGCGGAACTGGACGCCGACAGCGTCCGGGCGCACTGCCTCTCCAGCGTGCTCCGCGACGTACGCGACCAGGGCTGGACGCACCACATCCCGCGGCTGATGGTCCTCGGCAACTACGCCTTGCAGCGCGGCTGGCACCCGGCGGCCGTCAGCGACTGGTTCCACCGCTGCTTCGTCGACGGCTACGAATGGGTCATGGCCACCAACGTCATCGGCATGTCCCAGTACGCGGACGGCGGCCGGATCACCACGAAGCCCTACGCGGCCGGCGGCGCCTACATCAACCGGATGAGCGACTTCTGCCAGGACTGCGTCTACCGTCCCAAGTCCCGCACCGGTGACGACGCGTGCCCGTACACGGCCGGATACTGGTGGTTCCTCGCCCGCAACGAGGAGCGGCTCGCGGACAACTGGCGGCTGGCGCCCCAGCTGCGGAACCTGGACCGCATCGACGACCTGGACGAGGTCGTGGCACGCGAACGCAACCGGAAGCGGCCCTGATCCGCCGCCGTCCGCGCACTCCGCCTTGCGCGCACACGCCGTCCGCGCCGCGCGCCCGCCCGGCGTGAGGGGCAGGCACGGCGGCGGTCCGGGTCAGCCGTCCCGGCGGTCCAGCCAGCCGGTGACGATGAGGTACTGGCCGAGGAGGTATCCGGCCATGATCAGCGTCTCCTGCGACGGCAGTTCATGGCCCGCGGCCTGCAGCCCGATCAGCAGGTCCGACCCGAGAAAAGCGCCGGCGCCCGCCCCGACCCGGCCCCCCACGCCTATCGCCGCGGCGCCCATCAGCGCGAGGGCGAGGCTGTAACCGGCCACGGGGACGCGCAGCCGCTTGTCCAGCGACGGCCCGAGCAGGGCGTTCGCCGCGGCCCATCCGGCGAGGCAGCCGACGGCCGGCCACGGCTTGCGGCGTATCCCGCGGAGCGCTCCGAGCCGGGCGTATCCGGCCGTGTAGCTGACCTGGGTGCCCAGGAAGGCCGCCATGCCGAGCAGGAACGCCGGTTCGTGCTCGTCGAAGAGGAGCGCGGTGTCGCCCGCCGTCGCGCAGGCGAGCCCGGCGAGCAGGGTCTTGGGCACCTCCGCGTCCTGCCCTGTGCGGCGGCGCAGCGCGTACGAGGCGAGCGCCGGCATCAGCAGCGGTTTCGCGGCGCGGCTCATCCCGCGCGGCCGCCCTCCCGCGACGGCAGCGAGGTCGGCGGCGGCCAGCGCGCCGAACGCGACGAGTGAGCTGCGGCCCCCGCCGTCGGGTCGGCCTGCCCGCGAGGCGGCGGCTCTGGCGGCGCCGAGGATTCTCTGCCGTGCGGGACGTCTGGTGATCGTCATGGCGGGAAGTCTCCAGCCCCCGCTCACAGCCGGTCAACAGGGCCCGCATCACCCGGACGGGCGGGCGGCGACGGGCGCCGTCGCCGCCCGTACCGCGCGTGGGAGAAGCCCGCCGGGATGCGAAGCCCCGGCGTCGGGAGCAGCCTGGAGGGCATGACACCTCCGATCGTCGTGCATCCACCGTCGGAAAAGGGCGGCAGGCGGGTGACGGCGCACGCCGAGCAACTCGGCGTGGCGTACCGCCTGGAGGACGTCGCCGAATTCCTGCGGCACGCGGGCCTGAGCGACGACGAGATCCAGCTCGACGACCCGAACCTGATCGAGTGGCGCGGCGGCGGCCCCGACTCCTGGCGGTGACGGCCCGAGGACGGTGGACGGGACGGCGGCGGCCGGTCCGGCACGTCCGTGATGAGAAACGGCGCAGCGACGAGTCCGCTCCCTCGGGACACGCGGAACGGATCCGGGACGGATTCAGACGCGATGCACAACGGAATCCGGGACGGCTTTCCCCGGACGGCTTCCTCGGACGGCTTCGAGACGGTACGGGCACGGCGGCCAAGGAGAGGTACATGCAGAAGATCACTACGCACCTGTGGTTCGACGACCAGGCGGAAGAGGCGGTGCGGCACTACACGTCCGTCTTCCCCGACTCGCGGGTACTCGACGTCCAGCGCTACGGGGAGGCCGGGCCCGGCGAGCCCGGCACGGTCATGACGATCTCCTTCGAGCTGGCGGGGCAGCGCTACATCGCGCTCAACGGCGGCCCGGAGTTCCACTTCAACGAGGCGGTCTCGCTCTACGTGGACTGCGCCGACCAGGACGAGGTCGACATGTACTGGGCGAAGCTCGGCGAGGGCGGCTCGGAGGGCCCGTGCGGATGGCTGAAGGACAGGTTCGGCCTCTCGTGGCAGGTCGTCCCCCGGGCGCTCCCCGACCTGCTGAGGGACCCGGACCCCGCGCGGTCGGCACGCGTCATGAAGGCGATGCTCGGGATGGGGAAGATCGACGTCAAGGGCCTTGAGGACGCCTACAACGGTGAGGCCGCGCCGGTGAGTTGACCTCCGGCGCCGGTCCCGCGCGCGGGGCCGGCGGCACAGGGCAGATGCGGAGCCCCCAGCCGGGGGACGAAGGCGCGGGACCGGGCCGGGCCCGGTCCCGCGCCTCTATGCTCGTGCAGCCCGCCCCCGGTGCGCCGGGGCCGCCCCGCTCCGCCCCGCTCCGCCCCGAGAGGACGAGACCGATGACCCCAGAGCAGTGGGCCACCGTCCGCCGCCTGGTCGACTGGCTGGACGCCGCGAACGGCCGCGGCGAGCAGGAGACGGCGGCGCGCCTGCTGAAGCTGGGCGAGGAGACGGGCGAGGTGATGCAGGCGTACATCGGCACGACCGGTCAGAACCCCCGCAAGGGCCGCACCCACGCTGCCTCGGACGTCGCGGACGAGCTGTGCGACGTCATCCTCACCGCCGCCGTCGCTCTGCACCGCTTCACGGACGACCCGGCGGCGGCGCTCGACCGGAAGATCCGCCAGGTAGCGCTCCGTTCGCTCCCCTCCGCCTCCGACGCCGTGGACTGAGGCGGGCGACGGCGGGCCGGCCGCGTCGCAGCCGTACGGCCCGCTCCGCCGTGCCGTTGACGTGCCCGTACCCCCTGCCTAGGTTCGCCGGGGCGGAAGCCTCGTTGCGAAGGAGCGCCGAATGGAAGTCAGCGGCCGTACCGGCACGGGCTCGGTGACCAGCAGGGCCCTCCGCGTGCTGGAGGTGTTCTCCGCGGCGGAACCGGTGCTCACCCTCACCGAGATCTCCCGCCTCTCCCAGCTGCCGCTCACCACGGCGCACCGGCTGGTGAACGAACTGGCCGAGTGGGGCGCCCTGGAGAGGTCCCCGGACGGCGGTTACCGGATCGGGCTGCGCCTGTGGGAGGTCGCGGCCCTCGCGCCGCGAGGTCTGGGCCTGCGGGAGACCGCGCTGCCGTACCTGTCGGACCTCGCCCGCGTCACGGGCGAGAACGTCCAGCTCGCTGTGCGCGAGGAACTCTCCGTCGTTTACGTGGAGCGGCTGGCGGGCCGCGGATCGGTGCCCGTGCTCACCCGCGTGGGCGGACGGTTCGCGCTGACCCCGACGGGCGTGGGGCGCGTGCTGCTGGCCCACGCTCCGGCGGAGGTCCAGGAGAGCGTCCTGGCCCAGCCCCCGGCCCGCTACACCGAGCGCACCGAGTGCGACGCGGGGCGGCTGCGCCAGGCCCTGGCGGAGGTGCGGAGGACCGGCGTCGCCGTCTGCGAGCGGCAGGTCACCATGGACAGCGTCTCGGTGGCCGCCCCCGTGCACGGGACGGGGGCCGAGGTCGTCGCGGCGGTGTCCGTCGTCGCGCACGTGGACGCCGTCGAGGCGCACACGCTGGTCCCGCTGGTGCAGGTGGCCGCCTCGGGCATCTCGCGCAGCCTCGGCGCGCCGTCACCGGCGCCGCCCGCCCGTTCCCGGCGCTGAGAGCACACGTCGGCACGTGGGGCGTCCGGCCGGTCGCCCCCGTCCCGCCGCAGGTCAGCGGCCCGCCGGGGCGCCGCCCGTCAGGGACCGGCGGGCGCGTCCCTCAGGCGCACCGACAGGCACGTCACGCAGCCCTCCAGTTTCTCGAACTCCCCGATGTCCACGACGACCGGTTCGTAACCCCGCTCCGCGAAGAGCTCCGTCGTCCTCGGCGCGCTCGCGGCCATCAGCAGCCGGTCCTCGCCGAGGAGCACGACGTGCGCCCCGGTCTCCTCCGGTACGGCTTCGAAGCGGGGGAAGACCTCGCGGAGTCCGGTCAGCGCCGGATGTCCGACGACGGTGCCGTCCGGCAGCGCCGTCACCGCGGACTTCAGGTGCAGCACCTCGGTGAGCGGTACGGGAACGACCCGCGCGCCCAGCGGTTCGAAGGCGGCGCGCAGTTGCCGTACGCCTTCCTCGTTGGTGCGCCCGCCCGTCCCGACGTACACGGTGCCGCCGGTCTTCAGCACGTCGCCGCCGTCGAGCGTGGCGGGGGCGTGCATCCGCCGGACGGTGTACCCCTGCGCGCGGACCGCCTCCTCCACGGCCTCCGCCTCCGCCCTGCGCTCCGGTGCGCCGGAGCGGCACAGAAGCGCGACGTCGCGGAGCACGACCACGGCGTCCTCGACGAACACGCTGTCGGGGCAGTCGTCCCGGGACGGCACGTGGAGGGTGTGCCAGCCGTGGTCCCGCAGCGCCGCCACGTACTCCTCCCACTGGCGCACGGCGCGCTCCACGTCGACCGGGACCCGCTCCACATGGGTGACGAGCCCCTCCGCGAGCCGCGGGCCTGGCGCGCGTACGAGGGCTTTCCGGGTGGCCATCTCGCTCTTCCTCCGGGAGACGTCGGTGCGGCGGTGCGGGCCGGCGGTCAGTTCCCGGACGGGGCGGGTACCGGCAGGGGGCTCTCCCAGTCCAGCTGCGCCGTCAGCAGGTCGTCGGCCTGGGACGGGGACGGGCCGGGGCCGGGCTTCTGGAAGCGCGCCCGGTAGTTGCGCACGGTCCTGCGGAGGCGGTTCGGCGCCTTGCGCGTCGTGAGCCGGGCGCTGCTGACGATGTTGCGCTCGACGCGCGGGCGGCGGAGCTGCTCGTACGTGTCCAGCGCGGCCTCCGTGGTGGGGGCGTCCCTCAGCGACTTCGCCAGGACCACCGCGTCCTCCAGCGCCATGGACGCGCCCTGGCCCGTGGCGGGCGAGGCGGCGTGCGCGGCGTCCCCGATCAGCAGCATCCGGGAGGTGCGCCACCGTGTGACCGTCGACAGGTCGCTGGCGTTGGTCACCATCAGGCGCTCCCCCGTCGCCGCGACGATCTCGGCCGCGGCCGTCGCGTCCGGGCGCAGCATCGGCAGGAGGTGGTCGCGCCACTGCGCGGGGGTGGTTCCGTCGATCTCGGCGCGGCTCAGCTCGTCGCCGGAGACGCGGGCGAACCAGTAGGTCTCTCCCTGGGGCGAGACGGCGTAGCCCATGGCGGCGGTGCTGCCGCGGAGCATGTCGATGCGTCCGGGCTCGCTGGGCGGTGCCGCGTCGGTGGTGTAGCCGTAGAACACGCGCTGGCCCGCGTAGCGGGGCGCCGGGGCGTCCGGGTCGGTGAGGGAGCGTACGGCGGAGCGGATGCCGTCGGCTCCCAGGAGCAGGTCCCCGCGGGCTGTGCTGCCGTCGGCGAAGACGGCGGTGACGCCCTCCTCGTCCTCCTCCGCGCTGACGAACCGCTTGCCGTGCTCGACGGCGATCCCCCTGCGCACGGCCTCCGCCCGCAGGGCCGCGGCGAGTTCGGCCCGGCGCAGGCAGCGGTAGCGCCGCAGCGGGTCCTCCGCCTCCCCCAGCGGGACCGTGGAGACGACCGTGCCCGTGTCGCCGGTGATGCGCATCGTCGTCAGGTCGAAGCCGACCCGGGAGACGGCCTCCGCGGCGTCGAACTGGGCGAGCGCCAGCATGCCGTTGCTCGCGAGAGTGAGGAAGGCGCCGATGTCCGCGCCCTCTTCCGGATGGGCCTCGTGGACGGAGACCGCGATGCCGGCCTTGTCCAGGGCAAGCGCGGCTGCGCTTCCGGCGATACCGCCACCGATGATCAGGATCCGCATCTTCCGAGCCCTCGTTCGCTGGTCGGTATCCCCGGGTCGTGCACCGTCAACGCGCCCTGCACGGCGGCGAGTTGACCGCTCTGCCGGTTCGGCGGCGGCCCTTGCCGGGTGCGGGCCCGAAGTCGTTCTGGTGAACCGTACCCGCTGCCCGCCGCGGCAGTCCGGGGGCCCGCCGTCACTGCTGTGCGTACGCTCCCGTCACGCTGCGTGGTGCGGCTCCCCGCGCCGGGGGTCACCACAACTTGCGTGCCACGCCGCCCAGCACGGGAAGGTCCGCGCCGCCCGCCGGGGGCTCTCCCGGCGAAGGGCGCCACTGCGGGACGGGGACGACGCCGGGCTCGACCAGTTCGAGCCCGGCGAAGAAGCGGGTGATCTCCTCCGGGGAGCGCAAGCGGTAGGGCAGCGCCCCGGACTCGCTGTAGCGGCGCATCGCGGCGCTGTACGCCTCGTCCGTGTCCGTGCCGTCCCGGATCGCGAGGCAGCTGCCCACGGGGAGGTCCTGCATCAGCCTGTGCACGATCGCGCGGGCCTCGGTGTAGCGCTCGACGTGGGCGAGGATCCCCATCAGCAGCACGCCGACGGGTTCGTCCAGGTCCAGCGTCGCGGACGCCTCGGCCAGGATGCGGTCCGGGTCGTGTGCGTCGGCGTGGAGGTAGGCGGCGGCGCCCTCCTCGGAGCACGTCAGCAGCCGGCCCGCGTGGGCCAGGACGAGGGGATCGTGGTCGACGTAGACGATGCGCGCCTCGGGCGCGAGCCGCTGCGCGACCTCGTGGGTGTTGCCGGCGGTGGGCAGCCCCGTCCCCACGTCGAGGAACTGCCGCAGGCCTTCCTCCACGACCAGGTGGCGCACCGCGCGGCCGACGAACCCCCGCGAGGCGCGGGCGACTTCCGTCATGGCGGGGAAGTCGGCGAGCACCTGCTCCCCGGCGCTGCGATCGGCTTCGAAATGGTCCTTGCCGCCGAGCCAGAAGTCGAAGATCCGGGCGGAGTGGGGCACGGTCGGGTCGATGGATGCGGCTTCGGAGGCTGCTTCGTTCTGGCCTGTCAACGCGGGGTCCGTCCGTGTGCGAGGGGGATCGGGGCGGGACGGCGCTGAGGCGTGTGCTCCCGGGTCCGGTGAACTGCCGCAGGGCGGGGTCCCGGGGTCAGGAGTGAGCCGGGAGGCGTGCGCGAGGTCGCACTCCCCTGCAGTGCGACCTCGCACGCCCCCCTCCCCGGCTCGACGGCGGAAGGCTCCCGTGCTCGTTTCCGCACGCCGGTGAAGAGCATCACGGAGCCACTATGTCCCTGTGGCCTTCAGGCCGCAAGCATCGTTCTGATAATTTCAACGGTAAGTCGCAAAGAAATCAGCTGTGTTGAGCACTGCCGGCTGAACGAGAGCGGCCTGCTGTTGTGCGTGCCGAACCCCCGGCCGTAACGATTCACCTCCGTAAGGAGTCCGACGATGAACCCCGAGGCTGTCACCGACACCACAACCGGCCGTGTGTACAACGGCATGCCCGCCCGGGAGCTGGGCACCGAGGGCTGGCACAAGCCCTGGAGCGGACAGAACGGGGGCGCCTGCCTGGAGGCGAAGAAGCTTCCCGACGGGCACGTCGCCCTGCGCCAGTCCACGGACCCGGAGGGGCCCGCCCTGCTCTACACCCCGGAAGAGATCAACGCGTTCATCCAGGGGGCGAAGGCGGGCGCGGCCGACTTCCTCACCAGCTGAGACGGCCTGAGGGTGAGCGCGCCGTCCCGCCCCGGAACCCCGCGGACGGCGCGCCCTCCCCTGCCGCCAGGGCCTGCCTCCCGGATCTCCTGGGACCCGCGGGGTGCCGGACGACAGGCCTTGCCCTGGAGCGCACTCCAATTCGTAGCGTTCCGTCCATGACCACACCTCAGCAGAGCATCGGCTCGGGCTTCGGAGCCCGCAGCACCGCCGCGGACGTCCTGCGGGGCCTCGACCTGACCGGATCGCTGGCCGTCGTCACCGGCGGCTACTCGGGGCTGGGCCTGGAGACGACACGTGCGCTGGCCGGGGCGGGGGCCCGCGTCGTCGTGCCGGCGAGACGGCCCGAGGCGGCGGCGAAGTCCGTCGGGGGCATCGACGGGGTGGAGGTCGACACGCTCGACCTCGCCGACCTCGGCTCCGTGCGTGCCTTCGCGGACCGCTTCCTGGAGACCGGCCGCACCATCGACATCATGATCGACAGCGCGGCTGTGATGGCCTGCCCCGAGACCCGGGTGGGCCCCGGCTGGGAGGCCCAGTTCGCGGTCAACCACCTGGGGCACTACGCGCTCGTCAACAGGCTGCGTCCGGCCCTCGAACCGGGCGGCGCCCGGGTCGTCTCGGTCTCCTCGGCGGGGCACCGGCACTCGCCCGTCCGCTGGGACGACGTCCACTTCGAGAAGGGCTACGACAAGTGGAAGGCGTACGGGCAGGCCAAGACCGCCAACGCGCTGTTCGCCGTCCGGCTCGACGCGATCGGCCGTGACCTGGGCGTACGGGCCTTCTCTCTCCATCCCGGCGGCATCCTCACGCCCCTGCAGCGCCATCTGCCCGTCGAGGAGATGGTCGCCGCGGGGTGGATCGACGAGTCGGGGACTCCGGTGAACCCGTCCTTCAAGACGCCGGAGCAGGGCGCGGCGACCCAGGTGTGGGCCGCGACGTCTCCCCTGCTGGACGGCGAAGGAGGCGTCTACTGCGAGGACTGCGACATCGCCGGACTCGCCTCCGAAGACCCCTCGGCCCCCGGTGGCGTGCAGGGCTACGCCGTCGACCCGGAAAAGGCCGCCCGGCTGTGGGAGCTCTCCGCGGAGCTGACCGGGCTCGACGCGTTCGGCGGCTGAGCGGAGGGGCGGGCGGTACGTGTCATTACCCGCACCGCCGCGCGAGCGGCTGCCCACCTCAACTCCCTCACCTGCTCGGTGAGTTCAGGCGCAACGGGGTTCCGGCGGCCTCGGCCCGCCGCACGCCCGGCGCGCCGGCCGGGAATGCCGGGGCGGGCGCGACTGCGGGGAGACGGGCCCGGACCGCCGCAGAGGAAGAGGACGGTCGACGGGGCCGACGTCCGCGGAGCGGGACAGGCGACTGCCGGCATCGGCGTCTGGCGCCCTGTCACCTGACGGAGCAATAGCTCGGAGCATCCGGCAGCGGTGAACTGCTGTGCCGTGCCAGGCCGTTGCCGTCTCCAATGGGCGCACCACGGGAGGCGGAGCCCGGTTCGCTCTGCTACAGGTGATTCGTGGCCTGTTCCCGCTTTCAGAATCCGAGAAAGTCGCGACGCATCCCCTCCTTGGGGTTGTCGCGTTCATGGCGGACTGCTTTTACTGGCCGGGCGCGGAACCCGATTTCAGCCCGTGCGGGGACGGGCGCGACTGCCCGTCCCCGCACGGGTCCCCCCACCCGTCGGTGACGGAACTCCGAGCGAGCGAGCCGCCGTTGCCACTCCCGAAGGAGATCGAGATGGCTTCACAGCCAGGTTTCGACCGCCGCTCGCTGCTGCGCGGTGGCGCGGCCGCGACCGCCGCGGGCGCCATCGGCCTCAGCGCCGCCGGCACCGCACACGCCGCCGGGCCGGCCGCGGCCCGCGGCTCGCGGAGTGCGGCACGCGCCGAGGTGGCCGAGCCCCGCATCTACAGCACGGAGGAGTGGGGGGCGCGTGCGCCGTCCAGCGCGATCGTCGTCGAGGACCACCGTCCGACGTTCATCGTCGTCCACCACACCGCCGAGCCCGGCAACAGCGAGGACTACTCGCTGGAGCACGCGAAGAAGATCTGCCGGGACATCCAGAACTTCCACATGGACGGCAACGGCTGGGCCGACAGCGGCCAGCAGTTCACCAACAGCCGCGGCGGCTTCCGCCTCGAGGGCCGCCACCGGAGCCTCGAAGTGGTCCGCGGGGGCACCCAGCACGTGCAGGGCGCCAACGTCGGCAGCCACAACAGCGAGGTCATCGGGATCGAGAACGAGGGCCTCTACACCGATGTGGACGTGCCGCAGGCCCTGTGGGACTCCCTCGTGCAGCTCGTCGCCTGGATCGCCGCGCAGTACGGGACGGATCTCGCCAACATCAAGGGGCACCGCGACTTCAACTCCACCGAATGCCCCGGCGAGGTCCTCTACGGGCGCCTGCAGGAGCTGCGGGACGCCGTCGGCAACGCCCTCGGCGTCTCCTCCCCCGTCGACCGGCTCCTCAACTGGCCCTTGCTGAAGCCCGGTTCGGTGGGCCCGCAGGTACGCGCAGCCCAGCACCTGCTGCGCGCCAAGGGCCACTCGGTTCCTGTCGACGGGATCTTCGGGACGGCCACGAAGCGCGCCGTGGCGGAGCTGGCGGACACGCACAACATCGACCGGCACACCTGCTCGGCGATGCACCACAGCAAGGTCGACGAGACGGGCTTCCTCGGCTCCGACATCTGGCCGCTGCTCACCCCGGGCGACCGCCGCAGGCCCGAGGGCGGCGAGATCGAGGAGGCCGTCGGAACGCTGCTGCGCAGCAAGCGCGGCAAGGCGCCCGACGTCGGCGAGCTCACGGAGACCGCCTGGAAGCGGCTGCTGAACTGATGCGGCAGCCGTGATCCGGTGACCGCGGCCGGGCCCTGGGCCGGGCCGCGGTCAGCCGGAAGCGGGGTGCACGCGGACGCGGACGCCCGCTCCGGGCGGGCCCGGGAGCCTGCCAGGGGCGGCTGCGGACGCGGTGGTCCGCCTGTCGACCGCCGCGGGCCGCACCGCGTCCGCCGCACCCGGCGGATCCCGGGGTGCCGGACCGGTACACGGGCGACGGACCGAGGGGAAGCCCCAGAGCCGTCTGCGATGCTGGCCGGGTGCCGCTCACGCCCCACGACCCGCACTCCGCGCCGGAGCCACGGCCCATAACGGCCGATCCTCCGCACCGCACGGCCCGGCCGCTGCTGACCCAGTCGTGGCTCGACCTGGCCTTCGTGCACTGGGCGGCCGATCCCGCGGACGTGGCGCCGCTGCTGCCCGGGGGCACGTTCCCCGACGTCCTGGACGGCAGGACGTACGTCGGCCTCGTCGCCTTCCGCATGCACCGGGTGGGGTGGTTCCGGCTGCCGGGCATCCCCTACCTGGGCAGCTTCCCCGAGACGAACGTGCGGCTGTACTCCGTCGACGGGCACGGGCGCCGCGGCGTCGTCTTCCGCTCACTCGACGCCTCGCGCCTGATCCCGGTGACGGTGGCGCTCACCCTCTTCCGCATGCCCTACCGCTGGTCGCGGATGTCGGTGCGGCACTGTGACGGCCACGTCTCCTACGCCAGCAGCCGGCGGTGGCCCGGGCCCCGGGGTGCGCGGTGCCGGATGTCCGTGCGGATAGGCGAGCGCATCTCGCGGCCCACCGAGCTGGAGCACTTCCTCACGGCCCGCTGGGGCATGCACAACACGTTCTTCGGACGGCCGGTGTACCTGCCCAACGACCATCCCCGCTGGCCGCTGCACAGGGCCGAACTGACCGAGTGCGACGAGGACTTGCTGACGGCGGCCGGGCTGCCGTCGCCGTCCGGGGAGCCGGTGAGCGTGCTGTACTCGCCCGGCGTCCCGGTGCGCTTCTCCCGCCCCTCGCGACCGGCGGGCGTGCCGACTCCCTGACCCTCGGGTGTGCCGGCTCCCCGGCGGCTCCCTGACCTCCGCCGCGAAGACACCGCGGCCGCGGGCCGGAGGACCGCCGGCGGTCCGCGGCGAGGGCTCGTGCTCCCGGAGGCGGGCCGCACGGAGCGGCCTTATCGTCGAGGCATGCGAGCCGGTGAACCGCACTACGACATCGTCCTCAAGCCGCAGACCGCCGACGCCGAGGGGCACCCGGTGCACGGCCCCGTCCTGCGGGTCATGAGCGTGCGGGCGACGGGAGCCCTGGGCGAGACCGGCTATCCGCGCTATGCGGGAGAGGGCGTCGAAGCCGACATCGACCCGCGTACCCGGACCGTCGAGGCCGTGACCGTCGACGGCGAGGAACTCCCCTACGGCTGGGTCGCCCTGATCGCGGAAGAGCACGACTTGGAGGGTGAGAACGAGGAGGAGGGCGAGGGCGAGGCCAGAAGCGCCTGACGCCCGTACGCCTCATCCGCACCCCCGTCAGCCGGCCCCTTCAGCCGGGCCCCTCGTCGCCGCCCCGTCAGCCGCACCCTCAGCCGGCCTTGTCCGCTCGGATCCTGACCTGCTCCGCGAGCCTGTCGAGACTCTCGTCCAGCGCCGCGGTGATGCGGTCGTCCGGCGGGGCGTCCCCTTCGTCGAAGAACGAGAGATGGACGGTGACGGAGCTGGCGCCGCCGCCGATGCCCTCCACCTGCAGCCATCCCGCGTAGCGCCCGTCCTCTCTGGTGCCCCACTCCAGGCGCAGCTGGTCGCGCCGGGCGCGCAGCAGCGCGGCTTCGTCCCGTCCGGTGTCGTCGTCGTGGACGGTGACGGCCGGCATCTCCTCGGGATGGACGTGCAGCTCCCTCGGCAGCCACGTGTCGATCTGGCCGACGTCGCAGGCCTGGTCGAAGACCTCCTCCGGCGGGGCGGCGACCGTGCGGGCACGTTCGTGTTCGCTCATCGGGCCCGCGTGCCCCGGCGCCGCGCGGCGAAACGGGCGGAAGGCGCGATGCCCCGGGAGGGCGTCGCCCGCCTGCCCGCCCGGCGCCGGGCCGTCTCCGCACCGGACCGTCTCAAGTCCGCACCCCCGCCTGGGCGATCTCGGCGATACGCTGCGCCGCGTCCGCGCGGAAGATCGCCTTCCCGCACGAGACGCGCTTGTCCCGTACGGGTCCCGGGCGCAGCACCCTCCCGAGCGCGTCCGACAACTGCCCGTCGTCGAGGGTGAGTTCGGAGACGCCCGCGTCGGCCATCGCCCGTACGCCCTGGATCCCGTGCCCGGGCAGCGGCCGGTGGCCGATCACGGGCAGGCCCGCCGCCAGCGCCTGGACCGCTGTCTGGCCGGCGGCGTTGTCGACGAGGGCGCCGGCCGCCTGCATCAGCCCGGCCATGTCGGAGACCCAGCCCAGCGCCAGCACTCCGGGCAGCCGTTCCGCCCGCCGGCGCAAGCGCTCGTCACGGCCGCACAGCAGGACGGGGAGGACGGCGGGCCCGTCGGCACTTCCTGCCAACTTCCCTACCGTGCCGAGCAGTTCATCCCCCACACCCCAGGCTCCCGCCGAGACGAGCACGACGTCGCGTCCCCGCGCCGCCGCTCCGAGCTCGTCACGCCACGCCTGGCCCCCGGCGGCGGGCCGCCCCTCCCCCGGCGTTGCCCCCTCGTTCGCGCGCAGGAACGCGGCCGGGACCACCGGCCCCGTGGCCTCGGCCGCCCTGCCGGTGATCGCGCCGACCGTGCGGGCCGCCGCCTCTGTCACGCACAGGTGCGCGTCGTTGCCCGGGTGGAGCCAGCCGCGGTGCACCCCGAAGTCGATGACGCTCACCACGCTCGGCACGCGCAGCGCTCCCCGCTCCCGCAGTCGCCCCGTCACCTGCGCGGAGAGGTGGAAGGTCGAAACGACCGCGTGCGGCTGCCAGTTGGCGACGATCCTCATCAGCGGCCGTTCCGCGAGCACCGCCAGCGGAGCGCTCCCCGGCCGTGCCGCTGCCGGGCCGTCTGCCTTGCGCTCCGGCTCCGGATCGAGGAAGCCCCGGTAGACGGCCCCGTACAGCGCCGGTACCCGCCGCACCGTGCCCCGGTAGGCGGCCCGCAGGGCCGCGCCCACCCCCGAGGGGAGCAGCGCGAGCACATCCTCGGTCCGCACCTGGTGGCCGCGCGCCCGCAGCCGGCCGGCGAGCTCTCCCGCGACCGCGTCGTGGCCGGCGCCCATGCTGGCGCTGAGCAGCAGGAACCGTTGGCGCATAAGGCTCCAGAAGTCGGATGGTTCAGCGCCGGACCGCGGCCCGTACGCCCGTTCCGAGTGGCTGTGTGCCGCGGTACGGCACCGGCGAACCGGGCCCGTTCGAGTGATCGCAGCCGCCTGCGGGGCGGCCCGCGCAGAGGCGGCGCCGGACGATAGCCAGCATGCTGAAGGTCCTGCTCCTGATCACCCGGAGGGTGTCATGTACGACAGTTCTGGGCGGCAAGTGCGGAACGGAGCGCAGAGACCGGTCGCGCTGATCACCGGTGCCTCCTCGGGCATCGGCACGGCCGTCGCCGAACAGCTCGCCTCGGAGGGCAGCTGGCGCCTGCTGCTGAACGGGCGGGACGAGGAGCGGCTCTCGGACGTCGCGGTCCGAACCCGCGGCACCGCACTGCCCGCCGACATCACCGACCCCCAGTCCCGCGCCCGGCTGGCCCGTGAGGCGCTGGCGCACGGCGGGCGCGTCGACGCGCTCGTCGCCGGGGCGGGCATCGGCTGGGCGGGCCCGTTCACGAAGATGCCCGCCGAGTCGATCGACCGACTGCTGGAGGTCAACCTCACCGCGGTGATCCATCTTGTGCGGCTCGTCCTGCCCGGCATGATCGCCCGCCGCAGGGGCAGCGTGGTGCTGCTCGGCTCCGTGGCCGGCTCCGTCGGCGTGCGCGACGAGGCGGTGTACGCGGCCACGAAGGGCGGGCTGATCGCCTTCGCGGACAGCCTCCGCTACGAGCTGGCCGCGTCCGGCGTGCGGGTGTCCGTCGTGATGCCGGGCGCCGTGGACACCCCCTTCTTCAGCCGCCGCGGCGTCCCGTACGGGCGCACCCGGCCCCGGCCCGTGCCCGCCGGGCAGGTCGCGGCCGTGGTGCGCAGGGCGCTGGTCACGGGGCGCTCCGATTCGTACGTGCCGGGCTGGCTGAGCATGCCCGCCCGCCTGCACGGGGTGGCCCCGGGGCTCTTCCGCAGCCTCGCCCAGCGCTTCGGCTAGGAGTCAATACGACGTGTTGCTGCTGATCGTCTCTGTCGTGCTGGCGCTGATGGCAGCGCTGGCCAACGCCGCTGCGTCGGTGCTGCAGCGGCGTGCCGCCGCGACGGAAAAGGCCGTGTCCACCGGCAGGCGGTTCTCGTGGCTCACCCACCTCCTGCACCGCCCGGTGTGGATGTGGGGATCCGCGATGCTGGGGCTCTCGGGCATCTGCCAGGCCGGTGCGCTGGCTACGGGGCCCCTGGCCGTCGTCCAGCCCGTCATGGCCACGGAGCTGCTCTTCACCCTGGTGGTGGGCAGCGTCTTCTTCCACCGGCGGCCGGACACCCGGGCGTGGTGGGCGTTCCTCTCCATGGTCCTCGGGCTGGCGGCGTTCCTGGTGCTCGTCCATCCGACGGCCGGTACGACCCGTGTTCCGGTGGGCCGATGGCTGGCGGCCGGAGCGGGGCTGCTCACCGTCGTGATCATCCTGCTGGTGGTCGCCGCCCGTCTGCCGTCGGCGCCGCGCGCCACCGTGCTGGGAGCGGCCACGGCCATCGGGTTCTCCGGCACGGCCGCCCTGATGAAGGACGCCATCGCCCGCCTTTCCGACGGGATCGTCGCGCTGCTGACGGCGTGGCAGACGTACGGCGTCGCCGTCCTCGGCCTGGCCAGCTTCCTGCTGCTGCAGGTGACGCTGCGCGCCGGAACCCTGGTGGCCTCCCAGCCCGCGCTCACCCTGGGGGACTCGCTGACGAGCGTCGTGCTGGGCGCGGTGCTCTTCGACGAGAAGCTGACCCTCGGATGGTTCATCCTGCCGGAGCTCGCCGCCATCGCCCTGGTCGGTGCGGGAAGCGTGCAGCTGGCCCGTACCCCCGAGGTCTCCGGAAAGGGACAGGAGGGGGTGTGGTGACGCCGTCCGCGAACCGCCGGAGGGGGAACCAGGCGGGCCGGGGCCGGGCGGCCGTGCTGGGCGGCGCCGGAGCCGCCGCGGCCGCGCTGGCCACCGCCGCCTGGCATATCGGCCCCGCCGCGACCTGGCTGCCCGGCCTGCGCCGCGTCATCAGCCCCGCGCTGGACGGCCGCGGCGACCCCGGCCACGTCGCCCTCACCTTCGACGACGGGCCCGACCCGCGCACCACCCCCCACTTCCTGCGGGAACTGGACCGGCTCGGCGCGCGGGCCACCTTCTTCGTCCTCGGCAGCCAGCTCGAACGCCACCCGGAACTCGGCCGGCGCATCGTCGAGGGAGGTCACGAACTGGCCGTGCACGGATGGCTGCACGAGAAGTTCTGGCGCCCCCGGCCCCTCGCGGACCGGCGGGACCTCGCACGGACGGTCGACGCCGTGGAGCGGACGTCGGGGCGGCGTCCCCGCTGGTACCGGCCGCCGTACGGCGTGCTCACCGCGACCCGCCTCAGGGCGGCCCGGTCGCTGGGGCTCCAGCCCGTGCTGTGGACGGCCTGGGGCCGCGACTGGACCTCGCAGGCGGACGCCGAGAGCGTGCTGCGCGAGCTGGACCGGCGGCTGTGCGGCGGGGCCACCGTCCTGCTCCACGACACCGACCGGTCCAGCGTCCCGGGCGCCTGGCACTCGGCGCTGGACGCCCTGCCGCGCCTGGTGATGCGCTGCCGTGCCGACGGGCTGCGCGTCGGCACCCTCGCGGAACACGGAGTACGGGGCGGCCGGAGCGGAGCGGCGAGCACGTCCTGAGCGCCGCGCCCCGCCCCGGGCCCCGCGAGACCCGCCGCCCGCCCTCCCGCACCGGTCCAGCGGCAGCGGCGGTTCAGCAGATGCGCGGCAGCTGCTCGCCCACGGGAAGGTCGACCACCCGCGTACCGCCCAGGCCCGTACGGGCGACGACCATGCCGGGATGCGTCTCGACGCACTCGCCGATCACCGCTGACTCCCTCCCCAGCGGATGCTCCCGCATGGCCTGCAGCACCGCGTCGGCGTCCGCCCGGGGGACGAAGGCGACGAGCTTGCCCTCGTTCGCCACGTACATGGGGTCCAGGCCGAGCATCGCGCACGCGTTGGCGACGGGGGCCGGTACCGGCACCGCGTGCTCCTGGATGACGACTCCCACCGTCGCGGCCACCGCGATCTCGTTCAGCGCGGCCGCGAGACCGCCCCTCGTCGGATCGCGCAGCACGTGGAGGTCCGGTGTGACGGCCAGCATCGTCTCGACGAGTCCGCCCAGCGCGGCGCAGTCGCTCTCGACCTCGACGCCGAATTCGAGACCGTCCCGCACGCTCATCACCGCGACCCCGTGCACGCCGATCGCGCCGCTGACGATGATCACGTCGCCGGGTTCCGCGCGCTGGGGGCGGATGTCGACCCCGTCCGGAACCAGCCCGATCCCGGCGGTGTTGAGGTAGACGCCGTCGCCGCGGCCCGCCTCCACCACCTTGGTGTCGCCGGTGGCGATCTCCACGCCCGCGCTGCGCGCCGCGGCGCCCAGGGCCTCGGCGACACGGGAGACCAGCGGCACCTCGACACCCTCCTCCAGGATGAAGCCGCAGGAGAGGTACGCGGCGCGGGCGCCGCTCATGGCGAGGTCGTTGACCGTCCCGTTCACGGCGAGGTCGCCGATGCTGCCGCCGGGGAAGAACAGCGGCCGCACGACGAACGAGTCCGTGGAGAAGGCGAGCCGCGCCCCTCCCAGCGTGAACGCCGCCGAGTCGCCGAGCCCTGCGAGCAGATCTCCCCCGAAGGCGGGGGCGAAGATGTGCTGGACGAGTTCGGAGGAGAGCGCTCCGCCGCCTCCGTGGCCCATGACGACGCGCGGCTGGTCCCGCAGCGGAGCGGGGCAGGTCACGCCGGCGAAGTCGGGCGCCGCGGGCATCGGCCCGGCGATGTCGGTGATCTCAGACAACGGGGCTCCCCTCCAGCGGTGCCGGCTCGGACGTGCTGCCCGCACTCCCGGACGTGCGGGCGGCCATGGTCGCGGTGCCGCTTGGGATGACGGCCCCGCTGGTGGTGCCGAGCCTGCGGTAGAGGTAGTACGCGGCGCAGGCGCCCTCGCTGGAGACCATCGTCGCGCCGAGCGGCGTACGGGGAGTGCACGTCGTCCCGAACGCCTCGCACTCGTGGGGCTTGATCAGGCCCTGGAGGACCTCGCCGCTGCGGCACTCGACGGGCTCTCGCGTGTCGATGCCCGTGACGGAGAAGCGGTGCTCGGCGTCGAACTCCCGGTAGCGCTCGGCGAGTCGCCAGCCGCTGCCGGGGATGACCCCGATCCCCCGCCACGCCCTGTCGGTCACCTCGAAGATGTCGGCGAGCATGGCCTTCGCCGCGGGGTTGCCCTCCGGGGGCACGACGCGCGCGTAGGCGTTGTCGACGGTGTGCTCGCCGCGCTCGAGCTGCCGGACCGCGCGACGCACGCCCTCCAGGACGTCCAGCGGCTCGAACCCCGTCACCACGATCGGCACCCTGAACCTCTCGGCCAGCGGCGGGTATTCGCCGGTCCCCATCACGCTGCACACGTGACCGGCGGCGAGGAAGCCCTGCACCCGGCACGACTCGGACTGCATGATCGCCTCGATGGCCGGAGGCACCCGCACGTGGCTGACGAGCAGGCTGAAGTTCCCGATCCCCAGCTTCTTCGCCTGGTGCACGGTCATGGCGTTGGGCGGCGCCGTCGTCTCGAACCCGATGCCGAAGAAGACCACTTGGCGCTCCGGGTGCTGCTGGGCGATGCGCAGGGCGTCCAGCGGCGAGTAGACGACACGCACATCGCCGCCCTCGCTCCGCACCTGGAAGAGGTCCCGGCCGGTCCCGGGCACCCGCAGCATGTCGCCGTAGCTGCAGAAGATCACGTCCTTGCGGGACGCGATCTCCAGCGCCTTGTCGATGACCTCCAGCGGCGTGACGCACACGGGGCATCCCGGGCCGTGGATCAACTCGATCCCGTCGGGGAGCAGTTGGTCGATGCCGTGCCGGATGATGGAGTGCGTCTGCCCGCCGCACACCTCCATCAGCGCCCAGGGCCTCGTGACGATCGCATGGATGTCGTCCAGCAGCCTGCGGGCGAGTTCCGGGTCCTGGAACTCGTCGATGTACTTCACTTCGTAGCCTCCCGTGCAGCCAGCTCCCACGGGTCGCCGAACTCCTCTTCCAGCAACCCGAGTTCTTCGAACAGCGCGAGCGTCTGCCGCGCCGAGTCCTCGTCCAGCCGCTGCAGCGCGAAACCGACGTGGACGATGGTGTATTCACCGACCCGCAGGTCGGGCAGGTATTCGCAGCACACTTCCTTGGCCACTCCGCCGAAGTCGACGGTGGCCATGCGGGTTCCGTCCCGCTCCTCGATGTCCAGCACCTTGCCGGGTACCGCCAGGCACATGGTCTGCTCCTCGCTCTGCGTCGTCTCAGGGGATGGCCGTGGTACGGCCGGACTCCGGCTCGCTCTCCCCGCGCTCCCGCGGCCGTCCGGAGAGCAGGCCGGGAACGGCCGGATCCGTACCGTCCGTGCGGTCCCGCCGGGCCGCGATCATCAACTGGCCCAGGGCGAGGCCGCCGTCGTTGGGCGGGACGAGCCGGTGCCGCAGCACGGTGAACCCGTCGTCGCCGAGGGCGCGGGCGCAGGCGCCGGAGAGCAGGGAGTTGGCGAAGACGCCGCCGCTGAGCGCGACCGTCCCGAGACCGTGCCGTTCGCGGGCGGCGCCGCAGACCCGCCGCACGAGGTCCGCCACCGCGCGGTGGAAGCGTGCGGCGATCAACTCGGCGGGCACGCCGTCCCGGACGTCGGCGCTGATCCTCGCGAGCATCGGCGACGGGTCGCCGGCCAGGGAGCCGCGTGCGGTGGGGCACATAGCGAACTCGTAACCGTGGGCGTCCTGTTCGTCGTGGCAGCCGGCCGCCGCCGCTTCCAGCTCCATGGCCGCCTGGGCCTCGTACCCCGCGTGGTGGCACACCCCGGACAGCGAGGCGACGGCGTCGAAGAGCCGCCCCATGCTGGTGGTCGGCACGCACCCGAGGCTCCGCTCCAACTGGACGGCCAGCGCCCTGCGTTCAGGCTCGGGGCAGGCCACGGTGCACGGCAGCGCGGGCGACCATTCGATGCCCGCCGCTCGCAGGTGGGCGAGTGCCATCCGGTAGGGGCGCCGTACGGCGGCGTCACCCCCGGGGAGCTGGACCGGGCTGAGGTGCGCGAAGCGCCGGTAGCCGTCGTAGTCGGCGAGGAGGAACTCGCCGCCCCACACGGCGCCGTCGTCGCCGTAACCCGTCCCGTCGAAGGCGACGCCGATCACCTGCCGTCCGCCGTCCAGGCCGTGTTCGGCCATCACGGAGGCGATGTGGGCGTGGTGGTGCTGGACGCGCCGCAGCGGCCTGTCGCCGGCGTTCCGCAGCGCCCACCCCACGGAGCGGTATCCGGGATGCCTGTCCGCGGCGAGGACCCGGGGGCGCACTCCGGTGATCTGCTCCATCTGGCGTTCGGCCCTTCCGAACGCGGTGAGCGTGGCCAGGTCGTCCATGTCGCCGACGTGCGCGGACAGCCAGGCATGGTGGCCCTCGCCGACGCAGAACGTGTTCTTCAGGTCGCCGCCGACTGCCAGCGCGGCGGTGACGGGACGGGGCAGGTTCACGGGGAAGGGCGCGTAGCCGCGGGACCGCCGTACGGGCAGCTGTTCGCCGTTCGCCACCCGCACGACCGAGTCGTCGCACGGCACATGGATCGGGCGGTCGTGCAGGAGCCAGGCGTCGGCGAGCGGAGCGAGCCTCGTGAGGGCCTCGTCGTCGTCGGTGACGATGGGCTCGCCGCCCAGATTGCCGCTCGTCATCACCAGCAGCCGTGGCCCGGGCGAATCCCCCGGCAGCCCGAACAGCAGGTGGTGCAGGGGGGTGTACGGCAGCATCACCCCCAAGTCAGCGCTGTGCGGGGCCACTTCGGCAGCGACCGTCAGCTCGGGATTCCGCAGCTCGACGCCCGTGCGCCTGCGCAGCAGCACGATGGGACGCCGGCCGCCGGTCAGCAGATCCCGTGCCACGGCGTCGAGATGGACGAGGCGCCCCGCGTCCTCGATGTCCCGGCACATCAGCGCGAACGGCTTGTCGCCGCGCGCCTTGCGCTGCCGCAGCAGCCGTACGGCCGAGCTGTTCGACGCGTCGCACGCCAGGTGGTATCCGCCCAGCCCCTTCACCGCGACGACGGCACCGGCGGCGAGCAACTGCCGTGCCGCGGCGACCGGTTCGGCGTTCCGTGGCGGAGGGTCCGCGGCCGCGCCGCCGGGTGCGTGCAGCCGCAGCCGGGGACCGCAGTCGTGGCAGGAGACGGGCTGCGCGTGGAAGCGCCGGTCGCCCGGGTCGCCGTACTCCTTCTCGCAGGCGGGGCACATCGGGAAGCGGGCCATCGTGGTGTGCCCGCGGTCGTACGGGAGCCCCGTCACGATGGTGAAGCGCGGACCGCAGTGCGTGCACGTGATGAAGGGGTGCCGGTAGCGCCTGTCCGCGGGATCGCGCAGCTCGGCGAGGCAGTCCGCACAGGTCGCCGTGTCGGGGGCGACGAGCGTACGGGCCGTGGCGTTGCCGGTACGGGACGGGGCGATGGTGAAGCCGCTGGTACCGGCGGCGGGCAGCGGCTCGTGGGTCACGGACTGCACCACGGCCAGGGACGGGGCGTCGGAGCTGATCCGTCCGCAGAAGGCGGTGAGCGCCCCCGGGTCTCCCTCGACCTCGGCGACGACGCCGTCTCCCGTGTTGGTCACGTGCCCGGAGAGGCCGAGCTCGCCGGCGAGCGCGTAGACGAACGGCCGGAAGCCCACGCCCTGTACGACTCCGCGCACGGTGACCCTGCGGCGCTGAGCCTCTGCGGTGGCGACGGCCGTGCTCTGCTGCCCGCTCACGGGTGGCTGCGGACAGGCACGTCGGACAGGTGAGCCTGCACCGGTGCGCTGCCGGACGCACCCGCGGCCCCGTAGGGCAGCGTCACCGAAGGAGCGTGTGCGTGCGTGTGCCCGTGCACATGAGCGTCCGCACCGGGACCGCCGGTGCGTGCCATCACCGGCCGGTGCGTCTCCGCCCCCGCCGCCACGGCCTCGGCCCGCTCCAGCAGCAGACCCACCCCCCGGTCGCGGCGTGCCGAGGTGCAGACCACCTCGACGCCGGGGTTGACCTGCCGCACGTTGGCGCGGAACTCCTCCTCGTCGAAGCCGACGGCGTCGGCGATGTCGTCCTTCGTCACGATCACCAGCTGCGCAAGCCCGAACGCCGTCGGGTACTTCAGCGGCTTGTCCTCCCCCTCGGTGACGGAGGCGAGCACCACCCTCAGCGACTCCCCGAGGTCGTACGTGGCCGGGCAGACGAGGTTCCCCACGTTCTCCACGAACAGCAGCCGCACGCCGTCCGGCAGCCAGCCCTCCAGGTGCCCGCGGAGCATGTCCGCCTCGAGATGGCACAGCCCGTCGGTGAGGACCTGCTTGACGGGTACGCCCGCCCGGGACAGGCGCTGCGCGTCGTGCTCCGTGGCGAGGTCGGCCGTCAGCGCGGCGACGGGCACTCCGCGGGCCGCCGCCAGCGTCAACTCCGCTTCCAGCAGTGCCGTCTTGCCGCTGCCGGGGCTGGAGAGAAGGTTGACCACCACGGTCCCCCGTGCGGTCAGCTCTTCACGTAGCGCCCGGGCGCGCTCGTCGTTCTTGGCGAGCACCGCCTGCTGCAGATCGACGACACGGCACATGTTCTTCAGCTCTCCTCGTTTGCCGGTACGGATTCGGGACGGGCGTCGGCGCGGGGCTCGTCCCCGGACCACCGGACGCCGACGATCTGCAGCTCGCGCCCCGAGACCAGCTCGGCCCGGCCGCCCTCGCACCGCGGACAGCACAGCTGCGGCGGCATCCCCGTCGCCCACTGCGCGCCGCAGGGCAGGCACCGGGCGCGGCCGGGTACGTGGTCGACGAGCAGTTCGGAGCCCTCCAGGGCGGTCCCCGTGCAGGCGAGCGAGAAGCAGAAGTGCAGCGAATCGGGTACCACGCCGGACAGCTCGCCCAGCTGCAACCGCACGGCGGAGACGGTGCCGGAGCCGACGTCGCCGGTTGCTTCCGTGACCTGCTCCACCATCGCCACGGCGATGGACATCTCATGCATCCGGGGTCCCTCCGCTCGCGGTTCATTACAGAGCGGGCCCCTGCGGGCGCTTCCCTGACACGCCGCCCCCCGGGGCAAGGTGATCCGTTCGGCTCACCGCCCCCGGCGCGGTGCCGTTGTGGCTTGTGATCCGATATGTCAGATTTATCGGCAATGCTCTGACAGCTGTCTCCGCCGGTCGGCGACCGGCCGTGGAAGGGACCGTTCGCATGGACGACGAGGCGTCAGCAAAGGGATTCGACGAGATCCATATCCTGTGGACCTCGGAAGGCATGAGCTGCGACGGCGACACGGTCTCTGTGACGGCCGCGTCCCTGCCGAGCCTCGAGGACGTACTGCTGGGGTCCGTGCCGGGCCTTCCCAAGGTGCATCTGCACAACAAGGTCCTCGCGTACGAGACCGGCGAGGACTTCGTCGAGGCCTTCCGCAAGGGGGCCCGGGGTGAGCTCGGCCCCTTCATCCTGGTCGTCGAGGGGTCCATCCCCAACGAGAACATCAACGGCGACGGCTACTGGACGTCCATGGGCAACGACCCGGACACCGGCGAACCGATCACCCTCAACACCTGGATCGACCGCCTCGCCCCGCACGCCTGGGCGGTCGTCGCCATCGGCACCTGCGCCACCTACGGCGGCATCCACGCCATGGCCGGCAACCCGACCGGGTGCATGGGCCTCGCGGACTACCTCGGCTGGGACTACCGCTCGGCCGGGGGCATGCCGATCGTCAACGTGCCGGGCTGCCCCGTCCAGCCCGACAACTTCACCGAGACGCTGCTCTGGGTGCTCCACCAGGCCGCCGGGCTCGCTCCGACCATCCCGCTCGACGAACAGCTCCGGCCGACATGGCTGTTCGGCAAGACGGTGCACGAGGGGTGCGACCGCGGCTCGTACTACGAGCAGGGCGACTTCGCCAAGGACTACAACTCCCCCAAGTGCCTCGTGAAGGTCGGCTGCTGGGGCCCGGTCGTCAACTGCAACGTCACCAAGCGCGGCTGGATGGACGGCATCGGGGGATGCCCCAACGTGGGCGGCATCTGCATCGGCTGCACGATGCCCGGCTTCCCCGACAAGTTCATGCCGTTCATGGACGAGCCGCCCGGCGGCACGCTCTCGTCGTCCCTGATGAGCCTCTACGGGCCGTTCATCCGCAGCATGCGCTCCATCACCAACCGGTCCGCCAACCGGGAACCGAAGTGGCGGCACAACGAACCCGCCCTCACCTCCGGCTACCAGCGCCGCTGGACCGGCCGCAACTGACACAAGCGAACTGCGAGAGGAACGACCAGTGGCGACCGCTCAGGACACTGCCAAGGCGTCCGGCCCGGACCAGCGCGAGCTGACCGAAGTGGCCTTCGACCCGATCACGCGGATCATCGGCAACCTCGGTATCTACACGAAGATCAACTTTCCCGGCCGTGAAGTCGTGGAGTGCCGCAGCACGTCGTCGATCTTCCGCGGATACAGCGTCTTCATGAAGGGCAAGGACCCTCGGGACTCGCACTTCATCACCAGCCGGATCTGCGGGATCTGCGGCGACAACCACGCCACCTGCTCCGTGTACGCCCAGAACATGGCGTACGGGGTGAAGCCGCCGCCGCTGGCCGACTGGATCATCAACCTCGGCGAGGCGGCCGAGTTCATGTTCGACCACACGATCTTCCAGGACAACATGGTCTTCGTCGACTACTGC
Organism: Streptomyces daqingensis; assembly: GCF_014645895.1. Taxonomy (GTDB): domain Bacteria; phylum Actinomycetota; class Actinomycetes; order Streptomycetales; family Streptomycetaceae; genus Streptomyces; species Streptomyces daqingensis. Next base: position 165,468 of record NZ_BMMP01000003.1, on the reverse strand, counting down.
GAACGCATGGTCAGGGAGACCAACCCCGAGGTGCTGGAGCGAGCGGAGCGCACTCCGGCACCCCGCGGCGAGCAGCACGGGCACCGCACGATCGCCGACATCATGCGGTCCTTCAACCCGTTCGAGGGCGAGACGTACAAGCAGGCGCTGGTGATGAGCCGGCTGACCCGCGAGATGTGCTGCCTGATGGAGGGCCGCCACGTCCATCCGTCGACGCTCTACCCGGGCGGCGTGGGGACGGTCGCCACTCCGCAGCTCTTCACCGATTACCTCGTACGCCTGATGCGCTGCATGGACTTCGTCAAGCGCGCGGTCGCCATGAACGACGACGTCTTCGACTTCTTCTACGAGGCGCTGCCCGGCTACGAGGAGGTGGGCCGCCGCCGCACCATGCTCGGGTGCTGGGGCTGCTTCCAGGACCCCGACGTCGTCGACTACGACTACCGGACGATGAACACGTGGGGGAACTCCATGTTCGTGACCCCCGGCATCGTCGTCGACAACGAGCTGGTCACCACCGACCTCGTCGACATCAACCTCGGCATGCGCATCCTGCTGGGCAGCAGCTACTACGAGGACTGGACGGGCGAGGAGACGTACGTCGAGAAGGACCCGCTGGGCAACCCCGTCGACAAGCGCCACCCGTGGAACCAGACCACGCTGCCCGCCCCCCAGAAGCGCGACCTGGACGGCGGCAACTACAGCTGGGTCGTCAGCCCCCGCTGGTACGACAAGCGCACGGGCGACCACCTGGCCCTCGACACGGGCGGCGGCCCCATCGCACGGCTGTGGGCGACGGCACTGGCCGGCAAGGTCAGCACCCCGTACGTGCGGTCGACCGGACGCAGCGTGCAGATCGACCTGCCGAAGACCCCGTCGACGCCCGAGACGCACCTGGAGTGGACGCCGCCGCCGTTCCCCAACACCCTGGAGCGCAACCGGGCCCGCATGTACTTCGTCGCCTACGCGGCCGGCATGGCCATGTACTTCGTGGAGCGGGCGCTGGCGGAGGTGCGGTCGGGGCACACCAAGGTCTTCGAGGACTTCAAGGTGCCCGAGGAGGCCATCGGCGTCGGCTTCCACGAGGCTGTGCGCGGCGTGCTCTCCCACCATCTCGTCATCCGCGACCGCAAGATCGCCAACTACCACCCGTACCCGCCGACCCCGTGGAACGCCAGCCCGCGCGACCACTACGGCACGCCCGGACCGTACGAGGACGCCGTGCAGGGCATGCCGATCTTCGAGGAGAACAGCCCCGAGAACTTCAAGGGCATCGACATCATGCGCACGGTGCGCAGCTTCGACCCTTGCCTGCCGTGCGGCGTGCACATGTACCTCGGCGGCGGCAGGACGGTGCGCGAGCACCACTCCCCCACTTTCGGCGCGCTGGCGTAGGGCGCCGCGATGGTCTGGGAAGAGCGCGAAGCACGCGAACACGTCGCCCGTACCGAGAAGTTGCTGTCCGCCCTCGGCGGGATCGCCGACGCCGGCGCCCGCGAGCAGGCACTCGACGCGCTGCACGCACTGGCGGAGCTGTACGGCGAGTGCCTGGCCAGGGTGATGCGCTGCGCGGACGAGAAGACCACCGATGCCGTCGCGGCGGACGAGCTGGTGAGCCATCTGCTCCTCGTGCACGACCTGCACCCCGAACCTGCCGGGGAGCGCGTACGCCGCGCCCTCGACGGCATGCCGGGGGTGACCGTACTGGCGGTGGAGGAGCCGGCGGTCCGCGTCGCCCTGCGCCCCCAGGGCTGCGGCGCCCCCTCCGGTGAGCAGCTCGCGGATGCCGTGCGGGAGGCGGTGGCCTGGGCGGCGCCCGAGTTCGAGCGGGTGGAGACGGAGAAGGCCGGCGGGGACGCCGAGACCCTGATCCCGGTGGACTCCCTCTTCCGCGGGCCGGTGCAGCCGGCCGGGAACCGGTGAGCCGGGTGGACCAGGTCAGCCGGGCGGACGAGGCGGGGCGGGAGACCGCGCCCGTCGCTGGGGATGCCGCGAGCCCGCGCGGCCTGCGGGAGCTGCTGCGCAGACCGCGAGCCGGTTCGCGCGCGGTGCCCGAGCGGTGCGACCTGTGCTCCGAGCCGCTGCCCGAGGGCCACCGCCACATGCTGGACGTGACGCAGGACGCCGTGCTGTGCGCGTGCCGGGCCTGTGCGCTGCTGTTCGACCAGAGCGCCGCCGGCGGGAGGCACTACCGGCTCCTGCCCGGGCGGCGGACCGCACTGAGCGGCCTGCGCTTCGACGACGCGCTGTGGGCGGCCCTGGGCGTGCCCGTCGGGCTCGCGTTCTTCGTACGCGACGGCGCGTCCGGCGAGGTGAGCGTCGGGTATCCGAGTCCGCTCGGCGCGACGCGGGCCGCGGTGGACCCGCAGGTCTGGGAGGAGGTCGTGCGGGGGTACCCGGGCCTGGTGGATCTGACGGACGACGTGGAGGCGCTGCTGGTGCACCGCTCCGGCACCGTCCAGGAGCACTGGATCGTGCCGCTGGACGACTGCTACCGGCTCGTCGCGCTGGTCCGCTCCCACTGGCGGGGACTGTCCGGCGGCTCCGAGGTGTGGGAGCACATCGGAGCCTTCTTCGCCGGGCTGCCCGAGAAGGACTGAAAACGCACAACCGAGGAGTTGGCATGGGCGACATCAAGATCGGCAAACCGGACGTACGGCTCGACAAGAGCGCGCACACACCGGGCGTACGGCAGGGCAACCACGAGGGCGGCTACAAGCACCAGCCCGGGCACCTCCCCGACGACACCTCCACGGCACGCCGGTCCACGGGCATCCGCGCGAAGCACATGGACCCGATCATGCCCGGCATGCCCAACCTCTCCCCGGCGTGAGCGCCACCGCTGCCGGGCCCGTCCACAGCGGCGCGGGCCGGACGGACGACGAGGGCCCCGAGCTGGACTTCGCCGTGACGTCCGTTCGTCCCATGCCCGGCCAGGCCGTACCGGCGCTGGCCTTCCGGATCGCCGTCTCCCGCAGCGGCGGCGGGCCGGTTCGCTCCCTCAGCCTCACGACGACGGTGCGCATCGCGGTGGCGCGGCGCCGCTACGAGCACGCGGACCTGCTGACGATGGCGCGGCTCTTCGGGCAGCCCGAGCAGTGGGCGACCAGCATGCAGCCGCTGACGTGGGCCAGGGTCACGACCGTGGTGCCGCCGTTCGACACACGGACAGAGACCGATCTGCCGGTCCCCTGCACCCGGGACGCGGAGCTGGCGGTGACCTCCTACTTCCACTGCGTACGCGACGGCGAGGTGCCGCTGGACTTCCTGTTCAACGGGACGGTCTTCTACGAAGGCCCAGGGGGCAGGCTGCGCACCGCCCAGATCGCCTGGTCCAAGGAGGCCTCCCACCGGCTGCCCGCCGGCATGTGGCACGAGACCCTGGGCCGCTACGGGCAGGGCACCAGCTGGGTGCCGCTCTCCTCCGACGCCCATGACGCGCTCGTCGCACACCGCGACCGGCACGCGCTCCCGGGCTGGGAGGAGACGGTCAGAGACCTGCTCGACCGTGCGGAGACGCCCGGCGGGGCCGGACAGCGAGCGGTACGGGGAGCCACGTGGACGCCGTAGAGAAGATCGCCCGCACCTGCCTCTACGAGGGCTACCTGCTCTGGCCGTACCGGCGGACCGCGCTGAAGAACGCGCAGCGGTGGACGTTCGGCGGGGTCTACCCCCGAAGCTGCGCCGACGGCCTCGGCGAGCCCTCGCGGATGCGCACCCAGGTCCTGCTGGAGGCGGGACCCGCCGCGAAGCTGACCGTGCACCTGCGGTTCCTGCAGGTCGTCGACCGCCAGGTGTTCCGGCACGGACCCTCCGGGCCCGTCCCCGTCGACGAGCTGCGCGTCGCGGGAGAGCGGCACCTGACCTGGCAGGAGGCGACCGAACGGCGCTGGGTCTGCCCTCCTTGGTCGCCCCGGCGCGGCCCGCGCTCCTCCACCGTGGACATCGCGGCGGGCACGGACCGGGAGGCGCTGCGCGCGGAGTCGGGCAGCGTCGCGGGCACGCTGGTGCGGGGATGGAAACGGCTCACCGGCACGGTGCGGCTGGAGACGGAGGCGGTGACGGACACGGTGCAGCGGGTGACCGTGGAGGTCGAGAACACCACTCCCTGCCCGCTGCCCGTCCCCGGCGCGCGCCGGGCCAGAGACGCGGCCGCCCCGTACGCGTTCGCCTCCACGCACGCGGTGCTGCACACCGACACCGGCGCCTTCGTCTCCCTCACCGACCCTCCGGGCGAACTGCGGGAGGCCGCCGCCGCGTGCCGCAACACCGGCGTCTGGCCGGTGCTCGTCTCCGACGACCCAGACGCGGCGGCCGTCAGCCCGCACCGGGCCCGGGACGTGCTCTCCTCGCCGATCACGCTGTACGACTATCCGGCGGTGGCCCCGGAGAGCCCGGGGGACATGTTCGACGGTGGGGAGATCGATCAGCTCCTGATCCTCGGAATCCTCAGCCTGACGCCCGAGGAGCAGGAAGAGGCCCGTGCCACCGATCCCCGCGCCCGGGAGATCCTCGACCGCTGCGCGGCGCTCGGTCCGGGCGAGCTGTCCGCGCTGCACGGCACCATCCGCGGATTCCGGCCCGTCCTGGAGGAACGATGAACGAGGTGCGCGGCCGCACGGTGCTGACCGGGGGCGCGGAAGTGGGACGCGGCAGCCGGGTGCGGCTGCGGCCGCGTCACACGTCGGAGATCTTCGACCTCGAACTGAGCGGCCGCACCGCCGAGGTCGAGGCGGTGGAGGAGGACATGGAGGGCCGGGTCCACCTCGTGGTCACCCTGGAGGACGACGACGGGCGCGACTTCCGCACCGGCCTCGGCCACCGCTTCTTCTTCTCGCCGGACGAGGTCGAGCCGCTCGCCGGCGGCCGCGCGGGGCCGCGGATCCTCATCGCGGGGATCGGGAACGTCTTCCTCGCCGACGACGCGTTCGGGCCCGAGGTCGTCGCGGCGATGCGCGGCCGGGAGGTGCCGGCCGGGGTGCACGTGGCCGACTTCGGCATCCGCGGCATGGACCTCGCCTACCGGCTGCAGGACGGCTACGACGTGGCCGTCCTCGTCGACGCGGCGCCCCGCGGCGGCACGCCCGGGACGCTGTACGTCATCGAGGCCGGTACCGAGGCGGACACGCGGGCGGAGACGGCGGACGGAACGGGTGCCGGCGGCCTGCCGGAAGCACACGGCATGGACCCCGTGCAGGTCCTGGCGCTGGCGAGGCAGCTCGGCGGAGAGAGGCTGCCGCGCGTCGTCGTCCTCGGATGTGAGCCCGCCGTGCGGATGCGCGGCGACGAGCCCGACGTCCTCGTCGGGCTGAGCGAGCCGGTGCAAGAGGCGGTCGGCGAGGCCGTCGTGCTGCTGGAGGAGCTCACCGGCGAGCTGCTGCGCGATCCGGGCGGCGACCTGAGCGGCGGCCTGGACGGCCGTCCGGGCCGTGACCTGAGCAGGCGGACAGTGAGGAGTTGAGGGCATGAGGAGAGGGATCTTCGTTCCGGCGCTGGCGGTACGCATCGCTGTGGGGACGGTGGCGGTGGCGTTCGTCGCCATGGCCGCGGCCAGCGCACCCGACGCGGTGCGCTACTTCAAGATGAAGACCATGTAGCGCCGTCCCCGTAGAGCGGGAGCATCCAGGCGCAGCACGGCGGTGCCCGAGGAGATCTCCTCGGGCACCGCCGTGCTGCGCCTGGAGTGTGTGGTCAGTCGCGCCTCAGGCGCCTCCGGGCGCGTGGGAGTGCACGGTGAACAGGCCGCCCTCCGGGTCGAAGAGGCGGGCCGTCCGTCCGAAGGGGTTGTCGGCAGGACTGCTCGCGATGGCGCCGCCGGCCGATACGGCCGCCTTGGCCGCGTCGTCCACGTCGTCGACGAAGAAGGACACGTGCCATCGCGGGCGGATGTGCGGGTCCGGCGCCGACTCGACGGCACCGCCACGGATCGTGGCCACGGCCCGCCCGTCGACGCGCACGACCACCGCCTCGTGCTGGTAGTCGACCTCGCAGCGTCCGCTCTCCGAAGCCCAGTCGAAGACCTCGGCGTAGAAGATGGCCGCGGCGAAGGCGTCACGTGTACGCAGCTCCAGCCGCGCGGGCGGAGCGACGCGGGAGACGTCCCAGGCGGGCAGTACCAGGCCCTCCCAGAAGCCGAACGTGGCACCGGCGAGGTCGGCTGCCAGAGCGGTGCGGCCCTCGCCCATGCGGATGGGGCCGACCGCCACGGTCGCGCTCCGCTCACGCACCCGGGCGGACGCGGTGTCCGCGTCGGGTACGGAGAAGAAGGGCGTCCACTGGACGGCCACACCCATGGTGCGGACGATGGCGCCCATGCCGGCGACGGGAACGTCGCCCGAATAGGCGACGCTGAAGTCCTCGCCGAGGCTTCCCCGCCGGAACGTCCAGCCGAGCACGTCGGCGTAGAAGCGCTGGGCAGACTCCAGATCGGCCGTGGCGAGGCTCACCCAGCACGGCGCTCCGTCCACGGGCGCGACTCCGGAGTGCACTCCCGCCCTCCTCGCTTCGTTCGCGTAGCCGATCAGCGGTTGAGCGCCTTCTCGAGCTGCTTCTTGTTCATCGAGGAGCGTCCCTGGATCCCGCGCTGCTTCGCCTCGTTGTAGAGCTGCTCGCGCGTCGGGCCGCTCTTCGGGGGCATCCGGTTCCCGGAGCGCTTGCCTCCGCGCTCCGAGGCGGACTTGCCCCTTAGGGACGTCCGGCTCTTCCGGTCGGCCTCGCCGGTGCGCGCCCGCTCCTTGTTGACGGTCCGCGCGGCTATCTCCTTGGCACGGCCGGTGGAGGCGCCGCGCTTCTTCGCGCCCTCCTTGACGTGCTCGTACTGCCTCTCGCGCTTCCGGTTCGATCCTGCGGGCATGACTCCTCCTCTTCCGTTTCGGAATCAGCCCCCCGATTACCCCTCCAGTCCGTTTGCTAACAACAGCGTGCGAAACGGCACACACGACCGCAATCGGCCGGCGGAGAGGTTGAACGCGCGACGAGTTCGCCGCCGGGCCCTACGGCTTGCGCGCGACGGCTGCGTAGCAGGCGGCCTCCGCGTCGGTGACCTGGTACATGTCCTGCTCGGCGTCGGGGCGCCAGCGGTGCGTGACGGTCACACCCGGCTCCAGCAGCTCCCAGCCGTCGAAGAAGCGGGTGAACTCCTCGCGGTCGCGGGCCTGCACGGGAGAACCGGCGGCCTTGTAGGTGCTGACCGTGCGGGCGATGGCTTCCGGGTCGAACTCGGACGTGACGTGGCTGACGGTGAGCGTGCTGCCCGACGGCAGGACGTCCTTGAAGTACTCGACGACCTCGTGCGCGGTGCGCTCCCCGGGGATGAAGTGGAGGAGGGCGATGAGGCTGAGGGCGACGGGACGGCCCAGGTCGAGGGTGTCCATCAGCTCCGGGGACTTCAGCAGCGCCTCGGGGTCCCTGGCGTCGCCCTGCGAGTAGGCCGTGCGCCCCTCGGGGCTGCTGCGGAGCAGGGCCTGGGCGTGGGTGAGGACGATGGGGTCGTTGTCGGTGTAGACGACCCGCGCCTCCGGCGCCGTGCGCTGGGCGACCTCGTGCAGGTTCGGCGACGTGGGTATGCCCGTGCCCACGTCCAGGAACTGGCGCATGCCGAGTTCGGCGAGGTGGCGCACGGAGCGGTGCATGAACTGGCGGTTCGCCCGCGCGGCGACGAGGACGGCAGGGAAGACGGACATGGCGCGGCCCGCCTGCTCGCGGTCCGCGGGGAAGTTGGTGGTACCGCCGAGGAAGTAGTCGTACATCCGCGCCGGATGGGCCCGGTCCAGCTCCAGATCCACAGCGCCTTCGTCCACGGCCACGGGGTTCCGCCTCTCTCACCTCACCGAACGGATGGGGCCGTCATGGTGCGTCATACAGGCCGGATTGCCCAGGCGGGGCCCCTGACAAGGGAGAAGTCCGGCCACTCCGGGGCATGGTGAAGCAGCGAGAGCGCGGGGACCGCGGGGTAGCCACACATTCACCCTGTGTAGTATTTTCCCGGACTCCCACCGCCCGCTGAGGGAGCGTCAGCGGAGCTTCCAGTCCGATCCGCCACTTCTCCGCGAGAGGGCTCCTGCATGGGCGCCGAGGACGACCGGCCGCGAGGTCTGACCGAAACCGATGCCCAGTCCTGCGACGACCGCCGCCGGTTACTGCTCTCCTTCGACGCCTTCGACACCGCACACCACCGCCTCTGGCTGCGCTACGCCCACACGCAGGTGGGCAGCCGCGAGGCCGCGCACCGCGTCGTCGAGGACGCCTGCCGGCACCTCCTGGAGCACTGGGAGCACGCCCTGCGGCAGGAGTCGCTGCCGGCATACGCCTGGACGGTGCTGAAGGAACATGTCGCAAAATGGCTGGCCGAGCGCCGTCAGCGGCCCCTGCTGGCGGAGACAGCCGCCTTCCACGCCGCGGCCCGCAAGCCGCTGCTCTCCGAACTGCGCGACGAATTCGCCGTGCTGGAGGGTGAGATGGGGCTCTACGCCGCCATCGCCCGGCTCCCGGAGCGGCAGTACGACGCCGTCGTGCTGCGGTATCTGCTGGGGTGCACCGAGGAAGAGGTCGCCGACTACCTCGGATTCGAGACGGCGACGGTGCGCTCGCACATAAGCTATGCGAAACGGAAGCTCGCCCGGGAGCTGCGCACCCCGCCCGGGCCCGGGACGGGGAACGCTTGATGCGGGGCCGGCACGAACGCCGCACCATCGACGCGCTGTTGAACGAGGCGGAAGTCCTCGCGGACGACTACGGCGAACGCGACGTGGCGGCCATGAGGGAACGGGTGCTGGCCAACCCGACGCTCTCTCCCGCCACTTCGGAGCCGGGCGGCACAGAAGGCTCCGCCTCCCCCGCTGACGGCCCCACCGGCGGAGACGCGGCCCGCCCCCCGGCGGTACGGACGCCCCGGTACTACTCCACCGAATGCGAACAGGCCGCCCACGACCTGGACTTGGCGGTCTCGCTGGTGCTCAACGCACCCGAGGCGGCGGCGAGCCTCTCCCGATTCGTCGAGGACGAGGAGTGCGCCGCCCCGCAGGGCGCTCTGGTCTTCGCTGGTCTGCTGCACCTCGCCCGGTACCGCGAAGCGGCCCAGTTCTGGTGGCAGTTCGCTGCCGGCGGCGGTTCCCGTACCGCCGCGTTCTGCCTGTACCTCCACCACCGCCGGCACGGTGAGTTCCGCGACGCGGATCACTGGCGCGCCCACTCGGAGCGGCTGCCGCGGCGGCCCCGTACGGAGGGGCTTCCGCATCCGCGGGGCGGCACGCGGTCGCTGCTTCCCGACGGGGTGCTGCACGGGCTGCTCAGTGAATGCCATGGGGGCGGCCGTCCGCGGCTGCCGCATGCGCTGGAGAGCGTCCTCCACCGTCTTCCGGTGACGGACGACGACGAGGACTTCGGTGAGATTCCCCAGCCGGCCCGGGATCTGACCCGCCGCCTGACGGCGTCCCGGCCGCGTCACTGACCGCCCCCGGCATCCTTCTGAACTCCTGTGACCGACACCGGCGGACCGGCCACGGCGTCCCGTCCCGCGCGGGACGGAGAGCCGGTGGACATGGCGAGCCGGTGTGCCGTCGCCTACAGGCGCCCGCCGGTCATCCGGGTGAAGGGCCCCGCCGCCCGCTTCGCCGAGTAGCGTCCGGCGGCGAAGGACGCGGCGACCGCGGTGACGGCTCCGGTCCCGATGCCGGCGACGATGCCGCGGCGGTTCTTCACGAGAGTCCACGTCGCGGACGCCGCCGTGGCTGCGGTGCTGGAGACCGACGCCAGCTTCTGGCGGCCCAGTTCGGCGCCCTGGCTGGCGACGCTGCCGACGCGCTTGGTCGCGGCGCCGACGCTGCGGCCGCCGCCCTCGACGGCCTCGCCCACAGAGTGGGTGGCCTCACCGGTCTTGCCGGCGGCCTTGCTGATCCCGCTACCCGCCTTGGCCCCGGCCTCCGAGGGCTTCTTGGTGGCGTTCGCGGCCTTTCCTGCGGTTCGTGTGCTCTTGCCGTTGTCAGTCATGGCCAACGGGTTGCCGAGAGTGGCGCCGTTGAAACGTCCCGTACTCCGGCGGCTCGCTGCCCGGCCCCGGAGGAGCGCGGACAGCGCCGCGCGTCAGCCCTCGTCACGCGGCAGGAGCGAACCCAGCGGCCCCAGATCGAGGTTGAGGTCCGCCATGGTCAGGCCGTAGCGCTCGCACAGCTCGGTCATGCGCTCCTGGAGGATCATCAGCGTCATGCCGATGCGTTCCTCCTGGTCCTCGGTCAGGTCTCCCTGGTCCACACGGTTCAGCGCGGTGCGTTCCATGAGCTGGCGCAGCAACTCGACGATCGTCAGGACGAGCTTCATCAGGTCCCGCTCGACCGTGTCGGGGTCGGTCCTCAGCCGCTGGGCCAGCTTGCCCTCGCCCCGCGCCGCCGCCTCCTCCGGGCCCGCCGGGAGCAGGTCGAACGCGCGCGCCGCCGAGCGCGCGACGTCGTCCAGCCTGCTGCCCGGGGAGAGCGCCTCGGGAAGCTCCTGCGGGGGCCGTGAGGCCTCCTCGGGCTGCTCGTCGGTCATGGCTGCTTCTCCTCTCCACCGCACCGCGGAGAGCTTCCGCCGGCGCGGGGGGACGGCGCGTCGGACGTCACCACGGTGCCGGGTCGTCCGGTGTGACCGAGTGGATGACCGCGCGCAGGTTGACGCGTACGAGGTCGACGTCGGCGATCGACAGCACGAGGTCGCCCGTCAGGACGGCCCCGCCGGTCAGCAGCCGGTCGAGCAGGTCGATGAGGGCGACCTGACGTCCCGCGAGCGAGTCCTCCTCGCCGAAGCCGTTCGAGGCAGACCGCGCGCCTTCCTCGACGGCGTCGGCGAAGCTCCTGCCGGTCAGGTCACTCTCCATCGGCGTCCGGCTCCCCAGGACCGCCCGGCTGCCGCGGAGTGGAGGGCGGCGTGGCGAAGGAGTACGGCGCCCACGGGCCCGTCAGCTCCACCCGCACGCCCGGGACGTCCTCCGCGAGGCCGCCGACCGCCGCGCGGAAGTCGTCGCTGCGCGCGGCCGGAACCAGATAGGCGTCGTTGACGATGTTCTCCCCCGGCCCCGAGGCGAGCTCGCCCTGCTGCGGCCGGTGGGAGACCTTCGCGGTGGCGATGGCGTCCGCGAGTGCGGCGGCCCGTTCGGCGACCGCTCCTGCGGTGCGGTAGGTGTCACGGTGGGTGTTCCGCTGCTTCCTGCGCTGCTGCAGGTAGGCCCGCCCGGGGCTGCTCCCGCCGCCGGACGTGCCGGAGCCGCCGGGGGCGGCGGGCGCCTCCGAGAGGTTCGCCGCCGAGGCGCCCCGGGGGTCGGCGTACACCTTCACGCCCCACTCGACCTGGCCCTCCAGGCGGCTCAGCAGGGCGGCGAACTCGTCCTTGCGCTCGGTGAGCATCGCCTCGACGCGGCCGTCGTCGAGGTAGACGGTCGCCAGCCGCATCGGCAGCACCGTCGTGTGCTCGTACGCGGACGCGACCACCGCGTGGTGGGAGCGGGCGAGGGCCTCTAGCCGCTCCATGTCCTCGAGTTGGGCCTTGAGCCCTTCCTCGTCGTACAGCCCGGCCGGGACGCTGCTGACCAGCGCGCCGAGCCCGGCCGCGTACACCGCCCGCACCCCGGCGCCGGTGGGCCCTTCCAGGCCCTCGGCAGCCGTCTGGAGCGGTGCGTCCCCACGGCCGACCGCGAAGACGTAACAGACCTGCGCGGTGTCCTGCTCCTCCACACCGGGGGCACGGTCCGCCATCAAGCTCGTCCTCCGCGCTTGCCGTCGTCCTCAGCGCCGGCGGTCTCAGCACCGGCGGTCTCCGCGCCCGCCTCGTCCGCGGCGGGCAGCTCGGCCTGCGTGCGCAGCCGCTCGATCTCCTTGCGAAGACGCTCGTTCTCCGCCGCCAGCTCGCCCTGCCCGTCCGGCTCGGCCTGCACGGCCGTGGGGGCCTCGCGGCGAGGCTGCCGCGCGCCCGACGAGAGCGACGGGTCGTTCTCCCACCAGTCGATCCCCATCTCCTTCGCCTTGTCCACGGAGACGACCAGGAGGCGCAGCTTGATGGTGAGCAACTCGATGTCGAGCAGATTGATCTGGATGTCGCCCGCGATGACGACACCCTTGTCGAGTACACGCTCAAGAATGTCCGCCAGATTGGCGGAAGTGCCTTGCTGCTGGCCGTATGGGACCGCCCTGCTGGAGGACGGTCCCATACGGCCGGCCAGTGAATCGGACACGTGGTATCAGCCTTGCCTGCTGGGTATCGGTGGTCTCCGGACCGCCGCGCCCGGACAGGCCCTCAGGGGGTCAGCGCCGGGCGGCAGCGGCACGGCTCTCTTCATTGTCGTCCATGTCGCTGTCCTCGTCATCGGCCTCGAAGTCGTCGTACCCGGCTTCGGGGTCCTCCTCCGCTTCTACCTCGTCGTCGTCCTCGTACTCGTACTCGGCGTCCTCGTCCTCCATCTCGGACTCGGCGTCGGCTCCGTCCTCGTACTCGGCGTCGCCTTCGAGGTCCTCGGGCTCGTCGCCGTCCTCGTACTCGGCGTCGGCCTCGTCCGGGTCCTCGTCCTCCTCGGACCGCGGGTCCCCGGTGGCTTCCTCGGCCTCGTCCTCGCCGTCTTCCTCGGAGGACTCCTCCAGGGCGGCCTCTCCGGACCCTTCGGCTTCCTCGGCCTCTTCCGCCTCGACGGCCTCGTCGTGGTCGAGGACGACCTCGCCGTCACGGATCTCGCCGCGCCAGCCGTCCGTCGCCTCGCCGCGCATCATGATGAACTTGCGGTACAGCTTCAGATCCAGCCGGGCCCGGCGGCCCTGCGCCCGCCAGATGTTGCCCGTCTTCTCGAACAACCCCTTGGGGAAGTACTCGAGGACCAGCAGCACCCGGGTGAGGTCGTCGGTGATGCGGTGGAAGGTCACGACGCCCTTGACGGTGCCCTTGGCACCCTCGGTGGTCCAGGCGATGCGCTCGTCAGGGACCTGCTCCGTGACGTTGGCCTTCCAGCTCCGCGTCGACTTGGCGACCTTCACCTTCCAGTTGCTGCTGACGTCGTCCGCCTTCTCGACGCTGACGACGCCCTTGGCGAAGGTGCTGAACTCCTGGAACTGGGTCCACTGGTCGTACGCCTCGCGAACGGGCACGCCGACGTCGATGTCCTCGACGATGGTCACGCTCTTGGACTTGCCTCCGCCGCTCTTGCGTCCCTTGCCGAACAATCCCTTGACCTTGTTCTTGAGCATGTCCTTGACGTGCGACGAACCGACGGCCATCGCCGCCTGTGCGGGGGACTTCCCCTCGCTGAGGGCCTGGCCGCCCTTCGCCAGGCTCCCCGCGAGTCCCGCGCCGGGGAGCCCCTGGCGCGGGTCGGCGAGCTTGCCGACGCCCTCCCCGAGCTTCGAGCCGAGGTCGGTGACAGCCTTGTGCGCGCGCGCCTGGAGGTACGCCTGCAGCTCCTCCTTCAGACGGTCGGTCGCGGGGTTCCTCGCCACCTCGTCCCTGAGTCTGTCCAGGGTGGAGTCAGCCATCGCGTCCTCCCCGGTCCGCTGCCTTGCGCGTTCCCGAGGCCGCCTTGCGCGCGGTCCCGCCCGAGCGGCCGCCGCCTGCCGGCTTCGCGGCCCGCTTCGCCGTGCTCTTCGAACTCCGGCCTGTAGCCGCTGACTTGGCGGCGGGCTTCGCGGACTTCGCCGTCCCGGCGGGCTTCCGGCCGGCGGCCGGCGCCTTCCGCCGCGGGCGGGGACGCTCCTCCGGCTCGTCGGCGTCCGCCTCGTCCTCGGCGTCCGCCGCGTGCTCGTCCTCGGGAAGATCCTCGTCGGGCTCGTCGAAGTCGTCCTCGTCCCGGCCGCGCCGTCCGGCGGGGTCGCTGAGGCCCCGCGTGCGCTCGTGCAGGGAGTCGGCGAGTCCGTTGGCGCGCTTGGTCACCGCCGAGGTCAGCGCGGACTTCGTGCCGTCCATCAGGTCCTTGCGGACCTGGTCGCTCAGACCGCCGAGGACGGGCGAGTTCGCCGCCATCTTCAGCAACTGCTGCGGGCTGAGGTCGAGCTTCTTGCCGGCCAGGACCATTCCCAGGCCGATGGCCAGTTTGGCCTTCTTCGTGCGCCCGAGCAGGTATCCGCCCACCAGGGCCATGCCTATCTTGCCGTTGTCGTTCATCTTGCGGTCACCTCGGTCTCCCCGTGCGCGTCGACGGGATCGGTCTGCGGCGGCTCATGAGCGCACTCCCATCTGGCGCTGGTACGCCTGTCGCCACTCGAGTTCGTCCAGCAACTCGTCCTCGCGCCGGTCGAACTCCTCTTCCGTGATCAGTCCGTCGAGCAACTCCTGTTCCAGCTCGGCGAGTTGACGGCGTACGGGCGCGGGGTCGTAGTACTGCTGCTCGGCAGTGAGAACGACCTGGTCCATGACCCAGACCGCTCCCCTCACAGGGGCGAGCGGCAGGGTCAGGAGCTGGGTGATGAGGCCCATTGCCAGGCTCTCCGATCACATCTCTCAGACGAAGCTGTACGGGGGGAGCGGACCGTAGAGGGTGAGCTTGTACTCCTCGCCGCGCCGCTGCGACTCCTCGTCCACCGCCTGAGAGAAGGCCGCGGCCTTCTCACGGCGGACCAGGAACGAGACGTTCAGGAAGTGCTGCTGCGTCGGCTCGCCCATGCTGTACTGCTGGGCGCCGCCGGCCAGCCGCTCCACCAGTTCCTTGCCCTCTGCCTCGTTCCGGGCCTGGACCTCGTTGGAGACCAGTTCGCCCAGGCGCATCTTCTCGTCCTGAGCCTCGGGGTGCTCCCTGGTGAACTCGCGGAGGCGGCGGATCTCCTCGGACTGGCCGATGATCTCCCGCAGCAGGCTCTCCTCCTCGCGCGCGGCCTTGAGGTTGTACTCCAGGCAGCCGTCGAGCTCCGACAGCCGCTCGGTGTAACCGCTCTGGCTCTCCTCCAGCACCGAGACGACGGAGTCGTCGTCGGGTCCGACCAGGCCGAAGCGCATCGGCAGGGTCGCCCCGTCGGCCATCAGCGTCTCCAGGACTGCCTGGTGCGCGGCGAGGTCACGGCGCTTGGCGCGCAGGTCCTCGGGCGCGTCGCTCACGACGGCGCTCAGGGCCTTCGTCTTCACAGAACGCAGCTCCCCGCCGGGGTCGCCCACTCCGGTCAGCCCGTCGAGCTTCTGCGGGTGGTCCGCCGCGGTGATGGCGTAGATGTAGGTGGCCACGTTCAGTCCTCCTTGCGGCGGGCGGTACGGCGGCTGGACGAGCTGGAGGAGGCCTTGCGCGGCTCGCGCTCTTCCTCTTCATCGTCGCGGCCCTTCTGCAGGGACTCGCTGAAGGCCTCGACCGCGCCGGTCAGTGCGCCTTTCGACTTTCCTTTGGCACCGCTCTCCATCGACTCGCCGACGATGTCGGTGAGCTGCGTCGGCTTCTTGCGGCCCGCCTCGAGGTCCAGCCGGTTGCACGCCTCGGCGAAGCGCAGGTACGTGTCGACGCTCGCGACGACGACGCGGACGTCGATCTTGAGAAGTTCGATGCCGACGAGGGAGACGCGGACGAACGCGTCGATCACCAGACCGCGGTCCAGGATCAGTTCGAGAATGTCGTACAGGTTGCCGCCGCCGGCACCACCGGTCGACTGGGGGGAATTCGTCTGCGGGACTACAGTCACGCTCTTTCTCCTTTCGGGATTGTGCGCACAGCGGAGACGCCCGGTGATCGCGGAACAGTGGCCGGATCACCGGCGAGAGTCATTTCCGCTGATCGATCTGACCGCGTGCGTAACGGCGGGTCCGCTCGTAGCCGAGCAGGTTGCCCTGGCCGTCCAACTGCACGCGGTAGGAGCCCATGACGCTGGTCGTCTCCGGAATCCGCTCGACCTCGACCACCTCGACATCGGCCGTCCAGCCCTCGGAGGTGGCTTTGACGGACGAGACCGAACCCGGTTCACACTGAAGGAGTTCAGCGAGCTGGCCTGCGGCGAGCCGCATGGCCTTGGCGATCGGGACACGGCCGTTCTGCGCACCGCTGCTGCTCTCGGCCCGCTTCTCTTCCTTACGATTACGACCGTCTTCGTTGGTTTTCTCACCAGTTGTCGCCATGGTTTCACCCCTTTCCGATCGACCGAGTTGTACACGTGTGTTCCGGATCTCACCTTGAAAGGCGAGAGGTCTGGTTGGGTGCCCCGGGTGCGCAGACCTATGCGCAAAGCTTCGCGGCGGATCGCGACGTACGGGTTCCGTCTCGTTTCCGTAGACGGACAGGGAGGCTCAACACCCGCAGGTGAAAGGCGCGTTGGAAGCTCGCGGAGACGGGCGACCCGCATTCCGGAACCCGTCGCGACAGGTGTCCCGCGGGAACGGGTCTCGGGTCAGACGGCGCTCTCGCGGACGACCAGGCGGTGCGGGACGGTCACCTGCCGGGCCGGGTGACTGCCGAGCCGCCCGTAGACGCGGTCGGCGAGGCACTGCAGGGCGCGCTCGGCGATCTGCGGCTTGTCCGGCGCGACGGTGGCCAGGGACGGCACGCAGTACCGTCCGTCCTCGATGTCGTCGAAACCGATCAGCGCGACGTCCGACGGGACGCGCAGACCGTGGTCGTGGCAGGCGCGCACGGCGCCGAGCGCGAGTTCGTCGCTGAAGCAGAAGACGGCGTCGGGGCGGGGCCCGGCCTCCAGCAGTTCACGCATCGCGCGGACGCCCTCCGCGCGGTGCAGCGAGGCCACCGTCTTCACCAGCGACGGCTCGGCGGGCAGCGCCGCGGCGGCCAGCGCCTCCCGGTAACCCTGCGCGCGCTGCTCGGCCGTGCCGTTGGTCAGCTGCGGCTGCAGGCCGATCGCCGCGATGCGCCTGCGGCCGAGCCCGGCCAGGTGGGCGGTCGCCTCGCGGGCGGCCGCGACGTTGTCGATGGCGACGTGGTCGGCGGTGCCGCCCGTCTCCTGCTCGCCGAGGACGACCAGGGGCATCGAGGCGCTGTGGCGCCCCAGTTCCTCGGGCGTCAGCGACCACGGGCTCATGATCATGCCGTCCACCGTGTGCCGCTCCGAGCCCTCCAGCAGGCGGCGTTCGCGCTCGGCCGTGCCGTCCGTACGGTCGATGAGCACCGTCCAGCCGCGGTGCTGGGCCGCGTCGATGAGCAGCTCCGCGATCTCGCCGAAGTAGGGGGAGCTGACCTCGGGGACGGCGAGGCCGATCAGGCCCGTGCGGCCCTGACGCAGGTTCCGGGCAGCGAGGTTGGGGCGGTACTGCAGCTCCTCTATGGCGAGCAGCACGCGCTCCCGTGTGGCGGGCGCCACAGCCGGCGCGTTGTTGACCACGTTGGAGACGGTGCGCACGGACACCCCGGCGCGGGCCGCCACGTCCTTGAGCTTCGCCGCCACCTGGAACCTTTCCTTCCGCCCTGCCCGTCCCGCGTTGTCCGCGCGGGGCGGCACCGATCATCCCACGGCACGTCCGGCTTGCAGAAAGTTTGTTCCATCCTATTGCCACGCTGCATGCAACGTTGCAAAGTGGCTGGTCACGTAGACGGCCACCCGAGAGCCGCACCGAGAGAGGAGAGCGCCATGACGACCGTGAGCACCGGCCCGGCCGGTGGGACCAGCGCCGCGCAGACCCCGTCGACCGCGCAGAGCGACGCCCCGGACGTCGACTTCGCCACAGTCGGCGACGTCGTACGGGACCTCTACACCGACGGCGTCAGCGCCCGTAAGGGAGCCTTCTCCGCGGAGTGGGCGGACCGCATGCGCGAGGACATCGAGGAGGCCTTCGAGGAGGCGCGGCACCGCCCCGGCGGCGCCGTGGGACGTGGCCCGCACCGCTACTACGTGGAGATACACCCCGAGCAGCTGCGCGACTTCGTCGACCTCGTCGACCACCCGTGGGTGCGGGCGGTGTGCGAGGCGGTCCTCGGCCGCGACTACTCGATCGTCGAGCTCGGCTTCGACATCCCCTTCGCCGGGGCGGTCAACCAGCCCTGGCACCGCGACTTCCCCATGCCGGACGTCACGCGCGAGCGGCGCCGTCTGAACTCGCTCGCCTTCAACCTCACCGGCGTCGACACCACGGAGGACATGGGGCCCTTCGAGATCGCCCCCGGCACGCAGTGGGACCTGGACGACGGCTTCGAGCACGCCATGTTCCCGCCCCGGGAGGACTACCCCCGGTACCGGGAGCTGGGCGTGCGGAAGTTCCCGCAGCGCGGTGACGTCTCCGTACGATCGGCACTGACCATCCACCGGGGAACCGCGAACCACTCCCAGCTCTCGCGCCCGGTGCTGGTGCTCGGCGTCGACGCCCCCGGCGCCGGCAACGACGGCCACCACGACATGGCCGTCACCCACGAGTACTGGCGGACGCTTCCGGAGCGCGTGCGGGCGCACCTGCACTGCCCGGTCGTCGACGAACTCACTCCGATCACGCAGAAGCACACCATCGAGGGCCTCGTCATGGGCGACGCCGAGCCCGACTCCCCCGACGCCGGCATGGGCGGCGGCATGGCCGGACCGGCCCCCGAAGAGCCCGAGGGCGACGACAGCTGACGGCGTGACGCCGTGTACGACCGCAACACGAAAGAAGGGCCGCACGTGACCACGCCCGCACCCCCGCAGACGGCAGGCTCCGCCGCTGCGGTACGGCAGCCTCCGCTGCTCTACGCCGTCGCCGCGATCTCCGCGCTCGGAGGTCTGCTCTTCGGCTACGACACCGGCATCATCGCCAGCGCCCTCGTGGACCTCGGGCGTGACCTGCATCTCTCCTCACGGGCACAGGAGATCGTGGTCAGCGCCATCCTCGTGGGCGCCATGGTGGGAGCGCCGGTCTCCGGGACGCTCGTCGCCCGCTACGGCCGCAAGCCCGTGGTGACCGGCGTCGCCGTCTTCTTCGCCGTCGGCGCCGTCGCCGCGGCCGTCGCGCCCGGGACGGGCACGCTCATCGCCGCCCGGTTCGTACTCGGACTGGCCGTCGGGGCGGCCTCGAACACCGTCCCCGTCTACATAGCGGAGACGGCGCCCGCCGCGATCCGCGGACGGCTCATGGTGCTCTTCCAGCTCATGGTCGCCATCGGCCAGCTCATCTCCTTCCTCGTCGGGTACGCCCTGGCCGGGCCGGGCGGCTGGCGCTGGATGTTCGCACTGGCCGCGATCCCGGCCGTGGTGCTCGCCGTGGGCATGCTGCCGCTGCCCGAGAGCCCCCGCTGGCTGGTCGGCAAGGGGCGGACGGACGAGGCCGCCGCCGTCCTCCGCAGGCTGCGCGTCCCCGGCTCGGACATCGACGGCGAGATCGCCGAGATCGTGGACGTGCGGACCAAGGAGCGCGGCGCGGGCTGGCGCGCCCTGCGCGGAAACTGGGTGCGTCCGGCGCTGGTCGTGGCGCTCGGCATCGCCGCGTTCTCGCAGCTGACGGGCATCAACGCGATGGTGTACTACGCGCCGAAGCTGCTCACCGACGCGGGCTTCGGAGACAGCACCGCGCTGCTCACGGGTGTCGGGATCGGCGTGATGCTCGTCCTCGCCGGTATCGCCGGGACCCTCCTCGTGGACCGGACGGGGCGGCGCCGGCTGCTGCTGTGGCTGCTGCCGGGGTCGGGCCTCGCCATGGCCGTGCTCGCGCTGGCCTTCCTCGGCGGCGACGGCACGGCGGGGCAGAAGTGGACCGTGATCCTCTCGCTGTTCGCCTACATCTTCCTGAACGGGGCGAGCATGCAGGCCGTCGTGTGGCTGATCGGCCCGGAGGTGCTTCCGCTGGCGGTGCGGGGTCCGGCCATGAGCCTGGCCACGACCGCCGTGTGGGGTTTCGACCTGGTCATCGCGCTGACCGCGCTGACCGCCGTGGACACCTTCGGGCGCACGGCGACCTTCATGGTCTACGCGCTGATGAACGCCGCCTGCTGGATCTTCGTGCTGCGGCGGGTGCCCGAGACGCGGGGCCGGACGCTCGAGGAGATCGAGAAGGCGCTGCGCAAGCCCTCGGCCAGGGCCGAAGAGCCGGTGAACGCCTGAGGGTGCCGTTCCGGTCTCCGCGGCGCGGACCGCGGAGACCGGGGCGGCGGCGCCCGGGGCGGCCCGCGGGTACCGGTGGGGACCGGCGGGCTCGCGGCCGGACCGCACGGCGCTGCGGCCCGGCCGTCGGCGTCACTCCTTGACCGCGCCGGTGAGCATGCCTTCGATGAACCGCCGCTGCAGCACCACGTAGACGATCACGACGGGCAGGGCGATCAGCACGGACGCCGCGGCGAGCAGCGCCGTCTCCGAGGTGTGCTGCCCCTGGAAGAAGGCGAGCCCGAGCGAGACGGTGCGGTGCGCCTCGTCGCTGACCATCACCAGCGCCATCAGGAACTCGTTCCACGTCCACATGAAGACGATGACGACCAGGGTGGAGATGGCCGGGCGGCCCATCGGGACGAGGACGCGCCACAGCGTGCCCCAGCTGGACGCGCCGTCGAGCCTGGCCGCCTCGATGACGGAGGCGGGCACGCTGCGGAAGTAGCTGCGCATCCAGAAGACGCCGAAGGCGAGGGACTGCGCGGTCTGCGGCAGTATCAACGCCCAGTAGGTGTCGGTCAGTTGCCAGTACCGCAGGTCGAAGTAGAGCGGTACGACGAGGGCTTCCTGCGGGAGCGTGAGCCCCAGCACGAAGGTGTAGAAGAGCAGGCCGGAACCCGGGAAGCGCATCACGCCGAAGGCGTAGGCGGCCGGCAGCGCCAGGAGGGACGTGACGAGGACGACCGCGACGGCCACCAGCACCGAGTTGGAGAGGTAGCTGCCGAAGTGCCCGCGGGTCCAGGCGTCCGCGAAGTTGGCCCAGTTGAGGCCGTCCGGCAGCGAGAAGCCGGTGTCCAGCGACGACTGCCTGCCGAAGGCGGTGGAGAGGATCCCGGCGACGGGCGTGAGGCTCAGTGCGGCGAAGAGCAGCAGGATGCCGTAGGTGACGGTGCGTTCGAGGCGTCCGGTCATCGGTTCCGTCCTTCCACGAGGCGGGACACGGTGACGGTCAGCACGAAGATCAGCACGGTGAGCCCCATCCCCATGGCGGCGGCCGCTCCGACCTCGTTGGTCTCGAACGCCCGGTGGTAGACCTCGTACGCGGGCACCGACGTGGCGTTGCCCGGCCCGCCGCTCGTGGTGATGTAGATCAGGTCGAAGTTGCGCAGTCCGGCGACGATGGTCAGCGTGAGCGCGACGGCGATCTCGGCGCGCAGCCCGGGCAGCGTGACGGCGAAGAACTCCCGCAGCGGGCCCGCCCCGTCCACGCGCGCCGCCTCGTACAGCTCGCGGGGGATGCGCTGGGCGCCCGCCAGGAAGAGCACCACGCACAGTCCCGTCTCCACCCAGGTGCCCACCGCGCCGACGGACGGAAGCGCCCACGTGTAGTCGCCGAGCCAGGACCGCGTCAGGGAGTCCAGCCCGACGGCGCGCAGGGCGTCGTTGAGCAGCCCGTCCGGCGCGAGGATCGAGCGCCAGGCCACGCCGACGACGACCATCGCCAGCACCTGCGGCAGGAAGAGCACCGTGCGGAAGAAGGCGGCTCCCCTGACGCGGAACCGGGAGAGCGCCGAGGCCAGCAGCAGGCCGAGTGCGACGGGCAGCGCGGAGTAGAAGAGCAGCAGGACGATCGCGTGCAGGAACGGCCCGCGCAGCGACGGATCCGTCAGCAGGGCGGTGTAGTTGTCGGCTCCGGCCCAGGTGGCCGCCGTCAGCCCGTCCCAGTGCAGCAGCGACAGCCAGGCCGTCTGGCCGAGGGGGACGAGCAGGAAGAGGGCGTACAGGACGAGCGCGGGCAGCACGTACAGGTACCCGACGGCACGCGGCCGGCCCGGCGCCCGGCTGCTGTGGCCCCCGGCCGCGCGGGACGGGAGCCGGACGCGCCGGGACGCTCGCGTGCCGGGGCGGTCCCCGGTGGACACGGCGCTCACGGCTTCGGCTTCCGGCCGGCCTGCTTGTCCTGGAAGGACGTGTACGAGCGGTGCATGCGCGTGGAGAGCTCCCCGGGTGAGAGCTTTCCGTCGATGACGCCCTGGAGGTCGGCGGAGAGGGAGTCGTAGAACGTGGGCGTGGTGTAGTCGAGATACGGGACGAGGCCGTCGCTGTCGTTCAACTTCCGCCATCCGTCGACCATTTGCGCGTCGGCGCTGCCTTCGGGGAGCCGGCGGGCGGCCTTCCCCGGCAGGGCGGGCAGCACTCCCTCCTCGGTCATCACGTCGGCGGCGTGTGCGCTGGTGATGAAGTCGAGGTAGGCGGCGGCCACTTGGGGGTGCCGTGCGCGCGAGGTGACCGACCAGGCGAGCCCCTGCCCGCCGGTGGTGACCGGTGGCGCTCCCGACTCGGCCGGCGGTGGCGGCATGAAGCCGAGCTTGCCGCCCATGGACTTCTTCAGATCCGCGAGCTGCCAGGTGCCGGTGATGAGGAAGGCGCCCTCGCCGTCGGCGAACTTCTTCGCGGCGTCGTCGTATCCGGTGCCGTTGGCGCCTTCGGGGACGTAGCCGCGCTTCTTCCAGTCGGCGAGCGTCCGGGCGGCCTCGCGCGTCGGGTCGTCGTCGAAGCCCTCGCCGCGGCCGAAGACGCTCTCGCGTGCCTCCTCGGCTCCGCCTGCCTGGTTCTGCAGCACGCCGAACGTGTGGATCGCCGGGTACTTGTCCAAGTTGCCGAACTGGACGGGCAGTTCGCCCTCTTCCTTGAGCTCGGGCAGGGCGTCCGTCAGATCCTTCCAGGTCTCGGGGGGTTCGACGCCTGCGTCGTCGAGGACGTCCTTGTTGTAGTAGACGCCGATGTACTCGCCCGTCTGGGAGATGCCGTACAGCCGCCCGGTGCCGAAGTTGCGGGCGTCGGCGGAGACCCGGTTGAGGTTGAGCAGGGTGGCCGGGTAGCGGGTGTTCCAGGCGTAGATGCCCGCGTAGTCGTCGAGCGGGCGCAGCAGGCCGGCCTTCACGAATGCGACCATGTCGGGATAGCCCTGGTTGGCCTGGATGACGTCCGGCGGCTTGTTGCCGGATATCGCCAGCTTCAGGGTCGTCTTCAGATCGGAGAAGCTGCGGGCGACGCGCTTGATGCGCACGTTCGGGTACTTCTCCTCGAACTCCCTGTTGAGGCGCTCCAGTTCGGCGTTCTGACCGCCGCGGATCTCCTGGTCCCAGACCGTCAGCGTGGCCTTGCCCGCCTTGGCGGGGTCGGGCACCTCGCTCGCGGCCGCGCCCGAGCCGCCCGCACCGGGTGCGGCGGAGCCGTCCGTGCCGGGAACGCAGGCCGCCGCGAGGAGCGCGGCGGTGAGGGCGGCCGTGAGCGCGGCGGCACGCCGGGCGGCGCCGCGCCGGACGGCCCGCGGTGCGGGGCGGTGCGGAGCCGCGGCTCCACGTCCGGGGACACTCCCGCCGGCCGGCGGGCTCACAGAGCGCATGGGGTCTCCTCTCGGCGTCCCGGACGTTCGGGCCGCGTCCCGCTCCTCGCCGCCGGCGGCCGGACGGAGCGCGCGGGGAGTGCCGGTGACGGTGGTCGGACGCTGGTCGGGGCGTTCGGGACTGGGCTTCGGGAACGTTCAGGACGGTGTGTCAGGCACGGACGGTGTGTCAGGGCGTTCGGGAGGGGCGCCGGGGCGCGGTCAGGACGGGCGGAAGCCGATCGTGGGGGTTGCCCTGCGCAGCGACGACCCCCTGCCGGCGCCGGGCAGCAGGTCCGACAGGAAGGCGTAGCGGCGCATCACGTCCTCGCTCTGCCCCCCGCAGCGCGTGGCGTACTGCCACCACGCGGCGACCTCGGGCCACCCGGGCGCGGACAGCGAGCCCCCGAAGTGCTGTACGGACAGAGCCGCCGTGAGGTTGGCGAAGGCGAGCCGGTCGGCGAGCGGCCAGCCCGCGAGCGTCCCGCTGATGAACCCGGCGACGAACACGTCGCCCGCGCCGGTCGGGTCGAGGGCCTGCACGGGCAGCGCGGGCACGTCGGCGCTCTCCCCGGTGAGCGAGTCGACGGCGACGGCGCCTTCGGAGCCCTTGGTGACCACGGCGATGGGGACGAGTTCGGCAAGTGCCCGGACGGCCTCCTCGGGTGAGCCGGTGCGGGTGTAGTGCTGGGCCTCCACGGCGTTGGGAAGGAACGCGTGGCAGTACGAGAGGTCGGCGAGGGTGTCGGGGTCCCAGGCGCCGGTGTCGTCCCAGCCGACGTCGGCGAAGATCTTGCTGCCCTCGTCATGGGCGTCACGTGCCCAGCCCTCCAGCCGCCCGGGCGACAGCGCGGTGAAGCAGGCACGGGAGCGCGGGCGCTGGGCGGCGCTCACGCAGGGCGCCGGTGCCTCGTGGCCGTGCGAGACCATCGTCCGCTCGCCCTCGTAGGCCATCGAGACGGTGACCGGCGAGTGCCAGCCGGGGGCCCGGTGCGAGGGCGCGAGGTCTATGCCCTCGCTGTCGGCCAGGGACTCCCAGCAGTAGTCGCCGTACACGTCGTCGCCGAACGCCGCCGCCAGGGAGGTGCGCAGGCCGAGGCGGCGCAGCGCGGTGGCCATGTTCGCGACGCCTCCGGGGCTGGAGCCCATGCCGCGCGCCCAGGACTCCGTGCCGCGCACCGGGGCGTGGTCGAGCCCGGTGAAGACGATGTCCAGGAAGACGGTGCCGGTGAGGAAGACGTCCTGCTCGGGGCCGCCGTCGTCGCGCAGCGCGGCCAGCGGGTCCAGTGCCGCCGACGTCGGCGCGGGCTGTGCGCTCCCGGTCGTACTCACTGCTCTTCCCGCCCCTCGTGCCGCCTGCCTGCCGCAACGCCCCGCCATAACGGCCGGGGGGGCCTTCGCCTCCCCAGGCGTCATGCGTTGAGCGGTACCTTGCACGTCAGACCCTGAAAGTGCAAGAGGCCGGTCACACTCGCGCAAACTCGCTCACTCAGGCTAGATTGCCGGGCATGTTGCGCGAGCACCGCCACGAACAGCTGCTCCGGCTCCTCCGCGAGGAGGGCGTGCTGCCCGTCGGCCAGATCGCCGAACGGCTGGACATCAGCGAGGCCACGGCGCGCCGCGATCTCAACGACCTCGGCAGGGCGGGAAGGCTGACCCGGGTCTACGGCGGTGCGGTGGCCCGGCAGGCCGCCGAGCGGCCGTTCGAGGAGGAGGCCGTCGACGACCTCGCGGACAAGGACGCCGTCGCGCGGCGGGCCGCCGCCACCGTCGAGGACGGCGAGGTTGTGCTGCTCGACATCGGCACCACGACGCTTCAGCTGGCCCGCCAGCTCCACGGCCGGAAGATCACCGTGGCGACCAGCAACCTGGCCGTGTACGAGGAGCTGCGGGACGACCCCGACGTCTCCCTCGTGCTGCTCGGCGGGCAGGTGCGCCGCAACTACCGCTCTCTCGTCGGCCACTTGACCGAGGCGAGCCTGGAGGGCCTCTACGCCGACCGCCTCTTCCTCGGCACCAGCGGCGTACTGCCGGACGGCCGCGTCCTCGACACCACCGACGTCGAAGTGCCCGTGAAGAAGGCGATGCTGGGCTCCGCCCGGCAGGTGGTGCTGCTCGCCACCGCACGGAAGTTCCCCGGCACGGGGACGGCCCGCATCTGCGGGCCGCAGGACATCGACGTACTGATCACGGGTCAGGCGTCCGACCCCGGCACGCTCGCGGTCTTCCGCGAGGCCGGAGTGGAGGTAGCTGTGGAGGTGGCGCGAGCATGAGGCTGACCGTGCTGGGCGGCGGGGGTTTCCGCGTACCGCTGGTCCACCGGGCCCTGCTGGAGGACGCCGGGGACCCGGCGGGCCGCATCACCGAACTCGTCCTCCACGACACCGAGCGGGCGCGGCTGGACGCCGTCCGCGCCGTTCTCGCGCACCAGGCGGAGCGGCACGCCGCACGAGGTGAGGGCTCGGGCCGGCCGCCTGCCTCGCCTCCGCCGTCGGTACGCACGACGACCGACCTCGACGAGGCCCTGCGCGGCGCCGACTTCGTCTTCTCCGCCATCAGGGTCGGCGGTCTGGACGGCAGGACGCGCGACGAGCGCCTCCCGCTCGCCGAAGGCGTGCTGGGCCAGGAGACCGTGGGTGCGGGCGGCGTCCTCTACGGCCTTCGCACCCTGCCGGTCGCGGTGCGCATCGCGGAGCGCGTCGCCGAACTCGCCCCAAGCGCCTGGATCGTCAACTTCACCAACCCGGCCGGGATGGTCACCGAGGCCATGAACAGGACCTTCCGCGAACGGGGCCTGGGCGAGAGGGTGATCGGCATCTGCGACTCCCCCGTCGGGCTGTGCCGCCGCACCGCCCGCGCGGCGGGGGCGGACCCGGACCGGGCCGACTACGACTACGTGGGGCTGAACCATCTCGGATGGCTGCGCCGCGTCGTCGAGGACGGGAGCGACAGGCTTCCCGGACTCCTCGCCGACGAGGCCCGGCTGACGTCCTTCGAGGAGGGCAGGCTCTTCGGCGCCGAGTGGCTGCGCACGCTGGGCGCGGTGCCCAACGAGTACCTGCACTACTACTACTTCAACCGGGAGGCCCTGGCCGCGGTGCAGGACGCGGAGGCCACCCGCGGGGAGTTCCTGCGGCAGCAGCAGGCCCGCTTCTACGAGGCGTCGCGCTCGTCGTCACCGGCAGAGGCCTACACGGCCTGGGAGCGCACGCGGCGGGAGCGCGAGGAGACGTACATGGCCGAGAGCCGGGAGGCCACCGGCGGCTGGGAGCGCGACACCTGCGACCTGGAGGGGGGCGGCTACGACCGCGTCGCGCTCGCCCTGATGCGGGCGATCTCGCGCAACGAGCGCACCAAGCTGATCCTCAACGTGCCCAACCGGGGGGCGGTTCCGGGGCTCGGCGAGGACGCCGTGGTGGAGGTGCCGTGCCTGGTCGACGCGGGCGGCGCCCGGCCGCTGTCGGTGGGGCCCGTCGCAGATGACCAGCTCGGGCTGATGCTCTGCCTCAAGGCCGTGGAGCGGTCGGCCATCGAGGCGGCGGCGGACGGTTCGCGCCGCGCTGCGGTGCGTGCGCTCGCCCTGCACCCGCTGGTGGACTCCGTACGGGTCGCGGAGCGCATCCTCGACGCGGACGGCTTTCCGGCCGGGTGACCATGCCGGCCCGCCCGCCGCTTCCGCGCGGGCGCCGGGCCCGTGGACAGTGCGTACGTGATCCCCGCGTGCCCCGCCGGGCTCGCGGGGGCCTAGCTCAACCCCCTTTCGTGCAGGGGTGGTTGCGGTAGACGAGCAGGTAGCGCCAGAAGAGCAGCCTGCGGATGCGGCACCCGGGCAGCAGACCGGCGGCCTCACGCTGGATCTGCGGCAGCGTCACTTCCGGCTCCCTGGTGGGCGCCGAGACGCGTCCCGCGTCCGGGGAGGCCGCCTTCCCGTCCGAGGCGGTTGCCTTCCCGGGCGACCGGAACCGCTCCCGTACCGCCACCGCGAGCCGCGCGACGGCGTTGACGGGTACGGCGGCCACGAACCACGCCCAGTCCCACCAGGTTTTCGCCGGATAGCAGCCCAGGATCACCAGGACGCCGCCCGGCGCGAGGGCGTCACGAAGGGCTCCCGCCGTCGAGAAGGACATGTGGTGGATGCTGGCCAGGCACGAGATGAAGTCGTAGTGCCACGGGGGCAGTTCGAGCTCCGTGACATCGGCCTGGCGGTAGCGGGGAGCGGGGGCTTCCGGGTCGCGGGCCGAGAGGGCGCGCGCGCAGTCGACGGTCTCCCCGGACGGGTCGATCGCGTCGACCTCCAGTCCGCGTCCGGCGAGCCGCCGCGCGAACCGTCCCGTGCCGCAACCTACGTCCAAGGCCGTGCGGGCGCCGTGCGGGACCTGTGACAGCAGCAGCCGGTGGTAGTGGTCGTTGTGGTCGAAGGGCATGGCTCCGACCCTCCCACGCGTCCGCCTGACGCCGCCGGGACAAGCGCGTTCCGGTCACACGCGCTCAGCGCGTCCAAGGCATCCGGACTGCGGTGCGGCTGCTCTCCGTTGACGGAATCCGAACGCGTAGCCCCGCCTCGGCATCGACGGAGCTGACGGCACGTCAAGGCAGCACGGAAAAGCACCAGTTTGCGACATGAAGGAACAACACCCCCGAGCAGCACAACCGATGACAGATGCCGTCGGTCACATCACCGCCATCCCCCGTTCCGTCGTCGACACGCACCGGAGAGACGAATGAAGCTCCGTACTTCCGCCGCCGCGGCCACGGCCGCCGCCCTGGGGATGGCCCTCGCCCCCTCCGCCGCCGTGGCCCACAGCGGCAGCCACCCGTTCGAGAACTGTCCGGCCGCTTACGCCGCCGGCTACTCCGAGATCGCCGAGGGGGACGAGCACTACGGGACGCACCTGGACCGCGACGGCGACGGCATCGGCTGCGACCGGCCCCCGGCGGGCTTCGTCCCCGCGAAGGGCCGGAGCGGGGACGGCAAGGCCGGCGGCGGCAGCGATGACGGGGGCGCGCTCGCCGAGACGGGCGGCACCAGCGCCACGCCGTACCTGGCGACCGGGGGCGGCCTCGTGCTGGCCGCCGGGGCAGGCGTGCTCGTCGCGACACGGAAACGCCACACGGAACGCTGAGCAGCTCACGCGCGAGCGCCGCGTGCGGGGGCGGGCCCCCGCACGCGGCCTCCGTCAGCGGACCCGTCCGGTCACGGCCGCGGGAACGCGTTGAGCAGCGGCTCACCGGCGGCGTAGCGGCGGACCTGCTCGACGATCAGACGCTCCGCACGGGGGCGGAACGCGGCAGAGCCGCCCGCCACATGCGGCGTGATCAGCGCTCCGGGGCACTGCCACAGCGGGTGCCCGGCGGGGAGCGGTTCGGGGTCGGTGACGTCGAGCGCGGCACGCAGTCTGCCCGCCCGCAGCTCCGGCAGCAGCGCCCGCGTGTCGAGCGTACGTCCCCGGCCCACGTTGACCACGAGCGCTCCGTCAGGCAGGGCAGCCAGCTCGGCCTCCCCCAACAGCCCTTCCGTCGAGGGGTTTTCGGGCAGCACGAGCACCGCGACGTCCACGTCGGGCAGCAGCTCGAGCAGGTCGGAGACGGCATGCACGTCCTCCTCGGGCCTGGCCCTGCGTGCGACGCGCACCACCTGCGCCTCGCACGCCAGCAGCCGCCGCTCGAGCGCCGCTCCGATGGAGCCGTAGCCGATGACGGCGACGCGGCAGTCGGCGAGCGACCGGGTGAAGTGCGGTTCCCAGAGGTCTTCCCGCTGGTTCGCGGCCCACCGCGGAAGGTCGCGCTGGGCGGCGAGGATCAGGCCGAGTGCGTGCTCGGCCGTGCTCGCGTCGTGGAGTCCGCGCCCGTTGTGCAGCGCCGCCCCCTCGGGCAGCACCGGCAGGAGCTTCTCCACGCCCGCACTCAGGGACTGCACGGCACGCAGCGCGGGCATGCGCGGCAGCAGGCGCTCGACCCCAGGGACCGCGTAGGGCATCACCCACAGGCCGGTCGACTGCAGTACGTGCGGCGGCAGTTCGTCCTCCGGCGTCGTCCCGTCCCAGACGTGGACGCGCACGTTCGACGGCCAGGGCCCGTGCCTGTCCTCGAGTCCGTCCCAGGGCAGGAGCACGTCGAGAGCGGAGGCGGAATCGGTGTTCGCGGGGGTCTCGGGCATCGGTGCACGGCCTCTCGGTCGTCGGCGGCTCGCGGGCGGGAGCCGCGGGGTCCACGGTCGGGCTGGCGGACGGCGCGAGCGCATGTGGCGGTGACCACGCCCTCGGCTGTTGACCGGCGAGGGAGGACACTCGTAACGTCCTTCCCGCCCAGTGAAACACTTTCCATCTCACGGAAAAAAGGGGGTCGGGAATGACAGGGTCGCCTTCATCCCGCCTCGGCGGCGGGGGCTTCTGGTCCTCGACCCGAGCCCGGTACCTGATGCCGATCGCGTTCGTCACCTACTCGCTCGCCTACCTCGACAGGTCGAACTACGCGATCGCGTCGGCAGGCGGCATGGCCGAGGAGCTGAATCTCTCGGCGGGCACGGACTCGCTCATCGCCGCGTCCTTCTTCCTCGGCTACTTCTTCTTCCAGATCCCGGGCACGATCTACGCCGAGCAGCGCAGCATCCGGCGTCTGGTCGCCGGATCGACGATCGCCTGGGGCGTCCTCGCCACGGCGCAGGGCATGCTCAGCAGCCCGGAGCAGCTCATCCCCGTGCGCTTCGCGCTCGGCGTGGTCGAGGGAGCGGTGCTTCCCTCGCTGGTGGTGCTGCTGAGCCGCTGGTTCACCAAGGGCGAGCGCGGCCGCGCCAACTCCCTGCTGATCCTGGGCAATCCGATCACCGTGATGTGGCTGTCGGTGCTCTCCGGATGGCTGATCGAGGTGTCGGACTGGCGGATGATGTTCATCGTCGAGGGTGTCCCCTCGATCGTGTGGGGGCTCGTCTGCCTCCGGGTCATCAAGGACCGCCCCGGAGAGGCCCGTTGGCTGCCCCAGGCCGAGCACGACAAGCTCAAGGCCGACCTCGCCGCCGAGCAGCGCGCCGCCGTGGCCGCCCCCGGTTCGGCCCTCACGGCGGCCGACGTCGGCCGGACGGGCGAGCCCGCCGCCGCGAGCGGCACGCAGGCCGGCGCGACCACCGCCGACGCCCCGCGCGCGACCAAGAGCGACTACGCGAGGGTGCTGCGCTCCCGGCCCGTCGTCGTCCTCGCCACGCAGTACTTCTTCTGGTCGTTCGGCATGTACGGCTTCGTCTTCTGGCTGCCCTCGATCGTCAAGCAGGGCTCCGGCGAGGGCATCGGTACGACCGGGCTGCTCTCGGCGATCCCGTACGCCTTCGCCGTCGTCGCGATGATGCTCAACTCCCGTGTCTCCGACCGCAGCATGCGCCGCCGCGTCGCCGTGTGGCCGTGGCTGGGCGCGGGCGCCGTGGCGCTGTACGCCTCGTACCTGTCCGGTTCGAACTTCCCGCTGGCCATGACGCTCCTCGTGGTCGCCGGACTGTGCATGTACGCGCCCTACGGCCCGTACTTCGCGCTCGTCTCCGAACTCGCCCCCGCCGGAGTGGCCGGCGCCGCAGTCGCTGCGGTCAACTCCTTCGGCGCGCTGGGCTCGTTCGCGGGCACCTACCTCGTGGGATGGGTGCGGGGCACGGAGCTCGGCGACGCCGGGGCCTTCGGGTTCATGGCGGGCTGCACGCTGCTCTCCGCGGCGCTGATGTTCGGCGTGAGGGAGCCGCGGCCCGCCGTCGCCGCCGGTACGGTGAGCGTCGACCGGACCGCGACCGCCACCGGCGGTAAGCGCGACTGACCTTGCCGCGCACGACCATCGAAGGAGCACCGACGGTGACCGCACCGCCCGGCGACGACATGCTGAGCCGGGGTCTGCGCCTGCTGACCGTACTGGCCGACAACCCGCCGGGGCTCGGCGTCAGCGCCGCCGCGCGCATCGCCGGGCTGCCGGTCAGCAGTGCGCACCGACTCCTCGGGCGCCTCGCCGCCGAACGGTTCGTCGCCTACGACGAGGACACCCGGCGGTACGCGCTCGGCGTACGGGTACTGGAGTTCTCCCGCGGCTTCCAGCGCTCCCCCGCCGGGTACTCGGCCGCCGCCGACCCGCTGCGCCGGCTCGCCGCGCGTACCGGGCTGCCGGCGATCGCGGGCATCCTCGACGGCGACGAGGTGCTGCTGGTGCTGAGCGTGCAGGGCAGCCAGCATCTGCAGCTCCGCAGCGCCGAGGGCACCCGCAACCCGTGGCATGCCACGTCGATGGGCCGGGCGCTCGTATCGACGCTGCCGGCCCCGGAGTTCGAGGCGCTCCTCGCCGGAGACCTGCCCGCCACCACCTCGCGCACCCTGACCGACCCCGGGGCGCTGCGCGAGGAGGTGGCGCGCGTACAGACGCGCGGCTGGGCCGAGGTGGACGAGGAGAACGAGATCGGCGTCCGCTCCGTCGCCGCCGCCGTGCCGTACGCCGACGGCTCCCGCAGACCGCGGCTGGCCGTCTCGCTCGGCGCCGCCGTCGTCCTCACCTCGCGAGAGGAACTGCACGCCTGCGTACCGGCGTTGCTGGCCTGCGCCGAGGAGATCGCCTCCCTGACGGCCTGAGTCCCGCCACGGCATCTCCCGTCCGTCGCGAGCGCCCCGCCACTCCTTCGCGTGATCGTCCGCCGTCCCGGATCGATCACGGCCCGCGAGGGTAGTGAGGGGATGCGACCGGGAAGCGAGTGGCCGGGGAGGGCCGCGGGGGAGGAAGAACTGTGCGTACGGGCATCAAGACCCTGACCTTCGTCGTCGGCACGGGGCGCAGCGGCTCGACGGCGCTGTCACGGGTGCTCCGGCTCCATCCGGACGTCCTCAGCCTCAACGAGCTGTACGCGTGCGTCGACGGCCCTCCGGCGCTGAGCCACGAGCCGTTGACGGGACGGGACTTCTGGCGGTGCCTCACCGAGCCGATGGAGGTCTTCGACCGCATGATCCGCAGCGGTACGCCGCTGCCGGAGTTCCTCTACAACCGCCACCCGGAGTGGCGCTACTCCCCGGAGACGACGGGCATCCCGGCCGTCAGCATGATGGCGCTGCCGCACCTCACCGACGACCCCGACGCGCTCCTCGACGCGCTGGAACCCGAGGTGACGGCCTGGCCCGAACGTCCCGCGCCCCAGCAGTGGGAGGCGTTCTTCGGGGCGCTCGCCTCCCGGGCCGGAGGGCGGGAGGCGGCGGTCGAACGCTCCGGCTACTCGCTGCACCGCGTGGAGCTGCTGCACAGCCTCTTCCCCCACGCCCGCTTCGTGCACCTCTTCCGGGACGGTCCCGACTGCGCTCTGTCCATGAGCCGCCACAACGGCTACCGCATGATCGCGCTGCTGCGGGAGATCCACCGCCGTACCGGCGCAGGCCGGGACGAGCCGCTCGGCAAGCCGACGGAGGAGCAGCTCAAGCAACTGCCCGAAGACTTGCGGCAGTTGCTCAAGTCGGAATTCGACCCCGCGCTCGTACTCGACCGCACGATGCCCGTACCGGAGTTCGGCACGCTCTGGTCGGAGCTGATCCGCGAAGGACTCGGGCAGCTCGCCGCCGTCCCGCAGGAACAGCGCACGACCCTCAGCTACGAGAGGCTGCTGGACGCGCCTCGCCAGGAGCTGGCGAG
The DNA here is from genome assembly GCF_014645895.1 of Streptomyces daqingensis. Lineage (GTDB taxonomy): Bacteria > Actinomycetota > Actinomycetes > Streptomycetales > Streptomycetaceae > Streptomyces > Streptomyces daqingensis. Next base: position 132,540 of record NZ_BMMP01000003.1, on the reverse strand, counting down.
GCTGGCGGACTTCATCGGCGTGCAGCCGTTCGCGGAATGGCTCCAGGAGGGCGAGGAGCTCTTCGACGGCGCCGGCAGGCGGGGTTCCGCGCTGCGGCTGCCCGCAGGCGAACTGGCCGAGCTGCGCGAGAACTGTGCGCCGGGAGAGGAGGCGTTGGGCGTCCTGCCCCGGACGGCACCCTGAACTCCGCGCTGCGGCGGGCACGTTCACGGGGGCCGGCACGCGACCTGGCGTCATCGAAGGGCGGTAGGCGACGGGGACCGCACCCCGGCCGTCGGAGACCGCTCCCGCTGCCAGGAGTGCACGGGGGTGCCCGGCACCGCGTCCATTCCCCCGTCTCCGCCCCGGCCCGGGACCCGCTCGACGGGTCCGCAGATCTCGCATCGTCCGCGCTCCCGGCACGGGCCGCCGCGCGCGACCGGCGGAACCCTCAGTTTCCGCGCACCGCCCCCGGGTACCTGCGCCGTGCATTCGCACTGTGCCCGGGTCCGTCACTCGTACGGGCCGCGGGACGGCCCACCGCCGGCTGAGGAGGAGCTCCATGGCTGAGAAGGACCAGTCCGGGAAGAACGACAGCGGGAACGCCGCGGACCCCGCGGACCGCGGGCCGGGCGCCCACTCCGGGCGCGAGGAGCAGGCCCGGCCGCACGTGGTTCCCGGCGTCGCCAGCGGCTCCGAGGGTTACTCCACCGGCGGCACCGGCGCGGGCGACCCGCTGCAGGGCGTCCGGGCGGAGGGCGACGGCGAGAAGGAGGCCGAGGACCGGGCACGGGAGGCAGAGGCCGGCGGCGGCAGCGGAGCCGGACGACGCCCCGGCCGCCGGGACGATTCGGAGGCCGGGGAAGAGAGCTGAGCCCGAGGGGCCGGCCCCGGGGAGGGACTGGCCCCCAGCGGACGGGCTGACCGGTGACGGGCCTGTACGGCTAGGGGCCCCACCCGCGGGTCCAGCCGGAACCCCGCCGGAGACCGCGCCGGACTCTGGGCGGATGTGCCCCTCCACCCGCGCGGCGTCACCGCATGCCTCGTGACTCCGGGGGCGTGGAGCGGCGCCGGGACCGACGCGTAAGCTGCTGAAGGCGGGCCGGGCCGCGGCGTACCGGCCGCCCGCGCCGCAGGTCACCACGTTGCCGGTCACCGCACAGCAGGTCACCGCTTCGCGAACGGGGCGTGCAGAGCGCCGCGTATCAGCACCAGTTCGTACCGGGGGGTTCGAGGCGGCCGCCCGGGTCCGGCAGGAGCAGAGTGAAAGCACACGACCCGGCCTCCGGCCGGCAGCGAGGCGCGGGCCGCTACAGACCGCTCGCCGCTGTGCTCGCCGCGATGGGCGTGGCGCTGACCGGCACGCGGATATCGGTCATCGCCCTGCCGTGGTTCGTGCTCGTCACGACCGGAAGCGCCACGCAGACGGGCCTGGTGGCCTTCTGCGAGATGGCCCCGTACGTCGCCGTCAAAGCCTTCGCCGGACCGCTGGTGGACCGGACGGGCCCCCGCGTCATCTCCTGGACCACGGACGTGGTCAGCGCCGCGGCCGCCGTCGCGATCCCGCTCCTCCACAGCCTCGACAGGCTCGGCTTCTGGCTGCTGCTGCCCCTCGTCGCCCTGATCGGAGCCGCCAGGGGCCCCGGCGATCTCGCGAAGGAGATCCTGATCCCGGAGGCGGCCGAGCGCGCACACGTGCCGCTGGAGCGGGCGACGGGGCTCTCCGGCGTCACCGAACGGCTGGCCTCGACGGTCGGCCCGGCGGCCGGGGGCTCCCTCGTGGCGCTGCTGGGCCCCATGGCGGGGCTCGTCCTCATCGGGGCGTGCTTCGCGACGGGGTCGGCCGTCATCGCGCTGGCGCTCCCCCGCGGCATGGGGGTGGCGTCCGGAGCGCGCGACGACGGCCGGGAGCCCGGCTACTGGACGCGCTTCGGGCAGGGTTTCCGCTTCCTGCGCGGCGAACCCCTGCTGCTCACCGTCATCGTCATGGTCGGCATCACCAACCTGCTGGACGCGGCGTTCGCGACCGTGCTGATGCCGGTCTGGGCGAAGGAGTCGGGGCAGGGGCCGAGCGCGATCGGGCTCAGCAGCAGCGTCATGGGTATCGGAGCGGTCGGCGGAAGCCTGATCGCGGCGGCTGTCGCCCACCGCCTTCGGCGCCGTCCGGTCTTCTTCGCCGGTTTCCTGCTCGCGGGTGCGCCGAGGTTCCTCGTCCTCGCGGCGGACGTGCCGATGTGGACGGTGCTGACGGTGTTCGCCGTGGCGGGGTTCGGCGCCGGCTTCCTCAACCCCATACTCGCGGCGCTCACCTTCGAGCGGGTGCCGCGGCCGCTGCTCGGCCGCGTCAACGCGCTGGGTGACTCGGTCGCCTGGAGCGGCATACCGCTCGGCGGGATGGCGGCCGGAGCGGCGGTGGCAGCTTTCGGGCTCCTCCCCGCCCTGCTGACCGCGGGTGCCGCGTACTTCCTGACCACCAGCCTCGCCGGACTGCGCCCCGAATGGCGGCAGATGGAGCGGTTGCGCGCCAAGTCCGTGCCGCAGCAATCCACTTCACCCGGCGAGGCGCAACCCACCATGGCCGCCGGCCCGCCGGGACACGGTGCGCCCGGGCCTTCACGTCTGCCCGGCGGACCCTCCGGCGACGCTCCGCCGGGCTCGGACGACGGCGGCTCGGCCGCGTCATCCGGGCGCACGGTCGACTGAACCGCCGGATACCCGTGAACACCCCGAAGCCGGTGGGACGTTGCCCGTAGGGCGCGTGAACGGGCGGCACGGACACCGTGACGAGCCGTCGCCGGAACGATCCCAGCCGGTCTCCGAAGGCGAAGACCCGTGCGCCGACCGGGAGTTCAGCCGCCTTCGGCAGACGGCCGACGACGGGCCCTGACCCTCCACACGACGAGCGTGCCGAGCGCCAGGGCCGCCGCCCCCGTCGTCACGATCCAGACAGGCACGTCTCCCCAGGTCAGGATGCGGGAGTGGTACACGACAGTCCGGTACTCGGCGTCCGAGTGGGCGCGACGCAGTTCGTGGTCCCCGCTGATCCGGCCCGGCACCGGGAAGTCCTGCTCGTACACGGTCAGGAAGGGGTCGCCGTCCGCGGTGTCCCCGCCTCCCGGCCGGGCGAACGCGCGGACCTCGTCCGCCGGCTTCTCGACCCGCCCGGCGAACCGCACTTGCGGTGCCTCGCCGCCGATCGCGCTGCTCGGGCGCATCCGGTGCGGAGCCAGCACGTACAGCCGGAGGTTCTGCGGCTGCTTCGCCGCGCGGGAGAGCCGCATCGGGTAGACGAACCGCTCGGACTCGAACGTGAGGTGCAGCGGCTGCAACGTGCCGCCGAGCACCCTCCTCCGCTCGTCGTCGCCCGGGGCCAGGCGGACCGCCACGTACTCCCATCGGAGGTCGACGTACGGTTTCAGCTCGCGGTGCAGACGCTTCGGCAGAGCGAACCCATTGTCGTCCAGCCAGTCCTTCAGCGCGTCCGGGTCGGTGGCCTTGAGACTGGCGACGTCGAACGGGCCGAGCCTTTCCCTGCCGACGACGTCCACGCCTCCGCCCCGCGCGCCCCCGCCCGGTGCGTAGGCACCGTCCACGTCGTCGTACGGCCAGTCCCCGGAACGCGGCCAGAAGTAGTGCCGGTCACGGTGCTCGGGCGCTGCCAGCCGCGCCAGCTCCAGGAACAGCCGCGAGCTGCCGAGCCGGACGTCCGCCCTGTTGGGCACCGGCATGATCCACGCCGCCTCTTCGGCGTCGCCGCTGACGTCGAGGCTCATCAGGATCCGCTCGGTACGCCCGTCCCAGCTCACTGCCGAGGCCTCGTGGTCGACCGCGATGCGCGAGGGGTCCCGCGCGATCATCCCGCCGCATCCGCACGCGTACGCGGGCCATGCCAGCGCGACGAGTTGCGCCGCCAGCAGCATCACGACCACCGCCAGCGCACGGCTGGCCCTGCTCCCCCGGTTTCTCTTCACAAGGGCCGGGACGACCGTCCGGGGCGGACGGTTCCTGCCCCCGGCCGTCAACTGCCCCTCCGTCGCGCCGGTCCGGTGCCCGGCCGCCGGCAGGGGCGAGGGGCCTCCCGCGTCCCCCGAGCGGGACTGGTGCACGCTGCGGACGGGCGGTATGGGATCATCCGCGCGGGGCCCGACATCTCAGGACGCTTCGGCCGGCCGCCCGCCTTCTCCGCGCACACCGCCGCCAGTTGACGCGTACCGGCCCGCGTACCGGCCCGACCTCGGAGGTCACGTTGTTCTCAGTACCCCTGCGTGACGGCGGCGCGCGGCTGAGGCCGCTGGAGCCCCGTCACGCCGCCGAGTTCCTGGCGCACATCGACCGTGGGCGCGAGTTCATCGGGCGGTACGTCGGACTCCCCGACGTCGTCGAGGACTTGGAGTCCGCCCGTGTCTTCCTGAAGTCGTATGCCGAGAAGGCGGCGGCCGACACCGGCCGGATCTACGGCATCTGGACGGACGAAGGGCTCGTCGGCGGCGTCCTCTTCCGGACGATGGACGTCGGGCAGGGCACAGCCGAGGCGGGCTGCTGGCTGGAGCCCGCGGCGGTGGGGCGGGGCCTGGTGACCGAGGCGGTCGGCGTCATCGTCGACTGGGCCGTCGAGGAGCGGGGCATCCACCGCGTGGAGTGGGTGGTGTCCGCCGGGAACGAGGCCAGCATCGCGGTGGCGCGCCGGCTCGGAATGACGAAGGAGGGCGTGCTGCGGGAGAGTTACCTGCGCCGGGGTGAGCGGCACGACATCGAGGTCTGGTCGGTGCTCGCCCCCGAGTGGCGGGCGGCCCGGCGCGAACGCCGGTAGGCACCCGTGCGGGGGCGGTACGGGTCGCCCCGTACCGCCCCCGCCGGGGATCGGCTCAGCCGTCCGCCTTGATCTTCGCGAATTCCGGGGCGTCCTCAACGAGTCCGCTTGCCTGATGGAAGCGCCGCGCCGTCTCGTACGGTCCGCGCTCGACCGACGGCGACTCCGGCATCTCCTTCCGGAGGATCGGCACCAGCGCGTCCAGCGCCTTCGCGTCGGTGTCCTTGAGGTACTTCTCCAGCAGCTCCCGCACCTTGTCCGGGTCGCCCTGCACGTCGGCCTGGGCGCGCTTCATCGCGCTCTGGAAGCCCTCGGCCTCCTTGGCCTTCTTCTTCAGCAGCTTCTGCGTGGAGAAGACGACGCCGTGCAACGCGCCCTTCATGTCCGGCACATGGCCCGCGGCCGGGGATATCAGGATGCGGCCGGCACCGTCGGCCTCGGCCTGCTGCCCGATCGGCTGGAAGAACGAAAGCGCGTCCACGCGGCCCGACTTGAGCGCTCCGAGAGCCGAAGTCGCAGCGCTGCCGAGGTTGACGAGCGTGGCGTCGGTCTTCGCCTTCTTGCCTATGCCGTCGAAGAGATGCCCGATCAGGGCCTCCGTGCCGCTGCCCGGACCCGTGATGCCGATCTTCTTGCCGACGAGCGCCTTGGTGCGCTCCTCCAGCGGGGCGCCGGCGTCCGGCCCGTCGAACGACTTCCCCACGACGATGTCCACGTAGTACTCGGTGACGAGGCTGGAGAGCACCCGGGCGCTCGGATCGTTCTGGGCGAGGTTGAACGCGTCGGTGAGCACCCCCGCCCCCAGGTCGATGGAGCCGGACTTGAGGGCGGCGGCCACCTTCGCCCCGGTGCCCAGCCGCGGCCTGTCGCCGAGCTTGATGCCCTCGTCCTTGAAGTAGCCCTTCTCCTCCGCGATGAACAGCGGGAAGAACGCCACGGAGTTGCTGATCTGGCCGATGTTGAGCGTGCCGGCCTTCGTGGTGGAGCCGTGCTCGGCACAGCCGGCGGCCAGTGGCGAGAGGAGGAGGGGGGCCGCCGCGAACGACTTCAGCAGCGCCCTGCGCTCGATGTGAGAGTTCATGTCTGCAGCTCCAGTCGCTGGGTTCGCAGCGGATCAAGGATCGGGGGCCGACAGCCGGGGCGGCGGTCAGCCTCGTGCTTCGACCGGCTTCCACCGGTTGACCCGGCGGCCGATGAGGCCGACGAGGACGTTCAGGACGGCGGCGATGACGCTCAGCACGACCAGCGTCGCGAAGACCCCGGCGGTGTCGAACTGCGCGGCGGCGTCGTTGATGAGGTAGCCCAGGCCCTGGTTGGAGGCGACCAGTTCCCCGATCACCGCACCGATCAGCGCGTAGGGGATCGCCACCTTCAGGCCCGTGAGGACTCCCGTCATCGAGGAGGGGAGCACGACCTTGAGCGCGATGTCCTTGCGGCTCCCGCCCATCAGCCGCACCGCGTCGACGAGCCCCCGGTCCACCTCCCGCACCCCGGCGGCGGTGTTGAGGAAGACGAGGAAGAAGACGGTCGCGGCGGCGAGCAGCACCTTCATGTGCATGCCGATTCCGAACCACACGATGAACAGCGGGGCCAGAGCCACCTTCGGAATCGAGTACAGCGCCATCATGAACGGGTCGATGACCCGGTACGCCAGTTGCAGGGACGCCAGGACGAAGCCCACGACGGCGCCCGCCACCGCTCCCAGCAGGAAGCCGTAGACGATCTCCTGGATGGTCACCAGGCTGTGCGTCCACAGAGTGCCGTCCGCGGACCACTCCCCGAGACGTCCGGCGATGGCGCTGGGTTTGCTGGTGAAGGTGATGTCGAAGAGGCTGCCCGCCGTCATCTGCCAGCCGGCCAGCAGCACCGTGACGAGCAGCAGACGCAGCGCCCACACGGTCGTCGTGCGTCCGTGCCGCTGCCACCAGGTCCGCTCGACGGGGATGCGGACGGGGCCGCCCGCGGAGGTCTGCCGCCCCGGGCTCACGAGCTGTTCCGTCATGACGAGCCCTCCTTGAGCGCGGCGGCCATCGCCGTGTGCAGTTCGACGAAGGCGGGGTCGACGCGCAGGGTGTCCAGGGTGCGGGGCCGCTCCAGGCCGACCTCGCGGTCGGCGACGACGCGGCCGAGCTGCCCGAGCACCACGATGCGGTCGCCCAGCAGCAGGGCTTCCTCGATGTCGTGCGTCACGAACACCACCGTCTGGCCGCTGCCCTGCCACAGCCGCAGCAGTTCCTCCTGCAGTTCGGTGCGCAGCTGCGCGTCGAGCGCGCCGAACGGTTCGTCCATCAGCAGCGTCCGCGGCGTGCCGGCGAGCATGCGGGCCAGGCTGGCGCGGCGCCGCATACCGCCGGAGAGTTCACGCGGATAGTGCTTCTCGAATCCCTTGAGGCCGACGCGTTCCAGCAGTTCGGCGGCCGTGCCGCGGCGCTCCTCCGCGCGCACGCCGCGGATCTCCAGCGGCATCTCGACGTTGCGCTGCACGTCCCGCCACGGCATGAGCGTGTCGGACTGCGTGAGGTAGCCGATGTCGATGTCCGGGCCGCTGAGCTTCCTGCCGCGGTACGTCACCGCGCCGTCGGACGGCTCGGTGAGCCCGGCGAGAAGGTTGAGCATCGTCGACTTGCCGCAGCCGCTGCGTCCGAGGACGGTGACGAAGCTGCCCTCCTCGACGGTCAGGGAGAACTCCCGCAGGGCGACGATCGCCTGGTCGTCCTTGGCGAACTGCTTCGTGAGCCGCTCCGCCGCGAGCACACCTGTCATGAGGGCCCTCCCTCGTCGGCCGCCCGCAGCCCGTAGGCGTCGTAGCTGAACTCGCCGGCCGCCCAGCGCTCGCGCAGACCGTCCTCCTTGGCGATGCGCTGCCGCACTGCCAGCACGGTCTCCTCCACGTCGGAGGACGCCACCGCGGTGACGCCGTCGTCGTCGAGCACCACGACGTCCCCCGGCGCGACGGTCGTGCCGCCTATCTCCACCGGCACGTTCACGCTGCCCCGCTCGCTCTTCGTGGCGCCACGGGCCCGGCGCCAGCGCGTCCACGTCCCGTAGCCGAGCCGCGCCAGGTCGGCGCTGTCCCGGACCGCCGCGTTCACCAGCACGGCAGCGGCTCCACAGGCGGCGGCCTGGGTGGCGAGAAGGTCGCCGAAGAGGGCCACCGGTTCCGGCTCGGGCATCGTCAGCACCAGCACCTCGCCGGGCCGTACGTGCGGCATCAGCTCGTGGACCGCGCGGTTGTCGCCCTGCCCGCAGTAGGCGATGCGGGCGGGTCCGGCCGTGCGCCATCCCGGGGTGAGAGGCGTCCAGTCGGCGTCGAGCAGGCCGCGGCGCCCGTACGCCTCGTAGACCGTCGCCACTCCGGCGTCGGCGAGTTCGGCGAGCGCGGCCTCGGAGCACGGCGTCCCCGTGCCCGGGGCGCTCACAGCCCACCGACCACGTGGGGCAGCAGCCGCTGGAAGGCTTCCGCCTGGCGGATCTCCTGATTGCCGGTGACCTTGCGCGCGTGATTGCCGCGCTGGTCGGCCCGTTGCGCGTAGTACTCCTGGAGGTACTGCTGAGCAGCCATGCAGCTCATGGCGTCGACCTTACGTTTGAATACGGGCGTTATATCCACGTAGACGGTGGGTGTGAAACCGCACAGCTCGGGCTGGTGCGGCTCGAAGACCAGGAACTCCGAGGGCGGCGCCGTACGGAAGCCGCTGGCGACCCCCGCCCCCGAGGTCAGCAGCCGGGCCCGGGCGACGGCCTGGTGCGCCACCGGGTGGTCGGGGTTGAAGGGGTCCTTCTCCGGGTGGGTGAGCACGACGTGCGGGGCGAAGTCGCGCATGAGCTCCGCCAGCCGCTCGACGTCCTGCGGGGTCACGTTCAGCGGGTAGTCGCCGAGATCGAACGCCCGGAAACCGGCCCCGACGGCGGCGGCGGCCTTGGACGCCTCCTCGTGCCGGATGCGCTTGACGTTCTCCTCGGTCTGGCCCTCCTGCTTCCAGAGCACCCCGGACTCGCCGCGCTCCCCGTAGGACAGGGCGACGACCAGGGCCTCGCCGCCCGCCGCAGTGTGGGCGGCGACGGCACCCGCGGCCCGCCAGACGAAGTCGGCGCTGTGCGCGCCGACGACAAGCATGCGTCGCTCAGTCATTCGGTGTCGGCCTTCCGGTGTGCGGCGGGAGCGTCGGGCAGCGCCTCGGCGCCGACGAGCCAGCGGCTGTTGTGCACGGTCATAATGCGCACTTCGCCGTCGTCGAAGCCTTCGGCGAGCAGGCGGTCCGCGCACAGGGCGAGACCGTCCTCGACCGGCGGATTGAAGGGCTGACCGAGGTCGCTGGAGATCACGGAGTTCTCGGGGCCGGCCTCCCGGACGGCCCGGAACCACACGTCCCACTCGACCTTGCCGGTGTAGGGCGTGGTGAAGCACCGCTCCAGCAGTGCGCCGCGCGCGGCGAGCTGCTGCTGGCGCTCGACGGCGACGCGCTGCGAGGTGAACTCCGGATGTGTGACGACGATCCGCTCGACGCCTTCGTCCGCGGCGGCGTCGACGACCGCGGCGATCTCGTCCGCGTGCAGATGGCCTGTGGCCAGGACCATGTCGTGCCGGGCGATCAGACGGAAGACCTGCCGGGCGGCGTCTACGACAGTGCCGTCCGGCGCCACGACCTCCACGGGCTCGGCGGCCATGCCGTCCGCGCGCAGATCGTCCTGGAGCTTCGCCCACATGGGAGGCGTCGCCCCCTCGGGCTCGGAGGCCCGGCACTGGCGCTGGTTGGCGCTGTCGACCGTGGGGAGCCAGACGAACTTCGCTCCGCCGCGCCCGGCGATCTCGACGGCGACGGGGTTGAGCCCTCCGACCGAGGCGTTGAGCGTGATGGCTCCCAGCGCGGAGGCGCCCGGCGCGGCTCTGCGCACGACTTCCGCGCGCTCCGCGGTCGGGGCGTAGTGCGACTTGAGGACGAAGCCGGCCAGACCGACTGCCGCGAACCGCTCGGCGAGCGTGACGTCGTCGATGCGACGGCGCATCACGTCCGGTGCCACGTGGATGTGCACGTCGTACGCGCCTTTGACGAGCTCCCTCGCGTGGTTCGACGGCTGGGGGTGATCGGCCATGTCTCTCCTTAGCGATCCTTTGCAGCCATAATCTCCGTGCAGATTGTCAACAATCTTGGCTACAGCAGTCAAGGGGTCGGTCGAAACCGGACGGAAGGGAGCAGGGGCGTGGAGCTGCCGCGCCCGCCGGAGTCACCGGGACCGGCGAAGGGTGAAGGGCCTCGGAGCCGAGGGGCCGCCGGTGCGCCGGGCCTCCGGGCACGCACCTCCCGGCCCGCAGACGGAAGCGCCGGACCCCGGCGCATCCGATCACTGGGAGCGGATAAACCAGGGCCCGGCGCGGTCCGTACGGGACGGGCGGAAGTCCGGCACCCGGGCGGGGGGCCGGCGGTGCGAGTTCGCGTCAGGGTCTGTGCCCGGGCTGGGCGTCGACCTCGCGAAGTGCCTCGATGACGCTGCGCAGATGGGCACGGGCCGCACGCTCGGCGGCCTCCGGGTCGTGCGTGCAGATGCCGTCGATGATCGCCAGATGCTCGGGCAGCGAGACCGAGGGCCGCCCGGGGTGCATCGCGAGCCGGAACTGGTGCCGGACGTTCTGGCCGCGCAGCCGCTCCAGCACCCGCGAGGCGGTCCGCTGACCGCCGATCTCGCGCACGCGGCGGTGCAGTTCCTGGTTCAGGGCGGAATATCCGAGCAGGTCCCCGCCGGCCACGGCTTCGCGCATGGACTTGCCGATGCCCTGGAGTTCGCGGACCTCTTCGCCCGTGACCGCCTCGGCGGCCTTGGCGGCGCAGAGCCCTTCGAGCACCATCCGGACCTCGGAGATCTCGATGGCCTCGTCGAGCGGGACCGCGCGCACCCGGGCACCGCGGTTCTGTATGCGCTCGACCAGCCCCTCGTTCGTCAGCTCCAGCAGCGCGGAGCGGACGCTGGCGCGGCTGGCGCCGAACTGCGAGGAGAGATCGGCTTCCACGAGCCGCTGGTTGGGCACGAACTCGCCTCTGATGATCGCCTCGCGGATGGCCTCCACCAGTGGCGCCCCGGCCCCGTTGCGTGCCCCGTCCTCAGCCACGATCTCCCCGGTTCCTCTCCGCCGCACAAATACGCACCGATATTGTCAACAATTTTGTCCGAGCTTAGTGTAGCGGCATGCCCTCGGACACCTCATCGGAAGAAGACGCCCGGACCGTGGTGGCAGTCCTCGGTCTCGGCGAAGCAGGCGGTTCCCTCGCCGGGGACCTGGCGAGCGCCGGCGCCGCGGTACGCGGTTACGACCCGGCCGCCGTACCGGTGCCGGAAGGCGTCACCCGCACGGGCAGCGAGGCCGAGGCGGCGGCGGGCGCGCACGTCGTGCTCAGCGTCAACAGCGCCTCGGCAGCCCAGGGGGTGCTTCTCGCGGGCGTCGGCTCGGTGGGCCCCGGCGCGGTGTGGGCGGACCTCAACACCGCGTCACCGGGCGCGAAACGCGAGTTGGCCCATACTGCCGCCGAACACGGAGTGGACTTCGCCGACTTCGCCATCATGGCCCCGGTCCCCCGGCGCGGCCTGCGCGTGCCCATGCTCGCCAGCGGGCCCGGTGCCGCCGCGGCCGCGCGGCTGCTGTCGGATCTGGGCGCGTACGTCGCACTGATCGAGGGGCCGCCCGGCCGCGCAGCCGAACGGAAGCTGCTGCGCAGCGTCTTCTTCAAGGGTCTGGCGGCCGCCGTGGTGGAGGCCCTCGAAGCGGGGCGCGCGGCGGGCTGCGAGGAGTGGGTCAGGGAGAACATCGTCAGCGAGTTGAGCCAGGCGGACGCCGGCACAGTCGACCGGCTCGTGCAGGGCACGCACCGCCACGCCGTGCGCCGCACAGCCGAGATGTCGGCGGCCGCGGACATGCTCGGCGAGCTGGGCGTCCAGCCGCGCGTGGCGGCGGCGAGCCGCGATCTGCTCGCCGAATTGGCCGCCGGTAAGTCCGCGCAGCGGGACGCCTAGCCGGACGGACGGCGGGCGGCCAGCGGGCGGACCGCCTCCGCGAGCAGCCCGAGTTCGCCGGAGGACGGCGGCGCACCGGCGGACGGAGACGCGCTCCGGCACACGGCCGAGCCCCGCAGCGGACTACGCGCAGTGCAGGCACGCACCGCACCGGCCCCGGCAGAGACCGCCGCCCAGGGGTCAGCCGACCGCCTTCGCCGCGGCCCGCCCTGCCGTACGTCCCGAGAAGAGGCACCCGCCGAGGAAGGTCCCCTCCAGGGACCGGTATCCGTGTACGCCGCCTCCTCCGAAGCCCGCGGCCTCCCCTGCCGCGTACACGCCCGGCAGCGGCTCGCCGCCCTCGGCGAGGACCCGCGCGTCGAGGTCGGTCTCGAGTCCGCCGAGCGACTTGCGGGTGAGGATGTTGAGCCGAACGGCGATGAGGGGCCCCGCCTTCGGGTCGAGGAGACGATGGGGCGAGGCGACCCGGATCAGCTTGTCGCCGATGTACTTCCGCGCGCCGCGGAGGGCGGTCACCTGAAGGTCCTTCGTGAACGGGTTGAGGATCTCCCGGTCCCGGGCCTCGATCTCGCGGCGCAGGGCGGTCTCGTCGATGAGGCCTTCGCCGGTCAGCTCGTTCATCCGCCGTACGAGCGGGCCCAGTTCACGCTCGATGACGAAGTCCGCACCCTTGTCCATGAACGCCTGCACCGGCCCCGGCGCGCCACCGCCGGCCCGGTTCAGCACGCCCCGCACGTCCTTGCCCGTCAGGTCGGGGTTCTGTTCGGAGCCGGAGAGTGTGAACTCCTTCTCGATGATCTTCTGGCTGAGGACGAACCAGGTGTAGTCGTGCCCGGTGTGCATGATGTGGTCGAGGGTGCCGAGGGTGTCGAACCCCGGGTAGAGCGGCACGGGCAGCCGCTTGCCCGTCGCGTCGATCCAGAGCGAGGACGGGCCGGGCAGGATGCGGATGCCGTGCAGGTTCCAGATCGGGTCCCAGTTCTCGATGCCCTCCGTGTAGTGCCACATCCGGTCGCGGTTGACGATGCGCCCGCCGGCCTTCTCCGTGACGCCGAGCATCAGCCCGTCGACGTGGGCGGGCACCCCGGAGAGCATGCGCGCGGGCGGAGTGCCCAGCCGCTGCGGCCAGTTGGCGCGTACGAGGTCGTGGTTGCCGCCGATGCCCCCGGAGGTGACGACGACGGCCTGGGCCCGCAGCTCGAAGTGGCCGGCGACGTCGCGGCTGCTCGCCTCTCCCCGCTCCACTCCGCTGGGTTCGAGAATCTCGCCGCTGACCGTGTCGACGGTCCCGGCGTTGCGCCCCAGCCCGGTGACGCGGTGCCGGAAGCGCAGTTCGACGTTCCCGCGCTCGGCACCCGCGCGCACGCGCCGCTCGAAGGGCTCGACGATGCCGGGTCCGGTGCCCCACGTGATGTGGAAGCGCGGCACCGAGTTGCCGTGGCCGCTCGCGCCATAGCCGCCGCGCTCCGCCCACCCGACGACGGGGAAGATCTTCAGGCCCTGCTGCCGCAGCCACGCCCTCTTCTCCCCCGCCGCGAAGTCGACGTACGCCTCCGCCCAGCGGCGCGGCCAGTGGTCCTCCTCGCGGTCGAAGCCCGCGGTGCCCTGCCAGTCCTGCCAGGCGAGTTCGCGGCTGTCGCGGATGCGCAGGCGGCGCTGCTCCGGCGAGTCGACGAGGAAGAGCCCTCCGAAGGACCAGTGGGCCTGGCCTCCCAGCGACTGCTCGGGTTCCTGGTCGAGGAGGATCACCTTGCGGCCGGCGTCGGCCAGTTCGGCCGTCGCCGCGAGCCCGGCGAGGCCTGCCCCGATCACGATGACATCGGCGTCGTACGCCATTGTGTCCCACCTGTTCCACACCCGGCTGTGCGCGCGGACGTTCACCCGGAAGATCTCGTGACCGGAGAGTAACCCCCTGCGGAAGCGGGCGGCACCCCACCGCCGGTGATGGAATGTGCACCATGGCAGACACCATCGGCCGGCAGCCGGCGCCCGAGGACGAGCTGCTCGACATCGTCGACGCCGACGACCGTGTGACGGGACGGGCCCCGCGCGGCGAGGCGACAGCCCGGCGGCTGCGGCACCGCTGCACGGCGATCCGGGTACGCGATCCGCAGGGGCGGATCTTCGTCCACCGGCGCACTCCCGGCAAGCTCGTCTTCCCCTCCATGTACGACGTGGTGGTCGGCGGTGTCGTCGGCGCGGGAGAGAGCTACGACGAAGGCGCGCTGCGGGAGGCCGAGGAGGAACTGGGCGTGACGGGGCTGCCGCAGCCGGAGCACCGCTTCACGTTCCTCTACGAGTCACCGCTGCACCAGTGGTTCATGGGCGTGTACGAGGTGGAGTGCTCGCTGCCCGTGCGGCCGCAGCCCGAAGAGGTCGACTGGTGGGACTTCGTCGCGGAGGACGAACTGGAACGCCTGCTGCCCGGATGGGACGTCGTTCCGGACGGGCTGGAGTCCCACCGGCGGCTCCAGGCATGGAGGGCGTCGAGGCAGCCGACGGACCCTGCCTCCGGCTGAACGGCGCGCGCGGCGAACCCGGTCGGCGGCACGCCGGGCGGTCCGGCCCGTTCCGCGGTCCCGCCCGCCCTGCCCTGCTGAGCGGCCGCGGAGCGAGCGGCCGCACCGGCGCGGGCGCAGCGCGAGCCGGAGGGAGCCGCGGGGACAGACGCCCGGCACCGCGGGGGCCGTAGGCTCGGTGCCATGATCGACCGGCTCCTTGCGACGCTCCGGCTGTGGTTCGCCCCGCAGCGACTGCGGGCCGAGGGTTCCACCCCCGACTACCGCTTCTCACTGGCGAACGAGCGCACGTTTCTCGCGTGGATCCGTACGGCGCTGGCGCTCGTCGCGGGCGGCATCGCCGTGGACCAGTTCCTGACCGGGCTGCGCTGGGCCGTCCGCACGTCCGTCTCGGCAGCCGTCCTGGCGTGCGCGGCGGCCTGCGCGTTCCGTGCCGTCAACCACTGGATGCGCTGCGAGCGCGCCATGCGCCGCGGCGAGGACCTCCCCGTCTCCCGGTTCCCCGTGCTGCTGGCGACGGCGACCGGTGTGGCGGCGCTGCTGGTGCTCGTCGCCGTCGCGCTGGGAGCGGGCAGCTGAGCGGCGGAAGCGGGGGACGGACCCGCGATCCGGCGGCGCAGCCGGAACGTACCCGCTTCGCCTGGCGCCGCACCACGCTCACGTTCGCCGTGGCCGTCGCCTTGGCCATACGCGACGTGCTCTACGGCGGCGGCGGTGCGTCTCCGGTGGAGGCAGCCGCCGCGGCGGTGGGGGTGCTGTCCTGGCTGGGGTTCCTCGTGCTCGCACACCGGCGGATCGCCGCGATGGCCGCCGGCCGTCCGTCCGCCCCGGACCCGGGGGTGGTGCGGGCGGCGGCGCTGTGCACACTGGCTATGGCGATGGTGGGAGTGGTGCTGCTGTGGTGAACGAGGAGCAGGGACGACAGACGGAGTCCCAGGTGCCGTTGGTCGTGGTGATGGGCGTGGCCGGGTCCGGCAAGTCCACGGTGGGCTCGCTGCTCGCGGAACGTCTCGGCGTGCGGTACGCGGAGGCGGACGACTTCCATCCGCCGGCCAACGTGGCGAAGATGTCGGCCGGTACGCCGCTGGACGACGAGGACCGGCGCCCGTGGCTGGACGCCATCGGGGTGTGGCTGGCCGAACACTCGGACCGGGGAGGCGTCGTGAGCTGCTCGGCGCTCCGCCGCCGCTACCGCGACCGGCTGCGCGAGCAGAGCGGTGCGCGTCTCTTCTTCCTCCATCTCGACGGCTCCGAGGAGCTCGTCTCCGCGCGGATGGCAGGCCGCAAGGGGCACTTCATGCCTCCGGCACTGCTGCGTTCGCAGTTCGAGACGCTCGAACCCCTGGAGGAGGACGAGCGCGGGGCGGCGGTGCCCGTCGGAGGACCTCCCGGGGAAGTCACCGACGAAGCGCTCGCCGCACTGACGCCGTAGCCGGGACGCCCGGAGCCTGACAACCTGTGCGGCACCGGGCTGCACGGCGTCGCGGCCGCACCACCCGGACGGCCGGGGGAAGTTCACCGGGCAGGGACGAACGAGGGGGAGAACGGGCGGATGGCTTCTACGGCAGTGGCGGAAGACGGCGTGAGCGGCCTGCCGGCCGGCGAGCCGTACACCGAGGAAGTGGCGGACGGCGTACACGCCTACATCCAGCCGGACGGCGGCTGGTGCCTCAACAACGCCGGCTGGGTCAGCGACAACGGCACGACCCTCCTCGTGGACACCGCGGCGACGCGTCCGCGGGCGCTGCGGCTGCGTGAGGCGCTGCTGGCGAGCGGGGCGCCGGCGCCGTCCACGGTCGTCAACACCCACCACCACGGCGACCACACCTACGGCAACGCCGTCTTCAGTCCCGGCGCGACGGTGATCGGGCACGAGTCGTGCCGGGAGGAGACCCTGCGGGCAGGACGCCAACTGCACGCGATCTGGCCGGAGGTGGAGTTCGGCGACATCCAGGTCACGGCGCCGTCGCTCACATTCCGCGACGAACTGACGCTGCACGTCGGCGAAGTGGAGGTGCGCTGCCTCCATCCGGGAGTCGCGCACACCACCGGTGACACGGTCGTGTGGCTGCCCGGGCAGAGCGTCGTGTTCACGGGCGACCTCGTCTTCCACAAGGGGACGCCGTTCATCCCGATGGGCTCCCTCAGCGGGTCGCTGCACGCACTGGACCGGCTGCGTGCGCTGGGCGCGCGGACGGTGGTCCCGGGGCATGGGCCGCCGGCGGGGCCGGAGGTCTACGACACCGTGGAGCGCTATCTGCGCTTCGTGGAAGAGCTGTCGCGCGACGCGTACGACCGGGGGCTCACGCCGCTGGAGGCCGCACGCGCGGCCGACCTGGGCGAGTTCGCCGAACTGGCGGAGAGCGAGCGGCTGGTGGCGAACGTGCACCGCGCCTACGCGGAGTTCGCGGGACGTCCGCTGGGCGAGCCGCTCGACGTCCCCACCGTGTGGGGCGACATGGAGCAGATGAACGGCGGCAGGCCGGTCGCGTGCCACGCCTGAGCGGCAGCGCGTGCGGAGGCACGGCGTCCCTCCCCCGTGCGTGGCACCGTCCGCGTGTACGTGGATCGCGTCACATGCGGGGCCTCCGGGGCGCCCGGAGGCCGTCCACCCCTAGACGCCATACCGACTAGTCGGCATGATCGATGCGACTGCGGTTGCCCGTTGCCCGCCGCCCGTGGAGGGGCAGCTTGTCGGTGTGGATCGCGTCCCGGCCGGGACGCGGCCGCCCGCACCAGCCCGTCCCGAACGTCCCGTCCGAGCAGTGGCGTCCCCCATCACGCAGAGGAGCGCGCAGGCATGACCAAGGAGAATCCACCCGGTCTCGATCTCGGGCGGCTCGCCGGACATCTGGACCGGGAACGCCCCGGCCTTGTGCGGGGGCCGCTGAGAGCCGAGGTCGTCCAGGGCGGCAGATCCAACCTGACGTACAGGGTGACCGACGGGGAGAGCCGCTGGGTCGTACGGCGTCCCCCGCTCGGCCACGTGCTCGCCACCGCCCACGACATGGCCCGCGAGTACCGCGTGATCACGGCGCTGCGGGAGACGGACGTACCGGTGCCCGGCACGGTGCTGCTGTGCGAGGACCCCGATGTGCTCGGGGCGCCGTTCTACGTGATGGAGCACGTCGAGGGCACCCCGTACCGTACGGCCGGAGAGCTGGCCGCCCTCGGACCGGAACGCACGCGAGCCCTCGCGCTCGCACTGCCCGACACCCTCGTTTCTCTGCACGCCGTCGCCCCGGAGAGCGTCGGCCTCGGTGACTTCGGACGCCCCGAGGGCTTCCTGGAGCGGCAGTTGCGCCGCTGGGGCAAGCAGCTGGAGGCGTCCCGCAGCCGGGAGCTCAGCGGTATCGACGATCTGCGCGACTCACTGGCCGGGCAGCTCCCCGAATCACCCCAGCCGGCCGTCGTGCACGGCGACTTCCGGCTCGACAACGTGCTGGCGACCGCCGACGACCGGATCGCCGCCGTACTCGACTGGGAGATGTCCACCCTCGGCGATCCGCTGACGGACCTCGGGCTCCTCGTGATGTACAGCGAGCGCCTCGACATCCCCGACGCCCCGATCAGCACGACTGCCGAGGCCCCCGGCCACCCCGCGGCCGAGGAGCTCGTAGAGCGCTACGCGGCGGCCTCCGGACGGGACGTCTCGCGCATCAACTGGTACACGGCGTTCGCCTGGTTCAAGCTCGCCGTGATCCTGGAGGGCATCCACTACCGCTACACGCTCGGGCAGACGGTCGGCCCGGGCTTCGACCGGATCGGCGACCTCGTGCCGGTCTTCATCGACAACGGACTCACCACGCTGCGGAAGGGATGAGGTCAGATGGACTTCGCATTCGACGGGCGCACGGAAGAGCTGCGCCGGCGGCTGACCTCGTTCATGGACGAGCACGTCTACCCGGCCGAAGCGGTCGCCGACGCGCAGCGCGAGGAGCAGGACTCCCCCTGGGAGACGGTGCCGGTGGTGGAGGAACTGAAGGCCAAGGCACGCAAGCACGGCCTGTGGAACCTCTTCCTGCCCGACCGCACCTACGGCGCCGGGCTGACCAACCTCCAGTACGCCCCTCTCGCCGAGATCCTCGGCCGCAGCCCCCGCCTGGCGCCCACGGCGGTCAACTGCAACGCCCCCGACACGGGGAACATGGAGGTGCTCACGGAGTTCGGCAATCCGGAGCAGCGCAGGCAGTGGCTCGAGCCCCTGCTGAGCGGCGAGATCCGCTCCGCGTTCGCGATGACCGAGCCCGACGTGGCCTCGTCCGACGCGACGAACATCGAGACGCGCATCCGGCGGGACGGCGACGACTACGTCGTCTCGGGCCGCAAGTGGTACATCTCCGGGGCGATGAACCCCGACTGCAGGATCTTCATCGTGATGGGCAAGACCGACCCGGACGGCCCCGACATCCGCCGCCAGCAGTCGATGGTGCTGGTACCGCGCGACACCCCCGGTCTCGAGATCCGGCGGGCGATGCAGGTCTACGGGTACGAGGACCACTACCACGGCGGGCACGCCGAGGTCGTCTTCGACGGCGTGCGCATTCCGAGGTCGAACCTCATCGGCGAGGAGGGCGGCGGATTCGCCATCGCCCAGGCCCGGTTGGGTCCCGGGCGCATCCACCACTGCATGCGGCTCATCGGCATGGCCGAGCGCGCGATCGAGCTGATGTGCCGCAGGGCGGTGGAGCGTTCGGCCTTCGGCAGGCCGCTCGCCGAGCAGGGCGTCGTCCGGGAGTGGATCGCCGACGCGCGGGTCCAGGTGGAGCAGCTGCGGCTGCTGGTCCTCAAGACCGCCTGGCTCATGGACACCGTCGGCAACAAGGGCGCCCACACCGAGATCCAGGCCATCAAGATCGCCACGCCGCGCGCCGTCGTCGGCATCCTCGACCGTGCCGTCCAGCTGCACGGTGCGGGCGGCGTCAGCCAGGACTTCCCCCTGGCCGAGCTGTGGGCGGCGGCCCGCACGCTCCAGCTTGCGGACGGCCCCGACGAGGTCCACCAAAGGTCGCTGGCACGCCGGGAGTTGAAGCAGTACACCGCCGCAGCGGAATGATGCGCCACGCGAGCTGAACGGGCTGCACCGAGCCGGTCTGCGGGCCGCCGACGCTCTCCGGAGGTCGTCGGCGGCCCGCAGACGCTCTAAGCCGTGCCGGGCTGCGCCCGCAGGCAGGGCCGGCTCAGCCGCCCGCCCTGCTGTTCGCGACGAGGCGCCTCATGGACTCGGTGAACCGGTCCACTTCCTCCGGACTCCAGTCCGCCGTCAGTTCGGCGAACACCTGCTCCTGCCAGGCGTGCGCCGCGTCGATCAGCTCGCGGCCGGCCTCGGTGACCTGCACGGCACGGCGACGGGCATCGGCTGCGCGGCTCTTCACCAGGTACCCGCGGGCGACCGCCTGGGCGACCATGCGGCTCGCTCCCGACTGGTCGATCCCCAACTCGCGCGCCACGTCGTTGACGGATGCCCCTCCGCCGTCCGCCAGGGCCGCGACCGCCTCCGTGACCATGACGTCCCTCCCCCGCTCGGCCTCGATTCCCGAACCGGCGCCGGTCCATCGTCGCGCCCAGAACCTGACGAACTGGAAAAGCGTCCTGCCGGGCTGCACGCGCTCACTCACCGGTACCTCCTCGTCCCCACCGATTTGCATGCGATACGCATATAGAGTGTATGCGTATCACATAGAAAGGAGGCCACCGTGGCAGCCGACTGGGCACCAGTGCGCGAGTGGCACCGGGCAGTGAACGAACGGGACGCCTCCGCCGCGCGGGCGGTGGCGGCGGAGGACATCGTCATGAGCGGCCCGAGGGGCGAGACGTCCGGGGTGGACTCACTCGCCGGATGGGTCGAGCACGCGGGCATCCACCTTCGCGCCGTCTCCTGGCACGCGGTTGACGGATCGACGGTGATCGTCGAGCAGGACGCGACGTGGCCGTCGGCTCCGCACGCGGATCCGGACGCCGCACCCGTCCGCCTGGCGACCCTCTTCCGGCTCCGCGACGACCACATCACTGCCGTCCTCCGATACGACGGGCTCACTCAAGCGCTGACAGCCGCAGCCGGTCACGGTCCCGCTCTCGACAGGCCGTCCGGCAGCGGCGGTTGACGCCTTCCCCCGAAGCTCCACCCTGCCGCTCCCGTCGCCCATCGCCCGTCGTCCGCGGCCCGCGGTCCGGCCGCGAACCCGTGCAGCGTGCGCGGCGGATGGCGCTCCGGGCGCGGCCGCCCGGCCGCATAGAATCCTGAGGCGCCCATGTGCGTGTCCGACCGGAGCGGTGTACCGAAGGGTGAGGGATGCCGAGGAAACCCGAGAGGGAACCCGACGGTTCAGCAGGGGAGTTCGCGGATCCAGAGGGCGTCTCCGCCGCTGGCGGTGGCGGTGAACTCGCCACCATCGGGACGACGGTGCGGTCGACGCGGCGCCTCCTGGGCATGACCGTCGAAGCGCTCGCGTCCCGCGCGGGCGTGAGCACCGGAGCGCTGAGTCAGCTCGAACGCGGTCAGGGCAATCCCTCCCTCCAGACGCTGCAGCGGCTGGCCTCCGCGCTCAGCCTCCCGCTGGTGCAGCTGCTGCAGGGTGCGGCGGAGCCCGAGCACCACGTCGTCCGCGCCGGTCACGGGCCCCGGCTGCCCGCACCGAGCGACGACACGCGCGAACCGCAGGTGCTGCGCGAGTTGCTGACCCCTTCGGGCGGGCGCCTGCAGGTGATCCGGAGCGAGGTGCCGCCGGGCTTCAGCAACGAGGGACGCTCCTACCGCCACCTGGGCCAGGAGTGCGTCGTCGTGCTGTCCGGGCGGCTGAGGGTGAGCATCGGCCAGGAGGTCGTGGACCTGTCGCAGGGCGACACGATCACCTACGACTGCACGGCCGCGCACTGGTGGGCCAACCCCGGTACGGAGACCACGGTGGTACTGGGCGCGGTCACTCCTCTGGCCTTCTGAACTACGCCCCGCGGGCGGTCCGTTCGGCACCCTTACGCTGAACCGCCCGCCCGGTAGGGCGTGTTCGAGCGCTGACGCCGAGCGGCCCGGCGTCCGCGGAACCGCCCTCAGCGGCCGTGCCCGGACGGATCGACCGCGCCGGTGAAGGCTTCGTGCAGCGCCAGGAGCCGCCGCAACTCGCCCACCGGGTCTGGGTGGTCGTCCACCCGCAGGTCGACACGGGTGGCGTTGCGGAGGCTGCCGTCGTCGTCGGGGGCGACGACGCGCAGTGCGGCGCTCTGCCGGCCGCGGCTGTCCCCGCCCGCCTCCTCGCCGCTGGCCAGCGCCGCGATCAGGCGCCGGGACAGCGGGCCGGCCGAGGCCAGGAAGGTGTCCCGCATGGCGTTGAGCACCGGCGTCCCGGTCAGGCAGTTCCCCGTGGCCACGCATCCGGGGCCGAGGAGGTGGCCGGCGGCGCCTGTGCAGTCGGGGCCCGTCCACGCGGCGGCCTCGCCCGCCGCGCCGAGCACCGCGAGCTGCCGCAGCGATCGTCCCGGGTCGGAGGAGATCAGGCGCTCGACCGTCTGAGCCGCGCCACGTCCGCCGCGGAGCTCCGCGATGCCGCGTTCGGCGAACGTCGTGTTGGTGTGAGCCTGCGTCACGAGGGCGCCCGCGCCGGCGGCGACGGCGGGCACGGTGGCGCCCACGGCCAGGGACTTCGACGCGGTGACGACGCCGAAGCTTCCGTCGCCGTCCCGTACCACCAGGGAATAGGTCACAGGTCTTCCTCTCTGACAGCCCGGTGGTTGCCCGAGTCAACTCCGGGTAACGGTTACGGACCGTGTCTTGACCTCACCCGCCGGGGTTCGTAACGTGCCCGTACTTCGCGATAATGACGCTCCTTCATCATAATGAAGAAGGGGCGGCGATGACCAGACGATCGAAGCGGGGGAGGCAGGCATGGGACGGCTGAGCCGTTGGACGTGCGTGGCACTCGCATCTGCCCTGCTCGGCGCGTGTTCGCCCGGCACGGGCGTGGACCGCGGTCTCAGCAAGGACGGCTCCGGCGTCGTGGCGGCGATCGCGGGCGAGCCCGATCAGCTCGATCCGCACCGTACGTCGGCGTACTTCTCCTTCCAGGTGCTCGAGAACACCTTCGACACCCTGGTCGAGCCGGACCGGAACCTCGACATGAGACCGGCGCTGGCCGAGCGCTGGAAGGTCAGCAAGGACCGGCTCACCTGGACGTTCACCCTCCGGAAGGGCGTCACCTGGCACGACGGCTCCGAGTTCGGCGCGGACGACGTCGTCTACTCGTACAGGCGCATCATCGACGAGAAGCTGGGCAACGCCTGGCGGTTCGACGGCGTCGAGGACATCTCGGCCCCCGACGACTCGACGGTCCGCCTCGAGCTCGAGAAGCCCATGTACAACCTGCTCTCCAGGATCGGCGGGCACAAGGGGCTCGCGATCGTCAACAAGAGGAACGTCGAGAGCGGGAAGATCAAGACGCGGCCGGTCGGCACCGGGCCCTTCTCCTTCGACGACTACAACCCCGGCGAGTCGATCCGCCTGAAGGCCAACTCCCGCTGGTGGGGCGGCGCTCCGAAGATCCCCTCGCTGACGTTCCGGTTCATACCCGAGCCCACGACGGCCCTCGCCGACCTGGAGGCCGGCGAGATCAACTGGACGGACAACATCCCGCCCCAGCAGGTCGAGCGGGTCTCGCAGAACGAGGACCTGGAGCTGGACACCGAAGTGGGCAACGACTACTGGTACCTGGCGGCCAATCAGGACCGCAAGCCGTTCGGCGACCCGCGGGTGCGGAAGGCCATCGCCTACGGCATCGACCGCAAGTCCATCGTGCAGGCCACGCAGTACGGCAACGCGAGCGTGAACCAGCTGGCCATACCGAAGACCAACCCCTGGTACACCGCGTACTCGCCCTACTCGCACGACCCGCGCCGCGCGGCCAGGCTGCTCAGGTCGGCGGGCGTCCGCAACCTGAAGATCGACATGCTGGTGACCAAGGAGTACCCGGAGACGGTCATCGCGGGCCAGGTCATCGCGTCCCAGCTGGAGAAGATCGGAATCACGGTCAAGCCGCGCGAAGTCGACTTCGCCACCTGGCTGGACAAGCAGG
This sequence comes from Streptomyces daqingensis, assembly GCF_014645895.1. Lineage (GTDB taxonomy): Bacteria > Actinomycetota > Actinomycetes > Streptomycetales > Streptomycetaceae > Streptomyces > Streptomyces daqingensis. The sequence continues at coordinate 109,164 of NZ_BMMP01000003.1, read as the reverse complement.
GCAAGGGCGAATACGACATGCTGATGCTCGGCTGGCTGGGCAACCTCGACGCCGAGGACTTCTACTACGCCCAGCACCACTCCAAGGGGAACTTCAACTTCCAGAAGTACTCGAGCCGCAAGGTCGACGAGCTGCTGGAGGCGGGACAGAAGGAGTCCGGCCGGAAGGCCCGCAAGGAGCGCTACGCGCGGGCCGCCCGGCAGATCGCCGACGACGCCAGCTACATCTACCTCTACAACCCCGACGTCGTGCAGGTGTGGGCACCGCAGCTGCGGGGATACGAGGTCCGCAGCGACGGCGCCATCCGATTCCGGGACGCGAGGCTGGCCGACTGATGCTGCGCTTCACTCTGGCCCGCGCCGGGCACGCCGCCGCCGTCCTGCTGGGTGTGACGGTCGTCGTCTTCGCCCTGATGCACCTCGTGCCGGGAGACCCCGTACGGGTCGCACTGGGCACGCAGTACACGCCCGAGTCCTACCAGGCGCTGCGTTCCGCCTCGGGACTCGACCGCCCGCTGATCAGCCAGTACTTCCACTACGTGGGCAGTGCGCTCACCGGTGACCTGGGCGTGAGCTTCCGCACCGGGGAACCGGTCACGCTCGTGCTGCTCGAACGCCTCCCCGCGACGCTGTCCCTGGCGTTCGCGGCGATGGTCATCGCCGTCGGTCTCGCCATCCCCCTCGGCGTCTACGCGGCGACGCACCAGGGCAGGATCAGCGACACGATCGTGCGCGTCGTAAGCCAGTTCGGGGTCTCCGTACCCGACTTCTGGCTGGGCATCCTCTTCATCCTGCTGTTCTCCAGCACGCTGGGGTGGCTGCCGCCGTCCGGCTACGTGCCGCTCACGGAGGACCCCCTCGGCTGGCTGTCCAGGGTGATCATGCCCGCGACGGCGGTGGGACTGGTCTCCGGAGCGATCATCACCCGGTTCGTCCGCAGCGCCGTCCTCGAGTCGCTCGGCTCCGAACACGCACGCACCGCCAGGGCCAAGGGCCTTCGGCAGCGCATCGTGAGGAGCCGGCACGTGGTCCGCAACGCGATGGTCCCCGTCGTCACCGTGATCGGCGTGCAGGCGGCGATCCTCATGGGCGGGGTCATCGTCATCGAAGTGGTCTTCGCCTGGCCCGGGTTGGGGCGGCTGACGTTCGACGCCGTCTCGGCACGGGACTACCCCGTGGTGCAGGGGGCGGTGCTGCTGGTCGCGGCGCTGTTCCTGCTCGTCAGCATGGCCGTCGACCTGCTGTACGCGCGAATCGACCCGAGGATATCGATCCGATGAGCGCACGTCCTTTCTCCGCGTGGAACCACCTGCTGCGGCGCCCCGTCTCGGCGGCCGGGCTCGGCGTCGTCGCCCTGCTCGTCGTCCTCGCCGTCCTGGGCCCGCACCTCGCCCCCTACGGTCCGAACGCCGTCGACGTCACCCGGGCCCTGCGCCCGCCGAGCACCGAACACTGGTTCGGCACCGACGACTTGGGGCGCGACATCCTGAGCCGCGTCGTCCTCGCCGCCCGCATCTCGCTCCAGGTCAGCCTGGTCAGCGTGGGCATCGCACTGGTCGCGGGGGTACTCCTCGGCCTGCTCGCGGGCTACTTCCGGGGATGGGCCGACACCGTGATCATGCGGGTCGTCGACGTGGTCTTCGCCTTCCCCATCATGCTGCTGGCCATCGCCATCGTCGCCGTGCTCGGGCCCGGCGTCACGACCGCGACCGTCGCCATCGGCGTGGTGTACGTACCGGTCTTCGCCCGCGTCACCCGCGCGAGCGCCCTGGCGCTGCGCGAGGAGCCTTACGTGAAGGCGGCCGCCGCCATCGGCGCCGGGCCGCTGCGCATCATCCGCACCCACATACTGCCCAACGTCTCGGCGCCGGTCATCGTCCAGACCTCGCTCAGCCTGGCCTTCGCGATCCTCTCGGAGGCGGCGCTCTCCTTCCTCGGCCTCGGCGTACAGCCGCCCCAGCCGTCATGGGGGCGGATGCTCTTCGACGGCAAGGGCTTCACCGACGCCTGGTGGATGAGCGTCTTCCCGGGGCTGGCCATCTTCGTCACGGTGCTCGCCTTCAACCTCGTGGGAGACGGGCTGCGCGACGTCCTCGACCCCCGCCAGCGATCCGCCATGGAGTCCAGGAGGGGCCGATGAACGCTCCGGGTTTCGCCGTACAGGACCTCACGGTCGTCCTCGGCCGCGGCAGGCGCGCGGCCCGCGTCGTACGCGGCGTGTCGTGGTCCGTCGAAGCGGGACGGACGCTCGGCGTCGTGGGGGAATCGGGATCGGGCAAGTCGATGACGGTGCTCGCCTCGGCGGGACTCCTTCCTCCGCCGGCGACCGTCACGGGCAGCGCCCTGCTCGGCGGGCGGGACCTGCTGAAGCTGTCCCGGCGCGAACTCGAAGGCATACGCGGCCGGCGGCTCGGATTCGTCTTCCAGGACCCGATGACCTCGCTCAACCCGCTCCTCACAGTGGAACGGCAGATCACCGAGGGCATCGAGGAACACCTCGGCGCGACACGGCGGGCCGCGCGCGACCGTGCGCGCGAGCTCCTCGCGACCGTCGGCATCGCCGACCCGGACCGACGACTCGACGCCTATCCTCACCAGCTGTCCGGCGGGATGCGGCAGCGGGTGATGATCGCGATCGCGCTCTCGTGTGAGCCTGACGTCCTCGTGGCGGACGAGCCCACGACAGCGCTCGACGTCACGACGCAGGCGCAGATCCTGGACCTCGTGCGCGAGCGGCAGGAGCGCATGGGCATGGCGGTCGTCTGGATCAGCCACGACCTCGCCGTCGTGGGCGGACTCGCCGACGACGTCGTGGTGATGTACGGCGGGCAGGTCGTCGAGCAGGCCCCCGTCGAGACGCTGCACGGAGCGCCCGCACACCCCTACACACGGGGCCTGCTGGGAGCGCGTCCGGTCCTCGGCAAGCGACGCGACCGCCTCACCGCCATCCCGGGAACGCCCCCCGACCCCCGCGCGCTGCCGCCCGGCTGCGTCTTCTTCGACCGCTGCCCCGTCAAGGGGGACCCGCGGTGCGAGACCGAGGTCCCGGACCTGCTGGAGGTCGGCCGGCGCCACTACACCCGCACGTTCTGCCCGGAGGACCAGTGAGCAGCACAGCAGGTCCGGGCGAGGCCCTGGACAACCGGACCGGACCGCTGCTGGACGTGCGGAACCTGTGCGTACGGTTCCCCGGCCCGCGGGAAGGCCGCCACCGCTCCTGGGTGCACGCCGTCGAGGACGTGTCCTTCACGATCGAACGCGGCCGGACGCTGGGCCTGGTGGGCGAGTCGGGGTCCGGCAAGTCGACGATAGGCAACGCGCTGACCCGCCTCGTCCAGCCCACGTCCGGCACGGTCCGCCTCGACGGCCAGGACGTGCTGGCCGCCCGCGGAGCCCGGGCGCGCGAGCTCCGCCGGCGCATCGCCATGGTCTTCCAGGACCCGTACGCGTCGCTCGATCCGAGACGCACCGTCGGGGCGACCGTGCGCGAACCCCTGGACGTGCACCGCATGCTCTCCGGACGCGCCGGACGCAAGCGCAGAGCGGCCGAACTGCTCGATCTCGTAGGGCTGGTGCCGGAGACGGCCGCCCGGTACCCGCACGAACTCTCCGGCGGGCAGCGCCAGCGCGTGAGCATCGCGCGCGCCCTCGCGGCGGATCCGGACCTGATCATCCTGGACGAGTCGACCGCGTCCCTCGACGTCTCCGTCCAGGCGCAGATCATGAACCTGCTGCGGGAGCTGCAGGACGAACTCGGCCTGACCTACCTGTTCGTGTCCCACGACCTCGCCGCTGTCGAGCACATGAGCCACCACGTCGTCGTGATGTACCTCGGCCGCCGCATGGAGACGGGCACGACGGACCACCTCTACAGCAGGCCCGCGCACCCCTACACGCAGGCGCTCATGTCCGCGGTGCCCGACACGGACCCGGCCACGGAGAGGAACCGCGAGCGGATCCTCCTCGGCGGCGACCCTCCCAGCCCGCTCGACCCGCCGTCCGGCTGCGTGTTCCGCACCCGCTGCCCCCTGGCAGCCGGCGAATGCGCGGAGCCGGTCCCGAAGACCGCTGTCTCCGGCGACCACGACGTCTGGTGCGTACGCACCGAGGAGTCGCTGTCGCCGGAGCGGCTGCGCCGCTTCGTCCACTGAGCGCGAGTCAGCGCATCACGACCGGAGTTCCCGACCGGCCCCGAACCAGAAGGGAGCAGCATCCGAACGACCGCGGCACCGCGGGGAGTCGAGGCGGCCGGCCCCGCCGGATGTCTGCGGCGAAGCACGGCACATCAGACCCGTAACGAAACACACCCAGAACCGGCTCCGACGCCGGCCGAGGAAAGGAAGACGAATGGCAGGACGTCACCGTCGTCCGTCAGCGGCATTCCATCGTGCCTTGCCGAGATCCATCGGAAAGCGCGGCGGCTTCATCATCGCGAGTGCCTTCGCGGCGAGCCTCGCGGCCGCCGGATCGGCCGCCGCGGACACCGGGCCGGGTTCCGGGCCCGACTCCAGCACGAGCGCGCCGGACCAGGGCCCGGCCGACGACGATCCCGGCCCGGGCGCGGGACCCGACAACGGCCCCGGGCCAGCACCCGGCCCCGACAACGGCCCCGGCGCAGGACCGAACAACGGCCCCGGCCCCGCCCCAGGACTCAGCAACGGCCCCGGACCGGCACCCGGCCCAGGCCCCGACAACGGTTCGGACATGGGCCCCGACAACGGCCCCGGCGCAGGACCGAACAACGGCCCCGGCCCCGCCCCAGGACCCGGCGACGGCCCCGGACCGGCACCCGGCCCAGGCCCCGACAACGGTTCGGACATGGGCCCCGACAACGGCCCCGGCGCAGGACCGAACAACGGGCCAGGCCCCGCCCCGGGACCCGGCAACGGCCCAGACACAGGACCCAACAACGACCCCGGACCGGCGCCCGGCCCGGACAACGGCCCCAGCCCAGGACCGAACAACGGGCCAGACCCCGCCCCGGCACCCGTCGAAGAACCCGAACGACACGCAGCCGACGGCCTCCCCGACACCCCAACACCCCCCGCACCGGCCCCGCCCACCCCCGGCCCGGACAACACCCCGGACACGGGAACAGCACACGGCCCCGGCCCCGCCCCGGGACCCGGCAACAGCCCGGACACAGGACCCAACAACGACCCCGGACCGGCGCCCGGCCCGGACAACGGCCCCAGCCCAGGACCGAACAACGGGCCA
>NZ_BMMP01000003.1:0-103849 GCF_014645895.1 Streptomyces daqingensis | reverse complement strand
ACCCGAACGACACGCAGCCGACGGCCTCCCCGACACCCCAGCACCCCCCGCACCGGCCCCGCCCACCCCCGGCCCGGCCGACGCTCCGGCCTCAGGACCGGCCGCCGCGCCGCCGCCCGCCGAGGGCCCCGCTCCCGCTCCGGCGCCCGTGCCGCCACCGGCGCAGGCTCCCGCGCCGCCGCCGGTGCCTGCGCCGGCCGACGTACCGCCGCCGCCGGCCGCCGCGTCCGCTCCGCCCAAGTGGGACCCGGCGAACCCGGCGAACTACGCCCCAGGCCGGAAGGGGGAGATCTCGCAGGTCGTCATCCACGTGACGCAGGGCAGTTACGACAGCACGATCAACTGGTTCAAGAATCCGGAGGCAGAGGTCAGCGCCCACTACGTGGTGCGTTCCGCCGACGGCGAGGTGACCCAGATGGTCGACGACGGCGACACCGCCTGGCACGCCGGTAACGGCAATCCCACGGCGATCGGCATCGAGCACGAGGGTTTCGTCGACGACCCGTCGTACTTCACCGAGGAGATGTACCGCTCCTCGGCCGCGCTGACGAGGAGCCTGGCCGACAAGTACGGCATACCGAAGGACCGGGAGCACATCGTCGGCCACGTCGAGGTCCCCGGTAACGACCACACCGACCCCGGCCCGAACTGGGACTGGGACAAGTACATGCGTTACGTGAACGAGTGACCGCGCGGCGGAAGCACCGTCCGTACTGAGGGAGGCAGCCGCCCGGTGGCTCGGCGTTCGCTGGGCCACCGGGCGGCTGCCTCGGGTCTCCCGGGGCGGCAGCGGCGCGCTCACCGCCGCCCCTGTCACATCCTCCGGGCGCCCTCCACGATGGCCTCCCGTATGCGGTTGTACGTGCCGCAGCGGCAGATGTTGCGGATCTCGTCGAGGTCGTCGTCGCCGATGTCCCGGCCTTCGGCCCGGGCCTGCCGGACCTTCGCGACGGCCGTCATGATCTGTCCCGGCTGGCAGTAGCCGCACTGGGCGACGTCGCGCTCCAGCCACGCCTCCTGCATGGGGTGGAGTCGGGCGTCCGCGGTCGCGGGCAGGCCCTCGATGGTGGTCACCTCGTCGTCGTCCGCGATGTCCCCGACGCGCACCGAACAGGGGTTGAACGCCTTGCCGTTGATGTGGCTCGTGCAGGCCCTGCAGACCTCGATGCCGCATCCGTACTTGGGTCCGGTCACGCCGAGCAGGTCGCGCAGCACCCACAGGAGCCGCACGTCGTCCTCGGCCTCGACGGTGACCTTCTCGCCGTTGAGAGTGAAGGTGTGGGTAGGCACGGGTGCTCCTCAGTGGGCGTGGTCGAGGCCGTCGGTCGGTGACTGCGGGATCGGTGGCACGGTCGGCAGCGGCTCGAAGCCGAGGTCGCCGCTGTGGCCGACGGGGAACTCCGTCGGCATGCGCCCGGTCGCGCGCCCGTAGGCGCAGGCGACCGCCGCCATCGCCGCCGCGACGCCGAGTTCGCCCGCTCCGCCGGGCTTGCCGGTGGTCGGGGGCATCACGATGACGTCCAGCTCCGGCGGCACGTTCCACTGCCGCGTGTAGAAGTAGTTGTCCCAGCTTCCTTCGAGGAAGTGGCCGTCCTTCAGGTGGAGGCTGGACGTCAGGGCGTGGGCGATGCCGTCCATGATTCCGCCCATCATCTGGGCCTCCAGGCCCCTGGGGTTGACGGCGAGTCCCACGTCCACGGCGCAGACGACCTTCGTCACCCGCGGCCCAGTGCGGGCGTCCGGGAGGTCCCGCCGCGCGGTGCCGGGCCGGCAGTCGATCTCGGCGAGGACCGCGACGACGCCGTGGTACTCGGGGTGGACCGCGATGCCCTGTGCCGTGCCCTCGGGCATGCGGCGACCCCATTCGCCCTTCTCCGCGACCTTCTCCAGCACGGCCGACGCCCGCTCGTCCTTGAGGAACTCGCGGCGGAACTCGTACGGGTCCTTCTTCATCTTCTTCGCCAGCTCGTCCACGACGAGTTCCTGCGCGCACCTGACGTTCGGCGAGTAGATGTTGCGCATGCTGCCGGTGTTGAAGCCCTTGTCGGCCTCGTTGAGGAGCTGGGTCGTCACGCCGAAGTCGTAGGGCGACTCCTGGGTCAGGGTGAAGATCGTCTCGGAGAACGTCAGGTCGCCGACGGGCAGCTTCGCCGCCATCGACGTGAGGATCTCGCCCAGACCGTGGCCGAAGTCCGTGGCGACGCTCGTGTGCCGCTGCTCGTAGCTGAGCACCTGGCCGGGAACGTAGGCCGCCCTGACCCGGGACGTCGACATGGGATGCGTGCGCCCCTGCCGGAAGTCGTCGGTGCGGTGCCACATCAGCTTGACGGCCTTGCCCGTCTTCTGGGAGATCTCGGCGGCCTCGAGGGCCGCGTCGTAGAACAGCTTCCGGCCGAACGAGCCGCCGCCTTCCGTCACATGCACGGTGACGGCGCTCTGCGGCAGGCCGAGCTTGGCGGCGATCTCCTGCTGGGCGACGACGGGTGACTTCAGTCCGGACCAGATCTCCGCCCTGTTCGAACGGACGTCCGCCACGGCGCAGTTGGGCTCCAGCGCCGAGTTGCTGGCGAACCAGAAGGTGAAGTCGGCGTCGACTGTCTCGGTGAGCGGCCCCAAGTCGGGGACGGCCAGGGGGATTTCGGCCTTGCGGAGCTCGCGGAGCACGTCCGCGTCGGACTTGCCCTCGGCGGTGCCCGGGTCCCACGTCACACGAAGTGCGCGGACCGCGTCGATGCACTGGCCGAAGGTGCGGCCGCGTACGGCGACTCCCGTCGAGACCACGGCCACGTCGGTGATGCCGGGCATCGCCTCGACGTCCGCCTTGTTGTGCACCGACTTGACCTTGCCGTTGATCGTCGGCGGGCGGCAGACCATGGCCGGGGCCGCGCCCGGCACGTCCAGGTCCATGGCGAACCTCTTGCGTCCCGTGACGGCGTCGAGGGCGTCGAGGCGGTTCTGTGGCGTGCCGACGAGCTTGAACTCCGACCGCTCCTTGAGCCGTACGGAGACCTGCTTGCTCTCCACGCTCGCGGCCTTCTCCGCCAGCGCCCCGTACGTGACGCGCCGGCCGCCCGGGGACAGCACGGCCCCCGCTCGTGTCGTCAACTCCGAGACGGCCGACCCGAGTTCGAGAGCGGCGGCTTCGAGCAGCCGGCGCCTGGCGATCGCCGCCGCGACGCGGATCGGCGTGAACGTCGAGATCGTTGTGTTGGAGCCGCCGGTGAGCTGGTTGAACAGCAGCTCCGGACGCGCGTCGGCCAGAGTGACGCGCACCTTCTCCAACGGGACGTCCATCTCCTCGGCCACGATCATCGCGCTCGACGTCGTGATGCCCTGCCCCACTTCGGCTCGCGGCAGGTCGAAGGAGACGGTGCCGTCCCGGTGCACCTGGACGGATATGAGGTTCGCCGTGGGCTTCGCGGCCAGGGTCAGCAGGTCGTTGAGGTCCAGCAGTTCGGGTGCCTGCGGAGGGCTCGGCACCGCGGCGGCGGCCTGCGGGGCGGCCACGGCCTGCACGCCGACCTCGGCCGCCGCGACGAGAGTGGGCGCCGCGAGCAGGTACCCCACGAACCGGCGGCGGCTGGTGCCGTCCTCGGGGGACCTCGCCTCCGCGTCGTCCCGGTCCGGCGCGTGACGGTGCGTGGCCATGGGATTCCTCTCGACGGACCTGGGCGGTCGAACCGCGGGCGAACTCTGCGGGCGGGCGGTCCGCGAGCCGGGGTACGACGCGCGCCGCGTCCCCGGCCGGAACCGGCACGGGTCGGGGGACACGGCCCGGCACGCCACGGCACAGGCCTGCACGCACGGCTCGGACCGTGTGGGACCACAGTGCTGCGCAGCCATGATCGTGCAGGTCGCGGCGGCGGGTCCACGGCTGTGATGTGCAGACTCTGTGCGCACCGGAGGCACGTCCGGCGAACGCGGACCTCCCCGCGGTTCGCGCCCGGCCGGTGCCGGCCGGGGCGCGAACCGGGGTCCGCCGTCCGGATGTACGTGGAGCGGGCCGCGGCGTCGAAAGCGGTGACGGGCCCTCAGGGCTGGATGACGACCCGGCCCGTCGTGATGCCGTCGAAGACGCGCTGCACCGCCGCCGCGCCCTCTTCGAGCGGCACCCGCTCGCTGACGAGCGGCTTGACCGCGCCGTCGGCCGCCAGCGCGCACAGTTCCTCGTGGCAGGCGTCCACCGCGGCCGGGTCCTTGGTGTTGTACAGGCCCCAATGCAGGCCATGGATCGAGTAGTTCTTGATGAGCGCGTGGTTGAGGCCGGGGGTCGGGACGGCCCCGCTCGCGAAACCGACGACGACGATGCGCCCTTCGAACGCGACGCACTTCGCGGACTTGGCGTACGCGTCCCCGCCGACCGGGTCGTAGACGACGTCGGCACCGCGCCCGCCCGTCTCGTCCTTCACCGCCGCGACGATGTCGTCCTGCCTGCGGTCGACGACCACGTCGCAGCCCAGCTCCCGCGCCGTCTCCGCCTTGGCCGGTCCGCCGACGACGCCGATGACCCGGGCGCCCGCGGCCTTGCCGAGCTGGACCGCCGCGCTGCCGACGCCCCCTGCCGCGGCGTGCACGAGCAGCGTCTCCCCGGGCTGCAGCCGGGCCCTGCGGTGGAGCCCGAACCACCCGGTCTGGTAGCCGATGTGCAGCGCCGCCGCCTCCGCGTCGTCCAGCGCGCCGGGCGCCTCGCGGGCACTCGCCGCCGACACGACGGTGCGCTCCGCGAAACCCCCGGCGGGCAGGACGGGCTGAGCGATGATCCGGGTACCGGCGGCGGGAGCGTCCGGGGTGTCCTCACCGGCTTCCAGTACCTCGCCGCACAGTTCGACCCCGGGCGTGAACGGGAGAGGCGGCCTCACCTGGTACTCGCCCCGGCACAGCAGCGCGTCGGGGAAGTTGACGTTGGCGGCGCGCACCTTCACGAGCAGTTCGCCCGGGCCGGGCCGGGGATCGGGGACGTCCTCCAGACGCATCACCTCGCGCGGTTCGCCGTTGCTGTGGACGCGCCATGCCTTCACCGTCGCTACCTCCGGAATGTGGGACGTGGATACCTGTGGTCGCTCGTCGAACGTGCGGGTTCCCTAGGGGCTGTCTGACAAATGGCGCCGTTCGCCCGGAGGGCGGGGCTCGCGTCGTCTGGTGCGTGCGGGTGCAAGGCGGAGGTCTGTCCTCGTAGTGGGCTACTCGGTCGGTCCGACAACGCAGCAGACGTGCGTGCCAGGCGGCGCGAGCCGGGCGGGATTTGTCAGACAGGCCCTAGGGTGCGTCGGGGGACGCGCGGACTCCGGAACCGTGGCCCGGCGCAGCGCACGCCCCTGCGCGGGCCACGGGTTCGCGTCACGGCCGCAACGCCCGCAGCAGCAGGTCGGCGAGGTGGTCCGCGACCTGCTGCGGCGTGAGCTTGCCGTCGGGCCGGTACCAGTGGCTCAGGTGGTGGACCGACCCGAAGTGGTAGTCGACCACCAGGTCGGGGGGCGTGTCCGCGTTGAAGACGCCGCTCCGCTGGCCCTCCTCGACGAGGTCGCGGAACCGCTCGTGGTAGAGGCGGCGCTCCGCCCGCACCTGCTTCTGCTTCTCGGGGCTGAGCTGGTGCATGGAGCGGAAGAAGATCTTCGCGTCGTCGAGGTTGTCGATGGTGGTGACCACGACGTCGGCGGCGGCCCTCCGCAGCCGCTGCTCGACGGGCTCGTCGGCGTCCGCGTAGGCGTCGAGCCGCTCCTTCTGGCGCCGCAGCAGCCGTCCGTAGATCTCGTGCAGGAGGTCGTCCTTGGAGCCGAAGTAGTGGTAGAGCGCCCCCTTCGTCACCCCTGCCGCCTCGACGATCTCCTGCACGGACGTGCGGTCGTATCCGCGCTCGGAGAAGAGTCGGGTGGCGGCGGCCATCAGCCGCTGCGGTACGGGCGGCGTTCCGCCCGTACCGCCCTTGTCCTTGACGCCGCTCCGGGTCGCCGCCCTGGGCGTGGCCATGAGCCCTCACCTGCCTCTCTTCCGTGCGCCGGCGTTCCGGCGTCACGCACCGCTCACTGCACCGGTCCCGCTCGCCTCACCGCTTCCACCGCGGGAACGCAGTTCCCGCCGGAGGATCTTCCCACTGGTCGTTTTGGGCAGTTCCGCCAGGATCTCGATCTCCCGCGGATACTTGTAGGCCGCCAGCCGCTCCTTGCAGTGCCCGGCGAGTTCGTCCGGCCCTGCCGCCGCGTCCGGCCGGAGGCTGACGTACGCCTTGACCGACTCGCCGCGATAGGAGTCGGGCACTCCGACGACCGCCGCCTCCCGCACCGCGGGATGGCTGTAGAGGACATCCTCCACCTCGCGCGGCCAGACCTTGAAGCCGGAGGCGTTGATCATGTCCTTCTTCCGGTCCACGACGTAGAGCCAGCCGTCCGCGTCCATGAACCCGATGTCCCCGGTGAGCAGTTCGCCGCCGGGGAAGGCCGCGGCGGACTCCTCCGGCCTGCCCCAGTAGCCGGGGACGACCTGCGGTCCGCGGACGGTGATCTCGCCGTGCGTGCCGAACGGCACCGGCCTGCCGTCGTCGCCGACGATGCGCACCACCGTGTCCGGCCCGGGCACCCCGACGGCCAGCGTGCCCGAGGCGGGGTCTACGGGCGCCCTGCGGCCGGGCGGGACGCTCGCGCAGGGCGCGGTGCACTCGGTCAGTCCGTAGCCGTTGCGCAGGTACTGGCCGAACGCCGCACCCAGCTTGTCGACGAGTGCCGGCGGCAGCGGGGCGCCGCCCGAGGCGAGGATGCGGAACGACGAGAAGTGCTCGGGGGTGGCTTCCGGGCGTGCGGCGAGCGCCATGTAGGCGGTGGAGGGTCCCACGGTGAACGCCGGCCGGTGCTCCAGGAACGCGTCGAGCACGACGCCGGCCTCGAACCGGTAGGCGAGTGCGAGGGTGCCGCTTCCGGCGATGCAGGCGGCCAGTTCGCAGACCATGCCGGTGATGTGGAAGAGCGGGGCGAGTACGAACACGCAGGAGCCGTCCGGCAGTTCATGGCCCACGTGCTGGCGTTCCGCGTTGTAGGCGATGTTGGCGTGGGTGTTCATGGCGCCCTTGGGCGTGCCGCTGGTACCCGACGTGTAGCTGATCAACGCCACGTCCGCACCGGCCGGTTCGCGCCCCCGCGGAGCGCTCGCCCTGCTCCGCGCCACCGCCAGGAGATCGTCTGCGTCGTCCGCCGGAGCGCAGCGGCCGAAGTCGAGGACACGCTCGTCGTGGCGGGTCTGGAGGTCGAGTTCGCAGGCCGTCAGGACGATACGCACCGGCGAGGCGGCCGCCGTCTCCCGCAGGTACGACTCCCACGCCCGGTCCGCGCACACCAGTGCCGTCGCTCCGGCGTCGGCGAGGACATGGGCGACTTCCCCGCCCTTGTACATGGGGTTGACCGGCACGACCGCCGCTCCGGCCTTCCACGCCCCCAGCAGCGCGATCACGAAGTGCGGGCTGTTCTGGAGCATGAGCGCGAGCCGGTCGCCCTTGGCGAGGCCGCGTCCGGCGAGGTGTGCCGCCACGCCGTCGGAGAGCGCGTCCGCCTCGGCATAGCTGATGCGTCCGTCGAAGTAGGCCAGGGCCGTCCGGTCGGGCACGGCGCGTACCGCTGCGCGGAAGGCGTGCAGGACGGTCTCGGGCGGGTCGACCGGGGCCCGCTGCGCCTCGTTGAGCAGCTTCAGCCAGGGCCTGTCCTCGTATGCCGGTGTCAACTCGCCGCCCCTGTCCGCCCGTCGGCGTCGGCCGCAGGAGCTGCCCCGCCGGGGGCGGGGGCACCGTCTGCCTCCAGCACGGCTTCGAGCTTGCGCTGCATCTTGTTCATGCCGCCCAGCCAGCGGTCCGGGTCGCCGGCGCGCGCCGCGTAGTAGCCGGCGGTCTCGGGGTGCGGCAGTACGAGGAAGCGCCGCTCGTCCATCGCCGCGAACAGGGCGTCGGCGACGGCCTCCGGTTCGATGGCCGTCTCGGCGAGGACGAGGTCGCCCGCCGGTCCCGTGCCGGCCAGCATGTCGGTGCGCACGCCCTGCGGGCACACGGCGTGCACGTCGACGCCGCGGTGGCGGTAGGTGGCCGAGAGCCACTCGGCGAAGGCGAGTGCGGCGTGCTTGGTCACGCTGTACGGCGCGGACCCGAGCATCGTGAGGATCCCGGCCGCCGAGACGGTCGCGACGAAGCGGCCTCCGCCGTCGGCGAGCCAGCCGGGCACCAGTTCACGCGCGGCCCGTACGTGCGCCATCACGTTGACGTCCCACGCGCCCTCCCACAGCTCCTCCGCCGCTTCGGGCCCGCCGTGCGGCGCGACGCCCGCGTTCGCGCAGAAGGTGTCGATCCTGCCGCCCAGGGCCTCCCGTGCGGCGGGCACGACGGTGGACGCGTCGCCGGGCACCGCGATCCCGCCGATCTCCGCCGCCACGGCACGGGCCTTGTCCGCGTCGAGGTCGTTGACGGCCACGCGTGCCCCCTCGGCGGCGAAGCGCCGCGCGTAGGCGGCACCGATTCCGCCTCCCCCACCGGTCACGACCACGCCGCTGTCGCGCAAAGACTCCATCCCGGCAACTCCCCTTCGCTGCTCCGCACGGTCTCTCCCCCGCTGCGGCAGACTAACCAGTCGGTATGTCATGGGGGAAGAGGCCCCGGGGCCTCCCTCCGGAAAGAGGGCGGCCCGGGATCAGGGCTTGCGGCCCACTCCGCCGTACGTCGTCACCGGCATGACCGGGAACGGAGTGTGGTCGGGACGCCAGTGCGTGACCGGCACCAGCCCCGGCTCCAGCAGCTCCAGTCCGTCGAACAGGTGCCCGAGACTCTCGGGGCTGCGCAGGTGGTACGGGACGGCGCCGCTGCTGTTGTACTTCTCGTGCGCCTGCTGGCGCGCCGCGCTGATGTCGGTGCCGTCGCTGAGGGTGAGGAAGCTGCCCGGGGGCAGGGCGTCGAGGAGCCGGCTCACCAGGGAGCGGGCGAGGTCGTCGTCGGGGACGTGGCCCATGATGCCGAGCATCATCAGGCCCACCGGCTCGCTGAAGTCCAGCGTGGCGGCGGCCCGTTCGAGGATCACCTCGGGGTCGCGCAGGTCCGCGTCGATGTAGTCAGTGACGCCGTCGGGCGTCGAGGTCAGCAGCGCGTGGGCGTGGACCAGTACCAGCGGGTCGTTGTCGACGTAGACGATGCGGGACTCGGGGGCGAGCCGCTGCGCGATCTCGTGGGTGTTGTCGACGGTCGGGAGGCCGGTGCCGACGTCGAGGAACTGCCGGATGCCCTCCCGGGTCGTGAGGTGCCGGACCGCCCGCGCGAGGAAGTACCGCGAGCCGCGGGCGGCGTCGACGATCCCGGGGAAGATCTTGGCGAACTCGTCACCCGCCTCGTGGTCGACGGGGTAGTTGTCCTTCCCGCCCAGCCAGTAGTTCCAGATGCGCGCCGAGTGCGGAACGGTGGAGTCGATCTTCGCAAGCAGGTCCGGATCCGGATCGTGCTGCTCGTCCGGCATCGTGATCATCTCCCCGTCGCCACTGTGGTCCGCGCCGGCCGCGGTGCCGGCGTCCCAGGTCCCAACCCTACGGCGTGCGCACCGACGGTGCGGGCTCTCTCCGCGCTCCTCCCCGACCGGCCCGCCACCCGGTCCTCCCGTGCCCGACTCGCCCTCGCGGAGGGCCGGTTGGGGCTCCCGCGGAGGGACGGGGCACGCGAAGGGCGCGTGAGGGAAGGGAGAACGTGTTGGGAGGAGCGGTGTGGGAGGGCCGACGCGTCTTGATTTCGGGGACGCGCAACGGAAACGCTCTGGTCCGGGCCGGTCGGACCTCATGTGACCCGCCGGTACTCGCCGTTGCGAGGTCTTCACGATCGATGAGAGATCTGTGAGAACTCATGAGAGCCCCGTGAGAATCCCGCTTCCCTGGGCGTGGTCCCGGCGGGCGGGGGTAGTTCACCGGACCCGGAGGGCCGGCACGACAGCGGCCCGGAACAACTGGAAAGTCAGGTACTTCGTAACGGGGGGGATCCGATTGCGCGGCAGTTGCGTCACATCGCCGACGAGTCGGGTCCAGTCCGTCGGAGGTGGGACTATTGGCCGGTTTCAGAGCCCTCGCAGAACAGGTGCGCGATCCCTACAGGGCACCTTCCCAGCGCCGCCAGGCGCTGCGTAAATGCCTGGAGCGCTTCGCTCCGTACGGGCACCGCGCGACGTGGCAACACCTTTGCGCCCGGGCGGGATTCAGCCCGGACGACCGCGATCCCGACCCGCAGCTTCTGGTCTCCGCACTGGAGGAGCTGGAGGAAGCGCGCGAGGTGTGGCTCCGGTACGAGGAACAGGTGGCGTCCCGGCGCAGAGCCGAGAAGCGGCACGGCATCAGACAGCCGGCGCCGCACGACGAATGGCACCGCCTGACGTGGGGCGGCAGGTCCCTGCTGCCGTGTGACCCCTCGACGCCGCCCACACCGCGGCTGGCGGACGTGCTGCGCCGCATGATCAGCGCCATGGACAAGGACGTGGGCAAGAACGTCATCCGCCTCGCCAGCAGCCGCGCTCCCCGGCAGGAGCTGGAGCCGATGGCCGCTTCGCGGAGCTGACGCCGACGCGGGCCGGACAGCGCCCGGGCGTCGCCGGCCCCCAGCCGCCCTTTCCCGTAGGCACCGCCGCGTACCACCGCCGCGACCCGCCGCCACGGCCCGTCCGCGAAGGCGGGCCCGCAGCGACGGCGTTGACAGGCGCCCGGCACTCCCAGCATGCTGAGCGAGCGCTTAGCACGCGGCGGCGCGAGACGTGCGGGAGGTTGCAGGATGGCGGAACCACGGGTCTTCTCCTCGACCGCCGAGCTGGCGGCCGCGGTCGGCCGGGAACTCGGCGTGAGCGACTGGCTGGAGATCGACCAGAAGCGGATCGACCTGTTCGCCGAGGCGACGGGCGACCACCAGTGGATCCACGTGGACCCGGCCCGCGCGAAGGACGGCCCCTTCGGCACGACCATCGCGCACGGTTACCTCACGCTCTCCCTGCTGCCCGACCTCGTACCGCGCGTCATGCGCGTCGAGGGAGCCCGCATGGGCGTCAACTACGGCGTGAACAAGGTCCGTTTCCCCGCGCCCGTGCCCGTCGGCTCGCGCCTGCGGGCGCGCGTGGAGCTCGTGGACGTGAGCGAGGCCGGCGAAGGCGTCCAGGTCGCCGCGAAGGTGACGGTCGAGCGTGAGGGCGGGGACAAGCCGGTGTGCGTCGCGGAGACCCTCAGCCGCTACTTCTGGTGAGGCCCCTTCCGGCGACGTGCCCCGCGGCGCGCTGCCGGAGGCGGGCCCGGGAGGGCCGGGTCACTCCGCCGGTGCGGGGCCGGCCGGTCCCGTGGACGCGACCATGCGCAGTACGAGGTCGGCGTAGAGCGCGCCGATCTCGTCGGGCGTCCTGCGTCCCGCGGGGCTGTACCAGCGGGCGACGTCGATGCACAGCGACATCACAGCGAGCGTCGTCCCGCGGATGTCCGCCACCTCGAACTCGCCCGAGGCGTGGCCGCTCTCCAGGATTCCGCGCAGGATCTCCTCGCTGCGCCGGCGGAGCCCCACGATCTCCTCGTAGTGCTCCGCGCCGAGCGCGGCCAGTTCGTACTGGACGACCCGGGCCGTGGTGTGGTGCTCGGCGTGCCACCGCACGAACGACCGCACGGCCTGCGCCAGCCGGACGGCGTCCCCGCCGCCACTGCCCGCCGCCTCGGCCAGCACGTTCACCGACCGCTCGTGCCCGACCTTGCTGATCTGGAAGAGCAGCTCTTCCTTCGTCTTGTAGTGGATGTAGAGCGCGGCCGGGCTCATGCCCGCGCGTCCCGCGATGTCGCGCGTGGTGGTGGCGTGGAAGCCCCGCTCCGCGAAGGCCTCGACCGCTCCGAGCAGCAGGCGCCGGGCGGCGTCGGGAGTGACGCCCTCGAAGGACTCGTCGGTCCGGGCCGGCTCCCCCTCGGCCTTCGCGACCGGGGATCCCGTCTCCGCTGCCATCGCGTCCCGCCCTTCCCTCGACCGGCGAACACCATACAACGGGCCCTGAGCAGATGCTTAGGTCTCGTGCGAGGGGGGTCAGGGCCCTGACGGGCACGGCACGACGGGGACCTCCGCGCGGACGGCCCCGGACTAGGGGTTGTCTGACAAATCCCGCCTGGCTCGCGCCGCCTGGCACGCACGTCTGCTGCGTTGTCGGACCGACCGAGTAGCCCACTACGAGGACGGACCTCCGCCTTGCATCCGCACGCACCAGACGACGCGAGCCCCGCCCTCCGGGCGAACGGCGCCATTTGTCAGACAGCCCCTAGCGGCGCTAGTTTCCGTTCCGGCGCGCTCTACCATGAGGCCCATGGCCCGACCGCCGAAGCCCCTGCTGAGCCGTGCGCGCATCGTCGAGTGCGCCCTCGCCCTCGTGGACGCCGAGGGCCTTCAGGCGGTCTCCACCAGGCGCCTCGCCGCGGAGCTGGGCGTCAGCGGGCCGTCCCTGTACAACCACTTCCGCAACAAGGACGAGATCCTCGACGCCGTCGCGGACACCGTGTGCGCGCAGGTCGACGTGTCGATGTTCTCGGACGGCACCGAGTGGCGGCAGGCGCTCCTCGACTGGGCCCGCTCCTACCGCGCCGCGCTCTCCGCCCACCCCAACATCGTCCCCTTCCTGGCGCAGGGCCCCGGCCGGCGCCCGAGCCAGCTGCGCATCGCCGACGCGGTGTTCGGCGGGATGACCAGCGCGGGCTGGCCCAAGGCGCAGGCCACCCACATCGGCGCACTGATGCGCTACTTCGTGGCGGGCTCGGCGCTCGGCTCGTTCGCCCGGGGCTTCATCGACGACGCGGAGATCTACGCCCGCGACTATCCCCACCTCGACCAGGCGCACCTGCTGGCGGAGCACCGGCAGCAGGTGGACGAGGGCGCGTTCGAGACCGGTCTGCGCGCGCTCGTCGACGGCCTGGCCGCACGCCGTCCCGGAGGAGCTTCCGCGCCCGCGCCCGGCCCGGTGTGACCGGGCCGGGCGCTCCCCCTTGCGCAGTGCGGCCTCAGGCAGTGCGGCGGCGGAAGAGGACCGCCGCCAGCACGACGGACACCGCGGTGACCCCCGCACACCAGGCCGCGGCCACCGCTGCGTCCGCCCCGGCCGGAGCGCCGTGCAGCAGGGCGCGCAGCGTCTCGATCACCGGCGTGACCGGCTGGTTCTCGGCGAATCCCCGCACCCAGCCCGGCATCGTCTCGACGGGGACGAAGCCGCTGCTGGCATAGGGCAGGAACATGATGACGAAGCTGAACCCGCTCGCTCCCTCCGGCGTGCGGGCCAGCAGCCCGAAGACCGCGGCCAGCCAGGACAGGGCCCACACGAACATCACCAGCACGCCCGCCGCCGCGATCCATCCCGCCGCGTCCGCCGTCGGCCGGAACCCGATGAGGAACGCCGTGGCCAGCATGAGCGCCGACGCGCAGCCGCACCGCACCAGGCTCGAGACGACGTGCCCCGTGAGCAGCGAGCCGCCCGCCACGCCCATGGAGCGGAAGCGGTCGACGATGCCCTCCTTCATGTCCCGGGTGACGCTGGTGGCGGTCAGCGCGGAGACGAAGCCCGTGCACACGAGCAGCACTCCGGGGAGCACGAAGTCCACGTACTGCTCCGTCGGCGTCCGGATCGCCCCGCCGAAGAGGTAGACGAACACCAGCATGATCAGCACGGGCAGGATGAGAGCGGTCAGCAGCCCGTCGATCTCCCGCATGGTCAGCCTGACGCTGCGCTGCGACATGGTGACGGTGTCCCGGAGGAGCGACGGCAGCCGGCCGGCGCGGGAGGGGGCGGGCGCGCGCGTATCCGTCAGCTCAGACACGGGCCACCTCCCCGCCCGTTCCGCCGGTCCGGCTTGCCAGGCCGTCCGTATCGGAGGCGGCGGTGCCGCCCGTCAGCGAGATGAACACGTCGTCCATCGAGGCCTCGTGGACGGCGAAACGTTCGACGAGGACGCACTCCGGGTCCAACTGCTGGAGCAGGCGGCGCACTTCGGCGGCCGTGCCGTCCGTCGCGACGCTCAGCCCGTGTTCGGCCGGGTCGGCGTGGAGCGCCCGCGGTCCCAGCGCGGCCCGCAGCCGGCCGAAGGCGGCGGGCCCGGACGCAGTGAGGTCCACCCTGCCTCCGCCCACCCGCTGCTTGAGCTCCGCCGGAGTGCCCTCGGCGACGATCCGCCCGCCGTCGAGCACCGCGACCCGGTCCGCGAGGCGGTCGGCCTCCTCCAGATACTGGGTCGTCAGGAGCACCGTCACGCCGGAGCGCGCGAGTTCCGAGATCACTGACCACATCGTCTGCCTGCTGCGCACGTCGAGTCCGGTGGTCGGTTCGTCGAGGAAGACGACGGAGGGATCGCCGACGAGCCCGGCGGCGATGTCGAGCCTGCGGCGCATGCCGCCCGAGTAGGTCCCGACCCTCCGTCCGGCGGCCTCGGCCAGGTCGAACCGGTCGAGCAACTCCGCCGCGCGAACCCTGGCCCCGCGGCTGCCGAGGCCCGCGAGCTTCGCCATCATCCGCAGGTTCTCCGCACCGCTCTGCAGGTCGTCAAGCGCCGCGTACTGCCCGGTGAGGCTGATGCTGCGGCGCACTCCGCCGCGTTCCCGTTCCACGTCGTATCCGGCCACCTTCGCGCGCCCGGAGTCCGGCGGACTGAGCGTCGCGAGGATGCGGACCATCGTCGTCTTGCCCGCGCCGTTCGGCCCGAGCAGCGCGGAGACGCTGCCGGTCCGCACCGCGAGGTCCACCCCGTCGAGGACGCGCACCGCTCCGTAGGACTTCGTCAGGCCCACCGCGTCGATCGCCGTGTCCAACGAGTCCACCCCCTTTCTGCGTACCACATACGCATTAACTACTGTGTAGGCTATACGCAGAAACGGACTTGTCAACGTCCTCCACGAATCGGAGCCATGAGCGAGACCACGGAGACCGGACTGCCCGCCAGCATCGAGCTGGCGTGGGGCTTCCGGGAGCAGCCGAAGAAGGGGCCCAAGCGCGCGCTGACGCTCGGCGAGATCATCGACGCCGGTGTCGCGGTCGCCTCCGCGGAGGGACTCCGGGCCGTCTCGATGAGCAGGGTGGCCCAGGAGCTCGGCGTCGCCACCATGTCGCTCTACCGCTACGTGAATGCCAAGGACGAGCTCGTCACGCTCATGGCCGACGCGGTGTTCGTCCCGGTCCCGGCGGTGCCCGAGGACGGGGACTGGAGGGCCGGGCTGACCCGCTGGGGCACGGAGTACATGGCGATCGCCCGGCGCCATCCGTGGTCCGCGGAGGTGGCCATCAGCGGCCCGCCCGTCGCTCCGAACTCGGTCAGGTGGATGGAGGCCGGGCTGAAGTGCCTGCGCGCCGCGGGACTCGGACCGGACGGGCAGATGGCCTCGCTCCTCCTCGTCAGCCAGTTCCTGCGGAGCCAGGCCCTGCTGGAGAGCCAGCTCGACGCGGCCATGCGCGCGAGCGGGCACACCGACGAGACCCTCCTGCACAGCTACAGCCGGCAACTCGCCATGCTCACGGGCCCGTCGGAGTTCCCCGCGCTGCGCGAGGTCCTGGACGCGGGGGTCTTCGACGGAGCGGCCGGGGACGCCGACGAGGACTTCCACTTCGGCCTCGGGCGGATCCTGGACGGCATCGAGGTGCTCGTCACGGGGCCGGCGCCGGCGTGAGGAGGACCGCTGACCGCCGGAGCCGACGCCCCTGAAGAAGCCGAACGTCCGTCCACCCGCCCGGAGGAGGTGCCGGTGGGAGGTGAACGGACGTACGCGGCAGGGCCGTTACCCGGTCATTCGAAGACCACCAGGGCGCGTCCGCCGCGGCCCGCCAGCATCGCGCCGAAGGCGGCGGGGATGCCGTCCAGGCCGATGCGTTCGGTGACCAGGGCCCCCAGATCGAGCCGTCCCTCACGTACGTGTTCCGCGAGTACCGGCACGTCCTGGGCGGGGTCGCAGTTTCCGTAGACGCAGCCCGAGAGCGTGCGGGCGAAGTGGAAGATCTCCAACGCGGAGAACTGCACCTGCTGTTCCTTGCCCCCGATGCCGACGACGCTCGTACGGCCGCCGCGGCGCGTCGAGTTCCAGGCCGCGCGGATGGTCTCGCCCCGTCCCACGCATTCGACCGCGACGTCCGCGCCGAATCCCCCGGTGAGCCGCCGTATCTCCTTCGCCGTCGTGTCGGAGGCGATCAGGTACTCGTCCGCGCCCGCCCTGCGCGCCAGTTCCTCCTTCTCCGGTGAGACGTCGACGGCCACGACCGTTCCGGCCCCGGCCAGCTTCGCGGACTGGACGGTGGCGAGGCCGACGCCGCCGATCCCGAAGACCGCCACCGACTCTCCGGCGCGTACGCGCGCGCTGTGGTGCACCGCGCCGTACCCGGTCAGGACGGCGCAGCCGAGGAGTGCGGCGTCCGCGAGGGGGACGCCTCCGGGGAGCGGCAGCAGCGCGTTCTCCGCTACGACGGTCTCCTCCGCGAAGACGGCCGCGCCCAGGCCGGGGTAGAGGTCCTCGCCGCCGGAGGTGCGGGCGTAGGGCACGGTGGTCCCGGCGTTCGCGTTCACGCACAGCCACGGCTCGGAGAGCCGGGCGCAGAAGTGGCATTCCCCGCACGACGGCGCCCAGTTGAGGATCACGCGGTCGCCCGGCGAGCAGCTCTCCACGCCGTCGCCGACCGCGGCGACCGTGCCGGCCCCCTCGTGTCCGAGCACCGCCGGCACGGGCTGCCGCAGCGTGCCGTTGGACAGGGACAGGTCCGAGTGGCACACGCCGGCTGCGGCGAGGCGGACCCGCACCTGCCCCGGACCGGGCTCGGGCAGGTCGATCTCGGTGATGTCGAGGGGGGCTCCGACTGCGGGGAGTACGGCGGCGCGGACCATGAGGGTGCTCCTGGCGTGAGGTTGGGCTCGGGCAGACGGCGAACAGGGAGACGGGCCGGCGGGCGGGACGGGTGCGGACCGGGCGGCGGAGGGACGGACCGCCGAAGTACGGGCGGTCTTCAGGGAGTCGGGCGGACGGGCCGGGCGCACCCGCCCGGCTCCCCTACAGCTGCAGCGACTTGGTCTGCAGGTACTCCCCCAGGCCGTACTTGCCCAGCTCCCGGCCGACTCCGGACTGCTTGTAACCGCCGAAGGGAGCCATCGGGTTGAAGCGCCCGCCGTTGATGTCCACCTGTCCGGTCTCGAGGCGGCGGGCGAAGGCGACGGCCTCCTCCTCGTCCTCCGACCAGACGGCGCCGGCCAGCCCGTAGACGGTGCCGTTGGCGATCCGGAGGGCGTCCTCGGCGTCCTCGTACTTCAGGATCGAGAGCACCGGCCCGAAGATCTCCTCCTGCGCGATGGCCATGTCCGGCGTCACTCCGGCGAAGACGGTGGGCCGTACGTAGCAGCCCCGCTCGAAGCCCTCCGGGGCGTCCGGTCCTCCGGCGACGAGCTCCGCACCGTCCTCGACGCCCCGCGCGATGTAGCCGCTGACCCGGTCGCGCTGCTTGGCGTTGACGACCGGCCCGACGCGCGTCTTCTCGTCCGCGGGGTCGCCCGGGACGTACTTGGCGACGGCCGCGGCGGCGAGCCGCACGGCCTCGTCGTAGTGGGCGGCGTCGACGAGCATCCGCGTCCAGGCGCTGCACGTCTGGCCCGAGTTGGCCATCACGTTGGCGACGCCCACCTTGACGGCCCTGGCCAGGTCGGCGCCGGGGAGAATGACGTTGGCCGACTTGCCGCCCAGTTCGAGCGCCACGTTCTTGACCGCCCCGCCCGCGGCGGCGCCGATGCGCCGGCCCACGGCGGTGGACCCGGTGAACGACACGAGGTCGACGTCCTCGTGCTCCGCCAGGGCCTGCCCGGCCACGGGGCCGAGCCCCGTGACGAGGTTGAACACTCCCGCGGGCACGCCCGCTTCGTGCACGGCCTCGGCGAACAGCTGGGCGACGAGCGGGGTGTCCTCCGCCGGCTTGAGCACCACGGTGCACCCGGCGGCGAGGGCCGGAGCGACCTTGGCGACGATCTGGTGGAGCGGGTAGTTCCACGGCGTGATGGCGCCGACCACGCCGACGGGCTCGTGGAAGACACGGGAGTTCCCGATCTTCTCCTCGAAGGCGTACCCGGCCGCCAGTTCCGCGTATCCAGCGCAGACGGCGACCGGCACGGCCGCGTGCACGGCGTGCGAGAAGCCGATGGGAGAGCCGAGTTCGGCGGTGACGGTCTCGGCGATCTCCTCCCGGCGCGCCTCCAGCGCGGCGTGGAGCGCGCCGAGACGGGCCGCGCGTTCGGAGGGCGGGGTCGTGGACCATGCCGGGAACGCCGCGCGCGCAGCCGCCACCGCGGCCGCCACGTCGTCCGCGTCTCCGGCGGGGACGGTGGCGATGAGCGAACCGTCGGCGGGGTTGGTCACCTCGATCGTGCCGGGCCCTGCCGCGGGCCGCCATGCGCCGTCGATGTACATGCCGTCGTGTGCCTGCATGGACCCAAACTAGCGCCGCTAGTTTGAGGTGTCAGCAGGGCGTCACGTGCCGTAGCTCACGTGCGGACGGGGCGCGGCGCGGCGGGCAGCGTACGTCCGGACGTCGGGCAGGCCGCTCAGCCGGTGCGCGCCCCGGCGTCCGCGCCGCTCCGCTCGCTCCCGTCCCCGTCCGCCGCGCCGGGCGCCGGCAGAGACGGGGCGGGCGCCCTCGTCGTCGCAGCAGTGACGGCCGCGCCCAGCAGCAGCGCCCCGAGCAGCACGAAAGGCGTTGCCGCACCGGCGGCTCCGGCGAGCAGCCCGGCCCCGGCGGGTGCCCCGACCTGACCCAGCCGGTTGCCCGTAAGCCGCAGCGCCAGCGCCGTGGAACGTGCCCGGTCCGGGGCGGCCTGCACGACCGTGCTCATGGTCAGCGGCTGGCCCACTCCGAGTCCGAAACCCAGTACCAGCAGCGCGAATGCGAGGCCCCACACGGGCATGGGGACGGCGAGCAGGGCGCACAGCAGGCCCGCGGTCACGCAGCTGGCGACCAGCAGCATCTGCCTGCCCAGCCAGGCCGTCATCACCGGCAGGGCCACGCGCGAGGCGACGGACGCGGCGGCCCGCAGGCTCAGCAGCACGCCGACGACGCCCGGGGCGATGCCCCGCTCCTCGCCCAGCACGGGCAGGTAGGCGGTGAGCACGTCCGTCGTGGAGAGCACGGCGAGAGAGGTGAGGATGCCCGCGGGAACTCCGCGCGCCCGCAGGATGCGCACCACCGGCACCGGGCTGCCGCTCTCCGCGGGCCCGCCGGCCCGCCCCTCTCCGCGGCGGCCTGGCCGGCCGCCCTCACGGGCGGCCCGGGGCGCCTCGATCCTCCAGAGCGTCGCGTACGCGCAGACGCTCGACGCACCCGCGGCGAACAGCGCCACCGCGCTGCTGTGGCCGCTCGTCCAGCCGGAGGCCCCGCCGCCCACCAGCCAGCCCGAGAGGACCGGTCCCGCGAGCTGGCCCATCGAGCCGCCGATGGTGAAGTAGCTGAAGTTGCGGTCGTGTTCGTGCGGTGCGCTCTGCCGCGCCACCAGGGACTGGGCACCGATCACGAACACCAGGTGCCCGAGGCCCAGCAGCGCGCTCCAGGCCGCCAGCAGCGGCAGCGAGGGCGCCGTCCCGGCCAGCACGCATCCTGCTGCGATCAGTGCGACGCCGACCGGGAGCAGCGGCCCGCACCGGGCCCGGTCCGTACGCCGGCCCAGCGGTACGGCGGCGGCGAGGGGAAGCAGCGCGAAGGCCGCCGTGATGACGCCGACGGCACCGGCGTCCGCGCCGAGTCCGAGCGCGTGGTACGAGACGGCGGGCCGCCCCATGCACACCGCGCCCTGCGCGAAGGCGAAGGAGACGACCAGCCTCAGCAGCCAGCGGCCGGGCGCGCCGCGGGCACCTGCGTCGGCGCCCGTCCCCCGGCTGCTGCCGCTTGCGCCGGTGCCGCTGGAGCCGGTCACGTGCTCCCAGCCTCCGTGCTCCCTGCCTCCGGTGGTGTCCCGGGAGCCCGGACCGCCGCGGCGCGAGCCCCTTCCTCGTCCCCGGCCGTCCCGGCAGCGGCCCCGGCGCCTGCCCCGGCGGCAGCCCCAGGGCCGGGGCCGGTGGCGGCCGCGACCCGCACGGGGAAGCCGTTGAGCACGGCCGTCCCCGACAGGGGGTCGAGCACCGTCCCGTCGAGAAGCTGGTTGACGTTCACGCCGGGGTCGGCAGCGGCCACCCGCATCCGCGTGCCCGGCCGGTCGTGGCCCCAGCCGTGGGGGAGGCTCACGACGCCGGTGCGTACGGCGCCGGTCACCTCGACCGGGACGGTCACCTCTCCCCCGGCGCCGGTGACGCGCGCGAGGGCGCCGTCCTCCAGCCCGAGGCGGTCGGCGTCCGCCGGATTGACCTGCAGGAGGCACCGGTTGGTGCCGCCGCGCAGCGAACTGACGTTGTGCATCCAGCTGTTGTTCGACCTCAGATGGCGCCGTCCCACCATGACGAGGCTCTCCGGCGAAGCCCGGCGCCTCAGCGCCTCGCGCAGCCGGGCGACGTCCTGCGCCAGCGGCGCGGGACACAGCTCGACAGTTCCCGACGGGGTGCGCAGCACCTCGGGGAGGCGTGAGCGCAGCGGCCCGAGGTCGATGCCGTGGGGATGCGCGAGGACCTTCTCCAGCGACAGGCCGCCGGGACGGGCCCCGAAGCCCTCCCCGTACGGGCCGAGCCGCAGCATCATGTCCAGCCGCCGCTCCGCGCCGTCGCGCCCGGTCAACTCGGCGGCGAGCAGCGCGGGTTCGCGGCCGTGGACCGGTGAGCCGGGATCGGCCGCCGCCTTGCGCAGCGTCCGCTCGACGACCGCGGCGTCCACCGACTCCGGCTCCGCGCCGGGCTGCCCGCCGAGGCAGAGCAGGAGCCGCGCCATGATCTCGCTCTCGGTCTTCTCGCCGTCGCCGGGTTCCACGACGGCCCGGGTGTAGCGGACCTGGTTGCGCACGGGCAGCGCGTTGAAGGCGAAGTCGAAGTGCGCGGTACGGCTGGGCCGGGCGGGCGGCAGCACGACATGCGCGTGGCGTGTGGTCTCGTTCAAGTACGGGTCGAGGCTGACCATGAACTCCAGTCGCCCCAGCGCCTGTTCGAGCCCCTCGCCGTCGGGTGCGGAGAGCACCGGGTTGCCCGCGACGGTGATCAGCGCCCGCACCTGCCCCTCCCCCGGCGTGGTGATCTCCTCCGCGAGCGCAGCGGCGGGCAGCTCGGACTTGGCCTCCGGATGCCCGCTCACCCTGCTGCGCCAGCGCCCCAGCTCGAATCCCTTGCCCTGTCCGGAGGTTCGCGGGGGGCGAGCGGTCGCCGAGAGGGGGAACATGGCGCCGCCCGCCCGGTCGAGGTTGCCGGTGAGGGCGTTGACGACGTCCACCAGCCAGTTCGTGAGCGTCCCGAACTCCACGGTGGACGAGCCGATCCGCCCGTAGACGGCGGCGCTCGGTGCGCGGGCGACCTCCCGCGCGAGGGAGCGGATCTCGTCGGCCGCCACGTCGCACGCGCCTTCCACGGCTTCCGGCGTGAAGTCGGCGGCGAGCGCCCGTACTTCGTCGACGCCGCTGAGATGCCCGGCGAGCGGGCCGGCGTCCACCAGGTCCTCGT
This sequence comes from Streptomyces daqingensis, assembly GCF_014645895.1. Lineage (GTDB taxonomy): Bacteria > Actinomycetota > Actinomycetes > Streptomycetales > Streptomycetaceae > Streptomyces > Streptomyces daqingensis. The sequence continues at coordinate 82,284 of NZ_BMMP01000003.1, read as the reverse complement.
CGAAGAGCACTTGGACCATGGCCATCAGCAGGAACGCGTCGCTTCCGGGGCGGACGGCCAGATGCCGGTCGGCGAGTCTCGCCGTACGGGTGCGCCGCGGGTCGACGACGGTCAGACGGCCGCCGCGGCGCCGCAGCCTCTTCAGCCGGCCGGGGAAGTCGGGGACGGTGGCGAGCGAGCCGTTGGACTCGACCGGGTTGGCGCCGAGGATCAGCAGATGGTCCGTGCGGTCCACGTCGGGCACGGGGATGGCCTGCGGGTCTCCGAAGAGCAGCCCGCAGGAGACGTGCTTCGGCATCTGGTCGAGGGTGCTGGCCGTGTAGAAGTTGCGGGTGCGCAGCGCGGCGAGGAGCAGGGGCGGGTAGAGCGCTCCGGCCATGGTGTGGACGTTGGGGTTCCCCAGGTAGAGGGCCACGGCGTCCGGGTTCCCGCCGGCGAGCACGGCGCCGAGCCCGTCGGCCGCGGCTGCGAACGCCTCCTCCCAGCTCGCCTCGGCGAGGACGCCGTTCGCGTCGCGTACGAGCGGTCTCGTCAACCGGTCCGGGTCCGCGTCGAGTTCGCCGAAGGTGGCGCCCTTGGGGCAGACGAAGCCCTGGCTGAAGACGTCCTCCCGGTCGCCCCGCGCACCGGTGATCCGGCCTTGGCTGACCGTGACGGACAGGCCGCAGGTCGCCTCGCACAGGGGGCAGATGCGCAGGGCCGTGACCGCCCCGGCGGGGTCGTGGCCCGCCTCGGCTTCCTGTTCGGACGGACCGTTCGACGGGTCGCTCACCCCGGGTGTGCCGGTCGCGGACATCGCACTCCCTCTCACGGTGGTGTCACTCCGTGCCACGCACTGTAAGGCCTGTTCCGGCGCCCTTCACAGGGCGCTTCACGGACCTGCCGGAGAACGTGACGGGGATCGTGGCCACCGCAACGGTCCGGTACGCGCGGACGCCGGCAGGGCGAACTCGCCGCGACGAGGCGTGATTGACGCGGCGAGCGGGCATTCCTATGGTCATGCGCAGGAATACAGGGGGATCGATGAGCGGCGGGAGCGTGTGATGGGCCTCGGCACCGGTCTGAGCAGCGGAACCAGCGACCAGGACGGCCGGCACGGACAGGACGGCGCCGATCCCGGGCACGGCCGGGACCGTGAACGGGCACGCAAGACCGCGGAAGGCCTGACGTACCTGTCCGGCTTCGGCAACGAGCACAGCAGCGAATCCGTGCCCGGGGCGCTCCCCGTGGGCCGCAACTCGCCGCAGCGCGCACCGCTCGGCCTCTACGCGGAGCAGCTGAGCGGCACGGCGTTCACCGAGCCCCGCGCCGGCAACCGCCGCTCGTGGCTCTACCGCATCCGGCCCTCCGCGGCCCACCCCCGGTTCGAGCGCGTCGGCAACGGAAGCTGGCGCAGCGGACCCTTCACCGAGGCGGTGCCCGACCCCAACCGGCTGCGCTGGAACCCGCTTCCGGACCCGCCGCAGGGCACGGACTTCGTCGACGGCGTGTGGACCCTGGGCGGCAACGGTGACGTGGCGCAGCGCTCCGGCATGGCGGTCCACCTCTACGCCGCGAACGCCCCGATGACGGACCGGGTGCTGTGCGACTCCGACGGAGAGCTGCTGATCGTCCCGGAACGCGGCGGCCTGCTGCTGCGCACGGAGTTCGGGCTGCTCAGCGCGGAACCCGGCCACGTCGCGCTGATCCCGCGCGGGGTGCGTTTCAGCGTCGAGCTGCTGGAGGAGTCCGCCCGCGGGTATGTCTGCGAGAACTACGGGCAGCCCTTCGTCCTCCCCGAACTCGGCCCCATCGGCGCCAACGGCCTGGCCAACCCGAGGGACTTCATGGCCCCCGTCGCCTCCTTCGACGAGCAGGAGGCGGACCGCCCCGTCCAGGTGATCAACAAGTTCTGCGGCAACCTCTGGGCCGCCGACTACGGCCACTCGCCGCTGGACGTCGTCGCCTGGCACGGAAACCACGTCCCGTACGTCTACGACCTGCGGCGCTTCAACGTGATGGGCACCATCAGCTACGACCACCCGGACCCGTCCATCTTCACTGTGCTCACGTCTCCGTCGGACACCCCCGGTCTCGCGGGCGTCGATTTCGTGGTCTTCGCGCCGCGCTGGCTGGTGGGTGAGGACACCTTCCGTCCGCCCTACTTCCACCGGAACGTGATGAGCGAGTACATGGGCCTCATCGAGGGCGCCTACGACGCGAAGGCCGAGGGGTTCGTGCCGGGAGGCGGCTCGCTGCACAACATGATGTCCGCGCACGGACCGGACCGCGAGACGTTCGAGCGGGCCAGCGCCGCCGAGTTGAAGCCGCAGAAGATCGACGACGGCCTGGCGTTCATGTTCGAGACCCGCTGGCCCGTCCTCCCCACCGCGCAGGCCCTCGAGGCGGACCACCGGCAGTCCCGTTACGACGAGGTGTGGCAGGGTCTGCAGCGCAACTTCCGTCCTTGACCCGCACCGAGGCGGGGCCGGTCCGCGTCCGCGGCCGGAGCACCCCCGGAGGGCACCGTGACCGTCTTCGCTCCCGACTCGCTGGAACTCAACCGCAAGCTGCCGCTGTGGTACCAGGTTTCGCAGTCGCTGCGCGCCTCCATACTCGGCCGCCCGCCGGAGGCTCCGCTGCGCCTGCCGACGGAGGAGCGGCTCGCCCAGCACTACGGAGTCAGCGTCCTGACGATGCGTCAGGCGCTGAAGGAGCTGGAGAACGAGGGGCTGATCTCCCGGCACAGGAGGCGCGGCACGTTCATCGAGCCCGACGCCCGCAGGTCCCGGCCGGTCCGGCTGCTGGGCTCGGTGGACACCATCGTGGCCCAGCAGTCCGGGGAGCGTACGACGCTGCTCGGCCACGGCCCGGAGGACGTGCCGTCCGAACTGGCCGAATACTTCCCGCAGATCGCGCGGACGACCTCCTACCGCAGGCTCCGGCACGACCCGGACACCGGTGAGGCGACGAACTGGGCCCAGAACTTCATCCACCCGGGAACCGCTCCGCGCGTCGATCCCGCGGACCTCGAACGCGGCTGGCCGATGACGAAGGTACTCCGGGACCGTGCCGGCGTACGGATCAGCAGGATCACCGACACCGTCGAGGCGCGCCTGGCCGACCCCGAGACGGCGCGCCTCCTCGAAGTGCCCCTGCTCAGCCCGATCATGCACTACACGGGGGTCACCTACGACCAGGACGGCGTGGTCGTGGACGTCGCCCTGATCCACTACCGCGGGGACCGCTTCTCCTTCTCGGTGACCGTGGAAGCCCAGCTCGGCAACTGAACGCCCGCGCAACGGAGTCGGCACCGCTCCGGACGACGGGTGCGGGTCACCCGTGACGGCTGTCGGCCCGCGCTCGTAGCATCGAGCGGTGAGCGCAGACCGGCCCGGCCCCGAGGACGCACCTCTCGACGCACCCCTGCTCGACGAGGTGATGCCCTGGTCCGTGCCGCCGCTGCGACTGGGCAGGACCTGGGTCCGCGCGCCCGATCCGGCCTGGCTGAGGGCCCGTTGGACGGCGCTGACGCGCACCGAGGACGAAGGCGAGCGCGCGGCGCTCTTCGAGGCGAGCCGCTCGCGCACGCTGCGCAGCGCCGTCGCGCCGCTGCCCGGCCGTCCCGCGCCGGAACACCTCCTCGCACACGAACGGGGAGGCTGCCCGGCGCCGGTACAGGTGCTCCACGGCCCGTACGACCAGCAGTGGCTGATCCCGGACAACCGCCTCATCGACGGCGCACGCGCCCAGTTGTGGAGGGTGAGCGACGCTCACCAGACGCATCTCGTCGAGACCGGTCACGATGCGGGCCGGTCCGGACCGCTGCTCGCCTTCACGGCCCTGCTGCCCGACGGCCACACCCCCGCGGGCCGGCCCGGCCGCATCCGGCCCCTCCACCGGCGCCCCGGCGGCCTCGAACCCAACGTCCTGCCCGGGCTGCTGGACCACCTCACGAGCCGGCTCGGCGTCGCAGTGGAGGCGGAGGACCTGCTGGCGTGGATCGCCTCCGCCGTACGCGCGGGACCTGAAGGCCGGGCCGTCCCGCTGACTTCGGACGCCGCCCTGTGGGAGCGGGGCGTGTCCCTGGGCCGGCGGGCACTGTGGATCCACACCCGGGGAGCACGCTGTGGGCCGGGGAGCGGCGGAACGGCCGGGCCCCGGCTGCCGGGGGGCCAACGTCCGTACGTCCGCGCCCCGTTGCCGGCCGTCTGCGAGCCGGAGGACGTGGCCTACGACACCGGGGAGCGGGTCCTGCGGGTGGGCGAGGGGCGGGTGGGCCCCGTGGACCCGGCGGCGTGGGAGTTCGAGACCGGCGGGGTGAGGGTGGTCGAGGAGTGGTTCTCGCAACGCGCCCGGCCCTCGGCCCCGGGGACTCTGGAGGCGCTGCGGCCACGAGGACGGCCGCAGGAGTGGGCGTCGGAACTGCTGGAGCTGCTCACGGTGCTGACGATGCTGGCCCGGCTGCGGACCGGGCAACGGGACCTGGCCCGGCGGCTGGAGGAGGGGACGCTCAGGGCGGCGAGAACAGCCGCGGAGGGAGCCGGTCCGGGCGTCGGACGGGCGGAGCTGGAGAAGGCGGGACTACTGCCGCCGCCTGCGGCGGCCCGCCGCCCTGCCTCCGTGCTCGATCTCGCCGAAGAAGGGCCCGGAGGCCAACTCGCGCTGCTGTGAAGGCAGTCGCGGGCGCGGGAGGCGCCGTCTGCGGGGGCCGCTGAACGGGGCCCGGGCGAACGAACTGGGACGGCAGCCGTACGACGGCCACCGTCCCGGAGCGCAGGGGAGGTCTGGAAAGCTCTCTCAGCCGCGCCCACCGAACAACGTCCGGCGCAGCTTGCGCAGCGGTGCGAACAGCGAGACGCGCGCACTCCGGCTCGTGCTCCGGTGCCGCGCGGCGTCACGCCGCGTGATCTCACGCATCAGCGTCGTCGCCTCTTCCGTCTGGCGCTGCGGCACGGCGGGACCCGCGAGCACAGACAGATGCCGGTCGAGACGCGAACTCGTCGCGCCCGTACCGCATTTGATCGCAGGCACTCGCGCCCTGCCGCTCACTGTTATCTGTTCCATGACACTCCCCACCCGTACGAGGGCACTCGGCCCGGGCAGAGTAACCCTATCGCCCGACCGCTACTCGCGTGTATCCCGGTCACAGGATTCACCTGCCCCACAACGGAGTTGACGAACACCGCACGCGGCACCCGAGTCCGATCGGTCCCGCTCCGGCTGCCTTTCGGCGCAGTCCCGGGGCAGGCGCCGAACCGCCCCGAAACCTGCGTGCGCATGCGCCGGTCTTGCCGGATCATGGCATTCATGTCAGTCGACCGCCGCCCGGCGCACCCCGGCACCGACAGTAGCGAGGCGACCGCCGTACCGGCCTCTCCCGAGGCAGCCCTTCCGGTACGGCTCAACTTCGGCCATACGGATTCACCGTCCGACGTCATCGACGCGCTGCTCCTCGGCCGCTTCACCAGCGGCGAGCAGCCGTTCTCGCGCAGCCACTCCGTCAGCCGCGTCAAGAAGGGCCGGACGCTGCTGCCCCCGGGGGCGACCGTGCTGCGCGAGGCACGGGCCGACGGGCAGCACGCCGTCCTCGCCGAGGGCGAGGGCTGGACGGCCGCGGTCTCCCGCTGGAACCAGGGAGCGGACGTCACGCTGACCGCCGTGAGCGACGAACTGGCGGAGAAGCGCCTCAAGGAGGCCGTCGACGGGGCGGAGGACGAACCGGAACCGCAGTCGGACAAGGTGTCGATGGGGTTCTGGTACCACTCCCCGATGCGCGGCCCCCGCCGCTCCACCCGGTCGATCACGGCGGCGACGTGGAAGGAGGTCCGCCCCAACTACACGGCACGGGTGGCGGACGCCATGGACTCCCTGATGGAGATCACGCCCGACGCGATCTCCGGGCGGCTGCTCCTCCTGCACGGCCCGCCCGGCACCGGCAAGACCTCCGCGCTGCGCACGCTCGCCCGCGCGTGGCGGGAATGGTGCCAGGTCGACTGCGTCCTGGACCCGGAGCACCTGTTCAACAACATCGGCTACCTGATGGACATCGCCATCGGCGCCGACGACTCGGAGGCCGAACAGCAGCGCTGGCGGCTCCTTCTGCTGGAGGACTGCGACGAGTTGATCCGCGGCGAGGCCAAGCACGCGGCGGGCCAGGCCCTCTCGCGGCTGCTCAACCTGACGGACGGGCTGCTCGGCCAGGGACGCAACGTCCTCGTGGGCGTCACGACCAACGAGGACCTGGAGCGCCTGCATCCGGCGGTGGTGCGCCCCGGACGCTGCCTCGCGCGTATCGAGGTCGGCGCGCTGGAGCGCGAGGAGGCCGTCGAATGGCTCGGCACCCCGGAGGGCGTAGGGCGCGAAGGGGCCACGCTCGCGGAGCTGTTCGCGCTGCGCAACGGCGTCTCCCCCGCGTCGGTGCGGCCCACCGACGCGGCGGGCCCCGGCCTCTATCTCTGACAGGTGGTCAGTGACGGGATATCTCCCACAGGTATCCACGGCAGGCGGCCGCGCCCGCCAGGTGTCGACATGCGGACATGTCGTCGGCACCTCCGGCCGGCGCTCCGCCCCGTCCGCGCAGGCTGAGGCAGCAGCCGGCCGGCTCACGCGAAGGCGCCGCGCGGGTCGGACGACGCGGGGAGTGGGGCCAGCGCGCCGTACGTGCCGTACGTGCCGGCGATAACGAGTCGTGTGATGTCGGTGCCCGCTGCAAGAATCGCCGCATGGTCGATAACGTCGCGGAACTCGTGGAGCGCTCGGCGCGGGGTGAGCGCTTCAAGTACCTCTACTTCTGGGGACATCAGCCGCTCCGGGACGGTGGTGTCGGCAAGGGCTGCCTGAGCCAGTGGTGGCCGGCCCCCTTCACGGCCGAAGGCGTCGAGTACGCCACGGCAGAGCACTGGATGATGGCCCGGAAGGCCCGCCTCTTCGGGGACGCCGAGGCGGAGCGCCGGGCCGTCGCGGCCCCCGGCCCGCGGCAGGCGAAAGCAGTGGGGCGCAAGGTGAAGGACTTCGACCAGGATGTGTGGGAGCGCGAGCGCTACGGCATCGTCGTCGAGGGCAACGCGCGGAAGTTCGAGCACCACGCCGAACTGCGCGAGTACCTGCTGGGCACCAACAGCCGCGTCCTGGTGGAGGCGAGCCCGCTGGACCGGGTGTGGGGCGTGGGCCTGCCGGCCGACGACGAGCGGGTCCGTGACCCCGCGCAGTGGCGGGGGCTCAACCTGCTGGGCTTCGCGCTGATGGAGGCGCGCACGAGGCTCCTCACACGGACGACGTCGCAGTCCTCGCCTTCCTGACACCCGGGGCGGGGGCGCCGGCGGACGGGCAGGCAGGATCGCGCGGGCCGCCTGCCCGGGACTACCACGCGCCGCCGTGACGGGTAGGCCTGTGCAGGCGGCGCCGCCTCCGACTGCCCGCGAGCGCAGCGCAGTTGAGCGGCGTTTCGCACCCTTTTCGCCTTCCGTGGCGGTACAACCCTTCAGCGGCTTCACATGTCTGATGGGGCGACAGTACATATACGGGGGAAAGGTCCCGACATGCGCATGCAGCCATCCAGTCCGGCCCTGGCCGGCACGCTCGCGGCCGTGGCCGCTCTCGGCATCACGCTGGCCGCGAGCGGCCCGGGAGCCGCCGCGGAACCGGCGAAGAAGACCCGGGCGCCCGGCTTCCTCGCACCCGGAGACCTGCCTCCGCACTCCTCCTCGGCCTGGTTCGCGGGGAAGGTCACGGCGGGCCTGCCCGAGCAGCCGTTCTGCGTCGACGGCGCACTGCCCTCAGCGGGCAGCCATCACCGCGAGTACCACACGGAGCTGGACACCAGCGCCACGCAGATCAGCGTCGTCGCCCGGAACGCGGCGGCCGCGGCGAAGCTGACCCGCTCCCTGGAGAGGAAGGTCGCCGCCTGCGCTGCGGACTGGCTCCGGGAGACTCCGGGCGGCACGGCGTCCTGGCAGAGGTACGGCAAGGTGGCGGCCGGCGACGGCGCCCGCGTCTACGGGGTGCATGTCTCGATGCCCGAGTCCGAGCCGAGCGTGCACCTCTTCGGCGTCGGCCGCGACGGGAGGACCGTCACCGTCGTCCGCTGGGGCGAGATGGGCGACCTCGGGCAGGCCCCCGTCCCCGCTTTCAAGCAGACGACGAAGACCGCCGTCGGGAAGCTCAACTGATCTGCGGCAGGCGGGAGTTGTGAACCCTGGCGGTCGCCCTGCGCACCGCGCCGCCGGGGCTCCCCGCTCGGGCCTGCCCGTCGCGTACCGGGGGCTCCTCGCCGGGTCCGGGTCCGGGTCCGGGTTCCGGCCCCGTCAGTCGTACGTCGCGCGCAGGGCGTCCTCGACGGCGGCGAGCGCCGCACCGCGGTCCAGGCCGAGGCGCCGCACCCGCCGTACGTACGATTCCGCCGCCTCCGCCGCCTCCCTGGCCGCCGCGTCCCCGGCTGCCGCGACGAACGTGCCGTGCCGCCCGCGCGTCTCGATGACGCCGTCGGACTCCAGCGCGCGGTAGGCCTTGGCGACGGTGTTCGCCGCGAGACCCAGCTCCTCGGCGAGGCCGCGCACCGTCGGAAGCTTGTAGCCCGTGGGCAGCTTGCCGCCGCGTGCCTGATCGGAGATCTGCGAGCGGAGCTGCTCGTAGGGGGCGTCGGACGCTTCGGGGTCGATGGCGATCTGCAACGGCACGTGGTCTCCGGATCTGTCGGGGCGGGCGACGGCGAAGGGCGGCGCGGCCACGCAAGGCGGCCGGCGGCAGCGCGGTGCCGATTCTCCCCCAGGCGGCCGGGGCCCGGGATGCGGCCACCCCGCCGCGGCCGGCCTGCCGACCGGAGGCGCCGTGGGCGGTGCCGTACGGAGTGGCGTCGTATGGGCCGCGCCGTGCGGGCCCGGCCTCAGAGCGCCGCGCGGTTGCCGGTGTCCACAGGCTGGTTGTTGTGGATGCCTCTCTGGGCGTGCCCCTTGACCTGGTCGGCCGTGAGGGCGTAGCCGGTCCCCGCGTCACTGGTCGAGCGGGCGAAGATGACGCCGAGCACCTTGCCGTCCTTGCTCAGCAAGGGGCCCCCGGAGTTGCCCGGACGGACGGTGGAGCGGATCGCGTAGATGTCGCGCGTACTGAGGTTGTCGCCGTAGATGTCCTGGCCCTGCGCCGTCACCCGCTGCGCCACGGCAGCGGCCCGCAGGTCGAGGCTTCCGTTCTGCGGGTAGCCCGCGACGACGCCCGGCGCGCCGCGGGAGGCGTCGCCCGCGAACTCCAGCGCTGGCGCCTGCAGTCCTGGTACGGCGAGGACGGCCACGTCGGTCGCGGAGTCGAAGACCACGACCCGCGCCTCGTACCGCGTGCCGACGCCGCCCACGCGCACTGTCGGTTCGTCGACACCGGCGACGACGTGCGCATTGGTCATCACGTGCTGGCTTTTGTAGACGAAGCCGCTGCCTTCCTGCCCGCGCGCCCCTCCGTCGACGTTGGCCACGCCCTCGACCTTGACGGTGCTGCGCTTGGCCGCCTCGGTCGCCGCCCGCGTGACGGAGTCACCCGAGGGTTTCGCGACCGTGGCCCCCGGTTCGTTCTCGAAGGGGTTGAAGACAGGGGGGAACCCGGCGGTGGCCAGCGCTCCCGCGGCGTCGTTGAACCATGTGGAGGCCTGGTCCGGCATGCGGTCCTGCACCATGCCGAGGATCTGGGAGCTGCGGATCTCCTGGTTGAGCACGGGCGAGGGCGAGACGGCGAGGGCGCTCGCAGCGACCCAGCCGACGACGAGGACCGCGGCCGTGTTCACGGCCACTCCCCCGGCCCCGTCGGCCCAGCGCACCGGCGTCCAGCTCATGGAGCTGCGCAGGCGCCACCCCAGCGGGGAGGCCACGGCCTGACCCACGGCGGCGGGTACGAGCACGGTCAGCAGCGCCACGACCGTCGCCTCGGTGGTGCCGGGCGCGACCTTCTTCAGGACGAACGGCAGGAGCCACACGCCGACGACGGCCCCGCCCACGAATCCGGCGAGCGAGACGCAGCCGGCGACGAGCCCGCGCTGGTAGCCGGAGACGGAGAAGACCACTACCGCGAGCAGCAGCAACACATCCAGCAGGTTCACCGTGCACCCCTTCCGCCCACTCGCCCGGCCTGCCCGCGTCCGCTCCCTTCCGGCGCACGCGCCTGCGATTGTGCCCTGACCGCCCTTGCGCTTTCCCTATGTTGTTGAACACAACGCCGAACAGCGCGCGGTTGGTTCCAGAACCGGACACATTCGGGACGTTTCGCGGCGGGTCACGGCAACCGCACCACTGACGCTCAATCGCCCCTTTCGTCACCCCGGTCCGACCCGGAGGCCGCCGCCTCCCCGTCGGGATCGAGGCGGCGGGCGACCCGCCCCAGCCCTTCCGCGAGAAGGTTCAGCTCCGCGTCGTCGAGCACGTCGATCAGGGCCTCCCGCACGGCTGCGACATGGCCCGGCGCGGCCCCCTCCAGCACGCGCCGGCCCTCGTCCGTGAGCACGGCGTAGACACCGCGCACGTCGGTGGGGCAGGAGCGGCGGCGCACGAGGCCGCGCTTCTCCAGCCGGCCGACCTGGTACGTGAGGCCGCTCTTGGAGGTGACCACGCTACGGGCGAGTTCGGTCATGCGGATCTCCCCGCCGGGGGCCTCGCCGAGGTGGACGAGGATCTCGTACTGCGGGTGGGAGAGGCCGCTGCCCTCCTTGAGCTGCTGCTCCAGGTGATGCCCGACCCGGTTGCTCGCCAGCAGGAAACCCTGCCAGGCGGCCATCTCGCGCGCGTCCAGCCACCGGGGTTCGCTCATGGAGCCATCCTAGGGTTGTTCAAATTCGAATCAAAGCGTAGGGTCGAAAGCGTCGAGTTCAAATTTGAACTATCACGGACCAGGGAGTTACACGGGATGACATCCCCTCAGACCGCCTACAGCGACCCGCCCGCCACCGGCCCGGCCTCCCCGGCCCATGCGGACAGACGCTCCAGCGCGGACACGGAGCACGCCCACGGAGCCGGGCTGCTGGTACTGCGTCTCGCACTCGGCCTGACGATGGCGGCTCACGGCACGCAGAAGCTGCTCGGCTGGTTCGACGGCCCCGGGCTGGAAGGCACAGGTCAGTTCTTCGCCTCCTCCGGTTACCCCGCGCCGGAGGCGATGGCGCTGGTCGCGGCGCTGACGGAGACACTCGGCGGGCTCGCGCTCGCACTGGGACTGCTCACCCCTCTGGCCGGTGCCGCCGTGCTCGGCACGATGCTCAACGCTCTGGCCGTGAAATGGGGCGGCGGCTTCTTCGCACCCGAGGGGGTCGAGTACGAGGTGCTGCTCGCGGCAGGTGCCGCCGCACTCACCCTGACCGGCCCCGGACGCTACGCGGTCGACCGCCTGCTGCCCGCGCTCCGCGCACACCGCCTCTCCCGGGGCGTCGCGGCCCTCGCGCTGGGCGTCGTGACGGCCGCGGCCGTCCTCCTGCTCCGAGGCTGAGGCCCGATGCCCGTCCACCGCACGATCCGGCGCCCCGAGCCCGCCGCATACCGGCCGGGTCACCGTCACCGAGGAGGCTGAACCGCCATGACTCACCCGCCGCACAGCGGCGGCACGCACGACGCGTCCGCCCGCGCCCCCGGAACCGCCGCGCAGACGGACGCGAAAGGCGTCCGGATGCCCGTGCTCTACCTGAGCCACGGCGCGCCGCCGCTGGCCGACGACGCCCTGTGGACGTCCCAACTCGCCGCGTGGAGCGCCCGTTTGCCGCGGCCCGAGGCAGTGCTCATGGTCTCGGCGCACTGGGAGTCCGCTCCCCTGTCCCTCTCCGCGACGCGGACGCTGCCGCTGGTGTACGACTTCTGGGGCTTCCCGGAGCGCTACCGCCAGGTGCGCTATCCGGCGCCCGGCGCTCCCGGACTGGCCGCACGCGTACGGGCGCTGCTCGCCGGCTCCACCGTCCACGAGGACTCCGGACGGGGTCTCGACCACGGGGCGTACGTGCCCCTCGTCGAGATGTACCCGGACGCCGACGTGCCGGTGCTGCAGATGTCGATGCCCACGCTCGACCCCGGGCGGCTGCTCCGGATCGGCCGCAGACTCGCTCCCCTGCGGGACGAGGGGATCCTCATCGTCGGAAGCGGCTTCTTCACGCACAACCTGGACGGCCTGCGGTGGGGAAGCGGCGTCGACGAAGCCCCCGGCTGGTCACGGGAGTTCGACGACTGGGGCCGGGAGAGCCTCGCCCGGGGCGACGTGGACGCCCTGCTCGATTTCGAGCGCAGGGCTCCCGCGGGCCGGATCGCCCATCCGCGCACCGAGCACTTCGCGCCGTTGTTCGTCGCGCTCGGCGCCGGCGAGGACGACATCGGCGGAGCCCGCACCGTCATCGACGGATTCTGGGCCGGACTGGCCAAGCGTTCGGTGCAGTTCGGCGAGACCGCCCCGCCGGTCTCGCCGACGGCGGACGGTGCGGCCCGCCCGGGCGTGGGGACGCCCCTGCTTTAACCGACCGTGAGCCACTCCTTAAGCGGACCATAAGGATGGGCAGTTGAGGGCTCGGACTGCTGAAACAGCAGCTGAGCGGCGCTAACTTGCAAGTGGCCCCGGCCTCCGTGCCCCCACGGGGAGGCCGGGGCCGTATGCGTCAACCCCCCACCTTCAGGAGTCACAAGATGTCTGCTCGTCGTACGGTGGCGCGCATAGCGGCCCTGGGCGCGGCGCCCCTGGCACTCACGATGCTGAGCGCGGTGCCCGCCGGTGCACACGGATCCATGACCGACCCGGTCAGCCGCGTCTCGACGTGTTTCGCGGAGGGCCCCGAGAACCCCCGTTCCGCTGCGTGCAAGGCCGCCGTACAGGCAAGCGGCACCCAGGCGTTCTACGACTGGAACGAGGTCAACATCCCCGACGCGGCGGGCAGGCACAAGGAGATCATTCCCGACGGGAAGCTGTGCAGCGCCGGCCGCGACAAGTACAAGGGCCTCGACCTGCCCCGCACGGACTGGCCGGCCTCCAGGATGAGCGCCGGCACCCACACGTTCTCCTACCAGGCGACGGCGCCGCACAAGGGCTCCTTCGAGCTGTACATCACCAAGTCCGGCTACGACGCCTCCGAGCCGCTGAAGTGGTCGGACCTCGAATCGAAGCCGTTCGCGAAGATCACCGACCCGCAACTGCAGGGCGGCGCCTACACGTTCGAGGGCAAGGTCCCCCAGCGCAGCGGCCGGCACCTCATCTTCTCCGTCTGGCAGCGCTCCGACAGCCCCGAGGCGTTCTACACCTGCTCCGATGTGACGTTCGGCGGCGGCAAGGCCGGCGGCCCCGGCGGCGGCACCCCCACGGCGTCCTCGACGCAGGCGGCGACCGTGCCCGACTCCGGTCAGGTCTCGGAGGGATTCGAGAAGTCGACCGTGGAGAACGAGGGCAGGGGCGGCGGTCACTCCGGAGCCCACGGCCACGGCGCGCACGAGGAAGGCGCCGGCTCCCCTGAGAGCAGCACCTCCCGTCCCGCGGCTCCCGCACCGAAGACGCAACTGGCCGACACGGGCGCCGAGACGCATACCGGCACCATCGCCGCAGCCGGAGGGTCCGTGCTCCTCCTGGGCGGCGCGCTGATGCTGGCCGGTCTCCGCCGCCGGGCAGCCGGCCGTGGCAGGAGCTGACCCGTGCTCGTAAAGTGCGAGTACGAACCGGGCGTACGGGATTCGTACGCGGTCTACGGGACGGGGGACGCCGGATGGAGCCGCTGGGGCCGGCCACGCCGGTGCGGGAAGTCACCTCTGAGGCCGAACTGGTCGAACTGCTGGGCTCTCCGGCCCCCTACGCCGCGCAGAAGGCACGGACCTCGCTGCACGCGGTCGACCGTGAGTGGCTCGCACACTCGCCGCTGTGCCTGATCGCCACTTCGGGGAGCGACGGCACGTGCGACGTCTCCCCGAAGGGCGATCCGCCCGGTTTCGTGAAGGTGCTCGACGACCGCACGGTCGCCATCCCCGACCGGCCCGGCAACAAGCGGCTCGACGGGTTCAGGAACATCCTCGTCAATCCGCACGTGGGCCTCGTCCACCTGCTGCCGGGGCGCGGTGACACCCTGCGGATCAACGGAAGGGCGCGCATCGTGCGCGAGGCGCCGTTCCTGGACTCCATGACGGTCAGGGGCCACCGGCCCGCCGTGGCGCTCGTGGTGGAGATCGAAGAGATCTTCCACCACTGCTCCAAGGCCTTCCTGCGCTCCTCCACATGGGACCCGGGAACCTGGCGGCCGGACGCCCTTCCGGGCAGAGCCCGGATCTCGAAGGCGCTGGAGAGGCCGGACGAGCCGCTGGCGGTACTGGAGGAGCACTACGGCCCCTCGTACGCCGAGAGGCTGTACGAGGGGTAGCCCTTCTCCCGCTCGGTGCTCCGCCCCGGCAGGCGAAAGGCGCCGTCCGATTCCGTACGCGGACGGCCCCGGCGCCCGCCGGGAGCGGATCCTGGCGGACGCCGGGGCCTGCGGAGAGCCGAAGCGGTTTCAGAGCCGAAGCGGTTTCTAGGAGAGGCAGGTCGTCTCGGTGGCGTTCTCCGGGTCGAGGGCGTTGGCCGTCTCGTGCCAGGCCACCCTGTCGGTCAGCGCGATCATGAGGTGCTCGGAGATGTCGGCCGGGCAGAGGTCCTGCACCACGACGTTCTTGACGTCCGGCCCCTCGAGGAACTGCGTCTTGTAGGGCGTGACGACCTCGTCGTACTTCGTGGCGATCACCGTGTACTTCACGCCGGGCACGGTGTCCCCGCCCTCGTTGAGGCGCTTGATGAAGTCCGAGCCCTCCTTCTGCTGCATCAGCGAGGGGCCGAGGTCCTCGATCGCGTCCCCCACCGGCGGGATGAGGTCGACCAGTTTCGTGAGCCCGTTCAGCGTCGTTCCGTGGTTGCTCGGGGCGATACCGACCAGGGCGTTCACCTTGTCGGCGCCGTCGAGGAACTTCAGGTAGTAGCGGGGCATCATGCCGCCCTGCGAGTGGCCCACGATGTCGACCTTGCCGGTACCGGTCGCACCGCGCACCTTCTCGACGAACGCGGCCAGTTGCTCGGCCGACTTCTCTATCGGGCCGAGGCCGTAGATCAGCGGAATGCCGTTGTACTTGCCGTAGTCGAGGGAGAAGACGCAGTAGCCGCGGTTCTTCAAGTACGGGGCGAGACCCAGCCAGTTGTCGACGGCGTTGCCTCCGGTGCCGTGGACGAGGACGACGGGCCGGGGGTGTTCCTTGGAGGGCTTGCAGTCGTAGTCGTTCCAGCCGCCGCCCGCCACCTTCGCCGCGGCGTCCTTCTTGGCGGCGTTCTTCTTCGCGGCTGCCTTCTCGGCGGCGTCCTTCTTCGCTGTCTTGGCTGTGGGAGCGGGGGCGGAGGGCTCCGCCGCCGTGGCACCCGCCGAAGTGACGGGCAGGGCGACAGCGAGGGCGACCACCGCGGCGGCGGCGGGTGTGCGGGCGTGTTTCCAGGACAGCTTCATGCCGTCTCCTCGTGGGGGTGAGGGGGCGTGGCCTCGTGGTGGGGGGCGTGGGGTTACTGGCGGTTGCATGGGGGCCACGGGGGGTGACCTGAGTCACATTGCCGAAGCACCGTCAATTTACGTAGCGGTAACTTGGCAGGGCCATAGGGCTGCTTGTGAAGATTCAGTGACGGCCCCGGGTCCGTGTAGGCTTCCGCGGCACCCATCCACCGGCCGACCAGGAGCGGAAGGACACGCGTGGTTCAGCGGATCACCTCCCGCAACGCCCGTTTCCAGCAGTGGCAGTCGCTGCTGAGCAACAGGAACAAGCGCCAGAGGGCAGGTGAGTTCCTCGTCCAGGGCGTACGGCCCATCAGCGTCGCCGTCCGGCAGGGCTGGCCCGTACGGACGTTGATCCACTCGACCGAGCGCCCGCTGTCACGCTGGGCCGAGGAGCTGCTGCGCGACGTCAGTGCGGAGCGCGTGGCGATGGACCCCCGCCTCCTCGCCGAGCTGGGCGAGAAGAACGAGTCGGCTCCCGAGGTCGTCGCAGCGATGGAGATGCCCCCCGACGACCTCTCCCGCATCGAGGCGGGCGGCGACTTCCTGGGCGTGCTGTTCGACCGGCCCACCGGCCCGGGGAACATCGGGACGGTCATCCGCTCCGCCGACGCCTTCGGTGCGCACGGACTGATCGTCACGGGCCATGCGGCCGACGTCTACGACCCCAAGTCGGTGCGCGCGAGCACCGGTTCGCTCTTCGCGCTGCCCGCCGTCCGCGTTCCCAGCCACCGCGAGGTCCTGCGGTGGCTGGAGGAGAGGCGGGAGCACGGGCTGGGGATCACGGTGGTCGGCACGGACGAGGACGGCGAGGCCGAGCTCTTCGACACGGATCTCACGGGGCCCGTACTGCTGCTGGTCGGGAACGAGACCAAGGGGCTCAGCGCGGCCTGGCGCGAGCTGTGCGACCGCACGGTGCGCATCCCGATGGCGGGGTCGGCCAGTTCGCTGAATGCCGCCGGCGCGGCCACCGCCGTGCTCTACGAGGTCTCCCGCCAGCGCATCGCCGCGGCGCGCGCCGCCGGGCGGAGCTGACCCGGGAGTCCGGCCGTACGCGGGCGATCGGCGGCGGGCTGCCCGCGGCTTGCTCCGGTACCGTCCGCGAGGCGGAGCTCTCAGAGGTCACGACGGCGCCCGGGGACGCGGTCGGACGCGAACTGCTCGCGCTCGTACCGGAGTCGGCGAGGCCGGCGGACGAACTCGCCTCCTTCGAGGAGCTCGTGGCCGAACGCCGCCTCGTCATCCGCCTACGGGTGAACCGGCTGTACGGGACGGCACCGGACATCGGCTGAAGTCCGGCGCGCGGGGCGGCCGCTCAGGCTGCGTCGGGGCTGTCGGCGAGCCCCGCGGGATGGACCGCCGACGCACCGAAGCGCTGACGGGCCCGGTCCGCGGCGGCCTCGGCACGCCGGGCCTTCTCCTCGCGGGGGTCCAGGGAGAGCTGCCGGGGGGCGAGTTCGGCCGGTGTCAGCTCCCCGGCCCGCAGGGAGACCGCCCGCACCCGGGCCCGCTGCAGCCCGAGAGCGTCGTGCAGGGCGTAGGCGACGGCGGTCAACGCCGGTGTGTGCGCGGTCGGTTCGACGAGCGTGCGGGTGCGGGTGGTGGTGGACCGGTCGGCATAGCGGACGGTGAGGCTCAGCGCACGGGCGGCCTGCCCCTCCGCACGCATGCGGAAGCCCAGCTCGTCGGCGAGGGTGAGCAGCGCGCGGCGGCGGCCGGAGGCGTCGAGTTCGTCCAGGTCGAACCGGTACTCCGAAGCGACGGAACGCGCGGGGGCGCTGGGGACCACGGACGACGGATCGATGCCCCGGGCGCGCTCGTGGAGGCGGCGCCCGGTCTTGGCGCCGAGTATCCGCTGCAGGGTGGCGGGTTCCGCCTCGGCGACCCGCCCGACGGTGTCCAGCCCGTACGCGCAGAGGGTCCGGGCGGTCGACGGGCCGATGCCGTGCAGGGCGGCGACGGGCCGGCCCGCGAGGAACCCGGCGGCCTCCCCGGGCCGCACCACCCGGACGGTGCCCGGCGGGCCCGACTGCGCCGCCATCCGCGCGAGGAGCGGGTTGACGGCGACGCCGACGGTGCAGTCGGTGGCGTGGAGGGCCAGCGCGCGGACACGGAGGAGGCGGGCCAGCGCGGGTGCGTCGCGGTCGAAGTAGCGCAGTGCGCCCCGTACGTCGGCGAGCGCCGCGTCGGGCGGCAGCGCCTGCACGACGGGGGTGAAGTCGGAAAGGAGACCGAGGAGTTCGGGGAACTCCGCGCCGAGGCCCGCGCCTTCTCCGTACGGCGGGCCGCCGTCCGGGCGGTTCCCGGCATCCGGGCGGTTCCCGGCGTCCGCGAAGTGCACGTACAGCACGTGGAGCCGTTCGTCCGGCCGCTCGTTCTGCCCGCTCATCCCGCGCTCCCCGGACTGGAGTGCCAGAGCTTGCGCAGGGCCCTCGGGGAGTCGGCGGCGTCACCCGGGGGGCGCAGGTCGGCCCATGGGTGCATCTCGTAGCCATGGGCGACCTGGATCGTGCGCCCGGGCTTCCCCGCCTCTCCGGTCTCCCGTTCCGCGTCCCGTGCCGGCTCCTGGCCGTCGCCGGTGCCCGGACCCTTCGGGGCCTCGGCCAGGCGCGCGGCGACCGCGTCCAGGCCGCCGGTGCGCCGCAGCTCGACCAGTTCCGACAGGTCCCACGCCGCCGAGCCGACCACGCTGAGACTGCGCGGCCCGCGCCGCTGGACCACCCCGCGCACCAGCAGCAGCCAGGAGTGGAAGACGGTGTGGGCGCAGGCCGCGTGGGCGTCGTCGAAGAACGCGAGGTCGACCAGGCCCGTGCCGTCGTCGAGGGTGCTGAAGATGACACGCCGTCCGGAGCGGATCGGCGGGGTCTGGGTGGCGGCCTTGGCCCCGGCGACAAGGACCGTCTCGCCGTGCCGGGCGGACCGCAGCCCCCGCGCCGAGTACGCGCCCAGCTCCCGCAGGAACGCGGTGTGGTCGTCCATGAGGTGCCGCGAGGTGTCCATGCCGAGGACGCCGAGTTCCGCTCCCAGCCGTTCACCCGCGTCGAGGTCGGGCAGCCCGGCCGGCTCGGGCACCGCGGCCTCGCCCAGCGCCAGCTGCCCTTCGCGCGCGCCGGAGGCGGCGCGCCGGCCGCGGTGGAGTTCGGCGATGTGCAGCAGCAGGTCGCGCCGGTTGCCGTCGGGTGCGAACGCGTCCAGCGCGCCCACCTGGGCGAGCTTCTCGGCGACGGGGCGGGGCGGACGGGCCCGGCGCCACAGATCGGCCAGCGAGTCGTAGGGCTGGCCGGCCTCGATCCGCTCCGCGTCCGCTTCGCTGATGCCCTGCACCTCGGCGAGGGCGAGGCGTACGCCCCACCGGCCGGCGGAGGCGGAGGAGCCCTCAGGACCGTCCTGCGCGGCCGGTGCGGCCGGGGACTCCGGCGTACCCGACGGTGTACCCGACGGGGCCTCAACCCCCTTTGAATCAGACACCAGTTCGATGCGATAAGCGGCCGAGGACCGGTTCACGTCCAGGGGCAGCACCCGCACCCCGCGTCGCCGCGCGTCCGCCAGCAGCAGCCGCTTCGGATACATCCCGGGATCGTGCTCCAGTACACCCGCGTAGAAGGCGGCGGGATGATGGGCCTTCAGCCACGCCGACTGGTAGGTGGGCACGGCGAACGCGACGGCGTGCGCCTTGCAGAAGCCGTAGGACCCGAACGCCTCCACGATCTCCCAGGTCCGCCGGACCGCCTCGTCCGCGTACCCGCGCCGGGATGCCTCCTGCCGGAACCAGGCGCGCACCCTCCCCTGCCGCACCTCGTCCGAGAGCGCACGCCGCGCCTCGTCGGCCATCGCCCGGCCGCACCCGGTCATGACCGAGATGATCTCGATGACCTGCTCGTGGAAGACCACGACGCCGTACGTCTCGCTCAGCGCCGGCTCCAGGTCCGGGTGCGGGTAGTCCGGGGGCCGCCGTCCGTGCCGGGCCTCGATGAAGGGCCGCACCATGTCGGCGACGACCGGCCCCGGCCTGAACAGCGAGATGTCGACGACGAGATGGTGGAAACTCTCCGGCTGCAGCCTCCCGACCAGGTCACGCTGGCCCGGCGACTCGATCTGGAAGCAGCCGAGGGTCTCCGCGGACCGGATGAGCGCGTACGTCTCCGGATCGCCCTCCGGCACCTTCTCCAGCTCGACCCTCTCGCCCGCCGCCCGCTCGATCTCGGCGACGGCGTGCGCCATCGCGGACTGCATCCGCACCCCCAGCACGTCCAGCTTGAGCAGCCCCAGCTCCTCCACGTCGTCCTTGTCGAACTGCGACATGGGGATGGGGGCCCCGCCCTCGCCCGGAGGGCCGAGGGGGATCTCGCCGCTGGTGGGCACCACCGGCGTACGGGCGCGGAGCGAGGAGTCCGAGAGCAGCACCCCGCACGGGTGCATGGCGACCCCGCGGGGCAGAGCGTCCAGCGACTCGACCAGGTCCCAGAAGCGGGGGCCGTACCGTTCGACGTCCACGCCGCGCAGTTCCGGAAGCTCGCCGAGCGCGGCGCGCGCGTCCCGCGCCCGGATGTGCGGGAACGCCTTCGCCAGCCGGTCGGTCTCGGCGGGGTCCATGCTCAGCGCGGCGCCCACGTCGCGGATGGCGTGCCGCACCCGGTAGGTCTCGGGCATGGCGACGGCGGCGACGCGCTCCTCGCCGAAGCGGTCGAAGATGGCGCGGTAGACCTCCAGCCGCCGTGCGGACTCCACGTCGATGTCGATGTCCGGGAGGGCCGCCCTGCGCGGTGAGAGGAACCGTTCCATGAGCAGGTCGTGTTCGAGGGGGTCGGCGTGTGCGATGCCCAGCAGGTGGTTGACCAGGGACCCCGCCCCCGAGCCGCGCGCCGCGACCCGCACGCCCATCGCCCGCACGTCCTGCACGACCTGCGCGACGGTCAGGAAGTAGGAGGAGAAGCCGAGTCCCTCGATGATCCGCAGCTCGTGTTCGAGCCGCTCCCAGCGCTTCCGCTGGGACTCGTACCTCCGCGCGACCATCCCCGCGGCGCAGCGCGAACGCAGCACACGCTCCGCGGTCCTCCCCCGCGTCGCGGCGGGCCCGCCCGGGCCGGGACGCCCGCGCCCGCCGCCCCTGCCCGCGCCCACGAGCCACGGCTCGGGGAAGTGGACCCGGCCGATGCCGATGTCGTACTCGGGGTCGACGCGGCAGTCCTCGGCGGCCTCCTCGGTCAGCGCCAGCAGCCGGTGCGCGGTGTCGCTCCGGTAGCCCGCCGCCTCCGCGACGCGCAGCGCGACCGCCTCCATGGCCTCCGGCCCCTTCAGCCACCGCTCGCCGCTGTCCAGCCCCTTCCGCGGGTCGACGGGCACCAGGCGCCGCGCGGCGTCCAGGACGTCCGCGACCGGGCCCTGGCTGGGGTCGGCGTAGCGCACCGCGTTGGTCAGTACGGGCCTGACGCCCTGCTCGGCGGCGAGCCCCAGCATCCGCGCGGACTCCCGCAGCGGTACGCACCCCGCGACCTCCAGCCGCAGCGCCGTGCCGAAGATCTCCCGCCAGCCGGACAGCAGCCGCGCCGCCTTGTCGGGGCGCCCGGAGGCGAGCGCGCGCCCCACGTCGGACTCGGGCCCGAGCAGTACGGTCAGCGCTCCGCCGTAAGCACCGCCCAGGGCCGCCAGGTCGTCCCACTCCAGCTGGGGCCGCTCGCCTCCGCCGGCGTGCGCCGCGCTCACCAGCCGGCACAGCCCGTCCCATCCGGTGCCGCCGCGGGCCGCGAGGAAGACGACCCGCTGTGCCGATTCGTCGATGAAGGCACCGCCCCGGACCGGCGTACGGCGGCGGCGTACCGCGCTCGTGCGCTCCGGGCGCTCCGCGACGGCCAGGTCCGCCCCGTAGACGGGGCGCACCCCGGCGTTCGCGCTCGCCCGCGCGAAGCGCACCGCTCCGGCGAGGGTGTCGCGGTCGGTGAGCGCGACCGCGTCCATTCCGCGCTCGCGGGCACGGTCGGCCAGCGTCTCGGGATGCGACGCCCCGTACCGCAGGGAGAAGCCGGAGGCGACATGGAGATGCACGAATCCAGGCACCGCACGCACCTCCCACCGCACTCGCATCCCTGCTTGCCGAATGCCCTCCACCATAGACCAGTACTCGAACCCGCGTTCGAACGGTGTCGGATGGCTTCTCCGCAGCTCACCACCGGTGGGGGCCTGCCGCGGACGGCTCCCCAACCGCGGCACAGGAGCCCTGCGTTCGAACACGGGGCGCCCGGCGGCAAGGCGCGGCCGCCCCGTCCCGTCCCGCCCGGCCTCCACCCGCTCGGACTCGGCCTCGCTCACCGGGCAGCCGGGCGGGGACCGCTCCGCTCGGCCCTCGGCAGAACCGCGCCCCGCCGCCCCTCCCCGTACGTCACCATCGGCCGCATGGCTGAACGCGTCGCCGTCCTCTCCGACGTCCACGGCGTCCTCCCCGCCCTGGAGGCGGTACTGGCCGAGCCCGAGGTGCGGGCCGCCGGCACCGTCGTCGTCGCCGGCGACCTCCTCGCCGGACCGCAGCCGCTGGAGACGCTGGAGATGCTGCGGGCGCTCGGCGACCGCGCCGTGCTGATCAGCGGCAACGCGGACCGTGAGCTCGTCGCGCTCAGCCGGCGGCCCCCGGCCGCGGAAGGCCCGGCAGCCGGGACGGACGGGGCGGAGGCGCCCGCTCCCCCGCCCGTCGACGCCTGGGCCGCCGCACAGCTGCGTCCCGCCGACGTCGAACTGCTGGCGGGGCTGCCCCGTTCCGCCCTCCTGGAGGTCGACGGGCTGGGGCCGGTGCTCTTCTGCCATGCCACTCCGCGCGACGACGCGGAGACCGTGCTCGTCGACTCCCGCCCGGAGCGCTGGGCGGAGGTGCTGGCCGGCGTGGACCCCGGTGTGCGGGCCGTCGTGTGCGGCCACACCCACATGCCGTTCGTACGGCTCGCCCACGGGCGGCTGGTGGTCAACCCCGGAAGCGTCGGCATGCCCTACGGGCGGCCCGGCGCCCACTGGGCGCTGCTCGGCCCGGGGGACGGAGTGACCCTGCGCCGCACCGCGTTCGACTGCGCGGCGGCCTGCGAGCGCATCGCCGCGGAGTCCGGCTTCGAGGGCGCCGCGCAGTGGGCGGACGAGTACGTGTACGCGCGCAACAGCGCCGAGGACGCCCTGGCGGCTTTCGGACCGGGCGACGGGCGCTACCCCTCCGGCCGGCCCAGCGGGTAGGAGACGCGCTCCCGCCAGCGCGACCCGTCCCAGACGACCAGGCCGACCTCGGTGACTTCGGTCGATATCGGGAGCAGCGGCCCGAGCCGCGCGGCGAGGGCCTCGTGCGCGGCGTCGTCGCCGTGCGGCGCCTCGCTGACGGCGACCGTCAGATGGGGCTCGAGCCCGCCGTCGAAGATCCCCCGGTAGGGCTCGGCCTCCGGCCAGGCCCGGGTGACCTCCTTGGTGAGGACTTCGACCGGGTCCTTGGGCAGAGGATCGAGATAGAGCACCCCCGGGTAGCGGCCGAACCCCTCGAAGGACAGCGTGAAGGCCTCGTGCGCGGCGAACAGGGCGGCCAGCTCGCGGTGTACGGCCTCGCCCAGCCGGTTCACGTGCAGAAACGGATAGAGCACGGTGATGTGCGCGGAGGACCCGGTGCGCACGAATGGGTCGGCCTCGGGAACCCTGACGGACAGGGCGGTGTCGCCGACGACGTCCGGCCAGCCCCCTCCGTCGCTGCCGTCGCTTCTCGTCATGATCGGACATGCTTGCACGGAGGGCGGCTGTGACCGATGTCAAAGAATTGGCAGATCGTAGAGGCAGCAAGGCAGGGTAGAAGAGCCAGCGCCGCTCCCGCGCGCACCGCGCGAACGGGACGGTCGCCCCCGCACAGGACACTCACAGAAGGAGCCCCATGAGGATCGGGATCGTCGGAGCCACGGGCCAGGTCGGCAGCGTGATGCGGGAGATTCTTGCCGAGCGGAAACTCCCCGTCGACCAGCTGCGGCTGTTCGCCTCCGCCCGTTCCGCCGGGCGCACGCTGCCCTGGCAGGGCGGCGAGGTCAC
Organism: Streptomyces daqingensis; assembly: GCF_014645895.1. Lineage (GTDB taxonomy): Bacteria > Actinomycetota > Actinomycetes > Streptomycetales > Streptomycetaceae > Streptomyces > Streptomyces daqingensis. The sequence continues at coordinate 58,784 of NZ_BMMP01000003.1, read as the reverse complement.
CGTCGAAGACGCCGCGACGGCCGACTACTCCGGACTGGACGTCGTCCTGTTCTCAGCGGGCGGTTCGACGTCGAAGGCCATCGCGGAGAAGGTCGCCGCGCAGGGCCCCGTCGTCATCGACAATTCCTCCGCGTGGCGGCTGGACCCGGAAGTCCCGCTCGTCGTCTCGGAGGTGAACCCCGAGGCGGCCCGGCGCAGGCCCAAGGGGATCATCGCGAACCCGAACTGCACCACCATGGCCGCCATGCCCGTGCTGCGCCCCCTGCACGAGGAGGCGGGGCTGAGCGGCCTCGTCGTCGCCACCTACCAGGCGGTCTCCGGAAGCGGCCTGGCCGGCGTCGCCGAGCTGAACGAGCAGGCGTCCAAGGCGATCGAGACCGACGCGACCCGGCTGACGTTCGACGGCGACGCCGTCGACTTCCCGCAGCCGGACAAGTACGACCGCCCCATCGCCTTCAACGTGCTGCCGATGGCCGGCTCGATCGTCGGGGACGGCCTGGACGAGACCGACGAGGAGCAGAAGCTCCGCAACGAGAGCCGCAAGATCCTCGACATCCCCGGCCTGAAGGTCTCGGGCACCTGCGTGCGGGTCCCTGTCTTCACCGGCCACTCGCTCCAGGTCAACGCGCGCTTCGAGCGGGCGATCACCCCGCAGCGGGCACGTGAGCTGCTGGGCGCCGCACCCGGCGTCGAGCTGTCCGAAATCCCCACGCCGCTTCAGGCGGCGGGCAAGGACGCCAGCTACGTGGGCCGTATCCGTGCCGACGAGACCGTGGAGCACGGCCTCGCCCTGTTCCTCGCCAACGACAACCTGCGCAAGGGCGCGGCGCTGAACGCCGTCCAGATCGCGGAGCTGGTCGCCGCGGAGTGACGTCCCCGGTGACGTCTCCCGCGAGCGCTTCCGGCTGACGTGTGAGGCCGGGCGCGAGCCGCACCACCAGGAACGACGGAACCCCCGGGCTGTGCCCGGGGGTTCCGCTGTGTTCCGTGACAGTGCTCAGTGCGCTTTCACACCGGCATGTGCCCTGTCAGTGCCGCGGGGAGCCGCTTCAGGGAAGCTGGGCGCCCGTGGCCTCGAGGGCGGTCGTCACCGGCTGGAAGAAGGTCTCGCCGCCGGCGGAGCAGTCGCCGCTGCCGCCGGAGGTCATGCCGAGAGCCTTGTCGCCGGCGAAGAGGGAGCCGCCGCTGTCGCCGGGCTCGGCGCAGACGTCGGTCTGGATGAGGCCGTTGACGGTGCCCTCCGGGTAGGAGACGGAGGCGTCGACCGCCGTGACGGTGCCGTCGTGGACCTGGGTGGTGCTGCCGCTGCGGGTGACCTCCTGGCCGACCTCGGCCTCGGCGGCGCCGGTGATCTCCTGCGTGCTGCCGTCGTAGAGGTTCACCTCGCTCGGGTGCTCGGTGTCGCCGGTGTAGGTGGCGATGCCGTAGTCGGCACCCGGGAACTCGCCGTCGCCGCTCTCGGCGATGACCGGACCGCCCTCGGACTCCGACCAGCTGGCGATCGCCGTGGTGCAGTGGCCCGCCGAGAGGAAGGCCGGCTTGCCGTCGAGCGTCACGTTGAAGCCGAGCGAGCAGCGTCCGCCGTCACCGTGGATGGCGTCGCCACCCGCGATCTTGGTGGTGAACTTGCCCTCGCTGCGCTTGATCTCGACCGCGCCGCCCTGCGCCTTCGCCTGCTTCTTCAGCTTGGCCAGCTTTTCGCCCTTGACCGTCTGGTCGGCGGTGATGACGACCTTGTTGGACTTCACGTCCACGGCGCGGGCGGTACCCGTCATGTCGTTCTTGGTGAGCGTGTCCTTCACCGAGGCCAGCTTGGCCATCGTGTGCTTGACGACCTTGGCCTCGGCGCCGGCGGCCTCGACCTGCTGCTTGTCGGCGGCGTCGGTGACGTTGACGACCAGCTTCTTGGCCTTGGCGTCGTAGTAGGAGCCGGCGTCGGCCTTGATGTCGGACGTGAGCTGCGAGGCAAGCTTCGAAGCCGACGCGCTCGACAGGGACTTGAGGCTCGGCGCGTCCTCGGACGCGCTGGCGCTCCAGGTCAGCGAACCGGCGACCAGTGCCGCGACACCCGCGCCGGCGATAGCCATCCGCCGCTTCGTTATCTGCTTCTTGTCGCTCAACTCAAAACCTCCAGTGGGGGGTTGGGGCGACCCGGACCAGAGGGAACGCCCCGGAGGAAGTACGGACGCCGAATCTCCCCGGCAGGGAAGTCACGTCCATGCCAACTCGTACCGAGGAGTATTACGAGAACGAAGCGCACCACACAAGGCCGATTTCACTTCTGCCCGTGAAAAACTGGCCCGTCGCAGGCAGTCGCACTTGTCGAAATGTGACGCGCGTCGATCCACAGACACAAGGCACGGCCCCAATAACGAGCAGTCATGCCCTGAACTGGCACAAGATGCAGACTTGTCCTGTTTCGTCCCCCAATTACGGCCCCACTCACGGGATTTCAACCGCGAAAAGCGGGAGCTAATCAGGAAAGCCATTCCGGGGAAACTCGCACCCGCGAAGAACCATCTTCACGGGGATTTCACATTCGTTTCGGCGGCTACTCCGCCGTTTCCGTTCGCGCGCTTCTCCATCCGCCGCCGACCACCGCCACGGGACGGCCCGCGCATCCCGTCGGCCCGTACAGGAGGCCTCGGCAGCGGAATATCAGCCGGGTCGCGCCGTAGCTCCGACGCGCCCGCACGTGGCCCCGACGCCGCAGGCGCCTGTCTCCGGGACCGAGGGCACGCGTCTCAGGCGCCGCAGTCACAGCAGTCGCAGCAGCAGCCGTCGCCCTCGCAGCAGGAGCAGCCCTCACAACCGCAGTCGCAGCAGTCGCACTTGTGGCACCAGCCTTCGCGGGACTCCCCCGTCCACGGGTCGTGGTACGGGTCCCTGCAGCAGATCTGGCCAGTGCAGCAGAGCCCCGACCAGACGGCACAGCCGGCGAGGAGGCCGCGGCGCCGCTGCGGCGGGGGCGGCGGGCCGGTGGGGTCACGGGTGATCCACGGCGACTGGCCGGGAGGCCGCTCACCTGACGCCTGCGACGGCAGGGCGTCCTGCGGCTCCTCACCGGACGGCGCATGCGCGCAGCCGCCGGCACCGGAGCCGAAGACCCGCCGCACCGAGCGCTGCAGCTCGTGTGCGAGCAGTACGTGCGCCAGCCCGCCGTCCACGAAGTCGACTTCGCGCAGCGCCAGCCGCACCCCGTGCACGGCGTCGTCGCACAGCCGCCGCGCCTCCGCCAGATCGGTGCCCGTCGCGGTCAGGGGGTTCCACAGGCCCGCTTCCTCGTCGGCCGCCAAGTCCTCGACGGCGTCGAGGAGATGGGCGAGCCTCCCGAAGAGGCGTCCCGCCTCCGCGAGGGGTTCGGCGTTCGCGGGGCGTCCCGCCAGTACGGCGGTGTGCGCGAAGGCCGCGGCGGTGGCCGTCTCCGTCGGCTCGGTCACCGTCAGCAGCGATCCGCCCCGCACGACGGCCAGTTCGGCATCCTGCTGCCGCTCCACGGCGTCGACCAGGACCGCCGTGTCGAAGCCGAGCTCAGCCCCCGTACGCGCACCCGCCTGCGCCCAGCCGGACGCGATCCGCCGGGCCACGGCGGCCACCGGCCTGCGGCCCAACACGCCGTCGCCGTCCACCACATGGTCCTGCACCTTCGCGGAAGCGAGCACGAGCGAGACCGAGGCGGCCAGGCGCGCGCCCTCCCCCTGCGCGACCGGCGCACTGCGCATGCCGCGCAACGGGCAGGGGCCCGCGGTGCGCCGGCGGCCGTCGGCAGCGCCCGTCCGCCGCGACTGGGCGTCGACGAGCACCGAGACGATGAGGCCGTCGTAGTTGGTGGCCACCCTGCTGAACTGGCCCTTCGCCCCGCGCAGCGCGAGACAGAGCCCGCAGAGGTGCGCCATCCACTCCGTCTTCAGATGGCCGCCGAGCCGATGGCTGCACGGCCGTATGATTCCGAACAACGTTCCCCCGCTTGCCCGTTGACCCCTCGCACAGTGTTTCGCACGCGTCGTGCGGCGGCATCACTTTATCGGCAGGCCAACATGGTGTGCGGGCCGCCCGCATCCTTCTGCCCGAACTCGGAACCGACCCGGTCCGCACCTCGCAGGCCGCGAAACTTGCACACCGTCACCACGCGGGCCCCACTGTTTCCCTGACCGAGCGCCATATGTTCTGCACCAGTACCGTCACGAATCCCGTTCTGGGCAGGTATCCGCTTGGCGCAACATCCGCATCATGGACGACGATAGGGATGCGGATCCGCGGCGGAGCCGCTCGATGGCAATGCGGACGACCGCGCAGAGGAGAGGAGGCGTCCATGGGATCGGTGCGCAAGGCGAGTGCCTGGCTGGGCCTCGTCGACGACAGCGAAATGCGTTACTACGACGACGATTACGCCGAGGGGCCGGAGCCCGGGGACGCCGCGCGGGAGCCGTGGGTGACGGATCCGCGGGTCAGGGTGACAGCCGAGGCCGCGCAGGACCAGGGCACCCGAATCGCCACGGTCACACCCGACGGGTTCCGCGACGCCCGCGGCATCGGCGAACTCTTCCGCGACGGCGTTCCCGTCATCATCAACCTCACGATGATGGAGTCCGCCGACGCCAAGCGCGTCGTGGACTTCGCCGCCGGGCTCACCTTCGGGCTGCGCGGGTCCATCGAAAGGGTGGCGACGCGCGTGTTCCTGCTGACTCCCGACGACTACAAGATCGTGGGGGGCGAGAGCCGCCGCGCCGCCGAAGGCGGCTTCTTCAACCAGAGCTGACCCCCGCGTCGCCGGCCCCGGCACGGCCCGAGCCGGCGGTCACGCGGGGGCGGCCCCGGAGGCCGCTGCCTCCGGCGGTCGCTACGGCCGGGTACCGGCGCTCGGCAGCAGGGCTTCGTCGTCGCCGGAGCGCGGCGCGCCCGGCGCCCGGGGCGACGCGCCGCGGCTGCGGTCCGGCTGCCTCGGCAGCCTCCCCGCCGCCGTCCCGCGCTCGCCGGCAGCCTCCTGCCCGCCCCGCGCGGCGCCCGCCGCACGCTCCTCCATCGCCGCGCTCCCGCGCTTCGGCGCCTGGTCCGTCCCGCCCGCCGCGGCTGCGGTCTTCACGCCCTCGGCCGAGCCGAACTCCGCCTGGCCCTCGTCCGCCGAAGCGGCCTCCGGGAGGTCCTTAGCCTCGTCCCGCCCGGGCTCCATCGTGCGCGGCAGCCTGAGGGCAGCGAGCGCGCCGAGGAGCAGCAGGACGGCGCTGACGGCCAGCGTGACGTGCATGCCGTGCACGAACGCCTCACGCGCGGCCGAACGGAGCGCCTCGCCGGCGGGCCCTCCCAATCGGGCGGCGATGCCGTACGCCTCGCCGAGCGAGTGCCCGGCACCGGCTCCGGCGGCGTCGGAGACGCCCGGCACGTCGCGCACACCGGGGGCGTACGCGGCGTTCATGACGGTCCCGAGCACGGCGATGCCCATGCCCGCCCCCAGCTGGTACGCCGTCTCGCCGATCGCGGCGGCACCGCCCGCGGTGGACGCCGGAGCCTCGCTGAGCATGGACTCGTAGCAGCCGAAGAGCGTGGTCTCCAGGCCGAAGCCGAGCAGCACGAACCCGCCGATGAGCAGCGCGGGCCGGTCCTCCTGGCCGACTCCCGTCAGCACGAGCACCGCGAGCGCGGTGAGGACGAAGCCGAACCCGACCATGGTGCGCGGTCCCAACACGCCCAGCAGGCGCGATCCGGCGAGCCCGGCGGCGACGGCCGCCAGCGAGAGGGGCAGCAGCCGCAGTCCGGTCTCCAGCGGAGAGAGACCGAGGACCAGCTGGAGGTACTGGGCGGCGATCAGCGCGAGGCCGACCAGCGCGAGGACGGTGAGGACGATGCAGCCGACCGCCGTGCCGAAGGCCCGGCGTGCCACTGCGCGTACGTCGATGAGCGGGTACGGACGCCGGCGCTGGCGCCGTACGAAGAGCGCGAGGAGCGCCGCGCCCGCCAGGAGCGGGACGGCCGCCTGGGGCGAGAACGGGTCGCCGCTGCCCGCCTCCTTGACTCCGAGGATGACGCCGAAGAGGCCTCCCGCGGCCATCACCGCACCGAGAACGTCCCAGGGGCCCTCGCGGCTGCCCGTGGACTCCGGGAGCAGCCAGCGGCCGACGGGCAGGCTGGCGGCCATCAGCGGGATGTTGATGATGAAGACCGAGCCCCACCAGAAATGCTCGAGCAGCGCACCGCCCACCAGGGGGCCGACTGCGGCGCCGACCGCGGCCACGGCGCTCCAGATGCCGATGGCGAGCGCACGCTCGCGCCGGTCGGGGAAGACCTGGCGCAGTATCGAAAGAGTGGCGGGCATGATCATCGCGCCGCCGACGCCGAGCAGGGCCCGCGCCGCTATGAGTATGTCCGGTGTCTGTGCGTAGGCGGCGGCGGCGGAGGCCACAGCGAAGAGCGCGTAGCCGAAGAGCAGCACGCGGCGCCGCCCGATCCGGTCGCCGAGCGTGCCGAAGAGGATGAGCAGCGAGGCGCAGACGAGCGGATAGGTGTCCACGATCCACAGCAGCTCGACGGAGCCGGGCCGCAGATCGCCGGAGACCGCCGGTACGGCCACGTGCAGCACGGTGGCGTCGATGGCGACCAGCAGCAGGCTGGTGCACAGGACGACGAGCACGACCCAGCGGTTCGCGGCTGGCGCGGCGGCAGAGGCAGGGCGTCCTGCCCCGTGCACGGGAGCATTCGCCTTGGGCCCTTCGGCTCCGGCTGTGGTCGTCCCGGACATCTGCGCACCTCCTCTCGCGCTCGCCCTGGGCGGCGGGGGGCGGCACCGGGCGGCGGTGCGACGCCTCTGTCCGCCACGGCGGAGACGGACGTCGTCGAGCCCGGAGCAACTAGGGCGAGTGGCCGTCAGGGTACGCGAGTCTGCCGGACGACCGCGTGGCGCATGTCACCAGCGCACAGTGGGCACACGCCCGCTCACAGCCGCGCGCGCCGGGGCACCGCCGCCCGTCGCGCCGTCAACTGGCTTGCGCGGAAGGGGAACACGAGGGGAAAAGGACGGCGGAATTCCCTGGCAACCGACGGTGAACAGAAATTCGCCCAGGAGCACCGGAAGGCACTGGAGAGCATCCGGAATGCACGGGTTAAACCCTGGATAAGCCACAGGAATTCACGCCCCCAAACACCGCCATGAGACACACTCCACATCACATCGTCATCACGAACCCCCTGACGTGTACAGGCATCTCTCAGAGCCGTTGTAACGTCGATTGGGTGCGTATCGACCGACTACTCGCCCGGCTGGAACAGGAGCCCGAGCGACCGAGCACCAGCGGCGTCCCGCGGATGAGCCGGACCCGCAAGCTGTTGTTCGGCGCGACAACCGGGCTCTATGCGGTGATTGTCATAGCCGTCCTGTTCAGCACGGACCTGGTGCGGCTGGACTGGCAGGTCATGCTGTTCCGGCCGTACAAGCAGTGGCCCGAAATGCACGCATTCCTGGACTACTTCGTCGTGCTCGGGCAGCGCGGCCCCACGGCCGTGCTCGTCGCCGCCTGGCTCGGCTGGCGCTCCTGGCGGCAGCGCACGCTGCGGCCGCTTCTCGTGCTCGGGACGTCCCTGCTGGCCCTCAACATCACCGTGGGGGCAGTCAAGATCGGCCTGGGCAGGCTCGGCCCGCACTACGCGACCTCCGTCGGATCGGCCGAACTCTTCGCCGGCGGCGACATATTCCCGTCGGGTCACACGGCGAACGCCGTCGTGACCTGGGGCGTCCTCGCCTATCTCGCCACCACGCCGCGCGCCCGCCGCGTGCTGTCCGTGGTCGCCGCGTTCTTCGCTCTCGGAGTCGGCGCGACGACCGCCTATCTCGGCACGCACTGGGTGAGCGACGTACTGCTCGGCTGGGCCGCGGGACTGCTGATCCTGCTGGCGCTGCCCTGGGCTGAGCCGGCCATCGCCACCGCCGAGGACCACGTCCTCGCCTGGCGGGACCGCAGGAGCACCTCGCGGATCCCCGGCCTGGCTCCCTCGCCGCTCTCCCCCGTCACGCGGCAGCCCCTGCTTCCGTCCGGCAGGGCACGCCCTGCCGAGGAGATGACGGCGGAGGAGGCGCAGCACGACACCGCCGTCGTCGGGGGCCGCGCCCCGGCCCAGCCCTCCCCGGGCACGGGAGTGGGCGCCGCCCGGCTGCACCACGCTCCCGGACGGCAGCACCCGCTGCGCGCGGAGCGGGCGCCCGTCACGCCGCAGCCGCCCGCGGGACCCAGGCGCCCGTACGGGGACCGCTCGCAGCCCCGCCCCGCACCTCTGGGGCCGCGCGGCAAGTAACCACGCGCGGCAGGGGTACCGGCCCGCGCCGGACCGGTACGCGCCGCATGAGTGTGGCCCCGGAACCCTTGAGGGTTCCGGGGCCACACTCGTGTGCGCAGCGGGGCCGGCGCGGGCTCAGCCCGGCCAGCAGCGCACCACTGTGCCGGTGTCCTTCGCGACGGAGAAGTTGAGCCGTCCGCTGAGGTACTCCATGGTGATGATCGCGTCCGGCGGGAGCGACCGCACGGTGGTCCAGCCGCGTGCGTAGGCGCGCTCCTCGGCCTCGGACGCGGAGAGTCCGACGTAGCTCTCCGGCTCGTCCTGCGGTGTGCCCTGGGGGGTGGATTCCGGTGCCATGACGCAACCGTACCGCCGGAGGTACGGGACGTATCGTCACCTCGTCACACTCTTGTCACAGTGACCGGCGGCTGCTCCGGGCTTCCCGGTGTCACTCGTACGAGGCATGTACGCGGACTGGAATTGCCGCGCACCGGACGCTTCCCTTTCCTTGCCGAATTCTTTCGCGAACGCTCCGTCAGAAACCCTGCGGGGCGGGCGGATTACTTCGGCGGTGGTTCTTCCCGCGAAGCCGCGTGCGGTCCCGGAAATAGACCCGGGCTCTCGCGCGAACGCTTTCCGGGAACCGACCGGACGCGCGCTACGACTCGAAGGGGAAGTCGCGGCGCGTGACCGATCATGCGATTACCGTCACTCGAAGTCGTGACCGTGTGACTGCCAGTGCGGCAAGCGCCGATACGGAAGTCGGAAGTGAAACCCGGACTTCCGGTCCGTCAGTTTTCGCCCCGGGCCCTCTCCAGCCGGTCCCGCAGGGTCTCGACCAGCGGCAACAGCTCTGCCGGTTCCCGCACTTCGAAGTCGAAGCCGAGCATGAGGATGTAGGGGAGGATCACTTCCAGCGAAGGCCCCGCCGTACGGAAGAGGCAGCTCTCCCCGTCCACCGCCTCCAGCGTCCCCCAGGAGCGGGAGACGACCTCCGCGGCCCGCTCGACCGGCACGCGCAGCAGCACCGCGGCCTGAGCCGGGTAGGCCCGTACGGAGACGCCCTCCGAGACCCAGGCGGCGAGGTCGTCCGCCGGAGGCGTGCGGGGCGTGAAGCGGGACCCGTGGGGCGGCGTGAGCGTGATGCGGTCGACTCGGAAGGTGCGCCAGTCGGCGCGTTCCACGTCCCAGGCCACGAGGTACCAGCGCCGGTAGGTGCTCACCAGGCGGTGGGGCTCCACGACCCGCCGCGTGGCCGTTCCGTCGTGCGCCTCGTAGGCGAACCGGAGCTGCTGGTGATCGCGGCAGGAGTGGGCGAGCTCCGTGATGACCGACGCCTCGACGGACGGGGCCCGGTGCGTCGGCAGCATGGGCACGGTGTAGGCGTTGAGGGCGCTCACCCTGCGCCGCAGGCGGTGCGGCAGCACCTGTTCGAGCTTCGCCAGGGCCCGCTCGGAGGACTCCTCGATGCCCTGCACCCCGCCGTTCGCAGCCGTACGCAGACCGACGGCGACGGCGACGGCCTCCTCGTCGTCGAGCAGCAGCGGAGGCAACTGCGCACCCGCGCCGAGCTGGTACCCGCCGGCCGTGCCCGTCGTGGAGTGCACCGGGTAGCCGAGGCCGCGCAGTCGGTCCACGTCCCGGCGCACGGTGCGCGGCGTGACTCCCAGGCGAGCGGCCAGCTCGGCGCCGGACCATTCGCGGGTGGATTGCAGCAGGGACAGCAGACGCAGCAGCCGTGCCGAGGTCTCGACCATGCCGCCGAGTCTGCCACCGCTTGCGGACAGCTAGAGTCCGCAGGGGCCCGGCCGATGGCCGGGCCCCTGCCCTTGTTCGCTGTAAGAGTGCTCCGCCGGAAGTCATTCGCCTCCCGCTACGGGGCGATCGCCGTCTACCAGCGATACCAGCGTGCCTTGCCTCCGCCCGCATTGGTGGTGCGCAGCAGGAAGCCGAGCAACCAGATCACGAGTACCGCTACCGCGATCCACCACAGGGCCTTCAACGCGAAGCCCGCTCCGAAGAGGAGCAGGGCCAACAGCAGTACGAGCAGAATAGGAACCATGTGAACGACACCTCCATGGCTTCGAGTTGCCCACTTCACTGCTTCTACGCATCCGAAAGGCAAACCCTTAGGGAAAGGTCGTTGTCGAGCGTGTAGTACGGCCGCACCGTCCGCTCTCCCCCGGCGTCGGTCACACGCTGCGGCGGATAGCTGAAGATCAGCCTCTTGTCGGGGATGTCATCGAGGATCCGGGCGATCCGGACCGGTCCGGCGTCCCCGTCCGGACGCAGCCACAGGTCCCATACCCGGTGTCCCGGCCCCAGCGCGGCGAGCTGCAGTTCGGCCGTGAAGCCCGTCGCCGCCTCCGGCTCGGCTCCGGTCTTCCAGGCGGTCCGCCCCCCGGGACGGCCGGGCGCACGTACCTCTGGGGCCACCGGACTGCACACCGCGGGCCCGCCGTCACGGGGCCGTGCCTCGATCCGGGCGCCGCTGTCGAGCCGCGCGCCGAAGAGCACGCCGCGCAGCCGCATCAGGCCGTCCTCGACGTGCAGCTGCCCCGCCTCCGCGTGCGGCCAGCGCAGCCACGAACGCACCGTGAGGTTGCCGTACTTGGTGGCGTAGGGGATGCGCACGCCCAGCCAGGTACGTCCCTGCCGCGGTACGCGGTCCACGAGTGAACGCAGGTCGTTCAGCCCGGAGCGCAGCCGCTGCGGCTCCGCTTCGGCCACGGCGAGGAAGGCGTCCCAACGGCCCTCGGGCAGCGTCATGATGCTCGGCAGGACGGCGCGCATCACGCCCTCCGTCCCGGCGGGGCCGAGCGGCAGCCGGACGGTGTCCTCCGGGCCCTCTCCCCCGCCGCGGCGTCTCAGGAGCAGCGCGGCGCCGCCCTCCACCGCCCGCGCCATGCCGGAGGCGGCAGCCTGCCCCTCGGAAACGCGCACGTCGATGGTGATCCCGCCCGCGGTGTCCGCCGTGCAATCGGCTTGCGGGCGGAGGGACTTGGGCTTCGGGGAGTGCGGCGGCCAGTCCACCGGGGGGCGCACCTGTGCGGCCGGGGCGGCGCCCGCTGCCTCTCCCCCGTATGCGGCTGCCGGCGGTGTCCCGGTGGCGCGGGTGGTCATGCCTGTCCTCCCTGCAGTGCGATGCGTCGGGCGCACAGGGCGTCCTTGGCCGCGTACGCCCCGCTCAGCAGCGCGGCGCGTGCTCTGTGGACCGTGGCTCCGCGGCGGTTGACCAGCTGCGTCAGAAGGTCCTCGTAACGTGCCGCGACGTGCGCGGGGTCGAACCGCGCGGACGCGGCAAGTGCGGTCCGTCCCATGCGCTGCCTGAGAGCGTCGTCGTTCATCAGACGCAGCAGGGCGCCGGTGACGGCGGGAACGTCGCCCGTCGGTACGAGCAGCCCGTCGGACCCGTCGCGGATGATCTCGCCGGGACCGTGCGGGCAGTCGGTCGCCACGACGGGGAGACCGCACCGCATGGCTTCGACGATGGTCATGCCGAACGACTCCAGGCTCGAAGTGACGGCCCCGATGGCCCCCTTGGCCCATTCGGCCTCGATGGGGTGCGCGGGCCCCATCAGGAACACGTGGTTGTAGAGACCGAGTTCGTCGATGAGAGCCCGGAGGCCGTCCCGTTCGCGGCCGTTGCCGTAGATCCGCAGGCCCCAGTCGGGGCGTTCCGCGACGACGCCCGCGAAAGCGCGTATCAGCACGTCGTAGCGCTTGGCCGGGGCCAGACGCCCGGCGGCGACGACCCACTTGCCGCTGCTGTCCGCCGGGCCGACCTGCGGCGCGGGGACGCTGTTGGGCAGCGCCTCGACGCGGACACCCGGCAGGCGGAGTATCCGCCGGTAGTCGCGGGCGTCGGCCTCGGTGACCGTCGTGACCGCGTCGAGGCGGGGGTAGGTGTCGCGCAGCATCAGCTTCATGCGCGCCGAGTGCGTGGCCAGCGTGAGGTGCTCCTGGCCCAGCCGGGCGGGCCCGCGGCGCGTCTGGCGCGCTATGTGGGCGTTGAGCCCGGGGCGGGTGCCGATGACGACGTCCGCCTCCGTGGCCGCCAGGTACTCGCCGATGCGGCGGTCGGTGAGGGCGCTGTACTGCGGATGACGGCCGTCGCAGTCCGGGAACACGCGGGCGTGAAGGGCGTGTTGGGGATCGTCTCCCGCATAGTGCGGGCTGTGCCGCCGCATGTCGACGAGCGAGCGCAGCCGGACTCCGGGACCAGGGTCGAAGAACGGCCGGTCCCTGTACCGGAACACGGAGACGACCTCGACGTCGTGCTGCTCCGCCAGCTTCGACGCCAGGTTGTACGTGGTACGGATCGTCCCGCCCATCCCGTAGCCGCTGTTGATCAGAAACGCGATGTGCATGTGCCCGCCCCCCACGCGTTCGACGCGGTCAGTCCCCTGCTGTCCGCCTTCCGATGGGTAGACCGGGCAGGAAGGGTGATGGTTGGGCGCTATCACGTACTTGTCCCAGAACAGTTTCGAAACTGTGAAGAAGATTCTGGAACTTGCCTGCCCACTACACCGGTTGACCACTCCCGGAGCAGGACACGGTGCCCTCCCCCGAGCATTCCGGTCGTCCCCCGCGCGTGACCGCGACCACGGCTCTCCCGTTGTCCATGGGACAAGAACCGAACGCCAGGAGCCCCTGTGTCCCCCTTGCTCGATGTCAGCGACGACGTACGCGCCGAGATCGGCGACGATGAAGCCGACAGGCTGCTCGCCGGCGAGAACGCCCCGGGCGCCTACGACTGCACCTCGTGCCGCACTCCCGGCGACACCGGTCGCATGCCCACCACCGCCGTGCTGTTCGTGGGCGAGGAGACGGCCGTCCTCGCCTTCGCGCACGCCGCGTGCATCCCCTCGCAGGTGGTGAAGGTCTCGGAGGAGCAGGTGCAGGGAGCGGTCCGCACGATCACCGCCGAGGCCGGGGCCGCCGGCACCGCGGGCGCGGCCGCCGCGGACCCGGGGTACGGCTACGGCGCCGGTCCGGCAGCGGGCCACAACGGCGGCTACGGCTACGCGCCCGATCACGGCCAGGGCTTCGGGAACGCCCCCGGTCCCGTCCAGCAGTTCGGAAGCGTCCCCGGCCAGGCCGCGCACTACGGTGACGGCTACCGGGAGGGGTACGGCGGCGGCTACGGCTACCAGGAGGGCGTCCCGGCCCCTGCCGGGTACGCCGCGCCACCGTCCGGCCACCCCGGACGACCGGCTCCCGACGCGTACGGGACGTCTGCGGGCGCGGCGGCCCCCTCGGGCACGGTGCCCCGGCCCGCCTCACCCGCCGCGCCCGGCCGTCCGTCCCCGGAGCGTGCGGTGCTGAGCGTCACGTGCGGGCAGGTGCTGATCGGGCGGACCGTCCACGCCGCCGTCGTCGTCGAGCCGACGTCCCGCATCGCGCGTCCGGGCGCGAGCGGCCCCGGCGACGACTTCCTGCCGCTCCTCGCCGAGCAGGGCTTCCAGCACGTCACCGGCCTCGGGGAGCCGCCGGCACCCGTGTCCGGCTGGTCCGTGCTGGTCGCCATGGGCCAGCTCCACGCCATCCTCCAGCCGCCCTCCGGCGGAACCGGCCAGCCCACCGCCTGGTGGCAGGCGCACCAGGCGCTGCCCGTCACCGAGGAGTGGCGGGAGTCCGCCAACAGGAACGGGACGGTGCTCGTCTACGCGGCGCCCACCGGCTCCATCGGCCACCAGCCCCGGGAGGACCTGCTCCGGGAGGCCCTCGTCCAGGCCGCGGCACGAGGAGTGCTGGTCGCGGCCACGATGCCTCTGCAGGGCTGACGGTCTCCCGCGGTCCTCCGGGCGGCGGGAGCCCCCGGACGTGCCGTGCGGGCCATGCCCCGCACGGCGCTCCGTTCGCACGTACGCCCCTGACCCACCCCTGCGAACAGGTCATTCGCCGCGCCGCCCCGCATCCGCCGGGCGGCGCGGTCGTTTGGCCAGACGTGCAGCCTTACGAACCTTCCAGAGCCCACCGCCCGTACCGCGACCAGGGACTCATCCCCGGTATGCGCCACAGCCGCGAATCCCCCTCGCCCGGCTCCGGCACACCCATCTACGACGCCCTGTACGCCGAGTACAGCAGGCTCTTCCGTACGCTGCCCGGCGACCGCTCCGGCGAGGAGGAGCTGCGGTTCGAGGGCTTCGGCCTGACGCACGGCACGGCGGCCGGCCAGCTGGGCGGCGGGAGCTGGCGCGGCGGCGAGTGGCCGCACGAACTGCTGCCGAAGCGCACCGGCGGCAAGCCCGCCGCCCTGCCTCCGGGACAGCAGAACGGACGCACGTACGGACACTGAACGACGGCGACGGCACCGGAACCGTCGCACGGGCGCCGCACACCGCAGCGGGTGCGGCGCCGGCCGGCCCGCGAAGGCCGGCTACTTCTTCTTGCCGCGCTTCTCACGCACCCGCACCGACATGTGCACGGGCGTCCCCTCGAAGCCGAACTCCTCGCGCAGCCGCCGCTCGATGAAGCGCCGGTAGCCCGCCTCCAGGAACCCGGAGGCGAACAGCACGAACCGCGGCGGCCTGACCCCGGCCTGCGTGCCGAAGAGGATGCGGGGCTGCTTGCCGCCCCGCACCGGGTGCGGGTTCGCCGCGACGATCTCGCCGAGGAAGGAGTTGAGCTTCCCGGTGGGGACGCGGGTCTCCCACCCTTCGAGCGCCGTCTCGATGGCCGGTACGAGCTTCTCCATGTGCCGTCCGGTGCGGGCCGAGATGTTCACCCGCGGCGCCCAGCGCACCTGGACCAGGTCCCTCTCGATCTCCCGCTCCAGGTAGAAGCGGCGCTCGTCGTCGAGGTTGTCCCACTTGTTGTAGGCGATGACGAGTGCGCGTCCGGCCTCCACGGCCATGGTGATGATGCGCAGGTCCTGGACGCTGATCGACTCCGTCACATCGATCAGGACGACCGCGACCTCGGCCTTCTCCAGGGCGGCCGCGGTGCGCAGCGAGGCGTAGTAGTCGGCGCCCTCCTGGAGGTGCACGCGGCGGCGGATGCCCGCGGTGTCGACGAACATCCAGGTGCGGCCGGCGAGTTCGATCAGCTCGTCGACCGGGTCCCGCGTGGTGCCCGCCTCCTCGTTGACGACGACGCGGTCCTCCTTCGCCACCTTGTTCAGCAGCGAGGACTTGCCGACGTTGGGACGCCCGATCAGCGCCACGCGCCTCGGGCCGCCGACTCCGCCGGCGCCGAAGGTCTGCTCAGGGGCCTCCGGCAGGGCGTCGAGGGCCACGTCGAGAAGGTCGCCCGTACCGCGTCCGTGGAGGGCGGAGACGGGGTGCGGTTCACCGAGGCCGAGGCCCCACAGGTAGGCGGCGTCGGCCTCGCCCGTCGGCCCGTCGACCTTGTTGGCGCAGAGCACGACCGGCTTGCCGGCCTTGCGCAGCATCCGCACGACGGCCTCGTCGGTGTCCGTGGCCCCGACCTGGGCGTCCACCACGAAGACGACCGCGTCGGCGGCCTCCACCGCGAACTCGGCCTGGGCCGCCACCGACGCCTCCATGCCGAGCACGTCGAGCTCCCAGCCGCCGGTGTCGACGACCTTGAAGCGGCGGCCCGCCCACTCGGCCTCGTAGGTGACGCGGTCCCGGGTCACGCCCGGGCGGTCCTCGACGACGGCCTCGCGCCGGCCGAGGATGCGGTTCACCAGAGTCGACTTGCCGACGTTGGGGCGGCCGACGACGGCGAGCACCGGCAGCGGCCCGTGCGAGGCCTCCTCCAGGGCACCCTCTACCTCTTCGGCTTCGAAGCCCTCTTCCGCGGCGAGCTCCATGAACTGGGCGAACTCGGCGTCGCCGAGCTCACCGTGCTCGTGCGCCGGCTCGTCGCCGTGCTGGTTCTGGTCGTTCATGCCGTCTCGTCCTCGTCGTTCCTGATCAGGTGGTCCGCGTCCGCCCGGAGGTCTCCGGGCGGCTCGCTGCTGCAAGTGTGCCGGGCCGGCCGTCCGCGGCGGCCGGCCCGTGGTGCCTGTGGGGCGCCCCGCGGGCGCCGGGGCGTGCTCAGCGTTCCGTCTGCCGCCGCGCGCCCGCCAGGTGGTCCGTCAGTCTGCGCTGGATGCGCGAGGTGGCCTCGTCGAGCGCCTTGCGGGTACGGCGCCCGCTGCCGTCTCCCGCTTCGAAGGGGTCGCCGAAGACGACGTCGACCCGGCTGCGCAGTGCGGGAAGCGCCCTGACAAGTCTGCCCGGCCGGTCGTTGCTGCCCAGCACCGCCACCGGGACGACGGGCGCTCCGGAGCGTACGGCGAAGTAGGCGAGTCCCGAGCGCAGCGAGGCGAAGTCGCCCTCGCCGCGGGTCCCTTCGGGGAATATCCCCAGTACCCCGCCGCCCTCCAGCACGGCCAGCGCCCGCTGGATCGCGGCGCGGTCGGCCGAGCTGCGGTCGACCTCGATCTGCCCGATGCCCCGCAGGAACGGGCCGAGCGGGCCCACGAACGCCTCCCGCTTGATGAGGAAGTGGACGGGGCGGGGCGCGATGCCCATCAGCATCGGTCCGTCGATGATGTGCGAGTGGTTGACGGCGAGGATCACCGGACCGCTCGCGGGCACTCGCCGCGCACCGAGCACGCGGGGACGCCACAGGCCGTGCATCAGGCCGAGGCCGATACGGCGCCCCGTCGCGGCCCCCCGCGCACCGGGTGCTCCCCCGGTGGACGTCACTTGGAGATCTGCCCCGCCTTCTCGTTCGCCACGGAGGCCGTGCCGGCTTCGCGGGACTTCTCCGACGCCGCGTTCTCGACGAGCGTCACCACGCACTCGACGACCTGTTCCAGGGAGAGTTCCGTGGTGTCCACCTCGACGGCGTCGTCCGCCTTCTTCAGCGGGGACGTCTTGCGGCTGGAGTCGGCCTGGTCCCGCTTGATCAGCGCTTCACGGGTGGTGGAGACGTCGGAGGCGTCCTTGCCCTTCAGCTCGCCGCTGCGGCGGGAGGCGCGGGCCTCCGGCGAGGCGGTGAGGAAGACCTTCAGGTCGGCGTCCGGAAGGACGGTGGTGCCGATGTCCCGGCCCTCGACGACGATGCCGCCCGCCGCTCCGGCCGCGATGGACCGCTGCAGATCGGTGATGCGGGCACGCACCTCGGGCACCGCGCTGACGGCGCTGACCGCGGCCGTGACCTCCTGCGTGCGGATCGGGCCCGAGGCGTCCGCGCCGTCCACGGAGATGGCGGGCGCCGCCGGGTCGGTCCCGGAGACGATCACGGGCTTGCCGGAAGCGGCCGCCACCGCCTCCGCGTCGTCGACGGGAACGCCGTTGGTCAGCATCCACCACGTGATGGCGCGGTACTGGGCGCCGGTGTCCAGGTAGCTCAGGCCCAGCGCCGAAGCCACCGCCTTCGAGGTGCTGGACTTGCCCGTGCCGGAGGGGCCGTCGATGGCGACAATCACTGCAGACACGCTGAGGAGGACCTTTCTCTACACGGGCAGGGCGGGCAGGGCCGAACGGCCACGGGCCAAGGCTACCGGCTGCGGGGACCGCCCAGTTCTGCCGGTGGGAACCTCACAGGCGCCGCAGCGACCAGCCGCGGTCGCGCAGCGCCGACTCCAGCGCCGAGGCGGCACCCGGCTCCACCATGAGCTGGACGTGGCCGGCCTGCTGACCGGTGGCGTGCTCGATCCGTACGTCCTCGATGTTGACGCCGGCGGCACCGGCGTCCGCGAAGATACGGGCCAGCTCGCCCGGGCGGTCGCTGATGAGCACCGCCACCGTCCGGTAGACCGCGGGCGCCTGGCCGTGCTTGCCCGGGACGCGGGCCCTGCCGGCGTTGCCCCGGCGCAGCACGTCCTCGATGCCGGCGGCGCCTCCGCCCCGCTTCTCCTCGTCCGCGGAGTCGAGCGCGCGCAGTGCCCGTACGGCCTCGTCCAGGTCACCGGCGACGGCGGCGAGGACGTCGGCGACGGGCCCCGGGTTGGCGGCGAGGATCTCCACCCACATGTCCGGATCGGACGCGGCGATGCGCGTGACGTCCCGGATGCCCTGCCCGCACAGGCGGACCGCCGTCTCGTCCGCGGACTCCAGGCGGGCCGCGATCATGCTGGAGAGCAGCTGCGGGGTGTGTGAGACGAGCGCGACGGCGCGGTCGTGGGCGTCGGCGTCCATGACCACGGGGACCGCGCCGCACAGCGCGATCAGTTCGAGCGCGAGGTTCAGCACCTCGGTGTCGGTCTCGGGCGTCGGCGTGAGCACCCAGGGCCGCCCCTCGAAGAGGTCGGCGGTGGCGGCGAGCGGACCGTTCTGCTCGCGGCCCGACATGGGGTGACTGCCCAGGTAGGCGACGGGATCGCCGCCGAGTTCGCGCAGCTCACGGCGGGGGCCGCCCTTCACGCTGGCCACGTCGATGCAGCCGCGTGCCAGGCCGAGACGCTGCACGTCCGCGACGACGCGCGCCACATGGGCGGGCGGCACCGCCACCACCGCGAGGTCGACGGGGCCGTCCGGCTCGGCGTCCGTGCCCGCTCCGAGGGACGCCGCGGTACGGATCCGCTGCGGATCGGTGTCCCGCAGATGCACCCGCACGCCGCGCGCCGTCATGGCGAGCGCCGCTGAGGTGCCGATGAGGCCCGTGCCGACGACGAGGGCGGTACGCATTACTGGGCGATGTCCTTGCGGAGAGCGGCGGCGGCGCCGAGGTACACGTGGTTGACCTCGGACCTGGGGAGATCCGACTCGATGTGGGCCAGCACGCGCACCACGCGCGGCATGGCACCCGCGACGTCCAGCTCCTGGGCGCAGATGAGCGGCACGTCGGTGATGCCGATCTTGCGGGCGGCCGCGGCGGGGAAGTCGCTGTGCAGGTCGGGAGTGGCCGTGAACCAGACGCTTATCAGGTCCTCCGGAGTGAGGCTGTTGCGCTCCAGGACGCTCGTCATCAGCGCCGAGACCTGCTCGTGCATGTGCCCGGCCTCGTCCCGCTCCAGCTGGACGGCTCCCCGCACCGCTCGTACCGCCACGTGCCCGCTCCGCTCCTTGTGCGCCGTGTGCTGCCCGGTCCAGCGTAGATCCGTCCACGGCGGGCGCGTACCGGCGGACCGACCAGTGAGACGGCCGTGACCGGCGGGGAGGGGCGCCCGGGCCGGGCGTGGGCGCCGGCCCGGCCCCCACGCCCTTCACGGCCGGAGAGTCAGAGGCCGACCTCGTCCATCAACATGCCGACCTCGGTGTTCGTCATGCGGCGCAGCCATCCGGACTTCTGGTCGCCCAACGCGATGGGCCCGAAGCGGGTGCGGACGAGCTTGTCGACCGGGAACCCCGCCTCCGACAGCATGCGCCGCACGATGTGCTTGCGCCCCTCGTGCAGGGAGACCTCGACCAGGTAGTTCTTGCCGGTGTTCTCGACGACCTTGAAGTGGTCGGCCCGCGCGTAGCCGTCGTCGAGCTTGATGCCGTCCTTGAGGCGCTTGCCCAGGTCGCGCGGGAGCGGCCCCTGTATCGCGGCGAGGTAGGTCTTCTTCACCCCGTACCGGGGGTGGGTCAGCCGGTGGGCCAGCTCACCGTGGTTGGTGAGCAGGATCAGGCCCTCGGTCTCCGTGTCGAGCCGGCCGACGTGGAAGAGGCGCGTCTCCCGGTTCTGCACGTAGTCGCCGAGGCACTGGCGCCCCTCCGGGTCCTCCATCGAGGCCACGACACCGGCGGGCTTGTTGAGCGCGAAGAACACGTGGGACTGGGACGCGATGGTCAGGCCGTCGACCTTGATCTCGTCCTTGTCCGGCTCGACGCGGACGCCCTGCTCCACGACGATCGAGCCGTTGACCTCGACGCGGCCCTGCTCGATCAGGTCCTCGCAGGCACGCCGGGAGCCCATGCCGGCACGGGCGAGCACCTTCTGCAGCCGCTCGCCCTCCTGCTCGCCGAAGGTCTTCGGGAGCTTCACCGCCGGCTTGCTGTGCCGCGCGCGGTTACGGGCCTCGATCTGGGCGTCGTACTCCCTCGGGCGTGCGGGCGCGGAGGCGTTGCGCGCGCGGGCCTTCGGGGCACCCGACTTCGTCACCTTCCCGGGGCCGCTCTTGGCGGCGTTCCTCGCCGCGACGCCCCTGGCCGCCGAGCCCTTGGGGCCGCCCGCCGAGGACTTGCCCGCACCCGCCTTGGGGCTCTTGGGGCCGCCCTTGGGGGGCTTACCCGCCGAACTCTTCGCGGCGCCCTTGGGGCCGCCGCCCTGCCCGGCACGCTGGCCGCGGCCGTCAGGCCGGGACCCGGCCGAGCGCGGGCCGCCGCCCGCCTGCCCCTCGCCCTTGCCGTAGCGGCGCTCCTCCGGCCGCGGGCGTCCCGCACGCTGCTGCTTCCCTGCGCCCCCTCCGGCTGCGCGGGGGGACGGCTTCTTGCCCCCGCCCCTGTTCTGTCGGTTTCCGCCGGTGCTGCTGCCGCTGCTTCGCATCAATGATCCGTCTGCGTTCTGTCAAGGACTTCGTCGCCGCTGTCGTCTACGTCGAACGACGGCATGCCTTCCTGGGAGTCCCCCTCGACGGCCTCGGCCTCGGGGAGGAAGGGCGCCAGTTCCGGAAGCTCGTCGAGGCCGCGAAGGCCCAGCCGCTCCAGAAAGTAATGCGTCGTCCTGTACAGGATCGCACCTGTCTCGGGTTCCGCGCCCGCCTCCTCCACAAGGCCCCGCTGCAGGAGCGTACGCATCACGCCGTCGCAGTTGACTCCGCGCACCGCGGAGACCCGTGAGCGGCTCACAGGCTGGCGGTACGCGACCACGGCGAGCGTCTCCAGCGCGGCCTGCGTGAGGCGCGCCTGCTGCCCGTCGAGCACGAAGTTCTCGACGGCTTCGGCGTATTCGGGGCGCGTGTAGAAGCGCCAGCCCTCCGCGACGAGACGCAGCTCGAAGCCGCGCCGCTCGCGGTCGTACTCGTCGGCCAGCTCGCGGAGGGCGTCCGAGACCTGCCGACGGCGGCGCCCCAGCACCTTCGCCAGGTGATCCTCCGTGGCCGGCTCGTCCACGACCATCAGCACGGCCTCGAGGGCGGGCTTGAGCTCCAGCTCCGCCACGCCGCCCTCCCCGGGGGCCTCGTCCGGCAGCGGACCGTCGGGTGCCTCGCGGGTCGTGTCCGCTCCGAGGGCTTCCTGGATCTCGTACGTCTCCTCGCTCATGCGTGGATCTCCTCCTCGGGCTCCGGGGGCCCCGGCGGGCTCTGTGCGGGCTCGGTCGGCCCGGGCGCCGGCTCGGGCTCATGTGCGGGCGCGGGTACGGGCGCCGGCGCGGCGGGCTCGGGCGCGGACTTCTGTCCCGGCTGCGGCGGCTCCTGGTCGAACTCGTCGGTCACCAGCGGCTCCAGGTCCTCGGGGCCGCTCCAGCGGACCGTGAGCGCGCCCAGCGCCTCCTCCTGGTCCAGCGACACGGCACGCTCGCGGTACAGCTCGAGAAGGGCGAGGAAGCGGGCGACGACGGTGAGGGTGTCCGCGGCGTCCTCCGTGAGCTGGAGGAAGCTGGCCTCTCCCAGCTCACGCAGCCGCGCCACCACCACTTCCGCCTGCTCCCGCACGCTCACCAGCGGTGCGTGGATGTGCTCGACGTAGACCTGCGGCTTCGGCTTGGGCTGCATCGCCTTAACCGCGAGGCGCGCGAACCCCTCCGGCCCGATGCTGATCACCACGTCGGGCAGCAGCTCGGCGTGGTGCGGCTCCAGCCCGACGGTACGGGGATGGCGGTGCGCCTCGTCGGCCATGCGCCCGGCGAAGATCCCGGCGATCTCCTTGTACGCCCGGTACTGCAGCAGCCGCGCGAACAGCAGGTCGCGGGCCTCCAGCAGCGCCAGGTCGGCCTCGTCCTCGACTTCGGCGGCGGGCAGCAGCCTCGCGGCCTTCAGGTCGAGCAACGTGGCGGCGACGACGAGGAATTCGGTGGTCTGGTCGAGGTCCCAGTCCGGGCCCATGGCGCGGATGTGGGCCATGAACTCGTCCGTGACCTTCGACAGCGCGACCTCGGTGACGTCCAGCTTGTGCTTGGAGATCAGCTGGAGGAGGAGGTCGAAGGGGCCTTCGAAGTTGTCGAGGACGACCTTGAAGCGACCGTCGTCGGCGGCCTGTCGCTCCTCGTCCGGTTCCCCGTCGGCCTGCTCCCGCGGGGCGCCGCCCTGCTCGGGCGCATCCTCGGCGGCCGGCTCGGCGGTGGCGCCTTCCGCGCCCGCGGTCTCCGGCGTACCGGCCGCGTCCAGGGCGGCGGCCGCGCCCGGGTCGGCGTCCGTGTCCGGGTCGGCGTCCGTGTCCGGGACAGGGGTGGCGTCCGCCTCCGTGCCCGGAGTGGCGGGTGCCACGTCGCCGTCCGGACCGGGCGGTCCGTCTGCCGCCTCCTGCCCCGGGGCGTCCAGCGGCGGTGCCCCTGCGAGTGGTTGCTGTGCGGCGTCCACGTCCGGCTCGACGACACCGGGCGTATCCGGTACGTCTACCGACGCGGCCTCGCCGGCGGGCCCTGCCGGGCGGAAGTCTGCCGACTCCCGCGCAGGCGCTGCGGGTTGGTCCGGCGCGGTCGGCTCCGGTGGCGTCTGCTCCGTCGTGGAGCGTTCCGGCTCGGCGGCCGGTCCGGCTGGCGCGGCCGGCTCAGCGGCGGCGGGCGGAGCTCCCGAAGCCGACGAAGTCCCCGGCCCCCGCCCGAGAGTGCGGCGGGCGGCGCGGGGTGCGGAGCCGGCGTCGTGGTCAGGAGTGGGCATCGCCGGGCAGCGTACTGGGGAAGGGCCCGCTCAGGCGCTCCGCCTCACTCATGTCCCCGTGCTTTCGGGCGCGGTCACCGGAGACGCGAGGCCGTGCCCCCGGCCGCCATCGGTGCGGAACCGTCAACGTCCCCGCAGCCTCCGTACGAGGATGCTCGCCTCGCCGCGTGATTCCAGGTCCGCGAGGACGACCGCGACCGCCTCGCGCACGATGCGTCCGCGGTCCACCGCGAGTCCGTGCTCGCCCCGCAGCACGAGCCGGGCGTGCTCCAGGTCCATCAGCTCTTCCGCCGAGACGTAGACGGTGATCTTCTCGTCGTGGCGTTCGCGGCCGCTGGGGCGGCGGTTGGCGCCACGGCCGCGGCGGGGGGCCGCCGTCTGACGGCTGCGGGGCTCGGCGCCCCGGCCGGACTTGGGCTTGGGCTGCGACTGCGCCCGGACCTCCGCTGCCGGCTGGAGCGGCTGGGGCTGCGACTGCGCGCCGAGACGCTGCGAGTCGGCCGCGACGCGTCCGGCGTTCTGCGAGGTGCCCTGGCTCCGGGCGCCCTGGCCCGGGACGGTGTGCCGCCGGCCACCGGGCTGCTTGCCCTCCCCCGCGGTCTCCCTGCCGGAGTGCTCGCCGTCGCCCTCGCCCGCCGGGAGGCCGTCCGCCCCGGGTTGAGCGCCCCCGCGCGTGCTGCCGGGGTCCTCGTTCTCGGCCGCGGCGCTGTGCTCGCCGGAGCCGTCACCGCCCGCCGCGGACTCCTCGGCGCCCTCCGCGGAGTCGCCGGGGACGTTCGCCGCCTCGAGCTCCGAGGCGGGTGACGGGACGCGTGCTGCTTTGCCGGAGGGGTCTTCGCCGTTGCCGATGTGCTGGGACGCGGGAGCCGAGGGCTGGACTGCTGACCCTCCGGTCGTGCGGAACAGTTCGTCAGCTGCAGGGAGACTCACTCGGCGTGGCACCGGGCGAGCACCTCCCTGGCGAGCTGGCGATAGGCGGCGGCGCCGACGGAGTTGGAGGCGTAGGTCGTGATCGGCTCACCCGCGACGGTCGTCTCGGGGAACCGGACCGTACGCCCGATGACGGTGTGGTACACGTTCTCGTCGAACGCTTCGACGACGCGCGCCAGCACTTCGCGGCTGTGGACCGTGCGGGAGTCGTACATCGTCGCCAGGATGCCGTCGAGTTCGAGCTCGGGGTTGAGCCGCTCCTGCACTTTCTCGATGGTCTCCGTCAGGAGGGCCACGCCGCGCAGGGCGAAGAACTCGCACTCCAGCGGAACGATCACCTTGTGGGCGGCGGTGAGCGCGTTGACGGTCAGCAGGCCCAGCGAGGGCTGGCAGTCGATGACGATGAAGTCGTAGTCGTTCTGCAGCGGTTGGAGCGCCCGCTGCAGCGTCGACTCGCGCGCGACCTCGCTGACCAGCTGCACCTCCGCGGCCGACAGGTCGATGTTGCTCGGCAGCAGGTCCATGCCCGCCACCGCCGTCTTCAGCAGCACCTCGTCCGGTGCCAGCCCCCGCTCCATCAGGAGGTTGTAGACGGTGAGTTCGAGCTCCATCGGGTTGACGCCCAGGCCGACCGAGAGAGCACCCTGCGGGTCGAAGTCCACGAGCAGCACGCGGCGTCCGTACTCGGCCAGGGCCGCGCCCAGGTTGATCGCCGAGGTCGTCTTGCCGACGCCGCCCTTCTGGTTGCACATCGCGATGATCTTCGCCGGGCCCGGTTCGCTGACCGGTCCCGGGATCGGGAAGTACGGAAGGGGGCGGCCGGTGGGGCCGATGCGTTCGCGGCGCTGCCGCGCGGCGTCGGGCGCGAGTGTGGCCGCGTACTCGGGGTCCGGTTCGTACTCGGCGTCCGGATCGTAGAAGTGCCCCTCGGGCAGCTCGCCGTAGGCGAAGCGGTGGGGGTCACTGTAGTCGGCGAGTTCGGCGGACTCGTCGCCCGCGGAGTTGCCGGCCATGGCGTTCACTTGGCGGCCGTCCATGCTCTGGTGGGCTGTGGTTGCGGATGCTGCGTTCTGGTGGGCGGCGAAGGTTCGGACAGCTACGGAGCCGACACCCTCGGACCCCGAGGACTCCTGGCCCCGCACAGGTGCTCCCGGTCGACCACCCCCGGGAGAAAATGTCGACTCATTCACAAGTCGTCCTACCTCCTTGGTGACCAGGAAACTTCTAGACAGGTCAGCGTGACACCATGCCGACGTTTGGCGACTCTATGGCGTGTCGGGCGTCCTCAGCAACACAATCCACCGGAGACGCCACGATGTGTCGAGCAGCCAACACCCCGATGTCAAGAGGCAATGAGCGTCACGGGCCCGGTCCGGACGCGGCGCGAAACAGCCGGGAGGGTTGCACGCAAGGCGAGTTGAGCCCCCTGACAGGCCGCCGGACGCACGCCGCCGGCCTGCCCCCCGGGTACGGGAACAGGCCGGTGACGTGCGGTGTTTCGCATTGACGGCGGCCGTTGACCCACCGCCTCTGTTCCGCAATCAGCCCAGCAGAGTGCCGAGTTCGCGGTTCGGCAGCCCGTGCGCCTCGGCGACGGGACCGTAATAGACCTCTCCGTCATGGACGTTGAGACCCTTCGCGAGGGTCGCGTCCCTCCGCAGCGCCTCGCGCCAGCCGCGGTTGGCGAGTTCGACGATGTACGGGAGCGTGGCGTTCGTCAGCGCGTACGTGGACGTGCTGGGCACCGCGCCGGGCATGTTGGCTACGCAGTAGAAGACCGAGTCGTGGACCTGGAAGGTCGGCTCCGCGTGGGTCGTGGGCCGGGAGTCCTCGAAGCAGCCGCCCTGGTCGATCGCGATGTCGACAAGGACACTTCCCGGCTTCATGCGGGAGACTAGCTCGTTGCTCACGAGCTTCGGCGCCTTGGCGCCGGGGATCAGCACAGCGCCCACGACGAGGTCGGCCTCGAGGACGGCGCGCTCCAGCTCGTAGGCGTTGGACGTGACCGTGCGCACCTTCGTGCCGAAGATCTTGTCGGCCTCGCGGAGCTTGTTGACGTCCTTGTCGAGCAGCGTGACGTGGAAGCCGAGGCCCGTGGCGATCTGCGTGGCGTTCCATCCGGACACGCCGCCGCCGATGACGACCGCACGCCCGGCGGGCACCCCCGGCACGCCGCCGGGGAGCACGCCCCGGCCGCCCGCCGAACGCATCAGGTGGTACGCGCCGACCTGCGGGGCGATGCGCCCCGCCACCTCGGACATCGGGGCCAGCAGCGGCAGGGACCGGTTGGCGGACTCCACGGTCTCGTAGGCGATGGCGGTCGTACCGGACTGCGCCAGGGCGTCCGTGCACTCGCGGGAGGCCGCGAGGTGCAGGTAGGTGAAGAGCGTCTGGTCCTTGCGCAGCCGCCCGTACTCCTCGGCGATCGGCTCCTTGACCTTCAGCAGCATGTCGGACGTCGCCCAGACCTCGTCGGCGGAGCCGAGGATCTCGGCTCCGGCGGCGACGTACTCCCCGTCGGGGATGGAGGAGCCGGCGCCGGCGCCCTCCTCGATGACGACCTGGTGTCCGTTCCGTACGAGTTCGTGCGCCCCGGCCGGGGTGATGGCCACGCGGAACTCGTTGTTCTTGACCTCGCGGGGGATGCCGACCTTCACGTCGATCACGGTCCTTGACTCTGGGGTTTCTCGGGGATTTCCGCGCCGGTGGACAGCGGAAGTGATCGTGGCGACATCCCATTACAGCGGCAGATGTGAGGTATGCCGGATGTTGCGCGGGCAGCCACGGCTCCGCCAGTTTAATGAAGGATGCTTCCGTGTCCAGCCTTACAAAGCAGCAATTTTTTCGGGATCAGCTATTAGTTTCGCAGGCCGACCCTGTGTCGTACCCGCCATTGTGCGATCGGAGCAGCTCATCGGCCGCCCTTCGCTGCTTCCGGCCCTCGCGGACGTCCCCGATCCGGTCGCAGGCATCCGCGAGCCGCAGCAGCAGCGCGGCGTGCAGCCTGGCGTCCCCCGAGGGCCGGACCGCCTGGATCGCGAGCCGGCAGGTGCGCACCGCCTCCTGCGGCCTGCCCGCGTACTCCTGCACCCTGGCCACCTCGCTCAGGGCCCGGGCGTGCGCCCGCGCGTCCTGCAGCCTGCGGAAATTGGCGGCGGCCGCGCGCCATTCGCGCAGCGCGTCGTCGAGCCGTCCCGCGCAGGTGTGCACGGCGCCCAGCCGGCCGTGCACGCGGGCCGCGGCGGCCTGGGCGTCGCGGGTCTGGTGGTGTTCGAGAGCGCGGCCGTACCAGTCGGCGGCGCGCGCCCAGTCCTTCACGTCCTCGTACGTGCTGCCGATCGACTCCAGGGCGCGCCCCGCGGCGAAGTGGTCAGGCACCCTGCGCCCCCTGGGGCCCTTCCGCCCGTCGCGGGCGGCGTCGAGCGCCGCGCGGTAGCGGGCGAGGGCGCGGGAGTGCCTGCCGGTACGTGCGTCCAGGTCGCCCAAGTTCAGCAGCGCCGCTGCCCGTTCGCGCTGCAGGCCGCCGCGTTCGGCGACGTCCAGCACCAGTTCGTGCAGCCGGTAGAGCTCCGGCGCGGCCTCCTGCGGGGAGCGGTGCGCGTCGAAGGCCCGGGCGAGCGCCGAGATCAGCCTGCGGGCCAGTCCGTCGAGGCGTCCCTCTCCCTCGTCGACGGCGAGGCGGGCAGCGGCGATCATCGCGGGACGCCTCTCCTCCAGCCACTGCCGTGCCGCCTCCGCGGTGCCGAAGCGGACCGTACGCGGCAGGAAGGCGAGCCTCTTGCGGGCCTCCGAGCCCTCGGGTTCGGTGATCGCGTGGCAGGCCCTCAACTGCCGAACCGTGCGCTCCAGCATGCGGGCCCGCGCGAGCATCGACTCCTCCGGGCCCTCACGCTCCGCGAGTTCGGCGCGCAGCAGGGGGTCGAGGCAGCGCGGCACCTCGTAACAGCCGGGCGCGAGCGTGCTGTTGTGGACCAGGCCCAGGCGGAGGAACTCCTCGAGAATGCTCTGCGCCGTGGCCACCGAGCACCCGGCGAGGGACGAGGCGGTGTGCGCGTCCGCCAGTCCGGCCGGTGCCAGGGCCAGCATGCGCAGCACCCGCGACGGCGCCTTGGCGAGGGAGTCCGCGACGAGCCGGAAGGCCCGCTCCAGCGGGTCGGTGTGCGGCAGCAGTCCGAGCTGCTTGGCCGCGTCGGCCACGGAGAGCTTGGGGCGCGCGGCCAGCCAGCCGCCCACCATGACCAGCGCCGCGGGGAGGTCTCCGCATGCCTCGGCGACGAGTTCGGCGCTGCCCGGATCGACCGTCGTACGATGCGGCGCGCCCGCGCGGGACGCCAGGAGCGAGACGGCAGCGGGCCGCTCCAGGCCCCCGAGGGTGCACGGCCGGACGTCGGGCACGCCCGTGAGCGGACCGGAGGCCACCGCGAGAACGAGGCAGTCGCGGTTGTCGGGCAGCAGGTCGAGCACCTGTTCCGCGCTCGCCACGTCGTCGAGGAGGAGCAGGACGCTGCGGGTGCCGAGCGCCGCCCGCAGCGTCTCGGTGAGTTCGTCGTCCCCCGCGCCCGCGGGTACGGGGTCGGGCCCCAGGGAGGCGAGCAGATCGCGCACGGTGCGCTCCGTGGGGACGGGCGTACCGCCGGGGTCGGTGAGCCGGGCCCTCAGCACGCCGTCCGGGTAGCGGCCGGCCGCCCGGACGACGAGGGCCTCGGCGAGGGACGTACGTCCGGAACCCGGGCGCCCCGCGATCAGCAGGACGCGGCTGTGCGGCGCCGGGCGCCCCGACAGGGTGTGCAGTCCGGCACGCTCCAAGTCGGCCTGCAGCTCGCTGAGTTCGCGGCCGCGGCCGGGCAGTTCGCGGCTCGTCCCCGCCTCCTGGCCGGCATCCGTTGTGAGGCGCTGCGCCGGGTCGCCCGCAGTGACCGCACCGTCCTTGCGGGGGTGGGGCGGCCCGCCGGGGGTGTCCGTGCCTGTGGGCTGCACCGCTTGCTCCGTCACGGGCCACGCTCCCGTCCGCCTGCGCCTGTACGAGCCCGCCGCAGTGTGGGCGGGAACGCACAGAGCGTAGTTCACGGCGGCCGTGCGGATGTGTGGCGCGCTGCGCGTGCCCGCCGTCCGGGGGCCGCGCAAGTACGCGGCGGGGGCCGCCGGATGCCGGCGGCCCCCGCCGCGTACTGGGGTCCGGCGGGCCCTACGGCCGGAACGGCCGGGCGGGCCAGGGGGCGTCGGCCGGGCGCAGCCCGTCCGGGCCGTCCGGCGACGCCAGGGCGGCGCTCAGCGCGAGCGCGCCCACCACCAGGCAGTTGTTGTGCAACTCCCCCGCGAGAGCCCCCTGTACGAGCTCGGCGAGCGGCACCCTGGCGTGCTCCATGTCGGCCTCCTCCTCGGAGACTTCGAAGCGCTCGCCCTCGGCGACGGACACGTCACGGGCGAGGAAGATGCGCACGGCCTCGTCACAGCCGCCCGGAGTGGTGTAGACGTCCGCCAGGACCCGCCAGTCGCCGGCCTTGACGTGGGCCTCCTCGTACAGCTCGCGCTGCGCCGCGTGGAGCGGGTTCTCACCGGGGACGTCGAGAAGTCCGGCGGGGATCTCCCACAGCTTCTGCCGCACGGGGTGGCGGTACTGGCTGAGCACCAGCACCCGGTCCTCCTCGTCCAGGGCGAGGACGGCGACGGAGCCGGGGTGCACCTGGTAGTCGCGGCGGGCGACCGAACCGTCCGGCATGACCACGTCGTCGGTGCGCACGCTGGTCTTCTTGCCCTCGAACGGCACCTCGGTGGAGGTGACTTCCCACGCTTCCGGCGAGTCGGCGATGCGGCTGCCGCCGGGACGCGTCCGCGGGTCCCGCTGTGTCATGCCTTGCCCTCGCTCTGCTGACGGTCCACGGCTGCCTTGACCAGGCCCGCGAAGAGGGGGTGCGGCCGCGTCGGCCGGGAGCGGAGCTCGGGATGGGCCTGGGTGGCCACCAGGTACGGGTGCACCTCCCGCGGGTACTCCAGGTACTCGACGAGCTTGTTGTCGGGCGAGGTGCCCGAGAAGACCAGCCCCGCCTTCTTCTCGAGTTCGCCGCGGTAGGCGTTGTTGACCTCGTAGCGGTGCCGGTGGCGTTCCTCGACGTACTGCTCGCCGCCGTACACCTCGCGCACGATCGACCCCTCGGCGAGCTTCGCCGGGTAGAGCCCCAGCCGCATCGTTCCGCCCATGTCGCCGTCGCCCGCGACGATGTCGAGCTGCTCGGCCATGGTGGAGACCACGGGGTGCTCCGCGCCCTGCTCGAACTCGGTGGAGTTGGCGCCCTCGATGCCCGCCAGGTGCCGGGCCGCCTCGATGACGATGCACTGCAGCCCGAGGCAGAGCCCCAGCAGCGGCACGCCGTTCTCGCGGGCGTAGGTGATGGTCGCGACCTTGCCCTCGACACCGCGCTCGCCGAAGCCTCCGGGGATGCAGATCGCGTCGCAGTCCTCGAGCTGGCGGCGGGCGCCCTCCGCCGTGCGGCAGTCGTCGGACGTGACCCATTTGACCTTCACCCGCGCGTTGTTGGCGAAGCCGCCGGCGCGGATGGCCTCCGTGACGGACAGGTAGGCGTCGGGCAGGTCGATGTACTTGCCGACGAGGGCGACCGTCACCTCGTGGTCGGGCTGGTGCACGCGGCGCAGCAGGTCGTCCCACTGCGTCCAGTCGACGTCGCGGAAGGGCAGGTCGAGTTTGCGTACGACGTAGGCGTCGAGGCCCTCGGCGTGGACCACCTTCGGGATGTCGTAGATCGAGGGTGCGTCCCTGCAGGCGATGACGGCCGCGTCGTCCACGTCGCACATGAGGGAGATCTTGCGCTTGATGGAGCGCGGCACCTCGCGGTCGGCGCGGAGCACGATCGCGTCGGGCTGGATGCCGATGCTGCGCAGCGCGGCGACGGAGTGCTGGGTGGGCTTGGTCTTCAGCTCGCCGGACGGACC
Source organism: Streptomyces daqingensis (assembly GCF_014645895.1). GTDB lineage: Bacteria > Actinomycetota > Actinomycetes > Streptomycetales > Streptomycetaceae > Streptomyces > Streptomyces daqingensis. The sequence continues at coordinate 28,000 of NZ_BMMP01000003.1, read as the reverse complement.
GATGTAGGGCAGCAGCGAGATGTGCACCACGAAGACGTTGTCCCTGCCGACCTCGTGGCGGACCTGCCGGACGGCTTCGAGGAACGGCAGCGACTCGATGTCGCCGACGGTGCCGCCGACCTCCGTGATGACGACGTCGACGTCGTCCGTGGCCATCCGCCGGATGCGGTGCTTGATCTCGTTCGTGATGTGCGGGATGACCTGCACGGTGTCGCCCAGGTAGTCGCCGCGGCGCTCCTTGGCGATGACCGAGGAGTAGATCTGGCCGGTGGTGACGTTGGCCGTGCCGTCGAGGTCCACGTCGAGGAAGCGCTCGTAGTGGCCGATGTCCAGGTCGGTCTCGGCGCCGTCGTTGGTGACGAACACCTCACCGTGCTGGAAGGGGTTCATGGTGCCGGGGTCGACGTTCAGATACGGGTCGAGCTTCTGCATCGTGACGCGCAGGCCCCGCGCCTTCAGAAGCGCCCCCAGGCTGGAGGCGGTGAGCCCCTTGCCGAGCGAGGAAGCCACACCCCCCGTGACGAAGAGGTGCTTGGTCGTCATGGATGTGGGCGGCAATGCCAAGAGGTGCTCCCGTGGTCGCGAGGTGGGCTGCGCACCGGAGCCCTGACTCCGTTCACGCAGTCGGTGCGCAGCAGATGCTCAGGGGTACCGTCGCTGCGGTTCGGGGGGCTTTCCGTGCCGGGAATCCGAAGACGGATCCGGGAACTCGCGCCCACCGGTCCACGGGCCACCAGGGTATCAGCGACGCCGGAGGGCTGTGTCTCGCCAGTACGGGAGTGCGTCAGGGCTCACAGGGGGGCCGTCCGGAGCCGGGTTCCGTCCCCTACCGTGAGGGTGCGGTCGCGCCTTGTGAGTGACCGTCCCGCAAGCTCACCTCTTCGGCTTATCCGTACTGTGGCGAGCGCGACGCACAAGGCTCCGGCAGGTCGTATCCTGCTCGGACGCTCGATCGGACATGTGATTGAGCAGTACTGATATTCGCAGGTCATCGCACGTCCCACGGGGGCGAGCCACAGTTCGACTGGAGATGCACGTGGCTGGGCGCATCGAAGATTACGCACTCATCGGGGACATGCAGACCGCCGCCCTGATCGGCAGGGACGGGTCGGTGGACTGGCACTGCCTTCCGCGCTTCGATTCCCATGCCGTCTTCGCGAGTCTTCTCGGCACGGAGGAGCACGGCTTCTGGCGGGTGGGCCCGCAGTCCAACGGGGACGAGCCGCCGAAGGCGGCCCGCAGGCGCTACCGGGGCGACTCGCTGATCCTGGAGTCCGAGTGGGACACGCCACGCGGCACGGTCCGCGTCATCGACTTCATGCCGCCCCGCGAGCAGCACGCACCGCAGCTGGTGCGCATCGTCGAAGGGGTGAGCGGCCGCGTTCCGATGCGTTCGGCGCTGCGCATGCGCTTCTCCTACGGCTGGGTCGTGCCGTGGGTGCAGCAGATCGAGGGCCGTACGGTCGCGGTCGCCGGGCCCGACTCGGTGTGGCTGGACACGGAAGCCGACACCTACGGCAAGGATCTGACGACCTACTCGGACTTCACGATCGCTCCGGGCGAACGCGTCGCGTTCACCATCAGCTGGCAGGCGTCGCACAAGAGCCCGCCCGCCGAGCCCGACCCCGAGTCGGCGCTGGAGGCGACCGCGGACTTCTGGCGTGAGTGGGTCGACCACTGCACGTACCACGGGCCCTACCGCGAGGCGGTCGTACGGTCGCTGATCACATTGAAGGCGCTGACGTACGCGCCGACGGGCGGCATCGTCGCCGCGCCGACGACCTCGCTCCCGGAGTGCATCGGCGGCATGCGCAACTGGGACTACCGCTTCACGTGGCTGCGTGACGCGGCGATCACCCTCTCCTCGCTGCTGCGCACCGGCTACCACCAGGAGGCGCTGGCCTGGCGGGAGTGGCTGCTGCGCGCCGTCGCGGGCGACCCGGAGAACCTGCAGATCATGTACGGCATCGCGGGCGAACGGGAGTTGGGCGAGGCGGAACTCAACTGGCTTCCCGGGTACGAGGACTCCACTCCCGTCCGCATCGGCAACGGCGCTGCGGGACAGCTCCAGCTGGACGTCTACGGCGAGGTGACCGAGGCTTTGCACCTCGCCCACATGACGGGCCTGGCACGCAACGACTACGCCTCCCTGCTGCAGTTGAAGCTCATCGGCTACCTGGAGGACCACTGGGACGAGCCGGACGAGGGCATCTGGGAGGTCCGCGGGCCGAGGCGGCACTTCGTGCACTCGAAGGTGATGGCCTGGGTTGCGGTCGACCGTACGGTCAAGCTCATCGAGTCCGGCGACGTAGACGGGCCGCTCGAGCGGTGGCGCGACCTGCGTGACGAGATCCACCGGGACGTGTGCGAGAAGGGGTACGACAAGGAGCGCAACACCTTCACGCAGTCCTACGGTTCGCGTGAGCTGGACGCCTCGCTGCTGCTCATCCCGCAGATGGGCTTCCTGCCGCCCGACGACAAGCGCGTCATCGGGACGGTCGAGGCGATCCAGCGTGAACTGTCCACGGAGGACGGCTTCGTCCTGCGCTACCCGACGTCGCAGCTCGACGGCGACAACGTCGACGGGCTCCAGGGTGAGGAAGGCGCGTTCCTCGCCTGCTCGTTCTGGCTCGCCGACGACCTGGCGATGATCGGGCGGGTCGAGGAGGCGCGGAAGCTCTTCGAGAAGCTGCTCTCGCTCCGCAACGACCTCGGCCTGCTGGCCGAGGAGTGGGACTCCAAGCTGCAGCGCCAGGTGGGCAATTTCCCGCAGGCCTTCAGCCACGTCCCGCTGATCGACACGGCCCTGCGCCTCACGGCGTCGGGGGCGTACGGGGGCTGACGCCCGCCGGGCCCGCCGCCCGGGCCCCGCGCCCACCGTCCGAAGACGGACCACGCCCGCTGCCGGGGACCACCGGCAGCGGGCGTGGCGGTTGAGGGACGGCTTCCCCCGGGCCGGCGGGGAGGGACCGGGGGAAGTCAGGCCGGGGCGGTGCGCCCGGCCGTGCCCTCAGAACGGTGTCAGCGTGAGAGTGATCTCGCTTGCGCCACCGTCCTCGATGTAGGACGCGAACCCGGCGACGTCGTCGAAGGCGAAGCCGTAGGCCTTGCCGTCCACCGTGGCCTCGTGCATGGCCTTGACGTACAGGTGGGCCGTGTCTCCCTTGTAGAACTCCGCGGGGTCCGTCGTGGGCTGGTCGGCGATCGAGGCGAGCGTGGTGCGGTTGAACGCGGCTCCCAGGATCGCTGCCACCGGGCCGGTGGTCCCGTCGTTCGGCGCGGCGAGCGCACCGTCGCAGAAGAGGACGTCCTTCGTGCTGGGCTTGTCGAAGGAGACCTCGGCCGGGCCCGTGAAGGAGAACTTCCCGCCGCTGACACGCCCTGTGAACTTCCCGGCGTTGGTGGTGACGGTGAGGTCCTTCCCGGAGTACGTGTTCCACACCTCGTCGATGTACGCGTCGAAGTAGTCCTCGGCGAAGAGGCCCGAACCCATGCCGTGCCCGGGGGCGATGACCCGCTTGTCGTCGACGACGAGCTTCGAGAACGCCTCGGCGCCCTTGAGGTCCTGGAAGACCTTGGCCCGCGCGCCGTCCTTGAGCGTGCCGGTCGTCTGGTCCTTGTCGCCCTTGAGCTGGATGGACAGCGGCACGCTGAACATGTCGACCATGGTGGTGTTGCAGTACATGGCCCCGTTCTTGTAGGTGAACTCCGCACAGTCGTGCAGCACCCCGTAGTTGGGGTCGGACTCCACCCAGGCCGCCGGGTAGGCGAGCGCGGCCTTGCCGTCGCCTCCCTCGACCGCCTTGAACTTCAGCTTCTCGCCGAGCGCGAAGTAGATCCGCCCCGACATCTCCGGCAGCTGGAGGACCGTCTCCCCGCTGCCGGCGAGCGGGATGGCGTAGTCGGTGAACCCGTCGGACCCGTTGTCGCCGAGTGCCACCGGCTTCAGCTCGCCCTCGGGGGTGACGCGGACCTGGTTGGTGCCGTCGTTGCCCACGATGTAGACGTGGATCGAGCCGTTGTCGTACTCGCCGCTGTTGTTGACGATCTTCAGGGGCATGGCGGCGGCCTTCGAGCCCGCCTTCCTCCGGGTGACGCCCCCCGCCTCGGTCACGAGCAGGCCCGTGGCCGGGGCTACGAGGGCCGCGGCGGCTGCACCGCGGATGAGAGACCTGCGGCTGATCACTTGAGGGCACCTCCGGTGGTTTCCACGGACACGTAGTCCACGGACATGGATCCGCCGGGCTGCGTGGCGGCGGTGGGGGTCTGCTGGCCGGCGACCCCGTCGGGGAACGCCCCGCCCATGGCGAGGTTCAGCAGGATGAAGTGACCGTGGTGCGTGGCGTCCGCCCAGGTCTGGGCGTCCACGTCGGTCTCCTTGACGGTGTGGAAGTGCTGGCCGTCGGCGTACCAGCGCAGCTCCTCGGTCTCACCGCTGCGGTCGAGTTCCAGCGCGTACTCGCTGAACTCCGTCTTGCAGGCGCCCGCGCACTCGTGGGCCTTGCCGATGCCGGTGGTCTCGTTGCACGGACCACCGGGGTTGACGCCGCAGTGCAGCACACCGTGTGTGGTGGTCTGCCCGTTGACGTTCTCCATGATGTCGAACTCACCGACGCCCGGCCAGTTGTGGTAGTTGCCGCGGTACTCCTCGCCCAGGGTCCAGAACGCCGGCCAGTAGCCGAGCGCCGCCTCCCCGGACTGCTCGGGCAGCTTGATCCCCGCTTCGATCCGCATGACGCCGCCCTCGGGGGCCGCGAAGTCGGTCCGCTGGGTCTCGATACGGGCCGAGGTCCAGGTGTCGCCGTTCTTGAGGGCGGTGATCTTCAGGTGCCCGTCGCCGTCGAGTTGGAGGTTGTCGGGGCTGTCGGTGTACTCCTGGATCTCGCCGGTGCCCCAGTTGGACGGGCCGCCGGGGTAGCTGTGCCCCTTGTCGATGATCCAGTCGTCGCCGGAGGGAAGTTGCCCGGCCGCGCCGTCGAAGTCCGTTCGCCAGACCTCTTCGAGGGCGGCTGCCTTCTTCCCGTCCCGGCCGGCGTCGTCCGCCTGCGCGCTGGGCGCCATGCAGGCGCCGAAGAGGGCGAGCGCCGCGATGCCCGCGAGTGCCCAACGCCGTCTGTCGCTCTTCAAGAGCATGATTTACGCTCCTCGCTCGTGGGGGGTGAGAGCGCTCTCACGTCATGGCCTGTACGGTGCCCATAGTTCGAGGATTGGTCAAGACCTAGGCAAAGAAAAGGAGTTGACGGTGCACACATTCCGCGATTCCCGTCCGACCCTGGAGGCCGTGGCGGCCCATGCCGGGGTCTCGCGTGCGACGGTGTCGCGGGTGGTCAACGGCGGTGCGAACGTACGGGCAGAGGTCCGCGAGAAGGTGCGGCAGTCCGTGGAGGAGCTGGGCTACGTGCCCAACAACGCGGCCCGCACCCTCGTCACCCGCCGCACCGGAGCCATCGCCGTGATCATCGCCGAGCCGGAGAGGCGCGTCTTCGCGGACCCGTTCTTCGCACAGCAGTTGCGCGGTATCAGCCGCGAACTCTCCGACAGCGACATGCAGTTGCTGCTGATCCTGCTCGAACAGCAGAAGGACTACGAACGGATCGGGCGCTACCTGTCGGCCGGGCACGTCGACGGCGCCCTGATGTTCTCGCTGCACGGCGACGACCCCCTCCCCGGCATCGCCTCCCGCACGGGACTCCCCGCCGTCTTCGGCGGCCGGCCCGGCTGGCCGGGCGCCGAGGACGACCCCGGTCTGCTCTACGTCGACACCGACAACCGGGGCGGGGCACGCCAGGCCGTTGCACATTTGCAGGAGCGAGGCCGCAGCAGGATCGCGCTCATCAACGGACCTCTCGACCAGACCTCCGCGCTCGACCGTCTCTACGGCTACTGCGACGCCCTGGGCATCACCGTCCACGAGAAGGACCCGGCCCTCGTGGCGCAGGGCGACTTCACCGCCGGGGGCGGCGAGCGCGCCATGGCCGAACTGCTGCGCAGCGCGCCCGATCTGGACGCGGTGTTCGCCGCGAACGACCTGATGGCCTCCGGTGCGCTCCGCACCCTCAGGACGCGGGGACTCCGGGTGCCGCAGGACGTGGCCGTCGTCGGCTACGACGACCTGGAACCCGCCGCATGGTCGGAGCCCGCCCTCACCACCGTGCGGCAGGACGTCGAGGGGATGGGCCGCATCATGGCCGAGCTGCTGCTCGGGCGGATCGGTCTCAAGCCCGGCGCGGCGGCGCCGGCACCGGTCGTGACGCCTGCCTCGCTGGTCGTCCGCGACTCGAGCTGAGGGTGCGGGACGGGAGTCGGGCCGGGGCCGCCCGTCCCAGGCCGCCCCGGAAGTCCCGTCCAAGGGTGGCGTCGAGGCCGTCGGACCGGGGCCCTCAGATTGGGATGCCGTCGGCCCGTGGTCGTCGGACCTGGGGCGGTCAGGCCGTCAACTCGTCGTAGACGCTCAGCACCTGGGCCACGGTGGCCTCCTCCGTCGGCCACTCTGAGGCCCGCGCGCGCCCCTCGGCCGCCAGCCGCTCCCGCTTCACCGGGTCGGCGAGCAGTCCGGTCACTCCGGAGGCGAGGGCGTCCGCGTCCCCGTACGGCACCAGGACCGCGCCGTCGCCGACGAGTTCGGGAACACCGCCGACGGAGGTCGCGACCAGCGGCACACCGCTGTGCAGCGCTTCCTCCGCGAGGAGGGATCGGCCCTCCCAGCGGGCGGTGAGCACCGCGACGTCCGCTCCGGCGAGGAGCTCGAAAGCGTCCTCACGGCGGCCCAGCAGGCGTACCGGGAGCTCCTCGTGGTCGACGCGCCGCTGGAGCTCCCCGCGTTGCGGCCCCTCCCCCGCGATGGCGAGCAGCGGCTGCGGGTTCAGGCCGCGCCAGGCACGCGCGGCCGTGAGCAGCGTGCCGTAGCCGTGGTGGACGTCGAGACGGCCCACGGAGAAGACCAGCGGGCGGTCGGCCGCACCGACGGCGGCACGCGATTCGTGGTGCCGGCGCTCCTCTTCGTCCGCCGGCCACGGCTCGGCGTCGGCACCGGCACGGCGGACGCGGCCCGGCAGCACGACGGGTGCGAGCCGCGCGTCGCGCGCCCCCGCCCGCCGGGCCCGGTCGACGAGGTCCGTCGTCGCTGCCAGGACGACGGTCGCGCCTCGGGCCACCCGGCGCTCCACGAAGCGTCTCCAGTGGGCGCGGGCGCCCGAGGCGTGGCCCCTGCGGTGCCAGGTGACGACGAAGGGCACCCGGCGTCGCCCCGAGAGCGCCAGAGCGGTCAGCGCCGGGAGTGAGGCCCTGACGCCGTGCGCGTGGACCAGGTCGGCGTCGGCGCAGACGTGGCGCAGTGCCGCGGCCGCCTCCGCCTCGATGCGCCCGGGAAGCGGCACGAAGCGGGCGCCGGCGCTCTCGAATCCGTACGCCGCCTCCGCGCCGGGCGGCGCGCAAACGGTGACCCGCAGCCCGCGTGCCACGAGCCCCTCGGCCAGGGACCGCACATGGGCGCCGGTGCCCGCGCTGGCACCGTCGACGACCTGTACGGCGTGGGGTGGTGCCGGACCGAGGGACGGCGGGGGCGGAGCGGCGGGACGGGTCACAACTGGTCTGTCTCCAAAGCGACTTGCGGGGACGGTAGGACGGTCGGCTGCTGCCTGGGTGCCCTGCGGCGGGCGGCGGGGACTCGCCCGTACGGCCGGTGCGACCAGCATGCCAGCCTGCGGCGGTGCCTTCGGACCATACCGGCGCCGCGGGCGCGGCTCCACGCGGAGGCCCGTCACGGCTATCACCCACACGGAGGACGCTGCGAACGGCCGGATCACGACGCCGGCCAGGCCTCCAGCCCCAGGCTCTCGCGGGCGGGACGGCACACGGCTCCCGACTCGCACCGGCGAGCTGCCACGGGCCGGACTTGTGGCCGGCCGGTGCGGGCGTTCAGCTCCCCGTACGGGCGGCTTCCAGCAGCTCCTCGGCGTGCGCACGGGCGAGTTGGGAGTCCTCCTGGCCGGCCAGCATCCGGGACAGCTCGCGCACCCGGTCCTCGCCCTCCATCGCCTTGACTCCGCTGTGCGTGACGGAGCCGTCGTCGGTCTTCTCCACCACGAGGTGCCTGTCGGCGAACGCGGCGACCTGCGGAAGGTGCGTGACCACCACGACCTGAGCGGAACGGGCGAGCCGGGCGAGGCGCCGTCCGACCTCGACCGCGGCCTTTCCGCCGACGCCCGCGTCGACCTCGTCGAAGAGGTAGGTCGGCACGGGGTCGGAACCGGCGAAGACCACCTCGACGGCGAGCATCACGCGGGAGAGTTCGCCGCCGGAGGCGCCCTTGGCGATCGGCCGGGGCTGCGAACCGGGGTGCGGTGCGAGCAGCAGCTCGACCTCGTCCGTCCCGTGCGGCCCGAACGCGACGCCACGGCCGTCGAGTTGGAGGCTCTCGGCGCCTTCTGCCGCGTCGGTGCGCTTGAGGGCGAACGTCACGCGGGCGTGCGGCATGGCGAGTTCGGCGAGCTCCTCGGTGACGGCGTCGGCGAAGCGCTTGGCCGCGTCCGTACGGGCGTCGGTCAACTGCTGGGCGAGCGCCGTCAGTTCGGTGAGCAGCGTGTCCCGCTCCGCGGTGAGTTCGCCGATGCGCTCGTCGTCGCCCTCGAGTTCGGTGAGGCGGGCGGCGCTCTCCTCCGCCCAGCTGAGCACCGCCGAGATGTCCTCCCCGTACTTGCGGGTGAGCTGCGTCAGCGCCGCCCTGCGCTCCTCGACCGCCGCGAGCCGCAGCGGGTCGGCGTCGAGATTGTCGGCGTATCCGGCCAGCTCCCCCGCCACGTCGCCCATGAGGATGGAGACCTCGCCCAGCCGGTCCGCCAGGGCGGCCAGCGCCGGGTCGTGGGCGCGTACGGCTTCCAGCGCGCGGTGCGCCGCGGAGACGAGCGCTCCGGCGTCCACGGTCTCCGGGTCGGCGGGGTCACCGGCCAGGGCGCCGTGTGCGGTGGTGGCGGCCGAGGCGAGGGCTTCGGCATGGCCGAGCCGCTCCGCTTCGGCGGCGAGTTCCGCGTCCTCGCCCGCCTGGGGTTCGGCCGCCGCGATCTCCTCCAGGCCGAAGCGGAGCATGTCCGCCTCCTGCGCGCGTTCGCGGGCGAGGGTGGTGATCTCGTCGAGTTCGCCGCTGACCTTGCGCAGCCGCTGGTACGCCTTGGTCCACGCGGCGAGCGGCACGGACACGGCCTCGCCTGCGAAGCGGTCCAGCGCCTGCCGCTGCCGTGCGGGGCGCAGCAGCCCCTGCTGGTCGGTCTGGCCGTGCACGGCGACGAGGTCGTCGCTGAGCTCGGCGAGGAGGCCGACGGGGACGGAACGGCCGCCCACATGGGCGCGGGAGCGGCCCTCGGCCGAGACGGTGCGGCTGACCAGCAGCTCCCCGTCCTCCACCTCGGCGCCCGCCTCGACCGCGCGCGCCGCCGGGGCCGAGTCGGGGGCCACGACTATCCGCCCCTCGACGGACGCCGCCTTCGCTCCGGCCCGTACGAGCGCCGCGTCGGCGCGTCCGCCGAGCAGCAGCCCGAGGCTGGTGACGACCATGGTCTTGCCCGCACCCGTCTCACCGGTCACCGCGGTGAAGCCAGGGGACAGTTCGACGACGGCGTCGTCGATCACGCCCAGGGACCGGATCCGCATCTCCTCCAACACGGGTACGACCATACGCAGTCCGCGGAGGTACCCCCACCCCTGGTCCGTCCCGGCGGGAACGGTGCGGGCGGTGTCCGGCCGGCCCGTCGTGCGGAACACGGCCCGAGGGTGGCGCCGGGCACCGCCGCGCGGAACCGTTCCTCAGTGCGGCGCCCCGCGCCAACCGGCCACGGGCAACGCGAACTTGGCGACGAGGCGGTCGGTGAACGAGGCGTGGTGCAGCCGTGCGAGGCGTACCGGCACGGCTCCCCGCCGCACCTCCACCCGTGCGCCGGCGGGCAGTTCGACACTGCGCCGCCCGTCGCACCACATCACGCCGTTGGGAGTCTGGGGCTGCACCTCGACGGCGAGCACGGAGTCCGGGGCGGTCACGAGGGGCCTGGCGAACAGCGCGTGCGCGCTGATCGGCACCATGAGCAGCGCCTCGACCTCCGGCCACACGACGGGGCCGCCCGCCGAGAAGGCGTACGCCGTGGAACCCGTCGGTGTGGCACACACCACACCGTCGCCGCCGAACCGGGACACCGGCCGGTTGTCGACCTCGGTGACGACCTCCAGCATCCGCTCGCGGGCCGCCTTCTCCACCGACGCCTCGTTGATGGCCCAGTCGTGGTGCACGGTGCTCCCGTCGGTGCGTACGAGCACGTCGAGCGTCATGCGCTCCTCGACCTCGTAGCCCCGGGTCACCACGCGGTGCACCACCTTGTCCAGGTCGTCCCGCTCGGCCTCCGCGAGGAAGCCCACGCGGCCGAGGTTGACGCCCAGCATCGGGACGCCCGAGGCCCGCGCGAACTCGGCTCCGCGCAGCAGCGTCCCGTCGCCGCCCAGGACCACGATCAGCTCGCAGCCCTCGACGGCGTCGGAGGTGGAGGGCACCCTGCGCACGGACTCCGGCAGCGGCAGGTCCGTGGCCTCCGCCTCCAGGACCCGCACGCCGATCCCGTTGCGGAGCAGGCCCTGGACGACGAGTTCGGCGCTGCGCACGGCAGCGGGACGGCCCGTGTGGGCGAGCAGGAAGACGGTGCGTTCGCCGTCCCCCGCCCCACCGTCCCGCGAGCCGCTGCGTCCACCGGTGGATGTCGTCATTTCGGGCCCTCCGCGACAGCTTGGTCGACAGCGGCCGGGTCGATCTCCGGTGCACCGGCGCGCAGCCACAGAAAGTACTCGACGTTGCCCGACGGCCCCGGCAGGGGACTCGCCGTCACTCCCATCGTCCCGAGGCCGAGCGCGGACGCCTGCCCGGCGACGGCGCTGACCGCCGCGGCACGCAGCTCCGCGCTGCGCACCACGCCGCCGCTGCCCAGCCGTTCCCTGCCGACCTCGAACTGCGGCTTTACCATGAGCACGAAGTCCGCGTCCGGGGTGGCGCACCGCACGAGGGCCGGGAGCACGAGCCCGAGCGGGATGAAGGAGAGGTCGCCCACGACGAGGTCCGCCGGTTCGCCGTCGACGTCCTCGAGCGTCAACTCCCGTACGTTGGTGCGGTCCTTGACGATGACGCGCTCGTCGCTCCGCAGCGACCAGGCGAGTTGGCCGTAGCCGACGTCGACGGCGACGACCTCGCGGGCCCCGGCGCGCAGCAGCACGTCGGTGAATCCGCCGGTCGACGCTCCTGCGTCAAGGGCGCGGCGGTCCCGCACGGCAAGGCCGAGCGGCACGAACTCCGCGAAGGCGCCCGCGAGTTTGTGTCCTCCGCGGGAGACGTAGCCCGGGTCCTTCTCGTCCTCGCGGACGACGACCGCGGCACTCGTCTCCACCTGCGTGGCGCTCTTGGCGGCGACGTTGCCGCCGACGGTGACCCGTCCCTCGGCGATGAGCCGGCCGGCGTGTTCACGGGAGCGCGCCAGCTTGCGGCGCACCAGTTCCGCGTCGAGTCGGCGTCGCGGCACGGATCAGCTCCCCGGGTGCGGATGGCCGGCCGCGCGGGGCGCGGGGCCGGGAGCGGGGCGGTCGAGGGCGGTGAGGGTGTCGCGCAGTCCCCGGTGCACGTCCTCGTAGACCTCGAGATGGCCCGAGACCGCGAGGTGGTCCGCGTCCTCCAGACGCCGCAGGTGCGCGTCGACGGGCGAGTACCCGGTGGGCTCGACCCGCAGGCCGAGGGGGCGGGGGCCGTCGTCGGGCTCTCCGCCGACGGCCCCCGGCGCCTCCTCGGGCGGTTCCCCGCTCCCGTCCGGGACGTACGGGCCGGTCACGGCTCCGGGGGCGCCTCCCGCGTCCGCCGCCGCGTCCGCTCCGGGCACGGCGTGTCCGGCGGGAGCGTGGGCGTGCTCTTCCCGGGCGTGGTGCGCGGACGCGTCCGCCGACGCCGGGGCCGCCGGACGGGGCTGCTCCGGGGGCCCGTTCTCCGCTGGGTACTCGGAGGCGGCGGGACCTCCGTCGTGCTGCGCCGGAATCGCACCCGGCATCGGCTCACTCATGCCTCTGACGCTACCGCTTCCGCCGCACCTCCCGGCCCCGGAGCCGTGATCGCGAGGCTCACGGTCTCAGCGGCGCGGGCGCACGTTTCCGGGCGGCCGGAACCACGAGCGGGGTTCCCGTCTCCGGGTCCTCGATCACCCTGCAGAGCATGCCGAAGACCTCCTCCACCAGCTGCGCCGTGACGATGTCGCCGGGAGCTCCCTGGGCGACGACGCGGCCGCCGCGCATGGCGATGAGGTGCGTGGCGTAGCGGGCGGCGTGGTTCAGGTCGTGGAGGACGGCGACGAGTGTGCGGCCCTGCTCCTCGTGGAGTGCGGCGCACAGGTCCAGCACCTCGATCTGGTGGGCGATGTCGAGGTACGTCGTCGGCTCGTCGAGCAGCAGCAGCTGCGTCTGCTGGGCGAGAGCCATCGCGAGCCACACCCGCTGACGCTGCCCTCCGGAGAGTTCGTCCACGAAGCGGTCGGCCAGGTCGTCGACCGCCGTGGCGGCCATCGACTCGCGCACGACTCGCTCGTCCTCCCGCGACCACTGCCGCAGCAGGCCCTGGTGCGGGTAGCGGCCGCGTGCCACGAGGTCGGCGACGCTGATCCCGTCAGGGGCGACGGACGACTGGGGCAGCAGGCCGAGCGTGCGCGCCAGCCTCTTCGCCGGCATGCGGCTGATGTCGGCGCCGTCCAGCAGCACGGAGCCCGCGGCGGGCTTGAGCATCCGGGACAGGGCCCTCAACAGAGTGGACTTTCCGCATGCGTTGGGCCCGACGACGACCGTGAAGGAGCTGTCCGGCACCGCGATGTCCAGGTTCTCGCTGATGGTGCGCCGGTCGTAGGCGAGGGTGAGCCCCTCCCCCGAGAGCCCCACGCCGGCCCCGGCGGCCGGCCCCGGGGAGGGCGCGGACAGCGCGGCGGGCGCCTCCGCGACGCCTTCCTTCGCGACGCCCTTCGTGGAACCCTCCTTGACGCCCATCGCGGCGTCCTCCCTCACGGCCTCCGCCGGCTCCGCCCGCGGTGTCTGCTCAGTCATCACGGTCGTCCTCGCACTGGTCGCACTGATAACACTGGCCCTCGTACCGGTCGCCTTCGTGTCCCTGTCCCCCGGCTCGGACGGCCGGGCTGCTCCTCGGCCCGCGGAGGCGTCCGCCGCGCTCATATCCGTCCCGCCCTGCGCTCCGTGGCCAGGAGCCACACCAGGTAGCCGCCGCCCAGCAGGCCCGTGACCACACCCACCGGCAACTCGCTCTCGCCGAAAGCGCGTTGGGCGACGAGGTCGGCGGAGGCGAGCAGCGCGGCTCCCATGCACATCGACGGAAGCAGGTTGGGGCCGGGCGACTTGGTCAGCCGCCGCGCCAACTGCGGTGCCGTCAGGGCCACGAAAGCGACCGGACCCGCGGCCGCGGCGGCCAGGCCCACCAGAAGCACGGCCGCGGCGAGCAGCACGAGGCGGACCCGCTCCACCCGTACGCCGAGGGCGTACGCGGCGTCGTCGCCCATCTCCATCATGCGCAGGCCCCGGGAACACCCCAGGACCACCAGGGGCACGAGGACGGAGATGCCGCCCAGCAGCGGCAGGACGTCCTCCCATCCGCGCCCGTTGAGGCTCCCCGTCATCCAGAGCACGGCGCGTCCGGCCTCGGTGATCTGGGCGCGGGTCAGCAGGTACCCGTTGACGCCGGTGAGGATCGCGGCCACGCCCACGCCGACGAGTACCAGCCGGTAGCCGTGCATCCCGCGCCGCCAGGCCAGCCCGTACACCAGCAGGCCCGTGAGGACGCCGCCCAGCAGCGCGCCGCCCGCCAGCGCCGCGCTGCCGCCGCCGACGACCACGATGGCGGTGAGGGCGCCCGTCGCCGCACCGTGGGTGAAGCCGAGGACGTCGGGGCTGCCGAGCGGGTTGCGCACGACCGCCTGGAAGACGGCACCGCCCAGCGCGAGGGCGGCACCGACCGCGAGGGCCGACACGGCGCGCGGCAGCCGGAGTTCGTTGACGATGAAGGCGTCGGCGGGGTCGCCCTGGCCGGCGAGCGTACGCAGCACCTCCACCGGGCTCATGGGGTATTCGCCGCTGCCGATGGCGATGACGGCCACGGCGAACGCGAGGACCGCGCACACCGTGCCCGTGACGAGCGCCCGGGGCTGGAACACCACGGAGCAGCCGCCCGCGGTACGTATGACGCTCATGCCTGCGCCACCCTCCGGCGCCGGACGAAGTAGAGGAAGAAGGGCCCGCCCAGCACGACCGTGACGATGCCCACCTGCAGCTCCGCCGGCCTGCCCAGCACCCGTCCCAGCACGTCCGCCCCGAGCATCAGCACGGGCGCGAGCAGGGCGCAGTAGGGCAGCATCCAGCGCAGGTCGGGGCCGGTCAGCGACCGCACCATGTGCGGCACCATCAGGCCGACGAAGACGATGGGGCCGCATGCCGCCGTCGCGGCGCCGCACAGCAGCGTCACCGCGACGATGACGGCGGCGCGGGTCACCTCCGGACGTGAGCCGAGCGCGCGTGCGGCGTCCTCGCCCAGGGCGAGCGCGTTCAACGGCCTCGCCAGGAGGATCGCCATCAGCACGCCGGTGAGGATGAAGGGCAGCGCCTTGGCGTTGATCTCGTCCTGCGCCCTGGCGAGCGAACCGACCGTCCAGAAGCGCATCCGGTCGAGAGAGGCGGTGTCGAGGAGCTGCACGGCGTTGACGTAGGAGACGAGCGCCGCGTTGAGGGCCGTACCGGCCAGGGCGAGACGCGCGGGAGTGGCTCCGCGGCCGCCGCCGACGGCGTACACGCCCACCGAGACCACGGCGGCGCCGAGGAAGGCGAAGCCGATGTAGCCGGTGTAGCCCGTCACCCCGAACAGGGAGATCGCGGTGACGACGGCCGCCGCGGCACCGGCGTTGATGCCCAGCACGCCGGGATCCGCCAGCGGATTGCGGGTGAGGGCCTGCATCAGGCCCCCGGCCAGGCCGAGCGCGGCACCGGCGAGCAGGCCCAGCAACGTCCGCGGCAGCCGCATCTCGTGGACGACCGTGTACGCGGAGGAGGCGGGGTCCTGCAGACCGCTGAAAACCTCGCCGCCGGAGAGCTGCTTCGCCCCGACGGCGAGGCTGAGGACGCACACGAGCAGCAACAGGGCGGCGGCGCCGAGCAGTCCGGCGGCGCGCAGCAGCGCGCGGCCGCGGCCGGCGCGCTCCGTGCCGCGGCCCTCGGTGTGCGAACTCGCGCCGCCGCCGGGGCGGTCGCCGCCGGCCGGTCCCCCCGGGGAGCCGGACCGGCCCGGTTCCGGGGGCGTTGCGGGAGGCGCGGGCCGAGGGTCGGCCGAACCCCCGTGCGTATGGCGGGACTTGATGAGCGTCACGTACCGGCTCCGGTCGGGGCCAGGAGGGGCGGACCCTCGGCCACTGGACAACTGGGACTTTGGTTAGGTTAACCTAACCAGCATCCCGGCACACAGCCGACCGTACGACCTTGAGAAGAGAAGGCCAGTCATGCCCAACTCGTCCGCGCACACCGCCCTCTCCCGCCGCGGCCTGCTGGCCGCCGGCGGCGCCTTCGGTCTCGGCGCTCTGCTCACCGCCTGCGGAGGCGACGGCGGTCAGGGGTCCGGGTCCGGCAAGGGCGGCGCCTGGTCCTTCACGGACGACCGCAAGAAGAAGATCAGCCTGGACGCGGAGCCGAAGCGCATCGTCGCCTACGTCGGCACCGCCGCGGCGCTGCACGACTTCGGCGCGGGGGACTCGGTCGTCGGCGTCTTCGGGCCGACGAAGAAGAAGAACGGCGAGCCGGACGTACTGGCCGGCGACCTGGACGTCGGCAAGCTCAAGATCATAGGCAACGCCTACGGCGAGTTCGACATCGAGAAGTACGCCAAGACCCGGCCCGAGCTGCTCGTCACCAACATGTACGTCCAGGACGCCCTCTGGTACGTGCCGGACGAGAGCAAGTCGAAGATCCTCAAGCTCGCGCCCGCGCTGGCCCTCAAGACCGCCGAGACCTCGATGCTGGAGTCGATCAAGCGCTTCGCCGAACTCGCGGAGGCACTCGGCGCCGACCTGAAGGCGAAGAAGGTCGCCGACGACAAGGCGCGGTTCGAGAAGGCGGCCGAGAAGCTGCGCAGGACCGCCAAGTCGAGCGGCCTGAAGGTGATGGCCGCCTCCGGCTCTCCGGACCTGATGTACGTGTCCGACCCGAAGGCCAACGCGGACCTGAAGTACTTCAAGGAGCTCGGCGTCGACATCGTCGTGCCCGAGAAGCTCAGCAAGCAGGGCTTCTTCGAGGAGCTGAGCTGGGAGAACGCCGACAAGTACAAGGCCGACGTGATCATGCTCGACAACCGGACGCAGGCTCTCCAGCCGGACGCCCTGAAGTCCAAGCCGTCCTGGTCCGACCTGCCCGCGGTCAAGGCCGGGCAGGTGACGACGTGGGACGCCGAGCCGCGCTTCTCCTACGCCGGTGCCGCACCCCTCCTCGAAGCGCTCACGAAGGCGATCGAGGAAGCGAAGAAGGTCCGCTGACCTGGAGGGCCGGCGGGCGAACAGCCCGGCCGGCGCCGGTCCGGCGGCCCGCCGGACCGGAAGCCGCGCCCCCGCCCCGTCGCCGTGCAGCAGACACCGCCGCAGACCCACGCACCGCGCGGCACCGCCCGGGCCGCCCAATTGGCCGGCCCGGCGTGAAGCACTCGGACCGCCCAGTACGCACGGACGGTCTCCCCGTCCGCAGAGCACTCCGGGAGGAGAGCCAGCATGAGTACCGCAGCCCCCGAAGCCCCCGCCCTCGCCGTTCCGTTCGAGTTCTTCGACGTGCACGTGGTGGCGGCCCGGCGCCTGAGCCCCTCGATGGTGCGCGTCACCTTCGGCGGTGAGGCCCTGCGGAGGTTCGCCTCGGGCGGGCGCGACCAGCGGATCAAGCTCTTCCTGCCGCACCCCGGCCAGGACGCGCCGGTCGTGCCGAGCGACGCCGGCGACGCCTGGTTCACCGTCTGGCGGGCCATGGACCCGGACGTGCGCGGCATCATGCGCACCTACACCGTGCGCGAGCAGCGGCGGTTCCCCCGCGAGGAGCTGGACGTCGACTTCGCGCTGCACGGCGTGGGCGACCCGGCCGACGCGGGCGGGTCGGGCTTCGTCGCCTCGGGCCCCGCGTCGCGGTGGGCGGCGAGCGCACGCCCGGGCGACCGCGTCACGCTCCTCGGCCCTGTGGTCGACGACAACGGCGGCGTCGACTTCAGGCCGCCGCCCGGCACCGACTGGGTACTCATCAGCGGTGACGAGACGGCCCTGCCCGCCGTCGCTGGGATACTGGAGTGGCTGCCGCCCGGCACCCCCGCGAAGGTGTGGCTCGAGGTGTCCCAGGCCGGCGACATCCAGGACCTGCCGACGGTGGCGGACGCCGACATCACCTGGCTCGTCAGGGACAACACCGCCCGGGCGCGCACGGACTTCGTCCTCGGCTCCCTCAGGGCCGCGGATCTCCCCGAGGGCACTCCGTACGCGTGGATCGCGGGCGAGGCCGGGACGGTCAAGGCCCTGCGGCGGCATCTGGTGCGCGAACGCGGATTCGACCGCCGGGCCGTGAAGTTCACGGGCTACTGGCGGGCGGACACCACGGAGGAGCAGCTCATCGAGGAAGCGGTCACGAGCGCGGCGGCAGCCGGCAGCGACTGACCGGGCAGAGCGGCCCGGCGGGCGGGGAGGGGCGCCCGCCGGGCCTTACAGCCCGAGGCGCGCCAGCGCCGCTCCCGCGTCGAGCCGGCACGTGCCGTCCCCCGCCGCGCCCCATGCCGCACCGCACAACGCCCGCAGCCCGTCGAGCACTTCACCGTCCCCGTCGAGCCCGAGCCCGTCCGGGCCCGCCCACGCGCGCCAGCCACCGCATCCGATGACCGGCCCCCGCGCCTCGCGGGGCGGCCGTCCTCCGCTCCCGCCCGTGCCCGCCTCCGCCGGCGCCTCCGTCAACTCCGGCTGCGGCTCGGCCAGTCCGCGCAGATCGCGCGCGACATAGGTGGGCCGATGCTCGGGCGGCGCGGCCAGCAGCTGCGCGCCGCCCGTCACGCCCGTCAGGACGAGCAGCGAGTCGACTCCCCCGGCGTGGGCGCCCTCTATGTCGGTGTCGAGGCGGTCGCCGACGACCAGCGGACGCCTCGCCCCCGTCCGCAGGATCGTCTCCTTGTGCATCGGCGGCAGCGGCTTCCCCGCGATCTGCGGCTCGGGGGCCTCCCGCATCCACCGCGTCGCGACCCGTACGACCTCCACCGCGGCCCCGTTGCCGGGCATGATGCCCCGGTCGCCGGGGATCGTCATGTCGCCGTTGGACGCGTACCAGACCGCGCCCCGTCCGACCGCGAGCGCCGCCTCGCCCAGCCGGCCCCAGTGCAGCTCCGGGCCGCCGTAGCCCTGGACCACCGCCTCCGGGTCGTCGTCGGCGGACTCCACGACGGTCAGGCCCCGTTCACGCAGCGCCTGCCTCAGCCCGTCACCGCCGACCGCCAGGACGCGGGCGCCCGCGGGATGCTGCTCGGCGATCAGCCTCGCGACGGCCTGGGCCGAGGTGATCACGTCGGAGGCCTCCGCGGGCACGCCCAGGCGGCTGAGGTGCTCCGCCACCGAACCGGGGGTCCGGGCCGCGTTGTTGGTCACGTACGCCAGCCGCATCCCGGCCTCGCGGGCGCCTTCCAGGGACGGCACGGCGTGCGGCACGGCCTCTCCGGCGACGTACACGACCCCGTCCAGGTCGAGCAGCGCCGTGTCGTATTCCTCCCGCAGCGCACGGCTGCAACCGGAGGGGCGCGTGCGCGCAGTGCCCTGCATGGTCTCTCTCCTCGCGACGGTCCTGCGACGGTCCTTGCTGCCAGGCCGGTCCCCCGGCCGCACCGGCCCGGCCGTCGGGGACGCCACGGGCACGCAGTACTCCCCCGATCATCCCGTCCCGCCCGGACGCACCCTCCCCCGCCCCCGCGGTCGCCCCGGCTTAGCATGCAGGGATGACCAGTGACGGCCTCCGGCTCTCCCCCTTCCGCGGGCTGCGCTACGCCCCGGGGAAGGTCAGCGGTCTCGCCGCGGTGACCTCCCCGCCGTACGACGTCGTGGTCAGGCCCGACGAAGTGCGCGATCTGGAGACCTCCGACCCCTACAACATCGTCCGGCTGATCCTGCCGGAGGCCGACGACGAGTCCGCCCGTCAGACCAAGGCCGCCCGGACGCTACGCCAGTGGCTGGCCGAGGGCGTGATGGCCTTCGACCCGCGGCCCGCGCTGTACGTCTACGAGCAGCGGCGCGGCGACGTGCTGCAGCGCGGACTGATCGGCGCGCTGGAGCTGTCCCCGCCCGAGGACGGCAAGGTGCTGCCGCACGAGGGCGTCATAGACGAGGTCGTCGAGGACCGCGCCGCCCTGATGCGCGGTACGGGCGCGAATCTGGAGCCACTGCTGCTCTCGTACCGCGGGGACGGCACCGCCTCGGGCGCCACAGCCGTGATCGAACAGGCCGTGCTCCGTGCACCGTTGCTCGCCACCACGACCGAGGACGGCTTCTCGCACCGCCTGTGGTCCGTGACGGATCCGGGCGAACTCGACGCGGTCCACGCCGACTTGTCACAGCACCGCGCTCTGATCGCGGACGGCCACCACCGCTGGGCGACGTATCTGCGCCTGCGCGACGAGCACTCGAAGAGCGCCGCCGCGGGTGAGGACTCCCCCTGGAACCACGGCCTGGTGCTGCTCGTGGACACTGCCCGCTACCCCCTGCGCGTACAGGCGATCCACCGCGTACTGCCCCGGCTGCCGCTCAAGAGCGCGCTGGACGCCGTCGACGCGCAACAGGCCTTCCGCGTGACCCCGCTGGCGCAGGCGCTGCCCCAGGCGCTCGAAACCCTCGGCTCCACACCCGGCAACGCCTTCCTACTCACGGACGGCAGCGGCACCTTCCACCTCCTGGACCGCCCCGCACCTGCTCTGCTGGAACGGGCCCTGGACGCGCGGCGCCCCGAGGAGTGGCGGCAGCTCGACGCGGCCGTGCTGCACTCCGCGCTGCTCGAGTCCGTGTGGCGCGTCCCGGACCGCCCGCAGGACATCGCCTACATCCACGACGCGTCCGCCGCCGTCGGCAAGGCCGCCCAACTCGGGGGCACCGCGGTGCTGATGCGGCCGGTGCGCGAGGAGACCGTGCGCCGGCTCGCGGAGCAGGGCGTCACGATGCCCCGCAAGTCCACGTCGTTCGGCCCCAAACCGGCGACGGGGCTGGTGCTGCGCGTCCTGGACGAAGGGACGCACTGAGCCTGCCCGTCCGCGGCCCGCTCCCCGGCACCTGGCACCCGGCGACCCGTCCGTCCTCCTCGCGGCCGCGCACGGGCCGCCGCGTCCGCTGACCCGTCCACGGCGCTCCGGTGCGCGCCGCCGGCCCCCGCCGGCCGACAGCGCTGTGCGCGGCGCAAACGTCATCTTCATCACTCAGGCACCCACCCCATGCCGCCCTGATCCAGTTCGAGTTAGGCTAGCCTTACCTGACCGCGCGGCCCGTGCGGTGCAGTTTCGTCCGTGTCAGGAAGGACAGTTCATGAGCAGCAGGTCACACCTGCTCAACGACAGGACGGCGGAGGACTACCGGCTCTCCCTCACGGCCGGTGTCGAGCGAGTGGCACAGCGGATCGCCCGAGCCGACCGCCCGTTCACGGGTATCGAACCGGCTCAACTCGCCCCGGCCGTATCGGATGTGAACCTCGAGGAGCCTTTGGGCGACCCGGCTGCTGCACTGGACGAACTGGAGACGGTCTACCTGCGCGACGCCGTCTACTTCCACCACCCGCGCTACCTCGCCCACCTCAACTGCCCGGTGGTCATCCCGGCAGTGCTCGGCGAAGCCGTGCTCTCCGCCGTCAACTCCTCACTGGACACCTGGGACCAGAGCGCGGGCGGCACCCTCATCGAACGTCGCCTCATCGAGTGGACGGCCGGCCGCATCGGCTTCGGACGCGCCTCCGACGGCATCTTCACCAGCGGCGGCACCCAGTCCAACCTGCAGGCCCTGCTGCTCGCCCGCGACGAGGCGTGCCGGCTCGTGGAGAAGAACTCCGCGAGCCCCCTGCGCAAGCCCGAGATCCTGCCCAGGCTGCGCATCCTCACCTCCGAGTGCAGCCACTTCAGCGTCGAGAAGGCCGCCACGCTCCTGGGCCTCGGTCCCGACGCCGTCATCACCGTGCCGTGCGACGACGACCGCAGGATGCGTACGTCCGCCCTCGCCGCCGAGCTCGAACAGTGCGAGCGCGAGGCCCTGGTGGTGATGGCCGTCGTCGCCACGGCCGGGACGACGGACTTCGGCAGCATCGACCCGCTGCCCGAGATCGCCGACCTGTGCGAGAGCGCGGGCACCTGGATGCACGTGGACGCTGCCTACGGCTGCGGACTCCTCGTCTCCCGGCGGCGCCACCTCCTCGACGGCATCGAGCGGGCCGACTCGGTCACGGTCGACTACCACAAGTCCTTCTTTCAGCCGGTGAGTTCGAGCGCGGTCCTCGTCCGGGACGAGACCACGTTGCGTCACGTCACCTACCACGCCGACTACTTGAACCCGGCGCGCGCCGCGGAGAACAGCATCCCCAACCAGGTCGACAAGTCCATCCAGACCACCCGCCGCTTCGACGCGCTCAAACTGTGGATGACGCTGCGCATCATGGGCGCCGACGGCATCGGAGAGCTCTTCGACGAGGTCGTGGACCGGACGGCCGAAGCCTGGCGGCTCCTCAGCGACGACCCGCGCTTCGAGGTCGTCACCCGACCCCAGCTCAGCACGCTCGTCTTCCGCTACGTCCCGCACTCGGCCGAGGGACGCAAACTCGTCGACGAGGTCAACCTGCATGCCCGCGAAGCCCTGTTCGCCTCCGGAGAGGCAGTCGTGGCATCGACCGTCGTGGACGGCAGCCACTACCTGAAGTTCACCCTGCTCAACCCGGAGACCTCCCTCTCCGACATCGCCGCCGTCCTCGACCTCATCGCCGAGCACGCAGGCCGCCACCTGACCGAACACCACGGCCTGACGAGCGGGGTCGGCCAGTCAGCCGCACGGAACACCGCACGGGGCGGCGGCGCTACTCTGCGTTGCACGCAGAGCGGCCCCGAACTGAGCCGCCGCGCCGGCTGACCACCCGCCCCGCACTCGCAGATCCGGAGACCGACTGACGTGTCCACACAAGACACCCTCCCTGTACACGACTTCGTCGCCATCGGGCTCGGCCCCTTCAACCTCGGGCTGGCCTGCCTCACGGAGCCGATCGAAGAACTCGACGGCCTGTTCCTGGACGACAAGCCGGAGTTCGACTGGCACTCGGGGATGCTGCTCGAAGACAGCACCCTGCAGACGCCGTTCATGTCGGACCTGGTCACCCTGGCAGACCCCACCTCCCCCTTCTCCTTCCTCAACTACCTCAAGGAGATCGGGCGCCTCTACGCGTTCTACATACGCGAGAGCTTCTATCCCCTGCGGGCCGAGTACAACGACTACTGCCGCTGGGCCGCCTCGAAGCTGAGCTCGGTACGGTTCAACCACCGCGTCACACGTGTGGAGTTCGACGAGCGCGACGGGACGTACCTCGTGCACGCCGACGACAGCGCCTCCCACGAGCAGCGCACGTACCGCGCGCGCAGACTCGTCCTCGGCACCGGCACCCCGCCCCACATCCCGGAGCCCTGCCAGGGCCTGGGCGGCGACCTGATCCACAACTCCCGGTACTTGGACACCAAGTCCGCGCTGCAGGAGAAGTCCTCGATCGCCGTCGTCGGCAGCGGCCAGAGCGCGGCGGAGATCTACTACGACCTCCTCCAGGACATCGACGGGCACGACTACCACCTGACGTGGGTCACACGCTCCCCGCGCTTCTTCCCGCTCGAATACACCAAGCTGACGCTGGAGATGACCTCCCCGGAGTACGTGGACTACTTCTACGGACTCCCCTCCGAGACGCGCGACCGGCTCAACGCCTCGCAGAAGAACCTCTACAAGGGCATCAACACCGAACTCATCGACGGCATCTTCGACTTGCTCTACCAGAAGAGCCGTCGCGGCCCCTGCCCCACACGGCTGATGACCAACACCGCGCTCACGGACGCCTCCTACGACCCCCGGTCAGGCTCGTACACCCTCGGGCTGCGGCAGGAGGAGCAGAAGCAGGACTTCTCCCTCACCGCCGAAGGACTCGTCCTGGCCACCGGCTACCGCTACCGCACACCCGAGTTCCTCTCGCCCCTCACCGACCTCATCGGCTGGGACGAGCAGGGCCGGTTCGACGTGCGCCGCGACTACCGCATCGACAGCGGAGCCTCACCGGGCAACGAGATCTTCGTCCAGAACGCGGAACTGCACACCCACGGCTTCGTCACCCCCGACCTGGGCATGGCCGCCTACCGCAACTCCTGCATCATCCGGGAGCTGCTCGGCCGCGAGTACTACCCCGTCGAACGCTCCATCGCCTTCCAGGACTTCGCCGCCCCTGTGGCGGACACCTCCCCGGACACCGCTCCGGCAACCCGGAAGGAGGCACCGACAGCATGAGCACCCGCACGGGCGACAAGGCCGGCGGCACGCAGAGCCCGCACGACCGGCCCCTCGTACACACCCGTAAGGACCCGGAACTGGGCGAGTTCGCCCTCACGTTCGTGGACCCCGCCGCCGACGCCCCGCTCCTGCACCGCTGGGTCACCCACCCGAAGTCGGCCTTCTACCTGCTGCAGGACGCCGAGCTGCCGGACGTCGAACGGGAGTTCACGGACATCGCCGCGTCGGAGCACCACGACGCCTTCCTCGGCCTGCACGAGGGCGAGCCCCGCTTCCTCATGGAGCGCTACGACCCGGCACACGTCGAGCTGAAGGGACTTTACGAAGCCCGGCCCGGGGACGTCGGCATGCACTTCCTCTGCGCACCCACCGACACGCCAGTGCACGGGTTCACGCTCGCCGTCATCACCACCGTGATGGACATGCTCTTCGCCGACCCGGCCACCGAACGCGTCGTCGTCGAGCCCGACGTACGCAACACCGCGGTGCACGCCCTCAACGAAGCCGTCGGCTTCCGCGTCGAACGCACCCTCGCCAAACCCGAGAAGAACGCCTACCTGAGCATGTGCACAAGGGACCAGTTCAAGGCCGCATGCGAAGCACGAGGAGGGAAGACCAGCCGATGACCACCCCATCCGCCCTCACGCCCCGCGACGCCGTGGCCCACCTCACCCCCGAGCACTGGGAACGAGCCGGCCGACTGCTCATACGCAAGGCGCTGGCCGAGTTCACCCACGAACGGCTGCTCACCCCCGAGCCGCTGGACGGCGACGGCTGCTTCACCGTGCGCAGCGACGACGGCTCCACCGAATACCGCTTCTCCGCACGGAAGTTGTCCCTGGACCACTGGCAGGTCGACGCCGACAGCATCACCCGCCACCGTGACGGCGCCCAGCTCCCCCTGGACGCCCTCGCCTTCATCACCGAACTCAAGAGTTCGCTGAAGCTGGGCGAGGAGATCCTCCCCGTCTACCTCGAAGAGATCAGCTCCACCCTGGCCAGCACCGCGTACAAGCTGACGCGCCCGCCGGTGAGCGCCGGCCGGCTCGCCCGCTCCGGCGCCTTCCAGGAGATCGAAGCGGGCATGACCGAAGGCCACCCCTGCTTCGTCGCGAACAACGGACGTCTGGGCTTCGACGTCGCCGAGTACCGCGCCTACGCCCCCGAAGCGGGCGCGCCCGTGCGGCTGATCTGGGTCGCCGCGCACCGCGGCCACGCCACCTTCACCACGTCCGCCGACCTCCGGTACGACAAGCTGGTGCTGTCCGAGCTCTCCGCGGCCACGCTGCGCCGCTTCTCCGCCACCATGTCGGAGGCGGGCCTGGACCTGGACGACTACTACCTCATCCCCGTCCATCCCTGGCAGTGGTGGAACAAGCTGTCGGTCACCTTCGCCGCCGAGATCGCCCATCGGCACCTCGTCTGCCTCGGGCACGGAGACGACGAGCACCTCGCGCAGCAGTCCATCCGCACGTTCTTCAACGCCTCCGACCCCCGGAAGCACTACGTGAAGACCGCGCTGTCCGTACTCAACATGGGCTTCGTGCGTGGACTCTCCGCCGCCTACATGAAGGCGACCCCCGCCATCAACGACTGGCTCGCCGAGCTCGTCTCCGGTGACGAAGTCCTCCGCGATTCCGGCCTGGCCGTCCTCCGCGAATGCGCCGCGGTCGGGTACCACCCCGCCCCGTACGAGGCCGCCGCCCCCAAGGGCTCCCCGTATCTGAAGATGCTGGCCGCGCTCTGGCGGGAGAGCCCGGTCCCGCTCCTCGGCCCCGGAGAGCGGCTCGCCACCATGGCGTCGCTGCTCCACGTCGACAGCGAGGGCTCCTCGTTCGCCTCGGCCCTCATCGAGCAGTCGGGGCTCGACGCCGCCACCTGGCTGCGCCGCTACCTCGACACGTATCTCACTCCGCTCCTGCACTGCTTCTACGAGTACGAGCTCGTGTTCATGCCGCACGGCGAGAACGTCATCCTCGTACTCGACGAGAACGGCGTACCGAAGCGGGCGATCTTCAAGGACATCGCCGAGGAGATTGCCGTGATGAGCGAGGACACCCCGCTCCCGCCGGAGGTCGAGCGCATCCGCGCGGACGTGCCCGAGGAGATGAAGGTCCTCTCCCTCTTCACCGACGTCTTCGACTGCTTCCTGCGCTTCCTCAACGGGATCCTCGCCGACCGCGGCACCCTCGACGAGGACACCTTCTGGTCGACCGTCGCCGAGTGCGTCCGCGACTACCAGAAGTCCGCCCCGCACCGGGCAGACCGCTTCGAGCGCTACGACCTCTTCACGGAGTCCTTCGCCCTGTCCTGCCTGAACAGGCTCCAGCTGCGCAACAACCAGCAGATGGTGGACCTGCAGGACCCTGCGGGGGCCCTGCAGCTCGTCGGCACCCTGGAGAACCCTCTGGCCCGCTACGCGGCCTGAGAAACGACAAGGGCGGGACCTCCCGGGGGAGGTCCCGCCCTTGTCGTTCGTTCGGCTCAGGCTCGGTCAGCTCTCCGCGCCGGAAGCCCCTTCGTCCCGCTCGGACCGGGCCTCCTCATGCACGGCCTTCACGGTCTCCGAGGCGTCGTCGTCCTCGGCATCCGGATCGAGCGCGTCCACGAACTCCACGCCGTCCAGCTCGGCCAGCCTGTCGGAGGCGTCGGTGGCGCCGCTCTGGTCGGCCTCCAGCGCCTTCGCGAACCACTCACGGGCCTCGTCCTCGCGCCCGACCTCCAGCAGCGCGTCGGCATACGCGTAGCGCAGACGGGCCGTCCACGGCTGCTGGGAAGTGGACGCCAGCTCGGGGCTCTGCAGCGTCACCACAGCCGCCTCGGCCTGCCCCATGTCCCTGCGGGCACCGGCTGCCACGAGACGCATCTCCACCTGCCCGGCCTTGTCCAGCTTCTGCACCTCCGGCTCACCGGCCATCGCCAGTGCCTTCTCCGGCCGGCCCATCCCGCGCTCGCAGTCGGCCATCACGGGCCACAGATGCTGCAGACCGGTCATACGACGGGCAGCCCTGAACTCGGCCAGCGCCTCGGCGTACTTCTCCACCGCGTACGCGGCGAAGCCCGCGGCCTCCCGTACGGACGGCACCCGCGAGGCCAGCCTCAAAGCGACCTTCGCGTAGCCGTACGCCGCTTCGGGGTCCTCGTCGAGCAGCTTCGCCACCATCACCAGGTTCTTGGCGACGTCCTCGGCCAGCGTCTTGGGCAGGCTCATCAGCTCCTGCCGGACGTCCTTGTCGAGCTCGGCTCCCGTGACGTCCTCGTCGATCGGCAGCCGCTTCAGCGGCTCCCGGTCCTGCCGGCGGTCGTCGCGCCGGTCGTCCCTGCGCTCGTCACGCCGGTCCCCGCGCTCACGGCCCGGCCTGCGCGGAGGACCGCCGCGGTCGTCGCGACCGCGGTCGTCGCGCCGACCACGGAACCCCCCACGCTCCCGCTCGTCCCGGCCACGGCCACCGCCCTGTCCGTACGGACGCCTGCCGCCACCCTGCTCATCGTCGCGGCGCGGTCCCCGCTCATCGCGACGAGGCCCCCGCAGACGGTCGTCCCGCCGCTGCTCGGACCGCCTCTCGCCGCCGTACCGACGGCCCTCGGACCTGCCGGCGTCCGGACGCTTGTCTCCGAAGCGGCCACCACCGGAGCGGCCGCCGCCACGACGGTCGTCCCTGTCGCCACGGCTGTCCCGGTCGCGATCCCGGTCCCGATACGACGGCCGGTCACCCTGATCCCGACGGAAGCCACCACGCCGGTCGTCGCTACGCCGGTCGTCGCTACGGCGGTCGTCACCGCGGCGGTCGTCACTGCGGCGCGGACCACCACCGCTCCTACGGCCCCTGTCCCCGTCCCGGCCACCACTGCGCGGTCGGTCCCGATCGCTCCGTTCACGCCGCGAGCTGTCGCCCCGGCCCCGGCGATCGTCCCTGCCGTCCTGCCGGCCGCCTCGAGGCCGGTCCTCGCCGCGGCCCGAACCGGGTTGGCTGGGACGACCCTCAGCTCGGTCGTCGGGCGAATTCGTGGACATCGGGTGACTCCTGTCTGCGGTTACCGCATTTCATTCTGCCGCGCCGCACAAATGACTTTCCAGAAAAACAAGAAAGCCCGTGACCCACAGCGCATGCACGCTGCAGGCCACGGGCCCATAAGAATAGTTCGGCGGTGTCCTACTCTCCCACACGCTCCCGCATGCAGTACCATCGGCGCTGTAAGGCTTAGCTTCCGGGTTCGGAATGTAACCGGGCGTTTCCCTCACGCTATGACCACCGAAACACACCACCACCACACCGGGTGGTGGAAACCTATATCGGCAACACACACTCACTCTGCAATTATTTGTGGTGTGGTTGTTGCCTCAGAACTGACACAGTGGACGCGAGCAATCAATGGTCAAGCCCTCGGCTTATTAGTAC
>NZ_BMMP01000002.1 GCF_014645895.1 Streptomyces daqingensis | reverse complement strand
TCGCCATGCTCAGAGACGGCACCTTCTACGAACCACGCACCCCAACCACCGCTTGACGAAACACATAGAGGCACCCCCCCCCCGGGGAGGCTCTCCCCGCCGCTCGCCGAAGTGCCGTCAGTCGGCGGTGAGTTGGTCCTCGGTGAGTTGGTCCGCGAGCCAGACGGGGACTCCGTCCAGCAGGCGGTAGAAACGGCGCGCCTCGGCACGGAGCCTCGCGGCCTCCGGCTCCGGCTCTACGTCCGCGAGGGCGGTGAGCGCCGGCGCCATGCCGACGAGGTAGCCGAGCTCCTCACGGAGCCGCAGCGACTCGCTGAACCCGTGCCGTGCCTCCGCCACTTCGCCGTCGCGCAGGGCGAGTCCCGCCAGGTGCCGCCAGGTGAAGGAGCACAGCAGATCGTCCTCCAGGGCCGTCGCGGCGGCGTGCGCACGCCGGTACGCGGCCAGAGCGGACTGCGGTGTGTCGCTCAGATGCTCGGCGAGCAGTCCGCGCCGGTAGTCCAGCATCGCCCTGCCACGGGCGTCCGGCGGCAGCAGCGCGGCGGCCCTGCCGAGGGCGGCGCGTGCCTCGTCGGACCGGTCGCGTACGCCCAGCACCGTTGCCGTGTAGGCGAGTTGGCCCCGCTCGCAGGCGGCGGCGCCGCGCTCCTCGTCGTCCTGCGCCAGCGCCTCCGCCGCACGCAGGGCCGCCTCGGCCGCGGCGAACCCCTCCGAGGTGAACATGCACCGCTCGACGAGCAGCGCCGCACGGCGCAGGCAGGCCGCCGTCTCGGTCTCCGCGTAGGGGTCCAGCAGCGCGGCGGCGTCCTCCCAGCAGCCGCGGGAGCGCAGACGCCACACGGCGCGGTCCACCGGGGAGGCCATGCCGAGCCGTTCCGACGGCGCCCCACCGCCGAAGGCCGGTGACGGCTCGCCGCCCACGGGATCCAGCCGTACCGATCGAGACATGGCGGTTTCCGCCACAGTTGTCCTCCCAAGCGCGCCGTCGAGCTTCGAGCCGGATGTGAGCGCATCTCAGCACGGATGCGGGACCCGGCCAAGAGGCGCTGTGAATCAGTTCACAAAGTTTTACTCGATGGCTTCCGGCGTCCGGCAGGCGCCCCCGTACTCGGGCTCCGACCTGCGGTGCCGTCAGGGCCGGGGCGTCCGCCGACGGGCCGGGCGCGGCTCAGGCCTTCTTGCGCGCCTGCTTCTTGGCCTCCTGCTTGTACGCGCGGACCCGCTCCAGGGACTCCTGGCCGGTGATGTCCGCCGCCGAGCGGTGGGCGCCGCGCTCCCCGTACGCTCCGGCGGCCTCGCGCCAGCCTTCCGGGGTGACGCCCATCTGCTTGCCGAGCAGGGCCAGGAAGATCTGCGACTTCTGCTTGCCGTAGCCGGGCAGCGCGTTGAGGCGGTCCAGGACCTCCTTGCCGGTGGCCGCGCCGCGCCAGACGGCGCTCGCGTCGCCGTCGTAGTGGTCGACGAGGTACTGGCAGAGCTGCTGGACGCGCTTGGCCATGGAGCCGGGATAGCGGTGCACGGCGGGCTTCTGCGAAAGCAGCGCGGCGAACTGTTCGGGGTCGCGGGCGGCGATCGCGTGGGCGTCCAGATCGTCTGCGCCCATGCGCTGCGCGATGGTGTACGGGCCGGTGAACGCCCACTCCATGGGCACCTGCTGGTCCAGGAGCATGCCCGTCAGCGCGGCCAGGGGACTGCGGCTGAGCAACTCGTCGGCTTCCGGCTGCTGAGCGAGGCGAAGGGTGATCTCCATCACCCGATGATCGCGCGCTCGCGGTGGTATCGCACGTGCTCCGCGTAGTCGGCAACAAGCATGCAACCTGCTCACCGAGCCGAGCCGCGTGCCGAACTCACCGACGGTGCCGGTCCGGCTGCCACTTCGGGCCAACGAAGTAGGCCATCGTGCCGAGGACCGTTGAGGGCCAGGACTGCCCAGGTGCCGGGCGGCCCCGGGCGGGACGACGAGCAGTGCGGGAATCGGCACCAGGAGGGCGTCGCCTTGGAGGGGGGCTTCGCACTGTGCACGGAGACCGCCGACCGCTGCACCGCATAACCCTCCGAGCCGTGCGGCCTCTGCCCGAGCGACGAGGCGACAGTGCGCCCGGGCGACGCGGGGATGATGCTGCCTTGCGAACCGCCTCGGCCTTCCGGACTCGCTTCGTGCCCTGCTCAGGCGGGCAGGAGGATTTCTGCGTGCGAACCGGTCGGGGCGGCCGCGCCGGGAAAGCTGAGGGTCCGGTACACAGCGACGTTGCCGGCCAGCTCGCCGCATGCCTGAGCGGCCTCCATGGCCTTGCGCGTGCAGGACGAATCTCTGGAGTCCAGCAGGATTCCGAGAGTCGTGCCGCTGTGCCCGACAGCCAGGCCGAGACCGCCGACGTCGTGGCAGATCTCCAGCATCGGCTCCAGCGATCGCTTGTAGCGGAATGGCTGATCATCAGTGCGCTCCGGGTTGCGACCGAGTGTTCGGTGATGTCGGTCAGCCACAGCCGATTCGGGGCCTGGGCGGTGAAGTCGCGCCGGACGAGATCGTCGTGCACGGGCGGCCCAGGTCTCCTGCGTTCTTCGGCCGCTTCTTCCCCGAACACCGACCACCAGCCATGGTCGCGGCAGATCCGCCACGCGGTCCGCTCACACATGCGCTCCCCGGCGGTCTGGGCTTCACCGGTAAGGAACCGGTAGCCTGACTCCGGGTCATCACGGTGAGCGTCGAACAGGGCGTTCGCGCGATAGGCCACGGTGATCTCGGCACCGGTGACCGGCTGACGCAGCCAGCGGTAGTAGTGCTGGCGGGAGAGCGTGAGCACCCGACACGCAACCGTGACAGGGATGTTGTCGGCGGCGAGCTCTCTCACGAGCGGGTAGAGCCTTTTGCCGGCAGGTGAGCCTGCGAGAGGTAGGCCGCCGCGCGGCGCAGGACCTCGTTCTCCTGCTCCAGCAGACGCACCCGCTACTTCAACTCGCGGTTCTCGGCCGACTCCGACCTGGTGACGCCCGGCTCCTCGCCGTCCTCGACCTTCGCCTGGTGCATCCACTTCGACAGCGTCATCTCATGGACGCCGAAGTCCTTCGCGATCTGCGCAAGGGTCACGTCCTTCTCGCGATTGCGGGCCACGCGGACGACATCGTCACGGAACTCTTGGGGATAGGGAACAGACACGGCTACATCCTTCCAGGCCGCCCCACGGGCAAGCCAGGTCAAGATGTCACCAGACCCTGCATCAGTCCCAGCTGGCTGGGCGTGTGAGGCCTGTGGTGAGCAGGCCGCGAGACCCAGCGCACCAGGGTTCTGGGTGTTGAGGTAGAAGTCGAGGCAGACAGCATGGGGGTCGTCGGATCGGTAGCTGAGGTGTGCCTGCAGTGGCACAGCCCACCGCGCCCGACAACACCAGAGAGATTCACAATCCCCCGTCACGCAGGCGGATTCGGGGACCTGCTCTCCTTGGGCGGGGGCGGTATGCGACCGGTCGTTTGTGGCACTGATCGCTCACATCCTCTCTTGACCCGGCTGAGGGTCAACCCACTGCCCTGTCCGGCCTTCCAAGGGGGTGTAGGCCGCGGGAGGGGAGTACGGGGTCGAGGTCCGGCGGCGAACGCTCAGTGAAAGGTGCGTCGGGGGCGGGGAGGGCAACCGGTCTGAGGTGTCTCCTGGCCGTCCCTTTATGTACCGCGCGCCGCTCGGAGCGAGGCAGCGGGCTCCTGTGTCCGAGGTGCTCCTCCCGGAGAAGTGTTGCGGTCGTCAGGGCCCCGGGCGACGGGCAGACGCATCAGACCCGCGGCAGGGCTCGGGTCAGCGCTTGTGAGCGTGGCACAGGCGTGCCATTGCGTGCCGGTACGCCGGTTCCATTTCGGGCGGCAGGGGTCCTCCGGCTGCAGCGGCGACGAGCGCGGTTGAGACGTCGCGTAGTTTGACGTTGCTGTGCTGGGAGATCTCGACCAGCAAGTCCCAAGCAGTCTGAGCCGAACACGAAGCGTTGGCCATGAGCATGCCGCGGGCCTGTTCGATCACCGCGCGGCTCTGCATCGCCTCACGCAACTGCTCGTTCTCAGCACGCAGATCGGCGATGTCCGCGGCCACATCTCCGGTGACGATCTCCGTCACCTCGGCACCCGCCGCTCGTTCCTGGGTAGGGATGGCTGGGGACTCGCTGCTGATCATGCTGCCCACCTCGACAGACCGGACGCCTTCGCCCCACCCGCCACATGAAGTGGCCGGCAGACGCTCGACCGGGGTCTGGGGCCGCCACGCCACTGTAGAGCCGACCGCCGCATAGGGGCCAGACCGGGCCCCGTGCTCACTTGTGCTCCGTGTCTGGCGGGAGTCTCAGCGGGGGGCCTCGTCGGGCTCTGCCTGAACCTCTTCGGAGCCCTCCAGCACGGCCTTGGCGTAGTCGGACAGGCGCTGGTTACGTGAGCGAGCCTGAGTGCGAAGGACTACGAAGGCTTCGTCCACCTCCAGGCCCAGTCGTTCCGACAGCGTTCCCTTGGCCTGCTCGATGAGAATGCGGCTGTTCAAGGCGGTTTGCAGCTGTTCGGTGAGGCTGTCCCGGTGCTGAATCGCACGTTGCTGGAGCAGTCCGATGGTTGCCACGTCGGCCAGCGCCTGGCCGATGCGCTGCTTGTCCTCGTCCAGGGTGCCCGGTTCGGTGTGGAAGAGGTTCAGCGCGCCGATGACCTCGGTGCGCAAGCGCATCGGCAGAGCGTGCACGGCGGCGAAGCCCACCTCTTCGGCGGCGGCGGAGAAGTGAGGCCACTTGCTGGCGGAGGGCAAATCAGCCACTGATACGGGCTCACCACTGCTGAAACAGTCGAGGCACGGACCCTGATCGGTCTGCAACTGGAACAGCTCCAGCAGACGTGTCTTCTCCGTGGAGGCAGCAATCACCTGCAAGCTGCCGCGCTCGTCGGTCAGCATGAGTCCGGCAGCTGTGACACCCAGCAGCTCCACGCACCTTCCAGTCAGGTTGTGCAGAAAGTCGATCACGTCGAAGTCATCGACGAGGGTGTCAGCCATCTCTACAAACACATCGGTCAGCCTGACCTGTGTCATCTCACTCACCCGCGTCCTTAAGTATTCCCTCAGTCTCGCACCAGCGAGAGCTGCTGCTTCGACCAGTGCTGAGAGCAGAGATCAGCGATGTCATGGCGTCGGCTCGCTTCCGTCGATCCGCAGTCGCCGTGCCACCACGTCCTTGGCGACCTCGCTCAGCCGCCGGTCCTGCGAGAACGCGTACGCCCGCAGCCGTACGAGTGCCACCGCCGCAGTCACGCCGAGCTGCACGGTGAGCATCCCGGTGGCCT
This sequence comes from Streptomyces daqingensis, assembly GCF_014645895.1. GTDB lineage: Bacteria > Actinomycetota > Actinomycetes > Streptomycetales > Streptomycetaceae > Streptomyces > Streptomyces daqingensis. The sequence continues at coordinate 574,414 of NZ_BMMP01000002.1, read as the reverse complement.
GGTGGACCTCGGGATGCCATGGGCCGGTCTGCTCGGACCAGCGGCCGTCCAGCGACGGCTGGAGGTCCCGACCTGTATCGAGCAGCAAAGCCAGGACGATGTCCGCCAGCACCAGTGCGTCGGACAGTTGATCACGATTGAGATTGCCGGGCTCGGCGCGATACAGACACATGACCCCGACAGCGACCCCGCCGGCCCGCAGCGGGAAAGCGAACACCGCGCGCACTCCGGCTGCCCCTGCCGCCGGCCCGTAGACCGGCCAGCGCCTCTGATGTTCAGCTGCCTCAAGATCCGCCACCAGACACGGGCTGTCGAGCACGGCATCCGGTCCCTCACCCAGCGTCACGGTCAGCTCAGACATGTCCGCAGCGAGCTGAGCACTCGCGTGAACCGTTTCACGTGGACTGGCGTCGAGGACCACCGTGACCGCAGCCGCATCAACCCCGGCGGCTGAGATCGCCGCGGCGCAGACATGACCGACCGTAGTCGTCTTACCCCCTGCGTGCTCGACGACCAGGTTCCACAGCCGGGCTCTGCGATCTTCATTCACAGCATCGCTCCATCTCGGCGCCCCGGCCCGACCCCGGCGTGTGGGTGATCGTGAGACCTACGCTGCCGGGACATCCGATGCTCTGCCGGGGCCGGACTCCTCCGCGTGTCTAATGTCGACGCGCCGACCCATGTGCTGATCCGGGTGCGGACCACTGCGGTGCTTCGCCACTCACTCCACCAACCGTACGCCGCGGAAAACACTGCAAGGCATCTCCATGCCGCGGGGAGCATGCGCCGAACCAGCCGACAAGCACGGACAGCGCAGGTCAATGATTCGCTCCACACCCCACCTGCAGCTGGGGAAGCCTCGGCGCCGCACCACAGCAGGGCATTCACGCCGCTAGCGTCTCCAGGCCGTCCCCCCGGACAACGTCGTCGAGTGATCTTTCGTCGGTGCCGATTTCAGGTGCCTGTACGCAGCGGGGAGCCCACTGCCCGCAGGTGCCGCAACGCCTGCCGGTAGGAGTCGATAAGCCCGGTCTCGGCGTAGGGCAGGTCGAGAGCGCTGCAGTGGGCGCGCACGAATGTCTGGGCGCGGGGCAGCGCCGAAGTGGGCATGCTCGGGAACAGGTGATGTTCGATCTGATAGTTCAGTCCTCCGAGCATGAAGTCCGTCACCCGGCCGCCGCGCACATTGCGGGAGGTGAGGACCTGGCTGCGCAGGAAGTCCAGCCGCTCATCCCGGCCGAGTGTCTCCATGCCTTTGTGGTTGGGCGCGAACGAAGAGCCCAGGTAAAGCCCGAACAGGCCCTGCTGGACCAGGACGAACACCACTGCCTTGACCGGCGAGAGCACCACCGCGACGACGCTGACATACGCGGCGGCGTGCACGAGAAGAAGGAGCGCCTCGACCGCCACAGGTGCGGGGGCACCGGTGCGGCGGGAGCGCAGCGACCGGACACTTGCCACGTGCAGGTTCCAGCCCTCCAGCAGCAGCAAGGGGAAGAACAGACCTGCCTGGTGGCGGGTCAAGAAGGCCATTGCCCCTGTCCTGTCCGGCGCGTCGGCGCCGTCGAAGACCAGGGCCCCTGTCTCGATGTCGGGGTCGCGGCCGACCTGGTTGGGGTGCGCATGATGACGGCTGTGCTTATTCATCCACCAGCCGAAGCCCAGCCCGATGAAGAGGTTGCCGAATACCAGGCCGACCACGTTGTTGAGCCGCTTGCCGCGGAAGGTCTGACGATGCCCGGCCTCGTGACCGCGGAATCCGCACTGGGTGAACGCGAAGGCCAGGAGCAGCGCCACCAGAAGCTGCCACCAGGAGTCGCCGACCGCGAGGAACGCCGCCCATCCACTGGCCAGCAAAACCGCCGTGACGATCAGCAGAACGGCGCCCCGTACGGGACGGCGGCGCAGGAGGCCCGCCTCCTGCACCCGGCGGGAGAGGACGGCAAAGTCACTGCCAGCACGGGATCGGTCGCGCTGCACGCCCGTAGTGATGTTTGCGCCGTGGCTCATGTTTGGCTGCCTTCCCCATAATCGTGGTGAGGGCCGGAGGCTCCGGACCGCTGCCACGAGTTCCACGGGTGCACTAAATAATTCGTTGGTTCCACCGGACTGGCGGGCGCGCACCAGCTTCACTCGCTGATCGCCTGTTTCCGCAGAGCCACGGCGGCTATGCTGGCGTCCTGTCGCTCCGGACCCCGGTGGCATCCAGCCCGAAGAACGCCGATGACAAAGGTGCCGATGTCGCTCTGTACCGGTGGCAATCGCCGGATGGTGGCCAGAGGGCAACTCAGACCGTAGGTCCCCGCCTCGGCGACTGACGCACCCTCCGTCACCGTGCGTTCGGCCTTCGACCGGTGACGTCCCGCTCAGATGAGAATGCACGACCGAACTGGGACGTGGGACGTGGTCAGATGAGGATGCGAGATCCATGAGTACCATCGACGACTGGCCGCGCAGAGTCGCGGCCGAGGCCGCACAGCACCCCAACAGCAATTGTGTGAGAGACGATTGGGATATTTCCCTGGTGCTGTCCGCGCGATGGGTGATGCCGCTGCGTGCGCACTTCACCTACTGGACCGACGATCCCTACGCCGCTCAACTCGACTTCTGTCTGGACACGCGCAACTCGGTGCGCTGGACCTTCGCACGCGAGCTGCTGACCACGGGAATGCTCCGTCCGGCGGGCTACGGGGACGTGCGTGTATGGCCGACTGACGACGGGACCCGGGTGTGTATGTGCCTGGAATCTCATCAAGGTGAGGCCTTGTTCGAAATTCCCATCTTCCCTCTGAGCGAGTGGCTGGAGCGCACTTACCAACTCGTACCGCTGAGCCAGGAACATCGCTATTTGAATCTCGAAACTCAGGTCGAGCACCTCTTGTAATCGTCCTCGTACAGGTCCGGCTCCGCATTTCCGGACGGCGTCGACCGCGCCTGCGAGCAGGTTGACGACCCGATCGAAACCGCGCAGAGACTGGACGCAGCCGGAAGGTGGCGCGGGAGGTAACAGTGGCGTGTGAGGTTGCTGGCGGTGTTAGTCCCGGCGCCGTTCGAAAGATTGCCGGGAAACTGTTGATGCGTGAAAGGACATTGACATGACCAACTGAAGGGTGGGTACTGAGGCGGGTGCGCGCGCCGGAGATGGTCGCGCCCTGCTCGGGCTCAGTCTGAAGGCACTTTCCGCGGAAGTCCGGCTCAAGGCGACACGCCACAGCCCGCAGCGCGTGACCTGACTCCGCACATTCACAGCGGCTGACGCGTTGCAGGGCCGTGTCTGGGGCAGGAGATCTCGCCCTGCAAGGGTCCCAGGACATCTCGTCGGCCCGATGCACTCCTACTCCGTCACCCCCCTCTGGCCGACCGGCTAGTACTCCAGTCAGAAATCGTTGCCTGAGCTGGTCGGTTTCGTTGTTCCGGGCATGGTGGGGATGGGCGAAGCCGGTTTGTGGGCTGGGGAGTTGGAGTCGGTGTTCGCGCGGGGTGCGGGCCGGTTCTCTCGGGTGGATCTGCGGTGGCGGATGCGGGATTACGTGCGCGGTCTGCTGGCTGTGTGGAGCGGAAGAACGGCTGGCAGCTCGCCGAGTATGCAGGTCACCGGGGACCGGCTGGTTTCCAGCATCTGTTGAACGGTGTGTCCTGGGATGCTGACGCAGTCCGGGACGACCTCAGCCAGTACGTAGCCAAGCGGCTCGGCACCCCGGACGGGGTGCCGATCGTGGACGACACCGGTTTCCTGAAGAAGGGCACCGTCTCTGCCGGCGTGCAGCGGCAGTATTCGGGCACGGCCGGCCGCACCGAGAAACTGCCAGATCGGAGTCTTCGCCGCCTACGCCTCGCCCAAAGGCAGGGCGCTGGTGGACCGGGAGCTGTATCTGCCCAAGTCCTGGACCGCGGACGCGGACTGAACCGCTCCGGGTTCGGTGAGGCTCTATGCGTTGACTCCAGCTGCCGGTTGGGGCTGGTGTTGAGCGTAGTAGTTGGTCTCGTGTTCGTGGGGCGGGATGTCGCCGACCGACGTGTGGAGGCGGTGGTTGTTGAACCAGTCGACCCATTCCGCGGTGGCGAGTTCAACGTCGGCGAGGCGGTGCCAGGGCTTGCGGGGCTTGATCAACTCTGTTTTGTAGAGGCCGATCTGGGATTCCATGAGCGCGTTGTCCAGGGCGTCGCCGACGCTGCCGATGGAGGCGTCGATGCCGGCGTCCAGGAGATGAGCGGTGAACGCGAACGACGTGTACTGACTACCCGCGTCCGAGTGGTGAACCAGCCCGGCCCCGGCCGGGGTTCCGGCTCGGTCGCGCCGCCATAGGGCCATGTCCAGGGCGTCGAGGACGAGTTTGGCCCGCTTGGCTGTGGCGGCGGACCAGCCGACGATCGCCCGGGAGTACACGTCCACGACGAACGCCACATAGACGATGCCGGACCACGTGGCGATGTAGGTGAAAAAGTCGGCCACCCACCGCTGATTCGGACGGGTAGCGGTGAAGTCGCGGTTCAGCAGGTCAGTTGCCCGCTCATGGCCGTCGTCGCGGATGGTGGTGCGGATCTTCCTTCCGCGTCGGGCGCCTTGAAGGCCGAGATCGCGCGCATCAGCCTGGCGACGGTGCAGCGCGCCACCGGTATGTCCTCGCGGTGCATCTGGCGCCACACCTTCCGCACGCCATAGACGCTGAAGTTGTCGGCGTGGACGCGGCTGATGTGTTCCTTCAGCTCCGAGTCCCGCACGGCCCGGGCACCTGGGGCCCGGTTCTTGGCGGCATAGTAGGTGCTCGTCGCGATCTTCAGTCCGTGGTCGGTCAGAACACGGCAGATCGGCTCGACCCCGAACACCTCCCGGTGCTCGTCGATGAACGCTACGAGCGCTTCGACGGCCGGTCGAGCTCGACCGCGAAGAAAGTGGAAGCTGCCTTGAGGATCTCATTCGCCCGCCGCAGTTCGGCATTCTCCGCCTTGAACCGCTTGATCTCCGAGGCTTCCTCGGAGGTGACTCCCGGCCGCTGCCCGGCATCGACCTGGGACTTACGAACCCAGGTCCGCACCGTCTCAGCGGCACCGATGCCCAGTTTCGCGGCGACCGCCTTCATAGCGGCCCACTCAGTGGGGTAGTTGGGGCGGATCTCCGAGACCATGCGCACTGCACGATCACGAAGCTCAGCCGGGTAGGGGGACGGACGGGCCATGGCTCGATCCTCTCAGGGAATCGAGCCTCCATCAGACCCGGAGCGGTTCAGGACGGGCCGCACCGGGCCCGGTGACATTCAACAACGGGTCCATCGCACTGACCGCTAAGCTCACGAAGGATCTCGGCCGGCCCTGCAAGCCACAGCCCCATCGCTAGACCTCGGAAGCGTGGGTCTCATTCACGCTGTTTCCGAGCGCGTGCCGTGCGTGATGTGAGTTCTTCGTGCAGCACGCGGCCGGTCAGCGCGCCGCCGAATACGACGACGCCCACTCCGACCAGCCAGGACTGGATGACCAGGACGGTTCCGAAAGGTCCGTAGGTGAGGGTGCTGGATGCGATCAGTGGCGAGAAGACGAGGAGGGAGAAGACTCGGAGGCCGAGCAGGCCGATCACAGTGGCCACCGCACCGGGCAGCAGAGCGCGCCAGCGGACCCGCCCGCCGAGCAGCATGTGCTGTGACCACCACAAGAAGACGATGGCCCCCAACGATGCGCCGAGCGCACCGAGTGCGTGTTCACGCAGCAGTCTGGTGCCGGAAGCGAATACGTACACGGTGAGGACACTGAGCCACACCAGATGTCGCCACCTGGCCCACCAGCGGGCGGGGGGCAACTCCCAGACCTTCTCGTAGCCGGACTGCACTGCCGCCCCGAACGTCAGGCCGAAGACGACCAGGGTGGCGATGCCGAACGCAGTCGTGGTCTTCAGGGCTTTGCCGGGGCGGATGAACAGCTCCTCCACCTCGTCTCTGGAGGCTTCCGAGATGCCGAGCCCCTCACCCAGCCACTGCGCGAACCCCCTCCCGCTTTCCTGATCGGCTGAGGAGACAATGATCAGCAGGGGTACCAGCGTGAGGAACCCCAGTGCCGCGAAGCTCAGCGATTGCTGCCCGAGTTCGATCCCGATCCCTCGTCGCCATCCGCGTCCGAAAGGTGAACGCACCATCCTGCGGTACAGGCGTCTGAACGGGGCCGCACGTTCGGCGGCGTCGGAGGACTTCATCGGCATGACTGTCGACTACCACGATCGATGTCGTCGCGGCATGAGGCGCCGCGTACGGTTCCCGAATGCCAAGTCACGCAGATCCCGGCTGACGCAACGACTCCTGCACAGCTCACCAGGCATTGGTCTCTGTCACGTTGCCGGCGGGCTGCTGCCACCAGAGATGCCGACAGGCACTGCCCCGGGGGCATCCGGGCGCTGAACTGGCCTGTTCCCACTGAGCTATGGCGGGCTATCGCCGACATTCTGTTCGCTCCGGACCTCGGTGGCATCCCTGCCCGAAGAAGACGGGGGCACAGGTGCCGCGTCGCTCCGCACCGGCGGCAACCGCGTAGCTCTCACCGAGTTCGTCGTGTCCATTTTGGTCAGGCGGCCCGCGGTCACCTGTCGTGTCCGCGGTCCCGGCGGTCCTGGCGGTTCCAGCGCCCTCGGCGCTGACGGCGATAGCGGCGTTCCCAGCGCTCCTCACGGTCCCGGTGGTCCTTGTACTCCCCATAGTTGGAGTCGTTGCCACTGCCCCTGCGGCCTCGGCGGGTGCCAACGAGTGCGAAGACGAGCACAACCGCGGCCCCCCACCACAGGGCGTTGAGGAAACCGAGTCCAAACAGGACCATGACGAGAATGAAAAGTAAGACGGTCACAGCGGGCCTCCCCGCAAGCGGGACAGAACATCGATGCCGGGGACTGGGGCCTCACTCAACAGCGTAACCGCCCTCGGGGAGGGAGGAGTGCGAGGTGCCGTTGCGCTCGCACGGCAGCATGTCGCTGAACCGGGCGCTGATGGCGCTGGCCTAGTCGACCGCGTCCAGGTGACACTCTTCTCTGTGGTCACCGGTCAGACCGGTGACCACCCGATCTTCCAAGGTGCGGTCGACTTTGACACCTAGGACTGCTCGACAGCCGGGCACTCGACGGCAATCCAAGAACTCATCCACCAGCCCACCTTGCATGACTGAAGCCATCCACGCCCCCACCCGGCCGGGACGAGCGTTCGATTCCAATCAAGATCGATGGAGCAACAGGCTCTTACTGCATTGGGTTGGGTGGCTTCAACGTGGTGGGCATGACGCGGTGGAGCCAGCTCCCTTGACTGCCTGAAGACAGGAGAACAACAGCTTCCCTCGACATGACCTCCCGCCGCCCTTTATCGCCGCGGGAACGCGTCGCTACTCGATCCACCCCTACTGCGCGGTGCTCCATCGGCATAGGGCGCAGGCCATGCAGATGGCGTTCAAGGTGTCGAGATGGGTCACTCGGAGACCGTAGCGAGAGGAGAGGGCCTGCGGTTCAAAAACGTTTGGCCGAGCAGGTGCCCTGCCTGACGGACCCGGTCTGCGTGTGCACCATACGGCTCCGCCGCCCGTCAGATCCGGCCGTAGGCAGTGTGGCGAGTGGGGTTCCCCGGGCCTGCATTGATCACAGGCTAGAAGTCGCAACTACCTTCATCGACCGTGTTCAAGCCTCCGAATCGAAGGACCGTCTCAACTCGGCTGCCGCCATGGGCCCCAAACCTGGACGCGAAGCCGGAAACGATGGTCGATCGGTTGCCCCCAGAGCAGGCCAAGGAGGCCGGGCCGGGCCCTTCTGCTTGCCGTAGCCGGGCAGGGCGTTGAGGCGCTTGAGCACTTCGGCGCCGGTGGGGACGTCGCGCCAGACCGCGCTCGCGTCGCCGTCGTAGTGGTCGACGAGGTACTGGCAGAGCTGCTGGACGCGCTTGGCCATGGAGCCGGGATAGCGGTGCACGGCGGGCTTCTGCGAAAGCAGCGCGGCGAACTGTTCGGGGTCGCGGGCGGCGATCGCGTGGGCGTCCAGATCGTCTGCGCCCATGCGCTGCGCGATGGTGTACGGGCCGGTGAACGCCCACTCCATGGGCACCTGCTGGTCCAGGAGCATGCCCGTCAGCGCGGCCAGGGGACTGCGGCTGAGCAACTCGTCGGCTTCCGGTTGCTGGGCGAGCCGAGAGTGATGTCCATGCCTCAGATGATCGCCCGAGCGGGGCCGTCCCGCACACGTGCCGTACGCCGATGTCGTCGAGGCCCTGTACGCAGCGGCTGCTTCAGGCACTCTGGTGAGGGTGGAGGGGCACAGACATGAGCACTCATCGGAGGAAGAAGGCGGGAGGCCCCGGACGAGCCGGCAAGGCCGTGAACCGCAAGCTCCGCCCCCCGTCGCTGAACGGCGGCCGACGGGCCGAGCTCGTGATGTTCGCGCTGGTCGCGTTGACGATCATGATGATCGCGGCCTCCGTCGTCCAGCTGTCGTGAGGGCCGGCCCTGCCGTGAGCCCCGCCGAGCCCCGGTGCGGTGGCCGAGGGCTCGCGGGCCGGTCTCCGCAGGGCTCCAACTGCCTTGCCGCGGGCGGCCGTCGAGGGCCTGCGCGGATGCCCGCAGGCCCGCTCACGCCGCTGTCGCGTCCCGCGTCCGCGGCGTGCGGCCGATCGGCCTGACGTCCGGTTTCAGGTTCTCCGGCGCCGGGGACGGTGTGGACTCACCGCAGCGATCAAGCCCCGCGCCTCGACGGCGCGCGACGCGAAGCCGAGGTATCCATGCGCTGGACACGTGCTCGACGGACAGTCGTATCGGTCGTTCTGGCCGGAGTGATCGCAGCCGCCTCGGCGGCCATGTCGCCCGCCGGCGCGGACCCCCGGGACGACGCCGCGCCGGCCCGGAAGGCGGCCGCGGGGAAACCCCGCCCGGCCGAGCCCCTGCCCCCTCGCCTTCCGCGCGACTTCCGGGGGAAGGGCAAGTGGATCGTCCGGGACCTGGGCATCACGGTGCCGTTCACCTGGGAGGGACGGAACGGCGACAGCCAGATGGTCGCGGGCGGCCCGCAGTACCCGATCTGGTTCACGAACCTCATCTACCGGGGTTCGCTGTACACGCTGACCTACAAGTGGCCGAACCTGACTGACCATTCGTGCTCGCGCGTCCCCGGCTTCGACCTGGAGACGCTGAACGAGACGCTCGCGGGCTCCCGCTTCGTCGGACGGGAGACCCTCGACCTGAACGTGCCACGGCGCGTGAACCACTGGCGGGTCGGTGTGGTCGTGCCGCAGCGGCCCCCGGGCAAGTTCCTGCGGTTCCCGCTCGCGCTCGGCGACATCTACGTCGACGAGAAGAACAGGGGCACGTTCTGGCAGATCCTGCAGTTCGGCGTGCAGAACCTCTACGACCCCGAGCTGGACGAGTGGCTGCGGATGGACACCTTCCAGCACAAGCCCGGAAAGGTGACGCTTCCCCGGCGCTGCGCGTCCGCCCGGTGACCGGCCGGCGCGGCGCTCAGCTCAGGCGCAGGGCCAGGTAGAAGTCGAGCTTGTCCTCCAGCCGTGACAGGTCCCGTCCCGTGAGCTGCTCTATGCGGCCGATGCGGTAGCGGAGGGTGTTGACGTGCAGGTGGAGGCGGGTCGCGCAGCGCGTCCAGGAGCCGTCGGCGGCGAGGAACGCGGAGAGGGTGGGCAGGAGTTCGGCCCGGTGGCGGCGGTCGTAGTCGTGCAGCGGAGCCAGCAGCCGGGCGGTGAAGGCCCGCCGGACGTCGTCCGGGACGAAGGGCAGCAGCAGGACGTGGGAGGCGAGCTCCTCGTGACCCGCCGCGCAGACGCGGCCCTCGCGGGCGGCCGCCACCCGGCGTGCGTGCCGGGCCTCTTCGACGGCTCCGTGCAGCCCTTCGGCGGAGTGCACCACGGCGCTGACGCCCAATGTCAGCCGCCCGCCCTGGGCGAGGCCGCATTCCAGCGGTTCGCGCACCGCGGCCAGCAGGGTCTCCGCGCTGAGGCCCTGGTCGGGCCGTGCCCCGCCGGAGGCCTGCCCCTGCCCGCCCGGGGCGCCGGTGCCCGGGGGGCCGTCGCGGGTTCCGGAGAGCGACGGGAGCGGGACGAGGGCCACCGCTTCCCCGCCGCGGTGCGTGACGGCGACCGTGTCGGCGGCCTCCCCTTCGTGGGGGGCGCCCGTGGTGCGGGGGTCGAGCAGGATCTCCTCCAGCAGCGCCCGGCACCGCGCTCCCCGCACGGCCTCGGCCGCCTCGGTCGTCTTCCCCGCCGCGTCGGCCGCCGCCCCGGCCGCCTCGTACTCGTCGGCGGGACGCTCCGCGGACTCCTCCAGCCGGGCCACGACGACCTGCCAGTGGGGGGCGCTGCCCAGCCCGGGCAGCAGTACGGGGGCTGCGACGCGCAGCCGCGCGGCGATCTCGGCGGGACGGGCCCCGGCGTGCAGGAGCTCCAGCACCTCCATGGCGAGCCGGCGGCGGACCGTGCGCCCGGCGTCGCGCCGTTCGCGTTCGACCGCTATCAGCTGCGTGACGCCCTGGAGGAGGTCGAGCCGCTCCGTGGGCCACTCGCCCGCGTCGTCCTCGACGGCGAGGAACCACTCGCCCAGTGACGGCTCCGCGAGGTCCGCCGAGTGGGGGCGGCCCGCGGAGGGGCTCCCCGCCGTGCTCCGCACGGGGAAGAGGGACCAGACGCCCCCGCCGGCCTCCGCCCGGTACGGCCCGGGCCGTCCGCCGCGCGCGGCCGCGAGATGCTCGCCGGCCAGCCGTGCGCGTACGTCCGGCTGCAGAGCCGGGCGGCCCCCGGGGCCGTCTGCCGCGGCCGAGCCGCCGCCCGCGACGGCGCGGCCCGTCACGGACAGCACCCAGGCGCGCAGATCGAGGTCGGACCCCAGCAGGTCGAGTACGGCGTCGGGCCCGCCTCCCGCGGGGCCGGGCGACATCATCCGGCGGTGCCGTTCCACCACGGCGGCCAGGTCGCCCGCCCGCTCGGTGGAGACGTGCCGCAGCACGTGCTCGGTGACCGTGGCGAAGGCGACGTCCTCCGTCACGGCGAACAGCGGCATCCGGTGGCGTGCGCAGGCCTTCACGAGGTCCTCGGGTACGAGGCCCAGCTCGGCTTCGCCCGCCGCGAGACCGGCCACTCCGGCCTCGGCGAGGACGCGCACGAACGGTTCGGAGTCCTCGGGGGAGCGGAACCACGCGAGGCCGGTCAGGACCAGTTCGTCCCCGGACAGGTAGCGGCCGGGATCGCGCAGGTCGGTCGTCATGACGCCCCGCACCGAACGGTCCAGCTCGTCCTCCCCGGTGAGGAGGCGCAGCCCGAGCGAGCCCGTCCCCAGGAGTGCGCGCAGCCGCATGGTCTTCGCCGCCGTTCGTCTCTAGCCGTCGGATGCCGCGAGTGTGCCGCTCACCGGCGTTCGTTCGAATCTACAAGAGGGAGCTCGCGAGGGAGCCGGTGCTTCATGGTTTCGGTGACTGCCGCCGACGGGACATGGATCTGTGTACTGGACCGGCATCGCCCGCCTCGTCACCCACCTGACGGCATCGAGCGCGCCCGGAAGCGAAAAGAAGCGAATAGAGAAGAGCTTATGGAGTTTCTGCGCCCCGCGAGTTGGCAGGAGGCGCTCGCCGCGAAGGCAGAGCACCCCTCCGCAGTCCCCATCGCCGGCGGCACCGACGTCATGGTCGAGATCAACTTCGACCAGCGCCGCCCCGGCTGGCTGATGGACCTCAACCGCGTCCCCGAGCTGCACGAATGGGAGACGGGAGAGGACAGCGTGCGGCTCGGTGCGAGCGTCCCCTACTCGCGGATCATGGAGAATCTGCGTGCCGAGCTGCCGGGTCTGGCGCTGGCCGCGCACACCGTCGGTTCGCCGCAGATCCGCAACCGGGGGAGCGTCGGGGGGAACCTGGGCGCCGCGTCGCCCGCCGGCGACTCGCACCCGCCGCTGCTGACGGCCGGTGCGGAGGTGGAGGCGGAGTCGGTGCGCGGTTCGCGCCGTATCCCCGTCGAGGAGTTCTTCACCGGCGTGAAGCGCAACGCCCTGGCCGAGGACGAACTCATCAAGTACGTGCACATCAAGAAGGCGACGGGGCCGCAGCAGTTCTCGAAGATCGGCACGCGGAACGCGATGGTCATCGCGGTGTGCGGGTTCTCCGTGGCGCTCCACCCGGAGAGCCGCAGGGTGCGGGCGGCCGTCGCGTCCGCGGCGCCCACCCCGTTCCGGGCGACGGAGGCGGAGGACTTCCTCAGCGCCGCGCTCGACGAGGAAGGGCTGTGGGACAGCGACCGCATCGTGCCGCCGTCCGTGGCGCGGAGGTTCGCCGAGCTGTGCTCGGCGGCCTGCAAGCCCATCGACGACGTGCGCGGCAGCGCCGCCTACCGCAGGCACGCCGTGGGCGTCATGGCCCGCCGCACGCTGACCTGGGTCTGGGAGAGCTACCGCAACGGGGGCCGCGGCGGCGCCCGCAACGACGAGGGAGGCACCCGATGCGCGTGACGTTCACGGTCAACGGGCGGCGGCACGAGGCCGACGACGTGTGGGAAGGCGAGTCGCTGCTGTACGTCCTGCGCGAGCGCATGGGCCTGCCCGGCTCGAAGAACGCCTGCGAGCAGGGCGAATGCGGTTCGTGCACGGTCCGCCTCGACGGCGAGTCCGTCTGCGCGTGCCTCGTGGCCGCCGGCCAGGTCGAGGGGCGCGAGGTCGTCACCGTCGAGGGCCTCGCGGACCTCGCCAGGCAGCGCGGCGAGACCCCCGCCGAGGGCGCAGCCGACGCCGGACTCTCCCCGGTGCAGAAGGCGTTCGTCGACGCGGGCGCGGTGCAGTGCGGCTTCTGCACGCCCGGCCTGCTCGTCGCCGCCGACGAACTCATCGAACACAACGCGAGCCCGTCCGACGCCGACATCCGCGAAGCCCTCTCGGGCAACCTGTGCCGGTGCACCGGCTACGAGACGATCCTCGACGCCGTGCGCCTGGCCGCGGCCCGGACCGGCCAGCCGGCCGGTGCGGGCGCACCGGACGCGGGGCCGGACGCGGGCACCTCACAGGGAGGAGCGATCTGACATGGCCGACGCGACCCGTCTCCCCACCACGATCACCCAGGTCTCCCAGGGAACCGCCGCGAAGGGCGGCATCGGGGAGTCCACCCTGCGCCCGGACGGCACCCTGAAGGTCACCGGCGAGTTCGCCTACGCCTCCGACCTGTGGCACGAGGACATGCTGTGGGGCTGCACGCTGCGCAGCCCGTACGCGCACGCCGAGATCCGCTCCGTGGACGTCTCCGAGGCGCTGAGGATCCCCGGCGTCCGCAGCGTGATGACGCACGACGACCTGCCCGCCGCCACGCACTACGGACTGGAGATCCAGGACCAGCCCGTGCTGGCGAAGGACCGGGTCCGCTACCACGGCGAGGCCGTCGCCATCGTCGCGGCCGACCATCCGGAGACCGCCCGCCGCGCGGCGGCGAAGATCCGCGTGGACTACGCCGAACTCCCGCCCGTCTACGACGAGGAGAGCGCCACGCGCGAGGGCGCCCCCCTGCTGCACCCCGGCCGCGACGACCACCACTCCGGGCACGTCGCGCACCCCAACATCCTGCACAGGCAGCCCATCGTGCGCGGCGACGTGGCCGCGGCGAAGGCCGAGGCGGACGTCGTCGTGCGCAACGACTACGAGGTCGGCATGCAGGACCAGGCGTTCCTCGGGCCCGAGTCGGGGCTCGCGGTGCCCGCCGAGGACGGCGGCGTCGACCTGTACATCGCCACGCAGTGGCTGCACGTCGACCGGGACCAGCTGGCACCGGTGCTGGGCCTTCCCGCCGAGAAGGTCCGCCTGACGCTCTCCGGCGTCGGCGGCGCGTTCGGCGCGCGCGAGGACCTGTCGATGCAGGCGCACGCGTGCCTGCTGGCGATGGCCACCGGCAGGCCCGTGAAGATCGTCTACAACCGCTACGAGTCCTTCTTCGGGCATGTGCACCGCCACCCGGCGAAGCTCACCTACGAGCACGGAGCCACCCGCGACGGCAAGCTGCTGTACGCGAAGTGCCGCATCGTGCTCGACGGCGGCGCGTACGCCTCGTCCTCGCCCGCCGTGGTCGGCAACGCCGCCTCGCTCGGAATCGGCCCCTACGAGGTCGACAACGTCGAGGTCGAGGCGCTGGCCCTCTACACCAACAACCCGCCGTGCGGCGCGATGCGAGGGTTCGGCGCCGTGCAGGCCTGCTTCGCCTACGAGGCGCAGATGGACGCCCTCGCCGAAGCCCTCGACATGGACCCCGTGGAGCTGCGGCAGAGGAACGCCATGTCGCAGGGCTCGGTGCTGCCCACCGGCCAGGAGGTCGACGCGCCCGCCCCGGTCGCGGAGATCCTGCGCAGGGTCAAGGAGCGTCCGATGCCTCCGCAGCGGCAGTGGGAGAGCTCCCCCTCCGAGGGCGCCGGCACGGGCGTCGACGTGCGGGCGCTGCCGGGCGGACTGTCGAACACCACGCACGGCGAGGGCGTCGTGCGCGGTGTCGGGTACGCGGTCGGCATCAAGAACGTCGGCTTCTCCGAGGGCTTCGACGACTACTCGACGGCAAGGGTGCGCGTCGAGGTCGTCGGCGGCGAGGCCGTCGCGCTGGTGCACACGGCCATGGCCGAGGTCGGGCAGGGCGGCGTCACCGTGCACGCGCAGATCGCCCGCACCGAGCTGGGCGTCTCCCGCGTGACCATCCATCCCGCCGACACCCAGGTGGGCTCCGCCGGTTCGACGTCCGCGTCGCGGCAGACGTACATGACCGGCGGCGCCGTGAAGAAGGCGTGCGAGTCCGTGCGCGAGAAGGTCCTCCGGCTGGGCCGGGAGAAGTTCGCGGGCGGCCATCCGGCATGGACGGAGGGCGCGGAACTCCGGTTCGAGGACGGCAAGATCGTCACCGCGGGCGGTGAGGCCGTCGCGGCCCTGGCCGACGTGCTGGAGGACGAGGCCGTCGAGGACGAGGTCGTCTTCAGGCACCGTCCGACCGAGCCGTTCGACCTCGAGACCGGGCAGGGTTTCGGGCACGTCCAGTACTCGTTCGCCGCGCACCGGGCGGTCGTCGAGGTCGACGTGGAGCTCGGCCTCGTCAAGGTCGTCGAACTGGCCTGCGCGCAGGACGTCGGCAAGGCCCTCAACCCTCTGGCGACCGTCGGGCAGATCCAGGGCGGCACCACGCAGGGGCTGGGCCTCGCCGTCATGGAGGAGATCCTCGTCGACCCCGACGGCAAGGTGCGCAACCCCTCCTTCACCGACTATCTGATCCCCACCATCCTCGACACCCCGGCGATCCCGGTGGATGTCCTGGAACTCGCCGACGAGCACGCCCCGTACGGGCTGCGCGGAGTCGGTGAGGCGCCGACGCTCTCCTCCACACCGGCAGTCGTCGCCGCCATCCGGAACGCGACGGGGCTCGCCCTGCGGCGGGTCCCGGTACGTCCGGAACACCTGACCGGCACGGGTACGGGCGCGGACGCCTGACGCGTCCCCGGGGCCCCGCCGACAACCGGGGCCCCGGGACCGCCTGTCCACCCGTCCACAACCAGTCCTTCCGGTCACGTCTCATCTCGTCTCGGGCCGTCCCCCGGGTCGTGCATTCCCCATGCCCCGCAGCCCCTCGGCGCCGCGGGCCGCACCGACACGCTTGGGAGAGCGCACATGACCCACTCCACGTCACCGTCCCCGTCCCAGACCCCGTCCCAGCCCCCGCAGCGGGCGCACGAGGCGGACACGGACCCGTCCCGGCGGCGCTCCTGGCCCGACCGGTACTTCCGCATCACGGAGCGGGGCTCGACCCTCGCCCGCGAGGTGCGCGGAGGCGTCACGACCTTCATGGCGATGGCCTACATCGTCCTTCTCAACCCGGTGATCCTCTCCGCCCCCGACGCGCAGGGCGCCACCCTCGACCCCGGCCAGACCGCCACCGCCACGGCCTTCGCGGCGGCGGCGACCACTCTGGTGATGGGTGTGGCCGGCAACGTCCCGCTCGCCCTGGCCGCGGGGCTGAGCGTCTCCGCTGTGCTGGCGTTCCAGGTGGCGCCCCAGATGACGTGGCCGAACGCGTTCGGCATGTGCGTCGTCTACGGGGCGGTGATCATCGTGCTCGTCGTGACGGGGCTGCGGCGGCTCATCATGGACGCCATCCCACAGGCCATGAAGCACGCCATCACCATGGGCATCGGCCTGTTCGTCACCCTCATCGGCTGCGTGCAGGCCGGGTTCGTGACGAGCATGCCCGGGCCCGGCGGCGTCGCCGGGGCGAAGCCGGTGCAGCTCGGCACCCACGACATGCTCACCGGCTGGCCCGTGCTGTGCTTCTCCGTCACCGTGCTGCTGGTCTTCGCCCTCCAGGTACGGCGCGTGCCCGGCGCCATCCTCATCGGCATCGTCGGCGGCACCGTCGTTGCGGGCCTCGTGCACCGCTTCGCCGGACTGGACAGGAAGGACTGGGGCGGCCGGAACGCCCCGGAGATCTCGGGAAGCGTCGTGAGCACCCCGGACTTCGGCCTGTTCGGGAAGGTGTCCTTCGACGGGATCGCGGACGTCGGAGCCGTCACGGTCGGCGTCATCGTCTTCACCCTGGTCCTGGCCGGCTTCTTCGACGCCATCGGCACCGTCATCGGCATCGGCCAGCAGGCCGGGCTCGCCGACAGCGAGGGACGCATGCCCGGCCTGAACAGGGCCCTGGCGATCGACGGGGCGGGCGGCGTCGTCGGGGGCATAGCCGGGGCGTCCGGCCAGACCGTCTTCGTGGAGTCGACGGCGGGAGTCGGCGACGGCGCCCGTACGGGCCTGGCCAGCGTCGTGACCGGGCTCGGGTTCTCCCTCTGCCTGTTCTTCACGCCGCTTGCGCAGGTCATCCCGACGCAGGTCGCGGCGGCTGCGCTCGTCGTCATCGGCGCGATGATGATGAGCAACGCACGGCACGTCGACTGGAGCGAACCGGCGACCACTGTCCCCGTCTTCCTGACGATGGTGCTGATGCCCTTCACCTACTCCATCACCGCAGGCATCGCCGCGGGCACCGTCTCCTACGTGCTGATCAAGGCGGCACAGGGAAGGTGGCGCGACCCCGGGCTGTTGATGTGGGTACTGGCGGGCGTCTTCCTGCTCTACTTCGCGCTCAGCCCGGTCGAGGGCTGGCTGGGCGTGGAATAGGGCGACGGGCACCGCCCCCGGCGCCGGGACGGTTCCGGCGCCGGGAGGTCCCCCTCGGCGGCCGTGCCGCCGCCGGACGTAGGCTCGCAGGAGCGCCCTGTGAGCGTCCCCCGAGGAGCCCCCGATGCTGGATCTCGCCGCTGAACTGCACCGCTGGTGCCAGGAGGAGCGGGACTTCGCCGTCGCCACGGTCGTCGCCGTGAGCGGCAGCGCGCCCCGCAGCCCCGGTGCGGCGCTCGCCGTCGACGGCGACGGCGAAGCCGTGGGCAGCGTCTCCGGGGGATGCGTGGAGGGCGCGGTCTACGACCTCTGCCGGGACGCGATGGAGACCGGCCGCACCGTGCTCGAACGCTTCGGGTACAGCGACGACGACGCTTTCGCCGTGGGCCTCACCTGCGGCGGCGTCATCGACATCCTCGTGACGCCCGTCCCGCGGGGCTCGGCACGGCGGGCGCTCTACGCGGAGGCGCTGGCGGCCGCCGCGCGCGGCGAGTCCGTCGCGCTCACCCGCGTCGTCGGAGGGCCGCAGGAGCTGCTCGGCGGTGCGCTGTACGTACCCGCCGAGGGAGAGGGCGCCGGCAGTCTCGGCGGCGCGGACGCCCTCGACGCGGGGGCGCTCGCGGAGACCCGCGCCCTGCTGGCGGCGGGCCGCACCGCGACTGTCGAGACGGGCGCCGGGACCGGCGGCCCTCCCGGGGCAGGCGCGCGCGGCGCGGCGGGCGGCGACGGCGAACCGGAGTGCGGCCCCCCGGCCACGCTCCTGGTCGAGTCCAGCGCGCCGCCGCCGCGGATGCTGGTCTTCGGGGCGATCGACTTCGCCGGCGCGCTCGCCACCACCGGTTCCTTCCTCGGCTACCGGGTCACCGTCTGCGACGCCCGCCCCGTCTTCGCGACGCCCGCACGCTTCCCCGGCGCCGACGAGGTCGTCGTCGAATGGCCGCACCGCTACCTCGACTCCCAGCAGCTCGACGCCCGCACCGTGGTGTGCGTCCTCACCCACGACGCCAAGTTCGACGTGCCGCTGCTGGAACGGGCGCTGCGGCTGCCCATCGCCTACGTCGGCGCCATGGGCTCCCGCCGCACCCATCTCGCCCGCCTGGAGCAACTCCGGGAGGCGGGACTCGGCGACGCCGAACTGGCGCGTCTGCACTCGCCGATCGGGCTCGACCTCGGCGCGCGTACGCCGGAGGAGACGGCGCTGTCCATCGCGGCCGAGATCGTGGCCGTCCGCCACGGCGGCACCGGCGTCCCCCTCACCGGCGCGCACACCCCGATCCACCGGGACACGGTGCCGCTCGTCCACTGAGGGGGTGCCCCGCCGCCGGTCGTAGCGGTGCCGCGCCGGGACGCCGGGGCCGGGCAGGTGCCGAACGGGCGGTCAGGACGGGCGGTCAGGACGGGGTGGCGCCCTTCATCGCCGCCGCCCAGCCTCCCTGGACCATCGTCTGGAAGTACCACTCGCCGCCCTGCTTGACGAGCACGTCCGCGTAGCGCATCCGCCGGCTCTGCCCCCCGGCCGTCATGGTGGACTCGGTGAAGACCAGCGCGAGGCTGGCGGAGAGGAAGTGCGGGGTGCGCCGGGACTCGAAGTGCACGTCCTCGCCGCCCGGTTCACCCATGACGCCCGACATGGTGCGCACGTACTCCTCCCGGCTCCACTGTCCGGTCCAGCCGGTGCCGGGCCCGGCGTCGTCGGTCACGAGGTTCAGCGGGAAGAGCGCCATGGACGCCATGGCTTCGACGTCCGCGTTCGCGGCGTGGGCGTCGTACTTCGCGAACCACGCCTCCACTTCGCGGTGGTCCTCTTCGCTCGGTGTGTAAGCGGCGTTCTCCTCCACGGGAGCCCTCCTCGCGAGGTCGATCTGCTGATTGGTCAAATTTGACTAATACTCTGGTCCTCTTCCCGGCCGCCACCCGGGCAAACCCCGGAGCGGCGAGGTGCTCCGTCGTCAGAAGAGCTTGATGTCCGCGAGCACGGCCAGATGGTCGGAGCCGGGCATCTCCAGGAAGCGGGCCTCGACCGCCGTCAGCGGGTCGCTGACCAGGACGTGGTCGATCTGGGCGCCCATCGGCCGCGCCCTGTTGTCCGGCCAGGTCGGGGTGCGCGACTGCCCCGTCAGCCGTGCGGCGTCGTTCATGCCGGTGTGCAGGATGTCGCGGAAGGCGGCGTGGTCCTGCGAGGCGTTGAAGTCGCCCGCCATGATGGTCGGCGTCGACCCGCGCGAAGCGCCGAACGCTTTCAGCCTGCCGAGCTCCGCACGCCACGACCGCAGCGCCTCCGGCGTGGGCGGCATCGGGTGGACGACCTGCACCCGCACCCGTTCCCCCGAGACGTCGGCGACCGCGCCCGGCATGCCGAGCCGGCCCTCGAGGGTGCTCGGCTCCTCCAGTGGATAGACGCTCAGGAGGGCCGAGCCGGAGGCGCCCGTCCCGCCGACGATGTGGCGGTACGGGTACGCGTCGAGCATCGCAGGGGTGTTGAGCTCCGCCACGCATCGGGCGTCGCACTCCTGGACCGAGGCGATCTGCGGACGTTCCCTGCGCAGGGTCTTCACGAGGCCGCCGGTCGCGTCACCGAGGTGGATGTTGGCGGTCAGCACCCGGAACCGTGCCTTGCCGGTGCGCTGCGCGGCGCCCTGTGGAGCGTCCGGCCCCTCGGGGAGGGTGAATCCCACGGTCGCCATCAGCACGGCGATGGACCACACCGCCAGCAGGCCGCGGCGTGCGAGCACCGAGTACAGCAGCCCCAGCCAGCCCGGTACCAGGAACCACGGCAGGAAGGCGAGGAGCTGGGCGATGGGAGTGGGCCCGTCGTCGTCCATGCCGCGGTAGGCCAGCGGCACGCTCAGCACCGCGAGGACGAGACCGACGAAGACGGAGAAGGTGTGCTTGCGCGGAGGACGCGGCCCGCGGCCGCGCGCGCTGCGTTCGGTGCGGGGCCGCGTGGTCCGTTCGGTGGGCTGGAGCGGATGCCCCGTCACCGTGCCACGGCCGTCCCGCTTGTCGCGATGGTACCGGTCCCCCGTCAACACCCTCCCGATACTGCACCATCGGTGCCGCGCGGGGGTGAGGCTGCGCCCGATCTTCGCGACGTCCGCGCACTTCCCGACGAGACCTGACGGTCCTCGTCGCGCGGTGGTCAAGAGCGCCGCCGCCGGCACCCGTCCTTCCGTGCCGGACCGGCACTCACGGTGACACCCACGTCACCCCGCCGATGAGTTCCGTCCTGAGCGGACGTCTGTACTCGGTGCTCCCCGACGGCGGGAGCGCGACGGACGAGCCGGGAGGACGGCCATGAAGTACATGATCATCATTCAGGGGACGCAGGCGGACTACGACGCGATGGGCGGCACGTCCGCACCGGGGGAACCGGCGTGGACGAAGCAGGACGTTCAGGCCATGGTCGGCTTCATGCAGAAGCTGAACGAGGACCTCGCCGCGTCCGGTGAACTCGTCGACGGCCAGGGGCTGACGGCGCCCTCGGACGGGGGGCTCGTCACCGCCGGCGAGGACGGGCGGCCGGTCGTCTCCAAGGACGGATACGGAGTGGAGGAGCCGGTCATCGCCGGGTTCTGGGTGCTGCAGTGCAAGGACTTCGAGCGGGCGGCGCAGATCGCGGCGCGTATCCACCAGTGCCCGGTCCCGGAAGGCGCCACGAACCCGCCCGTCATCGTCCGCCCGATCGGGGACGAGCCTCCGGTTGCCTAGGGGCTGTCTGACAAATGGCGCCGTTCGCCCGGAGGGCGGGGCTCGCGTCGTCTGGTGCGTGCGGATGCAAGGCGGAGGTCCGTCCTCGTAGTGGGCTACTCGGTCGGTCCGACAACGCAGCAGACGTGCGTGCCAGGCGGCGCAAGCCAGGCGGGATTTGTCAGACAGGCCCTAAGGCACGTCCGGCTGCTCCGTGACCGCCGGCTCCAGCAGGTAGCGGGGCGGCACCCGGTCCGCGAGCCACACGCCGTTGCTGCTGAGCCGGAACGAGTGCCCGTCCCGGTACATCGCCTCCGCCTCCACCGTGAGCACCACCGGACGGCCGCGGCGTGCGCCCACGCGCGCGGCGGTCTCCCGGTCGGGGGAGAGGTGGACGGCGTGCCGGCTCATGGCGCGCAGCCCCTCCGCGCGGATCGCGGGTAGGAAGCGGCCGACCGTCCCGTGGTAGAGCCGGGCGGGCGGCCTGCGTACGGGCAGATCCAGGTCGACGGGGACCGAATGCCCCTGGTTGGCGCGGATGAGTCCGTCCTCGACGGCGAAGCGCTGCTTGTCGCTCGTCGCGACGACCTCCTCCAACTCGGCGCGGGTGAAGGTGAATCCATGGGCCCCGGCGGCCCGGATCAGCTCCTCCACGTCCACCCGTCCGTGTGCGTCCAGGGTGATGCCGATGCGGTGCGGCTCGTGCCGCAGATGCCGGGAGAGGAACTTGGAGATCTTCACGCTCCGGTTCTTCGTGAGTTTCGTTTCCACGGCTACAAGAGTGGCGTGCCGGCGGGCCGGAAGCACCTGGGTTTCGGGGATCCCGCGGTTCGGGCGGGCGGCGCGCACAGGACGGAAGACGAGCGGTGAAGAGGGGCGGTGAAGAGGGGCGGAAGAAGACCGGAGAAAGGTGCCGCGCCGATGTCGAGAATCCGCGCCCGGCTCCGTCCCTGAGGTGAACGCGGCCACAATGGCCGCCTGGCACAGAGGAGAAGTGGCGGCGTACCTGCACGAGCGCGACGGGGACCTGGAGACAGCGGCGAGGCTGTACGCCGAGGCCGCCCGGCTGGCGCCCGACCTCGCCGAGCGCGACCACCTGACGCGTCAGGCCGCCCGCCTCAACGCCCGCCTGAGGGGCTGACGGGCGTGCGGGGCCGGCGGCACACACAACGCAGGTGGCGCGAACGCCCGCTCCCGCGCTGCCCGTTCACTTGTCGGCCGGGCTCAGCGGGGGATCGCGGTCCGGGAGGCAGGAGGCGACGCGATCCGCCGTCGCCCGTGCCCAGGAGCTGGTGGTGACCCAGCCCAGCACGCCCACAGCAGCGCCGCAGCCGGTGATGATCCACCAGCCGGCGGCGTCCGCTCCGGCCGCCGCGGCGACGCCGATGACGGCGACCCCCAGGGCCGATCCGACCTGGCGGCTGGTGGAGGCGATGCTGGCGGCCAGACCCGCCCGCGAACGCGGCATCCCCGAGACGGCGGCGTTCGTGATGGGGGCGTTGACCAGCCCGAAGCCGATGCCGAACAGCACGTAGGAGACGACGAGCAGCGTGCCGGAGTCCTCCGCGCGGAAGCCCGCGAGGAGCACGCCGCTCGCCGTCATGAAGACCCCCGCCAGCAGCAGCGGCACCCGTGCGCCGCGTACGGCGACGATATGCCCGGACAGCGGCGCGAAGACGGCCGTCATCGCCGCCATGGGCAGCAGGTGGAGGCCCGCCTCGAAGGCGGACAGGCCCCGGTCGTTCTGGAGGTGGAGGGTGCTGAGGAAGAGGAACCCGGCGAGCGCGCCGAACGAGGTGACGGCGGTGACGGTCGCGCCGCTGAACGGGACGCTGCGGAAGAAGCGCAGCTCCAGCAGCGGCTCCGCCCGCCGTCGCTCCCACAGCACGAGTGCCGCGAGCGAGCAGGCGCTCGCCCCGAAGCACGCCAGGATCAGCGGCGACGTCCATGCCGCTCCGCTGCCCGGCCCGCTCGCGCCGGACGCGCCGCCCTCGATGATGCCGAAGGTCAGGGAGCCCAGCGTCGCCATCACCAGCAACTGGCCGACGGGGTCGAGCCTGCGCGGCCGGGGCGCCCGGGACTCCGGCACGAAGAGCGCGGTCAGCAGCAGGGCCGCCAGCCCGATGGGGATGTTGAGCCAGAAGATCCACCGCCAGCCCGCCCACGTGACCAGCGCACCGCCCAGCAGCGGCCCGGCTGCCATGGAGATGCCGACGACGCCGCCCCACACGCCGATGGCCCGGGCCCGCTCCCGCGGCTCCGGGAAGGTGTTGGTGATGATCGACATGGCGACGGGGTTGAGCATCGAGCCGCCGATCGCCTGCAGCGCGCGGAAAGCGATGAGCCAGCCCAGCCCCGGTGCGAGGGCGCACAGCATCGACCCGGCCGTGAAGAGGACGAGCCCGGTCTGGAAGACACGCCGCCGCCCGACTCTGTCGGCCGTCGATCCGGAGAGCATCAGGAACGAGGCGAGCACGAGCGTGTACGCGTCGAGAGTCCACTGGAGGCCGGACACGGACGCGTTCAGGTCCCGCTGCAGCGAGGGCAGCGCGACGTTGAGCGCGGTGACGTCGAGACTGACGATCAGCAGGCTCATGCAGCAGATCGCCAGCACCAGCAGGCGCCGCGGCCGGGCTTCGCCCTTCTCGTCGGGGGAGGCGGTGGACATCCCTCCAGCATCCCTGTCCACTGCACGGACTGCTGCTCGGGGGTGGTGTGACGTCCGTCCGGTGACTGAGGATGACGGGCAGCGCCGACGGACGGCCGGTCCGGCGGAGCGAGCGGGAAGTATGTACCGGCAGTGTGAAACGGCGGTGTGGCCGGCGCGTCGAGCGACAGGCGCATCGCGGGATCCGAGGAGTGACGATGACGGCCACCGAGTCCGCCAGCCCCACCGACGCCTTCCGCGCGGCCCGTGACGCCCTGTTGCGGCACCGGACCGACTACGACGGCGCCCGTGCGGAGTTCGAGTGGCCCCGTCCCGCGCACTTCAACTGGGCGCTCGACTGGTTCGACGCCGTCGCGCGGGACAGGGCCGACCGCACCGCCCTGCACATCGTCGAGGAGGACGGCACCTCCGCCCGCTACTCGTTCGACGAGATGCGCGTCCGCTCCGACCGGGTCGCCAACTGGCTGCGTTCGCGGGGAGTCGCACCGGGCCACCGCGTCATCCTGATGCTGGGCAACCAGGTCGAACTGTGGGAGACGCTGCTCGCCTGCATGAAGCTGCGCGCCGTCGTCATCCCCGCGACGCCGCTGCTCGGCCCCCACGACCTGGCGGACCGCATCGAGCGCGGCGAGGCCCGGCACGTGGTCGTACGGGCGGAGGACGCGCCGAAGTTCGCGACGGTCGCAGGCGACTACACGCGCATCGGCGTCGGTGGCGGCGGCGGGCTGCCGGAGGGGTGGCTCGCGTACGAGGACGCCTACGACGCGTCCGCCGGGTACGAACCCGAGGGCCCCACGCGCGGCGACGACACGTTGCTCCTCTACTTCACCTCGGGGACGACCGCGCAGCCGAAGCTGGTGGAGCACACGCATCTCTCCTACCCGGTCGGCCATCTGGCCACGATGTACTGGATCGGCCTGCAGCCGGGCGACGTGCATCTCAACATCTCCTCGCCGGGCTGGGCCAAGCACGCGTGGTCCAACTTCTTCGCCCCGTGGAACGCCGAGGCGACGATCTTCATCTACAACTACGCGCGGTTCGACGCGGAACGGCTGCTGGCCGAGATCGAGGCCGCCGGCGTCACGAGCTTCTGCGCCCCGCCCACCGTGTGGCGGATGCTGATCCAGGCCGACCTGAGCCGGCTGCAGGCAGTGCCCCGCGAGGTCGTGGCCGCCGGGGAACCCCTCAACCCCGAGGTCATCGAGCACGTGCGCCGCGCCTGGGGCACGAGCATCCGGGACGGCTTCGGCCAGACGGAGACGGCGGTCCAGGTCGCCAACTCCCCGGGGCAGCAGCTCAAGCCGGGCTCCATGGGACGTCCCATGCCCGGCTTCGAGGTGACGCTGCTCGACCCCGTCACCGGCCGTCCCGGCGTCGAGGAGGGCGAGATCTGCCTCGACCTCTCGCACCGTCCCGTCGGTCTGATGACCGGCTACCGGGGGGACGAGGAGCGGACGGCCGAGGCCATGGCGGACGGCTACTACCGCACCGGCGACATCGGCAGCCGTGACGAGGACGGCTACATCACCTACGTCGGCCGCTCCGACGACGTCTTCAAGGCGAGCGACTACAAGATCTCCCCGTTCGAGCTGGAGAGCGCACTGCTGGAGCACGAGGCCGTGGCGGAGGCCGCCGTGGTGCCCTCGCCCGACCCGGTGCGGCTGGCGGTGCCCAAGGCGTACGTGGTGCTCGCCTCAGGATGGGAGCCCGGGCCGGAGACCGCGAAGACGCTCTTCGCGCATTCACGGGAGACGCTCGCGCCCTACAAGCGGGTCCGGGTCATCGAGTTCGCGGAGCTGCCCAAGACGATCTCCGGCAAGATCCGGCGCGTCGAACTGCGGGCGCACGCCGCGGGAGAGCCAGGCGAGGAGTACCGCGAAGAACGCTGAACCGCGGGTCGCGGGTCGCGGGTCGCGGGCCGGGCCGTGCCCCGTCAGCTGCGGTCGCCCGCGGCGCTCCGCTCGGGCGGGGCGGGTTCGCGTGGAGCGTCGGGGCCGGAGCCGGTGGGGGCCTCGGTGCCGGTGCCGGTGTGCAGGATGCCCGCCGCGGCCGCGCCGACTACGCACAGCGCCACCGGCAGGAGCAGCACGAGGTTGAGCGGGGCGAGGTGGGTGAGCGCCCCGATGAGGGCGGGCCCCGCGAGCATCCCGAGGTAGCCCAGGCCGGCGACGCGGGAGACGTTGGTCGCCGCGTTCTCGGGTTCGGCGTGCCCGGCCGCGCTGAAGAGCTGGGGGACGCATCCGGAGAGCCCGAGACCGAACAGGCCCCATCCGGCGAGTGCGGCGGCGGTCCAGGGCGACAGCGCCGCCGTGCCGAGCCCGGCCGCCGCGACGGCCGAGCCGTAGCGCAGCACGGCGACGGCTCCGAAGCGGCCGGCGACCCGGTCGGCCAGCAGCCTGCCCGCCGTCATCGCCGTGGCGAAGGCGCCGTAGGCGAGGGCGGCAGTGGCGGCGGGTGCGTCGAGGGAGTCGCGGAGGTGCAGCGTCGACCAGTCGTTGGCCACTCCCTCGGCGAGCATCAGTATCAGCGCGAGAACGGCCAGCGCCCACGTCCGGGCGGGCGTCCGGGACCGGCGCCGCCGGCCTTCCGCGGACTTCGTGACGCCCCCGGAACGCGCGGTCCGCAGCAGTGCGGGTGCAGCGAGCAGGCCCGCCGCCGTCCCCAGCGCGGCCACCACGCCGAGTGTGACCTCAGGGGGAAGGCCCCGGCTGAGCGTCCGTGCGCAGACCAGGGCGGCGAGCACGCCGCCGATCGAGAAGACGGCGTGGAAGGCCGACATGACGGGGCGCCGGTAGGCGCGTTCGACGTGGACCGCGTGCGCGTTCATGGCGACGTCCAGGCAGCCGTTGCCGAACCCGAAGACCACCAGTGCGCCGCCCAGGGCGGCGGCTCCGGTCGCGAGGCCGGGCAGGGCGAGCGACGCGCTGCACAGGACCGCCCCGGCGGGCACGGCGATACGCAGGCCGAGCCGGTCGGTGAGGGGCCCGGCGAGCTGCATGCCGGCGAAGGCTCCCGCGCCGAGGAGCAGCAGCAGCCAGCCGAGTCCGGCGTGACTGACGCCCACCCGGTTCTCGATCACCGGGATGTGGACCACCCACATCCCCATGACGAAGCCGTTCAGCCCGAAGTAGAGGAAGGTGGCCCAGCGGGCGAGACGAAGCGAACGTGCCATGCAGCGAACATACATAACAGAATCTCTGTGCGTAACTGGCGTTCCGAACAAGGCTGTTGTTCACTACGGGTCATGGTGAGCACAGACCGGCTGAAGCGGATCGCGGACGCCGTACGGGCCGCGGGCAGCGTGGGAGTGGCCGAACTGGCCGAGCTGACAGGGGCGTCGGAGATGACCGTCCGCCGCGACCTCGAGGTGCTGGCCGGGCAGGGGGTCCTGGAGCGCTTCCGCGGCGGGGCCCGCTCTCTGCTGCTGCGCGGCCAGGAGCCGCCGTTCGCGCTGCGGGCCGCCGAAGGCGGGGAGGCGAAGCGGCGCATCGCCGAGGAGGTCTCCCGCCTCATCGCCGACGGCGAGTCCGTCGTGCTCGACAGCGGCACCACCTGCCTGGAGGTGGCCCGCGTCCTGCGCGACCGCCGCGTCACCGTGATGCCACTGTCCCTGCACGCCGTCAACGCGCTCGCCGGCGCCGCCCGGGTGACGCTGCTGGTGCCGGGAGGCCTGCCGCGTCCGGGCGAACTGGCTCTGACCGGCCCGCTGGCCACGGCCTCTCTCGCGTCGCTGCGCTTCGACACCGCCGTCGTCGGCTGCTGCGGACTGACCGCCGCCGACGGTCTGACGGCCTACGACCTGGCCGACGCGGAGGTCAAGCGCGCCGCGATCGCCTCGGCCCGCAGGGTCGTCGCCGTGGCCGAGGCCGCCAAGTTCTCCCGCACGGCTCTGGCCCTCGTCGCGCCGGCCTCCGCCCTGCACGCCGTCGTCACCGACGCGGCCGCCCCCGAGGAGGGGACCGCCGCGCTGGCGGCGGCGGGAGCAGTCGTCCGGAGGGTGTGAACGCGGGCGGGCGCGGCCGCCGGCCGCTCGGGCGTCCGGGCCTCAGCACACCGAGCGGATGAGGTCGTCCGCCGGGTCGTTGACGGCCTGGGGCATGCCCGTCAGGTCGAGGACGAAGAGGGCGACGCCGAGGGAGTCCGCGCGCATCCGGGCCTCCCGCGTGTAGCCGGCGAGGGAGAAACAGGCCGTGCCCGCCTCCTCGTTGAGCCCGTTGAGCCAGAGCGTCTCGACGTCGCCGAAGCCCGTCGGATCGGTCGAGGGGTCGACGTGCGCCACGATGCCGCCGCCGCGCAGGTCCACCCCTGAGGCGGCGCGCTTCTCCGTGACCCGTACGGCGTCGAAGCCGAGCCACCGCAGGTACTGAGCGGCCGCCGTACGGGCATCCTGTGCGGTGCGGATGGTGACGGGCTGGAAGCTGGGCCGCGTCCTGGAGGTCCGCTTGCCGGCGCACTCCTCCAGGGCTCCGGTCGCGGTGGCCTCCGAGGTGCGGCCCGCCGCCCCGGAGGTGGACGCGGGCGGTACGCGGGAGGCGTCCGGGGTGTCAGAGGCGTCGGGTGCGGCGGGTCCGAGCGCACCGGCACCGCTGTGATCCGCGTGCGCGGCCACCGGCAGCCGCAGCAACGTCCCGCAGCCGCAGCCCAGTTCAGGCTGCGGCCACTGGACGGACGTGCCGCACGCTGAACACCCCACCTCGACCCAGGAGTCGTCCCAGGTGCGGTGGTGCACCTGCGCGGGAGGGACGTCCCGCCGCAGCGGCAGTACGACGGGCGCGCCGCAGTCGCAGTGGTAGACCGGCGGAGTGTAGGTGTGCTCGCGGCGGCACTCCGGGCAGCACACGGGCACGCTTTCTGCCATCTCTTCGGCTCCAGCGGAGGGTCGGGGAGACGAGTCGGTCCTCGCCGCGCCGCCGGGGGCGGCGCGGCGCAGTTCATATCGTCCCTGAAAGTGCGTGATTTCCGAAGAGGGGGGCGGGAGAAAGACGGAGGACCGGGTGGCCGCCCGGAGGAGGCCGAGTGGCCCTCCACAGGCGTCAGTCGGCGGGTTCGAACTCCTTCACGGCGTCGATGTCCGGGCCGTGCGGCGTGTTGGCCTCCCGCTCGATCATGATCTCCACCAGGACGGGCCGCGAGGTGGCGGCGGCCTCCTTTCGTGCCCACTGGAGCGCGGGGGAGATCTCCTCCGGGTCCCACACGCGCCGGCCCGAACAGCCGTACGCCTCCATGAGCTTGACGTTGTCGGTGCCGAACTCGTCGTAGTGGATGTCGACCTGGTAGTTCATGCCGAATCCGATCTCTGCCTGCCTGATGAGCCCCAGGTACTCGTTGTTGAGCATCACCAGCACGTACGGCACGTCGTACTGCGCCGCCACGGCAAGCTCCTCCACGAGGTACTGGAAGCCGTAGTCGCCCACGACGCCCACGACTTCGGCGTCCGGCCGGCCCATGCCCTCCAGCGCCTTCTTGACGCCGATGGCCGCGGGCACCTCCCAGCCGAGGGGGCCCGCCTGGCCGCAGATCTGGTAGTGGCGCGGCAGGTACGCCTTCTGATGCTGGCCGCCCCAGATCTGGTAGAGCCCGATGGCGGTGACGAAGTAGGTGTCCTCGTCGAAGACTTCGTTGATCTCCTTGTAGACGCGGGGCGCCTTCACCGGCGTCGAGCCGAAGTCCTCCCGGCGCACCAGGGTCCGCTTCAGCTCCTTGCAGCGGCCGACCCAGTCCTCGACGTCCGCCGCGGCCCCCCGTTTACGGGCCTCGGAGAGCAGCGCCGCGAGGAAGAGTCCGGCGTCGGAGACGATGCCGAGGTCGGGTTCGAAGACCTTCCCGATCTGGCCGGGTTCGATGTCGACGTGAACGAAGGTGCGTTCGCCCCGGTAGACGCCGATGTCCGCGCCCGTGTGCCGGTCGCCGAAGCGCGCGCCGACGGCCAGTACGAAGTCGGCCTCCAGGAACGAGGCGTTGGCGTACCGCTGTGAGGTCTGGATGCCGGTGGTGCCCAGGTTGAGTTCGTGGTCGTCCTCGATGACCCCCTTGCCCATCAGCGTCACCTGGAAGGGAACGCGCAACTCCTCCACGAGTTCGCGCAGCTCGGCTCCCGCGTCGGCCAGAATGACGCCCCCGCCGGCCAGGATCAGGGGCCGCTCGGCCGCGAGCAGCATGTCCAACGCCCGCTCCACGCGCGGCGGATGGGGTTCGACGGCGGGGACGGGGAGCCTGGTGTCGATCTCCGCGTCGTAGGTGATCTCCCGTTTCGCGATGTCCAGCGGCAGGTCGATCAGGACCGGTCCGGGCCGTCCGGTGCGGGCGGTCCTGAAGGCCTCGCGGAAGACCCACGGGATCTGCGCCGCCTCCTTGACCTGCACTGCCCACTTGGTGACGGGCCTGGCGATCTCGACGATGTCGACCGCCTGGAAGGCCTCCTGGTGGAGCTTGGGCGAGACCGCCTGTCCCGTCAGGCAGACCATGGGGATCGAGTCCGCCTGCGCCGTGTAGAGACCGGTGACCAGGTTGGTGGCGCCCGGCCCCGAAGTGGCGATGGCGACACCGGTCTTGCCGTTCGTACGGGCCCAGCCGTCGGCCATGTGGGCGGCGCCCTCCTCGTGGCGGACGGTCAAGTGCTGTATGCGGCCGTCCACTTCCATCGCCTTGTACAGCGGGAGGATCGCGGCGCCGGGGCAGCCGAAGGCGATGTCCACGCCCTCGTCGACCATGATGGAGACCGCGGCGTTCATGGCGGGCATCCTGCTGGGGGCCATGGCTCAGCCCTCCGTCTTCTCGCCCGAAAGGCGCCGCACGCCGCGTACGAGGGCCGAGTGGTCGAGGCCTCCGTCGCCCTGCTGCCGCAGCGCGCCGACGAGTTGGGCCAGCAGCGCTCCGGCGGGCACGGCGGCGCCGACGTTGCGCGCGGCGTCGGTGACGATGCCCATGTCCTTGTGGTGCAGGTCGATCTTGAAGCCGGGGCGGAAGTCGCCCGCGAGGATGCTCTCCTTCTTGCGGGTGAGCACCGTGGAGCCCGCGAGGCCCCCGTTCAGCACGTCGAGCGCGGCGTCCAGGTCGACACCCGACTTCTCCAGGAAGACCACGGCCTCCGCGACGGCCTGGATGTTGACGGCGACGATCAGCTGGTTGGCGGCCTTCACGGTCTGACCCGAGCCGTGCGGCCCGCACAGCACGATCGTCCTGCCGAGCGTCTCCAGGACGGGAGCGGCGGCCTCGAACGTCTCACGCTCACCGCCCACCATGATGGACAGCACGCCCTCCACCGCTCCGGCCTCGCCCCCGGAGACCGGGGCGTCGAGCACCCGGACTCCCTTGGCGGCGGCGGCTTTCGCCACGTCGACGGAGGTCTGCGGAGTGATCGAGGACATGTCGACGAGGAGGCCCCCGGCGGGGATGTGCTCCAGGACGCCGCCCTCGTGCAGGACCACCTCCTGGACCTGAGGGGAGGCGGGGACCATGGTGATGACGACGTCGGCGTCGCGCACCGCCTCCGGGATGGAGGAGGCGGCCTCGGCTCCGTCCGCGGCGACGGCCTTCACCCGCGCCGGGTCGAGGTCGAAGGCCGTGACGCGGTAACCGGCGGCCAGAAGGTTGCGCACCATGGGCGTGCCCATGATGCCGAGTCCGATGAAGCCGATCTTCGTGCGCTCCGCGGTGTGCGGCGCGGTGGTGGTGACGGGCATGCGGGACTGCCTTTCGGTGTCGCGGGCTGCGGAGACGGGAGGGCTTGCGGAGACGGGTGAGGTGACGACGAGGGGGCGGCGTTGCAGCGGGACGAGGGGTGGCGGGGCGCGGCGGGCGGGTCCGTCAGGCGGAGCGCAGGGCGCGCGGCAGCCAGTCGAAGGCGGCTTCGCTCGGCCGGTCGCCCGGCTTGTACTCCAGGCCGACGAGGCCCTCGTAGCCGGCGGCGGTGAGGCGGCCGAGCAGGTCGTCGAAGTCCAGCTCTCCTGAGCCGGGGGCGCCCCGGCCCGGGCTGTCGGCGATCTGCACGTGCGCGGTCCGCTCCGTGTAGCCGTCGATGACCTTGTGGAGGTCCTCGCCGTTCATGGCCAGGTGGTACAGGTCCATCAGGAACTTCGCGTTGCCCAGACCCGTGGCCGCGTCGACCGCGTCGGCGACCTCGACGGCCTTGGGCGCGCTGACGATCGGGCAGCCGGGCGACTCGACGGCGTTGAGCGCCTCGACGAGCAGCACCGCACCGGCGTCGTGGGCGGCGCGGGCCGCAAGCGTCAGGTTCTCCAGGGCGAGCCGGTCCTGGTCGGCCGGGTCGGCTCCCGGGACCCGGTTGCCGTACAGGGCGTTCAGCGCCGTGCATCCCGTGGACTGCGCGAATTCCGCGGCCACTTCGACGTTGCGGCGGAACTTCTCCGACTCCTCGCCCGGCACCGAGAGCGCTCCGCGGTCCGGGCCGGGGAGCTGCCCCGCGTAGAAGTTCAGCCCGGTCAGGCGGGTGCCGGCGTCGGTCAACGCCCGTCGCAGCGCGTCCAGTTCGGACTTCGGCGGTACGGGGGAGTCCGGCCACGGCCACCACAGCTCGACCGCCGTGAAGCCGGCGGCGGCTGCCGCGGCGGGGCGCTGCAGCAGCGGCAGTTCGGTGAAGAGGATCGAGAGGTTGACGGTGAAGCGGTGCTTCGTGCCGATCGGGGCGGTGGAGCGGGCGGGATCGGGGGCCACGGCGATCGCCTTCTTTCGTGAGTCCCGGGGGTGCGCGGCAGTCCGAGGATGGCGGCGGGTTGTTTCCGTATTGTGGAAGCGTGTTTCTACTTTATGGAAGACTGCTCTCGCATCCCGGAAGCTGTCAAGGGGTCTGTGCTGGCTCTGTGCCGCTCCGTGCGTGCCCGAGCGCGCCCGTCCGGCCGCTCCGCGTGCCCGGCCTCCGCCTTCCGATGGCTGGGATGCGGCGGGTTCGCGTAGGTTGGCCGTGTGCGATTGCGAGTTGAGTTCACGACCGAGCCCTTCGATCTGGACGAGGCCCCGGACCACGCGCTGGTGGCCCGCCAGGTCGTGCAGGCGGCGCAGCTCGATTCGGTGGACGTCGGCCCGTTCGGCAACACCGCCGAAGGGGCGGCCGAGCAGGTGCTGAGCGTGGTCGACTCCCTGCTCCGCGAGTCCCTGGAGGCCGGGGCCACGCGTATCTCGCTGCAGGTCAACGTCGTCGACGACGGCGCGAGCGGCGCCGGCCCGTCCGGCGGGAGCCCCTCCGGCGGCACCCCCTCCGAGCGCCCCCGGGGCAGCGCGTGAGCGGCAGCGAGCAGGACAGGTTCGCCGCCGCGGTCAAACCCCTCGTGGACGCGATGGGCGGCGAGATGATCGCCCCCGAGGAGGCGCAGGGCGACGACGTGGTGCTCGCCTGGGAGGGGCGGGACGTCCTCGCCGTCCGGCTGCCGCACCTCTCGGACTCCCTCGACCACATCCTGGCCGAGCTGGAGCGCCGCCACGGCATGCCGCTGGCCCAGCTCGACCGCAAGGCGAAGCAGTCGGTGGTGCGCCTGCTGGAGACCCGCGGCGCGTTCTCCGTACGGCATGGCGTGGAGACCGTGGCCGGCGCCCTCGGCGTCAGCCGGTTCACCGTCTACAACTACATCAACTCCCAGGAGGAGAAGCGCGCCGAGAAGCGCCGCGACGAAGAATGACGCGCCCTGACATGCCGCGCCGCGCTGCGGCCCGCCGAGCGGCGTCGTGCCTGCGCGTGGGCGGGCCTCCGCTTCCAGGGGATCTTCGGAACCGCGGAGTCGGCGCGGGACGACATCACTAGGGTGAGCGCACCGCGTCGGGGCGAGACCGCAGCAATTTGGGGGACTGATGGAGCCGTTGGAAGCCGGGGACCCGCGAGTCGTCGGTCCGTTCCGGTTGACGCACCGCCTGGGTTCGGGCGGTATGGGCCGGGTGTTCCTCGGTGAGTCCCCGGCGGGGCGGCGGGTCGCCGTGAAGCTCGTACGGGAGGACCTGGCGTCCTCCCCGGGGTTCCGCGCCCGCTTCCGGCGCGAGGCGAAACTCGCGATGCGGGCGGGCGGCTTCTGGGCCGCTCAGGTCGTCGACGCGGACCCCGACGCCCGGGTGCCGTGGATCGCGAGCCAGTACGTCGACGGCGTCTCGCTCTCCGAACGCGTCGCCCGCCAGGGCCCGTTGGGAGAGTGGGAGGTGCGCAGGCTCGGCGGCGGCCTGGCCGAGGCCCTCGCGTCTTTCCACAAGAGCGGCCTCGTGCACCGCGACCTCAAGCCGTCCAACGTCCTGCTCCTCGACGACGGCCCGCGGGTCATCGACTTCGGCATCTCCAAGGCCCTCGAGACGCTGGAGACCGCCGAGGCGACCGACCTGACCCGGGTGGGGACCGTCCTGGGCACCCCCGGTTTCATGGCCCCCGAGCAGGCGCTGGGGCAGGCCGCCGGTCCCGCCGCCGACGTCTTCTCCCTGGGCGCCCTCCTCGTGTACGCGGCCACCGGCGCGGGCCCCTTCGGTGACGGGCCCTCGCACGCGCTGCTCTTCCGGGTCGTGTACGAGGAGCCCGACCTCAGCCGACTCCCGCACAGCTTGCGGGAGTTGGCTGAGGAGTGCCTGCGGAAGGCCCCTGAGGACCGGCCCTCCGCCGACGGACTCGTCACGCGTCTCGCGAGCCAGCAGCCGCCGCCGGACGATGCCTTCCCGCACGGAGCCCTCCCGGACGTCGAGCCCACCGGCGCGGGGCGGGGCGAACCGAATGCCGACGGCGAGGCGGAGACCGGGCCGCAGGAGCTGATCGCGCATGGGGCCGCCTTCGAGCCCGAGAGTGAACTGCCGCCGGGGGGCGGTGTGTTCGCGGCCGGGGAGTGGGGTGCCAAAGTGTTCTGGCGCCGAGTGCGCGGGCCGCTGACGTGGGCCGCGGCGATCGACGTCCTGCTTCTCGTGGCGGGGGGAGTGTCCGATGTCATGAAGGTGGCGTCCACGTGCGCGTTCCTCACCACCATGCTGTACCTGATCTACGGGGTGAAGGCCGCGTTCCCGCTGCTGAGGGCCAGGACGGTGCGGGTGGCTGCGGACGGGCTCTCGCTGCGGCACGGATCGCGTACCCTCACGGTGCCGTGGCGGGACGTCGCGTCGGTCACGTTCGTGAAGGAGAAGAACGAGCGGGGGCTCGCCCTGACGGCCCATCTGGCCGAAGGGGCGGACGTGCGGGTCCCGCGCCCGCTGCGCGCCGGCGACGGCGTGCTGAAGTGCACGATCGCCTCGGCCGCGAAGCAGGAGACGAGGGATCGCGAGAACGGCCTGGAGTCGGCGCTGCGCAGCCTGGCGGGAGGCCGGTACCAGCAGACGTTCCGCTTCACGCGGTGACGGGCCTGGCCTTGTGGGCGGACGGGTTGTCCTTCGGGCCCGAGCGGTGCGGTAGGAGCTTCTCGCGGCGGCAAACTTCAACAAAGTGTTGACGTCTGGCGTCGCGGGGGTCTTAGCTGTTCCCAGCCGGAGAGCAGCACCGCTTCGGAGGCCCCCGGAGGTCCCTCAGTGACAGCTTCCCCCGCAGCACCAGGCCTGACCTGGCTGAACTCGTCCACCGAGAGCGACGCCCGCGCCGCGCTCCGGTCCGTCTGCACCGCGCGCTCCTGGATCGGGACGGTGCTCGCCCGCCGCCCGTACGCCGGCACGGAGGATCTGCTCGCCGCGAGCGACGACGCGACGGCCGCGCTCGACACCGGCGGCCTCGCGGAGGCGATGGCGGGCCATCCCCCGATCGGCCGTCCCGAGCCCGGGGACGCGGCCTCCGCACGGGAGCAGCGGGGCATGGCAGGGGCGCCGGAGGAGCTGAAGGAGGAGATGCTCCAGCTGAACCTCGCCTACCAGGAGAAGTTCGGGCACGTCTTCCTCATATGCGCCACGGGCCTGACGGCGGAGCAGATGCGGGACGCCGCCCGCGCGCGGCTGGCCAACTCCCCGGAAGCGGAACGCGAGAACGTACGAACCGAACTGACGAAGATCAACAGGATCCGCCTGAGCGGACTCGCGGAGAGGGAACCCCAGCGAGCATGAGCAAGGCAGACACGACCGCGGCCTCGGTCTCCACGCACATCCTGGACACCAGCGCCGGCCGTCCCGCCCCGGACGTCGCCGTCGAGCTGTCGGTGCGTACGGGCCGTGACGCCGAGTGGAGCGCGCACGCCACGTCCCGTACGGACGGCGACGGACGCTGCAAGGACCTTCCGGCGCTGCCCGGAGGTGCCACACACGCGCGGCTCACCTTCGAGGTGGAGCCCTACCTGCGGAGCAAGGGGAGCGACGGCGGTCCGCACAGCTTCTTCCCCGAGGTGACCGTGGTCTTCGCCGTCGCCGCGGGCGAGCACTACCACGTGCCGCTGCTGCTCAACCCGTTCGGCTACTCCGTATACCGAGGGAGCTGACAGCGATATGGCAAGCCCGATCACGGTTCTCGGCCAGAACCAGTACGGCAAGGCGGAGAACCGCGTCGTCAAGATCACCAGGGACGGCGGGACCCACCACATCAAGGACCTCAACGTCTCCGTCGCCCTCAGCGGCGACCTGGACGAGGTGCACTACTCCGGCTCCAACGCGCACGTCCTGCCGACGGACACCACGAAGAACACCGTCTTCGCCTTCGCCAAGGAGCACGGCATCCGGACGGCCGAGGACTTCGGCATCGCACTGGCCCGGCACTTCGTGGACAGCACCGAACCCATCACCACGGCGCGTATCCGCATCGAGGAGTACGCGTGGGACCGCATCGCCACCTCGGGCGGCGACGCCCCGCACTCCTTCGTGCGCAACGGAGGCGAGATCCGCACCGCGCAGATCACCTACGACAGCCGCGACGGCGGAAGCCTCGAGGTGCTCGGCGGGCTCAAGGGCCTGACCGTCCTCAACTCCACCGACTCGGAGTTCTGGGGATACATCAAGGACAGGTACACGACGCTCGAAGAGGACTACGACCGCATCCTCGCCACGGAGGTCAGCGCCGTGTGGCGGCACAACTGGAACGGCGAGGGCACGCCGCCCGACTGGGACGAGTGCTACGCCGGCGTCCGGACGCTCCTGCTGCGGGCCTTCGCCGAGACCTACTCCCTCTCCCTGCAGCAGACGCTCTACGAGATGGGGTCCCAAGTCATCGAAGGGCGGGACGAGTTGGACGAGATCCGCTTCTCCATGCCCAACAAGCACCACTTCAAGGCGGACCTGAAGGTCTTCGGCATCGAGAACGAGGCCGCCGACGGAGCCGTCTACCTCGCCGCCGACCGCCCGTACGGGCTCATCGAGGCGACCGTCCTGCGGGACGGAGCCCAGGCGCGGATACCGGTGGACATGACCAACCTCTGAGCCCCGTACGGGAGCCGGCCCCGCACACCCCCGCACGGGCCGGCTCCCGGCACGGGCCCACCTCCCGATCCGCCTCCCACCCCGGACCCCGGGCCGCTCCCACCCCCGGCCCCTCCACCCCGATCGTCACGCGACCCGCATCCGAGGACGTACACATGGCCGACACGGCAGGCACGACCGAGCGCGTAGTCATCGAGAACTGCGCCGTCGCAACCGTCGACGCGCACGACACCGAACACGCCGCGGGCCACGTGGTCGTCGCGGGGAACCGGATCGAGTCCGTCGGCGCCGGAGCGGCGCCCGAGGGTCTGACGGGTGTCGTGCGGCGCGTCGACGGGACGGGACACCTCGTCACGCCGGGACTCGTCAACACCCACCACCACTTCTACCAGTGGCTCACCCGCGGTCTGGCGCAGGACGCCAACCTCTTCGACTGGCTCGTCGCCCTCTACCCCACCTGGGCGCGCATCGACGAGGAGATGGTCTACGCCGCCGCGCGCGGCTCGCTCGGCATGATGGCGCGCGGCGGCGTCACCACCGCCATGGACCACCACTACGTCTTCCCGCGCGGCGCGGGCGACCTGCTCGGCGCCGAGATCCGCGCCGCACGCGAACTGGGCGTCCGCTTCAACCCGACCCGCGGGTCCATGGACCTGGGGGAGTCCGACGGCGGGCTCCCGCCCGACTTCGCGGTGGAGACCACCGACGGCGCGCTCGCCGCCACCGAGGAGGCCGTCGACACCTACCACGACCCCTCGTTCGACTCCATGCTGCGCATCGGCGTAGCCCCCTGCTCGCCCTTCTCCGTCACCACGGAACTGCTGCGCCAGGCCGCCGAGTTGGCCCGGCGCAAGGGCGTACGGCTGCACACGCACGGCTCGGAGACCGTGGAGGAGGAGAAGTTCTGCCACGAGCGGTTCGGCATGGGCCCCACCGACTACCTCGAATCGGTGGGCTGGCTGGGCGACGACGTCTGGATGGCGCACTGCGTGCACATGAACGACTCCGACATCGCCGCCTTCGCACGCACCGGCACGGGCGTCGCCCACTGCCCGTCGTCCAACGCCCGGCTCGCCGCGGGCATCGCCCGGGTCCCGGACATGCTCGCGGCCGGCCTCCCCGTCGGACTCGGCGTGGACGGCACGGCCTCCAACGAGTCCGGCGAACTCCACACCGAACTGCGCAACGCACTCCTGCTCAACCGGCTCGGCCCCCGCAAGGAGAAGGCGCTCACCGCACGCCAGGCGCTGCGCCTGGGCACCTACGGCGGTGCGCGGGTCCTCGGCAGGGAGGCGGAGATCGGCTCCCTGGAGCCCGGCAAACTCGCCGACCTCGTGTTGTGGCGCCTGGACGGCATCGGGCACTCGTCGATCGCCGACCCCGTCGCCGCGCTCGTCCTCGGCGCGGCGGCACCGGTCACGCTCTCCCTCGTCAACGGCCGCCCCGTCGCCGAGGACGGCCGGCTCACCAACGCCGACGAGGACGACGTGGCCCGCAACGCCCGTGACCAGGCACGCCGCCTGTCCCACATCGCGGCCGGCGGCGCCTGAACCGGCCGCGCTCTGGTACGACACCACAAGAACTCCGGCCGGGAGGGACGGCTCCCGGCCGGGCCAGCGACACCACCGCCGTTCCCGGGACGTGGCCCAACCCCCTCACGTCCCGGGACGGTCCGGCACCCCGGGCGGTACGGCGCACGCGAACAACCGCATGACCGTGACCTCATCGACAGATGGCCGCATCGACTGATCGCCAGGAGGCCCCGCCGTGGCCGAGAAGCCCAGGTCCAGTGACCGGAGCAGCACGCAACCGGACAGCGCGCACACACCGGCGCGAGAGGACAGGCACCCCGTCGACCAGACGCTGCCGCCCCTCAGACTCGTCACCACCGGGCTGCAGCACGTCGCGGCCATGTACGCGGGCGTGGTGGCTCCCCCGCTCATCATCGGAGCGGCAGTCGGCCTCTCCGTCACCGAACTGACCTTCCTCACCGGCGCGAGCCTCTTCCTCGCAGGCGTCGCGACCCTGCTGCAGACGGTCGGCGTGTGGAAGATCGGCGCCCGGTTGCCCTTCGTCAACGGCGTGACGTTCGCCTCCGTCGCCCCGATGCTCGCCATCAACAAGTCCGAGGGAGCCGAGAACGCGCTGCCGGTCATCTTCGGCGCCTGCATGGTGGCGGCGGCGCTGGGCTTCGTCGTCGCCCCGTACTTCGGCAAGCTCGTGCGCTTCTTCCCGCCGGTGGTCACCGGCACCGTCATCACCCTCATCGGCGTCTCGCTCATGCCGGTCGCCTTCAACTGGGCGCAGGGCGGCGACCCGGCGGAGCCCTCGTTCGGCGCGGCGAAGAACATCGCCATG
The DNA here is from genome assembly GCF_014645895.1 of Streptomyces daqingensis. Taxonomy (GTDB): domain Bacteria; phylum Actinomycetota; class Actinomycetes; order Streptomycetales; family Streptomycetaceae; genus Streptomyces; species Streptomyces daqingensis. The sequence continues at coordinate 535,293 of NZ_BMMP01000002.1, read as the reverse complement.
GCGGGGGTGACGCTCCTCGTCGTGGTGCTGCTGCGGCGCTTCACGCGCGGCTTCGTCAAGCAGATCGCCGTACTGATCGGCCTGGCCGTGGGGACGCTGATCGCGATACCCGTCGGGCTGACGGACTTCAGCGCGCTGAAGTCCGCCGGACTCGTCGGCTTCCCCACGCCGTTCCACTTCGGAGCGCCGCAGTTCGCCGTGGCCGCGATCGTCTCGATGTGCGTCGTCATGCTCGTCTCGATGACGGAGTCCACCGCCGACATGCTGGCGCTGGGCGAGATCGTGGAGCGCCCGGCCGACGAGAAGACCATCGCGGCCGGACTCCGCGCCGACACCCTGGGCTCCTTCGTCAGCCCCTTCTTCAACGGCTTCCTCGCCACGGCCTTCGCCCAGAACATCGGCCTCGTCGCGATGACGAAGATCCGCAGCCGCTGGGTGGTCGCGGCGGGCGGCGGCATCCTGATCCTGCTGGGGCTCTGCCCTGTGGCGGCCGCCCTCATCGCCACCGTGCCGCAGCCGGTGCTGGGCGGGGCGGGCGTCGTCCTCTTCGGCTCCGTCGCGGCGAGCGGCATACGCACCCTGGCCAGGGCGGACCTCGGCAACGACGACAACATCGTGATCGTCGCGGTGTCCCTCGCGGTGGGGCTCGTCCCGGTCGCCGCGCCGGACTTCTACCACGTGCTGCCCGGCAGCGCCCGCATCATCCTCGACTCGGGCATCTCCACGGGCTGCGCGACGGCGGTCCTGCTCAACCTGGTCTTCCACCACTGGCGGAGCTCGCGCCGCGGCGACGACGGCGCCGGCCCCGCGGAGGAGGGACCCGCCCGCGAGGACCGGACGGACCCGGCTTCGGGAAGGTGACCCGGGGCCTGTGTCGCGGAGCTCAGCGGACCCGCTGAGCTCCGCGACACAGGCCCTACCGCTGCCCGCGTGCCGCCCGCAGGTACCGCACCGCGACGCGCTTCGTCCTCTCCGGAGATCCGTGGAGGCGGTGGACGACCAGACGGCCCCCGTCAGTGAACGCCCCCGCGAAAACGGAGGAGTTGAGCGTCGCGCCGTCGTGCCAGAGCAGCCGGCCGCTGCGCTGCCAGCTGCCGGCCGGGTCGCCCAGGGCACGGTCGACGACGAGCTGCTGCACCAGGGAGTCGACAGCGCGGGGCGTGGCCCACATGCCGGCGGCCGGCAGTACGGCGCCGTTCGTCGTCCACAGCCTCCTCGGACGCCCGAACAGGCCGGTGGGGACGAGGCGCCGGCCGGCGGGGGGCGTCACGGCGAAGCCGTCGCCGAGACCCAGCGGGTCCAGTACGCGGGTGCGGACGACGTCCTCGAACGTCTGCCCCGCCGCTGCGGACAGCACCGCCCCGAGTACGGCGTAACCCAGGTTGGAGTACACCTCCTCACCGCCCGGCGGAGCGACGGCGACCTCATCCAGCCGTGTCAGCAGATCGCGCAGCGCGGCGTCCGTGAAGTTCAGATACGGGTCGGAGTCCAGCGGGCCGGGAGGCAGGCGCGGCAGGCCGGAGGTGTGGTCCACCAGGTGCCGCAGCGTGATGCCGGTGCCCCGTGGAGCGCCGACCCAGCGTTCCACGGGATCGTCCAAGCCCAGCACGCGGTCGTCGGCCAGCCGGGCCAGCGCCGTTCCCGTCAGCACCTTCGTGAGGGAACCGATCTCGACGAAGGCGTCCGGAGCATGGCCGTGGCGGGACTGCGGCTCGCAGACGTCGTCGCTGCCCAGCACGCACTGCGGCACGGGAAACCTCATGTTTCCGCCTCTCCGCCCGCCCGGCGCCGGAACATGAGCCGGCTTGCCGCGTAGGCCACGGTCTCGAACGCGGCGAGCACGCACGACACTTGGACGACCGTCTCCGTCCGCATGCCGTAGAACCGCGCGACAGCCACCCACACCAGCACTGACAGAACGATCGTGAAGAGGCAGGAGAGCACGTGTTCGCGGAACCTCGCGGGGCGACGCGGGAAGAAGTTGCTCAGGAGTTCGGCGATCACCATCATGCAGGCGTCTCGTTTCAGCTCGCGGACCGCTTCCGTGGGAAGGGCGCGTACCGCGTTCTCGGACGGGAGAGCGAAGCTCCGGCCCGGCGCGCGAAGGCCGTGGTCCTGTCGATCTCTTTGCTGAGGAAGATCATGTCGCAGGCGATCATGGTGAGGGCGAAGCCGGTCAGGCCCATGAGCAGCGCGATCGACGCCCAGCGGGAAGTACACGAGGAACAGGGTGGCCGAATACGTGCCGAGGTAGACGAGCAGTTCATTGCCGTAGACATGCTCCGAGACGCCCGGCCACGTGAATTCGGGAACCCTGAGGATGTAGAAGAGGGCTGTCCCGTCCTGCCACATCGGCCCCTGCACCTTGTAGAGGCCGCTCACCACGTAGATGAGGCACATCTGCGCGGCTATCGCCCCGACTCCCAGGGTGTGCAGGGGCCTTGAGAGGCTCCGCGCCCATTCGGGAAGACGGCAGGAGAGCTCGGCCGCGGCGCCCGTCGATACCGAGAAGCGGTCGTAGCAGCGGGTCAGCATGAGCATGGGAATGACGAGGTACGCGAGGTTGTCGCCACCGTCGATCAAAGCCGTCTGCCGCTGGTAGACCGACCAGAGGAACACCCAGTGCACGGCGAGTCCGAGCCGCCCGCCGAACCCGACCAGAACCGAGAAGGCCGCCAGCGCCCCCAGGTGGAAGACGGTTTCGGCCCACAGCGGTGAGCCGCTCCACGAGTAGATGCTGAAAGCGCCCGAGTCGGCCAGCTGCTCGACGAAGACGTGGTGCGGAAGCACCCCGTCGGGGCCGAACAGGTAGCTGCGGTCCTTGTACTGGCTGACGTAGTACATGAAGCCGACGAACCCCATGAGGACGCGGGCCGCCGACACTCCAGCGGTGCTGGACGGGCGGGCGGCGATCCGGTCGAGGGAGGCGATCGCGCTACGGATCACAGGCTCCCGACCTCCCGCCAAGGGAAGTCCTCGACGGAGACCTTCCCGCTGTCCGCGGGCTGATCACGCCTGGACCAGGGGGGAAGTTCGTGCACGTACATGCGTACCTGCACCGCGTGCGGCCGGCGACCGCCGCACGCGGGGGGATGCTGGTCGGAGGCGTACCGCGACAGGAAATCGACGGCCTCGTCGCGGGAGGCCTTCTCGTGCGGCATGAGAGGGGGGAGCGGCTTCTTGTCGTTCTGCGCCTTCACGCGGTACCGCTCCATCACCTCGTCGGTGTTGTGGATCTGCTGCAGGGAATTGGTCACGAGCCGTGACATCCGCGACGGGAAGAAGCGGCTCCCATGGACTCTCTCGATGTGCTGGGAAGTGACGTCGTAATAGCGCGTGACAGAGCCGCTTCCGCACCTGGCGCGAGCCAGGATCCCCTGGTCGTCCGAGAGCGGAACAGGGGCGAACAGCAGCCAGTTCTGTGTGAAGTAGGGTGCCAGATACTCGTTGACCGGGCCGTGATAACGCAGCTTCGCCGGGCTCAGCGGAGCCTGGGAGAGTGCCGCCAGCATGAAATGGGAGCCCAGGAGGGCGACGCCGCAGAGCAGCGCCACCCTCCTGATGTTCCGGATCCTTCGCGTCACCGGTCGAATACTGCTTCCGCCGACGTGCCCTGCGGTCCGGACACGTGCGAAGGCTTGACGCCGAAAAGGCTGCCGATCAGGGAATTGTTGCTCGACCCGGATCCGGCCGCCGCCCGAGCGTGAACGGCTGCCTTCCCGGCCGCCTTGCCCGCGGCTTTGGCCGCCTTCGCCGCCACGCTTCCGACGACCTTCGGCGACTGCTCACCGGGTGCCGGTGCGCCGGCCGACGCCGCGGTAGCGGCCTTCGTCTCCGCGGGTGCCGCAGCCTGCGCGGACCCCTGGGTGGCCACCAGGAGAGCCGCGACTCCCAGCGCTGCGCCGACGACGGCGGCCATTGCTCTCTTCTTCATCAGATCCCCCTGAATATCTCCGAATTGACTCTTCTCCGCGCCGGCATCCGTTCGGGATACGGCCGTCGCTGTGACGAATGGCGCCGTCCCCGTTCTTCCCCGTGCCGTGCTCGCGGAAGTGGGCGGTGAGTTCTCTCCGCCCGGTTCACGGCGCCCCGCGGTGCCGTGAACCGAACCCGGTCGAGCGGGTTCACGAAAAGATCTTCACACACGATCCAGGACAGGAGAAACCACGTTTCGCGGCGGTGACTTGTAATGGGTGGCTTATGCCGGGACATTCGGACCGGGGGGATAAGCTTCCGGTTCCGGTTCCTCTGCGTGCTGGCCTTCTGCGACGGAGGGCCATGATTCTGTGACCCTCCTTACAGGCAAGATCAAGCCCCGGCAGTGTCATTTCCGGGCCTTCTTCAAGCGCATCTGCCGACGGCTCCGTTTCGTTGAAAATGAGACCGTCCCGCCGTCCAGGAGATTGAGGGATAAATAATCCTCCCGCGCTCTCGGAATTTCTTCTCGGAAAGCGCCCGCCGTCATCGCTTCCGCCGGCGCACCCCGTGCAGCACGCTGCGGCGTGCCCTCCCTTGACCTGCGGTCGTGTGCTCGTGTGTCGTCATGGCGCCGAAACTACGGGCGGCCGTCGGGGCGGAACATCGCCTGGACCCGGGAGCCGGGTGCGCTTCCCTCCACCCCGCCGGGGCCCGCGACCCGCTGCCACCTGCGGCCGCCGCCGTGCCGCTCTGGCCGGGGCGGAGCGGTCCCATCGGGTGACGCGCGAGGCCGCCGGGCACGGCACGCGCCGTCGTCCGGCGGGCCGCCTCCGGCTTCGGCTGGCCCTCGGAGCCGTGCATGGCGAACAGTTGACCGACTTCCGCCGTCATGCGGCCGTTTCAGATGTACGTCGTCCCGCGGGCGGGGCGGAGCCGCCAACTCGATTGCGGCGCACGGGAGTCGGCGTCCGGCGGGCCGGAACCCCCTGCCGGGCCCCTCCCAGCCTTCCCCAAAGCTCCGGCGAGCCGCGCCGCCGTTGACCGGACGGGGAGTCAGGATGGTGGCTCTACGACTTGGGAGGGTGAGCACTTGTACTTCCGCGATCTGCCACCGACAGCCGCCTGGCAACACCTCGACGCCCGCACCGGCTTCGAGGTCGTCTACTTCGAGACCCTCAGCGACGGCTTGCGCATCCACGGCTGCACGACCGCCTTGGAGGAGGGCCAGACGTGGATCGTCGGTTACATGCTCGAAGTCGACCACGGGTGGCACACCCGCCTCGCCCGCGTCTCCAGCCGGTCGTCGCTCGGTCACCGCAAGACGTCGCTCGCCGTCGACAGCGCCGGCCGCTGGCGGGTCGACGGTCAGGCGGCGCCGCACCTGGACGGGTGCCGGGACGTCGACCTGGAGGCCTCCGCGATGACCAACGCCCTTCCCGTGCACCGGCTTCGACTGGCGGTCGGTGCGAAAGCGGACGCCCCGGCGGCCTACGTACGGGCAACGGACCTGTCCGTGGAGCGACTTGACCAGACGTACGCGCGGGCCGGTGACGAGACGGGCCGTCAGCGCTACGACTACGCGGCGCCCGTCTTCGACGTCGACTGCCGCCTCGCCTTCGACACCTCAGGCCTCGTCCTGGACTACCCGGGGATCGCCGTCCGCGCAGGCTGAAGCGCGGAGACGCCCCGTCCGTCCGCGAGTTCGCTGCCCGTCCGGAGGCGGGCAGCGAACTCGCGGACGCATTTGCGTCGGCCCCGGACTTCCGGCGCGGAACCGCGAACCAAGAACCCGAACGCTGAAACGGTTGCCTCTGGCCGATCTTGTCTGTTGCCCGAGCACGTAGTCCTCCGCCGGTGCGTGTTCCGCGATCCCCGAGGCAGAACTGAAACCGGTGGCGGCGGCAGCGGTACCGGTAAGGCGGTCTGTTCGTCGAAGAACTCGCGCATGGACTTCGGGCCGAACCAGGGTTATTCCCGCGGGCGACTGGAGCCTGAAGGTGCCCCAGGACCACCGGAACTTTCCGATGTGTGAAGGTTCCATCACGGTGAGCACCTGGCAGCGAGCAGTTCAGCAGGACGTTTCGGAGCCCACTGCCCCCGCGGAGAACCGGGGGCGGTGACCCCGGCCCGCGACCGGTCACACCGGCGCGGCGCCGGCGTAGGGCAGGAAAACGCTCCAGGCTTCGCGGGAAATCCTGAGCTCGGGTCCGCGTTCGGTTTTCGAGTCGCGGACGTGTACCGACTCCGGCAGCGTGGCGACCTCCACGCAGTCGTCGCCCTGTGAGCCGCTGTAGCTGCTCTTGGACCAGACGGGTTCGCCGGTGCTCATAGCGTCCCTCCCATTCGCCTCAGCAGGCTCACGGAGTCCTCGGGGGAGAGAGCCTGTGAGCGCATCCTGGCATACCGCTGGAAGAGGACGCTGATGTCTTTCGCGCCAGAGATGAGCTGGCCCGTCTGCTGGCTTTCCGTGTAGCCGAGCCACTGGTGGTCCGCGGTCTCCAGCAACCGCAGAGGCCCGTCGAAGCCCGCATGCCAGGGCTGCCGGAGCGGCATGATCTGCAGTTCGACGTTCCACAGCTCCGCCACCTCCAGGAGGTTGCCGATGAGGGCCTCCGTCACACCGGCTCCACCTGTGCCGCGCTCGATCAGTGCCTGCTCGACGATGAAGCTGAAGGCGATCGGGCGCTCCCTGCGCAGGAGCCTCTGACGCTCCAGACGGGCCTCCACCCGTTGCCGGACCTCGTCCGCGGAAGGCGGCGGAGGGACGCTCAACGTGACGGCCCGCGCGTACGCCTCCGTCTGCAGGAGCCCCGGGATCACGCGGCATTCGTACGTGCACAGGCTCACCGCCTCCTCCTCCAGGCGTGCCCACTCGCGGAACCAGGAGGCCAGCCCCGGCCGGCGTACGGCATGCCGCGCGGCTGCGCGCAACGCGCCGAAGGCGTCCAGGAGTTCCTCCGCGCGTTCCACGAAGTCCCCCGGCGGCAGTCTCCGCCCCTGCTCGACGGAGGCGATGGTCTGCGCCGAGTACCGCACGCGCGCGGCCAGTTCGTCCTGCGTGAGCCGCGCCCGTCCGCGGAACGCCTTGAGTACCGCCCCGAAGGCCTTGAGGCCGTCGGAGCCCTCCGGTTCGGCATGTGTCCCGCTCGCCGTACTGGCGCTCCCCGTCATCTCCGGCCACCTCCGTGCTCGCGAACCGCGTTCGACTCAGAGGAAAATGGTCACGCTGAGTGACCTCCGCGTCCACCGGAAAGGCCCGTACGCGCCCCGGCGTACGGGTGTGAGCGCTGGTCAAAACCGTCCGCACGGAGGGGAGCCGGCTGCATGTCTCAATGAGGGGCCCACCCTCGTGCCGGAATCACCGTCACCGTACGTGTGTTCGCGCGGCGGCAGGTTTGCGAGTGGTGGCGGGCGGTGCGGCGCTGCCTCAGCTCAGGCCGAGCCGGGCGGCCAGTCGGGCCAGGTCGGTGGCGTACAGGTCGAACCGGTCGGAGGCGGTGGGCGCATCGGTCACCGGGCGGGCCACGTAGGCAGTGCGCAGACCGGCGTCCTGAGCCGCACGCAGGTCCCAGGCGTGGGTGGCGACCATCAGCAGACGCTCCGGCGGAACGCCGGAGACGGTGACCGCCAGCCGGTAGACCTCCGGATCGGGCTTGTAGCTTCGGGCGTCCTCGGCGGAGAGCGCTTGGTGCCAGCGGAGCCCGGCGTGGGCGTTGAGCCCCAGCAGCGCCGTCCGGCTCGCGTTGGACAGGCCGATCAGCGGGAACCGCCCGGCGAGCCGGGCGAGTCCGCTCAGGGAGTCCGGCCACGGCGGCAGTCGCCGGCCGCCGGCCAGGGCCAGTGCCGCCACCGCGGCCCGGTCGTCGACTCCGGCGGCCTCCGCCACGAGCCCGGCGGCCTCGCGGTCCAGGGCATCGCTCGTGACGTATGGGCGGTTCCCGTCGAGGACGCGCTGCTGCTCGCGGGCGACGTGGCTCTGCCAGAGCGACAGCAGCCGCTCGACACCGGACTCGTCGAGAGAAGGGTCGAGTTCACGGATGCCGGCCCGGATGCCGGCGGGTTCGTCGACGAGCGTGCCTAGCACGTCGAAGACGACGGCGTCGATCTCGAACTCCGTCATCGGCAGTCTCTCCTGAAGGCGGGAGCGAGCACGGGCGGCAGCCGGCTCCCGCGGCCGGAGAGGCGGGGGAGTGGCTGTGGGCCGAACGCCCTGGCCGGCCGTCGGCATTCCCGCCAGTCGCCCGGAGGCGGGCGGGCACGCCGGCGCGCGATGTGTATCAGAAAAGCGCCCCTCGGTGTCCGTGTTGACCCTGGCACGGCCCTGCCACGAGTCGGACCCTTGACGTATGAATCCTGAAATCCTTGCCCAGGAGGGCTATACCTCCGCCTCCGCCGAGGAGGCCCCGGTACGCGAACTCTTCCCCGGAATCAGGCGGCGTCCGCTGTGGACGGGGCCGGGCGGCGCTCACGCCCAGGTGCTGGAGATGGACCCGGGCACGTCCTGGCCGCACCGCGACGTCCACGAGCCCGGTCCGGAAGAGGTCTACGTCCTCGAGGGCACGTTCAACGACGGCGCGCGCGACTACCCGGCCGGGACGTTCCTGCACGCTCCGGCCGGTTCGTGGCACGTTCCCGCGACGGAGACCGGCTGCACGCTGTTCGTCTTCTACCCGGAGGGCTGAGGCCGGAGTTCGAGGCCGGAGCGCGACTCCTGAGTCAGCGGCTGCCGGGCACGGCCGTTCCGCACATGGAGCGGATCGTGCTCCGGGGCCGAACGGGCGCCGCTCAGAGGACAGGTGTCGTCTGGGCCAAGGCGATGCGCCAGCCGTCGTCCTCCCTGGCCAGGACGTAGGTCATGGCACCGGCAGAGGGCAGCCCGGACGGGCTCTCCGCTCCGGGACGTTCGTCGTGGACGGTCTTGGTGAGGCTGACGACGGCGACGTCCGAAGCGGCGAACCGGATGTCGTCGACCTCCAGCGAGGTCCTGACGTTCTTGAGCGGGGAGGAGAGCGCCTCGGCCATGGCCGAAGCGAAGGCCTGACGCCCGAACACCCGCCTCCCCGCCAAGTTGACGATCACCGAGTCCGCGGTGTGCAGCGCGGGCAGCCCGACCGGGTCGGTTTGCGCCTCCTGGGACCGCGCGACGAGTTCGCGGATCGCCTGCTCGTCGGCGCCGTGGCCGTCGCGAGGTTCGCGGCCGTCGCGGCCGTCGTGGGGTTCGCCGGAGTTCTTGGCGGGGAGCGCGGAGTTCGTGGTGTCCATATGGGTGAAGCTAGTTCTTCAACTTAAGTTGAAGTCAACTCCACCCGCAGGTCCGGCAGTTGAGGCTCACTTCAGATGGCGGACGAAGAACCGGCCGGCGTCGTCCCCTTCGAACTGCGGGACGCCGGTGTGCCCGCCCATGTTGGCGTGCAGCGTCTTCTCCGCGGAGCCGAAGGCCTCGAACAGGTCCAGGGCGAGCTGCCGGTCGTTCCCTTCGTCGTCCCACTGCAGCAGGACCAAAAGCGGAACGGCGACCCGGCGGGCCTCCTCGAACGTGGCGCGGGGCACGTAACTCCCGGCGAACAGCAGGGCGGCGGCGATACGCGGTTCGGCCACCGCCATCCGGATGCCGATGGCCGTCACCCCTCCCGAGTACCCCACCGGGCCGCCGATACCGGGCAGCGTGAGGAGGGCGTCCAGGACGGTCCGCCACTCCGGGACCGCCTTGTCGACCAGCGGGAGGACGAGGCGTTCGACGATCCCGTCGTCGACGGGCTCCCCGGCCTTCAGGGCCCGGCGCAGGTCGGCCCGGGCCTCCTCGACGGCGGGCAAACGCGGCCGGGTGCCGCTCCCGGGGAGCTCGATCGTGGCCGCGGCGAAGCCCTCCGCCACGGAGTGCCGGGCCCGTGCCGCCAGCCGGGGGTACATCCCGTGCAGTCCGCCGGGGTGGCCGAGGAGGATCAGCGGGGCAGGTTCGGACGCGGATTCGTCCTCGGGCGTCCAGAGGATGCCGGGGACCTCACCGAGGGTGAATTCGCGTTCGAGGACAACGCCGTCGAGGCGCTGTTCGGAGGTGAATCGCATGGTCGGGCCTTTCGGGAGTGCTCAGAGCGGCGCTCCCGGACGACCTGTCGCCCGACCGTGACCCCGGAGGGGAGCACCCATGTCGATACAGCGTTCACGGGTACCACCTCCTCGTCGTCTCGCACGGCCTCCGAAAGATGTAGCAGAGACGGCCGCGGGGCTGCCAACGGGTTTCCGCGCAGGCTGCGTTGCCGTCCTCCCCGCGGCTGCCGGGAGCACGAGCGCGAGCCGGCGCGGCGGCCACGTCGGCAGCGGTGCGGGGCCGCACCGGGTTCGGCCCGATGCGGCCCCGCAGGCACAGGCGGACCGGCGCACCCGCGCCGACTCCGCTCAGAGCAGTTCGTACGCAGGGAGCGTGAGGAATTCCTCGTACTTCTCGTCGAGGGCGACGCGCAGCAGCAGGTCGTGGGCGCGCTGCCACTCGCCTGCCGCGAAGCCCTCCTCGCCCAGCTCCTCGCGCAGTGCTGCCTGGTCCTCTTCCGCGACGCGGCGGACCAGGTCCGGCGTGACGCGCTGGGCGCCCTCCGGGGTGTCGTCCAGTACGACGCCGGCGTTGATCCACTGCCAGATCTGGGAGCGGGAGATCTCTGCCGTGGCCGCGTCCTCCATCAGGCCGAAGATGGCGACCGCGCCCATGCCGCGCAGCCACGCCTCGATGTAACGGGTGCCGACCTGGACGGCGTTGCGCAGGCCCGCGTACGTCGGTTTCGCCTCCGTGGAGTCCACGGCGAGCAACTCCTCGGCGCTGACGGTCACTTCGTCGCGGAGCCGGTCCTTCTGGTGGGGGCGGTCGCCGAGGACGGCGTCGAAGGACTCCTGCGCCACCGGCACGAGGTCGGGGTGCGCGACCCAGGAGCCGTCGAATCCGTCGGCCGCCTCGCGGTCCTTGTCCACGCGGACCTTGCTCAGGGCCTGCTCGTTGGCCTCGGGGTCGCGGCGGTTGGGGATGAACGCGGCCATGCCGCCGATGGCGTGGGCGCCGCGCTTGTGGCAGGTGCGGACGAGCAGTTCGGTGTAGGCCCGCATGAACGGTGCCGTCATCGTGACCGAGTTGCGGTCGGGGAGGACGAACTTGGCGCCCGCGTCACGGAAGTTCTTGACGATGGAGAACAGGTAGTCCCAGCGGCCGGCGTTCAACCCGGAGGCGTGGTCGCGGAGTTCGTAGAGGATCTCCTCCATCTCGTACGCCGCGGTGATCGTCTCGATGAGGACCGTGGCGCGCACCGTGCCCTGGGGGATCCCGCGGTAGTCCTGCGCGAAGACGAAGATCTCGTTCCACAGCCGGGCCTCGAGGTGCGATTCGAGCTTGGGCAGGTAGAAGTACGGCCCCTTGCCCAGGTCGAGGAGGCGCTGCGCGTTGTGGAAGAAGTACAGGCCGAAGTCGACGAGAGCGCCCGGCACGGCTTCGCCGTCGACGCGCAGGTGGCGCTCGTCGAGGTGCCAGCCGCGCGGCCGCATGACGACGGCGGGCATCTTCTCGGCGGGGCCCAACTCGTAGGACTTGCCGGACTTCTCGTCGGTGAAGTCGATGCGGCGCTCGAACGCGTCCATGAGGTTGATCTGTCCGCCGACGACGTTCTGCCACGTCGGGGCGGAGGCGTCCTCGAAGTCCGCGAGCCACACCTTGGCGCCGGAGTTGCACGCGTTGACGGTCATCTTGCGGTCGGTCGGACCGGTGATCTCCACGCGCCGGTCCTGGAGGGCGTCGGGGCAGGGCGCCACCCGCCAGTCGCCGTCGCGGACGTGCGCGGTGCTGGGCAGGAAGTCGAGGGCGGAGGTCCGCGCGATGTCGGCCCGGCGCGCGGCGCGTTGGGTCAGCAGCTCGTTGCGGCTGGGCGTGAAGCGGCGGTGCAGCGCGGCCAGGAAGTCCAGCGCCTCGCCGGTCAGTACCTCGTCCTGGCGCTCCACGGGCGCCGCTCCGGTGATCTCGACCGGGGAGGGCAGTGAGGCGGGCATGGGGGTCACTCTCCTTCATGCGTGCGGCACGGAGTGCCGCTGGCCGAGCGGGACTCGCGGTCCGCCTTCGGCGGGCACGCCCCGGCTCGGGGGAGGCTTCTGAACTGTGGAGACTAGTTTCCTCATAGTGGAATGAGCAAGGGTCTGTTGACGTCGAGACATCTCTCACTCGTTCGCCGTGAGCGCCTGATGGCTCGCCGTGCCACGAGTGGACCGGCAACCGTCACCGCACGATCGCGCGGCGGCGGCCGACCGCCCGGCGGGCAGGCCCGGCCGGGGCTTCCGGCCGTGTCGCCGGGGCTTCCGGTGAGGCGCCGGACTCCGGTGGGTTGCTGGGTTCCGCACCTGCGGCCGGCGAAACCCGCGGGCCGTTCAGGCGAGGCGAGCCTGCCGTACCGCCCGCGGCGTCAACTGCCGTACGTGCGCAGCCGCTCCAGGTCGGCGGGGGTGTCGATGTCGGACGGGTCCGCGACGTCCCCGCACTCGACCAGTTCGATCTCGCCGGACCGCTCGCGAAGGTAGCCCCGCGCCCCCTGGTCGCCTTTTGCGCGGTCGGCCACTCCCTGCCAGTGGCCGGAGCCGAAGAGCACCGGATGCCCGCGCCGGCCCCCGTACGAGGCCGCTACGAGGGAGGCGGGGGAGTCGTAGGCGGCCCTCACCCGTGCCACGGCCTCCGCTCCGATCCCCGGCTGGTCGACGAGAGCCACCAGTGCGGCGTCCACGCCGGTGCCGGTGAGGGAGGCGAGACCCACTCGCAGGGATGAGCCCATGCCCGACTCCCACTCGGTGTTGTCGAGCACCACGCAGCCGGTCAACTCGGCGCGGGCGCGGACGACTTGGGCGGCCGCCCCCAGTACCACGTGCACCGGGGAGCAGCCGCCTGCGCGAAGTGCCGCGACGGCGTGCTCCACCAGCGGACGCCCGGCGAGATGGAGGAGCGCCTTCGGGCGGCCGCCGAGCCGCCGCCCGCCTCCGGCCGCGAGCAGCAGCCCCGCGACGGCGGGGCGCGGCGGCCCGTCCGCCGCCTCTCCCGGGGCGGTCGTGTTCATGGCGTCCTTCCTTCCGGCCCTGCGGCCTGTCCCCGGCCCGGCACCCGTGCCTGCCGGCCGGCTGCGCGTCTGTGCTGCTCCGTCGGCTGTGCTCTGCCGAGTGTGCTCCGCCGACCGTATTGGGCGTGGCGCATCGCCCTGCATATCCCGCGATTCGGTACGAGAGGCCCGCGGTGGTGTGAACGAGGCGGATCGGCCGTCAATTTCGCCCTCCGTGTGGCGCGATGAGCGGAGAGTGGCGTTTACTTGTCTCCAGCCGCTCGCGTAGTTCTCGTGGGGAGAGCGAACGGCACCATCTCTGTGGGGGAGAACTGTGGTGCGAAGCGACGCTGTGGGGCAGCGCTCGGCAACGGTCACGGACAGCGGCGCGGATCCGCGCGTCGCCGGGCTGAGCAAGGCCGTGGTCCGGCTGAGGTCCGAACTCGACGCCTACCCAGTCCAGTTGAGAGACCGTCATGCGGCTGAGGACGCCCTCGACGTGCTGGAGGAGCAGGTCGAGGCGGGCGTCCCCGCGGCGGACGTGATGCGTCACTCGCTGCTGCTGATCGTCGCGGCGGTGGGGTCGGTGTCCGCGCTCTCGGAGGCGATGACGAGTCTGCGGCAGGCGGTCGAACTCTTCGGCGAGCCCGCGCAGTTCCGCCGCGTCAACTGAGCCGGTCCGGCCGGTCGGGAGGACCCGCCCGGCCCGCAGGGCGACGGCGTGTGCGGTCGCGGGCCGCCGCGGCCGCTCAGCCGCCGTTTCCCGTGCTGGCGAGCGCCTTCGAGAGCTGCTGTGCGACTTCCTGCATCAGCGGTACGAACTTGTCCGTCGCCGCCTCCGTCACCCTGCCCGCCGGGCCGGAGATGGAGATGGCCGCGGCGGTGGGGGCGTCGGGCACGGCGACGGCGATGCAGCGCACTCCGATCTCCTGCTCGTTGTCGTCCATCGCGTAGCCCACCTCGCGGACGTGGTCCAGCGCCTCCAGGAAGCCTTCCGGGGTGGTGATGGTCCGCTCCGTGGCGGCGGGCATGCCCGTCCGCTCCAGTAGCCGCCGCACCTCGCCGGCCGGAGTGCCCGCGAGCAGCGCCTTGCCCACGCCGGTGGAGTGCGGCAGTACGCGCCGGCCGACTTCGGTGAACATCCGCATCGAGTGGCGTGAGGGGACCTGCGCCACGTACACGACCTGATCGCCGTCCAGGAGCGCCATGTTGGCCGTCTCGCCGGTCTCCTCGGCGAGACGCGCGAGGTAGGGGCGCGCCCACGTGCCCAGCAGCCGCGAGGAGCTCTCGCCGAGGCGGATGAGGCGCGGGCCCAGGGCGTAGCGGCGGTTGGGGTGCTGCCGTACGTAGCCGCAGGAGACGAGGGTGCGCATCAGCCGGTGGATGGTGGGAAGCGGCAGGCCGCTGCTGGCCGACAGTTCGCTGAGCCCTACCTCGCCGCCGGCGTCGGCCATCCGCTCCAGCAGGTCGAAGGCGCGCTCCAGCGACTGGACGCCGCCGGTGGCGACGGGTGCTGTGCCGCGGGGGGCGGCTGCGGGGTCTCGCTCGGCGGACGGCGGCACGTCGCGTTCCTTTCCTGCGGGTGAGGCGCATGCTACCTGCGCGCATGCGTGCGCCAGGCGGGCGGCGCCGGCGCCCGCGTCCCCCGCTGATTCTGTATCGCGAAATCTTACTTCCATAGAACGGAAGTAGCCACTGTCCGGTGTCTTGACGGGCGCGGGGATCGCCAAGAAGATCTCAATCAACAGAATGTTGAAAAGGAGGGGTGTGCAGTGTCCGTGCCCGACTCCGGAGCCGGTGTGCGGCTCGTGCTGCGCTCGACGCGCGTCGTCACACCCGAGGGTACGCGGCCGGCGTCGGTCTTCGTCGCGGACGGCCGGATCGCCTCCGTCGAGGTCCACGACGCCGAACTCCCCGGCGGCGCACGGCTGGTGGACGTGGGCGGCGACGTCCTACTGCCCGGGCTCGTGGACACCCACGTGCACGTCAACGATCCCGGGCGCACCGAGTGGGAGGGCTTCCTCACCGCGACGCGGGCCGCCGCGGCCGGCGGTGTCACCACGCTGCTGGACATGCCGCTGAACTCGCTGCCCCCCACCACGAACGTGGCCAACCTGGGGGTCAAGCAGGACGTGGCCCGAGGCAAGGCGCACGTCGACACGGGCTTCTGGGGCGGCGCGATCCCCGGGAACGTCCCCGACCTGCGGCCCCTGCACGAGGCGGGCGTCTTCGGCTTCAAGTGCTTCCTCTCGCCCTCGGGCGTCGAGGAGTTCCCGGAGCTGGACGCGTCCCGGCTGGCCGCCGCCGCGGCCGAGATCGCGGGCTTCGGCGGCCTGCTGATCGTGCACGCCGAGGACCCCGCACATTTGGCCCCGCAGCGGGGCGGACGTGCCTACGCCGACTTCCTCGCCTCCCGCCCCCGTGCGGCGGAGAACGACGCCATCGCCCGACTCGTCGCCGTCGCCCGCGAGTCGGACGCCCGGGTGCACGTGCTGCATCTGTCCTCGTCGGACGCCCTGCCGCTCATCGCGGAGGCCCGCGGTGAGGGCGTGCGGCTGAGCGTCGAGACCTGCCCCCACTTCCTCACCCTCACCGCCGAGGACGTCCCGGACGGGGCCACCGAGTTCAAGTGCTGCCCGCCCATCCGCGAGCGTGCGAACCAGGACGCGCTGTGGCAGGGCCTGGCGGACGGCGTCATCGACTGCGTCGTGAGCGACCACTCGCCCTGCACGCCCGAGTTGAAGGACGGCGACTTCGGCACGGCATGGGGCGGCATCTCCTCCCTCCAGCTCGGACTGCCGGCCGTGTGGACGGAGGCCCGCAGGCGCGGCCACACCCTGGAGGACGTCGTGCGGTGGATGTCGGCGGGACCCGCGCGGCTCGCCGGTCTGCACGGCCGCAAGGGCGCCGTCGCGCCGGGGTACGACGCCGACTTCGCCGTCCTCGACCCGGACGCCGCCTTCACCGTCGACCCGGCGCGGCTGCAGCACCGCAACCCCGTCACCGCGTACGCCGGAAGCACCCTGTACGGCGTCGTGCGGTCGACCTGGCTGCGCGGGGAGCAGATCGCCGACCACGGACGCCCACTGCAGCAGACCGGACAACTCATCGAGAGGCCCACCTCATGACCTCAACGCGCCCGGCAGCCGCCGCTACCGCGCCCTTCACGGGGGACGCGCAGCCTTACCAGGGCGGCGACCCCTACGCCGACTACCGCACCACCGGCTTCCCCTTCACCGACCTCCCCGACCTCGCCGACAGACGTCTCGGAGCAGGCGTGATCGCGGCGAACGACGAGTTCTTCGCCGAGCGGGAGAACCTCCTCAAGCCGGGGCCCGCCGAGTTCGACCCCGGCCGTTTCGGCCACAAGGGCAAGATCATGGACGGCTGGGAGACGCGGCGCAGGCGCGGCACCGGAGCTGACGCCCCGCACCCCACCGCCGCAGACCACGACTGGGCGCTGGTGCGGCTCGGAGCCCCGGGCGTCGTGCGCGGCATCGTCGTCGACACCGCGCACTTCCGGGGCAACTACCCCCGCGCCGTGTCCGTCGAGGGCGCTTGCGTGGACGGCGCGCCCTCACCCGAGGACCTCCTCGCCGACGAGGTCGAGTGGACGACGCTCGTCCCCCGGACCGACATCGGCGGGCACGCGGCCAACGGCTTCACCGTCCAGGAGCAGCGGCGCTTCACGCATCTGCGCGTCAACCAGCATCCCGACGGCGGCATCGCCAGGCTCCGCGTCCACGGCGAAGTCGTCCCCGATCCACGGTGGTTGAGGGCGCTGGGCACCTTCGACGTCGTCGCCCTGGAGAACGGCGGCGCCGTGCAGGACGCCTCCGACCGGTTCTACTCGCCGCCCACGAACACCATCCTGCCCGGCCGTTCGCGGCAGATGGACGACGGCTGGGAGACGCGCAGGAGGCGCGACACGGGCAACGACTGGATCCGGTACGCGCTGGCGGCGCAGTCCCGCATCCGCGCCGTCGAGATCGACACCGGGTACCTGAAGGGCAACTCGGCGGGCTGGGCGGCACTCTGGGGACGCGACGGGGACGACGGCGACTGGCTGGAGCTGCTGCCGCGCACCCGGCTGCAGCCGGACACGCCGCACCGGTTCCTTCTCGTGGACGGACTCCCGGCCGTGACGCGCGTACGCCTCGACATCTTCCCCGACGGCGGTATCGCCCGCCTGCGGCTGCACGGTGCACCGACGCCGGAGGGGCTGCGGGCGCTGGAGGAGCGGTACGGCCGGCTGGGAGGGGCCTGACGGCCGTCGGGGCGGGGCGGGTGGCGCCCCGCCCCGACGGCCGAGTGCGCGACGGCGAGGTCAGCGCCCCGCCCGTGCGCCCATGTGCTTGATCTTCTCGTACGGGTAGGCACCGACGGTCACCACGACGAGACCGTAGAGCGCCAGTACCAGAAGCCCCCAGGTGGGGATGGACTTGTCGCCGCCGTGCAGGAGGACGTCGCCGACCGGAACCAGCGGAGCGACGCTGAGCACGGCGGCGCCGGTGCACCAGAACGCGACGAGGCGGTCTGCCTCCCGGCGCAGCTCCGGATCGCGCTTCACCCGTTCCGGTACGTCGTACCCGGCGCGTCCGTCGCAGACCTTGCCCCGGTACCCGGCCCGCGCGGCGAGAAGGCCGGCCACGGCGGCTAGGGCGAAACAGCAGAAGACGGCGGTGCAGGCCACGGCGCTCCCTCCGGTCTCGGCCGGGGGCGGCAACACCGGTGTCGTTCACGGAAGTTCCCGGTGGTGCGTGCGCGACACGGCGGCGGCTGTCCGGGCCTGGGCCCCTGCCCCTAGCCATCCCCCACGACATCGTATTCGCCGCGTCCGGCGCGTACGACGGGAGGAGGCGTCCCCGGAGGAGGCGTCCCCGCCCCGGGCGGGAAGTTCGCCGAACGAGGGGAGTCAGCCGCGTCCTCGGGTGAACTGACGGAAAAAAGCCCTCACTTGGCGTTGACATGTCATCTACGCGCGTCAGCATGGGAGGTATGAGATTCCCCCCACGAATCGCGCGCATCAGCGCCCTCAGTGCCCTGTCCCTCTCCCTCCTCGTCGGCGGTCCCGCGGCGTACGCCCAGGCGACGGCCGACTCCGCCCCCAAGGTCTCGGCGCCCGCCGCAGTCGCACCCGCAGAGATCGGTGACATCTGCGAGTCGAAACTGCCGGCCGAGGCCCACGAGACACTCGACCTCATCGAGCAGGGCGGGCCCTACCCGTACCCGCAGGACGGAACCGTCTTCCAGAACCGGGAAGGCATCCTCCCCGACCAGGATGAGGGCTACTACCACGAGTACACCGTGGAGACGCCCGGCTCGGACGACCGCGGAGCCAAGCGCATCGTGACCGGCGAGGAGGACGAGGAGGACTACTTCACCGAGGACCACTACGAGTCCTTCGATCTGGTCGACTACACCTGCTGACGCCCGGGGCGGGTGGCGGCGCACGCGCCGGCGCCCGCCCGTCCGGACGCCGCGGCGGCGCCGTCCGGGCGGCTGTGCCCGAAGACGTCACATGAACGACCGCTGACCGCCTGCCCGGCCTGGGGCCCCCACTCCCGGGCCGGGCAGTGCTGTGCCGTCCGGCGCGGCGGTGATGTGCCCTCCGAAGCGTCCGCGTGGCCGGACCCGTGCTGCGGGCGGACACGGAGCGTGACCGCGGTGGGATTCTGCGCCCGGTGCCCGCGGCGCCATCTGGTCAATCTCTCCGCGGCCGTACCGCTGCGTACCCCGGGCCCTGACGGGACCCGTCCCGGGGGGCGCCGGGACCCTCCGCGTTCCGCGTGCCGCCCCTGAGCGTGCGCTCCCCGCCGGGCCCCGGCCGCTCGCCGAGGAGCCTGTGACCTGGCCGGACGCGGGTCCGGGGGCATCGCAGGGCCGTGCGGGACCGCCGGCCGCGGCGAGGCGGTCGGCCGGCGGCGCGCGAGCCGGCGCGGAGACAGGACGCGGGCGCCCCGTACGGTGCCGGGCAGCGGCCTCCGCCCTCCGGTGCGGCAGGAAGTGGCCCCCCGGGGGTGGCATTGTCCGCCTGAGCGGGTAACGTTCTCCACAGAGAGTGATGCCATGGTGGCAGATGTGGGGAGAAACCGGTGGCAAACGGGCCAGAGGCGGTTACCTGCGGTGAGGCGATGCTGCTCATGCTCGCCGAGCCCGGGATGCCCCTGGACCGCGCTGTCTCCTTCCGGCGCTCCGTCGCGGGCGCCGAGTCCAACGTCGCCCAGGGGCTGGCCCGCCTCGGCCACTGGACACGCTGGATCGGCCGCGTCGGGGACGACCCCGCGGGTGAAGCGGTGCTGCGCGAGCTGCGCGCGGACGGAGTGGACGTCTCCGGGGTCGAGATGGATCCCCGGGCACCCACGGGCCTGCTCCTCCGTGACAGCCATGCGCAGCGTGCGATCGATGTGCAGTACTACCGCTCGGGTTCCGCGGCCTCGCTGCTCTCGCCCGAACACATCCGCGTGGAGGCGCTGGAGGGCGCCCGCGTGGTGCACGTATCGGGTATCACCCCGATGCTGTCCGAATCGGCCGCCCGTGCCACCCGCGCGCTGATCGAGCGCGCCAGGCAGGTCGGCGCGGCCGTCTCCTTCGACCCCAACGTCCGGCGCAAGCTCGGCACCGACCACGACTGGATCCGCGTGGCCGGTCCGCTGCTGCGCGAGGCGGACATGGTCCTCGCCGGCGAGGACGAGCTGGAACTGCTCCTCGGAGGAGGCTTCGAGGAGTCCTCGAAGGCGCTGCTGGCGATGGGCCGCGCCGAGACGGTCGTGGTCAAGCGCCGCGACCACTCGGCGGTCGCCGTCGACGCGAAGGGCCGGCACGCCAGGGCGCCGTTCAGCGTCCCCGTCGTCGACCCGGTCGGAGCCGGAGACGCGTTCGCGGCGGGCTGGCTGTCCGCGTGGCTGCGCGGCGCGGGGCCCGAGCGGGCCCTGGCCGAAGCGGCCTGCGTGGCGTCGCTCGTCGTGCAGGCCCCCGCCGACACCGACGGCCTTCCCACCGCGGCCGCCCGCGACCGGGCGCTCGCGGCATACGTCCAGGGCGCCGACTCCGTACACCGCTGACACCCCCCGCCGTGCTGCCCCCGGGCAGCGCGGCGTTACCTTCGTGCACAGCACAACTACACAGGAACAGCGCACAGTTCACGGGAAATCCGCAGGGCGGCACTTCGTACATGTACCGCATCGCACCGTGGACCGGGCCCCGGCCCGATCGCGCGGACTCCGGCCAGAGCCCGACACGAAGAGAGGCGGCGACTGCCGTGTACCGATGGGAGATCACTCGGGCTGCCCTCGAGCAGCGCGTCTTCGCCATCGTCCGCAGCGACAGCTACGAGCGCGTCACGGCGACCGCCGACACTCTCCTCGGTGCGGGCATCACCAGTCTGGAGATCTCGCTGACCTCGCCGCACGCGCTGGAGGCGGTCTCCACTCTGCGCCGCGAGACGGACGACGACATGGTCATCGGCGCGGGCACCGTCCTGGACGGGGCGTCCGCCCGCGCGGCGGTGGACGCCGGCGCCCGCTTCCTCGTCTCGCCGTCCCTTGACGAGGAGGTCATCCGCACCGGCCACCGCTACGGGCTGCCCGTCTTCCCGGGGATCGCCACTCCCAGCGAGGCGGTCCGCGCGATGGAGCTCGGAGCGGACGCCCTCAAGCTCTTCCCCGCCTCCGCCTACCAGCCGGGCTGGGTGCGGGACGTACGGGCGGCGCTGCCCCAGGCGGCGCTGCTGCCCACCGGCGGCGTCACCGTGGAGAACGCACCGGATTGGATCGCCGCCGGGGCGGTGGCGTGCGGCATGGGGTCGGCGCTCTCGGCGGGCGACCGGGAAGCGGTCTCGAAGCGCGTCACCGAGCTGCTGCAGCGGCTGGCGGACGCGGCACCGGCTCCCGCCCGCAGAGCAGGCCCCTGAAGTCACCGGCCACGGCTGCGAGTTCGGCGCGGGAGGCGCGGCCGACTCGGCTCCCGGGGCGTGCGGCGGTTCCGGCCCGCCACGCCTGAGGCGGTCCGTTGCCCCCTGCGGGCGGCCGCAACTCCGCTCGGAGCGGCGTGACTTGCGCGACGCCGACGCCTACCGCGCGGCACGGCCCGCATGTTCCGCCTCACATGCCTCCGCAACCCCCACCTCACCCGCACAACATGAACCTACGCTAAGGCGGATGAGGATCAGCGAGTGCCGGGAAGAGGACGTCGTGCTGCTCGACGAGCACATGCCCTGCCCCGGGTCGACGTCGCTCCACGGTCCTCGCTTCGCCCGCCACGACGCGGGTGCCAGCACGTTCCTCGTCGCCTGGCGCGGCAATCTGCCGGTGGGCAGCTGCGAGGTGCTCTGGGAGGGCTGCGACGCGCCGGAGGTGCGCGCCGTCCACGAGAACTGCCCGGAGATCCAGGGGCTCGGCAACTGGCCGGGCACGCTGCGCGCCCAGTCCGTGGGCACCGCCCTCATCCAGGCCGCCGAAGGCCGTGTGCGCGACCGGCGGTGCTCCTGCGTCGGCCTGGGCGTGGAGAGAAACAACCCGCGCACCGCCGACCTCTACAAGCGGCTCGGCTACACCGCGTCCACGCCCTACCTGGACTGCGGCGTCTACCGGGACGGCACCGGCGTCTTCCACCGCGTCGCCGACGCCTGCACGTTCATGGTGAAGTACCTCTGAGCCGTACGGGCAGCAGCTCCGGGCGCTTGGCCGAGCGGCCGTCGCCGGAGGACCGGCCCAGCACGCGCCGCGCGAGCCACGGCCCGAGGAAGGACGCAGCCCACCGCAGCTCGCCCGCCGCGGCACGCAACCCGGCGGGGACCGCCGCGGACGGTCCGGGGAGCGGCCGGGTCCACGAGTCGTCGCTGCCGGGCAGCTCCAGCGCGTGGGCCACGGCGGCGGCGATCCGCTCGTGGCCCAGGGGCCCGGCGTGCAGCCGGTCGGGACTCCACAGACGGGGATCGGTGACCACCCGGTGGTGCGACGTCTCGACGACGGTGACGCCGTGACGTCGCGCGGCCAGCCGGATGCGGTCGTTCAGGGCCCCGACGCGGGGGGCGAGGGGGCGGGCGAGCGGGGTGATGCGGGCGAGGTCGGGGAAGGTGAGCGTCGCGACGCGGGCTCCCCGGGCGGTGAGCGCGGCGTACATCGCCTCCAGATGGCCGGCGACCTCGTCGGCGTCGAACCTGGGGCGCAGCAGGTCGTTCATCCCGGCGACGACCGTGGCCAGCCCGGGCCGCAGTTCGAGCGCCGGGGCGAGCTGCCCTTCGCGGACCTGCCCGGCGGTCCTGCCCCGTACGGCGAGGTTGGCGTACCGCGTGCCCGGGTGGTGCGCCGCGAGCTGCTCGGCGAGGCGGTCGGCCCACCCGCGCAGGCCCGCTGACCCGTCGCCGTCGCCGAGGCCCTCGGTCTGGCTGTCGCCGAGGGCGACGTAGCGAAGATCCTCAAGACCGGACACGGGACGCCTCCGACGTGTGCGCTCTCTCCCGCAGGACCTGCGCGGTCCGCCGGCACCAGTCGCGGTTGCCGCGCTCGAACTCCAGGCCGCGACGGCAGGTCAGATACGGGCCGATCCGCTCCCCGTACTTGAGGAACTCGTCCTCCCCGAGTCCGTCGCGCATCTTCAGCAGCAGCGCCTCGAACAGCGCCGTCTTGGCCTCGGCGAACTCGGCCCGTTCGGTGAGCTGCTCGATCAGCGGGCCGGTGGAGACGCTGTCGGCGGCCTGCACCTTGACCAGGAGGTCGTCCCTGATGAAGGAGGGCTTGGCGGCGGCCGAGGCGAAGCGCTCCAGCTCGGCCTGCCCCGCGTCGGTGACCCGGAAGAGCCGCTTGTTGGGCCGCGCGTCCTGCACGACCTCGCGGCCCGCGACCATGCCGTCCCTCTCCAGTCT
Source organism: Streptomyces daqingensis (assembly GCF_014645895.1). Taxonomy (GTDB): domain Bacteria; phylum Actinomycetota; class Actinomycetes; order Streptomycetales; family Streptomycetaceae; genus Streptomyces; species Streptomyces daqingensis. The sequence continues at coordinate 512,460 of NZ_BMMP01000002.1, read as the reverse complement.
CGAAAGCTCCGTGTAGAGCTGCTGGGGGAGGGCGTGCCAGAAATTGGCCACGCCCATGTCGAAAGCCTTCGCCAGCTGGTAGCCGCTCAACTCCCCGTCGAGCAGCGCCGCCAGCACGGCGTGACGCAGTGCCACTGAATCGTCTCCTCTCCTGAGCCTGCCCCGGCCGGGGGGCGTTTCCGGCCACCCGCCGCAGCTCCGTGCCCGGACGCTGGTCATCCGGACGTCAGCCATGGTACTCAAGAAAATGACTATTCATATTCTTGAGTATGACGCGAGCAGGGCCGCCGCATCCGGGACCTGTCGCCGGACGACGAGGGAGTGCCCCCATGGCCGCAGCGAACCGATTCCGCGCCGCCGTCGACAACCGCGATCTCGCCGCGCTGGAAGGTCTGTTCACCGAGGACGTCCGGCTCTACAGCCCGGTCAAGTTCGAACCGTTCGCGGGCCGGACCGCCGTGCTGGGCCTCTTCGGCGTCCTCCTGCGCACCTTCGAGGATTTCCGCTACATCGGCGCACTGGACGGAGCGTCGGAGACGGCCTCGGACGGCGTCGAGACTCCGTCGGCGGCCCTTGTCTTCCGTGCGACGGTGAACGGACGGCAGATCCACGGCATCGACCTGCTCCACCTTGGCCAGGACGAGCGGATCAGGGAGATCACCGTCATGGTCCGCCCCCAGTCCGCCGTGCGGACACTGGGCGAGGCGGTCCTCGCAGGGCTCGTCGCGGACGGACAGGTCCCCGGGACCGGGGCCGAGCAGGCGTGAGGCGCGCGTCGGGCCGGTGGGGCGACACACGGTCCGGACCGACCGGACTGACCGGACTGACCAAACTGACCGGACTGACCGGACTGACCGGACTGACCGGACTGACCGGACGGACCGACTCACCGGAAGGTTGAGGACATGTTCGACGAAGCTCTCGACTCCTGGCGGGAGTGGCAGCGGAGCCCCTGGGGCCGGCTCCGTTACAGCGTCGCGGAGTACAACCTCCGGCGGTGGCTCGCGCCGCTCGGCGACGGCCCGCTCAGGGTGCTCGACCTGGCCGGCGCCGACGGCGGCGACGCCCTGCGCCTCGCGGCGCTCGGCCACCGGGTGACGGTCGTCGACTTCTCGCCCGGCATGCTCGCCGCAGCTCGCGAGCGTGCACGCGAAGCCGGCCTGGAGGAGCGGCTGGTCACCGTCGAAGCGGACGTCTTCGACCTCCCGGCCGAGGTGACCGCCGTCCGCTACGACGCCGTCCTGTGCCACAACCTCCTGCAGTACCAGGACGATCCGCGGCCCGCGCTGCGCACGGCGACGGGCCTCGTACGCGCCCGCGGTGCCGTGTCCGTCATGGCGATCAACCGCCACTCCGTGCCGCTGGGCCTGGCCGTACGCGGTCTCGACCCGGCGGCGGCGCTCGCCGCGCTCGGCGAGCGCACGGCACCGGGGCACACCTTCGACGCCGAACTGACCCTCTACACGGCGGAGGAACTGACGCCGCTGCTGGCCGAGTTGGGCTGCGAGGACATCGAGCACCGCGGGATCCGCACCGTCCAGGACCACATCGTCGACGACGCCCGGAAGCACGAACCGGAGTTCTACGCCGCACTGGAGGCCCTGGAGCTGGCGCTGACCGACCGCCACCCCTACCCGCACACGGCGAGGATCCTCCATCTGCTCGCGCGGGCGGGCGGCCGGTGAGTTCCTGGGTCCGTGTGATCAGGGGCCCGACCGGCTTGCGGCGCCGTGGCCGAAACGGCGTTGTCCCGGCCTGCGAGGCGGGCTACGTTGACCGGGTGACTGCCGGGTCGGCCATGCGCCAAGCACGAGTGGGGCTCCCGGCCTCGCCGTGAGTGCGAGGCGGGCGAGAGGCCCGCCGGTCTCCGCGTCCTGCCTCCCCGCACCCCGTCCGCAGACACCGGCGGAGTGCCTTTCCATCGCGCTCAGGACCTGGAGACACACGCATGCCCGACGATCAGCAGCAACCGCACCGCGAACCCGGTCCGCACACGACCGCGGTCCAGCTCGACCACACGGCCGTCTACGCCCGGGACCGGCGTCTGTCCGCGGAGTTCATCGCCGGTGTCCTCGGCCTGGAGGTCGGCGCCCCGTTCGGGCCGTTCCTCCCCGTGGACCTCGGTAACGGCGTGACCCTCGACTACTACGAGAAGAGGGACGAGCCGGTCCAGCCGCAGCATTACGCGTTCCTCGTGCCAGACGAGCAGTTCGACTCGATGATCGCCCGCCTGGAGGCGTCCCGTACCACCTACTACGCCGACCCCGGCCACACCGAACCCGGCCGTGTCAACGACCTGTTCGGGGGCCGGGGCGCGTACTTCGACGATCCGGACGGTCACAACATGGAGATCATGACCCGTCCGTACGTCCGCCCCTGAGGGACCGTCGCCCGCTGTCCGCCGATCCGTTCACCGGACCGGCGGCCGGGCGGCGGTCCGTCACGGGCGGGGGCCGCGTGCAGCCCAACTCGCGGCGAGAGGCGGCCCGTTGGGCGCTGCCGCCGTGCCTCAGCTGGCGAACTCCGACATCGCCACGGGACGCCCCTCGCGCCGCGAGCGCTCGCACGCCTCCGCGACGCGCAGCGCGGCCAGCGCCTCGTAGCCGTCGCAGGGGTTGGGCGCCTCGCCCCGAACGGCCTTGACGAACGCGGTCAGTTCGGCCTCGTAGGCGGGTGCGAACCGCTCCAGGAAGCCCGGCCAGGGGGTGCCCCGGGAGCTGCCCGCCGCCGGCTCGAGGGAGGTGAGGGGCGTGCGGGCGTCGAGCCCGACGGCCACCTGGTCCTTCTCGCCCGCGAGTTCCATGCGCACGTCGTAGCCCGCCCCGTTGACGCGGGTCGCGGTCGCCGTGCACAGCGTGCCGTCGTCCAGGGTGAGGACGGCGGCGGCGGTGTCGACGTCGTCGGCATCACGGAACATCGAGGGGCCGGCGTCGGAGCCCGCCGCGTACACGGAGACGACCTCGCGCCCGGTGACCCACCGCAGCACGTCGAAGTCGTGGACCAGGCAGTCCCGGTACAGGCCGCCGGAGAGCGGCAGGTAGGCGGCCGGGGGCGGGGCCGGGTCGGAGGTCATGGCGCGCACCGTGTGCAGCCTCCCGAGGCTGCCCGAGCGCACGGCCTCGCGCGCGGCGGCGTAGCCGGCGTCGAAGCGGCGCATGAAGCCGATCTGCAGGAGGCTCCCCGCCTCCTCGACGGTCCGCAGCGCCTCCATCGTGCCGGGCAGGTCGAGGGCGATGGGCTTCTCGCAGAAGACGGGCAGGCCGTGCTCCGCGGCCTCGCGGATGAGCCCCGCGTGCGAGGCGGTCGCGGAGGCGATGACGACGGCGTCGACGCCGTGGGTCAGCAGGAGCTCGGTGGGGGACGGCACGGACGTCGCGCCGAGTTCGGCCGCCACCTCGGCGGCGCGGGCGGCGTCCGCGTCGGTGAGGAGTACCTCCGTCACTCCGGGGGCCGCGGTGAGGGTGCGGGCGTGGAAGGTGCCGATACGGCCGGTGCCGATGAGTCCGATGCGCATGGGGACACGTTCGCCGGTGCGCTCAAGTGCTGTCAACACTTTGTCCTGACAATTGCAGCGCCGTACAGGACGGCCATGGAGTAGCTGTGCGCTTTGTCCGGACAACCAGACTTACGCCTTCCGGTGGGCCGCCCCGCGCACTACGCTCCACCCGTGGCCAAGAATGATCCCGTCGACCTCGAGTTCAGCGTCGACCGCGCCAGCCCGGTCCCTCTGTACTTCCAGCTCGCCCAGCAACTGGAAGCCGCCATCGAACGCGGCCGGCTCTCCCCCGGAAGCCTCCTCGGCAACGAGATCGAGCTGGCGGGGCGGCTGGGGCTGTCCCGGCCCACGGTGCGTCAGGCGATCCAGTCGCTCGTCGACAAGGGCCTGCTCGTGCGGAGGCGCGGCATCGGCACCCAGGTCGTGCACAGCCAGGTGCGCCGCCCGCTGGAACTGAGCAGCCTCTACGACGACCTGGAGGCCGCCGGGCAGCGGCCGGCGACGCAGGTGCTGCACTACGAGACGGAGGCGGCGGGTCCCGAGGTCGCCGCCGCGCTGGCCGTCCCCGAAGGCGGCGACGTGCGCCGGGTGGAGCGGCTGCGGCTGACGCACGGCGAGCCCATGGCCTACCTGTGCAACCACCTCCCCAGCGACCTGCTGCCCGGGGACACCCGTGCGGAGCTGGAGTCCACGGGGCTCTACCGGCTCATGCGCGGTGCCGGCATCACCCTGCACAGCGCGCGGCAGTCGGTGGGGGCGCGCGTCGCCACCGCCGAGGAGGCGAAGCTGCTGGGGGAGGAGGCCGGTGCGCCGCTGCTGACCATGGAGCGCACCACGTTCGACGACACCGGGCGGCCCGTGGAGTACGCCTCGCACCTGTACCGGGCCTCGCGCTACGCCTTCGAGTTCCAGCTCCTCGTCCGGTCGTGACCGTCCGGTCGTGACCGTCGGCGGTCCCTGGCCGGAGCGGCCGGTTCCGCGCCCGCCTGCGTCCGGCCGGGCCGCGACCGCGCCCTCTCAGGCGCGCGCAGGCGCCTCCCGCCCGCACCCTCACCCGCGTCCCGTCCGCGTGAGGTCCGCTTCCTGTCCGCGCCCGGTTCCGTGCGGGGGCTCCGTCCCGTGTTCCGCCGCAGGCCTCGCCGAGTTTGTTCGGACAAACTGTCGTGGAGAATGTTCGGACAAAGTATTGACGCCCTGCTCCGACCACGGCTAGAACTCCGCTCATGGTCCTTCGGCGTAGAGCACGTAGAGCAACAACGGTGGCGATAGCCCTGACGAGCGCGGCGCTCCTGGCCGCCGGCTGCAGCAGTTCCGGCGGCAAGGGCTCCGAGGAGAAGGCGAACGGGGCCGGCGGCGGCAAAGGCGTCAACACCCCCCGGATGACTATCGCGATGGTGAGCCACTCCGGGGAGGGCGACACCTTCTGGGACATCGTGCAGAGCGGAGCGAAGGACGCGGCCCGCAAGGACAACGTCCAGTTCGACTACTCGCACGACGACGAGGCGGGGCGGCAGGCGCAGCTCGTGCAGTCGGCCGTCGACAAGAAGGTCGACGGGCTGATCGTCACGCTCGCCAAGCCCGATGCGATGAAGGGCGTGCTGAAGAAGGCCGCCAAGGCCGGCATCCCGGTCATCACGATCAACTCCGGCGGCGAGTTCTCCAAGGAGATGGGCGCGCTCTCGCACATCGGGCAGGACGAGTCGATCGCCGGTGAGGCCGTCGGCGACGAGCTGAACAAACGGGACCGCAAGAAGGCCCTGTGCGTCATCCACGAGCAGGGCAACGTCTCCCTCGAGGACCGCTGCGCGGGTGCGAAGAAGACCTTCGACGGGGACATGTCGACGCTGAACGTCGACGGCACGAACATGCCGGACGTGCAGTCCTCCGTCGAGGCCAAGCTGCAGTCCGACTCGGACATCGACACCGTCCTCACCCTCGGCGCCCCGTTCGCGGCGACGTCCGCGAAGGCGAAGGAGAAGGCCGGCAGCGACGCGGAGATCGACACCTTCGACCTCAACGCGCAGGTCGTGAAGGGCCTGAAGGACAAGAGCTTCGGCTTCGCCGTGGATCAGCAGCCCTACCTCCAGGGCTACGAGGCCGTCGACGCCCTGTGGCTGCACGCGTACAACGCCAACGAGCTGGGCGGCGGCAAGCCCGTGCTGACCGGTCCGCAGATCGTCACGGAGAAGGACGTGCCGAGGCTGGAGAAGTACACCGAGCGCGGCACCCGGTGACAGGACGCCGCGGGGGGAGTGCGGATACTGGCGCGGGGGTCCGCGCCGGTGACGGCTGCCGCCGCGGCGACCAGGAAGAACAGCGCCACCCGTACCGAGAGGTCAGCAGCACGTGTCCAGGCTGGAGAGGTTCCGCGGCAAGCGAGCAGGAGCGCGCGCCGGGCGGGCCGCCGTCGCGGGGCTCCTCGCGGCGGCGATCCCGCTCGCGGGGTGCAGCAGCACCGGCGGCAAGCGGGCCGAGGAGGAACGCAACGCCGCCGTCGGAGGCGAGGCCGCCGTCGGTACGCCCCGCTGGAAGATCGCGATGGTGAGCCACTCCGGGGAGGGCGACACCTTCTGGGACATCGTGCAGAGCGGAGCAGAGGACGCGGCCCGCAAGGACAACATCGAGTTCCTCTACTCCCACGACGACGAGGCGGGGCGGCAGGCGCAGCTCGTGCAGTCGGCCGTCGACAAGAAGGTCGACGGGCTGATCGTCTCCCTCGCCAAGCCCGACGCGATGAAGGGCGTGCTGAAGAAGGCCGCCAAGGCCGGCATTCCCGTCGTCACCGTCAACTCCGGCCAGGACGAGTCCCGCAAGTTCGGCGCGCTCGCCCATATCGGGCAGGACGAGGTGCTGGCCGGCGAGGCCGTCGGCAGGGAGCTGAACGACCGCGGGCGCAAGAAGGCCGTCTGTGTCCTGCACGAGCAGGGCAACGTCGGGCACGAAGAGCGCTGCCGCGGCATCCGCGAGACCTTCGACGGCAAGGTGCGCAACCTGCACGTCGACGGGACGAACATGCCCTCGGTCGAGTCGTCGCTGGAGGCCGAACTCCAGTCCGACGGCGGGATCGACTCCGTCGTGACGCTGGGCGCGCCCTTCGCCCCCACCGCCGTGAAGGCCGCCGAGGGGGCGGGCAGCAAGGCGGAGATCGACACCTTCGACCTCAACGACCAGGTGGTCACAGGCCTCAAGGACGGCTCACTCGGCTTCGCCGTGGACCAGCAGCCCTACCTCCAGGGCTACGAGGCCGTCGACCTGCTGTGGCTGCACCGCTACAACGCCGACATGCTGGGCGGCGGCAAGCCCGTGCTGACCGGCCCGCAGATCCTCACGAAGAAGGACGCACCGACCTTGCAGAAGTACACGAAGCGGGGAACGCGATGACGGCTACACCCACTCCGACACCCACACCGGAGCCCGCCGGCACGGCGCCGTCCGAGGCACCGGAGAAGGACAGGACCGACGAACGCCTGGTGCACCGCTCGCTGCTGAGCCGGCTGATGGGGCGGCCCGAACTCGGCGCCGTAGTGGGCGCGGTGGCTGTCTTCGTCTTCTTCTCGTTCGCAGCCGAGAGCTTCCTGCGGGCCTCCAGCCTCTCCACGGTCCTCTACGCCTCCTCCACCATCGGGATCATGGCGGTGCCCGTGGCGCTGCTGATGATCGGCGGCGAGTTCGACCTGTCGACGGGCGTGATGGTCACGTCCTCGTCCCTGATCTCGTCGATGTTCAGCTACCAGATGACGGCCAACGTGTGGGTCGGCGTCGGGGTGTCGCTGCTGCTCACGCTCGGCATCGGCTTCTTCAACGGCTACCTGCTGGTGCGGACGAAGCTGCCGAGCTTCATCATCACTCTCGGCACGTTCCTGATGCTCACCGGGCTCAACCTGGGCCTGACGAAGCTCATCAGCGGCACCGTCTCCACCAAGGGCATCGGCGACATGGAGGGCTTCGCCTCCGCCCAGGCGCTTTTCGCCTCGGAGCTGTCGGTCGGGTCCGTCCAGATCCAGGTCACCGTCGTGTGGTGGCTCGCCCTGGTGGCCGTCGCCACCTGGATCCTGCTCCGCACCCGTGCCGGCAACTGGATCTTCGCCGTGGGCGGCGGGCAGGACACCGCGCGGGCGGTCGGCGTTCCCGTCGCCCGTACGAAGATCTGCCTCTACCTCGGAGTCGCGCTGGGCGCGTGGATCTCGGGGCAGCACCTGCTGTTCAACTACGACGTCGTCCAGTCCGGCGAGGGCGTCGGCAACGAGCTGATCTACATCGCCGCCGCCGTCATCGGCGGCTGCCTCCTCACCGGCGGCTACGGCTCGGCGGTCGGCGCGGCGGTCGGAGCGCTCATCTTCGGCATGACGAGCAAGGGCATCGTCTACGCCCAGTGGGAGCCCGACTGGTTCAAGTTCTTCCTGGGGGCGATGCTCTTGATCGCGACCCTGCTGAACGCGTACATACGCAAGCGGGCGGAGGCCAACCGATGACCGCGGAGAAGACCACAGGCAAGGACACGGAGGAGCAGGTCGGCGGGGCCGTGCAGGACGCCGCAGCGGCGGAAGGCACCCCTCTGGTCGAGCTGTCGGACGTCAGCAAGCTGTACGGCAACATCCGCGCCCTGGAGGGCGTCTCCCTGCCCGTGCACGCCGGCCGCATCACCTGCGTGCTCGGCGACAACGGCGCGGGCAAGTCCACGCTCATCAAGATCATCGCCGGGCTGCACCAGCACGACTCCGGCAGCTTCCGCATCAACGGCGAGGAGACCCGGCTCGGCTCCCCGCGTGAAGCCCTGGACCGCGGTATCGCGACCGTCTACCAGGACCTCGCCGTCGTCCCGCTGATGCCCGTGTGGCGCAATTTCTTCCTCGGCTCCGAGCCGGTCAAGGGCCGCGGCCCCTTCTCCCGGCTCGACGTGGACCGTATGCGCCGCACCACACACAGCGAGCTGCTGCGCATGGGCATCGACCTGCGCGATGTCGACCAGCCCATCGGCACCCTCTCCGGCGGCGAGCGGCAGTGCGTCGCCATCGCCCGCGCCGTGTACTTCGGCGCGAAGGTGCTGGTGCTGGACGAGCCGACGGCCGCGCTCGGCGTCAAGCAGTCGGGTGTCGTACTGAAATACGTCGCGGCCGCGCGTGACGCGGGCCTCGGTGTCGTCCTCATCACGCACAACCCGCACCACGCGTACCTCGTCGGGGACCGTTTCGTGCTGCTCAAGCGGGGCGCCATGGCCGGCAGCCACCGCAAGGAGGAGCTGGCCCTGGACGAGCTGACGCGCCAGATGTCCGGCGGCAGCGAGCTGGAGCAGCTCTCCCACGAGCTGGAGCGCGCCCCCGTACCGCAGCACCTGGAGTGAGGCGTGCGGCACCGCGCGGGCTTCGGTTCCGGCCTGCGCGGGGCCGCACGGTGCGACTGTGCGGCGGGGCCTCGCGGTAAGGCAGAATCGGCCACGTGGGCGGGGGAGCGTCCACCCGTGACCGAGCAGTCAGCACCGTGCGAACACGAAAGGCCGCGCCGTGAGCATGTACCGAGAACGGGCGGACCGGGACCGTGTCTACAGGCGCACCGCACCCAGTGCCAGCGTGCTGCGGACCGTCAGCACCCGGGAACGGCGCTCTCACCTCTCCGCCCCCCGGGTACCCACGGTAGGTATCGACATCGGCGGGACGAAGGTGATGGCGGGCGTGGTCGACGCCGACGGCAACATCCTGGAGCAGGTGCGCACCGAGACTCCGGAGAAGTCCAAGAGCCCCAAGGTCGTCGAGGACACCATCGCCGAGCTCGTGCTCGACCTCTCCGACCGGCACGACGTGCACGCCGTGGGCATCGGCGCCGCCGGCTGGGTCGACGCCGACCGCTCCCGCGTCCTGTTCGCACCGCACCTCGCGTGGCGGGACGAGCCCCTCAAGGACGCCCTCACCGCCCGTCTCGCGGTGCCGGTCATGGTGGACAACGACGCCAACACCGCCGCGTGGGGCGAATGGCGCTTCGGCGCCGGCCGCGGCGAGGACCACCTCGTGATGATCACGCTCGGCACGGGCATCGGGGGCGCCATCCTGGAGGACGGCGGGGTCAAGCGCGGCAAGTACGGCGTGGCCGGCGAGTTCGGCCACATGCAGGTGGTGCCGGGCGGCCACCGCTGCCCCTGCGGCAACCGCGGCTGCTGGGAGCAGTACAGCTCCGGGAACGCCCTGGTGAGGGAGGCGCGGGAGCTCGCCGCGGCCGAGTCGCCCGTCGCCTACGGCATCATCGACCGCGTCGACGGCCAGATCGCCGACATCACCGGCCCGCTGATCACCGAGCTGGCCCGCGGCGGCGACGCCATGTGCACCGAGCTGCTGCAGGACATCGGCCACTGGCTGGGCGTCGGCATCGCCAACCTGGCCGCCGCGCTCGACCCGGGCGGCTTCGTCATCGGCGGAGGCGTCAGCGCCGCCGACGAACTCCTCATCGATCCCGCGCGGGACGCCTTCCGCCGCCACCTCACCGGCCGCGGCTACCGGCCGGAGGCCACCATCGCCAAGGCGCAGCTCGGCCCCGAGGCGGGTATGGTCGGGGCCGCCGACCTGGCGCGCCTCGTCGCCCGCCGCTTCCGCCGCGCCAACAGGCGCCGCCTGGAGAGGTACGAGCGCTACGAACGCGCCGCCGACAACCTGCGCCGGGCGGTGGGACAGTGACCACCACGTCCACCACATCCACGACGGACGACGACTCCCAGGCCGATTCCCCCATGGACGCCACACCCGCGCACGTACGCTCCGCCCAGCGGCCGCCGCACCGCCCGCGGCACCGGCTGCTGACGCTCCTCATCGTCGTGCTGCTCATCGCCGTCCCCGGCGGCTACCTGGTCAGGTCCGCCTTCCAGAGCCGCGACAGCGGCGAGGACAAGCAGCGCAAGGCCGCGGCCACCAACCTCACCTACGGCTGGCCGAGCAAGGTCCAGCGCAACGTCTACGACGTGCCGCTGCCCGCGCAGTCCAGCCACCACGCCTTCTACGAGGACAACTCCTGGAAGACCAGCTCCCTTTACGTGCAGTTCCGCACGTCGCAGAAGCGGCTGGACGACTTCCTCGAGGACGTGGGCACCGACCGCGCCGCCCTGAAGAAGGGCGAGGTCACGATCGGCGAGAAGCACGCCGACCACATCGGCTGGGACTTCAACAGAGAGGACCGCGACTGGGCGGGCACGACATACCGGCAGAAGCAGGGCCGCCCCACGGTGTCGATCACCGTGGACCGCACATACGAGAGCCGGCCCCGTGTGTATGTCGTGTCCACCGTGAAGTTCTGATGTACGGAGCGACGACCCCGGGGCCGGGCTCCGGGGACCCCTGGGTAGCGTGAACACGTGAGCGAAGAGCAGAACGCCCTTATGTTGCAGCACCGCCTCGACGGCCCCGACGACGCACCAGTGCTCGTGCTGGGGCCCGCACTGGGCACGACCTGGCACATGTGGGACCGGCAGATCCCCGAACTCTCCCGCAACTGGCGCGTCCTGCGGTTCGACCTGCCCGGCCACGGCGGCGCCCCCGCGCGCTCGGCCGACTCCGCGAAGGTACTGGCGGAGCGCCTGCTCGCCACTCTGGACTCGCTCGGCATCAACCGCTTCGGTTACGTCGGCTGCTCGATAGGCGGTGCTGTCGGCATCCAGCTCGGCCTCCAGGCTCGGGACCGGGTCTCCTCCCTCGCCCTCGTCTCCGCCTCGTCGCGCTTCGGCACGGCGGACGCCTGGCGGCAGCGCGGCGTCGTCGTCCGCACGAACGGGCTCGACCCGATCGCTCGCTCCACCCCGGACCGCTGGTTCACACCCGGCTTCGTCGCCGCGCAGCCGGCGATCGTCGAGTGGGCCGTGCAGATGGTCCGCACGACCGACCCCGGCTGCTACATAGCCGCCTGCGAGGTGCTCGCCGCCTTCGACGTCCGCCAGGACCTGGGCCGCATCGGCGTCCCGACGCTGGTGATGGCGGGAGCGGAGGACCAGGCCACACCGCCCGCCGACGCCCGCGCGCTGGTCGCCGGCATCCCGGACGCGCGCCTCGCGATAGTGCCCGGCGCCTCCCACCTGACACCCGTCGAGCAGCCCGGGGCCGTGACGGAGCTGCTCATCAGGCACTTCACGACCAGCTGGCAGGAGTCGCCCGCCGGGCCGCCCGCGCCCGCCCCCGTCATCACCCCCACGCCGACGCGTCCCGTCGGGGCGATCGCGGAGCTGGAGTCGGCGGCGCAGATCGCCGGCCGCAACGATCCGTACGACGCGGGCATGAAGGTGCGCCGCGAGGTGCTCGGCGACGCCCACGTCGACCGCGCGATGGAGAACGCGGACGCGTTCACGCAGGACTTCCAGGACTTCGCGACCCGCTATGCCTGGGGCGAGGTGTGGACCCGGCCGGGCCTGGACCGCCGCACCCGTTCCGTCGTCACGCTGACGGCGCTCGTCGCGCGGGGCCACTTCGACGAGCTGGCGTTCCACGTCCGCGCCGCACTGCGCAACGGCCTGACCCCGGAGGAGATCAAGGAGGTTCTCCTCCAGACCGCCGTGTACGCCGGTGTTCCCGCCGCGAACTCGGCCTTCGCCGTCGCGCAGGGGATCATCCGCGAGGAGACCACGCCGGAGGACTGACGTCCGCGCGCGTTCCGCGCCGCCCCCGTCCGGAGCGGCCCGGAACGGGGCTCCCGGGCACAATGGCCCCATGAAGCTGATCAAGAAGGGCCACTCCTGCGTACGGCTCGAGAAGGACGGGCGCGCCCTCGTGATCGACCCCGGCGGCTTCAGCGAGGACGACGCCGCGGTCGGGGCCGACGCACTGCTCGTCACCCACGAACACCCCGACCACTTCGACGAGGGGCGGCTGCGGGCCGCCATGGAGGCCAACCCGGCGGCCCGGATCTGGACGCTCCGCGGAGTCGCGGACCGGATCTCCACGACCTTCCCCGGGCGAGTGCACATCGTCGGCGAGGGGGACGCGTTCGACGCGGCCGGCTTCGAGGTCGAGGTGCACGGCCAGCTCCACGCCGTCATCCACCCCGACATCCCGCGCATCGCCAACTCCGGCTACCTCGTGGACGGTTCGCTCTTCCACCCCGGGGACGCCCTGACCGTGCCGGGCCGCTCCGTCGACACCCTGCTGCTGCCGGTCCACGCCCCGTGGAGCAAGGTCTCCGAAGTCATCGACTACGTGCGCGAGGTCGCCCCCCGCAGGGCCTTCGACGTCCACGACGGCCTCCTCGCCGACCGGGCCCGCCCCGTGTACGACCGGCTCATCGGGGACCTGGGCGGCGTCAGCCACAGCAGGCTCACCCCCGGCGAGAGTGTCGGTGTCGCGCGGTAGATTCACACGTATGCGTATCGCCACCTGGAACGTCAATTCCGTCAGCGCCCGGCTGCCGAGGCTGCTCGCCTGGCTGGAGTCCGCACGCCCCGACGTGGTGTGCCTGCAGGAGCTGAAGTGCTCCGCCGAGGCGTTCCCCTCCGAGGAGATCTCGGGGCTGGGCTACGAGGCCCTCGTCAACGGGGACGGCAGGTGGAACGGCGTCGCGGTGCTCTCCCGGGTGGGCCTGAGCGACACGGTCCTCGGACTGCCCGAGGGTCCGCTCTTCGACGGCGGGGACGAGTCCCGTGCCGCGGCGGCGACCTGCGGCGGCGTGCGGGTGTGGTCGGTCTACGTGCCCAACGGCCGCGAGGTCGGGCACCCGCACTACGCCTACAAGCTGGAGTGGCTGGAGGCCCTGCGCCGTACCGCGCTGAAGGAGGCCCCGGGGTCGCTGCCCTACGCGATACTGGGCGACTACAACATCGCGCCGGCCGACGAGGACGTCTACGACCGCGCGGCCTTCGAGGGCTCGACGCATGTGACGGAGCCCGAGCGCGCCGCGCTGAAGGCCCTGCGCGACACCGGCCTCAGCGACGTGGTGCCCAGGCCGCTGAAGTACGACCACCCCTTCACGTACTGGGACTACCGGCAGCTGTGCTTCCCCAAGAACAGGGGGATGCGCATCGACCTGGTCTACGGCAACGAGCCGTTCGCGGCGGCGGTGAAGGACGCCTACGTGGACCGTGAGGAGCGCAAGGGGAAGGGCGCCTCCGACCACGCGCCCGTCGTGGTCGACCTGGAACTCTGATTAGGCGGCCTGCCCGTACGCCCTTCCGCCGGGAGCGGCCGCGCGCCGTGCGAGGCGGCGCCGGCGGCCGGTTCCCCGCCGGGGGCGAGTGCGGCGATGGCTTGAAATGTGCGGCAGGCGCTCTTGCGCTCTTCCGCGTCACGCGTATCAATAGCAACGCGTGAATTGACGAGCTGTCATCGTGACGCCCAGGGGTGCCGCCTGCCGCGGATCGTGCGCATCCCGGTCGCCACAGCACGCACCGCACCCCCCACACGCTCACGCGCGCCAGACGTGGCGCACCGATGCGGTGGTCAGGCTTTTCCCCCACGACCTGGAAGGCGATCCCATGGGACGCAGGAAAGTTCTCGGAACGGCACTGGGCACGGCAGCACTGACGGCATGCGCGCTGGCGTTCGCGCCCGGCGCGCTGGCGGTCGACCCGACCACGGCCACGGTCACGGCGGACTGCGGCAGCGCCGGCTCTGGCGACGCCACGCTCACCGCGACACAGGACGGCACGGCCGCGACGATCACGCTCTCGTCGTCCGCGGTGAAGGCCCCGATCGACGTGGCGGCCGGCTCCGTCGAGACGGAGCTGACCCTCACGAAGAACGGCAGCGACACCGCGACCTTCAAGGGCAACTCGAACCCGGCCATGTCGGCCGGCGACGACGTCAACTCCGGTCCCCTGGACGGCACGGTGGCCGCCGGCGACGTGATGGAGGCGAAGTCGGTGAAGCTGGTCATCTTCGGGGCCATCACGGTGAACTGCGAGGCGACGTCCCCGCAGGACCCGGGTCCGTTCACCTTCTGAGGAACGTGTGACGAGCGGGGCGGTGCCTGTGCGCCGCCCCGCTCCGCGGTCTCCTGGGCTTCCCGGCCGGCCTTGCGCTGCCGACGCCGGACTCCGCGCGCACCCCGGCCTGGACGCGGTGTGCGTGCCGCGTCCGTCAGCTCCGGTCCTGCTCCGTGCAGTTGCTGTCCCGCTCCGTGAGGGGCGTCGCGGTGGCGTCGGCGTGTGATTCCAGCCGGTAGTCGAAACCGGCAGGACGGTCGCTGATGCCGAGACCCAGCAGGTCGATCAGCAGGGAGCGGCGGCCGGCCAGCAGCGGATGGGACGCGACCTCCGCGAAGTAGGCGGGCGAGGTGGCGCCCCAGCCCGTGCACGTAGACACGCGGCGGCTCCCGTCCCGGCAGTTCGGCCCAGCGCATCCAGTCGCCCCCGGGCGTCACGACGGCGTCGCGCACACTCTGCTCCCTGACGGTGAGACGTTGAGGAGTAGAGAGCAGCCAGCGACTGCCGAGCGCCCCGGCGCGGTACCGCGGCCCTGCGGGCCGTCCCGTACGGTGCCGGCGGAAGGGCGGCGGGCAGGTGTGCAGGACCTGTCCGCCGCCCTTCCGTGTTCGCCGGACCCGGGGGCGGGCCACCGCCCCCCGGGCGCGCTACGGCACCAGCTTCCTCAGCTCCACCGAGTCGGCCATCGCCTTCAACCCGGCGTCCCCCGGGTGCAGATGGTCGCCGCTGTCGTACGCGGGCAGCATCCGCTGCGGCCGCGCCGGATCCCGCACCACGGCGTCGAAGTCCAGCACGGCGTCGTACACGCCCCCGTTGTGGCGGACGAACTCGTTGACGGCGCTGCGTCTGGCCTCGACCTCCGGGGAGCAGTCCTTGTAGCCCTCACACGGCGTCAGTGTCGCGCCGACGACGCGCAGTCCGCGCTCGCGTGCCCGTTGCGCGAACGTCTTGAGTCCGGCGACGACGTCCTCGGCGGAGGCACCCCACCGCACGTCGTTGATGCCTTCGAGGACCACCACCGTGTGCGCGTTCGTCTGGGCCAGCACGTCGCGCTCCAGGCGGTGCAGGGCGCTGACACCGCCGGTGTCGTCGCTGACCCCGTCGCCCGGGTAGCGGTCGGAGAGGACGCGGTTGGCGGAGATGCCCTGGTTGAGGACGCCGTAGCGGGGCACGTCGTCCTGGGCGCGCAGCCGCTGCGACAGGACGTCGGGCCACCGCCGGTTGGCGTCCTGCGTGGAGCGCACACCGTCGGTGATGGAGTCGCCGAAGGTCACGACGGAGCCGGGGCCTTCCCCTACGCCTTCGGCGCGGGGAGACCCCGTCCGCACGTCCACACCCGTCAGGAACGGCCACGCCTCCAACGACCCCGTGAACGCGGCGCCTTCCTCGTCTCCCGTACGGTCGCCGCTTCCCGCACCGCTGACGTACGAGCGCTGGATGGCCTCGCTGTGCACGGGCGCGGCGGCGACGGGGCCGGGCAGGTGGATGCTCACGAGCAGGTTGGCGCCGGGCGGCACGCGGAAGCCCACGGGGTCGCTGACCGCCTGCGCGCCGGCGGGCATCACGACGCCGTCCCGTCCGTCGAAGCGCAGCGGCACGGGCCTTCCGCGTCCCGAGGCGCCCTCCCGCTGCACGACCACGGAGGCGCTTCCGATCTCCACCGGGGCCGAGGCGAAGGTGTTGGCCAGCCGGATGCGGGCCCGCGACCCGCCGGCGGAGCTGTGCACCACCAGCCGCAGTGTCTGGTCCTGCCACGGCCCGAGGGCGGTGTAGCCGGAGCTGCTCGCCGACCAGCTCCCCGTCCACGTGGAGTCCTCGCGGCGCACGGCAGCGGAGAAGACGTGCAGGTCCGACTGGGGGCCGGCGTCGTCGGGGAGCGTCACGGAGCGGATCTGCCGG
Organism: Streptomyces daqingensis; assembly: GCF_014645895.1. Taxonomy (GTDB): domain Bacteria; phylum Actinomycetota; class Actinomycetes; order Streptomycetales; family Streptomycetaceae; genus Streptomyces; species Streptomyces daqingensis. Next base: position 496,183 of record NZ_BMMP01000002.1, on the reverse strand, counting down.
CTGGGGTCGGCGGGCACCGTCACCGCGTAGAGGCGGGCCTTCTCTGCGAGCTGCCCGCTTGCACGGGTGTTGACGTGCGGCAGGGCGACGGCCTTCTCGGCGAGCGGCCCCGCGCGCCAGTCCGGGGCGGTGAGGGTGTACGGGCTGCTCGTGCCGTCCCAGTAGTGCACGGTGCCGCTGCCCTTCACGCCACCGCCCGGCCGCCCGTCGGCCGAGGTTCCCGCCACCAGGAGGGAGACGGCGTTGCCCGATCCGCGTACCCGTACGTGCTGCCCGTCGGCGCGCACGTTGTCGGGGCTGCCGGGAGAGGTGCGGGGCCACCGCAGCGAAGCGGAGTCGAGGTCGAGCCGGCGGCCCGGCTGCCAGCCGGCGGCGTGCAGGTCCTGCGCGGAGAGGGAGTTGCCCGCTCCGTCGAAGTCGGCTTCACCCGGGTGCGCGTCGTCGCTGACGGCCCGGTTGTCGAAGAGCCGCTCCAGGGGGAGCGGCTCGGTGGTCGTGGTGCGGTCTTCTGCCACGGCGACCGCGGGGAGGCCCGCGACGCTCGTCAGGATCATGAGGGGGACACTCCACAGACGTCTGCGCACGCCGACTGGTCCTCTCTGGCGTCCGGGCCCTGCCGCGCGGATCTCCGCGGACCCGCGGCGACCCTGACGGCACGTCCCAGTGGCTTCCGGCTTCAACACCCTTTCGTCGCGCCTTGATTCGACCCAGGCCCGGTGAAGGTAGAGAGACGGCAAAGCGCCGTCAAGGTGTCCAGTCGGACACACCGCGTTTTTTCCGTACCCCTCCACGTGCACAGCGTGCCTGTGGTGCTCCCGCATCAGGGGATGCCACCCTGATCCGTATGAACATCCCCTTCCTGGACAACTGGCGTAAGAGGCACGGTGCGGCATCGGACACGCCCGTCTCCGACACCGCGTCCAGCGACCCCGAGGGCGTCGCGCAACTGCTCTCGGAATGCGAGCTGCTGCGCGGACTGGCGGGACGCGAGGGAGTGCAACTCGACGACTCCGCCGAGTCGTTGGCGGAGCTGGACCAGATGCTGCCCCGCTGGCGGGAGGACCCGGAGGTGTCGCCGTGGCTGGGCAGCGACGCCGGTCTCTACCTGGGCACCGTCATCGTCCGCACGGTGCCGGGCGCGGCCTGGTGGTTCGGCTCGGGCGGTGAGCCGGTCGTGCAACTGCCCTCGGGGCGCCGCCTGGACGTCCTGGAGGAGGGCGCCGCGTGGGCGGAGACGGGCACGCCGGAGCTGTCGCAGCTCTACGCGGAGTTCTCGGAGCGGTGAGTCTCAGGCGGACGCCGGCGGGGGAGCGCTGGTGGCCGCGCGGGTGACGTCGGCGACGAGTTCGACCACGTCCGGGCCGTACGCCTGGGAGTTGACCACCCGCAGCAGCAGGCAGAAGTCCCCGCGCGTCCCGTACTTGCGCATCAGCCGCCGGTGGTTCCGGGCGAGGTAGCGGGCGGCGGCCTGGTGGGTTATCGAACGCTGGCCGCAGAAGAGGAAGACGGGGCGGATGTCCGCGTCCTGCCCGGCGGTGAGACGTGCGAGCAGCACGTGCTCGCGGACGCCGCGCTCCACCAGGTGGCGCTCGCCGCCGATCGTGAAGGCCGCCTGGTCCGGGCCGCGTTCCGCGTCCACGACGGCGCCCGGCAGCAGTGACTGCAGATGCGCGGCCATGCGCCGGTTCGACGTGGGCCCGCCGACGCAGAACTCCGTGCGCTCCCCGAAGCCCTGCTGCGTGGCGTCGTGCGGTACGACGTCGGCCCTCGCGCCGCACTCCTTGATCAGGGCGGACAGCTCCAGGAGGGCGAAGGCGTCGTTCCGTCCGACGGCCCATTCGCCCGCGGCCGGGTCGCGGTCGACGACCATCACGCACTCGGAGTGGCTCGGCAGGCCGAAGAAGCGCTGGGTGCGGCGGAGCTCGCGCCTCCACAGCCAGGTACGGGCGAACCAGCCCAGAGCCGCCACGGCGCCGGCCGCCAGCACACCGAGCACGATGTCACGGAGGTTGTCCGTCATGGGGCGGCAGCGTACATCCGCCGGCTACGCGGTCGTACGGGTATGCCCGAGGGCCCCGGGGAGGGACGGGTCGCGGCGAAGCCCGCACCGATGCTGACGTGCACACGTCCGGGGGCTACTCTTCGCTGACCAATCCCGTCAGGAGGTGTCCATGCGGCGCATGACCAACCGCCGTTCCGCCAGACTGCTCGCCCTGATCACCGCGACGGCGGCCATCGGCACAGTGGGTGCCGTTCTCGCGCCCGCCGGAGCCGGTACGAAGGACGGCTCGGCGCAACCGAAGAAGGAGTCCGTTGCGGTCGGCCACGGCGGCGCCGTCTCCAGTGTGGACCCCGACGCCTCGGCGGCCGGGATCAAGGTGCTCAAGCAGGGCGGCAACGCGGTCGACGCGGCCGTCGCCACCGCTGCGGCGCTCGGCGTCACCGAGCCGTACTCGGCGGGCGTCGGCGGAGGCGGCTACTTCGTGTCCTACGACGCGAAGAGCGGCAAGGTGCGCACGCTGGACGGCCGTGAGACCGCCCCCGCGAGCGCGGACGAGAAGCTCTTCCAGGAGGACGGCGAGGCGCTGCCGTTCGACGAGGTCGTCACCAGCGGACTGAGCGTCGGCACCCCCGGCACACCCGCCACCTGGGAGAAGGCCCTCGACAAGTGGGGCTCGAAGTCGATGCGCGACGTCCTCTCGCCCGCGGAGCGGCTCGCCCGCAAGGGCTTCGAGGTGGACGAGACGTTCCGTCAGCAGACCGCCGACAACGAGGAACGCTTCCGCAACTTCCCGGACACCGTCGACCTGTTCATGCCGGGCGGCGAGCTGCCCGAGGTGGGTTCGACGATGCGCAACCCGGACCTGGCGCGCACCTACAAGACGATGGGCCGCGAGGGCGCGGACGCGCTCTACGAGGGGCCGGTCGCCGAGGACATCGTCGACACCGTCCGGAAGCCGCCGGTCGGCGAGGACGCGAAGAAGAAGATCCGCAGCGGTGACCTCACGGCGGAGGACCTGAAGGCCTACAAGGTCAAGAAGCAGGCCCCGTCCCGCACCGAGTACCGCGGCCTCGACGTCTTCGGCATGGCGCCCTCCTCGTCGGGCGGTACGACCGTGGGCGAGGCGCTGAACATCCTCGAAGGCGGCGACCTCGGCAAGCTCAGCAAGAAGGAGCTGCTGCACCGCTACATCGAGGCGAGCCGCGTCGCGTTCGCCGACCGCGGGCGCTGGGTCGGCGACCCGGCGGCCGAGGACGTGCCGACGAAGGAGCTGCTCTCCCAGCGGTTCGCCGACTCCCGCGCCTGCCTCATCAAGGACGACGAGGTGCTCAAGAGCCCCGTCGCGCCCGGCGATCCGCGTGATCCGTCCGACTGCGGCAGCGGCGACAAGGCCACCCGCACCCCCTACGAGGGGGAGAGCACCACGCACCTGACGACGGCCGACAAGTGGGGCAACGTCGTCGCCTACACGCTGACGATCGAGCAGACCGGCGGCAGCGGCATCACCGTGCCCGGCCGGGGCTTCCTCCTCAACAACGAGCTGACGGACTTCTCGTTCGAGCCGGTCGACCCGGACGTCCACGACCCGAACCTGCCCGGCCCGGGCAAGCGGCCGCGCTCGTCCATGTCGCCGACGATCGTGCTGGACGAGGGCAAGCCCGCCTTCGCCCTCGGTTCACCGGGCGGCGCGACCATCATCACGACGGTGCTGCAGACCATGATCAACCACGTGGACCGCGGCATGCCGCTGGACAAGGCGCTGAACGCGCCGCGCGCGAGCCAGCGCAACGCGGCGAAGACCGAGATCGAGCCGAAGCTCTACGGGAGCGACGTGCGGCCCGAACTCGAGGAGCTGGGCCACGCGTTCACGAAGGTCCCGGAGCTGGGCGCGGCCACGGCCGTGCGGCCTCTGCCGGACGGACGCTGGCTCGCGGCGGCCGAGAAGGAGCGCCGCGGCGGCGGCTCGGCGATGGTGGTACGTCCCTCGAAGAAGTAACCGGGCGTCTGGAGACGAGAGTTGGACTGCGCCGCGGGCGGGACACCGCCCGCGGCGCAGCTGTACGTGGCGCCGGTCTCCCGCGACGCACCGGTAGCCCACCCCGTCCGCCGGCGCCTGCATCGCGGGCCGCGGCGCGACGGGACGCGGTACCGGCCGGCCCGGCGTCGGAGGGCCGTCGGGCCCGGCCGCGCAGGCCACGCGGTCTTGACACGGACCGGAAACAAGATCGATCGGGCGACCTAACGTCGATGCCCTTGCCACCGTGCGTGACGGGACCTACGGTCACATTCTCACGTGGATCTACGCGTGTCGCATTGCCCTGACCTCCCTCCCAAAGGAGCTGCTCATGACCGATGTTGTGCGCGCCGCACTCGTACAGGCGACGTGGACCGGCGACACCGAGTCGATGATCGCGAAGCACGAGCAGCACGCGCGGGAGGCCGCCCGGCAGGGGGCCAAGGTGATCGGCTTCCAGGAGGTCTTCAACGCCCCGTACTTCTGCCAGGTCCAGGACGCCGAGCACTACAAGTGGGCGGAGTCCGTGCCGGACGGGCCGACGGTGCGGCGGATGCAGGATCTCGCCCGGGAGACCGGCATGGTGATCGTGGTGCCCGTCTTCGAGAAGGAGCAGTCGGGCTTCTACTTCAACACCGCCGCCGTCATCGACGCCGACGGCTCTTACCTCGGCAAGTACCGCAAGCACCACATCCCCCAGGTCAAGGGCTTCTGGGAGAAGTTCTACTTCAAGCCGGGGAACCTGGGCTGGCCGGTCTTCGACACCGCGGTCGGCAAGGTCGGCGTCTACATCTGCTACGACCGGCACTTCCCGGAGGGCTGGCGCGCCCTCGGCCTTGCCGGGGCTCACCTCGTCTACAACCCGTCGGCCACCCACCGCGGCCTGTCCTCCTACCTCTGGCAGCTCGAACAGCCCGCGGCGGCGGTGGCGAACGAGTACTTCGTCGCGGCCATCAACCGTGTCGGCCAGGAGGAGTACGGCGACAACGACTTCTACGGCACCAGCTACTTCGTCGACCCGCGCGGCCAGTTCGTCGGGGACGTCGCGAGCGACAAGGAAGAGGAACTCGTCGTACGCGACCTGGACTTCGGCATGATCGACGAGGTCCGTGAGCAGTGGGCCTTCTACCGCGACCGCCGCCCCGACGCCTACGACGGGCTGGTGCAGCCCTGATGACCACCGCGGACCACGACCCGGCTGGTTCGCCGAGGGTGCTCCACAACCGCCACCGCGCCGTTCTGCCCGACTGGCTCGCGCTCTACTACGACGAGCCGATCGAGATCACCCACGGCGAGGGGCGGCACGTCTGGGACAGCGAGGGCAAGCGCTACCTCGACTTCTTCGGCGGCATCCTCACCACCATGACGGCGCACGCGCTGCCCGAGGTCACCAAGGCCGTCAGCGAGCAGGCGCAGCGCATCCTGCACACCTCCAGCCTCTATCTGGACCGCCCCATGGTGGAGTTGGCGGAGCGCATCGCCGCGGTGTCCGGAATCCCGGACGCCCGCGTCTTCTTCACCACGTCCGGTACGGAGGCCAACGACACCGCCCTGCTGCTGGCCACCACCTACCGCCGCTCGAACCAGATCGTGGCGCTGCGCAACAGCTACCACGGGCGGTCGTTCTCGGCGATCGGCATCACCGGGAACCGGTCCTGGTCGCCGACGTCCCTCTCGCCGCTCCAGACGCTGTACGTGCACGGCGGCGTGCGGACCCGGGGACCGTTCGCCGAGCTCGACGACGCGGCGTTCGTCGACGCCTGCACCGAGGACCTGGCCGACATGCTCGGACAGGCCGGGGGCGACGTGGCCGCTCTGATCGCCGAACCCGTGCAGGGCGTGGGCGGGTTCACCTCCGGCCCCGACGGGCTTCTCGCCGCCTTCCGCGAAGTGCTGCGCGAGCGCGGCGTGTTGTGGATCAGCGACGAGGTGCAGACGGGCTGGGGCCGCACCGGCGAGCACTTCTGGGGCTGGCAGGCGCACGCGCAGGCGGGACCGCCCGACATCCTCACCTTCGCCAAGGGCATCGGCAACGGCATGTCGATCGGCGGCGTCGTCGCCCGCGCCGAGGTCATGAACTGCCTCCCGGCCAACTCGATCTCCACCTTCGGCGGCAGCCCCGTGACCATGGCCGCCGGCAACGCCAACCTCAACTACCTGCTGGAGCACGACCTCCAGGGCAACGCGCGCCGGGTCGGCGGGCTGCTGCTGGAGCGGCTGCGGGCGGCGGCGGCCGGGCTGGGCATCGTTCGCGAGGTGCGCGGCAGGGGCCTGATGGCCGGTGTCGAGCTCGTACGTCACGGCACCGACGAGCCGTGGCCGGAGGCGGCCTCGCTGGTGCAGGAACTGGCCCGCGAGAGAGGGCTGCTCATCGGCAAGGGGGGCGGCCACTCCACCAGCAGCGTCCTGCGGGTGGCGCCGCCGCTGACGCTGACCGTCGCGGAGGCGGAGGAGGGCGCCGAGATCCTGGAGCACGCGTTGCGCACGGCAGACACTCAGCTGGAGGGGAAGAACCCGCAATGACGCACACCCGTACGGCAGTTCGCGGCGGTCTCGTGATCACGGCAGCCGACGAGACGCACGCCGACATCCTGATCGAGGACGGCCGCGTCGTCGCGGTCGCAGCGAGCGGCAGCACCGTCGCCGAGAGCTGGAACGCGGAACGCACCATCGACGCCTCCGGCAAGTACGTCGTCCCCGGCGGCGTCGACGCGCACACCCACATGGACTTCCCCTTCGGAGGCACCTTCTCCTCCGACGACTTCGCGTCGGGCACCCGGGCGGCGGCCTGGGGCGGCACCACCACCATCGTCGACTTCGCCGTGCAGACCAAGGGCCAGGCCCTGCGCGAGGGGCTGGACCGCTGGCACGCGAAGGCCGACGCCCAGTGCTCCGTCGACTACGCGTTCCACATGATCCTCTCCGACGTCAACGAGGGCACCCTCAAGGAGATGGACATACTGGTGGAGGAGGGCATCACCTCCTTCAAGATGTTCATGGCCTACCCGGGCGTCTTCTACAGCGACGACGGGCAGATCCTCCGCGCCATGCAGCGCACCGCCTCCAACGGGGCGCTGACGATGATGCACGCCGAGAACGGCATCGCCATCGACGTCCTCGTCGAACAGGCCCTGGCCGCGGGCCGGACCGACCCCCGCTACCACGGCGAGGTGCGCAAGGCGCTGCTGGAGGCCGAGGCCACGCACCGCGCCATCCAGCTGGCCCGCGTGGCGGGTTCGCCGCTCTACGTCGTGCACGTGTCCGCGGAGGAGGCCGTCGCCGAGCTCGCGACCGCGCGCGACAAGGGCCTTCCCGTCTTCGGGGAGACCTGCCCGCAGTACCTCTTCCTCTCCACGGACAACCTCGCGGAGCCGGACTTCGGCGGCGCCAAGTACGTCTGCTCCACGCCGCTGCGGCCCAAGGAGCACCAGGCGGCGCTGTGGCGGGGCCTGCGCACCGACGACCTGCAGGTGGTCTCGACCGACCACTGCCCGTTCTGCTTCGTCGGCCAGAAGGAGCTGGGCCGGGGCGACTTCTCGAAGATCCCAAACGGCATGCCCGGTGTGGAGCACCGCATGGACCTGCTGCACCAGGCGGTCCTCGACGGCCACATCTCGCGGCGCCGCTGGATCGAGCTGGCCTGCGCCACGCCGGCCCGCATGTTCGGGCTCTACCCCAAGAAGGGGACCCTGCAGCCCGGTTCGGACGCCGACGTCGTCATCTACGACCCGCAGGCCCGGCAGACCCTGTCCGCCGAGACGCACCACATGAACGTCGACTACTCGGCGTACGAGGGCAAGCAGATCACCGGGCAGGTGGAGACGGTGCTCTCGCGCGGCGAGACCGTCATCGACCGCCGTACGTACGCGGGACGGGCCGGGCACGGCCAGTACACCCCCCGCGGTCTGTGCCAACTCCTGGACTGAGCACGGCAGCCGGACAACAAAACACCGAAAGGACTCTGGCATGGACTTCGGACTCGTACTGCAGACTGACCCGCCCGGCTCCCGGACCGTCGGCCTCATGCGCCGCGCCGAACGCAACGGCTTCCGCTACGGGTGGACGTTCGACTCGGCGGTGCTCTGGCAGGAGCCGTACGTCATCCACAGCCGCGTGCTGGAGAACACCGAGAAGCTGATCGTCGGTCCCATGGTGACCAACCCGGGCACCCGCTCGTGGGAGGTCACCGCCTCGACGTTCGCCACGCTCAACGAGATGTACGGCAACCGCACCGTCTGCGGCATCGGACGCGGCGACTCGGCGATGCGCGTGGCCGGGCGGAAGCCGAACACCCTAGCCCGCCTCAGCGAGGCGATGTCCGTCATCCGCGACCTGGCCGAGGGGCGCGAGGCCGTCCTCGACGGCACGCCCGTGAAGCTGCCGTGGGTGCGCGACAGCAAGCTGCCGGTGTGGATGGGGGCTTACGGGCCGAAGGCGCTGGCCATGGCCGGCCGCGAGGCGGACGGCTTCATCCTGCAGCTCGCCGACCCGTATCTGACGGAGTACATGGTCAAGGCGGTGCGCGTCGCCGCCGTCGAGGCCGGACGCGACCCCGACGAGGTCACGATCTGCGTCGCCGCCCCCGCCTACGTCGGCGACGACCTCGCGCACGCCCGGGAGCAGTGCCGCTGGTTCGGCGGCATGGTCGGCAACCACGTGGCCGACCTCGTCGAACGCTACGGAGAGAACTCCGACCTCGTCCCCACCGCGCTGACCGACTACATCAAGGCCCGGCAGGGCTACGACTACTCGCACCACGGCCGCGCCGGGAACCCGGACACCGCCTTCGTGCCCGACGAGGTCGTCGACCGCTTCTGCCTGCTGGGCCCGGCGGAGGCACACGTGCAGCGGCTGAAGGAGCTCCGCGAACTGGGTGTCGACCAGTTCGCGGTGTACGCCATGCACGATGCCACGGAGTCGACCATCGACGCCTACGGGAGCGAGATCATCCCCGCACTCGGCGCCGGTTCCTGACCGGACCCGGACCCGGTCCCGGTGCCGGGCACCGGGAGCGCTGCACGACACGCGACACCCACTGGACCGACCCAGCAGAAGAGGTGTGTGCACATGACCGGGACCGCTCCAGCCGCCGCACCGGGACCGCAGAGCGCTCCCGGTGACGGCCCGGCGGGCGACCAGATCACCCACGCCGACGGCCGGGTGGAGCTCGCCGAGGGCGCCATACCCGACGGAGGCCGGTACACCAACGACGACCTCAGACCGGTGCCGCTCGCCCAACGGCGCTGGACCACCTACAACTTCGCCGCCGTGTGGATCGGCATGGCGCACAACATCCCGTCCTGGCTGCTCGCTTCGGGGCTGGTTGCGCTCGGCATGGACTGGAAGCAGGCCGTGTTCACGATCGCCCTGGCGAACGTGATCGTGCTGCTGCCGATGCTGCTGACCGGTCACGCCGGGCCCAAGTACGGCATTCCCTTCCCCGTGTTCGCCCGCGCCTCCTTCGGCGTGCGCGGAGCCAACCTGCCGGCGATGATCCGCGCCGCAGTGGCCTGCTGCTGGTTCGGCATCCAGACGTGGATCGGCGGGCAGGGCATCTTCATCCTGCTGGGGAAGCTGTTCGGAGGATGGAAGGACGCGTCGCAGATCGGCGGGCAGCCCTGGACGCTGTGGGTCTGCTTCCTGCTGTTCTGGGCCCTCGAACTGGCCATCATCTACCGGGGGATGGAGGCGCTGCGCCGCTTCGAGAACTGGGCGGCGCCCTTCGTCATCGTCGGCGCGTTCGTCCTGCTGATCTGGATGGCGGTGAAGGCGGGAGGCTTCGGGCCGCTGCTCGACCAGCCCTCCGAGCTGGGCTGGGGCGTCGAGTTCTGGCCGGTCTTCTTCCCGGCCCTCATGGGCATGATCGCCTTCTGGTCCACCCTGTCGCTCAACATCCCCGACTTCACCCGCTTCGGCGCCGGCCAGCGCGCCCAGGTGTGGGGCCAGTCGCTGGGGCTGCCGACGACCATGACGCTCTTCGCGCTGCTGTCGGTGTTCGTCACCGCCGGCTCGCAGGCCGTATACGGGGCGACGATCTGGGACCCGGTCGAGCTCGCCGCCAAGACGGACAACGTCTTCGGCCTGCTGTTCGCCCTGATCACCGTGCTCGTGGCGACGATCTCGGTGAACATCGCCGCGAACGTCGTCTCACCCGCCTACGACCTGGCGAACCTCGCCCCGAGGTTCATCAACTTCCGTACGGGCGCGCTCGTCACGGGCGTCGTGGGCGTCGTCATCATGCCGTGGAAGCTGACCGAGACGCCCGAGCTGTACATCTACACGTGGCTGGGCACCGTCGGCGGGCTGCTCGGCACCGTCGCGGGCATCCTCATCGCCGACTACTGGCTGCTGCGGCGGACCCGTCTGCTGGTCGCGGACCTCTACCGGGAGGGCGGCGCCTACTGGTACGGCTCCGGCTGGAACTGGCGGGCGCTGGCGGCGTTCGCCGGGGGCGGGCTGCTGGCGGTCGGCGGCTCGTGGTCGGCGCCCGGCAAGGGGCCTTTCCCCGCCGACGGTCTGATCCCCTTCCTGAAGCCGCTCGCCGACTACGGCTGGGCCGTGGGCATGGCCAGTTCGCTGCTGTTGTACGTGGCGCTGACGCGGGCCGTACCGCCGGAGAGCCCCGCGACCGAACCGCCGGACGGCTCCGTGGCGGAGCCGCAGGCCGTGCCGCAGCAGGGATCCGCCGCGGAACCTTCGGACGGCTCCGTGGCGGAGCCGCAGCAACCCGCGGCCGGTGAGGGCGCGGCGGGCGAGCGGTAGGACGGACGCCGCCGCGGCGCTTCACAGCTCCGCGTCGAGGAGCGGCCGGTTCACGCCGGGGAGGTACTCGTCGAGTACCTCCCCGGCGTGAACCGTGCCGCGCCCACCGCGTGCCGGAACTCGCCCGCCGGGCGGGCCGGTCGGACGCGCGTCGCCACCAGGTGTCACCTCAGCCGGAACATGCTCCGCAGCTCGCCCAGCCGCAGCAGGCGGACCGCGCCCAGGTACGTCCCCGCCAGCACGGCGACTCCCGCGGCCACCTCCGCGGCGGAGGCCGCAACACCGCTGACCGGCAGGTACGCGCAGCCCCGCGCGGCCGCCCAGCCGAGCCCGCCGGCCACGGTCCCGGCGATCACCAGCTTGGTGTAGGCACGGCGCACCTGGCCGCCGTCGAGAGGGCCGCCGAGCCTGCGCCGGAGCAGCCGGGAGGCGAGGACGAGGCCCGCCGCGTACGCGAGCGTGTACGAGGCGGCCATTCCCGTCACCGCCCAGCGTGCGGGCAGCAGCAGATGGCACGCGGTGGCAAGCGCGATGTTCACCGCCGCGGTCCAGGTGGCGACGGCGAACGGCGTACGGGTGTCCTCGAAGGCGTAGAACCCGCGCAGCAGCAGGTACTGGGCGGCGAACGGGACGAGGCCCGGGCCGAACGCCTGCAGCATGTGCCCCAGCGGCCGGGCAGACGCGGCGTCGGCGGCTCCGTGGGCGAACAGCAACTCCGCGATGTGCGGCCCCAGTACGAGGAACAGGCATCCCGCGGGCACGATGAAGGCACCGGTGACCTGCAGTGCCCTGGAGAGGTCCCCGCGCAGGTCACTGACGCGGTTCTCCGCCGCCGCGCGGCTCATCCGCGGCAGCAGCGCGGTGACCAGCGAGACGGTGACGATCGACTGCGGCAGTATCCAGATCGTCTGCGCGTAGGTGTACGCGGAGTATCCGACGCCCGCCTCCGGGAGCGCCTGGTCGGCGGCGTTGGCGTAGTTGGTCACCACGGCCAGGGCCACCTGGTTCACCAGGACGAACAGCAGGGTCCACTTGGCTGCGTGGAAGCTCTTGCCCAGTCCGGTGTTCCGCCACCCGAAGCGCGGTCGGAAGCGGAAACCCGCGGCGCGCAGGAACGGCAGCAGCGACAGCGCCTGCAGCGCGATGCCACTCGTGGTGCCGAGGCCCAGCAGCCGCACTTGCGCGGCGGTGACGTCCTCCACCTGAGCGGGAAGCGTCATCAGAGTCAGGTAGGCGCCGAACATGCCGATGAGCACGAGGTTGTTGAGGACCGGCGTCCACATCATCGCGCCGAACTTCTCGCGTGCGTTGAGGACTTGGCCGAGTATGCCGAACAGTCCGTAGAAGAAGATCTGCGGCAGCAGGAAGCGTGCGAAGACCACGGTCAGCTCGAACGCCTCGTGTGCGGCCGGGGTGTCGCGCATGTACAGGCCGACGATGTACGGCGCCGCCCACACGGCCAGCGCCGTCCCCGCGGCGAGCACGCACAGCACGAACGTCACGAGCCGCTGCTCGAAGGCGCGCCCTCCGTCGGGGTCGTGCGTCCGCGCCCGCACGAGCTGCGGCACCAGCACCGCGTTGAGGGTTCCGCCGACGAGCAGCATGTACAGGCTCGTCGGGATCGTGTTCGCCGTGTTGTACGTACTCGCCAGCAGCCCGTTGCCCAGGGCCGCGGCCTGGAGCAGCTGACGGAACAGGCCCGTGGCACGCGAGGCCACGGTGCCCACGGCCATCAGCAGAGAGGAGCGGGCCAGGCTTCTGCCGCTCGCGTGTCCCTCGCCGGTCCTGGGGCGCTCGTCTTCGCGCTCTCCCTCGGCCGTTCCGGTGTCCGCCGGTGTCGTCCCCGCCCCTTCAGCCATCGGGCCAATCTAGAACAGGGCGGGACGATCGCCGGGCGCGGCTCCGTACAGGCACTCCGCCGGCCGTCCCTCCCCGGTCCGCCGCGCTGCCGCGTCTCGTCCGCCGTGCTGCCCCGCTGAGGAACCCGACACCCGGGGCGGTGTCAAGGGCGGGGTCAAGACCTAGGTTCTGTCTGACAAATCCCGCCTGGTTGGCGGTGCCCGGCACGCGTCCTCACTGCGTTGTCGATCGTCGGCGCAGCCCGCTGCGCTCTCTCCCCCTCGGCCTCGCGGCCTGGGAGGTGCCCCCACCCTCCGCCTTGCGATCACACGCACCGGACACCGCCAACCACGTCCTGACGGACGTACGACGCTATTTGTCAGACAGAACCTAGGCGCCGGGGGAAGTCCGCAGTAGAACTGCCTGGTCGTCAGATGAGAGGCGTCAGGGCGCACGAGGGGCGCCCGTCCCACCGAGGCGAGGTGTCGTACCCGATGAACCGCAAGACGAGATTCCTCCTGACGGGTGTGGCCTCCGCGATCGGCGCGGGCCTGCTGCACAGCTGGTCCGGGCGCGGGGAGCACCTCCTCGCCACTGTCTTCAGCGAGCCCGGCTACAGGGGCAGCGTCCGGCACCTGACGTGGACCGGAGGAAAACCGGAGGTCGTCGCGCTCGGCAAGCTCGGGTTGCCGAGCGTCGGCTCGATCAAGATCGAGCAATCGGTGTTCCGCTTCCGGCCCGCTGCGCGGCTGCCGAACCCGCCCATCCTCTGGTACGCGCTCACCGAGCCCTCCGACCGTACGGACCCCGAGGAGGGCGTGCTCGGCCTCATCGCTCTGAACGAGCTCGCGAGCGTGTTCTCGCCGGGCTACCGGGAGCCGGTCCGCCCGTCCGCGGCGCGCTCGGGGGTCCGGCTCTGGGCCGGACATCCCCGCGTCGCGGCGTCCGCGCGTTCCCGCCGTGCCCTCTCCCGGGGAACGGCTTCCGGCAGTGCGGCGGTCTCAGGTGCCGAGCCCTGGTACGACGTCCTGGCCGACGCCCCCGACCTCGCCTCCTGGGGCAGCCGCGTCCGCTACCTCGAACTCGGCTGCCTCCGGAGGCGCTTCGGCCGCTGAGCCGGCGCCGGGCCGGTCAGGCGGCGCGCAGCTCCTCCAGGAGCTGCGGCAGGGCCTCGCCGATCGGCTCGCGCACGACCTCGTCCGCCATCCCGTCGTACGGCGTGGGCTCCGCGTTGACGATGACGAGGCGCGCCCCGTGCTCGACGGCGATCTCCGCCAGCGACGCGGCCGGCTGCACCTGGAGCGACGTGCCGACGGCCAGGAACACGTCGCACGCCTTGGCCACGCCCACCGCCTGGCCGAGGACTTCGGGGTCGAGGGCCTGCCCGAACATGACGGTCGCCGACTTGAGGATGCCGGAGCACTCGGTGCATGCGGGGTCGTCCTCGCCCGCCTCCACCCGCCGCAGCGCCTCCTCCATGGGGGAGGAGGCCCCGCACTGCGTGCAGACCACGGTGCGCGAACTGCCGTGCAGTTCCAGCACCTTGCGGTCGGGGAGACCGGCGAGCTGGTGCAGTCCGTCCACGTTCTGGGTGATGACGCGCACGGGCCCGCCCGACTGCTCGAACCGCGCCACCGCCTCGTGCGCGGCGTTCGGGCGGGCCTTCCAGGCCGGGCTGTCGCGCCGCATCAGCCAGGAGCGCCGCCGGATGTCCGGATCGGTCATGTAGTAGTCGTACGTGACCAGCTTCTCGGCGTCCGGGTCCTTGCGCCACAGCCCCTGCGGGCCGCGGTAGTCGGGGATTCCGGAATCGGTGGAGATCCCCGCGCCGCTGAGGATCGCCACGAGGGGGCCGCTCCGCGAGCGGTGGCCGTCCTCGCGCCGGTGGTCGGGGGAGTGCCGGTCCGGTGTGGGTTCGGGGGAGGTCGCCATGCCCGCCAAGCGTAGTCAGACGCGGCGGAACGCAGGTCGCACCGGGTCGTTGCGCTGGTCGCGGCGCCGATCCGGGTGGTCGTCCGGTGTTCAGGCAAGCCCTTGCCAGGTCGGTGTATACGACATACTGTCGCCCGCGTCCTGCCGTTTCCGCTGAGAGGTGGGCCGTCATGCGCCGTCGCGTACCGCTCCCCACGCGTGCCGCGGCCCTCCTTGCCGCCGTGGCACTCGGCGCCACGGGGTGCGCTTCGCTGACGACGGCGGCGACCGAGGTCGGCGGGGTCCGCATGAGCGACGAGCGCCCCGTCCGTGACGGCGGCACGCTCACCGTCGCCCTCAAGTCCGACCCGGACAAGCTCGATCCGAGCCTCGGCAGCACCCTCGTCGGACGCACCGTCTTCGCCGCGATGTGCCAGAAGCTCTACGACACCGACGCGGACAACCGCATCAGGCCCCAACTCGCCGCCGGGATGCCGGAGGTGAGCGACGGCGGGAAGCGCGTCGTGCTGAGGGTCCGCAGCGGGGCGCGTTTCAGCGACGGCACCCCGCTGGACGCCGACGCCGTGCGCACCTCGCTGCTGCGCCACCGCGACCTGCCCGCCTCCGCGCGCGCCAGCGAACTCGAACCCGTCGAGAGCGTCAGGACGCTGGACGGCAACCGCGTCGAACTGCGCCTGAAAGAGCCGTACGAGCCGCTGCTCGGAGCGCTCGCCGACCGGTCGGGGATGGTCATGTCCCCCAGGGCGCTGAAGAAGTACGGGGAGGACTTCGCGACCCGCCCGTCGTGCGTCGGGCCGTTCCGCTTCAAGGACCGCGTGACGGGCGACCGGATCGTGCTGGAGAAGGACCCGCACTACTACGCGGCGGAGGACGTCCACCTGGAGAAGGTCGTCTACCGCACCATCGTCGACGGCAACGTCCGCCTCGCCAACCTGCGTTCGGGCGACGCGCAGGTCAGCGACCAGACCGCGCCGCTGGAGGTGCAGAGCGCGCTCACGGACGACACCCTGCAGCTCTTCAACTCGCCGACCCTCGGCTACCAGGGGCTCACGGTGAACATCGGCAACTCCCGCGGCCTGGGAAAGCCGCCCGGCAAGGTGGACAGCGCCCTGGCCCGCGACAAGCGCGTCCGCGAGGCCTTCGCCCTCTCCCTGGACAGGCGGCTCATCAACAAGATCGTCTTCCAGGGCATGTACGACACCGCCTGCGGCCCCGTGGCGCCCTCCAGCGAACTGGGCACGGAAACGCGCTGCCCGGGACGCGACCTCGAACGCGCCCGCCGGCTACTGAAAGAGGCGGGGGAGAAGGGCAGGGTCCCCGTCGAACTGACCATCTCCAACACGGTGGAGGACATGCGCCTCGGCCAGGTCGTACAGGCCATGGCGAAGGACGCGGGCTTCCAGGTCCGCCTGCGGCCCACCGAGTTCACGACGCTTCTCGAACACGCCGACAAGGGCGACTTCGAGGCCGTCTCCGTCGGCTGGTCCGGACGGCTCGACCCGGCGGGCAACATCGACGCCTTCGCCGGCACCCTCGGCTCCGAGAACCGCTCCGGCATCTCCGACGAGCGCATCGACGGGCTCATCGAGGACGGACGGCGCACCTCCGACCCCGCCGAGCGCAAGAAGATCTACCGGGACCTCACCGAAGCCGTGAACGGGCAGTACGGGCTGATCTACCTCTACCGGCAGCGCAACTACGTCGTCGCCAACGAGGACGTGGCCGGTCTGCGCGTCTACGGCGACGGGCTCATACGTGTCGAGACCGCCGGCTACGGCGGCGGGACGGAGGCGGGGGACCGATGACCCGGTATCTGCTCCGCCGCCTCGGCCAGTCGGCGCTGACGCTGGTCATGGTGAGCATCGTCGTCTTCGCGGGCGTGCGGGCCATGCCCGGCGACACCGCGAGGGCCCTGGCAGGGGAGGAGACGACACCCGAGGCGCTCGACGCGATCCGCCGCCAGTACGGCCTGGACCAGAACATCGCCGTGCAGTACGCCCGTTACGTCGAGAACGCCGTCAGCGGCGACCTCGGCACCTCCGCCCGCACCGGGCTCCCCGTCACCGACGGCATCTTCGACGCCCTCCCCGTCACGCTCGAACTGGCCTTCCTCTCCTTGCTGCTGGCCGTCGTCGTCGGCATCGGCGCGGGGGTCATCGCGGCCGTCCGCAGGGGGCGGCCCGCGGAGTGGATCGCCAACACCGTCGCGCTGCTGGGACTTTCGGTGCCCAACTTCTGGCTCGGCATCCTGCTCATCCTCGCCTTCGCCATCGCCGTACCCGTCTTCGCCGCGTCCGGCTTCGTTCCCTTCGGCGACGACCCGCTGGAGAACCTCCGCCGGATGGTGCTCCCCGTCGTCGTCCTCGGCAGCGGCCTGGCGGCCGTCGTGATGCGCCAGACGCGGGCCGCGATGCTGGAGTCGCTTTCCGCGGACTACGTGCGCACCGCCCGCGCCAAGGGCCTCCTGCCGCACCAGGTCGTCGGAGGGCACGCACTGCGGAACTCGCTCGTCACCGTCGTCACCGTCCTCGGCCTCCAGCTCGGCCACCTCATCTCGGGGGCCGTCGTCACGGAGCAGATCTTCGTCCTCCCCGGCTTCGGCAAGCTGATGATCGACGCCGTCTTCACCCGCGACTACGCCATGGTCCAGGGCGTCGTCCTCTTCACGGCCACCGGATACATCCTGGTCAACCTCGCCGTCGACCTCCTCTACTCCGTCATCGATCCGCGGATCCGGCTCGGAGGTGCCCAGTGAGCACGGACGCCGTCCACAGCGGAACGGCCCGAGGGCCCGCCGGACCGGGCGGCCCCGAGGACATCCCGGGCACGGCACCCGGGCGCCGCCGTCCCGGCCTCCTGCGCCGGCTGCGGCGCAACAGGCTCGCGTTCACCGGCGCCGTGATCGCGGCCCTCTTCGTCCTGGCCGCGCTGGCAGCGCCGCTCATCTCGCCGTACGACCCCGCGCGAGCCGACTTCGGCTCCGCCCTCGCCCCGCCCGGCTGGAGCCACTGGCTGGGCACCGACGACCTCGGCCGCGACCAGCTCTCCCGCGTCATCCACGGCGCCCGCGCCTCGATGCAGGTCGGCGTGCTGGCGGTGGCGCTGGCCTTCCTGGCGGGCGTGCCGCTCGGCCTGATCGCGGGCTACTACGAGCGGTTCGCCGACCCGCTGGTCTCCCGCATCACCGACACCCTGCTGGCCTTCCCGTTCCTGGTGCTGGCCGTCGGGCTCGCCGCCGTGCTCGGCCCGTCGCTGCTCAACGCCACCGTCGCCATCGGCGTCTCCCTGGTCCCGCAGGTCATACGTGTCACGCGTGCCGAGACGCTGCGCCTGAAACACCTCGACTACGTGGGAGCCGCGGTCGCCAGCGGCGGCGGCGACGGCGTCGTCCTCGTCCGCCACATCCTCCCCAACGCCGCCTCCGCACTGCTCGTGCAGGCCACGGTCGGCGTCCCCACGGCCATCATCGGCGAGGCGCTGCTGAGCTTCCTCGGGCTGGGGGTCCAGCCGCCCGACCCCTCGCTCGGGGTCATGCTCTCCAGCGCCCAGCCCTACATCGCCGCCGCACCCTGGACGGCCGTCTTCCCCGGCCTCGCCATCGTCGTGGCGACGCTGGCCTTCAACCTCTTCGGCGACGGGCTGCGCGACGTACTCGACCCGAGAGGGGCGACACGGTGAACGACACCGCCGGCAGCACGGCCGTGCTGCGCGTACGGGACCTGTCCGTCTCCTTCCGCGGCGAGGAGGGCGGGGACGGCGACGTACACGCCGTCGACGGCCTCAGCTTCGACGTCGCACCCGGCGAAGTGCTCGCCGTCGTCGGCGAGTCGGGGTGCGGGAAGTCGGTGACGTCCCTCGCGGTCATGGGCCTGCTGCCCCCGACGGCGCGCGTCGGCGGCTCCGTGGCCCTCCGCGGGCGGGAACTCGCGGGCGCGGACGAGAAGGAGCTGCGGTCCGTACGGGGCCGCGAGATGTCGATGGTCTTCCAGGAGCCCATGACATCGCTCAACCCGGTGCTCACGGTGGGACGGCAGATCGGCGAGGTGCTCCGCCGCCACCAGGGGCTGGGCAGGCGCGAGGCGCGGCAGCGGTCCGCCGAACTGCTGGAGACCGTGGGCATCCCCGACCCGGGACGGCGCGTCGACGAGTACCCGCACCAGCTCTCGGGCGGCATGCGCCAGCGCGTCATGCTCGCCGTCGCCGTGGCCTGCGACCCGGCCGTACTGATCGCGGACGAGCCCACCACGGCGCTCGACGTGACGGTCCAGGCCGGTGTGCTGGACGTGCTCGGCGCGCTCAGGGAACGGCTCGGCACGGCGATCGTGCTGATCACCCACGACCTGGGCGTCGTCGCGCACACCGCTGACCGCGTCCTGGTGATGTACGCGGGCCGCGCCGTCGAACACGCCCCCGTCGAGGACCTGTTCGCCACACCCCGGCACCCCTACACCCGCGGCCTGCTCGACGCCGTACCCCGGCCCGGCGGGCGGGCGGCCGCCCTCGCCGAGGGCAGGCGCCCGAGGCTGCGGGAGATACCCGGGCTCGTACCCGGCCTGGAGACCCAGCCGGACCGCTGCACGTTCGCTCCGCGCTGCGCGCACGCGGACGGTCTGTGCACGTCGCGCCGGCCCCTGCTTCAGGCGCCGGCGGGGCCCGTAGGCGAGCGGCCGGACGCGCCGCACACCGCGGCCTGCTGGCATCCCCTCGACGTGACGGGCGCACCCGCCGAAGCCACCGAGGAGGCGGCACCGTGACCTCCCAGCCGACCGCGGGCGGCACGCCTCCCGCTCTCGAAGTACGCGGCCTCGTACGCCACTTCCCCGGCCCCGGCCGAAGCACCGTGCGCGCCGTCGACGGGGTCTCCCTCACCGTCGGACGTGGCGAAGTCGTCGGGCTCGTGGGGGAGTCGGGCTCCGGCAAGTCGACCGTCGGACAGTGCGTCGTCCGCCTCGACGAACCCACCGGGGGGACGGTCCGCATCGGGGGAGTGGACGTCACACGGCTCTCCCGGCGCCGGCTGCGTCCCCTGCGCAAGGACTTCCACCTCGTCTACCAGGACCCTTCCGCCTCGCTGGACCCGAGGATGAGCGTCGCCCGCATCGTCGCCGAGCCGCTGGTGCTGCACCGCCTGGCGAGAGGCGACGCGCTGCGCAGCAGGGTGGCGGAGCTGCTGGAGCAGGTGGGGCTCCGGCCCGAGCTGGCGGAACGTCGCCCGCACGAACTCTCCGGCGGCCAGCGGCAGCGGGTCTCCATCGCCCGCGCGCTCGCCGTCGATCCGCTGCTGCTCGTGGCGGACGAACCGACCTCCGCCCTGGACGTCTCGGTGCAGGCGTCCGTGCTGAACCTGCTCGCGGACCTCCAGCGGGACCGCGGCTTCGGCTGCCTGTTCATCACCCACGACCTGGCGGCCGTGGAGTTCCTCGCCGACAGGATCGCCGTGATGTACCTGGGCGAGATCGTCGAACAGGCCCCCGCCGCCGAGCTGTTCACCGCTCCCAAGCACCCCTACACCCAGGCCCTGCTCTCTGCCGTCCCCGTCCCCGACCCCGCGGTGCAGCGAGCGCGCGGGGGTTCCCCCGCGGAAGGCAGGGGGAGGATCGTGCTCCACGGCGACCTGCCCAGCCCGGTCTTCCCCAGGACGTCCACGGGGCAGGCGGTCGGCTACTGCCGCTTCCACACCCGCTGCCCGCTCGCCGTCGAACGCTGCCGCACGGAGGCCCCCGAGCACCGCACGCTTCCAGGCGGCCGGCAGGTCGCCTGCCACCTGGTCGAGGACGACGGCACCGCACCCGACGCCGCGCGGCCGCGCCCGCGCACACTGGAACCGCAAGCCCCGGCACAGTCCGCTGACAGCACCACCGACGTCGACAGGAAGCCGTAACGCCCGTGTTCACCACCCGACCCACCCTCCAAGGCACCTTCGGCATGGCCTCCTCCACCCACTGGATCGCCTCGCAGACGGCGATGTCCGTGCTGGAGGACGGCGGCAACGCCTACGACGCCGCCGTCGCCGCGGGCTTCGTCCTGCAGGTCGTCGAGCCGCATCTGAACGGTCCCGCCGGTGAGGTGCCGCTCATCGTCGCTCCCGCCGAGGGGCCCGTGCGGGTGCTGTGCGGGCAGGGCGTCGCACCGGGCGGCGCGACCATCGAGCACTACAGGTCTCTCGGCCTCGAACTCGTCCCCGGCACGGGCCCGCTGGCCGCCGCGGTCCCCGGCGCGTTCGACGCCTGGATGACGCTGCTGCGCGACCACGGCACACTCTCCCTGGAGAGGGTTCTGGACTACGCGATCGGCTACGCGGAGCGCGGCCACCCCGCCGTCGAACGCGTCGGCGAGACGGTGGAGACCGTGCGGGAGCTCTTCGAGACGGAATGGACGACGTCGGCGGCCGTCTACCTGCCCGGCGGACGTCCGCCCGCTCCGGGGCAGCTGCTGAAGAACCCCGCCCTCGCGGCCACCTGGCGCCGACTGCTCGCCGAAGCGGCGGCGGCCGGCCCCGGCCGCGAGCAGCGCATCGAGACCGCCCGCCGCGTGTGGCGTGAGGGCTTCGTCGCCGAGGCGCTGCTCGCCGCCTCCGCACGTCCCACCATGGACACCTCGGGCGAGCGGCACACCGGGACCCTCACGGGAGACGACCTGGCGGGCTGGGAGGCCACGTACGAGGACCCCGTCACCTACGAGTGGAACGGCTGGACCGTCTGCAAGGCCGGGGCCTGGTCCCAGGGCCCGAGCATGCTGCAGCAGCTCGCGCTGCTGCCCGGACTGACCGCCGACGACGTCGAGTTCGGCGACGGTTCCGGCGAGGACGGCGCGGCCGGCGGCGGCTTCCGCGACCCCGCGTTCGTCCACCGCCTCATCGAGGGCACGAAGCTCGCCATGGCAGACCGGGAGGCGTGGTACGGCGACGCGGAAGGCGCCGGCTCCGTCCCCGTGGAGACGCTGCTCTCGGACGGCTACAACGAGGCCCGCCGCGCCCTCGTGGGCGACACCGCGTCCCGTGAGCTGCGGCCCGGAAGTCCCGGCGGACGGACCCCGCGTCTCGCCGCCCACGCCACCGAGGTCGCACGGGGCCGTGACGCCTTCCGGATGGCGGGCGGGACGGGCGGTGCCGGCGCGGCGGGAGCGGGCGAGCCGACGGTCGCCAGGGACGGCGCGACCCGCGGCGACACCTGCCACCTCGACGTCGTCGACCGGTGGGGCAACATGGTCAGCGCCACCCCCAGCGGCGGCTGGCTGCATTCCAACCCCGTCATCCCCGAACTGGGCTTCCCGCTCGGCACCCGGCTTCAGATGACCTGGCTGGAGCCCGGCCTGCCCAACTCCCTCACCCCCGGCCGCCGCCCCCGCACGACGCTGACGCCCTCCCTCGCTCTGCGCGGCGGCGTCCCCGTGCTCGCCTTCGGCACCCCCGGAGGCGACCAGCAGGACCAGTGGCAGACGCACTTCTTCCTCGCCGCCGCGCTGCGCCCCCGCGTACGCGGCGGTCTCGACCTTCAGGGAGCCGTGGACGCCCCCAACTGGCACACCGAGAGCTTCCCCGGCTCGTTCTTCCCGCGCGCGATGCGGCCGGGCAGCGTCACCGTGGAGTCCCGCGCCGGACGCCGGATGACCGACGGGCTCAGGGCGCGCGGACACGACGTGGAGGAGGGACCCGCATGGTCGGAGGGCAGGCTGTGCGCCGTGGCGCGCGATCCGGAGACGGGCGTGCTGAGCGCCGCCGCGAACCCGCGCGGCATGCAGGGCTACGCGGTGGGCCGGTGACGCCCGTGCCCGGCACCACGTCCACGTCCACGGCCACCGCACCGGCCACCGCGACGGCCGGGGCACCGCACGTGCTTCCATTGAGCGCATGATCGACGATGAGCTGGCCGCAGCGGTCGAAGGAGCCATCCGGCGGACGGTCGCCGAGGAGGTGATGCCGCGGTGGCGGCAGCTCTCCGACGACGACGTGGTGCAGAAGAGCGGCCCGCACGACCTCGTCACCGTCGCCGACCAGCGCGCGGAGGACCGCCTCAGCCGCACGCTGACGGCGCTGCTCCCCGGCTCCGTCGTCGTCGGCGAGGAGGCCGTGCACGCCAAGCCGGCGGTCTACGAGGCACTCCACGGCGAGGCCCCCGTCTGGATCGTCGACCCCATCGACGGGACGCGGCAGTTCGTCCGCGGGAACGAGGGCTTCTGCACCCTCGTCGCCCTCGCCCGCTACGGCGAGATCCTCGCCTCGTGGACGTACGTGCCGGTGCCCGGCGAGATGGCCGTCGCCCGGCACCGGGGCGGCGCGCTGCTCAACGGCGAGGCCCTCGTCGCCGGGCGTCCCGAGGACGGCAAGGTCCTCGAAGTGGCCACCTCCCACCCGGACTTCACCACCGAAGCCCAGAAGCACGCGCTGCTCGGGCTGCGCACCGAAGGCGTCTCACCGCGCCCCTGCGGCTCGGCGGGAGTGGAGTACCTGAGCGTCGCCCGCGGCACGCTCGACGCCGTCGCCTTCAGCTGGGAGGCGGCGTGGGACCACGCCGCGGGTCTGCTGCTCGTCTCCGAGGCCGGAGGCGCCAACTCCACGCTCGGTGGAGAGCCCTTCCGGCTCGCCGGCGGCAACGCCCTTCCCTTCACCGCGGCGCGGGACGCGGGCACCGCGCGGCGTATGGTGGGGCTGCTGCGCGCCGGCAGCTGACCGTCGGCGACCGACCTCAAAGGCGAGGGGAGAGCCGCCAGTGCCATCGATCCGTGACGCGGTCGTCGTCGGAGCCGGACCCAACGGACTGACCGCGGCGGTCGAACTCGCCCGCCGCGGCTTCTCCGTCGAGGTGTTCGAGGCCAGGGACACCGTCGGCGGCGGCGCGCGCACCGAGGAGCTCACTCTCCCCGGCTTCCGGCACGACCCCTGCTCGGCGGTCCACCCCACCGGCGCCAACTCGCCCGCCTTCAACCGGATGCCGCTGCACGAGTACGGGCTGGAGTGGCTCCACCCCGAGCTGTGCCTGGCCAACCCCTTCCCCGACGGCACGTCGGCCGTGCTCTCGCGCTCGGTCACCGAGACGGCGCTGTCGCTCGGGCCGCGGGACGCCGGCACCTACCGCCGGATGGTGGAGCCCTTCCTCGAACAGTGGGAGGAGCTGGCCGAGGACTTCATGGGCATGGGCTCGTGGTTCAACGGCCGCTTCCCCCAGAACCCGGTGCTGCTCGCGCGGTTCGGGCTGCAGGCGCTCCAGCCGATCAGCTGGCTCAACCGCCGGTTCCGTGACGAGAAGGCGCGGGCCCTGATGGCGGGAATGGGCGCGCACGTCATCGCGCCGTTCAGCACGCCGGGCGTGAGCGGCGCGGCCCTGTGCTTCGCGCTCTCCGCGCACGGCCAGGGCTGGCCCCTCGCGCGCGGCGGCTCCCAGGCCGTCAGCGACGCGCTCGCCGGGTACCTGCGCGCGAACGGCGGCGTGATCCACACGGGCACTGAGGTCAAGCGCCTCGACGAACTGCCGCCCGCCAGGGCCTACATCTTCGACACCTCGCCGAGGGCGCTGACCCGGATCGCGGGCCTCGGCAACGCCTACGACGGTTTCCGCTACGGCGCGAGCGTCTTCAAGATCGACTACGCGCTGGACGGCCCCGTTCCCTGGACGTCACCGGAGGCCCGCCGCGCGGGCGCCGTGCACATCGGGCCGACGGCCGGGGCGATGGGCACGGCCCTCAAGGACGCCGTCTCCGGGCGGGCGCCCGAGCGGCCGTTCCTGATCACCGCGCAGCCCACCCTCGTCGACCCTGGCCGTGCTCCTGACGGCAAGCACGTCTTCTGGGCGTACGGCCACGTCCCGAACGGCTGGGAAGGCGATGCGACGGACGCGGTGGAGCGCCAACTGGAGCGGTTCGCACCGGGATTCCGGGACCTGGTGCTGGCGCGCGCCACGGCCGGCCCGCCTCAGCTCGCCGCCCGCAACGCCAACTACGTCGGCGGCGACTTCGCCGCGGGCGCCGTCGACGGTCTGCAGTTCCTGATCCGCCCGAAGCTGACGGCACTCCCGTACGGCACGGCGCACCCCGCGGTGTTCATCTGCTCGTCCTCCACGCCGCCCGGCCCGGGAGTGCACGGCATGTCCGGCCACCACGCGGCGCGCGCCGTCTGGCGGCGGCTGCGCCGGCAGGACTGACGGGCCCGCCCCCGGGGGCCCGGCCCGCCCCCGGCAGGAGCCGCGCACCGGCGCGCGCCGGTACGCGGATTCGCGGCAGTTGACGTTTGCACGGCCCATGGTGGGCAGGGGTCACAGCCGGATAGGGTCGCCTCGGCGCGACTGCCTGTTCGAAAGCGAAAGAGACCCAGGGGCAGAAAATGACGACGACGGCGCGCGTACTGATCGCCGCGGACAAGTTCAAGGGCTCACTGACGGCCGTCGAGGTCGCTGAGCACATCACAGCCGGGATCAGGAGGGTCCGCCCCGAGACGAGCGTGGAGTCGCTGCCCGTCGCCGACGGCGGCGACGGCACCGTGGCCGCGGCGGTCGCGGCCGGCTTCGAGCGGCACGAGGCGGAGGTCACCGGCCCGCTCGGCGCACCGGTCACCGCCGCCTTCGCACTGCGCGGCGACACCGCCGTGGTCGAGATGGCAGAGGCCTCCGGCCTCCAGCTCATGCCGCCCACCGTGTACGCGCCGCTGACGGCCACCACGCGCGGCACCGGCGAACTGCTGCTCGCCGCCGTCGACGCGGGAGCCCGTACCGTCGTCCTCGGCGTCGGCGGCTCCGCCACGACGGACGGCGGAGCCGGCATGCTCGAAGCGCTCGGCGCCCGCTTCCTCGACGAGGACGGTGACCAGATCCCCCACGGGGGAGGGCCGCTGGTGGAGATGGTCTCGGCGGACCTGTCCGGCGTCGACGAACGGTTCGCGGACATCGAGGTCGTCCTCGCCAGCGACGTCGACAACCCCCTGACGGGGCCGAAGGGCGCCGCCTCCGTCTACGGCCCGCAGAAGGGCGCCGGAGAGCAGGACGTGAACGTCCTCGACGCGGCACTCACGCACTTCGTGAAGGTGATGGGCGAGTCGGTCGGCCCCAGAGCGGCCGAGACGGCCGAGGCTCCCGGCGCCGGCGCGGCCGGCGGCATCGGCTACGGCGCGCTCGTCGGCCTCAACGCGACGTTCCGTCCCGGCATCGACGTGCTCCTGGAGGTGCTCGGCTTCGCCTCGGCGCTGGAGCGTGCCGACCTCGTCGTCACGGGGGAGGGGGCGCTGGACGCCCAGACCCTGCACGGAAAGGCCCCGGCCGGGGTCGCCGCGGCGGCGCGCAAGCAGGGCAAGCCCGTGCTGGGCGTGTGCGGGCAGCTGAAGCTGGACGGCAAGGCCCTCAAGGGCGCCGGGTTCGAGCGCGTCTACGCCCTGACGGACGTGGAGAGCGACCCGCAGCGCTGCATGTCCCAGGCGGGCCCCCTGCTGGAGAAGCTCGCCGAGCGCCTGGCGGAGGAGCGCCTCTGACTGCGGGCCGGGCGGTTCGGTCCGGCCGCCCGGCCGTCCCGCTGTCCTGCGCCGTGCGCGCGGGAGACGGCACCCCGTACATCGCAGAAGGGCCCGGCCGCGGAATGCGGCCGGGCCCTTCTGCGCGTTTCTGCTCCGCGTCAGCCCTGCGCTGCTGTGCGCGCCTCGCGGCGGTTGTCGCGGAAGGTGTGCACGCGGCGCGCCGTAGCGAACAGCGGGATGACGGCGCCCAGTACGACCTGGAGCGCGCAGCCGGTCTGCATGAGCAGTTCGCCGCCCGGCGCGTCGAACGCCCAGGCCGCCAGCAGGCCCATGCTCGCCATGATCCAGGCGAGCATCGCCACAGCGAGCCGGCCGCGCGGCTTGGGGTACTCGACGCGGCTCACCATCAGCCAGGCGACGCCCATGATGGCCAGCAGCGTCGGCACGAACGGCAGCTCCAGCAGGACGATCGACACGACCGTCAGGGCGCCGAACGGCCCCGGCATGCCCTGGAACATCCCGTCCCGCATGGGCACGCACGAGAACCGGGCAAGCCGCAGCACCACCGCCAGCAGCACCACGACGGCGGCGACCACGGACACGTGCTGGTTCGCGTCGTTGGCGACCATGCCCCACGTGGCGACGAAGTAGGCGGGCGCCAGCCCGAAGCTGATGAGGTCGGAGAGGTTGTCCAGCTCCGCGCCCATGGCCGAGCTGCGCAGCTTCCGCGCGACGAGCCCGTCGAAGAGGTCGAAGACCGAGGCCAGCAGCATCAGCATCACGGCTGTCGCCGCGCTGTGCCGGGCCATGCCGCCGTCCTCGCTGCCCGTCAGGTGCGGGATGAGGACGCCGGTGGTCGTGAAGTACACGGCCATGAAGCCGCAGGTGGCGTTGCCGAGGGTGAGGGTGTCCGCTATCGACAGCCGCGTCGACAGCGGCATCTCGTCGTCCTCTTCGGCCTCGGCGACCCAGGCGGCCGCCTGGGTATCGGGATCAATCACGGTCAAGACGAGTCACCCCCGCGGTAGTGGTCTGGCCGACCTCGACGCCGGCCTCGACCCCTTCGGGCAGGTAGACGTCGACTCGGGAGCCGAAGCGGATGAGTCCGATCCGGTCGCCCTGCTCGACCTTGCAGCCCTGCGGCACGTACGGAACGATCCGGCGGGCCACGGCACCGGCGATCTGCACCATCTCCACGTCGCCGATCTCGGTGTCGAAGTGCCACACCACGCGCTCGTTGTTCTCGCTCTCCTTGTTGAAAGCGGGGACGTATCCGCCGGGGATGTGCTCCACGGACGAGATGGTGCCCGCGAGCGGGGCGCGGTTGACGTGCACGTTCAAAGGGCTCATGAAGACGGCGACGCGGGTACGGCCGTCGTGCCACGGCATGATGCTCTGCACCACACCGTCCGCGGGGGAGATCACACGGCCCTCGGCGATCTCACGCTCCGGGTCGCGGAAGAACCACAGCATGCCCGCCGCGAGTGCGGTTGCGGGCACGGCGACCGCGGCCGCTCTCTTGGAGCGGCGCGAGCGCAGAAGGCTGACGGCAGCGGTCGCGACTGTCGGCAGAAGCCACGGCGACGCTCCGCGCGCGATGCGGACTCGGCCGCTGGGTGCAGAGGATGGGCTGTGGGGCATGTATGACCTTCGTAGCGGAGGGAGCCGCGGCTGCAGAAGGGGGACGGCGGCTTTCCGGGATGGTATCGGTTACCGGTGGCAACTGGCCAAGCCAGTACGCCAGTCCGTCTCCGAATTCCCTGTGCGGGATGCCGTCCCGTGCGTCAGGAAGGCATCCCGTAAAGGGACATTCAGCCCTGGAAGCGGTACTCCTCCAGCAGGCGGCGGCCTACGATCATTTTCTGGATCTCGGCAGTTCCTTCACCGATCAAGAGCATCGGCGCCTCGCGGTAGAGGCGCTCGATCTCGTACTCCTTTGAGAAACCGTACCCGCCGTGGATGCGAAATGCGTCCTCCACGACCTCCTTGCAGTACTCCGAGGCGAGGTATTTGGCCATTCCGGCCTCGAGGTCGTTGCGCTCACCGGCGTCCTTCTTGCGGGCCGCGCCGACCATCAGGGCGTGTGCCGCCTCCACCTTGGTGGCCATCTCGGCCAGCCGGAACTGGATTGCCTGGTGCTGCGCGATGGGCTTTCCGAAAGTGTGCCGTTGCTGTGCGTAACCGATGCCCAGCTCGAACGCACGCTGCGCCACTCCGCAGCCACGCGCCGCGACGTTGACGCGGCCGACCTCGACGCCGTCCATCATCTGGTAGAAGCCGCGGCCGGTGGTCCCGCCGAGGACCCGGTCCGCGGGGATCCTCAGGTCCTGCATGACGAGTTCGGTCGTGTCGACGCCCTTGTAGCCCATCTTCTCGATCTTGCCGGGGATCGTGAGACCGGGCCTGACCTCGCCGAATCCGGGCTCCTTCTCCACCAGGAACGTCGTCATCGACTTGTGGGGCTTGGGGGCACCTCCCTGGCCGCCAGGCTCAGGGGGACCCTCGGGGACGCCCTCGTCCGTACGGCACAGCACGGCGACGAGCGTGGAGGAACCGCCGTTCGTCAGCCACATCTTCTGGCCGTTGAGGAGGAAGTCGCCGTCGGCGGAGTCCCCGTCGCGCACGCCCTTGGAGGTGATGGCCGCCACGTCGGAGCCGAGTCCCGGCTCCGACATCGAGAACGCGCCCCTGACCTCGCCGGTGGCCATCCTGGGCAGGAAGTGGTCCTTCTGCTCCTGGGTGCCGTGCTGCTTGAGCATGTACGCGACGATGAAGTGGGTGTTGATGATGCCCGAGACGCTCATCCACCCCCGCGCGATCTCCTCGACGCACAGCGCGTATGTGAGAAGGGACTCACCGAGCCCGCCGTACTCCTCGGGGATCATCAGCCCGAAGAGGCCGAGCTCCTTGAGCCCTTCGACGATCTCTGTGGGGTACTCGTCCCGGTGCTCCAGCTCGGTGGCGACCGGGATGATCTCCTTGTCGACGAAGCTGCGGACGGTGGCGAGTATCTCCTGCTGGATCTCGGTGAGACCTTCGGTCTGAGCGAGGCGTCCCATCTCACTTCCCTCCCTTCTCCGCGCCGCCGGCGGGCTCGCGCAGAACGGGCCGCCCCGGCTGCTCCCCGCCGCGCTCCTCTACGTACGTCCGCGTGGGGACCATCACCTTGCGGCGGAAGACGCACACGAGCGTGCCGTCCTGCTTGTAGCCCTTGGTCTCGACGTGGACGACTCCGCGGTCGCTCTTGGACTTCGAGGGGGTCTTGTCGAGGACGGTCGTCTCGCCGTAGACCGTGTCGCCGTGGAAGGTCGGCGCGACGTGCTTGAGCGACGAGACCTCCAGGTTGGCGATGGCCTTCCCGGAGACGTCCGGCACCGACATGCCCAGGAGCAGCGAGTAGACGTAGTTGCCGACCACCACGTTCCGGCCGAAGTCGGTCGTGCTCTCCGCGTAGTTGGAGTCCATGTGGAGCGGGTGGTGGTTCATGGTGAGCAGGCAGAACAGGTGGTCGTCGTACTCGGTGACCGTCTTGCCCGGCCAGTGCTTGTAGACGTCCCCGACGGTGAACTCTTCGTAGGTGCGGCCGAACTGCATCCCGCTCACGCCTCCGGTGCTTCGAAGGACTTCGTGCGCGCCATGCCCGCGGCACGCCCCTTGCCCGCGATGACGAGGGCCATCTTCCGGCTCGCCTCGTCGATCATCTCGTCGCCGAGCATGGCGGAGCCCTTCTTGCCGCCCTTCTCGGACGTGAAGTACTCGTAGGCGTCGAGGATCATCTCGGCGTGGTCGTAGTCGTCCTGCGAGGGGGAGAAGATCTCGTTGGACGCCTCGACCTGGCTCGGGTGCAGCACCCACTTGCCGTCGAAGCCGATCGCCGCGGAACGGCCGGCCACCTCGCGGAAGCCGTCCAGGTTCTTGATCATCAGGTAGGGGCCGTCGATCGCCTGGAGGTCGTGGGTGCGGGCGGCCATCAGGATGCGCATGAGGATGTAGTGGTACGCGTCGGCGGGGTAGCCGGGCGGCTGCTCGCCCACGACGAGGGACTTCATGTTGATCGAGGCCATGAAGTCGGCCGGGCCGAAGACGATCGTCTCCATGCGCGGCGAGGCCGCCGCGATGTCGTCGACGTTCACGAGGCCCTTGGCGTTCTCGATCTGCGCCTCGATGCCGATGCGGCCGACCTCGAGGCCCATCGTCGTCTCGATCTGCGTGAGCAGCATGTCCAGCGCGTGCACCTGCTGCGCGTCCTGGACCTTCGGCAGCATGATGCAGTCGAGGTTGTGCCCGGCGCCCTCCACGACCGTGATGACGTCGCGGTAGGTCCAGTGCGTCGTCCAGTCGTTGACGCGCACCACGCGGGTCTTGCCGCTCCAGTCGCCCTCGTTGAGGAACTTCACGATCGTGTGCCGCGCCCCCTCCTTGGCCAGCGGGGCGCAGGCGTCCTCCAGGTCGAGGAAGACCTGGTCCGCCGGAAGGCCCTGCGCCTTCTCCAGGAAGCGGGGGTTGCTCCCGGGCACGGCGAGACAGGATCGCCGCGGGCGGAGGCGGGAAGCCGGGGTGGCGGCCGGCGACGGGGCTGTCATGCGGGGACCTCCAGAGGGTCGAGCTTGTTCGCTGTGCGGATTTCGTTGACGATACGGCCGATGATCTCCGTGATCCCGAAGTCCTTCGGGGTGAAGACCGCGGCGACTCCGGCCGCGCGCAGTTCGGCCGCGTCGGCTGAGGGGATGATGCCGCCGACGACGACGGGTACGTCGTGCGCGCCCGCGTCGCGCAGGCGCTCCAGCACGTCCGGTACGAGTTCGGCGTGCGAGCCGGAGAGGATGGACAGGCCGACGCAGTGGACGTCCTCGGCGACGGCCGCCGCCGAGATCTGCTGCGGAGTGAGCCTGATGCCCTGGTAGATCACCTCGAAGCCCGCGTCGCGGGCCCGTACGGCGATCTGCTCGGCACCGTTGCTGTGCCCGTCCAGGCCGGGCTTGCCGACCAGCAACCGGAGCTTCCCGGCGCCCAGTTCGCGAGCCGTGTGCTCCACGCGGCGCCGCACGTCCGCGAGGGCGGAGCCCTCCTCGGACGGCACCGCCACGGGGGCGCTGCTCACGCCCGTCGGCGCACGGAACTCGCCGAAGACCTCGCGGAGCGCTCCCGCCCATTCGCCGGTGGTGACACCGGCGCGGGCGCACTCCAGCGTGGCCTCCATGAGGTTGGCGTCGCCGGCAGCGGCGTCCTTGAGCCGCCGCAGCGCGTCGGCGGCCGACTCGCCGGGCGGGCACTGCCGCGCGTCGCGGACCTTGCGCCAGTGCCTGACGGCTTCGGCGACCTGGGCCTCCGTGGCCGGGTCGACCGTCTGGACGGCGGTGTCCAGGTCGGCGGTGAGGGGGTTCGGCTCGGTCGACTCGTAGCAGTTGACGCCGACGATCTTCTCCTCGCCGGACTCGATGCGCCCGCGGCGCTCGGCGTGCGAGGAGACAAGCTGCGACTTCAGGTAGCCCGACTCGACCGCGGCCATCGCGCCGCCCAGCCGCTCGATGTTCTCCATCTCGGCGAGGGACGCCTCGACCAGCTCCGTGACCTTCCCCTCGACGACCGACGAGCCCGCGAAGATGTCGTCGTACTCCAGCAGGTCGCTCTCCAGGGCCAGTACCTGCTGGATGCGCAGCGACCACTGCTGGTCCCACGGCCGGGGCAGGCCCAGCGCCTCGTTCCAGGCGGGCAGTTGCACGGCACGGGCCCGGGCGTCCTTGGAGAGGGTCACCGCGAGCATCTCCAGCACGATGCGCTGGACGTTGTTCTCCGGCTGGGCCTCGGTCAGGCCGAGGGAGTTGACCTGGACGCCGTAGCGGAACCGGCGCTGCCGGGGGTCCTCGATCCCGTACCGCTCCCGGGTGACGCGGTCCCAGATGCGCGTGAAGGCGCGCATCTTGCACATCTCCTCGACGAAGCGGACGCCCGCGTTGACGAAGAACGAGATGCGCCCGACGACGTCGCCCATGCGCTCGGGCGGCACCTGCCCGGAGTCGCGCACGGCGTCCAGCACGGCCACGGCCGTGCTCATGGCGTACGCGATCTCCTGGACGGGCGTGGCACCGGCCTCCTGCAGGTGGTAGCTGCAGATGTTGATCGGGTTCCACTTGGGGATCCGGCCGACCGTGTAGGCGATCATATCGGTCGTGAGCCGGAGCGAGGGCCCCGGCGGGAAGACGTGCGTCCCCCGCGAGAGGTACTCCTTGACGATGTCGTTCTGCGTCGTCCCCTGGAGCCTGGAGACGTCCGCGCCGTGCTCCTCCGCAACGACCTGGTAGAGCGCCAGCAGCCACATGGCCGTGGCGTTGATCGTCATGGACGTGTTCATCTGCTCCAGCGGGATGTCCTCGAACAGCCGCCGCATGTCGCCGACATGGGAGACCGGTACGCCGACGCGGCCGACCTCGCCGCGCGCCAGCACGTGGTCGGGGTCGTAGCCGGTCTGCGTCGGCAGGTCGAAGGCGACGGACAGGCCCGTCTGGCCCTTCGCGAGGTTGCGCCGGTACAGCTCGTTGGACGCCTCAGCGGTG
Source organism: Streptomyces daqingensis (assembly GCF_014645895.1). Classification (GTDB taxonomy): domain Bacteria; phylum Actinomycetota; class Actinomycetes; order Streptomycetales; family Streptomycetaceae; genus Streptomyces; species Streptomyces daqingensis. The sequence goes on along the minus strand of NZ_BMMP01000002.1, from coordinate 463,646 downwards.
GAGTGGCCGGCGTACGTGCGCATGAGCCACGGCCGGTCCTTCCTGCCGGGCCCGCCGCGCCCCGCGGGCGCGGCGGGTGCAGCGCGTTCCCCTCGGTTCGTCATGACGGGTCACGCCGCCTTGCCGGTGGCGCGGTGGCCCTGCCCCGCATCGGCGTCCCGGAAGAGGTTGATGGCGTCGAGGTGCTTGGCGCGCTTCGCCTCGTTACGGACGCCGAGTCCTTCTTCGGGGGACAGTGCGAGGACGCCGACCTTGCCCTGATGGAGGTTGCGGTGGACGTCGTAGGCGGCCTGGCCGGTCTCCTCCAGGCTGTACGTCTTCGACAGGGTGGGGTGGATCTTGCCCTTGGCGATGAGGCGGTTGGCCTCCCAGGCTTCGCGGTAGTTGGCGAAGTGCGAGCCGACGATGCGCTTGAGCGACATCCACAGGTAGCGGTTGTCGTAGCTGTGCTCGTAGCCGGAGGTGGAGGCGCAGGTGACGATGGTGCCGCCCTTGCGGGTGACGTAGACGCTGGCGCCGAAGGTCTCGCGGCCGGGGTGTTCGAAGACGATGTCGACGTCCTCGCCGCCGGTGAGTTCGCGGATGCGCTTGCCGAAGCGCTTCCATTCCCGCGGGTCCTGGTGGTGCTCGTCCTTCCAGAAGCGGTAGTCCTCGGCGTTGCGGTCGATGATCGCTTCGGCGCCCATGCGGCGGCAGATGTCGGCCTTGGCGTCGCTGGAGACGACGCAGATGGGGTTGGCGCCTCCCGCGAGCGCGAACTGGGTTGCGTAGGAGCCCAGTCCGCCGCTCGCGCCCCAGATGAGGACGTTGTCGCCCTGCTTCATGCCGGCGCCGTTGCGGGAGACGAGCTGCCGGTAGGCGGTGGAGTTGACCAGGCCGGGGGCTGCGGCCTCCTCCCAGCTGAGGTGGTCGGGCTTGGGCATGAGCTGGTTGGACTTGACCAGCGCGATCTCCGCGAGGCCGCCGAAGTTGGTCTCGAAGCCCCAGATGCGCTGCTCGGGGTCGAGCATGGTGTCGTCGTGTCCGTCGGCTGATTCGAGCTCGACGGACAGGCAGTGGGCGACGACCTCGTCGCCGGGCTTCCAGGAGTTGACGCCGGCGCCGGTGCGCAGCACGACTCCGGAGAGGTCCGAGCCGATGACGTGGTAGGGCAGGTCGTGGCGCTTCGTCAGCGGCGAGAGGCGGCCGTAGCGCTCCAGGAACCCGAAGGTGGACATCGGCTCGAACAGCGAGGTCCACACCGAGTTGTAGTTCACCGAGGACGCCATCACCGCCACCAGGGCCTCACCGGGCCCCAGTTCGGGCACGGGCACCTCGTCGAGGTGGAGCGACTTGCGCGGGTCCTTCTCCCGGGAGGGGAGGCCGTCGAACATCCCGGCCTCGTCCTTGTGGACGGTCACCCCGCGATACGACTCGGGGAGGGGCAGCTCGGCGAAGTCTTCGGGCTTTGTGTCTGACGCGAGGATCGCGTCGAGGATCTTGTTCACGGTATTGCCTCCGGCGAAGCGCGAGGAAGGAGACGCTTTGAGGGTCGTCGGGTTTGAGGCAGAGCCGTCGGTTCGGCGGGTTTGTTGCTGTCGGCAGCGCTGGTGAGCGCGGGGTCGCCTGTGACGCAGGCGTCCGGGAACACGGCTGTGGTGCCGTCGGGACAGCGCCCGGACTCGCACCAAGGTATGACACCCAGTGCCAGCACACAAGACACTGCGTGCCAAAAATTTCTCTCATCTGTCACCGGGGCTCGCACGCATGAGCGCGCGGCGCTGCCCGCCCACCGGAGGGAGTGCGGGCAGCGGTGAGTGAGGGACGTCTACCGGGTCAACTCCCCGCGGCGCGGGGGGAGTCGGGCACGCCGGACGGAGGCGTGGCGTACGCGCTCAGGTGCCGGCCGCCGTGCCGGCGGGCAGGACGCACTGGGCGGAAGGCGCGGACCGGTGCGAACAGGCCAATCTGAGAGGAGTGCCGCAGAACACCGCCCGGTGCCGGGGGCGGCTCCGGAGAGTCAGGAACGCAGCGCCCGCTCGATCGTGTCCATGATCTCGCCGAGAGGGGCGTCCGTACGCGCGACCGTGACCAGGACCTCGTCATGCCGGACCGTTTCGGCTCCCGCCCCGCTCCCGGAGCCCGGGCCGCCCGGACCCGAAGTCTCTGGCGTGGACAGCCTGTTGGCGCCGAACCCCGTGCCGAAGGTCTTCCGCACGATCGCGAACGCGTGGTCCAGCTGCGCCTCGACGTCCCCCACCCCGCCGTTGCGCAGCCAGCGCCGCAGCACGTGGTTGTGCGCCGTGACGACCGCGGACGCGGCGACCTCCGCGAGCAGCGGCTCGTCGAAGTCGCTCACGCCGTCGCGGTGCGCCGCCTCGTCGAAGTGGCCGAGGAGGTAGCGGGTGAAGAGGCGCTCGTACCGCGCGACGGACGCGATCTCGCGCTCGCGCAGCGCGGGGACCTCGCGGGTGAGCTTGTACCGCTCGACGCTGCCCTTGGGCGAGGCCGCGTACATGCGCATGACCTCTTTGATGCCCCGGCAGACGGTGTCCAGCGGGTTCTCGTGCGCCGGCGCTGCCTCCAGCACGGCCTGGGCCCGGACGAGGGTGTCGTCGTGGTCGGGGAAGATCGCCTCCTCCTTGGCCCGGAAGTGCCGGAAGAAGGTGCGCCTCGCGACGCCCGCTGTGGCGGCGATCTCGTCGACCGTGGTGGCCTCGTACCCCTTCGTCGCGAAGAGTTCCATCGCCGCCGCCGCCAACTCGCGCCGCATCCTGAGGCGCTGGGAGGACGCGGTGTGCGAACGGGAAGGCTTGGCCGAGTCTGACATGTGGGGAACGTTACACGCCGTGACGGACTCGGGGGGCGGGCTGCCGGAAGGCTCCAGCAGCCCGCCCCACCCGTCGTTCTGCCTCACCGGCGCTTCCGCTTCACCGGCGCCCTGCCCGCGGGGGTTCTCACCGCCGCGCGTATTCGCGGAAGCCACGTCCCGTCTTGCGGCCCAGGCACCCCGCGGCCACCAGGTGCTCCAGCAGCGGCGCCGGAGCCAGGCCCGGATCGCGGAACTCGCGGTGCAGCACCTGCTCGATGGCGAGGGAGACGTCGAGCCCGACCACGTCGAGCAGTTCGAAGGGCCCCATGGGGTACCCGCCGCCCAGGCGCATCGCGGCGTCGATGTCATCGAGCGAGGCGTAGTGCTGCTCGACCATCTTCACCGCGTTGTTCAGGTACGGGAAGAGCAGGGCGTTGACGATGAATCCGGCGCGGTCGCCGCAGTCCACGGGGTGCTTGCGCACTGCACGGGCCACCACGCGCACGGTGGCGTGCGCCTCGTCCCCGGTGAGGACGGTGCGGACGACCTCGACGAGCTTCATCGCGGGTGCGGGATTGAAGAAGTGCATGCCGATGACGTCCTCGGGACGCGAGGTGGCGCGTGCGCAGGCCACCACGGGCAGGGAGGAGGTGGTCGTCGCCAGCACGGCGCCCGGCTTGCAGACGCCGTCCAGGGAGGCGAAGAGCTGCCGCTTGACCTCGAGGTCCTCGGCCACCGCCTCAACCGCCAGGTCGACGCCGGACAGCGCGTTCAGAGAGCCGGCCGGAGTGATACGGGCGAGAGCGGCGTCCCGCGCCTCCTCCGTCATCCGGCCCTTCTTCACCGCGCGGTCGAAGGAGGCCGCGATGCGGGCCTTCGCGCTCTGCGCCTTCTCCTCGCCGCGCGCCGCGAGCACCGTCTCGTACCCGGCCTTGGCGAACACCTCGGCGATGCCGCTGGCCATGGTGCCGGAGCCCGCGACGCCCACCGACGAGACGGGGCGCCCTTGCTCCAGCCCGGCGTCGCCGTCCGGCGTCTCGGCGTCGGCGAGGGTGACCGACGAGCCCGGCGCCTCGTAGGTGTAGAAGCCGCGGCCCGCCTTCTGGCCGGTCAGGCCCGCGTCGCTGAGCTGGCGCAGGATGGGGGCGGGGGCGTGCAGGCGGTCGTGGGAGTCGGCGTACATCGCGTCCAGGACGGTGCGCGCCGTGTCGATGCCGATGAGGTCGAGCAGCGCGAGCGGGCCCATGGGGAGGCCGCAGCCGAGGCGCATGGCGTCGTCGATGTCCTCCCGGCTCGCGTAGCGGGACTCGTACATCGCGGCCGCCTGGTTGAGGTAGCCGAACAGCAGGCCGTCGGCCACGAATCCGGGACGGTCGCCCACCGCGACGGGCTCCTTGCCCAGATCGCGGGCCAGCTCGGTCACGGCGGTGACGGCCTCCGGCGAGGTGAGCACCGACGAGACGACCTCGACGAGCTTCATCTTCTTGGCGGGGTGGAAGAAGTGCAGGCCCAGCACCCGCTCGGGCCGGTCGGAGTCGGCCGCGAGCCGCGTGACGGACAGGGCGTTGGTGCCGGTCGCGAGGATCGTGCCGGGCTTCACGACGGTGTCGAGGGCGGCGAAGACCTGGCACTTGGTGTCGTAGTCCTCGGGCACGACCTCGATGACCAGGTCCGCCTCGGCGGCGGCACGCAGGTCGGAGAAGGTGCGGAACCGGGCGAGCGCGTCCCGCCGTTCGTCCTCCGTCATGCGCTCGCGCTGCACGGCGCGGGCGGTGGAGGCTTCGAAGGAGGCGACGGCGTGCCGGGCGGCGGCGTCGCTGATGTCGATGCCGACGACCTCACGGCCGGAACGGGCGAGCACGTCGGCTATGCCGGTGCCCATGGTGCCGAGGCCGACGACGGCGATGGTGTGCAGAGGCGGACGGTCCATCACGGGACTCCAGGGGTGACGACTGACGGTGAGGGTGGGCCGGCTCCGCGCCGGAACGAATGAACTCCTCGGCGGGCACGGCCGGTTCGGCTGATGGCCGGTTCAGCTCGGTGCACGGCATCGGCGCACGCGCTGGAAGAGCTGCGATGAGAGGATGAGTGGAAGGCGGAACCAGCCCGGTCCCAGGGGCTGTTCCGTACTCAGCGGTGCTGCCCGGGCAGTGCCGCGGCGTACACCGCGGACCCGGACCCCCGCCGAACCGACTCGAACTCCGGCGGCTGCGTCACCAGGCCGCCTGAGCGGGGGTGCCGCTCTGACGAGCAGCTTAACTCGTGGGTAACCAACGCGCCAGGGGTATGGCACTTCCAGGGCTGTGGGACGGACCACGTGGGGGAGGGAGCGCGGAAGTGGGCGACGCATTCCGTTCGTTGACCGATCGCGTACGGGCCGAGGCGGACCCGGCGGAGTACGAGCGACTCGTACGGCTCGCGAGGGAGGGCACACCGGCGGCGCGGGACGAACTCGCAGCCGTCCTCGCGGAGAGCCAACGTCCGCTGTGGGCGCGGGAGGTGGCGGCGTTCGCCCTCGGCACGGCCGGGGACCGGCGTGCCTTCGAGACGCTGATCTTCATGCTGAACTACCGCGACCCCGTGCGCTGCGCCACCGCCGCCCACGCCCTGGCACGCCTGCGTGACCCCCGGACAGCCCGCGCCGCGGCAGCGCTCGCCACGAACGAACTGCGCACCGGGTACGCCCTGCACGCCGTACGGCTGCTCACCGCGTTACGGGCCCCCGAGTCGGTCCCCACGCTGATCTCCGTCCTGCAGCGCCTGCTGATGGGGCCGGTGCACTACTGGCCGATCGCCGAGGCGTGCGTCCAGGGGCTGGGTGCGCTCGGCGACCGGCGCGCGGTGGCCGTCCTGGGCGCCGCCGCCGAACACCACCGCCTCTCCCCCTCGGCGAAAGCGGCCCTGGCCCGGATACCCGCGACACCCCGTCGGGCCCGCAAACGCTCGGTCAGACCGCACCCGTGAGGAGCGGCCGCGTGTAGCGCACCACGGTGACGGGCGTCCCCGCCACGTCGTCCAGACTCTCCGCGTCCTCCAAGGTGTCGAGGGTGAAGCCCGCCCGTTCGTAGAAGCGGCGCGCCCTGGCGTTGCCGCCGATCACCCACAGCGCGATCCGGGAAGCGCCCGAGGCGGCGGCCCTCGCAAGACAGGCGCCCGCCAGTAGCCGGCCCACCCCGGTGCCGAGGACGTCGGGTCGGACGTAGAGCGCGTAGAGCTCGGCGCCGCCCGCCGGTCCGCCCCGCCCGTGCGGCCCCTCGATGCGGTACGGGCCGAGGGCCGCCCAGCCGGCGATGCCGCCGTCCTCCGCCTCCGCGACGAGATTCACGATGGTGCCGTCCGAGGCGGCGAACATGCGCCGCCTCGCCGCGGCGTCCTCCTCGACGGACATCGACGACAGGTACGCGGCGGGCAGCAGCCCGGCGTACGCGGACTGCCAGGCGCGCACCCGTAGTTCGGCCACGGCTTCGATGTCCGCGGCGGTCATCTCCCTCACCTTCATGCCCTGATGCCGGCAGTACCCGGGCCGTACCTCACCCGGATTTCCCGCCGGCTCTCCTCGGGGCTGCGCCCCCTGCCGGCCGCCGCGGTGGGCGGCCCGGTGGGCCTGGTGGCGGAACCCGGACAGAAGGTGTCGTGTTTCCAGGCGACGATGCGCATATGACTCTCAGCTGGGCGGACTTCCACGCCGCCGAACCCGAATTCGCCGACGCCGTCCGGGCACGCTTCGGGCGTTTCCGCCACCACGTCCTCGCGACGCTCCGTGCCGACGGATCGCCGAGGCTGACGGGCCTGGAGGGGGACTTCCGCGCCGGTGAACTGTGGCTGGGGATGATGTACGGCTCCCGCAAGGCGCGGGATCTGCGCCGCGATCCGCGCTTCTCCCTGCACGCCAACCCCGGCCCGGGCGACGACATGGCGGGCGGCGACGTGCGGGTCTCCGGCCGCGCCGCGGAGGTCACGGACCCGGGCGCGCTGGCACGTTACGCGGCCGGAGCGCCCGAGGGCAGCACACCCGGGCGCTTCCACCTCTTCCGCGCGGAGCTGACGGAGGCCGTGCGCGTCCATGTGGAGGACCCGTACATCGTCTTCGAGGTCTGGCACCCGGGGAAGCGTCTGCGCACGGTCCGGCGGAAGGACGAGGACAGCACGCTTCACGAGGACGTATGAGCTGCACGTGGCGGCTGTGACCGGGCGGGGTGTCCGGTCACAGCCGCCACGTCGGCGTGATCGCGAACGCCTCGACCTCCAGGTAGAGCTCGGGGTGCACGAGCGAGTAGACCTGCACGGCGGTGCAGGCGGGCGGCCTGTCGGGGTTGATGCAGGCGTCGCGCGCCTCCCGCACGGCGGGCATGACGCGCATGTCGGTGACGAAGAAGGTGAACTTCACGACGTCGTCGAAGGTGGCGCCGGCCTCGTTGAGGCAGCGGCGTACGTTCGCGAAGACCTGCCGGGCCTGTGCCATCGGGTCGTTGAGACCGACGACGTCGCCGTTCTCATCGAGCGAGAGCTGTCCGGAGACGGCGACGAAGCGGCCCTCCCCCCAGACGACGTGGCTGTAGCCGTACGCGGGGGCGATGCCGGCCGGGGTCTTGATGTGCGTGAGTTCGGGCATGACGCGGATGCTGGTTCATAGAGATCGTCGGCGCCACCGCTTTGTGAAGTTCCTGTGGTCCGGTTTTCACAGCAGCGTCAACTGGGTGCACTCCGGCGGCTCGGGCTCCGGCTCCCGGTCGGGGTGGACCTCGACGCGGCGGTGCCTGCCGGGTGCGCTGGGGCCGATGCCGTACTCCGCGGCCAGTTCGTGCACCTGGCGGGTGATGCGCCGCTGGTACCACTTCGGCGCGTAGGCGCTGTTCTCGTACAGCGCCTCGTAGTGGCGGACGAGGTGCGGGTGGTGCCGGGCGAGCCAGCTCATGTACCACTCCCGCGCGCCCGGGCGCAGATGCAGGGCGAGCGGGGTCACGGAGGTGGCGCCCGCGGCGGCTATCGCCCGGACGGTGGTGCGGAGCTGTGCCGGGGAGTCCCCGAGGAACGGGATGACGGGGGCCATCAGGACGCCGCACGGGATGCCCTGCCCGCTGAGCGTGCGCACGACGTCGAGACGGCGGTCCGGGGCGGGGGTTCCGGGTTCGACGGTGCGCCACAGCTCCTCGTCGGTGAAGCCGACGGAGACCGAGATCCCCACGTCCGTGACGGCGGCGGCCGAGCGCAGCAGGTCGAGGTCGCGGAGGATGAGCGTGCCCTTGGTGAGGATGGAGAAGGGGTTGGCGTAGTCGCGCAGCGCGGTGATGATCCCCGGCATCAGGCGGTAGCGGCCCTCGGCGCGCTGGTAGCAGTCGACGTTGGTGCCCATCGCGATGTGCTCGCCCTGCCAGCGGGGCGCGCCCAGTTCGCGGCGGAGCAGGTCGGGGGCGTTGACCTTCACGACGATCTGCGAGTCGAAGCCGGCTCCGGTGTCGAGGTCGAGGTATCGGTGGGTTCCGCGTGCGAAGCAGTACACGCATGCGTGCGAACAGCCCCGGTACGGGTTGACGGTCCATTCGAACGGCATGCGGGACGCCCCCGGCACCCGGTTGACGATCGAGCGGGCGCGCACCTCGTGGAAGGTGATGCCCCGGAACTCCGGGGTGTCGAACTGCCTCGTGACCACGTCGGTGCCGAAGAGGGCGGGAGACTCCGCCGCCGACCCGTCGCCGCTCAGGTTCTCCCAGCGCATGGACCCTCCTCGCGTGCCGCCCTGCCGTTCGTACTTAGAATAGAACATCTGTTCCCCATCGCTCTGTCAAGCCGATTTGGGCGCGGGGCGGCCGGGTGGTTGGCTGACGCCGGGGGATGCCGCGGCAGGAGGCGGACGCAGCAGGAAGGCGCCGCCCCGCCGCATCCGGATGCCGACAGCAGGAGGAGTTCATGGCGCAGGTCGTCTCGACCACCGAGCGGGAGATCGCGGCGAAGCCCGACGCGGTCTTCGACGCGCTCGCCGACTACAGCGCAACCCGGCCGAAGCTGCTCCCCGCCCACTTCAGCGAATACGAGGTGCGGGAGGGCGGTGACGGCGAGGGCACCCTCGTGCACTGGAAGCTGCAGGCGACGAGCAAGCGGGTGCGCGACTGCCTGATGGACGTGAGTGAGCCGTCCGAGAGCGAACTCGTGGAGCGCGACCGCAACTCCACGATGGTCACCACCTGGAGCGTCGCCCCGGCCGGCGGCGGCAGTGCCGCGCGCGTGTCCGTGCGCACCGAGTGGCAGGGGGCCGGTGGCATCGGGGGCTTCTTCGAGCGGACGTTCGCCCCGAAGGGGCTGGCGCGCATCTACGACGAGATGCTCGCGAAGCTCGCCGCCGAGCTGGAGAAGTAGAGCGGAGGCGCGGACGGGGGTGGGGGCGGCGCGCTCCCGCCCCCCGGTGGGGTGCGGGACGTGCTGTCGTGCTCACCGGTTCGGGTGGTTTCCCCGGTAGTGCGGAGCGTCGGGATCCGTGTGCGCCCCCGCGTCAAAGCCGCAGTTGAGCGCGCCGACCGGCGCCCTGGGCAACGGAGTTGGCGCCCCGGCCGCAGTGTTCGGGGCTCTCTGTCCGGCTTGCTCGCTCTTGTCGCGTAATGCGAGAAATACTCCCCGAGGACAGTGAGCACGACAGGGGAGCGCAATGGGCGGTATGGCTCTGGGTCACAGAGATGAGCAGAGCCCCGCCGTCGTCGAAGTCAGCCTGGAGCTGCCGGAGTACGGCCGTCCTCCCGGCCGGGGTGCTGCTTCCTGCGGCGCCCCGGCCGAGGCCCGTACGCCTTCCACGGCGAGCGCATCGGACCCCGGCCCCTCCGGGACGGGGTCCGGCGGGGGCGGTTACGCCGGGACGACGCCGGCGGAGGAAGGGCCCGGTGCGGGCGGTGCCGTCCCGCTCAGCCCCCGCCGCGTGCGGCTCGTCTTCGTCGCCCTCATGCTCGCTCTGCTGATGGCGGCGCTCGAACAGACCATCGTGGCAACGGCGTTGCCCGAGATCGTCGGGGACCTGAACGGGCTGGACCGCATGTCGTGGGCGGTGACGTCCTACCTGCTGGCCTCCACGGTCGGCCTGCCCGTCTACGGCAAACTCGGGGACCTCTTCGGCCGCAAGAGCGTCTTCCTCTTCGCCATCGTGGTCTTCGTCGCCGGCTCCGCGCTCGCGGGATGGTCGCGGACGATGACCGAACTCATCGCGTACCGCGCCCTCCAGGGCGTCGGCGCGGGCGGCCTCATGATCGGCGTGCAGGCGATCATCGCGGACGTCGTGGCGCCCCGTGAGCGGGGCCGGTACATGGGTCTCATCGGCGCCGCCTTCGGACTCGCCTCCGTGGCCGGTCCGCTGCTCGGGGGCTGGTTCACCGACGAGCTGTCGTGGCGCTGGTGCTTCTACATCAACGTCCCCTTCGGCCTGCTCACGCTGCTCGTCACGGCGTTCGTGCTGAAGCTGCCGCGCCCCGCCGCCCGGCCCCGCCTGGACGTGGTGGGGACCGTGCTGCTCGGTGCGTTCTCCACCTGCCTCGTACTGCTGACGAGCTGGGGCGGCACGGAGTACGCCTGGGACGACCGCGTGATCCTCGCGCTGGGCGCCGGGGCGGTGCTCAGCGCCGCACTCTTCCTCGTCGTCGAACGGCTGGTCCCCGAACCCGTGCTGCCGCTGCGGCTGTTCAGGGACTCGGTCTTCAACGTCACGGGCCTCGTCGGGGTGGCCGTGGGCATCGCGCTGTTCGGCGCCGCGAGCTACCTGCCCGGCTTCCTGCAGATGGTCGACGGCGTGACCGCGACGGAGTCGGGTCTGCTGATGCTGCCCATGATGGGCGGCCTCGTGCTCTCCTCGACGGTCTCGGGCCAGCTCATCTCCCGAACGGGCCGCTACAAGGTCTTCCCGGTCCTGGGATGCGCGCTGTCCGCCGTGGGGATGTGGCTGCTTTCCCTGCTGGAGACCGGCACGGACCGGCTGTCGTACAGCATCTGGATGGCCGTACTCGGACTGGGGATCGGGCTGGTGCTGCCGGTGCTCGTCCTGGCCGTCCAGAACTCCGTCCCGGCGCGGGACCTCGGCGCCGCGACGAGCGCCAGCAACTACTTCCGGCAGATCGGCGGGAGCGTCGGAGCGGCCGTCTTCGGCACCCTGTTCATCGAGCGGCTCACGGACTCCCTGGCCAGAGACGTGCCGCGGGGCGGCGCCCATGTCGCGCCCGACGCGGAGTCCCTCACTCCGCAGGCGGTGCACGCGATGCCCGCCCCTCTGCGGGACGCGTACGTGCAGGCTTACGCCGACGCCATGCCGCGGATCTTCCTCTACCTCGTCCCGGTGCTCGTCCTCGGGCTGATCCTGACCTTCTTCCTCAAGGAGAAACCGCTGGTGTCCGAGAACGCCCCCGTGCCCGAGGCGCGCAACGAAGCAGGCAGCACCCACGCCGGGAGCACGGCCTTCGGCCAGACCGCCCCCCTCGGCGCGGACCCCCTCGGCCCCGCCCCTCTCAGCACGGACCCGGCCTTCGGCCGCGACGGGATCCACCGCGCGGGCGCCGCCGAGGCACAGGCGGGTGTCACCGGAGCCGTCGCGGTGTGCGGCAGCGTCCGGCACCACGACGGCACCGGCGTGCCGCGCGCGGCGCTCACCCTCATCGACACCGGCGGCAAGCAGGTCGGCAGGGGCGTCACAGGAGAGGACGGACGGTACGTGCTGAGCACCCGGGGAAACGGCTCCTACGTACTGATCGCGGCCGCGGGAGGGCACCAGCCGCAGGCGGTCGGCGTCACCGTGGGGGATCGGCCGGTGGAGCTCGACATCGTGCTGGGCGGCGCCGGGCGCCTGACGGGCAGTGTGCTCACCGCCGACGGGCTGCCGGTTCCGGACGCCGCCGTGACGCTGACGGACGTGCGCGGCGAGGTCGTCGCCGCCGTCCGCAGCGGGCGGGAAGGCGGCTATGTCGTCGACGAGCTCGTCGCGGGCGAGTACACCCTGGCCGCGAGTTCACCGGCCTGCCGCCCGGCCGCGCTCCCCGTCTCCGTCCAGGCGGGACGCGAGACCCGCCAGGACATCGAACTCGCGGGCGGCGCCGTGCTGCGGGGAACTGTCCGGGCAGGCGGCGGAAGGCCGGTGGAGGACGCCAGGGTGACGCTCCTGGACGGGTCGGGCCACGTCGTCGAGACCGTCACGACGGGAATCGACGGGACCTTCCGCTTCGTGGGCCTCACGCCGGGCGAGTACACCGTCATCGCGTCCGGCTATCCGCCCGTCGCGACGGTCCTCAAGGTGGCCGGCGGGGAGAGCGCGGAGCGGGACGTGCTGCTGGGTCACGAGGACTGACCGGAGGCGGGCGGCACGGAACCTCCGTGCCCGCAACTCGGGCGGGCGCGCCAGGGGTTGCCCCTTGTCCGCGCGGGCTGCGAAACCCGCCTGCTGGCGTGTCGCGCGGTGCCGGCCCCAGGCGTGTCGTCCTGTAAAAGGGCAGGTCAGAGGGGAGAAGTCGAGCCTGTCAGTGGTAGAGACCACAGGAGTTATCCACAGGGGTGTCCTGGGGTTTGCGCACCGCGTAACGTTCCCGGCATGAAGATCCTCATCAGCGCCGACATGGAAGGCGCCACCGGTGTCACCTGGCCTGCGGACGTCCTGCCGGGCACGCCCCAGTGGGAGCGCTGCCGCCCCATGTTCACCTCGGACGTCGACGCGGCGGTGAAGGGCTTCTTCGACGGCGGCGCCGACGAGGTGCTCATCAACGAGGCGCACTGGTCGATGCGCAACCTCCTGCTCGAACAGCTCGACGACCGGGCGCAGATGCTCACCGGGCGCCACAAGTCCCTCAGCATGGTCGAGGGCGTCCAGCACGGCGACGTGGACGGCATCGCGTTCATCGGCTACCACACGGGGGCGGGGACCGAAGGGGTGCTCGCCCACACCTACCTGCCCAACTCGGTCACCGGGGTCTGGGTCGACGGCGCGCGGGCGAGTGAAGGGCTCCTCAACGCCCTGGTCGTCGAGGAGTTCGGCGTCCCCGTGGTCCTCGTGACGGGAGACGACCGCACCTTGGAGGATGCGAAGGGCTACGCGCCGGACGCCTTCGGCGTCGCCGTGAAGGACTACGTCTCGCGGTACGCGGCGGTGTGCCGCACCCCGAAGCGCACGGCGGCCGACATCAGAGAGGCCGCGGCGAGCGCGGCGCGGCTGGCGGTGCGCACGAGGCCGGCGGAGCCCCAGGCGCACACCGTGGAGCTGGAGTTCGACGCCGAGCACCTGGCCGGAGCCGCGAGCGTGGTCCCCGGCGTGGAGGTGACGGGGGAGCGCCGCGTGACCTACACGTCACCCGACATGTACGAAGGAATCCGGACTTTCAAAGCAGTGACGACGGTCGTCTCGTCAGCGGTGGAGGAGCAGTATGGCTGAGCACATCGACCAGCGGGCCCTGGACGAGGCGGTGACCTTCACCTCCGAGCTGATCCGCATCGACACCACGAACCGCGGCGGCGGCGAGGGCTCGGAGCGCCCGGCCGCCGAGTACGTGGCCGAACGGCTCTCCGACGCGGGCATCGAGCCCCGCTTGCTCGAGAAGGCCCCCGGGCGGACCAACGTGGTGGCCAGGATCCCGGGCAGCGACCCCTCCGCGGACGCCCTGCTCGTCCACGGCCATCTCGACGTGGTGCCGGCGGAGCCCGCCGACTGGAGCGTGCACCCCTTCTCCGGGGAGATCCGGGACGGCGTGGTCTGGGGACGCGGCGCCATCGACATGAAGAACGCGGACGCCATGGTGCTCGCCGCCGTGCGTGCCTGGTCCCGGGCCGGTGTCCGCCCGCGCCGTGACGTCGTCCTGGCCTTCACCGCCGACGAGGAGGACAGCGCGGAGTACGGCTCCGAATACCTCGCCGAGCAGCACGCGGACCTCTTCGAGGGCTGCACGGAAGGCATCAGCGAATCAGGCGCCTTCACCTTCCACACCGGCGACGGGATGCGGCTGTACCCCGTGGCGGCGGGTGAGCGGGGCACGGCCTGGCTCAAGCTCACCGCACACGGCAAGGCGGGGCACGGTTCGAAGATCAGCCGCGCCAACGCGGTCAGCCGGCTCGCCGCCGCGATCGCCCGCATCGGTGAGCACGAGTGGCCGCAGCGGCTCACGCCGACCGTGCAGGCCGCGCTGAAGACCCTGGCCGCCGTCCGGGGGCTGCCCGAACCGGACGTGGACGCCCCGGACTTCGACGCCGACAAGCTCCTCGCCGACCTCGGCCCTGCCGCCGCCCTCGTGGAGCCGACGGTGCGCAACAGCACCAACCCGACGATGCTGAACGCCGGTTACAAGGTCAACGTCATCCCCGGCACCGCCACCGCGTACGTCGACGGGCGGATCCTGCCCGGCGGGGAGGCGGAGTTCACCGAGACCCTCGACCGCCTCACCGGCCCGCACGTCGAGTGGGAGTTCCACCACCGCGAGGTCGCGCTGCAGGCCCCCGTGGACTCACCGACGTACGCGGCGATGCGCGAGGCGCTGGAGCACCACGACCCCGGAGCGCACGTCGTGCCGTACTGCATGTCGGGCGGCACCGACGCGAAGCAGTTCTCGCGGCTCGGCATCGAGGGGTACGGCTTCTCACCGCTGAAGCTGCCCGAGGGCTTCGACTACCAGGCGCTCTTCCACGGCGTGGACGAACGAGTGCCCGTGGACGCCCTGCACTTCGGTGTCCGCGTCCTGGACCGCACGCTGCTCGCGCTCTGAGCCGCCCCCGTCCCGCTCCCCGCTTCTCCCAGTCCCCGGAGGCTTCACGCATGCCGACCATCACGGCCCCCTACGGCACCTGGACGTCCCCGATCGACGCCTCTCTCGTCGCCTCGCACGACGGCCGGCCCGAATACCCCGGCGCAGTGGGCGAGGAGATCTGGTGGACGGAACCGCGGCCGGCCGAGGGCGGACGCCGCGCGCTGATGCGCCTGCCCGCCGACGGCGGGGACGGCGCGGCGGAGTCCGTGCTGCCCGCGCCGTGGAACGTGCGCAACCGTGTGATCGAGTACGGCGGGCAGCCCTGGACGGGGGCGGTCCGGAGCGAGGGCGGACCGCTGCTGGTCTTCACCCACTTCGCCGACCAGCGGCTCTACGCGTACGAGCCGGACGTCCCCGGCTCCGTTCCCAGGCCGCTGACGCCGCTCTCCGAGGTGTGCGACGGAGGGCTGCGCTGGTGCGACCCCGTCGTGGTGGAGCCCGAGGGTTCCCGGCCCGAAGTCTGGTGCGTCATGGAGGAGTTCACCGGTGAGGGGCCGACCGATGTGCGGCGCCTGCTCGCGGCCGTCCCCCTGGACGGCTCCGCCGCCGAGGACAGGGGCCGTGTGCGTGAACTGACCGGTGACGCCAGCCGGTTCGTGACGGGCCCGCGGCCGTCGCCCGACGGCCGGCGTGTGGCCTGGCTCGCCTGGGACCACCCCGCGATGCCCTGGGACGGGACGCTCGTGAAGGCCGCCCGGGTCACAGGCGGGGGCGAACTAAAGGACGTACGGACCGTGGCGGGAGGCCCGGAGGAGTCGGTCGCCCAGGTCGAATGGGCGCCCGACGGCACGCTGCTGCTGGCCTCGGACGAGACCGGTTGGTGGAACCTGCAGCGCCTCGACCTGGACGCGGCGGCGCCCGGCGGCTTTGGCGAAAGGGTCGCCCTCTGCCCGCGCGAGGAGGAGTTCGCCGGCGGGCTGTGGCGCATCGGGCAGAGGTGGTTCGCGCCGATGGCCGACGGCCTCATCGCCACCCTCCACGGCCGCGGCGCCATGCGGCTGGGCATCCTCGACCCGCGGACAGGCGAGATCGCCGACGCCGCCGGTCCCTGGACGGAGTGGGCCGCCCTGGCGGTGACGGACACCCGCGTCGTCGGTGTGGCCGCCTCCCCGCACAGCTCCTACGAGGTGGTCGAGCTGAACACGGGCACCGGTCACGCGGTCGTCGTCGCCGCGGCACACGAGGACCCGGTCGATCCGGCCCACTACCCGCAGCCGCTCGTGCGCACCTTCACCGGACCCGGTGGCAGGGACATCCACGCCCACGTGTACCCGCCGCACCATCCCGGCTACGCGGCCCCGGAAGGCGAGCTGCCCCCGTACGTGGTCTGGGCACACGGCGGCCCCACCAGCCGCGCCCCACTCGTACTCGACCTGGAGATCGCCTACTTCACCTCCCGCGGCATCGGCGTCGTCGAGGTCAACTACGGAGGCTCCACCGGGTACGGGCGGTCCTACCGCAACCGGCTCCGCGAGCAGTGGGGCGTCGTCGACGTCGAGGACTGCGCGGCGGCGGCCCGCCAGCTGGCGGCCGAAGGCAGCGCCGACCCGAATCGCCTGGCACTGCGCGGCGGCAGCGCGGGCGGCTGGACGACGGCCGCGTCCCTCACGTCACCGGACACCGCGGGCCTGTACGCATGCGGGACGATCAGCTACCCCATCCTCGACCTCACCGGATGGGCCACGGGTGAGACGCACGACTTCGAATCGCAGTATCTGGAGTCCCTGGTGGGCCCGTTGCGGGAAGTGCCCGACCGCTACCGCGACCGCTCGCCCATGCAGCACGCCGACCGCATCGAGGCACCCTTCCTGCTGCTCCAGGGACTCGACGACGTCATCTGCCCATCTGTCCAGTGCGACCGCTTCCTGGAGCAACTCGACGGCCGGGGGGTGCCGCACGCCTACCTCACCTTCGAGGGGGAGGGGCACGGCTTCCGCCGCGCGGAGACCATCATCAGGGCGGTCGAGGCGGAACTGTCGCTGTACGCCCAGACGTTCGGGACCGAGCGGGGCGACGTACCCACACTGGAGCTGAAGCCGTGATGGATGAGACGCAGACACCGCACCGGGGCGCGGAACAACCGGGGGCCGCGTTCCCCGCGGCCGCCGATACGACGCACGCCGCGTCTCCCTCTGCGGGCGGGGAGGTGAGCGTGCGCCCCCTGACCCGGCCGCGGCGGCTGCGCCCGGGCGACCGGGTGGGCATCGTGGCGCCGAGCGGGCCTGTGGGGCGTGAGAATCTCGCGACGGGGGTGGACGTCCTCCGCGACTGGGGCCTCGAGCCCGTCCTCGGGCCGCACGTCCTCGAACCCCACCCCTCCATGGACCACTTGGCGAGTGCGGACGAACTCCGGGCCCGCGACTTCCAGGAAGCCTGGTGCGACCCTTCGCTCTCGGCAGTCATCGCCGCCCGCGGCGGCTACGGGACCCAGCGCGTCCTCGACCTGCTCGACTGGGACGCACTGCGCCGCGCGCCGGCCAAGGTGTTCGTCGGCTACAGCGATCTCACCGTCATGCACGAGGCGTTGGCCCAGCGGCTCGGTCTCGCCACGCTGCACGGGCCGATGATCGCCACCGCCTCGTTCCTCGCCGACAGCGCGACGCGTGAGCATCTGCGCAGCTCCCTCTTCGCTCCGGAGAGCGTCCTGACGACGACGCCGGCGAAGGTCACCCGCACCCTCGTTCCCGGCCAGGCGCGGGGTGTCACCCTCGGCGGCAACCTGTCGCTGCTTGCGGCGGAGCGCGGCACCAGCCACGCGCGTCCCTCCGCGGCGGGCGGCATCGTGCTGCTGGAGGACATCGCGCAGCAGCCCTACAGCCTCGACCGGCTCCTCACCCAGCTCCTGCGCTCCGGCTGGTTCGAGGGGGTCGCGGGTATCGCGCTCGGTTCGTTCACGGACTGCGGGGAACGCGAAGACGTCCGGGTAGTGCTGCGAGAACGACTCGCCCCGCTCGGCGTCCCGATCGTGGAGGACATGGGCTTCGGCCACGGCACCTCCACCCCGACTCTTCCCCTGGGCGTTCCGGCCGTACTCGACGCGGACGCCCGCACGCTCACCTACGACGAACCAGGACTCACGTGACCGCCACCGAAGCCTCCATCCCGCCGCTGCCGCCGGGCGAGCCCGATCCGTCGACGGCCGATCCGCACGTGCTGCTGCGCGGCTATCTCGACTACTACCGGGACACGCTGCTGCGGAAGATCGACGGCCTCTCCGAGGAGGAGCTGCGGGGCAGCCGTCTGCCGTCGGGCTGGACGCCGCTCCAACTCGTCCGGCACCTGACGTACGTCGAACGCCGCTGGCTGTGCTGGGGGTTCGAGGCCGAGAAGGTACCTGACCCGTGGGGCGACAGGGGCGGGGACGGCAAGTGGCGCGTCCCGGACGGGGTGCCGGTGGCCGATATCGTCGCCGCCTTCCGGGCCCAGTGCGACCGCTCGCGGGAGATCGTCCGCGAGGCCCGGCTGGACGCACACGCCCGGCTCGGTGGCCGCTTCCCCACCGAGGAGGAGGCGCCCTCGCTGGCATGGATCCTCTTCCACCTGCTGCAGGAGTACGCGCGGCACGTCGGGCACCTCGATGTCGCACGGGAACTGGCCGACGGAGCGACGGGGGAGTAGGGCGAGCAGCGCCGTCGCATCACTGGCACGGTCGAGCTGCCGACGTCACGTGCAGCCGGCGTCACGTGCAGTCGACGTCACGGCTGCCGAACCGACGTCAGGTTCCTTCAGCCCTGCGCTCAGCGAGGGGGGCGCGAGGGTCGATGTGCGCGCGCCGCACGAGGACTTCGTCGACGGGCCCCACGGGGACCCCGAGGTCGCTCGCGGCGCGTCGCAGCTGGGTGAGCGCGGCGTCAGCAGCCTGACCGGGCGTTTCGGCCGGCATCCCGAAGACGGCACCCAGCGTCTCGGCCGTTCCCCCGTCGGCCATGGTCAGCTGGGGCAAGGCGTCGGCCCCGTGAGCGGAAAGCCACGCCGCGAGCCGGTCCGTCAGGGCTACGGAATCAAGCCCGTCCTCCATGACGACCAGCTCCGCGTGCACTTCCCACTTCACGGGGTCTCTCCTCGACGCGGCGTCCGCTACGGCGTGTTGACCTTCACCATCTTGCTGCTGGCGCTGCCCTTCGTGCCCGGGAAGGGAGAGGTGATCTGCATGGTCACCTTGCCCTGGTAGGAGCCGTCGCCCCTGATCTTCTTCCCCTTCGGCTTGGGCGTGTAGTAGGTCACGCTCCCGCCGTTGACGGCGACCGACTTCGTCTCATTCGACGTGGCGACGGTCGAGGGCGGGCAGAGGCCGGGGCACTTCAGCAACTGACCGCGCACCCGCACATGGACCCTGGGGATGTTCCCCTTGCAGCTGAGCCGGGTCTTGAAGATGACGCTCTTGCCCCCCTTCGACCAGTGCGGATTGTTGACGGTCCCCGTGCACTTGGCCCACCTGGTGCGCTTCGTGCTCACGTCCCCGTCGGCGCCGCCGGCGCGGACGCTGCTCGTCACAGTCCCGGACTCCGATCCGGGTGCCTGCGCGGCACTTTGGGCGGAGGCGATGTTCGTGCCGCCCAAGAGCAGCACGGCACTTGCGGCCGCAACGGCCGTGACGGCACGACGAGTTACAGATTTGCTCATGTGATTCCCCCGGTAGAACTCGGTGATCACTCTGATCGTGCACTGTCCGCGGTGGCTGAGGAATGCGATAGGTGTCAGATGTCCAAGATGTGCCGCCGGAATGACTTGTTCTCCAAGTCTTCACGCAAGAGGAAAGTCATACGAAAAGCGTGCTCCGGCCGTTCCATTTGTCGCTGCCAGGTGGGCGGAGCTGAACGTGAACGGGCACGGTGCGGCCGCGCTTTGGGGGTGCTCTGAGGAGCCCGGGATTGCGGCAGAAAAGCACGCCGCCGTCGCGAATACCGCCTCCGCGCCATGGCCCCCGTATTCCGGTCCCGCAGCCCTCGAATTCCGGCGGCCCGGGAGAATCTCAGAGGCCGGCCAGCTCGGCGAGGACGCGGGCCTGCCGGACGAGCTGCACGGTCCGGTCCAGCCGCCCTTCGTGCCCGGTGTCACCACCGTCCACGTCGAGCTGCCACAGCGCGAACTCGACGAGGCGTGCCATGGCCCAGGCGTGCACACGGGCCGCGTCCGCGCCGAGTTCGCCGGCGACGAGCGCCGTGCGCCGGGCGAGGACGTGCTCCGGCGACGGATGCGCGAACGGGTCGTCCACCTGCTGGATGAGGGGCCAGGGGTCGAACGCGGCGTCCCCGTAGAGGGGTTTGGCGTCGATCGCCAGCCAGGGACGGCGGCCGGACGCCAGCACGTTGCCGGGGTTGAAGTCGCCGTGCAGCACCGTCTCCAGCGGTGCGGTGCGCGGCAGTTCACGCAGCAGCGAGGACGCCTGCCGGAAGAGGCCGGTGTCCACGGAGGACGGCCATGTGCGGCGGCCCGCCCGTTCGTCGAGTACGTCCGCCAGCCGGCCTGTGGCGCCGGCGAGGTCCTCGATGGCGGAGTCCGGCCCGGGCCGCCGCCCGCGGCCGCGGTCCCACAGCACCCGCAGAACGCCCGCACCCGTCACGAGCCGTTCCTCGGCCGGCAGTTCCAGGGCTTCGCCGAGCTGCGTGCCCGGTTCGCAGCGTTCCAGGAGCAGCGCGTACTGCCGCGGGTCGTGCTCGTACACCCGCACCGCGCCGTCTCCCGCCCACAGCCGCAGTGCCTCGCCCTCCGGCCGTGCCTCCCTGTGCGGCCAGGTCACCTTCAGTACGGCGCGGGCCCCGTCGGCGCGCTCTGCCGGGGCGACCCACGAGCAGCTGCCGCCGGCGTACGGGGAGCCGAGCCGCAGGTTCCAGCGCTGCCTCAACTCCTCGACCAGAGAGGGGAGTCGGCTCAGCCAGTCCCGTCCGCTCGCGGTGCGCCGCATGGCGGTCGTCACGGGAAGCGAGTCGGGGAAGAGATCGGCTGGGGTCATGCTGGGGAGCCCTCCGGCGGCATGGGGCGACGACGTCGGGGAGTGTACTTTCGTGGGATGCCGACGACTTCCGGAGCAGCGTGGGACGCCGACCGTGTTCCGGGCCGCCGCCTGTCATCCGAGGACGCGCCGGACACCCACGTCGACGTCCGGGTCCTGCGGGTCTCCGAGTACGCCGACCGTGCCGCCGGGGAGCTGTCGCTGCTCTCGGACGAGGAGCGGGCCCGCGCGGCCGCGTTCCGGCTGCGGGCGGACCGCGACCGCTACCACGTCGCACATACGGCGCTGCGCCACGAACTCGCGGCGCGGCTCGGCACGACGCCCGCCGCGGTGCCGCTGACCCGGGCCGACTGCCCGGTCTGCGGCGGCCCGCACGGACGTCCCTCCGTGCCCGGCGATCCCCTGCACTTCTCCCTCTCCCACGCGGGCGACCTCGTGGTGCTCGCCTTCGCGGGCGCAGCGGTCGGGGTCGACGTCGAGCAGGAGCAGGAGCCGTCGGTCGTCACGGAGGTCGCGCGCGCCCTTCACCCCAGGGAGCAGATCGAGCTGGCCGCGCTTCCGGAGGCGGAGCGGGGCGTCGCCTTCGCCCGCTGCTGGACGCGGAAGGAGGCGTACCTCAAGGGCAAGGGCACCGGACTCGCCGAGGATCCCGCGGTCTCCTACGTGGGCACGTCGCGGATGCCCGTGCCTCCGGCGGGCTGGCGGATCGCCGACGTCGCCGTCCCCGGCCGTTACGCCGCGGCCTGGGCGCTGCTGGACGGCCCGGGCGCCCCGCCCTCGGCGTAGGCGCCGACCGCCGACCGCCGACCGCCGATACCTGCCGCAAGACACCGGCCAAGCACGGACGACACGGGCCACCGCCGCCGCGTTCCGGGATCGGTGCCGCACCCCGACACCTCCCGTGCGGCCGGACGCGTCCCGTACGGACCGGCACATGCGCCCTGGTCATCGCGGCGCCCACCGTGTTCCATGGTCGTCGGGGCCCGGGAGAGCCGGGCGTCCCAGCCGCGTAGAGGAACGAGGATGCCGTGCCGACGACGCTGCGCTCCACCACCCTTACCCTTCCGGCGGCTCCCGTCGGCCCCGCGAATCCGCTGCCGCCGCTGCTGCCCCTGGACGAGATGCACACGCTCGACGAGAGCGAACGGGCGTCCCTCCCCGCCGAGATGGCACGGCAGGTGGGGTACGAGCCGCTGCGCTCGGTGCTTCCCGAACGGGTGCTGGACGGCTACACCCGCGAACGCACGCCGGCGTCCATCGACGCGCTCGTCCTGGAGAACGAGAAGCTGCGCGTGACCGTACTGCCGGGGTACGGCGGCCGCATCCACTCGCTCCACCACAAGCCGACCGGACGGAACCTGCTGTACACCAACCCCGTACTGCAGCCCGCGGACTTCGCCCTCAACGGCGCCTGGTACTCCGGTGGCGTCGAGTGGAACATCGGGGCGACCGGCCACACCACGCTGTCCTGCGCCCCGCTGCACGCCGCACGGGTGCCCGCGCCCGGCGGCACGGGGCCCCACCCGGCGGCAGCCGGGGGAGAGATGCTGCGCCTCTGGGAGTGGGAGCGCCTGCGCGACACCCCGTTCCAGGTCGATCTGTGGCTACCGGAGAACTCCGACTTCCTGTACGTGGGCGTCCGCATCCGCAACCCGCACGACCGGACGGTGCCCGTCTACTGGTGGTCGAACATCGCGGTTCCGGAGGGCGAGGGCACGCGCGTCCTCGTACCGGCGGACGAGACCTGGTACTTCGCCTACGAGCGCCGCCTGCGCCGCATCCCTGTGCCGGAGTGGGACGGCGCGGACCGCTCGTATCCGCAGGCCAGCGAGTTCCCCGCCGACTACTTCTACGAGATCCCCGCCTCCTCCCGTAAGTGGATCGCCTCCCTTGACGCGCAGGGCACCGGCCTCGTGCAGACCTCCACCTCGCTCCTGCGCGGACGCAAGCTCTTCGTGTGGGGGCACGGCCCGGGCGGGCGGCGCTGGCAGGAGTGGCTGACCGAGCCGGGCACGGGCGGCTACGCCGAGATCCAGGCGGGCCTCGCCCGCACCCAGCTCGAGCACGTCCCGCTCGGCGCGGGGGAGGAGTTCGCCTGGATGGAGGCGTACGGTCCGCTCGACGCCGACCCTGCCGCCGTGCACGGCGCGGACTGGGCGGCGGCCCGCCGTCACACCGAGTCCCGGCTGGAGGAGGCCCTGCCCCGCGCTGAGGTGGACGCCGCCTACGAGGCGTGGCGGGAGTGCGCCGACGCGGAGCCCGAAGGCGGGCTGCTGGCCGCCGGCTCCGGATGGGGCGCGCTCGAAGTCGCCCGCGGCGGCTACTCGTTGCCGGGCACGCCCTTCCCCGAGGAGACGACGGGCGAGGAGCAGCGCCCCTGGCTGGAGCTGCTGACGAAGGGCCGCTTCCCCGAAGCCCCGGCGACCGGCTCCGCGGCGACGGGCTCCGCGGCGTCCGGTGCCAGGGAGTCCGGCGGCGCTGCCGCCCGCGTCCCGGCCCCCTCGCTGGTCTCCCGGGAATGGCGCGACCTGCTGGAGTGCGCTCCCTCCGGGCCGTCGACCGACTACCACCTCGGCGTCGCGCAGTGGCACGCGGGAGACAGGGCGCAGGCCGTGAGGAGCTGGGAGCGGTCCGTCGCAGCCGAGGCGACGCCGTGGGCCCTGCGGTGCCTGGCGGTCGCGGACGCGCAGGATCCGCACCCGCGCGGGGGGCTGCCGCGGGCAGCCGACCGCTGGCTGACCGCCGTCGAGACTGCCGCCTCCC
Organism: Streptomyces daqingensis; assembly: GCF_014645895.1. Lineage (GTDB taxonomy): Bacteria > Actinomycetota > Actinomycetes > Streptomycetales > Streptomycetaceae > Streptomyces > Streptomyces daqingensis. The sequence continues at coordinate 440,395 of NZ_BMMP01000002.1, read as the reverse complement.
GGTCCGCGCCGGCGGTGCTGCTGGAGGCGCTCGTGCGCGAGGCGGTGCCCGTGCTGCTCTCGGCGGGGCGGTCCGCCGAGGCGCGAGACGTCCTGGAGCGGCTCCCCGCGGAGACGCGGAAGCGGGGACGCTACCGGCTGCTGCTCGCGCAGGTGCTGGCCGCCGAGGGCGAGCCGGGCGCGGCACGCGAGGTGTTCGACGCGGGCTTCGAGGTCGACGACCTGCGCGAGGGCGACGAGGTGCTCGGCGAGACGTGGGCCGCCCTCACCGACGAACCGCTGCCGGAGCGGTACGACTTCCGCATGCGCCCCGCCTGACGGAGCGGGCCTTCCGGGAACTCCGCCCGGCACGGCGCAGCCTCGGACGGCGCGGTCCGCCCGGGCTGTTCGCGTCCGTCAGGACTGCGCGCGCCCGTCTCCTCGGACCGCTCCGGATGACCGTTCGGACCCGGGCCGCGGGCGGGCAGTGACCCGTGCCACCGTCCCGCCGGGCCGGAACGGGCACCCGGCGGGCGCACCCACGGCGGCACCAGGCGTCGCCCATGACCGCTGGGGGCCCGTCCGCGCACGTCACGGCGCCGCAACGGGGTCCGTGGAACGGGCAGAAACGGGCACGATCCCGCCAGCGCCTGGCCTGGTCCCCGTGTTCGAGGAGCTGTACAACTCTCCACACGGGCCCGAACGGGCACGGCCGTGACCGTACGGAGAGGGGAGTGCCGCCCATGAGCGCGGAGGAACGACAGCGCGAGATCGTCGTGGCGGCCCGCCGCGGCGGCTCGGTCGACGTCGCGGAACTCGCCGGCACACTGGGCGTCGCGAAGGAGACGGTCCGCCGCGATCTGCGCGTCCTGGAGGCGCACGGACTGCTGCGCCGCACGCACGGCGGGGCCTATCCGGTGGAGAGCGCGGGCTTCGAGACGACCCTGGCCTTCCGCACCACCATGCACGTGCCGGAGAAGCGCCGCATCGCCGCCGCCGCTGCCGAACACCTCGGGGAGGCGGAGACGGTCTTCATCGACGAGGGGTTCACGCCGCAGCTCATCGCCGAGGCGCTGCCCCGCGACCGTCCGCTGACCGTGGTCACCGCGTCCCTGGCCGCCGCCGGAGCGCTCGCCTCGTCGGAGGAGATCACCGTGCTGCTGCTCGGCGGGCGCGTACGCGGCGGGACGCTGGCCACCGTCGACCACTGGACGACGAAGATGCTCGCCGGGTTCGTCATCGACCTGGCCTTCATCGGCGCCAACGGCATCTCGCGGGAACACGGTCTGACCACCCCCGACCCGGCCGTCAGCGAGGTGAAGGCGCAAGCCGTCAGAGCCTCCCGGCGGCGGATCTTCGCGGGCATGCACACGAAGTTCGGGGCGGTGAGCTTCTGCCGCTTCGCCGAGGTCGGCGACTTCGAGACGATCATCACCTCGACCGGAGTGCCCGCGTCCGAAGCCCACCGCTACTCCCTCCGCGGACCCCAGGTGATCCGCGTCTGACCGCCAGGGGGCACCTCCACCGCCCGCCCTCCACCCCGTCCCCGCTACCGGCGGCTCGGCGCCCTCCCGGCTCCTCCCCTCGACTCTCCCGCCCGAAGTCCGCCCGCTTCGCCCCGATATGACCAGGAGATCGTTCATGCGCAGTCAGAGCCGCCGCAGGACGCGCGCAGTCATCGGTGTGGCAACCGCCAACGTGCTGATGGCAGCGTGCGCCGGCGCGGGCAGCCTCGCCACAGGCGGCGACACGATCAACGTCCTGATGGTGAACAACCCGCAGATGGTCGAGCTCCAGAAGCTCACCGCCGAGCACTTCACCAAGAAGACCGGCATCAAGGTCAACTTCACGACGCTGCCGGAGAACGACGTACGCGACAAGATCGGCCAGGACTTCGCCAACCAGGCCGGGCAGTACGACGTCGCCACGATCAGCAACTACGAGGCGCCGATCTACGCCAAGAACGAATGGCTCCAGCCGCTCGACGGCTACCTGAAGAAGGACCCGGACTTCGACCAGAAGGACATCCTTCCGCCCATCCGCGAGTCGCTGAAGGGCGAGGACGGCAAGACCTACGCCGAACCCTTCTACGGCGAGTCCTCCTTCCTGATGTACCGCAAGGACGTCTTCGAGAAGAAGGGCCTGAAGATGCCGGCCGAGCCGACCTGGCCGCAGGTCGCGAAGCTCGCCGCGAAGGCGGACGGCGCCGAGAAGGGCATGAGCGGCATCTGCCTGCGCGGGCTGCCCGGATGGGGCGAGGTGATCGCCCCGCTGACCACCGTGGTCAACACCTTCGGGGGCACGTGGTTCGACGAGAACTACAAGGCCAGGCTCACCGACCCCGCCTTCGTGAAGGCGACCGAGTTCTACGTCCGGCTCATCCGCGAGCACGGCCAGTCCGGCGCCACCCAGTCGGGGTTCGCCGAATGCCTGAACAACATGACGCAGGGCAAGTCGGCCATGTGGTACGACGCGACGTCGGGCGCGGGCTCGCTGGAGGCCGAGAAGTCCCCCGTCAAGGGCAAGATCGGCTACGCGCCCGCGCCGACTGTGAAGACCTCCTCCTCCGGGTGGCTCTACAGCTGGGCCTGGGGCCTGCAGAAGGCGTCACGCAATCAGGACAAGGCGTACGAGTTCATTTCCTGGGCGTCCAGCAAGGAGTACGAGCACCTCGTGGGCGAGGAGTTCGGCTGGGCGAACGTCCCGGCGGGGAAGCGGGCCTCCACCTACGACATCCCCGAGTACGAGAAGACGGCCGGAGCCTTCGGCGAGACCACCCGCAAGGCCATCACCGAGGCGGATCCGCGTGACCCGGGCGTCCAACGGCGTCCCACCATCGGGATCCAGTTCGTCGACATCCCCGAGTTCTCCGACCTGGGCACCAAGGTCTCCCAGGAGATCAGCGCGGCCATCGCGGGACGCCAGTCCGTCGCGACGGCCCTGAAGAAGTCACAGCAGCTGGCCCTAGAGGTCTCCGAGGAGTACGAGGGGCGAGGACGATGAGCAGCACACCGGCCACGACGACCACCACGACCCCGCCCGGCGGACGGGCGCCAGGCGCACGGGACTCCGGACATCCGGCGCGTACCGCCCCGTCCCCCCGGCTGCGCGCCTGGGTCACCCGGGCACCGCTGCTCCCCGCTCTCGTCTTCCTGATCATCGTCACGCAGCTGCCCATGGTGGCGACGCTGGTCATCTCCGTATTCGACTGGAACGCCCTCTATCCGGAGGCCCGCAGCTTCGCCGGACTGGCCAACTACGCGGAGGTGCTGGGCGATCCGGAGCTGCGCAAGTCCGTCCTGACGACGATCCTGCTGACCGTCACCGTGGTGCTCGCCAGCCTCGTGCTGGGGATGCTGCTCGCACTGCTGCTGGACCGCCGGTTCAAGGGCCGCGGCGCCGTCCGCACGATGCTCATCGCGCCGTTCCTGCTGGTGCCCGTCGCGGCGGCGCTGCTGTGGAAGCACGTGCTCTACAACCCGGAGTACGGGCTGTTCAACGGCGTGCTGCACTGGATCTCCGGCGACGGCGCCCCGCAGCCCGACTGGGTCGCGGAGATGCCGCTCGGCGCCGTCGAGGCCTCGCTGGTGTGGCAGTGGACGCCGTTCATGATGCTGATCCTGCTCGCCGGGCTGCAGAGCCGCCCCTCCGACGCCGTCGAGGCCGCGTGGATCGACGGTGCGAGCGCCTGGCAGGTCTTCCGCTACATCACGCTGCCCCACTTGCGGCGCTACCTGGAGCTGGGGGCGCTGCTGGGGACCGTCTACATCGTGCAGAACTTCGACGCGGTCTTCACCATCACCTCGGGCGGGCTCGGCACCGCCAACCTGCCGTACACGATCTACCAGACCTTCTACCAGGGCCACGAGTACGGACTGGCGTCCGCCGCCGGTGTGCTCGTCGTGATCGGCTCCATCGTCATCGCCACCCTCGCGCTGCGGGTGGTCTCGTCCCTCTTCAACGAGGAGGCCCGTTCATGAGCGCCGCAACGAGCACCGGCCGGTCCGCCGCCGCCCCGGCGGGGACGTCCGCCGCGAAGCCCGCGGGGAGGGGCGCCGCCCCGGACACCGCGCCGAAGAGCGTCCGCCGCAGGAACGCCTCACTGGGTCTCGTCGCCTGGTTCGTGGGCGTCGTCTTCGTGCTGCCGGTGCTGTGGATGGTGCTGACGTCGCTGCACTCGGAGACCGACGCGGCCAAGAACCCGCCCGCCCTGGCGGCGCCCCTCACGCTCGACGGCTACCGCGAGTTCTTCGGCGCCGGAGGGGGCCCGAGCCCCTGGTTCTCGCTCGCCAACTCGCTGACGGCGTCGGTCGTTTCCACCCTCCTCGTGCTGCTGCTCGCGCTGCCCGCCGCGTACGCGCTGTCGATCCGCCCCGTGCGCAAGTGGACCGACGTCCTGTTCTTCTTCCTCTCCACGAAGATGCTGCCGGTCGTCGCCGGGCTGCTTCCGATCTACCTCTTCGCGAAGAACACCGGCCTGCTGGACAACGTCTGGCTGCTCGTCATCCTCTACACGTCGATGAACCTGCCGATCGCGGTCTGGATGATGCAGTCCTTCCTCGCGGAGGTGCCGCCCGCGCTGATCGAGGCGGCGCAGATCGACGGGGCGAGACTGCCGGCCATCCTCACCCGCGTCGTCGCCCCCATCGCCATGCCGGGCATCGCCGCCACCTCGCTCATCTGCTTCATCTTCAGCTGGAACGAGATGCTCTTCGCCCGGGTCCTCACGGGCGTCGTCGCCCAGACGGCTCCGGTCTTCCTGACCGGTTTCATCACCAGCCAGGGCCTGTTCCTGGCGAAGGTGTGCGCGGCGTCGGTCGTGATCTCCCTGCCGGTGCTCGCGGCAGGTTTCGCCGCCCAGGACAAGCTCGTCCAGGGCCTTTCCCTAGGAGCAGTGAAATGAAGGCAGCACTCGTCGAGTCCCCGGGCAGGGTCTCGCTCACCACCGTCCCCGACCCGGCTCCCGGCCCCCGGCAGGTGGTCGTGGACGTGGCGGCGTGCGGGCTGTGCGGCACCGATCTGCACATCCTGGAGGGCGAGTTCGCTCCGACGCTGCCGGTCGTCCCCGGTCACGAGTTCGCCGGCGAGGTCGTCGGCGTGGGCAGCGAGGTCAGCGAGGTGGCCGTGGGGGACCGGGTCGCCGTCGACCCGTCGCTGTACTGCTACGAGTGCCGCTACTGCCGTACGGGGCACAACAACCTCTGCGAACGCTGGGCCGCGATCGGGGTGACCACGGCGGGCGGCGCCGCCGAGTACGCGGTGGCTCCCGTCGCCAACTGCGTGAAACTGCCCGAGCACGTGCGCACCCAGGACGCCGCCCTCATCGAGCCGCTGTCGTGCGCGGTGCGCGGCTACGACGTCCTCAAGAGCCAGCTCGGCTCGCACGTCCTGGTCTACGGCTCCGGGACCATGGGCCTGATGATGCTCGAACTGGCCAAGCGCACCGGCGCGGCCAGCGTCGACGTCCTCGACCTCAACGAGGAACGGCTCGCCACGGCACGGCGGCTGGGCTGCTCCGCCGCGGCCGCGACGGCCGACGAGCTGGACCGGCCCCAGGGCTGGGACCTGGTGGTCGACGCGACGGGCAACGCGGCCGCGATCCAGGACGGCATCGGCCGGGTCGCGAAGGCGGGAACGTTCCTGCAGTTCGGCGTCTCCGACTACGCGACGACGGCGACCATCGAGCCGTACAAGATCTACAACCAGGAGATCACCATCACCGGCTCCATGGCGGTGCTCCACAGCTACGAGCGCGCCGCAGAGCTCTTCGCGGGCGGCCTGCTCGACCCGGAGATCTTCATCTCCGACCGGCTCCCCCTGGACGAATACCCCCGGGCGATCGAGCAGTTCGCGGCCGGCAAGGGGCGGAAGATCGTCGTCGTGCCCTGACGCTGCGGCGTCATGCCTGTGAACTCCCGCCCCCGTGCGGCGAGTTCAGAGCAGGGGACGAGCGGGCCAGTACGGAACCACCACCGTGCGGGGCCCGCTCGCCCCCGACCGCATCCTCCGCCTCGTCTCCGTCACCGCCCTGCTCTCCCGTTCCCGGCCCATGTCACCGACGGTTCACAGAGAACTCACAAGGTCGATGTCCAGCATGCGCGGCACGCACCAGAGTTCAGGACCGGAGAGGAGGGCCGGATGCCCACCGGCAAGCGTCTACACCGCAAGGGCCAAGGGCGCCGACGCATCGGACGTACGCCCGTCGCGGGACTGTGTCTCGCCGTCGCCGCCGCGCTGCTGACGTCGTGTTCGACCGTGCAGGGGACGGACGCGAAGGATGCGGCGACGTCCTCGTCCGCCGACGGCGGCGAGGGCGGGAGCGGCAGGCCGAACATCGTGCATGTGCAGACCGACGACCTGTCATGGAACCTCGTGCGGTACATGCCGCACGTACAGCGGATGCAGAAGGAGGGGGCGACGTTCTCGAACTTCTTCGTCACCGACTCGCTGTGTTGCCCGTCCCGCTCGACCGGCCTCACGGGGCAGTATCCGCACAACACAGGTGTCTTCACCAACAACGGGGACGACGGCGGCTACGGCGCCTTCATGAAAAAGGGCAACGAGAAGAAGTGCTTCGCGCCCGCGCTCCAGGACGCCGGCTACCGGACCGGTTTCATGGGCAAGTACCTCAACGGCTACCAGCCCGCGGACAAGAACGGCACGTCCCAACCGTACGTACCGAAAGGCTGGGACGAGTGGGCCGTCGCCGGCAACGGCTATCCGGAATTCGACTACGACCTCAATGAGAACGGCCGCGTCAAGCACTACGGAAACGAGCCCGAGGACTATCTGACGGACGTCCTGTCGAAGAAGGCGTCGTCGTTCGTCGACAAGTCGTCCGGGGCGAAGAAGCCCTTCATGCTCCAGATCAACCCGTTCACGCCGCACTCGCCGTCGACGCCCGCGCCCAGGGACAAGGACGAGTACCCGTCGCTGAAGGCGCCCCGTACCGAGGCGTACGACAAGGCGTCGACGCCCGCTCCCGAGTGGCAGAAGGACCTGAAGCCGCTCACCGCGAAGGAGGAGAGGGAGATCGACCGCAAGTTCGCCAAGCGGGTGCGATCCGTGCAGGCTGTCGACAAGATGATCGGCGACCTCCAGGACCAGCTGAAGAAGAAGGGAATCGCGGACGAGACCTATTTCGTCTTCGGCTCCGACAACGGCTTCCACATGGGTGAACACCGGCTCAGGCCCGGCAAGCAGACCGCCTACGACACCGACATCAACGTGCCGCTGATGGTCACCGGACCGGCGGTGCCCGCGGGCGAGCGGATCCCGCGGATGGCGGAGAACACCGATCTCAATCCCACGTTCCTCGAAATGGCGGGCGTGAAGCCTCCGTCGTCGGTCGACGGCAGCGGCCTCACGGACCTGCTGCGCGGGAAGACGCCGGAGAACTGGCGGGAATCCGTGCTGGTGGAGCACCGCAAAGGGAAGTCCAAGAAGGGGGATCCGGACGCCGCCCCCCGGAAGAACCACGGTGACCCGCCGAGTTACGAGGCCCTGCGGACCCCGGAGTCGCTGTACGTCGAATACGCGGGCGGCGACCGCGAGTTCTACTCGATGAAGTCCGATCCCGAGCAGCTGCGGAACCGGATCTCGTCCCTCCCGGACGACCGCCGCGACGAACTGCACGACACCTTGGAGGCGTTGAAGAGCTGCGAGGGCTCGGAGAGCTGCCGCGAGGCGTCCCGCGTGGACGAATAGCGGCCGCGCCGACCAGCGCCGGGGAGAGGGCGGTGGCGCGGCCCTGCCGTGACGTGCGGCAAGGCCGCGCCGTGCGCCTCGCCGTGACGCCCTAGCTGTCCGTGCCCTGGCGGTCGACGTACTCGAAGACGCTGCCGTCGGGGTGCCGTGCCACGACGTTGCGTCCGATGGGCGTCTCCTTGGGGCCCGCGATGATCTGGGCGCCCACGGCCTTCAGATCGGCGACGGCCTCGTCGACGTCCTTCACGGCGAGCGTCGCGGCGATCTTCCGGAGGATGTCCATGTGCTCCGCGGGGCCGCTCATGAGGAAGAACGGCCCGACGGCCGCCACCGAGACCGGTCCTTGCGCGAAACGCACCGCCTCGGCGTTCGCCAGTCGTTCGTACGCCGGAACGGCCGCGTCCAGATCGTCGACGCACACGCGCAGTGAAGTCCCCAGAATGTCCATGGAACGAGCCTAGTTGGCGACTTACCCGTCGTCAGGCCCGGCAGAGGATCTCTCCGTGGGGCACACCGAACCACCCGTCTTCCCGCGCACCCCACTCCCGCCACGCACGCGCCGCGTCGTCGAGCCGCCCGGCCGTCGCGAACCCGCCGTCGACGGCCGTGCGCGCGAACGAGGACGCGAGCGTCCGCTCCGCCCACAGGCCGCTCCACCACCGGCGCTCCTCGTCAGTGGCGAAACACCACACGCTCGACGACGACGCGACCTCCGTGAAACCCGCCTCCCGCGCCCAGACGTGCAGGCGGCGGCCGGCGTCCGGTTCGCCGCCGTTGCCCCGGGCGACGCGGCGGTACAGCTCCCGCCACTCGTCGAGCCCCTCGGTCCGCGGATACCAGAACATGGCGCCGTAGTCGGAGTCCCTGGCCGCGACCAGCCCCCCGGGCCGGCACACGCGCCGCATCTCGCGCAGGGCGCCCACCGGATCGCCCACGTGCTGCAGCACCTGATGGGCGTGCACGACGTCGAAGGACGCGTCGGCGAAGCCGAGGGCGTGAACGTCGCCGACCGCGAAAGCGGTGTTCGCCAGACCGCGCCCCGCGGCCTCTGCCCGCGCCTGGCCCAGGACGTCCGCGGCGGCGTCCACGCCCGTGACGCGGCCGTCCGGCACGAGGGCGGCCAGGTCGGCGGTGATGGTCCCGGGACCGCAGCCGATGTCCAGCAGGCGTGTGTCCGGGACGAGTTCACCCACCAGGTACGCGGCTGAGTTCGCGGCGGTGCGCCACGTGTGCGAGCGCAGGACGGACGGGTGGTGGCCGTGCGTGTAGGTCGCGGTCTCCTTCGGCATGACGGCAGCCTACGGCCGTTGTTCACCTGCTGGACAGATCCGTCTCACATGGCGGGAGGCTTGGGCGCGCAGAGGGCGCGGGACCGCTCATTGCTCCAGCGGCCGGTACACCGTCAGCGCCTCGTGCTGTTTGTCCAGCAGCAGCCGGTGCGGCGCCGGGGCCACCTCGCCGTCGTAGCTGAGATGCGTCCCCGACGGGATGTCGGAGATCACCAGCCTCCGCAGCCGCCGCGTGCTGTGCAGCGGAGAGCGGCCGACGGTGCTGGTGAGGGCCGCGACGAACAGGCGGGTGCGGGCCCAGCGGCCCGCTCCGACGAGCCGGATGTCCAGCTGCCCGTCGGCGAGGTCGTGCCTCCGCACCGGCGCCATCCCGACGCGGTAGCCGCAGTTGCCCGCGAACAGCAGCCACAGCGCCCGCTCCTTGCCGCCGAGTCCCGCCTCCACGGGGCCGCTGGTGCGCAGCACCTGCAGGGCCGCCAGGACTCCCGCGGGCCAGGGCCCGATGCGGTGCGCCCACCTCTCGCGGATGCGGACGAGCTCGGGGTACGCGCCGAGGCTGAAGGTGTTCAGGAAGTACCCGGGCTCGCGCACCACGTCGTCCTGGGTGCCGGAGTGCGGAGGCAGCGGGGTGAAGCGCCCGAGGTCGACGGCCACGGCGTCGCCCGTCTGTACGGCGCGGCAGGTGTCGGCGAACTCCTCGATGCCCAGGTCGTACGCGAAGTGGTTGTGCGTCCCGCCCGGCAGCACCGCCAGCGGCACACCCGCCCGCAGGGCGTGGGTGGCGGCGGTGTTGACCGTGCCGTCGCCGCCGCAGACGCCCAGCGCGCCGCCGAGTTCGGCGGCCCGCCGCGCTGCCTGACCGAGCTTCTCGTCCAGATGCCCCGACCTCGGGTCGCAGCAGACGATCTCCGCCTTGGGCAGCATGTCGCGCACGACGCTCAGGGACGTCGGCTCCTCCAGCTCGGCGTCCTCCTCCGCCGGTTCGCAGGGGGACTCGTCGCGGGAGCCCGAGCGGGCGTTGGCCACCAGCACCAGCCCGAGCCCTTCCGGAAGCGCCGGAGCGTCCCTCAACGGACGCCCTGGGGAAGGGAGTTGGGAACGGGTCGGGGCGATGCCCCGCACCGCGAACGCCGACCCCACACCGAGCGCAGCCCCGACGAGCACGTCGCTCGGGTAATGGACGCCGGTGTAGACGCGTGAGAACGCCACCGCCGCAGCGACGGGCGCCACCACCGCGCCCCAGCGCGGCGACTCCAGCGCCACGCCCGTCACGAATGCGGCGGCGGACGCCGCGTGACCGGAGGGGAAGGACGTCGTCACCGGCTGGCGGTGCAGCCGCCTTATCACCGGCACCGCGTCCAGGACCGGACGCTGCCGGCGGACCGAGCGCTTGCCGAGGGTGTTGACGGTGGCCGAGGCGACCGCGAGCGACGCCAGGCCGCGGGCGGCGCACCTGCGGGCCCGCGGGGTGTTGCTGAGCGCGATCGCCCCCGCCACCGCGAACCACAGCCGTCCGTGGTTGGCGCTGCGGCTCAGCCGCGGCAGGATCCGCTCGGGTCCCGGCCAGTCGCGCTTGGCGACCAGGTCGAAGACGGACCGGTCCGCCGCGGACCAGGCCTGCCATCCGGGCCAGTCCCGCCAGGCGGGACGCCCTGAGCGTCCCGTGTCCGGGTTGTGCGACACGGCGGAGGCCGCCGCCTCCAGGACCGACGGGCCGGGCCGCCGCCTGGCGGCACGCACCCGGCGCAGCGGGGAGACCCGCCCGCGACCTGCGCCGTCGCGTGCTCCGAGCCCTGTGAGACTGCTGAACCTTGCCATGAGGCTCGCTTTCTCCGACCCGGATGCCGGTAAACCTCGACGGCCCGCCGCCACCCGCCGGACGCGCGCCCCGTGACCGGTGGTCGGCCCGGCGCACTCGAACTCAGCAGACGGCGGGGACCGCGCGGCGAACGGCTCCCGCCGCCCGGGCGGGAGCCGGAATGCCCGTCGCACGTGCCGCGCCGGTGCGGGGCCGCTCAGGGCGGCCCGGCACCGGCGCGGTTCTGGGCGGACGGGCGCTCAGGCGCGGGGCTTGCGGCCGAGCGCGGCCATCACCTCCTGGACGTTCGCGTACGTGCCGCCCTCCTTCGGCAGCCGCCGCACCACCTCCACGAGCGGATCGGGCGCGTACTGGTCCATCAGCTCGCGCTTGAGGGCATCGCGGTCGGCGGGGAACGAGTGCCGCCCCAGATGCCTGGCCAGGTCGGAGCGGAGCGCTTCGTCCTCCGCCTCCTGCGGGGTCGGCGCATTGGCGGGCGGTACGGGACGAGTGGTGAGCTCCGGGTCGTCGTCCGCCCCGGGCTCGGCGTCGTCCCACTCCTCGGCACGCGTGGGGTGCCCCGACCTCAGCCAGCCCTGCAGCTCGCGCTTGGCCTCGTCGTCGCGGTGGGGGCTCAGGTGGTCGCTACCGCGTTGCATGTTGTCCGCCACCGGTTCCGCCTCCTTCCGGTCCTCCTCCGTGCGCCCAGCGCAGCAGCGCCCCCAGGCCGCCGTCCGGCAGCCCTTCCGGCACGCCCTCGGGCACGTCCGACGGCCGTACGCGCAGCACTTCGGCGCCCGTCGTGGCGGCGGAGCGCAGCAGCGCGTCGTCGGCGCGCGCGGACGACGGCTCGGTCTCGCCCAGGTACTGGGGTTCGGTGCGGCGTGCCGCCACCTGGTCCGGATGGTCGCCGACCCAGACCTCGCGGTGCAGGTCGGGCCCTTCCGGGCGTACGAGCAGCACGGCGATGCGGTGCTCCCGTGCCGCCTCGACCAGCGCGGGTACGCCTTCCGCGGCGTGTACGCGGCCCTCCTGGCCCGGCGAGCGTCCGGCCTGGAACCGCTCCAGTACGGCCGCCGCGCTGCGCCGGGCGAAAGCGGCACGGGCCTGGGCTACCTCCTCGTCCAGCAGCTTCCGGCCGCTGGCGGTGTTGGAGGCGGGCCCTTCGGGGCCGCTGTCGGCCCGTACGCCGTGCTCGGCCTGGAACGTGCGTTCCTGCAGGTCGGGCGGCAGGCGGTCGTGGACGGCGTGGCGTTCGCGGCTGTCGCCGGCGAGGACCACGAGCCGGGCTCCGCACTTCTCCCAGCGGTTGCGCAGCTCGTCGGCGATCTCCGCGGCGTTCTGCTCCCACGTGTTCTCGACGGCGGTCTGGAAGTGCCGCTCCGACCAGTCGCCCGAGGGGGTGCGGTGCACCGGCCAGTCGGCGCCGGTGACGCGGCCCGCGCTGTGCGAGCCGACGGAGCCGCGGAGCTCGAACTCGGCTCCCTTTCGGTCGATGTAGGCCACCAGGCAGGACGGGTCGCTGTCCGCGAGCTCCACGAGGGGGCCGAGGCGCGGCAGCGCCTGCCAGGAGACCGGGGGATGGCCGCCCTCGGGTGGCGGGACCGTCAGCTCCGTGTCGAGCACCACCTCGCCGTGTGTGGCGAAGACCGCGTAACCGGGAGCCCGTCCGACGGGAAGCGAGGCGAGCCGCTCCGAGACGGCGCGGCACGTCTTCTCGTCCGCGCCCTGCTGCTTCAGGCGGTCGACGGCTGAGCGGGCGGTCAGCTCCCTGCGTGCCGCCGCGTCCTCGGAGGCCGTGGTGGTGTCGAAGTAGACCGACGCCCATGGGCCCTCGCGCTCGAAGAGCGGGCCGAGGAATCCGAGATCCATTGATTCCCTCCTTGGATTGCGCACGCCGGGTACCCGGCCCGTCGCGGGCAACACGAGGAAACACCGGCCTGCCGCGCGGCCCGTACCGGAGCGGGCGCACCTGCCGCCGCACGCAGAGGCGACGGGCCGGTGTACGCACCGCCGAAGGACAGAGAGGGAGACCCATGGGAATCGATCCACGTCAGCTGAGCGACGCGGACCTGCTGAGGGAGCTGGAGAACATCCACCGCACGCGGCACGACACCCTGCTTCACGCTCCCGACGACGCGCTGTCCGCGCACAGCGTCCGCATGACGGAGCTGGAGGCGGAGTACCTGCGCCGCCACCCGGAGCGTCCGGTCTCACCCGGCCGCACCCGAGAGGGAGCCCGCGCACGCGGCGAGTGACGGCCCGGCCGCCCGGCCGCACCCCGCGGCACGCCGCCCGGACGCGCCCGCCGACTCGCTCGCCGGGGCGCGTCCGGGCGGCCGGGTCAGGCTTCCGCGCCGCGGGCGGGGCCGTCCGTCGGGCCGCCGTCATCCGCGCGGCCGTCCCCGCGTGCGGCGGCGCGCCTCCGGTCGGCCCGTACGCAGCGCAGCAGCTCCTCCGCGTACGGAAGGGCCACGCACACGCCGAACGCGACGGTGATCCCGGCCAGGTACTTGCGCGGCAGAGGCGGCTTCCGCAGGACCAGCCGCCAGGCGTCGCGGTCGCCGCGCCCGCCCCGCAGCAGCGAGCGCACCTGCTCCGGGTGGAGGCAGACCAGGGAGGCCAGCGCGCTGAACGGCAGCGACTCGAGGAAGCTGTGCACGTGCTGCTCGACGGGCTTGATCTCCCGGTCGCTGTGGTGCGCCGTGCGGACGTCCCAGACCGCGGTCGCCTCGTGCGCCGCGGCGGCGCCCAACTGCACGGTGAGCAACAGGGGGTTGACCTTGCACAGCAGGGTCAGCCCGATCGGCGCGCCCACCTCCGCCATCATCAGGGAGTGGATGAGCGACTCCCGCGTGGCGGGGGAGTCCTCGATGCGGCTGCGCCTGTGCAGCCACCAGTCGGCCAGGCCGGGCAGGAACCACGACGGCAGCAGCCCGTACATCAGGTAGCGGACCGTGGCGTCCTCCACTCCGGCACCGCCGTCCGCCCCCCGGCGGACGGGCAGGAACCCGGGCATCTCTACTCCTTCACGACTCGCAGGGTGCGCAGGGACGGGGCCCGGCCTGTGCGGCATCCACGCCGCTCACGCCCCGCTGTCCGGGTCGCGGGGTTCGGACGCCGGGTCGGACTCGCCGCGCTTCTCGGCCTTGCGGGACCGTTCCGAGGGGTGGGGCCTGCCGCCCGGGAGGAACTCCTGCACCTTCGCCTTGATCCCCTGCTTGACCATCGCCTTGCGGTCGCTGTCGCCCCTGAGGATGGACGCGGCGGTGGCCTCGATCTGGTCCCAGTCGGCGTGCGGCGGGATCGGGGGCACCGAGGGGTCCGTCATGAACTCCACGACGGCCGGCCCTTCGGAGGCCAGCGCCTCCCGCCAGGCGCTCTGCACGTCACCGGGCTTCTCGACGCGGATGCCCGTCATCCCGAGGGAGCGTGCGAAGGCCGCGTAGGAGACGTCCGGCAGCGACTGGGAGGGCGCGAACTGCGGCGAGCCGCTCATGGCCCGCATCTCCCAGGTGACCTGGTTGAGGTCGCGGTTGTTCCAGATGCCGACGACGAGCCGCGGATCGTCCCACGTCATGCGGTACTTGGCGAGGGTGATCAGCTCGGCCATGCCGTTCATCTGCATCGCCCCGTCGCCGACGAGAGCGATCACCGGACGGTCGGGGTTGGCGAACTTCGCGCCGATCGCGTACGGGACTCCGCAGCCCATCGTCGCGAGCGTCCCCGACAGGGAGCCGCGCATGGTGCCGCGCATCGTCACGTGGCGGGCGTACCAGTTGGTGGCCGAACCGGAGTCGGCGGTGACGATCGCGTCGTCCGGCAGCAGCGGATCGAGGCAGTGCGCGACGTACTCCGGGTTGACGGGGTCGGCGCTCACCTCGGCCCTGCGCCGCATCACCTCCTTCCACCGGTCGACGGAGGCCATCAGCTCCTCGTGCCACTCGATCCCCTCGTCGTTCTGGCGGAGCCGGGGCAGCAGCTTCTTCAGCGTCGTCTTCGCATCGCCGACGAGGTTGACCTCGTACGGGTAGCGCATCCCCACCATGTGCGGGTCGAGGTCGATCTGCACGGCGCGTGCCTTGCCGTAGGGCGGCAGGAACTGGCTGTAGGGCATGCTCGACCCGATGGTCAGCAGCGTGTCGCAGTCACGCATCAGCTCGTAGCTGGGGCGGGTGCCGAGCAGGCCGATGGAGCCGGTGACGTAGGGAAGCGTGTCCGGCAGCACGTCCAGGCCGAGCAGCGCCTTGGCGACGCCCGCCTGCAGGGTCCCGGCGACCTGCTCCACCTCGGCACGCGCGCCCCGCGCGCCCTGCCCGACGAGGATCGCCACCTTCTTGCCCGCGTTGAGGACCTCGGCGGCGTGGTCGAGAGCGCCCTCGGAGGGTTCGGCCTGCCATCCGCTGCTGCCGAGGCTGGAGGGCACCATCTTGAACTCGTGGCCGGGCGCCTCGTATTCGAGGTCCTGCACGTCCGCGGGGATGATGACGGCCGTGGGGGCGCGCCGCCCGTAGGCGGTCCGGATCGCGCGGTCGAGCACGTTGGGCAGCTGCTCGGGGACGGTGACCGTCTCCAGGAACTCGGAGGCGACGTCCTTGAAGAGCGAGTGCAGGTCGACTTCCTGCTGGTAGGAGCCGCCCATCGCGGAGCGCGCCGTCTGGCCGAGGATCGCCACGACGGGCACGTGGTCGAGCTTGGCGTCGTAGAGGCCGTTGAGCAGGTGGATCGCGCCGGGTCCCGAGGTGGCGGCGCACACGCCGAGCCTGCCGCTGAACTTCGCGTACCCCACGGCCTCGAACGCGGCCGTCTCCTCGTGCCTGGACTGCACGAAGCGGGGCTCGTTCCCGGCGCGTTCCCAGGCGGCGAGCAGGCCGTTGATGCCGTCGCCGGGGTAGCCGAAGACGTGCTCGACCTCCCACTCGCGCAGCCGGCGCAGGACGTAGTCGGAAACCTTCTCGGACATCGGGAGCGCTCCTCTCGCGTTCGTCGCCGCAGTGCCCTGACCGGGCGCTGCCGGCGGGCCGGCGGCCTGGCCCCGGCCGGTGGCGTCCCGGCCGGGGACGCCGTCGCCGGCCTCAGCCGTCCCCGGCGGGCGGCACCCCGGCGCGGCGGAAGCCGGACCGTTCCGGCAGGCCGGGGGCGGCCCGCAGGGCGGGAGGGGCGCCCGGTCCGGCCGCCCGGGCCCGGAGCCGCGGACTCCTGACCCCGGGGTGTCCGTACGTCGACGGGGGTGTCATGCCGCTTCGGGTTACCGCGCGTGACGGCAGGAAACACCGTCACGGGCGTGGCGCCGGATCACGCGGCGCCGAATCCGCAAGAGAGCCGGAGCCGTTGACGTTTGCGGCAGGAGGCCCCGGGCAGGCGCACAGATACGTGCTTCGGCAAGAAGGCACATCCGCGGGAACGAGAGCTCTGTCTCCGTCAGGACCGTTTCAGTCCTCCCGCCAGGTGCCTCCTCCCGCGGTGTTTGCTCGATGGAGTACACCAAGGGAAGTAGGCAGCACAGAATGACGACCGTACGAACACGTACGAGGAGTGCCCGCCACCCGCACGACGACGCCCCCGACACGGCAGCGGACTTCCTCCGCATCGCCTCGCTCCCGGACGGACCGGAGAAGGAGCGCGCGCGGCAGGAAGTGGTACGTGCCTGGATGCCGATGGCACGGCGACTCGCCCAGCGGTTCCGCAACCGCGGCGAGACCCTGGAGGACCTGCAGCAGGTCGCCTCTCTCGGCCTGGTCAAGGCCGTCGCCCGCTACGACCCCGACCGCGGCAGCGCGTTCGAGAGCTTCGCGGTGCCCACCATCGTGGGTGAGATCAAGCGCCACTTCCGCGACCACCTGTGGGGCGTTCACGTCCCCCGGCGCGTTCAGGAACTGCGCAACCGCGTCCGCAACAGCAGGCGCGAACTGAGCCTCTCCGAGGACGGACGCACCCCGTCCGTCGCGGAGGTGGCCGAACACAGCGGCATGTCCGAGGAGGACGTGCTGGTGGGGATGGAGGCGCTGGAGAGCTTCAGCACGCTCTCGCTCGACGCCGAGCTCCCCGGTTCGGACGACGGCTACTCGCTGTCCGACACCCTGGGACGCGCCGAACCCGGCTTCGACCACGTGGTCTACAGGGAGTCGGTCAAGCCCCGGCTGGAGAGGCTGCCGGAGCGTGAACGCCACATCCTGTACCTGCGTTTCTTCTGCGACATGACGCAGATCAAGATCGCGGAACAGCTCGGCATCTCGCAGATGCACGTCTCACGGCTCATCAGCCGCACCTGCGAGCGCCTCCAGGAGGAGGTGGACGGGGACATGGACGCGCAGGAGGCCAGGATCCGGCCGGCGCCCGCCGTCCAGGCCCGGCCCGTGACGGCCCTTCCGGCTCAGACCGAGCCCGCCGTGCCGACTCGCATCGGGCCCGCCGTTCCGGCGGGGACCGAGCCCGCCGTCCCGGCGGAGCCCCTGGCCGCCTGAGACGTCCCGTCCGGCTCGGGGGCGGGCCACGGGCCGGTCCGATCGGGCGGCCCGCGGCGGACGCCGCGAGAGGAGGGGCGGTGCGCGGAACGCGCGCACCGCCCCTCCCGCTGCGCGCTGCGAGAGACGGTCCGGCGGCCCCAACCGGCCTTCGGCGTACAGCCGTTCGGCCCGCGCGTACCGCCGCCCGGCCGTCAGCGCTTGTTCCGTGCATGTCGGACTCGCCCCTGTCTGCGAAGCTGGACGTGTTGCGGGGTCGCCGGGTCACGGAGCGCGTCGGAGGCGGACGATGGAGGCTGACAGCCAGGCACGGCAGGGCAGCTCGGCCGTCGCGGTCGCCGCGTGCGGCTACTGGCAGCGCCGGGGGATGCCCACCCGCCCCGGCCAGGTCGTCGCCGCGCCCAGCGCCCGGCTGCTGCTGCTCGCCGTCCTCGCCGCCGCGGGCGAGGGCTCCGTCCTCCTGCCGCGTCCCAGCGCCGGCTGGCACGCTCCGCAGGCCCGGCTGCTGGACCGCCCCGTGCACACCGTCCCCGTGCCCGTGGAGTGCGGCGGAGTGCCGGACCCGGTCGCCCTGCGCGAGACGGTGCGGCGCGCCCGTGCGGAGGGCGAGGAGCCGCGCGTGCTCGTCCTCTCCGTGGCCGACGACTGCACAGGAACCGTCGCCCCGCCCGAACTGCTCCACGAGGTGTGCGAGGCCGCGGGAGACGACGGGCTGCTGATCGTCAGCGACGAGAGCTGGCGCGACACCTCGCACGTGCCGCACGACACCGTCCTCGTCTCTCCCGCGGAGATGGTGCACGGCGGACGGGAGTCCGACGCCGTCGTCGTCCTCGTGGGTCTGGGCGAAACGCTGCTCCCGCACGGGCCGCAGGCGGGCATCGCCCGCTTCCCCGACAGCGGGCGCGGCCACGGCCTCGCCGGATCCGTGCGCGCCGTCCTCGCGGCGCTCGACGCACAACTGCACGCGCCGGCGGACGGGGTGGTCGCCGACGCCCTCACCGAACCGGAAGCGGCGCGCACGCACCGGACGACAGCGGCCCGTTCGCACGGTGCGCTCCTCGGCGCGCTGCACGACGTCTGCACCGAGGCCGGCGCCCTGTGCAGACCGCCGCGGGCAGGACGGCACGTCTACGCCGATCTGGAGCCGCTGCGCCCGCGGCTGGAGGCCCACGGCGTCAGGGACTCCGCCGGGCTGGAAGCCGAACTGGTGCGGCGGCTCGGCCCGTACGCGAAAGGCGGGCACCGGCTGGGGGACGAGCCTCAGGCGCTGCGCGTGCAGCTCTCCGGCAGCCTGCTGACGGCAGGGCCCCCCGGCCCGGCGCCGTTTGCTTCACCGGACGTCAGCGGGGCACTCGACTCGCTGAAATCTGTTCTCGACGGACTGACCGCTCCCGGGGAGTGATCGTGGAACCGGACCGGATGCTGACAGAGCATGAGACGCACACCGAGAGCTCTCCGCAGAGCCAGCCCGAGGGCTCTCCGCGGAACCCGCCCGGGAGTTCGCAGCAGCAGCCCCGCAGGCGTCCGCTCGACCGTCCGCAGAGTCCTCCCCGGGCACGGGCCGGCAGCCGGCCCCGGACGCCGGCCCGGACGGGCGAGGACACCGGCGGCCCGCAGGCTCCGCCCGCACCGCAGCCGCTGGGGGCGCGGCGCCTCTGGCCGCGCTCCTTCGCCGACCGCCTGACGTCCCCCCTCCCGGGAGTGCGCGCGCTCGCGCGGGTCGCCCGCGAGGGCGCGCTGCGGCCCTCCTCCGACGCGCTGCGGGAGGTGGCGGACATCCCCCGCGAACCCGGTCCGCTCCCCGGGGCGGACGCCGCCACGGTCGCCGTCACCTGGGCGGGGCACGCGAGCTGGATCGTGCGGATCGGTGGACTGACCGTGCTCACCGACCCCGTCTGGTCGCGCCGCATCCCGGGCACGCCCGCCCGCGTCACCCCGGTCGGCGTGGCCTGGGAGGACCTGCCGCCCGTCGACGCCGTGGTCATCTCCCACAACCACTACGACCACCTCGACGCGGCCACCGTCAGGCGGCTGCCGCGGGACACGCACGTGTTCGTGCCGGCCGGTCTGGCGCGCTGGTTCCGCAAGCGGGGCTTCACCAGCGTCACCGACCTGGACTGGTGGGAGGGGGCGGAGCTGCCGGGACCGGACGGCGGCCGCGTACGCGTGGACTTCGTACCCGCCCACCACTGGTCCCGGCGGACGCTGACCGACACCTGCCGGTCGCTCTGGGGCGGCTGGATGCTCACCGAAGAGCGGGGCCGCCGCGTCTACTTCGCCGGCGACACCGGATACGGCCACTGGTTCGCGGAGATCGGCCGCCGCTTCCCCGGCATCGACCTGGCGCTGCTGCCGATCGGCGCCTACGAGCCGCGCTGGATGCTCGGACCGGTGCACACCAGCCCGGAGGAGGCGGTACGGGCGTGCGAGGACGTCGGGGCGCGGGCCATGGCACCCATGCACTGGGGCACGTTCCTGCTGTCCGGGGAGCCCCCGATGGAGCCGCTGGAGCGCGTGCGAGCGGCGTGGGCCGGTACGGGACGGCCCCGCGAGGACCTGTGGGACCTTCCCGTCGGGGCCTCACGTGTGCTGCGGGAGCAGCGGTGAGCCGCCCGGCGCGCCGTCGCCGAGGGGAGCCCGCGCGGCGCGCGTGAGGGAGGCAAGGGCGGCGGGGGCTGCGAGCCGGAGGCCCCGCCGTCCGTCCGCGCCTCCGCCTCCGTCTCAGCGTGCCGGCGTCTCCTTGCGCGTCCGCTTCCGCAGCCGGTGCCACAGCGGAGGCGCCACGCTGATCAGCGCGGTCAGGGCGATCGCCGCGACCAGCCCCTCCCACGGCTCCGGGAAGAGCACGCCGCCGAGGATGCCGATGAGCCCGTACGTCACCGTCCAGGCCACGCACGCGGGGACGTTGCCGTGCACGAACTCGCGCGTGGGCATCCGCGCCAGCAGGCAGGCCAGCATCACAGGGATGCGTCCCGCCGGTACCAGGCGCGACAGGACGAGCACGGCGACCCCGTGCGCCCGGAGCTTGTGCTGGGCCTGTTCGAGACGGTCCGGAGGGGCGTGCGCGCGCAGCCGTTCCAGCCACCGCGATCCGTTCCGCGAACCGACGCCGCGCCTGCCGAGCGAGTAGAGCGTCACGTCCCCGAGGAAGGCGGCGGCCGTCGCGATGCCGAAGACCGCCGCGAGGGAGAGCGCCGGGACACTCTGGTGGAGAGCCACCACCGCCGCACCGCTGACGAGGGCGCCCGTCGGGATGACGGGCACCAGCGAACCGACCACGACCAGCAGGAACAGCGCCGGGTAGGTGACGGCCTGCTGCGTCGGTTCCCCCGGGACCAGGGCCGCGGCCCCGCCCTCCCAGCCGGCGGCCGCGTGCCCTCCGGCGGCCAGGTTCCATGCTTCCGGGCCCCATACCTCCAGCGTCAGCTGAACGGTCATCAGACCATCTCCAGCCGTATGCTCTCGCCGTGCCCGAGCCGGTGCACCGCCACCTCGGGCGCAGACTGCCCGGCCTTCCGCGCGAACTCGTCCCCGGGGGAGTGGAATTCGTGCGGCCGTACCGCGTCCATGCCGATCGGCCAGTACGTGCCGTAGTGCACGGGCACCGCGTAGCGGGGGCGCAGCCGCGTCAGCGCTTCGGCGGCCCGGCCCGCGTCCAGGTGCCCCTCGCCCAGCCACGGTCCCCAGCCGCCGACGGGGAGCAGCGCGACGTCGACGGTTCCCACCGCCTCCGCCATGCCGTCGAAGAGGCCCGTGTCCCCTGCGAAGTAGGTGCGGGCCGCTCCTTCCACGACGTACCCGAGAGCGGGCGCGCGGTGCGGGCCGTAGGGCAGACGGCGTCCGTCGTGCGCGGCGGGCACCGCGCGGACCGTCACGCGACCGCCTTCGCCGCCCCCGGCGCCTTCCACCACCACCGCGTCGCCGGCGGAGACCTCCTCCAGCCGCAGGAGCGGAGCGAGCCGCCGCAGCCCGGGGACGGCGCGGAGCGCTCCGCGCGGGACGAGCACCCGGGTCTGCGGGGACAGGCGGGCGAGCGAGCCGAGATGGAGGTGGTCGGCGTGCAGGTGGGAGACGAGCACGACGTCCGCCACGGTGGCCGATGCGGGCGGCAGCTCTCCGCGCCGCCTGCGCAGGTGCGCCATGCGCCGCACGAGAAGTGGATCCGTGAGGACGGTCACTCCCGAGTCGCGCACGGACGTGGTGGCGTGCCCCCACCATGTGACTTCCACCGGCACCCTGGTTCCTCCTCGCTGCCGTGCGGCCTGCCGGAACGGCGGCCGAACGACCGGTTCCCGCTCTGCGGCGAGGGTATGCGCCGGGTCCCGGCCACCGGGAGGGCGCGGGCCTGCCGTACCCCGGAATGTGAAAAAGTGGAGATTATCCCGCGTGTTGGGCGGGTTCTCGTGTCCGTAAGGGCCTGCGCGGAGTTGGGAGGAAGCATGCGACTGTGGATGTTTCCCTCGATCCTGCCCCTGCGGGCGCCCGGACGCTGGCGGAACCTGGGCGCCGCCGCGCTGCGGGTCCTCGCGGTGTGGACGGTGAGCACTCTCACCCTGCTGGTACTCGCGGGCGTCCTGCCCGACTTCCGCCTCCAGTCGCCCGGAGGCAGCAGCGCGACGTTCATCGGCACCACCGCCGCCATAGGGGCCGGGGTCTTCGGCCTGCTGAGCGCGCTGGTGTGGCCCGTGCTGGTCCGGGCCCTGCTGCTGGTCCCGGCCCTCGTCCTGGGCGCTCTCGTGTTCTTCCTCAACGGCTCGCTGCTCTGGCTGGCGCTGTCGCTCGTGCCGTACGGGCGCGGCTCGGCCGACCCGGGCACCGCGGTCGTCGTCGCGGCGGTGATGTCGGCGGCGTCCTCGGCGACGAGCACGGCGCTGGCCGTACGGGACGACGGCGCCTACCGCCGCCGGCTCGCCCGCCTCGCCGACCGCCGCCGCCGCCGTGAGGGCGCCGGCGAGGGGCCGCGCACCCCGGGCACCGTCTTCGTGCAGCTCGACGGGCTGGGTCACGACATGCTGCGGGAGGCCCTGCGGAGCGCTCCCGGGAAGCCTCCGCTGATGCCCACGCTCGCCGCGATGCACGGCCCCACGCACCGCCTCGCCCGCTGGCGCACGGACTGGTCGTCGCAGACGGGGGCCAGCCAGCTCGGCATCCTCTACGGCTACAACGGGGACGTTCCGGCCTTCCGCTGGTACGAGAAGGACCGGGGCGAGGTGATCGTCAGCAACCGGCCGAGCGGAGCCGCCGAACTGCAGCGGCGCGCCGTGGAGGAGACCGGCGACCGCGGTCTGCTCGCCCAGGACGGCGCGAGCCGCGGAAACCTCTTCAGCGGCGGCGCCGGGCAGGTCGCCCTCGTCCTGTCGGTGGCCGCGCGGCGCGGACGGGAGAACCGTTCCCGCGCCGGGTACTTCGCCTACTTCTCCGACCCGGCCAACGCCACCCGCACCGCCGTCTCCTTCGTGGCGGAGGTGCTGCGGGAGACGGTCCAGTCGACGCGGGCACGCCTGCGCAAGGAGCGGCCCCGGGTCGGCCGGGGCGGCCTCTACCCCCTCATCAGGGCGTTCGCCACGGTGGTGCAGCGTGACGTCGTCGTCGCCTCGGTGCTGGGGGACGTCTTCAGCGGACGGACCGCCGTCTACGCCGACCTCGTCGCCTACGACGAGGTCGCCCACCACTCGGGGCCGCGGAGCCGGGACGCCCGGCTGGTGCTGCGCCGGCTGGACCGGTCGCTCGCCTTGATCGCCAAGGCCGCGGAACGGGCGCCCCGGCCGTACCGGATCGTCTTCCTCTCCGATCACGGCCAGAGTCCGGGGGAGACGTTCCGGGGCGCGTACGGGCTCACGCTGGAAGACCTCGTACGCGCCGGCTGCGGACTGTCCGTCTCGCGCTCGGCGGGGCGCACGCCCAGCGGCGCGGAGGCGCGCGAGGCGGCGCGCGCCGCGCTGCACCGGCCGGAGGACGGCTTGCTGCGGAGCGGCGGCGCCAGGCCGCATCGCGGAGCCGGTCCGCTGGTGCTCGCCTCGGGCAACCTGGGCCTCGTCTCCTTCCCCGACGTGCCGGGCCGCATGTCGATGGAGCAGATGGACAGGCGGCATCCCGCCCTGCTGCGGACGCTGGCGGACCATCCGGGTATCGGCTTCCTGCTCGTGCACAGCGAGGAGCACGGGCCCGTCGTGCTCGGCAGGGACGGCAGCGCGCACCGGCTGGACTCGGGTGAGGTCGTCGGAGGGAGCGACCCGCTCGCGCCGTTCGGGCCGGGGGCGGTGGAGGCGGTCCGCCGCACCGCGGGGTTCCGCAACGTGCCCGACATCATGGTCAACTCGGTCGTCGAGCCGGAGAGCGGAGCGGTGCACGCGTTCGAGGAGCAGATCGGCTCCCACGGCGGCCTGGGCGGACCTCAGAGCCAGGGCTTCCTGCTCTCTCCCGTCGAGCTGTCCGCTGCGGCCGGGGACGGCGAGGAACTTACGGGCGCGGAACGGCTCCACCTCGTGCTGCGGCGCTGGCTGAACGAGGCCGCGGAGGAGCCCGTACCCGGCAGCGCCGCTTCCGAGGACGCCTCGCGGGCGGGCCAGGGGGCGCGGCACGACGACGCGCCGGTGACCGGCGGCCCGGCGGCGGGCGACGCGACAGGGCCGGGCGATGTGACGGGGATGGCCGACGTGCCGGGCCCGGACGCCCTCGCGCCGGTCCCGGGACCCTCACATGACGCCCGGGTGCCCGGGCCCCTCGAGCCGCCCGGCCAGGACGGCCGGCCGGCGCGGCCCGAGGGCGGGGACTCTCAGGACGACGCCGGGGACCGCCGCTCCTCACGCAGGGGCGCGCCCACTTCGTGAAGGTGCCGCAGTGCCTCACGCCACGACGCGACGAGCCCCGTCTCGTGGTAGGGGATGCCCAGCTCGGCGCAGTACTCGCGGACGATGACCCGTGCGCGGCGCAGATGCGGTGAGGGCATGCTCGGGAACAGGTGGTGCTCGATCTGGTGGTTGAGCCCGCCCAGAGCGACGTCCGTCAGCCGGCTGCCCGTCACGTTGCGGGACGTGAGGACCTGGCGGCGCAGGAAGTCGGGGCGGTCGTCACCCGTGAGCGTCGGCATGCCCTTGTGGTTGGGCGCGAAGATCGAACCCAGGTAGACGCCGAAGACGGCCTGGTGGAGGAAGAGGAACGCGACGGCCATACCGGCGGGCAGCACGGCGAAGAGCGCGGCGAGATAGCCGGCCAGATGCGCGAACAGCAGAGCCCCTTCCAGCAGCCGCCGCTTCATGTGCGGTTGCCGCAGGGCCCGGACGCTGGAGACGTGCAGGTTGAAGCCCTCCAGCGTCAGCAGCGGGAAGAAGAGGGCGGCCTGGTGGCGTCCGATGAACCCGGGCAGCCCCTTCGCCGCCCGTGCCTGGTCCCGTGACCAGACGAGGATGTCGGGTGCGACGTCGGGGTCCAGCTCCTCGTGGTTGGGGTTCGCGTGGTGCCTGGTGTGCTTGTTCATCCACCAGCCGTACGACATGCCCACGCCGAGGTTGCCCACGATCCGTCCCGCTGTCTCGCTGGCTCTGCGGCCGGAGAAGACCTGCCGGTGTGCCAGGTCGTGGGCGGCCAGGGCGAGCTGACCGAAGACCAGCCCCAGGAACGCGGCGACCGCGAGCTGCCACCAGCTCTCGCCCAGGGCGAAGAACGCAGTCCATCCGGCTGAGAGGGCGAGCCCCACGAGGGTGAGACGGACGGTGTAGTAGCCGGGCCGCCGCCGCAGCAGCCCGGCGTCGGCTATGCGCCGGGACAGCCGGGCGAAGTCGCTGCCACGGTGCGGCTCCGCGTCCGGAGCTGAGGATGCTGGGGGTTCCGCGAACGCTGTCGTCATGGGACAAGGCTCCCGGCGGCCGGTGTGCGCGGACAGCCGCGCAGCAGGCCTCCCGCCGGGGGTGCGGACCTCAGGGCGGGGGTGGTGCTACGTCCACCCCCTTCCTCCGCTTTCCGCCCGCCCGTCCTCGGCCCGCCGCCCTGTGCCCCGCCCGCAGCGTGTCCGTGCGGGAGCGTGACCGTGCGGCGGGCGTTGTCAGAAGTCCTGCGGGGACTCGTGTGCGTAGCCGCCGCCATGCCTGCGCTGCAGATGGATGCGCCTGGCCAGCCGGATCACGGGCCTGACCAGCAGCTCCACGCTGCCGATGACGAAACACCAGGTGCCCGCCGTCTGCCAGGCGGTGAAGAAGAACATGACACTGCCCGCCAGGAACCACAGCGCGATCAGGATGTCGTTGGCGATGGACGCGTACTCGTAGCGCTGACGGAGCATCAGCTCCTCGCGCTCCATGCGCATCTTCAGGGACGGCTCCCGCTCACCGGCCCCGTGCGCGCGGCCGTGCGCACGCCGCTGCCCGTGCGGGCTGCTTCCGCCCCCGTCCTCCCCGTCTCCCCGGTTGCCGTGCGCGTGGTCGTTCGGCTGGGACACCTGTCTCCTCCTGTGGACGAACCGGCGACGTCCGGCGCCCGGCCCCGGCTGGGGACGCCGTCCCGGCCGCGGGCGGGCGGCCCGCCTCAGACGCGGCCGTAGCGGCACGCCCCGGGCGTCAGCCGCCGTGGGCCCAGCTCAGCAGCTCGTCCGCGCCCCAGGTGTTGATGACACGTCCGGCCGGGACACCGCACTCCACTGCACGCGTGCAGCCGTTGATCTGCCAGTCGAGCTGGCCGGGCGCGTGCGCGTCGGTGTCGATCGAGAAGAACACCCCGGCGTCCACCGCCTGGCGCAGCAGCCGGCGCGGCGGATCGAGCCGCTCCGGACGGCAGTTGATCTCCACGGCCGTTCCCGACTCCTCGCAGGCCGCGAACACCGCCTCCGCGTCGAACTCCGACTCCGGACGCGCCCTGTTGCCCGAGAGCAGCCGCCCCGTGCAGTGCCCCAGCACGTCGACGAGCGGGTTGCGCACCGCCGCGAGCATCCTGCGCGTCATGTCAGGCCGGGACATCCGCAGCTTGGAATGGACCGACGCGACGACGACGTCCAGCTCCGCCAGCAGCTCCTCCTCCTGGTCCAGCGAACCGTCCAGGAGGATGTCGCACTCGATGCCGGTGAGCAGCCGGAACGGCGCCAGCCGCTCGTTGACCTCCGCCACCACCGCGAGCTGCTCGCGCAGCCGCTCCGCCGAGAGCCCCCTCGCGACCGTCAGCCGCGGTGAGTGGTCCGTCAGGACCGCCCACTCGTGCCCGAGCTCCGCGGCCGTCCGCGCCATGGTCT
Organism: Streptomyces daqingensis; assembly: GCF_014645895.1. GTDB lineage: Bacteria > Actinomycetota > Actinomycetes > Streptomycetales > Streptomycetaceae > Streptomyces > Streptomyces daqingensis. Next base: position 413,942 of record NZ_BMMP01000002.1, on the reverse strand, counting down.
CGATCGGGCTGCCGCCGTCCGACCAGTCGGAGTGGAGATGGCAGTCACCGCGCAGCGCCCCGCGCAGCTCACCCGCCTCGCCGGAGGGCTGGGACACCGTCCCGGTCTCCGACTCCAGCTTCGCCAGGTAGCCGGGGACGTCGCCCCGCAGCGCCTCCCGCACGACCTGGGCTGTCTTCGGGCCTACGCCCTTCAGCGACTCCAGCGACCCGGCGGAGGCCCGTTCGGCGACCTCGTCCGGGGTGAGCTGCGCGAGTACGTCCGCGGCGGTGCGGAAGGCCCGCACCCGGTACGTGGGGGCCTGCTCGCGTTCCAGCAGGAACGCGATCCGCTCCAGTGCAGTCCGGGGATCCAACGCTCGCCTCCTCGACGGCGCGCGGTGCGTCTCTCCGCGCGCTGCTCACCCTGCTCCTTTCCACGGTGCTGCACCGCACGCCCCCGTGCCCGGCGAGACGGGCCGGGGGCGTGCGGTCCGGGGCCGTACCGCCGCCGCCCTGTCGCGCCGTAGCCGTGCAGCGCTGCGTGAACGGGTGCACGAGGCGGAGGAGCGTCGGCGTGCGGTCCGGAGCGCGGCCGCCCGGACGTCAGTCCGCGGAGGCCACGGCGGGAGCCGCCGCGTCCGCCGGGGCGGGCAGCCACACCGCCGTGTCGGCGGGCACCTCGCCGTCCGGCACCGGGTCGCTGGCGAGCAGCGTTCGGGAGCCCGCGGGAAGCCGGAGCGGGCCGGGCCCGAAGTTGACGACGCACCGCAGCCCGCCGCGGTCGAAGGCCAGGTGGCCGGCGCCGGGCGGGTTCAGCAGCCGGAACGGGACGTCGCCCGGCCGCACGGGGTGCTCGCGGCGGATGCGCAGGGCGTCGCGGTACAGCGACAGCATCGACTCCGGGTCGTTTTCCTGCGCCTCGGCGGTGAGGTGCGCCCAGCCGTCCGGCTGCGGGAACCAGCAGTCCCCGGGGGCCGCACGGGAGAAGCCGTAGGGCGGGCGGCTCCCCGACCACGGCAGCGGCACGCGGCAGCCGTCCCGTCCGCGCTCGGTGCGCCCCGAGCGTTCCCAGACGGGGTCGCGGAGACGCTCGTCGGGAAGGTCCGCCTGGGGGAGTCCCAGCTCCTCGCCCTGGTAGACGTACGCCGTACCGGGCAGCGCCAGCATCAGCAGCGCGGCGGCGCGGGCCCGCCGCCGTCCGGTGCGGCCGCCGCCGAACCGGGTGACCGGGCGCACCGAGTCGTGGCTGGAGAGCACCCACGTGACGGGGGCGCCGACCGACTCCATCGCATGGGCCGAGGCGGCGATCACTCCGTGGAGCTGCCGCTGGTCCCAATCGGCTTCGAGGAAGGCGAAGTTGAAGGTCTGCTGCATCTCGCCGGGGCGCACGTAGCGGGCGAGGCGCGCGGGTTCGAAGACGGCCGCCTCGGCCACGAGCACCCGCTCCCGTGGCGCGCAGGAGCCGGGGGGACCCGCCGGGTGGCCGTCCAGCAGGGCACGCCAGCCCCGGTAGAGCGGGTGCAGCTCCTCCTGGTCGTAGTAGGGCATGAGGTGGTTGCGCGCCGGGTCCTCGTGCTGGCCGGGGCCCGCGTCGGGCAGCCCTTCGGCCTTGAACAGGGCGTGGGCGACGTCCACGCGGAAGCCGTCCACGCCGTGGTCGAGCCACCAGCGCATGACGCGTTCGAACTCGGCGTGCACCTCGGGGTTCCGCCAGTCGAGGTCCGGCTGCTCGGGGGCGTGCAGGTGCAGGTACCACTCGCCGCCGGGCGTCCGGGTCCAGGCGGGGCCGCCGAAGGCGGAGCGCCAGTCGTTGGGCGGCTCGGCGCCGCCGGGACCGCGCCCGGGCCGGAAGATGTAGCGCTTCCTGGCGGGGGTGCCGGGCGGCGCCGCGAGTGCCTCGCGGAACCAGGGGTGCCGGTGGGAGGTGTGGTTGGGGACGAGGTCGACCAGGACGCGCAGGCCGAGGCGGTGGGCCTCCGCGGTGAAGGCGTCCAGGCCGGCGACCGTGCCGACGTCGGAGGCCACCGCGGTGTAGTCGCTGATGTCGTACCCCGCGTCGGCGAGCGGCGACGGGCAGAACGGCGTGAGCCACACCGCGTCGACGCCCAGCCGGTGCAGGTGGGGCAGGCGCTGCCGCGCGCCGTCCAGGTCGCCGATGCCGTCGCCGTCCGCGTCGGAGAAGGAGCGCGGGTGGATCTCGTAGCAGACGGCGCCGCGCCACCATTCGCGCGCGGCGTCCGCGCCGAACGCGCCGTCCCGGTCCGCGGCGCGGTTCACGCGGCGCCCCTCCCGTCCCAGGGCGGAGGCGCGTGACGGTGCTCTGCTCCGGCGGCCGGAAGCGGCCGGCCACCGGAGCGACAGCGCCCGTGTGCCGGGAGGTTCACTCCGTGCGCTCCAGCCGGGCCACGCCGATGTGCGCGTCCGCCATGCCGTAGAAGACGTACCGGGCGCCGTCGATCTCCTCGATCGCCGTGGGGAAGACGACGTTCGGGACCGTCCCGGAGCGCTCCTCCTCGGTCTCCGGTGCCATCAGCGGGTCCGAGGAGCGGGCGAGGACCTTCGCGGGATCCGCCGGGTCGAGGATCATCGCTCCCGCCGCGTAACTGACCTTCTGGTTCTGCGCGAACGGGTCCTCGATGCTTCCGGAGACGCCGTGGTGGATCAACAGCCATCCCTCCTCGACCTGGATCGGAGCCGGGCCGGCACCGATCTTCAGGCTCTCCCACGGGTGTTCGGACATCGCGACGAGACGGTGGTCGCGCGGCCGGGTCAGGGCGGTGATGTCCTTCTCGGCCTCGGCCACGGGCACGTAGGAGATCCAGATGCCGGGGCGCTCGTCGGTCACGCCCGCCGGAAGGTGCACGCCTTCACCGGGCCGCAGCCAGCCGAGGTCCCACATGGGCCGGTGCAGCATCGCGTAGGCGGGGGCGCCGTCGGGGCCGGGCACCGGCACCGGGAAGTGCACGACGTCCTTGTTGGGGAAGAGGTTGACGTCGGCGTCCAGTTCGGGCTGGTACGCGAACTGCAGCGGTCCCAGTCGCCGCCACTCGCGCAGGTCCCTGGAGACGGCGAGCGCCGGCTTGGGGCCGAGCGGCCCGTAGGCGACGTAGGACATCACGTGGTATCCGAGGCTCGGGACCCACGTCACCCTGGGGTCCTCGACGCCCGCGTTGTTCTTGCCGCGCTCCCAGCCCGCGTCGGGTGCGAGCACGACTCCCCGCCGGGTGACGCCCGTCGGGACGCCGTCCGTCAGGTCCACCTCGGCGAGGCCGACGCGCGAGACGTTGCCCTCCGCCACGAGGCGGGGCAGCAGGTGCAGGGTCCCGTCCTCCGTGCGTCCGGAGGCGGGGTTGAGGACGCCTTCCGCTTCCAGCGGGTCCCCGGGGGAGGGCGACATCACCACGCCTGCGCGGACGAGCCGGTAGGGAATGCCGTCGGTGGCGGGGGATGCGGTGCGGTCGTTCACTGTGCGATCAGCCCTTGATTGCGGAGTCGATGTCGGTCTGGGTGAAGTGGCGCTGGAAGAGGAGGAAGAGGACGACGGCGGGGACGGCCAGCACGCAGGCGCCGGCCATGACGGCGCCCGTCGGGTTGTCGACGGTGCCGCGCAGGTTGCTCATGAAGCCCGCCAGCGAGACCGCCAGCGGCTGCATGTCGGCGTCCTTGGTCACCAGGAACGGCCAGAGGAACTCGTTCCACGGTCCGATGAAGGTGAGGAGGGTTCCCGTCAGCAGGGCGGGACGGGCCAGGGGGAGGGCCACGCGCCACAGGACGCGGAACTCGCCGGCGCCGTCGATCCGTGCCGCCTCGAAGAGCTCGGCCGGAAGCTGCAGGAAGAACTGGCGGAAGAGGAAGACGGCCGTCGAGTTGACGGCGAACGGCAGGATCATGCCCAGGTAGCTGTCGCCGAGGCCGTAGTCCCTGACCACTAGCACGTACAGCGGCAGCATGAGCAGCTGGAAGGGCACGGTCTGCACCAGCAGCAGCGTCGCGAAGAGCGTGCCGCGCCCGCGGAAGTGCAGCCGGGCCAGGGCGTATCCGGCGAGGACGCCGAGGACGAGCGTGCACAGCAGCACGCCGATCGTGAAGACACCCGAGTTGATCAGCGAAGTGCCCAGCGAGACCGCGCCGTTGACGGCCTCGTAGTTCTGGGTGCCGCTGCTGCCCGGCCGCGGCAGGACGGAGCCGAGCTCGCCCGTGTTCGCCTTCTGCAGCGACTCGCCGAACATGTACAGGAACGGGAAGAGGAAGGCGACGGCGCCCAGCAGGAGCACGGCCATCCTCAGCGGCCCGCCGGAACTGCGGCTGCTCTGCACGTGTCAGCCCTCCTTCTTCTCGGTGAACCTGCGGGCGACGAGGGAGAGCGCCACCACGAACAGCACGAGCACGACGCCGAGCGCGGCGGCGAAGTCCGGGTGGGCCTGCTCGATGCCCTTCTGGTAGAGGACCAGCACCGGCGAGGCCGAGGCGTGGTCGGGTCCGCCGCCGCCGGTGAGCAGATACGGCTCGCTGAAGAGGTTGGAGCCGGTGATGATGGCGTAGACCGTGACGAGGGTGGTGGCGGGCCGTACGCCCGGCACCGTCACCGTCAGGAAGGTGCGGACGCGCCCGGCGCCGTCCACGGCGGCCGACTCGTACAGCTCCCCGGGGACGCTCTGCAGGGCGGCGAGGTAGAGCATCACGAAGAAGCCGAGGTTCTTCCACGTCACGAACACGGCCACGACGGGCATCGCCAGCGACGAGTTGACCAGCCACGACGGGTCGGGCGCCAGACCGCCCAGCGCGTGGTTGACCAGCCCGTCGGTGCCGAAGAGGTAGCTCCATACCGCGACGAGCGCCACGCTCGCCGTGATGTACGGGAGGTAGTAGGCCGCCCGGAAGAAGGAGCGCAGCGGCAGCTTCGAGTTGAGCGCCGAGGCGAGGACCAGGGACAGCAGCACCGTCAGCGGCACGTTGATGACGAGGAAGACGGCGATGTTGAAGAACGACCGCTGCACCACCGGATCGGTGAAGACGTCCCGGTAGTTGCTCAGCCCGACCCACGGCGCGTCCACTTCCGCGCCGGGCGCGGTGAAGTAGAAGCGGTGGAAGGACATCCAGACCGTGTAGCCGAGCGGCACGGCGAAGACCACGAGCAGGAAGAGCGCGTAGGGGGAGGCGAACAGGGCGCCCAGCGGCAGCCTGCGCGTCCGGCGCCCGCTCCCGGGCGCACGCGATATGAGGGGGAGACTCATCGGGACCTCGGTATCCGTCAGTACTCGTCGAGGATCTTGGTGACGTCGCGGGAGGCTTCGCGCAGCGCCGGTACGGGCCGCTCACGGCCGAAGACGACGGACGCCGTCCACCTGTCGCGCACCGCCTGCCACATGTCGATGGAGCCGGCGACGCTGGGCACCTCGACGGTGCGGTCCGCCTGCTCGGCGAAGGCGCGGTAGTCGCGGTTCTTCGCGAACCACGGCTTGTAGGTGTTCAGCAGGTCCGGGCGCATGGGCATCTGGCCGGTGACGTCGAGGAACCGGCCGTCCTGCTTCCTGGAGGTGGCGAACTTCAGCACGTCCCAGGCGGTGGCGCGGTTCTCGCAGGCGCTGTACATCGCCACCGACTTCTCGTCGGAGAACGTGCTGGTCTCGTCGAGGGAGCGGCCCTCCGAGGTGGGCACGGGGACGACGCCCCAGTCGATGCTGTCCTTGTACGCCGCGACCGCCCACGGGCCCGCGATGGTCATGGCGGCCTTGCCGGACGCCATGGCGTCGCCGGGGAAGAGCTCCTGCGGGGCGAGCTTCTCGCGGTAGACGCTCCGCCAGAACTCGGCGACCCTGCGGCCGGCGGGGTTGTCGAACTGGGGCTTGCCGTCCTTCACCAGGGACTTCCCGTCGCTCTCCGCGATGAAGGACGCGTAGAAGTCGTACCAGGACTGGAAGAACTCGCTGCTGGGCGCGGGCCAGATGGCCGCCTTCGCCGCGCCGCTGCGGACGATCTTGCGGGAGCTGTCCAGGAAGTCCTCGTACGTGGAGAGCCGGGGGTTCTCCGGGTCGAGCCCCGCCTTCTCGAAGAGCTTCTTGTTGTAGAGGATCATCACCGGGTTGCTCTTCCACGGCAGCTGGTAGAACTTGCCGTCCTCCGAGCGGTACTGGTCGGCGCGTTCGCCGGTGCGCGAGGTGACGTAGCGCTCGCCGCCCGGGAAGTCGTCGAGCGGGACGAGGCCGGCCTGCTTCTGGAACTGGGGCACCGAGGCGGGCGAGGTGTTGAAGACCAGGCAGGCGCTGTTGCCCGCGACGATCGATGCGCTGAGCGCCTCCTCGGAGGTCTTCCCGGCCGGTATCTGCTGCGCCTTGATGCGCTCCCGCGGATGCGCCCTGTTCCAGTCGGCGACCATCTTCTCGCCCCACTCGACCTCTTGGGCGTTGTTCGACAGCCACACGGTGATGGGGCCCCGCGAGGTGGCCGCCGCGGCGCTGTCGGGTGCCGTACGGGCGCAGCCGGCGCTCGCGCCCGTCAGCGCCAGTGCCAGCAGCGCCGCTGCCGTCTTCCTCAGCAAGGCTCACTCCGTACTGTCGGTCCGGCTGCGGGTGGCGCACCCGGAGTCGTGCGGTCCCCGGCGGACGCGGGGCGGGGCAGCGGGGCTCCGGCCGGCGACCGGCTGCCGGGAGCCGTCCCGGCGGGAGCCGTACGGGCCGGTGCGGGGCCCATGGAGGCGCGCGGCAGCAGCTCGGCGGGGGCGAGTTCGACGTCGTCGGCGCGGCCCCCGGCGACGACCTCGTCGAGCGCGCGGGCGGCGGCGGCGCCCCAGCTGAGGGCGTCCGCACGTGCCGAGGCCAGCGGCGGATGGGTGTAGGCGGCGAGCGGTGTGTCGTCGTAGCCGACGACCGAGAGGTCCCCCGGCACGGCCAGGCCCAGTTCGTGCGCGACGGCCAGACCGGCGGTCGCGGACAGGTCGTTGGCGTAGACGATGGCGGTGGGCCGCGCGTCGCCGAGTGCCAGCAGTTCGCGGGTCGCCGCCGCGCCGCCGTCCGCGGTGAACCCGCCCGGCAGCACGGGGCCGGGGGTGAGTCCCGCCGCGCGGACGGCCTCCTCCCACGACGCCTGCCGCCGGCGCGAGTGCCTGAACTCCTGCGGCCCGGCCACGTGGGCGATGCGGCGGTGCCCCAGCTCCACGAGGCGCGCGACGGCGCCGGTGAAGGCGGGACGGTCGTCCAGGCTGACTGCGCACAGGCCCTGCGCGCAGTCCGGGTCGCCGACGACCACGGCGGGCAGGCTCAGGCTCCTGGTGAGAGCCGGCCGGGGGTCGTCGACCCGCATGTCGGTGAGCAGCACGCCGTCGACGCGCCGGTCGGCGGCCAGCCGCTCGTACGCCGCCGCCTCGTCGCCGGGGCCGGTGACGTGCAGGACGAGCGAGTCGCCCCTGGGGGAGAGGACCGACTCGACGCCCGCGATGAAGGCGGGGAAGAACGGGTCGGCGCCGATGGCGTCCGTCTCCCGCGTCAGGACGAGGCCGAACGCCCCGGCCTTCCCGTGGGAGAGGGCCTGCGCGGGCCGGCTCGGGCGCCAGCCGAGTTCGGCGGCGGCGGCGAGGATGCGCGCCTTGGTGTCCTTCGCCAGACCCGGGCGGCCGTTGAGCGCGAACGAGACGGCGCTCGGGGACACGCCGGCGAGTTTCGCCACGTCCGCGATGGTGGGACGCCGGTCTCTTGCTGCCATGGAGCGGGCCTGTCTCTGCGTCGGCGGTTGGCCAAATGCGTGGTGACGGGCGTTATGTTGCGTTTAAACCGCTTTAACTCCCGCGCAATGCCTGCACTTAATCGGATGGCTATGCGGGGTGTCAACGGGTGCGGCGAATCTTCTCCCCCGGGGCCCGGAACGCGCCGGGCGGGGCGCATCCCTGCCCGGACGTCCGACTGCCCGTATGCGGCGCGAGTTCGCGCGCTACGGCAGGAGCCGGCGCAGCTCCCGGGCCGTCTCGGGCCCGGCCGGCAGGAACGCCTCCACCGCCAGTTCCGAGACGGTCACGTCCACCGGTGTGTTGAAGGTGGTGATCGTCGAGAGGAACGAGAGCCGGCGGCCCTCGTGCCCGATGACGAGCGGCAGCGCGAAGGGGCTGTCGCCGCCCGCGCTCTCCTCGCCGCCCGGCGGCAGCGGGTACGCCGAGACCTCCTCGTACAGCCGGCGCAGCTCCCCGGACCGGACCAGCGCGAGCTGCCGTTCCATCTGCCGCAGCAGATGGCCGCGCCACTCCCGGAAGTTGAGGATGCGCGGTGCCAGACCCTCGGGGTGGAGGGTGACGCGCATGGCGTTGAGCGGCGGCGCGAGCAGTTCGCCGGGGACGCCCTCCAGCAGCATCGCGATGCCGCGGTTGGCCGCGATCACCTCGTACGTACCGTCGACGGCGAGCGCCGGGTACGGCTCGTAGGCCGTGACCGTCCGCTCCAGGTCGGCGCGGAGCGCGTCGAGGGCGGGGGAGCGTGCCGGCGTCGTGGGGTAGTGCGGTGCGTAACCGGCCGCCAGCAGCAGCGAGTTGCGCTCCCTGACGGGGACGTCCAGATGCTCGGCGAGCCGTAGCAGCGTGTCCTTTCCGGGTACGGCGCGGCCCGTCTCGACGAAGCTGATGTGACGGCTGGACGAGTCGGCGCGCAGGGCGAGTTCGAGCTGGCTGAGCCCCGCACGCTCGCGCCAGCGGCGCAGCATCGGGCCCACCGCGCCGCGTGCGGCGCCCAGTTGGCCCTGGGAGCCCGGGCCGTCCCCGGTACCCCCGCCCGGTCCGGCTGCGGGGCCGCGGCCGTGCTCTCCTGCGGCAGCCGGCCGGGCGTTCGTCATGCGCCGAGTCTACGGCGCGTGCGGTGCCGCGGGCCGTCCGCCGGGCACGGGAGGCGGCGGGCTCCTACCCTGGCGTCAGACCTCGAGAGAAGGAAGCGGGAACCCCATGGCACCTGAAGCTCTGAGCCGGCAGCAGACCGAGGAAGCACTGGCCGGGCTCCCCGGCTGGACGACGGACGGCGAGAGCATCTCGCGTACGTACTCCTTCGCCAAGCACCTGCCGGCCGCGGCCATGGTCGTCCATGTGGCCGCCATCCAGGAGGAGTTGAACCACCACTCGGAGATGTCGCTGGGCTACAGCAAGCTCTCGGTGACGGTGAACACCCACAGCGCCGGCGGGAAGGTCACGGACAAGGACGTCCAACTGGCACGCCGTATCGAGGAGATCGCCCCCGGGCACGGCGCGAGCTGACCGCTGTCCGGCCCGGCAGCCGACCGGGAGGAGCAGCCGCCCGGCCGTGCGCTGCCCACGAGTGCGGACGTGCCGGGGAGTGGACGTACCGGACCCGGCCGCCCGTCGGAGCGGCCGGGCCGGAAGGTCCCGTCCTCGCGCTCAGCCCGTCTTCAGGGTGAGGCCGTACTTCTTCAGCGGCTCGCTCACCGGCTGGTAGTACGTCGTGCCTCCGAGGGAGCAGTCGCCCGAACCGCCGGACGTCGTCCCCTGGGCCTGGTCGCTGGAGATGAACGGGCCGCCGGAGTCGCCGGGTTCGGCGCAGACGGTGCTGCGGGTCAGCCCCTCGACGGTGCCTTCCTCGTACGTGATGGTGGCCCCGTGCTGCTCGATCGTGCCGCAGCGCCAGCCGCTCGTGGAGCCGGAGCGGCACACGGACGAGCCGGGCGGCATCTGCTGCGACCCGGAGACGGTCACGTTCGCGCCGCCCGTGCCCTTCACGTACGGCGTCGCCCGCCAGCCGCTGTCGGCCTCGACCCACCCGTAGTCGTTGCCGGGGAACGAGCGGGCCCGTACGGTGCCCTGCGCCGCCCGGTTGTGGCCCGTGGTCTTCGCACCCGCCTTGCCGCAGTGCCCGGCGGTCAGGAAGCCGTCCTTGCCGCCCTTGGTGACGGCGAAACCGATCGAGCAGCGCGTGGAACCGTTGGAGTAGTACGCCTCCCCGCCGCGCAGGTCCTCCGCGTAGAGACGGGGCCGCTCCGCGGACTGCGTCACACGGACGAGTTCCGGTGCCGCGCCGCTCCTGGTGAGGAAGTCCTTGGCGGCGGCGGGCTGCCCCGCCCGTACGAGCACGCTGTTGGACTGCACGTCCACCGCCCACACGGACGTGGCGCGCGGCGTCCGCTTCAGCGCCGTACGGTCCAGGGCCTGCTTGGCGGCCTCCAGCTCGGCGAGGCTGTGCGCGACGACCTCGGCTGCGGCGCCGGCGGCGGTGATCACGCGGGTGTCGCGCCGGTCGGTCGTGGCGACGGTCAGCTTCGACGTCGACCCGGTGACCCAGGCGCCCCCGTAGCGGGACCCGAGCCGCTCGCGGAGGGACTTCTCCACGGCCGCGGCCTTCCGCTCGTTGACGAGCCTCGTCCTGGCCTGGGACGTGGTGATCCCCAGGTCGCGGCTGATGCTCTTGAGCATCCCGGGGGCCACCTCGGGGGCCGGGGCCGTGTCGCCGGTGGGCGACTGCCCGGGGGGAGAGGGCTCTGCGGCGGCGGGCAGGGAGCCGATGGCGAGGGCGCCGACGGCCATGGCCGTGGCGGCGAGGACAGGGACCTTACGGGGCATGCGCTCTCCTCGTTCGCTGGTGCACGGGCGTGACCGGCCCATGCTTCAGCGTCCGGCCGCGGTGCGGGCGGCACCACCTGTGCGTGGACCAGATGGCCGCACGCCGCCGGCCGCCCGGAGGAGGGGCACACAGCGCGACGGCCGGACGCCGCTCCCCGGTGGTGCATGGGGAAGCGGCGTCCGGCCGTGGTGCGGTCGGCGTCGGATCTGCAGGCGCGCTCTGCGCCCGGCGGTCAGCCGGTGAAGTGCATCGAGTCCGGGTCGGGCCCCAGCCGGGTGCCGGAGTCGAGGCCGGCGACGGCCTCCAGGTCTCCCGCGTCCAGCTCGAAGTCGAAGACGTCGATGTTCTCCCTGATGCGGGCGGGCGTGACGGACTTCGGGATCACGACGTTGCCCACCTGGAGGTGCCAGCGCAGGACCACCTGAGCCGCCGTCTTGCCGTGCTTCTCGGCGACCGCCTTCAGCTTCGGCTCCTGCAGGAGCTCCTTGCCCTGGCCCAGCGGGGACCAGGCCTCCGTCGCGATGCCGTGCTCCGCGTGGAACGCGCGCAGAGCGCTCTGCTGGAGATGCGGGTGGAGCTCGACCTGGTTGAGGGCCGGGACGGTGCCGGTCTCCTCCAGCAGCCGCCGCAGGTGCGGCTCGTGGAAGTTCGAGACGCCGACGGCCTTCGCCCTGCCCTCCGCGTAGATCTTCTCGAACGCCTTCCAGGTGTCCACGTACTTGCCGGTGTCCGGCATGGGCCAGTGGATGAGGTACAGGTCGACGTAGTCCAGCCCGAGCCGCTCCAGCGAAGCGTCGAAAGCGCGCAGGGTGGAGTCGTGGCCCTGTTCGGAGTTCCACAGCTTGGTCGTCACGAAGACGTCCTCGCGCGGCACGCCGGACGCGGCGATGCCCTGGCCGGTGCCGCGCTCGTTCTCGTAGACGGCCGCCGTGTCGATGCTGCGGTAACCCGCTTCGAGCGCCGTGCCCACGGCGCGCGCCGCCTCGTCGTCGGGCACCTGCCAGACGCCGAAGCCGAGCTGCGGCATGACGCTGCCGTTGTTCAGGGTGATGGCGGGAACGTTGCTCACGAGCTTTCGGTCCTCACGTCGGATCGGGGTCAGTGGTTCGGGTTCCTTCTTCCACATGACTCAACGATCATCCGCGACAGGGCATTCCTGTTCGGCTTTGAGCACCGCCCCACCTGCGGTCAGTGCTGGTACAGGGCTTCGATCTCCACCGCGTAGGCGGTCTCGATCGCCTTCCGCTTCAGCTTCAGCGACGGGGTGACGAAGCCGTGCTCCTCGGTGAACTGCGCGGCCAGTATCCGGAAGGTCCTGATCGACTCGGCCTGCGAGACCTGCGTGTTGGCGGCCACGACGGCCCGGCGCACCTCGGTCTCGAGGTCCGGGTCGCGCACCAGCTCCTGCGCCCGCATCTCCGGCTTCTCCCGCATCGCCAGCCAGTGCGAGACGGCGTCGGGGTCGAGGGTGACGAGAGCCGAGACGTACGGGCGGTCGTTGCCGACGACGATGCACTGGGCGACCAGGGGGTGCGCGCGGACGCGCTCCTCCAGGACACCGGGGGAGACGCTCTTGCCGTTCGAGGTGACCAGGATCTCCTTCTTGCGACCCGTGATCGTCAGGTAGCCGTCCTCGTCGAGCGAGCCGAGGTCGCCGGTCGCGAGCCAGCCGTCGTGCAGCGCCTCGTCCGTGCCCTTGGGGTTGTTGAGGTAGCCCTGGAAGACCTGGCCGCCGCGCAGCCACACCTCTCCGTCGTCGGCGATGTGCACCGTCGTGCCGGGCAGGGGCTGGCCGACGGTGCCGAACTTGGTCTTGTCGGGCGGGTTGACGCAGGCTCCGGCGCTGGTCTCCGTCAGGCCGTAGCCCTCGTAGATGCGCATGCCGATGCCGTCGAAGAAGAGCCCGAGGCGCCGCTCCATCGCCGAGCCGCCCGACATCGCCGCGTGGCAGCGGCCGCCCATGGCGTCGCGGAGCTTGCTGTAGACGAGGGTGTCGAAGAGCTGGTGCTTGATCCGCAGGGCCGGGCTCGGGCCGGGGCCCGTGCGGAAGGTCTTGTGCTCGACCGCCTCCGCGTAGCGCACCGCCACGTCCACCGCCTTCTCGAACGGGCCGAGCTTGCCCTCGAGTTCGGCCTTGCGGCGCGACGCCTGGAAGATCTTCTCGAACAGGTGCGGCACGGCGAGCATGAACGTCGGCTTGAACGACTCCAGGTCCGGCAGCAGCGCCTCGGCCGCCATGACGGGCTGGTGCGCCAGCTTCAGCTTCGCGCGGATGCACACCAGCTGCACCATCCGCCCGAAGACGTGCGCGAGCGGCAGGAAGAGCAGCAGCGAGGGCGGTTCGCCCGGCTTGGAGCTGAAGACCTCCTGGTAGCGGTGGATCAGGGCGTCGGAGTCGGCGAGGAAGTTCGCGTGCGTGAGCACGCAGCCCTTGGGGCGTCCCGTCGTGCCCGAGGTGTAGATGATCGTGGCCGTCGAGTCCGGGGTGACGGCGAGCCGGTGGCGGTGGACGATGTCGTCGTCGAGGTGGGTGCCGGCGGCCATGAGTTCCTTCTCCGCCTGCGCGTCCAGCTGCCACAGCCGCTTCAGCCGCGGCAGCCGGTTGATCACGGAGCCCACCGTCATGGCGTGGTCCTCGTGCTCGACGATGGCCGCGGCGACCTCCGCGTCGTGCATCATCCAGCAGACCTGCTCGGCGGAGGAGGTGGGGTAGATGGGCACGATCTGGGCGCCGATGGACCACAGCGCGAAGTCGAGGAGAGTCCACTCGTAGCGCGTGCGGGACATCAGGGCGACCCGGTCCCCGAAGCGGACCCCCTCGGCCAGCAGCCCCTTGGCCACGGCCAGCACCTGGTCGCGGAACTCGGCGGCGGTCACGTCCTGCCACTGCCCCGCTGAATCCTTACGGCACAGCGCGACTCGGTCGGGGTCCTCGGTGGCATAGTCGAAAATGGCGTCGGCCAGCCCCCCAACTTGGGGCGTGGGCGCCACAGCCGGGACGGTGAACTCGCGCAATGGTTCTGCTCCTCGACACGCAGTGCACAGCTGTATTGCACAGCGCGAGCGACCGTATCCGATGAAACGGCTGGTGGGGAGGGGTGCCGTTTCCAACAACCCCGGCATATGCGGGCATTCCGGAAACTCGTTCCCAGGTTGTTGCACCCCGCGCGACGTTTCTGCACTGAACCTCCCCGAGCAAACCGGTCGCTCAGTACACGTGACGCGCGCAAGCCGCGAACCCCCCGGCGCCGGGCGAATCGCCTCCGCCCGGCGCCGTGCTCCCACGCCCACCGGATACGGCGGGCGCTCCCCGGTGCCGTGACGCATCACACCGAACGGACCGGGCCGCAGGGCCTCTCCGCGCTCCGGGTGCACCGGCCGCGCCGATACAATTCCCGGGGATGCGCCACGCCGTTCCGGTGCACACGGCCCGTACGGCGAAAGCGTCCGTACGCAGCAGCCGCACCTTCAGAGGGAATTCCTTGCACCGCCTGGCACGACTGGCCGACCCCTACATCGCACTGCTTCTCGGCACCGTCCTCCTCGCCGTCCTCCTGCCGGCGAGCGGCGGCGCCGCCACCGCTCTCGGCTGGGGCACCAAGGCCGCCGTCGGGCTCATCTTCTTCCTCTACGGCGCCCGGCTCTCCACCCGGGAGGCGCTGCAGGGCGTACGGCACTGGCGGCTGCATCTGACGGTCGCCGCCTGCACCTTCGCGGTCTTCCCGCTGCTGGGGCTGGCGACGCACGGGCTCGTGCCGTACGTGCTGACGCCGGAGCTCCAGGCGGGGCTGCTCTTCCTGTGCCTGGTGCCGTCCACCGTCCAGTCCTCCATCGCCTTCACCTCCGTCTCACGCGGCAACGTGCCCGCGGCCATCTGCGCCGGGACGTACTCCAGCCTCATCGGGATGGCCGCGACGCCGCTCCTGGCGGCCTGGCTGATCGGCGGCCACGCCGCGATCGGCGCCGACGCGCTGGTGGGCATCGTCTGCCAGCTCCTCGCGCCGTTCCTGGCCGGGCAGTTGCTGCGGCGCTGGATCGGTGGCTTCCTCACGCGGCGGCGGCGCGTCCTCGGCGCCGTCGACCGGGGATCGGTGCTGCTCGTCGTCTACACGGCCTTCAGCCAGGGCGTCGTCGAGGGGATCTGGGGGCAGATCACGCCGCTGCGGATGACCGCCCTCGTCGGCGTGGAGGCCGCGCTGCTGGCTCTGATGCTGGCGCTCACCTGGTACGGCTCCGGCAGGCTGGGCTTCGCCCGCGAGGACCGCGTGGTGACCCTCTTCGCCGGCTCCAACAAGTCGCTGGCGGCCGGACTGCCCATGGCCAGCGTCCTCTTCGGGGCGCACGCCGCGCTGGCCGTGCTCCCGCTGATGCTCTTCCACCAGATGCAGCTGATCGTCTGCGCGTTCGTCTCCCGCCGCTGGGCGGCCAGGGCACCGCAGGTGCGCGCCTCCGGAGGGGCCAGGCAGGCCGACGGCGAGAGTGCGTCGCTCGCCTACAGCAAGTAGGGATCCCGTCGGGACCCTCGGTCGGCAGCCCGCCGGGCTCGCGCCGTTCCGCAGCCGTCGGCCGTAATGGGGCGGCGTCACGCCGAGGGTCACGCGTTTTCCCCGCCCGGCGGATCGAGGAACGCCCCTGTCCGCAATGTGCGGAAGGGTGGGCGCCATGACCGACCAGACCTGGAACCCCCTGCTCCGGGAGCAGATCGACTGGCACTGGAGCCACCACCTGCGTCCCCGCCTCGACGGGCTCACCGACGACGAGTACACCTGGGAGCCGGCGCCCGGCTGCTGGAGCGTACGGCCGCGCGGCACGGGCACCGCACCCGTGCAGGCCGGCTCCGGCGCCATGACCATCGACTTCGCCGCGCCGGAGCCCGACCCGCCGCCCTTCACGACGATCGCCTGGCGGCTGGGCCACGTCATCGTCGGCGTGCTCGCGGTGCGCAACGCCGCGCACTTCGGCCGCGCGCCCGCCGACTATCAGTCCTTCGACTACGCGGCGACCGCCGGCGAGGCGCTGGCCCAGCTCGACTCCGAGTACGCCGCGTGGCGGGCCGGAGTGGCCTCCCTCGGGGAGGCCGGGCTCATGCGCCCGTGCGGCGCGGCCGAGGGACCGTACGCCGAGCGTCCGCTGGCCGCCCTGGTGCTGCACATCAGCCGCGAGCTGACCCACCACCTCGCCGAGGTCTGCCTGCTCCGCGACCTCTACGCCCACACCCGCCGACCGTCCCGCCAGGAGGCGAACTGACATGGCCCGAGACATCCAGATCACCATCGACTGCGCCGACCCGGCAGCGCTTTCCGCCTTCTGGGCCGAGGCCCTCGGCTACCGGCTGCAGGACCCGCCCCCCGGCTACGACACGTGGGACCAGGCGCTCGAAGCCCTGGGCGTACCGCAGGAGAAGCGCAACGACGCCTCCGCGGTGGTGGACCCCGGCGGCTCCGGGCCGCGCCTGTTCTTCCAGCGGGTGCCGGAGGGCAAGCAGGTCAAGAACCGCGTCCACCTGGACGTGCGGACCGCTCCCGGACTGGAGGGCGAGGCGCGGATGGCGGCCCTGGAGGAGGAGGCCGAGCGGCTCCTCGGCCACGGCGCCGTACGGCTCGCGCGCCATGAGCCGGATCCCCCTCTCGGCGCCGGCTTCATCATCATGGCCGACCCCGAGGGCAACGAGTTCTGCCTGGACTGACCGGCGGCCGGACACGCGGGAGGAACGGCGGGAGTCAGGAGGGTTCACGGGAGGCAGGGCCCGGCCGACGCAGGGGGCGCCTCCCGCCGGCCGGGCCCTTTTCCCGTGCAGCAGGCGAGACCGTCAGGCCCAGCCGGCTGTGGTGCGCAGAGCAAGCCGGTGCTCACCTGCGTACACGTTCATCGATGAGCCGCGGAGGAAGCCGACGAGCGTCAGCCCGCTCTCCGCGGCCAGGTCCACCGCCAGCGACGACGGTGCGGAGACGGCGGCCAGGACCGGGATCCCGGCCATCACCGCCTTCTGTGCGAGTTCGAACGAGGCGCGCCCCGACACCATGAGGACGCACTCGCGCAGCGGCAGCCTCCCCTGCTGCAGCGCCCGTCCGACGATCTTGTCTACGGCGTTGTGCCGGCCCACGTCCTCCCGCAGGTCCAGCAGCTCCCCCTCGGGCGTGAAGAGGCCCGCGGCGTGCAGGCCGCCCGTCCGGTCGAAGACCCGCTGGGCCTCCCGCAGCCGGTCCGGCATGGCCGAGAGCACCTCGGGTTCGAGACGGACGGGAGCGTCCTGCGGGTCCTCGACGGACCAGCGGGCGGTCGTGCGCACGGCGTCGAGGCTGGCCTTGCCGCACAGCCCGCACGAGGAGGTGGTGTAGACGTTGCGTTCGAGAGCGATGTCGGGGACGGCGACGCCCGGCGCGAGCCGGACGTCGACGACGTTGTAGGTGTTGATGCCCTCGTCGGTGGCGCCGGCGCAGTAGACGATGTTCGCCAGCTCGTCCGCCGAGCCGAGCACGCCCTCGCTGACGAGGAAGCCCGCGGCCAGCGCGAAGTCGTCGCCCGGCGTCCGCATGGTGATGGCGAGCGGCTTGCCGTTCAGCCGGATCTCCAGCGGCTCCTCGGCGACGAGGGTGTCGGGGCGTGTGCTGACCGCCCCGTCGCGGATGCGCAGCACGCGCCGTCGCTCTGTGACCCGTCCCATTCGATCAGTCCCGTCGGTGAGTCCGTCAGTGGCCGGTCCGGCCGGTTCCCCGGGTGCGGCGGAGCCGCTGCCGGCCGGACCGCGGCCGGTCAGCGGTCCGTCATGTCGCCTTCCCGCTGCTGACGTGCTGATAGCCGAATCGGCCCTTGATGCAGAGATTGCCGTGCGTCACCGGATTGTCGTGCGGTGAGGTGACCTTGACGATTTCATTGTCCTGCACGTGGAGGGTCAGGTTGCAGCCCACACCGCAGTACGCGCACACCGTCGTCGTCTCCGTCTGCCGCTCCTCGTCCCAGGTGCCGGCCTGCCGCATGTCGAACTCCGACTTGAAGCTGAGGGCGCCCGTCGGGCACACCTCGATGCAGTTGCCGCAGTAGACGCACGCGGACTCGGTGAGGGGCCCGTCGTGCTCGACGGAGATCCGGGCGTCGAAGCCCCGGCCCGCCACGGAGATCGCGAAGGTGTTCTGCCACTGCTCGCCGCACGCGTCGACGCACTTGTAGCAGAGGATGCACTTGTCCAGGTCGCGGACGTACAGGTCGTTGTCGACCTTCGGCCCGTCGTTGAGGGTGGCGGCGTCCTCGCCGAACCGGTCGGGCTTCGCCTCGTACTCCTTGATCCACTCGGCGACGCGCGGCGTCGTGGACAGGTCGGCGGCGGAGGCCAGCAGCTCCAGGACGATCTTCCGGCTGTGCCGGGCCCGCTCGGTGTCGGTGCGCACCTCCATCCCGGGCTCCGCCTTGCGCGAGCAGGCCGGCGCGAGCGTGCGCGACCCCTCCACCTCCACGACGCAGACACGGCAGGCGTTCTTCGGGGTGAGCGTGTCTCCGTAGCACAGCGTCGGGACGTCCTTGCCGGCCGCGTCGCAGGCGTCGAGGATCGTGGAGCCCTCGGGGACCCGGGCGGGCTCGCCGTCGAGTGTGAACTCCACGAGACGGCGCGGGGGATTCAGCGGTACGGCGGTCATGCGTAGGCTCCCAGTCGGTCGATGGCGGACTCCACGGCGTTCCACGCGGTCTGGCCCAGACCGCAGATCGAGGCGTCGCGCATCGCCTCTCCCACCTCGCGGAGCAGCGCGATGTCGGTGGCCGCTTCCGGACCGCCGGCCCGCTCGGCGAGACGTCCGAGCGCCTCCTCCTGCCGGACGGTGCCGATGCGGCAGGGCACGCACTGGCCGCAGGACTCGTCCCGGAAGAACTCCGCGATGCGCAGCAGGATGCGCGGCAGCGGCACGCTCGAGTCCAGCGCGAGGACCACGCCCGAGCCGAGCGTCGTGCCGGCCTCTCTGGTGCCCTCGAAGGTGAGGGGGATGTCCAGCTCGTCGCCCCGGACGAAGCCGCCTGCGGCGCCGCCGAGCAGCACGGCCCGCAGGTCCCCGGTGACACCCGCGAGGGACAGCAGCTCTCCGAGCGTGGCGCCGAAGGGCAGTTCGTAGATGCCGGGCCGCTCCACGCTGCCCGAGACGCAGAAGAGCTTGGGGCCCGTGGACTTGCCGGTGCCGATGGCCGCGTACGCCTCGGCGCCCAGCTCCAGGACGGTCAGCACGTTCACCAGCGTCTCGACGTTGTTCGCGGCCGTCGGCTTCCCGAAGAGCCCCTTCTCCACCGGGAAGGGCGGCTTCGAGCGGGGCTCGCCGCGGTTGCCCTCCAGGGAGTTGAAGAGAGCCGTCTCCTCGCCGCAGATGTACGCACCCGCGCCGCGCCGGATCTCGATGTCGAAGGCGTACCCCTGCCCCAGCACGTCCGGGCCGAGCAGCCCCCGGGCACGCGCCTGCTGGATGGCGCCGGTCAGCACCCGCAGCGCCCGCGGATACTCGCCGCGCAGGTAGAGGTAGCCGTGGTGCGCGCCGGTCGCGTAACCGGCGATGGTCATGGCCTCGATCAGGGCGTACGGGTCGCCCTCCATCAGCACCCGGTCCTTGAAGGTGCCCGGTTCGCTCTCGTCGGCGTTGCAGACCACGTAGTGCGGCTGGTCCGGCTGGGCCGCGGTGGCCTGCCACTTGCGGCCCGTCGGGAAGGCCGCGCCGCCGCGCCCCACCAGACCCGAGTCGGTGACCTCCCGAAGGACGGCGGCCGGGCCGATCGCGAAGGCGCGGCGCAGCGCCCGGTATCCGCCGTGTGCGCGGTAGTCGTCGAGGGACTCCGGGTCGACGACGCCGATGCGCGACAGCAGCTTGAGCGACGGGTCCCCGGCCTGCGGTACGGCCAGTCCCGCGCCGGGCTCCCCGGGAGCGTCCTGCGGGGCGCGGGCCGCCGCCTCGACGGCCTCCGCCGTGGCGGGGGCGACGACGGCGGTCGCGTACGCGTCCTCGCGGGCGACGCCGGGGGAGGCGGGCCCGGAACCGTTCGCGCCGTTCGCGGAACCGTTCGCACCGTTCGGTGAAGGCGCCGACGCCGCCTCCGCGGCGCCCGCGCCCGGCCCGGCGGCCGACGGGCAGCCCTGCCCGGCCCGTATCGCCAGCGCCGCCGGAGCGCGCTCGCACAGGCCGAGGCACGGGCTCGGCTCCCAGACGACGCCGTCGCGGGCCTGGCCCGCCGGGCCGAGGCGCTGCTCGACGTCCGCCCGGAAGGCGTCCGCGCCGGGTGCAGCCGCGCACGCGATGTCCGTGCAGACGTGCACGACCTTGGAGGGCCGGGGACGCATCGAGAACATCGAGTAGAACGTCGCCACCCCGTAGGCCTCGGCCGGCGGGACGGTCAGCCTCCGGCAGAGGTAGCTCAGGGCTCCCTCGCTGATCCAGCCCACCCTGTCGTTGACCGCGTGCAGCCCCGGCAGCAGCAGGTCGCGGCGCTCCCGCGCGTCCCGCCCGCCCAGGGCCCAGCGGAGGTCGCCGGTGCTGCGGTCGTCCGCTCCCTCCCAGGCACTCGCGGGCGGCCCGAGCAGTTCGTCGACGGCGGCCTTCTCCTCGTCCGTCGGCTTGCTGTCACCGAAGCGCAGATCCATCGCAGCCCTCAGCTCCTCACGGCTGCCGCGACGGGCAGCTTCTCGATCCGTATCGCTGACGCCTTGAACTCGGCGGTCCCGGCGATGGGACAGTTGGCCTCGATGGTCAGCTGGTTGGTGTCGACCTCGTCGGGGAAGTGCATCGTCATGAAGGCCAGCCCGGGCCGGAGCATCGGGTCGACCCACACCGGCGCGACCACTGACCCGCGCCGCGAGGTGACCCGCACCTCCTCCTCCGTGACGACGCCGTAGTGCTCCGCGTCCTCGGGGCTCAGCTCCACGTACTCGCCGCGCCGCAGCGGGGACGCGAAACTCCCGCTCTGCACGCCGGTGTTGTACGAGTCGAGCCGCCGGCCCGTGGTCAGCCGCAGCGGGTAGTCCTCGTCGGTGAGGTCGACGGGCGGGTCGTGCTTGACGATGCCGAAGGGCGCCGGCTTGCCGCGCCTCTCCGGGTCCTTCTCCCACAGCCGGCCGTGCATGTAGGTCGGCTCCAGCCGGTCGGTGCTCGGGCAGGGCCACTGGATGCCCTGGTGCTCGGCGAGACGCTCGTACGTCATGCCGTGGTGCTGCGGTGAGACGGAACGCAGCTCGTCCCAGACGGCCTCCGAGTCCGCGTACTTCCAGTCGTGGCCCAGGCGTGCCGCGATGTCGCAGATGATGTCGATGTCCTCGCGGGCCTCGCCGGGCGGGTCGACCGCCTTGCGCACGCGCTGGACGCGGCGTTCGCTGTTGGTCGTGGTGCCGTCCGTCTCGCACCAGGCGGCCGTGGCGGGCAGTACGACGTCGGCGAGTTCCGCGGTCTTCGTCAGGAAGATGTCCTGCACGACGAGGTGGTCGAGCATCTGCATCCGCTCGACGGCCTGGCCGCTGTCGGCCTCCGACTGCGCCGGGTTCTCCCCGATGCAGTAGACGGCGCGCAGTTCGCGGCTCTCCATGGCCTCGAACATCTTGGTGAGGTTGCGTCCGTGCCGCGGCTCCAGCGTGGTACCCCAGGCCGCCTCGAACTTCTCCCGCGTCTCGGGGTCGAGGACGTTCTGGAAGCCGGGCAGCCTGTCGGGGATGGCGCCCATGTCGCCGCCGCCCTGCACGTTGTTCTGCCCGCGCAGCGGCTGGAGGCCGGCGCCGTACCGCCCGACCTGGCCGGTCAGCAGCGACAGGTTGATCAGCGCCCGTACGTTGTCGGTGCCGTTGTGGTGCTCGGTGATGCCCAGCGTCCAGCACAGCTGGGCGCGTTCGGCGGTGGCGTAGGCGTGCGCGAGATCGCGGATCGCGTCGGCCGGTACGCCGGTCACCTGCTCGGCGACGCTCAGCGTCCAGGGCTCGACCTCGTCCCTGTACTCCTCGAAGCCGGTCGTGGCCCGCTCGATGAAGGCGTGGTTGGCGAGTCCGGCGTGGATGATCTCGCGCCCGATGGCGTGGGCGAGCGGGATGTCCGTGCCCACGTTCAGGCCGAGCCAGCTCTCCGCCCACTCGGCGGTCGACGTACGGCGCGGGTCGACGGCGTACATGCGGGCACCGTTGCGGATCCCCCGGAGTACGTGCTGGAAGAAGATCGGGTGCGCGAAGCGGGCGTTGGAGCCCCACATCACGATCAGGTCCGTCGTCTCGATCTCCTCGTAGGAGGAGGTGCCGCCCCCGGAGCCGAAGGCCGCGGAGAGCCCGGCGACGCTGGGCGCGTGGCACGTGCGGTTGCACGAGTCGACGTTGTGGGTGCCCATGATGACGCGGGTGAACTTCTGCGCGACGTAGTTCATCTCGTTCGTCGCCCGCGCGCAGGAGAACATCCCGAAGGCGTCCGGGCCGTGCTCGTCGCGTGTCCGGCGGAAGCCCGCCGTCGCCTTCTCCAGGGCCTCCTCCCAGGTCGCCCTGCGGAGGGGCCCGCCCTTCTCGTCCCGTACCAGGGGATGGGTCAGGCGGGTGTACTGCTTCGACGGCGGTTTCCCGCGGTCGCGTTGCCTCATGCTGCGCTCCTTACGGTTTGTGCCAGCAAGTCGGTGACGGCGTGGATGGCGCAGAGCTTCGGCACGGGAGTCCGGGTCAGCGCTGCGAGTTCGACCACCGCGGCCAGGAGCACGTCCAGCTCCATCGGCTTGCCGCTCTCCAGGTCCTGGAGGGTGGAGGTCTTGTGGTCGCCGACGCGCTCGGCGCCCGCGAGGCGTCGTTCGACGGAGATGTCGGGGCGGCAGCCGACGGCCTCGGCCACCGCGAGGGTCTCGCGCATCATCGTCCCGACCAGCGCCCTGGTGTCCTGGTGGCGGCAGATCTGGGCCATGGTCGCCCGGGAGAGCGCGCTGAGCGGGTTGAAGGCGATGTTGCCGAGCAGCTTGATCCAGATGTCGTTGCGGATGTCCGCCTCGACGGGGCACTTGAGGCCGCCCGCCTGCATGGCCTCGCTGAACGCCTCGCACCGCGAGGAGTCGGTGGTGTCCGGCTCGCCGATCGAGAACCTCGTGCCCTCCATGTGCTGCACGACGCCGGGCCCCGCCAGTTGCGTCGCGGCGTAGACGACGCACCCGATGGCGCGTTCGGGAGGCAGCACCTCGCTGACCGAGCCGCCCGGGTCGACGCTCTCGATGCGGCGGCCCTCGTACGGGCCGGAGAGCCCGTGGAAGTACCACCAGGGGATGCCGTTCTGCGCGGCGACGACGGCCGTGTCCTCGCCGACGAGGGGATGGACCAGCGGCCCGCACGCCGCATAGGAGTTGGCCTTCAGGCCCAGGAAGACGTAATCGACCGGCCCGATGGAGGCCGGGTCGTCGGTGGCGTGCACGCGTGCGGTGAAGTCACCGCGCGGGCTGAGGACTTGCACGCCGTTCTCCTGCATGGCGGCCAAGTGCGCGCCACGGGCGATGAGATGCACGTCCGCGCCGCCGCGGTGCAGCGCTGCTCCGACGTAGGCGCCGATTGCACCGGCACCGACCACTGCAACTTTCATATCCGCTCTCCGATCGGTTGAGGGGACCGAGCGTGGGATGGAACTTGGATGGTC
Organism: Streptomyces daqingensis; assembly: GCF_014645895.1. Classification (GTDB taxonomy): domain Bacteria; phylum Actinomycetota; class Actinomycetes; order Streptomycetales; family Streptomycetaceae; genus Streptomyces; species Streptomyces daqingensis. The sequence continues at coordinate 390,824 of NZ_BMMP01000002.1, read as the reverse complement.
GACTGAATATTGTATACACTTCGCCCTCCACGCGGGGCAAGAGGCGTGCAGCGGTCGATCTCGCTCCGCGTCAGCCCGAATTGCCCCGCTATGGGCGCGACGGCGCCTCCGTCAGCCCGTGAAGAGCTGGGCCGCCTTCTGGATCAGCTCGTAGAGCCCGTACGCCATGGGCAGGCCGACCCAGAGCCATGCCAGGACGCCGAGCGGTGCCCGGGCGCCGCCCGACTGGACGGTCCCGCCGTCAGGTGTGCTGCTGTCGCCGGTCGTCATCGCCGGGCACCTCCTCGTCTGCTTCGCCGGCCTCGTGGCCCGCAGCGGCCCGCGGCTCGTGGTACTTGGGGTTCACGGGGCGCACCAGCTCGTTGGCGACGAAACCGACGGCCAGCAGCCCGATCATGATGGTGAGGGAGAGCCCGTAGAGGCCCGGCCCCGAACGCCCGGCGCTCTCCTGGGAGTCGGCGACCCAGTTGACGATGAGTGGCCCGAGGACGCCCGCGGTCGACCAGGCCGTCAGCAGCCGCCCGTGGATGGCGCCCACCTCGTAGGTGCCGAACAGGTCCTTCAGATAGGCCGGCACGGTCGCGAAGCCGCCGCCGTAGAAGGAGAGGATGACCAGCGCGCACGTGATGAACAGCGGCTTGGACGAGTCGCCGAGCTGCACGATGGCCAGGTACATCAGCGCCCCGACGCCGAGGTAGACGCGGTACATGTTCTTGCGGCCGATGAGGTCGGAGGTGGCGGACCACAGGAAGCGTCCGCTCATGTTGGCCAGCGAGAGCAGCGCGACGAAGCCGGCTGCGGCCGAGGCCGAGACGGGGGTGGAGGTGCCGGCGAAGAAGTCGCCGATCATGGGGGCGGCCTTCTCCAGGATGCCGATGCCCGCCGTCACGTTCATGCACAGCACGACCCACAGGCACCAGAACTGCGGCGTGCGGACGGCGTTGCGGGCCGAGACGTCGGCCGTGGTCACCAGGCTGCGCGCGGCCTGCTTCTCCTGCGGCGTCCGGTCGCCCGGGGGCCGCCAGCCCTCCGCGGGTACACGTACCAGGAGGACGCCCAGCGCCATGAAGACCGCGTAGACCAGGCCGTGGACGAGGAAGGCCATGGCGATGCCGTCGCTGCCGGAGCCGAAGGTCTCCAGCATCTGCGCGGACCACGGCGAGGCGATCAGCGCGCCACCGCCGAACCCCATGATCGCGATGCCGGTGGCCATGCCGGGGCGGTCCGGGAACCACTTGATGAGCGTGGAGACGGGGGAGATGTAGCCGATGCCCAGTCCGATGCCGCCGACGAACCCGTAGCCGAAGACCACGAGCCAGTACTGCTGGAGGGCCGCGCCGAGCGCGGCGAGCAGGAACCCGGAGGAGAAGCACAGGAGCGAGACCGACATCGCCCACCGGGGGCCGTTGCGCTCCACGAGCGTCCCGCCGAAGGCGGCCGAGAGGCCGAGCATGACGATGCCCAGCTGGAAGGGGAGCGCGCTGGCCGTCCCGGAGAGCCCGAGGGAGGACTCCAGCGGGGGTTTGAAGACGCTCCAGGCATAGGCCTGACCGATGGAGAGATGTACCGAGAGCGCGGCCGGGGGAACCAGCCAGCGGCTCCATCCGGGAGGTGCGACGGTGTGGGAGCGATCAAGAAACCCGGGCGTCATGGCCGGAACTGTAGGCAGGCCCCGCGCCGATGACCATAGATGCGGCAGGATTTGTCGACTGTATGCGCTGCGGTGTCGCCGGGGGGCGTGCGCTGCGGTGCGGACGCGCCCAACGGTCTTACGGGGCACGCCGGTTGGGCGACGTGCCCTGGGGCTGTGCTCCGCCCGGTGCGGGCGGCGCGGTCAGCCCGTCCGCACGCACGTGTAGGAGGCGAAGACCGAGCCGCGCACTGCCGAGTCGGTGATCTCGAAGCCCGTGGCGGTGAGCATGGGCTCCAGCAGCCAGGTGAAGGTGCTGTGTTCGGTGCGGACGTGCTCGGCGAGGTCCGCCCGGGTGTAGGCGACGGCGGGGTCGTCCCCCACGGCCGACAACCAGCCCTCCAGGGCGGTTTCGGTGTCGCCGGGGGCGAAGTCGTAGACGAGGTCGTGCAGTCGCAGGACGCCACCGGGCCTGAGCGCCGCATGGATCCGCCGCAGCGCGAACACTTTCCAGAAATCGGGGAGTTGATGCAGTGCGTGACGGGTGAAGACCGCGTCGGCGGGCTCCCCGGCGTGTTCGTAGCCGAGGAAGCCGCCCGGAACGCAGTCGAGAGCGGTGAGGCCCTCGCTCGCGGCGCGCTCGCGCAGCACGTCCCGCATCGCGGGCGAGATCTCCACCGCGACGACGCGTCCGAAGTGCCGCGCGGCGGGTACGGCGAACTGCCCCGTCCCGGCGCCGATGTCCACGACCACGGAGCTCCCGTCCAGTCCGTGCGCCTGCAGCAACTCGATGTCGGGGCGCGGATCGGGGTGGCCCTGCTTCCGGTCGAAGCCGGCGACGAATCCCGGGTCCAGGTGTTCCGGGCCGGCGTGGGCGAGCTCGTCGAGCAACCAGTCGGGGTCCATGGACGGTGAGAGTGGCACGGCGGGATCCGCCGGCGCACGGCAATATCCGCGCGGGCGCGGCCGTCCTCTTCGGGCGGGCCCGGAGAGGGCCGGCGGGGCGGGCCGCTCCGCCGGGCATGTTCCGCCGGACGGGCGGGGACGCGCCTCGTGCGAGAATCTCCCGTCCGGAGCGTGCGAATCGGTCTGCGACGCCGTTCCGGGGGTGTCTCGGATCGCCATCTCCCCCGTGTGCGTGGGCTGTTGGGACCCACGTGTGACGCGTCACAGAGTGGGAGAAGATGGCACGGGCCACCGGTGGAGTGACAATGCACCTCGTAGACTGTATTCAATAGCCAGAATCGGTCGAGGGTCAGGAGTCGCGGAATGCTGTCCGCTGGACTGCCGGAAGGCACCATGCCCAAGCTGGAGCGCCCCGGCCCGCTGCGTGAGCGGGTCTACGAGGCGTTGCTTCAGCTCATCACCACCCGCGCGCTGAGACCGGGCCAGCACCTGGTCGAGAGCGAGCTCGCCCAGCACCTCGGTGTCTCACGGCAGCCCGTGAGGGAGGCGCTGCAGCGTCTGAACACCGACGGATGGGTCGACCTGCGTCCCGCCCAGGGTGCGTTCGTCCACGAGCCCACCGAGGACGAGGCCGACCAGCTGCTGACCGTCCGCACCCTGCTGGAGGCCGAGGCCGCCCGGCTCGCCGCCGTCAACGCGGACGCTCAGGGCGTCGCGGAGCTGGAGGAGCTGTGCCGCCGGGGTGAGGAAGCCGTCGGCGGCGAGCAGGTCGACGCGGTCGTGGAGGCCAACGCGGCGTTCCACGCGAGGGTGATGCAGCTCGCGGGCAACCCCGTCCTCGCCGAGCTGGCCAGCCAGGTCGACCGCCGCGTGCGCTGGTACTACACGCCCGTGGCGCGGCAGCGCGGCGCCCAGTCGTGGATCGAGCACCGCGCGCTCATCGCCGCCATCGCCGACGGCGACGAGGCGCGGGCGACGGCCGTCATGAGGGAGCACACGGAGCACACGCGGCGCTCGTACCACAAGCGCGAACCCGCCTGAGCCCGCGCACCCCGGTGCGCGGTCAGGACGCGGCCGCGGCGTCTGCGGCCGGGGCGCGTGTGCGGCCGCCAGCGCGGCGGTCCGCGACGGCCCGTGCCACCTCCTCCTCGACCAGGCCGCGGTTCACCGCGATCGCGGCGGACGCGCCTCCGGCAGCGGCGTTGACCACTGCTGCCATGGGGTCGGCGACGTTCCCCGCCGCCCACACCCCCGCCACGCTGGTCAGCCCCGAAGCGTCCGTGACGACCCAGCCGCTCCCGTCCCGCTCGCAGCCCAGATCCGTCAGCAGCCCGTCGGCGGGGACCATGCGCGGCGGGACGAAGACGGCGCGGCGCGGCACCACCCGGTCCCCGGTCAGCGCGACGCCCTCCAGCCGGTTCCCCGCCATCACCAGCCGCTCCACATCGCCGTCCACGATGTGCACGCCGCGCGCTGCGAGCTGCTCCGCCTCCTCCGCGGACAGGGCCAGACCGTGCCGGAAGAGGACGACGTCGTGTGACCACTGGCCGAGCAGCAGCGCTTGGTGCACCGCGCCCGGCGCGCTGCCGAGCACGCCGACGGGCTGGTCGCGCGCCTCGTAGCCGTGGCAGTAGGGGCAGTGCAGTACGTCCCGGCCCCAGCGTTCGCGCACCCCCGGGATGCCGGGCAGTTCGTCGCGCAGCCCTGTCGCCACGACGACTCTGCGTGCGCGGAGCGTCCGGCCGTCCGCCAGCCGGACCGTGAAGCCGGGTTCGGCGCTCCGTACCCGCCCTTCGATGCTCCGTACCCGGCCGTCGATCAAATCGCCGCCGTATCCGGCTACTTCGGCCCGTCCCGCGCGGATGAGCTCCGAGGGCGCCTGCCCGTCGCGGGAGAGGAAGCCGTGCACATGCGCCGACGGCGCGTTGCGCGGAGAGCCGGAGTCCACCACGGCGACCGTACGGCGCGAGCGTGCCAGCACCAGCGCGGCGCTCAGGCCGCCCGCTCCTCCGCCCACGACCACCACGTCGTAGGCGGCGCCGCCAAGCCCCTCCGCGCCGCCGCCCGCCCCGCCGGAGCCGCCGCTTCCGTTCCCTGTCGTACCGCTGTCGTCGTTCACGACCCTCACCTCCGCGTTCCACCCTGCTGAGAAGCGTGCGAGAACGGCAATCCTTGTTGCCGTTTCCGGGACAGCGGGGTGCAATGGAGGCGTGGACCCTTCCTCTGCCGCAGCCAAGGCCCTCGCCGAGGTCGGCCCCCGCCTCAAGCGTCTGCGTACGGGCCGGGGCGTGACGCTCGCCGCGCTCTCCGAGACCACGGGAATCTCCAAGAGCACGCTCTCCCGCCTGGAGGCCGGGCAGCGCCGTCCCAGCCTGGAGCTGCTGCTGCCGATCGCGCAGGCCCACCAGGTTCCGCTGGACGAGCTCGTGGGCGCGCCCGAGGTGGGCGACCCCCGTATCCGTCTGAAACCGACGCGGGTGCACGGCCAGACCGTGATCCCGCTGACCAGGCAGCCGGGGCCGCTGCAGCCCTACAAGATGATCGTCCCGGCCGACCGGACGGACCCAGACCCGCGTACGCACGAGGGATACGAGTGGCTCTACGTGCTCGCCGGCCGGCTGCGTCTCGTCCTCGCGGGCAAGGACCTCGTCCTCGGGCCCGGCGAGGCCGCCGAGTTCGACACGAGGCTGCCGCACTGGTTCGGCAGTACGGGGGCGGGCCCCGTCGAGGTCCTCAGCCTCTTCGGCCGCCAGGGCGAGCGGATGCACGTCCGCGCGAGGCCGCGTGCCCGGGGTGAAGCCGGCGAGTGAGCGGGGGCCGGGAGGCGAGACGGGTTCGGGAGAGAGGGGCGTGACGGGCGGACGGTCCGGCCGGGGGGTGATCGGCGCCGGGGCGCTTCGGGGGTGCCGGGGCGTGAACGTGCCCCCGTGTCACAGCTTTGTCCTCTGCATGGGAAAAGTCGAAGCGATTCCTGCAGAACTTCTTCCCCGTTGCGCAGAGCGCTGGTACGTTCCCAGTCAATCCCGGACAGTGTCCGCGGCGTCGCGGCTACGGGAGCATGCAACTCGCGTCCGCGGCCCGGGCCGTCGGACATCCGCAGGGGAGGAGGCCGGTGATGAGACGGATGACGGCACGGCCTGCCAACCCCCACCAGGCGCGGCTGCTCCGGCTGTTGCGCGACGGGGGTCCCAACTCCCGTGCGGAGCTCGGCGATCAGGTGGACCTCTCCCGCTCCAAGCTCGCCGTGGAGATCGACCGGCTGCTGGAGACCGGGCTCGTCGTGGCCGACGGGCTCGCCGCGTCACGAGGCGGCCGCCGCTCGCACAACGTGCGGCTCACACCTCAACTGCGCTTCCTGGGCGTCGACATCGGCGCCACCTCCGTCGACGTGGCCGTCACCAACCCCGAGTTGGAGATCCTCGGCCATCTCAACCAGCCCATGGACGTGCGCGAGGGCCCCGTCGCCGTCTTCGACCAGGTGCTCGCCATGGTCGCCAAACTCCGCGACTCCGGCGTGGCCGAGGGCTTCGACGGCGCCGGCATCGGAGTGCCGGGCCCTGTGCGCTTCCCCGAGGGCGTCCCGGTGGCACCGCCCATCATGCCCGGCTGGGACGGCTTTCCCGTGCGGGAGGCGCTCAGCCAGGAACTCGGCTGCCCCGTCATGGTCGACAACGACGTGAACCTCATCGCCATGGGCGAGATGCAGGCCGGAGTGGCCCGCTCGGTTCGGGACTTCTTCTGCGTGAAGATCGGCACCGGCATCGGCTGCGGCGTCGTCGCCGGAGGCGAGGTGCACCGGGGCACCACCGGGAGCGCCGGCGACATCGGGCACATCCAGGTCGAGCCCGAGGGGCGCCCGTGCCCGTGCGGTAACCGCGGCTGCCTGGAGGCCTACTTCGGCGGTTCCGCCCTCGCACGTGACGCTGAGAACGCGGCCCGCGAAGGTCTCTCCGCCGAACTGGCCGCCCGCCTGGAGAGCGCGGGACGGCTGACGGCGGAGGACGTCGCCGCCGCCGCGTCGGCCGGAGACGGCACCTCGCTCGACCTCATCCGCGACGGAGGAGCCCGCGTCGGGCAGGTCATCGCGGGGCTCGTCAGCTTCTTCAACCCCGGACTCGTGGTGATCGGCGGCGGTGTGACGGGCCTCGGCCACACGCTGCTCGCCAGCATCCGCACCCAGGTCTACCGCCAGTCGCTGCCCCTGGCGACCGGCAATCTCCCCATCGTCCTGGGCGAGTTGGGCCCCGCTGCCGGTGTGACGGGGGCCGCCCGCCTGATCAGCGACCACCTGTTCTCCCCGGCCTGAGATCACCTGGCCGGGCGCTCCGTCCGACCGCCCGTCCGGCAGCGGCCGCGCTACAGCGGCCCGCCCCGTAGCACAGCGCGTCGCACCGCCCGCACCACCGCTCCACGCCGCGACACCCGCCGGCCCGCGACACTGCCGGCACCGACCGGCACGCACCGAGCACCGACGTATCCGGCCCGCCCCACCGCGCACCCCGCACCCTGAAGCAAGGCCGCACCCCTGCCCCGCAGCTCTCTCACGACAGCTCTCACGACGTACCGCCGCACGTCCGCACCGCCGCACGTCGCACCGCCGCCCGGTCCCGTCTGCCCGCACGCACGGAGGCCCTCCATGGCTCCACCCGCCCGTCCCGCTCCCGCGGAAGAACCCCCGCCGCCGGACCGTCAGTTCCCGCTGCTGAGCATGTCCGGCATCACCAAGACGTTCCCCGGCGTGCGGGCCCTGGACGGCGTCGACCTGGACGTCGAAGCCGGTGAAGTGCACTGCCTGCTGGGGCAGAACGGCGCGGGGAAGTCCACGCTCATCAAGGTCCTCGCCGGTGCCCACCAGCCCGATGCGGGGGAGATCCGCTGGAAGGGCCGGCCCGTCAGGCTGCACACTCCCGTGGCGGCGATGCGGCTGGGCGTCGCGACCATCTACCAGGAACTCGACCTGGTGCGGCACCTGTCGGTGACCGAGAACATCTTCCTCGGCAACGAGGTCGCCGTACGCGGCTTCATCCGCGCCCGCGACGCCCGCCGGCGGGCCGCCGAACTGTTGCGGCGCCTCGGGCACCCCGAGATCGACCCGGACGTCCCCGTGGGCGCCCTCCCGGCCGCGGGCCAGCAGATCGTCTCCATGGCGCGGGCCCTCTCCCACGACGTACGCCTCATCGTGATGGACGAGCCCTCCGCGGCGCTCGACCCCGACGAGGTCGACAACCTCTTCCGCATCGTCGGGGACCTCACCGCGGACGGCGTCGCCGTCGTCTACATCTCCCACCGGCTGGAGGAGATCCGCCGCATCGGAGACCGCGTGTCCGTCCTCAAGGACGGCCGGGTCGCGGCCGCCGGACTCCCGGCCCGTACGACCACGACCGCGGATCTGGTGGCGCTGATGACCGGCCGTGACGTGCAGTACGCCTTCCCCGAACGGCCCGTCTCCACCGAGCCGTTGGAGGACCGCGTCCTGCACGCCGCTCCGCCGCCGCCCGTCCTGTGCGCCGAGAAGCTCGCCCGCCAGGGCGAGTTCGCCCCGCTGGACCTCGAAGTGCGCCGCGGCGAGATCGTCGGCCTCGCGGGACTCGTGGGCTCCGGAAGGTCGGAGATCCTGGAGACCCTCTCCGGGGCGCGCCGCCCCACGTCGGGGCGCGTCCTCGTCGAGGGGAGGCCGCTGCGGCCCGGGGACGTCACCGCCGCCGTGCGCGTGGGCATCGGTCTCGCGCCCGAAGAGCGCAAGGCCCAGGCGCTGTTGATGCTGGAATCCGTCACCCGCAACGTCTCCGTCTCCGCGCTGCCCCGCTTCTCGCGCGGCGGATGGCTCGACCGCCGGGCCGAACGCGCCGCCGCCCGCGCCCGTACCCGCGATCTCGCCCTCCACCCCGACGACCCCGACCGCCCCGTGCGCACGCTCTCCGGCGGCAACCAGCAGAAGGTCGTCCTGGCCCGCTGGCTGCTGCGCGACTGCAAGGTGCTCCTCCTGGACGAGCCCACGCGCGGCGTCGACGTGGGCGCCAGGGCGGAGCTGTACGCCGTCATCCGCCGCCTCGCTGACTCCGGTGTCGCGATCCTGCTCGTCTCCAGCGAAGTGCCCGAAGTCCTCGGCCTGGCCGACAGGGTGCTGGTGCTGCGGGAGGGCCGCGTCGTGCACACCGCCCCCGCCCGGGAGCTCGACGAGCACCGGGTGCTCGACCTCGTCATGGAAGGGAGCCCGTCGTGCTGAGCTCACCCGGTTCCGACGCGGTCAAGGAGCCCGCGCCGCCGCCGACCCAACGGTCCCCGGCCCGGCGGGGGATCAGCGCCCCGCGGATCGGAGTGCGTCACCTGTCGCTGCTCGGGGTGCTGGTGGCGCTGGTGGCCGTCGGCGCGATCACCAGGCCGGAGCAGTTCCTCACCGGCGACAATCTCCAGCTGATCCTCACCCAGTCCTCCGTCATCGGTGTCGTGACCGTCGGCGTCACCTTCGTCATCATCGGCGGCGGCATCGACCTGTCGGTCGGCGCGATCGTCGCCCTGGCCTCCGTGTGGGCGACGACGGTCGCCACGCAGGAGTACGGCCTCGGCGGCATGCTGCTGTGCGCGCTGTGCGTCGGGCTGGGATGCGGCCTGGTCAACGGCGTGCTCATCGCGTACGGGCCGATGGTGCCGTTCATCGCCACCCTCGCGATGCTCGCCTCCGCACGCGGCCTGGCCCTTCTGATCAGCGACGGCAAGACGCAGGTCGTCACCGTCGACTCCGTCCTCGGCCTGGGCGTCTCCGACAGCTACGTGCTGGGCGTGCCACCCCTGGTGCTGGTCTTCGCCACCGTGGCGGTACTCGGCTGGCTCGTCCTGGGACGCACCACGTTCGGGCGCCGCACCGTGGCCGTCGGCGGCAACGCCGAGGCCTCCCGGCTCGCGGGCATCGCGGTGCGACGCCAGCGGCTGCTGCTGTACCTGCTGTCCGGGCTGTGCTGCGGCATCGCCGCCTTCATGCTGATCGTCCTCACCGGGTCCGGTCAGAACACCAACGGAAACCTCTACGAGCTCGACGCCATCGCCGCCGCGATCATCGGCGGCACCCTGCTCAGCGGCGGCCGGGGCACCATCACCGGCTCCGTACTGGGAGTCCTCGTCTTCACCACGATCACCAACCTGTTCGCTCTCAACAACCTCCAGAGCGACGTCCAGCAGATCGCCAAGGGGGCGATCATCGTCGCCGCAGTCCTGGTCCAGAAGGGTCGGAAGACGCAATGACCGAGATGCCTGACAGCCGGAACGCACCCAGCCACGACACCGCCGCCCCGTCCGGCTCCGCCGCGGACGCGCGCACTTCACGCACCTCGCGCAGGAGGATGCTGTTCGGAACGGCAGCCGCCGGCGCCGCCCTGCTCGGCGCGGGCTGCACCAGCAACAAGAGCAACGACGCCGCGGAGGCCCAGGGCCAGGCCGACATCGCCGACGACAAGCCCGGCAAGAAGGTCACCATCGGCTTCGCCGGGCCGCAGGCCGACCACGGCTGGCTGAACGCCATCAACGAGCAGGCGAAGGCGCGTGCGAAGAAGTACGAGGACGTCACGCTCGAAGCCACCGAGGGCTCCAACGACAACGCGCAGCAGATCGGCCAGATCGAGACGCTGATCAACAAGAAGGTCGACGTCCTCGTCGTCCTCCCCTCCGACGGCAAGGCGCTCACCCAGGTCGGGCTGAAGGCCATGCGCGCGGGCATCCCCGTGGTCAACCTCGACCGCGTCTTCGACTCCCAGCAGGCCTACCGCTGCTGGATCGGCGGCGACAACTACGGCATGGGCCTCAACGCCGGGCGCTACATAGGCGAGCAGCTGAAGGACAAGAAGAACGCCAAGGTCGTCGAACTCGCCGGCATCGACAACCTGGAGCTGACCAGGGAGCGCACGAAGGGCTTCGACGACGCCCTGAAGAACTACCCCAACATCAAGAAGGTCGCCCGCCAGGCCGCCGAGTTCACCGTCGAGTCCGGGCAGTCGAAGATGGCTCAACTCCTGCGCGCGGAACCGAAGTTCGACGCCCTGTGGAACCACGACGACGACCAGGGCGTCGGCGCGGAGCGCGCCATCGAGCAGGCCGGACGGGACGAGTTCCTGATGGTGGGCGGCGCCGGTTCGCGGCGCGTCATGGACGCCATCAAGAGGGACGACGGCGTCATCAAGGCCACGGTCCTCTACCCGCCGACGATGGCCGCCTCCGCCATCGACCTGGCCCGCGCACTCGGCCAGGGCAAGGGCATCGGGGGCCTCTCCGAGTTCGAGATCCCCGCCTCCCTCACGCTCTACTCGGCCGTCGTCACCAAGGAGAACGTCGACGAATACCTCCCGACCGGCTTCAAGTAGACCCGGCACACGCCCTCGACGCACCACGCCGGGCAGCCCGCCCCCCACACCGCACATCCCGACAGGGAGGAGTCCCATGTCCAACGAGACCGCGCCCGCCCCCGCGCCCGGACGTCCCGAACAGTCCGGGTCGGCGCCACCGCTCGGTGTGGGAATGGTCGGCTACGCCTTCATGGGGGCGGCGCACTCGCAGGGCTGGCGCACCGTCGGCCGGGTCTTCGGTCTGCCGCTCGCCCCGGCGATGAGGGCGGTCTGCGGCCGGGACGGCGACGCCGTCCGGTCGGCGGCCGAGCGGCTCGGCTGGAGCGCGGCGGAGACGGACTGGCGCGCTCTGATCGCCCGCGACGACGTCCATCTCGTGGACATCTGCACCCCGGGGGAGAGCCACGCCGAGATCGCCGTCGCCGCCCTGGAGGCCGGCAAGCACGTGCTGTGCGAGAAGCCGCTCGCCAACACCGTCGCGGAGGCCGAGGCGATGGCGGCCGCGGCCGAAGAGGCGCGCGCACGAGGCCAGTTGACGATGGTCGGCTTCAACTACCGCCGCACGCCCGCCCTCGCGCACGCCAAGCGGATGGTGGACGAGGGGCGGCTGGGCGAGCTGCGCCACGTACGCGTCTCCTACCTCCAGGACTGGCTCGTCGATCCGGCGTTCCCCCTGGCGTGGCGGCTGCGCCGTGAGGCGGCCGGCTCGGGGGCCCTCGGAGACCTGGGGGCGCACGCAGTCGACATCGCGCAGCACCTGGCGGGAGCGCCGTTGGCGGGCGTCTCGGCGCAGACGGAGACGTTCGTGACGGAGCGGCCCCTGCCCGGCCAGCCGCCGGACGGGGAGAAGGGGCCCGTCACCGTCGACGACGCCGCCGTCTTCAACGGCCGCCTCACCACGGGGGCGCTGGCGTCGTTCGAGGTGAGCCGGGTCGCCGCGGGCCGCAAGAACGCCCTGCGCGTCGAACTCAACGGCACGCGCGGCTCCCTGGACTTCGACCTGGAACGCCTCAACGAACTCCACTTCCACGACCACACCGACGCGGCGCTGGAGTCCGGGTTCCGCCGCATCCTCGTCACCGAACCCGACCACCCCTACCTGGAGGCGTGGTGGCCGCCGGGACACGGGCTGGGCTACGAGCACACCTTCGTCCACCAGGCCCGCGACCTCCTCCACGCCGTCGCCACCGGAACCGACCCCGAACCCTCCTTCGCCGACGGCCTGCAGGTGCAGCGGGTGCTGGCAGCCGTCGAGGAGAGCGCGTCGAAGAACAGCGCGTACACCGCCGTCGCCGGCTGAAGTCCCGGCCCGTCACCGCCAGTCAGCCGGCCCGGCGCCGGCGCGAGACCAGGAGGCCCCGCAACATGCCACGTCAGTTCACGCTCTTCACCGGCCAGTGGGCGGACCTGCCGCTGGAGGAAGTCTGCGCGCACGCCCGCGACTTCGGCTACGACGGCCTGGAACTCGCGTGCTGGGGCGACCACTTCGAGGTCGACCGCGCTCTCAACGAGAGCGGCTACGTGGAGGGCCGGCACGCCCTGCTGGAGAAGTACGGCCTGAAGTGCTGGGCCGTCTCCAACCATCTCGTCGGCCAGGCCGTCTGCGACAGCCCCATCGACGAGCGGCACCAGGGCATCCTGCCCGCCCGCATCTGGGGCGACGGCGAACCCGAGGGCGTACGGCGGCGCGCGGCCGCGGAGATGAAGGACACGGCCCGCGCCGCCGCCGCCATGGGAGTGCGGACGGTCGTCGGCTTCACCGGCTCCTCGATCTGGCACCTGGTCGCCATGTTCCCGCCGGTGCCGCCGCACATGGTCGACCGCGGCTACGAGGACTTCGCCGAACGCTGGAACCCGATCCTCGACGTCTTCGACGCGGAGGGCGTCCGCTTCGCCCACGAGGTGCACCCCAGCGAGATCGCGTACGACTACTGGACGACCCACCGGGCGCTGGAGGCGATCGGCCGGCGTCCCGCCTTCGGCCTCAACTTCGACCCCAGCCACTTCGTCTGGCAGGACCTCGACCCCACCGGGTTCCTCTACGACTACCGCGACCGCATCTACCACGTCGACTGCAAGGAGGCCCGTACCCGCCTCGACGGCCGCAACGGCCGTCTCGGCTCCCACCTGCCGTGGGGCGACCCGCGGCGCGGCTGGGACTTCGTCTCGGCCGGGCACGGCGACGTCGCCTGGGAGGACGTCTTCCGCATGCTCCACTCCATCGGCTACGACGGCCCGGTGTCGGTGGAGTGGGAGGACGCGGGCATGGACCGCCTGGCGGGCGCGCCGGAGGCGCTCCGGCGGCTGAAGGCGTTCGACTACGACCCGCCGTCGTCCTCCTTCGACGCGGCGTTCAGCTCCTGACGGCCGTCGCGACGGGAACGCACCGGCTACACGGCGACGTAAACGGACCGGCTCACGGCGGCACGGGCCCGCCGCGAGCCGGTCCGGCGTCCAGGCGGGGGAGGACGGCACCGCCGCGGCAGGCCTGAACGCCGGCCGGGGAACCTGTCAACTCAGGGGCGGTACCGCCGCGTTGCTGAACCGTCCCGCCATACCGCTGCGTTGCCCCGCTCCCGGTCACGCCATCGCAGCCGCGGCCTCCAGCGCGAGGTGCCACGGGTAGTCGGCCGGGTCGGCCCGGCCCGGCGGCAGCGGCTCGAACCCGCCCTCGCCGTACAGCACCCGCACCCCCGCCTCGCGCAGCGTCCCGATGCTGCGCCCGAACTGCGGATGCGTGGCGTAGGCGCTGTTGACGCACGGCATCACCGCCAACGGCCAGCGCTTCCCCAGGGCTTCGGCCACGTAGCCGCCGACGAAATGCGGAGTGAGCCCCAGCGCGGCGACGTTGACGGTGTTCAAGGTCGCCGGCGCGACGACCGCGACGTCCGCACGCGGCCACACCTCCGTGTCCCGGGGCCCCCGCACCCTGCTGCGCACGGGACGCCCGGTCAGCGCCTCCAGGGCGGGCAGCTCCTCGGCGAGCCACACCGCCGCGGTCTCCGTCAGGCCGACGCACACGTCCCAGCCGCCTTCCTGGGCGCGGCGGACCACGTCCGCGATGCCGAGCACGGGCGGAGCGGCGGAGCCGAGGAGGTACAGCACGCGGTTGTTCGTCATGGACGGCATCCCACCACGCCGGACGCCGACTCGCGGACGTTCGGACGGCAGCGCGCGGCGCCCCCGTCACCTGCGAGGAGGACGGGAGCGCCGCGGGCACCGTCAAGCCGACGCGCACGGGGGCGTGTTCGGCACTTCCCCGGACGGACGCGCGCCCCGCTCAGGCGGAAGGCCCGGAGCGCTCGGCGCGCTCGACCGGAATCCACAGGTCGGCGTCGGCGTGCTCCCCGTCCCCGGACAGGCCGACGCGCAGGATCTCCGGCCCGGGCCTGCTTCGGTACGGGTTGGAGGGGAACCACTGCGTGAACACGTCCCGCCACAGATGCTGCAGGGTCTGCGGGAAGGGACCGGAGCTCCCGAAGACGGCCCATGTGCCCGCCGGGACGTCGAGCACGTCCAGGTCCGGCGGCACTTCACCCTCAGCGCTCGTCAACACGGCGTGGTAGTAGTCGAGTTCGGTGCCCTCCGCGCGTCCCGGGTCGAGCTGGTCGCTCACCCCGACGATGCCCTCCGGCTCCTGGTCGGACATCCCGGAGAGCCGCCGCAGCGTCCCCTCGTCGATGCTCCGCACGAACTCGGCGATCGCCGGATTCGCTCCCTCGTGCACGAGTGGCACCCGGGCCTTCCTGCCGACCACACGGAAGCGGTCCTTCTCCACGATCCTGTACCGCATGCCGGTACTCCCTTCGACGACGAGGCGGAAGGACATCCGCGGCTGGGACCGCAGCGCGGCTCCCGTCCGCCGCGCCTCACCCGGCCCCACGCCGTGCACGGCGCGGAACGCGCGGGCGAAGGCCTCGCCGGAGCTGTAGCCGTAGCGCGTCGCCACGTCCAGCAGCGTCATCTCGCCGGCCAGCACCTCGGCACCCGCCACCGTCATCCGCCTCCGGCGGATGTACTCCGAGAGCGGCATGCCGGCGAGCGCCGAGAACAGCCGGCGGAAGTGGTACTCCGACGTCGCGGCGGCGCGCGCGAGTGCCGCGACGTCGATGGACCGGCACAGCCGCTCCTCGATGTGCTCCATGGCCTCGTTCAGCCCTTCCAGCACCGCGGTCTCCTTCCCTTACGTCCACTCACGCTAGGAAGTCCGCACCCCTCCCCGCCCGCCATCCTGTGCCCGGAAAGGTCGGGCCGGGCGTGCTCATCGCCCGGCGCGGCTGCGCGGCGACCTCGACAGCGGTGCCGACGCACCGCGTTCGGCTCCTGGACGTGATCACCGCCTCATCCGGTCTCCGCCACCGGGCGGCGTCGTACCCCGCGTGTACGGTGAGGAGCAGCGTAGAGACGTCGGGGGACGGGGAGTTGTACCGGATGCCGGGGGAAGCGGCAGCATCCGCGGACGGCCGCACGGGCATGCCCGAAACAGCGGCCGCGGTGGGGAGTTCGAACATCGCGCGGGTCTGCCGCCGACGCCTGCCCGTGCCTCGACGGCCGCTGTGGAAACGGGCACTCGGCACGCACGTGCCGCAGGGGGCGTCCCCGTCCCCGACGCCCGCACCATCGAACGACCGGGGGTGTCATGCTGACGGAGGACTTCACGGACGTCGACGCGGCACGGGAGCACGTGGCCGCCACGCTGGGGGAGTTCCGCAGATCCCTGCTGCTCGTGCCGATCCGGTACGGCGGCGTCCTCACCGGCGACCAGGGCGGTCTGCGGTGGATCTACGCGTTCACGGGCCCGGACACGCTGACGGCCTTCGCGCGGGCCCGTGGCGAAGGCGGGGAATGGGAGTTCCGGCAGGTCTACGGGGCCCGCCTGCTGGACGAGACCCTGGCCGAGGTCGGCGTGCCGTGCGGCGTCGCGGTCGACGTGGGCAGCGAGGGGGCGTTCCTGCTGCCACCGGTGAAGGGGATCGTGCCCGACGAGGCGGCCGTGGACGGGGAGCCGGAGGGGGCAGCGGAATGAGCGGCGGCTACAAGTTCGACCCGCAGGCGGCGAAGCTCGTCCAGCAGGGCCTGAAGGCGGCGACGGCGGAGCTGGAGGACACCGGCTTCTTCTCGATCAACGCGCAGCAGGGGCAGGGCTTCCAGTTCCTGCAGATGTCGGGCATGGAGATGGGCAACGGCGAACTCGCCTCCGTCTTCGGGCAGTTCTGCGGCCGGTGGGGTATGGCCATCAACGGCAAGATGCAGGACCTGAACGACATCGCGGAGCGGCTCGGCCTGTCCGCGGGGCTGTACCACGAGCAGGAGCAGTACGTGAACGACACCCTCAAGGAGGCTGTCGTCACGTCCAGTTCGTACAACCCGCAGCAAGGCCTCGCGGAGGGCGAGAACGCGGGGGAGAAGTCCTGGGGCGAGGTGTGGGGCGATGTGAAGCCCCGCGCACCGGAGTTCGACACCTCCATGCCGGATCTGGGCGAGATGGGCGGCCAGTGGGGCCAGGTCGGTGACGACTTCGCCGACTCGCCGTGGCAGGACGTGGCCGGTCCGGACCGCTGGGACGACTCGGACTGGCAGTGGGACGGGCCGCCGCCCGAGCAGGGGCAGAGCGGCCAGGGGAACGGCAGGGGCGACGGGGGGAACTGACGGTGGGACTGGGGGAGGCGTTCGACAACCCGCTCGGCGCGGTGAAGAGCGGCCTGGAGAAGGTCGGCGACGGCGTCGAGTGGGCCGGCGGCAAGGCCGCCGACGGCCTCGACGAGATCGGCCTCGAGGGCGCCGCGGAGGGCGTACGCGACGCGGGGGAGTGGACGGCGGACAAGCTCGGCGCCGACGTCGCCGAGAGGCAGCTCGGCGAGACGGAGGACCCGAAGGAGATCATCCACGGCGACGTGGGGAAGCTGACCGAACGGGCCGAGCATCTGCGGGACTTCTACAAGGCCTTCGACAAGCTCGGCACCGGCCTGAAGCGCCTCGACGTGCACGGCTGGGAGGGCGAGGCGGGCGAGGCCTTCCGGTCCGAGTTCGAGCCGCAGCCGAAGTTCTGGATCAAGGCGGCGGACGCCTGCGAGTCCGCCGGGAAGCAGATCGTCCAGTACGCGTCCACCGTGGAGTGGGCCCAGGGGGAGGCCAAGGAGGCCGTCGCCCTGTACAAGAAGTCGAAAGCCGCCTCGGACAAGGCAGTCGACGACTACAACGCGAAGGCCGACGCCTGGAACCGCAAGAACGAGTCCGGTCAGGACCCCGGGCCGAAGCCGCCCCCGTTCGAGGACCCCGGCAAGGCCGGGCTGGACCGCGCCCAGCACATGGTCCGCGAGGCGCGCAGCCAGCGCGACGACGCCGCGCGCCGCGCGAAGGACGCCATGCGCGGACTGGTGGAGCAGGCCCCGGAGCTGCCCGGCGCCTGGGAGACCGTGAAGATGGCCGGCCGGGACATGTTCGAGGGCATGGCACTGAACGGCATGCACATCGCGGGCGGTGCGCTGAAGGGCGTCAGCGAGATGGCGGGCCTGGCCCGGATGCTGAATCCGATGGACCCGTACAACATGACCCACCCCGGCCAGTACGTGCAGAACATGAACGGTGTCCTCACCGGCCTGGCCTCCACCGCCGCCCACCCCGAACGCCTCGTCGGAATGGTCAAGAACCAGAACTGGCGCGACCCCGGGGAGGCCGCCGGGAAGCTCCTCGTCGACCTCGCCGGCGGCAAGGGCGCGGGCGGAGCCGCGAAAGGCGGACTCAAGGGCGCCCTGAAACACGGCATCAAGGAGGGCGCGGAGCAGGGCGCGCGGAAGACGCTCAAGGAGCGGCTGAGCGATCTGCGCCGCCAGTTCAACTGCAAGGTCCTGCGCAACGAGCCGGTGGACATGGCCACGGGGCGCATGGTCCTCCAGGAGACCGACGCCGCGCTGCCCGGTTCCTTCCCGCTGGCCCTCACCCGCACCTTCGAGTCCGCGTACCGCCTCGGCGGCTGGTTCGGTCCCGCCTGGGCCTCGACTCTCGACGAGCGGCTGGAGGTGGACGCGGAAGGCGTCGTCTATGTCTCCGCCGACGGCAGCGCCCGCCCCTACCCGCACCCCGCGCCGGGCGTTCCCGTCCTCCCCGAGGAGGGCCTGCCCTGGCCACTGGACCGCCGCGTCGACGGCTCGTACACCCTCACCGATCCGGTCAGTGGCGTGACGCGTACCTTCGCCGCCCCGGAAGGCGCCGCACCCGGCGGTGACGGCGTCGCACGCATCGCCGCGCTCGGCGAAGAGACCGGCGGCTGGGCGTCGTTCGAGTGGGACGACGAGACCGGCGCGCCGCATTCCGTCACCCACTCCGGCGGCTACGAGCTGAAGTTCCAGTGCCAGGGCGGACGGATCCGTGCCCTGTCCCTGGCGGGAGGGGCGCCGGACGGAACGGACCAGCAGCTCAAGTCCTACGGCTACGACGAGGCGGGCCACCTGACGTCGGTCTCCGACTCCACCGGAGCGACGCTGCGCTACGGCGTGGACGAGCGGGGCCGCATCGTCTCCTGGACCGACAGCAACGACCGCTCGTTCTCCTACACCTATGACGACGACGACCGCTGCGTCTTCCACACGGGCGAGGCCGGCCATCTCCGCACGACGTTCGAGTACGGGCTGCCGTCCGAGACGCCCGGGCACACCACCACCCGCGTCACCGACTCCCTCGGCCACACCAAGCACTACCTGGTCGACGGCAAGCTGCGGATCGCCGCGGAGACCGACGCCAACGGCGGGAGCACGCACACCACTTACGATGCCCAGCACCGCCCGCTCACCGTCACCGACCCCAACGGCGGCACCGTCCGCTACACCTACGACGGCGTGGGACGCCCGCTGCGCGCCGTGCTGCCGGACGGCGGCGTGATCACCGTCGAGTACGACGAGCACGGCCGTCCTGTCCGCAGGACCGACGCGGACGGCGCCGAGTGGCGCTTCGCCCGCGACGAGCGGGGCCTCCTCACCGCCGTCACCGACCCGGCGGGCTCCACCACGGCGTACGGCTACGACGCGCGCGGCCATCTCGCCTCCGTGACCGATCCGTTGGGCGCGACCAGCACCGTCCGCTGCGACAGGGCGGGGCTTCCCCTCCAGATCGCCGCCCCGCCAACGGCCTCCGGAATGGGAGGCCCCGGCGGCGGGGCCACGACGTACGTCCGCGACGCCTTCGGGCGTCCCGTCACCGTCACCGACCCGGCGGGTGCCGTGACCCGGCTGGAGTGGACGCCGGAGGGGCGGCTCGTGCGCCGCGTCGACCCCGGCGGCGAGGTGCACACCTGGACCTACGACGGCGAAGGCAACTGCCTCACCCACACGGACCCGGCCGGCGGCGAAACCCGGTACGAGTACACGCACTTCGACCTGCGCACGGCCCAGACTGGTCCCGACGGAGTCCGCCACACCTTCGCCTACGACACGGAGCTGCGGCTCGTCCAGGTCGCCAACCCCCAGGGACTGACCTGGAGTTACACCTACGATCCCGCCGGACGCCTGATATCCGAGACCGACTTCGACGACCGCACCATGCAGTACGGTCACGACGCCGGCGGCGGACTCGCCTTCCGCACCAACCCGGCGGGCCAGACGATCAGCTTCTCCCGCGACGCCATGGGCCGCGTCACCAGGAAGAACGCCGACGGCGACGCGACGGATTACTCCTACGACGCCGCCGGACGCCTCATATCCGCCCACGGACCGGGCGTCGACCTGCTCTGCCGGCGGGACAAGCTCGGACGCGTCAAGGACGAGGCCGTCAACGGCCGTGTCCTCACCCACGATTACGACGCGCTCGGCCGCCGCACCCGCCGCGTCACACCCGCCGGAACCGTCACCGAGTACACGTACGACGCGGCCGGCAACCGCACCTCACTCACCACGAACGGCCACACGCTCACCTTCGACCACGACGAGTCCGGACGCGAGACCAGCCGCAGCTTCGGCGACTCCGGCCTGACGTTCACCAGCCTCTGGGACCCGGCGGGACGCCTCGCGTCCCAGACGATCGCCGGCCCGGTTGCGGGCACGGTGCAGCGCCGCACGTACCGCTACCGCGCGGACAGCCATCTCGTCGGCGTCGAGGACCAGCTGAACGGCACGCAGCTCTACGACCTGGACAGGGCGGGGCGCGTCACGGCGGTACGGGCGGAGAACTGGTCGGAGACGTACGCGTACGACGAGGCCGGCAACCAGACCTCGGCCGACTGGCCTGCCCGGCACGCCGGTTCGGACGCCCGCGGCGAACGCAGCTACAGCGGCACGAAGCTGCTGACGGCCGGGTCGGTCCGCTACGAGTACGACGACGCGGGCCGCGCGGTGCTGCGTCAGAAGTCGCGGCTGTCGAAGAAGCCGGACACGTGGCGCTACGTGTGGGACGGCGAGGACCATTTGACGTCGGTGACCACGCCGGACGGGGTGCGGTGGCGGTATCTGTACGACCCGCTGGGGCGTCGGATCGCCAAGCAGCGGCTCGGCGAGGACGGTCAACGGGTGCTGGAGCAGGTGGACTTCACCTGGGACGGGCCGACGCTGATCGAGCAGACGACGACGGCTCCGAACCTGCCGGATCCCGTGACGTTGACGTGGGATCACGACGGGTTGCGTCCGTTGACGCAGACCGAGCGGATCACGGACGAGACGACGCAGGCGGAGATCGACTCCCGCTTCTTCGCGATCGCCACGGACCTTGTGGGCGCGCCGACGGAGCTCCTGGACGAGAGCGGCGGGATCGCGTGGCGTACGCGCAGCACGTTGTGGGGGACGACGACGTGGAACGCGGACGCGACGGCGTACACGCCGCTGCGCTTCCCCGGCCAGTACGCGGACCCGGAGACGGGCCTGCACTACAACTTCCACCGCCACTACGACCCCACCACGGCCCGCTACCTTTCCCAGGACCCCCTGGGCCTCGACCCGTCCCCCAACCCGGTCACCTACGTCCACAACCCGCATTTCGAGACTGATTGTCTAGGCCTAGCGCCGGACGACTGCCCAAGTCGTTCGAGCGGAAGCAGCGGCGGGCGCTCGGCGCAATTGCGTGGCGAGAGGTACGAACATCACCTCCACGATAAACTCGGCGGCGGTGGGAGTTTCTCCGAAATGGGGCGAGAATTTGACGGGGCGTTTGTTGACGAAGTAACAGGACGCGGCACCTGGTACGAAGCAAAATCTGGCGGCTTCTGGGACAGATTGGAAGGAAATCAAAAGGCGCAAGGGAAATTCTTCTCCACGGAAGGACAGAAGCAGCAGATTGCTGCTAGTAAGGGCGTTGAATACATAGTCATTTCTGAGCGAAGGATCCCAGATAGGGTTACTCAATGGCTTGACAAAAAAGGAATCCCGTGGCGAATCGAACCGATGGACTAGTGGAAAGGTGCTGACTATGGCTAGGTCGTCTGACATCGATTTCAGCTTCGAAGAGAAACTGGAAGTCTCGGCTGTAGTACATCGACTCATGAGTCATGGGGCGTCGTTCCTTCGTGATGGACGGGTCACCTATGTGATCGACAAAGAAGAGATGTTCGATTGGCAAAGCGTTCCGGCTCTAGAGTTGGAAAGGGTTCTTGCCATTGCCGATACGGAAAGTGCCGATTTTAGTTTCGGCCTCGCCGTCTTTCTAGATGATCGCTTCACTGGAGGCGATCTGTTGTTCCATCCCGGGCATAAGACTGCATCCTTCATGGTGACGATCAATCGGAAATTGCTTTTTGGGAGTCAGCGGTTTTGCGACTTCGGGTGGTACTTGAATCGTTTGATCCCCGTCTTCGAGGAATTCAACCTCACTTCGTTCACTGCATCTGACTACTCATGAGTTGTGCTCCAGTCCACTGATTGCGGGGTGGCGAATCGGAGGCAAGCGAAGTCTGACTATGTCCCCAGAGTTGTGTTCGACTTGATGTGCTATCAGCCTTGGGAGGCGTAGACCACTTGAACACTAGAAAGCAAGTAGCTGCGTCCGTTGTCGCAGCTGAGCGGATCACGGATGAGACGACGCAGGCGGAGATCGACTCGCGCTTCTCGCGATCGCCACGGACCTGGTGGGTGCGCCGACGGAGTTGCTGGACGAGAGCGGTGGCATCGCGTGGCGTACGCGCAGCACGTTGTGGGGGACGACGACGTGGAACGCGGATGCGACGGCGTACACGCCGCTGCGCTTCCCCGGCCAGTACGCGGACCCGGAGACGGGCCTGCACTACAACTTCCACCGCCACTACCACCCGACCACGGCCCGCTACCTATCCCAGGACCCCCTGGGCCTCGACCCGTCCCCCAGCCCGGTCACCTACGTCCACAACCCGCACACATGGGCGGACCCACTGGGACTGGCGGGGTGTGAGCCTCCGGCCGTTTCTGAGACGAGAAATGGTAAAGGAAGTATCGTCAGCAAGTATCCGATGACCTCTGACGAGGCGATGACGGCCGGAAAGGATTTCCTCGGAGAGGGATACAGGGAACTTGGACAGAACCGCGGCGTCTTTCGTAGTGCAGATGGACTTCGGCAATTCCGCATGGACCAGGGCTCCATCGCAGGAAATCATTGGCCCGATGTCCCGCACGTTCACTTTGAGATTTTTTAACACGCAGGTGATAAGAAGCCGCGCGTCAACAATCATGTTCCGTTGACGGACTAAAATACGGGTTGGGATCAGCGTGATCAGGATCGGAATGGTGGGTAAAATTGAATCAGGGGATGATCAAGGGAAGTTTGTGAAGGTCCAAGAGCTTCCGGACGATCCACCCAGTTATTTAGTCCATGTGGCGGCAGACGATGCCTTCAAGACCGACGGAGGCGATGACTGGGTTGAAGACTACTGTTCTTTGGAACAGTACTTCGCAGAGGCAAATTGGGTAATCGTTTGGGAAGGGGAAGAATGAACAAACAACCTATCCCTCAAGGATGAACCTGCTTGTTCCATTTTTCCAGAGTTCCCACGGCGGTAGGTGAGGATCACACTTCACCGTCCCCTGTGATCGAGAGGGCCGAGGGTGCACTATCGCGTGGTCTATTCTGGCGTCGTCAATCGGTTCAGCATCTTTTTGAGTATGAGAAAGGGCAACGGTCCAGGATTGGACTTCGCTTCTTTCGCTGCTCTGGCCAGGGGGAGCCGAGAGCCCAGAGGCGGAGATCGATTCGCGGTTCTTCGCGATCGCCACGGATCTGGTGGGTGCGCCGACGGAGCTGCTGGACGAGGGCGGCGGCATTGCCTGGCGCACACGCAGCACGTTGTGGGGGACGACGGCGTGGAACGCGGATGCGACGGCGTACACGCCGCTGCGGTTCCCCGGCCAGTACGCGGACCCGGAGACGGGCCTGCACTACAACTTCCACCGCCACTACGACCCCACTACGGCCCGCTACCTTTCCCAGGACCCCCTGGGCCTCGACCCGGCCCCCAACCCGGTCACCTACGTCCACAACCCGCACACATGGGCAGACCCGCTGGGACTGGCGGGTTGTAAAGTTAATCCCAAAGCTGTCGAACAGATGGAGCGTGATGGAACCAAATTCGAGAGAGCAGCTTGTTGCTGCAGGTTTCGATCGCGACGGAAAAGTGGTCTTTCTCGAGCAGGGAAACCCGAAGGCCGGGCTCCAACCTGTGCTAAATGAGCACGGTAGCGAGTTCGAGGGGAAAGGAATATCTCGTGATCAAGTGCCTGACCTCATCATGAGGGCCCGCACTGAGGGCAAAGTCGTTGGTCATCAGGGAACTGGACCACGGGCGCGGCCAATATACGAGATTGCATTCAATGGGGCAACACGACGTGTGGCGGTTACGACAGGCAGTAATGGGTTCGTGGTAGGAGCAAACCTGAAAAGTCTCGATCAGGGGAGTGTATGGTCAAGGTTGTGCGATTGGCACCCGAGTACGAGTGCGATCCGTTGTGGCTCTCCACGCAATCAGGCGTAGAAAACATTCCTGCCTGTCATCTTCCCATTGATGCGGCACTCGTCGATGAAGTGCAAAAGTGGGGAGCAGAATATGAGGCCACTTATGTGCCGGAAGACCCTCTGGCCTCGGGGTTTTCTACGCCACGCGAGGAGAGTGACTTTGTTGAGCGTGGACGGGATATCGCCCACCGCCTGGCCGAAGAATTGGGATCAACTTGGTGCGTATATTTTTCTGTACCGGGGGCCGGGCCACGAGAAAAGATCACATGACTTCCTCTGTCGGTGCTGACTCCGGCTAGTTTTGACGAAGGTAGCAAATTGCTGCGCAGCTGTTGGCGGAACGGCGGCATCGCCTGGAAGACGCGAAATTCCCTAGTGGGGAAGCGACGTCGAACGCGAACAAAAATTGATGCCGCCGCGGTCTCCCGGCCACACGGTACTGACGGTCATTTGGGACAGTACAACAGGGTCGGAACCGAGCTGTCATGCATCAGTACTTTGATCGTGTCTTCTCTGAGCATGGTGACGGATCGCTGGCAAGAACCCGACGCAGACGCCCCGAGGCTGGTAAACGGCGTGGTGGTCTAGGTCGACGACCGGTTCCTAGCCTGAAGCCAGCGAGTTGGCTCCCTTGTCGGTCAGGCTTTCAGCCTGGGCTGGCTCCTCCCGGTCGACAGAGGTACTCCGAGCGACTGCCCCGTAGGAAGGTGCCGGCAGGATTCTACGAAGATGACCTCTGGGGGCGCCCGCTATTTCTCCAGTGCCCCCTTGGGTTCCGTCCCTGCCCCCAATTTGGCCACGTGCGGGCACGGATACAACCCGCTCCGTGGGCCATCCTCTGGTCAGGCGGTATGCCACCTGGTGGGTGCGCCGACGGAGCTGCTGGACGAGAGCGGCGGGATCGCGTGGCGTACGCGCAGCACGTTGTGGGGGACGACGACGTGGAACGTGGATGCGACGGCGTACACGCCGCTGCGCTTCCCCGGCCAGTACGCGGACCCGGAGACGGGCCTGCACTACAACTTCCACCGCCACTACCACCCGACCACGGCCCGCTACCTATCCCAGGACCCCCTGGGCCTCGACCTGTCCCCCAGCCCGGTCACCTACGTCCACAACCCGCACACATGGGCAGACCCGCTGGGACTGTCGGGGTGTGGGCTAGACCTCACAAATGCGACTCCGCACAGCGGAAGATTTCCAAGGACGGCGAACCCCAATGAGGTTCTCGTGCGACGAAAGGACGACGGTACCGTTACAGCTTACGCTGTATATGACGCTGCAGGTCAGACACTGAAGCGCGTCGACGTGGATCCCAACTCTGCGCCGCACAACGGTATCCCTGCCCCTCACGTCGTGGAGATCGTGGAGGATGTGAACCCCAAGACTGGCCAATCATTCCCGAGATGGGGTGAGACGCGACCAGCGAGGCCAGACGAAATTCCAATACCGGAACGTGATAACAGTGGAGCCAGTGCACTCAGAAATTGAGGCTTGGGCGCGTAGTTTCACCGGAAACCTTGACTACCTCGATTGGGCCTCTTCCAGGTTGACGCTTCCTGATTGGTTGGCCCTCGCTCGACTCTTTCGGCCGAAATTTATCGAGGTTTCAGGGTGCGTGCTCTGGGATCGTGCCTATCACCCGGAGAACTTTCAACTCTGGCATGACCAGGTAAATGGCAATCCAACGGCGATCGAGTCAGTTTTGAACAGAGTTCGACTCTGGCAGTTCATCGACGTCGACAGTCAAGAAGACGAGGTGGCGATGAACTCGCTTGCTCAGGATATCGTGTTCTTCTGGCGCGCCTCTCTGGAGAATGCCTTCCCGGAAAAAGAATTCGAAGTCTCAATCATCGATATCGGTGACGGACCAGAGGTCGGATTTATCGTGCGTAGACCCACCACGGACTGATGTCAAACATATGTGCTCCTGATCTAGTCATGTTTCTAGGAATCAGAGCGCGTATTCGGCGTCGAATACGGTTCCGCTTGCGCGAAGACTGCAAGAGAACTCGGGACGGGGCGATCTCTGCGTGAGCTTCTTGCCGACCCCCAATCGTAGGCTGAACCACTGGTGGCACTTCGGCAGCGAGTTCGCGGCGAGCGTGGACAAGGTCGAGAGCTCCACTGAAGTCGGATGAGCTCGGAGTGATGGTGGGGATAGAGGTCGGTGAGTGCCAGCTGATACGAGTGAGTGCTGTTCATACTCTCCAGCGGTGCTGGCTGTCGAGTTGGGGGAACCGCGCTGAGAACGAAGGCTCTGCATGCATAGTGGAAAGCGGAGGCGGCGTCCGGGTCGACATCGTGGCCGTGGCTTGGGCGGATCCGCTTCTTAGCGAAGTGTGGTCGATCGGAGTGTCGAGGGCTTCGCAATCCTGACTTGGCAGAAGGCTTCATCCCGCTACGGCCTATCGACGTACGGAAACCCGGATGAGCTCACAGTGCCGTCTGGATAGGGTCGGCGGGTGCCCGAGCTGAGACGACTGAGTGCTGACCATGCCCCGGCGGTCCTGGCCTTCGAGTTGGCGAACCGCGCCTACTTCGCGGCCTCCGTCCCGGATCGCGGCGACGACTACTTCGACCGTTTCGCGGAACGGTACGACGCTTTGCTGGCCGAGCAGGAAGCCGGCGTCTGCGCGTTCTACGTCCTTGTCGCGGAGGACGGCTCGGTACTCGGCAGGTTCAACCTGTACGACCTGGAGGATCGGGCCGCGGACGTCGGCTACCGGGTGGCTCAGCAGGCCGCCGGCCGTGGCCTGGCGACCGCGACGCTTCGTGAGCTGTGCTGGCTGGCGGCGTCGGAGCACGGGCTGCGCGTACTGCGGGCGGCCTCTGCGCACGAGAATGCCGCGTCGCGGAGGGTGCTGAGGAAGGCCGGGTTCGTGAAGGTCGGCCCAGCCGGACCGGACGATCTCAGCGGCAAGCAAGGCAGCTGGTATCAGCTCGACCTGGGAGCGCAGTTGTAGATCGCGCCCAGCGCCGGGCAAGCACGGGCTATCCCACTGGCAGGTGTTGCTGATGAGCTGCTTCGTGACCATCGATCAAGTGGACGTGTGGAACCCGGCGAACACTGGGGTCAGGCTTTTCGTAGCGGAAGCGAGCCTTCTGGCAGAGGTCTTCAAGGAGGATCCGGGAGTAGGGCGGGTCGCGGACGACGAGCTGCAGATCGATGGCTGGCGATTCGCCTCGTTCTTATCCCGTCGTATGAGCGAATACGAAAGGTCCAATAACGGGGCCTTACGGGCTCTGATGGAAGGCTTTCTGGCAGTGAGCCTCGTGATGCTGCTGCGTGCGAAGCACCCTCTGGCCGAGTTCACGCGAGATCCCGGAAAGTTCTGGAGGCAGCGGATCGCAGAGGTGGGAAGGGGCATGCCTGTCTGACAGCGAACCCTTCTCATTCCCCCTGTTGCAGCCAGGTCAGGCTGTCGATGCGGTGAGTCAGCCACATGTGGCTGACCGAGGCCAGTACCACCAGCGTCAGAACCACGATCACGCCCGACACGACGTTTCGCATGGCGCGCCCTGCACGGTCGCGCAGTGCCGCACGCGCCCGCGACCACGTCAGAAGGGTGATCAGGGGGAACCCGACGAGCATGCACGGCAGCTCGATGTAGATGAGGCTCCAGTCGCGCTGACCTTCGAAATCTCCGCGCCATCCCGGGCCCGCGGAGTAGAACCACACGATGCAGCCGCTCCATGCCGCGGCGAATGTCAACAGGCAGCCGCTGGCTGCGGCGACCTGACCCTCACGCTCTCCGGACTTCTCCATATCTCGACCTGACGCCCCTCACGCCTGTCCCAGTTCCCTCGCCGTTGCGACCGCGATCCTGTCTGTCCGGCATCCCCGAGCACCCCCCGGAAGCGGGCAGGCGCTCAGGTATCCCCCTACGTTGATCTCGAAGTCCGTGATCTTGAGCTGTGGCCGGTCTGGTTCCCTCCGTGGGGCAGCGAGCGCAGCGGGCTTACCGTGGAAGAAGCGACAGCGGCAGCAGCAGTGCGCACCGGGAGGTGACGCCGATGTCGGATCAGCAGACGGTTACAGCGACATCCCCAGCGGAGCAGGCCATCGCCGATCAGCTGCGCGCCTCGTTCGAAGGTGAAGTGATCGATCGCGGGCATCCCGGCTACGACGAGGCCCGCACGGTGTGGAACGGTCTGATCGACCGTCGGCCGGCGGTCATAGCCCGGTGCTCCGGCACCGCGGACGTGGTCGAGGCGGTCGAGGTCGCCCGTAAGCATCGTCCCGTCGTCAGCATCCGCGGTGGCGGGCACCAGGTGGCGGGCAGCGGGGTCTGCGACGATGGACTGGTGATCGACCTGTCCGCGATGAAGGGCATCCATGTCGACCCCGTAGCCCGGACGGCGCGTGCCCAGCCGGGCGTGACGTGGGGCGAGCTGGACCGTGAGACCCAGTTGCACGGGCTGTTCACGCCGGGCGGAGAGATCTCGGCGACGGGCATCGCGGGCCTCACCCTCGGCGGCGGTCTCGGATTTCTGATGCGTGCGTACGGTCTGAGCTGCGACAACCTCCGCTCGGTCGAGATCGTCACCGCGGACGGCACCGTGCACACGGCGAGCCGGGAGCGGGAGCCCGACCTGTTCTGGGCGGTTCGGGGTGGTGGTCGCGGCGTCGGAGTCGTCACGTCGTTCGAGTTCGATCTGCAGCCGCTGGGCCCGGAGGTGACCGGTGCGCTGGTCCTCTACCCGTACGAGAACGCCGAGGCGGTCGTACGGGCATGGCGGGACGTGACGCTCACGGCACCGGAGACGGTCACCCCGGAGATCCTGTTGTGGAGCGTGCCCGCCGACCCGGCGATTCCGGAGGAGCTGCAGCGGGCGAAGTGCGTCCTGGTCGGCGGCGTGTACGCCGGCCCGCCGGGCGCGGAGGCGGCAGCGGCGGTGGCGCCGCTGCGTGAACTGGCCGAGCCGCTCATGGACTTGAGCGGGACGATGCCGTACGTGACGCTGCAGAGCGCGAACACCTGGCGGTTCCCTGACGGGGAGCGCTACTTCATGAAGTCGCACTTCATGGACGAGCTGACCGACGAGGCGATCCGGACGCTGGTGGAGTGGGACGCCCGGCGGCCAACCCCTGAGAGCCTGACCGTGATCCGTACGCTGGGCGGCGCCGTGGGACGCGTCGGCAGCGACGAGAGCGCGTTCGCGCACCGGTCCGCGCGCTACAACGTGAGCATCGACGCCGGCTGGCGCGACCCGGCGATGGACGACGAAGCGATCGGCTGGGCGCGTTCGGCGTGGGACGCGATGAAGCCGTTCTCGAGCGGCGGCACTTACGTCAACTTCGCCGGACTCGGAGAGGACGCGAGCGAGTTGCAGGGCGCTGTCTACGGTCCTCACGAGGAGCGGCTGGAACGCATTCGCGCCGCGTACGACCCGGAGGGACTGTTCGCACGGGCCGCACACCGGCCATGACGTACGCCGCAGCCGAACGATGCGTCAGCCGGTGGATCAACCCGGCGGCTCAACTCCCGGACGCGTACGAGATGAAGCTGCTCCACGCGGCGGGGGAGAGGGCGAGCTGAGGGCCCTGCGCGTTCTTGGAGTCACGGACGTGGACGGCATCGGGGCAGGTGGCGACCTCGACGCAATCGTCCCCCGAACCGCCGCTGTGGCTTGACTTCTGCCAGGAGAGTGCGATCTCGACACAGTCGCCGTCGCCACTACTGCTGTAGCTGCTTTTGAACCAGGCAAGTTCAGTGGTGCTCATAGCGCTCCTCGCATCCGCCGCAGCAGGCTCCGGGAGTCTTCGAGGGAGAGAGCCTGTGACCGCATCCTGGCATACCTCATCTGATGCATGCTCACCACGCGCGAATCAGCGACGAACTGGCCGCTCTCCTGGCCTTCGCAGTAGCCGAACCATTTGTGCTGCGGCGTCTCCAGCAGGCAGATAGGACCATCCAGCCCCGCGTGGCTCTCCCTCACCACCGGCATGAGCTGGATCTCGACGTTCCGTTGCTCCGCCACCGCCAGGACGTGGTCGATCAGCCCCCGCGTCACGTCCGTCCCACCCATGCGGCGCAGGAAGAGGTGTTCCTCAAGGATGAAGCTGTACGCCGTGTTGGGGCGTTCGGTGAGGAGCCGCTTGCGCTCTGCCCGCGCCTCCCACTGGGCTTCGATCTGCGCGTCGTCCAGGGGCGGGAGCTGATTGACGAACAGCGTCCGGGCGTACGTCTCCGTCTGCAACAGGCCCGGGACGAGGCGGCATTCGTACGTGTTGAGCGTGATCGCCTCCGCCTCCAGGCGGGCCCACTGGCGGAACCAGCTCGCGAGGCCCGGTTGCCGTGAGAGGTGCCGGGCGGCGCCGCGCAGCGCTCCGAAGGCGTCGAGCACTTCCTCGGCGCGTTCGACGAATTCTGGTTGCGGGAAACGCCGCCCCTGCTCGATCGATCCGACGGTCGGCTGCGAGTAGCGCACCAGCGGGGCGAACTCCTCCTGTGTCAGGCCCGCACGCTTCCGGAAGGCTTTCAGGACTTCCCCGAACGCCTTCAGGCTGTCTGAGGACTCCGGTTCCGCGCCGCTGCCAGGGCAGCCGCCGCTCGGCGTTCCGCCAGCTGCTTCGGTACCGGTGCCCGGGCTCCCGTCCATCCCGTCCGCCATGTCGGCCGTCCCCTTGTGTGCTCGCCCCCGGATACTCTGAACTCACGCATGGTCACGGTGTGTTACAGGTTCTGTCCACCACTTCCGCTCGTACGCGGATTCCGAGTACGGGTCGGCGAGCTGAGGAAGAACCCTCGCAGTCAGGCGTTCGGGCCCCTCCGAAACGCAGAGCGCGCTGCTCAACTCGTCCTGGCTGTATGAGGGTTCACGCCCCGGGCGTCGCCGCCGGGTGCAGTCGCATGCGTGGCCGGGTAGGGATCAACCTTGGCGCGGAGGGGGCTTGCCTTCCGGGCGCACGGTGACTCGGGGCGGCTCTCATCGTGCACACTCACGCTCACACTTTGTCCACATGGTGGAAGAAGCTGACTTGACCTCTGCCAAAGGGGTTTCCGAACGGGACGAAGATGGCTAACGTCCTTGTGGTGTACCGGACATGAGCCGTTTTCCCCTCGATCTCCTCACGACCGGTACGTCGCAACTCGTACCTCCAGCAATCCGGTGATCCCGGGCCCCACACCGGCGATCAAGTCGGCGCGACGGCGCGCGCCTGTGCGAACACGACGGTCTACGACACCTGCGTCCACCACCGTTTCTCCCTCTCAGGAGGAGTCGCGTGCACAGGATCACCCGCTCTCCAGCCAAGTCACGTTCCGCATCGACCAGATACGCCCGCCGCCGGCTCCGTGCCGCCATCCGCTCCCGTACCGCCGTGCTCCTCTCGGTGCTGCTCCTCGGCGGTGCCCTGAGTATCGGCGGCGCACCACCGAGCCAGGCCGCGGCCCCCGCCGTCGAGCCGGCCGCCGCCGACTTCCAGCAGGTCACGCTCGCCAAGGGGGTCGCCGAGACCGGTGAGCCCATGACGCTCGCCGTGCTCCCGGACGGCGGCGTGCTGCACACCGCCCGCGAGGGCACCCTGCGCCTGACGGACGCGGGCGGCGCCACGAAGGTCGCCGGCGAGTTGCCCGTCTACGGCCATGACGAGGAAGGTCTCCAAGGCGTCGGGGTGGACCCGGACTTCACGGAGAACCGTTTCGTCTACCTCTACTACGCGCCGCCCATGAACACCCCCGAAGGCGATGCCCCCGAGACGGGCAACCCGGACGACTGGAAGCCCTTCGAGGGCGTCAACCGCCTGTCCTGGTTCGTGCTTTCGGAAGACGGCACCCTCGACATGGACTCCGAGAAGACGATCCTCGAGGTGGCCGCCGACCGCGGACTGTGCTGCCACGTCGGCGGCGACATCGCCTTCGACGCGGACGGCAACCTGCTGCTGTCCACCGGCGACGACACCAACCCGTTCCAGTCGGACGGCTTCACGCCCATCGACGAACGGGCCGACCGCAACCCGGCGTTCGACGCGCAGCGCAGCTCCGGCAACACCAACGACCTCCGCGGGAAGATCCTCCGGATCAAGGTCGAGGAGGACGGCTCGTACAGCGTCCCGGAGGGCAACCTCTTCGAGCCGGGAACGGAGAAGACCCGTCCGGAGATCTACGCGATGGGCTTCCGCAACCCGTTCCGCATGACCGTCGACAAGCCGACCGGCACGGTCTACGTCGGGGACTACGGTCCCGACGCCGGTACCGCCGATCCGGCTCGCGGTCCCGCCGGGCAGGTCGAGTTCGCGCGCGTGACCGAGGCGGGAAACTACGGGTGGCCGTACTGCACGGGTGACAACGACGCCTATACGGACTACGACTTCGGCAGCGAGGAGTCCGGGGAGAAGTTCGACTGCGCCGCACCGAAGAACGACTCGCCGCACAACACAGGTCTTACCGACCTGCCCCCGGCGCAGGCCGCGTGGATTCCCTACGACGGCGCGTCCGTCCCGGAGTTCGGCGACGGTTCCGAATCGCCGATGGGCGGGCCCGTCTACCGCTACGACGAAGACCTCGACTCCGACGTGAAGTTCCCCCAGGAGTACGACGGGGACTTCTTCGCCGGCGAGTTCGGCCGCCGCTGGATCAAGCGCGTCGAGCAGGACGAGAACGGCGGCGTGACGTCCATCGACTCCTTCCCCTGGGACGGGACCCAGGTGATGGACATGGAGTTCGGGCCGGACGGCGCTCTCTACGTACTCGACTACGGCACCGGCTACTTCAACGGTGACGCGAACTCCGCCGTGTACCGCATCGAGAACGCGACGGACGGCCACAGCCCGATAGCCGAGGCGAAGTCGGACAAGACCAGCGGGCAGGCTCCGCTCGAAGTGGCCTTCTCCTCCGAGGGCAGCAGCGACGCCGACGGCGACGAGATCAGCTACAGCTGGGACTTCGGCGACGGAGGCACCTCGGACGAGGCGAACCCCACGCACACCTACACCGAGAACGGCACGTACTCGGCCACCGTCACCGCTTCAGATCCGGGCGGGCGCACCGGCAGTGCCAGCGTCATCGTGACGGTCGGCAACACCGCTCCGAAGGTGGAGATGCAACTTCCCGCCGACGGGCAGCCGTTCGGCTTCGGCGACGAGGTGCCCTTCGAGGTGAAGGTGACCGACCCGGAGGACGGGGAGATCGACTGCTCGAAGGTGGAGGTCAGTTACATCCTCGGCCACGACAGCCACGGGCACCCCATCACCTCGGCCAAGGGCTGCAAGGGCACCCTCAAGACCCCGGCTGACGGCGAACACGACCCGAATGCCGACATCTTCGGGGTCTTCGACGCCGAGTACACCGACGGCGGCGGGGGCGGACAGGACCCGCCGACCGGCCACGCGCAGAGCATCCTGCAGCCCGAGCACCGGCAGGCCGAGCACTTCACCGACTCCGCCGACGGAGTCACGGTCTCCGAAGCCGAGGACGCCGAGGGAGGCAAGGCGGTGACGGGCGTCGACAACGGCCAGTGGATCGTCTTCAAGCCCTATGTGACCGAGGACGTCACGGAGTTGACGGCACGGGTCAAGGCGGCCGGTCTCGGCGGCGGCACCGTCGAGGTACGTGCGGGAGCGCCGGACGGCACCCTGCTCGGCAAGGCCGACGTGGCGGCCGGCGACGGCTGGAGCGACGTGACCGCGCCCGTCGGGAACGCACCGGAAGGCAGCGGCGAGCTGTACCTGGTGTTCACCGGCGGCCTCGGCGACCTCTTCGACGTGGACAGCTTCACGGTGAAGACGGAATGAGGGGAGGAGGGCAGATGAGACGTACCGCAGACAGGGTCACGGGAGAGCCGCGGAACCGGCGGGGCGTGCCCGCAACGGGCCGGCGCGCCCGCCGGGCGGGCAGGTCGGCGCTCATCGCGGCGTCCGCGATGCTGCTGACCCTGGCCGTCGCCGTGCCGGGCTCCGCCGCGGCGGAACCATCCGGCCACTCACGCGACGGCGAACACGTCCTGGTCTTCTCCAAGACGGCGGGGTTCCGGCACGACTCGATCCCCGACGGCATCGCCGCCATCCAGGAGCTGGGCGCGGAGAACGGCTTCACCGTCGACGCGACGGAGGACGCCGCCGTCTTCACTCCGGAGAAGCTCGCCGAGTACGACGCGGTGGTCTTCCTCTCGACGACCGGCGACGTGCTCGACGACGGTCAACAGGCCGCGCTGGAGGGGTACATAGAGAAGGGAGGCGGCTACGCCGGGGTGCACGCCGCGGCCGACACCGAGTACGACTGGCCCTGGTACGGCGGGCTGGTGGGGGCCTGGTTCGACTCCCATCCGCTGATCCAGCCGGCCACCGTCGAAGTCCAGGACCGCGCGCATCCCGCCACGTCGCATCTCGACGAGGAATGGAAGCGCACGGACGAGTGGTACAACTACCGCTCCAATCCCCGGGAGAACGTCCGCGTGCTCGCCGCGCTCGACGAAAGCTCCTACCTCGGCGGCAACATGGGCGAGGACCACCCCATCTCCTGGTGCCGGGAGTACGAGGGCGGCAGGTCCTTCTACACGGGCAACGGGCACACCAAGGAGTCCTACGCCGACGAGGCCTTCCGGACGCATCTGCTCGGCGGGATCCGCTGGGCATCGGGTGCCGCGCAGGCCGACTGCCGCCCCGAGAACGGCTACACCGCTCTCTACGACAGCGGGACGGGGCTGGAGGGCTGGAAGCAGGCCGGGCCCGGCCACTTCGAACAGGCCGAGGACGGCACTCTCACCACGGTCGGCGGCATGGGCCTGCTGTGGTACGGGACGGAGCAAGTCGGCGGCTACTCCCTGAAGTTCGACTGGCGGATGTCCGGCGACGACAACTCCGGGGTCTTCGTCGGCTTCCCCGCGTCGGACGACCCGTGGACGGCCGTCGACCAG
Organism: Streptomyces daqingensis; assembly: GCF_014645895.1. Taxonomy (GTDB): domain Bacteria; phylum Actinomycetota; class Actinomycetes; order Streptomycetales; family Streptomycetaceae; genus Streptomyces; species Streptomyces daqingensis. Next base: position 356,198 of record NZ_BMMP01000002.1, on the reverse strand, counting down.
GGCTACGAGATCCAGATCGACGCCACCGACGTGCCGGAGAAGACGACCGGTTCCGTCTACGGCTTCCAGTCGGCGGACCTCGAAGCGCGCGACCGGGCGCTGAACCCGCCGGGGGAGTGGAACACGTACGAGATCCGCGTCGAGGGCGAACGCCTCCAGGTCTGGCTCAACGGCGTCCGGATCAACGACTTCACCAACACCGACCCCGTCCGCAGCCTCACGGACGGCCACATCGGCCTGCAGAACCACGGCGACGAGGACGAAGTGGCCTTCCGCGACGTGCGGTTGAAGAAGCCGGCCCCGGCCGGGCCCGGTGAGGGAGGAGGCGGCGCCCCGGGTCCGTGACGCACGGCCCGACGCACGTGGAGACCCGTCCGGCGCACGCCGGACGACGAGCCGCAGCCAGCGGCTCGCCCGCCCGGCGTCCCGCGGCCCGAGGGGGGCCGTGGGCACCGGGCAGGCGGCGGGGAGGAGAACGCCGACTCCTTCCCGCCGCCCACCGACAACGTTGCCCCCTCGCTCGCGACTCCCGCCCCTCCGGCAGCGCCGCGGCGCCCGGCCGCCCCGACGACCCGTCGCCCGGCTCCCGCCGTCCGGACACGCCGGCACGCCGCCGGCCCATCGACTCGAACCCTCGGCAGAAGTCCCCCTCACCCCCTCACCACGGAGGCAGGCCGTGACCACAGAGCGACCCGAGCAGCACGCTTCCGCTCCCGACGGCGCCCGCACCGGCGTATGGCTCGTCGGTGCCCGCGGTTCCGTCGCCACCACCGCCATCGCCGGATGCGCCGCCGTCGCGGCCGGGATGCATCCGCCCACCGGCATGGTCACCGAGACCGGCGCCTTCAGCGACTGCGGCCTCCCGCCGCTGGAGCGTCTCGTCTTCGGCGGCCACGACACCGCGTCCTGCCCGCTGCCGAAGCGCGCCGAGCAACTCGTCGCGGCCGGCGTGCTGCCGCACGGCCTCCCGGCCGCCCTGCACGCCGAACTCGGCGCGGCGGACGCCTGCATACGTCCCGGCACCCCGGCGACCTCGGAGGATCCGCGCGAGGAGGACGAGGCCATCGCCTCCCTCGCCGCCGACATCTCCGCCTTCAGCCGGGCCAACGGCCTCGCCCGCACCGTGGTCGTCAACGTCGCCTCCACCGAGGGGGCTCCTGCGGCGGACGAGGCGGCGCTGCCGCCCAGCTCCCGCTACGCGGCGGCCGCTCTGCGGGCGGGCTGCCCGTACGTCAACTTCACGCCGTCCACGGGACTTCACCACCCGGCGCTCGCGGAGGAGGCGCGCGCGTCGGGCCTGCCGTACGCGGGCCGCGACGGCAAGACGGGGCAGACGCTGCTGCGTTCGGTGCTGGCCCCCATGTTCGCGCAGCGGGCCCTGCCCGTACGCGCGTGGTCGGGCACCAACCTCCTCGGAGGGGGCGACGGCGCCGCCCTCGCCGACCCCGGCGCCGCCGCGGCGAAGAACTCCGGCAAGGAACGTGTCCTCGCCGACAGCCTCGGCCGACTCCCTGAAGGTCAACTGCACATCGACGACGTCCCCGCCCTCGGCGACTGGAAGACCGCCTGGGACCACGTCGCCTTCGACGGCTTCCTCGGTTCCCGCATGGTGCTCCAGACGATCTGGCAGGGCTGCGACTCGGCACTCGCCGCGCCGCTCGTCCTCGACCTCGTCCGCCTCCTCGCCCGCGCGCACGAGACGGGGACGAGCGGCCCCGTCGACGGACTCGGCTTCTACTTCAAGGACCCCGACAGCGGTCCGAGCGCCCTGCCCGAGCAGTGGCGAGCGCTGCTCGGGCTCGCCGGCCGCCTCCGGGCGGGCGCATGAGGAGCGGGCGGCCGTTCGGCCGCGCCGCGGACTGGGCGCAACTGCTGCGTGTGTCCGCCGTGTTCAGCGTTCCGGGCGACGCACTCGCCGGTGCAGCGGCATGCGGGCAGCGGGCCAACCGGGGGACGCTGGCGGCCATGGGCGCGTCCCTGTGCCTGTACGAGGCGGGCATGACCCTCAACGACTATTCCGACCGGGAGACCGACGCAGTCGAACGGCCCGGCAGGCCGCTGCCCTCCGGCCGGATCGCCCCCGCCGCCGCGCTGGCCGCCTCCGTGGTGCTGACGGCAGCGGGGCTGCGGCTCGCGGCGGCGGCGGGCCGCCCGGCGCTGCTGACGGCGACAGCGCTCGCGGGCACGGTCTGGGCGTACGACATGCGGCTGAAGCACACCCCGTTCGGCCCGGCCGGGATGGCGGCCGCCCGCGCCCTCGACCTGGTGCTGGGAGCAGTGGCGACGCACGGCGCCTGCCCCGCGGAAGGCGCGCGGCGGCGCGGGGCGGTCGCGGGCAGCGCCGCACTGCTCGGCGCGCACACGTACGCGGTGACGGCCGTGTCCCGCCACGAGACGCTCGGCGCGCCCGCCGCGGTACCGCTGGCGGCGCTCGGCGCGACGACAGCGGTGGCTACCGCCACGGGGCGCACCGGCCGTGTGCCGGCTGTCTTCGCCGCCGCCTACGGCACCGCTGCCGCCAGGCCCTTCGCACACGCCGCGCTGAACCCCTCGCCGCAGCTGCTGCAGCGCGCGGTCGGCGGCGGCATCAGGGCCACGATCCCGCTCCAGGCGGCTCTCGCGGCCCGCGCCGCCCGCCCCGGCACCGCCGCCGCGCTGATGGCCCTGCTGCCCCTGGCCGGGCGGCTCTCACGGAAGGTCAGCCCCACATGAGCGGCTCCACACGGCTGCGCTACGCCTACGGCACCAACGGACTCGCCGACCTGCGGCTCGATGACGCCTTGGCGCTGCTCGCCGACCTCGGATACGACGGCGTCGGCCTGACCCTCGACCACATGCACCTGGATCCGCTCGCCCGCGACCTGCCGCGCCGGACCGCCGCCGTGGCACGGGCACTCGACCGGTACGGCCTGTCCGTCACCGTCGAGACAGGCGCCCGCTACGTGCTCGACCCCCGCCGGAAGCACGGCCCCACCCTGCTCGACCCGGACCCCGAGAACCGCGGCGCACGGCTGGAGTTGCTGCTGAAGGCCGTACGCGTCGCAGCCGATCTGGGCGCGCACGCCACGCACTTCTTCAGCGGCGTCCTGCCCGAGGGCGCCGATCCGCACACCGCGTGGCCGCGCTTCGCCGACGGGGTCAGCGCGCTGCTCAGCGCCGCCGACGCGACCGGGGTGCCGCTCGCCGTCGAACCCGAACCGGGCCACCTGCTGGGCGACTTGGGGGCGTTCCATCGGCTGCGTACGACCCTCGGCGAGCCCGACGGCCTCGGACTCACCCTCGACCTCGGGCACTGCCTCTGCCTGGAGGACGAGTCCCCGCCGGAGTGCGTCCGTTCGGCCGCGCCATGGCTGCGGCACGTGCAGATCGAGGACATGCGGCGCGGCGTTCACGAGCATCTCCCGTTCGGTGAGGGGGAGATGGACGTGCCGCCGGTGCTGGCCGCGCTCCACGAGAGCGGATACGCCGGGCTCGTCACCGTGGAGCTGCCCCGGGACTCGCACGCCGGTCCCGACCGCGCCCGCGACTCGCTGCGCTTCCTCGAAGAGGCGGAGAAGGCCGCCCGCAGGCAGTCCGGTCTCCCCGAGGAGGGATCGCCCCCATGCTGAACCCCGCCGAACCGGCCCTTCCGCGATCCGGAGACGACGGCCCCGCCGAGCGGCGTCCCGTCAGTCCCGCCCCGCTGCCGCCCGAGGAGGTCCGGGCACGTGTCGAGGCGCGGCTCGACGAAGCCCGGGCGGATTGGCTGCGCCGGGCGCTGGCCGACGCGGCGGCGTCCGCGGCGGTGTCCGCATCGCCCGCGGGAGAGCCCGTGTCCGCGGACCCCGGAGCCGCCACGTCCGCCGACACCGGAACGGCCGCGTGGGAGCGCCATTTCGCCTCGGCCGGACGGCACTGCGGACGCCACGCGGCCGGCGACGTCCGCGTGCTGCTGCTGCACGCCGCACGGGCGGGCACCGCCACCCTCACCCGCCTCTACCGGCAGGGCACCGCAGCGGAGCGCACGGCGGTACTGAACGCCTTGCCGCACCTTCAGCTCGCCGCACCGGCCGGGTGCCTCCCCCTCGTCGAGGACGCGCTGCGCGCCAACGACACCGGTCTCGTCGCCGCGGCGGTCGGCCCGTACGCCGCCGTGCACCTCGACGCGCACGGCTGGCGGCACGCCGTACTGAAGTGCCTGTTCAGCGGAGTGCCGCTCCAGGCGGTCGCCGGGCTGGCGGAGCGTGCCCGCGGGGACGGCGAACTGGCGCGCATGCTCCGCGACTTCGCACACGAACGCAGCGAGGCCGGGCGCCAGGTACCCGAAGACCTGCACCACGTCCTGGACATCGCCGTAACCCCCGCCCACGCCCCCGAAGGTCCTGCGCGCACCCCCGAATCACGGGAGACCCCCGCCCCCGCAGAAGCCGCCCCGCAGCCGCCCGAGGAGATCTGATGCGCATCTTCGACCCGCACATCCACATGACCTCGCGGACCACCGACGACTACACCGCCATGTACGAGGCGGGTGTACGAGCCGTCGTCGAGCCGTCCTTCTGGCTGGGCCAGCCGCGCACCTCGCCCGGCTCCTTCTACGACTACTTCGACTCACTGCTGGGCTGGGAGCCCTTCCGCGCCGCCCAGCACGGCATCGCCCACCACTGCACCATCGCCCTCAACCCCAAGGAGGCCGGCGACCCGCGCTGCGTGCCCGTGCTGGAGGAGCTGCCCCGCTACCTGGCCAAGGACGGCGTCGTGGCGGTGGGCGAGATCGGCTACGACTCGATGACGCCGGTCGAGGACACCGCGCTCGCCGCCCAGCTCCAACTCGCCGCCGAGCACGGCCTCCCGGCCCTCGTCCACACGCCGCACAGGGACAAGGCCGCGGGCCTCGCCCGCACGCTCGACGTGCTGCGCGAGTCGGGGCTGCCGCCCGAACGCGTGCTGCTGGACCACCTCAACGAGACGACCGTCGACGCGGCCGCCGCCTCGGGCTGCTGGCTCGGCTTCTCGATCTACCCCGACACCAAGATGGACGAGCACCGCATGGTGCGGCTGCTGCGCCTGCACGGAACGGCCCGCGTGCTCGTCAACTCCGCGGCCGACTGGGGGCGCAGCGACCCCCTGAAGACCCGCGCCGTGGGCGACGCCATGCTCGACGCGGGCTTCACCGACGACGAGGTCGACCAGGTGCTCTGGCGCAACCCGGTGGCTTTCTACGGGCAGAGCGGCCGGCTCGAACTCGACGCCGCCGCACCGCAGTCGGGAGCACCGCCCACGACCCACGAGGGCAACTCCATCCTGCGCGGCGGGGAATGAGGGAGGCCGGACATCGTGCGCTTCCGCCATCCCGACGGTACGACCGTCCACCTCGCCTACTGCACCAACGTGCACGCCGCCGAAGACCTCGCCGGAGTCGTGGACCAGCTGCGCGAGTACGCCGAACCCGTGCGGCGCAGGCTGCACCGCGACCGGCTCGGCATCGGCCTCTGGCTCGCCAGGGACGCGGCCCGCGCGCTCACCGCCGACCCGGCGGCGCTGCGTTCGCTGCGCGGCGAACTCGACCGGCGCGGCCTGGAAGTGGTGACGCTCAACGGCTTCCCCTACCGGGGCTTCGGGGACCAGCACGTCAAGTACCGCGTCTACAGGCCGGACTGGACGGAGCCGGAACGGCTGGAGCACACCACGGACCTGGCGCGGCTGCTGACGGCGCTGCTGCCCGATGACGCGGTCGAGGGCACCGTCTCGACCCTGCCGCTGGCATGGCGGACCGGCTTCACCGCGGAGCGCCGCCGCACCGCCCTCGACGCCCTCGGCGCCCTCGCCGGGCGGCTGGACGCGCTGGAGGAGCTGACGGGCCGCAGCATCCGCGTGGGAATCGAACCGGAACCCGGATGCACCGTCGAGACTACGGACGACGCCGTGGCGGCGCTCACCGGGCCCGGAGCGCCGCCGCCGCACCGGGTGGGGGTGTGCGTCGACACCTGCCATCTGGCGACGCAGTTCGAGGACCCCGAGGGGGCGCTCGCCGCTCTCTCCGCCGCCCACGTACCCGTCGTCAAGTGCCAGCTGTCCGCCGCGCTGCACGCCGAATGTCCCGATGAGGAGGGCACGTTGGAGGCGCTCTCCGCCTTCGCCGAACCCCGCTTCCTGCACCAGACCCGGGCCGGTACGGACGCCGGCGTACTCGCCGTGGACGACCTCGGCGAAGCGCTCCGGCCCGGGGCCCTGCCCCCCGGCGTTCCCTGGAGGTCCCACTTCCACATGCCGCTGCACGCGCCGCCCCCGGCGCCGCTGAGCTCCACGCTCGACGTGCTGCGCTCGGCCCTGGGACGGCTCGTCGGCGGACCCGTGCCGCTCACGCGCCACCTGGAGGTGGAGACCTACACATGGCAGGCCCTCCCCGAGGGCCAACGACCCCGCACCCGCGCCCAGTTGGCCGACGGCATCGCCGCGGAGCTGGACGCCGCCCGCGAGATGCTCATCGACCTCGGCCTCAAGGAGCTGCCGTGACGCAGGAACCGCAGCCGCTGCTCGTCCTCGACGTCGTCGGGCTCACCCCCCGGCTTCTGACGCACATGCCCGCCCTGAGCGCTCTCGCCGGGGAGGGCACGCACGTGCCGCTCGGCACCGTGCTGCCCGCCGTCACCTGCGCGGCCCAGTCCACGTTCCTCACGGGCCTGGAGCCCTCCGGCCACGGCATCGTCGGAAACGGCTGGTACTTCCGCGAACTGGGGGAGGTGCTGCTGTGGCGCCAGCACAACGCGCTCGTCGGCGGCGAGAAGCTCTGGGACGCGGCCCGGGCCCGGCACCCCGGCTACACCGTCGCCAACGTCTGCTGGTGGTACGCGATGGGGGCCGGCACGGACTGGACCGTCACCCCGCGCCCCGTCTACTACGCCGACGGCCGCAAGGAGCCCGACTGCTACACCCGCCCCCCGGACCTGCACGACGAACTCACCGGGGAACTGGGCACGTTCCCCCTCTTCCAGTTCTGGGGCCCGGGAGCCGGCATCGCCTCGTCCCGGTGGATCACCGGCGCCACGCGGCACCTGATGCGCACCCGCCGTCCCGACCTCGTCCTCACCTACGTCCCGCACCTCGACTACGACCTCCAGCGGTACGGGCCCGACGACCCGCGCTCCCACCGGGCCGCGGCCGAACTCGACGCCGTACTCGCGCCGTTGCTCGACGACGCCCGCGCCGAGCGCCGCACCGTCGTCGTGCTCTCCGAGTACGGCATCACCGCAGTGGACCGCACCGTCGACGTCAACCGCGCCCTGCGCCGGGCCGGGCTGCTGGAGGTGCACACCCAGGAGGGCATGGAGTACCTGGACCCCACGACGTCGCGGGCGTTCGCCGTCGCCGACCACCAGATCGCGCACGTCTACGTACGCGACCCCGCCGACCTGCCCTCCGTCCGCGACGCCCTCGAAGGGCTGGAGGGCATCGGCCAAGTGCTCGACGAGCGCGGCAAGAAGGACCACGGACTGGACCATCCGCGCTCCGGCGAACTCGTCGCCGTCGCCGAGCCCGGCGCCTGGTTCACCTACTACTACTGGCTCGACGACGCCCGGGCACCCGACTTCGCCCGGCTCGTGGAGATCCACCGCAAGCCGGGCTACGACCCGGCCGAGCTGTTCATGGACCCGCGCGACCCGTACGTGCGGCTGCGCGCCGCGACCGCGCTGGCACGGAAGAAGACCGGCATGCGCTACCGCATGGCCGTCGTCCCGCTCGACCCGTCACCGGTACGCGGCAGCCACGGCCGGCTCCCCGAAAGCACCGACGAGGGACCGGTGTTCATCTGCTCCCGGCCCGGTGCCGCCGACGGCGCCCTCGCCGCAACCGAGATCAAGTCCCTGCTCGTCGACCTCGCTCTGGGAGAGCCCACATGAGAAGCACACCCCACGACCCCGAACTCGTACACCGCCTGCGCCGCCGCGGCTTCCTGGGCGTCGCCGCAGGGGCGGCCGCCGCCTCGCTGCTCGGCGCCGGCGCGGGCACCGCGCAGGCGGCCGCGCCCTCGGCGGCGGACGCGGGGCGGTGCGGCCCCCTGCTGCCGAAGGGCCGCCTCGGCATCCAGCTCTACACGCTCCGCGACAAGGTCCAGTCCCTGGGCTTCGCCGCCGTCTTCGAGGAGCTGTCCCGGCACAGCTACGAGCAGGTCGAGTTCGCCGGCTACACCCAGGGCACAGGAGACATCTCGCTGGCGCAGCTGCGGCGTCTGCTGCGGGAGTACGGGCTGCGCGGCATCGGCAGCCACGTCGGCTACTACTCCGACGACCCGGACGACTACACCTTCGACACGCAGCTGGAGAAGGTGCTCGACGACGCCGCCGAACTCGGCCTGCCCCATGTGGGAACCGCCGCCGGTCCCGACCGGTACGGCAGGACCGTCGACGCGTGGAAGCGCGCCGCGGAGGACTTCAACCGGTACGGCGCGGCCGCGAGGCGACGCGGCCTGAAGTTCTACCAGCACAACCACCAGATGGAGTTCGGCTTCGCCGAGGACCGGCCGGACGTGCGCCTGTACGACGTCCTCCTCGCGGAGACCGATCCGGAGCTGGTGTACCTGGAGATGGACATCTACTGGGCGTTCGCGGGCAAGTACCGCTTCAGCGTCCGTCCCGACGGAAAGCCCGCCCCCTTCGAGCCGGTCGAGTACGTGCTGGCGCAGCCGGAGCGCTACCCCCTCTTCCACGTCAAGGACGGGGAGCACGACGAGACGTCGGAGGACGGCTACCGCATGGTCGACGTCGGCGACGGGGACATCGACTACCGGCGGTTCATCGGGAAGGTCACCCGTGCGCGGGGCGGCCGCAACCACAACTGGCAGGTGGAGCACGACAATCCGGCCGACTCCTTCAGGACGGCACGCCGGTCCGCAGCCCATCTGCGGTCGCTGAAGAGGACCGGGGGCTGAGGCCCGCGGGTGCGGGCCGTCCGCCGTGAGCGGGCGGCCCGCACGCCGTGCCGGTGAGGCAGCAGCGCTGTACGCGCACCGGCGTACGGCGCGACGGCGCACGTACTGCCTGACGCCGTCGCGGCTGGGGGCGGGAACCGGCGCAGGCGCCCGTTCCCGCCCCCCCCGAGTCACCGGTCAGTCCGGCTTCCCGGCGTCAGCCGGCCGCGGTTCTCATCGGCCGGCCCTCATTCGCCCCCTCCGCGCCTCGCTTCGGCCGCGAGACGGCGGGCCTCCCGGCGGCCCGCGTACCGCTCCTTGCGGTTGCCGGCCTTCTTCCACTCCTGCCACTCCCTGATGTGGGAGCGCACCTTGCACCCGGCGCAGCAGCCGCCCGAGAAGAGGTGGGCCGCGGGGTCCTCCCACCGGCAGCGGGTCTCCGCACCCTGTGACATCGGGTCAGCCGGCAGATCGCACGCGCCGTAGCGGTGGTCGTGCACCGGCCGGGGGTCGTGCTCCGCGTGGCGCACCCGCAGGGGCTTGGTCTTGTCCGTACGGGACATCGTGTTCCTTCCGGAACCGCCGCCCGTGCTCCCGGACTCTCCGGGCGGGCGGCCAGGTTCGGAATCGCACGGCCACACCTTCTTCCTCGTCCGCGGCACCGGCCGCGGCCCGGCCGGTGCGGCACCCGCCGCGAGGACGGGCGCGTCCCGGTGTGCCTGCTCCCGGCGGCGCGGCCAACCGGCGTACACCGCAGGGGAGTTCGGCACACGTTCCGCACGGATGCGCAGAACGTTCCAGGATATCGGGGCCACCCGGACGTGTACAGGGAACCGGGCGGCAGCGGGCACGCTCCGCGTGGGGATACCCGGACAGACGGCTGCCGGGCCACCCTTGAGGAGAGGGTGGCCCGGCAGCCGTCTGCGTCCCTGCCCGGTCAGATCACTTCCCTGCTGATCGGCTGGGGGTTGGGCTTGATCGAGGACTTGCGCGGCCTGCCCGGCTGGTGCAGGAACAGTGCCACGACACCGGCCAGGAGAGAGGTGCTGCCCGCGAGCCAGAAGGCGCCGCCGAATCCCCAGGCACTGACGACCATGGAGCCCAGGCCGGCGCCCGCGATACCGGACAGCAGCTTGGAGCTGTAGACCATGCCGTAGTTGGTGGCGTTGTTGTTCTCACCGAAGTAGTCCGCGGTCAGTGCCGCGAACATCGGGAAGATGGCGCCGCCGCCGAAGCCCGAGATCATCGAGCAGAGCAGGAACAGCGGCATCGACTTCGCCTCGCCGGAGAGCAGGATGCCGAACTGCGACAGTCCCAGCACGACGCAGACGAAGAGCAGACACTGCTTGCGGCCGTACCGGTCGGACAGCCAGCCGATCACGCCGCGCCCGGTGCCGTTGACGATGGCCTTCAGGGACATGGCCGTGGCGACGATCCCGCCCGCGAAGCCCATCTCGTTGCCGAAGGGCACCTGGAAGGCGATACCGAAGATGTTCACACCGGACGTGCACAGCAGGCAGAACCACATGATCGGCACGCGGCCCGTCTTGAGCGCTTCCTTGGCGGAGTACTGCTTGACCGCCGGCGGGTTCTTCTGCAGCGCGCGGCGTGCACGCGGGTCGTCCGGCGCCTTCAGCGGGTCGATGTGCGAGGGCCACCAGTTCTTCGGCGGGTCCTTGAAGAAGGAGCCGGCGAAGGCGACCACCGCGGCGAGGAAGACGCCGACGGAGATCAGCACCCAGCGGAAGTTGCTCACGTCCATGAAGCCGGTGAAGATGAACACGAACGGCACGGAGCCGTAGGCGAAACCGCCGTTGACGAAGCCGGTCTTGCCGCCCCTGCGCTCCGGATACCACTTGCCCACCATGTTGACGCAGGTCGCGTACACCGCCCCGGCGCCCATGCCGCTGAAGACACTGAACCCGATGTACGCCATGACGACGTTCGGCGAGTAGGCGAGCGCCAGATAGCCGATGAACGTGCCCAGCGCGCCCCACATCATGGCCTGCCGCGCGGGGAAGCGCCCGCTCTCCCGCAGCTTGCCGACCGGGAAGGCCACGCCTCCCTGGAAGAGGACCCAGATGCCCATCATCCAGAAGATGTGGGCGCTGTTCCAGCCGTGCGCGGTATGGAGGGTCGACTCGGCGGACGCGAACGCGTACTCGGCCGACGAGATGCCCATCATGCCGACCCAGGGGAGGATCACCATCCACCGGCGATGCCGTCCCATGATGTCGACGTCGGTCTCGCCTATGCGGTAGGTCCGACCGTTCTTGTCGGTCACCTCCCTGTAGGGGAGGGCCGTTGGTGCTTCTGTTGTTGTCATGTGCTGCACCCCTTGCGTGGAGAGAGTCTGGCCAGCGCCCCCTGTCCGGATCTCTTGCTTGGTGCGTTGTCGCGGGTGCCGCTTCAGGCGCGCCCGGGGTACGGCGGGGCGGGTTGCGGAGCCCGCCCCGGTCCCGGGTCCCGCCGCGGCGGCGGGGAGCTGGCCCCCGCCACCGCGGAACGGTCCCGCTGCACGGCCCCTACAGGAGCCCCGCCGCTCGTGCCCACCGGTATTTGGCTCCCAGTACGGCCACGGGCTTCTCAGTCGTGTACGGGTAGGCGACGACCCCTCGCTCGAAGAGGTACGCGCATGCTTCCTCGACCTCCACGTCGCCAGCAAGGGAGGCCACGACGGGTTTTTCGATTCCCTTCTCCCGTGCCTCGGCGACGACCCGGGCCGTCAGCTCCGCGAAGACCATGGGCGGAGTGACGATCGTGTGCCAGTAGCCGAGGACCAATGAGTGGATACGCGGGTCCTCCAGGCCGAGGCGGATGGTGGCCTCGTACGTGGAAGGCGGCTCGCCTCCGGTGATGTCCACCGGGTTGCCCGCGGCGCCGAACGGCGGGATGAAGGCGCGGAACGCCTCGTCCAGGTCCGGCGGGATCTCCATGAGAGACATTCCGTTGTCGACGATGGCGTCCGAGAGCAGGACTCCCGAACCGCCCGCGCCGGTGATGATGACGGTGTTGTCACCCTGCGGGGTGGGCAGCACGGGCAGCGCCCGCGCGTACTCCAGCATCTCGTTCAGGCCGGGCGCCCGGATGACGCCGGCCTGCCGCAGGACGTCGTCGTAGACGGCGTCGTCGCCGGCCAGAGCGCCCGTGTGGGAGCCGGCCGCCTTGGCGCCCGCGCTGGTGCGGCCCGCCTTGAGCACGACGACCGGCTTCTTCGGCACGGTCTCCCGTGCCGCCTCCACGAACGCCCGCCCGTCCTTGAGGTCTTCCAGGTGCATCGCGATGCACTCGGTGTTCGGGTCGTCCGCGAAGTAGGTGAGCAGGTCGTCCTCGTCCAGGTCGGACTTGTTGCCGAGTCCGACGATCGCCGAGACACCGGTGCTGGTGCTGCGGGCGAAGCCGAGGATGGCCATGCCGATGCCGCCCGACTGGGAGGTGAGTGCCACACCGCCCTTGACGTCGTAGGGCGTGCAGAACGTGGCGCACAGGTCGTGCCACGTCGAGTAGTAGCCGTAAATGTTCGGCCCGAGCAGCCGCACACCGTGCTTCTCGCCGATGGCGACGATCTTGTCCTGCAGCTCCTGCTCGCCCGTCTCGGCGAAACCCGACGGGATGAGCACCGCGTTGGGAATGCCCTTGGCTCCGACGGCCTCCAGCGTGTCGGGCACGAACTTCGCCGGGACGGCGAAGACGGCCACATCCACCTCGCCGGGGATGTCGGCGACCGACTTGTACGCCTTGCGCCCCAGGATCTCGTCGGCCTTGGGGTTCACCGGGTGGATCTCCCCGGGGAATCCGCCGTCGACGAGGTTGCGCATCACCGAATTGCCGATCTTGCCCTGCTCGTTGGAGGCGCCGATCACCGCGACGGAGCTCGGCTGCATCAGCCGCTTCATCGAGGCGCGGATCTCCTCCGGCGTGTAGCGCCGGCGCTCGGCGGGCTCGTCCTCCGTCAGCAGGATGCGGATGTCGGCGGCCGTCGCGCCGTCGGACGACGCGAAGACGGGGTTGAGGTCGACCTCGACCAGCTCCGGGAAGTCGTGCGTGAGCTGCGAGACCGCCACGATGACCCGTGCCAGCGCGTCGCGGTCGACGGGGTCGCCGCCGCGCACGCCCTTGAGGATCTCCGCCGCCCCGATGCCGTCCAGCATCGACATGGCGTCCTCGGTCGTGGCAGGAGCGAGCCGGAAGGTGACGTCCTTGAGGACCTCCACCAGTACGCCGCCCAGCCCGAAGGCGACGACCTTCCCGAACGTCGGGTCGGTGACGGTGCCGACCAGCACCTCCTGGCCCGGCTTGGCCATCTGCTGCACCTGCACGCCCAGTACGTTCGCGTCGGCGTCGTACTTCCGGGCGTTGCCGACGATCTCGCAGTACGCGCTGCGCACTTCGGCGGAGGAGGAGACGCCTACGCGCACGCCGCCCGCGTCGGTCTTGTGCAGGATGTCCGGCGAGACGATCTTCATCACGACGGGGAACCCGAGCCTGTCCGCCAACTGCACGGCCTCGTCGGCCGATTCGGCGAGGCCCTCGTCCGGTACCGGGATGCCGTAGGCGTCGGCGACCCGCTTGCCCTCGGGGGCCGTCAGCGCCGTGCGTCCCTCGGCGCGGGCGGCGTCCAGCACCGCACGTACCGCGTCCTTGTCCGGCTTGCCGGCGCTGTCGTTGTGCTGCGCCATGGGTCAGATCACTCCGTTCGTCTTGAGCAGCGCCAGTTCTTCCTCGTTGAGGCCCAACTCGCCTATGAAGACCTCCTCGTTGTGCTCGCCGAGGAGCGGTGAGGGGGTGATCTCCACGGGGGAGTCCGAGAGCTTCATCGGGGAGCCGACGGTGGTGAAGGAGCCGCGCTCGGGGTGCTCGACCTCGACGATCATCCCGTTGGCGGCGAGGGACTCGTCCTCGACGATCTCCTTCGTCGAAAGGATCGGCCCGCAGGGGATGTTGTGGGCGTTGAGCGCGCCCAGCACCTCCCACTTGGGCATCGTGGAGGACCACTCCTCGATGAGCTGGAACATCTTGCCGAGCTTCGGCAGGCGCGCCTCGGGGGTGTTCCACTCCGGGTCGTCTGCGAGTTCGGGGCGGCCGATGAGCTTCGTCAGCGGCTCCCATCCGACGGGCTGCACGATCACGTACACGTAGTCGTTGGGGCCGCCGGGCGCGCACTTGACGGCCCAGCCGGGCTGGCCGCCGCCGGATGCGTTGCCCGAGCGCGGCACCTCGTCGCCGAAGTCCTCGTTCGGGTACTCGCCGAGCGGGCCGTGCGCCAGCCGCTGCTGGTCCCGCAGCTTGACGCGGCACAGGTTGAGCACCGAGTGCTGCATGGCCACGTTGACGCGCTGTCCCCGGCCCGTGCGCTCACGCTGGAGCAGCGCCGCGAGGATCGCGGCGACGGTGTGTACACCGGTTCCCGAGTCGCCGATCTGCGCGCCGGTCGCGAGCGGCGGCCCGTCCTCGAAGCCGGTCGTCGACATCGAGCCGCCCATGGCCTGCGCGACGACCTCGTACGCCTTGAAGCTGGTGTACGGGCCCTCGCCGAAGCCCTTGATGGAGGCGTAGATCAGCTTCGGGTTGATCTGCTTGATGCGGTCCCAGGTGAAGCCCATCCGGTCCACGGCCCCGGGGCCGAAGTTCTCCACCAGCACGTCGCTGCGGCGGATGAGCTCCGTCAGCAGCTCCTTGCCGCGGTCGGACTTGGTGTTGAGCGTGATGCTGCGCTTGTTGCAGTTGAGCATCGTGAAGTAGAGGGAGTCCACGTCGGGGAGGTCCCGCAGCTGTTTGCGGGTGATGTCCCCCGAGGTGGCCTCCAGCTTGATCACGTCGGCGCCGAGCCAGGCGAGGAGCTGCGTGGCGGAGGGGCCCGACTGGACGTGGGTCATGTCCAGTACGCGGATTCCGTCGAGTGCCTTCTCGGTCACTGTCGTCGTGCCGGTCGTATCCGTCACGTCGGTCACAGCAGTCACCTCACTTGTACATCGTCTGGTTCATGGTTCCGGGCGCGTACGCGTCCGGGTCGATCCACACGTTGACCAGGGACGGCTTGCCGGACGCGCGGGCGCGCTCCAGCGCGGGCCTGATCTCCGAGGGTTCGCGGACCTCTTCGCCGTGGCCGCCGAGCATCCGCGCGAACTGGTCGTAGGGAACGTCGCCGAGGGTGTTGCCGACGCGCTCGCGTGCCTCTCCGTACTTGGCCTTCTGGCCGTAACGGATCTGGTTCATCGAGGAGTTGTTGCCGACGATGCCCACGAACGGCAGGTCGTAGCGGACCAGCGTCTCGAAGTCCCAGCCGGTCAGGGAGAACGCGCCGTCGCCGAAGAGCGCGACGACCTCCTTGTCCGGACGGGCCTGCTTGGCGGCCAGCACGAACGGCACGCCCACGCCGAGCGTTCCGAGCGGTCCCGGGTCCATCCAGTTGCCGGGCGCCTTGGGCTGCACGACCTGGCCGGAGAAGGTGACGATGTCGCCGCCGTCGCCGATGTAGAGCGAGTCCTCGGTGAGGAAGTCGTTGATCTCGCTCACCAGCCGGTACGGGTGGATGGGCGAGGCGTCCGAACGCAGCTGCGGCAGCCGCTTCTCCAGTGCGGTCTGCTCGGCGCTGCGCAGCTCCTCGATCCACGCCTTCCGCTTCTCGGCGCCGCCGTTGATGCGTCCGGAGGCGGCCTGCGTGACGGCTGAGAGCACCAGGTCGGCGGAGCCGACGATGCCCAGGTCGATGTCGCGGTTCTTGCCGACGGTGCGGTAGTCCAGGTCGATCTGGACGACCGTCGCGTCGGGGGAGAGGCGCTTGCCGTAGCCCATGCGGAAGTCGAAGGGCGTGCCGACGATGATGATGAGGTCCGCGTTGGAGAAGGCGTAGCGCCGCGAGAGCTGGAAGTGGTGCGGGTCGCCGGGCGGCAGGGTGCCGCGGCCCGCGCCGTTCATGTACGCGGGGACGTTCAGCGTGCGCACCAGGTCCGTTGCGGCGTCCGTCGCGCGGCACGTCCAGGTCTGGCTGCCGAGCAGGATCGCCGGGCGCTCGGCCTGCACCAGCAGGTCGGCGAGCTTCTGCACGGAGTCCGGGTCGCCCGGCTGCCGCGTGGAGGCCCGGTAGTTGCCGGCCTTGGGGACCCTGGCCTTCTCGACGGGGACCTTCGCGTCGAGCACGTCGCGCGGGATCTCCAGGAAGGAGGGCCCGGGTGCGCCGTGGTAGCACTCGCGGAAGGCCATCGAGACCATGTCCGCGGCCCGGGCCGTGTCGGGCACGGTGGAGGCGAACTTGGTGATCGGCCCCATCATGTCGACGTGCGGGAGGTCCTGCAGGGAGCCCATCTTGTGCTGCGTGTGGGCCCCTTGGCCGCCGATGAGCAGCATGGGCGACTCCGCGCGGAAGGCGTTGGCGACGCCGGTGACGGCGTCGGTCGTGCCCGGTCCCGCGGTGACGACGGCGCAGCCGGGTTTGCCGGTGAGCCGGGCGTAGCCGTCCGCGGCGTGCGCCGCTACCTGTTCGTGGCGTACGTCGACGACGTCGATTCCCTCGTCGACGCAGCCGTCGTAGATGTCGATGATGTGGCCGCCGCAGAGCGTGTAGATGACCTCCACGCCCTCCGCCTTGAGCGCCTTGGCGACCAGGTGCCCGCCGGATATCAGTTCCTGGCTTTCCTGGCTGTCCTGGCTGTCGTCGGGCATGGCGTATCGAGTCCCTTCGTCGGGTGTGGAGCACGGTCAGAGCAGATTGCATACAGTCGACGAATACTGTATGAACCTTGTTATCCCGCATCGACTGGGCGATGTCCAGGGGGCGTGCACCGATCGTTTCGAAGATCGACCAGGGAGCACATGTGGACCTTTACGAGCACCAGGCGAGGGAACTCTTCGATCGCCACGGCGTCCTGGTACCGGAAGCCGAGGTCGTGGACACCGCGCGAGCTGCGCGGGAAGCGGCCGGAAGGCTCGGTGCCGACAGGCACGGCGTCGTGGTCAAGGCACAGGTGAAGACAGGAGGCAGGGGCAAGGCCGGCGGGGTGAAGAAGGCAGCCGATGCGGCGGCGGCCGAGATCACCGCGCGTCAGATCCTGGGCATGGACATCAAGGGCCACACCGTGCACAGCGTCATGCTCGCCAGCCCTGTGAACGTGGAGAAGGAGTACTACGTCTCCTACGTCCTCGACCGCGCTGCGGGCGGCTTCATCGCCATCGCCTCAGCCGAGGGCGGGATGGAGATCGAGGAGGTGGCGGCGGCGCGCCCCGAAGCCGTCGCCCGCGTCCCGGTCGACCCCGCCCGCGGCGTGACGCCCGAAGTCGCCGACCGGATCGTCTCCGAGGCCGGACTCCCCGAGGACGTCGCCCCCGTCCTGCGCAAGCTGTGGACCGTACTGGAGTCGGAGGACGCGCTGCTCGTCGAGGTCAACCCCCTCGTCCGTACTGGCGACGGCTCCATCGTCGCCCTCGACGGCAAGGTGACCCTGGACGACAACGCCCGCTTCCGCCAGGCACGTTGGGGCGAGAGCGCCGAGGTGCCGTCCGGCGGTGAGGGCGGGCGGCTGGAGGCCGAGGCCGCGTCCAAGGGGCTCAACTACGTGAAGCTGGAAGGGGAGGTCGGCGTCATCGGCAACGGCGCGGGACTGGTGATGTCCACGCTCGACGTCGTCGCGGGATGCGGCGCCAGGCCGGCTGACTTCCTCGACATCGGCGGGGGAGCCTCGGCGCAGGTGATGGCCGACGGCCTCTCCCTCGTCCTGAGCGACCCGGACGTGAAGTCGCTCCTCGTCAACGTCTTCGGCGGCATCACCGCCTGCGACGCCGTCGCCGAGGGCATCACCCAGGCCCTGGACCAGGTCCGGCTGACCAAGCCGCTCGTCGTGCGCCTCGACGGCAACAACGCCGTCCGCGGCCGCGAGATCCTCGAGGAGAACCCCCACCCGCTGCTGGAGCAGCGGACCACCATGGACGGCGCCGCCCAGCGTGCCGCCGAACTGGCCACTGCCGCTGCCGCGGCCGCATAGGGAGGCGGGACACCGATGGCGATCTTCCTCAGCAAGGCAAGCAAGGTCATCGTCCAGGGCATGACCGGCGCGGAGGGCATGAAGCACACGCGCCGGATGCTCGCGGCGGGCACCGACATCGTGGGCGGCGTCAACCCGCGCAAGGCGGGCCAGGACGTCGAGGTGGACGGGCGTTCCGTGCCCGTCTTCGGCTCGGTCGCGGAGGCGCGGGAGGCGACGGGCGCCGACGTCTCGGTGCTGTTCGTGCCACCCGCCTTCTCCAGGGCGGCCGTTCACGAGGCCGTCGACGCGGGGATCCCGCTCGCCGTCGTCATCACCGAGGGCATCCCCGTGCACGACGCCGTCGCCTTCCGCGCGTACGCGCAGGAGCGGGGCACCCGCATCATCGGCCCCAACTGCCCGGGGCTCATCAGCCCGGGGCAGTCCAACGCCGGCATCATCCCCGCCGACATCGCACCCGAGCCGGGCCGCATCGGGCTGGTCTCGAAATCCGGCACCCTCACCTACCAGCTCATGTACGAGCTGCGCGAGATCGGCTTCTCCTCCTGCGTGGGCATCGGCGGCGACCCCGTCATCGGCACCACGCACATCGACTGCCTCGAAGCGTTCGAGGCCGACCCCGAGACCGATCTGATCGTGATGATCGGTGAGATCGGCGGCGACGCGGAGGAGCGGGCCGCCGCCTTCATCAAGGAGAACGTCACCAAACCCGTCATCGGGTACGTGGCCGGCTTCACCGCTCCGGAGGGCAAGACGATGGGGCACGCCGGCGCGATCGTCTCCGGCTCCTCCGGCACGGCGCAGGCCAAGAAGGAGGCGCTGGAGGCGGCGGGCGTACGGGTGGGCGAGACGCCGACCGGCACGGCGCGGCTGGTACTCGACCGGCTCTCCTGACGCCCGGGCCCGGATCCGGGTCCGCCCCCGTCCCCCGCTGCCGGGGCGCCGGCCGCACGGCCGGCGCCCCGGTGGACGTGACGTTGCGCATACCTCTGCGAAGACCGGTGACCAGCCGCCCCCGACTCGCTACTGTCCAGTAATAACACCGGGCGTTCCCCGTGCAATGAGGGATGTTCGCGTGCAACCCCCCACAACCCGCCCCGTACTGCAACGAGAGCGGAGACCGCGATGGGCCACCGACCCACATCCGCACCCGTCACCCCGCCCACCCTCGCGCTCAAACCCGGCACCGCCTGGAGCGACGTGTGGCGGCGCTGCCGCGAGCTCGCGCCGGAGGCCTTCGCCGACGACGGCCGCGTGTTCGCCCTGTGGCGCGGCGGCTGGCAGGCGGGCGGCGCGTCGCGGCAGGCCACGAGCCCCGTCGACGGCACCCGGGTGTGCGCACCGCCGTCGCTCGACGCCGGCACGGCGCGCCAGGCCGTCTCCGCCGCCCTGGACCAGCACCGCGCCTGGCGCCACGTGGCACTGTCCGAACGCCGGGCCCGCGTGGCCGCGACCCTCGACGCCCTCGCCGAACACCGCGAACTGCTCGCGCTGCTGCTGGTCTGGGACATCGGCAAGCCGTGGCGGCTCGCACGGGCCGACGTCGACAGGGCCGTCGACGGCGTGCGCTGGTACGTCGACCGGATCGACACGATGCTCGACGGCCGCACGCCGCTGCCCGGCCCCGTGAGCAACCTCCCCGGCTGGAACAACCCGATGAGCGTGCTCGTACGCGCCATGCTCGTCCAGGCGCTCGCCGGCAACGCCGTCATCGCCAGGGCTCCGGCCGAGGGGGGAGCCGCCGGGCTGACGCTGGCGTGCGCCCTCGCGGCACGCGAAGGGCTGCCGCTCACCCTCGTCGGCGGCGACGACCCGGAAGTGACCGGACACCTCGTGCGCGCACCGGAGATCGGCTGCTTCTCCTTCGCCGGCGGAGGAGACACGGCGCCGGCCGCGGACGCCGGCAAGCGGCACATCGCGGAGACGGAAGGGCTGAACTCCTGGGGAGTCTGGGACTACTCGGACTGGGAGGCCCTCACCCCGCTCATCCGCGGCACGTTCGAGCACGCGAAGCAACGCGGCGGCTCCTGCCCCAGGTTCGTCGTGCAGCGACGCCTCTTCGCGGGCTTCCTCGACGCCTACCTCGCCGCCGTCCGCTCCGTGCGCTTCGGCCATCCGCTCGCGGTGGCGCACCCCGAGGACTACCTGCCGGAACTCGACTTCGGCCCGCTGATCGACGCGGCGACCGCCGCGGAGCTGGCAGCCCGGACACAAGAGGCCGTCGAGCACGGTGCGGTGCCCCTCTACCAGGGCACCCTCGCGGACGGCCGCTTCCTTCCGGGGCAGGACACCTCCGCCTACCTGCCGCCCACGGCGCTGCTCTCGCCGCCGCCCTCCTCGCCGCTGCGCCGCGGGGAGTCCGCCGGCCCGGTCGGCACCGTCGTCCTGGCCGACTCCGAGGCGGAGCTCGTCGCCGGGATGAACGCCGGGGACGACGCCCTCACCGCGACCCTGTCCACCGACGACGGGGCGCTGTACGACCGGCTCGCCCCCCGCATCCGGGCGGCCAGGACCGACCGCAACAGACCCCGCTCCCGGCCCGGCGCCTTCGCCGGGGGCGAACTCCTCGTGCACGCCGTCACCGACGGCCGGCCCGGCGGGAGACCGCCCGGCGGCCTTCCCGGTGGCGGTACCCGGCCGAAGGCCGGATCCCCGCAGGCGGCGGCCTGACCGCCCGCCCGCACGGCGGCCCGGCGACTGTCTGCCGGGGCGCCGCTCACTCGGCGATTACGGAGGTGAAGAGCGATCCGAAAGCTTGGTATGGTTGTCCCCGTCGCCACGGCAGAGCCGGGGCGATACACCTTGTCCGGGTGGCGGAATGGCAGACGCGCTAGCTTGAGGTGCTAGTGCCCTTTACAGGGCGTGGGGGTTCAAGTCCCCCCTCGGACACTCTCATTGCGGCGGTGCCGGTCGGTTCTCGACCGGCACCAGCGGATTCTCCTCTTCTCAGGTTTCCGTTCTTCTCCCCTCGCCGATGGGCTTGTCCGACGGCAGTCGCCGTCCCCTCCGCACAGTCGCGCGCAACCGCCGGAACCGGCTGACGCGCTCGTGCGTCTCGTCGGCGCCCCCTCCTCGCCAAAGCGGCTTCCGCGGCACCGGCGGACGCCCCACCCCGTGACAGCAGGCAGCCCGTTGCGGGAGAGTCCTCGCTCTCCGTCGCAGGCACGCAGACACTACGAAGAAGAACCCTGAGCAGACCCGTCAGCTGGCCGTCCGGCCCCACGGACCACCCAGCGCCCATACCGCGCAAAGGGAGACCGATGTCAGATCCACAGCCGCTCCACGTAGGCGTAGCCGCCGAGTCGAGAGCCGGAGAGACCCGGGTGGCGGCCACGCCCGAGACCGTCCGGCACATCATCAAGCTCGGCTACGAGGTCGTCGTCGAGTCCGGAGCCGGCGAGGCCTCGGGCTTTCCCGACGAGAAGTACACCGAGGCGGGCGCGAGCATCGGAGGCGCCTGGCAGTCGGACGTCGTCCTGAAGATCAACGAGCCGTCGCAGGAGGAGATCGCGCGGCTCAAGGACGGGGCGACGCTCATCGGGATGATCGGCCCGGGCCTCAACCCCGGGCTCCTGGACGAGCTCGCGCAGCGCCCCGTCACGGTGCTGTCCATGGACGCCGTGCCGCGGATCTCCCGGGCCCAGTCGATGGACGTGCTCAGCTCGATGGCCAACATCGCCGGCTACCGGGCGGTCGTCGAGGCGGCCCACGTCTTCGGCCGGTTCTTCACCGGCCAGGTCACCGCGGCGGGGAAGGTGCCGCCGGCCAAGGTGCTGGTGGCGGGAGCGGGAGTCGCCGGTCTCGCGGCGATCGGCGCGGCGTCCAGCCTCGGCGCGGTCGTACGCGCGACCGACCCCCGGCCGGAGGTGGCCGACCAGGTCCGCTCCCTCGGCGGGGAGTACCTCGCGGTCGAGGTCGAGCAGGAGGCGTCCGCCGACGGATACGCCAAGCAGACCTCCGAGGAGTACAACCGCCGTGCCGCGGAGATCTACAGCGAGCAGGCGGCCGACGTCGACATCATCGTCACTACGGCGCTCATCCCCGGGAAGCCTGCTCCCCGGCTGGTCACTGCGGCGGACGTCGCGTCGATGAAGCCCGGCAGCGTCATCGTGGACATGGCGGCCGCGCAGGGCGGCAACGTCGAGGGGACGGTCCCCGGGAAGGCCGTCGTCACGGACAACGGCGTGACCATCGTCGGCTACACCGACCTCCCCGGGAGGCTTCCCGCCCAGGCGTCCCAGCTCTACGGAACCAACCTCGTCAACCTTCTGAAGCTGCTCACCCCGGAGAAGGACGGGCAGCTGCGGGTGGACTTCGACGACGTCGTCCAGCGCTCCGTCACCGTGGTCCGCGACGGTGAGAAGACCTGGCCGCCCCCGCCCGTTCAGGTGTCGGCGGCGAAACCGGCGGCAGCGGAGGAGAAGGCCCCCGCACCGGCGGCGGAGGAGAAGCCCGGCCTGTCGCCCGCCGCCAAGCACACCCTCACCGGTGCGGGAATGGCGGCGCTGTTCGCGCTGATCGCCGTCTCACCGGCACAACTGCAGAGGAACTTCACGGTCTTCGCGCTCGCCGTCGTCATCGGCTACTACGTCATCGGGAAGGTGCACCACGCCCTGCACACGCCGCTGATGTCGGTGACGAACGCGATCTCGGGGATCGTCGTCGTCGGGGCGCTGCTGCAGATCGGGCACGAGGGGACGGCCGTCACCGTCCTGTCCTTCGTAGCGATCCTGCTGACCAGCATCAACATCTTCGGAGGCTTCTCCGTCACCCGCCGCATGCTCGGCATGTTCTCGAAAGGCTGAGGCCCCATGGACGCCACCACTTCCGCCGCCGAGCTCGTCGCGGCACTCCTGTTCATCCTGAGCCTCGCCGGGCTCTCCCGGCACCGGACCTCCCGTGCGGGGGTGGCCTTCGGGATCTGCGGCATGGCGCTCGCGCTGGTCGCCACGGTCGTCGTCGCCGCCGTCGACATCTCCGCGACCGCCACCGTGCTGATCCTCGTCGCGATGGCGGCCGGGGCGGCCGCCGGCCTGTGGCGGGCCCGTCTCGTGGCGATGACCGAGATGCCGGAACTCATCGCGATCCTGCACAGCTTCGTCGGTGTCGCCGCCGTGCTCGTCGGCTGGAACAGCTACCTCCAGGTCGAGGCGAAGGGCGCGGAGCAGACGCACGTCGCCGCCGAACTCCTGCGCATCCACCACGCGGAGGTCTTCATCGGGATCTTCATCGGCGCGGTCACCTTCACCGGTTCCGTCGTCGCCTACCTGAAGCTGTCCGCGCGCATCAAGTCGCAGCCGCTGGTCCTCCCCGGCAAGAACGCGCTGAACCTCGGCGCGCTGGCCGCCTTCGCCGCGCTGACGGTCTGGTTCGCGATCACCCCCAGCCTCGGTCTGATGATCGCGGTCACCGTCCTCGCGCTCGCCCTCGGAGTGCACCTGGTCGCCTCCATCGGCGGCGGCGACATGCCCGTCGTCGTCTCGATGCTCAACAGCTACTCGGGCTGGGCCGCGGCCGCCGCGGGGTTCCTCCTCGACAACAACCTGCTCATCATCACCGGCGCCCTGGTCGGCTCCTCCGGTGCGTACCTGTCGTACATCATGTGCAAGGGCATGAACCGGTCGTTCATCTCGGTCATCGCCGGAGGCTTCGGTATCGAGGCCCCCGCGAGCGGCGACGCCGATCAGGGCGAGCACCGGGAGACCACCGCGGAGGAGACCGCGGAACTCCTCGACGGGGCGACCTCGGTGATCATCACGCCCGGGTACGGCATGGCCGTCGCCCAGGCCCAGCACCCCGTGGCCGAACTGACCCGCTCGCTGCGGGACCGCGGCGTCGACGTCCGCTTCGGCGTGCACCCCGTCGCCGGGCGGCTGCCCGGGCACATGAACGTCCTGCTCGCCGAGGCGAAGGTGCCCTACGACATCGTGCTCGAGATGGACGAGATCAACGACGACTTCGCGAGCACCTCGGTCGTCCTCGTCATCGGCGCCAACGACACCGTCAACCCGGCGGCGACGGAGGACCCGACCAGTCCGATCGCCGGGATGCCCGTGCTGAAGGCCTGGGAGGCCGAGCACGTCGTCATCTTCAAGCGCTCGATGGCGTCGGGCTACGCCGGTGTGCAGAACCCGCTGTTCTTTCGCGAGAACAGCAGCATGCTCTTCGGCGACGCGAAGCAGAGCGTGGAGGCGATCCTCCGCGCGCTGGGCGACTCGGCACCGGCCGCCGGGTCCGGCGCGGGACGCCAGCCAGCGGGTGCGGGGACCTGAGGGCAACCGGTCACGGGGAGACTCGCTGGCCGGCCGTCGCGCGCGGGGCCGGGCCGCTCTTCACGGGCGGTCCGGCCCCACGCGTCCGCGTGGGTGGGCACTGCGGCTGCCCGTCCTCCTACATGTCCTCCGGCAGCAACTGGAATGCCGGATGGCCAGTGAGCGGGATCATCAGGCGGAAATGCCGGTCCGTGGTGAAGATCGAGTCCGTACGGTACGCGGCGGCCAACGCGACGTTCATCGCGTCCGCAAGGCCGACCCCCTTGCCCTGATCCGCGTCCCGGTAGCCCTCAAGGACGGCGAGGGCGGTACCCATGTGCGGTGCGATCTCTGCTACTTCGAATCGACGCGTGGCGACGTAGCGCTCGATGAAGCGCAGGGCGGTGATCGCCTTGTGGGCCCCGGCCCTCGTCGAGATGAGGTAATCGAGTTCTCCCAGCACCAGCGGGGAGATCACAAGGTGCCGAATGATTCCCAGCGCTTTCTTGTGTTCTTCGTGCCCTGCGAGGTGCGGGTCGAGGAGGCGGTACAGAGCGTTCGTGTCCGCGATGACGACATCGGTCACGAGCCCATGCCTCGCAGGGTGTCCTCGATCTCGTCGTTGCTCACATCCGGCAGGTCCAGGGAGGGGATTTCGATGTCTCCCATGGGGCCGACGGGGTAGGGCGGGACTTCGGCCGCCTCGAACGGGCGCACTATCGCGACTGGACGACCGTTCTTGGTGACCGTGATGGTCTCACCGGCTTCTGCTGCGGCAAGGATTCGCGAAGAGTTCTGGTTGAATTCCCGAGCCGTGGCTTCCATGTAGTACAGGGTAGTACATGTCTGGCGGCGCCGCTTCTCCGCGTCTGAGCTGCACATTCTGGGCCTGAAGCTCTGAGCCTTGCGCCGCAGCACAGCGTGAGGGGCACCGGCCCGTCTCGCGGACGTCCGGTGTACAAGTGGCCCATGGGCTGTCCTCGACGCCGAGAGGGGGCGCCACCGCACGCCCCCGCCGTCGTCACCGATCTTGAGGAGCCCCGTCGATGCCATCGAGCACGTTCCCCGCGCGCGTTCCGCTGGTCTCGCTCACCTGGACCGACCATGTCACCGGCTACCAGGGTCACTTGGTCATCGACCGGCTCGTGCGCGGCGTCTCCAGCGGCGGACTGCGCATGCGCAAAGGCTGCACCCTGGACGAAGTGGCCGGTCTCGCACGCGGCATGACGATGAAGGAAGCCCTCCACTACGACCCTCAGGCCCGCTACATCCCGCTCGGCGGCGCCAAAGGCGGCATCGACTGCGACCCGCGGGACCCCGAGGCGTACGGCGTCCTCGTGCGCTACCTGCGGGCGATGCGCCCGCACATCGAGAGTTTCTGGACGACGGGCGAGGACCTCGGCCTCACCCAGGCAACCGTCGACGCGGCGGCGGCCGAGGCCGGTCTGCGCTCCACCGTCCAGGCCGTCTATCCGCTGCTCGACGACGAACAGGCCGCGCGGAAGCGGCTGGACGAGGCCTTCGCCGTCGACGTGGACGGCATCGGACTAGACGAACTGGCGGGCGGGTGCGGCGTCGCCGAAGCGGTGCTCGCGGGCCTCGACAGGGAGGGAGCGGCGTACGGGGAGACGCGGGTCGCGCTGCAGGGCTTCGGCACCATGGGCGGTTCCGCCGCCCGGTTCCTCGCACATGCCGGACTGAGGATCGTCGCGGTCGCCGACGCCGAAGGGACC
Organism: Streptomyces daqingensis; assembly: GCF_014645895.1. Classification (GTDB taxonomy): domain Bacteria; phylum Actinomycetota; class Actinomycetes; order Streptomycetales; family Streptomycetaceae; genus Streptomyces; species Streptomyces daqingensis. The sequence continues at coordinate 330,352 of NZ_BMMP01000002.1, read as the reverse complement.
GTCGCCAATCCGGCGGGACTCGACGTGGAGGCGCTGCTCGCCGCACGCGACGAATACGGCCGGGTCGACCGAGCCGCCCTGCGCCCCGGCGACGCCGAACTGCCGGGCGGCGCATGGCTGTCCACCGAGGCCGAGGTCCTCGTCCCCGCAGCTGTCTCCTACGCGGTGGACACCGTCAACCAGCGGCAGATCACGGCGCGTTGGGTGGTCGAGGCCGCCAACATGCCCGTACTGCCCGAGGCGGAGGCGCGGCTCGCCGCACGCGGCACCACCGTCCTGCCGGACGTCGTCGTCAACTCCTGCACCAACGCCTGGTGGTGGTGGACCCTCTTCGGCGACATCGGCGCGGACGCGGACGAGGCCTTCGCGTACATCCGGCGCTCGATGCGCGCGCTGATCGACCTGATGCTGGCACGCGCCGAGGCCGACGGAACGAGCCCGCGCGCCGCGGCCCACGCCATCGTGGCGGACCGGCTGCCCGTCATCGCGGAGCGGTTCGGGTGGTACGGGGGCTGACAGTAGGGGGTCATCGTGGCCGAAGGGACCGACCGTGACCGCGGGGGTGTCCATCCTGGACCACGACATCGAGGCGCCGGGGGAGCCCGGCGCGCGCATCACGGCCGGGAGGCCAAGTCTCAGACACAGTGCGGTAGTTGGTACTCCGCCCACACCGTCTTGCCCGGCCCGTCGTCACGCGGCCCCCAGCCCCAGCGGGCGGAGAGCGCCGCGACCATCAGCAGGCCACGGCCGCTGTCACAGTGGCCGGACGGGGCGGAGGTCACGGGCTCGCGCTCCGACCGGGCGTCGGAGACCTCGACACGCACCGACGGGCCGACCACGGTCAGCGTCAGCCGGAAGTCACGTCCCGGAACCCGCCCGTGCCGCACCGCGTTCGCCGCGAGCTCCGCGACGATCAGCACGATGTCGTCGTGCGCGGTGCTGTCGTACGGGATGTCCCATGTCTCAAGCCGGTTCCCCGTCAGCCGGCGGGCGAGGCGTGCGCCGCGCGGTGTGGAGCTGAACCGCATCGCGAAGCGGCCCACTCGGGCGGGGACAGCGGTGGCGCGCATCGGTGGAACCGTCTCGTTCGTCATGCCCGCAACGCTTCACCCGGTGGCGTAGCGTGACCAGAGGTGACGCGCTGCGAGGAGCCGGTTGTACGCGTTGACGCCGCCGTTGTACGCGGCGCGCGGCGTGACCCTTGTGGCGGGAGGGCGTTGGGTGCGGGGAGTGGTCGCCGATGGGGGCAGAGGCAGCGATGACGCAGGACGAGCACGAGCCCGGAGCAGCCGGCCCCGGTGCCGGGGCCGGGACCAGGCCCGAGGACGATCCCGGCAGAGGCGTACTGGTGGCGTTCGGGCGGCAGTTGAAGCTGCTGCGCGTCCAAGCGGGTCTGGACAGATCGGAGTTCGGCAAGCGGACGGGTTACGCGCCGCAGTCCGTCGCCTCCTTCGAGCAGGGACGGCGCATTCCGCCCGCGCGGTTCATCGACTCCGCGGACGAGGCGCTGGGAGCAGGGGGAGTGCTGAAGGCGCTCAAGGACGAGGTGGCCCGTGCTCAATACCCGGCGTTCTTCCGGGACATGGCCAGGTTGGAGGCGCGGGCGATCGGACTCTCCGTGTACGCGAACCACGCGGTGCCGGGGCTCCTTCAGACCGCCGAGTACGCGGGAGCTGTCTTCCGGATACAACGGCCGTTGCTGGAGGACGAGGTCATCGAGCAGCGGCTGACCGCACGGATGACCCGTCAGGAGATCTTCACCCGAAGGCCCGCCCCGCTGCTGAGTTTCGTCGTCGAGGAAGTGGTGCTCCGAAAACCGATCGGCGGCCGGGAGGTCCTGCGGGGACAGCTGGAGCGGATCCTGCTGGCGGGGCAGAACCGCAACGTGGAGATCCAGGTGATGCCCACCGACCGTGAGGATCACGCTGCGCTGGATGGGCCGTTCACGGTGATCGAGACCGCGGACGGCAAGCGGCTCGCGTACACGGAGGTACAGGAGGACAGCCGCATGTACTCCGGTCATCGCAAGGTCCACGAACTGGAGTCGCGCTATAGCATCTTGAGGTCACAGGCGCTCACTCCGTGTGAGTCCCTGGCATTCGTCGAAGATCTGCTGGGAGTGGGATGAGCATCGAGACAGTTGAGTCGGCTCTTCCGGAGTCGGCATGGTTCAAGAGCAGTTACAGCGGTGGTGGCGGCGGTGAGTGCGTGGAGGTCGCGGCGGCCGGTGGCGCTGTGCACGTGCGGGACTCGAAGTCGGCTGCCGGTCCCGTCCTCACCGTCGGGCCCGAAGCGTGGGCCGGGTTCCTCGGGTTGGCAGTCGAGCGGCTCGACTGATCCGAGCCGGAGCCAGGCCCGGGGCCTATGTCGGTCACAGGCGCTCACCCCGAGTGAGTCCCTGACAATCGTCGAAGATCTGCTGGGAGTGGGATGAGCATCAAGACATCTGAGTCGGCTCTTCCGGAGTCGGCATGGTTCAAGAGCAGTTACAGCGGCGGAGCTGGCGGTGAGTGCGTGGAGGTCGCGGCGGCCGGTGGCGCTGTGCACGTGCGGGACTCGAAGTCGGCTGCCGGTCCCGTCCTCACCGTCGGGCCCGAGGCGTGGGCCGGGTTCCTCGGGTTGGCAGTCGAGCGGCTCGACTGATCTTCCCGTCCAGAAGTCACAGCGGAGCCGGATGAGGTAATACGCGCGGCGGCGGGCCGGGGCACGTGAGGGTGCGTGTCCCGGCCCGCCCGTACCGGCAAGCGCGGTGTGAACGGGCAGGAGGCGGGCGGCAGTTCGCCGTTACTGCTCGTCCCGCCGCCCGCCCGTGCCGGGCGCTGGGGTTCAGGCGCCCGAGCAGTACTCCGCTTCCTTGCCGATGGACCGGTACATGCAGTCGGAGTTCTCGATGAGCTGGAGCACCGCGTCGCGGTTGCGGTCGGTCTCCCGCTCGATGACGTCGTCGGGCGGGTAGAAGCCGCCTTCGAAGATGCTCGTCGGATACATCTCGTAGGTGTAGGCGAAGATCTTCTGGTCGCCCCACAGCCAGTCGTCGATCGAGCCGTCGGTGATGTAGAGATCGCTGGACTGCTCAGGGGTGTAGCCGTTGCTGGCGGCCATCTTCTCGCCGACGGTGGCGAAGGCGTCGCGGTCGTCCTGCGTGAGGCCTTCAGCGGTGTCGTCGGTGGTGTATCCGTAGGGCCAGAGCACCAGTTCGCTGTAGGTGTGGAAGTCGATGGCGGCCTTGATCTGCTGCTTGCCGCCGACCACTCGGGAGCGCACGAAGTCGGCGACGACCTGCACCTCCGGTGCGGACGCGGCGGACGGGCCCCGGTAGGTCTCCGAGCTGGGGCTGCTCGAAGAGCCGCCGCAGCAGCCCCACTTGTAGTCCCAGTTGCGGTTCAGGTCCGTGCCGACGGCGCCCGAGGCGGGCTGGCGGTTCTTGCGCCAGCTGCGGTAGGAGCCGGACTCGATGTCGTACTCGCCGCCGTCCGGGTTGAGGTCGGGGACGATCCAGATCTCGCGGCCGTTCACGGCCTCCGCGATCCGGGAGTCCGTCGCGTAGTCCTCGCCGAACTCGCGCAGCAGGTACAGCGCCATCTCGACGGTCAGGTGCTCGCGGGCGTGCTGGTGGTGCGTGAAGAGGACTTCGGGCTCGTCCTCGTCCGTCGCGACGTTGTCGCTGATCTTGACGGCGATGATGTCCCGGCCCTCGTGCGACTTGCCGATGACCTGCTTGCTCATGATCGACGGGTTCGCCGCCACGCGCTGGTCGATCTCCTCCATCGCCTCGGCGTAGTTGTGGTAGCCGGAGTCCTCGGGCGGGAAGTCCCCGGCCTTGCGGGCCTTGCCGCCGGTGCGTGCCGGAGGGCCGTCGAGCTTCTTCAGCGAGTACCCGAGTTTCCGCAGCTCGCGGGTCTGTGCCGGGTCGGCGGTGACGACGACCGAGTGGTCGTGGACCTCGTCCAGGGAGACCCCGGTGGCCGTGAGCGCGGTGCGGTCCGCGGGGGTGGACGGCCCGTGGATCTCGTACTGCCGCACGGACTCCTCGGCGGTCGCGGAGGACGGCCGGTCCGGGGAGGAGGCGGTGGCGTCGACGGCGGCGGTGAGCGGCGCCGCCAGCGCCAGCGCCAGCAGGGCGGCGACGGTGGTGGACCGTTTTCGGTTCAGCTTCAGGTTCAGCTTCGGACGAAGTCGCATGGCAAATCCTGGATCGGGAGCAGGGGGGTCCCCGGGGCGCGGACGGGGTCCGCGCCCCGGGTCTGGCGTGGCGGGGCGGGGCGTCGTGCGTGGTGCGCGGTGCTTCGTGCGTCGTCCCGGCCCGGCGGCAGGACCGTAGCCGCGCCGCCGAACCGGGACCGGTCCGGCGGGTGAGGGGTGAAACGCCCTTCACCCGCCGGGTGCTGGGTCAGAACAGGCTGTGGAGGAGCTTGTTCGGGGAGCCGGTCATCGGGTCCTGCACCTTGTCGCTCGTGGCGTTGGCCACGAGGGCGTCACTCACCTCGGCGGGGGTCGCCTCGGGGTGGTCGGCCAGGTAGAGGGCGGCGACACCGGCGGCGTGCGGGGAAGCCATCGAGGTGCCGCTGATGGTGTTGGTGGCCGAGTCGTCCGTGATCCAGGACGAGGTGATGTCCACGCCGGGTGCGAACAGGTCCACGCAGGTCCCGTAGTTGGAGAAGGAGGCGCGGGTGTCGGTGTCGTCGGTGGCGCCGACGGTGATCGCCTCGGGCACGCGCGCGGGGCTGGCGTTGCAGGCCTCCTGCGGGTTGCCGAAGATGTCGCCGTTGCCGGCGGCGAGCGCGTAAGTGACGCCGGAGGCGATGGAGTTGCTCACGGCAGCGTCGAGGGTGTCGCTGACGCCGCCGCCGAGGCTCATGTTGGCGACAGCGGGCTTCGCGGCGTTGGCGGTGACCCAGTCGACTCCCGCGACGACGCCGGAGACGCTGCCGGAGCCGCTGCAGCTGAGGACGCGGACGCCGATGACCGAGGCCTCCTTGGCCACGCCGTAGGTGCCGCCGGCCGCCGTTCCGGCGACGTGCGTGCCGTGGCCGTTGCAGTCGTTGCCGTTCTGGCCGTCGCCGACGGTGTCGGTGCCGACGGACGCCCGCCCGCCGAACTCGCTGTGCGACGCGCGGATTCCGGTGTCGATGACGTACACGCTGACGCCGGACGCCGTGGTGTTGTAGGTGTACGAGCCGTCCAGCGGCAGGTCCCGCTGGTCGATCCTGTCGAGCCCCCATGTGGCGTCGGCCTGGGTCTCGTTGAGCGAGACCTTCGAGTCCTGCTCCACGCGTTCGACTCGCGGGTCGGCTGCCAGCTTCCGTGCCTCGCTCTCCGTCATCTTCGCGGCGAAGCCGTTGAGCGCTTCGCGGTAGACGCGGGTGAGGTCGGCGCCGTTGCTGCGGGCGAGGTCAGCCGCGGCGGAGCGGGGCGATTCTGCACCGTCCTTGAGGGTGACGATCCAGCTGCCCGATATCGCTGTGTCAGCGGGGGCGAGCCGGACCTCGGCGGAGGGGGGTGTCGCGCTGTGTGCCGGGGAGCCGGCGAGCTGCATGCCTGTGAGCAGCAGCGCGGCGGGCACGAGGGCGCTCAGACGGCGGGTCGTGGATCTCATGTAGTGCACCAGACCTTTCCTGGACCGGATCTCGGACGCTTATGGACCGGACGGCGTGCCACACCGGCGCAGGGCGCGGTGGGGCGCGCGGACGTGCGACTGGGTCAGGTGGTACACGGGGCAACTGAAGCTGCTTCCGGTTGAGTTGCCCGGCTCGGTCCGCCGTAGGACTCGGTCTCCGCCGCTCCTCTGAGGTGGGGTTCGGGAGCACGGGCCGGTGGGGGCGCGCCGGGTTTGTCAACAGGAGTTATGGAAGCTGTTACCCTGCTGCTGAGAAGTGTGCGTGGCCCCGCGTGCGGCGTCAAGAGCCTTGTGCGGCAAGGCATTTGACGAGAACTTGACGGTGGCCGGACGGCGCGGCGGCTGGGCCCGAGCCCGCGGAACGCGGGCGCCGCTACACCCCTTCGAGCGCGGCCAGACCGCGCCGGTAGACCTCTGCGGCGTCCGCCGTCCGCCCGGCGCGCAGGAGCTGGTCGCCGAGGAGCCGGCAGGTCCCGATGGCCTCGAGCGTGGCGCCGACCAGCAGGTAGCGGTCGATGGCGGAACGGAACAGGGCCTCGGCGGCGGCGTTGTCGCCCCGGTCCACCGCGATCCGCGCCTCGATGCGGTCGAGTTCGGCGGCCTGCTCCGGGTCCTGACGCCCCGCCGCCACCTCCCGGCATTCGCCGACGAGTTCGGCTGCCTCCGTCGGGCGCCCCAACTTGCGTACGATCTCGGCCAGTTCGGCGGTCGCATTGATCCTGCGCTGCACGGCTCCGGTAGCGCTCAGGATGTCCCGCGCCTCACGGAGCTGTTCCTCTGCCTCGGTGAGCCGGCCCCGCCGCGCGGTGAGATAGCCGTGGGCGAAACGGCACATGCCCACCTCGGTGCGCAGCCTCAGATGCTCGTACAGGGCCGTGGCGCGCACGATCGTCTGCTCCGCCTCGTCGTATCTGCCCTGCGCCACGAGGACCCGGTTGACGTGGTAGTAGCCCTGGGCCAGGACGTCCGACGTGCTCACGTCCGGCGCCCTCCGCAGCGCGGCGTCGGCCACGGCCCCGGCCCGGCCCAGGTCCCCCCGTTCCACATGTGGGAGACCGCACGCGGCCAGCAGGGCGAACTCCGCCGTCGGCTGGGACGTCCGTACCGCCTCGCGCAGATGGTCCTCGGCGACGGACAGAGCGTCCTCTATCAGCCCGTTCGCGAACAGCGCCCAGACCCGCCCCATCAGCGCGGGCAGCCGCTCGGCCAGCGGCCGGTCGTGCAGCAGCGCGCCCGCCTCGTCGAACAGCGCGGCCCCGGCGGCCGGATCACCTCCGTGACGGGCGACGAGGCCCAGCCCGTGCCGGCCGAGCGCCCGCAGTGCCCGGTCCCCGTGCCGCGCCGCCTCCGCACTGAGCGCCTCGTAGACGGCGGCCGCCCGTTCCGTGTCGCCCTCGGACAGGGCGACACGTGCCTCGGCCGCCTCGGCCAGCAACGCGCGGCGGCGGCCCGGGGGATAGCCGAAACAGAGGTCCTCGAGGTCCATGCCGAGCCGGGCCGCGAAGTGGGCCGCCGCGGCCGGGGAAGGAGTGCGCTTGCCTCCCTCGATCGAGGACACGTACGCCCTCGTGAACCGGTCGCCCGCCAAGTCCGTCTGTGTCAGGCCCCGTTGGACGCGCAACTCCAGCATCCGCGAGCCGATCCCCGCCACGTCGGCGTCGGGAGGAAACGAGGCGTCGGGCATGCGGGTCACTGTAGGCCCACGGGTGACACGGCATCAGTGCATCGGACAACTTTCCGATCAAGCGCGGGACCGGGGTGTCTGCCAAGGCCGGCGTCCTCGCGGCGTTCTCTCGGACACCGGCCGCTCGACACCGTGCACCGGCGTCGTGATCACGGAACGAGTCGGAGGTACGCCGAAGCGACCCGGCAGCGAAACCGCTGTCGGCCGCTGACCGATCCCCTCGCCGCGATGCCGAATCCCAGATGAACACTCGCAGTCCGGCAGTCAGTTGCCCTTCCGGCGCTGCTCGTCGAACCGGCGCAGCACCCGTACCAAGCGCCACGATCCGGCCGCCGCTCCGAGCAGCGCACCTGCCGACACGCCCTGGTCCTCCGGACCGGACGTGCCGAGAGCCCATGCGAGGGCGAGGACGGCGGCGAAGACCACGGCGGCCAGGGCGACGGCGGTCACCAGGGCGAAACCGATCTCCACCGTCATCGCGTCCTTGTCCCACCGCGACTCACGCCCCTTGTCCATGCCGCAAGTCTCACACCACGGTCAAGGCAGGGCGCGCGCCCGGGGCGAAGGGAAAGGGGAGCAACTACCGGAGGAGTGGCGCCGGTTGAGGTGGTCGTGGTCTCCGGATGCTCCCGGCCTGTGTCCGTGCACCGGTGTTCTTGAGCCGGGTGCCGGGTGCCGGGTGCCGGGTGCCGGGCGCTTCAGCGGTAGCCGGCCAGGCCGTCCGAGAGTTCCTCCTCGTCACCGTCGCGGATCGCGAAAAGGGCCTGCTGCAGGGCGAACGTGCCGTGGATCGCGGTGACGCGGGTGAGGAGCCCGTGGTCCGGCCGGCCGTCCAAGGCGACCACCTGCTCCAGGAACTCGCGGCCGTAGCCCGCGCCGACGGCTGCGAGGTCCTCGGCCGGATCGCCGAGCGCGACGTCGTCCCAGTCGAGGACTCCGGAGAGGTGTGGCAGGCCGTCCGTCCACTCCCACAGGACGTTCCCGGCTCCCAGGTCACCGTGCACCACCGCCAGGGTGAGGTGGGGAAGAGCGCCGGCCGCTTCGAGTTCCCGCTCCGCCCGGAGACGCCCGGAGCCGGACATGAGGGGGAACAGCTCCGCGCGCACATCCTCGGCGAACCGCCGCCAGCGGTCGCTTCGTACGTGGGGGAGAGCTGCCCGCGCCGTCTCGTCGGTGCCGGCGCGGGCCAGGCCGGACAGCAGGGTGGCGTACTGCGCCGCCGCCGTGGCAGCCACCCGCGCGTCGCCAAGCGCGCCGCGCTCGAGAGGTTCACCGGGAATGCGGCTGAGGACCAGGAACGGCACCTCTTCCGTGCCCTCGGCGCCGCCCCGCGACAGTGGTTCAGGCGTGCGGAAGCCGAGGTCGAGCCCGGCGAGTGCGTGCAGGGCGGCCGCCCGCTCGGGCAGCCGCCCTGCCGCCCCTCGGGTGCGGGGCAGGCACACGACGCGGTCCGAGCCGATGACCACGGTGTGGAACTGCCCCTGCCGTACGGGAAGTTCCTCCAGCTTGTCACCGGGCAGCAGGCGGTTCAGCAGAGCGCGATGCGTCGTACGGATGCTCACGGTGCGACCTCCTCGCCAACGGCGGTTGTCCGCGCCTGTACGGGCGGGGATGTCGTCCAGGATGACGCGGACCGGGGGCGCCGCCGGATCGGGCCGCGCCGCACGGTCTCCGGAAGGGCCCGGCTCAGCGGCAGAGTGCCTCGAAGTCCTGGACGAAGGACGGGAACTCGGCCCGTGCGCCGTCGATGATCTCGCCGGCGGGCCTGCGCGGGGTGCGCGCGTGGCGCTCGGCGATCTCGGTGAGGCGTGTGTCGGGGCGCCCATCGCGGCTCCCGAACTCGACGGCCTCCATCGGCCCTACGCCGTCGGCCAGGAGCCAGAGGAAGTCGGAGAGGCTGCCCGCCACCACGGCGAGCGCGCCCTCCGAACCCATGAACACCACGGGCTGATCGGACAGCCCCCGGCCCGGCCGCGCCAGCCAGAGGGCGGCGAGCCCCCCGGTGCCGTCCTGTCCGAAGACGCGGTAGGCGCTGCCGTCGGCTGTGCGGTCACCCGTCCAGTCGCGGATCCAGCCCGTCGTCTCCTCGGCGGATTCGAAGGCGCTGTAGGGCTCGAAGTCGATGCCGTCGCCGTCGGCGTAGTCGAACTCGACGCCTGCCACGTCGGCGAGGGCGGGAGGAAGGCAGCGGTCGTCCGTGCTCGTTTCAGTCACCCGCGCAGGGTAGGCCGTGCCGCCGACATCGCCCGCCTCTGACCGCTGCCTTCCCGCCCGTCGACCGGTTCCGCGGGACGGCCTTGTCGGGTGGCGGACCCGACTCGCTGATCGAAGTCGTCAGTTGACGCGTTCGTAGGTGGCGAGAGTCTTGTCCCGGTAGCCGTCCGCGTCATCGCTCTCCACCGACGTGGTCAGACGCAGCGAGCCGCCCTTGAACTCGAGATTCTTCGGCATGCTGTTCTCGGGCGGGCAGAGCGCATCGGGGTTCCTCCCCTTGACCTTGTCCATGTCGTAGGGCAGTTGCACGACGTCGCCGATCATGTCGACCTGGCCGTGTGCCTCGCACTCGCCGTCGGACGTGGTGATGGTGACACGCGGGGGCTTGGCCCCGCCCTGCTCGAGGGTGACCCGGTGGCTGCCGTCCTCCGCGCGCCAGGTGCCGACGAAGGACTTCCGGATGCCTTCCCAGGCGGTCCTCTTGTCGAATCCGCCGTCCGGCGTCCACAGCAGGGTCCTCGTCCCGCTGTGCCACTTGTCGACGAAGCGCACGCCGTCGTCGATGAAGCGGGCGCGGGGCCAGCCGTCCGTCCCCTTCTCGACGTCGGTGTCCCAGTCGGACAGTTCGCCTTCGGCGACGACGGCGACCGACCAGTCCGGAGCCTGGTCCTCCCGGCAGGCGTGCCCGAAGTCGGCGATCGCCGCGACCCTGTCGCCGCGTGCGCGCAGCTTGATGCCCCGGCACGGTCCGGCCTTCGTGCGGTGGATCGTCCTGGCGGTGGTCCATCTTCCCCTCGTGGACCGCTGGTGCCGTTCGATCAGCCCTTTCCCCGGCCGGTAGCGCATCTCGACCCAGCGGCCGTCCGCGAGCTGGATGACGGACCGGTCGTCGTTGCTCTCGATCTGCCGGGAGTCGCTCTTCAACTCCTTCGCGTTCTCCGCCGCTTCCTGCGGGTCGGCGCATCCGGCGCCGACCGCCGCGACCAGCAGTGCGGGGATGCAGAGCGTGAGGGCGCTCCTGGATCTCATTGGCGGATTCCTCCGTGCCGTGGGGCTGGACTCCGTCTGTCCACTTCACTGCTCGGACCGAATGCGTCATGAAACCGGTTCCAACTCGCGAGTAACAGTGCGGTGACCGCTCCGCCCCGTCGAGGCCCGACACCGTCGCCATGCCGTCGTCCACGCACCGGTGGCACGTCGGCCGGAACACGACGGTGCCTCGCTGCACACGGCCGTAACTCCTGGCAGAGTGCGCCGTGTTGTTTCTGCAGGAGACCGGCTGAGGAGGACACCGATGGCGGACGAGGCGAACGGAGCGAAGGGCGGTCCGACGCCCGCGGCGCTACTGGCCTCGATGCCCTTCGCCGCGCGGCTCGGCATGACGCTCGAGACGGCGGGCGCCGAGGAGTCGGTGGGCACGCTGGCGTGGTCGGAGGAGCTGTGCACCGTGGGGGGCGTGCTGCACGGCGGCGCGCTGATGTCGCTGGCGGACGCGGTCGGCGCGGTGTGCGCGTTCCTGAACCTGCCGGCGGGCGCCGGTACGACGACGGTGGAGTCGAAGACGAACTTCCTGCGCGGCGTCCGCTCCGGCGTGGTGACGGCCACGTCGCGTCCGCTGCACGTGGGCGGCACCCTCATCGTCGTCCAGACCCGGCTCACGGATGGCGAGGACCGCCTCGTGGGCCATACGACCCAGAGCCAGCTCGTCGTCAAGTAGGCGGAGAGGGGCGGGAGTTGCGTCGCGCTCGCGGCCTTCGGGGGCCTCTCCTTCAGACCGCCCCTGCCGCGTCGGCCAGCGCGATGACACGTGCCGTGGCCGTCGCGGTGGCGACCGTCGTCCCGTCGCTGCCGGCGAGCGACGCCTCGAGGAACGCCAGGTCGCCTTCTCTGCGCGTCACTTGACCGCTCCCCAGGAACCGGCCGGGCCGCGCGGGACGCCAGAAGGCGACCTTCAGCTCCAGAGTCGACTGGAACTGTCCGGGTTCGAGCGTCGCGAGCAGCGCCGGCCCCACCGTGTCGTAGAGCATCGCTGAGAGGAACGCGCCCAGGACGTTGCCCACGGGGTTGGTGAAGTCCTCGGTGGCGGTGAACGCCACCTCGATCGTGCCCCGTTCGGGGTCCGCGTCGACGAACTCGAAGCCGAGGGCGGCCGCCGCCCGGGGCAGCGGTGCGCGCCCCGTGATCCCGTCCCAGAAGGGGCCCGTCCGCTCCGGCATCGTCCGTCCTCGCCGCTCGTCCTGATGCTTACTCCGTCCTAACCGCCGGACGGGCCGCGACGTTGCGCCTCGAGGGCGCCGAGCTGCCGGTCGTGGGCCCTGCTGAGGAGGAGCAGCGCCGTTGTGGCGCCGACGAGGGCGAGGAACATGTCCCACTGCGTGTCCCACACATCGCCCTGGGTGGCGAGGAAGTCGTACGCGCCGGGACCCCCGACGACCGCCGCCCACCACTCGATCATCTCGAAGAACGCGCTGAACGCCAGGCATCCGCAGACCGTCAGCGGGGCGAGCCAGCGGCTGCCCCGCAGGGGCGAACGGCGCACCAGGATCTCTCTCACCAGGACGGCGCGCGGCCGTCCGCCCGTACGGCTTCCGGGGGCGGGCTCCCACGGTCGTGTGCGCAGCCGTTCACCCGCTCGTCAGCCCGTGGGCCGGCCGAATCTACCCCGGGGCGGGGGAGCGGGAGCCGGGAAGTACGCTTTCGTGTGCGTTGCACACAGGGGGAGCGCGAGGGGGAGTCAGCCATGAGGCAAGTCGACAAGATGCTGCGCGAGATGTCCGGCGCGCACACGGTGCAGGTCGTCGACAGGTGGGGCTCCACCAAGAAGCTGGCCCGACTGGTGCTGGTCGCCGAGCAGTTCGGCTTCATGTACGGGGACACGCACCAGACCGGCGGCCGGGCGCCCAAGACGGTACTGACGCTGCACCGCGACCCGAGCCCCGAGGCCCAGCACCGTGCGGCGGACAACGCGGCCCGCTACCCGCAGGCCCTCAACGGCGGCGACCTCCCCGGCATGCAGCCGGGGTTCAAGCTCACGCCGGTGCCCGAGGCCCACCCTCACCTGGAGCTGCTCAAGGCGCGGGTCACGTACGACCTCACCGGGAAGAACGCCGAGAAGCGCGTGCTCATGGGTGCGATCGGGCTGACAGCGGGATTCGCCTTCCTGCTGATCCGCAACGTCGCCTCGGACAGGACGCCCGTCGCCCCCATCGTGGGCTGGGGCTTCCTCATGCTGATCATCGCCTGCGGATTCCTGTGGACCCGCAGGAGGAACAAGCGGTCGGCGGACGTGCTGCGGCAGGCCGGGCTCGTGCCCGTACAGGACGGGCAGGGACGCACCCGGTACCTGCCTCCAGGTGCTCAACTCCCGGGCTCGCACGATCCGTTCGCCCAGCAGGCGCCCGGCGTCCAGCCGCAGCAGTGCGCGCCGGGGCCGTACGGCCACCCCGGTGCCGGGCAGGCTCCCGGCCCGCAGCAGCCCCCGTACCCGCAGCAGGGCCCGTACGGCGGCCCCGGCCAGCAGCCGCCCTGGCCGCAGCAAGGCCCCTACCAGCCGCAACCCGGCCAGGCGCCGTTCCCTTACGGCGCTCCGCAACCGCCGGCGGGCAACCCGCATCAGTACGGGAAGGGAAGCTAGAGCACATCGCCCGGCTCCCCGGGACTTCCTCGCTCCCGCGGTCGGCGACCTGCGGCGCGGGACAGCCGTCCCGGTCCGGCCGGACCCCGACCGACTCCCTCGGAGGGCGTCATGAAGCTCCTGGTCGTCGGAGGCAGCGGGTACCTGGGGAGCGAGCTGGTACGTCAGTCGGCGGCCGCGGGCTGGGACACTGCGGCGACGTACCGGTCCCGTGTGCGCGACGTCCCCGGAGTCGCCTGGCACCGGCTCGACATCCGTGTCCCCGGACAGGTCGACGACGTGATCGGGGCGGTCGCGCCCGATGCGGTGATCAACGCGACCAGCGGGCACGGCGATTGGGCAGTCACAGCGGACGGCGCGATCCGTGTGGCGATGTCCGCGGTGCGGCAGGGTCGCCGGCTGGTCCATGTCTCCAGCGACGCCGTGTTCTCGGGCGCGCGGATTCACTACGACGAGTCCTGCCTGCCCGACCCCGTCACCCCCTACGGCGCGGCCAAGGCGGCCGCCGAGACCGCGGTGCGGCTGCTGGCGCCGGAGGCCGCGGTCGCTCGCACCTCACTGATCGTCGGGGACGGCCTGTCCGTGCACGAGCGTCTGGTCCATGCCCTGGCGGCGGACCCGCGTGACGGCGTCCTGTTCACCGACGACGTCCGCTGCCCGGTGCACGTCGCCGATCTCGCCGCCGCCTTGCGGGAGCTCGCGGTTTCAGGAGAAGCGGGGATGTTCCACCTCGCCGGAACGGACGCCGTCAGCCGTCACCAGCTCGGCGTGCTGATCGCACGCCGGGACGGGCTCGACCCCTCCCTGCTGCCTGCCGGACGCCGGGCTCGCAGCGGCCCGCCCGGCGCGCTCGACGTCCGTCTCGAAGGGAGCGCGACGCGGAGCCGACTGTGCTCCCGGCTGCGCGGAGCCCGGGAGTTCTTGGACGCCGGGTAGGCGAGGCCGGTCGCGCGGGACCGTGGGCCGACCGGCCGCAACCCGTATCGGCGCGGGAAGCAAGCCAACCCGGCTACGCCGCCTCCCCGTTCTCCGCCAGTTTCCGCAGCGTGAACAGCTGGCGGCGCATCATGAACAGGTCGCCCCAGGCCAGGACGCGGCGGCGCAGGCGCCCGGGGAGCCCGCCCTCCTCGCCCGGGACGAGTTTCACCACGAGTCTCGTCCTGCCGGGACCTTCCTCCGTGACGGCGTAGGTGAGGGTGAGCGGCCCGAACACCCGCAGCGCCCGGGTGTCGTCCAGGACGAGGGTGAGGTGGTCGTCCAAGGCGAAGTCCGCGAGCCGGAAGATGGTCATCACCCGCTGGCCCCTCTCCAGACGCTCCGCGCCGGGCGTGAGCCGGCGCGGGCTCCGGCGCCCGAGGTTGTCGAGCAGGTCGTAGCTGTACGGGGCGACTTTCAGCTGGCACAGCCAGCGGAAGACGGACGGGCGGGCGGCGTCCACCGTGACGGCGCGGAACCATGCCTCGCCCGACCCGCCCGACAGGTCGTCGCACGGATAGTGCCGCTCCGTCTCGTTCCGGCGGGCTCCCCAGAGTCGCGGAATCCGTCTCGGCGTCCCGTAGTCACCTTCTCCGCCGCCGTATCGCATACGGAAAGCGTCGAGTCGAACACGCTGCGAGTCAACAGCTGCTGCGAACAGGGGCAGGAGGGTCCGTACCGAGGGTGGCGGAGGAAATGCCGGGAGTGATGTCCCTCCGTCAACCGCCGCTCGGATTCACGTGGAGCGAGCGCGGTTCCGCCCGGGTTACCTCAGATTTCCCTCAACTCGCCTCCCGGTTGAACCTCAACGCCGCCTCAAGTCTTCAATGCCTTCCTTAATCCATTCTCAAATCGAGGTAATGCCGGGATCAACGGCCCGGGGGTGATTGAACCGCCGTGCCGAGTTTAGGCCCTTCTATCCGTGAAGTCGGTCACATGCCCCCCGTGTCGACACGTCCGGGCGCCGTGATAAATGTTCACGATCTCCTGCGCGGCGACGTTCCAGCCGTGCCGGAGCCCCAGTGCTGGCGGATCGCCAACCAGCACCTCCATTCATTCCCGGGAGTACCGGATCCGGCTCTGCCGAAATGGCGCGGCCGGACGTGGAGAAAGGCACGGACGTAATGGTCTCGGTGGAAACCAGTCGGCCCGACGACGTCGGCAAGGCCGCAGGAAACGGACCCGACGAGGAGTACGAGCGCGGGCTGGGTCCGCGTCAGGTCCAGATGATCGCGATCGGCGGCGCCATCGGGGTCGGCCTGTTCATGGGGGCCGGGGCGAACATCGCCAAGGCGGGCCCCAGCATCATCCTGATGTACGCGCTGGCGGGCTGCGTCGTCTTCCTCATCATGCGCGCCCTCGGCGAGCTGCTCCTCTACCGGCCGGTGACCGGAAGTTTCGCGGAGTACGCCCGTGAATTCCTCGGCCCGTTCTTCGGATTCGCGACGGGCTGGACCTACTGGCTCCTCTGGGTCGTCACCGGCATGGCGGAGCTGACCGCGGCCGCCATCTATATCCATTTCTGGTTCCCCGCGATCCCGCAATGGGTCAGCGCGCTGGCGTTCCTGGTGGTGCTCTTCGGGGTCAACCTCATCTCGGTGAAGATATTCGGCGAGGTCGAGTTCTGGTTCTCGATGATCAAGGTGACCGCCATCATCGGCATGATCGTGATCGGCCTGGGCGTACTGACCCTCGGTTTCTCGGAGGTCGGCGACAGCGCGTCGACAGCCAACCTGTACGCACACGACGGTTTCTTCCCGAACGGCATCGGCTCCAGCCTGATGACGCTTCAGGGCGTCATGTTCGCCTACCTCGCCGTCGAACTCGTCGGCGTGACGGCCGGTGAGTCAGAGAATCCGGAGAAGACACTTCCCAAGGCGATCAACACTCTTCCCTGGCGCATCATCTTCTTCTACGTGGGTGCCCTGACGGTCATCCTCGCGGTCGTGAAGTGGACGGAATTCTCCGAAGGTGAATCCCCCTTCGTGAAGGCCTTCTCGGAGATGGGCATCCCCCTCGCGGCGGGAATCGTCAACTTCGTCGTGCTGACGGCGGCCCTGTCGTCCTGCAACTCCGGCATGTACTCGACCGGCCGCATGCTGCGCGACCTGGCGTCCAACAGCCAGGCGCCGAAGGTCTTCGAGCGGCTCAACTCCCGCAAGTCGCCCGCCATCGGCATCACGGCCTCGGCGGCGCTGATGGGCATCGGCGTCGTGCTCAACTACCTGGTGCCGGAGAAGGCGTTCGGCTACGTCACCTCCGTGGCGACGGCGGCGGGCATTTGGACCTGGATGATGATCCTCTGCAGCCACATCCGGTACCGCGTCGGGCTGAAGGCGGGACGCCTGCCGCGCTCGCCGTTCCCCGCGCCGGGCGGTGCCGTGGCGAGCACCGGCGCGCTGCTCTTCCTGCTCCTGGTGACGGGCCTGATCGCCTACGACTCGGAGGCGCGGATCTCCCTGTACGTCGGCGCCGTCTGGGCGGTCCTCCTGCTGGCCGGCTGGTTCAAGGTGCGCGGCAACGGCCGCGGAGCCGCGGGGCGGCAGAAGGACGCCGAGCCGGAGAGCGCCTCCGTCCCCGAGTAGGCGACGTACGCCCGGGCGGATCCCGCCCGGGAGCGCGGCCCGCCCGGGCGGATCCCGCGAACCCCGCGAAGAGACGGACCGTGACGCCCCAGGGGTGTCACGGTCCGTGCGCGTCCTCCGCCGTCCGCCGCTGCCGTCCCTCCGCCGTCTTGAACGGCCTGCCGCCGGGTACGCGTGGCGGATCAGTCCGCAGGACCCGCCCGGGACGCCCGTCGAGCCGCGTGGCGCCGGGCGCAGACACCCAGAGGAGCGCCGTATGTCGAAACCCCCGCTTCCGGACGAGGCCGTCGCCATGCTGGAGAAGGCCAATCCGGCCGTGATCACGACGTTGCGCCGTGACGGCCAGCCGGTGTCGACGGCCACCTGGTACCTGTGGGACGGCGGGCGGGTAATGGTCAACATGGACGAGGGCCGGAAGCGGCTGCAGCACATGCGGGACGACTCCCGCGTGACGCTCACTGTCCTCGACGAGTCGTCCTGGTACACCCACATCAGCATCGTCGGCCGGGTCGCCGAGATCCGGGAGGACGAGGGCCTCGCCGACATCGACCGGCTGGCACGGCAGTACCTGGGGCAGCAGTACCCGCAGCGCGACCGCCGCCGCTTCAGCGCCTGGATCGAGATCGACCGGTGGCACGGCTGGGGCACCCTGAAGGACAACACCCAGCCGGGGTGACACCGTCGAGGTCTCGCGTGGGACCGCCGGCCCGTGCAGGCGCCCGCGGTCCCGCGCCCCTCACAACGGCAGCGCGGAGGCGAGAGCGCGCCATTCGGCCAGCGGCAGCGCATGGGGGACGTCCGCGGTGACCACCTGGAGCGCCACGTGGTCCGCGCCGGCCGCCAGGAACGCCTCGACGCGCTCGCGAACGGTATCGGTGTCGCCCAGGGCGTAGACGGCGTCCAGCAGCCGGTCGCTGCCGCCGCCCGCGAAGTCCTCCTCGGTGAAGCCCAGCCGCAGCAGGCTGTTGCGGTAGTTGGCCAGGCCCAGATACCGCTCCAGGTACGCGCGGGCGACGGTGCGGGCACGCCCCGGGTCCGTCTCCAGCACGACCTTCAGCTCGGGGGCGAGGAGGGCGCCGGGCCCGAGAGCTTCACGTGCCCGCGCGGTGTGCTCCTCCGTCACCAGGTACGGCAGCGCGCCGAGCGCCCGCTCCCGCGCCAGCCCCAGCATCTTCGGCCCGAGCGCGGCGAGGGCGCGCCCCGAGGCGGGCACGGGCCGCGGGGCGGCGTCCAGCGCGTCCAGGTAGGAGCGCATCGCCGTGTACGGGCGCTGACGCAGCTCCTCCTTCGCCCGCGGGTCGGTGACCGCCTCCGCGTGGCTGACGCCCAGGCCCAGCACGAAGCGCCCGCCGTGCTCCGCGTCGAGCCGGGCGTGACCGGCGGCGACGTCGCGCGCCTCGTGCTGCCAGATGTTGAGGATGCTCGTGCCGACGGTGATGCGGGAGGTCGCCGCGAGCAGCGGTTCGGCCTGGTCCAGCCCGGGGCTGCCGCCGATCCACAGTGCGCCGTACCCCAACTCCTCGATCTCTGCCGCGACTTGGGTGATCTCCGCGCGCCTGGACGGGTCCGTGGAGCCCAGTGCGGTGTTCCACAGGCCGATCCGGCCGAAGCGTTCGGAATGCTCGCTCGATGTCATGCCTGGTGAGCGGCGTGGGCATGCGGCGGTATTCCAGCCGACAGCCGGCTTCCCCCGGACGGCCCCCGGACTTCCTCCCGTGGTGCGCCTCCCGTACGCCGCCCCGCACGTCCCGTCGGCTAGGGGCTGTCTGACAAATGGCGCCGTTCGCCCGGAGGGCGGGGCTCGCGTCGTCTGGTGCGTGCGGGTGCAAGGCGGAGGTCTGTCCTCGTAGTGGGCTACTCGGTCGGTCCGACAACGCAGCAGACGTGCGTGCCAGGCGGCGCGAGCCAGGCGGGATTTGTCAGACAGGCCCTAGCGGAGGCCTGACGCCTCGTCATAACGGCCTTGCAGATGGGCCCGTTCAGCCGCCGGGCTCCTCCGAGACGCCGCGCAGCCGTCCGTAGTACGCCGTCTCCAGGTGGGTGCGCATCGCCGCCTCGGCGGCCTCCGGATCGGCCTTGAGGACGGCGTCCGTGATGGCCCGGTGCTCCTCCAGCGTCTGCTGCCCGACGCCGCGGTCGTAGTAGAGCCGGAAGATGTGAAGGTGACAGTGCGTGCGCTCGAACGCGAGACGGACCTGCGCGCTGCCCGCCAACTCGGCGACCAGCACGTGGAATCGGGTGTCGTGCGCGGTCAGCGCCTTGTAGGCGTCGTACGTGGCGTCGCTGGGGGTGGCGCAGGACTCCATCTCCTCCCGCAGTCTCTCTCTCCCGGCGGCGTCCGCCCGTTCGGCTGCCCGCGCGGCCGCCCACGGCTCGATGAGGAGCCGGAACTGGTAGAGATCGGCGAGCTGTTCGCGGTCCAGCAGGGGCGTCGTCCGGTAGCCGCGCAGCGGTTCCTTCACCACCAGCGCCGCCGACTCCAGCCGGGCGAGGGCCTCGCGTACGGGCGTGGGCGAGACGCCGAGCCGCCGGGCGAGGCCGTCGATCGAGACGCGGGCGCCGGGTTCGATGGCGTGGTCCATGATCAGCGTCTTGATGGCCTCGTGGACGTCGTCGGCCAGCATCGGCCGCCGCGGCAGGGGAGTTGGCGCTGCGTCCGCGCCGGCTGTGCCCGTCCGAGGCCGGTCCATTGCTCCCCCTGCGACTGCTGATCCCGAAAACAAGGCTGTCCAGCCCCTTGACGTGCGAGCTCATGCGCTCGAATATGCGTACGGCCTACCGGAAGTATCCTATAGGATATGCGGGACTTACATGAGTACAGAAGAATCCGGCCGCATTGAAGACACCGCGCTGCGGCTGCCGGAACCGCCGACGGGGCTGCGGCAACGGCGGGTCACCGTCGTCACGGCGCTGAAGTACTTCGGCCCCGGGGCGATCATCGCCTCCCTGACCATCGGCAGCGGCGAATCGATCCTCGCCTCCCGCGAGGGAGCGGTCTTCGGCTACGCCGTGCTGTGGGCGGTGGTCGTCGGCTCGGTCGCCAAGGGCGCCCTCGTCTACGCGTCGAACCGTCACATCACCCTGACCGGCGAGCACCCCATGGCGAGATTCGCCAAGGTGCTTCCCGGGCCGCGCGGTTGGTTCCCCGTGCTGCTCGCAGCGATCTGCCTCATGTCCTTCCCGGGCTGGGCGAGCGGGGTCGCCGTCGCGCTCGGCGACTTCCTGGAATCGATGGGAGCGGGCGACGCGACCTACTTCGCGGTCGGCCTGCTGATATTCGCCGGGGTGCTGTCGTGGGTCGGCGGCTACACGGTGCTGGAGAAGGTGCAGGTCGCCATCGCGGGCATGATGGTGGTGCTCGTCCTGGTCGCCGTCTTCGTCGCGCAGCCCGACTGGCTCGGCGTGCTCGGCGGGCTGGTGCCCGGCGACTTCGGCTACGCCCCGTTCGTCGCCGACAAGTACCCCGACATCGGGAGCACTTCGGTCTGGGTCGAGCTGGTGGTCTTCATGGGCGGCCTCGGCGGCGGCATGTACGACTACATCGGCTACACCGGCATGCTGCGCGAGAAGAAGTGGGGCATGCTCGGCCACCGCGAGATCGACGCGATCGGCGACCGCCTCGCCGCCCTGGAGCCCCGCGACCGCCTCCCGCTCTCCACGGAGCCCCAGGAGGTCCAGAAGGCGCGCGCCTGGAGCCGTGCCCCGCTGTTCGACATGCTGGCGGCCTTCCTCGCCCTGGGCGTCATCGCCGCCGCGTTCATGATCAACGGTGCGGCGATCCTCGGCGAGAAGCAGCAGGTGCCCGAGGGCAACGACGTGCTGACCCACCAGTCGCAGTTCCTGGCCTCGGTGGCACCGGTGTTCGAGTACTTCTACATCGTCGCCATCGTGATGGTGCTCTTCGGCACGATCTACGCGGTGTGGGAGGCGTACTCCTGGACCACGTACGAGAGCCTGGCCGCCGTCTCCAAGAAGATCCGCGTCCGCGGCCAGCGGGGCATCCGGCCCTTCGTGTACGGGTGGACCGGCGTCGGCGCGCTGCTGATGATCGCCTCCGGGGCGGACTTCGTCGACCTGATCACGCCGGCGTCCATCGTGGGCGGCGTGTTCGCGTGCGGCATCTACGGAGCGGGGCTGCTGTACGTCGACAAGGTCAACATGCCGGCCGAGCACCGGATGACCACGCTGCTGCGCGTCCTGGTCGCCGCCGGCTCGGTCTTCCTCACGGTGTGCGGCGTGATCGCGATGCTCTCCTACGCGGGGGTCGTCTCGTGAGCGGGCGGCTGCACTGGCGCTACGCCGTCCTCGGCGCGGGGTTCCTCGCGCTCGCAGCCGTGCGGACGGCGCAGGGCGCGACGGTCTGGGGCGTGGTCTTCCTCGCCGCGGCCGCCGCCAACGCCTGGCTGGCCGTGCACGAGGGCAGGCCCCGGACGGAGCCCGCGGGCCCCGGCGGGGCAGCGCACCAGCAGAGCGGTGTGCCGCGTGCCGACAGCGCGCAGGTCGAGCGCTCCCTGGAGGGCTACCGGGCCTCGCGCGGGCAGTGGAAGGCGCTCGCCGCCGGCTGCCTCGCCGTAGGGGCGGGACTGCTGCTGGTCGAGCCCCCGCTCGCCGTCTTCGCGGGCGGCGCCGCGCTGTTCGCGGTGCTGCGGGCCCGCCGGGCGGGCCACGCGGTCGCGACGCTGCGCCGCGCGCGGCTCGTACGGGAGTAGCACTCGGCCCGACGCGGAGCGCGGCGCGCAGCAGCCCCGGGTGTACCCGGCGGTTCACCGGAAGGTGCGAGCGAAGTCACGGGCATCATCCGGCCCCGACTGGGCATACGGGCGTGCGGCAGCGCGGGCGATGCCCGCGCCGCCGCACGGCGGCGGGATCCGTGAACCGGTGACCGGCGGCCTGTCGGGCGCCCGCGGCGGCGTCCGCGCCAGCACGCTCCGCGTGAACCGAACAGCGCCGGACGATCCGGGCAGAGTGAGAAAGTGCCGATGAACCTATTGCGAAAGATGCCGGTCGACGACGTACTGGACCGGAGCCGGCAGAACACGCTGAAACGGACCCTGTCGGCCACCTCGCTGGCCGGTTTCGGCGTCGGAGTGATCATCGGGACCGGCATCTTCACGCTGGTCGGCGTGGAGGCCAAGCAGCACGCCGGTCCGGCCGTCGTCGTCTCCTTCGTCATCGCCGGCGCCGTCGCCGCGCTCGCGGCGCTGTGCTACGCCGAACTGGCCTCCGCCGTCCCCACGGCGGGCAGCGCCTACACCTACGCGTTCGCCACGCTCGGCGAACTCTTCGCCTGGATCATCGGCTGGGACCTGCTGCTGGAGTTCGCCCTCGGGGCCGCCGTGGTCTCCCGGAGCTGGTCCGGCTACGTGGCCAACCTCCTGGACCTGCCTCCGGAATGGTTCGGTGAGCAGGCCACGGTGAACATCGGGGCGATCTTCATCATCGCCGTGCTCACCGTGGTGGCGGTCACGGGCATCCGCGGCTCGTCCCGCGTGACCAACGTGCTCGTCATCGTCAAGGTCTCGGTGTGCGTGCTGATCGTCGTCGCGGGACTCTTCTTCGTGCGCGGCGCCAACCTCGACCCCTTCGTCCCGCCGGCCGAACCCGCCGAGAGCGGCGCCTCGATCGTCGACCAGCCGCTGATCCAGGCGGTCGCGGGACTGGAGCAGTCGGTCTTCGGCATCGGCGGCGTGCTCACCGCGGCGGCCGTCGTCTTCTTCGCCTACACCGGCTTCGAGGCGCTCGCCAACCTCGGCGAGGAGACGAAGAACCCGAAGCGCGACCTGCCGCGCGGCCTGCTGGGCAGCCTCGCCGTCTGCACCGTCCTGTACGTCGCGGTCTCCTTCGTGCTCAACGCGATGGTCGACTACCGGGAGATCGACGAGGGCGCGCCCATCTCGGCCGCGTTCCAGTCGGCCGGCGCCCCGTGGGTGGGCGTGCTCGTCGGGCTGGGCGCGATCAGCGGGCTGACGTCCGTGATGATGGTCGAGCTCGTCACCCTGGGCCGCATCGGCTTCGCGATGAGCCGCGACGGCCTGCTGCCCCGGCGGCTCTCCGAGGTCCACCCCCGCTGGGGCACCCCGCACCGCATGACGATCGCGATCTCCGTCCTGATCATGGTCCTGGCAGGGTTCGTCCCGATCACCGAACTGGCCGACATGGTCAGCATCGGCGCGCTGTCCGGCTTCCTCATCGTCGCCCTGGCGGTGCCGCTGCTGCGCCGCAAGCGTCCCGAGCTGGAGCGGCCCTTCCGGGTTCCGCTGTCGCCGTGGCTGCCGATCGTCACCGCGCTCGCGTGCCTCTACCTGATGTCCAACCTGGACGTGTTCACGTGGCTGCGCTTCGCGGCATGGCTGCTCCTGGGCCTCGCGATCTACTTCTTCTACGGGCGGCGGCACTCCGTCCTCGTGGGACGGAGCAAGGACGAGGGGGAGGCCGGTAAGACCACCGACTAGGGTGCGTCGTTTGGATCTTCGTGGTTCAGCGAGCGGCGTCCGGTGCGTCCGGATGCCAGGCGGAGGATCGCCCTCGTACTGGGGTCCCCCATGCCGAAGGCCAGGGGAGTACTCGGGCGACTCCGACAACGCAGCAGACGGGCGTGCTGGGCGTCGCAAGCCCGCGAAGATCCAAACGACGTGCCCTGGGTGCGGGCCTCCCCGGGCCGCATCCGCTCCGCACGGCTCCGCATGGGCCGCCGACGCACCGCACCCTTCGGGGGGCGGACCGTCGGCGGCCCTTTTCGTTGCCGCGACGGCCCGACGGCCCGACAGCCCGACGGCCCGACGGCCCGACGGCCCGACAGCCCGACCGACCGACCGCCCGGTCCCCGACGTCCCGTCCGGCAATGCCGCGCCCGCGTCTTGAGCACTCGCTCAAAACTCTGTACTTTGAGCGAGTGCTCAAATCGAGCGGAGTGCGGACCGAGGGGGGATCTTCGATGCGGCTCTACGTGGAGACGCGCATCCGCGCCGGGATCGGGACGGTGTGGGACCGCAGCCAGGACCCCGCACTGCACCAGCGCTGGGACCTGAGGTTCGGGGAGATCGGCTACCTCCCCCGCGAGCCGGGGGAGCCGCAGCGCTTCCGGTACGCCACACGCGTCCTGCCGTGGCTGAAGATCTCCGGCACCGGCGTCTCGGCCGGCGAGCAGGACCGGCCCGACGGCACCCGCACCTCGGCTCTGCGCTTCGCCTCCGCCCACCCGCTCTCGTTCATCGAGGAGGGCCGCGGCTACTGGCGCTACGTCCCCGACGGCGAGGCGCTGCGCTTCCTGACGGGATACGACTACCGGCCGCGCTGGGGGTGCTTCGGCCGGGTCGCGGACCGGTTCGTCCTGCGTCCCCTCATGGGATGGGCGACGGCCTGGTCGTTCGACCGGCTGCGCCTGTGGTGCGAACACGGCATCACCCCCGAGCGGTCGCTGCGGTACGCCCTCGCGGAGGTGTCCGTACGGTGCGCCGCCGTCACCGGTGCGGCGGCCCTCGCCCAATCCGGGGCGTTGCCCGGCCCCGCCGCCGCGTACGCCGCGCCGGGCGTCCTCGCCGTCGCGGCACTCGCGTCGCTGCTGCCCCCGTCGCGCCGCACCCCTGCCGCCCGCCGCTGCCTGCGCCGCCCGCCGTCGCGCTCCGCGGCGGGCCGGGCGGCCGCGACCGCACCCGCCCTCCTCACGAAACTGGTGAAGCCATGACGAGCATCTTCGAACAGGCCCTCGGCGCCGGGGACTTCGCGCGGCTCCACCCGGAGGTGCGGCGGCGCTTCTCCGTCGGGCTCGACAGCGTCACGGCGTGCGTCGGCCGCGGCACGATGGACCGCGTCTGGCACCGGCGCGGCTTCGTCCGTCCGTTCCTCGCCCTGGGCGGCAGCCGCAACATCCTCGTGCCCGAGGCCGGAAGGGACATCCCCTTCACCATCGAGAACTTCCCCTACCGGGACTCCTACGGGCGGGAGACCGTCACCTTCGTGCGCACCTTCCAGTTCCCGCGCCGCGTCCGCCGCTTCGACGCCACCATGGTCCACAGCCCCGAGCGCGGCTGCATCGTCGACTACCTCGGCACCCACCAGCACCTCGCCTCCGACCTGCACCTCGAAGCGGACGAGGAGGGGGCCCTCGTGATCCGCTCCGGGCAACACCGGTTCAGGGAAGGGCCGGTGGACGTGCGCGTCCCGGAACTGCTCGCAGGCGATGCGGTGGTGCGGGAGTCCTACGACGAGAGGGCCCGCCGCTTCCGCATCCAAGTGCGTGTCTCCAACCGCCGGTTCGGTCCCCTCTTCGGCTACGAGGGCTCCTTCGCCGCCGAGTACGCCGACGTCGCGGAGCGAGGCGTACGCGCCGGTCTGCGGCCGCTGCGCGAGGAGGCGCGGGCGTGAGCGAGGGGACACGCGAGAAGCTGCTGGACGGGGCGCTGCGCACCGTCGTCGAGCAGGGGATCGGCAAGACCTCGGCGCGCACCATCGCCGCCGCGGCCGGAGTGAACCAGGCGCTGGTCTTCTACCACTTCGGCAGCGTCGACGAACTCCTCGCCGCTGCCTGCCGGTTCGGCGCGGAGCAACGCGTCGCGCGCTACCGCGAGCGCTTCGCCTCGGTCCGCACCCTGGCCGAACTCCTCGAACTCGGCCGGGAGCTGCACGCACAGGAGCGCGCCGGCGGCCACGTGGCCGTACTCGCACAACTGCTCGCGGGGGCCCAGACCCACCCCCGGCTGGCGCCGGCCACGGCGGCCGGGCTCGCGCTGTGGATCGAGGAGATAGAGCGAGTGCTCGCCCGCGTCCTCGAGGGTTCCCCCGTCGCCGAGTTCACGGACGCGGGCGGGCTCGCCCGCGCGCTCGCGTCGGCCTTCGTCGGGCTCGAACTCTACGAGGGAGTCGACCCGCGGGGCGCGGCAGGCGCTCTGGACGCGCTGGAGCAACTGGCCGGGCTGGCGGAGGTCCTGGAGGACCTGGGGCCTGTCGCCCAGCGTGCCGTACGCGCCAGGCTCCGGCGGGGTGCCGCGAAGCGCGGGGAGCGCTGAGCCTCAACTCGGCGGCACCGAACGGCCGCACGCCCTCGTCAGCTCGTACGCGGCGGCACCGCATCTGCCGGTTCGCCGCCGCGGCCCCGCGGAGTCCGCCGTCCCGGCCGGTACTTCACCAGCACGGCCGCGGCGGCCAGCAGGACGGCGAACACGCACGCGACCACCGGCATGCCGATCTGCTCCACGCCGTTCGCGAGCGACCGCTGAACGTATCCGGCGGCGCCGATCACCGGGTCCGCCGTGTCACCGCCGCCGAACACGCGGATCTCGTACCAGCCGTAGTACGCCGTGTACGCGCCCACGACGACCAGCAGGCCGCCCCCGAACCGCGACGCGACGGCCCCCACGCCGCGCAGCCGGTCCACCGTCGCGGTTCGGGCGAGCGCCACGGCCAGGGCGGCGACGCCGACGATCGCGCCCATTCCGGCCGCGTACGCCCCGAAGAGCAGCAGCCCCTGGCCCGCGGACCCGCTCCGGAAGGCGGAGACGACGATCGCGAGGAACGGCGCGATGGTGCAGCCGAGCGAGGCGACGGCGTACGCGCCGCCGAACAGCGCCATCGACGGCAGCGAGCGGCCCACCCCGGGAGCGCGGCGCAACTTCGGTGCCGGAGACGGCAGTTCGCGGCCCGCCAGCAGCCACACACCGGCCCCCGCGAGCAGCAGACCGAAGAAGACGGTGAACCACGGCAGATGCTGCTGCACCTGGCTCGCGACCGGTGCGACGACGAGCCCGAACACGCCGAAGACACCGGCGAATCCGAGCGTCATCGCGGCGGTCGCCGCCACCGCACGTGCGACCGCCGCCCCCCTGGTGGGGGAGTCCTCGCCCAGCACGAGCAGCGAGAGGTACGCGGGCAGCAGCGCGAAGCCGCAGGGATTCACCGCCGCGAGCATGCCCGCGGTCAGGGCCAGGGCGAGAGGAAGGTCGGCCATGGGCGGGACGTGAACGTCAGCCGGCGAGACCGGAGACGAGCTTGTTCAGTTCGCTCGGCCCCGTGGCGGCGCCCGCGTGCACCTTCTTGCCGTTCTTGTCGAGCATCACGTACGAACTCTGCTGCGTGATCCCGAACTTCTTCCAGACGCTGCCCTTCTGGTCGTTCAGGTGCGGGAAGTTGCCGACCTTCTGGGCGCTGACGAAGCCGCGGATGGGTTCCGTCTTGTCCAGGCCGGCGACGCCGAGGAAGTTCACCTTCCCCTTGTACTCAGCGGCGAGCTTGGCGGTCTGCGCTGCCTGTCCCTTGCACGTGCCGCACCAGGGCGCCCAGAACCACAGGACGGCCGGCTTGTCGGCCAGCGTCGCGCCCTTGAACGTCTTGCCGTCGACGGTCGAGCCCGCGAACTGCAGCGATGCGGGGGCTCCGTCGGGCGCCTTCTCGCCGGGGGCGATGCCCTCCGGAGCGTCCTTGCCGGAATCGTCCTTCTCTGGGGCGTCCTTGTCCGGCTTCCCCTCACCGGCCTCACCGGCTTCCCCGGCCGGCTTCTCGGGCTTCGCCTTGTCCGCCGGTGCGGGGCTGCTGTCCTCCGAGCAGCCGGCCACGGCGAGGGTGCTCGCGAGGAGCAGAGCGGTGAGGACGGCACGGGTTCGAGCGGCACGCATCATCTGGTCCCTCGGTGGATGGGTCGGGGCCCTCACGCTAGGTGCTCGCCTTTGGCGGCAGTGGGGTTTTGGGCGTCTCTGACAAATGGCTCCGCCCGCTGCGGGCGGTGCTCGCGGCGGACGGACCGTGCAGCCCGAAGGGGGAGGCCGTCCTCTCAGCGGGCTACCCGGCCGAGCCGACAACCAGGAGATGTGCGTGCCGGCCGTCGCGACACGAGGTGAGCCGGACAGGTCACCAGCAGCGGCTGAGCAATCCGGCGGCGGCCCTGTACCCGCCGTGTTCCGCCCGCACGGGGCGCGGGCCCCCGCGCGGCAGGCGCCGGGGCCCCGTGACAGGTGCCCGGGAGGCTCCGCGCGAGGGCGGGCACCCCAGGTGCATTCCTCTTCTACACGACACCGGAAATCTGTACTCGCGGCTGTAGACATCGAGACGCGGTCGGGGTAGAGTTCCTGCTGTCTTCGAAGGAGTCAGAAAGCGTGGCAGAGGACGAACTGCCACGAGCCGTAAGCGGTGCGGCGGCAGGCCGGCGGAGTCAGAAGCGATCCCCCGGAGCTCCGAGGCCGGTGGCCGCGCCGGGCGGTCGGGAGAAGCCGCCGTGCATGTCCTGTTGTCCGAGCAGTACCCGTGAGAAGAAGATCAAGGAAAGAGAGGAGTCAGACGCCATCGGGATCGCCCGGGAGAGTTCGCAGAGCGCCCGGGTACCGCAGACCCCGGATTGGAAGGTGGTCCACGGTCCAGCAACCGCGATCCCCGCATTCCGGCCGTCCGGCCCGTATGCGGTAACTCAAGAGCCGGCTCGCACAGCCGGCGGATGGTGTTGAAACCCCTCGGGGCCCCGGTGCCGCACGGCACCGGGGCCCCTCGACGCGTCCCGGAAGAGGTGCAAGTGCCAGAAGAGAATTCCTCGCAGTTCGCCGATCGTCTCGAAGACGACGACTACCCCGCATACACCATGGGCCGGGCCGCGGAGCTGATCGGGGCCACCCCCGCCTTCCTCCGCGCACTCGGCGACGCCGAACTGATCGTCCCCCTCCGCTCCGCCGGCGGCCACCGCCGCTACTCCCGTCACCAGCTGCGGCTCGCGGCACGCGCGCGGGAGCTCGTCGACGACGGCACGCCGATCGAGGCGGCCTGCCGCATCATCGCCCTGGAGGACCAGCTCCAGGAGGCGCAGCGCGCCAACGACGAGCTGCGCCGTACGGAAAGCGGTTCGGAGCAGGCCGCCAGCTGAGGCGCCGGGGAGCGGGGGAGCCCGTCCCGGCCGCCGGCGTGCCCGGCGGAGCCGTGCCCCGGCCCGGCCGGCGGCAGTCGCCTCGTCCAGACCACCCGCCGCAGGTGTCAGAGTGAGGCCGGGAGGCGACGGCCGGTGCATATATTGCGGCGATGAGCGGTGAATCGGTCGATCTGTCCCTGTGCGGCGACGTCATGCTCGGTCGCGGTGTCGACCAGATCCTCCCGTACCCGGGGAGCCCCGAGCTGCGGGAGGGGTTCACCCGGCACGCGGGGGACTACGTCCGCCTCGTCGAGGCGCGCAGCGGACCGGTTCCCGTCCCGGCCGGGTTCTCCTGGCCGTGGGGAGACGCGTTGCAGGCGCTGGAGACGTTCCGTCCGGACGTCCGGGTGATGAACCTGGAGACCAGCGTGACGTCGAGCCCGGCGTTCGCACCCGGCAAGGGCATCCACTACCGGATGGCCCCCGCCAATCTGCCCTGCCTCTCGGCGGCACGTCCGGACGTGTGCGTGCTGGCCAACAACCACGTCATGGACTTCGGCGTGCCCGGCCTGGAGGAGACGCTCGACGCCCTCGCCGGGGCGGGGCTGCGGACGGCGGGGGCGGGACGTGACCTGGAGGAGGCGCGCCGGCCGGCCGTGGTGCCCCTCACGGGCCCGGGGCCCGCCCGCCGGGTGCTGACGTTCGCGACGGGCACCCCGTCCAGCGGCGTCCCGGGCTCCTGGGCGGCGACGGAGAGCCGGCCGGGCGTCGACTTCCTGCCGGTGCTGTCGGAGTCCTCCGCTGCCGAACTGTCCTGCCGTGTGCGGGAGTTGCGGCGTCCGGGCGATGTCGTGGTCGTCTCCGTGCACTGGGGCTCCAACTGGGGCTACACGGTTCCACCGGAGCAGACCCGGTTCGCGCACGGGCTCATCGACGGCGGTGGAGCGGACGTCGTGTTCGGTCACTCCTCGCACCACCCCCGCCCAGTCGAGATCTACCGCGGCAAGCTCGTGCTCTACGGCTGCGGCGACTTCATCGACGACTACGAGGGCATCACCGGCTACGAGGAGTACCGGGACGAACTGCGGCTGCTGTACCTCGCGTCGGTCGACGTGGGAAGCGGCCGGCTCGTCCGGCTGCGCGCGGTTCCGTTCATCTCGCGCCGGATGCGGCTGCACCGTGCTGCGCCGGCCGACGCCGCATGGCTGCGGTCCGTACTGGACGAGATCAGCCGCGACTTCGGCGTGCGGGCGGCGGCGGGCGACGATGCCGTGCTGACCCTGGAAGCGGCCCGGCGGTGACCCGCCCCGGCCGGACCGCCCCCGCCCCGGCGCCCTGTCTCCCGGTTCGGGGAGGGCCTGGGGGAGGGGCGCCGGGGTCCGCGTCGCGGGAGCGGGGATCACCACTCGGCGAACGAGCCGTCGCCGTGCCGCCAGACCGGGTTGTGCCAGCTCTTCGCCGAGCCGTCCGCCTTCCGTACCGCCTTCTCGTCGATCTCGACGCCCAGTCCGTGCCCGGTGGGACGCGGGAGATGGCCGTCCTCGAAGCGGAAGACGGAGCGGTCGGCGACGTAGTCGAGCAGCTCGGCACCCTTGTTGTAGTGGATGCCGATGGACTGCTCCTGGATGAGGAAGTTCGGCGTGCAGAAGGCGAGTTGGAGGGAGGCGGCGAGAGCGAGCGGCCCGAGCGGGCAGTGCGGTGCGACGAGCACGTCGAAGGTCTCCGCCAGCGAGGCGATGCGGCGGCACTCCGAGATGCCGCCCGCGTGGGAGAGGTCGGGCTGCAGCACCGCGATCCCGGCCTGCAGGGCGGGCAGGGCGTCCGTGCGGGAGAACAGCCGCTCGCCGGTGGCCACCGGCAGCCGCGTCGAGTCCGTGACCCGCCCGATGAGGTGCGTGTACTCCGGCAGCACGGGCTCCTCCACGAACATCGGCGCGTACGGCTCCAGCACGCCTGCCGCCCTGACGGCGCCGGCGGTCGAGAACCGCCCGTGGAAGTCGACCGCGAAGTCCCCCTCGGGGCCCAGGACTTCACGCGCGGCTTCCGCCCTGGCCGCGACGTCCGCCAGCTCCGCGGGGGTCGGCAGCGGGCTCATGCGGCCGGAGGCGTTCATCTTCACCGCGGTGAAGCCGGCGTCCACCTGGGCCGCGACCTGGTCGCGCACCTGGGCCGGCTCGTCGCCCCCGACCCAGCAGTAGGCGCGGGCCCGTTCGCGCACGGGCCCGCCGAGGAGCCGGTACACCGGTGCGCCGAGCGCCTTGCCGGCGATGTCCCACAGCGCCTGGTCGATGCCGGCGACGGCACTGGAGAGCACGGGCCCGCCGCGGTAGAAGGAGCCCTTGCTCATCAGCTGCCACAGGTCCTCGATGCGGGACGGGTCGGCGCCTACGAGGAACTGGTCGGCGAGCTCGTGGACGGCGGCCCGTACGGTCTCCGCCCGCCCCTCCACGACGGGCTCGCCCCAGCCGACCGGACCGTCGTCCGTCTCGATGCGGCAGAAGAGCCAGCGCGGCGGCACGGCGAACGTCTCGACTCGGGTGATCTTCACAGTGGTGCTCCAGACGATCCAGACGGTGCGCGGGCGGCGAGGGCCCTCAGGACAGAGCCCCGCTCACCCCTCGATGCTGCCTTCGGTGCGGCCCGTCCTCCAACGGTGCCGGAGCACGGGCACGGCGGCCCCGCGACGCGACGCCGTTGCCCAGGGTGCCCCGTCCGGCGGTTGAGCACTGCGGCCCTGTCCAGGGGCGACGCCGTACCGTCACGTCCGCGGGCCGTCCCCGCCCCGGGGCACGCCCACCGACATCAGGGCGGTGTCGTCGTCGAGCCCCTCGCCGAAGGCGTCCAGCAGCTCCGCGAGCGCGTCGACGGTCTCCTCGGCGGTGCTCGGGGCCAGGACGTTGGCGAAGTCCAGGAGTGCCTCGTCGCCGTAGCGGTCGGTGGCGCCCGCCGAAGTGTGCGCCTCGGTGAGACCGTCCGTGTAGAGCAGCAGCGTGTCCCCCGGGGCCAGCCGGACGGTGGTCGTGGAGATGTGCGGTTCGGCGAGCACGCCGATGAGCTGCCCTCCGGGGGTCGGGACGAACTCCGCCGTCCCGTCGCCCCGCAGCAGCAGGGCCTCGGGATGGCCCCCGCTGGCCAACGTGACGCGGTAGCCCTCGCGTTCGGCGCTGAGAAGTCCGAACAGGACGGTGGCGAACCTGGGCTCCTGCTCGTAATCCTCCGTGTTCAGCACGGTGTTGAGGTTGTGCAGAACGGTGACGGGATCCGGGTCGTAGACCGCCGCGGCGCGCAGCGTGTAACGGGCGAGTGAGGTCAGGGCGGCGGCGGGAGCGCCCTTCCCGCACACGTCGCCGAGGAAGAGCCCCCAGGTGCCGTGGGCCGCCAGCGGGAACAAGTCGTAGAAGTCGCCGCTGACTTCGTCGCGGGAGGCGATGTGGTAGTGCGCCGCGACCTCCAGCCCCCGGGGTGCCGAGAGATGCGGCGGGACGAGGGTGCGCTGCAGGGTCGAGGCGAGCCGCTGGAGACGTGCGCGCTCGTGCTCGGCATCCTCGCGGGCGCGCAGGAGTTCGGTCTCGTAGGAGCGGCGGTCGCGTGCGTCGGTGACGGTGGTGCGCACCATCAGGGGATGCTCGTCGTTGTCGGTCATGACGGTCGAGGTGACGAGCACCGGCAGCCGCGTCCCGTCCGCGGCCTTCAACTCCAGTGCGATGCCGCTGACTTCGCCCTGGAGCCGGAGCAGCGGCGCGTAGTGCGTCTCGTGGTAGAGCTTGCCGCCCACCGTGAGCATGTCGGCGAAGCGCATGCGCCCGACGACCTCGTCGTGCGTCCGGCCCAGCCATGTCAGCAGCGTGCGGTTGGCCTTGACGATCTGCCCGTCCATCAGCGTGAAGAGATATCCGCACGGGGCGTTCTCGAAGAGGTCCTCGGCGTTGTTCTCCAGCAGCGAGGCGTAGGCCAGGTGCGCCGTCCGGGAACGCGGTGCGTCGCTGGAACCTTCCCCGTCAGCGCTCGTCATCGGTTCGGGCCGCGAACGAGGCGATGGCTTCGGCGGTCTGCTCGGGGGCGCTGAGCTGCGGGCAGTGCCCGACCGCGTCGAGCGTGACGAGTTCGCTGCCCGGGATCGCCTCGTGCACGAAGGCTCCGACCTCCCTGGGAGCGATCACGTCATGGGCGCACTC
Organism: Streptomyces daqingensis; assembly: GCF_014645895.1. Taxonomy (GTDB): domain Bacteria; phylum Actinomycetota; class Actinomycetes; order Streptomycetales; family Streptomycetaceae; genus Streptomyces; species Streptomyces daqingensis. Next base: position 297,647 of record NZ_BMMP01000002.1, on the reverse strand, counting down.
GATCACCCTCGTCGGCACCGTCACCCTGGCGAGGTCCGCGCGGTTGTCGGACAGGAACGTGGCCCGGGCGAAGACGCGCGCGATGGACGGGTCGACCCGGCAGAAACTGTTCGTCAACTCCTCCGACAGTTCCGGCCGTTCGGGGTTGCCCATGATGACGGGCGCCAACGATGCCGACCAGCCGAGGTAGTTGCTGTCCAGGGAGTCCAGCAGCTCGTCGATGTCCTCGGCGCTGAAGCCGCCCGTGTAGTCGTGGTCGTCGATGTAGCGGGGCGACGGCGTCAGCAGCACCAGTTTCTCGAAGGTTCCGGGCTCCCACCCGGCGGCCAGGACGCCGAACACGGAGCTGACGGAGTGGCCGACGAACACCAGGGGCCCCAGGCCGAGTGCGTCGCAGATCTCCAGTACGTCCCTGGCGTAGCCGTCCAGCGAGGAGTAACGCTCCTCCCGCCAGGCGGACTTGTCGGACCCCCCGGTGCCCACGTGGTCGAACTGCACGATCTTGAACTCGTCCGCGAGCAGGGGGGTCACCAGGCGCCACATGTTCTGATCGCAGCCGAAGCCGTTGGCCAGCATGATCACCGGGCCGTCCGTCCGGCCTTCGACCACCACGTTGTTCCTGTGCAGTACATCCATAACGCCTCATATTGTCCCATTGCTGCGGATTTGCCGCCCCGTTGCCGGGAGGGTTGTGCGTCAGGCGCCGCCACGTTATGCATGAGTCATGCATGATAAGGAACGCACGGCCAACCTTCTCGGGGCCACCGCGCTCGCCGTGGCCGACCTCGCGCTCGCGGGAGCCACCAAGGCCGCCGGGACCAGCGCCAGCGGAGCCGCCGCCCTGGTCGCGCTGGCCGCCTCGCCGGGACTGAGCGTCACGGAACTCGGGCGGCGCGTGGGCCTTTCGCAGTCCGCTGCCGCGCGCATGGTCGACTCCCTGGAGTCGGACGGACTGGCCGAGCGGCGCCAGGGCCCCGGCCGCTGGGTGTCGGTCGTGCCCACCGCCGCCGGCATGCGCACGTCGCAGTCGCTCCTCGCCGCCCGCGGCAGCCCCCTCACCGGGATGCTCGACGCCCTCGACGAGGCGGAGCGGGACACCCTGGCGGAGCTCCTGGGCAAGCTGCTTGCCCGGGCGTACGCGGAGGTGGGCGACGCGGAGCTGATGTGCCGCCTGTGCGACCGCGCCGGCTGCGTGCGGGACGGAGCGGTCTGCCCCGTCGGGCAGGCGGAGCGCGACGGCCTCGGCGGGGGCGACGGCGGCGACGGGACCGGTGACCGCGGACCCGGTGGCGGACCCGGTGACCGCGGACGATCCGGGGCCCGGCCCGTCCGGTCCTCCCCCGGGCGGGAGGACCGGCGCCCCGGCGGCGGTCGAAGGGCGCCCGGTGCCTGATGGGCGCCCTCCTGGCCCTCGCGTCGGCGGTGTGCTACGGGATAGCCGACGTCACCGGGGGCCTTCTCTCGCGCCGTGCGCACTTCGCCCTCGTCGCGCTGGCCGGGCAAGGGGGCGGTCTCGTCCTCACCCTGCTCGCCGCTCCGGTGTTCTCTGCTGCGAGGCCGGTCCTCTCCCTGGCCCTCTCCCCGGACACCGCCTGGGGCGCGCTGTCCGGCGTGGGCACCGGAGTGGGGATGGTCCACCTCTACCGGGGTGTGAGCCGCGGGGCGATGAGCGTCGTCGTGCCCGTCAGCGCCGTCACGGGCGTAACGCTGCCCGTCGTCGCCGGCGTGGTGCTCCTGGGCGACCGGCCGTCCGCGCCGGCCTGGCTGGGAATCCTGGTCGCGGTCCCTGCCCTGTGGCTGGTGTCCCTGGAGCGGTCCCGGCCGGGCGCCCCCGTCCTCACGGGCGCCTCCCTCGACGGCCTGATCGCCGGCGCGGGGATCGCGCTGCAGTACCTCGCCCTGGCGCAGGCCCGGCCGTCGGCGGGGATCTGGCCGGTCGCGGTGGGACGCGTCACCGCGCTCGCGGTGATCGCGGCGATCGCCGTGCCGCTCCTGGCAGCACGGAGGCGCCGCGCACCACTGCGGCGGCCCCCGCGAACGCCCGCCGGAGCGTCCCAGGGCGCGTCCGCGGAAGCGCCGGCCCTCCTGCCGCCGCGGTACGCCGCCGGGTCCGCGGTCACCGGCATGATCGCCGCTCTCGCTCTCGTGCTCTACCTGCTGGCCGCCAGGGAGCAGCTCGTCGTGATCGCCGTCGTCCTCTCGTCCCTCTACCCGGCGGTGCCCGTGGTGCTGGGGCTGACGGCGCTGGGGGAGAGGCCCACGCGCCTCCAGGCCGCCGGCCTCTGCGCGGCCGCCGCCGCGACAGCGCTGATCACCGCCGGCTGACGGCGGTCCGCCGCTCGGGCGCCGTCTTGCTTTCGGCCCCCGCGTCCACGAGTGTCTACGCGGCGACGGCCGCCGACGCAGCCGTACGCCCGGAGCGCGCACCCCGCCCACACCTCGGAGAGGAACCGGCCATGACCACCGCCGCAGGCACGGCAGACCCCTGGATACGGCGCTACCACCCCGCGCCGAACGCTCCGTTCCGGCTCGTCTGCATGCCGCACGCCGGCGGTTCGGCCAGCTTCTTCCACCCCCTGTCGCAGGCTCTCGCGCGGGAGGCCGACGTCGTCGCCGTGCAGTACCCGGGGCGGCAGGACAGGCTGCGGGAGAAGTGCCTCGACGACGTCCACGAGACGGCCGACAGGGCCTTCGCCTCGCTGTGGCCGCTGACAGACCGCCCCACGGTGCTCTTCGGCCACAGCATGGGCGCCTCCGTGGCCTTCGAGGTGGCGCGGCGCATGGAGGACAAGGGGCTCGTGCCCGTGGCGCTGTTCGTCTCGGGGCGGCGTGCGCCCTCGCGCCACCGCGACGAGGGGATCCACCTCAAGGAGGACGACGGCTTCCTGGCCGAGATCAAGGCTCTCGACGGGACGGACGCCTCCCTCCTCGACGACCCGGACATCCGCCGCATGGTGCTTCCCGCGCTCCGCGCCGACTACAGGGCGGCCGAGACCTACCGCCCCCGGCCCGGTCCGCCGCTGCGGTGTCCCGTCGTCGCCATGGTGGGGGACAGCGACCTCAAGGCGCCTGTCGAGGACGTCCGCGCCTGGAGCGAACACACCGGTGGAACCTTCGAGTTGGAGGTCTTCCCCGGCGGGCACTTCTACCTCGGCGACCGGACGCGGGACGTCGCCGCGACGATAAAGCGCCACGTCGCGGCCCTGACGGGGGACGGCCGGTAGCTCCCCGGCAGCACGAAGCCGCCGCTTACCGGAGGTGCGGGAAGCGGCGGCAGCCCGGCAGGTGCGCGGATCGGCCAGTCCAGCGGCCGACCCCGCGGGTCAGCCCGTCTTGCGGCGGAACTGCCGCTTGCGCCCGTCGGACCTCGGGGCGTGCACGTTCATCGTGAAGTCCTCGTGAGGTACGCCCTTCTTGGCGCGCTGGTTCTTACGGTCGAGCGCCTCGCGGAACTTCTGCTTCACGTCCGGGGTCTGCTCGTCCTTGCTGTCCGCCATGCCGTACTCCCTGTTCTCTGACTTTCCCTCTGACTCGAACACATCGGCTGCATTGCTTCGTGCAGGACTCTCGTCGGCCCCGGTGGCGGCGGGCCGCGGGCCGGGGGAGGGACGCCCGGTCTGCCCGAGGGGTGGCGGCTCGGCACGGCTCGCCGGGCCCGGCGCTCCCGCCGGGAACGCCGCACCCCGGCCCCAGCGGGTGCGGAACCCCGGTGTGCCGCAGGCGCCGTCCGGGCGCTGCTCCGGGTACGCGGGGGAGCCGCGCGAGAGCCTTCCGACGTCCTGCGGCGCACCGTGTCCGGCGGCGCGGGACGCTTCTCGGAGTGCGGGACGGCACGCCCTAACGGAGAGCCTCGCATCGGGTGTGCCTTCCTTCTGGCGGAGTGCGAACCCCGGCCGGCAGCGCTGTCGACTGTCCCCGTCCGACATTGAGCACGACTGCGGCGCCGGGCGCGAGTGATTTTCCGGCCGGGACGTCCGCACGCCCCGGCGTCTCCATGATCCCACCACCGCCGCGCCCCCGTGGCCCGATGGCCGCCGCGCCCCTCCCGCCGCCTGCCCGTCCGTGCCCCCGCTCCCCGCCAGCCCTGGGCGTACGGCCGCCCCCGCCGGCGTCGCAGGGGCACGTGTCGCGGCGCCGTACGGGGGAACTCCGGCCCGGGAGCTTCTTGCAGCCGACACAGCGTGGCCCGGCCGAGCCCGGGTCAGCGGGACGGATACCTATGACCGGCGGGTACATGGGTCCCGAGGACTTCGGCAGGGACCCGTTCGGAGAGTTCATCGCACGCTTCCTGGGCAGCGCCGCCTCCCCGGGCAGCGGAAGGCGGGACCCCCGCTACTACGACTTCCTGCGGCTGATGAGCGAACCGGCCCGGCAGCTCGTCTCCGAAGCTGCCTCGTATGCGGCGCAGCACGGCAGCAGCGACCTGGACACCGAGCATCTGCTGCGCGCCGCCCTCACGACCGAGCCGACCCGCACGATGATCTCCAGGGCGGGTGCGGACGCCACCGCGCTCACCGAGGAGATCGACAGGAACGTCGGCGAGGGCTCGCCCCGCAAGTCGATCTCCGTGAGTCCGGCCGTGAAACGCGCGCTGCTGGACGCCCACGACATCGCCCGCGCGCGGGGCGCGTCCTACATCGGCAGCGAGCACGTCCTCATCGCCCTGGCCGCCAACCGCGACTCGACGGCCGGGCAGATCCTCAACGCCGCGCACTTCGATCCCCGGTCGGCCTCCTCCAGCGGAGGGTTCCCCGGGTCCGGGCCGCAGGGTCCCGGCGGCTACCCGGGTTCCGCCGGCGGCCCGGAGGGCCCGCCCGCCCGCGGCGCCATGCCGGGGCAGGGGCGCAGCGACACCCCCAACCTCGACAAGTACGGCACCGACCTGACGGAGATGGCCCACGACGGCCGGATAGACCCCGTCATCGGACGGGACGCGGAGATCGAGCAGACGATCGAGATCCTCGCCAGGCGCGGCAAGAACAACCCCGTACTGATCGGGGAGGCCGGCGTGGGGAAGACCGCGATCGTCGAGGGACTGGCGCAGCGCATCGCCGACGGCGACGTCCCGGACAACCTGCTGGGGCGGCGCGTCGTCCAGCTCGACGTCTCCAGCCTCGTCGCCGGCACCCGCTACCGCGGCGACTTCGAGGAGCGCCTGACCGGCATCATTGACGAGATCCGCTCCCGCTCGGAGGAACTGGTCGTCTTCATCGACGAGCTGCACAACGTCGTCGGTGCCGGCGGCGGCGGTACGGAGGGCGGCTCCATGGACGCGAGCCAGATGCTCAAGCCGCCGCTCGCCCGCGGGGAGCTGCACGTCATCGGCGCGACGACGCTGGAGGAGCACCGGCGCCACATCGAGAAGGACGCGGCGCTGGCACGCCGGTTCCAGCCCGTCCTCGTCCCGGAGCCCGCGGAGAGCGACGCGGTGGAGATCCTGCGCGGTCTGCGCGACCGCTACGAGGCGCACCACCAGGTCCGCTACACCGGGGAGGCCCTGATCGCGGCCGTCGAACTGTCGGACCGCTACCTGACCGGGCGTTTCCTCCCCGACAAGGCCATCGACCTCATCGACCAGGCCGGCGCCCGGGTGCGGCTGCGCACCGCGACCCGCGGCACCGACGTGCGCGCCCTCGAACGCGAGGCCGAACAGGTCGCCCGTGACAAGGACCAGGCCGTCGCCGCGGAGGACTACGAGCGCGCGCAGCAGTTGCGCGACCGGCTCGCCGAACTGAAGACGCGCATCGACCAGGACGAGCGCAAGCACCAGCCCAACGGCCGCATCGCCGAGGTCACCGTCGAGGACATCGCCGACATCGTCTCCCGGCAGACCGGCATCCCCGTCAGCAACCTCACCCAGGAGGAGCGGGAGCGGCTGCTGGGCATGGAGGAGCGGCTGCGGGAGCGCGTCATCGGCCAGGACGAGGCCGTCGCCGCCGTCGCCGACGCGGTGCTCCGGTCCCGCGCCGGCCTGTCGAGTCCTGCACGCCCCATCGGCAGCTTCCTCTTCCTCGGCCCGACCGGGGTGGGCAAGACCGAACTCGCCCGGGCGCTGGCCGAGTCGCTGTTCGGCACCGACGACCGCATGGTGCGCCTCGACATGAGCGAGTACCAGGAGCGGCACACCGTCAGCCGGCTCGTGGGCGCCCCGCCCGGCTACGTCGGCCACGAGGACGCGGGACAGCTCACGGAGACCGTGCGGCGCAACCCCTACTCGCTGCTGCTCCTCGACGAGGTCGAGAAGGCGCACCCGGACGTCTTCAACATCCTGCTCCAGGTGCTCGACGACGGCCGGCTCACCGACTCGCAGGGACGCACCGTCGACTTCACCAACACGGTCATCGTGATGACGAGCAACCTCGGCTCCGAAGCCGTCTCGGGCCGCGGCGCGGTGCTGGGATTCGGCAGCGGTGACGAGGAGGACGAGGAGGACGCCCGCAGGGAGCGGGTGCTGCGCCCGCTGCGGGAGCATTTCCGCCCGGAGTTCCTCAACCGCATCGACGAGATCGTGATCTTCCGCCAGCTCTCCGACGACGAGCTGCGCAAGATCACCGACATGATGCTCGACGAGACCAGGCACCGCGTCCACGCGCAGGACCTCGCCGTGGACTTCTCGCCCGCGTCCGTCGACTGGCTCGTCAGGCGCGGCTACCAGCCCGAGTACGGGGCACGCCCGCTGCGCCGCACCATCCAGCGCGAGGTGGACAACCAGCTCTCGCGGATGCTGCTCGGCGGCGAACTCAAGCCGCACACACGGCTGCTGGTCGACGTCGTCGACGACCGGCTGGTCTTCCGCACGGAGGACGAGCCGGAGGGCGGCGAGATGCGGCAGGAACTCTGACGCGTCCCGCGGCGCGGCTCGTGCGGGCCCCGGTCCGTCGGCGCGGGGCTGACCGGGAAGCTCCCCGGACGGCCGATGAGTCTTCCGCCGCCGCGGGGGTAACCGTGCGGGCAACGGAGTTGTGTCCGCATCGACTTGAGGAGCCGATCATGGGCCTGACCTTCCGGAAGAGCTTCCGGATCCTGCCCGGTGTACGTCTGAACATCAACCGCAAGTCGTGGTCCGTCACGACCGGCAGCGGGAACGGCCCCCGGCACACGGTCAGTTCGACGGGCCGCCGCACCACGTCGATGGACCTGCCCGGACCCTTCGGGTACCGGAGCACCACGACGAAGCGCGGCCGCAAGGGCTCCCGCACCAGGAGGAGTTGACACGCGGCCGCAACCGCTCCCGTAACACGAGGAGTTGACGCGGCGAACGTCCCCGGGGCTCAGCGGGCTCCGGGGATCTCGCCCGTCTCGGTGATGGTCCGCACGATCTCGCGCAGCTTGACGTTCTGGTCCTGCGAACTCTTCTTCAGCACGGCGAACGCCTGGTCCTCGTCCAGCTTGTAGCGCTCCATGACGATGCCGATCGCCTCGCCGATGCTGTGCCGCGACTCCATGGCCGCGTGGAGCTGCGCGTGCGTACGCGCGCTGGAGAAGGCGACGGCGGCGTGGGAGGCGAGCATCCAGCCGACGTCCTCCGACGCCTTGGAGAAGGTGTTGGGCCGGGACGAGTAGATGTCGAGGGCGCCGAGGTTGTCCTCCTCGGTGTAGAGCAGGAAGCCCATCATGCTCCCGACGCCCAGTTTCCGTGCCTCGGGGGCGTAACGGGGCCAGCGCTCCACCGTCTCCGTCATGTCGGCGATCCGGTAGACCTCCTGGGGCACGCGCGCCGCGTCGAAGCACGGGCCCTCGCCCAGCTCGCCCTGTATGCGGTCCGAGGCACGGACCACGTCGCTCGTTGTGGCGAGCGTCTGGACCCTGCCGTTCTGGACGGCCATGATCCCGGCGGCCTCGCAGCCCTCGATCAGGGACACCGCGTGCTCGACGATCCGGTCCAGGGTCTTCTGGACGGAGTCCTGCGCGAGCAGGTCGCGGGCCATGTGCGCGAGGTTCTTCGCGTACTCCTCGACTTCCTCGCCCGTCATTCCTGCCCCTCGTGCGCTTCTCTCGGAAATGTCCCCGACACGCTATACGCCCGGTGTGACGGGCGGCAGCGGGGCCCGGATCACTTCAGCAGCCGGGACATCCGGCGGTCGGCGAGGGGCTTTCCGCCCGTCTGGCAGGTGGGGCAGTACTGCAACGCGCTGTCACTGAAGGAGACCTCGCGGACGGTGTCGCCGCACACGGGGCACGGCTGACCCTTGCGGCCGTGCACCCGCAGACCGGTCTTCTTCTCCGCCTTCAGTTCGCCCGCGGCCACGCCGCGGGAACGCTCCACGGCGTCTCGGAGAGTGACGCGGAGGGCCTCGTAGAGCGCCGCGATCTCGTCCTCGGACATCTCCGCGGCGATCTTGAACGGGGACATCCGGGCGGCGTGCAGGATCTCGTCCGAGTAGGCGTTGCCGATTCCGGCGACGACGCTCTGGTCCCGCAGCAGGCCCTTCAGCCGCTGCCGCTTGCCGCGCAGCAGCTCCGCGAAGACCTCGGGGGTGAACTCGTCCGCGAGCGGGTCGGGCCCGAGACGTGCGACGCCCGGCACCTCGCCCGGATCGTGCACGCAGTACACGACGAGGCGCTTGCGCGTGCCCGCCTCGGTGAGGTCGAAGCCCTCCGCGTCCGCGTTCCCGCCCCCGCCGGCAGCGGGCTCGGCCAGCCAGAGCCTCAGCGCCAGGGGGCCCTTGCCCGGGCGGGGCGGCTGCGCCGGGAGGGCCTCCCGCCAGCGCAGCCAGCCGGCCCGGGCGAGGTGGACGACCAGATGGAGGCCGTCGGCGTCCAGGTCGAGGAACTTGCCGTGCCGCTGCACGCCCGTGACGGTGCGGCCCTCCAGCGCGTCCGGCCCGGGGTCGTACGTCTTGAGCACGCTCACCGCCACCGGCATGACCCGCCGCACCTCGCGGCCGGTCAGACGCTCGTGCAGGAAGTCGCGCAGGGCTTCGACCTCGGGCAGTTCGGGCATGTCCCCTCCGCTCAGGCCAGGTCGGCGGTCAGGGTGATCGTGGTGCCCGAAAGGGCCTGGGAGACCGGGCAGTTGGCCTTCGCCTCCTCGGCGGCGGCGGTGAAGGCGGCCTCGTCGACGCCCTCGACCTCACCCCGTACCGTCAGGTGGATGCCGGTGATGCCGGTGCCCGGCTGGAAGGTCACCTCGGCCTTCGTCGTCAGACGCGTGGGAGGGGTCCCCGCCGACGTGAGCCCGTTCGACAGCGCCATCGAGAAGCAGCTGGAGTGCGCGGCCGCGATCAGCTCCTCCGGGCTCGTCTTCCCGCCGGGCTCCTCCGCGCGGGACGCCCACGTGACGGCCTGCTTTCCGATGCCGGAGGATTCGAACGCGGTCTCGCCCGAACCGCTCTTGAGGTCTCCGCTCCACACGGTGCTCGCGGTGCGTGTCGTCGCCATGGTGCCGGTCTCCTGTCGTCAGTGGGTTCGTCCTGCCGGGACGTCCGCCGCCGCGCGCCGTGCACGGGCCGGCCGTCCCCACCCCGATCCTCCGCTCCCGCCCGGCGGGGAGTCCGCGACGACGCGCCGGGGCCGTGCGTCCGCAGCCGGCCGCCCGCCCGGTGCGCCCCCGGCGTGCGGGGCGCGCTTCCCAGTGTCCCGCGCATCGGTTCCGTCCGCGCATCCCCGGCGCATCACGGTCTGTTGGGGATACGGGACGGCGTGCTACGGGTACGGGAGGCACACAGGGCGTAATCGAACGCGCCACGCGGCAGTAAGGAGTCCACTGTGATCAAGGGCGTCGATGTCTCGTCATACCAACCTTCCGACTACAGCACGAAAGGACTCGACTTCGTCTTCATCAAGATCACGGAGGGCACGTCGTACACGAACCCCAAGTGGGTGGACCAGCGGAAGACGGCACGCGACGCCGAACTCGTCACGGGCTTCTACCACTTCGCGCGCTCCGGGAGCATGAAGGCGCAGGCCGACTACTTCATGTCCAAGATCAACCTGGTGCGCGGCGACATGCTCGTCCTGGACTGGGAGGACTCGGCCGTCAGCAACGCCGAGAAGGACTCGTGGATCAAGTACGTCCAGAAGAAGCGGCCGAACACCCGGGTGCTGCTGTACTGCAACACCAACTTCTGGCTCAACCACGACACCACGTCGTTCGCGGGGGACGGCCTGTGGATAGCCCACTACAACGGCAAGCCCGGCAAGCCGGGGATCAAGCACCCCTGGCGTTTCCACCAGTACACCGACGACCCCATCGACACGAACCTCGCCAAGTTCGACACCCGCGCCGAGCTGCGCGCGTGGACGCGCAAGTGATCCCGCGCCGGACGGGCCCGCCCGCACACCGGTAACCGCCCCTGTCCGCCGCACGGTTGGAGACCTGCGGCGACAGGCGGCACCGGGTGCCGATAACCTCCCGACATGCCGGAAGCCAACATAAGCCCGACGACCGACGAGAAGCCGCCCGCCTCCGGGACCCCCGGTGGCGGCGACGGAGGAGAGACGCCCCGACCGGACAGCGCGGCCCCGGGCGCCGCGCAGCCGGAGGAGGCGGCTCCCGCGGGCGATCCGGGCGACGGGGACGGGACGGGTGCGGCGGCGGTGCACGGCGGCGCGGAGGAACGTGACGGCGCGGAGGGGCCTGAGGCATCAGGAAGGCCCGAGGAATCGGACGGACCGGACGGACCGGAGGGGGCAGACGGGCCGGTGGGACCCCCGGTGGCGGCGCCAGGTGAGCCAGACGGCGCGGGCGACGCGGACCCGGCGCACGAGGCCAAGGAAGATCACGACGCGCACGGCGCGGAGAAGCACGGCGGGACGGACGCCGCGACTGCCGCTGCCGCCGGCGCTGCGGGTGCAGCCGGCGCCGCGGATTCCGCCGAGGCCGCCGGCCCGGAGGACGCGGAGGAGGACCGGCAGCGCGCGGGGCTGACGCCACGCCAGGCCCGCAGGGTCCGCATCGTCGTCTCCGGCGTCGTGATGGCCGCCGTGGCGGTGGCCCTCTTCGTCCGCCTGGTCAGCGCCCCTTCCGTGCTGACCGTCGGCTTCTACGGGATGGCGCTCATCCTCTCCGGCACCGCCATCGGGCTCAGCCAGCGCGGCCGGACCCGGGTCGCCAGCGGAGTGCTCGTACTGGGTTTCGGCGCCGTCGCACTGGCCGAGTGGCTGCTGGCCTCGGTCCAGTGACCGGGCCGCGTACTAGGGTGACCGTATGACCGACGACCTGCCGGAGATGCGCGCCTCCGACGCCGAGCGAGAGCGCATCGCCGAGGTGCTGCGCGACGCGCTGGCCGAGGGACGGCTCGGACTCGAAGAGTTCCAGGAACGGCTCGACAGCGCCTACGCGGCCCGCACACGGGGCGAGTTGGTCCCGCTCGTACGGGACCTGCCGCAGCACTCGTCCGGAGACGGCGCCGTGAGCGGGTTCGAGGAAGGAAGCTCCGAGCCCGCCCCCTCGCCGGGCAGGCGGCGCCGCTGGGCGGAGCGGATCGGCGGCGCGGCGACGTCCCGTTGGGGCGTGGGCGTCATGGGCGGATTCGGCCGCAAGGGCCAGTGGACGGTCCCGCGCGTCTTCACCGCTCTCGGCATCATGGGCGGCGGCGAGATCGACCTGCGGGACGCCCGCTTCGAGGACCGCGAGGTGGTGATCCGCTGCTTCGCGCTGATGGGCGGGATGAGCGTCACCGTTCCGCCGGGGCTCGGAGTCGAGGTGCGCGGTGTCGGCGTCATGGGCGGTTTCGACACGTCAGGCTCGGTGGCGGGGGACTCAGACGCGCCCCGCGTGGTGATCACGGGCTTCACCGTCATGGGCGGCGTCGGCGTCGTGAAGAAGCTTCCGCGTGAGGAGAAGCAGCAGCTTCGCGACGAGCGCCGCGCGCAGCGTGAACTCGAGCGCCGCCGCGAGGAGGAGAGCGGTGAGCGCGGCCGGCGGCACGAGATCGACAAGCCGGGCGGGACGCACGGCGGTGACGAGGGCAAGTCCCTCTAGCAGCACCGATGGACGCTCAGCGGGCACGGGCGCGGGCCCGTGCCCGCGTCGAGCCTCCGGGCCGGCGGCAGGCGACGCCCGTGCCTGCGGGACGCTCGGTCCTCAAGTAGCCCGCCGTCAGTCCTGATTGGTCGTGCGACTGGTCCGCCGGAGATCGAGCATGCAGAAGACCTTGTCGTAGCGGAGTTCGCCCACGGCGACGAATCCGGGCAGGCGGCCGTACTCGGTGAAGCCCAGCGACCGGTAGAGGCCCAGGGCACCGGCGTTGTCCCCGCGTGCGTCCAGGGTGAGGACCTCGATCCCCGCCTGACTCGCGTCGGCGATCAGGGCGGCGGTCAGCGCCCTGCCGACGCCACGGCCGTGGGCAGCGGCGTCCACCGCGAGCTTCTCCAGGTCCGCGTGTGGACGATGGGTCGGCCGCGAGTAGCGCAGCCAGTACCCCAACCCGGCCAGCCGGCCGTCGAGAAAGGCGGCGCGCAGAGCGGCGTCCCCGTCTCGTACCGCGGAGACGACATGGGCGAGGAGCTCCGCCACATCGTCCCGCGAGGGCGGCTCCACCCAGCCCAGGGCGGCACCGCCGCCGACGAGATCGGCCAGGATCCGGTGGGCGGACTCCACGAACCGGGGCTCCGGTTCCGCGCCGGACGTCAGCTCGCCGGCGTCGAGGACAGTGAGCCCGGTGGTCACACGGCTGGTCATGGCCGCAGCCTAGGTGTGCAGCTGATGGAGGCCGCCGCGGCTGCCTGGTTCCCTCTCAGCCGCCGGCCTCAGGCGTCGGCCGGGTCGTCGGTCTCAGCCGCCGGTGTGGGCCCTCGGCCGCGACGTCCGTGCGGCCGCACCCGTCCGGCCGCTCGTACGCCCGGCCTCCCGTACCGTCCGGAGGCGGGTCACCACCAGGCGACGGGGTCGGCGCCGAGTGCCCCCGGCGGGCGGGACCAGTCGGACGGACCGCCGTCGTACGCGAGAGGCGGAAGGGCGTACCGCAGCCGTCCCAGCGGACTGCGTGTCTGGTTCAGCCAGGGCGACGGATCGTACGGCGCGGTGCCAGGGGAGCCGTCAGCCGGCGGGACCGGCTCCGGGGCGGGCGTCCGCGAGCCGCCCGGCTGTGCACTCAGCCCGCCGAGCAGCCACTCCGCGGTCTGCGTCAGCGCCGCCCGTACGAGCACCGAACCGCCGCGGCCGAGACGCTGCTCCGTCAGGGACCGCAGCACCGCCGCGGCCAGCAGGTAGCCGGTGCCGTGGTCGAGCGCCTGGGCGGGCAGCGCGCCGGGGGCGTCCTCGCCGCCGGGACCGGGCCTCCGCTCCTCGAACGCGATGCCGCTCGCCGTCTGCACCAGGCTGTCGAAGCCGCGCCGCCTGCGCCACGGCCCGTGAGTGCCCCAGGCGCTCAACTGCCCGACGACGATGCCGGGCCGCCTGTCCGCGAGCGACTCGGGGGCGAGCCCGAACCGGTCGAGTGCGCCCGGGCGGTACCCGGTGATCACCACATGCGCCTTCTGCAGCAGCTCCTCGAAGGCGGCCTGCCCCGCGCGGGACGAGAGGTCCAGCAGCGCCGAGCGCTTGCCCATGCCGGTGTCCGCGTGGGCTTCGGGCTGCTCGGGCAGCTGCGGCGCGTCGACGCGGAGCACGTCCGCGCCGAGCAGGGCCAGCGTGCGGGTGGCGACGGGCCCGGCGATGACGCGCGTGAGGTCGAGCACCCGGACCGAGTGCAGGGGCCTGTGCCCGAAGGCCCCCGGCAGGGGGAGCGGCGGCGCCTGGTCCATCCGGGCCGTGTTCAGCAGCGGACGCCGTGCGGCCTCCGCACCCTGCGGATGCTCCGCCCATTCCGCTGCCGAACGGACCGCGACAGCCAGGCCCCCCGCGGCGTGGACGCGCTCCTCCACCTCCGTGGCGGCGCGCTGCGCCAGTTCGGTGGCGACCGCTTCCGCGAGTGCGTCCTCCTCCCGGCCACCCTCGCCGACGCCGAGGGCGGAGAGCAGGCGGGCACGGTGGTGCGGATAGTTGGCGTGGGTGCGCAGCCATCCGTCAGCCGTGTGCCAGAAACGGGACAGGGGCGCGAAGCCGGCGGGGGAGCGGCCGTCCGTGCGCAGGTGGCGCTCGCTCGTGAAGGCCGTCGCCACAGCACCGTCGTCCACCTGCACGGACGGGACGCGGGAGGGGGCCGCGGCTCCGGACGAGGAGTTCCCCGCGCGCAGGGCCGAGAGCTCCGCGGCGGCGAGGGAGCACGCCGCGACCGTCGCACGGGCGAGCCCGAGTACGGGCAGCCGGGCGGGCAGCAGCCCGGGACGCACACGGCAGGAGACCCGTTCGAGAAGGGCGGCGTCACCGCCGAGCGCGGTCCACGCATGCTCCACGCCCGGCAGTTCGGACGCGGAACGTACCGCCCGGACGGCCTCGGGACCGGGCCCGCCGGCCGTCGCGGTACGGCTGTCCGCGCCGTCCGGGTCCGCCGGACATGCCGCGCCGCCGTCCGTCGCTGCTGGTGAAGATCGCTCCATGACGCGCATTCTGGCACTACGGGTGTCAAGTAGGGCGTTAGCGGAAGGCGGAGATCCGCTCGTTGCGCCGCCGGCGCGACGGCGGTGGAGACGGAGCACGGCAGGCAGCCGCCGGACGCCGCTGCTGTAGCGTGACGCCCCCATGGAGATCCCTTCGCCTCCCGGGGACTGGCCGCGAACCGAGGCCGAGGCCCTCGCCGTACAGGACGAGTTGCGCCGGCGTGTGGACGAGACGGACCACAGTCCGGCACCCGGCGCGTCCGGCACCGTCGTCGCGGGACTCGACGTCGCCTACGACGACGCACGTGACGTCGTCGCCGCTGCGGCCGTCGCTCTCGACGCGGAATCCCTGGACGTCATCGCCGGCGCGACCGCGTTCGGCCGGGTCGCCTTCCCTTACGTGCCCGGGCTGCTGGCCTTCCGCGAAGTGCCGGCCCTGCTGGAGGCGCTCGTCAGGCTGCGCGAGCAGTCGGGGCGCGAGCCGGACCTGCTGGTCTGCGACGGGTACGGGCGGGCGCATCCGCGCCGGTTCGGACTCGCCAGCCATCTGGGCGTGCTCACCGGCGTGCCGACGATGGGCGTCGCCAAGAACCCGTTCGTCTTCACCAGCGAGGAACCCCGTCCGGGCCGCGGTGATTCGGCCCCCCTCATGGACGGCACGGAAGAGGTCGGCAGCGCCCTGCGCACGCGGGACGGGGTGAAGCCCGTCTACGTCTCGGCAGGGCACCGCGTGAGCCTCCGGGCCGCGGAGGCCCACACGTTGAGCCTCGCCCGGCGCTACCGGCTGCCGGAGACGACCCGGCGAGCGGACGCGCTGTGCAGGGCGGCACTGCTCGAGGTGACGACGCGGGATGCGTAGCGGAGGTGCCGCTGCCGGCCTTGCGGGAGGAGCCGTCAGGGCGATCCCCGCACGGCGGAACGCGGCCTTGAGCGGGACGGTGCCGCCCGGGGGACTCGCCCGTGCGCCGCGGAATCCGGCGGCGCACGGGCTCTGCCCGCCCTGGGGCCTTCCTGCCGCGCCCCGTTCCCGGTGTGGCTCGCTGGTTTCCCCGTGTACCCGGCTGCCCCGCTGGGGTGCTGCCGGGGAAGTCGTGCGGATCGGCTCAAGGCCGCGGTACGGCCTGCCAGTTGGCCGGTTCGGGCGCGGCAGCACCTATGACTGAGCCCTCCTATCTGGCCGCCGTCCGCGAGTCGTACGACACGGTGGCCGCCGCTTACGTCGAACGCGTCCCGCCTCCCGACGCGTTGGACCCGCTGTCGCGCGCGATGCTGGCGGGATTCGCCGAACTCGTGCGGACGGCCGGTACCGGACCGGTCGCGGACGTCGGATGCGGCCCCGGCCGCGTGACGGCACATCTGGACGGGCTGGGGGTCTCCGCCTTCGGCGTCGACCTGTCACCGAAGATGACCGGGCTGGCCCGGCAGGCCTATCCGCACCTGCGGTTCACCACGGGTTCGATGACCGCGCTGGAGACGAGGGACGGCGAACTCGGCGGCATCCTGGCCTGGTACTCCACCCATCACACGCCCCCGCAGTGGCTGCCGGCGGTGTTCGCCGAGTTCCATCGCACGCTCGCGCCCGGCGGTTACCTGCTCTGGGGAGACTACGTCGGCGACGAACGGCTGCAGCCGACCCGGGGGTACGGACGTCCGGTGACCTACGATTCGTATCTCCTTCCCCTGGGCCGCATGGCCTATCTGCTGGATGAGGCCGGACTCGCCGTCACCGCGAGGCTGGAGCAGGAGCCCGGCGGGCGGGTGAGCAGACCGCACGCATGCCTGCTGGCCCGGAAGCCCGAACAGTCCTGACGGGGCTCAGGTGTTCGGCCGCCGCCGGTGTCAGACAGCCGAGGGCGGGCCCACGGCGGGGCGGCCAGGGCGTCGAGGTGGCGGCACTGCGGTTGCGCGCGGGGCACCGGCCGACCTGCAACGGACGGGTGGCAGAGGCGACTTGGCGACTTGGGGCGTCGCGTGGCGGCGAGGGCGGGGCCGGGCGGCGGAGGTGCTCGTCGCGCGTCAGCCGTCGTCGGACGGGGGAGCCGTCTGCACCTTCCAGCCGCCTCCCGTGAAGTCCTCCCGCGCGCTTTCGTCCATCCCGTCGTCGGTGATCAGCATGCCGAAGACGTCCGGACCGCCGACGTGCGCGAAGCAGCGTCTGCCCACCTTCGAGGAGTCGGTGACCGCGACGGCTTCCGCCGAACGCTGCGCCATCAGCCGGTTCGTCGTCGCCTCCGCCTCGTCGTGGACGGTGGCCCCCCACTGCGGGTCGATGCCGTTGACTCCGATGAAGGCGACGTCCAGCGTCAGCTGCTTCAGAACGAGTTCGCCGAGCGTCCCGGACAGCTCGAAGGACCGGGAATGTGCGACCCCGCCCGTGACCACGATCTTGATCTGCGGGCGGACGGCCAACTCGTAGGCGATGTTGAGGGAGTTGGTGACGATCGTCAGGTGGGGGTGGGGACCCGGGTCCGCGAACTCCGGGCGGGTCGCCAGCACTCGGGCGATCTCCGTGGTCGTCGTGCCGCCGCTGAGGCCCACGACGTCCCCGCTCGACACCTTGCCGGCCGCGGCCTCCGCCACCGCCCGCTTCTGCGCCGCGTGGTGACCGCCCTTGTAGCGGATCGGAAGGTCGTACGTCACCGAGCTGAGGACCGCTCCGCCGCGGGTGCGCTTGAGCAACTGCTGTTCCGCGAGAGCGTCCATGTCGCGACGCATCGTCGCGGCAGACACCTCAAGGGCAGTCGCCGCCTCGTCGACGTCGAGCCGGCCGCGCTCGCCCAGCAGCTCCAGCAGGGCGTTCATCCGCTCGGGACGCTTCACCGGGCGCCCGCCCCGAGGACGCCCAGCAGCCGCTCCGCCTCCCTCGCGACGGCCTCCCGCGCGGGGGCCGCGTACTTCCGGGAGTCGACCAGCTCCGGCTGCTCCCCGAGCACGCGGCGCACCTCCCCGGTGAAGACGGACACGAGATGCGTCGAGATGTTGATCTTCGTCATGCCCGCGGCGACCGCCGCGCGGAGCTCCTCGTCGGGCACCCCCGAGGAGCCGTGCAGCACGAGGGGGACGTGCAGCCGCCCCCGCAGCGCGCGGATCAGCTCCTTGTCCAGCACGGCCGTCCGCTCGCGCATCGCGTGCGAGGAGCCGACCGCGACGGCGAGCGCGTCGACCTCCGTCGCACCGACGAAGGCGAGCGCCTCCTCCGGGTCCGTACGGGCCCCGGGCGCGTGCACTCCGTCCTTGCCGCCCACCTCGCCCAGCTCCGCCTCCACGTAGACCTGCCGGTCGTGGCACCAGGCGGTGAGTTCGGCGGTGGCCGCGACGTTCTCCTCGTACGGCAGCGCCGAGGCGTCGACCATCACGGAGCGCACGCCCGCCTCCACCCCCTCCCGCACCAGAGCGGCGTCGGTGACGTGGTCCAGATGGACGGAGATGCCGGTCCGGGACTGCTCGGCGAGCGCCTGCGTGGCACGCAGCACCGGCAGCAGGCTGCCGTGGTACCGCACGCAGTTCTCGCTGATCTGGAGGATGAGCGGCACGCCGGCGCGCTCGGACGCCGCGACGAGGGCCTCCGCGGTCTCCAGGTGGAGGACGTTGAAGGCAGGCGCGCCGGCTCCCGACGCGCGGGCCGCGTCGACGATCGACGCCGTGCTGACGAGGGGCATGTTCCGGCTTCCTTGGACGGGGGACTGGGACAAGGACAGGGACGGGGGCTGCGGACTAGTGCTGCGGACGGGCTGTCGGGATCGGTGAAGGCAGGCCGGGCGACTCGGAGGGCGTCTCCAGGCGCGTGCTCAGGAAGCGTCGTCGAGCATCACCGAACGGGTAAGGCTGCGCGGGGCGTCCGGGTCGAGCCCGCGGGCTCGGGCACGTTCCAGCGCCACCCGCTGCACCAGCACCAGCTCGGCCAGCGGATCGCGCTGCCCGTGGTGCACGAACTGGGCGCCGGTACGCGACACTTCAGCCTCCAGCCCGTCCGGCAAGGCACCGAGAACCCACGTCACACGGCCCGGGGCGGCGACGGCTATGGGCCCGTGCCGGTACTCCATCGCCGGATAGGACTCCGTCCAGGACTGCGACGCCTCGCGCATCTTCAACGCGGCTTCATGGGCCAGCCCGACCGTCCAGCCCGTGCCCAGGAAGGTGAACTGCTCGGCGTCCACCCATTCCTGACGCATCGGGACCGTCAGCGCCTCTTCCACGTCCCGGAAGGCAGCCGACAGATCCTCACCGAGGTGCGCGCGCAGCAGCGCGAGGGCGCTCGTGGCGAACCGGGTCTGCACCACGGAGGATTCGTCGGCGAAGGGCAGCCGCACCGTCTCGTCCGAGACCTCCTCGGCCGGGGTGCCGGGGGCGCCGAGCACCGTGACCGTGGGGATGCGGCCTCTGACGGCCCGGAGCAGCCGCAGCACCTCGCTGGTGGTGCCGGAGCGGGTGACGGCCACCACCGCGTCGTACTCCCGGCCGGCTCCCAGCAGCGCCTCCGACGCCGCGAAGGCGTCCGTCAGGCCGAGCCCCGCCTTCTCGCGCAGAGCGGCGTACGACTGGGCCATGAACCACGAGGTGCCGCACCCCACGACGGCGACCCGCCGGCCCGCTGCGGGCAGCGGGACTCCGGACGCCGCCAGCTCCGCGGCTCTGCGCCAGGTCTCCGGCTGGCTCGTCAACTCCCGCTCCATGTGCGTGGATCCGCTCATGGCCCCACCCCTTTCCCGTACGTCTTCAGCGCAGGCCCGCACCGCCCGCGGCGGCGCCTCTCCACGCTCCCCGGCGGCCCGGGGCGCAAGGGAGAGTCCTGCGTGAAACTGCGTTTTCCATGCCTGTTCCGCTCAGTATCGCGCAGCACTTCCATCCGTGTCATCCCTCGGGAGGGTGAACCGGCGAGGGGGCGGGGTGGCTGCTTACCTCGGCACTGTGGTGTGTGGCGCATGCCACTGCCCCGGTGCCCCGCTGCCTCACTTCCGGGGTTGTGGAAAGGGGGGCGCCTTCTTAGCATCGTTGGTGTTACATCAGTTGTGTCACATAGGAGCTTCGATGACGGCAGCGGCGGGGAGCGGGGGCGGCCCGCTCCGCGGTGTGCGCGTCGTCGAACTGGCCGGAATCGGCCCCGGCCCCTTCGCCGCGATGGTGCTCGGTGACCTCGGTGCCGACGTCGTACGCGTGGAGAGGCCCGGCGGAGCGGCGCTGGGCATCGACCCCCGGAGCGATGTCACCAACCGCAACAAGCGCAGCGTCACCCTCGACCTGAAGACCGAGGAGGGCGTCGCCGCGACGCTCGGCCTCGTCGCGCGCGCCGACGTCCTCATCGAGGGCAACCGCCCGGGCGTCGCCGAACGTCTCGGCGTCGGCCCCGAGGAGTGCCTCGCCCGCAACCCCCGGCTCGTCTACGGGCGGATGACCGGCTGGGGGCAGGACGGACCGCTGGCCCAGCGCGCCGGGCACGACATCGGCTACATCGCCCTCACCGGCGTCCTCGGCCTGACCGGGGCGGCCGCGGGACCGCCTTACCCGGCTGCGAACCTGCTCGGCGACTACGCCGGGGGCTCGCTCTATCTCGTCATCGGCGTGCTAGCCGCGCTCCAGCACGCACGCGCGGAGGGTGGCGAGGGCCAGGTCGTGGACGCCGCGATCGTGGACGGCACGAGCCATCTGTCCGCCATGATCCACGGCATGATGGCTGCCGGCGCCTGGCAGGACCGCCGCGGGGCGAACCTGCTGGACGGCGGGGCCCCGTTCTACGGCACGTACGAGACCTCCGACGGGGGGTTCATGGCCGTCGGTGCTCTGGAACCGCAGTTCTACAGCGAGTTCGTGCGGCTGCTCGGTGCCGGGGAGGACCTGCCGGACCGTGCGGACCCCGGCGCCTGGGAGGAGCTGCGCACCGCCGTGGCGGCCCGCTTCCGGGAGCGTACGAGGGATGAGTGGGCCGCCGTCTTCGAGGACTCCGACGCGTGCGTCGCGCCCGTGCTCTCTCTCCGCGAGGCTCCCGGCCATCCGCACCTCGCCGCCCGCGGCACCTTCGTGGAGCACGGCGGGATCACCCAGCCCGCTCCGGCGCCCCGCTTCTCGGCGACGCCCACGGCCGTCGGCCGCCCGCCCGCCGTGCCCGGCGCCGACACCGCCGACGTGGCGCGCGACTGGGGCGTGCCCGGTCTCGTTCCGGAAGACTCACGACCGGAGGGCTCCCGGTCCGCGGCCTCCACACCGCAGTCCGCGCCCTCCCCGTACGCAGACGACCGCGGCGCTGCCGACCGCGGCGCCACCGACCGCACAGGCACCGCCGACCGCACCCCTGACGACACCGACCCCGCCGAGGACGCCGACGCATGAAGATCGCCACTCCGCTCCAGTACGCCGAGAACCCCCGCACAGCCGCCGAGGAGATCGTGAAGCTGGAGGCCGCGGGTCTCGACGCGGTCTGGGTCGCGGAGGCTTACGGGTTCGACTCGCCCACCGTCATGGGGTATCTGGCGGCCCGCACCGAACGTATGCAGATCGGCGCGGGCATCATCAACGTCTACTCCCGTACCCCGGCGCTGATCGCCCAGACCGGCGCGGGGCTCGACGTCCTGTCCGAGGGGCGCGCCATCCTGGGCCTCGGCGCGTCCGGTCCGCAGGTCGTCGAGGGCTGGCACGGCAAGCGGTACGACAAGCCCCTGGGCCGCACCCGCGAGACGGTCGAGCTGTGCCGGCGCATCTGGCGGCGCGAGATCATCGACCACCACGGCATCACCGACATGCCGCTGCCCGCCGAGAAGGGCGGGAAGCTCGGGAAGCCGCTGAAGTTCCTCAACCGTCCCGAGCGGGCGGAGATCCCTCTCTACGTGGCGGCTCTGGGGCCGGCGAACGTCAAGATGACCGCTGAGATCGCGGACGGCTGGCTGCCGCACCTGTTCGTGCCGGAGAAGGCCGAGCAGGTGTGGGGCACGGCGCTCGCGGAAGGCGCCGCGCTCCGCGACCCGGAGCGCGGACCCCTGGAGATCTCGGCCGGGACGCTGCTGGCGGTGGGCGAGGACGCCGCGAAGGTACGCGAGTCCGTGCGTCCCCTGATCGCTCTCTACATCGGCGGGATGGGGGCCAAGGGCCGCAACTTCTACAACGACGTCGCGCGGGCGTACGGTTACGAGGAGGCCGCCGAGAAGGTCCAGGACCTTTACCTCGCGGGGAAGAAGAAGGAAGCGGAAGCGGCTGTTCCGGCCGAGTTCTGCGAACTGGTCTCCCTCTGCGGCCCCGAGGGCTACGTCCGCGAGCGCATCGAGGCGTTCCGCGAGGCCGGGGTCACGATGCTCAACGTCGTCCCCGTCGGTCCCGACCCGGCCGGGCTGATCGAGAAGGTCAAGAACTGGCTGTGAGCCGCGGGCCGCAGACCACGGCCGCGAAGCGCACACGCGAAGCAGGCGAGACGCCCAGGCCCGAAGGGGAGCACCGATGAAGCGCCAGATCTTCGACGAGGACCACGAAGCCTTCCGGGAGACCGTGCGGACCTTCCTGACGAAGGAGGTCGAGCCGTACTACGAGCAGTGGGAGAAGGACGGGATCGTCTCCCGCGAGGCGTGGCTCGCGGCAGGCCGGCAGGGTCTGCTGGGGCTCGCCGTCCCCGAGGAGTACGGCGGGGGAGGCGCGGAGGACTTCCGCTACTCGGCGGTGCTCGCGGAGGAGTTCACCCGCAAAGGGGTGGCCGGCCTCGCCGTGGGGCTGCACAACGACATCATCGGGCCCTACCTGACCTCCCTCGCCACCGACGAGCAGAAGCGGCGCTGGCTCCCCGGCTTCTGCTCGGGCGAGATCGTCACGGCCATCGCGATGACCGAACCGGGCGCCGGCTCCGACCTTCAGGGCATCGCGACCACGGCGGCCGACAAGGGCGACCACTGGCTGCTGAACGGCTCCAAGACGTTCATCTCCAACGGCATCCTCGCCGACCTGGTCATCGTGGTGGCCCGGACGCAGCCCGAAGGCGGCGCGAAGGGCCTGAGCCTGCTCGTCGTCGAGAGGGGCATGGAGGGCTTCGAACGCGGCCGCAACCTGGACAAGATCGGCCAGAAGTCCCAGGACACCGCCGAGCTGTTCTTCAACGACGTCCGGGTGCCGAAGGAGAACCTGCTCGGCCGGCTCGACGGCGCGTTCATCCATCTGATGGAGAACCTCGCCCAGGAACGGCTGACGATCGCCGTGGGCGCCATCGCCGGCGCGGAGGAGGTCCTGGCGCAGACCACCGCGTACGTGAAGGAACGCAAGGCGTTCAACAGGCCGCTCGCGAAGCTGCAGCACATCCGCTTCGAGATCGCCGAGATGGCCACGGAGTGCGCGGTGACGCGCGCCTTCCTCGACCGCTGCATCGAGGACCACGGAAAGGGCGAACTGGACGCCGCGCACGCCTCGATGGCCAAGTGGTGGGCGACGGAGCTCCAGAAGCGCGTCACCGACCGCTGCCTCCAACTGCACGGCGGCTACGGCTACATGAACGAGTTCCCCGTCGCCCGGGCCTTCACCGACGGGCGCATTCAGACCATCTACGGCGGTACGACCGAGATCATGAAAGAGATCGTCGGCCGTTCCCTGCTCGACTGACCGACCCGCCCCGAAAGGCTGCTGATCTTGAGCACCGAAGCGTACATCTACGACGCCATCCGCACCCCGCGCGGCCGCGGGAAGGCCAACGGCGCGCTGCACGGCACCAAGCCGATCGACCTGGTCGTCGGGCTCATCCACGAGCTGCGCCGCCGCCACCCCGACCTCGACCCCAACGCCATCGACGACGTCGTGCTCGGCGTCGTCAGCCCCCTGGGAGACCAGGGCTCCGACATCGCCAAGACGGCGGCGATCGCCGCCGGACTGCCCGACACGGTCGCCGGCGTGCAGGAGAACCGCTTCTGTGCCTCGGGCCTGGAGGCGGTCAACCTCGCTGCGGCGAAGGTCCGTTCGGGCTGGGAGGACCTCGTCCTGGCGGGCGGCGTCGAGTCGATGTCCCGCGTGCCGATGGGCTCCGACGGCGGCGCCTGGGCCATGGACCCCATGACCAGCTTCGAGACGGGCTTCGTACCGCAGGGCATCGGCGCCGACCTCATCGCGACCATCGAGGGCTACTCCCGGCGCGACGTCGACGAGTACGCGGCACGTTCGCAGGAGCTGGCCGCCCAGGCATGGAAGGACGGCCGCTTCGACAACTCCGTCGTCCCGGTCACCGACCGCAACGGCATGACCGTCCTCGACCGCGACGAGCACATGCGGCCGGGCACCACCGCCGACTCCCTCGCGGGGCTGAAGCCCTCTTTCGCCGACATCGGCGAGCTGGGCGGCTTCGACGCGGTGGCGCTGCAGAAGTACCACTGGGTCGAGGAGATCGACCACGTTCACCACGCGGGCAACTCCTCGGGCATCGTCGACGGCAGCGCCCTGACCGTCATCGGCAGCGCCGAGGTGGGCGAGCGCTACGGCCTGCGGCCCCGCGCCCGCAT
The DNA here is from genome assembly GCF_014645895.1 of Streptomyces daqingensis. Lineage (GTDB taxonomy): Bacteria > Actinomycetota > Actinomycetes > Streptomycetales > Streptomycetaceae > Streptomyces > Streptomyces daqingensis. The sequence goes on along the minus strand of NZ_BMMP01000002.1, from coordinate 273,771 downwards.
CCTCTCCGCCGCCGTCTCCGGGGCCGACCCGACGATCATGCTCACGGGACCGGCGCCGGCTTCCCGCAAGGCGCTCGCGAAGGCGGGCCTCACGGCCGCCGACATGGACCTGGTGGAGATGAACGAGGCGTTCGCCGCCGTCGTGCTGCGCTTCGCCAAGGACATGGAACTGCCGCTGGAGAAGGTCAACGTCAACGGCGGGGCGATCGCCATGGGCCACCCGCTGGGCGCCACCGGCGCGATGCTGCTGGGGACCCTCCTCGACGAACTGGAGCGCCGCGACCAGCGCTACGGCCTGGCGACGCTGTGCGTCGGCGGGGGCATGGGCAGCGCCACCGTCATCGAACGGATCTGAACCGCAGCCCGCCACCGTCCCGACACGGCCCGCCCTCACGTACGGAGAAGCACTCACCATGTCTGAGCCCACGACGTCCACGACCATCCGCTGGCAGCAGGACGAGACCGGCGTCGTCACCCTGGTACTGGACGATCCCGACCAGTCCGCCAACACCATGAACGCGGCGTTCACGGCGTCGCTGACCGCCGTCGCCGACCGTCTGGAGAGCGAGAACGCCGCGGGCAACGTCCGCGGTGTCGTCTTCACCTCCGCCAAGAAGACCTTCTTCGCCGGCGGCGACCTCAACGACCTCATCCAGGCCCGCCCCGAGGACGCCGAGCGGGTCTTCGAGGCGGGCATGCAGATCAAGCGGGACCTGCGCCGCATCGAGACCCTGGGCAAGCCCGTCGTCGCGGCGATCAACGGAGCGGCGCTCGGCGGGGGCTTCGAGATCGCCCTGGCCTGCCACCACCGTGTCGCCCTCGACGCCAAGGGATCCAAGATCGGCTGCCCCGAGTCCACGCTCGGGCTGCTGCCGGCCGGTGGCGGTGTGACCCGCACGGTCCGGCTGCTGGGCGTCACCGACGCCCTGCTGAACGTACTGCTCCAGGGGCAGCAGTACTTCCCGGCCAAGGCCAAGGAGAAGGGCCTGGTCCACGAGGTCGTGGACAGCGAGGAGGCCATGCTGGCCGCCGCGCGCGCCTTCATCGACGCGAACCCGGAGTCGCACCAGCCGTGGGACGTGCCGGGTTACAGGATCCCCGGCGGCACCCCGTCCCACCCGAAGTTCGCCGCCAACCTGCCCGCCTTCCCGGCGAACCTGAAGAAGCAGACCAGCGGCGCCCCCTACCCCGCGCAGCGCAACATCCTGGCCGCGGCGGTCGAGGGCTCGCAGGTCGGCTTCGAGGAGGCGCAGGTCATCGAGGCCCGGTACTTCGTCGAACTGGTCACCGGCCAGATCTCGAAGAACATGATCCAGGCCTTCTTCTTCGACATGCAGGCCGTGAACGCCGGCCGCAGCCGTCCCAAGGGCGTGGAGCAGCGCAAGGTGCGCAAGGTGGCCGTGCTCGGCGCCGGCATGATGGGTGCGGGCATCGCCTACTCCTGCGCGAAGGCCGGCATCGAGGTCGTCCTGAAGGACGTGTCCCTGGAGGCGGCGGAGAAGGGCAAGTCCTACTCCGCGGGCCTGCTGGAGAAGGCGCTCAAGCGCGGTCGTACGACGGAGGCCAAGCGCGACGAGCTGCTGGCCCGCATCACCCCGGCCGCGGACCCGCAGGACGTGGCGGGCTGCGACGCCGTCATCGAGGCGGTCTTCGAGGACCCGGCGCTCAAGCACAAGGTCTTCCAGGAGATCCAGGACGTCGTCGAGCCGGACGCCCTGCTGTGCTCCAACACCTCGACGCTGCCGATCACGACCCTGGCGGAAGGCGTCGAGCGACAGGCCGACTTCATCGGCCTGCACTTCTTCTCACCCGTGGACAAGATGCCGCTGGTGGAGATCATCAAGGGCCGGAGGACGGGGGAGGAGGCGCTGGCACGCGCCTTCGACCTGGTGCAGCAGATCAAGAAGACCCCGATCGTCGTCAACGACTCCCGCGGCTTCTTCACCTCCCGCGTCATCGGGCACTTCATCAACGAGGGCGTCGCCCTCGTCGGCGAGGGCGTGGAGCCCGCCACCGTCGAGCAGGCCGCCGCCCAGGCGGGCTACCCGGCGAAGGTACTCTCGCTCATGGACGAGCTGACACTCACCCTGCCGCGCAAGATCCGCGAGGAGACCAGGCGCGGGCTGGAGGCGGAGGGCGTGGAGTGGCAGCCCCACCCCGCGGACGAGGTCATCGACAGGATGGTCGACGAGTTCGGGCGCACCGGCCGCAGCGGCGGAGCGGGCTTCTACGACTACGACGAGAACGGGAAGCGCGGCAAGCTCTGGCCCGGGCTGCGTGAGCACTTCGGCAAGGACGCCGACCCCGGCATCCCGATGGAGGACATGCAGGAGCGGATGCTCTTCGCCGAAGCCCTGGACACCGTCCGGCTGTTCGAGGAGGGCGTGCTCACCTCGGTCGCGGACGCCAACATCGGCTCCATCATGGGCATCGGGTTCCCGCCGTGGACGGGCGGCGTGATCCAGTACATCAACGGCTACGAGGGCGGCCCGGCCGGTTTCGTCGCGCGCGCCCGCGAGCTGCGGGAGCGCTACGGCGACCGCTTCGCCGTGCCGGCGCTGCTGGCGGAGAAGGCCGAGAAGGGCGAGGTCTTCAAGGACTGACGCCGTCGCCGCCGGACTGCGGGGGGCCTCCCTTCGGGAAGGCTCCCCGCAGTTCCTCTTTCAGCGACCGCTGGAACGCCGTCATCAGCGCCTGCACCACCATCGGCTGCATGTGCGCCGACAGCGACTTCATCCTCTCCACCCGCTCCGGGTCGGTCTCCCGGTCCCGGTAGGGCTCCCACACCTCGTCCTTGAAGAGGCGGCTCAACTCCCGCGCCGCCGCCCGGGCGTGCTCCAGCATCGCCTCCCTGGCCGCGACGATCGTGCTCTGCGAGAGCGGCATGTCCAGCAGCCGCACCCCAAGGTGGAGAAGCGCCGGGTCGACGCGGAAGACGGCGGCGTCGTCCGTGCTCTCCAGGACGCTCATCGCCTCGAGCCGCTCCAGGTCGTCGTCCGTCAGTTCGCGCCCGACCCGCTGCTCCAGGTCGCCGCGGGTGGCCTCGTCGACGGTGTCGGGCATCCAGGAGGCCACCATGGCGCGGTGGATGGCCAGGTCGTGCGGGTCCATGTCGTCGGGCAGCCGCTGCAGGTAACGCTCGATCGCCGACAGGGTCATGCCCTGGTTCTGCAGCTCCTCGATCAGCGCGAGCCGCGAGAGGTGGTCCGGTCCGTAGCGGCCGACGCGGCGCGGTCCGATCGCGGGCGGCGGCAGCAGCCCGCGGGTGCTGTAGAAGCGGATGGTGCGGACGGTGACTCCGGCCCGTGCCGCGAGCTGGTCGACGGTCAGGCTGTCCGCGTCGCCCTGGCCGGCTCGCTGCTGCTGCTCCATCCGCCGCTCTCCCTGCCGCCGTGCACTGCAACTGTCTTGAACAGTATTGCTGTCGCACTGGTTGTGTACCGCATCGGCCCCTGCCGGACCCGTCCCGCACGGCCGGGTCCGGGGGAGGCGGGCCGGGTCAGGCGGTGGGCCCCATGTGCTCCCGCGCCCACGCCTCGAAACCGGTCAGAGGGATGCCCCGGTCCCTCGCGTACTCCGGCCGGGCCGGCTGCTCCGCCACGTTCATCCACTCGTGCGAGGCGCCCATCCCCGGCATCCCGGCGGCGAGGGCCTCCGCCTCGGTCATGTCCGGAGCGGGCAGGTGCCTGCCGAGGGCGCGGGAGAGGACTTCGGCGATCTCCGTCATCGTCAGAAGGTCGCTCGCCAGCTCCAGCTCGACTCCGTGGAACCGTTCTGGGGCGGCGACGGCCGCGGCGGCCGCGGCGCCGATGTCCCGCACGGCGACCAGGGGCAGCCGGGTCCCGGGGCGGATGACGCTCACCAGGCCGCCCTCGACGCCGCGGGGGAACAGGAAGGCCTTGGACGGCAGGAAGTTCTCCATGAAGAAGCCCGGCTTGAGCAGCGTCCAGTGCCGGAAGCCGGCCTCGCGGACCCGGTCCTGCACGGCGCTCTTGGCGCCCATGGTGGGCTCCATCGACGCCCAGCGGCCTTCGGCCCAGCCGGGAGCCCCGGTGTGCCGGCCGGCTCCGGTGACCGACGTGTGCACGAACTGCGGCACCCCGGCGGCCTTGGCGCCCTCGACGAGGTTGGCGCCCTGGGCCACCTCCCCGTCGTAGTCGAATCCGTCCGCGGTCATGGCGGGCATCTGCACGGAGAAGACGGCGCGGGTCCCTTCGGCGGCCCGGGCCACCGACGAGCGGTCGTTGAGGTCGCCGGCGACCAGCCGGGCGCCGAACGCCTCGACGGCCCGGGCGCGTGCGCTGTCCGGGTCGCGCACCAGGGCGCGGACGGGAACGCCCGCCGCGAGGAGGGCGCGGGCGGTGGCGCCGCCCTGGTTGCCGGTGGCGCCTGTGACCAGTACGGGTGCGGAGTCTGCGGACATGTCTCTCCCTCGAGGTGCTCCCGAAAGCGAAACGGCGGGGCCCGCCGTTTCTGTTCGGATACGATACGGCGGGCCCCGCCGTTTAGTGAATCGGGAGGTGACGTCCATGCCGGACCACCGTCGCGCGGACGCCCGGCGCAACTACGCGCGCATCCTGGCCGTGGCCGAGGAGGAGGTCGCCGCGCACGGCGCCGCCGCGTCCCTGGAGCAGATCGCCCGTGTCGCCGGAGTCGGCTCCGCGACCGTGCGCAGACACCTGCCGACCCGCCGGGCGCTGCTCGAAGCCGTCTCCCAGAAGCGGGTCGAGGCCCTGTGCGTCCGCGCCGCCGAACTGGAGAGCGGGAGCGACAGCCGGCGGGCACTGCTCGACTGGCTGAGCGACGTCGTCTCCTACGCCGCCTCCGCCCGGGGGCTGGCCGCCGCGCTCGCCTACGACGGCGACGGAGCCGGATCGGCGCACGAGAACGCCTGTTCCACGGCGTTGGAGGAGGCGGCGGAGCCGCTGCTGCGACGGGCGGCGCGGGACGGCGCGGTGGCGGCGGACGTCACCGCCACCGACCTGATCACGCTGATCGTGGGCATCGTCCTGGCCACGGAGCACTGCCCGGACCCCGCCGTCCGGGCGGCCAGGCTGTTCGGGCTGGCCGCCTCCGGGCTGAGCCCTCAGCGCTGAACTGGGCCCGCGGCGCTGAACGGACGCGGCCAGGGGCCGGCTCTCGGGCAGCGAGCCCGGTTCAGGCGTGCGGGCCCAGCCGCACCGGCAGTTCGTACAGCTCGTTCTGCGTGACAGCGGGCTTGTTGCGCAATTCGTGCGCGGGCACGGCGAGGGACATCTCCGGGAAACGCTCGAAGAGAGCGGGCAGCGCGATCCCGGCCTCAAGCCGGGACAGCGGCGCGCCGGGGCAGACGTGCGGCCCGTGGCCGAAGGAGAGATGGCGGTTGGGGGAGCGCGTCACGTCGAACTCGTCCGCCGCCGGGCCGTGCTGGACGGTGTCGCGGCCGATGGCACCGTAGGCGACGACGAGCGCCTCACCCTCGCCGATGACGCGGTCGCCCACCGGGACGTCCTCGGTCGCGAAGCGGATGAGGACGTGCGTGGTCGGCGCGTTCCACCGCAGCGTCTCCTCGATCGCGGATTCCCAACTCGCCTCACCGGCCCGGACCTTCGCGAACTGCCCGGGGTGGGTGAGCAGGGCGACGACGGCGTTGACGATAAGGCTGATGGTCGTCTCGTGGCCTGCCGCGATCATCAGCTGGAGCGTGGCGTTGACCTCCTCGTCGCTGAGGCGGTCGCCGCCGTCGCCGGCCTGCAGGAGCGCGCTGGTGAGGTCGTCGCCGGGGGAGCGCTTCTTCTCCTCGACGACACCGGCGAAGAGCTCGTTGAGTTCACCGATGATGGCGAGCACCTTCTCCGGCGGCGTCACGCTGGAGAAGAAGCCGTCGTAGAGGTCGCGCAGCCGCGGATGCCGCGCCGGATCGATGCCCATCAGCTCGCTGACGACGTTCATGGGCAGCCGGTACGCGAAGTGGGCCTTGAGGTCCACCTCCCCGCTGGAGTCCGCCGCCCCTTCCAGCTCGTCCAGCAGCTCCGCCGTGATGGCCTCGATGCGCGGACGCATCGCCTCCACACGCCGCGGGGTGAGGGCCTGCGCGGCGAGGGTGCGCAGCCTGCGGTGCTCGGCGCCGTCGAAGGTGAGCATGCTGGGGCCGGGATCGGCGAGTCCGATCATCGACCAGCTGTCCGGGATCTCCCCGCGCTGCCGGGCGCCCCAGCGGGAGATGTCCTTGACCAGACGCGAGTCGGTGAGGAGCTTCCGCGCCTCGGCGTGGTGGGTCACCGCCCACACCCGGACACCGCCGGGCAACTCCACCTCCGCGAGCGGGCCGGCGGCGCGCAGCCGCGCGCCCTCTCCGAACAGGTCTCGCACCAGCGGGTCGAGCACGATCGGCTCGTCCGCGCTCTCCGGCGCCGCTCCGCCGGCCGTACCGCCGGCGCCCGTCACGGGGCACGACGTCATCGGCCGCCTCCCAGTGCCGAGGTGGGTGTGAACGTGACCGGCAGGGACTCCAGTCCTCGCAGGAACGGCGACGGCCGCCACCGCAGCTCCTCCGGCGGCACGGCGAGGTCGACGTCGGGGAGTCTGTCCAGCAGCACCTCGATGCCCGTGCGCGCGATGCCCTCGGCGATCTCCTGCGCCGGGTAGGGGCACCGGTGCGCGCCGTGGCCGAAGGAGAGGAACGCGCTGTTGCCGCCGGTGAAGGCCGTCCGGTCCGGGCGGATCTGCGGGTCGGCGTTGGCGCCGGCGAAGCTGAGGATGAGCAGGTCGCCGCACCTGATGCGCTTGCCCGCCAGGTGCGTGTCCCGCGTCGTCCACCGGCCGGCGATGTTCTGCGACGGAGTCTCCTCCCACAGCACCTCGTTCATCGCCTCGGCGACGCTGTTGCGTCCCCCGCTCAGCGACGCGGAGAACCGCTCGTCGGTCAGCATCAGCCGCATCGAGTTGCCGATCCAGTCGGCCGAGGGGTCATGGCCCGCGACGATGTTGACCATCATGTCCTCGAGGATCTCCTCGGAGGAGAACTCGCCCGAGTTGAAGTGCGTCTGCATGCGCGTGGAGACGTCGGCCGCGGGCGAGATCGCGCGGGAGCGCAGCAGCGCGCCCATGGAGCTCTGCAGGTGCTGCCGTCCCTGCAGGGCGTCGGCCGACCCGTTCACCACCGCGTTGATGCTGGGGACGAGAGCCGCGCCCTCCTCGTCGGTGAACCCGTAGAGCTTGGCGAGGACGAGGGCGGGGAGCTTCTTGGCGTACTGGGAGATCAGATCCGCCTCGGCCAGCCTGCAGAACGAGTCGATCAGCGCGTCCGCGTTCTGCTCGGCGTAGCCGCGCAGTTCGAACGGGTCGACCTCGCCGAGCGCGTCGCTGACCAACGCCGAGCGGCGGGCGTGCCGTTCGCCGTCCTCGTAGAGGATCGAGGGCTGGCGGCCCACCATCGGCATCAGCGGCCAGTCCGGCGGGATGCGGTCCCACATGTTCCACACCGACGAGTCGCGGGTGAACAGGGCCGGGTTCTCCGTGATGTGGTGCAGCTCCTTGTAGCCCAGGACGAGCCAGGCGGGTACGTCACCCGGCAGCGTGACCGGTGCGATGGCGCCGTGCTGGCGGCGCATGTCGCGGTAGAGCTCGTCGCGGTCGTCGTTGATGAAGCGGGGGCCGAACATGGCGACGGCGCCGTGATCGACCGGGCAGCCGGCGGCGGGGTCCGGGCTTCCGGCGGGGGCGCCGGCGGCGGACTGCGACGGGGGAGTTGTCATGGTGCGTTCTCCCGGGCGGAGGAGGAAAGCCGGTAGAGGTGGTTCACGAGAGTGATCAGCACCTCCTTGCTGGATTCGCGCGAACGGGCGTCACATTCGATGAGCGGCACGTCCTCGGACAGGTCGAGGGCCTCGCGTACCTCCTCGGCCGAGTAGTGCGGTCCGCCGAAGTCGTTGCGGGCCACGATGAAGGGCATGCCGTGCTGTTCGAGACGGTCGATGGCGTACCAGGAGTCGACGAGTCTGCGGGTGTCCACGAGCACGACGGCGCCGAGGGTGCCCGTGAAGAGGCGGTCCCACAGGAACCAGAACCTTTCCTGCCCAGGCGCCCCGAACAGGTAGAGCACCGTGGTGTCGTTGAGGCTGATCCGTCCGAAGTCGAAGGCGATGGTGGTGGTCGTCTTGCTCTCGACGTTTGTGGTGTCGTCGACGCCCTCGCCCGCACGCGTCATCGTCTCCTCGGTGTTGAGGGGGCGGATGTCGCTGACGGAACGCACCATCGTGGTCTTGCCGACACCGAACCCGCCGACGATCACGATCTTCAGCCCGTTGGCCGCTGTGCTGTGCAGCGGCGGGCGGGTTCCGGTGAGATCAGAGGTTGCGGAGTCCAACGAGCACCTGCTTCAGGATTTCGGGATCGGGAAGTCGATCCGCGGCGGTGGCTGTCGTGCGCGGATGTCGTGCGGTGATCCGGCCTGCGGCATGCAGATCGCCCAGCAAAATCCGCACGATGCTCACCGGCAGGTTGAGATCGGAGGCGATCTCCACGACCGCCGTGGGGGAGCTGCAGATCCGCAGGATGGAGGCGTGCTCCGACTGCATCCCGGGGGTGGGCTGACTTTCGCTGACGACGAGCGTCACGAGGTCGAACGCGTCCGAGTTGGACCGGCTGCGCCCACCCGTCACGGTGTACAGCCGGTCCGGGTCCTCGTCCCGGCCCGGCCGTTTCATGCCGGGTCTCTGCTCTCGTCCTGCTGCCGCGGAGGCGTGGTGAGGTACTCGCTGAGCTGTTCCACGAGTTCGTTCATGTTGTGGCCGATGAGGCCCACGTCGGAGTCCTCGGTCGCTACCACGGCGAGATGGGCTCCGGAGCCGGCCTCCACGACGAAGAGGATGCCGCCGTAGAACTCGGCCATCGCCTGGCGTACGCCGCCACTGCCGTTGCCGAACTCCACGGACGCGCCGTGGGAGAGGCTCTGGATGCCTGCGGAGATGGCGGCCAGCTGGTCTGCCTGGTCGGCATCGAGGTCGGAGGAACTGCACAGCTTGAGTCCGTCGCGGGACAGGACGAGGGCGTGCCGCGTGCCCGGCGTCCGTCGCAGCAGACTCTCCAGCAGCCAGTCGAGCTTGCCGTCGGTGATCATTCGGTGTGGTCCTCCGGGCGGGACGAGGAGGGTGAGGGTGAGGGGGAGGCCGCGTCGTCCGGTTTGGTTTCGGGGGACGACGAACCGCCCTGTACGGCACGGCGGAAGGCGCCGAACCGGGAGCCGGACTGCTCTGCCGATCTCGCGGGCTCCGCCGCGCGGTCGGCGTCGGATGAAGAGGTGCGCTGCTGAGCGGCGGCCAGGGTCTGCCCGCGGCGCCGCTTCGGCAGTCCGCCACCGGTCTCCTCCACGGGAGCGTGCTCCGCGGGAGTCTCACCGGCGGACGCGTGCTCGGGGGAGGGCTCCGGCTCGCGGGCCGGGCGCGAGGCCGCGGCGGAGACCGCCGGCTCACCGGCGGGCCGGTGCCTTCTCGGCAGCCCGCTCAGCGGCCCCTCCCTCCCGGTGCGCGGCGTCGGGATGTCGGCGCCGCGTTCGGCGGCGGGAGAGCGCGCCGGCTCGGCACGCGGCGGTGCCGTACGCGAGGGGAGTTCCGTGCGCTCCGGACGGCGACTCTGGACGCCAGGCTGGGTGCCGGACTCTCGCGTCATGGCCTGGCTTTCTCTCTTCGGCTGTGTGATCAGCGTCTGCGGGACCATCAGCAGCACCCCGGTGCCGCCGTGCGCCGAGGGCCGGAAGGAAACGGACAGGTTGTGCTTGTGGGCCAGCCGTCCGACGACGGCGAGACCGAGCCTGGTCCCGGAGAGGTTGGTGAGGTCCAGGGACTCCGCCGAGACGGCCTGCTGCGCGCGCTGCAGGGCGACGTCGCCCATGACGAGGCCGCCGTCCTCGACGGTGATGATGACTCCGGCCGACGCCTCCTCCACGTAGACGTGGACCTCGGAGGTGGGCGGGGAGAAGTTGGCGGCGTTGTCCATGAGTTCGGCGAGCGCGTGCATCACGCCCTCCGCCGCGTGCCCGGCGACGGCGAGCTCGCACGACGAGTGCAGCCGCACGCGCTGGTAACCGCTGATACGGCCCATCGCGCCGCGCAGGATGCTCTCCATGACGATGGGCTTGGCCCAGCGACGGCCGGTACGGGCACCGGTGAGCACCGCGATCGAGTCGGCGAGGCGGCCGGTCTGCGCGGTGCGGTGGTCCAGGTGGAGCAGGTCGCCGAGGACCTCCTCGTCCGAGTACTTGTGCTCCAGCTCCCGGAGGTCGGCGGCCATGCTCGTCGCGAGGGCCTGGACGCGGCCGGCGGCGTTGGCGCACGCGGCCATCGCCGCGGCCCGCATGCCCTCGCCCCGGTGCACCTCGTTCGCCAGGAGGTGCAGCACGCGCTGGAAGGCGTTGTTGGCGACGGTCGGGACCGTCGCGAGCGCGGTCTGTGCGGAGGCCCCCGAACGCAGCCGCTCGACCAGGATCGGCACGACGACGTCGGCGAAGTGCGCGGCCACGGCCCGCTCGGCGTCGGCCTCGTCGTCCTTCTTCTTGACGACCGCCCGCAGGTGGCGGGTGAGGAGGATGCCGCGCGTGGCCAGGGCGACGGAGATGCTGAGGAGTACGGCGGCGGCTCCGCCGGCCCAGGCGACGGCCGGGCGTATGGAGAGCGGTGACGCGTAGACGGCGTACAGGCACGCGGGACCCGTGACGAGCACGGCTATCAGAAAGGCGAGAGCTGTACCCGTCCCCGTTTTCGGCGAACGCCCGGCGCCGCGGTCCGTGGCACCGGGGCGGGACTGTTTTGACGGTGGGGAGGTCTCGGGGGTCATCAATCAGGGTCCTTGTGGACAGGTCCGGGCAGGGAGGGGGGTGAGCCGCACAGGCCGGTCAGCGCCGCACCAATATAGGGGAGCGAGCGATCATTTAAAGCCGCAGGCCGAAAACAATTGATCAATCGATCACCTGCATCCACCTGTTGGGACCGGCTGCGTTCCCCGTGACGGCGCCGGAGGTGAAACTCCCGCCGATGATGTCCCGTTGGATCGCACTCGTACGCGGTGAACCGCGCGAACCACCGCCGTACGCAAATGCCGTTCCATGTCCTGTTCGGTCGTCGCATGGCCGTATCCGCCCATCGTGCGGCTGCCTTGCCGCGGGCGTGCCCGGCCAGTTCGTTCGAAACTCAGTCTGGCCATGGAAGCGCCACTAGGGAAGAGCTAGAGAGGGTTCCGTATGGCCGCTGTGCAGTGCCGTATGCCAGAAGCCGGGCATCCCGCGCGTACCGCCGCGGCCCCGGAACGCGGCGTTCGGCGGCCGGGAGGCACCGGCCCGGGGCCCGGCCGCCGCCCCGCCGGCCGCGCGTCCGAAAGAGGCCGGAGGCATCATGAAGAGAGTGAGCAGCGACAGCAGCAGCCGGGCCGACAGCGACAGCGTCCGGGGGCGGGACGGGCCCGTCCCGCCCCCGCCGGGCGGCATGCTGTGGGACCTCGCGGGAGAGGTCAGGATGCTGCTGACCCTGCCCGCCGCGCTCGCGATGCAGGTCGCGCACCCGGCCGTGAGCGCGGGCGTCGACGAGTACTCGGTCTTCCGGACCGACCCGTGGGGACGCGGCGAGCGCTCCCTGAGAAGCGTTCAACTCTGGGTGTACGGCGGGGAGAAGGCCGAGGAAGAGGGGCGCCGGCTGCGCAGGCTGCACCAGGGGATCAAGGGGGTCGACGCCCACGGCCGCGAGTACCACGCCCTCACCCCGGCCTACTACTCGTGGGTGCACGCCACGGGTTTCCCCGTCTACCGGCACACCCGGCCCTATCTCGGCGGCCGCCCGTACACCCCGGACGAGGAGCGGCGGCTGTACGCGGAGTGGCTCCAGGTCGGACGCGTCCTCGGCATCCAGGACCGCGACATGCCGCAGACGGTCGAGGAGTTCTGGCCGTACTACAGACGGGTCCTGTCCGAGGAGCTGGAGAGGACGGCCGTCGTCGAGGAACTCATCGCCGTCGACGTGCCCCTGCCCGCGCCCGACCGGGGACCCCGCGCCGTCCGCACGGCGCTGCGCCTGGCCTGGCCGGTCCTGGGGCCGTGGTTCGCCCGCTTCCGCCGCTTCCTCACCATCGGCATGATGCCGCCGGACGCCCGCGCCGCCATCGGCCTGCCCTGGACGGAGCGGCAGGAGCGGCGGCTGCGGGGGCTGGGGCGCGCGGTGCGTGTCGTGATGCCGCTGCTGCCGGAGCGCCTGCGGTACCTGCCTCTGGCCTACGCGGCGCGGAAGGAGTACCGCCGCCAGTCGGGCCGCCCGGGGCCGGAGCCGGGCGGATGACTCACGGCCGGGGCGCGGCTGCCGGTCGTCCGGGGTGCGGCCGCCGGCCGGTGGGCGGACCGGGCCGGGAGGGCGGGCAGGGCGTGGAACGGGCCGCGCGCGGCGCCCCGGAGGGAGGCGGGTGAATTCGCCCGCGGCGCCGTCGCGGGGCGGCGTGGCGGGGGAGGCGGCGGACACCGCGCTCGGCACAGTGACCGGGAACCGCTGCCCATAAGGAGCTGCCATGCCCGAGGTAACTGCCCGTTACGAGCCCGGTGTCCCTTGCTGGGTCGACCTGATGGTCCCCGACCAGCAGGCGGCCCTCGACTTCTACCGCGACCTCTTCGGCTGGCAGGGCGAGATCGGCCCCGCGGAGAACGGCGGCTACTCGGTCTGCACCCTGCACGGCAGGCCCGTCGCGGGGATCATGGCCGCGATGTCCCCGGACGGCGGGCCCACGCCCCCGCCCGCGTGGACCACGTACCTGGCCTCCGACGACGTGGAGTCCGGTGTGCAGGCCGTCATGGACAACGGCGGCACCGTCATGGTCCCCGGCATGGACGTGATGGACCTGGGGCGGATGGCGGTCGTCGCCGACCCGGCCGGCGCGGTCTTCGGGCTGTGGCAGGCCAGGGAGTTCATCGGCTCGCAGATCGTCAACGAGCACGGCGCGGTCATCTGGAGCGAGCTCAACACCTCCGACATCGAAGGCGCCGGCTCCTTCTACCGGCACCTGGGCATCCACACCTCGACGATGGAGGGGGCGCCGGGCTACTACGCGCTCAACGCCGCCGGCCGCGCTGTCGGCGGCATGCAGGGGCTGGAGAACTCGCCGTCCGGCACGCCGCCGCACTGGATCCCGTACTTCGCGATCGACGACACAGACAGCACGGTCGACGCCCTCATCCGGGCGGACGGCTCCGTGCTCGTGCCCCCGTTCGACATGATGGCGGGCCGCATGGCGGTGGTGCAGGACCCGCAGGGCGGAACGTTCGCCCTCATCAAGCCCGTCCCGCCGGGCACCGCCTGACACACCGCCCGACCCGTCGTCCGGCTCACCGTCACGCGCCGGCCCCCGGAGCCCGAGAAGGCTCCGGGGGCCGGCGTCCCGTCAGTGGCGGTGCGATCCGTTGACGGCCTGGATCTCCTCCCACGAATCGGGCCGTACGGGCTCGCCACGCTCGCTCTTCACGCCCCCCAGCGCTGGCTTCGACGGCCTCGACGCCGTGTGCAGCCAGGCGTCGAAGAGCTTGCCGAGGGATTCACCGGAGACCTTCTCCGCGTACTTCTCGAAGTCCGCCAGGCGTGCGTTGCCGTACGAGCGCTCCGACGGCCAGCCCTTGAGGATCGCGAAGAAGTCCTTGTCGCCGATCTTGTTGCGCAGCGCCTGGAGAGCCATCGCGCCGCGGTCGTAGACCGCTCCGTGGAACTGGTTCTCGGGGCCCGGGTCGCCCGGCTTCACCTTCCAGAACTCGTCGCCGGCGGGGTAGGAGTCGTAGGCGTACTCGGCCAGTTCCTGCGCGGTGCCCTCGCCCTGCTCCTCCGACCACAGCCAGGAGGCGTAGCTCGCGAAGCCCTCGTTCAGCCAGATGTCCTTCCAGTTCCGCACGGACACGCTGTCGCCGTACCACTGGTGCGCCACCTCGTGGACGACGACCGAGACGTCGGTGCCGCTCTTGAAGCGCTTGTTGCCGTAGAAGGCCATCGTCTGGGTCTCGAGGGCGAAGCTCTTGCCCGTGTCGGGTACGTAGCCGCCGACGGACTCGAAGGGGTACTTGCCGAACACGCCCTCCAGCCAGTCGGTGATCTCGGCGGTGCGCTCGACGCTCGCGCGGGCGGAGCCGTCCTCGTCGCCGAGGCCCTTGCTGTAGGCGTTGAGGACCGGAATGCCGCTCTCGGTGGTGCTCTTCGTCAGGTCGAACTTGCCGACGGCGAGCGTCGCCAGGTATGTGGCCTGCGGCTTGCTGGAACGCCAGGACGTGCGCACCCAGCCGGCGGACTCCCGCTCGGACACCAGCCTGCCGTTGCTGAGGCTCTGGTAGCCCTCGGGGACGGCGATGCTCACGTCGAAGGTGGCCTTGTCGCTGGGGTGGTCGTTGCTCGGGTACCACCACCAGGCCGACTCGGGCTCGTTGGCGGCCACCGCTCCGTCAGGCGTGCGGTGCCAGGAGGTGAGCCCGTTGACCTCGACCTCCGAGGGGACGCCCGAGTAGCGCACGACGACGGTGAAGTCCTCGCCCTTCGCGATCGGCTGGGCCGGGGTCACCTCCAGCTCGTGGTCGCCGGAGGTCTCGAAGGACGCCTTGCGGCCGTTGACGTGCACCGTGCTCACATCGAGGGCGAAGTCCAGGTTGAAACGGCTCAGTTCCTGGGTGGTCTCCGCCAGCAGCGTTGCGGTGCCCGAGAGTTCGTCGCTCTTCGGCTGGTACTTCAGCCGCAGGTCGTAGTGCGAGACGTCGTAGCCGCCGTTGCCGTACGCGGGGTAGTACGCGTCTCCCGCTCCGGGCGCACCCGGCGATGGTTCGGCCGCCGAGGCCGGAACCGCCGTCAGGAGTGCGGCGAGCACCGCACCCGGAACCATGAGTCTGTGACGCACGAGTCCTCCAACTCCCTTGCCGCAGCGAACCGCCACGCTGATCCGGCTGCCAGGCCGGCAGCCGGGCCGATGCCCGTCGCACCTGACCGAGTCCGTCTTGGCCGGACTGGGCCGGGATGAAGGGTATGTACTCCGCCCGGGCCCGGCAGCCCTTTCCCGCCGACTGCCACAGGAACGTCATGCGGCGGACATCAGCCATCCCGAGGGCGCGGAAGGCGGCGCGTGTGCCGCCCCGCGCCCGGCGCGCCCCGGCCCCGTCCGCAGCGTTCCGGCGCCGCCCCGCCGGGCCTTCCGGGTCTCAGGCGCCGTCGAGAAGCCGGAGCACGTCGAGGGCGCACCCCCAGGAGACCGTCACCCCGGCGCCGCCGTGCCCGTAGTTGTGGACGCACGTGGCCCCGCCGGGCAGCTCCTGCCTCTCCAGCCGCACTCGGGGCCGGTACGGGCGCAGCCCCACCCGCTCCTCGATGATCCGTGCGTCCGCCACCTCCGGACGGAACCGTGAGCAGCGGCGCACGATGGCTTCGGTGACGGCCGGGTCGGGCGTCAGGTCCTCGGCGTCCTCGTCGGCGGTGCCTCCCAGCAGCAGGCCGTACGGCTGGGGGAGCAGGTAAGTGGTCTGCGGATCCCCGGAGTCGGTGCGCGAGGCGAGGAACCACTCGTCGATGCCGGGGTTCTCCACGACGACGATCTGCCCCCGCACGGGCTGCATCCCCGTGTCTCCGGCCAGCTCGCGGGCGCCGAGGCCGGTGCAGTTGACCACGACGGGCGCTTCGGCGGCGGCTTCGTCCAGCGACGTGATCCCGCGCTGCTCGACGCGGCCTCCGGCTGCCGCCAGCCTGCCCCGCAGATACCGGAGATAGGTCTGCATGTCGACAAGGGGAGTCCGGGGCGGATTCCCGATCAGGGAGTGCCATGCGTCCGGTACGGAGTCGCCGGCGTCGTCCTCCAGGGTGCCCCGCACGAGCCGTACCCCGGTGCGGGCCGGCTGTTCGGCGAGCCAGGCGAAGTTGCGGAACGAGCGCTCCGCCCACTCGACCGCCCGCTCCTGCGGCTCGATGCGGTACGGCCAGCACAGGCCGCCGGAGACCTCCGACGCCGTCGGCGCGGCCTCTTCCCGGCTCCAGACCCGTACGTCCGCGTCCCGCTCGGCCAGCATCACCGCGGTCGTCAGTCCGATGACGCCTGCCCCCACCACGATCACGTCGTCCATGCCGCGACGCTAGGGAACCGGCGGCGGATCGATCAATAGCGCGATCGGGTCCCGAGGGGGACGCGGCGGGAGCGGACGGGCGCTCCGGGCCGTGAGCGACGCGGGCCGTGGCCCGGGTGCCCGGTGCGCGCGGACCGGACCGCGCACCCTCCCGCACGCGGACCCAACTCCCCGCGGGCAGCGTCCAGTAGCGCCGGCCGCCGGCACGCGTGGCCGTGCCGGACCGCGCCGTGGCCATCCGTCCCCCGCCTCGATCCGGGGGAGAGATCGCCGGGCGGCCGAAAATACGCGCACGTACTGCTAAGCCCTGGGGAGAACCCTCCCGCGCGGGGCTGCCGGCAGGCAGAATCCCCGCCATGTCCCGTGCCGCCGCCACCGAACTCCTCGACGCTCTCGAGCCGCTCGCTCACCGGGAGCGCATACGCCTGCTCTGCGCCCGAGCCCGCGAAGCCGCCGGAGACGACGGACTCGCCGGGCTGCTGGACGGGTTGGAGCAGCACGGGCTGTACGGCAGGCGGCTGGCGGTCATCGCCGCGAGCGCGGGCCGGGACCACGCCCACCTGTCGGCCCGGCTGGCCCACCCCGACGCGTTCGTCCGCGGCCACGCTCAGCGAGCGGCCGCCGCGCCGTCCGGAGGGATCACCGACGACGCCCTCCTGCAGGCGCTGCACGCTGCTCCCGCCGCCATCCGCGCGGAGCTGCTGCGCACCATCGTCGCCGGCGGGCGCAGCGAACTCGCCGACGGCCTCATCGACGTGCTCCGCACCCGCTGGGGCGACGCGGAGGCCGCCAGGCTCCTGCCCGGCTGCGGCGCTGCGACGGTCGCACGGCTGCTGCCGGAGCTGTTCCACACGGTCGCCTGCTGGGGGGCGCTCGCCGGACGCCACCCCGGCGAGGTGCTCGCCGAATCCGCCCGGCAGCTCGACGAACTGCCGCCGGTGCTCCGAGAGTTGTGGTGGGACCGGTACGCCGCGGGAGTGGCGCGTACGGCCGCCGCCCGTCCCGAAGAGGTTCTCGGACTGCTGGAGCGCTACCGGGAGCGGCTGCCGCTGCCCCTGCCGTTCTGGCCGCAACTGCCGCGCCTCGTCGCCGCGGACCCCGGCCGTACGGTCCGCCTGCTCCTCGCGGACGAGCACTCCGGCCGCCTGCTGGACAAGGGCCTGCCCCCGTCGGTGCTGCGCCGCCTGGTCAAGGCCGACGCCCCGGAGCTGTACGAGCTGGGACGTGCCTGGAACCGCAGCCCGAAGCGCTTCGCGGAGCTGCTGCGGGCGCTTCCGCCCGGCCGCCGCGCCGCCTTCTACGACGCCGTGACCGAGGACGAGGACCGCTCCCACGAGCGCCTCGACGAGGAGGTCCTCGACGCGCTGCCGCACGAGCGCCGCGAGGCGGAGGCGCAGCGGATGGCCCAGCAGGCCCGGGACAGGGAGGCCCACTGGGCGACCGTCCTCGCGGCCGTCGCCCACCTGCCCGGCCAGGAGGCCCGCGAAGAGCTGGAGGAGGCGACCCGGCGTCCCGCGGCGGAGGACCGCGCCCGGGCGTGGCCGCTCCTCGTACGCCAGACCGTGCGCGCCGCCCGCCGCGACGGCGGCGACCACGCCCGCGTCAACAAGCTGCTCGGCGCCATGGCACGGCTGCGGAACGAGCAGGACGCCGTCAGGTGGTCCGCCCTGAACGCGCTGACGGCGCTTCCTCCGCGGCTGCTCACGGACGAGGCCGCGGACCACCTCGACCGCCTCACCGGCGACGCCGTCCAGGCCCCCGACTCCTCGCACGAGACCCGGGAGGTTCTGGGGCGCCTCGCAGGGGCGGTCCTGCGGGAACACGTCGCCAGCGGCCGCCGCGCCCTCGTCGGGTGGGCGCTGCGCACCATCGTGCGGCTCACCGGCGACACCGGCGGGGCCGATCTGGGCAGGCTCGACCGCACGCTGCCCCGCGGCCAGGAGCACACCGTCCACGAGTCGCTGCGGTACTGGCTGGAGGCCGGCGCGGAGAAGGACGACCACGGGCTGACGTTCGCGCTCGCCCGCGCGGTCGGCGCGCGCGCCGACGACATGCCGGAACTGCAGGAACTCCTGTGGCAGGCGGTGCAGTTCGGCAGCGAGGCCAACGCGCGGGCGGCGGTCGGGCTGTGGCTGCGCGATCCGCGTGCGCGGGACGCCAGGGCCGCGGACGTGCTGTCCCTGGACGCGTCGGCCGCGGTGCTGCCCGCCGTCTCCCGCACGATCTGCAGGCGCCGCACCGACCTGCTCGACACCGTGCTGGGCGAGGCCCCGCCCTACGGACGGTTCCTCACCAAGGACGACACGCCCCCCATGCCGCCCGTCGACCGGTGGACGGACCGCTGGCTCCCCCGCCAGCAGCGGGCCGCCGCGCAGCTCCTCGCGCACGAGGCGGACGACGACACCAACGGCATGGCCCGGCGGAAGGCCGCGCTCTCGAAGCTCGCGCACGTCCCCGGAGAGGGCGCGCGGGAGTTGCGCCTCTGGGTGAACGACTGGGTCGAGGACGAGGAGGAACTCGCCGAGTCGGCGATGGGGGCCCTCGTACGCACCGACCGCCCCGAGGAGGCGCTGCCCGCCCTGCTGGCCCACACCGCCGAGGGCCGGGCCCGCAACGCCGTCCGCGCGCTGGCGCGCGCCTGCCGCTACCTCGCTCCGTCACAGCTGACCGACGTGGTGCGCGGACTGCTGCTTCCCCCGGGGGAGAGCGGCGGCGGCCACGACGCCGCCCCGGGGACCGAGCCCTCCGGGGCCACCGGGGAGGCTCGTGGCGAACCGTCCGCCGGGAGTCCCCGCGAGGAGCCGGGCGTGACGGTCACCGCGCGGCGGCAGGCCGTACGCCTCGCCGCGTCCCTGCTGCCGGTGTCGGAGGCCGCGGAGGTGCTGCTCGCGGCGTACGAACTCCCGGGCCAGCACGTGGACGTGCGGGCGGCCTGCGTCACCTCGGCGGCGCAGCTCCTGGATGACCGCCGCGCCTGGCAGGTGATCGCGTCCGCCGCCGAGGGCGAACCCGTCCTGTGCCAGGCCGTGCTGCGCACCCGCCCCCTCCACCTCCCCGAACGCCACCGGGAGCGCTACGCCCGCATCGTCACCGGGCTCGGCGGGGCGGAGGACCCCCAGGTCGCCGAGACGGTCCACTCCTCGCTCGCGCACTGGGCGCCGTGGGCCCCGGAGGCCGCGGACGTCCTCGCGGACGCGGTCACCGACCTCGCCAACCGCGGCACCTGGCAGTACGCCGCGGACGGCCTGGTGGAGCTGGCCGCCGCACTCCCCGAGAGCGCCACCACGTTCACCGACGCGGTCTCCCGGCTCATCGCCTCCGACGCCGACCCGCACACCCCCGACGCCGACCCGGACCGCGACCGCCCCGCGCGGCGCCGCGTCGAGCACATCGTGCTCACCCTGGGCCGGCGGGCGGGCAGTCACCGCAACGCCCGCCAGGCCGCCGGGCAGACGGGCGTACTGCTCGCCGGGCACGAGGAGTTCGTGCCGCTGGCCGCCCGCCTGCTCTGCTCGGCCGTCGACCTCGGCGCAGACGAGGAGACACTGGCCAGGCAGCTGCGCGGCATCGCCGGCCTGCACGCCCAGCTGCCCGGGCAGGCGTGGCGCACCGCCGACGAACTGCGCCGCACCCTGCAGTCCGGCCACCGGCCTTCCGGCAGCAGCGAGCGCCTTCTGCGGGTCGCGCGCGGTCTCGTGGCGGACGGAGGCCACGCCTCGGGTCTGCTGGCCGTGGCGCTCGCCGCGGCTGTGAACCCCCGCAGCGGCTGGAGCGAACCGTGGCGGGCCTTCCTGCGGGACGTCCGCAGGCACGACGTGCCGGACGTGCGGGTGGCCGCCCTGGAGGTGGCGACCGCCACGGGGGAGTGACCGCCGGGTCCCCGTGCGGGGCCGTCCTGGTACGGCGGACGGCCCCGGGGGCCGCCGGTCACAGGTCCGCCGGATCGCACTCCTGCAGTTCGCCGTCCAGCCGCAGCCAGCGGGTGACGCCGATGTCCCGCAGGAACGGCATGTCGTGGCACGCCACGATCAGCGCACCCGCGTACGACTCCAGCGCCGATCGCAGCTGCCGCACGCTCGCCATGTCGAGGTTGTTGGTCGGCTCGTCCAGCATCAGCAGCTGCGGTGCGGGCTCGGCCAGCATCAGCGCCGCGAGCGTCGCCCGGAACCGCTCGCCTCCCGAGAGCGTGCCGACGGTCTGGTCGGCGCGCGCACCGCGGAAGAGGAACCGCGCGAGCTGTGCCCGCACCTGGTTCACGCTCGCCGACGGCGCGAGCGCGCACACGTTCTCCACCAGCGTGAGCGAGTCGTCCAGCAGATCCAGCCGCTGCGGCAGGTACCGCAGCGGCACGTGCGCCTCCGCCTCGCCCGAGACGGGCGCGAGCCGGCCGGCGATCGTGCGCAGCAGCGTCGTCTTCCCGGTGCCGTTGTCCCCGGTGAGGGCGATCCTCTCGGCTCCGTGCACGCGCAGCTCGGCCCGCGCGCCGTAGCGCACCTCCAGCTCCCGCAGGGTGAGCACCTGACGTCCCGACGGGACCGCGGTGAACGGGAGATCCACGCGGATCTCGTCGTCGTCGCGCACCTTCCCGGCGGCCTCGTCGAGACGCCCGCGGGCGTCGTCCAGGCGCTGCTCGTGCAGGATGCGGTGCTTTCCGGCCGAGACCTGGGCCTCGCGCTTCCGCTCGTTCATGACGATCTTCGGCTGGCTCTTGTTGGCCCGCATCTTGTTGCCGTAGCGCACGCGCTTCGCCAACTTCACCCGCGCCTCGATCAGTTCACGCCGCTGGCGCTTCACATCGGCTTCGGCGACGCGCAACTTCCGCTCCGCGGCGTCCTGTTCCGTGGCGATCGCCTCCTCGTACGCGGACAGCGTGCCGCCGAAGGTGCGGATGCCGCCCGCGCGCAACTCCGCGACGCGGTCGACCAGTTCCAGCAGTTCGCGGTCGTGGCTGACCACCACGAGGACGCCGTGCCACGCGGAGACCGTCTCGTAGAGGCGGCGCCGGGCCCGGCGGTCGAGGTTGTTGGTCGGCTCGTCCAGCAGCAGCACGTCCGGCCGGCGCAGCAGCAGCGCCGCCAGCCGCAGCATCACCGACTCCCCGCCGGACAGCTCGCCGATGGTGCGGTCCAGGCCGATGCGCTCCAGCCCCAGCTGGTCCAGCATCGCGCGGGCGCGCTCCTCGACGTCCCAGCCGTCGCCGACGGCGGTGAAGTTCTCCTCCCGCACGTCGCCCGCCTCGATGGCGTGGAGCGCGGCACGCGCCTCGGCGATGCCCAGCGCGTCATCGACCCGCCGGCCGGTCTCCAGCGTCAGCCCCTGCGGCAGGTAGCCGATCTCGCCCGAGACCTGCACGCTGCCGCCGGCGGGGGCGAGTTCGCCGGAGAGCAGGCGCAGCAGGGTCGACTTGCCCGAGCCGTTCGAGCCGATCAGACCGGTGCGCCCGGGGCCTGCCTGCCAGTCGAAGCCCGAGAAGACCTCGGTGCCGTCAGGCCAGTTGAACGAGAGACGGACGCAGGTGAGAGAGGGGGAAGAGTGGGTGGTGGACATGAGGGCTCCTCGGCCGGACACGGGGCGGGCGGTGGACGACGTGGAACACCGCAGCCCGCGACCGGGCGGAACGAGGAGCGAAGGGGGAGGAGCAGCGCGGGAGAAGCCGTTCCGGAGAACGAAAGCCGCCGACGGCAGGCTCGCAGCTCGCTTCCGAGGTCGCACTCGTGGCACGCACAGAGGGGGTGCACGGTGTTCTTCGACCTCAGACGAGCAAGGGCATCTCCTGTCAGCGGCAATGGGGCAGTACAGAAAGTACGCCGGTGCCCGGAGAGCGGCAACCGGATTTCCCGGAGGCGCGGCTGCACGGGTGACGCGCGCGGGCGACGGGACGGCCGAGGCGGCCGCGACCCCTCAGAGGGTCCCGGCCGCCTCGCAGGTCACCGCTTCTTGCCGTCGCCCAGCAGCCCGGCCCGGCGCAAAGCCTCCGCCATCTCGTTGTTCGCCGGCGCGGCGTCCCGCCGCTGCCCCCTGCCGCCGCCGTTGCCGCCCTGGCGGCCCGCGTTCTGCCGGCCGGAGTTCTGCCTGCCGCCGCCCTGGCGCTGGCGAGGCGCGCGGTCCCCACCGCCCTGCCTGCGGCGGCCCTCACCGCCGGAGGCGCCGTCACCGCCCGCACCGTTCGCCGTGACGTCGTCGTCGAGCCGCAGCGTCAGCGAGATCCGCTTCCGCGCGACGTCGACGTCCCGGACCTTGACCTTCACGATGTCGCCCGGCTTCACCACGTCCCGCGGGTCCTTCACGAACGTCTTCGACATCGCCGAGACGTGGACCAGTCCGTCCTGGTGCACACCGACGTCGACGAAGGCACCGAAGGCCGCGACGTTCGTCACGACGCCCTCCAGGAGCATGCCCGGCTCTAGATCGCCGAGCTTCTCCACGCCCTCCTTGAAGGTCGCCGTCCTGAACGCGGGCCGGGGGTCGCGTCCGGGCTTCTCCAGCTCCCGGATGATGTCGGTGACCGTCGGGAGGCCGAAGGTGTCGTCGACGAAGTTCTCCGGGCTCAGGGAGCGCAGCAGCGCGGTGTTGCCCACGAGGGTCGGCACGTCCGTGCCAGCGGCCTTCACCATCGTGCGCACGACGGGGTACGCCTCCGGGTGCACGCTGGAGGCGTCCAGCGGGTCCTCGCCGTCCCGGATGCGCAGGAACCCGGCGCACTGCTCGAACGCCTTCGGGCCGAGCCGCGCCACGTCCTTGAGTTCGCGGCGGCTCTTGAACGGGCCGTGCCCGTCGCGGTGCGACACGATGTTCTCGGCGAGTACCGACCCGATGCCCGACACCCGGGAGAGCAGGGGCGCCGACGCCGTGTTGACGTCGACCCCGACGCCGTTCACGCAGTCCTCCACGACGGCGTCGAGGGAGCGGGAGAGCTTCACCTCCGACAGGTCGTGCTGGTACTGGCCGACGCCGATCGACTTGGGGTCGATCTTGACCAGCTCCGCGAGCGGGTCCTGGAGCCGCCGGGCGATGGACACCGCGCCCCTCAACGACACGTCCAGCTCGGGGAGTTCCTGCGAGGCGAACGCGGACGCCGAGTACACGGAGGCGCCAGCCTCGGAGACCATCACCTTCGTCAGCTTCAACTCCGGGTGCTTGGCGATCAGTTCCCCCGCCAGTTTGTCCGTCTCGCGCGACGCGGTGCCGTTGCCGATCGCGACGAGTTCGACGGAGTGCCGCTGCGCCAGGACCGCCAGCTTCGCCAGCGACTCGTCCCAGCGCTTCTGCGGGGCGTGCGGGTAGACCGTGTCCGTCGCGGCGACCTTGCCCGTCGCATCGACGACGGCCACCTTCACACCCGTACGCAGCCCCGGGTCGAGACCCAGCGTGGCGCGGGTGCCGGCGGGCGCGGCGAGCAGCAGGTCGCGCAGGTTCGCGGCGAAGACACCCACCGCCTCGTCCTCGGCCGCAGTGCGCAGCCGCTGCCGCAGGTCGAGCCCGAGGCGCACCAGGATGCGCGTACGCCACGCCCAGCGCACCGTCTCGGCGAGCCAGGCGTCCGCGGGGCGGCCCTCGTCGCGCACGCCGAACCGGTGGGCGATGGCGCGCTCGTACGGACCGGGGGCGCGGTCCTTCGCCGGCGCCTCGTCCTCGGAGGGCTCCTCGGGCAGCAGCGCCAGTTCGAGGACCTCCTCCTTCTCCCCGCGCAGCATCGCCAGCACCCGGTGCGAGGGCAGCTCGGCGAAACCCTCCGAGTAGTCGAAGTAGTCCGCGTACTTGGCGCCCTGCTCCTCCTTGCCCTCCCGCACCTTCGCGGCGAGCCGCCCGCGCGTCCACATCTGCTCGCGCAGCTCGCCGATCAGGTCCGCGTCCTCGCTGAAGCGCTCCGCGAGGATTGCGCGCGCCCCCTCCAGGGCGGCCGCGGCGTCGGCGACTCCCTTCTCGGCGTCGACGAACGCGGCGGCAGCGGCCTGCGGTTCGGTGCCGGGATCGCCCAGAAGGCCGTCGGCGAGCGGTTCGAGGCCCGCCTCGCGGGCGATCTGGGCCTTGGTGCGGCGCTTCGGCTTGAAGGGCAGGTAGATGTCCTCCAGGCGCGCCTTGGAGTCCGCGGCCCGGATCTGCTGCTCAAGCTTCTCGTCGAGCTTGCCCTGCGACCGGACGGACTCGAGGACGGCCTCGCGCCGCTCCTCCAACTCCCGCAGATAGCGCAGCCGCTCCTCCAGGGAGCGCAGCTGCGCGTCGTCGAGCATCTCTGTCGCTTCTTTGCGGTAGCGCGCGATGAACGGCACGGTCGAACCGCCGTCGAGCAGCTCGACCGCGGCCTTGACCTGCCGCTCCCGTACGCCGAGTTCCTCGGCGATCCTGCCTTCGATGGTCGTCGTCACGTTGCTTGGTCCGCCTTCTCGGTGCTGGGTGTCCCCGGTGAGCCTGCATTGTGGCAGGTGGCACCCTCAGGCGGACGTGCAGACAGGGCCCGCGTCGGAAACAGCCCCGACGCGGGCCCGGTTCGCCGCCGGGTTCTCGGCGTTCCACGTGCGCTCGACGCGCCCCTCACCGCGTCGCCGCGGGGGAGAGGGCGTCACCCGGATCGGGGTCAGACCCTGCGTCCTGTGCGCGAGGCTCCGCCGAAGAGCTTGGCGAGGAGTCGGAACGGAAGGGTCACTACTGTGGCGATGGCGCCCCCGACCATGCGGAGGGCGTCTGCGATTGCTCGGAACATGCCGTCCGGGTAACCGGACTCGGCGTCCGCAAACAACCGGTCCGCGGGACGTCCGTGCGACCCGTCTCTCCCGGCGGCGCCCCAACTCCCTTGCGGCAGACGCCGTTCGGCCCGCGGCCCGCTC
Source organism: Streptomyces daqingensis (assembly GCF_014645895.1). Lineage (GTDB taxonomy): Bacteria > Actinomycetota > Actinomycetes > Streptomycetales > Streptomycetaceae > Streptomyces > Streptomyces daqingensis. The sequence goes on along the minus strand of NZ_BMMP01000002.1, from coordinate 248,862 downwards.
TCCCCGGCTCCCCTCGCTCCGGCCCTCCCGGACCGCCGCCGCGCGCTTTCCGGAACGCCGCGTGCTCTCCGGGCGGCACGCTGCCTCGCTCACCGCTTGCAGGCGCCCCCACCGTTCAGTCGCGTCCGAAGAGGTCGTCGGGGAACGCGCCGGCGGTGGCGGCCGCGGCGGAGAACTCCGACGCCAGCTCCGTCAGCCGGGCCACACCCTCGGCACCGAGGTGCTCGTAGGGAGCGCTGTCCATCAGGTCCGTCCTGTACTCCAGTTCCTTGCGCAGAGCCGTGCCCTCCTCGGTGAGGTCGCCCCCCGCGTCCATCAACCCCCGCTCGCGGAGCCGGTCCTGGGCCGACGCCCAGTCCTTCGCGTTGTAGCCGCGCGTCGCGAGCACCCACTTGGGCGCCATGCCCCGGCCGCTCGCGGTGTGGCTGGCGAGCGCCTCCAGGGGGTCGAGGCCCGCCTGGAGCAGCGCGGCGATGTGGGCGTCCCCGCGGTGCTCGCGCAGCATGGTGGCGGCGTGCCAGAAGGCGAGGTGCGGGGCGGAGGGTACGGGCAGGTCCGCGTTGGCGGCGTACAGCGGCCGTCCGGAGCGCGTGCAGCCCTCGGCGGCCCTGAGCGCGAGCCCCGCGGCTTCCTCCATCTGCGGCGACGAGACGGCCTCCGCGCCCAGCAGGTCACGCAGCATCGTGTCGACGGCGCGCAGCCGGGCGGCCAGCACCGTCGCGGGGGAGGCGGACTCCCAGACGGACGGGACGTGGCGGGCCACGAGCTCGTGCCGGAAGTTGTAGAAGGTCGCCGTCACGGCGCCGGGGCCCACCGCACCGAGCGGTGCGGCACGTCCGGCCAGGTAGACGGCGCTGGGGTCCTCGATGCCGTACGGGGCGAGCTCCCTGGCCAGCTCTGGGGAGAAGTACAGAGCGGAGTGGAGCGGGTTGACCATGTGATGGCAGCGCCGGGCGGCGCGCTCGGGGAGAGACGTCATGACAACAGGTTACCGAGAAGTAATACCGGATCGGGGGTCGCTTCCGGCGGGTTTCACGCCCCCCTCACACCGTCCCGGCGAACCCGCCACCGCGCGCCGGAGTCCACGTGAAGCGCGGCTCGCGGCGCTCCAGGAACGCCGCGACGCCTTCCGCCGCCTCCTCCCTCGCTCCCGCGACGCCCTGCCAGTGGTCGACACGGGCGGCATCGCACCGTCCGTCGGCGAACTCCTTGGCGGACGCCTGGGTCAGCTGCGAACGCGCGGCGAGGGTGCGCGCGAAGCCGGCGACCCTCTCGTCCAGGGCCTCCTCCGGGTGCACCTCGTCGACCAAACCCGTGCGCAGGGCCCGTTCGGCGTCGATCAACTCCCCGGAGAAGAGCAGGAACTTGGCCGTGGCGGGACCCGTGAGCCGCGCCAGCCGCCTGGTCGAGGACTCCGGGTAGACGATGCCGAGCTTCGCGGGCGTGACGCCGAACAGGGCGCCGGCTGAAGCGAAGCGGAGATCGCACGCGGCCGCCAGCTGCGCTCCGCCGCCCACGCAGTGGCCGCGCACGGCCGCGACCGTCGGCTTGGGAAACGCGGCGAGCGCCTCCTCGGCGGCGACGGCCAGCCCCTGCGACGTCCCGGGCGACTCACGCAGCGTGGAGATGTCGGCGCCAGCGCAGAACGTCCCGCGCGCCCCGGTGAGGACGAGCGTCCGTACGGCCGGGTCGTCGGCGAAGCCCGCGAGCAGCGGCGGCAGCTCGCGCCACATCGCCGGTGTCATGGCGTTCCGCTTGGCGGGGTTGTGGATGGTGACGGTCGCGACGCCGTCGGAGGACTCGGCGAGCAGCGCGGGCTGCGCGGGCGGTTCCGGGAGGGGCGGCTCGGCTTGCTCCATGCACGGATCGTAACCGGGCCATGGCCTCGGACCTCCGGTGAGGAGAGCCAAGGTCAGTCAGAGAACCGATCGGTGCGTAAGTCTTCTGTCAATTGCCATCGATAAGTGCCGACTTGCGGTCAGTGCATGGGATCAGGCCTCTGGCATACCAACACTCGATGCACGCGCCGAATGCACGTACATCTGCAAGAACACTTCGGGAGAGAGCGGGTGCGGGAGATGGATAGCCCTGGGAGTCATCCGCCTAGAACGGGCGGACAGTCCCCGGTCGCGCTGCCTGTACGGGAAACGAGCGAGAGCTCCTCCCCCGAGGGGACCTGGCGTTTCACGGCCCCCGCGCAGGACTCGGCGGTGCCCCAACTGCGGCACGCCGTCCGGGATCTCGTACGGCGCCGGGGAGTGGTGCCCGAGGACACGCTGGGGAACCTGCTGCTGATCCTCTCCGAGCTGGCAACGAACGCCGTGCAGCACGCCGCCCTGCTCTCACCCGAGATCGGCGTCGAGGTGAGCCTGCAGCGGGGGTGGCTCCGCGTGGCCGTGGAGGACGGCCATCCCTACAGGCCCAAGGCCCTGGACGCCGAACCCGAGCACGAACTCCTGCACGGCAGGGGGCTGCTGCTGGTGAAGACGGTCACGCAGGAGGCCGGGGGGCTCTGCGACGTCGAACAGACGGGGACGGGCGGGAAGATCATCTGGGCCGCGCTTCCGCTGCCGCGTCTTCCCGCCGCCGGGCTCACCAGCCCGCTGAACCGCCTGTGAGCTCGTTGATCGCGGGGCGCGCCGCGTCGAGCACCGTCATGAACCAGGTGGAGAAAGGATCTTCGCCGTGCCGGCGCTTGAGCTCCTGCGCCGTCACGAACGCCGTCTCGGCGACCTCCTCCGGGTCGGGCTCAGGCACCTCGCGCACGAGCCCGACGAACAGGTGGTTGTACTCCTGCTCCACCAGGCCCGACGCCGGGTCCGGATGGTTGTACCGGACGGTCCCCGCCTCGCTCATCAGCTGCGGCGCCACGCCCAGCTCCTCGCTCACCCGCCGCGCCGACGCCACGAAGGGCTTCTCGTCCGGGTACGGGTGACCGCAGCACGTGTTGGACCACACACCCGGGGAGTGGTACTTGCCCAGGGCGCGGCGCTGCAGCAGCAGCCGCCCCGAGTCGTCGAAGAGGAAGACGGAGAACGCGCGATGCAGCCGCCCCGGCGGGACGTGGGCGGAGAGCTTTTCCGCGGTTCCGATCGTCTTACCGTCCTCGTCGACCAGTTCGAGCATGATCGGGGCCGCGGTGCTGTTCGCCATGTCCATCCTTCAATAGGAACTCTCCGGCAATGCGCCCAGTTTGCCGTACGTCAGTGGCACAACTTCGCTTCGTGGACCGCATGTCCGCGCGGCTCCAGCTGGAACGTGCAGTGCTCCACGTCGAAGTGGTCGCCGAGGCAGCACTGGAGGTCGTGCAGCACGCGTTCCTGGCCGACGGAGTCCAGCATCTCCTGCGCGACGACGACGTGCGCGGAGAGCACCGGCATGCCGGAGGTGATCGTCCACACGTGCAGGTCGTGCAGGTCGGTCACGCCGTCCACGGAGAGGATGTGCTCGCGTACCTCGGCGAGGTCCACGTCCCGCGGGGCCGACTCCAGCAGCACGTCCAGCGCCTCGCGCGCGAGTCTGAGCGTGCGCGGGACGATCATCGCGCCGATGACCAGGGAGGCGATCGGGTCGGCGGGCAGCCAGCCCGTCCACAGCACGACCGCCGCCGAGACCAGCACGGCCAGCGAGCCCAGTGCGTCCGCCAGCACCTCCAGGAACGCGCCCCGCACGTTGATGCTCTCCCGCTGGCCGCGGAGCAGCAACCCCAGCGAGACGCTGTTCGCCGCGAGGCCTATGGCGCCGAAGACGAGGGTGAGGCCGCCGTCGGTGGGCGCGGGGTCGATGAAGCGTTCTACGGACTCGTAGAGGATGAACCCGCCGACGCCCAGCAGCAGCACGCAGTTGGCCAGCGCGGCGAGGATCTCCGCCCGGGCGAAGCCGAAGGTGCGGCGCTCGGTCGCGGGCCGGTTGGCGAAGTGGATGGCCAGCAGCGCCATGCCGAGGCCGAGCGCGTCGGTCGCCATGTGCCCCGCGTCGGCCAGCAGGGCCAGCGAGTCGGCGAGCAGACCGCCCACGATCTGTGTGAGCAGCACACCGAGGGTGATGCCGAGCGCGATACGCAGCCGCGAGCGGTACGCGGCGGCAGCGGTGCCGCCCGGTTCCGGGGGCCGCCCTCCGTGATCGTGCCCAGCGCCCATCGCAGCAAGCCTCCTGCGTCCCTCGGTCCCGCGCACAGCGCCTGACGGTGGCAAGTCAACTACGCCGGACGGGTCGGTGCAACGCGACGCTGAACACCGTTGTCATCTGCTGTGACCTGCGCTTTTGCGTCAGGGGAGGGTTCGGGTGGGCCCACGCAGGTCAGAGCGGGGGCCGCGGCCCGGCCGGCGCGGCGGGACCGGCGGGGCCGCGCCGGCTCAGCGGGCCTCGGGGTGGTGCAGGCACCAGCCTTCCCACGCCGAGGTGAGCATGTCGCGCATGGAGTGCCGAGCCGTCCAGCCGAGCTCCTTCGCCGCCAGTTCCGCGGAGGCCACGACGCGCGCCGGGTCCCCGGCGCGGCGGGGCGCGACCCGGGCGGCGGGCTCGCGTTTCCCGGTGATGTCGGCGACGAGGTCGGCCATCTCACGAACGGACACGCCCTTGCCGGTGCCGATGTTCACCGTGAGATCGCGCCCCGGCGCCTCCCCCGCCGGCTCCGTCGCGCGGGTCCCGCCGGCGTCCGTCTCCAGGCGTCGAGCCGCCGCGAGATGGGCCTCGGCCAGGTCCTGGACGTGGATGTAGTCCCGCACGCAGGTGCCGTCCGGGGTCGGATAGTCGTCCCCGAAGATCAGCGGGGCCTCGCCGCGCGTGAGGGCGTCGAAGAACATCGGGACGATGTTGAACACGCCTGTGTCCGCCAGCTCGGGCCGGGCCGCGCCCGCCACGTTGAAGTAGCGCAGGCACGCCGTCGCCATGCCGGCCGCCCGGCCGGTGGCACGCACCAGCCATTCGCCGGTGAGCTTCGTCTCCCCGTAGGGGTTCATCGGCAGGCACGGCGTCTCCTCGGTGACGAGATCGACGTCCGGCGTGCCGTAGACGGCGGCCGACGAGGAGAAGACGAACCTCCGCACCCCGGCTTCGACCACCGCTTCGAGGAGCACGGTCAGCCCGTGCACGTTCTCCCTGTAGTAGTGGAGCGGGCGCTCCACGGACTCGCCCACCTGCTTGCGCGCGGCGAGGTGGAGGACCCCCGTGACCTGGTGTTCCTCCAGCACCCGGTCCAGCAGCCGCCGGTCCGAGACCGTGCCCTGCACGAGCGCCGGCTGCGGTTGCGACCCCTTCAGCCGCGCCGGAACCCCCGCCGTGAGGTCGTCCAGCACGACCACGCGCTCACCGGCCTCCAGCATCGTCCGCACCACGTGCGCCCCGATGTATCCCGCCCCGCCTGTGATCAACCACGTCATATCGGCAGCCTATCCGCAGCCGTGCCGGGCCCGTCCGCGGCTGCGGCGCCCCGGCGGAGCCCGCAGGCCGGGCCCCCGCAAGGCCCGGCGCGGGGCTGGAGCAGCGGTCGTGCGCTGCGGAAAGAAGGGGGAAGTCACCCTTACGAAGACGACGATCGAGCACTGCGGGAGCGGGCCGGAGCCCGCGCCGGCATCTCACCGGTGAGCCGGCTGAGGGCCCGCCTGCCGCCGCCCGCCGCCCCGCGACCGCATTTGTCGGGCCGCTCATGATCGACCATGCTGTGCCCCCGGCAGGGCAACAGCCGCACGGTGAACGCGCGATGAAAGCTCGCTCACTGGATCGGATAGCCTCTGCCGGACGTGCCGCCCGCCCCTCGAAGAGGGCGATGGCGCACCTGACCGCTGCCCGGCCGCGCCCAAGGCCGGAAGCCGCGCTGCGCCAGCTTCCAAGGAGTGAGTTCGACTGTCGACCGCCATCCTCACCGGTACGCCGGTCGCCGGTTCGCCGCTCGAGGACGACCTGCGATCGCTGGGCTTCGACGTGCGCGTCGCCTCGGGCGAGGACGACGTGTCCGCACAGGTGGCGGCCGTGCCCGCCGGGGAGCGCGTCGCCCTCGTCGACCCCCGCTTCGTGGGGCACCGGCACAGCCTGCGTCTCGCCCTCACCGACCCGCGCTTCCCGGCGGGCGCCGTACCCGGTGTGCTCGCCGTGGCGCCGCAGTCCCGCGGGGCGCTGACCCGCGTGCTCAGCGGCTCCGCCGCCGGACCCGGGCCGTCCGGCACGGCGTCGGCCGCGGGGGAAGCGGCCGCCGGGCGAGCCGGCACGGCCTCCGGCGGGATCGCGGCGGTCTCCGGTGAGACGACCGTGACGGAACCCTCCCACGTCCTGCGCACCGTCCCCGACGAGATCGCCGACGCCCTCGACGCCCAGGGCGTGCCGGTGCACCGCCCCGACCTCGGTGCCCTCGTCGCGACGGTCCCCGCAGGCGAGGACGCCGGCGCCGCCGCCCGCGGCGACGTGGACAGTGTCGACGACGAGGCCGTACGGCTGCGCAGCGCGGTCAAGTCCCGCGACGGCTTCTTCACCACCTTCTGCGTCAGCCCCTACTCCCGCTACATCGCGCGCTGGTGCGCACGCCGCGGCCTCACCCCCAACCAGGTCACGACCGCCTCGCTGGTCACCGCCCTCATCGCGGCGGCGTGCGCGGCGACGGGGGAGCGGGCCGGCTTCGTCGCGGCCGGCGTGCTGCTGATCGCCTCGTTCGTCCTGGACGCGACCGACGGGCAGCTCGCCCGGTACGACCTGCAGTACTCCACCCTCGGCGCCTGGCTCGACGCCACGTTCGACCGCGCCAAGGAGTACGCGTACTACGCCGGTCTCGCGCTCGGCGCCGCACGCGGCGGTGAGGACGTGTGGGGGCTCGCGCTGGGCGCGATGGTCCTGCAGACGGCGAGGCACGTCGTCGACTTCAGCTTCAACGAGGCCAACCACGACGCCCAGGCCAACACCAGCCCCACTGCCGCGCTCTCCAGCAAGCTCGACAAGGTCGGCTGGACGGTGTGGCTGCGGCGGATGATCATCCTGCCGATCGGTGAGCGCTGGGCCCTGATCGCTGTGCTGACAGCGTGCACGACGCCCCGCATCACCTTCGTGGTGCTCCTCGCCGGCTGTGCCCTCGCCGCCTGCTACACCACGGCCGGCCGGGTGCTGCGCTCCCTGACACGCAAGGCGCACCGCACCGACCGGGCCGCCCGCGCGCTGGCGGACCTCGCGGACAGCGGGCCGCTCGCGGAGGGCTGCGCCGCGCTCGCGGAACGCGCCCGTCTGCGGCTGCCCGGCCTCGCCCGCCCCGCCGTCGCGCTGCTCGGCGTGCTCGTGCTGCTCGCCACGGCGCTGTGGACACCCGCGGGCAGCGTCTGGACGGCCGCGGCCGCGCTGTTCTACGTGCTGACCTCGGGGCTCGCCGTCGCCGGCCCGATGCGGGGGTCCCTGGACTGGCTCGTGCCGCCCCTCTTCCGTACAGCCGAATACGTGCTCGTCCTCATCCTGGCCGTCCTCGCCGCCCGGGACGGGGCGAGCGGCGCGCTCCCCGCCGCGTTCGGGCTGGTCGCGGCGGTCGCCTACCATCACTACGACACGGTGTACCGCATCCGCGGCGGCACCGGCGCGCCTCCGAACTGGCTTGTGCGTGCGACCGGAGGCCACGAAGGAAGGTCCCTGGCCGTCACCCTCGCCGCAGTCCTCTGGCTGGGCGGCGACAGCCGTGGCCATGCCCCGTCACAAGGTTTCACCATCGCGCTGACCGTGCTCGCCGCGGTCATCGCGGCAGTGGTGCTCGCCGAGAGCATCCGATTCTGGGTGTCCTCCAAAGCACCCGCCGTACACGACGAAACAGGAGAACCCGCATGATCGGCCTCGTGCTGGCCGCCGGCGCCGGACGGCGTCTGCGCCCCTACACCGACACCCTCCCCAAGGCGCTCGTCCCCGTGGGCCCCGAGGGCGACGAGGAGTCGCAGACCGTCCTCGACATCGCCCTCGCCAACTTCGCCGCCGTCGGCCTGACCGACGTCGCCGTCGTCGTCGGCTACCGCAAGGAGGCCGTGTACGAGCGCAAGGAGGAGCTGGAGCAGAAGCACGGCGTCAAGCTCACCCTCGTCGACAACGACAAGGCCGAGGAGTGGAACAACGCCTACTCCCTGTGGTGCGCCCGCGACGTCATCAAGCAGGGCGCCCTGCTCGCCAACGGCGACACCGTCCACCCCGTCTCCGTGGAGAAGACCCTCCTGGACGCGCGCGGCAACGGCCAGAAGATCATCCTCGCCCTCGACACGGTCAAGAACCTGGACGAGGAGGAGATGAAGGTCGTCACCGACCCCGAGAAGGGCGTGCAGCAGATCACCAAGCTGATGGACCCCTCCACCGCGTCGGGCGAGTACATCGGCCTGACCCTCATCGAGCCCGAGGCCGCCGAAGAGCTCGCCGACGCGCTGAAGACGACCTTCGAGCGCGACCCGCAGCTCTACTACGAGGACGGCTACCAGGAGCTCGTCAACCGCGGCTTCAAGATCGACGTCGCGCCGATCGGCGACGTCCAGTGGGTCGAGATCGACAACCACGAGGACCTCGCCAAGGGCAGGGAGATCGCATGCCGGTACTGACCCGCCTCATTCCGTCCCCCGTCGTCGTCGACATCAGCCGCGGCGCTCTGGACGACCTGGCGGGCCTGCTGGCCGACCAGCGGATCTCCTCGAACGGCAGGCTCGCCTTCGCCATCAGCGGCGGTTCGGGCGCGGCCCTGCGTGAGCGCTTCGCCCCCGCCCTCCCCAGCGCCGACTGGTACGAGGTCGGCGGCGGCACCATCGACGACGCCATCAAGCTCGCGGACGCCATGAAGTCCGGGCGCTACGACGCCGTCGTCGGCCTCGGCGGCGGCAAGATCATCGACTGTGCGAAGTTCGCCGCCGCGCGCATCGGGCTGCCGCTGGTCGCGGTGGCGACGAACCTCTCGCACGACGGCCTGTGCTCGCCGGTCGCCACCCTCGACAACGACGCGGGCCGCGGCTCGTACGGCGTGCCGAACCCCATCGCGGTCGTCATCGACCTCGACGTCATCCGTGAGGCTCCGGCCCGCTTCGTGCGCTCCGGGATCGGCGACGCCATCTCCAACATCTCGGCAGTCCGGGACTGGGAGCTGGGGCACACGGTGCGCGGCGAGGACATCGACGGCCTGGCGGCCGCGATGGCGCGCCAGGCCGGCGAGGCCGTCCTGCGCCACCCGGGCGGCGTCGGCGACGACGCCTTCCTCCAAGTCCTCGCCGAGGGGCTGGTGATGACGGGCATCTCGATGTCGGTCGCCGGTGACAGCCGGCCGGCCTCGGGCGCCTGCCACGAGATCAACCACGCCTTCGACCTGCTCTTCCCGAAGCGGGCCGCGAGCCACGGCGAGCAGTGCGGCCTCGGTGCGGCGTTCGCCACGTTCCTGCGCGGCGACAGGGAGATGTCGGCGCTGATGGTCCAGGTGCTCCGGCGCCACGGCCTGCCCGTCCTGCCCGGCGAAATCGGCTTCGACGAGGACGAGTTCGTCAAGGTGGTCGAGTACGCCCCGGAGACCCGGCCCGGCCGGTACACCATTCTTGAGCACCTCGACCTGTCCGCCGACCAGATCAGGGACGCATACCGCGACTATGCACAAACCATCGGTAGCTGAACTCCGCCCGGTCGTTCACCCCGAGGGGGTGAAGGACCGGCGGAGCGGTGAGCACTGGGCCGGGCGGCTCTACATGCGCGAGATCTCGCTGCGTGTGGACCGCCACCTGGTGAACACGCGGGTCACGCCCAACCAGCTGACCTATCTGATGACCGTCGCGGGAGTCCTCGCCGCCCCGGCCCTGCTGGTGCCGGGGATCGGCGGGGCGGTGCTCGGCGTCGTCGCGGTCCAGCTGTACCTGCTGCTCGACTGCGTGGACGGTGAGCTGGCCCGCTGGAAGAAGCAGTACTCGCTGGGCGGCGTCTACCTGGACCGGGTCGGCGCCTACCTGTGCGACGCCGCCGTACTCGTCGGCTTCGGCCTGCGCGCCGCGGACCTGTGGGGCGGCGGCCGTGTGGACTGGCTCTGGGCGTTCCTGGGCACCCTCGCCGCGCTCGGCGCCGTACTGATCAAGGCCGAGACGGACCTGGTCGGTGTGGCCCGCCACCAGAGCGGGATGGCGCCCGTGAAGGAGGCCGCGAGCGAACCGCGTTCGTCCGGCATGGCGCTGGCACGCAAGGCGGCCGCGGCGCTCAAGTTCCACCGGCTGATACTCGGGATCGAGGCGTCGCTGCTCATCCTGGTCCTGGCGGTGCTGGACCAGGTCAGAGGGGACCTCTTCTTCAGCAGGCTCGGCGTCGCCGTGCTCGCCGGCATCGCCCTCGTGCAGACGCTGCTGCATCTGGTGTCCATCCTCGCCTCCAGCAGGCTCAAGTGACGGAGAGGTCTCCCATGACGCAGCAGACGCCGGAGCGTTCCGCGAGGACGCCCAGGCTGGGCGCCGTCATCCTCACCATGGGCAACCGGCCCGAGGAGCTGAGGGCGCTGCTGGAGTCGGTGGCCAAGCAGGACGGCGACACCATCGAAATCGTGGTGGTGGGCAACGGCGCGCCGCTGCCGGAACTGCCGGCAGGCGTACGGACGGTCGAGCTTCCGGAGAACCTCGGCATCCCGGGAGGCCGCAACGTCGGCATCGAGGCGTTCGGCCCCTCGGGGTCCGAGGTCGACGCCCTGCTCTTCCTCGACGACGACGGCCTCCTGCCCGGCACGGACACCGCGGAGCTGGTACGCGAGGCCTTCGCCTCGGACCCGAAGCTCGGCATCATCAGCTTCCGCATCGCCGACCCGGACACGGGGGAGACGCAGCGCCGCCACGTTCCCAGGCTGCGCGCCGCCGATCCGATGCGCTCTTCGCGTGTCACCACGTTCCTGGGCGGCGCGAACGCGGTACGCACCAAGGTCATCGCGGAAGTCGGCGGTCTGCCGGACGAGTTCTTCTACGCCCACGAGGAGACCGACCTCGCCTGGCGTGCCCTCGACGCGGGCTGGGCCATCGACTACCGCGCCGACATGGTGCTCCACCACCCCACCACCGCCCCCAGCAGGCACGCGGTCTACCACCGTATGGTTGCCCGTAACCGGGTCTGGCTGGCCCGGCGGAACCTGCCCGCTCCCCTCGTCCCCGTCTACCTGGGCGTCTGGCTGCTGCTGACGCTGGCCCGCCGGCCTTCGGGGCCGGCGCTGCGCGCCTGGCTCGGCGGTTTCAAGGAGGGCTGGACGACGCCGTGCGGGACTCGCAGGCCCATGCGGTGGCGTACGGTATGGCGGCTGACCCGACTAGGTCGCCCGCCCGTGATCTGACAAGCTCGTCTCCAGCATCATCTTCTTCCAGTTCACCCGCACGTGTGAGGACGAAAGTTTCCAACGTGACCGAGACAACGCAGGGCGGCGCGGTGGGCGTGAAGCCCCCGCCCTCACCGGACGACAGTCTGTCCCCGGCCGACCTCGCGGCCAAGTACGGCCTGACGGTGAGCGGGGCCCGTCCCTCACTGCCGCAGTACGTGAAGCAGCTGTGGGGCAGACGGCACTTCATCCTCGCCTTCTCACGGGCGAAACTCACCGCGCAGTACAGCCAGGCGAAGCTGGGTCAGCTGTGGCAGGTCGTGACCCCGCTGCTGAACGCCGCCGTCTACTACTTCATCTTCGGCGTCATCATGGAGGGCCGCAAAGGCATCCCCGGGGGGCAGGGGAACTACATCCCGTTCCTGGTGACCGGCGTCTTCGTCTTCACCTTCACCCAGACCTCGGTGCTGAACGGCGTCCGGGCGATCTCCGGCAACCTGGGCCTGGTCCGCGCACTGCACTTCCCGCGCGCCTCACTGCCGATCTCGATCTCGCTGCAGCAGCTCCAGCAGCTGCTGTTCTCGATGATCGTGCTCGTGGCCATCCTCATCGGGTTCGGGAACTACCCGTCCCTTTCGTGGCTGCTGATCCTGCCGGCGCTCGCCTGCCAGTTCCTCTTCAACACCGGACTGGCCCTGATCATGGCGAGGCTGGGCAGCAAGACCCCTGACCTGGCGCAGCTCATGCCGTTCATCACACGGACCTGGCTGTACGCGTCCGGCGTGATGTTCTTCCTGCCGTACCAGCTGTCGAAGATCCGCGCGGAGCCGTGGCTCGGCGACCTCCTGCAGGCGAACCCGGCTGCCGTGTACATGGACCTGATCCGGTTCGCGGTCATCGACAGCTACCCGGCCTCGTCCCTTCCGCCGCACGTGTGGGCGCTCGCGCTGGGCTGGGGACTCCTGATGGGCATCGGAGGATTTGTTTTCTTCTGGAAGTCGGAGGAGCGTTATGGCCGTGGCTGAGGAAACCCAGGAGAAGGCAGAGATCGTCCAGCAGGCAGACGGCCCTCCGGCGCAGAAGCCGTGGATCCCGACTGTCATCGCGCAGGACCTGCACATCGTCTACCGCGTGTACGGCGGCGCCAAGGGCAAGGGCAGCGCCACGGCGGCCCTCAACCGCATCGTGCGCCGCAAGCCGGGCGGCGGCGTACGCGAGGTGCACGCGGTCAAGGGCGTCAGCTTCACCGCCTACCGCGGCCAGGCCATAGGGCTGATCGGTTCCAACGGCTCGGGCAAGTCGACGCTGCTGCGCGCCATCGCCGGGCTGCTGCCGGCGGAGAGCGGGCACGTCTACACCAACGGCCAGCCGTCGCTGCTCGGCGTGAACGCCGCGATGATGAACGACCTGACCGGTGAACGCAACGTCGTGCTGGGCGGGTTGGCGATGGGCCTGTCGCGTGAGGAGGTCGCCGAGCGCTATCAGAGCATCGTCGACTTCTCCGGCATCAACGAGAAGGGCGACTTCATCACGCTGCCGATGCGCACCTACTCCTCGGGCATGGCGGCACGGCTGCGTTTCTCCATCGCGGCGGCCAAGAACCACGACGTGCTGATGATCGACGAAGCGCTGGCGACGGGCGACAAGAAGTTCCAGCGGCGTTCCGAGAAGCGCGTACGGCAGCTCCGTGAGGAGGCGGGCACCGTCTTCCTCGTCAGCCACAACAACAAGTCGATCCGCGACACCTGCGAGCGGACGCTGTGGCTGGAGAAGGGCGAGCTCGTCCACGACGGCCCCACCGAGGAAGTCCTCAAGGAGTACGAGAAGTTCACGGGCAAGTAGCCCCGCAGCCCGGCACGAAGTTCAGGAGCGGCTGACCCGGAAGGTTCCGGATCAGCCGCTCCTCTGTGTGCCCCCCCCGGGGCGTGACGTGGCCGTCAGACGCCTGCGTGCGTGCGCTCGGCCGCGGCCTGCTCCGGCTCCCGCTCCGGCTTCGCCGCTGGCGCCGACTCCTCCAGCCCGACCTTGGCGTGCAGCCGCCGCAGCAGCCGCGGCGCGTACCAGGCTCCCCGCCCCAGCAGCCGCATCGCGGCGGGCACCAGCACGCCCCGTACGGCGACCGCGTCGATGAGGATCGCCAGGCCGCTTCCCAGGCCGAACATCTGGAGGAAGCTGATCTCGCTCGTGCCGAAGGCGAAGAAGCTGACGGCGAGCAGCCCCGCGGCCATCGTGACGATGCGGCCGGTGCGGGAGAGCCCGCGGGTGACGGCGTCGGTGTTGCCGGCCCCCGCGTCGTGCAGCTCCTTGATCCGGCTGGTGACGAAGACCTCGTAGTCCATGGAGAGGCCGAAGACGATGCAGAACATCAGCACCGTCATGGAGGTGTCCATCGGCATCTCGGTGAAGCCGAGGAACGAGGAGAGATGGCCGTCCTGGAAGATCCAGACCATCGCCCCGATCGAGGCGGTCAGGCTCACGGTGTTCAGCAGGAGCGCGCGCAGCGGCTGCACGACGCTCCCGGTGAAGAGGAACAGCAGCACGAAGGTGGTGCCGACGACCATGCCGACGGCCGCGGGCAGCCGGTCGCCGATCGACGCCTTGGTGTCGACGAGCTGGGCGTCCTGGCCGCCCACCAGCGCCTCGCCGCTGCCGGGCGCCGGGATCTCCCTGATGTCGCGCACCACGTCCTGAGCGCCGTCCGAACCGGCCTTCCCGTCGGGTGTGACGGTGAGCAGCTGCGCGTCCGGACGTCCCAGGGCCGCCTCGGACCGGCCGGGCGGTGAGGACTGCCCCTGCGCGTAGATGCCGGTGCTGGCCTGCACGCGCTCGACTCCGTCGAGCCGCGAGACGCGGGCGGCGTAGCCGTCGAGCTCGTCCTCGGCCACCGCCGAGGTGGTGACGATCTGGAGGGCGTCCGCGGAGCTGCCGGGGAAGTCCTTCGCGAGCGCCGAACTGACCTGCCGGCTCTGGGCGTCCTCGGGCAGGACACGCTCGTCCGGCATTCCGAACCGTGCGCCCAGCAGCGGGCTCGCGGCCAGCAGCAGCACCGCGAGAACGGGAAGCGCGGTCAGGAGGGGCCTGCGCATGACGGTGCGGGCGAGGTTGCCCCACACCGGTGCGTCAGGCCGGCGCACGGCGTCCGCCCAGGGCAGGCGCCCCTTGTTGACGCGGTGGCCGAGCACGGCCAGCAGCGCCGGCACGACGACCAGCGCGGCCAGCGCCGCGATGGCGACGACGCCGATCCCGGCGTAGGCGAACGAGCGCAGGAAGAACGGCGGGAACAGCAGCAGCGCGGCGAGCGCGGCCACGACCGTCGCGGCGGAGAAGGCGATGGTGCGTCCGGCCGTGGTGACGGTGGTCCGCAGGGCGTCGGCCACGGTGTCGCCGTCGGCGAGGCGCTCGCGGAACCGGCTGACGATCAGCAGCCCGTAGTCGATGCCGAGCCCGAGCCCCAGCGCGGTGGTGAGGTTGACGGAGAAGACCGAGACGTCGGTCATGCTGCCGAGCACGTACAGCTCGGCGAAGGTGCCCAGCACCGCTATCAGCCCGATGGCCAGCGGCAGCAGCGCAGCGACGAAGCTGCCGAAGGCGATGACGAGAAGAATCAGGGTCAGCGGGACGGCGATGGCCTCGGCGACGGCCAGGTCGGCCGAGACCTGGCTGGAGATGTCGTTGTTGAGGGCGGCGGCACCGCCGGCCCGTACCTCCAGCGGGCCCCTGTCACCGCTCCACTCGTCGGTGATCTCCTTGGCGCTGTCGGCGACCTCGGTGCTGTCCCCCTTCACGTGGGCCAGTACGAGTGCCCGCGTGCCGTCCTCCGAGGTGAGAGCGGCGCCGCCGCGCCCCCAGTAGGAGGAGACGTGGGAGATCCCCGGCTCCTTCTCGAGGCCCTCGGTCAGTTCGCGGCCCGCTTCCCGCACCGCTGCGGATTCCAGGCTGCCGCTGTCGGGCCTCACGAGCAGTACGAGGTTGTCCTCGCCGCCGAACTTCTCCTCGATCACGCTCTGCGCACGGCTCGACGGCGCGTCCGGATCCTCGAAGCCGCCGGCCTGCAGCTTGCCGAAAGCGCCGAATCCGACGGCCCCCATGGCCAGCACCGCTATGAGGCTGAGCGCGAGCAGCGCCCGGGGTCGGCGCAGCGTCAGCTCCGCGATTCTTCGTAGCACGGTTGCCCCCATGAAGAGTGGTCTGCGCACCGATGTTTACGGTGTCAACTTAGACTCTTCCAGTTGATGTTAATGCTGTCAACATTGGGCAGGATGGAAGTATGGCGGACATGGGAGCGAAGACCGGTGCGGGGACGGGTGCGGCCGCGGAAGGACCCGGCGGGGGCAGGCGTGCCCGCGGTCCGAAGACCGCCTACCACCACGGCGACCTGCGCAACGCGCTCATCGACGCCGCGACCGGGCTCGCCCGCGACGGCGGCCCGGAGGCGATCGTGCTGCGCGCCGCCGCCCGCCGCGTCGGCGTCTCCCCGACGGCCGCATACCGGCACTTCGCCGGCCAGGGGGACCTGCTGCACGCGGTCAAGGAGCTGGGGCAGCGGCGCCTGACGGAGTCGATGGAGGCGGCCGCCGCGCTCGCGCCCCCGGACTCCGGCCCCCGCGCCGCCGAGGAGCGCGTCCGCGCCATCGGGCGCGGCTACCTCGCCTTCGCCCGCAAGGAGCCCGGCCTCTACCGGGTCGCCTTCTGCCGCGACCCCCTCACGGTCAACTCGCTCGACGGCGCGATCGAGCCCGGCGACGAGGACACCTGGGGCTTCCGCTCCTTCGGCATCCTCGTCCAGGCCCTCGACTCCCTCGTCGAGAGCGGCGGCATGGCTCCGTACCGCCGCACCGGCGCGGAGCTCACCGCCTGGGCCACCGTCCACGGGCTGGCCATGCTCTTCCTCGACGGGCCGCTCTCGCAGCTGACGGAGGATGAGACCGACGCAGTCGCCGAGCGCGCCTTCGACCTCCTGATTGCCGGATTCACCGCGCCCTGAGTGCCATTCATTCCGCTGCCGAAATGCGCCCGCGCACGGGTTGAGTGACGGCCGCACAGGCCCCTCCGCGCAGCGGTAAATGCGCTTTGCGCTGCCGTTTTACGGGGCGCCCTGCTGCTTCATTACGGGCCGCCGTCCCGGCCGTCCGCCCTCGCCATGCCCATGCGGCGTGTCCGAAATAGGATGTTTTTCTCCAGCGGTGTAGAAACGGAGATGTGACGGCAATGGCTTCTGGCAGCACGTGGTGAGCGCGGAGGCGGACGCGCATGCGCGTGCCGTTCTCGCCAAGGCCACTCGGGAGAACTTCCCCGTGGCTCCCAGATTTCTGCCGCGGCAATGGCGCGAGGACCTGATGTCCGTCTACGGCTACGCCCGGCTTGTCGACGACATCGGCGACGGGGACCTCGCTCCGGGCGGACGCGACGCGCACTACCTGGGACTCGACCCCGACTGGGGGAGCGACAAGCCCGCCGGCCGGCTCGCCATGCTCGACGCGTTCGAAGCCGATCTGCGCCGCCTCTTCGACTCGGGCACCGACGGCCCCCGCCACCCGCTGCTGCGTGCGCTCGCGCCCACCGTGCGGCGCCGCGACCTCACCCCCGAGCCCTTCCTGGCGCTCATCGAGGCCAACCGCCAGGACCAGAAGGTCCGCCGCTACGCGGACCACGCCGAAC
This sequence comes from Streptomyces daqingensis, assembly GCF_014645895.1. Taxonomy (GTDB): domain Bacteria; phylum Actinomycetota; class Actinomycetes; order Streptomycetales; family Streptomycetaceae; genus Streptomyces; species Streptomyces daqingensis. The sequence goes on along the minus strand of NZ_BMMP01000002.1, from coordinate 231,953 downwards.
TGCTCGCCTACTGCGAACTGTCGGCCAACCCCGTGGGCCACCTCGTGCTGGCCATCACCGGCACCGCCACTCCGGAGCGCATCCGCTACTCCGACGACGTCTGCTCCGGCCTGCAGATCGTCGAGCACCTCCAGGACGTCGCCGAGGACTTCCGCCGCGACCGCATCTACCTCCCCGCCGAGGACATGGCCCGCTTCCAGGTCACGGAGGAGGACCTCGGGGCGCCGACGGCCGGCGCGTCCGTGCGCGCGCTGGTCGCCGTCGAGGCCGAACGCGCCCGTGCTCTGCTCTCGTCGGGCGACGCTCTCGTGGCCAGCGTCCACGGGCGGCTGAAGCTGCTGCTGGCCGGGTTCACCGGCGGCGGGCGTGCCGCGCTGCGGGCCATCGGCCGCGCCGGTTACGACGTACTACCAGGACCTCCCCGAGCCACCACGCGCGGTCTGCTGCGCGAGGTGGCCGCAACCTTGCGAAGAGAGGGGTGAGCGGACCGTGGAGAGAGTCCGGCCCGTGCTGCACGTACCGCCGGCGGTGGCCGCCGCGTACAGCTACTGCGAGTCCGTGACGGGCCAGCAGGCCCGCAACTTCGCCTACGGCATCCGGCTGCTGCCGACCGGGAAGCGGCGGGCGATGTCCGCGCTCTACGCGTTCTCGCGACGCGTCGACGACATCGGCGACGGCTCCCTCGAACGCTCCGTCAAGGAGTCCCGGCTGGAGGCGACCCGGGAGCTGCTGGAACGTATCCGGTCGGACGCGATCGGGGAGGACGACACGGACCCCGTCGCCGTGGCCCTCAGTGACGCGGCACGCCGCTACCCGCTGCCGCTCGGCGGCCTCGACGAACTCATCGACGGCGTGCTGCTGGACGTCCGCGGTTCCACCTACGGCACCTGGGAGGAGCTGGAGGTCTACTGCCGCTGCGTGGCGGGGGCGATCGGACGCCTCTCACTGGGCGTCTTCGGCACCCTCCCGGGGGCGCGGGAGGGATCCCGGGCGCCGGAGTACGCGGACACGCTCGGCCTCGCACTCCAACTCACCAACATCCTCCGGGATCTGCGGGAGGACGCCGACAACGGGCGCACCTACCTGCCCGCGGAGGACCTGGAGAAGTTCGGCTGCTCTCCCGATTTCCCCAGCAGGGACGTTCCTTCTGAAGGTGACTTCCGCGGACTGATGCAGCATGAGGTGCAGCGCGCCCGCGCCCTCTTCCGGCACGGCTACCGGCTGCTTCCCCTGCTCGACCGCAGGTCGGGCGCGTGCGTGGCAGCCATGGCCGGGATCTACCAGCGGCTTCTGGAGCGCATCGCGGCCGATCCGTACGCGGTCCTCCGCCGTCGCGTCTCGCTTCCGAGCAGGCAGAAGGCGTACGTGGCCGTGCGCGGCCTCTCCGGCGTCGACGCGCGGCAGGCCGCCCGGCGGAGCACGCGCACATGAGGGGAGTGGACATGGGGACGGCACCCGGGCACGGCGGCGGGCGGGAGCCCCGCCGCGCCGTCGTGATCGGCGGAGGCCTCGCGGGCGCCACCGCGGCGCTGCGGCTCGCCGGTGCCGGTGTGGCGACCACGCTGTTCGAAGCCCGGCCGCGCCTGGGCGGGCTCGCGTTCTCCTTCCGGCGGGACTCCTCCGACGGCGTGCTGAGCGTCGACAACGGCCAGCACGTGCATCTGCGCTGCTGCACCGCGTACAACTGGTTCCTGGAGCGGATCGGCGCTCGTGACCTCGCGCCGCTGCAGCGGCGGCTGGACGTGCCCGTGCTGGACGCCGCCCGCCACCGTCCCCGGCTGGGGCGGCTGAGCCGCGCCGCCCTGCCCGTGCCCCTGCACCTGGCCGGGAGCCTCGCCGCCTACCGCCACCTCTCCCCGGCGGAGCGGCTCGCGGCCTGCCGCGCCGCGCTGGCGCTGGGGAAGCTGGACCCGGCCGATCCCGCCCTGGACGGCGTCGACTTCGCGACCTGGCTGCACCGCCAGGGGCAGAGCGACCGCGCGATCCGGGCGCTGTGGGACCTCGTCGGGACCGCGACCCTCAACGCCCGCGCAAGCGACGCCTCCATGGGACTGGCCGCCATGGTCTTCAAGACCGGCCTGCTCTCCGCGCCCGGCGCCGCCGACATCGGCCTGGCCCGCGTCCCGCTCGGCCACCTGCACGACACCCTGACCCGCGCCGCCCTGGTCGCGGCGGGCGTCCGCACGGTCACCCAGTCCAGGGCGCGCTCCGTCACCGCGGCCGAGAAGGGCGGCTGGCGTGTGAGCGTCGTGCACGGGCAGGCGCCGCCGCTGGACCACGAAGCCGACGCCGTCGTCCTGGCCGTGCCGCAGCGCGAAGCCCACGACCTGCTTCCCGACGGGGCGCTGGCCGACCGCAGGCGCCTTCTCGACATCGGTACCGCGCCCATCGTCAACCTGCACGTGATCTACGATCGCCGGGTGCTGCGCCGCCCGTTCTTCGCGGCGCTCGGTTCACCGCTCCAGTGGGTCTTCGACCGCACGGGCCCGTCCGGTATCAGCAGCGGCCAGTACCTCGCCGTCTCACAGTCGGCGGCGCACGAGGAGATCGACCTGCCGGTGGGCGTGCTGCGCGAGCGCTGCCTCCCCGAACTCGCGCGGCTGCTGCCCGCCGCACGGGACGCGCGCGTGCGGGACTTCTTCGTGACGCGGGAGCGTACGGCCACGTTCGATCCCCGCCCCGGGGTGGGACGGCTGCGCCCGGGAGCCCGTACAAGGGCTCCCGGTGTCTGCCTCGCCGGAGCTTGGACCGATACTGGCTGGCCAGCGACCATGGAGGGCGCAGTACGGAGCGGCATGACAGCCGCCCGGGAAGCCCTCGCCGCCATGGGCCGTCCGTACGACAGCGAAACGGTGCCCGGCACCGAAGGAAGGGCGGTGGCATGACCAGCCTCGATGCCGCAGGCACCAGGACGAACGGCGAAGACCCCGGAGGAAAGCCCGTGACCACGGCGAATCAGAAGACCGTCGTCGACGACACGAGCGTCAGCGCTCTGCTGGAGCGGGGGCGCAGGCTCGCGACCCCGGTGCTGCGCTCGGCCGTGGCCCGGCTGGCCCCGCCGATGGACACCGTCGCGGCGTACCACTTCGGGTGGATCGACGCGCAGGGCCGGCCGTCCGACGCTGACGGCGGCAAGGCCGTACGCCCCGCACTGGCCCTTCTCTCTGCCGAGGTTGCGGGCGCCACGCCGGAGACGGGGCTGCCCGGCGCGGTCGCCGTCGAGCTGGTGCACAACTTCTCGCTGCTGCACGACGACTTGATGGACGGCGACGAGCAGCGCCGCCACCGCGACACGGTGTGGAAGGTGCACGGCCCGGCGCAGGCCGTACTCGTCGGCGACGCCCTCTTCGCCCTCGCCAACGAGATCCTCCTGGAGGCCGGCACCGCCGAGGCGGGCCGCGCGACGCGGCGCCTCACGCGGGCGAGCCGCCACCTCATCGACGGGCAGGCGCAGGACATCTCGTACGAGCAGCGCGAGCGCGTCACCGTCGAGGAGTGCCTGGAGATGGAGGGCAACAAGACGGGTGCCCTGCTCGCCTGCGCCGTCTCCATCGGGGCCGTGCTGGGCGGTGCGGACGACCGCACCGCCGACGCGCTGGAGTCCTACGGCTACCACCTCGGGCTGGCCTTCCAGGCGGTCGACGACCTGCTGGGCATCTGGGGCGACCCGGAGGCCACCGGCAAGCAGACGTGGAGCGACCTGCGCCAGCGCAAGAAGTCCCTGCCCGTGGTGGCGGCTCTCGCCTCCGACGAACCCGCGTCGGAGAAGCTGGCGCAGCTGATGGCGGCGGACGCCAAGAAGAGCCAGGCCGAGTTCGAGGACTTCGACGAGGCGGAGTTCGCCGCGCGCGCCGCCCTCATCGAGGAGGCCGGGGCCCGCGAGTGGACCTCGCAGGAAGCCAAGCGTCAGCACGCCACGGCTCTCGCCGCACTCGAACCCGTCGACATGCCGGCGCATGTGCGCGAGCAACTGACGGCGCTGGCGGACTTCGTCGTCGTACGCCGGCGGTGACCGTGCGGCCGTGGTCCTCGCGGGCCGCGGCCGCACGCGGCAGGAACAACAACATTCTCCCCGGACGGACCCTTCGGAAGGGAAAGAGATGACAGCGACAACCGACGGCAGCACAGGGGCCGCGGCGGCCCGCCCACTCTCCCCTCCGAAACGGCTCCAGGGACACGGCGGCACCGGTGCGGCCCTGCTCCCAGCGGAGCCCGCGCCGGGACCGGGACAGCAGGGCGACGGGCTCGCTGCGCAGGCGGAGCGTGCGGCCCGGCTCGCTGCCGACAACCTCCTCGCGAGGCAGGACCCCCGGGGCTGGTGGAAGGGGGATCTGGAGACCAACGTCACCATGGACGCCGAGGATCTGCTGCTGCGCGAGTTCCTCGGCATCCGCGACGCGCGGACCACCGAGGAGGCGGCGCGGTTCGTCCGGTCCCAGCAGCGCGCCGACGGCACCTGGGCGACGTTCCACGGAGGGCCCGGCGAGCTTTCCACCACGGTCGAGGCGTACGTCGCGCTGCGGCTGGCGGGGGACGCGCCCGGCGAGCAGCACATGGCCCGGGCGTCCGCCTGGATCCGGGACCACGGCGGCGTCGCCTCGACCCGGATCTTCACGCGGATCTGGCTGGCGCTCTTCGGATGGTGGCGCTGGGAAGACCTCCCCGAACTGCCCCCGGAGATCATCTACTTCCCGAAGTGGTTCCCCCTCAACATCTACGACTTCGCCTGCTGGGCGCGGCAGACGATCGTGCCGCTCACGGTCGTGTCCGCGAAGCGGCCCGTACGTCCGCAGCCCTTCCCGCTGGACGAGCTGCACCGCGACCCCTCGCTGCCCAACCCGCCGCAGCGGATGGCCGGTTGGGCGAGCTGGGACGGCCTCTTCCAGCGCCTCGACCGGGTCATGCACGCCTACCGCAGAGTCGCGTCCGTGCCGCTGCGCAGGGCGGCTCTGCGCAGCGCGGCGCGGTGGATCGTCGAGCGTCAGGAGAACGACGGCTGCTGGGGCGGCATCCAGCCCCCGGCCGTCTACTCGCTGATCGCGCTCCACCTGCTCGGATACGACCTGGACCACCCCGTCATGCGAGCGGGACTGGAGTCCCTGGACCGCTTCACCGTCCGCTACGACGACGCACCGTCGGGCGGGGACGGTGTGGACGGCAGCGGCGGCACGCGCCGCATGGTGGAGGCCTGCCAGTCGCCCGTGTGGGACACGTGCCTCGCCACCGTCGCGCTCGCCGACGCCGGACTCCCCGCGGACCACCCGGCGTTGGTCAAAGCCGCCGACTGGATGCTCGGGGAGCAGGTGGTGCGCCCGGGGGACTGGTCCGTACGCAGGCCCCGACTGCGGCCCGGCGGCTGGGCGTTCGAGTTCCACAACGACAACTACCCGGACACCGACGACACGGCTGAGGTCGTCCTCGCGCTCCGCCGCGTCCGCCACCGCGATCAGGCCCGCGTGGACACCGCCGTGCGGCGCGCCGTGGACTGGACGCTGGGCATGCAGTCCCGCAACGGCGCCTGGGGAGCGTTCGACGCCGACAACGACAGCCCCTTCCCCGACCGGCTGCCCTTCTGCGACTTCGGCAAGGTCATCGACCCTCCGTCCGCGGACGTCACCGCCCACGTGGTGGAGATGCTCGCCGACGAGGGCCACCGCGACGACCCCCGCGTGCGGAGGGGAGTCGAGTGGCTGCTCGCCGAACAGGAGGCGGACGGCTCCTGGTTCGGGCGCTGGGGCGTCAACTATGTGTACGGCACGGGGGCGGTGGTGCCGGCCCTCGTCGCGGCGGGGCTGCCCGTCTCGCATCCGGCGGTCCGCCGTGCCGTGGGCTGGCTGGAGAGCGTCCAGAACGAGGATGGCGGCTGGGGCGAGGACCTGCGCTCCTACCTGCCCGAAGGCGGATGGGCGGGCCGCGGCACCACGACGGCGTCGCAGACCGGGTGGGCGCTGATGGCGCTGCTCGCGGCGGGCGAGCGGGAGTCACTGGCCGTCGAGCGGGGGATCAGCTGGCTCGCCCACAACCAGCGGGAGGACGGCTCCTGGGACGAGCCGCACTTCACCGGCACCGGCTTCCCCTGGGACTTCTCGATCAACTACCACCTGTACCGCATGGTCTTCCCGCTCACCGCACTCGGACGTTATCTGCACAGTCCCGGCGGCGCGGGCGTCGGGCGCCAGGACGCCGGATGACGCTCCCGGGCGACCAGCTCCCGCTGCTGATCGCGTGCGCGCTGGGCATCGAGCGGTTCGCCCTGCGACACCCCGCTGCGGCCGCGGACGCCGCGGCGGGACCGGTCACGGTGCTGCGTACGGGAATGGGGCCGGAGGCGGCCGGACGGGCCGTCGCCTCCGCCCTGCGCGGTGAGGCCGAGGAGGGCGGCACCGCGGTGGTCGCGACGGGCTTCTGCGCGGGCCTCGTCCCCGGCATGCATCCGGGCGACCTCGTCGTGGCCGAGGAGACGAGAGACGCGTCGGGGCGCACGGAGTGCACCGGGACGAGCCGGCTGGCCCAGGCCCTGAGCGCCTACGGGACCGTCCACACGGGGCCCGTGGCGGGGTCGGCGCACGTGGTGCGGGGCCCCGCCCGTGCGGCGCTGCACTCGGAGAGCGGGGCGGTGGCCGTCGACATGGAGTCGGCGGCCACGCTGCGCTCGGCGACGCTCACGGCCGGGCCTCTGACCACGCCCGTCACGGGAGCGGTGGCGGCAGCGAGTGCGGGGGAGGAGAACCGTCCGTCCGTGGCGGCGCTGCGGCGTCCCGTTGCGGCCGTACGGGTGGTGGTCGACGCGCCCGGACATGAACTGATCCGTCTCGGGACACTGCGAGGTGGAATATCTGCATTCCGCGTACTCCGCAGCATTCTGCCCGCATTCCTCGAATGGCACCGATCCTTGCTGCTCCCCTGGAGGTGAGCGAGTCATGGCCATGCCTCTGCGTCAGACCGTCCGAATCGGCAGCTATCTCTTCCAGCAGAAGCTGCGCGGCCGAGAGAAGTTCCCGTTGATCGTGGAGCTGGAGCCGCTGTACGCCTGCAATCTCGCATGCGAGGGCTGCGGGAAGATCCAGCACCCGGCCGGAGTGCTCAAGCAGCGGATGCCCGTGGCGCAGGCGGTGGGGGCGGTGATGGAATCCGGTGCCCCGATGGTCTCCATCGCCGGCGGAGAGCCGCTCATGCATCCTCAGATCGGCGAGATCGTCCGGCAATTGGTCGCGAAGAAGAAATACGTCTTCCTGTGCACCAACGCCATGCTCATGCGCAAGAAGATGGACGAGTTCACGCCCTCACGCTATTTCGCCTTCGCCGTGCACATCGACGGGCTGAAGGAGCGGCACGACGAATCCGTCGCCAAGGAAGGCGTGTTCGACGAGGCCGTCGAGGCGATGAAGGAGGCGAAGCGGCGCGGATTCCGGGTCACTACGAACTCCACGTTCTTCAACACGGACACCCCGCAGACCGTTATCGAGGTGCTCGACTACCTCAACGACGACCTGAAGGTCGACGAGATGATGATCTCGCCCGCCTACGCCTACGAGAAGGCCCCGGACCAGGAGCACTTCCTCGGCGTCGAGCAGACCCGGGAGCTGTTCCGCAAGGCGTTCTCCGACGGCAACCGTCGGCGCTGGCGGCTCAATCACAGCCCTCTCTTCCTCGACTTCCTCGAGGGCAAGGCCGACTTCCCCTGCACCGCGTGGGCGATCCCGAACTACTCGCTCTTCGGCTGGCAGCGTCCCTGCTACCTGATGAGCGACGGCTACGTGCCGACGTACAAGGAGCTCATCGAGGAGACGGACTGGGAGGCCTACGGCCGGGGCCGCGACGCCCGCTGCGCCAACTGCATGGCGCACTGCGGCTACGAGCCCACGGCCGTGCTGGCGACGATGGGTTCGCTGAAGGAGTCGCTGCGTGCCGCGCGGGAGACCGCACGGGCATGACCCGGTCGGCCCGTGCGCCACGGGCAGGGACGTGAACACTCGCTGACGGACACGAGAAGAGAGCCGGGCCATGAGCGACTTCGACCTCACCGCGCTTCTTCAGGAGCGCGGAGCCGAACGCTACGAACTGCACGCACGACACCTGAACCACCAACTGCCGCGCATGCTGCGGACGATCGGCTTCGACAAGGTCTACGAACGAGCCGAGGGGCCCTTCCTCTACGACAGGGAGGGCAACGAGTACCTCGACATGCTCGCGGGGTTCGGCGTGATGGGGCTGGGACGGAACCACCCCGTCGTGCGGCGCGCGCTCCACGAGGTGCTGGACGCCCAGCTCGCCGACCTCACCCGGTTCGACTGCCCGCCGCTTCCCGGGCTGCTCGCCGAGAAGCTGCTCAGCCTGGCGCCCGGCATGGAGAGGGTCTTCTTCGGCAACAGCGGAACCGAATCCGTCGAGACGGCGCTGAAGTTCGCCCGCTACGCCACGGGCCGGACGCGGATCCTCTACTGCGACCACGCGTTCCACGGGCTGACGACCGGCTCGCTCTCCGTCAACGGTGAGACGTCCTTCCGCCGCGGCTTCGACCCGCTGCTGCCCGACACCCCTGTGCCGCTCGGCGATCTCGACGCTCTGGAGAGGGAGTTGAGGCGCGGAGACGTGGCGGCGCTCATCGTGGAGCCCATCCAGGGCAAGGGCGTGCAGGCGGTACCGCCCGGATTCCTGTCGTCGGCCGGTGAACTGCTGCGCCGCCACGGCGCGTTGCTGATCGCGGACGAGGTGCAGACGGGACTCGGACGCACGGGCGACATGTTCGCCTACCAGCACGAGGCCGGCGCCGAACCGGACCTGGTGTGCGTGGCGAAGGCGCTCTCCGGCGGCTACGTCCCCGTCGGGGCGACGCTCGGCAAGGAGTGGATCTTCAATAAGGTCTACTCGTCGATGGACCGCGTCCAGGTGCACTCGGCCAGCTTCGGCTCCAACGCGCAGGCCATGGCCGCCGGGCTCGCCACCCTCCATGTGCTGGAGAGCGACAACCTCATCGCGAGGTCACGGCGTACGGGAGACCTGCTGCGCAGCAGGCTCTCCGCGATGGTCGGCGACTACGAGATGCTGCACGAGGTGCGGGGCCGCGGACTGATGACCGGCATCGAGTTCGGCAGGCCCAAGTCCCTTTCCCTGCGCGGGCGATGGTCGATGCTCCAGGCGGCGCGCAAGGGGCTGTTCGCGCAGATGGTGGTGGTGCCGCTGATGCAGCGGCACCACATCCTGACCCAGGTCTCCGGCGACGAACTGGAGGTCATCAAGCTGACTCCGCCGCTGGTGATCGGGGAGCCGGAGGTCGAGCGCTTCGTGACCGCCTTCAGGGAGATCATGGACGAGGCGCACAACGGCGGGGGGCTGCTGTGGGACTTCGGGCGGAACCTCGTCAAGCAGGCCGTCGCGAACCGCTGAGCCCCGGCCCCTGTCCCAGCCGACCGGGTCTCATCGTCCGTGACCCGGCCGCCCCTCGTCTCAGCCGCCTCGCTCAGCCGTCCTCCAGCAGCCTGTCCCGCAGGCGTTCGTGGGTCGCCGCCTCGAGTCCGAGCCCCTCGGAGAGGTACCGCTCGACTCCGCCCCAGGTGTCGTCGATGGTCGTGAGGGCAGCGGCGAGGTACGTGGGGTGGGCGTCGAAGAGCGGCGAGAGAAGCTCCTGCACCTCGGGCGACATGCCGGCCCGCGACTTCTCGCTCCGGTACATCTTGTAGCGGCGGTGCCGGGCGTTGGACTCCAGGTAGTCGGCCTCGATGTCCGTCTTGTCCACGCCCAGCGCCAGCAGCGTCACGGCGACCGACAGCCCGGCGCGGTCCTTCCCGGCGGCGCAGTGCATGAGCGCGGGGACGCTGCCGTCGGCGAGTTCGTGGAGGATCCGGCTGTGCTCCCTCGTGCGCCCCGTGATGATGGAGCGGTACGAGTCGATCATCCGGGCCGCTCCCTTGCCGTCGGAGAGGACCATGCGCAACTGGTCGAGCTCGCCGTCCCGCACCATCTTCCAGAACTCCGCGCCGTCCGCGGGGTCGCTGAGAGGGAGATTCACGTAGCGCACGCCCGGCAGCTCGACGTCAGGTCCTTCGAGCGCCTGGTCGGCGGAGTTGCGGAAGTCGTAGACCGTGTGGAGACCGAGGCCCTTGAGGAAATCGGCGTCGTCCTCCGTCGCATGAGCGAGGTGGCCGCTGCGGAAGAGGACGCCGTGGCGGAGGCGCCGTCCGTCGGCCGTCGGCACTCCGCCGAGGTCGCGGAAGTTGCGCACTCCGGTCAGCGCCGGTTCGGCGGACTGCTGGCTCACGGATGCTCCTTCGGTAAGCGGGTGCTCGCTGACGCGCGGACGCGGCCGACGATACGACATGCGCTCGTTGCGGGAGAGTGCGCGACGCCCCACTGCCACGGAGGGAATCCGTGTCTGTGCGGAGGGTGAGTGCGGGACATTCGGCGGGGGTTGGATGTGAGACAAAACGGGGGCGAATTCCGGACGCGTTCGAGGGCGACTCGGGGGAGGCGCCCCCGGCGCACAAGGGGGCGCATATGCCTGTGTCAGCCCGGCGGTGAGAGCCGGTCATGTCGTCCTTGCCCCGTAGGCCGGTATTGGCGTGCCGGGCGCCGTGGCGGATGAGCGTCACCGTCCGTGAAGGGCTTTCCCGCGTGCGTCGCACGGGTTCCGGGTGGTGCGCCGGGGGTCGGCCGGTACGAGGCGGGGGAGGAGAACCGCAGGCGGGGCAGAGGGTGGAGGGGGAGCGGCCGCCGCGTCCGGCCGGCCCGACGGGCGGCGGCGTTCCGGCGTGCTCGGCCGCGGGCGGCCCCGAAGGGTAACTGCCGGGCTCCGTACGGCAGTTAAGATCTTGGACCGTGTCCCGACGAGTGGTGCCGATCTTCACTCGTTCGGAGGTGGCGAGGGGTGGCGAATATGTCAAGCGCACCCGCACCACGTTGCCGAGAGGACTAGCGTGACCGTAGCGCTGTGAGAGCGAACTGACGCGCGCTGTGATCGTGCTTCGAGGAAGCCCACCCGCAGACCTCAACTCAACCGAGGAATTCGATGCCTGAACCCCCGAGCCATGCGGTCCAGACAGGAAGGGGTATGTCCGCTCCCGCACCTTCCCAGGGGCCTCACCCCGGCAAGGCGCCGCTCCCGGTCGCCTCGCCGGAATCGCGGGGCACGGCAGTCCACGGCTCGTACGGAACGCCGGCGCCGGGCGTCAACGGCTCGCGGCGCCGGCACGGACGCGCCCCGGCACCCCGCACTCCCAGCGACGCCGCGTTCCGCCGGCACCTGGTGCGGCTGGCCGTGCTGCCCGCGGGGATCGTCGCGGTCGCAGGCGCCGCCGTCGTCGCGTACGTGATGAGCGTCGAGGGCGGTCCCGGAGCCTCCGCCGCTCCCGCTCCGGGCGACGACGGCGCCGTCGTCTGGAGCGTGCTGGCCGGCGCGCTCTTACTCGTCTGCGGCGCCGTCGCCGGCGCCGCCTACGCGGCGACCTCCCAGGCCCGCCGCGTACTCGAACGCCACACCGCGCTGCGCCGCTCCGTCGCGCGGGGCCGCTCCGAGATCCAGGCCCTGCTGCAGTGCCTGGAGCAGGGCGACCGCCCGCACCTGCGCCCGCACCCCGCGCTCCCCGAGCCCGGCGAGCGCGCGGACGCCGTCGAGCTGCTCGCCCACGAACTCGAACTCGCCCAGCACTCGGCCGAGTCGGCCGTCACCCGGGCCGCCGCCCTCGTACGCAGCAACTCCAGCAGCAACGAGGAGAAGGTCGAGGTCTTCGTCAACCTCGCCCGGCGCCTGCAGTCCCTGGTCCACCGCGAGATCGAGCTGCTGGACGACCTGGAGAACCAGGTCGAGGACCCCGACCTCCTCAAGGGCCTCTTCCACGTCGACCACCTGGCCACCCGGATCCGCCGCCACGCTGAGAACCTCGCGGTCCTCGGCGGCGCGGTCTCCCGCCGGCAGTGGAGCCGCCCGGTCACTATGACCGAGGTGCTGCGCTCCGCCATCGCCGAGGTCGAGCACTACCCCCGCGTGAAGCTGGTGCCCCCGATCGAGGGGACCCTCCGCGGTCATGCCGTGGCCGACGTCATCCACCTCCTGGCCGAACTCGTCGAGAACGCGACGGTGTTCTCCGCCCCGCACACCCAGGTCCTGCTGCGCGCACAGCATGTGACGGCAGGGCTGGCCATCGAGGTCGAGGACCGCGGGCTGGGCATGACGCCCGCCGAGCAGAGCCGCATGAACGCCGTGCTCTCCGACCCCGAACGCATCGACGTGGGCGAGCTGTTGCAGGACGGGCGCATCGGGCTGTTCGTGGTCTCGGCGCTCGCGCAGCGGCACGGCATCGTCGTCCAGCTGCAGAGCAACATCTACGGCGGTATTCAGGCCGTGCTCGTACTGCCGCGCGAGGTGCTCGGCGAGGAGCCGGGCAACGGGGCGCAGCAGAAGGGCAACGTCGCGGGGTCCGCGGTGCGGACCGCCAACGCGGCTGCCTCCGGCGGCGGTTCGGCCGGTATCGCTGTCGCGGCGTCCGCCACCCGGCACGGTGCGGCCGAGGCGAGAACCGGCGACACGACGGAACTCCCGCGGGTGCGGACCGGCAGCCCCGAGCACGCGCGCACGCCCGCCCCCGAACGGAGCCGGCCGGTCCCCGCCCAGTCCGCGGCCCGTTCGCAGCCCCTGCCCCAGCCGTCGGGCACGCAGTACGCGCCCGCCGCCCACTCCGGTCCGGCCCCCTCCGCGCGTCCCGGTCCGCAGCCTCCCCTGCAGGTCCACACGCCGGGCCCGTCCAGAGCGGCGGGGAACGGGGAGCGCCCCGAACTCCCCAAACGCCGCCGCCAGGAGCACCTGGTCCCCGAACTCCGGGACACTCCGCCGGCAAGGCAGGAAGGCGCCACCGCCGACTGGGACGAGACGGCGCAGGGCCACGACCCCGGTCTGATGGCCGCGTTCCAGCGCGGCACGAGCCTCGCCGAGGACACCGGCGGCGAAGCACCCCGTCCCGCCGATTAGGCGGCTGTAGTTCGGGCCCCGCCGCCGTTGCGCGGGGCTGTCGCGCCCGCGGGAGCGGGCCCCCGAAGAGGTCAACGCGCCCGCGCCCCAACGTACTCGGGGCGCCGGGCCGCCCTCCACACGAATGCCCGCGGACATGGCCCCGCTCGGCCCCGTTCCGCCCGCTCTGCGGTACAGCTCTGAAGGAGAAGAACGCGATCATGGTGAGCGAAGCCCCCATCGGACACACGACAGACCTCTCCTGGCTCCTGACCGGACTCGTGGAGCGCGTCCCCCACACGCGCAGCGCGCTGCTGCTGTCCTCCGACGGTCTCGTGAAGGCCGCTCACGGTCTGGACACGGACACCGCCGACCACATGGCGGCGCTCTCCTCCGGGCTGTACTCGCTGGCGCGCAGCGCCGGCGTGCGTTTCGGGGACGGTGGAGAGGTGCGCCAAGTGGTGGTGGAGCTGGACACTTCGCTGCTGTTCGTCTCGACCGCCGGGCAGGGAGCCTGCCTCGCCGTGCTCGCGGGGCGTGACGCCGACGCCGCGGTCCTCGGATACGAGATGGCGATGCTCGTCAAGAGCGTCCGGCCGTATCTGGGGACACCCGCGCGGCAGCCGGCCGGTCACTGAGGCGGCCGGATGAGACAGGAACCGTTAGAGGGGCCGTGGCTCGACGACGACGCCGGGCGGCTGGTCCGCCCGTACACCGTGAGCAACGGTCGTACGAAGCCGACGGCCCAATTCGACCTGCTCACAATGGTGATGGCGACCGGAGAGCGTCCCCGGAGCTACCTCGGCCCCGACCACACCCACGTGCTCCAACTCTGCGGCGGGCCCGTCTCCGTCGCAGAGATCGCCGCCCAGATCGCCCAGCCCGCAGTGGTCGCCAAAGTGCTCCTCTCCGACCTGGTCGACTGCGGTGCGATCACCTCGCGCGCGCCGGTGCGCGCGCCCCTCTCTTCCGACCCTACTGATCGAGAACTGCTGGAGGCGGTGCTGGATGGGCTCCGTAGACGACTCTGAAACGAGCCGTGCCGATCCGTTCCCTACCGCGCTGAAAATCCTCATCGCCGGGGGCTTCGGTGTCGGCAAGACCACTTTCGTCGGCGCCGTGAGCGAGATCGAACCGCTGAGCACGGAGGAGTTGCTCACGCAGGTGAGCGCCGCCACCGACAGCCTCGACGGGATCGAGAACAAGTCCACCACGACCGTGGCGATGGACTTCGGACGCATCACGCTCAGCGCCTCCCACATGCTCTACCTCTTCGGCACGCCCGGCCAGGAGCGGTTCTGGTTCATGTGGAACGAGCTGTCCGAGGGCGCTCTGGGCGCGGTGGTGCTCGCGGACACCCGCCGCCTCGAACACTGCTTCGCCGCCGTGGACTTCTTCGAGCGGCGCGGCATCACTTTCATCGTCGCGGTGAACGAGTTCGACAACTCCTACCGCTACGAGCCCGACGAGGTGCGCGCCGCGATCGACCTCAAGCCCGACGTGCCGGTGGTGCTCTGCGACGCCCGGCAGGCCAGCTCCGGCACGCAGGTCCTCGTCTCACTCGTCCAGCATCTTCTCGACACAGGGAGCTCCCATGGCACCGACGCCGTATGACCCGACCAGCCACCTCCTGCTCACGCCCGAGGACGCCGAGGCCCCCAAGAGGTCCGTGCGGCTGCGGGAGCTGGGCCTGGGAGACGCTCCCGTGCCGGAGTTCGACGACTTCGCGCGCCATCTCGCGCGGGTGACCGGCGCTCCCTTCGCGATGGTCAACTTCATCGAGGAGGACCACCAGTACTTCGCCGGTCTCTACGCCCCCGGCGCCGACCAGGCCGTGGAGCTGGATCCCTCGGGGAGCGCGGGCACGCCGGTCGGCCGTGTCATGGCGCGGGACCACGGCTACTGCCCGCACGTCATCGTGCGGCGCAAGGCGCTGGTCCTGGAGGACGTCTGCGACTATCCGCGCTTCGCCGGGAACCCGGTGGTGGACGAGATAGGCATCCGTTCCTATCTCGGCGCGCCGCTGATCGACCGTACGGGCATGGCGCTGGGCACCGTGTGCGTGGTCGACCAGGAGCCGCGTCCCTGGGGACGTCAGGGGCTGGAGACGATCAAGTCGATGGCCGCCGACCTCGTGGAGCAGATCCACCGGCGGGAGCGCGGCGGGTCCTGAACGGCCCTCTCACGCGCCGGGTTCCATCGCCGGGCCCCGCGCCGGTCTCGCGCCGGGCCCGACGGCCCCCGTCAGCAGATGGGTTCGACCTCGCACCGCACGAGTTCGCTGAGCTTCTGCGACCAGGAGCCCTTCGCCGTCCCGAGCGCGACCTCGCCGAGGCGCAGCCGCTGGATGTCGGAGGTGCCCGCGGGGGCGAAGATGTGGTGCGCGTCCCGCAGGTAGCGCTCCACGGGCCGGTCGGTGAACAGCCCCGCCGCGGCGTGGATCTCCATCGCGTCGCGGGCCGAGTCCAGGGCGTACTCGACGTTGACGAGCTTGGCGTTCATCAGCTCGGCGTCGCACTGCTCACCCCTGTCGAGCAGGTGGACGGCGTGGTAGGCGGCGAGCCGCGCGGTCATCAGCCGCGACTGCATCTGGCCGAGCTTGAGCTTGATGGAGCCGAGGTCGGCCAACGGGGCGTCGTAGCGCCTGCGTTCGGAGCAGAAGGCCGTGGTCTCGTCGAGGATCGCCTGGTGTATGCCGAGGGAGACGGCGGTGAGGTTGGCGCGGCCGTACAGCACGCTGGAGGAGTAGGCGACCGCGAGGCCGTCGCCCTCTTCTCCGAGGCGGTTGGCAACTGGGACGCGGCAGTCCTCGAAGACGAGTTCGCCGAAGCTGAAGCCGTGCAGGCCCATGGCGGGACGCTGCCGGCCGAGGGAGAAGCCCGGCGTGTCGGCCTCCACGAGGAAGGCGGTGAGCCCCTTCGATCCGGGGCCGGTGCGTACGACGACGCCGTGCAGGTCTCCGACGTGGCTGTTGCCGACGTAGACCTTGCGGCCGTTGAGGACGTAGTCGTCCCCGTCGCGTACGGCGGACGACGTCATGCCCAGGACGTGACCCCCGGACTCGTGCTCCGTGACGGCGATGGTGGGGAGGCAATCGCCGGAGGCAATTGCGGGCAGCCACGTCTTCTTTTGCTCCTCGTTGCCGAAGTGAATGATCTTCGCGACGCCGAGCTGAGAGGCCTGCACCATGGCGCCCATCGCGCCGCTCACCCTGGAGAGTTCCTCGATCACCACCGTCTTGCCGAGGTGGCCCACCCCCATGCCGCCGTAGCCCTGGGGGACCGTGGCGCCGATCCAGCCCTGGCGTGCGATCAGGCGGGAGAGGCCGACGGAGGCCGTCTTCGTGGCCTCCATCTCCTCTATCCGGGGTTTGACCTCGCTATTCGCGAACTCCCGGACCGCCGTGCGTAACCGTTCATGGTGTTGGTCCGTGAAGTAGCGTTCCATGACGAGCCCTTCTAGGCGGTTGGCTCCGCGTCCGGTTGGGCGGAGGACGTACACAGGTCGGCATCCCGCCTCTGGCATAGGCCGACTGCAATGTCGTCTATTGTCGAGCAGCCCGTTCAAGATCAACTCGAAGTTTGGCTGAAAGCCCCCTCTTGCAATCGCTACGGCTCTCCGGGGCGTTCCGGGCGGCGCCTTCGTCCCGCGGTGATGCGGGCAGATGCCCCTGCAGCCTTACCACTGGCATAGCACTGCCACAGCCCGGAGTCAGCAGTTCCTGACGATTGGCGACAAGTTGACAGGCGGCGCACCAAAAGGCGGTTGTGGGGGTGAGTCGGCGAAGGTTGAACTCCGTACCGGTTTGAGCTGGGCTCATGCCGTTCCGCCCCACTCGTCGCCCGGTGCGGGACCGTCCGGCGGCGGCGCAAAAAGGAAGGACGGCGACAACTGCCCCGCGCGCGCTCCGTCCGCCCGCGCGCGGGGAGCGAACCCCCGCGCGCGCCTTCCGTGGACGGAAAAGACGCGGCTGACTTCGGGCTTCGGCCGCGCGGCAGTACAGAAGTCGGCTTGAACTGACCGGCGTATCCGGAGCAGGGCAAGGAGAAGCGGGCGGACGCGGCCGCTCCGTGTGTGCCGCCTCCCGCCCGGCGGCCTCCTTCACGGTGTCAGCGCAGCCCAGTACGGTTGCCGTCTGCGGGCGAGGAACGAGCCGAGGAGGCGGACACCGTGGGCGGCGTACGGCAGGATCACACGACGGCGGCGGACGGCACGCGGATCGCCACCTACACCTGGCTCCCGGACGACGCGGAGGGCGCGGGAGCCGTGCCCCGGGCCCTCGTCCAGATCGCGCACGGCGCGGCCGAACACGCCCAGCGCTACGACCGGTTCGCCCGGTTCCTGTGCCGTTACGGGTACACCGTCGTCGCCAGCGACCACCGCGGGCACGGCGCGACGGCCGACCACACCGGCGGTTACGGCGTCGTCGGGGAGAGCGGCTGGCGTGCGACCGTCGAGGACCTCAAGACCGTCGGGGACCGGGTGCGGGCCGAACTCCCCGCCGGTACGCCGTTCGTGCTCCTGGGCCACAGCATGGGCTCGCAGCTCGCCCGGGACTACGCGCAGGAGTACGGGCGGGAGCTGACCGGGCTGATGCTCTCGGGCACGTTCCGCTCGCTGCCGGGATGCGAGACCGAGACCGCCGTCCGCCGGCTGGAGAAGGAGATCGAGAAGGGCGGCCGGAGCGCCCAGTCCGGCTTCGTGCCCGACCTGTTCGGGTCCTTCAACGGCCCCTACCCGCACCGCACCGGCTTCGAGTGGCTCTCCCGCGACGAGGACGAGGTCGACCTGTACGTGGCGGACGAGCGCTGCGGCTTCCCCTTCAGCGCCGGGATGTCACTGGACTGGGTGCTCGGCAGCCGGAAGATCAACGATCCGGAGCAACTGGGGCGCATCCCGCGCGACTTGCCGGTACACGTCGCCGTCGGGGACAAGGATCCCTGCAACCAGGGCATGACGCTCGTCTACGAACTCCTGGAGGACTTCCGCTACGCGGGCCTGCGCCACGTGACCTGGAACGGCTACGCGGACGCCCGGCACGAGATCCTCAACGAGACCAACAGGACCGAGGTGCAGACCGACCTGCTCCAGTGGCTCGACGCGCACGTGTGAGCCGCCGGGCCGCCCGGCCCGCTCCTCGCGGACGGACGGTGCGCACCCGGAGCAAGGGCCCGCTCTCCGCGCCTGACCATGGGGGCGGCCTCGCACCCTTACTCGTTTCAGCCGGTCGGAGGGGTCGTCGTGCCGGTGAAGCCGAGGTCCGGCGCCGGCTGAGCTCCTCGGCCCCCGCGTGCTTCCCTGTCCCGAAGACCACGCGCTGCCCCCAGCAGCGAGAAGCGGCGGCGCGTTGTCCCAGGAGAGCCATCCCGCATCGAGGTGCTCGTCCCACTCGTCGAGGTGGCCGTCGCCGACAGCGACGATCACGACCTTCGGCTCGCTGTCGGTGTAGCAGCCCGGGTAGTACCTCGCGACGGCGGTCACGGTGTTCCGGTAGGTGCTGAGGTCCACCGTGCATTCGCGGTCTCCCGCTTCGGAGCAGAGCACCCTCGGCTTGGAGCAGGGCCCGCCCTCGGCACTCTGGTGCCGTTCGACCAGCCCAACCCGACCCACGCCGCCGCCGCGAGAGCCAGTACCCCGGACATCAGAGCACGCACCATGCGCGCGGCGAAGCCCGGCCTCCTCGATGATCACCATTAGGGACGACGCACGTCCACGACTGTCCGGTTCCGGTTCCGGTTCCGGGGGCAGTTCCGGCGCCGGAAATGACACCCGTCCCGGCCCGTACGACACCGGCGAGGGGCTCAGGTGACCGCGAACCCCTGTACGAACGTGGAGGCCGGGCCCGGACGTGCGTAGTACCAGCCCTGGGCGGTGTCGCAGCCCATGTCCCGCAGCTGTGCCGCCTGGTGCTCCGTCTCCACGCCCTCGACGGTGACGGCCAGCCCCAGCGCGTGGGCGAGCGTCACGATGCCCTCGACGAACGTCACGTCGACCGGGTCCGCGGGGTGCTGCTGGAGCCCCTGCGTGAAGGAGCGGTCCAGCTTGAGCGTCGTGGCGGGCAGCCGCCGGAGGTTGGCGAGGTTGGAGTACCCGGTGCCGAAGTCGTCCAGGGCGATCTCCACGCCCAGCTCGGCCAGTTGACGCAGCGGCTTCAGCTCGTCCTCGTCGGCGCCGATCAGCGCGCTCTCCGTGACCTCCAGGCACAGGGACGACGGAGGCATCCCGGCCGCCTCCAGCACGGCGATCGTGTCCGGGACCAGATCCGGGTGGTGCAGCTGGCGGGGCGAGAGGTTGACGTTGACGCGCAGCGGACGTTCCGCGAGAGCGTCGCCGTTCTTGCCGTTCTTCTTCTTGCCGTTGCCGCCGCCCTTGCCGCGCTCCTCGTGCCACGCGCAGGCCTGCCGGACGGCCTGCTCCATCACCCACCGGCCCAACGGAACGATGAGACCGGTGTGTTCGGCGAGCGGGATGAACCGGTCCGGCCCCAGACGGCCGTGCACCGGGTGCTTCCAGCGCACCAGCGCCTCCGCTCCCTCGACGTGCCCGTCGCTCATCCGGATCAGCGGCTGGTACTCGAGGAAGAACTCGTCCCACTCCAGAGCCGCCGGGAGCCGGGTGGTGAGGCTGTGGCGGTCTATGGCCCGCGCGTCGGAGTCGGGGTCGGCGAGTTCGTAGCGGCTGCCGCCGGCGTCCTTGGCCCGGTACATGGTGATGTCAGCGCTGCGCATGACCTCCTCGGGCCGCAGCTCGCCGCTCGGCCCCTCGACGATGCCGATGCTGGCCCGTACGGACAGCTCGCGGCCGTCTATGCGGATGGGCGTCGCCAGCGCGGCCAGCACCTGCCGGGCGAGTTCGGTGACGTCCTCCGGACCTGACGGGTCGGTGCACAGGGCCGCGAACTCGTCCCCGCCGATACGGGCCACGAGGTGGCCGGAGCCGGCGGTGCACGACTGCAGCCGCTCGGCCACAGCGATCAGCAGCTGGTCCCCGACGGCGTGGCCGAGGCTGTCGTTGACCGCCTTGAAGCCGTCGATGTCCAGGTAGCACAGCCCGAAGCGCTTCACGTCGCTGCTCGCCGAGAGCAGCCGGTCCAGGCGTTCCGCGAAGAGAGTGCGGTTGGGCAGGCCGGTCAGCTCGTCGTGCGTGGCCTCGTAGCGCAACCGCAGGTGCAGGAGCCTGCGTTCGGTGATGTCCTCCAGCAGGGCGAGCTGGTAGCGGGGCTCGCCGTCGGCGTCACGCAGCAGGGAGACCGTCAGGTTGGTCCACAGCACCGTGCCGTCGGGCCGGTGGAAGGGCTTCTCGACCCGGAAGTGGTCCCGTTCGCCGCGGACAAGCTGACGGTGCATCCGCCACACGTCCGGGGCGTCGTCGGGGTGCACCCACTCGTTGACGTTCCGCCTGCGCATCTCCTCTTCGGAGCGTTTGAACATCTTGGCGATGGCGCCGTTGGCGTCGCGGATGCGGCCGTCCATGTCGGCGATGCTGATGCCGATGGTGGCGTCCTTGAAGACCGCGCGGAACCGGGTCTCGCTCGCGTGCAGCGCCTCCTCGACGGCGCTCTGCGCGGCCAGCGCCGCCCGGGAGAGGGCCTCCTGCTCGGCGAGCGTGCGGTCGCGCAGGGCCTCGGTGAAGCCGGCGGCGATGGCGTGCTGCAGCCGGGAGCAGCGGGCGCGTGCCTCGTCGACGGGGAGTTCGCTCGTCTCCGGGTCGCGGCCGTACAGGACGAGGTAGGAGTCCACGACGCCGAGGATGTGGGGCAGCGCGTCGGGGCTCGTGCAGTGCCCGGCGACGAGGGCGGCGCCCACCTCGCGCCCCGGCGCGGCGGAGAAGGGGTACGCGTGCAGCGCGTCGCACAGCTTCACGGCCAACGGGTGGAGATAATCCCCGAGTTCGGCCCGCGTCATAGAGGTCTGCGTGGCGGGGTAGACCGCGCGGCTCCAGATCGTCGCGAAGCGCCGTAGTCCGTCGTTCTCGAGCCCTTCGGACTCGTGGGGGTCGGCAGTCACCCGGCGCTTCCCGCCTTGCGGCCCACCCCGGCGTAACCGCTCAGGAGCACCGGATCGGAAGCCGGCTCGGTGTCCGGGTCGGGACGCCAGCGGGGGAGGGTGACGAGCCCCGGCTCGACGAGCTCGAAGCCGTCGAAGAACTGCCTGATCTCCTCTTTGGGCCGCATGATCAGCGGTGAGCTCGTCCGTCTGTACACGTCGCGTACTCCCGCGCCTCCGTCGGTCTTCGGGCCCTCGTCGGCCGAACTGTGGCTCACCACGAGGAGGCTGCCCGGTGCGAGCGAGTCGGCGATCTCGGCGATGGCCTTGCCGGGTTCGTCCTTGTCCTCGATGAAGTGCAGCAGCGCGACGAGCATGAGGGCCACCGGCTTGCCGAAGTCCAGCAGCCGTTCCGTCTCCGCGCTGTAGAGGATGTCCTGGGGGGAGCGGAAGTCCGCGGAGACGATGGCCGCTTGGTCGTTGCCCTCCAGGACGGCCCGGCTGTGGGCCACCGCCACCGGGTCGTTGTCGACGTAGACGACGTGTGAGCCGGAGTGGGCCTTCTGCGCGACCTCATGGGTGTTGCCGAACGTGGGTATGCCGGAGCCGATGTCGAGGAACTGCGTGACGCCCTCACCGACCGCGAAGTCGATGGCACGCCGCGTGAAGGCACGATTCGCCTGCATGATCTTCGGCAGGCCCGGCCAGGCCTGGATCGCCCGGCGCGCCGCTTCCCGGTCGACCTCGAAGTTGTGCGAGCCACCCAGGTAGTAGTCGTACATGCGCGACACGCTCGGCACCGTCAGGTCTATGCCCTGCGGGGCCCAGGCAGGACGTTCCATCTGGGTCTCCAGCTCGTTCAGCTCCACGGCGTTCGCCGTCGGGTCATGAGGCTACTGACAGGGGCCGGGCCGTTGGAAGGAATCGGTAACTCTGCGACCGGATCTTGTCCGACTGCGCGGTAGTTTCCGGGGCATAGCACCCCGGCAAATCCGCCGTGCCTCCACTGGACCGGTAGGCAGTGGGCGAACTGGGGCACTGCGACCGCACGTTGGGCTCCGCTTACTCCGCGGCGGCCGCCCCGCACCCCAACTGGTGTGCCGGCTCCTCCCGTTGACCCAGCGCGGCTGCCGGAGCACCACGCGAAGGACGGGTGCCTGGCACCGTAACCCCTCCGGGGGCCCGCCGCTGCGGATTCCGCAGCACGCGTGCGTACGGCCCCGTACGTCCGCTGCCTGCGGATGCCGTTACACGGGGCGCCGGGGTGGCACCCGGGCTCCGTGGAGGCCGCCGTCCGGCTGCGGAAAGCGAACCGGCGTGTCCTCTGAGTGAGGGCGCGGGACGAGCGGCGGCCGGGAGGCGACCATGAACTGCTACGACTGCCTGAGCCGGCAGCGGACCACCGTCGCGGTGGCCGTGTGCACGCGGTGCGGTGCGGGGCTGTGCCTCGACCACGCGCACGTGGCGCCGGAGATCGTGCACGAGTCCGCGGGGACGGGCGTCACCGCCCACTCCAGGAACGCCCGCCGGTTCACCTGCGGTATCTGCCACGAGGCCGAGATCTGAGTCCGGAGTCCGGGAGCCTCGGTCCGGGGTCGTTCTGAGCCGGATTCCGGGAGCCGGGCCATGTCCGAAACGGCAGGACGCCGGGTCCGCGCGGCGCGGGAGGACACTGGAGAGGGGAGCCCAGCAGGGACCGGGCGCGAGAGCGAGAAGAGGCGACGCCATGACACTTCGCCGACCCGGACAGCGGCCGGAAGCACCGCACGGCGCGGATGAGCGCGGCACGCCGCGCACCGGCGCACCGCGCTCCGGCGGGCACCCCGCGGCATCGCGCGCCGGCGCGCACCGTCCACCCGGAGGGCACGCCCCGGAGGCGCGCGGAGCGCGACGGGCCGCCGCGGGGGGACGTCTGCCGCGTACGGGCACCGAGCCCGTCACCGCGCGCAGCGCGCTGCGCGCCCGTCTCGTCCTCGCGAGCATCTTCACGCCCGTGTTCATCGCCGCCACAGCCCTGTTCGCGTACTGGACGGCGGAGACCGGCACCGGCGAGGCGCCCAGCACGGGCTCCCTGCTGGTACTGACCGTCGCGAGCGGGCTCCTCGCCCTGTTCTCCGTCGTGGACCTGCTGGTGGTGCTGCGGCGCAGACGTGAGGAGAGGGAGGCTCCGCCGGGCCGGAACGGCCCCGGCGCCGGTGTCCCCGGCCGGGGGACCGGGCCGCGCAGTACGTGAGGAGGTGCGGCGGTGCCGTGGGGCCGAGCCGACGTTTTCGCGGGTCCCACGCGGGTACCGCCGGGTGGCATGACTGAGGATGAAGGCCACGATCCGGGGGCGCAACCGGAAGACGAGGGGATCCCCGACCTCGCCGACGGGTCCCCCGAGGCGGAGCTGGCGAACGATCCGCAGCGCGAGCCGGTGCCGGGGGACGAGCCCGTGGCGGTGGAGAGCTACGGCACGACGTTCTCCGAGCAGGTCGCCGGCGAGCCGCTCGAGGACCGTCTCGCCGAGGAGGAGCCCGACATCGGCGACGAGGCGGCCGAGGGCCCCGGGGAGGAGCCGGCGGGGCAGCTGAGCGACGACCCACTGTCGTGGCGGCCGGCCAACCAGGACAGCTTCTCCACCGAATCGCCCGCGCAGGGACTCTCCGGCGAGGAGACGGCCATGCACATAGCGGAGGACGACGAGCCGGAGCTCGGCTTGGACGTGGAGGGCGTCGAGGAGGCGGCGGAGGGCCCCGACCCGAGGGCTCCCCGCCCTTCCGCCCCCGAACAGGTCGACCTGGACACCGAAGAGGACCGCTGAGGCTGGGCGGCCTCGGAGACGGACCGCCTGCTCGGACGGAGGGTGCTGAAACGGAGCGCCTGCTGAACCGGTCGGCCGCGGCCCCGCCGGCGTACCGGCCGGGGCCGCGGCCGACGGGCGGGCGGTCAGTGCCCCGGCGGAGCCGGCGGCGGCTTCACAGCCGGACGCCGCGCCCGCGGAGATAGCCGAGGGGGTCTATGTCGGTGCCGTAGCCGGGGCCGGTGCGGATCTCGAAGTGCAGGTGCGGGCCGGTCGCGTTGCCCGTGGAACCCGAACGGCCCAGCCGCTGACCGGGGTTGACCGTCTGGCCCGCTCGTACGGAGATCGCCGAGAGGTGCCCGTACTGGCTGTACTTGCCGTCGCTGTGGCGCAGCACGACCTCGTAGCCGTAGGCGTCCGCCCACCCCGCCGAGACGACCTTGGCGTTGGCGACGGCCTTGACGGTGGTGCCCGTGGGCACGGCGAAGTCCACTCCCGTGTGGTGCCCGGACGACCAGCTGCTGCCCGACGCGCGATAAGCGGTGCTGGGGCGCGCCCCGCTGACCGGGGCCGATGCCGCGGGGGAGGACTTCTTCGCCGCGGGGGCCTGCGCCTTCCGCTGGGCTGCCTTCTCCCGGGCGGCCTTCTCCGCTCTCTCCGCCTTGGCCTGTGCTGCCTTCCGGGCGGACTCCTGCGCGGCCTTCTCCGCCTTCTGACGGGCTTCCCCGTCCGCCTTCTGCCCGGCCGTCTCCGACGCCTTCTCCTCCGGTCCGGGCTTCGGCTTCGCGCCCTTCCCCTCGGCCTCCGCACGCCCCGGACCGTCGAGGCGGAGCCGCTGGCCGGGGAGGATCAGGTCGGGATCGCCGCCGACGGTGGCGCGGTTGTGTTCGTAGAGACCGGGCCAGCCGCCCTTCACGTCGTGGTCCTCGGCGATGGAGGAGAGGCTGTCCCCGCCGACGACCTCGTACGTCGTGGCCTTCTTCGAGCGGTCCGCCCGGGCCCGCTCGGCCCGTTCGGCACGCTCCCTGGCCTCGGACTCCGCCTTCTCGTCCGCCGCGTGCTCCTTCCCCGCCGCGCCGGACTTCCCGTCCGCCTCGGTCGCCGGCTTCACCGCCGGCTTCGCGGCGGAGGCGGGGCGCGGCTGTGCACCGTCCCGGGTGAGCCCCGCGCCCGGTCCGCAGTTCGGCCAGGCGCGGGGCCCCTGCCCGGCTAAGACCTTCTCGGCCACGGCCAGCTGCTGGTCCTTCGTCGCCAGGTCGGCGCGCGGTGCGTACGCCGTGCCGCCGTACGCCTGCCATGTGCTCTGCGAGAACTGCAGGCCGCCGAAGTAGCCGTTGCCGGTGTTGATGTCCCACTTGCCGCCGCTCTCGCAGGCGGCGACCTTCTGCCACGTGTCGGCCGGCGCCGCCTGCACCAGTTGCGCCCCGATCAGGGGGATCACCACTCCGGCGCCGCCCGCGGTGACCCGCAGCGAGGTGCGGGCGAGCGTGCTGGGCCGGTTCCTGCGGTGACGTCCGCGAGCGGTCATGGCGGATCCTCCGGTCAAGTGGGCACCCCGTGAAGGAAGTTACGGAGCGTCAGAGCGGTTACGGAGCGCGCCCACGATACGTAAGGCGCCCGTAAGGTCACAAGGGGTCACGGCAGGGGCACAGGTGCACCGGCCGCGGGCGGTTCGTGGCTCCGCGGGCGAGGGGCCGGCTTCAGCTCTCGCCCCGCGTGAGGCGGAGGGCGGCCTCGCCGGCGAAGCTCTCCTCGAGGTAGACCTCGCAGACGAGCCCGCCGTCCTCGGTGCGGTCGTGCTCCAGCTCGTACAGGCTGAACTCGGTGCCGTCCGCCAGCAGGAACGCGTGCTCGTAGAGGGAGCACCACAGCTCCCACTCCTGGGCGAGCTCCTGCGGCCTGGGCACGGGCAGGATCTGGTGCCCGCAGGCGGTGGAGAGCAGCCGGCGGACGTCCTCGCCGGGGCTGTCGGCGTTCGCGGCGCGTCGCAGCAGGCGGCGGGCGTGGTCCGGGGAGTCGTTCCCGGTGTACGTGCGGCGGCCGAACCGGAACTCCGCGGGCAGGTCGAAGTCGAGCGGCCGTGTGAGGCCTTCCCCGTCCGGCGGGCCTGAGTACGCGCCGGACGCGTCGTCGCCCTCGCCGGTCTCGAACCCGCCGGGACCGCGCGCCTGCCGTCCTCCCGCCGGCGTCTCACGGGACGCCCCGTGTACGCGGCGCTCGGAGCGGGCCAGGGACGCGGGGTCCTCGTACACCTCGTACAGGACGCCGCCGTCCTCGCTGTCGTAGCGGAGCTCCCACAGCGGGAGCAGGGTGCCGTCGCGGAGCAGGAAGACGTGGCGGTAGCTGCTGCAGTGCAGGCTCGGGGCGGGTGATTTCCGCTGCCGCCAGCCGTGCAGCGCGACGTGGCAGGCCACGGCCTCCTCGAGGCGGCCGAGTACCGCGTCCGATATGTCGAAGGGGTTCAGGGCGCGCGCCATGATCTCCTGTACGACGCCTTGCACGTGCACAGCAGGCGTCGGCCCTTCCATGCCCATCGCGGAGCCCCTCCCGGCATGTAACCCCTATGACGATCCCCGCAGCCACACACCGTAGTGGTGAGGGCACGCCTTCGGGAGCGGATTCGGGGGAATTCCCGTGGCGGAAGCGGAACTTCCGGTCCAGGGCCGCTGTGTAAGCGCGCGGCTGCCGGGTACCGCGGAGCGGAGACCCCCGGCCGTGGCCGGCCCGCGCCGGTCATGGCGGGCCGCTCTCGACAAGCCGCCCGCTGTGCGCCGCTCACGGGGCGCCGACCGCGGCACGAGGCGGCCGTCAGCGCAGAGGAGGGCGCAGCCATGCAGTTCCCCGACCGCCGGGAGGCCGGAAGGGCGCTCGCCGGCAAGCTGACAGATCTACAGGAGCGAGGGCTGCTGGACGACCCCGTGGTGCTGGCCCTGCCGCGCGGCGGCGTGCCCGTCGCGGACGAGGTCGCCCGGGTCCTCAACGCCCCGCTGGACGTCGTCGTGGCGCGCAAGATCGGCGCCCCTTTCCAGCCGGAGCTTGGGGTGGGAGCCGTCGCGGGCGACGCGCCGCCGCTCTACGACCCGGTGCTGCTCGGCCAGTTGGGGCTGACCGAGGACGAGCTCCGGCCGATCGCCGAGCGGGAGCAGACCGAGCTGAGGCGCCGGGAGAACGTCTACCGGCACGGCAGGCCGCCGCTGGAGCTGGAGGGCCGCTCGGCGGTGCTCGTCGACGACGGGGTCGCCACGGGCTCCACCGCGCGTGCCGCCCTGCGGGCCGTGCGCCGCGCGCATCCCGCCCGTACGTACCTCGCCGCCCCCGTGTGCTCCCCGCAGGCGGTGGAGCTGCTGTCGGACGCCGCCGACCAGGTCGTGTGCGTGGAGGTGCCGCCGGCCTTCGGCTCGGTCGGCTTCTGGTACGAGCGGTTCCCGCAGCTGACCGACGGGGAAGTGCTGGACATCCTGCACGTCAAGGGGTGACGCGGGCCGGTCGCGGAGGCGGTACCCGGAGCGGGGCCCGCCGGCCTGCCCGTCCGGCAGCGGACCCGGCCCACGCCCGGCCCGCACGCCCCTGGAATTCTGGAGGCGTCCGGCCTGCCCGGTCCGGACAATGACGCGCATGGTCGTCTTCCGCTGCCGCCGCTGCCACACCGAACTCACCGCGCCCGTACGGGAGGTGCCGCTGCCCGACGCGGACGACGCCCCGGCGCCGTACGAGCTGCACGGCGACGAGTGCCCGCCGCGGATGCTTCCCGGCACCTTCGCCTTCGATCCGGCGGACGCCGACGAGCAGGCCGTCCGGCGGCGTACTCCGGGAGAGGCGCTGGGCCTGCGGAAGGCGGGGCTGAGCGGCGTCGTCCTGGCCCGCGCCGACGTGCGGGGCACCCGGCTCTCCCCGCTGCGCGGGCGGCGGAACGGCTGCTGCGGCCTGGACGGCTGCGACGGCCCGAACCTCGTGTGCCGCCGGTGCGGGGCCGAAGTCGCCACCGAGCGTTCGGACTGCTGGACCCGGCAGGAAGTCGTGCTCGTGCCCGCAGCCGTGGAGGTTCTCGACGCGAACGCGGAGACGCCGTCCGGCGCTTCCGCTCCGGACGCGGCGCCGAACTGTCAACTCTGAGGCATGCGGCGGTAGTCGACGCCACCTCTCACGTCCGGCGAAACGAGCTCCCTCTCCCCCCGTCCCGGCGGACGGGGGAGGGGGAACGGGCCGGAGCCCGGTCCCCCTCCTCGCCGCCTTCGGCGGGCCCGGCTGTGTCGCGCGGCTGCGCCGTCCGCGGCACGGGTTACGGCCGGAAGACCACCTTCACGGCGCCGTCCGCCTTCTTCTGGAACATCTCGTACGCCTCGGGGGCCTGCGACAGCGGCAGGTGGTGCGTCGCGAACTCGTCGACGCCCAGCACGTCCTCGTCCGTCAGCAGCGGAAGGATCTCCGGAACCCAGCGCTTGACGTTGGCCTGGCCCATCCGGAGCTGCACCTGCTTGTCGAACATGGTCAGCATCGGAAGCGGGTCCGCGGCGCCGCCGTACACGCCGGAGAGCGAGATTGTCCCGCCGCGCCGCACGATGTCGATGCAGTGCTGGAAGGCGGAGAGCCGGTCGACGCCCGCCTTGGCGATCGCCTTCTCGGCCAGCTTTCCCGGCAGCATGCCGCCGACGGTCTGCGCCACCTTCCCGGCGACGTTGCCGTGCGCCTCCATGCCCACGGCGTCGATGACGGCGTCGGTGCCCCGTCCGGAGGTCAGCTCCCGTACGGCCTCGCCGATGTCGTCGTGCTCGGTCACGTCGAGTACCTGCGCGCCGCGCGCCCTGACGCGGGCCAGCCGCTCGGGCACGAGATCGATGCCGATCACCTGGCGGGCGCCCTTCTCCAGCGCGATGCGGCACGCCATGTCGCCGATGGGCCCGAGCCCGACCACCGCCAGCGTGCCGTCCTTCGGGACGTCCGCGTACTCCACGGCCTGCCAGGCGGTGGGCAGGACGTCGGACAGGAACAGGAAGCGGTCGTCGGCGGGCCCCTCGGGCACCTTGACCGGCCCGTACTGCGCCTGCGGCACCCGCAGGTACTCGGCCTGGGCTCCCGGTACGGCGCCGTAGAGCTTGGTGTAGCCGAAGAGCGGGGCGCCCATGTTCTGGTCGCGGACCTGCGTCGTCTCGCACTGGGTCTGCAGGCCCAGTCCGCACATGAAGCAGGAGCCGCAGGCGATCTGGAAGGGCACCACGACCCTGTCGCCGGGCTTGAGGTTCGTGACCTCGCTGCCGACCTCCTCCACGATGCCCATCGGCTCGTGCCCCACGATGTCGCCGGGCGTCATCAGCGGCGTCAGGACCTCGTAGAGGTGCAGGTCCGAGCCGCAGAGGCCACTCGACGTGATCCGCAGGACCGCGTCGGTCGGTTCTTTGAGGGTGGGGTCGGGCACCTCCATGACCTGCACGTCCCGCTTCCCCTGCCAGACGACTGCCTTCATTCTCAGCACCTCCGTGGATGCGCGGTCGGAGGCGTTGGCGGGTACCCCCGCCCTCTTCCCGGACACGTGTGCACGCGCGGAAACCCACGGTGATCGGGAGTGAGCGCGGCGACGCTGGGAATCACAGCAAGGTCGAACTGTTCGACGGACCTTCGGGGGACGGCCTGCGCGCGCTCGCAGGCCGGTACGAGGCTGCCCGGCCGCGCGCCGGATGACCACATGAGGAGCAGCGGTGACCACACTGCCCGTCGGTTACGAGTCCTACTGGATGCTGTCCGCCGGGGCGGCTCCCTATGCGCCCCTCCCGGCCGACAGTGAGATCGAGGTGGACGTCGCCGTCGTCGGCGGGGGGGTCGCCGGGCTCTCGGCGGCCTGGGAGCTGGCGCGCAGCGGCCGCAGCGTCGCCGTGCTGGAGTCGGACCGTATCGCCGCGGGCGTCACCGGCCACACGACGGGCAAGGTCTCGTCCCTGCACGGCCTCCTCTACGCGTACCTGCGCGACACCCGCGGCGCCGAGGGCGCCCGGCTCTACGCCGAGTCCCAGCAGCAGGCCATCGAGCATCTCAGCGCGGTCGCCGAGGAGTTGGGCATCGACTGCGAGCTGGAGCGCGGTCCAGCGCACACCTTCGTGGAGTCCGAGCACCACGCGGACGAGGTGCGGGCCGAGGCGGAGGCGGCGCGCGAGGCCGGCCTTCCCGCCACCTTCGTCACGCGGACGGGACTGCCGTTCCCGGTGTGCGCGGCCGTACGCGTGGAGGACCAGGCGCAGTTCCATCCGCGCAAGTACCTCCTCGCCCTGGCCGCGGACCTGCAGCGGCACGGCGGACGCGTCTACGAGCGCACCCGCGTCATGGGCCTGGACGAGGGCGAGCCGTGCCGGCTGTTCACCGAGAACGGCGCGGAGGTGCGCGCCCGGGACGTCGTCGTGGCCACCCATTACCCCGTCTTCGACAGGGCGCTGATGTTCTCCCGGCTGGAGCCGCGCCGCGAGCTGGTCGTCTCGGCCATGCTCCCCGCCGGGCAGGACCCCGGCGGCAGCTACCTCACCCCGGAGCGCGGCACCCGCTCCGTGCGCACCGCCCCCTACCCCTTCGGCAGCGGGAAGCGCCTGCTGATCGTCACGGGCGAGAAGTTCACGCCGGGCACCAGCGGCCAGGGCTCGGTGGGCGCGGGGTACGAGCGTCTCGCCGCGTGGACGTACGAGCGCTTCCCGGACGCGCGGCTCGTGCACCGCTGGGCGACGCAGGACAACGACACCACCGACCGGGTGCCGTACATCGGGCCGTTCCACCCAGCCGCCCAGCACACGTGGGTGGCGACCGGGTTCGGCGGCTGGGGCATGTCCGGCGGCGTCCTGTCGGGGCAGTTGCTCGCCGCGTACATCAACGGGGAACCGCTGCCGCCCTGGGCGAAGCTCTACGATCCGCGCAGGCTCAGCCCCCGCGAGGCGCCGGCGATGCTGCGCTTCCAGTCGACGGTCGCGGGCCGTTTCGTCGGCGACCGGCTGCGCTCCTCCTACGTCGACTCCGTCGACGAGATCGCCCCCGGCGCGGGGGCCATCGTGCGGATCCGCGGGCGGCGCTGCGCGGTGCACCGCACGCCGGAGGGTGAGATCCGGGCCCTCTCGCCGCGCTGCACCCATCTGGGATGCCTGGTGCGCTTCAACGACGCCGAGGGCGCCTGGGAGTGCCCGTGCCACGGGTCGCGATTCGACACCGAGGGCCGCGTCATCCAGGGCCCGGCGACCCGGCCGCTGGAGCCGCGCGACGACGTGGAGTGACGCTGCTCCCGTGCGCTCAGGCGGTGGCCGGCCGGGCGGGCCGACCGGGCCGGACGATGCGGGCGGCACGTACGGCTTGGGGTGGCGGGACCGTGGTGGGGGACCGCGGCGTTCATCTGACTGAGTGAGCCGGGCGTCCGGCGGGACGGATTGGCCGGGCAGTCGCGAGCCCCGTGCCTAGCATGCGGAATCCCTCGTTCCGCCGGAGGTGTACAGCTTCGATGTCTTCCCTTCCCCGCAACCCGCGTCACCGCCCGTTCCGCCCGTACCGAAGGGCTCGTGAGGAGTCCGGCGCCCGCCCGGCACATGCCGGTGCCGGGCGCCTTCCGGCGCACTCGCGCCGCGCCGTCGCCCTCGCCGGGGTCCTCTGCGCCGCCCTCACCTGCGGCGCGGCCCTGGCCCCGGACCCGTCCGGCGGCCGCGGCGGCGCGGACGGCGGCGAGGAGAAGGTGCGCGACGCCGTCTCCGGCCTGCCGAAGGCGGGGCGGCCCAAGGACCGGCCCGGGACCAACATCCTGCTCGTCGGCCTCGACCGGCGGGACGGCATCGACAAGGCGACCCGGGACCGCCTGCACGTCAACGGCCAGCAGTGCGACTGCACCGACACGATGATGCTGGTGCACATCTCCGCGGACAGGGAGCGCGTCAGCGTGGTGAGCATCCCCCGCGACTCCTACGTGCGCTTCGCCCCGCACCGCGACACCGGCAAGGGCTTCGGCAAGGTCAAGGGAGGCACGACCCGCCACCTCGGCA
This sequence comes from Streptomyces daqingensis, assembly GCF_014645895.1. Taxonomy (GTDB): domain Bacteria; phylum Actinomycetota; class Actinomycetes; order Streptomycetales; family Streptomycetaceae; genus Streptomyces; species Streptomyces daqingensis. The sequence continues at coordinate 200,252 of NZ_BMMP01000002.1, read as the reverse complement.
AGATCAACAGCGCCTTCGCGCACGGCGGACCGGGCCTGGCCGTCCGCACGGTCGAGGCGGCGACGGGAGTCCGCGTCGACCACTACGCGGAGACCGACTTCGTGGGCTTCGAGAAGGCGGTCGACCGGCTCGGCGGTGCGAAGGTCTGCACGGACAAGCCGCTGCAGGACAAGAACGCCGGCCTGAAGCTCGCCAAGGGCACGCACGTCCTGGACGGCAACCGGACGCTGCGGTACGTGCGGGCCCGCCACCTCGACCCGCCCGGCGACGTGGCCCGCGTGCGCCGCCAGCAGCACGTGCTGGGCGAGCTGCTGCGTACGCTCGCCGGCGAGCGCTTCGCCGGCAACCCCGTGGAGCTGGCCCGTGCCGCCCACTCGCTGCGGAAGGCGGTCCGTACCGACAGCACCCTCACCATGCGCCGGATCGTCGGCATCGCCCGTAGTATCCGCGGACTGGAGGCCGATCAGACGGAGTTCGCGACCGTCCCCATCGGCGACTTCGACCACAGGTCGCCCGTCTGGGGTTCCACGCTCCGCTGGGACGGCCCGCGTGCGCGGGCCCTCTTCGCCGACCTGGCCGCGGACCGGCCGATCACGGGGAACCCGGCGACCGGCCCGAAACCGGGCAGCACACCCGTCCCGTACGCGCCGGAGACGGTGAAGGTACGGGTCGAGGGGAGCGGTAAGGCCGCCGAGCGCATGGCGCAGGACCTGCGGGACAACGGCTTCGCCGTGCAGGTGGCCGACGGCGCGAAGGGCGGCCCCCGCAAGGGCCGCACCGAGATCACCTACGACCCGTACTGGCAGCGCAAGGCGAGCACGATCGCGGCAGCCCTGCCCGGGGCCGAGCTGCGGCCGGTACCGGTGCGCGGGGACAAGCACGACGAGGTCTTCACCGTGCGTCCGGGAACCGAGGGCGCGGCCGTCGCCGACGTCGACTTCGACCGCAGCCACGTCGAGGGCGGGCCGGTGAACGGCGAGGAGCTGGACTGCGACGAGGACGACTGAACCGCGTCCGCGAAGATCCGCCGGCACCGTCCGCAAGAGAACGGCGGCCCCGGCACCCCCGAAGCGGGGGTGCCGGGGCCGCCGTTGCGTGCGATGGGGCCGGGAAAGCCGCAGCCGTGCAGGGCAGCGGTCAGAACCAGTCCGGGTCGGTCTCCAGCGTGGTGGTGTCGAGCGCTTCGAGCAGGTCGAACTGGGGCCCGGTGCGCGGCAGTTCGTGCCGGAAGAAGAAGCGGGCCGCCTGGCGCTTGCCCTGCCGGAACGCGTCGTCGCCACCCTGGGCGGCGAGGTACTGCCCGAGCCATATCCACGCGACGACGGTGTGGCCGACGGCCTCCAGGTAGACGGTGGCGTTGGCCAGGGCGACGGACGGGTCGCCCGTGCCCCACAGCCGTGCCGTCACCTTCTCCGCCCGCTCCCACGACTCCCGCAGCGCGGTGGCGAGTTCGGCCGCCTCGCCGCCTGCGGCCAGCGCGCGCTCGACGGTGGCGCCGATGGTCTCACCGAGCGCGACGAGCCCCGCCCCGCCGTCCATGACGGCCTTCCGGCCCAGCAGGTCGAGCGCCTGGATGCCGTGCGTGCCCTCGTGGATCGGGTTGAGGCGGTTGTCGCGGTAGTGCTGCTCGACGTCGTACTCGCGGGTGTACCCGTAGCCGCCGTGCACCTGGATGGCGAGGTTGTTGGCCTCCAGACACCACTGCGAGGGCCAGCTCTTGGCGACGGGGGTCAGGACGTCCAGCAGCAGCCGTGCGTGCGCCCGCTCCTCCTCCCGCTCCGCCGTCTGCTGCTCGTCGACGAGCCGCGAGCAGTACAGCAGCAGGCCGAGCGCCCCTTCGACGTACGACTTCTGCGCGAGCAACATCCGCCGCACGTCGGCGTGTTCGATGATGGGGACCTGCGGCGCGCCGGCGTCCTTGGCCGCGACGGGGCGTCCCTGGGGCCTCTCGCGCGCGTACTGCAGGGACTTGAGGTACCCGGTGTAGCCGAGGGCCATGGCTCCCGCGCCGACGCCGATGCGCGCCCCGTTCATCATGTGGAACATGTACGCCAGGCCGCGGTGCGGTTCGCCCACGAGGTGACCCACCGCGCCCGCGCTCCCGCCCGGACTGTGCGCCCCCTCTCCGAAGTTGAGCAGGGCGTTGGTCGTACCGCGGTAGCCCATCTTGTGGTTGAGCCCCGCGGTGACGACGTCGTTGCGTTCGCCGGCGGAACCGTCCGCGCCCACCAGGTGCTTGGGCACGATGAACAGCGACAGACCCTTGACGCCGGGCGGGCCGCCGGGGATCCGGGCGAGTACCAAGTGGACGATGTTCTCCGCGAGTTCGTGGTCGCCCGCCGAGATCCACATCTTGCTGCCGAACAGCCGGTAGGTGCCGTCGGGCTGCTCCTCGGCGCGCGTGGCGACGTCCGCGAGGGACGAGCCCGCCTGCGGCTCCGAGAGGCACATGGTGCCGAAGAAGCGTCCCGCGAGCATCGGGCGCACGTAGGTGTCGATCTGCTCCCGCGTGCCGTGCTCGCACAGCAGCCGGGCGTTCCCGAGGGTGAGGAAGACGTAGGCGGACGTGCCGACGTTGGCGGCCTGGAACCAGCTGAAGCACGCGGTGGCGAGCAGCTGCGGCAGCTGCATGCCGCCCAGCGCCTCGTCCATGGGCGCGGCCAGCAGATCGGCCCCGGTGAATGCGTCCAGCGCCTCCTTGACCTCGGGGACGGTGTGGACGCGCTCGCCGTCGAAGCGGGGCTCCTCCTGGTCGTTCTCCTTGTTGTGCGGGGCGAAGTGGCGCGTGGCGATCTGCGCGCTGAGGTCGAGCACGGCGTCGAAGGTCTCGCGGGAGTGCTCGGCGAAGCGCGGCCTGCGGGTCAGCTCCTCCGCGTCGAGCCACTCGTAGAGGAGGAAATCCAGATCGCGGCGGGAGAGGAGGAGCGAGGGTGTGGCCATGGCGAGGTCCGATCCCGGTCGGCGGCGTGACAGCGGTCTATCTAAGCGCTTGCTTATCGTGCGTCCGCGCGTCCGCGCCTGTCAACGGCACACTCGCTCCCGGGCCCACGCACGGGGCTCCTCCGAGAGGGCTGCCGGCGCGGCGCCCGTGTGCTCAGGGCTTCCTGGCGACGCCGACGTAGCCGGGGATCTCCGTGTCGCCGAACCGCGGGGTCTCCGGGCCGGGCCGCCAGCGGTGCGGCACGACGAGGCCGGGCTCCAGCAGCTCCAGGCCCTCGAAGAAGCGGGTCACCTCGCTGCGTGTACGGGGGCGCAGCGGCGTACCGCTGTCCGCGTACGCCTGCAGCGCGTTCGTGGCGCCCTCGACCCGTGCGGCGTCGACGAAGTCCGCGGTCGTGTGGGTGAGGACGAGGTAGCTGCCCGCGGGCAGGGCGCCCAGCAGGGTGCGGACGATCTCGTGCGGACGGTGCTCGTCGCCGATGAAGTGGAAGACGGCGTTGACCGACAGCGCGACGGGCCGGCCCAGATCGATGGTGTCGCTCAGCTCGGGCGCGTCCAGGATGCTCACCGGGTCCGTGACGTCGGCGTGGATGTACGCCGTGCCGCTCTCGGGCGCCCCGCGCAGCAGCTCGCGGCCGTGCCGGAGCACGAGCGGGTCGCTGTCGCTGTAGAGGACCTTCGCGTCGGGCGCCACCGCCTGGGCGACCTGGTGCAGGTTGGGCTCGGTGGGGATGCCGGAGCCGATGTCGAGGAACTGCCGCACGCCGCAGGGGCCCGCCAGCCAGCGCGTGGCGCGCGTCATGAAGTCGCGGTTCGCGCGCGCGGCGGGCCATACGACGGGCATCGCGGCGGCGACCTTCTCGGCGGCCCTGGCGTCGGCCTCCGAGTGGTGGTGGCCGCCCAGGTAGTAGTCGTACATCCGGGCGGGATGCGCTCTGTCGGTCTCGATCTGGGGTGCCTGACCCTGTCCAGCCAACGGTGTCTCCGTTCCGGTTCCCATCGCTTCCCGGCCCTCCCGGGATCACATGAGCAGAAAGTCGGCCTCGCCGCGCTTCGCTCCCCGTATGAACGTGTCGATCTCGTCCGGGGCGTAGATGAGCGCCGGCCCGTCCGGGTCCGTGGACTGCCGCAGGGCGACGCGGCCGTCGGCCAGCTTCATCACCTCCAGGCAGTTGCCCCCGTTCGGGCCGCTCCAGGGCTTGTGCCAGCCCTCGCTGCCGAGCTCGCTGGCGGGCATGCCGTTGTAGATGCGGCTCATCGGTTGCGGCCCATGTGTCAGAACTCCTTGCGGATCTCACCGAGAAGCGTCTCGGTGCGCGTCGCGGGGGCGGCCTGCGCGCCCATACGGTCCAGTGCCTCCAGGTAGGCGGCGGTGTCCGGGCGCTCGTCGTGGTAGACGGCGCCGCTGAGGCTCTCGATGTAGACGATGTCGGGCAGCTCGGGGATGTCGAAGCGGAAGAGCTGGAACGGCCCGAACATGGCCGGGTGCGGCCCGGAGGCGAAGGGGAGGACCTGCACCGTCACGTTCGGCATGGCCGTCGCCTCGATGAGCCGGTCGATCTGGCCGCGCATGACGGCGGGTTCGCCGACGTGGCGGCGCACCACCTGCTCTTCCAGTACGACCCACAGGCGGGGCGCGTCCGGCCGCCGCAGCAGCTCCTGCCGCTGCATGCGCAACGCGACGCGGCGGCTCAGCTCCTCCTCGCTCGCGTTGGGGAAGCCGGTGCTCAGCAGGGCCCGCGCGTACTCCGGCGTCTGGAGCAGCCCGGGCACGCAGTGGGGCTCGTAGGAGCGGATGAGGCTCGCCTCGCCCTCCAGGCTGACGTAGAGGCTGAACCAGGAGGGGAGGACGTCGCGGAAGCTCTGCCACCATCCGGGCCTGTTCGCCTCGTCCACCAGCGAGAGGAACGAGGTGATCTCCGCCTCGGGGACGCCGTAGGTCTTGAGCAGCTTCTCCACGTAGGGCGGCTTGAGGCCGACCTCGGCCTTCTCCATGCGACGGACCGTGGTCGAGTTGACACTCAGGGCGGCGGCTGCTTCCGCGAAGGAGCAGTCGGCTCTCTCCCGGAGGTCCCTCAGGCGCAGGCCGAGAACCATCTGACCCACTGTCGGTGCGGTGCGGCCGTCGGCCACGAAGCCTCCCCTCCACCGGACTTGTCGCGCTAGAAGTGTGCCACGCACTCGGTGTAGCGGCCACACTGCGCGGCCTATTCTGCAATTCGCAGATCGCCCCTTGCCAAGTGTTACTGGCGGGGAGCATAGTGATGACGTGACTCAGCTCATGAAGTCCGGCGTGCTGCCTCTGCGCCCCCCCACCTCCAGAGGCTGACGGAAGGCTCGCACCGTGGCTCTCTCCCGTCCCGCCATACCCCTGCCTCCACACGCACGGGGCGGAGGCGCCGTCAGCGTGCGCAGGGAAGAAGACTTCGAGCTGCCGGCGCATGCGACCGCCGTGGCCGAGGCGCGCGAGAGGGTGTGGGGGCAGCTGTGCAGCTGGGGTGTCCCGGAGGGCCTGGGGCGCACGGCGCAGCTGGTGGTCTCCGAGTTCTTCACCAACGCCGTGGTGCACACCGACAGTTGCCTCATCCGCTGCCGGCTCCGGGTGTGCTCCGAGCTGCTGCGCATAGAGGTCTGCGACGAGGGCGGCGACTGCGCGGAGGTCGTGCCCCGGCAGGCCGCCGCCGATGACGTCAACGGCCGGGGTCTGCAGCTCGTCAGCGCCGTCGCCGAGCGGTGGGGTGTGCGTCCCGGCGTGCACGAGCAAGGGCGCGTGGTCTGGGCGGAGCTGAGCCTCACCGTACGGTGACGCGGCGGTGCCCCGTCGCGGCGCCGTGCGGAGACGCCCCCCTGTGCGGAGACGCCCCCTGTGCGGAGACGCCCCCTGTGCGGAGACGCCCCCTGTGCGGAGGCGGCGCTGTGCAGAGGCGGCGCTGTTCTTGCGAAATTCCTTTCCCTACTGGGAAGTTGGGGCAATCCGCGTGTCGTCACCGTGCGATGCTTCGCCGTAACGAGACGTGCACGCTACGGGACGCGTGCGCAGCGGGAACGGTGAGGCACGCATGCGCGAAGAGGAAGCCGCAGCGGGGCGGGGAGTAGACGTCAACACCCCCAGTGTGGCGCGGATGTACGACTACTACCTCGGCGGCAAGGACAACTACGAGGTGGACCGGCAGGCCGTGGCCCAGCTCGACAAGGTCGTGCCGAGCACGAGGCCGCTGGCCGTCAACAACCGCAGATTCCTGCAGCGGGCCGTCCGCGTGCTGGCCCAGGAGTACGGCGTGCGCCAGTTCCTCGACCACGGCTCAGGCCTGCCCACGCAGGACAACGTCCACCAGGTCGCGCAGCGCGTCGACCCCACTGCCCACGCGGTGTACGTCGACAACGACCCCATCGTGCTCGCCCACGGCCGTGCGCTGCTCCAGGAGGACGAGAGGACCACGGTCATCCAGGCGGACCTGCGGGACACGGACGCCGTCTTCGACAACCCCGACGTGAAACGCCTCATCGACCTCTCGCAGCCGGTGGGGGCCCTCTTCGTCTCGGTCATGCACTGCATCCCCGACTCCTCCGACCCGGCCGGCGTGCTGCGCCGCGTCATCGACAAGTTGCCCTCCGGCAGCTTCCTGGTGATCAACCAGCTCGTGAGCGAGGACAAGGCCACCCGGGACTTCGTCACCGACTTCATGGCGGAGACCACCGGCGACCGGTGGGGCCGGGTGCGTCAGGCGCACGAGGTCGAGCGCTACTTCGACGGGCTGGAGGTGCTGGAGCCGGGCCTGGGCGAGATCAACGACTGGCGGCCGGACTCCGACCTCGGGCCGAAGCAGGCGACCGACGAGTGGTACGAGTTCGGGGGCGTCGCCCGCGTGCCCTGACCGCGGCGCGCATGCCCGGATCCTTCGGGCCCGGGTACGGGCCCGGGCCGCCGGCCGGCTCTCCTCGGGGGCCGGCCGGTGCTCTGCGCCGCGGGTGCCCGGGGCCGCTGTACGCGTGCGGCGGTCCGGGCGGCGGCGCTGCGTCAGCGGCTGTCCCTCTCGTGCCTGCTCAGCAGGCGCTCGAGGAACTCGACCGTCATGGCGGGAGGTTCGGCCGTCGCGCAGAGGCGGTCCATGACCACCATGTAGTTCTCGACCTCTTCGCGCTTCTCCAAGTAAAGGGAAGACGTGAGCTGTTCCAGGTAGACGATGTCGGGCAGATCCGGCTCCTGGAAGCGGAGTATCGTCACCGGTCCGCCGGCGGCGGCGAGACCCCCGATGGCGAACGGCGCGATCTGCAGTGTGATGTTGGGCTGCTCGGCCGCCCAGAGCAGCCGCTTGATCTGCTCCCGCATCACCGCGGGACCACCCAGCGGACGCTGCAGCGCCGCCTCGTCCACGACCGCCCACAATTTGGGGCTGTGCGGCCTGGTGAGGATCGCCTGCCGGGCGGACCGCAGCCGCACGCGGCGTTCGATCTCCTCCGTCGAGGCGCGCGGATGGCCCAGGCGCATCACAGCGCGGGCGTAGTCCTCCGTCTGGAGCAGGCCCGGGATGAACTGCACCTCGTACATGCGGATCACGGACGCCGCTTCCTCCAGGCCGATCAGCCTGTCGAACCACGGCGACATCACGTCGCTGTACTTCTGCCACCAGCCCGGGGTGCCGGCCTGACGCGCCAGCGCCAGGTACTCCTCGCGCTCCTGCTCGCCGGTGACCCCGTACAGCGACAGCAGGTCGGCGACGTCCCGCTCCTTGCATCCGACCCGGCCCAGCTCAAGCCGGCTGATCTTCGCGTGCGAGCCGCGGATGGCGTCGCCGGCGGCCTCACGGGTGATGCCGCGCTGCTCACGGAGCCGGCGGAGCTGCGTTCCGAGCACGATGCGCAGAATCGTCGGTCCACCGCGGGGGTGGTCGAGGATCCGCCTCACTGACGAATCGTCTTCCTGCTGAGCTGGCATCAGGTCTGTCCTTGCTCCCGTGAGTGACGAGTCGGGCGCCCAGTGTCCCACTCCGTGAACTGGCCGTACAGTCATGCTCGTTGCACATACCCCTGCCATGTGCCACAGGCGGGCCGGCCCCCGTACCGGCCCGGTTCCGGTGCCGGGCGCCTTCCGCTGCCGCAGGCCGCGGGTGTTGCGGCTGCCGGCACCCGCGGCGTCGTTACGCCCCGGGCAGCAGGTCGTCGAAGTCGCCGTCCTTGGCTCCCTGTACGAACGCGGCCATCTCGGCCTGTGTGTAGATCAGCGCGGGGCCGGACGGATGCCGCGAGTTGCGTACGGCCACGCCGCCGTCCGGGAGGTTCGCGACCTCGACGCAGTTGCCGTTCGGGTTGCTCCGGCCGCTCTTCCGCCAGGTGACGTCCAGCCGACTGGCCTGGATGCCGTTGTCCGTGTGCATGAGTACCTCTCTGTCGCGCGGCGTCACGCGCCTGTTCCGGGGTGCCGGGCAGCACTGTCTCACAGCAGGGCGTTCTTGCATCTGTAATTGCAGATGTACTTGCAGGGGTAAGTACAGATGGACAAGAATGGCCGTCACAGCGGTCCTGAGCCCCGAACGTGCCGTGGTGACAAGCGAGTTCGGCTCATCTGTCCCTCACCCTGGAGTGCCGGTGACCTCATACGGATGCCAACGACCCGCTACTGCCACGCCGGTTGACGAAGACGCAGCGATCGCCGAACTCGAACAGTGCGACTGGGACGACCCGTTGACGCGTCTGCTGTTGCTGCTGGAGATCGCCGACCGGCCCGCATGGCTGCGGGAGGTCGCGCGCAACTCGCACCGGGGAGCCGCCGCCCAGCGCCGCGCCGGCTGAAACCCCGCCGGGCGCCCGTACCCGTACCCGCGACGGAACGGACCGGCCCGTGAACGGGGCTGTGCCAGCCCGTGAGGGGGGCCGGGGAGCGGATGCCGGCGGATCACGTCGAGCCGTGCGACCGCCCTTGTCAGCGCTGTGTAGAGCTGGTGCGTTCCCCGTGTCTCCGCCTCCACGGTCCGCCGGCTTCCTCGCCGTCCGCGTAGCCGAGTCGGCCGACGAAGAGCGGTCCCTCGGCTTCCTCGCTCAACTCCTTGGCCCGACTGCGTAGTTCGCGGTCCAGCGCCTCGGCGCTCGTGCCGCCCCCGGAGAGCCTCTTCTCGTCCAGCACGCCTGCTCCGTCCCGCACCCGGTCCCGGTCGGTGGCGACCGTGCTTCTCATCGCGGCGCGGCATTCCGCGGCGTAGGCGCGCTCGGCCGCCGACTCCCCGGAGGGGAGGGGGTGATGCCCGCCGTCTTCCGGCGTCCTGTCAGGGGAGCGGCTTGAGCCGCCGGGGTCACGCCCACCGGCGCAGCCCCGTGCTCAGCATGCCGAAGGCGTGCTCCGCCGCCGCCGTCGCGTGCCCGCTCACCTTGTCCGCGGACGCTCCGCCGTCGATGCGCTGCCAGTTGTCCAGGGCGAGGACGCGCTGCACCGTCACGATCTGACCGGCGGCCAGCCGCGCGGAGACGTCGGCCAGTTCGCCGTCCGACGCGCTGTCCGCCGGGTGTGCTTCGAGGAGCGCCCGGGCCAGCGCGTCCTCGGCGCGGCCCGTGTAGGCGTGCATCCGCGCCACGAGGCTCGGAGTCCCGTGCAGCAGACGGAGGAAGGCGAGGACCTGCTCGTGGTCGCAGAGGCCCGTCACGGGGTCACGGGCCTCCAGGCCGCGCAGAAAGTTCCGGCGCAGCGCGCCGAGCGGCGGCTCCCCGGCGCCGCGGGCCCGTACGACACGGGCGGCCTCGTCCTCGTGGTCGCCGATTCGGTGGAGCGCCATGTCCTCCTTGGAGGGGAAGTAGCGGAAGAGCGTGGGCTTGGAGACCTCCGCCCGCTCCGCGATCTCCGAGACGGAGACCTTCTCGAAGCCGCGCTCGAGGAAGAGCGTGACGGCGGTGTCGGAGATCGTCTGGAGCGTGCGCTGCTTCTTGCGGGCGCGCAGACCCTGTGGTTCGGCCATGAGGGGAACATGGCGAGAAAATACAACCGGGTCAAACTATTAACCGGGTTGCGATCGATGGGCGGCCGGGGCGGGGCCGATGCGCGAGCAGCTCGCGTCCGAGCCGGCAGGGTCATCGAGGGGGCGCCCCGGAGTCCCGCGCGGCGGGCGCGAGGAGGGTCGATTTCAACCGCGTTCCCGCGTTTGCCCGTTGAGGACCTGAGTCACCGGCATATCGCGCACACTGGGACGTACGGACGAGCGAGCCGAGGGAGAACCCCCAGATGAGTGACCGCTCCACAGCCCCAGCCGACGAGGCCCGCGTGGTCGTCGGCGTCGACGGATCAGAACCTTCCCTTCGCGCACTCGACATGGCGGCAGAGGAGGCGGACAGGCGCGGCGCCGCCCTGGAGATGCTCTATTCGGCGTCGTGGCCCAGGCGCTCCCGCGTCCCGGTGACGGAGAGCGACCTCGACCGCATCCGCGTGGCCGCCGCCGTCGTGCTGGACGACGCGGGCCAGCGGGCCCAGCAGCGCGTGCCGGGACTGCGCACCATCCCGAGGATCCACACGGAGTCGCTTCCCGCCGACGCCCTGGTGGCGTCGAGCCGCACCGCGGCGCTGACCGTCGTCGGAACCCGCGGGCACGGCGGGTTCTCCGGGCTGCTCGTCGGCTCCGTCAGCCTGCGGGTCGCCGTGCACGCCCAGGGGCCGCTGCTGGTCGTCGGCGACAGCCGCGAGAAGGAGACCGCCGAACGGGGCAGCGTGCTCGTCGGGCTGAATTCGGAGGCGGACGAGCCCGCGGTGCGCTTCGGATTCGAGGAGGCGGCACGCCGCGGGGCGTCGCTGCGCGTCCTGCACGCCTGGAGCCTGCCCCGTATGCCCGGCAGGCTCCAACTGCCTCCGCGGGAGGCCGAGCAGGCGCGCGAGGCCGCCTCGGAGCTGGTGCGGGGAGCGGTGCACCGGCTCAGTGGCGAGCACCCCGGTGTCTCGGTGAGTGCGGACGAGAAGGGCGGGAGCCCGCCGGCCACTCTGATCGAGGCGAGCCGCACGGCGGACGTGATGATCGTCGCGGTGCACCGCAGCACGCGCCGCCGCCTCGGACTGCAGCTCGGGCCGGTCGCCCACGCCGTCCTCCACCACGCGCACTGCCCGGTCGTGACCGTGCCGACTCCGACGGGCTGACGGGCCGGGAGCGGCCCCGTGGCGGGGCCGCTCCCGGACGGCCGCCATCGGTGCCTTCCGCCGTTTACCTCCCTTTCCCCAGCGCACCCGGCACAGCACAGGACCCAGCCAGTGGAGGCCGTCATGAGCCGTTCCGAAGTGCCCTCCGGGGGCCCCGAAGCCGACGAGTACGACGTCATCGTGATCGGGGCGGGACCGGTGGGGGAGAACGTCGCCGACCGTGCGCACGCGAGCGGGCTCAGCGCTCTCGTCGTGGAGAACGAGCTGGTCGGCGGCGAATGCTCGTACTGGGCGTGCATGCCCAGCAAGGCGCTGCTCCGGCCTGTGGCGGCGCTGTCCGACGCCCGCCGGGTCGCGGGCGCCGCCCAGGCGGTCGACGGGGGGCTCGACGCCGTCGCCGTCCTGGAGCGGCGCGACGGTTTCACCAGCAACTGGCAGGACAAGGGACAGGTCGCCTGGCTGGAGTCGACGGGGCTCGAACTGCTCCGCGGACGGGCCCGGCTGGACGGCCCCCGGCGCATCGCCGTCGAGACCCACGACGGCACGGTGCGGACGCTCACCGCGCGGCACGCCGTCGCCGTCTGCACGGGCAGCCGCGCCGCCCTCCCCGGCATCCCGGGCATCGAGGAGGCGAGGCCCTGGACGAGCCGGGAGGCGACCTCCGCCAAGGAGGTGCCGGGGCGGCTGGCCGTCGTCGGCGGGGGAGTGGTCGGCGTGGAGATGGCCACCGCCTGGCAGGCCCTCGGCTCCGAGGTGACGCTGCTGGTGCGGGGGGACCGGCTGCTGCCCAGGATGGAGCCGTTCGCGGGCGAGCTGATCGCCGAGGGGCTCACGGCGGCGGGCGTCACCGTGCGTACGGGCGTCTCGGTGGAGGAGCTGAGCCGGCCGGGCCCCGACGGGCCCGTGACGCTCTCGCTCTCCGGCGGGGGACGGCTGGAGTGCGACGAGGTGCTCTTCGCGACGGGACGGGCGCCCCGCACGGACGACTTCGGCCTGGAGACCGTCGGCTGCGAACCGGGGAGCTGGCTGAGCGTCGACGACACCCTCCGGGTCACCGGCGTGCACGGCGGCTGGCTCTACGCGGTGGGCGACGTCAACGGCCGCGCCCTGCTGACGCACCAGGGCAAGTACCAGGCGCGGGTGGCAGGTGCCGCCATCGTGGCGCGCGCGGCGGGCGTGCCGCTGCTGGAGACGGACCGGTGGGGGGCGCACTCCGCGACGGCGGACCACGACGCGGTTCCGCAGGTCGTCTTCTGCGATCCGGAGGCCACCTCCGTCGGGCTGACGGTGGATGAGGCCGAGCGGCGCGGACTGCGGGTGCGGGCCGTCGACGTGGAGCTGGGAGAGGTCGCCGGGGCGTCGCTCTACGCGGACGGCTACCGGGGGCGGGCCCGGATGGTCGTCGACCTGGACCGGGAGGTCGTCGCCGGCGTCACGTTCGTGGGCCCCGGAGTCGGGGAGCTGCTGCACTCGGCGACGGTCGCCGTGGCGGGCGAGGTGCCGCTGGAGCGGCTGTGGCACGCGGTTCCCTCCTACCCGACCATGAGCGAGGTGTGGCTGCGGCTGCTGGAGGAGTACCGGGGATGAGCCGCGGCTGCGGCCGGCGGGCGTGCGGCCCCCAGCGGGCTACCGGCCCCGCTCGTCCCGCAGTTCGGGGGCCCGGACGGAGAGCCTGCGGTCCGCCGCCCGCACGGACCGGCCGCGTACGGTGCCCTCCGACCACGGATCCTCGCCGCGCAGCCGCTTCTCGAGCGCCTCCATGTCGGCGAGCTTCCACCGGTCCGGCGCGAGGTCCGAATCGTTCAGCTCCGACCAGCTGACGGGCATGGCGACCGGGCCGCCCGGGCGGGCGCGCACCGCGTACGGGGCGACCGCCGTCTGGGCGTAGGCGTTGCGCTGGATGTCGAGGTAGATGCGGTCGCCGCGGGCGGCCTTGCGGGCCTCGTCCGTGAGGCGGTCCGGATGGCGGGCGACGAGGACCCGGGAGACGCGGCGGGCGAAGTCGCGCACCGTGTCGAAGTCCGCGCGGCGGTCGAGAGCCGCGACCACGTGCAGGCCGCGCGAGCCCGTCGTCATCAGCCGCGTGGGCAGGTCGACCTCCTCCAGCAGGCCGCCCACGCAGGACGCGGCCCACCGCACGTCTTCGAAGTCCGCGCCGCCGCTGGGGTCCAGGTCGAAGACGAGCAGGTCCGGATTGCGGGGCCGGTCCGCCTTGGACAGCCAGCGGTGCTGCGTGACGGACGCCTGCCCGGCGAGGTAGACGAGGGTGTCGGCGTTGTCGCAGACGACGTGCCGGACCGTCCCGCCCTCCTTGGACATTTCGGCGGTGTGCACCCAGTCGGGGAAGTAGTCGGGGGCGTTCTTCTGCATGAGCGGCTTGCCGCCGATGCCGTCCGGGTGACGCTCCATCATCAGCGGGCGTCCCCGTAGGCGCGGGACGGCCCGGGTGGCTACGCGGCGGTAGTAGCGCGCCAGGTCGCTCTTGGTGATTCCGTCGTCCGGGAAGAGCACCTTCCCGGGTCTGCTGATCTCGATGTCCCTCACCCCGCGACGAGTTGACCGGTACGGGCGGTGCAAACGGAAACCGGAGGGCATGCCCGGCGGACATACGGGCACAGGAGTGGGCGGGCGGTGCTGGACGCCGCCTCCGGGGCCGGCACGGGCAGCACCTTCACCCTGGCCGACGCCGCCGTCTTGCGGACCGCCGCTGAGGGCAGCAGTCTCGGAATTCTCAGGGCCGGGCGGTCCCGGAGGCCCTCCGGACGTGGACGGGAGGCGGCGCAAGCCATGGATGCCGTGCTGAACGAGGACGAGGCGGCCGCGTACGTGGGCGGCATCTGCTTCAAGACGGGTCCGCCCCGCCGGGTCGGGGTGGAACTGGAATGGCTCGTCCGGGACCGCTCCGCCCCGGGGCGCGGCGTGCCGCCCGAACGGATGGAGGAGGCGCTCGCGCCGCTGTGGACCCGCGGTCTCCCCGGTGGAAGCAGGCTCACCCGGGAGCCCGGCGGACAGCTCGAGATCAGCTCGCCTCCCGGCGAGACCCTCTCCGAATGCATCGCGACCACGGCCGCCGACCTGACCATGCTGCGCAAGCGCGTCGGGGAGACCGGCGCCGTCCTGTACGGCCGCGGCCTCGACCCGTACCTGAGCCCGCCGCGCGTCGTGGAGGACCCCCGCTACCGCGCCATGGAGGCGCACTTCGACCGCACCGGCCCGTGGGGCCGCATGATGATGCGAGCCACCGCCGCCGTGCAGGTCAGCCTCGACGCCGGCGACGACGGCGACGGGCCTACCGGCTACCGCTACCGCTGGCGCCTCGCCCACCGGCTCGGCCCCGTACTGGTCGCCGCCTTCGCCAACTCCCCGCTGTGGCGCTCCCGGCCCACGGGCTGGCTCTCCACGCGCCAGAGCGTCTGGGCGCGGGCCGACCCCGGGCGCACCAGCCCGCCGCAGGCGCACGCCGACCCCCGCGAGGGGTGGGCCCGCTACGCCCTCGACGCCGACCTGCTCTGCCTGCGCAGGGAGCCGCCCGCCGACTGGACGGCGCCGCCCCGGCTCTCCTTCCGCTCCTGGCTGCGCGGCGTACACCGCGAACGGCGCCCCACCCGCGCCGATCTCGACTACCACCTCGGCACCCTCTTCCCGCCCGTACGCCCGCGCGGCTGGCTGGAGCTGCGGATGATCGACGCCCAGTGCGGCGACGGCTGGATCGCGGCCACGGCCGCGGCGGCGACCCTCCTGGACGACCTGCGGGCGGCCGAGGCCGCCTGGGAGGCCACCGAGGCGCTGGAGGGCGACGACGCGGTGTGGGAGCGGGCGGCACGCGACGGGCCCGCGGACCCTCTGCTGGGTCCGGCCGTGCGCGCGTGCATGGCCGCGGCCGAGTCCGCTCTCGCGCGAACCGAGCCCGGCAGCCTCGTGCACCACTCGGTCCTCGAGTTCGCCGAGCGCTACTCCGAGCGCGGCCGCTGCCCGGCGCACGACCAGCTGGAGAAGCTGCGCGGCTGACGGCCTCGCGCGGCGGACCGCTGTCCGTGCCGTCCGACGAAAGGAGAAGGAAGATGTCCGAGCACGCAGCCGCGCCCGCCACCGCGCAGCCGTCCGCCGGCACCGCCCCGGCGGGCTCCGCGGGCACGCCGCGGGGGGACCCGCGGCAACGCGCCGCCGAGGCCCTCGAACGGGCTAGGCGCCGGACCCTGGCGCTCACCGACTGCCTCGACGAGAGCGAACTGACCGCACAGCATTCGAAGTTGATGTCCCCGCTCGCCTGGGACCTGGCCCACGTCGGCAACCAGGAGGACATCTGGCTCGTACGGGCGGCGGGCGGCGGCCAGGGCGTCCGTCCCGACCTGGACTCCGTCTACGACGCCTTCCAGACCCCGCGGGCGGACAGGCCCGGGCTGCCCATGCTCAGCCCCGACGAGGCCCGCGCCTACATCGCGGAGGTGCGCCGCCGCGCCTTCGAGTCCCTGGACGCAGCGCCGTGGGACGCCGGTGTGGACCCCCTCTCCGAGGAGGGCTTCGTCTTCGGCATGGTCGCTCAGCACGAGCAGCAGCACGACGAGACCATGCTCGCCACGCACCAGCTCCGGCGCGGCCCCGCCGTGCTCGACGCCCCCGACCCGCTCGCCCCGATGTCCCGCGCCTGGGACGAGGACCACGGCGAAGTGCACGTGCCGGGCGGACCGTTCACCATGGGCACCAGCACGGAGCCGTGGGCGCTGGACAACGAGCGTCCCGCGCACACCGTGGACGTGCCGCCGTTCGACCTGGACGCCGTGCCCGTCACCAACGGCGCGTACCAGCGCTTCATCGAGGACGGCGGCTACCGCGACGCACGCTGGTGGCACCCGGAGGGATGGGCGTACGTGCGCAAGGCGGACCTCTCCGCGCCGCTGTTCTGGCGCCGGGACGGTGCGATGTGGATGCGCCGCCGCTTCGGCTACACCGAACGGGTGCCGCCCGCCGAGCCCGTGATGCACGTCAGCTGGTACGAGGCCGACGCCTATGCCCGCTGGGCCGGGCGGCGGCTGCCGACGGAGGCCGAGTGGGAGAAGGCCGCCCGCTGGGACCCGGAGACCGGCGTCTCCCGCCGCTACCCCTGGGGCGACGAACCGCCCGGCGAAGGCCACGCCAACCTGGGGCAGCGGCACCTGCGTCCGGCACCCGCGGGCGCCTACCCGGCGGGGGCCGCACCGTGCGGTGCGCGGCAGCTCATCGGGGACGTCTGGGAGTGGACCTCCTCGGACTTCACCGGCTATCCCGGCTTCCGGGCCTTCCCCTACCGTGAGTACTCCGAGGTCTTCTTCGGCAGCGCCCACAAGGTGCTGCGCGGCGGGTCCTTCGGCACCGACGAGGTGGCCTGCCGGGGGACGTTCCGCAACTGGGACCTGCCCGTCCGCCGGCAGATCTTCGCCGGCTTCCGCACGGCGCGGTCCAGCGGAGGCAGTCTCTGATGTGCCGTCATCTCGCTTACCTGGGGCCGCCGTTGGCGCTCGCCGACGTCGTGGTCCGGCCCCCGAAGGGGCTCTACGAGCAGTCGTGGGCACCGCGCCTCCAGCGCTACGGGACGGTCAACGCCGACGGTTTCGGGATCGGCTGGTACCCGCACACGTCCGGTGCGGCCGGCCCGCACCCGGATCCGGGCCCCTGCGAGCCGGCGGCCGCGCCCGACGAGGACGGCGGAATGCCCGCCCGGTACCGCCGCGCCGTCCCCGTCTGGGCCGACACGAACCTGCCGGACCTCACCAGGGCGGTGCGCAGCGGGGCCGTACTCGCCGCCGTGCGGGACGCCACGGAGGGCACGGCGCAGGACGAGACGGCGGCGGCCCCCTACGCGCACGGCCGCTGGCTGTTCAGCCACAACGGCGCGGTGGGGGACTGGGAGGACCTGATCGACGACCTGGGGGAGCAGGTCGCACCGAGCCGGCTGCTCGGGCTGGAGTCGCGCTGCGACTCGGCGCTGCTGTGGACGCTGCTCACCCGGCACCTGGACGCGGGCGAACCCGTCGAGGAGGCCCTCGCCTCGCTGACGGTCCGCGTGGCGCGAATACGCCCGGCCGCGCGGCTCAACTTCCTGCTCACGGACGGCAGCACGGTCCTCGCCACCCGTCGCGGCGACACCCTCTGGTACCGCACGGGGCCGCGCAGCGTGTGGGTCGCCTCCGAACCGGACGCCGGCCAGGGAGCCGGCGACGGCCGGGACAGCGCCGAGGACGCGCGGCAGGGCGGTGCCGAGTCCGCACCGGGCCTCGGCTCCGGACTCGGCCCGGGTCCCGGCTCCGGCTCCCGTACCGGCTCCGGTCCCGGTTCAGGCGCCGGCTCCGAGGCCGGTTGGCAGGAGGTCCCGGAGGAGTCGCTGCTCGTCGCCACGGCCACAACCGTCCGTACCGTCCCGCTGGTTCACGCCTCCGAGAGGATCCCCATCGCATGACGGGCCGCTTCGCACTCACTCGCAGACTCCCCGACGGATACTTCGACGACGCACTCCACACCGACGTCCTCAAGGGCCTCACGGGCCGCCCCAAGACCCTGCCGCCGAAATGGTTCTACGATGCCCGCGGGAGTGAACTCTTCGAGGAGATCACCCGGTTGCCCGAGTACTACCCGACGAGGGCGGAGCACGGCATCCTCCGCGAGCGCGCAGGCGAGATCGCCGCGGCCACCGGCGCGCGCACGCTCGTCGAGCTCGGCTCGGGCTCCTCGCGCAAGACGCGTCTGCTGCTGGACAGCCTGCTGCGGCACGGGACCCTGGAGCACTACGCGGCGCTCGACGTCAGCGCGGACGCCCTCGTCGCGGCGGGGGAGTCCCTCTGCCGGGACTACCCGGACCTGGAGGTCACCGGGTGCGTCACCGACCTGGAGACGGACCTGGGGCTGCCAGCGGACGCACGCGGCCCGCGCCTGGTGGCCTTCCTCGGCGGGACGCTGGGGAACCTCGACGGTGAGGCGCGCCCCGCCTTCTACGCGCGGCTGCGTGCCGAACTCGCCCCGCGGGACCGCCTGTTGATGGGCGTGGATCTGGTGAAGGACCCGGCCGTGCTGGTGCCCGCGTACGACGACGCGCAGGGTGTGACGGCCGAATTCGACAAGAACGTGCTGCGGGTCCTCAACCGTGAACTCGGCGCGGGCTTCGATCTGGACGCCTTCCGGCACCGCGCGCTGTGGAACCCGGAGGAGGAGCGCATCGAGATGAGGCTGGTCTCCCTCCGCGCCCAGACGGTGCCCCTGCCCGTGCTGGAGATGAGCGCGGAGTTCGAGGAGGGGGAGGAGACGCTCACGGAGATCGCGGTCAAGTTCCGGCGGGAATCGCTGGGTGCCGAACTCTCCCGCGCGGGCTTCGGGTTGAGTCACTGGTGGACGGACAGCGAGGGGCGTTTCGCGCTGCTCCTCGCCGAGCCCTCCGGTACCGGCGGGCCGTGAGCCTCTGAGGGGGCGGACGGAACGGGCCGGGCGGACGGGCCGCGACGGCGGGAGGGGCGGCGGGGCCTTCGGTTCAGGCCCGCCGCCCCTGTCCGTCCGCTCGCGTGACGCCGCCCGGTGCCGGGCTCAACCGCCCAGGCTCCAGGAGAAGGACTGGTCGGCCGCTGTCACCGCGGCGAGCACGGCCAGGTCGGCGACGCCCAGGGAGATGCCCAGCAGAGCGCGGCCCCGCCGGGCCGTGCCGCGCAGCAGCGCGAGGGACCCGAGTACGAGGGCGCAGGGGCCCAGCACGACGTTGAAGACGAGCAGCCCGGCCAGGCCCATCACGAAGGAGGCCACGGCCATGCCGTCGGCGTCGCGCAGACGCGCCGCGGCGCGCCCCGTGGCGTCCGCCGGAGGGGTCTCCTCTTCCGAAGTCGCGGCGCCAGCACCCTCGTTGAGGGCTTCCTCGCGGCTGTCGCGGATCCCGTCCCGGACGTCGCGGCCGGGACGGCGGCCGTCCCGGGCCGGACGGTCGTTCTCGAAGTCCGGGGGAGTGGGACGGACCAGCGTGTCGTTGGCGTTCATGTCTCAGTCAGCTCCCTTGCCGGTGGTGCCTGCGCTCGCGGACCGCGAAGACCAGCAGCCAGGCGCCGATGGCCGCGGCTGCGGCGAACGTGGCCGGAAGCGGGATGTGTGCCGCGGTGCCCGCCAGGAATCCCAGCAGGAGGAACGCGGCAACCAGGAAGATCATGCTTGGCCTTTCTCGTGTGGGGCCAATGATCGGAGTCTCAGTGAACACTTGGAATGACAACTGTTCACTGAGTAGAGCGTACCTTGGCACCGCCCCGCGAACACCTGTTTACTGAATGACATGAGCCACACCAGCGCCTCAGCCTCGACGTCACGGGAGACCCAGAAGGCCCGAACGCGCTGCGCCCTCCTGGACGCGGGCCTGCGGCTGCTGGAGGACAAGAGCCTCAGCAGCCTCGGCCTCCGCGAGGTGACGCGGGTCGTGGGCATGGCGCCCGCGGCCTTCTACCGGCACTTCCGCGACATGAGCGACCTGGGCGTGGCCCTCGTCGACGAGTCGCTCGGCAGCCTCCACGCCGTCGTCCGCGAGATCCTCGAAGGCCCGCGGGACGACGTCGAGCGCATCGACCGGACCGTCGGCGCCATCGCCCGCTACGTGCGCGAACACCCCACGCACGTACGGTTCGTGGCCCGCGAGCGACACGGCGGGGTACCGGCCGTTCGGGCCGCGATAGGCCGCGAGCTGGACCGCTTCGCCGACGAGGTGTCCCAGGTACTCGCGACCGACGAGGTGTCGGCCGGCTGGAGCGCGGAGGACGTCCGGATGCTGGGGGAGCTGTACGTGGACCACGTCGTGATGACCGCGTCCGCGTTCCTGGACGCGGCCCTGGGCGAGGGGCCCGACGAGGAGACCGTCGCCCGCACGGCCCGCCGCCAGCTCCTCCTCATCAGCACCGGCCGCCGCCACTGGGCGGACGCCGCATCCGGCGCGGCCGGTACCTAGGGGCGCTTCCGGTACCGCGGGTGCGGGGGGCGACGGCGCTTGACGGCGCACCGTCCTGATGGCGGACCGTGCGGTGCTCGGGCATCCTGACCCGCATGGTCTCGGTACTGCAGAACATCGCGATCGACTGCGCGGACGCCTACGAACTGGCCCTCTTCTGGAGCGCGGTGACCGGCTCCCCGCTCCACCCGTCCGACGAGCGGGGCGACCCGGAGATCGACGTGATGCTTCCGGAGGGGCCGCTGCTGCACTTCAACCAGGTGCCGGAGGCCAAGTCGTCCAAGAACAGGCTCCACTTGTGCCTGCGCCCGACGACGTCACGCGAAGAGGAGGTCGAACGGCTGCTGAGCCTCGGAGCCACACTGGCCGCCGATCTCCGGAAGCCGGACGGGACGGGCTGGGCCGTCCTCGCCGACCCCGAGGGCAACGAATTCTGCGTCCTGCGCGGCGACGCCGACCACGCCGCGGCACCGTCCTGAACCCCTGACGAGCGCGCCGCCCGGCCTCAGTCCGCTCCTCGCGGGCGCGCCCTCACCCGAACACGCCCTGGGCTGCGGGGTGTTGGACGAGCGGCGCGGGCGGTTCAGTCCCGGGCGCGTATGCGGAAGGTCTTGACCGCCATGTCGAAGTACGGTTTGGCCGCGTCCCATTCGGCGTCGGGAGCGGAGAGGTACAGGGCGTAGTGGGCCTGGCCCTCGCTGCCGAAGCCGAGGTCGATCGCACGGTAGGGACGGGCTCTGCCCTGCCACCTGTACTCCCAGATCGCGGCGTCCCGTCCCTGGTAGACGGTGGCGTTCATGCGCAGCCGCTCGTATCCCGGCGACTTCTCCCGTACCTCCGGCTCCAGTTGGCGCCAGTGCCGGATCGGGCTGTCGCCCGCGAAGTCCACGACGCTGAACTTCAGCCCCGTCCTGCCGGAGGGCGAGAGGTAGTCCACCTGCTGCCCGCCGGGCCGGCCGGCGCGCTTCCAGCCCTCGGGTACGTCCACGGAGAACCCCAGCTCGTCCCGCACCCGTTGGTATCCGTCCGCAACGGGCGGCAGCTCGGGCGGCGAGGAGTGGGAAGGGCCGGAGTGCGAAGCGGACGGGCCGGGCGGACCGGGATCCCCGCCGCCGTTCCCCGACTGCCACCAGACGCCGCCCGCGACGGCCGCCGCGGCGAGCGCGGAGCACAGCGCCCAGACCAGAGCGCGGGCACCGCGGCTCCTGCCGCGTGCCGTACGGGCCGGCGGCGGAGCGGAACCGGAAGGCGCCGGTACCGGGGCCGGCGCGGTCGCCTCGCCGGGCTCGTCGTTCCGCTGCTGCCGCGGCGGCTCCGCACGCGTCTCCGGCCCGGCGGCCGGGGGCGGCTCCTCGCGTGGCGCGGGCAGCCGGGCCGTACCGGCCTCGCCCCGCAGCCAGGCCTCCGCCTGCTCGAGGGTGAGCCTCCCGTCGGCGTCCTTGTGCAGCAGCCCCTCGATCAACTCGCCCAGCTCGCCCGCCCGTTCCATCGCGCGCGGCGGTTCGCTGGAGGCCGCGTAGGCCGTCTCCACCCAGCTGCTCCTGCGGAAGGGCGGTACGCCCTCGACCGCCTCGTAGAGGGTCGCGCCCAGGGCCCACGCGTCCGCGGCCGGCCCGGCCTCGCGCCCCAGCATGTGCTCCGGCGCGGCGTAGTCGATGGAGCCGACGAACTCCCCGGTGCGCGTCAGTGTCTCCGTACCGGAAGCGGCGGCGATACCGAAGTCGGTGAGGACGACGCGCTCCGATCCCTCCTGCAGCAGCACGTTGGCCGGTTTCACGTCCCGGTGGAGCACACCCGCGGCATGCGCGGCCTGCAGCGCGGACGCCATCGCGAGTCCGGTGCGCGCGGCCTCCGCAGACGTCAACGGCCCGTCCTCGCGGACGAGTTCACTCAGAGAGCGGGAGGGCACGTACTCCATCACGATGCACGGGAGCCCGTCCTCCTCCACCACGTCGTGCACGACGATCACGCCGGGATGGCTGATGCGCGCCGCGCTTCTGGCCTCGCGGCGTGTCCGCTCGTACATGCGCTCCCGCTCGACGTCCTCCAACTGCGGCGGAACGTGCAGCTTCTTGACGGCGACGCGCCGGTCGAGGAGCGCGTCCTGCGCGAGCCAGACGGTCCCCATGCCGCCGCGGCCGAGCTCCCGGTCCAGCCTGTATCTGCCGGCCAGCAGCCGGTCCTGGTCGGTCACCTCGGTCTCTCCGCTCCCCCTGGTACACCCCGTTCGAAGTCGAACCCTAGTCCCCCTCAGCCCGGTTGTGAGGGGCGCTCCCGTACACCGATATCCACGCGCGCAGGCCGAGACTCGTCCCGCGAACGGTCTTCGAGGTCGTCGCGGGCGGCCACCGTCGTTGATTCGGTGACAGCGGAACGCAGTTGACGCACGAGTGGCCGGAGCAGCGAGGGACCGTCCCGGTGAACGGAGCTGCTCAGGGCGGCTCCGGCGCCGTGAGCGCACCAGCCGCCTGCGAGACCACCCCGCTTCTGACCAGCGGCGAGGGGCCGTCCATAGAATGCGCGGATGACCGTTGACATCGCGGAGTACGACCCGTCCTGGCCCGCACAGGGCGGACAGGCCTGCGCGGAGCTGACCGAGGCGGTACCCGGACTGTTCCTGGACATCGAGCACGTGGGCAGCACCTCTGTGCCGGGTCTGGCCGCCAAGCCGGTGATCGACCTGATGGCGTCGGTGGCCACGCTGGACGATGTCACCGCCGACCGTGAGGCCTCGCTGGAGCGGCTGGGATTCCGGCTGCAGGAGACGGGAATGCCCGGGCGGCTGTTCTACTTCCGCAGCAGCGACGACGGGCGGCGCACCCACCACCTGCACGTCGTCACCGCCGGCACCTGGGGCACGCGCAACGAGCGGCTCTTCCGGGACCACCTGCTGGCGCATCCCCGAGCAGCGGCGGAATACGCCGAGTTGAAGAGGCGTGCCGCTGCCGAGGAAGACGACGGATTCGCGTACACCAAGCGCAAGACCGAGCTGATCCAACGCGTCGTCGACGACGAACGTGCCGCCCGCGGCCTGCCTTCCGTGCCGGTCTGGGAGGAATGAACCCGAACTGCTGCCCGGCACCGCCACGCTGATCTTCCGGGTGCGTCGGCGACGACGCCGCCACAGACGATGAACGGGGCAGCCCTTCAGTCCGCCGTCTTCCTGGCTCTGCTCGGCTGTACGCGCTTGGGCTCGCCCTTCACCTTCGGGTGTTCGGGCGGATAGGGAAGGTCGCCGAGGCCGTGTTCGCTCTCGTCGCGTGCCGCGAGCTCCAGGGCCGCGTCGAGGCGGCAGGGGTGCTCGTCCATCTCCGCGTGCACGTCGCCGACTTCGGCGTAGCGGGCGGGCATCGTCCCGACGGTGAAGTCGTCCGGGTGGGCGTCGGCGAGCTCCTCCCAGCGCAGCGGAGCGGAGACCGTCGCGCGGGCGTTGGGGCGGACCGAGTAGGCGCTGGCGATGGTGCGGTCGCGCGCCGTCTGGTTGTAGTCGACGAAGATGCGCTCGCCGCGCTCCTCCTTCCACCACTTCGTCGTGACCCGCGAGGGGTCGCGGCGCTCCAGCTCCCGGCCCACGGCGATGGCCGCGCGCCGCACCTGCGCGAAGTTCCACTCGGGCACGATCGGCACGAAGACGTGCAGACCCCGGCCGCCGGAGGTCTTCGGCCAGCCGCGCAGGCCCAACTCCTCCAGAAGCGGCCGCAGTTGCTCTGCGGCCCTGACGGCGTCCGCGAAGTCGGTGCCAGGCTGCGGGTCGAGGTCGATGCGCAGCTCGTCCGGGCGGTCCGTGTCGTCACGGCGCACCGGCCACGGATGGAACGTGATGCAGCCGAGGTTCGCCGCCCACACGACGGCCGCGGGAGTGGTGGGGCAGATCTCGTCCGCGTGGCGGCCGCTGGGGAAGCTGATGCGGGCCGTGGGGATCCAGCCGGGCAGGTTCTTCGGCGCGCGCTTCTGGAAGAAGGACTCGCCGTTCACGCCGTCGGGATAGCGCTCCAGCGTGGTCGGCCGCTCGAACAGAGCTCGGGTGATCCCTTCGCCCACCGACATGTAGTACTCGGCGACGTCGAGCTTGGTGAAGCCGCCCTCCGGGAAGTAGATCTTGTCCGGGTTGGAGAGCCTCACCCGCTGGTCGCCGACGGTCAGCTCCACTGCCTCTCCCATGCGGCCACGCTATGCGGGCGCGGGCCGCGGCGCCTCCCGGCGGACACGGGAGATCTCAGAGAACGACGGCATGGGCGGCCGTTCCGTCGCGCTCCTGAGTCGCGCTCCCGTCGGGAACGCAACGCCCCAGACGGGCCGGCGGGCACCGCGCTGCCGCGGGCACGGGGCTGCCGCTCCGGCAGGCGGGAGCGGGCGCACGGCAATAGAGTTCCAGCCATGGAGCTGCCGGTGATGCCGCCCGTGAAACCCATGCTCGCCAAGCTCGCGGCGAGGATCCCGGCAGGCATGCAGTACGAGGCCAAGTGGGACGGCTTCCGCGCCATCGTCTTCCGCGACGGCGACGAGACCGAGATCGGCAGCCGCACCGGCAAGTCGCTCAAGCGCTACTTCCCCGAACTGGACGCCGCGCTGCGGGAGAACCTGCCCGAGCGGTGCGTCCTGGACGGGGAGATCGTCATCGCCCAGGACGGCCGGCTGCAGTTCGAGGCGCTCCAGCAGCGCATCCACCCGGCCGAGTCCCGCGTACGCCTGCTGGCCGAGCGGACACCGGCGAGCTTCATCGCCTTCGACGCCCTGGCCCTCGGCGACGAATCGCTGATGGACACGCCCCTGACCGAACGCCGGCGGTCGCTGGTAGAAGCGCTCCGTGACGCCCGGGACCCGGTCTTCGTCGCCCCAGCCACCGAGGACGAGGAGCTGGCGAGGCAGTGGTTCGACCAGTTCGAGGGCGCGGGTCTCGACGGCGTCGTCGCCAAGCGGCTCGACTCGCCCTACCGGCCCGACGAGCGGATCATGGTGAAGGTCAAGCACGAGCGGACGGCGGACTGCGTACTGGCGGGGCTGCGCCCGCACAAGAGCGGCGAGGGCGTCGGCTCGCTGCTCCTGGGCCTCTACGACGACGCCGGCACGCTCCAGCACGTGGGCGTGTGCGCCTCGTTCACGATGAGCCGCCGCCGCGAGCTGATGTCGGAGCTGGAGCCGCTGCGCATGGAGACGCCCGAAGGGCATCCCTGGGCGCACTGGCAGCGCGAGGAGGCGCACGCGGAGAGCCGCATGCCGGGCGCTCCGAGCCGGTGGACCGGGACCAAGGACCTTTCCTGGCTGCCCCTGCGGCCCGAGCGTGTGTGCGAGGTGGCGTACGACCACATGGAGGGAGACCGCTTCCGCCACACCACGCAGTTCCGCAGATGGCGCCCCGACCGCGACCCCCGCAGCTGCACGTACGCGCAGCTGGAAGAGCCGGTGAGCTACGACCTGCGCCGGATGCTCACCGGTGCGGACGACACAGCATGACGACTTGACCCCGCCCCGACTCGACGACCCCCAGCGCCACTTGAGAAGGGACCTCCCCCATGGGCCGCACGACGTGCCGCACGAAACGCCACAGGCACAGCCACGTCCACAGCCACAGTCACCGGCACGGCTCCGGCCACAGCCACGGCCACCGCACCGACCTCGGCCTGCTCGCCCTGCGCCTGGGCACCGGGGGCGTGCTCGTCAGCCACGGGACGCAGAAGCTCTTCGGCTGGTTCGGCGGCGGGGGCCTGGAGGCCACCGGCCAGTCGATGGCGCAGATCGGCTTCAAGCCCGGCGGCCGGCACGCGCTGGCGTCCGGCCTGGGAGAGGCCGGGGGAGGGGCGCTGCTGGCGCTGGGCCTCGCCTCGCCCGGGGCGGGTGCGGCGGTGGCGGCGGCCATGGCGGGAGCCGCCTCCGTACACGCGCCGGCCGGGTTCTTCAACGAGCAGGGCGGTCTCGAGTTCCCCGCCTACCTGGCCCTGGCCGGGGCGGCTCTCGCGGTAGCGGGACCGGGACGGTACTCCCTCGACCATCTCCTCGGGCACCGCCTCAACCGCCCGTGGATGCTGGCGGCGACCTTCTCCGTCGCGGCGGCCGCCGCGTCCGCGGTGATCTCGCGGCGGCTGCGGGCTCAGGCGGGAGAGGCCGGTCCGGAGGAGGCCGGGGGGTCGGAGGGCGTGGTGGGCTCAGCCGCCTGAGCCGCGTCGTCAGGCGTGGTGGCGGACGCGCGCACCTCCTCCATGTCGAGCTGGCGCGCCTGCCCGATGAGGTCCTCCAGCGCCGCCTCGGGCAGCGCGCCCGGCTGCGCGAACACCACGATGCGCTCGCGCACGATCATCAGCGTCGGGATGGACTGGATTTCGAACGCGGCCGCCAGCTCCTGCTGGGCCTCCGTGTCCACCTTGGCGAAGGTCAGATCGGAGTGCCTCTCCGCGGCGGCCTCGTAGACGGGGGCGAACTGCCGGCAGGGACCGCACCAGTCCGCCCAGAAATCGATGAGCACGAAGCCGTCGTCGGCGACGATCTCGTCGAAGTTGTCCTTGGTGAGCTCCATCGTGCTCATTTCTTCTCCTGCTGTCGGCGGCGGTCCGGACCAGCGGTCCGCGTCGTTCCCGGCGGCGGTGGGCACCGGGGGTCTGGGACCGCGTTCCCACCGTGCCGCACGGCGTAAACCGCCTGTGCCGCTCCGATGTTCCGGCGGGGGCGGTTCCGCGTCCCCACGCCCCTCGTCCGGTGCCGTACGGGCTCCGGGACGGGCCGCTCTCTGCGCCTTCGGCGGGGTCTCACCCGGTGTCGCCGGGTCTCACCGGTTCCCGCCGGGTCGTTCCGGATTCGCCGGGCCCGGAGCGGAACGGTCCGTTTCTGCCGGCTCTCTTGACCGAGGACAGACAATCTATAAGGTCTAGACTAATGGCGAGCGTGATACCGGGTCCCCCAGCTCGCAGCCGTCGGCCTGTCCGCGGGCGGCTGGTCTCGCCGCTGGTGGAGTGGGTCTTCGCGCTGCCTCCGCGTTCGAAGAGGCCGTCCTTGAGGGCGTGCGGCGCGTGCGTACGTGCCCGCCCTGCCCCCACCGCGCGACGGCCCCGACCGTCAAGGAGTGGCATGGACTTCAAGAGGAAGCTCGCCGCCGGTATCGGCGCCGGAATCGCGCCCCTGCTCGTGCTCACGCTGCCGGCGTCCCCGGCCAGCGCGCACGGCTACGTGAACTCGCCGCCCAGCAGGCAGGCGCAGTGCGCCGCCGGCACGGTCGAGTGCGGGGCCATCAAGTGGGAGCCGCAGAGCGTCGAGGGGCCGAAGGGCCTCACGAGCTGCAGCGGCGGCAACGAGCAGTTCGCCGAGCTCGACGACGACAGCAAGGGATGGGCGGTCACGCCCGTCGGAAGCTCCCAGAGCTTCGAGTGGAAGCTGACCGCACGGCATTCGACGAGCACCTGGCAGTACTTCGTGGACGGCTCGAAGATCGCGGAGTTCGACGACGGGGGCGCCCAGCCGGGCGAGACCGTGACGCACCAGGTCGACTTCGGCGGGCTGAGCGGCCACAAGAAGGTCCTCGCTGTATGGAACATCGCCGACACCGCGAACGCCTTCTACGCCTGTGTGGACGTCAATATCGGCGGCTAGAACCGTCTTCCGGATCTCCGCGTGCCCGCGGACGCGCGGGCCCGCTGGGATTTCGGACGGGCGCAGGGCTCGCCCGTGCGGCCCCTGCCCCTTCGCGCCCGCGGCCCTTCCGCAGGAGTGCTGCACCCCGGGCACCCGCAGCGCCGCCGGAGACGCCTCCGGCGGCGCTGCCGCGTCCGCGTGTCCACCCGCCCCCGCGGGCACTCCGCCTCGCCTCTCTTCCGCGGTACGCCCGGCCCGCGCGCACCATGGAAGAGAAGCGCGTGGGAGACTGTTGCCCTAGGTAGTTCAAGAGGCAACTAAACCTCGAAGGGGTGAGAGTGGTGCAGTTCGGGATCTTCACCGTCGGGGACGTCACGACCGATCCCACGACCGGCCGCACGCCCACCGAGCACGAGCGGATCAAGGCGATGGTCGCCATCGCGCAGAAGGCCGAGGAGGTCGGCCTCGACGTCTTCGCCACCGGCGAGCACCACAACCCGCCGTTCGTGCCGTCCTCGCCCACGACGATGCTCGGCTACATCGCGGCCCGCACGGAGCGGCTGGTGCTGTCGACCTCGACGACGCTGATCACCACCAACGACCCGGTGAAGATCGCCGAGGACTACGCGATGCTCCAGCATCTCGCGGACGGACGCGTCGACTTGATGCTGGGCCGCGGCAACACGGCGCCCGTCTACCCCTGGTTCGGGCAGGACATCCGCCAGGGCATCCCGCTGGCCCTCGAGAACTACGCCCTCCTGCACGAACTGTGGCGCAAGGACGTCGTGGACTGGGAGGGCCGCTTCCGCACGCCCCTGCAGGGCTTCACCTCGACGCCGCGCCCGCTCGACGGCGTGCCGCCCTTCGTGTGGCACGGCTCGATCCGCAGCCCGGAGATCGCCGAGCAGGCCGCGTACTACGGGGACGGCTTCTTCGCCAACAACATCTTCTGGCCCAAGGAGCACTACATGCGGCTCATCGACCTGTACCGCGAGCGCTTCGCCCACCACGGGCACGGCACTCCGGAGCAGGCGATCGTCGGCCTCGGCGGCCAGGCGTTCATGCGCAGGAACTCCCAGGAGGCGGTGCGGGAGTTCCGCCCCTACTTCGACGTCGCCCCCGTGTACGGCCACGGGCCGTCGCTGGAGGAGTTCACCGAGCAGACGCCGCTGACGGTGGGCAGCCCGCAGGAGGTCGTCGAGAAGACGCTCACCTTCCGCGAGGCCTTCGGCGACTACCAGCGCCAGCTGTTCCTCATGGACCACGCGGGGCTGCCCCTGAAGACGGTGCTGGAGCAGCTGGACATGCTCGGCGAGGAGGTCGTCCCGGTGCTGCGGCGGGAGTTCGCGAAGGGGCGTCCGGAAACGGTTCCCGGCGCGCCGACGCACGCCTCCCTGGCCGGACGGCGCGACGCCGCAGCGGGCGGCGCCGGGGACGCGGTCCCCTCAGGGGCGGCAGGACCCGACGCGGGCTGACTCCGGGACCCTGAGGCGCCGGGGGAGCGGGGCGGGGAGTGCTTGCGCCAAGTGCCGGGCGCCATGGGGAGGTTGGAGCCGCCCGGGGTCTGTCCGTCCGCCTCGCGCGGTCGTTGGCGCAATCCGAGCAATACTCTCCGGCGCATTGTGGCCGGTGGTACGGGGTGACATGCTCACGGGACCGTTACCGGGAAGTAGCCTTACTGAGGAGCACCCCGTGAGCAGCACCCCCCACCACCACTCCCACGAACCTCCCTCCGGCGGGCCCGACGGCGCGGCGGCCGGCGAATCCGGCGGAAGCCCGCCCGCCTCGCGGAGCACTCGCCGCACCGTGCTGCGGGTCGGCGCCGCCGCGGCGGGACTCGGCCTGGCAGGCGTCGGGTCCACAGCCGGAGCCGCCCAGCGGGGCACGGGCGCCCTCACGCCCCGGGCCGCCGCCAAGGCCGCCGCGACCTACGTCGTGGGCCGGGGCGTCTCCGACGCCACCGGCGAGATCGCCGAAGTCGGCATGATGGGCTACGGGCGCATCGACCAGCAGGCCCAGGGCCTCCACACCCGGCTTCGCGCCCGGGCGTTCGTCTTCGCCGACGAGGCGACGAAGGAGCGCGTGCTCTTCGTCGTCGCCGACACGGCGATGATCTTCGAGAGCGTCCACCAGGCCGTTCTGAAGAGGCTCGGCGAGAAATACGGCGACCTCTACACGCACCGCAACGTCATGCTCACCGCCACGCACACCCACTGCGGGCCCGGCGGGTCCTCGCACCACCTGCTCTACAACGTCACCACGCTGGGCTTCCACAAGAAGACCTTCGAGGCGCTCACGGACGGCATCGTGGAGGCGGCCGAACGTGCGCACGAGGACGCGGCGCCCGCTGAACTCACCCTGACCCACGGCGAGTTGAAGGGGGCGAACGCCAACAGGTCGCGGGACGCCTTCGAGCGCAATCCGGGCGACATCCGCAGCCACTTCCCCGACGCGGTGGACACGCAGACGTCAGTGCTGCGCATCGAGCGGGACGGACGTGTCGCCGGCGCGGTCAACTGGTTCGCGACGCACGGCACGAGCATGTCCGGCGAGAACAGGCTCATCAGCGCGGACAACAAGGGCTACGCCGCCTACCACTGGGAGCGGGAGGTGGAGGGCGCCGACTACCTCGCGGACGACGCCCCGGACTTCGTCGCCGCATTCGCGCAGACCAACGCGGGCGACATGTCCCCCAACCTCGACCTCAAACCGCCCACGACGCCCGCAGACTTCGAGAACACCCGGGCCAACGGCCTGCGCCAGTACGAGGCCGCCGCACGCCAACTCGACGCGCGCGGCAAGCAGATGACCGGCGGCGTGGACTCGCGGCTCGTCTACATAGACCTCTCCGACACGACCGTCGACGCCGAGTACACCGGCGACGGCAAGTCGCACAAGACGTCCAAGGCGTCCATCGGCGCGTCGATGGCGGCCGGAAGCGTCGAGGACGGCCCGGCGTTCCCGGGGTTCGAGGAGGGCGAGAACCCGTTCTGGGACGCCATCTCGGACTCGATCATCTACGAGGCCTCACCCGAGCTGCGTGAAGCCCAGTCCCCCAAGGACATCTTCGCCCCGGTCGGCGTGATGAACGGGATCTACCCCTGGGTCCAGGAGCAGGTGCCCGTCCAGCTGCTGCGCATCGGGCAGCTCTACCTGATCGGCGTGCCCGGCGAGGTGACGATCGGCGCCGGGCTGCGGTTGCGGCGGACGGTCGCCGAGGTGGTGGGAGCGGACGTGCAGGACGTCCTCGTGGCGGGGTACGCCAACTCCTACTTCCACTACCTGACCACGCCCGAGGAGTACGACTCCCAGCAGTACGAGGGCGGAAGCACCCTCTTCGGGCGCTGGCAGCTCCCCGCGCTGCAGCAGACGGCGGCGCGGCTCGCGCGCGCCATGCTGAACGGCGAGGACCTTCCCCTGGGACCGGTCGCGCCGGACATCTCCGGCAAGACCATCTCGCTGCAGCCGCCCATCGTCGTGGACGCGCCGCCGCTGCAGAAGGAGTTCGGCGACGTGCTGACGGCGCCGCGCGCCAACTACCGCGCCGGGGAACGGGTGAGCGTGGTCTTCGCTGGCGCCCACCCGGGCAACGTGCTGCACCGGGGCGGGACGTACCTGCGGGTGGAGCACCGCCGGAACGGCGAATGGCGGACCGTCGCCGACGACGGCGACTGGTCCACCACTTTCCGCTGGGAGCGCTACGGCGTCGCCGCCTCCAAGGTGACGCTCACCTGGGACATCCCCGAGGGGACGGAAGCAGGCGAGTACCGGCTGAGGTACGAGGGCGACGCCAAACCGCTGGCGGGCGACCCGCGAGCCATCTCCGGTACCAGTCCTGGTTTCACCGTGAGCGGCTGACGGGTCGCCCGCGGGCGGCCGGGTCGTGCGGCTTACTGCTGTTCGGCCTGGCCGCCGCCGGCGGCCGGGATCTCGGCGCCGGTGGCCTCCAGCGCGTCGGTGACGGGCTGGAAGAAGGTCTCGCCGCCCTGCGTGCAGTCGCCGCTGCCGCCGGAGGTGAGGCCCACGGCCTTGTCCTCGGAGAACATGGCACCGCCGCTGTCGCCGGGCTCGGCGCAGACGTTCGTCTGGATCAGACCGTTGACGATGTCGCCGCCGCCGTAGTTGACGGTGGCGTCCAGGCCGGTGACCTCACCGTCGGTCACGCCGGTGGTGCTTCCGCTGCGCTGCACCTGCATGCCCACGGCGGCCTCGGCGGCGCCGGTGATCTCCTGCGTGCCGCCCTGGCCCTGGCCCAGCGGGTCGAGGTTGACGGCGCTGACGGGCTGGGCCTGCGCGTCGTCGTAGTTGAGGATCGCGAAGTCGGACTCGGGGAACTGCGAGTCGGCGACCGTGCCCAGCGCCTCGGCGCCGGCCTCGTCGGACGTCCACTGCTCCGCCGCGTTGCCGCAGTGACCGGCGGTCAGGAAGGCGGGGGCGCCGTCCACCTCGACGTTGAAGCCGAGGGAGCAGCGGCTGCCGGCCGCGAAGATGGCGTCGCCGCCGAGGACGCCCTCGGCTGCCTGGCCGTCGCCGGCACCCGACCCGTCGTCGCCGGCACCGTCACCGGCACCGCCTGCCGCGGCGTCGCCGGCACCGTCGCCCGCGCCGTCGCCCGCGCCGTCGCCGGCACCCGATCCGTCGTCGTCGCCCATGCCGGCGCCGTCGTCGTCCATGCCGCCGCCACCGGACTGGTCACCGTGGAAGGGCTTGAACTCGCCGCTGGAGCGCTTCACGGACATCATGCCGTCCATGCCGGCGGCGGTCTTGTTGAGGCTGCTCCAGCCCTCGGCGTCGACCGTGCGGTCGGCGAGCACCGAGACCTTGTTGGTGCGGGGGTCGACCGACCAGGCCGTACCGGCCACGGAGGCGCCGCCCGCGAGCGTGTCGGAGACCTTCTTCAGCTCCGCCTTGGAGTTCTGGACGATTCTCGCCGTCGCCCCGCTCTGCTCGACGCGCTCGGCGGTCTCCTGGTCGAGCACGTTCATGACAAGTCGGTTCTTCGACTTGCCGTCGAGGAACCAGCCCGCCGTGCGGTCGCCGTTCTCGTCCGCCAGCTTCGAGCCCATCAGGGCCGCGGCCTTGGCAGTGCGGAGCTGCGGCCCCGGCTGCGAGTCCTCACCCGCACTCGCGTACGGGAGCAGGACGGCCGCGGTGGCCAGTGCCGCAACGCCTGCGCCGGCTATCACATAAGCTCGCTTCTTGTCCTTGCGTCGATGGCTCAACTCACTGACCTCCCCTGGGTGGTGGACCGGCCCCTGATGCCGGCCCGGCGCAGTGGCACGCCACGAAATTGGTACTCGCTTGTTGCGATTCGGTGTTAGGACCGCTCAATCTCCGTGAGTTTCCACCGCGGTTACGAGTGGGGCGGTAGAGTCAGCGGGTTCCAGCGGTGAACGGGCGGGCAGCCACCGGACCGCACGGGGGGATTCAGACCACGCGTACACGCCTGAACTGCCCTTTTCACAGCGCAAGTTGGTGAATCCTGGGTCGGGCGCGACGAATGGTGTACCGGGGAGTACCGTGCTGTCCTCGCACGACACATCCGCTCTGCAAAGCTTCTGCGTCATCAGAGGGAGATCATGACCGCTATACGCCAGAGATGGCACCGCTCCGCCGCAGTCGTCGCGACCGGCGTCGCCGCTTTCATGGGCGCCGGAATACTCGCCGCCGGCCCCGCCCAGGCCCACAAGCCGGGCTGGGAGGTCGACTGCTACTCGGTGTCGGTCAATCTGACCAACTACAACCCGGGTGTCGAGAACACCATCAAGATCGAGGCCGGCGGCAAGGAACTGCTCAAGCAGGAGAAGTTCGGCGCCGAGTTCAACAAGAAGCTCGATCTGCCCAAGCACAGCGAGCCGCTCGAGGTCCACCTGGTCGTCAAGGCCGGCGACGGTGACCAGCACTCGCGCGACGAGCGCAAGATGTCCCCCGTGTGCGAGGAGACGCCTTCGCCCGAGCCCACCCCGTCGCCCAGTGAGTCCACCAGCGAGGCCCCGGCGCCCTCGGAGGAGCCCAGCTCCGCGCCCAAGCCCGAAGGCGGCGGCGACGACCTGGCCGAGACCGGTGCCTCCAGCGCCACCCCGATGATCGCCGGCGCCGCCGGTGTCGTCCTGGTCGCGGGTGCGGGCCTGGTGATGGTCTCGCGCAAGCGCCGCAACGCGCAGAACTGAGCTGATCCCGCCGCTGTCCGGCTCCGGCCGGGCACCGCACGGGACCCCTTGGTACGTACGCGGGCCCGGCAGCCGATCGATCCGGCTGCCGGGCCCGTGTGTGCGCCGGCGGACTACCCGGCCCTGACGGGCTCTGCCTCCCCGTCCGCGGCCTCCGCGGCCTCGCCCGCCTCGCCCGGGGCGCGCCGGTCGTGGTTGGGCCTCTTGAGCAGTAGCAGCATGCAGCCCAGGGTGAGTGCCACCTGGAAGACGGCGTAGCAGATGACGGCCGTGATCGATCCCGTGCGGTTCAGCAGGAACTGCCCGATGACCGGCGTCGTACCGCCCAGCAGGGTGCCGCACAGCTGGTAGCACAGCGAGATGCCCGTGTAGCGGACGTGCGCCGGGAAGCGGCTCGCCAGGATGCCCGCGAGCGCGGCGTAGTAGAGGCAGTGCGGGATGGTGGCGACGGAGACGCCGAGCATCGCGAGGCCGTAGTTCTCGGTGCTGATCAGCACGAACATCAGCGGCATCAGCAGCAGTTCGGGCAGCAGCATCACGCTCACGGCTTTGGACCAGTTCCGCATCCTCGTGGCGAGGACGGCCCCGAAGGGCTGGACGATGATCTGCGTGATGTTCGCGACGAGGATGATCGTCAGGAACGAACTCTGGTCGAAGTCGAGGCTGGACGTCGCCCAGGAGAGCGCGAACGTCGACTTGAAGTACGTGGCCGACAGCCCGATGGTGCAGGCGCCGATACCCAGGGCGATGAGCCCGGGGTACGAGCGCAGCACCTCCGTCAGCGGCAGCTTCGCGACCTTCTTCCTCTCGATCAGCCGCGCCATCGCGGGCGATTCGGTGACCTTCAGGCGGAGGAAGAGCCCGACGACGACGAGAGCGGCGGAGGCCAGGAAGGGGATCCGCCAGGCCCAGCCGGTGAAGTCGTCGTCGGGGAGCTGGCTGATGGCCAGGAACGAGACGGTGGCGAGGGTGTTGCCGACGGGGGAGCCCTGCTGCGCGAACGCGCCGTAGAGGATCGACTTGCCCTTCGGCGCGTGCTCGGAGGCGATGAGGACCGAGCCGCCCCATTCGCCGCCGAGGCCGATTCCCTGGATCATGCGGATCGCGACGAGGATGACGGGCGCCGCGACGCCGAGGGTGTCGTAGCCGGGGAGCACGCCGATCAGCGTGGTGGAGATACCCATCATCAGCAGGGTGATGATCAGGGTCTTCTTGCGGCCCAGGCGGTCGCCGAAGTGCCCGAAGACGATGCCGCCCAGCGGGCGGGCGAGGAAGCCGACCCAGAACGTGGCGAAGGCGACGAGGGTGCCGACGGCGCCTTCGAGTTCGGGGAAGAAGACCTCGTCGAAGACCAGGGCCGAAGCGGTCCCGTAGATGTAGAAGTCGAACCACTCGATCGTCGAGCCGATGAAGGCTCCGATTCCCGCGCGGTTCGCGGTCTTCCTGTGCTCCTGCGCGAGGGGCGCACTCATGCGGCGGCTCCGGTGTGCTGGACGTACGGGGAACGGGGCGCGGGTGTCCCGGGCGCGCTCACGTTCCGGGGCCGGGGGATGGCCGGACGGCGGTAACGCTGCCAGTCGGTACCGAGACCGGTCCAATACCGAATCACTGGCACAGCGAGACGATCCGGCTCTCAATGCGTCGCGCTGCTGCGGCGCGGGGCGGGGCGTGGCGGGGTAGCCGCCTTGCGCGGGGCACGCAGAGGGGGCCGCCCGCAGCGGTGAGCTGGACGGGCGGCCCCTCGGTGTCCTCCGTACGCGGGACGGCGCCGGCGGCCGCACAGTTCGCCGGCTCGACGGACTGCCCGGCCCGACGGCCTTCCGGCCCTCCCGTCTCCTGGTGCCGGTCTGCCGGCGGTGTCAGGCGGCGACGCGTTCGAAGATCGCGGCCAGTCCCTGCCCTCCGCCGATGCACATGGTCTCCAGGCCGTACCGGGCGCCTGCGCGGTGCATGTGGTGCGTCAGCGTGGTGAGGATGCGCGCCCCGGTCGCACCGACGGGATGCCCGAGCGAGATGCCCGAACCGCACACGTTGATCCGCTGCTCGTGGTCGGTCTCCGTCAGGCCCAACTCCCGCGTGCAGGCCAGGACCTGGGCGGCGAACGCCTCGTTCAGCTCGATGAGGTCCAGGTCCGCGAGCGAGAGCCCGGCCCTCTCCAGGGCGGCGTTCGTCGCGGCCACCGGCCCGATGCCCATCGTCTGCGCCGGGACGCCCGTACGCGCGAAGGAGACAAGGCGCACCAGCGGCGTCAGCCCGAGCCGCTCCGCCGTCCCGGCGGTGGTGACCAGGCAGGCGGCAGCGGCGTCGTTCTGTCCGCTGGCGTTGCCGGCGGTCACCGTCGCCGCGGGGTCGTTCTTGCCCATCACCGGGCGCAGGCCCGCGAGTTGCTCGGCGGTGGTGTCGGGACGCGGGTGCTCGTCTACCTCGACGACGGTGTCGCCCTTACGTCCCCGGACGGTGACCGGCACGATCTCCTCCGCGAACCAGCCCGCCTCCATCGCGCGTGCCGCCCGCTGCTGCGAACGCAGCGCGAGCGCGTCCTGCTCCTCGCGGCCGATGCCGTACTCGCGGCGCAGGTTCTCCGCCGTCTCGATCATGCCGCCCGGCACCGGGTGGTTCTCGCCGCCGGCGGTCACGCGGCCGCGCGCCAGGGAGTCGTGCAGCTGCAGGCCGGGGCCCTTGATGCCCCACCTGCCCTCGTGCGTGTAGTACGGAGCGGCGCTCATCACGTCCACGCCGCCCGCGACGACGACGTCGCTGAAGCCCGCCCGTATCTGCATCGCGGCGTCGAGGACCGCCTGGAGGCCGGAGCCGCAGCGCCGGTCGATCTGGATGCCCGTGACCGACTGGGGGAGCCCGGCGTCGAGCGCGGCGACCCTGCCGATCGCCGGTGCCTCGGAGCTGGGGTAGGCGTGGCCGAGGATCACCTCGTCGATCTGCTCGCCCCCGATGCCGCTGCGCGCGACGACCTCGGAGATGACGCGTGCGGCCAGCGCGGCAGGACGCTGGCCGGCGAGACCGCCGCCGAAGCGTCCGATCGGGGTGCGCAGCGGCTGGCAGACGACGACATCGGACTGGGCTGACATGGGCGAGGCCCTCCCTGGCTGACTGGCTGGCTGACTCTGACTGGCTGACGGGCGGCTTGCTGGGTGCGGTTCAGGTGGTTCGGGTGGTCAGTTGGTTCGGCTGTGCCGAGGGCCGGCGGGTCCGGGCCTCCCGGCCGGGCGGACGGCGCTCCCGCCGACGACCCTTCCATCCGGTACTGAGCCGGTCCAATATTCGATCCGCCGGTGACTGAGACGTCCCGCCACCTAATCGTCCCCGTGCGGTTCGTCCCCCGGCGTGGGCAGAGCCTCTGCCGCGACGTCCAGGACGCTGTGCAGCGCCGCCGACGGGTTGTCCGCGCGCCACGCGAGCGCCGCCTGGAGCACGACCGGCGTCCCGCTCAGCGGCCGGTAGACGAGGCCCGTCTGCTGGATGTGCATGCACGAGGTGAGGGTCAGCGTCACGCCGACACCCATCGCCACCAGCGCCAGGATCGTGTACGAGTCCGGGGCCTCCTGCACGATCCGCGGGTGGTGGCCGGCCGCCTCGCACGCCTGGAGCGTCACGTCCCGCAGGCTGGAGCCCGTGCGCGCGGGAAAGCTGACGAACGGCTCGTCGGCGAGGTCCGCGACGGTGATGCTGCTCCGCCGCGCCAGCGGGTGGTCGGAGGGCAGCGCGCAGACGAGCTCCTCCTCGCCGATCACGCGGTGCTCCACGCCGTGCTGCGTGATCGGGAGGCGTACGAAGCCCAGGTCGAGGGTGCCGTCGGCGACGCCGGCGAGGGCGCGGTTGGCGTAGGTCTGGCCGCGCATGACCAGCTCGATGCCGGGGTGCGCGGCTCGCACTGCCCGGGTGAGCCGGGGCAGCGTCGCGTGGCTGGAGGCGCCGGCGAAGCCGACGGTCACGCGCCCGTACTCGCCGCGGCCCGCGGCCTTTGCGACGCGCTGCGCGATGTCGAGGTCCTCCAGCACGGTGCGGACGGGCTTGAGGAAGGCCTCTCCGGCGCTGGTGAGGCGTACGGAACGGGTGCTGCGCTCGAAGAGCTGCACCCCGAGCTCCTTCTCCAGCTGCCGGATCTGCTGGCTGAGCGGGGGCTGCGCCATCTGCAGGCGCCTGGCGGCTCGGCCGAAGTGCAGCTCTTCCGCGACGGCGATGAAGGAGGAGAGATGGCGCAGTTCCACGGGTGTCCCGGAGTCAGTGGCGGCGAGCCGTCCGCCCGCCACCGGTTATCAGTTTTCCGTCTCAAACTGACCTTAATTCGGTATTGGACGCCAATCAATATGGGGTGGGAACGTGGTGCGAGCCGATGCCCGGGTCCGGGGCACGGACGCCCAGGGCCCGAAGGATGCACCGAGACGCCGTGGAGACGCCGCTATGAGCGCAGTGGACAAGACGATGACGATGCGGGAGGCCATAGCCGCCCACGTGCACGACGGCGACACCGTCTCCCTCGAAGGATTCACGCACCTGATACCCACCGCCGCCGGGCACGAGATCATCCGGCAGGGACGCCGCGACCTGACGGTGATCCGCATGACGGCCGACATCGTCGTGGACCAGATGCTCGCCGCCGGATGCGTCTCGAAACTCGTCTCGTCCTTCGTCGGCAACTCCTCGGCGGGGTCGCTCGGAGAGCTGCGACGGCGCGTGGAGAGCGCGCGGCCCGCGCCTCTGGAGTTCGAGGAGTACAGCCACTACGGCATGATCTGCCGCTACATCGCGGGCGCGCAGCGGCTGCCGTTCTACCCGCTGCGCAGCTATGGCGGCAGCGACCTCCCCGAGGTGAACTCCTCGCTGCGCAAGGTGACTTCGCCCTACCCCGGCCCGGACGGCGGGACCGAGCAGATCTACGTCGTGCCGCCCGTCAACCCGGACGTGACGATCGTGCACGCCCAGCGCGCCGACCGCAGCGGGAACACCCAGATCTGGGGACTCACCGGAGTGCAGGCAGAGGCCGTCTACGCCGCCCGCAAGGCCGTCGTCGTCGTGGAGGAGGTCGTCGACGGCGAAGTCGTACGCTCCGACCCCAACCGCACGGTCGTCCCCGCGCACGCCGTGAACGCCGTGGTCGAGTGCCCGCGCGGCGCCCACCCCTCCTTCGCCCAGGGCTACTACGACCGCGACAACGCCTTCTACCGCTCGTGGTCCGCCATCAGCAAGGACAAGGAGCGGCTGACGGCCTGGCTCGCGGAGTGGGTGCACGGAACCCGCGACCACGCCGAGTACGTGGCCAAGCTCGGCGAGGAGTTCTGGGACGGGCTCGTCGTCGGCGAGGCGATGAGCCTGCCCGTCAACTACGGGCGCCGGCTGTGAGGCCGGGTGCCCGCCGCCCAGCCGCCCGCCGCCCCGCGACCCGAAAGTGAGCCGCGCATGACTGCCGCCGCCGCTACCTCCTCCGAACTGCTCTCCGTCGTCGCCGCCCGCGAACTGGCAGCCAGGCGCACGGTCTTCGCCGGTATCGGCCTGCCCACGCTGGCCGCGTCGCTGGCCCATCTGACCGTCGCGCCGGAGCTGGAGATCGTCTACGAGTCGGGGGTGTGCGGCGCGCACCCCTCCCACCTGCCCGAGACCATCGCCGACGCCGTGCTCATCACCGGCGCCGAGGCGGTGCTGCCGATGCCCACCCTGTTCGGCTCCGTGCTGCAGGGCGGCCACATCGACGTGGGCTTCCTCGGAGCGGCGCAGATCGACAAGTGGGGCAACCTCAACTCCTCCGTCATCGGCGACTGGCACCACCCGAAGGCGCGGCTGCCCGGATCGGGCGGCGCCAACGAGGTGATGGCCAACGCCCGCGAGGTGTTCGTCGTGATGCGCCGGCACGACCCGCGGTCCTTCACGGAGCGGCTCGACTTCTGCACCTCGCCCGGCCCGGACCGCGCGCTGGCCGACGGCATCCGCCCCCTGGGTGCCGGAGTGACGCGTGTCATCACCGAGTTGGGCATCCTGGCCCGTGAAGGCGTCGGCGAGGAGCTGCGGCTGGCCGCCGTGCACCCGGGTGTCAGCGCCGACGACGTGCGGGCCGCCACCGGCTGGGAGCTGAAGACCGCCGATGACCTGACCGTCGTCGAGCCACCCACGGAGGCCGAACTCGCCCTGCTGCGCGAGGATGTCGACCCTGAGCGCGTCTACCTGCGCTGACGGTGAGGGGCCGGGACGTCGCCCCCGGCCGTCGGCGGTGGACGTCGCCGGAACGCGGAGTGACCTGTGCGGGCCCGGTCGGGCACGCCGAGCCGAGGGTGGAGAAGAGATGCGTACGAGAATCGTCGGTACCGGAGTCATGGGACGCGGCATCGCCCAGCTGGCGGCCACGGCCGGGCACACTGTCGAACTCGCCGACGCGCGGCCGGAGTCGGTGACGGAAGCCGTCGGGTTCGTACGCGGCATGCTGGACCGGGCCGTGGAGAAGGGCCGGATGAGCCGGACCGACGCCGACGCCGCGGCGGAGCGGCTCGTACCGCTGCCCTCTCCTTACGCGGCCCCCGAGGGCGAGGGCAGCGCGCCGGAACTCGTCATCGAGGCGGTACGGGAGGACCTGGAGACCAAGGCCGCCCTCTTCACGGAGCTGGCTGCGGTGCTGCCCGAGCGGACGGTCTTCGCCACCAACACCTCCTCCCTGTCGGTGACCGAGATCGCGTCGCGGCTGCCCGACCCGAGCCGCCTGGCCGGTCTGCACTTCTTCAACCCCGTGCCGCTGATGAAGATCGCCGAGGTCGTGCCCGGCGCGTCGACCCGCGAGGACATCCCCGCCGCGCTCACCGCCTTCGTCGAGGGGTGCGGGCACAAGGCGGTCACCGTCGCCGACACACCCGGCTTCCTCGTGAACCACGCCGGGCGCGGCCTTGCCACCGAGGCGCTGGCGCTGCTGGAGGAGGCCGTCGCCGCCCCCGCCGACCTCGACGCCGTCGCCCGCGACGTACTGGGGCTGCGCATGGGCCCCTTCGAGCTGATGGACCTCACGGGACTCGACGTCACCGCCTCCGTCATCGACACCGTCTGGCGCGGCTTCCGCCACTCCGACCGCCTCCGCCCGTCGTATCTGACCGCCAACCGCGTCACCGCGGGGCTGCACGGACGCAAGACGGGACGCGGCTTCTACCCGTACGGGCCCGACGCGCCCGCCGACGCCGCCGCACCGGCCGCGCCGCCGGCCGGGGGCGACGCCGCCCGGCCGGTACGCGTCGTGGGAGAGAGCCCCGAGGCGCAGGAGCTGCGCCGCACGCTCGGCGCGGGCGGCGACCGCCCCGCAGGGGACGGAGCAGCAGGGGACGGCGCGCTCAACCTCGTGGTCACCTGGGGCGGGACGGTGGCCGCGGCGGTCGCCGACCAGGGCCTTCCCGCAGCGGAGACCGTCGGCGTCGACCCGCTCTCGCTCGCCGCCGCCCGCCGCGTCCTCGCCGTGACCCCGGCGACCGCGCCGGACGCCGTACGGGACGCCGCCGCCGTCCTCGCCTCGCCCGGCACGGCCGTGACCGTCGTACGCGACACGCACGGTTCGGTCGCGCAGCGGCTGATCGCCTCCATCGTCTCGGTGGCCGCGTCCATCGCGGAGCGCCACATCGCCGCCCCCTCCGACATCGACCTCGCGGTCACGGCCGGCCTGGGCTACCCGCACGGCCCGCTGGCCTGGGGCGAGCGGATCGGCGCGAGCCGGATGCTCGGCCTGCAGCGCGCCCTGCACGCCTCGACCGGAGACCCGCGCTACCGGCCCACCCGCTGGGTCACCGAACGCGCCCAGCTCGGCCTGCCCCTCACCGCGCCGGACGCCCCCCTCCCGTAAGCCCGCACCCGGCAGCCGGCCCCCGCACAAGGGGCCGGCTGCGCAACCGACCAGGAGAGCCCATGAGTTCACGGGATTTCGGACTCACCGAGACGCAGCGCGACATCCGTGCGATGGCAGCCGCTTTCGCCGACGCGGAGATCGCGCCGCACGCCCGCGAGTGGGACCGGGCGGAAGAGGTCGACCCCGCCGTCGCGAAGCGCCTCGGCGAGCTGGGTTTCCTGGGGCTGACCGTTCCCGAGCAGTACGGGGGAGTGGAGTGCGACCTCCTCTCGTACGTGCTGGCCACCGAGGAGCTGGGACGCGGCGACTCGGCGGTCAGGGGTATCGTCTCCGTCTCCCTCGGCCTGGTGACCAAGACCATCGTCGCGCACGGCACCGACGCCCAACGCGAGGAGTGGATACCGCGGTTGACCAGCGGGGAGGCGCTGGGCTGCTTCGCGCTGACCGAGCCCGGCACCGGCTCCGACGCCGGGTCCCTGACGACGCGGGCCCGGCGCGACGGCGGCGACTGGATCATCGACGGCGGCAAGATGTTCATCACCAACGGCACCGTCGCGAAGGTCGCCCTCACCTTCGCCCGCACGAGCGAGACCGGCATCACGGCCTTCCTGGTGCCCACCGACAGCCCCGGGCTGACCGCCACCGAGATCAAGGGCAAGTTGGGCCTGCGGGGTCAGGCCACCGCCGAACTCGCCTTCGACGGCGTACGGGTGCCGGACTCGGCGCGTCTGGGCGAGCCGGACCGGGGG
Organism: Streptomyces daqingensis; assembly: GCF_014645895.1. Taxonomy (GTDB): domain Bacteria; phylum Actinomycetota; class Actinomycetes; order Streptomycetales; family Streptomycetaceae; genus Streptomyces; species Streptomyces daqingensis. The sequence continues at coordinate 157,963 of NZ_BMMP01000002.1, read as the reverse complement.
CTGGGCATCGCGCTCGGTGCGCTCTCGCGGGGCCGCATCTCCGTGGCGGCGGGCGCGGTGGGGGTGGCGCAGGCGGCGCTGGACGCTGCCTTGGGGTACGCGGCGGAGCGTGAGCAGTTCGGCAAGCCGATCGCGTCCTTCCAGCTCGTCCAGGAGCTGCTGGCCGACTCCGAGGTGGACATCCGCGCGTCCCGGCTGCTCACCCACCAGGTGGCCAGGATGGCCGACGCGGGCGCCACGCCGAAGGAGTACGCCACGGACGCGTCCGTCGCCAAGTACCACGCGAGCGAGACCGCCGTACGCGTCAGCAACAACTGCCTTCAAACCTTCGGCGGTTACGGCTTCATCGACGAATACCCCGTGGGCAAGTACCTGCGGGACGCGCGGGTGCTCACCCTCTACGAGGGCACGAGCCAGGTGCAGAAGCTGATCATCGGGCGGGCCCTGACGGGCGTCGACGCGATGACATGACGGCTGGCCGGTTCTGGGCTGTCGGTGCCCGGCCCGGTGAGACAGTGTGTCGCCACAGACCGTGAGCGTGGGAGAGAACAGTGACCGCGAGAGACGACATCGACAGCAGCAGGCCGCATCCGGCTCGCGTCTACGACTACTGGCTGGACGGCTCCAACCACTACGAGGTCGACGCCGCGGCTGCCGAGCAGGTCGTCCGGGTATGGCCCGGTGTGGTCCTCGGTGCCCAGCTCAACCGGGCGTTCATGCACAGGGCGACGCGCTGGCTCGTCCGTGAGGCGGGAGTGCGGCAGTTCCTGGACATCGGTGCGGGCATCCCCACCGAACCGAACCTGCACCAGGTCGCGCAGGCCGTCGCGCCCGAGACCCGTGTCCTCTACGCCGACAACGACCCGATAGTCCTGCACCACGCGCAGGGGCTGCTCAGCGGCACACCCGAAGGCCGCACGGCATATGTGCACGCCGACTTCACCGACCCGGACGGCATCCTCAACTCGCCCGAGCTGCGCGAGACCCTCGACCTCCAGCAGCCCGTCGCGCTCTCGCTCATCGCACTCCTGCACTTCATCACGGACGAGCGGGGCGCGTACGAGATCGTCGGCAAGCTCATGAACGCGCTGCCGTCGGGGAGTTACCTCGTCGTCTCGCACGCCACTGCCGACTTCGACCCGGACCTGCTGACGCGGGTCGCCGAGGCGTACCAGTCGTCCGTGGCGGAGGGGCAGATCCGGTCCAGTTCGGAGGTGAGCCGCTTCTTCGACGGACTCGAACTCGTCGATCCCGGAGTCGTCGTCGCCCACCGCTGGCGGCCCGAGGAAGGCGAGCCCCAACCGGACATCACCGACGCGGAGTTCCCCGTCTACGGCGGCGTCGCGCGCAAGCCCTGAGGGCGGGGCGCCCGGCGCCGTCGCGGGAGCCGGCGCATGCTTGGCAACACCGGGGGTAACTGCTGGCCAGACAGTGCCCAGGCCTCGGGAGGTGCTTGCGCGTGCGCATGTTCGGCAGTGAGGCGAACACGAAGACGACCGCCACGACGAAGGGGAAGAGCGGACAAGGAACCGCGAAGCAGTCGAAGTCGGCGAAATCGGCCACGACGGGGAAGGTGGCGCAGCCGGCGAAACAGGGCTCGGCCGGGAAGACGTCGACGGCCAAGGCGGGTGCGGCCAAGGCGGCCAACGGCGGGAAGGCAGCGGCCAGCAGCGGGAAGGGGGCCGCGAAGGGCGGTGCGGGCGGCTCCGCCAAGCGCCCGGCCCGTACCGGCAAGAGCCGCAAGGGGGGCTCGGCAGGCGCCCGTCGGGGCGACGCGCTGACCAGCAAGCAGCTGCCCCTGGCGGCCCGCATCGTGATCCTCGTCGTGGCGTTCGCCGCGATGGTGGGCTTCGCGGTCGTCCTCTCCAAGCTGACCCTGGGGCCCTCCGCCGCATCCGAGTCGCTCACGCACAGCAACCTGCAGCCCGGCGACTCCATCCGCGACTACCTCTCGCAGCCCCAGATGCGCGACACGCTCAAGCAGCTCGGCGGCAACATCGTGCTCGGCATGCCCTTCGGCGCGCTGCTGCCCGCTCTGGTGCCCCGCACCCGTGGCCTGCTGCGGGTGATGACGGCGACGGCCCTGGTCATGCTGCTCGTCGAGCTGGTGCAGGGAGCGCTGGTCACGGGCCGCGCCTTCGACATCGACGACGTCATCCTCAACACCACGGGCGCCATGCTGGGTTACCTGATCATCGGGCGGCGGCTGGGCCTCGCCGTGCACCCGCGCCGCCGCCACTGGTGGCACCGCTTCCGCCCTAGCTCTTCCCGCGGCCGTCGGTGAAGCGGACCGTCACCTTCTCGTATCCGAGTGAACGCAGCAGCTCACGCAGCATGTTCCTGGTGTTCTTCTCCGCCCGGGCCTCCAGGCCGCTCTGCCGGGCAGCGTCCCCGATGTGCCGGACGGCGAGCTTGTGCACCTCGCGCTCGTCGCCGGGGTTGTCGGAGAAGACGTCCCCGAGCCGGTCGAGGATGCCGCGCTCCTTCGTCACCGCGTAGGAGCGGTCGGCGTCCAGGGCGGGCTTCTCCAGCCGGGCGGGGGGCAGCGTCAGCGAGGCCGACTTGCGGTCCTTGCCGACCTTCACGGCGTCCTCGTCCACATCGCCGAGGTCCACGTACGCGCCGACGCTTCCCTTCCCGACGAAGAGCGTGCGGTTGCCCCGCACCGCGTCCGGCAGGAACTCGGCGTCCTTGTCCAGGTCGACGACGACCTGGAAGCTGCCCGAGGCCGCCTCGTAACGGCTCATGTCCTGGACGGACTTCAGCAGTACTGGCCCGGTGCGGTCCTTGGTCTTCGTGCCGAAGGGGTTGCTCAGCTGCGGCATGACGTTGAGCGTCCGCGCGAGCAGCAGCAGGAGCAGCAGCACGGCCAGCGTGGCGGGAACGGCGACCCACCAGGGCGGACGCTTACGGGCGTTGACGACGACGGCGGACTGCTTCGAAGACATTCTTCCCGTCCCCTCGGATGTATCGGCGGACTGCACGACACAGCTCCGGGTTCCCCGGCAGGCGCCGTCCAAGGGCTGCGGGAAGGCGGGCGGGCTCCGGTCGGGCTCCGCCTGCGCCGCCTCTCAGCCGCTGTAGGCGGGCGCGAAGACCTCATCGACGAAGGGGTTGCGGAACTTGCCGTGCGGGTCGCGTTCGGACAGCAACTGCCGGAACGCTCCTGCCTGTTCGTAGAGGCCGGCGATCTCCGCGTGCGGCAGAGCGGTGAGCTTCCCCCAGTGCGGGCGGGCGCCGAGGGGCAGCAGCCGCTCCTCGACGGCCTCGATGACGGGCAGCACCGCGGCGGCGTCCTTGACCCAGGTGAAGTGGAAGGCGACGCAGTCCTGCCGGTAGGCGGGGCTCAGCCACAGGTCGTCCGCCGCGACGGTGCGGACCTCGGAGATCTGGAGCACGGGGGCGACGCGGCCGCCGAGTTCCTGCAGCGCGGCGAGCGCCGCGGGCGCGGCCGAGCGGGGCAGCAGCAGCTCCGACTGGAGTTCCTCGCCGTTGCTCGGCGTGAAGTCGGGCCTGAAGTGCGGCAGCCGCTCGTGCCACGGCCCGGGGACGCCCAACTGCTCGGTGCAGTGCGTGGGTTCGATGCCCGGGATCGGATGGTGGGCGCAGTCGGCCGGGGTTGTGCCCTCCCAGCCGGAGCGGCGCGTACCGGCGTCCCGTTCCGTGACCCGGCGCTTGACCCACACCCGCGCCAGGCCGTCCGCGTAGCCGGTGAACGCGCTGACGCTGTAGGCGCATCCGAAGATCTCGTCGAAGTCCGAGGCGAGCCGCGCGAGCGGAACGCCCGTGAAGACGTGCTGGGCGACCTCGAAGGAGGGCTCCACCGACAGGGTCAGCCTGGTGACGATGCCGAGGGCGCCGAGGGAGACGACCATGCCGGGGAAGGTCTCCGGGTCGCTGCCGCGGTGAACCTCGACCAGCTCGCCTCCCGGGCCGACGTACTCCAGCGCCGTCACCGCCGCGGCGAGGCACTTCTCGGCGTCACCCGACCCGTGCGTGGCGGTCGCGCAGCAGCCGGCGACCGAAATGTGCGGCAGCGACGCGAGGTTGGCGAGAGCGAGTCCTGCCTCGTGCAGCACGCCGGCCACCTCGCCGTACCGCATTCCCGCGCCCACGGTGACCGTGCGCCCCTCTGCGGCCGAGGTCCCGGGCTCCACGAGAGGGGGGAGGCCGTCGAGCCGCACCAGGTCGCCGTCGGTGTCGGCGATCCGGTTGAAGGAGTGGCCGCTGCCCAGCGCCCGTATCCGGTCCGCCGAGGCGACGACGTCCCTCAACTCCTCGACGGAGGAGGGGCGGTGGGTGCGGCGGGCGTTGAAGACGGTGTTGCCCGCCCAGTTCTTCGCCGGTGCGCCGGAGGTGGTCATGGGCGCTCCTGAGGGGGTGGAGGCTCCCGGTGCCTGCGGGAACGTGGGGTTTGAACGTGGGACGAACGTAGGGATCGAGACCTCGGGGTACGCGTACGAGCCTAATATGCGCCTGGAAACCCGCAGGTTGCGCCGCCCTCCGTTGTGAGGGAGTATTTTCGGCCCCTGGCATTGGCCGATTGGCGCCACAGGCCGTACATTCCGTCCCTTGTGCAACTTGCGCAACAGTCCCGGCCCGATGGTCATGGTGGCGGAGACTGGACAGGGGCATGTGCGGGAATGAGGACGAGCAGTGTCGTGGTATTTCGCGCCTCGCTGCGGGCGAGGCGGGGTGGACCTGAGCGGAGACGTATTCACTGTGGCGAGACCGACCCGGTCACTGCACGGGGAGCTTCATCATGCGCATCACTGAGGTGTCGGGCGGGCCGCCCGACCGCAGAATCCCGGACCGTCCCAGCGGACCCGCAGTGCCCAGGCTCGTGCTGGGCGAGCGGCTGCGGAAGCTGCGCGAGGCACAGTACATCTCCAGGCGCGAGGCGGGGGAAGCCATACGCGTCTCCGGCGAGAACATCGCCCAACTCGAGGGCGGGCACAGGGGGTTCACGGAGCGGGACGTCGCCGACCTGCTCACCATCTACGGCGTCGCCGACGAAGCGGAACGCGCCACCCTGCAGGTTCTGGCCGAGCAGAGCAACCAGCCCGGCTGGTGGAACACCTACAGCGACGTGGTGCCCGACTGGTTCCGCACATACCTCGGGCTGGAACAGGCCGCCGACGTCATCCGCACCTACGAGGTGCAGTTCATCCCCGGGCTGTTGCAGACCCCGCAGTACGCCCGCGCGGTCATCGCCCTCGGGCACCCCGGCGCCCCAGCCGCGCAGATCAGCCGCCGCGTCGAACTGCGGATGCAGCGACAGCGCGTGCTGCACAGCAGGCAGCCGCCGCACCTGTGGGCCGTGATCGACGAGGCGGCGCTGCGGCGGCCCGTCGGGGGCCGCGAGACGATGCGGGGCCAGATCCAGCACCTCGTCGCGATGTGCGATCTCCCGCACGTCACCGTGCACTTGATGCCGTTCGAAGCCGGCGGCCACGCCGCCGCCGGAGGCCCGGTCACGCTCATCCGGATGCCCGAGCGCGAGCTGCCCGACCTGATCTACCTGGAGCAGCTCATCGGTGCCTCCTACCCCGCCGAGCGGGAGGAGGTCGACCACTACCGGCACGTCGTCGACCGTCTCGTGACGGACGCCGCCCCCGCACGGCAGACTCGCTCCCTCCTGCTCGGCATGCTCGAGGAGATGCAGTACTCCTGACCCGCTCCCGCGGGACGCCGGAACCGCCGCCGAGGCGACGTTCCCGGCGTCCGGCCGTCAGGCCCTGTCCAGCTTCAGGGGCCCCGGCGCGGCCTCGGGCGGCGTGCCCGCCTCAGGCGGCCGCGCACCCGGCTCGCGCCACCAGGGGTGGCCGGGAAGGTCCTCCGCGGACGGTTCGAAGGAGCCGCCCGGAACCGGAACCGCTGCCCGTACGCCTGCCTCCTTCGCGGCCGTGAGGGTGCGCTCGCCCGGTTCCGCCCACGGATGCGGCGCGAGGTTGAAGGTCCCCCAGTGGATCGGCAGGAGCGCCCCCGAGGTGCCCGTGAGATCCAGATGCGCGCGCAGGCCCTCCTCCGGAGTCATGTGGATGTCCGGCCAGAACTCGCTGTAGGCGCCGATCTGGATCATCGTCGCGTCGAACGGGCCGTGCTGCGCGCCGATCTCGGCGAAGCCGGGGAAGTACCCCGTGTCGCCGCTGTGGAAGATCCGGTGCCCGGGGCCCGCCACCACCCACGAGGCCCACAGGGTGCGCTGCTTGTTGCGCAGGCCGCGGCCGCAGAAGTGGCGTGCGGGCGTCGCCGTGAGACGCAGACCGGCGATCTCGGCCGTCTCGTGCCAGTCCAGCTCGCTGAAGCGCGACGGCGCGACGCCCCACCGCTCCAGATGCGCGCCGACCCCCAGGGGCACCGCGAAGTGCACGTCGCCGGCGGCAAGTTCGCGGATGGTGGGCATGTCGAGGTGGTCGTAGTGGTCGTGCGAGACGACCACCGCGTCCAGCCTGCCCAGCGCCTCCAGCGGGACGGGAGCCGGATGCAGACGTCGCGGCCCTGCGAAGGAGAACGGCGAGCAGCGCATGCCCCACACCGGGTCGAACAGCACGCGCCTGCCGTCCACTTCGGCAAGGACCGTGGAGTGCCCCAGCCAGGTCAGGCGCAGCCCGGACGCGGGCGGCGAAGCGAGGTCGGGGCGTGCCAGCGGGACGGCGCCGCCGGGCTTGCGGCCCTCGCTGCGCAGCAGGGCGCGCATCAGGGCGCCCCGGCCGTGGGTGGGCCGGGGGCGGATCGAGGCGGCCACCGGGTTGCGGAAGTGGCCGGCCTCCTTGTCGTAGTGCGGCGAGCGCTCGATGCGTGCGAGCCTCTCGCCCGCCGGCTCGGCGCCGAAGGCCAGGGGTCTCAGTCCTCTGAGAAGGCCGCTCATGCGATATCTCCCGTTCTTCGTCAGCCGATGTCACGACAACGCACCCTGACCGGCCGTTGTTCCGCCCGGGCCCGCGATGACTTCCCCGCGCCCCGGCAGTCCGTACTGGCGGGGGACGGCCGCGGAGGACCGGAACCGGCCGCTGCCGCCCGTGGAAGGACCGAGGACCCAGAAGGACGAGGTGTATGCAGTGACGACCATGATCGATCTCGAGCCGCAGGCCCGCCACGTGAGGGCGCTGCTGGACGGAGTCTCGGACGGGCAGCTCGGCCTCCCGACGCCGTGCGAGTCCTACACGGTGGCCGACCTGCTGGCCCACATGGTGGGCCTGACCGCTGCCTTCCGGGACGCCGCGCGCAAGGAGACGGGCCCCGCGACCGGTACGCCCCCGCACGAAGGCACCCCGCGGCTGCCCGCCGATTGGCGCAACCGGCTCGCACGGCAGCTGGACGAACTGGCCGCCGCGTGGCGCAGCGAGGACGCGTGGGAGGGGGAGACGCAGGCAGGGGGCGTGACGCTGCCCGGCGCCGTCGCGGGGACGGTCGCCCTCAACGAACTGGTGCTGCACGGCTGGGACTTGGCGCGGGCGACGGGGCAGCCCTACTCCGGCGACCCCGGCAGCCTGCGGGTCTCGGTCGAGATGCTCTCGGACCCGGCCGCCCTGGAGCAGCGCGACGCGATCTTCGGCCCCGTGGTCGAGGTGCCCCCGGACGCGCCGCTGCTCGACCGTGCGGTGGGCCTGGGCGGGCGGCGGCCCGACTGGGCCCCCGCGTGATCTGACCGGCGCCCCGGCCGTACCGGTCCCGGCGCCCGGCCGGACCGGGAGCCCGAACCCGGCCGGCCGCCCCAGGCCTCCGCGCCGGGCCTGTTGACGCTGTTTCGCGGCGGGTGGCATCGTTCCCACATGGGATCGATGCCATGACGACGCAGGCCCGGAAGGGGACCCCGGTGCGCATCTGTGACGACGTCTTCCTGCACGCCGACACCTGCCACGTCTACGTCCTCAGGGACCCCGGGCGCAGAGCCGCCGTCCTCGTCGACTTCGGCAGCGGCGACGTGCTCGACCACCTCGACGAGTACGGCGTCGACGAGGTCACCGACGTGCTCGTGACCCACCACCACCGGGACCAGGTCCAGGGTCTCGCCCGTGCCGCGGCCGCGGGGGCCCGGATCTGGGTGCCGCCCGTCGAGCACGACCTGATCGCCCGCGTCGACGAGCACTGGCGCACCCGCCCCCTCGACAACGACTACGACGTGCGCCAGGACCGCTACTCGCTGCTGGAGCAGGTGCCCGTGGCCGGCACCGTCGAGGAGTACCGCACCCGCCGCTACGGCGCGTACGACGTCTACACGCACCCGCTCCCCGGCCACACCGTGGGCTCCGTCGGCTACTTCGTGGACGTCCCGGGACGCCGCCTCGCCTTCACCGGCGACCTCGTGCACGGCGAAGGCCGCGTGTGGTCGCTGGCCGCCACCCAGTGGGCCTACACCGGGTTCCACGAGACGGCCGGTATGGAGGGAGTCGCGGCGACCGTCCTGTCCTGCATGCAGGTCCTCGACCGCGGCCCCGATCTGCTGCTCCCCTCGCACGGGGAGACAGTCACCGACCCGCCGGCCGCGGTCGCGCGCGTGCGCGGCGCCCTCCAGGAGCTGCTGGACATGCGCCGCCGCACGCCGTGGGACCCCGAGGAGAAGCTCTACCGGCCGTGGCGCGAGATCACCCCGCACCTGCTGCGCAACACCACCAGCATGGCCAACACCTACGCCCTGCTCTCCGAACACGGCACGGCGCTGCTCCTCGACTTCGGCTACGACCTGTCCACCGGCCTGCCCGGCGGACACGACCGCTCCTCCCGCAGGCCGCTGCTCGCCTCCGTCGAGGCGCTGCGCCGCGAACACGGCGTGGACCGCGTCGAGGTGGCCCTGCCCACCCACTACCACGACGACCACGTCGCGGGGTTCAACCTGCTGCGCGAGGTGTACGGCACCGAGGTCTGGTCGCCCTCCCACATCGCCCCGGTGCTGCACTCGCCCGAGCGCTGGGACCTGCCGTGCCTGTGGTACGACCCGATCCCCGTCGACCGGGAGCTGCCCACCGGAGAACCGGTGCGGTGGCGCGAGTACGAGATCGGGGTGCACGAACTGCCGGGCCACACGCTCTACGCCGCGGCCTACTCCTTCACCGTGGACGGCCGGTCCGTCATGGCCACCGGGGACCAGCAGGACACCGCGTGGGAACCGGGCATCACGCCGGAGCTGCTCAACTACCAGTATCGCAACCGCTTCCGCGTCGACGACTTCACCGCGAGCGCCGAGCTGTACCGGGCGTTGCGGCCGGAGCTGCTGATCAGCGGTCACTGGCAGCCCTTCGACGTCACCGACGCCTACCTGGACATGCTCCTGGAGGAGGGCCGGAGACTGGCCCGGCTCCACCGCGAACTGCTGCCGCGCGAGGTGGACTTCGGCGCCGAGGGCTTCGCCGCACGCATCGACCCGTACCGCAGCGCGGTCCGCCCGGGCGGGCGGCTGCGGATCGAGGCGGCCGTCCTCAACCCGTTCCCGTCGCGGGAGACCGCGGAGGTGGCCCTGTGCGCGCCGCGGGGCTGGATCGCCGAACCTGCCCTTCGCCGCGTCGACATCGCCGGGCACGGCGAGGGGACCGCGGCATTCGAGCTGCATGTGCCGCCCGGCACTGCCCCGGCCGAACGGCTGCGCCTGGCAGTCGATGTGACGGTGGGCCGGATGCGGTTCGGGCAGCAGGCAGAGGCGCTGGTGTGTGTCCGATGAGTGATTCGACGGGGGATCAGACGAGCGATCCGATCAGCGAGCCGACGAGCGACGCCGGGCGGCCAGTGGCGGGGGCACCGGCCGCCCGCCGGACGCCGGACGGTGCGATCGAAGTCACCGCGGCCCGTTACCGGATGACGGTCGGCGCCGACGGGCTGACCGCGCGGCTGCGCCACCACGCGTGCGGCTCCGAGGACGCCGGTCCCGGTGCCCCGGACGGCGCCGGCCACCACCCCGTGCTGCTCCAGCTCCCCGGCGCCCTCGACCGCTCGGGCGTACCCGACGAGACGCTCTCGGTCTCGGCACCGCGGCTGGGAACCGGCCCCGACGGCCGCCCCCTCGTGACCGTCGAGCGCCGCAGTACCGCCTGGGAGCAGGCGGTTACGCGCATCGAGTGCACTCCCGAGGGCCCGCAGTTTCGCTGGGAGGCCGCGGGCAGCGGCGCGTTGACGACCGTCCTGCCGTTCGCGGCGCGCGCCGCCCTCGGAGGACGGGGCGGCGGGCTGCGCCCCAGCGGCCACGCCTGGCGGACCCTCTTCACGCCCAACCCCGGGCCCCCGCGCAGGCTTTGCCGCGGCGCGGGGGAGAGCGCCGTCATCGGCGCTTCGGGGGACGCCCGTCCGGGCCGCGGGCACTGGTTCTTCACGCCCGCGCCCCTGTGTCTCGCGCTCACCGAGGACGGGCTGCCGGACGACGCCGACCCGGCCGGCGGGCCCGCGCCGCACGGCTGGTGGACGCTCGGAGCGGGCGCGCCCGTACGCGAGATGAGCTTCGCCGAGATGGCGTACGTGCCGTCCGAAGGCGGCTTCCACCTGCGGCTGGACTACGAGGGCCACACCCGCGTGGAGGGCTCCTTCACCACCCCGGCGCTGCTCGTCTCGCCCGGCCACCCGGACCCGTACGAGGGGCTGCGGTCACACCGCCGCTGGCTCACGGCACGCGGCTGGAGCGCGGACGGGGCTGCGGCCGGCGCGTCAGCCGCTCACCCCTCCCGGCCCGGCTGGTGGTCGGAGCCGATGTTCTGCGGCTGGGGCGCGCAGAGCGCCGACGCGGCCGGCACCGCGGCCTCGACGCCGGATCTGAGCACCGCCGCGCACTACGACGCCTACCTCGCCCGTCTCGCGGCGCACGGCCTCACACCGGGCACGGTGGTCATCGACGACAAATGGCAGCGCTCTTACGGCAGTTGGGAACCCGACACCGCCAAATGGCCCGATCTGCGGGGCTGGATCGACGAGCGTCACTCCGACGGCCGGAAGGTGCTGCTGTGGTGGCGGGCCTGGGCCACCGATGGGGTGCCGGACGAGATGTGCGTGCGGACCCCGGACGGAAGGCCCGTTGCCCTCGACCCCGACCACCCCGGAGCGCGGGCGCTGCTGGCGGACAACATCACCCGCATGCTCGGCCCGCGAGGTCTCGGCGCGGACGGCCTGAAGATCGACTTCACCGCCGACACCCCGTCGGGCGCCTGCCTCACCTCGCACGGCCCCCACTGGGGAATCGCCCTCCTGCACCGGCAGTTGGCGATCATCTACGCCGCGGCCAAGGAGGCGAAGCCGGACGCCCTGGTCATCACCCACACGCCGCATCCGGCGTTCGCGGACGTGACCGATATGATCCGGCTGAACGACATGCTGCGCCTCGACGACCCGGATCCGTACGCCCCCGTCGTGCCCCAGATGCGTCAACGAGCCGCCGTCGCAAGGGCGTCCTGCCCCGGGCTGCTGCTCGACACCGACGACTGGTGCGCACCGGACCGCGAGCAGTGGCGGGAATACTGCGCCGTGAAGCACGAGCTGGGCGTTCCGGCCCTCTACGTGGCGACGCACCTGGACCGTACGGGCGAGCCCCTGGAGGAGGCCGACTACGCGGCGGTGGGCGCTTCCTGGGCCCGCTGGCGGGCGGCGTGCGGGGACGGCGCCTTTCCGGGAGGCCGGGAAGGCCCGCGCGGCTGACCGGCCGGACGTCCGTCACGGGGCGGCGCACGACGCCTGACGAGAGAAGAGCACATGGCCAAGCAGGGGGCTGCCGGGAGCGGCGGCGGTGCGTCCAGGCGCAGGCGTGCCCGCGTCACGCTGCACGAGGTCGCCCAGGAGGCGGGCACGTCGCGTTCGACGGCTTCGCGCGCGCTCGGCGGCCACGGCTACGTGGCCGGCCACATCAAGGAGCGCGTGCGCCAGGCCGCCGACCGGCTCGGATACGTGCCGGACGTCTCCGCCCGCACGCTCAAGGGCCGCTCCAGCAAGGTGATCGGGCTGCTCGTCTCCGACCTGCGCAACCAGTTCTACGCACAGCTCGCCGCCGGAGTGGAGCAGACCCTCTCCGACGCCGGCTACCAGGTGGTCCTCGTGGACGACCACGGCAGCGAGGAGCGGGCGGCCGACGGGGCGCGGGCGTTCGTGGCGATGCGCGCGGACGGGGTGCTCCTGGCGCCGGTGGGGCGTACGGCGACCGAACTCCTCGCCGAGCACGGGACTCCCGTCGTCGAGGTGGACCGGCGCTCCGGTGTGCGCGGCTGCGACGCCGTGGCGATCGACAGCGAGAACGGCGCACGCGACGCCGTCGAGCACCTGCTCGGTCTCGGCCACCGGGAGATCGCCGCGGTCGTCGACGAGACGGAGTGGGCGACGGGCAAGGACCGGGTGAAGGGCTACCGCGCGGCGCTGCGGCACGCGGGCGTCCCGTACGCGCGCCGCCGGGTGCTGGACCTGGGGCTGCGCGGCCGGGACAGCGCCGCGGGGGACGAGCTGCCCGCGCTGCTGGACGCCAACCCCGGGACGACAGCGGTCTTCGCCGCCAACAACGTCGTCGCCGAACTCGTCTGGCAGGAACTGAACCGGCGGGGCCTGACGGTGCCGGGCGACTGCTCGGTGGTCTCCTTCGACGACGAGACGTGGATGCGGATGGTCGAGCCGCAGCTGACCGCGGTACGCCAGCCCGTCTTCGAGATGGGCAGCAGGGCGGCGGCGCTGCTGCTGGAGCGCCTGCGGCGCGGCGGGGGCCGGGCCGAGACGCTGATCCTCCAGCCGGAACTGGTCGTACGGGGGTCGACGTCGCGTCCACCCCAGCGCGGCTGACGTCCTGCGCGGGCCCGTCCGGGCAGAAATCGCGTGGCGCTCCGGCATGGCGCGCGCCAACATCTGTGCATGGAGCAGCCACCTGAGAGCGGGACCTTCGGACGGGTAGAACTGCGTCGCCTCCGCGTGGACGACGCCGCGGCCCTGCACGCGGTCGTCGAAGGGGCGCGCGAGCATCTCGTGCCGTGGATGCCGTGGGCCGCCGAGCAGGACCTGGCGGGAACCACCGCCTACCTGGCCGCGAGCGAGGAGGGCTGGCGGAGCGGCGAGGCATACGGGTACGGGATCCTCTGCGACGGCGAACTGGCGGGCAGCTGCGGGCTGATGCGCCGCATCGGCCCCGGTGGACTGGACATCGGCTACTGGCTCCACCCCGCCTGGACGGGAAGGGGCCTGGCCACCACATCCGTGGAGGCCCTCGTCCGCTGGGCGTTCGAACTGGCCGGCATCGACCGTGTGGAGATCCACCACGACGCCGCGAACACCGCCAGCGCGGCCGTGCCGCGCCGTCTGGGCTTCACGGAGGCGGGACGGGAGCCGGTGCGGGGAGGGCCGACGGCCCCCGGCGAGACGGGAATCGACGTGACCTGGCGGCTTCTCGCCGACCGGGAGGGGAGAGGCGACCGCGGCTGAGCGCAGCGGTCACAGGGGGCGGCCGTCCGGCCGCCCCCGACGTGTGTCCGGGCGGTCCCGCTCCGTACCGCCGAGCGGCCCCGAGGGCCGGGCCTGGGGAGCCGGACAAGGGAGCGCGTCCGATGCATTGACGCCTCCACCCCGTGTGGTTACGTTCTCACATGGCATCGATGCCACATGCCTGCACGGGGTCCCTCCGGGGCGTGCGGGACGCGTCCGTGCCTTTCCGTCTCCCCAACCACCGCGCCGTGTCGGCCAGTTGCTCGAAGGAGAGAGATATGGCGGCACCACCAGGGCGAACGCGCCGCGCCGCGTGCACACTCGCCGCCGTTCTCGGGCTGCTGCCGGTCAGCGCGTGCGGCGGTGTGAGCGCTGCCGGTTCCTCCGGCACCTTCATCACCATGGGCTTCGGACTCGGCGACGCCATCGCCACATCCCGCGTCGACGACGCGCGCAAAGCGCTCGACGGAGTCGAACTCCAGGTCAATGAGGGCGCTTTCGACGAGCAGCAGTTCCTCTCGGCCGTGGCCGCGGGGGACCCTCCCGACGTGGTCAACATGGACCGCACGCTCGTCGGCGGGTACGCGGCACGCGGGGCTCTGCTGCCGCTGACCGACTGCCTGCGCCGGGAGGACATCGACCTGGAGAAGTACCAGCCCTCCGCGATCGAGGAGGCGACGCTGGACGGCGCCGTCTACGCCATGCCCGACAGCTTCGACAACCGCATCCTGCTCATGGACGCCTCGGTGCTGAGGAAGGCCGGCCACAGCCCGTCGGACGTGGACACCTCCGACTGGAAGGGGCTGCGCCGCCTCACCGCGGAACTCCAGGAGCGCCAGGGGCGGAAACTCACCCGCATCGGCTTCGACCCCAAGATCCCCGAGTTCTTCCCGCTGTGGGTGAAGGCCAACGGCGGCTCCCTCATCAGCGACGACGGGCGGACGGCACGGCTCGACAGCCCCCGGGTCGTCGAAGCCCTCAGCTACGCGTCCCGGCTGATCGAAGTGCAGGGCGGCTGGGGGAAGTTCAAGGCGCTGCGCGACTCCTTCGACCAGTTCGGCCGGGCCAACCAGATCGCCGAGCACCAGGTGGGCGCCTACCCCATGGAGGACTGGTACCTCTCCGTCCTCGGTGACACCTCACCCGAAGTCGACCTGGGCAGCGGCTACTTCAAGGACCGCGACGGCGAACCCGTCAACTACGTCTCCGGCACGGGCTGGGCCATCCCCAAGGGCAGCAGGCACGTGAAAGAGGCCTGCGCCTTCATCGAGTCGATGACGTCGACGCGTTCCTGGGTGAAGGCGGCGAAGACCAAGGCGAAGGAGGTCCGCGGCAACGACGCCTACTACACGGGCGATTTCAGCGGGAACCGCGAGGCGGACAGGATCATCGAGTCCGAGGTGTGGAAGCCGACCGGTGAGAAGTCCTTCGACGAGGCGACCCGCCGTCTGTACGACATCCAGGAATCCGGCTTCGCCGTCCCCGCCAACGCCGCCGGCACCGAGTTCAAGCAGGCATGGCAGAACGCCTGCAACCGGGTCCTCTCGGGCGAGCAGACACCCCGGCAGGCGCTCGAACAGGCCCAGCGGGAGGCGCAGAGCGCCCTCGACATCGCCAACCAGGGGCGGAAGTGATGGCTGTGCCCGACAAGACCGCGAGCCCGCCCTCCGGCGCGGAGCCGGCAGCCGCCAGCGACGTCACGGCGAAGGCCCCCGGAACGGAGCACACGCCGTACGCCCGGCCGCCCGCGGACCGGGCCGCGGACCGGCGCGAGCGGGCCCGCCGCTGGCGCGCGTCCTGGCGCCGCCGCGAGACGCGCGCCGCCTACGGCTTCCTCTCGCCGTGGATCTTCGGCTTCGTCGTGCTCACCGCGGGGCCGATGCTCGCCACCCTCTACCTCTCCTTCACCGACTACGACGGCATCACCGCCCCGCAGGGCGTGGGCACCGCGAACTACCAGCAGCTCTTCGAGGACCCGGACGTCGCCAAGTCCCTGATGAACACGCTGCTGTTCACGGTGCTGAGGGTGCCGCTCTCCATGGCGATCGCGCTGGCCCTCGCCGTGCTGCTGGTGAGGGTGGGGCGGGCGACGGGCCTCTTCCGCACCCTCTTCTACCTGCCGGTGATGACACCGTCGGTCGCCGTCGGCATCCTCTTCCTGCTGCTGTTCAACGGCAACGTCGGTCTGATCAACACCGTGCTGGGTTTCGCCGGCGTCGACGGCCCGAGCTGGACGACCGACGGGGACTGGATCAAGCCGGGACTCGTCCTCACCCAGCTCTGGTCGGTGGGCTCCACCGTCATCATCTACCTGGCCGCGCTGAAGAACGTTCCGCAGGACCTGTACGAGGCGGCGGAGATCGACGGGGTGGGCCGCTGGCAGGCGTTCGTCCACGTGACGCTGCCGCAGATCTCCGGCGCGCTCTTCTTCACCCTCATCGTCAACACCATCGCCTCGCTGCAGACCTTCACCGAGGCCTACACGGCCTTCTTCGGGTCGGCCAACTCCCAGACCTACGGCAACGACGCCGCGCTGTTCTACGTCGTCCACCTCTTCCAGCAGGCGTTCCAGTACATGCATCTGGGATACGCCTCCGCACTCGCCTGGCTGCTCTTCCTCGTGATCCTCGTGATCACCCTGCTCCAGGCGAAGTTCAGCAAGCGGTTCGTCTACTACGAGGGTGACCAGCCATGACTCAGCTGACGACGCCGCCCGCGGGCCCGCCGGCACCGGAGAGCGCGCCCGCCCGCGAACCCGCAGAGACGCCCGTGCGGACCAAGCGGCTGCGGCACCCGCGGGAGAAGGCCGGGCCGCTGGGCAGGGCGCTGCGGATCACCGCGCTCACCGCGACCTCCGTCATCTTCATCTATCCGTTCCTGTGGCTGGTCAGCGCCTCCCTGAAGCCGTCGGAGGACGTCTTCGACAACGCGCTGATCCCGAAGGTCGTCCAGTGGGAGAACTACGCCGACATCTGGGGCGAGGTCCCGCTGCTGACGTGGGTGTGGAACAGCGCCGTGGTCACCCTGGCGGCCGCGGTGGCCGTCACGGTCAGCAGCGCGATCGTGGCCTTCGGCTTCGCCTACTTCCGGTTCCCCGGCAGGAACGCCCTGTTCGCGCTCGTCATCTCCACGATGATGCTGCCCGCGGTTGTCCTGATGATTCCGCAGTACCTGGTGTGGAACGAACTCCACCTGGCCAGCAGCCAGATACCGCTGTGGGCGCCGAACCTGTTCGGCAGCGCCTTCTACATCTTCCTGCTGCGCCAGTTCTTCCTCGGGCTGCCGCGTGAACTCTTCGAGGCGGCGCGCATCGACGGGGCCAGCTACTGGGGGATGTTCTGGAGGATCGCCGTGCCGCTGTGCCGTCCGGCGCTCGTGGTGACCTTCATCTTCGAGGTGCACGCCTCGTGGACGGACCTGGTGCGTCCGCTGGTGTACCTGCGCGATCCGGAGCTGTACACCGTCCCCCGCGGACTGAAGGCGGTGCTGGACCAGTTCGGCGAGGGCGGCGAGATGCGCTGGGAGATCGTCGCCGCCGCGAGCGTCATCGTCACCGTTCCCATGATCATCGCGTTCTTCCTCTGCCAGAAGCACTTCACGGAAGGCATCGCGACCCAAGGACGGAAAGGCTGATGAGACCGGACGACCACGCCGGAACCGACGGGCGAGACACGGATGAGGCCGTGCTCGCCCTGGACATCGGCGGCACCAAACTCGCCGCCGGCGTCGTACGCGCCGACGGGACCGTACTCTCCTACGGCACATGCCCCACCGGCGCGGCGGACGGCGCCCGGGCCGGGCTGGAGCGACTGCTGGAGCTGGGCCGGGGCGTCCTGGCCGCGGCGGGGAGCGAGCCCGTGCGGCTGCTGGGCACCGGCATCGGCTGCGGCGGCCCGCTCGACTCGTCCGAGGGCACGCTGATCGCACCGCCCCACCTGCCCGGCTGGCGCGACGTGCCCGTCACACGGCTCGCCGGGGAGGCGTACGGGCTGCCCGCCGTTCTGGACAACGACGGCACAGCCGGCGCGGCCGGTCAGTGGCGCTTCGGCGCGGGACGCGGCACCCGCCACCTGCTGTACCTGACTGTCTCCACCGGCATCGGGGGCGGCGTGGTCATCGACGGCCGCACGTACCGGGGCGCCGCCGGCAACGGCGGGGAGCCCGGCCACGTCACCGTCCGCCCGGACGGGCGCCGCTGCGCGGGATGCGGGCGTGCGGGCTGCCTGGAGGCGTACGCCTCGGGCACGTCCATCGCCGAGCGGGCCCGCGAAGCGGTGGCGCGCGCGCACCGGGAGGGCGAGCCGACGCTGCTCGGGGTGGCCGATCCGCTGACCGCCGAGGACGTCGCCGCCGCGGCGCGCGAGGGCGATCCGCTCGCCCGCAGGGTCTGGGACGAGACGACCGACGCCCTGAGCAGCGGCCTCACCACCATCGTCAACCTCTACGAACCCGAGTTGGTCGTGCTGGGAGGCGGCGTGACGCGCTCGGCCGACCTGCTGCTGCCTCCCGTCCGTGAGAACGTCGCCCGCCTCGCGATGGGTCCCGCGGCCGGCGCCGCGCGCGTCGTCACCGCTGCGGGAGGGGAGCGGGCGGGCGTCCTGGGCGCCGCCGCCATCGGTTTCGAGCGGTTGCCGGCACCCGGCGCCCGACCCGAGGACGGCACCCTCGCCTCGTCCTCGAAGACCCCCGCATGACCCGCGACGCATACGAGCAGACCCGTGCACGGCCCTGACCTGGAGCGAGACCGCAAGATGCCTGAGACGCCAGCCCAGCAACTCGACGACCACCTCGCCGTGGCCGGACGCACCCGCGAACTGATGCCCCGACTGCACGCCGTCGCCGACGAGTTGACCGAGGTGTTCCGCACCGGGGGCCGCCTCTGGACGTTCGGCAACGGCGGAAGCGCCGCGGACGCCCAGCACTTGGCGGCCGAACTCATCGGCCGCTACCTCCGCGAACGCCGGCCGCTGCCCGCGGTCGCCCTGACGACCGACCCCTCGGTGGTCTCCTGCATCGCCAACGACTACTCCTTCGAGGAGCTGTTCGCCCGGCAGGTGCGGGCCCTGGCACGTCCGGGTGACATGGTGATCGGCTTCACCACCTCCGGACGCTCGCCCAACGTGGTGCGCGGCCTGGCCGAGGCGCGGACGGCGGGCGCCGTGACCGTGCTGTTCTGCGGGGGAGAGCAGCACGGCATGCCCGCCGCCGAGCACGCCGATCACAGCCTCGTCGTACCGGCGACGGCCACCGCCCGCATCCAGGAGATGCATCTGATGCTGCTCCACCTGCTCAGCGAGCAGGTGGACGCCTGGGCGGCCGGCACCGGCGCAGCCGCCGCCCCCCGTGCGGACCGGGCCGCGGACGCCGCGGCCGACGACACCGACCGGCTGGAGACCTCAGCATGACCGCGTCCCACCCCGCCTCCCGCTCCCGGACCCTGCACATGGTGGGCAACGCCCACATCGACCCCGTGTGGCTGTGGCGCTGGCCGGAGGGGCTGCAGGAGATCCGCGCCACCTTCCGGTCCGCCGCCGACCGCATGGACGAGTACCCCGACTTCGTCTTCACCTGCGACTCCGTGATGTACCTGGAGTGGATCGAGCGCCACGATCCGCAGCTGTTCGCCACCATCAGGAAGCGTGTCGCGGAGGGGCGCTGGCAGGTCGTCGGCGGCTGGTGGATCGAACCGGACTGCAACATCCCGTCGGGCGAGTCGTTCGTGCGGCAGGCGCTGTACGGGCAGCGGTACCTGCTGGAGAAGTTCGGCACCGCCTCGACCGTGGGCTGCAACCTCGACCCCTTCGGGCACAACGCGATGCTGCCCCAGCTGCTGCGGAAAGCCGGCATGGACGGCTACATGTTCCTGCGTCCCGGACCTCACGAGCAGGTGCTGCCAGGGCAGTTCTTCCACTGGGAGTCCCCGGACGGCTCCCGCGTGCTGGCCTACCGCCTGCCGAACGAGTACTGCAGCCCCGGGCAGGACATCGGCGGCCACCTCGACAAGTCGCTGGCCCTGATGCCGCCCGACGAGCCGGAGCTGATGGTCTTCTACGGCGTCGGCAACCACGGCGGAGGGCCGACGAAGGCCAACATCGAGAGCATCCGGCGGCTCGACGCGCTCGGCGGGCTCCCAGCCCTGCGGCTCAGCCACCCCGAGGCGTACTTCGAGCGCATCCGCGGCCGGGAGGACACCCCCGTGCACGCGGGAGAGCTCCAGCACCACGGTCCCGGCTGCTACTCCTCGCACTCGGGCGTCAAGCAGTGGAACCGCCGCGCCGAGAACGAGCTGCAGCGCGCCGAGAAGTGGGCGGCGGTGGCGGGAGCCGTGACGGGTGAGGAGTACCCGCTGGAGAAGTTCGCGGAGGCCTGGAAGCTGGTGCTCTTCAACCAGTTCCACGACATCCTGGCCGGCACCTCGATCCGCTCCGCCTACGAGGACGCCCGCGACGACTACGGCCGCGCCCGCTCCCTCGCGGCCGAGGTCTTCAACCGCTCCGTCCAGGCCGTCGCCCGCCGCATCGACATCCCGCTCCGCGAGCGGACGCAGCCGCTGGTGGTCTTCAACCCCCACCCGTGGGAGCTGCGCACCGACGTCGAGGCGGAGTACCTGCACGCCGCGGGCGCCGCCCTCACCGACGACGAGGGCACGCCCGTACCCCTGCAGCACACGCGCTCCGAGGTCGTCATGGCCGGCAGCCGCGCCCGCATCACCTTCCCGGCGACCGTCCCCCCGCTGGGCCACCGCGTGTACCACCTGCTGCCCGGCAGCCGGCAGGACCCCGCAGCCGGACGCACCCCGGTGCACGCCACGGACACGGGCCTGGAGAACGAGCATCTGCGCCTGGAGATCGACCCGTCGACGGGGTGGCTCAGCTCGCTGTACGACAAGGACGCCGGGACGGAGCTGCTGCCCGCGCGTCCGGGACCGCACGCCGTCGTCGTCGACGACCCCTCCGACACCTGGGGGCACCGGGTGCGCGCGTACGACAAGGCCGAAGGCGCCTTCGGCTGCACGCGCGTGCGGCTCGTCGAGAGCGGGCCGGTGCGGGCCGTGCTGCGGGTGGAGAGCGGCTACCAGCGCTCGCTGCTGGCGGAGGAGTTCGTCCTCTCCGCCGGTTCCCGGCACGTGGAGGTGCGGACCACGGTGGACTGGCAGGAGAAACTGAAGCTCCTCAAGCTCCGCTTCCCGACGGCGCTTTCGGACGTCACCGCCACGCACGAGATCCCCTACGGGCATCTGGAGCGCACTCCTGACGGCACGGAGGAGCCGGCGCAGGCCTGGGTGGACGTGACCGGCACCCTGCCCGACGGGCGCCGGGCGGGACTCGCCGTCGCCAACGACTGCAAGTACGGGCACGACGTGCTCGGCGGCGAGATCGGCATGACCGCGCTGCGCAGCCCCGTCTACGCCTGGCACGAGCCGCAGCAGCTCGACCCCGACGGCGTGTACGAGTATCTCGACCAGGGGCGGCAGGAGTTCCGCATGCTGCTGATCCCGCACGGTGAGGACTGGCGGACGGCCGACCCCGTACGCCGGGCGGCGGAGCTCAACCAGTCCGCGTTCGCACTGCTGGAGACCTTCCACGAAGGGCCGCTGCCGCAGCGCGCGGCGTACGCGGACGACGGCGGCGGCAGCGTGCTCGTCACCGTGGTCAAGGGTGACGAGGACGGCAGCGGCGACGTCGTCGTGCGCGCCTGCGAGTCGGCGGGACGTGCCGCGACGGCGCGCATCTCGCTGCCCATGCTCGGGGAGCGGTCCTTCGAAGCCGCCTTCGGGCCCTGCGAGATCAAGACGTTCCGCGTGCCCCGCGATCCGCGACTGCCCGTCACCGAGACGGACTTGCTGGAGCTGCCCCTCGAAGCGGACGCGCAGGACGACCCGGAGCCCCCGGCCGGCCCGCCCGCGGGCCCCTCGGACAAGGACAGCGCCTCCGGCATAGAACGGGACGGCGCCTCCGGCGTGGACCAGGGCGGCGGAGCGGCGGGCGGATGAGGCACACCGTGCCGCTCGGGGACGGCTGGCAGCTGCGCGGCTGCCTCGGCGACGTGTGGCGCTGGCAGTGCGGTCCCGGCCGCCCGCCGGACGAACCCGGCTGGTTCGGGGCCCGCGTGCCCGGCTCGGTGCTGGACGACCTGCACCGCGCGGGGCAGGTGCCCGACCCGTACCGGGGCACGCAGAGCCTCGCCTGCGAATGGGTTCCGCAGCGCACCTGGCTCTACCGCCGCGAGCTGCGGCTGCCGGCGCCGCTCGAAGACGGCGAGCGCGCCCTGCTGCGTTTCGGCGGCGTCGACCACGAGTGCACCGTCCTGCTCGACGGACGTGAAGTCGCCGCGCACAAGGGCATGTTCCTCGCCTTCGACGTGGACGTGACGGCGCAACTCGCGGACGTCGGCACCCACTTGCTGGCCGTCGCCGTCCACCCGGCCCCGCCGTCCGAGCCGCAGGTGGGACGCACGGACCGTGTCCGCGAGCACAAGTCCCGCATGGGCTACGGCTGGGACTTCTGCCCCCGGATGGTCCATCAGGGCATCTGGCGGCCCGTCACCCTCGAGGTGGCAGGTCCGCTGCGGCTCGTCTCCGCCGCCGTCGGCGCGAGCGTCGACGAGACGGGCAGGGCCGGTCTCGTACGGGCCGACGCCGTCACCGAAGGGGGCCCCGGCACGCTGACGGCGACCGTGCGGGACCCGTCCGGAACGGTCGTCGCGCAGGGACGGCAGACAGCCGACGGGCGGAGCGCCCGCACCGGCGTGGAGCTGA
The DNA here is from genome assembly GCF_014645895.1 of Streptomyces daqingensis. GTDB lineage: Bacteria > Actinomycetota > Actinomycetes > Streptomycetales > Streptomycetaceae > Streptomyces > Streptomyces daqingensis. The sequence continues at coordinate 135,837 of NZ_BMMP01000002.1, read as the reverse complement.
GCGTCCCGGAACCGGCCCTGTGGTGGCCGAACGGGCACGGCGAACAGCCGCTGTACAGGGTTGAGTTGACGCTCCTCGACGAGAAGGGCGGTGTCGCCGGGACGCACAGTGCTGCGACGGGCTTCCGGCGGCTGCGGCTCGTGACCAACCCGGGTGGCCCCGTCGGCGCGCTGCCCTACACCCTGGAGGTCAACGGCCGCCGCATCCACACCAAGGGGTGGAACTGGGTGCCGGTGGACGCCCAGTACGGGGTGCCGCGCCCGCAGCGCCTCGAGCATCTGCTGCGCCTGGCCGCCGACGCCCACGTGACGCTGCTGCGCGTCTGGGGCGGCGGACTCGTCGAGAGCGAGGACTTCTACCGGCTCTGCGACCGCCTCGGCATCCTGGTGTGGCAGGAGTTCAGCCTCTCCAGCTCCGGCATCGACAGCGTCCCCGCCGACGACGCGGCCTACGTGCGGCTGCTGGAGCGTGAGGCGCGGGCCCTGCTGCCGCCGCTGCGGCACCATCCGGCACTCGCGGTGTGGGGGCCGGGCAACGAGCTCCACGATACGGCCGCGGCCCGTCCCCTGACGGAACGCGACAGCCCCGCCGTCGCGGCACTCGCGGCAGCGGTGGCCGAAGCCGACCCGTCCCGCGCCTGGTTGCCGGGATCGCCCTCCGGACGCGACTTCCTGTACCGGCCCGCGCGGGGCGAGCGCGGCCCCGGCGGCCCCGACGCGCAGCATGACGTGCACGGCCCCTGGGAGCACCAGGGGCCCGGCGCCCAGCAGGAGCTCTACGACGCCCAGACCTGCCTGCTGCACAGCGAGTTCGGCGTGGAGGGCATGGCGAACGCCCGCACCTGGGAGCACGTCGTACCGCCGGACGCGCGATGGCCCACGGGCCGCGACAACTTCGTCATGGAGCACCTCGGCGCGTGGTGGAACAACACCCCGCTCGTGAGAAGCGCCTTCGGCGAACGGCCCGCGGACGTCGCCACGATGAGACGGGCGAGCCGGCAACTCCAGTACGACGGGCTGCGGTACGCCGTCGAGGCCACGCTGCGCCGGGCGCCGCGCGCCGCCGGGAGCATCCCCTGGCAGTTCAACGAGCCCTTCCCCAACGCATGGTGCACGGCGGCCGTCGACCACCGCGGCGACCCCAAGTCCGGGTACCACGCGGTGCGCCGCGCCTACCGGCCCGCCCATGTCTGCGCCCGTTTCGCTACGCAGGTCTGGCAGGGGCGGGAGCGGTTCGAGGCCGAAGTGTGGTCATGGCAGCAGGAGTCGCCGCGCCAGGAGGGCAGCACCGTCGCCGTCCGCCTGATGGACACCGACGGCACCGTCCACGCCGAGGAGGTGCTGCCAGCGGGCGAGCCCGCCGGGGACAGCCCGCCCACCTCCGTACCGGCCGCGCGGGCGGGCGACTTCACCGCCTCGCTCGCCGTGCTGCCGGGCCCGCTCTTCCTGCTCGACCTTGAGCTGCGGGGACGCGGAGGCCGCGTGCTCGCCCGCTCACGCTGGCTGCACAGCCGCACCGCCGACCTCGCCCCGCTGACCGGCCTGCCCGAAGCACGCGTGGAGGCCCGGCTGGAGACCGCCGCAGGCGAGCGCGCCGGCCTGGTGCGGCTCCGGCACCTGGGCGGTCCGGCGGCGCTCGGGCTGTATCTGACCGACGCCCGCCCGTACGAGTCCGAGGGCTGGGCCGTCTTCTCGGACAACATGCTCGATCTGGCGCCCCGGGAGTACGCCGAGGTGGAGGTGGCCTGGCGGGCGGCGCCCCCGGAGGGCCGGACCGTACGACTGGAAGGCTGGAACGTCCGTGACCGACAACTCCTCTGACGCCTCCGGCGAGTTCGCGCTTCCCCCCGACGCCGTGCCGCCCCGGGAGGACCCGCTGCTCGTGCGGGGCGGGCAAGGGGGCCTGCTGCTGCGCGGTCCTGCCGACGGTACCGCCGAACTGACCGCCGTCGTCACCCTGTTGACGGAGGACGGCGAGCACCTGCCCGTCCCCGCCCGCACCGTCGAACGGCACGCCGACGGCAGCGTGTGCGCCTACGGCACGGCCGACGGTTTCGAAGCGGCGCTGCGGCTCACCGCGTTGGAGCCGCCGGAAGGGGAACCCTCCGCGTCCGACGCCACGGCACGCGCCGCGTGGAACGGATCGGTGACGGTCCGCCGCGTCGCACCCGGACCCGTCAGCGCCGGGATACGCGTCGAACTGCGACTCGGCACCCTGGACGAGGGCCAGGCACCGGGCTGGCTGATACCCGGCCTGTTCTACGGGGAGAACCGCCTCCCCGACTGCACCCGCCCCTACCCCCGATACGAGCCCGGCACCCGCGACGTGGCGGGCATGACGTCCGACGCCTGGTCGTTCCGCGCGGACCGCTGCGCCACCCCCGCCGTCTTCGCCCGCGACGGCCGGGGCGGCGCCGCCCTCGCCCTCACCGGCGAACGCACCGCGCTCGGCGAGAGCGGCGTGGGCTTCGCGCTCCTGCCGGGCGGGCGGCCCGCGCTGCGGCTCCACGCCCCGTACCGCGAGGAGCCGCTCAGCTACTACGGGAGCGACGTCCCCCGTCCCGCCGAGGCGCCCACCCACGTGTGGGAGCGCGACGAGACGCACACCCTTCCCTTCACCCTGCACCTTCTCGACGACGACCCGCACGCGTACGCCCCGGTCCTGCGCACCCTGCACGAGACGGCGCCCGGCGACCGCCGGCCCGCGGCCTGGGTCGGCCTGGACGAGGCCGCCGAGCTCTCCGCCCACGGGCTGCACGAGTGGCACTACCGGCCGGACCCGCCCGTCCTGCTGGAGACCGCGGCGTTCGACCGCGAAGCGGTCGGAGAGGCAGGCGACCGGCAGGCGATGCACGTCTCGTGGATCAGCGGAGTCCCCTACGCGCACGCGCTGCTGCTGCACGCACGCCGCACCGGGAACGCGGACCAGGCCTCCGCGGCCACCGGCGTCCTCGACCACATCGCCCGCAACCTCACGCCCGGCGGCACGTTCTGGGGCCAGTGGACCCGCCGCGACGGCTGGAACGTGGGCTGGCACCCCGACAGGCGCAGGCTGCACGCCCGCACGCTCGGCGACGCCACTCTCTTCCTGCTGCGCGCGCTCACCGCCGAACGGGCCCGCGGAGCCGAACACCCCGGCTGGGAGCACGCTGTGCGCTCGAACCTCGCCGCCGCGACCGCGGGACAGGACCCGCGGACCGGACGCCTGCCCGCCGCGCACGACAGCGGGACCGCCGCGCCCCTCGACCACGAGGGCGGAGCGGGACTGGCCTGGATACCCGCCCTCGTCGAAGCCGCCGGGGCCTTCCGGGAGCCCGCCCTGCTGGACGCCGCCCGCCGGGCCGCCGCCCACTACGCCGCCGACGTACGGGCCGAGTTCCTGTGCGGCGCCCCGGAGGACGTCTCCCTCGCCCCCACCTCCGAGGACGGCTACAACGCGCTCATCGCCTACACGCTGCTCCACGAGGCCGACCCCGGCGACCCCCGCTGGCTGGACCTCGCCCGCCGCGCCGCCGACTGGACCCTCACCTTCCGCTACACCTACGACGTCCACTTCGGCCCGCACACGCTCCTCGGGCAGTACGGCTTCCGCACCCGCGGAGCCGACCAGGCGTCCCCCTCCAACCAGCACCTGCACGCCTTCGGGCTGATCTGCCTGCCCGAGACCGTACGGCTGGCACGCCACCTCGGCGATCCGTACTACCTGCGCTCCGCTCGCGAGAACCTCGACTGCTTCCGGCAGTTCGTCGCCCGCGCGGACGGCGACTTCAACGCCTACCGCGGCATGGTCAGCGAACGCTTCTACCAGACCGAGTGCTTCCAGGCGAAGGGCATGCTGCTCACCCTCTCCCACGCCTGGTCGGCCGGGGTGCTGCTGTACGCGTGCGAGACGGCCCGCGAATTCCCAGAGTTCCAGGAGGAGATGTGACCGGACGCGACGCCCGTACGGCGGCGGGCAGGGCCTCCGGCGCTGTGCGTTTCCCCGCCGATTTCCGCTGGGGCACGGCCACTTCGGCCTTCCAGGTCGAGGGCTCGACGGCCGCCGACGGCCGCGGCGAGTCGATCTGGGACCGCTTCTGCCGCGTTCCAGGCGCCGTCGAGAACGGCGACACGGGCGACGAGGCATGCGACTTCTACGCACGCTTCCAGCACAGCGCCGACGATCTGGACCTGATGGCCCGGCTGGGCACCGGCGCCCACCGCTTCTCCCTCGCGTGGCCCCGCATCGTCCCCGAGGGCACGGGCCGCGTGGAACCGCGCGGCATCGCACACTACGACCGCTTCGTCGACGGACTTCTGGACCGGGGCATCAAGCCGCTGGTCACGCTCTACCACTGGGATCTGCCGCAGCCGCTCCAGGACAGGGGCGGCTGGCGCGCGCGGGAGACCGCGGAGGCCTTCGCCGAGTACGCCGCCGTCTGCTTCGAGGCGTTCGGCGACCGCGTCGAGGACTGGGTCACCGTCAACGAGCCCTGGATCGCCGGCCTGCTCGGACACCAACTCGGCCTCCACGCGCCGGGGGAGAGGGATCTGCGGGGCTCGGTGGAGGCGATGCACCACCTGCTGCTCGCGCACGGCCTGGCCGTCACCGCGCTGCGCGCCTCCCGCCACGGCAGCGCCGCGCGTGCGGGCATCGCCTACAGCCTCTTCCCCCATCAGCCCGCCGACCCTTCCAGCGCCGCCGACCGCGCGGCGGCCCACGCCTCCGACGGGTACGTCAACCGCTGGTTCCTCGAACCCGTTCACGGCCGCGGCTATCCGGCCGACATGCGGCGCCACTGGGAGGACGCGGCGGGGGAGCTGGACTTCGTACGGGACGGTGACGAGGAGAGGATCGCCGCGGGAAGCGACTTCATCGGCGTCAACTACTACACGCGCCGCGTCGTCAGCGCCGCGGCCGGGCCGGAGGACGGCCCGTGGCCCTGGAAGGTGGAGCCGGGCAGGGCGGGAGTGCCCCGCACCGACCTCGGCTGGGAGATCGTCCCCGGCGAACTCACCGCGCTGCTGCTGCGATTGCACGAGGAGTACCCGGGAGTCCCGCTGACGGTCACGGAGAACGGCGGCGTCTTCGACGACGTCCCCGGACCGGACGGCGCCGTGCACGACGAGCGCCGGGTCCGCTTCCTCCACGACCATCTGCTCGCCGTGCACCGGGCGTTGGAGGCCGGAGCACCCGTGGAGGGCTACTACCACTGGTCGCTCATCGACAACTTCGAGTGGGCGATGGGCTACCGGCCGCGCTTCGGGCTCGTACACCTCGACCGCGGCAGCGGGCGCCGGACGGTGAAGGACAGCGGCCTCTGGTACGCCCGCGCGGCCCGCAGCGGCGAGGTGCCCGCAATGCCGTAGGACGTCCCGGTGGGTGCCGGTGTGGGCCCCCGGGGCCCGGGCCGCAGTGGCGGAAGTCGCGGTAACAGCGGCCCGCCGCACGGGTAAGGACGGGGAGGAGGTGCCATGACCAGCGAGACGAACGCGGCCACCGGTGGAACGACGGCGGGCGGAGAGAAGACCACGGGGAAGGGACGGGGCGGAGGACAGAACGGAGCCAGGGAGACCCGGGCGGGAACCGCCCGCCCCGCAGGAAGACCCCGGGAGCCGCTGCTCGCGGGCATAGACATCGGCAGCACCCACTGCAAGGCCCTGCTGTGCACGCCCACGGGCTCGGTCGTCGCCCGGGCCCAGCGTCCGACTCCCCGGAACGCCGACGGACTCTCCTACGACGCCGCCGAGTTGACCAGCGCCGCGCTCGGTGCGCTCACGGACTGCGTTCGCGCGGCAGGACGGGCGCCCGACACCATAGGGCTGACCGGCATGGCCGAGACGGGCGTGCCGCTCGACAGGCACGGGGCACCGATAGGCCCCGTGCTCGCATGGTCCGATCCGGCGCCCGCGCCGCATGCCGAACGCCTCGCGCGTACCCATGGCGCGGCGGCGCTGCACGCCCGGACGGGAGTGCTCCCCAGCGCCAAGGTCCCGCTGGCGCGCTGGTGCTGGCTGAGGGAGCACCACCCGGAGCGCCTGAGCCGCATGCGGCAGTGGGCGGGGGCCGCGGAGCTCGTCGCCCGGTCGCTGACGGGCCGCGTCGGTACCGAAGTCACGTTCGCGCAGCGGACGATGGCATGGGAGCACGGTACGGGCACGGGCTCCGGCCGCTGGAACGCCGAGCTGCTCGCGGAAGCCGGGCTGACGCCCGCGCAGATGCCGCACGTACACGGCCCCGGACGACCGGTGGGCGCCGTCACCAGGTCGGTCGCCCGCAGCCTCGGCCTGCGGGCGGGCGCGCACGTGGTGGTCGCCGGGCACGACCATCTCGTCGGCGCCTGGATCAGCGGGGCGCGCGGGGCGGGCCGTGCGGCCGACTCCATGGGTACGGCCGAGGCCGTCCTCACCGTCTCGGACGCGCCGCCGGACCCGGCCCGTGCCGCGGCGGAGGGCATGTCGTGGGGCCGCCACGTCGACGGGACCCACTGGGTGACGCTCGCCGGCATGTCGGCGTCGGGGGCGCTGGTCGAGTGGTTCTGCGACCGCTTCCTCCACCCGGCGGGCGCGGCCCAGGCGGCCGTCGACGGCCGGGCGCACTCCAGGGGCGGCGTCACCGAGCCTGCCGCCGGCGGAGTTCCCTCGGCGGACGAACGCACCGCCCGTTACCGGGACTTCGCCCGCCTCGTCGAGCAGAGCGCCGCGGCGGAGGGGCAGTCGCCCGCCCCTCCGACCGGCATCACCGTCGAGCCCTACCTGCAGGGACGCAGCGCTCCCCGCCCCGACCCCGCCGCCCGTCTCGCCGTGCACGGCATGGCCTCGCGGCACGGCCCCGCGGACCTGGCGCTGGCGCTGCTGGAAGGCGCCTCCTACCACGCACGCTGGATGGCCGAGGTCCAGGCCGAGCTGGCGGGTGCCGTCCCGCGGGCGGTGACCCTCCTCGGAGGGTCGACGCGGCAGCGCACGTGGACGGCGCTGAAAGCCGCCGTGAGCCCCTGGGCCACCGAGGTGTGCACCGAGGCGGAAGCGCCCTGCCTCGGCGCGGCCGCATGGGGCGGCGCCGCCATCGGTCTCGACCCCGCGGGCATCACGCCCCCCAGCCGGACACTCCACGTCGACGACTCCAGCGCCGCCGCGCACAAGACCGCCTACCGGGAGCGCTTCCTGCCGCAGGTCCTCCTGCCGCCCCCCGACAGCTGACCGTCCCCCGGACAAGCCGCACCGACGAAGGAGAAGGCCATGCCGCCCGCCCGCCCCACACCCCCCGCTCCGGCACCCGCCGGGCCCCCGCCCGCCTCAGGACTCCTGGCGGGCGGTTCGAAGGCCCCCGCCGCGCTCGCCCGGCCGTCCGGCACCTTCGCCATGGTCGCCATGGACCAGCGCGACTCCCTTCGGACCATGATGGCCGCGCGCCTGCCCGGGGCGGACGGGCGCGGGGGGACGGGGGCGGCGGTGCCCGACTCCGCGCTCACCGAGTTCAAGCTCGCGGTCGCCCGCCGCCTCGGCCCCGCCGCCTCCGCGCTGCTCATCGACGGTGATTACGGCTACCGCGCGCTGATGGACGAGGCCGTACTCCCGGAGACGTGCGCACCGATCCTCGCCGTCGACACCCTCGACCAGCGGCCCGGCGGGCCCGTCGAGGACACGGGCCTCGACGAGAGCGCCGATCCGGCCGCCGCGGCTGCCGAAGGCACCCGGGGCCTGAAGCTGCTGGTCGTCTGGCGCCGGGACGCACACCGTCAGAGGCGCGTCGAACTCGCCGCCCGGTTCATCGAGTTGTGCCGCGCCGCCGGACTCGCCTCCGTCCTCGAACCCGTGGCACGTCCCACCCGTGAGGAGGAGAGCGCGAATACTTTCCGGCTGAACGACGCCATTGTCGAGGCGGCGCGCGAACTGGCGCCACTGCGGCCGTCGTTGTACAAGTGCCAGGTCCCCGACGGCGGGACGGGCACCGTGGCGGAGACGGCCGCCCAGGCGGAGCGGATCGACCGGGCCGTGGAAGTGCCCTGGGTCGTGCTCTCGCAGGGCGTCGAGCCGTCCGCCTTCCCGCGCGCCGTCGAGGCCGCGTGCCGCGCGGGGGCCTCCGGCTTCCTCGCCGGACGTGCCCTGTGGACCGACGCGCTCGACGCCCACGACCGGGACGCCCGGCTCGGCGGACCGTGCCTGGAGCGGCTGCGGCGCCTGGGGGAGACCGTCGACGCCTATGGAAGGCCCTGGTGGGACGCGCCCGCCGCGAGCGCGGGAACCGCCCCGGCAGGACGGGACGCGGCGGAAGCCGCCGGTGGGGACGGAGCGGCATGACGGACGCGGAGACGGAGCCCCGGAAGCCGGCCGGGCGGCCCGCCACGGAGTCGGCCGGCGGTCCCGGCCCGAGAGTGTGCGTCCTGCACACGGTCGCCGCGCTCCCCGCGGTGTTCGAGCCCCTGCTGCGGGCGTCGGCCCCGCACGTGCGCGCCTACAACGTGGTGGACGAGAGCCTGCTGGCGGACACCGTCGAACACGGTCCCCTGCCCCGCACCACGGCCAGGCTCGCCGCCTACGTGCGCCACGCCGAGGCGGCGGGCGCGGAGGCCGTGCTCGTCACCTGCTCGTCCATCGGGCCCGCCGCGGAGGAGGTACGAGCGCTCGCCGGGATCCCCGTGCTGCGGGTGGACGACCCGATGGCCTCCGAAGCCGTGCGCCGCGGGCCCCGCGTCGGCGTCCTGGCCACCCTGGAGTCGACCCTCGTCCCCACGGAGGAGCTCATCCGCCGCCGGGCTGCCGAGCAGGGCGTGCGGATCACCGTCACCACCTCGGCGTGCCCCGGCGCGTACGAGGCACGGCAGGCGGGGGAGGGGGAGGAGCACGACCGGCTGATCGCCGGGGAGGCGAAGCGGCTGGCCGCGGAGAACGACGTGCTGGTGCTGGCCCAGGCATCGATGGCGGGCGCTGTCGGGAAGCTCCCCGAGGGGGAGCCGGGTGTCCCGGTACTCACCTCGCCCCGCAGCGGTGCGGCCCAACTGGCGCAAATCCGGGGCAAGTAGGCCGGGTCCTCCTCCGCGGAGCCCTCCCGGAGGCCGGGGCCCGCGGGTCCCGCCCGTCGCTCAGCTCGCGGGGCCGGGACGTGGGCGGAGGGTGATGCCGGTGGCGGCGTCAGCCGCCGCTGCAGCTGACGTCGGCCTGGCGCATGTAGCCGAGGAACTCGCCGTTGTCGGCGCGGGAGACCTGCCACAGGTCGAACGGCCCGGTGGCGGCGACCTCCTCGCCGGCGTCCATCGTGCCGAGCACTTTGGCCTCCACGCTGTCCTCGGCGTACAGCGGGGTGCCGTCGCTCACCACGGCGCAGATCGCCCCCGCCTGGGCCGTCCCGCTCAGCGACGGTATCGCTATCGCGGCGACGGCTATGGCGGTGGGCGCGGCGAGACGCACCGCCAGTCTCTTCTTCTTCATCATTCTCCCCGTATCGTCACGGCACGGCGCACAATTCCATACTGCCAACCTCCGGGCAGGTCATGCATGTTCGGGGTCAAAACGGCACCGGGTGACGCTCTTTCGGCTTAGAGTGATCCATTTGAGACGGCCAACGAGGTGGCCATGATGGTCAGTTGAGGGTTGACCTCCGGACAGCTCGGCAGTGCGGAACCGTCTGCCACGAGCACCCCCCGTACGCCCCGCAGCCTGCCGTGCTCGTCTGCGGGCGCCGTCTGCGGATCGGCGCCGAGCGCGACGGTCCCCGTCGGGTGGAAGGCCGACAGATGGAGCTGACGGGCGCTCAGACGGCTCAGCTTCTCCTCCAGTTCGGCTTGCGTACGCGCACTGGGCGCGGCGGCGATGCCGGTGAGGACCTCCTCCGCCCCCGCCGCGAAGAGCAGTTCACCCATCGCCGTCACCGCGCGCATGAGCCTGCGGCCGTCGCGCGGAGCGAGATCGTAGCGCAGCAGCGGGTGGCGGGCGCCCAGCACCCTGCCCGAGGGCAGGTCGGCGATCATCGCGCCGACCGTCGCCAGGGAGTTCGCGCCGTCGAGTTCGGCCCGCAGGCCGCGGCCCACGCCGGGCAGCACGAACGAGCCCATGCCCGGCGGACCCGCCGTCGCCTCGATGAGGATCCCGTCGCCATGCAGCTCCTCCACGCCGACGCTCTGCAGCACGCCCTGCCACGCCGTCACCGGCTCCGCGAACCGGCCCGCGACGCTCGCCGCGGGGTGGACGGCCAGGTTGCGGCCCAGCCGCGGGTGGCCTCCGAGCCCCGAACGCCGCAGCAGCGGCGGCGAGTTGAGAGCCCCGGCCGCCACGACGACCAGCGGGCTGAGGATCTCGAGTTCGCTGCCGTCCGGCCGCCGTACGGCCACACCGCACGCCCGCGGCCCGCCCGGCCGGTCCCGCTCGACGAGGATGCGCCGCACGTACGCCCCGGTGACGATGCGCGCGCCCGCGCTGCACGCGTCGGGCAGCACGGACAGCTGCACGCTCTGCTTGGCCCCGGTGGGGCAGCCCACCACGCACTGGCAGGAGCCCTTGCACCCGGGTGCGTTGCGGCGCAGCGGCGCGGCCTCCCAGCCGAGCCGCTCCGCGCCGAGCAGAGCCGTCCGGCCGTTGCGCCCGAGGACGTCCATGGGCTGCGTCGCGACCTGGAGGGTGCGCTCGGCCTCGTCGAGGTACGCGCCGAAGGCGTCCGCGTCCGCGAGCGGCAGTCCGAACGTGTCGCGCCACCGCTCCAGCACGTGGTCCGGAGTGCGGTAGCACGTACCGGAGTTGACGACCGTGGTGCCGCCGACGGCCCGGCCCACCGGCAGCACCACCGGCGGGTTGCCGAGGGCGATCGTGCCGCCGCCGTCGCGGTAGAGCTCCGTGAACCTGTCGAGCGGGGCGCGCCGTCCGAAGTCCCCGGTGGTGTGGTGGCGTCCCTCCTCCAGGACGAGGACGCGCATGCCCGCCCGGGCCAGCGTGCGCGCCGCGACGGCGCCGCCCGCTCCGGACCCGACGACGACCGCGTCGGCGGTGGCGCGTGCCGGCCACTCGGTGGACGGGACGCAGTCCAGCGGGGGATCGGCGGGCGGGGGGAGCACGGGACGGGCGGGGGGTTCCTTGTGGAGCATCCGCTCGGTGCCCGCCGCGAGCATCACCGGCACCTTCAGGGCGTCCAGAACCGGCAGCAGCGCGGGGCGTGCGGCGAGCGAGGACAGGACGGTCTCCCGCTCCTGGGGGGTGAGCCTGCCCATGCCGCGTCCGGCGCGCAGCAGCGCGTAGGCATCGACGGCCGCGGCCGCGGCCCGCACTCCGGCGCGGGCGGCGCGGGGCATCGAGCCGAGCACGTTCTCCACGCGCGCCGGAACGGCGCCGGGCCATGCCTCGCTGCCGTCGTCCGCGAGCAACGCGGCCACCAGGCCGTCGAGTCGGTAGCTCATCGGTCGCCCACCTCCGCGTGCGCCGTACCGTCCAGAGACCACTCGGCCTCCTTGCGCCACCGGCCCCACCAGCGCTCCAGCAGGATGTGCGCGTCGGCCGTCTCGCTGTTGCGGCACACGGCGCCGCTGCCGTCGGGGTCGGTGTAGTCCAGGGCGAGGGTGCGCTCCTCGGGCTGCGTGACGACGACCTTCACGCGGCGCATCCCGGAGCGGCCGGTGACGGTCCACACGGGCAGGCCGATGTCGGCGCGGAAGCGTCCCGCGCCCGCCCATCCGACGGCGGCGCGCTCCACGCGCCGCGGCCACGTGCGGCCGTCCTTCCGCAGCCGCAGGAAGACCAGCGGCGGCAGCCTGCGCAGTACGGGACGCATCGAGACGGCCGCCACGATCTCCAGCACGTCGCCGCCGCCCAGGTGCGCGTGGAGCCAGGCCCAGCGGCGCGCGTTGCCGTGCCCGTAGATCCTGGCCGTCGCGCCCTGAGCGTCGTCGAGCCGCAGCTCCCTGCCGTCGTGCGTGAAGCTGCCGCTGTACGTGGCCTGGGGGGCGGGGACGATCTGTGCGGCAGGCAGCAGGGGGCGCCGCCACGACCAGCGCGGGAAGGTGAACAGCGGTTCGCCGTCCGGCTGTTCGGTCAGGTCCCAACTGAACGGGCCCGCGGAGCCGCGCAGTCGGCCGGGCACGGCCTCGATGCCTCCGGAGGTGAAGCCGCTGCCTCGCGCCCCGTCCGAGACCTCGTCCGCACGGTCCTGCCCGCCCGCCGGTTTCCACGGCTCGGGGCCGAACCGCGCGTGCCGCACGGGCTCCTGGCCGTTGCCGGGGAACTGCGCGACCCAGCCGTGCGCGTACGCCCCGGACCCGTCCGCGGGAGCGACCAGTTCGTGGTGGAGCCACAGCCCGGTACCGCTCTCCGGGTCGGTGACCGTCGTGTACCAGACCTCCGTCCGTCCGGCGGCGCCGTCCCAGCGGGGCGGCAACAGACCGTCGGGGTCGGCCGCGCCGGGACCGACCGCGCCGGACGGGGACGCGGTGCGGCGGGGGAAGCGGAAACTGCCCAGGAACGGGAGCAGTTGGGTCGCCAGGGGGAAGCGCAGCGTGCCCTCGCCCGTCTGCTCGCCGTCCTCCAGCAGCACGAACGGCAGCACCGTCATCGACTTGACCGGACGGGCGGGCGATATCGACTTCCAGCCGTCGAGCATGCAGCTGCGGCCGCCGGCGGTGAAGTGGACGCGGTAGCGGATGCGGCGCCGGGCGAGCGGTGAGATCTCCAACTCGCCCCGTATGCCTGTGTCGTCGGCCCAGCCGGCGACCCGCACCCTGCCCGTCAGCCGGCCTTCGGTCGTCCCCATCGGCCGCAGCACCTCGTCGGCCCGTACGTCCAGATCCAGCCGGACGGGGCGCGGTTCGCGCTCTCCGGCGAGCCGCACGGAGCCGGCCATGACCTCCGAGAACGCCGTTCCCCGGGCGCCCATCAGGCGATCCCGAGGGCGTCGAGCATGATGCGCTCGGTCGCGGCCAGATACGCGTCGGCCGCTTCCTTCGCGGCCTCCGCGTCGCCCGCGTCCACCGCGGAGACGACCGGCTCCAGACGGGCGTGCGCCACCCCGGGGTCCTCGAATGGGGCCACGAGGTGGGCGCGCATCGGCACGTAGGCGTTGAAGAGGGTGTTGGTCAGCAGCGTGTAGACGCGGTTGCCGGTCGCGCGGGCGAGGGCGCGGTGCACCTCGATGTCCGCCAGCTGGGCGGCGCCGCCGTCCGCCGCCTCGCCGACGGCGGCCAGCAGCGACCGCAGCTCCCCGCGCTGCGCCGGAGTGGCCTTCATCGCCGCACGCTCGGCGATCAACGCCCCGATGCCGCGCCGGACTTCGAAGATCTCGCCGAGCCAGTCGGGGCTGTGCCGCACCAGCATGGGCAGCAGGTCGGCGCCGCCGAAGCGCACGAAGTCCCGTACGCGGGTGCCCACGCCGTGACGCGTCTCCAGCAGGCCGGACTGGACGAGCCTGCCGAAGGCGTGCTTCAGCGTGGTGCGGGTGACGCCGTAACCGTCGGCCAGCTCGCGCTCCGGCGGGAGATAGCTGCCGGCGGGATGGTTCCCGGCCAGGATCTCCTCGCGCAGCTTGTTCTCCAGTACGTCGACGATCGTCTCGCGGGGCAGAGTCTCCACGCCGGCCTCACCCTCTCAGTGACTCAGTGGATGAGCCACTGAATCACGTACAGTCCACGGGGACAAGGGGAGCCTCCCGCCCAACAGGCGGCGGGCGCCGACGCGGTCGCGACCGCGGTACGGGAATGTCCGCGGTCCCGGCGGCGCTGAGGTGAACGGTCGTTATCCCTCAAGTGCGACTCGCCGACCGCCCGTTCGCGACACCGATGGAGCCCGCTGTGCCCGAGCTGACCCCCGACGAGCTGCTGACCACCACCCGCAGCGTCCGCAAGCGCCTCGACCTGACGCGCCCGGTGGATCCCGCTCTCGTCCGCGAGTGCCTGGAGATCGCGCTGCAGGCCCCCAGCGGCTCCAACGCGCAGCGCTGGCACTGGCTCGTCCTCACCGACCCCGGGAAGCGCCGCCGGATGGGGGCGATCTACCAGAAGGCCTGCCGCGCCTACCTCGACTCACCCAACGCGGCCGGCCGCCTCTACGCGAACGACCCGGCCCGCTCGCAGGTCCAGGGCCGCGTCAACGACAGCGTCGCCCACCTCGCCGACCGCATGGGCGAGGTGCCCGTACTGGTCGTCCCCTGCCTCCGGATCCCTTCCGGCGAACTGCCCGAGGGGAACCAGGCGGGGCTGTGGGGGTCGGTGCTTCCCGCGGCGTGGAGCTACATGCTCGCCGCCCGCTCCCGGGGCCTCGGCACGGCGTGGACGACGCTGCACCTGGCGCACGAGGAGGAGGCCGCGCAGGTTCTGGGCCTCCCCGCCGACGTCCGCCAGGCCGCGCTGATCCCGACAGCGCACTACACGGGCGAGACCTTCAAGCGCGCCCCGCGGACGCCGCTGGACGAGGTGCTGCACGAGAACGGCTGGTGACCACCCGGCCGAAGGCGGCACCGCGTCTTCGTCGCCCCGGCCCCCCTGAGGGGACCGGGGCGGGGCCGGGGCGACGTCACGGCTTGCGGGCGAGACCGCTGAGCGAGGCCAAGTCGGCGGCCGAACGAGCCACCGGCCCCTCGGGACGCCACCGCGTTCCGGGAACCACACCCGGCTCGACGAGGTCCATTCCCGCGAAGAACTCCTCGACCTGCTGCCTGTCGAGCAGCCGGTACGGGGTGCCGCCGGCCTCCCCGACGCGCCGCTCGGCCTCGACGAGCGCCGGGTCCCCGTCCGTGCCGGTGTACAGGGCGAGGTAGCTGCCGGGGGCCAGGCCGTCCAGCAGGGCCCGCGCGATGGAGAGCGCCTCGGAGTGCTCGGCGACGTGCCCGACGATGCCGAACATGATCAGGCCCACCGGCTGGGTGAGGTCCAGCGTCTTTCCGGCACCCTCCAGGATCTGCCCCGGCTGGTGGATGTCCGCGTGGAGGTAGTCCGTCGACCCCTCTGGTCTGCCCGCCAGCAGCGCACGGGCGTGCGCCAGGACGAGAGGGTCGTTGTCGACGTAGACGATGCGGCTCTCGGGCGCCGCGCGCTGAGCGATCTCGTGTGTGTTCTCGGCCGTGGGAAGACCGGTGCCGATGTCGAGGAACTGGCGTACGCCGGCCTCGGAGACCAGGTGTGTGACGATGCGGTTCAGCAGGGCGCGGCTGGTGCGGGCGATGTCGACGATGCCCGGATACGCCTCGCGCGCCTTCTCGCCCGCCTGCCGGTCCACTTCATAGTGGTCCTTGCCGCCGAGCCAGTAGTCCCACATCCGTGCCGAGTGCGGCACGTCGCTCGCAAGCCGGGGCACGTCTCCCCGGACGGTGAGCGGGGTGTCGCGCTGGGACTCGCTCCCGGTGCCGGCCGCCTCTGCCATCTCCCCATGCTCCTCGCTGTGTTGACGGTCACGCGATGCTAACGCACGGCCGCGGCACGCCCGTTCGACGTGCGAAGCGGCGGGAGGGAGGAACCCCCGGGCCCGCGCCGTCGCACGTGCCGGCGCCGGGCAGGCACGCTCAACTGATCCTCGCCACCGGCCACTTCGGAGGCACTTCCCGGCACTTCCCCGCACCGGTTCCCTCGGCGGCCCTTTCCCCGCGCCGGTTCCCTCAGCCGCGCCGCCCGGCGCCTCCGCTCCTCGGCCCGCCGGCGACGGGCGACGCGGGCCCGGGCCCGTCAGTCCCGAGCAGGTGGCGGCCCCGGCCGGTCAGCCGGTGCACCACGTGGGCCCCGGCTCGTTCGCTGTGGACCAGGCCGGCGTCGCGGAGGACCTTCAGGTGGCCGCTGACGGTGGAGGCGGACAGACCCAGACGCGCGGCGACGGACCCCGTGGTGAAGGCCACCGTCAGCGCATCGAGAACGCGGGCGCGGCCGGTGCCCAGCAGTGCGCCGAGGGCGTCCGGGCTCCCGGCGGCCGCCTGGGACGCCGGCGGCTGCGAGGAGACCGGGTAGACCACGACGGGCGGCAGGTTGGGATCGGCGATCGCGATCGGCATGGTGTGGCAGAAGAAGGACGGGATGAGGCGGATGCCGCGCCCCCGCAGGCGCAGGTCGGAGTCCACCGGGTACGGCGCGGTGAGCACCGGGTCCCGCCATGTGAAGCAACCCAGCTTCTCCAGCACGGCCGTCATGCCGCCCTCCAGCGCGTCCGTTCTCCGGTCGCGGTGGGCGGCGACGGTAGCCTCGACCTCGCTCCAGTCCGGGGCGATCAGCTCGGCGTGGAAGCGGAGCACGGCGTCGGCGACCTGGTCGAGCAACTGCCGGTCGCCCGAGGCGAGTCGCCGGGTCCAGCCGGGCATGGGCCGGTACCGGGCCGCCTCCTGCAGCTCCCGGGCGAGACGGGCGCGGGATGTGGAGCGCAGCGTGCGCAGACCGACCGACATGCCCTCCTCCGACTCGACCGGGGTGAGGAAGTCGGGGAAGTACGCCGCGTCGGCCGGGGCGAGATCCCCCAGGAGGCGGCAGGCGGCGCGGAGTTCGTCGTTCTGGGCCCTCGCCGCCGCTCCCCGCCGCCACGGGCGCAGCTCCGGGGGCAGCCGGGTCGTGGAGGTGCTCAGCACATGGAGGCCGAGGATCGCCTCCCAGATGGGGTCCGCGGACTTCGCAAGTTGCACATAGCGGAAGTCCCGGTCGGTGAAGTGGATGCGCAGGACGCCTGCCATGAAGCGAGACTAGGACAGGCCCCACGTCTGCCGCCCCTCCTCACGAGGACTTTTCGGCAGTACCCGAAAAGCCCTCCTCCCCTCCCGGAACCGCGTACCTAACATCCGTGGCGTACGAGCGCAGGTGACGAGGTCCGCTCACCTCGGAGGGCCAACTTCCCCTGAAAACAGGCACGTCGTCAGGCACCGGGGGAGGAGGTCCCGGACGGGGCGACCGCGGGAAGCGGGCGGTCGCTGATGGCCCGGGTGCCCGGGGGCGGACCGCCTCGCCGCCGCTCTGCTCCGGCACGGTGCGCCGCGGACGGACGCGGCGGGCCGGGCGCTCCCGGACCAGTTGCGCACGCACGTCCCGAACTGCCCGCGGGCGCCGTCGTCGCGGGTTCCGCTCCGCCAGCTCGCGCACCGTCACGAACACGAACATCCATTCCCCCACTGGAGGTTGTGGTGAGTCAGTCCTTCATGAGCCGCCGTCGAGCGCTGAAGGCCGCGGGCGGCCTCTCCGCTGCGGCCCTGATCGGCGGAGCCGGCATGCTGACCATGGGAGGCGGGACGGCGGAGGCAGCCGAGGACGGTTCCGGGCTGCGGATCGTGGAGAGCGACGAGAAAGACCCGCGCATGAAGTACTACCGATTCGCCACGGACGCGATCGGCTGGAACCCCGCGGTCAACGTCCTCCTCCCGGGCGACTACTCCAGCGGCCGTCGCTACCCCGTCCTCTACCTCTTCCACGGCGGGGGCCTGGACCAGGACTTCATGACCTTCGACAAGGCGGGCATCCGCGGGCTGACCGAGGGCAGGCCCGTCATCGTGGTCATGCCCGACGGCGGACACGCGGGCTGGTACTCCAACCCGGTCGCCTCCAACGTCGGCCCCCGCAACTGGGAGACCTTCCACATCGAGCAGCTCGTGCCCTGGATCGACGCCAACTTCCGCACCTTCGCCGAGTACGACGGACGCGCGGTCGCCGGTTTCTCCATGGGCGGGTTCGGGGCGCTGAAGTACGCGGCCAAGTACCACGGCGACTTCGCCTCCGTCAGCGCCCACTCCGGGCCGGCAAGCCTCCGGCGCGACGCCGGCCTGGTCGCGCACTGGGCCAACGTCTCCTCCGCGGCGGCAGACCTGGCCGGCGGCAGCGTCTACGGCGTGCCGCTGTGGGACGAGAAGCGGGTCTCGGCCGACAACCCCGTGGAGAACATCGGCAGTTACAGGAACAAGCGGGTGTTCCTCGTCGCCGGCACCAGCCCCGACCCGCTGAACTGGGCGGACTACGTCAACGAGACCCAGGTGCTCGCCGGGCAGCGGGAGTTCCGCGCCAAGCTCGACGAGGCGGGCATCCGCCACGAGTCCCACGAGGAGCCCGGCGGCCACGTCTTCCGCACGAAGCTCTTCAGCCGCGACCTCGACGGCATCCTCGACCGGCTGCGCAAGGCGTAGCCCGAACGGGCGGCCCGGCACCGACACGCGGCTCGCAGCACCGCGCACCGGCACGTCGCCGGTGCGGTCGTGGTCCGCGGTCCGGGCCCGCCCCCTCTGTCCGACCCCTCCGAGGTGACCGGCCTCGCGTGTCCCGGGCCGATCCCCCCACCACGCACCATCGACGATCACTCAAGGAGCCCTGATGAGTAAGAGACATGTCCGCGCCGCCGTCATGACCGCTCTCGCCGCGACCACCGCGGCCGCGGTGCTGGTCGCCCCGGCGACCGCGCAGGCACAGCCCCTGCCCAAGTCCGTGTCGGTGACGGAGCACGGCACCTCCGACGGCACCGCCGTCGTCAGCGGGCACAACGAGCCCGGCACCCGCTTCCACGTCGACGGCGTCTCCACCAGGGCCGCCAAGACGCTCGAGATCGACTACCAGGTCCAGGAGACCGGCTACTGGTGCGGCCCGGCGGCGACGCGCATCGCCCTCTCCGCCCGCATGGGCGCGCCGAGCCAGGCCGACCTGGCCGCCCAGCTCGGCACCCACGAAGGCGGCACCGACCACATCAGCCAGGTCACGAACGTGCTCAACGCCAACCTCGGCACCGGCTGGTACGAGACCAAGGAGATGCCGAACGACCCGCCCACGCAGGAGCAGAAGGACCTGCTGTGGCGCGACATCGTCCTCGACATCGACAACAACTACCCGCTGGTGACCAACATCGTCGCCCCGCCCGGCAACCAGCCGCCCGGCTACCCGTCGGACCAGACGATCTACCACTACTTCACCGTCATCGGCTACGACGACGCCAACAGGACGGTGCTCATCGCCGACCCGGCCTCCTTCGGCGGCAACCAGATCTACTGGCTCTCCTTCGACCAGCTCGCCTCCCTCATCCCCCCGAAGGGCTACGCCGCCTGACCGGTTCGCCGGCCTGAACTCCGCAGCGCCTTCCACGGGCGGCCCGCCGCACGGCGGGCCGCCTCCGGGTTCGCGCCGCCTCCGGGCTCGCGTTCCCCGCGCTCGCGGTTCCGCTCACGGCCTCCGCGACCGCGGACTCAGCGGTGGCTGAGGACGTTCACCACCCGGCCGCTGGGGTCGCGGACGAAGAACCGCCGCACGCCCCACTCCTCGTCCTGCAGCGGGTGGACGATCTCCGCGCCCGCCTCCCGCACGGCCGCGTACACCGCGTCCACGTCCTCGACCTCGACGCTCATGTCGGGGGAGACCGGGGCCGTCTTGTCGCTGGTCATGAAGCTGATCTGCGCCGCCGGGGTGGAGGGGGACGCCACCGTCATGATCCAGCCCATGTCCATGACCTCCTCGAAGCCCAGCAGGCCGTAGAAGTCGCGGCTCTCCGGGGCGGTTTCGGTGGTGATGACGGGCATGACGCGGCGGACGGACATGAAGGCTCCAGATGTCGACGGCTCGGCAGGAACCCCTCAGACGTACTACATCGCACGCGTCGCCGCGGACATTTCACGCTTCGCACCCGTCCGTCCCGCCGCACGGCGGGCCCTCGCCGCTTCATGTCGGGCTCGGCGAACCCCCGGAAGGACCGCCGGACCGCGCGGACAGCGCCGGTTCAGGCTCCCGGAAGCTTCGGGCGGCCCGGCGTCGTGATGTGCCCGTCGGCCCTCCTGCGGGCGTGCCACGTACGGATGACGTCGACGCAGACGAGGACCGTGGAGACGTAGAGCAGGTGCGGCAGGTACTCGGCGGCCAGTCCGACGCCTTTCGCGAGGAGGCCCGCCTCGGAGCCCGCGGACCGCGGGTCCGGCAGTGCCAGCTCCGCCGTCGCGACGAGAGCGGCGCTGACGGCGATGCCGGCGAGGATCGCGGCGAAGTGCTTCGGCGGCGTCGTGCGTGCGTCCTCCCCGGTCAGCCGCAGCTCGGCGACGAGGGCCGCCACGAAGACGGCGAAGGCGGCGATGATCAGGGCGTCGTACATGGGGGCTCCGGGGCTGCGTGTGCTTCGGACTGCCGTGGAGGGCCGGACGCGGTCCACGAGCGCGCAGCGTACAGCCGCGTCCGAACGGCTGTCGGGGGATTGGCTTGGGGGTGAGCCCTGACGCGCGGGCGGGGTGGAGACGACCTGCTGGAGGCGCCGCCCCGGGGCGCGCGAAGGGCCCGGCCGGTATGGCCGGGCCCCAAGGGCTACGGGCCCGCGGGCCCGAGGCGCAGCGCCCCTCCAGCGCTACGGCCCTACAACTCCTTGATCCGCACGTCCCGGTAAGAGATCACGTCGGTGACGCCGTGCACCTGGAGGCCGATGTACCCCGAGGCGTAGCGCCGCCCGTCCGTTCCGGGATCGTCGTCGCGGGGCGGTGTGAAGACCTGGCCGCCCTTGTTGTCGAACTCGTTGATCAGCTCCCCGTTCCGGTAGACGGAGTAGCGCTGCCCGACGACCTTGACCTCGTAGTCGTTCCATGTGCCCTTCGGCGTGACTCCCGCACCGGCCAGGCTCACCCGGTCGAAGCCGTACACGGAGCCCGTCTTGTACATGTCGCCGTCGGGCCTGTCGAGGATCTGCAGCTCGTGCCCGTACTTGATGGCCACCCACTCGGGACGTGACTCCTCGGGGTGGTCGTGGACGTACGGGAAGCGGGCGAAGACACCGGCGTTGGCGTTGCCGTCCCCCGGCGCGTCGTCACGGAACTGGAGCTTCAGCGAGTAGTCGCCGTACTTGCGCTTCGGATACCACAGCATCCCCATGCCCTCGGTCTCGGTGCTGCTGGTCATGGAGCCGTCGTCGTGGAGCCCGAACGCTCCGCCGCCCACGTGCTGCCACCGCTCGAAGGACTCCTTCGTCCCGTCGAACAGCTTCTTGTAGCCCTCCTGCTGGCCGGGTTCGCCGATCCCGGAGGCTTTCGCGGCCCGCACGATGAGCTTGCGTTCCCGCTCGTCGAGCACCTTCTCGTCGAGCAGTTCGCCGGCGACCTCCGTGACGTGCTTGACGAACAGGGCGTGCGAGGACCAGTCCTTCTCGTCCTCGATCAGCTCGCCGACGGTGCACCGCCGCCCCGTCATGCGGTTGGGCACCCCGGTGTCGGTCTCCCCGATGAAGACGGTCGGCCGCTCGTCGTACTCGGGGCAGTCCGGCGCGGGGACGCCGCCGCCGGGGACGACGTCGAAGGATTCCGAGACCGCCTGCGAGGTGTTGCCCGCCTTGTCGGTCGCCCGGTGCGCGACGCTGTGGTGGCCGGCCCGGTCGACGACGACCGGGTCCTCGTAGGCGAGAAACGGGCCGCCGTCCAGGGAGTATTCGACCTTCTCCACGCCCGAGCCCTCGTCGCTCGCGGCGACGGTGACGGTCGCCTTGCCGAGGTAGTGCCCGTCGGAGTTCTGCCTGCCCTCCGTCGTCGCGGTGGTCGCCGGCGGTGTGGTGTCCTCCTCGGGCTGCTCCACCACCGTGAACTCGGCCGTCTTCACCTCGGCGGCGTTGCCGGCCTTGTCCGTGGCCCGGTAGCGGACGGCGTGGTCACCCGGCTCGTGCACCATCACCGGAGCCGTGTAGGGCTGGAACTCGCCGTCGCCCAGGGCGAATTCGACCTTGTTGACGCCGGAGCCGGCGTCCGAGGCGGAGACGGTGACGGTCGCCATGCCGATGTAGGCGCCGTCGGCGTCCTGTTCACCGTCGACCGTCGCGGACGTCTCCGGCGGCGTGGTGTCGTCGGTCGGAGGAGCGACGACGGTGAACTTCACCGACTTCTCCTCCGCCACGTTGCCGT
This sequence comes from Streptomyces daqingensis, assembly GCF_014645895.1. GTDB lineage: Bacteria > Actinomycetota > Actinomycetes > Streptomycetales > Streptomycetaceae > Streptomyces > Streptomyces daqingensis. The sequence goes on along the minus strand of NZ_BMMP01000002.1, from coordinate 114,093 downwards.
CCTTGTCGGTGGCTCTGTAGCGGAAGGTGTGCTCGCCCGTCTCGTGCACCATCACGGGCTCGGTGTAGGCCTGGTAGCCGCCGTCGCCCAGGGCGTACTCGACGGTGTCGACCCCGCTGCCGCCCTCGTCGGTCGCGGTCACGCTCACGGTGGCCATGCCGATGTAGGCGCCGTCGGCGTTCTGGTCGCCCTCCACCTTCGCCGACGTCTCCGGCGGCGTGGTGTCCCCGCCTCCGCCGCCGTCGGTGACGACCAGCGTGCCCTGCATCTGGCCGTGTCCGGGGATCGTGCAGTGGTACTTGTACGTCCCGGGGGTCAGGGTGACTTCGACCGAATGCTTGCCTCCCTGCGCGTCCGAGGGGTTGGCGAGGATGTTGACGTCGACGTCGGAGTTGTAGTCGGGGTCGTTGGTGACGAACGTCAGCGTGTGAGGCATGGACGTCGTGTTGCCCGTCGCCTCGCTGTTCTCGAAGACGAGGGTCGCCGCGCCGGCGACGGCCGTCTCCGGCGCCGAGGTGTAGCGCGTGATGTCGTCGCTCGCCGTCCAGTTCAGCACCTGCTCGGCACGCGTGCCGTCTCCTCCCGGAGGCTGGAGGGCCTGCGCGGGAGCGGAGACCAGCCCCAGGAGCATCAGCACCGACGCGCACACGGCGGCGACCGCACGGCGCGTGCGGCGCCTCCGTCGCAGGTCGGCGGTCACGAAAGGACCGCCCTTGCCGTAGGTCCTCATCGGCCTGCCGCCTCTCCGACCACGTCGCCCGGCTTCGGCGTCGCCGCCCCGCCCTTGTAACTCACGCGCCACAGCGCGGACTTGTCGTCCGAGGTGAAGAAGCCGCGGCCGTAGTCGAGCACGTAGAGCGAACCGTCCGGAGCGAACTTCCAGTCCATCAGGTTGCGGATGCCGCCCTCCCCGATGGGGATGATCTTGCGCAGGCTCTCGGCGTGCACGGGCAGCGCCCCCGCCTCGTCGCCGTCCGGCATCACGACGGCGTGCCTGGGCTGCTCCTGGTCGTAGAAGTCGCCCACGAACCACTTGCCGTCCCAGTACGCGGGCCACTTCTCCTCCGAGGCCGTGGAGGCGTCGTAGCGGTACACCGGGCCGTTCATGGTGGCCTGGCCGCCGCCCTTGAGCCAGGGCAGCAGCAGCTCCTGCTCGTCCTCCTTGTAACTGGGCACGCCGTTCTCGTCGCGCGGGTAGTCGGGGGCGCCGCCCTGGGGCGAGTACCAGATGTTGTTGGGCTCGGCGGGCGGGATGTCCACGAGGCCGTCGTTGTTGGGCGACTCGTTCTGCAACCGGTCGCAGTCGTACCAGTCGAGGGGTTTCTCCGGGTCGGGCAGGTTGCGGTCGCGGTAGGGCTGCTTGTTGCCCATGCAGTACGGCCAGCCGTGGTTGCCGGCCTTCGTGATCCGGGCGAACGTGTCGTACTTGGCCGGCCCCCATGTGGTGCTGGGCGCGCCGGCGTCGGGGCCCACCCACCCCGCGTAGAGGGTGTCGGTCTCGGTGTCGACGGAGATCCTGGCCGGGTTGCGCACGCCCATCACATAGATCTCACCGCGCGTCTTGCCGCCGCCCTCGTCGTCCTCCTCGCCGGTGAAGAGGTTCCCCTCGGGCAGCGTGTAGGTGCCGTCGTCCTCGGGGTGGATGCGCAGGATCTTGCCGTTGAGGTTGTTGGTGTTGCCGGCGGTGCGGCGGGCGTCGGCGAAGGAGACGCCCTTGAAGTCGGGCTCGGGGTTGTTGCCGGAGTAACCGTCGCTGAACTGCGAGGAGTTGTTGTCACCCGTGGCGATGTACAGGTTGTGCCTCGAGTCGAAGGCCATGCCGCCGCCCGCGTGGCAGCAACTGTGCACCTGCACGGGCCACTTCAGCAGCACCTTCTCCGAGGACTCGTCGAGCTTCCCCGTCTTCGCGTCCACGGTGAAGCGGGAGACGCGGCGCTCGGCCATGTGCGTGTCACGGTCGAGTTCGGAGTGCGGCGTCCAGTGCAGGTACATCCAGCCGTTGGAGGCGAATCCGGGGTCGAGGGCGATGCCGAGCAATCCCTCCTCGACCTTGACGAGTTCGTCGCCGCCGCCCTTGTTCCCGAAGACCGTCAGCGAGCCGACCTTCTCGGCCTTCTCCGTCGCCGGGTCCCAGACGTGGACGGTGCCCTCGCCCTTGCCGATCTCCGGGTCCTCCCAGTCGGTGACCACGGGGGCTTCCGCGTCGCCGCCGCCGCGCCCGATGTAGTAGACCCGGCCGTCGTCGGCGGTGGCCAGGCCGTGCGGTTCCCCGATCTGATCGGACTCGCCCGGCTTGTTCGGCGAAGTCAGGCGCTTCGCCTCGTAGTTGGAGGTGATCGTCGCCTTGCAGTCGGCACGCGCCAGGCGCGTGGTCCACATCAGGGCGCCGCGCAGATGCGTCCGGAAGTCGGCCTCCTGGAAGCTGTCCGCGGTGCCGCCCATGCCGGTGTAGAAGGACCGGCCGCCGTCGTAGTCGCGGCACCAGGAGACCGGGTGGTCCCAGCCCATGGCGCCCTCGCCGGGGCTGTACGTGCTCTCCCGCACGCGCGCCACGGTGTGCACCGAACCGCTGGGGTTCTCCGCCCAGTTGAGCCAGCGGTCCGGACGTTTCCATTCGGCGGGCAGGTCCCTGGTCGAGGGGTTGCGCCGGTCGCCCGTCTCCACGGTGGCGCGCTGCACCTTCCCGGGGGCGCCGTCGGCGGGACGGGCGCCCACGAGGCCGCCGAACCACTCGGAGTACGGCTCGGCCCGCGCCGCGTCGTGGACTCCGAGGAAGCCGCCGCCGGCCTCCATGTAGCTCTCCAGGCCGGCTTCCTGGGCCGGGTCGAGCACGTCCCCGCCGCCGCTGAGGAAGACGACGGCGTTGTACCGGCCGAGCTTCTCGGTGGCGAAGACCGAGGGGTCGCCGGTGGCGGTGATGGTGAAGCGCTCCGCCGCGGGACCGCTGCGGCCGATCGCCTCGATCGCCTCGATCCCGGCGTCCACGGTCGGCGGTTCCTCTCCCGCGGAGCCGTGGAAGACGAGTACGCGTACGTCGTCCCCGCCCGGTGGGCTGGGGAGTCGGAGTTTCGGAACGGACGGTTCTGGAGCGGTGCCCGCGAGGGCCGGCGAGCCGCCGAGCAGGGAGGCCGCGACCGCCCCCGCCAGGAGCGCCGCGAGCCTGACTCGCCGTGACCGCCGTCGTGACGTGCGCAACCCTCGTGGGTCTGAGGGCATTTGATGCGGTTCGAGCCGCATGACTGCTCCACCCCTCTTAAGTCACAGAAACGACGATGAAGGTAGACGTCTTTCGGTGGAACGCCAAGAGCTATGACCAGGATTCAACGAACTTTGTCCTGGATCTGGATAAACGCCGGAGGCGGCGCTACCGTCCTTCTCGGCTCACCTCAACGCCTGGGCGCCCAGCGGCAGTTCAGGCCGACGCCGAAGGGGGACCGATGACACGCCCGTCCGGACACCTCGCCCGCCGTAGCTTCAGCAGACGCCTCCTCGCCGGTTCCGCGGCCGCCGCGCTCGCCCCGGCCGCCCTCCCCGCCGCACCCGCCGTCGCCTCTCCGGCCTCCGCCTCAGCCGCCTCCGCCGCGTCGCCGCGCCGCGCCCGTGCGGGAGGCGAGGTGCGCCACATGAAGCTCTTCGCGGAGAGGCTGGGGGACGACCAGATCGGCTACGGCCTGGAGAAGGGCGAAGCGACGATCCCCGGCCCGCTGGTCGAACTCGTCGAGGGCGACACCCTGCACGTCGAGCTCGAGAACGCCACCGACGTCGCGGTCAGCCTCCACCCGCACGGCGTCGACTACGACCGGGCGAACGACGGCACAAGGATGAACCACAGCATCGTCGAGCCCGGCGCCAAGCGCACCTACACCTGGCGCACCCACGCCCCCGGCAAGCGGAAGGACGGGACGTACCGCGCCGGCAGTGCCGGGTACTGGCACTATCACGACCACGTCGTGGGGACCGACCACGGCACCGGCGGGATACGGGCCGGGCTCTACGGGCCGCTCGTCGTGCGCCGGGAGGGCGACCCCCTCCCCGACGAGCAACTCACCATCGTCTTCAACGACATGACGATCAACAACCTGCCAAAGGGGCCCGACTTCAAGGTCACGGTGAACGACCGGGTCGAGATCGTCATGATCACGCACGGCGAGTACTACCACACCTTCCACGTGCACGGTCATCGCTGGGCCGACAACCGCACGGGGCTGCTGGAGGGGCCCGGCGACCCCAGCCGCGTCATCGACAACAAGATCACGGGCCCTGCCGACTCCTTCGGCTTCCAGATCATCGCCGGCGAGGAAGCGGGCGCGGGTGCGTGGATGTACCACTGCCACGTACAGAGCCATTCCGACATGGGCATGGCAGGGCTGCTTCTGGTGGCAAAACCGGACGGCACCGTTCCCGGACATGACCCGCATCACTGACGTGGATTCGCGTCACACGGGCCCGGAGTGTGCTAGGTTGAAGGAGTTGCAGTTTTGGTACCCATGACTTTGTGTGCGCCTGAAGGTTGTGACCTCAGGCGCATTTCTGTTTTCCGGTCTTCCTGGATGGGTCAGAGCGGCGACGGGTTCCGCGCAGTGTGGGACTCAGCTTTTGCCTTAGAAGGAGATCGCATGGCATCTGGCACCGTTAAGTGGTTCAACTCGGAAAAGGGCTTCGGCTTCATCGAGCAGGAGGGCGGCGGCGCTGACGTCTTCGCTCACTACTCGAACATCGCGGCCCAGGGTTACCGTGAGCTCCACGAGGGCCAGAAGGTGAACTTCGACGTCACCCAGGGCCAGAAGGGCCCGCAGGCGGAGAACATCACTCCTGCCTGAGTACCGAGCATTCCGAACCGGGGCCCGCACCTGCGTGGTGCGGGCCCCGGTTCGCGCTCGCGTGAAAGACATTCACGAATTGTCGGCTCGTTCCTGTGATTCTCCGTTCGGCGCTGCCGCTCCGGAGCCTTCCTCGATGCGTGCCGCCCCGAGGAAGGTTCTCCCTGAGTGAATCGCCCCACCCGTAACACCTCACGTTCCGCGGGCCGCCCCTCCGAGCGCGCCGGCGGCCCCCGCCGCAACAGCCGGCAGCGTCCCGGGCGCTCCCGCGGCGCGGCGCCCAAGCGTCAGCCGGCGGGCCCGCCCCAGGAGTTCGCGCTGCCGGTCAGCACGACCCCCGCTCTGCCCCCGGTGAGCTCGTTCGCCGAACTCGACATGCCCGCGCCCCTGCTGGCGGCCCTGACGCAGGAGGGCGTCACCGAGCCGTTCCCGATCCAGGGGGCGACGCTGCCCAACTCCCTCGCCGGACGGGACGTCCTCGGCCGCGGCCGCACCGGATCGGGCAAGACGCTCGCCTTCGGTCTCGCGCTGCTGGCCCGTACCGCCACCCGGCGCGCGGAGCCCCGGAAGCCGCTGGCGCTCGTCCTGGTGCCCACCAGGGAGCTGGCCCAGCAGGTCACCGACGCGCTCACGCCGTACGCCCGTCCGCTGCGGCTGCGGCTCACGACCGTCGTCGGCGGCATGGCGATCTCGCGGCAGACCAACGCGCTGCGCAGCGGTGCGGAGGTGCTCGTCGCCACCCCCGGACGGCTGAAGGACCTCATCGACCGGGGCGACTGCAGCCTGGAGGACGTGCGCATCTCGGTCCTGGACGAGGCGGACCAGATGGCCGACATGGGCTTCCTTCCGCAGGTCACGGCCCTGCTCAAGCAGGTGCCCGGTGACGGGCAGCGGATGCTGTTCTCCGCCACGCTCGACCGCGAGGTCGACCGGCTCGTCCGGATGTTCCTGACCGACCCGGTCGTCCACTCCGTCGACGCCTCCGCGGGCGCCGTCACCGAGATGGACCACCACGTCGTCCACGTCGCGAGCACCGACAAGGCGGACACCGCCACGAGGATCGCCGCGCGCGACGGGCGGGTGCTGATGTTCCGAGACACCAAGCGCTCCGTGGACCGGATGACGAAAGACCTGCTGCGCAAGGGCGTCCGCGCGGTGGCGCTGCACGGCGGGAAGTCGCAGTCGCAGCGCAACCGCGCGCTGGAGCACTTCAAGACCGGCCACGTCACCGTTCTCGTGGCCACCAACGTGGCGGCTCGGGGCATCCACATCGACGACCTCGACCTCGTCGTCAACGTGGATCCGCCCACGGACCACAAGGACTACCTGCATCGCGGCGGGCGCACCGCCCGGGCCGGCGCCTCGGGCAGCGTGCTCACCCTCGTGCTCCCCGAGGAGCGGCGGGACATCAGCCGCCTCATGGCTGCCGTGGGCATCAGCGCCCAGACCATGACCGCCGGCTCGCGGGACGCCGAGCTCGCGCAGCTCACCGGGGCGCGGGAGCCGTCCGGCGTGCCGGTGACCGTCGCCGCGCCCGAGCCGGACAAGCAGTCCCGCGGACGCGCCGGGAACCGCAGGCGCGGCAGCGGCTCCGCCAACCGGAGCGCCGCGGCGAACCGGAGCGGCGAGGCGGGCCGCGGCGGAGCGGGCTCCGACCGCGGAGCGGCCGGCGGGCGGCCGCGGCGCCAGAGCGGGCGGCGCAGGACGACGGCCGCGCCGGCGGCGGGTCGCGGCTACGGTGCCGCAGGCGCACAGCGGGGCCGGAAGGCCGCGTAGCAGGCGCGGGAAGACCACACGGGAGCGGTGCGGCAGCCGGAAGGCGGCCGCACCGCTCCCGTGCGTGCGCCCGCGGAGCCATCGGTGCGGCGCCGCCGCGACGGACGGCGGCCGGGTGGCCGCCGGGCCGGCTCGGCGGGAGCGCGATGCCCGTCCCGGTGGCGCCCGGCCCGTGCCGTCAGCCGCCTTTTGCGCCCACGGCGCCCGTCCGCGCGACCGCGGGCCGCACCTCCCCGACCCGCGGGCCGGGCCCGGCCACGAAGCCCGCGCCCCGCGGGCAGTGCACCAGCCGGGACCCGAACCCTCGCCTGCCCGCTTCGGCGACGAAGTCGCTCAGCGGGGAGCGCATCACCGTGTAGTCGTCGTAGTGGACCGGCAGGACGTGGGCGGGGTCGACGATGTCCAGCAGCTCCCCGCCCTGCCGCCCGTCCATCGTCACCACGAAGCCGCCCGGCAGCTTCGTACCGCCCAGGTGGAAGACGCCCAGATGGATGTCGGGGAAGCGCTCCGTGATCTCTCGCAGCCCGTCGAACGGAAGGGTGTCGCCCGACAGGTACAGCCGCAGCGTGACCTCGCCGCCCTGGTCGAATTCGACGACGCTCCCCATCACGGGCGGCAGCAGCCGGCGCAGCGCCGCCGTGCCCGCGTGCCTGCCGGGCACGGACGTGACGCGGACGCGGCACCCCTCTTTGACCAGGTCGTGGCTCTGCCATGTGGCCAGCCCCGTCGCGCGGTGGAAGCCCTGGAGCCCCTGCAGGCGCCGGGCGGCGTGCGGTGTCGTCAGGACGGGCAGGCCGCGGTGCAGGTGGCGGCGGGCGGCGCGGTCCCAGTGGTCGCCGTGCAGGTGGGAGAGCACCACCGCGTCGAGTCCGGACGGGAGCCCGCCGGGAGGCAGCGCCGGCTCGGTGAGGCGGCGTGTGACGAGCCCGTACCCGAGGTGCGCGAACCGGCCCCGGTGCAGGAGGTTCGGATCGGTCAGCAGCGTGAACGGCCCGTAGCGCAGCAGCAGGGTGGCATTGCCGACGAAGTGGATCTCGGCGGCGCCGGGCGGCACTCGATCCTTCATGGTCGCCTCCTTCGGGCGGACGACCGGACGACGGCTCGTCCGGCCCGACCGGACGACCGCCCGCCCGCACATGTCCGGAAGTCATCGAATCGGGTCCGTTCCATCCGGGTTCGTAGTGGAACGTCCAGGTGCCCGCCGTGCCGATCCGGACACCTCGCGGCTCAGGGGAGACCCGGATCACGCGTGCCTGAGGTTCGAAGGCCGGTGCACGGGTACCGCAGAGGACCCGAACGGACCAGTCAAGTGCTTAAGGAGAGATCGGTGAGCAGCAAGAACATCTTCGTCATCGGGATGGACGATGTGAACCTGACAGTCCTCCGCGAGGTTCCCAACGCGGAGAACTACGCCTTCCACTCCCTGCTGGATGTCGAAGAGCTGCAGGTCGGCGAGGTGTCGATCCCCGATCTGCTGGAGAAGGCACGCGCGCAGCTGAACGCGTTCGACGGCAGCGTCGACGCCATCGTCGGCTACTGGGACTTCCCGGTGAGCACCATCGTGCCGATCCTCTGCGGTGAGTACGGGCTGCGCAGCGCGAGCCTGGAGTCGGTCGTCAAGTGCGAGCACAAGTACTGGAGCCGGCTGGAGCAGTCGAAGGTCATCAGCGAGCACCCCCGCTTCGGGCTCGTCTCCCTGGAGGACGACGACCCGAAGCCGCCCGAGGGCATGAGCTTCCCCATGTGGCTGAAGCCCGTGAAGTCCTTCTCCTCGGAGCTGGCGTTCGGGGTGGACGACGAGAAGGAGTTCCAGGAGGCCGTGGCGAAGATCCGCGACGGGGTCCACCGCGTCGGACGGCCCTTCGAGTACATCCTCGAACAGCTGGACCTGCCCGAGGAGATCGCCGGCGTCGGCGGTCAGGCGTGCCTCGCCGAGGAGTCCCTCACGGGCGTGCAGGCAGCGGTCGAGGGCTACGTGTTCGAGGGCGAGATCACGGTCTACGGGGCGCTCGACTCGATCAACTTCCCGGACAGCTCCAGCTTCATGAGGCACCAGTACCCCTCGGCGCTTCCCGAGCCCGTGCAGCGGCGGCTCAAGGACGTCTCGAAGCGCGTCATCGAGCAGGTCGGCATGGACAACGCCACGTTCAGCATCGAGTACTTCTACGACGCCGCTCACGACGAGATCAACCTGCTGGAGATCAATCCGCGGCACTCGCAGTCCCACGCGGAGATGTTCGACTACGTCGACGGCGTCCCCAACCACCACGCCATGATCAGCCTGGCGCTCGGCACGGACCCCGCCATGAGGCCCAAGCACGGTGAATACGCGGTCGCCGCCAAGTGGTACCACCGCTGGTTCACCGACGGGATCGTCAAGCGCGTCCCGACGCGCGAGGAGATCGAGAAGGTCCAGCGCGACAACCCGGGCGTGAAGATCGACGTGGTGCCGGACGAGGGCCAGCGCCTCTCCGAGATGCCCGGCCAGGACAGCTACAGCTACGAACTCGCGCACATCTTCATCGGGGCCGACAGTGAGGAGGAGATGCGGGAGAAGCACGACCGCGCTCTTGCCGCGCTGCCCTTCGAGGTCGAGGACCCGGCCGCCGCCGAGTGACCCTTCCGCCGCCGAGCGATCACGCACGAGAACCCGTGAGCAAAGGAGCATGCAGGTCATGCGCTTCGTGACCAACTTGCCCCACAAGACCGAGGAAGAGGAGCACGTCCGCATCCCGGTCTCCGACGGCACGCACCTGGCCGCGCGCATCTGGCGCCCGGTGACCGCGCCAGAGGAGCCGGTGCCGGCGGTGCTGGAGTACATCCCGTACCGCAAGCGCGACCTGACGGCGGTGCGCGACTCCATGCACCACCCGTACATCGCCGGCCACGGCTACGCCTGCGTGCGCGTCGACCTGCGCGGCACCGGGGAGTCGGAGGGCGTGCTGGCGGACGAGTACCTGGACCTGGAGCAGTCCGACGCCGAGGACGTCATCGCGTGGCTCGCCGAGCAGCCCTGGTGCAACGGGCGCGTCGGCATGATGGGCATCTCGTGGGGCGCCTTCAGCGCGCTCCAGGTCGCCGCGCGCCGGCCGCCGAACCTGGACGCCATCGTCATCGCGTCCTTCACGGACGACCGGTACGCCGACGACATGCACTACATGGGCGGCTGCCTGCTCTCCGACAACCTGGCCGAGGCGGGCACCATGTTCGCCTACTCCACGTGCCCGCCCGACCCGGCGCTGGTCGGGGAGCGGTGGCGCGACATGTGGCTGGAGCGGCTGGAGCACACCAGGCCGTGGGCCCTCGAGTGGCTCCGCCACCAGCGCCGCGACGACTACTGGCGGCACGCCTCGGTCTGCGAGGACTACCAGAGCGTGCGGTGCCCCGTCCTCGCCTCCAGCGGCTGGGCCGACGGCTACTCGAACGCCGTCACGCGGCTGCTGGCCAACCTGGACGTGCCCCGCAAGGGCCTGATCGGGCCGTGGTCGCACAAGTTCCCCCACCTCGGGCAGCCCGGCCCCGCCATCGGCTACCTCCAGGAGGTCGTGCGCTGGTGGGACCACTGGCTCAAGGACGAGGACAACGGAGCGATGGACGGCCCCATGCTGCGGACGTGGATGCAGGAGAGCGTTCCGCCGTCGACGTCCTACGAGGAGCGCCCCGGGCGGTGGGTGGGCGAGCAGACCTGGCCCTCCCCGGACATCCGGCCCGTCTCCCATCCCCTGAGCAGGCACACGGTGAACCCGCCCGGCACGACGGTCGGCGAGGAGGAGCTGACGGTGCAGTCGCCGCTGTCCGTCGGCCAGTTCGCCGGCAAGTGGGCGTCCTACAGCGCTCCGCCCGACCTCCCGTACGACCAGCGTGAAGAGGACGGCGGCTCGCTCGTCTTCGACACCGAGGCCCTGACGGAGCGCGTGGAGATCCTCGGCACGCCCACGGTGGAGCTGGATTTCTCCGTGAACGAGCCGGTCGCGATGGTCGCGGCACGCCTGTCCGACGTGGCGCCGGACGGCTCCGCGACGCGGGTGACGTACGGCCTGCTCAACCTCACCCGCCGGGACGGCACCGGCGAACCGGAGCCCCTGGAGCCGGGACGCCGCTATCGCGCCACGGTGCAGCTGAACGGCGTCGGGCAGGCCTTCCCGCCCGGGCACCGCATCCGGCTGTCCCTCTCCACGTCGTACTGGCCGCTGGCGTGGCCTCCGCCGAAGCCCGTGCTGCTGAGCGTCTACGCCTGCAACAGTGCGCTGACGCTGCCGGTGCGCCCGGCGTCGGAGGAGGGTGAGATGCGCAGCAAGCCCTTCGAGGAGCCCGAGGGCACGCCGCCCATCGAGGTCTCCTACAAAACCCCGGTCGACTCGCGCTGGGAGGTCAGGCGCGACCTCGTCGACTACGGGTCCGCGCTGGAGATCCTCAAGGACGCCGGCACGGTCCACTTCGAGGACATCGACCTCGATGTGCACCGCAAGGCGTTCGAGCGGTACGACTCCGTCGCCGACGACTTCGAGTCGGTCCGCGGCGAGTCGGCATGGACGATGGCCTTCTCGCGCGACGAGTGGAACGTCCGTACGGAGACCCGCACGGTGCTGACGTCCACCGGATCGGATTTCGTGCTGCACGCCACGCTCGACGGATACGAGGGGGACCAGAGGGTCTTCTCGCGTACGTGGAACGAGCGCGTACCGCGCGACTTCGTCTGACGAGGGCCGCGGCCGGGGCGGTGGCGGCCGGGTTCCGGCCCGGCTGCCGCGCCCCGGCCGTGTGCCCCGCCCTGGCCGTGGCAGCCGGGCATGCGGTGCCGTTTACGGCACGGGGCCGGGGGCACTCCGTCATCGGCCCGGCCTACGGCCCGTCCGTGCGGCCGGCCCGCCCTGCCCGCCGTGTCCGTCCGCCCGCCGCCGAACACCAGGAGGGTCCGATGGCTGACACAGCTCCCGTGACCGCCGCGGTCGCCGCGGAGGACCCGCGAGCGGCCGGCGCCTTCCCGCCGGCGCCCGGCGGGAGGTCGCTCACCGTGGGCGTCGAGGAGGAGTTCCTGATCCTCGACGGGGAGACCGGCAGGCCCGTGCCCCGGGCGGAAGCGGTCCTGCACGCGGCGCGGCCGGGACCCGCCCTCCCCGGGGACACGCAGCTCAAGAGGGAGCTGCTGGCCTGCCAGGTGGAGGTCGCTTCCGGCGTCTGTACCGGCCTGGACGCCCTGGCGCACCAGCTGAGCGCGGGACGGCGGCGGCTGGCGGACGCGGCCCGGCAGACGGGCCTGCGCACGGTGGCGAGCGGCACCCCGGTGCTCGCCGGCCCCTACGGCGCACTGAGCGAGGGCCCGCGCTACGAGGACATCTCCGGCATCTACGCGGGGGTGGTGGCCGACTACGAGGCGTGCGGCTGCCACGTCCACGTCGGCGTGCCCGACCGGGCGACGGCGGTCGAGGTCGTCAACCACCTGCGGCCCTGGCTGCCCACGCTGCTCGCCCTGTCGGCCAACTCGCCCTTCGACGACGGCCGCGACACCGGCTACGCGAGCTGGCGCATGGTGCTGCAGTCGCGGTTCCCCGGCTCCGGAGTCCCGCCGCACCTGCCCTCCCCGGCGGCCTACGACGCGCAGCTGCAGCGCCTCGTCGACTGCGGCACCCTCGCCGACGTGCGGCAGAGCTTCTGGCTGGCACGGCCCTCGCCGTGCTTCCCCACGGTGGAGTTCCGGGCGGCGGACACCGCCGCCACCGTCGACGAGGCCGTACTGCAGGCGGCGCTCTCGCGTGCCCTGGTCGGTACGGCCCTGGCAGCGATCGGCGAGGGCCGGGAGGCGGCCCCCGTGGACGGCCAGGTCGCCGCCGCGGCCGTGTGGGCGGCCTCCCGTCACGGTCTGCGCGGGCCGGGGGTGCATCCGCGGCTGGAGCGCGAGGTGCCCGCGCTCACGCTCGTACAGGAGCTGGTCGCGCACGTCTCCCCGGCGCTGGAGGAGAGCGGCGACCTGGAGCTGGTCCGCGGCCTCCTGGCGGCTGTGGCGGAGCTGGGCACCGGAACCGAACGTCAGCGCGCCGCCGCGGCTTCCGCACCGCACGAGGGGCCGCGGGCGGTCGTCGGGCATCTCGTGCGGGAGACCCTGCGGACGCCTTCGTCCCAGCGTGCCGCGGCCGACGCGGCGCCCGCGTCCGCGCCGTCCGGCGCCGCCGGAACCAGGCCCGGTTCCGCCCGGAGGGCGTCGTGACCGGGCCGGCCGCAGCGCTCCGCGCGGTGCACGACGAGGGCGCCGCGCCGCTGCCGCAGCCGCGCGGCCCGCTCTCGGCGGCGGTCCTCGACGCTCTCCGGAGCCCGCCGGGCGGCGCCCTCCGCTGGCCCGAGGTCCCGCGTGACGACCCCTTCGGCGAGGACGTCCAGCTCGCGCTCCACCTGTGCTACGAGCCGCACTACCGGGGCCTGCGCGGCGTCGCCCCCTCCTGGGAGTGGGACCCCGAACTGCTGCGCCTGCGGGGCCGGCTGGAGCAGACCTTCCTCGACGGCCTGCGTGCCCACGTCCCCGGCGGCGCGGACGTGGCGGCGGAGCTGGACGAGCTGCTTGTCGAGCCGCCCGGCGGCGCCGGCCTCTCCCGCCGCTTGGCCGAGGAGGGGGAGTGGTGGCAGATGCGGGAGTACCTCGTCCACCGCTCCGTCTACCACCACAAGGAGGCCGACCCGCACGTCTGGGTGGTGCCGCGGCTGCACGGCCGGGCGAAGGCGTCGCTGGTCGCCGTCGAGTACGACGAGTTCGGAGGGGGACGGGCCGAGCGCGTCCACGCGCGCCTCTACGTCGACCTGCTCGCCGGAGCGGGCCTCGAGACCGGGTACCTGCACTACCTGGACGCCACGCCCGCCCCGGCCCTCGCCGTGGTCAACATGATGTCCCTCTTCGGGCTCCACCGGGGTCTGCGGGGCGCGCTCGTCGGGCACTTCGCCGCCGCGGAGACCACGACGGCCCCCAGCGCCCGCCGGATGGTGCGTGCGCTGGAGCGGATGGGCGCCCACCCGGACTGCGTGTTCTTCTACAGCGAGCACATCGAGGCCGACGCGGTGCACGAGCAGGTCATGCGGCGGGACGTGGTGGGGGGTCTGCTGGAGAGCGACCCCCACCTCGCGCCGGACATCGTCCTCGGGGTCCAGGCGACCGGCCTGCTGGAGGACCGCCTCTCCCGGCACATCGGCAGCGCGTGGGACGAGGGCCGCAGCTCGCTGCGTACGCCGCTGCCCCGCTGAACGCCCGGCTACCGCGTCCCCGGTCCCTCCCCGGGCCCGGAGTCCGCCGGCACGTCCGTTCCTCTCCCGTCGGCCTGGTCACGGCCGGGACGCGACCTGCGCCGGTGGCTGGTGTCGCACCAGGGGAAGCTGCGGCTGCGCCGGCAGGCGCAGATCGCGACCATGAAGCGGTCCGAGACGGCCGTGCGGCCGTCACCCAGATCGACCTCGACGGGGCCCTCGACGAGGACGGGACCGGCGGGATCGATCACCACGCGCCGCGCCGCGCGCCCCACGTCCAAGGCCGCGCCCCGCGCCGTTCCCGCTTCGGGCTCCGCAGCGGCTCCGGGACCCGACCGGGCAGACCGGGCCGCTGCCGCGTCCGGCTGCCGCCCCGCGGACCCGTCCCCGTCAGGTCCGGGCCGCTCGTCATCCCCGCGGTGCGAGATCGGCACGTACGACCACCAACTCCTCTTCCCGCTGTCCCGGTTCGATCAGTCCGCGCTCCTCCAGCCAGGCGGCCCTGCGACGCAGCACGGGCCCGAACGGCTTGCGGCTCCGCCGGACGACCTCGGCTTCCAGGCCGCCCTCGCGCAGCTGCCCGAGCGTGCGGTGCGGTCCGCTCAGCGCGGAGTGCACGATCAGCATCACGCCGCCGGGCGCCAGCAGCCGGGGAGCGGCCTCACACAGCCGGTCCAGGCATTCCCGTCCGTCCTCTCCCGCGTTCCAGGCACGTCCGGACCGACGGGCTCCGCGCGCCGCCCTCGCCAGGCCGCGCTCCCGGTCCGGGCAGGGCACGTAGGGAGGGTTCGCGGTGATCACGTCGAAGCGGCCGGTGGAGCGGTCGAGGAAGTCCCCGCGGTGCACGGTGACGGGCACCCCCCGCAGCCGGGCGTTCCAGCGTGCCGCCATGACGGCCCGCGCGGACAGGTCCACGGCGTGCACGTCGGAGGCGCCCAGGCACGCTCCCGTCAGAGCGACGAGGCCGGTCCCGGTGCAGATGTCGAGCATGCGCGAGCCGCTGGGGACGCCGACGTGCCGGAGAGCCCCGAGCAAGAGATGCGTGTCGCCCTGCGGGGCGTACACCCCGGGCGGTCTCAGCAGCCACACAGACGCTGAGTGCCTCGGCTGCCGCAGCTCAAACAATCCGGCGGCCGACGGACGACGGCCCCGCTGAACTGGTCATACGGGCCGCTGCCCCACTTCTCCGGGCTGCTGCCCCACGTCCGGAGCCCCGGATGCCGGGGGTCACTCCGCCCCGGCGGCCACCGACCGGTCGCCGTGCGGCGACACGTACACCCGGTACCCGGGCAGTTCGCTCAGCGGCGCGGACGGCCACGCCCGCGCCCAGCGCGGCGGTTCGGCGCCGTGCCCCACGATCACGGCCATCGCCTCGTGCCGGCCCGCGAGGGCACGCAGCCCGCCTGCGGTGATGCTGACGTCGTGACCGCGCGACTGCCGGGACGAGCAGCCCGCGTAATGGCTCATCGGGACGGCGAGCGGCCCGGTCAGCGTGCAGGGCGCCCGCAGCCCGAGCCCGTGCATCGTGGCTGCCGCCTTCGTCATCTGCCTCGTGACCTTGTGGTTGCGCTCCAGAACGGCGTTGAGCACCTGGTACTGCACGGCGAGGTGGCAGCCCAGGAGCAGCGCCGGGAGGGCGATCAGCACGAGAGGGCGGCGGCCGTCGCGGCGCTCGGCGAACGAGCGCCGCATGCACTCGCCCACGGGGAGCGCGAGGAGCGCGTAGGAGGGCAGCAGGAAGCGGGGTGCGGCGTACCCCATCAGGAAGAGGTACGGCAGGGCGAGCACCACCGCCGTCACGGAGGCCAGCACCGCGGTGTCCCGGCGGCCCGCCCGTACGGCTGCCGTGATGCCCGCCGCCGCCAGCAGCGGCAGCGCGAACCACCACAGCGCCGTCTGCGGCTGCTCCCACGCCATGTCGCAGGGGCGGCAGAGCATCCGTCCCTGCAGTGCGCGTACGTGGTCCCCGATGGCGATGTTCCAGCCCATGCCGCCCTGGATCTCGCTCGCCCGGTGCAGGCGTGCGAAGAGGCCGCCGTAGGAGGTGAACGCCTCGACGATCCAGGGAGCCGCCCCCGCGAGGGCTCCGGCCGGCAGCCCCCCGAGGACCGCCGGGCGGCGCCAGCCGGGCACCACCAGCGCCGCGCCGCCCAGGGCCAGCACCAGCCACGCTGCGTCCGGCGGGCGCATCAGTGCCACGGCGCCGACGGACACCACGAGCCCGGCGAGGGCGGCCCGGTCGCGGGCGTAGCGCACGCACCGCAGGAAGCAGCCCGCCGCGGCCAGGGAACCGAAGCCGCACCACAGGTTGGGCATGGCCTGGGGCCCGTAGAAGAGGCTGATCCACAGGCCGGCGAACAGGGCGCCGCCCCAGGCCAGTACGGACACGGGCAGCAGGCGGCGCCAGACCCACAGGGCGGCGAGGAGGCCAAGGCCGGACAGGACGGCGAGGAAGACGCGCAGCACCGTCGTGGAGGAGGTGAACGCGGCGACCGGCGCCACGAGGTAGGAGATGCCGCGGGCGCGCGGGGCGCTGAAGAAGGACGCGGGGGAGGGGCCGTCGACCTGGCTGACGTAGACCGTCTCGTCCCACCCGAGCCCGGTACCGGGGACGACGAGGAGGAGCTGGGCCAGCGTGTAGGCGGCGGCGACCAGCCCGAGCTGGAGCAGGGGACGTCCGGACGGCCCCTGGCCGTAGTAGGGGAGGCGTCTGAGGCGGTCTGTGACCGGTGCGCTCGGAGCTGCTGGCAGCACGTACATGGCCGAACCTCGTCCCGCTTGTGTAACCGGCAGAGAGATCTATGCGTAACACCCGCTATGTCTGTTTTGCGGTAATGGAGGCCCCGGGCCGGTCGCCCCGCGGCAGCCGCATACGATCGCCTGTATGCGTTCGATGGATTCACCCGCGCACATAGCGGTGATCGGTGCCGGTGCGGTCGGAGGGCTGACGGCCGCGTTCGCGCGCGAGGCCGGTCTCGACGTCACGCTCTGCCTGCGGTCGCCACTCGATGAGCTGACGATGCGGACGGGCGGGGAGGAGCTACGGCCCGACCTGCGGTTCGCCACGAGCCCCGGGGAAGTCCCGCCCGCCGACTGGGTGTTCCTGACGACGAAGGTCCAGGACACGGAGGGTGCCGCCGGGTGGCTCCGGGAGCTGTGCGGTCCCGGAACGGCCGTCGCCGTCGTCCAGAACGGCGTCGACCACGAGGAGCGCGTGCGGCCGCTGCTGCCCGAGGGGACGGAGCTGCTGCCGGCGCTCGCCTACATGGCCGTGGAGCGGGTCGCCCCCGGCCGGATCGTGCACCACTTCTCCAGCGAGCTGCACGTGCCGGAAGGGCCGGCAGGGGACCGGTTCGCCCTGCTTCTGGAAGGCAGCCGCCTGAAGGTCCGTACGGTCGCCGACTTCCGCACGGCCGCGTGGCGCAAGCTCTTCACGAACGTGGCCGCCAACCCGCTCACCACGATCCTGAAGCAGCGCATGCACATCCTCGGCGACCCCGAGATGCACGCGCTCGCCGAGGACATCCTCCGTGAAGGAGTCGCCGTGGCGCGGGCCGAAGGGGCCGACGTCAGCGATGCGGACGCGCAGAGCGCCCTGCGGAAGAACACCTCGGTGCCGCCCGACGGCGGGACGTCGATGCTCTACGACCGGCTGGCGGGACGCCCGCTGGAGCACGAGCACATCACCGGCGCGGTCGTGCGGGCCGCCGAGCGGCACGGCATCGACGTCCCCCTCAACCGGATGCTGCTGACGATGCTGCGGGCGGTGGACCGGGAACTGCGGGCCGGCTGAGGCCGGTTCGGGACGGGCCGGTCCGGGGCAGGGGAGCCGGCGGTCCCGGTTCAGCCCTGGAGGCCGCGCAGCCGCTCCATCTCCCGCCGGTCCCGCTTCGTGGGACGTCCCGCGCCCCGGTCGCGCACCCCGGCGGGGGCCACGGCCTCGCGGGGCGGAGGCGGCGGGCTGTGGTCGGTGTAGCACTTCTCGGCCACCGGGGCTCCGACGCGCTTGCGCAGCACACGCGCGACGACCACCACGCGCTCACGGCCCGCGTGGAACAGCCGCACCTGGTCCCCTGCGCGAACCGGATGCGCGGGCTTGACCCGCTCCCCGTTGATCCGCACGTGGCCGGCGCGGCACGCCGAGGCGGCCAGCGAACGGGTCTTCGTGAGCCGCACGGACCAGATCCAGCTGTCGATCCGTACGGACTCTCCCTCAGCAGCCATGCCCCGACTCTAGAGGCAACCGCCGTGCACGGACCCGGCCCGAACGGTTCGGGACCCGGCGGGGAGGGCGACGGGCGGCGGGGTGAGGCAGCCGGCGGGCTGTCCGAGGCGGCTGGGGGCGTCAGCGGCGGGCCAGCCGCCGCTCCCCGCCGGAGCCGGTCTCGTAGTCGAGCCCGTAGTGCGCGAAGACGGCCGCCTCGTCGCCGGCGGGCAGCTCCCCGTCGGTCTCGATCGAGGGGGCCGCGCGCACCTCGCCCTTGGCGTGCGCGACCCGCAGGTAGGACGGGCCGACGGTCGCTCCCGTCAGCGGGACGAAGACCAGCCGGCGGCGGGTGGGCACGCCGATGGTGAGGGTGGCGAAGAACGGCTCGTCGGTGCGGGTGTCCACGTAGATCGCCTCCAGCGTGCCGATCTTGCTCCCGCCCGGGTCCACCACGTCCCTGTCGCGCCACTCGCGGATGTCGCCCGCCTCGAACATCTCCTGCCGTCCCTCCGCCGCCGGACGCCGACCGCCGCCCGGGTGCTGGTGCTTCCGTCCGCGGCACCGGGCCGCCGAGCTCAGCTTGCCGCGCCCGGGGGCACGCCGCACGCCGCAGGCGTCCGAGCGCGGCAGGTGCGCGGCGGCAGGTTTGACCCCCTCAGCGCCCGTGGTACTGGGGCGGGGTGGATTCCCAACTCACCCTCCATGTCGACGGCGAGCCCCGGTCGCTGACCGTGGACAACCGCACCACGCTCCTCGACGCCCTGCGCGACCGGCTGGGCGTCACCTCCCCCAAGAAGGGCTGCGACCACGGGCAGTGCGGCTCCTGCACGGTGCTGCTCGGCGGCCGGAGAGTGGTGAGCTGCCTGACGTTCGCCGTCGCCCACGACGGTGCCGAGGTCACCACCGCGGAAGGGCTCGCGGAGGCGGACGGGCGGCTGCACCCCCTCCAGCAGGCGTTCCTCGACCACGACGGCTTCCAGTGCGGCTACTGCACGCCCGGTCAGATCTGCTCGGCCGCGGGCATGCTGGCCGAGGCCGAGGCGGGCCACCCCAGCTCGGCGACCGCGGACGGCGACGGGCCCGGCGGGGTGCCGCGTCCCGTCCCGCTGGACGAGGAGGAGATCCGGGAGCGGATGAGCGGGAACCTGTGCCGCTGCGGCGCCTACGGCAACATCGTCGACGCGATCCGGGCGGTGGCGGGACGGTGAAACCCTTCGACTACTCGCGTGCCGACGACGCCGGATCCGCCGTCGCAGCCGTCATGGCGCGCCCGGACGCCGCGTTCCTGGCCGGCGGCACCAACCTCGTCGACCACATGAAGCTGGGAGTGGCCGCGCCGGAGCTGCTCGTCGACGTGACGGGCCTCCCCCTGGACCGCGTCGAGGAACTGCCCGACGGCGGGCTGCGGATCGGCGCCACCGTGCGCAACAGCGACCTCGCCGCCCACCCCCTCGTCCGCCGGCGCCTCCCCGTCCTCTCGCAGGCGCTGCTGGCCGGGGCGTCGGGGCAGCTGCGCAACGCCGCGACCACCGCCGGGAATCTGCTGCAGCGCACACGGTGCGGCTACTTCCAGGACGTCACGACGCCCTGCAACAAGCGGGAGCCGGGCTCCGGATGCGCGGCGATCGGCGGCTGGAACAGGTACCACGCGGTGCTGGGCGCCTCCGAGCACTGCGTCGCGGTGCACCCCTCGGACATGGCGGTCGCCCTGCGCGTCCTCGACGCCGTGGTCACGGTGCTCGGCGAGGACGGCGAACGGCGCGTCCCCGTAGGGGAGTTCCACCGGCTGCCGGGCGAGGCCCCCGAGGCGGACACCGTTCTGCGGCACGGTGAACTGGTCACCGCGGTCGAGGTTCCGCCGCTGCCGGCAGGCACGCGCTCCGGCTACCGCAAGGTGCGCGACCGCGCCTCGTACGCGTTCGCGCTGGTCTCCGTCGCGGCGGCGGTGGAGACGGACGGAGACCGGGTGCGTGAGGCCCGCATCGCCTTCGGCGGCCTCGCGCACAAGCCGTGGCGGGCCGAGCGGGCCGAGGAGGCCCTGCGGGGTGCCTCCGCGACCGACGAGGCGTTCCGGGAGGCGGCCGAAGCGGAGCTGCGGGCGGCGCGTCCGCTCCCCGGCAACGGCTTCAAGATCCCGATGGCGCGCAACACGCTCGCCGCGCTCCTGCGCGAACTCACCACCGAGGAACGGCGATGACCCGCACCGAAGAAGAGCCGGCCCGGCCCACCGAACCGCTCGAACCGCTGAACCCCCGCGCGGTGGGGACCTCGCCGGTGCGGCTGGACGGCCCGGCCAAGGTCACGGGCACCGCCCCCTACGCGTGGGAGCACGCGCTGCGCGACCCGGTGTACGTCCACCCTCTGCAGTCGGCGATCGCCCGCGGCAGGGTCCTGCGGATGGAGACGGGGCGGGCCGAGGCCGCCGAGGGTGTCGCCGCGGTGCTCACACCGCGCAACGCCCCGCGCCTGGCGGACAGTTCGGACCGCGCGCTGGCCGTGCTCCAGTCCGACGACGTCGCCTTCCGGGGCCAGTTCATCGGCGCGGTCCTGGCCGCGAGCCCCGAGGCTGCACGGCACGCCGCCTCGCTCGTCGACGTCGAGTACGAAGTGGAGCCGCACGACACCCGGTTGAGCTCCGACCGCCCCGACCTCTACCGCCCGGAGGCGATCAACCCCGCCGACGAGGCGGACACCGAGGAGGGCGACGTCGAGGCCGCGCTCGCGGCCGCGCACGCTGTGGTGGACGAGACGTACAGCACGCCGATGGAGCACAACAACCCCATGGAGCCGCACACGTGTGTCGCCGTGTGGCACGGCGCGAGCGACGACGGGGAGCCGGCGCTGACGGTCTACGACTCCACGCAGTGGCCGTACGGGGTGCGCATGACTCTCGCGCCGCTGTTCGCGCTCGCTCCCGAGCGGGTGCGGGTGATCTCGCCGCACGTCGGGGGCGGTTTCGGCTCCAAGGGGCTGCCGCACGCGCACCACGTCCTGGCGGTGCTCGCCGCGCGGACGGTCCCCGGCCGCCCGGCCAAACTGGCGCTCACGCGGCAGCAGATGTTCTGCCTCACGGGCCACCGCACCCCCACCATCCAGCGCGTGCGGCTCGGAGCCGACAGCGGTGGACGGCTGACCGCGCTCTCCCACGAAGCCGTCGAACAGACCGCCACCATCAAGGAGTTCGCCGAGCAGACCGCCGCGCAGAGCCGCATGATGTACGCCTCGCCCAACCGGCGCACCAGCCACCGGCTCGCGGCTCTCGACGTGCCCGTCCCCTCCTGGATGCGGGCGCCGGGCGAGGCACCGGGCGCGTTCGCCGCCGAGGTCGCCATGGACGAACTCGCGCACGCCCTCGGCCTCGACCCCGTCGAACTGCGCGTACGCAACGATCCGGAGACCGACCCGAGGGACGGACGGCCCTGGTCGGACCGGCGTCTCGTCGAGTGCCTGCGCACCGGCGCCCGGCGCTTCGGCTGGGACGCCCGCACGGAGGCGGGCGCGCGCAGGGAGGGCGACTGGCTCGTCGGCCTGGGCGTCGCGGCCAGCACCTATCCCGGTTTCGGGGGACCCGGCTCCGTCGCCGAGATCGAGCGGACCTCCGACGGAGGCCACGCCGTACGCATCGCGGCAGCGGACCTCGGCACCGGCACCTGGACGGTGCTCACCCAGATCGCGGCCGACGCGCTGGAGTGCCCTTTCGACGCCGTGCACCTGGAGATCGGGGACACCGCGCTGCCCACCGCCACCGTCGCCGGCGGCTCCGCGGGCGTCACCGCGTGGGGTTCCACGATCGTCGCGGCCGCGCGGGAGTTCCGCGCCCAGCACGGCGAGGACCCGGCACCGGGCGCCCGCACGAGGTCCGGGATGCCCGAGAACCCGGACCTGCGGCGCTACTCGGTGGCCTCCTTCGGCGCGCAGTTCGCCGAGGCGCGCGTGCACGCCGACACCGGCGAGGTGCGCGTGCCGCGGATGCTCGGCGTCTTCTCCGCCGGGCGGATCATCAACCCCCGTACGGCGCGCTCCCAGTTCATCGGCGGCATGATCATGGGGATGTCCATGGCGCTGTTCGAGGAGAGCGTCCTCGACCACGGCACCGGTCACGTCGTCAACCACGACTTCGCGCAGTACCACATCCCCACCAGCGCCGACGTGCTGGACATCGAGGCCACCTGGCTCGACGGACCGGACCCACACGCCGGGCCGCTGGGCTCCAAGGGCATCGGCGAGATCGGCATCGTCGGAAGCCCGGCGGCCGTCGTCAACGCCGTGTACAACGCGACGGGCATCCGCGTGCGGGACCTGCCGGTCACGCCGGACAAGCTGCTCAGGTACTGAGCGGGTCGGGGAGTCGGCGCCGTGCCCCCGGCCGAGTCCACGCCCCGCGGTGGTTCCGCCCACGGGGGCGACCGCCCAGTGCGGGCCGTCGTCCTCGACGTCAACGAGACGCTCAGCGATTTCGCGCCGCTGCGCCGCCGCTTCGAAGACGCCGGCGCGCCCGGCGAGTTGATGCCGCTGTGGTTCGCCGGGGTGCTTCGTGACGGCTTCGCGCTCACCGCCGCCGGAGGCTACGCGCACTTCGCGGACCTCGCGCGCGACGGCCTGCGGGATCTGCTGGCGCGGACCGGGGACCCGCCCGGCGACGTGGACGGAGCCGCGGAGCACATCCTCGGCGGCCTGGCGCGCCTGGAGGTCCACCCGGACGTTCCCGAGGGCGTACACGTCCTGAAGGAGGCCGGGCACCGGCTGGTGACGATGACGAACGGCGATGCCCGCCTGACGGAGGGACTTCTCGAACGCGCCGGTATCCGTGGCCAGTTCGACGCCGTCCTCGGTGTGAGCGGCCCCCGCCGCTGGAAGCCCGCGGCCGAGGCCTACCACTACGCGGTGCGGAGCGTGGACGTACGCCCCGGCGAGGCCCTGATGGCCGCCGTGCACCCCTGGGACGTCGACGGAGCCCAGCGGGCCGGACTCCGCGGCGCATGGCTGCGCCGGGGCTCAATCCGCTATCCGGAGTCGATGTCGCAGCCCGCGCGGGTGGCGGAGGACCTGGCGGATCTGGCCCGCTCGCTCTCCGGACCCGCCGCGTGAGGCCCGGACGCGGCTGAGCAGCTCCGGTACGGCGCCCGGCCTGCCGTGAACCCTTGACACCGCAGGTCCGTTGCTGGATTACTGGACCGCGCCGCAAGGTGAACCGAATGGTCGGTCGGTGGGCTCGTCCGGGATACCCGGCCCGAACCGCCGCCGCCGGGACGTACGAGAGCGTGGAACGTATGACGCAAGCCATGAGCAGCGGGTCGGCGGCGCACACGATGTTCGCGGCGGACCAGGCGTCGCAGGCCCTGGGCATCACGCTGCTGGAGGCCGCGGACGGTGCCGCGAAGCTGCGGATGACGGTGACGGGCGCGATGGTCAACGGCCACGGCATCGCACACGGCGGATACATCTTCCTCTTCGCCGACACCGCGTTCGCCTGCGCCTGCAACAGCCACGGACCGGTGACCGTCGCCTCGGGCGCCGACATCTCCTTCGTCCGGCCCGCCGCGGAGGGGGACGTGCTCACCGCCGTCGCCGAGGAGCGAACCCGCTACGGGCGCAGCGGCGTCTACGACGTGACCGTCCTGCGCGAGGGCGAGGTCATAGCCGAATTCCGCGGCCGCAGCCGCACCGTCCCAGGCATGGAGGGGCCTTCATGACGACGAGCGAACTTCCCGCGACCCCGGCCGGGCCCGCCGCGACCGCCGATTCCGGCCCCGGCGCGGCGACTTCCGGCACCGGCGCTCCGCGCCGCACGGGCGAGCCGCTCCCGGACGAGCTGCGGGACCCCGGCGAGCGGCTCGGCCGCGAGGAGCTGCGGGAACAGCAACTCCGGCGCCTGCAGCACACCTTGCGTACGGCCTACAGCGAAGTCGAGCTGTACAGGCGGAAGTTCGACGAGGCGGAAGTGCGTCCCGAGGACTGCCGGAGCCTGGAGGATCTGGCGCGCTTCCCGTTCACCACGAAGGCGGACCTGCGGGAGACCTACCCCTTCGGGATGTTCGCGGTACCCATGTCCGACGTCCGCCGCGTCCACGCCTCCAGCGGCACCACAGGCCGTCCCACGGTGGTGGGTTACACGGAGAACGACATCTCCATGTGGGCCGACATGGTCGCCCGCGCCATCCGGGCGGCGGGCGGCAGGCCCGGCCACAAGGTCCATGTCGCCTACGGGTACGGGCTGTTCACGGGCGGGCTCGGCGCGCATTACGGCGCGGAACGCGCGGGGTGCACGGTCATCCCCGTCTCGGGGGGCATGACCGCACGCCAGGTGCAGCTCATCCAGGACTTCGAACCCGAGATCATCATGGTCACGCCGTCCTACATGCTCACGCTGCTCGACGAGTTCGAACGCCAGGGCGTCGACCCGCGCTCCACCTCCCTGCGGACGGGCATCTTCGGGGCCGAGCCGTGGACGGAGGAGATGCGGGCCGAGATCGAGGAGCGTGTCGGCATCCACGCGGTCGACATCTACGGCCTCTCCGAGGTGATCGGGCCGGGCGTGGCGCAGGAGTGCGTGGAGACGAAGGACGGCCTGCACATCTGGGAGGACCACTTCTACCCGGAGGTCGTGGACCCCGTCACCGACGTGCTCCAAGGGGAGGGTGAGGAAGGGGAGTTGTGCTTCACCTCCCTCACCAAGGAGGCCATGCCGGTGATCCGGTACCGCACCCGCGACCTGACACGGCTGCTGCCGGGGACGGCACGGCCGGCGTTCCGCCGGATGGAGAAGGTCACGCGGCGCTGCGACGACATGATCATCCTCCGCGGCGTGAACATCTTCCCCAGCCAGGTCGAGGAGATCCTCCTGCGCACGGCCGGGGTCGCCCCCCACTTCCAGCTCCGCCTGGAGACCCGCGCCCGGCTGGACCACATGACGGTGCGTGCCGAGGCCCGGCCCGGGACCTCCGGACCGGAGCGTGAGGCGGCCGCTTCGGCGATCACCCGTGCCGTCAAGGACGGCATCGGGCTGAGCGTCGCCGTCGAGATCGTCGACCCCGGCACGCTGGAGCGCTCCGTCGGCAAGATCCGCCGCATCGTCGACGAGCGGGGTCGGGCGGGCTGAACGGCCGGCGGACCGGCCCTCCAGCCCGGCCCGTCAGTCGTCCGCGCCGAAGTCGACCGTCGTGAACTGGGGGTTGGCGATGGTGAAGCCGCCGTCGACGACGTACGACTGGCCCGTGGTGTAGGCCGCCCCCTCCGAGACGAGCCACCCGACGAGCGAGGCGATCTCGCGCGGATCCCCCGGACGGGAGACGGGCAGCGCCGGGCGGTGCACGGTGTGGACGTCGACGCCCGCCATGCCCGACATGCCGGTGGCGATGAGGCCGGGCGCGACCGCGTTGACGGTGATGCCGTGCCCGGCCAGCTCCAGGGCCATCGACTTCGTCAGCCCGCCCAGCCCGTGCTTCGCGGTGTTGTACGCCGCGGCGGACGGGAGCGGCGTGTGCTCGTGCACCGAGGTGATGTTGACGATGCGCCCGCCCTCTCCCTGCTCGATCATGCGCAGTGCGGCCCGCTGGCTGAGCAGGAACGGGCCTTCGAGGTCCACCGACAGCACCTGCCGGAAGTCGTCGTACGTCAGCTCCGTGAAGGGCCCTGGCCGGTTCATGCCCGCCGCGTTGACCAGGACGTCGAGCCGCCCGAAGTCTCCGGCGAACTCGTCGACCACCCGCTCCGGGCCCGGCAGTCCCGACAGGTCCAGGGGGCGCACCTCCGCGCGCCGTCCGAGCCGGCGCACCTGGTCCGCGGTGGCCCTGCCCTCTGCCTCGTGGGCGAACCAGGTGACTCCGATGTCGTAGCCCTGGCGGGCCAGTTCCAGCGCCGTCGCCCTGCCGATGCCGGACTCCGATCCGGTGACGACGGCTGCCTTGGCGGCGCCCTGACGGGGGGAGGTCTCTGCCATGACGGGCTGCTCCTTCAGCGTGCGTGAACCGGCGGTGCGGACCGGCGGGCCCGGTGCCCGGCCGGTGCGGCAGCGGACGAGTCCGCTGCCGCAGACCGCTGCCGCACAGAGTGCCCACTGGACGCGGTCTCAGCGGTGGCGACGCGACCTCCCGCAGGGCATGCGGGCCGGGCGCCGTCCGTCTGCGAGGCCCGTCCGTCCGCAGCGAGCGTCCGCCCGCCTCGCTCGCCGTGCGCCCCGCCGACGTCCCGGACCCGCCGCGCGTGCGCGGAAGGCCCTCGCGGTGGCGGGGCGTCCGGCTCGGACCGCGGGATGCTCCCGGCTCAGGCCGCGGCCTCCAGGCCGAGCAGCACCTTCTTGGCGTCGGCCCCGCCGACGTACTGGCCCGCCGAACCGTCCGAGCGGACGACGCGGTGGCACGGAACCACGACCGGCAGCGGATTCGTCGCGCAGGCCGTGCCCACTGCCCGTACCGCCCGCGGGCTGCCCGCCGCTGCCGCGACCTCCGCGTAGCTGCGGGTGGCGCCGTAGCCGATGTGGGGGAGCTGCGCGATCACCTCGCGACGGAAGCCCTTGGCGAGCCGCAGATCCAGGTCGAGGTCGAAGCGGGTCCGCCGCCCCTCGAAGTACTCCTCGATCTGCCGCACCGCCCCGCCCAGCCGCTGAGGGGCCTCCAGTACGCGGGGGCTGACGCGTTCCGCGAGCTCGGTCAGCACGGCCGCGTGGCCCCCGTGCCGGGCGCTGTCATAGGCGACGCGCAGGAGTCCCCTGTCCGTCGCGGCCAGCAGGAGCGTCCCCACGGGAGTGGGAAGCGTGCGGTAGGCGATGTCCAGCAGCCCCTCGCGCTCCGCGTCCGCTGCGAGACGGGCGTGCAGACGGCTCTGTGCACCGGGATCGGTGACCGGGAGGCCCGCGAAGAGCTCCTCGCCGTCCCAGGCCTCGCCGTCCCGGTCCGAAGTGTGCTTCATCATCGTCTCTCTCCTCTCTCGTCCTCTCGGGTACGGCGGGTGTAGCTCTTGCGCAGGGACCTGATGCCGTCGGCCGCGGCTCTGCGCGCCGCCTCCGGGGTCCCGCCGGTCACGGCGGCGATCTCCTTGTACGGGAGCCCCGCCAGGTAGTGGTAGGCGACCGCTTCGCGCTGGCGCCGCGGCAGGGCCTTGAGAGCGGCCCACAGGTCGGCGTCCCACTGGCCGGAGTCCCGCAGGGTCCCGCCCGCCCGGCCGGCGTCCGGCGGCGCGGCTCCCTCGTCCCCGGCACGTCCGCCGGTCAGTGCCCTGCCCGATTCCGGGATCCGGCCTACCGCGACGGGGCGGCGGGCGCCCGCCCGTGCGGCGTCGATCGCCTTGCGGTGCGCGATCGTCACCAGCCAGGCCTCGACCCGGGCGTCCCCGGGCAGCCCGGGGTAGGCCCTGAGCGCCGCGAGGAACGTCTCCGACCAGGCGTCCTCGGCGTCCGCCGGCCCGACCACGGCCCGGCACACGCGGAGGACCATCGGCCCGTACTCGGCCACGATCTGCTCGAAAGGTCTCAAGGTCACACCCCGTAGACGAAGCGCACGCCGGGAACGTGAGGCCCCGGCGGGAACGGCCGGCCGGCTAATTCAGAAGAGGCGGCCGGGTCCCGTGCCGGCGTGCGACTCCTCAAGGTCGAGAAGGAACCGCTTGCGCGGCAGACCGCCCGCGTAGCCCGTCAGCCGCCCGTCCGCCCCGATCACGCGGTGGCAGGGGACGACGATGCTCAGCGGGTTGCGGCCGTTGGCGGACCCGACAGCCTGGGCCAGGGCCGGGTCGCCGAGCTCGCGTGCCAGATCGCCGTACGTGCGCGTCTCCCCGTACGGGATCTGGTCCAGCAGCTTCCACACGCGCTGCTGGAAGGAGTCGCCGCGCGGGGCGAGCGGGAGGTCGAAGTGCGTGCGGCGGCCCGAGAAGTACTCCGCGAGCTGGCGCCGCGCCCTCTCGAAGCCGGAGTCCGGACTGCCGGAGCCCCTCTCGACGTTCGGTCCCAGCGCGTCCGGCGCGGGGCCTCGCAGGTGGTTCTCGAAGTAGACGCCGCTCAGCGCCCCGTCCTCGGCCACGAGCGTCAGCGCCCCCAGTGGCGATTCCACGACCGTGTGGCTGACTTCCATCGCACGCTCCTTGCCTTCTCCCGACGGGCCATTCTCGCCGTGCCCGCGTGAGGCTGTGCCGCATCAGGCCGGGCCCGCATGAGGAAGACGGCCCGGAGCGGCGGAACGTGAGATCCGGGCTGAGGTCACTCGCTGTGCCAGGTGTCCTCCTCGGTCGCCTGGGCGCCGACCTGCTTCAGCGTGCGGCTCGTGCGGGCGGAGCGGGCCCGTACGGGGTCGGGTGTGCGGCCGTCGCGTACGGCCCGCTCGTCGTTCTCCTTCACCAGGAGCCACGCGGCGCGGCCGTCCTCGCCGCTGCCGCCGCGGAAGCGTGTGAGGGCGTAGCCGCCGCGCAGTTTGGACCCCTCCAGCCGGAACTTCACGTGCCCGCGCTCCAGGCCGGCGGCGAAGTCTTCCGTCAAGGGCTGGTAGGTCCCCTGGTCCCAGACGATGACGGTGCCGCCTCCGTACTCGCCGGCGGGGATGATCCCCTCGAAGTCCCGGTACTCCATGGGGTGGTCCTCCGTCGGCATGGCGAGCCTCTTCTCCCGCGGATCGGGAGAGGGCCCCTTGGGCACGGACCACGACTTGAGGACGCCGTCGACCTCGAGCCTGAAGTCGAAGTGCATGGTGCTCGCGTCGTGGATCTGTACGACGAAGGACGGTGCCCCTCCGGGTTCGGTGCCCTCCCCGCGGGGTTCGGACGTCCTGCCGAAGTGCCGCTTCTCGCGGTAACGCGTCAGTGCCGCCTGCTGCCCGCCCTGGTGGGGCCGTGCGGGCTCGGCGCGCCCGGCGGGCTCGCTCGCCCCGGCGCGCTTGCCGCCCTTGTCACCCGCGCTGACCTTGTCACCATCGCCGTTCTTGCCGCCGCTGGTGCCTCCGGCGCCGGCGACCTTCGCACCGGTCGCACCGCTGCCTTTCCGGGTCCTGCTGCTCACCGCCGGCTCCTCTCCGCTGGCACCGCTGACGGACACCCGTCCCGGGTGCCCACCTCAGCCGCGCACCCACATCCGCCGGAGCGGCACATCCCGCAGGTGCGGCGCACCGGTGGCCCGCGTCGGACCCCGCCGCGCGTGCCCGCGCCGGGACGGGCACGCGAGCCCGCGCGGGAACAGGCGCGGGTCCGGAGGCGCTGTCATGAAGCGCGCGGCAGCGGGTACCTCCGCCTCCGGGAACCTCTCCCGGGAGCTTCCGCGTGCCCGAGGACGCAGCAGCACTCAGCAGCACTCAGCCGAGAAGGAGCCACTGTGAAGTTCGGTGTATCGACCTTCATCACCGACCAGGGAATCCGCCCCGCGCCCCTGGGGCGGGCCGTCGAGGAACGCGGATTCGACTCGCTGCTCATCGCCGAGCACACCCACATCCCGGTGGAGCGCCGCTCGCCTTACCCGGGCGGGGGCGACCTGCCCGAGATGTACTACCGCACCCTCGATCCCTTCGTCGCGCTGAGCGCCGCGGCGTCCGTCACCGAGCGGATCCTGCTGGGGACGGGCATCGCGCTGGTGGCGCAGCGGGACCCCATCGTCACGGCGAAGGAGGTCGCCTCGCTCGACCTGGTCTCCGGCGGACGCGCGGTCTTCGGCGTCGGCGTGGGCTGGAACCGGGAGGAGATGGAGAACCACGGGGCCGACCCCACCACCCGGGGCCGCATGGTCAACGAGCGGTTGCGGGCGATGCGTGAGCTGTGGACCAAGGAGAAGGCCGAATTCCACGGCGAGTTCGTCGACTTCGACCCCGTCTACTCGTGGCCGAAGCCCGTGCAGGAGCCCCACCCGCCGATCTACGTGGGCGGCGCGGAGGGCGCGTTCCCGCGCATCGCGGAGCTGGGCGACGCCTGGCTCGCCAACAGGACGACGCCCGAGAAACTGGCCCCGAAGATCGAGCAGCTGCGCAGCACGGCGGGCCGCGAGGTACCTGTGACCGTCTACGCCGTCGGAGACGACGTCCCCACCATCGAGGGCTTCAGGGATCTCGGCGTGGAGCGGCTGCTGCTCTACCTGCCCACCCTTCCGGAGAGCGAGTCGCTGAAGACGCTGGACCGACTGGCCGACGTCGCCTCCCGGTTCGCCGAGTAGCCGCCGGGAGCCGCCGAGAGGTCGCGACGATGCCGAGGATGACGGGCGGCGAGGCACGGGAGTGCTTCGCCGCGGCGCGCGTCGCCACGCTGGCGACGGCCGACGCCTCGGGACGCCCGCACCTCGTCCCCGTCGTCTTCGCCCTGACCGGCGGCACCCTCGCCTTCGCCGTCGACCACAAGCCCAAGGAGTCGGCGCGGCTGAAGAGGCTGGAGAACATCCGCGCCAACGACTCGCTCTGTCTCCTCGTCGACGCGTACGACGAGGACTGGGACCGCCTGTGGTGGGCGCGGGCGGACGGCAAGGGGCGCGTGCTGCCGCCGGCGGCCCGCTGCGGCACGGCGGCGCGGTACGTGGCGCTGCTCGGTGAGAAGTACCGGGAGCAGTACGCCGGACAACCGCCGCAGGGGCCGGTCGTGGAGATCGAGGTCGAACGGTGGTCGGGCTGGCGCGCGACGGAGCGGGAGCCGGAGACGGAGCGGTAGGCACAAGCCGCGTCCGTCGATGCCGCTGCCGCTCCGGTGCCGCGTCCGTCGAAGCCGGGTCGGTCGGTGCCGCGGCGCTCCGGTGCCGCGTCCGGCCCGGTGTCGCCCGGGATCAGACCGCGTCCGCGGGCGCGGTGCCGGCCGTGAGGAGATGGGCGCTCACGCCCAGCAGCGAGGGCACCGACTCCGTGGCGCGCAGCGCGTCCAGCACGGTGGGGAGCCGGTCCTCGTCGGTGAGCCGCCCGGCGGCCTCCCGCATGAGCCAGACGGCGCCTTCCACGCCGTACTGCCCGGCCACCTCCAGCCCCGCGTCCTCGAACTCCGCCGCGGCGTCCGCCGGTTGGTGCAGGTAGGCCCAGAACCCGCCGTCGGGGCGCGGGTGCAGACCGGTCTCGCCCGCCGAGTCGACGAACTCCCGCTCGGCGGGCTCGAAGTAGGCGCCCTGGTTCATCTGGTCCAGGAGCGCGGAGTACCGGTTGACGGTGGCGGCGACGACGGGCCCCCCGGGCCGGACGACCCGGCGTGCCTCCGCGAGCGCACGTACCCTCTCCCGCCGCTCGGTGAGGTGGTAGAGCGGGCCCAGCAGCAGGACGGCGTCCGCCGAACCGTCGGCGACGGGCAGCGCGCGTGCGTCGCCGACACGGGCCTCGACGCCGGCCAGCTGGGCGGCCTGCTCGACGTGGAGCGGCACCGGATCGAACAACTCGACGCGGTGGCCGTCCTCTTGGGCGAGCCACCGGGCGTGCACGCCGCTGCCGCCACCGACGTCCAGGACGAGCGACGGCGAGGACGGCAGGAGCCGGCGCAGGACGTCCTGCGTGCGCAAAAACTCCAGACGGCCCACGCCCGCGCGTAGCCGCCCGTCCTCTCCGCCCCTCGAGTAGTACCGCAGGACCTCCTCGGCGGGTGCCGGCGAGGAGACGGCAGGTGCCGGCGAGGAGACGGCGGGTGCCGCGGCCCCGGGCTCGGAGCGGGGTTCGTCGGGGGCCGGTTCGGTCATGACCCGAGCCTCCTCGCCGAACTCGCCGTCCCGCAAGCCGGTTTCCGCCCCCGCCGTCCCCAGCCGTGCCCCTCCACTCGCTGTGCCACGCCCGCGTCCGGCGCCGTCTCAGACCGCGGTGGGCAGGCCCCTCGGCAGCCCCGGCACCCGGGCCGTCGCCGAGTCCGGGGCGGCCAGGGCGGTGATGAGCCGGCCCGCGGCCTCCGCGACCCCGGCGGCCGAGTCGGGCGCCACGGCGCCCTCGCCGTCCGCGCCGGCGGTCACGTCCCGGTCCAGCACGAACCAGCCGCGCAGCACGTTGTCGGTGCCGAGGGAGGTGAGGACGGGGCGCAGCGCGTAGTCGATCGCGAGGACATGGGCCGGAGTGCCGCCCGTCGCCAGCGGAAGGACCGTCTTGCCGGCCAGCGCGAACTGGGGCAGCAGGTCGAGGAGCGTCTTGAGGAGCCCGCTGTAGGCGGCCTTGTAGACGGGTGTTCCGACGATGAGGGCGTCCGCCCACGTGATCGAGTCGATCACCTCCCTCACGGCCGGATGCGAGGCGTCGCCCGCGAGCAGGGCGTCGGGCGGCAGGTCCCGCGCGGCGACGTGCCGCACGGTGTGGCCCTCCGCCGCTACCAGCCCGCCGACGTGCCGTACCAGGGAGGCTGTGCGGGAGCGGGGCGACGGACTGCCGGAGAGAGCGAGGACGTTGGGCATGTGCGGATCTCCTTGAAGTGAGGTGCTTCGGCGTGCCGCTGCGACGGAGGCCGGCAGCGGGAGCGCCGTCGTGACGTCGGGCGGTGCTCAGCGGCTACGGGCGCTCGCCTCCCCGGAGAGGGAACCGGCGCCGGGGGCCGCGGCGGCAACCTTGGAGGGCCCGTCCGTCTCCGCGGCTTCCCCCTTCGTCTGCCCGGTCTGCGCGGCAGGCCCCGTGGCGATGTGCAGGTCCGCCTCCCGCAGCCGGGCCGTCGCCCAGATGCTGACGAGGCCGGTGGAGGCCAGGTAGGCGCAGGCCGCCCAGGGGCTGCCGGAGGCGGCGGCCAGCAGCGCGGTCATGATCAGCGGCGTGATGCCGGACGAGACGATGCCGGACATCTGGTAGACGAACGACATGCCCGTGTAGCGGATCCGGGTGGGGAAGAGGGCCGCGAACAGGGTGCCTTGGGCTCCGTAGAAGTACGCGTGCACGACGCCGAGGGTCAGGACGAGAACCGCGGCGAACCCCCATGGCCCGCCCACGCCGAAGAGCCAGAAGGCCGGAAAGACCGACAGTGCGAACAGCGCCATCCCCACGAGGTAGACGTGGCGCGCCCCCTGACGGTCTGTCAGCCGTCCGGAGAGGGGTATCACCACGGCCATCACCAGGGCGGCGGCCGTCACCGACAGCAGGACGGCGGTGCGGTCCAGCCGGAGCGTCGACGTCGCGTACGTGATCGCGAAGACGGCCCAGGTGTTGAACGCCGCGCCCTCGCCCCACCGGGCCAGCATGCCCAGAAGCACGTGCCGCCGCGGTTCCGGTTCACGCAGCAGCTCGACCAGAGGGGCCGGGCGGGGCGGCTGCTTCAGCTTCCGCAGCGCCCGGAACGCGGGCGTCTCGTCGATCTTCAGCCGCACGGTCAGGCCGAGTCCGACGAGTACGAGGGAGACCAGGAAGGCCACCCGCCATCCCCACCCGAGGAACGCGCTGTCGCTGAGCACGTTGTTCAGCAGCGCGAACGCCCCCGTGCCCAGGGCGAGTCCGAGCGCCAGACCGATCTGCGGATAGCTGCCGAACCTGCCCTTGCGGCCCGGCGGACCGTACTCGACCGCCAGCAGCACGGCACCGGCCCACTCGCCGCCCAGGGCCACCCCCTGCGCGATGCGCAGCACCAGCAGCAGACCCGGAGCGAGGAGTCCCGCCTGCTCGTAGGTGGGGAGCACGCCGATGAGGGCTGTGGAGACCCCCATCAGGCCCATGGTGAAGGCGAGGGTGCGTTTGCGTCCGATCCGGTCCCCGATGTGCCCGAACAGCAGCCCGCCGACCGGACGTGCGACGAAGCCGACGGCGAACGTCGCGAAGGAGAGCATGGTCCCGACGGTGCCGTTCGCCGTGGGGAAGAACAGCTCGCCGAAGACGAGCCCCGCGGCCGTGCTGTAGAGGAAGAAGTCGTACCACTCGACGGTCGTCCCCAGCAGGCTGGAGAGCACCACCGTCCTGAGCTTGCGCGGCTCCGCGTCCCGCGCCGTGGGAACCGGCTGGACCGGCGCTGCGGCGCTCACCGGCCCGCGAACGGGACGAGGCCCGCCTCCGCCGGGTGCGGGCCCGCCGGATGGCGCCACAGCCCGTGCTTCTCCAGGAGCGGCAGTACGCCCTCGCCGAACCAGTACGCCTCCTCCAGGTGCGGCACTCCCGACAGGACGAACTCCTCGATGCCCAGGCGGTGGTACTCCTCGATGAGGGCCGCGACCTCCGCGTGGCTGCCGACGAGAGAGGTGCCCGCGCCGCCCCGCACCAGCCCCACGCCCGCCCACAGTCCGGGGTAGATCTCGAGCTGGTCGCTGGTGCCGCTGCCGTGCAGCTCGCGCATGCGGCGCTGCCCCTCCGACTCGCTTGCCGCGAGACCCTGCTGGACCGCCTTGATGCGTTCGGGGTCCATGCCGTCGAGCAGCCGCTCCGCCTCGGCCCACGCCTGGGCCGAGGTGTCCCTGCTGATCGTGTGCAGCCGGATGCCGAAGCGCACCGTCCGCCCCCTGGCCTCCGCCAGCGACCGGATCCAGTCGATCTTCTGCTTCACCTGCTGCGGCGGCTCGCCCCACGTGAGGTACACGTCGCTGTGACGGGAGGCGACCTCACCGGCGGCGGGGGAGGAGCCGCCGAAGTAGATCTGCGGCACCGGGTCGGGCAGCCGGTTCAACTCCGCGCCCTCGACGCGCAGATGGTCCCCGTCGTGGTCGACGCGCTCTCCGTTCCAGAGGCGCCGAACGATGCCGAGGAACTCGCCTGTGCGGGCGTACCGTTCGTCCTTGCCGAGGAAGTCGCCGTACGCGCGCTGCTCGGCCGACTCGCCCCCGGTGACGACGTTCAGCAGCAGCCGCCCGTGGGACTGCCGCTGGTACGTGGCCGCCATCTGCGCGGAGAGCGTCGGGGAGATCTGGCCGGGCCTGAACGCCACCAGGAACTTCAGGCGTTCGGTGACCTGCGTGAGCATGGCGGTGGTGATCCAGGCGTCCTCGCACCACGCACCGGTGGGGGTCAGCGCACCGGTGAAGCCCAACTGCTCGGCGCTGCGGGCGATCTGGCCGAGGTACTCGATTGACGCGGGACGGTCGCCCCCGGCGGAACCCGGCGTCGAGCCGTGGCCCCCGCCGACGACGTGGCGGCTGTCGCCGGTCGTGGGCAGGAACCAGTGGAAAGTCAGAGGCGCCTCGGGAGTGGAGGCGCTGCCGGACGGCGACGGCTGGACGTCCGGGCGCGATGCCGCAGTGGACACGGAAGCTCCAGGGAAGGTGGGAGTCAGGCAGGGGTGGCGGCCGGGCGCACGGGGGCCCGGCCATGACGCGTCACGGCCCGGCGGTCACGCCCGGGCGCGCTGAAAGGGCCCCGGCACACGGCACGGGAAGAAGCGGCGCGATGCCGCGGACAGCGATTCCGTCGGAAAGCGATTCCGCCAGAAGAGGAGAGAGAAGCGCGGCGGCCGGAGGCCGCGGCGAGGTGTCAGCTGCGACAGGCCGCGCTGTGAAGGCGGCACAGATCGACGTGGAGACGTCCCACGAGGATGTCGGCGGCAGCTGTCATGTCACGCATTGTGTGCGAGGCTCGCGCGCGGTTCAACCCCTGTCGCCCTGCGTTCCGGCAGGTGAGACGGGTGAGGAGGACGGGCCGGCATCCACGCAGCCCGCGCACGGCCTGCGTGGGCGCCGGTCAGGACCGTGCGAGGACGGCCGCCGTCCGCTGGTGCAGCTCTTCGAGCGTCTCCGACTGCCGCCGCGCCCGGTGCAGAAGCTCCGTCAGCCGGTCCGGGCCCAGGGGGCCCGTCCGGTCCGCCCCGGCCGCGCGCAGCGCCTGCCACATCAGCCGTTTCGCCTCGACGCCCGCGCGCAGCGACTCGAGTTCGATGAGGCTGCTCAGCGGCGCCCGGCGCAGGAGGGAGCCGTTCGACTTCGCGCGGCCCGCCTTCTCCAGGACCCATCCGATGCCGATCTTGTAGCGGCGGACGGGCACCCCCAGGTCGTCCATGATCCGCAGCAGTTCGGCGCGGTCCTGCGCGATCTCGTCGGCGAGGCGCACCAGGGCGGCGCCGTCGGCCGACTGCGCCTGCTGCTTCGCCACCCGCCGTGCCAGCTCGCTGCCGCTGGTCGCACCGAGCAGGTGGTCGTTGAGGTAGATGGCCAGCGGTTCCCGCATCACGACGCTGGACGCGGAGGCCGTGGCCTTCGCCCGCAGGGGGGCGCTCGCTGCGTGGGTCATGAGTGGCTCCCGTCAGGGTGTGCCGTGCCGGAGCGCGGCCCGTCGGCCCGGCGCCGCGGCTCCGTGACCCGGTGACGTCCGCTCCTCGCGGTGGCGCCGGACAGGTGCCGCACGCCCCGGATCGTCCTCCTTTCCAGCCTGGCACCCCCGTCCGATCTGTCAATTCGGGCACCGGCGGCCTTGCCCTCCCCGGGGTGGAGGGCGGGGCCCCTCGTCCGCGGGGCCACGTCGGCGGGGCACCTTGATGACGGTGGGGCTCGCCGGTAGTGGTCGTAGTGGAGGCTCCTCCTCCGTTTCGCGTCGCACGAGGGCGGGCCTCCCCACTCCGGACCGCCGCGCGAGACGGGATCAGACCATGACCGAAACCGCCCCCATCAGCACGCCCTTCACCGCCGACTCCACCGCCGCCGAGGTCGTCGACGGCATCGACCTGACGGGTGTCCGGGCCGTCGTCACCGGAGGCTCCTCCGGAATCGGCGCCGAGACCGCCCGCGCGCTGGCCGGAGCCGGTGCCGAGGTGACGCTGGCCGTACGGGACACGGCCGCGGGACGGCGTGCGGCGGAGGACATCGGCGCGGGCACGGGCAACACCAGGGGACGCGTCGCACCGCTGGACCTCGCCCACCGCAAGTCGGTCGCCGCGTTCATCGCCGGCTGGGAAGGGCCCCTGCACATCCTGGTGAACAACGCCGGAGTGATGGCCGCTCCGGAGTCACGCACGCCGGAGGGCTGGGAGCTGCAGTTCGCCACCAACCACCTCGGCCACTTCGCGCTCACGGTGGGGCTGCACCGCGCGCTGGCAGCGGCGGGCGGCGCCCGCGTGGTGTCCGTCAGTTCGAGCGCCCACCTGCGTTCGCCCGTCGTCTTCGAGGACGTCCACTTCCGCGAGCGTCCCTACGATCCGTGGCAGGCCTACGGGCAGTCCAAGACCGCCAACGTGCTCTTCGCCGTCGGGGCGTGGCGGCGCTGGCAGAGCGACGGGATCGCGGTGAACGCGCTGACGCCGGGGGCGGTTCCGACGCGGCTCCAGCGGCACGCCGACGAGGGGGAGCTGCGGCGTATGAGAGCCGAGGCGGGACCGGACGCCCCCGCCTGGAGGACGCCCGCGCAGGGAGCGGCGGCCTCCGTGCTGCTGGCGACGTCGCCGCTGCTGGAAGGCGTGGGCGGCCGGTACTTCGAGGACTGCGACGAGGCGCCGCGCGGCGAGCCCGGCGGGAGCCGGGGCGTGGCGCCGTACG
This sequence comes from Streptomyces daqingensis, assembly GCF_014645895.1. GTDB lineage: Bacteria > Actinomycetota > Actinomycetes > Streptomycetales > Streptomycetaceae > Streptomyces > Streptomyces daqingensis. The sequence continues at coordinate 76,796 of NZ_BMMP01000002.1, read as the reverse complement.
CCCTCGACCCCGCGGCAGCGGAACGCCTGTGGGAGGTCTCCGTCGAGACGCTGTCCGTCTGAGCCCGGCGGGCGCCTGCGCCCACGTCGCCGCCCCTGGTGCAGTGCGAGTGTGACGGGACGGGTGCGGCCTGGCGGGCACGGCCCAGGGACGTCGGGGCTCAACTCCCGCTGCTGAGACGGGCGTCGGCGTGCGGTACCCGGCTCGGCGGCGCGTGCGGGCGTGTTCGGGAAGCCGTCAGCGGTGCGCCAGGAAGGCGCCGATCTCCGCCGCCACGTCCTCGGGGACGAGCGACGGTGCGAAGTGCATCTGGCCGGGGAACGACTTCTGCGTCACGTCGGGCAGCGCGGCAGCGAGGCGGTCGAGGGTCTCCGGCATCGGCTGCCACGTGTCGGCGCCCCGCATGAGCAGTACCGGCACGGTGACGGCGGTCCAGCGCCGCACGTCCGCCGTCTCGGCGGCCATCGATTCGAGGTCGCCGCACCAGCCGGGCGCGTCGGAGGGCTCGTCGCCGTCCGGCTCCCCGGCGTCCATGAGCTCCAGCAGCGCGGCGGGGATGCGGGCGACCTCCCGCGCCAGCAGCAGCTCGGCCCCCCGCCGGTCGTCCTGCGCCGTCAGCTGCTCGAACCGCGCCTGGACGGACGTCAGTTCGCTGCCCGCGGCGAAGAGCGGGGGCTCCCACAGGGCGAGGGAGCGCACCGGGAGCCCGGCTGCCGCGGCGTGCAGGGCGACGGTGGCGCCGTAGGACATGCCGGCCAGGTGCACGGGTTGTCCGATCCTGTCGATCAGTGCCCTCAGGTCGCCCACTTCGTCGGTGAAGCGCTTCGGTGACCGGGCGGGCCCGCTCGGTGCGTAACCGCGCCGGGCGGCGATCCACAACTCGTGCCGGTCGGCGAGCAGTTCGGCCACCGGCTGCCAGGAGTGCAGTCCTCCGCCGGAACCGTGCACCATGACGAGCGGCGGCCCGGATCCGGTCCGCCTGTATCCGACGGCTGTCCCGTCGAAGGACTCGAACGTCCCGGAGAGGTCCGGCAGCGGCTGCTCGGTGGTGTCAGGCATGGCGGGACCGTTTCACGGGCGGCGGGGCCGTTCCAACGAATTTCGGGCGCTCCGGGTTTCGACAGGCCGGGCCCTGTGCCCGGCGAGGGTGCGTGGGGTCTTCACCTTCAATGGGCCGACCTGCGGAACCGGTTGCGCGGGCCTGTCGGAAGAAGAAACCACTTCTGCCCCGATGACCGCATTCCGTTTGTGCCCATGAGGTGAAGGTCCGGTTCCGGGGGCGGCGTTCACAAGGAGGGCGGCACCAGGATGTGCGTGCTTCCCGGACTCTCACGCAAGGCCGTGGACCCGTCCGGGAGGCAGGCCCGACCCCCCCACATGAGAGAAGCGACATGTCAATCACGTCCATCAGCCGGCGCGCGCGCATATCGCTGGCTGCTGTGGCCGCCGGCAGTGCCGCCGTCCTGGGCTTCGCTGTCCTGCCGTCCACCGCGACCGCCACCCCCACCGACAAGCCCGCGGCCGCGGCCCAGAGCGAGAAGAGCACCAAGGCCGATGCCGTCACACGGGCCCAGATGCTGGAGCGTGCGGCGACCTGGCTGACCGCCAACAACGGGGCGCAGGTGCCCTACAGCCAGACCGAGACCTGGACCGACGGGTACCGCCAGGACTGCTCCGGCTACGTCTCGATGACGCTGGGCCTGTGGAAGTCCGGTCCCAACACCGTCGAGCTGGCGGGCAACCGGGACCTGACCACCCCGATCAACCTGGGTGACCTCAAGCCCGGCGACCTGCTCATCGACGCCGACGGCTCGAACACCACGCGCCACGTGGTGATCTTCGAGAAGTGGACCGACGACTCGCACACCGCCTACTCCGCGTTCGAGCAGCGCGGCGGGCACGGCACGGACCACCGGGTGCTCGACTACGGCCTGGAGTCCGGCAGCGAGTACAAGCCCTACCGTCCGACGAACCTGACGGACTGACGCGGCGCGGGTCACGCACAGGCCCGCTGCCGCGTCGACGCGCTCCCGCCCCGTCAAGGGGCGGGAGCGCGCTCGTGTTCCTGCTACTCCTTCACCGCGCCGGCGTTGGCCCCGCGGATGAAGTACCGCTGGAAGCAGAAGAACAGCACCGCGACCGGGATCGTCGAGAGCAGGGCGGCGCCCAGTTTCAGCGGGTACTGCGTGCCCGCGCCCAGCCCGCCCGAGACGAAGCGCGCGAGACCGGTGGTCAGGGTCTCGTAGTCGCTCGACTGCGTGGCCACCAGGAAGTGCGTGAACTCGTTCCACGAGCCCTGGAAGGACAGCAGTGTCACCGTGATCAGCGCGGGCCGCGACATCGGCAGGACGACGTACCAGAAGATGCGCCCGATGCCCGCACCGTCGATGCGGGCCGCCTCCTCCACCTCGCGCGGTATCGATTCGAAGAACTGCTTCATGATGAAGATCCCCGCCGCGTCGAACAGCAGCGGCACGATCATCCCGGTGTAGGTGTCGAAGATGCCGAGCGTGTTGAGCACCAGGAACTTCGGGATCAGCAGCACGACCGGCGGAACGGCCATGACCGCGATGACGAACGTGACCAGCAGGGCACGGCCGCGGAAGCGCAACCGGGCCAGCGCGTAGCCGGCCGCCGAGTCGAAGAGGACCCGGCCGAGCGTCACCACCACCGTCACCAGCGTGCTGTTGCCCAGCCAGCGCGTGAACGGCACGCCGTCCCCCGCCTCGCCGGAGCCGCTCAGCTTCTCGAAGACGGCGGTGGTGGGCGCCTCCGGCAGGAGCGAGAGCGGACGCGACGCGGCCTCCGGGTCGGTCTTGAAGCTCGTCGCCACCTGGATCAGGAACGGCAGCGCGTAGAGCAGGGCGAAAGCCAGGAGCAGCGTGTAACCGGCGAGCCGTGCCGGGCGCGGGAAGCGGGCCAGTACCGGGCGCTCCTCCGCCGCTGCGGCCTGCTTCCTCCTGCCGGCACGCGCCGCCTTGCCGGCCGCCGCACTGCCCGTAACCGCACCGCTCGTGCCCGCACCGCCGGTACCCGCTGTCCCGTTGCCGTTCGTGCCGGGGACGGTCGTCTCCGTGCCCGTCCCCTCTGCGTCAGTCGTGCGCACGGACCGCTCCCTTCTCCGGCGTGTCCTGGGCCTGTCGTCCGCGCGCTCTCCTCGGCCGGCGGGACCCCCGCTCGCGCAGGAGCACACGCTGGACTCCCGTCATCAGCAGGACGATCGCAAGCAGGACGAAGGAGATCGCGGCTCCCTGTCCGAACTCCGCGTTGTCGAAGCCGTAGGAGTAGGAGAGGAAGGCCGGGGTGAGCGTCGTGTTCGCGGGATCGCCCTGCCCCAGCACGTACACCTGGTCGAAGACCTGCCAGGTGGCGATCAGGCCGAGCGTCGTCACCAGGAACATCACCGGACGTAGCGCAGGCAGCAGTACGTGGCGCAGCACGTGCCGGCGTGCGGCCCCGTCCAGCGCCGCCGCCTCCTCCAGCTCCCGGGGGATGTTCTGCAGCGCCGCGAGGAAGATGAGCATGAAGGTGCCCGACGTCGTCCATACGGCGAGCAGGATGAGGGTGCACATGGCCACCGACGGCCCCGCCAGCCACTCCGACCAGGGCAGGCCCATGAGCCGGTGCTCCGCGAGGAACCCGCCGGGCTTCTCCCCGTCGATGACGCCGGCCGCCTCCAGCAGCACCCACAGGACGCCGCGCGGATCGGCGAACCAGTTCGGACCCTTGACGCCGACGTACCCCAGCAGCTGGTTGACGGCGCCGCTGCCCTGGAACAGGAAGAGGAAGACGGTGCAGACGGCGATCGAGCTGGTGACGGAGGGGAAGTAGAACGTCGTGCGCAGCATGCTACGGCCGCGCAGCATCCGCTGGTTGACGACGATCGCCAGGGTCAGCGAGAGGGCGGTCTGCAGCGGGACCGTCAGCAGCACGTAGTACGTGTTGTTCCGGAGCGACGTCGCCAGCAGCGTCCGCGCGAGGCCGTCCTCCGCCAGCAGGCTGCGGTAGTTGGCCAGGCCCACGAAGTCGGCGTCCGGCGTGAACGGGTTGGACTGCCCGTCCCAGTTCAGCAGGCTCACCCATGCCGCCATCACGATCGGCAGCGCCATGAACAGCCCGAGCCCCAGGACCATGGGGCTGACGAACAGCCAGCCCCACAGGCCTTCACGGCCGCGTGTGCCGCGGGAGGCGAAGCGGGAGCGTGGGGACGGGCCGGGCCGCCCTGCGGTGGACGGCGGCGCCGGAGTCCCGGTCGAGGTGGACATTCCTGCTCAGTCGCCCTTCTTGAGGGCCTGCTCGCCGTTGCGCTGCAGTGTGGAGAGGATCGTGGCGGGCTTGCCCGTGCTCAGCGACTGCAGATCCGAGTTGAACTGGTCGAGGACCTTGGTGAATCCGGGCACGGTCACGGGGCTCTGGGCGTACGCGTCGCCCTCGGCCCAGCCGGCCGACTCCGGGTGCTCCTTCGCGAACTCGTCCATCACGCTCTCCCGGCTCGGCATGACGCCGATCGCGTCGGAGGACGCCAACTGCTCCTTGGCGGACGTCAGATGGCGCACCAGGTCGACGGCCGCCTTCTGGTGGGTGCTCTCCTTGGCCACGCCCCAGCAGTTGCTGAACGCCAGCGTGCCCTTGCCCGCGGGGCCCTCAGGCAGCGGCAGGACCTTGTAGTCGACGTCGGGGAAGTCCTGCTTCATGGCGCCCGCGAGCCAGTTGCCCTCGATGATCATGGCGGCCCGCCCCTTGCCGAGGGCCTCGCCCGCCCAGCCGGTGTCGACCTGCTTGGCGTACTTCATGGAACCGGAGCGCAGCAGCTTCTTCGCGAAGCCGAGGCCCTCGGCGTTCTCCTTGCTGTCCGCGGTCATCTTCGACTCGGAGGAGTCGGTTATCCAGCCGCCGGCCTGCTTCATGAAGACCCCGAGCCGCTGGTACTCGTTGGTGGTGACGAGGCCGGCCGTCTTCCCCTTGGTCAGCTTGGCGGCCGTCTTCTCCAGCTCGTCCCAGGTGTCCGGGTAGTCCTTCTCGCTCAGCCCCGCCTCCTTCCACTTCTCGGTGTTGACGACGAGGCCGAGGGTCGAGAAGTCCTTGGGGAGGCAGACCAGTTCGCCCTTGTGGGTGAACGCCTTGCGCAGCTGCGGGGCGAAGTCCTCCTTGTCGGGGACCTTCTCGCCGTACGCGTAGAGGGAGCCGCCCTTGGCGTAGTTCGCGAACTGGTCGGAGTTGACGTAGAAGGCGTCCGGGGGGCGGTTGCCCGCGAACGCCTGGGCGAGCTGCTGGTCGATGTCCTTGGCGAGCTGGACGGTCACCTTGTGCCCGGACTTCTTCTCCCAGGCGGCGGTCGCCTTCTTCACCGCCTTGGTCTCGGCGTCGCCGGAGACGGCGACGAGGACGCGGAGCGACTGGCCTTTGCCGGTGTCCTGCTCGGGTCCGTTCTCATTCTTGTCGAACCCTGACGAGCAGGCTGTCGTCGTGGCGGCGAGCACCGCGCACGCGGTGACGGCCACTGCGGATCGGCGGAACATGCGGGCCTCCTGGGGGAGTCGATAGGGAGATTCGAGGTGGTGCGGTGACGGGTGCGCCGCGCGCGGCGGGGATCAGCCGGAGGCGGCGCCGAGGCTTGCTCGTACGACCAGCGCGGGCGGCAGCAGCACCCGCTCGGGAGGTTTGGCGGGTTCGGCCATGCGGGCCAGCAGCAGGCGCATCGCCTCCCGGCCCACGTCGCCGAGGGGCTGCGCGACGCTGGCGAGGGCGGGGGAGAGGAGCGAGGCCACCGGGGAGTCGTCGAACCCGACGACGGACACCTCGCGCCCGGGCGTGCCGCCCGCGTTGCCGACCGCGCGGTAGCAGCCCAGCGCGAGCGTGTCGCTGGCGGCGACCACCGCCGTCACGCCCGCGTCGAGCAGCGGCGCCACCGCCCGGGCGGCGGCGCCGACGTCCTCGACGCTCTCCGCCCGGTGCTCGGGCTCCAGGCCGCGCGCGAGGAGGCCGCGCCGCCAGCCCTCGGCGCGGTCGTCACCGGAGCCGGACCCGGCAGGCCAGCCGAGGAAGCCGATGTGCCGGTGCCCCTCGGCGGCCAGCCGGTCCACGGCGGCCTTCGTGCCGGCCGCGCCGTCGACGTCGACCCAGTCGCCCACTTCGTGCTCGGACCACATCCGGCCGAACGCGACGAAGGGGATGCCCCGTTCGTCGAGCCATGCCTGACGGGGGTCGCCATGCGCGGTGTTGCTCAGGACGAAGGCGTCGACGCCGTGCTCGCCCAGCAGCTCCTCGTACGCGGCCAGTTCGCGCTGCCCGGAGCCGGCGGCGAACAGCAGCAGCCGGTAGCCGGCCGCGTCTGCCGTCTCCGACAGCGCGTGCAGGAACCGGTCGAGCACCATGTTGCCCGGGCCGGCCGGCTCGATGCCGAAGCCGATGAGCCTGCTGGCGCGGGTACGCAGCGAGCGGGCGGCGCGGTGCGGGCGATAGCCCATCTCGTCGACCGCGCGGCGGACGCGTTCCAGCGTCTCCGGCCGCAGCAGCTCCGGGGTGTTGAGGGCGTTGGAGACGGTCTGCGTGGAGACGCCCGCCCGGCGGGCGACCATCGCCATCGTCACCGAGCCCTTGGCCGCGCCCGGTGCCGGGGGCGTGCCCTCCTCGCCGCCAGGGCCCTGGCGCGGGGCGGGCGGCGTCGGGACGGAAGGTGACGGCATGGACGGGCTCCCGGGAGCGATGGCTGGTAAAGGCGGTCGATCTACCGCGCAAAGCGGGCAAATTGGGGCCTTGACCTCTTTGCTATGGTCGTTTTGATCGATCCAATGGCTGAGAGGTTGCGCCCACGTGGAGACAACTGTCAAGACTCACGACGGCACAGGTACCGCGAGCACGTCCGCCGCTCCGGTGGAACTCCAGCCGTTCCTGCACGACGCCTGCCTCACGATCTGCGCGCCCAGCATGGCCGTCTCCCGGCCGGACGGGCAGCTCGCCGGAGGCCCGGACGGCTTCTACCACGGCGACCGCCGGGGCCTCGCCCGGCTGACCGTCGTCGCGGAGGGCGTGCCCAACGCCCCCATCAGCGGCGGTCCCGACACCGCCGACAGCGCCTCCTTCCGCTCGGTCCTGCGCGGTCTCGCCGAGCACAGCCCCGACCCGGCGGTCACGCTGGAACGCCAACGCCGGGTCGAAGCCGGCGAGTTGGTGGAGACGCTCATCGTAGTGAACGCCGGACGCACCTCCACGAGCGTGCAGTTGACGGTGCGCGCGGCGAGCGACCTGGCCTCCCTGGAGACGGTCAAGGGCGGGCGTCCCACGCGTGACGTCTCCCCGGAACGGCAGCGCGACGGCCTCATATGGGCCGACGAGGAGCTGACCGTACGGCTGGCCGCCGAGCCCGCGCCGGACGACGTACGCAGCGTCCCCGCCACGGCTCCCGGAGCGGACCGGGCCGGCGGCTCCGGCCCCGGCGGCGGTTCCGGTTCCGGCGGCGTCACCGGCGAGTTGAGCTACCGCGTCGAACTGGCCGCCGGCGGACGCTGGACGGCGACCCTGCGCTGCACCGTCGAGGACGAGAGGGGCGCGGCCTTCCGTCCGGCGCCGCCCGCGGCCCGTGCTGCCCTCGCCGCCGACGCGGGCCTCGACTCGGCTGACCGCGGCCTCGACCACTGGTTCGCCCGCTCCTGCTCCGACCTGGGGTCGCTGCTGCTCGCGGACCCCCTCGACGCCGACGACACCTTCCTCGCGGCAGGCGCCCCCTGGTTCCTGACGCTCTTCGGCCGCGACTCCCTCATCGCCGCCCGCATGCTGCTGCCGCTCGGTACGGATCTCGCCGCCGGCACTCTGCGCACCCTCGCCCGCCGCCAGGGCACCAGGACCGACCCGCCGACGGAGGAGCAGCCCGGCAAGATCCTCCACGAGGTACGCCGCGACGGGCTCCGGGTGAGCGACGAGATCGCCCTGCCGCCCTGCTACTACGGCACGGTGGACGCCACCCCGCTGTGGGTGACGCTGCTGCACGACGCCTGGCGCTGGGGCATGCCAGCCGAGGAGGTCGAACGCCTCCTGCCCCACGCGGAGTCGGCGCTGCGGTGGATGGAGAGCCACGGCGACGCGGACGGCGACGGCTTCCTCGAGTACGTCGACAGCACCGGCCGCGGACTGTCCAACCAGGGCTGGAAGGACTCGGGCGACGCCGTACGCCACAGCGACGGCCGGCTCGCCGAGCCCCCCGTGGCGCTGTGCGAGGTGCAGGCGTACGCGCACGAGGCCGCCCTCGGCGGGGCCGCGCTGCTGCGGGCCTTCGGCCGCCCGGACGCCGACCGCTGGGAGGAATGGGCGGCGAGCCTCAAGTCCCGCTTCCGCGACCGCTTCTGGGTGGAGGACGCCCAAGGCCCGTACCCGGCCATCGCGTTGGGGAGCGACAAGCAGCCCCTGGACGCGGTCACGTCCAACATGGGCCACCTCCTCGGCACCGGACTCCTCGACGAGCACGAGAGCCGTCTCGTGGCGGAGCGGCTCGCCGGGCCGGAGCTCGACTCCGGCTTCGGCCTGCGCACCCTCGCGGAGGGCTCCGGCGGCTACAGCCCGCTGGGCTACCACATCGGGACGGTCTGGCCGCACGACACGGCGACGGCCGTGCAGGGCCTCTCACGAGCGGGTCACCACGCCGCCGCCGAGTCGCTCGCCGCGGGACTGGTCCGCGCGTCCGTCTCCTTCGACGGAAGGCTGCCCGAGCTGTTCGCCGGCCACGGGACCGCGCTCGACGCGCGTCCGGCGCCCTACCCTGCGGCCTGCCGTCCGCAGGCGTGGGCAGCGGCTTCCGTCGTGGCGGTGCTTCAGGCGGTCCTCGGGCTGGAGGCGGACGCCCCGGCGGGACGGCTCACCGTGCGCCCCGAGATGTCCGCCGCCTACCGGCCGCTGCGGGCTCGCGGCCTGCGGCTGGGCGAGCGGCGGTTCGGGGTGGAGGTGGACGCCGCGGGGACCCCGGCCGTGTCGGGTCTGACGGGCGTGACGGTCACGCCGGACGGCCCGGCGTCACGCTGAAGGCCGGAAACCGTCTGGCCCGGAAAGGGCGGGATGCCTGAAAATGGCCCCCTGGTCGATGGTTCCGGGGGGACCCATGGTGACTGTCATCGCGGTGGCGGCCGTGACGGTGTGCGTGATCGCCTGGCTGACGGCCGTCCTCGTGCGCCGCGAGCGGCGGCGGGGCGAAACGAGCGCGGAGGGCCTGCGCATCGAGTCGGCGGCGAGTGCCGGAGTGCGTGAGGCGCGCAGGCGGGCCTGTGCGGGGCGCGACATGGCGACCGCGTCGACGGACGTCTATCTGCGGGACCGCTGAGACCCGGGAGGAGCGGGGCGGAGGAGCTACGCCCCGCCCTCTCCCGAGCTGAGGGCGCGGACCGCGGCCTCCAACTCGGCGATACGGTCCGCGAGTCCGGTCTTGTCGGGATGCTGCGAGTCGCGCACCAGCACCTCGATCTCCGTGAGCTTCTCGGTGATCTCCGCGAGGCGTTCCGCACCGCCCGTGCCGGCTCCCATGCGGCCGTTCCCGCCGGCGGTGCCCTCCAGCGGGCCTTCCGCCGCCGGCCCGCCGCTCCTTCCCGGAGCCTGCTCGGCGACCAGAAGACGGCGCAACTGCTCGGCCTGGACGGCGAGTTGCCGGTTCTTGCGGTCGAGGTCCAGGAACACGTTGACCTTGGTGCGCAGCACCCAGGGGTCGATGGGCTTGGAGAGGAAGTCCGCGGCGCCCAGGGCGTATCCGCGGTAGGCGTAGTCGGCGTCGACGTCGGTGCCGGTCAGCAGGATGATCGGAACGTCCTTGGTCTGGTCGAGGCGCTTGATGTTGCTGGCCGTCTCGAAGCCGTCCATGCCGGGCATCAGGACGTCCAGCAGGACGACCGCGAAGTCCTGCCGCAGCATCGCCTTGAGCGCGTCCTCGCCGGACCGGGCGGTGACCAGCTGCTGGTCCAGAGGTCCCAGCACGGCCTCCAGGGCGACGAGGTTCTCCTGCATGTCGTCGACGATGAGGATGCTCGACCTGTCCGGCGTGGGGGTGCTCATGAGGTCCGCCCGGGCGGGTCGGCGTTCTCGTCGGCGGGATGGCCGGAACCGTCCTGGGCCGGTCCGCTCCCGTCCGGCGACGCCCTGCCGTCCGGCGAGGCCCTGCCGTCCGGCGAGGCCCTGCCGTCCGGCGAGGCCCTGCCGTCCGGCGAGGCCGTGCCGTCCGGCGAGGCCGTGCCGCCGGGCGGGGCCTCGGTGCCCTGGGGCCGGTCCTGCGCGTTGAGCAGCTCGTACATCGAGGCGAGCAGCTTGTCCACCTCCACCGGCTTGGCGACGTAGAGGTCGGCCCCGCTGTCCAGGGCCTTCTGGCTGTCGCCCGACATGGCCTTCGCCGTCAGGGCGATGACGGGCAGTCCCGCGAGCCGGGGAGTGTTGCGGATGGTGCGGATCGCCTCGTAGCCGTTCATCTCCGGCATCATGATGTCCATCAGGACCAGCGACACCTCGGGGGAGCGGTCCAGGACGTCCAGGCCCTCCCGGCCGTTCTCCGCGTACTTCACGGAGATCCCCACCCGTCCCAGCACGTGGGTGAGGGCGAAGACGTTGCGGATGTCGTCGTCGACGATCAGCACGTTCGCGCCCGACAGGACCCGGCCCTGCGGCCCGCTGAGCCACCGCTTGAGCTGCGTCGTCTCCGGCCACGTGTCGTCGTGTGCGCCGCCGCCGGGCTCGCGGGGCTCGGCGGGCGCGCCGCGCTCCGGGGTGACGGGCTCGACCGGCCTTTCGGGGGCCGACTGGCGCGGCGGGCTGTCCGGCGGGGCGGGGGGCCCGGTGTGCGTGGCCTCCGGCCAGGCTGCGGCCGTGGTGCCCGCGCCGCGCTCGGGGCGTTCGGCGGACGGGGCCGCGGGGGCCCCGCCGTCGGCCGGGGGCTCCGCGTGCGGGGTGGGCGCGGGCTCCGGGAGAGCGGCCGGCACGGGCGGAGCACCGAGCGCTTCCGTGGTCGCATCGCCGGAGGCCGTACGCGCCATCGACGCGGGACCCGGCTCGGTGGAGGGGGTGCTGCCGGGGTAGACGGCGGGGACGTAGAGGGTGAAGCGGGAGCCCACGCCCTCCTCGCTCTCGACGTCGATGCGTCCGCCGAGCAGTCCCGCGATCTCACGGCTGATGGAGAGGCCCAGCCCGGTGCCGCCGTACTTGCGGTTCGTGGTGCCGTCGGACTGCTGGAACGCCTCGAAGATCACCGACAGCTTCTCCGGGGGGATGCCGCTGCCGGTGTCCTTGACGGAGAACGCCAGCACGGAATCCGCCTTGCGGAGCGTCTCCTCCTCGAACTCCCGTGTCGTGACGCGCTCCACGCGCAGTTCGATGCCTCCCGACGGGGTGAACTTCACCGCGTTGGACAGCAGGTTGCGCAGGATCTGCTGCAGCCGCTGCTCGTCGGAGAACAGCTCGCGCGGAACGTTCTCGCCGACCGCGATCTCGAAGGCAAGGCCCCGGTCGATCGTCATCGGTCGGAACGTGGCGTGCACGTAGTCCAGGAGCTTGGTCAGCGGCAGCTTCTTCGGGCGCACGTCCATGCGGCCCGCCTCGACCTTCGACAGGTCGAGGATGTCGTTGATGAGCTGCAGCAGGTCCGAGCCGGAGCGGTAGATGGTGTTGGCGAAGTCCACCTCCTGGTCGGACAGCCGCCCGTCGGGGTTGTCGGCGAGCAGCCGGGCCAGTATGAGCAGCGAGTTCAGCGGAGTACGCAGCTCGTGCGACATGTTGGCCAGGAACTCCGACTTGTACTGCGAGGACGTGGCCAGCAGCGCCGCCTTCTCCTCCAGCTCGGCGTTCGTGCGCTGCAGCTCCTCGGAGCGCTGCCGCAGCTCCTTGGTGAGCCGCTGCGACTCCGAGAGCAGCACCTCGGTACGGGCGTTGGCGATGATGGTGTTCACCGAGACGCCGATGGTGTGCACGAACTGGTCGATGAACGTCAGGTAGATGTCGTTGAACTTGCTGAACGAGGCGACCTCGATGACGCCGAGCGCGCGGTCCTCGAAGAGGATCGGCAGGATGAGGATGTTGGCCGCCGGCGCGGCGCCGAGGCCCGACTCGACCCGGACGTAATCCGGCGGAGCGTCCTCGATGAGGATGCGTTTCTTCTCCTCGACGGCCTGCGCGATCAGGCCGCGCATCGGGCCGCTGGTCTGCGCCTCGGCCTCGCCGGGCCCCCTGGTGCCGTACCCGGCGATGAACTCCAGCTCCTCGCCGGGCGCGGCGCCGGGGCCGACCAGGAAGAAGGCGCCGGCCTGCGCGTTCACCAGCGGCGTCAGCTCCCGCAGGATGAGGTCGGCGACCTCCACCAGGTCGCGGTGCCCCTGCATGAGGCCGGCGATGCGGGTCAGGTTCGACTCCAGCCAGTCCTTGGTGCGTGTGGTCTCGCGCAGGTTGCCGACCATCACGTTGACGTTGTCCTTGAGTTCGGCGACCTCGCCGCGGGCGTCGACGGAGATGGTGCGGGACATGTCGCCCTGCGCGACGGCGCTGGCGACCTCGGCGATCGCGCGCACCTGGTTCGTCAGGTTGGAGGCGAGCTCGTTGACGCTGGTCGTCAGGCCCTTCCAGGTGCCGTAGACGCCCTCGACGCGTGCCTGCCCTCCCAACTGGCCCTCGCTGCCCACCTCGCGGGCCACACGGGTCACCTCCGAGGAGAAGGAGGAGAGGGTGTCGACCATCGTGTTGAGCGTCGTCTTCAGCTCCAGGAACTCCCCGCGGGCGTCGACGTCGATCTTCTTGGACAGGTCGCCGTTGGCGACCGCGGTGGCGACCTGCGCGATGTTGCGTACCTGCGAAGTCAGGTTCGTCGCCATGAAGTTGACGTTGTCTGTGAGGTCCTTCCAGACGCCGGAGACACCGTGCACCTGGGCCCGGCCGCCGAGGTTGCCCTCGGTGCCGACCTCACGGGAGACACGGGTGACCTCGTCCGAGAACGCCCGCAGCTGGTGGACCATCGTGTTGACGGTGTCCTTGAGTTCGGCGATCTCGCCGCGGGCGTCGACGTCGATCTTCTTGGACAGGTCGCCGTTGGCGACGGCCGTGGTCACCTGCGCGATGTTGCGTACCTGCGAAGTCAGGTTCAGGGCCATGGAGTTGACGCTGTCGGTGAGGTCCTTCCAGACGCCGGAGACGTCCCTCACCTGAGCCTGCCTGCCGAGGTTGCCCTCGGTGCCGACCTCGCGGGCGACGCGGGTGACCTCGTCGGCGAAGGCGGAGAGCTGGTCGACCATCGTGTTGAGCGTCGTCTTCAGCTGAAGGATCTCGCCCTTGGCGTCGACGGTGATCTTCTGGCTGAGGTCGCCCTCGGCGACGGCTGTGGCGACCTGCGCGATGCTGCGCACCTGCGAAGTCAGGTTCGACGCCATGAGGTTGACGTTGTCGGTCAGGTCGCGCCACACGCCCGAGACGCCCTTGACCTCGGCCTGGCCGCCGAGGTTGCCCTCGGTGCCGACCTCGCGGGCGACGCGGGTGACCTCGTCGGCGAAGGCGGAGAGCTGGTCGACCGTGCTGTTGACGTTGCTCATCAGCTGGAGGATCTCGCCCTTGGCGTCGACGGTGATCTTCTGGCTGAGGTCGCCCTGCGCCACGGCCGCCGAGACCTGGGCGATGTTGCGTACCTGCGAAGTCAGGTTGGACGCCATCGTGTTGACGTTGTCCGTCAGGTTCTTCCACGCCCCCGACAGGCCCCTCACCTCGGCCTGGCCGCCGAGGTTGCCCTCGGTGCCGACCTCGCGGGCGACGCGGGTGACCTCGTCGGCGAAGGCGGAGAGCTGGTCGACCATCGTGTTCACGGTGAGCTTCAGGTCCTGCAGCTCGCCGGCGGTCTCGGCCGTCACCTTCTGCGTGAGATCACCGCGGGCGACCGCCGTGGTCACCCCGGCGATGTCCCGTACCTGACCGGTCAGCCGCTCCGTCATCGTGTTGACGGCCTCGGTCACGTGCCGCCAGTCTCCCGAGAGCGCCCCCACGTCGGCCCTGCCGCCCAGGCGGCCCTCGGTGCCGACCTCGCGGGCGACTCTCGTCACCTCGCCGGTGAACATGGACAGCTGGTCGACGAGCCGGTTCAGCCCGTTCCCCAGGCGACCGAGGTCCCCTTCGAGGCGGTGACCGTCGCGCAGATCGATGTGCTGGGTGAGGTCGCCGTCGGCGACGGCCTCCAGGACGCGCGTGGCCTTGGTGACCGGGGCCGCGAGCGCCTCGATCACGTGGTTCGCGTCGTCGACGTTGGTCGCCCAGCCTCCCGCGCCGGGACTCGCCGTGATCCGCTCGTCGAGAGCCCCCTGCTTGGACACTCCGTCGCGGACCCGCCGCAGCTCGGAGGAGAGATGTTCGTTGCGGGCAGCTATCTGGTTGAACACTCCGGCGATCTCGCCCAGTATCCCGTCCGCCTCGGTCGCTGCCCTGACGGAGAAATCCCCGTCCGACAGCGACCGGAGCGCTCCCAGCAGTGGACGCAGATCGGCCGTGCGCACCGACTGCCCCAGCGGGTCGTCCATGGCACCTCATTCCCAGCGACCAGGAAGTATGGCCTTTATCCTATTGTAGTGGCTTTGGTGCTTTCTGATCCGAGTCAGGAGATACCCGTGCGACTGCCGTTCTCCGGTCTCAGCGATCCCGTCACGCGGACGGCGCTGTCGGCGAGCCAGCTCGCACCGGCCCGGGCCCGCACCCTCGTACGCGCGGCCATCAGCGAGGGCCCGCCCCCGGCGGGCTCAGAAGCCTGGAAGCTGGAGCGCCTCGCGGACGACGCCGCGCTCCTGGTCAGCGAACTCGTCACCAACTCCCTCATGCACGCCGGCACCGACGTAGAGATCGCCTGCGGGCTGGAGACGTCCGGTCAGGGCCCGGGAGAGCCGGCCGACGGCGGGCAGCTCACCGGCGTGCTGGTGGAGGTGGCCGACCGGCAGCCCTCCGGCCGGGTCACCGGCGACACCTCGGGCCAGCGCGGGCGCGGGCTCGGCCTGCAGATCGTCGGGGCGCTCGCGGAGTCCTGGGGCGTGACCTACCGGCGCACCGAGAAGGTGGTCTGGTTCCGCCTCGCGGTCTCCGAGATCGTGCCCGCGCCGGCGGGAGCGCTCAGCGAAGCCATGCACCGCGAGCTGGACGCCGCCGAGATCTTCTCCCCGTCCGTACGGGCCGACCGCAGGCGCGTCGCCGAGTGGACCGACCGCGGCGGTGCCTTCCTCGCCGAGGCCAGCGAGCTGCTGGCCGGGCAGCTCGACGAGGACATGGTCGCCGCACTGGCGGGCCAGCTCCTCGTGCCGCGGCTCGCCGACTGGTGTGCCGTATGGCTGACGACCGAGTCCGGGGCGATGCGGCTCTCCCGCGTCTGGCACGCCGACGAGCGCCGCGTCGACGCCCTGCGCTTCGCCCTCGAACCGGACCCGCCGCCGCCCACCCTGCGGACGGTCGGCATCCCCTGGCCCTGGCCGGAGGGCGCCGACGAGGACGGGACGGGGGGATCGGCTCTGGCGTTCTCGCTGGTCTCGGGCGGAACCTGTGTCGGCTCACTGGTGATCGGACGTGCCGGTCCTCCGGAGACGACCGACACCGTGGCCCGCACGGTCGAGGACGTCGCACGCCGCGTCGCGCAGGCCGTCGTCACCGCCCGCCAGTACACCCGGCAGACGAGCATCAGCCGCGCGCTGCAGCGCAGGCAGCTCCCGCCGTCCCTGGCCAGCCTCCCCGGGGTGGAGTCGGCGATCGTCTACGAGCCGCACGGCAGGGGCCAGACCGTCGGCGGAGACTTCTACGACCTGTTCCCCATGGGCAACGGCCGGTGGGCCTTCCTCCTCGGCGACGTGCAGGGCAAGGACCCCGAAGCGATGTCCGTGACGGGACTGACGCGGCACCTCGTGCGGCTGCTGGCCCGGGAGGGCCACGGGGTCGAGTCCGTGCTCGGACGGCTCAACGCCGCCATGGCGGAGGAGGGCGCCGAAGCGGTGGCCGTGGGAGGGGAGAGTGCCCAGCCGAGGTTCCTCAGCCTCGTCTACGGCGAGCTGCAGCCCGACCCGGAGGGCGGCGGGGCGCGCTGCACCCTGGCGAGCGCCGGACACCCCCCGCCGCTGAAACTGTCGCCCGGGACGGGAGTGGTGCGGGTGGCGGAGCAGCAGATGCTCCTGGGCATCGACGACGGCACCGAGTTCACTGCTTACTCCTTCGACCTCGCGCCGGGCGAGACGCTGCTGTGCGTGACCGACGGCGTCACCGAACGTCGCAGCGGCCAGCGGCAGTTGGACGACGACGACGGTCTGGCCGACATCTTCGCTGGATGCGGGGGCATGGGAGCGATGGCGGTGGCCGAGCGCGTACGGCAGGCGGCGCACGACTTCGGTCCGGAACCCGTCGAGGACGATCTGGCCATCCTCGTCCTGCACGCGGTGGCCGGCTGAGTCGTCCGCACGCGCCGAGGCCCGTACGCGGGAACGCGCCCCTCCGGAACGCGCCCGCTCACGCGCGCCCGTCAGGCAGCCGCACGACGGCCTGCCCACCCGTCTCACAGGAAGAGCCCCCGCCTTCAGGAGGAGGGAGGCGCCCCCGGGTCGCCCGCGCGGCGGAGACGGTTCCTTCCGCAGCGGGACGGCGTCGCCAGGTGCCGCGGCCAGGCTGGACAGGTGACTCGGACAGCGAAACGCAGCGACCACCGTCCCGTTCCCGGCCCCTCCGTCCACGCTCCGCGCGAACCCGCCTTCCCCTGGGACGGGCGGCCGCCGCAGCGCTGGGCCGTCCTCGCCGCCCATCTCGTGCCGCTCACCACGCTGCCGTCGGGGCTGTGGCGCGTCGGACTGGCGCTGGGCTTCCCCATGGGCCTGACGGTCGACGGCGCGCCCGTGCGCACCGACGGCGGGGACGCCGTCTACTTCGTCTTCCTCAGCGTCCTGTGCGAAGGGCTCGCCCTGCTCACGCTCGGCCTGGTCCAGCCCTGGGGCGAGCGCGTGCCGCGGTGGATCCCGCTGCTGGGCGGGCGGCGCGTGCGGCCGGCGGCAGCGCTCGTGCCCGCCGCCGCGGGCGCCGTCGCGCTCCAGGCCATCTGGGCGTACGCGTTCCGCGACTTCCCCACGCTGGCCGGGTTCGGCTTCTCCGACGGGCTGTGGCAGGCGGTGCTCATCGTGTGCTACCTGCCGCTGCTCGCCTGGGCGCCGCTCCTCGCCGCCGTCACCTGGGCGTACTACCGGCGCCGCTGCCGCGGCTGACCCGCCGGCGGCCCCGGCGCCCGGGGCCGCCCGACACCATGGGCTCGGGGGCCGCCCGCTGAAGCTCCGGTAGGCGGGCGGCTGTCCGCGAGCCCGGTACTTCGGAGCCGACGGGGGGTGGTGCCGGGCAGGCCCGTGGCGCAGGATGCCAGGGCACGTCCCTCGCCGGACGCCCCGGGGGTCCCCGGCCGGGCGTGTGTGCCAGCGCGACGCCTTCACGACGAGGAGGTCCCGGTGACCGGACATCCGACGGAGCTCTCCTACGCGAGCGGGACCGCCACGACGCCCCTGCTCGGCGACACCATCGGCAGCAACCTCGACCGCACCACGGCGGCGCATCCCGAGCGTGAGGCGCTGGTCGACGCCCCCAGCGGCAGGCGGTGGACGTACGCCCAGTTCACCGCGGACGTCGACCAGTTGGCGCGCGGACTGCTCGCGCGCGGCATCAGCAGGGGCGACCGGGTGGGGATCTGGGCGGTCAACTGCCCCGAGTGGCTGCTCGTCCAGTACGCGACGGCCCGGATCGGTGCCGTCATGGTCAACATCAATCCCGCCTACCGCACGCACGAACTCGCCTACGTGCTGCGGCAGTCGGGCGTGCGCATGCTGATCGCGTCCACCGAGTACAAGACGAGTGACTACCGGGCGATGGCCCGGGAAGTGGCCGGCGAGTGTCCGCGGTTGGCGGAGACCGTGCACATCGGCACACCCGGCTGGGACGAGCTGGCGGCCGCCGGCGACGCCGTGGGGGAGGACGAACTCCGAGCGGCCGAAGCTCTCCTGAGCTGCGACGACCCGGTCAACATCCAGTACACCTCAGGGACCACGGGGTTCCCCAAGGGAGCGACGCTCTCCCACCACAACATCCTCAACAACGGTTATTTCGTAGGGGAGTTGCTGGGCTACACCGAGCAGGACCGGGTGTGCCTGCCGGTGCCCTTCTACCACTGCTTCGGCATGGTGATGGGCAACCTCGCGGCCACCAGCCACGGCGCCTGCGTCGTCATCCCCGCGCCGTCCTTCGAGCCCGCCGCCTCCCTCAAGGCGGTGCAGGACGAGCGGTGCACGTCGCTTTACGGGGTGCCGACGATGTTCATCGCTGAGCTGGGGCTCCCCGACTTCGCGTCGTACGACCTGAGTTCGCTGCGGACCGGGATCATGGCCGGCTCGCCCTGCCCCGTCGAGGTGATGAAGCGCGTCGTCGCAGAGATGCACATGGCCGAGGTGGCGATCTGCTACGGCATGACGGAGACCTCGCCGGTCTCCACGCAGACCCGTACCGACGACGACCTGGAACGCCGTACCGCCACCGTCGGCAGGGTGCTGCCGCATCTGGAGGTGAAGGTCGTCGACCCGGGTACCGGGGTGACGCTGCCCCGGGGCGCGGCGGGAGAGCTGTGCACCCGCGGATACTCGGTGATGCTGGGCTACTGGGAGGAGCCGGAGCGCACCGCGGAGGTCATCGACGCCGGCCGCTGGATGCACACGGGCGACCTCGCCGTGATGAGGGAGGACGGGTACCTCGCCATCACCGGCCGCATCAAGGACATGATCATCCGGGGCGGGGAGAACGTCTATCCGCGCGAGATCGAGGAGTTCCTCTACACGCATCCCAAGATCTCCGACGTGCAGGTGGTCGGCGTCCCCGACGAGCGCTACGGGGAGGAGATCCTCGCCTGCGTCATCCCGCACGACCAGGGCGATCCGCCCACCCGTGACGAGATCGCCGCCTTCTGCGCCGGGCGGCTGGCGCACTACAAGATCCCGCGGCACCTGCGCGTCATGGCGGAGTTCCCCATGACGGTCAGCGGCAAGGTCCGCAAGGTCGAACTGCGGCAGGAGGCGTCCGGCGGCGGACCCGCCTGACGGGCCGCCCTCCCGCCGGGCGTCCCCGGCGTCAGTCTTCGCGCCGGACGCCGCCGGCCTCAGTCTTCGCGCCGGACGCCGCCGGCCTCAGTCTTCGCGCCGGACGCCGCCGGCGAGGGCGAGCCGGAGCAGCGCCCGGTCCTGGCCGCGCGCCGCGACGGCGCACAGGCCGACCGGCAGGCCGCCGGCCGTCATGCCCGGGAGCACCACGCAGGGCAGGCCGCCGATGCCCGCGAGGCAGGTGAGCTGGATGGTGCGGCGTCGCACGTCGTCCCGTTCCGCGGACGTGGAGTCGACGCGCGGTGCGGGACCGGCCGCCGCGGGCAGCATGAGCAGCGTGCCGGGGGAGAGGGCGGCGTCCAGGCCGAGCGCGGTGGCGCGTACCGACTGCGCGGCGCGTTCCGCCCGTTCCCGGGTGACGGCGGAGGCCCAGGCGAAGCGCTCGGCGACTCCGGTCCCGAGCGCGTCCGGGTGCGAGGCGACCCACTCCCCGTCGTTCTCCCACACCTGTACGGCCTGTACGGCGGAGAAGGCGCCGGCCCGCAGCTCGCAGTCGGCGCCCTCGGGCCCCAGCAGCGGATACGTCTCGACGCGCAGACCGGTCCGCTCGGCCAGCTCCTCCACCGCCGGGGCGAAGCCCTCGCGTACCGCGTCGTCGGCCGGAGCGAGGAGGCTCTCGTCGATGAGAGCCGTATGGAAGGGCACCCCTCCCTCCGGGCCCGCGACGCCCCGGCCGGTGCCCGTCACGCCGCCGTCCCCGCGGCCGCTGCGCTGCTGTTCGTCGCGCCCGGCGTCCTCGGCGGGCGGAAGCAGCGCGTCTCCCACCCGCAGCAGCGTCTCCGCGTCCCTCGCGAGCCAGCCGACGGTGTCGAAGCGCGGGGCGAGCGGCAGCATGCCGGTCACGGGTACGGCGCCGTGCGTGGGCCGCATCCCGTAGAGCCCGCAGTAGGAGGCCGGCACCCGGATCGACCCGGCGGTGTCGCTGCCGAGTCCGGCGTCGGCCTCGCGGAGGGCGACGGCGGAGGCCGGTCCGCTGCTGGAGCCGCCGGGGATGCGGCCGGGGGCGGCCGGGTTGGGCGGCGTGCCGTAGTGGGCGTTGGTCCCGTCGAGGCTGTAGGTCAGCTCGTCGGTCTGGGCGATGCCGGTCACCTCCGCCCCCGCGTCGAGAAGTGCCTGGACCGCCCAGGAGTTGCGGGTCTCCGGCTCGGCCTCCTCGAGCCAGTACGGGTTCCCGGCGCCCATCCGGTGGCCGGCGACGGCGTGCACGTCCTTGACCGCGAGGCGCACGCCGCTGAGGGGCCCGGCCGCCGCAGGTGCGACGAGAGGGGCGCCGCGCTCCCGCCACACCGCCTTCTCCGAGTCGGTCTGCATCGTCATGCGGGATGCGTACCCGCGCGGGCAAGCGGCTGACGCCGGATCACCTGCAGGCGTGCACGCGTCAGTCCCCGGGACGTCCCCGCCTTGCGTGCGGGCGCGGGGGAGGGGCGGGACGCCGGTGAGCGGCGGGCAATCGGCGGCCCGCCGGGCGGAACGGGGAACCGGCCCTGCTCCTGCGGACGGATCGGAGATAAGGGCAGGTCATTGACAGGGCCACGCAGTGCTTCGTAAGTTGCGCGGGATTCTAGATCACGGAATCGCATTCCGTGAGACGGAATACTGATGGCCCTGGCGACGGTGAGGAGGCGCTGTGACGACTCAGGCGGAAGTGCGACACCTCTCGGACTCCGCGGCCAGACACGTCCTCGCCAGACACGGTACCGACGCCGGACGCCGCACCGGCTGGCTGATGATCTCCACGATCCTCATCGAGGCCTGGGACCTGTACGCCATCTCCTTCCTCCTGCTCTTCGTCAAGGCGGACCTGAACCCCAGCGCGAGCATGCTCGGACTCGCCTCCGGGGCGGTCCAGCTCGGCGCGCTGATCGGCGCCGTCTGCGGAGGCTGGTTCGCCGACAGGTTCGGCCGCCGCAAGGTCTTCATCACGACGATGGCGCTCTTCGTCGTCCTCGCCCTTGCCCAGTCCTTCGTCACGTCCATGTGGGAACTGGTGCTCGTCCGCTTCCTGCTGGGGCTCCCGCTGGGCAGCGACATCTCCACGGGCTACGCCTACATCATGGAGACGATGCCCAAGGGCAAGCGCGAGGTGATGGGCAACCGCTGGCAGGGGATGTTCGGCCTCGGCGAGATCGCGGCGATCGCCGTCGTCACCGGGCTCTACCTCAGCGGCATGGACCACAGCCTGCTGTGGCGCATCGGACTCGGGCTGGGCGCACTGCCCGCGCTCGCCCTGCTGATCGGGCGCCTCGACGTCCCCGACACGGCGCTGTGGCTGATACAGCGCGGCAAGTTCCGGCAGGCCAAGGCCGTCGCGCGGAAGATGTTCGGGGACGACCTTGCGATGCTCCCCGACGAGGACTTCCGCATCGAGCGGCCCCGTACCCGCGACTTCCTCGCCGGGATCTGGAAGGACCCCGTACGCCGGCGCAGCAGCGTCTTCGCGTGGATCTCCAACGCCATGCAGGGCGCGGAGTTCGCCGCCTTCGCCTTCTACCTGCCGGTGATCCTGGTCCTCACGGGCGTCTCGGGCATCGGCGCGACCAACTTCATCACCGGCGCGATCTACGTCGTCGCCACGGTCAGCGGCTTCGTCGCCCCCATGGTGACGCCCCGGCTGGGCCACCGCGGCGTCGCCCGCTGGGGATTCGGGACGGCCTTCCTGTCGCTGCTGCTGGCGGCGCTCTTCCTCCACCTGGACTGGAAGTGGCTCGTGCCCGTTGCGGCGGGCGCCCTGATGTGGGGCCACTACTGGGCCGCGTCCAACGGGATGACCATCGCCTCGATGGTGGCGCCGAGCCGCTACAAGGCGACCGCGTCGGGCTTCGGGTACATCTTCGTGAAGCTCGCCGCGTTCGTGACGATCTTCTTTTTCCCGATCATGTTCGAGAGCCTGGGCGTCCCGCTGGCGACCGTCATCGTCTCGGTGCTCTCCCTGACCGGCTACCTCGCGGCGACGTACGTGCTGCCCGAGGTGTACGGGTACGTGGAACAGGACGCAGAACAGAACGGGGAAAACGCGCAACACGACGTGGCACCGGACGTGCAAGAGGACGGAGCACGAGGGGCGGAGAGCGGCATCGCCGAGCAGTCGCCGAAGTCCCCGACGAAGGAGCGGACTTGACCGACGCACACGCCGGCGGGCCCGGAGCGCGCCGCATCCTGCACCTGGGGCTCGGCAACTTCCACCGCGCCCACCAGGCCCTCTACACCGAGGACGCGGCCCGCTCCGGCGGCCCCTGGACGATCACGGGGGCCGCCGGGAGCACCCGCGGCGTCGTGGAGGCGCTGCGGCGGCAGGGGATGCGCTACCACGTCCTGACGCTCGGCCCCGGGCAGACGGACGTCCGTGAGGTAGCGAGCATCACCGACGCGTTCGTCGCCGCGGACGAACCCGGCCGCACCACCGCCGAGATCGCCGACCCGGCGACCCGGATCGTCTCCCTCACGGTGACCGAGAAGGGGTACGGCATCAGCGCCCGCACCGGCGGCCTCGACCTGGACGCCCCAGCCGTCCGCGACGATGTGGCGGGCTCCCCGCCGCGCAGCACGGTCGGCCGTCTGGCAGCGGGGCTGCTGCGCCGCTGCCGCGCCTCCGCCGAGCCCGTCACGCTGCTCAGCTGCGACAACCTCACGGCCAACGGCACGACCCTCGCCGGGCTGCTGCGGGACTTCGCCGGGGCCATGCCCGCCCGGGACGGCGCGGAGCTGCTGGCCTTCCTCGACGAGTCCGTCACCTGCCCGGACACCATGGTCGACCGGATCGTCCCCGCAACGACCGACGAGCACCGCCGGATGGCCGCCGAGGCCGGCTTCGACGACGAAGTGCCCGTCCCCGCCGAGCCGTTCACCATGTGGGTGATGCGCGACGACTTCGCCGCCGGCCGCCCCGCGTGGGAGAAGGCCGGCGCCGTGCTGACGGACCGCGTGCACGACTACGAGACGGCCAAGGTGCGGCTGCTGAACGGCGTCCACTCGCTCCTCGCCTACCTCGGCATGCTCACGGGCCGCGAGCTGATCGCCGACGCCGCCGCCGACCCCGTCGTCGCGCGGGCCGCCGAACGGCTGGGCGACGAGTACGAGCCGACGCTCGTCCTCCCCGGCGGCTTCGACGTCGCCGCCTACCGCAGGGAGCTCCGCGAGCGCTTCGCGAACCGCAGGCTGGCCCACGGCACCGCGCAGGTCGGTGCCGACGGATCGCTCAAGCTCGCCCAGCGCGTCCCCGGGGCGGTGCTGTGGCACAGGCGGCACGGGACGCTGCCCGCCGTGCTCGCACTGACGGTCGCCGCCTGGCTCAAGTGCCTCGCCCACCCCGCCGCGTTGCCCGGGGGCCGCGCCCTCGCCGACCCGAACGCGGAGCGCCTGCGGGCCAAGGGGGAGCGGGCGGCCAGGGGAGGAACCCCGGAGCGGCGAGGGCACGAACTCGCCCGGCTGTGCCTGCGGGAGGAGGCGCTGCTCGGTCAGGAGCTGGGCGGGCAGGACGAGTTCGTCGCGGCCGTCGGCGAACTGCTGGCGGAGCTGGAGCGCGGGGGAGTGGCAGCGGCGGTGGAGGCGGCGACCGGATCCTCCGCCGGCGGCCACCGCAGCGGAGGACCGGACGTCCCCTCCGGGGGGCCGTAGACCGGGTCGCGGCGGGCGCGGAGACCGCCGCCGGACCCCGGCGGGCGCCGTCCGCGAGCAGTACGAGACCACACGCATCGACGGAGAGCATTCCCATGACGACACTCGAACGCCGGTTCCCGCGCCCCCGGGACATCGCACCGCTGCTGAAGATGAAGCCGAGGCAGAGGAACGCCACGGCACGGAGGCTGGCGAGCGCCCACACCATCTGGGACCTGAGGCGGATCGCGAAGCGCCGCACCCCCGCGGGCCCGTTCGACTACACCGACGGCGCGGCCGACGGCGAGGTCGGCGTACGACGTGCCCGGGAGGCCTTCGAGGACCTGGAGTTCCGGCCCGGCGTGCTGCGGGACGTCGCACATGCCGACACCTCGGCGACCGTGCTCGGCGGGACGTCCGCGCTGCCCTTCGGCCTGGCGCCCACCGGCTTCACGCGCATGATGCACTCCGCGGGCGAACGTGCCGTGGCCGCGGCCGCCGAGCAGGCGGGGATCCCCTACGCGCTGTCCACCGTGGGCACGACCTCCATCGAGGACGTCGCCGCGGCCGCACCCTCGGCCCGCAAGTGGTTCCAGCTCTACCTGTGGAAGGACCGCGACCTCTCCCGCGAACTCGTCGCCAACGCCAAGGCGGCGGGCTACGAGGCGCTGCTCGTCACCGTCGACGTACCCGTCAACGGCAACAGGCTGCGCGACCTGCGCAACGGCATGACGATCCCGCCGCAGCTCACGCTCCGGACGTTCCTGGACGCCTCCTACCGCTGGGAGTGGTGGCTGAACTTCCTCACCACCGAGCCGTACTCCTTCGCCTTCGACAAGAGCGGCGAAGGAGCCCTCACGGAACTGGTGAGCAAGCTCTACGACCCGACCGTCACCTTCGACGACCTCGACTGGATCCGTGAGACGTGGGACGGCCCGATCCTCGTCAAGGGCATCCAGACCGTCGCCGACGCCGAGAAGGTCATGGCGCACGGCGCCGACGGCGTCGTCGTCTCCAACCACGGGGGCCGCCAGCTGGACCGCGCCCCCGTGCCGCTGCACCTGCTGCCGCGCATAGCCGAGGCGGTCGGCGACCGCGGGACGGTCATGCTGGACACCGGGATCATGAACGGCGGCGACATCGTGGCGGCGCACGCCCTCGGCGCGGACTTCGCGCTCGTCGGCCGCGCCTACCTCTACGGGCTGATGGCCGGCGGTCAGGCAGGCGTGGCCCGCGCGATCGAGATCCTCGGCGCCGAGGTGGAGCGGACGATGAAGCTGCTCGGCGTCACCTCCGTCGACGAACTCAACCCGGGCCACGTCCGGTTGATGACCCGGAGGGGGCCCGTCAGCGCGGACGTCCTGGACGCTCCGGGCGTCCCGGACGGGCGGTGACGCGGCAGAGCACCCGGCGCGGCGGAACGAAGGGGGAGCGGGCAGGACGTGGGCCTTCTCCCCCTTCTCCGGTGGGACTGGTGGGTGTGGGGTTTCTGTGCAAGCGTGATCGTGCCGCCGCCGGGACCGCCGCCGCGGCACCCCCACGACGCTCGACGCACCGCCCCGAAGGAGCACGACACCCATGGACAGCATCGCCTCCCACGCGCTGCCGAAGGAGACGACCGAGGACGTAGGGGAGCGCCGGGCGACCGTGGCGGTCCTGCCCGTGGGCAGCTACGAACAGCACGGCCGCTACATGCCGTTGGCGACGGACACGCTCGTGGCGTGCGCCGTCGTCGACCGGCTCGCCGCCGCCTACCCGGTGCAGCCGCTCCCGCCGCTGACGTTCTCCTGCTCGCAGGAGCACGCGAAGTGGCCGGGCACGGTGAGCATCACCGCGGGCACCCTCGTCGCGGTGATCCGCGACATCGCGGCGTCCCTGCGGCGCTCCGGGGTGACGGGGCTCGCGATCGTCAACGGGCACGGCGGCAACTACGTGCTGCGCAACATCGTCCAGGAGGCCACGGAGGAGGGGCACCGCATGGTGCTCTTCCCGACGGGCGCGGACTGGGAGGAGGCCACCGCGAAGGCCGGGGTGGAGACTCCCGCCCGGAGCGACATGCACGCGGGCGAACTGGAGACGTCGATCCTGCTGCACACGCGGCCGGAAGCCGTTCGCGAGGGATACGAGTCGGCGGACTGGCTGTGCGACGACCGCCGGCATCTGCACTCCCTCGGCCTCGGCCCCTACACCTCGTCCGGCGTCGTCGGGCGCCCCTCCCTCGCCTCCGCCCGCAAGGGGGACGACGTACTCACGGCCCTCTGCGGCGCGTTCGAGGACCACCTGCGCGTGCTGGAGGCACTGTGACCGCCCCTGGAGAGCGCGGCCACGCGGACGTGACCGGCGCGGCCGCCGGGACCGGGGCCGCAGCCGGGGCAGCGGCGGCCGACGGACCCGAAGCCCTGGGAGACCAGGAGGCGTGGGAGCGGCTGCTGCGCGTGCGCACCCGCGAGGAAGCAGCCGCGGCCGGCCTGGAGCAGGGGGCGGACGGCGGATGGCGGTGGCGTGTCCCCGCGTCGCCGGAGGCCGGGGTCCTCGCCTCGCTGTACACGCCGCTGTGCCTGGCGGGGGCCGAGTGCGCCTTCGCTCAGCTCGGCCAGAGCATCGACGGGTTCATCGCCACGCGCACCGGCCACTCCAACTACGTCACGGGCGAGGAGGACCGCCTCCACCTGCACAGGCTGCGCGCCCTGTCCGACGCCGTCCTCGTCGGAGCGGGCACCACGATCGCCGACGATCCGCGCCTGACGGTGCGCGCCTGCCCGGGCGGCAACCCGGTGCGGGTGGTGCTCGATCCGCGCGGCCGCGCCTGGGAGGCGAGCCGCGAGGCGCAGGTCTTCACCGACGGGCAGGCACCCACCCTGCACGTGATCGGCACGGACGCACCCGCGGGTCCGGAGGCGGCCCCCGCTTCCGGCACCTCCTCGTCCGCTACCCCCTCGACCGGCGGGGCCCCCGGCTTCGAGGTGCTCCGGCTGCCGCGCGGCGAGGGCGGTTTCGAGCCCCGGCTGCTGCTGGACGCGCTAGCGCAGCGCGGTCTGCGCCGGGTGATGGTGGAGGGCGGGGGCGCGACCGTGTCCGGATTCCTGCGCGCGGACGTGCTGCACCGGCTCTACGTGACGGTCGCGCCCGTCGTGATCGGCGACGGCGTGCCCGGCCTGCGGTTCCCGGGCCCCGTCAGGATGGGGGAGGCCCTGCGGCCGCCCACCCGCGTCTTCCCACTCGGCGAAGACGTGCTCTTCGAGCTGGACCTCCTCGCGGCGTGACCGGCGCGCCGCCACCATGCGGAGCGCCAGCACGCCGGCGCCGGGCAGGCTGGAGAGCAGCGCCAGGGCCCCGTAGACGACCGCGGCCGCGAGGCCCTGGGCGGCTCCCAGCCCCGCGACGCCGAACGCCAGCGCGCACACGCCCTCGCGGGGCCCCCACCCGCCGATGTTGACGGGCAGGGCCATCACCAGCAGCGCGAGCAGCAGAGGCGGTACCAGCACCGCCAGCGGAGCCGTCGCCCCGGCCACGCGGGCGGCGGCGAGGAACAGGCTCAGGTGGCCCGCCAGGGCGAGCACCGACAGCCCCAGCACGCCGGGCCAGCTGTCGCGGGCGAGCAGCGCCGTACGCGCGTCCGCGAAGAACGCGGCGAGCGAACACTGCCACCCGGCACGCTCCGCGGGGGACCGGCGGGCCCGCACCACGCACACCGCGGCGACGGCCCCGATAGCGGCCACCAGCACGGCGAACACGGCCAGCTGCATCCGGTACGCGCCGAGCACCGGCAGGTACGAGGTGCCAGCGCCCAGCACGGCGAGGGAGGCGGCGACCACGACGACCTGGCCGGCGGTGCGTTCCAGCAGCACCGCGCGCACGCCCCGTCCGACGTCGCCGTTGTCCTTGCCGTGCCGCACTGCCCGGTGGACGTCGCCCAGCACGCCCGAGGGAAGCGTCGCGTTGAGGAAGAGTGCCTGGTAGTAGTCGGCGACCGCGGTGCGCAACCGCATCCGCACGCCCAGCCGTTGGGAGACCACCACCCACCGGCCCGCGCTGAAGACGGTGGCGGGGACGCTGAAGAGGAAGGTGAGGAGGACGGCGCGGGCGTCTATCCGCCCCAGTGCGTCGAGGAGTTCGGAGGTGCCCAGCCGGTAGAGGACCGCGACGAGGATGCCGACGGCGATCGGTACGCGCAGTCCGCGCCACAGTCTGCGCGTCATGCGCGTCCGCCCGGTCCGGGGAGCGCGAGGAGATCGCGGTGGTGCACCACGGCGCGCAGCCCGCCCTCCTCGCAGGTGCGGAGTCTGCGGCGCAGGTAGTCCTCTCCCGCCGCCCGCAGAGCGGGCCGCTGCGCGAGGGCCGCGCCGACCCAGCCGCGCAGCCACTCGGCGGTCAGCTCTCTCTCCTGCGGCCCGAGTCGCCACGGGCTGAGCCGGGTGCGCACGGTCGCGCCGTGCAGTTCGAACGCGGACGTGGCCGCTTCGACGGCGTCGGGTCCGAGCAGGCGGCGCCCGTCGACTGCGCGGCGCTGATGTTCGTTGAAGGCGTCGGCCATCTCGCCGTCGAGGGGGTCGGCGGGGTCGAGTTCGACCCTGCCCTCCACGGAGAGGGCGAAGAGGACCGCGCTGCCCGCCGACGTGCACGCGGCGGCGATGCGGTCCACCTCCTCGGCGGTCAGCAGGTCCAGCAGCGCTGAGGCGGCCACCACGGAGGTGCCCGCCAGGTAGTCGCCGGTCACTTCGGTGACGTCCAGCTCCTCCGGCACGACCTCGACGGGGCTGCCGTCGGCGGACTGCTCCGGCATACGGGAGGCGATACCGGCGAGCAGGTCGGGATCGCGGTCGTGCATGATCCAGCGCTGCGGTCCGTCCAGCCGGGACGCGAGCCAGCGCCCCATCGAGCCCGTACCGCAGCCGAGGTCGCGGACGGTGACCGTCCCGGTGCCGCCGTTTGCCCGGGCGGCGGACAGGAATTCGCGCAGCGGCTCCAGCAGTTCGCAGGAGCGGGCCTGTGCGTCGGCGCCTTCACGCAGCGAGAGCCATTCGGGGGCGTAGCGGGAAGCGCCGACAGCGTTCAAGGAGTTCTCCGGTCTTCATGTCGCGCTCCGTCGTCCGGCGGAACGGACGGTTCGGGCGCATCGGGTCGTTCGCCGCGAAGACTCTCCAGTACCTCGTCAAGGCGCTGAGAGGCTCCGGGCCAACCTTGCAGTCCGGCACGGCGCCGGCGTGCGGATGTTGTCACAAGACGACGAATTGTGGGCTCGGTCAGCCACCTGCGCAGGGCTCCGGCCAGGGCACCGGCGTCGCCGGGCGGTACGAGGATGCCGGGGACGCTCCCGTCGGGTGCCGTTCCCACGGTGTCGCTCACGGCGCCCGCCGCTGTCGCCAGTACGGGGATGCCGCGGGAGAGCGCCTCCGTGAAGACCATGCCGTAGGTCTCGGCGTGCGACGCGAGGACGAACAGGTCCGCCGCGTCGTACGCCTCCGCGAGCGGCCGCCCCGTGAGAGGCCCCGACAGCTGTACGCGGTCCTCCAGCCCGGCGTCGCGCAGCACACCGCGGAGCTCCTCGGTGTAGGCGGGGTCCCGGTCGAGCGCTCCGGCGAACTCGCAGGTGAACGGCGTGTCGGCGACCTCGGCCAGGGCGCGGGCCAGATCGGCCTGCCCCTTGCGGCGCGTGACGGCGGCGACGCACAGCAGCCGCGAGGCGCCGTCGGTGCCCCGGGCGAGCGGGGCGGGGTCCGTGCCGGGGCACACCGTGTGCACGCGCCGCGGGTCCAGCCCGTGCCGGTGCCGCACGTCGCGGGCCGCCCAGTCGCTGGTGGCGACGACCGCGTGCGCGGCGCGCAGCGTCCGGCCCTCCAGCTCCTCCAGCCGCGCCGCCAGGCCGGGTTCGATCCCCGTCTCGTCCGCGAGGGGCAGGTGCATCAGCACCGCCACGCGCAGCCGTCCGGTCTCGGGCACGACGATCTCGGGCACCCCGCAGGCCACGAGACCGTCCACGAGGACGACGGATCCGTCCGGCAGGCCCGCCAGTTCACGCTCCAGGGCGGACCTGGCCGACGGGCCCGGATCGGGCCAGCCGCCCGGGAGGGCCGCTTCGCCCACCGGCCGTCCGGCGGCGGCGAGTTCGCGGCACATCCGGCGGTCGTAGGCGTTCCCGCCGCTGGGGGACGCGGGGTCGTCCACGTCGCCGGGCATCACGAAGTGCACGGGCGAAGCCCTCTGCGCGCCGCCTCCCGGACGGCCCCCGGTGCCGTCCGCCGAGCTCACAGGGAGCGCTCGTAGCTGGCCCACGCGACGTGCGACTCGTGCAGCGTCACCACGATCGAGTCGAGGCCGCGGGCGTTCTCGCCCAGCGCGCCGCCGTGGACCTTCTCGGCGAGACGGTCGGCGACGACCTTGCAGAGCACCTCGGTGGAGGTGTTCATCCCGGCGAAGTCGGGCTCGTCGTCCAGATTGCGGTAGTTGAGGGCGGCGAGAATGCCGTTCAGCTCCTGCGTCGCGGCACCGATGTCGACCACGATGCCGTCGGAGTCCAGCTCGCGGCGGCGGAAGGTGGCGTCGACCACGAAGGTCGCGCCGTGCAGCCGCTGCGCGGGCCCGAAGACGTCACCGCGGAAGCTGTGGGCGATCATCATGTGGTCACGGACGGTGATGCTGAACATCGTTCACTCTCCGGTGGTTCTTGGTGGTGGTGGCGGCCGGAATCGGGCCGGTGGTCGGGTTCGGGTTCGTCACTGGACGGCGTCGTCGCCGTACGTGATGAGGTGGCACAGGGCGGGCATCCGGCCGCTCGCGATCTCGGGCATCACCTCGGGGAGTTCGTCGAAGGCGGAGCTGCCGGTGACGAGCATCTCCAGGGCGGGGTCCCGCAGCAGGTCGAGCGCGAGGGCCATGCGGTCCGCGAACGTGCGGCGCGAGCGCATCGACGGGGGCAGCGCCCCGACCTGGCTGCTCCTGATCGCCAGGCGCCGCGAGTGGAAGAACTCCCCGAGAGGGACGCTGACCTTCTCCTCGCCGTACCAGCTCAGTTCGACGATCCGCCCCTCCGGTGCCAGCAGTTCCAGGGACCGGGTGAGACCGGCCTGCGTGGCGCTGGCGTGCACGACGAGGTCGCAGTCCTCCGCCGCCTCCTCCGGCAGGGCGAAACCGACGCCCAGCGCCTCCGCGGCCTCGGCGCGCGAGGGATCCGCGTCGACCAACTCCACCCGGGATGCGGGGAAGCGGCCGAGGACGGCCGCGACGCTGCAGCCGACCATCCCGCCCCCGACCACGGCGATCCTCTCGCCGAGCATCGGCGCCGCGTCCCACACCGCGTTCACCGCGGTCTCCATCGTTCCCGCGAGCACAGCCCGGCGCGAGGGCACCTCGTCCGGCACGGGAGTCACCGCGTCGGCGGGGACCACGTAGCGGGTCTGGTGCGGGTAGAGACAGAAGACCCGGCGGCCCAACAGGTCATGATCCCCCTCTTCGACGATCCCCACGTTCAAATAGCCGTACTTGATGGGTCCGGGGAAATCGCCCTCCTGGAAGGGGGCCCTCATGACATGGTGCTGGCTTTCAGGCACCCGGCCGTGGAAGACGAGGCTCTCCGTCCCGCGGCTCACACCTGAGCAGACCGTACGCACGAGCAACTCGCCTTGGCCGAGGGAAGGAAGGGTGACGGAGTGGATCTCGCCGAATCCCGGGGACCGGAGCCAGTAAGCCCGAGCTGTGCGCTCCATTTGTGCCCTCCAGGCAAGGTGGCAACTGCAATTTCTTCACATCACGCTGATCACTCGTACCATAATCAGCCCCATCCGGCTCCGCCACACCTGCACCAGGAGGCGCGATGATCACGCAAGACTGGCGGAAGGTCGGGCAGTTGGGACGGCAGACCGCCCTGGGGGTCGCCGCTCAGCTGCTCCTTCTCGCGCTCCTGTGGTCGACGGTCGGCCTCGGGCCGGTGGGCTGGCTGACCGGCACGCTCTTCGGTGTGACGGTCTGCGCCGTGCTGCTGCGCTCCGGCAAGCCCGGCCTCGGGCCGGCCGACAAGGTCACGCTCGCCCGGGCCACTCTCGTCGGCGGGGTCACGGCGCTCGTAGCGGACGCGGCAGGCGGCGCGCACATCGGCGCGACGGTGGCGATGACGACCTGCGCGCTCATGCTGGACTTCGTGGACGGCCTCGTGGCGCGGCGCACCGGCACCTCGTCCTCTCTCGGAGCGCGATTCGACATGGAAGTCGACGCGTTCCTTCTTCTTGTACTGAGCATCTACCTCGCGTTCGCCCTCGGACCGTGGGTCATAGCCATCGGCGGCATGCGGTACGCGTTCGTCGCGGCCGCGCGGGCCCTGCCCTGGATGAACGCCCCGCTCCCGCCGAGCTTCGCGCGAAAGACCGTCGCGGCGCTCCAGGGGATCGTCCTCCTCGTCGCGACCGCCGGTGTTCTGCCCGGATCTGTGAACGTCACGCTGGTCGCTCTCGCGCTGACCTCGCTGGTGTGGTCCTTCACACGTGATGTCGTCTGGCTGTGGCAGTCCCGTCCGCGCTGTGGGAGAGTCGGCTCCGTTCCGGCCGCCCGGTATCCCGCCGGGCGTTCCCGCGCGACGCTGCCCTGACTGTGCTTTTCACCCAACTCTGCGCATTCAATTCCGAGAATGCGCACGTTGATTCAGCTTTTTCGGCAAGAGCCAGATGAATGGTTGTACGGGAGGTACGCTCAGCCCATGGCAGACCTTGAATCCCTTGCGAACGGCGCCCCGCCGCGATCTGCTGTCGAGCGGGTGGTCGAGGTCCGGCTGCCCACGGTGCACGGAGATTTCCTGGCCATCGGGTACTTGGACCGGGAGAGCGGAAGAGAGCAAATAACCCTCGTACACGGCGACATCACCCCGCACGGGGTGCTCACCCGTGTGCACTCCGAATGCCTGACAGGAGAGGTCTTCGGGTCGACGCACTGCGAGTGCGGTGACCAACTGGGCACGGCCCTGCAGATGATGGTCGCCGAGGGTGCGGGCATCCTGGTCTACATTCAGGGCCACGAGGGCCGCGGCATCGGGTTGTTGGCCAAGCTGAAGGCGCTGAAGCTGCAGCAGGCCGAGGGGCTCGACACGGTCGAGGCGAATCTCGCGCTCGGGCTCCCCGTGGACGCGCGGGAATACAGCGTCGCCGTCGAGATCCTGAACGACCTGGGCGTGGAATCCGTCCGCCTCCTCTCGAACAACCCGAGAAAGCGCAACGCGCTCGAGGCCAACGGTATCGACATCTCGGAACGCATCCCGCTGCTGATTCAGCCCAACAAGGAGAATTTCGACTACTTGTGGACCAAGCGGGAGCGGCTCGACCACAGCCTGCCGCATCTGGACGGAATGCCCGGCTGACTCGCCTCTCCGCCCCGGAAATCCCGGCACAATGCCGGGAGGGCGATTCCAGGACAGGGCCACCGGCCCGGGGCGGCGAAGCAGTGAATTCCCAGTAACTCCGCTCGCCGCACCGCCGCGGGCGGGAACGCCTGGGAATGCCCGGATTCCCGAGGGGACGATATCGGGGCGGTCTCCGCTCCCGATGACCGTCCCCGTCCGCTGACGACTCCCGTACGGCGGCCGGAGGAGCCACCGCTTCCACCGGCCGCCCCCGGGGCCGCGTCACGTGCGCGACCCATCGGGCAGGGGCCCCTCTCCAGCCTTCTTCTGCCGCTCGGCGCCGCGTAGTTCGGCCCCGGCCCTCCCGCCACCGCTCCGGCTCTCCGGCGTGCGCAGAGGCGCACTCCGTCCCCCATCGTGCGCGGTCCCTCGTACGGCCCTTGTCCGCCGCTCCTCTCGCACACCGCGCCCTCACGCACGTGCGGGCAGGGCACGCGTCAGGGCCCCGCCCCACCGGAGTGGAACGGAGCCCTCGACGACGCGGTCCGGCCTACCGCCCGGGCCTCAGCCCCGGCTGAGGGCGGCAAGCGCCTCGTTGAACGTCTTCGACGGGCGCATGACGGCCCCCGTCTTCTCCTCGTCGGGGTGGTAGTACCCGCCGATGTCGGCCGCGGAGCCCTGCACCGCGATCAGCTCGTCGACGATCGTCTGCTCCTGCTGCGACAGCGTCGTGGCGAGCTCCGAGAAGGCCGCGGCCAGTTCGGCGTCCTGGGTCTGCTTCGCCAGCTCCTGCGCCCAGTACAGCGCCAGGTAGAAGTGGCTGCCGCGGTTGTCGATGCCGCCCAGCTTGCGGCTCGGCGACTTGTTCTCCTCCAGGAACGTGGCCGTCGCCCTGTCGAGGGTGTCCGCGAGGATCTGCGCACGCGGGTTGCCGGTCCGCTGCGCGAGGTGCTCGAAGCTGACCATGAGCGCGAGGAACTCGCCCAGGCTGTCCCAGCGGAGGTAGTTCTCCTTGACGAGCTGCTGCACGTGCTTGGGCGCGGACCCGCCGGCACCCGTCTCGAACAGGCCGCCGCCGTTCATCAGCGGGACGATGGAGAGCATCTTCGCGCTGGTGCCCAGCTCCAGGATCGGGAAGAGGTCCGTCAGGTAGTCGCGCAGCACGTTGCCCGTGACGGAGACGGTGTTCTCGCCGCGGCGGATGCGCTCCAGGGAGAACGCCATCGCGTCGGCCGGGGACATGACCCGGATGTCCAGTCCCTCCGTGTCGTGCTCGGGGAGGTACTGCTCGACCTTCGCGATGAGGTTGGCGTCGTGCGCGCGGCTCTGGTCCAGCCAGAAGACGGCGGGGTCGCCGGTCGCGCGGGCCCGGCTCACGGCCAGCTTGACCCAGTCCCTGATCGGGGCGTCCTTGGTCTGGCACATGCGGAAGATGTCGCCGGTGCTGACCGCCTGCTCCATGAGGACGGCGCCGCTGCCGTCGAGCACTCGCACCGTGCCGGGGGAGGGGATCTCGAAGGTCTTGTCGTGGCTGCCGTACTCCTCGGCCTTCTGCGCCATCAGGCCGACGTTGGGCACGGAGCCCATCGTGGACGGGTCGAAGGCGCCGTTGGCGCGGCAGTCGTCGATGACGACCTGGTAGATGCCCGCGTAGCTGCTGTCGGGGATGACGGCGAGGGTGTCGTCCTCCTCGTCGTTCGCGTTCCACATGTGGCCCGAGGTGCGGATCATCGCCGGCATGGAGGCGTCGACGATCACGTCGCTCGGAACGTGCAGGTTCGTGATGCCGCGGTGGGAGTCGACCATCGCCAGCTGGGGTCCCTCGGCGAGCTCCGCCTCGAAGGACTCCTTGATCTTCGCGCCCTCGGGCAGCGACTCCAGGCCCTTGAAGATGCCGCCGAGGCCGTCGTTGGGGGACAGGCCGGCGGACGCGAGCGTCCGGCCGTACTCGGCGAAGGTCTTCGGGAAGAACGAGCGGACGGCGTGACCGAAGATGATCGGGTCGGAGACCTTCATCATCGTGGCCTTCAGGTGGACCGAGAAGAGCACGTTCTCCGACTTCGCCCGCGCGACCTGCGCCTCGAGGAACTCCCGCAACGCCGCGACGCGCATGACGGCGGCGTCCACGACCTCGCCCGCCAGCACGGGCACGGACTCGCGCAGCACCGTGACGCTTCCGTCGTCGCCCGCGAGTTCGATGCGCAGCGAGCCGGCCTCGGAGACGACGGCCGACTTCTCCGTCGAGCGGAAGTCGTCGCCGTCCATGTGCGCGACGTTCGTCTTCGACTCGGACGTCCAGGCGCCCATGCGGTGCGGGTACTTACGGGCGTAGGACTTCACCGAGGCGGGCGCGCGGCGGTCGGAGTTGCCCTCGCGCAGCACCGGGTTGACGGCGCTGCCCTTGACCTTGTCGTAGCGCGCGCGGACGTCGCGCTCCTCGTCGGTCTTCGGGTCGTCCGGGTAGTCCGGCAGCGCGTAACCCTGCTCCTGCAGTTCGGCGATGGCCGCCTTGAGCTGCGGGATGGACGCCGAGATGTTCGGCAGCTTGATGATGTTGGCTTCGGGTGTCTTCGCCAGCTCGCCGAGGTAGGCCAGCTCGTCGTCGATGCGCTGGTCCTCCCGGAGACGCTCGGGGAAGCCGGCGATGATGCGCGCCGCGAGGGAGATGTCACGGCTTTCGACACCGACGCCGGCCGTCGACCCGTAGGCCCTGATGACGGGCAGGAACGAGTACGTGGCCAGGGCCGGCGCCTCGTCGGTTTGCGTGTAGATGATGGTCGAGTCAGTCACCGATACTCCGCTTCACGTCTACGTCGTCTCGACGTCAAGATATCTCTTGGGCGGCGTCCGCGGACACCGCCCCCCGGATCCGGGCCCGGCCGCGAGGGAGATTCCGCGCACACCGCGGGCATCGCCGCGTCGGGCGGCCCCGCCGGCGTGTACCCGGGACGCCGCCGCCGAAGAACGCGCCGCGGCATACGTCCGGACGGGCACCGGCGGGCAGTCCCGGACGCCACGGGCATTTCCGGCGGGCACGCCGGACAGCAGGAGGCGTACCGGCCGCACAGGCCGGTACGCCTCGGTGCGCTGCGGTGCGGACGGCCCGGAGACGGGCCCCTGCGGCGTGGACGGCTCGGGGGACGGCCCCTGCGGGCGGCGTCGCCCCCGCGGGTCAGGTCAGAGCTTGTCCATCGACGTGTACGGGCTGGGGATCCGGGCCTGCCGGGAACCGAAGTCGACGAGCATCGCGATCCCCTCCTCCACGCCGATGATCCTGCCGAGGCCGTACTGGTCGTGCGAGACCCGGTCTCCCAGGGCGAACTGCTTGGCGAGCGGGGCGACGGGCGCCTTGAAGGGACTGGTGGGGAGGTGGCGCCTGGGCGCGGAACGCTTCGTCATCGTGAGGTCAGTATGCTCCGCATCGTCCGCCACGGCCAGGCCCGGGGCGCGGCCGGACGCGGCCCGGCCCCTCCGCCCGCCCCCGTCCGGACCGGCACGCCTCCCGCGAGCAGGAGTGGGAGCGGGCAGCGGGGTACTCGGGGCCGATGAGTGACAACGCACCCCTGGCGGTCGTGACCGGCGCGTCCCGGGGCATCGGATACGAACTCGCCCGGCGCTTCGCCGCGCACGGCTTCGACCTCGTGATCAATGCGGAGGACGACGCGCTGGCCGCCGCCGCCGAGGAGCTCGGCGCCGCGCCCGTCGACGTCCGCGCGGTGCAGGCGGACCTGCGGACCGAAGCGGGCGTCGAGGAGCTGTACGTGGCCGTGACGTCCACGGGACGGCCCGTCGACACGGTGGCCCTCAACGCGGGCGTCGGGCAGGGCGGCGCCTTCATCGACACGGACCTCGACGACGACCTGGCGGTGATCGACCTGAACGTCGTCTCCACCGTCCGGCTGGCCAAGCGCTTCCTGAAGGAGATGGCGGCCCGCGACGAGGGGCGGATGCTCGTCACCTCGTCGATCGCCGCGACCGTGCCCGGATCGTTCCAGCCGGTCTACAACGCCTCGAAGTCCTTCCTGCAGTCCTTCGTCCAGGCCCTGCAGGAGGAGCTGAAGGAGACGGGGGTGACCCTCACGTCCGTGATGCCGGGGCCCACGGAGACGGACTTCTTCCGCCGGGCGGGGATGCTGGACACCCGTCTGGGCCGGATGCGGAAGGACGACCCCGCCCAGGTCGCGGCTCAGGCGTTCGACGCGGTGATGTCGGGCAGGCCGAAACTGGTCACGGGCTCGGCGGCGACGAAGGCGCAGGGGATCGCCGACCGGGTCCTCCCCGACCGGCTGAAGGCCGCGGCCCACCGGCGGGTCGCGGAACCCGGCTCGGGACGGAAGGCCGGCTGAGACCTGGGGCCGGTGCTCAGCCCCTGAACGCCTCGGCGAACTCGTGCGCCGTGTCCCCGGTGCTCGAACAGGTCGCCTGCGCCTTGGTGTTGGGGCCTCCAGGGCACGGCCTGTCCCGGGTGGCCGACCACATCGACAGCCCTCCCAGGCCCTTCTTCTCGGCGAACTTCCGCAGCTCCGCGGCGTCTTCGGGGCGGAAGACCTCGACCTTGACGTCGTTCACGCCGATCATCGGCGTCACCGACACCGCCCGCCACGCCTCCTCCCGGCCGCGGATCCCCAGCGCCTTCGCCACCTGCTTCCGCGTGGCGGTGGCGGCCTTCACGGCGTACTCGCCCATGTCGCCGTCGTAGTAGGTGCCGTAGTCCATGGCCATGATGTTGACGGTTGAGACCCGGGTTCCATGCTCCTTGGTGCTCTTCAGCACGGCGAGGGCGTCGCGGTTCAGGCCGCCCGGCATGACGGGGAGGGTGAAGGAGACGTCCAGCTTCGGGAGCCGCTTCTGCAGCCGGGCGACGGCGCGGGCGCGGAGCTCGTTGGCTCGGGTGTCGGTGAGCGCGGGGCCCTCGATGTCGAAGTCCACCTTCGTCAGATCGTAGGCCTCGACGACCTCGCTGTACGCGGCGACCAGATCGTCGACGGACTTGCAGGCCCGGGCCAGTTCGTTGCCGCTCTGCCCGCCGAACGAGACCCGGACGTCGCCCCCCGCCTTCCGCAGTTCGGCGGCCTGGCGGGCCACGGGATTGTCGCGCAGTTCCTGCCGTCCGCCCCACATGGGCGCGCACTTGCCGCGCCCGGGGGAGACGAAGGCCAGGTTGTACTCCTTCACGCCGGTCCGACGGGCGCCTTCGAGCAGGTCGTAGGAGGGCTTGAGCGACGTGTCGACGTACGGGGCGAAGGGGACGGGCTTCTTCCGGGGCTCCTTCGCGGAGCCGTCCCCGTCCTGCGAGGGCGACGGCGGCTCGGAACGCCCGGGCTTCCCGTCCTCGCCGCCCGAGCAGCCCACCAGCAGCGACGCGGCGACCGCCCCGGCCGTGACCACGGCGCGGACCCGCTTCAGCGAGCGGCTCCTGCGGAAGGCCTGTGCCTGGGCGCTGTTCCTCATCGTCGGGCTGTCTCCTTAGGCGCTGTGACGTCGGGACGTGGGCCGGGCCGTCTCGGCGTGAGGCGGAGCCCCCGGTCAGGAAACCATGCCAGCAGTCGGCGCCGCGGCGTGAATCGGGATGCCGGCGGCGGTGGCCGGACAGCGCGGGCGTGGGCCCAACGACGTGCCCTGACATCGCCCGGACTTGGGACCGGGGGCGGACGGCCGGGGGATG
This sequence comes from Streptomyces daqingensis, assembly GCF_014645895.1. Lineage (GTDB taxonomy): Bacteria > Actinomycetota > Actinomycetes > Streptomycetales > Streptomycetaceae > Streptomyces > Streptomyces daqingensis. The sequence continues at coordinate 38,089 of NZ_BMMP01000002.1, read as the reverse complement.
GAAGAGACGGACAACGCGTGGGCGGAGGGCGAGCCGGAGCAGCTCGTGACCCTCGAGGTCGACCGGCCGCACGCCGCCCGCGTCTACGACTGCCTGCTCGGCGGCAAGACGCACTACGAGGCCGACCGGGAACAGGCCGAGAAGGTCCTGGCCACCGTCCCGTCCGCCGAGGCGAGCGCGCGGGAGAACAGGGCGTTCATCCACCGGGCGGCGCGGGCGCTGGTCACGGAGCACGGCATCACGCAGTTCCTGGACGTCGGCACCGGCATCCCCACCTCGCCCAACCTGCACGAGGTGGCGCAGGCCGCCGACCCGGCGGCGCGGATCGTCTACGCCGGAAACGACCCGATCGTGCTGGCGCACTCGCGGGCCCTGCACACCAGCACCCCCGAGGGAAGAACGGCGTACATCCAGGCGGACGCGACGGACCCGCGGAGCATCCTGCGCGCCCCCGCGCCCGCGGCACGCTCGACCCGGAGCGCCCCGTCGCCGTCGCCCTCTGCCTCCTCCTGCACTGGCTGCCGCCGGGCTACGACTGCTACGCCATGATCCTCATGGACGCGGTACCGGCCGGCAGCGCGCTGGTGGTCACCCACGTCACGGCCGACTTCGACGCCCGGGTCAGCCGCATCGAGGAGGACTTCGAGGAGACCGGCTCGACGGTGCGCACCCGGACGCGAGCCCAGGTGGAGCGCTTCTTCGACGGGCTGCGGCTGCTGGAGCCGGGCCTCGTGGCCCCGCAGCACCGGCGTCCCGAGCCGGTCGAGATCGAGGCCGGGGGCGTCAGGCGATGCGCGACGGCGACGTGCCGATCTGGGCGGGCGCGGGGCTGAAGCCCGCGGCTTGCTGACCGGCGCCGGCACGCCGCCGACGCCGGGCCATGCCCGCGTGCCCGTCAGGGGAGGCGGCCGAAGGTGTGCGTGACGTGCTCGGTGAGCGCCTTCATGCGGGCCATGGAGCGGCCGAGGGCGTCGGCGGCCGCGGACACGGTCCTGTTCTCCAACTCCCAGCCGGACTTCGCGAGCTGGGTCTCCACCGGTTCCCGTTCCCCTCCGGGGAAGAGGGACTTCACGTCGATGCCGAGATCGTCGGAGCCTTCCTGGAGAACCGGATCGTCGACCAGGCGGGCTATGTCGTCTATGCGTTCCACGGCGAAGCGGCTGCCCGGCGCCGAGAGCCGGCTGACCTCCTGGAGGAGCCGGGCCTCCGCCTCCGGCGGCAGATACGGCAGCAGGCCCTCGGCGAGCCAGGCGGTGGGGGAGGCGGCGTCGTGCCCCGCCGCCCGGAGCGCCGCGCCCCAGTCGTCGCGGAGGTCGACGGGGACCGGCCGGTGGTCGCAACCGGGCTCCGCGCCCTCGGCGTCGAGGATCCGCGTCTTGAACTCGAGTACGGCGGGCTGGTCCAGCTCGTAGCAGACCGTCCCGGAGGGCCAGCCGAGCCGGTACGCACGGGTGTCCAGGCCGGCGGCGAGGATCACCACCTGCGTGAGGCCGTCGGCGGAGGCGGACGCGAAGTAGTCGTCGAAGACGCGTGAGCGCAGGCCCACGTACTCGGAGGTCGCGGCCCACAGTTCGTCCTCGGGCTCCTTGCCTCCGCTCCTGCCGGGGGCGGTGAACGGACCGCCCGGCTGGGCGGCGGCGACGAGGAGGGACGCGTAGGGGTCGGACATCAGCGCGTCGGGACGTGCCGTCTCCGCCGCTCTCCCGGCGGCTACCGCCAGGGCGGTCCGCCCGACTCCCGTGACGATGTCCCACTGCTGGTCCGTACTCAACGAACACCTCCGTGTTCAAGGGCGTGCTGGTCCGCCGCCGTTCGCAACGGCACGGCCCGGTCGTGACGGGCCCGGCCCGTAAGGCGATCCGACGGGATGTCAGTAATGGTAAGCCTGGGCAACTAACGTCGATCGTAGTGCTGCGCCCCGGCGTTCTCCGCCCACGGACGGCAGAGGCGGACCGGGGGAGGCGGGGCGTGCGCACCGCCTCCGTGGCGTCCGGGGCACCGATGCGTGTCCTCCCTCTTCCACCGATACGTCATGAGACTTCCCGCAAAGACGCCGTGGGAGACAGGCGGGCACAAAGCCCCTCATCCTGACCGCGCGGGACTCATGTTCAGGCCGTTTTCCTGCTCGGCCGCTTTCGCGGACAGGGCAGGTTCCCTTTGACTGGTGAGGGCGGGGCGACCCCCGTGGCGGCCCGCCACCCGCGCCCGACCCCCGGCGGACGGCACCCCTCCGGTTCCCCGGCGCCGGGGTCACCCGGCCCCCGGCACCAGTGGTGTGAGACATCGAGGAGCCGGGCAGGTGCCGGGTCCGTGCGGCACGTCAGGGCCGCGAACCTGCCGGCGCGGCCGGAGCCCGCCGCCCTCCGGCCGCCTCGTCTCCGTACGGCGCGGCACCCGAAAGGACACGATGACCGATCCCGCCGACCCCCTCGGTCCCGCCGAACCCACCACCCCCGCAGGCCCGTCGGGCCCGCACCCTTGGCCCGGGACGCCCGCCGCCCCGGCGGAGGGCGCGGGTGTGCCTGGGAGTTCCGGGGAGGGCGCGCGGGGGAGTTCCCGGCAGGGGGCCGGCACCGGACGCGACGACGGACAGGAGCCCGCCGACCGCATCGTCACGACGGTCAACCCCCGTATCGTCCCCGCGGGTTCGCGGAACCCGGCACCGCCCGAGCCCGCCGGACGCCCCCGCAGAGCCGTACTCGCCGCCGTCGCCGCGCTGGCCGTACTGGGGCTGCTGATCGGCGGGTTCGCTCTGTACGGCGGCAGCGGCGGCGACGAGCCGACGGGGACGGGCGCCAACCCGGGCCCGGAGTGGAACGGGGGCCGGGAGAACGACGCGAACAGGCCCGGTGCCCCCTCCTCGGGCGGCTCCCCCTCCGGAGAGGACGGCGGCAAGGGTGGAAAAGGGGAGGAGAAGCCGGAATCGGAGCGGCCCGGGGACGGTGACGACGGCAAGGACCGCCCTCCGCAGGACGACGGTACGCAGAAGCCCCCGGCACCGGGACCGCCACCGGGCGGCGGAGAGGGCCCCGAGGGAACCGTACGGCTCTGGAGCCACAACTCGGACCAGTGCATCGACGTACCGGGAGGCGAGGGAGAGGACGGAACTCCCCTGCGGATACGGACCTGTTCGGGATCCGCGTCGCAGCGGTGGAGAATCGAGAACGACGGCACGGTGCGGTTCCAGGACCTGTGCATGGACGTCGCGAACGGGTCCGTCGAGAACGGTGCGGTGATCCAGCTCGCCCGCTGCAGCGGCAACCCCGCGCAGCAGTTCGTGCTGAGCGAGGGCAGCGACCTGGTCAACCCGCAGGCCGACAAGTGCGTCGCCGTGCAGGACGGCGACGTGCGGAGCGGAACTCCCCTGCGGCTGTGGGAGTGCTCGGGGGACGACAGCCAGAAGTGGAGCCCCGCGTGAGGAAGCCGGTGAGGAGAACCGTGTGAGGGTCGGGGAGGCGCGGGCCGCCGCCGCGGACTGGGTGGCGCGGTACGGGCGTTCCGTGCCCGGATACCGTGGCGCGTACTTCAGCGGCTCCACGGTAGGGCTCCCCGGCGACGCCGAGTTGCCGGCGACCTCCGACGTCGACGTCGTCGTGGTCACCGACACGCCCCGACCGCCCGCCGCGCCGGGCAAGTTCGGCTACCGGGGCGCGGTGCTGGAGGTCAGCCACATGCCGGCATCGCAGCTCGAACGTCCCGAACAGGTCCTCGGGTCCTACCACTTGGCGGGCAGCTTCCGCACCTGCACGGTCATCGAGGACCCCGGCGGCCTGCTGCGCGGACTGCAGACCGAGGTTCCGGCGCGTTTCGCCGACCTGCCCTGGGTGCGGCGCCGATGCGAGGACGCCCGGCACAGGATCGTCAGCCGGCTGGAGGCCCTGAGGGCACGGGAGGTCGCGGCGCCGTTCCATGAGCAGGTCATGGCATGGCTGTTCCCCACCGGCGTGACCACGCACGTTCCGCTCGTCGCCGCATTGCGCAATCCGACGGTGCGGCTGCGCTACCTCCGGGTGCGCGAGGCGCTCGACGACTACGGACTCCCGGACATCTATCCGGAGTTGCTGGAGCTCCTCGGATGCCGGGAGTGGTCCGCCGCCCGCGTCCGGCACCATCTGCGCGCGCTGGCCGCGGCGCGGCCCATCGCCGTCGACGGCAGCCGGGAGCTGATCGGCCGCGGCGACCACCGCGAAGCGGTGTTCTGGATCATCGCGACGTTCACGCGCTGCCACACCGTCCTCGCCGCGGACGCCCCGGAGTTGCACCGCTCCCTCGATCCGGCGTTCCGCGAAGCCGTCGCCGACCTCGGGATCGGCTCCGTCGCGGACCTTCTCCCACGGGCCGAGCGCGTCCTGCGGTTCCTCCCGCGGCTGTGGGACTCGGCGGAGGACATCATGGCGCGCAACACCGCCATCGCACGCTGAGCCCGGACCGGGCCCGGCCGTCCTGTCGCGTTCAGGCCGGAGGGACCGGTCCCGGGGTCCGGCCGTCGGACGTCGCGGCGCCCGCCACCTCCCGGCTCACTCCCCGGACCGCATCAACGCCAGTAGCAGCCGCACGAGTTCGGCCACGATCTCGTCGAGCGTCGCGTCGACCCATCCGGCCGCCCAGTCGTGCAGCAGCCCGTTGACGCTGCCGATGAAGGCGGCCGCCGCGAGACGGTAGTCGCGGTCCGCGGCTTCGCCCCTGCGGACCGCCGCGGCCGCCTCGGCCCGGATCAGGTCGATCCAGCGGGCCCGCCGTGAGAGGCGCTGCTCGTCCAGGCGGGGGCTGACGCCGACGATCTCCGTGAAGGTGATGCGGATGCGGCGCGGGTCCTCGGCGATGCTCGCCGCGTACGCCCTGAAGACGGAGCCGTACCGCTCGGCGGCGGGCAGTTCGGCGGTCCGTGCGAGGGCGTCCAGTACGGCTCTCTCCGCGTAGTCGTTGACCTCCAGGTGCAGGACGGCGAGGACGTCCTCCAGGGTGCGGAACTCCTCGTAGAACTGCCTGGTCGACAGTCCGGCCGCCTCGCAGAGGGCCGCGACCGTCGTCGAGCGGTAACCGGGGCCCGCGCCGAAGAGTTCGAGACCCGCGTCGAGGAACCTCCGGCGCCGCTCCGCGTGGCGTTCCGTGGCCGCTTTGCCCGCGTAGCGACCGGTGGACCGCCTCAGTCGCTCCGTCACCCGCTCTCCCTCGCTCGTGTCCCGGCCATCTTCTCCCGTGCTTCTCGCGCACGGGGGTTGAACAACCGCCGCCCTGTCGTTACTTTCGAGTAGCCGAATGTGAAGTGCATCCTTTTCACTTTGTGGGGCGGGGCACCCCCGCACGGCGACGCGTGACAGCACAGCGCGCGGCGTACCTCCACTCCGGAGGGCGCGCCCGCTGCCGGGCCGTTCCCAGTGGCCGCAGCGCCTCCGCGGAGGGCCCGGCACAGCTCATGACGTATCAGCTGCTCGCGCCCCGGCGGCGCGGGCCGCCACGTGAAGGAGAGCCGTGGACGTGACCAGGAAGAACGCGGACCCCCGGACGCCCGCCCCCGCAGAACGGCAAGCCCCCCGCGCGAGGCGCCGCCACCGGCTGCCGGTGGCGCTCGCGGCGGCCCTCGCCGCCGTGGCCGCCACGACCGGCGCGGCAGGTGCCGCGCCCGCCCCGCAAGGGGAGCGGGCGGAGCTGCGGGAAGTGATGTTCGTCGGCAACAACTGGGACGGGACGGCCGACGTGATCGAGTCCAGCGGCTCCTTCGGGAAGCTCGGACGCATCAACGTCGTGCCCGACAAGCAGGAGCGGCTGGACGAGATCTACGCGAACCCGGTCAAGCTGCTGTTCTTCCTGGGCATCAGGAACGGACCGGGGGAGGGGCACGACCAGTTCGTGGACGACATGTACTCCACCCCGGACGGCAAGTCGATGGTCGTCTCCCGGCCCAGCTTCGCCGACGTCGTCTCGATCGACGTGACGACGGGGAAGCTCAACTGGCGTTTCCCCGTCTCCGGCTTCCGCTCCGACCACATGGCGGTCTCCCCCGACGGGAAGCGGGTGGCGGTCTCGGCCTCCACGTCCAACACCGTGCACGTCCTCGACATCGAGACCGGGGAGGAGGCGGGCTCGTTCAAGACGGGCGACAAACCCCACGAGAACGTCTTCACCGACGGCGGGAAGCACCTGTGGAACATGTCCATCGGCGACGTCCAGACGAACAGCGACGCGCCGTGGCTCGACTGGACGAAGGGCGACCGCAAGATCACCGTCGTGGACGCGGAGACGTTCGAGGAGGTCGAGGTCATCGACATGCGCGAGCGCCTCGACGCGTTCGGCCGCAAGGACCTCTCCGACGCGGTACGGCCGGTGGCGTTCACGCCCGACGAGTCCAAGCTGTACTTCCAGGTCTCCTTCTACAACGGGTTCCTGGAGTACGACGTCGCCGAGGACAGGATCACTCGCGACAAGACCCTCCCGAAGAATCCCGACACCGACGAGGACCGCACCACCTGGGTCAACGACTCGCGCCACCACGGAATGTCGATGAGTCCGCAGGGCGACAAGCTGTGCGTCGCCGGGACGATGGACGACTACGCGACCGTCGTCGACCGGGAGACTCTGGAGGAAGGCCCGCTGGTGACGGCCTCGAAGCCGTACTGGGCGACGGTCAGCGGCGACGGGAAGTCCTGCGTGATCTCCGAGAGCGGCAGCGACCAGGTCACCGCCATCGACTTCGGCACGGGCGAGAAGACGGTCTCCGTCCCCGTGGGGGACCATCCTCAGCGCGTCCGCATCGCCCACGTCCCGGACGGATGGACGAGCCCGCCGGCGCGCTGAGCCGGGGCGGGAGCCGGGACCGGGCCGGGCAGCCGGGGCTGCGGGGGCGACGCGCCCCCAGCCCGCCTCGCGTGCTGTCCGGGGCCGGGCCCGGAGGCACCAGGCCGGGCGCCCGGAGTGGCCCGGTGCGACGGCCGCGCCCGGTCCCGGTTCCTCAACGCGCCCGGGACGGGGCCCTTCTGACGCCTCCCCGTCGCGTCCCGGCTGCGGGACCGGAGCCGAGGGAGAGGTGCTTCCCCCGCCAGCGTGCCCGGACGCGGCGGTCGTGCGAGACGAGGACGAGCGTGCCCGGGTAGGTGCTCAGAGCCTCCTCCAGCTCCTCGGTGAGGGCGGGCGAGAGGTGGTTCGTCGGCTCGTCGAGCAGAAGCGTGTCGGTGGAGCGGGTCAGCAGCCGGGCGAGGGCGAGCCGCTGGCGCTGCCCCGTGGACAGCCGGGTGACCTGCGCGGTGAGCCGGTCGGAGGTGAACAGGCCGAGGGAGAGCAGCAGTTCGGCGTGGTCCTCGGGGGTGCCCGTGCGCCCTTCCGCGAAGGCCTGCAGGAGCGTCCGGCCGGGGCGGCCGGGCCCGGGCTCCTGCGGCAGGTGGCCGACGCGTCCGCGCCGGGCGACGTGGCCGCCGTCGGGGGCGAGCTCTCCGGCGAGGACACGCAGCAGGGTGCTCTTGCCCGCCCCGTTGCCGCCGGTGATCAGCAGACGGTCCCCCGCCTCGACGGTGAGCCAGGTGCGGGGGAGGCGTCCGCCGACGGTGACGCCGTCGGCCTCGAGGACGGTGCCCGTGAGGCGCTCGGCGCGCAGTACCGGGGTGAAGCGGAGGGGTTCCGGCGGCGCGGGCACGGGGTCCGCGAGGAGGCGGCGCAGGCGCTCCTCGGCGTTGCGGACGCGGCTCGCGAGCGACTGCTGGACGCGTCCGGCGGCGCGGTCGTAGGCCATCTTGTTGCCGTCGGTGATGGGCCGCCCGGGCGCGACGCGGCGGGCCGTGGTCTCCGCGGTCTCGCGCACCGCCTCGACGTCCGCCTTCCAGCGGAGGTGGCTCTCCTCCCAGCGCTGACGGGCTGCCGCCTTCCCCTTGAGGTAGCCGTCGTAGCCGTTGCCGTAGCGGGTGACGGTGTGGCGGTCGCCGTCGACCTCCAGGAGCGTGCCGGTGACGCGTTCGAGGAAGGTGCGGTCGTGCGAGACGGCGACGGTCGTGCCCCGGCGCGTGCGCAGATGCTCCTCCAGCCACGTCAGGGCCTCGTCGTCGAGGTGGTTGGTGGGCTCGTCGAGCAGAAGGACCTCCGGGGCAGCGGCCATGAGGGCGGCGAGGCGCAGCCGGACCTGCTCGCCGCCGGCGAGGTCGCCGACGGCCCGGTCGCGCGGCAGGTCCACCAGGCCGAGGCCGTGCAGGGCGCGCTCCACCCGGGCGTCGGCCTCGTAACCGCCGCGCAGCTCGAAGGCGGTCGTCACCTCGCCGTACTCGGCGAGCGCGGACTCGTCCTCGGCGAGGAGCCTCTCGAGCCGGCGCATGCGCCGTTCGAGGGAGCGCAGGTCGCCCAGCGCGACGTCGACGGCCTGCTGGACGGTGTGGCGGGGCGGGAAGGAGGACTCCTGCGGGAGGTAGCCGACGCCTCCGTCGGCCTGGACGACGACCTCGCCTTGGTCGGGCTCCTCGGCCCGCGCGAGAAGGCGCAGCAGGGTGCTCTTCCCGGAGCCGTTCTCGCCGACGATTCCGGTGCGCTCGCCCGTGGTGAGGGTGACGGTGACGGAGTCCAGGACGAGCAGGCCGTTATAGGCCTTCGTGACGGAGCGGCAGCTGATCTGAGTGGGCATGCGGGTCCTTCGGGGCGTCCGACGGCTGGACGGCCGCTGTGGGCCGGGAGGTTCGGTGAGCGCCCGGGAAGAGCATGACCACTCCACTGGTGCGACGACAGTTGCGTCCGGACGCTGCCACGGCTCCGGCGGTGAGGGCAAGCGGGCTTCCTCCCCGCGCGCCGCCGGTCGGAGGCGGCCGCCCGCTGGACGCGGTGGGGCGCGGCGTCACCCGCGCCCGCCCGGCCGGGGTGCGAGGCGCATGACAACTCTGCGGTGCGGAGCGGCACTTGGCGCTCCCGGCCGGTACGGGACGCGGTGAGATGTGTGCGAGCCGGCCATGATCGCCAGTCGACCGCGTGGCGGCGGGCGCAGTCGTCACCCAGCGGCAGGACTCGATCGGCCCCGTGGCGAGACGCGAGACGCACGCCGGACAGGCCGTCAGCCGCCGACGGTCTCGAGGCGCTGCCCGTCGGTCTCGGCCTCGGCCGCGATCTCCGCGCTGACCTTCGTGCCGCGGTCGCCGTCGAGGGCGACCGACGCGAGGACCGAGGAGATGACGACGTTCGGCAGGATGTGCCGCAGCAACTCGGCGATCCGCTCGCCCAGGTCCGCGTAGTCGCTCAGCGTCTGCGACATGGCCTGTACGCCGGCGAAGGCGCCGACGATCACGCGGGCCGTCTCGGCCGGCTTCACGTGCGGCAGCAACTCGCCCTGTTCACGGGCCGCTTCGAGCAGCTCGGTCAGCGTCTCGCTCCAGGTCAGGAACGGCCCGCTGCGATCGAGGTCCGCCGCCTGCTGGTTGAGCGCCAGCCACACGCCGGCCCGGACCATGGAATCGGTCTGCAGTCGGTGGACGTAGACCATGACCATGTCCACGAGCTCCTGCGCCTTGCAGGTGCGCGAGGGAACGGGGTCCTGCCCCTCCTGGGCCCGCAGAACGCCCTGGGCGAGCTGCTCCTTGGAGGCGAAGTGGAAGTACAGGGCGCCCTTCGTGACACCCGCGGTGGAGAGGATGTCGGCGATCGTCGCCGCCTGGTACCCGCGCTCCCCGAAGACCGATGCCGCCGCCTCGAGGATCTTCCGGCGGGTGCGGATGGCCCGGTCCTGCATAGCCACGTCCCTCCCGATGTGGCCGGCGGTCCGCCGGGGGACCCCTGGCAAAGAAACCGACGAGTTTGTATCTTACCGGGCCTTACCATGTCCGCGTTCACGGGGGCCTTCCGGACCCCGTCACATCAGGGGGATCAGGGATGTTCAGGGCTGCGCCGTCCGGCAGGGACGGCAGTGACGGAGCCCCCGGGGCGCCGCTGTGATCCTCGTGACCGGCGCCACCGGCACGGTGGGGCGGGAGGTCGTCCGCCGGCTCCCCGCCGACGGGCCGGTCCGCGTCCTGACCAGGCGTCCGGACAGGGTCGGCGACCTGCCCGAGCACGTGGAGGCCGTCGCCGGCGACTACGGCGACGCGCCGTCCCTGGAGCGGGCGTTGAAAGGCGTGACGAAGGTCTTCCTCCTCACCAACGCGGTGGGCGGCGGCGACGACGAGCGCTTCCTGAGGGCGGTGCGCGGCACGGACGTACGGCTGATCGTCAAGCTCTCCGCGGCCGCGGTCGCCAACCCGGCGGCGGACGACGCCATCACCCGGTGGCAGCGGCGGTGCGAGGCGCGGCTGCGGGAATGCGGGACGGAGTGGACGCTGCTGCGTCCGCGGGCCTTCATGTCGAACACCCTGGGGTGGGCTCCGCTGATCGCCTCCGGGCGTCCCGTGTCCGCGTTGTACGGCACCTCGCCCAACTCCTGTGTGGACCCCCGGGACATCGCGGAGGTAGCGGTCCGCGCGCTCACCGAGGAGGGGCACGCGGGCAGGGCGTACACACTGACCGGGCCCGAACCGGTCAGCGCCGTCGACCAGGCGGCGTGCCTCTCCCGGCTGCTGGGGAAGCCGGTGCGGTTCGAGGAGTGGGACGTGGCCCGGGCGAGAGCCGCCTATCTGCGTCGCCATCCCGAGCACGTCGCGGAGGCGCTGCTGCAGAGCGCGGAGCAGCAGCGGGCGGGCGCGAAGGCCCGGGTCGAGCCGGCCGTCGCGGAGGTGACGGGCCGTCCGGCGTGCTCCTACGAGCAATGGGCGGCGGACCACATCAGCCGCTTCGCGGACGGCGCGGCGTCACCTCAGCAGGGGTGGGCGGGGGCCGGGCGGCACCCGGGGTAACGGGTGCAGGCACCGCCCGGCGCGGAGTGCGTAAGCGCCGCCGTCAGGGGCAGGCCGCGGTGAGAGTGGAGCTGAAGAGCTGCTCGCCGCCCTGCGTGGCCGTGACGAGCACCGTCGCCAACGAGCCCTCCCCGTCCGGTAGTTGACGGGCCTCGACCATGCAGGGGGCGTCCAGTTCGGCGTAGCGCTCGAACGTGCTGCGGGCCGAGACGGGGAACGGGGCGTGCCCGAGCAGGGCGTGTGCGGCCTGCCGGGCGGCTTCGAGCAGCACCATGCCGGGGACGTGGTCGACGGGGTGGTCGAAGAGGACGGGGTGCCGGGTGTCCGCCCGGAGCAGCCACCGGCCGGCCTCGCCGATGGGGGAGAGGACGACGTCGACGGGCGACGTGCGGCCCACGTGCTGAGGGGGGAGCGGCGCGGTCAGCGGGAGCGGTGACTCGTCGCTGCGCGGACGGTCGCGGCGGAGCCGGTCGTGCACCTCCGGTCTGGTGCAGGTGAACGAGGCGCCGCCGGTCGCCACGGTCTGCCCGTCCTGGCGCAGCACCGCCTCGTACCGGAGCCCTTTGAGGGCGCCGCCGGGGCGGCGGTCCACCTCCGTGCAGGAGACGTCGATGTCGAGGCTGGCGGGGGCGCCCGCTATCCGGAGTCGCTCGGGTACGACGGCGAACTCCAGGTCCCACATGAGGAACTTGTGGCCGAGGGGTACGTCGAAGCCGGTGTGGGCGAGCAGCGCGCCGATCTGGCGGATCGTCTCGGCGGCGAACAGGGGGTCGTAGCGGCCGTCGACCGGGGCGAAATAGCTGTGGCAGCGCGGCCATTGGGCGGTGACGCGGAATTCCGTCCCGCTGCGGGGGGCCCAACTGGTCAGCAGGACCTCGGCGACCGCGGCCCGGTGCACGAACTCCTTGGGCACGGTGGTCGTCAGCGGCGGAAAGTGGGACAGCGCCTGGCTTAGGTGTGCAGGGTGCGGGCCGGTACCCTCCGGTGTTCCGGACAAGCAGGGCGTGACCTGGGCAGTGCTCGCGATCATGATATTCCCCGATTGACTGCAACAGAACTTACAGATTAGGGGTGTTGATCCGCCGGACCCCTCGTTGCCGTAAGATACATACCATCCGGTTTAGTTTCTACAGATTCCCTGTACTCGCCGGGGCGGAAGATTCCGGTGCCGGCGTAGGTGCAGGTGGCCGCCGCGGGAAGCGCGGCAACTGGCATGGCGCTCTCGCCGGGGAGATCCGGACAGGGGTGCGCAGTCGCTTCCCGGGGCTCGCCGCGGAGTGCGTCGAGTCGCCGCGCTCGTGGCGGGGTCGAGCGGGCCGGGAGGCCGGTTCCGCTCGACGCCAGAGGGTCAGGAACTTCCAACTTCCGTGTACTCGCCGTGTGTTGGGGCCCGCTTCTTCGAGTAGCGCGCGAGCCGTTCTCGAGGTGTGTGCTGAAGCGTGTCCGGAAGGCCATGGCCGCGGGCGGGGCAGGGTGCGGCATGGCTGCGTCGCCGCACGTGCCGGGCGCGGCCGTCGGCGAGGGCCGGGGTGCGGGACCGGCGTCCGATGCGACGTGAAGCCAATACGTCCGCCTGGCAGAGCACGTGAAAACCGCATAAGCGGTTTGTTACCGTGGGCCTTCCGAGAGCTGTGCGCCTCACGATGTGCATCCGCGCGGGCGTCGTGCCCTGGTGGCGGCCGGTGCCCTGCCGGTCGGCCCGGACCGGATCGCGCCGGTGTTCGCACAGCTCCCCCGGCCTGCAGGCGGGGCGTTCCGCGAACCGCGGCGCCGCCGCCGCGAGAAAAGGAGAGCCCGCTGGTGGGGGAGTGTCGCGGTCCCGCAGGTCCGGGCCGTGGCGCACCGCCCCGGGGTCCGGCACGCAGACGCCCCGATGTCAGGAGACGATCGATGGTGAAGCAGGAACGCGCGGCGCGCACCAGGCAGCTGCTGCTGCAGGCGGCCGCCGAGGTGTTCGTACGGGAGGGATATGCGCGCGCCTCGCTCAGCACCATCAGCGCGCGGGCCGGTGTGAGCAACGGGGCTCTGCACTTCCATTTCGAGACCAAGAACTTGCTCGCGGAGGCTGTCGAGGAGTGCGCGGCCGCGACCCTCCGGCGCATCGCCGTCGCGGCGAACGAGGCCCCGGGCAGCGCTCTCCAGCGTCTCATTGACGCGACGCACCGCCTGATGGCCGCTCTCCACCAGGACGTCGTGGTACGGGCAGGGTTCGAGCTCTGCGCCGCGGCCGGACGGCGGGGCGGCGGGCCCGACCTGCGGCGCGAATGGCAGGACCGGGTCGTGAAGTTGCTCGCCGAGGCCGAGCGGAAGGGTGATCTCGCCGAGGGCGTCACCGCCGCGGACGCCGCGATGGCCGTGGTGACGTCCACCGTCGGTTTCGAGATGCTCGGCTCGCGCGACCGTGCCTGGGTGGCCCCGGAGACGGTGGCGCGCTTCTGGGAGTTGCTGCTGCCGCGGCTGTCCCGCCCGGAGGTGCTCGGTGAGCTCAGCACCCGCTGCGCCGACGTCGTCGGGCCGCCACCGGTCTAGCGGATCCGCCGCATAAACCGTCCACGCGGTTTCTAAACGTGTCTCCGCTGGACTCCTTCGGGGCGCCCTGTCGCCTTCACCGACTGTGCTCCAGCCTCGGGTTGGAGCACTCCACGGTCCGTCGAGAATGTCGCAGGTGCCGCTGGGTATGGCGGAGTTGACGCGCTCCGCGAAGCTCGCGCCGGACGGGTGCCCGGCAGCCGGCGGCGGAGGGTGCGAGGTGACGATGTGTCCGATAAAACAAACCACGTGAACGGTTTTATATTGACAGACAGTGCGCCCTGTTCTCTAATCAGGACCCTCGCACCGGAAGAGTCCCTTCGGGTTCGAGGTGACCCCGACAGCAGAGATCGAGTCGTGCAGGACTCGATGCGACCAGACCAGCCAAACAGGGGGAAAACGGCGTGGACATTGGTGTACTCGGTGCGCTGGCAGTGCGGCAGAACGGCGTTTCGATCACGCCGACGGCTCCCAAACCCCGGCAGGTGCTTGCCCTGCTGGCACTGCACGCCGACAAGGTGGTGCCGGTATCCGTACTCACCGAGGAGCTTTGGGCCGGCACACCTCCCCGCAGCGCCCGGACCACGCTCCAGACGTACGTGCTGCAGCTGCGCGAACTGATCGCGGCCGCGCTGGAGGACGGCGGGGCCTCCGGGGAGGAGCAACTCAGCGCAAAGGACGTGCTGGTCACCTCGCCCGGGGGCTACATGCTGAACAGCGAGGGCGGCACGAGCGACGTCCGCGAGTTCGAGCGTCTGGCCGGGCTCGGCTACCGGGCGATGGACGCCGAGGATTACCGGGGTGCGGCCCAGCAGTTGAGGGCGGCGCTTGACCTGTGGTCCGGCTCCGCGCTCACGGACGTCCACGCCGGCACGCATCTCGAGACGGAGATCCGCCGTCTCGAAGAGAGCCGGCTCTGCGCCCTCGACCAGCGGATCGAGGCGGACCTGCACCTCGGCCGCCACCGCGAACTGCTCTCCGAACTGACCGTCCTGGTCAGCCGGTACCGCACTCACGAGAACCTGCACGCCCAGTTCATGCTCGCCCTGCACCGGTCCGGGCGCCGGGGCGACGCGCTGGAGGTGTACCAGCGGCTGCGCGGCACCCTGGTGGGAGACCTGGGCCTCGAACCGTCCGAGGGGCTGCGCAGGTTGCAGCATTCCGTCCTCATGTCCAACGCCGAGCAGCCGTCGGAGGCCGACGACAGCCAGAGCCTCGTACGCTCGGCCTGAGGCGTCCGCCGCTCTCCCCGACGGTCGCCGCCGTCGCGGTCCAGGCCGACCCCGTCCCAGAGCCCTTCGTCGGGCTGCGCAGCTGATTCCCCAGGCCGTGCCGGAGGGGCGGACGCCCTCCCGGCCGGGCCGCGGCACCACCACGGGAGCACGTCTTGCCCACAGAGCACCACCACTCCGTCCCGCCGTACACCGGCAGCCCGCCTGCCGGCTACTCGACCCGGCTGGTCCCGGTCCCCGGACGGGGACCGTACGCGGTGGCCGAGGACGCGGACGGGACGCTGTGGGTGACGCTCGCCGGGTCCGGGCAGATCGCCGAGCTGAACGACCGGGAACCGCCGCGGCTGCATTCCGCTGGGCGGGCCGACGCCAGGCCGACCGTCGTCGCCGCCGGACCGGACGGGCGGACGATGTGGTTCACGGAGTTCCTCGCGGGCCGCGTCGTGGGCGTCCGCCCGGGACTTGACCCGGTGTGCGTGCCTCTGCCCGCCGGGGACGAGGGGCCGTACGGCGTCACGGCGGGGCCGGACGGCGCGGTGTGGTTCACCGAGCTGACCGCGAACCGGATCGGGCGGCTCGTGCCCGCCGCCGTCGGAGACGAGCGTGAACAGCCCTGCGCCGTCGAGGAGTTCGCCCTGCCGGTCTCCGACGGCAGCCCCGCGGGGATCACTGCCGGTCCGGACGGCGGACTGTGGTTCACCCTCAGCGGGGCCGACGCGATCGGCCGCATCGACCCCGGCGGCGAGGTGACGGTGCACCGGCTGCCGTCCGCCGGTGCGCGGCCGGTGCACATCGCGGCGGGCGACGACGGGGCGATGTGGTTCACGCAGAACGGCGCCGGCAGCATCGGCCGCATCACCGCCGACGGGCAGATCGACGAGGTGCCGCTGCCGGGCGGGCCCGCCACCCGTCCGCACGGCGTCGCCGCAGCAGCCGGCGGAGGCTGCTGGTTCACGGAGTGGGGCACCTGCCGTATCGGACGCGTCGACGCGTCCGGGCGGGTGTCGACGTGGCGACTCCCGCCCGGCGTCAGCGAACCGCACGGGATCGCGGCCACCGGAGCGGACACGGTGTGGGCGGCCATGGAGAGCGGTGCGCTGGTCGGCCTCACCCTGAACTGACCGCCCCGGCAGAACCCTTGCGCCGACCGCTGGGGCAGGCCGCCTGGTCCGTCCGCTCGGGCGGCAGGCAGCCCGTCAGGCCGTGGTGGAGGGGACGGCCTCCTCGCTGCGCACCACCGCCGCCGCCCAGCCGCAGGCGAGTACGGCCGCGGCCGCGGTCACCGCCAGGGCCGTCCCGAAGCCGAGACCCGACCCGCCCAGCGCGATGCCGGAGAGGGCCAGGCCCACGGCGCCGCCGAGTTGCTGGCTGGAGTTGACCAGGGACGCGATGACGCCGGAGGACTCCGGGCCCGCACCCTGCGCGGCGGCGGCCGTCGCCGCCGGGAGGCCGGCGCCGACGCCGAGCGAGAAGAACAGAATGCCGGGCAGCAGTCCGGCGTAGGAGAGTTCCCATGCCGCGGCGAACGCCAGCAGCAGCGCTCCCGCTCCGGCGCCGGCACAGGCCGCGGTGAGCACCCGGCCCGCCCCGAAGCGGACCGTGACCCGCTCGCCGCACTTCACGCCGGCTAGCGACCCCAGGGCGAACGGCACGTAGCCGAGGCCCGCCAGCAGCGGAGACCAGCCGAGGCCCTTCTGCAGGTAGAGCGTCAGCACCAGGAAGCCCTGGAAGGTGGCGGCGCAGAGCAGCACGCCGGACACCAGCGCCCTCGAGCGCACGGGAGAGCTGAACACCCCGGCGGCGACGAGCGGGTCGGCGGACCGGCGCTGGTCGAGGACGAACCCGGCGAGCAGCACCAGCGACAGTGCGGCGCATCCGCCGGTCACGAGCGGACGGCCGGTGCCTTCGACGGACAGCAGCGCGTACACGAGCAGTGCCAGGCCCAGCGTGAGGAGCGCCGCGCCGCGCCAGTTCAGCGGCTGGGCGCCCCGTACGGACTGCACGCCCCGCAGCATCCGCGGCAGCAGCCCCAGGGCGAGTGCCGCCACCGGCAGGTTGATGTAGAAGATCCAGGGCCAGTCCAGGTACTGCGTGATCAGTCCCGAGAGGATCAGGCCGGCCATGGCGCCGGTCACGGCGGTGGCGCCCCAGGCCGCGAACGCCTTGGCCCGCGCCGCCGGTTCGGTGAAGACCAGGGTCAGCAGCCCCAGTACCGCCGGGGCCACCAGCGCCGCTCCCAGGCCCTGCAGGGCGCGTGCCGCGATCAGCTGCCACGGCTCGGCGGCGAGACCGCTGACGAGCGAGGCCACGGCGAACACCGTCGTCCCCACCGTGAAGGTGCGCACCAGGCCGAACCGGTCACCGAGGCGCCCGCCGAGGACGAGGAACCCGCCGAAGGTCAGCATGTAGGTGTTGACGACCCACACCAGGGAGGGGGCCGAGAAGCCCAGATCGTCCTGGATCGTGGGCAGGGCGATGTTGACGACGTTGTCGTCCAGGGTCAGCAGAAGCTGCGTCATGCAGAGGACGGCCAGCACGGCCCGCGGTCGCGAGGCTCTCGCCTGCGTTGCTTCCTGTGACGTGCTCGTCATGGATCTCAGCGGTCCTCTCGTGGACGGATCGGTACGGGGGCGGCTCGGACGCCGTCCGGTAGGCGCCGCGCACGGGGCGGAGCGGGGCTCACCGCGCGGGACCGCATCGCCTTGCCCGCCGCCTGGCGTGGAGCACCCGGCCCGCTCGGGGCGCGGCCTGGGCGGCTGGTCGCGGGCGGGGACCGCAGTAAGGGCATGGAGGCGGGTACTCGCTTCGGCGTGCTGGAGCCGGGGCGGAGGAGCGCCCCGCTACGGGTAGGTACCGGGGGCCGGAGCCCGAGGCCCGCAGATCTGCAGCGACGTGCTCACAGTCTGTCATATCGCCCTCTCTGCCCGCCCGTTGACGTTCCCAGCTGGTCGGGGTCGTCGTCCGCCCGGGCGCCCGGCGCGACGCGCGAGCACGGCGCCCCGTCGTCGCCGGCCGAACGCGGGCCCCGGCACGCGACTCGCAGCACGGGAGGACTCGCCGGAACTCCTGTGCCGATGTGTGTAGTTGACGTCCAATCAGGACGAATGGAAGACTTGAACGCATGATCTACTGAGTCTGCGGGTTCTGCCCACCCTCCACGGTTCGCCGCCGCGCCTTCCAGGCTCGCACCCTCCCGGTGCCGGGCCCGTCCAGTGATACCCGCCGGTGAGCCGCTTCCCCTCCGCCGCTCCGTACGGGAGCCGCGCACTGCTGCCATGAGCGTCCCGGCACGAACGCGCCTGGACGCGCTTCAAGCTGCGCGCCGCGGAGGACCTGAGGTGACGGGCAGCCAGGTCGTGAGCAGCAACGCAACGTCCCAGACCCGCTCAGGAGATCATCCATGTCAGAACAGTCGTCAGCGGCAACCGCGCAGCAGCGGGATCCCCGCCGCTGGTGGATTCTCGCCGTACTGTGCTCGTCCCTGTTCGTGATCGTGCTCGACAACACGATCCTGAACGTCGCCATCCCGTCCATCACCGAGCAGCTCGGCGCCAGCACCGCCGAGATCCAGTGGACGCTCAACGGCTACACCCTCGTCCTGTCCGGTCTGCTCATCACCGCGGGAGGGCTCTCCGACCGGCTCGGACGCAAGCGTGCCCTGCTGCTGGGCCTGCTGGTCTTCGGCGGAGGCTCCCTGACGGGCGCTCTCGCGAAGTCGCCCGAAGTGCTCATCGCCGCTCGCGTGCTGATGGGCGTCGGCGCCGCCTTCCTGATGCCCGGCACGCTCGCGGTGCTCGTGCGCACCTTCGACGACGAGGAGCGTCCCCGCGCCATCGGCATCTGGGCGGCGGTCTCGTCGGCCGGCATGGCGCTCGGGCCCGTCGTCGGCGGGTTCCTCCTCGACCACTTCTGGTGGGGGTCGACCTTCCTGATCAACGTGCCCGTCGCCGCCGTGGGCCTGGTCGCCATGGCCCTGCTGCTGCGCGAGTCCAAGGACCCCGGCCACTCCCGTCCGGACCTGCTCGGCGCCCTGCTGAGCACCGTCGCCGTGGTCTCCCTGGTGTGGTCGGTCATCACGATCCCACGCGAGGGCTGGCTCTCCCCGAAGACGCTGACGGCAGGGCTGCTGGGCATCGCCGTCGGAATCACGTTCGTCTGGTGGGAGCGCCGGGTCCAGGACCCGATGCTGGACATGGCGATGTTCAAGAACCCCAAGTTCCGCGGCGCCGTCTTCGGCGGCATCCTCACGGCGTTCGGCATGGCCGGATCGCTTTTCCTGCTCACGCAGGACCTGCAGTTCCTCCGCGGATACGACCCGCTGGAAGCGGGCGCGCAGCTCATCCCCATGGCCGTGGGAGTGCTTTTCAGCAGCGTCGTCGTCAGCCCCCGTGTGCTGAAGAAGCTCGGCATCGGCAAGGGCGTGGCGCTCGGCGTCAGCGCATCGGCGGCCGGGCTGACGGTCGTCGCCCTCGCACCCGCCAGCAACGGCTACCTCGTCCTCGTGGCGGGACTGCTGCTGCTCGGCGGGGGTGCGGGCATCTCCGGGCCGCTGGTCGCCAACGCGCTGCTGAGCTCCATCCCGCCGGAGCGCGCCGGCACGGGCTCGGGCGTCAACAACACCCTGCAGGAGCTGGGCAGCGGACTCGGCGTCGGCGTGCTCGGTGCCGTCCTCGTCGCCGTCTTCTCCCAGACCGTGCCGGGCCGGCTCGGGACGGCCGCCGGCGAGTCCTACCCGCAGGCCGTGAAGGCGGCGGGCGACTCGCAGGCGCTGCTCTCGGACGTACGGGACTCCTTCACCAGCGCACTGACCGTCAGCCAGCTCATCGGTGCGGCGGCGGTGCTGCTCGGCGGCTGGATCGCCGGGATGCTGCTGCGGGCGGACCGCGCGGCGGCCGCCGGGGCGCCGGCGGAGAACGCCACCGAGAACAGCCCGGCATGACGATCGCCTCCGCCCGGCGCGTGCCGGCGGAGGCGATCGTCCGGCCGAGCCCGCCCATCGGCACAAGTGCCCGCGCGGGAGCGGGCGTTACGGAAGTGCCTGGTTGGCGGCGGGACCTTGCCGGTTGTCCCTCACGGGGCACCGGGGCGCCGGTACGGGCTCCGCTGCGCCTGCTGCAAGATGCGTGGGCACCCGGCCGCGGCGGCGCGGAGGATGACGCGGGCCTGCGGCTGGCACAGCGCAGCGAACTCGGCTCGGAGGGCCGTCCCCACTACGACGCTGTTGGTTAATTCGGTCCTCGCGTGACGTCGGTCTCCACGATCCGGTTGTGGTCGTGGAGACCGACGTTGTTGTGTGGGGTGGGTGTCGATGTCGATGCAGCCGAAAGGGCCGGGGGAGATTCCGGCGGAGACGGTGCGGGTGGCCTGGACCGCGTTCCCGAAGGGAAGCCTGGCGATCCGGCTCCGGGATGAGCTGGGGCCGTTGTTCCGTGACGAGGACTTCGTGGATCTGTTCGCTGCCCGGGGGCGGCCTGCCTGGTCACCTGCCGGGCTGGCGCTGGTGTCGGTGTTGCAGTTCGTGGAGGGGCTGACCGACCGCCAGGCTGCCGAGGCGGTGCGGGCGCGCATTGACTTCAAGTACGCGCTCGGTCTTCAACTCGACGATCCTGGCTTCGACTTCTCTGTGCTGTCGGAGTTCAGGGACCGGCTGGCCGGGGCTGATGGTGGACGGCGGGTGCTGGACGGTGTGCTGGCCGCAGCCTGGGAGAAGGGGCTGCTCAAGAGCACGGGACGGGCCCGGACCGACTCCTCACACGTGCTGTCGTCCGCCCGTGAACTGTGCTGGCTGGAGCAGGTGGCCGAGACGCTACGGACGGCATTGAACGCGCTGGCCCAGACCTCGCCCGACTGGCTGGCGGGGGTCGCAGAGCCGGACTGGTTTCGCCATTACGCCACTCGGGCCGAAGACTCCCGGTTCCCCAAGACCCGCACGAAACGGGACGAGGTGGGAGCCCGGATCGGCCGGGACGGAATGCGCCTGCTCCAGGCGCTTCACGCCGCAGACGCGCCCGAGGGCCTGCATGCACTGAAGGAAGTGGAGATCCTGCGGCAGGTGTGGGTCCATCACTTCCATCTGGTGGACGGCGAGGTGATGCGCAGAGGCCCAAAAGACCGGCCGCCGGGCGCGAAGCGCCTGGTCACTCCCTATGACACCGACGCCCGTGTCGGGGTCAAACGGGACACCATGTGGGACGGGTACAAGGTTCACCTCACCGAGACCTGCGGCGACGACGTCCCGAACCTGGTCACCAACGTGGCAACCACGCTGGCCACCGTCGCGGACAACGCGATGAACGAGGAGATCCACACGTCCCTCGCCGCCCGGGACTGCCTGCCCACGGAGCACTGGGTGGACGCCGGATATCCCACCGCCGCTCACGTCCTCGCAGCCCGGGCCGAGCACGGCGTCGAACTGCACGGGCCGCTGCCCGGCAACACCTCTGACCAGGCCAAAGGCGCCTTCGGGCTCGATGCATTCACCGTCGACTGGGAACGCGGGCAGGTCACCTGCCCCAACGGTGTCACCGCCAGGAGTTGGTATCCCCGAGCCGATTCCAAGGGCCTCCCGGTCATCCAGGTGCGGTTCCCTGTCAGCCGCTGCGGCCCATGCCCTGACCTGCGTTCATGCGTCAGCTCAGCCACCGGCCGTCGCCGGGAACTCATGCTGCGACAGCAGCAGGCCGAGCACGACGCCATCCGCACAATCCGCGCTGAACAGCAGACCGACACCTGGAAAGAGCGTTACAAGATCCGAGCCGGCGTCGAAGGCACCATCTCCCAAGCCGTCGGGCGCTGTGGCCTGCGCAGGTCCCGCTACCGGGGCCTGGCGAAAACCGGCCTCCAGCATCAGTTAACCGGCGCCGCCATCAACCTCGCCCGCATCGACGCCCACCTCACCGAAACACCCCGAGCCCGCACCCGCACCAGCCACTTCGCAGCACTTCGCCCCGCCGAGCTGACGCTCGACGGGGCGAAGCAAGGACCGAATTAACCAACAGCGTCCCACTACGGGGCGGCCCCCGAGCCGTGAGGCCTGCCCTTGTGGTCCGCAACTCGCTGCGACGGGGGCCTCCTTCCGTGTCACGGCGGGCAGTTGGCGATTCCAGTGGACTTCGAGTCGGCGCCGGCGCGCTTTCATCGGCAGCAATCTCCGCTAGTGAGGCATATTCCGAAGAGCGAGCAGAAGGGTTAGGAGGGGCTGCCGCTTGCGGTTTCGGGGCTTTTCCGGCTTCGCGCTGCCCGGAGTGTCCATCCGTCGGCAGAGAGCGGACAGCGCGCGCGTGGCGGGCCACCGGTTCGAGGTGCGGACCCCCATCCGTTCCGCCTGCAACAACTGAAGGAAAGCCGGGGGGACTTCGGCCGCTCGCCCGCCGGGCCGCAGTCCGCAGGCGGGAGGGGGCCGCGCCCGCCGGCCGTTGCCCCGCAGGCGCGGCTACGCCTCTCCTGTGTAGTGGCCCCACAGTCCCAAGCCGACGAGGAGGACCGCCCCCGCGCCCAGCCCGTACCAGCCCGCGACTCCGGTCGCGCGCTCGGCGAGCGACGGCGGCTCGTAGCCGTGCTTGCGGCCGATCTTCTCGGCCAGCCGCTCCACGGTGTCCTCTTCGCCGTCGCTCAGGCCGCCTTCCGCTGCGAGGGAGATCGCCAGCTTCGTCACCCGGGCGGTCTCCTCGCCGGTGAACGCCCCGCCGGACCCGGCGGGGGTTCCGCCGACGCCCGGTACGAGGCCGCAGTAGAGGAGTTCGCCCTTCTCGCGGTCGAGGACGAGGCCCTTCACTCCGGAGTCCGGCTTACCGGGCTCGCGGCTCCCGCCGCACGCCTCGCCGACTGTCGAGAACGCCACCTGGTACTTGGACTCGGGCCCTTTGATCGCGTGATGGACCGCGAGGCTCACTCCGCCGACGAGCAGCCCCCCGATACCCAGCAGGCAGACGATCACCGAAATCAGGGCGGTGCGGTCTTCGGCGCTGAGCCGCGACCGTGCTCCCTCCGTCGCGCCAGGCACGTGTCCCCCCGGATGTCCGCTTGGGCGGCTGAGTGCCGCCCGCGGCCATCATCCGTCCGTGCGGGCCGTCCCGGAAGTGCTTTCCCTCCTACGAGACCCGTGCGTGCTCCGGACCGGTAGGGCGAGGGCGGCCGCGCCGACGGTCCGCGCCGATGGTCAATTCCGAACGCGTGGGAAACAGAGTCATTCTGGCGCCTCCGCCGGGGAGACGCCATTGCCACCAAGGGCAATCGATTCACGGTCCACGGTCTTGCGATTGCCCGGGCCGGCAAAATTCCGTGCCCTCAACGGCGTTGCGCAGTGCGGAACTTGTGAAGGTCTTCGAGCTCTGCTCGGATTGCGTCGCGGGCGGCAATGCCGTCCTGGAAAAAGGAGAGAGAGAATGCGCAAGCTGCGAAGATCGATATCCGCTGCCTCCCTGACGGCAGTTCTCGCGGGCGGTTTGACGATGCTGAGTGCGACGCCGGCCCAGGCGGCCTGGCAGTGCACCGTCCCGCCCGGGATGACCTACACCTGGGTCACCTACGACGCCAAGTGCGGCGTGCCGAACGGCATGAGCTACGACGTCGTCGCCCCGTCGGAGGGCCAGTGGGCGTGCATGGCCCCGGTGGGCTGGAACTGGACCGAGACCCGCACCAGCACCCACTGCAGTGCCAACACCGGGTTCCCCACCACTGAGTACCGCCTCACGAAGGCGAACTGACCATGACGGGCCAGGCCCTCGTGATCCGCGGCGGGCGGGATGGCTCCACGCCGGCACGGGGCGGGAGGCACCCGCGCCCGCAGAGCGGCGAGGGCCGTCGCCGGGACGGGTGACCGTCCCGGCGGGCCGGCTCGGGGGCGGTCCGGTCAGGGACCGCCCCCGGCGTCACCGGAGCCGCGCCACGGGCCACGGGGCCCCGTGAGCCGTGCGTCCGGCCGGGGCCGCCTACAGGGGCGGCTCCGTGAGGAGTTCGAGCAGCCACCGGGTGCTCTCCGCGACTCCCGTCGCCGGGGCGGCGGACGGTGCCGGGAACAGACGCCCCCAGGAGCAGGCACGGCCGAGCGCGGCCAGCCGCCACGCGAGCCTCGCCGCCCTGCGCAGTTCCACCGCCGTGCGGCCCGCGCCCGTCCAGGGCTCCAGATAGGCGTCACGGAGGCGTGGCAGCATCTGCGGGCCGTACCGGTCGCAGGCTCTGCCGACGGGGACCGGGAGGCTGCAGAAGGGGTGGGAGACGGAGGCGTCGCCCCAGTCGAAGAAGACGAACCGTCCGTGCCGGGTACGGAAGACCTGCCGGTCGTGGAGATCGGCGTGGTCCAGGGAGTCGGCGATGCCCACCGCCGCGAGCTCCGCGCACCACTCCACGAGCCGGGGGCGGAGAGCGGCGAGCTTCCCTCGTTCCGCGGACGGTAGCGCGGGGTTCTCCGCGAGGAGCCGGTCGAAGACGCCGGGCAGCGCCGCGGTGCGTGCGCCGGGAACGCCCAGCAGCTCCATGTCGCGGGCGTACGGCGTCAAGTCCCGCTGCACGGCGGCGTACTGCCTCAAAAGCTCCTCCCACGCGCCGGGGCCCGCCGCGCCCCTGTCGAGGAGGTCGCGGAAGGGCTCTCCTCCGTGGGGCAGGAGGGACCAGCCCCGCTCCGCGTCGACGGCGATCGGCTCCAGTACGTGCACCGGCACCCAGCGCGCCAGCGCCGCGCCGAGCGGAGCCTCGAACGCTCCGGCGGGCGGATTCGCCTTGAACCAGACGGTGCCGCCGCCCCCGACGGACACCCGGATCAGGACGGACCACGGCCGGAGCCTCACCCTCTTGACCGCGGCCGTCCTCAGGCCGCGGTCCGCGAGCCGGTCCTCGATCCAGCCGCAGGCGGCGGCCCGCCAGGTGGCGTCCGCCCAGGGGGTCGACGCGTCCTCGTAGGCGCCCCGGTCGACCTCGAAGGGGCCTGGTCCGGCGGCCTCCGTCGGCTCGTGCTGCATCGCGCCATCCCAGCAGCGCGCCGGATCCGTCTGCCACTGCTTTTCGTGCGCGGCGGTCCCGGCGGTCCCGTGCCCGGTCCAGGCGAGCCCGCCGCGCACGTCTCACTTCCGCACCGCCGGGACCGCCGCAACGCAGCACTGCCGCAACCGCCGTGCGGCGGCGGCGAGTTCACGCCAGCCGCCGTACGCCCTCCAGATAGCGGAGCACGGCTGCCACCCGGCGGTCCACACGGTCCGTGGGGGAGAGGTCGAGCTTCGCGAAGATGCTGCGGATGTGCTTGTGCACCGCGCCCTCGGTCACCACGAGCCGCTCGGCGATGGCGGCGTTGCCCATGCCCTCCGCCATGAGGGCGAGGACGTCGCCTTCCCGGGGGCTGAGCCTCTCCAGCCTGCTGTCCCGGGAAGAGGTGAAGAGCTGCGCCACGACCTCCGGGTCGATGGCGGTGCCGCCGCCGGCGACGCGCCGCAGCGCGTCCATGAACTCCTCGACCCTGCCCACGCGTTCCTTGAGGAGGTAGCCGAGGCCCGCGACACCGCTGGTGAGCAGCTCCGTGGCGAAGGTCTGCTCGACGTACGCGGAGAGCACGAGCACCGCCAGGCCCGGGCGGCGGCGCCGCGCCTCGACCGCCGCGACGATTCCCTCGTCGGTGTGGGTCGGCGGCATCCGCACGTCGAGGACGGCGACGTCCGGTTCGTGTGCGTCGATGGCGGCGAGTGCCTCCTCCGCGGTGCCGGCCGTGGCGACCACGTCCATCGACTCGGCGCGCAGCAGCAGGGCGAGCCCCTCGCGCAGCAGGGGGTCGTCCTCGGCCATCACGATCCGCATGGCAGCTCCACCTCGAGTGTCGTCGGTCCGCCCAGGGGGCTGGACAGCGAGAAGTCTCCGTCGTGCGCGGCGATCCGGCGGCGGATTCCGGTCAGCCCGGAGCCGCCCCCCGCACCGGACGCCCCGCCGTGCAGGGCGGCTTCGGCGCCGCCCCGTCCGTCGTCCTCGACGCGCAGCCGCAGCCGCCCGCCGCTGCTGCGTACGGTGACGACGGCCTGATGGGCGCCGCTGTGCTTCGCGACGTTGGTCAGGCCCTCGGCGACGGCGAAGTACGCGGTCGCCTCCACCGACGCCGCGCACCGCTCCGGCACGTCCACGTCTATCCGGCAGGGCACGGCGCAGTCGGCCGCGAGCCCGGCGAGCGCACCGGCCAGGCCCCGGTCCGCGAGGACGGGCGGCAGGATGCCGCGCGCGACGGAACGGAGTTCGGCCAGGGCCTGTTCGGCGGCGGACTGGGCGCGCTCCAGCAGCTCGTCGGCCCCCGCCGGGTCGCCGGACGCCATGCGCCGGGCCGCTCCGAGCAGCACGGTGACCGTCACGAGCCGATTCTGCGCGCCGTCGTGCAGGGAGCGCTCGATGCGGCGCAGCTCGGTGGCGTGCGCGTCGAGAGCCGCGGCGCGTGTGGCGGCGAGTTCGGCCACGCGCAGGGACAGGTCCGCTTCCGGGCCCGCCGTGAGAAGCCGCCGTCCCGGATTCGCCTGGAGCCGTGCCATGCCGGGCGTGAGGCCGAGGACGACGGCGGCCCAGCCCAGACCCAGCAGGACGACGGCGAGGGCGTCCGGCCAGGACTCGGCGGTGCCGACCCCCAGGGACGTACTCGTCGCGTCCGCCGGGACGAGCCGCCACCACAGCGGGAACGAGATGTCGCGGACGGCCGCGACCGGCAGGACGAGCCCGCACAGCCCCAGCAGGAGCCCGGACGTCGCGTGCCGCACCAGCCAGCGCAGCTCCCGCCGCGTGGTGGGATCGGCGAGAGCGGGCCGCAGCCGCGTCGGCGGGTCGTCAGGTGCGGCCGGCTCCGGGCCCCAGCGGGCGAGCCGGGCACGCTCACGGGCCGCGAGCGCGTGCAGGGCGCGCAGCGTCGCGGGCGCGAGCAGCAGACCGGCCCCCACCAGCGACGCCGCCGCGGTGAAGGCCACGCACAGCAGCACCGGCAGTGCCAGGAAAGCCGTGCCGAGCCCGCCGACGAGCTGCGCCAGCGCGGCGGCCGCGCTGCCAGCGGTCCGCGCCGCGGTCTGCCGCAGGCCCGAGTCCCGTTCGGCGTCCCCCGTCGTCTGTCCGCTCGTCATCGGCCCTCCACCCCCTTCGCGGAGGACCTTATGACGCCCCGGAGTTCGGCGCCGCCCGCAGACCGGGAAAGTACAGCCTGCTGTACCTCGCACCGGCCGGTGTACGGGATCGTCGCCGAGGGGGGCGCTCCGTAGCGTCGGATGAACGAGAGCCGGCCGGGCCGACAGCCGGCCCGGACCGCGAACCCGTGGAGGGAACACCATGACGAACACCGGCCCCCGCCCCGTCACCGTGCCGGACGACGCGCAGACCGCGGCGGCGCCGAGCGTCTCCCGCGGCCAGGTCCTGCGCTCGCTGCTGTGGACGCTTCTGGTGATCAGCGCGGTCGCCAACACGCTCGCCTCGTTCGCCGGCGCGGACACGGGCGTGCATCTGGTCTGCGGTGCGGTCACCGCCGTCACCGGGGGTCTGCTGATCGCGCGCCGGCTGCGGCAGAGCCGGTAGGGTTCCGCGCCGGCACGGAGGCCCTGGCCGGGCGACCGGCCGGGGCCTCCGGCATGTCACGGGGCGGCCCCCCGCCGGGGTGCGGCAGGCCCGAAGTACAGCCTGCTGTACCGCCACTTGGGCTGTGCACGGCAATGACCGCGGGTGCTCCGCGCTGATGTGCTCGGCACGTCGCGCAGACCACACCGGAGGGACACCACAGTGACGACGACCAGAGCTCCCGGGAGCCTCGAAGACCGCCCGGACGGCACCGGCTCCGGACCGCGCGCCGGTGTACGCGAGAGCATCCGGCGCTCCCCACTGGCCTGGTTCTTCTCGCTGGCGTTCGCCTTGAGCTGGGCGGCCTGGGTGCCGTACGTACTGTCCGAGAACGGCCTGGGAGTCTGGCACTTCGCCTTCCCCTCGGTCGCCGGCACCACCCAGCTCCTGGGCGTCCTGCCGGGCGCCTACCTGGGACCCATCCTTTCGGCCTTCCTGATCACCGCGATCACCGAGGGCCGCCCCGGGCTGCGGGCGTGGTCGGGACGGCTCGCCAGGTGGCGGGTCGGCTGGCGCTGGTACGCCATGGTGCTCGTCTCCGTGCCGGCGGCGCTCACCCTCGCCTCCGTCGCACTCGGCGGCAGCGCGCCCGTGCTGCCGGGCGCCGCGGTGCTTGCCGCGTACCTGCCGGGGCTGCTCCTGCAGATGATCACCACCGGCCTCGCCGAGGAGCCCGGCTGGCGCGAGTTCGCCATGCCCCGGCTGCAGCGCCGCTTCGGTCCGGCCCTGGCCAGCCTCGTCGTCGGCCCGCTCTGGGGCGCCTGGCACCTGCCGCTGTTCCTGACGGAGTGGGGCGGCGGCCCCCACGTGACCTGGCTAGAGCCGGTGGAGTTCGTCGCCACCACGATCGCCTTCAGCTACGTCATGACCTGGGCCTTCAACCGCACGGGCGAGAGCCTGCCGCTCGTCATGCTGCTGCACACCGGCGTCAACAACTACTTCTCCCTCGCCTGGGACGAGATGTTCCCGGACCTGCCCGACGGGTACGCCGCCCACGCCTTCCTGCTCAGCTCGGCGACGGCCGCCATGGTGCTGCTCGTGGCCACCCGCGGCAGGCTCGGCAAGCCGTAGCGCCGGGGCGTTCGGGGTGCGGGACCCGGCGGGTGCCTCCGCCGGGGAGCCCGCCGGGGAGGTCCGCAGGGTCGGCGTCCTCGAACAGAGAAACCCAGGGGGCCGCGGCAGGGGCGCAGTGGCGGTGACCTGCCCCGGGCTGACTGCCCGTCAGCTTTCCGGGGAGCCCGTTCGGCCGACCCTTCTGAGCTGCGTTTTCCTTGTGTTCGAATTCGCCGGCGGGGGCCGCGAAAACCGGTGCGGGAACCGACCCAAGAGATGCCTTGACAAGGGATGAAGCGCGACCTCACAGTAGGCGCTACGCACAACGCAACCGGATGCGTTCTCTGCGTAATTTCCGAAAGACCTCTTCTCGTCGCCCTTCTCTGGGGCTCACCACAAGTGTGTCCAGGGCGCGAATTCGTCCTGCCCGTATTGCCGCCGGCTTCCCGCCTGCGCGCAGCCGACAGAAATTCAGCGGCGAAACAATCCGCCGGCAAACCTGGGATTCCGGCCTTCCATGGCCGGTACCCGGGCCTGTGCGCGTGCGTCTGCACGCGAGAGCAAGTGCCTATCAGTGAGTGGAAAGGGTGAGTGCCAAGTGACGCAAGCTGCTGTCGAAACACCAATGCAGGTTCTTGAGCATGAACCTTTTCTGCAGGTCACGTGGCGCGACTCCGTCACGCCCGCTCGCGGCTTCGTCGTCATCGACCAGCTCGTGACGGGCATCGCCACGGGCGGCCTGCGTATGCGCCCCGGGTGCACGATCGGTGAGGTCTCCGAACTCGCCCGTGAAATGACGCTGAAGATGGGCGCATTCGGAATTCACGTCGGAGGCGCGAAGGGCGGCATCGACTTCGACTCGGCGGACCCGCGGGCCGAAGAGGTGCGGGAGCGCTTCCTCGAAGCCGTCCGCCCCCTGCTGGAGCGGTTCTGGGTGACGGCGGGCGACCTCGGCACGCAGCAGGAGCAACTCGACCGCGCATTCGCCAGGGTGGGTATCGGCGAGACCTCCTTCCACGCCGCCGTCGTCCGCTCGCCGGACGAGGCCGAGGTCCGGGCGCGTATCCACCAGGCGTTCACCACACGGACGGACGGTCTGCTGCTGTCGGAGCTGATCGGCGGCTTCGGCGTCGCGGAGTCCGCGCTGGCGGCTCTGGAGCACGAGCGCATCCCGGCCGGCACCGCCCGCGCGGTCGTGCAGGGCTTCGGTGCCATGGGCGGCTCCACGGCGCTCTACCTGGCGCGCGCCGGGGTCACGATCGTCGGCGTCACCGACGCCCAGGGCCTGATCCTCAACACCGAGCGGGGCCTGGACGTCGAGAGCCTGCTGGCCGCGCGGAGCACGAGCGGCGTCATCGACCGCTCCGTGCTGCGCGAGGACGACGTGGAAGGCCCCGGCGATGCCTGGCTCGACCAGGACGTGGACGTGCTGGTGCCCGCGGCCGTCTCCTACTCGATCACGGCGGACAACTGCGACCGGATCCGCGGCAGGCTCGTGGTGGAGGCCGCCAACGTGCCCACCACCCCGGAGGCGGAGCAGCGCCTCCTGGAGCGCGGGGTGACCGTGGTCCCGGACTTCATCGCCAACACCGGCGCCGCGGCCGGGGCGTGGTGGGTCATCCTCGGCGAGGTCGTCAGCCCCGCCGGGGCGTGCACCCGGCTGTCCGCGCAGATGCGCCCGCTCGTCCGCGACCTGATGACCAGGGCGGCGGCGGCCGGGACGTCCATGCGGGAGGCGGGCGTGCAGTTCGCCAAGGAGAACTCGCAGCGGATGATCGGCGAGTACGGTGCGGCGGTCGCCTTCCGCGACCTCTTCCCCGCCGTCCCGCAGGGAGCGATCGGCGAGGACGACGAGGACGGCGCGGGCGTGGAGGTCGCGGTCCCGGCGGAGGCCGTCGCCGCACCGCCGAGCGGCACCTTCCCCGTCGCCGGCGACCTGGTCGACGCACCGATGGAGACGGGCCGTCAGCCCGCTGCGGCCTTCCCCGCCTACTGGCCCGGGACGGCCGACGAGAGCGCCGGCCAGGCCTGAACCGCCTTTCCCGGACGCACCACCGGCGCCCCGCCGGACGTGCTCAGGCACGCCCGGCGGGGCGCCGTCCGTACCGGAACCGCCCCGCGGGACCGGCACGTTGACGGCGTCCCGCACCCCGGCGGCCCGGCCGCTCCTGAAGCGGGGCTCGCGCGGCACAGAGCAGGCACCCGCGCAGCCGCGGCGGAGGGCGCTCACGTACCCGGCCCGCTACCGGCTGTCCCACCGCGCGGAGGAAGGACCGGACCCGGGGCCCCGGCCGGAGGCGACCCGTCCGTGGTCGGGGTCCGCCGCACGCCCCACGGCCTCGCACACGGCGGCGTGCGCGGCGGCCGCCAGCGAGCGGCGGTCATGACCGCCGGGCCACAGCGGGGGACAGGGCCGCACGAGAGCGGTGAGTCCTTCGGCGGCGGCGACACGCCGCAGCGAGCCGAGGAGGGTGTCGTCGCCGACGTACGAGGCCGCGGTGCTGCACTCGCCTCCGAGCGTGAAGTCGATGCCGAGGGGGCGTACCGGTGCCCCGGCGTCGAGGGCCGCCTGGAACGTGGCGCGCCGGAACGGCCCGCCCGGGGCGGTGCACCAGGTGGCGCCCTGAGGGAAGACCATCATCGACTCGCCGTCCCGGAGACGGGCGGCCAGGGCCGCCACGGTCTCCGGGAGCCGG
Source organism: Streptomyces daqingensis (assembly GCF_014645895.1). Lineage (GTDB taxonomy): Bacteria > Actinomycetota > Actinomycetes > Streptomycetales > Streptomycetaceae > Streptomyces > Streptomyces daqingensis. The sequence continues at coordinate 7,237 of NZ_BMMP01000002.1, read as the reverse complement.
CGCACGGCTCCGCGGTCGATGAACCGGCTGCCGGTCCTGCGGGTCAGCGTCCCGATGACGGGCCACGCGGCGACCTCGCGCTTGGCGATCAGGGGCACGGGTTCGACGGCCAGAGCCGCCACCACGTCGAGCCAGGAGACGTGGTTCGCGACGATCAGCGTGCCGGTGGACGCTCCCGGCACCCGCAGCGGCCCCGCCGCCGCGTCGAGGCCGACGCCGAGCGCGTCCAGTACGGACTGCGCGTGCCGCCGCAGGACGGGCGGATCCGTGAGCTCCTTCCCCGCGGCGAAAGCACGGCTGACGGCGGCGCCGAGCCCGGCGTACCGGCGGAGCACCGTTCCTGGAGACGGCCGCGCTCCGGCCGGGCGGGCGTGCGGCGCGGGCGTGACGCAGCGAGGCGTGCAGGGGGACAGCAGCCCCCAGGTGTCCGCTCCCGCCTCCGGGCGGGCGCGGGATCTCACCGCCGCGCGCCGGGGGAGTGATGCCGGCGGAGGCCGTCCGCGGGCAGGGGCGGGCGCGGACGTATGCCGGCCTCGGCGGCGCGGGCACGGGCGCGGAGTCGCTGGCTGGGACGCATCCACCCTTTCGTAGCAGTGAAAGGGGCCGTGCACACCGCAGTTGTGGTGCACGCGACACCACGGCCGGGGTCCGGCCCGTGGCAGGCGACGCGTGGGGAGGACCGGTTCCGCCGCCGGAGACCTCGCGGGGCGGGCGGACGAGCCGTCCGGAGTCAGGGGGTGATCCGGGCTGATCCACTCCAGGAGCCGCCCGGATTTCCCGCTTCCTTTACGGGAAATCGAATTTGTGACGGCGTAATTCCGGCCAGTGCGGGACATCGGTGCGCCGCGCGCACTGGCCGGAATGCGGTCATGAAGATCGGGCAGTGCGGTCGGGAACGGACGCAGCCGCTCCCCTTCCTCGGGTCCCCGCGAGGGCGCGGCGAGGGGTGAGCGGGGGTGCGGGGATCAACGATCTTTCCCTGGCCGAGGGGCCGTCTGGCCCCTCGGCGCGCGGCTGTTCCGGCCTCGGATGATCGACTGACTCCCCTTCAGGCGTGAGCACCGGCCGAATTCTGCTAATGCAGCTGCACAATTTCGCCGAGATTCTCCTTCCGGCCGCTGAAATTGCCCTGCATACAATCGAAAACCGCTACGGTCATGCTCGGACGACCGCGCGTCGACGGGGGCGTGCGGACGGCACTCGGGGGAATGCCGCGACGGCTGCGACAGCGTCCGCATGAGCCCGTCCTGACCAGATGGCTCTCGCCGAGCGGCGCGACGCCTCTCCACCGAGGAGGACGGCCCGTGGCTATTCAGGAGTGCTCCGGGTGCGGGGCGCAGGTACAGCCCGACGGAACGTCGCCCTGCTCGTGCGTGCTCGCCGCGGCGGACGAGGTCGACGCGGCGTTCAAGGGATCACCCCGGCCGCAGGGCAGGACCAGATCGTCCTGGCGCATCGTGGGCAGGCCGCCGCAGCCCGTACTGGTGCAGAGCGGCGAGGAGCGCGGACTCCGAGGGTCCGGGCGCGCCAGGGGAGCCGCGCTCGGTCTCGTGATGGCCACGATGGTGGGAACCCTGGCCTTCGTCGTGGGGGCGGCGAATTCGGGCCAGTCGCAGCATGGCGAGTCGCCCTTCCCCTCCTCGACCGGCGTGGGCGTCCTGCCGCGGCCGGTGGAGGGCAACGCGGCCTTCCCCGGCGGTGACTTCGGCAAGGGCGCTTCACCTGACCCCTCGCGGAGCGACGCCACGCAGGACGACCGGGCGGAAGCAGCCGGGGACGCGGAGGAGCCGGCGGAGGCGCCCTCGTCTTCCGCCGAACCGTCCTCCGAGGTCCCCTCGTCGCCCTCGGACGGCGCGGCGGGCGGCGGTTCGGACGGAGGGACGTCCGACGGCGGCACCTCGGACGGCGGTTCCTCCGACGGCGGTTCCTCCGACGGGGGTTCGTCCGAAGGCGGTTCGCAGTCCCCCTCGCCCAGCCCGAGCGGGGATGAGGGAGGCGCGTCCGACGGCGGCAGCACCGAGGGCGACGGCGGTGCGGACGGCGGCGGTGGCGAGGAGGACTCGGGCGGGCTCCTGGGCGGGCTGCTCGGCGGCATCCTCGGCTGACGGCTGACAGATGACGACCGACGGCTGACAGATGACAGCTAACAGATGACGACCGACAGTTGACGGCTGACGACCGACAGATGACGGTCGGCCCGGCTGCTCCTGCTCCGGCTGCTCCGGCGACCGGCCGCGGCGCAGCCACCGTGGCGCGCCGCGTTCGGGCTGACGCACCGGAAGGACCCGAGCGGGTTCCGCGCGAGCCGTAGCCGCGCACCGCGGCCCCCGTGTCTCCGCCCCGGGCGCCGCACGGCGCCGGCGCCCCCTTGGACCGCACTCCGGCCTGCGGCATTCACCTGCCGCGGGCCTCTCTCACACAGGTCTCCCACACAGGCCCGAGGGCCGGATCGTGGTGTCCCCTGGAACGGCGATCATGGCGGGCCGCCCCCGCCCGGGCGAGGAGTACGGTCGGAGGAGGACCGGGGAGATCCGAGCCACCACTCCGTGGAGGCACTGATGACGGAAGGCACCGAGCAGTCCCTCGAGGTGGAGCACTTCGAATTCGGTACGTCGGATCCGAAGACCGCGGAATCCGTGACGAAGAGCGTGTACGGCGACTGCCGGCAGAGCGGCAGGGGCGCGGAGGACTTCACCTTCAGTTTCCGGCGTACGAGCGCCGGCGGGATAAGCCTCGACCATGTGGTCCACACGATGGACATGAGCGTCGACTACGCAGGCACCGACGGCCTGATGTTCATCTTCGTCACCGGCGGCACCTTCGGCGTCGCGTCGAACGACCAGGAGGCCCGGCTGAGGATCGGTGACACGGCCCTCTACCCGGTGGGCGTCCCCGTCCGTCTCGCCTGGGACCGCCTCCGCGCGGAGATCCTGTCCGTGCCCCCGGAGGCGGTGGAGAGGGCGGCCGCCCCCGGCGGCGGAGGGGTGCGCTTCCTCGGCACCAGCCCCGTCTCACCGGCGATGGACAGGTACTGGCGGTCCACGGTCGGATACGTCAGCCACCAGCTGGAGACGCCCCACAGCCCCCTCTCCTCGCCGCTGGCACGTGCCCAGACGCTCGACCTGCTCGCTTCCGCGGCCGTCAAGGCGTTCCCCAACACGACGATGACGGCGGACTACCACCCCGGTCCCGGCCATGCCTCCCCGGCCGCCGTCCGCAAGGCGGTCGAGTTCATCGAGGCGAACGCCGACCGGCCCGTCGGGCTGTCCGACATCGCGGCAGCGGCGGCGACGTCCCCCGGTGCGCTCGAAGCCGCCTTCCCGCTGCATCACGGCACGTCGCCGCTCGGCTACCTGCGCCGCGTGCGTCTCGAACGGGCCCACCGCGACCTGGAGTCGACCGACCCCGCCAGCGGCGCGAGCGTCCCCCACATCGCGACGCGCTGGGGGTTCCCGCAGTCCGGAGCGTTCGCCGCCCACTACCACGACGTGTACGGACGGCCCCCCGGCCACACCCTGCACACCTGACCTCCCGCTGCGAGAAGCCCATGGACGACGCCACGGAAGAGACGCCGGCACGGAAGCGGCCGCCCGTGCAGCGCGTGTTCGAGACCTCCGACGTCGACGTCGCGCGCGACTTCATGAACGCGGCCTACGGCACCAGCCTGCGGATGAGGGGCAGTGCGCGCAGGCAGCTCGTCAGGCACGCGCGATTCGACTACGGCTCGTTCTGCCTGGACGACGTCACGCTCTCCATGGAGACCCGCTACGACGCCGAGCCCCTGGGGTGCCTCGCGGTGGTCGAGCCGAGGACGGGCTGGGTGGAGCACCGGTGGCCGGACGGCGGCGAGCGTGTCGGGCCGGGCGAGATCGCGGCGATCTCACCCCCGGACCGACCCTTCACCGCACTGGCGCACCAGCTGGAGTTCGACTCCGTCGTCCTGGGGCAGCCGGCTCTGGAGCGCAACGCGACGCTCCCCGAGGGCGGCCGGTCCGAGTCCCTGCGCTTCACCGGCATGCGTCCGGCGTCGCCCGGTCTGGCGGACCGCTGGCGCGGCGCCGTCGCCCACGTGCGGGACGTCCTGGCCGTGAACCCGCAGGCGATGAGCGAACCCCTCGTCATCGGGAACATGGCACGTGCCCTCGCGGAGAGCGCGCTCGCGGCGTTCCCCAACTCGGGTTCTGCGGAGCCCACTTCGAGGGACGGCAGCGACGCGACGCCGGGCGCCGTCCGCCGTGCCGTCGCGTTCATCGAGGAGCGCGCGGACTCCGACATCACGCTGCTCGACATCGCCCGCGCGGCCCGCGTGAGCCCTCACGCGCTCCGTATCGCCTTCGCCCGGCACCACTCCCGCAGCCCGTTCGGCTGTGTGACGGGAGTCAGGCTGGACCGCGCGCACTTCGACCTCCTGCAGGCCGACGGCGAGAACGGCGACGCCACCGTCTCGGCCGTGGCCGCGAAATGGGGGTTCCCCAAGCCGTCGCGTTTCGCCGCCCTCTACCGCGACGTGTACGGGGTCGGCCCGCACGACACCCTGTCGCTCTGAGCGGGGCACGGCCCTGCCGCCCCAGACCGGCCGACGGCACGGCCCGGATCCGCACAGCCCGCGAACCGCGTTCACCCGAGGGTGGATCGGGCCCGCGGCGTCCGTCGCCTCAGTCGGTCGCTGTGCCGTGGCCGTCCTGCTCGGGGAGGGTCGCCGCGTCACCGTGGAACTGCGCGTCGAGCGCGTTCGCCGCTCCGAGGGCCGTCAGGACCCAGGCGTCGTCCTGGGGCCGACGCCGGGCGGCTTCACGGTGCGCGAGCGCCGCTTCCAGCTCGTCGAGGGCGCTCTCCAGCAGGGCGCCGTCGGTTCCGGCCGCGGCCTCGCGGACGCGCTGCCGGGCTTCCTGCACCCCCTGGTCCGCGTCCGCGTACAGGGCGTCGGGTTCTGACTTCTCCGGGTCAACCATGGCTCCGAGCCTACGGTTTCCGCGCCGTGCGCCGCCGCGCCGGGTTCCCGGGCCGGGGGCGGCGGGCTCGCGAGGGCGGAGGAGCAGGGGCTCGGGGGCGCGTGCGGGCGGAGAGGTGCCGGGCGTCAACTGCCGTAAATACGCCGGAGATTGGGTTTCGAGGTATCCGCGGGGCCCGGTGGGGCATGAACACGCCAACACTAGAGCTCTGTCCCCCACCAGGAGGCTGATGTGTTGGTCCGCAACCTCGTAAGAACGGCCCTCGCCGGGGCGTTGACGGCCGTGGTCATGCTGGGCGGCCAGGCCGTCGCCGCTTCGGCGGCAGCACCGGACGAAGCCGCCGCGCCGGTAGTCCTCACCTACGACGCCAGCGGGTCGGAGGAGTTCGCCGACGCGGTGGCGAGCGGCGTGCAGGTGTGGAACGAAAGCGTCACCGGCGTCCGCCTCGAAGCGGCCGGCGCCGGCGAGCAGGCGAACGTGCGCATCGTCGCCGACGACGGCTGGCCCCGCGCCATCACCACGAGCCTCGGCAACGGCATCGTCTACATGGGCCGCGAGGCGGTGCAGCAGGGGTACCACACGACGCGCATCGCCTCCCACGAGCTGGGGCACATCCTCGGCCTGCCCGACATGAAGCCGGGCCCGTGCTCCAGCCTGATGTCGGGCTCGTCCGCGGGTCCGGAGTGCACCAACCCCGACCCCGACGCCGCGGAGAAGGCGGAGGTCGAGGAGAACTTCGCCGGCGGCCTCGCGGAGACGCGGGGCGATGAGCGGACGAAGGTCTTCGCGGACTGACGTCCCGACGGAGAGATGCAGTCGCCGCGGTGGCCCCGGGTGCGCCCGAGGTCACCGCGGCGGGCTGTGCGTACGTCGACACAGAATCTTCGTACATACGGCCGAGAACCAGTTACCTTCGTGGAACACTCTTGCGCCGGTGCCGTCGTACGGCACACCACCGCTGAGAACGGCACCGGCTGAGAGCGGCAGACCGCCGAGAGACGTCGCGACGACAGGGACGAACGGATGCGGCGATCCTGCGGGCCCCGGGGGCCGGCAGGACGCGCACCGTGGCCATTGAGGAGGACCGCCCGTGGCAGCACAGAAGTGCTCCGGGTGCGGGGCACGCGTACAGGGGGACGAGCCCGCACGATGCTCGTGCGCGCGCACGGCCGTGGAGGAGGTCGACGCGATATTCGACTCCTACCGGCCCGATGAGAGCGGCGCCCAGTCCGGCGACCCTGCGGACGCCCCCGCAGGCGCGGCCGGGGGCGACGGGGACGCCGGAGCGGCCCGGGACGCCGCCCGAGCCGGGGACGACGGGGGTGACGGGGATTCCGCGGACGACGCGGACGACTGTGACGACGGGGACGCCTCAGCGCGGCACGGCGGGGGAGAGGGCGCCGCGTCAGGGGAAGGAGCGGAGCCCGCGTCGGAGAGCGGCGGCGAACCCGCCTCCGGGGCGGCAGCAGAGACTCCGCCGGGACGCGACGGCGATGCCGGGTCCCCGCACACCGGTGCGTCGGCGTCCGACGGGCCGGTTCCGGGCGGTCCTGCTGGCGCCGAGGGAGACGAGGACGGAACGCCGGGCGCGCCGCGCGGCGGACGTCGCGGGAGGCGGGTCGCCCTCGGACTCGGCGCCGCGGCGACGCTGGGCACCGTGGTCTTCACGGTCGGCGCGATGAACTCGGGCCCGGTGCCCCAGGGCGGCGACCCGTCGGTGCCCGCGTCGACCGACAGGGACCGGGGCCCGGAGCCGATGGAGGGCGCCGATGTGGCCCCTCCCGGGAAACCGCCCCTGACGGGCACCCCCTCGAAGCCCGGCGAGGAGCGCGGCACGGGCGGCGTCCGCGAGGGCGGCGGCGCGGAGCACCCCGGCTCCCGTCCTCCCGCGCAGGGCGGTGCCACCTCGCCTCCCTCGGGCGGGGCGACCGGCGGCACCTCGCACGGCGGCGGGTCGTCCGAGCCCGGTCCGTCCGGCGGAGGGCCCTCGGGGTCGCCCAGCGGCACGGACGGAGGCGGGGACGGTTCGTCCTCGGACGGCGGCTCCGGCGATTCCGGCGGGAGCGGCGGCTCGGACGGCGGGGGCGAGCACGACGGCGGATTCCTGGGCGGCCTCCTCGGCGGCATCCTGGGTTAGGCCGTGTCTTCAATTGATCTTGTGTGGTGGATCATGGTCGGGTGATACGTCGCCATGAACTGTCCGATGAAGAGTGGGAGTTCCTGCGCCCGCTGCTGCCCGAGTCGTTGCGTGGGCGGAAACGGTTGGACGATCGAACCGTGCTCAA
>NZ_BMMP01000001.1:285623-591356 GCF_014645895.1 Streptomyces daqingensis | reverse complement strand
TCCGCAGACACGACGCGCCGTCACTACGTGACGGTTACTCAAACCGCTTCGCGGTTTGAGTGTGGGAATTCCTCCGGAATTCCTTGGGTCACCCCTAGCGGGGTGACTGCCTGTCAACGCTCCGCGCTGACAGGCTTGCAGCTCCGCCTTCGGCGGGGCTGGCCCCTTCTTCGCTTCGCTCGAAGGGGTGAAGCTGGCTGCGGTGATGGTGGCCGGACTGGTAGACTTGCTCTCTGCTCTGAGTCCGAGCGGAGAGGTGATGCATCAGGGGTACGGATTGGGAAATGGGGACACCTCTCATGGGGCCGCTCTGGGCGCAACTTCATCGAGATTCGGGCGGCAGAATTTTCACGCTTCGTCTCACGATCCTTGCTGGAATTTCAGCGCCGCAGATCACGGGAATATTCTACTGAAAGCGATGGAGAAGATGGCCAGGTTTCAGCTTCGAAAGCATCAGCGGGAAGCGCTGGACGCGATCATCTCCGCTCTGGAATTGCCGTCGCACGGTGACGTTCCCTCAGACGGCTTGCGGGCGACGGTGATTGCCGCACCGGGGTCGGGCAAGACCCTCATCGCTGCCGAGGCGGCCCGCAGGCTCGTGCCAGGAGGGCGCGTCCTGGTCCTCGTACCGACACTGGACCTCCTCACACAGACCGTCGAAGCCTGGCAAGCCGCCGGCCACCGCGGAAAAATGATCGCCGTGTGCTCCCTGAGCGGAGACAGCATGCTCGGGGCGCTCGGCGTCCGAGCCACCACCAGCGCCCCACAGCTGGCCCTGTGGGCTGGGAGCGGCCCGGTGACAGTGTTCGCGACCTACGCCTCACTGGCTCCTCAAGAGGTCGAAGACGGGCGGACGCTTGAGGAGGGTGAGCCGGTCCCGGGCGTGCTGGAGCGGGCCCTGCAGGGCGTCTACGGGCAGAAGCTGGAGGGCTTCGACCTGGCCGTCGTGGACGAGGCGCACCGTACGAGTGGGGACGCGGCGAAGGCGTGGGCGGCGATCCACGACAACGCTCGGGTTCCGGCGGCTCGCAGGCTCTACATGACCGCCACGGCGCGGGTGTGGGAAGTGCCCGCGTCCTCCGGTCGTCAGGACGGTGTGGAGGTCGCAGAGGTCCGTGAGGGGGCTTCTGGCGGGTTTCAGGGGCGTGTGGTCGCTTCCATGGACGATGAGGCGATGTACGGGCCTCAGGTGTTCACCTACGGGCTGATGGAGGCGCAGGAGCGGGGCACGCTGGCGCCGTTCGTGGTGGACGTGCTGGAGATCCGCGACCCCGAAGCGCCGGGAGCGGGAGCGGCAGGGTTGGAGGAGGTGCGGGGGCGGCGTCTGGCTGCTTTGCAGGCTGCGCTGCTGAAGCACATGGACACCACGGGTGTGCGGTCGCTGATGACCTTCCACCACCGCACCCTGGAGGCCATGGCCTTCGCGCGGACCCTGCCGGAGACCGCGGCCGAGCTCCATGATTCCGACCCGCTCACCTATCCCGAGCGGGTCGGCTCGGACTGGCTGAGCGGCCAGCACACCGCCGGCGAGCGGCGCGCAGTGCTGGACCGTTTCGCGAACGGGTGGGATGCGGAGGGATGGAAGACGGAGGTGTCCTTCCTCGCCAGCTGCCGCGTGCTCGGTGAAGGCGTCGACATCCGCGGCGAACGCGGCGTAGGTGGTGTCGTTTTCGCCGACACCCGCAGCTCGGCCGTGGACATCGTGCAGAACATCGGGCGTGCGCTGCGGCAAGATCCAGGTGAGGGGAAGGTCGCGCGGATCATCGTGCCCATCTTCCTCGCCCCCGGCGAGAACCCGCAGAACATGACCGCCTCCGCCAGCTACCGGCCCCTCGTCGCCGTCCTCCAAGGCCTGCGCAGCCACGAAGAAGCCATCATCGAGCGCCTCGTCCTGCACTCGCGCCCCACCCGCAGCGGAACCCCGGACGACGTACGCGCCCTCGACCCCCACCAGCCCGCCAGCCGCGACGACACCGAACCAGGCGGGAACGAGCCAGACGGGCAAGAGAGAGGCGCAACAGGGTCGAAATCCGCGAGCAGCGAGGGTGCGGCGGAGGCCGGGGTCCCGCTGCTGCGATTCTCCAGCCCCCGTGATCCGGACGTCATCGCCTCCTTCCTCCGCACCCGCGTCCTGCGACCGGAATCCGAGGTCTGGCTGACCGGATACAACGCCCTGCGCCGCTGGGTCACCGAACACGGCCACGCCCAAGTCCCGCTGCACGCCACCATCAACCTCACCGAACACGAAAGCGAGGGCGAGGGCGAGGGCGAGGGCGAGCATGACGGTGAAGGAGAGGGCGAGTCGACGTTCGCGCTGGGAAGCTGGGTCAGTGAGCAGCGCAGGCAGCAGCGGGAAGGCGTGCTGCGGCCCTGGCGGGGCGAGCTGCTGGACGAACTCGGCATGGTCTGGTCCGTACACGACATCGCGTTCTGGCGGAAGTTGACCGCGGCCCGCGATTACCACGCCCGCCACGGAACCCTCGCCGCCCCGAAGGGTGCGGTCATCGACGACGTCGCGATCGGTCAGGCCCTGGCCAACTTCCGCAAACCCGGCGGCCTCGGCAAAAACCCGGAACGGGCCGCTCAACGACGCGCCCAGCTGGAGGCAATCGACCCGGACTGGAACCCCACCTGGCCCATCCCCTGGCAACGCCACTGGGCCAAAGTGCGACAGTGCCTCGAAGACGGCGCCACCCTCGAAGAACTCCAGCCCGGCGTACGGGTCGGCGGCGAAGACATCGGCACCTGGCTGACCGAACAAACCACCACCTGGCACCAGTTGAGTACCAGGCAGCAGGAGAAACTCACCCAACTCGGCCTACGCCCGCCGGCCGACGCCGAGCGGTGTACGGCGGCTGCAGCCGGGAGCGTGGTGATATCGGCGCAGGCCTCGGCTCAGGAGAAGAACCTCGCCGCACTACACCAGTACCACCAACGCGAAGGACACGTACGCGTCCCCCGCGCCCACCGCGAAACCCTCCTCATCGACAACAGCACCAACGGCTACATCGAACACCAAGTACGCCTGGGAGTATGGCGCAGCAACACCCGCAACAGACGCGCCACACTCCCCACCGAACTCCAACAACAACTCGCCCAACTCGGACTCTTCAACTAACCGATCGACCTGAGGAGCGGGCATGGCGAATCCACTCGTAGGCGGCCCCGCCCGGAACGTGACGGAGCCCGGGAGCATGTCCAGCTCCCGGGCTCCAGCTTGCCACCCAATTGCGCACACCGGCGGCGTTTAAGAACCGCGGGTCATGTTGAGATCGACGTGTTCTGCCTTTGAACTACAGCGCCACGAGAGGCGCCGGAGGGACTTGAACCCCCATCCGTCGATGTTCGCCCACGCTCGGTCGATCCGGTGTTCGGCGGCGAATACTGAGACTGGAGCGAGAATCTGAGTTTCACGGGGCCGCCTCTGCCAGGATTGGGCCACCCCCGCACGTGGCGCGGGGGGAGGGATTCGAACCCCCAACTGACACCCCTTCATCAGCTTCGACATCAGTTTCAGCTTGCGCTCATCGCGCACCCTCCGCTCGCGGCGGAGGGCGTATGTGGGGGCTACCGGAAGAGGTAGCCGAATACCGCGTCGCCAACCCGCTGGTCGGTCACCTCCGTGTTGTTCGCCTCCTCGCGGGCGAACTTGACGGACTGCTGGAGCTTCTCGACGCGATCGAGGAGTTCGTTGACCCGCCGGGCGGGCAACGCACCGGAGAACTTCACCGTGGTCCAGTAACCGACCGGGACGTCCTCGTAGTACACCTCGACCTGTGCCGGGTGCTTCTCCGTGGCCTCGGCCTTCACGTGGTTGCGCGGAACCTTCTTCGTGCGGATAGTCCGCACCGGGTCCGTCTTCCACGAGTCCGTCGAGGGGTCCAAGTTCCACGACTCGGAGGCGTCGAGCACCGGCAGCTTGCGCACGAAGGTGTGCAGGTCGGTGAGTTGCTTCTCAAGGAACAACAGGTACGGGACGGGCACCTGGGACAACAGCACCGTACCGTCGATCACCACATCCGCGACCGCGGACCGGTTCGCCCAGTCCTTCGTCGCAGTCACATCGAAGAGCCGCGTCAGCGTCTCGGCGGTCGCCCGCAGAGCATCCTCGGCCTTGATCTGCACCCGCGTGGACTCGGGCGGCAGCTGCTCGCCCTCCTCGTCCTTGGGCTGGTAAGTCCTGGAGATGCCAGCCAGCAGGGCGGGCTTCTGCACGTCCTGGTGGACTTGGGTGAGCTCTTGGAGGGCCTTGGACTTGACGCCCTTTTCGACGGCGATGATCTGATTCAGCTTCGGCACACGGCGAACCTAACAATCCCGCGCCGCACGCACATCCGATTATCCGAGAGAACGCCTCGCCCCATCCCAGCCGGTCGAGAGGGCGGAGCGGCGAGTGTGAACTCGGATCGGGGCGCGAAGGTCACCAACCGTAGGGGCGGCCACGCAGCCTGCGGCCCGTTCGGCGCACCGCACGGCGGAGGGTCAGGGCCCCGGGGAGTCGGTCGCAACGGGCGTGCGGCTGCTGGCGCAGTTCCCTCCCCATCGAGGGCTCTGCCTGCCCCGCTGTGAAACGGCCTTACACGCGGTGGGTCTTCAGCTGCTCGCCCGTCTGAAGGAACATCTGGATGGTGCATCACGCCTGAGCGAGGAAGAGCTGACGCCGTCGGCCGCCCGCTGGCATTCACCGTCACCGGCGGGAACACCAACGACTGCACCCTGTTCACCGCCGTGATGGAGGCGATACGGGTGCCCCGCACCGGACGGGGACGACCCCGGGTACGGCCCGCCCACGTGCTGGGCGACAAGGGCTACAGCTCCCGCGCGATACGGACCTGGCTGCGACGCCGCGGCATCAGCCACACCATCCCCGAGCGGGCCGACCAGGTCCGCAACCCGGCCCCGGCGCGGCAGCCAAGGCGGGCGCCCGCCCGCCTTCGACAAGCACCTCTACACGCAACGCAACGTCGTAGAACGATGCTTCAACCGCCTCAAGCAATGGCACGGCATCGCAACCCGCTACGACAAGACCGCCGAGTCCTACCAAGCAGCCGTCACCCTCGCATCACACCTGATGTAGACGCGACCACTTGACGACACCGCCTAGTCGGCGCCCGTGACCTGGCGGCCGGATCCCCTTCACCCCATGCGACTGGAACGCGGGAGCGGAGCCCGCCCCCCGGGGGCGACACGACAGCAACCCGCCGTGTCGCGCTGTCCCCGGGTCGGGGCCGCATGAGACCGCAGGACGGTCACGGGTGAGAGTTCGTACGGACTCGTCGTCGACCAGGGCCTCGTGTATTCCCCTGACAGGTTGGCAGCAGCTCAGTCCCGGGCTTTGATGTCGTCGGCAGCCGGTGTGAGTTGCGAGGTCGACGGAGTGACGGTGTTGCTGGCGCTGGTGGGGTTGGTGCATCCGGTGACGCTGCCCGCGGGGCTGCAGTTGTCAGGGGTGTTTCGGACGACCCTGCTGGCAGTAAGGGTGACCTGGCCGTTTGCCACGTTGGCGATGCCGCCGCCGGCGGTGATCGCCGTGTTACGCGTCACAAGGCTTCGGACCAACGTGGCCGTACTGGCGTTGTTTGACAGGCCAGCACCTGAGACGGCGACGTTGTCCCTGACAGTGGTCGACTTCAGGCGGAGAGTGGAACCGTTCGCGTTGCGGAGGCCGCCACCCTCGATGGCGGTATTGCCCCGGACCGATACGGACTCCAACGACGCAGAACCTGTTCTGTTCTCCAGACCGCCACCCAGGCTCGTGACTGCGCGGTTCCTCAGCAACGACCCGCCCTTCATCGTCAACGTGCCGTCGTTGAGGACGCCGCCACCGAATTCAGCCGCCGTGTTCCGCTCGACAGTGCTGCGGTCGAGGTTGAGCTCCCCGGCGGTGTTGGCAAGGCCGCCGCCTTCAAGGGCGTCGTTGTCCTTGATCACCGTACGGCTCAGGTTGAGCGTGCCCTCCTCGTTGAGCGCACCTCCCCCGTTCGCGTTCGCCAGGCTCCCGCCGCGGACCGTGAGCGACTTCAGGGTGAGGGTGCCGCCGTCCATCACGTGGAAGATGCGGAAGTCCTGCGTCGCGTCCGAAGCGCGCCGGATGGTGGTGTCCCGGCCGGTGATGGTCACGTTCCCGGTGATCTCAGGGAGTCCGTCGTCGGCGTTGTCGGGCGTGGTCAGGGTGTAGGTGCAGCGGGATGCAAGGGTGATGCGGCCGCCACTGGCGTTGGCCTGGTTGATCGCGTTCGTCAGGGCGGTGATGTCGTTGCACCGGACGTGACTCCCCCCGGCTGCGGTTGCCGGCACGACCGGCAGGACCGCAAAGGACAGCCCCACACCGACCGCGGCGCTCACGGCACCGGACCGCAAGATGATCTTCATCGCTACGACTCCCTCGACGCTGGAAGTGAAACCGCACTCACGGCATCACCAGCAGCCTCGCTGGTCAGCCGGGGTGCTGAGATGACGCTTCATCCGTAGCCCCGGACGACCGCGGTCTCACCTGGCCCACCGCCGAACGGCCGGGTGCCACGGCCCCACTCCGCCAGGCCCAGCGCTCGACCAGGCCGAGGTGCCGGCACCCTCAAGGGCAGCAAGGGCGCTCGGCGCGGCCGGACGCGCACGGCAGGCTTTCGAGTCCCGCTCGCCCACAGGTGGCTACCTTCTTGCAGAGGGCCCCGGCTCAACAGGGCCACAGACCTCTCCATCCTCGGCGCGGGCGCGCCGGACCGGTGGTGCAGAGCATCGACCTCGCTCAGCAAGGTGCCCGGCGGTTCGCCCCTCGCATCACAAGGTTCTGGGAATCTCCGATGTCTATCGGTGGCAGGACGTGATGGCGCGCGTCCTCACCTGACTGAGTGCACAGGTCACGGCGAAGTGGCCCCGGCGCTGCCCGAACCCCCGCGAGCGTGCGGGGCCCGCGTATCGACGATGCGGCGTGCCGGGTCTCCACTTGTACCGGCCGACGCGGCAGTCGGTCCCCCGGTGCCCCGGCCGTCTCTCCCGGTCCTCAGCTCGAAGCTTCCGCCGGGCTCCTCCGCTGTCCGGCCCGTGATGTCGAGGCCGAGGCCCGTCGAACCGGCTCGGCTCTCACCGCGGGCCCTCAGAGCGGGGCCCATGGGCCCCGGCCTGTTGGGCACGGACGGCACCGTCCTCGGTGCGTGCGTGTCCCCTCCGCGAAGCAACGCGAGACCACATTGAACGCGTTGAACGTGCGGCTCGGCCCGGCGAGATCGCGAGAGTCCGCACGTTCCTCGGCATGCTGGACGAGCTCCGGCTGCGCGCAGCCGTCGCGCCGTCCATGGAACCCACTTGCCCAACTCGCCGTCCTACGTCTCCTGTTCGCTGAGCACCAGACGAGACGTGCAGCGTAGGGGGGTGGGCATGCGCACAGGCGCCCGACGGTCGCCGGGAGTGGCGGCAGTGAGCCGGTACCGCCTCTCCCGGACGAGCAGGCCGCTCATGTGCCCCCACCTGGCGCCGACTTCGGCAGCTCGGCCGACCGGAACGCCGACGCGCCACGCCACACGACGCAAGACATCCGGCAAGGCGCCGTGAAGCTCGCCATCGGATACAGGTTGCTTCGCACAGCCAGCCGCCGGCAGCCAGCTTCAACGACCGTGCGCGCAACTAGCGTTGACGCTCCCTCGCGGGCCTCGACGTCAGCCGGTCTGGCGGGACGGGTCGGCGCCTTCCTGCAGTTCCTGAGCGATGGAACGGCAGATCTCCGCGTAGCCGTACATCAGTTCAGAGATCAGCTCTCTGCAGTGTGCGGGCATGCAGGCCATGATCTGCTTACGTTCCCGCTCGACCACGGTGCAGGCCTCAAGCATGCGCAGCACGGTCCTGCCTGCGTCGTTGAACCGCAGAGACGGGTCCTTGCGCAGCACCTGCGAGAGGGACGCCAACGCGGGGGACGGAGTGCGCTCAGCGACCGCGCTGTGCGCTGCCGGGGCGGGTGACATGGTCAGCTTCTTGGTGCCCTTCTCCTGCTGCCTGGGCGGCACAGGGGGAAGCCCACGGCGCATTCGGTTGCGGACATCCGCTACGGTCGCCGCGGAGATCCCGGTCATGCTGGCGACCTGACGGAGGGTTGCCTGCGGGTTCGCTCTGAGAAGTTCGCTGGCTCGCTTGCGGCCCTGTGAGGTGCTGAGCGGCCGGACGCGGCCGTCCCGTCCGACGCGGCTCTCAGGCCGGTCCGTCTCTTGCTGTTCGCTCCGGCGCACTTGGGAGACCTTGCCCGGCGACAGTCCGGCGACTGTCGCGACGGCCCGGTCCGACCACTGCGGGTGGCGCGCGAGGATCCGCTCCGCGGCCGCTGTGCGCTCCGCGAGAGTGAGCGGCCGGCCGTGCGTGGTGTTCAGCGCCACAGCCAGCAGGGAGGCGTTCTCGTCGGAGCCGTCGAAGAAGCGCACAGCGATGCGCTCGACTCCTATGAGGCGCGCGGCCAGCAAGCGGTGGAAGCCGTCGATCACCTTCATCGTCTGCCGGTGTACGACGATGGGGGGCAGAGGGACTGCCAAATCAGCCAGTTTCCGGGCGTATTCGGTGTCCTTCTTCTCCGTTCTGGGGGAGTATGATGCGGTGAGTTCCTCCGTCGAGACGAGTTCGACTGGCGAGTCATTCAGCCCGCCGTCTCGCATAGCGATCAAGTAGTCCGAACCACTTGTTTTTGTTGCCGGAGCAAGTCGGTCACTGCGCACATGCATCACCCCAATGCAGGTATCGTCATCTCGAAGTAGGTACTTCAGGCGCCTGTACGTCTGCTGCACGCGCAGCCATCGACCCGTCCGTACCGCCCCTCAGCCGCTGGGGCTTGTGGCACCGGGTCCAGGCACTGTCCAGAAGTCGGAGTGCGGTCTCTCCGTGCAGCCCGGTGCTGTTGCGGCTATCGCTGCGTCGGTGACTGCAGGAGACAGGTACGGCGCGTGGATTCCACGGGAGAGCTGACGCCGTCACCGCCATGGCGTGGTGCAGAACCATCTGTCGTGACATCCCGTCAACTCCGCTTTCTCGTCCAGTGCGAGCGGTGCGACACGCTTCCGTCAGATCACGACCGGGCGTGGCCGAACACCGACTCAGCCTCACAGGTGCGACTGGCGAGAATCTGAACGCATTCTGGGAGCGGCCTGATGTGACGGGAGGCGCAACACGGGACGGCTGCCCTTGAGTTGACGCTGAGGGCTTCGCACGAACCGGGTGCCGGGCCCGTGTCGATCTGATGGTCTGCTGGTGAAGAAGGCTCCGCCCGTCCCTCGTGCACACAAGGGGACGGGCGGAGCCTTATCGCGCGGGATCTGGATGCACCGGCAGGCGTTTACGAGGACGAGTCGGGCGAGCGGCGTGCCAGGTTCACCAACACCAGTGCGCACAGGCTCGCTCCGGCAGCGACCCCCGCAAGTACCTTGCCCACCGCGATGTGTTCGAACAGCAGACCTGCTGCCCCGTAGGCGAGCGGGCTGGCGATGAACACCGCGACCCCGAACACCGGCACGACGTTGGCGCGCAGTTCCTCCGGCGGCCGGAGGGTGATCAGGGTTGTCGCAGGTGCGGTCACGGCGGGGAGGAACATGCAGCTGGCGCCCACCGTCAACGCCGCGGTGAGAGCCGGCTGGTCGAGGGGCAGGAGCCACAGCACCGCGGCAGCACCCGCAGCGCCTCCCGCCGCCATGCGGGTCGGTGCTATCCGGCGGGCCAGCCGGGCGACCACCAGGGTGCCCAGCGCCGTGCCGCCGCCCCATGCGGCCAGGAGCCAGCCGGCGACATGCGGGTCGGCGTCGTAGCGGCTCTTGGCCATGACCGGAAGCGACAGCATCACGACGGGCATGAGGGTGCCGTAGCCGAGGGCCGCTAGGGATATCGTGCGCAGCACCCGGTCGCGGAAGAGGAAGCGCACACCCTCGATCATGTTGTTCGCGGAGACCGGTTTCGGGGGTGCTTCCCGGCGCGGCAGTCCGGTCAGCAGTACGGCAGAGACCGCGAAGGTGGCGGCGTCGATCCACAGCACGTTGAGTGCGCCGACCTGGGAGATCAGGACGCCGGCGACGGCGGGGCCGATCAGGCGCGCGGTGGATGTGGCCGTCTCGAACAGTGCGTTGGCCTCGGTCACCGTGCCCTCGTGCGAGCCGACGACGTCGACGACCAGGACACGCTGTGCGGAGAGGTAGCACGCGGAGCAGCTGCCGAGAAGGGCCACGAGCGTCAGCAGTAACCCGAAGGACAGCAAGCCTGCTTGGTGCAGCATGGGCACGGCTGCTATCAGCACCGCCGCGCCGATGTCCGCGACGATCGTGACGCGGCGGGGGCCCCAGCGGGCCACGAGCAGGCCGGCGGGCATGCCCAGCAACGGCACCGGCAGGATCTGGATGAGGAACACCAGACCTGTCCGGCTCGGTGAGTCCGTGGTCATCAGGACGAACCACGGCAGCGCCAGCACCGTCATCTGGTTGCCGACCGACGAGATGAACTCCGAACCGACGACTCTGCGGAACTGCCAGCTCCGCAGGGGGGAACGCTGTGCTTCCGCGGTCTTCACTGAGCCGCCCGGACCGGGTTCGGACGCATGTCCGTCCAGTGGCTCTCGACGTACTCGAGGCAGGCGTGCTGGGTGTCGGGGCCGAACACGGATGACCAGCCGGCGGGCACGGGTATGTCGCCCGGCCACAGACTGTGCTGGTGGTTCTCGTTGACGAGGACCTTGTATACGCCGTCGGGGTCGTCGAACGGGTTTGCCATCGTGTTCTCCTTGTTCCTGCAGCTCAGAGCTGCTCGGTCTCGGCCTGGTGAGCGCGGCGGCGACGAGCGGCGGACGGCTCTCGGGGTTCCGGGTCCGGCCCGCGTGGCCAGGGCGGCCGGGAACGGGCACGTGCGTGCCCGTTCCCGGCCGTGACGCTCACTTCTCGGCGCTGGGGTCTGCTTCCTCGGCCTGTGCTTCCCGGATGCGGTCGCGCAGCTGGGACACGGTGAGTTCCGGGTGCTGCGCGATCAGCCGCAGCACATGCGGCCACTGGCGCATCATCGCTCCCATGACGGGCGGGGCTATGTACTGCGGTGAGTACACCCACAGACCACGCAGCTCACCCTCGACTTCGCGGGCGACCAGATACAGGTCGAGGTTGTGCGGTTCGATCGCGGTGATCAGCTCGGGGAGCGGGCTCTCATCGCCGACCTGCACGTCCAGCGAGCTCACCTCGAGTCCTTCGAGGGCGAGGGTGTTGCTCGGCACCCCGAGGAGGTTGAGCATCACGCGCAGAGGCAGCTGGTTGCCGTCCCCGATGACGCCGTCGTGGACGAGTGCCCGCACCGGCACGTTCTGGTGGGAGTACGCGTCGAGTTCGGCCTGGAGGACGTCCCGGAGCAGTTCCTGGAAGGTCAGGTCTCCCTTCATCCTGGACCGGTTCAGGATGATGTTGATGAACGGGCCGACCATCGACTTGCTCTCGGGCCGTTCACGGCCGGCCAGCGGGTGGCTGACCGCGATGTCCGTCGCACCGGAGTAGCTGTGCAGCAGCACGTGGAAGCCCGCCATCAGCATCATGAAGAGCGTGACGCCTTCGCGGCGCGCCGCGTCCTTCACCTCCGAGAGGACGTCGGCGCTGACGGTGACGCTGTGGCTGTACCCCTTGGCCACGTCCTTGCGCTGATGCGCCGGAGCGTCGAAGTCGAGTGTGTCCGCCGCGCCGTCGAGCTGTTCGCGCCAGTAGGCGATGTGCTCGTCGAGGGCGCCGCGTGCCAGAAGCTGCTGCTCCCACGCCGCGTAGTCCAGGTGGTCGACCATCACCTCGGGCAGCTTCGGCTGCCGCTCGGCCGCGTGGGCGGCGTACAGCTCCGACAGCTCGTTGATGATGACGAGGAATCCCCAGTGGTCCACCAGGATGTGGTGGGCGACCAGCACCAGGGCGTGCTCGGTCTCGGAGAGCTGCACGAGCAGTCCCCGGACGAGGTTTCCCTCCTCGATGCTGTAGGGCCGTTCGGTCTCCTCGGTCAGCAGTTCGCGCAGCTTCTCGCGCTGCGCCGGCTCGTCGTACGCGCGCAGATCGACGGCCTGGAGGGGCCATTCGGGCCTGCCGTCCGCGAACTGGACGGTCTGCGAGCCCCGCTGGATGTAGCGGGTGCGCAGGATGTCGTGCCGCGCCACCAGGTCGTGCAGGCCGCGGCGCAGCGCGGTCGTGTCGAGTTCCCCCCGGAGGCGCCATGCGGTGATGACGCCGTGGTGTGCGTGGTTGGGTCCCACCGGCTGGAGCAGGAACTCCAGTTGCCCGAAGGACAGTCCGACCCCGTCGCTGCGGTCGGCCTTGGGTATCGGCGCGTTGAGCAGGTCCGCGGCGTCGACGGCCGCGGCGTACTCGTCCTCAGGGGCCAGTTGGACGGTGCCGTCGTCGACGGCGTCGGCGCAGCGGACGACGGCGCGCAGGGCGTCGAACCAGGCGTCCGCGAGGTCGTGGATATCTTCCTCGGTGAGCAGCGAGGGCGCCCAGCTCCAGTTCGCGACGAGCTGGGGGCCGCCGGGTCCGTCCTGGACGACGGCGTTGACTTCGACGGGGTGGGACAGCGGCCGGGCGGCACCGGGGGTGGTGGGTGCGGTGTCGTCCCGCAGCGGCAGCCACGGCGTCTCTTCGTCGGTCACAGGTACGCGGCCGAGGTAGTTGAACAGCACCTGCGGTGCGGGCGAGGCCGCGAGGAGCGGCTCGGACTCCGGGGCGAGGTAGCGCAGGAGTCCGTAGCCGAGGCCGTTCCTGGGGAGGGACTGCTGCTGCCGGCGGGTGCGTGCGACGGAGGCCGCCAGTTCGCTGCCTGCTTGTGCGGCCGTGTCCCAGGGCAGCGCGGCGGAGTCGAGACGGACCGGGTGGATGCTGGTGAACCAGCCCACGGTGCGGGAGAGGTCGACGCCGTCGTGGAGGTGTTCGTGCCTGCCGTGGCTCTCGGTGTCGACGACTACCGGCGCGGCGTCGGCGTGCTCGCCGGACCGCTGGGAGCGCCACCGTCCGATGGCCAGG
Source organism: Streptomyces daqingensis (assembly GCF_014645895.1). GTDB lineage: Bacteria > Actinomycetota > Actinomycetes > Streptomycetales > Streptomycetaceae > Streptomyces > Streptomyces daqingensis. The sequence continues at coordinate 578,370 of NZ_BMMP01000001.1, read as the reverse complement.
CCGAAGGCCGTCAGCAGGACGTCCTGCAGGCTGCCGCGGAAGGCCGCGGGGGCCCGGCTGGTCAGCGGGGTGGTGTCGCCGGCCGGCAGAGTCACCGTCAGCCGGCCCTCGGAGCCGGTGACGTCGCGGTCGGCGTCCGGCTTTCCGTCGACGAGCGGCGCGGCCTCGCGCAACACGTCTTGCCACACGGGCAGTTCGGCCCGGTGCCGCGTGATGTTCCCGCTGGAGGTGAGGCGTTCCGCCCAGCCGCGCAGGGACGTGGTGACCGGCGCGAGGCTGGGTTTCCGGCCTGCGGCGACCGCGTCCCAGGCGGCGGCGAGGTCGGTCAGCAGGATGCGCCATGACACGCCGTCGACGGCGAAGTGGTGGACGGCGAGCAGCAGTCTGCCCGGTCGGACGTCTCCCCCGTCGAACCACACCGGCTGGATCATGGCGCCTTCGGCGGGGTCGAGTCGCTGTTTGGCGGCGGCGGTCTCCTCGCTGATCAGGTCGTCGACGGCGGCGTCGGCGAGCCCCGCGATCTCGACGCGTCGCAGGACGGATCCGGCGTTCACCGTGCCGGGCTCGTCGGCGTGCAGGGACCACTGCCCGGCGTCGTCGACGACGAGCCGCGTGCGCAGCGCGTCGTGCTGGTCGATGACTGCCTGCAGGACTTCGGCCAGCTGGGCCTCGTCGATGCCGGAGGGCAGGCCGACCGTCGTGGAGAGGTCGAAGCCGACCGGGGAGCCGCCCAGTCGGCGCTGCCGCTCCATGACGGGCAGCAGCGGGATGTCGCCGGTGCCGACGTCCGCGACGTGGGTCGGGTTGTACTCGTCGGCGGTTCTGGCCACTCGGGCAATGCCCGCGACGGTCTGGTGGGCGAAGACGTCGCGGACGGTGAAGACCAGCCCGGCCGTGCGGGCCTGGGCGACCAGCTGGGTCGCCTGGATGCTGTCCCCGCCGAGGTCGAAGAAGCCGTCCTCGGCGCCGACTTCGGGCAGGTGCAGTACGTCCGCGAGGACGGTGCACAGCGTGTGCTCGATCGGCGTCTCAGCCGCCCGGGAAGCTGTGTTCCCGCCGAGGGAGGGGACGGGCAGTGCGCGGCGGTCGAGCTTGCCGTTGGCGGTCATCGGGAACGTCTCGAGGACGGTCACGACGGTGGGGACCATGTACTGGGGCAGGCGTTCGGCCACGAACGACCGCAGTTCGTCCGGGTCGGCGTGCGTGCCGTGGGCGAGTACGGCGTAGCCGAGGAGGTCCTTGCCGCCGGACGGCTTCTCGCGCACGGTCAACGCGCTGTCCGCGACGGCCGGGTGTGTGCCCAGGACGTTCTCGATCTCGCCCGGTTCGATGCGGAAGCCGCGGATCTTGACCTGGTCGTCGGTGCGTCCGAGGTACTCGATGCGGCCGTCGGCCCGCCAGCGGACCAAGTCGCCCGTCCGGTACATCCGTTCGCCCGGTTCGCCGTACGGGCAGGCGACGAATCGCTGCGCGGTCAGGCCGGGCTTGCCGAGGTACCCGCGGGCGAGTCCGCCGCCGGCGAGGTAGAGCTCGCCGGGGATGCCGGCGGGCACGGGGCGCAGCCGTTCGTCGAGGACGTAGGTGCGGGTGTCGTCCATGGGGGTGCCGATCGGCACGGTGCCGTAGGGCGTCTCGCGTGTGCTGTGCAGTACCGCGAACGTCGTCGTCTCGGTCGGCCCGTATCCGTTGGTGAGCACCGTTTCCGGCCATGCGGCGAGTGCTTTGGCGACGACGGGGGCCGACAACGCCTCGCCGCCCGCCATCACTTCGCGCATCCCGGCCAGGGCCTCGGCGTCGCGTTCGACGAGCAGGTTGAACAGGGCCGCGGTGAAGAACGTGGAGGTGACGCGGCGTTCACGGATGGTCTGCAGCAGTACGTCCGGGTCGAGTTCCCCGGCGGGGGCGACGACCACCTCGCCGCCGGAGAGGAGCGGCACCCACAGCTCGTAGGTGGAGGCGTCGAAGGCGGTCGGCGCGTGCATGAGCACGCGGGTGTGGTTTCCGCTGCGCCACACGTGGTCTGCGGCGAGGTTCGCCACGTTGCGGTGGGTGACGGCCACGCCCTTGGGCTGCCCGGTGGAGCCGGAGGTGTACATGACGTAGGCCGCGCGGTCCGGGTCGCCGGCGCCCGCGGAGACGGGGTCGGCTGCCGCGCCGTCCGTGGCGGACAGTTCGGCGGCCGCGTCGAGCACGTGCATGCCGTCGGTGACGGGGTGCTGTCCCTTCGACGTCTCTCCGCCGCCGACGAGGAGGACGCGCGCCCGGGTCTCCTCCATGATCAGCCGCATCCGGGACTCGGGGTAGCGGGGGTCCAGCGGCACGTACACGCCGCCTGCCTTGATCACGGCCAGGATCGCCGCGGGCAGCCACACGGAGCGTTCCATCAGCAGGCACACGGCGTCCTCGGCGCCGTCCGCCGCGACTCCCAGCGTGCGCAGGCGGGCGGCGAGCCGGTCCGCTGCCGCGGAGAGTTCCCGGTAGGTGAGGCGTTCGTCTCCGCAGCTGACGGCGGTGGCGTCCGGCGTGCGCGCCGCCTGCTGTGCGAACAGCTCGGGCAGGCCCGCTGTGGCAGTGCTGCCGGATGCTCCGTTCCACTCCTCGAGGACCCGGTGCCGCTCGGCGGGGGTGAGCAGGTCGATGCCGCCGACCGGCTGGTCCGGGTCGGCGATCATCGCCAGCAGGATCTGGCGGAGCCGGCGGAGCATCGTGCGGATGGTGTCCGCTTCGAAGATGTCGCTGTTGTACTCGATGCCGCCGTCGATGCCGTTCGGGGTGCCGTCGTCCGCGAGGTACTCGTGGAGCAGGAGGACGAAGTCCATCCTGGCCGTGCCGGTGCCCACCGCCATCGGCGTGGCCTCGACTCCCGGCAGGCCGAGGGAGCGGTCCGTCACCGTCTGCCAGGACAGCATGACCTGGACGAGAGGGTGGTGGGACATCGAGCGGGTGGGCCGCAGGGTGTCCACGAGCGACTCGAAGGGGATGTCCTGGTGTTCGAGCGCGTCCAGGGTGCGTTCCCGTACCGCGCCGAGCAGGTCGCGGAAGCTCGCGCTGTCGCTGATCTCGGTCCGCAGGACGAGGGTGTTGGTGAAGAAGCCGATAAGGTTCTCGGTGGCCTGGTCGCCGCGGCCCGCGTTCGCCACTCCGATGGGGATGTCGGTGCCGGCACCGTGCCGGCTGAGCAGAACCGCGAGCGCCGCGTCGAGCACGACGAACATGCTCACGTCGCAGGTGTGGGCCAGGCGGGCCAGCCCTTCGTGCAGGTCCGTGTCCCAGTGGAAGGTGAGAGTGTCTCCGTTGTGGGTGGACTCCGCCGGGTGGGGCCGGTCGGCGGGGAGAGCTATCCGCTCGGGCAGGCCGCTCAGCGCATCGCGCCAGTAGTCCAGCTGCCGTGAGTAGGTGCTGTCCGGGTCGTCCTGCGAACCGAGGTACTCGCGCTGCCACAGCGCGTAGTCGGCGTACTGGACGGGCAGCGGTTCGCGCGCGGGTGCGTGTCCTGCGAGGCGTGCCCCGTATGCCTCCGCCAGGTCGGCCCGCAGAGGCGCCAGCGACCAGCCGTCCGCCGCGATGTGGTGGACGACGACGACCAGGACGCAGGTGTCGGGGTCGAGGGTGAACAGCTCGGCGTGCAGCGGGATCTGCGTGGTCAGGTCGAAGGTGTGGCGGACCGCGGCGGCCACCGCGTCGTCGAGGTCGGCCTGGTCGATCTGCCTGACGGGCAGCTCGGGCTGTGCCTGCTCGGGGGGAAGGATGTGCTGGGCGGCCACCGTTCCGGTGTCGGGGAAGACGGTCCGCAGCGCCTCGTGGCGGGCCACGACGTCCGCGAGGGCCGCCCGCAGGCAGTCGACGTCGAGGGAGCCCGAGAGGCGCAGCACGACCGGAAGGTTGTAGGTGGGTGACGGCCCCTCAAGCTGGTGCAGGAACCACAGCCGCTGCTGGGCGAAGGACAGCGGCAGGGGGTCGGGGCGGGTCATCGGGACGAGGGCCGGCCGCGCCTCGGCGTCGCTGTCACCGAGCAGCTGCGCGAGCCCGGCAGGGGTCTGCCTCTCGAACAGTGCGCGTACGGGTATCTCGGTGCCGAACGCGCTGCGGATCCGGGCCACCAGCCGGGTCGCCAGGAGGGAGTGCCCGCCGAGCGCGAAGAAGCTGTCGTCGATGCCGACTTCGGGCACGTTCAGCACCTCTGCGAAGAGAGCGCACAGGGTCTCTTCCTCAGGGGTGCGGGGTGCGACGTAGACAGTGGTGGCGCGGGTGTGCTGGCTGTCGGGCGCCGGCAGCGCGTTGCGGTCGGTCTTGCCGCTGGGGGTGCGCGGCAGTTCGTCGAGGAAGACGAAGGCGGACGGGACCATGTAGTCGGGGAGCTTGTCGCCCAGCGCGTCGCGCAGACCGCGGAGCAGTTCGTCGGCCGGCCCCGCCGCCGGATCGGGCACCAGGTAGGCGACGAGCCGCTGGTCGCCGGCATGGTCCTCGCGGACCACGACGACGGTGTCCGCCACCTCTTCCTGACGCATCAGCACCGTCTCGATCTCGCCGAGTTCGATGCGGTAGCCGCGGAGCTTGACCTGGTGGTCGAGCCTGCCGAGGTAGTCGATGTTCCCGTCCACGCGACGCCGTACCAGGTCGCCGGTCCGGTACAGGCGGTCGGCGAGGTCGGACGGGAAGGGGTTGGGGATGAACTGCTTCGCTGTCAGTTCAGGCCGGTTGACGTAGCCCCGTGCCAGGTTGTCCCCGCCGATGCACAGTTCGCCGGGTACGCCGGGCGGGACCGGGCGGCCCTCGGGGTCGAGGATGTGCACTTCGGTGTTGGCGATCGGCCTGCCGATGGTGATCGTGTCGTCGACGATCCGGGTGCCGAGGGCGTAGATCGTGGCCTCGCTCGGGCCGTACATGTTCCACAGGTCGACGCCCAGGCCGCGCAGGCGCCGCGCCAGGTCGGGCGGCAGCGCTTCACCGCAGATCAGTCCGCGCAGCCCTTCGCTGCCCGGCCAGCCGGCGTCGACGAGCATCCGCCACGTGGACGGGGTGGCCTGCAGCATGGTCGCTCCGGTAGCGGCCATCTCCTCGGCGAGACGCTTCCCGTCGGTGGCCACCTCGCGGGTGGCGAGCACCACGCGGGCGCCTTCGACCAGCGGCAGCAGCAGTTCCAGCGTCGCGATGTCGAAGGACAGGGTCGTGACGGCGATCAGGCTGTCGTCGGCGTCGATGCCGGGCCACTGCTTCATGGCCCAGAAGAGGTTGCGGAGAGCCCGGTGCGGCAGCTGGACGCCCTTGGGACGTCCGGTGGAGCCGGACGTGTAGATCACGTAGGCGAGGTCGGCGGCCTGGACGGGGGCGCCGAGCGATTCGGCGGGCTCGTCGGCCAGTTCGGCGCGCAGCTCGTCCACGCGGAGCGTGACGGCCTTGGTGTCCGGCAGGTTGTCGGCCACGGAGCTCTGAGTGACCAGGACGGGCAGTTCGGCGTCCTCGACCATGAACGCGATGCGGTCCTGGGGCAGTCCGGGGTCGATGGGCACGTACGCGCCGCCCGCCTTCAGCACCGCCAGCACCGTGACGATCATGTCGGGTGAGCGCTCGAGGCAGACTCCGACCATCACGTCACGTCCGACGCCGAGGCTCCTGAGCCTGTGGGCGAGCTGGTTCGTGGCCGTGTCGAGCTGGGCGTAAGTGAGGGTCTCCCCCTGGCAGTACACCGCCTCGGCGTCGGGCCGCAGCGCCGCCTGCTGCTCGATGCGCTGGTGGGTGAGGAGGTCGTCGGGCCACTCGTGCCGGGTGTCCTCCCTCTCCTGGCGCTGCTCGCGCTGCTCGGCGTCGGTGAGCATGGCTACGTCCAGGACGTGCTGCTCCGGGTCGGCGAGCAGGTTGTCCAGCAGAACCTTCAGGTGGCCGCCCATGACGTCGATCGTCGCGGCGTCGAACAGGTCGGTGTTGTACTCGAACCAGCCGTTGAGTTCGTCGCCCTGCTCGAAGACCTGCAGTTCGAGGTCGAACCGTGCCGTGGAGCTGGGCACCTCCATCAGTTCGAAGCGCAGTCCGGCGACGTCGAACTCCGGGACGGGGATGTTCTGGTAGACGAACGAGACCTGGAAGACCGGGGACCGGGACAGGTCCCGTTCCGGGGACAGTTCTTCGACGAGCCGCTCGAACGGCACTTCCTGGTGGGCGAAGGCGTCGAGAGCCGCGCTGCGCACCCGGTTGAGGAGTTCGGCGAACGTGGGATTGCCGGACACGTCGTTGCGGATGGCCAGGGTGTTGACGAAGTAGCCGATCAGCCGCTCGACCTGCGAATGACCGCGGTTGGCCACGGGCACGCCGACGACGACGTCGTCCTGCCGGCTGTACCGGTGCAGCAGCACGACGTAGGCCGTCAGCAGGGTCATGAACGGGGTGGCACCGGAACTCTTGCTCAGCTCGCGCAGGCCGTTCATGACCGAGGCGGGCAGGTGGAACCGGCGGGAGCCGCCGGAGTCGCTGAGCACGGCGGGCCGCGGCCGGTCGGTGGGCAGCTCCAGCAGGGGCGGGGCGCCTTCGAGCGTCTCCTTCCAGTGCTCGAGCTGGTCGGCGAAGTCGGGGCCGCTCAGCTTCTTTCGCTGCCATGCCGAGTAGTCGGCGTACTGGACGGGCAGTTCCGGCAACTCGGCCGGGGTGCCGGTCAGATAGCCCTGGTACAGCGGGACGAGCTCGCCGAAGAGCACCGAGGTGGACCACAGGTCCGCGACGATGTGGTGCATCGTCAGCAGCAGGATGTGCTCGTCGGCGGCCAAGCGCAGGAACTTCATCCGCATGAGCGGGCCGGTGCCCAGGTCGAACGGGCGGGAGAACTCCTGGCGGGCCAGTCGCTCGATGGCGGCCTCGCCGTCGGAGCCCCGCAGGTGGCCGCAGTCCTCGACGGTCAGCTCCACCTCGCCCGAGTCGTGGACGACCTGTACGGGCTCCCCGTCGACCTCGTCGAACGTGGTGCGCAGCGACTCGTGCCGTCGCACGATCTCGCGGAGGCTGCGGTCCCACAGCTCCACGTCGAGCGGGCCGTGCACGCGCACGGCCGCCGGAATGTTGTAGGTGGCGCTGCCCGGGGTGAGCTGGTCCAGGAACCACATGCGCTGCTGGGGGAAGGACGCGGGAAACCGGCGCTCGGGTGCCGTCCGGTCGACGGCCTTGCGCCGCAGCCGCTCTACGAGCAGTTCGCGCTTCTGCTCCGGTGTGAGGCTGGACAGATCGATGTCGGTCATTCGCCCTTCTCCTGCTCGTTGATCTCGCCGACGAGGAGCATCCGCGCCTGTGCTTCAGCCATGCGCGTCGGACAACGTCTTCGGTCCCCGGCCCAGTGGCTGCGACTGCCCTGCTCGGTTCGGCCCCGTCTCACTCTCAGACGGCGGACCGGCTGTTGTCGCGAACCGCTCGCTGCGACCCGGGAGCAGGCCGGCTGGGCAGCGGTATCTCTTGAGGGAAGTGAAGTCCTCGAGTAACGCAGGATTCGTCACCCAGAGCGGGACAGCTTTCTCCGGTCGGGGGTGCGGCGGTCTGCGGAGCGTCGGCGAAGACTTTTTCACTTCCAGCAGTGCAGAACCATAGGACAACGGGTCCGCTGCCGCCACAGGCGCAAGTTTTCGTCCGGCCTCGCACCGGCGCGCGGAGGGTGACCCGGCAGACGCCGAAAGAATGCGGAAAGGAAAGCCGCCGAGGCGGCGTGGTGCACGTGCGCATTCGATGACCCCGGCGAACTCGGAGTCTCCCCGGAATACACGGTGGGCAATACTCCGGTGCTGCGAGAGCCTCAGGTTTTCCCGCGCAACAGGACGATGTCCAGGCGAAGGCGCTGCACTGTCGTCCATGCCCTGGGACTGACCGTTTGCCGACGGCCGAGCGCACGCAGGCGTCCTTCCGGACGCGGCGCACGGGAGGCGACGCTGCAGGCGGAGCGCGCGAACTCACGGCGCGGCGGTGTGCCGCGCGCCTCAGAGTGTCCACACCTGCCGGAGACAGCACAAGACGCAGCCGTCGTACCGGCTGCGTCTTGTCGCTGCGTGGGTTGCGGCAGAGGGTCAGGCGGTGCGTCCCCGGGCGCGGCGGACCGGCTTCCTGATCAGCCAGATCACCGATCCGGCGAGGAGCACCAGGCCGGCGGCCAGGAGCACGGTGCCCATCCAGGTCAGCCCCGCGACCTTCGCCGCCACGTTCACATGGCCGGACAGGCCGGAGGCGCCGTCGCTCCGCATGGCGACCGCCTGGACCTCGCCGGACTTCACGTTCCAGTCCACGGTCTGGGCGCCCTTCCCGGCGGCTTTGGCGACCCACGCGTCGGACTGCTCCGGCATCGTCGAAGGCTTGCCGCCGGAGTGCTTGCTGGCGGTGTCGCCCTGGGGCTTGGAGTCGTGGATGGTGACGTGCTCGACGCTCTTCAGGTACCGGCTCGCGTCGGCCTTCTCGGCGATGCCGACGAACACCGGAGTGGACTCGTCCTTCGGCGTGAAGGTGATCCGGAGGTCCTCGAAGAGACCTCCCATGTCCTTGTCGGCACGCCACGCGTCGCTGGTCATGGCGTAGGTGTCGGTCTGGTGTGCGTACCGGTCCGTGCCCAGGTCGATGTACCCGTCGTTCTGTGCGCCCATGGCCAGAGCAGTTGCCCCCAGCCCTGCGAGCGTCAGGGCCACCAGCGACAGGACTCCGCCGATCACGACGGCAGAGATGCGCCCGGCCGTCCATCCGCCGGACGTGGTGTCTGTGTCGGCTGCCCTCGTCGAAAGGCCGGCGTCCATGTCGGTCACGAATTCCTCCTCGGCTTGCCACCCGGGGGTCGGCTCCGGATGCGGTGTGCTCAGACGGCGGGTGCGGGACGAGATGCCCGCTTCCGTCGATTTCGCTCACAGTAGCCACGGGGAAACTCTCCGACATCAGGGGAATCCCCCAAGACGCCTCGGGGGTGCCCTGACGCACAGGCCCGATCGCCCCTGACAGGGAGGCCGGAGCGGGTCGCATTTCGACATCCCGCCCGGCATGCTGCGCGGAAGATCCGCTGGTCGGCGCGGGTGCTGCGGCGGCAGGAGCACAGTCGGCGAACAGGTCGGCGAGCGGTGTTCAAGTGATCGCGCGGGACAGTTGAACGTCCCCCGGTCCACCCCTGGGCACCCTCCCGGGCCGACGGGTCTCAACCCGCGACCGCTGGACTCTGCTGACGGCCTGATGCCAGCATGCATCACGCTCTTGCCCTCGCAATTCGGAAAGAACAGGGCAAAGCAAATATCCCGGGATTTCTCACCACCTTTCTCGTAGGAGCGAAACCGAGCTGCTCGCGTCTTGTCATGGACCGAGCCGGAATGAGGGCCGGAGAATATGCGGAAGATCCTCGACGCGATCCTCGCGGGCGAACTCGAAGAGGTGGGCGACCTGCCGGTGCCCGAGTTCTACCGCGGTGTGACTCTGCACGCCGACGAGACCGAGTTGTTCGACGGGCTGCCGTCCCGCGACAAGGACCCCCGCCGGTCGCTGCACCTGGAGGATGTGCCCACCCCGCACCCCGCGGTCGGCGAAGTGCTGGTGGCAGTGATGGCGAGCGGGATCAACCACAACACCGTGTGGTCGTCGATCTTCGAGCCGATGCCGACGTTCGGCTTCCTGTCGCGCTACGGCCGGACCTCGCAGCAGGCTTCCCGGCACGACCAGCCGTACCACGTGCTCGGCTCGGACATGGCCGGGGTGGTCCTGCGCTGCGGGGACGGGGTGACGGGCTGGAAGCCCGGAGACGAAGTGGTCGCGCACTGCCTGTCGGTGGAGCTGGACCAGCCTGACGGGCACGCCGACACCATGCTCGATCCCGAGCAGCGGATCTGGGGCTTCGAGACGAACTTCGGCGGGCTGGCCGAACTGGCGCTGGTCAAGGCCAACCAGCTGATGCCCAAGCCGGGCCACCTCACGTGGGAGGAGTCCGCCGCCTCGGGGCTGGTGAACTCCACCGCCTACCGGCAGCTGGTCTCCGACAACGGCGCGCACCTCAAGCAGGGCGACACCGTACTGATATGGGGTGCCTCCGGCGGCCTCGGCTCGTACGCGACGCAGCTCGCGCTCAACGGCGGAGCGACCCCGGTGTGCGTGGTCTCCAGCCCGCAGAAGGCCGAGGCGTGCAGGCAGATGGGCGCGGAGCTGGTGATCGACAGGAAGGCGGAGGGCTTCCGGTTCTGGAAGGACGAGCAGACCCAGGACCCGCGCGAATGGAAGCGGTTCGGCGCCCGGATCAGAGAGCTGACCGGGGGTGACGACCCGGACATCGTCTTCGAGCACCCGGGCAGGGAGACCTTCGGCGCGAGTGTGTACGTGGCCCGGCGCGGCGGCACCATCGTGACCTGCGCGTCCACCTCGGGATTCCAGCACAGCTTCGACAACCGGTACCTGTGGATGCACCTCAAACGGATCGTCGGTACCCACTTCGCGAACTACCGGGAGGCATGGGAGGCGAACCGGCTCATCGCCAAGGGCCAGATCCATCCCACGCTGTCGCAAGTGGTTCCGCTGGAGCGGACGGCGCAGGCCGTTCACGACGTGCACCACAACCTGCACCAGGGAAAGGTGGGCGTGCTGTGCCTGGCGCCCGAGGAGGGGCTCGGGGTCAGCGATCCGGAGCTGCGGGCCCGGCACGACGCCGCGATCAACCGGTTCCGCACCGAGCCTGAGCCCGTCTGACGGCAGGGCCCGGAGTGCGAGTCGGCTCCCCCGCCGGCGACGGCCACGTCGCCAGCGCCGGGGCGGCCGGGGTGTAGCGGGTCACGGGGCAGCGCCGGAAGCCGTGACCGGCACACCGGATACGCGGCTTGCCGGCTCCACCGGGGCGGCATGCCGCAGATGCACCGGAACGGGCCGCGCCAAAGGTCTGCGACTTCTGCACCTCAGACATTTCTTGACGGGTCCACGCGCTTACTGCATGCTGACCTGCGAATGGCGGGAATTCACCGGGGCATCCATTCGGCCCGCTTTCACAGTCTTCTCGCGATCCATCCGGTCCACACTCCGAGATTCCCCCGGCGCGAAATTCCAGTAGATTACCGGGTGGAATCATCCGAGCAGCAGTGGCAACTTTCGTGCACTCATCCGCGCTTGACGGACGAGTACTCAGCTAATTTTCAGCGGGATTATGCAGAGCGATCCGCCATACTTCCGCGCATTCGTGCAACGTGTCGATCACGGAGAGGACGATCGGATGTCGGGCCGGGAGGCACAGTCGCTTGTCGAGCATTTCCGCACGGTCTTCGGCGAACACCCGCAGGAGCAGACCTTCCGGTACCTCGTGGACGGCGAGGGCAGCCCGCAGGCCATCACCGACTCCGAGTTGGACCTGAGGGCCCGGACGATCGCCGCGACCCTTCAGGAGCGCTTCCCCTCCGGTGAGCGGGCACTGATCATGTGCCCGGCCGGGCTGGACTACGTCACCTCCTACTTCGCCTGCCTGTACGCGGGCATCATCGCGGTCCCGGTCTATCCGCCCGACCCGGCGTTCCTGATGCGCACCCTGCCGCGGCTGACCAGCATCGTCGACGACGCCGAGCCCGTAGCGGTCCTCGCGCCCGCCTCGACGGTCGCTCTCGCCGACAGCTTCGCCGAACAGGCCCCGCTGCTGCGGGACCTCGCCTGGGTCGCCGTCGACGAACTCGACACCACCGCCGCGGACGACTGGCGGGATCCCGGAACGGGCCGTGACGACGTCGCGTTCCTGCAGTACACGTCCGGCTCGACGAGCCGGCCCAAGGGCGTCATGGTCAGCCACGGCAACCTCATGCACAACATCACGGCCATGGCCCGGCAGTTCCACCTCACCGGCCCCGACCAGCACATGGTGAGCTGGCTGCCGCCCTTCCACGACATGGGGCTGATCCTCGGTCTGCTCACCCCCGCCTACGTCGGGTTCCCCGTCACCTTCATGTCGCCGTTCTCCTTCCTCAAGAGACCGCTGCGCTGGCTGCGCACGATCTCGGAAGTGGGCGGCACCGCGAGTCCCGCCCCCAACTTCGCCTACGACCTCGCCGTGGCGAAGACCACCGAGCGAGACCGGGCGACTCTGGACCTGAGCACCTGGCACGCCGCCGTCAACGGCGCGGAACCGGTGCGGAAGGAGACGCTGGAGCGCTTCTCCAGCACCTTCGCCGAGTGCGGCTTCAGGCCCAGCGCCCACACGCCGGCCTACGGGCTGGCCGAGGGGACCCTGATGGTCTCCACCGCGGACCCGGCGACCCGGCCGACTCTCCGCGATCTGCGGGCCGAAGGGCTCCTGGCGGGAACCGCCGAGGACGCCGCCCCCGGCGAGGCGGTACGCACGCTGCTCAGCTGCGGCTTCTCTCCGCACGACCAGAAGGTCGTCGCGGTGGACCCGGAGACCGGCACCGCGCTGGAGGACGGCCGCGTCGGCGAACTGTGGGTGGCGGGACCGAGCATCGCGCACGGTTACTGGCGCCGCCCCGAGGCCACCGAAGAGACCTTCCACGCCCGGCTGAACGACGGCGCGGAGGAGTTCCTGCGCACCGGCGACCTCGGCTTCACCGAGGACGGCCAGATCTACGTCACCGGCCGTATGAAGGACGTCATCATCATCGCCGGCCGCAACCACTACCCCCAGGACATCGAACGCACCGTCGAGGCCGTCGCGCCGGGCATGCGGCAGGGCTGCGGTGTCGCGGGCAGCCGCGACATCGACGGCGAGGAACGCCTCATCATCGTCCAGGAGTACCGCGGCCGTGACCCCGAGGAGCACGCCCGGGTCATCGCAGCGGTCCGCGCCGAAGTCGCCCGCGAGCACGGGCTGCAGGCCCACATCGTCGCCCTCGCCCGCGCCGGAACGGTGCCGAAGACCTCGAGCGGCAAGCTGCAGCGTTCGGCCTGCCTCGACGCGCTGCTGCGGGGTGAGATGGACTCGCTGGCCCTGTGGCGGGCGGACGACGCAGCCGACGCACACGCGGACCGGGAACAGCCGGAGGAGGCGGGGACCGGCGGACAGGACTCCGCGCCGAGCTCAGCTGAGATCGAGCTGTGGCTGCGCGAAGCGCTGGCCGCCGCGGCCGGCGAGAAGGTCGAACGCATCGACCCGGAACTGCCGTTCGCCATGTACGGACTGCAGTCCGTACACATGGTCGCGATGGTCGGCGACCTGGAGCGCCGCCTCGGCGTACCGCTGGAACCCGGCATCGTCTGGGAGTTCCCCACCGCCGCCAAGCTCGCCCGGCACCTGTCGGGAGAGGCCGCTCCCGCGCAGGAAGCCGCGACCGCCGAGGGGGTCTCCGGCACCTCCGCCGTCCCGGCCGAATCCCCCGGGGCAGCGGCCGAACCCCTCGCCGGGGACGAGGCGATCGCCGTCATCGGCATGGGATGTCGCTTCCCCGGCGGGGTGAACAGCCCCGAGAGCTTCTGGCGGCTGCTCGAGGAAGGCCGCGACGCGATCACCGAAGTGCCCGCCGAGCGCTGGGACATCGAGGAGTACACCTCCGAGGACCCGGCGGCCTCCGGCCGCACCAACAGCCGCTGGGGCGGATTCGTCGACGACGTCGACCAGTTCGACGCGGGCTTCTTCGGCATCTCGCAGCAAGAGGCGAACCGGATGGACCCGCAGCAGCGGCTCCTCGCCGAGGTCACCATCGAGGCCCTGGAGAACGCGGGCGTGCCCACCGACGAGCTGTCCGGCTCGCCCACCGGCGTGTTCGTGGGCATATCGTCGTTCGACTACGCCACCGGCCAGCTGCGTGAACTGGCGGACATCGACGCCTACACCGGCACAGGCAGCGCCCTGAGCATCGCCGCGAACCGCCTCTCGTACCTGCTGGATCTGCGCGGGCCGAGCCTGGCGGTGGACACCGCCTGCTCCTCCTCGCTCGTCTCGGTCATCCAGGCGTGCTCGAGCCTGGCCCGCGGCGAGTGCGACGTGGCCCTCGCCGGCGGCGTCAACCTCGTGCTGTCCCCCGCACTCGCGATCAACTTCAGCAAGGCCGGCGTGATGTCCGCCGACGGCCGCTGCAAGCCGTTCGACTCCGGCGCCAACGGCTACGTCCGCGCGGAGGGCGCCGGAATGGTGGTGCTCAAGCCGCTCAGCCGGGCCCTCGCCGACGGCGACCCCGTCCACGCCGTGATCCGCGGCGGGGCGGTCAACCAGGACGGCGCGAGCAACGGCCTCATGGCGCCCAACCCCAAGTCCCAGGAGGCGGTCATCCGTTCCGCCCACGCCAAGGCGGGGGTGCGGGCCGCGGACATCGCGTACGTGGAGGCGCACGGCACCGGCACGATCCTCGGCGACCCCATCGAGGCGAAGGCCCTGGGTGCCGTCCTCGGTGACGGCCGCGCCCCGGACCGGCCCTGCCTGATCGGCTCGGTGAAGTCCAACGTCGGCCACATGGAGGCCGCTGCGGGCATCGGCGGCCTCATCAAGACCGTCCTCATGGTCGAGCGCCGCATGGTGCCGCCGACCGTGCACTACCGCGAGGCCAATCCGCACATCTCCTTCGACGACCTGCCCGTCCGCGTGGCCGACGCCCTCCAGCCCTGGCCCGTCGGCGGTACCCCGGCACTCGCGGGCGTCAGCTCCTTCGGCTTCGGCGGCACCAACGCCCACGTGGTGGTCGAGGAAGCGCCGCCCGCCCCCTCCCCCACCGCCCCGCCGGCCGGCGGCGCCGTGGTGCTGCCCGTCTCCGCCCGCGACGAGCAGGCCCTGCGCGACCTCGCCGCCCGCTGGGAGAGCCGGCTCGGCGACACAGCACCAGTGGGTGCCCTCGCCGCCGCTGCCGCCGGACGCCGAACCCACCACGAGCACCGGCTGGCCTGCGTGGGCAGCTCCGGGGGCGAACTGCGCGCCGCGCTGGCCGCGTTCGGCCGCGGTGAGGACGTCACCGGGCTCAGCTCCGGCATACGCAGGATCGGCTGGCAGCCCAAGCCCGTGTTCGTCTTCTCCGGGCAGGGCCCCCGGTGGTGGCCGCTGGCCGCCGACCTGTTCACCGGCGAACTCGCCGGCGAGAAGGCCTTCCGCGCGGTCCTCGAACGTGCCGACGCCCTGCTGCGCCGTCACACCGACTGGTCGCTGCTCGATCAGGTCGCCGCCGACCCGTCCAGCTCCCGGCTGATGGACACCGCCGTCGGCCAGCCCGCGCTGGTCGCCGTGCAGGTCGCGCTGGCCTCCCTGTGGCGCTCCTGGGGAGTGGAGCCCGCCGCCGTCGTCGGACACAGCGTCGGTGAGATCGCCGCCGCCCACGTCGCGGGCGCGATCTCTCTTGAGGACGCCCTGCTGATCGCCGTGCACCGCGGCACGGTTCTGCACGCAGCGACCGGCAAGGGCCGGATGGCCGTCGCCGGCGTCACCCTGGAACGGGCACGCGAGCTGCTCGCGGAACGCTCCCCGGAACAGGTGTGGATCGCCTCGGCCAACAGCCCGAACTCCACGGTCTTCTCCGGCGAGGGCAGCTCTCTGGAGGCCTTCGCCAAGTCCCTGGAGGCCGACGGCCTGTACTGCAAGGTGCTGGAGTCCGTCGAATTCGCCTCCCACTGCCCCCTGATGGAACCCGTCGCAGCCGAACTGTGGCGGCTCCAGTCCTCCCTGAGCCCCCGCGCCACGGCCATCCCGATGATCTCCTCGGTCACCGGTGAGGCCATCGCCGGCGACCGGCTCGACGCGGAGTACTGGGCGTCCAACCTGACCCAGCCCGTCCTGTTCGACACGGCCGTCACGGCGCTCGCCGAGACGGGACACAACGTGTTCGTCGAGATGTCGCCGCATCCGATGCTCACCGACGCCGTCACCGAACGCCTCTCGTCCTACGAGGGCGGCTGCGCCGTCTCCTCGCTGCGGCGCGACCAGCCGGGCCGCGCGACGGTACTGGGCGAACTCGGCAGCCTCTACACCGCCGGACACCAGGTCGACTGGGCCCGCGTCTACGGGCCCACCGGGCCCATGGCCGACCTGCCCACGTACCCGTGGCAGCGCACCAGAAGCTGGTACGAGCCGCGCGACCGCCGCCGGGCTGCGCACCGCGGCCACCCGGTGCTGCGGGACCGCGTCGCCTCCGCGCTGCCCCCGCACGCCGTCCACTGGTCGGCGCCCGTCGACTTCGCGGAGTTCCCCTACCTGAAGGACCACGAGGTCGGCGGCACCCCCGTCCTGCCCGCAGCGCTCGTACTGGACGCCGGCCTCGCCGCGGCCCGTGCGCACCTCGGCGACAGCGCCGTCCTGACGGACGTCGAGCTGACCCGGCTGACCGTGGTGCCCGAGCAGGCCGACGACACCACGCTGCAGCTCGTCCTCCTCCCCGGCACCTCCGACACCGGCTCGCTGCGGCTGTTCACCCGTACCGGCGCCGACGACGGCTGGGCCGAGGCCGCGCGCGCCTCCTTCCGCCGCGCGGCCCCCGGCGCGACCGCCGCACCGCTCGCCGAGGTGCGGGCGCGCTGCACCGGCGCCGCCGACGCCGACGGCCATTACGCCGCGCTGAGGCGTGCCGGGCTCGCGTACGGGCCCGCGTTCCAGGGCGTGGAGCAGCTGTGGCGGGGCCGGGCCGAAGCCGTGGCCCGGCTGCGGGAGCGGACCGCCCTGACCGGCGACGGCGGCGAGCACCCCGTGCACCCGGCCGTGCTCGACAGCGCGCTGCAGGTCGTCAGCGCCGCTCTCGAAGCGCAGGAGAAGCCCCTCGACGCCTCGTACGTGCCGGTGAGCGTCGGCGGGTTCACCCTCCACACCGACCGCGCCGAACCTCGCTGGGCGCACGCCGCCGTCCCGCCACCGGAGGCCGGGGCCGACGAGATCGCCGGTGCCGCCGTCGTCCTCTACGACGACGAGGGCACTCCCGTCGGCGAGGTCACCGGCATCACCCTGCGACGGCTGGAAGGCACCGAAGCCGCCGATCCGCTCGGCGAGTCCCTGCTGGGCATCGACTGGCGCCACTCCCCCGCCGGTGACGACACCACCAACCAACAGCCGGGCACCTGGCTGCTGTTCGCCGACGGCGGCGGCACTGCGGCGGCACTCGACACGGCGTTGCGCTCCCGCGGCGCCACCTGCCTGACCGTCACCGCCGGAAGCGCCTACCGCAAGACCGGCACGGGCAGCTACGAACTCGACCCCGGCCGCCGCGAGGACGTCGCCGCGCTCCTGGCCGACCTGTCCTCCGAGGGTGTCCGGGCGGACGGGCTCGTCCACGCGTGGGCCCTCGACGTGGAACTCGCGGACGACAGCAGCCCCGAGCAGATCACCGCAGCCCAGAACGCCGCCTGCCTGCCCGCGCTCCATCTGGTGCAGGAGCTCGCCGCCGGCGGCCAGGACCCGGCTCCCCGTCTCGTTCTGCTCACCCGCGGGGCCCAGTCCGCCGCCGACGGCGACGAACTGGCCGTCGGGCAGGCCCCGTTGTGGGGTCTGGCCCGGGTCGTCGGCCTTGAGCACAGTGAGCTGCGGACCACCGTCGTCGACCTGGACCCGGGCCGTTCGCAGAGCGAGCCGGCCGAACTGGTCGCCGAGATACTGCGGGACGGAGACGACGACCAGGTCGCCCTGCGCGCGGGGCAGCGCCTCACTCCGGCGCTCGCTCCCTGGACGCCGGAGGGCCGGATCGCGCTGGACGAGCGTCCTTCCTGGTCCTTCGACTCCTCCCGCGACGGCAACCACCGCCTGCTCGCGACCCGTCCCGGCAGCCTTGCCAGCCTCCGCTCCACCGCGTGGCACCGCACCCCGCCGGGGCCGGGACAGGTCGAGATCGAAGTGACCGCGGCGGGCCTGAACTTCAGCGATGTCCTGAAGGCCCTGGAGACCTACGCCGGTACCGAAGGCGTGGTGCCTCTCGGTGCTGAGTGCTGCGGACGGATCACCGCCGTGGGCGAGGGCGTCACCCGCCATCAGGTCGGCGACCGGGTCATCGCGGTCGGCCCCAGCAGCATGGCCGCGTTCACCACCCTCGACGAGCACCTGGTGAGTGCCGCTCCGGCGTCGCTGAGCGACGATGAGGCCGCCGCCGTGCCCATCGCGTTCCTCACCGCCGTCCACAGCCTCGACCGCCTGGCCCGGCTCCGTGCGGGCGAGAGCGTCCTCATCCACTCCGCCACCGGCGGCGTCGGCCTCGCGGCGCTGCAGATCGCGCAGGGACGCGGCGCCCACGTCTACGCCACCGCCGGCACCCCCGAGAAGCGTGAGCTTCTGCGCGGTCTCGGCGTCGCCCACGTCATGGACTCCCGCACCCTCGACTTCGCCGACGAGATCGCGAAGCTCACGGACGGCCGCGGCGTCGACGTCGTGCTGAACTCCGCCTCCGGCGAGGCCTTCGTGCGGTCGCTCCGACTGCTCGCGCCCGGCGGACGGTTCGTGGAGATCGGCAAGCGGGACATCTACGACAACAGCCACATCGGCCTTGAGCTCTTCAAGGACAACCGGGCCTTCCTCACCGTCGACCTGGAAGGCACCATCCGGAACCAACCCGGGGAGATCGCGGAGCTGTTCACCGGGATCGCGGAGGGCTTCGACCAGGGTGATCTCACCGCCCTCCCCGTGACCGTCCACCCGTTCGCGGACGCCCCTGCCGCCTTCACCGCCATGGCGAAGGCCCAACACACCGGCAAGCTCGTGCTGCGCCCCGCCGCCGATGAGCAGATCACCACCGCCCCCGGTGGCGCACCGGTGCGCCCCTCGGGCACGTACCTCATCACCGGCGGCCTCGGCGCACTCGGCCTGACGACAGCCCGCTATCTCGTCGAGCAGGGCGCCCGTCATCTGGTCCTGGTCGGCCGCAGCGCTCCCGGCGCCGACGCCGAACAGGTCCTCGAGGAGCTGCGTGCCCGCGCGGAGGTCACCGTCGCCAGCGCCGACGTCTCCGAGCGCGGCCCCGTGGACGGCCTCCTGGCCCGCATCGACGCCTCCATGCCACCGCTGGCGGGGATCGTCCACGCGGCCGGCGTTCTCGACGACGGACTGCTCACCGGCCTGAACCAGGAACGGTTCCGGTCCGTTGCGGGCCCGAAGTCGTACGCGGCCTGGCACCTGCACCAGGCCACCCTCGACCGCGAACTGGACTTCTTCGTCCTGTACTCGTCGGCCGCCGCCGTGCTCGGCTCGGCCAGCCAGGGCAACTACGCCGCCGCCAGCGCGTTCCTCGACACCCTGGCCCATCACCGGCGCTCCCGCGGCCTGCCGGCGCTGAGCATCGACTGGGGCCCCTGGTCGCAGATCGGCCTCGCCGCCCGCCCCGACCGCGGCGGAGCCCTGGCCACCCGGGGTATCGAGAGCATCAGTCCCGAGCAGGGCATCGCCGCCCTGGACCGGCTGCTGAGCAGCTCCCCCACCCAGGTCTGCGTTCTGCCGCTGGACCGCGACAAGCTCCGCGAAGCACCCGGCGGCGGCCTGCTGCGCACGCTTCTCGCCGAGTCGGGTGAGGGCTCCGCCGCGGCGGGAGGACCGGTGGGTGAGATCCGCCGCCGGATGCTCGCCGTCGAACCCGGCCGCCGGCGCAAGGCCGTCCTGACGGACCACTGCCGGGACACCGCCGCCCGCCTCCTCGGAGCGGACACCGCCAGGATCGACACCAGCGCACCCATCACCAGCATGGGCTTCGACTCGCTGCTCTCGCTCGAGCTGCGCAAGTCCCTGGAGAACTCCCTGCACGTCAAGTTGCCCTCGACGGTCACCTGGCGCTTCCCGACCATCGACGCCCTGGTGCCGTACCTGGCCGAGCGGATGGAGATCGAGCTGGAGCCGGGCCAAGGCCAGGGGGCGGACCAGCCGTCCGCACCCCCACCGCCTGCGCCGCGACCGGAGACCGAGGGGGCGCCCGCCTCGGAGGCGAGGCCGGATCTGGACTCGATGTCCGCCACCGAACTCGAAGCACTCCTGATGGCCAAGACCAAGCAGATCGACGAAGGGGGTCAGCGATGACGCCGCAGGGACCGGACCTGGTATCGGCCGACACGCTCAAGCGTGTCTACCTGACGATGGAACGTCTCCAGCGGCAGGTCGACGAGCACGAGCGGGCGCGGAACGAACCCATCGCCATCGTGGGCACCGGCTGCCGCTTCCCCGGCGGCGTCTCGGACGCCGACGGCTACTGGCGGCTGCTGACCGAGGGCACCGACGCCGTGAGCGAGATCCCCGCCAAGCGGTGGGACCACGAGGCGTTCTACGACGAAGAGGCCGGCAAGCCCGGAAAGGTCTACACCCGCTCGGGCGCGTTCACCGACGGCGTAGAGCTGTTCGACCACGACTTCTTCGGGATCTCCAAGCGCGAGGCCATGGCGATGGACCCGCACCAGCGCCTGAGCCTCCAGGTGTGCTGGGAGGCCCTGGAGAACGCGGGTCAGGACCCGGCAGGTCTCGCCGGCAGCCGCACCGGCGTGTTCATGGGCGCCGCGTCCTGGGACTACATCACCTCGCAGATCCAGGACCCCGACGACGTCAGCGCCTACACGAGTTCGGGCGCGGCCCTGTCCTTCGTGCCGGCCCGCATCGCCTATCTGCTGGACCTGCGCGGCCCCAACATCACCGTGGACACCGCCTGTTCGTCCTCGCTGGTGGCC
Organism: Streptomyces daqingensis; assembly: GCF_014645895.1. GTDB lineage: Bacteria > Actinomycetota > Actinomycetes > Streptomycetales > Streptomycetaceae > Streptomyces > Streptomyces daqingensis. Next base: position 557,874 of record NZ_BMMP01000001.1, on the reverse strand, counting down.
GTACACCAGGCGTGCCAGAGCCTGCGGCTCGGAGAGTGCGACATGGCCATGGCCGGCGGCGTCAACGTGGTGCTGTCGCCGCTGCTGATGATCTCCCAGTCCCAGTTCGGCTCGGTCTCCCGGCAGGGCCGGGCCATGTCCTTCTCCGACAGCGCCGACGGCTACGTACGCGGCGAAGGCTGCGGTGTCGTCGTCCTCAAGCGCCTGTCCGACGCGCTGCGCGACTCCGACCGCGTCCTCGCCGTCGTGCGGGGCGGCGCGGTCAACCAGGACGGCCGCAGTGCCGGGATCACCGCCCCCAACGGGGCCGCGCAGCGGGACGTCTTCCGCCGTGCCCTGGACGCCGCCGGGGTCTCCCCCGAGCAGATCGGCTACATCGAGACCCACGGAACCGGGACCCGTCTCGGCGATCCCATCGAAGCCGAAGCCCTCGCCGACGTGTACGGCCGCGAGAGCGGCGCGCCGGTCTACCTCGGTGCCGTCAAGACCAACATCGGGCACCTGGAGGCGGCGGCCGGCATCGCCGGGCTCATCAAGGCCGCGCTGTGCCTCGACCACGGCGAGATCCCCCCGAATCTGCACTTCACGCGTCTGAACTCCAACATCTCCTTCGACGGCACCACCTTCCAGGTGCCCACCGGCCTCGCCCCGTGGCCGCGGACCGACGAGCGCCGGGCCGCGGCGGTGAGCAGCTTCGGCCTCAGCGGCACCAACGCGCACCTGATCCTCGAGCAGGCCCCAACGCCTGCGCCGCCGGCCCCCGACGACCGCCGACCGGCTTCCGTCCTGCCGCTGTCCGCCCGCAGCGAGACGGCGCTGACCGCCCTGGCCGGCCGCTACGCCGAACGCCTGGCCGACGGCGACGGGACGCCGCTGGCCGACCTGTGCTATTCGGCGGGCACGGGGCGCTCGCACTTCCGGCACCGTCTCGCCGCCGTCGGGTCGACCCGTGAGGAGATCGCAGGCCAGCTCGCTGCGTTCAGCAACGGCGAGATCGCCCCCGGCCTGGTGCAGGGCGAGGCGGACGGCCCCGATGAGGTGGTCTTCCTCTTCACCGGGCAGGGCGCCCAGCGCCCCGGCATGGCCCGCGGCCTGTACGACACCCAGCCCGGCTTCCGTGCGGCCGTCGACGAATGTGCCGAGATCCTCCGACCGCTGCTGGACCGGCCGCTGCTGTCCGTCCTCTTCCCCGACGACCCGGACGACCAGCAGATCAACGACACCGCCTACGCCCAGCCCGTCACCTTCGTCGTCGAGTACGCCATGGCGCAGCTGTGGCAGTCGTGGGGCATCACCCCCGCGGCCGTCCTGGGGCACAGCTTCGGCGAGTGCGTGGCCGCGTGCGTGGCGGGGGCGATGTCCCTCGAGGACGGCCTGGCCTTCGCTGTGGAACGCGCCCGCGTCATCGAGGAGTTCTCGCTGCCCGGCACCATGGCCGCGGTGTTCGCCTCCGAGGAGGAGGTGACCGCCGAACTCGCCGCGCATCCCGGCCGGATCGGTGTCGCCGCGGTCAACGGCCCCTCGAACATCGCGGTCTCCGGCGACCGGGACCTGGTCGACGCGGTGTGCACCGCCTTCGAGTCCCGGGGGGTGAAGACCAAGCGCCTGCACATCGCCTCGGCCGGACACTCCCCGATGATGGATCCCGTCCTGGAGCCGCTGCGCATCGCCGCGGAGAAGATCGCCTTCACCGCGCCGCGTATCCCCCTGGTCTCCAACGTCACCGGAGAGCTGTGGCCGTGGGACGAGGCGCCGGGCCCCGACTACTGGTGCCGGCACGTGCGCAGCACCGTGCGGTTCTCCGACGGCGTCCGGACCCTTCAGGAGATGGGCTACCGCACCTTCGTCGAGGTCGGCCCCGCTCCGACCCTGCTGGGCGTCATCAGCGACTCCCTGCCGCCCGAGCACGACGTCCTGCTGCTGCCCAGCCTGCGGCCCCAGCAGGACGAGTGGGAGATCCTGCTGCCCACCGTCGCCGAGCTGTACGCGTCGGGGGCGTCCGTCGACTGGGCCGGTTTCGACCGCGACTACACACGGGCCAAGGCGCCGCTTCCCACCTATGCCTTCGACCCGGTCGACTGCTGGCAGCCGCCGCGCTCCTGGGAGGGCGGCGCTTCCGCCGCCGCCGGCGACGACGGGAACGGGGACGGGGAGAGCCCGCGTGCCCGCAGCACCGCCCGGGAGGGATCCCGCAGCCGCCGCCGCTCCTCCCGCACACGGCGCCGCGCCAGCCGGATCCCGACCGCGGCCGAGCTGATGGAACTGCCCGATTCCGAACGGCTGGAGACGCTCTCGGCCCAGTTCGTCCTCAGCGTCAAGGACATCCTCGGCTCCAGCACCACCGACGTCGGCGTGAACCAGACCCTGACCAGCTTCGGCCTGGACTCCCTCATGGCCGTCGAGCTGCGGAACGAGATCCAGAGCAGGCTCAGCCTCACCCTGAAGATCACCGATTTCCTCGGCGACGCGACTATCAGCAGCGTCGCGGGGCGCATCGTCAAGGAGCTGTCCGCGACCGGCGGCGCCTCCTCGACGGGCAGCGGGCACGGCAGCTCCGGGGGACCCACTGCGATCCAGCGGGTCCCCCGCGCAGCTGACGCCGCCGCGGCGCTTCTGGACGAGGTCACCGGCCAGGCCGCCCCCGAGTCCCGCCCGGAGACACGCTCGTGACCGACGACCTCACCCGGCGGCTTGCCGCCCTCACACCCGAAGAGCGCGCCCGCTACGAGCAGTTGCTCGCGGAGCAGGCCACCACGGAGGACACCTTCCCTCTGGCGGTCCTGCAGCGCGGCACCTGGTTCCTCGAACAGATACGGCCCCGCAACCCGGGATACATCGTGCCCGGTGCGGTCCGTGTCGAAGGCCCCCTCGACACCGGTATGCTGCGCGCCGCCGTCGCCGAGGTCGTCAGGCGCCACGAGGCCCTGCGCACGTCCTTCCAGCTGCGCGACGGCGCACCCGTCCAGGTCGTCGACCCCCGTCTGACCGTCGAGGTGCCGGAGACGGACCTCAGCGGCCAGGCGTACAGCGAGGCCGACCACCAGAAGTGGATCGACGACGTCCTGTCGGAGCCCTTCGACATCGGCACCGGCCCGCTGCTGCGGGTACGGCTGCTGCGCACCGGGCCCGAGCAGTCCGTGCTCGTCGTCGCGATGCACCACCTGATCTCCGACCGGTGGTCGACCGGGGTGTTCCTGAGCGAAGTGTCCGAGCTCTACGAAGCGTTCAGCGAGGACCGGCCTCCTTCGCTGCCGGAACTCCCCATCCAGTACGGCGACTTCTCCGCCTGGCAGAACCAGCAGCTCGACAACGGCGGCTGGCAGGAGGACCTGGAGTACTGGCGTGACCATCTCGCCGGAGCGCCGCTCGTCCTCGACCTGCCCACCGACCGGCCCCGTCCGGCCGTCCAGAGCTTCAACGGCGGCTCCGTCCAGCTGAATCTGCCGCCCGACGTGGCCGAGGGGCTCGCCGCGCTGGCCGCCCGGCACGGCGCGACCCCGTACATGGCGCTGCTCTCCGTGTTCCGGATCCTGCTGCAGCGCTACACCGGACAGGACGACATCCTGGTCGGCGGGCCCGCGGCCCTCCGCTCACACGCCGAAGTCGAGCCGCTCATCGGCTACTTCGTCAACACCCTGCCGATCAGGACCGACCTGTCCGGCAATCCCGACTTCACGTCGGTCCTCGGCCGTGTCCGGGACGCCTGCCTGGGCGCCTACGCCCACCAGGACCTGCCCTTCGACAAGATCGTCGCCGACCTCAACGCCCCCCGGGACCTCAGCCGTTCCCCCGTCTACCAGGTCAGTTTCAGCTACGGCAGGGAACCGGTGCCGGACTTCGCCATGGCGGGCGCCCGGCTCACGCGGCTCCCGGTCAGGAGCGAGGGGGCCCGTTTCGACCTGGAACTGCAGGCGTTCGACTCCGAGGGCGGCGTCACCGGCTGGTTCGAGTACGACCGTGACCTGTTCGACAAGGCCACCATCGTCCGTCTGGAGGGCCACTTCCGCCGTCTCGTCGAACAGGTCACCGCCCACCCCGACGTGCCCGTCGACGAACTGGACCTCCTCGACGAGACGGAACACCGCCGGCTCGTGCACGAGTGGAACGACACCGACAGGGAGTGGCCCGACGGGCTGGTGCACGAGTGCGTGGAGGAGCAGGCACGCCGCTCCCCCGACGCGGAAGCCGTCCGGTACGAGGGCACCTCCCTCACCTACCGCGAACTCAACGAGCGTGCCAACCGTCTCGCGCACCTGCTGCGCGGCCGCGGAGTCGGCCGCGACGTCCTGGTCGGCGTCGCCATGGAGCGTTCCCTCGACCTTGTCGTCTCGCTCGTCGCCGTCCTCAAGGCCGGCGGGGCCTACGTCCCTCTCGACTCGGGCCTGCCGCCCGCCCGGCTCGCCGGCATCGTGGAGGACGCCCGGCCCTCCGTGGTGCTCACCCACAGCGACACGGCCGACGGCCTGCCCGCGCTGGACTGCCCCGTGCTGCCGATGGAGGAACTCGCTGCACAACTGGCCGCACAGTCCTCGGAGAACCCCGGGGTGGCCGTGGACGGCGAGGACCTCGCCTACGTCATCTTCACCTCCGGATCGACGGGACGGCCCAAAGGCGTCATGAACGTCCACGCTGGCCTGCGCAACCGGCTGCTGTGGATGCAGGACGCCTACGGGCTGGACGCCACCGACCGGGTTCTGCAGAAGACGCCGTTCTCGTTCGACGTGTCGGTGTGGGAGTTCTTCTGGCCGCTGATGACGGGCGCCACTCTCGTCGTCGCCAGGCCCGGCGGGCACCGCGACAGCACCTACCTCGCCACGACCGTCGCCGCCGAGCGGATCACCACGGTCCACTTCGTGCCGTCCATGCTCCAGCTCTATCTCTCCGAGCCGCCGGAGAAGTCGGCCACATTGCGGCGGGTGATATGCAGCGGGGAAGAACTGACCCGCACCCTGCACGACCGGTTCCTCGAGTCCCACCAGGCCGAGCTGCACAACCTGTACGGGCCCACCGAGGCGGCGATCGACGTCACCGCGTGGCACTGCCGGTCCTCGGACGCCCACGGTCCGGTGCCCATCGGCCGCCCCATCGCCAACACCCGCATTCACGTACTGGACCACCGAGGCCGTCCGCAGCCGATCGGCGTGCCGGGCGAACTGTGCATCGGCGGCAGGAACGTCGCACGCGGCTATCTGAACCGGCCGCGGCTGACAGCCCAGCGCTTCACGGCCGACCCGTTCGTCCCGGGACAGCGCCTCTACCGCACCGGTGACCTGGCGCGCTGCCGCGCCGACGGCACGCTCGAGTTCCTCGGCCGCCTCGACCACCAGGTCAAACTCCGCGGCCAGCGCCTCGAACTCGGGGAGATCGAGGCCGTCCTGAGCAGGCATCAGGCGGTTCGGGAGGCGGTCGTGGTCGCCCGCGAGCACGCGCCGGGCGACGTCCGCCTCGCGGCGTACGTCACCACCGACGGCACGGACGGCCCCGGCGGTGACGACCTGGCCGCGCATCTGCGCGAACAGCTTCCCGAGTACATGATCCCGGCGTCCTTCACCGTGCTGGAGGCCCTTCCGCTGACCCCGAGCGGCAAGACCGACCGCAAGGCCCTGCCCGAACCGCGTGCCGACCGCTCCGGAACCGGCACCTGGTTCGTCGCGCCCGAGGACGGCCTGCAGCAGCAGCTCGCCGAGATCTGGAGCACCCTGCTGGGCGTCGAACGTGTCGGGATGCGCGACAACTTCTTCGACCTCGGCGGACATTCCCTGCTCATGGCCGAGTTCCGTACCCGGCTGGCAGCCCTCGGCCACGAAGTGGCCATGGTCGAGCTGTTCCAGCACCCCACTCTCGAAACGCTCGCCGCCCATCTCGGCGGCGCCCCCGGCCCCTCCAGCACCGCCGTCCAGAACGCCAGCCGACGCGCACAGACCCGCCGTCAGTCCCGCGACCGGCGGCGACAGGCGGCAGGACGCCGGGCTTCCTCTCGCGGAGACAGGTGATCGAAGTGTCACAAGCACACCAGGCCCAGAACCGGGACCTCGACGGCGTCGCCCTCATCGGCATGGCCGGCCGGTTCCCCGGTGCGGGCGACGTCGAGACCTTCTGGACCCGTCTCGAAGAGGGCCAAGAGGGCATCAGCGCCCTGACCGACGAGGAACTGGCCGACTCCGGCGTCGACCCGGCCCTCTCCACCCGCGACGGCTACGTCAAGGCCAAGGGGGTGCTGGAGGACGGCGACCGGTTCGACGAGAGCTTCTTCGGCTACAGCCCCCGCGAGGCGGAGCTTCTCGACCCGCAGCACCGGGTCTTCCTCGAATGCGCCTGGCACGCGCTGGAGTCCGCCGGCGTGGATCCGGAACGCTTCGAGGGGCGCATCGGCGTGTTCGCCGGCGCCGGTCTCAACACGTACCTGCTGTTCAACCTGATGAACAACCAGCGGGTCCTGGACTCGGTGGGCATGTACCAGGTGCAACTCGCCTCGGACAAGGACTTCCTGGCCACCCGCACCGCGTACAAGCTCGGGCTGAAGGGCCCGGCCGTGACCGTACAGACCGCCTGCTCGACGTCCCTGACAGCCGTGCACATGGCCTCTCAGAGCCTCCTCAACGGCGAGTGCGACATCGCTCTCGCAGGCGGCGTGTCCGTGACGTCCCCGCTGCGCGAGGGCTACCAGTACGAACTCGGCGGCATCCTCTCCCCCGACGGCAAGTGCCGCGCCTTCGACGCCGACGCCGGCGGCACCGTGCCGGGCAACGGCGTCGGCGTCGTGGCGCTGCGCCGCCTCGACGACGCGCAGGAGGCCGGCGACAGCATCGACGCGGTCATCCTCGCCACTGCCGTCAACAACGACGGCTCCCTCAAGGCCGGTTACACCGCGCCGAGCGTCGACGGACAGGCCGAGGTCGTCACCGAGGCCCTCGAACTGGCCGGCGTCAGCCCCGGGTCGGTGGGATACGTGGAGACACACGGCACCGGCACCTCGCTGGGCGACCCCATCGAGATCGCCGCCCTCACCCGCGCTTTCCGCACCGGCACCGACGACCGCGGCTACTGCGCCATCGGCTCCGTGAAGAGCAACGTCGGCCACCTCGACGCCGCTGCCGGCGTCACCGGCCTGATCAAGGCGGCCCTCGCCCTCAAGCACGAGGCCATCCCGCCGACGCTGCACTGCGAGAAGCCCAACCCCGATCTCGAGCTGGACAGCAGCCCGTTCTTCGTCAATGGCAAGTTGCGCGCGTGGCCCCGCGGGGACGCGCCGCGCCGCGCGGGCGTCAGCTCCTTCGGCATCGGGGGCACGAACGTCCACGTCGTGCTGGAGGAAGCCCCTCTCCAGGACGCGGACGAAGCCGGGAACGGACGGGAGACCGGCGGGACCACGGAGGGGCCACCCGTTCGGCTGTTGCCTCTGTCCGCGAAGTCGGCTCCCGCACTCGCGGAGGCCGCCGGGCGCCTGGCCGACCATCTCGAGTCCCAGCCGGCCACCCCGCTCGACGCCGCCGCCCACACACTGGCCTGCCGGCGCGCCCAGTTGCCCTACCGCGGCACCACCGTCGCCCGTACCACCGATGAAGCGGTCGCCGCTCTCCGGCGGCTCGCGAAGGGCGCGCCCCCGGCCGCGGCTCCGCAGAGCGCCCCGGTCGCGTTCCTCTTCCCCGGCCAGGGCGCCCAGTACCCGGGCATGGCCCGTCGCATCCACGCCCGCGAGGCCGTCTTCGCCGCCGAGTTCGACCGCTGTGCCGACCTGTTCTCCCCGCTGCTGGGTCAGGACCTGCGCGATCTGGTGCTCGGTCCGGACGAGCCGAAGTCCGTGGAGGAGGCCGCCGAGCAGCTGCGCGAGACACGTCTCGCCCAGCCCGCGCTGTTCAGCGTGGAGTACGCGCTGGCGAAGCTGTGGCAGTCCTGGGGCATCGAGCCGCGCGCCATGGCCGGTCACAGCATCGGTGAGTACGTGGCGGCCTGCCTGGCCGGGGTGTTCAGCCTGGAGGACGCCGTACGGCTCGTCGCCGCGCGTGGACGTCTGGTCCAGGAGATGCCGCGCGGTGCCATGCTCAGCGTCTTCCTCCCGGAGGAGGAGACGCTCGCCCTCCTCGGGGACGGCGGTCTGGAACTCGCGGCCGTCAACTCCAGTGCTCTGACCGTGGTCTCGGGCAGCCCGGAAGCCGTCGACGCCTTCGAGCAGCGGCTCAAGGACGACGGCGTCGGCTGCCGCAGGCTGCACACCTCGCACGCCTTCCACTCCCGCTCGATGGACGCCGCCGTCGAGCCCTTCACCTCCGAGGTCAGTGCGGTCGCTCTGCACCCCCCGGCGATACCTTTCCTGTCGAACGTCACCGGGACCTGGATCACCGAGGAGGAGGCGACCAGCCCCGAGTACTGGGGACGCCACCTGCGCCGGCCCGTACGGTTCCGCGACGCCCTCGACGAGCTGCTCGCCGATCCGAACCTCGTCACGCTGGAGGTCGGCCCCGGACAGAACCTCACCAACTTCGCCCGCGCCCACGAGGCGTGGACGCCGCAGCGGACGGGTGCCGGCTCGCTGCCGCACCCCGGGGACCAGACTCCCGGGGACGCATACCTGCTGGAGGGCCTGGGCGCCGTCTGGAGCGCGGGCGCGGCCCTCGACTGGGACGCCGTCCAGGGACCCGGCCGGCGCGGAACCGTGCGCCTGCCCGGCTATGCCTTCCAGCGCCAGCGCTACTGGGTCGAGCCCGCCGAGCGCCGGCGCGGCACGGAACCCGCCGTGAACTCCGCGCGCGACTGGTTCTACACCCCCGGATGGCAGCGGCTGAGCCTCCCCCAGCGGAACCAGCCCGCCGCCCGCGGTGACGTGTGGGTGGTGCTCGGCAGCGGACTCGCTCTCGGCGACGCGCTCGCCGACCGCCTGGCGGCGAGCGGAGACCGCGTCGTACGTGCCACCGCCGGCAGCACCATGTCGCACGACGACGACAAGCTCACCTGGACCGTCGACCCCACCGACCGCGAACACCTGGCCGCTCTCGTGTCGTCACTGGCCGGCTCCTCCGGCCCGACCGGAGAAGGGGGGCGCTACCGCTTCCTCCACCTGTGGTCCGCGGACTGCCCGGCAGACGGCGCGCCTCCCACCTCCGAGCGCCTGGACGCCGCACGCCGCACGGGTTTCGACAGCCTCCTCGCCCTCGCCCAGGCTCTCGGCTCGGAGCATCTGCCCGCCCCGGCCGCCATCGACGTGCTCTGCCGCGGCGTGTACGAGGTCACCGGTGACGAGGTACTGCAGCCGGAGCACGCGACCGTGCTCGGTGCGGCCACCGTCATCCCCCAGGAGACCGCCGACACCGACTGCCGTGTCCTCGACATCACCGGCACGGACCCGTCCGCCCCGTCCGGGAGCGCCGTCGGCGCCCTGCTCTCCGCGCTCGCCTCCCCCGGCACGGAGAGCGAACTCGCCCTGCGCGGGCGCCACTGGTGGGTACGCGACTTCGACCGGGCGGGATGGCTCGGCGGGACCACGGACGAAGGGGAACGCACCAAGCTGCGCGACGGCGGTGTGTACCTCCTCACCGGAGGCCTCGGCGGCATGGGACTGGCCATGGCCGAGCAGATCGCGGAGACCGCCAGCGGCCCCGTCCTCGGACTGCTGGGGCGTTCGGCCTTCCCGGCGCCCGCCGACTGGGACGGCCACCTCGCCGCCCACGAGGACGCCGATGCGACGAGCACCGTCATCCGGCGGCTGCGCCGTCTGGAATCGCTCGGTGCCCGTGTCGTCCTGCTGCGGGCCGACGTCACCGACGAGGAGCAGATGCGGCGGGCCGTCGGGGAGCTGCGCGCGCAGGCGGGGCCCCTCAACGGTGTCGTCCACGCCGCCGGACTGCCCTCCCAGGGCATGATCGTCACCAAGTCCGCGGAGGACGCAGGCCAGGTCCTCGCCGCGAAGACGCACGGTCTGCTCGTACTGGACCGGGTCTGCCGCGAGGACGAGGTGGACTTCGTGCTGCTGTGCTCCTCGGTCACCGCCGTCCTGGGCGGGCCCGGGCAGAGCGACTACGCCGCCGCCAACGCCTTCCTCGACGCGTGGGCGCAGTACATGCGCCGCGAGACCGCGCTACCGGTCACCGCCGTCGGCTGGGACACCTGGCAGGACGTCGGCATGGCGGCCGGACTCGGCTCCCGCTTCAGCCTCGGCTCCGGCACCCCGCTCGACGACCACCCGCTGCTGCACCGCCTGGTGCGCTCGACGGACGCCTCCCGGACGTACAGCACCGTCTTCAGCACCGCCGACAGCTGGATCGTCGGCGACCACCGCATCCAGGAACACGGCCTCGTGCCGGGCACCACCTACCTGGAACTGGTCCGGGCCGCCCTCGCGGAGCCCGCGGCACAGGCCGGGCAGGACATCGAGATCAACGACGTGCAGTACCTGACCCCTGTCGTCGTTCCCGACGGGCAGACCCGCGAGGTCTTCACCACCGTCGAGGAGAGCGACGGCCGGTGGAACTTCGTCGTGCAGAGCCGCACCGGCGCGCCGGGGGCCGTCTCCTGGGCCGAGCACGCGCGGGGCACCGTCACGTTCCAGGACCGGGAGCCGGAGACCGTACGGGACCTGGCGCAGGTCCTCGCCCGCTGCGAGGTGGAAGAGGTCCTCGACACCGAGGAGACGATCAAGAAGGGTCTCCGCCTGGACCGGTTCGAGAAGGGCGGTCCTCTGGAGTTCTCCTTCGGGCCGCGCTGGAAGTGCATGCGGGAGATCCAGGTCGGCCCGAAGCGGGTGATGGCCACGCTGAGCCTGGACGAGGAGCACCACGGCGACCTCGACCGCTACCTGCTGCACCCGGCGTTGCTCGACGCCGCCGGCGGCACGGCCCGCGTCCACGCCCCCGACACCTACTACCTGCCCTTCAGCTACCGCAGCCTGCGGGTCTTCCACGGCCTGACCAGCACCGTCCACGTCAGTGTCGAGGTGAAGGAGACCGAGGACGCCGCCGGTGAGACCAGCACCTGCGACCTCGAGATCCTCGACCCCGGCGGCCGGCTCCTGGTGCGGATCGGCGACTTCACCATCAAGCGCATCAACGATCTGGAGGGCCTGCGCGAGCAGATAGCGCGCGCCGCCGAGCCGTCCGAGCAAGACCAGGGCCCGGGGGCGCAGGAGGAGGGTCCCGGGGAGGAGGCCGGGGTGCTCCGTACCCTCGCCGCGGGCATCACCGAGCAGCAGGGCAAGGAGGTCTTCGCCCGTCTTCTCGCCGGCGGCGACCTCCCCGGACACGTGGTCGTCTCCCACCGCGACTTCGCCGCCGTGCGGGAACTGGCTGGCTCTCTGACGCCCGCGCTGCTCGAGGAGGAGATGGGCCAGCTCGCTCCGCCCGGTACCTCCCACCCGCGGCCGGACCTCGACACGCCCTACGTCGCCCCGAGCACCGACCTCGAGCGCGAAGTCGCCGAAGTGTGGCAGGAGATCCTCGGCGTCGAGCCGGTCGGTGTCCGTGACGACTTCTTCGCTCTGGGCGGCCACTCACTGGCGGCCGTGCAGATCGGCACACGCGTCAAGAGCCGTCTGGGCGTCGAGGTCGATCTGCGGGCCTTCTTCGAGAACCCCACCGTGGCGCACACCGCCGAGTTGCTGGAGGCCGGGAGCCGTCCGGAGGAGGCCATCGAGGTCCTCAGCCGCCACGAGGACGAGGCGGACGCCGGCCTGGACGGGATCGCGGGCCTCTCGGACGAAGAGGTCGAGGCGCAGCTGCGGGCGCTGCTGGACGAGGACGCCGACGGTCAGCAGGACGGAGGAGAGCGATGACCCAGGAGAATCCCGTGGCTCTCGTCGCGGGCGGCTCGCGCGGGATCGGCCGTGCCGTGTCGCTGCAACTCGCCCGCGACGGCTTCGATGTGGCGGTGTGCTACGCCTCCGACACGTCGGCCGCGCAGAGCCTGGAGAAGGAGATCACCGCGCTGGGACGGCGTTCCTGCATCCGCCGGACCGACGTCGGCGACAGTGGCGCGGTGGAGGACCTGGTCGACGGGATCGAGGACGCGCTCGGGCCCGTCGAGGCGGTGGTCACCTCGGCGGCAGTGCTCCGGGACGGTCCGCTGTCGGCGATGGAGGACGAGGACTGGGCCGACGTCCTGCGCGTCAACCTCGACGGGGTGTACTACGTCTGCCGGACCGTCATCAACACCATGATCGAGCGGCGGCGGGGGGCCATCGTGACGATGTCCTCCATCGCCGGCCTGCACGGCAACTCCGGACAGACCAACTACGCCGCCTCCAAAGCCGGGATCATCGGTTTCACCAAGTCCCTGGCCCGTGAGGTCGGCAGGTACGGCATTCGCGCGAACGTGGTCGTGCCCGGATTCGTGGCCACCGACCCGGTGATGGACCTGCCCGCCGACATGCGCAAGCGGTTCGAGGAACGTGTCCCGCTGGGCCGGTTCGGGACACCGCAGGAAGTCGCCGAACTCGTCTCCTTCCTGCTCTCGGAGCGAGCGGCGTACGTCACCGGTTCCACCTTCCAGATAGACGGCGGCATGGCCGTATGACTCCGCGCGGACAGGCGCAGGCGCCGTCCCGCCCCCACGCCCGAACCCGTATCCGACGCCGAAGGCTCACGATGACCCACACAGGCTGCCCCTTGTCCAACGGTCTGCCCACCCACCGGGAGAACCCCCTCGACCCGCCGGAGATCCTCGGCAGGCTGCGCTCCGAGCAGCCCATAGCGCCGATGGTCTTCCCCGACGGCCACGAGGGCTGGGTGGTCACCGACTACGCCTTGGCCCGGGAGCTGCTGGTCGATTCGCGGCTCAGCTCGAAGGGCTCCTTGAAGCACCTGGCGTTCCCTTCGGACCGGGCGATGGACTTCGACTTCGAGAAGGACCTCCCGCCCGGCCAGTTCGAGCACATGGATCCGCCGGAGCACACCCGTTACCGCAAGCTGCTCACCTCGGACTTCACGCTGCGCCGCATGCGGAGGCTCGTTCCCCGCATCGAGGAGATCGCGGCGGACCGGGTGGCCGCGATGCGCCGGAAGGGCCCGCCGGCGGATCTGGTGCACGACTTCGCCTTCCCCATGTCGTCAGAGGTCATCTGCGAGCTGCTGGGCATCCCGGTGGAGAGCCGGGAAAGCTTCGAAGCGGACTCGTCCAAGCTGCTCAACCTCGACACGGCGCCCGAGGAAGTCCTCGGCGCTCTGCACAACATCACCGGACTGCTCGGCAAGGTCGCCGCGCAGAAGTCGTCCGACCCCGGCGACGACCTGCTCACGAAGCTGGTCACCAGCGGGGAGGTCGACGAGGCCGAACTGATCGGCATGTCGCTGCTGTTGCTCGTCGCCGGGCACGAGACCACGGCGAACATGCTCTCCCTCGGCATCTACACGCTGCTGCGCGAGCCGGACCAGCTCGCCAGGCTGCGCGCCGACGAGAGCCTCCTCGAGGGCGCGGTGGAGGAGCTGCTGCGCCTCCTGACGATCGTGCACATCGGGGTGCAGCGCAGTCCGACGGAGGACATGGAGATCCGCGGGGTCCCGGTCAAGGCCGGCCAGACCGTGCTGATCCATCTGCCCAGCACCAACCGCGACCCCGAGCGCTTCCCCGACCCCGACCGGCTCGACGTCACCCGGCGCGCGGTCGGCCACCTGACCTTCAGTCACGGCATCCACCAGTGCCTGGGCCAGCAGCTCGCCCGTCTGGAGCTGCGGGTCGGCTACGCCACGCTGCTGCGCGAGTTCCCCGACCTGCGCCTCGCGGTGCCGGCGGAGGAGGTCCCGATGCGCGAGAACATGACGGTCTACGGCGTGCACGAACTGCCGGTCGCCTGGTGAGGGCCGGGCTCCGCCGAGCCTGAGTCGGCGCGGAGAGAACCACGAGGACACGGAGGCGAAACACCTTGCAGATCCAGACTGACCCGGAAATCTGCGTCGGCGCGGGCATGTGCGCCCTGACCGCACCGGACATGTTCGACCAGTCCGAGGAGGACGGGACCGTCGTGCTGCTCCGGGACGACCTTCCCTATGAGGGCGCCGAGAACGACGTACGGGAAGCGGTGGAGCGCTGCCCCTCGGGCGCGCTGAGACTGGCCGACTGACCGCGCCGCTCGGGTGCGGACGGCTGCATACGTGCCGTCCGCACTGCTGCCGGTGCTGTCGGACGGCACCGCCGGGGAACGGCGAACCACCCTTGGACGAAGGAGATTCCGACCCGTGCGCAACCCATGGTTTGCTCAGGGAGAGCCACAGGACCTCCCCGGTGTCCGTCTCTTCTGCCTCCCGTACGCCGGCGGCAGTGCCGCGGCCTACCGGGAGTGGAACCGACGTGCTTCCGGCTTCGGACAGGTGTGCCCACTGGAGCTTCCCGGCCGGGGCGGGCGGTCGGGGGAGCCTCCGGTCAGCAGGCTGCCGCTGCTGGTCGACATGGCCGCGGACGCCCTGGCCGGACATCTGGACCGCCCTTACGCGCTGTTCGGCCACAGCATGGGCGGGCTGCTCGCGTTCGAACTGTGCCGGGCTCTCGACGACCGTGGCCTGCCGCGGCCGGCGCATCTGTTCGTCTCCGGAGCGGCCCCGCCGGAGTTGCCGCGTCCGCGGCTGCCGGTACATGCCGCGCCGGACACCGACGTCCTCGAGGAGTTGCGGTTCATCGGCGGTACGCCGCCCGAGATCCTCGACGATCCCGAGCTCGTGGAGCTGCTGCTGCCTGTCCTGCGCGCCGACTTCTCCGTACTGGAGACGTACCAGTACCGGGCCCGGCCACCGCTGAGCGTCCCCATGACCGTCTTCGGCGGCGACGCGGACCCGGTGGTGGAGAGCAGGAGGCTGCAGCGGTGGCAGCGGCACACCCGCGCCCGTTCACAGCTGATCGTCGTCCCCGGCGACCACTTCTTCCTGCACTCGGCGACCGCGGAGGTGATGAGAGCGATCACCGACGTCCTGCGCCAGGTGGTGCCGGAGGCCCTTGCAAGCCCGCGGGGAAGCATGGCGTGACCTGCCCGGCCTGCCGGTCCTGGCTCGCGCGGCTCCTCGTTCGCTTTCCCCGGAACTGTGACATCTGACGCTCACTTCCCGTTTGCCGAACAACATCCTCGGAGGACTCGTGCCCGCCCCCCTCACCGGCTCCCGGATACTCTCGGTCGCCCATCACCAGCCGACGCGCGTGATGACGAACGACGATCTGTCCACGATCGTCGACACGTCAGACGAATGGATCAGATCCCGTATCGGCATCTCCACCCGCCATATCGCCGCGGAGGACGAAAGCGTCGTCGACATGGCGGCGGACGCCGCCGCCAAGGCCATCGCCCTGGCAGGTGTGGACGCCGCCGACATCGACCTGGTGGTCGTGGCGACCGCCACGGCGGTGGACCGCATGCCGAGCGTCGCCGCCCGTGTGGCCCGTCGCCTGGAGATCCCGACAGCAGGCGTCTTCGACGTCAACGCCGCCTGTGCCGGCTTCACTTACGCTCTGGCCACCGCGAGCATGGCCGTACGCGTCGGCGACAGCCGAACCGCGCTCGTCGTCGGTGCGGACAAGATGAGCGATTTCCTTGACTGGCAGGACCGCTCCACGTGCGTGATCTTCGGGGACGCGGCCGGTGCCGCGATCGTCGGCGCGGGGGGCGATCCGGGAGCGGACCACATCGGGCCCGTGGTGTGGGGATCGCAGCCGGAGCGCGGGTCGGCCATCACTCTGGGGACCTCCGGCCCGGACGGGCCGCGGGCCCTCTTCCGGCAGGACGGGCACGTCGTCTACCGGTGGGCGCTGACCACTCTCGCCCCGCTGGCACGCAAGGCATGCGAACGGGCCGGGGTCGATGTCTCCGACCTGGCCGCTGTCGTGACCCACCAGGCCAACGTGCGGATCATCGACGCCGTGACGGAGAAGCTCGGTGCCACCCGCGCCGTCGTCGCGCGTGATGTCGTCGACTCCGGCAACACGTCCGCCGCCAGCATCCCCCTCGCCCTCTCGAAGCTCATCGAGAGCGGCGAGATCTCCAGCGGCGACCCCGTGCTGCTCTTCGGGTTCGGTGCGGGGCTGTCGTACGCGGCGCAGACAATCCGCTGTCCGTAGCACCTCCGCGAGCACGACACGAGGCGGGGACCGGTGGTCCCCGCCTCCGGCCGTGCCGTGCCGGTCACGTGACGTGCGAGAGCCGGTCCTCCTTGGCCGGTGCGGTGTGGCCGGTGACGAAGTCCTCCTGTTCCCCGAGCAGCCGGATCAGCGCCAGGTCCCGGTCCGTCTTGGACTCCTGCTGTGCGCACTCTGCCGCGTAGAGCCCTACCAGGCCGTGGAACTGGTACCGGCCGTCGGACAACCGCTCCAGGAGGTGGTTGTCGGCCAGCATGACGAGCAGCCGCCGGGCCGCCTCGAGGCTCGTGTCCGCCAGGGTGGCGGCCAGGTTCACCGTGACCGGACTGCCGGCGTGCAAGCCCAGGTACCGGAACATCCGTGCGGCCTCTGCCGGCAGTGCCTGGTACGACGCTCCGAAGACGGTACGGAGATTGGCGGCCGCATCGCCCTCCACCGTCAGGTTGTCTAACAAGCCGCGCGGATCGGTGTAGTTCTCGACCGCGTTGCACAGCGGCACGTGCTGAATCTGGCTCAGTCCTTCGACGGCGCAGCGCAGTGCCAGCGGCAGCCCTCCGCAGATGCGCGTGAGGCGCATGATGGCCGCCTTCTCACCTCGGAGCCGGTCTCCCCCCAGATAGGTGAGCAGTTGCGCCGACTCCAGCTCGGACAGCGGGCCGACCCCGATGAGGTGTGCCCCGTCACGGACCGCGAGTCCGCTGAGCCGCCGTCGGCTGGTGGCCAGCACGCACGAGGCGCCCCGAGGGATCAGCGGTCTCAACTGGTCGGCGCTGAGGGCGTCGTCGAGTACGACCAGCATGCGCCGTCCGTACAGGAGGCTGCGGTAGAGACTGACACGGCCGGCCAGGTCGAGGGGCATCCGTGAGGCGTCCACACCGAGGCTGCGCAGCAGTTGGGCGAGGGCTTCCGTCGCCGAGAGGTAGCTGCCCTGCAGGCCGGTGCCGCCGAGGTCGACGAACAGCTGTCCGTCCGGGAAGCGGTCCTTGAGCCTGCGTGCGGCCTCCAGTACGACCGCCGTCTTGCCCACGCCGGCCAGACCGTCCAGCACGGCCACCGGTGTGTTCTCGCCGGGTCTTACCCCCTCGTCGGTGAGGACCTGCTCCAGACGGGAGAGTTCCGCCGTGCGGCCGACGAAACCCCTGGCCAGGGGCGGAAGCTGGACGGGCAGCGGTGTGTGGAGCGGGAGCATCTCCCTGCCGGGTTCGCCAGCCGGCTGCGGCGTGGCGGGCTGGCTTGCGGCCTGCTGCGGCGTGGCCGACTGCGTTGCGGCCGACCGGTCACGGCAGGCGGTGACCTCGCGCCCCGCGAGTATCTCCTGGTGCAGGTTGCGCAGCTCCGTGCCCGGCTCGATGCCCAGTTCCTGGTTGAGCAGATGCCGGGTCTCGGTGTAGACGGCAAGCGCGTGAGCCTGCCTGTCGCAGCGGTAGAGCGCGAGCATCAGCAGCCACCGCAGCTTCTCGCGCAGCGGCTCCTGTGCCGCCGCTGCCGACAGGTCGGCCACCACCTCGGCGTGCCGCTCCGCCTGCAGCATGTCCGACGCCCATTCCTCGACGGCCGTCATCCGCAGGTCCTGCAGCCGGGTCCGCTCCATCGCGGCGAACGGACCCGGAATGCCCGCGAACGCCTCGCCGTGCCACAGCGACAGGGCGTCCTCGTACATCGCGAGGGCGCTGCCGGAGTCGGCACGCGATTGACGCGCCTCTGCGTGGCGCTGCTGGAAGCGGATGACGTCCACGGCTTCGGGGCTCACCCGCAGGCAGTAACCGCCGGCCGACGAGCCGATCGCCGAGCTGCTGCCCCGCCGACTGCGGCCCGGGTCCAGCGCGCAGCGCAGCCCGGCCACGTAGGTGTGGACGCCGTTGGTGGCAGTACGCGGGATCTCACTCCCCCACACGGCGTCGATGATGCGGTCGATCCCCACGACGTCACCGGGACGGCTCGCCAGCAGCGCGAGGACAGCCCGCTGCTTCGGAGGGCCCAAGGCGATCTCTTTGCCGTTCCGCCAAGCGCGGATGGGACCCAGCAACTGAATTGATATGCCTTCCCCCGTGGTCAGCATGCCTTGTCGCCTCCAGAAATGGGGTGCGTAGTGGCCATCGCTGCCGGTGTCCCGGTCAGCTGTGCGACTCAGCGCGAACGGGCCGCGCAGTGGACGATGTGGTTCCCGCGCCCTCGGTCCGCACCAGCACAGACGTGGCCACGGATCTGAGCTTCTCTCTGGTCTCTTCGAGTTCACGGTCAGGCTGCGAGTGCCCGACGATGCCCGCCCCGGCCCGCAGCCAGGTCCGGCCTCCATGCGCGTAGACGCTGCGCAGAACCAGGGCGGCGTCAAGGGTGCCGCCCTGAGTGACTTTGAGGACGGACCCCGCGTACGGCCCGCGGTCGCCGCGCTCGTGTCTGCGAATGGCCTGGTAAGCCGCGAGTTTGGGCACTCCGGAGGCCGTGATGGCCGGGAAGACCGCGGCGAACGCGTCCCAGGCGCACCTGCCTTCGGGGATGCGGCCGCTCACTCTCGAGGCCAGATGCTGGACGGAACCCCGCTCCTTGACGGACATGAACTCCTCGACGACGACCGTCTCCGGTTCGCACAGCCCGGCCAGCTCGTCGACCGCGAGCTTTACGGAGATGGCGTGCTCGTGCACCTCCTTGGGGTCCGAGAGGAGTTCGTCCTGGAGCTTGCGGTCGAGATCGGTATCGCCCGTGAGGGCGCGGGTGCCGGCGAGCGGCTGGCTGGACACGCGGCGGTCGTCGGAGACTTCGAGGACCGTTTCGGGGCTGAACCCGAAGCAGCGCAACCCGCCCATGTCCAGGAGGAAGGACCGGGCGGGGGTGTTGTGCCGGCGTCCCAGCCGGTACCCCGCCGGAAAGTCGATCTCGGCCTCGACGGGTACTTCACGGGAGAGGATGGCCTTCTGCAGCCCGCCAGCACGGATCTCCGCGACCAAAGACGCCACGCTGCGCCGGTAGTCCTCGGCACCGGTTTCCAGGTCTACGTGAAGGGGCGTCAGCCCGGTCCGCCGGGCTTCCGCGTCACCGGCCGTGGTCTTCGCCCCAATGCGGCTCAGGGCTCTCTCCATGCCGGGCAGCGCGGCGGCATCGAGGCTGCGCAGGGTGGCCTGGCTGCCGGACAGCCGGATCTCGGTCTCCGGGATCACCAGGTGCAGCAGGGTTTGCGCGCCGACCTCCAGACCGGCGATGGCGTGGGAGAGTTCGAAGGCGCTCCAGCCGTACGCGGCCCAGTCGGCTATCGGCAACTGGGACAGGAACTTCCGCACTGCGGCCAGGGGGTCCCCGGACCACGGTTCCTCGTGGCACTCGTCGAGCGCCCTGGTTCGCACGGTCCCGGCGTCCACGATCACCTCGGCGGCCACGCCGTCGGCTATGGACCAACCGTCCCGCGATTCGTAGATCACGTAAGTGTCGGAGAGCTCCGATTCTGCGAGTCCAACGGCGATATCCAGCGGTTCACATGCGGTTTCTACCACGGCAGTGCGATAGTGAGCCTTCATTTCACTTCCTCCGAGTGAAGGGCGCGCCCGCGCTTAGGGGAGTTGCACCAAACCCGCCGTCGGCACCTTTTGCCTCCTATTGCTTTACGAGATTGCTCGCCAGGGACATGACACATCAACCAGGTAAACCCCGGTCACGCAACCGTTGAGACAGGGGGCTTCCAAGGAAAAATGGATCATGTACACATACGGAATGAGTGTGATTCACGCCACATCAGCGGGAAGGCACACTCAATGAACGTTGACCGAGTCGACAGGTTTCCCCTGTGCTTCCCCGGGGAAGCAATTAAGGTCGATCACCCCGGGAAGAACCGTATCCTGGACGGATCGCTCTCTAATCTTGCCTTGCGCGCCACGCGCACGCGCCAGCGGATGAAAATGCAATCTCGCCACTTCGGCACCCCAAAAGCCACGGAATACAGACGGCACATCGATCGAACTGGCCAGCGACTGTACTGACCCGACTCCCGCAGATCAACCGGCCGTTGAATGGGTTCTTTTACTTATCAGCACCCCTTGCTCAGGGTCGGCCGAAGCGAATGTTTTCGGCAGCAATTCGGGCATGCCGAACACATCGCGACGTCCCACCTCGGGCGTGCTTCTAAGAGTCGGACGGCTTCGGAGTACCGCTCTTATCCCCGTTCACGAACCGGAGAACCACTTTGCGCGCGCGCCGCGCAAGTCATCCGCCCAGCGCACGCGGATTGCCGCGGAGGCCAGGCAGATCCGCGTGACGGGAAGGCGGCCGCAGCAGCTGACGGGGATACAGCCGCCGCCGGGGCGTACGGCTACGCACCGGAACTGCCGGGACAGAGCGAAAACCGGTCGGCGCACCGGTAAAATGACACCGACGCCCCTCCCGGCTGCCGCTACGGGGGTCACCGATAGGGCGGAAGGAGGCCTGAGCGGAACGGCGGAATGAAGGCCGGAACCCGCTTACGACAACACCTTCCGGCCATCTGGCCCGAGGTTTTCGTACACACGCGTTATACACGTACGATAAAGTAGCGGTGTTTGAGTTGGTTGTCACCCCCACCGTCATTCTGGTCTCGGCCCCGCCGGCGGCAGACGGGCGGCTTCCGAAGCACTCCCAGGGCAGGGGACGTTCACAGGGCCACGTTCCCCGCACCGTGCTGGGCCGCGGTAGCGGTCGCGATCCGTGGAGGAAGATCGACCGATGCACTCTGGACCGAAGCACACCGGGCGAACCGGCCGCCCGCCCCGGCTCTCGCAGGAGACGATCATCTTCGCTGCCCAGGATCTGCTGGCGGCCGAAGGTACACGTGGTCTGTCGATGAGACGTCTGGCCCGAGAGCTCGACAGCACGCCTATGGCGCTCTACCACCACGTGCGCGACAAGGACGACTTACTGCTGCTCCTGCTGGAGGAGCACGCCAGGACGATCCCCCGCCCGGCGTTGCCCGAGGACCCGCGTGACCGGATGATCACCGCGGGCCAGTTGCTGCACGACGTACTCGCCGGCTGCCCCTGGATCGTCGAGGTCCTCGCCTCGGACGACCTCATGGCCAAGTCCGCGCTGTGGATCGTCGAGGCCATCGTCGACTCCGCCGTCGAATGCGGCCTCAGCCCCGAAGGGGCCGTCGACGCCTACCGCGCCATCTGGTACTACACCGCGGGCGAGTTGCTGATACGAGTGAGCCGGGAACGCCGGACTGCCGAAGCCTCGCGGCCCTCGCACCGCGACCAGACTTTCGCCACCCTGTCGCCGGACGCCTACCCCCGGCTGTCGTCCCTGGCCGGCCAGTGGCCGGAACTGACCCGTCGCGATACACACCGTCAGAGCCTCGAAGCGCTTGTCGACGGGTTGCTGGCCCGCGTCTGACGGGGTGTGGGCCCGGAGGCCACGGGCCGGCCGCGCCCCGGAGCGGCCGGCCGCGACGCTCCACCCCCTGGGGCGCGTCCATGCGGACTCACGGCATGGACGTCCGTGCCTCTGCCGTGGCGGCCGCGGCACGGCGCCCCTCGGCCACGACGAGTCCGAGGACCTCTTTGCGGTGCTCCTCGAGATAGAAGTGGTCTCCCGGGAGGACATGCAACCGGCAGGGACCCTCCGTGGCCTCGTCCCAAGCCTCGGCCTCCGGCTCGTCGATCTCCGGGTCCTGGTCCCCGTACAGGACGGTGACCGGGCAGCGCAACGGCACACCGGGGAGCGGCCGGTAGGTCTCGATGAGCTGATAGTCACGGCGGACGGTGGGCAGTACGGCAGCCATCAGCGACTCGTCGTCCAGGATGCCGCTGCTCGTGCCGCCGAGACGGCGCATGTCGGCCACGAGTTCGTCGTCGCTTCCGAGGTGCACTGTGCCCGGGCGTGACAGTGCGGGCGCGGGGCGGCCGGAGACGACCAGGGCAGCGGGCTCCCGGCCGGCGGCAGTCAGGCCGCGGGCGACTTCCCAGGCCACGGCCGCGCCCATGCTGTGGCCGAAAAGCACGGTCGGCAGCGGTGCTGCGTCCTGCCGGCCGGCCAGGATGTCGTCGGTGATCCGGCCGGACAGTTCGGCCATGTCCGTGTGGGCCGGCTCGTGGTACCGGTCCTCGCGGCCCGGATACTGGACCACCGCGAACTCCACGTTCCAGGGCGCTTCCACGGCCCACCTGCGGTAGTAGCCCGCGGTGCCGCCGGCGTGCGGGAAGCACAGGACGCGGGCGCGTGCGTACGCGCGGGGCGCCGGACGGCGGATCGCGCTCCCCGTCTGCGGCCGTATCAGAGGTTCAGGGGACATCTCTGCCTCACTCACTCGGTACGGATGCCAGGGACAGCTGCCGGAACTGGGCGTAACGCCCCTTCCGGTGCAGCAGTTCCTCGTGCGTTCCCTGTTCGACGACGTGGCCGCCGTCCAGGAAGGCGATGGAGTCCGCCTGCTGGGCGGTGCGCAGCCGGTGGGCGACCACGACCACGGTCCGTCCCCGCAGCAGGCGGTCGAGGGCGTTCTGGACGGCGCGTTCGTTCTCCGCGTCCAGGGCGGACGTCGCCTCCTCCAGAAGCACGATGGGAGCGTCCTTCAGCAGTGCCCGTGCGATGGAGACGCGCTGGCGCTCCCCGCCGGAGAGCACCGCGCCGCCCTCCCCCACCCTGGCCGACCAGCCGTCAGGGAGGCGGGCGACGGTCTCCTCGAGTTGTGCGGCTGCCGCGGCGGCCCGGACGTCGGCGTCGTCGGCGTCGGGCCTGCCGAGACGTACGTTCTCCTCGATGGTGCCGTCGAAGAGGTAGGCGTCCTGGAAGACGGCGGAGATGCGGCTCATCAGCTTCTCGGTCTCGATGTCCCGCACGTCCACGCCGCCGACGCGCACAGCGCCGGCATCCACGTCGTGGAACCTCGCCATGAGCTGGAGCAGGGTGGTCTTGCCCGAGCCCGGGGGCCCTACGACCGCGAGGCGTGTGGCATCGGGGACGGTCAGAGAGAGCTGGTCGAGGACGGTACGGCCGTCTCTGCGGAAGGTGACCGCGTTCAGGGCGAGATCGTTGCCGCGGGGCTCCACCGGCTCGTCGGCTTCAGGCAGAGGGTTCTCCCGCAGAACGTCCTCAAGGCGCTGCAACTCGCCCCGGGTGGACCGCAGTCGGCCAGTGAGGTCGGACAGCGACAGCAGCGGGTCCACGCAGCGCGCGGCGAGGACCAGCAGAGCCAGCACCTCGGCCGGCCCGGTCCGTCCGCCCAGCGCCGAGGCGGCTCCGAGCACCAGCAGGGCGGTGAAGACGGCCTGCACGCTGAACGACAGGCCCAGGACTCCGGGCAGTGCCGACAGGCTGGAACGCCGCAGGCCGAGCCGCTGCCCCTCCAGCGCGTCCTCCATCTGTCTCAATCCGTCCGCCGTCCGGCCCCCCACCCGCAGCGCGGGCTGGGCCCGCAAGTACTCGAGGACCCGTCCGGCCGCCTCCTCGTCGCGCCGTGCGCGCTCGGCGTCCTGTGCCGCGGTGGCCCGGCCGGTCCAGGCCAGAGCGGCCGCGACGACCGGTACGGCCGCAAAGGCCGCGAGGCCCATCCGCCAGTCGTGGAAGAAGAGCACGGCGGCCACGGTGAGCGGGGTGACGCAGGCCCCGATGAGCGGCTGGAGGCGGTGGGCCGGGACTGCCATGGCCTGCAGCACAGTGCGGCCGGCGAGTACGGAGACCTCCCCGATACGGCGGGGGGTGTACCAGCCCAGCGGCAGCCGGGCCAGATGGTCGCCGAGCCTGTGGTGGAGGCCGCGGGAGAGCACGGATGCGGCCCGGAAGCCGGAGACGTCCGAGCGGTA
Source organism: Streptomyces daqingensis (assembly GCF_014645895.1). GTDB lineage: Bacteria > Actinomycetota > Actinomycetes > Streptomycetales > Streptomycetaceae > Streptomyces > Streptomyces daqingensis. Next base: position 534,073 of record NZ_BMMP01000001.1, on the reverse strand, counting down.
GCGCAGGACGGCTGTGACGGCCGCGGCTGCCACGAAGGCACCCAGCCAGGGCCAGGCGTCGGCGGGTTCGCCCCCGAAGACGGTGGTGAGCACGGGGACCAGCAGCGCGTAGGAGAGGCCTTCCGCCACCGCGGCCGCGGTCATCAGAGCGAGCGTGCGGCGCAGCCGGGCGGCGTGCTCGCCGCCGAGGACGCGCAGGAGCAGGCGGATCAACGTCACTCGCCTCCTCGTGCGATCGTGTCGCGATCGTGCGAGGCGGCGTCGGGCATGCCCAGCTGGGACTGCCATATCGCGGCGAACTGCCCGTCCGCCGCCAGGAGTTCAGCGGGCGTGCCGATCTCCGACACGGCTCCGTCGTCCAGGACGACAACGGTGTCTGCCTCCGCGATGGTCTCCAGGCGGTGGGCGATGACCAGTTGGGTCCGGTTCTCCCGGAGTGTGTCCAGAGCCCGTCGTACCTCGTGTTCCCTGCGGGGGTCGGCGAAGGCGGTGGCTTCGTCGAGCACCACCACCGGGGCCTCGATCAGCAGGGCCCGGGCGATGGAGACGCGCTGGGCCTCGCCTTCGGAGAAGGTGACGTCCTCACCTATGACGGAGTCGTAGCCACGGGGCAGTTGGAGGATCCGGTCATGGATCCGGGCGCGACGCGCGGCGCGGACGATGTCGTCCCGGCCGGCGTGGGGGACCGCCAGAGCGATGTTCTCAGCGACGCTGGCGCGCAGGAGTCTGACGTCCTGGAAGACGAAGGAGACCCGGCGGTAGAGGTCCCGGGTGGCGATGTCCCGCAGGTCGACCCCTCCGAGCAGGACGCTTCCGTGTGTCGGGTCGCAGAACCGCGGCACCAGCTGGGCGAGGGTGGATTTGCCGCTTCCCGACGGGCCCACCAGCGCCGTGACCGTGCCTGGTGGGAGTTTGAGGCTGATGCCGCGCAGGACCTCGTGTCCGGGCTCGTAGGAGAAGTGGACGTCGCGCAGCTCGACTTGGCTGCCGCGCGGGGGCAGGGGCCGGGCCGGTTCCGGCAGCGGGGGCGCTTCGAGGAGAGCGCGGATGCGGCCGGCAGCCGTCCGGGCCGCCCGCACGTCGTCGAAGCCGTGGCACAGGGCGGCGACCGGGGCGGTCAGCGCGAGAGCCAGCAGCAGGAAGGGCAGCAGGTCCGATGCCGGCGCGGTGCCGGAGGTGATCAGGGCGGTGCCGCCGGTGAGGAGGAGGACCAGCACGAAGAGCGGGGAGAGCACCAGGGAGGCCAGGGCGCCCAGGCCCGCCACACCCAGCACCCAGCCGGTGAAGTAGTCGGCGAAGTCGTCCGCGGCCTTGGTGAAGGCGCGGTGCGCACGGCCCGACGCGCCGAAGGTCTTCATCACGGAGATGCCCTGGACGAACTCGACGGCGGACCGGGCGATCCGGCCCATGGCCTCGTCGAGGGCCAGTCGGTCACTTCGCCGGGTGTCCGACATGAGTTTGAGGTTCAGCGCGAGACCCAGCAGGACCGGAATCAGTGCGATCAGGGTGAGCCACACGTTGACGGCGAAGAGGTAGACCAGGGACATCAGCGGTACGACGACCGCTGAGGTGATCTCCCCCGGGGTGCGCGCGGTCAGCGGGTGCAGTGCGGCCACGTCCTTCTGCACGACCTGGCCGAGTTCGCCGGAGTCCCGTCTCGCGTACCAGCCGAGGGGAACTCGGCCCAGGCGCTCGCCTAGCAAGCGCCGTAGTGAGAGCTGGAGTTCGCCGTCGAAGAGATGCCCGAGGCCCGAGGAGAGGCTCTCGAAGAGCACACGGACGAGCAGGCCCCCGGCGCCGACGGCGACGACGGTCCAAACATGGCTTTCCTCCACCGGTTCGGGCGAGAGCAGGGCCCGGCCCAGCTCCACGACGGCGATGAGGGGAGCGAGACCGCCGAGGGCGCTGATGGTCTTCAGCAGAAGGACGGCGCTCAGGCGGATCCGGTAGGGCCACAGCACCTCGGTGAGGGGGTTCCCTCTGGCGGTTCCGGCGAACGCGGCGCGGGCGCCGCCCCGGTATATGAAGTCCTCTTCGGTGGTCACTGCCGCCCCTCCTTCGCCGGGGCTCCCTGGCCGTCGGCTGACGGGCAGCCGGCCGGCGAAGTGCCCGCTGCCGGCGGGCGACCGGCCCCGGCCGGTGAAGAGCGGCGGGGTGCGGCGCCCCTGCCGGAGCGGAGTCCGGACGACGTCCCGGTCACACGCGGCACGACCGATGGGACCGTGAGCGCCGGGGGCCGCGCGAGGAGCCCTCGCTCTCTGTTCGGTCGCGCCTGATTCACCGCTCCTCCAACCGTCAGGGGCGTTACTGTACGCGTACAGTAACTTTACAGAAAGTAGGCACCCATGTCACCCGGTTACGGGGGCCCGTGCGGGCGGGGGCCATGGTTACGTGGCGGCGCGGCTCACCGCCGGGTGTCCGGAAGGAGATCGGCGGCCGTGATCGGAGGGCCGGGCCGAGGGCCGGCCGCCTGGGGGTAGCCGAGCGTCTCCGTGAGTTGCTGCCAGATGCGCGCCACCGCCAGATGCCGCTGGGCTCCGCGCAGCGGGTCACCGCCCGCCTCGATGCGAGCGCACAGCTCGTCCAGAGCGCGCAGAACGCCCTGTGGCCACACGGAGGCGAGCACCTCCGTCCATGACGGCCCCTCCGCTGGTCCGAGCACCTCGGGGCCGCCGTCGCCGGAGCCGGTGACGAGACGTCCGTCTGCGTCCTGCTCCACGCGCAGCACCGGGCTCCAGACCACCGGGCCGTGGGTGTTGACCAGAGTCAGGTTCCCCGCATCGGTTCCGACGGTGATGCGGTGGAGGAAGAGGCTGGAGCTGTCGTCGCCGGGTTCCATCCGGTTCTCCACCCGAAGGGTGAGCGGAACGCCCGCTACGGTCGCGTCGACACTGGCGAGGGGGCGGCCCGTCGCTGCGGCTGGCTCGGCCAGCGACCAGGGACGCAGTCCGCCGAAGATCTCCGCGAGGATGTCCAGGAGGTCGAAGGAGACCTGGACGGCGCACATCGCGTCGACGAACACGGGGGTTCGCAGCGCTGTCAGCCGCCGTGCGGCGTCGATGAAGCGCCGCACGGGTGCCAGGTGCGGGTAGAAGGTGTCGAGCAGATACTGCGTCCCGGTACTGCGGGCGGTGCGCAGGCAGTCCGCCAGTTCCTTCTGGTGGACCGGGTGTTCCTGCAGCACGTGCACTCCGCGTTCCATGAGCGACCGTGCCAGTTCGGCTCCCTGGCCGCCGCCGACGGAGCTGGAGACCGCCACGACAGCGGCGTCGACGTCGTCCGGCAACTGGCCGGCGGAGTGGTACAGCGGGACGCCGTACTCCGCGGCGAGGGCGACGGACCGGGCGCTGCCACGGGCGACGATGCCCGCGAGGCGGTACCGCTGTGGGCAGCCGGCCAGTGCCGAGAGGTAGACCTGCCCGAAGCGGGTGCCGCAGACCACCACGTTCACCGGGGCGCGTTGACCACCGCTCACCGGCCTGCTCCCGTGTTCGCCGTGATCATCGCGGCGGTCCGCCGTACGTGCGGGGCCTGGATGCAGGTGAAGTGGTCGCCGGGGACGTCGCGGACTGTGAGTTCGCCGAGGCACAGTTCGCGCCAGAAGCGCGTCATGTCGTCCTGGAAGCCGGGGATGAAGTGTGTGGGCTCCAGGGGTCGCAGGAAGGTGATGTCACCCGCGTAAGGCATGGGGTCGTAGTGCGTGACCGCCTGGACCGTATGTTCGAACACGCGGTGCAGCGCGGTCACTTGCCCGGCGCTGTCCAGTCCCGACGCGGTCTGCGCCAGCGCCTGCCGCAGTGCGTCCCGGCGCTTCTCGGAGGGTTGCTCCCCCAGCAGGCGGAAGCTCTCGGCGACGGCTCGCAGCCGGTCGTCTCCGTCCAGCACGGCGAAGGCACCGGGCTCCAGCCCCTTGGGGGACCGTTCGAGGGCCGCAGCCAGGGCGTAGCCCATGTCTTCTTCGTCGGCGGGCCAGCCCAGGGACCGCAGTTCCGCGCCCATGACACGGGCGAAGGCGTAGTCGACCAAGAGCTCGTCGTGCAGCAGGTAGGGGATGCGGTAGCTGGAGACCACGGTCAGCCCTTGGACCTCGGCTCCGCCCTCGTCGAGTGCGCGGGCCAGTTCGGCCGCGACCAGACCGCCGGAGCAGTAGCCCACCACCTCCACCTCGCGGTGCCCGGCAGCGAGAACCTCTCGGGCATAGTCCGCGGCCAGATCCTCCACGAGCCGAGGCGCGGGGAGTTCGAGGTAGCGGTCGCTGTCCTCCACGGCGAGTCCCACCACGGGACCGGCGGCCGTCAGCTCCCCGATCAGCGGACGGTACGGCGCCAGGGTGCCCAGACCTTCGTGCACCAGCAGCCGTACCGGCCCCGTCCCCGTACCGCCGAGATCGACCAGCGCGCCCCGCCCGCGGGCCGACGCGCTGCGACGCCCCTCTCCGGGGGTAACGGGCCCGTGCGGGGCTGCCAGCAGCGCCGCGAGCCCGGCGACGGTCGGGGTGTGCAGAAGCGCGCGGAGCAGGACGTCGAACGTGACGTCCGCCGCCTCGGGCAGGTGTTCGCGCAGCTGCCCCACCAGACGCGCCGCCAGCAGCGAATCACCGCCGGCGTCGAAGAACCCCTGTTCGCGGGAGGGAAGGCCGCCGCCGAGCAGTCCCGCCCAGAGCCGGGCCACTTGCTGCTCCAGGCCGGGCCGCGGCGGCTCGGCCTCCTCCGCGGCTGCACGCTCACCGCGCCGTGGCGCCCAGTCGAGGAGCTGCTTGCGGTCGACCTTGCCGTTGGAGGTCAACGGCATCTCGTCGACGACCTGGACGTGTGCGGGGACCATGTGGGCCGGCAGCCGCTGGGCGGCCCATCCGACGACCTCCTCGGCATCGACCACGGCACGGTCCTGCTTGAAGGAGGCGGCGATCACTCGCTGCCCGAGCACCGCGAACGGGTCGTCCGGACCCGGGAGTGTCAGCACGTGACCGGCTCCCGCCCGGGTGAGCAGTTCGCGCCACCCGTCCTCGTCGACGAAGAGGCTTCCCGACTCGCTTCGGAGGTCTTCCGGCTCCTCCATCATGAACGCCTGGGTCGCGGTGATCTCCGGGTGTTCCCGTGTCATCTCCAGCAGGCAGAGCCACCCCCGGGGAGCGAGCAGGCTGCGCAGCCGGTCGAGTACGAGCGGGGTGTCGCGGGCGTTGTTGAGTGCTCCCGCGCTCAGCACGATGTCGAAGGAGTTCGGCAGCATGCCCTGGTCGCGCGGATCCCGGTTCATGTCGAACAGGCCGAAGCGCATACCGGGCCGCGCTCCGAAACTCTGCCTCGCATCGGTGAGGAAGTACTCCGACACGTCAGTGAACAGGTACTGCACCGGCTGGTCCGCCAGCGCGTCGAGGACCGGCCCGGTGGCCGCCCCGATGCCGGCTCCCACCTCGAGAACCCGCAACGGCCTCCCCCGCACTCCGCCGGCCGCGCTCCGTACGGCGGCCGCGAGAGTGCTGAGCAGGTGCTGGGCGGGCAGGTTGTCGACGTACCAGGAACGGGCGATCTCCTGGCTGCCGCCGGGGAAGAACAGCTCCACCTCTTCCCGCTCCCCGCGCAGCAGGGCGGGCAGCGCGTCGGCGTGGGCCCGGAAGTACGCGCGCAGCGCGGGCGGGCAGACCTCGTCATGCGTGTGCGCGGCGAGCTCGTCCCATGCCCGGTCGGTCGCCGGCTTCCCGGGCCGCTCGGTTCCGTGCCAGGTGCCTGCCGCGGCCTCGTGCCTGACGTATCCGGCCTTCTCCAGGGCGACGAGCCAGCGGTGCAGCAGCCCTCGGTGCCGTCCGTGCACGCCGAGCCGGCCGGCCAGCTCCTCCTCGGAACAGCCCGCGCCCTCCCCCGCGAAGATTCCGGAAGCGGCGACGGTCCCGGCCATCGACAGCAGGAACGCGCGGTCCAGGTGGCGGACGTAGGCGGTGACGGACTCGGCGTCGGGGGCGTGGGCCGGGGGCGGCGGGACGCACTCCCGCACGGCCTCGGCCACTGCGGGCTGCGCCGGCTCCGTACGTACCGCCGGTTCCACGAAGGCGACGAGGGAGCGCTCGATCGCGTCGGTGCCCTCCACGAGCACCGCGCTGGAGCCGACCGCCGGGTGCTCGCCGAGGACTGCGTCGATCTCGCCGAGCTCGACGCGGTGCCCACGGATCTTGACCTGCTGGTCGGTGCGGCCGAGGAACTCGATCTCGCCGTCCGGCAGATAACGTCCGAGATCACCGGTGCGGTAGAGGCGTTCTCCGGTGGCGGGGTGGTGCGGAAATCGTTCAGCGGTGCGCTCTGGATCGCCGAGATATCCGTCCGCCAGTCCGGTGCCCGCGATGTAGAGCTCGCCGGCGACCAGCTCCGGGCGGTCCCGCATGGCGCCGTCCAGCACGTGAAAGCGCTGGTTCGCGAGGGGAACGCCGTAGGGAATGCTGTGCCACTGCGGCTCGACGCCACGGATGGGGTGGTGGATCGACCAGATCGCCGCCTCGGTCGCCCCGCCCAGGCTGACCAGTTCGGCCCCTGGCAGCTGCCGCTGCGCGTGGCCGGGCAGCGCCAGCGGAATCCAGTCTCCCGACAGCAGAGCGAGCCGCAACCGGGGCAGCGAGCGGGGCTCGGTGTCCAGGTAGTGGAGGAGCATCTGCAGCTGGGCCGGGACGGAGTTCCACAGCGTGACGCCGTGGCGCTCCGTCAGGTCCGCCCAGTGTGAGGGGTCGCCGCGGCGCGCGGGGTCGGGCAGCACCAGAACGGCACCGAGGGAGGGCGGCCCGAACAGGTCGTAGACGGACAGGTCGAAGGCCAGGGAGGCAAGGCCGAAGACCCGGTCGTCGGACGTGACCGCGAAGCGCTGGTCGATGTCGTGCACGGTGTTCGCGGCGGCCCGGTGGCTGATCATCACGCCCTTGGGTTCACCGGTCGATCCGGACGTGTGGATCACGTAGGCGAGGTCGTCCGGAGCCGACACGGGCCGGGGCCACTCCTCCGGTGCGAGTACCTCGCCGCCGGTCACGTTCACCGTCCGTATCCCGGCGGGCAGTTCCTCTGCCGGGCCGGGGTCGGAGTAGACCGCGTAACGCGCACCGCACCCGGTGAGGATGCGGTCCCTGCGGACGTGCGGCTGGCCCGTGTCGACGGGGACGTACACCGCTCCCGCGAGCAGGACGCCCAGTACGCCGACCGCCTGCTCCCGGCTCTTGTCCATGAGGACGGCGACGAGGTCTCCGGGACGGCATCCCGCGTCGCGCAGCTCCCCGGCGACCCGGGCGGCGCGCCCCAGCCACTCCCCGTAGGTCATCGACCCGCCGGCGTCGACCACCGCGGTCCGGTCGGGACATCCGCGCGCGTACTCGACCAGCGGCGCGTGCAGCAGGCCGCCCGGCTCCGCGGCGGCGGTGGCGTTGACGGTCTCCCTGCGGGCGGCCTGCCGCTCCGGCAGGCCCAGCGGATCGGCCTCACGCCAGGGGGCGTCCCGCTCTGCCAGGCGGTGCAGGAGCCGCGAGAAGGCGGCGAACATTTCGTCCACCATGCCCTCGGGGAAGATCCCTTCCCGCACGTCCCAGTTGACCTCCAGGCCGCCGAACTGGTCGGTGGCCTGGCAGTCGATCCACACCTGCGGTGTCTGGCTGATGCCGTACACCGGCCGCAGGTGCGGGGCGGCGTCCTTCAGCGCCTCGCCCACGACACCGATTCCGCCGGTGAAGACCACCGGCATCAGAGCGGCTTCCCGTCCGCGGCGCCGGGCGAGCTCGCGCAGCACCCGCACACCGCTGCACAGCCGGTGGTCCAGATCCTCGAAGAGCTGTTCGCCCATACTCCGGGCCCGCCCGGCGAAGGCCGCCCGGGACGAGTGGTCGACGGAGAGAAGGCTGACAGACGTGAAGTCGCCCAGCATCCGGGCGACATGCGGGTGCAGCGGCAGGCGGTTGAGGACGGTCAGCCCCAGGCAGAACCGCTCGTCGGCGCTCCACCGGCCGATGGTCTCCGCGTACGCGGCCAGTACGGCGTTGGCCGGGGTGACTCCGTGGTCGGCCGCCCGGGCCCGCAGCATCTGCCAGTCCTCCGTGCTCAAGGAGGTGCCCAGACGGCGGAAGCGGGGCGTCGCCCGGGACGGGTCGTGGCCGTCGGCCAGCGGGAGCGCCGGAGCGGCGGGCAGGTCGTCGACGCGGCTCCACCAGTACGCCCGGTCGCGCTCGTAGCGCTCGGTCTCACGCAGCCGCTGCTCAGCGGCGACGTAGTCCCGGAAGGTGGCCTCCACCGGCGGCAGCGGCCAGTCGGGCTGGGCGTAGCGGAGGTCGAGTTCCGTCAGCAGCAGCTGGATGCTGATCCAGTCCAGCACCATGAAATCCATGGACAGATGGAGCCGGCTGTGGTCCGGCGCGCGCGTCAGCCTCAGCTCGTACATGGGACGTTCACCGGCGGGGTGCACCCGGTGGGACAGCTCCTCGCGGACGGCGGCCAGGGCGCCGTCCGCGGCCTCGGCGGTCTCGTTCCGCAGGTCGGTGACGGAGATGCGGGTGTCGTCCAGCGCCGGCGCGATGCGCTGGGTGCCGTCCGGGCAGATGACGGAACGGAGCATGTCGTGGCGTTCCACCAGACCGTCCCAGGCCTCCTGCAGGCGCTGGGGATCGAGTCCGGCGGGGCGCTCGAACTCGAGATAGATGTGGCAGGAGACACCGCCGTAGTCGAAGGCCTCGTCACGGCCGAGCAGGTACGCGGACTGGATGTCCGTCAGCGGGAACGGCTCGTGTCTGTCCTGCGGTTCGGGCTGCCACAGCTCCTCCCGCGCGTCCGGCCCGCGGGAGGACGTCCCGTCAGGTGAGGCCCCGTCGGGTACGTGGGCCAGCAGCTCCTCCTTGCGGCTGCGCAGGACCGCGAGGCGTTCGTCGGTCATGACGCCGCGGGGCGCGCGGAAGCGCAGCCCCTCCCCGTCACGCCACAGCTGGATTCCGGCTCTCTCGAACTCCTCGATCAGCTGGCCGGCGTTCACAGGACACCTTCCTCGAAGTCGCCGGCCGCAGCCCCGGCTGTGCCCTCCTCCACCGTCTGACGTTCCTCGATCAGCGCGCTCATGCCGGCGACGGTCGGAGCCCGCATCACGTCGCGCATGGGCAGCTCGACGCCGAGCGTCGTGTGGATCTCCGTCACCAGGCGGGTGGCGAGGAGGCTGTCGCCGCCCAGGGTGAAGAAGTTCTCGTCACGGCCGACCGTGCTCAGGCTCATCAGACGGACCCACAGCTCGGCGACGGACTTCTCCACGGCGCCACGGGGCGGCTCCGCCTCCTCGCGGTGGCGGGAGGCCATCGAGGCCAGCACACTCTGGACGCGCTGCCGGTCGACCTTGCCGTTGCTGCTCAGCGGCAGTGCCGGCAGGGCCGCGACGCTGGTGGGGATCATGTGTCCGGGCAGCCGGTCCGCGGCCTGGCGGAGGAGTTGCTCCGGGTCGATGCCGCGGGCGTCGGGCTGCCGTCGCGCTGTCACGAGAACCTCTCCCCCGGTTCCGGTACGCGCCACGCGTGCGTCGACGAGGCCGGCCGCGGCGCATGCCCGGACCCACTGCGGGCCGTCCCGCAGCCAGGAGCTCGGCCCGGTTCGGAGCCGGCCGGCCTGCGCGTCGAGGGGAAGGGCGACGAGAACGGCGAGGGGAGAGAGCCTGGTGTTCTCCAGCATGTGGAGTCGGCCTCCCGGTCTGAGCAGCAACGCCATGGTCGCTGCGGCGGCCTGGGGAGAGGGCATCCGGTGCAGCACGTTGTTGGCCACCACCGCGTCGAACGCGTGCAGGTAACCGGCATGGACGGCCGAAGTGCCCTGCCGGACCGTACGCACCCGGTGTCCGGAACCCGCCAGCCTTGCGTCGGCTGCGGACAGCAGCGCGCCTGACGAGCTGAACAGCGTGTAGTCGACGGCGCCGGGGTCGAGTGCGGCGAGGAGCCGGACGGCGCCCAGCCCGCTCCCCCCGTCCCAGTCGGCGACGGCAGGGGGACCGTCCGCGGCGAGGACTCTCAGCTCGTCGGCGACGGCGGTCAGGCACTCCCTGCTTCCCGGCATCGCGTCGCCGAGTCCCTCCGGGGAGAGGACCGGGTCTTCCAGCAGCACGGAGGCGCGGGCCTCGCCGGCGAGCAGCGCCGCGAACAGGGGGCCCGCTCCCCGCAGCGCGGAGGCCACCTGCTCCAGATGTGTGCCGTGTGCTTCTTCTCGCAGCCGCTCCGCCCGTTCCGGGTCACGCACCTGTGACCAGCGGCGCCCCGGCAGGACGGTCCGGCCGTCGCGCCGCACCACTTCGTGCCGCGTGAGGTAATCCAGCCAGGCGTCCAGGACGGGGCGTTGCTCCGCGGTGACGGCGAGGCTCAGGACCGGGTCCGCGCCGGAGGCCACGGCAGGGGCTACCAGGTCGGCCAGGAGGGTCTCGACGAGGTGGAGTTCGAGGTCGTCCTCATGCGGTCCGGGCACATCGGTGGGTGACGGAGTGCCGTGTGGGGAGAGTTCGTCCGCCGCCCGGATGCCGGGGTCCTCATGCCGGGGGGCGCGCTCGACGACGGCGGCCACCACCTCGCGGCGGCGGTCTCCCACGGTGACGGCTACGGCGGCGGCGACTTCGGGGCAGGCCTGGAGGCCGGCCTCGATCTCGCCGAGTTCCACACGGAAGCCGTTGATCTTCACCTGATGGTCGGCGCGGCCCAGGAACTCCAGGTTCCCGTCGGGCCAGTAGCGGCCGAGATCACCGGTCCGGTACCAGCGTTCGCCGTCCACCTCGGGGAAGCGCTCCGCCGTCAGCTCCTCGTCGCCGCGGTAGCCCCGGGCGACACCGGCGCCGCCGATCCACAGCTCCCCGGGAACCCAGTCGGGACAGTCCCTGCCGCGGCCGTCCACGACGCGGAACTTCTGGTTGCGCAGGGGTTTCCCGTACGGGATGGACCGCCACTGCTCGGGCACTCCGTCGACCTCGTGGCAGTTGGACCAGATGGCCGCCTCGGTGGCGCCGCCGAGGCCCACGAGCCGGCACCGCCTGCCTGACGCGGCGGACAGCCGTGCGGGCAGGTCGAGACCGATCCAGTCGCCCGAGAGCAAGGCCAGCCGCAGCGAAGGCGGCAGTTCCGCCCGGTCCGCGGCGGTCAGCAGCATGTCCATCAGGGCCGGCACGCTGTTCCACACCGTCACTCCGTGCCGGGCGCACAGGGCAAGCCACCGCTTCGCGTCACGCCGGTCGGACTCGTCGACCAGGACCAGAGCGCCGCCTTCTGCCAGGGGGCCGAAGACGTCCCACACCGACAAGTCGAAGTCGAGGGCGGAGACGGCCAGTACGCGGTCCTCCGCGCCGATCCCGAACCGCTCGTTCACGTCCTCGACGGTGTTGGCCGCGGCCCGGTGGGTCACCTCGACGCCCTTGGGCGTTCCGGTGGACCCGGAAGTGAAGATCACGTAGGCGGCCTGGTCCGGGTCGACGCGGACCGGTGCGTCGAGGGGCTCTTCGCGCAGGGCCTCGCTGACGGTCAGCACCCCGTCATCGGGTCCGGGGGGCGTCGCGTCCGGGGTGCCGTCCAGGAGGAGGCCGGCACCGCTGAGTTGCAGGATGCGGGAGCGGCGGGCGGCGGGCTGGTCCAGTCCGACGGGTATGTAGGTGGCACCGGCGGCCAGGACGCCGAGCACGGCAGCGATCTGGTCCGGGCCCTTGGGCACGGTGACGGCCACTGACGAGCCGGGACCGATACCGCGCCGGACCAGCGCGGCCGCGATGCGCAGGGCTCTTCCGGCGAGTTCGGCGTGGGTGAGCCGACCGTCGGTGTCCCACAGCACCGCGGGGTCCGCGGCGCGGCCGGCGGCTTTCTCGAAGAACGCGGTGTGCAGCAGCGTACGAGTGGCGGGGCCTGCTGTGGAGTTGACCGTTTCGCGGCGGCGCCGCTGCCCGGCCGGCAGGGGGATCTCCGGCGTCGTGGGGCCGTCGCCTGCGGCGAGGTCTTCGAGGAACCTTCCGTACGCGGCCAGCATCGCGTCCAGCACCCCGTCGGGGAAGAGCTCCTCCACCGCGTCCCAGGCGAGCAGCAGTCCTCCCTCACGGGTGCGGTAGACCTGGTGGTCGAGCCAGACCTGCGGGGTCTGGGAGACCATCCAGGACAGCTCCCCGAAGGTCTCGGCGCAGGAGTCGGGCACGAGTGGCGCGTCGAGGTTGCAGGCGAAGACGACGGGGGCGGTGCGCGGCGCGTCTCCGTCCGCGCGGACCATGTCCCGCAGTACGTCCACGCCCGTGTAGGCGGCGTGCCCCACGTCCTGGTGCAGCTGCTTCTGGACGGACCTGGCCCGCTCGGCCGTGTCGCGCCCGCGGTTCAGGTCGCACTCCAGCAGGACCAGGCTCGTGAAGTCGGCGACGATGTGCTCGATCTGCGGGTGTGCTTCCAGGTCGCGGTCGAACAGCGGCAGGTTGAGGAGGAACCGGTCCTGTCCGCTCCAGCGGGCGAGGACTTCGCTGAAGGCCGTGGCCAGGAAGACGGCGGGCGTGACGCCGGCCTTCGCGGCCTGCTCCTGGAGCGCTTTCCAGCGTGCAGGGGTCAGTTCGTGGGTGCGGCGTACGAAGCGGGTGGCGCGCACCTGCTCGGGTTCGACCGCGAGGGGCAGCGCAGGACCGCCCGGCAGTCGGGGCAGCCGCTGCTGCCAGTAGCTCCGGGCGTTCTCCCGTTCGGTACGCCTCGTCCCGCTCTGCTCGGCCAGGTACTGCCCGAAGGTGTAGGTGGTCGGCTCCGGCAGCGACGAGGCGTCCTCGTACAGGGCGGCGAGGTCCGCGAGGAGCAGCCGGATGCTGTGGACGTCGGCGACGAGCAGGTCGACGTTCAGGTGCAGCCGGTCAAGTGCCCCGGGAAGCCGGGTCAGTCGGAGGTCCAGCACCTCGCCGGAGCCGACGTCCAGGCGGCGGTGCGAGAGCCGGTCGCGCAGTTCTTCCAGCGCCCGGGACACCGACTGTGCGGACTGGTCCCGCAGGTCGTGCACGGTCAGTCCGGGCCAGGGCGAATTGGGCAGTACGCGCTGAGTCGCGTCGGACTCGAACCGGCTCCGCAGCATGGGGTGCCGTTCCAGGAGAGCGCGGACGGCCGCCTCGAGGCGGCGGGGGTCGACGTCCTTCGCGTCGATCTCCAGGTAGGCATGGCATCCGACGCCGCCCAGGGACTGGTCGTCGCCCCGGCCGATCCAGTAGGCCTGCTGCACGGCGGTGAGGGGGAAGGGCTCGCCCTTGTCGGCCGGCGCCGGGGAAGCCGGGCGGGGAGCAAAGGCCGGGGCGGTCCCGTCAGGGCTCTGCAGCAGCTCGTACCAGGCCGAGAGACGGGCGTCCGTGGCCAGGCGCTTGAAGTCGGCGCGGACACCGGCGCGGTTGAGCCGGCTCGTGAGGCGCATCAACTGCAGCGACTGCAGGCCGAGTTCGAAGAGGTTGACGTCGTCGTCCGCCGGACCCAGCTCCCGGCCCACCAGCCGGGAGACCTCCTGCCGCAGGTTCTGCGGTTCCCAGGGGGAAGTTCCCGGCGACACGATCTGCTGAGACATCCGTTAACTCCGGTTCATCGGTTCCAGTACAAGCCGCGACGCGCTGCAACGCCGGCTGCCGAACTCTTCTTTGATGCGATGCGGCCGGAAGCCCTGATCAGCCTCACAGAGACGACTGGCGAGAATCTGAACGCTTTCTTGGACCCTCCCTGGGTGCGTCACCGGTAAGCCGGCATACCGGGTTCACCTTCCGTATGGCCTGCTGCGGAGGCGGGTGCGGGTGCCGCACCCGCCTCCGGCACGCGATCGGGGTCCCCGGGGCCGGGCTGTAGGGGGCCTTCATCTGGAGCGCGCCGGTGACGCGGGATCACGTCCCGTCGTCCGACGCGGAAGCAGGCGCCTGCCCCACGAGGGCCTGCCACGCCCGGCTTCCGTCCTGCCGAGGCCCTCCTCAGCTGTGGACCTGGTTCTTCAGCGCCCTCTTGTCGATCTTGCCGACGGGAGTCAGCGGCAGTGCGGGGAGGATCACCAGCCGGTCGGGCAGCTTGTAGGAGGCGATGCCGCGGTCGTTGAGCCCGGCCCGCACCTCCCGGAGAGTGGGCGGCTGCTGGGGGTCCTTCGGCACGACGCAGGCGCAGGACAGTTCGCCCAGGTCCTCGTCCGGCAGGCCGATCAACGCGACGGCGGCGATACCCGGATCAGCGCGGAGGTGCTCCTCGACCTCCTGCGTGGGGACCTTCTCCCCGCCACGGTTGATCACGTCGTTGCTGCGTCCCACGACCTCGAAGTAGCCGGTCGCCGTCCGCCGTACCACGTCGCCGGTGCGGAAGTAGCCGTCCTCGGTGAACTGGCTCCGGTTGCGTTCCGCGGCCTGGTAGTAGCCGCGCACTGTGTAGGGGCCCCGGGTGTACAGCTCGCCTTCCTCGCCCGGCTGTGCCTCCCGGCCGTCCTCGCGGACCACCCGAACCTCGTCCGCGGAGGCCAGCGGGCATCCCTGCGTGTGGAAGACGACGCTGTCCGGGTCGTCGAGCCGCGTGAAGTTGAGCAGGCCCTCCGCCATCCCGTACACCTGCTGCAGAGTGCACCCGAGTCTCCCGGGCACCTGGCTAGCCGCCGCAGGACCGAGCCGGGCTCCGCCCACCTGGAGAAGCTTGAGCGACGTCAGATCGTCCTGGGCCCATTCGGCGGCCTCCAGCCACAGCGGGACCAGGGAGGGCACCAGGGAAGTGACCGTCACCCGGGCGCTCTCGATCAGGGGGAAGCACGACTCCGGGGTCGGTTCGGACGCCAGGACTGCCGTACCCCCCAAGCGCAGGACCCCCAGTACGCCGGGGCAGGCGAGCGGGAAGTTGTGTCCGAGGGGCAGCGCGCACAGATAGCGGGTGTCGGCCTCGAACGCGCACAGCCGCGAGGTCATCCGCAGCTGGCAGGCGTAGTCGGCGTGGGTGCGCGGGATCAGCTTGGGCGGTCCCGAAGTGCCCCCGGACAGCAGGAACAAGGCCACGTCCTGGGCGTCGGGTGCCGGCAGGTCCACCGGATCCGCGTCCACGTCCGAGAGGGCGGTGTAGGGCCCCGGGTCCCCGGCCACCAGTACGTGCTCCAGGGAGCCGTCCGTGCTCGCCAGGACTTCCTTCGCGATGAGACGGTAGTCGCAGTCGAGCACCTGGTCCGCGCACACGTAGGCGACAGCCTGGGAGGTGTCGACCAGGTGGGTGATCTCCGACGAGCGGTGCGCGGGCAGTGCGAACACCGGAAGTGCCCCCGACCGGAAGAGGGCGTAACACAGGACGACCATCTCCACGTCGTTCGGGAGATGCACCACCACACGATCACCGGCGCCGATGCCGAGAGCACGCAGACCGGCTGCGAGCCGGTCTGCCGCCCGGTCGAGCTGACCGTAGGTCATGGTGCGGCCCGGCGTGACCACGGCTTCCCTGTCCTCGGCGCCGGGGAGCCACATGGGCAGCCCTCCGAGAACCTCGTCGGTCCAGTAGCCCTTGGTCTTGTAGTCGCGGACGAAGGACTCAGGCCACGGCACACAACCTTCAAGCACGGGTCATCCCCCACTCTCGGAGTCCGGAGTTGTCGTCTGAGCACGTCGATCGGGAACAGGGCGGGCCCCGGTGGCCGGTCCGGCGTGGCGTCCGGTTGCCGGGCAGGGGGCGGGTCAGGCCTGGTGGGCATCGACGAATGCGGCCTGACCCGCTGCTCTTCGGTGCGCGAGCCGGCTCCGGAGACGGCAGCGTGCGTCCCTGCCCCCGCCGTGCGGCTCACTCGGGACACCGTGCACGGCAGGTCCGGCCCTGCGCTCTGTTGCGCATACACCGCCCAGCCTTCCCATGACGCAGCGCCCTGCGGAGAGGCAGGCTCGCACAGGGAATCTGGCTACTTTCTGCACAAGCTATGAAGGAGCTATGCGCAAAGCCTGTGCATCGGTCACGGGTGAGGAAACCGCGGGAGGCCAGAGGCGAGGGCGACTTGGACTTCGAAACCGGCGGTCAGGGAGGCCGGTCGCCGCCCGCAGGACGGGCCTCGAACGGCGACCGCCGCGGAGAGCTCAGCGCGCGAGCTCCAACGCCGGGGAGACACGCACGCCCGCTCGAACTCCCGTTGGAGGCACCCCGGTTCGGTGTTCTGAGCGGTTCGCGCACCCTCCGGGTCACACACCGACAGGTGGCCTCGTCCGATCTTCGACGAGCCGGGCACGGCACTGGGCACGACCTGTATGAATGGACACTCGCCGGGCAAGGGCGATGCATCCGCAATCCGTGAAAACTCGCTCCCGCACCGTGGTGTGGAAGCGAGTCTTCCGCTGTCAGGGCAGGCTGAAGGCGTCTGCGCGGGGCTCGGCCTTCACCGGCCCGTTCACCACGTTACGGGCAGGTGGTGCACTCCGTAGACGGCCATGTCCGAGCGCATCGGAATGTTCTCCGGGGGCTCGGCGAGGCGCAGTTCGGGGAAGCGTTGAAGGAGTGTGGAGAAGCCGATGCGCAGCTCCAGACGTGCCAGTTGCTGCCCGAGGCACTGATGGATGCCGTGGCTGAAGGTCAGGTGCGCCTTCTTGCGGGTGATGTCGAACTGGTCGGGGTCCGCGTACTGGTCCGGGTCGCGGTTCATGCTCGGGAGGTGGATCAGGACCGGTTCCCCGGCGGGCAGGGTCACCCCGTCGATTTCGACGTCCTCGATGGGCGTGCGCTGGACGCCGATGTGCACGACCGTGAGGTAGCGCAGCAGTTCCTCGACCGTGCCCTCCGTGAGTGACTCGTCGGCACGGAGCATGGCCAGCTGTTCGGGGTTGCTGAGCAGCGCGTAGGTGCCGAGTGCGAGCGTGTTCGCGGTCGTGACGTGCCCGGCCACCAGCAGCATCAGGGTGGCGCCGATCATCTCCGGTTCGCTGATGTCGTCGGCTGTGGCCAGCACGCTGAAGACGTCGTCGGCCGGGTCCTTCTTCTTGATCTGGAGGAGAGTGCCGACGAGTTCGGTGATATCCCCCAACGCCGCTCTCGCCTCTTCGGGCTCGATCTCCAGACGGAGCAGCTTCTCCGAGTTTCCTTCGAACCGGTCGCGGTGGCCGAAAGGGACTCCGAGGAGTTCGCAGATCACCTGGGAGGAGACCGGCAACGCGTAGTCGTGCACCAGGTCGGCCGGGGGCCCCTTGCGCGTCATCGCGTCCGCGTAGTCCGCCGTGATCTGTTCGATCCGGGGGGTGAGCTGCCGCATTCTCCGGAGAGTGAACTGACCGGTGAGGCGCCGCCGGATGCGGGTGTGCTCGGGCGGATCCATGTGCTCCATCAGACCCGGGATTCCCGCCTCGAGATCCGCGGGACGGTCGGAGGGGAACGCCATGTGCTTGTACTTGATGTCCGACGAGAAACGCCGGTGGTCCGCCAGGATCTCGCGGCCCTGGTTGTACCCGGTTACCAGCCAGCCCTTCACTCCGTCGGGAAAGGTCATCCTGCTGATCGGCTGTTCGCCCTGCAGGTTCCTTACCGTGTCGGGCGGATCGAAGGGGCGCTCACGGAATGTCGGCAGTCCGTTCGTGATGGGGCAGGAAGAGACCGTCATAGTTTCCTAACCTGGATTGTTTCATGCAACTACGCTGCTGGCGGGAGAGGTTCACTCCGTGCGACGGATGTGGTTCCGCCACCGCCACCAGTAACCGCCGCGGGTGTATCCGGTCTTCTCGGATCGTCACCGTGCACGGCAGCTGATCGGAAATCTGAATCGCAATGAACCGGGCCGACAGACCGCGCCCAGCGGGAAAGGGCGACCGGCAACACAGCGCGGACCGCGGGGTGGAGCGGGAAATTCTGCACGGTGGGCTGGATGCCGGCCTGGACGGCGCTGCCCTCCATGCCGAGGTCTCAGTCCGGCTTTTCCGCTGCCTGCGTTGCCTGACCGTTTCGCAGAGAGGGTGCTGATCTGGGAGCGGGGCTGTTCGCCGGCTGCCCCCCGGCGCGTGCGCGGCAGGCGTATTTCGTTGTTTCGACGACGCTCCTGGCAAGGCCGATCGCTTCGTGCAGCAAGTCCATGTGGTCGGTCGCGTCGTCGCGGTCCTGCTGGGTGCGCAGCAGGAAGGCCGCGCACGTGATGGCGTCGTGGGCGGCGCTGACCTCGGGGATGCGCAGATCCGCGTGGCGCAGGCGGCCGGCCAGTGTCGCCAGGTGCTCAGTGACCGTCGGCAGCCCCGCGGGCTGTTCGTGGATGGTGGACATCGAGGGCACCTTTCACCAATCCGCACGCCGGGACGCCGCATCGGGCCGTCCCGGCGTGCGGGGTGGGATGTCACGCAGGCTGACCGGTCTTGGTGACGAGGTAGTCACCGAGGACCAGATAGTCGATTTCGGTGCCCAGGAAGCAGTTGAGCGCGTCCGAGGGGGAGTTCACGATGGGCTCGCCCGCGACGTTGAAGGACGTGTTGATCAGGCAGGGCACGTCGGTCCGTTCCGTGAAACGGCGCAGCAGCTTGGCGAGCAGCGGCGTGTCCTCGTCGGTGAGCGTCTGCACCCTGGACGTGCCGTCCACATGCGTCGCCCCGGGGATGACGTCGTGGTACTCGGACCGGACGGGGAAGACGAACGTCATGTAGGGCGAGCGCTTCTTGCGGCCCATCTCGAAGATCTTCGGCGCGTCCTGCTCCATCACGATCGGCGCGAACGGGCGGAACGGTTCCCGGTGCTTGACCCGCATGTTGATGACGTCCTTGATGTCCGGGAACCGCGGGTTGGCGAGGATGCTGCGGTGGCCCAGAGCGCGGGGACCGTGTTCGAGGCGGCCCTGGAACCAGCCGATGACGACCTTCTCGGTCAGCAGCTCGGTCACCCGCTCGATGACCTCGTCCCCGGCCAGCTTGTTCCACTGCACCTGGTCGCCGAAGTCGCGCAGGGCCGCTTCGATATCGGCGTCGTCGAAGGAGGGGCCCAGGTAGGGGGTGACCGTCTCGGCGAGAGGCGTCCGGGTGGTGTCCGGGTGGTTGGCCCAGGCATGGACCGCCGCACCGATGACGACTCCGGTGTCGCTGGCACCGAAGCTGACCGACATGTCCTCGAAGCCGGAGCCTTCGAGGAGGTGGGTGTTGTTCACGCAGTTCAGGGCCAGGCCGCCCTCGAAGAGCAGGTGCTTCAGATCGGTCCTGGTCTCCAGCGCACGGAGCTGGTGGCTGGTGACGGCGGTGACCATGTCCTGGGCCGCGGCGGCCACCGTCGCCTTGTACTCGACGGTGTCCTGGAAGGGGCCGAAGTGCTGCTCGAACAGGTCGTCGAAGCAGCGGGGGTTCTCCACGTCGTGCGGCCTGCACAGTGTGTAGCGCCCGTCGTCGTGCAGCTGGACGATGTGTTCGAGGAACGGGTTCGGTGACGGGGCCCCGGCGAACCCGGAGAGGCCCATGACCTTGTACTCGTCGTTGTTGGGCACGAACCCCAGATACCGCGTGACCGACGCGTACAGGTTGCCGATCGAGTCGTTGGCGCTGATGGTGGACTCTTCGAACACGCGGGGGCGGCCGTCGCGTATCTCGCCGACGACGGACGAGAACAGTTCAGCGCGGCCGTCGCTGATGAGGAAGGCGGAGTCCTTCTTGCCGGCCATGTAGTAGCCGGTCATCGCATGCGCCAGGTGGTGCTGCACGAACACGACCCGGTCCGGGTCCGGAGTGAAGCCGGTACGTTCGGCGAAGTCGGCGAGAATCGCTTCACGTCCGAGCACCTTGTCGAACAAGGCGCTCAGGTGGCTGAGGCGCTCCGCCTTCTCGGCGGGCTTCAGCGGGGCTCCCGCGAGCTCGCCCATCATCACATTGAATATCTCGTCGGTGAAGTTCCAGGGGATTGCGATGAGGTCGACGTCGGAGAATTTGACACCGGCCTGCTCAAGGCACCAGTTGACTGCCTGGAACGGGAAGTCCGAAGTCTTCTTCTGCCGGTTGAGACGTTCTTCCTCGACGGCGGCGACCAGCTCGCCGTCCACCAGCAGCGCCGCTCCCGAGTCGTGCCCGAGCACATAGTGCTTCTCGGTACCGACCGCACCGAACTCGTCGGCGAATACCTCCGCGCCCCGGGTGAACCCGTTGCACCCCAGAACAATCATGACCCTAATTCCTTATCTGTTGTGCCGTCTCAGGTGCGCGTCCACCTGCGTTCGGCTCCTGGGCAAGTTCACCGGCGGTGTCGGACCAGCGCGACGTCGCTGTCCTGGCTGTCTTCGTGCAAGACGGTGGCTGAGTGACGTGGTGCCGCCTGCCGATCGCGGCTGCAGCGTCGTACTCCCGGAGGTGCAGTATTCGTGTGAACCACGCTCCCTCCCGGCCCGGCTGCCCGCACCGGCGTGAACTCCGGACCTGTTTCGCGAACGCAGAAAACTGCGCACAGCGTTTACCAGCGGCAAGTTTTCCGTTACGTTACCGGCGTCTACCAGAACGCGGCAACATGCGTATCACACCGCCATATGTGAGTTCCTCACAATATGCAGTAGCCGGAATCATCCGTGCCGTGCGGAACTCAGCGGTGAAGCACGTAACGACAGCGTGGCAGGTCGAGTACATTGTCGTCGGGTGGGAGAAGTCAGACAATGTCTTCCCCGGCTCCCGAAAAGAAGCGACGGCATCCCTGCTTGCCGTATTCATACACCGGCCCGTCCGAGGAGTGGCTTGGTATGCCATTAGACCGCATATTCCGTAGTCTGATCGCCTGGCAAAGCGCCGACGGCCCTCCGGTTCCCGCCCGTGCACTGACCGCCGAGCAGGTGCGCGAGAGGTATCTGGCGAATTCGGTGCGTCCCGACGGCCACGGCGACTCTCCTCTCGACGCCGTCAGCACGGAGGACCTCACGGTCCAGGGCCCGGACGGGGCCGTCGTGCCGTGCCGCGTCTACTCCCCCGCCGGCACGGACCGGGGGCGGGTGATGACGTTTCTGCACGGGGGAGGCTGGGTGGCCGGGGACCTCGACAGCCACGACAGGGCCTGCCGTCTGGTGGCGGAGTCGCTGGGCTCGGTGGTCGTCTCGGTCGGCTACCGGCGGGCGCCGGAGTTCCCCTATCCCGCGGCGCTGGTCGACGCATGCGCCGCGGCGCGCTGGACGAGCCGGTCCTTCCCCGGCCGCGCCCATGTGATCGGTGGCGACAGCGCCGGCGCGAGCCTGGCGTTGGGGGTCGCCATGGAGGCACGCGAGGCCGGTGGCCCCGAGTTCGCCGCTCAGCTCCTCCTGTACCCGCCGGCGGACCCGTCACTGCTGTTCGCCGCGAGCAGCGAGTGCGCCGAGGGGTATCTGCTGTCGGTCGACGACATGGCCTGGTTCTACGACCTGTACGTGCCCGACGAGCGACGCCGCCGAGACCCGGCCGTCGATCTGCTCCACGCGGACCTGCGGAATCTGCCGCCCGCCGTGATCGGCACGGCGGAGTTCGACCCGCTCCGTGACGAAGGAGTGGAGCTGGCCGACAAGCTGGCTGTCTGCGAGGTCGACGTCCGTCACGTGCCGGGGCCGGGCCTGATACACGGCTACTTCCTCATGCACGAACTGGTGCCGGCGGCAGCGAAGCGTGCGCAGCGGGTACTTCAGGAGCTGGACGCCGTACTCGGTCCGGTACGTGAAGCGGAGCCGGGTGCCGCGGAAGAGCAAGCCGCAGGCAGGAGCGAGGCGAAGGCGGCGGCTGCCGCCCGTGGGACGTCCCGCTGACGGACGGCGCCGGGGCGGGAAGGGCCGGCCGCCCCGCCCCGGAGACACAGGCAGGACCGGAACCGGCGCCCTGGGATCAGCTCCAGGGCGCCGGCAGTCGCCGGTTTGGCCTGCACCGGTGGGCTCGCCGCGGGTCGGCCCCGAGAGGACACGAACCGGGTGGCCCGTCCACCGCGGGGTCCGTCCGGGCTCAGGAAGCTGCACGGACCGCCGCGGGGCTGCGGCCGCGCCGGCTCACTCGTCCGCTGCGGCAGCCGGTTCGACGAACAACTCCCGTGCCTTGGACCGCTGCAGCTTTCCACTGGTCGTCTTCGGAATGCTCCGCCGGGGAACCAGGTGGACCTGCGCAGGAGTCACGCCGGTGCGCGAGCTGACCGCACCGCGGATCGCCAGGCGCAGGGCTTCCCTCTCCTCGCCCTCGACCTCCGTCTCGGCGATCACGTGGAGGTCCTCGGAGTCGCTGTCAGCGGCACGGTGTCCCACCGCGATCACGGCGCCCAGGCGGACACCGGGCACGGTCTCGGCGGCCTGCTCGAAGTCGGAGGGGAAGTAGTTGGCACCGCGGATGATCACCAGGTCCTTGGCCCTGCCGGTGATGCGCAGACTGCCGTCCCGCAGGTAGCCGATGTCGCCCGTCTTCCACCAGCCCTCCTCCTCGAGGCAGGCGGCGGTCTCCTGGGGAAGTTCGAAGTACCCGACCGTGCGCGAGGGGCTGCGGAACTGGAGGTGACCGATGTGGTCCTCGCCCAGCGGGTGGCCGTCGCCGTCCACGACGCGGATCTCCGTACCCTCGATCGGCCGGCCGCAGTCGACCACGTGCAGAGCCTCGACGCTCTCCGGGTCGACATCGGTGACCTGGCCGTGGGTGGCGGCCGCGCCGCGGTCGATGGAGTCGACCCTCATGGCGTCTTCCGGCATGCCGGTGGTGATGACCAGCGAGGCTTCCGCCATGCCGTAGCCCGGGGTGAAGGCGTCGCGGGGCAGGCCCCAGTCGACGAACCGCTCGACGAAGCGCCGGACGGTGTCGGGCTGGATCGGTTCCGCGCCGCACAGAGCGGCCCGCCAGCTGGAGAGGTCCACTCCCTCCAGGGCCTCGTCACGCACGCGTGAAGTGACGTACCCGTAGCCGAAGTTCGGCGCGGCCCCGAGGGTGCCGCGGTAGGTGCTGATGTGCCGCAGCCACTCCGCCGGTTCGCGCAGGAACCGGGCGGGGGGCATGAGCACCCCGTCCGAACCCGCGTAGACGGGGCACATGAGTCCTGTGATCAGGCCCATGTCGTGGTAGAGCGGTATCCAGCTGACGTTGACGTCTTCGCGTGTCCAGTTGATCGCCGTCGTGAACTGCTCGCAGTTCACCGCCAGATTGGCGTGGGAGATCATGACGCCCTTGGGCGTGCCCGTCGACCCGGACGTGCACTGGATCAGCGCCAGATCGTCGCCGCTGGGCCGCCGTACCGGGTGCGCGGGGGCGTCTTCGGCGGTGGCGCGGACGTAGAGCTCCCCGCCGTCGAGCATCGCGGCGCCGTCCAGATCGGGCAGAGCGTCGATCACCGTGGCCGTCGTGACCACCGCGGCCGGCCGCAGATAGCTCACGATGTCCTTCATCTGCCCTTCGGCACCCGCCGCTCCCCCGAACCTCAGGGGGACAGCCACGGCCGTCGGCACGGCTCCGAGCAGCTGCGCGCCGAAGAAGGCGGTGATGAACTGCGGTCCGGTCGGCAGGCACAGCACCACCCGGTCGCCATGGCCGACACCGTGCTCCGCGAGAGCGGCGGCGCACCGCGCCGCCCGGGCCAGGAGCACGTCGTGGCGCAGCGCCTCCTCCTTGCCCGGTTCCGGGATCACCGTGATCGACGCCCCGTCGGGGCCGCGTTCGGCCTGCGCCAGTAACGCATGCACGACGCTGGGGAATTTCGGACGCAGTCCGGTCATCGGTACTCCTTAAGGGGGCTGCTGAGCTGGTCCTCGACCCACGGCTCCACGGAGACGTCGTCATGGACGATGCGAGCGGGGTGGAACCCGTGCCGGATCGCCAGGTCCCGGGATGCGAGCGCACCGGTCAGGGACAGCCCTCCGTAAGAGGGGCTCGGCGTCTTCGGCTCCAGACCGAGCAGGGTCGCCTCGGCCATGCAGGAATAGACGATCCCCGGCGGCAGCGTGATCCCCGGGTAGTGGGGCGTCTGCAGTTCCGGGAGCTGGATACGGCCACCGGAGACGAGCGTGACGTTGGACATGCCTGCCACGTCCGGGTGCACGTCGCCGGGAACCGCGAGATCGCAGATCAGCACCTCGCGGTCTCCGGCCAGATGGCCGGGGGCGATCACGGGGTCGGCCGAGTTGGTGGCGCTGACGACGATCGGGCAGTCCCGCAGCGCGTCGAGGTCCTC
This sequence comes from Streptomyces daqingensis, assembly GCF_014645895.1. GTDB lineage: Bacteria > Actinomycetota > Actinomycetes > Streptomycetales > Streptomycetaceae > Streptomyces > Streptomyces daqingensis. The sequence goes on along the minus strand of NZ_BMMP01000001.1, from coordinate 510,054 downwards.
GGCGATCGAGATCTTCGTCTGGCCGGCGAGCCGGTCCGCCAGCCGCTTGAGCCGCCGCGCCGAACCGGGCCTGCCGACCAGCACGATCGAATCGCAGTGCGGGGCGATGAGTTCGGCCATCACGGCACCGATGTTGCCTATGCCGCCGACGAGACCGACGCGGCGTTCGCCCGTGCCGGACCCGGCGAGTTTCGTCAGCAGCAGGTCGTACGCGCAGGCCGCCGTCAGCGAGTTGCCGGAGGTCACCTTGACGTCGTCCTCCACCACGTCCCGCGCGGCGCTGGTGACGATCGAGGTGTGTCCCCCCAGGCCGATGACACCGGCACCCAGCGAGACGCTGAACTCCACCGCGTCCAGTACCGTCCGGCGCAGCCACGCCCCGTGACCGGCCTGGAGAGCGGTGACGGCCTGAGCGGCCGTGAACGGGACGGCCACCATGATCACTTCGGCCGTCTCCCCCGTCGCCGAGGTGATGCGGTTCCGTGCGACCTCGAAGGGGTCGGCCTCCCCCCACATGCGGTCGAACACCGCCGCGCACTGGTCGTCCGACCACTCGCCGAGCTCCGGCGCCAACGACCGCAGCTTGCCCGGGACATCCATGTTGGCGAGGAACGCGACGCGTGACACGTCCGTCTCCGCGCTGCCGTCGGCAGCCGCGCGGTCACGCCGGGGCAGGGGAACGTGCTGCCTGGGCTGCCACGCTCCGTCCGCCGGAACTGTCAGATGCTCGAGCAGCGTCGCGTACTCGCCGCGGGAGAACAGACCGGCGACCTCGTCGAACGCGGTGGCGATGCGGTCCACGTCCGCGGGTGCGAGCAGCGCCGAGGGCTGGATGCGGACGGTCGTGGGAGCGGAGAGAGTGGGGATGACCCTGATGCCGTGTGTGTGCAGCAGACGCCCCGCGATCAGGTAGCCGAGGGACTCGGAGTCGAAGAGCTCCCGCAGGAGACCCGATGCGGGCCGGGGCAGGGCGAATTCGACGCCCCAGAGCAGTCCGCGGCCCCGCACCGCTACCACCGCGTCCGGCCAGCGTGATGCCACCTCCGCCAGCCGGTCGCGCAGCAGAGTGCCCGTCTCGGTGATCCGGTCCAGGTACCCGCAGGCGAGGTCCAGTGAGGCCGTGGCGATGCGTGAGGAGAACTCGTCGTCGGCGAAGGTCGAGGTGTGGTGGCGCCCGAACTCCGGCACGTACCGGTCCTCGCGGACCAGGAGCGCCGAGATCTTGGCCAGACCGCCGCCGAGCGACTTGGAGAACAGGTAGTAGTCGGCCGCCACACCGGACTTCTCCGAGGCGAGGAAGGTACCGGTACGCCCCATGCCGCACTGGATCTCGTCGAAGACCAGCGCCGCGTCGTGCAGATCGGCCAGCTCACGCAGGGCGGCCAGGGTCTCGGCCGGGACCTCGTGGACTCCGGCTTCTCCCTGGATCGGTTCGACGAAGCACGCGGCGACGGGCGAGAGGTGACGCACCGTCGAGTGCGGTACCCCGGAGGAGTCGACGGTGACCGAAGGCACCTCGGCGCGCAGGGAGTCGAAAGCGGTCACGACCGCCTGAGGCGTCCAGTCGCTCAGACGCCGGTGCTGCGGTCCGGGTACGTGCAGGTCCGCCGGCACGTTGGTTCCGTGGGTGAGGGTGCCCGCGCCGGTCGACTTGCCGTGGAAGGCGTTCGCCAGCGAGACGAAGACCGGGTCCAGCCCGCGCAGTTCGACGATCCGCTCCAGAGCCTGGTTCAGCAGCTCCTCGCAGGGGCGGCCGGCCGCGGGCCCGCTCGCACAGGGGGTGTCCGCCATCCCGTCACGCCGTACGCGCCGCAGCTGGACCTCGTACTGTTCCTGCAGCGCACCGAGGCGGCGCCTGTGCTCGACGGTCGCGTGCTTCACCGCGGCTTCCACGGCCTCCGCGCCGGTGTTGCCGAGCGTGGTCACGTAGCGGGCGCCGGTGGTCGCCCCGACGAGCGAGGACAGCCTCTCGGCCAGCTCGGCCGCTCCCGGCCGGATGCTGGCCTGGGCGTTGAAGGGGGTCTCCTCCTCCAGGCACTGCCGCGCAACCTCCAGCAGCGCCGGGTGGTTGTGGCCGAACAGCGAGGCGCCGGCGCCGCCGACCAGGTCCAGCACGTCCCTGGCCGTCTCACCGTTCCCGGCGCTCGGCGTCTCCTGCGTGAGGTGGTCGCCCCGGCCGGCCCGGTACGTCACATCCAGGTGCAGGGCGCGGAAGAGCCGGGCGAACTCGGGCCTGGTGTAGCGCGCGAATGCGGACTTGGCGTTCATACGTCACCGTCTCCCTGCCCGGCATGCACCGTCAGAGACGCGGTGATCTGCTCCACCACGTCGCGCAGCGTCTGCATCGACGCCGCCTCGTCATCAGAGATGTGCACGTCGAAAGCCGACTCGAGCTCGATGACCGCTTCGATGGAGCGGACGGAATCCAGTCCGTAGTCGACCAGCGGAACATCCGGGTCGAGTTGGGGTACCTGCAGCTGGCGACGGAACAGTTCATCGACGACGCCGAGGATCTCTCGGTTCATGCCTTCTTCCTTCCTCCCTGCGGTGCACTCTTCCTCTGTTCCTGCGCGAGCCCGAAAGGTGAGGCGACCGAGCTCATCGCCGTATGGCTACGGCGAACGAGAGGCCTGTCGGCGGGCTGACCCACACCGCCACCGATTCGCCTCGGTAGGACGCGGTCAGCCGCTCACCGCAGGGGGCGAGCCGGAGCCGCCAGAACGGAAAGGCGCCCAGTGCGCCGGAGCCGTTCAGGGCTTTGAAAGCAGCCTCCTTGGAGGCGAACAACTCACGCGGGGTGTACTCGCCGGCCGGAGGGAGCAACGTTTGCCGCTCCTCCTCGCTGAGGACGAAAGCGGCGACGCGAGGACTGATGTCCGCGTCCTCGATGTCGATGCCGACTCCCGCGGCGCCGGGAACGACCACCGCGGCTGCCAGGCGTTCCGTGTGAGAGATCGAGCCGGCGAAACCCGGCGGGAAGCGGGGCCGGCCGTCGGCTTCACGCGGTACGTGCCGGACGCCCGACCCGGCTGACGCCAGGGCCGCGGCCGCCGCACAGCGCCCCGCAGCGGTCTGCTGGGCCGGCCCGTAGGGCGGCGGCACCCGGCAGCAGCCGAGCGGCGTCTTCGGCGGGACGCCCGCGGGAAGCCGCAGCCCGGCCACCGTCTCTTTCACCCTCGCAGCGCCACGACATGTCCGGCCAGCGAATCGATCGACCGCAGCACTTCGGGTTCGACATCGTCTTCCCATTCGAAACCGAACGTCTCCTCCATCGCGACCAGCAGACTGACCAGTCCGGTGGAGGACACTCCGGCCTCCCGGAGCGACATCGTGTCCGGCACGCCCTCGAACCGCCGGTTGCCGCCGAACAGCTCCGCGAGAAGTTCGCGGATGCGCTGCCGGACGGCGGCGATTCCTTCAGGCATCCGCTTCGACTTCCTCGACGAACTTGCGCACTATCGCCTGGAAGCCGTCGGGGTCGTCGAGGAACGGCACGTGACCGGCGTTCGGCATGATCTCGCAACGGCCCTTCGGGAACAGTGCGGCCACGTCGTGGCCGCGCGCGGGGCTCAGAAGGATGTCGTCGTCGCCGAGGACGATCAGCGACGGCGCCTGGACCCGGGACAGCAACTCCGGGCTGGTGTCGCCCTGTTGTGCCAGGCGCAGACCGCCCGCGAGCTCCTCGGGGGTGTTCATGGCGGTGAAGGCCTCCCGCAGCCCCAGGAATCCGGGAGTGCCGCCCTCCTCGTTCATCTCCCCGCTGATGACCTCGGGATAGATCTGGTTGTACAGGGTCGCGAGACCGTGGGTCTCCAGCGTCAGCAGCCACGAGCGGTTGAGCTGGCGGTGGCGCCGCATGCCCCGCAGGCCCATCACCGGTCCGGCCAGGATCAGCCCCTTGACGCGGTCCGGGTACGCCAGCGCCACGTCCCTGGCCAGCTGCGTGGAGGCCGAGGTGCCGATCAGGTAGGTGGACTCGATCTGCAGAGCGTCGAGCAGCCCGATCACATCCTCGGCATGCTCGGCCCAGCTCGGCTCCTCCTCTAGGTGCGTGGACGCGCCGTGGTTGCACAAGTCGTACGTCACGACGCGGTAGTTCTGGGCGAGTTCCCCGGTGTACTCCCGCCAGAACGGGCTGGTGAGGAAGAAGTTGTTGAGGCACGTGATGGCGGTGCCCTCACCGTGGGACTCGTAGTAGAGCTCGACGCCCTCCCGGGTGGGGATCCGGGGCGTGTCGCGGTAGGACAGGTCCTGTCCCTCTTGTGCTTCACCGTCTGACATTGCTGTTCCTCTCCTCAGCTGTTCTCGACGCTCGGGACCGTGGGAAGGACGTGCGCGAACGCGGCGACGACGTCGGCGGCGGAGGTCTCCCCGGAGATGTCGCTGCAGGAAAGGCCGCAGTACATCGCCATTTCCTCGATCCGGCCGGTGGTCGCCTCGGTCGGCACCGCCGCGCTGAAACGCGGCACCAGGTACGGCTTGCCCTCGACCACGGTCCGGCCGATGAACTTCTTGGCCTGCGCCGGGGTTTCGGTGACGGACGTGGCCAGCACACGGTGCCGCCGGCCAGGCCAGCCGATCTCATAGACATCGGTGATCACGGTCTCGCTCCCCTTCCCGCCGGCCACAGCCGACTTGAAGCGGGCGTGCGCACGTGATTCGTGCGCGACCACGAAAGCGGTGCCGAGCAGCACACCGTCGGCTCCGGCGGCCAGGGCCCGGCGGGCTGCGTCGGGCGATCCGATCCCGCCCGCCGCGACCAGGCAGCTCCCCGGCAACCGTGCACGCAGTACGCCGACGAGCTCGTCACGCGTGGACGTTCCCAGCAGATGGCCGCCCGCTTCGGTTCCCTGCGCCACCACCACAGCGCCGTGCCCGGCCACGCGCTCCCCGTCCTCGGGGGTCCCGACCTGCACCACCAGGTGCCGGCCCGCGCCCGTGATCCGTTCCAGGACCGCGTCATCGTCGGGCACGCCGAACAGGGACAGGTACACGTGGTCCGGTGTCTCGTCCAGCACCTGCCGCACCTGGCGTCCGAGCAGCTCCGGCCCGACCACTTCGGGGATCAGGTTCACCCCGACGGGCCGGTCCGTGCCCGCGGCAAGCCGGCCGAGGATGGCCGAGAGCGCCTCGCCGGACAGCTTGTACCCGCCCACGCAGCCGGCCGCGCCGGCGTTGGAGACCGCGCACGCCAGCTCCGCGCCCGCCACGCCTCCCATGCCGGACTGCAGCAGGCTCACAGGGACACCGAGCACCTCCGCGGCCGAGGGACGCATCAGCGGAGACCTTCGACTGCGCGCAAGGCGGCGTCGGCACCGCCGAACCGCTCGGTCAGGGTGTGCACCCACCGCTCCAGGCCGAATGCGAGGCAACTGGTGTGCGCGGTCTCCGGCCCCGTGCGGATGTCGAACCGTTCACCGAAGAAGTTCCTGTGGTAGTTGACCGAGCCGATCGCCAGGCCGCCGACGACGAACTCCTCCTTGACCGGGAACAGCCGCTGCATGGTCGCCTTCGCGCTCTTCTTGTCGAAGAACGGGTCGGTGGCCACCTCCAGCCGTACGTCGAGGCCGAGTTCGGCGCACAGTTCCTTCACCGTGTCCTTGGCGCGCAGCAGATGGTTCTTCGCCCTCTCCTCGGGTCCGACGCAGACGATCTCCCGCATCGAGAAGCCGAGGAGCCGCTGCAGCCCCTGGTAGTGGTCCTCGTTGCGGAAGCAGGTGCCCACCGTGGTACGCAACGCACCTTCGGCCGGCAGCTCCGAATGCGCGAGATGCACGTAGAGCGGGTAGCAGGCAGCCGAGGGCAACGCGAACGAGGTCGGCTCCATGGCCTCGGCCGGAATCCGGTCGATCGGCCGGGACGCCTCCGTCAGCGCCTTGCCCAGACGCTCGGGATCGAGCCGGGTCGCCGCGAGACCCAGATGCGGGAAGTTGTCGTAGTAGTCCAGGCTGTCGAGATCGTCGCAGCGCATCAGGAACGGGTACCGGAACTCCGGCGCTTCCCAGTCCTCCGCCCAGCGCAGGAAGAGCGCGTCGATCGCCCGCAGGAGCCGCAGTTGGCCGCCGTCGAGGATCCCCAGACCGTTGTCAGTGCGCAAGGTCGTCATGCTGATTCCTTCTTGAAGAAACGCGCTTCCAGTGCGTCGAGGGTGCGGAAGTCGTCCAGATCCACTTCTTCCGGATCGATCATTTCCTGCGTCAACTCCTCGAGCAGGAAGATGAACTCGACGAAAGCCAGCGAATTGATGGCACGGCTGTCGATCAGGTCGAGATCGCGCGTGATGTGGTCGAGTTCCGGATTACGGCCGAGGATGAACTTCTCGACCTCCTGCATCGGCTCGCTCGTCACTTGCTCGCCTCCGTCTCCAGACCCGACTTGGCCAAGAACCTCCTGGTCCGCTTCAGGACCTCGTCGTGCGCCTCTTTCCGGGCCGGGTGCTCGAGGGCCTGGCGGCGCAGCGCCAACGCGTCCGGAATCCCCGCGTCGCGGTAAGCGGCGGGGTTGTACAGGGTGCCGATGCTGTACTGCAGGTACTGCTCCAGGTAATCGGCGACCACCGGCACCTCTGCCGGGTCGCGCTTGGCCACCTGCTCCAGGAGATTGGTGAAGATCATCCGCCCGAAGGCCACGTGCCGGCTTTCGTCCTGGTGGTGCACCCGGTTGATCTCCCGGGCGATGTGCGGCAGGGACTGGTCGGTCGCCATGCGCGCGTTGTAGAAGTCGACGATCTCCTCGAAGATCAGAATGCGCGCGAACACGATCAACTCGCGGGCCACCGGCGAGAGGTGGTCCACCGAACCGGCCTTCAGCGTGGGCTGCGCCGGGTACAGCTTGCCGCCATAGCGGAGACAGAACTGCGCGAAGAACCACATGTGTTCGTTCTCTTCGCCGATGAAGTGGTGCAGGAACTCCGAGACATCGGCGTACGTCCGCTCGTGGATACGCATCACGACTTCGCTCATCAGCTCGCGTATGCCGTGGATATTGAGGCTGAAGAAGTTGATGGCCTCGTACCGGGTCAGCGCGATCTGCTGTTCGCGGCTCAGCTCGTCCCACATCGGCGTTCCGGCCAGCGTGACCAGGCTCTCGCTCATCCACGGCAGGTCCGGCTCGATGGCGTCCGGCCAGTCGAACATCGTATACGGGTTGTAGTAACCCGACTCGGCCAGGTTCTCCAAGCGATCCAGTTCGAGCACCACGGGCTCGATTCCGCGTACCGCCATTTCAGCTCGTCCTTCCGACGGAATAGTTCAGAAACACCAGTTCACCGTGCAGGTTGAACATCCGCGCGCACCTGGACCGGTGACTGCGAACCACATCCGTGGTAACTGAGCGGCGCGTCACCGGAGGCGGTGGAAAGGATCACCTTGTTGTAGATCGACCCGATGCACAGTTCCTGGAATTCTCCGGTGTTCTTGGCCAGCCGCGCGGCCAGCTGCGCCTTGGCTATGTCGACTGTCTTGACGCGGCCGTCGTCGTCCGTTACCTCGACGCATGCGTGCGGCAGGTCCAGAGCGCCGCCGAGGACTCCGCAGAACCAGCCTCTACGCACGTTCGCCTGATATCCGGCGGCACGGAAGCGCTCGGCGAGGAACAGGCTCGCCGCGATGCAGCTCGTGGCTCCAAGGGAATGGACCAGCTCGTAGTCGAACTGCATGGCCACGGGAATCATCTGCCAGCGATAGCCCGCGTCCAGATAGTCCCTCACCGTGTTCCGGAGCTCCGCCGATTGCAAGGGGGTACGCGCCCCCGTCACGGTGACCGTCGCCGCATACTCGGCTGAACCCTGACTGGCCTCGGGAACGGTCACGCCGGCGACGTCACCGCCGAACCGGGCGACGTCCGGCCCTTCGAAATGCCACGGGGCGGCTTCGGGGCACTCCGGGCACTCCAGGGCGACTCGAAAGTTCCAGGACTTCGGGCGCAGCAGGCCGTCAACCGGGCGCCCCGCGAACCGGAAGAGCATCCGGAAGGCAAGCTCGGGCTGCGTCCTCGTCTTTCCGGAATACATTCCGAGGTTGTACAGGTCGTTCGTGTCGAAAAAGCGCCCTTCAGGCCGGCGCTCACAGGGCAGACCTGCGTCGACCAGTAACTCTATATCCTCCTGAGAACATGCGAGCATTTCCTGTGCCGAGAACTCCGGAAGTGTCCTGTGCGAGTACTCGTCGGGAACGAACTCGATAGACTCTGCTACTTCCGCCCACGGCGTATGCGCGACTTCGGTTCGGTGCGGCACAGTCTCTCCCCCGATATGGACACCCGGGCGTAATTCGCATGCATCGTCAATGCATCTTTCGCCGGGATATCTCGCTGCTACCAGCCTTATTCGGCATTATTCCGCGAAGGCAGAGCCGACATTATCAGCCAGGGGGTCACGCTCGACAGGTTTACCTGACATTCCTCTTCGTGAGTTTTTCACGATCGCTTCTGCAGAATTAACAGGCGCACTCGGAGACACAGGAGCCCAGAACGGCACGCTCGCGTCGGCACGGCAGGCCCGGCGCCTGCCCGCACCCACCGTGCCTGTACGTTCGCCGTAACCGATGCCGGCACCGCTCGATTGTCGGGCTGACCGAGCCGCATCAGTCCAGACAGGCGACGACAAAAGGGAGGGCAGCCGCCCGTTATGGGCGCGTCCCATCACTCACACGAACCCCTACGATCACATAGATCACGATGGCCACCGAGCGGGGGTGTCCGAAAAAAGCTCGGGGCGACACATCGCGGGCGCACACCTCACCGAAACCGGGGCGGGGCGGGCCGGGGCGCGCGGCATAGCGGGAACGGAGCCGTCTCTGGCCGAAACCGGTAAGCAGCTGCCGGCATTCGAGAAAAGAGCCGCGAGAAATAACGCCCGATGTCTGTGGCACGGAACTCAGAATTCCATGCCGTCAGATGACAAAGTGCGAGCAGCTGATGGGGGTGGCGCATAGCCGGAACCAGAAGACGTGCACCGCCGCACCGCATTCATCGCAACGCATGGCGCATTACTCACCCGTGACGCCGGGACGGCCTCCGGCTTTCAGATCCAGTACGCATCCCGGGCGATACGCAAAGCGTCGATGCGGTTGCGCGCACCAAGCTTCGCCACCATGGAGGAGACATAGTTGCGCACAGTTCCCTCGGACAGGCAAAGCCGCGCCGCTATCTCCCCCACGGTGTCGCCGCAGGAAAGGTGCTCGAGAATCGATAACTGCCGGAGCGTGAGCGGACATCCCTCGTTGACCAGCGCCGCCACCGTCAATTCGGCGTCGAAGAACCGATCACCTTTGTGCACGGCGTGAATAGCCTCGAAAAGCCGCTGAGTGGAGTCATTCCTCCGCAGTATGCCGTCGACCCCGCCGGTGAAGGCTCTGCGGACAACCGGTCGAGGGCATTCGGTGGCGAGTAGCAGCGTTCGGCACGCCGGGAGAGTCGCAACCTTCTCGGCGAACTCGATGGTTTCGTTGTCCCGGCCGTCGAAACTGATGACCATGACATCCGGGCGACGGAGCTCGGCGAATTCGAGAGCAGCGGGCTTGCTTTCCAGCGACCCGACGACCGTAACGTCATCGCACTGCTCGATAAGTGTCGTGAGTGCAAGTCTGGACAAGTGCAGATCGTCGAAAAGCGCTACATCGATGCCCACTCGAGTCCTCCATCGATTGAGACCTCAGGACCATAACATACGTGTACGAAAATAGTTTCTTCCGTGAACACTTGAACACGCACCCTCGGGTTGCGGACGTTTTCATATGTTTTGCCTGGTTTGCTCAGTCGATGGATGCGGGCGGCGGATTCCTTTTCGACGCGGCCTCTCTCGCGCAACTCCACCGCGGTAGACACCCCCTGACAGGGGCTATCCATACGGGATTGGCTGGGAATCAAGACCTGCTGCTGCTATGACCGCGAACGGTGTCATCGTGCGCACTCGACGACGCACACACGCGCCCGCACAGAGAAACGAGGCCGGTCGGCTGTCGGGGGTACAGCGACCGGCCTCGCGCCATGGGCCGAGGTCTTACGAGACTTCGGACTGCTCGGTTTCTCCACTGGTGACCGCCGGAGCCGCGGGGGACTTCCGGGCTGTCTGCCGCACGCCGTGATGGACGTGGGTGAACACGACCAGGCCTGCCAGCATGATCGCGCCGAAGACGTACGGAACGGCAATGCCCAGTTCATACAGGCCGTTGCCCAGGAGCGGGCCGATCATGAAGGTCACGGCGACGGAGGCGTTGAACAGCCCCGCCACACTCGCCTGTTCCTTCTTCTCTGCGAGAAGCGTCGGCGCGGACATGACTCCCGGCATTCCGAATCCGAGACCGGCTCCGAGCAGAGCGACACCGACGCCGATCAGCGGACCGCTCGCGGACACCGCCACCACGACCATTCCGAGGGTCATCAGTACGGAACCCGCCCGCATGAAGTGCACGGGCGACCAGCTCAGCCGCGGAACCGCCACGACCTGCACGATGACGATCATCGCCGCCCCGGCCAGCGTCACCATGCCGGTCGCGGTGCCGGTCTGCTGGGCGTTCAGATGAAGCCTGTCCTGCAGCAGGAAGCCGGCCGTCATCAGCACCATGGTCATGGCCAGGTACAACCCGAATCCGATCGTCAGGAAGGGCCACAGACGACGGTCGAAGGGGCTGACCTTCACCGACTCCGGACGCTCCTCCCCCTTCTCCGGCTTGGGCACGCTGATCGCCACCACCACTGCGATGACGACAAGGATCGCCGGGGCCACATACATCGGGGGGAGCAGACCTGCGATGCTCAGCAGGCCGCCGACCGCCGGCCCCACAGCCAGGCCCAGGCCCTGCGCCGCACTGAAGACGGACATCCCCCGCACGCGCTCGGCTTCGCCGGACGTCATGCGCGCCACGTAAGACTGCGCGGTGACCGGGGTCGCAGCCCACGCAAGACCGAACAGCACACCGCGGGTGACGATGATCAGCACGTATGTCACGAGCTTGGGGAGCACGCCGGCCAGTCCGCTCTGAGCGACGACCGCGAACGCCAGAAGGCTGACCGTAGCCCCCACCAGCGAGATCAACAGCACCGTACGGTGTCCCCAGACGGCCGCACGGCGCCCCCAGAAGGTGCCCGCCAGCACCACTCCAGAGGCACCCACGAACATCACGAAACCCAGCGCCAGCTCACTGAAGCCGAGTTCACGCGCCAGCGGGGCGAGGATCGGGTTCACCATCTGCTGCCCGGTCATCAATCCGAACACCGCCAGGCAGACCAGCAGAATCGGTCGCCGGTTGACCAGCTTCGGCTGCTCCTCAGCAGCCGTTGAATCGGCGTTCACGCAAGGCTCCGTTCTGCGCACCGCTCACCCGCAGTCCAGCCACCACGAGACGTCGCAACCCACCGCACACACGGCCCCGCTCGGCACGACCGACGGACGTGCCTCCAGGACCGGATCGATCGTATAGACCCGGCACCACTTTGTCTACGCGTATATAAATTACTCGCTCCCCTGCCACAGCTGCGTCAACTGCGCCCTCTGGACGGCGAGTTGAGCACCCCGAACCATGGGCGCCGGGCCCGGTTCACCGGCCGGCCCGGACGGCGAGCGGGGCCGGGCACCCAGCTCACGGCAGGCGACCACCCGGGCCTGCCCGCCCCTGCAGGGGCAATCGAGTAGTTCCTCCCGGTCGTCCTGCCGATTCGCTAGAGGTTCCCTGGTGCTGGGCGCCCGAGGTTCGGGAGCCCAGCACCAGGTCGTGCACACCGCGCTGCCATGGCGTCCCGTCGTCCGCGCCCTACCGCTTGACGCGGTTGCGGACGGCCAGCAGGGCGAGGCCGAGCAGGACGGGTTCGGTGAGGCGGGAGAACATCTCGGTATACGTGCCGAAAGTGGTCAGCTCCTTGCCGCTGGAGCGGAAGACAGTCGAATTGAACACCACACGTATGGCGGGCTCGAACCGATCGCCGGAGAGCCGTTCGAGCAACGGCCCCTGGGGATTGACCGGGTTCGGGGTGTCGGTGGTCATGGTGATCCGCTCGCCCTCGACGGAGCCGGTGCTCTCCGGCTTCGGGTCGGCCTGCGGAAGACCCCACAGAACCATCAGCAGAACCGTGACGGCCATCGCCCCCAGCAGCCAGCCCAGCGCCCGGGAAGCGCGCAACCCGTAGCCGGAGACAGCCCAGTACAGCCACAGCAGCACTCGTTCGGCGCCGGATGAATGGCGGTCGTGGCGGCGCATCTCCATCTCTCCGTAGTAGAAGTCCGCGGCCCCCGGCTCGTTCTTCGCGTCCTCGAAGCCCTTGCGCAACTCCCGGTATACGGACGCCAACGCGGCGGGCTCCACCGGAGCTCCATCGCTTGGACCGGTTCTCCAGCCGGCCCCGGCGCGGCCTTGTGCGGCTCGCCAGTCATGTTCCTCGGCCAGGGTCTGCCTGGATGTGCAGCGCACCGGGAGCAGACCGCGGCGGAACCACCGCGACGGCGTGACGGCCAGCCGGCAGCAGCCATGCAGGCGCAGCTGGTCGAGCCGGATCGTTCCGGCGAAGCGGCACTCGCTCAGATCGACGTCGGCTAGCACCAGATGGGAAGCATCCACCCCCCGCAGGGACAGCACACGCACTGGCGGTTCCGGCACCGCGGATGGCCGCGACGTGTTCTCCTCGTCGTCTCTCGACGAGGCGGGTGCGGTGGTCGTGGCCACGCTGACCGGGTACTCCAGCACCGCGTCACTGAGGTCCACCTCTGCACGCCGGAGCCGCAGCACGGCCGTGGACGCCCAACGTGTACGGGAGCAGGAGACGTGTTCCGCGGCGATGTCGATCGTCACGGCTACCGCGAAGACCGCCGCCGAAAGATCCACCGCCTTCCGGCATTCCAGCGGGCCAAGTTGTGGAGCGGCTTCGAACAACGCTCTGCGGAAGGCGGCATTGCCCTCGAAAGTGGCTCCCTCGAAGCCTGCGTCACCTCCGAAGGCAGCCCCGGTGAACGTTGCGCGTTCTTTGAAGGTCGCTCCGACGAACCTGGTGGAGCCCCCGAACTGCGCTCCCCCGAACCATGCTTGATCCTTGAACGTTGTTCCGCCGAAATCGGCGTACCCCGTGAAGACCGTCTCGCTGAGCACGACTTCACGTTCAAAGGCCGCACTGCCGAACCACGCGTGACCGTCGACGGCCGCTCCGGTGAAATCCGCCACCCCCTGGAAGCTCACCTCGCCGAAGTCGGCACCGCCGCTGAACTGCGCTTCGGTGAATCGCGAGTCGCCGTTGAACCTCGCTCCGTGGGCCCCGACGTAGCCCTTGAAGTTCGCGTTGCGGAACACAGCGTGGTCCCCGAAGCTCGCTTCCTCGAACCGTGTGCGGTCCTCGAACTTGGCCCGTCCGAACATGGTGCGCCCCTCGAACCTCGCCCGGCTGAAACTGGCGCGGCTTGTGAAAGTCGCCTCGTCGAACCAGGCACCGCCGTCGAACCTCGCCTCGTCGAACGCGGCTTCACTGTCGAATTTCGCATAGTCGAACTCGGCGTCGCCCACGAATTGCGCGCCTTCGAATCGGGCGTCGCCCTCGAAGGTCGCCCCGTCGAACTTGGCCTGGCCCCTGAACCTCGCCCCGTTGAACGTCGCCCTCCCCGTGAAGATCACCCTGCGGAACCGGACCGCTCCCTCGAAGACCGCCCCGTCGAAGCGTGCTGTCCCCACCGAGACGGGCTCGTTCGGCGAGGAGCGGAGGGGCTGCCAGAGGCTTTCGAGGAGGGCGGCATCGATGGTGGTGCCCCGGTGGTCGAGAGTGCTCCCAGGGCCCAGCGAACTCAGATAGGCGTGCCGGTCGCTGTCGTCCAGGTGCGCCAGGCAGGCGTCGAACAGTCCGAAGCCGATGCCCCCGTCCGCCGGTCGGGAGCGCACGACGAGCCGCCCACGGCAGCCGACAGGGTCTGCGTCGCCGGCGCCGCGGCCGCAGTGCGGGTACTCGGGTTCGGAGTTGGCGGTCATGTCAGGCTCGACGCGTCGGCACCCGTGGCGGTTGCCAATCTCGGTGGCAGACGGCCTCGTCGGCGTACGGACGACCCGGCCCGATCCCGATTGGCCGTCAGTTCCCCGTGTGCGGCGGCGGACCGGCGTAGCGATACGCCCGGTCCACACCTCCGCGTACTGTGCCTCACTGAGCCTGACCATCGACGTCCGCAGTGCGAATCCGCTCGGAACAGAGGTGGCAAGGAGCGACGCGTGAGCAGGAACTGGGGGGAACGGGTGGGGAATTGGGTTCGGCAGCACCGTAAGTGGCTGCGGGTTTCGACGTGCGTGCTGGTCGTGCTGGCCGTCGTCGGGTTCTCGGCGCGGGCGCCGTTAAAGGACCTGTGGCTGGCGCACAAGGCGTGCGGAGGCAAGCTGCCGCATGGCGATGTGCAGACGGTAAGGACGGATGCGCGGCTCGGATCGGAGGAGGAGTCCTTCGACGAGGAGCAGGGCCGGTACAGCTGCGTGCTGAAGAACGACGAGGGCACGGTCGTGGTCGCCGTGGACGCCTATCTCGCCGGGTTGGACCGAGCTGAGGAGATGTCGAGCATCGCCAGATTCTATGCTCCACATGCGGTGCTGCCGGGCGGACTACCCGGGTTCGAGGTGGAATACAGCCGCGTCTATCTCATGCCCGAGTGCCCACGACGCGCCGGGCATGCGTTGGGGGGACATCACAGGCTCCTGGTCGGCACATGGACGTACTCGGCCAAGAGCCGTGAGGAGAAGTCGGCCATGCTACGGCTCGCTGTGCGGATGACCAATGAGATGACCGAGAGGCTCGACTGCGGCGGCGAGCCGCTCCCCATGCCGAAGCACGGCGCCGTGCCGGACCGGGGCAAGTACGCGACCCGAGCACAAGCGAAAGGCACCGCCTGCAACGCTCTGTCCGTGGCCCGCCCCTGGGAGGATCCGGAATGGAGGGTCCGCATCGCCATTGCTGAAGGCGGGGTGATGGGGCGTTGCACCCTGTACGCGCCACCGCTGGCCCCCAAGGACCGTGATCACATCGATCCGCTCGTCGAACTCACCAGCTGGCGCGGCAACTGGGGCGGGAACATGTACGAACTGGGCGCGGAAGTGCATTCGCTTCCGATGGGCGAGCACGCGGCCTGGAAGCCCGCGCTCTCCGAGACCCTGGCATGGGCCGTCGCCAGATGCGGCGGCGAGAATGTCGGCTTCGGCGCCAACTGGAGCTACAACTCGCCATACCGAGCGGATGCGACGTCAGAGACAGAGGCCACGCGGAAGAGGCAGCGCAAGCAGCTGAGCGCGTACGTTACCGCGTTCGCGAAGGACCAGGTGCGCCGCGGAAACTGCACGAGACTGCAGCTGCCGGAAAGCTCATGAGACGTGCACGCGCGAGCGTCACAAGCCGAAGGCTGACGGTGCGTCGCTATCGGCTGCCCTTTCCGGCAAGGAACCGCACCGATCCCTCTCCACAGGTGCACGACTGCGCCGGAGTTGCTGTGCAGGTGTGAGCGCCCGTGGGACTCGGCACTGCGTGGCGAGCGCATCGGACAGGACGACAGCGGAACTAGGACGGCGTCAGCGCGCGTCGGACGCAGTCGCGGAGCAAGGTCCGGCGCCGCTCGTGCACTTCAGCGGGCTCCTGTGCGGTCGCGGCGTAGACATTGCTGACCGGTGACCATGCCATCGACATGGCGATCACCATGGCCATGACGTCGAACGGGTCTCCGTCGCGCACCAGACCGGCGGCCTGGGCTTCGGCGATGGCCCGCAGCTTGGGGGTGTCGAGGCGGCCCGATTCCTCGACCAGGTGGCCCGCCGGACGCCGCTCCAGGCGGGCCCAGGTGGCCAGGCGGATGAGGTCGGGGCGGCGGAGATACTCGTCGTAGAGGCGCACGGCCCAGTCCGCGAGGTCGGTGGCGTCGACAGGGACGACGTCCATGATCCGCTCCAGCGAGCCGAGGAAGATGGTGTCGAAGAGCCCTTCCTTGTTTCCGAAGTAGCCGTAGAGCTGCGCCTTGTTGGTCCGTGCCGCGGTGACGATCCGCTCCACACGTGCGCCCGCGATCCCGTGTTCAGCGAACTCCTGCGTCGCCGCGTCGAGGATGCGCTGGTACGTCGCGGCTCCGCGCGCGGTCAGGGGCTGATCGGCCATGCACCGACATTAACAGACAGACTGGTTGGTCTATTGCTAGAGTGAAATAGACCAACCAGTCTGTCTGCAAGAGGAGGCCTCATGAGGAGAACCATCGGCTGGCGGGCGGACGGGCCGTCGACTGCCTTGCGAACGGCTCCACTTGATCGGCGCGACCTGCGCCCCGACGACCTCGCGGTCCGCGTCGACTACTGCGGTGTCTGCCACACCGACGTGCACGCCCTCAGCGCCCGGACCGGCGAGGACCCTCCCCTGGTGCCGGGCCACGAGTTCACGGGCGTGGTGACCGAGACCGGCACCGCGGTCACCCGCTTCGCCGTCGGCGACCAGGTGGCTGTCGGCAACATCGTCGACTCGTGCGGCGAGTGCGCCATGTGCCGGGCGGGGCAGGAGAACTTCTGCCACGCCTTCCCGACCCTGACCTACGGCGGCGTCGACCGCCACGACGGATCGACGACCCTGGGGGCCTTCTGCCGCGAGTACGTCGTCCGCGACCGCTTCGCCCACCTTCTGCCCCCGGGCCTGGATCCGGCGGCCGCCGCTCCCCTGCTCTGCGCCGGAATCACCGTCTGGGAGCCGTTGCACGCCCTCGGAGTGGGCCCGGAGACCCGCGTCGCCGTGGCGGGACTGGGCGGGCTGGGCCATCTCGCGGTCAAGATGGCCGTCGCGCTCGGCGCCGGGACCACGGTCCTCAGCCGCTCACCGGACAAGGCCGGTGACGCCCGGCGCCTCGGCGCCCACGGCCTCGTCGTCTCCACGGATCCGGAGCAGACGGCGGCGGCCCGCGACCGCTTCGACGTCGTCATCGACACCGTCTCCGCCCCGCACGACCTCGGCACCTACCTGCGCATGGTCGCCATGGACGGCACCCTCTGCCACCTCGGTCACCTCGGAGCCGTGACCGTGGAGACCACCGATCTGCTCGTAGGACGCAAGTCCCTCACCTCCGCTGGCAGCGGCGGCCTCCCTTCGACCGCTTCGATGCTCGACTTCTGCGCACGTCACGCCATCACCGCCGACATCGAACTGCTGCCCTCGGCACAGGTGAACGAGGCGCTGGACCGTCTGCGGCGCAACGACGTCCGCTACCGCTTCGTTCTCGACATGTCCGACCTGGACTGACCGTTCCGCCTCCGTACCGGCACGAAAGCGTGAAGCTGTCGCCCGGAACCGACGGCCCGTCAGACGGCGTTTACGCTGGCACAGGCGGCCAGGTCCGGAAAACCCGGATCAACGCCGCGCGACGCAGGGGGGTTTGTGTGGTGAGGGCCTTGCAGCCGGGGGACCCACGTACTGTCGGGAACTACCGCTTGTCGTGCCGTCTCGGTGCGGGCGGCATGGGCGAGGTGTTCCTCGGGACCTCCCCGGGCGGACGGCGCGTCGCGGTGAAGCTGGTACATGCCGAGCTGGTGCGGCAGCCGGAGTTCCGTTCCCGGTTCCGCCGGGAGGTCTTGGCCAATCGGCTGGTGAGCGGGGCGTACACGGCACCAGTGCTGGACGCGGACCCCGACGCGCCCGCTCCCTGGCTGGCGACCAGCTACGTGCCCGGCCCGTCGCTGCGGCAAGCCGTCGCCGACCAGGGGCCGTTCCCTCCGGCAACGGTGTCCGCCCTCGCGGCGGCGCTGGCCGAAGGGCTGATCTCGATCCACGACGCGGGGCTCGTGCACCGCGACCTCAAGCCCTCCAATGTGCTGCTCGCCGAGGACGGGCCGCGAGTCATCGACTTCGGGATCGCGCGTGTCGACGACGCGAGCAGGATCACCAGAACGGGCATGATGATCGGCTCCCCGGGGTTCATGTCCCCCGAGCAGATCAACGGCGCGGACATCACCCCGGCCAGCGATGTCTTCTCCCTCGGCGCGGTGCTCGCCTACGCGGCGACCGGCGCCAATCCGTTCGGTGAGGGACCGGCCCATGCGATGGGCTACCGGGCTGTCTACGAGGAACCCGACCTCGAGGCCCTCGGGCCGCCGGCCCTGCGCAGCCTCGTCGCCGACTGCCTGGCCAAGTCCCCCGAGCAGCGGCCCGCTCCTCAAGACGTCCTCTCGCGCACGGGTTTCGACCAGGAGCTCACCACCCTGCTCGACAACGCCGCCTGGAAGCCCGCCGCCGACCGCGTCCACAGCTCCGACCGGGCGGTCGCCGAGGCAGAGACGGCCACCCGGAACGACGTCGATCTACGGGAGGCCCCGCCCGAGACCACGCCTGCGGCGGCCCCGGAACCGAAACCGCGACGCGGCCTCACCCGGCGCACCGCAATGGCCGCCGCCGCCGGCATCATCGTGGCCGCTGCCATACCGGCCGGCTTCTACCTCACTAGCGAAGAGGTGCCCGCTCCGATCGCGGCATGGCCTCTGGACACGCGGTCGGAAACCGCCGACACCGTCGGCGACCGGGCTGCGAAGCAGTACAGGATGGGCTGGGGAGACGGCGCGGACGGGGCGGCACTGTTCGCCGGCAGGAGCGACGTCGTCGTTCACGACAAGGTGGTGGACACCGCTCCGGACAAGGCCTTCAGCGTCTCCGCGTGGGTGTATCTCGGCAAGAGGCCCGAGGGCATGGCGACCGCCGTCGCGCAGTCCGCCGGGGACAGCAGCGACTTCTTCCTGCGGTACGCGCCGGCAGAGGGCCGCTGGGCCTTCGCGGACAGGGAGGGCGGCGCGACATCACGTGCTCAGGCCGAACTGAAGAGGTGGACCCACCTCGTGGGCGTGCGCAGGAAGCACTCGCTGCACCTCTACGTCGACGGCGTCGAGCAGCGGTCCCGAACGGCGGCGAGCCCCGCGGTCCGGGCCCCGGGCGACAAGCTGTTCATCGGGCGGGCGAACGGTGCCGACGGCAGGGCGACCGACTGGTTCCTCGGCAGCATCCGGGACGTCAAGGTATTCGACGTGGCGCTGTCGCCGGAGCAGATCGAGACCCTTGCGGAGCCGAAGGACGAGTGAGCGCCTGGCCCCCTCGCTCCCGGGTCCCGACGGCACCTTCGGATCCGGGCACGTTTTTTCGGTGGGGGCTCCTGGAGCAGGGGCTCCAGACATCGCGCAGAGCGTCGGATTGCGTGCCTCTCCTTCTCCGGCATCACGCGGGCGCGACCGCGAACGAATACCCCAACGGGCAAGTGTGATCTGTGCCGTTGGGGCCTCGTACGCGGCGAGGGCGCCGCTAGGCTGAGGCGCGTCCAGCGGGGAGCGCACAAGGGGGGACGGCTGTGGAAGGCGGCACCACGGGGCTTCAGATCGCCGCGAAGACAGTCGTACCGCTGCTGAAGCGGCTCCTGCTGCCCGCGTCCCGCGTACCGGCTGCGGAGTACGGAGCGAGAGCGGTCCCCGTCCGCCGGCTGCTGGCCTTCGTTCGCGAGCACCGCACGCTCACCGAGGACGATCTGCACAAGCTCGCACGGGAGTTGGTCCGGCGTGCCGTGCTCGCGGCGGGCCCGCACGATCCGCCCGTCGTCCCGGAACAGCGCGACGCCGTCGGGCAGGCCCTGACCCGTACGCTCCACGCGCTCGGGGACCTGGACATGGACGATGTGCAGGCTGTCGCGCTCGGACCGGAGGCCCTGGCCGCCAAGCTCGCGGAGGCGGCGGGGACGCAGACGCGGCGTCTCCTCGGTGACGACGCCGGGCGGTTCCACGACAGGCTGCTCGTCACGGCGTGCGTGCACATCCTCTGCTTCTTCAGCGAACGGCCCGGTTTCGCGGCGCGGGCGGACGTGGAAACGCGCCAGGAAGTCCGGGAGATCAACGAGAAGGTCGGCCGCGTGATGGAGCAGCTCGGCCGTCTCTCGCGTGAAGAGGCCGAGGGCGACGCGGAGTTCGAGGCGGATTACGCGGCGTTCGTCGTCCGCCGTCAGAATCGCCTCGCCATCCACGGAGTGGACCTCGACGGCCCGGGTGATGCCAACTGGCCGCTGGAGAGCGCGTATCTCACTCTCGACACCGTCCCGGCACACGCCGGCCCCGGGCCAGTGGGGTCCGACGGCCCCGGGGAGGAGGGCGAGGACGGCGAAGAGCCGGAGGCCGAGCGGGCGGGCAGGCCGCTCGAGGCGGCGTTCGCCGATCACGAGCGCGTGATCCTGCGCGGCGTCGCCGGGACCGGCAAGACGACGTTGGTGCAGTGGCTCGCGTTCATCACCGCGCGGCAGAAGGGCGCGGACGGGGGCGCTCTGCCGCCGCAGCTGACCGGCCGCGTGCCCTTCGTCCTGCCGCTGCGCAACCTGACCCGCAGGAACGCCGAGCTGCCCTCCCCCAAGGACTTCCTGGGCTGGGCCGGCGGCGTGATGGAAGCCCCTGACGGGTGGGCCCAGCGCGTGATGAGGAGCGGGCGTGCTCTGATGCTGATCGACGGCGTCGACGAGATTCCGCTGGACCAGCGCGACGGCGTGCGCGAGTGGCTGCGCGACCTGCTCGCGTCCTTTCCGGGCAACCTGTGGCTGGTCACGACCCGTCCCGCCGCGCTGGAGAAGGGCTGGCTCGCGGGTGAACTCTTCCGCGAGTACAGGCTCGACGCCATGCGCCCCTCGGACACGCGGCGGTTCGTGGAGCGCTGGCATGTCGCGGCGGGTGCCGACGAGGCCTCCGGCCGGGACCTCACCGATGTGCTGCGCTCGACCCCCGAGTTGAGCAGGCTGGCCACCAACCCCCTGATGTGCGGCCTGATCTGCGCGCTGAACCGGGAACGGCGGGGCGTCCTGCCCCGCGACCGGGTCACCCTGTACGAGGCGGCGCTCGACATGCTGCTGCGGCGCCGCGATCCCGAACGCAAGGTCTACACGAAGCTCAACCGGGAGTCGGCCACGGAGCCGCTGAAATGGCTGGCGCACTGGCTGATCCGCAACGAACGTACGCAGCTGGACCGTGACGACGCGGCGGAGCTCGTACGCCGGCTGCAGCTGTCCGTGCCGCTCCTGGCGGATCTGGGATCCGCCGAGGAGGCGCTCCAGTTCCTGCTGGAGCGCTCCGGCCTGCTGCGGGAACCCACGGAATCGACGGTCGCCTTCATCCACCGCACCTTCCAGGATTTTCTCGGCGCCAAAGCGCTGCTTGAGGAACGGGACATGGGCATGCTGATTAACAACGCGCACCTGGACGAGTGGGAGGACGTGGTGCAGATGGCGGTTGCCCAAGGTGACCACTCGCAGCGCGCCGACATCCTCAACGGTCTCACCGAGCGCGCCCTCCGGACGCCGCAGCCTTCCGTCCAGGCACGCCTGCAGTTGCTCGCCCTGGCGTCGCTGGAGCTGGCGACCCGGCTCGCGCCGGAGGTACGGCAGACCGTCAGGGAGCACGCGTCCAGCATGCTGCCGCCCAAGAGCCTGCGCGAGGCGAGAGCGCTGGCACGCACAGGGCCTCTGCTGCTCAACCTCTTACCCGATGCGGCCGAGCTGACGGGAGACGAGGAACTCGCCACCGTGCACGCAATCTGCCAGATCGGCGGCGACGCCGCCATCACGCGGCTCAAGGAGTTCCTGGGTACCGGCCAGGCGTCTGTCCGGGCCCAACTCCTCGGTCACTGGGACCGGTTCGACACGGAGACCTACGCCGAGGAGATCATCCGCCCGCTGCTGGAATCGACCCCCGGCGGCGTGGTGACCGTACGGTCGCAGGGCGAGCTCGCCGCGCTGAGCCGCATGGACGGCCGTGAACGAGTGGGCTGCCACGGCGACTTCGCCCTCGGAGACGTCCTCGCCGCCCTCGACCCGGGCAGCCTGCGGGAGTTGCGGCTGCGCGGCACTCACGGGCTCAACAACGGTCTCGGCGAGCTGGAGCGGTTCGGCCGCCTGGATACGCTCGTGCTGGAGGGCTGCCGCGACCTGACCGACCCCGCACCCCTCACCCGCCTCCGGAACCTGAAACGGCTGACGCTGCGCAACCTTCCGGGCTTCGAGCCGATGAGCACGCTCGAAGAGTGCGCCTCGCTGGAGGAGCTGCAGGTGGGCAGCGACGTGCCGTGGAGGGGCCTGAGCGACCTGCCGCGCACCGGCGACCTGCGGGTGCTGGCGCTCCCGCCGGCGGCCTCCGAGCTGGACGGCATAGAGGGCTTCGGCTCCCTGGAGGAGCTGCATCTGCGGGAGGCGAGCGGACGGCTGCTGCCGGAGCTGTGGGGCTCGCTGCTGGGCGGCATGCCGCGGCTGAGGACGCTCTCGCTCTCCCCCTCGCAGCTCAGCACGCTGCTCTTCGCGGCTCCCCGCGTCGAGATACCGCAGGTGACGCGTCTGGAAGTGCGAGCGCGCGCGGGGACCCGCCTGGACCTGGACACCATCGCCCTGCGGCTGCCGGGGCTGAGGGAGCTTCATGTCTTCCAGGCCGCCGAGATCGACCTGTCCCAACTCGTGAGGCTGCGGGACCTCCAGCACGTACGGCTGGAGTATCCGGGGGTGGTCCACGGCGGGGATCTGCTCCCCGAGGAGGTGGATATCGACATCTACCCGCACTCGTGACGACCTCACCCGTACCGCCCTCCACACTGTCACGCGCTGGCCCCACGCGGTGACGCAGATGTAAGTTCTTTGCTTCCAGCAGTAGTTGGCGAGCCGGCCGGCGCGAGAGGCGTCGGGCGGATGACGCATCGGGTGCATGTGCATGGCGGACAGAGCGCGGCTGCTCTACGGGCGCGATCCCCTCCTGCGTTCCCTCATGCCACAGCTCACCGGCCTCGCATACGGCGAACGCGCGCGAGTGCGCTGGGAGCCCCGCCCCGACCCTCCCGTCGTCCTGATCACCGGACAGCACGGCATGGGGCGTACCGCGGTACTGGACGCGCTCGCCTCGCGGTACGCGGGCCGGCTGCCCTTCGCGTACATACGTGCCGTGCCCCCCGACCAGCGTCCCACCGCAGCGGGACGCGACGGGGCTCCGAGCACCGCCGCAAACCTGGTGCAGCTCCTCCAGGAACTGGTGTGCGGCCTCGCCCCCGGCCTCCCCTCCCGGTATCCGCTGCGCCGCCCCAGCGCACGGCATCCGTTCCGCGTTCTGCTCCCCGGGCTGGTGGCCGTCTCGACGTGGGAGGCCGGCGCCGTCGCCGAACGCGACGAGACCTGCCTGCGCATCGCCCGGATGCTGATCGCGTGCGGCCTCAGCAGCGAGGAGCCCGGCGATCTCGCCCGCGCCCTGGCCGAAGCCGTCGACCTGCCGCCGGAACAGGGCGGAGACGAGGTTGACCTCGGTGCCGAAGCCGGGCGTCACGAGCGGGAGAACGGGAGCAAGCAGAAGGACAGCGGCAACCGGGAGGACGCGCACCGCCGGCAGCTGACGCAGCGCCTGGCCGAGAAGCTCGAGGAGTTCTGCCCGGTCTCCCCGGCGCAGATCTGGTACGGGAAGCAGCACGGCGAGGTCGCCGCCGCTTCGGCGGACAGCCCGGCTCCGCTGGTCCGACTCGGCCTGCGGCTGCACCAGGGCGGCGACCCTGGGCACGCCAGCGCGCGCACCCTCGTGGCCGCCCTGCTTCACGACATCGCCGCCGCGTACGGACCACTCCAGCGCGCCAACCGGGAACGCTGGCCTCTGATCCTGCTGGACGACGCCCACCACCCGTCCGGGAAGCGCTTCATCGACCTGCTGCTCGGCGAAAGGGCGAAGCCCGACCGGCAGCCGGACGACCACCTCATCGTCGCCGCGACCCATCTCGGGGGCGTTCCCGACGACGCACCCGACGCGGTGCGCTGCGAACTCCCCCTGCTGGCCGAGGCGTTGAGCGAGACGGCGCCCAGGCGGGGCCGCTCGCCGTCCGCGGGGCTCCTCGTCGTCCCGCTCACGCCGCTCGGGCCGGGAGAGATCCTCTCCCTGCTCGACCGGGCGGACACCACGCTCCACCACTACCTGGCCTCCGCCGTCTACGCGGTGACCGACGGCCATCCCGCGGCGAGCGAGATGTTCTGCGACGCCGTTCTGGCCGCCGTACGCGGAGGGCAGGACGTCGTCCCCGAGTCGCTGCTGAGGCTGCGGGGCCCGGACGGGCGGCCCGTCACGACGGCGATACTCGAGCGCCTCGTGCCGGAGCCGCGTCAGCGCCACCGTCTCGTACAGCTCTGCCTCGCCCGCGATCGCACGGCGGCCGAGGCGCTCGCCGGCCACCTCGGCCTGCGTGGGCCGGAACAGCTCCAGGCCAACGCCGCGGAGGACTATCTGGAGACGCACCAGTGGCAGCGCTACCCCACCTCTGACGGCCCGCTTGTCGCCCACCCGCTCCTCCAGCGGCTCCTGATGGCCGAAGCGCGCCGCATCATGAGCGACAAGGGCGGTGAACTCTGGCAGGACGTCCACGACTTCCTCGTCCAGCACCACCGCGACCCGGGCAACGGCGGCGTCGAGCACGCGCAGTGGCACTCCATGGCCGCGGGCAGGACACAGACGGTCGCCGGCGTGCTGGAGGAGCTGTTCGAACTGGGGAAGGGCCAGCGCGGAGGAGCCGGAGAGTGGCTGACGCTGCTGGCGTACTGCGCGACGGCCCCCGTACCGCCGTGCGACGACGGGGAGGACGCCCGTACGGGTACGGCGCTCCGCGAGCAGGCGGGCCCGCCCGGGAATCCGGGCCCCTACGACGAGGCCGGGTCACGCGACGAGGCGCTGCTCTCCATCAACAGCCTTCTGCACGCGCTGTGGTGCCTGTCCGAGGCGCACACCGAACCCGACCGCGACCTGCGTGCCGCCGTACGCGAGGAGTTCGGCTGCCTCTCCCGGCTGCACCCCACATGGCGCACCGAGTTGCGGCACGTGGCGCGCACGTGGCCGGCGGCCGCGGAGAAGAAGCGCCCGTTCACCGTTCCCCCGGCCACCGCGGACAAGCCCGGCACGAGCCAGTCCTTCCGCGGCCCGGCCTGACAGCTCTGATTGCGAGGAACATTGCGCTTAGCGATTCACCACAGGGAGTGGGGCCCCGTGACGGGGACCTTGGCGGCCGTCGCCGCCGGAACCGTCATCGTCGCCGTCGTCTCGCTGGTCACCTGGCTCTGGCCCGACCAATGCCAGGAGGGCCTGGAGGCCGTGGACGGCGAGTGCGTCGGGGTGACGGACCGCGCCTTCGAGGTGAAGGACCCGGAGACCGGAAAGCTGCTGCAGGAGATCGAGAAGCAGAACGACCGGGTGCGGGACAAGTACGAGTCGCCGTCGGACACTCCGTACGTGCGGGTCGCGCTGAAGATGCCGTTCACCTACGACGACACCAGCGCCATGACGCCCGACATGATCCGCCGCGCCGTGGCCGGAGCGCTGGCCGCACAGCAAGAGGTCAACGAGAAGGCAGCGCCACACCTTCAGCTGCTGCTCGCCCCGGACGGCAAGGACCTCGACAAGTGGCTTCCGGTGCATGAGCGGCTCTCCGAACTGGCCCGGGAGAAGGAGAACCCGCTGGTGGGCGTCGCGGGCATACCGAGCAGCACCTCGGAGACGCGCGAGGCCATCGACGATCTGAGCAAGAGGAAGATCCCCACCGTCGGCCCCACCACGACCTCGGCCGATATGAACTCCCAGTACTTCTTCAAGACTTCACCGAACAACAGAGAGTTCGCCGAGGCTCTGAAGCAGTATCTGAAGCGTGACGAGCACGGTGCGGAGGGTCGGCGTCCCGAGCGGGGGTTCCTGCTCTACGACCGGCAAGCCACGGACGTCTACTCGAAGAACCTGCGCAAGGTCATCGATGAGGAGTTCGGCAAGACCTGGGGCCTCGAGGACAGCAGCGCCCCCTACCTCGGCGTCACCGGCAACAAGAAGGGCATACCACGGCGCTTCACGGGCGCAGTCGGCAAGATCTGCAGGGGGCCTGACTACGACACCATCTTCTTCGCGGGGCGCGACCAGGACCTGCCCGCCTTCGTGGAGAAGATCGCGGACTCGCCGTGCGGCGACGGCCGCAAACTCCGCATCCTCAAGGTGGGTATCGGACTCGACCCCACCCTGACCTCCGAAGAGACCCGGCTGAACCTGCTGGACGCCAACGCCCGGCTCGTCAACGCCTCCTCCGTCGACACCTCCTGGTGGCGCGGCGGTGAGGCGCCCTTGGGAGTGACGCGCTTCCTCCGCGAGTTCCGCGGCTTCGAGGACACCTACAAACTGGGCCGGCGCTCGCTGGACGACGGCTACTCGGCCATGTACTACGACTCCGTCCAGATCCTCGCCGACGCCGTCGACTACAGCTTCGACGACCTCAACAAGGGGCACACGGGGTCCCCGAAGATCCCGGACAAGGACCTCGTCTACGACACCCTTCTCGACCCGAGCATCGACGAGGACAGGTGCGACGAATGCCTTCGCGGCGCCGGAGGCAGATACGGCTTCGGATTCGAGCGCAGCGGCCAGAACCAGCAGTGGTCGGTGTGCAAACCGGTCCCGGTCCTCGAGTTCAGTTGGGACACGGGGCCCGACCCGAAATCCGTCGACCCGCTGTACCGCACGTACAGGGGCACAGACCCGGACGCCTGCCCACGGGAATGAGACCGTGTCACACCACGCGCCGCCGATCCGGGGCCGGGTTCGCCGCATCGGGGCGGGTTACGTTCATCTCCACCAGCCCTCGTACTGGATGGAAGGGCTCAGGATCGGAGGGCAGGCCTTTCTCGATGACCGCCGCAGCCCTTGCCAGGAGTAGGTCGGCTTCGGCGACTCCGCGGACTCCTCACCGGGAGGTTTCCCATGTCGTAGCCGATTCCAGTCGTGCGGCTCTCGTAGAACGACAATGGGAGCAGCACGAGGACAGCGGCTGCCACGAGAAGGCTCGTCGGGCGCCGCCATCCGCTTCTCCTGGCGCCCCATCGGGCAGTTGAGGTTCGCGTCGCCGGGGCCGGGCCGTCAGGTCCGGCATCGCTTTCGGAGCCAGCGGCTTCCCGTACCCGAGAGGTTCCTGCGGCGTGGTGGTGGTCCGGCGAGCCGGGGGTGGTCGCGGCGTGTTCGTCGACGAGCTGCCCGCGGATGACCTTCCGGCCGTCAGCGGAATGGCCGGCTTCGGCGGACGGCGCGGTGAAGTCGAGTTCCGCGCTCAGCTCGTCCAACGCAGCCCGGGAGGCGGCAGTGCCGGCAGTTCGCGGGTGCACTGACAGAACTGGCGGACGCTCGATATGTGACCCGGACACGGGAACGAGGGAGCAATTGTGGCCCCGCTGCTCGGAGTCGAGCAGCGGGGCCCCAGTGGGGCCCGCGTCACCTGCCGCTGCGCGATGCGAACCCCCGGCAGGCCGGGTCGCGCGGGACAGAAGCGTCCCCGTACTTCAGCGGCCGACCGACGGACCTCTCGGGCCGGGCAGAGGGACGGTCACTTGCCTTCCCGGCCCGGCAGATTCGCGGACGCCACACCGTTGTTCCGGACCAGATCGGCGACGTTTTCTGTCGAGACGCGCTTCCATTCCGAATCGCTCGGGAAGTTGATCTCGTTGAAGATGACGTTGGTCCCCTCGCGAACCTCGTACTGGTACTCGTAGTTCACCCGGGTGACGCGTTGTCCCTGCGGCGTGACCATCTGCTGGGAGTCCACCGCGTCCATCCCGACGGCTCGTATCTGGTAACTGCGGTCCACGGAGAGGTCGAACGCTTCCAGCTTGCCCGGCTTGGTCATGGGCCGCCCGTTGACCTGAACGGTCTCGCCCGGCTGTTTCACGGGGATGCTCACCTTGTCCCCTGTGGTGTTGGGATGCCACGCGCTCAACAACCCGTTCTTCCAGCTCGCTTCCGGCAGCGGGCCGGCGCTGGGCGGGTCGACGTGGCCCGGGAGATACACCGTGGCCGAGTACGGAGAGGTGATGTTTCCGCTTGCGCTCGGCGCCGGCTTGTAGGCGTCCAGCCCGGGCACTTCGTGCGTCGGGATGAGAACGTCCGGTCCGATCTCCAGCGGCCGGCCGGGGAGATTCCCCGGAGCCGCCGGCAGCGGGCCGGATTCCGTAGGGGCTGGAGCAGCCTGGAGGCCGTCGGCAGCGTGGCGCTCGGGCTCCGCGACAGGCGCCGGAGCCGGGGCGGGCGGGGCTCCGAGAAGGCCGCGGAGATCTGTCGGTTCGATGGCGCCCTGCGAGGGTGGCACGGGTGCCGGCCCCTGGTCCGCAGGCGCGGGAACCTGAGCCGGATTCTGGGTAGGCGCAGCGGGCACCGGAGCCGGCCCCTCAGCGGCCGGGAGACCGTCCGCGGCATGACGCTCGGGCTCGGCAACCGGTCGTGGAGCCGGAGGCGGACCCACAGGCGCAGGCGGCGGACCCACAGGCGCAGGAGCAGCCGGCGCCGGGAGACCGTCCGCAGCATGACGCTCGGGCTCGGCAACCGGCCGCGGAGCCGGAGCGGGCGCAGCCGGAGGCGGACCCGCAGGCGCAGGCGGCGGGCCCACAGGTGCGGGAGCGTTCCCGGCACGAGCGGGCGGCGGACCCGCAGGCGCAGGAGCAGCCGGGGCCGGGAGACCGTCCGCAGCATGACGCTCGGGCTCGGCAACCGGCCGCGGAGGCGGACCCGCAGGCGCAGGCGGCGGACCGGCAGGCGCGGGAGCGTTCCCGGCACGAGCGGGCGGCGGACCCGCAGGCGCAGGAGCAGTCGGCGCCGGGAGACCGTCCGCAGCATGACGCTCGGGCTCCGCGACAGGCGCCGGACCGGGCGGTGCCGGGGCCGGACCGTCGGGTCCCGAAGCCTGTGCCGGCGGCGGTGCCGGATGATCGGCAGGCGCCTGGGCCGGGGGGTCAGCCGGAGGCGGGGCCGGGGCTTCGGCCTCAGGCGCGGGAGGCGCCTCGGCAGCCGGTGCCGGAGGCGGAGGCGGAGGGTCTGCGGGAGGCGGAGCCGGTGCGTCGTTCGTTGGAGCGGGCGCCTCAGCGGGTGGCGGAGCCGGAGCATCGGGCGCGGGGGCGGCTGGTGCCTCAGCGGCCGGGGCGGGAGGCGGAGGGTCTGCGGGAGGCGGAGCCGGTGCGTCGTTCGCGGATGGCGGTGCGTCGTTCGCCGGGGTCGGTGCGGGGGCGTCCGCCTGCGGCGCGCTCAGCGCGGAGGCGATCGCCTCACCGAGTGACGCGCCAGGGCCGTCGCCGCCCGCTGATCCCGGTTTGTCACCGGGGCCTCCCCGGTCCGGTGATCCTGGGTTACCGCGGTCCGGCGGTGCCGGATCGCCGCCAGGCGTTCCACCTTCCGGCGAGTTGAAGCGGTGGGTGCTGTGCTGGGTGGACACCGTCCTCGTCCCGTCCCCGTTGTCGCGGACGCTGATCTGGGTGGTGCCCGACCTGGGCGAGTCATGTGACGCCGCCCCGCCCGGTCCCGTCCGTTGGGCGTTCGCACCGACGGTGTTCCCCGGGCTGGCGTTCAGGCCCGACCGGACGCTCCCCTGCGCGTTCGTCCCCGAATCCGGGGCGCTCGTGCTGGAGTTGGGGCCGGTGTCGGCTGCGGCAGCGGTCCCGGCCGCCATGAAGCTCGCGGCGAACGCTCCCGCTATGACGAATCCGCTGCGCTTGGTGGCATACCGGGCCAGATGACGTTGGAGCTTCTCGGAGGGCTGACGGTGACGTCCCGTCATACGGCTTCCTTTCCTCGACCGACGCGCGTGTGGCGCCGCATGTGGGGGTTGTTGGCTGTCGCGCGTATGGAGTGCGGAGCCGTCTGCCGCTTCCCGGGTGAGTCGATGCGCGTTCGGTTGCCATACCGACTCAGGGGCGCGACGGGGCTCTTCGGAGCGGCATCGGGCGAAACGCCAGGGTCCGCCCGACTGTTACTGCGCTTCTTCGCAGTGATTCGCCAAGGCACCCGGCGAAGCCTGATCTGTCGCGGGGTGCGGCAGCCTCCCGTCGGCTGACTCGTCTCACGCGCCTGACCTCCCCGCTTCGGCCGGCTGGTGACTGACCAGCACCTCCATCATTATGTTGAAGGTGCGTCACAATGATGAAGCGTGGCGGGCACGTTAGGCCCGCCTGCCGGTGAGGTCAAGAGACAGCGCCTCCCCACCTGTTACCCGGAGTTCAGGGCGGCGGACATAACGGCTGGCGCGCAGCAGAAGCCGGGGATCACGATCGACGCCCTCGCAGTCGGCGGCGCCGGGCGACCGCCGCCGCGGGGCGTGCTTCCCCTACAGGTCAGTGGAGGGTGGGCCGGTACACGAGTTCCTGGATGCGGCCGTCCAGCGTCCGGTTCTCGATGAGCTCCAGGTCGAAATCGGCCGCGCCCCGGAAGACCGGATCGAGCCCCGTCCGTCCGGTGATGACGGGGAAGATCGTCACCTGCACGCGGTCGACCAGGCCGGCGGCCATCAGCGCCCGGTTCATCGACAGGCTTCCGTGCGAGCGCAACGGCACGTCGGACTCCTCCTTGAGCCGTGCGACGACGTCCACGGCATCACCACGCGCGATCGTCGCGTTCGACCAGGCAAGGGGGGCTTCCAGCGTCGTCGAGACCACCGTCGTCGGCATGCCTCGCAGCCTGGTGACCCACGGGTCGCGCACGTCGGAGTTCTCGGTGCTCGAGGCGAGCATCTTCGCGAAGGCCCGGAAGGTGTTGGCCCCGAGCACCATCCGCTGCTCCGGCCGGTACAGGGCGAGGCGGTGGTCGAGCAGTTCGGGACCCTGCTTGCCCCAGTAGCCCTCCCAGTCGCCGCCGCCGGCCCCGTAACCGTCGAGGCTGGAGAAGACGTCGAAGGTGTAAGTGGCGGTCATGTCGATCCCCTCAGATGCCGTTGTCCGGGCCTGTGATTGCAGACTCGCGGATGCTGCGAGACTCATCGCACCGGCCGACCACCAGCGCGGAGGAGAGCACGTGACCGCCGACGGCAGCACCGATCGCCGTGAGAAGTACGCGAGGGCGCTCTACTCGACGCTCGGATTCAGCGCCGAGCGCCACCCCTGGACGACACTGGCACCGGCCCGCCGGGAAGTCTGGTACCAGCGGGCGGACGCGGCCATCTCTCTGGCGGACGAGGAGATCGCGGAAGCCGTGCGCGACTCCCGGTGAAGCACGTGTGCGGAGCGCGTACGAGGGGTGCGTACGACGAGCCTCCGCACTGCGGGAATTGTCTCGCTCGGGCGGCCCCGCCGGCTCCGAGGGCGCTCAGTCGAGGCAGAACTCGTTGCCCTCGATGTCCAGCATGGGGATGCACGCGTCACTGCCGTCGTACAGCGTTCGCACGTGTACCGCGCCGAGCGGGACCAGCCGTGCGCGCTCGGCGTCGAGTGCGGCGAGACGTTCCTCGCCCACGAGTCCGGTGCCCACCCGCACGTCGAGATGCAGCCGGTTCTTGGCGGCCTTCCCTTCAGGCACGCGCTGGAAGTACAGTCGCGGACCCACGCCCGAGGGATCGACGCAGGCGCACCACGCGTCGCGCTCCTCAGGGGGCAGGGAGTTCTGGAAGTCGCTCCACGCGGCGAACCCCTCCCGTGGCGGCGCGACGACGTACCCCAGCACCTCGCACCAGAAGCGGGCGAGCCGCTCAGGTTCCGCGCAGTCGAAGGTGACTTGGAACTGCCTGATCCGGGACATCGGCGCACCTTACCGCGAGTCCGCTCCCCGTTCTCCCGAATAAGTCGGCACGCTGACGGAGGATACTGAGCTCCGACGCCCGACTGCCGGTGCCCCGTCGAAACATCTGGGGACCAGGCCGTCCGGCCCGTCAGAACCGCGCGATCAGGTGCAGCAGAAGGAGCGCCGGCAGAGATGATCCTCCCGAAGATCCGGGACCCGCGCTTCATCACGATCCGCCGGGGCGGCACCCTCACGGACGAGGATCATCGTCTGCTCGCGCTCTGGGCGGCGGCTTGCGCGGAGCACGTCCTCGGCCTCTTCGAGTCCGCGCAGCCCGACGACCCCCGCCCGCGTGAGGCCATCGAGCACGCCCGCGCGTGGGTACGCGGGGAGGTCGCCATGATGCGGGCCCGCGCGGCGGGCGGCCACGCGATGGGTGCGGCGAGAGACCTGCGCGGGGCACCACGCCATGCCGCGTACGCGGCGGGGCAGGCCGGGGCGGTCGCGCATGTCGCCGCCCACGAACTCGGCGCCGCCGCCTACGCGATCAAGGCCGTACGCGCTGCCGCGCCGAAGGGCGAGGAGGACGCCGCGGGCCGTCTGGAGTGCCGATGGCAGCGGGACCAGCTCCCCGAAGCGATCCGCGAACTCGTCCTCGACGACCAGCGCTTGCGCAACGACATCTGCTGGTCCGTCTTCGACTGCTGAGAGTGAGACGCCTCCGGCGGCTTGCGCTCAGCGCGCCCTGGCCGCCGCCCACGCGCGCGACGCTCCCTCCTCGAGCGTGGGCCGCCCCGCCTCGCGCCCGGCTCCCGTCACCCCCGCCACCAGGAGAGTTACGGTCGAAAGGGGAAGAAAGAGGGACGAATATGTCAACGCGGACGCTGGACCGCACTGCCCTGGACACGCTGCGAAGGAACTTCACCGGTGCGCTGCTGGCGCCCGGCGACCCCGGCTACGAGGGGTGTCGCACCCTGTTCAACGCCATGATCGACCGGCATCCCGCCCTGATCGCCCAGTGCCGCACCGAGGACGACGTGGCCGCCGCCATCCGCTTCGGAAGGCAGACGGGCTCGGAGACCGCCGTCCGCGGAGGCGGCCACGGCGTGGCCGGAACCTGCACCACCGAGGGCGGTCTCGTAGTGGACCTGCGGCATCTGGACTCCGTCACCGTCGACCCCGACGCCCGTACCGCGACGGTCGGCGGCGGCGCCACCATGGCCGACCTCGACGCAGCGACCCAGCCGTACCGGCTCGCCACCACCGGGGGGCGCGTCTCGACCACCGGAGTCGGCGGCTTCCTCCTCGGCGGCGGCTCCGGCTGGCTGGACCGGACGTTCGGGCTGGCCTGCGACAACCTCGTCGCCGCCGACCTGATCACCGCAGACGGCAGCAAGGTGCACACCGACGCCACCACCGAACCGGACCTGTTCTGGGCCCTGCACGGAGGCGGCGGCAACTTCGGCGCCGTCACCTCCTTCACCCTGCGCCTGCACCCTCTGGCGGCGCTCACAGCGGCGCTGCTGATCTGGCGGCCCGAGGAGGGGCCGGAGGTCACTCGCGCCTACCGCGACTTCATCGCGGGCGCCCCCGACTCGGTGGGCGGCGGCCTCATCTACGTCACCGCTCCCGACGAGCCGTTCGTCCCGGAAGACCTGACCGGCTCCCTGGCCTGCCTCGCCCTGGTCACCTACACCGGCCCCGAGCAGGAGGCCCGCGAGGTCCTCGAACCGCTGCTGCGCCTCGCTCCCGCCGGGGAGATGATCGCCGAGATGCCCTACGCCGAACTGCAGAGCATGCTCGACGACCCGCCCGGCTACCGCAACTACTGGTCGGCCGAGCACCTGCAGTCCCTCCCCGACGAGGCCGTGGACGTCTTCTGCAGGAAGGCGCACGAGATGATCGTCCCCTCGCCCTCCCAGCACGTGCTCTTCCCCCAGGGCGGCGCCGTCGACGACGACCCGCACGACTACCCCGTCCCCTGGCGCCACGCTCCCTGGACCGTCCACCCGTTCGGGCTGTGGAGCGACCCCGTCGACGACGACCGCGCCGTCGCCTGGGCCCGCGGCCTCCTCAGGGAGTTGCGCCCCTGGACCAGCGGAAGCGTCTACCTCAACTTCATCGGCCAGGAAGGCCACGACCGGCTCGTCAACGCCTTCGGGCCCCGCAACTACGAACGTCTCACGCGCATCAAGGCCCGCTACGACCCCGGCAACACGTTCCACCTCAACCACAACGTCCCGCCCGCGAGCGGTAGTTGAGGGCAGCGACGGCGACTCCGTACGCGTCCCGTCGTTCGCGACGTCCACGTGGCGCGTGCTCGATTTCCCGGGCATTGGTGCTCGGAATGCGCTGGACTGGCCTATCTCGGCCCGGCGTTGACCACACCCCGGCGCAACACGGCACCCTCCTCCGCGAGTTCGCAGCCCGCCCGCCCAGGAGGCCGTGCGCATGCTCCTGTCCGCGTCGCTTCCGGTGGCGGAGTTGTGCCCGACTGCCGCGGATAGGCTGGCGCGATGGGCCTCCTCGACAGACTGACCGGCACCAGGCGCCCCTGCAGCGGCGTCGCGGCCCGCCCGGCCGAGGACGTGCGGGCGATGCTGCTCGATCTCGACGCCGCCCACGCCGCTTATGACGTCCGGGACGGCACCCCGGAGGGAGCGGACGTCATCGCGGAGTGGCAGGTCCGCGAGCCGGCCCTGGGGATGTTCTCCGCCCGCACCGAGATCCGCCATACGGTGCGCATACGGATGCGTCTCGTTGCGGCGCAGCGCGAAGTCCGCGCCCTGGAACAGCAGTCGGAGGTGAAACGCGTGGGCGGGAAGCAGGTGCGCGCCACGTATACCCGTGGTCCCGCACGGTCGGTCTCACGTCAGTGAAACAGCCCGAAGGGCCGACGACGGGGGCGAAACCACGGAGACCTTCCGCATCGACCGCGCGGAGTTGCGGGGAGTTCTCCGGGACACGGTCCTCTCGGCGGGCTGGACCTGGCGCGGCGTCCTCATCGGCAGGCTCTGACCATGCGAGGCGACGACGCGCCCTACGCCCTGTCCGACAGAACGCGCCTTGCTCGCGGAGGACGACGCCGTTCATCGGACACTGCCTAGCCCAGCGCCGCCTTCAGCAGCTGGCGGTCGCCCTCCCCCACGAGGTCCGCGTAGTAGTCGAACAGCGCCTCTCGTCCCAGGCGCGCGGCGCCTTCGCCGTCTCCCGCCCGGATCGCTTCCAGTACGCGTCGGTGGTGGGCCACTGAACGCTCCATCCACGCGCCCGCGTCCGAGACGGCGGCGATCTTCTGCTCGATCACGCCGACCACCGCCTCGTGCACCGCACGCGCGCACAGCCCCAGCAGCGCGTTGCCGCTCGCTTCGGCGACGGCCTGGTGGAAGAGGGCGTCCGCCTCGCTGAAGGCGCGCAGTCCTACCGGGCTCAGCTCTTCCATGCGGGCGATCTGCTCGGCCATCCGCTCCAGGTCGCTCTCCTGCCGAAGGCAGGCGGCGAGCCGGTTGCTCTCGCCGTCCAGCACCATCCGGAACTGGACCAGCTCCCCCACCGACGCGACACGGGAGCGCGTCAGCCTGCCCAGGGCCCGGGTGAGGCCCTCCGAGGAGACGCCGAGGACTTCCACGCCGAGCGGGTCGCCCGGCCGGGAGCGTACGAGGCCGCCCGACTCGAGGACTCGCAACGCCTCGCGCACGGTAGAGCGTCCGACGCCGAACTGCGAGACGAGTTCGCGTTCCCCCGGCAGGCGCGAGCCGGGCGGCAGCACTCCGCTGACGATCCTGTTCTCGATCTCCTCCGCGACGCGCTCGTACGCGCGCACCGCTCTCACCGGCTGGAACGGCACTCCCCCAGCAGCCACCGCACGCCCCTCTTGTCGTCGCCCATGTCCTCGCTCCGGCTCGGCGTCGCCGCCTCGCCGTGGTCTGCGGACACCATGCCGGAAGCAGATTCCGGTGCCTACGGCGCCCCTCCCCCTTGACCAACGCGTCAGCGCGCTAGGAGAGTACGGGAAATCAACTGGTCTGACCAGTCACCTGGCCTGGTGGAGAAGGCCGGCAAAGGGCTGTGGGAGAGGCTTGTCTATGCATTCCGAATCGGGTGGCCCGCCGCGCGACCTCGTGGTCGACGCGGACGCGGCCGTGGAGCTCACCCGCGACCTGGTGCGGCTGCGCACCGTCGCCGACGCGGAGGAGGTCGAGGGTCCGGCCGTCCGGCTGCTCGCCCGGCTGTTCACCGAGTTCGGCTGGCAGCACGAAGTGGTCGATGTGGCCCCCGGCAGGCAGAACCTCGTCGCCGTCGTCGAGGGCGGTGGCGGCGACGGGCCGACGCTGATGTTCGAGGGGCACACGGACGTCGTCACCGAGGGCGACAGCGCGGACTGGAGCAGCGACCCGTACGGCGGGGAGATCCGCGACGGCAAGCTGTGGGGCCGCGGCTCGGCGGACATGAAGTCCGGTCTGGCGGCGATGGTCCACGGCGTGCGCGCGCTCCAGCTGGCCGGGCCCTTCCCCGGACGGATCGTCCTGGGCGTGCTGTGCGACGAGGAGGGGATGATGCTCGGCGCCAAGGCGTTCTCGGCCTCCCCGGCGGCGGCCGGCGTGGACGGGGTCATCGTCTGCGAGCCGGAGGGCTACGAGGTGTGCACCTCCGCGCGCGGCGGCATCAGGCTGCGCCTGGAGCTGACGGGGGTGATGGCGCACGGCGCGATGCCGCAGGAGGCCAAGTCCCCTCTGCTGGCGGGCGCACGGATCATCGAGGCCCTCGCCGGAGTGGAGGAGTGGGCCGTCGGGCAGTGGGGGACGCACCCGCACGCAGGTGCGGTGACCGTCACGCCGACGGTGCTGCAGGCCGGGGACGCGGCACAGCTCAACGTCATCCCGGCGCACGGCCTCGTGGGCGTCGACGTCCGCACGATCCCCGGCACCGGCCACGCGGAGCTGACGGGCCGTATCCGTCAGGCCGCGGAAGAGGCCGCGGCCACTGCCGGCGTCACTGTGGAGACGACCGTCGTCGACGACCGGCCTGCCGTTGAGGTGGCGCAGGACCACCCCGTCGTCACGGCCCTCGTCGCCGCGCATCTCGGCGAGCACGGCGTACCGCCCGCGTACGGCGCCGTTCCCGGGACCACCGACGGGACGATCCTCACCCGCGACGCGGGCCTGCCGACCGTGGTCTACGGCCCGGGCGGGAAGTGGATCGCGCACCAGAAGGACGAGTTCGTGGAGGTGGCCGAGATCGGGGCGTACGCGAGGGTCTACGCGAACGCCGCCCGCCAGTTCCTGACCGGTGGGGCCGCCCGGTGAGCCCCGCGGCACACTCCCCGTCGGAAGCGGGCACCGTCTCCGGTCTGCCCGGGGTCCCCGCGGACCTCACGGCGGGACTGCCCGTCGGGGAGGCGCTGGTGGCCACCGACGGTTCGCAGCCCGTCCACTTCCCCTACGACGGCACCGAGATCGCCCGCTCCCCCCTGGGCGACGAGGCGACAGCGAACCGGGCCGCCGAGCACGCGGCGGCGCTGCGCAAGCAGGTCGGGGCGCTGCCCTCCCGGGTACGGCGCCGGGTGCTGCTCGGGGTCGCCGACGCCCTGCGGGACGCGGCCGGCCCCATGGAGGACCTGCTCGTCCTGGAGACGGGCAAACCGCGGGTGGACTGCCGC
The DNA here is from genome assembly GCF_014645895.1 of Streptomyces daqingensis. GTDB lineage: Bacteria > Actinomycetota > Actinomycetes > Streptomycetales > Streptomycetaceae > Streptomyces > Streptomyces daqingensis. The sequence goes on along the minus strand of NZ_BMMP01000001.1, from coordinate 472,917 downwards.
ACCGAAGTGATGCGGGCGGTGGCGACGTGGGAGGCCACGGCCGACGAGGTATCGCGCACGCACGGGGAGACGGTCCCCCTGGATCTGCTGCCCTCCGGCGACGGGATGACGGGGTTCTGGACTCGGCGGCCGGTCGGAGTGGTCGTGGGCGTGACCGGGTTCAACTACCCGATGATGCTCGCCTCCCACAAGATCGCTCCGGCCCTGGCGGCCGGCTGCCCCGTCATCGTCAAGCCGGCGCCCGCGACTCCGCTGGCCACGCTGTGGCTGGTGCGGCTCGTGCGGGAGCAGCTGGAGGCGGCGGGGGCTCCGGCCGGTGCGGTGCAGATGGTCACCGGCGACGCCGGGGTGGGCAGGACCCTGACGACGCATCCGCACGTCGCGGCGGTCTCCTTCACGGGATCGGCCGGGATCGGGCATCTCATCGCCAGGGAGGCGGCGCCGCGGAAGGTCGTCCTCGAACTGGGCTCCAACGCCGCGCTGGTGGTGGCGGCGGACGCCGATCTGGACGCGGCGGCCGACGCCGTCGTGCGCGGCGGGTACTACGCGTCGGGGCAGGCGTGCATCGCCGTCCAGCGCGTGATCGCCGTCGAGGAGGTCGCGGCGGAGCTGGAGCGGAAGATCACGGAGCGGCTGCCGCAGGTCCTCGTCGGCGACCCGCGGGCCGAGGAGACCCGCGTGTCCGCCCTGATCGACGAGGCGGCGACGGAACGGGTCGGGCGGTGGGTCGACGAGGCCCGCGCGGCCGGTGCGCGCCTGGTGCACGGCGGGACGCGCGAGGGGCGCTGCCTCACTCCGGCGCTGCTGACGGGGGTGCCCGACGGCCAGCCGGCGTGGGACGAGGAGATCTTCGGGCCGGTGGTGTGCCTGCGGGCGGTGCCGGACCTCGCGGCGGCGTACGCGACGGTCAACGCCAGCCGCTACGGGCTGCACGCCGCGGTCTTCACCCGGGATCTCGGCGCGGCCTTCGACGCCGTGGAGGAGCTGGAGGTCGGCGGCGTCGTCGTCAACGACGTCCCGGGCTACCGCTGCGACATCGCGCCCTACGGCGGCGTGAAGGACTCGGGGACGGGCCGGGAGGGCCCGCGGTTCGCCATCGAGGAGATGACGGTGACACGTATGGCGGTGATCCGGCGATGACGGCGGAACAGCGGACGCCGGAGGGACAGCCGGCGCCGGCGGGCTACGCGGGCCTGTTCCGGCTGGACGGCCGCCGGGTCGCGGTGGTCGGCGGCGGGAGCGGCATCGGCCGGGAGTCGGCGCGGGCCCTCGCGGCGCACGGCGCCGAGGTGCTCGTCGCGGACCGGGACGATGAAGGCGCGGCCGAGACGGCGCGGCTCGCCTCGCTCGAGGCGCCGGCCCCGGGTGCGTCCACCGGCCGGGTGAGCACGCACCGGCTCGACGTCCTGGACGGGGACGCGGTGCGCGAGGCCGTACGGGGGTGGGGCGAGCTGGACGGTCTCGTGGTGACGGTGGGCGCGAACGTGCGCAAGCGGATCAGCGACTACACGGCGTCCGACTTCGACAAGGTCCTCGCGCTGAACCTGCGCGCCTATCTGACGCTCGTGCAGGCGGTGGCGCCCGGCATGGCCGAGCGCGGGCGCGGCAGCGTCGTGGGGCTGTCGTCGATGCGCGCCTTCCAGGTGGAGGCCGGGCAGAGCGTGTACGCGGCGTCGAAGGCCGGGCTGGTGCAGCTGCTGCGTACGGCGGCCGCGGAGTGGGGGCCAAGCGGCGTGCGGTTCAACGCGGTGGCGCCCGGCGTGGTCCGTACACCGCTGACCGATCAGATCGCGGACGACCCTCAGTGGTACGACGCGTACGCCCGTGCCTCCGCGCTGCAGCGGTGGGCCGGCGCCGGCGAGATCGCGGGTGCCGTGACCTATCTGGTCTCCGACGCCTCCACGTACGTCACCGGCAGCGTTCTGACCGTGGACGGAGGGTGGACCGCGGTCGACGGACGCTACGACCCGTCCGTGTGAGCTGAGCGGACACCCCGGCGTCGGACGCGCCGCACGCCGAACTCCACGACGGGAGCTGCGAACAGGCACCCCGCCGAAAGCAGAGCAGACAGCACGGAAGCACAGCGCACGAGCACGCATCGAGCACCGAGCACATCAAGGAGCCACATGTCCGAGAGCCCCTCACCGGGCGGGCAGGAGTCCCCGCCGCTCCCGCAGGAACCAGGTTCGTCCGCCTTCGACGCGCTGCCCACGGTGGCACCGCGCCGCCGGATGCTGTGGCTGCTGCTGGTGCCCGCCGTGCTGTACTGCGCGGCGCCTCTGGTGGCCAACAGCATCGAGCCGCGCATCCTGGGCGTGCCGTTCCTGCTGGCGTGGATCATCGCCGCGACGGTGATCTCCCCGCTCGTCATATGGGCCGTCGCGCGGCTCGATCCGGCCTACCGGACGGGGGCGATCGAGCCGGTCCCGGTCGACGACGACCCGCTCGGCGAGGACGCGGGCGGCCAGGGCGGCTCCGCGGGCAAGGGGGGTGCGCGATGAGCTCCTCCGCGACGATCGCGACGTCCATATTCGCGGTGGCGATGATCGCCACCATCGCCGTGGGTGTGCTGAGCGCCCGCGGCCGCGACAAGGGGCTCGCCGAGTGGTCGGTCTCCAGCCGCGGCCTGGGCGTGCTGTTCATCTGGCTGCTGATGGCGGGCGAGACCTACACCAGTTTCTCGTTCCTGGGGACCGCGGGGTGGTCGTTCTCCTTCGGGGTTCCGATCCTCTACCTGGTGGCGTATCTGACCACCGGCTTCGCCGTGGCGTACGTGGTGGGACCCGCGCTGTGGACGTACGCGAGTCGGCACCGCCTGATCTCCATCGCGGACATGGCCGAACACCGCTTCCGTTCCCGGCCGTTGGGGATTCTCGTCGCCATCGTGGCGACCGTCTTCATCGTCCCCTACATCCAGGTTCAGATTCAGGGCATGGGCCTCGTGGTCAACGCAATGACGTACGGGAGCGTCGACCTGCGGGTCGCCGCGGTGATCTCCTTCGTCGTCGCTGAGGTCTTCATCCTGGTCTCGGGGCTGCGCGGTTCGGCGTGGGTGAGCGCGCTGAAGGACGTCCTGGTGATCGCGGCCGTGGCGTTCCTCGCGGTGTACGTGCCGATGCACTACGTGGACGGCGTCGGCGACTTCATGCAGCGGATGGTCTCCGAGAAGCCGGAGTGGCTGACCTTCCCGGGCCACGACTCGGGCGGCCTGGACGGCACGTGGTTCATCAGCACCCTGCTGCTGAACGCGGTGACGATCACGATCTTCCCGACGACGGTGGCCGGATACCTCAGCGCCAAGTCCCCGAACGCGCTGCGCCGCAACGCGCTGCTGCTGCCGTGGTACCAGCTGCTGCTGTTCATCCCGATGATGGTCGGGGCGACGGCGCTGTTCGTGATCCCGAACCTCGACAACCCCGACCTGGCGCTGTTCTCGCTCGTCACCGAGTCGCTGCCCGCACCGGTCGTGGCCGTGATCGGCGTGGCCGGGGCGCTCTCGGCGATCGTGCCGATGAGCGTGTTCATGCTGTCGATCGGCACGCTGTGGGGCCGGACCCTGCTGGGCGGCGGGAACGGCGCGGACCCCCGCAGCCGCCGCACGGGCCGGGCTCCCGCCGACGACGTGCGGACGAAGCGGCTCTCGCAGCTCGTCTGCCTCCTGGCCGGCCTGCTGGCACTCGCGGGGGCGCTGTTCTTCCCCAACACCCTCGTGGAGCTGTCGGTCCTGTCCTACGAGGGCCTCGCACAGCTCGTGCCCGCGGTCCTGCTGGGGCTGTACTGGCGCCGGATGACGACTCTCGCCGCGGGAGCCGGAACTCTCGTCGGCCTCACGGTCATGACCGCGCTGTGGGCTTCGGGCAACGACCCGTGGAACGGCGTCAACGGCGGCATCATCGCTCTCGGCGCCAACCTCGCGGTCGCCTACGCTGTCTCGCGACTGCGGCCCGGGACCGACCGCCCGGCCGCGGCGGCGCCGGCCGGAGGCGGGGCCGCCGCCTCCACATCCGGGGAGACTTCGTGATGGACGAGACCACGCCCGTTCTCTACCGGGCCGCCCGCATCGTCAGTCAGGGGCACACGGGCGGCGAGCCGGAGGCCCTGGCCGTCGCGGACGGACGGATACGGGCCACCGGGTCCGTGTCCGCCCTGCGCGACCGCTTCCCCGGTGCGCGGGAAGTCGACTTCGGCGACGCGTGCATCGTGCCCGGCCTCAACGACGCCCACATCCATCTCGCCATAGCCGCCGAGGACATGCTGCATCTGGACCTGTCCGCCGACGCGGTGACGGACGTGCCGGACCTGCTGGCCCAGATCCGCCGCGAGGCCTCGCAGGCGGCGCCCGGCGAGTGGATCCGGGGCAGCCGCTACGACGACACCAAGACGGGCCCGCTCTCCCGCTGGGAGCTCGACGCGGCCGCTCCGGACCATCCGGTGCTCGTGGTGCAGGTCGCCGGGCACTGGGGGGTCGCCAACTCCGCGGCCCTGAGCGCCCTGCACATCGACGAGGACTCGGCGCCGCCCGAGGGCGGCGAGTTCGGGCGCTCGTCCGACGGACGGCTCGACGGGCGGCTCATCGAGCGCGCGTTGATGAACGTCGTGTATCCGGCGACCGCGCGGGGCAACCCCTCGCCCCTGCAGCCCAGTTCGCCCCAGGACAAGCTGCGGGGCCTGGCACGCGCCCAGCGGTCGTGGCAAGCGGCCGGACTGACGTCCGTGTGCGACGCGCTGATCGCGCCGCAGGACACCGACCTGCTGCACCAGGCCCGACAGAGCGGCCAACTCACCCTCCGCGTAGGGATGCTGCTGTCCATCGACCACTACGGTGCCGCACGCGCGCTCGGTCTCGGCAGCGGCTTCGGCGACGACATGCTGCGGCTGGTCGGCGTGAAGGCGTTCGTCGACGGGGCGATCGGCGGCCGTACCTGCCTGCTCGACGAGCCGTTCGCGGACACCGGCGGGTACGGGCTGCAGACCACGCCCACCGCGGAGCTGGTGCGGCAGGTCCACACCGTGCACGCCGACGGCAACCGCATCGGCGTGCACGCCAACGGCGACGCCGCCATCCGTCTCGTCCTCGACGCCATGGAGGACGCCCAACGCCGCACTCCCCGGCCGGGGTTGCGGCACAGGATCGAGCACTGCAGCGTGATCGACGCGGGCATCGTCGAGCGGATGCGCGCGCTGGGGGCCATCGCCGTGCCCTTCGCCGGGTACGTCGGCTACCACGGAGGCTCGCTGAACCGCTGGTACGGCCCGGAGCGTACGGAACGCATGTTCGCGCACCGGGCCTTCCTGGACGCGGGAGTCTGCGTCGCGGGCTCCTCCGACTATCCGTGCGGCCCGTATCAGCCGCTCCGCGGCATGCAGTCGATGGTCACCCGGGAGGGCATGGACGACGGCGTCACGGTCGGCCCCTCCCAACGGGTCACGCCGGGCGAGGCGTTGAGCGTCTTCACACTCGGCTCGGCTGAAGCCGAAGGCACCGACGACCACAAGGGGAGGCTGGTCCCCGGGTACCTCGCCGACTTCACCGTGCTGGGAGAGAACCCGCTCACGGCCGACCCGCACGGCATCGCCTCGATACCCGTCCGGGCGACCTACGTCGGCGGCGAACGCGTCTACCAAGCGGAAGCGTAGAGAGGCAGCGGAAGCGCAGCGCAGAAGAGGCTGCGGAGGGGCCCCGGTCCTCAACGCTGAGGGTCGTGGCCCCAGTTCATCAGCGAGTAGCGCCACCGCGAGTCGCGGGCGTCTCCCCCGGGCGGCTGGCCCAGGTGCCTGCGCACGTAGCCGACGACCTTCCGCATATGGGCGAGGTCGTCGTCGCTGAGCGAGTCCCGGTCGGTGCGCAGCAGCGCGACGATGCGCCGTCCGGAGGCATGGCCGGTGCTCTCCTCCCCTTCCTTGTGCTGCCCGACGCTCCACGACTCGTCCGTCGCCAGCCACTCCTCGAGTTCGCCGGCGCTCATGTTGACCGCGTCGTCAAAGTCGGCTAGGACCTCGTCGCGTTCGGTGCCGGTCCGGTGCGCGCTCATGAGGAGCGGCCCTTCCTCCTGAGCGATTCCGGTTTGTGGACCGCGGTGTTCCCGGACTTCTCGCTCTCCACTTCGTACTGCGGTTCCTCCGGGGAGGCGTCGACGGTCCTGCCGCCTGCCCGGGTGCGGCGGGTCAGCTTTCTCCTCACCGTTCCGACGGCTGTGCTTCCGTGACTCCTCCAGCTCACACGGTCGCCCTTGCGGAGCTTCTTCGCCATGACGGGCGCCCCTTTCTGCGGTGCGGACGGTGTGACGCCCGGGTGTCCTCGCGGCGGCCGCGTATGCCCGGCACCTTCGATCCGCGCCGGGCGGCAGGCGGTGCGGCATCCCGTCCCAGGTGGGGCCTTCGTGAGGGGCGTGCGCCGCTCGCTGCAGCGGACGGTCAGCGGACGTGGCGGAAGGTGACCGCCACGGCGCCGGGCACGGGCGGGAGGACGGGTCCCGCCCCTGCCGGAAAGGGCGCGCCGCGAGGCCCCGCCGCACGCCCGGGGAAGAGCGGAAGCGCCACGTCAAGATGTGTGGAGGGGACTTGTCGAAGTTCGCACGAAGTGGCCATCGCGTGACCGCGCGGTGGTAGTGCTGTGTCTGTGATCTGCGGCTTCGGTGTGCACCGGGCTCTCACCGCGGCGTCCGGGCCCCAGCGGTCCGGGAGCCGTCGCGCGGGCGGGCGCGCGTGGCCGGACGCCGCGGACTCGGATGACCTCGACTGAACAGGAAGACGGACAGGACCAGCCGGAAGACTGCCAGGGCGAGGGCATCGCTGGTGTGCGCCGGAGCGTGCCCCCTTCGGGGGCCGCTCCGCCGGAATCGACCGTGAGCATGTCCGCTGACCAGCGCCGGGGCCGCGAGGCCCGCAGCGCTCAGCCCGAGGCGTAGGGGGCAGTACCGGTGTGGAATCGCGCAGCTTCGGTGGAGTACGCGGGACGGGTGGGCGTGGGCTGTGTCGTCGCACCCGGAGTCATCCTCACCGCCCGCCGCATGGTGGAGCCCGCCTCGACGGAATCAGTGGGTGAACCGCGGATCGTGCGCGTCCTCAGCACCGGCCGCCCCGGCCCGCGCGCCGAGGCCGAAGTGGCCTGGCGGCGCGGTGAGGCGGCGCTGCTGCGCTGCCGCCCCAGGGACCTGGGCCAGGAGTTCACGCCCGTGCGGTGGGGGGAGATGACCTGCACCGACCCCGTCGCGCCGCCGCAGTGTTCGGCCCTGGGGCTGGCACCGAACGGCATGCGCTCCATCGAGTCGGGCGCGCGGAGGGATGAGGAGGCCGGGTGGCCGGACGCGGGCGGGCCAGAGCCGCTGAAGGCACCGGTCCACGTCGACATCGACACCGTGGCCAACGCCTCCCCCGCGTACGGGCTTCACCTCGCGCTGCGGCCCTCCCAGCACCTGGACGGCCAGGCGTACTCGCCGTGGCAGGGGATGTCCGGAGCCGCCGTCTTCTGCGCCGACCTGCTGATGGGCATGGTGGCCCACGCTCCGGGCGCGGGTCTGCACAGCCGCGTCGAGGCCGTGCCCGCGCGGCAGTTGCTGGAGGACCGCGGCTTCTGCGACATCATCGAGGAGGCCTGCGGAAGCCGGCCCCGCCTGGAGGCGGCGGACCTCGACGGGCTCTTCGACAGCCTCCCCCAACCGGCCGCCGCGGCCTCCTACTTGCTGGACCCGCGTTCCGAAGTCGTCGACTTCATCGGGCTCGACACCGAGATCAACACGCTCACCGACTGGTGCCACACCCGTGAGGGCGTGAGCGTCGCCGCCGTCGAAGGCCCCGCCGGTGTCGGGAAGAGCCGCCTGGGCGCGGAGCTGGCGCGCCGCCTGAGCGAGCGCCGGCCCGAGGCCGAACACCAGCCGGGAAGCGCGGACATCCCGTGGACCGCGGGGTTCCTCTCCGGAATACCGGCCCAGCAGCCGCCGCCCTACGGCATGTTCCGGCAGCTGACGAGACCCGCGCTGATCATCGTCGACGAGGCGGAGACGCGCCTCAAGCAGGTCGACGAGCTCCTCTCCGTCCTCGCGACGCACGAGCGTCCGCAGCACCGCATCCGCGTCCTGCTCCTGACCCGTTCGACGCGCAGCTGGTGGCACAAGCTGCAGGACCACTACCGCGGGCTCGTACTGGACCCGCCGGTACGCCTCGGCTCGGACGCCCTCTACCGCCACCACACCGCCGCGCAGATCCAGGAACTCGCCGAGATCGACTTCAGCAAGCGGATCCTCACCCTGCACAGGGCGGGAACGCCCGACGACTGGGACGCCTACCAGGCAGCCGACCAGCGCGCGTCGACAGCCGCCCAGACTCCTCCGGCGCAGACGGCGACCGTCACCAAGAGCACACCCCCGCACATCCTCACGCTGCACATGGACGCGCTCACCAGCGTTTTGCTCAACTCCCCCGGTGAGCTGACCGATTCGCTGCCCGCGACGCTGACCCTCCTCGAGCACGAGACCACCTACCTCAAGCGCGGCGCCGCCAAGCAGGGCCTCCCCCACGCCCATCCTCACCTTCTGCAGGCGCTGATGGCGCTCAAGGCGATGGCGGGCGCCGGCACCGAGGAGGAGGCCACGGCGCTCATCCAGACCGCGTGGCAGTTCCACCACCGCCCCCACCCCGCGCCGCTGGACGAGCACACCCTCCACAAGCTGCACCGGACCCTGCGCGAGTGCCACCCGCCGCTGGACGGGGGCAGTTGCGGGGGTACCGGGCCGCACGCGCTGACCAGCGCGCTCGTCGAGCGCCTGGAGAAGGACACCGGCACCTTCCTCCACCACGCCCTGACGTCCTCGCACATCACCGCCGGACAGCGGCAGCGCAGCCTCACCGCGCTCGCCCACACCCTCACCACCCACACCGGTCTCGCGCCCCACGTCGCGCACACCATCGCCGTCAACTCCGGGCTCCTCGCCGTCCCCGCCACGCACATCGCCGAGCACCTTCCCGAGACCACACGGGAGAAGTGGCTGAAGACGCTGCACGCCGCCGCGGCGCAGCGGCAGCGCGAGGTCCAGGAGCGGCAGCGTGAGGCCGAAGCCCGCAGGCAGGCCGAGGCTCAGCAGCGGGCCGCGCGCGAGGCGGCCGCCGCACGGGTCCAGACGGTCGCCGCCACGCCGGGCGAGCCTCTCGTTCTCACCCGGACCGCCGTGCGGGCCGACGGCACGGTGCACCCCTCGGCCCCCGCTCCCGCCGCTGCCGTGAACGGCGGCGGGCAGGGCGAGTCCGTCGTGCGGGAGCGGGTCGTCTCGAACGGCACGCCGGGGCGGCCCTCCGCCCCCGCACAGCCGGCTCCCACACCGCAGGGGACGACCGGTCCGCCATCGGCCCCCTCCCGGCAGGCCCCGCGGCGGAGGCGCCGCAGGAGTCTGCGGGACCCCAGCATCCCGGCGCTGTTCGTCATGATCACCGTGCCGCTGGCCATCCTCGTGACCGTCGTGTGGGCCACTCTCCATCGCACCTGAGCGGGCCGGACCGGAGCCCGCACGGGGCCGCACGGATGCGGTGCGGCGCCGAATGCCCCGTCCCCGTAGGGTGATTCGCGTCGCCGGGAGCGGGGAGAGCAGGAGTGGACGTGCGGGAGAGCAGCGCCGAGGCCTTCTTCGAGCAGGACGGCCGGGCGCGGTACGTGCCCAGCGGTTACACGCGCGGCCCCTGGGCCGCGGACAGCCAGCACGCCGGTCCCCCTGCGGCGTTGCTCGGACGGGCCGTGCTACGGCGTGAGGACGCCCGCGAGGACATGCTTCTGGCCCGGATCACATTCGAGATCACCAGACCCGTCCCCCTGAAGCCGCTGGAGTTGGCCACCCGCGTCCTGCGGGAGGGGCGCAGCGTGGAGCTGGTCGAGGCGACCCTGACGCCGGAGGGCGGGCAGGAGGTCATGCGGGCGAGGGCGTTGCGCATCCGCACCGAGCCGGACTCGGTGCCGGAGGTGGTCAGCGGGCCCGTGGTCGCGCCGCCGGAGAGTTCCGCCGCACAGCCGTTCTTCGACGTGCCGTGGGAGAAGGGCTACCACACGGGCATGGAGTTCCGCTTCGCTTCTGGCTCGTTCCGCGAGCAGGGGGCGGCGGCCTGCTGGCTGCGGATGAGGGTGCCGCTGGTGGCCGGCGAGGAGGCCGCTCCCCTGGACAGGGTGCTGATCGCCGCGGATTCGGGGAACGGGGTGAGCAACGTGCTGGACTTCTCGCGGCACGTGTTCGTCAACCCTGATCTGACGGTCCATCTGCACCGCTATCCGTGCGGCGAGTGGGTGTGCGTCGACGCCGCGACCAGCATCGACGGAGCCGGGGTGGGCATGGCGGAGTCCGCGCTCCACGACGAGCGCGGCCCCATGGGGCGGGGCGTGCAGAGCCTGTTCGTCTCGGCACGCCCCTGAACTGCCCCTCAGGTCACGTGAGTTGGATACGCAGCACGCTGCCCGGGCTGCCGCCGGGCCAGCTGACCAGCTGCCCCTCCGCGGTGGACGACACCTCGGCGCCGGCGTCCGCGGTGACACGCCTGGCGGTCTCCAGCAGCGCCTGGCCCGGGCCTTCTCCGCGCCGCAGCACCACGGTCGAGCCGTCGCCCGCGCCGTCCAGTTCGGCTGTGGACCAGCGCAGCACCGCCCCCTCCAGCCGTACGTCCAGCGGCAGCATCAGACCGCTGCGGGCCGCCAGTTGGAAGCGGAAGCCCCCGGCCACGGGCGTCTGCCCGAGCGCGGCCGTGAAGTTCTGGGCGGACGGCGCCACGTTGACGAGGTGCAGCAGCCGCTGCCCTTCGCCGTCGGCGGTGGTGGTGGCGACGAGCCCCGGTGACGCCCCGTCGAGGGTGATGCGGCGTCCCACGCCCAGGCGGGCCGTCAGCCCCCGCCAGAACGCCAGATGGCAGGGGTAGTCGCAGGCCACCACGATCGCCCGGCCGCCGCCGTCGAGGGCCACCTCGACGGCGGCCGGAGAGCCGTCGGCGACGTCGAGCGCCAGCGGCTGCGACGTGCAACCGAGGGCCGTCCGCAGCCGCTGTACGAAACCGGCCCGCACCTCCGGCTGCTCCGGGAGCCAGCCCGTCGCGCGGACGGAGGGGAAGTAGCCGACGCTGCCGTCGAGCGTGGCGCCGGCGGTGAGCCCCAGCGCGTCGGCGAGGACCGTGCAGGGCGTGCCGTCCTCCTCGTGCGTGGGGAGGAGCCCGTGCAGCAGGAGCCGTCCGCCGCCCTGTACGAACGCGGCCAGCCGCTCCTGGACTTCGCGGCCGAGGACGGGCGGGCTCGCCAGGGCGACGGCGGGACCTTCCGGGTCGAGGCGCGCCCCCGCCGAGTGGGGTGCGGCGGAGAGGTCGACGGCGCGGAAGGAGTGGCCGCCGAGCAGCAGCGCACGGGCCAGCACGTCCCGTGCCCCCATGCCGCGGAAGCGTTCCAGCTCGCCGACCTGCCGGCGCCGCGCCTGTGCCGCCGGGTGCGCGTACTCGGTCAGGTAGTGGTCGGGTACGTAGCCGAGGACGACGTCATCGTGTTCCTCGTCCATGGCGGCGAGGAGGTGCTCGGCGCCGGCGACGGCCCGCACGGCACTGCGCGTGGCCTCGTAGGTGCTGCTGGGGCGGCCTTCCGGGTCGAGCGGGGCGGCGAAGCCGTGGCGTTCGCCGGTGAAGGCGATGCGGTCGTTGCCGTCGCCGACGGGTTCGTCGAGGGGCGGGTTGTGGCCGCCGGCGAACAGGTAGTAGTTGATCAGCCGGTTGCCCTGGGCCACGCACAGCCGTGTCTTGAGCTCCGTGGCCTCCGGGGAGACCAGCCTGCTGAGGTCCTCTCCGTAATCGCCGGTGCCCGCCTCGAACTCCAGTGACGTCAGCGGTTGTTCGGCATCGTGGACGGCCGCCATGAACGCGTTCATCACGTACAGGTCGGGCACGTTCTCGACGGTGAGTTCGCCGATGTAGTGGTCCGAGCCGGAGGTGGTCTGGGGGCGGCCTGCGTACGCGGCCGAGAGCTGGCTGATGGCGATGGGGAAGGTGCGGCCGCGCCCTTCGGCCGTTCCGTGCAGGTTGACCAGGAACGGCACGCCGTCGATGCCGTGCCGGCGGGCGAGGTCGCTGAGCCGGTGGACGTACTCCGCGTAGCGCTCGCGGTGGTGGACGCCGAGCTCGTGGTGGAGAGCGAGCTGCTGCGCCTCGGTTCCGCCGGGTGTTCCACCGCAGCGCCACCACGACGCCCACGCCGCCGCGTCGCCGGGGTCGGCGCCGAACCGGGCCAGAGCGCCCTGCCTGCCGAAACGGCGTTCGGCGCGCCTGGCGAGGGCGGCGAGTGAACTGTCCGTCATCTCCGGGGTGTTGGTGACCCAGGAGAGCATGCCCACCTCGTTGTCCAGCTGCACCGCGGCGACGGGACCGCCCCGGGTGGTGAGGCGTTCCGCGAGGACGGGCATGACGGCGGCGTACCAGCGTTCCACGTGGCCGAGGTAGCCCGGATCGAGGTAGTCGAGGGTCTCGGTGGGGCCCCGTTCGCCGTCCCAGCCCAGCGGGCGGGCCTCGGGATGCTCGCGGTAGACGCGGAAGGGGATCCCCTCGTTCTTCAGCTCCGCCATGATGAACGGCCCGGGCCGCGCGATCACCGACAGGCCCCTCGCGGCTGCGAGTTCGAGGAACCCGACGAGGTCCCGGTACTCGCTGGTGCCGCCGTCCAGATCGATTTCTCCCGTCGGCGTCTCGTGCACCAGCCACGGGATGTAGGTTGCCACCGCGGTGCATCCGGCGGCGGCCAGCTTCTCAAGCCGGTCGGCCCAGTCGCTGCGTCGCAGGCGGAAGTAGTGGACCTCCCCCGCCATCAGGATTCTCGGCACCCCGTCGACGAGGAGCCGGCGGCTCTCCAGCCGCACCTCCCCGGCCGGCGGCCTTCCGGCCTGCTCAGGTCGGGCGGTACGGCGGCCTGCGGTCTGTGGTGTGGTCACGAAAGGGTCCTCACCGTGGTCCGGTTCGAAAACGGGTGGTCGCGCCGGGGGCGTGTACTCGGGTCTTGCCACTGCGGAGGGGATCTGCTTAGGTTCCTGAAACCGGTCTCAAGAAACCGGTTTCAGGAACCTATCCGGAGCTTCTCTGATGAGCAACAGCCGCGTGAACGTTCGTTGGGTGGCCGAGCAGGCCGGCGTGTCACCCGCCACCGTCTCGCGCGTCTCGCGCGGATCGGCCCAGGTCTCGCCCGAGCTCCGCGAGCGGGTCATGCGGGTCATCGAGGAACACGGTTACCGGCCCAACCACTTCGGGCGGGCGCTGGCCGAGAAGCGGCACGGATCGCTGGGCCTCGTCTTCCCCGGGCTGTCGGGCCCCTACTTCTCGGAGCTGATCCAGGGCTTCGAGTCGGAGGCGCTGGAGACCGGAGACCAGGTGCTGCTGCTCTCCTCGCACTACCGCTCCGACACCGACGCGAAGGTCCTGGACCTCGCGGGCAGGGTCGACGGCATGGCCATCCACGCCGGCACGGTCTCCGAGGCGATGATCGAACGCGTCTCCCAGACGATCCGCGTGGTGGTGATGGCCCACAAGGCGGGCCCGGCGCACGCCTCCGTCAGCACGGACAGCGGCACCGTGGGCACCCTGACCCGGCACCTTCTCGTCGAACACGGCTACCGCAGGCTCGCGTTCGTCGGCACCCCCGAGGGGTCGCCCGACGTGACGGCGCGCTGGGAGGCGTTCCTCGCCGCCCACGCCGAGACGGGCGCCCGGCCGCCGGCCGGGCCCACGCTCGTCGGCCTCGCGCAGGCCGACGGCGCCATCGCCGCGCAGAAGCTCCTGGACTCGGAGGAGGAACCTCCGGACGCCGTGGTCTGCGCCAACGACGAGACGGCCCTCGGTCTGATCCTCGGCGCGCTCGGCCGTGGCATGCGAGTTCCGGAGGACATCGCCGTCACCGGTTTTGATGACATGCCCATGGCGGCGCTCGTCCAGCCGGGCCTCACGACGGTGCGTCAGCCGGTGCGCGAACTGGCCACGGTCACCGCCCGGTTGCTGCACGCTCCGCTCACACAGCGGGACGGCGACACCCTCCTTACGACGGACGTGGTACTGCGCGGATCGTGCGGCTGCCCGGACAGGCCTTCCGGCGAGACGGGCCGGGACGCCACCGCCGGCGGTGACAGCTGAACTGCCTCTGCCACGACGGGGGGACCGGGCGCGCCGCCGAACGGCGGTTCCCGGCACGCACGTGACCGATCACCACAGCCGGCGCATTCCAACCCGCCGGTGGCACCGATGGAGGTACTCGACGATGAGTCGACCACGGAGCACGTCCACCGTCCTCGTGACGGGCACCGCAGTCGTCAGCCTGCTGCTCTCAGGCTGTACGGGCACCGAGGGAACGGGGGAGTCCACCGGCGCCGGCGGCAGGATCGACTACCTCAACTTCGGCGACTTCGGCGGCGGCGCCGCACCGAAACCGAACTACAACCCTTTCCTCGACGCGGTGAAGCTCAGCTCCACGGGCTACATCTTCGAACGCCTCTACATAATCGAGGGCAACAGCTGCAAGGAGAAGCCGTGGCTGGCCAGCGCCTACGAGTGGGAGACCCCCGAGAGGCTGGTCTTCGACATCCGCCCGAAGGTGAAGTGGAACGACGGCAGGCCGTTCACCGCTGACGACGTCGCCTTCACCTTCGACATGATCAAGAAGCACCCGGCCCTGGACACCAAGGGCGCCTGGGCGAACCTGAAGTCGGTCGACGCCCAGGGCCAGAAGGTCGTCTTCACCTTCAAGGAGGCGGGTGCCTCCTCCTTCACCGCCATCAACGAAGTACCCATCGTCCCCGAGCACATCTGGTCCAAGGTGAAGGACCCCAAGACCTTCACCAACGCCAAGAACCCTGTCGGCACGGGCCCGATGAAGATGAAGTCCTTCAGCCCGAAGCAGCTGGTGACCGAGCGCAATCCCCGCTACTGGCAGGCCGAGAAGGTCAAGGTCAACGAGCTGCGCTTCAACAAGACCGACGCCGGCGGGCAGGTGGAGCAGCTGAAGCTCAGCCGCGGCGAGTACGACCAGCAGGGCCTGTACGTACCGGACATCGAGAAGACGTACGTCAAGCGGGACCCGGAGCACCACAAGTACTGGTACGCGCCCGGCGGCGCCGTGAGCGTCTACATGAACCTCACCAAGGCGCCGTTCAAGGACGTCCGCTTCCGCCGCGCGCTGACCAAGGCCTTCGACCACCAGAAGGTCGTGAGCAAGGCGCAGCTGGGCTACGTCACGCACGCCAGTCAGAGCGGCCTCATCGTCCCCGGCCAGAAGGACTTCCTGCCCCGGAGCCTCCCGGACGAGGGCCGCATCGGCTACGACCCGAAGGCTGCGAGCGCGGCCCTCACCAAGGCCGGCTACAAGCGCGACTCGCAGGGACGGCGGCTGGGCAAGGACGGCAAGCCCATCTCGTTCAGCTTCAAGGTCCCCGGTTCCTACAACGACTGGGTGGCCTCCGCCAAGATCCTCACGGACAACATGAAGGCCCTTGGCCTCCAGGTGGACATGGAGACGCCGACGCCCACCGCGCACGAGGAGGACCGCGCGACGGGCAACTACGAGATGACGTTCGGCGTGCTGCCCGGCACCTGCAACAACTACACCAACTTCGCGGATCCGCTGAGCAGCGAGAAGACCGCTCCCATCGGTGAGAAGGCGCCCAGCAACACGGTGCGCTGGAAGGACGCGCGGACGGACAAGCTGCTGGACCGGCTGCGCCTCACGGTCGACCGCGACAAGCAGAAGCAGGCCGTGGCCGGGCTCGTCGACGTGATGATGACCGACGTGCCGATGATCCCGGTCTGGTACGGCGCGAAGTGGTTCCAGTACAAGACGACGAAGGCCGAGGGCTGGCCCGACGAGAACGACCCGTACGCGGCCGCCGGCGACAACCTCGTCTGGCTGACCCACCTCAAGCCCGCCAAGGACTGAGTGACATGACGTTCTTCGTCCGGCGTGCCGGCTTCTTCCTGGCGACCCTGTGGGCGGCGGTGACGCTCAACTTCCTCATCCCCCGGCTGGAGCCCGGGGACCCGGCCGAGGCGCTCCTGGCCCGGCTGAGCAGCAGGACCGAGGCGGTCGACCCCGCCCAGCTCGCGGCTGTACGGAAGTTGCTCGGCACGCCGGACGGGAACCTCCTCCAGCAGTACTGGGAGTACCTCGGTGCGCTCGCCCAGGGCCACTTCGGCGTCTCGTACACCTACTACCCGTACTCGGTGACGGACGTGATCAGCGAGGCGATGCCGTGGACCCTGGTCCTCGTCGGCGTCACCCAGGTCATCTCGTTCGCCGTGGGCACGGTGCTCGGGGCGTGGGCGGCCTACCGCCGCAACAGCAGGACGGACTCGCTGATCACCCTCGGGTCGACGTTCATCGGCACGCTGCCGTTCTTCTGGATCGGCCTGCTGCTGATCTTCGTCTTCGCCATCACCCTCAACTGGTTCCCGGAGGGCGGCGGTTACGGGGGCGGCAGTCAGCCGGGCTGGACCTGGCTGTTCTTCTCCGACGCCTTCCAGCACAGCGTGCTGCCCGCAGTGTCGCTGCTGATCACCGGGCCCATCGGCTGGATCCTCGGGATGCGCAACAACATGGTGCAGAACCTCGGCGAGGACTACGCGCGGCTGGCCCGCGCGAAGGGACTCTCGCGGCGCCGCATCGCGCTCACCTACGGGGCGCGCATCGCCGTCCTCCCCAACGTCACGGGGTTCGCGATCGCCCTGGGCAGCATCCTCGGCGGCACGGTGCTCGTCGAGAGCATCTTCAACTACCCGGGAATGGGGCGGCTGTTGCTGGAAGCGGTGTCCAACAAGGACTTCCCGCTGATGCAGACCCTGTTCCTGTTCACCACTGTCGGCGTGCTGCTGGCGAACTTCCTCGCGGACGTCGCGTACGGATTCCTCGACCCGCGCGTCAGGCGGAAGGAGGCAGCATGACCACCGCCCACGGCAACGCGACCGCGGCGGCGCCCGCTCCGGGCGCCGACACCGAAAGCGTGGGGATCGCGGCGCTCGACGCCGGCAAGTCCCGCCGCATGCCCGGCTGGTTCGTCATCCTGTGGCGCAACGGAAAGTGCCGCGTGGGGCTGCTGATGCTCGCGGCGTTCACGCTGGTCGCGGTCTTCGCTCCGCTCATCGCGCCCTACGATCCGCGCCTGGAGGACTTCGCGACGTCGGAGGCGCCCTCGGGCGCCCACTGGCTGGGCACGACCGCTCAAGGTGAGGACGTCTTCTCCCAGCTCGTCCACGGGGCCCGCACCTCGCTGCTGGTGGGCGTGGTCGCGGGTGTGCTGAGCACGCTGATCGCCGTGGCGGTCGGTCTCACCGCCGGCTACCTGCAGGGAGTGGTGGACGAGGTCCTGTCGTTCTTCATCAACCTCGGTCTCGTCGTACCGGTGCTGCCCCTGATGATCACGCTGGCGGCGTACGCCCCGGTGAAGGGGCTCTGGCTGATCATCGCCGTCATCACGGTGACCGGCTGGGCGCACGGCGCGCGCATCAAGCGCGCCCAGATCATCACCCTGCGGACTCGGGACTACGTCACGGCCGCCAAGTTCGCGGGCGACAGCACGGCGCGCATCATCGCGTACGAGATCGTGCCCAACATGATGTCGCTGATCGTCGTCGGGTTCATGGGCTCCGCTCTCGGGGCGATCGGCGCGGAGGCGGGGCTGGCGTTCCTCGGCCTGGGCGACCCGCAGACCGTCAGCTGGGGCACGATGCTCAACCAGGCCAGCCTCGGCGGTGCGATGACGACCGGGCAGTGGGCGTGGGTGGTCGCACCGGGCCTCGTGCTGGCGCTGCTGGTCACCTCCTTCACGCTCGTCAACTTCGGCGTCGACGCGCTGAGCAACCCCCATCTGAGGGAGGACTGAGATGCCCCTGCTGCAGGTGGAGGATCTTCAAGTCACCTACAGTCCCCGCGACTCGGCAGCCGTACGGGCCGTGGACCACGTCAGCTTCACCGTCGGCGAGGGCGAGTTCGTCGGCCTGCTCGGGGAGTCGGGCTGCGGCAAGTCCACGCTCGGGCACGCGGTACTGCGTCTGCTGGAGAAGCCCGCGGCGATCACCGGCGGACGGATCACCTTCGACGGCCGCGACGTGACACGTCTCGACGAGGACGAACTCCGGCCGATGCGCTGGGCCGACCTGTCCACGGTGTTCCAGTCGAGCATGAACTCGCTCAACCCGGTCATCACCGTGCGCGAGCAGTTCGCCGACGCAATCGCCGCCCACCCCGAAGCGACCGGCGGCAAGGTCGACGTCGACGAACGGGCGGGCGAGCTGCTGGAGATGGTCTCCCTGGACCGCGGGGTGCTGCGCCGCTACCCGCACGAGCTGTCCGGCGGCATGAAGCAACGCGTCGCCCTGGCCCTGGCGTTGGTGCTGCGGCCCCGCTTCGTGCTGCTCGACGAGCCGACGACCGGCCTGGACGTGGTCGTGCAGCGCGACATCCTGGACCGGCTGCGGGAGTTGCAGCGCAGGCTCGGATTCGCCGTGCTCTTCATCAGCCACGACCTGGGCACCGTCATGGAGATGGCGGACCGCGTAATGGTCATGTACGCCGGGGAGATCGTCGAGAGCCGGCCCGCGGCGGACATGGTGGTGCGGCAACTGCACCCCTACAGCGCCGGGCTGCTCGGCTCGTACGCGGACCCGCGCGACGCCGACGTCGAGGTCGCCTACACCCCGGGACGGCCGCCGGACCTGTCGCGCAGGCACGACGGCTGCCTCTTCCAGCCCCGCTGCCCCGTCGCGGTCGACGCCTGCCGGACGCGGCATCCGTCGCTCGTGCCCGTGGAGCGGGGCGAGGCCAGGTGTCTGCTGCTCGAGGGGCCGGCGGAGCAGGCCGCACACGGCGGCCGGCAGGGGGCCGAGGCAGCGCCGGGGACCGCCTCGGCCCCGGTCCCGCCGCCTGTGCGGAACGTGGCCGTCTTCTCCACGACGGCCGACTCCCGGGGACGGGAGGGCGGGGAGCCCGTCATGACCGTGGAGGGCGTCGGCAAGACCTACCGCACCAAGCGCGGACTCGGCTTCACCTCGACCCGCGCCGTGCGGAACGTGTCGTTCACGCTGCGCCCAGGGCGGGTCAGCGCACTGGTCGGCGAGAGCGGGTCGGGAAAGTCGACGATCGCCCGCCTGCTCACCGGGGTGGAGCGGCCCAGCCGGGGCAGCGTCCGCTTCAAGGGCACCCGCGTGGACCGGCTGCGGCGCAGTGCGCTGCGCCGCTACCGCCGGCACGTCCAGCTCGTCTTCCAGGACCCGTTCTCCGCGCTCAACCCGACGCGCACGCTCGCGTACGCGCTGGGCCGGCCGCTCCGCAACCACCTGGGCATGGACGGCAGACAGGCGCGGGCGCGGGCGGCGGAGCTGCTGGAGACCGTCGGGCTGAGCCCGGCGGAGCAGTACCTGGACAAGCTGCCCAGCCAGCTCTCCGGAGGGCAGCGGCAGCGCGTCGTCATCGCGAGGGCGCTGGCGCCGGAGCCGGAGGTGCTGATCGCGGACGAGCCCATCTCGATGCTCGACGTCTCCATCCGGGCCGAGATCCTCGAGCTCCTCGACACGCTGGTGCGCGACCGTGGCATCGCCATGCTCTACATCACCCACGATCTGCTCAGTGCCAGGCTCCTCGCCGACGAGGTGATGGTGCTCAACCAGGGATCGATGGTGGAGCACGGCCCCACGCTCGAGGTGATCGGCGACGCCAAGGACCCGTACACGCGGCGGCTGCTGGCCGCGATTCCCCGGCCGGGCACGTCACGCGTCCCCGCCATGGCCGGGTCCCCCGCCGAAGCCGCGACGGGCGGTACCGGCGGAGCGGAGCAGCGACCGCCCGGGATCTGACGGGGCAGCGGTCGCAGGCAGGTACCGCGGTGATTCTCCGGGTGGCGTACTCGATGGGGTGGTGCGTCACCCGGCTCCGCGTCGTCAGAGCATGACCGCGGTGCGTTCTCGTCCTGATGGACGCGGACTCGTCTGCCGCCCATGGCCGCGGACTTGCCGGCTGAGAGGTGCGGGCCGCGCTCGCCGCGCGTCAGCGCAGCCAGGCCGTTCCGGGTGAGGGCAGCCGGCCTTCCGCATCCAACGGGCGGCTGGAGGAGAGCAGTTCGCCGCCCCATGTCTCCAACGGCAGTGACTCGCCTGTTGAGTTGAGCACGCAGGCGACCTCGCCCCGCCGGAAGGCGAGCACCCCGTCCGGAGCGGGCAGCCACTCGGGCCACGGGGCCTCCCGCAGGCCCGACCGGGCACGCAGCGCACCGCGGACCCTGTTCAACGCCGAGCCGGTGTCCTCGTGCTGGGCCTGCACGCTTCGTTCGCCCCAGCCGGGCGGCTGCGGCAGCCACGGGCTCTGCTGGGCCCCCGGCGGGGAGAAGCCGTGGTGGCCCTCGCCGGCACGGGTCCAGGGCAGCGGCACGCGTGCACCGTCCCTGCCGCGGTCGGTCCCGCCGGAGCGCACCCACGAGGGGTCCCTCAAATCCTCGTCGGCGAGCTGCACTTCGGGCAGGGCCAGCTCGTCGCCGGCGTAGAGGTACGTCGCGCCGGGCAGGGCGAGCAGCAGCCACAGCACGGCCAGAGCGCCCTCGCTCCCCCAGCGGGACGCCGCCCGCGTGACGTCGTGGTTGCCGTGCGGCCAGGCCGGACGCCTGCCCTGCCGCGCCGCCGCTTCCAGGTACGAACGCACGGCGCGGCCCAGGGCTTCGGCGTCGAGGGGTGTGAAGACGACGTCCATGGCGAACGCCTGCTGCAGTCCGCCGGGACGGATGTACGGCTCGCCGAGCCAGGCCGGTCCCCAGGTCTCCGCCACCCCGTACCGGCCGGGACGCTCCGCGAGTATCTCGGCGAACCGGCGGTGGATGCGGTGCACTTCGGGCCGGTCGCTGAAGGGGTGATCGTCGCCGGGGCGTCGCTCTCCCTCGGGAGCGGGAGGGTAGCCGGGTGCTTTCGCCAGGGCCCCCGCGGCGTCGAAGCGCAGCCCGTCGAAGCCGCGGTCGAGCCAGAAGCGCACCGTGGCCTCGACGTCGGCGCGGACCTCCGGATGGCCCCAGTCGAGGTCGGGCTGTTCGACGTCGAAGAGGTGCAGATACCACTCACCGTCCCCGAGCGGCTCCCATGCGGACCCGCCGAAGAGCGACCGCCACTGGGAGGGCGGCGCGCCGTCGCGGCCGGGCGCGATGTGGTAGCGGGCGCGCATGGGGTCGCCGGGGCCGCCCGACCGGGCCTGACGGAACCAGGGATGCTGCGCGGAGGTGTGGTTGGCGACGATGTCGCCGACGACGCGCAGTCCGCGTGCGTGTGCCTGCTCGATCAGTTCGTCCACGTCGGCCAGGGTGCCCATCGCGGGATCGACCGCCCGGTGGTCGATGACGTCATATCCGGCGTCCGCCTCGCCGCTGACGTAGAAGGGGTTGAGCCAGAGCGCGTCCACGCCCAGCTCGGCCAGATGGTCCAAGTGCCCCAGCAGGCCCCGCAGATCGCCGGTACCGTCGCCGTCCGCGTCCGCGAAGCTGCGCAGATAGACCTGGTACACGACGGCGTCACGCCACCACGGTGCTTCTCGGGCGCTCATGTTGTGGCTCCTGCGACGTGCGGGGACGGCTGCGCACCACATCACAGCACACCGCGCCAGCGGGCAGCGCCGCCGCCCGGTATCCGGAACGCGGGCTGCCGACGGGGCCGTCGCGGACAGTATGTTCTGCGCGGCACCGCCGTTCCGCCGCCCGCCCGACCTGCCTCAGTGGAGAGTCCATGGCCGCCAGTTCACGAGTCCGCACCCGCCGCACCGTCCGCCCCTTCCGCATGCGCACGGCCGGCACGGCGGGCGCGCTGGCAGCCGTCAGCATCGCGCTCCTCACGGCGCCGCCGGCGGACGCCGACGGCATGGACGGGCCCGGACCCCGGGTGCCCGGAGCGCTGTCGGGCTGGGACCGCCAGCGGATCGCCCCGGGCGCCGACCTGTACTCCGGTCTTCTCCGGGACGGCGGGAGTGCACGCTGGACCGTGACGGTCAGCGAGGACGGCGCCCAGATCCTCAGCGCCGGACAGGCCCGGGACACCGCCCGCGGCCTCCGCCGAGCGGGGTTCGCACCCCGCACGGAGCGCGTCGACTGGCCCCGCGGTTCCGCCGACCGGCACGGGACCCTCGGGATGCGGGTGCGTGTCGGGAGCCACGCCTCGAAGGAGGAGGCGGACGAGCAGCGCGCGGAGCTCGGCGAGGCGGGCTTCGCGGCGGCGACGGAGTGGACAGGCGGTGACGGCGCGGGACGCGGCGGCCGTACCCGCGTCAACGCGGCCGTGATCGACCCCCGCCGCTTCCGGGGCTCCCTCGGCAGCGACGACGGCGCCGCCGTCGCAGGCAGGGAGAGACTCACCACGCTCTCCTCACGGGCGGGGGCGCTGCTCGGCGTGAACGCCGGCTTCTTCGTGATGGAGGACGAGGACGGCGTGCCCGGGGCCGCCGCCGGAGTGGCGGCGCAGGACGGCCGGCTGCGGAGCGCGGCGACGAACGGCCGGATCGCGGCGGTGCTCCGCGGCGACGGGCTGCGGCCCGAACTGGTCCGTCTGCGCACGGAGTTGAGCGTCAGAGCGGAGGGCAGTGCCGGTCGCGGAGCGACCAGGACGGTCGACGGCGTCAACCGGCAGCCCGGCCTGATCCGCAACTGCGGCGGCGTGGGAGGGGACCGCCCGACCGAACTCCCCCTGCACGACGTGACATGCACCGACCCGCACGAACTCGTCCTCTTCACCGCGCAGTTGGGAACCTCCACCCCTGCGGGGAAGGGCGTCGAGGCAGCTCTGGACCGTACCGGCCGCGTGCTGGAACTGCGGGCGCGCGGCGGGAAGGTGCCAGCGGGCGGCGAGGTGCTCGCGGGGACGGGAGCGGGCGCGCGCTGGCTCCGCGCGCACGCGAGGCCCGGGACGGTCCTGAAGGTGCGCGAGCGCGTCCTCGACGAGGGCGGGCGCAGGGTGCGTCTCGGTGCCGGCGACGACATCGTCAACGGCGGCCCGCAACTCGTGCGCGACGGCCGGGTCTCCGTCGACTTCGGCGCCGACGGCATCGACCGGCCGGGAGAACCCTCGGCGGCCTACGCGTGGGGCCTCAAGCGCAATCCGCGTACCGCCCTGGGCGTGGACCGCCGGGGGCGGATCCTCCTCGTCACCGCGGAGGGCAGGCAGCCCGGCTACAGCGACGGTCTCTCGGTGACGGAGACGGCGCGGCTGATGGCCTCGCTCGGGGCGGTGCGGGCGATGAACCTGGACGGCGGGGGCTCGACCGGCATGACCCTCGGCGGTGCGCTGATCACGCGGCCCTCGGACCCCGCGGGCGAACGCGCCATCGGCGACGCGCTGCTTCTGGAACGGTGAGCGCACGCCGCTCCGCCCTCCACGGCACGCGCGGGTCCGCCGGCGTCCGCTCCCCGCCCCCGAGATCCGCACCCTTGAGGCCGTGCTGCCAGGGCAGGGATGCATCCGGCCGGCCCCTTCGGGACCGGCGGTGACCAGCACGATCCGCGTGCCGCACCCCGCGAGGGCGGCGTGCGGGCACAGCCACGGAAAGAGAACACGCAAGCCATGCCTGAGATTCGAGCGGACCTCGTCGTCGCCGGCGGAAGCCTCGGCGGGGTCGCCGCGGCGCTCGCCGCCTGCCGCCTCGGACGGCGCGTCGTCCTGACGGAGGAGACCGACTGGCTGGGCGGCCAGCTCACCTCCCAGGCGGTGCCGCCGGACGAGCACCCCTGGATCGAGAAGTTCGGCTGCACGGCGTCCTACCGGCAGCTGCGCGAGGACATCCGCGGTTACTACCGCACGTGGTATCCGCTCACGGAGCGGGCCAGGGACTGGAATGCGCTCAACCCCGGAGCGGGCCGCGTCAGCAGGCTCTGCCACGAGCCCCGGGCGGCGCTGTCGGTGATCGAGGCGCGTCTCGCGCCGCACATCGCCGCGGGACGGCTCACCGTGCTGCTCGGCCACCGCGTCAGCGGCGCGGAGACGGACGGGGACCGCGTCCGCTCCCTGCACGTGCGCGGGCCGGGCGGTGAGTCCACCGTCCTGACCGCGCCGTTCTTCCTCGACGCCACCGACCACGGCGACGTGCTCCCCGCGGCGGGAGCCGAGTACGTCATCGGGGCCGAGAGCGCGGACGAGCACGGTGAGGCCCACGCGCCCGGGACCGCCGCCCCCGGCAACATCCAGAGCTTCACCGTCACCTTCGCCCTCTCCCACCACGAAGGGGAGGACCACACGATCGACCGTCCGGACGGCTACGACGCCTGGCGCGCGTACGAGCCGGACTTCTGGACGGGGCCGCTGCTGAGCTTCACCGCCCCCGTGCCGAGCACGCTCGAGCCGCGGGAGCGGTGGCTGGAGCCCAACCCGCCGGACGAGCCGGTCGCGCAGCTCGCCGACCCGGCTCGCGACCACGGCGACAGCGAGCTGTGGATGTTCCGCCGCATCCTCGCCCGCGGGCTGCACGCGCCGGGCGCCGTCCCCTCCGACATCACGCTGGTCAACTGGCCGATGAACGACTACTGGCTGGGTCCGATCGTCGACGTCGACGAGGCGACCGCTGCGGAACACCTGCACCAGGCACGTCAGTTGAGCCTCTCGCTCCTCCACTGGCTGCAGACCGAGGCCCCCCGGGCCGACGGCGGCACCGGTTTCCCCGGCCTGAGGCTGCGTCCGGATGTGACGGGCACGGCGGACGGCCTGGCCAAGGCGCCGTACGTAAGGGAGTCCCGGCGCATCCGGGCGCTGCACACCGTCACGGAGAACGACGTCTCCCTCGACGTGGCCGGCCCGTACGGCGGCACGCGTCACGCCGACTCGGTGGGCATCGGCTCGTACCGCATCGACCTGCACCCGTCGACGGGCGGCGACAACTACATCGACATCCCGAGCGTGCCGTTCCAGATCCCGCTGGGGTCCCTCGTCCCCGTCCGCGTACGCAACCTGCTGCCCGCCTGCAAGAACCTCGGCGCCACGCACATCTCCAACGGCTGCCTTCGCCTCCATCCGGTGGAGTGGAACATCGGGGAGGCCGCCTCGCTGCTCGCCGTCTTCTGCCTGGAGCGCGGTGCCGAGCCCCAGCAGGTGCACGGTGACGAGACGCTGAGCGCGGAGTTCTGCCGGCTGCTGGAGCAGCAGGGGATCGAGCGCGCCTGGCCCGACGTGCGGGGTTACTGACCGGCCCCGGGGCCGGGCCCGTTTGGAGATGACGGGGCGCGCATGGTGGGGTGCTGCTCACGAACCGTTGGTGGCCCGCCGGCGGGCGTACGCACGTACAGCCGCCTGACGGGGCACCCGGCAAGCACCACAGAAAGGAGCCGGCATGTCATCGAAGCGGCGCCGCAAGAAGAAGGCACGTCGCAAGAACGCGGCCAACCACGGCAGGCGGCCCCAGTCCTGAGGACGGGCCCCGGCCCGGCGGCCTGAGTGCCCGGCCGCCTCCCGCAGCCGTCCACCGCTTCCGCAGCGGTGGGCGGCTGCGGCGTCTCTCCACCCCTCCCGCCCGCACGGAGGCCCGGCGCGAACTGGGCTCGGGGGCGGAACGGGAGGTGATTCCAAGGTCTTTGTCATGGTGACGAGCAGTCCCCGCACCAGTCTTTACAACGTTGTACCTACGGCTATAGAACGAGCGTGCCGCTGTGAGGACCCGGGGAGGGCCAGTGATGTCAAGCAGTTCCGGTGCACGCATCCGTCGCACGCTCGCAGGATCGGCTCTGCTGATCCCGTTGGCGTTCGTGCCGCACTCGTACGGTGCGTCCGCTTCCGCCGACGCCAGGTCAGACGGCCCCGGAGCGCGGGCACTCACCTACCGCAACCCGGTCTCGAGCGGTTTCGCGGACACCTTCGCCGACCCCGCTGTCGTACGCGGCAAGGACGGCTACTGGTACGCGTTCGGCACCACCGACCCGCTCCGCAGCGGCGAGGGCGAGCCGCACTCGCTGCCCATCGCCCGCTCGGCCGACCTCGTCGACTGGTCCTACGTCGGCGACGCCCTCGACGAGGACAACGCCCCCGACTGGGCCGACGAGAAGAACGACGCCGCCTACTGGGCGCCGGACATCAGCTACCACGACGGCCGCTACTGGCTCTACTACGTCGTCACCCAGACCGACGCCACCGGTGAGAAGGACGACAGCGCCATCGGCGTCGCCACCGCGTCCCACCCGGCGGGCCCGTGGAAGTCGCACGACGAGCCCGTCGTCGAACCCAGGCGCGGCAGCGGGGACGAGGACGACTTCCTGTGGACGTTCGACCCCGCCCACGTCGTCGACACGGACGGCCGCCGCTACCTCTACTACGGCTCGTACTACGGCGGCATCGAAGTGACCGAGCTGTCGGCCGACGGCAGGCGGACGGTGGGGAAGCCGACGAAGGTCGCCACCGACAACAGGTTCGAGGGCGGCTACGTCGTCCGGCGGGGCGGCTACTGGTATCTGTTCGCCTCCTCCGGTGACTGCTGCGCCGGGCCCACGACCGGGTACTCGGTCTTCGTCGGGCGCTCCAAGTCGGTGCGCGGACCGTTCAAGGACCGCGAAGGCGTCGCGCTGACGGCCTCCCGTACGGGCGGGAGCATCGCGCTCACCCCCAACGGCAACCGCTGGGTGGGCACGGGGCACAACGCCGTCGTGAAGGACCTGGCCGGACAGGACTGGATGCTCTACCACGCCATCGACCGGTCCGACCCGTTCCTCGACGAGCCGTACGGCATCAACCGCCGCCCCATGCTCATCGACCGGCTGGACTGGGTCGACGGCTGGCCGGTCGTGCGCGGAGGCAAGGGCGCCTCCGAGGGACGGCAGCTCGCCCCCGTCACCGGCCCCCCGGGCCACGCCCCCGATGCCCGGCCCGGAGCGGAGCAGCACGCACCGGGCACGCCGGGCCGGCTCGACGCGTCCCGCAGCGACGAGTTCGACGGCGAGCAGCCCCGCCCGGGCTGGCAGTGGGTGCGTGATCCCGCGGGACGGGTGGAGAAGGGCCAGTACGTCTGGCCCACGCAGGACGCCGACCTGCACAAGGACGACAACACGGCCTCCGTCATGTTGCGGAAGGCCCCCGAGGGGGACTTCACGGTCGAGACGAAGCTCGGCATCGACCTGGGCGAGGAGAAGGAGCGCAACTTCCAGCAGGGCGGGCTGATCGCGTACGTCGACGACGACAGGTACCTGCGCCTGTCCCACGCGGCCATCTGGAACACCCGGCAGACCGAGTACGGCAAGGAGCAGCCCTACGAGGGCGACATCTCCTACGGCTCGACCTCCGTGGGGCCGCCCGCCGCGACCACCTGGCTGCGGCTGAGGCACACCAGGGACCATCGCAGCGGCGAACGGCGCGTGCAGGCGTTCACCAGCCGCGACGGCCGGACGTGGATCGCGGGCGGAACGTGGACGCTGCCCGGCGACAGCGAGCTGCGGACGGGCCTGGTCTCCATGGGCGGCGAGGGCGCCACCGCGGAGTTCGACTACTTCCGCGTCTACCGGCACTGAGCTGTCGGCGCCTCCGCCCGCACCGGGCGCGGAGCCCGCCGCGAGGAGTCCGCCGCCACGAAGAGTCCGCCGGCCCCATAGGCACGGACCCGTCCCATGCATACGACCCCGGAACCACGGCTACCTGGGAGGAGTACGGACAGCCGGCCGGAAGGGGAATCTGTGACGGTCTCGGAAGCAGTCTCGGTCTCCGCGCCGGGCAGCGTGGAGCTCGCGGGCGACCTGGAGGTGCCGCCCTCGGCCCGCGGCGTCGTCCTCTTCGCGCACGGCAGCGGCAGCTCGCGGCACAGCCCCAGGAACAGGGCGGTCGCCGAGGCGCTGCGCCGGAACGGATGGGCCACGCTGCTGATGGACCTCCTCACCGAGGGCGAGGAGCAGTCCGACGCGGTGAGCGGCGAGTTCCGCTTCGATGTCGCCCTGCTGGGCGAGCGCACCGCCGCCGCGGTCGACTGGCTCGCGAAGTACCCGGCGACGGGCTCGCTGCCTGTGCACCTCTTCGGTGCCAGCACGGGTGCCGCGGCCGCTCTCGTGGCCGCGGCGGAGCGCCCGGACCGCGTGGTCTCCGTCGTCTCCCGCGGCGGGCGTCCGGACCTGGCGGGGGACGCCCTCGGACGGGTACGCGTGCCGGTGCTTCTGCTGGTGGGCGGCCGGGACGAGCACGTACTGGAGCTGAACCGCAAGGCAGCGGAGGAGCTCCCGGAGACGCACCGCGTCCAGGTCGTGCCCGGGGCGACCCATCTGTTCGAGGAGCCGGGCGCGCTGGAGCAGGTCGCGGCGGCCGCGCAGGACTGGTTCCTCCAGGCGGCCGACGCCGGCCCGGGGTGAACCGTCCCCACGCTCTCCTCCGTCTCCGGGTGCGGGGCCCGGCCGGGTGCCGCGCGGTCAGACTGCGGGCGTGAGCGCGTACGTGACGCGCTCCATCACCGCTCGCCAGTGGTGCCGCTGCCGTTCTCGCTCCTGCGCGTCGGCGAGTCTCTCCTGGTGGAACTGGAGCACGGACCTGCTCCCCCGCGCCTGGATGGTGAACTGGACGGTGCTCTCTCCGCCTTCCGGCGGACGGCGCGTCAGGCGGAGGCGGACGCCGGGCTGGCAGCCGCGCACCTCGCCGGCGGTGCCGTCGGCGAGGGTGTACCGGGCACCCCTGCGCAGCTCGACGGAGGGGCCCTCGCCGAGCCAGGCCGCCTGGCCTTCCGGACCGGTCAGGTAGTCCCATACCGCTCCGGGCGGCACGGGCAGGGTCTTGGAGACGCCGATCTCGTAGCCGGCGTCCTTCGTCAGTCCTGTGGGTCTGGTCATGACTCCTCCTTCTCGTCGCTCTCGCGTGCGTCGTCCCTCACGCGCCGGGCGCGAAGGGCCCGGACCTTGTGGCGGTTCCCGCAACGCTCCATCGCGCACCAGCGCCGGCGGCCGGGGCGCGAGACGTCCACGAAGACGAGACGGCAGTCGGGCGCCCCGCATTCGCGCACCCGGGAGGCGAAGGGACCCGTGAACAGCTCCACCGCGTCACGGGCTATGGCCGAGAGGGCCTGGCTGCCGGCTACGGACGGCTGCCAGCCGCGGGCTCCGTCCTCCTCCATCCGCGGGACGGGCGGAGGGTGGGCAGCGGCGCGGTTCACCTCCGCCGTATGGCGGGCCTCCCGCCTCTGCCCGTGCGCGGCGGCGCGCGCCAGTCCCCAGAGGGCGTCGCGGAGCCGGTGGGCCGCCGCCAGTTCGCCGCCGGTCACCCGGACGTCCTCCCGGGCCAGGCCAAGACGTGACCTCGCCAGCCATCCGGCCAGGTCGCCAGGTGTGCGGAGTACCTCGAAGGCCGCCAGGTCGCCCGGGCCGCCCGGGCCGCCCGTGGTGAGCAACTCAAGGCAGAGGGCTCCCGGGTCGAAGACGTATCGGGTGCCGTCGGGCGAGTGCATGACCAGGCCTGTTGCCTCGGCGTTCATGTAACCAGTATAAGTGGTTTCAGCGGGGGAGGCCGCACGGAATCCACTCGGCCGCTCGTCATCACCCTGACCCTCGCCCCTCGCCCCCGCCGCGCGAAGCTCTCCCCACCCTGGAGGACCCCATGGCCGTGGACTGGAAACTCGTCGTCGACTGCTCCGACCCGCTGCAGCTCGCCCGGTTCTGGGCCCTCGCCCTGGGCTACGAGGTGGAGGACAACAGCGCGCTCATCGACCGGCTCCTCGAAGCCGGAGCCGTCGGCGAGAACGACTACACCGTGGTCGACGGCCGTAAGGTCTGGCGCCTGCTGGCCGCTGTACGCCACCCCGACGATCCGGTCGACGCCGCCAGCGGCACGGGCCTGGGCAGGCGCCTGCTCTTCCAGGCCGTCCCCGAGGCGAAGCAGGGCAAGAACCGCCTCCACGTCGATCTGCACGTCGGCCCCGGGCAGCGCGACGCGGAGGTGCGCCGCCTCACCGAGATCGGCGCGAAGGTGCTGCACAGGGTCGAGGCGCAGGGCGGCAGCCACGTGACCATGGCGGACCCCGAGGGCAACGAGTTCGACGTCCAGTGAACGGCCGCCCGACCCCTCCCCCGCGCCGCGGGCGCCCCGCCGGGCGCGGGCGTCCCGCGGGCCCGCCGGTCTACGATGCGCCCCGCATGGGTCAAGTCAAGGAAAGCTGAGGGCAGTTGCCGAGCCGCGCCACCATCTACGACGTCGCAGCGGAAGCGGGCGTGAGCATCTCCACGGTCTCGCTGGCGCTCAACAACCCTGCCCGCGTGAGCGCCGGGACCCGCGAGCGCGTCCTGACCGCCGCGGACGCCCTCGGCTACACGCCCAAGACCGAGGCCGTGGTCAAGGCACGCAAGGGCGTCGGCCGTATCGGAGTGCTCGCGCCCTTCACCTCCTATCCCTCCGCGGCCCGGCGGCTGAACGGCGTGCTGCACGAGGCGGCGGGGCGGCCCCTCGAAGTCGTCGTCTTCGACCAGGAGTCGGCCGCTCGCAGCGCCTCCCCCCTGCTCGCGAGCCTGCCGCTGACCGGACAGCTGGACGGGCTCCTCGTGGTGAGCCTGCCGCTGGAGGAGGCCGCGGCCGGACGCCTGCGGGCGCAGGGGCTGCCGGCCGTCCTGGTCGACGTGCGCCACCCTGGCTTCGACTCCATCCACACGGACGACTCCTCCGGTGGCCGTCTCGTGGCGGAACACCTGACGGGGCGGGGCCACACGGACTTCGGGTTCGTCGGCGAGAGGCAGCAGTCCGACGACCACCTCTCCCCCACCCGCAAACGGCTGTCCGGGTTCCGCGCGTCCCTGACCGAGGCCGGATGCCCGCTCGGCGAAACCCACGTGCGGTTCACGGAGCACAGCCTGGAGGCGTCCGCCGCAGCGGCCGCCTCGCTGCTCTCCGGCGAGCAGCGCCCTACGGCGGTCTTCGCCGCTGACGACACCCTCGCCGCGGGCGTCGTGAGGGCGGCACAGCGCCTCGGCCTGGCGGTGCCCGGCGACGTGGCCGTGGCCGGGTTCGACGACAGCGAACTCGCCGAAGCCCTGGACCTGACGACGGTCCGCCAGCCTCTCGAGGAGTCCGGCAGGGCCGCTTTGGAACTGCTGCGCAAGCGGATGTCCGGCAAGGAGGCGGCAGCGGTACGGGAGGTCGCGCTCCGGCTGGAGCTGGTGCGGCGCGGCTCGACCTGAGACCGCGTCCAGCGGCGGCACCCGGGCCCCCGATGCGCCGGAGCGTGCCGCTCCCCGCCCCCTCCACGGGAGCGGAATCGAAGTGCTTCGACAGATGCAGTTGACATGGCTCGCGAGCGGAGGGAAGGGTGGTTTCGCCCCGGAAGGACGCGAAGCGAGGAGGGCGGACCCATGGGCGACGTCTACGTGGTGACCGGTGCGGCCCGCGGCATCGGCCGGGCCCTCACCGAGCGGCTGCTCCGCGATTCCCACGCGGTGGTCGCGGTCGACGTGGACGCGGCCGCCCTCCAGTGGGTCCGGGAGCACCCCTCCGCGGACCGGGCCGTCGCGGTGACCGGCAGCGCGGACGACCCCGCGGTGACCGAACGGGCCGCGGACCTCGCGCAGAGCGCCGGAACGCTGAAGGGCTGGGTGAACAACGCCGCCGTCTTCCGGGACGCCTCGCTCCACGACACCCCGGTCTCCGCCGTGCTCGGCCTGATCGCGGGCAGCCTCGACCCGGCGGTCGCCGGATGCGCGGCGGCCCTCCGCCGGTTCCTCGCGGACGGCACACCCGGCAGCATCGTCAACGTCACGTCGCACCAGGCCACTCGGGCCGTCCCCGGCTGCACGCCCTACGTCACCGCCAAGGCTGCCGTGGAAGGGCTGACCCGGGCGCTGGCCGTCGAGTACGGGCCGTACGGGATACGCGTCAACGCGGTCGCTCCCGGCTCCGTCGCCACGGAGCGCCACACCGGTCAACTCGCCGCCGCCGGCCCGGCAGTGGCGGCGCGCGTCGAGGACGAGCTGCGCGCGCTGCACCCGCTGGGCCGGGTGGGACGGCCCGAGGAGACGGCTGCTGCCATCGCGTACCTGCTCTCCCCCGACGCCGGGTTCATCACCGGTGCGACGGTGCCGGTCGACGGGGGGCGGACCGTCCTGGGGCGCGACCCGGACTGGTGACCGGACCCGACCGGCTTCGCGTCCGCGGAAGTCCGCCGGCGGGCGGCTCCCTCAGTCGGTGAAGCGCAGCACCCAGCGGCGCTGCCAGGGCGTCTCCACCGCGCGCGGGTCGTAGTGCCGGCGTACGAAGTCGACCGCTTCGGCGGGCGGCACGCCGTCCAGGACGGCCAGGGCGGCGAGCGCCGTGCCCGTGCGCCCGCGTCCGCCGCCGCATGCCACCTCGACGCGTTCGTCCGCGGCCCGCGACCAGGCCTCGCAGAGCAGCGCCTGGGCCTGGGTGCGGGAGCTGGGCACGCGGAAGTCCGGCCAGCGCAACCACCGTGAGTCCCAGGGGACTTCGGGTGGCTGCTTGCCGAGCAGGAACACGGAGAAGGCGGGCTGCGGGCCGGGCGGCAGCGGCCTGCGCAGCCCGCGCCCGCGCACGGAGCGCCCGGATGGCAGCCGGAGCACGCCGGGGGCACCCGTCTCCCAGGTCTCGGTCATCCGCGCAGACTACCGGCGGCTCTCACGCTGCCGCCACGGCTGTCACGTCTCGACGGCACCCGCCGTGAGCGCTCCGACGATGTGCCGCTGGAGCACGACGAAGAGCACCACCGCTGGCGCGACCACTCCTCGGGGAGGATCAGCTCGGTGCGCAGCTCGTGGCTTCCGTCCCGCAGCCGGGCCTCGTAGAAGATGCGGTGCCCCGCCGCTCCGGGAAGCGGCAGCACCTCGAGGTAGCGGACGTCGGCGACCGGCTCCCGCCCCAGGGCGCTGAACTGCGGGGCGCCGTCCACGACTTCCCCGGCGGCGAGGCCGGTCCGCTCGAACCAGTTCTCCTCCGCGCGGGCCCGCCCGTCGTAACTCGCACGGCCGTCGGGGAGGACGGACGTCAGCCGGGCGCCCCTGGCGTCCCAGGCACCGGGGCGCCCTCGGAGCACCGGGCCCCGCCAGCGCCATTCCAGACCGTCCTCGCTGGTCGCGTACGCGGTGAACATGCGGTCCTCGTGGCCGGGCCGGTCAAGGGGGTGGCAGCACAGCCACGCCTCCCAGCGCCCGTCGCGGCACCGGATCACCGGGTCCTTCACGGCGGTGGCGTGATCGCCGCGGAAGACGGGCCGCAGCACCGCACCGGGCAGCTCCTCCGCCGTGGGCGCCTCCAGCACGCCCACCCACCAGTGCTTCGTGCCGGGCGTGGCGCAGCTGACGTAGAGGCGAAGGGTGCCGGCGGGCGTCCGGACGAGAGCGGGCCGTTCGACCATCATCGCGTCCAGGCGGCCGCTCTCGAGGACCGCGACGGCGGTGTAGGTGCTGCCGTCGAAGGTGCGGGCGACGACGTTGCGGTCCTCCCCCGCATCCCGCACGCGGTACGCGAGGAGGAGCGAGCCGTCCGCGTCGTACAGGGCGCTGGGCGCGCCGGCCCAGCGCTGGGGGCCGCTCCCCGGTGCGGGGACGGCCACGGTGGCGGCGGTGGTGCCGGGCAGGGGGAAGGCACCGGTACCGGAGCCGCTGCCGGGAGCGGTGTGACCGGACTGCCCGGCCGGGTCTGTGCAGGTGTCCATGCCGGAAGCCTGCTCGGCTCCCGCTCAGAGCGATACTGGCAGGGATGTCAGGATCCCGGAACTTTCTGCCATGATGGGCTCATGCTCCGCAACGTCGTCGCGCTGGTGGGCGAGCAGGCAGCCGCTTTCGAACTGGGCGTCGTCGCCCAGGTCTTCGGGCTGGACCGCTCCGACGACGGCCTCCCCGTGCACGACTTCGCCGTGTGCGCCGCGACGCCCGGTCCCGTCCGGACGACGTCGGGCTTCACGCTGCTCGCCGGGCACGGCCCGGAGCGCGTCGCGGACGCCGATCTCGTCACCGTGCCTGCCTGGCCGCAGCTCGAAGCGGACCCGCCCCAGGAGCTGGTGGAGGCGCTGAGGGAGGCGGTCGCCCGTGGCGCCCGTGTGCTGTCCGTGTGCACGGGCGCCTTCCTGCTGGCGGCGGCCGGGCTCCTGGACGGGCGGGGGGCCGCCACGCACTGGCAGTTCGCCGACCGCCTCGCGCGCCGCTATCCGCGCGTGCGGGTGGACCGGGACGTGCTGTACGTCGAGGACGGCCCGGTCCTCACCAGTGCCGGCGCCGCTGCCGGCATCGACGCCTGCCTCCACCTCGTCCGTCTCGAGCACGGTGCGGCCACAGCCAACGCGCTGGCCCGCCGCATGGTCGTGCCTGCACACCGCTCGGGCGGGCAGGCGCAGTTCATCGAGATGCCCGTGCCCGCGGCGAAGACCGGATACGGGCTCACCGGACTGCTCGACTGGATGCAGGAGCACCTCGACGAGCCGCTGACGGTGGAGGCCCTGGCCGGCCGTGCGGCCATGTCGCCGCGTACCTTCGCCCGGCACTTCAAGGCGGCGACCGGTACGACGCCGCACCGCTGGCTGCTGGATCAACGGCTGCAGCTCGCCGAGGAGTTGCTGGAGAGCACCGCACTGCCGGTGGACGCCGTGGCGGCACGCGCCGGTTTCGGCAGCGGAGACACCCTGCGGCACCACTTCGCCGCCCGCCGCGGGGTGGGCCCCTCGGCTCACCGACGCACGTTCCGCAACGAGGAGCCCGCCCTGGGCCGGGCACCGCAATCCCACCGGAAGGACAGCCGAAGCATGGAGATCTGGATCAACCCCGCCTGTTCCAAGTGCCGTTCAGCGATCTCGCTGATGGACGCCGAGGGGGCCTCCTACACGGTCAGGCGCTACCTGGAGCAGCCGCCGACCGTGCAGGAGCTCGAAGCCGTACTGGACCGGCTCTCGCTGGAACCGTGGGACATCACCCGCACCGGGGAACCGGCCGCCGCCGAGCTGGGCGTCGGGGACTGGCCGCGCGACGGGGAGCACCGTGCTCGCTGGCTCGAAGCCCTCGCCACCCGCCCGGAGTTGATCCAGCGGCCCATCATCACCGCCGACGACGGGAGCGCTGTCGTCGGCCGCACTCCCGAGGCGGTGCGGTCCGTCCTCGGCTCCTGACGTCTCAGGCCGTTCCGCGCAGACGTGCGGCGAGGGCCGTGACGGTCCCCCGGCGAACCCACGCGATCGCACCGAGCGGCACCATGAGCAGCAGAGGCGTGTAGGCGTTGCGGCCGTCGAAGACGGCGACCTGGGTGATGAAGGCGCCGGCCATCAAGGCGATGAGCGCCAGCGCGGAGAGCCCCGCGAGCCGCGGGACCACCAGCGCGATGCCGCCGGCGAGTTCCAGCACGCCTATCGCGTACATGAACCACATGCCGAAGCCGATCTGCTCGAAGCCCTCGGTGGCGGAGGGATGGGCGATGAGCTTGGGCAGGGCGCTCGCGAACACGTAGAACAAGGCGAGGAGCGCCTGAAGGGAGCGCAGGGCCAGTTCCCTGCCGCGTGCCGCCCTGACGACGGGAACGGCGCCCCTGGGTTCCGACGGTGTGCCGGCTGACTGGTTCATCGCGGGTCTCCTCTCCGGGAGGGGGTACGGACGTACCCACCGGAGAGGAGACCGCGCGGCCGCCCGCTTCTCATCGCAGTCTGGGCGGCCGGAGGTCTTCAGGCCGTTCCGGCCTTACTCGCGGTCGTCGCTACCGGCCGCCGCCGCGGAGGCGGTTGAGGAGCTGCGTGATCGTTCCCCAGCGTCCGATGACGATGACGAGCAGCGGGACGAGCATCATCGCGGGCGTCTCCACGCCCTTGCCGTCCATCAGCGTCAGGTGCGTGATGCAGGCGCCCGTCATGACGCCCATCAGGCCGAGCGCGCCCAGGCCGGAGAACCAGGGCGTGAGCAGCGCGACGGCGCCCAGCAGTTCGAGGGTGCCTGTGAGGTACATGAACCACAGGCCGATGCCGATCTTCTCGAACGTGTCCTGTGCACCGGACTCGGCGGTCAGTGCCGGGATGGCTCCGACGGTCACGAAGAAGTAGGCAAGGTACAGCTGCACCGCCCACAGGGCCACTTCGAGGGCGATCCGGGCGGGGCTCTTGCGGCGTGAACGCCTGGCTGAGGGGTTGGCGTGAGAGGTCGGCGGCATGCCGCTCGCGTGCGCCATGGTGGTCTCCTTCTGCAGACGGTGCGCATGCACTTTCATGACGGACCCGGCGGCCGGCCTTCTGCCGCCGGAGACCCGCGGCGGAACCCCCGGCCGCAGCGGCAGCGAGGCGGCGACGCCCTGCGAACACGTGTGCCGTGGGTTCCACCATGTGCGTATCACGGGCGCTGCGCGTACCGCAGACAGTTGCGCATCCTGTTCAACGAACACTTCGCGTACGGGCCGCCGCCACGACCTGCCCCTTCGGACGGGGAAGCGGCGCCGGTGCGCGGCCACCGGCGTCCTGGACGGGCATCGCGCCGCCCTGCGGCGCGCCGTCCCCGGGCGCTGCCGACCGCGAGCTGCGGGCCGCCCCGGGTTGCGGACTGCGGGCTGCGAATTGGGGGCGCTCAGCGTTTCGGCGGGAGGGCCGCCGCCAGGCGGGGATGCTGCCCGCTGCGGCTGCGCAGCGTACCCGTGGCGACGCCCACCCTGCGTGCCGCCTCGGTGATGGTGGCACCTGTCTCGAGCAACTCGGCCGCCCTGTCCAGTAGTTCGTCGGCGATCCGGCGCCGGGGGCGGCTCACCCGCTCGGCGACCGCGGTCAGCAGCAGCGCCTCTTCGGCCGCGTAGGCCGGATCGGCGAGCCACTCGACAGCCTCCAGCACGTCCAGGACGACGGCCCAGGCGGCGAGCTCCCTGTCGCCTTCGGTCTCCCTGAGCGCCGTCAGGAAGTCGTGCCGCCTGGCCCGGAGTTGCTGTTCGAGCGAGTGTCCCGCGAGGGCGGACTGGACCTCGCTGTCGCGGAGGGCGAACGCGGCGAGGTGCTCGATGGGAACTCCCAGTGCGCCTGCCGGTGCGTCGAGGGTGACGCCTGCGCGGAGCGCCGCGAGCACGGCCTCACGCCGGTCCGGACCGAGGCGGGTCGCACGCTCCAGCTCCGCCCAGCGCGCGGTACGGCACCTGGGGCAGCGTCCGCCCCGGTGCCATCCCCCGGGCTCGCCGGGGAGCAGGCCCTTCGGCTCACCGCAGCTGGCTCCAGCCGCTTTGCACCGTGTACGCGTTCTCACAGGGGCTCCGCTGGACCGCGGTCCGGGCCGGCCGGGGCCGCGAACCTCCCCCTTCTCCTCATGGCGGACATGCTACCCACCGCCGCCACGGCAAGCGGACGCTCGCCCTCCGGCGCACGGCAGAGCACGGTCGGGCCCGCCCTCCGGGGCAGGTCAGGGGTGGTCCGGCTCGAACTCGACGACCATGAGCCGCGCCCCGGGGTTGACGAGCGGTTCGGCCGCACCGAGCCGTGCCCTGCCGGGCCCGAGGACGGGGTGCCGCAGCGGGCGGTCGTCGCTGTCGGGCCGGGTGAAGGCAGCGGCGATCCTGCGCCGGACGCGTGCGGCACGCGGGTCGCCGTGCAGGTCGTTCTCCAGCTCCTGAAGCGTCGGATCGGCCGGATAGGCGCGCCGGACGGCCACGAGCTGCGGGATGATCACCGGCGCCCACTCGTCCTCCCAGTCCATGAGGACTTCGTCGCGCGCCACGTCGTCCAGCAGCATCCACCGCATGACGTTCTCGGGGGGTTTGCCGTCCGGGAAGATCTCCGCGAAGGCCGAGTTGCAGTCCAGCAGGTCCCAGCAGATGTTGCTCAGGAAGGCCATCGTCGTCATCTCGTGGACGACGCGGCGCCACACGGGCGCGACGTCCAGACCGGCGCCGGGGTCCAGCGCGTAGGGAGGGTTGTGCCCGTAGGTGTGCCGCCAAAGCGATTCCCACTCCTGCGGGTTCAGCTTCAGATAGCGCGCCAGACGGTCGAGGTAGTCGGTCGACGGGTTCGTCTTCACGCCGCGTTCGAAGCTGCCGTAGGTGCCCGTCCGACTGTGCAGCAGCACGTCCATCTGCGGCTGGGTGAGGCCGGGAACCTGGCGTCCCCGGCGGTCGCTCGGCCGCTCCAGCCCGTGTTCGGCGGGATCGACCCGTGCCCGGGCCTCCCTGAGGAACGTCTGCAGGTCCTGCCGGCGGTGGGGCGGGCCGTCGAGCCGGGGCATTCTGGCGCTCCTCGGACTGTGCGGGCTTTTTTTGAGTACCCCGTTCTTACACGTAAAAGGTCGCGCCTGGAAAGGTGCCAGTCACACACGGCATGATCGGAGGGCACCACGCTGCCGTCGGGGGACAGCGTGGCGCGAGACGTGATGCTTGGCGGGACTCCTCGGCTCTTCAGGGCGAAGAGGGGTCAGGGGAACGCCTGCACCTGAGGTCGGCAGGTCTCCCATCCGCCGCGGGGCGGCCTGCCCGGCTGACGCCCCTCCCCCGGCTCCCGGACCACGGCCGGCCGGAGTCGACCCCGCAAGCCACCGCTTGGACATCGCTTCAGCCAAGCCCGGCCGGATCACTCGGTCTTCTGCAGTTCGCACCCGGAGACACGCAGCCAGTCCGACTCGGTGCCCGCGATCCACAGATGCTCGGGACCCGGCTGGGAGACCAGTCCGTACAGCAGCAACTGCCAGTGCGCCGAGAGGCGT
Organism: Streptomyces daqingensis; assembly: GCF_014645895.1. Taxonomy (GTDB): domain Bacteria; phylum Actinomycetota; class Actinomycetes; order Streptomycetales; family Streptomycetaceae; genus Streptomyces; species Streptomyces daqingensis. The sequence goes on along the minus strand of NZ_BMMP01000001.1, from coordinate 434,365 downwards.
TCATGCGGATCGGCTGCTCCGTCCGTCTGGTCGGTATGGGCCGCCGAGGCAAGGCCGAAGGCCACTTCCGCCACCGTCTCCGCCGTCGTCTCGGGGCGCAGCGTCCCGTCCTTCTCGGCCTCCCCGGCCACTTCGGTGAAGACCTGCCGCCAGCAGGCGAGCGGGTTGACCTCGGGGTCCGGCGGTGTCTCCAGCTCGCGGGACAGCTTCACCGCGGCCCGGGCCAGATGGTCGTTGGCCAGCTGCTCGGCCACGAGGTGTGTGAGGTCGATGAGCGTCTGCAGGGCCGGCTGGGCCTTGGCCCGCAGCAGTTCGGTCGCCTGGAAGGTACGGGTGCACGCCTCGCGCCGGACGGTGTCGGCCAGTTCCTCCTTGCTGCCGAAGTGGAAGGACAGGGCGCCCTTGCTCATCGCCGCGGCACGGCTCACCTCGAAGAGTGTGGTGCGCTGGTAGCCGGAGCGGTCGAAGGATCTCGCCGCGGCCATCGTCAGTGCGTGCCGCGTGAGTTCTGCGCGCTCTTGCCTCATGGAGCCTGTTCCCTTCGTGCGTACGGGTCCGCGGGGAAACGGACCGTCAGGGGCAGCAGCTGACGGGGAGAACTGCCGCCCCAGACAAACATACAAAGTGTTCTGTTTTCATGCGCTGGAAGGGACTACAGAGCCGCAGGAGAAGGAGTGGAAGAGTGATGCCCCGTCGACGTGCTTGCGCAACATGCCTCAGCTGAGACCGAGTTGGCGGCGGTACCAGGCAGCTGCGCCGGGCAGTCTCGCCAACGGGCCGGGTCCCGGGTCGCATCGGCATGCGTCCCAGAGCGATTCCCCGCCGTAGAAGTGGTCCTGTGCGAGCAGTTCGAGCTGCCGTTCACGGATCCGTCCGGGGTTCGCACGCATCAGGGAGAGGCATTCCGGCCAGGTCAACTCCCCACTCAGCGGCGGCAACAGCCCCAGGCCGGCAAGGGTCCGGAGAAGGTCCCGCAGACGTACGGGCTGAGGATGGACCGCGTGGAGGACGGCTCCGCCCGCCGCCGGGAGACGGAGCGCGGCGGCCGTGACGAGCCGTGCCAGGTCCTCCACGGCCACGAGCGAGAGGCGCCCCGTTCCGCCCAGCCACAACCCCGGCACACGGCGGGCGAGTTCGGCCAGCGCCGGCACGACCCATCGGTCGCCTTCACCGGTCACGAGTCCGGCACGCAGTACGAGGGCGCCCTGACGCAGCGCGTGCGTCTCCCCGGCGAGCCGGCTCCGGCTGGCGGCGGATCCGGGAGCCGGCTCCAACTCGGTGACGTTCGCGCCACGGTGGGGGCCCCGGCCGTAGACGGCCGTCGTCGACAGGTGCAGGACCCGCTGGACGCCGGCCCTGCGCGCCTCTTCCATGAGCGCGGCCGTACCCACGTCGTTGACCAGGCCGCACCGTTGCTCGTCCGGACCGACGTGGGAGGCGGCGCTCACGAGTACGTCCGCTCCCTCGCAGACGCCGGCCAGGGACTCGGGCCGAGCCAGGTCGGCGTGGACCTGCTCCACCCCGGCGGGCAGCGCAACGTGCCTGCGGGTGAGGGCGCGTACGGCCAACTCCCCTGCTGCACTGGGACGTTCGCGGTTGCCGGGCGCTGCGTGCGTGCTGAGCCGTGCGAGGACAGCCGAGCCGATGAACCCCGTGGCACCGCTCAGCACGACGCGCACGATCAGCCTGCCGCGAGCATCGGGTGCTCCGGATTGACGACCATCTCCGCGGCGACCTGCGGCGGGGCGATACCCAGCAGCATGTAGCGCCACAGATCGGCGATGCGGTCGGGAAGGTCGGCGCGGGCGTTGGCGAGCTTCGAGAAGTGCTGCACGCCGGTGTAGCAGCCCACCAGCAGCACCGCGAGGCGGTCCACCTCGACATGGCTGCGCAACTCCCCGCGTTTCGCGGCCGCTTCGAGCTGGCCGCGGAAGACCTGCGCCCATTCGCGGTACGGCGCGTCGTCGACGAAGCCGATCTCCTCCTGCTCCACGGCGAGCCGCACCCCGGCGCGGAGCAGCTTGTTGGTCTGCAACTCGAAGGCGAGCAGGAGCGTGGTGTCGATGAGCCGCTGGAGACCGTCGGGCCCCGGGGGAAGCACCACGGCGTCGCGCTGGGCGAGCATCACCGTGCGGGCGAGGTCGAGCTTCGAGGAGAAGTGGAAGTACAGGGCGCCCTGGGTGATGCCGGCGCGGTGCATGATGTCGGCGATCCTCGCCGCCCTGTAGCCCCCCTCGTCGAAGACCTCCGCCGCTTTCTCCAGGATCAACTGCCGCGTTTCGACGGCGCGTTGCTGCATCGGTTTCGTTCTCGCTGCCACCATCCGGCCTCGCCACCAAAGTTCTATGGTTTCCGGCACAGGTCACTCACTCTGGACACCATCCCACCCGGAGGACCGCCGATGACCGCCACCCCCGCAGTGCCCGACCTGCCGGAAAGCACAGCCTACTCGGCACCCGTCCCCCGCGAGTTCGTGCACAAGGCGGCGCATACGGAGGTGCTGCTGACCGGCTGGCGTCGGCTCGGAGAGAGGGAGTTCGAGGTGGGGGCCCAGTGGCCGCGGGACCACGGCTACTGGCGGACGGGCCGCGGCGGAACGCAGGATCCGATGCTGCTGGTGGAGACGACCCGGCAGGTGCTGCCGCTGCTTTCCCATGCGGTCTTCCGCGTGCCCCCGGGCCACCAGTTGATCTGGAGCCGCCACCACTGCGCGTTCGCCGCACCCTTGTTACGTGTGACGGACCGACCCGCCGAGGTCGTCCTGCGCCTGTCCGTGTCCCGGCCGCCGCTGCCCGGCGGCCGGCTGCGGAGACTGGCGGTGAGGATGACCGCCGCATGCGAGGGACGCACCCTGGGCACGGCCTCGACCGTCTTCAGCGCCCACTCCCCCGAGGTGTACGCGCGGCTGCGCGGTCCCCGCACCGGCCCGGCCGAGGCGATGTCGGCCGCCCTGCCACCACCGGAGCCGGTGGTCCCCGCGCTCGTGGCGAGGGAGAGCGAACGGGACGTTGTTCTCGCCCCCGCCGAGGACCCGGAGCGCCGGCAGCTGCGCGTCGTCACCTCCAGCCCGTGGCTCTTCGACCATCCGGTCGATCACGTACCCGGCATGCTGCTGATGGAGGCAGCCAGGCAGTGCGCTCATCTCGTGCTCCGGGGCAGGCAGTCCCGTCTGCTCCATCTGGTGCGCATGGAGGCCGAGTTCGAACGCTACGTCGACCTGGACGAACCCGCGTGGGTCGACTGGTCGCAGCCCTCCTCCCGCCCGGACTCCCCCGCGGAGGCCGGCGAGGAGACGCTGACCGTCGCGATCACCCAGCGCGCCGTGCGGGCCTTCACCGCCGTGGTGGGCTTCGCTGCCGGATCGATCCTTCCCGGCACAGGGTGAGGACGCCCGGGGACGGGCGGAGGCGGCCGGGCCCACCCCGGACGCAGAGCCGCACGCTCGGGTATCGTCCGTGCTTCCTGTACGGCGCGAATGAGGAGGTGGGACCGATCACCGCAGCACGACAAGGGGTCCTCTCCCCCGCCGCCCGGCCGGGACTGGCGTAGGCGGCAGGGAGCCCCCGTGGCACCAGTCGAAAGGCCCGCATGACTTCGCCGCTCCCCACTCCTCTCCCACGTTCCGCTCTCGTCGCCCGCCTCCGCGCCGCCGGCTGCGTGTTCGCCGAGGACGAGGCGGACCTCCTGATCTCCACCGCCGGTTCGCCGCGCGAACTGGCCGCGATGGCCGGCCGCCGGACATCGGGCGAACCCCTCGAACACGTCCTGGGCTGGGCCTGGTTCTGCGGGATGCGGACGGCGGTCGGGACGGGCGTGTTCGTGCCCCGGCGGCGCACGGAGTTCCTCGTACGTCAGGCCGCCGAGGCTCTCCGCCGGTCACCGGACGCCGCCGGGAAGCGGCGCCCGTCCCCGTGCTCGTCGACCTGTGCTGCGGTTCGGGCGCGGTCGGGGCGGCGCTCGCCTCCCAGGCGGACGGGCACGTCGAACTGCACGCCGGCGACGTCGATCCGGCCGCCGTACGGTGCGCCCGGCGCAACGTCGCCGCCTACGGCGGGCACGTCCACCACGGCGACCTGTACGAGCCGCTGCCCGCCGGGCTGCGCGGACGCGTGGACGTTCTCGTGGCCAACGTGCCCTACGTCCCGGCGGACGAGGTGCCCCTCCTTCCGCCGGAGGCCCGCCTCCACGAACCCCGCGTGGCGCTGGACGGCGGCCCGGACGGGCTCGACGTGCTCCGCCGGGTCGCCGCCGGTGCTCCCGCCTGGCTGGCGCCGGGCGGTTCCCTGCTGGTGGAGACGAGCGAACGGCAGGCGCCCCGCGCTCTGGAGGCGGTCGCGGACTGCGGGCTGGCGGCCCGATCGGTGACGTGCGAGGAGTTCGACGCGACTGTCATCACCGCGACGCGGCGGGACGGCGACCGCGCCTGAACACGTCGAACTCGCCGGCCCGGACGGCGACGTGCGCTTATCGGCACCCGTTCTTCTTACGCGGCGGCGGGCGCCGTTCCCGGCTGCCGCAAGAGGGCCGCGTTCCCGCCGTAGCCCCGGTCCCTCCGTGGAGTCCCGAACTCGGCGTCGTCAGCTGCCGGTCGGGGCCGTTCCGGGCTCCCCGTCCTCGGCCGCAGGGGCCTTCCCCGCAGGCGCGTTCCCGTGCGGCCCGGACGGCGAAGGCGGCGCGGCCTCCTGCTCCTTGACCCGGGCGCGGTGGCAGACGAGCGTCACGGCGAACGCCGAGACGAGAGCCGCGAGCACCCCGAGGTTGGCGGACGCCCACGCCCCCGAGGTGCCGCCGAGGCCCAGCGGCCCCAGCAGATAGCCCTGCCAGGACAGCCAGCCGGCGGCGGTGTTGGTCACCAGGCCCCATCCGGCGGCAGTGGCCGCGCACAGCACCGCGGCCGGAAGCCACCGCACGTCGCCGTAGCGGCCGGAGGGCGAGAAGAGGTCCGCGTCGTCGTAGGGACGGGAGCGCAGCGCCACGTCGGCCAGCATGATGCCGCACCAGGCGGCCACGGGCACGCCGAGCGTGGTGAGGAAACCCATGAAGGAGCCGAGGAAGTCCTCGGAGAAGAAGACGACGTAGACCGTTCCGAGGATCATGAGCAGCCCGTCCAGCGCCGCGGCCGCGTAGCGCGGCACCCGCACCCCCAGGGCGAGCAGGGCGAGGCCCGAGGAGTAGATGTCCAGCACCGCGCCGCCGACCAGGCCCAGCACGGCGACCAGCGCGAACGGCACGAGGAACCAGGTCGGCAGCAGCGTCGTCAGGGCGCCGATGGGGTCGGCGGCGATCGCCTCGCTGAGCTGCGGGGAGGAACCGGCGAGCAGCAGCCCGAAGACCAGAAGGACGAGCGGCGCGAGGGACGCCCCGAAAGTGGTCCAGCCCGCCACGGCGGCGCCCGAAGTCCGGCGCGGCAGGTAACGGGCGTAGTCCGCGGCGGCGTTGACCCAGCCCAGACCGAAGCCCGTCATCAGGAACACCAGCGCCCCGACGACCTCCTGCGCCGAGCCGGCGGGCAGGCTCCCGGCCGTCTCCCAGCGGATCTCCCCGGCGACCAGGGCGATGTAGACGACGGTCAGGGCAGCCGTCACGACCGTGATCGCCGACTGCATCCGCATGATGAGGTCGAATCCGACGACTCCGGTCAGGACGGTCAGCGCCGAGACGACGACCAGCGCGGCGAGCTTCGTCGACGTGCCGCCGCCCCAGCCCAGCCTGTCGAAGACCGTGGACGTGGCGAGCGTCGCGAGGATCACCAGCACGGTCTCCCAGCCGACGGTCAGCACCCAGGAGACCGCGGACGGCAGCCTGTTGCCCCGCACGCCGAACGCCGCCCGGCTGAGCACCATCGTCGGCGCGGATCCGCGCTTGCCCGCAACGGCGATGAAGCCGCACAGCAGGAACGAGAAGACGATCCCCGCGACCCCGGCGGCCAGTGCCTGCCAGAAGTCGATGCCGAATCCCAGTGCGAACGAGCCGTAACTCAGGCCCAGCACCGAGACGTTCGACCCGAACCAGGGCCAGAACAGCTGCGCGGGGCGGCCCTTGCGTTCGGCGTCCCCGATGACGTTGAGCCCGTTGGCCTCCACGGTGATCTTCCTCGCGGGACGGTCACCGTCCGCCGCCGCGCCCGGTACGTCCGCTCCTGCCCCAGGCACAGTGGTCCCCCGTATCGCCGGATCAAGAAGTCAGAGGGAGCGTCGCGTGCGCTGAGCATGCCGTCAAGTGGGCCTCCGCGCAGGGAAGTTGAGGGACGGGGGCGCGGGGGCGGGCCGGCGGGGCAGGGCTCAGAAGCGCGGGCTGCACCCGGGGGTCAGCGGCAGGACGTTCAGCAGCGCGGTCAGCGTCCGCGCGTAGACGCCGTCCGGATCGGCCTGGTCGCGCAGCCTGGTCAGGTGCGCCCGGGCCCCGGGCGGCAGGTAGCAGGTCGACCGGTACGGATCGTGGTCGACGGCGGCCTGCGCCTCCTGCGGCCCGCCGTCGGTGACACCGCGCGTGAGCCGCAGCCAGTGGGGCGCCTGGCGCTCCAGGGCGGCGTCGACGAGCGGCTCCACGACCTCACCCGGGTGGGAGTGCCGCGCGGAGCCGTGCCAGACGCTGATGACGACCGCGGCCGAGGACCACGAGCGCAGGGTGGCGGGGTCCGCCAGGTCGCGCCGGATGTGCTCACGGGTCCGGTGGTGGCACGCGTCGGCCGGGGCGAGCCAGCTGCCGACGCTGAGCCCGGCCTGGCGCAGCGCGTCGGTGACGCAGTAGGCGACCTCCGCGGTCCCCAGCACGAGCACGTCCCGCGTACGCACCGGTGCGGGCCGCGCGGTGCGGGTGGGGGTGGCGGCTACGGGGTCTGCAGCCGGCATGGTCTCGTCCCTCCGCTCCTGGTGTCGGGGAAAGGCATCTCGGGGCAATCGGTCTCCTACGACCGTAGGCACCCGGCGGAGGCCGGAGAAGGGAGGATCGGTCGATCCGGGGCCGGTACACCGGTCGATATCCGGGCCGGCCCGGGAGGAGCGCTGCGAACCGCTACTTGACGCGGGCGACGCCCCCGTAGCAGTTGACCTCGTCGGGCGGCGGCGGCACGCCCGCGCCGGGCAGGGGCCGCCAGTCGGGGAGGGAGACGACGCCGGGGTCCAGCAGCTCCATGCCCGCGAACAGCGCCTCGATCTCCTCGTGCGTACGGATGATCAGCGGACTGACCGTGGAGCTGTAGTACGCCTGCACGCTGCCGATGAGGTTCCAGGCGTAGTCGGCGGTCATCGAGGTGAGGGTGACGTAGCTGCCGGGGGCGACGTGCCGCCGCACGTCGCGGATGAGCTTTCCCGCCTCGTCGTCGTCCAGGAAGTGGACGAGAGCGTTGATGCAGACGGCGACGGGCTCGTCCAGGTCGAGGACGTCGCGCAGCCCGGGCGCGGAGAACAGGGAGCGCGTGTCGAGGACGTCGGCCTCGATGTACGCCGTCCGGCCGCGGGCGGTGCTGCGCAGCAGGGCCGCGGCGTGGGCGAGGACGATCGGGTCGTGGTCGACGTAGACGACGCGGGCGCCGGGCGCGGCCCCCTGCGCGATCTCGTGGAGATTCGGGGAGGTGGGGATGCCCGAGCCCAGGTCGAGGAACTGGCGGATGCCCACCTCGGCGGTGAGGGTGCGGACGGACCGCTGCATGAAGAGCCGGTTCTCCCGTACCGCCGTGGTGGTGTGCGGGTTGATCGCGAGAGTCCGTTCGGCGGCCTCCCGGTCGGCGGGCCAGTTGCAGTTCCCGCCGAGGAGGTAGTCGTAGACCCGGGCGACGTGCGGACGGCCGGTGTCCACCTCGGATACGTCCACCGTGCGCTCCCCTCCCCCGGCCTGCCCGCTCACATGCCGGTCCTCCATCGCCGGGACATCTCCCATCATGACGTCTCCGGTGACGCAGAGCGCCAGGGCCGTCTCCGACGCGGGCCCCGGGTACCGCGTCAGCTCCTGCCGCGTCGCGGTGACCGCCCGCCCCAGCCGCCGGTACGCGGCGCGCGGAGTGATGCCCAGCGCGGCGGCTGCCGCGTCCTTGTCCATGTCGGCCGCGACCCAGGCGGCGAGCGTCTCCCTCAGGTCCGGGGTCAGGCCGTCCAGCCTTTCGTCCGCCCACGCGCGGGCCCCCGGGTGGTCCAGGACCTGCCGGAGGGTGACGGTGCGGTCGAGCACCGGTGGGGGCGGCAGAGCGGCCAGACGCACCGCGAGATACAGCGCGCTCTGCTGCCAGCGCCGCCGGGGGTCCAGGCCGGTGAGCGCGGCGAGGCGGTCCAGCCGCTGGGCGAGGGTCTGCCGGTGCCAGCCGACGAGCCGCGCGGCCTCTGTCGGCCCCCACCACAGCGTCTCCCCTGCCAGGTGCAGCAGGTCCTCCCGCTCCTGATCGGGCAGGTCCGCCAACGGCTGCATCACCAGCGCCGCCCAGATGCGCGCGTCCAGTCCCAGCCGCTCCTCCAGAGGTGCTCTCCCGTCGTGGACCCGCAGCCGCGGCGGGCCGTCCCGGGCGAGGGCGAGCGCGGCGGCCGCCTCCTGGTAGCCGGCCGCCGCCCGGAGCCACGGCGTGGTGCGGCAGACCCCCGCCGCCCGGTGCGGCGCGCGGTCGACGAGCGGCAGCAGCCACTCCTCCAGCGGGCCGTTGCCGGTGTGGAGGACGACGACCTGCCGCTCGTCCCCCGGTGACGGCACGGCGACGGCCTGCCCGGCCAGCGTCCGTTCGACGTCCGCCGCCAGGCTCCGGCGGTCCTCGCCCTCCGCGGCCTCCAGGAGCGCGATACGGCCGGCGCCCGCCGCCACCAGGGCCGGCACGGCCGCGTCCAGCAGCGGCTCGGCGCTGGGGAGGTCGCCCGCCATCAGGTACTGCATCCCCACGGACCGTGCCGCCTCCGCGGCGGCCACCGACCGCCGCTCCCGTTCGCGTACGTCCTCGCCCCACAGGGCGGCGCCCGCGGCCCTGGCCGCCTGTTCCAGGAGCTGCAGCTCCTCCGGTTCCCACGGCCTGGCCCGGTACGCGAGCAGCACGGCGTGCGGTGCCCGGGCCCCGATCCGGAAGGCGAGGGCGTCCTCGCCGGCGACCCGCGTCCGCGACGGGCCGCCCGAGGCGCCCGCCACGAGTTCGCGCACCGCGCGGCGTGCTCCCTCGTCGTCGATGCTCGCGTCGGCGCCCGGCCGCAGCAGCCTGACCCGCGCCGACAGGCGCCGCGCGCACCAGCCCGCCAGGGCGTCCACACCGCCCGGGTCCTCCAGCATCCGCTGGAGCAGAGACATCAGGTCACCGGTCTGCTGCGACCGCCGGCGCGCCTCCCGGGCCTCGGCAGCGTGGGCGGCGGCGAGCCGTTCCAGCAGGCGGCCCCATACTTCCTGTGCCGTGCCACCGGCGTCCGGCCGCGGGAGGAGGACCGGCACCGCTGCCGCCTCGACGCTGCGCCGGGCGGCCTCCCCGCCGCCGACCACGACGAGCCCCGCGAACCCGTCCGCCGCGGCCTCCACCGCGTCCGGCAGCCACTGCGCGGCAGGGGCCACCAGCAGCACGTCGCCGCCTGCGGCACGTACCGTCTCCGCGCACTCGGCCAACTCGACGCGCTCGACCGGTCGCGCCCCGGCGGCCGGTGGGCCCGCGGGGCGCAGGAGGGGCGCCGCGAGGTCGCCGAGTCTCATCGCGCGTCCCCTGCGCGGGAGGGACGCCGGCCGCGGTGGCGCCGGCACCGCACGGGTGCGGCAGCACGGCGGGACGGAGAGCGGCGGGCCTCGTCGGCCTCGTCGGGAGGGGGCGGGCGGCGCCGGCTTCCGGGTACGGGGAGGCTGCCGCTGCGACTGCCCGGCGCGGCGGTGACGGACGTGGGGACCCCCGCCATAAAGGCCCGAAGGCCCCCGCGGTGCGCGTGTTTCACCTGGTCAAGTCTATCGAAGGATGTCTCTCCCCTCTCGCCCGGAACGTGGCCCGGCGGTCGCCGGGACGCCGTGCGCCCTGCCCGCGGCGCGGGCGGCGCCGGCGGAGGACCGAGCTGCCCGACGCAGGCCCCGCCCGTACGGGACCGAGGCGCGGACAATGGAGGGATGGGGTGGCGGATACCAGGAGTGGCGACGGCGCGGGAGCGCCTGGGCAGCAGCCTGTTCGAGCGGGTCGCGGGCCCTGCCGGTACCGAGAACCGGTCGAGAATCCACGGGACGCCCGGGCCGCGGTGGTTCGGCGAGGACCGGCCGATCCGCACGGTGCACGGCGACGCGTCGATGTTCATCGGCGGGCTGAGCGCGCTGCTGCTCCAGTCGCTGCATCCGCTGGCCATGAGCGCGGTCGCCGCGCACTCGGGATACAGGGGCGACCCGTGGGGCCGGCTCCAGCGGACCAGCACCTTCCTGGCGATGACGACGTACGGCGCCGCGGACGACGCCCAGCGCGCCGTCGACCACGTCAGGGGCGTGCACCAGCGCGTGCGGGGGCGTACGGCAGCGGGCGAGACGTACCACGCGGCCGACCCGCATCTGCTCGCCTGGGTGCACGTCGCCGAGGTCGACAGCTTCATGCGGGCGCATCAGCGCTACGGGGCGCAGCCGCTGACACCTGCCGGGTACGACGGCTACGTGGCCGACACCGCACGCGTCGGCAGCGCGCTGGGCGTCCTCGACCCGCCGCGCGACCGCCGGGAGCTGGCCGAGCGGATCGCCGCGTACCGGCCCGAGCTGCGTGCCACGCCGGAGGCCGCCGACGCCGCCCGGTTCCTGCTGCTGCACCCGCCCCTTCCCCTGGCCGCGCGCCTGCCCTACGCCGTGCTCGCCGCCAGCGCCGTCGCCCTGCTGCCCTCGTGGGCCCGGGAGCCTCTGCACCTGCCCCGCCTGCCGGTGCTGGAGAGGACAGGTGTGCGCTGGGCCGGGACCGGGCTGACGTCCACGATCCGGTGGGCGATGGCCCACCGTCCGGCGGAGGCGCCCAGCGCGCGCGGTGGCGCCTGACCCGGGCCGCCGCGTTCCTGGCCGGACCCGGAAGGGGCTCTCGCCGCCGAGCGGCCTCAGACGCGGCCGGGGTCCCCCTGGACCGCCGTGCCGGAGGGCTCGGCCGGCGGGACGGGAGCGCGGCGCGGGAGCAGCAGCGGGGTGACCAGGAGGACGGTTCCGGCCAGTGCGATCGCGGTGCGGATGCCGGTGGCGGCGGCGAGCAGGCCCCAGCCCGCGGTCAGGGCCGCGATGGCGGCGCTGCTGCTGACGGACCATGCGGTCAGGGTGCGGGCGACCCTGTCGGAGGCCGTGTGTTCGAGCCGGTAGGTGGCGAGGACGGGGTTGAAGACGCCGCAGCAGGTGACCAGGCCGAGCTGGACGCCGATGACGAGCACGATCCCGGGCACGCCGGGCTGCACGAACACCAGCCCGATGGGCCAGCAGGCGCGCAGTGTCCCTGACGTGAGCATCACCCGGTGCTGCCCGAACCGTGTGACGAGCGGGCGTGCCAGCCGTGCGCCGACGAGGCCGCCCGCGCAGGGGGCCGCGAAGACGAGGCCGTACTGCCAGGGCGTGAACCCCAGATCGCCGAGCAGGAGCACCGCGAGCAGCGGTTCGGACGCCATGATCAGGCCGTTGACGACGATCGCGTTGAAGAACAGAGGCCGCAGGGCGGGCCGGGTGAGGATGTGGCGCCACCCTTCGAACAGTTCGCCCGCGCGGAGCCGCGGTTCACGGGCCCGCTCCGGACGGGGCTCCTGTCCGCCGATGGCGCGGATGCCCAGCGCCGAGAGCAGGTAGCTGACGGCGTCGGCTGTCACCGTCACCACGGGACCGAGCCATCCGACAGCCGCGCCGCCGAGGGGCGGCCCGAGCATCGTCGCGCTCCAGGTCGTGGCCTCGAAGCGTCCGTTGGCGGTGAGCAGGTCCTGCGGCGGCAGGAGCGTTTTGAGATACGCGCCGCCCGCGGCGTTGAACGCGATGCCCGCCGCGGCGCAGACGACGGAGACGAGGAGGAGCTGGGTGAAGCCGAGCCCGCCGAGGGCGTACGCGGCGGGGACGCTCGTCAACGCCGCGAAGCGGACGAGGTCCATGCCCACCATGACGGGCCGCTTGCGGCGGAACTCCACCCACGGGCCGAGCGGTACCGCCAGGACGGCCCCCACCGCCCGCCCCGTGGCAGCCAGCGCCGCCACCTGCGCCGGCCCGCTTGCAGCACGAGGACCGCGATCATGGGGAACGCGCCGAAGCCCAGCGACGTGCCGTACGCGCTGACGGCGTACGACGCCCAGAGCCGGCGGAACTTCCCGCCCAGCGCCCGTCTCTCCGCCATCCCCCACGCCCCGTGCCCGCCTCAGCGGCCGCGTCCCGTCCCGGTCCCCGCTTCCGTTCCCGGGCATCAAAGTGTCCGGCGTCGGCGTGAGCAAACCGGCTAGGTTCTGTCTGACAAATAGCGTCGTACGTCCGTCAGGACGTGGTTGGCGGTGTCCGGTGCGTGTGATCGCAAGGCGGAGGGAGGAGAGCGCAGCGGGCTGCGCCGACGATCGACAACGCAGTGAGGGCGCGTGCCGGACACCGCCAACCAGGCGGGATTTGTGAGACAGAGCCTAGGACACGTCGTTGGGATGCGGGAGAACGGCGTCGCCCCCGGCGGCCCGGAAGGGGCAGCCGGGGGCGACGCCGGTTTGCAGGCCGGAGCCGTCAGGGAAGCCCGGGCCGGCGGGTGCGGCCGGTCCCGGGCGTTCCGTTCGTCAGGCCAGGTCGAACCGGTCGAGGTTCATGACCTTGTCCCACGCGGCGACGAAGTCCTGGACGAACTTGCCGCCCGCGTCGTCGCACGCGTAGACCTCGGCGAGCGCGCGCAGTTCGGAGTTCGAGCCGAAGAGCAGGTCGACACGGCTCCCGGTCCACTTGACCTCGCCGGTGGCGGTGTCGCGGCCCTCGTAGGTCTCCGCCGTCTCGGACGTCGGCGCCCACTGCGTGCCCATGTCGAGCAGGTTGACGAAGAAGTCGTTGGTCAGCCTGCCGGGCGTCTCCGTCAGCACGCCGAGCGACGACTTGTCGTAGTTCGCGCCGAGGACGCGCAGGCCGCCGACGAGCACCGTCATCTCGGGCGCGCTCAGGGTGAGCAGGTTCGCCTTGTCTACGAGCAGGAACTCGGCCGGGAGCGGGTTGCCCTTGCCCAGGTAGTTGCGGAAGCCCTCCGCGGCCGGCTCGAGCGCTTCGAAGGACTCCACGTCCGTCTGCTCGGCCGAAGCGTCGGTGCGTCCGGGCGTGAACGGCACCTCGACGTCGTAGCCGGCCTCCTTGGCGGCCTTCTCGACGCCGGCGCAGCCGCCCAGCACGATGACGTCGGCGAGCGACACGCGCTTGCCGCCGCTCTGGGAGGAGTTGAAGGCCTCCTGGACGCCCTCCAGCTTCGCCAGGACCGACGCGAGCTGGTCGGGACTGTTGGCCTCCCAGCGGTTCTGCGGCTCCAGGCGGATGCGTGCGCCGTTGGCGCCGCCCCGCATGTCGCTGCCGCGGAACGAGGAGGCCGCTGCCCACGCGGTCGAGACCAGTTCGGCGACCGACAGACCGGAGGCGAGGATGCGCTCCTTGAGCGCGGCCACGTCCGCCGGGCCGACGAGCTCGTGGTCCACGGCCGGGAGGGGGTCCTGCCAGATCAGCGTCTCGCTCGGCACCTCGGGGCCCAGGTAGCGGTTGATCGGCCCCATGTCGCGGTGGGTCAGCTTGAACCACGCGCGGGCGAACGCGTCCGCGAACTCGTCCGGGTTCTCGAGGAAGCGGCGCGAGATCGGCTCGTAGACCGGGTCCATGCGCAGGGCGAGGTCGGTCGTGAGCATCGTCGGGGCGTGGCTCTTCGACGAGTCGTGGGCGTCCGGGACGGTTCCCGCCCCGGCGCCGTTCTTCGGCTGCCACTGGTTGGCGCCGGCGGGGCTCGTCGTCAGCTCCCACTCGTAACCGAAGAGAATCTCGAAGAAGCTGTTGTCCCACGTCGTCGGCGTGTTGGTCCAGATGCCCTCCAGACCGCTGGTGATCGCGTCGCCGCCGCTGCCGGTGCCGTGCGAGCCCTTCCAGCCGAGGCCCTGCGACTCCAGCGGGGCGGCCTCGGGCTCGGGGCCGAGGTGGCTGTCGGGGGCGGCGCCGTGGGTCTTGCCGAACGTGTGGCCGCCGGCGACCAGAGCGACGGTCTCCTCGTCGTTCATCGCCATGCGGCGGAACGTCTCGCGGATGTCGCGGGCCGCGGCGATCGGGTCGGGATTGCCGTTGGGGCCCTCGGGGTTGACGTAGATGAGGCCCATCTGGACGGCCGCGAGGGGCGTCTCGAGTTCACGGTCGCCGCTGTAGCGCTCGTCGCCCAGCCACGTGGACTCGGGGCCCCAGTACACGTCCTCGTCGGGCTCCCAGACGTCCTCGCGGCCGCCGGCGAAGCCGAACGTCTTCAGGCCCATCGACTCCAGCGCGACGTTCCCGGCGAGGATCATCAGGTCCGCCCAGGAGAGCTGCTGGCCGTACTTCTTCTTCACGGGCCACAGCAGGCGGCGGGCCTTGTCCAGGTTCCCGTTGTCCGGCCAGCTGTTCAGCGGCGCGAACCGCTGCTGCCCGGCACCCGCGCCGCCGCGGCCGTCGCTTATTCGGTAGGTGCCGGCGCTGTGCCACGCCATACGGATCATGAACGGGCCGTAGTGGCCGAAGTCGGCGGGCCACCAGTCCTTGGAGTCGGTGAGAAGCTCCGCGATGTCCCGCTTCACGGCGGGCAGGTCGAGGCTCTTGAACGCCTTCGCGTAGTCGAAGTCCTCGCTCATCGGATTGGCGACGGGGGTGTTCTTGGCGAGGATCTTCAGGTTGAGGCGGTTCGGCCACCAGCCGCGGTTCCCACCCCCCTGGGTCGGGTGGGGAGCGCGGCCGTGCGCGACCGGGCAGCCACCCCCACTCTCCGTGCTCGTCTCTCCGACGACGGCATCATGGTTCTCAGACACGGAAATCCTCCACACAGATCAGGGGTTGATCGCAAAACTAAATAGGGCGAAGCGCCGGGCACAAGCCCCCCACAGACGATCACAAGCTCGTCGCAGGCCGGATGCGGCCGCCGGACGGACCGGTTCGGCTGCGGCTGACCCGCGGCAGAGGCCGCCGGCCCGCCCCGGATCCGGCTCGGCCTCACTGCTCCACAGACGCGCGAGAACCCTCAAGCGTTCCGGTGTCCCCCGTCACGCCTCCGCCGCCCTGTGTCGCCGGGACGGGGTCCAAGTGACAACAAGAGGGCGGAAATTCCCGGATTCCTGACATCTTTGACAAGCAGGACAAGTCGCCGATCGGACTCGATTCCTCCGGAAGCCCTCCCGTCCCGCTGGCTCCGCACGCGAGCGGAAGGGATCAGCCGCCTGTCCGCCGCGCGGGGTCCGACTGCCCCTGGTGACACGGACGTGGACGTGGTCGTCACGATCGGGCTCCCCGCCCGCGGGAGCGGGCACCGGCACAGCGACCCGAAATGGGCCGGCGTGAACTCCCGTGCCGGTCAGGGGCGTTCACACCGGACAGCGCAGACAGTCCCGCCGTCGAGGGTGCGTCGAGAGTCCGGCGGCAGACGGGCGCCGCCGCTCCCCGGGCCCGCCGTCGCCCCCGCCGCGCGCATTGCCTACTCTTGCCGTCTACCTGAACCGACGGGGGAGTTGGCGCATGGGTGAGGGGTTCAGCGCGGTACCGGAATCGATCGACGGCAGCGCGCACCTTCTGCTGGAGATCGCCGGTCTCCTCGAACAGGGCAGCCTCGACGGGGACGTCGGCACCATGGCACGTGTGCCGCGCTCGCACGAGGACGTGTCGGCCGCGGTGCTGGACTTCGCCCGCTTCGCCGACGACCAGGGTCAGGACCTCGCCGCGCTGCTGACCGCCCTGTCGACCCTGCTCAAGGCCACGGGCAACAACTACACGGCCGTGGAGAGCAGCACCGCTGCCGCGCTGAAGGACTTCGTCGACTCGTCCGTGTACGTCGCGCCCGAGGGGAACTGATCGCGGTGGCCTACTACGCCGACGTCGAGTTCCTCGAGAACTGCGATCCGAAGCTGATCGAGCGCAACGCGGCCGAGTACAAGCGCATGCGCGACCTGCTGGACTCCCTCGAACCCTCCGTCAGGCGGGCGCAGTCCGTGGAGTGGACGAGCGACGCGCGCGCCTCCTACGAGGAGCGGCTGCAGGACGTCCGGGGCCTCGCCGAGGGGCTCATGGACGGCTACGAGGCAGCGTGGAAGGCGTTGCTGAAGTACGCCGACGCCGTCGAGGAGGCACGGAAGAAGCTCCGGCAGGGCGGCGACGCGCAGGACCGCCTCGCGGAGGTGATCTCCCGCGAGGCCACGCCGATCACGCGAGCGGCGCAGGACGCCGAGCCGATGCGCCGCTGGGAGGACATGCGGTCCACGACCGGCGTGCTCGACTGGTTCGCCGAACTGGGTGTGGACGCCGACGCCGTCAAGGAGGACGCCGACCGCTACTACGGCCAGGCCGACGAGGCGTTCAGCGCCGCCCTGCGCGCGGAGCGGGGTCCGCGCGCGGAGTGCGTCGCCGCCCTCAAGCGCGCCAAGGGCCTGATACCCGACTTCCGCACCGCGAACAAGGACGCGGCCGAACTGCTCTCCAGGGTCCGGGCGCTGTCCTCGGAGAAGGCGGAGTCCGCGGGCGACCCGCTGACGCGTCTGCCCGGCAGCACCGGGGAGAAGGGGAGCCTGCCCACGGTCGGCGACGAGAAGGTCTCGCCGCTGCTGCGGGACCTCCGGGACAACCGCAAGGGCATGCCCGACGTCGAGAGCATGTGGCTGACCGACGCCTCCGGCGGCAAGGAGGAGTGGATCGCCACGAACAAGGGCGCCATCAGGGAAGCGGCGCGGGCGTACGGCCTGCCGCCGGACATGATGGCGGGCATCGCCTGGATGGAGGTCGGCGGAAAGCCCTACGTCGCCGACGACGTGACCGAATGGGCCCGGCACGCCGCCGAGTCGGAGTGGAGCCCGCTCACTCCCGAAAGCCTCCCCGGACCTCTCGGAGGGGACCGCGACAACACCTCGTTCGGGCCGATGGCCGTACAGGTCCGCCGTGCCGCCGAAGTACTGGGTTACGACCCGGCGAACCTCACCGAGGACCAGCGGGACGAGTTGACGGCCTCGCTGAAGGACCCGAGCCAGAACATGCTGATCTCCGCCAAGTACATGGCGGACCTCAAGGCGCAGAGCTCCTTCGCCGACGTACCGGCCGACGAGATGACACCAGCCCAGTACCGCGAACTGGCCGCCCGCTACAACGGCGGCCCGTACTGGGAGAGCGGCGACGCCCAGGGCTACGCCGACAGGTTCGAGCAGAACCGCGAACAGGTCGAGCGGGCGCTGAGGTGACCGCGCGCGAAGGACCCCCGCCGGGGCGGGCCCGCAGGGCGGGGTCCGTGCTCAGCGTGCTCGTGCTCGTCACGTGCCAACTCGTCGCCGCGTTCTGGCTCTTCGTGGCGTTCTGGATGTCGCCGCGGGACGGGCACGACCGGGATGCGCTGGACGGCGCCGGCCTCGGCGCGCTGTTCACCATGGGCTTCGCCGTACCGGCTCTGCTGCTGACGATCGTGCCCGTCAAGCTGGGGTGGCTGCGGCGGCTCTGGTTCGCACCGCCTGCCGTCATGCTGGCGCTCGCAGCCGTCCGCTACGGGTATCTCGTCCACGTCTACGACCCCTGGTGACCGGCACCGGCCCGCCGGGCCGGTGACTCGGGCTTCCACTACCGGCGGCACGGTCCCGGACGACGCCGCCGGACGCCTGCGCGCAGCCCACTCCGGCGCCTGGCACCGCGCGGGACCGGCGCGTCAGACGGGCGGTGCGGCACGGATCGTGTCCCATAGGGGGCCGTAGGGAGACACCGCCGACCGTCGACTCGCCCCGGCCTGCCGGCCGGTGAAGGGAGCCAGGAGTGCCGCCACCGATCGCTGACGATCCCGGCTTCCGCGAAGTGCACTTCCTCGTCGTCGACTTCGAAGCCACCACTCCCGCCGGACACCCGCCCGAGCCCGTGGAGGTGGCCGCGCTGGGCCTCCGCCACCGCGAACGGTCCGGGCCGCAGCCGAGCGGTTTCCGGTGGGAGGCGCTGATGCGGCCCCCCGCCCGCGCACCGCTGACCCCGCGCGCAACCGCACACACCGGCATCCGTCCCGAGCAGCTCGCCGGAGAGCCGCCCGCGGAGGTCGTGCTGCGCCGCCTCGACGAGCAGGTCCCGCCCGGTCCCGCTGTGCTGGTGGCGCACAGCGCGCCGGTAGAGGCGGGCATCGTCCACCGCTACCGCACCGCCTGCCCGCGCCTTGCTCGCCTGCCCGTGCTCGACACGATCCGCATGGCGAAGAGCGCGCTGCCCGGCCTGTCCTCGTACGGGCTGGACGCGCTCCTCGATCACACCGGGCTGCCGCGTCCCTCCCGGAGGCACCGGGCCATGCCCGACGTCGAAGCCACCGCGCGGCTCTTCCAGTTGCTGCTGGCGGAGCTTGCCCGCGCGGCGAAGGTGCGCAGCCTCACCGAGCTGGTCTCCCGGTTCGCGCTCCCGGCCGAGGCCACCCGGCCCCGGCAGCTCACCCTGGACGAGTAGCGAGAAGGCGGCACCGCCGGGCAAAGGCTCCGGCCGGGCCCCGCCGCCCCCTCAAGTACCGCCGCGTGTCTCCTGGTTCGTGGCCGTCGGCGACGGCGGGGACGTCGGAGACGGGGCCGCCGGATCCGCCGCTTCCGGCGCCGGGTAGCGGGCGGCCAGTCCCTCCAGAAGCCGCAGGTACGCGGCGCGTTGGGGCGGCCGCGGTGCGCTGCGGCCGCTCTCCCAGTCGGCGACGGTCTCCCGGCGCTTCAACTGCAGTGCCGCCGCGACCTGTTGCTGGCTCAGACCGGCCGCGCGGCGCAGCCGCGCACGTTCGGCGGGAGGGGGCAGCTCGGCGCTCGCCTGCTTCAGCAGCGCGTCGACGGCCGCGAACAACTCCTCTTGACCGGCCACCCTTTCGACCTCCTCGTCCACCCGCGAGACCACACGCAGCGTAATCCGGAACGTACACCGAGCGTACTTGATACGTACGGGCAACGATCCTGGCCGAACGAGCTGGTCAACCGGTGCGCAGAGCACGTCCGTTCCGGTCAGAAAATGCGCGGGGTACGTGCCGTCTCCGTCGTTCACCTGCCCTGACAGCGGTGTCAGCGGGATACTCGTGCGTAACAGTCAACACGGGCGCGACGGCGAATGGCTGTACGGGCAGGGGGGCGCGAGGAGTTCGGCTCCGCGCGTCGGCCCGTACGGCCGGACAAGGGCTTTCATGGGGACGGCGACGATTCAGGTACGCGTGCTCGCCGTTGCGGGAACACGCGTGTGGGTGGCGGCGAGCGGCACCCTGTGCGTCCCGACGCTGCGGACGATGCACTACAGCCTGTGTGCGCGCATCGTGGACGAACGGACGCAGTTCTACCTGGACTTGAACCAGGTGCGCCGTGACGACGCCCTCTCCCCCGCCGAACTGCCGCGGCTGCTCCCCGACGGGAGACGGCTGCGCTTCCACATCGTCGGAGCCGAACCCGCCACAGCCGCCGCGCTCAAGGCCGACGCCCGGTGCCGTGCCTACCCGGACGTCGCCTCCGCATGGGAGAACTGGTCAGGGCAGCCGTGAGCCCCGTACCGTCCCTAGCGGCGGGCGCCCGGACGCGCGACGCGGGGCCCACAACAGCCCCGGCGTCGCGGGCACATGAAACCGGCACCGCCACGGCGCCCTGTCCCGGGCCGCCGTTCCGCACCGACGACCCTGGAGACACCCTGTGGCCGCGAGCCCTCGAACCGGTCAGCCCGCCCCTGACTTCACCCTCCCCGGCGGCGTACTGAAGGACGGAGAGTTCGAGCACGGCGAGTACGCGCTCTCGTCCCGGCGCGGGGCCCCGGTGGTCCTCGCCTTCTACCCCGGTGACGACACCGCCGTCTGCACCAAGCAGCTCTGCTCGTACTCCTCGGGGCTGGAGCAGTTCGAGGGGTGGGATGCCGAGGTGTGGGCCGTCAGCCCGCAGGACCTGGCGAGTCACGCCTCGTTCGCCGCGAAGCACGGGCTGCGCATGCCGCTGCTGGCGGACACGGGGCGGGAGGTCGCGCGGGCGTTCGGGGTCGCGGCGCCCGGAATCGGCCTGCGCCGCGCGGTCTTCCTCATCGGGCCGGACGGGACGGTGCACTGGAAACATGTCGCGCTGCTCGGTGCGACGTATCAGCCGGTGGAGACGCTCACGCGGCATCTCGCGCAGATGCGCGACAGCTGAGCCCGCTGGGACCACGGCCCGGACCTCGCCGGACGCAGCGTCCGGGCCACCGCCGGGGGCAGGCCGGAGGGCGTGTCAGGCCGCGTCCAGCACGGCGCACACCGTCTTGCCTCCGCCCGGCGCGGCGCTCACCTTCAACTGCCGTGCCAGGCACTGCACCAGGGCGACGCCGCGCCCGCTCTCCCCGTCGGCGGCCGGCGGACGGGCCTTGGGTATCCGGGAGCCCTCGTCGCGTACCTCGACGGTCACCTGGCCGTCCGCGCTGCTGAGCCGCAGCCTGCACCGGCCGCGGCCGTGCCGTGTGGCGTTGGTGACGAGTTCGGAGACGACGAGGTTCGCCTCGTCCACGTGCCTCGCGGCTTCTGGGGGCGTGCGGGAGCCGTTGAGGAAGCCCGTCGTCAGCCGCCTCGCCCACCGGGCGGACACCGCCTTGCGCGGCAAGGTGTACTCGACGCGCGCGGTGCGCCGTACGGGGCGCCTGCTGGCCCGCATGTCGTCCACTCCTCTCGTGCCTGCACCGGAGGCGCTTCCGGGCTTCCGGACTGATGTCCCGCCTGCGGCCGGTGTGTCGTGCGGAAAGCGATCCGGGGGGTCTTCTTCCCAGGCCCTCTTTCGGCATTCGCCCGAACTGCCCGAAGACGCACCCGCCACGGGAACTCCACAAACCGGTCGTATTCCCTGCGAATCAGCTCCACCCGCTTGCCCGGTCGCACCGCCGGAGCGTTCCGTCAGGCAGCGGGCGGGCTGTGGCGTACGTCAGAGTCTCCTCGAGGCCTGTCCGAACTCATCGACGACGAGATGCTCGCGGTCGAGCTTCTCGGAGCGGTAGGCGGCCCTGCCCACCATGTGCGCCGCCACCGGGACGGTCACGAGCTGGAACAGGCCGACGAGGACGAGCGTCCCCATGTCGGCGCCGCTGCGCAGGCGCAGTCCCGCGCCGAGCAGCACCAGCAGCAGACCGAACGTCTGGGGCTTGGTGCCGGCGTGCATGCGCGACAGCACGTCCGGGAGCCGCAGCAGTCCGATGCCGGCGAGCAGGCACAGCACCGCTCCGAGCAGCATGCACACGGCAGATGCCGCATCGGCGGCGTCCGACCATTTCATCCGGCACTCCCCTGTTCGTCGCCGCCCGCCTCCGGCCGGCGTCCGTCCGCGTTCCGTCCTTCGGCGTGGGGGCTCTCGCCCTCGTCCGCGTCGTCGGTGCCCGCCTCGTCCCGCAGCGCGAGGAAGCGGGCGATGCTCACCGAGCCCGTGAAGCCGAGGAAGGAGAGCACGAGCAGCGCGGGCAGGTAGAAGGGGATCTGCCGTACCGCCGTCAGCACGCCGGTCCCGGCCATCACCACCGCGACCAGCGCGTCGAGGGCGACGGCGCGGTCCAGCATCGAGGGGCCACGGACGAGGCGGATCGTCACCAGCACGCCGGACGCCAGCAGCAGGCCCACCACGAAGCTCATCAGCGTCTCCAAGGCCCGCCTCCCTTCCGGAAATTGCCCGGCCCGCCCGCCCCGAGGGCCTCGACGTCCGCACGGGTGCCGAACGCCTCGACGACGCGGGCCTCCAGCCGCAGCACCTCGTAACGCGCCCGCTCCCGCTCGGACTTCTCGCCCGCACCCACCACGTGCACGTACAACGTGCCCGAAGGGCGGTGCACGTCCAGGACGTTGCTGCCGGGGACGGCGGAGACCGCGATGGACGTCGCCGTCAGCATCAGGTCGCTCGGGCAGCGCAGGCGTACGGCCAGCACCGCGCACAGCGGCGGGCGGATCCCGAGGATGTACCTGTTCAGCCGCCAGCTGGAGACGACCATGTCCAGCAGGAAGCGCAGGCTGAAGCGGAGGATGCCCGCCGGGCGCAGCCGTACCTGCGTCTCGATGGGCGGCAGCGGGAAGACGACGCACACGACGACGCCGATGAGGGCCCCCGTGAGGGCGTTCGCCGCGGTCGGCGTCCCCCACAGCAGCATCCACAGCAGCGTCAGCCCGAGCACCATGGGCCACTGCGCGGCCCGCAGCCGGCCGCGGTGCCGGCGGTTCGTGCCGCCCTGCGGGCTCGCGCGTCCCGTGTGGCCTTCGCCGCCGGGCCGGGGTTCGCTCATCTGCCGGTCACCGCCTCGACGTAGGGCGTGCGGGCCGTGAGCTCGTCGGCCACGCGTTCGGTCAGGCTCGTGAGAGGCCCGGCCAGCACCGTGAAGGCCAGGCCGAAGGAGACCATCGCGATCGTGGGCCCGAGCATCGTCGCCGGCGGCTCGCCGGTGGTGATCGCCCGCCCGCCGAAGGTGGCTGCCTCGGTCCGGCCGGAGAGGACCTGGACGTCCACCGGCCCGCCCGGGGCGCTGCCCGGTTCGGCGGACGTGCCGTAGGCGCCCTCCGACGCGGCTCCGGCCGTGCCGGAGCCCTCCCGCTCGTCGGCGTCGTCACTCTCGTCGCTCTCCACGATGTCGAGGACGACGCCCAGTACGTACAGCTCCGGCGGCGCGGCCCTCCAGAAGGCGAGGTTCCATGCCTTGGCGAGCGCGTACAGCGTGAGAAGGCTGGTGGCCGTGGCGGCCGCGATCACGACGGTCACGAGAACGCCGCCGTGCAGGAAGCCCGCGCGCAGCAATGCCAGCTTGCCGAGGAACCCGGAGAGCGGCGGGACACCGGCCAGGTTCATGGCCGGGATGAAGAAGAGCAGGCCGAGCACCGGGGAGAGCTTCGCGATCCCGCCCAGCCGCTGCATGTCGGTGGTCACGCCCCGCCGTTCGACGAGGCCGACGACGAGGAAGAGCGTGGTCTGGACGGTGATGTGGTGCGCCACGTAGAAGACGGCTCCGGCGAAGCCCGGCCGGGACGCCAGCGCGATGCCGAAGACCATGAAACCGATGTGGCTGATGAGCGTGAACGACAGCAGCCGCTTCAGGTCGGTCTGGGCGACCGCGCCGAGGATGCCCACGACGAGCGACAGCAGGGCGAGCACGAGCAGCACGTCGTCCAGCCGGCCGTCGGGGAAGAGCAGGGTCTGGGTGCGCAGCATCGAGTAGATGCCGACCTTGGTCAGCAGTCCGGCGAACACGGCCGTCACCGGGGCGGGAGCGGTGGGATACGAGTCGGGCAGCCAGGCGGCGAGGGGGAAGACCGCGGCCTTGATGCAGAAGACGGTCAGCAGCGAGATCTGCGCCATCAGGCTGACGCCGTCGGGCAGCCGGTCGAGCCGTCCCGCGAGCTGGGCCATGGTGACGGTTCCCGTCGCCGCGTAGACGACGGCGATGGCGGCGAGGAAGAGCACGGACGACAGCAGCGAGACGATCGCGTACGTCGCCCCCGCCCGGATGCGGGTGACGGTCCCGCCGAGGGTCAGCAGCACGTAGCTGGCGGTCAGCATGATCTCGAAGCCGACGTAGAGGTTGAAGAGGTCGCCGGCGAGAAAGGTGTCGGAGACGCCGGCGACCAGGACGAGGTAGGAGGGGTGGTAGATGGACAGCGGTGTGGCTTCGTCGTTGTCTGCCATGCCCTGCCCGATGGAGTAGAGCAGCACGCACAGCGTCACGGCCGAGGAGATCACCAGCATCAGCGCGGAGAGCCTGTCGGCGACCAGCACGATGCCGACGGGCGGCTTCCAGCCCCCGGCGTACATCACCTGCGGCCCGTGCTGGTCGGCGTCGATGAGCAGCATCAGCGCGACCGCGAGGACGGCGGCGAGCACGACGGAACTGATCACACGCTGGGTGCGCTGGAGCCGTACGCCGATGGCGAGTTTCAGTCCGGCGGCGAGCAGCGGGAGGATCACCGGGAGGGGGACCAGCGCGGACGACGTGGACGCCGCTTCGGCCGTCGTCGCGGCGATCACCGGTCGGCCCCCAGGATCGTCTCCCACTCGTCGTCCTCGTCGGTGCCCGCCTCGGCGTGCGCGCCGCGTACCCGGTCGGCGCGCAACTCGGCGCGCGCTCTGCGGCGCGCCTCCCGGTACTGGGCGCGGTCGCGCCGCAGGTGCTGGAGGAGACCGCCGCCCGACGGCTCCTCGACGGCGCGGGCCTCCTCGCGGCTCTTGGCGCGCTGGGCGCGGTAGACCGTGCGCAGCCGCTCCCGTTCCTCCGCGTAGTCAGCCCGCTGTGCGACGCGGAGGTCCTCCACGTCGTCCTGGACGTCGTCGGTGCCGGACAGCTGCCACGCCCGGTAGGCGACCGTGGAGAGGAACGCCGTGAGCGCGAGGCTGATGACGATGGCCGTGAGGACGAACGCCTGCGGCAGCGGATCCGCCATGCGGCTCGGTTCGATGCCCGGGTAGAGCAGCGGCGAGCGGCCGGCCGCTCCCGAGGTGGCCAGCAGCAGGAGGTTGACGCCGTTGCCGAGGACGACCGCGCCGAGGACGATCCGGGTGAGCGGCCGGCTCAGCAGCAGGATCGTGCCCACGGCGACGAGCCCGCCGCCCGCGACGACCAGTGCCAGCGTCTCGTTCATGCCCCGCCCTCCCCCGGCGGGCGGGTGCCGCCCTCACCGCCGCCCGCGGCTTCCCCGCCGCCGGTGCGCGGCCCGCCCCGCGACTCGTTCCGCAGGTCCCTCTCCACCCGGCGGTCGATGCCGGAGCCCAGGCTCCGCAGGACGTCCAGGACCACACCGAGTACGAGCAGGTAGACGCCGGCGTCGAAGAGCACCGGGCTCGCGGCGTGGTAGTCGCCGATGACCGGCAGACTGCCGTGGTAGACCGCCGACTTCAGGACCGACCCCTTCGCGATCAGCCCCACCAGCCCGGTGAGCGTCATGGTGAGGAGGCCGAGACCCAGCAGGAAACCGGCGTCGACAGGTGCGGCCGCCGCCAGTTCGTGGCGTCCGCCCGCGAGGTAGCGCACCGCGAGCGCCAGGCCGGCCACGAGCCCGGCGGTGAACCCTCCCCCCGGCAGGTTCTCGGCGCAGAACAGCAGATAGAGCGAGAGAACCACGATGGGGTGGAAGACGAGGCGGGCCACCACCTCGAAGATCACGGAGCGCCGCTCCGGGTCGAGCGTGCCGGAGGCGGTGAGCCACGTGCGGCGCGGGAGGGCGCCGACCGCCGACGGATAGGCGACGCCCTCGGGGCCCAGCACGGACCCGGCGCGTCTGCGGCCGCTCTCCCCTCCGCCGCGCGGTGCGGGCGGTCCGGCGGCGGGGCGGCCCGGTCCGCCGGGGGGCTGTCCCGCGGCTGCGGCGGTCTCGCCGGGGACGGCACTGCCCGGACGGCGCCGCAGATAGACGAGGCTCGTGACACCGACGACGGCGACCGCGAGGACCGCGGACTCCCCCAGGGTGTCCCAGGAGCGCAGGTCGACAAGGGTGTTGGGGACGATGTTCTTCAGGCCGTGCTCCGCGGTGGCCACGGTCAGGCCCGGCCCCGCAGGAGGGTCAACGCGGGCGGCTCCGGCGACGTACGTCAGCACGGCGGCGAAGCCCCCCGCGGCGAGACCCGTCACCACCTGGGTGACGCGCCGCGGGGTGCTGGTGCGCCGCTGGCTCGGGAAGCGGGCCGGGAGGCGCCTGAGCACCAGAACGAACACCACCAGGGAGACCGTCTCCACCGCGAACTGGGTGAGCGCCACGTCCGGGGCGCCGTGCAGTACGTACAGCACGGCGGTGCCGTAGCCGGTGACGCCCGCCAGCACCACGGCCTTCATGCGGTGGCGGGAGATCAGGCACAGCACGGCGACGACGCAGATGATCAGCACGACCCCGAGCTGCGGCACGGAGTCGTACCAGCGGATCGTCCCCACGTGCCTCCACGGCGGATCGACGATCATGGCGGTGCTCTGGGCCGTGATCAGGAAGGCGAGGGCGGTGCCGAGGTAGATGGGCAGCGATCCCCGCTGCACGGCGCCGGTGATCTCAAGGGACCCGCGTTCCAGCGACCACAGGGACCGGGCGAAGACCTGCGCGCCTTCCACGACGGCCATGCGTTCCGCGAACCGGCCGAGGGGGCTCATCGTGAGGAAGAGCAGCGCGCCGACGGCCCAGGTCAGCAGGGAGAGCCACAGCGCCGCCCCGAATCCGTGCCACAGCGAGAGGGTGAACTTGCCGCCGTCCGCCGGGAGTTCGTCGGCGTACAGGGACAGCAGCCGGTCCAGCAGGGAGACCCCTGGACCCAGGACGAGCCCCGCGAGGGAGCACAGCGCGGGCGGCAGGAGCAGGAACGGTCCGCTCGTACCGCGCAGCGGCGTGGCGATGGGCGCGGCCTGCTTCGCCACGCCCGCCTCCTCCTCGGCGCCGGGAAGGGCGGGCGCGGGCTTCGTGGCGAAGGCCCCCCACAGGAACCGCAGGGTGTAGGCGGCCGTCAGGGCGGACCCGGCCGCGACCGCCCCGCTCAGCCACAGCGCGGTGCCGCCGCCCTCCAGGAGCGAGGTGAAGGCCGCTTCCTTCGCCGCGAAGCCGATCAGCGGCGGGATCCCGGCCATGGACGCCCCCGCGAGCACGGCGACCGCGCACACCCCGGGCATGGAGCGCCCCAGTCCGGAGAGCTGGTTGAGGTGGCGTGTGCCGGTGGCGTGGTCGATGATGCCGACGACGAGGAAGAGCGGCGCCTTGAACAGGGCGTGCGCCAGCAGCAGGGCGGCCCCGGCGAGTGCGGCGTCCCGGGTTCCCCTGCCGAACAGGAGCATGAGCAGGCCGAGTTGGCTGACCGTCCCGTACGCCAGGAGCCGTTTGAGGTCGGTCTCGCGCAGAGCGCGCCAGCCGCCGAGCAGCATCGTCGACGCCCCGAGGACCAGGACGGTCACGCGCCACGGCACGGCGTCGGCGTACGCCGGGGCGAACCTGCCCACCAGGTAGACGCCGGCTTTGACCATGGCGGCGGCGTGCAGGTAGGCCGAGACGGGCGTCGGCGCGGCCATCGCGCCGGGGAGCCAGAAGGTGAAGGGCCACACCGCGGACTTCGACAGCGCGCCGGCGAGCACCAGCAGCAGCGCCGCCACGACGCTCCCCGAGGCCTCCGGGGGGCGCTCCAGCAGTCCGGAGACGCTGAAGGTGCCGGCTTCCCTGCCCAGGATCAGGAACCCCAGAAGCATCGCGAGGCCGCCGAAGGTCGTGACCATCAGCGACTGCAGCGCGGCGAGCCGGTTGGGGCGGCGCTCGGGGACGTGGCCGATCAGCAGGAAGGAGAAGACCGTCGTCAGCTCCCACAGGACGTAGAGCACGATCAGGTCGTCGGCGAGCACCAGGCCGAGCATCGCGCCTGCGAAAGCGGTGAGAGTCCCGGCGAACTGCCCCAGCCCGAACTCCGCCCAGCTGAAGTAGCCGGCGCAGTAGACCAGTACGAGCGCCCCGACGGCCCCGACGACGAGCACCATGAGCAGCGCCAGCGCATCGCAGCGGAAGGCGAGTTCGACCCCCAGCTGGTCCATCCACCGCCATCGCTGGACGAGCACGCCGCCGTCCGCGACCTCCGCGTAGTGCGCGAACGCCCAGCCTGCCGCCGCGGCCGGGACGAGGGCCAGGACGAGGAACGCCCGCGACCCCAGCCACCGCACGAGCAGCGGTGCACAGCACGCCCCGGCGAAGTGGAGGAGGATCAGCGACAGCACAGCGCGATGATCGCACGATGAATCCGGCATTCCTCGCAAAAGGGAAGCTCTCCCGGCGGGACGGCGCGCTGCGCCGAAGCCCCGTCACCGACCGGTCCGGACGGGCCGGCGCCTTGGCGACGAAGATCATCCGCGAATAACAGCGCGACTCTCTGGGGCCGCTGGTCCGACAGTCATCCGGTGACTGACGAGAGGAACTGCCTCTCCCTCCACGTCGCCGTTCCCGATCGCCCCCGGAGGGGCGGGAAACGTGGAGGTCCGGCCACTGGTCGACGGTGAGGACGTCCTGGCGGCGGAGGTGTTCACGGAAGGGCCGTGCGAAGACCCCGGATACCTCCTGCTGCCGGATGCCCCTCTTACGGCTGGCACCGAGCCGCACGAGGTACGGCTGGCCGAGGCAGGATGCACCAAGGGGTGCTGCGGCGCTCTCTACGTGACCGTCCGGCGCGACGGCGACCACGTGATCTGGAGCGAGTGGCGCAACCCCGGGGAGAACGTTGTTGGCCTGCCTGAGTTCCGGTTCGACGCAGAGGAATACCAGGCAGAGGTCGAGCGAGCGGTCGCGGACCGCAGCTGGGAGTGGCCGGCGCGCACCGTTGCACGTCTGCTGGAGCTGGACCTTCGGGAGCGCAGCGACTGGCTTGCGCGGTGGGAATGTGAACTCGGCGGAGTGTCCGCCTGGCTCTGGGAGCCCGGCCAGATCGACCTCTTCCTCTTCCACCCAGGCCGTTCGGCCATCAGGGAGAGCCGCCCGTGGCTGCAGTTCCGGCTGGTGCTCGACGTCTCCAGCGACGCCCCTGAAGTGCAGGCCAGGAGACTGGCCGAACAACTCGTGGCGAGTGACCCACGTCAGACAGGCGAGGTCTGCGGCGGATCTCCCGAATACGCCCGGCAGCTCAGTCACCCATGGCCACAGCGGCGGAGAGGCTGAATCTCAGTACCGCCGGGATCTCATCTGAGCTTCATCCGCGGCCGCCTACCGACGGGGCTGTCCGCGAGAGGCTGCCGGGCGGACGCAGGACGGCGGCGCCGGTTCCGCCCACCGGCACTCGCCGCCGGACGCCGGCGGACTCGCGGTGAATCACCCGGTTGCCCGTTTCCCAGCCTGTGCACTTTCTGTGAACCTGAAGGAACTCAGGGTGATGTCCCCTACATCAGGAGTCCCCATGATTCTCAGCATCTCCGGCGTCCTCCTGCTCGGCTTCATCATTTTTCTCTTCACCCGCAAGGACGGTCTGAAGTTCTCGCACGCGCTGGTCTGCGCGCTGTTCGGCTTCTACCTGGCCGGCACCGCCATCGCGCCGAGCATCAAGGCGGGCGGCGCGAGCCTTGCCGGACTGCTCGGCGGCATCAAGTTCTGAAACGGCGACGGCGGACGCCGCGCCGCCATTCGGCCGCAGAGATCCGCTTCACTCAGGAGGTTCCGTGGCGCGTTGGCCGCTCCCCCGGCCGCGACGGGGTCCGGGCCCGGCGATGACCGGGCGGGCGCACAGCCTCGTGCGCTCCGGCACCGACGGTGCCCTCGACGTGCTCCATCCCGTGATCACGCTCGTGCGAGGGCTCGGCCGGCTGGTCGTGCTCGCCGTGCGCTGGTGGTCCCGGACGCCGAAGGAGCGCCGCGGCCCGGTCCTCTTCCTGCTGGGAGTGGGCGTGCTGGTCGTGGCGCTGATGCCGTGGGGTCCGGCGTTCGCCGTGGTCCTGGTGGTGGGCGCGGCCGCCTGGCAGGGCCGGGAGGGCTCGGGTGTGGGCGCCGACCCCAGCGAGGAGGAGAGCAAGCGGCTGCAGGCGGTCTACGAGGCGCTGGTCCCCCTCTTCGCGCTGCAGGACGACCCGAACCCGCAACCCCTGTTCGCCCACGACGGCAGCTGGGAACGGGCCTTCGAGGAGATCGAGTTCACCGACGACGGACGCATCGGCCGTCTGCTGCTGCGCTACCCCGCCCACTTCCGCGACAGCGACGCGAAGCTCCGCTTCCTCGTGGAGCGGCTGCTCGGCGCCAAGTCGGGGCGCGACCGCGAGTACCGCTTCGTGTGGGACGAGGAGCGCAACGAGCTGGAGATGACCGTCCCCGAGCCACTGCCCGAGGGCATCCGCGCCCAGCGGTTCGTGACGGGCCCCGGCGAGGTCGTACTCGGCTTCACCGACGCGGACTCGGTGCACCGCCGGGTGCCCGTCACCGATGCGGGCCAGGCGCGCGACGTCCCCCCGGTCGTGTGGCGTACGGGCGCGCGGGCGACGGAGTCGCACCTCCTCGTCGTCGGTGCGCCCGGTGCGGGCTCGACCACGCTGCTCCGCTCGGTGGTCCTGCAGGCTCTCGAACACGGCG
Source organism: Streptomyces daqingensis (assembly GCF_014645895.1). GTDB lineage: Bacteria > Actinomycetota > Actinomycetes > Streptomycetales > Streptomycetaceae > Streptomyces > Streptomyces daqingensis. The sequence goes on along the minus strand of NZ_BMMP01000001.1, from coordinate 404,298 downwards.
ACGTCCTGGTCGTCGACGGCAGCGGCTCCGGGGAGTACGCGTGCCTCGCGGGGCGGGCCGGCGTCCTCGCCGTGGAGACGTCGCTGACGGGGGCGGTGGCGTGCGCGGAGTGGGCGGTGCACGAGACGGAACGGCGCCTGTCCGTGGCGAGCCGCGCCCGGCAGGCGGGAAACCTCGTCCCCGACGACGCCCGGCGGCCGCTGTGGATCGTCCTCGACAGGCCCGCCGCACTCAGTCATCTGGCCCGTACGGAGGGCAGACGCGACCCCCAGGAGCTGCTCCAGGTCCCGCTGCGGCACGGGCGGGCCGCGAACGTGACGGTCGTCGTGGCCGAGCACTTCGAGTGCGCGGACGAGCTGAACCGCGCCGTGCGCTCCTACTGCAGGGCCCGCGTCGTGCTCGGCACGGCGTCTCCGGAGGAGGCCTGGTCGGTGCTCGGCGTGGACGCCGTCTCCCCGCCCGGGCCGCTCACGCCTCCGGGCCGCGGTTTCGCCCGGCTGGGCGCGGGCCCCGTGCTCCGGCTCCAGGTTCCGGCGACCCCCGACCCGCTCGACGACGCCGCGAACGAGGGCGAACGGCGGGCCGTGCTGCGGCTGTTGCCGCCTCTGGCGAGCGGGCGGACGACGGGCGGCACGAGTGTCCGGACGCGGGAGCCGGACATGCCGGTGCCTCCGGAGCCGTCCCCTCAGCAGGGATCGCACCCCACCGTGCCGACGGCCTCCGTACCGGAGAAGAGCGTCACCGGTACGGCAGCCGCCTCGGCCGCAGCGGCGCCGGTGGCGGTCTCGGAGCAGCAGGCAGGCGCTCAGGCCACGTAGGTGCGAGGGACGTCTCCCTCGGGGACCGCGCCCGTCCGCACCATGTCGGCGGCCTTCGCGAGGCGGGCGACGGCCTCGTCGACGAGCGGATCGGCGACGGTGAAGAGCAGCCGCACGTAGCCCTCGAAGGCGCCGTCCACCCCGAAGCGCGTCCCGGCGGGCACCCGTACCCCGATGCGCTCACCGGCGTCCGCGATGCGCGAGCCGGACAGCCCGCCCGTGCGGGTCCAGAGGGTCAGGCCGCCCTTCGGAACGGTGAACTCCCAGTCGGGCAGCCGGTCCCGCAGAGCGGTGACGAGCGCGTCGCGGTTCTCGCGGGCCCGGGCGCGCCGCACCGCCACCGCCGCGTCCCAGCCGTCGCCCGTCATCAGCCGGGCGACGGCGAGCTGTTCGAGTACGGGGCTGCCGAGGTCCGCGTAGACCCGGGCCGCGACGAGGCTGCGGATCACCTCCGGCGCGGCACGCACCCAGCCGATGCGCAGGCCCGCCCAGATGGCCTTGCTGACGGAGCCGACGGTGATGACGGCCGAGCCGCCCGGGTCGAACGCGGCGACGGGACGCGGGAGTCCGGCATCCTCGTCGAGAGTCAGGTCGGTCATCGACTCGTCCGCGACGAGGACCGTCCCGGCCGCCCGCGCGGCCGCCACCAGGTCACGCCGCTGGTCGTCCGTCGCGAGCGCTCCCGTGGGGTTGTGGTAGTCGGCGATGACGTAGGCCATGCGGGGAGCCGCGTCCCGGAACGCCTGCTGCCATGCGGGCAGGTCCCAGCCCGCCAGTTCCGCCGCCATCGGCACGGGCACCAGCCGGGCGCCGGCGTCCCGCAGCAGGTGCAGCACGTTGGCGTACGAGGGGTGCTCGACGGCGACCCGCTCACCGCGCGGGGTGAGGAGACGCGCGAGCGCCGCGACGGCCCCCATGGCACCGGTCGTGACCATGATCTGCTCGGGCATGGTGGGCACACCGCGCGCCGTGTAGCGCTGGGCGAGTGCCTCCCGCAGCGCGGGGAGTCCGGCGGGGTAGTTGCCGTGCGTGTGGGTGTAGGGCGCGAGGTCGCCCACCGCGCCCTGGAAGGCGTCGGTGAGATGCGGTTCGGGGGCCAGGAACGAGGCGCAGGCGAGGTCGATGACCGAACCGGCGGACTCGGGCGGCAGCGGCTCCAGCCCGCGGGTGGGCAGCGGCTTCCCGGCGGGGACCGCGGTCCAGCTGCCGGAGCCGCGACGCGACGCGAGGAACCCGTCGTTGCGGAGCGCTTCGAAGGCGGCGGCCACCGTCGTCCGGCTGACGCGCAGGGCCGAGGCGAGTTCACGTTCGGCCGGTAGGCGGGTGGCCACCGGCAGGCGGCCCTCCAGTACGAGCAGGCGTACGCCGTCGGCCAGCGACCGGTACGCCGGCACGCGGTGTCCGGCCTCCGCCGCGGTTGCGGCACGCTGGGATGCCAGCAGCCGCGCCAGCTGCGGCGCTCCGACAGCAGAGGTCCACTGCGCCATGTTTGCGGTCCACCTTCCCCGGATTGGCCATGGATGTGGCCTGATCGACGGTTCCAGACTGCCACGCATGCACTCACCCGCGCCAGGACTCCTGACGCGGCACGCGACGCAACGCGGCGCCCCGCCGGCGCGCGGCGGAGCGCCGAAGAGACCCGGGGATCCGGCGGAAACCACGAGGTCGTGGAAAGTCAAGGGAAGGGGCCGGTCTTGTCCGTCTTCAAGGCAGCGCGCAGTACCGGCCGGGCGGCGTCCGGCGGGCCCCGCAAGTACCTCGGCCGCCGTCTGGCACAGCTGTACGCGGGGCTGCTGCTCTACGGGGCGAGCGCCGGCCTGATGGTCCAGGCCGGCCTCGGGCTCGACCCGTGGGACGTCCTCCACCAGGGCGTCGCCGAGCGCACGGACCTGTCGATCGGCGTCGTCGCGATCATCGCGAGCGGCGTGGTGCTGCTGCTGTGGGTGCCGCTGCGCCAGCGTCCCGGCCTCGGCACGGTCTCCAACGCCCTGCTGGTCGGGCTCGCCATGGACGGCACGATCTTGCTCGTACCCGCCCCTGACGCACTCGCGGCGCAGATCCCGCTGATGGTGGCGGCCGTCGTCCTCAACGGTGCCGCCACCGGCCTCTACATCTCGGCGCGCTTCGGCCCCGGCCCCCGCGACGGGCTGATGACGGGGCTGCACCGCGTGACGGGCCGTTCGATCCGGCTCGTACGCACAGGGATCGAGGTGACGGTCCTGGTCTCCGGCTTGCTGCTGGGCGGCACGGCCGGGGTCGGCACCGTCCTGTACGCGCTGGCCATCGGCCCGCTCTCGCAGCTCTTCCTGCGGGTGTTCGCGGTCCCGGGTCCTCCCGCGTCGCCCGTCCGACGCAAGGCCGACCCGGCGGACGGCGAGGACGTACGGCCGTCCTCGCCCGCACCGCCGCCCGAACCCCGCGCATAGCCCACCGCACGGGCAGAGGCCGTGCCCGGCGCACCCCGCTCCCGCGACGGGACGGCCCCGCGCGATACTGCGGCGGTGATGAGCGCCGAGCACCCCGCCGCCCCCGGGCCCCCGCACCGCGCCCGCCCCGCACGCCGGGCGCCGCGGCACCCCTTCCTCGACCATCCGGCACCCCTGGCCTTCGCCCACCGGGGCGGTGCCGCCGAGGGCCTGGAGAACACCTTCAGCGCCTTCGAGCACGCCGTACGGCTCGGCTACCGCTACCTGGAGACCGACGTCCACGCCACGGCCGACGGGCAGCTCGTCGCCTTCCACGACGCCACGCTGGAGCGCGTGACGGACGCCCGAGGCGTGATCGGCGAGCTGACCTGGTCAGAAGTGCGGCAGGCCCGCATCGGCGGCAGCGAGCCGCTGCCCCTCATGCGCGACCTGCTGCGGGCCTTCCCCTCGGCGCGCTGGAACATCGACGTCAAGGCCGAGGCCGCGCTCCTGCCCCTGCTCGAACTGCTCGCCGAACAGGAGGCGTGGGCGCGGGTGTGCGTGGGCTCCTTCGAGGAGGCCAGAGTGGCACGGGCCCAGGACCTCGCCGGTCCCCGGCTGGCCACGTCTCTCGGAACCCGCGGGGTGATACGCCTCCGGCTGCGCTCGTACGGCCTGCTCCCGGCGTGGGCGGTGCGGCGCAGCGCCGTGTGCGTGCAGGTTCCCGAGCGCCATCGTTCGGGGGTCCCGGTGGTCGACCGGGCCTTCGTACGGGCCACCCACGCCCGCCGGATGCAGGTGCACGTCTGGACCGTCAACGAACGGGATTCGATGGAGGAGTTGCTCGACCTGGGAGTTGACGGCATTGTGACCGATCACATCGAGACACTGCGCGAAGTCCTCATCGAGCGGAACGCGTGGCTGCCCGGCTCTTCCCACTAGCCGGGCCGCAGCACGCACACACCGGCCGCGGACGCGGACGGGACGGGCAGCGCATGCAGGCACCACGGGGTGCCGCGGAGGCAGGGGGACAGCTGTGAGTGCAGTCGTGACCGACGCCGGAGCCGGGGACGGCACGGCCGAGCGCCGCCGTGAGCAGCGCGGCTGGTACTTCTACGACTGGGCCAACTCGGTCTTCTCCACCTCGGTGCTGACCGTCTTCCTCGGGCCGTACCTGACGGGGATCGCCAAGGCCGCCGCCGACGCCGAGGGATTCGTCCACCCGCTGGGCATCCCCGTGCGGGCCGGTTCGTTCTTCGCCTACGCGGTCTCCGCCTCCGTCCTGCTGTCCGTGCTGGTGATGCCGCTCGCCGGCGCGATAGCCGACCGGACCGGCCGCAAGAAGCCGATCCTCGGGGTGGCCGCCTACGTGGGCGCCGGTGCCACGTCCGGGATGTTCTTCCTGGAGGGCGAGCGCTACCTGCTGGGCGGGGCGCTGCTCGTGGTCGCCAACGTGGGCTTCGCGGTGGCCGCGGTCATCTACAACGCGTTCCTGCCGCAGATCGCGGGGCCGGAGGAGCGGGACGCCGTCTCCTCACGCGGCTGGGCCTTCGGCTACGCCGCGGGATCGATCGTCCTCGTCGGCAACCTCGCCCTCTTCCTCGGCCACGACTCCCTCGGAGTCACCGAGGGCTCGGCCGCCCGCATCTGCATCGCCTCGGCCGGAGTGTGGTGGGCCGTCTTCACGATCGTGCCGCTGCGGCGGCTGCGGGAGCGCCCGGGGACGGCGGCGGGCGAGCGCGTGTCGCTGCTCAGCGGCTGGCGGCAGCTCGCCGAGACGGCGCGTGAACTGCGGCGCTACAGGCTCACGATGCTCTTCCTGCTGGCGTACCTCGTCTACAACGACGGGGTGCAGACCGTCATCACGCAGGCGTCCGTCTTCGGCTCGGAAGAACTGGGCCTGGACCAGACGACCCTGATCTCCGCGATCCTGCTCGTCCAGGTCCTGGCCGTGGCCGGGGCGCTGCTGATGGGGCGCCTCGCACAGCACTACGGGGCCAAGCGCACGATCCTCGGGTCCCTGGCGGCCTGGACGGTGACGGTCGCCGCCGGCTACTTCCTGCCGGCCGGCGCCCCGGGGTACTTCTTCGTGCTGGCCGCCGGGATCGGGCTGGTGATGGGAGGCAGCCAGGCGCTGTCCCGTTCGCTGTTCTCCCAGCTCGTACCGCCCGGCAAGGAGGCGGAGTTCTTCTCCCTGTACGAGGTGAGCGACCGGGGGACGAGCTGGCTGGGGCCGCTCGTGTTCGGGCTGGCCTACCAGCTGACGGAGAGCTACCGGGCCGCGATCATCTCGCTTCTCGTCTTCTTCGTTCTCGGTTTCGTCCTGCTTTTGCGGGTACCGGTGGAGCGGGCGGCGAAGGCCGCGGGGAACCCGTTGCCGGAGCGGATTTAGGACATGCGGCGGCGGCCGGGTAGTGTACGCCCTCGACTCGCCGGATGGAGCGTTACCGCACGGCGGGAGATGAGATCGCTGGGTGACATCTCCTGCCAGTTGTGACAAACCGGTCATTGGTGGGTATCAGAAGGGCGGCACGACGGACGACGCATCTCCCGTTTCGGGAATCTTCACCGCCGACCGGACGTTGACCAGATGACGACGACAGCGACATACCTGTCCTGTGGGCGACAAGCCCGGGAGGCACGAATTCATGAGTGAGCGAGCTCTTCGCGGCACGCGACTCGTGGTGACCAGCTACGAGACCGACCGCGGTATCGACCTGGCACCGCGCCAGGCCGTGGAGTACGCATGTGAGAGCGGCCATCGCTTTGAGATGCCGTTCTCTGTAGAGGCCGAGATCCCGCCCGAGTGGGAGTGCAAGGTGTGCGGTGCACAGGCACTCCTCGTGGACGGCGAAGGGCCGGAGGAGAAGAAGGGCAAGCCGGCGCGTACGCACTGGGACATGCTCATGGAACGGCGCACCCGTGAGGAGCTCGAAGAGGTTCTCGCGGAGCGTCTGGCCGTGCTCCGGTCCGGCACGATGAATCTCGCGGTGCACCCGCGGGACGGCAACAGCAAGCGCAAGTCCGCCTGAGAGCCTGAACGGCGCGGTCAGTACCGCGCCGGGCGCGACAGCGGCTTCGTGAACACGAACGCGGCCCGGTGACCATCTCGCATGGTCGCCGGGCCGCGCTTCGCTGTACGGACTCCGCCGGGCGCCGGGCCGCTCAACGCGTGGGCGGGTCGTCGTCCCGTACGACCTCGCCCTCGATGACCTCGCCCTCGACGATCTTGCCGTCGGGGCGGTGGATGCGCATCTGCTCCTCCGCCTTGCGGGCCTGCTGGTAGGCGTCCCCGAGACTGCCGGACGCGAAGCCCGAGCGGCGCTCCAGGTGCCGCCTCGCCGTACGGCGCATCAGCGCGGCGGTCGGCGGGAAGAGGCACAGCAGCCCGGCGGCGTCGGAGAGCAGGCCGGGCACCATCAGCAGCAGCCCGCCGAGCATCACGAGCGCGTTCCCGCCGCCCCCACGTTCGTCGCGTCGCCGCGCTTCGCCCGCTCCCCCGGCGGCCTCGGACTGCGCCTGCTGCACCTGCTCGGAGAGCCTGCGCCAGGCTCTCCGCCCGGCGCGTTTGATGACGACGGCGCCCACCACGAACCCCGCCACCAGCAGCCCGAGCACGGCCAGACCACCGGCAGCGTCGGCCACGAGGGTCAGAAGCCAGATCTCCAGCAGCGCCCACGCGGCCACCGCGAGCGGAAGGAACCGCCGGACGCGGGAACGCGGGACGGGATCACGGCCCTTCGCGGCGCCGGGGGTCTCGCCGCCCGGCTGCTCGCCGGAGGGCCCGTAGGGAAACGGTGCACGGCTCGTCATGGTTCAAGTGTGCCTGTGACCGAGCAGCCGCTTCACCCGGCCCTGCACACCCCAGACGGCGACCCGCCACAGCGCCTCCGTCGCGATGCTGCGGCTCATCTTGGAGTCGCCGCGCTCGCGCTCGACGAAGGTGATCGGCACCTCGACGACGTGGAAGCCCGCCCGGACTGCCCGGTGGGCGAGATCCACCTGAAAGCAGTACCCCTGGGAGGTCACCGCGTCGATGCCGAGGCCCTGCAGGGTCTCGCTGCGGAAGGCGCGGTAGCCGCCGGTGACGTCACGCAGCGGGAGGTCGAGGAGCACCCTCGAGTAGAGGCTGCCGCCCCGCGAGAGGATCTTGCGCGACCGCGGCCAGTTGACGACCCGGCCGCCCGGCACCCAGCGGGAGCCGAGCACGAGATCGGCCCCCTTCAGAGCGGTGAGCAGCCGGGGCAGCTCCTCAGGCTGGTGCGAGCCGTCGGCGTCCATCTCGACCAGCACGCCGTATCCGTGCTCGATGCCCCAGCGGAAGCCCGCGAGGTAGGCGGCGCCGAGGCCCTCCTTGCCCTTGCGGTGGAGGACCTTGATCCGGTCGTCCTGGGCGGCCAGCTCGTCGGCGATCTTGCCTGTCCCGTCGGGGCTGTTGTCGTCGGCGACGAGGATGTGCGCGTCCGGGACGGACTCGCGGACGCGCGCGGTGACGAGCTCGATGTTGTCGGCCTCGTTGTACGTCGGGATGATCACCAGAACACTGCCGAGCGGACCGTTCCGCCGCCGCTGTCCGCCGTCCGTCACTGCTGCCCCTCTTGCTTCTGCCGTACGTGCCGCGTCTGCTGCGCCTGCCGGACGGACCGGCTGCGCCCGGCGAACCAGGCTGCGGCGCAGGAGAGGACGCCCACCATAGCGAGCAGCCACTCCGGGGCGGCGCCGACGCGGTCGGCCAGCGTGGTGTCGTCGCGCAGGGGCAGCGTCGCGGTCAGCACGTCCCGCTCGAACTCCTGTGTGCGCTGCTGGATGGTGCCGTCGGGGGCGACCACGGCGCTGATACCGCTGGGGGCCGCGGTGACGACCGCCCGGCCGTGCTCGACGGCGCGCAGCTTCGACATCACCAGCTGCTGCTCCGGCTGACCCGTCCTGCCGTACGTGGCGTTGTTGGTCTGCACTACGAGGGCGCGCGCACCGGCGTTGACGGTGTCCCTGGGGATCTCGTCGTAGGCGACCTCGAAGCAGATCACGTCGCCCAGGCGGGCGGGGCCGGTCTGCAGCACACCCGTGCGGTCGCCGGGCCAGAAGTCCCGGGGGATGCGCTGAAGCCGGGTGATGACCTTGCTGAGCTCGTCGCGGAAGGGCACGTACTCGCCGAAGGGCACGGGGTGCTGCTTGGTGTAGGAGGCGCCCGGGCCCTTCTTCGGGTCCCAGACGATCCCCTGGTTCTTGACGTAGCCCTCACGGCTGGGGTGGTCGACGAGGGCACCGACCAGGATGGGGACGCCGATCGCCTTCGCCGCCTGGTCGATGCGGTCGCCCGCCTCGGGCCACTTGTACGGGTCGAGGTCGGAGGAGTTCTCCGGCCAGATGACGAGCTCGGGCTGCTTCACCTTCCCGGCCTTCACCTTGCGGGCGAGGTCGAGCGTCGTATCGACGTGGTTGTTGAGGATCTTCATGGGACGCCCGAGGAACTCCATGCCGGGCTGCTGCACGTTCCCCTGCACGACGGCGATGTCGGCGGTGTCGTCGGCGGCGGTCGGCACCGGCACGGCGTATCCGGCTCCGGTGACGGCGACCGCGAGCGTCAGCGAGCCCACGAGCGGCACAAGGTTCGCGTAGCTGCGGACGCCCGCCGGTACGGGGGTGCTGGAGTCTGGGTCGGTGACGCGCTCGGACTGAACTTTGCGGCGCAGCCCCCACACAGCCAGCGCGGCCCCCGCGAGAGCGGTCCCGGTGAGAGCGGCGGCGAAGGTGACCAGCGGCGCTCCGCCGAGTGCGGCGAGCGGCGTGTAGGGCGAGCCGGTGTTGGCGAAGGCGATGCGCCCCCACGGAAAGCCACCGAAGGGCGTACGGTCGCGCGCCCACTCCTCGGCGACCCACAGGCACGCGCCCCACAGGGGCCACAGCGGCAGACGTGACGTGGCGGCGAGTGCGGCGCCGAGGAGCAGGACGAAGAGGCTCTCGAGGAAGGCGAGGCCCAACACGGCGTCCCAGCCCACCACATGGAGCCACTTGAGCAGGACGGTGAAGAAGGGCCAGCCGAAGGCGAAGCCCGTCCATGCCCCTTGCCGGACGGTGCGCCCCCGAGTGAGGAGGCTGAGCGCGGTCACGGCGAGGATCGACAGCGGCCACAGCCCGTAGGGAGGGAAGGCGAGAGCGAGGGCCACGCCGGCCGCCGCGGCGGCAGCGGTGCGCGGGGTCTCGCGCCGTATGAGGCCGTTGAGGCGGCGCAGCCGCCCAGGCCGGGCGGCGGGCGCCCCGTCTTCGGCGGGCTCCGCCGGTGCGGGCTCCGAGAGGTGCTGCGCGGTGGCCGGTCCGGCGTCCGCGGTGCCGGTGCCGGTTCCGGCTTCCTCCTTCTGCGGGCTGCGGGGCTGCTCCGTCCCGTCGGGGGTGTCCGGCCGCTCGGCGGGGCGGCCGCCCGCGGCGGATGCGGCTGTGGTCTCGGAACCCGATGGCACGATCGCGCCCTTCCTGCAGGTCGTGAGGTCGTGATGTGACCGTATAACGCGCGGGCGCCCCGGCGGGGCGTGGGTCGGCAATGCCGGGGACGAAATCAGGGGCCGGACGCGCCCGTACGGCACCTCCCGCGGGAGGCGGATCGGCGGGGCTTCGGGATCTTGCCCGGTTCAGCGCCGCGGCGCTGTGGAGACGCGGAAGCTGCGGGGAGACGTGCCGCGAGGGCCGAGGCTCTGACGAGGGGTGCGGCTGCTGGGGCCTGGCGCCGGCTGCCGCGAGGGCGCGGGCGACGGGTCGGGGCCCGGTGCCCTTCGGGCCGACCTGGGACCCGCTGGCTGCGAGTCGACCGAGAGCCGTTGTCTACTGAGCATCCGGGCCCCACCCGGGTCGCACCTGCCGGCCAGCCTGAACCTTCCGCCCCCGTGCCGTGGGCGCTGGACCTGGCTCCCAGTGGTGGTGTCCCGGTGCGGTACACCACCCTCTGGCCCAGCGGCGTTCGACGACTGCGCGAGGGAGTGGCAAGCCGGACGTCCTGTGGTGGACCTGGCCGAACCTACCCGGCTGCGGGCGTCGCCTGTCAACAGCGACGCTACCTGCGGCGTTTCGCCGTAACAGCAGGTCAGTGCTGTGCGGCCCCGGCGGCGCCCGGCGGCTGAAGGGCCGTCAGGCACCCGCACATGACGCGCATACATCACTCGTTCGGGCGCCTGAAGACGGTACGTCCCCCCACCACCGTCCGCAGGCATACGGGCAGTTGGGCTCCGGGGGTGAGGTCGGGCAGGCCGGGCGTGCCCGAGCGGGGGTCGGTCGACCAGTTGGCGACCCGCGTATCGGGGGCCTGCACGATCAGTTCGCCGGTGCGCCAGAGCGCGTAGTCCGCCGGTGCGCCGGGGACGAGGACGCCCGCCTCGTCGTCGCCGGTGGCGCGCCAGCCGCCGCGGGTGTGTGCCGTGAAGGCGCCGCGTACGGAGATGCGGTGCTCCGGTGTGCGGTGGAAGGCGGCGGCGCGGATCGTGCCCCACGGGTCGAGCGGAGTGACCGGACTGTCGGAGCCGAAAGCCAGGGGGACGCCCGAACGGAGAAGCGCCGCGAAGGGGTTGAGCGTCGCCGCGCGCGCCGCGCCGAGGCGGGTCGCGTACATGCCGTCCTCGCCTCCCCACGCCGCGTCGAAGGCGGGCTGGACGGACGCGGTGAGGGCGAACTCGGCGAAGTCGGCGATGGTCTGGCCGGTGAGCATCTCGGCATGCTCCACGCGGTGCCTGGCGGCCCGTACGCGATCGGTGCCGACCTCCTCGGCGGCCGCGCGCACTCCGGCGGTGACGGTGGCGACGGCCGCGTCGCCGATGGCGTGGAAGCCCGCCTGGAGACCTGCACGGGTGCAGGCCGCGACGTGTGCGGCCACTGCGGCGGCGTCGAGGTAGCCGGTCCCGGTGTGCCCGGCGTCGGCGTACGGGGCGGACAGGTGTGCGGTGTGCGAGCCGAGCGAGCCGTCGACGAACAGATCACCGGCAGCGCCGGAGGCGCCCAGGGCACGGACGCGGGCGGCGTCGGCGGCCGAGGTGACGGGCTCCGCCCAGTAGCCCCGTACGCGTGGTCCGTCGGTCTCCGCCGCCAGCGCGAGTAGCGCGGTGAGGTCGTCCTCTGAGGAGATGTCGGGGCCCGCGCACTCGTGCAGGGCGCCGATGCCGAGGGACGCGGCGTGTTCCAGCGCCGCCCGCTGGGCTTCCGCCCGGCGCGCGGCGGTCAGGGTGCCGTGGGCACGCCGCCGTGCGGCGTGGTGCGCGTCGCGGGTCAGCGGCTCGTCGTCGTCGAAGCCCGTCACGTGCCGGATGCCGGGAACGAGGTCGAGGAGCGCGGTCGTCACCAGCGCGGAGTGGGCGTCGGTGCGGGTGAGGTAACACGGCCGCCCGCCTGTGGCCTCGTCGAGTTCGGCGCGCGTGGGGTGGCGGCGCTCCGGCCAGGCCGTGCTGTCCCAGCCGTGGCCCAGCAGGACGGTGTCGTGCGGACGGGACGACGCGTAGGCGGCGATCCGGGCGAGGACCTCCGGCAGTGTGGGCACGCCGCTCAGGTCGAGTCCCGTCAGAGCGAGTCCCGTCACGGTGGTGTGCACATGTGCATCCGTGAAGGCCGGGGTGACGAGAGCCCCTTCGAGGTGCACCGTCTCGTCGACGCCGTCGGTGAAGGAGTCGGCCGCCCCCTCGGAGCCGATCCAGGCGATGCGCCCGCCTTCGGTGACCATCGCCGTGGCGAAGGGGTCCGCGGGGCTGTGGATCTCACCGCCCCGCAGCAGGACGGTGTGGTTCTCGCGCTCGCCGGGCCTCGTGCTGTCGTTCATGGCGACAGTCTCCCGCCCGTCTCCGCGCGGAGGCAGGGCGGGTCGGCGTCTCGCGCCCGTACGGGGCGACGCGGGGAGACGCCGCGTCCGGGCGTGTCAGATGCGGGGAGGGCGAGCCTCGTACGGCGTGGAGAGCACGACCGTCGTACGGGTGGACACCCCGGAGAGGGAGCGGATGCGGGCGAGCAGGTGCTCGAGCTCGATGGGAGTGCCGACGCGCACCTTCAGGATGTAGTTCTCGTCGCCCGCGACGCTGTGGCAGGCCTCGATCTCCGGTACCTCGGCGAGGCGTTCGGCGATGTCGTCGGGGGCGCTCGGATCGAACGGCTTGACCGAGATGAACGCCGTCAGCGGAAGCCCGACCGCCTCGGAGTCGACGAGCGCGGTGTAGCCGCGGATCACACCGCGCTGTTCGAGCCGGCGCACGCGCTGATGCACCGCCGAGGTGGACAGGCCCGTGGCCTTGCCCAGATCGGTGTAGCTCATCCGCCCGTCCTTGACGAGCAGCTCGACGATTCGCCTGTCCACTTCCTCCACAGCAGGTCAACCTACTGTGCCGCGCACGCTCAGGCACAGCGGGCGCATGGCGGAAGCGCAGGGGGAGCACGCGGTGTGACCAAGGCCACACACGTGCACCCGTGTCCCCGGGCGCGCGGAGATTACCCGCGTGACGCCACGGGAAGTGCTTGTGCAGCCGGGGGCGAGATGCCCGGCAGGTCCACCCGAGGGGGATTTGCATGCGCACTGTGAAGCGGGTCCGCACGTCTGTGTCCGCCGCTGAGGCGGCTGTACGGGAAGCAGCGGCACCCGAGGCATACGAGAGCGAGACGTACGACATCTTCCGGGTGACCTGCCCGGACTGCGGGCAGGCGATCGCACTGCTCGCCGAGGAGGACAGACTCCCCCAGCACGGACTGTGCGCCTCGCCGTGGGACCCGTTCGGTCTGACGGTGTGCCAGGGCTCCGGCCGGGCGGCGTCCGAGGCCGCCTCCCTGGGCCAGGACGGAAGCCACGAACACGATCTGACGGCCCTGTTGACCCTCCCGGAGGGTCTGGACTGGCGGACGCAGCCGTTCTCCCACGCGGGCCGCCCCGAACCGGTCCGCTGACCGGCCGTCGCGCGAACCGCCGAGCGCGGACGCCCGACTGACTCACCGGCATCCGCCGGATCACCTTTCCGCCCCTACGACCTGCTGACGACCCGGCGCCCATCTCCCGCGAGGCGGGCGCCGCCACACCGGCATGCCGGGCGACATCACCGCGAGACGATCCCTCCGAGGGTCCTCCTCGTCTGCCGCCGCGCCGTGCCCGCGCAGCGCAGCCGTCGGCCCTCCCGCGCACGCCCGCGTTCGGCGGTATCCGGCGGACTTCCGCCGCCGGTCCTGCGCCGGCTGCCCGTCCGGACGGATCCGCGCCATGCGCGCGATGGTCCGCGGCTTCCGAGTGACCCCCGCGCGGTGCTGGGCACCCGGGCTCCCGGACGTAGCCGACACAGTCGAGTGAGGCTCCTCATGGCACAGACGAAGACAAGGCCCGAGACGTCACGCCAGACGCGCGAGAGGGCGACCGTGCGCACCCTCCTGGAGCGGCACGGCCAGACCTACGCCGAGCAGGCGGGCATCACGCTGCGCGACACCCCCTCCCCGCTCTACCGGCTCCTGGTCCTCTCGCATCTGCTCTCAGCGCGGATCCGGGCGGACATAGCGGCCGCGTCCGCCCGAGCGCTGTCCGACGCGGGCATGAAGGACGCACGCAGGATGGCCGAAGCGACCTGGCAGCAGCGGGTCGACGCCCTCGGCGTCGGCGGCTACCGGCGCTACGACGAGCGGACCGCCACCCAGCTCGGGGAGGGCGCGGAGCTGCTGCTGCGGGAGTACCGGGGGGACCTGCGCCGGCTGCGGGACGATCCGCGTCCCGCGGAACGGCTGCGGGAGGTGCCGGGCATCGGCCCCACCGGGGTGGACATCTTCCTGCGCGAAGTGCAGGAGGTGTGGCCCGAGTTCAGGCCCTACTTCGACAAGAAGGCACAGGACGGCGCCGAACGGCTGGGGCTGCCCCGTTCGCCGGAGAAGCTGAGCGCTCTGATCGCCCGGCGCGACAGTGCCCGGCTGGCCGCGGCGCTGGTGCGGGCCGCGCTCGACAAGAAGGTGGTCGACGACGTGCTCGGCGGGGAGTGACGCCCCCGCGCCCGCCGTGCGGGAGCGGCGGCCCGGAGACCCCGGGCCGCGCCCCGCGCCCGCGTCTACCGCTTGTTCTCGGGGCCTGCGAGCTGCCGGGCGATGACCAGCCGCTGGATCTGGTTGGTGCCCTCGACGATCTGGAGGACCTTCGCCTCCCGCATGTACCGCTCCACCGGGAAGTCGGTGGTGTATCCGTAGCCGCCCAGCAGCTGAACGGCGTCCGTGGTGACACGCATCGCCGCGTCCGTGCAGAAGAGCTTGGCCATCGCCGCTTCGCGGGAGAAGGGCCTGCCGGCGTCCCGCAGCCGTGCGGCGCTGAGGTAGAGCGCCCGTCCGGCCTCGATCTGGGTGGCCATGTCGGCGAGCATGAAGCGCAGCCCCTGGAAGTCGGTGAGGGGGCGGCCGAACTGCTCGCGGCGCTGCATGTACGCCAGGGATTCGTCGAGGGCGGCCTGCGCGAGGCCCACGGCGCAGGCGGCGATCCCGAGCCGTCCCGACTCCAGCGCGGACAGCGCGACGGTCAGCCCCTGGCCCTCCTCGCCGAGCCGGCGGGCGTCGCTGACGCGTACACCGTCGAAGTGAAGCTGCGCGGTCGGTGAACCGTTCATGCCCATCTTGCGCTCGGGGGCGGCGGCGCTGAGACCCTCCGCGTCCCCCGGCACGAGGAAGGCCGAGATGCCACGGGGGCCCTCGTCTCCCGTACGGGCGAGCACCGTGTAGAAGTCGGCGACTCCGCCGTGGGTGATCCACGCCTTGGTGCCGTCGAGGACCCAGTCGTCGCCCTCCTGCCGGGCCCTCGTACGGAGGGAGGCGGCGTCCGAGCCCGACGCGGGCTCCGACAGGCAGTAAGCACCGAGCGTTCCGCCGCCGAGCATGGCCGGGAGCAGGTCGGCGCGCTGCTGCTTGCTGCCGAAGACGGCGAGGCCGTGGCAGGCGAGCGTGTGGACGCTCGTGCCCAGGCCGACGGTCAGACGGGCGGCGGCCAGCTCCTCGACGACCTGCAGGTACACCTCGTAGGGCTGGTTTCCGCCCCCGAACTCCTCCGAGTACGGGAGGCCGAGGAGACCGGACTGGGAGAGCAGTGCGAAGACCTCGCGGGGGAAGTGCCCGGAGGCCTCTTCCTCTGCTGCGCGGGGGCGGATCTCACGGTGGACGAGTTCACGTACGAGGGCCAGCAGGTCGCGGGCCTCCTGCGTGGGCAGTTGCCGTTCCACCGGCTGCGGTCCGTACTCGGGCATGACGAAGCTCTCCTCCTGTCGGGGGCTGCGGCGACGGACCGGGGTGTGGTGGAACGCCGCCGGTCGGTCCGCTGCTGGAGCCGGGACCGGTGGACCGCTTGCCGCGAGGTGCCGTGCCGGGTTGCGACGTCGGCTGACCAGCGGCTGCGGCGGAGAAAGTATGCCCGATCCGCGGCAGGCCGTCACGGGCGCGACCGGGCGGAACGCGGGGGTGCGGCGCGATTCGGGGGGTATCCGAGTCATCGATCTCAGCCGAATTGGTTCACACCATTGACTGACTGGTCTAGTCCTTCTAGATTCCGGCGCGAAGCTTCTCCGCACTTGCCGCTCCGTGTTCCGTTTCCCGTCCCGGCTCCGCCTCCGTGCCGTTCCGCCCCTTCCGTTCCACCGCTGCGGCTCGAGGCGGGACCGACCGACCTCCGCGAGGGAGAAACATGACAGGCCTCTTCGCACCGACCCGTCGCAGACGCACACGCCCGGTCCGGCGCCGCCTCGGCGGGCTCCTCGCCGGATGCTGCGCGCTCCTCATGGCGGCCACGCTCTCCGCCGGCGGGGCGGGAGCGGCCGCCGCCGCTCCCGCGCCCACCTCCCCGGCTGCCGGCCAGAAAGCCCAACGACCCGCTGCCGAGGGGACGTTGGTGGGCTACTTCGCCAACTGGGACGTCTACCAGCGGAATTACCACGTGAAGAACATCGACACGTCCGGCTCCGCCGCCGAACTGACCCACATCAACTACGCGTTCGGCAACGTCCAGGGCGGGAAGTGCACCGTCGGCGACGCGTTCGCCGACTACGAGAAGGCCTACACCGCCGACCAGAGCGTCGACGGCAAGGCCGACGCCTGGGACCAGCCGCTGCGCGGCAACTTCAACCAGCTGCTCAAACTCAAGGCCAAGCACCCGCACTTGAAGGTGCTGTGGTCCTTCGGCGGCTGGACCTGGTCCGGCGGCTTCGCCGAGGCCGCGAAGAACCCCGGGGCGTTCGCCGCCTCCTGCCGTCAGCTGCTCGACGACCCGCGCTGGGAAGGGCTGTTCGACGGCATCGACATCGACTGGGAGTACCCCAACGCGTGCGGTCTGACGTGTGACGAGAGCGGGCCTCAGGCCTTCACCGAGCTGATGAGCGCACTGCGCGAGGAGTTCGGCGGCGACAGGCTCGTCACGGCGGCGATCACGGCGGACGCGTCCGACGGCGGCAAGCTGGAGGCCGCCGACTACGCGGGCGCCGCCCAGCACGTCGACTGGTATCTGCCCATGACCTACGACTACTTCGGCGCCTGGGACGCCCAGGGCCCCACCGCGCCGCATTCGCCGCTGACCGCGTACGAGGGCATCCCCAAGGACGGCTTCGACGCCGCCTCGACCGTCGAGAAGCTCACCGGCATGGGCGTGCCCGCCGGCAAGCTCCTGCTCGGGCTCGGCTTCTACGGACGCGGCTGGAGCGGCGTGAGCCAGGCCGAACCGGGCGGCAGCGCCACCGGTGCGGCGCCCGGAACGTACGAGCAGGGCATCGAGGACTACAAGGTGCTCAAGGACCGCTGCCCGTCGACCGGCACCGTCGCCGGAACCGCGTACGCGCACTGCGGCGACCAGTGGTGGAGCTACGACACCCCGGAGACCATCGGGAGCAAGACGGACTGGGCGCGGGAGAAGGGGCTCGGCGGCTCCTTCGTATGGGAGCTGAGCGGGGACACGGCGGAAGGAGAGCTGATCAAGGCCGTGCGCTGACGGCGGTGCGGCGGCCGCAGGCCGGCCGCCGCGGCTCCTCCTCTCCCCTGTGCGCCCCACCCCCGCGGCGGGGCGCACAGGCGCGTCACGCGCTCGTGGAGCACGGGAGTGTCAGTGGCGGCTGCGAGACTCCCGGCATGCCTGCCGACCAAGAGAGCGCGGCCGCCCCGCGCCCGCGGCCGGTCCCGTGCGGAGGCGGTGCCGCCCCGGCCGGGCCGTCCCGCTGGGCGCTCGCCGAGCGCGCCGACGGCTCCGTCCTGGTCTGCCCGCTCGACGGTGACGGCCGGGCGGCCGGAACCGTGCGCTCGGAGACTTCGCCGGCCGCGGCCGTACGGTCCGTGCCCGGGGTGGGCCGCTGGGTGTGGCGGTCCACGGCCTCGCTCTACCCGCGGTTGCTGGACGCCGGTGTGCGCGTCGAGCGGTGTTACGACGTGGAGTCGGCGGAGGCGCTGCTGCTCGGGCACGAAGGACGGGCGGGAGCGCCCCGTTCGCTGCCTGCCGCGTGGGCCCGGCTTCACGGGCAGCCCGTGCCTCCGGACCCTCCGCCCGCTTCGCGGGAGGCGGACCCGGAACCGTCGCTGTTCGAAGCGGGGGTCCTTCCGCTGCCGGAGGGCGTCGACGCGATGACGGCGCTGCTGGAGGTGTACTCGGGGCAGCTGGAACGGACGTCGGCGGCTGAACACCCCGAACGGATGCGGCTGTTGCTGGCGGGCGAGTCGGCGGGGACGCTGGTCGCGGCCGAGATGGGCCGGGCAGGAGTCCCCTGGCGCGCGGACGTGCACCGCGAACTGCTGGAGGAACTGCTCGGCGAGCGCTACGGGGGCCGCGGCCTCCCCCGTCGGCTGGCGGAGCTGGAGGAGGAGGTCTCGCGGGCTTTCGGGCCGGGCGTGCGGGTACGGCCCGACCTGCCCGCCGATGTGCTGCGCGCCTTCGCGCGTGCCGGCGTCAAGCTCTCCTCGACCAGGGCGTGGGAGCTGCGCGACGTCGAACATCCCGCCGTGGAGCCGCTGTTGCGTTACAAGAAGCTCTACCGGCTCTACACCGCGCACGGCTGGTCGTGGCTGCGGTCCTGGGTGCGCGACGGGCGTTTCCACGCCGAGTACGTCCCCAGCGGCGCGGCCTCCGGCCGCTGGACGACCAACGGGGGCGGCGCGCTCCAGATCCCGAAAGTGGTGCGGCGGGCTGTGGTCGCGGACCCCGGCTGGCGCCTCGTCGTCGCCGACGCCGACCAGATGGAGCCGCGCGTGCTCGCCGCCGTATCGCGTGATCCGGGGCTCATGGCGGTGGCCGGCAGCAGCCAGGACCTGTACACGACGCTCTCGCGGCACGGCTTCTCCGGGGACCGCGCCCAGGCCAAACTGGCGCTGCTCGGCGCGGTGTACGGCCAGACCAGCGGGGACGGGCTGAGGAACCTCGCCGCGCTGCGGCGGCGCTTCCCCCGCGCGGTCGCGTACGTCGACGAGGCGGCACGCGCGGGCGAGGAGGGCCGCCTGGTCCGCACGTATCTGGGGCGCACCTGCCCTCCGGCCGGATCCGCGGCCGCCGAGGACGGGGCAGGTACGGAGGCGGGAGAGGACGGGGAGGCCGAGTCCGGGCCTCCGGGAGCGGGGACGGCGGCGGCCCGCGCGCGCGGGCGGTTCACGCGGAACTTCGTCGTGCAGGGCAGCGCGGCGGACTGGGCGGTGCTCATGCTGGCCGCGCTGCGCCAGGAACTGGCCGGATCGCGGGCGGAGTTGGTCTTCTTCCAGCACGACGAGGTGATCGTGCACTGCCCGGCGGCGGAGGCGGAGGAGGTCCGGGAAGCGATCGCGGCTGCCGCGGAGCGCGCCGGAAGCGCCGCCTTCGGGGAGACGCCGGTCCGATTCCCCTTCACCACCGCCGTCGTGGAGTGCTACGCGGACGCGAAGTGAACGCAGGCGCCCGACTCAGGCGGCCCTCGGCGGCGTCGCCGGCCGCAGGTGCGGCGAGGTGCGCTGTCACGGCCGAAAAGACCGAAGTAAGTGTCTCAATGGCTGTAGAGTCATTACATGACATCACAGGTGCGGCGCGCGGCCCACGGCGACATCCCCGAACTCGTGCGTCTGCGGGCGCTGTTGTTCGCGGAGCTGGACGAGGACGGCTCCGGCCGCACGTCCGGAGACGCCGGCTGGCGGGACGCCCTGACGGCGGTGCTGAAGGAGCAGCTGACAGCCGAGTCCACGCGGGTCCTCGTGGTGGACGGCGACCGGGGCCTGGCCGCCTGCGGTATCGGAACCGTCCAGCAGCGGCTGCCCGGCCCCCATCTGCCCAACGGTCTGGCGGGGCAGGTGCTGGG
The DNA here is from genome assembly GCF_014645895.1 of Streptomyces daqingensis. Taxonomy (GTDB): domain Bacteria; phylum Actinomycetota; class Actinomycetes; order Streptomycetales; family Streptomycetaceae; genus Streptomyces; species Streptomyces daqingensis. Next base: position 384,825 of record NZ_BMMP01000001.1, on the reverse strand, counting down.
CGTCGTGACGGACCCCGCGTACCGGCGGCGCGGTCACAGCCGCGCCATCATGTGCGGCCTGCTCGGCTGGTTCCGGGAGTGCGAGACCGCCCGGGTGGACCTGTACGCGTCACGCGACGGCGAACCGCTCTACCGGTCGCTCGGCTTCACCGCGCACCGGGATCCGTCGCTGTGCCTGAGGCTGTGAGCACGTTCGGTGCCTGAGGCTGTGAGCGCGTCCGCCCCGTACGGGCGCGCGCAGACCCGCCCGGGCAGCCGGGCGAGGGTCCGCTCCGGCGTCCGCGGTCAGCGCTCCAGCTCGGAGCGCAGCCGGCCGGCGACCGCTTCGGCCTCGGCGTCGTCGGCGTAGCGGCTGCGCGGCCAGAAGAAGCCACGCAGCCCGTCCTTGCGGTTGCGGGGCACGACGTGCACGTGGAAGTGCGGCACGGACTGGCTGACCTTGTTGTTCGCGGCGACGAAGGAGCCCGCCGCCGCCATGCCGGACTCGACGGCGCCGGCGATCCGCTGCACCCGTGCGAAGAAGCCGCCCACCCTCTCCGCCGGGAGGTCCGTCAGCGTCTCGTGATGGCGCCGCGGCACCACGAGTGTGTGCCCCGGGAAGAGGGGTCTGGCGTCGAGGAAGGCCACCACGTCCTCGTCCTCGAAGACGCGGTGGGCCGGGCGCCGGCCGTCGGCGATCTCGCAGAAGATGCAGTCCACCCGTCCAGTCAATCAGCCCGGCGGCAAGGCAGCGGAGCAGGACGGCCGGTATCCACGGGCCACGCCGCTGGTCGTCGTGGGACATGACTTCGGTGGCAGGGACCGGTGCCGGTGAAACCGAGGTGCCTCGGCGGGCGTCGGTCGGGTAGCTTGCGGGCCATGTCGAGTCCTGAGTCGGACGAGGTGGGGGCTTTCGGTCACGCCGTCAGCCCCCTGAACCCCTGAGTTCGTAGCCCTGCCGTCGCGCCGCACTCCGCGGTGGGACGCGTGTGCCTGGGGCTGGCCGCGGTGACGAGATGACCTTTCTCGTGCCTCTCCTCACCCCGGAGCCACTCGATGCCTCTCCCGCTGTACCTGCTTGCCCTCGCGGTATTCGCCATGGGCACCTCGGAGTTCATGCTCGCCGGCCTGTTGCCGGACATCGCCTCGGAGCTCGGCGTCGCCGTCGGGACAGCAGGCACGCTCACCTCGGCGTTCGCGATCGGCATGATCGTCGGCGCCCCCCTGGTGGCCGCGCTCGCCCGCACCTGGCCCAGGCGCTCCAGCCTTTTCGGATTCGTCCTCGCTTTCGCGGCAGCCCACGTCGTGGGCGCCCTCACCACGAGCTTCCCAGTCCTGTTGGCCACCCGGGTCGTCGCCGCGCTCGCGAACGCCGGGTTCCTCGCCGTCGCCCTGACGGCTGCCGCCGCGCTGGTCCCGCCCGGCAGGAAGGGACGTGCGCTGGCCGTGCTGCTCTCCGGTACGACGACGGCCACGGTCGCCGGTGTCCCTGGCGGGGCGGTACTCGGCACGTTGTTCGGCTGGCGGGCCACCTTCTGGACCGTCGCCGCTCTCTGCCTGCCCGCGGCTCTCGGCATCCTGAAAGGGATTCCCACGAATCGGCTGACGGCGGAGGCGACTGGCGGGCCGGCCCTGCGAGCAGAGCTCGCCCAGCTCACCCGGCCGCGGCTGATGCTGGTGATGCTGCTCGGCGCGCTGGTGAACGCGGCGACGTTCGCAAGCTTCACCTTCCTCGCCCCCGTAGTGACGGGCACCGCCGGGCTCGACGAGTTGTGGATCTCTGTCGCGCTGGTGCTCTTCGGTGCCGGTTCGTTCACCGGCGTCACCGTCGCCGGCCGGTTGTCCGACCAGCGTCCGGGTCTGGTCATCGCAGCCGGTGGTCCGTTGCTGCTCCTCGGCTGGCCGGCCCTGGCCCTGCTGGCCCACCAGCCGGTCGCGCTGTTCGCCCTCGTGTTCGTGCAGGGCGCGCTGTCGTTCGCGCTGGGCAGCACCCTGATCACCCGCGTCCTCTACGAGGCGGGCGGAGCCCCCACCATGGCCGGCTCGTATGCGACCGCGGCTCTCAACATCGGCGCCGCCGCCGGACCCCTCATCGCCGCGGCCACCCTCGGTACCGCGGTCGGGAACCTCGGGCCGCTGTGGGCAAGCGGAGCGCTCGTCGCCGCCGCGCTGCTCATCGCGTGCCCCTTCCGCACCGTGGTCGAGGCCGGCCCGAGCGCCGAGGTGCGCCAGTGACGCACGGGAACGCCCCTTTGGGCATCGAGAGACGCGGGCGGGGGCGCCGAGCGTCGCTCCCCGCGCGCCGCCCCTGCTTCACACGCCCGCGTCGCAGCACCCTTCCTTGCGCAGCTGCCTGCTGACCTTCCGCCAGTCGAGCGTCACGGCGCCACGGTCACCGTCGGTGTCCTCGCGTACGGCCGCCCCTCCCCCACCGGCCGGTTCGGGGAAGGCGTCGAGGAGGGCGGTCTGCTCGAACAGCTCGCCGCCCCGGACGACGGCGGCCGTGCGCACAAGCTCGTCGAAGTCCGTGAAGGGGTCGCCGTCGACGAGGGTGAGGTCGGCCAGCTTGCCCTCCTCGACGGTTCCCAGGTCGCCCTCGGCGCCGAAGACGCGCGCGGGCATCACCGTCGCCGTGCGCAGCGCCTCGGCCGGCGACATGCCTCCCCTGTGGAGTGCGCGCAGCGCGATGTGGAGGTGCAGACCGACGGGCACGAGCGGCTGGTCGGTGCCGAGGGCGATGAGTCCGCCTGCGTCCAGCACTCGCCGGTATATGTCCGTCTCCCGCCGCAGTGCGGTCAGTTGGGCGTCCGTGGGCGGCTGCGCGGCAAGGTCCTCTACGGCGGCGGTGTCCCACGGAGGCATCATCCGGGTCACCCGCGGGTCGTCCGCGAGCGCCGGGTCCGAGCCCACCAGGGGGATGGCCGCGAAGGGAGTGGCGATGAGGTGGAAGCGGGCTCCGTCGGCGGTGTAGATCTCCTCGACGTCGCCGAACGCCCGTCCCGTCGCGGTGGTCGCGCGGCCGAACTCCAGACGCTGCGTGGCCTGCAGATGCGTCGTGACGTCCCCGCCCAGCTGCACCCCGGGAGTGCACAGATGGCTGCCCGCCCGTACTCCCAGCCGCTCGTGTGCGAACTCCGCCGCCTGCGCCATGATCCAGCCCGGCGCCCGTACGTAGGTCTTCACGAAGTCCCAGTCGAGGCCTTCGGCCCGCTCCAGCGAACGGCGCAGTCCCTCCCGGGTGCGGTGCGCACGCCCCATGCTGTAGGCGACGCGGGGGCCGTCGAGCAGCTCCCCGGTGGCCAGGAGCCGCGGCCCCGCGAGGCTGCCGTGGGCCACTGCCTCGCGGATGCGGGCCTGCTCGTAGGCGAAACCGCCGAGGGCGACGGCGGTCGTGATGCCGAACGCGAGCTGCGTGGCCGTCTGCCGCCCGCCGTACGTGCTCTGCCAGGGGTGGGTGTGGGAGTCCCACAGGCCCGGCAGGACGGTGTACCCGGCGGCGTCGATGCGGCGGGCGGCCGCGCGGCCGGCCCGGTGCGGGGCCACGGCGCGGACGCGGCCGCCCCGCACCAGGATGTCGACGTCCTCGCGGACCGTCTCTCCCGTGCCGTCCCAGAGCCGCCCCGCGTGGACGACCGTGTCGCGGGCGCGCGGACGCCGGTGGTGCAGCTTCACCGGGACGGTGCGTGCCTCGCCCGTACGCACGTCGACGCTGCGCAGCCTGCCGGCGGACAAGTAGAGGACGGTGCGCGAATCCCCCGACCAGGAGGGGTGGTCGGCGCTCTCGTCGGTCAGCCGCCGGGGTTTCCCGTCGGGTGTGCCGTCGGGGCGTACCGGCAGCAGCCACAGCGCGGACTCGCTGACGAGCGCCAGGTGGCGGCCGTCGGGCGACCAGACGGGACCGCTGTCGTAGCGGTCGGAGAGCGAGGTGTGCGGCGCGACGGGGTACAGCCGGTCGCCGCCGCTTTCGGCGGACACGACGCGGATCAGGTTGTAGCCCTCGCGGAAGCGCTGATTGAGACGGTTGCGGTCGCACAGCGCGATGTGGCGGCCGTCCGGCGCCCAGCTCGGCCTGCCGGGAAGCCCGGCGGCTCCGAGCGGTTCGGCGAGGACCTTCTCGGTCCCGGCGGGCAGGTCCCGCACGATCAGGTTGCCCACCATGTCCAGGCAGGCGAGCTTCGTGCCGTCCGGGGAGAGGACGGGGAAGACGCGTCCGCCGCGGGAGAGGAGTTCGTCCTTCCCGGAGCGCAGGTCGCGCCTGTAGACGGCGAACAGCCCGTCCCGGTCGTCGGAGTAGACGAGGCCGCTGCCGTCGGGCGTCCAGGTGGGGGCGAGCGGGTAGCGCGTGGCGGTGGCCTGCAGGACCTTTCGGGGCCGTCTGCCGACCGAAGTCTCCGCGACCCACAGGGCGTTGAGAGCAGCGAAGGCCACCCGGCGGCCGTCGGGCGAGAGAGCGGGCAGGTGCAGCGACCGTACGGCGCGGCTGCCGCCGCCGGCGTCGAAGTCGTAGTCCTTGACGCGGTACCGGGGCCGGTCCACGGACGCCGCGGCGGTGAAGGGAATGCGTTCGGTTCCGCCGGGGTCCTCGGTGCGCACGATGCTGAACTGCCCGTCGACGGTGAGCAGCAGCGCGCCGGAGCCGGCCCAGCGCGGGGGCACGGGCAGCACCTCGCCGCCGGCGTCCAGCGGTTCACCGTCCACGACGAGGGTGCAGGATCCGGAGGGAGCCGCGGTGGTGCGGAGGTGGGCGAGGCGTCCGTCCGGCGAGACGGCCGGGGTCATGACGTCCGCTTCGCTCTTCTCCGTGTACTCGGTGCGCACCGCGCTCTCGCCGTCGGCCTGGACGGAGGCGATCGTGCGGGCCTGCAGCACCGGGCCCTCCTCGCCTTCCACGGGGATCGCCCGTACGAACAGCACCCGCTCGCCGTCCGGGGACCATGTGGGGTCGAAGTCCTCCCAGGCTCCGTCCTGTTCGGGGCCGTCCTGCCCCGGCAGCCCTGTCAGGCGGGTCAGTTCGCCCGTACGGACGTCGATCACCCAGATGCGGTAGGGACTTCCGGTGACCGTGTCGCCGCCGCGCTCGGAGGAGAAGGCGATCCGGGTGCCGTCGGGGGACCACGCGGGTCCGCGGTCGTCCCACGGGCCGTCGGTGCGCTGGCGCAGCCCGGAGCCGTCGGCCCGCATGGTCCACAGGTGGAAGCCGCCGCCCCGGTAGGCGCAGACGACGAGTCGGCGGCCGTCCGGGGAGAACTGGGGCCGCGTCGGCTCGAGTTCGGGCTCCGTGAGCGGTACGGCGCGGCCGCCGCCCCGCCGGGGCACGGACCACAGGACGTTCTGGACCTCGGCGACGAGCCTGTCCCCGCCCGGCGCGAGCGTCGCGGCCCCGTTGGTGGCCGCGGTGAAGGAGAGCGTGACCCTGGACGAGGGGGCGGACTCGGGAGCGCCGGGTGCGGCGGCCACTGCCGTCCCCGCTCCGCCGGCCATGACGGCGCCCGTGGCGGCGGCCCCTGCCGTGCCCTGCAGAAAGCGCCGCCGGGAGAGCCTGGCCGCACGGGAAAGGGGGTGCTGACCGGCGCGGGGGCCGGGAAAATCCGGTGCCGCGGCGTCCGTGGAAACGGGGGCGGGGTCTGCTGAGGTCATCGGTCCTCCCGGCACCGGTGTAGCGAAACGCGGTGCGCCGGGCGGGCGCGGACGCCCCGGCGCTGCCGAATCCATCGATCCTCACGGCCGGGGCGCCAGCCGGTCAACAACGCAATGCCGGTGCGGGAACGGGGTTTCGCGCGGGGCGGCGGGCCGAACTGCGCGGCGCGAGCGGCTCGTTCCCGTACGCGAACGTGCTCGTTCCTGCTGGCGCCCGCGACCTCAGCGTCGTCAGTCGTCCGCGCCGGGCGCCAGCCCCAGGTAGGCGCAGAGCTTCCGGGCCGCCGGGCTGGCCGCGTCCCCGGCGGGCAGCGCGACGGAGACCTTCCACGACGGCGCCGGACCGTCCGTCAGCCGCACCGCCCGCAGTCCGGACGCCGGCGGCTTGTGGGCGAAGTGCCGCGGCACGACGGCCACCCCGAGCCCCTGCTCCACCAGTTCGATCATGCTGTGGACGTCGTTGACCTCCAGCGCCACCTGCCGCTCCACCCCCGCGGCCGCGAACGTCCTCTCCGTCAACTGGCGTACTCCCCAGTCGAGTTGGAAGTCGACGAGGGCTTCGCCCTTGAGGTCCGCCCATCGCGCCTGCCCGCCGGACGCCAGCGGGTGCCCCGGATGGCACAGCAGGACCAGCGGCTCCTCGGTCAGCGGGAGGAGCCGTACGCCCTGAGGGGGCGGCTCGCACAGGGCTACGAACGCCAGGTCGAGCCGCCCGGCGGCGACGGCCTCCGCGAGCTGTGCCGAACCCGTCTGCCGCAGCCGGATCTCCACCCCGGGGTGCTCCGTGCGGAAGCGCGCCAGCAGCTCGGGCACGTGCACCCCGGCGATGCACTGCTCGGTGCCCACGCTGAGGGTGCCCCGCAGCAGCCCCTGCACGGAGGCGACGGCCTCCCTGGCGGCCCGGACGCTCGCGAGCGTCCGGGTGGCCTCGCCCAGCAGGGCCCGGCCCGCTTCGGTCAACTCGACGCTGCGCGTGGTGCGTACGAAGAGCTTCGCCCCCAGCTCGCGCTCCAGCGCCCGCACGGAGGCGGACAGGCCCGACTGGGAGACCATCAGCAGTTCGGCGGCGCGTGTGAAGTGCCGCTCCTCCGCGACGGTGACGAAGTACTCGAGGTGCCGTAGTTCCACGATTGAGAAGGCTACGCGCTGAATCCGTTCACTTTCTTCTATTGGACGGATGGCAGCGGGCGCGTGAGGCTTGAGGAGTCCACCGCCGCCACGTGAGGAGCGCACGCATGCAGACCACCCGACTCGGAGCGACCGGCCTGACCGTCTCCCGCGTGGCGTACGGCACCTGGCAGCTGGGCGGCGAATGGGGCTCCTTCGACGAGGATGCCGCGAAGCGCGCCATCCGGCACGCCCGCGAGCTGGGCGTCAACTTCTTCGACACGGCCCAGGCCTACGGCTTCGGCGCCTCGGAACGGCTGCTCGGCGAGGCGCTGCGCGAGGACCTGATCCGGGACCGGGAGAGCGTCGTGATCGCCACCAAGGGCGGCATCCGCCCCCTGCCGACGTCCGGTGTAGTCCGCGACGCCTCGCCCGCCTTCCTGCGCGAGGGCGTCGAGCAGAGCCTGCGGGCGCTGGGAGTGGAGACGATCGACCTGTACCAGGTCCACTGGCCCGACCCCGAGGTTCCCGCCGCCGAGACCGCGGGCGCGCTGCAGGACATGGCCGACGAGGGCAAGCTGCGCCACGTCGGGGTGTCCAACTACGACGTGGCGCAGATGGAGGAGTTCTCCGCCGTACGGCCCGTGGAGACGCTCCAGCCGCCATACCACCTCTTCCGCAGGGGCATCGAGGACGGGGTCCTCCCCTACGCGAAGGAGCACGGCAACGGCGTACTCGCCTACAGCCCGCTGGCGAGCGGACTGCTGACCGGGCGTTTCGACGAGACCACGCGCTTCGAGGAGAGCGACTGGCGCAGCCGGGCGACGGCCTTCACCGGCGAGGCGCTGCGCCGGAACGTGGAGGTGGTACGCCGGCTCGCCGCTTTCGCGGAGGCGCGCGGCCACACCGTCAGCCAGATCGCGATCGCGTGGGTTCTGGCCCGGGCGGACGTGGCGCTGGTGGGTGCGCGCAGCAGCGCCAACATCGAGGCGAGCGCGGCTGCGGCCGGCATCGCGCTGAGCGGTGAGGAGCTGGCGGAGATCGAGCGCATCGCGGCCGACGGCGTGCAGGTCGGGGGCGCCAGCCCCGAAGGGATCGCCTGAGCGGCAGACCCCCTGCAGCAGGGCCCCCGGGCACGCACACCGCAACACAGACGAACCTGACAGAGACCGGAATCATCCGAGGAGAAATCACCCTTGTACCGAGCACACGAAGGCCGCTACGACGCCATGCCCTACCGCCGCACCGGGCGCAGCGGGCTGCGCCTACCCGCGATCTCGCTGGGCCTGTGGCACAACTTCGGCACCGACCGGCCGCTGGAGCGCCAGCGCGCCATCGTGCGCCGGGCGTTCGACCTGGGGGTCACCCACTTCGACCTCGCCAACAACTACGGCCCGCCGCCCGGCGCCGCCGAGACCGCGTTCGGCCGCATCTTCCGCGAGGATCTGCGGCCCTACCGCGACGAGATCCTCGTCTCCACGAAGGCGGGGCACCTGATGTGGCCCGGACCGTACGGGGAGTGGGGCTCGCGCAAGAGCCTGCTGGCCTCCCTGGACCAGAGCCTGGGGCGCCTGGGCCTCGACTACGTCGACGTCTATTACTCGCACCGGCCGGACCCCGACACCCCGCTCGAGGAGACGATGGGGGCGCTCCACACGGCCGTGCAGCAGGGCAAGGCCCTCTACGCGGGCATCTCCAACTACACGGCGGAGCAGACGCGTCAGGCAGCTCGGATCCTGCGGGAGCTGGGTACGCCGCTGCTCATCCACCAGCCGCGGTACTCGATGCTGGACCGCAGGCCCGAGGAGGAGCTGCTGGGGACACTCGACGACATCGGCGCGGGTTCGATCGTCTACTCCCCGCTCGCCCAGGGGCTGCTCACCGCGCGCTACCTCGACGGGGTGCCGGCCGACTCCCGTGCCGCGGGGTCGAGCCCCTTCCTCAGCACGGGCCAGATCACCGAGGAGACGGTCTCCCAGCTCCGGGAGCTGAACGGCCTGGCGCGGGAGCGCGGGCAGAGCCTGGCCCAGATGGCGCTGGCGTGGGTGCTGCGCGGCGGACGGGTCACCTCGGCGCTGGTCGGCGCGAGCAGCCCGGAGCAGCTCGCGGACAGCGTGGCGGCCACGGAGCGGCTCGACTTCACCGACGCGGAACTGTCCCGTATCGACGGCTTGCTGGAGCGGCTGCCCGCCCTCACCTGACCCGGCGCGCGACGTGCCCGGTACCGGGGCTTCCGGTACCGGGCGCGTTCTGCCGTGCCGCCGTCCTGCGCTTCAGTTGAGCGTGTCCGGGTCCGGCCCGACGCGCTCCCCCGTCTCCATCGCGCCGATCGCGGCCATGTCCTCGTCGTCGAGCTCGAAGCCGAAGACGTCGATGTTCTCGCGCATCCGGGCGGGCGTGACGGACTTGGGGATGACGACGTTGCCCAGCTGCAGGTGCCACCGCAGGACGACCTGGGCGGGAGTCCGGCCGTGCCTGCGGGCGACGCCGGTCACGGCTTCGTCGTCGAGGACGCCGTTGTTCCTGCCCAGCGGCGACCACGCCTCCGTGGCGATGCCGGCGTCGGCGTGGAAGGTGCGCAACTGCTCCTGCTGGAGCTTCGGATGGAGTTCGATCTGGTTGACGGCGGGCACCACGTCGGTCTCCGCGATGAGCCTGCGCAGGTGCGGCGTATGGAAGTTGGAGACGCCGACGGCCTTCGCACGGCCGAGCTCGTGAATCTTCTCCAGCGCCCGCCAGGTCTCGACGTACAGGTCCCGGGCGGGCAGCGGCCAGTGGATGAGGTAGAGATCCACGTATTCGAGGCCGAGCTTGGCCAGCGACACCTCGAAGGCGTGCCGGCCGGCGTCGTGGCCGTGGTCGGTGTTCCACAGCTTCGTCGTCACGAAGAGCTCTTCGCGCGGGATTCCGGAGGCGGCGATGGCGCGGCCGGTACCTTCCTCGTTGCGGTAGAGGGAAGCGGTGTCGATGCTGCGGTACCCGAGCTCCAGCGCGGTGGACACCACGCCCTGGGTCTCGTCCTCGGGCACCTGGTACACGCCGAAGCCCAACTGAGGCATGGACGAACCGTTGTTGAGGGTGACAGCGGGAACTGTGCTCACGTCTTGGCTTCCTCGGTCTCTCGGGATGGCTTCCGGTGCTGGTCCCTCGGTCGTCCCCTGCTCAAACCTCACCGGCACGCCCCGGCGGGCGGCCGTACCGGCGGTCGGGTGAACCCTGCCGGGTTACTCCCAGGTATCGTCCAGTTCGCCGGGATCCCGGCGTCCACGACCAGAGGGGCCGAGCCGATGCGCATCGCTGGATCCACCGTCCTGCTCACCGGGGTCACCGGCGGCATAGGGCGCACCATCGCACGCCAACTCGCCGATGCCGGTGCGACGTTGATACTGACGGGGCGACGCGCGGAGGTGCTGGAGCCGCTCGCGGACGAGCTGGGCGCCCGCGGCGTCGTCGCGGACCTGGCCGACGCCGGGCAGGTCACCCGGCTCGCGGAGGAGGCCTCCGGCGCCGACATCCTGGTCGCGAACGCAGCACTCCCCGCCAGCGGCGACCTGCTCGACTACACGCCCGGGCAGATCGACCGCTCCCTCGACGTGAACCTGCGCGCGCCCGTCATGCTGGCTCGCCTCCTGGCCCCGCGCATGGTGGAGCGGGGCCGCGGCCATCTCGCGTTCGTCGGCTCGATGTCGGGCAAGGCGGCCACGCCGTCCGCGTCCCTCTACTCCGCGTCCAAGTTCGGGCTGCGGGGCTTCGCCCTGGGCTTCCGGCAGGATCTGCACGGGACCGGGGTAGGCGTCTCCGTCGTCCAGCCGGGTTTCGTACGCGACGCGGGCATGTTCGCCGCCACCGGAGCCGAACCGCCCGGCGGGCTGGGGACCGTCACGCCGGAGCAGGTCGCCGAGGGGCTCGTCCGGGCCGTGGAGCGGGATCTGTGCGAGGTCAACGTCGCTCCGCTGAAGCTGCGGCTGGGCGCGGCGATCGCCGGCCAGTTCCCCTCGTTCGCGGCGAGGATCCAGCGCCGCAGCAACTCGCAGGACACCATCAGCCGGATAGTCGAGGCGCAGCGCGCCTCGCGCTGAAGGCCGGGGCGCCGGGCCTGCCGCCGCGCTGGTCCGCGCCTCCCCGCGCTACCCCTCCGACGGGCCGAGCACGTACTGCGCGAGGGTCTCCAGGACGCGCTCGTCCTCGGCCTGCGGACGCATCGATCGCGGTTCGCCCCGGTAGGTGTCGAACAGGACGTGGGTGGCGCCGAGTTCTGCCAGCTCGTCCAGGTCGCGCCTGACCTGGTCGAGAGTGCCCTGCCCGGCAAGCCGGGTCTCGTCCGGGAGCGGCGCGTCGGTCAGCAGCAGCGGCAGCCGGGGCGCGAACTGCGGTACGGGACGGCCCGCTTCGTCCGCGAAGCGGCGGAGCGCCGGCAGCGCTTCGTCGCGGAACCACGCGATGCGCTGGTTGAGGGGGTGCCACGCGTCGCCGTACTTCACGGCGCGGCGCAGGGCGGCCTTGCTGCCCCCGCCGATCCACACGGGAGGGGTGCGCACCGGAAGCGGGCCGGTCGACACGTCGTCGAAGGAGACGAACTCCCCGTGGTGGGAGATCTTCTCGTGCCGCCAGGCGCGGGTGACGACGTCCAGGTACTCGTCCGTGACGGCTCCGCGCCGCCGGAACGGCACGCCCAGCGCCGCGTATTCGGTCTCGCTCCAGCTCACGCCGACGCCGAAGATGAAGCGCCCGCCGCTGAAGTTGTCGATGTTCGCGACCGCCCTCGCCGTCAGCAGCGGGTGCCGGAAGGGCAACACCGTGACGGTGGTGCCGAGTTCGATCCTCTCGGTGCTTCCGGCCAGCCAGGCGAGAGTGGTGAAGGGGTCGTAGAAGGGTGCCTCGTACTGCTGGGCCACCTGCTCGGTGACGGCGACGTGGTCGGAGATCATGGCGAAGCCGAAGCCGCGCTCCTCCGCGTACCGCGCCCACCGCAGCAGGCTCGAAGGGCCGGTTCTCCGGCCGAAGTTGAGGATGTTGATCCCGTAGCGCACCCAGTGTCCCCGATCTTCGTCCCGCCGGTTTCCGCATGTCCGAAGGCTCCGGCGTCGTCCCCGGAACCCTCCGCCCCCGCCTCTCCCGGCGGCAGTGCGGCCACCGCCCTCCGCGAGGAGGCCACGAGGACGAAGGTGACGCTGATCAGCAACGCCCACGCGGCGGCCTTGGAGATGGTGACGGGCTGCCAGCCGTCGAGTTGGTCAGGGTAGCTCCATGCGCCGGCGAAGGTCGCCGCGTTCTCCGCGACCCAGAGGAAGAAGCCGATGAGGACGAACGACACGCACAGCGGCATGTGGTGGCGGCTCGCGCCGACGCGGTAGCAGACCCGGGAGCCCGCCGTCGCCCACAGCAGGGCGGCGGCCAGCGGCCAGCGGAGGTCGGGAAGCCAGTGGTGGGTGAAGAAGTTGAGGTAGACCGCCGCGGCGAGCACCGCCATGATCCGCGGACGGTACCCCGTGAGGTGCAGGTCCATCATCCGCCATGCCCGGCACACGTAACTGCCCACGGCGGCATAGAGGAAGCCCCCGTAGAGCGGGACGCCCGCGACCTTCGTCAGCGCGGCCTCCGGGTAACTCCAGGAGCCGAGCCGCACCTTGACCAGCTCGAAGAGCAGGCCGATGACATGGCACGCGGCTATCACCACCGTGTCCCGTGAGCCGTCCCAGCCCAGCTTCCGGGCGAGCACGGCGAGCAGCACGCCGTAGACGAGGACGAGGTCGTAGCGGGCGACGGGGAGTTCCGGCAGCAGCGCCGAGACGGCGATGCCGCCGATCAGGGCGACGGCGAAAGCACAGCAGCGCGCCTGCAGCCAGGCGAAGCGCAGCAGCTGCCCGATCACGCGCGAGATCCCGTCCATGCAGGCAGGGACGCCTGTCGTACCCGTGCGGTTCGCCGCCCCGGCCGGTGCTTCACCGCGGGTGACGGAAGGACGCGGAGAGTCGCCGCGCGCCATTCGGGGCCGGGGAACGGGATCGGAGCGGGGACGACAGGTGCCAGGACGGCGGCCGCGAGGGCGGGGCGCGGCGAAGGCGCCGGCCCCCGGAAAGCCGTCGAACCCCGCACGGGACGCTCCTAAGCTGCCCGCATGTCGCACACCAAGACCTCGTACGTCTGCCTGCCCTGCCGGGCCTCCTACAAGCAGCCGTACGCGGGCACCCACCGGAGGCTCTGCCCCGGGTGCGCCCGGCCCCTCGTCCACGCCGGATCCGCCTTCGCGGCTCCGCCCCGCAGGGACCGGCGGGCCTGGCGGACGCTCTCCGTGCTGTTGAACGCGGGGGTGCGCTTCCACAAGTCGTGCTGCGGCGGGCCGGGTTACCGGCCCCGCACTCTCAGGGAGGTGCGCGAACGGATGGCCTACGCGCGCGCCACGGGAGAACCCTTCGCGCGGTCGCTGGTCCGCTGCGGCTGCGAGCTGGTCTGACATCGACGCGTCCGGGACGGCCCGTCCGGCGCGCGGTTCGCGCCTGACGGCCTGCTGACCAGGGCGCCCGGACGGTCGTATGGTCGCCGTACCGGCCGGACGGACGGGACCGGGCCCGCACGGGTGTCCGCACCCCGCCCGCGCCCGGGCCTTGGTCCCGCGCGGACCGGACACGCTCGACAGCGGACGACGAACAGCCAGGGCGGCCGGAGGTCGCCCGGAAGGAGGACCCGGTGGGCGGCTACGAGGATGTCTTCTCAGCGAGCGTGTCGGACCGTGAGCGGTTCTGGCTGGATGCGGCCGCCGCCCTGGACTGGCACAAGGCGCCCGCCAGAGCTCTCGACGACTCCCGTCCCCCCTTCTACCGGTGGTTCCCCGACGGGGAGCTGAACGTCTGCCACAACGCCCTCGACCGCCACGTCGAGGCCGGACGCGGGGACCAGGCGGCCCTGGTCTACGACTCCCCCGTCACCGGGACGAAGTCCGTCTACTCCTACAGGCGGCTCCGCGACGAGGTCGCCGCGTTCGCCGGAGCCCTGCGCGCCCTGGGGGTCGGCACCGGCGACCGCGTCGTGATCTACATGCCGATGGTGCCGGAGGCCGCGGTCGCGATGCTCGCCTGCGCGCGGCTGGGCGCGGTGCACTCAGTGGTCTTCGGCGGCTTCGCCGCGAGGGAGCTCGCCGTGCGGATCGACGACGCCGAGCCCGTGGTCGTCGTCTCGGCGTCGTGCGGGATCGAGGGCTCCCGCGTCATCGAGTACAAGCCCCTGCTGGACGCGGCCGTCGGCATGGCCTCGCACAATCCCGCGAAGAACGTGATCCTGCAACGCCCGCAGGCGCAGGCCGAGTTGGGCGAGCATGACGTCGACTGGGCGAGCTCGTGCGCCGCCGCCTCGCCCGCGGACCCGGTTCCGGTCAAGTCGACGGATCCCCTCTACGTCCTCTACACATCGGGCACCACGGGGAAACCGAAGGGCGTCGTGCGCGACAGCGGCGGATACGCCACCGCGCTCACCTGGAGCATGGCCAACGTCTACGACGTGGGGCCGGGGCAGACACTCTTCACCGCCTCCGACGTCGGCTGGGTCGTCGGCCACTCCTACATCGTCTACGCACCGTTGCTGGCCGGGGCGACGTCCGTGCTGTACGAGGGCAAGCCCGTGGGCACCCCCGACGCCGGGCAGTTCTGGCGTGTGGCGAGCGAGTACGGGGTGCGCTCCATGTTCACCGCCCCCACCGCCTTCCGGGCGCTGAAGAAGGAGGACCCGGAGGGCGCCTTCACGCGGGGGTACGACCTGTCGAAGCTGAAGTACCTCTTCCTCGCCGGTGAGCGGCTCGACCCCGAAACGTACCGCTGGGCCTCGGAGTTGCTCGGCATTCCCGTCATCGACCACTGGTGGCAGACGGAGACGGGCTGGCCCATCGTCGCCAACCCGGCGGGGATCGAACTGCTGCCGCTCAAGCCGGGGTCGCCCACGAAGCCGCTGCCCGGGTGGGACATCCAGGTCCTCGACGGCGACGGGAAGCCCGTGCCGCCGGGCACCAACGGGGCGATCGTGGCGAAGCTCCCGATGCCTCCGGGGGCGCTGCCCACGCTGTGGAACGACGACGAACGGTTCCTGTCCTCGTACATGTCGGCGTTCGAGGGCTACTACCTCACCGGGGACGGCGGGTACCTCGACGAGGACGGCTACCTGTACGTGATGGGCCGTACGGACGACGTCATCAACGTGGCCGGACACAGGCTCTCGACGGGCGGGATGGAGGAGGTCCTGGCGAGCCATCCGGACGTCGCGGAGTGCGCGGTCATCGGAGTGGCGGACCAGCTCAAGGGACAGGTCCCCCGCGGGTTCGTCGTTCTCAAGTCCGGGGTGGACGCGGCCGCCGAGGGCTATACCTCCCGGCTCCAGGCGGAACTGGTCCAGCTGGTGCGCGACCAGGTGGGGGCGGTGGCCTCGCTCAAGGACGTCGCGGTGGTCACGGCGCTCCCCAAGACACGGTCGGGGAAGATCCTGCGCAAGGCGATGCGGAACATCGCCGAGGGCACCGAGGAGCCCGTCCCCAGCACGATCGAGGACCCGGCCGTGCTGGACGCGCTGCGCCCGGCGCTGCGCAAGGAGTAGAAGGCGCACGGCACTTGGCGGAAGTCGGAGTCGCCGGGAGTCGGGATCGGTGAGAGCCGGAGCTGCCGGGGACGGGACTGGCGGGAGACGGGGGACGCCCGCGGCTCCGGCGCCTGTCCCCCGCGCACACCGGCATGAGGCGCGGCGCCACCGCCCCGTCGACGCGTACCGCCGTCACGTGGACGCTGCGACCGAGGTCCCCTGCGGGGCGGGGGCGGCCGGCGCTGCGGCTTCGAATGCCGCCCTGTGACGCTGCCGCGCTCTGCGCATCTCGCGTGCCCACAGCCGCGTCACGGCCGCGTCCGAGTACCGCTTCGCGGTGCGGCGGGCCTGACCGCGCATCCTGGCGATCTCCTTCGCGGGCAGGCCGGCCAGCCGCACGACGGCCTCCGTCAGCTCCGCGACGTTCCCCTGCTCGACGAGGAAGCCGTTCCGGCCGTGGGTGATGACGTCGGCAGGCCCGTAGGGCACGTCGTAGGCGATCGGAAGGCAGCCCGCGGCCATGGCCTCGATCAGCACGAGGGGCAGCCCCTCCGTGCTGCCGGTGAGGAGGACGAAGGACGCCCCGGCCAGCTGGTCGCGCGCATCGGGGCGGTGCCCCAGCAGCCTTACGCGGTCGCTCACTTCGAGCCCGTCCACCAGCTTCCGCAGCGCCCGCCGCTCCGCACCGCTTCCGTACACGTCCAGCGTGAGATCACCGCCCGCGCGTGCCGAAGCGGCCGCCACGGCGCGGACAGCGTGACCGACACGTTTGCGGCGGGTGAGGGAGGCGATGACGACGCCGCGTCCGGGCGGCCGTTCGGGGTCAGGCCGCCTCGACGGTACGACGTTCCTGCTGTTGGGAACCGTGCAGAGGTTGGGAGACGGGCCGAACATCGCCTCGACGTCGGCCTTCTGCCGCGGCGTGAGGAGAACGACCGCGTCGAAGCTTCCGAGTTGCTCGAAGACGGGGCGCCGGGACTCCTTGATCCGGCCCGACTGCCGCCCCTCCCCGTCGAGATGGGAATTGTGCACCACGTGGAGCGTCACGGCGCGCCGACGGCGGTAGGTGAGCATGAACCGCGCGACCGGCTTGCTGTCGACGACGAGGAACGAGGGTTCACCCTCGCGCACCAGGTCGAGCCACAGCCGGTAGAACGGCCAGATCGCCCCCCAGGCCCGGACCGGGCGCCCGGCGGTGTCGCACAGCACCACGGAGCGTCCGCCGAGCCGGCCCTCGGTATGCGTGTCGCGGCGGTCGCTCAGCAGCAGCGAGCCGTCCGCGCGGTAGTGGTCGGTCTGCAGCACGGTGCCGTCCGCTGCCCGCCGTGTCCGGTGCATCACCGTTCCCTCCCGCAGGACGCTCTCGCGGGCGGGTCCGCTCCCTAACGGGGTGAAGGCGAGCCCGCCCGGGACGGGCGCGCCGTCAGGCCGCGGCAGCGGATGCTCGCGGAACCAGTCGTAGAGGTTGAACAGCCGCATGCCGGGGGTCAGTTCGCCGTCCTCGCGGAGCCGGTGCGCGAGCGACGGATAGTCGGGGCGGGCGTCGAAGGTGAGGACGTCGACCGGTCGTCTCCCGAGGCGTACGAGGGCGCGGCTGCGGTGGAGCATCGCGCTGGTCATGCCGCCGAAATCGTCGCGGATCCCCCACGTCAGCGCGAACTGGCGCCCCTTCGGAAGACCTTTCCGTACACCGGGGAACAAATCGGCCATGCCCTCAGCGTAGCGTCCCCGGACGGTCCCCCGGCCTGACCAGGCTCTCCGTTGCGATATCCGCACGGGCAAGTACCCGAAGACACAGGCGGTTTCGCCGAGGGCAGGCGACGCACCGCGCGGCGGCCCTCCGCCCCACTCCGTCACAAGTGACGCGGGGGACCATGCTCTGGGGCCCTCCCGGCCCGTACGGCACGGCACCGTGCGCGGGCTCAGGCAGCGGCGTCAGAAGCCGGGCCTCGTCTCATAGCGAGACCCGAGATCGGGGTCGTCGGGGTGCTGCAGTTCGGTCGCCAGTCCCTGGACAGCCGTCAGATCGTGCATCAGGACGCGCGTCTCTTCCAGGGGCCGTGCCGCCGCACGCGCGACCTCCCCCAGCATCACGGCGGCCCCGCCGTTGGCCGCCTGGGCGT
This sequence comes from Streptomyces daqingensis, assembly GCF_014645895.1. Classification (GTDB taxonomy): domain Bacteria; phylum Actinomycetota; class Actinomycetes; order Streptomycetales; family Streptomycetaceae; genus Streptomyces; species Streptomyces daqingensis. The sequence goes on along the minus strand of NZ_BMMP01000001.1, from coordinate 367,420 downwards.
CGGCGAGGGCCTGATAGACCTGCTCGTGCTCCTCGGTGTAGCCAGGGTGGCCGCGCCCGCGGAACGTGGGCCACGGCTCTACGGCGCCGCCCCGGCCGCCCCCTCCCGCCGCCGGCCTGCTCACGCTGCCCTGCTTGCCCTCGTGGATGTGGGCGGTCCTCTCCTCGTGGCTGTGCGAGCGCCGGGGGACGTGGGTCCGCTGCTTCGACGCGCCCGTCGTGGTGTGCTCCTCGCTGGGCGTCTCTCCGGCACGGCGCGCCCTGAGCGCGGCCGCGCGCCGCTGCACCTCGTTCCCCTCCTTCTTCTTCCGCACCATCGGAGTCACCTCCCGTCCTGCGCGTGCGCTCCGGCACGGCTCCCGCTCCCGGCACCGGACCCGCCCGGAGGCGGCCGGCTGCCGTACGTGCCTGGCGGGTACCCCCGGTCGGCCGCGGCAATACGGGCCCCGCCGTGCCGCCCCTCAGACCTCGCCGGCACCCCGGGAGGAGGGCTCCAGCTCCAGTACGGCCTGGACGGGAAAGTGGTCACTGGGGTACCGGCCCCCCGGCGCGAACGTGTTGATCTTCGTCGAGACCGTGCGGACCCCGGGCGAGGTGAGGATCCAGTCGATGCGGGGGCCCGGCGCCGGCCCCTTGTAGTCGTGCCAGGTGCGGTACTCGGCGCTGCGGCGCTCCGCCGGTGCGGCCGTCCAGGAGTCGGTCATCTCGCCCTCCCGCAGCAGGATGTCGTGGACACCGCCCTCCCCCGCGTCCGCCGGAACGTTGAAGTCGCCGGTCAGGACGCGCGGCAGCCCCGGCTCGAAGGGCACCAGGGGTGCGGCCGGCCGGCGCATCTGGTCGACGAGCAGCCGGGCGCCGCCGAGACGGGCCTCGTGGCTGGCGTTGTCGAGGTGCGTGTTGAGCGCGTAGAACTCGCCTCCCCCGACGAGATCGCGGAAGCGCACCCAGGTCACCATGCGCGGAGAGCCCGAGTGCGGCCACTTCCCGCCGACCCTGTGCGGATCGTCGAAGATCCAGAAGTGCTCGTACTCGACGGGCGCGAGGCGGCCGCTGTCGTAGAAGACGGCCATGAACTCACCACGGCTGCCGCCCTCCCGGCCCATGCCTATCCACTCGTAGCTCTTCCCGGACCGCTGGAGGTCCGTGTGGACGTCCCGCAGCTGTCCGTGGACTCCCTCCTGGGTGCCGATGAGGTCGGGGGCCTCCCGCGTCAGGAGCTCCGCCATAGCCGGGCGGCGCAGGGGCCACGCGTGCGGGGAAGCGCTGTCGTAGTCGGCGTAGCGGAGGTTGAACGTCATCACGTGAAGTTCCATGGCACATCCGTACCACCGTCCGGCAGGCGCCTGCCGGACGCGTTCCGGATGACTTCCCCCTGTTCACGGGCCGCGCCGGGGACGCGCGACGGTGTACGGGGTGCACCACTTCGGCAGCCGAGGTGAAGATCGCGTAACGCATTCCTCTTACACGTGAACGGTGTTCGCGCTAGCGTGCGACCCATGACAGCGCGGTCCCCCGCTCCCGTGGCACTGGCAGGACGGTACGTCGTGCTGGAGCCGCTCAGGCTCGACCACGTCCCGGATCTCTACATGGCGCAGCGCGGCCTCGAGACCGACTGGGGCTGGCTGCCGGTGCTCGCGCCGCGCTCGGAAGCCGAGATGCGCCTCATCGTGGAGCAGCGCCTCGCCCAGCAGGCCGCGGGGGGCGCCTTCCTCTTCACGGTGCTGCAGGCCGGTACGCGGCGGCCGGTCGGCTGGATCGCCTACCTCGACATCTGCGTGCTCGACCAGCGCCTCGACATCGGCTGGTACTGGCTCGGCGCTTCGCTCTCCGGCACCTTCGCCGCCGTCGAGATCCACCTGCTGCTGATGCAGCACGCCTTCCACCTGGGCTTCACGCGGGTGCAGTGGCAGTTCGACGACCTGGACCGCACGAGCCACAGCACGATGGCGCAGATCAACGCCGTCCGTGAGGGGCTGCTGCGCCGGCACGTGCGACGTCCCGACGGCTCGTGGCGCGACACCGTCGTCTACTCGGTACTCGCCCCCAAACGGTCCGTTCCGGCGGGCGGTTTCGCACCGCCTGCCCTGCCCGCGCCGCCGCCGGCACTGCCCGCACCGCCTCCGCCGAGGCAGGTCCAGGCCGCCGCTCCCGCTCCCGTCCGCTGGCCCGCGGCCGGGGCGACGGGCATGGGCCGCCCCCGCGCGGGACTGGGCCCGGCCGCAGTCCGCCGCCCGCAGTGACCCCCTGCCGGACTCAGTGGGGCAAGCCCTTGGTGGCGAGGCGCTACCCGGGCTGTCACTCGAAGCGTGAGGTGTCGCCCGCTCCGCGCCGTACGATCTCGACGCCGCCGCCGGAGAAGTCGAGCACCGTGGTCGGTTCGGTGCCGCAGTCGCCGGAGTCGACCACCGCGTCCAGCACGTGGTCGAGCCGCTCCTTGATCTCCCAGCCCTGCGTCATGGGCTCTTCCTCGTCGGGCAGCAGCAGCGTGCTGGAGAGCACCGGCTCGCCGAGCTCCGCGAGCAGGGCCTGCGTCACGGCGTGGTCGGGGATTCGGACGCCCACCGTCTTCTTCTTCGGGTGCAGGAGCTGCCGCGGCACCTCCTTCGTCGCCGGGAGGATGAAGGTGTAGCTCCCGGGCGTAGCGGCCTTGACGGCCCGGAACACGTCGTTGTCGACGTGCACGAACTGGCCGAGCTGCGCGAAGTTCTGGCAGACGAGCGTGAAGTGGTGGCGGTCGTCGAGGTTGCGGATCGACCGGATCCGGTTGATGCCGTCGCGGCTTCCCAGCTGGCATCCCAGCGCGAAGCAGGAGTCCGTGGGGTAGGCGACGAGCGCGCCGGAGCGGATGCTGTCGGCCACCGTGCTGATCGTGCGGCGTTGCGGATTCTCGGGGTGCACGTCGTAATACTTGGCCATCCACCGACCCTACGTGATCACGACGGATCAACCCCCGCGTCGGCCCAACCGGGCGGCGCGAGCACGTCGTTGGCCGGGCGGGCTCCGCGACCGCCGCGTTTGACGCGCCGCTCGGGTGCGTGCCGTACACGCCCCCGTCTCCCCCGGCCGGGCCGCTCAGCCGGCGTCCGCGAGTTCCGCGATCACCTCTGCGTGGCAGGGCAGGGGGGCGCACCAGCACCCCAGCCGCCGCCCGCGCAGTCCGGGCAGGAGAGCGAGGAGGCCGGGGCGTCCGAGGAGGTGCGCGCGGTACTGCTCGATCACCTCCTCACGGGTGCCGTCCGGCCGGGCCGGAAGGGGGACGCCAGGGGGGAGCCCTCCAAGTGCCGGCCGCCCCGGCGCATGGGGCGTCCGACGTAGACCACGTCCTCGTAGCCGGGGTCGCCGAGGTGCCCCTTGAGGTTGACGACCGTGGTGCTGCTCATGTGCTTCCGCTCCTCTCCTCGGTCTCGGGTCGCCGCGCCGTCAGCCTGCGTCCGGCAGCGCGCACCGAGAGGGCGCGGCAGGGGCGGTAGGTGCCTGCGGGCGGCGCGGCGGGAGGGCTGCCGTCACTCGCCTTCCGGCGACTCGCCCGCGGCCCGCCGGAGCAGCGGGGCGAGGCGGTGCCCGACCAGCTTCTGCATGACGAGGGCGGTGCTCGTACGCTCCACGCCCGGGCTGGCGAGGACCTGCCCGGCGATGCGGTACAGATCGTCGGCGTCGACGGCCACCACGCGCACCAGCACGTCGGTCTCGCCGCTGAGGCCGTCGACCTCCACCACCTCGGGAATCTCCCTCAGCACGTCCGCCACCTCCTCCAGCCGCCGCTGCGTCACCCGTGTGGTGATGACCGCCGACATGGGGTAGCCCAGCGCCGCCGGATCGATGCGGCGCTCGAACGAGTGCAGCACCCCCCTGCGGTCCAGCTTCGCCAGCCGTGCCTGGACGGTGTTGCGGGACAGGCCGAGCCGCTGGGCGAGCGCCATCACCGGTGCGCGCGGCTCGTCCGCGAGGGCGAGCAGCAGCCGTGCGTCGACGCCGTCGAGGGGCTCCTCGCCTGTCACTCTGCTCAACCTCGCCGTATCGGGGGGTGGTTTGACTGGGCATATTGCTCAGTGGATGACACACAACTTGTGCGGTCATCATCGTCCTGCTGTCATTCAGATGCAATCTGCTGACTTCTCTGCTTCGGATGGACGCCATGACCACGGAAACCCAGGCTGCAGCGGACCGGCCCGGCTCGGTGGCGGCGGGGCCCGCCGAGAGGGACCTCGACGTGCTGCGGGCCGTCGAGCAGCGGGTCCTGTGGCTGTCCACGGCGATCATCGACCACGCCAACCGCGTCCGCCCGAACCCGACGGGCCTGAAGGTCGGCGGCCACCAGGCGTCCAGCGCCTCCATGACGTCGATCATGACGTCGCTCTGGTTCCACGAACTGGGCCCCGAGGACCGCGTGTCCGTCAAGCCGCACGCTTCGCCCGTGCTGCACGCCGTGAACTACCTCCTGGGCGAGCTGGACGAGTCCTACCTGACGACGCTGCGCAGCTTCGGCGGCCTGCAGAGCTACCCGAGCCGCGAGAAGGACCCGGACCCCGTCGACTACTCCACCGGCTCGGTGGGCATCGGCGCGACGGCACCCATCTGGGGGGCAGTCGCCCGCCGGTACGTCAACGCCCGCTTCCAGGACGGCGGTTCGGGACGCCAGTACTCCCTGATCGGTGACGCCGAACTCGACGAGGGCGCCTGCTGGGAGGCGATCCTCGATCCCGGCGTGGCCGAACTCGGCGAGGTCGTCTGGATCGTCGACTTCAACCGGCAGTCCCTGGACAGGGTCGTTCCCAACATCTCGGCCACGCGGCTCCAGGGCATGTTCGCCGCTGCCGGCTGGCAGGTCATCACGGTCAAGTACGGCCGCCTTCTGGAGAAGCTGTTCGCCGAACCCGGCGGCGACGCACTGCGCGCGCGTATCGACGAGATGACCAACCCCGAGTACCAGCGGCTGCTGCGCTGCTCGGCGACGCAACTGCGCGAGAGGCTCCCGGGGTCGGGCCCCGGCAGCGACAAGATCGCCGCACTGCTCGAAGGGCTGGACGACGCCTCCGTCGACGCCGTCATCCGCAACCTCGGAGGCCACGACCTGGGCGCGCTGACGGACGCGTACGCGGCCATCGACGACACCCGTCCCACGGTCGTGTTCGCCTACACCGTCAAGGGCCACGGCCTCGCGACGGCCGGCCACCCGCAGAACCACTCGGCCCTGCTGACCGGCGATCAGATGACGGAGCTCGCACGGAACGTCGGCGCCGATCCGGAACGCCCCTGGGAGCGGTTCCCGCAGGGCAGTCCCGAGGCCGGCTTGTGTGAACGCACGGCCGCGCGCCTCCGGCGCGACCCGGCTCCGCTGCAGCCTCCGCCCGCGGTCCCCACGGATTTCAAGCGCACCCCCACGGGCAGCGGCTCGACCCAGCAGGCCCTCGGCCGGGCCCTGCTGGACCTGACGCGGCAGGCCCCCGGGACGGCGCGGCACGTGGTGACCGTCAGCCCGGACGTCGCCTCGACGACCAACCTCGGAGGCTGGCTCAACAAGGTCGGCACCTGGTCCCCCACCGAGCGCCGGGACTGGTTCGCCGACGACGCCGAGACGATCCTGCACTGGCGGGAGCAGCCGGGCGGGCAGCACATCGAACTGGGCATCGCGGAGACCAACCTGGTGGGCCTTCTGGGCGAGCTCGGCGCCACGTGGAGCAGGTGGGGCAGGCCGCTGATGCCGATCGGCGTGGTCTACGACCCGTTCGTGGGGCGCGCGCTGGAGCCGTGGTCCTTCGGGATGTACGCGGGCGGCCAGTCCATCCTCGTGGGCACGCCGTCCGGCGTCAGCCTCGCGCCGGAGGGCGGCGCCCACCAGTCGGTCATCACCCCCTCGATCGGCCTGGAGCAGCCGGGCTGCACCGCCTACGAACCGGCCTTCGCCCTCGACCTGGAGTGGTGCCTCCTCGCGGGGCTCTCCCGCCTCGGGAAGCCCGACGGCGGGTCGACGTACCTGCGGCTGTCGACCCGTTCGGTGGACCAGTCGCTGGCCGGGGTGCCGGCCGACCCCGCCGCGAGGGAGCGCCGCCGCAGGCAGACCGTCGCGGGCGGCTACATGCTGCGCCGGCATGCCGACCCGTCGCTGACCATCGCCGCGGCCGGCGCGATGGTGCCGGAAGCACTCGCCGCCGCGGACCGGCTCGCCGAACTCGGTGTGGGCGCCGACGTCGTGTCCGTCACCAGCGCGGACCTCCTCTTCCGGGCGGTGCGCGCACGGCAGGGGCTGGAGGAGGGCTCCGACTGGATCCTCGGACAGATCTTCCCGCCCGAGCGCGCCAGGCCCATGGTCACCGTCCTCGACGGGCATCCCCACACGCTGGCGTTCCTGGCCGGGATCAACCAGGTGCCCAGCCGCACCCTGGGAGTGACCGGGTTCGGCCAGAGCGGCACCCTCACCGACGTCCACCGCCACCACGGCATCGACGCCGACGGGATCGTCGGTGCCGCCCTGGACCTGACGGACTGACCGGCCGGGCGCCGCCTCGCCGGGACGCCCGCGCGATACGGCGGGAGGGCGCGTGCGAGCCGGCGGCCCGTGCAGCGCGGGCCTGCCGGCCCTGCGGTGTCAGCGTGCCGCGGTGACCTGGCTCAGGACGCACAGCCAGCGGCCGCCCCGCCGTACGAAGACGTCGGTGGTCCACTCGTCGGCCTCGAAACGACGGCCCTGGTAGTGAGCCGTGTTCGTCACCCGTCCGGTGAAGAGCGCGGTCTCGCCGTACACCTGAATCCTCGGGCGGCCGGTGAGCTCCATGGCGGAGTGCGTCAGATCGCCCGACTCGACGTACGAGAGGAACTGGGCTCTCGGTGAGACGCCCGTCTCGGAGACCATCACCCACTCGTCGGCCATGAACTCGGCGATGCGTTCGGGGTCGTCGGAGACGATCGCCGCCGCCCAGTCCGCCGCGACGGCGGTGAGCTGCTCACGGGCAGCCCCGGCTCCCGGATCTCGCTGCTGCGCGGCCGCGCCGTCCGCCTCGGTCATCCCCGGACCGTACACCGACGGCAGCGGGCGTGCGGACGGACGGCCGGTCCGTGTGGACGACCCGTCAGGGCAACCGGTCAGGACACCCGTCAGGGCAGGCGGCCGGTCAGGTCAAGTCATGGCCCATTCTCACCACCTGACGCAGCTAGCCCGCGCGCAAATATATAGCGCGTTTGCAATTACATGCGCACGCAAGTACGGTCCGGACCGTCCCCTTCTGCGACTCAGAAGCCACCGCACCGACCCGCGTCCGCCGCTCGCGCCGGACGCCGTGAAGGAAGGCCCTCATGCAGATCGACCTCTCCGGCAGGACCGCCGTCGTCACCGGATCCACCGCCGGCATCGGGAGGGCCATAGCGGTCGCGCTGGCCGCCGCCGGGGCCGACGTCGTGGTCAACGGACGCGACGAGGAGCGCACCGCGGAAGCCGCCCGCGCGGTCGCCGCGGAGGCGGGCTCGGACGCGGTGCGCCCCGTCGCGGCGGACGTGTCCACGGCCGAGGGCACCCGGCGGCTGATCGAGGCGGTGCCGGACTGCGACGTCCTTGTGAACAACACCGGCATCTTCTCGGCCGCACCGGTCTTCGAGATCCCCGACGCGGAGTGGCAGCGCTTCTTCGACGTCAACGTCCTCAGCGGCGTCCGGCTGGCACGCCATCACACTCCCCGCATGGCCGGCCGCGGCTGGGGGCGTGTGCTGTTCATCAGCAGTGAGTCCGCCGTCATGACGCCCACGGAGATGGTCCACTACGGCATGACGAAGACGGCCCAGCTCGCCCTCTCGCGCGGCATGGCCCAGGAGGTCGCGGGCACCGGCGTCACGGTCAACTCCGTCCTCCCGGGACCGACGCTGACTCCCGGCGTCGAGGAGTTCATCAACGACCGCGTCGGACCGGGCACTTCGTTCGCCGAGGCCGAGCGCGCGTTCATCGAACAGGAGCGCCCGACCTCGCTGCTGGGCCGGCTGATCCGTCCGCACGAGGTCGCCGCCCTGGTCCTCTACGCCGCCTCCGAGCAGGCGTCCGCCACCACGGGGGCGGCCCTGCGCGTCGACGGCGGCGTCGCACCGACTCTCATCCCGTGACTGCCGGCGCCGCGCGCCGTCGCCGTGCCGTGCCGTGCCGTGCCGTGAGCCTCCTTCACGTCCGCGGGCTTCCACGACGCGTACCACCCCTGCATCGGCGCGGTGTGGGCGTAGGGGGTCGCGGTGCGCGAGGAGTTCGAGGGCGCCCGCTGGCGCCACGGGCGTTCGGCTGGGACGGGTGGGACGGCTCGGACCGGTGCGCCGTCTGACGGGACGGGCGGCCGCCCACCGCGTGACGCCGCTCAGCCGGCGTCGTCGAGGACCGCGCGCAGACGGCCTGCGAAGTCCTCCGGCCGGCCCGGGTAGCCGGACTCGGGGCCGAGGAAGCCCCCGTGGTGGCTGGGGAAGACGGCCGCCCGCCGGCCGAGCAGCTCGGCCGTGGCCTCGGAGGTGCGTCCGGTGAGCGTTGCCCTCGACTCCTCCCCCACCGCGATCACGATCCGGGTCGCCGACGACCTGAGCGCCTGGACGTCCGGCCGGTAGCCGCTGACGGCCCAGGACCTGTCGGAGAGCAGCGGGTCGTCACGGGAGCCGTCGTCGCCGGTGGGCAGGCCCGTCGACGCGGGATCCGGGGCGGGCCGGGCGAAGTAGTCGCCGGTGAACTCGCCCTGCCAGCACGTCATCGCGACGAAGGCGGCCATCCCCGCGCCCCAGCCCTTGCTCTCGTAGGCGTCCCGCACCTCTGCGCGGGCCCGCTCGGCCGCCGGGGCGTCGGGGAGCACCGTGAGCAGCGGGGGCTCGTGCGCCACCAGGACGGTCACGTCGCCGGGGTACTCGGTGACGAGGGCGAGAGCGGTCACGGCGCCGCCGCTGCTCGCGAACATCTCGACGGGGCCCGCGCCGAGCGCCGAGATGAGGGCGTGCACGTCGCCGGCCTGTGTCAGCGGCTCGTGGTCGGAGCGGCCGTCCTTGCGGGTGCTCCGGCCGAGGCCGCGGGGGTCGTAGGTGACGACGGTGCGGTCGGGGAAGTGCGGGGCCAGCGCCGCGAAGCCGGAGGCGTCCATCGGCTGGCCGATCATCATCAGCGGCGGTCGGCCGCCGTCGGGCGGAAGCGGGCCGCGCACGTCGTAGACGAGGTCCGCCCCGGGTGTCTCGAGCTTCTCGGTGTTCATACGGATGCCGACTCACACGGCGCGGAGAACTCATCGCGTTCCCGGCCCACGCTCAGGACGGAGGCGCGGACTTCTCGTAGCGGGCGCGGGCGGGCCGTACAGTCGCCGCGAAATGCGGTGGCGGGCCCGGGTATCCGGCGGTGACGATGGCGCCGTGGAAGCCTTCCTGGAGACCGAACGGCTCGTGCTGCGTCCGTTCACGGCCGCGGACGCCGGCAACCTGCTCGCGCTGCACAGCGACCCGGACGTCATGCGCTACATCAACGGCGGCAGGCCGGCCGACCGCGACAGCATCCGGGAGCGCACCCTGCCGAAGCTGATGCGGGAGTACCCGTGCATCGACACGCGGGGCTACTGGGCGGCCGAGGAGAAGGGCAGCCGCGTCTTCCTCGGCTGGTTCGAGTTCAGGCCCCTGGACGAGCGCGACGCCTCCGTGGTCGAGCTCGGATACCGGCTCAACAGGAGCGCATGGGGCCGCGGTTACGCCACGGAGGGCTCAAGGGCCCTCATCCGCAAGGGATTCGAGGAGCTCGGCGTGGTGCGGGTCACCGCGAACACCATGGCGGTCAACGCCGGTTCCCGGCGCGTCATGGAGAAGTCGGGCCTGTCGTTCCTGCGGAGCTTCACCGGTGACTGGCCGGAGGCCATCGAGGGCTCCGAGCACGGCGATGTCGAGTACGCCCTCACCCGGGCCCAGTGGGTGCGTCGGGCGTAGCGTCCGAGCTGCGGGACGCGCGGGCTCGCCTCGAAGTCGGTGCCGGAGCCGGCGTGTTGACGCAAGACGGGCTGCTCCCGGCGGCCGGTACCGCGCTGCTCGCGACTGCCCTCGCCCATCTCCGGGCGAGCGGGCGGGCGTTGGCGAGCGCCCGCACCGGACCCGGTGAGCGGCCGTCCCTACGTAACAGGTGGTACCCCGCGCCGGTGACCGGGTGACGGTCCGCGGGCTTACGCCTGCCGGCCCGCCGCCGTGAACCGGCCTGCGGCTGCTGCGCGTCCGTCACAATCGACGGACCCGCCCCGACCCCGCGAGGAGAGACCGCAGCATGAGCGACCTTTGGCGCGTACTCGTCACCGGGTCCCGGACGTGGGACGACGAGGAGCGGGTCGCCGGCGCCCTCCTCGAAGCCCGGGACGACGCACTCCGGGACGGGGCAGGCGGCATCGTCGTCGTCCACGGCGCCCGCCCTGAGGGCCCGGACGCGCAGGCGGCCGGCTGGTGTGCCGCCAACGACGTCCCCGTCGAGGCCCACACGGCCGACCGGGAGACGTTCGGCCACGATGCCGAACACGTACGCGACCAGCGCATGGTCAGCGCCGGGGCCGATCTGTGCCTGGTCTTCGTCGGTCCCTGCGCCTCCGTCAGGTGCCGCCGCCCCAAGCCGCACAACTCCCACGACGCGAACGCGTGCGCCGCCCTCGCCGCCGAAGCCGGTATCCCGGTCAGACGGTGGACGGCGTAACGGCGTAACGGCTCGACGGCAGGACCAGTGAGGCGGTGCCGCGCCGCCCTCCGTCCGGACGTTCCGCCCCGCCACGCGCGCAGCGCCTGCCGCCGGACGGGAAGCCGGCGTCGTCCCTCTCCCGCCGTCCCGCCCGGCGGCGGGCAGTGGGGCGGCGTGGCGGTCCGCGACGCGTCCCGGTGCCGTGTTGGACTGGTCCGAGTGCTGGTCATGGCGGTGCCGAGCGGCGTCGCAGCACTGGACATCCTGGACGGTCCACGGCGGAACATCGAGGATTCGGAGGCGGTGGCCCGTGGCGGACTCGCGAGACGACGAACAGCTCGCCGGGCGGCTGGTGGCGGTGGCGGCGCTCGGGCTGGTGCTCATCGTTCCGCCGCTGCTCGCACAGTTCGACCGTGAGGAACTCGCGTTCGGCGTCCCGCTGCTCTGGGCCTACCTGTACATCGTCTGGGCGGTCGTGATCGGGCTCGTCGCCGTCATCGGCGGCAGATCGAAGTAGCGCCGTGCTTCAGACCTGGGTGATCGTCGCTGTCTCGGTGGGGTACCTCGGTCTGCTCTTCGCCGTGGCCTTCCACGCCGACCGACGGGCCGACGCCGGCCGGAGCGTGATCAACAACGCCACCGTCTACGCGCTCTCCCTCGCGGTGTACGAGACCGCGTGGGGCTTCTACGGCAACGTGGGCACTGCGGCCACGGCCGGAGTGGGCTTCCTGTCGGTCTATCTCGGGCCGATGGTCATGTTCGCGCTGGGCTGGCCGGTACTGCGGAGGATCATCCGGGTCAGCCGTCGGCTGCGGATCACCTCGCTGGCCGACTTCGTCTCCGCCCGCTACGGGAAGAGCGCCGCGCTGGGCGGCCTCGTGACGATCATCGCCGTCGTGGGGATCGTCCCCTACATCTCGCTGCAGCTCAAAGCGATCTCCAACACCTTCGAGATCCTCCGCAGGCACCCCGAGATCACCTCCACCTCCAAGCTGGGCTACGTCCCGCTGTTCCAGGACACCGGGTTCTACGTGGCGCTGCTGCTCGCGGCGTTCACGATCCTCTTCGGCACGCGGCACCTGGACACCACCGAGCGCCACGAGGGCATCGTCGCGGCCGTCGCGTTCGAGTCCGTGGTGAAGCTGCTGATGTTCCTCACGGCCGGGATCTTCGTGACCTTCTGGGTGTTCGGAGGGTTCGGCGACCTGTTCTCCCAGGCCGCGGACGCCGGTCTCAGCGAACTGTTCACCGTGCGGGAGGAGACCGGGTACGGCGAGTGGGTCTGGCTCAACGTGCTGTCCATGCTGGCGATCGTGCTGCTGCCGCGGCAGTGGCAGATGATCGTCGTGGAGAACGTCGACGAGGGCCACCTCAAGCGGGCGATGTGGCTCTTCCCGCTGTACCTGCTCGCGATCACCTTCTTCGTGCTGCCGATCGCCGCCGGCGGACTGCTGAAGTTCGGGAAGTCCGTGGACGCCGACACGTTCGTGCTCGCACTGCCGATGGCCGACGGCCCGCAGGTGCTCGCACTCCTCGTATTCATCGGCGGCATCAGCGCCGGCACCAGCATGATCATCGTCGAGACGATCGCGCTCAGCACCATGGTGTCGAACTCGCTCGTCATGCCGTTCCTGCTGCGCGTCCGGCCCCGGCTGACGCACCGGGCGGACGTCGCCGGACTGGTGCTCGGCATCCGCCGGGCGACGATCGTCCTGGTGCTGCTGCTCGGTTACTCGTACTTCCGGCTCGCCGGGGAGGGCCCGGCGCTGGGTTCCATCGGCACCGTGTCGTTCGCGGCGGTGGCACAGTTCGCGCCGGCGATCCTCGGCGGGCTGTTCTGGAAGGGCGGCACGCGTCACGGAGTGCTCGCCGGACTGCTGGCGGGGTTCGCGGTGTGGGCGTACACGCTGCTGCTGCCGATCTTCGCCGACGCCGGGTTGCTGCCCTCCTCCTTCGTACGCAACGGCCCGCTGGGCATCGAACTGCTCCGGCCGCAGCACCTGTTCGGCCTGTCGGGAATGGACCACATCAGCCACGCCATGTTCTGGAGCGCGCTGCTGAACATCGGCGCGTACGTCGGCGTCTCACTCGCGGGCAGACCCGGGCCGGCCGAGCGGACGCAGGCCCTGCAGTTCGTCGAAGTCCTCGCGGAGCCCGTCAGGGAGCGGCGGCGCTGGCAGACGCGTGCCACCGTCGGCGAGCTTCAGGCGCTGCTGGAGCGCTTTCTCGGGCGGGAGGGGGCGCGCCGCGCGATGAGCTCCTATCCGGGGAGGAAACCCGAGTCGCCGGCGGCCGAGGCGGCGCCGGAACTGGCCCACCACGCGGAAGCGCAGCTCGCCGGCTCGGTCGGCGCGGCGTCGGCGCGTCTCGCGGTCGACGCGGTCGCCGGCGAGGAGCACATCGGCACCGACGACGTCATGGAGATGATCGGTGAGGCATCGCAGCGGGTCGAACTGGTCCGGCGCCGGCTGAAGTTGCTGTACGACGCGACGGGCGGCATCGGCACGACCCTCGATGTGACCCACACGGCCGAGGAACTGGCGCAGGTCGCGGTGCCGCGCTTCGCCGACTTCGTCACCGTCGAGCTGGCCGAGTCCGTGCTGCGGGGTGACGAACCGGGGGTGAACGGCATCAGGGTCGGCTCCGGCGACGGCGACGGCGACGGCGGCACCCGGATGCGGCGCCTCGCCTACAGCGGCATCCGCGAGGACGCGCCGCTCTTCCCGGTCGGCGAAATGATCACCTTCGTGCCGTCGTCGCCTCCCGCCCGCAGCATCGAGAGCGGGCAGGCGATTCTGGTGCCCCGGCTCAGCGAGTCGCGGGGATGGCAGTCGATGGGCCACGACCGGGCCTCCCGCATCCTCGGCTACGGGATCCACTCGCTCATCACGGCTCCGCTGCCCGCCCGCGGCATGCTGCTGGGTGTCGTCAACTTCTGGCGGGCGGAGAAGCCCGAGCCCTTCGAGCAGGACGACCTGTTCCTCGCGGCCGAACTGGCGGCCCGCGCCGCCGTCTCCCTCGACAACGCCCGCCGGTACACGCGCGAGCACGCCACGGCGGTCGCCCTGCAGCGGAGCCTGCTGCCTCGCGCGCTGCCGGAGCAGAACGCCGTCGAGGTCGCCTCCCGTTACCTTCCCGCGCAGGAAGGGGTCGGCGGCGACTGGTTCGACGTCATCCCGCTGCCGGGTGCGAGGGTGGCGCTCGTCATGGGCGACGTCGTCGGGCACGGCCTGCACGCCGCCGCCACCATGGGCCGCCTCCGCACGGCGGTGCACAACTTCTCCGCTCTGGACCTGCCGCCCGACGAGATCCTCGGCCACCTCGACGAGCTGGTCACCCGCATCGACCAGGACGCCGTCGCCGCCGGTGACGAGACCACCGTCGCGGGCGTCACCTGCCTGTACGCGATCTACGACTCCGTCTCCCGCGTGTGCGCCGTGGCCAGGGCCGGCCATCCGACGCCCGCGCTCACCCACCCCGACGGCACGGTGCAGTTCCCGGACGTGCCGGCCGGCCTTCCCCTCGGCATCGGCGGACAGCCCTTCGAGACAGCCGAGTTGCGGCTTCCCGAGGGCAGCAGGCTGGTCCTGTACACGGACGGACTCGTCGAGCGCCGCGAGCAGGACATCGACACCGGGCTCCAGCTGCTCCACGAGACCCTGGCGCGCGCCGACCAGTCGCCGGAGGAGACGTGCGACGCCGTCATCGACGCCCTCCTCCCGGAGTCCCAGAGCGACGACATCGCGCTCCTGGTGGCCCGTACGCGCGTGCTCGACGCCGGGCAGGTGGCCGAGTGGGACGTGGAGTCGGACCCCGCCGCGGTGCGCCGCGTACGCGCCGCCGTCGCCGAACTCCTCTCCGACTGGGGGCTCGAGGAGCTCGTGGACACCACGGAGCTGATCCTCAGCGAACTGACCACCAACGCCATGCGGCACGGCGCGGGACCCATCAACGTGCGGCTGCTCCGCGACCGCACGCTCTTCTGCGAGGTCTTCGACCACAGCAGCACCTCGCCGCACCTGCGCTACGCGGCCACCATGGACGAGGGCGGGAGAGGGCTGTTCCTCGTGGCCCAGCTCGCCGAACGCTGGGGCACCCGCTACACGGAGGACGGCAAGATCATCTGGGCCGAGCAGACGGTGCCCCGGCCGCCCGCCGGCTGACGGCCCCTCGTATGCGGCCTCCGATGGGCCTCCACCCGCTGCGGCAGCCGCGGGCAGAGGACTACGGGCGGGCCGACAGCCTGGACTGGACGTCAGTCGAGGCAGAACTCGTTGCCCTCGACGTCCTGCATCACCAGGCACGACTCGTCGACATCGTCGGCGGGCAGCAGCCACAGGCGTACCGCTCCGAGCGCGACCAGCCGCTCGCACTCGGCCTCGAGCACCGCCACGCGCTCCTCACCCACGAGACCGGTGCCGACCCGCACGTCCAGATGCACCCGGTTCTTGACGACCTTCCCCTCGGGAACACGCTGGAAGAACAGCCGCGGGCCCGCACCCGAGGGATCGGTGCATGCCGCCCACGCGCCCCGCTGCTCCGGGGGCATCTCACGCTCGGCCTCGCCCCAGGTGGCGAACCCCTCCGGTGGCGGCGGCAGCACGTATCCCAGCACTTCGCACCAGAAACGGGCGACGCGCCAGGGGTCCGCGCAGTCGAACGTGACTTGGAACTGCTTGATCGAAGACATCGGCGCACGCTAGCAAGGAGACACCGGCGCTTTCTCCGGTATTTTCCGGACCCGGACGTGCCGACACGGTGCCGAGGTTCCGGAATCGTCCGACCGCCCCCTGCCCTGTACCCGGATTCAGGCGGCCCGCGCCGCCGCGACTCCGACGCCGACCACTCATCCGAGGCGGTGACCCCGTGCCAGGTTCCGTGCCCTTCCCGCTGGAGCCCAGTCCGATCCACGTCCCCGAGGAGGCTCTGGAGGACCTCCGCACCCGGCTGCGGCTGACCCGCTGGCCGGACGACACCGGCAACGGCGACTGGTCCTACGGGGTGGGACGGGCCTTCCTCCAGGAGCTGGCCGAGTACTGGCGCGACGAGTACGACTGGCGGAAGGCCGAAGCCGGTCTCAACGCCTACGAGCACTACCGCACTGAAGTCGACGGCGTCCCCGTGCACTTCATGCGCAAGCCCGGCGTGGGCCCGGACCCCGTGCCGCTGATCCTCAGCCACGGCTGGCCCTGGACGTTCTGGCACTGGTCCAAGGTGATCGGGCCCCTCGCCGACCCGGCCGCGTACGGCGGCGATCCGGCCGACGCGTTCGACGTGATCGTGCCCTCCCTGCCGGGCTTCGGCTTCTCGACGCCGCTGCCGGACCATCCGGACATGAACTTCTGGAAGGCCGCCGACCTCTGGCACACCCTCATGACCCGCACCCTCGGGTACGGGAAGTACGCCGCCGCCGGCTGCGACATCGGCGGCCTGATCACCAGCCAGCTCGGCCACAAGTACCCCGGCGAGCTGTACGCGATCCACATCGGCTCCGGCCTGAACCTCGACTTCTTCACCGGGGACCGCGCCTGGGACCTCAGCCGCGGCAAGCCCCTTCCGGAGGGCCTGCCCGAGGACCTCCACCGGCAGTTCGTCGCCATGGAGCGCCGCAACGCCGTGCATCTGTGCGCCCACACCCTCGACCCCAGCACCCTCGCCTACGGCCTGACGGACTCCCCGGTGGGCATGCTGGCCTGGCTGCTGGAGCGCTGGTGGAGCTGGAGCGACTGCGGGGGCGACGTCGAGACGGTCTTCACCAAGGACGACCTGCTCACCCACGCGATGATCTACTGGGTGAACAACGCGATCGGCACGTCGGTCCGGTACTACGCCAACGCCAACCGCTACCCCTGGACGCCCGTCCACGACCGCCGCCCCGTCGTAGAGGCCCCCGTCGGGATCACCTTCGTCGGTTACGAGAATCCGCCCGGCGTCACCACCGGGCAGCGCGCAGGCTTCTGGTCCCGGATGCGCGAGGGCTGGTTCGACCCCGTCAACCTCACCGCCCACGACGAGGGCGGCCACTTCATCCCGTGGGAGGTCCCCGACGCCTGGGTCGGCGACCTGCGTCGCACCTTCCGCGGCCGCCGCTGAACGGCTTGTCGCCCCGGCGGACGGATCGGAGCGGTACGCACGTGGGGAGGGCATCGCCAGGTGCTCCTCCCGGGGCGGCGCTACAGTCGCCCCGCCATGCCGTGGCGACACTCGCGCAGCTCCGCGAGGTCCGCGAGGTCCGCGAGGTCCGCGAGGTCCGCGAGGTCCGCGAGGTCCGCGAGGTCCGCGAGGTCCGCGAGCAGATCCTGGACGCCGGATGGCCGGCCGGACAGATCGAGACGCTGCCCACGCAGTGGACGATGACAGCTCGCGATCCCGTCGGTCGCCCTGTGGACATCCGCGCCCATCGCCCACCCACCGCCGTCACCCACCGCTGACCAGCGACTGCCCCGGCTGCAGGGACAGGCCCCGACTCCGGTGCCCGGCCCTCGTCGTCGCCGGGGACCGGGACGACTCCCCGCTGTCGTCCTCGTCCGGCGGGCTACGTGGGCCCGTCTCCGTCAAACGCTCGGCGTCGAGGACGCCGGCTGGACGACGGTGCGGAAAAGTCTCCTGGACGGCGCCGCGCCCCTGGGCCGGATCGAACCAGGGTGAAAGGCGCCGCACCGTCGGCACCCCGTCCAGTACAGGCGGGTGGTCGGCCCATGTCCCGTGCCGGAGGGCCGAGTTCAGGAGACGACGTCCTTCCGGGCGAACCCGCGGAACGCGAAGGCGAACAGCACCAGGGCGTAAGTCACCGATACCGAACTCCCCTTCAGCATCCCGGCCCACTCCAGCTGGGGCTGCAGCGCGTCCGCCCACGCGTACTGCCAGTGGACGGGCAGGAACTCCCGCCAGGAACCGAGGGCTTCGACGGCGTCCAGCAGGTTGCCGACGATGGTCAGTCCCACCGCGCCGCCCACCGCGCCCAGCGGCGCGTCGGTGACCGTGGAGAGCCAGAACGCCAGGCCCGCCGTGACCAGTTGGGAGACGAAGACGAACGCGACGGCCAGCGCGAGCCTCAGCAGGGCGGCGTCCTCGGGGATCGAGCCGCCGGCCGGACTCCGGAGCGGCTGCCACCCGTAGGCGACCGTGCCCACGGCCAGGGACATCAGGGGCAGCAGCACGATCGCGGCCAGACTGAACGTCAGCGCGACCCTCAGCTTGCTCCACAGCAGCCGCGCGCGCGGCACGGGCGCCGCCAGCAGGTACCGCAGCGACGACCATCCGGCCTCCGAGGCCACGGTGTCCCCGAAGAACAGCGCCACGGGGACGACCAGCAGGAACCCGGCCGACAGGAACAGCGCCGACGTGGCGAAGTTGAGCCCGGAGGCGGTGGCGGTGTCCATCAGGTTGATCCGCCGCTCGCGGCCCGCCCCGTCACCCCCGTCGCCGTCGCCGCCGATCGCGAAGGCCAGGACGAGGACGAAGGGGAGGACGGCCAGGATCACCGCCACCACCGCGGTGCGGCGGCGGCGCAACTGCCGTACGGCCTCCACCCGGAAGGGCAGCGTGCGGCCCGGCCGGTAGCCGGACGCGGTTCCCGACTGGGCGGTCACGAGGTCTCTCCTTCGATGAGGGTGAGGAAGGCGTCCTCCAGGCGGCGTTGCGGCGCGAGGCCGTTCACCGGAATCTCCATCCCCACGAGTTCCGCGAGCAACTGGGACGGGCTCGCGCCGCTCAGCCGCACCAGCAGGCCGCCGTCGGCCCGTACGGCGGACAGCACGCCGGGCAGCCCGGCCACCTTGCCCAGCTCGGCGTCCCCGAGGGGCGGGCCGTCGACGCCGACGAGCAGCGTCTCGCCGGAGCCGGTGATCTCCTTGACCGCGCCTGCCTGCACGAGCCGTCCGCGGTCCATGACGACGAGATGGGTGCAGGACTGCTCGACCTCTGCCAGCAGGTGCGAGGAGACGATCACGGTGCGGCCCTGGGCGGCGTAGCGGATCATGACCTCGCGCATCTCGCGGATCTGCGGCGGGTCGAGCCCGTTGGTGGGCTCGTCGAGGATGAGCAGGTCCGGCATGCCCAGCATGGCCTGGGCGATGGCGAGCCGCTGCCGCATGCCCTGGGAGTACGTGCGCACCGCACGCTGCACGGCGTCCCCGAGCCCCGCGATCTCCAGTGCGTCGTCCATGCGGGCGTCTTCTGCGGGGCGCCCTGTGGCGGCCCAGTACAGCTCCAGATTGGCCCGGCCCGACAGGTGCGGGAGGAAGCCCGCGCCCTCGACGAAGGAGCCGACCCGGGAGAGCACCGGAGCGCCGGGGCGCACGGCCTGCCCGTAGAGGCGGATCTCGCCCGCGTCGGGCGTGACCAGCCCCATCAGCATGCGCAGGGCCGTGGTCTTGCCCGCGCCGTTCGGGCCGAGCAGCCCGAGCACCTGACCCTTCTCGACGCGGAAGGACAGGTCGCGTACGGCGTACCTGCCGGCGGACTTCGCGTAGCGCTTCGTCAACCCGGTGATCTGCAGGGGCACTTCGGCGAGCTCAGGGTCGGGAGCGGGGACCGGTGCGCGGCGGCGGACGGTCACCAGCAGGACCGCGGCGACGGCGCCCGCGAGCGGGAGCCCCCAGACCCAGGCGGGCAGCGGGGCGGCCTCCGTGCTGACGCCGTCGGCGGTGGGGACGCTCAGGCCGCCGGCCAGGGAGGCCCTGTACGAGCCGGGTTCGGCCGGGGAGGCGTAGCCGAGGTCGGTGGTGGCGAGGACCAGCCGCAGCCGGTGGCCCGCCTGGACCTCGTGGTCCACGGCGGGAAGCCGGATGTCCACGGTCCTGCCGCGCTGGGCGCCGCTGACGCGGACGGAGGAGACGAGCTGGGAGGGCAGGGTCGCTCGGCCGTCAGGCCCGACGTCGTACACCTTCGCGAAGAGCACGGCGTCGGCGTCGCTCTCGGACTTCACCCGCACCCTGGCGGTGGGAGAGCCGGTGACGCGCAGCGGACTCGTCAGCGGCCGGGAGTCGAACCGCGCGTGCTGGCCGGGGAAGTCGACGTTCAGGCCGCCGACGCCGAACGAGGACAGCTGCGAAAGCCCGCCGCCGAGGCTGGGAACGGAGGAGATCGAGGGCGGTCCCGCGCCCGGCGGGTTCTCGAAGCGCTTCTCCGCCGTGTCGAGGGCGACTTCGCGGGCTCCGCTGCGCAGCCCTGGATAGGAGGCGCCGGTCGCCCCCCGCGTCCGGACGGTGCCGTCGGTGGAGTCCACGCCTCCGGACTCCGTGATGCGGAAGGCCGGTCCGGTGTCGACGCTCTTGTCGCCCTTCAGGTGACGGTCGAACCAGGCTGCCGTGCGGGCGTCGAGGCGGGCGGTCTCCGGGTCGCCGCCGTCGTGGCCGCCCGCGAACCAGTCGACGGAGACGGGCGCGCCGTTGGCCCGTATCGCCTTGGCCATGGCGTCCGCCTGGCCGAGCGGGAAGAGGGAGTCGGCCTGGCCCTGGGCGATCAGTGCGGGCACCTTGATCCGGTCCCCCACCGAGGAGGGGCTGCGTGCCTCGAGGAGCCGGCGTGCGGCGCGGTCCGGCTCGCCGCTCACCGCCACCCGCTCGTACATCTCGCACAGTTCCGCCTCGAAACTGCCGCAGCCGCCCTGCGGAGAGCCGGAGTTGAAGAAGACCCCCGCCCAGAGCTTCTTGAAGACTCCGTCCGGGAACAGCGAGTCGGCGAGGTTCCAGTACGTCATCCGCGGCGCGATGGCGTCGACCCTGTCGTCGTGTCCCGCCGCGAGCAGCGCGATCGCACCCCCGTACGAGGCGCCGGTCATGCCGACCCGCGGATCGCCGTCCCCGTCGAGCAGCACCTCGGGACGCCGGGCCAGCCAGTCGATCAGCCGGGAGACGTCCGCGACCTCGTGCTCGGGGTCGTTCAGGCCGATCTCACCGGTCGAGTCCCCGAAGCCGCGCGCCGACCACGTCATTGCGGCGTAGCCCTGCCGGGCCAGGCTCTGCGCCTGCGCGCGCATGTCGTCCTTGTCGCCGCCGAATCCGTGGCCGAGCAGCACGACCGGCCGCTTCACGGAGCGGGGGCCCGAGGTGAAGTACGAGGCGTCGATCTTCGCGCCCGGCATGGCGAAGGTCCGGTCGGCCCGGTCGACCGGCGGCTCTTCCCCGGACGCCGTCGCGCTCCACGTGCCCGCACCGGAGAGCACTGCCACAGCGGCGACGCCGGCGAGCAGCGTTCTGCGGGCGCGGCGCGTCGTGCCGCGCAGCCGGTCCGGCCAGGTGACCGGCCGGTTTTCCCGGCTCTTTCGCAGATCCATGGTCGAACCCTAGAAGGACGGACGGCGGATTGCCGGGGTCTCCAGGTGGATTCCGGCTCGGCTCCCGGGCGTACGCGCACGCGCCCCCCTACAACCACCGCAGTACGGATGCGGGCCGGCAGCGGGGTCGGTACAACGGTCGCACGCCGGAACTCGGAACGGCCGGCGAGGGCGGATTGCTCGCCGGTGCGTACCGGAAGCGGTCATTGCCGTGCTGGCCGCCCGGCTCTCCGCGGAAGGAGAGCGCTCCCCTCGCTTCCGCCTTCCCCGGACAGCGAATTGAGCCGGAAACATGCGAGTTGGAGCAGGTTCTGCTGCCGTGAACTCCATAGGGCGCGGACAACTCGCGGCTCGGGGCGGTCGGGAACGTATAGCATCCGCGGCCATGACGAAGAGCGAAATGATTGCCGCACGCAGACCGGCGTACCTGTCCGACCTCGCCGACGGAACCGAGCGGTTCTTCGAAGCCCGCCGAGAGACCTGCCCTTGGTGCACGTCGGCGAAGCCGTTCAAGGTCGTGCTGCGCACCTCCGACGTCATACAGCACAAGCCGGGCCGATTCGTCCTGGAATCCTGCACGGACTGCGGGCATGTGTTCCAGAATCCGCGCCTGAACGCCGAAGGTCTCGAATTCTACTACCGGGACTTCTACGACGGACTCGGCGAACAGGACATGAACTCCACGCTCCAGTTCAACCGCTCGGGGCACGAGGGACGGGCCCGCATGGTCCTCGCCTCAGCAGGCACGCCCCAGCAGTGGCTCGACGTGGGCACCGGGCACGGCCACTTCCCGCAGGACGCCAAGACGGTGCTGCCGGAGACCGAGTTCGACGGACTCGACATGACGGAGGGCGTCCTGCTCGGCCAGCAGGAGGGGCGCATCCGCAAGGCCTACCACGGCAACTTCGTCGAACTCGCCGACGAGATCGCCGGCCAGTACGACGTGATCAGCATGTACCACTACCTGGAACACACCCTGGATCCGGGAGCGGAGATAGCAGCCGCCCGCAGGGCACTCCCCGCGGGCGGGTACCTCTCCATCGAGCTGCCGGACCCCGAATGCGCCTGGAACCGGCTGCTCGGCCGCTGGTGGACGCCCTGGCTGCAGCCGCAGCACCTCCACATGATGCCGATCGCGAACCTGCGCGCCCGGCTGACGGATCTGGGGTTCACCGTGGTCGCCGAGCAAAGGGCCGAACCGCACATCGCAACGGACGCGGTGAACGCGGCGCTCCTTCTCGTGAACGCCGCCACGATCTCCGGAGAGGACCTGGCCTGGCGCGCGGCTCCGCCGTCACGCCTCCGCAAGGCGCTGCGCAAGGCGGCGTTCCTGGTGAGCCTGCCCGTCGTGGTGTCCGCGCTGCTGGTCGACCGCCTCGTCGCGCCGATCGGACGCAAGCGCGGCATGTCCAACACCTACCGGGTGCTGGCCCGCCGCACGTCCTGACGATGCGACGGCCCGGGACGTACGACGGCGACGGAAGGCGCAGTGCGCGGGCCGCGGATTCCGCCAGCCGTCACGCCGCTCCCGGCAGTGCTCCGCCGGGCGGGGCTGCCCGGCCGGCACGAGCGGCCGGGCAGGGCCGGTGCGGCACCGCATTCCAGGGTGCCGAAAGGGGTCAGTGGGCCTCTTCGTATGCCTGGCGGATGTGAGCCGGCACCCGTCCCCTCTCGTTGACGTTGTGGCCCTGGCTCTTCGCCCATTCGCGAATCTTCGCCGTGTCCTTCGCGCCCGCGGAGGAGGACCGGGTGGCCGCCCCGCCGCCCTTTCGGCTCCGCTTGATGCGCCGGCCCTTTTCCATGTAGGGGGCCAGGGCGTTCATGAACTCGGCGTGGTTCTTGTCGTTGAGATCGATCTCGAAATCCGTGCCGGCCACGGAGAACTGCACGTTCGTGACGTCTTCGGACTCCTCACCCGTAATGTCATCGATGAGGAGAGTCACGACCCGCTGCGCCATGTTGGGTTCCTTCCGGGATCATCTGAAGAAGAAGCTACATATTGACCGCTGCGGAACTGCCCGTCAATTCCTGTTGCGTCGAGGCCACTTGTAGCACACAGCCGTAATAGGCTGGCCGGCCGGGCGGCAGCACTGCCATTTCTCACCCGCCGCGCAGGAAAGTTCTTCTGTCGGCGGAGAGCATCCTCACGCCGGGGCCGCATTCCTGCCGGGCCCGCGCACACGCAACCGCCCTTGCTGCGGAGGCGGCGGCCGGGCCCGTTCGCGGCGGCGCAAGCGCGGTTCAAGGAACCAATTCCCGGACTTCCCGAGGGACTTCCGCCGCCTTCCCGCGGACATCGGGAGGGCCCCTCCCGAACGCTTGAGTTCTAGTGGTCGTCGCAACACCCAGCTCTGGGGATGCGATGGACTTCGAGGTTCGCAGGGACAGGAAGCCGCAGGGCAGGAGGAAGCTGACCCGTGAGCAGGCGGCATACTTCCAACTCATGCAGCGGGGCTACAGCAGCGAGGAAGCCCGTAGGATCGTCGGCATCGATGTGCGGACCGGCAAGAAGTGGCGCAACGGAAGCCATGCTCGGGGCACACACCTGTCGGTCCACACCCGCGAGGAACCTGGACCGCGTCGCCGCCGAGCTCAACAGCCGCCCACGCAAGACGCTCGGCTGGGAAACCCCAGCCGAGCGTCTGTCCTAAACTTCTCGCGGCCTGATCAACACGACCAGGTGTTGCAACGACCCCTCGAATTCGCCCGCCGGGAGGGGCCCTTTCCGCGTGCGTGCCGGTGTGACCTCAGCGCACTCCCACGGACCTCAGCGCGGCCTTCTGGCGCGCCGTGATCTCACGGGGGAAGTAGAGGTAACACACGCCGCCCGTACCGGACTTGACCTTGCCGTCCGCGTCCTTGCGCTTGGTGCGCAGCCAGATGTTCTCCCACTGGCGCCGCTTGTAGACGTTGCGGACCGCGTCGTTGTCCTCGGAGGCCGGGTCGTTCGCGATGACGTCGCCGTCGTCGGTGAAGCCGACGACCGTCATGAGGTGCCCCGCCGTTCCGTAGCCCGCGCCGTCGAGTTCGGACTCGATGAAGGACTGCGACGTGATGAGGGGGATACCGGCCGCGATGAGGCGCTCGGCGTCCGTCAGGCTCTCCAGGCGGGTGACGACACCTTCCATGCCGCGGTACGTCGCCGCGTAGGCCGCGTTGAACGGCCAGTTCCCGCACCCCTCGTACTGGTAGTCGAAGGCATGGCGCGCGGCGTGGCACACCTGAGGGTCCTCGTACGACGGGTCGACCCACTCCAGGTCCTCCGCCGACGGCTTGCGCCCCCAGTACTCGATGATCATCTGCGAGGAGGTCGGGCTGCACCAGGCCTCGCCGCCGCCGTCGTACTCCGGGTACTGGCCCTTGTGGATCTCCTGCGAGTAGGGCGGCACGTCCAGCTCGACGCCGCGCGGCAGGCTGGGCTCGGAGGCGGGGACCTCGAACCGGTCGGGAACGTCGGAGCACATGGCGCTCAGACGCCACACGGCCGGCTCGGCGCCGCTGGCGAGGGCTCGGTACAGCGTCAGACGCACCTGGTACGCGATCACCCGCAGGCCGCTCGCCGGGTCGTCGACGGCGAGCGTGTCCGTCCAGACGCTGGCCTTGTCGTCGCTCTGGTCGTCGACGGAGGTGCGGCGCGGCACGTCCTCGCCGTCGCCGGCGGTCCAGATGCCCATCGTGAACCACGGCGACTTCGTGCCGTCGGAGTAGAGGCCCTTGAGCTCGATGCGGAGCCAGGTGCCGGCGGGGGTGTGCGCGTTCCAGGACGTGATGATCTCGCCCGCGTCCACACCCGCCTCGCGCAGCGGCGAGGTCCACGTGGCGTACTCCCACGTCTCCGTCTTGTCGGTGTGGGGGTCCTTGTACTTGGCGGTGCCCTGCGGCCTCTCGAAGACGATGCGGGGACGGCCCGAGTTGACGGCGCGTACGCCCTCAGCCTTGCCCTCCGCCCAGTCGCGGTAACGGTGCCAGCTGTGCAGCGAGACGTGCGACGCACCGCCGCCCGCCCGTGTGCCCGCCCCGGCGCCCGTGCTCAGCCCGGCGGCGGCCGCGGGCTGTCCGGCCGCGACGCCGGCTGCGGTGGCTACGGCGGCAGCCAGGACGGTTCGGCGCGTGGCGGGTCTGCTGTTCATGGCCATAGATCCCTCAACTCGGTTCCCATGCGGCGTCAGGTGCGCGTCAGACTGCCACTATCCCCGCTGCGGCGCCCCCCGTGCCAGGGATCGGCCCGCCGAACGCACCCACCAATATTGGTTTGGACCACTGCGCAGCCCCGGAGGGGGCGGTTCCCGCGCGGGCCGTACGCTGAATGCGATGCCCCGGCAAGCGGACCCTCACACCGTCCTGGACCCCGTCTCCCTCGCCGCGGAGCTGTCCGCCGCACCCCCCTCGTGCGGGCCTGTGCGGCTCGTGGCGGTGGACGGGCACGCCGGGTCGGGCAAGACGACGTTCGCGGGCGTGCTGTCCGCCCGTCTGGACGGTGCACCCGTGCTGCATCTGGACGACTTCGCCACTCACGCGTCCTTCTTCGGCTGGACCGCACGCTTCGCGGAGCACGTCCTCACCCCCTTCGCCGGGGGCCGCCCCGCGCACTACGTCCGCTACGACTGGGCGCAGGGCCGCTTCCCGCCGCCCCCGGACGCGGCCGGCACCGCTCCCGCCGCCCCTGTCGTGCTCATCGAGGGCGTGGGGGCGGGACGGTGCGAGCTGCGCCCGCATCTCGCGGGGCTGCTGTGGATGGACGTCGCTCCGGAGGAGGCGCGGAGGCGCGGAAGGCGGCGGGACGGTACGGAACTGTCCGGATTCTGGGACGAGTGGACGCGTGCGGAGACTACGCATTTCGCCGAGGACCCCTCGTATTCGTATGCGAATTACGTGGTGCGTCGGGGGGCGCAGGGATACGAGGTGCGCAGGGGGCCCGCGAGACAGCGCTGACAGCTCCAACTCGTCACGCACCGTTACGCGTTGGGCGTTCGTAAGGCCCCTCTCCCGGACAGTCGCGCAGAGTCGCTTGACCCGGGGACCCCACAGGAATTACTTTTCCAGAAGGCGATCCGTACAGGTCGCCCGCAGACGCGAAGCCCCCGGTTGTTCCCCCGTGATCGGGGGCTTCGTCCTGTCCGCACACGGGCCGTCGATGAATTCTCCGGCCCCGCGCTCACCGTACGTCACCACATCAGTCCGGAGCGCAGCCTTCCACTTCGGCGCCCCCAGGGCTCCCGCGACGGCCTTCGGAGGCGACGACCCCGCAGGTACGATGCTTGGGGGCGGCGGACATCGGGCAAACCAGGGTCAGCCGACCCCAAATCCCGCCCGGAGTACGGACGTTCGTCCGGCACCTCGTCCGGTCGAACGGTGATGGGGCGCCCGGGGCCCGCTCCCCGGACGCAGGCGGGCGGCCGTCGGCGGATGACGGGGGGACGTTTCGTGGGGGACGTGATGGACTACGGCAGGCAGAGCGGCGGTCCGCACATCCACGCACCCGCCGACCTCGCCTGGCTGCGCGGGGTGGACGCCTACACGGTGGGCCAGTACACCCAGGCCGAGGAGGAGTTCCACACCGCCGTACGGCTCGATCCCGGAATGGCCGACGGCTGGCTGGGACTCCACGCCCTGCGCGCCGACACCCCGACGGCCCTTCTCCACATGTACCAGCACCGCCGCCGCTTCGGCGAGCAGCGCGAACGCTACGCGCGCAACCTCAACTCCTGGTACTGGCTGGGCTGGTGGGTACAGCCGGTGCTCGAGAGCGAGCGCGACCTGCTCCTCGCCCACGCCTCGCACTGGCTCGACGGACGCCACGTCGCGGAACTCGACCGGGCGCTCGCCGACTGCCCGCCCGTGGAGACCGATCCGCAGGTGCGCTTCCTGCACGCCTGCCGCGCCTACCTCGCCAAGGACTGGGAGCGGCTCGTCGCCCACACCGAACCCCTCGTCGAGGACCCGCTCCTGGGCATCGAGGCCGGCCTGTTCGCCGGGATGGCCCGCGTGCGGCTGGAGATGTACGGGCAGGCCGAGCCGCTGCTCGCCTCGGCCCTGATGCGCTGCCGCAGCGAACAGCCCCAGCGCAAGGAGCTGCGCTACTGGCTGGCACGGGCAAGGGAGGGGACCGGTCGCAGCGCCGCGGCGCTGCCGCTCTACCGCGCCGTGCACCGGATCGACCCGGCCTTCATGGACACCGCCGCGCGGCTGACGGCCATCGCCGAGAGCGACGGTCTCGGCGACTCCGGCGACGTGGCCGCCACGATCGCGCTCGCGGGAACGGGCGGCGGGCGCGGCGGCCTCGACGGGACGGACGGGCCGCCCGGCGGGCTGGAGCCCGGCCAGGACGCCGGCGACCTCCCGGCCGCGGACGGTCCGCTCGCCGGGCCCGCCGGGGCGCCCGGCTTCGACGCAGCGGATCCCGCCGAGAGCGCGGACCCCGACCTGGACCCGCTGGCCGACGCGCTGAACCTGGAGGACTCGGGCGACCCGGCGGAGCCCGTACGGGTGGATTCCGACGCGGTGCGGAACCGTATCGCCGCCCATGCTGCGGACTCCGGCACGGACCGCGTGCTGGCGGGCCCCTCCGACCCGGTCCTGCTCGCCCAGGCGCTGGACGAACTGGAGCGGATGGTCGGCCTGGAGCCCGTCAAGCGCCAGGTGCGGGCCCTCTCGGCCCAGCTCCACATGGCGCGGCTGCGTGCCGCCCAGGGTCTGCCGGTTCAGCCGCCGAAGCGGCACTTCGTCTTCTCCGGCCCGTCGGGGACGGGCAAGACGACGGTGGCACGCATCCTCGGCCGCGCGTTCTACGCGCTGGGACTCCTGGGCGGCGACCATCTGGTGGAGGCCCAACGGGCCGATCTCGTAGGGGAGTTCCTCGGACAGACGGCCGTGAAGGCCAACGAGCTCATCGACTCGGCGCTGGGCGGCGTGCTGTTCGTCGACGAGGCGTACGCGCTCGCCAACTCCGGCTACAGCAAGGGCGACGCGTACGGCGACGAGGCTCTGCAGGTGCTGCTGAAACGGGCGGAGGACAACCGCGACCAGCTCGTCGTCATCCTCGCCGGCTACCGGGAGGGCATGGACCGCCTGCTGGCGGCCAATCCGGGCCTGTCGTCGCGCTTCACTACGCGTGTGGACTTCCCCAGCTACCGCCCGCTGGAACTGACCGCGATCGGCGAGGTCCTGGCGGCGGAGAACGGCGACGTGTGGGACGAGGAGAGCCTCGAGGAGATGCGCAGCATCAGCGGCCACGTCGTCGACCAGGGCTGGGTCGACGAACTGGGCAACGGCCGTTTCCTGCGCACCCTCTACGAGAAGAGCTGCGCGTACCGCGACCTGCGGCTCTCCGGGTATCCGGGCACGCCTACGCGCGAGGACCTGTCCACGCTGCGGCTTCCCGACCTGATGCAGGCCTACGGTGAGGTGCTCTCCGGGCGAGGCCCCGACGGGCCGCGCCCCGACCCGCCCTCCCCGCTGGGCTGAGCCGACGACACGCCCCTCGGGGCTCAGCCGGCCGGGACCTCCGACGCGGCTTTCTCCGCCACACCCGTGGAACTCCCGCCGCCCGTACTGGAATCGGCCGCTGCCGCCGCAGAACCGGACGTGCGCTGCTTCGGCGGCGCCCCCGTCGGTTCGTGAGCCGGGTCGTGCACCTCTCCGACCAGCATCTCCAGCACGTCCTCCAGCGCCGCGAGGCCCAGCACCCGCCCCGAGGCGTCGGCGACCGCCGCCAGGTGGGAAGCGGCACCGCGCATCGCCGCGAGCGCGTCGTCCAGGGGCAGTTCGGCCCGGAGCGTGGCCATGGACCGCCACAGATGCTGCGGCACGGCACGCTCGTGCTCCGTGAGGTCCAGCACGTCCTTCACGTGCAGGTACCCCATGAACGCGCCGCCGGGGGCGCAGATCGGGAAGCGCGAGTATCCGGTGCGCACCGTCAGTTCCTCGACCTGGCGCGGCGTGACGTCCGGCGGGACGGTCACCAGGGACGTGCGGGCGAGCAGCACGTCCGTGACGGGCCGGGAGCCCAGCTCCAGGGCGTCGGAGAGCCGTTCGTGCTCCTCGTGGTCCAGGAGCCCCGCCTGCCGGGAGTCGGCGAGCAGGTCGGTGAGCTGCTCGCTGGTGTAGACGGCTTCGACCTCGTCCCGCGGCTCGACGTGGAAGAGCCGCAGGATCCACTTGGAGCAGCTGCCGAGGGACGCGGTCACGGGACGGCACAGCCGCGCGAAGCCGACGAGACCGGGGCTCAGCCACAGCGCGGTGCGCTCCGGAGCGGCCATCGCCAGGTTCTTCGGGACCATCTCGCCGATGACGAGGTGCGCGGAGACGACGACGGCCAGCGCGACGACGTACCCGACGGGGTGGACGAGCGCCTCGGGCAGCCGCACCGCGTGGAAGAGGGGCTCCAGCAGGTGCGCGATGGTGGGTTCGGCGACCGCGCCGAGCGTCAGCGAGCAGATCGTGATGCCGAACTGCGCGGCCGCCATCATCTGCGGCAGGTTCTCCAGGCCGGTGAGCACCTTGCGGGCTCGTGCCGATCCACCGGCGGCCAGCGGTTCGATCTGGCTGCGGCGCACGGAGACCAGCGCGAACTCGGCGCCCACGAAGAAGCCGTTGCCCAGCACCAGAAGGGCCGCGAAGAGGAGTTGCAGGGTGCTCACCGGGTGCTCCCCTCGGCCTGCCGGTGCGGTCGGTGCGGCTCGGCGGGAGCCGCTTCGCGTACGGACGGCCCCGCAGGGCGTGCGCCGTCGTCCGCCTTGACGATCCGGACGCGTTCGGCCCGGTGGTGGCTGACGTGCCGTACCCGCAGCTGCCAGCCGGGGGCGTCCGGCCCGCCGCCGAGGACGGCGACGTCCCCGGGGGCGGGGATCCGTCCGAGCCGGTCGGCGACGAGCCCGGCGACGGTCTCGTACGGGCCCTCCGGCGCCTGGAGGCCGATCCGGCTCAGCATGTCCACGCGGCAGCCGCCGTCCGCCTCCCAGGCGGGCCGGCCCTCCGGGTCGGGCGGGGCGGGAGCGAGGGCCGGCACGTCGTCCCCGTCGTGCTCGTCGCGCACTTCGCCTACCAGTTCCTCGACGATGTCCTCGAGAGTGACCACGCCCGCCGTACCGCCGTACTCGTCGACGACGACGGCGATGGGCGCCTCGCGGCGCAGCCGCTCCAGCAGCGGCTGCACGGGCAGCGACTCCGGGACCTGCAGCACCGGTGCCGTGATCCGCGTGACGGGAGTGCGCAGCCGCTCCCCGGCGGAGACGGCGAGGGCGTCCTTGAGGTGGGCGATTCCCGTGATCTCGTCGAGCCGCTCGCGGTAGACGGGGAAGCGGGAGTGTCCCGTGGCGCGGGTGAGGTTGAGGACGTCCTCCGCCGTCGCGCCGGTCTGCAGGGCGCAGACCCGCACGCGGGGCGTCATCACGTGCTGCGCGGTCAGGCCGGCCAGGGAGAGGGTCCGCACGAAGAGGTCGGCGGTGTCCTGCTCGATGGCGCCCGCGCGTGCGGAGTGCCGCGCGAGGGAGACCAGTTCGCCGGGTGTACGGGCGGACGCCAGCTCCTCGGCGGGCTGCACGCCGAACAACCGGACGATGCGGTTGGCGACGGCGTTGAGCAGGGTGATCAGCGGCCGGAACGCGGCGGAGAAGAGCCGCTGGGGGCGTGCGACGAAGCGCGCGACCTGCATCGGCCGGGAGACGGCCCAGTTCTTGGGGACCAGTTCGCCGACCACCATCTGCAGCGCCGAGGCGAGCAGCATGCCGATCATGACGGCGACGCCGGGGACCAGCCCCGCGGGAAGCCCGGAGGCCGCGAGCGGAGGGCCCAGGAGGCGTGCGAGGGCTGGTTCGGAGAGCATGCCGACGACCAGCGACGTGAGGGTGATGCCGAGTTGCGTCCCCGAGAGCTGGAAGGACAGCTCGCGCAGGGCGGCGGTCACGGCGCGTGCCCTGCGGTCGCCTTCGGCGGCGGCACGTTCGGCTTCCGGGCGTTCCACGGTGACGAGGCCGAACTCGGCGGCGACGAAGAAGCCGTTGGCCAGGATCAGCAGGAAGGCTGCGGCGAGAAGTACGAGCGGGAGGGTCATGCTGTGGCTCCCCCGACGGGCAGGGCAGGCACAGCGCAGGTACTACAGGACGATCCGTCCATCGCTGACGGTGGTCACTCCTCGGGTAGGGGGTCAGAGCGGGGCCGCGGCCGAGTGGGTCATTCCCCGGATCGCCGCCCCGACCAGAGTAATCACCTTCGTGCGGGCCGCGGCAGGGGCGACGCCGGGGTGAATCGGTTCTGCCCGGGGAACGGGGAGGACGGCTCGAGGCGCCGCCGGTCGCGCGGGGCCGCCGTCCCGCCCGCCGGGCGTCCGGCACGGAGCGGAGCGCCCGGTCCTGCTCGGGGTCAGCGCACGGGGTCTCCAGTGCCGTGTTCGAGCGCCAGGGCGCGCAGTGCGGCGGCGTCGTCGATCGCCTGCTGCTTCGCGATGCCCGGCTGGATCCCCATCGCGGGAAGGCTGGTGCCGTCGGCGAGGTCGAGGGCGACCCACGGGTCGCCGGCACGGAGCCGCACGGCCAGCACTTCCGCCCATTCGAGACGCCTCGTGGTCGTCAGGTTGACGACGGTCACCCCCTTCTCGTCCGCGGTGACGCGGGGGCGCGAGAGAAGCAGGAGCACGCCGAAGAAGAGGAGTCCGGTCACGATGAAACTGACCCGCTCACCCGGCGCCGTCGTCGCCGACGGCAGGAGCAGGGCGATCACGACGAGCACGGAGCCCTGCAGGACGCCCACGGTGAGGAGGACGGCGCGCGTGCGCGTGGGGCGGAACGTAACGGGCAGCTCGGGCAGTTCGGTCATGCGCGGGGCTCCTGGCTGGTTCGCACGCACTACAGGCGGCAGGCGTGGATGCCGGTGGTGAGGATGGCCCGGGCGCCCAGGTCGTACAGGTCGTCCATGATGCGCTGCGCCTCCTTCGTACGGACCATGGACCGCACGGCGACCCAGCCCTGGTCGTGCAGCGGCGAGACGGTGGGCGACTCGAGGCCCGGGGTGAGGGCGACGGCCTGCTCCAGGTGCTCGGCGCGGATGTCGTAGTCCATCATCACGTAGCGGCGGGCGACGAGGACGCCCTGCATGCGGCGGAGGAACTGCCGCACCTTCGGGTCGTCGTCAGGCGCTCCGGTCCCCCGCACTACGACCGCCTCGGAGTGCAGGATCGGCTCGCTGATGATCTCAAGACCCGCGTTGCGCAGGGTCGTTCCGGTCTCCACGACGTCGGCGATGACTTCCGCGACGCCGAGCTGGATGGCCGTCTCCACAGCACCGTCGAGGTGGACGACGGAGGCGTCGACGCCGTGGTCGGCGAGGTGCTTGGTGACCAGCCCGGAGAAGGACGTGGCGACCGTCATGCCGCCGAAGTCGGTCACGCTCTTCGCCGTCCCCGGACGAGTCGCGTAGCGGAACGTGGAGCCCGCGAAGCCGAGTTGGAGGATCTCCTCGGCGCGGGCGCCGGAGTCCAGGAGCAGGTCGCGGCCGGTGATGCCGATGTCGAGCTTGCCCGAGCCGACGTAGACCGCGATGTCCCGGGGCCTCAGGAAGAAGAACTCGACCTCGTTCTCCGTGTCGGCGAGCACCAGTTCACGGCGGTCCTTGCGCTGCTTGTACCCGGCCTCCTGGAGCATCTCCGACGCAGGCTCCGACAGTGAACCCTTGTTGGGGACGGCGATGCGCAGCATGGTGCGGGGTTCCTTTGCGTGAAGTGCTGGGTGCGAGCGGGGTTCGGGTGGTGGATTCGGTGCCGGGGGAAGAGACGGATGCCCGGGCCGGCGTCGGGCTGTGCGCCGCGGCCGGAGTGCGGCGCCGGGCGTACGCGCCGGCGCTCAGAGATGAGCGTATACGTCCTCGAGGGACACGTTCCGGGCGATCATCATCACCTGCACGTGGTAGAGCAGCTGCGAGATCTCCTCGGCGGTCCGCTCCTCCCCCTCGTACTCGGCCGCCATCCACACCTCGGCGGCCTCCTCGACGATCTTCTTGCCGATGCTGTGCACTCCCTGGGCGGTCAGTTCCGCGGTACGGGAGGTGATGGGGTCGCCGGTGGCGGCTTTGTGCCGGAGCTCGGCGAAGAGCTCCTCGAAGGTCTTGTTCGCCATGGTGTCCTCAACTCTACGTGCAGGCCCCGGCGCTCCTAGCGCCAGGGTTCGGCCACGGTGCGCAGCACGGCCGCCGTGGCGACGGCGGCGGTGACGGCCTCGTGCCCCTTGTCCTCCGACGACCCCTCGAGGCCCGCCCGGTCCAGGGCCTGCTCCTCGGTGTCACAGGTCAGGACGCCGAAGCCGACGGGGACGCCGGTGTCGGCCGACACCTGCGTCAGGCCCTGGGTCACGCCCTGGCAGACGTACTCGAAGTGCGGAGTCCCGCCGCGGACGACGACGCCGAGGGCCACGATCGCGTCGTAGCCGCGGCCCGCGAGGACCTTGGCCACGACGGGCAGCTCCCAGCTGCCGGGGACGCGCAGCAGCGTCGGCTCGTCGATGCCCAGCTCGCGCAGGGCGCGCAGCGATCCGTCGACGAGCCCGTCCATGACCTGCTGGTGCCATTGCGCGGCGATGACCGCCACGCGCAGGTCGCCGCAGTTCTTCACGGACAGTTCGGGGGCTCCCTTGCCGCTCACGTTGCTCCTCGCGTCGGTGTCCCGGGCCGGCGGGTCCGGCCGGCGGGTGTGGATGGGTGGAATCGGTCCTCGTGGCGCGCGGCGCGTGCGCGGGTCACTGGCTGCCGCAGGGCGAGGCGGGGTCCGCCTCCAGCCACGGCAGATCGTGCCCCATGCGGTCGCGCTTGGTGCGCAGGTAGCGCAGGTTGTGCTCGCCGGCCTCGACGGGCATGGCGACCCGCTCGGCGACCCGCAGCCCGTGCCGGGTGAGCGCCTCGGCCTTGTCCGGGTTGTTGGTCAGCAGCCGCAGGGAGCGCACGCCGAGGTCGCCGAGGATCCGTGCGGCCGCGGCGTAGTCGCGTGCGTCCGCGGGCAGCCCCAGTTCGAGGTTGGCGTCGAGGGTGTCGCGGCCGTGCTCCTGGAGTTCGTAGGCGCGCAGCTTGGACAGCAGCCCGATCCCCCGGCCCTCGTGCCCGCGCAGGTAGACCACCGCTCCCCTGCCCTCCTCCTGCACGCGCCGCAGCGACTCCTGCAGCTGGGTGCCGCAGTCGCAGCGCAGCGATCCGAAGACGTCGCCGGTCAGGCACTCGGAGTGGACGCGTACGAGTACGTCCTGGCCGCCCTCCTCTGCCAGGTCCCCGGCGACGAGGGCGATGTGCTCGACGCCGTCGAGGGAGGAGCGGTACCCGTACGCCTGGAACTCGCCGAACCGCGTGGGGAGCCGCGTGACGGCCTCCCGGCGGACGGCCGGCTCGGACGTCACGCGGTAGGCGGCGAGGTCCTCGATGGAGATGATCGCGAGGCCGTGCTTGCGCGCGAACGGGATCAGCTCGGGCAGCCGCAGCATGGCGCCGTCCTCGCCGGCGATCTCGACGATCGCGGCGGCGGGCCGCAGCCCCGCGAGCCGGGCCAGATCCACGCCGGCTTCGGTGTGGCCGGGCCGCGCCAGCACGCCGCCGGGTTTGGCGCGGAGGGGGAAGACGTGCCCGGGACGCACGAAGTCGCCCGGCGCGGACCCCGCCTCCGCGAGGAGGCGGATCGTGGTGGCGCGGTCGGCGGCCGAGATGCCGGTGGAGACGCCGTGGTGCGCGGACGCGTCGACGGAGACGGTGAAGGCGGTGCCCATGGCCTCGGAGTTCTCCTCGACCATCTGCGGCAGTTCCAGCCGGTCGACGTCGGCGGCCTCCATGGGGGTGCAGATCAGGCCCCGGCACTCGCTCATCATGAAGGCGACGATCTCGGGAGTGATCCGCTCGGCCGCCACGACGAGGTCGCCCTCGTTCTCGCGGTCCGCGTCGTCGACGACCACCACGGGACGCCCGAGGGCGATGTCCGCTATCGCACGCTCGACGGGGTCCAGTCCGAACTCCTCGTCGCCGCGCTCGCCGTCGCCGGCGGGGTGGTGGGCCGCGGACCGGCCGGGGGTGGTGCTCACGCTCATGGCTGCGACTCCTTGACGGGCCCCGTTCGGGCCGGTGGTGCCGTTCGGTGCGGTTGCTGCGTGGCTCACGGCAGTGCTCCCTCCGGTGCGGTCCGGTGGTCCGGCCCGCGGCTCCCCGCGCTCTGCGCCCCGTCCGTGCGGCGCGTGCGCAGCCACCAGCTGCGCAGGCCCCACAGCACGAGGACGAGGTAGACGACGTACACGAGGCCCGAGAAGGCGAGGCCGCTGCTGAACGCCAGGGGCACGCCGACGATGTCGACCAGCAGCCAGGCGAACCAGAACTCCACCAGGCCCCGCGCCTGCGCGGTCATCGCGGCGAGCGTGCCGACGAAGATGTACGCGTCCGGCCACGGGCTCCACGACAGCGACGGGACGAGGGTGAAGAGCCCGCCGAGCGCGAGGGTGCCCAGGACGGTGCCGGCGAGGAGCACGGCGCGCTCGCGTGCGGTCGCGAAGCGCACCGCCACCGCGCCGTCCTGCGTGTCCCGCTTGCCGCGCCGCCACTGCCGCCAGCCCCACAGCGCCACCAGCACGACGAGGAGCTGCTTACCGACTCCACCCGCGAGCTGCGCCGAGTAGTAGGCGCCGACGAGCACCACTCCGGAGAGCAGCTGCACGGGCCAGGTGAGGATGGAGCGGCGCCAGCCCAGCGCGAGCGCGGCGAGACCTATGGAGTTGCCGATGACGTCGGAGTAGATGACGTGCTGCCCGAACGCCGTGAACGCCTCGTCGTTGAGCCAGCCGAGAGCGCTCATCGGACGGTCTCCCTCGGGCGCCCGGCGTCATGCCCGGCTTCCCCGTCTCCGCTCACGCCGCCGCGCGCTGTGTGCGCGCCCCCGCCGTGGCTCATCAGCCGCTCGACGTACTTCGCGAGGACGTCGACCTCGAGGTTGACCGGGTCACCCGCTTGTTTCACGCCCAGCGTCGTGGCCTCGAGCGTCGTGGGGATCAGGCTGACGGTGAAGTGCTCGTCGCCCGCCTCGACGACGGTGAGGCTGACGCCGTCGACGGTGATGGAGCCCTTCTCGACGACGTACCTGGCCAGCTCCGGGGGGATCCGGACGGCCACGTCGCCCTGCTCCGTGCGCTCGGTGATCGTCCCCGTGCCGTCGACGTGGCCCTGGACGAGGTGGCCGTCGAGCCGTCCGCCCAGCGCCATGGGGCGCTCCAGGTTGACGCGGGAGCCGGCCCGCAAGGCTCCCAGGCAGGAGCGTTCCAGCGTCTCGCCGATGACGTCCGCGGTGAACTCGCCGTCGGAGGTCGTGACGACGGTGAGGCAGACGCCGTTGACGGCGATCGACTCTCCGTGCCGTACGCCCTCGGTCACGAGGGGGCCGCGCAGGCGCATGCGTGCCGCGCCCGGCAGCTCTTCGACGGCGACGACCTCGCCCAGTTCTTCGACGATTCCGGTGAACACTCAGGACTCCTCGGTGGCAGCGGTGGAAGCGGTGACGGGTGAGACAGCGGAGGCTCTGGCGCGGGCGGACCCCGCGGCGACCGCTGTGATGCGCAAGTCCGGGCCGACGCGCACGGATTCGGTCATCTGCAGCCGCAACGCCTGCGCGATGGCGGCGATTCCGGCGTCACCGAGCGCGGCGGGCCCGGAACCCATCAGCACGGGGGCGATGTAGCCGATGACCTCGTCGACGAGCCCCTCTCCGACGAAGGCGCCCGCGAGCGTCGGACCGCCCTCCAGCAGCGCCGAGCGCACGCCCCGTCCGTAGAGCTCGTTCAGCAGCGAGGGCAGGTCCACGCCGGGCCGGCCGCCCTCGGACCGGGGCAGCCTCAACACCTCTGCGGCGCCGCCGAGTTCGGGGGCCGCGGCGTCCTGGGCCACGGCGATCAGCGTGGGCGCCGTCCCGTCGAGGACGCGGGCGCCGGGCTGTACGGCGGTGCCGGCGGTGTCGATCACGACGCGCAGCGGCTGCACGGCGCCGGGGACGCCGCGCACGGCCAGGTGCGGATCGTCGGCGCGGGCGGTTCCGGAGCCGACGATCACGGCGTCGGTACGGGCCCGCAGGCGGTGGACGTCGGCGCGCGCCGCATCCGAGGTGATCCAGCGGCTGGAGCCGTCGGCGGCGGCGACGCGGCCGTCGAGCGTGGCGGCGTACTTCCAGACGACGTACGGGCGTCGGATCCCCACCGCGGTGAGCCAGGCGGCGTTGACGGCCGCGGCCTCGTCGGCGAGCAGGCCGCGTTCGACGTCGACGCCGGCCGCGGCCAGCGTGCGTTCGCCTCCGTTGGAACCGGGGTCGGCGACGGCGTAGAGGACGCGGGCGATCCCGGCGTCGATGAGGGCCTGGGAACAGGGGCCCGTGCGTCCGGTGTGGTCGCACGGTTCGAGGGTGACGACGGCGGTGCCGCCCCTGGCGTCGTCCCCGGCCTCGGCCAGCGCGTGCACCTCGGCGTGCGGGCCCCCGGCCCGCTGGTGCCAGCCTTCGCCGACTGGGTGGCCCGCGGAGTTCAGCACGACGCAGCCGACGACGGGATTCGGGCTGGTCGATCCCAGGCCGCGGGCGGCGAGTTCGACTGCGCGGCGCATGGCGGCACGCTCGGCCGGTTCGGCGGACGGTGCTGAGCCTGCGGCGTCGGTGGCCACCGGGTCTCTCCTGCCTCTAGGGCACGGACTCCGGGGCATGTGGGATGTCTGCGGACCTGTGAGCCGGCTGCACCGCCGGCCTCCCGTGGAGCCGGCCTCTCCGCGAAGCGGAACGCGGGGAAGAACCGGGTTCGGCGGTGTACCGTCTCGGCCCGCCGTGCACTGCCTCCCATCCGGACTTTAACCGTCGGTCCAGGAGTTTCACCTGGTCAACCGGTCGCTGGCTGCGACCGGGTCGCGGACTGTAACCGCCGGTTCGGACTTTCACCGACCCCGGAGTGCGCTGACGTCACTGGTACGCGTCCAGTCTGCCACGGACGGGGGCGACCCACGCTCCCGGCCGCTGTGGGCTCACTCACAGACGGTGTCCGCACGAGCCGGGTGCGTGCGCGTCCGCCCCGGGCCGGCCCGGCCGCGTCCGCAAGCG
Organism: Streptomyces daqingensis; assembly: GCF_014645895.1. Taxonomy (GTDB): domain Bacteria; phylum Actinomycetota; class Actinomycetes; order Streptomycetales; family Streptomycetaceae; genus Streptomyces; species Streptomyces daqingensis. The sequence goes on along the minus strand of NZ_BMMP01000001.1, from coordinate 329,429 downwards.
CTCTCGGCCCGTCCGGACGAGGCGTGGAATCGCCTTGCCGAGCTCCCCGCGGTCCCCCGTACAGTGGCCCGGATCGCGTGGCCCGCGGCAAGGGCGAACGGGCGTGCCGCACGCGCGAAGCTGCGGAAAGTGCACGTCATGGCGCTCGCACGGACAAGGGAACCCAGGCCGGAGGACGCCGCACATGCAGCAGACCACTCCCGACGCAGCCACCCGCCGGGCCCGGCTCGCGATCTCCGTCGTCTTCGCCTCACACGGCGTGGCCAGCGGCAGCTTCGCCACCGCCATCCCCTGGATCCGGGAGCATCTGCACCTCACCCCCGGCTGGCTGGGCATGGCGCTGGTCTTCCTGACCGTCGGCGCCTCAGCTGCGATGTCGCTCTCGGCCCGTCTCGCACACCGCTACAGCCCGCGTCCGCTGCTGGCCTGGCTGTCGCTGATGTGCTGCGCGGGCCTCGTACTGCCGGCGCTCTCCCCCGCCCTGGGGTGGCTCTGCCTGGCCCTGTTCGTCTACGGGTGCGGGCTCGGGCTGATGGACGTCGCCATGAACGAACACGGGGTGCGGATCGAGGAGCGGTACGGCAGGTCGGTGATGTCCGGACTGCACGGGGTGTGGAGCGTGGGCACGCTGATCGGCGGTGCCGGCGGCGCGCTGGCCGCGCACACGGGCCTCGACGGCAGGGTCCATCTGGCCCTGGTCGCACCGGTGGCGGCGGCCGCGGCCGTCGTCGCGAGCCGCTGGGCGCTGGACGTGCCGGCGCAGGAGTCGGAGCCCGGCCGGGAGGACGGCGAGGAGCCGCCGCGCTTCGCGCTCCCTCCGCGTGCGGTCCTGCCGATCGGCGTCATCGGATTCTGCGCGATCTTCGCCGAGGGCGCCTCCATGGACTGGTCGGGCATCTACCTGCGGGACGTCACCCGGGCCGATCCCGCGCTCGCCGCGGGGGCGTTCACCGCGTTCGCCTTCACGATGGCCGTGGCGCGGCTCGCCGGAGACGCCGTGGTCAGGCGTCTCGGGCCGGTCCGCACCGTTCGGGCCGGCGGAGTGGTGGCCGCGCTCGGCAGCGCGCTGGTCGTCGCCGCGGGGTCCCCCGCGCCCGCAGTCGCTGGCTTCGCCCTGATCGGCGTCGGCATCGCGGTCGTGGTGCCGCTGTGCTTCGCCGCCGCGGGCCACTCGGGCGCCGGATCGCAGGGGCAGGCGATCGCGGGGGTGGCCACCTTGGCGTACGCGTCGGGCCTGGCGGCTCCGGCTGCCGTCGGCTGGATCGCCGAAGCCACGTCGCTGACGGCGTCGTTCGGGATGGTCACGGTGCTGCTGCTGGGGCTGGTCTTCGGGGCGGGCATGCTGCGCACCGGCGTGAAGCCCGCGGCGGCGGGTCCGGTGGATCCCGCGGGGAAGACGTCCCGACGGGACGGGGAGCGGGAGGCGGCGGCACAGCCGTCGGATTCGGGCAGCGGCACTCCCTCCGGTCTGGGGGCCGCGTCCTCCTGACCGCCCGAGGGGCGAGGCCGGGACCCTTCCTGACAGCCCGTTGCGAGTCTCGGCCCGCACCCGCACCCCCACTGGCGCGGGGTCGGGGCGCGGATCGCCGTGCGGAGGGAACCTCCACCTGGCGGGTCGACTTCGGCAGATGCGTATCCCCCAAACGGGCGCTGTGCGGGCAGGTCCGCCGCGGGGCGCTCCGGCGGCTGCCACGCTGCCGTCCATGACCTCAACCGATCAGCAGCCATCGGGGCCGGCCTCCGGCGGGGAGCTGCGGTGGCCCTCCGGGGCGGGCCCGGCCCGGGCGGCGGGGTGCGCGCCGCGACCGGGAGCCGCCGGGGCCTTCCCCGCCGAACAGCTTGCTCCCGCGGGCCGTTCGGTCGCATCCGTCCTGCGGCGCATGCACCGCATCGGGTCCGGCCTTCCCGCCGGGGACGGGGTGGCCGTCTTCAACCGCGTCTACCTGTCGGTCACCCTGGAGCTGCAACAGCGCCTGGCGACCGGCTGGTTCACGGACCGTGCGAGCGCGGAGGAGCTCGGCGCACGCTTCGCGGGGCGCTACCTCGACGCCGTCGAGGCGTCCCGCACCGGCAGCCGCACACCGTCCTGCTGGCGGCCGCTCTTCCACTTCCGCCGCCATCCGTCCGTGCACGCGCTGCAGTTCGCCACCGCCGGCATCAACGCCCACATCGGCCACGACCTGCCCCTCGCGCTGCTGGAGACCTGCGAGGCGCGGGGCTGCGAACCGGACGCCCTGGAGAGCGACTTCGAGCGGATCGGCGACCTGCTGACGGGGCTGGAGGAGCGCGTCCGGGAAGAGCTGATGCCCGGCCCCGACCTGCTGGACGTGGCCGATCCCCTCACCCACCTGGTGGGTTCGTGGAGTCTGGAGATGGCGCGGAGCGGAGCGTGAGCGACACTACCAACTGAAGCACATCTGTGCAAGCATGGTCGACATGACCTCCGCATCGCTCTACATCCGTCTGTCCCGCCAGGCTTCGGACAGCAACCTTTCCCTGGCCGGGATGACGAAGGACGTTCAGGACCACTGCCAGCGACTGGGCTTCACTGAGGCTGCCCTTCACGTAGACGACGGCCTGTCCGGCGGCTACCGAGACCGTCCTGAGTTCCTTGCCTGGCTTGATGACGCCAAGACTGGCCGGGCCCAAGTCCTGATGACGTACAGCGTCGACCGGCTCACTCGTGAGGGCCTGAACGTGGCCGCAACCCTGCTGGACGTGGTCGAGGGCAAGGACCCCGCGTCAGGCCGCCCCAGTCACGCGCCTGTTCGCCTGCTGGACACGCAAGGGATCGACTCTGACCACGGGGACGCCTTCCGCTTCAGGTTCGTGATCCAGGCCGAGGTAGCCAGGTCCGAACGTGAGCGGATGAAGCAGCGGTCTGGAGGCATGCGCCGACGCGCCCGCCAGGCTGGCCGCTGGGCCGGAGGTCTGCCACCCTTCGGCTACCAGGTGGCCGACGCCGACGACGGAGCAGGCAAGGTCCTGACCATCGAGCCTGACGAAGCCGCAGCCGTCCGCGAGGCCGCCGAACGCGTGCTCAGAGGCGAGTCCCTGGGCCGTGTCTGCCGCTGGCTGGAGCACGCCGGACACGCGCCCAGGAAGGCGTCAACGTGGTCCCGTCAGGCTCTCAGGGGCGTTCTCACGGGCACCGCTGTCCTCGGTCAGATCTCGCACCAGGGGAAGCCAGTTCGGGATGCTGACGGGCAGATACTGACCCCGTTCCCTGCAATCCTGACCGAGGCCGAGCACGCCGCCCTCAGGGCCCTTCTCCTAGCCGCTGAGCCCCGGAGCCAGGGCAAGGGCGGGAGGCCCTCACGCCTCCTCTCAGGGCTCCTCACGTGCGCCTCCTGCGGCCACCCGCTGCGAGTCGGCGTCACGGGAGCAGGCGCGGCCCGGTACGCCTGTACCAGCCGGTCTGACGGGAGCCAGTGCGAGAGGCCAGCCAGCACGACAGCAGCGGGAGTCGAAGAGCACGTCACCTCGCTGTACCTCCGTGTCGCCGGAGACTGGCCCATGTTCAAGGAGCGCGTCATCGTCGGCAACGCCAGTGATCTGGCAGCCGCTGAGCGGGACATCAGGGACGCGACAGCCGACCTGGCCCAGGCACCTACAGCGGAGGCATTCGAGCGCCTGAAGGCCGCCCATGCCCGCCGTCAGGAGCTTGCCGACGAGGACCCAGGCGTGCGCAGTGAGCTTGTGCCTACCGGCCAGACCGGCGCGGAGTGGTGGGCAGCCGCTGCGCTGGAGGATCAGCGGGAGCAGCTCTCTGAGGTGTTCGCTGTGCTGGCCCTGGGGCCGGGCAAGAGGGGTGCCCGAGGCTTCGACCCTGGCAGGTTGACTGTCGTGTGGTCCGGCAACGAGGGCTGACCGCCCCTGACGCCTTCAGAGGCTCTGTACGGCCCCGTGAGCGCCTCCCAGTCGTTCCCTGCCCCCCTGGGCCCTAGAGGGCCTGGGAGGGCCGCAGAGGGCCGTACAGGGCTTCTCTACAGCGGAGAGGTGGGCTGACCAGCCAAGATGGCTCTGACCAGGGAAGATGCCTCTGACCAGCTATGTTTTCTTATTTTTTGTACGTCTGGGTTAAAAACAACTACTACATCTACTGCTCTCTTCGCCTTCACTGAGCAACCCCGACAGCCATTGAAAAAGAAAACACCCCAGCTCAGAGCCTGTGCGGCCCCGACAGCGGCCTCACGACCTCCCGCGCTCCCTCGCTGTGTCGGCAAGGAAGGTAAAGAGCGAGTCAAGGATCACGGCCGACCGGCCCCAGGTGCCCCAAACAGGGGAGGTTGTCACCGGATAAAAAGTGTAAGGACCTTTTCATGCGGCCCCACCACATCGGCCGCGTCCAAGTCTTAGGGCCCGTGTCGGCCGATCTCCTGGTGTGGTGGCCAGGACATCGACCCGCGCGGGCCCTTCGTTCGTCTCCGGCCTCCTCGCTGAGCCTCCTCTCAGCCAGTGAGTTGAGGCCGGAGTCAGCACTCCCGCCGTGGCGGGTAATCCACGGACATGTGGTGAGGGGTGCAGGGGATGCACCGGCCGACCCCGGATCAACAGCGAGGAGTAGCTACCTCGCTGCCGGGGCCGGTCGCCGCCCCTGCCTCGCCACTGACCCCCATCCCACCCCCGCAAGGACCCCACCACCATGTCAACCCGACCCTCGTACGACACGCGCACGCACTTGTCCGAGTGCCTGTCATGCTCCGCCAGGCTCCCAGCCAGTCACGAACGCTTCTGCGGCCCTGGCTGCCGTCAGGCTCTCGCAAGGCTTCACCCTGGCACCCGGAAGTGCACGTACTGCGGTGCTCCTGCTGGCCGTCAGGCTTGCCTCCCTGCTGAGGCTGACGAGGTCTGCCGCGAGGCGCAGCGCCGGGCCAGGCTGGCCAGGGCCGCTGCCAGGGGCCGCAAGGCCAGCTCTGCTGATCTTCGCTGTGCCTACGCACTCTGTGGCAAGGCGATGACTTACTCCGGAGCAGGGCGCCTGCCTCGCTTCTGCTGTCCGGCGCATGCGTCGGCGCACCGCTACCAGACTCGCCGCTCGGGCGGTGCTCGATGAGCGGCTACGAGTCCACGTGCCTGGCCCCGCAATGCGGCAGCCGCCTAGCGGGGCGCCAGCGGCGGTTCTGCTCCGAGCTGTGCTCTACGCGCTACCGGCGGAGCCTGACCCGGGAGCCTTTGGCGGCCAGGTCCTGCGCCCTGTGCGGGGACCTGTTTGACCCCAAGCGGCGTACGCAGACGATCTGCACCTACGACGAGGCTGACCTGCCTTGTCAGGAGCTTCAGAACGATCTGGAGGACATGCGCGTCGGCGCCCGCTTCGTAGCGGACAAGCAGCGAGCCGAGCAGGTCTGCGAGAACCCCTCCTGCGGCAAGCCGATCCCCTACTCGGGACGCGGCCGACCCTCTAAGTTCTGCGCTCCTAGGTGCCGCACGGCGGCGTACCGGGCAGCCAAGGCGGCGTAGCCACCTACTCCCGTCCATGCCGGGTCATGCATGGGTCCTCTCTGGGTGAGGTGACGGCCCGGCTGGCGCTCCCGCTGGTCGGGCCCCCACCCAGTACCAAGCCCCCGTACGTGCCGGGTACCGCACGTGAAGGTGTCTTAGCGGATGCACGGCGGCCTGGACGCAACGTCTGGGCCGCCTCCCGCTACTTACGAAAGGAGGGACCATGCTTCGCGAACCTGCTCCGCTCACGAAGGCCGAACGCGAACACGGCGCCGCTGTCGCAGCCGCGTTGACTGCTGTCGCTGAGCCTGCGTCAGACTCCTTCGTCAGGACCCTTCGTCTCGCCGCGATCATGCGGAACTGGCTGCGCCGTGAGGGCCACGCCGACGTGTCGACAGAGACCATCATCAAGATGCTGCGCACGTCCTTCACGCTGACCCGTGACAGTGAACGGCGACGCCTCGTCCACGGCCTGAAGATCCGTCCCGAGTACGACACCGACGTGGTGAGTCGACCGACTCCCAACGGCTGGACGACGTACCGGCGCCAGGGCTGACCTAGATCCCTGGAGCAGTAGCCAGGTTCACCTACTGCCAGGCCATCTGGCCTGCCGCATCCAATCCCAAACAGGGGCATGGACGCGGACGGCGCAGCAGCGTCGATCTTGTGGGGTTGTCTGGCCCCCGGCCGTCGCGATGACGCCCCGGGGGTCAGGCACGCATACCCCCTGCCCTGTCGACGTGGCCCCCCTGCCTTCCCGACAGGCCCCACCCCAGGCCCCGCGCCTGGCCCCGCGCCAGACCGCGAGCCAGACCGCGAGCCTGTGCAGCGAGCCAGACCAGCACGGCCAAGTACCGATGCAGCCAGCGCTGCCGACCAACGACTCTGAGAGGTGGCTGACATCGTGTCAGGACAGTGGGCAGGCAGTGACCGCAAGGCCAGGTTGCCAAGCAACTGGGCCAAGCTCCGGCTTCGAGTCCTTCGCCGTGACGGACACCGTTGCGTCCACACGTTCTCTCGTGGCCAGCGCTGCATCGCAGACGCGACAGACGTTGATCACATCAAGGCAGGCGATGACCATTCGCTGTCCAACCTTCAGTCGCTGTGCCGAGAGCACCACAAGCTGAAGACGCAGCAGGAGGCCCAGGAGGGCAAGCGCCGTGCCGACGCACGCGCCAGGTACCCGGAGGCCAAGCACCCTGGACTGCTGTAGCCGTCCCACCGGCCGGAGAAGGGCCCCCTACCCCCCTGGGGGGTGGTCTTCCCCCAGTGGGTCCATTTGCCCTGGGAGTAGCTGCTGCTGACCCTCGCTGCGGTGCAGGGGTCACGGAGCCCCTACACGGCCCCTGAAGGGCCCCGAGCCGGCCTGGGAGGGCACCAGGGCTGACCAGGGCCAATGGCCCCACTGAGGCCGTCAGAAGGCCGCCTAGGGGCCTTGTAGCCGTGACACGGCTACCCGGAACGGCCTCGAAACCGCCCTCTTAGGGCCCCAAACGAGCCCTAAAGGAGGGACTTTGAGCGTCAAGAAGGACCCCAGCCGCCGCGCGAACAGTCGCGGTGCCAAGGGGATGAGCACCTACACCGCTGAACGGGGCCGCTTCCCGCGCTTGCCGACCAGGTACCGCGACAACGCAGAGGTTCGGCGCTGGTGGGACACGTGGCGGAACGTGCCCTGGGCTGATCGCTTCACAGCGACCGAGGTCCAGAGCCTGCTGGACACCCTGCCGCTCGTTGAAGCCCTCCACGCTGGCCCTGAGGGCCTTCGCTACAGGGCTGAGATCCGCAGGGTCGAGTCCCTGCTCGGAGCCACTGCCTACGACCGGCGCCGCCTGGACATCTACGTCGAAGTGATCGAGCCAGACGACGCGTCAGGCCAGCCGTCCGGCGCTGACGACGAGATCGCCGCCCTTGACGCTGAAGTCGCCCGCCTGGAAGCGGAGATGACGAGTGACTGATCGACCCAGCCAGGCGCTGATCCTGGCTCGCTGGAAGGCCGCTACAGCCAAGGGCCTCCGAGGCGAAGCACGCGTGAAGTTCGCCTACAAGGAACTGGCCGCCGCCGCCTGGCGAGCCAGCAGCAAGTAGACCCACACCCACGGAGGACAACATGAACGAACTTGATCACGACGCCGTCAGCGTCTTCGAAGGCGACTTCGAGACCAAGGCCGCCGAAGCGCTCGCCACTCTGCGCAGACTCGGCGTCAGCAGCGCGACCGTGGACACGGCCGTCCGCGAGATCCGGTACCAGGAGCGCGAGGCGCGCATCACCGCTGGCTACATGAGCCTCTACGACTACGGCGTGCCCCGTGACGTCGTGAACGTGCTCATGCTGGGCTCCAGCCCCGCGCCGGACGGCATCGAGCATGACCGCAAGACGCACTACTTCGACCCTGAGACCGGCTGGAGCGAGGCCCGATGAGCACTGACGAGACCCAGGACATCGAGTCTGGCAACGAGCCTGCCCCCGACAGCGGCAGCCGTGAGGCCCAGCAGCTCCGGCGCCGTCTCCGCGAGGCTGAGCGGGAGCGTGACGCGCTCCTGGAGCGCGTGACTGCCTTCCAGTCGGCAGAGGTCGAGCGCCTCGCCGCTGAGAAGCTCGAAGTGGCCGGGGACCTGTTCGCCGTCGGCGGCATCGAGCTGGCTGGCCTCCTCGCTGAGGACGGCAGCGTTGACCCTGACAAGGTGTCTGCCGCTGCTGACGCCCTCGTGGCCGAACGGCCGGGCCTGGCCAATCAGGCTGCGGCCCGTGACGCCTCCAGAGAGGCCCTGCACGGCGCCATGGGCGCACGCGGGACCGTTGCTGGCGGCGCCCCATCGTGGCAGGGGCTGTTCAGCTCCTAGCCGACCCTGGCTGGGTCCCTGGTCGGTGCACAGATCGGGGGCCCGGCCCAGCATGACCACAACACCTTCGTGATCCGCAGTGTCAGCCAGGTGCGGCTGCGGATCACACGCTTGGCCCTGGTGGCCGACCTAGCACCCCTGGCTGGGTGCGGGAGTCAACCAACGACTCTCCAACGAAAGATCAACTCTCATGATGAACCGCACTGGTAACCCCGGCATCCTTCCCGAGGGATACGGCCCCCTGGTCCTCGACCCGGCCCGCAAGGCGTCCGTTGCGATGCAGATCGCGACCCAGCTCAGCGCGTCGACGTCGAGCCTGCACATCCCGCGCGTGACCGAGGACACCACGGCGTCCTGGACCGCTGAGGCTGCCACGATCTCTGACGACGACCTGGCCACGGACGAGTACGTGGTCACGCCTTCGAAGCTGGCCGCACTGACCTACGTCAGCAACGAGCTTGTGGCGGACAGCTCCCCCGCTGCGCTCCAGCTCATCGGGGACAGCATGGGCGCGGCCATTGCAAGCAAGCTGGACGCCGCGTTCTTCGGCAACACTGTGACCAACGGGCCGTCCGGCCTGGAGTCCGTGACCGGCTTCGCTGCGGTTGACGCTGGCACCGCGTTCGACAGCATGGACGCCTTCGTTGACGCCCAGGTCGACCTGGAGTCGGCTGGCGCCCGCGTCACCGCCTGGGTCACGACCCCGGCCGTTGCCAAGACCCTCCTGAAGGTCAAGCAGGGCGACAGCTCGAACGTCCCGCTGATCACGCCGGACGTCTCCGTGGCCAGCGGCCGAACCCTCCTGGGTGTCCCGCTGTTCGTCTCGCCGTACGTTGCCGCTGACACGGTCTACGGCATCGACGCCTCCAGCACCTTCGTGGTGATCCGCGAGGGCATGACCCTGTCGACCTCGACGGACGAGCGCTTCAGCTCCGACCAGACCTCGGTCAGGGCCATCCTCCGGGTCGGCTTCGGCTTCCCGCGCCCGTCGGCCATCGCGAAGATCACCCTCTCTGAGGCGTGACCGCCTAGCGGCGGACACAGCTTGACCGCTTGACCGCCTGGGGCGGACAGGGCCTGACCGCCTTGTCCGCCCCTTCGTGTGTCCGTGGCCAGCCTGGCCGCTGCCCTGGCCGACAAGGCCGGTCACAAGATCCACTTGAGGAATGCCGGCGTGTGGATGATCATGCCTCTGACCTGCAAAAAGGACAGCTTGACCGCCTCGGTTGGCCGCCTTGGCCGCTCCAGCGGACAGCCCTGGCCGCGCCTGACCGGGGGCCTGACCGCCCTGTCCGGCTCGATGACCGCCCTGACCGGCCACACGTGGCCAGCGTGGCCGCCTGAGTGGCCATCAGTGTCCGCTGTGTCCGTCGCCGTGACCGCCCCTGTCCGCGTGCCTGAGCGGGGGCCAGCCGGGGCCCAGGGGAGGGCGGCCCCTTTCTGCTGCCCTTCAGCGAAGAGGAGGGGCGAGAGCCCTTTCTTTATGAGTCCTTATTTGCTTTAGGTCCCCGAAGAAACAACTACTCCCATTTAGTCCCCTGGTCGGCTTCATTCCGGAACCGTCCCCTAACCGCCTTTTCGGCTCAGCCCCATCTCCCCAGGCCAGGGGAGGTCCTCACCGGAAGCCCGGCGTAAGGACCTTTCACCCTGAGGAGATCACGATGACGACCGCCGCTACGCCGCATCCGCTGGCCAACCAGACCGATCGCCTTGCGATCAATGCCGCCTTCCGAGCCAAGGGCTGGGAGGTCAAGATCTGCAACCGCTGCTTCGTCGGCAAGGCGTTGGATGACTACAACAAGAACGCCTCGTCTGCGGACGGCCGCATGTCCAAGTGCCGAGCCTGCCACCGGGTCAGCGACGCCGAATGGCGCAAGCAGAACCGGGAGCGCAAGGCTGCCTACCGAGCGGAGAACGCGGACAAGCTCCGCGAGTACGACGCCGCCTGGCGCGACCAGAACCGGGCCAGGAACGCAGCCCGACCCAAGGGCAGCGACGACGCCGAACCTAAGCGCTGCACGACGATCACCGCTGGCGGCTGCGAACAGCTCCTGACGAGAGGGGACTTCCACTACCAGGCCGATCGCGCAGACGGGCGCAACCCGTGGTGCAAGGACTGTGCCATCCGCCGCGAGGCTGAGCGCCAGGCGCGTCGTCGCCTAGAGGTCGTCACAGAGCTGGTCGAGGAGCAAGGCGGAGCCTGCGCCTACTGCCTGCGCCCGTTCTCCGAGGACCTGCCCTACGAGATCGAGCACGTCCACCCGCTGGCGCTGGACGGCGCCGACGAGTTCGACAACTGGGTTCTGGCATGCACCGAATGCAACCGTGGCCAGGGCGGGAAGTTCGACCAGGACCCGTACGAGTGGCTCCCCGGCAAGTTGGCTGAGGCAGGCGTCGACTTCCACAAGGCCCTTCGTGGCTTGGCCATGTGCGCCGTCGCTGACTAAGCACAACACCAAGGCCCCCTGCGGCTGGACTCTGGGTCCGGCTACAGGGGGCCTGTGCTGCGTTCTAAGCGCCTCTACTCCTCCGGCTGCGGCAGCCGCTCCCCACGTGCCTGAGCGACCCGCAGGGCGTCGTGTAGAGCGTCCGCCAGCCTCGCAGCCACGAACCGCAGGACTTGAGGGTCACCTCCGTCCGGCCCCATGGCGTGCCTGGCCATCTCCAGGACCGCCTTGGCGTCGTTGAGCGCGCCCTCTTCGATGCCGTCGGCAACAGCGGCCATGATCCCGGCGCCCCCGTTCTGGATGTAGATGGTTTTGCCCTGTCCGTCTGGGAACGCCAGGCGCCGCAGCCCGGTTACGTGCTGACCCATGATCGTCTCCCCTGCCTCGGTATACCTCGGTACACCGAAGGCTACTCCGGATGCTCAGTGCGCTGAAGTGCGCTTGCCTTGATCACGTGACGAAGATCGACCGGACCCGAGCCGCTTGGCCTCAGATCGCTGCCGTGCTCATGGCTCGTATCAGCGACGGGACGTACCCGAAGGACAGCAAGCTGCCCAGCGTCGTCCAGCTCGCTGCCGAGTTCGAGGTTGCCAACTCAACAGCTCAACGGGCCATGGAAGCGATCAAGGCCGAGGGCCTGACCCGCAGCGAGGCAGGCATGGGCACGTACGTCTTGTGAGCACGACTGAGGGCCCCTGCCGACTGCCCGGCAAGGGCCCTCTTCTGCTGTCTGACGCTGCCTACACGCTGTCTGACACCCGTTCCTGCACGGTGGCTGCCACCACCTCTACAGGCCGTCCGACCTGCGTCGTACCGGCGTCCCAGGCGCCTTCGTGTGCGTCAGCGAGGAGTCTGACGGCGTACCTGATCGCGTCTGACGTCGACCACCCAGCGGACGCCAGCAGAGCCAGGGCGTCGTTCAGGTCATGATCGCGTCGGACGCTCACCTGCCGCGCCGTCATGCGCAGTCACCCGTGTGGCTCTCGCCCTTGCTGCACGGCCGGTCGAAGGGGTCTTCCTTGTCCTTGATCGGCTTCGGAGCGATCAGCACATGCACGCCTGCCGCGATCACCCCGCTGGCGATGAAGCCCAAGATCAGGTCAGTCATCGACGCCACCCGCCCTGTCCGCCAGCGGGGATGGAGACGACCCGGATGCGGGCGGCCCGCTCCTTGGCCTGCTCGTACTTCCTGACCTCGGCAAGGTCTCGCCAGCAGATCCTCATGGCCGTCTCGGCTTCCGGCAGCGTGGCGTAGCCGGTCTCCAGCTCATTCATGCCGGGGCCGTCGAGCATCCACCACCATCCCGCTTCGGTGTCTCCGTTGATCACGTCCTCGTCGTCAGGCGCGGTGTACCCGATGCCGCCAACGAGCCGGTTTCGGTAGTACAGCTCGCCCTCGCTGTTGATTACAGGTCCTGCTGTGCGTGCCATGTCGGCCTCCCTCTCATGTGCCCCACCTTGTAGTGCGGCGTGGGCGGCGTTCCGTGCCCTCTGGGGGCTGCGCGGACTGCCGGATCTGGCCGCGGACTTCGCACAGCGGCTGGACGAGAGCGTCGGCATGGCCGGCCGGTGCCTCCTGACGCCGTTGCCGCCTCTCCCCCGCTGCGCCGGACGCCGCGACCGGGCGGGGTGCGCACGGTGACGCCGCGGACCGGCGCGCCCGCCTGTGACGGCGCGCTCCGCGTATTGGTCCGGTCGGGCAAGTTGCCCGGGACCGCTCGCGGGGCAGAAGGGGCGTGGGAGGAATCATGACGCTGCGCCTGGGGCTTGGTCTGCCGCAGATGAAGAAGTTCGACCCGAGCTGTGACGTGACCGCCGCGGCACGGGCCGCCGAGGAGTGCGGATACGACAGCGTGTGGGTCTTCGAACGCACTCTGGTGCCCGAGGATCCCGTCGACGGCATGTACGGGGTTGCCGGCCGCCCGTGGCCGGAGGGGTTCCGGCACGTCGCGGACGCGGTGGTCACCCTCACACTCGCCGCGGCCGTGACCGAACGGGTCCGTCTGGGCACGTCCGTCCTGGTGGGGCCGCTGCACCAGCCGTTCGACCTGGCCCGCGCGCTCGGCTCGCTGGACGCCGCGAGCGGCGGCCGTCTGATCGCCGGGCTGGGTACGGGCTGGTCGCGGGACGAATACGCCGCGGCGGGAGCGGACTTCGCCCGGCGCGGCGCCCTCCTGGACGAGCTGCTGGACGTGTGCGAGACGGTGTGGAGCGAGGGCACCTCCGCGTACGAGGGCGTCCGCACCCGTCTCGCGCCGTCCGACGTGGGGCCCAAGCCGCCGCGGGGCCGCGTCCCCGTTCTGCTGGCCGCGAGCAACTCCCGCACCCTGGACCGGATCGCGCGCCGCGCGGACGGCTGGCTTCCTTCGCTGACGCCGCTCGACGTGGTGGCCCGCACCAGGGCCGAGCTGCGGGAACGTGCCGAGCGCCACGGTCGGGACCCGGATGCGCTGACGGTCGTCCAGCGGTGCAGCCTTCAGGTGACGCCGCAGCCGCTCGGCGGGGACCGGCGACGGCACCAGGGCAGCGTCGAGCAGATCGTGGAAGATCTCGCCGAGGGCGTCGCGGCCGGGGTGGACGAGGCCATCCTGGACCTGCAGGGCTCGTCACGTGACGTGGACGAACTCCTCGCGTCGGGGCGGGAGTTGTACGCCGCCGTACGGGAAGCGGGGATGTGACGGCGAGCCGCGGGGCACCGGGCGACGTGAGCCGGACGGAAGCGTGCAGCGGTCGGCAGAATCGGACTCATGACGGCCACCTATGACGTTCTCGGGATGATCCTGACCGAGCACGAGTTCTCGTTGCCTCTGGACCACGGCGACCCGCACGGCGAAAGGATCACCGTGTTCGCGCGGGAGGTCGCGCGCCCCGGCGGGCGCGACCTCCCCTTCCTCGTGTACCTGCAGGGAGGGCCGGGCCAGGAGGCGCCCAGACCCACCGCGGCTCCCACCGCTCCGGGCTGGCTGGGCCGGGCGCTTCGCGACTACCGGGTCCTGCTGCTCGACCAGCGCGGCACCGGCCGGTCCACGCCCGTCGGCGTGCTGCCCGGAATGACACCCCGGCAGCAGGCCGGCCGTCTGAAGCACTTCCGCGCGGACGCGATCGTGCAGGACGCGGAACGGATCCGTGCCGAACTGGGTGTGGAGAGCTGGAGTGTGCTCGGGCAGTCCTTCGGCGGCTTCTGTGCGCTGCACTATCTGTGCCGGGCGCCGCACGGGCTGCGTGAGGCGTTCTTCACCGGCGGGCTGCCGCCCGTCGGCCGGCATCCCGACGAGGTCTACCGCGCGACCTACGCGACGATGCTCGATCGCAACCGCCGCTACTACAGGCGCTATCCGGCCGATCACGACAGGGTGCTGAGGCTGCTGGACCTGCTGCGCTCCGGGGAAGTGCGACTTCCGGACGGCGATGTGCTCACCCCTCGCCGGTTCCGCCAGGCCGGCAACGTCCTCGGAATGAGTGACGGAGCCGAGCGGCTGCACTACCTGCTCGAACGGGATCCGTCTTCCCCGGCGTTCCGTCACGACCTCGCCGCCGCGCTGCCCTTCTCCGGCCGCAATCCGCTCTATGCGGTCATCCACGAGGCGAGCTACGCCGACGGTCACGCGACGCGCTGGTCCGCGGAGCGGGTCATGCCTGATGAATTCGCGGAGGACGAGACCCTGTTCACCGGGGAGCACGTCTTCGCCTGGATGTTCACCGACTACAAGGAGCTGGCACCGCTGCGCGAGGCGGCCGAGTTGCTCGCCGGGTACGAGTGGCCCGCGCTCTACGACGCCGGCCGGCTGCGTGACTGCCGGGTGCCGTGCGCCGCGGCGATCTACGTCCACGACGCCTACGTCGACCGCGCCTTCTCCGAGGAGACGGCGCGGCTCATCCCGTCCATGCGCACCTGGATCACCGACGAGTACGAGCACAACGGCCTGCGTGCCGACGGCGACCGCGTCCTCGACCGGCTCATCGGCCTGACCCGCGGTGAGGTCTGACGCCCGGCGGCGCGCTCCCCGGCGCGGGAAGGCGGGACCCGCCAGGACTGCCGGAAGCAGGGCCCGCCCTGCCTCGTGTCATTCCGTCGAGGCGGCCCGCAGCAGCCGCAACTGGCCGATCTCCGCGACGTTCTTCATCAGCTCGGCGTTCACCCAGCCCGCCATGTCCGCCACGGTGCGGCCGGAGTCCCCGGGCCAGGGGAAGGGGGCGGAGGCGTCCAGGTCATCCTCGGTGAAGCCCTCCAGCACGGACACCCATTCCGCGTGCATGCCGCGCAGCCATTCGACGGCCGGCTCCCCCGCTCCCGGCCAGACGATCTCGGTGCGCTCGCGCGGCGTGCGGCCGCACGCATGGTCGGCGGTCACACCCCACCACCAGCCGATGTGCCAGGAGAGCCAGGCGACGGTGGGGACGGGGACGGGATCCGGCTCGCTGTCCGCCCAGTCCGGCACCCAGGCGCCCGCGTCGTCACGGCGCACCGTCCAGCAGTGGGCGGCGGGCTCCCAGAGGAAGTCGGCGGGGGTCAGGCGCTCCAGGTGGTATTCGAAGAGCGACCACGTCAGGTCGAACTGGAAGCGCAGCAGGTCACGTCGGGAAGCGGTCACGGGGAGACCCTCGCACGCGCGCTTCCCCGCCGGGAAACGGATTTCCGGCGGGGCGGCGTGCGAGCAGGGGCGTTCGCCGCGTGGCGCGGCCGTTCAGTCCTCCGGCAGCTCCACCGGCGCGATGTCGTCGTAGACGTCGCCCGGCCCCGGATTGGACGGGTCCGTACCGCCGCCGAGGTGGTGCAGAACGCCCCAGACCGCGTTGAGCGCCGTCTGCACGGCGCCCTCGGCCCATCCGGCCGTCCAGGAGATGTCGTCCCCGGCGAGGAAGAGGCCGCGCTTGTCGGCGGGGAGGCGGTCCTGCATGAAGTGGGTGAACAGCCGGCGCTGGTAGCGGTAGTGGCCGGGGAGGTTGGCCTTGAACGCGCCCATGAAGTACGGCTCGTTCTCCCAGGAGACCGTCAGGGGGCTGCCGGTGATGTGCTTGCGGATGTCGGTCCCCGGATATATCTCGCCCAGCGATTTCAGCATCACCTCCATGCGCTGGTTGGCGTCCAGTGGCAGCCATTTGAGGCTGTCGTCGCACCACGTGTAGGAGAGGCAGATGACCGCGGGACGGTCCGGGCCGTCGTCGAGCAGGTAGGTGCCGCGCGTCATGCGGTCGGTGAGCGTCATGCTCATGGTGTCGCGTCCGGTCGGCTCGCCGTTCGCGTCGGTCTCCGGGTCCAGCCAGAACGGCCGGTCGACGGGGACGAAGAGCTTCGAGGACTCCATGTAGTGGGTGCGTTCGACTGCCGTCCAGTGGTCGATGGGGAGCAGCGCCTCGTCGCAGTCGATCTTGCTGAGCAGCATCCACGACTGGGCGGTGAAGATCGCCGCGCGGTAGGTGCGGATGTCCCCGCCGGCGTCCGTGACGGTGACGCGATTGCCCGCGGTGCGGTGCAGCCGGGTCACGGCGGGACGGTGGGTACGGCCCTCGTGCAGCGAGGCGAGCGACGTGCCGCGTGGCCAGTGCGTGAGCTTGCCGGGCTCGAACTCCCACAGCCGGAGCGGTAGTTGCTGACTGCCACCGATGATGCCGCGGTGGTCGTCGTCGGCTCCGGTGTAGACGACGCGGAGGATCTCCAGGATGGAGTTGGGGAAGTCGGTGTCCCAGCCTCCCGTGCCGAAGCCCACCTGGCCGAAGATCTCGCGGTGCCGGAAGGAGGAGAAGGACGGAGAGTCGCACAGGAACCCGTAGAAGGTCTGGTTGTCGAGCCTCTCCACGAGGCCGGACCAGATCTCCCTGATGCGCGGCACGTCCCGTTCCCTCACCGCGCGCTGCATCTCGGAGAAGCGCGCGCCGTCCTCCAGACAGGTGTTCCAGGCGTCCATGACCTGGTGGAAGACGGGCGGCAGGTCTTCCAGCGTCCGGGCGTAGTGCGTCTGCCCCTTGAGGTCGATCACCGTCGAAGGGGTGTCCGGGGCCAGCGGGTTGGGGAACGGCGCCGTCTCCAGACCGGTCAGCTCGACGTAGTGGCGGAAGGCGGTGGAGGACGGCGGGAAGCGCATCGCGCCCATCTCCGCGGTCAGTTCGCCGTCGCACCCCTCGAAGGAGGCGGTGCGCAGGCGTCCGCCGATCTGGTCGGCCTCGTAGACGACGGGCTTGAGGCCGGCCTTCATGAGCTCGTGGGCGGCGACGATGCCCGACAGTCCGCCGCCGATGACGGCCACTTCGGTGCCGAGTTCCGTGGCGGGGACGGAGCCGATGCCCGCGGGATGGGCGAGGTAGTCGTCGTAGGCGAAGGGGAAGTCGGGCCCGAACATGGTCAGCGGACGGGCCGGGGCCGCCTCGGTCCGCTGTTCCTCGTGGACGGCCGTGGGCACTGTGGACGTCATCGTGCGTGCTTCTCCTGTCGGGTCACGGCAGCCCGACTCCGCGCAGGGGGCGGGGAGTTCGGGCATGCCGGGGTTGCGGTGGCGCGGTCGGCGGGGGCGGAGCGCGGTGCGGAACGGGCGCGGGAAGGGCGGCTCGTCAGGCCGCGTAGAGGCCGGGACGGCGGTCGGTCAGGTACGGATTCCGCTCGCGGGAGGCGGCCAGCAGGCCGGTGTCCACCTCGGCGACCAGCAACTCCTCGCCACGGCCCGCCCTCGCGGGTACCGAGGCGTCCGGGGCGGCGAGACAGCTCAGGCCGGCGAAGTCGAACTCCCCTTCACGGCCTGCGCGGTTGGCGTACGCGACGTAGAGCTGGTTCTCCCAGGAGCGTGCCGGTACGAGCGTCCGGGGGACGATGTCGTACGGCCTCATCAGGGCGGTCGGGACGGCCAGCAGTTCCGTGCCCGCGAGCGCGTGGGCCCGCACCGTCTCGGGGAACTCCACGTCGTAGCAGACGAGCAGCCCCACCCGGACCCCCTCCAGGTCCGCCTGGACGAGGAGCCGGCCCCCGGGTGTGTAGTGGGCCCGCTCGTAGCCGCCGTACAGGTGGGTCTTGCGGTAGCGGGCGAGCGTCCTGCCGTCCCTGCCGACGAGGGCGACGGAGTTGTGGACCGCGTCCGCGTCGCGCTCCGGGTGGCCGTAGACGATCGCGACGCCGTGACGGGAGGCGATGCCGGCGACCGCGCGAGCCGAGGGGCCGTCGGCGGTCTCGGCCACGGCTGCCACATCGTCGCCCAACGCGTAACCCGTCAGCGACAGTTCGGGCGTGACCAGCAACCGCGCCCCCGCGGCGGCGGAGCGCCGGGCGGCGTCGTCGAGCGCGGCCAGGTTGCCCTCGACGGGCCGGGGCCCGCCGGCGGGGCCCTGGAGCAGTGCAACGCGCAGCGACGTCATGGAACCTCTGACTCGGGTGGTGCGTACGCGGGCCGGAGCCGGGCGCGTACAGACGTGCGGGGGTACGTTTCGACGGTACGGGGCCGCCAGGCGGCGGACAACACACATCTGTTGCGCATATGGACGCTGTTCGTTGCGCCGATAAGCGCTCGCGCGGCGATTCGTTGCACCGGTACGAAGCGCGAGGTCCGGCCCCCACCCGCGTTCAGCGTGGGGCGCCCGCCGTGTAGCGGCGGAGGAGGGGCGAGAGGACCAGCACCGACTTCGTGCGCTCCACGAACGCCTCTCCCGCGATGCGCTCCAGCACCTGCTCGAAGTGGCGCATGCCGGCGGCGAATACCTGGACCACCGCGTCGGCGTCGCCCGTGACGGTGGAGGCGGAGGCGACCTCCGGGTAGCGGGCCAGCGCTCGCCGGATGTCGTCGGGGGCCGTCTTCGAGCGGCAGTACATCTCGATGTAGCCCTCCGTCTCCCAGCCGAGCGCCGCGGGGTCCACACGCACCGTGAAGCCGGTGATGGCGCCTTCCTCGCGCAGCCGGTCCACGCGGCGTTTGACGGCGGGAGCGGAGAGGCCGACCGCCGCGCCGATGTCCGCGTAGGAGCGGCGGGCGTCCTCGGCGAGGACGTGGACGATCGCTTCGTCGAGTTCGCTGAGAGGCACCGTGCGCGTCTCACTCTTCCGTGCTGGCTGTGGGCGCCTCGGGCCCGGGGGCGTTCCCCAGCCGGGAGCGGCGCATTCCGTAGCCGAAGTAGACCACAACGCCCGCCGCCATCCACACGCCGAACACCGCCCAGGTGACGGCGTCGAGGCTGTACATCAGCCAGAGGCACAGCCCTGCCCCCGCCAGCGGCACGAGCGGCGAGGCCGGCACCCTGAACGTCCGCCGCATCGTGGGACGGGTGCGGCGCAGCACCAGGACGGCGACGTTGACGAGGCCGAAGGCGAAGAGCGTGCCGATGCTGGTGGCGTCGGCGAGTCTGCCCAGCGGCACGGCCGCCGCCAGCGCCCCGCAGAACAGCGACACGATGACGGTGTTGGCCCGCGGGCTCCCGCTCCCGGGGTCGACCCTGGAGAAGACTCCTGGGACCAGGCCGTCCCGGGACATCGCGAACAGGATGCGGGTCTGCCCGTACAGCACCGTCAGGACGACCGAGGCGATGGCGACGACTGCGCCGAAGGCCAGCAGCACCGGCCAGACGTCCTGGCCGGTGACGTGGCGCAGGACGGCGGCGAGCCCCGCTTCGGTTCCTTCGAAGTCCCTCCACGGCTCGGCGCCCACGGCGACCGCGGCGACGAGGCAGTACAGCGCGGTGACGACGGCGAGGGAGAGCAGGATGCCCCGCGGCAGGTCGCGTTGCGGGTTCTTCGCCTCCTCTCCTGCCGTGGAGGCGGCGTCGAAGCCGATGTAGGAGAAGAAGAGGGTGGCGCCGGCGGCGCTGACGCCGGCCGCGCCCAGCGGCATGAAGGGCTGGTAGTTGCCCGCGCGGACGCCCATGGCGGCGACGCCGCAGAAGAGCAGCAGGGCGGAGACCTTCACGGCCACCATGACGGTGTTGGCGCGGGCGCTCTCCTTCGCGCCGCCGAGGAGGAAGACCATGGCCAGCAGCACGACCGCCAGCGCCGGCACGTTGAACAGCCCGCCCTCGCCGGGCGGTGCGGACAGCGCCTGAGGGAGGCTCACCGCGAAGGCGCCGCCGAGGAGTTCGTCGATGTACTGGCCCCAGCCGACCGCGACCGCCGCGACCGAGACGCCGTACTCCAGCAGCAGGCACCATCCGCACACCCACGCCACGAACTCGCCCATGGTGGCGTACGCGTAGGAGTAGGAGGAGCCGGCGACGGGGATGGTGCCTGCCAGTTCGGCGTAGGAGAGCGCGGAGAAGAGCGCGGTGAGGCCCGCGAGCATGAAGGAGACGACGACGGCGGGCCCCGCCTCGGGCACGGCCTCTCCGAGGACGACGAAGACGCCGGTGCCCAGCGTCGCCCCGATG
Organism: Streptomyces daqingensis; assembly: GCF_014645895.1. Taxonomy (GTDB): domain Bacteria; phylum Actinomycetota; class Actinomycetes; order Streptomycetales; family Streptomycetaceae; genus Streptomyces; species Streptomyces daqingensis. The sequence goes on along the minus strand of NZ_BMMP01000001.1, from coordinate 309,363 downwards.
CTGATCATGGTGAGCTGCCAGAGGCCGAGGCTGCGGCGGAGGTCGCCGCCCGCACCGTGGCCGCTCTGCGCGACGAGCGCCTCCACCGGTTTGCGGCGCAGGAGCCGCGCGGCGGCTCCCCGGGGCGCTGGGGTCTTCAGCGGGGAGGACGGCTCGGCTCCCTGGTCCGGCACGGCTCGGTCTCCTCGCGCTCGGTCGTGCGTAGCGCACCGACCCTACGAGTCACGGGGCGCGGAGCAGCGGGAGGACGGCGCCGCGCGGGTGCGGCGCCGCGCCGGGTTCCCCGCCTGCCGGGGCCGCGGGTGCCGGTCATACGGCCATGCGGTCGTGCGGTCGTGCGCAGTCCAATCGTGCGGCTGTGCGGTCGTCCCGTCGGAGCAGGACGCGTCCGGGGATCGCCGGGCGCCCTCGCCGCCGCTGTCCGGTCCTCACGCGGGACGGGGACGCTCGACGTCACCCCGCGGCGTCACGCCGGCTGCGTCACGGTGGCCGCCCGGGCGGGACGGTTCCTGACCGGCCTCGTCACCTGCCTGGCCACGCACGACGGCATCCCGGACGTCGCGAGCGCCGCCTCCCGCCGGTAGGTGCTGGGCGGCATGCCGACGAGCTCGGTGAAGCGGGTGCTGAACGTGCCCAGCGAGGAGCAGCCCACCGCGAAGCAGACCTCGGTGACGCTGAGGTCACCTCTGCGCAGGAGTGCCATCGCGCGCTCGATCCGCCTCGTCATCAGGTACCCGTACGGGGACTCGCCGTACGCGAGGCGGAACTGGCGGCTGAGGTGGCCGGCCGACATGTGCGCGCCGCGTGCGAGCGCCTCGACGTCCAGCGGCTGCGCGTACTCCCTGTCGATGCGGTCCCGGACGCGGCGCAGCACCGCGAGGTCGCGCAGGCGCTGGGCCTCGGGTGTCGGGCGGTTCGACGGCATGTCCGTATTCTCCCGGGCGGGCTCCCGGATCGTCCACTTCCGCGCGGACTCGCGCAGCGGTGGGCGGGCCCGGCGTCATGCCCGGACCCGTCCCGTCACATGGCGCCGGAGGCCCTCTTCCGTTCAGCCGCCGACGTACGCGGCGAGGTGCTCGCCGGTGAGGGTGGAGCGCGCGGCGACCAGATCGGCGGGCGTCCCCTCGAAGACGATCCGGCCGCCGTCGTGCCCGGCGCCGGGCCCCAGGTCGATGATCCAGTCGGCGTGCGCCATGACCGCCTGGTGGTGCTCGATGACGACGACGGACTTGCCGGAGTCCACCAGCCGGTCGAGCAGCCCCAGGAGCTGTTCGACGTCGGCGAGGTGGAGGCCGGTCGTCGGCTCGTCGAGGATGTAGACGCCGCCCTTCTCTCCCATGTGGGTGGCCAGCTTGAGCCGCTGCCGTTCGCCGCCGGAGAGCGTGGTGAGGGGCTGACCGAGCCGCAGGTAGCCCAGCCCGACGTCGGCGAGGCGGCCGAGGATGCGGTGCGCGGCCGGCGTGCGCGCCTCACCGGAGCCGAAGAACTCCCCTGCCTCGGCCACCGACATCGCCAGGACCTCGCTGATGTCGCGTCCTCCGAGGTGGTGGGTGAGGACCGACGCCTCGAAGCGCTTGCCCTCGCACTCCTCGCAGGTGGTGGCGACGCCGGCCATCATCGCCAGGTCGGTGTAGATGACGCCCGCACCGTTGCAGGTGGGGCAGGCGCCCTCGGAGTTGGCGCTGAACAGTCCGGGCTTCACGCCGTTGGCCTTCGCGAACGCCTTGCGGACGGGGTCGAGGAGGCCCGTGTAGGTGGCCGGGTTGCTCCGCCGCGAGCCGCGGATCGCGCCCTGGTCGATCGCCACGACGCCCTCGCCGGCCGTGCCGGGCTTCTTCATCAGCGAGCCGTGGACGAGCGAGCTCTTGCCGGAGCCGGCGACGCCGGTGATCACGACGAGCGCCCCCAGCGGGATGTCGACGTCCACGCCTCGCAGGTTGTGCGTCGTCGCACCGCGGATCTCCAGCGCTCCGGCGGGCTTCCGGACGTTCTGCTTCAGCGCGGCCCGGTCGTCGAGGTGGCGGCCCGTGACGGTGCCTGCCGCGCGCAGCCCTTCGACGGTGCCCTCGAAGCAGACGGTGCCGCCCTCCGTCCCGGCCCCGGGGCCGAGGTCGACGACGTGGTCGGCGACCGCGATCGTCTCGGGCTTGTGCTCCACCACGAGCACCGTGTTGCCCTTGTCGCGCAGCCGCAGCAGCAAGTTGTTCATGCGCTGGATGTCGTGGGGGTGCAGGCCGATGGTGGGCTCGTCGAACACGTAGGTGACGTCGGTGAGCGACGAGCCGAGGTGGCGGATCATCTTGACGCGCTGCGCCTCGCCGCCGGACAGCGTGGCCGAGGGCCGGTCGAGGGAGAGGTAGCCGAGGCCGATCTCCACGAACGAGTCGAGGGTGCGCTGCAGCGTGGTCAGCAGCGGCGCGATGGAGGGCTCGTCGAGGCCCCGGACCCATTCGGTCAGGTCGCTGATCTGCATGGCGCAGGCGTCGGCGATGCTGATGCCCTTGATCTTCGACGAGCGGGCCGCCTCGCTGAGGCGGCTGCCGCCGCACTCCGGGCATGCCGCGAAGGTGACGGCCCGTTCCACGAAGGCCCTGATGTGCGGCTGCAGGGACTCCTTGTCCTTGGAGAGGTAGGACTTCTGGATCTTGGGGATCAGCCCCTCGTAGGTGAGGTTCACGCCGTTGACCTTCACCTTGCTCGGCCCCCGGTAGAGGAAGTCGTGCATCTCCTTCTTGGTGAAGTCGCGGATCGGCTTGTCCGGGTCGAGGAAGCCGGACTGGGCGTAGAGGCCGACCGTCCAGACGTTGTCCGACTTCCAGCCCGGGATCGTGAACGCTCCCTCGGCGATGGACTTGGAGTCGTCGTAGAGCTGGGTGAGGTCGATGTCGGAGACCGTGCCCCGGCCTTCGCACCGCGTGCACATGCCGCCGGTGCGGCTGAAGGTGACCTTCTCGGCCCTGGACTTGTCGGCGCCGCGGTCGACGGTGACGGCACCGCTGGCCTTGACGGAGGCGACGTTGAAGGAGAAGGCGTTGGGCGAGCCGATGTACGGCTTGCCGAGGCGGCTGAAGAGGATGCGCAGCATGGCGTTGGCGTCGGTGGCGGTGCCGACGGTGGAGCGGACGTCGCCTCCCATGCGCTGCTGGTCGACGATGATCGCGGTCGTCAGCCCGTCGAGCACGTCGACCTCGGGCCGGGCCAGCGTCGGCATGAACCCCTGCAGGAAGGCGCTGTACGTCTCGTTGATCAGCCGCTGCGACTCCGCGGCGATCGTGCCGAAGACCAGCGAGCTCTTTCCCGAGCCGGAGACGCCGGTGAACACCGTCAGCCGGCGCTTCGGGATCTCGATGCTGACGTCCTTGAGGTTGTTCTCGCGCGCGCCGTGCACGCGGATCATGTCGTGACTGTCGGCGTCGTGTCCCGCCGGCGGCTGTGCGTCCGTCCTCGTGGGCTGGCTCATCGTGTCTCCATCCGGGAGGCGGGAGTGCCGCCCTCGCGGTCTGTGGTGCGGCCGGTGTCGCCTGAAGCGAGCTGACCGTTTCGAGCAGTAGGTCTGGTTCTACTTCGCCGGCGCGGCCCCGGCAACGGTCTGCCGTCGATCGGACCGGCGGATTCCGGTGTCGGGGCCGTGGCGGCGGCCGCCGCCGCGGAAGGCCGCCGTCGCCGTGGTGCTCAGCTCAGCTGCTGGATGCGGAGCAGGTTGCCCGCGGGGTCGCGGACCGCGCAGTCGCGCACGCCGTACGGCTGCTCGGCCGGCTCCTGGACGACCTCGGCGCTGCCGGCCTGCACGCGCTCGAAAGTGCCGTCGAGGTCGTGGGTGGCGAGGACGAGCGACGCGTAGGTGCCCTTGGCCATCATCTCGGTGATGGTGCGGCGCTCGTCCTCGGTGACGCCGGGGTCGGCCGCCGGCGGATACAGCACGATGGACGTGCCGGGCTGCCCGGAGGGGCCGACGGTGATCCAGCGCATCCCCTCGTACCCCACGTCGTTGCGGACCTCGAAGCCGAGGGTGTCGCGGTAGAAGGCCAGGGAGGCGTCCGGATCGTCGTGCGGGAGGAAGCTCGCGTGAATGGTGATGTCCATGGCCGTCACGCTAGCCGCGGCCGGCCCGGCGGGCTTCTCGATTCCTGACCGGTCGGGACGGGCTCCGCGATCGGTCGGACCGGCCCGCGCGGGCCGTGGGCGACGGCTTCGGCTTCATGGGCGGTGCGGAAGGCACCTGGCCCAGGAGCGGTCCTCGGTGAGGTAGGCGTCCAGCCTGAGGCCGGCCTCGGCGAGGGCCGTCTCGAAACGCGAGGTGCTCAGGGCGTGCGAGACGAAGGTCTGGGTCCAGTGGGCGTCCTCGAAGTCGTAGCGCAGGCACGTCCTGGAGACGTTCTCCTCCAGCGGCTCCAGCGAGACGACGGTGACGGTCATCGCTCCCCTGCTCCACGTGCTCCCCGGGCTCAGCGCCTGGTGCAGCCCGTCGGGTTCACGCTGGACGAGGACGCATCCGCCGGGCGCGACGTGGCGGGCGCAGGTCCGCAGCAGCCGCCCCCGGTGGGCCTCGTCGGCGGTGTTGACGAGGAAGGAGGCGAGCGTCACCACGTCGAAGCGCCGCCCGAGGTCGAGGCCCTCGATCGCGGCGTGCACCGTCGGCGCTCCGTCGATCTTCGCGAGCATCGCCTCGGACTCGTCGACGGCGGTGACCGCGAAGCCGCGCTCCAGCAGCGGCCGTGTCATCCGGCCCGCTCCGGCGCCGAGTTCGAGGAGGGTGGCGCCGGGCGGCGCGGCCGCGGCGATCACCGCCGTCTCGCCGTTCTCGGGGAGCCTGGCGTACATCTCCACCGAGCAGCCGTCGGGGGTGAATGCGCCGCTGCCGCTGCCGCTGTGCCCGTCACGGGAGTAGGTCGTCATACTGCGCATCGCAGCATCCGTACGCCCCGTCCGGTAGTGATTCGCGTCAGGACGAAAGCCGACCGGGCCGGGGGCCGGTGTTCACCAACTGGCGTGCAGCGGCTTGCCTTCCGCGTAGCCCGCGGCGCTCTGCACGCCCACGACCGCCTTCTCCGAGAACTCCTCGAGCGACGCGGCTCCCGCATAGGTGCAGGAGGAGCGCAGACCCGCGACGATGGCGTCGATCACGTCCTCGACTCCCGGGCGTGCGGGGTCGATGAACATCCGCGACGTGGAGATGCCCTCCTCGAACAGCGTCTTGCGGGCCCGGTCGTACGCGGACTCCTCGCTGGTGCGGTTGCGGACGGCGCGGGCGGAGGCCATCCCGTACGACTCCTTGTACGCACGGCCGTCCGCGGTCTGCTGCAGATCGCCCGGCGACTCGTACGTCCCGGCGAACCAGGAGCCGATCATCACGTTCGACGCTCCGGCGGCCAGCGCCATCGCCACGTCCCGCGGATGGCGGATGCCGCCGTCCGCCCAGACGTGCTTGCCGAACCGGCGCGCCTCGGCGGCGCACTCCAGCACGGCGGAGAACTGGGGGCGGCCCACGCCCGTCATCATCCGCGTGGTGCACATCGCGCCGGGGCCGACTCCCACCTTGACGATGTCGGCACCGGCCTCGACGAGGTCGCGCACACCGTCGGCGGCGACGATGTTGCCTGCCACGACCGGGACTTGGGGCTTGAGCGCCCGTACGGCCCGGAGCGCTTCGATCATGCTCTCCTGGTGGCCGTGCGCCGTGTCCACGACGAGGGTGTCGACGCCCGCGTCCAGCAGCGCGCGGGCCTTGCCCGCCACGTCGCCGTTGATACCGACGGCTGCGGCGACGCGCAGCCGCCCGGCCGCGTCGGTGGCCGGAGTGTAGAGCGTGGCCCGCAGGGCGCCCTTCCTGGTGAGGATGCCCGCGAGGCGGCCGTCGGCGTCGACGGCGGGGGCCAGCTTGCGGTGGGCGGCGTCCAGTTGGGCGAAGGCCTCGCTCGGATCGACGTCGGCCTTGAGGACGAGCAGGTCGCGGGACATGACCTCCGACAGCTGCGTGAACCGGTCCACGCCCGTCAGGTCGCCCTCCGTGACGACACCCACCGGCCGTCCCTCCGAGATCACGACGCCCGCGCCGTGTGCGCGCTTGGGCAGCAGGGACAGCGCGTCGGCGGCCGTCTGCGTGGGCGCGAGCGTGATGGGGGTGTCCAGCACCAGGTGACGGCGCTTGACCCACGCCGTGACCTCGGCGACGACGTCGATGGGGATGTCCTGCGGGATGACGACGAGTCCTCCGCGGCGGGCGACGGTCTCCGCCATGCGCCGCCCCGCGATGGCCGTCATGTTCGCGACGACCAGCGGGATCGTCGTGCCGCTGCCGTCGGGGGAGGCAAGGTCCACGTCCTGCCGCGAGCCGACGGCGGAGCGGCCGGGCACCATGAAGACGTCGTCGTACGTCAGGTCGTACGGGGGCCGCTGATCGTTCAGAAATCGCATACCGACTCTCTCACCTGCGTTGGCACATCCGGGCGGGTGGGGAGTCCGAGCGGCCGGCGTCCGGCTGCGGATCCTTTGTCCATCATCGCCGATCGCGGGCGGAACCGGCCAGGCGGGGGCGCCGGAGGGACGGAGACCCGGACAACCGGCGTGACCGGAAGGCCCCTACGCGGCCGGACGCGGGCCCGCACGGGCCCGGGAGACGCCGTCGCACGCGGGCCGGGACGAGCGGCCTCGGGGCGGGCGACCACCCGCCCCGATCCTGTTGCCAGGCCGCCGGAGCCGCATCTAATGTCCCGCTTGGACACATGAATCCATCCATGCTCGGGAGGCCGCAGGTGGGAAGGGCTCTCCCCACGTCCCAGCGCGCGTACGACTACGCGAAGGAACGGATACTCGAGGGCATCCTCGCCGGAGGCGAGCTCATCAGCGAGGGGACCGTCGCCGACGCCCTGGGCGTCAGCCGCACACCGGTGCGCGAGGCGTTCCTGCGTCTGGAGGCCGAGGGGCTGCTGCGCCTCTATCCCAAGCGCGGCGCGGTCGTGGTGCCCGTCTCCGCGAAGGAGGTCGAGTCGGTCCTGGAGACGCGGGAGCTCATCGAGTCCTTCGCGGCGGAGAAGGTGGCGGCCATGGGCGCGGAAGCGCTCGGGGAGCTGGTGGGCGAGCTGCGGGACCAGCTGCGGGAGCAGCGGAAGCTGCGTGGGGCCGGCGAAGGCAAGGCGTTCGTGGCGGCCGACCAGCTCTTCCACCAGATGATCGTCGCCGCCTCCGACAACCCGATCCTGCTCGACCTGTACGCGGGCCTGCGGGACCGCCAGCAGCGCATGGGTCTCTACGCGGTCTTCCACGACGACGACAGGCTGCGGGCCACGAACCATCAGCACGTCGAACTCGTCGACCTGCTGGAGCGCGGCGACGTCGCCGGCTACCGGACGGCGCTGCGCGGGCACCTGCGAGGCACCCGCGCAGCGGCTCTGGGCCGGCAGGACGGCCGGGACCGCGCCGTTCAGGACAGCAGCATCCACCCCAGCACGGGCGTGGACTGAAGGTAGACCAGCACGCACATCACCAGCAGCAGTGCCAGGCTCCAGCCGACGACCTTGCGGAGCAGCTCCGGCTCACGTCCGCCCAGTCCCGTCGCGGCGGCGGCGATGGCGAGGTTCTGCGGGGAGAGCATCTTGCCGAGGACACCGCCCGAACTGTTGGCGGCGGCCAGCAGTTCGGGCTGGTAGCCGGAGTTCTTGGCGGCCGTCACCTGGAGGATGCCGAAGAGCGCGTTGGCCGAGGTGTCGGAGCCGGTGACCGCGACGCCAAGCCATCCCAGGACCGGCGAGAGGAAGGCCAGAGCGGCGCCCGCGCCGGCGATGAAGTGGCCGATCGTGGAGGTCTGCCCGGACAGGTTCATCACGTAGGCCAGCGCCAGCACGGTGGCGACGGTCAGGATGGCCCAGCGCAACTGGTGAAGCGTCTGGCCGTAGGCCCGTACGGCGACGCCCGGTGCGATCGCCAGCAGGAGAGCCGTGAGCACTCCGCTGAGGAGCAGCATCGTGCCGGTCGCGGGCAGCCAGTTGAAGTTGAAGACCGTGGAGGCCGCCGGTTCGCCGCTGACAGGGTCGGCGACGTCCAGCCCCGGCCAGTCGAAGAGCACGGCGCCCTTCTCCAGGAGCGTCTTCACCGAGGGGATCTGGGTCACCGCGAAGACGATGATGATCACGGCGTACGGGAGGTAGGCCTTCACCGCGGCGCCGGTGCTGTCCTGCACTTCCGTGTCGGTTCCCGTGGTGGTGCCGCTGCCCTTTTCGGTACGGGCGCCGTCTGCCGCCGCCGGGGCACCGGTACCGCCTTCGCCTCCGGCCCCGGGGGCCGTGGCCCCGCCGCCGTCGTCCGCTGCCGCCGGTGCGGGCCCTCCGGGCGTGTACGTGCGGCCCATGCGCATGACGAGCACCAGCACGCCCACGGAGAACAGCGCGGCGACCACGTCGGTGAGTTCGACGGAGAGGTAGTTGGACGTGACGAACTGGGCCGCCGCGAACGCGAGTCCGCACGCGAAGGCGGGGATCCACGTCTGCCGGACGCCGCGCCGCCCGTCGACCAGGTAGACCAGCAGCACGGGGACGATCGCCGCGAGCAGCGGGGTCTGCCGTCCGACCGTGGAGGAGACGTCGGCGAGGGGCAGGCCCGTCAGTTCGGAGAGGGTGATGACGGGAGTGCCCATGGCGCCGAAGGCCACGGGCGCGGTGTTCGCCACGAGCGCCACCGTCGCGGCCTTGAACGGTTTGAAGCCCAGCGCGATGAGCATCACCGAACTGATCGCCACGGGAGCGCCGAACCCGGCAAGCGCCTCCAGCAGCGCCCCGAAGCAGAAGGCGACGATCACGGCCTGCAGCCGCTGGTCGTCCGACAGCTTGCCGAAGGAGCGCCGGAGCACTTCGAAGTGCCCGGTGTCGACGGTCATCTGGTACACCCACAGGGCGTTGACCACGATCCACATGATCGGGAACAGGCCGAACAGGGCTCCGAGCACCGCTGAGTTGAGACTCTGCCCGACGGGCATCCCGTAGACGGCGACGGCTACGGCTATCGAGGTGGCCAGCGCGGCGAGCGCGGAGAGCCACGCCTGGATGCGCAGGACGCCGAGCATGACGAAGAAGACGGCAAGCGGCAGCGCCGCGACGAGGGACGACCACCCCAGTGAGCCGCCGAGCGGGTCGAGTACGGGTTGGAACACGGTGCCTCCGGTGGCGAGTTGGGACTCGGGGGACGACTCACCAGGGCTTGACGCCGCGTATGGAGGCGTCGACGACCTGGACGGGGTGGAGCACGGGCAGTTCTGAGTCGAGGTGCCGCGAGATCTGCAGCAGGCAGCCGGGGTTGGCGGTCACCACGGCTTCGGGCGCCGTCGAGCGGACGTGGGCGGCCTTGCGGCGGCCGAGCTCTTCGGCGGATTCGGGTTGCACGAGGTTGTAGACGCCCGCCGAGCCGCAGCACATGTCCGACTCCGGGATGTCGACGACCTCCAACTCGGGTACGGCGCTGAGGACTTCGCGGGGTGCCCGGCGGACGCCCTGGGCGTGTGCGAGGTGGCAGGCCTCGTGGTGGGCGAGCCGGGCGGGTACGGGATGGCGCGGAGCGAGGGGCGGCAGCTCGGCGAGGAGTTCGGAGACGTCGCGCACCTTCGCGGCGAACCGCTCGGCCCGCTCGGCGAATTCGGGATCGCCGGCGAGCAGTCGTCCGTACTCCTTGAGGGCCGAACCGCAGCCCGCCACGTTGACGACGACGGCGTCGACCTCCAGGTCCTCGAAGGTCTCGATGAGCCGCTTGGCCCGTACGACGGCCTCCTCCTCCCGTCCGGCGTGCTCGCTGAGCGCACCGCAGCAGCCCTGCTCGCGGGGTGCCACGACGTCACAGCCCTCGGCCGTGAGCACCCGCACCGTCGCCTCGTTGACGTGTGCGAAGAAGACCTGCTGCACGCAGCCGGTCACCATGCCCACCGTGCGGCGGGCGGCGGGCGCGGAGGCCTGTCCTCTCGCGGGGCTGTGCGCGGGGGTGCGGCGGAGGGCGGAGCGCAGCGGCACGTCCGGCATGAGGGCCTCCAGGGCTCGCAGCCGGGCGGGCAGCCGGCGCGTCACACCGGTCCTCTGCAGCAAACGCCGGACGCCGAGCCGCTGGTAGAGGGCCCCCAGTGCCGCAGCCGGGCGGAGCCGCCGCGGATAGGGGAAGAGGCGGAAGATCAGCCCGCGGAAGGCGCGGTCGGCCCTTGTGCGCGCCCAGTTGCGTTCGATCTGCGGCCGGACGCTCTGGATGAGCCGGTCGTACTGGACGCCGGACGGGCACGCCGTCACGCAGGCCATGCACCCGAGGCAGTTGTCGAAGTGGCCCACCGCGGCGGCGTCGAGGGGCGCCTCGCCCTCGCCGATGAGCTTCATCTGGTAGATCCGGCCGCGCGGCGAGTTCATCTCCTCGCCGGTGAGGGCGTACGTGGGGCATGCGGGCAGGCAGAAGCCGCAGTGCACGCAGTCCGAGATGAGGTCCGGCGAGGGCGGGTCGTGGGCGTCGAAGCCCTGGCCCTGTGCCGGGCCCTGCCCGGGCTGCGGATCGGGCGTTCCGTGCGGCGAGATCATGCGGCGCTCCCTGGGGGTGGGCCGGGTGGTACGGATGCCTGGGGCGTGTACGGATGCCTGTGCGTGTACGGATGCTCGTGCGTGTACGGGTGTCGAGGAGATGCGCGGGTCGGGGAGGGCGGGAGCCCTGGGAGATACGGGAGTCGGAGAAGAGGGGTCAGAACCAGGGATGGAAACGGCCCGGTGCGCACAGCCCGCCGGGATCGAACTGCCGCTTGAGCGCCCGCATCACGGGCGCCGTCGACGGGGCGGGGCCCCAGGAGGCGGCCAGCGCGTCGACGCCTTCGCGGCGGCGACGCAGCGTCACGGAGCCGCCGGCGGCGTGCACGGCCTCTCGCCAGGCGGTGACGCAGGCGGCGTGCTCCGCCGCCTCTCCCCCGCTCAGCACGACGGTGTGCACGCCCTGCGCGATGCCGCTCACGAGCCTCGCCGTCATGTCCGTGTCCCGCGTCAGGGCCGTCAACTCGGCGTGCAGGGCGGGCAGCCGGGACGCGCGCGTTCCGGCCCGCAGCACCGTCCGGCCGTCCTCGCCGGCGATGAGACGGGCGAGTGCTTCCCATGCGGCGTGCTCGTCGTCCTCGCCGAGCACGCGGGCGCCGTCCAGCTCGGGCAGGTCCATCGCCAGCCTGCCCCGGGCGGACGTGCTCTCCCGGGTGCCGTGGAAGCGGATCAGCAGCCGCTCCCCCTCCCACTCGACGGCGACCGGTTCGAGCGGCGAGCGCATCACGGCACGTGCCGCCCGGAGGGCATGGCCGGGGTCGCCGGTCTCCAGCGCGACCGTGGCCGTCGACTCGGGCAGCGGGTGCACGCGCAGGTTCAGCCGGGCCACCAGGCCGAACGCCCCGAGGGATCCCGCCATGAGCTTCGCCAGGTCGTAACCGGCGACGTTCTTGATGACGTCGCCGCCCGTACGGACGACGGAACCGTCGGCGAGTACGAGCGTCGCGCCGATCACGAGGTCGCTGAGCCCGCCGTACTTCAGGCGCCTGGGCCCCGTGTCTCCTCCGGCGAGGAGGCCGCCGAGCGTCGCACCCCCGCGCTCGGTCGGGGCGTCGAGCGGCAGCCACTGGCCGGCGGGTGCCAGCAGTTCCTGCAGGCGGGAAAGGGGCATCCCCGCCTCCACACCGACCGTCCAGTCCTCCGGCGCGTGGCTGACGAGCCCGTCCAGCGAGCCGGTCTCCACCACGACGTCGGTCCTGCCGACCGGCGCGCCCCACTCCAGGGCCGTCCCGGCGCCGGTGAACAGCAGTGCCTGCTTCTCACGCGCCGCCGTCCCCAGCGCCTCGGCCGCTTCGGCGAGGCTCGTGGGACGTACGCGCGGAGCACCTGCGGCCGGCGCCGCGCCGGACTCGCCGGCGGGCCGGGGGCCGTCCGGCTCGCGTACCGCTGCGGGTGGTTCGTCCGTCATGTCACCTCACCACCTTTCGATCACGCCGGCCGTCTCCAGCGGATGCGGCCGGTAGCGTCCCGGGCTCTCACCGCACAACCGCGGAGTGGGCAGTACCTTCCCCGGGTTGGCCAGCCCGCCGGGATCGAAGGAGCTGCGCAGCCGCCCCATCACCGCGAGGTCCTCCTCGCCGAACATCTTCGGCATGGAGCACGCCTTGTCGAGGCCGATCCCGTGCTCGCCGCTGAGCGACCCGCCCAACTCGACGCACATCTCGGCGATCTCGCTCGACAGCCGCTCGGCGCGTTCGGCCTCGCCCGCCTGCTCGTCGAAGAGGACCAGCGGGTGCAGGTTGCCGTCCCCCGCGTGGAAGACGTTGGCCACGCGCAGCCCCTCGGCGCGCGACATCGCGGCGATGCGGCTCAGCGCTTCGGCGAGCCGCGTACGCGGGACGACGCCGTCCTGGACGAAGTAGTCGGGACTGATGCGCCCGACGGCGGCGAAGGCGGCCTTGCGGCCCTTCCAGATGCGCGCCCGCTCCTCGGCGTCCGTGGCGATGCGGATGTGCGTGGTGCCCTTCTCCCGGCACAGGGCGACGACTCTCTCGAACTGCTCCTCGCACTCGTCCTCCATGCCGTCGAGCTCGACGACCAGAGCGGCGGTCGCGTCGAGGCTGTACCCGGCCTGCACGGCGGCCTCGCTCGCCTCGATGGCGAGCGCGTCGAGCATCTCCACGGCCGCGGGCACGATGCCGGATGCCATGATCCCGCTGACGGCCTCGCCCGCCGCCTCCACGGTCGGGAAGTCCGCGACGAGCGTCCGCACGCTCTGCGGCGTGCGCAGAAGCCGCACCCTGATCTCCGTCGCGATGCCAAGCGTGCCCTCGGAGCCGATGAACAGCCCACGCAGATCGGGGCCGGCGGTCTCCGGCGCGTCCCCGCCTAGCCGCACCACCGAGCCGTCCGGCAGCACGACCGTCAGCGCGGTGACGTGGTGGACGGTGAAGCCGTACTTCACGCAGTGGGCACCGCCGGAGTTCTCCGCGACGTTGCCGCCGATCGTGCACACCACCTGGCTGGACGGGTCGGGTGCGTAGTAGAGGCCGTGCGGGGCGGCCACCTTGGAGATCTCCGCGTTGGTGACGCCGGGCTGGAGGACCATCGTGCGGTCGTCGGGGTCGAATTCGAGAACCTGCCGCATGCGTGCGAGGGAGATGACCACCCCTTGGGCGACGGGCACCGCTCCCCCGGAGAGGCCCGTTCCCGCTCCCCGCGCGACGAAGGGCAGTTCCGCCTCCGCGCAGAGGGCGACCGCCGCCGCGACCTGTTCGGTGGTGCGGGGCAGGAGCACCAGGGCGGGGACTTCACGGAAGCCGGTAAGGCCGTCACACTCGTAGGTCCGCAGCTGGAGCGGATCGGTCAGTACGGCGTCCCGTCCGAGCGCGGCCTCGAACCTTTTGCGCAGGGCGGTGTCGATCATGACGCCGTGCCTCCTGACCCGTAGTCCTCCCGGCAGAACGGCAGTTCAGCGAATTCCGAAGTCCGGTATTCAAAGACCGCGCCACGGAACCTAGGGGCCTTGCATCTATGGGTCAACCCTTCGTTGCATCCATGTTTCGCAACGGGATCGTCGAGGATTCGTGCAGGGATGACCACGGGTAACGCCCATGGGACCCCGTGCCCGGCGACCGCGGACGGGAGACGCCCTGCACGGAGACACGGAGACTGAGACCGAGACAGAGGCAGAGGCAGAGGCAGAGGCAGAGGCAGAGGCAGAGAAGACGATCGGAGACATGCCGCATGGACGGAGCCGACACCGACGAGGAGTCGGTGCGTTCGCTGCTGCGCGCCCAGCACCCGGACCTCGCACAGCTCTCGCTCCGGCTGGTGGCAGGCGGCTGGGCGAACCGGATGTGGCGGCTCGGGGACGAGCTGGCCCTCCGCCTGCCCCGCACGACCACGGGACCCTCGCGCCTCCGCCACGAGCAGCGGTGGCTGCCCGGACTGGCGCAGCGGCTGCCGCTTCCGGTCCCCGCCCCTGTACGGGCGGGCGAGCCGTCGGAGGTCTTCCCGCGCTCCTGGGCCGTCACGAGGTGGGTCCCCGGCGAGCCGGGCGATCGTGCTGCCATAAGCCGCGGGGCCGACTCGGCCCTCGCGATGGCGGCATTCCTCAGGGCCCTTCACCGGCCCGCCCCCGCCGAGGCGCCGTCCAACCCGAGCCGGGGCATCTCCCTCCGGAAGCTCGGCCGGCAGTTCGAGGAGCGGTTCGCCAAGGTGGCGCCGGACGCCGTTCCCGAGGGCCGCGCCGGGGAGTTGCGCGACGTGTGGGAGGAAGCCGTCGCGGCAGCCGAATGGGACGGTCCGCCGATGTGGCTGCACGCCGATCTGCACCCCGCGAACGTCGTCGTCTCCGGAGGAACGCTCTCCGGGGTCATCGACTTCGGGGAACTCTGCGCCGGGGACCCCGCCTCCGACCTCGCGACGGCGTGGCTCGTCCTGCCGGACGGTTCGGCCTCGCGCTTCCTCGGCTCCTACGGCAGCGCCGACGAGTCGTCCGTCCGCCGCGCGAAGGGCTGGGCCGTGCTGCACGCGCTGTCCCTCGTCGACATCGGCAGGGCGGGACGCGAAGGGCTGCCCGGCGGCCAGCCCACATGGGAACCCGCGGGCCGGCGGGCGCTGGCGCGCCTCCTCGCGTCGCGCCAGGCCCGCTGACCACGGCTCCCCCGCATCCGCGGCCGGCCGGGTGCCGTTCGCGTTCGCCTGACGGGACGCCCGGCGTGAGACTACGATCACCGTGAGTGACGAACACTGCCGGAAAGCAGACGGGGAGCAACTGTGCCCGCACCGAAGGACCTCGACCCGTCCGCCTCCCTGGCAGCCCTGTACGGCGCGAAGTTGCGCAAGCTGCGCGGCCGGGCCGGCTGGACCCAGCGCGAGCTGGGCGAGAAGATCCCCGTCGCCCACAGCCGCATCGCACAGTTCGAACTGGGCAACGAGACGCCACCGGAGGACGTCGGCCGCAGACTCGACGAACTCCTCGGCGCCGACGGCGACTTGATCGACCTCTGGGGCCACGCCCGCCGGACGCCGTTCCCCGACTGGGCGCGGATGTTCATGGAGTACGAGGCCCGAGCCACTGCGATGCACAAGTACATGGCGCACAGCGTGCCTGGGCTGCTCCAGACAGAGGCGTACGCCCGTGAAGTGCTCCGGCTGGGCCAGCCCTGGTGCACGGGAAGAGAGATCGACGAGAAGGTCGCCGCGCGCGTCAGCCGCCAGGGTCTTCTCCGCCGAGCGCAACCGCCGCTGCTCTGGGTCGTCCTGGACGAGGCCGTCATCCGCAGACCTGTCGGAGGCGTCGGGGTGATGCGCGAGCAACTGGACTGCCTCATCGACGCATCCAGGACGCCGGGAGTCGAGGTCCAGGTGCTTCCCTTCGACGCCGGAGGCCACGCCGCGATGGGCGGGTCGCTCACCTTGCTGTCGTTCGACAACTCGCCCGACGTGGCCTACCTGGAGGCCGGCCACTCGGGCCAGTTGGTGGAGGAGCGGGCGATGGTCGCCAGGCACTCGTACCGATACGATCTCGTGCACGCCAGAGCACTGCCGCCCGAAGCATCGACATCCTTGCTCCACGAGGCGATGGAGGATTTCGGAACATGTGCGACGCAGGCAGCCACGTGAACTGTTCCCGATGGCGCAAGAGCACATACAGCGACGGAGGCGGCGGCGACTGCGTCGAAGTCGCCGAGGGAATCCCCGGCACCGTCCCCGTCCGCGACAGCAAAGACCCCGCCCGTTCCGCCCTGCGTTTCCCCCCGGCGGCGTGGACGGCCTTCGTCGAATCCCTCAAGTCCCCCGCGCTCCCCCGCCTCTGATGGGGAGCCGCGACGGAAGGCCGTACGGCCCCTGACTGTCCTACAGGCTGGGGGTCAGGTCCTGCAGACCGACGACCCGCAGCAGTTCGAGCCGCTCGTGCGTCCGTGTCCCGGGCCGCGCCGAGTGCACGACGAGCTGCTGGCTGTGGCCGTCGCCGAGCAGCACCTCGCAGTCGAGGTCGAGGACGCCGACCACCGGGTGCAGGAACCGTTTCGGCGACGGACGGCGGACCACGACGTCGTGTTCCGCCCACAGCGTTTCGAACTCCTGCGATCCTGCACGGAGTTCGGACACGAGGGCGGCCGGGCCCGGGTCGTCGGGGCGGGCCGCGGCGACCGCTCGCAGAGCCGCCACGTGCGCACGGGCATGCTGCTCGTGCTTCTCAGGCGGTGCCAGGTCCCTTGCGCCCGGCACCGTGAACCAGCGGCGGATGAGGTTCGTCCCGGTGTGGTCTCCGACCAGGGCCACGGACATCGTGTTCTGCGCGAGCATCCCGCCCCAGTCGCTCATCACCGATGCCGGGAGGTCGTGCAGCCGGTCCAGGATCATCAGCAGTCCCGGACGGACGTGGTCCGAGGAGACACCGCGCCGGGGCGGCTCCTCGCCCGCCAGGTGGAACAGGTGGGCGCGTTCCACGTCTGTGAGCCGCAGGGCACGGGCGAGGGCGGTGAGCATCTGCCGCGACGGGTGGGAGCCGCGGCGCTGTTCCAGGCGCGTGTAGTAGTCCGTGGACATCCCGGCGAGCTGCGCCACCTCCTCGCGGCGCAGGCCCGGGGTACGGCGCCGCGGCCCCACGCTCAGGCCCACGTCGCCAGGAGCCAGACGGGTGCGGGCGCGGCGCAGGTAGTCGGCGAGTCCGGTTCGGTCCATGTCTCAAGGATCCTCCGGACCCGGGCTCGTATCCAGGGAGTGCCGGTCCCTGGATAACCGCGTCTCTCCCGCCGCTGCCGCCGCTCACGCACGCTCGGACCTGGCTACGACACAAGGAGGCGGCCATGCTGACATTGGTGACAGGAGCGACGGGCCAGGTCGGGCGGAGGTTCGTACCGAGGCTGCTGCAGAGCGCACCGCCCCGGGACGAGGTGCGGGTCCTGGTGCGGGACGCGGCGCGCGGTGACCGGTTCGGGGAGCTCGGCGCCCAGGTGATCGTCGGCGATGTGCGCGACGCTGATGCGCTCGGCAAGGCGACGGCCGGCGTGGACGCGGTGGTGAACGTCGCCGCCGCCTTCCGGGGGGTGCCGGACGAGGAGGCCTGGACGGTCAACCGGGACGCGGCGATCGAGCTCGGCAGGGCCGCGGTGGCCTCCGGGGTGCGGCGGTTCGTACAGGTGAGCACCGGCCTCGTATACGGCGCGGGGCGGGGAAGGGCGCTGGTCGAGGACGACGAGACCGTGCCGGGCACCCACCTCTGGGGCGCGTACCCCGAGTCCAAGTGGGAGGCGGAGCGCGCGCTCGGGGAGCTGGACGGCCTCGACGACCTCCGCATCGGACGGCTGCCCTTCGTGTACGGGGACGGGGACCCGCATCTGGCCGACGTCATGGAGTGGGCACCGAAGTGGTCCGCCATGCAACGCCTGCACATGGGCCACCACCTGGACGTGGCGCAGGGCCTGAAGCGGCTGCTGTACGCGCCTGGGGCGCACGGCGTCTACAACATCGCCGACGACGCCCCGCTCACCACCGTCGACCTCTTCCGGATCCACGGCCTGCCCGTGCCGCAAGAGGTCTACGACAGGGAGACCCCGGACCCCTGGCACGGCGTGATGTCGACGACCCGCATCCGTCACGAACTCGGGTACCGCCCCCTGGTCCCGTCGGTGTGGACGGCGCGGGAGGCGGGGTTGCTGTAACCGGCGGTCAGCCGCCGGAACCCGGCCGCCAAGCCGGGAAGCGGTGCGGCCGGCTCCCTCTCCGGCGGCCGTCGAGCGAAAGCCGCGAAACGTGGCCCAGGGGGTCCCGCGTGTCGGCGTGGGCTGCCACCGGCCGGCCGGTGGCAGCCCATGTCCTGAGGGCCGGGTGGCTGCCCTGAACCGGCCCCGCGCGCGCACGCCGGGGGGGCCGGCACGCACGTATACGCCCGCGCGCGGGCCGTGACTCCGGGTGCGGATCAGGCGGGAGCCGCAGGGGCGGCGCCGCGGATCAGGTCGGCTGCCTTCTCCGCGATCATGATCGTGGGTGCGTTGGTGTTGCCGCGCACCAGTTGCGGCATGACCGAGGCGTCGGCCACCCGCAGCCCGGCCACGCCGTGCACGTTCAGCTCGTGGTCGACGACCCGCCCCATGGAGCAGGTGCCCGCCGGATGGTAGAGCGTGTGCGACGCGCGGCGGGCGTAGTCGAGGAGGTCGGCGTCGCTGTCCGAGCGCGGCACGCTGTAGTCACCGCGCCGGTGTGCCCGCAGGCTGGGCTGGTCGGCGATGTCGAGCAGGAGCCGCAGGGCGCGCACCGCCGTCGCGCGATCCTCGTCCGTAGCGAGGTAGTTGTGCGTGATGCGCGGTTTGGCGCTGGGAAGCGCCGACCGGAGGGAGACCTTGCCGCGGCTGGTCGCGTCGAGCAGGACCGCGCCGTGGTGGAAGCCGTGCGCGAAGGGGACACCGAGCCCCTCCTCGTGGAACAGCGCCGGGACCGCGTGGAGTTGGAGGTCCGGTGCGTCCAGCCCGTCAGCCGAGTGCAGGAAACCGCCCACCTCTCCCACGTTCGAGGTGAGGGGCCCGCGGCCCTCCGACTCCAGCAGCACCAGGTTCTCCGGGGTCTCCGCCGTCCACAGCGATTCGGTGTCGGTGAGGTGGATGAGGGGGAGGTGTGCGTGGTCCTGGAGGTTCTCCCCGACCGGCAGGTCCGCGCGGGGCTCGATGCCGAGCGCCGCGAGTTCGGAGGCGACGCCGATACCGGAAAGCATCAGCAGCTGAGGGGAGTTGTAGGCGCCCGCTGCGAGGACGACCTCCCGCTCGGCATGCGTCTCTTCCAGGAGCCCGCCCCGGTCGGTCTCGACGCCGACGACACGGTCCCCGGAGAACAGCAGCCTGGTGCACAGGGCACCGCTCAGCACGCGGAGGTTGGGCCGTTCCATGGCGGGGCGCAGGTATGCGTCGGCGGTGCTGCACCGCAACCCGTTCCGCTGGGTGAGGTCGTAGTAGCCGACGCCGTCCTGCCGGGGGCCGTTGAAGTCGGGGTTGAACGAATGTCCCGCCTCCTGCGCCGCCTCCACGTACGCCGACATGAGCGGGCTGCGGGAGCGCCCCTCGCTGACCGTGAGCGGCCCGCCCGCCGCGTGCCAGTCCGACGGGCCGGCGTGGTGGTCCTCCGCCCGTAAGAAGTAGGGGAAGACGTCGCGCCAGCTCCATCCCTCGGCGCCGGCAGCGGCCCAGGCGTCGTAGTCCAGCCGGTTGCCCCGGATGTAGATCATGGCGTTCATCGACGACGAGCCGCCGAACATCCGCCCCCGCGGGAGGTAACACCGACGTCCGCCCAACCCCGGCTCGGGCTCCGTCGTGTAGTCCCAGTCGTACTTGGTGCGGAACAACTTCCCGAAGGCGGCGGGCACATGGATCTCCATGGCGTCGTCGGCCGGGCCTGCCTCCACCAGCAGTACGCGGACGCCGGGGTCTTCCGAGAGCCTGGCGGCCAGGACGCAGCCGGCCGAACCGGCGCCGACGACGATGTAGTCGTACAGGTCATGCATGGGCTTCCCCTCGATCGCGGTGAACCGGGCCCTGCCGTGCCGCCCCGTCTTCGTAAGGCCGATGCGCACGCGCTCGCGGGCAGAGAACGACGACGCGACCGCCCGCGGGACTCTTCGCACCCCGCCGATCGCGAACATGCCGCCCGCCTCCCGGTGTCCCGCTCCCTACCCCCTGTACGGACGGAGTGCACCGAACCGGTCGGCCTTCCCGGTCGGCCGGATCGCGTCGCATGTCCGACGGGCGCCCGGCCGTGTGGCGGTCACTCGCCGTCGCCGCGGCGGCCCGCCCCGGTGCGCGCACCCGCCCCGGCGGGCATCCGGAAGCATCACCTCAGGTGGGGCGGCAGTCTTCTCTCACACACCCTCCCCCGATTCCGCCCAGGACCAGTTCGGAAACCCCTAGTCAGCCGGGAGGGGCGCGAGGTAATTTCACCTTCAGTCACTGACTGTCGTGATCGAATCGCAGACCGGGTAAGGGGCGGTGCGCTGTTGCGTGACTACAGCTGTCCGCCGCTCGTGCGACCCATGCGCTCCGGCGGTCTGGCCGACTCCGTGTACGAGACGGCCGCGCGTGAACCGGGGCTGCCCCAGCTCGCCCGCCGTGACAGCCCCGACGGCAGCACCGGCCCGTGGCGCGAGATGACCGCCGCGGCCTTCGCGGAGAAGGTGCTGGGCCTGGCGAAGGGGCTTCTGGCGGAGGGCGTCGGGTTCGGCGACAAGGTCGCCGTGATGACCCGCACCCGGTACGAGTGGACGGTCTTCAGCTACGCCCTGTGGTCCATCGGCGCGCAGGCCGTGCCGATCTACCCGACCTCCTCCCCCGAGCAACTGCGGTGGGTGCTTTCGGACTCCGAGTCGTGCGCCGTCGTCGTCGAGCACGAGGACCACGCCATGACGGTGGGTTCGGTGTGCGGAGGTCTTCAATCCCTGCGTCACATCTGGCAGTTGGACGCGGGGTGCGTGGAGTGGCTCACCGAGTCGGGGCGGCTCGTCGACGAGAGCGAGGTGCACCGGCACCGCGTCGCCGTCAGACCGGACATGACGGCCGCCGTCATCTACACCTCCGGTACGACGGGACGTCCCCGCGGCTGCGCCATCACGCACGCGAACCTGGCCGTCGAGTGCGACACGCTCATCGCGGGCTGGGGCGGCCTCATGGGCGAGCCCGGCCAGCAGCCCGCCATCCTGGCCTTCCTGCCCGTGGGTCACGTGTACGGGCTGATGGTGACGGTGCTGTGCGTGCGCGGGGGCTACCTGCTGGGGCATCAGCCGGAGATGGCCGTCCGCGACCTGGTGCCGGCGCTCGAATCGTTCCGGCCCACCTGCCTGTTCGCCGTCCCTCTCATCTTCGAGAAGGTCTACGCGCGTGCGCGGATGCTGGCCGTGCGCTCGGGGCGGGGAGACCTCTTCGAGAGGGCCATGGACATCGCCACCCGCTACGCCGAAGCCGTGGAGGCCCAGTCTCTGGGGAAGGGGACGGGGCCCAGCACCGGTCTGAAGGCACGTCACGCGGTCTACGAGCGCCTGGTCTACCGCCAGTTGCGCAGCGTCCTCGGGGGCCGTACGAGCAACGTCGTCTCCGGCGGATCGACGCTGAGCCGCGATCTGGGACTGGCGCTCGCAGGCGCCGGCATCACCGTCTACGACGGCTACGGGCTCACCGAGACCACCGCCGCCGTCACCGCGCAGCCCCCCGGACGGCCGCGCTTCGGCACCGTGGGCCGCCCCATGCCGGGCGCGGCCGTGCACATCGCGGAGGACAGTGAGGTCTGGGTGCGGGGCCCGATGGTCTTCCCCGGTTACACCGGCCTCGCGGAGTCCCGTGCCGAGTCGCAGCAAGCCGCACAGGCCGAACGGGCGGCGTGGGGCGGGGAACCGGGCCCGGCGGCGCACGCGGAGACGGGGCACCTCGGTTCGCCCCTGAGGCCCAACAACGAGGAGATGCTGCACGACGGCTGGCTCGGCACGGGCGACGTCGGTCACCTGGACGACGGTTACCTCGTCATCACCGGCCGCAAGAAGGACGTCATCATCACCAGCGGCGGGCGCAGCGTCGCACCCATGGTGCTGGAGACGAGGCTCCGCGCCCATCCGCTCATCTCCCAGGCGCTGGTGGTGGGCGACGACCGCCCCTACGTGGCGGCGCTTCTGACCCTCGACCCCGAAGTGCTCCAGCACTGGCGGTCGGCGATGGAGCAGTACGGCCCGAGCAGGCCGGGGTCCTACAACATGACGGAGGAGCTGGAGCGGGAGGTGCAGCGGGCCGTGGCGGCGGCGAACACGGTCGTCTCGAAAGCGGAGTCCATCCGCGCATTCCGCATCATGTCCGGCGAGTTCAGCATGGAGGACGGACTCGTCACACCGTCACTGAAACTGCGGCGGGGCGCCATCACCCGCAAATACGCGGCGGAGATCGAAGAACTCTACGCACGCTGAGCTGCCGTTCTCTGCGCTGCCGCCCTCTGTTCGGGCGAAGCGGACGCGGCAGATCCGAGTGGGCAATGTAGCAGTGTTGAGCGCTGTACAACCGGTTCTTGTCAGGTCGAGACGAAGCCTCGACCACATCGTCACACACGCCATTAACGTCCGTCGCACTTCGAAGATGTGTGTGGAGAGGAGGGCGGATGCGTTCCGCCAAAGCGTCGGGGCGAGCTGCCGGCACGGTGCTGATCATGCTCGCGCTTGTGGCAACGCTTGCCGCGTTGCTGCTTCCTATCCAGTGGTTCGACGGCAACCGCTCCTTTGCGCTTGCCCGTTCAGGCTGGCAGGACGACGGCGACGGAACTTGGAAGACGGAATATGGGCCGCTTACCTCACTCGACCGGGACTTCATACGCACCGTACGAAGTTCAGGACTGTGGGAGCTGCCCGCCGGACGTTCCGCCAAGGAGCGCGGCGGGCGCAAATCTGTCCGGATCGCCGGCAAACACCTCGTCGACGGATACACAGAGTTGGACAAGCGGACCATTGAGGCCGCCAAGACGCTGAAGCTTCCCCTGTCCAATCAGCCGACCGGCCCCCAGCAAGAGTGGCTGAAGGAGATGGAGCAGGCCAAGGGAGCACAGTTCGACCGCATCTTCGTCGAACGGCTCCGGCGCGCGTCGGGCAAGAACATCGGCCTCATCGGTCTCGTACGCGATCAGACCCGCAACTCGATGGTGCGGTCGTTGGCGACCCGGGCCAACGCCGCCGTCCTCGATCACCTCGAGGTCTTGGAAGAGACCGGACTGGTGGACTACGAGGCGCTGAACGACGAGTAATGAGTGGAGTGAATTCACTGTGAGAAAACTGAGCCACAAACGCTCGCGCACGAAGAACAAAACCATAGCGATCGTCGCAGCGCTGGTGATCGGTGGCGGCGGTGCGGCGGCGATCGGCGCCAGCGCCTTCGCCGGCGGGGACGACGAGTCCCAGTTGGCAGCAAGCACGATCGACTGCCCTGACGTGAGTCTCGCGCTCGGTGACGTGCCCGCGAAGGCCAAGGAGCCCGTCGGCCAGAAGCTCGCCGCCCTGGACCAGCAGGTCGCGCAGGCGTACGGCCAGTGGAACTCCCAGGAGGCCGACGCCAATGAGGCGCTCGGCCAGCTCAACAAGCAGCGGTCCGAGACCATCGCCAACATCGGCGAGGACCTCAAAGCGGCCGGCGCCGAGCAGCCTGAAGACATGGCCGGCATGTCGCAGTGCCAGATGAAGCAGGAGCAGGCCGGTCAGGAGCAGGGCGGAGGTGAAGGCGGCGAGCAGGCCAGCGGCCCGTCCGCCGACGACTTCGTCGACATCACCACCGTCGAGCCCAACGCCAACGAGGAAGAAGCGGGCGGCCAGGGCGGCAGCTTCGAGACGAAGTGCGGTGTCAACGACAACGAGCACCTCAACTCGGACAACGTCATCGCCGCTCCGGGCGTCCTGAACGGCGCGCACCACGTCCACGACTACGTCGGCAACGAGGACACGAGCGCTGCCTCCTCCGACGAGTCCCTCGCTGCGGCAGGTACGACCTGTGAGCAGAACGACCAGTCGACGCACTACTGGCCCGTGATCCGTTCGCTGGACGGGCAGGAGGACCAGCGGGGCGCCGTCGGCAGCGAGCAGAACCAGGGCGACGCCAACGAAGCCAGCACCAACAGCGTCCACAACGGCAACCAGGGCCAGGACGCCGGTCAGGACCAGGGCCAGGACCAAGGTCAGGACCAGGGACAGGACGCCGGACAGGACCAGGGCCAGGACCAAGGCCAGGACGCCGGACAGGACCAGGGCCAGGACC
>NZ_BMMP01000001.1:0-285529 GCF_014645895.1 Streptomyces daqingensis | reverse complement strand
CCAGGACCAAGGCCAGGACGCCGGACAGGACCAGGGCCAGGACCAAGGCCAGGACCAGGGACAGGACGCCGGACAGGACCAAGGCCAGGACCAAGGCCAGGACGCCGGACAGGACCAGGGCCAGGACGCCGGACAGGGCGAAGGTGAAGAGGACCAGGTCGGCGGCGGTGAAGGTGCCGAGGCCCAGCCTGGTGACGGTGGGGCGAACGACCTCAACGTCGGCTCGATCCTGCAGCCGGCCAGCGCCACGCTGAAGTTCATCAAGGGCACGAACGATGACGTCGTCGCGATGCCGAAGTTCCTGCGCATCATCACCGGTGACGCCAAGTCCTTCACCAACGGCGACGCCAACGCCAACGCGTCGTGGAGCTGCGAGGGCTTCGAGGACCGTCAGCTGACGGACAAGTACCCGATCTGCCCTGACGGCGCCCAGATGATCCGTACCTTCAACTTCCAGAACTGCTGGGACGGACAGAACACCGACAGCGGCAACCACCGCGACCACATGGCGTTCTCCGAGGAGGACGGCTCCTGCCCGGACGGCTTCCAGGCCATCCCGCAGCTGCAGCAGAAGATCAAGTACGACATCCCCGCCGAGAACCTGTTGAACGCGGACACCCCGTTCGCGGTCGACAGTTTCCCGGAGCAGCTGCACAAGCCGATCACTGACCACAGCGACTTCATCAACGTCATGCCCGAGGACCTGATGGACGAGGCGGTCAGCTGCATCAACGAAGGCCGCGAGTGCTGACGCACTAGCGACCGGCTGCACCACCAGTCAGCCGCGGGGCCACCGAGCAATCGGTCCCGCGGCTGACGCCTTTCCGGACCAGGACGGTACGACGGTACGACTGCCGGACGGTGCCCCGGCCGGCTGCCCGTGTGAGCGCCACGCGGCGTGAGCACGCGGCGTACGGGAGCACGGAGTCGGGGCAGAGGCGCAGTTCAGGGGCCGCCAGGCCCCGGGGCGGAACCGGGCGCACGACCACGGAGGCCCGGACACAGATTCTGTGTCCGGGCCTCCGTGGGCTTCGGTTCTTCAGGTCGTCACGTGGGGGGACGGGTCTGTTCCGATGCGAGGGGGCATCGGACGAGGGGGGAAGTCAGAGACCGTTCACCCTTGCCTCGCGCGCGACGCCCAGCGGGCGGACGCCCGGGGTGACGGCACGAGCCCTGCGACCGGCCCGGGTGCGCTGCCGCCGGATCTGCCCCAGCAGCCGCCGGCCGCGCAGGGTCATCTCCAACTCGAAGCGCGTGCGGGGATCACGCAGCGCCGAACCGAAGAGCTTCTCGATCTGGCGGAGCCTGTACCGCACCGTCTGGGGGTGCACCTGCAGCGTCTTCGCTGCTTCCGGTGCTCCCCCGCTCTCCAGCCACGCCAGCAGCGTGACCTCAAGCCGCTCGCTCTGCCTCGGCGTGAGTTCCGCCAGCGGGCCGAGCCAGCGGGAAGAGAGCGCACATGCAAGCGATTCGTCCTGCAGCAGCATGAGCATGGACAGATGGTCGTCGACGAACAGGATTTTCGCGTCCTGGCTGTTGGCACCGATGCCGGCGGCCGGGGGGTTGCCCGCCGGTGTCAGTTCCAGCAGCCGCCTCGCCCAGCGCACCGAGGACCCCGCGTCATTGAGGGGGACGGTGTGGCCGATCGCAGCAGTGCGACCGCGCAGCACGTTCTCCAGTGCTTCGCGGTCGTCCTCAGGATCGGGTATCAGCAGGCAGAGTTCGCTCTCGACCGGACTGACCAGGGCGTTGCCGAGAGCAGCCGCGAGCTGGGGCACCTCGCTCGGGGATGCGAGTGCGATTGCTCGGACGGTCTCGGGCAGCGGCCACCTGGCGGATCGGGCCAGTTCGGTCAGGCGGGCTTCCGGGTACTCCTCCTCTCCCATGAGGGCGGTGAACAGCTGCCGGCGGGCACGGTCGATGGGAACCGCAGCTGTGACGTTCTCGCCCTGCGCATTGGTTCCCGTGTCCGTATTTCCCGTATTGGCGGAATCTTCGTTTTCCTGGGCATGCTGCCCGAGAGCCGCGAGCAATGCCTGCTCGACGGCCCACTGTGCATCTTCGCGGTCAATTTCACGCAGAAAAGCGGACATTGCCGGTATGCTGCGCTGCAGAGCATCCACCACCTGGTCAGCGATGGCGGGCAGCTCCTTCCTCTGAACACGCGTCCACTCGCCACGAGGGCGAGATCGGATGCGGTTTAGAACGTCGCTCATCTTTACCTCGTTCCTGCCGGGTTGGGCCTGCCCGAGCACGGGACTGGCAGGCCCGCGGAGGTTGCCTCCGAAACCGGTATCCCGCCCCGGTCGCGGAGTTGAGGGTCCCCCTGCTTCCCCTGAGTGGGCATCATCGACACAGCGAGGTGCGGCGGCGATCCCACTGCCAGAATTTGTCACAGAGCGATAAATCCTGTGAAGGGGTTGGGGAGTTTCGAGATGCTGCTGCATCCCGACCACCGCATTTTGGTCGCGCAAAGTAGAGAGCAAGACACCAGAACGTCACTGGTGATTTCCCGTTCAACTGCTTTGCGACCCACGGCAGATGCGGGACCGAGGGTCAGGTCGGACCAGGCGACTGTGCGATCGGAAGATCCGATGCCCCGAGAAAAAGTTCGTGTACCGCCTACGGAGCGCCGGTCCCCGCCGCCCGTAGCGCCCCGCAGAGGCGAGGCCCGCCCTCCCCAGGGCTTCGCACCCGAGCGACGACTCGAAGCAGACATATCACGAAAGAGCAGCGGAGCCCGTTATGTTCCTCGCATAACGGCCTTCGTGATGGTCGCCACACTCGCTCTCGTATTCGCGATCAGCAATCAGTCGATGGCACGGGTGTGGGCCTTCATCGATTTCGGCTCCGGAGTCGTGTCCCTGCTGCTGCTGACCTTCACGGTCCTGTGGGGCCTCGCCGCGGCGGACCAGTTCGTGCTGGACCCCAATCACCGTCTGATCGCGCAGGCGATCCACCGCGGTACGGCTGTCGGCGGTCTCGGTTTCCTCGGTCTACACGTCTGGTCGAAGATCTCACTCGGCTCGACGAGCGTGCAGTCGGCGGCGATACCGTTCACCGACGGGGCGCAGCCGGTACTCGTCGGACTGGGATCGGTCGCGGGCTACCTCTTCGTCGCGGTCACCATGACGGGTGCGGTGCGCGGCGCCTTCGCCCGCAAGGGCCAGTCGCGGCTGTGGCGGGCCCTGCACATGAGCGCTTATCTGGCCTGGGGGGCCGCACTGATCCACGGTCTGCGCGCGGGCCGTCCCGTCGCCGACTACGTGGACCTCGGGTACGGCCTGTGCTTGACGGCAGTCACAGTTGTGCTGATGATGCGACTCGCTCAAGGCCGTACCAAGCGTCCGGGATCGAGCAAGAAGGAGAAACGGTGACCTCTGTCGTGCCGAGTCCCGTGTCCGCTTCCAGCGCCGACGCGGTTCCGTCCCTCGCCTCCTTCGGGCCGCCGCGGCTGCTGGCGGGCCTGGGCACCGGCGGGGCGTGGCACAGGCGTCTCGACCGCGTGGGGCATCTGACGGTGCACGGCCAGATGCCCGAACTGCGGCTCCAGGAAGTCGTCGACCTCGCCGAGAACATCGACCTGCGCGGCCGCGGCGGCGCGGGTTTCCCCTTCGCCCGCAAGCTCCAGTCCGTGATCGACAGCGCCCGCCGGCGGCAGGACGCACGCACGGTGGTCGTGGTGAACGGCAGCGAGGGCGAGCCGAGTTGCCTCAAGGACACGGCGCTGCTGCTGTACACGCCGCACCTCGTCATCGACGGTGCGCTGCTGGTGGCACGCGCACTGAAGGCGGAGGAGGTGAGCATCTGCGTCACGCGGCCCGACGTGGAGCGCTCCGTACGGGACGCCGTGGCCGAACGCGGGCCGGGCGCGCCGCGCGTCCGTGTGGCACGGATGCCGGAGGCGTTCGTCACCGGTGAGTCCTCCTCTCTCGTCAACGGTCTCAACCAGTTGCCGGTGGCGCCGTCCGGGACGGGCGTACGCGCCAGCGAGAGCGGTGTCGCGGGCCTGCCGACGATGCTGTCGAACACCGAGACGTACGCGCAGCTCGCGATCGCCGCCCGCCTCGGTGCGCTCGACTTCCGCAACGTGGGCCTGCCGACCGAGCCCGGCACGGTGCTGCTGACCGTGGCCGGTGAGCGGGTGGTGGAGGCACCGTTCGGCGCGCCGCTGTCGTACATCCTGGGCCTGTGCGGCATGGACCCGGGCCAGGGCGTGCTCGTCGGCGGGTACCACGGGCGGTGGCTGCAGCGCGACCTCGCCTGGTCGGCGCGCATCTCCCGGGAGTCGCTGGACTCCTACGGCTCGACCCTCGGCGCCGGAGCGATCCTTCCGCTGCCCGAAGGGACGTGCCCCGCGGGCGAGTTGGAGCTGGTCGCCCGCTGGATGGCGAAGGAGTCCGCCGGGCAGTGCGGGCCGTGCGTGCTGGGGCTGCCCGCGCTGGCGGACACGATCGCCTGGGCGGCCGACGGCGGCGGCCAGGAAGCACTCGACGCCATCTGGGCGCGCGCCAAAGCCGTGAAAAGGCGCGGCGCGTGCAGTCACCCGGACGGCACGTCGCGCCTCGTCGAGTCGACGCTCGACGCGTTCCCCGAGGAGTTCGAACTCCACGCTCTCGGGCAGGGATGCGGAAGGCCGGTGCTCAGCTCGCTCTCCGTCCCCGACGAGGGACAGGTCTCCCAGGCCCGCGGCATCCGGGGCATCCGCGCGGACCGCGGACGCACGGCGGCCGGCGCTCCGCAGAAGTCCCGGCGGCTCGTCGTCGACTGGACGCTGTGCCAGGGGCACGGGCTGTGCGCGGGAGTCGTCCCCGACATGATCGAACTCGATGTCGACGGCTACCCGACCGGGGCGTCCGCCGCCATCCCCGACTACATGAACAAGCAGGCCCAGCGGGCCGTGCGGCGCTGCCCGGCGCTCGCCCTCCGCATCGTGGAGAAGTAGGGTCCCAGCCGCGTGCGGCGGCGTTTGCACTCTGCCGAACTGGCCGCCGTACGAGGCACTTTCGCTGGTCCCGGCGGGATGGCTCCCGCAAACCTTCTGCTTTGGCGCGACATGACAACTTTTCGCCGCCTGCATCGCTCCTGCACCACACTCACATGCCAGTCACAGTCGA
The DNA here is from genome assembly GCF_014645895.1 of Streptomyces daqingensis. GTDB lineage: Bacteria > Actinomycetota > Actinomycetes > Streptomycetales > Streptomycetaceae > Streptomyces > Streptomyces daqingensis. Next base: position 280,412 of record NZ_BMMP01000001.1, on the reverse strand, counting down.
GTGCTGAAGGAGCGGTCATGAAGAAGCAGCGTCACGTGGCTCTGGTGGGGACCGCGGTCGCCGTAGCTCTGCTCGCGACAGGGTGTGGCTCCGACAGTGGCGGCGCTCCTCCTCAGAAGATCAAGCCGGCCGACCAGGCCGTGGGCGACGGCTACGGCGGCGGCGAGGACGGCGCCTCCGGCAAGAAGGACGCGCCGGCCAAGACGCTGAAGGTCAAGGCCAGTGCGAAGCTCGGTGACATCGTCACCGACTCCAAGGGCTGGACGCTGTACCGGTTCGACGACGACACCGCCTCCCCCTCCCAGTCCAACTGTGACGGTGACTGCGCGAAGGCCTGGCCCGCCGTGCCCGCCGAGGACGCCGAGGCGACGAAGGGCATCGAGAAGAGCCAGATCGGCAAGGTCAAGCGCACCGACGGCTCCCTGCAGCTGACGCTCGGCGGCTGGCCGGTGTACCGCTACGCGAAGGACACCAAGCCGGGTGACGTGAAGGGCCACGGCGTCGGCGAGACGTGGAACGCTCTCGCCCCCGACGGCAACAAGGCGAGCGGCGCGAACGCCGACCAGCTCAAGACCGTCAAGAACGCCGAGCTGGGCGAGATCCTGGCCGACGGCGAGGGCCGCACGCTCTACCGGTTCGACAAGGACTCGGCGTGGCCGATGAAGTCCAACTGCAAGGGCGAGTGCCTCAAGAGCTGGAAGCCCGCCAAGCCGGTGGACAAGAACAAGATCTCCGGTGTCGACCCGAAGCTGCTGACCACGTACAAGCGCCCCGACGGAGTCCAGCAGCTCACCATCGACTGCTGGCCGCTGTACTGGTTCACCGGCGACAAGGAGCCGGGTGACATCAACGGCCAGGGCAAGGACGGCGACTGGCACGCCGTCACCGACAAGGGCAAGAGGGCCGGCGCGGCTCGCTGAGCCCCGGCCCGTCCCGGCCGCGTCGCTGACCGGCCGGATCCCGGCGCACCACCCCTCCAGGGCCCGCCCTTCCGCGCCCGTCCCGCCCCGTTCCGCACCGCGGGGTGAGCCGGCAGGAGGCGGGCCCTGGGGGTTTCGTGTGCGGGCACAGCTGCGTGCGCCTGTCCGGGCCACGTGTGCCGTGCGGGGTTACGTGCGCAGGCTGCGCGCGGAGTCCCGCAGTCGGCACCCCGCGCCTCGACGGGCCTCCCCCGACGCCTCGTCGGAGTCCGGGCCCCGCTTCCCGTGTGTGCGGCCGTGTCAGCGGCTCCGGACCGTGCGCGGGGGCTCCCCCAGCCGGGCCAGGGCCGCGCTGGTCATGGCCGTCACCCCTGCCGGGAGGCTCGCCCGCACGTCCGGCGCGAAGTCCGGTGCATGGTTCGCCGGCAGGGCGGCGAGCTTCTCGGCGGCGGTCTCACCGGGGGCGCGGGCGTACTGTCCCGCCCCGACGGCGCCGAGCATCCAGTAGACGGTCGCTATGCCCTCCTCCCCGTGGAGCGGGGAGCCCGCGTCGCCGTAGAGGGGGAAGTCCTCGGTGGCGAGGGTGGGAAGCCACCCGGAGACGCGTTCCGGCCCGTACAGCTCCCGGTGGGCCTCGCGCACCGCCTCCGTCGCCGCCCGGTCCGTCATCGTGACGGGCGAGCGGGAGACGACGTCGATCCGTGGCTCCTCCGGGCAGCCGGAGGCCGCGCACTCGGCACGCACGATCCGCTCGACCGCCTCCGCCAGCCGGTCGAGGGATGCCTCCGAGAGGGCCCGGACAGTGACGCCCAGGACGGCTTCGTCCGGGATCACGTTGGCCCCCGAACCGGCGTGCAGCGAACCGACGTTGAGCACGGCCTGCTCCCCCGGCGCCGTCTCGCGCGCCACGACGCCCTGCAGCCTGAGCACGGCGGACGCCGCGGTCAGCAGGGGGTCGACGGCCATGTGGGGGGCTCCGGCGTGACCGCCCCGCCCCCGGACGGTCGCCTCCATCGTCACGCTGCCGCCCAGGACCGGCGCGTGCCCAGCCGGGTCCGCGTGGGCGACCATCCCCGCAGGCAGGGGCGCGCAGTGCTGCGCGAGCACGGTGTCCGGCCGCGGGAAGCGCCGGTACAGCCCGTCCTCCAGCATCGCCCGCGCCCCTTCCAGGGTCTCCTCGGCGGGCTGCGCCACGATCAGCACCGTGCCGCGCCAGCTGTCCGCGGAACGGGCCAGCAGCGTCGCGGCCCCCGCCAGGGCCGCCAGATGCAGGTCGTGGCCGCAGGCGTGCATGACGGGCCCTTCGGCGGCGTACGCCAGGCCGGTCCGCTCCGTCACCGGCAGCGCGTCCAGTTCGGCACGCAGCATCACGCAGGGCCCCGTGCCGTTGTGCAGGACGCCGACGACGCCGTGGCCGCCCACGCCCCTCGTCACCCGGTACGGCTCCTGCTCCAGCCACTCCGCGAACCGGGAGGCGGTGCGGCTCTCGCGGCCGGAGAGTTCGGGGTTCCTGTGCAGGTCGAGGTAGAAGGCCACCAGCGGCCTGAGGATGTCCTGCAGTCCCTGCAGGACGGGGGCTCTCTCGCCGGTGACGGCGCCTTTTCGGCTCACGCGTTCATCCTTTCAGCACTCCCGGAGCCGGGGTGCTCTCAGTCCGCTGACACCAGGTGTCAGCGAGGTGTGAGCGGAACATCGAGCCATCTGCCAGCGGCCTCGGATGGAATGACGGCACACCTCGCCACCGGTGGTACCTGTGGCCGACTGAAGGAGCCCCCATGACTGAGAAGTCCTCCCTCGCCTCGCTCGCCGACGAGATCCTGGAACTCGAGTCGGAGACCTTCGAGATCTCCGACTACTCGGACGCGAGCGAGGTCGTCCTCGCCGGTTCGACGAGCTGCTCGTCCACCTCGACCTGCTCGTCGACCACCAGCACCACCTCGTGCAGCGCCTGACGGTCTCGGACTGAGCAACACCGAGCCCCTGAACGGCTCTCTCCCGCGCGGAGAGAGCCGTTCGCCGTTCACGGGACGCGCGGGGCGCGCGAGGCGCTCAGCGGCGCGTACAGCCGCCTTCACGCCCCCGCACGCCTGCCCCCGCCGGCCCCGACTCCCGTCGCCCCGCCCGGCAGTTACGGGAAGGGATGCGGGACCATCCGGATCTCGCTGTCCGTGAGGTCCGCCGAGCGCAGACCCGCCCGCCGTGCCGCCGTGCGCAACCTCGGCATCAGCGGGGCCCTCTGGCGCCTCCAGCCGAAGTCGATGGGCAGCAGCCCGGGGACGAGGGTGGCGACGGTGCACAGCCCGATCCGTTCCTGCTCGGGCGTCGTCTGGTCCACGACGATCACGTCGTGGCCCGCCCGTACGAGCTCGTCCCGGCACAGCGCGAGGTCGTCGGCCAGGTCCCCGGTACGGGGCCGCTGCCGCCGCTCCCACCCCTCCCACAGCGACTCCGCCGGCTCCTTGCGGGGAGGCTCCAGGTACGTGCGCACGTGCGGGGTCATCCTCGGCAGGCCGTAGAGCTGCGCGTGGTCCTTCAGATGCAGCACTTTCCCGAAGTCGTCGGCCATCGCCTCCAGTTCGCCCCGGCGCTCGGCCACCTGGCGGGGCAGGTGCGGGATGTAGGTGAGGACTTCCGACAGCGCGCCCTCCAGCGCGGCCCACGGGTCGAGGCTCGCCCCGGCTCCGAAGGAGAAACTTCCGGGACCGCCGTCCCTGCGCACGGCGAGAGCGGTCACCACGGGGACGGCCAGATCGATGCGGTTGTCGAAGGCGTGCACGTCGTAGCCCTGCATCGCCGCCCGTGCCGCCATCGCGGCGACCGCGCCGCCGGCCGTGCGGAGGTCGATCTCGGTGAGCGGCGTACCGCCGTACCAGGCGAGCAGGAACGCGTCCCGCTCGATGAGTTCGAGCAGCCCGCCGAGCACCGCCTCCTCCAGGCAACTGCCGATGGCGCAACCATTGGAGCACTCGAAGACGAAGTTGTCGGCGGCCAGGCCCGCGCTGTAGTAGGCGAGGCGCGCCGGCACCAGGACGGGGCGCTCGTCGCGCAGCGAGAAGCCCCACACCCAGGGGATCTCCCGGTGCGGGTCGAACGGGGCGACCATCGGGTCGTCGCGGTAGGTCTCCGGTGCGTACAGGCCGCATTCCGCCGGGTCCAGGGCCTCATCGCGGATGTCGCTGTAGGCGGCGGTCAGCAGGGCGCCGCGGCGCCGCCTGTGGGTTCCCGCGTACCGCTCCAGGCCTTCCAGGAAGGCGAGTTCGCGGCTGGTGTCGAAGCCGTTGCCCTGTCCGCTCCAGGTGACGTCCGTCAGACCCGCGTAACCGCGCATGAAGACGCTGCCGGCCACGGGTGCCGTCGTCGGCGAGGTGACGTTGATCCACGTGCCCGCGCCCAGCACTCCCGTGACCGGGTTGGCCAGTGCCTGGAGCGGCATCGGATAGGAGGACGCGGGGCGCAGCCGGTAGGAGCCGGCGTCCGGTTTGGGCCGCGCGACGGGACGCAGCCGGGCGGCCGCTTCGGGGCTGTCGGCTCCGCTCGGGCCGCAGTGCGGGCAGAGGGGTTCCGCGAGCAGCGGGAAGGTGCGTACCGCCAGGGTCTCCAGGTCGAGCCGGGAGACCTGCGGCAGGGCGCGGTCGGCGGGTGACTGCTGCCCGCCGGGCCGCAACTCGCCCCCGGCGGCGGCCTCGTGGAGGGCGCGGACGGCGTCAAGGACGTGGGCCGGCAGCACGGGCCACTCCCCCGCGGCCCGCACGGCGCCGCCCGTCTCCAGCGCGTCCCGTTCGGTGCGGGTGCGCAGCCGCTGCCAGCGCATGGCCAGGCAGCGCCCGCAGGCTGGTGCGGTGCCGTCGCCGCCCCAGGGCCCCACCAGGACGGCCTGCGCGGTGAGGTGGACGGTGGCGGCGGAGCGCTGCTCCGCGAAGGGGTCGGCGGGCGCCCCGCCGCGGCCCGTGCCCGCGGTGGGGCCGCCGCCGAGGGCGTCGGCCGCCCCCAGCGGCACCACGAGGGGCGCCGGCGTGCCGTCGCGGCGCTGCTCCAGGGCGCGCTGGAGCCGGTCTCGAGCGGCCCGCAGGGGGCCGGGGACGCCGACCGCCGGTGCGTCCGCTGTGGTGCCGCCGAGGGCGGCCGTCGCGGTCATGCCCGGTTGCTCCAGCGGAAGGTCTTCAGTGAGACGGCGCCGAAGATGACGGTGAAGACGACCAGCCCGCCGCATCCGAGCACGATGTCGCCCATGTCGCCCCGTCCCGAAAGGGCAGCGGACACCGCGTCGTTGAGGTAGCGCAGCGGCAGAATCCGGGAGCCGGTCTGCAGCCAGTCGGGCAGCATGTCCATCGGCATGAAGGAGCCCGAGAGGAACGCCATGGGCACCATCAGGCAGTTGGCGATGGCGGCGACGGCCTCCGGAGTGTCCGCCAGGGAGCCGATCACCACGCCGATGGTCAGGAACGCGGTGATCCCGAAGACCAGCACGGGAAGCGCCAGCGGCCAGCTGCTCTTGAGTTCCAGCCCGAAGGGCGGCAGCAGCGCGATGCCGACGAAGAGCACCGCCTGCACCACCCCGACGCCCAGCGCCAGGACGTAGCGGGACCCGAGGACGGCCGGGAGCCTCGTCGGCGTCATCCTGATGAGCCGCAGAAGGTCGTCGCGTCGCCACTGCATGAGGGTGAACGCCACGCTGAAGACGGCTGCGTTGGCCACGCCCCACGACATCACGCCGGGGGCGATGTAGGAGATGTAGGGCCGCCCGGACGCCTTCACGTCCTGACCGCTGAAGATCAGCCCGAAGACGACGAGGAAGATGAGCGGGAAGGCGAAGGTGAAGAAGAGAGTGGCCTTGTCCCTCACCTGGGCCCGGAATCCGGCTCCCGTAAGTGCTGCGTACGCGCTCATGCCTGCTGCTCCGTGTCGTTGTCGCCGTCCTGGCCCGTGCCCGCGAGGGAGCCGGTGAGTTCGAGGTAGACGTCCTCGAGGGTCGCGGTGCGCGTCTGTACGTCGTTGAGGCCCGCGAGCTTGTCGACCGCCGTGAGGACCTGCCCCGACACCCGGGTCTCCAGGACGAGCGAACCGCCCTGCAGCTCCGCGCTGTCGACTCCCTCGATGGCCAGCGCGTCCTCGGGGCTCAGCCGGCCCTCGGGGATCATCAGACGGGTGGGGACACCGGCCGAGGAGACGAGGTTGTGGGGCGAGTCCAGCGCGGCGATGCGCCCGTCGACGAGGATGGCCACGCGGTCGCAGAGCGCTTCGGCCTCGTCGAGGTGGTGGGTGGTGTAGACGATCGTGCGCCCCTGGCGCTTGAGGCCCCGCAGCACTTCCCACAGGTCCCGGCGGGCCTGCGGGTCGAGGGCGGCCGTCGGTTCGTCGAGGAAGATCAGTTCCGGTCCGTGCACGAGGGCCGAGGCGATGGCGAGGCGCTGGCGCTGGCCGCCGGAGAGGTTCTCCACCATCACATCGCGCTGTCCGGTCAGCCCGACGTCCGCCAGGGCGCTGTCCGCGGCGTCGTGGCCCGCTCCGAACAGGGCGGCGACGGTGGTCAGATGCTCGCGGGCGGTCTGCCGCACGAAGAAAGCCGACGACTGGGTCTGCACGCCCATGCGCGGCAGCAGCGCGACGTTCCGGGGCCAGGGCTGCTGCCCGAGGACGGTGACCTTCCCGGAGTCCGCCTCCCGCAGCCCCTCCATGATCTCCACCAGGGTGGTCTTGCCCGCCCCGTTGGGTCCGAGCAGGCCGAAGAACTCGCCCCGTCGCACCTGCAGGGAGACCCCTGCCACGGCGTCGCGGTCGCCGTAGCGTTTGCGGATCTCCTCGATGACGATCGTGGTCTGCTCTGTTGCTTCGTGCCGTTCGGCCGGCACGGCCGTTGCGTCGGTCATGTGTGTTCGTGCCCCTCGGTGCTGGCAGTGCTCATGGGTCGGTGCTCTCAGGTGGTCGTCGGCGGCTGGTCGGGCGGCTGGTCGGTGTATCGGGGTCTGTGGGGGGGTGTAGGAGGCGGTGGGGGGTCGGAGGCGGTCGTTCGGCTAGTACGTGGTCAGAAGCGCGTACACGGCGGCTGCCGCCCCTGCCAGCGCGCAGCAGACGAGGACGGCGGAACCGGCCGCGTAAGCGGCGTAGAGAGTGCGGGCCCGGCGCGGGTAGGCGGCAGCGGCAGCTCGGTCACGCATCCGCAGCCTGAGGTACCGGCCGCTCTCCGGGGCGTAGCCGGAGATCCGCAGAGCATGGCTGAGCATGGCGTAGCCGTCCAGAGGCGGCAGCGGAACGAGATTCACCAGCGCCTGGAAGCTGCCGAGCAGCAGCAGTCCGGAAAGAACCTTCCGGGTGGAGTCGTCCGGCGGCAGCGCGAGCCACCATGCGGCGGCCGGCAGCAGGACGACCAGGTTGACGAAGGCTCCCGCGCCGGCGATGGCGAGCTGCTGCCGTCGGCGCCGCAGGAACACGTAGTCCCCGACGGTGCAGTACATGATCGCCACCGGGAGGCGCCAGCGCAGGCCGATCTCCTTGACGGCGGCGCCGTGGTGACGGGCCGCCACGCCGTGGGCGAGCTCGTGCAGGGCGATGCTGAACCAGATGGTCACGCACACCGCCAGCAGGGCCACGGGACGCTGCACGAGCCACCAGGTGTCGCGACCCAACTCCCCCACCCGCAGCGCGAGAAGAACCTCCATGGCCACGGTGAGGGCGAGCAGCGGAAGAAGCACGGCGGGCCGCAGCAGCGGACGCAGACCGCGGTGCAGCACGGCGGTGGCCGCCTCCGCGTCGGCCACCATGCGCACCCGTCCGCGCAGCACGCCCCCGGAGACCATGCCGCCCGTCTCCGCCGGGGCGGGGGACGGCTGCCGGGCGGCCGGGCCGGGCTCCGGAGCGCCGGCGAGGAGACCGCGGCTTCCGAGAAGTCCCAGCAGCTGCCGCCAGTTGGCCTCGCCCAGCCGCTTCCCGAAGTGCTGCGCGTACTCCGCCCCGACCTGCTGGAGGGTGCGGGCGCCGTCCAGGCGGGAGATCAGGAAGTGCTCCTTCTCGCCGACCTCGAACGACCGCCCCGTGTACGGGTTCTTGACCAGGTGGACGGTGGCCGCGGCGCGCAGCAGCGGCGGGCTGACGAGCACGTCCCGCCTGAGCGCGGGCCGCTGCGCGAGAAGCGCCGACGACCCGGCGGTTCCGGAGGAGTCGACGGTCACGGCGACACCGCCGGGCCTGAGGGTTCCGCCTCCGCGTCGAGGTCCTCGCGCAGGACCCGGCCGAGGACGTTGGCGAGGTACGCCTCGTCCCTGATCGTCACGTGCAGGCGGTTGTTGGTCATATGCATGTACGGCGAGAGGAGCGTCGGCAGGACGTGGGCCAGATCGGTCGTGGGCCGGGCGGTGTCGTCCTCGGGAGCGGCGAAGACCAGCCGTCCGCTCTCCGCCAGCGACACCACGCGGCTGCGCAGTTCGAGGCAGTGCTGCGACCAGCCCTGCAGGAAGGCGGGAAGCCGTACCGGTGCGCCTGACGCGTCGTCCGCCGCCCCCTGGCGGGCGTCCCGCATCGCCGCGACCGCTCCGCGGATCTCCCGGTAGCGGCGGCGGAGGCCGGGGGCGGTCTCGGCGTAGTTGCGGTCGTACTCCTTGGAGCCGATGAACCCCGTGCCGGGGAACGCCCGGTGCCAGAACTCGTAGTACTGGTCGAGGTAGTCGGCCTGCTTGCGGGCGTCGGGGAGGAAGCAGCTGAGCATCACCATCATCAGCTGCGCCGAGGTGCCCAGCAGGACCGTGCGCAGATGCAGGTTCATGGTGCCGAAGGCGTTGATCACCAGGTCGCTTGAGTGCGCGAAGTGCCACTCGGCGAGCTCGACACCGGCGGGACCGCCGTACTTGGCGTACTCCGGCGAATAGGGCTCCCAGGAGCGGGAGTTGTTGGGCCGCAGGTTCATGCGGCCGTCCTCGCCCATGAAATCGCCGCGGTCGCCCTGCGGGAACTCGATCTCGAACAGCGCGTTGTAGAACTCGTTGAGGAAGCCGGTGTCGACCTCGTACAGCGCCGGGCGCGACTTCAGGAAGGCGTCGACCGCCTCCTCGGCACGGCGGCGCACCTCGGCCGTGGCCTCCTCGCTCGCGGGCCTCAGCCGGAGGCGCACGTGCGGCCCCTCCAGCCAGTAGTTGAGGAAGAAGTGCCCGGCGAGCAGGCCGTCCTCCTGCAGCGACGCGATCAGCGGGCGTACGCAGTTGACCAGCAGGGGCTGCGGGTTGGCGGCGTAGAAGATGTGGAGGGGCTGCCATTCGCCCGGGGCCGTTGCGCCCTGGTCGGCCGCGGGGGCGCCGCCGGTCGCGGGGACGGCCGCTTCGTGCGTGGCGGGCTGGGGCTGCGGCATCAGGGCACTTCCTTCGCGGGTCTTCTCAGGGTGAAGGTCTCGACGGCGAGTTCGGCGACGTGCCCGCCCCGGGCGGAACGCACGTGCAGGCCGTCCTCGGTGGGGAGCATCTCCCGCAGGACGATCCGGTCGTTCCCCTCCCTGACCAGCGCCTCGAAGGCGGTCAGGGAGAGCGGGCTGTCGAAGTCGACGCAGCTCGGCTTGGCTCCGGCGCCTCCCCGGCCGTCCGCCGAGCCGCTGACGGTCGCGAACACCCGGGCGGGCAGGGAGTGCAGGCGGCGCCAGCGCTGCCAGCCCAGGAACCACTCCGCGTCGGAGACGCCGGGCTGCTGGCGTACGGGGAGGCGCCCGGCGGTCGTGGTCCAGCTGCGCCGGCTCAGCACGAGACTCCCGTAGCGCACCCGGGGGCGCGTCGTGACGCCCTCGTGGGGTTCGCCCTCCGGTACGCCGCCCCACACGTCCGTGCGGGACATGGAGGACGGGGAGAGCAGCAGCAGGGTGCGCGAGATCTCGGGCAGCGCCAGGGGCACCAGGTACCCCAGGTACACGGGGACGACTTCGCGGTCCAGGCGGCGGGAGCGCAGCAGCAGCCGGTCGGCGTCCTCGTCGTGCTCGACGTAGAGGTCGTCGAGGTGGAGGCGGGCCTCCTCCGGGACGGTCGAGGTCTCGCCCGGGCACACGATCTCGTAGTCCGTGAGCCTGCCGTGGAGGTTGAGGTTGCTGGCGACGGGACCGCCGGTCACCTCGGCCAGCACCGCACCGGGCGGGGTGACCCGCGCGGCGGTCTCCCGCAGAGCCTCCGACAGGCCGGGCGCGGAGTCGGCGGGGGCGGAGCGGCCGCGGGGCGCGTCGTAGAGGTGCGTGAACCGGCTGAAGGGGAACGCCAGCCCGCCGTAGGAGCGGTTGACCACGGCCAGCGGGTCGGCCCCCTCGGCGGCGGCGATCTGCAGATGGTGGCTCTGCGGTGCGAAGTCTGCTGCGACCGGGGCCAGTTCGGCAGCGGTCTCCTCCAGGTGCGCACGCTGCAGCACGAGTTCGGACGCGCTGCCGGCCTCTGCCCACAGCTTGCGCATCCGGTCGACGAACACGCGCCGTGCGGAGTCGACGGCCTTGATGCCGGGCAGGCCCAGCCAGTTCTCCTCCGGCACGTACTCGCCGCGGTCGTCGAAGGCGCGGCGTTTGGCGGTGAAGGACAGGTACTGGTCGAAGAAGTCCTCGTGGAAGTCGTGCACGAGGCCGAGCAGGTCCTCGCACCGTCCGCCGCGGCCGTACCGGGCGAGGAAGAAGCCCTTGAAGGTGATCCGCTGGGGAAGCGTCAGGTCGAAGGCCGGCAGGGCGCCCTCCAGCGCCTGCAGGTCCTCGGCCACCTGCCCCTCCCACGCCGGCCACCGGCACTCCAGGTCCTCTCCTGCGGCTGTGTCCTCGTAGAGGACGGTCTGCGGCAGGCTCGGCTCCTGGGCGCCGAGTTGCCTCTGCAGCGCGTGCAGTCCCTCGCGCAGTTCGCGGAGGATCCCGGGCCGCCGGGAGGCGTCGGCCTCGGGGAAGGCGGCGACGGCGTCCGCGGTGGCGTCGAGTCCGTCCGCGATCCGCTCCGCCCAGGGGCGGCCCAGCGTCCGCAGTGCCTCCTGGAAGGAGCGGAGCGGGTCCGGGCTGTGCACGTCCGTCTCCAGGCACGGCACGCGGATCATGCCGAGCTGCAGCAGCGCCCCGAGGTACGTCTCGCACTGCTCGGGCGGTGCGTCGTGCTCGTTGCTGAGCCACTCCGCGAGCTCCCGGTAGCGCAGTTCGGCGCGGCCTTCGAAGAGGGCGAGCAGCCGGTCGAGGATGCCGCTGCGGCGCAGGAAGAAGAGCCGGTCCTTCACGGCGTCGAAGGTGACGGTCGCGTCGTCGTCGCCCGCAGTGACCCAGCGGCGTACGTAGCGGACGCGGTCCTCGTCCCGGCCCCAGCCGGAGGCGAGGCGGACGGGCAGGTCGGCGCGGCGGGCGGGGTCGGCGAGGACGAGTTCGGCCAGGCGTCCGAGGACGAGCACGTTGAGCCGGGCGCGGCTCTCCCAGACCTCGGGCAGCCGCACGGCCGCGTCGCCGTCCTCGCGCTCCGCGCCGGCCGGGGAGCCGCCGCTGAAGATCCCCGTGGCCACTCCGGTGAACGTGCTGAAGGGGCTGGTCTTGCAGGCCGTCCGGTACAGGTAGGACAGCAGGGAGCGTTCGACCTTGCGCGTCCGCTTGTCGGGGCGTGCGCCGGTGACGGGTTTGCGCAGGTAGCCCTCCAGCTGGCCGGCCAGTGTCGGCGAGGCGAGCAGCAGACCCCGCCTGAGGCGCTCCTCGCCCACCAGCTCGCGCAGGGCGGTGCGGCTGCGGTCGACGTCCGAGAGGAGCAGGTCCTCCCCTTCGGCTCGCAGCTGTTCGAACCGGCGGCGCCCGTCGAGCCATTCGCCGACCTGCCGGCCGGCGTCCCCGTCGAGCTCGGCGATGAACCGGGCTGCGGCGTCCGGGTCGGCGGGCAGGCGGTTGTTGAATATCTCGCGGCGCAGGGAGAGCAGCCGCCGGCGCCGCTGGTCCCCCTCTCCGCGCACGGCGGTGTCCGTGGTGGTGACGAGCCCGTACAGGACGTCGGACAGCTCGGCCGCCCGTTCGCGCAGCCGGTCCTCCTCGGCCAGCACCCGCTCGGCCCAGCCGACGCTGCCGGGGCAGCGCAGCGCGTGGACGGATTCGGCCGGCAGCCCCGCGACCCGGAGCATGAAGCGCCGGCCGGGTTCCCAGGCCGTCATCACGGAGGTCATGGCGTTCTCCCTCATCGGCGTCAGGCGATCTCGTGGCGGAAGTCGGCGGGCCGGGACCGCTCGTGGCCGAGCAGCATGATCAGCAGCGGGGTCTCCCCGGTGCGCTCCAGGCCCAGCTGCTCGACGTAGGAGACGTTGTCGAAGCCCAGCGCCACACCGCAGCCGAGGCCGAGCGCCGTGCAGACGGTGTAGAAGGCCTGCGAGACGGCCCCGGTGGTGGCTCCGTACAGGCGGTATCCGCGGTCGCCGACGGCGTCGAGCACCGCCTCCGTGCGGACCGTGGGGACGAGCACCGCGCCGCTCTGTTCGAGGTTGTAGTTGGCGAGGAAGTAGTTGCGCTGGAGGAACTCGCCGTGCGGGCCCGGTACGACGGGGCGCAGCGCGTGGGCGTCCGCGTCGTACTCGTAGGCGCCCGGTTCGAAGCCCTCGACGTGGTTGAGGAAGGCGTACAGCTTGACCAGGCGCGCGCCGCCGGGCGGTTCGGCGTCCGTCTCCAGCGTGACCCCGGCGGAGGCCGCCAGGGCGGTGCCCAGCTGTTCGGCGCTGACGGGACGGCCGGCGTCGAAGCGGCCGAAGCTGCTGCGGCGGCCGCGCAGGGCCTCCCGCACGGTCATGGGTTCCGTCCGCGGAGGGGGCAGCGGCAGCGGGTCGCCCGTGCCCGGCAGCGGCACCGCTTCGGCGCCGGCGAGGGCGCCGGGGGCGGGACGGGCCCCGGGGTCCGCGGCGGTCGCCTCGCGTACCCGCTCCAGGATGTCGAAGGAGAGGACTCTGCGGGAGAGTTCGACGTCCTTGTGGCGCACGGACGGCAGCTCTCCCGCACCGGCGCGGGCACCGTCGGCGGCGGGACGCCCGGAGACTCCGGCGCCGTCCCCCGCGGGCTCGCGCGGCACGCCGGAGTCCCACGTCAGCGGCACGACGGCGAAGACGCCCTCGTCCTCCTCCGCCGTGCCCAGCAGCCTGTTCAGGCGGGGCTCGTCGAACCACATCGCCGGTTCGATCCGCAGGCCGCGGGCCCGCGCCCACATGCGCCAGCTCTGCAGGACGGTGCCGATGTCCATGCTGACGACGTGGAAGGAGAAGCTGTTGTACTTGAAGGAGTTCTGCCAGTACTTGACGCCCAGGATCAGGAACTGGTCGGTCTCCGGGCCGGCTCCGCCGCAGCCGGCGGCCTCCCGCACGTGGCCCGTCACGTCTCCGGCCAGCAGGCGCTGCATGGCGTGCAGTTGGTTGGCGTAGTGGTAGACGCCCGGTGCCAGCGGACCGCTGGGACCGCAGGCCCAGTAGACGCTGACGGGGTACAGCCCTCCCCCGGAGGCCGTCCCGCGCGACCAGTTGGTCTGAGTGTAGTGCGGCAGCGCGGCCAGGTCGCTGTTGGCCTGTACTCCCAGCCGCCGTCCGACCAGCCCGTAGGAGTCCCGCAGCATCCCCGACAGCAGCGGCAGCGTGAAGGAGCTCTCGGGCAGCGGCTGGCGGCCGGGAAGGCAGCCCGCCTCGGCGGTGGCCCCGGACGGGTAGTCCGATGCGGGCAGCGGAAAGGACTCGGTTCCCGGGTAGTACTTGCCCTTCCTCGGGCGGTCGGCCCAGTCGGGGACGAAGTCTGCGGGTTCCATCGGCACTCTGGCCCGGTGCTTGATGGCGTCCGCGTAGTCACGGGCGTATCCCACGGGAGACACTCCTCTCTGCTGGGCGGTCGGTCTGATCGGCGAGGCGGCGGACGGGCTGTCAGGGGAAGGGATGCGGCGCCGGATTGAGGTCCGCCGGGCCCACGTCGTCCTCGCGGAGCCCGGCTTCCCGCAGCGCGGTGCGCATCCTCGGCATGGTGCGCGCCCGCTGCCTCGACCAGCCGAAGTCGATGGGCAGCAGGCCGGGGACGAGGACGCTGACGGTATGCAGGCCGAGCGTGCGCTGCTCCGGCAGCGTCTGGTCGACGGCGACCACGTCGAAGCCCGCGTCGGTCACCGACCCCACGCAGCGCCGCAGTTCCTCGCGGATGTCCGCCGGCCCGCCGTCGTTCCGCCCTCGGCCGGCTTCGTCCCAGCGCAGGTCCGCGACCCGGCACCCGGCCGAACCCGCGGGGCGGGAGCGCAGCAGGAAGTCGGCGTACCGGCCCATCTCCGGGATGCCGTACAGCAGGGGGTGGTCGTGGAGGGCGGTGACGCGGCCGAAGTCCTCCGCCATGGCGCGCAGCCGCTGCTCGTCCTTCTCCGTGCGGCCCGGCAGGTTGACGGCGTCGGTCGCGATCTCGCACAGCGCGCCGTCGAGCGCCGCCTCGGGGTCGAGTCCGGCCCCCGCCCCGAAGCACATGCGGCCCGGACCGCCGTCGAACCGCTCGGCGACACCGGTGATCACGGGCACCGGGAAGGTGACGCGGGTGTCGAAGAAGCGGGCGCGGTATCCGTACATCGCGAGCCGGTCGACCATGTGCCGGGTCGAGCGGCGCTCGCTGGTCGAGGGGTCGATCTCCGGCAGCGGCTGCATCCCGTACCAGGCGAGCAGGAACGCGTCGCGCTCCAGGACCTCCATCAGGCCGAAGTAGACGGCCTCCTCCAACGACCCGCCCGACGCGCAGCCGTTGGAGCTCTCCTGCACGAACCGGTTCTCCAGGCCCGGCGCGTGGTAGTACGTCAGCACCTCCGGCACGAGGCGCGGGACGCCGTCTCGCAGGGAGTAGCCCCACACCCAGGGGATCTCGCGGTCCGGGGTGAAGGGCACCACCCGGGGGTTGGCGCTGTAGAACTCCTCGGAGTACAGGCCGACGACGCGGGGGTCCACGGCGAGGTCGCCGAACTCCCGCAGTGCGCCCCTGACACGGGTGGTCTTGGCGCGGGCCCGCATGCCCGCGTAGCGCTCCAGTCCCTCCAGCACCCCGATGCGGGCGCTCGCCTGGAACGAGTCGGCGTGGCCGCCCCAGAACGTCTCGCGGAGGTAGTCGCCGGAGCGCATCGAGAAGCAGCCGATGGTCGCGGACGTCGACGTCGAGGAGACGTCGTGCACGACGGACGGCCCCAGCGCCCCGCACACCGGGTTGGCGAAGGCCGCCACGTCGATGGCGTAGTCATCCAGCGAACGCACCCTGAACGAACCGGCCTTGTGCTCGGGCGCGGGCTTGAGCGGCATGCGTGCCGCGTCCTCGCTGTCGTCGGCCGGCACCCCGCACTCCGGGCACTGCGGGTCCGGGACGAGGGGGTAGTGGCGGACGGTCAGAGCCCGCAGGTCCAGCAGGTGCACCTCGGGGAACGGGTCGTCACCCGCGTCGCCGCTCCCGCGGCGCGCCGCACGGTCCCGTACGGCCGCGACGAGCGCGGCGACGGCGTCCGCCGCGAACGGGAGGGCGTACGGCCACTCCCCCGCCGCGTGGGTCGCCCCGCCGGTCTCCAGCGCATCGCGCAGGGACACCGACCGGACGGACTGCCACCGGCGGGCGAGGCAGCGGCGGCACCCCGGCGCGGCACGGCCGCCCTCCCCCTCGGCGGGGACAGGGCCGACGAGGACGTGTTGCCCGTAGACGTGGACGGGCACCGCGGCGGGGTCCCGGGGCCGCGGGCCCTCCTCCCCGGCGGCGAACTCGTCCCGGCGTCCGAGGACGGCGAGGGACACCCCGGCCCCGTCCAGCCGGGACAGGCTCCGCTCCAGCAGGGCGACGGGCTCTCCCGGCGACCCGGCCTGCTGCGCTCCGGTCCGGGCGGTCTCGGCCGCGCTAGCCGGCATGGTCCGCGCCCCGGGTGAGCAGCACGCGGACGGTGCTGATGCCGGCGCTCTGCAGGTCGGCCGAGCCGGTCGGCACCACGAGGGCGTCCCTGCCGGCCGCGCGCAGCCGCTCCAACACGTCGCTCCACACGGCGGGCCCGTCGGCTCCGGGCACGAACGTCCCGGCGGCCTCCTCGACCGGCAGCGTGCCCGGGGCGAGGTCCCGCAGCAGCGGGTCGCCCGCGTCGGCCGGCGCGGCGTGTTCCTCGCGGCTCAGCTGTATCCGTCCGAGCAGGTCCCGGAGGGCCGCCGAGGCTGCGGCCGTCCGGCCGGTCTCGCTGCCCACCGCCCATTCCTGTCCGGCGCGGGCGAGGAGCACGTGCACCCCGCTGCGGCTCTCCTCGCGGAGGTCCAGCAGCTCCCAGTCGAGGCCCAGCTGGTCCAGCGACCGGGCGAGGAAGGTGAGTTCGGCGTCCGCGGCGGCCGTTCCGTCGGCGGCGGGGGTGCCGTCCGCGGCGGCCGTTGCCGGCTCGACGCGCCGCGCGGGCGCGCCCCGCACCGTCCGCATCAGGGCGTCGTGGCCCAGCGCGGAGAGCAGGCCGCGGGCCGCTGCCTCGGCCGGTGACGCGCCGGCACCGGTACCCGCGCTCGTGGCCTCGAAGAGCCGGGCTGAGTTGGCCGGTGTGAACGTGCGGACCGCGGCCTCGGGGACGAGGACCTGCTCCTTGCCGACGAGCGACGTCGCCACCGTCCACGCCGCGACGTCGGGCGCTTTCGCCCCCGTGCCGGCGGCGATGGTCAGCTGCCCGGGAGCCACGACGCTCATGGACTCCCTCGCGGCCTCCAGCCGGCTGCCCGGGACGAGAGGCCCGGAGGGTACGACGTGCTCCGCGTAGACGGCGGCGGCCGCGTTCAGTGCCCGCATGCGCGCGCCGGCGACGTGGTGGGTGTCGAACGCCGCGACCGTCCTCGACCGGCCGTGCCCCACGCCGAGTTCGACGATCCCGACCTTGAGCGGGAGCTGCGTGAGCGCCTCGTCGCCGAACCGCTTGAAGACCCCGGCGTGCTCGCGTACCAGGACGGACCGCCGGTTCAGCTCCTCGACGAGGCCGTCGGCGTCCCGCGCGGTCTCCACGGTCGGCATGGGCACGCCCCCGGAGCCGGCCTCGTCCAGGTCGAAGGTGACGGCCCCGCCCGCCGGGTGCGCCGCGGCGGCGACGGAGGCGGAGGCGGAGGCCGAGACTGAGGCAGAAGGCGAGGCGGCGGCCGGGGAGCACATGGTGCAGCGGGGGTGCGGCAGCAGGGGCTCCGAGGTGACGTCGAGCGAAGCGGTGTCCTGGACGATCAACTGGCCGTCGGTCTCCGCCCGCAGCGCCCCCGTGGTGAACCGGAAGACCTCGTAGCCGAGCATGTTGCCGGTCATCGCCGCGAGCGGCCCGCCCGGGCTCCCGCCCGCCGGGACGGCGCCCGGCATCGCCAGGGCGCTCCACACGTCGGCCGCGGCGGCGGCGCCGTCCCCCGCCCCGAGCCGGAGCACGGCGCACGAGAAGCAGCCGCTGCGCCCCTGCGCCATCAGCGGCCCCACGACGGCCTGCTCCCCGTAGGACCAGGCGGCGATGACGGCGGACCCCTTGGGGATGCCCGCCTTGAGCAGGGGGAAGAGCCGCTGCGCGGCGAGCGGTCCGCCGGTGACGAGGACGACGTCGTAGGAGTCCAGGCCGGCCCAGCCGTCCCCGGCCGCCGGGCCTTCCGCATCGCCGCCGGGCAGCGTGGTCAGCCGGACCGGGCAGCCGTCGGCGGCCGCCTCGGCGGCCTCCTCGTCGATCCCGGCACGGTCCAGGCCCGGCAGTACGCCGACGGCCGAACTGCCGTTGCGTATCAGGCTCAGCACGCACCAGCGGGCGACCTCGTCCTCTCCCAGGACGGCCACGCGGGCGCTGCGGTAGCGCTCGAAGCGCCGCTCGGCGTCGTCGGCGTAGTGGTCGACGTACGCGATCTGCGGCGCGAAGCGGCGGGCAGCCTCGGGCGAGGGGAATCCTTCGTCCCCGGGGGCGCCGTCCGGCTCGGGCACGTCGCGGGCGAAGCCGCGGGCGTAGAGCGTTCTGACGAGTTCGCCGAGCATGGCGCGCTGTCTGTCCCCGAAGCCCTCGCTGATCTCGCTCACCGAGTGCGACCCGTCGAGGTGGGGGACGATCAGAGTGGCGAACCTGTAGGCGGACTTGGCGGTGAGCTGGAACCCGCCGTCGGCGTTGTGGAAGAGGACCCCTTCCGGCGTCTCTGTGTAGAGCACGTCGCGGCGGATGCGCGGACGGGTCGCGGCTACGGCTTCGTAGGCGGCTGTTGCCATGTGTGTGACACCCCTGCGTGGTCGGGCGCGGTCGAGGCGGCTGCGCGGTCGGTGCGGTGCGGTGGCGGAAGGGCGTCAGCCCGGATGACCTTCCGGCAGATCCCCGTCGTCGGGTTCGCCGGCTGATCGACGCGCGTAGCGGCGCAGCAGCTCGTGCATGCGGTACGGGCCGGGCGGACCGTCCTCCAACAGGCCCGCGTCCGCGAGCTGTTCGAGCATCTCCTCGGTGGCCTCGGGCGGTCGCGCGGCGACCGGCCGGAGACCGGAGAGGCCTTCGGTACCGCCGTGCCCGTGCTCGCGGCCCGCCTCGTTCCGCCCGGCGGCGACGCGCAGGAACGCCTCGGCGAGCCGCGGCTCCAGACGGCGGAGGGCACCGTCGAGGACGTTCGGCACGGACATGCGGGGGTCGTCGGTGAGAGCCAGCCGGCCCGGCACGTCCGCGGCGATCCACTCGGCGCAGTCCGCGATGCGCAGACCCGGCCGTGTCAGCAGGCGGGCTGCGGCGATACGCAGGGCGAGGGGGAAGTGGCCGCACAGCGAGGCCAGCCGGTCCGCTGCCTCGGGCTCCGCCGCGACGCGCTCCTCACCGAGGGTGCTGATCAGCAACTGCCGCGACTCCTCGGGGCGGAGCGTGCCCAGCCGGTGCACGAGCCCGCCGTGGGTGGCGACCAGCCCCGCCAGCCCGCGCCTGCTGGTCACGAGGACGGCGCTGCCCTCCGAGGCGGGCAGCAGCGGACGCACCTGGTCGGCGCTGAGCGCGTCGTCGAGCACCAGCAGCGAACGTCCCCGGCCCTCCCCGGAGGGGCCCTGCCCGGCCTCCGTCTCCTGCCGCTGCGTCTGAAGCGCCGTCAGCGCCTCCTCCGTGGTGACGCCCGTTCCGTCGGGACCCACGAGGGGCAGGACGAGGCAGCCGCCGGGGAACGCACTCCTGATCCGGTGCGCCGTGTGCGCCGCGAGGGCGCTCTTGCCCACTCCGGGAGCGCCCGAGACGACCACGAGAGCCGGGGCGGCGTCCCCCTTCGCGGTCAGCCACTGCCCGATGGCCTCGCTGTCGGCGGCGCGGCCGGTGAAGCACGAGACGGGAGCGGGCCGTACGGCGCGTACGGGTGCGGGCGGAGCGGGGGCCGCCGTCGTGGGGGACGTGGCGGTACGGGCGGCCGGTACGCGGCGGCTCGCGGTCGCCGCCGGGCCCGTGTCCGCGAGCACGGCCGCACGGCTGCCGGGGGCGCCGGTCGCACCCTCCCCGGAGAAGGCCTCCCCGGAAGACGTCTCCCCGCCCGTGGCGGTGCCGCCGGCGGGCAGCGCCGGCCTGCGGTCCGTGACCGTACGGCCCAGGTCCTCGCCGCGGAGGATCGACAGCTCCAGGCGCTGCAGCGACGGCCCGGGGTCGACGCCGAGCTCCTCCTTCAGCCGCGTCTTGACCCTGCGGTACTCGGCGAAGGCCTCGCCCTGACGGCCCGTCCGGTACAGCGCCTCGATGAGCTGTTCGGAGAAGCGCTCGTGGCCGGGATGCGTACGTGCCGCCTCCCACAGCTCCACCAGGACCTGGCGGCAGCGTCCCATCGCCAGCTCGATGTCGCAGGCACGCTCCAGGGCGCGCAGCCGCTCCTCGGTGAGGCGGGGCACCTCGTCGCGGTGGAGCATCTGCGAGGAGACGTTCGCCAGCAGCGGCCCCTGCCACAGGGACAGCGCCTCCTTGAGCTTGTACAGCTCGGTCTCGCCGTCCTCCGACTCCCGGGATTCCCGCACCAGTTCGCGGAAGCGGACCAGGTCGAGCGTCGCGGCGTCGGCGGGCATGCGGTACCCGCCCGGGACGGCCTCGATGGCGCTGTCGGCGATGCCGTACTTGGAGAAGATCTTGCGCAGCCGCAGAACGCAGGTCTGCAGGGCGGCCCTTGCCGTGGCCGGCGGTTCATCGTCCCAGAGGGCCCGGAGCAGATAGCCGGTGGCGACGACCGTGTTGGGGTGGGCGAGCAGCGCGGCGAGCAGGCTGGTGGGCTTGGAGGGCTGGAGGACGACGACGTTGTGTCCGTCTGCGATGCTCAACGGCCCCAGCAGCTGAAAACGCATCGGCCTGCCCCCTGTTTTCCGTTCTGCCCAGGCCGTACATGGCCGTTGCCGACTCCAAGCCGGAATCACCGCTCCTGGCCGAGTGGTTCTTCCCGTCCGCTTTCATGCGCCGCCTCCGTCAGCAGGCAGCACAGCGCGCCTGTCGTCACGATGCCGTGGAAATCTCCCCGGGGCTCTCCCACCGCGGAAAGCAGATCGGTCCGGACTGCCTGCCGTTCGGGCACGCGAAATCGGGCATCACCCGCGATTCCGACATGTGGGAAGTCCCGAACGCATTCTATGGAGCAGAGGATTGCTGGTCGAGACTTCTGTCACGTGCGTGCAAACAACAAGCTGCCCGGTGTGGTGCTTTTCTCCGCAGTACATGACAACAGCCAGAATTCGGACGTCTGGTGCGACGTATCCGCGTCATCACACAATGTGCGGGTCAAAACGGTCCCGCCGTCCCGCTGCGGACAATTCCCCGGGGCCGTCCGTCACTTGCCGAAGGACCGACCTTGGAATTCCGAAGATCCGCATCCGCTCCCGTCCCGCGCGCCGCGTCGTACGGGCGCGCGGCCGCCGCCTGCGCCGCACTGGCCGTCTTACTGCTCGTCTCCGCGCCCGCCGCGGGCGCGGCCGAACCCTCCTCCCCCGCACCGGCCCGCACCGGCTCCGCCGCCGGCCCGGACGCCTCCGCACGCGCGGACTCCGATCGACCGGGCTCCCAACGCCCCGCCGACGCACGGCAGTCGGTGATCCGCGGCGGCGACCCCGTGTACGCCCCCGGCGGCCTTGTCTGCACCATCGGCTTCAACGCCACCGACG
The DNA here is from genome assembly GCF_014645895.1 of Streptomyces daqingensis. Classification (GTDB taxonomy): domain Bacteria; phylum Actinomycetota; class Actinomycetes; order Streptomycetales; family Streptomycetaceae; genus Streptomyces; species Streptomyces daqingensis. The sequence goes on along the minus strand of NZ_BMMP01000001.1, from coordinate 259,466 downwards.
GCTCGGACGACTACGGCATCGCCGCCGGCCACTGCCTGGGCGGCGCCGCGACCTGGTACGCCGACGCCGCCCTGACGATCCCCGCCGGCACGACCGCCGGCTCCTCCTTCCCGGGCAACGACTACGGCCTGATCCGCTACACGAACCCCGACGTCGCCACCCCCGGTGAGATCGACACCGCCGGCGGCCCCGTCGACATCACGGGCAGCGGTTCCCCGGCCGTGGGATCGACCGTGTGCCAATCGGGGCAGGTCACGGGCATGCACTGCGGGATCGTGACGGCCCTGAACATCACGATCAGCTATCCCGAGGGTGTCGTGTACGGCCTCTTCAGCTCGAACATCCAGACCGAACCGCGCGAGGGCGGCACACCCGCCTTCTCGGGGAACACCGGGCTCGGGCTCGTCGTCGGCTCCTCCGCGGGGGCCACGTACTACCAGCCCCTCACGGAAGTGCTCTCCGCCTACGGGCTGAGCCTGCTCTGACCCGCGCCGCCGGCTCCGCGTCTCCGCGAGGGCGTCACCGCCCTGGCGGAGGCGTGCGGGCCTCAGCTCTTGAGGGACTCCGTCCCTGTTGGCGTCTCCGGGCTGGGCGCGGGCGGTGCTGCCCGGTCCCCCGTACGGGCCTGCTCGCGCCCGAGGCGGCGGCGCAGCCCGCTCACGGCGGGCTCCGTCCAGCGGGCGGCCAACGGGCCGATGATGACCATCAGCAGGACGTACGCCGTGGCGAGCGGGCCGATCCGCGGCTCGGCGCTGACGGCGAGTCCGGCGATGACGACGGAGAACTCGCCGCGCGCCACCAGGGCACCGCCCGCGCGCAGCCGCCCCCGCCTGCTCACTCCGGCCCGCCTGGCCGCGTACCAGCCGGTGAGGATCTTGGTGACGACGGTGACGGCGGCGAGCAGCAGCGCCGGGAGGAGCACGGGCGGGATCTCGCCCGGTCGCGTCGAGAGCCCGAAGAAGACGAAGAAGACCGCGGCGAACAGGTCTCGCAGCGGAGTCAGCAGGGCGCGCGCGTTCTCCGCCGTCTCCCCCGACAGCGCGATGCCCACGAGGAACGCACCGACGGCGGCGGAGACTTGGAGCTTCTGCGCCACACCGGCCACCAGCAGCGTGAGGCCGAGGACCACGAGCAGGAGCATCTCGGGCGTCTTGGAGCTGACGGCGCGGCTGATGAGCCGCCCGTGCCGCAGCGCGAGATACAGGACGGTCCCGACCGTCCCGAGCGCGATGAGCAGGGTGACACTGCCGCCCGCCAGGCCGACTCCCGCGAGCAGCGCGGTCAGCAGCGGCAGGTACACCGCCATGGAGAGGTCCTCCATGACGAGGACGCCCAGCACGACCGGCGTCTCGCGATTGCCGAGTCTCCCCAGGTCGGTGAGGACCTTCGCGATGACGCCCGAGGAGGAGATCCAGGTGACGCCCGCCAGCGCCAGCACCCCCGCCGGGCCCCATCCGAGGAGGAGCCCCGCGAGGGCGCCCGGCGTGGCGTTGAGCGCGAAGTCGACGATGCCCGACGGGTACTGCGTCCGCAGGCTCGTGACCAGTTCCGCGGCGGTGTACTCCAGTCCGAGCAGCAGCAGGAGCAGCAGCACCCCGATCTCCGCACCGACCTCGATGAACCCCTCGGTCGCGCTGAGCGGGAAGAGGCCGCCGTGCCCGAAGGCGAGGCCGCCCAGGAGGTAGAGCGGGATCGGCGACATGCCGATGCGGCCGGCGAAGCGTCCGACGAGGCCCAGGCCGAGGATCACGGCGCCCAGTTCGATCAGCAGAACGGTGCTGTCGTGCATGAGCCCGACCTGTCCCTCTCTGTCTCAGCGCCGGCCGCGACGCCCCGCCGGTGCCCCGTCAGGTTCCGCTGATGATGCGGGCCAGTTCGTCGACGCCTTCGCGGGTGCCGACGGCGACGACGGCGTCCCCCGCCTCCAGCCGGAAATCCGGACCGGGCGAGGGGTGCGGCCCGGTTCGCCGGAGCACTGCGACGATGTACGCCCCGGTCCGGGTGCGGGCGCGCGTCTCGCCCAGCTGGCGGCTGCGGTACGGGGACTGGGTCGTCACCGGGATCCGCTCCGTCACCAGATCGATGTCCATCTCGCTGGCGCCCAGGCGGGGCGTGTCCTGCGGCGCCAGCAGCTCGGCCAGCGAGGACGCCTCGTCGGCGTCCAGCGGGACGGTCGCCTGGCAGGCGTCGGGGTCGTCCGGCTCGTAGAAGCCGAGGAAGCGCCGTCCGTCCTGATGCACTACGACGGAGATGTGGCGGCCGGCCCGGGTCTCGATGTCGTACTGCGTGCCGACTCCCGGCAGCTTCGTGCGCTGCGTGGTCATGGCTGCCTCTGCCTCCTCGGAGAGTGCACTTCGGGTACCGCCCGGGCCGGAGGCCCAGGGGGAGGGCCGCGGCTCACGGCCGTCACGAGACTAACTCCCCCGTCGGGGCGGGCCTCACCCGGCTGCCCCGCTGTCCGTTCCCGGAGAGGGCACGACGGGTGCGGCGGGGCACCTCGGGCGGGCCGTGAGCCCCGGGAAGCCGGGAGTCGCGGCGGGTCGGGAACTGCTGCGGGTCAGGGGCCGTCCGGGTCGGCGCGCTCCAGGGCGGGCCTGGGACCGGGCTGTGTCTCCGTCAGCAGGTAGTCGGCGGCGGCGGTGTCCGTGACCAGGCTGGTGACGAGGCCGGAACGCAGCACCGCGCCGATGGCCGCGGCCTTGCGCTGTCCTCCGGCGATGGCGACCACCTCGGGGATGCGGCGCAGCCGCTCCGCCTCGACGGTGATGCAGCGCTCCCCCAGGTCGCGGCCGATGCGCCGCCCGCCGGTGTCGAAGAGGTGGGCGGACATCTCGGCGGCCACGCCCAGCGACGAGTAGTGCTCACGTTCGGTGTCGCTGAGCATGTCGTGGACTGTCGAGATGCCCGGCTCCCAGGAGCCGATGGACACGGCCGCCACCGTCACCTTGTCGAAGTACTCGAAGGCCCGGGAGATGCCCGTCTGGCTCCGTAGGGCGGCCGCGGTGGCCGAGTCGGGCAGCAGCATCGGGGCGTAGATCGGGTGCGCCTCACCGCCCGCGACCTCAGCGGCCCGCCGGACCGCCTCGACCGAGCCGCGGTCGGCGGTGCCCGCGTCGTAGACGCCGGTGAGCTGCACGACGGTGCACGGGGGGAGCTGACGCAGGGCGGCGGCCATGTGGATGGTGGAGCGCCCCCAGGCCAGTCCGAGGACGTCGCCGTCGGTCACGAGTTCGCCGAGGAGGTCGGCGGCCACCTCGCCCAGGTTCTCCGGGTCGGCGCCGTCGTCCGCGGCCTCGGAGGGCGACTCGACGACGACGACGTGCCGCAGTCCGTACCGTGCCCGGAGCGCGTCGGACCGGTCGGCGTCGAGCTCTGCCGGGACGGAGATCTCGATGCGGATCAGGTCCCTCTCCAGCGCCGTCTCCAGCACCCTCGCCACCTTGAAGCGGCTCACTCCGAACTCGTCCGCGATCTGGATCTTGGACTTGCCCTCAAGGTAGAAGCGGCGTGCCATGGCTGCCGCCTGCATGAGCTCGGCGGGCCCCATACGTGTGGTCCGACCCGACGACACCGTACTCACCTCACTGTCTTGCCCCGTCTCGCCGCAGGGCCGTTGCCTTACGTACGCATCAGCGCGGGGCGTTCATCCTTGCAGATCTCGCGTGGCCTTGATCCCACTCGTGCAAGGACCACGCACTACCGGAGCGAGCGGCAGCGCCCGATTCCAGTGTGCTCGCACGGCGCCGCTCCCCCGAAGGCGCCGCGGAGCGGCCGCCGCGCGCCGACCGGCGGGATCCCTACGCCGACGGCGCCGGAGGGGCGTCCGCGGCCCGGCGCGCCGCCTCCTCGGCCTGCTCACGCAGCGCCCGCACCGCCGCTGCCGGGTCGTCCGTCCCGTAGACGGAAGAGCCCGCGACGAAGACGTCCGCTCCGGCCTCGGCGCACTGCTCGATGGTGGAGGCGGAGACCCCGCCGTCCACCTGGAGCCACATCTGCAGTCCGTGCTTGTCCATCAGCCGCCGCGCCCGCCGGATCTTGGGAAGCATGATGTCGAGGAAGGCCTGACCGCCGAAGCCCGGTTCCACGGTCATGATCAGCAGCATGTCCAGTTCGGGGAGGAGGTCCTCGTACTGCTCGACGGGGGTCGCGGGCTTCAGCGCCATCGAGGCGCGGGCGCCCAGCGCCTTGATCTCGCGGGCGAGCCGGACGGGCGCCGCCGCGGCCTCGGCGTGGAAGGTGACGGAACCCGCTCCCGCCTCCACGTACTGCGGGGCCCAGCGGTCCGGCTCGTCGATCATCAGATGGCAGTCCAGGGGCGTGCTGGTCGCCTTGCTCAGCGCCTCCACGACGGGGGTCCCCAGGGTGAGATTGGGTACGAAGTGGCTGTCCATGACGTCGACATGGAGCCAGTCGGCACCTCGCACCGCCTCGGCCTCGTCGGCGAGTCGGGCGAAGTCGGCGGAGAGGATGCTGGGGTTGATCTGAACCATGGCTCCAGTATCCCGGTACGTAGTTCGCGCTGTCCGGCGGGCGTGGGTTCGGCGTCGTCCGCCTGCGGCGGGCGTCCCTCCGGGCACGCCCGCCGCGGACACCGCGGGCCGCGGGCGGCCCGTCACAGCCAGCCGGGCACCACGAACAGAACCCACGTCGCGGCCGGTGCCACGGCGCACATGCTCAGACCCCAGGCCATCAGCCGCTTGAAGACCCGTTCGCGGTCCGCCTCCGGCGCGTTGGCGGTCACCAGGGCGCCGCTGGTGGAGAAGGGCGAGGAGTCGACCACCGACGAGGAGATCGCCAGGGCGATGATCATGCCGACGGCGCCCACGTGACCGCCCTGCAGGAACGGAACGGCAAGCGGGATGAGGGCGCCGAGGATGCCCGTCGTGGAGGCGAACGCCGAGACCACGGCGCCGATGAGGCAGATCAGGAGCGCCGCGAGCAGCGGGGCGTTGATGGAGGCGACGCTGTCCCCGAGGTAGTCGATGGTCCCGATGCGCTCCATCATGCTGACGAAGGTCACGATCCCGCAGACCAGCAGCACCGTGGACCAGGCGCAGCGGTCCACGGCGCCCTTCGCGGACGCCGGTGAGACCAGGGTCAGCACGACGCTCACCGTCAGGGCCATCAGGCCGACGTCCAGCTCGAAGAAGAGCGATCCGACGACGAGGGCCACCAGGCCCAGGAGGGTCAGGACGCGCGGCCCGTCCAGGCGCAGGTCCTCCGGGGGGATCTCCTCCGTCGCCGCCGTGCCGGCCGGTGCGGGGGCGGCCGTCCGGGTCGCCGTACCGGTACCGGCGCCCGCGGAGATTCCGGTGCCTCCGGTGCTCTCCGGCGAACTCCCGCCGCCGCCAGGCGTGTCGGCGCCGGAGACGCCCGCCGAGACGAGCGTGCCGCCTTCCCCTTCCCCGCCGCCGTCCTTGCCGGCTTTCTCGCTGCCTGTCTCCGCCCCGTCCTCCGCGCGCCGTCCGATGAGGCCGCGACCGCCGAAGAGGAAGAACACCCCGATGCTGAGGACGACGTTGAAGACGAAGGAACTGACGAAGAGCAGCGTCGGATTCCCCGCGAGGTCGTTCCTGGAGACCACGCCGTTCGTGATGCTCCCGAAGATGCTGATCGGCGAGAAGCCGCCCGCACTGGCTCCGTTGATGATGAGCAGGCCCATGAGCACCGGGTTGATCCGGTAGCGCACGCAGAATCCCATGCCGATGGGCGCGATGATTCCGACCGCCGCCGGAACGACCGCTCCCGTTGCCGTCAGTACCGCCGTGACCAGGAACATCACCCAGGGGATGAGGGCAATTCTGCCGCCGACCGCTCCTGTCGCCCTGTGCACCAGCCAGTCGACCGTGCCGTTGTTCTTGGCGATGGCGAAGAGGAATGTCACCCCGACGAGCACCACGAACAGGTCGCCCGGAAAACCCCCGAATATATCGTCCGCGGATTCGCCGACGAATGCGGTGCCGACGACGAATGCGGCGACGATCGCGAGGGCGCCCATATGGACCGAGGAGAATGTGGCGACGGCGAATACCAGCACCAATCCGATGATGGATATGACTTGATCTGACACGAGGCTCCTCGCCTTCGGTCGAACGGTCACTTCACAGGCGTGCCGGCACCTTCCTGAATGGAGACCAGAAGCACTCGGAAGCTCCGTACGACTCGTCAACTCCGCCCTGTGCGGGCCCAGTCGGGGCCAGGAGTGCATGGCAAGGCAATTCCGCGATACGGAATCCGGTTTTCGCCTTGGGCGAGTATGGGAGGGGGGTGGAGGCGAGTCAAGACTTCTCGGCAGGATCCCTCAGCGGGCACCGCCTCCCTCGTGCGCGCGTCCCAATGCGGCACTCACACGCTTCGCCGCCGCGTTCACCAGAGCGCCGAATTCGGGCAGGACTCCGGGCGTCATCCGGGAAGTCGGCACGTTGACGCTGATGCTCGCGAAGGGCAGGCCGCTCTCCCCCACCACGGCGCAGGCGACCGCGGAGACGTCGGCGCGCCACTCGCCGCTGTTGGTCGCGTAGCCCCTCGCCCGGGTCTCCTCCAGCTCCTCGCGCAGCTTCTGCGGATCGGTGATCGTCGTCCCGGTGAACGACCGCAGCCCTTCGGCGATGTAGCGCTCGGCGGCCTCGGGCGGGTCCGCGGCGAGCACCGCCTTGCCGTTGGCGGAGGCGTGCATGGAAAGGTTCTGACCCAGCGGCAGGATGATGCGCACGGGCTGGCTCGTCTCGAGCCGCTCGACCAGCACCACGTTGCCGCCCTCACGGACGGCCAGGTGGATCGTCTCGTCCGTGCTGCGGCGCAGCTCCTCCATCACCGGCAACGCCACGTCACGCAGCCCCAGTTCACCCGTGGCGTGACGTCCCACGTGCAGGGCCTTGGTGGTCACGAGCCACCGCGTGGGGGTGCCGCCGGCAGGCCGGATCCACCCGGCGCCGTGCAGGGTCACGAGGGTGCGCTGCACCGAACTCTTGGGCAGCTCCAGGGCCCTGGCCAGGTCCGCGACGCCGACCGGCTGCCGGACGGCGACTTCCTCCAGGGCCCTCAGGGCGTTGACGACGTTCTGCATCCATTGACTCGTTCCGAAGGGGAACCCTATGCTCCGCTGTGCCGCGAGACGATACAGCGTGCCGCTAGACGGCACAACCCCTTCGAGGAGTCGGGCCCATGACACCCCGCACCGGTCGTCACTTCCTGCAGATCCCAGGCCCCAGCAACGTTCCGGACCAGGTCCTGCGGGCCATGTCCGCGCCGACCATCGACCACCGCGGTCCGGAGTTCTCCGCGCTGACGCTCCGTCTCCTCGAAGCCGTCAAACCGGTGTTCGGGACCACGGGACCCGTCGTGATCTACCCGGCTTCCGGAACGGGCGCCTGGGAGGCCGCCCTCGTCAACACGCTCAGCCCGGGCGACCGCGTGCTGTCCTTCGACACGGGCCACTTCGCCACGCTCTGGCGGGACCTCGCCCGGTCCCTCGGCCTGGACGTCGACACCGACCACGTGCCGGGCGACTGGCGGCACGGCGCTGACCCCGACGCGCTGGCCGAGCGCCTCTCCGCGGACACCGGCCACGCCGTCAAGGCCGTGTGCGTCGTGCACAACGAGACCTCGACGGGCGTCACCAGCCGCGTCGCCGACATCCGCCGGGCCATGGACGCCGCCGGCCACCCGGCGCTGCTGCTCGTCGACACCGTCTCCTCGCTCGGCTCCCTCGACTACCGGCACGACGAGTGGGGCGTCGACGTCACCGTCTCCGCCTCGCAGAAGGGGCTGATGCTGCCGCCCGGACTGAGCTTCAACGCCGTCAGCGGCAAGGCACTCCGGGCGGCCGAGGACGCCCGGCTGCCCAAGTCGTACTGGGACTGGGGGCCGGTCCTCGAAGCGAACCGTCGCGGATCCTTCTCCTACACCCCCGCCACCAACCTGCTCTACGGGCTGGAGGAGGCCCTGCGCATGCTGGACGCCGAGGGCCTGCCGGAGGTCTACGCCCGGCACGCCCGTCACGGCGCCGCCACCAGGGCGGCCGTGCGCGGCTGGGGACTCGAGGTCTTCTGCGCGGACGAACGCGAGGCGTCCGGCGTGGTCACCGCGGTACTGATGCCCGAGGGCCACGACGCCGACAAGTTCCGGGGCACGGTGCTGGAGCGGTTCGACATGTCGCTGGGCGCCGGCCTCGGCAAGCTCGCCGGCAAGGTCTTCCGCATCGGCCACCTCGGCCACTTCAACGACCTCACGCTCGCCGGCACTCTCGCCGGGGTGCAGATGGGGCTGGAGCTCGCGGGCGTGCCCGTCGAGCAGGACGGACTGAGCGCGGCCCTGGACGTGCTGCGCTCCGGGTGAACGCCCCGCACCCGACTGCGCCCCACCCCCGCCTACGCCCCGACCCGACCCTCCCCCGACCCCATGGAGTCACCGGCACATGACAGCGATGAGCGGCGACGCCCCGGCGACGGAGGCCGTACCGGCACGTGAGGTGGCCTCCAGGCTCCGCCGGGAGTGCGACGGCGAGGTGCAGTTCGACGACTACACGCGCCACCTGTTCTCCCGCGACGCGAGCATGTACGCGATCAAGCCGCTGGGGGTCCTCTTCCCCAGGCACTCCGGGGACGTACGGGCAGCGGTGGAGATCGCCGGCCAGTACGGCGTTCCGGTCGTCCCGCGGGGCGCGGGGACGAGCCTCGCCGGGCAGACCGTCGGGCCCGGACTCGTCCTGGACCTCTCCCGCCACATGAACCGCATCGTCGAGCTGGACCCCGAGGGCCGGACAGCGCTCGTGGAGGCGGGTGTCGTGCAGGACCAGCTCAACCGGGCGGCCGCGCCGCACGGCCTGATGTTCGGGCCCGACACCTCCACCAGCAACCGGGCCACCGTCGGCGGGATGATCGGCAACAACTCCGCGGGCAGCGGCTCGATCCGCTACGGCATGACCATCGACCACGTACGGGAACTCGACGTCGTGCTCGCGGACGGCCGCGAAGCACACCTGGCACCCGTGGACGAGGACGAACGCAGGCGGCGCGCCGGGCAGCTGACGCTGGAGGGGCGGCTCTACCGCGAACTCCCCCGGATCGCTGCGGAGAACGCGGACGCCATCGCCTCCGGCTTCCCGCAGTTCTGGCGCCGCGCCTGCGGTTACCGTCTCGACCGGCTGCCCGTCCCCGGTCAAGCAGGCCCCGGAGAGCGGCAGTTCGACCTGGCCAAGTTCGTCGTCGGCTCGGAGGGCACCCTCGTGCTGGCCACGCGCGCGCTCGTCGACCTGGTGCCCAAACCCGCCCGTACCGTCATCGCCGTAGGGCACTTCACGTCCGTCGCCGGCGCCATCGCGGCCACCGAGGACGCCCTGGCCTGCGACCCGGCCGCCGTGGAGCTCATGGACAGGCAGATCCTCGACCTGGCCCGCGGCAAGATCGAGTACGCCTCGCTCAGCGGCATCCTCGAAGGCGACCCCGAGGCGCTGCTCTTCGTCTCCTTCACCGGCGACGACGAGGCGGCGCTGACCGGCGCGCTGGACAGGCTCACGTCCCTCTGGTCGCGCCACGGCCACGGCTACCACACCCTCAAGGCCGTCACCCCCGCGCAGCAGAGCTCGCTGTTGAAGGTCCGCAAGTCCAGCCTCGGACTGCTGATGGCCGCGGGTGAGGGGACGCGCCGCCCGCTGGCCTTCGTCGAGGACACCGCCGTCGACCCGGTCCATCTCGCCGAGTACACGGGGCGGTTCAAGGAGGTGCTCGACCGGCACGGGCTCTCCGCGGGCTTCTACGGGCACTGCTCGGTCGGATGCCTGCACATCCGTCCGTTCGTCGACGCCGCCGACCCGGGGCAGGTCGCCACGATGCGGGCGGTCGCCGAGGAGGTCAAGGACCTGGTGCGGGAGTACGGCGGCGTCAACTCCAGCGAGCACGGCGACGGGCTGGCCCGCAGCGAGTTCAACCGCGAGATCTTCGGCGACGAGCTGTACGAGGCGATGCGCCAGGTCAAGGGCCTCTTCGATCCCCAAGGACGTCTCAACCCCGGCAAGATCGTGGACGCCCCCGCCATGACCGACAACCTCCGCGACCCCGCGCTGCCGCCCGCCGGACCGCTGCGCACCCAGCTGGAGTTCGAGGTCGTCGGCGGGATGCGCGGCGCCGCCGACCGCTGCATGAACATCGGGCTGTGCCGCAAGAGCGAGAGCGGCACCATGTGCCCCTCCTACATGGCCACCCTGAAGGAGGAGGACTCCACACGCGGACGCGCCAACGCCCTCGTCAAGGCGCTCTCCGAGCCCGATCCGCACACGGCGCTGGGCGACGAGCGGCTGCACGAGGTCCTCGACCTGTGCCTGATGTGCAAGGCGTGCAAGAGCGAGTGCCCCCTCGGTGTCGACATGGCGACGTTGAAGGCGGAGGCGCTCTCCCACCGGCACGAGCAGCACGGCATACCCCGAAGGTCGAAGGTCTTCGGCTCCATCCGCCGTCTCAACAGGCTCGGTTCCGCCACCGCCCCCCTGTCCAACCTCCCGGGGCGCATCCGTCCCGTGCGCCTGCTGATGGACCGCCTGCTGGGCATCACACCGGCCCGTCCGCTGCCGCGCTTCACGCGCAGGAACCTTGTGCGCTGGTTCCGCGAACGGCACGTCCCGCCCGGGGACGCGACCACAGCGGCCGCCGGTGCGGACCCGTCCGGACCCGGCACCCTCACCTACCTCGCCGACTCCTTCACCACATACACCGAGCCGGGCATCGGCCGTGCGGCCATCGAGCTTCTCGAACTCGCGGGCTGGAACGTGAAGTTGGAGACTCGCGGCTGCTGCGGACGTGCCGCCTTCTCCAAGGGGCTCGTCGAGCAGGCCAAGGACGAGGCACGGCACCTGGCGTCGCTGCTGGCCGAGTCGGGGGAGCCGGGCTCCCCCGTCGTGGGCTGCGAGCCGTCGTGCCTGATGACGCTGCGGGACGAACACCGCGCCCTGCTCCCGGACGACCCCGCCGTCCAGGACGTGGCCGGACGGGTGCGGCAGGTCGAGGAGATGCTCGCCGAGGCGGTCGACGACGGCAGGCTGCGCCTGGACGGGGCGAGCTGGCCCGCGGGCCGCAGAATCCTGTACCACGGCCACTGCCATCAGAAGGCGGAGGTCGGGACGGCCGCCACCGTGGAGCTGCTGAAGCGGATACCGGGCGCGGAGGTCGTCGAACTGGACGCGGGCTGCTGCGGCATGGCCGGTTCGTTCGGCTTCGAGTCCGAGCACTACGAGCTGTCGATGACGGTCGGCGGCGACCGCCTCTTCCCCGCCATCGCCGCGGAGTCCGGCGCGACCGTCCTCGCCGCCACCGGGGTCTCCTGCCGCCAGCAGATCTTCCACGGCACCGAGCGCAGCGCCTGGCATCCCGTGGAACTCGTGCGGGAGGCGCTGCTGACCGGTCCCGCCACGGAAGCCGGAGCCGACGACGAGGGAGCAGCCCGCACGTGACCCCCACCCCCCTCCCGCCCGGGGCGCTCGAAGGCGTACGCGTCGTGGACTTCACCCAGGTCATGGCGGGCCCCTACTGCACGATGCTCCTCGCCGACCTCGGCGCGGACGTGGTGAAGGTCGAGCCCGCCGGCACCGGCGACCAGATCCGGCGCTCCTGGGACACCCCCCTCCCCGGGCGCGACAGCCCCGCCTTCCACGCGCTGAACCGCAACAAGCGCAGCGTCACCCTCGATCTGCGCTCGGACGACGGGCAGGAGGGCTTCCGCAGGCTCGTCTCCGATGCCGACGTCGTCGTGGAGAACTTCCGCCCCGGTGTCGCCGACCGCCTCGGCGTCGGCTACGAAGCGGCACGGCGGATCCGGCCGGACGTCGTCTACGCCTCGATCTCCGGGTTCGGCCAGTACGGCCCGTACGCGGACCGGCCCGGCTACGACCTGATCGCGCAGGCCATGGCCGGCTCCCTCAGCGTCACCGGCGAGCCCGGCGGCGACCCCGTCAAGTGCGGTCTGCCCGTGGGCGATCTGGGAGCGGGGATGCTCTGCGCGATCGGCATCCTCGGCGCGTACCACCACCGGCTGCGCACCGGCGAGGGCCAGTACCTGGAGACGTCCCTGTACGAGGCGGTGCTGGCGATGTCGGTGTGGGAGTCGACGGAGTACTTCGCCTCCGGGCGCACGCCCCGGCCGCTCGGCTCGGCCCACCGCATGGCGGCCCCGTACCAGGCGGTGCGCACCGCCGACGGCCACGTCACCATCGCCGCCAACAACCAGCGACTGTGGCACCGCCTGTGCGACGCCCTCGGCCTGGAGCACCTCGCCGGCGACGAGCGCTTCGCCTCCAACACCGACCGGATGGAGCACCGGGCCGAGCTGATCGCCCTGCTGGAGGGGCGGCTGGCGACGGAGACCACGGAGCAGTGCGTACGGCTGCTCCTGGACGCGGGCATCCCCGCCGGCCCGATCCTCGACTACGGGCAGATCCTCGGAGGCGACCCGCACGCCGAGGCACGCGGCATGGTCGAGGAGTACGAGCACCCCGTCGAGGGCAGGGCGCAGGTCCTCGGCTTCCCGGTCAAACTGGGCCGCACCCCGGCCCGCGTGCGCCGCCATCCGCCGCTGCTCGGAGAGCACAACGAGGAACTGCTGGGGGACGCATGACCACCGACGTCCATCCGCCGTCCGCCCGCTGGACGAAGCAGGAGGTACCCGGCACAGGTTCCTCCGCGGCGCATCTGACGCTCTCCAACCCGCGTCAGCGGAACGCCCTGACGATGGGCATGTACGACCAGCTCGAACTCGCCTGCGAGGAGATCGACGCCGACCCGGAGGTCCAGGTGACCGTGCTGCGCGGCGCCGGCGGCCGCGCCTTCGCAGCGGGCACCGACATCCGCGAGTTCCGGGGGTTCACGTCGGGCGCCGACGGCGTCGCCTACGAGAAGCGCGTGGGGCGGGCCGTGGAACGTCTCGCCTCGGTGCGCATGCCGGTCGTCGGCGCCGTCGAAGGACCGGCGGTGGGCGCCGGCATCGCCCTGTCCGCCTGCTGCGACCTCGTACTGTGCACGCCGGACGCGGTGTTCGGCGCACCCATCGCCCGCACGCTCGGCAACTGCCTCGCACCGGCCGTCGTCGCGCGTCTCTACGCCTCGCTCGGCAGGGCCCGCACGCTGCGGGCGCTGCTCACCGCCGAACTGATCGGCGCGCAGGAGGCGCTGACGGCCGGCTTCGTCCAGGAGGTCGTGGAACGTGAGGAGTTCGACGAGCGCATCGCCGCGACGTGCGCCGGCATCGCCCGCGGAGCGCCCCTCACGCTCGCCGCGCTGAAGGAGGCCGACCGGCGGGTGCTGGCCGCCTCGGCCCCCGGCCCCGCCGACGACCTGTACGAACTCTGCTACGGGAGCCGCGACTTCCGCGAGGGCGTGACCGCGTTCCTCGACAAGCGCACCCCCGACTGGCAGGGGAACTGACACGGGACGCGGTCCCGGGAAGCGCTTGTGCAGACCCTCGTCCAGGCCCTCGTCCCGCTCAGGAAGGGGTACGGCGCAGCAGCGCCATGTACATCGCGTCGGTCCCGTGGAGATGGGGCCACAGCTGCACGTCCGGTCCGTCGCCCAGGTGGGGCATCTCGGGCAGCAGCGGCCTGACGTCGATCTGTTCGGCGCCCGTCTCCTTGACCAGGTCCCCGACGACGGCCCGGGTCTCCGCGAGGTGCGGTGAGCAGGTGGCGTAGCAGACGACCCCGCCCACGCGCACCGAGTTCAGGGCCTGCCGCAGCAGGTCGCGCTGGAGAGGCGCGAAGCCGGTCACGTCCTCGGGGCTGCGGCGCCAGCGCGCCTCGGGGCGCCGGCGCAGCGCACCCAGCCCCGTGCAGGGCACGTCGACCAGGACGCGGTCGAAGGAGCCCGGCCGCCACGCGGGACGCGTCGCGTCCGCGGTGACCACCGCGTACGGGCCCGGGTTGCCGTCCAGGGAGCGGGCCACGAGGCCCGCACGGTGCTGCTGCTTCTCCGCGGCGAGGAGCACGGCGCCGCGCTGCGCGGCGAGGGCCCCGAGCAGCGCGGCCTTGCCCCCGGGCCCGGCGCAGCCGTCCAGCCACCGCTCGCCCCGGCCGCTCCCGTCCCGCTCCTCGCCGGACGCGCTCGCGCCGTCCTCGGCGGGAGGCTCCAGCGGTGCGCCGGCGAGCGCCAGCGCGACGAGCTGGCTCCCCTCGTCCTGCACGCCGGCCCGCCCCTCGCGCACGGCGTCGATCGCACCGGGTTCGCCGCCCTCCGCGAGCCGCACCGCGTAGGGCGACCAGCGGCCGGGGACGGCATCGCCGGTGAGCAGCTCCTCCGTGGTGGCACGGCCCGGACGGGCCACCAGGGTCACCTCCGGCCTGTCGTTGTCCGCGGCCAGCAGGTCCTCCATGCCGTTGCTGCCGCCGCCGAGGGAGTCCCAGAGCGCGGAGACCACCCAGCGCGGATGCGCGTGACGGATTCCCAGGTGCTCCTCCGGGTCCTCGTCGTACGAAGGCGTCACCCTCTCCAGCCAGCCCTCCAGGTCGTCCGCGGCGACCTTGCGGAGCACCGCGTTGACGAACTTCGCACGCCCGTCCCCCAGTACGACACGGGCCAGTTCGACGGTGGCGCTCACTCCCGCATGGGTGGGGATGCGGGTGTTCAGCAGCTGGTGCACGCCGAGAGAGAGCACGTCGAGCACGGGCGGGTCGACCTCGCGCAGCGGACGGTCCACGCACTCGGCGACAATCGCGTCGTAGGTGCCCTGCCAGCGCAGCGTTCCGTAGACCAGCTCGGTGGCCAGGGCCGCGTCCCGGGAGTCGAAGTCGCCCTTGTCGCGGGCCTTCCGCAGAAGCGGAGGCAGCACGAGGTTCGCGTACGCGTCGCGCTCGTCGACGGCGCGCAGCGCCTCGAAGGCGAGGATGCGGACCGGGTCCTTGCGGGGACGGCGGTAGGGCTTCGACGGGCGGCGCGGCCTGTTGCTCACGGGGAAAGGTGCTCCGGATCTGCGATGACGAGGTGCCCGTTCAGCCTACGCCGGTGGCCGGACGCCGCGTCACGGGCGGCGGCACACGAGCAGGGCCGGGACCGGTGGCAGGAACGGGCAGACGAGGGGCCGGAAGGCCAGGGGCAGGACCGGACCGCCGCCTCCCCCCTACACGCCCAGCCGCTCGCTCTCGGCCACTCGCACGCCGCGCGCCCAGTCGGCCGCGGGCATCGGCTTCTTGCCCTGCGGCTGCACCCACTGCAGCTCCACCGGATGCGAACCGGTGCCCACCAGAACGGAGTTCTTCCCGGCGGCCAGCTCCCCCGGGCCGAGGCCGCCGCCCCCGGACGGCTGCCCGGTCTCGGGCGTCAGGGACCGCACCTTCAGCCGCTCGCCGCGGAAGACCGTCCAGGCACCGGGAGCGGGGGTGCACGCCCGCACGAGCCGGTCGACGCGCAGGGCCGGGGCCTCCCAGTCGATCCGCGCGTCCTCGACGCCGATCTTCGGAGCGAGCGAGACGCCCTCCTCGGGCTGCGGCACGGCGCGGAGGGTGCCGTCCTCGATGCCGTCCATCGTGGCGGCGAGCAGTCCGGCGCCCGCGAACGCGAGCCGGGTCAGCAGGTCGCCGCTGGTGTCGGTGGGCTGCACCTTCTCCGTGATCACGCCGTAGACCGGCCCGGAGTCCAGGCCCTCCTCGATGAGGAACGTGGACGCGCCCGTCATCTCGTCCCCCGCCAGCAGGGCGTGCTGGACGGGTGCCGCACCGCGCCAGGCGGGCAGCAGGGAGAAGTGCAGATTGACCCAACCGCGCGCCGGCACGTCCAGGGCGACCCGGGGCAGCAGCGCGCCGTAGGCGACGACGGGAGCGCAGTCGGGCCCGATCTCGCGGAGGCGGGCGAGGAAGTCCTCGTCGCGGGGGCGTGCGGGCTTGAGTACCTCGATGCCCTCCTCCTCGGCGCGCTGCGCCACGGGGCTCGGCACCAGCCGCCGTCCCCGTCCGGCACGGGCGTCGGGGCGCGTCACCACGGCCGCCACCTCGTGCCGCTCCGAGGCGATCAGGGCGTCGAGCGCGGGCACGGCGACCTCGGGGGTGCCGGCGAAGACGAGCTTCATCGGTTGGGGTCCACCTCTCACGGAACGGCGGCGGCACCGCGGAACCCGCGGTCATGGACGACGCGCCAGTCTACGGGCCGCACTTGGTGTTCCGTTGCGCCACCCGAGGGGGCGTACGTAGAGGCGCGCACACCCGCGCCGACCGTCGGCACGCCTCCGGGCGTGACCCGAACGCCCCTATCGCGTTGGTCAAACCAGATTGACCGAAACGAGCCGTTCGCGGCTCCGTATCCGCTGCACAACGGTTTCGAGAGGCTTCTTCAATGGCCGACCACGCAACCCACGACGCCCAGGCCAGGGCGAGCCTGCACCTGCTGGTGCGGGACATCGAGCGGGTCCGCCGCCAGGTGGACGCGCTGCGCACCCTCACCGCCCAGCTCGGCAACGTCTACCGACCGCGACGCTCCGCCCCGTCAGCGGGCTTCGTCGTCTACGGGCGCGCGCCCGCACCCACCGTGCGGCTGGCACAGGAACTGCGGGACAGCGTGGAGACCCTGGTCACCGCCGCGGTGGACTTCGACAGGTCGCTGGGCTTCTCCTGGGACGCCGTCGGCTCCGCGCTCGGCGTCACCAAGCAGGCCGTGCACCGTCGTTACGGTTCGCGGCGCAACGCGTCCCGCGAACTGGCGGACGCCGGCGGGCAGTCCGACTTCCCGTCCGATTCGGCGCCGGCAGCGCCCGCCCTCCCCGCAGCGGCAGGGAACGGCCCGTCGGGTCCGGCCCTGCCGGCCGCCGCGCCTGCCGCGTCCGCACAGACCGGCACCGTCCAGGGCACCGCGCTCACCCCGTCACGGCCGCCCGTTCCCGGGCAGCCCTCACGTGACCACAGACCGGGGGCATTCCCCGGCCCTCGCAACGGCTGACTCCTCCTCGGCCGTTGCCCCACCGCCCGGTGCGCGCCGCACGCACCGGGCGGTGCGACGTCCGCAGCCCGTACGGATTGCCGGCTCATCACACCGCCGGCACGAACGGAGTCCCGTCCGGCCCCCGCTCACCACGCACTTGACCGGCATACCCCGTCGACTGCCGCTCCGCGCGGGGCAGTCGGCAGCAGCGGTGGGACCGCACTCGTCAGCCGATGTCGGGCGGATCGACGCGGATCTGAACGGGGGTCCCCTCGCGCCGCGCAAGGCGGGCAGCGTGCGCC
This sequence comes from Streptomyces daqingensis, assembly GCF_014645895.1. Classification (GTDB taxonomy): domain Bacteria; phylum Actinomycetota; class Actinomycetes; order Streptomycetales; family Streptomycetaceae; genus Streptomyces; species Streptomyces daqingensis. The sequence continues at coordinate 242,281 of NZ_BMMP01000001.1, read as the reverse complement.
GTCTTCAGCGCCGCCGCCATCGCCGCACCCGACCCCGGCGGCACCCGCACCAGCGCCCTCACCCACCGCTCCCCCACAGGCGGATCGCCGGGACGCCGGGGCCGTCCGGGTTCGACGACGGGAAGCCCCACAGGGCCCAGCACCTCCGCGTCCGCCGGCAGCCCGGCCTGACCCAGCAGCTCGGCGACCGCCTCCGCCCGCCCGCTGACGGCGGCCATCCGCGAGACCGGCGGAAACCCCAGCTCCGCCCGCTCCGACAGCTCCCGCAGCGCGAACCCGGACGGGTCCCAGCGCACGAGCGCCTGCACAGGGCGCAGAGTCGGCTCGGCAACGACGAGGACCGTGCCGTCCTCCCCCTGGGGCCGTACCAGCGCGGAAGCGGACAGCCAGCGGCGCAGCGCCTCCTCACCGGCACGCAGATCAGGCCGGCCCAGCAGCGCCCAGCCGTCGAGCAGCAGCGCGGCCGCATAGCCGGGGCCGTCCGCGGGAGGCTCGGCGCCGGGAGTCGAGACGATGAGCGCGGGCGCGTCCGGCACGCTCTCAAGGACATGATCGCGGCCCGAGGTGCGCACCGGGACGGACGGAAAGGCGCGTCCCAGCTCCTCCGCGGTCCGCCGGGCGCCGAAGACCTGCCCGCGCAGCCGCGTCCCGCCGCAGTCGGGGCAGTGCCAGTCCGGAACCTCGAGCGCACACCAGCCGCACCGGAGGCTCCCCCGGTCGTCGGTGGCCTCCAGCGGGCCGGAGCACCGGGCACAGCGCGCGGGCGCCCGGCACTGCGCGCACGCGAGCCGCGGGACGTAACCGCGCCGTGGCACCTGCACCAGGACGGGCCCCCGGCTCAAAGCGTCCCGGGCCGTGTTCCATGCGAGCGTCGGCAGCCGGGCGGTGCGGGCCGCCGCATCGCGGGCCTCGTCGAGGTCGCCGACCGTACGGATCAGGGGGGCCGTCTCCCGCACGGTCTCGCGGGACGCCGTCAGCGGCCGCGCCCAGCCGGTCTCCACCAGCTGCGCCGCCTCGACGGTGCACCCGTGGCCGCCCGCCAGGAAACCCGCCTGCTCGGTGACGGCGCGCTGCAGCAGCACCTCCCGGGCGTGCGGCTGCGGCGCGTGGTCGTCGCTGTGCGCCGCGTCCCCGTCGTCCCACAGGGCCGCCAGGCCGAGATCGCGCACCGGAGCGAACATCGCCGCGCGCGTCCCCACCACCGCCCGCACGGCGCCGCGGCTCACCGCCAGCCAGCGGGCGTAGCGCTGCTCGGGGCCGGACTCGGCGGTCAGCAGGACGTGCCGCCCGTCACCGATCAGCTCCGCTAGCGCGGCGTCGACCCGTCCCGCCGCACGGCCGTCCGGCAGCACCGCGAGGGCGCCGCGTCCGGAGGCGAGCGCGGCGGCGAGGGCCCGGGCCAGCTCCTGCGGCCACTCCGGGCCGGGCAGCGCCGTCCATACGGCGCGGGGGCTGCCGCCCTCGGCGAGCCTCTCCAGGTAGGCGGGCCCGTCGACGTACCGCTCCCAGCCGCCGGGCTGAGGTGCTGACGGCGGCGGCTGGGCCTCGGGCGAGGCCCGCTTCTCGGCCCTCGCCATCCGCGGCGGCACGGCAAGCTGCACCACGTCGGCGAGCGACCCCGCGTACCGGTCGGCCACCGCCCGGCACAGCCGCAGCAACTCCGGAGAGAGCACAGGCTCCGGGGAGAGCACCTGCGCGATCGGGGCCAGAGCACCCGGATAGTCGCTCTGCGCGACGCGTTCGACGATGAACCCGTTGATCAGCCCGCCGCCCTCGCGCCGGCCCTCGCGCTCCCCCGCGCCGAAGCGCACCCGCACCCGGGCCCCCGGCTGGGCCTCGGCGTCCATGGCGGCGGGAACCGCGTAGTCGAAGTACCTGTCCAGGTGGACCAGCCCTTTGTCCACCAGGACGCGGGCTACCGGCAGTTCCCCGGCGAGCGCCGCCCCGCGCCACGTCCTCGGCTTCGCCTTCGGCGGCTTGCTCTTCCGCACGGTCTCGCGCAGCAGCGCAAGCTGCTCCGGCGCCTCCCCGGAGGTCCCCCGCTGCTCGTCATCGCTGCTCACAGCTTTCAGTCTTAGCAGACGGCGCGGACACCAGCGGGGCCCCACCGGCCCGGAGGACACTCCCCACACGGCTTACGGCAAGCACCCTGGCACGCGCAGGGCCCGGCCGCCCCGCGTGACGCGGAACGACCGGGCCCTGCGGGCCGTGGACGCCTCAAACGCCCGCCGACAAGCGGTAGTTACAGCCCCGCGGCCTTGCGCAGCGCGTCGACGCGGTCCGTGCGCTCCCAGGTGAAGTCGGGGAGTTCACGGCCGAAGTGGCCGTAGGCCGCGGTCTGGGCGTAGATCGGGCGGAGCAGGTCGAGGTCGCGGATGATCGCGGCGGGGCGGAGGTCGAAGACCTCGCTGATCGCCTGCTCGATCTTCTCGACGTCGACGGTGGCGGTGCCGAAGGTCTCCACGAAGACACCGACGGGCTCGGCCTTGCCGATCGCGTAGGCGACCTGGACCTCGCAGCGCGTGGCCAGCTCTGCCGCGACGACGTTCTTGGCGACCCAGCGCATCGCGTACGCCGCCGAGCGGTCGACCTTGGACGGGTCCTTGCCGGAGAAAGCGCCGCCGCCGTGGCGGGCCATGCCGCCGTAGGTGTCGACGATGATCTTCCGGCCGGTCAGGCCCGCGTCGCCCATCGGGCCGCCGATCTCGAAGCGGCCGGTGGGGTTGACCAGAAGCCGGTAGCCGGCGGTGTCCAGCTTGACGCCGTCCTCGACGAGGCGCTTGAGCTCCGGTTCGACGACGTACTCGCGGATGTCGGGGGCGAGCAGCGAGTCCAGGTCGATGTCCGCGGCGTGCTGCGAGGAGACCACGACGGTGTCGAGGCGGACGGCCTTGTCGCCGTCGTACTCGATCGTCACCTGCGTCTTGCCGTCCGGGCGCAGGTAGGGGATGGTGCCGTTCTTCCGCACGTCGGAGAGGCGCTCCGAGAGGCGGTGAGCCAGCTGGACGGGAAGCGGCATGTACTCGGCGGTCTCGTCGCAGGCGTAGCCGAACATCAGGCCCTGGTCGCCGGCGCCCTGCTTGTCCAGCTCGTCGTCGTCGCCCTCGACGCGGTTCTCGTACGCGGTGTCGACGCCCTGCGCGATGTCGGGGGACTGCGCGCCGATCGACTCCGAGACGCCGCAGGAGGCGCCGTCGAAGCCCTTCTTCGACGAGTCGTAGCCGATCTCGAGGATCTTGTTGCGCACGAGCGACGAGATGGGTGCGTAGGCCTTGGTGGTCACTTCACCGGCGACGTGCACGAGCCCGGTGGTGATCAGAGTCTCGACGGCGACCCGCGAGTGCGGGTCTTCCTTGAGCAGCGCGTCGAGGATGGTGTCGCTGATCTGGTCAGCAATCTTGTCAGGGTGACCCTCGGTCACGGATTCCGAGGTGAACAGACGGCGGGACACATCGCTCCCTGGGGTTGCAGCGGCTGCTGGCTATCAATGGGCGGACCGGTCGGGGGCCCAAGCACGGTCCGCCGCCAGTTTATCCATCTGGAGCCGTATCCAATCACGTAGTCCCGAACTTCGATACAGGCCATGACCTGCGCAAGCTCATCCACCAGGAGATGCGGTGCGCTCTTGACGGGCCTGCGGAGTGTGCGTCATATCACGCCATCACAGACATAACGGATCCCGCGGACGGACTGATTCCGCTCGCTTGCGACGGACGGGCGAAAAGGGCGAAACGGTCAGGGGAAGCGCAGGGCCACCAGGTCCCAGACCTTGTCGGAGAGGACGTCCTTCGGTCCGTACGGAACCGCCGTCTCACTTCCGTCCGCACCCAGGACGACGGCCTCGTTCTCCTCCGCCCCGAACGTCTTGCCCTCCCCCACCTCGTTGACGACGAGCAGGTCGCAGCGCTTGCGGGCCAGCTTGGCCCGGCCGTTGGCGAGGACGTCGTCGGTCTCGGCCGCGAAGCCGACGACGATCTGGCCGGCGCGGGCCCTGTCGGTGGACAGCTCGGCGAGGATGTCCGGATTGCGCACCAGCTCCAGGGGCTCGGGCTCCGCGTCCTTCCGCTTCTTGATCTTGCCTTCGGCGTAGGCCGCCGGACGGAAGTCCGCGACCGCTGCCGCCATCACGACGGCGTCCGCGTCGGCGGCCGCCTCCAGCACCGCCTCACGGAGCTGTGCGGCCGTCCCCACCCGGACCACGTCGACGCCGGCCGGGCCGGGAAGCTCGCTGTTCGCCGCGACCAGGGTGACGCGGGCGCCGCGCGCGGCGGCGGTACGAGCCAGGGCGAAGCCCTGCTTCCCCGACGAGCGGTTGCCCAGGAAACGCACCGGATCGAGGGGTTCGCGCGTGCCGCCCGCGCTGACGACCACGTGCCGGCCCGTGAGGTCCGTCCGCTCCGCGGCCGTACCGCGCGCGAGCACCCCGCGGCAGAACTCGAAGACCGCCTCCGGCTCCGGGAAGCGCCCCTTGCCCGTGTCCGCTCCCGTCAGCCGTCCCACCGCGGGCTCGATGACGAGGCAGCCCCGGCGGCGCAGCGTGGCGACGTTCTCCTGCGTGGCCGGGTGCTCCCACATCTCGGTATGCATGGCGGGGGCGAAGACGACCGGACACCGCGCGGTGAGCAGGGTGTTCGTCAGCAGGTCGTCGGCGAGGCCGTGGGCGGCCTTCGCGAGGATGTCGGCCGTCGCGGGCGCGACCACGACCAGGTCGGCGCTCTGCCCGATGCGCACGTGGGGCACCTCGTGCACCGACTCCCACACGTCGGTGCTCACGGGACGGCCCGAGAGCGCCGAGAACGTGGCCTCCCCGACGAAGCGCAGCGCGGAGGCCGTCGGCACGACCTGCGTATCGTGCCCGCTCTCCGTCAGCCGCCGCAGCAGCTCGCACGCCTTGTAGGCGGCGATGCCGCCGCTGACTCCGAGTACGACCCGCGGCCTGCTCTCCTGCGGACTGCCGTGCTGGCGCTGCTCCATCGCCGACCTCTCCCCATGCGGTGCCCGACGGTGCCTGACGGGCGTCAGGCGGGCTGCCTACCACCTACACATGACACACCACGGGCCCGGCAGCGCGGCTGCCGGGCCCGTGGAGGTGGTTCCTGCCGGTGCCTACTGCGTCACCGGGACGTCGACGGCCTCGGAGGTCAGCAGGCCGGCGTTGATCTCGCGGAGCGCGATCGAGAGCGGCTTCTCGTGGACGTGGGTGTCCACGAGGGGGCCCACGTACTCGAGGAGACCCTCACCGAGCTGCGAGTAGTACGCGTTGATCTGGCGCGCACGCTTGGCGGCGTAGATCACGAGGCTGTACTTCGAGTCGGTGGCTTCGAGCAGCTCATCAATGGGCGGATTGATGATGCCCTCGGGCGTGGAGATGGAAGAGGACACGCTCTGCCTTCCGGAGGGGTGTGGTGAAGTTCAGAAAGAGATCGAGAATCAAGCGATCCGCATCAAGGCTAGCAGCTCGGCGCTGACGTCCTCGACCGAGGTATTGACGAGGGTGGTGTCGAATTCCTCTTCGGCCGCCAGCTCCGTACGGGCCGCCGCCAGCCGCCGCTCGATGACCTCGGGGGGCTCCGTCCCCCTGCCGGTCAGGCGGCGGACGAGCTCCTCCCAGCTGGGCGGGGCGAGGAATACGAGCCGGGCGGAGGGCATGGCCTTCCGTACGAGCCTGGCGCCCTGGAGGTCGATCTCGAGAAGGACGGGTTCGCCCCGTTCCAGATGCTCGAGAACGGCGGCGCGGGGGGTGCCGTACCGGTTTCCCGCGAATTCGGCCCACTCCAGCAGTTCCCCGTTCGCGACGAGTTTGTCGAACTCGTCGTCGCTGACGAAGAAGTACTGCACGCCGTGCTTCTCACCGGGGCGCGGCCTGCGCGTCGTCGCGGACACGGACAGCCAGACATCCGGATGGGCCTTGCGCAGATGTGCGACGACCGTGCTCTTCCCGACCCCTGAAGGGCCGGAGAGCACGGTCAGCCGAGGCTTGCCGGCGGGAGGTTCCGGGGTGTCCCCCCGGGGAACTGCAGAACTCATGCAGTGATTATCCCGGTTCGGAGCAGTGCCTTGCCACCAGGACGCCGCAGGCCGTGGCCCGCGGCGTCCTCGTCACGGGGCGATCAGGCGGAGGCTCCGCCGAACTCCCGCTCCAGAGCGGCGATCTGGTTGGAGCCCAGGCCGCGCACTCGGCGGCTCTCGGAGATCCCGAGACGCTCCATGATCTGCTTGGCGCGGACCTTGCCGACGCCCGGGAGGCTTTCCAGGAGAGCACTGACCTTCATCTTGCCGATGACGTCGTTCTCCTGGCCCTGCTTGATCACGTCGTGCAGGGTCGCGCCGGAGTGCTTCAGCCGGTTCTTGACCTCGGCGCGCTCCCGGCGAGCCGCGGCGGCCTTTTCGAGCGCGGCTGCGCGCTGTTCAGGGGTAAGGGGCGGAAGAGCCACGCCTACGTCACCTCAGTTAGAACTGTCGGAATGGATTCGTGAGGAGCTTTCTCATAGCCCCGCCAGCACGGGGCAACGAGCAACGCGCCTGTTCGCGCTGCTCCCGACGGAGACTAGCGGCCTGTGGCGCCTGAGTCAGCGAGAACTGCGGAAAAGTCCTGGTCAGACTCAAGTCGATCGGTACATTAATGGACAAATACCCCCAGTTCTCGGCTCAACTCCGCCTCAATTCACGGCTGTCGGGGTTCCGGCCGCGCATCACCGCAGGTACGAAGCAGGTACGGAGCAGTACAGGAAGGGACGTACCGCCCTCATACGTCCGGTCCGGGACCTCGCGCCCGTCAGGCCAGTGCCTCCGCGAGGGCCTCCGCCTCCGCGAGGGCCGCCTCGCGCAGCGCCTTCGGCGACGGCCCGTGACGGAGCACGCCCCTGCTGATACTGGGCAGGACGTTCCCCTTCGCGGCCCCGAAGACGCGCGGGAGGTCGGCCGCCGTGGCTCCCTGCGCTCCGATCCCCGGTGCGAGCAGCGGCCCGTTGACGGCCAGGTCCACGCCCGCGGCGTGGAGCGTGCCGCCGAGAGTCGCACCGACCACCGCGCCCATCGAACCGAGGGGCTCCGCGCCGGCGTTCTCCTGCGCGAGGTGCGCGAGGACGGTCGCGGCCACGCTCCGGCCGTTCTCCCGTACCGCGTGCTGTACTTCGGCGCCCTCCGGGTTGGAGGTGAGCGCGAGGACGAACAGGCCGCAGCCGCTCGCGCGGGCACGCTCGGCCGCCGGGCGCAGGGAACCGAACCCCAGGTACGGGCTCACCGTCAGCGCGTCGGAGAAGAGCGGCGACGCGGGGTCGAGGTAGGCGTCCGCGTAGGCGGACATGGTGGAGCCGATGTCGCCCCGCTTGGCGTCCGTCAGCACCAGCGCACCGGCGGCGCGCGCTTCGGCGACGGCGCGCTCCAGCACGGCGACGCCGCGGGAGCCGAACCGTTCGTAGAACGCCGACTGCGGCTTGAGCACGGCGACTTGGCCGGCCAGCGCCTCGACGACGCCGGAGGTGAAGCGCTCCAGACCCGCGACGTCGTCGGTCAGGCCCCAGTCGGCGAGGAGCCCGGGATGCGGGTCGATGCCGACGCACAGGGGACCGCGCGTGTCCATGGCGCGGCGCAGCCGCGCGCCGAAGGGTTCCTGGTGCGGAGCCTGCTGGTTCATGCTGCCTCGGCCTTCCGGTGTCCGGCGCCGACGGCGTCGGCGAGCGTGGCGTACGGGCTGGCGGCGAGGCGCGCGGCCAGCCCCCTGTGGACGGCCCGGGCCCAGCCGGGGCCCTCGTAGACGAAGGCGCTGTAACCCTGCACGAGGGTGGCGCCGGCGAGGATGCGCTCCCACACGTCGTCCGCCGTCGTGACGCCGCCGACGCCGACGAGCGTGACGCGTCCGCCGACCCGGGCGTACAGCCGCCGCAGCACCTGGAGGGACCGGTCGTGCAGCGGCGCCCCGGAGAGGCCGCCGGTCTCCGCCGTGAGCGACGGCGGTGCGGTGAGGCCGAGGCCGTCGCGGGCGATGGTGGTGTTGGTGGCGATGATGCCGTCCAGGCCCAGTTCCACCGCGAGGTCGGCGACGGCGTCGACGTCCTCGTCGGCGAGGTCGGGCGCGATCTTCACCAGCAGCGGCACGCGGCGTCCCTCGACGGCACGGTCGGCGGCCTCGCGCACGGCGCTCAGCAGCGGGCGCAACGCGTCGGTGGCCTGGAAGGCGCGCAGACCGGGGGTGTTGGGCGAGGAGACGTTCACGACGAGGTAGTCGGCGTGGACGGCGAGGCGCTCGGTGGATGTGACGTAGTCCCTGACGGCCTCCTCCTCGGAAACGGCCTTCGTCTTGCCGATGTTGACCCCGACCACCGGGGACGCGGCAGCTCCCCGTGCGCCTCCCGCTCCACGGCGCCGGGCGCGGGCAGCGAGCCGGGCGGCGACCGCGGCCGAGCCCTCGTTGTTGAAGCCCATCCGGTTGATCAGGGCGCGGTCCGCGGGGAGGCGGAAGAGACGCGGCCGGGGGTTGCCCGGCTGGGCCTGGCCCGTGACGGTGCCGACTTCGACGTGGCCGAAGCCCAGCATCGCCAGTCCGTCGATGCCTTCGGCGTTCTTGTCGAACCCGGCGGCGAGCCCGAAGGGGCCCGGCATGCTGCGCCCCAGCGCCTCGGTCAGCAGCTCGCCCGGGCGGGCGGCGAACCTCGCCGCGACGCACGTCCGCAGCAGCGGCAGCCGCGAGACCCCGCGGATCAGCGCGAAGGCCAGCCGGTGGGCCCTCTCGGGGTCCAGCCGTCTCAGGACGGTCTCGAACAGCAGGTGGTACATGGCGGCCTTCGCATGAGTACGGGCGGTGTCGGGGGCGGTGGGTGCGGCGGGGCCGCGGGGCGGGGAGGAGCGGTCGCGCTGAGCGGGCCGCTACTCCCCGCCCCGCCGGGCGTCAGCCGGAGCTGCGCGCCGCGGTGAGGCGGTCCGCGTGCTCCTGGAGCGAACGGACCCCCACCTCGCCGCGTGTGAGCGCCTCGATGCCCTGGACCGCCGCGGCGAGGGCCTGGACGGTGGTGAGGCAGGGGACGGCGCGGGCGACCGCGGCGGTGCGGATGTCGTACCCGTCGAGGCGGCCGCCGGTGCCCCAGGGGGTGTTGACGATCAGGTCGACCCGCCCGGCGTGGATGAGCTGGACGATCGTCGGCTCGCCGTCGGGGCCCGGCCCCTGGCTGTGCTTGCGTACGACGGTGGCGTTTATGCCGTTGCGCTTGAGGACCTCCGCGGTGCCGGACGTCGCCAGCAACTCGAACCCCATGGCGACCAGTTCACGGGCCGGGAAGATCAGCGAGCGCTTGTCGCGGTTGGCGACGGAGACGAACGCGCGCCCCTTCGTGGGCAGCGCGCCGTAGACCGCCGTCTGCGACTTGGCGTAGGCGGTGCCGAACACCGAGTCGATGCCCATGACTTCACCGGTCGAGCGCATCTCGGGGCCGAGGATGGTGTCCACGCCCTGCCCCTGGACGTCGCGGAAGCGGGTCCAGGGCAGCACGGCCTCCTTCACGGAGATGGGGGCGTCCAGCGGCAGGTCGCCGCCGTCGCCCTCCGCCGGAAGCATCCCTTCCTGACGCAGCTCCGCGACCGTGGCGCCCAGGGAGATGCGGGCCGCGGCCTTCGCCAGCGGGACGGCGGTGGCCTTGGAGGTGAAGGGGACGGTGCGGGAGGCGCGCGGGTTGGCCTCCAGCACGTAGAGGATGTCGCCGGCCATGGCGAACTGGATGTTGATCAGTCCGCGTACGCCGACTCCCCGCGCGATGGCCGCCGTCGACGCGCGCAGCCGCTTGATGTCGTGGCCGCCCAGGGTGATGGGCGGCAGCGCGCACGCCGAGTCCCCGGAGTGGATGCCGGCCTCCTCGATGTGCTCCATCACGCCGCCGAGGTAGAGCTCCTCGCCGTCGTAGAGGGCGTCGACGTCGATCTCGATCGCGTCGTCGAGGAACCGGTCGATGAGGACGGGGTGTTCGGAGATCAGGCCGGCGTGGCGCTCCAGGTATACGGCGAGCGAGGCCTCGTCGTAGACGATCTCCATGCCCCGTCCGCCGAGCACATACGAAGGGCGCACCATCACGGGGTAGTCGATCTCCGCGGCGATTCCCTTGGCCTGCTCGAAGGAGTAGGCCGTGCCGTACTTGGGAGCCGGCAGGCCGGCCTCCTCCAGTACACGTCCGAACGCGCCCCTCTCCTCGGCGAGGTTGATCGCCTCGGGCGAAGTGCCCACGATGGGCACGCCGTTGTCCTTCAGCGCCTGGGCGAGGCCCAGCGGCGTCTGCCCGCCGAGCTGCACGACCACCCCGGCGACCGGGCCCGCCGCCTGCTCGGCGTGGACGATCTCCAGGACGTCCTCGAGGGTGAGCGGCTCGAAGTAGAGCCGGTCCGAGGTGTCGTAGTCGGTGGAGACGGTCTCGGGGTTGCAGTTGACCATCACGGTCTCGTAGCCGGCCTCGCCGAGGGCGAAGGAGGCGTGGACGCAGGAGTAGTCGAACTCGATGCCCTGGCCGATGCGGTTGGGGCCCGACCCGAGGATGATCACGGCCGGCTTCTCGCGCGGGGCCACCTCGGTCTCCTCGTCGTACGAGGAGTAGAAGTAGGGCGTGCTCGCGGCGAATTCGGCCGCGCAGGTGTCGACCGTCTTGTAGACGGGGCGCACGCCCAGCGCGTGGCGCACCTCGCGGACCACGTCCTCGCGCAGCGAACGAAGGCTCGCGATCTGGGCGTCGGAGAAGCCGTAACGTTTGGCCTCGGCCAGCAGGAACGCGCTCAGCTCCGGGGCGCCGGCGAGCTTCCCGGCGATCTCGTCGATCAGGAAGAGCTGGTCGGTGAACCAGGGGTCGATCTTCGTGGCGTCGAAGACCTCCTGGGGGGCGGCCCCGGCGCGGATGGCCTCCATGACGGTGTTGATGCGGCCGTCGGTGGGACGCGCGGCTTTCGCCAACAGCTCCGCCTTGTCCCCGGGAGGGGTGACGAAGTCGAACTGGCTGCCCTTCTTCTCCAGCGAGCGCAGCGCCTTGTTCAGCGCCTCGGGGAAGTTGCGCCCGATCGCCATCGCCTCGCCCACCGACTTCATCGTGGTGGTGAGGGTGTCGTCGGCGGCCGGGAACTTCTCGAAGGCGAACCGCGGAACCTTCACCACCACGTAGTCGAGGGTGGGTTCGAAGGACGCGGGCGTCTTCTCGGTGATGTCGTTGGGGATCTCGTCGAGCGTGTACCCCACGGCCAGCTTCGCCGCGATCTTCGCGATGGGGAAGCCGGTGGCCTTCGACGCGAGCGCGGAGGAGCGGGAGACACGCGGGTTCATCTCGATGACGACGACGCGTCCGTCGGCGGGGTTCACGGCGAACTGGATGTTGCAGCCGCCGGTGTCGACGCCGACCTCGCGGATGACGGCGATCCCGATGTCCCGCAGCACCTGGTACTCGCGGTCGGTGAGCGTCATCGCCGGCGCCACAGTGATGGAGTCGCCCGTGTGGACGCCCATCGGGTCGAAGTTCTCGATGGAGCAGACGACCACGACGTTGTCGTGCTTGTCGCGCATCAGCTCCAGCTCGTACTCCTTCCACCCGAGGATGGACTCCTCCAGCAGCACCTCGGTCGTCGGCGAGAGGGTCAGCCCCTGGCCCGCGATGCGGCGGAGCTCCTCCTCGTCGTGTGCGAACCCGGAGCCCGCGCCGCCCATGGTGAAGGACGGCCGCACGACGACGGGGTAGCCGCCGAGGCCCTCGACTCCGTCCAGCACCTCTTCCATGGAGTGGCAGATGACGGAGCGGGCGGACTCGCCGTGGCCCGTCCGCTCCCGCACGGCCGCCACGACGTCCTTGAACTGGTCGCGGTCCTCGCCCTTGTTGATCGCCTCGACGTTGGCGCCGATCAGCTCCACGCCGTACTCCGCGAGCGTCCCCGACTCGTGCAGGGAGATCGCCGTGTTCAGCGCGGTCTGGCCGCCGAGTGTGGGCAGCAGCGAGTCGGGACGCTCCTTGGCGATGATCTTCTCGACGAACTCGGGCGTGATCGGCTCGACGTAGGTCGCGTCGGCGATCTCCGGGTCGGTCATGATCGTGGCCGGGTTGGAGTTCACCAGGATGACGCGCAGGCCCTCGGCCTTGAGGACCCGGCATGCCTGCGTACCCGAGTAGTCGAACTCTGCGGCCTGGCCGATGACGATCGGGCCTGACCCGATGACCAGGACGGACTGGATGTCGGTGCGCTTAGGCACTCTGGCCCTCCATGTGCTGGGTGGTGCTGTGAGGGGTTCCGCCGCTCCGGTGGCCGGCGCCGGCGCCGGGGCCCTCGCCGCCCATGAGCGCGACGAAGCGGTCGAAGAGGTAGGAGGCGTCGTGCGGTCCGGCCGCCGCCTCTGGGTGGTACTGGACGCTGAACGCCGGCCGCTCCAGCAGCCGCAGCCCCTCCACGACGTTGTCGTTGAGGCAGACGTGGGTCACCTCGGCCGGGCCGTACGGGGTGGGGCTCGGTCCGTCCAGCGGGGCGTCGACGGCGAAACCGTGGTTGTGCGCGGTCACTTCGACCTTGCCGCCCGTCCACTCCCCGGAGGGGGTGCGTTCCTGTACGGGCTGGTTGACGCCGCGGTGGCCGTACTTGAGCTTGAAGGTCCCGAAGCCCAGTGCACGGCCCAGTATCTGGTTGCCGAAGCAGATGCCGAACAGGGGCGTGCCCCGGTCCAGCACGGCGCGCATCAGCGCGACGGGGTGCTCCGCCGCGGCGGGGTCGCCTGGACCGTTGGAGAAGAAGACGCCGTCGGGCCGCACCGCGTAGACGTCCTCGACGCTCGCGTCGGCGGGCAGTACGTGGACCTCGATGCCGCGCTCCGCCATGCGGTACGGCGTCATGCCCTTGATGCCGAGGTCGACGGCGGCGACCGTGAAGCGCTTGGCGCCCTGGGCCGGTACGACGTACGCCTCCTTGGTGGCGACTTCGCCGCACAGGTCGGCGCCCGCCATCGCGGGAGCGGACCGCACCCGCTCCAGCAGCTCGCCCTCGCTCGCGGCGGCGGCCTCGCCGGAGAAGATCCCGGCGCGCATCGCGCCGCGCTCCCGCAGGTGGCGGGTGAGCGCGCGGGTGTCGACCCCGCTGATGCCCACGACGCCCTGCGCGGTCAGCTCCTCGTCGAGGGTGCGTACGGAGCGCCAGTTGGAGGGGGTGCGGGCGGGGTCGCGTACGACGTATCCGGCCACCCAGATGCGGGCGGACTCCGGGTCCTCGTCGTTGACGCCGGTGTTGCCGATGTGCGGCGCCGTCATGACGACCACCTGCCGGTGGTACGAGGGGTCGGTGAGCGTCTCCTGGTACCCCGTCATGCCGGTGTTGAAGACGGCCTCGCCGACGGTCTCCCCCACGGCGCCGTAGGCGCGCCCGCGGAAGCTGCGGCCGTCCTCGAGGACGAGCACTGCGGGAGCAGGTGCGGCTGGGCCGGTGACGGTCGTCATCATGTGTCCCTCTCCGGGGTTACTGCGTGGTGGTACGGGCCGGTGACCGCACTGTCACCGGCGGGGGCCGTCCCGGGTTCCGCTCCCGGGGTGGCGGATCCGTCCGCCGCGAGGCCGGTGATCTGCTCCACCCAGGCGGCCTGCTCGGACGGGTGGTCGAGGCGGAACCCCGAGTCGAGGAGCCGGTCCCCGAGTTCCCAGGTGACGGCCAGCAGGCCTCCCTCGGTGAGCACCTTGCCCGCGATGCCCTTCTCGAGGCGCGCACCGCGGAACTTCTCCACGGGCACGAAGAAGTCCCTCGCCCCCGGCCGTTCGACCGTGAGCCCCGCCGCCGTGAGGGTCAGAGCCGCGCGGCTGCGGGTGCCCAGGCCGTGGGCGACGATCCGGTCGAGCCACTGCCCCGCGCTGGTGGAGCCGTGGTAGCGGCCGGCCGCGGCGAGCAGCGTCCCGCCGGACGTCCCGTCGGCTGGCGGCGCGGCCGGTTCGGGCAGGTCGCCCTGGAGCGTCCCCCGCCACTTCCAGCCCTGACGCATGAGCCAGTACAGGAGGGCGACGAACAGGAGCAGCCCGACGACCCAGCCGATGCGGGCGGCCCAGTCGGTGACCTCCTGCGACCGGGGTTCGGCGGCCGGCAGCGCGGTCAGGAGCGCAGGTCCGGGTCGTACGTTCACGCCAGCTTCCCGTCCACGACTGTCGCGCGTCCCCGCAGCCAGGTGTGAGTGACGCGTCCCGGCAGGTCACGGCCCTGGTAGGGGGTGTTGCGGCTGCGGGAGGCGAAGCATGCGGAATCCACGCTTCCACGGTAGTCCGGGTCCAGGAGCACCAGGTTCGCGGGTTCACCAGCGGCGACGGGGCGGCCCTGGCCCTCGAGCCGGCCGATCGCGGCGGGGCGGCCGGACATGCGCTCGGCCACTCCTGCCCAGTCCAGCAGGCCCGTCTCCACCATGGTGTGCTGCACGACCGACAGCGCGGTCTCCAGGCCCACCATCCCCATGGCCGCCGCGCCCCACTCGCAGTCCTTGTCCTCGTGCGGGTGAGGGGCGTGATCGGTGGCCACGCAGTCGATGGTCCCGTCCGCGAGCGCCTCGCGCAGGGCTCGGACGTCCGCCTCGGTCCGCAGCGGGGGATTCACCTTGTAGACCGGGTCGTAGGAGCGGACGAGCTCGTCCGTCAGCAGCAGGTGGTGCGGGGTGACCTCGGCCGTCACCTGCCAGCCCTTGGACTTCGCCCAGCGCACCAGCTCGACGGAGCCCGCCGTGGACAGGTGGCAGATGTGCACCCGCGATCCGACGTGCGCGGCCAGCAGCACGTCCCGCGCGATGATGGACTCCTCGGCGACGGCCGGCCAGCCGCCCAGGCCGAGTTCGGCCGAGACGACGCCCTCGTTCATCTGCGCGCCCTCGGTCAGGCGCGGCTCCTGGGCGTGCTGCGCGACGACGCCGTCGAAGGCCTTCACGTACTCCAGCGCCCTGCGCATGATCACGGCGTCGTCGACGCACTTGCCGTCGTCGGAGAAGACGCGCACGTCAGCGGCGGAGTCGTGCATGGCGCCGAGCTCGGCGAGCTGCTTGCCCTCCAGGCCGACGGTGACCGCCCCGACGGGCTGCACGTCGCAGTAGCCGGACTCGCGGCCCAGCCGCCACACCTGCTCGACGACGCCGGCCGTGTCGGCGACGGGGAAGGTGTTGGCCATCGCGTGCACCGCGGTGAAGCCGCCCTTCGCGGCGGCCCTGGTGCCCGTCAGCACGGTCTCGGAGTCCTCGCGGCCGGGCTCGCGCAGATGCGTGTGCAGATCGACGAGGCCGGGCAGCAGGACCCGTCCCTCCGCCTCCACCACCTCGGCGCCGGCCGCGTCGAGGCCGCTGCCCACCTCGGCGATCCTCTCGCCGTCGATCAGTACGTCCAGGGGCTCGCCGCCCAGCACGCGTGCGCCGCGGAGGAGCGTCCTGCCGTTGTTGCCGGTGTTGCCTGTCATCGTCACTCGTTCTCCTCGGTACGGGCGGCGGTCCCGGGTGCAGACGACGCTGCCTCCGGCGGAAGGGAGCCTGAGACGGCGGGTTCGGCGCCGCCCAGCAGCAGGTACAGCACGGCCATGCGGATGCTCACACCGTTGGCGACCTGCTCGACGGCGGTGCAGCGCGGCGAGTCGGCGACCTCCGCCGTGATCTCCATGCCCCTGTTCATCGGGCCGGGGTGCATCACGACGGCGTGCTCGGGCATCCGCGCCATGCGCTGCCCGTCCAGGCCGTAGCGGCGGGAGTACTCGCGCTCCGTGGGGAAGAACGCCGCGTTCATCCGCTCGCGCTGGACGCGCAGCATCATCACGGCGTCGGACTTGGCGACGACGGAGTCGAGGTCGTAACTCACCTCACAGGGCCACGCCCCGACGCCGACGGGCACCAGCGTGGGCGGCGCGACGAGGGTGACCTCCGCTCCGAGCGTGCTCAGCAGGTACACGTTCGACCGGGCGACGCGGCTGTGCAGCACGTCGCCGACGATCGTGATCCGCCGCCCCGCCAGGTCGCCCTCCCCGCCCGAGAGGCGGCGGCGGATGGTGAACGCGTCGAGCAGCGCCTGCGTGGGGTGCTCGTGGGTGCCGTCGCCCGCGTTGACGACGGAGCCGCCGATCCAGCCCGAGGTGGCGAGCCGGTGCGGTGCCCCGGAACCGGGGTGGCGGATGACGACCGCGTCCGCGCCCATGGCCTCCAGGGTCAGCGCCGTGTCCTTCAGCGACTCCCCCTTCGAGACGGACGAGCCCTTGGCGGAGAAGTTGATGACGTCCGCCGAGAGGCGCTTGGCCGCGGCCTCGAAGGAGATGCGGGTGCGCGTCGAGTCCTCGAAGAAGAGATTGACGACGGTGCGGCCGCGCAGGGTCGGCAGCTTCTTGATCGGCCGGTCCGCGACCCGGGCCATCTCCTCGGCGGTGTCGAGGATGAGCACGGCGTCGTCGCGGGTGAGGTCGGCGGCCGAGATGAGGTGGCGCTTCATCGTTGCCTTCCATGGATGGTCGCCCGTGGGCGCAGGTCAGGCGTGCGGGCGGTGTGGGCGTTGTGCGGCCGCGCACGGGCTCGCCGGAGGTGGGCCGGCGAGCGGGCCGGGACGTCGGGGCGGGGCAGGCCGAAGCGGCGGGCGGCGCGGACGGGCACCCCGGAACCGTGCCGGACCGCCTCAGCGCTCCGCGCGCCCCGGGGCGGACGGCGCGGAACGGACGGTCTCGGCGTCCTCGGCCGCGGACGGGTCGCCGGCGGCCGCGGCGGCACCGAGCAGCACGCCGTCGCGGCCGTCCTCCTCGATGAGCCGGACCTTGACCGTCTCGCGCAGCGAGGTCGGCAGATTCTTGCCGACGTAGTCGGCGCGGATGGGGAGTTCGCGGTGACCGCGGTCGACGAGCACGGCGAGCTGGACGGCGCGGGGGCGTCCGATGTCACCCAGCGCATCCAGCGCGGCACGGATCGTGCGACCGGAGAAGAGGACGTCGTCGACGAGCACGACGAGCCGTCCGTCCACCCCGTCGCCGGGGATCTCGGTGTGCCCGAGCGTCCGGGCGGGGCCGAGCCTGAGGTCGTCTCGGTACATCGTGATGTCCAGCGAGCCGTGCGGGACCGGACGGCCGGTGATCTCCCCGAGCTTCGCCGCGAGGCGCTCGGCGAGATGGACACCGCGGGTGGGGATTCCGAGAAGCACCACGTCATCGGCGCCTTTGGCGCGTTCGACGATCTCGTGGGCGATGCGGGTGAGGACGCGCGCGATGTCGGGCGCCTCGAGTACGGGGCGGCCTGCGGCGGCACCCTTGTTGCCTGAGTCCATGCGGAAAGGACCTCCTTCCCCGCCTCACGGGACGGGCCTTAAAGGACGTCTGAGCTGTCACCCAAACGGTAGCAGGGGGCCGTACGAGTCTCGGACCCCGCCCCGCCGCTTCCTGGAAGGCCGCGTTCCGCTCACCTCGGCAAAGCTACTCGGCGTTCGGCTTGACGGCGGACATTACGCTGCGTAACCTCACAGTGAGTTACCACTTTCTCGTACGCGGGGAGCGATATGTCCAGCGAATACGCCAAGCAGCTCGGAGCGAAGCTCCGGGCCATCCGCACCCAGCAGGGCCTCTCCCTACACGGTGTCGAGGAGAAGTCCCAGGGCCGCTGGAAGGCGGTCGTGGTCGGTTCGTACGAGCGCGGAGACCGCGCCGTCACAGTTCAGCGCCTCGCCGAGCTGGCCGACTTCTACGGTGTGCCCGTCCAGGAACTGCTTCCGGGGACCACTCCGGGTGGCGCCGCGGAGCCCCCGCCGAAGCTCGTGCTGGACCTGGAGCGGCTCGCTCACGTCCCGGCCGAGAAGGCCGGCCCGCTCCAGCGGTACGCGGCCACGATCCAGTCGCAGCGCGGCGACTACAACGGCAAGGTCCTCTCCATCCGCCAGGACGACCTGCGCACGCTCGCCGTCATCTACGACCAGTCCCCCTCGGTGCTGACCGAGCAGCTCATCAGCTGGGGCGTGCTCGACGCCGACGCGCGCCGCGCCGTGGCCCACGAGGACGCGTGAGCTCTCTTCCTCCGCCCGACGTGCGAGTGTGATCCGGCCCTCGGGGGCCGAAGAAACGTGCCGCCGCCTGTGACGGCCCCGGAAGGGGCCGGTCACGGGCGGCGGCTTTCTGTGTCCTCACGGGCCTCCGCTCCGGTGGTGTCCGTGCGGAGGCCGTCGACTCGGTCAGCGCTTCAGCGTCGGCTTGAGGTCCTGCAGGCGGCCGAGCAGGCCGTTGATGAACGGAGGCGAGTCGTCCGTCGAGAACTCCCTGGCGATGGCCAGGGCTTCGTCGATGACGACGGCCTCGGGCACCTCTTCGGACCAGATCAGCTCGTAGGCAGCCAGACGCAGGATGCACCGGTCTGCCACCGGCATCCGGTCCAGCGTCCAGCCCACCGAGTAGGTCGAGATGAGCTCGTCGATGCGTGGGGCGTTCTGCGCGTACCCCTCGATGAGGTCCATCGTGTACTCGCCGACGGGCGGTTGCCGGTCGTCGGTCCGGGCGTGCCGGATCCAGTCGGCGAGGACGTCCGTCGCGGCGACCCCGCGCTGGTCCGCCTCGAAGATGATCTGGAAGGCACGCTTACGGGCCTTGTTACGGGCAGCCACGGTTAGCTGTTCACCCGGCCGAGGTACTCGCCGGAGCGGGTGTCGACCTTGATCTTTTCACCCGTGGTGATGAACAGGGGCACACCGACCTCGTAGCCCGTCTCCAGACGCGCGGGCTTGGAGCCGCCGGTGGAGCGGTCGCCCTGGACTCCCGGCTCGGTGTGCTCGATGGTCAGCTCGACCGCCGCGGGCAGCTCGACGAAGAGCGCTTCGCCCTGGTACATGGCGACCGTGGCCTCGAACCCCTCCAGGAGGTAGTTGGCGGTGTCGCCGACGATCTCCGGGGTGATGTGGATCTGGTCGTAGGTCTCCATGTCCATGAAGACGAAGTACTCGCCGTCCTTGTACGAGAACTGCATTCCGCGTCGGTCCACGGTCGCCGTCTCGACCTTGGTGCCCGCGTTGAACGTCTTGTCGACGATCTTGCCGGACATGACGTTCTTCAGTTTCGTACGGACAAAGGCGGGCCCCTTGCCGGGCTTGACGTGCTGGAACTCGACGACGGACCAGAGCTGGCCGCCGTCGAGCTTGAGCACCATGCCGTTCTTGAGGTCGTTCGTGGATGCCACGGTTGCGGAATCTCCTGAGACTGCTGCTGCGGAAACCAGAGGGCTGCCGCGGCACTCCCGCCCGTCAGGGGCTAGAGGGCGAGCAGCTCTTTGGTCGTGATGGTGAGTAGCTCGGGTCCGCCGTCCGCCGCTGGGCGGACGACGAGCGTGTCGTCGATCCGGACACCGCCCTGGCCCGGTAGATGGACCCCGGGCTCGATGGTGACCGGCACACAAGCGTCGAGTTTACCCATGGCCCCAGGTGACAGCCGAGGGTCCTCACCGATTTCCAGACCCACCCCGTGCCCCGTCGCGGAACCCAGCGCTTCCGCGTGCCCCGCTCCGTCCAGTACCTGCCGGGTGGCGCGGTCGACGTCACTGCAGGCAGCACCCGGTGTGAGCGCCTCACGGCCTGCCCGCTGGGCGGCGAAGACGAGGTCGTACAGTTCGACTTGCCAGTCGTCCGGGGCTGTCCCGATGACGAAAGTCCGGCCGATCTGGCAGCAGTAGCCGTGGTACCGCGCACCCAGCCGCACCGAGAGGAAGTCGCCCTCCTCCACGCGTCTGTCGGTGGGCCGGTGATGGGCCAGACCGGAGTTGCGTCCGGTGGCCACGGAGGTCGGAAAGGCGGAGCCCTCGGCTCCGTGGTCGATGAGCCGGCGTTCCAGTTCGAGAGCGAGGTGGCGTTCCGTGCGTCCCACGAGGATCGACTCCAGCAGCTCGCCGAGCGCCTGATCGGTGATCTCGGCGGCGGTGCGCAGAGCGGCGATCTCCTCCTGGTCCTTCACGACCCGCTGTGCCTCGACGGGGCAGGCCAGCCGCGCCAGGTGGAGCCCGGCCACCGAATCGACGGCCCGGTAGCGGGCGACGGTCAGATGGTGTTCCTCGACAGCCAGGCTGCGGGCCCCGGCCGAAGCGGCGAGGTCGGCGGCGGCCACTGCCGTGTCGCCGTCCGGCGACTGGATGGCGACGGTACGCAGCTCGTCGGCGGGCCGGCTGCCCGTATGGCGGTGCGAGGGGTCGGCGGCGGCCGGACCGAGCAGGGTGTCCGTGCCGTCAGCGCCGAGCAGGAGCGCTGCCCCTTCGGGCGGGCGGCCGGTGAGGTAGCGGATGTTGGCGGGTCGCGTGACCAGCAGCGCGTCGGCGTGACCGGCCTGCGCTGAGTTGGCGGCGCAACGCTCGCGGAGCAGGGCGCGTCGAGCCACGTGGACCTCGGACATACAGCCGAGCGTACGGAGCCCGCGCCGAGGGAGCAGTTCCTGCGGGGCCGTGCGGGCGACCGACCCGGAACGAGCGCGCCGGGAACGGTGCCGAGCGTCTGGAACGAAGTGGGTCCGAACGGAAGCGGAGTGCCGGGGGACGGGACGAGAACCGCGGACAGCCCCCGAGCCGGGCGCCCCGGCCGTCACCCCGTCCGGGCGGGCCTCACCAGCGCGGCGGGCTCGCAAGGCTGCGGGCGACGACGTCGTCGAGCATCCGGGCGGTGGTGGCGACGTCCTGACGGGAGTTGTCGATGATCGGCAGGCCCGAGCCGTACCAGCCGGCCATGCGGCCGTGGATGTTGGCCACCTCTTCGTCGCTCAGACGCCGGTTGCCGCTGCGTGCGGCGTTGCGTTCCAGGACGATCTCCAGCCCGGGCAGCAGCACCACCGGGATCATGCCGGGTCCGACGTGCCTCTTCCAGCCCCCGAGGCCCACCACCGGGCGGTCGGGGAAGACGGCGTCGTCGAGGATGCAGGAGATCCCGTTGGCCAGGAAGTTCCTGGCCGCGAATCCGCAGGTCCGGCGCGCGAGCCGGTACTGCGCCTCGGAGTGGTCGTTCCATCCGCTCTGCGGGTCGGCGAAGCCGGAGCGGACCCACTCACGGACGTCGTCGAGGCTGATGTGCGCGGTCGGAACCGCACGGCGGTCCGCCCAGTAACGCGCCACCGTCGACTTTCCCGCGCCGGCCGGGCCGATCAGCAGTACGGCCACCGCGGCACGTGTCGCGTCGAGTTGGGCGGGGTCGGCATGGGGCGCGGGGATCTCGACGGGAGCGCCTCGGGAGAGCGTGATGTGCCCTGTGGTCTCCGACGGGGGCACGTCCATGTCGCTCGCGCGCCGTCCGTCCGGGAGCCGCGACGGGGCCGTGGGCACGGGCGGCGGCGCACCGGGGACGGGCGGCTGCCCGGGAGGCGGCCCGCCAGGAGCATGCGGCGGCGGTACGGGTGCGGCCGGCGGCCCCGGCACCGGGGGCTGCGCGTGCGGGCGCGGTGGCGGCGGCTGCTGGGCGTGGCCACCGGGCCAGCCCGGCTGCTGCGGCGGGGGCGGCGGTGCCTGTCCGGGGTGCGGGGGGCGCTGACCGTTGTGGAACCCCAGGTGGGAGTCCGGCGCAGGGCCGGGCTGGTGCGCCCCGTACTGCTGCATCCGCTCCCCAACTCCATCTCGCTCCGGCGGCGCTGCCCCCGCAGCGCCATGATGGTGTGACAGTACCGGACCGTACCGTCGGTTCCTTTTCCGGTAGAACGGTCGAGGAGTGCGTACGGTGCCCACGGGCTCCGCGGGCGCTCAGAGTTCGTCCGAGAGCGCCCTCAGCGCGAGTTCGTAGCTGCCGATGCCGAATCCCGCGATCGTCCCGCTCGCGACGGCGGAGATGACCGACGTGTGCCGGAACTCCTCCCGCGCGTGCGGGTTGGAGATGTGCACCTCGATGAGCGGTGCGGTCCGCTGCGAGGCGGCGTCCCGCATTCCGTACGAATAGTGCGTGAACGCACCGGGGTTGATGACGACGGGGATCTTCCCGTCGGCCGCCTCGTGCAGCCAGCGGATCAGTTCACCCTCGTCGTTGGTCTCACGCACCTCCACGGCGAAGCCCAGCTCCCCGCCGAGAGCCGTGCACCGCTCCACCAGGCCCGCGTAGGACGTCGATCCGTAGACGTCGGGTTCGCGGGAGCCGAGACGGCCGAGGTTGGGGCCGTTGAGGACGAGTACGGGGCGGCTCATGCGGCGATCTCCGCGTGCGCCGCGAGCAGCATCGCCGGGTCCGGAGCCTCCAGCACGGACGGCTTGGCCAGTCCGTCGAGGACGATGAAGCGCAGCATGTCTCCCCTGGACTTCTTGTCGACCCGCATCGTCTCCAGCAGCTTCGGCCACTGGTCGCCGCGGTAGGTGACGGGCAGGCCGAGCGATTTCAGGACGGTGCGGTGCCGTTCGGCGGTGGCGTTGTCCAGCCGGCCCGCGATGCGGCCCAGTTCGGCCGCGAAGACCATGCCGACGGAGACCGCGGCGCCGTGCCGCCACTCGTACCGCTCGTTCTTCTCGATGGCGTGGGCCAGCGTGTGACCGTAGTTGAGGATCTCGCGCAGGCCGGACTCCTTCAGGTCTGCCGAGACGACCTCCGCCTTGACCTTCACGGAGCGTTCGATCAGCTCCGCGGTGTGGGGGCCCTCGGGCGAACGGGCGGCCTCAGGATCCGCCTCGATGAGGTCGAGGATGACCGGGTCGGCGATGAACCCCGCCTTGACGACCTCCGCGAGGCCGCCGACGTAGTCGTGCACGCCCAGCGACTCCAGAGCGGCGAGGTCGCAGAGCACACCGGCCGGCGGGTGGAAGGCGCCCACCAGGTTCTTGCCCTCGGCGGTGTTGATGCCGGTCTTGCCGCCGACAGCGGCGTCGACCATGCCCAGGACCGTCGTCGGGACGGCGACCCAGCTCACCCCGCGCAGCCAGGTAGCGGCGACGAAACCCGCGACGTCCGTCGTCGCGCCACCGCCGACTCCGACGATGACGTCGCTGCGCGTGAAGCCCGTCTGGCCGAGGACCTTCCAGCAGTACGCCGCGACCTCGGCCGTCTTGGACTCCTCGGCGTTCGGCAGCTGCACCGCGATGGCCTGGTAGCCCTGCGACTCCAGGTCCTCACGCAGCACGCCGCCTGTCTCGGCCAGCGCCTCGGGGTGCAGGACGGCGACGCGCTTCGCCGACGAGCCGATCAGGCCGGGCAGTTCGCCGAGCAGCCGGTGGCCGATGAGCACGTCGTAGGGCTGCGTACCGGCGGAGCCGCCCACGGTGATGCGGGTGGGCGCCGGAGTCGTGCTGGTCATGAGGGCTTCAGCTCCAGGGCGTCGAAAATCTCGTCGGCGACCTCGTCCGGGGTGCGGTCCCCGGTGCCGACGACGGCGCGGGCGACCTCCGTGTAGAGGGGACGGCGCGCGTCCATCAGCTCACGCCACTGCTTGCGGGGGTTCATCATCAGCAGCGGCCTGGGCGCGTCGAGGCCCACGCGCTTCACCGCCTCCGCCACGTCCATCTCCAGGAAGACGACGGGGCCTCCGGCCAGCAACTCCCTGGTCTCGGGGGCGAGTACGGCTCCGCCGCCCAGCGCCAGCACGCCGGTGTGCTCGGACAGTGCCTTCCGCACGGCGACGCGTTCGAGCTCGCGGAAGTGCTCCTCCCCCTCGTCGAGGAAGATCTCCGAGATCGGCTTGCCGGCCGACTCGACGATGTCCTGGTCGGTGTCGCGGCAGTCCACGCCCAGCCGCTTCGCCAGCACCTCGCCGACGGTCGTCTTGCCCACGCCCATCGGGCCGACGAGGATCACTGCGGGCCCGGTCATTTGATCTCCAGCCCGTCGAGGAAGCCCTTCACGTTCCGGCGCGTCTCGCGGACGCTGTCGCCCCCGAACTTCTCCGCCACCGCGTCGGCCAGCACCAGCGCGACCATCGCCTCGGCGACGATCCCGGCCGCGGGCACGGCGCACACGTCGGAGCGCTGGTGGTGTGCGCGGGTCTCCTCACCCGTCGCCACGTCGACTGTGGCGAGCGCGCGCGGCACCGTCGCGATCGGCTTCATCGCGGCCCGCACGCGCAGGAGTTCACCGGTGGACAGACCTCCCTCGGTCCCGCCGGAACGCCCCGAGCTGCGCCGCAGACCGCCTTCGCCGGGCACGATCTCGTCGTGCGCCTTCGAGCCGGGGACGCGCGCCAGGCCGAATCCGTCGCCCAGCTCCACGCCCTTGATGGCCTGGATGCCCATGAGCGCCCCGGCCAGCCGCGAGTCGAGGCGGCGGTCCCAGTGGACGTGGGAGCCGAGCCCCACCGGGACGCCGTGCGCCGCCACTTCCACCACACCGCCGAGGGTGTCGCCGTCCTGGTGTGCCTGGTCGATCTCGGCGACCATCGCCTTGCTCGCGTCGGCGTCGAGGCAGCGCACGGGGTCGGCGTCCAGCCGCTCCACGTCGCCGGGCTGCGGCACGAGTCCGTAGGGGGCCTTGGCCGCGCCGAGTTCGACCACGTGGGAGACGATCTCGATCCCGGCCGTCTCCTTGAGGTACGACTGCGCGACCGTGCCCAGCGCGACCCTCGCCGCCGTCTCCCTCGCGGACGCCCGCTCCAGTACGGGACGGGCCTCGTCGAAGCCGTACTTCTGCATGCCGGCGAGATCGGCGTGACCGGGGCGCGGGCGTGTCAGCGGTGCGTTGCGGGCCAGGCCGGCGAGCGTCTCGGAATCCACGGGATCGGCCGCCATGACCTGCTCCCACTTCGGCCACTCGGTGTTGCCCACCATGATCGCGACCGGTGATCCGAGGGTGAGCCCGTGCCGGACACCGCCGATGAAGGTGACCTCGTCGCGCTCGAACTTCATCCGGGCGCCGCGTCCGTACCCCAGCCGCCGCCGTGCCAGCGCGTCCGCCACCATGTCGGTGGTGACCGGCACGCCGGAAGGGAGTCCTTCCAGCGTCGCCACCAGTGCGGGGCCGTGCGACTCCCCCGCCGTCAGCCAGCGCAACCTGCTCAACGGTGCTCCTCGATCTCGCGCCTCGGCGCTCTGGGCGGGCCCTTGCGGCCTCGCCGTCCTCTCCGGCTCTGCCCCCGATCTTGCCACGTCAGCGAAGCGCGGCCCGCGTCCGTCCACAGGCCGGACGGCAACATGCCGTGGTCTGCGCGCATCGGTAGTCGGCATGTTTGGGCGCGCCCGCGCCGCCCCGCTACGCCGTACGCGCGTGCAGCGCCTCTTCCCCCGCCGCACGCATGGCAGCCAGCGGCGCGGGCGAGCGTCCCGTCATCAGCTCGACCTGCAGCACCGCCTGGTGGACGAGCAGGTCGAGGCCGGAGAGCACCGTCCCGCCACGACCGGACCACGCAGCAGCGAGCTGAGTCGGCCACGGCGCGTAGAGCACGTCGAAGAGAGCGCCCGGACGGGACGGGGCGGCGGCCGCGAGCGCGTCCGTGGCGCCCGCCGGCGTGGTGGCCACGACCAGCGGGGCCGTCAGCGCCTTCGCGGCGTCCGCCCACCCGGCGACGCGCACGGGCACGCCGAGGCGCTCGCCCCAGGCGCGCATCTCGCCGCCGCGCTGCTCGCTGCGCACGTACGCCGTGATCTCGCCCGTGCAGATGCGGGCGAGCGCCGCCAGCGCGGACGACGCGGTGGCCCCGGCGCCGAGGATCGCGGCGTCCTCGACGTGCTCGATGCCCCGCTCCCGCAGGGCGGCCAGGATGCCCGGAATGTCGGTGTTTTCCCCGAGGCGCCTGCCGTCACCGGGCAGGCAGACCGTGTTGACGGCCTCGACGGACGCCGCCGTTGCGCTGACCTCGTCCAGCAGAGGAAGGACGGCCCTCTTCAGCGGCATCGTCAGCGAAAGGCCGGCCCACTCGGCGCCGAGCCCCTCGAGAAAGGACGCCAGGCCGTTCTCGTCCACTTCGTGACGCTCATACGCCCAGCCCTCGAGGCCGAGCGCTTCGTACGCGGCACGGTGCAGCACCGGGGAGAGCGAGTGCGCGACGGGCTTTCCGAGAACCGCCGCGCGCCGCACGGCCGTCGGCGCCGTGGGGGCCGGCCGTGCGGGGTGGTGCCGCTCCATCAGCCGCCGCTCTCCTTCTTCTTGCGCTGTTCCTTGTTGAAGTCCTGCACGTTGCGGTCGTGCTCGGCCTTGCTGTCGGTGAAGCGGGTGTCGCCGGGCTTGACGGTGACGAAGTAGATCCAGTTGCCCTTCGTCGGGTTGAGCGCCGCCTCGATGGCCTGGTGCCCGGGGTTGTCGATGGGGCCCGGCGGGAGCCCGCGGTTGAGATAGGTGTTGTACGGCGAGTCGAACCGCGTGTCCTCGACCGAAGTCTCCAGCGAGGAGCGGCCCTTGGCGTAATTGATCGTCGAGTCGAACTGAAGAAGTATGTTCTTCTCCAGCCGGTTGTAGATCACTCGCGAGACCCTGCCGAACTCGTCGTCCTGCTGCGCCTCCGCCTGGATGAGCGACGCGATGACGATGATCTCCTCGGGCGTCTTGCCCACCTTCTTGGCCTCGGCCGCCAGGTTCACCTTCTTGTGCTCGGCCTTCGCCCGCTGCACCATCTCGCGCAGCACGTCCGCCGGGTCGCTCTCCTCGCCGACGCTGTAGCGCGAGGGGAAGAGGAACCCTTCCGGGTTGTTCTCCGCGAACGCGGGAAGTCCCAGTTTCGCCTTCTTCGCGGCCTTCTGCGTCGTCCCCGCCGGCTCGCCGAGCTTCTTGTCCACGAGCTCGTAGATCTTCTTCGCGCGAAGGCCCTCGGAGATGATCAGACCGTTCTGGCTGGCGGGGTCGAGCATCAGCTTCAGCGCCGCCGCGCCCGACATCTCCTTGCGCAGGCTGTACGTGCCCGGCTGGATCCCGTTGGCCTTGGAGTCGGCTTCGGCAGCCTCGACGAAGGCGCCGGCGCTCTTCGTCACGCCCGCCTTCTGGAGGGCGTCGCCCATGTCAGCGATGGAGGCGCCGTCCGGGATCTTGACCTGCGCCTGGCCGGAACCGCTCCCGGAGAAGTCCGGCGCCGGGGCGAAATGGGTCTGGTAGAAGTCGTACCCGTAGTAGGCGACCGCTCCGACGCCGCCCACGAGGACGAGCGAGACGGCCAGGCACGCGCAGCCGTTGCGCTTCTTCTTCTCTCCGCTGCCCTTGCGGCTGCCGCGGCTCTCCTTGCGGTCGGAGTCGTCGCCGTCGTCGTCCTGGTCGGAGAAGAAGGCGTGCTCGCCCTGGTCGGGTCCGGGGTCCCAGCCGGTCTCGGGATCGGCTTCCGGGCCGGGTGGCTGCCCGCCCGGGCCGCCGTGGAACTCACCGGGGCCGGCCTGCCGCCCGGGGCCCGTGAACTGCCCGGGGCCGCCCTGCTGGCCCTGCTGGCCCTGCTGGCCCTGCTGGCCGGGGTGGCCGGGAGGGTAGCCGCCCGGAGCGGCGTAGTAGCCGGGCTGGGCGCCCGTGTCGTAGGGGTCGGCCACGGGCTGCATGCCGCGAGGGTCGGTCGCGCCCATGCCGTAACCGGGGTCGTAGGGACCGCCGTGCGGGCCGCCGTCGTAGCCGCCTCCGCCGTCACCGTAGTGCTGGTGCTGGTGCTGGCCGTGTCCCTGGCCCTGGAAGTTCTGCGGCTGCTGCTGGTAGTAGCCCTGCTGCTGGGGTACCTGATGCCTGCCCGTGCCGTACGGGTCGGGGTGCTGGCCTGTGTACTGGCCCGGGTAGGTGTCCCCGTCGCTCTGGTACTCGCGGCGGCGTCCCTCCCACCCCGGGTCCCCGAACAGCGGGTCGTCGGGATGCCACGGTGGGACGTCTTGCCCCCGGCCATACTCAGTCATCGATCCCCTAGATCTGCCGGACGGCAGCCGCTCCGAACACAGATGAAGCAGGACGCCCGCGCACCCGGCGGTGCGCGAGCCTCCCGGCGGCTGCCGTGTCGCGGGAACGTTACCGTATCGCGATCAGACAACCACTTCGACGCATTGGCCGGGCGGACTGCCTGACATCCGTTCAGTCTCCAGGGCGCTTTGCAGAATGACCACCGCCGCAGCCTGATCGATGCGGGAGCGGCCCTTCTTGGAGCTCACGCCGGACGCGCGCATGCCCTGTGCCGCCGTGACTGTACTCAAACGCTCGTCGACGAGCCGCACCGGCACCGGTGTGATCTTCCTCGCCAACTCCTCCGCGAAGCCACGGATCTTGGCGGCCGCCGGGCCCTCGCCCCCCTTCAAGGAACGCGGAAGCCCGACGACCACCTCGAGCGGCTCGTACTCCGACACCAGCGCAGCCAACCGGCGGTGCGCGCCCGGGAGATCACGCCCGGGCACCGTCTCCACCGGGGTCGCCAGCAGCCCGTCGGGGTCGCTGGAGGCCACGCCGATGCGTGCGTCACCGACGTCGACGGCGAGGCGGCGGCCCCTCCTCATCAGGCCGGGCCGCTCTCTGCCACCAGCCGCTCCACGGTCGCGATGGCCTCGCCCACGGCCTCGGGGTTCTGGCCGCCGCCCTGCGCGACGTCGGGCTTGCCGCCGCCTCCGCCGCCGAGCGCCTTGGCCGCGCCGCGCACCAGGTCGCCCGCCTTGAGCCCGCGGTCCCGGGCCGCGTCGTTGGTGGCGATCACGGTGAGCGGACGTCCGTTCGTCACGGCGAACAGCGCGACGACGGCGGGCCGGCCTCCGGTGATGCGCTGGCGGACGTCCAGCACGAGCGTGCGCAGGTCGTCGGCGGCCGTGCCGTCGGGAACCTGGGCGGCTGCCAGGGCCACCCCCCGGACGTCCGTGGCGCCCTCCGCGATGCCCGCTGCGGCCTGGAGCACCTTCTCGGCACGGAACCGCTCGATCTCCTTCTCGGCGTCCTTCAGACGCGTGACCATCGAGGAGATCCGCTCGGGAAGCTCCTCGGGGCGGCCCTTGAGCAGATCGGTGAGCTGCGAGACCACCGTGTGCTCGCGGGCGAGGAACTTGTAGGCGTCCACGCCCACGAGGGCCTCGACACGGCGCACGCCGGAACCGATGGACGACTCCCCGAGCAGCTTCACGAGGCCGAGCTGGGCGGTGTTGTGCACGTGGGTGCCGCCGCACAGTTCCTTGGAGAAGTCGCCGATGGTCACGACGCGCACGCGCTCGCCGTACTTCTCGCCGAACTCGGCCAGCGCTCCCTGCTTCTTGGCCTCGTCGATGCCCATGTACTCGGCGTTGACGTCCAGTTCGCGGGCGAGAACCTCGTTAATCTTCTGCTCGACGTCCGTGAGGACGGTCCCCGGAACGGCCGCCGGCGAACCGAAGTCGAACCGGAAGCGTCCCGGGGAGTTCTCCGAACCGGCCTGGGCGGCCGTCGGCCCCAGGGCGTCGCGCAGCGCCTGGTGCGTGAGGTGGGTCGCGCTGTGGGCGCGGGCGATGGAGCGCCTGCGGTCCGCGTCGATCTCCGCGTACGCGCCGGAGCCGACGGTGACCTCGCCGACCTGGACGACGCCCTTGTGCACGTGGACGCCCGTGACCGGCTGCTGCACATCGCGGACCTCGACGACCGCGCCGCTCTCCAGCCGGATGCGCCCCGTGTCGGCGAGCTGACCGCCGCCCTCGGCGTAGAACGGCGTGCGGTCCAGGACGACTTCGACCTCGTCGCCCTCGTGGGCGGCGGGCGAGGAGACACCGTCGACGAGGAGTCCGACGACGGACGCCTCGTTGCCGGTGTGCTGGTAGCCCGTGAAGTCCGTCGTGCCGCTCGCGTCGGCGATCCGGCGGTAGGCCGACAGGTCGGCGTGGCCCTGCTTCTTGGCCTTCGCGTCGGCCTTGGCGCGCTCCCGCTGCTCCTGCATGAGGCGCCTGAAGCCGGCCTCGTCGACGGAGAGGCCCTGCTCGGCGGCCATCTCCAGGGTGAGGTCGATCGGGAAGCCCCAGGTGTCGTGCAGCAGGAAGGCCTTCTCGCCCGGCAGCACGTCGCTTCCGGCGGCCTGGGTGTCGCTGACGGCGGCCTCGAGGATGTTGGTGCCGGAGCGCAGCGTCTTGAGGAAGGCCGCCTCCTCGGCGAGCGCGACCGTCTCGATGCGCTTGCGGTCGGTCTCCAGCTCCGGGTACTGCGGCGCCATGGCCTTGATGACGGTGTCCGTCAGCTCGGCGACGGTGGGACCGCTCGCGCCGAGGATGCGCATGTTGCGGATGGCACGGCGCATGATGCGGCGGAGCACGTAGCCGCGGCCCTCGTTGCCGGGGGTGACGCCGTCGCCGATGAGCATGATGGCGGTGCGGATGTGGTCGGCCACGACGCGCAGCGAGACGTCGGTCTGCTCGGCGTCTCCGTAGCGGACGCCCGTCAGCTCCGTGGCCTTGTCCAGCACCATGCGCGAGGTGTCGATCTCGTACATGTTGCGCACGCCCTGCAGGACCATCGCCAGGCGCTCGAAGCCGAGCCCGGTGTCGATGTTCTGGCTGGGCAGGTCACCCACGATCGGGTAGTCCTTGCCCTCGCCGGGACCGCGCTCGTACTGCATGAACACGAGGTTCCACAGCTCGACGTAGCGCTCGTCGTTGACGGCGGGGCCGCCCTCGGGGCCGAACTCCGGGCCGCGGTCGTAGCTGATCTCCGAGCAGGGACCGCAGGGGCCCGGGACGCCCATGTCCCAGTAGTTCTCGTCCTTGCCCAGGCGCTGGATCCGCTCGGCGGGGACGCCGACGACGTCACGCCAGATGCGCTCCGCCTCGTCGTCGTCCTCGTAGACCGTGATCCACAGCCGCTCCGCCTCCAGGCCGTAACCGCCCTTGTCCTGCGGGGTGGTCAGCAGCTCCCACGCGAACTGGGCGGCGCCTTCCTTGAAGTAGTCACCGAAGGAGAAGTTGCCGCACATCTGGAAGAACGTGCCGTGACGGGTGGTCTTGCCGACCTCTTCGATGTCCGGCGTGCGCACGCACTTCTGGACGCTGGTGGCGCGCGCGAAGGGCGGCTTGACCTCGCCGAGGAAGTACGGCTTGAAGGGCACCATGCCGGCGGGGACCAGCAGCAGCGTCGGGTCGTCCGCGATCAGTGACGCCGACGGCACGACGGTGTGCCCCCGCTCCTCGAAGAAGCGCAGCCAGCGGCGGCGGATTTCAGCCGACTCCATCAGTGGTCCTCGTTTCGGTCGTACGGTCGTGTGCGCCCCGGCTGCTGCGCGGGGCCCAGTTGGTGGCCGGGGGGCCGGCCGGGAAGCAGGCCCGCGGACTCACCGTCCGGCGGGGCGTCGAGCCCCAGGGCGTCGTTCAACTCGCTCTCGCGCTGGGCCATTCCGGCACGGACGTCGAGTGCGAACTCCTTGAGTCGGTGGCCGGTGTCGACGGCCTTGTCGGCCGCCCGGACGGCGAGCGCGTCCGGCGCGAGCGAACGGAGCTTGCGCTGGACCTTGGTGGTCGCCCACACACCTGCGGCTGCGCCGGTGGTGAACCAGAATGCACGGCGGAACACGGGTGATCAGCTCCTTCCGCGCTTGCGGCCGCCCCGCCGCGCCGCGGGGAGCGTGCGGCCGAGGACCACCTTGCGCGGGTCGGACGGCGGGGAGGACGGGTCCTTCTTGCGGCCGAGCGCGCGCCGCACGCCGTAGCCGAAGGCAGCGACCTTCACGAGCGGCCCGCCGAAGGTGGTGGAGACGGTGGAGGAGAGCGCCGAGGCGTTGGAGGTGACCTCCTGCACGTCCGTCGCGATCGCGTCCACGCGGTCGAGCTGGGTCTGAGCCGAGCGCACTGTCGCGGACGCCTCACCGAGCAGAGGAACGGCCTGCTCTGTCACGCCCGTCACCAGCTTGGTCGCCGCCTTGAGCGTCTGCGCGAGCCTCACCAGCACAACGGCGAGGAACGAGACCAGAATCGCCCAGAAGACGGCCACCAGGAGACCGGCCACTTCACCACCGGACACGCTGCACCGCTTCCCTCGGGTCATTTCGGGGTCGGCCGCCGCCCTGACCGCTCCACGCCGTGGAAGCCGGGCCCGCGCGGCGGCGGATACTCCGACCTTATCGCGACGGGAGCTGTCGCCCGTACCGCATTCCCGCAGCACGGAGGGGCGCCCGCGGGGCGGCCGCCATGGCCGGGCGCCGTGCCGCGCCGCCCCCGCCCGGGGCGGTCAACTGGCCTACGGCGGCTGCCGGGTTTGTTGCTGGAGCCGTCAACCGGCGTACCGCGACGGTCAGTCGAGGCCGTCGCGAGCCCGCGGGAGCGCCGCCGGGAACGCGGCAGCCCGCCGTGCCGCCGCCGGACGGGAGGTTCGGCGGGAGGCAGGCGGGCTGTGCCGGCGAGTCAGGGGCGGCGCACCGCGAGCGGCGGAGCGCACGGCGCGGCCCGGCGGACTCCGGGGTTCAGCGTGCGTAGTACTCGATGACCATCTGCTCGTCGCACACGACCGGGATCTCCTTGCGGTTGGGCTCCCTGTCCAGGCGGAAGGCCAGCGCCTCGAGGTTGACCTCCAGGTAACGCGGGGTCTCCCCGTCGGGTGCGTAGCCGCCCTCACGCGCGACCAGGAACGGGTGCTTGCCGCGGCTGCGCTCCCGGACCTTCACGACGTCGTCAGGACGGACGCGGAACGAGGGCTTGTCGACCTTCCGGTCGTTCACCGAGATGTGGCCGTGCACGACCATCTGCCGAGCCTGGTAGATGGTGCGGGCGATCCCCGACCGCAGCACCAGCGCGTCGAGGCGGCGCTCCAGCTCGATGACGAGCGCGTCACCGGTCTTGCCGCCGCTCTTGCGGGCGCGGTCGTACGCGCGGACCATCTGCCGCTCGCTGATGTCGTACTGCGCGCGGAGCCGCTGCTTCTCCAGCAGCCGCACCTTGTAGTCGCTGTTCTGCTTGCGGCCCCGGCCGTGCTCGCCCGGCGGGTAGGGGCGCTGCTCGAAGTACTTGACGGCCTTCGGGGTCAGCGCGATGCCGAGGGCACGCGACTTCTTGACCTTGGGACGCGACTGGTTCACTGAACGGACCTCCATGTAAGTTAGGTGAGCCTTACCTTAGCGGAGGAGAACGCATGTTTCGACCTGGGATTCCCCTGCCCGGCTCCGACGCCGGACGGGAACAGCCGCGTCCCGTGGAAGACGCCGCGGCTCCAACTGCCGCAGAGCGTGTACGAACCCTCGTGGAATCCAGCGTATCGGCCGCGCTGGACATTCCCTCGATCCGGTCGCAACAGGACACTCCGCCCGGATCCGGGAGCCCGGAGGCCCGCGCCGTCACCCCCGACGGCGACGTGGTCCTGCTGGTACCCGCGGCTTCTCCGGCCGCCCAGCTCGTCGAGCACGCGGCGGGCGACGAGGTGACCGCGGTGATGGAGATCACGGACGTCGCGCCGGTGGCGGTCCCCCACCGCATCCGCGGCCGGGCCTGGATCGCCGGCTGGCTCACGCCCGTACGGAACAAGCAGCGGGCCGCCTGCGCGCGGCTCGTCGCCGACCGCCACCCCGCCGGGCCGATGCCCTCCGACCCCGCCTGGACGCTGCTGCGCCTGGAGGTCGGGGAGGCCTTCGTCGACGATCTGTGGGGCGCGGAGCAGGTAGAGCCGGACGACTTCGCCGCCGCCGCGCCCGACCCGCTCGCGCCGCACGAGGCGGAACTGCTGCAGCACCTGGCCGCCTCCCACTCAGAGCAGATGCGCGGGCTGTGCGGTCTCCTCGGCGACCGCGAGGCGGCCTGTGCGGCCGCCGGCGGATGCGCGGTGCCGCTCTCCGTGGACCGCTACGGGATGCGGGTGCGCTTCTGCGGTCTGGAGGGCTTCAGGAGCGACGCCTACTTCGACGCCCGCTTCGAGTTCCCCGATCCCGTGGACGGCATTGCGCGGCTGCGGCAGGCGATGCGGCTGCTCTTCGAGACCGCCGCGGAACGGCCCGGCAGCCAGTAGGGCAGGGGCGTCGCGTCCGACGAGGGGCCGTGCCGCGCGGGAGGCAGGCCGGGCGCGCTGTCGGACTCAGTGCTCGCCCGGCGGCGGGCCCGCACCGCGCAGCCTCTCCCGTACCCGTTCGGCGACTTCGGCGTAGCGGGCCTCGGCGCCGTACCGCGTCGGCTCGTAGTAGCGCTTGCCGTGGACGGCGTCCGGGGCGTACTGCTGGGCGGCGATCCCGCCCGGAAGGTCGTGCGGATACTTGTAGCCCTCGCCGTGGCCCAGTTTCGCGGAGCCCTTGTAGTGGCTGTCGCGCAGGTGAGCGGGCACCGGCCCCGCCAGACCCGCCCGTACGTCCGCCAGCGCGGCGTCGATGGCCAGATAGGCGGCGTTCGACTTGGGGGCCAGCGCGAGGGCGACGACCGTCTGACCCAACGTGATGCGGGCCTCCGGGAAACCGATCATGGCGACGGCCTGGGCCGCCGCGACGGCCGTCTGCAGCGCCTGCGGATCCGCCATGCCGATGTCCTCGCTGGCGGAGATCATCAGGCGGCGCGCGATGAACCGCGGGTCCTCCCCCGCCTCGATCATGCGCGCCAGATAGTGCAGCGCGGCGTCCACGTCCGAGCCGCGGATGGACTTGATGAGCGCGCTCGCCACGTCGTAGTGCTGGTCGCCGTCGCGGTCGTACGTCACCGCGGCGCGGTCGACGGCCTCCTCCAGCGTGGCCAGGCCGACCTCGCTCTCGCCCTTGGCGAGGGCGGCGCCCGCTCCCGCCTCCAGCGCCGTAAGCGCACGCCTCGCGTCGCCGCCCGCGATACGGAGCAGGTGGTCCTCCGACTCGCCGGGAAGCGTCACCGCGCCGCCCAGGCCGCGCTCCTCGGCCACGGCACGGCGCAGCAGCGCCCGCACGTCGTCGTCGGTGAGGCCTTCGAGGGTGAGCAGGAGCGACCGGGAGAGCAACGGGGAGATCACCGAGAAGTACGGGTTCTCCGTCGTCGCCGCGATCAGGGTGACCCAGCGGTTCTCCACCGCGGGCAGCAGCGAGTCCTGCTGGGCCTTGCTGAAGCGGTGGATCTCGTCGAGGAAGAGGACCGTGTCCTTGCTGTACGCGCCCGAGGAGCGCCGGGCGCTCTCGATGACGGACCGCACCTCCTTCACCCCGGCCGTGATGGCCGACAGCTCCACGAAGCGCTTGTCTGTGGCCCTGCTGACGACGTGCGCGAGCGTGGTCTTGCCCGTGCCCGGAGGGCCCCACAGCATGACGGAGGAAGGCCCTGCCGGGCCTCCGACGCCCTCGCCCACGAGGCGGCGCAGTGGGGAGCCGGGGCGCAGCAGATGCTGCTGGCCGACGATCTCGTCCAGGGTGCGGGGGCGCATGCGCACGGCCAGCGGACTGGCCGTGGGGTCCTGGGCCTGGCGTTCCTCGGCGGCTGCGGTGAACAGGTCGGGTTCCACGCCCGAAACCCTAAGTCACGGGTGTGACAGCCGGGCCGGGCGCCCGGGCCGGCCTCCTGCCCCGGCCCCGACCGCGGACCGTCAGCTGGTCCAGAAGTCCCACCAGCGGGTCAGGATCAGCATGCCGATGACCCCGATGTGCAGTACCGGCAGCACCCACGGGAACTCCTCGACGAAGCCGCGCACCACCGCCGGAGCGGGCAGGAAGCCGTTGCGGACGTTGTGCGCCGTGACATACCAGAACATGACGATCGTGGCGACCCACGCCAGGCAGCACCACAGGCACAGGGCGTTGATGTTGTACAGCGACTGGTACATGAGCCAGGTGACGAAGCCGACGCCGAAGAGCGTGCCGGCGTTGAACGTCAGCCAGTACCAGCGGGGGAACCGCGCGCGGGAGAGCAGGCTCATGCCGACGCAGACGACGACGGCGTAGGCGACGAGCCCGATCATCGGGTTCGGTGCGCCGAAGGCCTCCGCCTGCTCGCTCTTCATGACGCTGCCGCAGGAGACGATCGGGTTGAGGCTGCACGCGGGGTCGAAGTCCGGGTCCTTCAGCAGGGAGAACTTGTCCAGCGTGATGACCCAGGACGCGAGGATGCCCGCCAGCCCTGTGATCACCAGCATCACGGCGAAGGCGCGGCTCGCGCCGACGGCACCCCCGGAGGGCTCGTCCGCGTCCGTGCGAGCTTCGTCGAGGGGTGCCGTCATGGTCATAGCCCTTGTATCCCGTCGTCCGGTCCTGGTCTGCCCCGTGTGCCGCTCATTGTGCACCAAGGTGTTTGCGCTCAGGCGAGTTTCGCGCGCACCTCGGAGACCACTCGATCGAGCGGCACTGCGGTCTGCTCGCCGCTCTGCAAGTCCTTGAGCTGCGCCACCGATTCGGCCAGATCCCGTTCGCCTGCCAGCAGCGCGTAGCGGGCGCCGGAGCGGTTGGCCGATTTCATGGCGTTCTTCATGCCCTTGCCGCCGTACGCGAAGTCGGCGGCGACGCCCTCCCGGCGAAGGGCGGTGACCACCCGAAAGAGTGCACGCCGCGCCTCCTCGCCGATCGGCACCGCAAACACGTCCGTGGAGGAGGGAAGTTGCAGCTCGACGCCCTCTGCCCGGAGCGCCAGGACCGTGCGGTCCACGCCGAGGGCCCAGCCGACAGAGGGCAGCGGCGGCCCGCCGAGCATCTCCGACAGGCCGTCGTAGCGTCCTCCGCCTCCGACGGCCGACTGGGAGCCGAGGCCGTCGTGCACGAACTCGAAGGTGGTGCGCGTGTAGTAGTCGAGGCCGCGCACGAGACGCGGGTCGTCCTCGTACTGGACGTCCGCCGCCGTCAGCTGCTCGCGCACCTGCTCGTGGTAGGACTTGCAGCCCTCGCAGAGGTGGTCGCGCATCATGGGCGCGTCCGTCAACTGGCGCTGCACGCTCTCCCGTTTGTCGTCGAGGACGCGCAGCGGGTTGATGTCGATGCGGCGGCGGGTGTCCTCGTCGAGGTCGAGACGGCGGAGGAACTCCTGGAGCGCGGCGCGGTAGACCGGCCGGCACTCCTTGTCTCCCAGGGAGTTGAGCAGGATGCGGAAGCCGCGCAGCCCGAGCGACCGGTACGCGTCGTGCGCGAGGATGATCAACTCGGCGTCGAGCGCCGGGTCCTCGGCGCCGATCGCTTCGGCGCCGACCTGCGAGAAGTGCCGGTAGCGGCCCTTCTGCGGGCGCTCGTAGCGGTAGTACGAGCCCGAGTACCAGAGCTTCACGGGCAGGTTGCCGCTCTTGTGGAGGCTGGCCTCCAGAGCCGCGCGCAGGACGGATGCGGTGCCCTCGGGGCGGAGGGCGAGTTCGTCGCCGCCCTTGGTGGTGAGGGTGTACATCTCCTTGGTCACGATGTCGGTGGACTCCCCGACGCCGCGCGCGAAGAGCTCGACCTGCTCGAAGCCGGGGGTCTCGGTGTAGCCGTAGCCCGCGCGCCGCAGCGGCGCGGAGAGCGCCTCGCGCACGGCGAGGAAGTCCGCCGACTCCGGCGGGATCAGGTCGTAGGTGCCCTTGGGGGCCTTGAAGGTGCTCACGGAAGGTCTCGTCACAATCCTCGTCGGGGGGAGGCGCCCGTCGCGGCGCCTCCCGGCCCGGCGGCCACCTGCCTCATGAACGGGTTGGTGGCGCGCTCCTGGCCGATGGTGGTCTGGGGGCCGTGCCCCGAGAGCACCACGGTCTCGTCCTCCAGCGGCAAGCACACGCGCGCCAGCGACTGCAGGATCTCCTCGTGGTCGCCCCCGGGCAGATCGGTGCGTCCGACGGAGCCGGCGAAGAGCAGGTCGCCCGAGAAGAACACCGGCGGAACGTCGGCCTGTTCGGGCATCCTGAAGGTCACCGACCCCTTGGTATGGCCCGGGGCGTGCGAGACGGTCAGCTCCAGCCCGGCCAGGCGCAGCGTCGCTCCGTCGGTCAGCTCCTCGACGTCGTCAGGCTCGCCGACGGTCAGCTCTCCCATCAGCTGCTGCCCGATGCTGCGGCCGAGCGCCTTCTCGGGGTCGCTCATCATGTAGCGGTCGGCGGGGTGGATCCAGGCGGGAACGTCGTGCGCTCCGCAGACCGGCACGACGGAGGCGACGTGGTCGATGTGGCCGTGGGTGAGCACGACGGCGACAGGCTTCAGCCGGTGCTTGGCGACGGCCTCCTCGACGCCTTCGGTGGCCTGGTGGCCAGGGTCGATGATCACGCACTCCTCGCCGGCGGCGGGGGCGACCAGATAGCAGTTGGTCCCCCAGGCCCCGGCGGGGAACCCCGCAACGAGCACGATCGTCCTTCTGTCGTCCGGCAATCGGTCACGGCGAAGAGGTAGTTCTTCGCCGATCAAGCTGGTCACAGCCTACCGGCGGCGGCGCGGGCGCCGCGAACCCGTATACGGTACGGCCGGACTCTGGTACGTACGCACTCATCGCACGCACCCTGAAGGAGACGACCCGGTGGTCAGCAGTGATCAGCGAAGAAGGCAGCTCGCCCGTGAGAAGTACCTGCGCCAGCAGGAACGCCGGGCCGCGCGGCGCCGCAGAGCCCGGCTGCGGAACATCGCACTCGCGGTCGTGGGTGTGCTCGTCTTCGGCGCTGCCGTCGCCTACGCGGTGACCGGCGGCCTGAACCGGGACGAGAAGGACGAGGACGCCGGCAAGCAGGGCACGCCGTCCCCCTCCCCCAGCAAGTCCTACGACCCGTGCGAGAAGCCGTCCAAGGGCAAGCCGAACGGGAAGAAGTGGAAGAAGGAGCCGGAGCAGGCCGTCGACGAGTCGGCGAAGTACTCGATGAAGCTGGCCACGACGTGCGGGGACATCGCGTTCGAGATGGACGCGGCCAAGACACCGCGCACCGTGAACAGCTTCGACTTCCTCGCCCGTGAGAAGTTCTTCGACCACACGAAGTGCCACCGCCTCGTCGACGAGAGCATCCACGTCCTGCAGTGCGGAGACCCGACGGCCACGGGCAAGTCCGGCCCCGGGTACACCCTCCCCGACGAGAACCTCAAGGACTCCCGCCTCAAGGGCGGCACGTACCCGGCGGGGACGGTCGCCATGGCGAACCGGTACGACGCCCGGACGAAGAAGGGCAGGGACACCGGCGGCAGCCAGTTCTTCCTCGTCTTCGAAGACAGCACGCTGCCCCCGGACTACACGCCCTTCGGCAAGATCACCGAGGGTATGGACGTGCTGAAGAAGGTCGCCAAGGCCGGATCCACGCCCGACCCCAAGACGCGGAACACCCCGCCCAACGCGACGGTCGTGATCGAGAAGGCGACGGTGAGCAAGAACTGATCGGCGGGATCCGGGGGCACCGGCAGCGCGCGGTGTCCCCGGCAGGCGCCCTGCCGCGCTTCGCGGGCTGCTGAATTTCGCTCCGTCCGCATGCGGACAGCGCGGCAGGGGTTCGCCTATGTTGGCAAGTGACGAGATCTGTGGACGATGCCGGGGGCGGCTTCACAACCAGTCCGGGCATCATGTGGAGGAGGCGCTGTGAGCAGCGACCCGTCGTGGGGCCGCGTCGATGAGGCGGGGACCGTGTACGTGCGTACAGCCGACGGCGAGAAGGTCGTCGGATCGTGGCAGGCAGGCTCTCCCGAGGAAGCACTCGCCTACTTCACGCGCAAGTACGAGGGCCTGGTGGTGGAGATCGGCCTCCTCGAGCGCCGTGTGAAGACCACCGACCTGTCCGCCAAGGACGCCGGCACCGCCATCGAGCACCTGCGGGAGCAGGTGGACGCCCACCACGCCGTGGGCGACCTGGAGGCGCTGCGCAAGCGGCTCGACACGCTCGCGGGGGTGGTCGAGGAGCGCCGCGAGCAGCGCAAGGCGGAGAAGGCCAAGCAGAACGAGCAGGCGCGCCGTTCGAAGGAAGAGCTGGTCGCGGAGGCCGAGGAGCTCGCGCAGAGCGAGCAGTGGCGTGCGGCCGGTGAACGGCTGCGTGCTCTGGTCGAGACCTGGAAGAGCCTCCCCCGGCTGGACCGCAAGACGGACGACGAGCTGTGGCGCCGCTTCTCGCATGCCCGCTCGGCGTTCTCCAAGCGCCGCAAGGCGCACTTCGCGCAGCTGGACGCGCAGCGCGAGGAGGCGCGGCAGCGCAAGGAGAAGCTGGTCGCCGAGGCGCAGGCGCTCTCCGACTCCCGCGACTGGGGGCCGACGGCGGCCAAGTACCGGGACCTCATGCAGGAGTGGAAGGCCGCGGGGCGCGCCCAGCGGGAGCACGAGGACGACCTGTGGCAGCGCTTCCGCGGCGCCCAGGACGTCTTCTTCCAGGCCCGCAGCGAGGTGTTCGCCGAGCGCGACAGCGAGCAGCGGGAGAACCTGGCGCGCAAGGAGGAGCTGGCCGCCGAGGCGGAGAAGCTGCTGCCCGTCACCGATCTGAAGGCCGCGCGCGGCGCGTTCCGGGCGCTCAACGAGCGCTGGGACGCCGTGGGCCACGTGCCGCGGGACGCGAGGCCGAAGATCGAGGGCCGGATGCACGCGGTGGAGCGGGCGATCCAGGAGGCCGAGGAGGCCGAGTGGCGCCGTACGAACCCTGAGGCGCGGGCCCGCGCGACGGGTCTGGCCGGCCAGCTGCAGGACGCCGTCGACAAGCTGGAGAAGCAGATCGAGCAGGCGCGGGCGGCGGGCAACACGGCGAAGGCCGAGAAGCTGGAGAAGGAGCTGGCCGGGCGGCGGGAGCTGCTGGACCAAGCGCTCAAGGGCCTGCAGGAGTTCGGGGGCTGACGTCACGGCGGGCCCCGCGCGGGCCCGTCACCGGACGACCGGTGTGCCGCCCGCACATGTCGTGCGGGCGGCACACCGCTGTCACGCCCGGCCCTGCCCGCGCGATGGCTGCGGCCGGGCCGGCGAAGGCTCGTCAGGACGGCCGGCGGGCCGACGTGACGCGGTAGACGTCGTAGACGCCCTCGACGCTCCGCACCGCCTTCAGCACGTGCCCGAGATGCTTGGGGTCGCCCATCTCGAAGGTGAAGCGGGAGGTGGCGACCCTGTCGCGGGACGTCTGGACGGCGGCCGAGAGGATGTTGACGTGCTGGTCGGAGAGGATGCGTGTGACGTCCGACAGCAGCCGGGAGCGGTCGAGCGCCTCCACCTGGATGGCGACGAGGAAGACCGACGACTGGCTCGGCGCCCACTCCACGTCGATGATCCGCTCGGGCTCCTTGGTCAGCGAGTCGACGTTGACGCAGTCCGTGCGGTGCACGGAGACGCCGTTGCCGCGGGTGACGAAGCCGATGATCGGATCGCCGGGCACAGGCGTGCAGCAGCGCGCGAGTTTGACCCACACGTCGTCGACTCCCTTGACGACGACGCCCGGATCGGAGTTGGCCCTGCGCTTCGCGCGGCGCGTCGCCGCCGGCATGGGCGGAGCGGTCTCGGCAAGGTCCTCGTTGGCGGCGTCCTCACCGCCGAGCGACTGGACGAGCTTCTGCACCACGCTCTGAGCGGAGACGTGGCCCTCGCCGATGGCGGCGTAGAGGGCGGAGATGTCCGGGTAGCGCATCTCGTGTGCGAGCGTGACGAGCGAGTCGCCCGTCAGGATGCGCTGGATCGGCAGGTTCTGCTTGCGCATCGCGCGTGCGATGGAGTCCTTGCCCTGCTCGATGGCCTCGTCGCGGCGTTCCTTGGTGAACCAGGCCCGGATCTTGTTCCGCGCCCTCGGTGACTTGACGAAGCTCAGCCAGTCACGCGACGGCCCGGCGCCCGAGGCCTTCGACGTGAAGACCTCGACGGTGTCGCCGTTGTCGAGCGTCGACTCCAGCGGCACGAGACGGCCGTTGACGCGGGCGCCGATGGTGCGGTGCCCGACCTCGGTGTGGACGGCGTACGCGAAGTCGACGGGAGTCGCCTCGGCGGGGAGGGCGATCACGTCGCCCTTGGGCGTGAAGACGAAGACCTCGTTGCGCGACAGGTCGAAGCGGAGGGACTCGAGGAACTCCCCCGGGTCCTCGGTCTCCTTCTGCCAGTCCAGCAGCTGCCGCAGCCAGGACATGTCGTTGACGTGCTCGTCGTTCTTTCCCGTGCCCTTCGGGATGTCCGTACGGACCTTGGAGGCACCGGCGACGGCCTGCTGCTTGTACTTCCAGTGCGCGGCGATGCCGTACTCGGCCCGGCGGTGCATGTCGAACGTGCGGATCTGCAGTTCGACGGGCTTGCCGCCGGGCCCTATGACCGTCGTGTGCAGCGACTGGTACATGTTGAACTTGGGCATCGCGATGTAGTCCTTGAACCGGCCGGGGACCGGGTTCCAGCGGGCGTGCACGGTGCCCAGCGCGGCGTAGCAGTCGCGGACGGTGTCCACGAGGACCCGGATGCCCACCAGGTCGTAGATCTCCGCGAAGTCGCGGCCGCGGACGATCATCTTCTGGTACACGCTGTAGTAGTGCTTCGGCCGGCCCGTGACGGTGGCCTTGATGCGCGCGGCCCGCAGGTCGGCCTGCACCTCGTCGGTGACGACGGCCAGGTACTCGTCCCGCTTCGGGGCCCGCTCGGCGACGAGCCGCACGATCTCGTCGTACATCTTCGGGTAGAGGATCGCGAAGGCGAGGTCCTCCAGCTCCCACTTGATGGTGTTCATGCCGAGCCGGTGCGCGAGCGGAGCGAAGATCTCCAGCGTCTCCCTGGCCTTCTGCTCCTGCTTGGCGCGCTTCAGATAGCGCATGGTGCGCATGTTGTGCAGCCGGTCGGCGAGCTTGATGACCAGCACCCGCGGGTCCTTGGCCATGGCGACGACCATCTTGCGCACGGTCTCGGCCTGCGCCGCCTCCCCGAACTTGACCTTGTCGAGCTTCGTGACGCCGTCGACGAGGAGGGCCACCTGCTCGCCGAAGTCGCGGCGCAGCGTGTCCAGGCCGTACTCGGTGTCCTCGACGGTGTCGTGCAGCAGGCCGGCCATGAGCGTCGCCGGATCCATGCCGAGCTCGGCGAGGATCGTGGTCACCGCGAGGGGATGCGTGATGTACGGGTCGCCGCTCTTGCGCTTCTGGCCGCGATGCCAGCGCTCCGCGACCTGGTAGGCGTGCTCGATCTGGCGCAGCGTCGCCGACTCGATCTTGGGGTCGTTGCCGCGCACTATCCGCAGCAGCGGCTCGAGAACGGGGTTGAAGGGGCTGGAGCGCTGCACTCCGAGGCGCGCCAGACGCGCCCGTACGCGGTTCGAGGAACCGGAACGGCCCGAGACCCCCGAGACGGCACGGGCGGGCGCCACTCGCTCGCTCTGCGCCCTCTGGGCGGCCTCGGC
This sequence comes from Streptomyces daqingensis, assembly GCF_014645895.1. Classification (GTDB taxonomy): domain Bacteria; phylum Actinomycetota; class Actinomycetes; order Streptomycetales; family Streptomycetaceae; genus Streptomyces; species Streptomyces daqingensis. The sequence continues at coordinate 199,424 of NZ_BMMP01000001.1, read as the reverse complement.
CCGCTCGGCGCGGACGTCGCGCTGCGTACGCTCCGAGTGCTCGGCCTCTGCCCGGCTGCGGGCGGCACCGTCGTCGACCGCGGTGCCCTGCTGGGGGGCTCCCCCGGACGGGGCGCCGTCCGGGCGCCCGGCACCGCCCGCGGCGGCCGCTCTGCCCTCCGCGACGTCCCGGCCCGCCTCGTGCGTGGCCGCGGCAGCCGCGCCGGGCCCGCCGGGCTCGGCGTCTCGCGGCTGTGCCGACTTCAGCGGCTGGGCCTCGTCTGGCAAATGCACTCCTCGGTGGACCCCAGGTCGGACTGCCATGGTATCGACCCCCGCCGTCCCCTCGCCCACGGCCGCATGGGCAGGCATGACGGAGGCGGCCACCCGGCGCTCGTGCGAGCAACGTACCGGGTGACCGCCTTGTACCGGTCTCTCGTGGTCAGACCGTGACCAACGCCTCCAGCGGGACGTCCTCCAGGGACGGGGTGAGCCGCTCCCTGCCCCCGAGGAAGCCCAGCTCCAGCAGCACCGCGAACCCGGCGACCTGCGCGCCTGCCCGGCGGACCAGCTGCAGGGACGCCTCCGCGGTGCCGCCCGTGGCCAGTACGTCGTCGACGATCAGCACGCGGTCCCCGGCGTCCAGGTCTTCCGCGTGGACCTCGATCTCGCCGGTCCCGTACTCCAGCTCGTAGGACTGCGCGAGCGTCGCCCCGGGGAGCTTGCCCGCCTTGCGCACGGGGACGAACCCGACGCCCGCCCGCACCGCCACGGGGGCGCCCAGGATGAAGCCGCGCGCCTCCAGGCCGACGACCTTCGTGGCGCCCCGCTCGGTGCAGATACGCGCCAGGGAGTCGGTGAGCACCGTGAACGCCTGGTGATCGGCCAGCAGCGGGGTGATGTCCTTGAACATCACGCCCGGCAGCGGGTAGTCCGCCACGTCCCGGATGCGGCTCAGGAGCAGCTCCCGCTCCTCGGCCGAGACCGGTGAGGCGGCCTCGCTCATTCCCGTCACTTCGCTCACCTGCGCTTTCCGGAGGGCCGGTTACGGCCGCCGCGGCCGCGGGACGCGGGCTGACGGCGCTGGGGGCGCGGGCCGGGGGCCTCACGTCCGCCGCGGGGCCCGACGACGCCGGCGGCCGCGCCCTGCGGCGCGGGGTCGCCGCCGTCCTGCGGGGCACCGCCTTCGTGGTCGTGCTCCTCGGCGTCCTCCTGCGCCTCCGCTCCGCCGCGCTCCTCGGCCTTGAGACGCTTGGCCCGCACGCGCCTGGCGAGGGCCTTCATCTGCGGCTCGCGCTCCTTGAAGTCGGCCACGAGGGGGGTCGCGATGAAGATCGAGGAGTACGCACCGGCCGCCAGGCCCACGAAGAGCGAGAGCGCGATGTCGTTGAGCATGCCGCCGCCGAGCAGACCGCCGCCGATGAACAGCAGGCCGGCGACCGGCAGCAGCGCCACGACGGTGGTGTTGATCGAGCGCACCAGAGTCGAGTTGATGCTGCGGTTGGCGATCTCGCTGTAGGTGTAGCGGGTCTGCTTGGTGACGTTCCGGCTGCCCTCTCGCAGGCCGTCGAAGACGACGACGGTGTCGTAGAGCGAGTAGCCGAGGATGGTGAGCAGACCGATCACCGTGCCCGGCGTGACTTCGAACCCGACGAGGGAGTAGACGCCGACGGTGATGGTGATGTCGTGGATCAGTGCGATCAGGGCGGACAGCGCCATCCGCCACTCGAAGGCGATGGCGAGATAGATCACCACCAGGACCATGAAGATCCCCAGGCCCAGCCAGGCCTTGTTGGCGATCTGCTCGCCCCAGCTCGGGCCGACGAGCTGAGTGTCGATCTTGTTCGGGTCGACCTTCAGCTCACCGGAGATCTCCTCCTTGACCTGCGTCGACTTGGCCGTGTCCAGACCCGCGATCTGGATGCGCATGCCGCCGTTGCCCAGCTGCTGGACGATGGCGGTGTGGCCGGAGGTCTTCTCCGCGAGTTCGGTGGTGTGCGCCACCGACGCCGAGGTCTTCGGCGTGGTGAGGACGGCGCCGCCCTCGAACTCGATGCCCATGTTCAGCCCGCGGACGCCGAGGCCGACGATCGCGGTGATCGTGATGAGGATCGAGACGCCGTACCAGAACATCCGCTTGCCGACGAAGTCGTAGCCGACTTCGCCGCGGTAGAGCCGGGCACCGAGGTTGCCGAGTCGCGACATCTCATGCCTCCTTCGGGTCGGTGCTGACGGCGTACGAGCGGCGGCCGCGGCGCAGCGGCGGCTTGGCACCGAGCCTCGTCGGGTCCAGGCCGGACCAGGGATGGCCGCTGGAGAAGAACTTCCCCCGGGCCAGCACCGTCATCAGGGGCTTGGTGAAGAAGAAGACCACGACGACGTCGAGAAGCGTGGTGAGGCCGAGCGTGAACGCGAAGCCCTGCACCTTTCCGACGGTGACGATGAAGAGCACCGCCGCCGCGAGGAACGACACGAAGTCGGAGACCAGGATCGTGCGCCTCGCGCGGGGCCAGCCCCGCTCGACGGCGGGCCGGAGCGTGCGGCCCTCGCGGATCTCGTCCCGGATGCGTTCGAAGTACACGATGAACGAGTCCGCGGTGATACCGATCGCCACGATCGCACCGCAGACCGCGGGCAGGTTCAGCGCGAATCCGATGGCCGGACCGAGCAGCGACATGAGCGTGTAGGTGAGCACCGCCGAGACGAGGAGGCTGAGGATCGCGATGAACGACAGCCCCCGGTAGTACGCCACGAGATAGATGATCACCAGGGCGAGGCCGATGGCACCCGCGATGAGCCCCGCCTTGAGCTGATCGCTGCCGAGGGCCGCGGTCACCGTCGTGACATCCGACTCCTCGAAGGTCAGGGGAAGGGCGCCGTAGCTGAGGATGTTGCCGAGTTCCTCGGCGGACTCCTGGGTGAAGCTGCCGGAGATCTCGGCGTTCGCCGTCAGCCGCTGGTCGACGGACGGGGCGGAGACCACCTCACCGTCCAGCGCGATCGCGAACTGGTTCTGCGGCTGCTGCTTCTTGCTCAGCTCGCCGGTGGTGTCGCCGAAGTTCTTCGACCCCTTGTCGTCGAACGACATGGTGACGATCCACTGGCCGCGCTTCTGGTCGAACTGGGCCTTGGCGTCGGTGACGTTCTTCCCGTCGACCCCGACGGGGCCCAGCACGTACTTGAGCTTCTGCTTGGCGTCGCAGGCGATGATCGGCTTGTCCGGCTCCGTCGCCGCGGCCTGCTCACTCGTCTTGGCCCGCTGTTCCTTGGTGTTGCACTGGGCCTTCGCGAGCTTCTTGGCCAACTCCGGGGTGACGCCCGGAGGCTGCTGCTGCTGCGGCGGGGTCGTGGGGGGCTTCGTCTGGTCGGGCTTGGGAGAGGGCTTGTCGTCGTCCGCGGGCGCGGCGCGCAGGTCGTCCGTCACCGCACGGCCCTGCTCGCCCTTGTCGCCCTCCTCGGCCTTGTCGCCCTTACCGTCCTTCTTGCCGCCCGACTCAGGGGGCGAGGGCTTGGGCTGCGGCGTGGACGGCGCGTAGGTCAGAACGGGACGGAAGGCCAGCTTGGCGGTCGTGCCGACCTGCTCACGGGCCTGCTTCTCGTTCGTCCCCCGGGGGATGTTGGCGATGATGTGCCGGTCGCCCTGGGTCTGGACCTCGGCCTCGGAGACGCCCAGACCGTTCACGCGCCGCTCGATGATGCCCACGGCGGTCTTCATGTTGGTCGGGTTGATCGCGTCGGCCTTGCCGGGCTGGTTCTTGGCCTCGAGCGTGATGCTCGTGCCCCCGGCTAGGTCGATGCCGAGCCGGGGAGTGGTGTGCCCGGAGAGGAACATGCCCCCGGTCAGACCCCCCAAGACCAGCAGGATCAGAATCAGCGAGCGCCCCGGCTTCCCGTGGGCGCCCGGGCTCCTGCGGCCCTTCTTCGGTGCTGCCACCTTCTCGTCTCTCCTGTCCCAACCGCCGGTGCCGGCCCAGGAGTCGAGTCGGGCCGCCACGCGGCGCACAAGTGGTCTTCGGACATGCTCCGCCGCCGGGCCCGGTCACCGGCCCGGCGGCGCCGACCTTACTCCGAGCCGGACTCGCCCTTGCGCTTGACGTCACCGGACTTCTCGTCCGTCGTGGCCGCGGCGTCCTTCGAACCGCTCTCGGCGGTGTCGTCGGCGTCGTCGTCGGCCTCGGACTTGGCGAAGTCCACCTTCGCGTCGTCGGAGGAGGAGTCGTCCGAGGTCAGAGAAGAGGCGTCGTCCGGAACGACGGACTTCCCGATCTCGAGGTCGTCCGGAGTGGCGTTCACGATCCGGTCGAACTCGTCGGCCTCCAGGACGGCGCCCACGGCGTTCTTCGCGAAGAGCGCGTGCGTACCGGGAGCAACCTCGAGGAGGACCGTGTCATCGCGGATCTCCTTGACGGTGGCGTACATGCCCCCGATGGTCCGGACGCCGGTGCCGGGCTGCATCGAGTCCCGCATCTGGGCGGCCTGACGCTGCTTGTTCTTTGCGGACCGGGTCATCAGGAACATGGCCCCGATGAGCACGATGAAGGGGAGGAGAGTAACGATATTCACGGCGGAAGAATGTCCTTCACACGACCGCGTCTCAGCGGCCAAGATTTCGGGGTGGGCGCGCCGCACCTACGAGGAACGACGTCGGCGGAGTCTAAGCGAGCCCTCGCCGATGGAACAACGTCAAGCATGGCACTGGGGTTCCTGAGCGCGCGAGTATCTGCCCGGTCACGCTCCGAACAACCCCTGTTGTCCCGTTCCGCCCGGTGACTGCGGCGGATTCTGCGGGGGCCTCGGCATGTCCAGGTGGTCCCATGCCGCCGGTGTGGCGATGCGGCCCCGCGGAGTACGGGCAAGCAGGCCCTCGCGTACGAGGAACGGCTCGGCCACTTCCTCAACCGTCTCACGCTCCTCGCCGACCGCGACGGAAAGCGTGGAGAGACCGACGGGGCCGCCGCCGAAGAGCTTCAGCAGAGCGGTCAGCACGGCCCGGTCGAGCCGGTCCAGGCCCCGCTCGTCGACCTCGTAGACGCCCAGGGCCCGGGAGGCGATGTCCCGGTCGACGGAGCCGTCGGCCTTGACCTGGGCGTAGTCCCGGACGCGGCGCAGCAGGCGGTTCGCGATGCGGGGCGTGCCCCGGGAGCGCCCGGCGATCTCGGCTGCGCCTTCCGCGTCGATCTCGACGTCGAGCAGCCGGGCCGAGCGGTGCACGACCTGCTCCAGCTCGTGCGGTTCGTAGAACTCCATGTGCGCGGTGAAGCCGAACCTGTCGCGCAGCGGCGGCGGCAGCAGGCCCGCACGGGTCGTGGCGCCGACGAGGGTGAACGGCGGCAGTTCCAGGGGGATCGCCGTGGCTCCGGGGCCCTTTCCGACGATCACGTCGACGCGGAAGTCCTCCATCGCCATGTAGAGCATCTCCTCGGCGGGGCGGGACATCCGGTGGATCTCGTCGAGGAAGAGCACCTCGCCCTCCTGGAGCGAGGAGAGGATCGCGGCGAGGTCGCCCGCGTGCTGGATGGCCGGACCGGAGGTGATGCGGATCGGCGCGGCCATCTCCGCCGCGATGATCATGGACAGGGTCGTCTTGCCCAGCCCCGGTGCGCCCGAGAGCAGTACGTGGTCGGCCGTGCCGTTGCGCTGCCGGGCGGCCTTGAGTACGAGGTCGAGCTGCTCGCGCACCTTGGGCTGGCCGATGAACTCGCCCAGTTCCTTCGGGCGCAGGGCCGCTTCGACTGCGCTCTCCTCGCTGTCCGCCTCGGGGCCGACGAGGCGGTCTGCTCCGGCCTCCGCCCCGGCGCCCCGACCCGCCGCGTACTCCTCGTTTGCGCCCTTGCTCATGACGTCCGCCTCTGCCGCATCCGCGTGTGCACGTGCCTGATCCGTCCGCCCCGCGAAGGGCGTCCCGCCCGGTTCACCGCGCCCGGTTCAGCGTCTGCAGGGCCGCGCGCAGCAACTGCGGTACGGGCGGCTCCGTCCCGGTGGCAGCCGCGGCCTCCGCCTGCGGTGCGACGGCGGTCACCGCCTCGTCGGCCTCGCGAGTGGCGTACCCCAACCCGACGAGCGCCGCGTGGAGTTGGTTGCGCCAGCTTCCGCCGGGAGCCGACGTCCCGCCCCGGGCGGCGAGTTGGCCGCCGGCGCCCGGAACGGGTTCGCCCAGGCGGCCCTTCAGCTCCAGCAGCAATTTCTGCGCACCCTTCTTGCCGATGCCCGGCACGGCGGTCAGCGCCTTCTCGTCTCCTTCGGCGACGGCCAGGCGCAGGGCGTCCGGCGAATGCACGGCGAGCATGGCCTGCGCGAGCCGGGGGCCGACGCCGCTGGCGGTCTGCAGCAACTCGAAGGTCTGGCGCGCGTCGTCGTCCGCGAAGCCGTAGAGCGTCAGCGAGTCCTCGCGGACGACGAGGGACGTGGCGAGTCTGGCGTGTTTGCCCACGCGCAGCTGCGCCAGCGTGTCCGGCGTGCACTGGACCGACATGCCGACGCCGCCGACCTCTATCACTGCGGTGTCCGGCCCCAGCGCGGCGACAGGTCCGGAGACGAAGGCGATCATCGGCTGGTGCCTTTCGGAGCTCGGGTGGAGGCGTCTGCCGCCGCTGCGGCGGCAGTCGAGCGTGCGGCGGCCTGTCCGTTGCCGCCCTGCGCACCGGAGCCGGACGCCCGGCCCGCGGCGTGCTTCGCGTGGGCCTGCTGGAGGCGGTTGAGCCGCTGCTGCACCGGTGCGCGCCAGATGTGGCAGATGGCGAGCGCGAGCGCGTCGGCCGCGTCGGCGGGCTTCGGCGGGGCGTCCAGCCGGAGCAGCCTGGTGACCATGGCGCCGACCTGCGCCTTGTCCGCGCTTCCCGAGCCGGTGACCGCCGCCTTCACCTCGCTCGGCGTGTGCAGTGCGACGGGCAGGCCCCGGCGCGCCGCGCAGAGCATGGCGACGGCGCTGGCCTGAGCCGTGCCCATCACCGTACGCACGTTGTGCTGGCTGAACACCCGCTCCACGGCGACCGCTTCCGGACTGTGCGCGTCCAGCCATTCCTCCACGCCCCGCTCGATGAGGACGAGGCGTGCGGGGATCTCCAGGTCCGCTGGCGTGCGTACGACCCCGACCGCGTGCATCGTCAGGGGCCGCCCGGCGACGCCTTCGACGACGCCGATCCCGCAGCGGGTCAGTCCCGGGTCGACACCGAGCACACGCACCCAGGTCCTCCTCGTTCGCCTTCGGGTCTTCAAGGCCTTCTGCCGACAGTCCCCACAGGCTATCGGCAGGTACCGACAACGCCGCGGGGGCCGCAGCGGAGCGGGCAGGTGAAACCCCTCGCCGGAGGGCGGGGCAGCGGACGAACGCGCGGCGGGCGGACGGGTCATGCTCCGGCTCCGGCCTCCCCGCTCGGGCGGCCGGAGCCTCAGGCGCCGGAAGGGGCCGAGTGCGCCGTCAGGCGTCGACCTTGGCCATGACGTCGTCCGCCACGTCGAAGTTGGCGAAGACGTTCTGCACGTCGTCGCTGTCCTCCAGCGCGTCGATCAACTTGAAGATCTTGCGGGCGCCTTCCTCCTCCAGCGGCACCTGCACGCTGGGCAGGAAGCTGTTGTCGGCCGACTCGTAGTCGATCCCGGCGTCCACGAGCGCCGTGCGGACGGCGACGAGGTCGGTCGCCTCGCTGATGACCTCGAAGTTCTCGCCCAGGTCGTTGACTTCCTCGGCCCCGGCCTCGAGCACCGCGCCGAGCACGTCGTCCTCGGAGAGCCCGTCCTCCCCCTTCGGGACGATGACGACGCCCTTGCGGTTGAAGAGGTAGGAGACGGAGCCGGGGTCGGCCATGGAGCCGCCGTTGCGCGTCATGGCGACACGCACGTCCGACGCGGCGCGGTTGCGGTTGTCGGTGAGGCATTCGATGAGCACTGCCACGCCGTTCGGGCCGTAGCCCTCGTACATGATCGTCTCGTAGTCGGCGCCGCCCGCCTCCAGGCCGGCGCCCCGCTTCACCGCGCTGTCGATGTTCTTGTTGGGCACCGAACTCTTCTTGGCCTTCTGGATGGCGTCGTAGAGCGTCGGGTTCCCCTCGGGGTCGGCTCCGCCCGTGCGGGCGGCGACCTCGATGTTCTTGATCAGTTTGGCGAAGAGTTTGCCGCGCTTGGCATCGATCACGGCCTTCTTGTGCTTGGTGGTTGCCCACTTAGAGTGGCCGGACACAGCCTCGCTCCTTCGACGTCACCGACATGAACCAACGCGGAGATCCTACCGTCAGCGGCTCAGCGCACTGACCGCCCCGCGTTCCGCCCCGTTCGCCCCCGCTTCCGCGGCCCGGGCTCGCATGCACTCCCCGTACGGCGTCCCGGCGTGATCAGTCGAGGGCGTCGCGCACCATGTCCACGAAGAGGGCGTGGACCCGGTGGTCTCCGGTGAGTTCGGGGTGGAAGGAGGTCGCCAGCAGGCGGCCCTGGCGTACGGCGACGGGATGCCCGTCGTAGACGGCCAGCGCCTCGGCCCGCGCACCGGTCGACTCCACCCACGGCGCCCTGATGAAGACGCCCTCGACAGGGCCGCCCTCCACGCCGCGCACCTCCAGCGGAGCCTCGAACGACTCGTTCTGCCGCCCGAAGGCGTTGCGCCGCACGATCATGTCGATGCCGCCGACGGTCTCCTGGCCCGAGCGCGGGTCGAGGATCTTGTCGGCGAGCATGATCATCCCTGCGCACGAGCCGTAGGCGGGCATGCCCGCGTGCACGCGCTCGCGCAGCGGCTCCATCAGGCCGAAGGCGATGGCCAGTTTGGACATCGTGGTCGATTCGCCGCCGGGGAGGACCAGTGCGTCGGCGTCCGCCAGCTCCTCGGGACGCCGCACGGCACTCACCTCGGCGCCGGCAGCGGAGAGCGCGGCGAAGTGTTCGCGTACATCGCCCTGGAGGGCGAGGACGCCGACCTTGGGAGTGCTCACGGCTTGATGCCTCTCGTACGGATGCTGCTGCGGTGAGGCCGGCACCGGCCCCGGCCGAGGACGGTGCGGCGGGCGGGACCGGGTGCCGGCTCGACGGCGGGATGACCCGCGGGGCTGCTACCAGCCGCGCGAGGCGTAGCGCTCGCCCTCGGGCAGCGTGTCGCAGTTGATGCCGACCATCGCCTCGCCGAGGCCGCGGGACGCGTCGGCGATGATCTTCGGGTCGTCGTAGAAGGTGGTGGCCTTCACGATGGACGCGGCACGCTTCGCCGGGTCGCCCGACTTGAAGATCCCGGAGCCCACGAAGACGCCCTCGGCGCCCAGTTGACGCATGAGAGCCGCGTCGGCTGGGGTGGCGACGCCGCCGGCGGAGAAGAGCACGACGGGCAGCTTGCCCAGCTCGGCGACCTCCTTCACCAGCTCGTACGGCGCGCGCAGCTCCTTCGCCGCGGCGTACAGCTCGTGGTTGTCGAGCGCCCTGAGCTTGCCGATCTCGCCCTTGATCTGCCGCATGTGGCGGACGGCCTCGACGATGTTGCCGGTGCCCGCCTCGCCCTTGGAGCGGATCATGGCCGCGCCCTCGGCGATACGGCGCAGCGCCTCCCCGAGGTTCGTGGCACCGCAGACGAAGGGCGTCGTGAAGTCGAACTTGTCGCTGTGGTTGACCTCGTCGGCCGGGGTGAGGACCTCGGACTCGTCGATGTAGTCGACGCCGAGGGCCTGCAGGATCTGCGCCTCGACGAAGTGGCCGATGCGCGACTTGGCCATCACGGGGATCGAGACGGCCTCGATGATCCCCTCGATCATGTCGGGGTCGGACATCCGCGCGACGCCGCCGTGCTGGCGGATGTCGGCGGGGACCCGCTCGAGGGCCATGACCGCGACGGCGCCCGCGTCCTCGGCGATCTTCGCCTGCTCGGGCGTCACGACGTCCATGATCACGCCGCCCTTGAGCTGCTCGGCCATGCCGCGCTTGACGCGCGCGGTGCCGGTCTCGGGCCCCGGGGCGGGGGTGACGGGGGACTCGGAAGACGGGGTGGACACGCTATGACCTCACTCGACGCGAAAGTACGACAGGACCATGGTAGGTCCGCTGAATACACGGTCACCGAAAGGGGTGGCCTTGGAAAAGGGCCAATTCCGCTGCAGTGGCCTGCACGACGCAGCCGCCGCACCCGATGCCGCCTCGCACATGCCGGCCCTGCGCGCCGGCCTCCGCGCCCGCGCGTCCCGTCCCAAGCCGGCTGTCAGGGAGCCCCGTTGCCCCTGTCCGCGAGGGCGGGCGGCGGCTCGTCGTCCATCTCGAACGCAAGCGGGAAGGGCGCGTAACCCGCCAGACGCAACCACCGGACCGTGCGGTGGCGGCGCAGTGCCCGCGCGGCCCGTACCGCGTCGTTGTGGAAGCGCCGCGCCATCGGCACCCGCCGCACCGCGGCCGCCAGCTCGCCGGCCGCGTCCTCCCCGCCCGGCGCCGCGCGCACGGCGTCGACCTGGGCGCTCTCGTCGAACACGGCACGCAGCGCCTGGCTCAACTCGCTCTCGGCGACCTCCCGCTGGTCCTCCTCGGCCTGCCGGGCGTCGTGCGCGGCCTGGTAGAGGACCATCGAGGCCGCCGGGTCCAGCACGCCGGCGGTCGCCAGTTCCTGTGCGATGGAGGCGCGGCGCAGCAGCTGCGCGTCGAGGGCCGCCTTGGCGGCGTCGATACGGGCGTGCAGCCGGTCCAGACGGCCCGCCGTCCAACTGAGGTAGACGCCGATCAGGAGCACGGCGACGGCGAGGAGGATCAGAGTGGTCGTGGTGGGCATCGCTCCGGCGTTCTTCTAGATCCTGTCTGGCGAATGGCGTCGTACGTCCCTCGGGACGGCTGTCCGACCGGGCTTCAGTCCCGCGCGGCCAGCCCGAAGCGGACACGCAGTCCGATGCGCTCGTCGGGGGCCACCGCGGCGGCTCCGTCGGCGACCGTCTCGTAGACGGCGAGGACGTCGGCGCCGACGGTGTCCCAGTCGAAGCGGCGTACGTGCCTGCTGCCGTATGCGCGCAGCTCCTCGCGCCGCGCCCCGTCGCCCAGCAGCCGCACCGCGGCCTCGGCGAGGCCTCCGGCGTCCTCCGTCACGAAGAGCTCTCCCGCCTCTCCCCCGTCGAGCACCTGCGTGAAGGCGTCCAGATCGCTGGCCAGGACGGGCGCCCCCGCGGACATCGCCTCGACGAGGATGATGCCGAAGGACTCCCCGCCGGTGTTCGGCGCCACGTACAGGTCGACGCTGCGCAGCAGCCGCGCCTTGTCCTCGTCGCTGATCATGCCGAGGAACTCCACTCGCTCGCGCATGGGTGCGGGCAGCCCCTCGACCGCTTCCTTCTCGTCACCGCGTCCGGCGACGAGGAGCCTGGTCTCCGGCAGCGCCTCCAGGATGCGCGGGAAGGCCTCCATCAGGACGGGAAGTCCCTTGCGCGGCTCGTCGATACGGCCGATGAAGCCGATCGTGCCGCCCTGCCACTCGGCCTTGGGTTCGGCGCGGGCGAAGAAGTCGACGTCCACGCCGTTGGGGATCACGACCGCGTCCCCGCCGAGGTGTTCGACCAGGGTCCGCCGGGCGTACTCGCTCACCGCGATGCGTGCGCTGATCTTCTCCAGCGCGGGCTGCAGGATCGGGTAGGCCGCGATCATCGCCCTGGAGCGGGGGTTCGAGGTGTGGAACGTCGCGACGATGGGGCCCTCCGCCGCCCAGCAGGCGAGCAACGCGAGGGAGGGTGTGGCGGGTTCGTGGATGTGCAGCACGTCGAAGCGGCCGTCGTGCACCCAGCGCCGCACCCTCGCCGCGGAGAGGAAGCCGAAGTTGAGCCGGGCGACGGAGCCGTTGTACGGCACGGGCACGGCACGTCCCGCCGAGACGACGTACGGCGGCAGCGGGGTCTCGTCGTCCGAGGGGGCCAGCACGGACACCTCGTGGCCGAGGCCCGTCAGATGCTCCGCGAGGTCGCGGACGTGGAACTGGACGCCGCCGGGCACGTCCCACGAGTACGGGCAGACGATCCCGATCCTCATGCCTCCCGGTCCTCCTTCGACGGCGCCGCGACGCCGTCGCCCCCCGTGTCGGCCGCGCCCGCCGCACGGGCCTCTCCCGTACCGCCGGAGCCGTCCGGCTGCGGGAAGTCGGAGAGCCACAGACGCTGCAACATGTGCCAGTCCTCCGGGTGTTCGGCGATGCCCTCCTCGAAGCAGCGCGCCACGGCCTGCGTCATCACCGCCGTCTTCTCCTGGCGCGTGCCGTCCGCGGGCACCTCGACGGGCGGGTACACGCGTCCCCGCAGGACCGGCGGCCGCTCGTACCAGAGGGTGACGGGGAGCAGCAGCGCACCGGTCTGCTGCGCGAGGAGGGCGGGCCCGGCCGGCATGCGCGTGCGCTCACCGAAGAACGTGACGCCGACACCGGACGCGGACAGGTCGCGGTCCGCCACCAGGCACACCAGGCCGCCCTCCCGCAGCCGCCGTGCGAGCGTCCCGAAGGCGGTGCCGCCGGAGTGCGGCAGCACCTCCATGCCCAGGCTCTCGCGGTAGGCGACGAAGCGGTCGAAGAGCGAGGCGGGCTTCAGCCGCTCCACGACGGTGCTGAAGGGGGTCTTGAGACCGGCGGTGACGTACGCGCCGGCCAGGTCCCAGTTCGCCAGGTGGGGCAGGGCGAGGATGACGCCCCTGTCGGACGCGATGCCGTCCGTCAGCCGGTGCAGATCGGTGATCCGCACGCTCCCCCTTATGCGCTCCTCGCTCCACGAGGGCAGGCGGAAGGCCTCCATCCAGTACCGCAGGTAGGAGCGCATGCCCGCGCGGGACAGCTCGTGCAGTCGCTCCGGAGTCGCGTCGGGCACCACGCGGGCGAGGTTCGCCTCGAGCTGGCGCACACCCCGGCCGCGCCGCTTCCAGGCGGTGTCCGCGATGCGCTGCCCCAGGGCCGCCGCGGCGGGCTCGGGAAGCCTGCGCACGGAGGCCCAGCCCAGGCCGTACAGGGAGTCCGTCAGCTTTTCGCGGGCGGTCACGCCGTGCCCGTCCCTTCTGCCTCGGCGGCTTCCGCGGCTTCCCGGCGGACGGTCACGACCCGCTGCCCCAGCGTCACGAGGCTGCCGAGCGCGACGATCCACAGCGAGACGGGAAGGAGGATCTCGATGTGCGGCACGCCGAACTTGGCGAGCCCGGAGAATCCGGTCAGGACGAGCGTGATGACGAGCCGTTCCGCCCGCTCCACCAGGCCGTTGACGGCGACCGGCAGCCCGATGCTCTCGCCGCGGGCCTTGGTGTAGGAGACGACCTGCCCACTGGCCAGGCAGAAGATGGCGACGGCGCACATCAGCACGTCGTCTCCTCCGCCCGCGTACCACAGGGCGATACCGCCGAAGACCGCCGCGTCCGCGACGCGGTCGAGTGTGGAGTCGAGGAAGGCGCCCCAGCGGCTCGAACGGCCGAGCTGCCGCGCCATGTTGCCGTCGACGAGGTCGGAGAAGACGAAGAGCGTGATGACGACGGTGCCCCAGAAGAACTCGCCCAGCGGGTAGAAGACCAGCGCGCCCGCCACCACCCCGCCGGTGCCGATCAGGGTGACCGTGTCGGGGCTCACTCCCAGGCGCAGCAGCAGGGCGGCGAACGGAGTGAGGACACGCGTGAAGAACGCACGCGCGTACTTGTTCAGCATGGTTGTCCCGGAGTTCGACGGCTCCCGGTGACGGATTCGGGCCACCGGGGAGCCCATCGTAGTCAGCCTCGCGAGGGCTCAAGTCCACGGACCCGCAGCCTCGGGGCCGCACGGACGGGCGCCCTGCGGGCCGGCCGCCCGGGAGACCGCCCTCGCTGCTGCTGCGCCTTCCCCGGGGAGACCTCCAGCCGCCCGGTCGGCACCCCCGGTGACGCTGCGTCGCACCGTCCTCGCCGCGTGCGCTCCACGGCTGCGCATCGTGAGCGGCATGGCGGCGGACGGTGAGGTGCCGCCACCGCGTCCGCTGCTGCCGGAAGGCCGTTCCGGCCCCTGCTGCGCTGCTCCCGCCCAGGTCCGAATCGCCCCCTGCGTCACGTATGGACGCATGCTGGCAGCGGTGGAAAGCTCGAAGTACCGCGGTCACCGCGACGGACCCGGAAGTGTCGACCGGAAGGCGGGACACATGGGCGACAAAGCGAGTGCACACCCCGGAGCCGCCGGCAGGGCGGTGGCGGCCGGCCATCCGTCCAAACTGCGCAACGTGGTACTGGTCGGCCACAGCGGATCGGGCAAGACCACCCTCGTCGAGGCGCTGGCCCTTGCTTCCGGGGCGGTGAAGAGAGCGGGCAGGGTCGAGGACGGCGCCTCGCTCTCGGACTACGACGAGATAGAGCACCGTCAACATCGTTCGGTGCAGCTCTCCCTGGTGCCTGTCGAGTGGGACGGCATCCGGATCAACGTACTGGACACTCCTGGATACGCCGACTTCGTCGGGGAGTTGAGGGCCGGTCTGCGGGCAGCGGACGCGGCCCTCTTCGTCGTCTCGGCCGCGGACGGTGTGGACGGCGCCACCCGCCTCGTCTGGGACGAGTGCGCCGCCGTCGGTATGCCGCGCGCCATCGTGGTCACCCATCTCGACGCCTCACGCGCCGACTTCGAGGAGATGGTGGACACCTGCCGGCGGGTCTTCGGCGGCGACGACCCCGACGCCGTCCTCCCCCTCTACCTTCCGCTGCGCGGCGAGCAGGGAGCCGACGGGCACGCGCCCGTACAGGGCCTCATCGGGCTGCTCTCACAGCGTATCTTCGACTACTCGTCGGGAAAGCGCACCGAGCGCGACCCCGACCCCGCCCAGCTGCCGCTGATCGAGGACGCCCGGGGCCGCCTCATCGAGGGGATCATCGCCGAGAGCGAGGACGAGTCCCTGATGGACCGGTACCTCGAAGGCGGCGACTGCGACATCAAGACCCTCATCACGGACCTGGAGAAGGCCGTGGCCCGAGGCGTCTTCCATCCCGTGCTCGCCGCCGCGCCGGCCGCCGGCGGCAGCACGCAAGGGCTCGGCACCGTCGAGCTGCTGGAGCTGATCACCGGAGGCTTCCCGACGCCGCTGGAGCGAGAGATCCCCGCCGTCACCACGCCCGAGGGCAAGCCCCGGCCGGCACTCACCTGCGACCCGGAGGGGCCGCTGGCGGCGGAGGTCGTCAAGACAAGCTCGGACCCGTACGTGGGGCGCGTATCGCTCGTCCGGGTCTTCTCCGGCACGCTGCGCCCCGATCAGACGGTCCACGTCTCCGGCCACGGGCTGGAGGACCGCGGCCACGAGGACCACGATGTCGACGAGCGGGTGGGCACCCTGTCGGCGCCCTTCGGCAAGCAGCAGCGGCCGCTGTCGAAGGCGGTCGCCGGGGATCTCGCCTGCGTGGCGAAACTGTCGCGCGCGGAGACCGGCGACACCCTGTCCGGCAAGGACGATCCGCTGCTGATGGAGCCGTGGGCCATGCCCGATCCGCTGCTGCCTGTCGCCATCCAGGCGCACAGCAAGGCGGACGAGGACAAGCTCTCGCAGGGCCTGGCGCGGCTCGTCGCCGAGGACCCCACGATGCGGCTGGAACACGACTCCGGCACCGGTCAGCTCGTCCTGTGGTGCCTCGGCGAGGCCCACATGGGCGTCGCCCTGGAGCGGTTGCGCAGCCGGTACGGCGTGAACGTCGACTCCGTGCCGCACAAGGTGTCCCTGCGGGAGACCTTCGCCGAGGAGGCGTCGGGGCGCGGACGGCACGTCAAACAGTCGGGTGGGCACGGCCAGTTCGCGATCTGCGAGATCACCGTGGAGCCGCTGCCCGGCGGTTCCGGCATCGAGTTCGTCGACAAGGTGGTCGGAGGCGCGGTGCCGCGGCAGTTCATACCCTCCGTCGAGAAGGGCATCAGGGCGCAGGCCGCCAAGGGCGTCGCCGCCGGCCACCCCCTCGTGGACTTCCGCGCGACGCTGCACGACGGCAAGGCGCACTCGGTGGACTCCTCCGACGCCGCCTTCCAGATGGCCGGCGCCCTGGCGCTGCGCGACTGCGCTTCGAAGGCCCGCATCCATCTGCTGGAGCCCGTCGCGGAGCTGGGCGTGACGGTGGCGGACGAGTACGTCGGATCGGTGATGAGCGACCTGTCCGGACGGCGCGGGAAGGTCTCCGGCACGGAGCAGGCGTCCGAAGGCCACACGCTCGTACGGGCGTCGGTCCCCGAGATCGAGATCAGCCGCTACGCCGTGGAGCTGCGCTCGCTCTCCCACGGGACGGGCCGTTTCACGCGCTCCTACGCCTGCCACGAACCGATGCCGCAGCAACTGGCGAGCAAGATCCTGGAAGCGGCCCAGAACGGCGGCTGATCACCGCTACGCTGGGAAAAGGCGCGTGAATAAGTGTGCCGGCCACGGTAGTTGGGAATGTGCCGTGGTCGGCACGCACGTGGGCACGGCAGCGTCGCGGACATGCGGCCGTGGGGGCACGCGCAAGGCGAGGCATAGCGAAGTGGGGGCTCAGTGGCCGGATTCGAGGACTTCGAAGGGATCGAGGCCGCGTCGGACTTCAGTCCCGGAGCCCAGGTGCCGCTCTCGGGCTCGGGAGGCCAGACGGCCGCCACTCAGGCGCTCGCGTCGGCCGCCTACCGCGACGGCCCCGTCACCGACCTGATCGCGGCCAACGACGGTGCCAAGGTCAAGGCGCCCCGCCTGTCGCTGTTCGAGCCGAACCTGGGAGAGGCCTTCTCCCGCGCGGTGCAGGTACGGCTGCTCGGCGGCGCCCGCAAGGCGCTCATCCAGTCCTTCGGCATCGAACCGCAGACGGTCGTCGAGCACTGCCTCGCGGCCACCAGGATCCGCAAGGACCGCGACACCCGGCTCACCGTCATCATGTCGATCTTCGGGGTGCTCTTCCTCCCCGGCACCCTTCTCTGGCTGCTCGCCTTCCAGCTGCGCCGGGCCCTCGCCGGGTCCCAGAACAAGCGGGTCGGCGCGTTCGGCGTCGCGGCCATGGTGGCGCTGGGCGGGCTGGCGGTCCTGTTCGTCCTCAAGCTGCCCTTCACCGGTCTGCTGGCCCTCTACCTCCGGGGCATGCTGATCGCACCGGTCGTCGGCTGGCTGTGGGCGAAGCAGGTGTGCGAGCGCTCCGCGAAGATGCTGCGCGGCCAGTGGGAGCAGCTGCTGGGAGGCGGCGGCGTCGGAGCGAAGATCCCCGAGGCGGTCCCGCAGGACCCGAACGACGCGGGCGCCGAGCGCATCCGTCTGGGGCTGGCGAAGCTCAGCGCCGAGCAGGCCAGCAACCTGGTCTACTACGCGGGCCCCAAGGGGATACTGGGCATGGGCACCCGCTGGGGAAGCTGGCAGCTCGCGGAGGAGCTCGTGCCGGCGGACCCCGGAGGCGACATCAACCCCTTCCGCAGCTGGGACGTGATCCGCGCGATCTCCGACCAGCTGCGCATGCTGGAGCGCGGCCCCCTGCACACCGGCGGCTTCCCCCGGCCCTCCATACGCCACTGGATCGTCTCCCCCATCGGTGAGGGCGCCTCGGAGGTCAAGCGGCCCGAAGGCCAGGAGGTCGAGGGCTACCGCATCAAGGACTTCGAGATACAGCGCATCTGCAACGAGCAGCAGTTCGGCAGCGGCAACCGGCACTACCTGGGCGTCCAGTTCGTGCTCTGGGACGGCCAGTTGGTGATCACCCTGCTCATCACGGTGACGGTGCTGCACCACACGCTGCGCATCGAGGTCACCGGCCATGCGCTGGGCCCGGTCCACCCGCTGTTCACCACGAAGCCAAAGGCGAAGACCAAGGAGGTCTCCAAGAGCGTGCGGTTCTGGGAAACCAAGGAGGTCAGCCTGCCGCTGGTGGAGGCCCCGGAGGTCGTCAGGCTCGCGGCGCGGGCGCCCTTCACGTGGTTCCCGCCGGTGATGGACTTCCTCGGCGGCAAGCTCACGCTCCCCGAACCGTTCGGGCTGCGCCACGCCTGGGCCGACAAGCCCTGGCGGCACCGCTTCATGGCGGACGACGCCCTCCGCGCGGCGACCCCAGTGCTGCGCGTCGTGCACTCCGCGGCGATGCGCGTGCTGGAGGAGAACGGCTGCAACACCGAGGCGTTCGGCGCCCGTTCGCTCGTCCTCAGCGGACAGGTGCAGGGAGCGGAACCGAAGCAGGCCGACGCCTACGACGCCTGACGCCCGCGCGTGTGCCCCGGACCCGCGGGGTCCGGGGCACACGCGTACGTGCCGGCGGCCTCCCGTCGCGGGCCGGTCAGCTCTTCCCGAGCCACGCGTCGGCGAGCATCCTGCGCGTCTCGCCGAGGAGTTGGGGCAGCACCCTGGTGTGTCCGACGACCGGCATGAAGTTGGTGTCGCCGCCCCACCGCGGGACGATGTGCTGGTGCAGGTGGGCGGCGATGCCGGCGCCCGCGACGGAGCCCTGGTTCATCCCGATGTTGAAGCCCTGCGCGCCGGACACGGAACGCAGCGTCCTCATGGCGTCCTTCGTGAACTCCGCGAGCTCACCGGTCTCCTCCGCCGTCAGGTCCGGGTAGTCGGCGACGTGGCGGAACGGGACGACCATGAGGTGCCCGCCGTTGTACGGGTAGAGGTTCAGCACCGCGTAGACGTGCTCGCCACGGGCCAGGACGAGGCCGTCCTCGTCGCTCTTGGCGGGGATGGTGCAGAAGGGGCAGCCGTCTTCAGCGTTGGGGCCGGTGGGCTTGTTCTCACCCTGGATGTAGGCCATGCGGTGCGGTGTCCACAGGCGCTGGAACGCGTCCGGCGTTCCGACCCCGATCTGCTGTTCCGGCTCGCTCGTCATGCGGGCCAGCATAGAACTTCCGCGGTACGGCGCGGGGCCCCAGGGTGACCCTGGGGCCCCGCTCAGCGCACGTCGGGAACGGGGCGGGGAACGGCGGCCCCGGGGCGGCGCCGCCGCGGGCCTACGCGCGGCGCTCGACGGCGTCCAGCAGCTCCGCGACCGCCTCGTTCTGCGGCACCCCGTTCTTCTGGGAGCCGTCCCGGTAGCGGAAGGAGACCGCGCCGGCCGAGACGTCCTCGTCCCCCGCGATGATCATGAAGGGGACCTTGGCCTTCTGGGCGTTGCGGATCTTCTTCTGCATCCGGTCCGAAGAGGAGTCGACCTCGATGCGGAGGCCCTTCTTCTTCGCCTCTGCGGCGAACTCCTCCAGATACGGCACGTGCGTGTCGCCGATCGGGATGCCCACCGCCTGCACGGGGGCGAGCCACGCCGGGAACGCCCCCGCGTAGTGCTCCAGCAGGACGGCGAAGAAGCGCTCGATGGAGCCGAAGAGCGCGCGGTGCAGCATCACCGGCTGCTGCCGCGAGCCGTCGGCCGCGGTGTACTCCAGGCCGAACCGCTTGGGCTGCTGGAAGTCGACCTGGAGGGTGGACATCTGCCAGGTCCGGCCGATGGCGTCCTTGGCCTGCACGGAGATCTTCGGCCCGTAGTAGGCGGCACCCCCCGGGTCCATCACCAGCTCCAGGCCCTGCTTGCCGGCGGCCTCCCGCAGCGCCTGGGTGGCCTCCTCCCACTCCTCCGGCTCGCCGATGAACTTGGAGTTGCCCTCCTCGCGGGTGGACAGCTCCAGGTAGAAGTCGTTGAGGCCGTAGTCGCGGAGCAGGTTCAGCACGAAGGTCAGCAGGTTGTCGAGCTCGTCCGCCATCTGCTCCTTGGTGCAGTAGATGTGCGAGTCGTCCTGCGTGAACCCCCGCGCACGGGTCAGGCCGTGGACGACGCCCGACTTCTCATAGCGGTAGACCGTCCCGAACTCGAAGAGCCGCAGCGGCAGTTCGCGGTACGAACGCCCCCGCGCCTTGAAGATCAGGTTGTGCATCGGGCAGTTCATGGCCTTCAGCCGGTAGTTCTGCCCGTCGAACTCCAGCGGCGGGAACATCGCCTCCGCGTAGTTCGGCAGGTGCCCCGAGGTCTCGAAGAGCTGCTCCTTCGAGATGTGCGGGGTGTTGACGAACTCGTAGCCGGACTCCTCGTGCCGTCGCCGCGCGTAGTCCTCCATCACCTTGCGTACGACGCCGCCCTTGGGGTGGAAGACGGCCAGCCCCGAACCCAGCTCCTCCGGGATGGAGAAGAGGTCGAGCTCGGCGCCCAGCTTGCGGTGGTCGCGCTTCTCGGCCTCGGCGAGGAACTCCAGGTACGCCTTCAGCTCGTCCTTGGTCGGCCACGCGGTGCCGTAGATGCGCTGCAGCTGCTTGTTCTTCTCGCTGCCGCGCCAGTACGCGGCGGCGCTGCGCATCAGCTTGAACGCGGGGATGGCCCGGGTCGTCGGCAGGTGCGGACCGCGGCACAGGTCCTTCCAGCACAGCTCGCCCGACTTGGCGTCCAGGTTGTCGTAGATGGTCAGCTCACCGGCGCCGACCTCCGCGGAGGCGCCCTCGGCGGCTTCGGCGGCGGAGCCCTTCAGCCCGATCAGCTCCAGCTTGTACGGCTCGTCCGCCAGCTCCTCGCGGGCGTCCTCGTCGTTCGTGACGCGGCGGGAAAAGCGCTGCCCCTGCTTCTGGATCTGCTGCATCTTCTTCTCGATGAGCTTCAGATCGTCCGGGGTGAAAGGCTCGGCCACGTCGAAGTCGTAGTAGAAGCCGTCGCGGACAGGCGGGCCGATGCCGAGCTTCGCCTCGGGGAACAGCTCCTGCACGGCCTGCGCCATGACGTGCGCGGTGGAGTGCCGCAGGATGTCGAGCCCGTCAGGGCTGGAGATCTCGACCGGCTCGACCTCGTCGCCCTCCGCGATCTCGTACGCCAGGTCCTTGAGCTGACCGGCGACGCGGGCGGCGATGACGGAGCGCTCGCCCTCGAAGAGAGCGCCGGCCGTCGTGCCCGTAGTCACCACGCGCTCTTCCCGCTCGGAATCGCGTTGGATGATCACACGGACGTCGGTCACCGGTCTCTCCTGACTCTTAACTGGGGTGCGCCGGCGAGTGCCGGGCACGCTCGAATCGTACCGAGCCCGCGCCCCGCTCCGCGAAACGGTTTCCGCTCGCTCCCGCACGCTCCGCCCGGCTTCTTCCCGCTCTCCGGAGCGCGCCGGTGATCCGGTACCGGTAGCAGGGGTTGACCCGGGCCACTCTGCGGTATCAGCTGCGAGGACGCTCCCACGGACGGGAAGTGGTGCCATGACGCCGTGGTACGAAGGGCCGCTCGTCGCGCTGACCGTACGTGCCAGGCAGCCGGACCTGCCCGGCGCGGGCACGCAGGGCGGTCCCGACCCCGAACACGACGCACTGACGGCCGCCGCGCTCGCCGTGCAGGAGGCGCCGCACGCCCACGCCGAGGTGCACAGCTGGCCTTCCACGCCCGGCGCACCGGCCGGGCCCGTCGTGGAGGCGGTCGCCAGGAACCTCGCCGGGGCCGTCGCCGGGCCGCTCGCCGTCGCGCAGGCTCCCTACGATCTGACGCTGCTCGACCGCGAGTTGAGACGTCACCGGAACCGGCCCCTGACCGCCTACCTCGGCCACCGCAGCCTGTGCGTCGTCGATCCCGTGCTCCTCGATCGCCGGCTGAACAGCACCGGTGGCCGCCGACGCCTTGCCGACCTGTGTGCCGACTACGGCGTCCCGCTGCAGCGCGACCCGGAGACCGACCCTCTTGCGGAACCCCTCGCCGACCCCGGACCCACGGCCGTCGCAACATTGGCGCTCGTACGGGCGCTCGGCCGCCGCTACGCTCCCCAGCTGGGACGGCTCACGCCTCCGGTGCTGCACGCGCTGCAGGCCGTCTGGTACGCCGGCGAGGCCCGCGGTTCCGCCGCCTGGTTCGCGCCGTGCACGCGGTCGAAGAGCTACCCCGCGTGGCCGCTGCGGCCCATGACCGCCGGTTGAGCGGCCCGGGACGGCCCGCGAAGCCGCGCCTGCCAACGGCGAAGGCCGGCCCGTCGGTTGACGGACCGGCCTTACGCATCACGTGGGCGATACTGGGTTCGAACCAGTGACCTCTTCGGTGTGAACGAAGCGCTCTTCCGCTGAGCTAATCGCCCGCTCGCGGCACGGGCAGAACCATACAGTGCCGCTCAGCCATCATCCAAACCCCTTCCCAGCCGCCGCTGCAGGCCCCGCCGGCCGGCCCGCATCATCCACGCGTGGTTGGCCCGGAGAAGGGGGCGCCCCAGCGGCGTCAGCAGCCTCAGCAGCGGCCTCCGCACCTCCACTTGCTGCTCGTAGACGGCGGTGCTCCCACCCCGTCCGACGGAGGAGCGTCCGACCGTCCAGCGCGCCCAGCCCGCCAGATCGCCGCCGATCTCCATCTCCAGGACCCCGGCAACCGGATCGCGCCGCGTCCCCCGGCCCGTGATCCACAGGTCGTACGGGAGGAACGAGCGGATACGCGCTCTCCCCTCCTCGTCCGGCCCGCCCTCCGAGTCGTGGACCTCCTTCACCTGCGGCCACCACGCGGGGTACTCCTCACCTCGTTCGAGCACCGCGAAGACCCGCTCAGGCGGTGCGGAAAGGCGCCACACGCTCCGGAACCGGAACCTGTACAGCTTCGAGTCCATGGGCGCTCCAGTCCCCCGCATTCCGGGTCCGCAACCCACTCCCCCGCTCGCGGCGGCAGATCCGGCGGCCCCATCACGAGCCCCCTCCCCAATTTCCGCCGCACACCGCCGGTTCGCCCATTCGGCACGGAGACCATTCCCAAGTTCTCGCCGCCCGGGGCGAATTCCGTCCACGGGGAGACCTCGGGAAAACGGAAGAGGACCTGCCGACGGAATGCGGCACGGCCGAAGGTATGCGCATACGAAAAACCGGGGTGCTGCCTTTCGGCTCGCACCCCGGCATGATCCGCGGGAAGTGGGCGATACTGGGTTCGAACCAGTGACCTCTTCGGTGTGAACGAAGCGCTCTTCCGCTGAGCTAATCGCCCGCTGCGCGCACAAGATTACCGCATGTCAGCGGGTGCCGATGACCCGGGCGGCGGAGCGGACCGTCACCGCCGCCCGGCCTCCCGCTTGAGCTGCCTCCGTTCCTCGCGGCGGACCTTCCACCAGTGCGACCACTCCCTCACCTGGCGCTTCGTCCAGCGCAGCACGCGCTGCGCCCAGGAGAACTCGGTGGCCCACAGACCGATGCCCGCGAAGATGATCAGCCAGCCCGGACCCGGCAGCGGAAGCAGCACGATGCCGCCGCCCACGACCGCCAGCCCGAGCACGAAGATCACCACGCGCCAGCTGAGGTGGAGAGGCCGCGATGCCTTGATGAACCTCGGGGCACGAGACCCCAAAGGCTTCTCGTCACGCTCTGCGCACATGGTGCCAACCTAACCGACGCGCCGGGGGTCACCGGAATAGCCGTACAGCCCAGAAAGGCGACAGGCCATATCAAGGGCTGCATTACTGGCAAAACGGTCAGAGGGGTTTACAACCGACGAGTACGTGGCATGTCGATTTCGCCGACGTGCGAACCCCCGAGCGCACACTGAGCGAAAGGCCCTGGCGCTTATGAACACCACGGTCAGCTGCGAGCTGCACCTGCGCCTCGTTGTTTCGAGCGAGTCATCACTGCCGGTACCCGCGGGGCTGCGGTACGACACGGCCGATCCCTACGCCGTCCACGCCACCTTCCACACCGGCGCCGAGGAGACCGTCGAGTGGGTCTTCGCCCGCGATCTCCTCGCCGAGGGGCTGCACCGCCCCACAGGCACCGGTGACGTCCGTGTATGGCCGTCGAGGAGTCACGGCCAGGGCGTGGTCTGCATCGCTCTCAGCAGTCCTGAGGGCGAGGCTCTGCTCGAGGCCCCGGCGCGGGCCCTGGAGTCCTTCCTCAAGCGAACCGACGCGGCCGTGCCGCCCGGCACCGAGCACCGCCACTTCGACCTCGACACAGAGCTCTCCCACATCCTCGCGGAGAGCTGAGCCGCCCACCTGTCCGCGCAGCCGTCCGACTCGGGGCGACGGCTGCGCCTCCCTCGGCCGTGATCGGCACGTACGACGCCGTCACCGCCGGGACCTCCCAGCACAACCGGGAGGCCTCGGCGATGGCGGCGTCGTCGTGCCGTGCAGGCGCTAGTCTCTGCCCACCGGAACCGCAGGGCAGAACCCGAGGAGCGACCCGTGCAGATCAACCACGACACCCGGTGCGCCCTCGACGACGTGGTCGATCTGATCAACACCGCCGCTGAGGGCGACCGGCCCGACCAGCTCGTCTCCGTGGGCGATCTCACGGCCTACGTCGAGAGCCACAGCCTCAGCGGGCTGGGAACGCTCACGGAGCGCGACCTGGAGGCGGTGCGCTCCGTGCGGGAGCGGTTCGCGAAGGTCTTCGCCGCCGAGGAGGCCCGTACGGCTGCGGAGCTGGTCAACGCGCTGGTGGCCGAGGCCGGCACCACGCCGCAGCTGACCGACCACGACGGCTACGACTGGCACGTGCACTACTTCGCGCCGGGTGCCTCCGCCGCGGACCACCTCGCCGCCGACGGCGGGATGGCCCTCGCCTTCATCATCGTCGCCGGGGAGCGCGACAGGCTGCGCAGATGCGCCGCGCCAGGCTGTGGGCGGGCCTTCATCGACCTCTCCCGCAACCGCTCGCGGCGGTACTGCGACAGCCGTACGTGCGGCAACAGGCTGCACGTGGCCGCCTACCGCGCACGGCAGCGGGAGTCCGCGCAGACCGCTCGCAACTGAGCTGTCGCGTCGCGGTCCGTACGCGGCCCGCTCACAGCAGGAAGAGGTCGTAGACCCCGGTGACGGCCAGGAGCAGAGCGATCACCGCCAGGAAAAGCATCAGCGGCGGCTGGGAGATCGCGTAGAGGCAGCCTTTCGCCTCGGCCAGCTGCGTCAGTTCGCGCTGGTGGTCCTGGAAGTCGTGCAGGACGGGGACGGCAGGGGCGGTCGCGGCGGGCGCGGAGGGCGGCTCTTCGAGCTCGGCCGGGAAATTCGGCGTCATGTCCATCTCGCGGTGATGATGACGCAGCCGGCAACCCTGATGAAGGTCAACACGCCCACGTGACGGTGGAGTTGCCGAGACTTCCGATACTCGTGCGGCAGACGTGGTACAGGCGGCCGGTCTTGCGTACGTGCAGCGTGGGGGCGGGGTGTCGGAGCCCGTGCTCCTCGAGGATCGCCTCGATATCGAGAAGCCTGACGTCAGGGCGTCGACCTGGGTCTCTACGGGCCGTTTCACCCAGGTTCGGGAACCGTGCCCCTGGCGTCGGGTGTTGCCAGGGTGTCTCCGGGTCGATGGGAGGGCCTCGTCGTCCGGGCGTCTCCCATGAACCCGCCCCGGGAGATCCTGCGGCGTGGGTAGCTGCCGCGGCCTCTCTCGGGGGCTGCGTCAGTGTCTCATCCACGACGCTTTTCCTGCGCATCCCCGGCCGTCGCCCCCCGAACCGCCGGCGGTGCCCGCGGCCGGGCTCTGACCACGGCTTCCGGAAGTGTGGCTTCGTCGGCGGTTCCGTACCCGGCCCGCCACCTTGCCGCCGGATACGCGTCCTTGACTCACCGAACGCCCTACGCAACGGGCTCCGAGGGCTCCGCCGCCGTAGACGGATGCAAGATCGACCGCGTGATCGGTGACCGGAGCCCCGGCCTCGCCGGCCGGAGCGGAAGCCCAGCTCGTGAACAGGTCGAGGAGGTCAGATTCCGTGCTTCTTGAGGATCGCCTCGATATCGGAGAAGTCTTCCCCTCCGGCGTCGGAGCCGGGCTTCTTCCCCTGAGCGGCGGGCTCACGGCCGCTGCCCGTGCCCGTCCTGCCGGCCGTGGACGCCGGCGGGCCCCCGAGGGCGGGCGCGCCCGCGGTGCCGGAGGCAGCCGCCTGGGACCTCTCCGCACGGGCCGCGGCCCGGCGCTCCTTGCGGCTGGGGCTGTTGCGCCCGGCCACGCGCCCGATGACATACAGCACGAAGGCGACCGCCAGCACCGCGAAGCCGGCCCAGACCGTGGGGTTCAGCACGAGGTCCGCCGCCCAGCTGCCGACCGCCCTGACGATCTTCCCGCCCAGGCCGACGAGACCGGCCATCGCCAGTCCGATCGGCACCAGCGCGATCGCGGCGATGCGGGTGGCGGCGGCGAAACGCCGCCGGAAGGCCGTCAGGAAGGCGACGGCCAGGCCGGCCGCCGAGAGCGCGGCGCAGACGGTCGTGGTGAGCATGCCTCCAGTCTGCTACGAGCAGCAGGTGAGAAGCCATGCCTGCAGCCCGATTCAGGGAGATCTCGGGGTCCGGGGCGGTCCTCGCGGCTGAGAGACTGTCCTCATGGACGACGCCGCCTCCCGCCCCGTGCTCGACTACTGGTGCGAGCTTCAGTGCCCCGACTGCCACAAGGCGCAGCACGACCTGGACGCGCTACGCGAGCGGTACGGGGAGCGGCTGGAGATCCGACTGCGGCACTTCCCGCTGGAGAAGCACAAGCACGCCTACGCCGCCGCCCAGGCCGCCGAGGAGGCGTACGAGCAGGGCAAAGGCGACGAGTTCGCCGCCGCCGTGCTGGAGCGCCACGCCGAACTGGCCTCGCGGGGCGAGGCCCTGCTGCTCGACGTCGCCCGCGAACTCGGCCTGGACGCCGATGAGTTCGAGACCGCGCTCATCGACGGGCGCCACCTGCTGATGGTCGACGCCGACCAGGCCGAGGGGAAGGCGATCGGCGTGACGGGCACGCCCACGTATGTCATCGCGGGCCGCCGGCTGGACGGCGGGAAGAGCCAGGAAGGGCTACGGGAGCAGATCGAGGAGATCGCAGACGGTCTGCTGGAGAGCGGGCGTAACTGAACGCTCACAGCAGCGGCTTGAAGAAGTGGAGCTCCACCGGGCGGTAGCCGAGTGAGGAGTACAGGTTCAGCGCCGGGGTGTTATACGCGTAGACGTGCAGTCCGAGGACTCCGGCTCCGGCGTCGAGGGCTTCGCGCTCGGCGGCCAGCATGAGCGAACGGCCGTGCCCCCGGCCCCGGTGCGCCTCGTCGACCTCGACCTCGTACACGTAGGCGCCGGCGTCCCTATGGGGGCTGTGTTCGAGCTCGACCCACACGACGCCGACCTCCTCTCCGTCGTGGACGAGCACGCGGAGGGCGGCGGTCGGGGTGGCGGCGCCCTGGGGCAGCAGACCGTCGAAGGACTCCGCCGCTCTGCGAACCACCTCGTGCGCGGGTACGCCCCGCTCGGCCAGGAGCCGCTGCTGCAGCGGCTGCCCGCGCTCGCGCCAGGCGGGGAACTCCGCCTGCGTCATCGCGCGGTCCTCGCTGCCGGGCGGCAGCCGCGGCCTGTCGCGGAGCTCCTTCAGCATGCTGCGGCCGCGCTCCTGGTAGCCCAGGCTCCCGGTCAGACCGAGGGCGGCGTGCGCATCGGCGGGAATGCTCGTCTCCACGCGGTTGCAGCCCCAGCGGCGGAGCACTTCCTCGGCGGAGAGAGCCGCGACCGCGCCCCGTCCGCGCCGCCGCTCCCCCTCGTCGACGGCGAGGCGGACGACGCGGCCCGTCGTGGGCCCCTTCTGCGGGTCGGTGCTCAGCTCCAGGGAGCCGACGGGTCGGCTGTTGACGCAGATGTCGTAGCAGCGGGAGCGGACGCCTTCGGCGTCGAACTGCTCGGGGCCCCTGGGGCGCAGCGTGGTGGTCACGGTCGAGTTCTACCCGCGCGCGGCGCCCGGCGTCACCGGATCGGCCGCGGGTTCCGGGGCGCTCACCGGCTCACGGGTCGATGTCGGCGGCGGAACCCTCCGCGAAGAGGCGCATCGCCTTGGCGGTGACGGGCCCCGGGGCGCCGGGCAGTTCGCGGCCGTCGATGCGGTGCACGGCCTGGACGTCGCGGAGCGAGGAGGTCAAGAAGATCTCCTCGGCCTGCTCGAGGGAGTCCAGGGGCAGGTCGGTCTCGCGTGCTCCGGCCCACTCCGCCACGAGCGCCCGGGTGATGCCCGCGAGGCACCCCGACTCCAGCGGCGGAGTGTGGAGTTGGCCGTCGAGGACGACGAAGACGTTGGTGCCGGTGCCTTCGCACAGCCTGTCGCGCGTGTTGCCGAACACCGCCTCGCTGGCTCCATGTTGGTGGGCTCGGGATAGGGCGAGCACGTTCTCGCCGTATGACGTCGTCTTCAGGCCGGCGAGCGCTCCGCGTTCGTTGCGCGTCCAGGGGACCGTGACCGCCGCGGTGGAGTCGGGGCGCCGTGCGGCTTCCGCGAGGGCGACGACGAGGGTCGGCCGGGCCCCGCTCCGCTCGGACCCCAGCGGTGAGGTCCCTCCGGTGTAAGTGACCCGCAGCCGGCCGAGCGCCAGGGGCTCCGCCTCGGTGACGGACTCGCACGCGCGGCGCACCTCGTCGCGGTCGGGCTCCGGCAGGCCGAGGCCTCGGGCGGAGACCCCGAGCCTGTCGATGTGCCTGGTCAGCGCGAAGGGCCGCCCGTCAGTGACCTTGATCGTCTCGAAGACGCCGTCGCCGACCGTCAGTCCGTGGTCGAGCACCGAGACGCGTGCGCCGTCGACGTCCTGGAGCCCGCCGTCGAGCCAGATCCTCATGGGCCTCTCCTCCGATCGCCCCGTCCTGTGCCGCGCCTCCGACGCTACCTTGAGCAGGCGAAAGCCTTCGGCTTCGCCTCCGCGATCACCCCGAACCGGGTCGAT
Organism: Streptomyces daqingensis; assembly: GCF_014645895.1. Taxonomy (GTDB): domain Bacteria; phylum Actinomycetota; class Actinomycetes; order Streptomycetales; family Streptomycetaceae; genus Streptomyces; species Streptomyces daqingensis. Next base: position 170,978 of record NZ_BMMP01000001.1, on the reverse strand, counting down.
CATGGCGTGATCCCAGCGGTGGGCCGACGGCAGGGACCCGGCCCTTGCGCCCCGTCGCGGCCGTCCGGGCCGGCCGTGCCGCGCGGCCGCGACGGGGCGCAAGGGCCGCGTTTCGTGAGGCCGCCGTCGCAGTTCGGCGGTGCGTACGAGCGTGCACGGAGGGCAAACAGAATTTGAGCTGGCACCGATATCCGCTAGAGTTCACCACGTCGCCGGGACGCGGAAGCAGAACGGACGACAACCTGCGGACGTGGCTCAGTTGGTAGAGCATCACCTTGCCAAGGTGAGGGTCGCGAGTTCGAATCTCGTCGTCCGCTCTGAGTGGGGGTTCACCGACCCCCGCCTAGGTGGAGTGGCCGAGAGGCGAGGCAACGGCCTGCAAAGCCGTCTACACGGGTTCAAATCCCGTCTCCACCTCCAAGGACGATTAGCTCAGCGGGAGAGCGCTTCCCTGACACGGAAGAGGTCACTGGTTCAATCCCAGTATCGTCCACCGGGCCCGCAAGGGCCCTTCCCTCTGCTACGGCATAGGGACTGCGCGGTTAGCTCAGCGGGAGAGCGCTTCCCTGACACGGAAGAGGTCACTGGTTCAATCCCAGTACCGCGCACGCGGAAGGCCCCACGGGGCCCTTTTGCTCTCCGAGAGCTGTGGGAGTCCACAGCAGAGGACGATTAGCTCAGCGGGAGAGCGCTTCCCTGACACGGAAGAGGTCACTGGTTCAATCCCAGTATCGTCCACAGCGAGATCCGAGTGCCCCGGTCGGCGACGACCGGGGCACTCGTGTCAGAGGCGTTCACTCAGAGACGTTCACGCGGTGGCGCGGCTTCTCCGGCCTCCCGTCACTCCCGGCCCCGTGCGGCATGCTCACTGCCCGTACACGACCGGGAAGCGGCTCATGACGAGAAGAGCATGTGCCCGAACCCCCGCTTGTGCCCGTGCCGGTGATGGCCGTGGTGACCGTGGTGCGGCGCACCCCAGGCCGGTCCCGTGGGATACGACTGCGGCGACTGAGGCACGGGACCGCCCCCTTGACCGTACGGAGCGGCCGGAGGCGGTCCGGCGGGCTGCGACCACTGCGATTCCAGGCGCGTGAGGGCCTCCAGCTCCCCGTAGTCGAGGAAGATGCCCCGGCAGCCTCCGCATTGCTCGATCTGGACGCCGTTGCGGTTGAACGTCTGCATCGGGGCACCGCACTTGGGACACTGCATGGTCAACTCCCTCTCCACGAAAGTGGATTCACCAGTCGGCTCTGCGTCTACAGACTAGGTGTTCGTCTCACGTCCACCGGTGGAGATGGTGCGGGTGGTGCTGGTGGTGTCGACGTGGGCCATCCGCACGCATGCTTCGACGCATGCCGACTCCGCCTCGTCCAGCGGCCGCCCGGCGGCGTGGGCCTTGACGATCCCGAGCGCGGCCGTCTGCGCGGTGAGCGTCCGGGCGGGCGCGTCCAGGAGGGGCCAGGGGTCCCGGCAGTGCTCGCCGGCTGTGTGCCGGTAGGCGCCGAGGAAGCGCTCCCAGTCGGCCGGGTCCAGCAGCCCTGACGCGTACCAGGCCGCCGGGCGGGCGAGATCCCACGCGGGGTCCCCCAGTCCGAGGTCGTCGACGTCGATGAGCAGCCAACTGCCCCCGCAGCGCGGGTGACTGATCAGCTGGCCGAGGTGGAAGTCGCCGTGGCAGAGCGATCCGGCCCGTGACGCCGGGGGCGGGGCTTCGTCTCGGCACCAGGGCGGCAGCAGCGCCCAGGCCGTCTCGACGGCGTCGGCGGCCGCGGCGAGTTCGGGCGCGAGGCTTCCGGGGGAGGCGGTGCCGGTGGCTGCGCCCTCGCCGGCGCCACGTGCCGAGCGCAGACGCCGCATCGCCCGGGCCGCCTTGGCGGGGCCCCGCATCGCCGGTACGGGGGCGGGCAGATCTCCCGCCAGGTCTCCGGGCCGCACGGCGTGCAGCCGGGCGAGGAGCACGCCGGCCGCCTCCCAGGGGACGGCGTCCGGCGCGTCCGGGCTGACGGGTGTGCCGCGCGGCCAGAGCGTGGCGAGCCGTCCGCCGGGCAGACGCCGTGGCTGCGGAACGCCACGGGCGGCGCCAATCGGCGGGAGCAGTATGCCGGTGAGACACGGGTGGGCGGCGATGCCCAGACGTACCGTCAACTCCACGTCACCGTCGGAGTGTTCGCCCCCTGCTCGGTCGTCCCGGCGTGCCGGCGCACCACGCCCGGGGCGTGGCGGCGGATGGGCCTTGGCGACGACTGCGCCGTAGCCGAGCACGGTGCCGTCGGAACGGTCGGCCAGGACGTCCGCTTCGTCTGCGGTCATGCCCTCCGGATTCCCGGCCTCAACCGCCGCGCGGGCGAAAGCACGGAGCTCGTCGATGAGCGTCGCGGCCACTGCTCCCCCTCTTCTGCCGTCGATACGGCCGCCGGTTCAGCGCGCCCGCAGGGGACGGCGCATGCAGACACGCGGCCAGCGGTCCAGGCCGGCGAGGGTTTCCTCCTCCCGGATCCGCAGCAGGCCGGGTGTCAGCTCCCGCGGTTCCAGCGCGCGGAAGCCGAGGCGCTCGTAGTAGGGCGCGTTCCAGGGGACCCGGGTGAAGGTGGAGAGCGTGAGAGCGGGGATGCCGACCGCTTCCGCGCGCTCCGCCACATGCTCGATGAGGGCCTGCCCGATGCGCTGCCGCGCGTGGTCGGGATGGACGGAGATCTGCTCGATGTGCGCGTTGCCGTCCACGGGTTCGACCAGGGCGTAGGCGACGGGACGGTCGTCCGGAGGGGCGGCGGCGACCCACAGCCCGCCGCCGCGGCGGAAGCGGCGCAGCACGGCGAGCGCGGGCGGGGCGTCGTCGGCGACGAGGTCCATGCCCAGGTCCCGGAAGACGCGGCCGGCGGCACGTTCGATGTCCTGAAGGTCCCGCAGGTCCTCCTCGCGTCCGGGCCGGACCGAGATCGCCGCCGTCATGACGCCAGAGCTCCGAGCGGATCGTCGAGCACGGGCTGCCAGGCCAGCTCCGCGGCTCCGACGAGGCTGTTGTGCTGCAGCGAGCTGGGCAGCACCGGCACGCTCCCGCTCCTCCCCCACAGGCTGCGGTCGGCGATCACGGCGCGCAGATGCTCGCCCTCGGCTTCGAGTAGGGCACGGTGCAGACCGCCGAGGATGACGCGGTCGGGGTTGAGGATGTTCACCAGTCCCGCGATCCCCAGGCCTAGCCGCTCGTTGAGCGTGTGCACGGCGGTGCGCACGGCGGGGTCCGACTCGTAGTCGGAGAGGATCAGCTCCTTGGCCTGCTTCAGCAGGGAGACCTCGGGGCCGGGTTCCCGTCCGGCCGCTTCGAGGAACGCGAGCGGGTCGGTCTCCACGTCGAGGCATCCCCGGCTGCCGCAGTGGCACGGCCGTCCGCCGGGGTCGACGGTGAGGTGCCCGACCTCCAGGGCCAGGCCCGAACTCCCGGTGTGGAGGCGGCCGTCGAGCACGAGGGCACCGCCGACACCGCGGTGGCCGGTGCCGACGACGAGAAGGTGCTCGGCTCCCCGGCCGGCGCCGTGGCGGTGTTCCGCGAGTGCGGCGAGGTTGATGTCGTTGGCCGCGTAGCCGCGTGCGGCCGTCTCGCCCGCGATGCCGGGGATACGCGCCCGCGCCAGGCTGCGCGTGAAGATCTCCCTCACCGGGGCGCCCGCCTCCCACGCCAGGTGCAGCGGATTGAGGGCCGTTCCTTCGGGCTCGGCGACGGCGGAGGGCACCGCCAGCCCCGCTCCCACGCACCTGCGTCCGGTCTCCTTCAGCAGGCCGGCGCCCGCTTCGACGACCTCTCGCAGGACGTGCGCGGGGTCGGCGGACGCCGTTCCCGCGCCGGGCGCCGTGGCGATGAGCCGTCCCCCGAGTCCGACGAGTGCCGCGCGGAATCCGTCGGCGTGCACCTGTGCGGCGAGTACGACGGGGCCGTCGCCGTTGACGGAGAGGCGGTGCGAGGGACGTCCCTGGGTGCCGGACGCGGCGCCCGGGCTGGAGTCGACCGTGATCAGGCCGAGCGTCTCCAGTTCGGCCGCGACCGCTCCCGCCGTCGCCCTGGTGACGCCGAGTTCGGCGGTCAGGACGGCGCGTGTGGGCGCCCTTCCCGTGTGGACGAGTTCCAGTGCCGGGCCGAGGGCGCTGCGGCCTCTCTCCAGTTTGCTTGTACGCGTCGGGGTCACCCCTCTATTCTCGCTTTGTGTCGACACTGAACAAAATACGGTCGGCGCTCGCCGGCGCGAAGGGGCGCCAGACCGGTTCCCGGGACGCCTCCGCGTCCGGGACCCCGGCGGCCCTGCCCCGCCTCCGCGCAGCGCTCACCGCCTTCTTCGCCGTCGACGGATTCCTCTTCGCCGGCTGGGTCGTGCGCATCCCGGCGATCAAGGAGCAGACCGGCGCCTCCCCCAGCGCACTGGGGCTCGCACTGCTCGGCGTCTCCGCCGGGGGCGTGATCACCATGATGCTCACCGGGCGGCTCTGCGACCGCTTCGGGGGCCACACGGTGACCGTCGCGGCGGCAGTGCTGCTGTCGGCCGGTGTGGCGCTTCCCCCGCTCACCCACTCCGCCCTCGCCCTCGGTCTCGTACTCGCCGTGTTCGGGGCAGCCTACGGGGCGTTGAACGTCGCGATGAACGCCGCGGCGGTCGATCTGATCGCCGCACTGGGCCGTCCCGTCATGCCCGGTTTCCACGCGGCGTTCAGCCTCGGCGGCATGCTCGGCGCCGGCTTGGGCGGTCTCGTGGCAGGCCACTGGGACCCCGCCCGCCATCTGCTGGCGCTCACCGCGCTGGGCCTGTGCGTCACCGCAGTGGCCGGACGGGCCCTGCTGAGGCAGCCGGCCCTCGCGGCACCCCCCGGCGAAGCGGGGACCGAGGCCGCGTCGGCGGACGGACCGGCCGGAGCGGCGGGGAAGCGTTCCGGGAGCACCCGGTGCCTGGTCCTCGTCATGGGGCTGATCGCACTGTGTACGGCGTACGGCGAGGGCGCCCTGGCCGACTGGAGCGCTCTGCACCTGGCCGAGGACCTCGGAGCGGGCGCGTCTCTCGCAGCGGCCGGGTACTCCGTCTTCGCGCTGGCCATGACCGTCGGACGGCTGACGGGGACGGCTCTGCTCGAACGGCTGGGCCAGCGCCGCCTGCTGACGGTGGGAGGGCTCAGCGCGGGGGCGGGGATGACGCTCGGCGCCCTGGCGCCGTGGACGTGGGCCGCACTGGCCGGCTTCGTGATCACGGGCCTGGGCCTGGCCAACCTCTTCCCCGTCGCGGTCGCGCACGCCGGGGCACTCGCGGGGCCCCGCGGCGTGGCCGCCGCCTCGACCCTGGGGTACGGCGGCATGCTCGTCGGCCCCGTCGCCATCGGGTTCCTGGCCGAGTGGATCTCCCTGCCGGCGGCTCTCACGACGGTCGCCCTGCTCGCGGCGGTGGCCGGAGCGGTCGCCTGGGGGGCACGAGGCGCCGCGGGGCGCTGAGTTACTCGCCAGTACGCACCGTGGTAGCTTCCCCGTATGCCCAAGCTCGCCAAGCTGATCTCCAATCCCCGCGGTCTGCGCCGCACGCTGGCCTGGTGGCCGCCGTACCGCTGCGCGGGGATCAAGGTCGTGCACATCGCGGACGACTGGAGCAGCGCGCGCATCCGCTTGCGCCTCGGCATGTTCAACCGCAACTACTTCGGCACGCACTTCGGCGGCTCGCTCTACTCCATGAGCGATCCCTTCTGGGTGCTGCTGGCCGTCAACCGGCTGGGACGCGACTACGTCGTGTGGGACAAGACCGGCGAGATCGAATTCGTCTCCCCGGGCCGCGGCACCGTCTACAGCGAGTTCCGGCTGAGCGAGGAGAGAGTCGCGGAGATACGGCAGGCGACGGCGGACGGTTCCAAGGCCCTTCCCTGGTTCGAGTCGACCGTGACCGCCGCCGACGGCACGGTCGTGGCACGCGTACGCAAGCAGCTGTACGTACGCAGGAAACCGGGCCGCTAGCGGGAGAGGCGGACAGCGCTGCCGGGGCCTGGGGCGAGCGCCGGAGGCGCGGGCGGGCCGCGGCGCCGCACTGTCCACGCCCCGGGTCCGGTCAGGGGTGGACAGCGCGGCCCGCCGTCTCAGGTGAGCGTCAGCGTCGTGTGCAGTTCCGCCTCCGAGCTGCCGCCCGCGTAGATCTCGAACTCGCCCGGTTCGACGAGCAGTTCGCCGCGCGGATCGTTGGTGTGGAAGCCGAGGTCCGACGCTCCGAGTTCGAAGGTGACGGTCCGGCGCTCGCCCTCTTCGAGCGTCATCCGCTCGAACCCCCGCAGCCGCCGGACGGGCTGGGCGAGGCTGGCGACCTTGTCGCGGACGTACAGCTGGGCCACCTCGTCGCCCTTACGGTCCCCGGTGTTCTCGACCGTCACGGAGGCCATGACCGTGGCACGTCCTTCCCGCACGGCCCGGGCGCTCACGCTCTTCTCGCTCAACTCCAGGCCCGAGAAGCGGAAAGTGGTGTAGGCCAGGCCGTGCCCGAAGGGGAACAGCGGGCCGTGGGGCAGGTCGAGGTACTTGGAGGTGTAGGGGTCGTCCGGTGAATAGGGGCGTCCGGTGTTCTCGTGCCCGTAGTACACGGCGGTCTGGCCCACCGTCCGCGGCAGCGTGGCGGGGAGTTTGCCGCCGGGAGCCACGTCGCCGAAGAGCAGGTCCGCCACCGCGTTGCCCCCCTCGATGCCGGGATGCCAGGCGTAGAGGAGCGCCGGGGCCTGCTCGGCCACTCCCGAAAGAGCGAGGGGCCGCCCCGCGAGCACCACGACGGCGAACGGCTTGCCCGTCTCCGCGACCCGCCGGATCAGCTCCTCCTGCACGCCGGGCAGCGCGATGTCGCTGCGGACCGCCGCCTCACCGCTGTGACCTGCCTTCTCCCCCACGACGACGACCGCGGCGTCCGACGCCTCCACCGCGGCCACCGCTTCGGCGAGTCCGCCGGTCCCGCTGCCGGTGACGTCGCAGCCGCTCGCGAACGTCACCTTCGCACCGGGAGCCGCCTTCTCGATCCCCTCCAGCACGGAGACGGCGGGGAACATCCTGGATCCCGGTCCCGCCCACGTGCCGTGCAACTCCTTGGTGTCGTCGCCCAGGGGACCGACGACGGCAAGGGAGGGCGTGTCCTTGCTCAAGGGCAGGGTGCGGCCCTCGTTCTTGAGCAGGACCGCGCAGGACGCCGCCGTCTCCCGTGCGTGACGGCGGGCCGCCGCGGTCGGTTCGGCGATCTGCCCGTCCTCGTCTGTGTAGGGGTTCTCGAAGAGCCCCAGCCGCACCTTGACGCGGAGGATGCGGGCGACGGCGTCGTCCAGCCGCCGCGGGTCGATCCTGCCCGCTTCCAGGAGCTCCTTGCCGTGCTCGGCGTACGTCGTGCTGACCATCTCCATGTCGACACCGGCGCCCAGCGCGAGGCGTGCCGCGTCGGCACCGTCCGCGGCGACGCCGTGCGGGATCAGCTCCTGCACGCCGTTGTAGTCACCGACGACGAAGCCGTCGAAACCCAGCTCCTCGTGGAGGATGCGGGTGAGCGTGTGCGGATTGGCGTGCGCCGGCACGCCGTTGACGGTGTTGAAGGCCGCCATCACAGTAGCGACACCGGCGTCCACCGCGGCTTTGAACGGCGGCAGCGCCACGTCCCTGAGGCGCCGTTCGGAGATGTCGACGGTGTTGTAGTCCCGGCCGCCCTCGGGGAAGCCGTAGCCCACGAAGTGCTTGACGCACGCTGCCAGCCGTCCGTCGGCCGAGTAGTCCTCGCCCTGGTAGCCCCGCACCTTGGCGGCCGCCAACTGCGCGGTCAGGTAAGGGTCTTCGCCGTTTCCCTCGGCGACCCTGCCCCAGCGCGGCTCGTGACTGACGTCCGCCATCGGCGAGAAGGTCCAGTGCACGCCCCAGGAGGCGGCCTCCCGTGCGCTCACCTCGGCGTCGCGCGTGACGACCTCGGGGTCGAAGCTCGCGCCCTGGGCGAGGGGCACGGGGAACGTCGTCAGGTAACCGTGGATGACGTCGAGGCCGAAGATGAGCGGAATGCCCAGGCGGGACTCCTCGACGGCGTGACGCTGGAGGGCGTTGCACTCCTTGGCGCCGGTGATGTTGAGGACGGAGCCCAGCCGTCCTTCGGCCGCGGCCACGGTAGCCTGCTCGTTCTGCCCTTCGCCGGGGCCGGTGTCGGGATTCCAGGTCAGCTGCTGGAGCTGCCCGAACTTCTCCTCGACGGTCATCCGCGCCAGCAGCTCGCGGACGCGCTGCTCGGTCCTCTCGTGGCTCTCGGCGCTTTGGGGGCCTGCCGGCCGGGGCGCGGGGCCTCCGTCGGCGGCAGCCCCTCCGGTGGCGGGGGCGTCCGCCGCGGGAGTGGCCGTGAGCGGTGGGACGGACGCGGACGTAGCGAGGGCTGAGGCACCCGCGGATGCCCTGGACACGCTGCGACGGCTGAGGTTTTCGGCCACTCGATGGCTCCTTCGACGGACGTGACGACCGGTGCACCGGCCGCCTGGCCGTACGGGGCGCGGAGCCCCGGCCACACTGACGGCGGATGCATCGAGAGCAAACGTGCCCAGAAAATTGGAAGCGCATACATTTCTTTCCCGCCGATGTCAGCGCCGTGCGCGGGGGCCGTGTGCGCCCCTCTCGCGCCGCCGCTCGAAGCACCGGGGAGGCCTCGGCCGCGGAGCAGACGGGGAACGTTCAATGCCTCGCACCGTTAGCCGGGAGCGGCCGTGGTCGAGTCAGCCGCGAGAGGGCGTCCTCCCTGCCCCCGGCGAGCGGTCACGGTAGGGGCTGGGGCGCGGCCGGAAAGGGGCCGGTGGGCGGGCGGGGGTTGGGGCACCCTGGTCCGGCCGCTCCGGGAAGAAGCCTCGACCCGGTGCCGGTGGTATCCGGGCGGGAGGGCCGGCCGGGACCGTTCAGACGAGGCCGGCCGTCCTTGCCAGTCCCACCACCGCGTGATCGAAGAACTCGTCCCTCGCCGCGATGACGCCGTCGAACTGCCCGAACAGCTCGAAGCTCAGCAGGCCGAACAACTGGGCCCAGACCGCGGCTAGTTGGGCCATGGCCGCAGCAGGGAGGGCCACGTCGAGCCGCTCCGTCAGGTCGCGGGTGTCGACCAGGACGGGCGCGGGTGCGGCAGGGAGGGGCACCGAGGGGTCAGGCCCCGGACCGGCGGATGCGGCGGGGAAGCCGGCACCAGGGCCGGCACAGCGGTCTTCCGTCGCGCCGGGGACGCGCAGGGCGCCGGCCGCATACGCGTCCGCCGCGATCGTGATGAGGGTCAGGGCCGCCCGTGCCGCGGGGCCGGTGGTGGTCTCGGGCGCCGCGTAGCCCGGGACGGGTGAGCCGTAGATGAGCGCGTACTCGTGCGGGTGGTCGAGAGCCCATCCGCGGACGGCGCGGCACACCGCCTGCCAGCGGGCGAGGTGGGCGTCGCCTTGCTCGGCAGAATGAGCGAGGGCCGCCTCCGCGGCGGCGCCCAGGGCGTCGTAGGAGTCGGTGATCAGTGCGGTGAGCAGGTCGTCCCGGTTGGGGAAGTAGCGGTAGAGCGCCGAGGAGACCATGCCCAACTCGCGTGCCACGGCGCGCAGGGAGAGCTTGGCCGCGCCGTGCGCCGCGAGCTGCCGACGTGCCTCGTCCTTGATGGCTGTGGTGATCTCACCGCGTGCCCGCTCCCGCGCGCCCTGGATCTTGGTCATGGGGGTCAGTGTGCCAGCTTGGCGGAGCACTGACCAAGAACGAGAGCACTGCTCTTGTTTTAGTGCACCGCCCGTGCAACACTGCTCTTGAATGAGAGCAGTGCTCTCGAATCGGTTCAGTGCTTCGCCGGCTCGAGCCGGCTCGCCCAGCTCCGCCTAGACCTCGTCAGCCGCCGCCACCGGCAGCCCTCATGCACGAAGGAAACCGCCATGACCACTGCCCACTTCGTCAAGCCGGACGGCTTCACGCGCAAGGTCCTCAACCCCACCGTCGCCTGGCTGGCCCGGCGGAACGTAAGCCTCGCGGGCTCCCGCGTCCTCGCCGTCCGCGGCCGCAAGACCGGCGAGTGGCGCACGACCCCCGTCAACCCGCTCCCCCTCGACGGCGAGCGGTACCTGGTGGCTCCCCGCGGTCACGTGCAGTGGACGCACAACATGCGTGCCGCGGGCGGGGGCGAGTTGCGCAAGGGCAAGAGCGTCGAGACCTTCCGGGCCGTCGAGCTCCGCGACGAGGAGAAGCCCGTGGTGCTGCGCGCCTACATCAAGAAGTGGAGCTGGGAGGTCGGCGCGTTCTTCAAGGGACTCAGCGCCGAGTCGTCGGACGCCGAACTCCTCGCCGCCGCCCCGAAGTACCCCGTATTCCGCATCACCGCGGACTGAGCCCGACGGGGCCGCCTGCACCGGTACGGACGGCGGCCCCGCAACGCGGCAGGGCCCCCGATGCGTGGCCCCCCGCGCGGCTGCCGTGCCGGCGATGCCCGGAGCTCGACGCCGCCCCGCCGTGCCCACGAGGGCCGGCCCCGACGGCGCTCAGTGCGCGGAGGGGGCGGCCTCCCCGGCTGTGCGTCAGCAGAGCGCGCACCGCCCTCGGTTGCCCGCCCCGGAGGCACCACTTCCCGACGCCCCACCCCCGGTGCTCCCCCCGGGGATACGGCGCTGCCCGTCTTCCGGCCACCGGCTGAACGAAGTCGGCCGCACAGGCGGCCGAGCCCCTGACTGAAGAACCCCGGACTACCGGTCCAGCGTCTCCAGAGCCCGCCGCGCCACCGCGTTCGTCCGTACGACCTCGGCCAGCGACGTCGCTCCTCGCGCGAACCGTGCGAAGACGTTCCACGCCGGACGGAACCCCGTGAGCGCCGCGTGGAGCATTCCGGGGCGGCGGGCGAAGACGTTGAGCATCCGCCGTCCGACGCCCATCTCCACGCCCAGCCCCGCCTTGATGGCGAACGCGTAGTTCAGCGCCTGCCGCCGGGCCTCCACCGCGTCGTGCGCCTCGGCGACGCGCACCGCCCACTCTCCGGCCAGGCGTCCGGAACGCAGGGCGAAGGAGATGCCTTCCCTCGTCCACGGTTCGAGCAGCCCGGCCGCGTCCCCGCAGACCAGCACCCGGCCGCGGGAGAGCGGAGAGTCATCGGCGCGGCAGCGGGTCAAGTGGCCCGAGGAGATGTGGGGTTCGAAGCCGGCGAGCCCGAGCCGTCCCACGAAGTCCTCCAAGTACCGCTTGGTCGCGGCCCCTTCACCACGTGCCGAGATGACACCGACGGTGAGGGTGTCGCCCTTGGGGAAGACCCAGCCGTAACTGCCGGGCAGGGGGCCCCAGTCGATCAGCACCCGTCCCGCCCAGTCCTCGGCGACACTCTCGGGGACCGGCACCTCCGCCTCCAGGCCGAGGTCGACCTGTTCCATCTTCACGCCGACATGTGCCCCTATGCGGCTGGCACTTCCGTCCGCTCCGACCACTGCGCGGGCCAGTACCGGCCGCTCCTCGCCGGACAGGACGACGGCCACCGTGCGGCGGTCCGGCACCGCCGGCCCGTGCTGCTCGACGCGCGAGACGCTCACGCCCGTGCGTACGGTGGCGCCCGCCTTGACCGCGTGCTCGACCAGCCTGTGGTCGAGGTCCGAGCGGTTGACCAGCCCGAAGAGCATGTGCCGGGAGCGGCGGGTGCGGGCCATGCGGCCGTTGAGCGAGAAGGTGACCGCGTGCACGCGGTCCCGCAGGGGGAGTTCGAAGCCGGGAGGCAGCGCGTCGCGCGAGGGGCCGATGATGCCGCCGCCGCACGTCTTGTAGCGGGGCAGCTCCGCCTTCTCCAGCAGCAGCACCCGGCGTCCCGCGACCGCGGCCGCGTACGCGGCCGAGGCACCGGCGGGTCCCGCACCGACGACGACCACGTCCCAGACGGGTTCGTCCCCGCCGTCCGGGGCGGCCGCCGCGTCCGTGCTCCGTGCGTCCTGGCCGCCTTCCGGTGCCGGCTCCCCGGAGCCCGGGACCTCCTCCGCGCGCCCGTTCCCGCCCCGGCCCTCTGCCCCGGCTGCGTCCTCGCTGCTCACGATGTCCTTCCGCTCCGCTCGACCTCGTCTTTGCGTTGCCGACCGCATCCTACGGCTCGGCCCCGGCGCGTCCCCCTGTGGGAGGATCGGCTTCTGACTTCTCGTGCGCGCGCACCGCACACGGACCGCGCATCCGGGAGTCCGACACCGCCCCCACAAGGAGCCTTCCATGACACTCACGCCGGCCCCCGGTGCCGACGAGCACGCCGCGTACACGGACGCCGTGGCCGCCACCGTCGCCTCTCTCATGCCGCAGGCCAGGGCGGAGCTGGCCGAGCTGGTGGCGTTCCGTTCGGTGGCCGACGCGTCGCAGTTCCCGGTCAGCGAGTGCGAGGGCGCCGCGAGCTGGGTCGCCGCCACGCTGCGTCAGGAAGGCTTCCAGGACGTCGCCCTGCTCGACACTCCCGACGGCACGCAGAGCGTCTACGGGATGATCCCGGGCCCGAAGGGCGCCCCCACGGTGCTGCTCTACGGGCACTACGACGTGCAGCCGCCGCTGGACGAATCCGCCTGGGAAACGCCTCCGTTCGAGCTAACGGAACGGAACGGACGCTGGTACGGGCGAGGCGCCGCGGACTGCAAGGGCGGCATCGTCATGCATCTGCTGGCGCTGCGTGCGCTGCGCGCCCAGGGCGAGTTGCCCGTCACCGTGAAGTTCATCGCTGAGGGCTCCGAGGAGCAGGGCACCGAGGGGCTGCAGCAATACGCGGAAGCGCACCCGGAGTTGCTGGCGGCCGACACGATCGTCATCGGGGACACGGGCAACTTCCGCGTGGGCCTTCCGACCGTCACCGCGTCGCTGCGCGGCATGGCGATGCTGCACGTCCGGGTGGACACCCTCGAAGGCAACCTGCACTCCGGCCAGTTCGGGGGTGCGGCACCCGACGCGCTGGCCGCTCTGATCCGCATGCTCGACTCCGTCCGGGACGCCGAGGGCAACACCGTCATCGACGGCATGGAGGTGGACGCCGGATGGGACGGACTGGAGTACCCGGCCGACGACTTCCGCAAGGACGCCCGCGTCCTGGACGGGGTGCGGCTGACGGGTTCGGGGAGCGTCGCGGAGAGCATCTGGGCTCGCCCGTCCGTGACGGTGCTGGGAATCGACTGCCCATCGGTGGCCACGGCCACCGCCTCCGTGCAGGCGAGCGCGCGGGCGGCGGTGAGCCTGCGGGTGCCGCCGGGCATGGACACGGTGAAGGCGACGTCGCTGCTCGTCTCCCATCTGGAGGCGCACGTGCCGTGGGGCGCCCGGGTCTCCATCGAAGTGGCGGGCCAGGGGCAGCCGTTCAGCGCCGACACGTCGAGCCCGGCGTACCGGGCGATGGCCGAGGCGATGCGGGCCGCCTACGACGGCGAGGAGATGCAGATCGCGGGACAGGGCGGCTCCATCCCGCTGTGCGACACGCTCGCCTCCCTCTATCCGCGGGCGGAGTTCCTGCTCATCGGCCTGAGCGAGCCGGAGGCGCAGATCCACGCGGTCAACGAGAGCGTCTCGCCCGAGGAGCTGGAGCGGCTGTCCGTCGCGGAGGCGCTGTTCCTGCTGAGGTACGCGCAGCGCGTCTGAGCCGCCTGCCGCCGGCGGCGGTGCTGCGGGCGGGGCGGCGTTGCGCCGGGCGAAGGCCCTGCGGGCGGTGCGGGCAACGGCTGCGCACCGCCCGCAGGGCTTCTGCGTGTGGCGGCCGCTACCCGGCGGCCCGGCCTGCCGTGCCGCCGACCGGGATGCCGGCCTCCAGGTAGAGCGGATGCCCCGTCTCGCGGGCACGCAGCGCACCCTTGAGCCGCTCCAGGTGCGCGGGCGGCAGGAGTTCGGCCGCCTGCTCCTCGGTGACGAACCGCCACGCCCTCAACTCGGCACTGGGCAGCAGCAGTTGCCGTATCTCGTCGGCGGAGAGCGACCCGCCGTCGAAGAGGAGCCGCAGTCCGCCGTAGGCGGGCGGCTTCGGGGGTTCCCAGTCCGCGACGAGCAGGCTGGGATCGATGCGCAGCTGGAGGCCCAACTCCTCGGCCACCTCGCGGACTCCGGCCCCCGCGGGCGCCTCTCCGGGCTCGACGACGCCGCCGGGGAACTCCCAGCACGGCTTGTAGGTGGGGTCGACGAGCAGCACCCGCCCCTGCTCGTCGAAGAGGAGAACCCCCGCCGCGACGGTCTCGGCCGTCGGCTCCGGTGTCTGGACGATGTCCAGGCTCCCGGCGCCTTCGTCCAGAGCGCCGGCGACACGTTCGGCGGTCTGGCGGGGCGTGAGGCCGGAGGTCTCCACGGCGTGGGCGTCCTCGCCGAGCCAGTCGAGTGCGGCTCGGTACGCGGGCAGTTGCTCCCTGCACCAGACCGTGTCCGACTGGCCGTCCGTGTACGTGCGTTGCTCCAGACGGGTCCGAAGGATCGTTTCGTCCGCGTGGAGCAGCACGTGCTGGACCGGAATGCGGCGGGCGGCGAGCGCGCCGAATATCTCGTCCCGGTAGTCCTGCCGCAGCAGGGTCATCGGAATGATCAGAGGGCCCGGGACCTCCGTGAGAAGCGCGGCAGCCGTGTCGGCCACCAGCCGCCGCCAGGACGGAAGTTGCTGGAAGTCGTCGATCTGGGCGAGGCGCTCCTTGGGGAGCACGCATCTCAGTCCGGCACCGATGAGCTCCGGTTCGCAGAGCATGCTTCCCGGAAGCAGGTCCGCCAGTTCGTGCGCCACGGTGGTCTTGCCCGCGCCATAGGCGCCGTTGAGCCACACGATCACGATCGGTTCCCCCTCATCCGTCGCCCCCCGTTTGACGCTGCCCGTTCCACCCTGCCACGGAAACGCGCGGGGGCGGCGCCGTCGCAAAAGGCGGGCGCACGCGGCGGATTCCCCTACGGTGCGTGCGGAGAACCGGGCTCGCACGGGGAGCAGTTGGGAGGGATGTGAGGGCGATCGCCGGGAATGTGACGTCGGCGGTGGGCGGCCGGCAGGGCGGGCCCGCGAGAACCGGCCGCAGCTCCCGGGCTCACTGCGCGACAGGCGCCCGCCACGCGGGATCGCGCCCCGTGAGGGCGAGCAGCTTGTCGAAGTCGGGAGCGTCCGCGCCGACCGGTACGGGCTCCGCGAAAACGTTCATCTTCCGCCCCGTGGGCGCCAGCGCCGCCAGGCCCTCCCGCAGCACGGGCAGGCTCGGCTCGTACGGGACGAAGTCCTGCCCCGTCGCGCGCGCCAGGTCCCAGGCGTGCAACGTCAGGTCGCCCAGCACCATCTCCCCCACGGTGCGCTGCGGCAGTCCCATTCCCTGCGAGGTCCCCTCCAGCGCTCCCGGCTGCGACCAGGCCGTCACGAGAAGGCCGGTCTCCCGCCCGAAACGCTCCCGCCAGCCGTCTTCAAGGAGGTAGTCGGGGGTCGTGGAGAAGTCGGCTGTGCCCTTGGCGGCGAGTGCCTGGAAGCTGATCACGACGTGGAGGGAGTGGTTGAGCAGGTCCCGCACGTCGTACTCGGAGCAGGGCGTGGCGGAGCCGAGGTCGGACTCCTTCACCCCGCGCACCACGGGCTCCGCGCGCTCGGCGGCGCCCTTCAGCAGATCGGTGAGGTCGTACGTGTTCGTCATGCCCGGAACGCTATGGCGGCCCGGCCGCCGCGGGCTTGAAGAAATGCGACACCGCCGGGCATAGGATCGCCGTCATGGCAGGTGGGAACGGCCAGGAGGGCCCGGCGCCGCCGGAGCCCGGGCAGTACGGGCCGGACGGGCCGCGCGCCGACACCAGGGGCATCCTCGACGCCGCGGAGCTCTTCTCGCACGTCCGCTTCCGGCGCCGCCCGGCCGCCGACGCGCTGCGCCCGTACGTCGAGCACTACTGGCTGATCGACTGGGAGCTGGAGGAGCCCTACGTCTCCCAGCTCGTGCCGCATCCGTCGGTGAACCTCGTCTTCCACCGCTACGGCGACGAGCCGCCCGGCGCGGAGGTGGCCGGGGTGGGACTCGGACTCTTCTCCATCACGCTGCGGGAGACGGGCCGCGTGTGCGGCGTGCAGTTCCGCCCCGGCGGGTTCCGGCCCTTCCTGGCCGCAGCGGGCGGGGCTCCCGGCCCGTGTGACGTCGCCGCGCTGACGGGCCGGAGCCTGCCGCTTCCGGAGGTCTTCCCCCACGCCGGGGAGGGTGCGGCGGCGCGTGTCGTCTCGCCGGAGCGGGAGGACGAGAGGGTCGCGGCGCTGGACTCCCTGCTGCTGCGCTCCGGCCCGTCGCCCGACCCGGCCGCCGAGCGCGCCATGGCGCTGGCGCACCGCGTACGGACCGACCGCGGCATCACCCGCGTCGAGCAACTCGCCCGCGAGGGCGGCCTGTCGATGCGCGCGCTGCAGCGGCTGTTCTCCTCGTGCGTCGGCGTCAGCCCGAAGTGGGTGATCCTGCGCTACCGGATCCACGAGGCGCTGGAGGCCGCTGGTTCGCAGCGGGGCACCGACTGGGCACGGCTGGCGGCCGAGCTGGGCTACAGCGATCAGGCCCATCTCGTACGGGACTTCACACGCACTGTGGGCCTGCCGCCGACGGACTACGCCCGGGCGGTCGCCCGTGCCGCCTCCGGGTCGCCGGGGCCGCCCGCCGGGTGAGGGTGCGGCGGGGTCGCCACTCGCAGCACGGTCCGCATCCGCATCCGCGTCCCGCGCCGAGCCTTCGGAGCACCGGCGTGACGGTCCTCAGCGGCCCTCCAGGTTCCAGCAGGCCGCGGCAGCCCCGACGAGACCCGCGTCGGTACCCGTCTGGGCCGGGGCCACCTCCAGGCCCTGCACGAAGGACAGCGTCGCGAACTCCGCCAACGCACGCCGCAGGGGCGCGAAGAGGACCTCACCCGCCTTCGCCACTCCGCCTCCCACCACGGCGATCTCGATCTCGACGAGCGTGGCGGTGGCGGCGATACCGGCCGCCAGCGCCCGCGCCGCCCGCTCGAAGGAGGCGAGGGCGACGGGATCGCCGGCGGCGGCGGCCGCGGCCACGCCGGCCGCGCTGACGTCGCCGTCCGGGCCGGGTCGCCAGCCCCCGTCCAGGGCCCGGCGGGCGATGTTGGGGCCGCTCGCGATGCGTTCGACGCAGCCGCGGCCCCCGCAGGGGCAGCTGTCGCCGTCGAGGTCGACGCTGATGTGCCCGATGTGGCCGGCGTTTCCGCTGGGGCCGGGGTGCAGCTCCCCGCCGAGGACGAGGCCGCCGCCCACCCCCGTCGAGACGACCATGCACAGGGCGCCCGCCCGTCCGCGTGCCGCGCCCTGCCAGTGCTCGGCGGCGGCCATCGCGACGCCGTCGCCGACGAGGGTGACGGGCAGCCCGCCCGTGCGCTCACGCACGTTGCCCACGAGTGGGAAGTCGCGCCAGCCGGGGATGTTGACCGGGGAGACGGTTCCCCCCTTGGCGTCCACGGGCCCGGCGCTGCCGATCCCCACGGCGCGCACGCCGGACCACTCGGGGGACGCGGCGAGCTCCCCGAGCACCTCCGCGAGCGCCGCCATCACCTCTTCCGCGGGGGCCCGCGACGGGGTGGGGCGCTGGGCCCGCACGAGCAGCCCGCCGGTACTGTCCACCAGGGCGCCCGCGATCTTGGTGCCGCCGATGTCGAGAGCGGCGACGAGGTCCTGGTGCATGGGCGATGTTCTCCTGAGGACGGTGCGGGCGATCCGTCCCGGGCCGGGAACGGTGAGCGCGTTCAGTCTGGCGCTACTTGACAACGTTGTCCAGACTGGTGTGCGGCGTAGAGCTATGCTGCTCGCTGCCACTGAAAGAGACCCTGAGAGGGAAGCCGCCCCAGTGCCCGACACCGCACGCGCTGCCGCAGGCCCTACCCCCGAACGCCGCTACGGGAACCGTCCCACCATGAAGGACGTCGCGGCCCGGGCGGGGGTCGGCCTGAAGACGGTCTCCCGGGTGGTCAACGGCGAGGCCGGCGTCTCCCCCGACACCGAGCGCCGCGTACAGGAGTCGATCACCGCACTGGGATTCCGGCGCAACGACAGCGCCCGCATCCTCCGCAAGGGGCGCACCGCGAGCATCGGGCTCGTGCTGGAGGACCTCGCCGACCCCTTCTACGCTCCGCTCAGCCGCGCCGTCGAAGAGGTCGCACGCGCCCACGGAGCGCTGCTGATCAACGGTTCGAGCGCCGAAGACCCGGCCCGCGAGCAGGAGTTGGTGCTGGCTCTGTGTGCGAGGCGCGTGGACGGCCTGGTCATCGTCCCCGCCAGCGGCGACCACCGCTACCTCGAACCGGAGATAGCGGCCGGCGTCGCCACCGTCTTCGTCGACCGCCCCCCGGGTCACATCGAGGCCGATCAGGTCCTCGCCGACAGCTTCGCCGGCGCCCGCGACGGCGTCGCCCACCTCATCGCCCACGGGCACAGGCGCATCGGGTTCATCGGCGACCGCCCCGGCATCCACACCGCCCACGAGCGGCAGCGGGGCTACCTCGCGGCGATGGAGGCGGCTCAACTCCCCGTCCACGACGGATGGGTGGCGGCCGGGACCACCGACCCGGAGCGCGTGCGGGCCGACGCAGAGCGGATGCTCTCCGGACCGGACGGGGTCACCGCTTTCTTCGCCGGGAACAACCGGGTGACCGTCACCCTCGTGCGGGTGCTCGCCGAACTCGACCGCCCCGTCGCCCTGGTGGGCTTCGACGACTTCGAACTGGCCGATCTGCTCGTACCACCGGTGACGGTCGTCGCGCAGGACCCCGCCCAACTGGGCCGCACTGCTGCCGGGTTGCTCTTCAGGCGCCTGGAAGGGGCTAACGACCCGCCCCGGCGGATGACCCACCCGACGCGCCTGATCGCCCGCGGTTCGGGCGAACTCCCGCCCGCCACCTAACGTTCGGCGGGAGTCATGGCGAGACGCCGGGAGGCTCAGCAGGTGGGCAGGCCCGGCACGGGGCCGTCGTTGTGCCCGCCCCGGATGTAGACGACGCTCACCCACACCTTCCTGTTGCCGCTGTCGTCGTCCGTCTTCGCCCACCAGACGTTGGTCCAGCGACCGGAGGTCTCTCGGTGGTTGAGCTTCTTCTGGCAGAAGAAGTAGTTGGCGCCGGCGTTGAGTTCGCCGACGGGCTTGTGCGCCGAGTTGAAGGACGTCGCCTTCTTCCACACGGAGCAGTCGAACTTGCCGCCGCCCCTGGGAGCGCAGGCGGGGCCGGGCCCCTGCCCGCCACCGCCCGAAACGGCGGCGCCTCCCCCGCTGCCGCCGCTCCCCGCGTCCCCGCCGTCGCCCCCGGGGAGACCGCCCGTCGTCGGACTGCCTCCTGAGCCTCCCGGCTTGCGGTCGCCGCCGCCGTCCCCGGCGCGACTGCCGCCTTCGGCGTCGTCCGCCGAACCGTCCCCCTCCGGGCGGGAGTCGGGCCTTTCGCCGCCTCCGCCGGTGCGCTCGTCGCTCTTCGAGGGGTCCTCGCTCCTGGCGCCTTTGCCGCCGGATGCTCCCGCACGCTCCTGCTGGCTGCCGGCCGCCCGCGTACCGTCGTCGTCAGCGCCCGCGAGCGCGTACGCCACCCCGGAACCGGCCAGCACCACGGCAGCCGCGGCCGCGGCCACCAGCGCGCGCCTGCGGGAGCGGCCCGGCCCGGTACGGACGGTGTCCCGCTCCGGCTGCGGCCCGTACGCCCCGCCCGGCGGCTGCGCGGAGCCGTACGGGGGTTGCGGACCGCCGGCCTGCCCAGCCCCGAACACGCCCTCCCCGCCCGGCGGTTGGGCCTGCCCGGGTGACGGGGCGCCGGCGGTGCGCAGCCTCACCGTCTCCGAGGCGGGAGGCGTGTCGGCCCCCTCCGCTACGGCCATCAGCAGCGCCGTCGCCCGAGCCGCGTCCGGCCGCTGTCCGGGGTCCTTGGCCATGAGCTCGGCGAGGACGGGCGCGAGGGGGCCCGCACGACGGGGTTCGGGGAGCGGTTCGACCACGATCGCGTTGAGCGTCGACCACGTGGACGTGCGGCGGAAGGGCGCGGCGCCCTCGACGGCGGCGTAGAGCATCGCCCCCAGCGCCCACACGTCGGACGCCTCACGCGGCTGCTCTCCGCGCGCCCGCTCCGGCGCGAGGTAGTCCAGCGATCCGACGAGTTCGCCGCTGCCCGTCAGGCGCGTGCTGGACCCGTCGTCCGGGTCCTCCATCGTCGCGATCCCGAAGTCCGTCAGGACGACGCGCTCGCCGTCGCCCTCCAGCAGCACGTTCCCCGGTTTGACGTCACGGTGCAGCACGCCGGCGCGGTGCGCCGCGTCGAGCGCCTTCATGACCTTGGCGCCGATGGCCGCGGCCTCGCGCGGCTCCAGGGAGCCGCGTTCACGCAGCACGTCGTCCAGCGAGGGGCCCTCGATGAGTTCCATGACGATGACGGGGCGCCCCTCGTGCTGGGCGACGTCGTGCACGGCGATCACGCCGGAGTGCCGGACGCGTGCTGCCGCGCGCGCTTCGCGCTCCATCCGGGTGCGGAGATCGCCGAGTTCGCTGCTCGCGGCATCGGTCCAGGTGCGCAGCTCCTTGACCGCGACCTCCCGGCCCAGCCGCTCGTCGGTGGCCCGCCAGACGACGCCCATGCCGCCGCGGCCGAGCCGCCCGGTCACGCGGTAGCGGCCGGCGAGGACGCGGCCTACGGCGTCGCCGGCGGTGCCGGCCGCCTCCGGGGCGGACGGATCACCGCCCGAACTGCCGTGCGCCGCGCCGCCGTTGCCCTTCGGCTGCTCCCCCGGTGTCTGCACAGGCCGTCCCCTTTTCCGCGTGCCGAGGAGGACAGCCTACGGCTCCGTCAGGTCGCGCCGGTCTGCCCGGTGGGTGCGCTCCGGCCCGCCAGCCGGTCGAGGTCGGCCCGTGTCATGCCGGAGTAGCGGGCGACCTCACTGCTCGTCAGCGCACCGCAGTCCAGGCCGCGCAGCAGGTAGTTGCTCAGCGCGCGGGCCGTCGCCGGCTCGTCCATCACCGCGCTCTCACCGCCGAAGTGGCCCGCGTAGGCGGCGAGTCGGGACGCCGCGCGCTCCATGCCCTCGCGGTAGAAGGCGTAGGTGGCGGCGTAGCGGGTGGGCAGGTGGCCGGGGTGCATGTCCCAGCCCTGGTAGTAGGCGCGGGCCAACGAGCGCCGCACGAGGCCGTGGTGGAGCTTCCACGCCTCGTGGACCTGCTGCCGCGACCCGCTCGGCACGACGTTCGTCGAGCCGTCCGACAGGCGCACCCCCGTGCCCGCGGCGGCCACCTGCATGACCGCTTTGGCGTGGTCCGCGGCGGGGTGGTCCATGGCCTGGTAGGCGGCGCTCACGCCGCATGCGGCGCTGTAGTCGAAGGTGCCGTAGTGCAGGGACGTGGCCCTCCCGCCGGCTGCCTCGATCATGCGTGCCACGGTGGCGCGGCCGTCGGGGCCGAGGATGGACTGGGTGGTCTCGATCTGGATCTCGAAGCCGATACGGCCCCTGGGAAGTCCGCGGGCCTCCTCGAACTCCCCGCAGAGCCCGGCCATGGCGTCGACCTGCTCGGGGAAGCTGACCTTCGGCAGCGTCAGCACCAGCCCCTCGGGCAGGTCCCCGGCCTCCAGCAGGCCGGTGAGGAAGATGTCGAGGGTGCGGACGCCGCGGTCGCGGACGGCGGCCTCCATGCACTTCATGCGGATGCCCGCGTACGGCGGCGCGCCTCCCGCCTCCCAGGAGCCGGCCAGGAGGCGGGCGGCCTTGGCGGCGTCGGCGTCCTCCTCCGCGTCGGGACGCACGCCGTAGCCGTCCTCGAAATCGATGCGCAGGTCCTCGACGGGCTCGCGCTCCAGCTTGGCCAGCACCCGTTCGTGCACCGGCCCGGCGAGCTCGTCGGGGAGGCCCAGGACGTCCGCGAACTCCCCTGCACTCGGGGCGTGCCGGCCCAAGAGCTCCAGGGCCTGCCCTCCCCATTCGGCGACGGTGCCGGCCGAGTAGGCGTCCGCGGGCACGTAGACGGTGTGGACGGGCTGGCGCGTGCCCGGCTCGCCCGGGTAGCGACGTGCGAGTTCCGCGTCGACGGGGGCCAGCCGGGCGGCAAGGTCCTCGGTCACCCTGCCCGGCAGGCTCGTGGCTACGGCCGCTTCCTCGCTCAAGCCCTGACTCCCTACTTTCCACATGACGGAATCAACAATTCGTAGAACGAAGCTATCCACGGCCACCGGAGCAGGTCAACCGTGCATCCCGGACCGGTCAGCCCGGCATCGCCAGCAACCTCGCCTCCGTCTCCGCGTCCAGCCCTTTCGGCGAGCGGTCCGGCCGCAGCGGAGCCTCGCCTCCCAGCTGCCGGAGCCACTCCCAGGTGTCCTCCACCGTCTCCCCCACCGGGCGGCAGCGCAGTCCCGCGGCGAGGGCCTTGGAGACGTCGCCCCGGTGCATGTGGTCGTAGTCGGCGCCCGGCGGCAGCCACACGGGCAGGCCGGTCCACGGTTCGGCCCCCGAGGCGAGGACCGACTCCGGGCTCCTCCAGTGCAGTTCGGCCCCGCCGCCCGTGACGCGCGCACACGCCTCCAGGAACCCGCCCATCGTGGTGTGCCCCGGCGGGGACACCAGGTTGTACGGGCCCGAGAGGCCGGCGGGCAGGGCGTCCAGCACCCACTCCGCCAGATCCCGGACGTCGATGTACTGGACCGGCAGCTCACGCGGCCCCGGTGCCGGTACCGCCCCGCCGCGCGCCATGCGCAGCAGCCACCACGGCAGCCGTCCGACATCCTCGCCCGGCCCGAGGATCAGCCCCGCGCGTACGAGCAGGGCGCGGTCGCCGAAGGACTCGCACGCGGCGAGTTCGCCGCCGCGCTTCTCCCGCGCGTAGTCGCCCGCGGTCTCCTCGGCGGTGTCCTCGACGGACGCGGCGACGACCGGGCCCGTCTCGTCCAGCCCAGCGGCGACCGGCCCGGCGTAGACCGACCGGCTGGAGATGTAGGCGTACCTCTCGGCGCACCCGCCCTCGGCTAGGCGGCGGGCCGAGGCGCGTACGGCGTCCGCGGCTCCCGACCAGGTGTCCACGACGGCGTCCCATTCACCGCCTTCGAGGGCCGCCAGGCCTCCGTCGGCCCTCCGGTCCCCGTGCAGTACGCGCGCCATGCCGGGCGGCGGCTCGTGCCGGCCTCGGTGGAAGACGGTGACCTGCCAGCCACGCCCCGCGGCGGCCTGCGCGATCGCCCGCCCGACGAACCCTGTTCCTCCCAGCATCAGCAGTCTCATGCCCCAACCCTCCCCGGCCGCCGGCCGGTTCGGGGCCCCGTCCTGCTGTCAGCAGAATCGCACCCGCATGGCGGACCCGCCGACGACGTGAAACACCTCGCCCCAGCACACCGGGCGGTGTGCTGGGGCGAGGGTGGTGCGGAGCTCGGCGCTCGCGGAAGTTCCTCAGCCCTTGCGGGAGTTGATCTCTTCCGTCAGCGCGGGGACGACGTCGAAAAGGTCGCCGACGACGCCGTAGTCGACGAGGTCGAAGATCGGCGCCTCGGCGTCCTTGTTGATCGCGACGATGGTCTTGGACGTCTGCATCCCGGCCCGGTGCTGGATCGCACCGGAGATACCCGTCGCGACGTACAGCTGCGGGGAGACCGTCTTACCGGTCTGCCCGACCTGGTTGGAGTGCGGGTACCAGCCGGCGTCCACCGCGGCGCGGGAGGCGCCCACGGCCGCACCGAGCGAGTCGGCGAGGCCCTCGATGACGTGGAAGTTCTCCGCGCCGTTGACGCCGCGGCCACCCGAGACGACGATCGCCGCCTCGGTCAGCTCCGGACGTCCGGTCGACTCGCGCGGCGTGCGGGAGACGACCTTCGTCCCGGTCGACTTCTCGCCGAAGGCAACCTGCAGCTGCTCCACGCCGCCGGCGGCCGGAGCCGCCTCGGGCGCGGCCGAGTTGGGCTTGACGGTGATGACCGGAGTGCCCTTGGTGACGCGGGACTTGGTCGTGAAACCGGCGGCGAAGACGGACTGGGAGGCCACCGGCCCCTCGTCCCCCGCCTCCAGATCGACGGCGTCGGTGATGAGGCCGGAGCCGATGCGCACCGCGAGGCGGGCGGCGATCTCCTTGCCCTCCGAGGAGGAGGGCACCAGCACCGCGGCCGGGGAGACGGCCTCGTAGGCGGCCTGCAGCGCGTCCACCTTCGGTACGACGAGGTAGTCGGAGAACTCGGGCGCGTCGGCGGCCAGCACCTTCACCGCGCCGTACTCGCCGAGGGTCTTGGCGGCCTCCTCGGCGCCGGCGCCGAGGTGCAGGGCGACGGGGTCGCCGATGCGGCGGGCCAGGGTCAGCAGTTCGAGGGTCGGCTTGCGGACGGCACCGTCCACGTGGTCGACGTAGACAAGGACTTCAGCCATGGGGTTGCTCCTGCGGGAATCGTGACGGTTCTGCGGGCGGGAGGACGTGGGCTCGGGCGGCCGCTCAGATGAACTTCTGGCCCGCGAGGTACTCGGCGAGCTGCTTGGCGCCCTCGCCCTCGTCCGTCACGACCGTGCCCGCGGTGCGAGCCGGACGCGGCGTGGCCTCGTCGACCTTCGTCCAGGAGCCCTCGAGTCCGACCTCGTCCGCGTCGATGTCCAGGTCGTCCAGGTCCAGGGACTCCACCGGCTTCTTCTTGGCCGCCATGATCCCCTTGAAGGAGGGGTAACGCGCCTCGCCGGAGAGGTCGGTGACGGAGACGACGGCGGGCAGCGACGCCTCGAGCTGCTCGGTCGCGGCGTCGCCGTCGCGGCGGCCGTTGACCTTGCCGTCGGTCACCGAGACCTCGGACAGCAGGGTCACCTGCGGCACGCCGAGACGCTCGGACAGCAGGGCCGGAAGGACGCCCATGGTGCCGTCGGTGGAGGCCATGCCGCACATGACCAGGTCGTAACCGGTCTTCTCGATGGCCTTGGCCAGGACCGCGGAGGTGCCGAGGGCGTCGGTACCGTGCAGGTCGTCGTCCTCCACGTGGACGGCCTTGTCGGCACCCATGGAGAGCGCCTTGCGCAGGGCGTCCTTCGCGTCCTCGGGACCGACGGTGAGCACGGTGATCTCGGCGTCGTCGTCGGAGTTCTCGCCGATCTGGAGCGCCTGCTCCACGGCGTACTCGTCCAGCTCCGAGAGGAGACCGTCCACCGATTCGCGGTCGGTGGTCAGGTCATCGGCGAACTGCCGGTCGCCGGTGGCGTCGGGCACGTACTTCACACAGACAACGATCCTCAAGCTCACGCCGGCTCTCCTACTGCTTGTCCTACGGTTCCGGTCCGTCACTGGTCCGGACCCCGTTCAAATATTACTCGTCAGTACACACAGCGCGTACCCCGTACTCAAGGCCGGGAACTGTGACCTTGCCAACGCCTGTCGCACCGGGCACACGGCCAACTCAATCACGGCCGCCGCGCGGCGCCGGAACGGGCGAGCGCGTACCGTCACGGTGCCGACACGGCGCTCCGAGCGTCAAGCAAGCGCTCAGGCGATGCGAGATCAATCACGGCACGCCTTCCACCGGCGCGAACGCCGCCCCCTCTCACCGTTCCGCCGCCTCCGCTGCCTCGCCGACAGCGGCGATGACGTCAGCCGTGCGGGGCTGCCCGTACGCACGGCGCACCACGCGCCCTCCGGCGGAGAGGACGAGCACGGCCGGCGTCCCCTGGATGCCCAGCCGGCGCACGAGTCCGAGGTGCTCCTCCGCATCGATCTCGACGTGGGCCACGCCCTCGACCATGCCTCCGACCTCGGCCAGGACGCGCCGGGTAGCGCGGCACGGCTGGCAGAAGGCGCTGGAGAAGTGCACGAGCGTGGCACGCTCCCCCAGGCGCGGAAGGCCGAGGACCGCCGGTTCGAGCAGCACGTCCTCGCCCGCGGGCCGTCCGCCGTCGCTCCCGCCCTCGTCCACTGCTCTCTCCCGTCGCGCGTTCGTGCCTCTGCCAAGGCCGCGGCCGGGTGGTTCCCGCCCGCTGTCGCCGGCCGTCCTGGGCGCCCGCCGCTCGGGTCCTCGCGGTGCGGGCCGTCCGAAGTGTGCAGCATGCACGGTACGCACGGGCATTCCCGTCCGTTCCCGGCAGCCGGTGACGAGGATCTCCCCGCGGGCCTCCCCCGGACCACGTTGCGGGGTAGCCAGGGGCCTGCCCTTCGGGAACCATCTGGCGCGGGCCGAAGTTACGCGTCCGTAGGTAATGGGCACCCCCTGGCCGGAGACTCCCTCCCCAGGCAGCGACAGGAAGGTCTCCCGACATGGCAGAACTCGTCTACCCGCCGGTGATCGCCACGGCGCGGGCCTGGTTCAAGGCACTGGACCTGCGCTTCGACATCGACGGGACCGAGCATGTGCCGCAGCGGGGCGGAGCCGTCCTGGTCAGCAACCACATCAGCTATCTCGACTTCATCTTCTCCGGCCTGGCGGCCCTGCCCTCGAAGCGGCTGGTGCGCTTCATGGCCAAGGACTCCGTCTTCCGGCACAAGGTCTCCGGACCGCTGATGCGGGCGATGAAGCACATACCGGTGGACCGCTCGAAGGGCGAGGGCGCCTACAGCCACGCGCTGGACTCCCTGCGGTCCGGGGAGATCATCGGCGTCTTCCCGGAGGCGACGATCTCCCGCTCCTTCACGCTCAAGGACTTCAAGTCGGGCGCGGCCCGGCTCGCGCAGGAAGCGGGTGTGCCGCTGGTGCCCATGGCCCTGTGGGGCACGCAGCGGCTGTGGACCAAGGGCCGCAAGCGGGACTTCGGACGCAACCACTTCCCCGTGAACATCCGCGTCGGTGAGCCGATGCAAGCTCCCGCGGAGGAGTCCGCCGCGGGGCTGACGGCCAGGCTGCGTGAGCGTGTCCAGGAGCTGCTGGAGGCCGCGCAGCGCGCCTATCCCGCGGTGCCGAAGGACGACAGCGACAGGTGGTGGCTGCCGGCGCACATGGGCGGAACGGCCCCGACGGCCTCGGAGGCGCAGTCCATGTAGCGCGGACGACGGAAGGGCGCATCGCTCAAGCGGTGCGCCCTTCTTCGTTCCTGTGCCGCCGCGCCTGTCTAACGGCCCATCTCCTCGCGCAGCGCCGCGACGAACCCGTCGACGTCCTCCTCCGTGGTGTCGAAGGAGCACATCCAGCGCACGTCGCCGGCCGCCTCGTCCCAGAAGTAGAAGCGGAAGCGCTTCTGCAGGCGTTCGCTGACCTCGTTCGGGAGGCGCGCGAAGACGGCGTTGGCCTGCACGGGGTAGAGGATCTCGACCCCGTCGACGCTCTTCACGCCCTCCGCGAGGCGCTGCGCCATCGCGTTGGCGTGGCGGGCGTTGCGCAGCCACAGGTCGCCGGAGAGCAGGGCGTCCCACTGCACGGATATGAAGCGCATCTTGGAGGCGAGCTGCATCGACAGCTTGCGCAGGTGCTTCATGGCGCCGACCGCCCCGGGATCGAGGACGATCACGGCCTCGCCGAAGAGCATCCCGTTCTTGGTGCCGCCCAGGGAGAGCACGTCGACGCCCGCCGCGTTGGTGAAGGCCCGCATGGGCACGTCGAGCGACGCCGCGGCGTTCGCGATGCGGGCGCCGTCGAGGTGGACCTTCATGCCGCGCTCGTGGGCGTGCTCGCAGATGGCCCGCACCTCCTCGACCGTGTAGCAGGTGCCGAGTTCGGTGTTCTGTGTGATCGAGACGACCTGCGGCATCGCCCGGTGCTCGTCTTCCCAGCCGTGCGCCTCGCGGTCGATGAGCTCCGGGGTGAGCTTGCCGTCCTCGGTGGGGACCGTCAGCAGCTTGAGGCCGCCGACGCGTTCGGGCGCCCCGCACTCGTCGACGTTGATGTGGGCGCTCTCGGCGCAGACCACCGCACCCCATCGGTCGGTGAGCGCCTGCAGCGCGACGACGTTCGCGCCCGTCCCGTTGAAGACGGGGAAGGCCTCGGCACGCGCGCCGAAATGGCTGCGGACGGTCTGCTGCAGGTGGGCGGTGTAGTCGTCGTCCCCGTACGCGGACTGGTGGCCGCCGTTGGCCAGGGCCAGTGCCGCCAGGACCTCGGGGTGGACGCCCGCGTAGTTGTCGCTGGCAAAACCGCGGACCCCTGGGTCGTGGCGGCGCCTGGCGTCGGTGGTCACGGCTTCGGAGTCAACCACAGGCGGTTTCCGTTCACTTCCTCGGTGGGCGTGCTCCATGTCCCGGCGATGGCCTCCGCCAGCTCCGATACGTCGGTGAAGCCCGCGAACTTCGCGTTCGGGCGGTCGGCGCGCATCTGCTCGCTCACCAGCGCCTTCACCACAAGGATGGCAGCAGCCGCCGACGGGCCCGCGTCGCCCCCGGCCTTGCGGAAGGAGTCGGCGAGGGCCAGGGTCCATGCCTCGGCGGCGGCCTTGGCGGCGCAGTAGGCGGCGTTGCCGGCCGTCGGCTTGGTCGCGCCGGCCGCGCTGACGAGGAGGAAGCGGCCGTTCCCGCTGCGCTTGAGGGCGCCCTCGAAGGCGAGGGAGGTGTGCTGGACGGTGCGGATCAGCAGGCTGTGCAGCGCGTCCCAGTCGGCGAGGTCCGTCTCCGCGAACGAGCGGGAGCCGCGCCAGCCGCCGACGAGGTGCACGAGGCCGTCGACGCGTCCGAACTCCTTCTCCGTCCGCGAGGCCCACTCCTGGGCGGCGCCCAGGTCCAGCAGGTCGACGGTGTCGCCAGTGACGCTCGCGCCGCCGTGGGCGAACCGGGCGGCGTCGACGGCCTGCGCGAGGCGTTCGGCGTCCGCGTCGGCGGCGACCACCGTGGCTCCCTCTTCGGCGAGGTGCAGGACCGCCGCCGCTCCCGCGGGGCCCGCCGCACCGGCGACGGCGACGACAGAGCCCTCGAGGCTGCCGTTCCCGTTGCCCTGGTATCCACGTGCCGTCGTGCTGGTCATGCCTGCTGCCTCCTGGTCATGGACGCCCCGCGCCGCCGTGGTGCCGCGTGCGTTGTGCTGTCGTGTGCGCCTGCCGGGCCCCGGTGCGCCGCCCCGGGTCCGGGAGGCGCACCGGGCCGCCGGTCAGGCGGCGGCGAGGGCTGGGGCCTCCGCCGTGATGCCCTTGGTCGATGCGATCACGGAACGGAGCTTCTTCGCGAGGGCCTCGTAGAACATGCTCAGCGGAAACTCATCCGGAAGCACATCGTCCACGAGCTTGCGGGGCGGCAGGCTGAGGTCGAGCGCCTCCGGGCCGCGGGCCCACTTCGAACCGGGGTGCGGGGCCAGGTAGGTGGAGACGAGTTCGTACGCCTTGAACCAGTGGACGATCTTCGGGCGGTCGATGCCCGCGCGGTAGAGCGTCTCGATCTCTTCCCGGAGACGCACCGTCACCTCCCGCGCGCGGTCCCAGTCCATGGAGAGCTTGTTGTCCCTCCAGCGCAGCGCGTCGTGCTGGTGGAGGTAGGCGAAGAGGAGCTGGCCGCCCAGCCCGTCGTAGTTGCGGTTGCGCTCGCCGGTGACGGGGAAGCGGAAGAGCCGGTCGAGGAGGACCGCGAACTGCACGTCGCGGCCCTGCGGGTAGCCGTCCGCCTCCAGGCGCACGCCCTCGTGGAAGGCCGTCAGGTCGCAGCGCAGCTCCTCCAGCCCGTACATCCAGAACGGCTGGCGCTGCTTGATCATGAAGGGGTCGAAGGGCAGGTCGCCGTGGCTGTGCGTGCGGTCGTGGATCATGTCCCAGAGCACGAAGGTCTGCTGGCAGCGCGCCTGGTCGGACACCAGTCCCCTGGCGTCGTCGGGGAGGCTGAGGCTGGTCACGTCGCAGGCGGCGTCGATGACGCGGCGGAAGCGGGCGGCCTCGCGGTCGCAGAAGATGCCGCCCCAGGAGAAGCGCTCGGGCGCCTGACGGACGGCCACCGTCTCGGGGAAGAGCACCGCGGAGTTGGTGTCGTAGCCGGAGGTGAAGTCCTCGAAGGTGATGCCGCAAAAGAGGGGGTTGTCGTAGCGCGTGCGCTCCAGCTCGGCGAGCCAGTCGGGCCAGACCATGCGCAGCACGACCGCTTCCAGGTTGCGGTCGGGGTTGCCGTTCTGGGTGTACATGGGGAAGACGACCAGGTGCTGCAGCCCGTCGCGGCGGTCCTGTGCGGGCTGGAAGGCGAGCAGGGAGTCGAGGAAGTCGGGCACGCCGAAGCCGTCCTCGGCCCAGCGGCGCAGGTCGGCGACGAGCGCTTCGTGGTATTCGGCGTCGTGCGGGAGGAGCGCGGAGAGGTCGCGTACCGCGTTGCATATCTGCGCGACCTCGCCCTCCACCGCGGTGCGCGAGGGTGCGTCTTCGGCGTCGAAGTCGATGGAGCCGTCCTTGGACTGGGCCGGACGGATCGCCTCCACCGCGTCCTTGAGTACGGCCCACGCCGGGTGTTCGACCACGCGCTCGTCGGACGTACCCCCGCCGGCCTCGGTCTCGGACGAAAGAATTTCCGTCATGACTACCCCTCCACGAAAGAACCTGGCGTGACTAAACGGTAGCCGCACCCGATCCCCCTCTCAAGTGGAGGCGCCGCAAATTATCCTTCTGAACCCCCCTCATCGCCGTCGATCTTCCTGTCAGAAGCTGTCGCGGCAATGACTTTGCCCAGTCCTGCCATGGCTTCCTGAGCGTCCGGAAGCAGACGGCCCGCTCCCAGGAAGCCGTGGAACATCCCCGGGAAGTGCGCCTCGGTCACGGGCACCCCGGCCTCCGAGAGCCTGGCGGCGTACAGCCGGCCCTCGTCGCACAGCGGATCGCAGCCGGCCGTGACGACGTGCGCGGGCGGCAGACCCCGAAGGTCCGCCCGCAGCGGCGCCGCGTGGGGGTGGGAGAGGTCCGCGTCCGGTCCGAAGTACTGGGTGCCGAACCAGCGCATGGCTTCCTCGGTGAGGAAGTAGCCCCGCGCGTTGGCCGCTCGCGACGGCGTGCGCGCCTCGGTGTCGGTGGACGGGTAGATCAGCGACTGGTGGGCTATGCGCGGGCCGCCGCGCTCCCGCGCCATCAGCGTGCAGACCGTCGCGAGGTTGCCGCCCGCGCTGTCCCCGGCGACCACCAGGGCCCGCGGATCCCCGCCCAGCTCCCCGACGTGCTCCGAGGCCCAGGACACGGCCGCGTACGCGTCCTCGGCGGGCTCGGGGAACCGGGCCTCCGGAGCGAGCCGGTAGTCGACGGAGACCACGACGGCGCCCGAGGCGAGGCACAGACTCCTCGCCGTCGCGTCGTGGCTGTCGAGACCGCCGAGGACCCAGCCGCCGCCGTGGAAGAACACGGCCGTCGGCACCGCCGCGACGCTCCCGCCGGGCGGACGGTAGATCCGCACGGGCAGCTGCGGTGCGCCCTCGGGGCCGGGGACCGTGCGGTCCTCCACCTGCCCCACGGCGGGGTTGCCCGTCGGCGGCGGCATCATGCGGGCGAGTATCCGCCGCGCCTCCGCGGCGTCCGTCACCGTCACCCCCACGTCCGGGAAGACGGCGGCCATCGCCTCCATCAGGGGGCGGGCCCCGGGCGCGAGACGCTCGGGTCCGGCCGGGCCGGGTGACGCGACTCCGGTCACGTGTCTGCTCCTTCTCCTCGGGTAGGCCGCCCGGCTGCCGGTCGCGCCAGAGCGGTCCTCGGACGTGCGCCTCCCGCGCGCGGACGTGCGCCCTGGCAGCAGCGGCCGGGCAGTTAGTCTGTGCGGCGCGCACGTGCCCCGTGCGCCGTCACCACAGGAAAGCGAGAGCGCGCCGTGTCACTGCTCACCGTCGGCCACCGCGGGGTGATGGGCGTGGAGCCCGAGAACACCCTGCGGTCCTTCGTCCGCGCCGAGGAAGAAGGCCTCGACGTCATCGAACTCGATCTGCATCTGAGCAAGGACGGGGAACTGGTGGTGATGCACGACGCCGACGTCGCGCGCACCACGGACGGTTCGGGTGCCATCGGCGACTTCACGCTCGCCGAACTCCGCCAGCTCGACGCCGGGCAGGGCGAGCGCATCCCCGCCTTCCAGGAGGTCGTGCAGGCGGTGCGGTCGCCGCTGCAGGCGGAGATCAAGGACAAGGCCGCCGCACGCGTCCTCGTCGCAGTGATCGGGGAGCTCGGGCTGCACGACCGGGTGACCGTCATCTCCTTCCACGACGAGGCCCTGCGCGAAGTGCGCGCCCTGCTGCCGGAGATGCCGCTCGTCCTGGTCACCGGCCGCTCCACGCCCACGGCGCCCGAGCGGGCGCTCGAACTCGGCGCGGAGATGGTCTCCTGCGAACTGCGGTGGCTGGAGCGGGAGACGGTCGACCGGTGCCACGCACACGGCATCAAGGTCATCAGCTGGACGGTCAACACCGACGACGACCTCGCCCGCGTCCGCGAACTGGGCCTCGACGGAGTGGTGACCGATATGCCGGAGATCAAGAGGGCTGCGGCGCGAGAGGCTTGACCAGCAGCTCGAAGGCGAGGTCGGAGCGGCGCGGGATGCCGAACCGCTCGTCGCCGTAAGGGAAGGGGCTGAGCTCGCCCGTCCGGGAGTAGCCGCGGCGCTCGTACCAGGCGATCAGGTCGTCCCGCTGCCGGATCACCGTCATCTGCATCCGGCGGGCACCCCACTCGGCCCCCGCCATGCGCTCCGCCTCTGCGAGCACGGCCTTCCCCAGACCGGCGCCCTGCTGAGCGGGGCTCACCGCGAACATGCCGAAGTAGGCCTCTCCGCCTCGCCGTTCGAGATGGCAGCACGCCACCAGCCGGCCGGCGCGCTCCGCCGTCAGCACGATGCTGCCCGGGTCGGCGACGACGGCGGACACGCCCTCCGGGTCGGTGCGCTGACCGCCCAGCAGGTCCGCCTCCGTCGTCCATCCGGCGCGGCTCGCCTCGCCCCGGTAGGCGGACTCCACGAGCGCCACGAGAGCGGGGACGTCCTCCTCTGTGGCGGCGCGGAAGGTCAGCTCACCGGCCGCGGGCGCGAACTCCTTGACGTTCTCCATGGTGAGCGACCTTAATACGGCGCCGGCGGCAATAGAGTCGGCAGGCATGGTGCACGTACTGAGCAGCCGGGTCCTCCTGCGGCCCACCGATCCCGAGCGCACGCGGGCCTTCTACGGACGGACGCTGGGCCTCGCCGTCCACCGCGAGTTCGGGACGGGCACGGAACGCGGCACGGTCTACTTCCTCGGCGGAGGGTTCCTGGAGGTCTCCGGCCGCTCCGACGCCCCGCCGTCACCGGGCCTCCAGCTGTGGCTCCAGGTGGAGGACGCCGAAGCCGCGCACCGCGAACTCGCCGCGGCGGGCGCGAAGGTGCTGCGACCGCCGGTGCGGGAGCCGTGGGGCCTCATCGAGATGTGGATCGCCGATCCGGACGGAGTCCGCATCTGCGTCGTCGAGATCCCCGAGGACCACCCGATGCGCTACCGGCCGGGCATCTGAGGGCCCTCCCCCGCACGGGGCGTGCGACCGCGCGGCCTGGCCCCGACGGCGGGCTGGGGCCGCCCCCTGAACCCCTCACGAGCGCAGCCGGGCGCTCCCCTGTGCGACCGTGCGCTCCCGTACGGAAGTGACGAGCCGGGCAGCCTCCCCCTGGACGAACGGGGAGGGCGGCGATGCACAGCTCGGCGGCGGTCGGCCTGCTGCTGGCGGCGCTCTGCGCCGTGACGGGGGGCGCGTGTCTGCTGCGGGCGCGGCGGGCCGGGGGGATGCAGCGGAGCACTGCCTGGAGCGAGGCCCTGATGGGGTGGGGGATGGCAGTGATGGCGCTGGCCGGCAGCCTGCCCGCGGCAGCCGTCCCCCCGTTCGTCCTCGCAGCGTTCTTGGGGCCGCTCTTCGGGGCGGTGGCGGTCTGGGAGCTGCGGCTGCTGCTGACACGTCTTCGGGAGCGCGGCGAGCGCCCCGCACACGGCAGCGCGCACCACCTCCACCACCTGCTCGGCGCCCTGGCCATGCTCTCCATGGCGCTCGCGGCGCCGGGAGCGCAGGCGGGAGGGGGCCACGCCCACGCGGCGCCCGGAGCGTCCCTCGCCGCGACGCCCCTGCTCAGCGGAATGCTCCTCGCGTACTTCGCCGCATACGTGCTGCGCACCGGCCTCGGTCTGCTGCCGGGCCCGCCCGGTCTCGCCCTCCCTGCCGGTACTGCCGCCGGCCGGGGGCAGCAGCCGCCGTCGTGTGCCGCGCACGGCCCCGGGGAGCTGGTCAGCGCGTGCCGCGTGGCGATGGGCACGGGCATGCTGGCCATGCTGCTTCTGATGTGAGGCGTCCCTCTTCGGACGTGAGGCGTCCGTCACTTCCCGCAGGCAGACGTACCGCTCCGTAGCGGTCGGCTCATAGTGTGAGACGCATGACGCTCCCGTTGGCGCTGCTCGTACTGGCCGGTCTCGCCGCCGCCGTGGCGCCCCGCGTGCTGGCGCGCTCCTCCTGGCCCGAGAGGGAACCCGTGCTCGGGCTGTGGATGTGGCAGTGCGTGATCGCCGCCGTACTGCTGTGCTGCGCGCTGGCGATGGCCTTCTCCGCGGCGGCCGCCTGGCAGGCCGTGCGCTCACACGTCTTCGCGCCCGCCCCGAGCGGCGTCGAAGAGGCGTATGCCCTGGGTTCGCCCGGGCCGTGGGCCGGGCTTCTGGCGGTGCTGCTCGCCTGCGGCGGCGCCTGGACCGGGGCGATGCTCCTGCGCGAGGTGCACGAGGCCCGTGTGCGCCGCCGCCGGCGCCGCGCCGAGCTGCGCGAGCGCGCGCCCCGCCTGCCCGGCGAGGAGCCGTCCGAGGGCGACCGTCTCGTCGTCCTGGAAGGCGCCAAGCCGGACGCGTGGTGGCTGCCGGGCAACGCGCCCCAGCTGGTGGTGACGACGGCCGCGCTGCGCCGCCTGAAGGGGCGGCAGCTCGATGCGGTCCTGGAGCACGAGCAGGGGCACGCCCGGGCCCGGCACGACTGGCTGATGCACTGCTCGTCGGCGCTGGCGGCGGGCTTCCCGCGCGTCCCGGTGTTCGCCGCTTTCCGCGACCAGGTGCACACCCTGGTCGAGATGGCGGCCGACGACACCGCGTCACGCCGCTTCGGGCGGCTCACGATCGCCCTCGCACTCGTCGAACTCAACGAGGAGCGGGGCGTGTTCGGTCCGTGCCCCACGCCGCTGGCCGAGGTGCCGCACCGTGTGCACCGCCTGCTCACGGCGCCGCCCAGGCTTCCGGTGGCCCGCAGGCTGCGGATGACCGCGGCCGCGGCGGTGGTTCCGGCAGTGCCGTTGCTCGTGGCCTTCGTGCCAGGACTCTCCGCGCTTCGATAGCCCAACGGGCCTCCGGCAGGTGAAGATCGAGGCATGCGACCGTCCCCCCTCCCCTCGTCCGGCTCCTCCTCTTCCGGCCCCGGCCCGTCGGACTGCCGTCCCTCCCGGGCACCGTGGCTGTGGAGCGCCCTCGGACTGACGGCGGCCTCGGCGACTCTCGTCGCGCTCGTCGCGCTGGGGTGGCAGCCGCTGCTCGACCTCGACGAGGACGTCGCGGACTGGACGCACGCACGGGCCCTCGCCCATCCCGCCTGGACGGAGACCAACCGGGTTCTCACCGACTGGGTGTGGGACACGGTCACGATGCGGCTGCTGGTCCTCGCCGCCGCAGTGTGGCTGTGGCTGCGGCGGGGGGAGAAGGTGCTCGCTGTGTGGTGCGTGGCGACGTCCGCTGCGGGTACGGGAGTTCAGCAGGGCCTCAAGGCAGCGCTAGACCGGGAACGCCCTCAGTGGGAGCAGCCCGTCGACGTCGCGCACTACGCGGCCATGCCCTCCGGGCACGCCATGACGGCGGCGGTCACCTGCACGCTGATGCTGTGGCTGGCGCGGGAGTTCGCCGCTCCGGCGAACGCGCGGCGGGCCGTCGCGGTGCTGGCCGCGGTGTCGGTGCTCGGGGTGTGCGTGACGCGGATCGCGCTGGGCGTGCACTGGCTGACGGACACGCTCGTCGGAGCGATGCTGGGCATCGCGCTCGCCGGCGCGGCGATCGGGGCGTGGTACACGCTCCTGCAGCGCTCGTGGAAGCCCCACGGGCACAACGATGCCGCTGCCGCGGCGGGTGACGCCCGCGGCTAGGGTGCGTCGTCCGTCAGATATCGGCCCAAGGCCTGCCACGACAGGTCCTACGGCTTCATCACGTCCGTGTGGATGGCGAGTTTGAACTGGGCGTGCCTCAGAGGGGTGGAGATCTTCTTGTCGCCCCTGCCCCGGGCCGAGACCTTCAGCCCCAGCGGCGTCCCCGGGTGGACGAAGAACTGCCACATGTAGGACTTGTACTGGCCGCCGCCCGTCTCGGCCGCGTCCGTCGTCGCCGTCGAGTCGTATCCGTCGCCGAGCGGGTCGCGCACGAAGCGGGCGCGGTACTCGTGCGGATCGCCGTCCTTCTCCCAGTGGACCATCGCGGAGACGATGCCCCACCCCTCGTGGCTGGGATAGATCAGGCCGGAACGGGCGTGCGGGAAGTCCTCGGAGTCATCGCCGCCGTTGGCGGGGTCGTGCATCTTCCAGGGGTCGTAGGACTCCGCGCCGTACGGGAAGCGGACCAGGTGGTAGCCGTCGTCGTCGTACGACACGCGCTGGGAGGGGGAGGACTTCGCGTCCCAGATGAGCGAGACCACCGCTAACGACATGAGCTCTCCCTGTGAGCTGCGGATGGGGATCGCTGTCCGACAGGTCCGGACAAGCCCTTGCCTTCGGCCATGCCCGTCTCACCGTCTTTGTTCAGCATTCTACGGATGCAGCCGGCAGGCAACACCGTTGGACGAAGCGGTATTTGACGGGACGGGGCGTGCGGGGAGCGCGCGCCGGACCCGCCTCTCGGGACGGCGCACCGGTCGGTCAGCGCTTACCGGAAGTACACGACGGCCGGCGCCCCGGCTCCGCCGCGGACGTCCGTTCAGGGGTTCCAGACGCCGCGAGCTGCTGCCTCC
Organism: Streptomyces daqingensis; assembly: GCF_014645895.1. Lineage (GTDB taxonomy): Bacteria > Actinomycetota > Actinomycetes > Streptomycetales > Streptomycetaceae > Streptomyces > Streptomyces daqingensis. The sequence continues at coordinate 134,274 of NZ_BMMP01000001.1, read as the reverse complement.
GCGGCGTACCGGGCGAAGCTCTTCGGCTCGCGCCCCGTCAACTCGGCCACGGTGCCGTTGGGTTGGGAATCACCCTGGGCGCGCAGCGCGGCGAACGCCGAGAGCATGCCGTCGGTGACCTCACGGGGCGTACCCGCGGCCTCCAGGACCGCGGTGAACTCCTCGTCACCACCCCGGTAGCGCACGGTGCGGCCGCACGCCTCGCCGATGACGGCCGCCGCGTCGCCGAAGGAGAGCGCCTCGGGACCGGTGAGTTCGTAGCTCCGCCCCTCGTGCCCGCCGCCTGTCAGGACGGCGACGGCCGACGCCGCGATGTCTTCCGCGTCGACGAACACCTGGCGCATGCCGCCCAGCGGCAGGACGATCTCACCCGCGAGGACCTGCGGCAGGCAGAAGCCCTCGTCGAAGTTCTGGTCGAACCAGTCCGGCCGGACGATCGTCCACTCGACCCCCGACGCGCGTACCGTCCGCTCCGCCGCCAGCAGGCGTTCGTCGCCCATCGCCTCGATCCCTCTGCTGGAGAGCAGCACGATCCGCCGGACGCCCCGCCGCACCGCGCACTCCACGAACTCCGGGTCCACCGCGGTGTCTTCGGGCGCCATCAGCCACATCCGGGAGGCCGGGCCGATCGCGCCCTCCCAAGTGTCGCGCACCGCCCAGTCGAAGGGGACCGCCCCGCTCCGCGAGGCGGCCCGCACCGGCACGCCCTCGGCGCGCAGTCCGTCCGCCACCCGACGGCCGACCGTGCCGGTGGCTCCGAGAACAAGCGTCGTGTCATCAGCCATGGCACCACCCAACCACCCGGCACTGACAATGCCGTGGCCCGCGACTCGGCGGCGAGGCGCAGCGCGGAGATCCGCGGCGACCGGCCGGGAGCAGGCCGGTTCCGCAGTGCCGAGGCGCTCGTCCTCGGACTGGCGGAGCAGGTGCGGCGGCGGCTGGCCGCATGGGCTCCGGCGATCCCGCGCGACGTGGCGAACTCCTTCGCCCCGCAGAAGCTCCCGGTCCGTGCTGCACTGCCGACGTCGACACCTCCCCCATGTTGCAGTTCGCCGACGCGTTCATGACCTCCTCGCGAGCGGGGCGGGACGGGGCGAAGTAATCCCCGTGTGCGGCCCTCCTGAAAGATCCCCCGAAAGAACGCGGTGAAGAAGGCGGGAGAGGGAGACAATCCCGGTACCACGTGAGTGCGTGCCCGCCGTCCGGACACCGATTGCGGAAGTCCACCGCGTATCAGAAAGCGGTCGATCTCCGTCGAGTCCCCGCCGGTATTCGTGCGCAGGCTGTGGAACACGAGGGCCCGCCACTCGCGCTTGAGTAAGTCCTACTCAATACCGGCGGACCCCCGCGTGGTGCACTCCTGCGGGGCCGGGTATTCCAGCGGCAGGGGGAGACTGCGGCGGCGGTTCGCCACCGTACGCGACCAGGCAGCAGAGGACGGCCCCGCCTTGTCCGGACTCACATCGCAGCCCGGGGAGGCGGCGCAGCAGGGGTGAGCCGACCGGCTCTTGCCGGCGAAGGCGAAGGTCCGTCCGGAGGGTACATGCAGGAGCAGAACAAGCAGAGCGATACGCCGTGCGCCCAGGCCGTCTACGACAACATATGGGCCTCTCCGGTCCTGTTCGTCTTCGTCTCGCTTTCCCTCTTCCTCTCACCGCATGACTACGGAGGCAATATGGCGGCCTGGGCCGTCTATTTCGCCGGCTGGACTCCACCCGCCCTGATGGGGTTGTGGTGCCTCAAGTCCGGGAGAAGACCGGACCTGCCCGCCGCGCCTATCGGGCTCGCCGTCCTTGCGGGCGGCGGTCTGTGCAACTTCCTTCTGCACAACCAGAGCCTGCCCATCTGAGGGGGACTCAGGGCACGCCAGCCCAGTCGCCCGCCCGGACCGCGACGGGCTGAACACCCCTGCACCGCCGGACACCGACGACGCCGCCCCGCCGAGATCCTGCCGGCGGGGCGGCCGCTTTCTGCCGACCCAACCCGCGCCCCCACACGAAGGTTGAACACAAAACCGCCACAATCTTTACGTGATCTCGACAGTCACCATTCCGCCGGATCCGCTCCGGGCCACATGTAAAGGGGGGATCCCATGAAGATCCGTAGCATTGCGGTCACTGCGGCGATAGCCGTCACGCTGCCGCTGGCAGCGGCCTGCGGCAGCCAGGGCACCGCCGAACGCGCAGCGGACAAGCCCGCCGCCGCGGCGAAGGCGGACGAGGACGAAGTCGACTGCACCTCCCAGGAGACCTCCCAGGCCGACTGGACGAAGCACTGCGCAGAGGGCGCCGGCGAAGAGGAAGCCCCCGACACGGAGCTGAAGTTCGGCGACGGGTTCCGCTTCCACGACGGCGTCAAGGTCACCGTCACGCGCGTGGAGAGGTTCGCCGACTTCCACGAGTACGACTCGAAGCCCACCCCCGCGCAGAACGCGTTCCGCGTCCACCTGAAGATCACGAACGGGAGCAAGAAGCCCGTCAGCCTCGACGACATGAGCGTCCTCGTCAGCGGCGCCACCAAGGGCGGCGACGCCGAGATCACCACGTGGGAGAACGGAGCCTCCGAAATGGCGGGCGGCAGGATCGCGCCCGGCGTGACCGCGGACAAGACCGAGGACGGCGTCCTCGACAAGAAGTACGGCACCCAGGCCCTCGTCACCCTCGCCTACATGCCGTCGGACGGCGACGTCGACGTGTTCGCCGCCGAACCCAACTGGACGGGTCCCATCCGATAGCCCGACGGCCCTCGCGAGCTGTGCCCGTCGCCGTGCCCCCAGCCGGCGGCGGGCCCGACTCCTGGCAGGGCTCCGAAGCCCTGAGGCGAGCCCGTAGAGCCGATCAGCTGCCTGATCGGCGAACGAAAAGGCCCCCGCACTCCGAGAAGGAGTCGCGAGGGACGGCAGAGCGACCGGTATTGGGCGATCCCCCGTGTCGCCCAATACCGGTGGCCAGCCGGGCGCAGCCTGGTCGGGGCGTGCGTCCGAAGTCGTCCTGAGTATATTGGCTGTGGGCCAGTCAACAACAGGAGCTACAGGATGTCCCCTCGGAGCGCTTCGGTCAATGAAGAGTTGCGCCGACGCTCACGCGAACGATTGCTTCAGGCGACTGTGGAGCTGGTGGGCGAGCGCGGCTTCGAAGCGACGACCCTCGGCGACATCGCCGACCGGGCCGGCTCCGCCCGCGGACTCATCTCGTACTACTTCGCGGGGAAGCGGCAGCTCTTCCAGTCCGCCGTGCACCGGCTCATGCATCTGACCCTGGACGAGGCGCTGGGGCGCGCGCCCGAGCCGGCCGGCACCGAGGCCGGGAACGAGCAGCTCGCGCGCGCCATCGACGCGATTCTCGGCCTGGCCGTCGACAGGCCCGTGCTGATGCGGGCGCACATGGCGGGGATTTTGCAGCAGGAGGGCTTCGTCCAGTGCCCCGAGCAGCAGCGCCTCGCGGTACTGCTGCAGCAGACCATCGAACGGTACGGATCCCCCGATCCGGACACCGACTACCCGCTGCTCCGTGCGCTGCTGATGGGCGCCGTCGTCGCCGTGCTGCTGCCGGGCGCGCCGATGCCCGTCGCGAGGCTGCGCGCCGAGCTGTTCGCGCGCTACGAACTGGAGTGGCGGCTGGGCCGCCCACCGCAGGAGGCGCCGCCCGCCGGGGCGCGCCAGATGCCGGTCCAGCAGCCGTCGGTCACCCTGCGGGCACCTGCTCCCCCGCCGCAGCACGGAGCCGGGTGCTGCGGCGGGGGTACCACGGCCTGCGGGCTGCCGTTCGAGACGCGCGAGAGCGCGGAGGCGGCGGGGGCAGCGGAGTCCTGACGTGCGGCGACCCCGGCGCTGCGGGCAGCACTCCTGTCGTCTTCCGGCACCTTTCTGACCGTCGCCGCCGGCGGCACGGCGCCATTGTCAGTGGCCGGGTGCAGACTTATGCCCACCTCGGACAACGACGTCAAGGGAGGCGAAATCCGGCATGGCAGACGTGATTCTTGCGGTGGGGACGCGAAAGGGGCTCTTCCTCGCCAGGCGTGGAGTGGGCGAACGGCGTGCGCCGGGCTGGGAGTTCGACGGTCCGCACTTCAACGCCCAGGCGGTGTACTCCGTCGCGATCGACACCAGGCGGCCCTCCGGGCCCCGCATCCTCGTCGGCGGCGACAGCGCGCACTGGGGCCCGTCGGTGTTCCACTCCGACGATCTGGGGTCGACGTGGACGGAGCCGCCCGAGCCCGCCGTCAGGTTCCCGCAGGACACGGGCACTTCCCTCGAACGCGTCTGGCAGCTGGAGCCGGGCGGCGCGGGCGAGCCGGACGTCGTGTACGCGGGCACCGAGCCGGGCGCGCTCTTCCGCTCGGAGGACGGCGGGAGCAGCTTCGAGCTGGTACGCGGCCTGTGGGAGCACCCCACACGCGAGGAGTGGGTCCCGGGAGGCGGCGGCCTCGGCCTGCACACCGTCCTGGTGGACCCGAGGGACGCCCGCAGGGTGACGGTGGCGGTCTCCACCGGCGGGGCGTACCGCACCGCCGACGCGGGCAAGAGCTGGGAGCCCTGCAACCGCGGCGTCCAGGCTGTCTTCCTGCCGGAGAACCAGCAGTTCCCGGATTACGGGCAGTGCGTGCACAAGATCTCCCGGGACGCGATCGACCCCGACCGGCTCTACCTCCAGAACCACTGGGGCGTCTACCGCAGCGACGACGCCGGAACCAGCTGGCAGCCGATCGGCGAGAGCCTCCCGTCGGACTTCGGCTTCCCCGTGGTCAGCCACCCGCACCGCACGGGCGTCGCCTACGTCTTCCCCCTCAACGCCGACTCCGACAGAGTGCCGGCCGGGCGCCGCTGCCGCGTCCACCGCACGGAGGACGCCGGGGAGACGTGGCAGGAGCTCGGCTCCGGGCTGCCGGAGTCGGCGCACTACGGGCCGGTTCTGCGGGACGCGATGTGTGCGGACGACGCCGATCCGGCGGGGATCTACTTCGGCAACCGCAACGGCGAGGTCTTCGCCAGCGCGGACGAGGGCGAGACCTGGCAGCAGCTCGCAGGGCACTTCCCGGACGTGCTGTGCGTGAGGGCGACGGTGATCGACTGATGTGAGCGTGACACCCGGGGCGGTGCGGCGGAGCCAGTAGAGTAACGGCCCGTGGCTGCACGACCGTTGAACGAGATTGTCGAACCGGGCTGGGCCAAGGCGCTGGAGCCGGTGGCTGAGAAGGTCGCCTCCATGGGCGAGTTCCTGCGCGCGGAGATCGCGGCGGGGAGAACCTATCTGCCGGCCGGCCAGAACGTACTGCGTGCGTTCCAGCAGCCTTTCGACGAGGTGCGCGTCCTCGTCGTCGGGCAGGACCCGTATCCGACTCCCGGCCACGCGGTGGGGCTCTCGTTCTCGGTGGCGCCGGACGTCAGTCCGCTGCCGGGCAGCCTCGAGAACATCTTCCGCGAGCTGCACGGCGACCTCGGCCTGCCCCGGCCGTCCAACGGCGACCTCACGCCGTGGACGAGGCAGGGCGTCCTGTTGCTGAACAGGGCGCTCACCACGGCACCGCGAAAGCCCGGTGCCCACAGGGGCAAGGGCTGGGAAGAGGTGACCGAGCAGGCGATCAGGGCTCTGGTGGAGCGTGACCGCCCGATGGTCTCGGTGCTGTGGGGGCGCGACGCGCGCAATCTGCGCCCGTTGCTCTCCAGCCGTCCCGTCGTGGAGTCCTCGCACCCGTCGCCCATGTCGGCGGACCGTGGGTTCTTCGGCTCGCGTCCCTTCAGCCGCGTCAACGCGCTCCTCGCCCAGCAGGGAGCGGAGCCCGTGGACTGGCGGCTCCCATGACGGACGGCGTCACGGCGGCGCACGGAACGGGCGGGCACGGCGAGCCGGCGGACGCCCCGGTTTCCGCGTGGGTGCTGGGTGCCGACTCCGGCGGTTCGGGCCTGCGCATCACGCTGGCCGCGGTGCCGGAGGGCGGAGCCCCGCAGACCGTCGGCACAGTGACGTCCACGGAGCCCGTACGGACCGGGGCGCAGGGCATCGACGCGGAGCACATGCTGGCCCAACTGGTACCCGCGGCGCGGGAGTTGCTGGAACGGGCGGGCGAGCGGGCACAGGCCGCGGGCCTGCGGTCGGTGTGCGTGGGGGCGGCGGGCATGGCGACACTCGGCGGGCAGCTGCGCGCCGAGCTTCCGGCCGCCCTGACACGCGAGTTCAGCGTCCGCCGCATCGCGCTGGCGGCCGACGCGGTGACCGCCTACGCGGGAGCGCTGGGGCAGCTGCCGGGTGCCGTCGTCGCCGGCGGCACGGGCCTCATCGCCATGGGGACGGACCTGCGGAACTGGCGCCGCGCCGACGGCTGGGGCCATCTGCTGGGCGACTGCGGAAGCGGAGCCTGGATCGGCCAGGCCGGTCTGCAGGCGGCGATGCGTGCCTACGACGGCCGGGAGGGCGGTTCGGCGGCGCTGAGGGAGCGTGCGGAAGCCGTTTTCGGTGCCCCGCTCAGCGGGCTGCCCGCCCAGCTGTATCCCCGCACGGACAGGCCTGCTGTGCTCGCCTCGTTCGCGCCCGAGGTCGCGGCCTGCGCGGACCGCGACACGGCGGCGAGCGAGATCCTCCGGGCGGCGGCGCAGGAGATCGCCACGGCGGCGGCCGCCGTCTGCCCCGCGGAGGAGGGGGTTTCGGTCGCCGTCACGGGAGGGCTCTTCCGCATCGGCGAGCCGCTGCTCGCCCCCCTGCGGGAGCAGTTGCACCGCCGCGCGCCCCACGCGCACCTCACCGAGCCGGCCGGCGACCCGCTGGACGGCGCGCTGCTCATCGCGGCGCGGCTCTCGTCGGATGCGCTGCGTCTGCCCCAGGATCCCGCTCTCCTGTCGCTGACCTGAGATAACGGACAAAAAGCCATAGGCCGCGCCGCCGGGAAACGGGCATATAGGTCCACTCTCCCCCGCCTGAACAGCGGGGCACCGCAAGGCGTTAACATGCGGGCGCATGAGCTCCCCCACTGACCCGGACCACGGCCTGCCTGTACGAATGCCGCGTCCACGCAGGCCCGGTCGGCACCGCCGGCCGGAGCCTGTCGTCGCGCCTGAGAACGCCCCTGCGCTGGTACTCGCCGTTCCCGGCACCCCGTCGAGTGCTGTCCGCAACCTCTCCGAAGAGGTGCTGAGCATCGCCCGTTCGGAGTTGCCGGGCATGGATGCGCGGATCGGTTTCGTGGAGGGCGACGGCGAGGAGTACCCGACGCTGGACGGGGTCCTCGCCCAGGCCGCCGCCGAACAGGACGCCGCCGCCGCACGCGCTGCCGAGCTCGCCGAACTCGAGGCAGCCGAGGCCGCCGAGGCGAAGGCCGACGACGAATCGGGCGGTGAGGCCCCTGCGGCCGCCGCCACGCCTCCGCCGCAGACCTCCGAGGAGCGCCTCGTCGCTGTCGTGGTCCCCCTGCTGGCAGGGCCGGACGCGGCGCAGATGCGGCAGATACGGCAGGCGGTGCTCTCCAGCGGCACGGGCGCGGAACTCACCGACGTGCTGGGGCCCCACCCGCTCCTCGCCGAGGGCGTCCACGTAAAGCTGTCGGAGGCCGGGCTGGCCAGGGCCGACCGTGCCCGGCTGTTCACGGTCGCGACGGCCGCTGACGGCATCATCCTCGCCACCGTGGGCGGCGAGGAGGCGGTGCAGGCGGCCGGGATCACGGGCATGCTGCTCGCCGCGCGTCTCGCCGTCCCCGTGCTGGCGGCGGGGCTGGACGAGGCGGGCGCCGTCGCGCGCATCGCCGAGCAGCTGCGCGAGGCCGGTTCCTCGCAACTGGCCGTGGCTCCCTGCCTCATCGGCCCCGAGGTTCCCGAGGGCCTGCTGGACGCCGCCGCGGAGGAGGCGGGCTGCTCGGTCGCGGAGCCGCTGGGCGCCTATCCGGCCGTCGGCAAGCTCGTGGCGTCCACGTACGCCGCCAAGCTGGGCATCGGGCAGCAGAACGCGCCGCAGGGCATGGCGGCACGCTGACGGAGGACGGCCCGCGCACGTCGTAGGGCCCCTCTGCTGAAGACGCGGCGTTCGACGTCCGGTACGCGGTGGGCGGCGGTTCTGGGAGAGCGCGGGAACGCCGCCCGGGCAGGGTGGGGGCGGGTGGCTTCCGCACGGCCGCCCCGCGCGTTCAGCTCGCGCCGGGCCGTGTTGACCGGTGCCCGCGCCGCGTACGCGCGCGCCGGTACGTTGCCCCGCCGCAGCGGACTACTGCGCGGCGGGGGCGGAGGCCGCTCAGCCGAAGACGACGCAGCTGGCGGCGGGAGCTCCCAGGCTGCCCGCACGGTGCGGGGTGCCGGATGCCTGGTCGATACCGAACCAGGTGACGTCCCCCGACCGCTCGTTGGCGGCGTAGAGCCAGCGGCCGGAGGGGTGCAGCGCCAGGTCCCGGGGCCAGTGCCCGCCGCACGGGACGGTGCCCGTCAGCTCCATCGAGTCGCCGGCGGCCGACAGCGCCAGGACGGCGATGCTGTCGTGGCCCCTGTTCGCAGCCCAGAGGAACCGGCCGTCGGCGGAGACCGCCAGTCCGGACGGGTAGTTGCGCTCCTGGGTGGCGTTCCCCGGGATGGTCGGCGCCTCCGTCAGCCGCTCCAGGGTGCCTGTCTCCTGGTCCCAGCGGCACACCGTCACGGAGGACTCCAGCTCGTTGACGACGTAGGCGAGGCCGCCGCGAGGGTGGAAGGCGAGGTGCCTCGGCCCGGTCCCCGGCCGCAGCCTCACCTCGGAGTGCGGCAGCGGCTCGCCGTCCTCGCAGCCGCCGCGCAGGTCGTAGATCCACACCGAGTCCGTGCCGAGGTCGACGGCCAGCAGCCAGCGGCCCGACGGGTCCGGGACGACGGCGTGCGCGTGCGGGCCTTCCTGACGGGCCGTCTCCGGGCCGCTGCCGGTGTGCACGTGCACCGAGGCGCGGCTGCCGAGGGTGCCGTCGGCGCGGACGGGCAGCGCGCTGATGCTGCCCGAGCCGTAGTTGGCGGTGACGAGGTGCCCCCGGGCGAGCGTGAGATGGGTGGGCCCGCCGCCTCTGACCGGTGTGGGTTCGCCGAGCAGCGCGGGTCTGTCCCGGTCGTCGAGGGAGAGAGCCGCGGCGCCGCCCGTGTCCCGCTCGCTGACCGCGTAGAGGTGTCCGCCGGGGGCTCCTGCTCCGCGGGGTCCTTCGGCGAGGACGAGGTAGGACGGGTCGGGTACGGCGCTCTCGGTGTGGTGCAGTTCGGTGAGGGCCCCGTCCGACCAGTCGATCGCGGCGGTCGTGATGCCTCGGCCTCCCGCCGACGTGAACGACCCGATGTAGGCCCGGTCCGCCCGCTGTTCGGCCGCGTCCCCGTACCGGCCGTCCCTCCGGCCGTTCTCCGAGCCGCTGTTCGCACCGCCGCTTGCATAACCGCTCACTGCCCTGCGCCCTTTCGCCGGGGCCGGTGACCCGGCCGTGGACTCTTCGCGATCATGGCCGACGGTAGCAGCGGGGATACGGCGGCGCGGGCGCTCCGCACGTACCTCCCCCCGCAGCTCAACAATCGGCTCGTGCTGGCACGCTGGCCTGCATGGACAACTCCGCGGCCAGGCCTGTGATCTTCGACCTCGACGGCACTCTCGTCGACAGCGAGCCCCTGTACTGGGAGGCGGCACGGGGCGTGCTCGCCGCGCACGGAGCGGGCGAGTTCACGTGGGAGGAGCATGCCCGCTTCATCGGCATCAGCACCGTGGAGACGATGGCTGCGCTGCGCCGCGAGTACGGCCTGGACGCACCTGTCGAGCAGCTCGTCGCGGAGAAGGACCGCGCCTACCTGGAGCTGGCGACCCGTTCCGCGCGTGTGTTCCCCGCGATGCTGGGCCTGGTGGAGAGGCTGGACGCGGCAGGGCACCCGTTGGCCGTCGCCTCGGGCTCGTCGAGGAAGGCCGTCGAGGCGGTGCTGGGGGCTACAGGCCTGCATGCCCTGCTGCCCGTCCGCGTCTCGGCGGAGGAGGTGGCGCGGGGAAAGCCCGAGCCGGACGTCTTCCTTGAGGCCGCGCGGCTGGTGGGGGCCGACCCGGCCTGCTGCGTGGTGGTCGAGGACGCGGCGCCCGGGGTCGAGGCCGCCCGGCGGGCGGGCATGCGCTGCGTGGCGGTACCGTACGTCCGGCCGGCGGACGGAGACGCGGACTTCGCCGCGGCGGGGTTGCTCTTCGCGGGCGGCCAGGAGGAGTTCGACGCGGACCGGGCGTACGCGTGGATCACGCGCGCTGCGGGCACCGGCCGGGGCGGCTGCCCGGACGGTGCCCGCTGAACTCCCGGTCAGGGAGCGGGAAACGCGGCGCGCAGGACTCCCGGGGCCTCCTCCCAGGAGATGCCGGCGACTTCTCCGGCGCGTTCCTCTCCGACGCACGAGGCCACCTTCGCGGTGAGCTCCTGCTCGGAGGCGGGGCGGCCGGGGTGGCCTCGCGGGAGGTCCAGTGCCGTCTCGGCCTCTCCGCCGCCCGCCAGCTCCACGCGGATGCCGGTCTCCCCCGCCATCAGGTCGTCCCCGCCGCCGGGCGACGTCCGCACCTCCGTACGCTCCAGCAGCCGCCGCACGGCGGGGCGGGCGGCAGCGGCGTCGGTGAAGTGGGCGCGGCCCGGGAAGCCGTCGAGCAGGGCGGTGGCGACCGCGTACTCCATGCTGAACTTCGCCTCCAGCCCGGTGCGGGGGAAGCTGTGGATCAGCGGCTGCATGCCGGCTTCGGGCGTGGACACCACGATCCGCTCCACGTCCGCCGGGTCGAGGCCGCCGTCCCGCAGCGTCCGGGCGGCGCTGATGGGCCGCTGCATCGCGTAGCAGCACGGGTGCAGCTTCACCGCCGGCTTCTCCGGCAGGGCCGGACCCGACAGATCGGGTTCCGTGCTGCCGCCGGCCAGCGCGAACCACTGGTCGAGCGCGGCCGGATCCGCGGACGCGCCCGCCGCGGCCAGGCGCGCAGCCCGTACGCCGGCGTCCGCGGCGAAGCCCACCTGGAGGCACTTGCCGGAGGTGCCGAACGCGCGCTGCACGCCGCCCGCGGCGGGGACCGCGAGCGCCATGGCCCGCTTGAGTCCGTCGGCGTCGAGGCCCAGAGCGACGCCCGCGGCGACGGCCGCGGCCGGTGCGCCCGCGGTGCAGGTGGCGTGCCAGCCGCTGCTGTAGTGGCTCCACCCCAGTGCCGTCCCGAGCCGGGCCATGACGCCGGCACCCGCCAGGTACGCGCGGGCGCCGCCTCCGGCCGCCAGCGTCGCGCTGACGCACACGACGCTGATGTGCGAGGTGGAGGGCAGGTGGACGTCGTCGAAGTCGAGGACGTGCCCCACCGCGGCCCAGCGCAGCGCTTCCGGAAGGTCCTCGGTCAGCTCGACGACGGGATCGTCGGCCGCCGCGAGGGTCACCGCGACGGTGTCCACCAGCGCGGTGCGCGCGACGTCGCGGTCCGCGTCGTCCACTTCGAGTGAGGCGGCCCAGTCCGCCAGGTCCGCGATCACAGGATCAGCCCCGGCAGCCATGTCGCGATCTCCGGAACGGCCGTCACCAGCGCGAGCATCGCGGCCTCGATCGCGAGATACGGGAGGATGCCGCGGAAGATGTCGGCGAGGTCGAGTTCCGGCACCACGGACTTCATCGTGTAGAGGTTCAGCCCGACGGGCGGCGTGATGACCGCCATCTCCAGGTTGATGACCAGCAGCACGCCGAACCACAGCGGGTCGAAGCCGAGTTCCTCGATCGCCGGCACGAGGATCGGCGTGACGACGAGCAGGAGCGAGGCGGCGTCGACGAGGCAGCCCAGCAGGACGAGGACCAACATGATCGCCGCGATGACGAGGTAGGGCGAGATGTCGAGGCCCACGACGAACCCGGTCACCGCATCGGGGATCCGGGCGGCCACCAGCATCTGCGTGAAGACGAACGCCGAACCGACGATGGCGAGTACGGAAGCGGTCACCGTCGCCGTCGAGACGAAGATCAGCCGCAGGTTCTTCCAGCCGAGCTTCTTGTAGATCCCTCCCGTGACCCCGAAGGCCGCGAGCGCGCCGACGGCCGCCGCCTCGGTGGGCGTCGCGAAGCCGGTGTAGATCGAGCCGAGCACGAGGAGGATGAGCAGCAGCGCCGGGGAGATCTTCCCGAGCGCCTTCAGGCGCTCTCCCCAGGTGAAGGTCTCCTGGACGACGGGCGCGTTGGCCGGTGCGGACTTCGCCCGCAGGACCACGTACAGGATCATCGCAGCGGCCAGCAGCAGACCCGGCACCAGTCCGCCCGCGAAGAGCTCCGCGATGCTCACGCCCGTCACCGACGAGTACAGGATGAACATGAGGCTGGGCGGGATGAGCATGGCCAGCGCGCCGGAGGCGGTGACCGTTCCGCTGGCGAACGCGGGCCGGTAGCCCCGGCTGAGCATCTCGGGCACGGCCATGCGCCCGATGACGGCCACCGAGGAGATGCTCACTCCGGACATCGCCCCGAAGACGGTCGAGGAACCGATGGCCGACGCCCCGAGTCCGCCGGGTATCCGGTTGAACCAGCGGTGCGCGGCGGCGAACAGGTCACGCCCGAGGCCGCTGACGGCGAGCACTTCACCGAGCAGGATGTACAGGGGCGCGGCGACGAGTGCGTAGTTCTGCAGCTGGGCGACGAGCGACAGGGGGACCAGCTCGACTCCCTGGAGCCCCTGCAGCCCGATCAGGCCGGCGATGCCGGACACGGCGAGCGCGACGAAGATCGGGGTGCGCAGCGCGATGAGGAAGAGCAGGAGGACGACCGCGAGGATCGCGATACCGGCGTCGGACATCATGGCTTGGCCTCTCCTTCACCGGACGAGGCGGATTCCGCGCCACCGTCTCCGGCACTGTCCCGTCCGCCCGTTCCGGAGGCCGCGGCCTCCGCCGGCGACGGTTCGGGTTCGGTCTGGACGGGGGGCTCCGCCTGGCCGCCCGGCGGGAAGAGCACCGCGACGAGGGTCAGCAGCACCCCGGTGACCAGCAGCGCGGCGTCGGGGATCCACAGGGGGATGCTGAAGGTGCCGGACCCGGTCAGGCCCCCCTCGATCGCGACGGCCATCGCCCGGTAGGCGGTGACGGCGAGGATCAGGCCGAGGAAGGCCGTTGCCGCTGCGGTGACACCGTCCGCGAGGCGGCGCGTCCGCTTCGGCAGCGCCCGGTACAGCAGGTCCATGGAGATGTGCTGGCCCTTGGCGTAGAGGTACGGCACCGAGAGCGCCGTGACCAGCAGTACCCCGGCGGCGTTCACGGGGTAGGCCCAGTCCGTCGGGGCGGCGAAGGTGAAGCGGACGACGACGTCGTAGGTGATGGTGAGCATCATCAGCGCGACGACGCTCATCGAGACGACGGCCAGCCCGAGGGAGCACGCCAGCACGTACTTGCGGATGTGGTCGAGTGCTTTCATGTCGGGGCCCTCACGCCTTCCGGATGGTCTCGACGGCGCGGCTCGCGGTCCGGGCGTCGCCGAGGCGGCGCTCCCACCGGGCGTACACCGGCTGAACTGCCTTGCGGAACGCGGCCATTCCGGCCTCGTCGGGCTCGACGAGCTCCACGCCGGCCTTCTCGACCTGGGGCAGGTACTTCTCGGTGTGGACCTTGAACATGGTCTCGGTGCCGTCCCGGTAGAGGGCCTCGCCCGCCGCGTCGAGAGCCCTCCGCACCACGGAATCCTGCTGCTCGTACCAGTCGGAGCGGCAGTACGCGTCGACCGTGTAGGCGCCGAAGTGGCCGGCGGTGCCGTACTTGACGATCCTCTGCAGATCGCGGGAGACCACCGTGCCGATGTAGCTGACGAGCCCGTCGATGGTGCCGCGTTCGATGGCCTCGTAGACCTCCGCGGATCCCATGGTGACCGGCGCGCCTCCGAGGGCCTTGACGGTCTCTCCCTCGATCTCGCCGGCGACGCGCAGCCGCATCCCGCGCACGTCCTCCGGCCTGCGGATCGGCTTGTCGACGGTCCAGAGGTACTCGAAGGTCGTCGGCATGCCGCCGAGGTTGCGGGCGCCCTTCGGAGCCAGCTTCCTGTTGATCAGTTCGTGCGGCTCCTCGCCCGGAGCGATGGCGCGGCGGAGCTTGTCGTAGTCCTCGGTGACGAACGGCAGCTCCATGGCGCCCAGGACCGGGTAGGTCGAGGAGACGTACGAACTGGTCTGGAAGATCACGTCGGCGACGCCTCCCAGCAGGCCCGGGAGGAGCTGCTCGGCGCCGAGCAGGCTGCCGGAGTCGAACAGGTCCAGCGAGAGCCGGCCCTTGCTGCGCTCCGTCGCCACGTCGACGAACTTCTGGATGCCGGGGTAGAGGTCGTCGTAGGAGGAGGGGATGTAGGTGGCCACCGTGGACTCCCGGCCGCCGCCCGCTCTCGCGGGAGCGCCGCAGCCGGTCAGCCCGGCGCTCGCCAGGCCCAGTCCGCCCAGTCCCGCTGCCGCGAGGAAGCCCCGCCGCCCGATTCCGTCTCTGTTCATCGCAGTACCTCGTCTGTAAGGCGTTCCAAGCTGGCCATGACCTGCTCCTGCGGCATCCCCGGCCACTGCGGGCGGAGCAGGATGTGCCCGGGACCCACGCGGTCGACGAGTTCGGCGAGCTGCGCGCGGCACGACTCGGCACTGCCGAGGATGAAGCGCCCCTTGCGCAGCTTGTCGAACTCCACGTCGAAACTCTGGGAGGGCGGCAGCACCTGGTCCTGGCCCCAGGCGCGGTAGGCGTCGTACTTGACCGTCAGGGCGGCGCGTACGTCCTCGACGGCCGACTCGTCGGTCTCCCCGACGTAGATCTCCTGGAGCACGTGCACCTCGGCGTCGTCGCGGCCGGCCTCGGCGCAGGCGTTCCGGAAGGTCGCCACCTGCTGGTACAGGTACTCCTTCTCCACGTGTGCCGCCGCGGCCAGCCACGGATATCCCATGCGGGCGGTACGCCGCAGCGCCCGGTCGGTGTGACCGGCGAGCCAGACGGGCGGGTGGGGCCGCTGCACGGGGCGCAGGACGGGGCGCACGCCGTCGAGCCGCACGGCGTCGTTGCTGAAGGTCACCTCGTCCTCGGTCCACAGGCGGCGTACGACGTCGAGGTTGTCGAGGAAGCGGCGCAGCCGCCCCGTTCTGGGCACGCCGAACGCGTCGAACTCCACGTCGCGGTAGCCGAGTCCGGCGCCGACCGTCAGGCGGCCTCCGCTGACGATGTCGAGCGTCGCCAGTTCCTCCGCCATGTCGACGGGGTTGCCGAGCGCCATGAGCGTGATGGCGGTGCCGATCCGCATGTCGCCGGACTCGGGGACGATGCGGGAGAGCACGGCCAGCGGGTGCAGGTACTGGAACGGGTCGGCGAGGTAGTGCTGCGTCGCCCACACCGAGGAGAAGCCCGCGTCCCGGGCGTAGCGCACCTGCTCCAGCTGCTCGTCGAAGCGCGCCACCGTGTCCTCGCCGGGCAGGAACTGGCTGCACAGCACGAGGCCGTACTCGGGGGATCCGTCCATCTGTGCTCCTGCTTCCCTTTCGTGCGGTGCTTCTACGGGCTCAGAACGACCTGGGCATCTTCAGTACGTGCTGGCCGATGTAGGAGAGGATGAGGTTCGTCGAGACGGGGGCGACCTGGTACAGCCGCGTCTCGCGGAACTTCCGTTCGATGTCGTAGTCGGCGGTGAAGCCGTAGCCGCCGTGGGTCTGCAGCGCCGCGTTGGCCGCCTCCCAGGAGGCGTCCGCGGCGAGGAGCTTGGCCATGTTGGCTTCGGCGCCGCAGGGTTTGCCCGCGTCGAACAGGTCGCAGGCGCGCCAGCGCATCAGGTCGGCGGCCTCGACGTTGACGTGGGCCCGGGCGATGGGGAACTGCACGCCCTGGTTCTGTCCGATGGGGCGGCCGAAGACGACGCGTTCGCTGCTGTAGCGGGCCGCTCGCTCCACGAACCAGCGGCCGTCGCCGATGCATTCGGAGGCGATGAGGATGCGTTCCGCGTTCATGCCGTCCAGGACGTAGCGGAAACCTTTCCCCTCTTCCCCGATGAGGCTGTCGGCGGGGATGTGGACGTCGTCGAAGAAGACCTCGTTCGTCTCGTGGTTCACCATCGTCCGCAGGGGCCGCAGTTCGACGCCGTCGACCTCGCGCAGGTCGATGAGGAACAGGGACAGGCCCTCGGACTTCTTCGCGGCTTCCTCCCGGGGCGTCGTCCGGGCGAGCAGCAGCATCAGGTCGGAGTGCTGCACGCGGGAGATGAAGACCTTCTGCCCGTTGACGACGTACCCGTCCGCGGTGCGCGTCGCCGTCGTGCGAATGGCTGTCGTGTCGGTACCGGCGGTCGGCTCCGTCACGCCGAACGCCTGGAGCCGCACCTCGCCGGAGGCGATGCCGGGCAGGTAGCGCTGCTTCTGCTCCTCGCTGCCGTGCCGCAGCAGCGACCCCATGGTGTAGAGCTGCGCGTGAACGGGCCCGGCGTTGCCGCCCGCGCCGTTGATGGCCTCGAGGATCACCGAGGCGTCGCCGAGGCCCAGGCCCAGGCCGCCGTACTCCTCGGGTACGAGGGCGCCGAGGCAGCCCGTCGCGGTCAGGGCGTCGACGAACTCCTCCGGGTAGCGGCGTGCGGCATCCACCTCCCGCCAGTACTCGTCCGGGTGGTCCGCGCAGATGCGCTCGGTCAACTGCCGCAAGTCCTTGCGGAGTTCGGACGTCATGCGGTCTCCTCCGTTCCGCCGGCAACAGCGTTCCCGGCTTCGTCGCCCGGTGCGTCGTCCGGCTGGGCCGCCTGGGCGGCCCCCGCCTCCGTCCCGGCGGTGTGGCGCGGGCCGTGGCCGCGCTTGTAGACGAGCAGCGTCCTGGTGAACTCGATGACGGCCTCGCCTGTCTGCTTGACGCCGGTCGTGCGGACGGTGACGACGCCCAGCGTGGGCCGCGACGCCGACTCCCTCGTCCGCAGCACCGTGGAGCGTGAGTGGATGGTGTCGCCCTCGAAGACGGGGCGGGGGAGGGTGATGTCCTCCCAGCCCAGGTTGGCGAAGACGTTCTGGGAGACGTCCGTGACGCTCTGCCCCGCGACGAGCGAGAGCGTGAACGTCGAGTTGACCAGCGGCTTGCCGAACTCGGTGCGCCGCGCGTACTCGTGGTCGAAGTGCAGGGGCGCGGTGTTCTGCGTGAGCATGGTGAACCAGATGTTGTCCGTCGTGGTCACCGTGCGGCCCAGGGGGTGCTCGAAGACGTCGCCCACGACGAAGTCCTCGTAGTACCGCCCCTGCCAGCCGGTGTGCGTCGTCATCGGTTCTCCTCCGCGAAGTCCAGTTCCGCGAGTACGGAATCGGTGTGCTGGCCGAGGGCGGGCACGGCACCGCCCCCGGCGACTCGTCCGCCCGGCGCTCCGGGCGGGAAGAGGGTGCGTACCGTTCCGTGCTCGGTCGGGGTGTCCAGCCACCGTCCGGGACGGCCCAGTTCGGGGTGGGAGGCGAGGTCGGCGAGCTCGGTCAGACGGCCCCACGCGATGCCCGCGGCGTCGAGCCGGGCGGTCAGGGCGGCCGCGGTGAACGCGCCGATGCGGGGAACGAGTTGCGCGTCCATCTCCGAACGGGCGGCCACCCGCTCCGAGTTGGAGCGGAAGCGCGGGTCGGAGGCGAGCGCAGGCTCTTCGAGGACGTCGGCGCACAGCCGCGCCCACTCCCGCTCGTTCTGCACCGCGATCATCACCGACGCGCCGTCCGCCGTGACGTACGCCCCGTACGGGGCGATGGCCGGGTGCGAGGTGCCCATCGGGACGGGAGCGGTGCCGCCGTAGAGGGTCTGGTAGAGCGGGTGCGCCATCCACTCGGTGAGGCAGTCGAAGAGGGAGACCCGCACGGGAAGCACCTCGCCCGTGGCGTCGCGGTGGCGCAGCGCCGCGAGGACGCCGCTGAAGGCGTAGGAGCCGGCGGCGATGTCGGCGATGGAGATCCCGGTCTTCGCGGGCTCCCCGGGGGCGCCCGTCAGCGACATGACGCCGGCCTCGGCCTGGATCAGCGCGTCGTAGGCCTTCTTCTCCGGCTGGGGCCCTTCCGGGTCGTAGCCGGATATCCGGCAGACGACGAGCCGGGGGTGGCGGCTGCGCAGCGCGTCCGCGCCGAGTCCGAGCCGTTCGAGCGCGGTCGGGGCGAGGTTGGCCACGAGGACGTCCGCGCGCTCCAGCAACCGGTGCAGAGCGGCCATCCGTCCGGGGTCCTTCAGGTCGAGCTCGACGGACTCCTTGCCGC
The DNA here is from genome assembly GCF_014645895.1 of Streptomyces daqingensis. Classification (GTDB taxonomy): domain Bacteria; phylum Actinomycetota; class Actinomycetes; order Streptomycetales; family Streptomycetaceae; genus Streptomyces; species Streptomyces daqingensis. The sequence goes on along the minus strand of NZ_BMMP01000001.1, from coordinate 116,128 downwards.
GGTTGAGCCAGACGAACGCACTGGAGCCGCCGTGCACGGCCCGGTCGTAGCCGCGGGCGAAGTCGCCTCCGTCGGGCCGCTCCACCTTGATGACCCGTGCCCCGAGGTCGGCGAGCTGCCGGGTGGCCAGGGGCGCGGCGACGGCCTGTTCGAGGGCGACGACGGTCACGTCCTCCAGCGGCAGCCGTGCCGGGGCGGTCATCGCGCCGCCTCCGCACCGCGGACCCCGCTCGCCGGCGGGCCGTTCTCGGCGCCCTTGCCGCTCTGGGCGGCGCCGAGCAGCGCGACGGCCCGGGCGACGACCGGCCTGTCGACGAACGTCCCGTCGGCCAGCCGCAACGCCCCGGCGCCCCGCTCCTGCGCCGCCTCGTACGCGGCGAGCACTTCGCGGGCGCGGTCGAGTTCGTGCGGTGCGGGCGCGAAGGCGTCCCGCACGGGGCCCACCTGGCGGGGGTGGAGCACGACGCGGCCGGTGAATCCGAGCCGGCGGGCGGCGGCGCTGGAGCGTACGAGTCCTTCCTCGTCGTCGAGCGCCTGGTACGGGCCGTCGAGCGGGCCCGCGAGACCGGCTGCCCGCGAGGCGAGCACGACCTGCGAACGGGCGTGCAGCAGTTCGTGCCCTTCGACGGAGGGCTCCACGCCCAGTTCGTGTGCGAGGTCGAGCGTGCCGAACATCAGGGCCTGCACGCGCGGCGCCGCCGAGGCGAGGGCGGCGGCGGCGAGCACGCCGCGGGCGGTCTCCACGATCGGCACCAGGGGCAGTCCGCCTTCGGCCTCGGCGGCACCTCCGGCGGCAGACAGCGCCCGGTCGACCTCCTCGATCTGCGCCGCGGACTCGGCCTTGGGGAGGATCACCCCGTCCACGCGGCCGCGGCCGGACAGCCGGGCGACGGCATCCAGGTCGGCCTGCGACTCCGGGTGCCCGAGCGCGTTGACGCGGACGTACACGGCGGGGCCAGGACGCTCGGGCAGCCCGTCGAGCACCTCGGCGGTGCGGGCGCGGGCGGTCGCCTTGTGCGCGTCGGCGACGGCGTCCTCGAAGTCGACGGCCACAGAGTCCGCAGCGGTGCCGAGGGCCTTGACGATGCGGTCCGGCCGGTCGCCGGGGACGAACAGCATTGCCCGTCCGACGTACATGAGCGCTCCCGTTCCGTAAGATGGAACATGTACCGCCATGCGGTACGTTGCGCGTTCACCCTGGTGAAAGCGTTGCCGCGCTGTCAAGGGGTGTGCATACGCCGTTCACCGACCACTGACGTGAAGGGACCGGAACCTCCATGACTTCGAGCGGTCATGCGATGCGCGCCGTCATCACGACGCTGCGCGTCCTGGAGACCGTGGCGGAGCTGCAGCCCGTGGGCGTCTCGGCGATCGCGAGAGCGACCGGGATTCCCAAGAGCTCCGTGCACCGCTGCCTCGTCACTCTGCGCGAAGCGGACTGGCTGACGTCCTCCAGCACGGACCGGACGCAGTGGGTGCTCACGGGCCGCGCCCTCTCCGTGGGCATACACGCCTCGGTGGAGGGCGGTCTGCGCGAGGCCGCGCTGCCCACCATGCACCGGCTGCGGGACGCCACCCACGAGACGATCCACCTGCTCAGCTACAGCGGAGACCAGGGCCTCGTGGTCGTGGACAGGCTGGACAGCGACGAGCCCGTACGCACCTGGGTGCACTTGGGCGCCCGCGTGCCGATGCACGCCAGCTGCAGCGGCCGCGCGGTCCTCGCCCACCTTCCCGACGACGAGGTGGACCGGCTGCTGAGCGGGGAGCTCGAACGCTTCTCGGAGAACACGCCCGCCGACAAGCAGTCCGTCGTCGAGGACCTCGTGAGGGTGCGGGAGTCGGGATACGCGACGAACGACCGCGCCTGGCGGCCGGGTGTGGGCGCGGTCGGCGCCCCCTTGCTGGACAAGGACGGGCGCCCGCTGGGCGCCCTCGCCGTCTCCGTGCCGATCCAGCGCTACGACGAGGCGCGCGCAGTGGAGCTGGGCGCGCTCGCAGTCGACGCGGCCCGGCGTATCGGGGCGAACCTGCGGAGCGCGTGAGGGCGCGCGCGGGACGCGGCATGTGCGCCGACCGAAGGCTGTTGTTCCCGAACAGCGCGCCCGTGCACGGCAGTTGAGCGCGGAGCGACGTGGGCGGGCCCGGCGGCCGTGCGGTTCGTGACGACGGACCGGCCCGCCGCCTGCCCGGTGCCAGGTCAGCCGAGGAAGGAGAGCCGGACCTTCCGCTGCGGGTTGTCGCGGTTGGTGTCGACGAGGCAGACGGACTGCCATGTGCCGAGTTCGAGCGCGCCGCCGATCACCGGCAGCGTGGCGTGCGGCGGCACGACGGCCGGCAGCACGTGGTCCCGTCCGTGGCCCGGACTGCCGTGCCGGTGGCGCCAGCGGTCGTCGGCGGGCAGCAGGTCCCGGAGCGCGGCGAGCAGGTCGTCGTCGCTGCCCGCCCCCGTCTCCAGGATCGCGATGCCGGCGGTGGCGTGCGGCACGAAGACGTTCAGCAGGCCGTCGCGGCCCGCGGCGGCTTCGCGCAGGAAGGACTCGCAGTCGCCTGTGAGGTCGGTCACGGTCTCCCGCGAGCCGGTGGTGATGTTCAGCAGGCGGGTGCGGAGGGTGCTGGCGTCGGCGTCGGTCATGCCTCCATCCTGCCTCGCGGACGCCGGGAAGGCCCGGGGCCCCCACATCGTTCGCACAGGTATGGACGACGTCTCGGTGGTGGTGGCGGGAGCGGGGCAGGCGGGGCTGTCGAGCGCCTTCCATCTGCGGCGCCTCGGTCTCGTTCCGGGGCGGGACTTCGTGGTGCTCGACCACGCGCCCCGACCCGGGGGCGCCTGGCAGTTCCGCTGGCCGACGCTGACCTACGGACGGGTCCACGGGATGCACTCCCTGCCCGGCATGGAGCTGGCCGGCGCCGACCCCGGCCGCCCGTCGTCCGAGGTCATCGGCGGGTACTTCGCGGACTACGAGCGCGCCTTCGGCCTGGAGGTACGGCGCCCCGTGCACGTGCGCTCCGTGCGGGAGGCCGGGGACGGGAGGCTGCGTGTGGAGACGTCCCGGCGCACCTGGACGACCCGTGCGCTGATCAACGCGACGGGCACCTGGGACCGCCCCTTCCGTCCCCGCTACCCGGGCGGCGAGGACTTCCTCGGACGCCAGCTGCACACCGCCGACTATCCCGGACCGCACTCCGGCGCGTTCACGGACAAGCACGTCGTCGTGATCGGGGGCGGCACGTCCGCCGTGCAGCACCTGCTGGAGGTCGCGGAGGTGGCGGCCGGGACGGCGTGGGTCACGCGGCGCGAACCGGTCTTCCGCGAGGGCCCGTTCACCGAGGACCAGGGCCGCGCGGCGGTCGCTCTCGTCGCCGACCGCGTGCGGCGCGGCCTGCCGCCGCAGAGCGTGGTGTCCGTGACGGGCCTGCCCATGACCGAGGCGATGCGCGAGGCCCGCGAGCGCGGCGTACTGGCGCGGCAGCCGATGTTCGAGCGCATCCTGCCGGACGGCGTCGAGTGGAGCGACGGGCGCCGCATGCGGGCGGACACCCTGCTCTGGGCGACGGGATTCCGGCCTGCCGTCGGCCACCTGGCCCCGCTGCGGCTGCGCGAGCCGGGCGGGGGCATCCGCCTGGACGGAACGCGAGCGGCCGCCGATCCCCGCGTCCACCTGGTCGGTTACGGCCCTTCGGCGAGCACCGTCGGCGCCGGACGGGCCGGCCGGGCTGCCGCCCGCGAGGTGCTGCGTCTCCTCGACGGGACGCCAACGGACCGCTCTTACAACGAAGTTGAGGAGCCGACAGCGGTGCCCGAACAAGGAAGCGGCCGTTCGTCCGAAGGTGTGGCCGCGACGGAATTCCGGCCGGGGTGACCCTGCGCTCGGAGATGCTTGCGTGGCGCAGGCGGCGGGCTGCAGACCACGCGGCGCCCGGCTCAACGTCCCACGCTGGCCGGTGAGTTGTCCCATCAGGAATACAAGGAGAACGCACTTCATGAACGTCATCACCAACGCGCTGGCCTGTCTCGCCCACTATGTCGGCTGGCTCGTCTGACGTACGTCCCCAGCGGCGCCGCCCCCGGTCCCCCGGCGGGCGGCGCCGTCGTGTGTGCGGCCGGGGCCGCGGTTCGGCGGCGCGTGGCCGGGCACGCGTGACACTGCGCGGCGGCCCGCCCGACGGAGCGTGACGGGACATGACGAGGGGGGAGGTCGCACGGCTGCTGTATGACACCCTGCCCCTGCGGACGTACGAACCCTCCCGTGGCGCGGCTGCCGAACGCCGGCCCGGGCACTCGGCCGTCCGCGTCCGCGCCGGAGAAGACCGGCGCGGCGACCGCGGACACAGCCGAGCAGAGCGAGGAGAGCCGTGCGGGTCGCACTCTTCATCACTTGCATCAACGACACGCTCTATCCCGGCACCGGGCAGGCAGTCGTCGCCCTTCTCGAGCGGCTGGGCGTGGAGGTGGACTTCCCTCAGGGCCAGAGCTGCTGCGGGCAGCCGCAGTTCAACACCGGCTACCGGCGGGAGGCCGAACCCCTCGCCCGCCGCTACGCACGGGTCTTCGAGGGTTACGACTACATCGTCGTTCCGTCCGGCTCGTGCGCCGCGATGGTGCGGGAGAACTACCCCCGCCTGGGCGCCGAGGACGTCGCGGGCCCCATGGCGGCCACGTACGAGCTGACGGAGTTCCTGGTGGACGTGCTCGGCGTGACGGACGTCGGCGCGTACTACCCGCACACCGTGACCTACCACCCCACCTGCCACGGGCTGCGGATGCTCGGCCTCGGCGACCGGCCGAGGCGCCTGCTGGAGGCCGTGGAGGGGCTGCGGCTGCGGGAGCTGGAGGGCGCCGAGGAGTGCTGCGGCTTCGGCGGCACCTTCGCCGTGAAGAACCCCGACGTCTCCGCCGCGATGGGCGCGGACAAGGCGCGGCACATCGAGGAGACCGACGCCGAGGCCGTCTGCACCGTCGACAACTCCTGCCTGATGCACATCGGCGGGGTCCTCTCACGCCGCGGCTCGGCGGTGCGGCCCGTGCACCTCGCGGAGATCCTGGCGAGCACCGAGGAGGCAGCACGGTGAGCGGCACGTATCTGGGCATGCCGTCCTTCCCCCGGGCGGCCGCGGACTCCACCCGCGACATGCGGCTGCGCGGGAACCTGCGGCACGCGACGCACACCATCCGGGCCAAGCGCGCCCAGGCCGTCGAAGAGCTGGGCGACTGGGCGGAGTTGCGGGAGGCGGGCGCGGCGCTGAAAGAACGTACGCTGCGCCATCTCGACCACTACCTGGAGCAGTTGGAGGCGGCCGTGACCGCCGCGGGCGGCGTCGTCCACTGGGCGGCCGACGCGGACGACGCCAACCGGATCGTGACGGAACTCGTCCGCGAGACGGGCGAGAGCGAGGTCGTCAAGGTCAAGTCCATGGCCACGCAGGAGATCGGCCTCAACGAGGCACTCGCGAAGGCGGGCATCTCCGCCTACGAGACCGACCTCGCCGAGCTGATCGTCCAGCTAGGCGACGATCTGCCCTCGCACATCCTGGTCCCCGCCATCCACCGCAACCGCGACCAGATCCGCGACATCTTCCGCAAGCAGATGGGCAGTTGGGGCCGCGCCGCCCCCGAGGGCCTGAGCGACGACCCCGCGGAACTCGCCGAGGCGGCACGGCTCCACCTGCGCGAGAAGTTCCTCTCCGCCAAGGTCGGCATCTCCGGCGCGAACTTCATGGTCGCCGAGACGGGCACCCTCGTCGTCGTCGAGTCCGAGGGGAACGGCCGAATGTGCCTGACCCTCCCCGAGACGCTGATCTCGGTCGTCGGAATCGAGAAGCTGGTGCCCACCTGGCAGGACCTCGAGGTGTTCCTGCAGACCCTGCCGCGCTCCTCGACCGCGGAGCGGATGAATCCCTACACCTCGACGTGGACGGGAACGACGGACGACGACGGCCCCTCCGCCTTCCACCTCGTGCTGCTCGACAACGGCCGCACCGACGCCCTCGCCGACACCGTCGGACGGCAGGCGCTGCGCTGCATCCGCTGCTCGGCCTGCCTCAACGTCTGCCCGGTGTACGAGCGCGCGGGCGGCCACGCCTACGGTTCTCCCTACCCCGGGCCCATCGGCGCGATCCTCACCCCGCAACTTCGCGGTGTGCAGAGCGACTTGGACGCCTCCCTGCCGTACGCGTCGTCGCTGTGCGGCGCCTGCTACGAGGTCTGCCCCGTCGCGATCGACATCCCCGAGGTCCTGGTGCACCTGCGTGAGCGGGTCGTGGAGGGCGGCACCGCCGTGGTCCGCGGCCAGAAGACCAAGATCAAGCCCGCGAAGGGGCACGCCGCCGAAAGAGCCCTGATGCGCGCCGCGCGATGGGCGTTCGACCACCCGCGGGCCATGCGGGCCGGGCAGCGGCTCGCCGCCCGCGGCCGCCGGTTCACGCCCCGGCGCCTGCCCGTCACCGCCGCGGGCAAGGCCTGGTCCGCCAGCCGCGACCTGCCCCGCCCCGCCCCGCAGTCCTTCCGTGACTGGTGGCGGCACACCCGTCGGGACGGCGGCGGAAGCGACGCCCCGCGTACGGGGAAGGAGAGCGCAGAGTGAACAGCCGCGACATCGTCCTCTCCCGGATCCGGCGCGCACTCGCCGACGTTCCGCGCGACGGAGGGCCGGAGGAGACGCACGTCCCGCGCGACTACTGGCAGCGCCACGCCGTCCGCAACGACGCCCAGCGCATCGACCTCCTCGCCGAGAACCTGAGCGACTACCGCGCCGTGGTGCACCGCTGCGCGTCCACGGAGCTGCCGGTGGTGATCGGGCGCCTGCTGCGGGATCGCGGGGCCCGCAGGGTCGTCGCGCCGTGGGCGGTGCCCGACGGGTGGCTTCCCGGCGACGTCGAACGCGTCGCCGACTCGGCGGGCCAGTCGCCGCGCGACCTCGACGCCGTGGACAGCGTCGTGACCGGCTGCGCGGTCGCCGTCGCCGAGACCGGGACCATCGTGCTCGACGCCGGCGAGGACCAGGGCAGGCGCCGCATCTCGCTCGTGCCGGACCACCACATCTGCGTCGTCCACGCGCCCTCACAGGTCGTCGATTCGGTGCCGCAGGCACTCAGCAGGCTCGACCCCGCCCGCCCTCAGACCTGGATCTCGGGGCCCTCCGCCACCAGCGACATCGAACTCGACCGGGTGGAGGGCGTGCACGGGCCGCGCCGCCTCGACGTCGTGATCAGCTCGCCGGGCGCCGGCTAGGGGCTGTCAGCCCGCGCCGCGCTGCCGCGCCGCTCGCGTGACCGAGGCCCTCCGCCCTCCGTCCCACCGGCCGCCCCGCCGGGAGGTGTAGGACGCACGGCCGTTACGCACCGGACGATGCGCACCTAGCGTCACCGGCATGAACATCCGGAGTGGCGACAGCAGCGGAAGCGACACCAGCGGAACACTCGACGAGGCCCTGCAGCGGCTGCACTCGAGCGGCCCGGAACGCGACGGCTGGCTCAGCAACCACGCGCCGATGGCGGTGGAGGCACTGGTGCGGCACGGTCAGGCGCCCCTTGTGCACCATTGGATCGACCGCTACCGCGACAAGCTGGAGGACATGCCCTCGCCGTCCTCCCCCGTCACGGACGCCGGCTGGCCGGACGCGCTGGGGGACCCGCGCCGCCTGACGGACTGGACGCTCTACTTCACGCACGCCCTGCGGGAACGTCCCTGGCGGGACGTACTCGCTCAGTGGTGGCCCCGCCTGCTGCCCGGCATTCCCGCCGCGGCGACGCACGGCGTGATCCGGGTCGGCCATGCCGTCCGTACCCTCCTCGACGGAGAAGTCGGTACGGCCGGCGCGGCGGCGGACTCGTCCGCGCAGGAGCCGCGCCGCACGGAACTCGCCCACGCACTCGGCTACTGGGCCGCCCGGCACCAGCCGCTGCCGGAGGTCACGGCGCTCCCCGCCGTGGACTCCCCCGCTGACGGGCTGGCGGCTGTGCCCCGGGTCGAAGACCAGGACGGCGGCATCCGGGAGCGCCTGGCGCAGATCAGCCGGCTCCCGGCAGCGCCCGTCCCGGAGGGCGAGGACCCGGAGCACGCCCGGGCGCTGCTCCAGGACACGGTGCGGGCGGCGACGCTCCGCTACGCGACCCACGCCCACGGTTCAGCCGTGATGCTCGTCCACGCCGCGACCGCGCCCAACGCCGTGCTGCGCACGCTGCCCGCGCTGCCGCGCGAGCTGTGGCTGCCGAGCCTGCACGCCGCGTGGTCGGCCGCCGCCGCCGTGACCGCCGCCTACGCCCCTCCGTCCGGGACGGCGCCGCTGCGGGTGCCCCGCGGCCTCACACCCGAAGAGGTCTTCGAACAGGCGGCCGTTCACGGCGACGAACACTCCGTCAAACTCACCGACACCGCCGTCGACGTCGCCTCCTGGGAGCGTGACCGGGAGGGTCAGGCAGACGTGCAAGGGGACAGACAGGAGGGCGGGGAGTCTTCCGGTGAAGGGCTCGCCCTCTCTGCCGCCCTGCGCTCGATGGAGCTCATCGACCCGCTCGGGTGAGCGAACCGGCCGGCTGCTCAGACCTCCGCCGCGAAGACATCGTAGGAGCGCTCGTCGAAGAGCACGAACCGCACCTCCTCGAAGCCCTCCCCCTCGCTCCGGGCCGTTGCCACCGCGATACGGGCGCCGTCGTCGAGGGGCCAGCCGTAGATCCCGGTCGAGACCGCCGGGAACGCGACCGTGCGGGCGCCCAGCTCCCGCGCGACGCGCAGGGACTGGCGGTAGCAGGACGCCAGCAGCTCCGAGCGGTCCTCGCTCTTCGCCCAGACGGGACCGACGGTGTGGATCACCCAGCGGGCCTGAAGCAGGCCGGCCGTCGTGGCGACGGCCTCGCCTGTGGGAAGCCCCTCGGTGTACCGGCTCTCGCGCAGGCTGCGGCACTCGGCCAGGATCTCGGGGCCGCCCTTGCGGTGGATGGCCCCGTCCACTCCCCCGCCGCCGAGCAGCGAGGAGTTGGCGGCGTTGACCACCGCGTCCACCGCCTGTTCCGTGATGTCGCCCTGCACGAGCGTGAGATTGACGTTCGGCATGCGGGTCATCCTCGCAGCAGCGGCTGCCATTGCGCGTACCTCTGACAGCGCGCGCACACTCTGGCAGCGACCATGGCGGTGGGATAACTTGCCCCTTCAGCCGTGCCCTCGAATGACCGACTCCGGAAGGACGTCCACGATGTCCAGCGCTCCCTCCCGCCGTTCGCTCTTCCTCGGCGGCACGGCTGCCGCCCTCGGCGCCCCGCTGCTGACCGCCAGTTCGGCGTCCGCCGCCACCCCCGGACACGGCGGCGGACGTGTCACGCCCGGCGCGGACGTCGCGGCGGCCGCCGGCTGGAAGATGCTGCGCGACCGCAAGGTCGGCGTCGTCAGCAACCCCACGGGCGTTCTGCGGGACACCAGCCACGTCGTGGACTCCATGGCCGCCACGGAGGGCCTCGACGTCGTCGGGGTCTTCGGCCCCGAGCACGGCTTCCGCGGAAGCGCCCAGGCGGGCGAGTCCGAGCCGGAGTTCGAGGACCCGCGTACGGGGCTGACCGTCTACGACGCGTACGGCGCGGACGCCGCGAAGATGGCGAAGCTCTTCCGCAAGGCGGGAGCGGACACCGTCGTCTTCGACATCCAGGACGTCGGTGTGCGCTTCTACACCTACATCTGGACGATGTACAAGGCGATGGTCGCCGCCCGCGACATCGGTGCGTCCTTCGTCGTCCTCGACCGGCCCAACCCCTGCGGACGGCGGGTGGACGGGCCGCTGATGACGGAGGAGTACACCTCCGGCGTGGGCCTGAAGCCCATCGTCCAGCAGCACGGCCTGACGGTCGGCGAGCTGGCCGGCTACTTCAACGGGGAGCTGCTGCCGAAGGAGGGCAAGGGCGGCAAGGTCGAGCTGGAGGTCGTACGCGCCCGCGGTCTGGATCCGGAGGCGACCGGCCAGGAGACGGGTCTCCCCTGGGTGCCGCCGTCGCCGAACATGCCGTTCCCCGACACCGCCACCGCCTACGCCGGAACCGGCTACTTCGAGGGCACCAACCTTTCCGAGGGCCGCGGGACCACACGGCCCTTCGAGCTGATCGGCGCCCCCTACCTCGACTACAAGTACAGCGACCGGCTCAACGCCCGCGGCCTGCCCGGGGTCCGCTTCCGCGAGGGCTACTTCGTGCCGACGTTCAGCAAGCACGAGGGCGAGACGTGCGCCGGGGTGCAGCTGCACATCACTGACCCGCGCCGCTACCGGGCCGTCCCCACGGCTGTGGCGATGCTGGCGGAGGCCATGAAGTACGACGAGTTCGCATGGCGCAAGGACAACGACCCCCGCCCGTACTGGATCGACAAGCTGTCCGGTTCCACCCGCCTGCGGACGATGCTGGACGCGGGCGAGACGGTGGACGCGGTCGTCGCGGCCTGGGAGTCCGAGGTCCGCGACTTCGACCGCACCCGCCGCCGGTATTTCCTCTACCGCTAGAGATGGCGCGGTTCGCCGTCGCCGGGCGAGCGCCGCGCGCGGGACCCCTGGAGCCGGGGCGGGCAGGCCTCAGCGCTCCAGGGGCTTCTTCGCTGTCTCCGGCAGCCGCAGGTAGACCAGCGCGGAGACCAGGCACAGCGCCGCCACGTACCAGGGGAACGCGTCGGGGCGTCCCAGGTCCTTGAAGAGGGTGCCCATGTACGGCGCGGTCCCGCCGAAGAGTGCCACCGTCAGCGAGTAGGGGAAGCCGATGCCGGCCGCCCGCACGCGGGCGGGGAAGACCTCCGCGTTCACGGCTGCGGCGATGGAGGTGTAGCAGGTCAGCAGCACCATGCCGGCGCACTGGACGATCAGCAGGGACGCGAAGGACTTGTCGATCGCGTTCAGCATCGGCACGCACAGCACGGCGAAGCCCACGGAGAACGTCAGCAGCAGCGGCTTGCGCCCTACCCGGTCGGAGAGCATGCCGCCCAGCGGCTGAAGCAGCGCGAAGAACGCCAGCGAGATCGTGCCGATCAGCAGTGAATCGCCCTTGTCGAAGCCCACGTTGACCTGGGCGTACGTCGGCAGGTAGGAGGTCCACGTGTAGTAGGCGATCGTGGCGCCCGTGGTGATGCCGCAGATCAGCAGGGACTCGCGCGGGTGGGTGCGCAGAGCCTCGAAGAGACCCGGCCGGGACGCCGCCTGCTGCTCGGGGCTGCGGGTCTCCTCCGCGCCGCGGCGGATCCAGAAACCGACGAGGCTGAGCACGGCGCCGATGAGGAACGCGGCACGCCATCCCCACTGGTGCATCTGCCCGTCGTCGATCCGGGCGACGAGCAGCGCCGTGACGCCGGAGGCGATGAGCTGGCCGACGGTCGTCGAGACGTACTGGAAGCTCGAGAAGAGCCCCCTGCGGCCGTGGGGTGCCGACTCGACGAGAAAGGTCGTGGCGGCCGCGAACTCGCCCCCGACGGAGAGCCCCTGGAGCAGCCTGGCGATCACCAGTACGACGGGGCCGACCAGTCCGGCCGCCGCGTAGGTCGGGGTCAGGGCCAGCAGCAAGCTGCTGCCGCCCATGAGCAGGATGGTGACCGTCAGCGCGGCCCGGCGTCCGCTGCGGTCGGCCACGGCTCCCATCAGGAGCCCGCCGACGGGACGCATGAAGAAGCCGACGGCGAAGACGGCGAACGTGGAGAGCAGCGGGACGAGGGAGTTGCCGGCGCTCTCGGGGAAGATCTCCGCGGCGATGTACGTCGCGAGGAATGTGTAGGCGAGCCAGTCGTACCACTCGACGGCGTTGCCTATGGAGGCGGCGAGCAGTTGGCGTCCGGGGCGGGAGGGCGGAGCCTGGCGGGCCGCGTGCGGGGACCCGGCATCGATGGGCTGCTTCATGTGCCCTCATCTCCCCAGAATTCACGGGCGCATACGTGTCCGGTGAGAGGCCCTGCGGGGGCGGGGGGCGCGCGGTCCTGCCGCTGCCGGGACGCGGGGCGCTGCCGCCGGGCGTGCCCCGGCGCGGTCACCGCGCGGGGGCGTCGGCGGGGGAACCGCTCTCGTTCTCGCTCTCGGCGGGCGGTGCGGCTCCGGCTCCGCCGACGGCGGGCGTGCCGCGGCCGGTGCCCTGGTCCGGGCCCGGCCCCGTGCCGGACGGGATCGTCTCCCGCGCCGGAGCACCGCCGGTGAGCGCGTCCCGTCGCACCAGTGCCGCGTATCTGCCGTCGGCGGCGAGGAGTTGCTCGTGGGTACCGCGCTCGGCGATGCGTCCTTGCTCCAGCACGATGATCTGGTCGGCGTCACGGACCGTGGAGAGGCGGTGGGCGATGGTGAGGGTGGTGCGGCCCGCGGACAGCGCGTCGATGGCCTGCTGCACTTCCCGTTCGGTGCGGGTGTCCAGGGCGCTGGTCGCCTCGTCGAGGATGAGGACGGGAGGGTCGCGCAGGATCGTGCGGGCCAGGGCGAGGCGCTGCTTCTCACCGCCGGAGAAGCGGTAGCCGCGTTCTCCGACGAGGGTGTCGTAGCCGTCGGGCAGCGCGGCGATGTGGTCGTGGATCTGGGCGGCTTCGGCCGCGGCGCGCAGCTGTGCGGCGGTCGCGCCGGGTTTGGCGAAGCGCAGGTTGTCCGCGACGGAGGCGTGGAAGAGGTACGTCTCCTGCGAGACGACGCCGACGGCGCTGCTGAGAGTGGCGAAGTCCAGGTCGCGCACGTCGACTCCGTCGAGTGTGACCCGCCCGCGCGTCACGTCGTACAGCCTGGGCACCAGGTAGCTGAGCGTGCTCTTGCCGGAGCCCGTCGAGCCGACCACGGCGAGGGAGGCCCCCTCGGGGACGGTGAGGTCGATGCCCCGCAGCGTGAGCGGGGCGTCCTCGCCGCCGTAGGAGAAGTCCACGTTCTCGAAGCGGACCCTGCCCTTCACCCGTTGCAGCCGGACCGGGGCGGACGGTTCGGTGATGTCCACCGGCAGATCCAGGTACTCGAAGATGCGCTGGAAGAGCGCCAGCGACGTCTGCATCTCCACGCCGGTCGACAGCAGCGAGACGGTCGGGCGGAGGAGCCCCTGTTGGAGGGTGACGAAAGCGACGAGCGTCCCGATGGAGAAGCCCGGCCCTCCGAAGTGGACGAGCATGCCCGCGGTCCAGTACAGCAGCGCGGGGATCGCGCCCATCACGATGCCGATGGTGGACATCCGCCAGCGGCCCGCCATGTGCGAGCGGATCTCCAGACCGACCAGACGTTCGGATTCGGCGGCGAAGTCGCGGGTCAGCGAGTCGGCGCGGCCCATGGTGCGTCCCAGGAGGATGCCGCTCACGGACAGGGACTCGGTGACCAGTGCGGACATGGCGGCCATCTGCGCCTGCCGCTGGCTGGTGATCCGCTTGCGTTCGCTGCCGACGCGGCGGCTGATCCACACGAACACCGGCAGCAGCAGGAGCGAGGCCACCGTCAGTCGCCAGTCGAGGGCCAGCATGGCGGCGACCGTGGCCACCACCCCGGTGAGGTTCGAGACCAGCGAGGTCGCGGTGGAGGTGACGGTGGCCTGCATGCCGCCGATGTCGTTGGCGATGCGGGACTGCACCTCGCCGGTGCGGGTCCGCGTGAAGAACGCGAGCGGCATCCGCTGCAGCTTGGCGTAGACGTCGGTGCGCAGGTCGTGCATGACGCGCTGCCCGACGGTGGTGGAGAGGTAGGTCTGCAGGACGTTGAAGACGCTGCTGACGACGGCGGTGCCCATCAGCCCGAGAGCCAGGAGGCTGAGCAGCACCGTCCGCCGCTCCGGGATCGCCACGTCGAGGATCTCGCGCAGCAGGAACGGGGACGCGACGGAGACCAGCGAGGACGCCCCGACGAGCAGCCCGACGACGGCGAGACGCCCGCGGTAGGGGCGGAAGATCCGCAGGATGCGCCGCAGTTGGCGGGGCTGCGGGGCAGCGGTGCCGTCCTCCTGGGGCGACGGGGTCCACTCGATCGTGTCGCGGGGCAACGGGCTCCTCTGGGGTCGGGCGGCCGGGAACGGTGCGCGGCGGCGGATCGCGCCCGCTGCCGCCGCGCGGTCCGGCCGGGCGGCGGGCGCCCGGCCGGTCTTCCGAGGTTACGCGGCGCCGCGTGCCCGGCTCGTCGCACCTGCGCAAACCGTCCGGACGGGCACTCGTGACCTGCGCCTAGCATGGGTCGCACATCCGTCCGCACGCGCCCCAGGAGATGCCATGCCGCTGCTCGACCCCGCATCCGGTGCGCTGCGTCCGAAGGCCCGGGCCGGGCACCGGCCCGCGTCCGACCGCGTACCGGACTCCCTCGCGGGCGGCACCCCGGAGCCGCTGCGCGGTGAACTCGCGCGGCTGCTGGGCGAGGAGAAGGTGCTGTGGAAGGTCTCGGACCTGGTGCGCTACGCCTCGGACGCCAGCCCGTACCGCTTCGTGCCGCAGGTCGTCGTGCAGGCCGGGACGGTAGAGGACGTCTCCGCGGTGCTCGCCTACGCCCGGCGCAACGGCCGGCACGTCGTCTTCCGCGCCGCCGGCACGTCCCTGAACGGGCAGGCGCAGGGCGAGGACATCCTCGTCGACGTCCGCCGCCACTGGTCGGGCGTCGAGGTGCTGAGCGGGGACGGGGCACAGGCCCGCATCCGGCCGGGCACGACCGTCGTGCGGGCGAACGCCGCGCTGGCACCGTACGGGAGGCTCATCGGACCGGATCCCGCGAGCGCCATCGCGTGCACCGTCGGCGGTGTCGTCGCCAACAACGCCTCGGGCATGACCGCCGGTACGACGCGCAACTCCTACCGGACGGTGGCCTCCCTGACCCTCGTCCTGCCGTCGGGCACGGTCGTCGACACCGGTGACCCGGAGGCGGACGCGAAGCTGGCCGAAGCCGAACCCACCCTCTGCGAGGGCCTGATGGCGCTCAAGGCGGACATCGAGGCGGACCCGGAGCTGGTTGCCCGCATCCGCGCGAAGTACGAGCTGAAGAACACCAACGGGTACCGCCTGGACGCCTTCCTCGACAGCGGCTCCCCGGCGGGCATTTTGCGCGGGCTCGCGGTGGGCTCGGAGGGGACGCTCGGCTTCATCTCCGACATCGTCTTCGACACGCTCCCGCTGCACAGGCGCACCTCGACGGCGCTGCTCTTCTTCCCCTCGCTCTCGGCCGCCGCAACGGCAGTGCCCCGCTTCAACGAAGCGGGAGCGATGTCGGTCGAGCTGATGGACGGCAACACTCTGCGCGCGTCGGTCAGCGTGGCGGGCGTGCCCGACGACTGGGCGGAGCTGCCCAAGGAGACGGCGGCGCTGCTCGTCGAGTTCCGCGCGCCCGACGAGGCGGCGCAGGAGGCGATGGAGTCCGCTGCCGCCGAGGTGATGGAGGACCTCCGGCTCGTCGCCCCCGTGCCGTCGGTGACCAACGCCTTCACCCGCGATCCGGGCACGATCGGCTTCTACTGGAAGGCGCGGAAGGCGTTCGTCTCGGCGGTGGGGGGTTCACGTCCGGCCGGTACGACGTTGATCACCGAGGACTTCGCCGTACCGCCGTCCCGGCTCGCCGAGGCCTGCGAGGCGCTGCTGGAGCTGCAGCAGCGGCACGGCTTCGACGCCGCGGTCGCCGGGCACGCGGCGCACGGGAACCTGCACTTCCTGCTGGCCTTCGACGCCTCCCTGGAGTCGGACGTGGAGCGCTACGCCGCCTTCATGGACGAGTTCTGCGCGTTGACGGTGGAACGCTTCGACGGCTCCCTGAAGGCCGAGCACGCCACCGGCCGCAACATCGCGCCGTTCCTGGAGCTTGAGTGGGGTGAGCGGGCCACGGCGCTGATGTGGCGCATCAAGCAGACAGTGGATCCGGAAGGGGTGCTCGCCCCCCGCGTGCTGCTGGACCGCGACCCGAAGGCCCACCTGCGCGGCCTGAAGGCCATCCCGCGGGTCGAGGCGGTCGCGGACCCGTGCATCGAGTGCGGCTTCTGCGAACCGGCCTGCCCCAGCGGCGACTTGACGACCACGCCGCGCCAGCGCATCGTGCTGCGCCGCGAGATGATGCGCCAGGCGCCGGAGTCGCCCGTCAACGAGAGCCTGCTGGAGTCCTACGGGTACGACGCCGTCGACACCTGTGCGGGCGACTCGACGTGTGCGCTGGCCTGCCCCGTCGGCATCGACACCGGGGCGATGATGAAGGACTTCCGGCAGCGCCGCCACTCCCCCCGCGAGGAGCGCAACGCGGCACGGGCCGCGCGCCACTTCGGGAAGGTGGAGCGGTCCGCGAGGCTGGCGCTCTCCGTCGCCGGCAGGATCCGCCGCAAGGTGCTGCCGCGGCACGGCGACAGGCTCCTGCAGTCGCTGACGGGCGCCGCCCGCAAGGCCGTACGCCCCGACCTCGTACCCGAGTGGCTGCCGCAGCTTCCGGGGCCGGCGGCCAAGCGGCTGCCCGCCACGGACCGCGCGGGCGCCGCGGCCGTCTACTACCCGGCGTGCGTCAACCGAATCTTCGGCGAACCGGAGGGCCACGACGGCCCGTCGCTGCCGCAGTCCATGGTGATCGTCTCCGCCCGTGCGGGACGGCCGGTGTGGATTCCCGACGACGTGGTGGGGACGTGCTGCGCGACGATCTGGCACTCGAAGGGCTACGAAGACGGCAACACGCTGATGGCCAACCGCATCGTGGAGGCGGCGTGGCGGTGGACGGACGGCGGTGAACTGCCCCTCGTCGTGGACGCGTCGTCCTGCACCCTCGGTCTCGGTGAGGAAGTCGTGCCGTACCTCACCCCGGCCAACCGCAAGCTCCACGAACGGCTGCGCGTCGTCGACTCGGTCGTGTGGGCGGCGGAGGAGCTGCTGCCGCACCTGACCGTCGAACGCCGTTCCGGCTCGGCCGTGCTGCACCCCACGTGCTCGCAGCAGCACCTCGGCGACACCGGGCAGTTGCGCGCGGTGGCGGAGGCGTGCGCGGAGGAGGTCGTGGTGCCCGTCGACGCTCGGTGCTGCGGCTTCGCGGGCGACCGGGGCATGCTGCACAAGGAGCTGACCGCCTCCGCGACCGAACGCGAGGCCGCGGAGGTGCTCTCACGCGAGTTCGACGCGCACCTCTCGGCGAACCGGATGTGCGAGGTCGGCATGGACCACGCGACGGACGGGCGCGGCTACCGCTCCGTGCTGCTCGAACTGGAGCGGGCGACCCGGCCCGCGTAAGGCCCGGGTTCGCGTGAGGCGCCGCACGCGTGTGCGCTCCCGGACCGGCTGCGGGGGGGGTGCCGGTCCGGGAGCGCTGCGCCGGCGTGGTGCGGGAGGGATCGCCCTTCGGGTGCCGGCCGGGTCGTGAGGCCCCGGCCGGCTGTGGCTACGTCGACTGCGGCCGTACGGTCAGGACTTCGCGCCGGTGTGCAGGGCCACGACGCCCTTGGCCGGCACGGTCGCCTCGGCCTTGCCGTCCTCTCCGACGGTGACGGTGCTGCCCTCGCAGTCCCCCGGCGCGGCCTTCGCGACGTTGCAGTACGTGCCGGCCGGCAGCGCGGTGGTGAACGTCCGCTTCACTTCGCCGTCCCCGGCGTTGAGCGCGACGAAGCCCTTGCCTGCGCGCGCGAAGGAGAGCGCGCTGCCCTCCGACCACCAGTCGGTCAGCTCGGCGTCACCGACGGAGTTGCGGAAGCCGACCATGCCGGTGACGGCCTGCTGCGCGTGCATGTCGGTCCATCCCTCGCCGCCGCTGGGCGGACCGGCGTCCTTCTCCGACCACTCGTAGCCCGAGTAGACGTTCGGGGAGCCGTAGGGGTGCGCCAGCATGAAGGCGTTGGCGAGCTTGTAGAGGTCGCCGTCCTTGTAGGTGAGGGTCGAGCCGTTGCGCTCGGTGTCCCAGTTGTCGACGAACGAACGGGCCTTGTCGCTCGGCAGCTTGCCCTCGCCGATGTTCTTCAGGCCGCCGACGTCGCCGCCCTGGAAAGCGCTCTTGAGGTGGCCGCCGTAGCGGAACTCGTCCACGTCGCCCAGCCCGGTGTACTCCTCGGGCTGCACGGCCTCCCCGCCGCCGTAGATGACCTCGGACACCCAGAATCCGGGGTCGGCCATCTTGTCCTTGATGGCCGCCACGTCGTCGGCCGCCATGTGCTTGGCGGCGTCGATGCGGAAACCGTCGACGCCCATCTCCCGCAGGCTGTCGAGGTAGGCGGCGATGGTGGAGCGCACGTTGTCGCTGCCGGTGTCCAGGTCGGAGAGCCCGACGAGTTCGCAGGTCTGGACGTTCTCGCGGTTCGCGTAGTCGCTGATGTCCTTGCGGCAGCCGTGGAAGTCGGCGTCCCGGTAAGTGCCCGGGTACTCGTACTTGCTGTACTCCGTTCCACCCGTGCCCTTGCCCGAGCCGGCGGCCATGTGATTGATGACGGCGTCGGCGATGACCTTCACGCCCGCCTCATGGCAGGTGCTGATCATGCTCTTGAACGCGGCCTCGTCCCCGAGCCGTCCGGCGACCTTGTAGCTCACGGGCTGGTAGGAGGTCCACCACTGGCTTCCCTCGATGTGCTCCGTGGCGGGCGAGACCTCCACGTAGCCGTAACCCGCCGGACCGAGGGAGTCCTCGCACGCCTTGCCGACCTCCGAGAACGGCCTCTCGAAGAGGGTCGCGGTGACGGTCTTCTCGCCAGGAGGAGTGGCCTGCGAGGACCAGGGGGCAAGAGCGGTGACGCCTCCGGCCACCAGAAGGCCGGCCATCGTCGCACCGGTAAGACGCTTGTTCATCGTGTGCGGCTCCTTCGTCGTACGGCACACCCGTGCCGTTGAAGGCAGCCACGCGCCAGGCCGCCGTGGGGGGTACGCGACGGAGCCTGCCGCCGCGCCGTGCACGCGTCAAGGTGGGGCGCAAGAATTTCCAAGAGATTTCAGCAACGTCTTGCCGACCGGTCCTCCCCCAACGCCGGGGCGGTGCACGGCCGTTCGGGCTGCCGCTCAGCGGGCGAGAGACGCCTTGTCGCCCATGACCACCGCCGGGTTCTTCTCCGGATCCAAGGTGCGCAGCAGGTACTTCATACCGGACTTCGAGATGCTGACGCAGCCGGACGTGCCGCTGCCGTGGTCCATGTGCAACCAGATGCTGCCGCCCTTGGACTTCCCCTGCGGACGGGTGGGATCGAGCGGCGACGTGCCCTTCACCCGGTTGTAGTCCACGGCGATGACGTGGTCGAAGTCGTGCCGCGTCTTCTTCGGCCAGTACGGAGGCGGGGTGAAGGCGGAGCTCTCGGTGTACGGCAGCTTCGCATCCGGCGCGGGCAGTACACCGCCGGCGTCCGTGAGCGTGAAGACCCCCACCGGGCTGCGCTTGTCGTCCTCGCGGTGGTCGCCGGTCCAGCCCTTGCGGCCGTTGTGCGCGGGCCATTCGCGGTCCTCGCGCCAGGTCCGGCCCTCGCGGACGTACAGACGTACGGTCGCCTCGGCCGAGTCCTCGCCCTTTCCGTAGACGGCCACCACCTGCCGGGCGTCCTCCGGGATCCGGCGCTGCAGCGCATCGCCCACGCCCGGCACTCGGGTCGGGTCCCGCCGGGCACCGGTCCCGCCGGAGCCGCCGCCGTCCCCGTTCCGCTTGCCGCTGCCGTCTCCACCACCCGGGCCGGAGCCCGCACCGCACCCGGCCAGCGCCAGGGCGAGCACGGCGGCCGTCACCGTGGCGGCGGCTGCCGCGCCCCGGCGCCCAGCCGCACGCTCCAGCGGAGTGCCACCCTTCCGGCGCTTCCTTCCGACTTCACCACCGCGCATGCCTCCATGCTCGCACTCCCCCAGGACGGGGCGTACCGGACGGGCTCCCGCAGCCGGCGGACCCCAGGTCCCTTGCCTGCGGCGCCACTTGCGGCGGACGGCACCGACGGCGGTACCGGAGATGACGGCAGTACCGGACAGGGGGCGGTGCACAGACGGCGGAAGCGGACGTGGAGGCCAAGGGACGGCGGGGCGGCGGGGCGGCGGACGCAGGGGCCCGCCAGACGGCGGACGCACCCGGAAAAAACCCGTTGCGTCACGGACCCGACGCAGCAAGTCTGGGCCGGGCGGCCGCAACACCTCCGTCCCGCCGTGACCTGGCCCTCTTCCACCGGCCTCCGCAACCTGACCCTCTGAGACCTGACCCGGCCGACCCGGTACGCCGCGCCCTGCCCTCCCGGCGTGCACGCCATGCACCGCCCCGACCGCTCCACACCACCCTCGACCAGCATGGGACGTCATGCAGATTCGCGACCTTCCGTATACCGACCCCGGCGTCCCCGATGTACGGACCGGCCCCCGCTTCCTGCTGTGGCTGGGCCGCATGCAACTCGGAGGGCAGGCCAAGTCCCTGGGCTGGGGCACCCTCCACATGGCGTCGGTCGCCTCCGTACCGGCCGTCGTGGGCCTAGCCGTCGAAGCGGTCGTCGAGAGGTCCGGGGCGGGACTGCTGCGGGCCGGGGCTTTGATGGCGGTCCTCGCGCTCACCGTCACCCTGGGCGACACCATGCTCCACCGCACGGCCATCACCAACTGGGTGACCGCCGCCGCCAGGGTGCAGCAGTTGCTGGCCCGCAGGACGGCGGCCCTGGGAGCCACGCTCACCCAACGGGTCGCCGCCGGCGAAGTGGTGGCCGTCTCGACCGGCGACATCGAGAAGATCGGCTGGTGCGTGGAGTCGGCGTCCCGGTTCAGCGCCGCTCTGCTGGGCGCGACCGGAGTGTGCGCCGGACTGGTCGTCTACGAACCGCAGTTGGGGCTGCTCGTCACGTGCGGGATGGCGGTGCTCGCGGTCACCGTGCTGCCGCTGCTCCCCCGGGCGACGCGCCGCGCCGACCTGCAGCGGGAGAAGGCCGGACGCGCCACGGAGCTGGCCGCCGACACCGTCGCCGGACTGCGCGTGCTGCGGGGCATCGGAGGCGAGGAGCTGTTCCTGACGCGCTACCGCACCGCCTCGCAGGAGGTCCGGCGCGCGGCGGTGCGCACGGCGCGCATGTGGGCGCTGATCGAGGCGATCCAGGTCGCCCTGCCCGGTCTGCTGCTTCTGGCAGTGGTCTGGCACGGTGCGCGGCTCGCTCTCGACGGGCGCATCGGTGTGGGCGAACTCGTCACCGTCTACGGGGCGGTGACCTTCCTGCTGTTCCCTCTCCGGCTCTTCCAGGAATTCGCCATGGCTTACTCCTTCTCACGTCCCTCGGCCCAGCGCGCCACGCGAGTGCTGTCACTGCGGCGCGGCACCGAGGACGCCGACGGGGCAGTGACGGACGGTGTCTCGCCGGCCGGCGGGCGGAGCGCAGGCAGCCGCGGAAGGCCTCCGGAGGCGGACGCGCTCGACGGCGACCTCTACGACCCTGTCACCGGGTTGCGGGCGCCGGAAGGGAAGCTCACGGCCGTCGTGTGCGGCGACCCGGACGCGGCGGGGAAGCTGGCGGACCGGCTCGGCGGGCACCCGCCGGACAGCACCGGCGCCGTGTCGGTGCGCCTCGGCGGCGTGCCACTGGACGAGCAGCCGCTGGCAGCGGTGCGCGCCGCGGTGCTGGTACAGGACAAGGACCCCGTGCTGCTGTCCGGGACGGTGCGCGAACTGCTCGACGTGCCCTCGTCCGGAGAGGTGTCCGCGCGGCACGCGCTCCGAGCGGCCGAGTGCGGCGACGTGCTCGACGCTCTGGTCCAGGGCAGCCCCGAGGCGGACGGCGACGCCTTGAGCGCCTCCGTCACGGAACGCGGACGCTCACTCTCTGGCGGGCAGCGGCAACGGCTGGCGCTCGCCCGCTCACTCGTCGCGTGCCCCCGGGTGCTGGTGCTGGACGAGCCGACTTCGGCCGTCGACGCGCACACAGAGGCACGCATCGCCGACGGTCTGCGGGAGATCCGGGCGGGACGTACGACCGTCGTCTTCTCCTCCAGCCCGCTGATGCTGGACCGGGCGGACTCGGTCGTTCTCGTCCAGGGCGAACAGGTGGTGGCGACCGGCTCGCACCCCGAACTGCTGCACGGCCACGCCGCATACCGCTCCATCGTCACCCGCGAGCCCGAGGAGGGCGAGGCGCCCGGCTCGGACGGAGGCACCCCGGAGGGCGGAGAGCTCGCCGGTCGATCCATCGCATCAGGCACCGCCACCGCGGCATTCACCGCCGTCGGCGACGAGGCGGCCGCGGCCCGCTCTGCCGAAGCGGCGGGTGCGCTCCGCGATCTGGCCGCGGGCGAGGCCGTCGAAGTGGTCGACGTACTCGACAGCGCAGCGGAGGGGTCCGAAGCACCGGTCGGGGCGCAAGCAGCGGACGGTAGCGCAGCAACAGGCGAACGCGGGGAGCTTGCCCCGGCGGAAGGAGCTGAGCGGGCATGACAGCGGCCATCGGTGCCCCACTGCCCTCCTACGATCCGGCGGATACGGAGAACGCCACAACCCTCCCGGTCGGCGGGACCGCGACAGTGCGGACGTACGTGGCCGAGCTGCTCCGGCGCCAC
Organism: Streptomyces daqingensis; assembly: GCF_014645895.1. Classification (GTDB taxonomy): domain Bacteria; phylum Actinomycetota; class Actinomycetes; order Streptomycetales; family Streptomycetaceae; genus Streptomyces; species Streptomyces daqingensis. Next base: position 93,765 of record NZ_BMMP01000001.1, on the reverse strand, counting down.
CGGCGGGCCTTCCTCAGGCTCATCGCGGTCAACTCCGTCGCGGTGCTCGCCTCCATGGTGGGCCCATACCTGCTGGGCGGCCTCGTGGAGGACCTGTCCGCGGGGTCGAGAGACCTGCAACTGGGCAGGGTCGTCGGCCTGTTCGTGTTCGCGCTCGCCGTCCAGACGTTCTTCGTGCGGGAGGTGCGCCTGCGCGGCGCCATGCTGGGCGAGGAGATGCTCGCCGATCTGCGGGAAGACTTCCTCGTCAGGTCGGTGGCCCTCCCGCCCGGCGTCCTCGAACGGGCCGGCACGGGCGACCTCCTCTCCCGGATCACCACGGACATCGACCGGCTGGCGAACGCGATGCGCGAAGCCGTACCGCAGCTGTCGATCGGCGTCGTGTGGACCGCGCTGCTGGTGGGGGCTCTCACCGCGACCGCGCCGCCGCTGGCCCTCGCCGTGCTCGTCGCGCTTCCCGTGCTGCTGATCGGAAGCCGCTGGTACTACCGCAGGGCTCCCGCCGCCTACCGTTCCGAGGCCGCAGGCTATGCGGCTGTCGCCGGCGCACTGGCGGAGACGGTGGACGCGGGTCGCACCGTCGAGGCGCACCAGCTGGGCGCGAGGCGAATCGCGCTGTCCGAGAGGCGGATCGCCGAGTGGACGGCGTGGGAGCGCTACACGCTGTGGCTGCGTTCGGTCCTCTTCCCCGTCGTGAACGTCAGCAACGTGCTGCTCACGTCGGCGGTTCTGCTGCTGGGCGGCGTGTTCGTCCTGCGGGGCTGGATGGACGTGGGCCAGCTGACCACCGGGGCGCTGCTGTCGCAGATGCTCTTCGAACCCATCGGGATGATCCTGCGCTGGTACGACGAGCTCCAGGTCGCTCAGGTGTCGCTGGGACGCCTGGTGGGTGTACGCGAGATCGAACCCGACTCCGGGGAGGAGGATCTCACTCCTGCCGGACGGGAACTCGCCGCTCAGGACGTCCGGTTCGGCTACCGCGAGGGGACGGACGTACTGCACGGGGTGACGCTGAGCGTGCCCCGGGGGACACGAGTGGCACTCGTCGGACCGTCGGGGGCGGGCAAGTCCACGCTCGGACGGCTACTGGCGGGGATCTACGGCCCACGGACCGGGCAAGTCGCCTTGGGAGATGCCGAGTTGGCCCGAATGCCCGCGGAGCGGGTGCGGCAGCACGTGGCGCTGGTGAACCAGGAGCACCACGTCTTCGTGGGGACGCTGCGGGACAACCTCCTGCTGGCGAGGACCGGCGCGGACGACGCCGAGCTGTGGGCCGCGCTTGGCGCGGTGGACGCCGGCACCTGGGCGCGCGCCCTGCCCGACGGGCTGGACAGCGAGATCGGCTCGGGCGGGTTGTCGGTGACCCCGGCGCAGGCGCAGCAGATCGCCCTCGCACGTCTCGTCCTCGCCGACCCGCACACTCTCGTACTGGACGAGGCGACGTCTCTGCTTGACCCGCGTGCCGCCCGGCACCTGGAGCGGTCACTGGCGCGTGTCCTCGACGGACGTACCGTCGTCGCGATCGCCCACCGGCTGCACACCGCGCACGACGCCGACGTGATCGCCGTCGTGGAGGATGGCAGGATCAGCGAACTGGGCGGCCATGAAGCGCTCGTGGAGGCGGACGGCGCCTACGCGGCCCTCTGGCGCTCCTGGCACGGCTGATTCCGGCCCCGGAGACGGCAAGGTTTCGGTTCGGCCAGGGTTGAGTCCGGCTCGGCCCTAGGGGTGCGTTGTTTGGATCTTCGTGGTTCGGCGAGCGGCGTCCGGTGCGTCCAGATGCCAGGCGGAGGATCGCCCTCGTACTTGGGGTCCCCCATGCCGAAGGCCAGGGGAGTACCCGGGCGACTCCGACAACGCAGCAGACGGGCGGGCTGGGCGTCGCAAGCCCGCGAAGATCCAAACGTCGTGCCCTGGCCGAGCTGGAACTCGCCGCCCAGGACCCGGGAGCCTCCCTGGGACGGACCGGGAGGCGCCGAGGCACCGGCGAACGACGGGTAGGCGGACGGGGGGGGTGAGATCCCTCCTGCACCTGTCGTCGTCCGTGGGCAGGTCCTGCGGCGTGACGCGTGAAGCCGCCGCCGTCAACTCTGGTCGTCGCGGTCCGGGCGTCTCGGGCGTCACGGCAGGGTTCGTCTGCGCCGTCGTGACGCGTGACGTCTCTTCAGGGGCCGCGCGGTCGCAGGACATTCACTCATGAAAGTCGCAACAGTTCACCGCTATGCGGCGGTTGAAGCCCGCAAAGACCGCCGATGCGGAGGTGTGCGGCGGCGCCGTCTGATGACGCCGGGAGTTGACGGTGAGCTACGGGCGGTGGCCGCCAGCGCCTTCCTCCGGCGCGACCACGTGTTCGTCGGCCCTGAGACCGTGTAGTGCCCACAGCCCGTACAGGGCCAGCAACGGTTTGACGAAGATCCGCTCGCCGGGACGGTAGTCGTCCGCAGGCACCAGTCTCTGAGCGAGGTCCGGGCGCTGCCGCCGCAAGTACACGCGCGCCTTGAGCGCATGGGCCGGCTGCGAGACGATCTTGACGCGGTCCGCGTCTTCGAGGAGTGGGATGACGTTGATGATGTTCTCCCACGTCGTCGTGCTCTGGTCTTCGAGGAGCACCGTGCCGTCGAACCCGAGCACAGACTTCGCGTAGTGGGCCATCACCTGAGCCTCCGTGGTGCCGGTTCCGGTGCCGGTCGCGCCGCCACTGAAGATCACGCAAGTCCGCCGCGCATCATCAGCGGCGATGGAGCGGATTCCAGCGCGGACGCGCCACCGGTTGACCAAGTTCGCCGTGGCCTGGGTGTTGCGGTAGCCCAACACCACCACGGCCACCGAACCGCCCGCGCTGTTCCCCACAAGGGCTCGGGACCAGCGCCAGTTCAGGCATTCGCCCCAGACCAGGGTCGCAGCCCCTCCGATCGCCAGTGCTGTCCATCGCCGCATGCGGCGACTCTAGGCACCTCGGCGCCGGGTCGCGCGAGAAACCGATCGGTGGCCAGAGAGGCGAGCGGGCACGCTCAGCCGAGGAAGCCGAGGGCCACCAGGCAGCCCGCCCCGCCGAGCACCATGAAGAGCGGCATCAGCACCCGCGTCTCCACCCATGCTCCTGCCCGGAACCGCATGAACTTCGGTGTGCCCAGCGGGTACCAGCGCTTCCCATTTATCGGCACGGGCCAGAGGACGGGGCACCCGGAGATCGTGATCGCGTCCCCGATGTTGTGGACGAGCGCGCCCAGCACGATGGGCAGCCCCAGCCACAGGTACTCCTGCCCGGGGCCCGAGAACAGCCAGTCGGATCCGTTGCCGGGCTGGTCGAGGACTCCCGCGAGCGACCAGGCGCTCGTCGCCCCGAGCAGCCAGACCAGCACGTCGGAGGAGACACGGGCCGCACGCCACAGGAGGCCTTCCACCGCGAGCACCATGTGGATGAAGAGGATCACCAGCACTGCCCAGCGCCCGCCGAAGACCGCCGCAGCGGAGAATCCGACTCCGAGGAAGAGCGCCCAGGGCCAGGTGTGGGTGAGCGTCCGGTGGCCGCCGGAGCGGCGGCGCTCCCCGCCGCTGCGCGTCGCGTTGTAAACGCTCTCCGAGATCTTGTCGATCACACCGCACAACGCCCTGGAGATCGGACCGAAGGCGCGGGATATCGTCGCCGACCTGTGGTCGAGGTCGGGGGCCAGCGCGGCGCCGGAGCAGATCAGCGTTCCCGCGAGAAGGACGGGCCAGGGCATCGGGTGGTCCAGCGCAGCCGCGGCCGCTCCAGCTCCGAGCCAGGCCGCCGCTCCTGACAGCGAATGCGCCGGTCCCATCATGTTCTGTCTCCCCCGCCTTCTCTCTGTCACCGGTGCCGTGCTCCGCATCCGGCTCCGGCCGCCAACTGACCACCGTCGGCGCCGTGATGGGCCGTTCCTCTGACGCCTGGCCGGCGTCACAGCGTATCGGCAGATGATCAGCACGCGAGCACCGGTTCCCGTATCCGCGACCGAGGGAGGCAGTATGGGGGGCGTGACAGCCACCCTTATCGATCAGATGCCGGACGACGCCGAGCCCGACGCGCTCTACGAAGCCTTCGCGGGCTGGGCCGAGGAGAGGGGGATCTCCCTCTATCCGGCACAGGAGGAGGCGCTGATCGAGGTTGTCTCCGGCGCGAACGTGATCCTTTCGACCCCGACCGGCTCGGGGAAGAGCCTGGTCGCCGCCGGTGCTCACTTCACGGCTCTCGCCCGGGACGAGGTGACCTTCTACACCGCGCCGATCAAGGCACTGGTCTCGGAGAAGTTCTTCGACCTGTGCAAGATCTTCGGCACCGAGAACGTCGGCATGCTCACGGGCGACGCCTCCGTCAACGCCGACGCTCCCGTCATCTGCTGCACGGCCGAGGTGCTCGCGTCCATCGCGCTGCGCGACGGAGCCGACGCGGACGTCGGTCAGGTGGTGATGGACGAGTTCCACTTCTACGCGGAGCCCGACCGCGGCTGGGCCTGGCAGATTCCGCTCCTGGAACTGCCGAACGCGCAGTTCGTGCTGATGTCGGCGACTCTCGGAGACGTCACACGGTTCGAAGAGGACCTGACACGGCGTACAGGGCGCGACACGGCGGTCGTGAAGTCGGCCAGCCGGCCCGTCCCCCTCTCCTACGAGTACCGGACCACCTCCCTCACCGAGACGGTCACCGAACTGCTGGAGACCCGTCAGGCGCCCGTCTACATCGTGCACTTCACGCAGGCTCAGGCCGTGGAGCGTGCGCAGGCGCTGATGAGCATCAACATGTGCACCCGCGCCGAGAAGGACGAGATCGCCAAGATCATCGGCAACTTCCGCTTCACCACCCGCTTCGGCCGCAATCTCTCCCGCTACGTGCGCCACGGCATCGGTGTGCACCACGCGGGCATGCTGCCCAAGTACCGCCGCCTGGTCGAACGCCTCGCCCAGGCGGGGCTGTTGAAGGTCATCTGCGGGACGGACACGCTGGGCGTCGGAGTCAACGTGCCCATCCGCACTGTGCTGTTCACCGCCCTCACCAAGTACGACGGGACGCGCGTCCGCACCCTGCGGGCCAGGGAGTTCCACCAGATCGCCGGCCGTGCGGGCCGCGCCGGGTTCGACACCTCCGGCTTCGTCGTCGCCCAGGCTCCCGAGCACGTCGTCGAGAACGAGAAGGCACTCGCCAAAGCCGGGGACGACCCGAAGAAGCGCCGCAAGGTCGTCCGGAAGAAGGCGCCGGAGGGCTTCGTCAACTGGGGCCAGCAGACCTTCGAGAAGCTGATCGCCTCCGATCCGGAACCGCTCAACTCCCGCTTCCGCGTGACGCACGCGATGCTGCTCTCCGTGATCGCCCGGCCGGGCGACGCCTTCAGCCAGATGCGGAAGCTGCTGGAGGACAACCACGAGGACCGCCGCTCGCAGCTCCGCCACATCCGCCGGGCCATCGCCATCTACCGGTCGCTGCTGGACGGCGGAGTCGTCGAGCAGCTGGACGAGCCGGACGCGCAGGGCCGGACCATCCGCCTCACCGTGGACCTCCAGCAGGACTTCGCGCTCAACCAGCCCCTCTCGACTTTCGCGCTGGCCTCGTTCGAGCTGCTGGACCCCGAGTCGCCGTCCTACGCGCTGGACATGGTGTCCGTCGTCGAGTCGACCCTCGACGACCCTCGGCAGATCCTCGCCGCCCAGACCAACAAGGCCAAGGGCGAGGCCGTCGCCGAGATGAAGGCGGAGGGCATCGAGTACGAGGAGCGCATGGAACGGCTGATGGACATCAGCCACCCCCGTCCGCTGGAGGAGTTGCTCTTCCACGCCTACGGCCTCTACCGCAAGTCGCACCCGTGGGTGGGCGACCACCCTCTCGCGCCCAAGTCCGTCGTCCGCGACATGTACGAGAAGGCGATGACCTTCTCCGAGTTCGTCTCCTTCTACGAACTCGCGCGCACGGAGGGCATCGTGCTGCGCTATCTCGCCGGCGCCTACAAGGCGCTGGAGCACACCGTCCCCGACGAGAAGAAGTCCGAAGACTTCCAGGACATCATCGAGTGGCTCGGCGAGATGGTCCGCCAGGTCGACTCCAGCCTGCTCGACGAGTGGGAGCAGCTGGCCAATCCCGAGGACGAGAACGCGGAGGAGGCGCAGGAGCGGGCCGATCAGGTCAAGCCGGTCACCGCGAACGCACGCGCGTTCCGGGTCCTCGTACGGAACGCCATGTTCCGTCGGGTCGAACTCGCCGCCCTCGACAAGGTGGCCGAGCTGGGTGAACTCGACGCCGACGCCGGCTGGGACGAGGACGCGTGGGGAGAGGCCATGGACGCCTACTGGGACGAGTACGACGACCTCGGCACCGGACCCGACGCCCGGGGACCGCGCCTCCTCCAGATCGAAGAGGTCCCAGAGGAGGCGCTGTGGCGGGTCCGGCAGACTTTCGCCGACCCCTCCGGCGATCACGACTGGGGCATCTCCGCGGAGGTGGATCTCACTGCTTCGGACGAGGAGGGGCGCGCCGTGATCAAGGTGACGTCCGTGGGCCAGCTGTGAGCACTCCGTACGCCGCGACCAGGGAGCAAGCACGATGACCAGCCCCGCCGAACAGCTCGCCGGGCTCCTCGACCTGGAACAGATCGAGATCAACATCTTCAGGGGGCGCAGCCCCCAGGAGAACCTCCAGCGCGTCTTCGGCGGCCAGGTCGCCGGGCAGGCGCTCGTCGCCGCGGGCCGCACCACCGACTTGCAGCGGCCGGTGCATTCGCTGCACGCGTACTTCCTGCGCCCGGGGACACCGGGCGTGCCCATCGTGTACCAGGTCGAGCGGGTGCGGGACGGGCGGTCCTTCACGACCCGCCGCGTCGTCGCCGTCCAGCAGGGCCGGACCATCTTCAATCTCACCGCCTCCTTCCATCAGCCCGAACCGGGCATCGAGCATCAGGTCTCCATGCCCGAGGTCCCGGATCCCGAGACCCTTCCGAAACTCGCCGGCGAGCTCCGGGACCACCTGGGCGAACTCCCCGAGTCGCTGGAGCGCATGGAGCGCCGGGTCGCGTTCGACATCCGCTACGTCGAGCGGCTGCGCTGGGACACGGAGGACCTGAGGAACGCCGAACCGCGCAGCGGAGTGTGGATGCGGGCGATCGGCTCACTCGGCGACGATCCCCTCGTCCACACCTGCGCGTTGACCTACGCCAGCGACATGACCCTCCTGGACGCGGTGCGTATCCCCGTCGAACCGCTGTGGGGGCCGCGCGGGTTCGACATGGCCTCCCTCGACCACGCGATGTGGTTCCACAGGCCGTTCCGCGCCGACGAGTGGTTTCTGTACCAGCAGGAGTCACCCATCGCGACCAGCGGCCGCGGCCTGGCCAGAGGCCAGATCTTCGACCGCGACGGCAAGTTGATCGTGTCGGTGATGCAGGAAGGGCTGTTCCGCCCGCTGTAGGGCGAACGAGCCCTCACGGGAACCGCCCTTCAGAAGGCCGGACGTCTCAGCTCTCCCTCGCGACGCCACCAGGCGGCTCCCCGGCGTGGCCCACGCATCCTGTGGAGCAGTTGCGCTCTGCGCCTCACCACGGACGGTCCTGCCGTCCTGGCGGAATCCTGCCCGGCTGCCCGCGCCTTGCATCCGGCGGCCTCCGGCCGGTCATGGCCGGGCAAGCCACCTCCCGAGCTGCTGGTGTACGTCCCGGGGACCACGTCCGGCCGCCTCCTTGTAGCTGGCCCGGAGCCGGGCAGGGTGAGCGGAGGGCCGGGTTCGGCTCCTCCCCCGGCGTCTGCCTCTCCCGCCCCGCGTGGAGCCGGGCACCGCGCGGAAGGACCGCCGGCCTCCGGCTCGGCTCCGGCCTCGCCGTCCCGGTGCTGTGCGGCGCGGGCGTCCTGCAGCTCCGCCTCCAGCATCAGCCGGTGCCAGAGGACCTCGTCCTCCGCCTCCGCCACGCAGAGCGCTTCGGCTACCTCCCTCGTAGCCGTCGACTCGCCGCGCACCACCATCAACTCAGGCCGGAGAGACTGCAGCAGGGCACGCTCCCCTGCGTCCGGTACGGCTACGCGCAGCACTTCGGGCGTCAGCACCGCCGACCGTGCCGCTGCCACTTCCCACGGCCGCCCCGACGCCTGACGGCAGAGCTGGCCGACCCTGCGCCCGCGCCAGTGCCGGGGACGGTAATCCACTCCCTCACCCAGCAGCATCCGCAGCCCCCTCGGAACCGCACCGGTGAGCAGCTCGGGGCGCCGCCCCGCGAACGCCTCCAGCTCCCTGGCCAGGTACAGCCAGACCACGGCCCTGTAGCGGTTGACGTAGAAGCGCACGGGGCTGAAGCAGCCGCCCCTCGCCAGCCGCGCGAATCGAGCGGTGCAGATACCCAGCAGCTCGGCGCCCTCACCGGCGTCCACCACACGCAGCCGCTCCTCGAAGCTCTGCGGGAACCCGGCCGACTCCTCCAACCGGGCAATCTCCTCTCGCGGAACACGGCGCTGGTCCTTGGCGCCGCCTTCGCTGCGGATCTCCCCGATCTGGACGGCCAGCTCCAGCATCTTGGGCCGCAGTCCCAACTCCCGCGCGGCCGTGCTCATCGCGACATCGTCCTGCATGACTCTCCCCGTCGTCATCCGAGCCGCCGCCCTTGCGGCGACTACTGACAGTGACGACATTAGACGTCTGCGGGACTTCGCGCCTCCCCTGTGGATAACTCCCCGGCCGGGCCGTTACGTCCCGTTCCGCGCGGGCAGACCGAGGTGCTCGCCGACGCGGTTGACCAGCAGGGTCATCTCGTACGCGACGGCGCCGACGTCCACTTCCTCCCCCGTGAGGACGCACAGGCAGCTGCCCTCGCCCGCTGCCGTCACGAAGAGCAGCCCCTCCTCGAACTCGATCATCGTCTGGCGTACGGGCCCCGCCCCGAAGTGTGCTCCCGACCCCTTCGCAAGGGACTGCAGGCCGGACGCGACGGCCGCGAGATGCTCGGCGTCCGTCTTCTCCAGGCTCTGACTGTTCGCGGTGACCAGACCGTCGGTCGAGAGCACCATTGCGTGCTTCACGGCCGGTATCCGCTCGGTGAGGTCGTCGAGCAGCCAGTCGAGCCCTGTATTCAGCGCCATTGCGGCGTTCCCCCTTCTTCACATCAGCTGCCGTGCCACCCCTACCCACCACGAAGCGGTGAGCAACCACACGCTCACATGCGGCATTCACGTCCGCGGTCCACGTACGACGGGCGCAGTATGTACGCATGGCTGAGAAGATGACGGAAGACGGCTGGCGCAGTTTCCTCTCCGAGGGCACCCGCACCGCCAAACTCTCGACGGTGCGCGCGGACGGCAGCCCGCATACTGCCCCTGTCTGGTTCGTGCTCGACGGCGACGACGTCGTCTTCACCACCGGCGAGGAGACCGTCAAGGGCCGCAACCTGGCACGGGACGGGCGTGCCGCCCTGTGCGTCGACGACGAGCGGCCGCCGTACGCGTTCGTCGTCGTCCAGGGCCGGGCGGAGCTGAGCGACGATCTGGAGACGATGAAGCACTGGGCGACGCGCATCGGCGGCCGCTACATGGGCGAGGACGCCGCGGAGCGGTTCGGGGCTCGCAACGCCGTCCCCGGCGAACTGCTCGTGCGGCTGCGGATCGAGAAGGTCGTGGCGCTGTCCGGCATCGCCGACTGACCAAGCGCGCTGCCCGGTGCGACCGTCGGACCGCGCTCCGGGCAGTGCGACATGATGGCCTGCATGCCGCACCAGCCGAGTGACGAGTCAGCCCGCGTACGTGAGTTCTTCGCCGTCCGCGCCGCCGGATGGGACGCACGCTTCCCGGACGACGGGCCCGCATACGCCATGGCGGTGGACGAACTGGGCCTGCACGAGGGCGACACCGTGCTCGACGCGGGCTGCGGAACGGGGAGAGCACTGCCTGCGCTGCGCGCCGCCGTCGGGCGGACCGGCACGGTACTCGCGGCGGACCTCACGCCGGAGATGCTCGCTGCGGCGGTCGAAGCCGGCCGGCGGAACCTGGGGCAGCTGCTCGTCGCCGACGTGGGGCGGCTGCCGCTGTCCGACGGCTGCCTCGACGCCGTCTTCGCCGCCGGCCTCATCTCCCATCTTCCCGCCGCGGGGCCGGGACTGTCCGAACTGGCCCGCGTGGTGCGCCCGCACGGCAGGCTCGCGCTCTTCCACCCGGTGGGCCGCGCTGCGCTCGCGGCGCACAAGGGGCGCACCCTGACAGCGGACGACGTGCGCGCCCTGCCCAACCTCCGTTCGCTGCTGGCCGCTGCGGGATGGGAACTGACGTCCTACGCGGACGAGGACGACCGCTATCTGGCTCTGGCGACCAGGAGGCCCTGAGCGCCAGGGCCGCCGCCGCCCACCCGTCTGCGGGCTACTCCGTGCCGTGCGGTACGGGACATCCCGGAGTTCCAGGGGACGTCCGCCCGCCCGTTCCCGGAAACGTCCCGAGGTCCTCGATGCGGTAGCCGGCCGGGTAGCCCGGATAGCCCTTGATCTCCGGGTTCTGCCGGGCGTAGTGCGGCGAACGGCGCGGAGGCAGCAGCCGGACCGCTCGTCCCCGCAGCCGCAACGCGCCCTGCACGGCCCGCCGCACAGCAGGGTGCGGCGGGGAGTAGCGGAACGTCCGCAGCAGCGAGTCGTCCAGCAGTGCCTTGCCGGCACCACGCACTGCGGGTGCGAGGGGCGAGGGGTACCAGGAGGCCATGAGGTCCAGCGTCGAGTCCGAGACCGTGCGGGCCTGCGGGTCCCAGGCGAAGTGGGCCTCTTCGTACTCGTCGAGGCACTTCTCGAACTCCGCGTAGCAGGACGGGATGCCGCTGATGCCCATGTGCCTGCCGAGAGTGCGGTAGTAGACGGCGGCCGCGTGCTGCTCGTGCGAGGACAGGCGCCGCCAGCCGTAGGCGTCGAGCCAGCGCTTGGGCATCACGACGAAGGTGCACAGCACGTACCGCATGTCGTCGTTCGTGATGTCGTAGCTGCGGTGCATCTGGTTGATCCGGCGGATCGCGGTTCGTCCCTCGTCTGAGGAGAAGCCGTGTTCGACGACGGCGTCGAGAAGCAGGGAGGTGTCGTCGTAGCGCTTCTGCGCCCGCTGGGTGAGTTCAGCCGTACGGGCGAGCAGACGTCCGATGCTGGGCACCGCGTAGGTGCGGTAGAGGGCGAGTTCGAGGGAGCGTGCGTAGTCCCAGGGGAACTCGTAGGTGGCACTGAGCCGGTAGATCTCCAGGAAGTCGGTCTCGGGGTCGAGTTGCAGGATGTGCTTGAGGCGGTCGTATCTCTGCACGCTGCGTCCCTCTCATCTGCGGCCCTGCCCTGTCGGCGAACTGACTCTAGGGTTAAGGTTCCCGGCATCTGACGGAAGGGGAGACCAGGTGGCCGCTGACGACGACGCGCTGTACGTGCTGACGGCCGTACTGCTGACTCCCGCCCAGTTCCCCAGCGTTCTCGGCGATGACTACCCCGAAGCCTGCGCACGACTCCGCCTGGAGCCGTACGCGGAGGGCTACGGACTCGTGCTGGGGCAGGACGGCGAGGGCGCCCGGTGGACGGTCGCCACGGACGACGTGACGCTCGTCGCCTGCGCGGTCGCGGCCTGGGACTGCGGCATGGAGTACGACCTCTCCCCCTCCGAGAGTTCGGTCGCGGCTGTGCTTCCCGGCTGGCCGCTGGCTCTGGCGGTCGCGGCACCGGGCGTGCCCGCGCCGCACGATCCCGAGCCCGACTCCCAGCAGGAAGGCGGCCACGACGTGCTCGTACCGCCGGACACGGAGCAGTGGGGTCCCGCTCAACGACGGCTCGGTGCCGACGAGATCGCGCTGCAGTGGGCGGCCTGGCGTGAACAGGTCGACGACGAGGTGGAGTTCGTCGAAGCCGGAGAGCAGCCCAACGAATCGGTGAAGCGCGTCCTCGACGAGGTGCGGGCCTACCTCCACGACCCGCCGCCACCCGGCCGGATACGCTCCGCGTTCGCGTCCGGCGACGCGCGCACGCTGCGTGCCGACGGTCCTGGCTGGAGCATGGTGGCGCGTACCGACGACATCGCGTTCCTGCTGCTGGACGAGGAGCCGGGCGAGGTGCTGCCGGTCGGGCGTGGCAGCGAACTCCCGCAACTGCTTGAAGCGCTCGACGAAGTCGCCCTGCGCCCGGCGGCCTGACGCGGCTGCCCGGCGGCCTCACCCGGGCGGGACGGGAACGGACAGAGCGTGCGGCTGGTCCTCCCAGGTCACCAGAACCTGCGCGGGCAGAGGCTCTCCGCGCATCGGCGCCATCAGGAACTCAGCGGCCTCGCCTGCCCGCACGACGGCGTACTCGGGAACGCCGCGAGCCGAAGAAGGCAGATTCGCCGGGTCCACCCGGACACCGGTGAGGGTGACGGGACCGGTGTTGCGCAGGGCGTAACCGTGCTTTCCGAAGCGCTCCAGGTGCCATGGACCGATGCCCTGCTGCGACGGGGGCCACTGCTGGGGCGCGGGCCACTGCTGTTTCGGGGGCTGGGGAATCGACTGCGGGTGGCCGTTCACCGGTTCGGCGACCGGCTCAAAGGTGCCAGCCGTCGGCTCCACGGCGTCGGCCATGGGCGGATCGGCCGCTCCGTCCGGGGTCCGGCCGACCGGTTCTGCGGCGAAGGTACGCGCGTCCTCGTCCGCCATGGCATCCGGCTCCCCTACCCCGGCCCACTGGGCTGGGACTTCGGGGCGCTGGCCGTAAGGGGTCAGGTCAGCGGGAGCGCCCTCCGGGCGTTGCCGGGGCGGATACGGCACTGGCGGAACATACGGTGAAGGGGCGGTCACCTGGGCCAGCAGCTGCTCCATGACCAGCGCGCGGCGCTCAGCGGTCTCGATCTGACGACGCTGTAACTGGGAGGCCTCGGCCTGCAGTTCGTTCTGGCGGCGCAGGTCGCGTCTCTGCGCGATGCCCTGGGCGACCGCGAAGCAGGCCGTGCCGAACGCGACGACGGTACTGCCCCAGGTCGCGGCGTCACCGGCCTCCATTGCGATCCACCTCATGAGCGCAACTCTACGTAGTCCGAGGGGAGTTGCGCCCACTGACCGGGGCTGGCCGCGAGGCGCGCCCCGTCGCGCGCGTCAAGCCCGGACAGCCCTGCGGCGGCGCCGGTCCGGTGCCGGGCGGCACCGGACCGGCGCCGCGACGACCGGGACACTCCCGCTGACCTCGATGTGACCGGCTACCGCCTGAGCGGGCGGTCCCGCTGTCAGCGGCGCAGTTCTCTGCGGCTCACTCGGCGCAGGCGCCGGCGCTGCGAGGGGTCGAGCGTCAGATAGGCGACGACCGGAACGCCGACGATCACCGCCAGGGCGATCCAGAACGACGTCAGCCACCACAGGAGCAGCCCCACGGCCACACCGCCGACGGCGATCTTTCCTCTGTTGGTCATCTCCAGCCTCCTCCGTGGCGGCGTGCGCCCGCCTCCACTGTCCAGTAAAACGCCACTCCGGGCTCCGGGGTTCCCTCGTCGTTTCCTGTTCCGCCCGGAGCTGATGTACGGTCGGCCACTCGCCGCAGCTAGTCAAGTTTGAAGAATGCGTGGCTCTGTGACTCAGACCGTGACGACGCCCTCCGAGATCGCCCGTCTCGCCCAGACCTCCGCCGTGCTCCTGCACGCCGATCCGCCCCGCCTGACACGTATCGCCTTCTGGCGCCCCGACGGTGCGCCGCCCCTTCCCGGGCGGGACGGTCTGCAAGAGCTGGCTGTCGCGCTACCCGCCCCAGAAGGGGTGGCGGACAGCGTGATCACTGTGCGCGCGGTGCCCGCACTGGCACTGCCCGTGGGAGCGGCTCTGCCCGTGCTCACCCGGATACGGGCGGCCGCGGAAGAAGCAGGCGCCCGGGGGCCCTCCGGTGCGGTCTTCTGGGGCGCGGCCTGCCTCCTCGCTCTACGACTGGCAGCACGCGGCCGGCTGCTGCCGGGGCTGAGCGGAGCCAGCAACGACGCCTGGCGGTTCGGGCCCCTCGACGCGGCGGACGCGGAGCAGCTGAGGGGCCTCGCCGCGGCCATGCCGCCGCACGCGCACGCCGTTCCGCTGCCCGGGACGTCGGACCGCCCGCGGCTGCCGGAGCCGGAGAGCGAGCTCCGCGCCTTCCTCGATGCCGTCGCGGACACCCTGCCCCGTACCCCGGCGGCCGAGGTCGCGGCCGGTGGGGCCGCGTTCGCCGCTGTGCCGGTACAGCACATCCCCCAGCTGCGCGACTGGGCCGCCGACGTCGCGGCGGGCCACGACGCGGGCATACGGCTGTCGTTGCGTATCGAGGTCGACGGCCTGCCGGACGACGCCGCGGACAGTGCCACGGGCAGACATGACACCGCTGAGAGGGACGACGGCGCAGACGTCCCCGGTGACCGTCTCACCGAGCAGACGCACTTCTCGGCGGTGCTGCAGGTGCACAGCGTCACCGACCCCGCCGTCCTCTGCGACGCGGCAGAGATCTGGGCGGGCACCTTCCCGAACCCGGCGGCGTTCGGTCCGCGGGTGCAGAGGGACACGCTGCTCACGCTGCGCCGGGCGGCAGCCGCCTGGGACCCGCTCACCCCTCTGCTGTCTTCACCCGTACCGGACCGCGTGCCGCTGGTGGAGGAAGAGATCGCCGAACTTCTCACCCCGTCCGTCTCCGCGGCTCTGGAGACCGCGGGGCTGCGCGTGCACTGGCCCCGGCAGCTCCAGCGGCGTCTCACCTCGCGAGCCGTCGTCAGCCCAGCCGCACCGCGAGACCCGGCCGGGCAGGGGCCGGCGGGTTCTCCGCCCCGCGAACTGCCGACCGACGCGCTGTTCCACTTCGACTGGCGCCTCGCCGTCGGCGACACGGAGCTGACCGGACCCGAACTGGACGCACTGGCAGAGGCGGGACGCCCTTTGGTGCGGCTCCGCGGGCAGTGGGTGCTGGTGGACCCCGCCGCAGTGCAACGCGCACGGGATCGCAAGAGCCGCAAACTCACGACAGCCGACGCGCTAGGCGCGGTCCTGTCGGGCTCGTCGGAAGAGAACGGAGAGCCCGTAGAGGTACGCGCGTCGGGCTGGCTGGAATCGCTTCGCAGGTACCTCTCCGACCCCCCGGAGCCGGACTCCGGCCCGGCCTCGCAGCCGGAGGCGCTGGCAGCGACGCTGCGCGACTACCAGCTGCGGGGGCTCGACTGGCTGGAGCGGATGACGTCGATGGGGCTGGGCGGATGCCTCGCGGACGACATGGGGCTCGGCAAGACCGTCACACTCATCGCACTCCATCTGCGCCGGCAGGAGCAGCCCGGTACGTCCGGTCCGACGCTGGTGGTCTGCCCCGCCTCCCTGCTGGGCAACTGGGAGCGCGAGATCGAACGCTTCGCTCCGGGCACACCGGTGCGCAGATATCACGGGACGGACCGGCACCTGGGCGGCCTGGACGACGGGGAAGTCGTCCTGACGACGTACGGGACCATGCGTCTCGACGCGGGTCCGCTGACCGGACTCCCCGCGCCAGGCTGGGGCTTGGTCGTCGCCGACGAGGCGCAGCACGTGAAGAACCCCTTCTCCGCCACGGCCCGCGCCCTGCGCACCATCCCGGGCCGCTCCCGCGTCGCGCTGACCGGGACTCCCGTGGAGAACAACCTCTCCGAGCTGTGGTCGGTGCTGGACTGGACGACGCCCGGACTGCTGGGGCGGCTCGGGACCTTCCGCAGGCGCTACGCCGACGCCGCGGAGGGCGGCGACCCCGCGAGCGCTGAACGGCTCGCCCGGCTGGTGCGCCCGTTCCTCCTCCGCCGCCACAAGAGCGATCCCGGGATCGCACCCGAGCTGCCGCCCAAGACGGAGACCGACCGCACCGTAGCGCTCACCTCCGAGCAGGCCGGGTTGTACGAGGCGGTCGTACGCGAGGGGCTGGAGGAGATCTCCGGCAGCGACGGCGACTTCGCACGGCGCGGACTCGTCGTGAAACTGCTGACGTCGCTCAAGCAGATCTGCAACCACCCCGCCCAGTACCTCAAGGAGGACGCCCCGGAGCTGGCGGGCCGGTCGGGGAAGCTGGAGCTCCTCGACGAACTTCTGGGCGCGATCCTCGCCGAGGAGGATCCCGGCGGCGTCCTCGTCTTCACCCAGTACGTCCGGATGGCACGACTGCTCGAGCGCCATCTCACGTCGCGGGGCGTGCCCACCCGGCTCCTGCACGGCGGGACGCCGGTGAAGCGGCGGGAGGACATGGTGCGCGACTTCCAGGACGGGGCCGTCCCCGTCTTCCTGCTGTCGCTCAAGGCGGCGGGCACCGGCCTGAATCTGACGCGCGCGGCCCACGTCGTGCACTACGACCGCTGGTGGAACCCCGCCGTGGAGGACCAGGCCACTGACCGCGCGTACCGCATCGGACAGGACCGTCCCGTGCAGGTGCACCGTCTGATCGCCGAGGGAACCGTGGAGGACCGCATCGACGAGATGCTGCGGCGCAAGAGGAAGCTCGCCGACGCGGTCCTCGGCTCCGGTGAGGCGGCACTCACCGAACTCTCGGACAGCGAACTGTCCGACCTGGTCGCGCTGCGAAGGAGCGGAGCATGACTCAGCCCCACGGGGAACCGCACGGGCAGAGCGACGGAGCCGGTGAGCGCGAGCGTACTTTCGCCGCCCTCCCGCCCGCCCGGGGGCGTGCCTTCGCGCGGACGTGGTGGGGGACGCGCTGGCTGCAGGCTCTTGAGGACACCGCGCTCGACGGCGAACAGCTCCGCAAGGGACGCAGGTTCGCGCGCCAGGGGGCAGTCGGCGCCGTCACCGTACGGCCCGGACGCATCACAGCGGTGGTGCGCGACCGCGACGGAACCGCTCACCGTTCCGACGTACTGCTGCAGGAGCTTCCGGATGCCGACTGGGAGCGCGTGCTGGAGGTGGCAGCACGCGAGTCCGGCCATCTGGCGGCGCTGCTGGACGGCGAGATGCCGCCGCGCCTCGTGGAGGACGCCCTGAGTGTCGGCGTCGAACTGCTGCCGGGGATCGGCGATCTGGACCCCTCGTGCGGATGCGAGGCGTGGGACCACTGTCCGCACACGGCAGCGCTGTCCTACCAGTTGGCGCGCCTGTTGGACGAGGATCCCTTCGTGCTGCTGTTGTTGCGCGGCCGCACCGAGCGGGAGTTGCTGGAGGAGCTCGGGGCGCACACTTCTGCGGGGACGGCGTCCGCGGCGGCAGAGCCGGCGGGCGAACAGGATCCGGCCGGTGACCTCGGCGGCACCCGGCACAACGTGGAGCCGCGGGGCGTCCTCGCGGAGGAGGTTTTCGCGCGCGGCGCGGACCTGCGTCCGCTGCCCGCCGAGCCTCCGCCCGGGAGTGCCCCCGGTGGCGCGCCGTCGCTGACGGGTGCGGGTACGCAGCCGGCAAGCGGAGTGGACGCGGCGGCCCTCGAGTTCCTGATCGCGGAAACCGCGTCCCGAGCGCACCAGTTGCTCTGCGCCGCCCTCTCACCCGCTCACGCGCACAGTGACCTGCCTGAACCGCTCACGCCGTTCCAGGACGCGGTGCGGCTGGCCGCGTCGGCTCCGAGAAGGCGCATCGCCGAACGCCTCTCGGCGCATTGCGGCGTCCCTCCCGCGTCGTTCGGCGCCGCCGTACGCGCCTGGGAAGTCGGCGGGGAACTCGGCCTCACCGTGTGGGAGGAGTCATGGACTCCGGCTCCGGAGACGATGGCCTGGGCCCGCGACCAGCTCGCCACCGCCTGGGCGGAGGAAGTCGACCCGCCGGGACTGAACATCGCCGGCAGCAGCTGGAACACCCCGGACGGGAGCGCCCAGTTGCGGATCGGGCCGGACGGAAGCTGGTGGCCCTACGTCGCGGAGCGCGGCGTGTGGTGGCCGGCGGGCGGTGCGCAGACGGATCCGGCGGCGGCGCTGGCCGTCGCCCTGCGGCAGAAAGAGCCCGGCCGGGGCGAGAGGGACTGAAGCCTCTCGCCCCGGCCGGGGCGAAGCACTGTCCGGGCCTTTCAACGACGCGCCAGTGCGACGCGTCGCGGCCCGCCAGTTCTACGCGTTGGCCTCCAGCACCGGGAGGTAACCGCTGGTCTGGCCGGTCTTCGTCGGGTGGTAGGACTCCCCGACCGGCACAGTGACACTGTGCAGCCACGAGTCGCCGGAGCAGATCTCGTGTCCGGTGAAGGAGTCACGCACGTCGCCGAAGGTGAAGCCGTGGTCGGCCGCGCGCTTGGCGATGGTGTCGTTGAGTACGTCGGACGCGGAGTTGATCGCCTCACGCGACTTCTCGCTGAGGCCCACGGAGCACTCGCCGTTCAGCTTGTACATCCGGGGGTAGCCCAGCACCACGACCTTGGCGGACGGTGCCCGGTCGGTGATCGCGTTGTAGACGGAGTCGAGCTGGCCGGGGAGGGTGCCGCTGATGTACCCCTTGGCCTCCTCGATCTTCTCGAGGCACACGCCCTCGCCCTGCAGGACGCACGCCTGCATGGTGTCGGCGAAGCTCGCGTCGTTGCCTCCGATGCTGATGCTCACCAGACCGGTCGAGTCGCTGAGCGGGCCCAGCTGGTCGTTCAGCACGTCTCCGGTACGGGCGCCGGAGCAGGCGGTGAAGTCGAACGACGAGGGGGAGTTGGCCGCTGCCCACTGATTCGCGTATGCGTTCGCACTGCGCTTGCAGTCGCCGCTGTCGGAGTCGTAGTCACCGGCGCCGAGGCCGGACGAGTAGGAGTCGCCGAGGGCGACGTACCCGGTTGCGGCTTCCTGCGCGGACGCGGCGGCGGCACCGAAGGTGGTGACTCCGACGCACGCCACGACCGTGGCCGTGGCTGTCCATCTGTTGAGCTTCATGGAACCTCTCATGGTGGGGGGTCGACATGGAGGGTGCTTTTGTCATGCAGGAGTATCAGGTCCCAGCCCTGACTGGAAGTGTTCATGCCAAAGTTGTCACAGAGGCGAACGCCCTCCAGAACCACGGGAGTTGACGCTTCACGGCGCATGACCAGCGAAGCCGTAGCAGATTCCGCCCTCACCGTAAGCGCATACGTCTTCCGGCCGACGGGGATCTGTAGAAGCCTGACAATCACAAGTCGAAGCACGAAGCACGATCGGCGAACGTGGTGCATGAATCGGGAAGCACTGTGCGCGAAACGCGACAGGAGCGGACTTCCCACGCACCGTCGCCCGAGGAGAGCAGTGAGCCCCGAGTACTACGAGGACATCTCCCCCTCAACCGGCACCCTCGCACCGCGCGCCTGGTACGCGGCCTCCGACGCGAAGAGACTCCCGCTGAACGAAACCTGGGACTTCCGCCTCTCCCCCACCGCCGTCGGGTCCGGCACCGAGTTCACCGAGGACGGCTACGACAGCTCCGACTGGGACAAGACCGTGGTCCCAGGTCACTGGGTGCTTCAGGGGCACGGCGCCCCGGCGTACACCAACGTCCGTTATCCCTTCCCCGTCGACCCGCCGCGCGTACCCGACGAGAACCCGACAGGCGACCACCGCTGCCTGTTCGACCTCCCCGCCGACTGGCCCGGTGGCGGGGAGACTCTCCTGCGGTTCGACGGTGTGGAGTCCTGTGCCCGCGTCTGGCTCAACGGACGCGAGCTCGGCACGTTCCAGGGCTCGCGCCTCCCGCACGAGTTCCGCGTCACCGGCGTACTGCGGCCCGGCCGGAACGTGCTGGCCGTACGGGTGCACCAGTGGTCGGCGGGCAGCTACCTGGAGGACCAGGACATGTGGTGGCTGCCGGGCGTCTTCCGCGACGTCGCGCTGCACCACCGGCCCGAAGGGGCCGTGGACGACTACACAGTGCACTCCTCGTACGACCACACGTCGGGTGAGGGGACCTTGCGCGTGGACTGCCGGCCCCGTGGACGGGTGACCGTACCCGAGCTGGGCATCGACGCCGCCACAGGCGAGAACGTCGTCCTGCCCGTCGAACCGTGGACCGCGGAGACGCCCCGCCTGTACGACGCCCGGCTGGCCACCCCAGGCGAAACAGTGCACTTCCGGATCGGGTTCCGCACCGTCCGTATCGAGGACGGTCAGCTGAAGGTGAACGGCAAGCGCGTCCTCTTCCGGGGCGTCAACCGGCACGAGTTCCACCCCGAACACGGGCGCGCAGTGGACGAAGCCACGATGCGCCTGGACGTGCAGCTGATGAAGCGGCACAACATCAACGCCGTCCGCACCAGCCACGCTCCTCCGCACCCGGCGTTTCTCGACCTGTGCGACGAGTACGGCCTCTGGGTGGTCGACGAGTGCGATCTGGAGACCCACGGCTTCGGCGAACTCGACTGGGAGGGCAACCCCGTCGACGACGAACGGTGGACCGCGGCGCTGTTGGACCGTGCCGAGCGCATGGTGGAACGCGACAAGAACCATCCGTCGGTCGTCGTCTGGTCGCTGGGCAACGAATGCGGCAGCGGAGCGGGACTGGGCGCGATGTCCCGCTGGATCCGCGAAAGGGACCCCTCCCGTCCCCTGCACTACGAGAACGACCCCGAGTGCCCGGACTCCGACCTCTACTCGCGCATGTACGCGACGCACGACGAGGTCGAGCTGATCGGGCAGCGGAAGGAGCCCCCGCTCGAGGACGCCGCTGCCGACGCGCGCCGGCGCGCTCTCCCGTTCGTCCTGTGCGAGTACGCGCACGCGATGGGCAACGGCCCCGGCGGACTCAGCGAGTACCAGCGGCTGTTCGAGACCTACGAGCGCTGCCAGGGAGGGTTCGTCTGGGAGTGGATCGACCACGGGCTGCTGCGCCGCACGGACGACGGCCGGGCCTACTTCGCCTACGGAGGGGACTTCGGCGAGGAGGTGCACGACGGCAACTTCGTGTGCGACGGGCTCCTGTTCCCCGACCGCACCCCCTCCCCCGGGCTGACGGAGTTCGCCAAGGTGATCGAACCCGTCCGCATCGAGGTCGCCCGCGCCGAGCCCGGCGGAACGTCCGGCACGGCGAGTGACGTGATCGTACGAGTGCGCAATCTGCATGACTTCGCCGGTCTCGGGCACCTCGACTTCGAGTGGTCCTGCCAGGTGCGGGGTGAGCGGGCGGGCGGCGGACCGCTGGCCGTGCCGCCCCTCGGTCCGGGCGAATCGGCCACGGTGACCCTTCCCGTGGACGCGGTCAGCGCGGCCGGCGGACCGTCCGGCAGGGGCGAGATCCTCTGGACAGTGCGAGCCGTCCTCGCGCAGGACACCTCTTGGGCGGGGCAGGGGCACACCGTCGCCTGGGGCCAGTCGGCCGTCTCCCCGCCGGCCGCCATCGCCTCTTCGGCCGCGCGCACAGGGACCGAGCCGGCCCGTCACGCCGGCGAGACGATCACCCTCGGTTCCGCCGTCTTCGACACGGCCGGCGTCCTCACACGGCTGGGGCCACTTGCACTGACCGGTCCGCGGCTCGACGTGTGGCGTGCGCCCACGGACAACGACGAGGGCGCACCCTGGCAGCCGGAGGCCCGCAGCGCCACCACGTGGCGCGAATACGGACTGCACCGGATGCGGCACCGCACCGACTGCGTGGAAGCCGGCCCGGAAGGACTGCTGGTGCGGACCCGGGTGGCGCCCGCGGCCACCGGTCTCGGCCTGCGCACCACCTACCGCTGGAGCTCCAGCGCCGGGAAGGTGCGGCTCGCCGTGACCGTCGAACCAGAGGGGGCCTGGGACTTCCCGCTGCCCCGGCTGGGCCTGCGCCTGGGCGTTCCGGCCGCCCTGGGGGACGTCACGTGGTACGGCGGAGGGCCCGGAGAGGCCTACCCGGACACGCGTGCGGCCTCCATGACGGGACTGTGGCACAGCACCGTCGACGGCATGCAGACGCCGTACGTACGTCCCCAGGAGAACGGCGCCCGCCCCGACGTGCAGTGGGCCGAATTGCGCGACTCCTCAGGGCGATCGGGCGGGTCGGGCACGCCGGACCCGCCGCTGCCCCACGGTCCGGGACTGCGCGTCGAGGCGGAGGCAGACCCCTTCTGGCTCACCGCGCGACGCTGGACGAGCGAGGAACTGGACGCGGCGGAGCACACCACGGACCTCGTCGCGGGAGAGACGGTCTGGGTGAACCTCGACCACGCGCAGCACGGAATCGGCTCGCAGTCATGCGGTCCCGGAGTTCTGCCCCAGCACCGGCTGACGGCGGCACCGGCCGAGTTCACCCTCGTCTTCGGCATTCCGGACGCCTGAGGGCGCGGGAGGCATCCCGCGCCGCCGCCCGCTCCAGGGCGTGTGGCGCCGACCTCCGTACGCCCCTGCCCCGCGGCGGCTTCCGGCCACCGCGGGGGACGGGGGCTACGCGCCGCCCTTGACTCCCACGCCCGCGTACCCGTGGTGCACGAGGAGTGAGTCGCCCTCCGGGACAGGTCCGTCGGGACGCCACAGGGGCGGGCGTACGAAACCCGGTTCCAGCAGCTCGAACCCCTCGAAGTACGGCATCAGTTCCTCACGGCTCCGCGTGATGAGCTGTGCCGTCGAGCCCTTGTAGATCTCCGCCGCCCGCTGGAGGGCGTCATCGTCGTCGAAGTCGGCGGTGAGGTGGGAGAAGATCAGACAGCTCCCCTTGGGGAGACGGTCGGTCAGCGTCCGGACGATTTCCAGCGGTCCTTCGTCGTCCCGGATGAAGTGGAGCACCGCCACGAGCATCAGTGCGACCGGCTGGTCGAAGTCGATCAGCTGCCGCGACGCCGCATGGTCCATGATCGCTTCCGGCTCGCGCAGATCGGCCAGCACGAAGCCCGCGTTACCGGAGTTGGTGAGCTTCGCACCGGCGTAGGTCGCCACGATCGGGTCGTTGTCGACGTACGCGACGCGTGTGTCCGGCGCGATGTCGCGTGCGACTTCGTGGGTGTTGGGCGAGGTGGGGATACCGGTGCCGATGTCGATGATCTGCCTGATCCCGCGTTCCACTACGGTGCGCACGGCCCGGTGGTGGAATCCCCTGTTGCCCTGTGCGGTCGGACGGAGGAACGGGGCGTGGCCCAGTGCGCGCTCAGCGGCTTCGCGATCGACCTCGTAGTTGTCCATCCCGCCCAGGTAGTAGTCGTACATCCGAGCCGGGTGCGGGATGGTGGTGTCGATCTGGTCGGTGCTGAAGCCACTGTCCGACACGTCACTCTCCTTGTCATTGTCGTGGCAGGTCATGCGAGCAGGAAGTCGGCGTCGCCGTCCTTCGCGCCCTGGATGAACTTCTCGATCGCGTGGGGGGTGTAGATGAGGGCGGGCCCGTCCGGGTCGGCGGACTGACGCAGCGCCACCCGCCCGTCAGCGAGTTTCAGCGCCTCCACACAGCTGCCGCCGTTGCCTCCGCTCCAGGGCTTGTGCCAGCCCTCGGTGCCTAGCTGTTTGGCGGGCATGCCGTTGTAGATACGACCCATGGTTCAGATCTCCTTGCGCATTGCACTGAGGATCGCCTCCGTCCGCGACACCGGTGCGGCCTGGGCGCACATCCGGTCGAGTGCCTCCAGGAAGGTCGTCACGTCGTCACGGTGGTCGAAGTAGACGGCGCCGACCAGGCTCTCCGAGCAGGCCACGTCCGGCAGCTCCTCCAGGGGGAAGCGGAAGAGATGGAAAGGCCCGTACATCGCCGGATGGGGACCGACGCTGAACGGCATGACCTGCAGCCGGACATGAGGCTTCCGTGAGGCTTCGATGAGGTGGTCCAGCTGCTCGCGCATCACCTCGGAACCGCCGAGGGAACGCCGCAGCACCGTTTCGTCCATCACCACCCACAGCATCGGGGGCTCGTCGCGCTCCAGGACGGCCTGACGTTCCAGACGGAGCGCCACCTGACGCTGGATCTCCTCCTCCGGCGCCTGCGGCATCCCGGCCCGCAGCACCGCGCGTGCGTAGCCCTCCGTCTGCAACAGCCCGGGTACGTAGTGGGGTTCGTACGCCCGGATGACGTGGGACTCGCTCTCCAGGCTGACGAAAGCGCTGAACCATTCCGGCAGCACGTCGCGGTAGCGGTGCCACCAGCCGGGCTGGTTCGCCTGCCGCGCCAGTTCCAGGAAGGTGTCGATCTCGGACTGGTCGGTGACCCCGTAGGTCTGCAGCAGCTTCTCGACGTACGGAACTTTCAGGCCGACTTCGGCCTTCTCCATCCGCCGGACGGTGGCGTGGGTGACGTCGAGTGCGCGGCCGGCCGCTTCGTACGACAGCCCGCTGCTCTCACGCAGATGCTGCAGACGCCTGCCCAGAACAACCCGTAGAACGGTGGGTGCTCCACCGCCCGCACGAGAGTCCACCACTATCGCTCGCCTCCAACTCCTGTCATGAGCAAGCAGTTTGGCACGGACGTCGCGTGCGACGACAGCCTGGCTCGAACGATTCTGTAATTTGCATACTGATCCTTGCCAGGTGTGAGCGCACAGACCATAGTGGAGCTGTGGCTTCCCCCCATGACGCCCTCTCTTTAGAAGATCGGCCCCCCGCTGTGTCGGCTCGACCACTGCGCGACGCGTTCCGTCTGCCCGCGCTGGACACCTCCGTCGCTCAAGCGCGCAGACGAGTACTCGACCGCCTGCACGATTGGCATGTCGACGAAGAGACGTGCGACGACGCGCAGTTGCTGGTCTCGGAGCTGTTCACGAACGCCGTGCGGCACACCGCGAGCCAGAAGGTCAGCTGCGAACTGTGGCTGGTGGGACGGCGCCTGTGCCTCGAAGTCACGGACCAGGGCGGCGGACCGCACCCCAAGGAGCCGCGCGCGAACAAGGTGGTGGACGCCGACGGTGAGAGCGGACGCGGTCTGCTCCTCGTCAGCGTCCTCGCGGACGACTGGGGCATCCGCCCCGGCACACTGTGCAGCGGACCGTCACGGGGCCACGCCGTGTGGGCGGAACTGACCTGTTCGCGCTGCACCACGCACTACTGAGCACCGGGTCGCCCCCCGTTCCGGAAGCAGCGCGTTCTCGGCCACCACATCTGACGTCCGTCGCTGGACACGCCGCTGCGCGCGCTCCGGTACAGCCGTCACGCGCCTCGGCGCCCGGCCGGGGTGCACCGCCGCCACCCCGGCCGTAGACCGGCACTCCGCGAGCTCAGCTCTTCGCCGCGGGGTGCGCCTCCGCAGAGGTCTTCTCCGCGGTCTCCTCCCTGCTCCCGTGCTTGCGCTGCAGCCAGACGCCGATCGCCAGGACGACCGCGCCGACGGCGACGGACATCACCATCTGCTCCCGGCCCTCCTTGTCGTAGAACATGTAGCCGATGACGAAGAGGATCAGCCCGATGGTGGCGTACGTCAGGTAGGGGTACAACCACATGCGCACCGTGTGCCGCTCCGGGGTCTCCCGTTCGATCTTCGGCCTCATCCGCAGCTGCGAGAGGCAGATGACGAGCCACACGAAGAGCGCGACGGCTCCTGAGGAGTTGAGCAGGAACTGGAAGACGGTGTCCGGCGACGTGTAGTTGAAGATCACCGCGACGAACCCGAAGGCCACCGAGGACCAGATGGCCACCGCCGGCACGCCCCGTTTGTCCACCTGCGAGAAGGACTTGGGCGCGTCGCCGCGCCTTCCGAGCGAGAACGCCATGCGTGAGGCGGTGTACAGACCGGAGTTGAGACAGGAGAGGACCGCGGTCACCACGATCACGTCCATGATCGTGCCCGCGTGCGGGATGCCGATCTCGTTCAGCGCGGCGACGTACGGACCCTCGTCGACCACTGCCTTGGAGTTCCACGGGAGCAGCATGACGACGAGGAGGATCGAACCCAGGTAGAAGCTGCCGATGCGCCAGATGACGCTGTTCGTGGCACGGCGCACCATCTTCTCCGGGTGGGCGGACTCGCCGGCGGCGAGGGTGACGATCTCGCTGCCCATGAAGGAGAAGACCACCAGCAGCATGCCGGAGAGGATGGCTCCCGGCCCGTTCGGCAGGAATCCTCCGTGGTCCGTCAGGTTCGAGGTGCCGGTGGCCTCGGCGCCGGGCAGCAGCCCGACGACGGCGAGCCCCGCGATCACGATGAAGGCGGTGATCGCGACGACCTTGATCCCGGCGAACCAGAACTCGAACTCGCCGTAGGAGCCGACCGAGGCGAGGTTGGTGGCGGTCAGCAGCACCATCACGATCAGCGCCCAGGCCCACTGGGGCACGGACGGGAGCCACCCGGTGAGGATGGTGGCTGCCGCCGTCGCCTCGACGGCGAGGACGACGACCCAGAAGAACCAGTAGAGCCAGCCGATGGTGAAGCCCGCCCACCGGCCGAGCGCGCGGTCGGCGTAGGTGGAGAAGGAACCCGACGAGGGGTTCGCCGCGGCCATCTCGCCGAGCATCCGCATGACGAGCACCACCAGCAGCCCGGCCAGCAGATAGGACACGAGGATTCCGGGCCCGGCCTTGGCGATGCCCGCTCCCGAGCCGACGAAGAGCCCGGCTCCGATGACTCCGCCGATCGCGATCATCGACAGGTGCCGGTTCTTCAGTCCGGCCTTCAGGGAATCCTGCTCCGCGGGCCCTTCCGGGGAAGGCGGGTGCCCTGAGTGCTCACGCTCAGCACTCTCTGTCACATTCGACGGTCGCACGCCCATCTCAACGTTCCTTCAGTTCCCTGGGCGAAATCTCGTTCGGCGCTTCATTCGAAGGCTTCTGCGAGAATTCACTCCGCAGTCAGAGTCAATGGGCCACTAGAAACCCGTACCGAGCAGCCGGTCAAGGTGACCTGAGTCTCATAGCGGACAGTGAACGACCGCCTGCCCAGCGAGGTCGGACATCCCGGGTGTCGCCCACGAAAGCAGGCATAAGACCCGTCGGCCTTCCCGGACACCCGCACCTTCCCTCCACCCCTTCTTCGCACCCCTCCTCCGCACCCGCTTCCGGCCACTCGCCCCGCTTGCCCCCTGCCGCCGCCGTGATGCGCGCGGAACGCCGGCGACGGGGAAGGCGTTCCACAAAGAGATCCCGGCGGGCCCGACCGGCCGGCCGCAGACCGGACGGAGGCAGCTTGATGAACGACAGACCGGGGGGCGGCAGCGCGGACGAGGGCGCCGGAAAGGGCGACTGGGAAGAGGACCTCGTACTGGACGAGGAGTTCATACGCGGCGCCGAGTCGAAGGAGCCCGCCGCGAGGACGAGGATGCTGCAGGAGCGCTGGCGGGACCAGCCGCCGGAGCCGCAGCCCTGGCGCGCGGACGAGCCCCCGGCGGGCTGGTTCTTCAGCAAGAGCCGCCGCCGGGAGCGCAAGCGGCGCCGCGGCAAGAACAACTGAGGACCGCCGCACACCGGCGGCGCGACACCCTGGCCCACTCCGGCCGCGCCGCACCGCCGCTTCCTCGGCGTGTCTGGAACGGGACCCCGGGCCTGCCGTCCGCATCTCCATGGATCGAGCCGGGGCGTCGCATGCGGTGCAGCGCCGGGCGGAGGACCGCCTCGTAGCGGGCGCACTCGGATGCCTCCGGCCAACGCCGTGAGGGCTTCCGCGAAGCAGGGAGAGCTGCCGTGCCCGTCGTCGCGGACCCGCGGAGATCCGAAGGCGGGTCCTAGCGCTTCTTTACCTCCGGCCCCATTCCGATCGGGCACCATATGGGCGGAGAATGTCCATATCGGTAGCTCTATGCGCGGAGCCTCCCTAATTTATTCGCACATTCTTGCGACAAACTCGTGCTCCACCTGGCAGGCTCTCGGCAGCGTCGGACAAGGTGAAAGGCGAAACGATGACAGACGGCACCCGCAGCGACTCCCTCACTGCGCCTGCTCCCGACGCCCCGCTGGGCCGCGACGACCTGCTCGACCGGGCACAGCCATATCGACGGGAACTGCTGGCGCACTGCTACCGGATGATGGGCTCGGTGCACGACGCGGAGGACCTGGTCCAGGACACCTACCTGCGGGCCTGGCGCGCCGCCGACCGCTTCGAGGGGCGTTCCTCCCTGCGCACCTGGCTGTACCGGATCGCCACGAACGCCTGCCTGACCGCCATCGAGAGCCGGGGCCGGCGTCCGCTGCCCTCAGGTCTCGGCGCGCCGAGCGACGACCCGGAGCGCCCGGTCGTCGAAGCCCCGGACGTGCCGTGGCTGGAGCCGGTGCCCGACGCGATGTTCCGGGGCGAGCAGCCGTCCGACCCGGCCGCGGTCGTCGTCACGCGCTCCAGCATGCGGCTCGCCCTCGTCGCCGCGCTGCAGCACCTTCCGCCCCGCCAGCGGGCCGTACTGCTGCTGCGGGAGGTGCTCAAGTGGCGTGCGGCGGAGGTCGCGGAGCTGCTGGACACCACCACGGCGAGCGTCAACAGCGCCCTGCAGCGCGCGCGGGCGCAGCTGCAGGAGGCCGAGCTCACCGAGGAGGATCTCTCCGAACCCACCGACCCGGCGCAGCGGGAGCTGCTGGACCGCTATGCCAAGGCCTTCGAGAACAGCGACGTCTCGGCGATCGTGCAGCTGTTCAAGGAGGACGCCGTCTGGGAGATGCCTCCGTTCCCCGAGTGGTTCCGCGGCCGGGACGCCATAGCGCGGCTGATCGGCGCACAGTGCCCTATAGGCCCCGGCGAAGGGCTGATGCTGCCCACCGAGGCGAACGGGCAGCCCGCCTTCGCGCTGTACAGCCGGCACGAGGGCGGGGACTACCTCCCGTTCCAGCTCCACGTGCTCACCCTGGGCCGGGACAGCGTCGAGCGCGTGACCGCCTTCTTCGGCGACGACCTCTTCCGCAAGTTCGGCCTCCCCGAGTCCGTGCCCCGGAACGCGGACCGGCGCTGACCGGCGCCACTGCGAAGGCCCTCGCGAAAGGAGTACGGGGCCGGGTCTCACACGCCGAGGAGATGGTCCATCGCGAGCTGGTCCAGGCGCTCGAAGGCCATGCCCCGCTCGGCTGCTGCGTCCACGTCGAACTCCTCGAAGACCGCGGTGTCCGCGAGCAGTTGTGCCGGCGTCTCCCCCTCTCCCAGGGTGGGCCGGGCGAGCTGGTCGAGCCGTGAGGTGCGCAGCGCCTCCTGCACGGCCGGGTCGGCACGGAAGGCGGCGGCCCGTTCGCGGAGGATCAGGTAGTTGCGCATGCAGCCCGCGGCGGACGCCCATACGCCGTCGTAGTCCTCGGTACGCGGGGGCTTGAAGTCGAAGTGCCGGGGTCCTTCGTACCCTCCGCTCTCCAGCAGGTCGACCGTCCAGAAGGCGGACCGCAGGTCGCCCGCCCCGAAGCGCAGGTCCTGGTCGTACTTGATGCCCGACTGCCCGTTGAGGTCGAGGTGGATGAGCTTGCCGGACCACATGGCCTGCGCGATGCCGTGCGGGAAGTTCAGGCCGGCCATCTGCTCGTGGCCCACCTCGGGGTTGACGCCGAAGAGTTCGGGCCGCTCCAGGCGGTCGATGAACGCCAGGGCGTGTCCGACCGTCGGGAGCAGGATGTCGCCGCGCGGTTCGTTCGGCTTCGGCTCGATGGCGAAGCGCAGGCCGTATCCCTGCTCGGTGACATACTGGGCGAGGAAGTCGAAGGCTTCCTTCATGCGGTCCAGCGCCGCACGCACGTCCTTCGCCGCACCCGATTCCGCGCCCTCACGGCCGCCCCAGGCCACGTAGGTCCGTGCGCCCAGCTCAGCGGCGAGGTCGATGTTGCGCATCGTCTTGCGGAGGGCGTAGCGGCGTACGTCGCGGTCGTTGGCCGTGAAGGCGCCGTCCTTGAACACGGGGTGCGAGAAGAGGTTCGTCGTCGCCATCGGGACTGTCATCCCGGTGGACTCCAGCGCCTGCCGGAACCGCTTGACGTGGGCCTCGCGTTCGGCCTGCGAGGTGCCGAAGGGGATGAGGTCGTCGTCGTGGAACGTGATCCCGTAGGCCCCGAGTTCGGACAGCCGGCCCACGGCCTCCACCGGGTCGAGCGGGGTGCGGGTCGCCTCGCCGAAGGGGTCGCGCCCCAGCCAGCCCACGGTCCACAGGCCGAAGCTGAACTTGTCGTCGGGTGTCGGCTGGTACTTCATCTCGCTGTCTCTCTCCCCATGTGTCCGAGCGGGGCGGCGCGGGGCGCGACCCCTATTCGTCATGACCATTGACAAATTAGTATGCGCCCAGGGACGCACTGTGGGAAGACGTCGAAGAGGGAGCTGAGGGGTTCATGTCCGCACCAGAGGGACCGCTCGTCGTCGGCGTGGACAGCTCGACGCAGTCGGCCAAGGCACTCGTCGTCGACGCCGCCACGGGCCAGGTCGTCGCACGGGGCCAGGCCCCGCACACCGTCACCCCGGGCCCGGGTCACGAGAGCGACCCGGAGGAGTGGTGGAGCGCTCTGGAGGGCGCCCTCGAACAGTGCGGCCCGTCCGTCCGGGAGGTGTCGGCCGTCTCGGTGGGCGGCCAGCAGCATGGACTCGTCACCCTCGACACCGCCGGACGGCCCGTACGCCCGGCCCTGCTGTGGAACGACGTACGGTCCGCGCCCCAGAGCGACCGGCTCATCGAACGGCTGGGCGGCCCGCGGGCGTGGGCCGACCGCATCGGGAGCGTCCCCGGGCCCGCTTTCACCGTCACCAAGTGGGCGTGGCTGTGCGAGAACGAACCGGACGCGGCGGCGGCGACCGCTGCCGTC
Source organism: Streptomyces daqingensis (assembly GCF_014645895.1). Classification (GTDB taxonomy): domain Bacteria; phylum Actinomycetota; class Actinomycetes; order Streptomycetales; family Streptomycetaceae; genus Streptomyces; species Streptomyces daqingensis. Next base: position 63,357 of record NZ_BMMP01000001.1, on the reverse strand, counting down.
CGGCTTCCGCACGACTACCTGACGGGACGGCTCACCGGTGCCGGGACCACCGACCGCGGCGACGTCTCCGGTACCGGATGGTGGGCGGGCTCCGACGGGTCCTACGACGAGGAGACGCTGGAACTCATCGGGCTCCCGCCCGAGTTGCTGCCGCGCGTCCTCGAACCGGGTGAGGCCGCGGGCACCGTACGGCCGGGACTTCCCCTGCCCGCGGGCGCGCTCGTCGCGGCCGGCACGGGCGACAACATGGCCGCCGCTCTCGGGCTCGGCCTGACGCCCGGCCTGCCGGTGCTGAGCCTGGGCACGTCGGGCACCGTCTACGCCGTCTCCGAGCGCAGGCCCGCCGACCCCACGGGCACCGTCGCCGGTTTCGCGGACGCGCGCGGGGACTGGCTGCCACTGGCGTGCACCCTCAACTGCACGCTCGCCGTGGACCGCGTCGCGTCGCTGCTCTCTCTCGGCAGGGAGGCGGTGGAGAGCGGCGGAGATCTCGCACTCCTCCCGTTCCTCGACGGTGAACGCACCCCCAACTTGCCCTACGCCTCAGGGCTGCTGAGCGGCCTCCGGCACAGCACGACCGCCGGTCAGGTCCTGCAGGCCGCCTACGACGGCGCCGTCTTCTCCCTGCTGCGCGCACTCGACCAGGTACTCGGGGACGACGGCCGACCGGACGCGCCGCTGCTGCTCATCGGCGGCGGCGCGAAGGGCACGGCGTGGCGCGAGACGGTGCGTCGCCTGTCCGGCAGGCCCGTGCTGGTGCCGCGCGCCGAGGAGCTGGTGGCGCTCGGTGCGGCGGCGCAGGCGGCGGGGCTGCTGCTGGAGGAGGATCCGGCCGCGGTGGCGCGCCGTTGGGGCACCGCCGAAGGGCCCTCCTACGAAGCCGTGCCCCGCGACGATGCCGCCCTGACCCGGATCGCGGACGCCCTCTCAGGTGCGGATACGCTGCTGCGGCGGTCCTGAGCCGCGCCCTCGCTTTCCCCGAAACACCCCCGGAGGATGGGACCTTGATGGCGATCCCCGCGCCCAGCTCGCAGCGGGAGATGCGGCGGCGCAACCTGTCCCGGGTGCTGCACGCGGTCGCCGAGGCGGGCCAGGTCTCGCGCGCCGCCGTCGCCGCACGGATCGGACTGACCAGGGCGTCGGTCTCCACGCTCGTCGAGGAGCTGCTGCGTGCGGGGTTCCTCGTGGAGCTGGGTCCCGGGCGTTCCGGAGGCGTCGGCAGGCCGGGCAACGCCCTCGCCCTCACCGACCTCGGGCCGTGCGGTCTCGGAGCCGAGATCGGCGTGGACCATCTCACCGTGTGCGCCGTCGACCTGCGCGGACAGGTACGTGCCCGCCGGACGGACGAGGCGCCGAACCGCGGAGAGGGCCCGGCGGCCGTGCTGCGGCGGCTCGGGTCGCTCACCGAACGCGTCACGGACGACGCCGGCGCGGCCGGACTGCGGCCCGCGGGACTGGCGGTGGCCGTACCGGGTCTGGTCACCCGGTCCTCCACGACCGTCGTGCACGCCCCCAACCTCGGCTGGCACAACACCGACATCGCCGAACACCTGCCCGGCCCCCTCCGGCTGACCGTCGACAACGAGGCCAACTTCGGCGCGCTCGCCGAACTGTGGCAGCGGGAGCCGGAGGACGCCCCGGCCGACTTCGTCCACGTCTCCGCCGAGGTCGGCATCGGGGCGGCCGTCGTGCTGGACGGTCAGCTCCTGCGCGGCAGGCGGGGGTTCGCCGGCGAGCTGGGCCACGTACCCGTGGAGCCGGACGGCCCCGATTGCGCCTGCGGCGGATCGGGCTGCCTGGAGCAGTACGCGGGAGAGGCCGCGATGCTCGGCGCCGCGGGCGTCGAGGCGCATGGCGCGGGCGGCCGCAGCGCGGCGCTCGCCGAGCTGCAGGCCCGGGCCGAGCGCGGCGACACCGCTGCGCTCGCCGCCCTGCGCCGGGCGGGCAGAGCGCTCGGCATCGCGCTCGCGGCGGCCGTGAACCTTCTCGACCCGCGGGCAGTGGTGCTGGGCGGAACGCTCGCCGGGCTGGCGCCGTGGCTGCTGCCCTCTCTCGATGCCGAGCTGCGGCGGCGCACCGCGGCGCCGGGCGCTGTGCCGGAGCTGGCCGTCTCCGCGATCGGAAGCGCCGGCCCGTCGCTCGGGGCGGCGCACTCGGTGGTGCGCACGGTGCTGAGCGACCCGCTGCCCTACGCCGCCGCACGCTGAGCGCGCGGAGCGGCACACCGTCCGCTAACCGGCAACAGCGGAGAATTCAGCACTTCGGGGGAAAGCTGACGGGATGCCACCACGGAGCATCACCGTCCCGGCACATTCTCGACCGTGTGAACCGACGGCACCTCTTGCTGAGATGGTACGGCGCAGCGGCAACAGCCCTGTCCGGTACGGCCCTTGCCCTGGGCTGTGTCGCTCCCGCGGCGGCCTGGTCCCCGCCCGGACCGCCCGGAACCCACTACGACACCGGCATACCCTCGGCGCACACCGGCGGCGATGCCCGTCCGCCGGAGACGCACGAGCCGCGCCCCCCGGTGGGCGTGAACAGGCATGCCACGCCGGGTGGTTCGCATCTCTCTGTCCATGCAGGCGATGCGGCGGCCGAGTTGACGACGCGGCACGGACGCTGCCCCGGCGCGGAGCTCGTCGTCGTAGCCGGAGGCGTACGGGTGCAGGTGGAGGCCGGTTGCCCGTGCGTTCCTGAAACGCCGCGGCCCACTCCCCCGCCGCCCCCCGAACCCTCCCCTCCTCCGCCGGCCGAGCCCCCGCCGCCGGAGCCCGAGCCCGAGCCGACACCCTCCCGCAGTTCGACGTCCCCGTCCCCGGCCGTGCACCGGCCGGCGGCGCCCTCCCGTCCTGCGCCGGCGCCGTCCTCCCCTCCCGCCCGCGAGCCGGCAGCGAAGCCCCCGGCCCCGCCCGCACCGGCCGCGTCCCGGCGGCCGATGCCCGCCCGGCTCACCCCCGTCGAACGGGACTCCGGGGGCGAGCTGCCACTGGTCACCCGCACCCTGCTGATCGTGGCCCCGGCCGTTCTGGCGGCGGCCGCTCTGCGCTCCCGCAGCAGCCGCGGCACGTCGTCGTCCGGCACGGGCACGTCCGGCTCGTCCCCGTTCTCCGGCTGACCCTGCCCGGCCGAAGGGCCGACCCGTCGTACTCCCCGCGGCCGTTCAGCCGTCCGCGCGCTTCCGCACACCACCGCATCCGACCTCACGGGAGAAATCCATGCCCGATTGGCTCGTCCTGCTCCTCGGCATCCTCATGGCCTGCGCCCTCGTGGTGAGCGTCGTCGTACTGCGGCAGCGGCGCATCACCGAGACCGATCCGTCCGAGACACCGGACGTGATCGAGTACATGACGATGATGATCGGCGTGGTGTACGCGATCGTGCTGGGGCTGGCGATCGCCGGCGTCTGGGAGGCCCGCAACGTCGCCGACGAGGTGGTCGGGGACGAGGCCCAGGCCCTGCACGAGGTGTACGAGCGGGCGCAGGTCCTTCCCCCTGCCGAGCGCGACCGCATCAGGTCGGACGTCCGCGCGTACGTGCGTCACACGGTCGCGACCGAATGGCCGCACATGAAGGAGAACGGCGAACTGACGCAGCGCGGGGAGCAGTTGCTCGCAGAGCTCCGCGAGGACGTCCTCGAGTTCGCGCCTCGCAGCACACGCGAGGAGCAGGCCTACGCGGCGATGGCGGAGAAGGTCGCCGCGGTCGACGCCGCCCGCACGGAGCGGGAGGGGAGCGCCGAACCGACCCTGCCGGGGGTGGTCTGGCTGGGCCTCTTCGCGGGAGCGGTGGTGTCGGTCGGGATGCTCTTCGCCCTGCAGATCCAGCGGTCCGCCAGGGAGCTGCTGCTGGCGGGACTGTTCACCGCTCTCATCGCGTTCCTGCTCTTCCTCGTCTGGCAGTTCGACTCGCCCTTCTCGCGCGGCCTGACGGATCCCATGGACGCGTTCACCTCGCTCTTCCCGCACTCCACGGGCGGATGACCGCCGCGCCGGGACGCCCGGCGCACGCCTGGTCACCGGGGCGCAGGCGGATGAGATGCTGACGGTTCCCGATCCGGATCACGAAGGAGGGAGCCGGGTGTCCTCGCTCTTCCCCGCGCTGAACTCTGTGCCCGACCGCACGGCACTGCGTTTCGGCGACCGCACGCTCAGCTACAGCCAACTCGCCGCCGCGGCCGGGGAGACGGCGGTCCGCCTGGGCGACGCGAACCGGGTCCTGGTGTGGGCCGCCCCGACCCTGGAGACGGGCGTCGCGGTCGTTGCCGCGTTGCTGGCGGGAGTTCCCGCGGTGCCGGTCAACCCCCGCAGTGGGGAGCGGGAGCTCGCGCACATCGTCGCCGACAGTTCGCCTTCCCTGGTGCTCGCCGCGGCGGACACCGCGCTGCCGGAGACCCTGGGAGGGCTGCCCCGGGCGGACGTCGCCACGCACGTGGACGGCACCTCCGCGCGCTGGGCGTCGGCTCCCGACCCGGATCCCGGGTCGGCCGGTCTGATCGTGTACACCTCCGGCACGACGGGGCCGCCGAAGGGAGTCGTCCTCTCCCGCCGCGCCGTCGCCAGCAACCTGGACGCCCTTGCCGACGCGTGGGAGTGGACCGAGGACGACGTACTGGTGCACGGCCTGCCCCTCTTCCACGTGCACGGTCTGATCCTCGGAGTCCTGGGCCCCCTGCGCCGCGGCGGGAGGCTGCACCACCTCGGCCGGTTCTCACCCGAAGGAGTCGCTGCCGCCCTCTCGGCCGGCGGCACGATGCTCTTCGGCGTACCGACGATGTACCACCGGCTCGCCGAGGCGCTGCAGAGCGAACCGGGGCTGGTGCCCGCGCTGTCCGGAGCGAGGCTGCTGGTCTCCGGCTCCGCTCCCCTGCCGCTCTCCGACCACGAACGCATCGCCGCCGCGACGGGACGTCACGTCATCGAGCGGTACGGCATGTCCGAGACGCTGATCAACACCAGCGTTCGCGCCGGCGGCGAACCCCGGCCGGGCACGGTGGGGGTGCCGCTGTCCGACGTCGATCTGCGTCTCGTGGACGAGTCGGGGCAGCGCGTCGGCTCCGGCGGCGAGACCGGCGCGGAAGTCGTCGGGGAGGTGCAGGTGCGAGGGCCGAACCTCTTCACCGAGTACCTCAACCGTCCGGACGCCACAGCCGACGCGTTCGACGGCGGCTGGTTCCGCACCGGGGACATGGCGACGCTCGACGACGAGGGCAACGTGCGCCTGGTGGGCCGCAAGGGCACCGACCTCATCAAGAGCGGCGGCTACAAGATCGGGGCGGGGGAGATCGAGAACGTCCTGCTGGAGCACCCGAAGGTCGCCGAGGTCGCGGTGACGGGCGCGCCCGACCCGGACCTCGGCGAGCACGTCGTGGCGTGGATCGTGGCCACCGACCCGGCGCAGCCGCCGTCCTCGGAAGAGCTGACCGAGTTCGTGTCCGCGCAGCTCGCCCCGTACAAGCGGCCGCGCACGGTGCACTGCCTGAAGGCTTTGCCCCGCAACGACATGGGGAAGGTCCTCAAGCGGGACCTGGTGCTGCCTGGGCCGGGCGAGACCGGAACGGAGTGAGGTGCGGCCCCGACGGGCGGGACCGCACCAAGACGCCTGCCCGTGGCGGTGATTTGAGACGGTGACTTGAGACGGCGACTTAAGTCGCGGCGGCGGCTGCCTTCGGCGGACAGCGATCCGGCGGCGGCCGCTCCTAGCCTGCGGTCATGAACAAGATCCTTGGCTTCATCAGTTTCGTCCTGATCGTGCAGGGAGTGGGCGGTGTCGTCCACCACTTCTCCGGCTGGTTCGACGGCTGGGGGCTCATCGCCCGCGTCGGATTCCTCGAGGGCTACGAGATATTCGCGGCCTGCGCCCTCGTCGTACTCGGCGTTGCGGTGGGCGCCGCCTCCGACACGGTGGGCGGCAAGGCAGGCCAGGGCCGCTGACGCAGCGGGCGCTGCTCGCCTCAGCGGCTGTGCGCACCGTCGACGGGGTCGGGCGCCAGGCCGTGGGAGCGGAGCCAGCGCAGCGCTTCGGGCGTCTGCGAACCGCGGCCGCCCCCGTGGTCGCCGAACTCCCAGACGACGACCTCCTTGTCGCCGCTCTCGTAGGCGTTGAAGGCGGCGAACACGGTCGACGGAGGGCAGACGGGGTCCATCAGCGCCACGCTGAACAGCGCGGGGGCAGTGGCGCGCCTCGCGAAGTGCAGCCCGTCGAAGTAGTTGAGCGTGGTGAAGACCCTCTCCGGGGCGATGCGCATGTGCACGCCCAAGTAGTGGGCGACCTCCGGATACGGTCCCGCTGCCGCGAGTTCGACGCCGCGCCGGATGTGCGACATGAACGGCACGTCCGGCAGGCAGGCGGCTACCTCCGCGCCGAGCAGTCCGGCCACCGCGAGCGCCAGTCCCCCGCCCTGGCTGTGGCCCGTGACGGAGATACGGGCGGGGTCGACGGCCGGGTGTCCCCGCAGCGCGTCGACAGCCCGTACGGCGTCGGTGATCAGACGGCGGTAGTAGTGGTGCTCGGGACCGTCGATGCCGCGCGTCATGAACCCGGCAACGTACTGGGGGCCCGGCACCGGATCCGGGTCAGGAGTGTCGTGTCCTTGGCCGCGGCTGTCGACCACCAAGTGGGCGTAGCCTGCCGCGCTCCACAGCAGATGGTCGGTGTGCAGTCCCCTGCCGCCGCTGTAGCCGATGTAGCTGACGACGGCGGGCAGCGGGCGGTCGGCGCCTGCCGGCAGCAGCAGCCAGGCCGCGACCGGTTGACCGCCCCAGCCGGGAAACCGCACGTCGTAGACCTCGACCGTGCGCAACGGGGACTCCGTCAGGCGACGGAACTCCGCGGGAGCAGCCGCCGCGGCGGCCTCGCGCGCTGCTGCGAGAGTGCCCGTCCAGAAGTCGTCGAAGTCCTCCGGCTCCGGGACTGAGGGCCGGTACGCGCGGAGCGCCTCCAGCGGCATGTCGGTCAACGGCACGGCATTCCCCTCACACGTACGCGACTGCAGGCCACAGCATCGCATGGGGCCGCGCACCGGCGGCTCGCCGCACTTGGCCGCCCGTGAGAACGCCCGCTGGTGGTATCCGTGCACCATGGACTGGTTTGCGGCATCCGAATACTGGCTGAGCCGGCTCGTACTGCAGCGTGCGCTGGCGGGGATCTATCTGGTCGCGTTCGTCTCCGCCGCACTGCAGTTCCGCGCGCTCATCGGTTCGCGGGGGCTCACGCCCGTACCCGTGTTCGTGCGGCGCGTGCCGTTCCGCGCCTCGCCCAGCGTGTTCCACTGGCGCTACTCGGACCGGTTGTTCGCGGCCTGTTCCTGGGCAGGGGCGGCGCTCGCCGCGGCGGTCGCGGCGGGGGCCGCCGACGCCGTACCACTGTGGCTGTCGATGCTGATGTGGGCGGCGCTGTGGCTGCTGTACCTGTCGATCGTCAACGTCGGGCAGCTCTGGTACGGCTTCGGCTGGGAGTCGCTGCTGCTGGAGACGGGCTTCCTGGCGATCTTCCTGGGCAACGCGGAAACCGCGCCGCCCGTACTGGTGCTGTGGCTGCTGCGCTGGCTGCTCTTCCGCGTCGAGTTCGGGGCCGGTCTCATCAAGTGGCGCGGCGACAGGTGCTGGCGGGAGCTGACGTGCCTCGACTACCACCACGAGACGCAGCCCATGCCGGGGCCGCTCAGCTGGTTCTTCCACCGGCTGCCGAAGCCACTGCACCGCGTCGAGGTGGCGGCGAACCACGTGGCGCAACTCGTCGTGCCCTTCGGGCTGCTGCTGCCGCAACCCGTTGCCACGTTCGCCGCGGCCGCCGTCGTCGTCACGCAGCTGTGGCTGGTGCTGTCGGGGAACTTCTCGTGGCTGAACTGGCTGACGATCGTCCTCGCCGTCTCGGCCGTGGACAGCTCCCCCCTGGCGGCTCCACCTTCGTACGGAGAGACGCCTGTGTGGTTCACGGTGCTGGTCTGCGCCGTCACCGCGGTGATGGTGGTGCTCAGTTACTGGCCCGTGCGCAACATGGTCAGCCGCCGCCAGCAGATGAACGCCTCCTTCAACACTCTCCACCTGGCCAACACCTACGGGGCGTTCGGCAGCGTCACCAGGCTGCGGCACGAGATCGTGATCGAAGGCACCGACGAGGAGCGGCTGACGGAGGACACCCGCTGGTGGGAGTACGAGTTCAAGGGCAAGCCGGGAGACGTGAGCCGCATGCCGCGCCAATTCGCGCCCTACCATCTGCGACTGGACTGGCAGATGTGGTTCGCCGCCCTCTCGCCGGGCTACGCGCTCGGATGGTTCGAACCCTTCGTCGCCCGCCTGCTCGAAGGCGACCGGGACACGCTGCGCCTGCTGCGCCGCAACCCCTTTCCGCAGTCGCCGCCGCGGCACGTACGGGCGCTTCTGTACCGCTACCGGTTCACGACGTGGCAGGAGCGGCGGGAGACCGGTGACTGGTGGCACCGCACGCTGGTCCGCGAGTACCTTCCGCCGGTGGCCGCCCTACCGGCCCCTGAGCCGGACTGAACGCGCTGCCGGCGGAGCGTCTGGCATGGCGTCACGTGCCGGATATGACATGTGCCTTACGCCTGCCGCCTGAGACGCGAAGTGCGCTGGTCAGCGCCCTACGGTGGGACGGTGACCACTCCCTCTCCCTCCGCTGACAGGAAGACCGGCATCGCACGCGGTGCCTCCGATCCCGCCGGCGGTGCGCAGACTCCGCGGGACACACGGTGCGACGGCCGTCGCACCGCAGCCCCGGATGGCAGCCGCCGCCCGGCCTCCCGCGGGGTGCCGTTCGACTTGTGTGCAGTTGCCGCGGCCGTGCTGCTGTTCACCGCCGCCGCTCTCGTGGGCCGCTCCTATCCGGACAGCGCGGGGACGCTCCGGCTGCGCTGGCCCCCGATGTCCGCGTACTGGCTTCCGCACTGGGGGCCGGGCACTTTCGCCGCCCTCAGCTTCGCCGTGCTGGCCGTCGCCTACGGTCCGTCACTCGCCCGGACGCTGCCCTGGCGCGCTCTTCCCGTCGTCTGCTGGGCGGGAGCGATGGCGTGGAGCTGGTCGCTCGCTCTCGTCGACGGATGGCACAGGGGCGTCGCCCATCGGCTCGCCGCCAAGTACGAATACCTTCAGTCGGTCGACGAGGTGCGGGACGTCGGAGCCACGCTGCGCGAGTTCACCGGCCGCATCCTCATGGACGCACCCGACAACTGGCCTCCCCACGTCGCCGGCCATCCCCCCGCCGCGCTGCTGACCTTCGTCGGCCTCGACCGGCTGGGGCTGAACGGCGGAGGGTGGGCAGCGGCCTTCGCCATCACGGTGGGTGCCTCCGCGGCTGCGGCGGTACTGGTGACTGTCCGCGCGCTGGTCACGGAGGACGCCGCCCGCCGGTGCGCACCCTTCGTGGTACTCGCGCCCGCAGCGGTGTGGATGGGGGTGTCCGCCGACGGGTACTTCACCGCGGTCAGCGCCTGGGCAGTGGCTCTGCTCGCGCTGTCGGCGACACGGAGGACACGAGTCCCGCGAACTGCTGCGCTCTGCTCCGGCCTGCTGTTCGGTCTTCTGTGCTACCTGTCGTACGGCCTCGTGCTCATGGCGGCCGTCGCCCTGGGTGTGCTCGCCGCGGCGCGCACAGTGCGACCGGTGCCCGTCGTCCTGCTGGGGATGGCCCCCTGGTTCGCCGCCTTCACCGCTGCCGGATTCTGGTGGTTCGAGGGGTACTTCACTCTCGTCGAGCGCTACTACCAGGGCGCCGCACGCGTCCGCCCGTACAGCTACTTCGTGTGGGGCAATCTCTCTGCCCAGGTGGCGGTCGTCGGCCCCGCGGTGGTGGCTGCGCTGCGACGGGCGTGCGTGCCGGACGCGGGGGCCGGGCCGGAGCGGCGACTGGGCGCACTGAAGCTGCTGACGGCAGCGGGAGTGTGCTGCCTGCTGGCCGCGGACCTGTCGGGGATGAGCAAGGGCGAGACGGAACGCATCTGGCTGCCGTTCACGCTGTGGCTGCTGCCCGCGACCGCGCTGCTGCCGTCGCCTTCGACGCGGTGGTGGCTGGGAGCGCAGGCGGGCCTGGCCCTGACGGTCAACCATCTGCTCGTCACCGGATGGTGACCGCGGGACGCCGGCGCAGCGCTCCGGCGGCAGTCGGAGCCGCGGCCCGGACGCCTTTCAGCTGTCGGCGGGAAGACCCGCTCGTCCCGATGAGGCGATGATCCGCCTGCCTCCGGGCTGCTCTCCCAGCCCTGTGCGCTTCATGGCGAGAGGCCGCAGGCAGAGGAACGGGCGCTCCTGGTAGTGCCATTCACGTACGACGCTCCATCCGGCTCCGACGGCCGCGTCCCGCAGCGCGCTGCGTCCCAGACGGGCCCAGGGGAACGCGGAACCGTAGCCTCCGGTGCCGTCGTCGAGCCGGACCTCTATCCGCTCCTCCACCTCGACAGATGCCGCTTCGACGTACAACCGTCCCTGTGGTGCGAGGAGTTCGCGGACCCGGTCCAGCAACGCCACGGGGTCGCCGCCGATGCCGATGTTGCCGTCGAGCAGAAGTGCGCACTGCCACCGGCCCTCCCCGGGCAGCGGTGCGAACACGGACCGCTTCAGCGCCGCGCCGCCCATCCGTCTCGTGCGGCTGACGGCGGCCGGGGACGTGTCGACACCGAGGACGGGCAGCCCCATGCGGGACAGCGCCGCCACCAGGCGCCCCGGCCCGCAGCCGATGTCGAGCACGGCGCCCGCGCACAGCCGCAGGACGCTCATGTCACCGGAGTCGGCGCCCCGGCACCACCGCTCCACCTCCAGCGGCAGGAGCCATCCGTCCGCGCGGCGGAGGAACAGGGGGCCGCGGCCCGCGCGCAGTGCCTCGGCGTACGGGTCGGCGTCCGCACACCAGGGAAGTGCCGGTGCGCTCACGGGGCCACCGCCCGGCTGAGGCCGGCGTGCACTGCGGCGAAGCTTCCGTCACAGTGCGCCGCGATCTGCTCCGCGTCGGCGGCGGTGTCCACGTCGCGCAGCACGGGCAATTCCCGCACAGTCAACCCCGCCTCGGCGAGGCGGTGCCGCTGCATTTCACCTGTACGGGAGGTGGACATGGGCACTCCGCGGACCAGGTCGGGCCGGGGACGGCGGAATCCGAGCGCCCAGAAACCGCCGTCCGCGGCAGGTCCGAAGCACGCATCGCATTCATCCCACGCGTGCGGACCGGTCGACTGCGCCAGCAGTCCCGGCGTGACCTGCGGGGTGTCCATGCCGATCAGCAGAGCGGGACCGTCGCATTGCTCGAAAGCGGAGGCGATTCTCTCGTCGAGGCCTCCCCGGCCCTGCGGGACGACCTCGAATCCAGCGGGAAGCCACGGTCCGGGACGTCCCTCCAGTACCAGCACGCGCCTGCCCGCGGGTGTGCGGGCAACCGTGCACAGCGTGTCGTGGAGCGCGGCCTCCGCCAGCCGGGCTGCTTCCGTCGGGCTGTACGGCGGGGTCAGCCGTGTCTTGACGCGGCCGGGTACGGGTTCCTTCGCGATGACGAGGACCGTCGTCCGGGAGGGCGGGGAGGCGCGCAGCTGCGAGGGGGCTCCGGCCGTCAGGGGCAGTTCCTGAGCCATGCCGTCCGGCGAGGGCACGGCGGCGTTCCTTGCTGCGCGGGGCACTCCGGTCATCGCAGCACCGCCCGCATGTCCCGGACCGCGTGCCAGGTGCCCCTCCAGGTCCCGGTCACCTTCGACTTCCCCGCCCGCGGCAGATAGTCGATCTCGGTCTCGGTGATACGCCAGCCGGAATCGGCAGCGCGCACCACCATCTGCAGGGGGTAGCCGCTGCGCCTGTCGCTCAGTTCGAGGTCCAGCAGCGCCTCGCGCCGTGCCACACGCATCGGCCCGAGGTCGTTCAGGCGCACTCCGGTGCGCCGTCGCACCATCCGTGACAGGACCCGGTTGCCGACACGCGCGTGCATCGGCCAGGCATCGCGCTGTACAGGCCGCCGGCGCGCCAGTACGAGATCCGCCTCGCCCGCCCGGACGGGTGCGGAGACACGTGGCAGCGCACCGGGGTCCAGGGTGGCGTCGCAGTCACAGAAGGCGATGAACTCGGCTTGAGTGGCGAGCAGTCCGGCGTGGCAGGCGGCTCCGAAGCCGCGGCGCGTCTCGTGCACGACGTGCGCCCCGTGCTCGCGGGCGATCGTGGCGGACCCGTCCGTCGAGCCGTTGTCGACGACGACAGCCCGCCATCCCGCCGGAATCCGCTTCAGAACCCAGGGCAGCGCCTCGGCCTCGTTGAGGCAGGGGAGGACGAGGTCGCCCTGCCATGGCTGGGAGTTGGTCATCTGCCTCACCCTACGAACCCAGAACGGACATAAGGGACCGACGCACCTTACGGAAGGCTGACGTCAGCGCCCCGAGCGGGTTCCGCACATCCCCAGGAGCCGCCGCCGGTGCCAGACTCGCCGGCATGCGAACGAAGCCCATGCCGCCGCCCCGCCGCCGGGTACTGGTCGTCGACGACGACCCGACCGTGACGGAGGTGGTGGCCGGATACCTCGACAGATCCGGCTTCACGGTCGACCGCGCCGCCGACGGGCTCGCGGCCCTCGACCGCGCACACACCGCTCCGCCCGACCTCGTCGTGCTGGACCTGATGCTGCCCGGCCTGGACGGTCTGAAAGTGTGCCGGAAGCTCCGCGAGGAACGCCCGGTCCCCGTGGTGATGCTGACCGCTCGTGGCGACGAGGAGGACCGCATCCTCGGCCTCGAGGTAGGCGCCGACGACTACGTCACCAAGCCCTTCAGCCCCCGCGAACTGGTACTGCGCGTCGAGTCGGTGCTGCGCCGCGCGGCCGCGCAGCCCGTCCAGGGGCCGCTGCTGGGCGGAGGCGGCATCACGCTCGACCCCGCCGCCCGTACGGTCTCCGACGCACGCGGCCCTCTCGCACTGACACTGCGCGAGTTCGACCTTCTGGCGCACTTCCTGCGGAATCCGGGACGGGCGTTCAGCCGCGAGGAGTTGATGACGCAGGTATGGGGCTGGGACTTCGGCGATCTGTCGACGGTGACGGTGCACGTGCGGCGGCTGCGGCACAAGGTCGAAGCCGACCCTGCACATCCGCGTCTGATCACCACGGTGTGGGGCGTCGGTTACCGCTTCGACGCCCCTGGCGCGGCAGGGGCAGCGGAAGACCAGGCACCCGGAACGGACCGCGGAGGCGCAGGTGCGTGACCTTCTGCTCATAGCACTGCACGCGGCTCTCGGCGCGGCGGCCGTGGGCCTCGCCGGCCTGGTGGCGCTCCGGGCACTGCGCCGCAGGTCGGTCGCCGTCTCGCTTGCCGTGCTGACCGCCGTGGCGGTGGGCTCGATGCTGGCGGGCACGCTGTCCGTGGCGTGGGCGATGCTGCTCAACAAGCACGACCTCGGAGTGGTGACGACGGTCTGCGCCGTCGCCGCCGTGACGGCGACGGTGACGGCGCTGCTCCTCGGCCGCTGGGTGATCAGCGGTCACCGGGCCCTTGAACAGGCGGCGCGCGCGCTGGGAGAAGACGGCTTCGGCGACGCCGAAAGCGTCGGGAACGGGAGCGGGGCCCTGCGCGTGGACGGGAGCACGGGCGAGGGCGGTCGCCTGGAGCGGGCGGATGTGTCCGGCACGATGGAGGCTCCCGCCCGCCCCGGTGCCGAGAGCGGCCGCACTCGCGGCGGGGGCCGCACGAGCGTGTTTCCACGGCCCCGCGACGGGGGTTTCGTGCCGCCCGCCACCCCCATGCCAGCCGAACTCACGGCTCTCGCAAGGCAGTTGGAAGACACCAGCGCGAGGCTCGCGGCGTCCCGGAAACGCGAACGAGCCCTGGAGGCCTCACGACGCGAACTGGTCGCCTGGATCTCGCACGACCTGCGTTCGCCGCTCGCGGGCCTGCGGGCCATGGCGGAAGCCCTCGAGGACGGCATAGCGGAGGACCCCGCCCGCTACCACCGTCAGATCCGTGGGGAGGTGGAACGCATGACGGGGATGGTCGGCGACCTGTTCGAACTCTCGCGCATCCAGGCCGGTTCTCTCACGCTCTCCCCCACCCGCGTATCGGTCTACGACCTCGTGTGCGACGCCATCGCCGGAGCCGACGCGCTCGCGGTGGAACGCGGGGTGCGCCTGGCCGAGGAAGGCGTCGAACAGGCCCCGGTCGAAGTGGACGGCCGGGAGATGACGCGGGTCCTCGCCAACCTCCTCGTCAACGCCATCCACCGCACCCCCGCTGACGGCACAGTGGCTGTCGCCGCACGGAGGGAAGCCCGCACCGTCGTGCTGTCGGTCACCGATCAGTGCGGCGGCATACCGGCAGGGGACCTCCCCCGGGTCTTCGACACCGGCTGGCGCGGGACCGACGCCCGCACGCCCACCGAAGGGGCGGGGCTGGGTCTGGCGATCGTGCGCGGCATCGTCGAAGCACACCGGGGACGGGCTGCGGTGCGCAACGTGCCGGGAGGCTGCTGCTTCGAGGTCATCCTCCCCGCAGCGCAATGAACCGCTGTAGTACGCCGTCCGCCCGGGGTAGTGACGTCCTCCGGCCCAGGCGACCGCGGGGCGCTCAGCGAGCGAGGGCCGGTACCGCCGCAGAGGGGGCGAGCTCCGCGCGGGCGAACCGCGTCATCCCCTCCGTGAAACCCACCCGAGCACGCCAGCCGAGGTCGTGAAGGAACCGTTCGGAGGAAGCGGTGATGTGGCGGACGTCCCCCAGGCGGTACTCGCCCGTCACCACCGGCTCGGGCCCCCCGAACGCCGCAGCCAGCGTGTGAGCCATCTCCCCGACGGTGTGCGGCGTGCCGCTCCCCGTGTTGTACGCGTGCAGCTGCCCCGCCGGCCGCTCGCTCAGGGCCTCCAGCGCCCGGAGGTTGGCCGCGGCGACGTCGTCGACGTGGACGAAGTCACGCCGCTGCGCACCGTCCTCGAACACGCGCGGCGCCTCGCCACGCTCCAGGGCCGACCGGAAGAAGGAGGCCACACCCGCGTAAGGCGTGTCCCGGGGCATGCCGTCGCCGTAGACGTTGTGGTACCTCAGGCTCAGCACCCGGCCCTCCGTCGCGCGCGCCCATGCGGCCGCGAGGTGCTCCTGCGCCAGCTTGGTCGTCGCGTAGACGTTCCGCGGGTCGACGGGTGCCTCCTCACCGACGAGGCCGGGCTCGAGCGCCGCACCGCAGTGTGGACACGGCGGCTCGAACCGGCCGCTGTCCAGATCCTGTACGGCTCGCGGCCCAGGACGCACCGGACCGTGGAGCGGGCAGCTGTAACGCCCCTCCCCGTACACCACCATCGAGCCGGCCAGCACGAGCCCCAGCACTCCGGCCTCGGCCATCTCCTCGAGGAGCACAGCCGTGCCGAAGTCGTTGCGGCTGACGTACTCGGCCGCGTCGCTGAAGCCCTTGCCCAAGCCGACCATGGCGGCCTGGTGGCAGACCACGTCGACGCCCTCCAGAGCCCGGCGCACCGCGTGCCTGTCCCGCACATCTCCGACAAGGCCCTGACCTGCCGGTGCCGTGTCGAGCACCACCGCCTCGTGCCCCGCCGCCTCCAGTGCGCACACGACGTGCGAACCGATGAACCCCGCTCCACCTGTGACCAATACGCGCATGAGGCAACGCTACGGTCGCACCTCGGTGCGTCCGCCCGTTCCGCCCCGTGTGTCAGCGTTCCGTAAGGTCTGGTCAGACCGCCGTCCGGTTGAGACGATCACCGCATGCACCACGAACACCTGAGCGGGACAGACAAGCACACGACAGGCGGAGCCGTTCGTTGATGACGGACGGAACGCGAACGCAAGCCGCCCCCGCGCACGTGCCGCACGAGACCACCGTCGCCATCATCGGCGCCGGACCAGCCGGTCTGCTGCTCGCCCGGCTGCTGCACCAGGCCGACATCGCCAGCGTCGTACTGGAGAGCCGCGACCGCGCGTACGCGGAGCATCGCCAGCGGGCGGGAATGCTGGAGCAGACCACAGTCGACGTCCTCCGCGGATGCGGAGCGGGCGAACGGATGGACCGGGAAGGGCTCGTGCACGACGGCATCGAACTGCGCTTCGCCGGCCGCGCACACCACATCGACTTCCCGTCACTCGCCGACGGCCGCCGCGTGACCATCTACGCGCAGACCGAAATCGTCAAAGACCTCATCTCCCTCCATCTCGCCGAGCTTCAGGACACCTCGCCCCTGCTCTTCGATGCAGAGGTGCACACCGTCGACGGCATCGCCGCAGGCCAAGAGGCGGACTCCGCTGAGCACAGGACGGTCTTCTCCAGCCCCACCACGCAGCCCGCGGTGCGGTACTCCTACGGAGGCGAAGAACGCGTCCTGCACTGCGACTTCGTCGTCGGCTGCGACGGCTTCCACGGCGTCTCGCGCGCGGCGCTGCCCGCCTCCGTCGCCCGTACCTACGAGCGCGAATACCCCCATTCCTGGCTCGGTGTCCTCGCCGACGCGCCGCCTTCCTGCGAGGAGCTGATCTACGCGCACTCGCCCCGCGGGTTCGCGCTGCACAGCATGCGGTCCCCCACCGTCAGCCGCCTCTATCTCCAGGTGCCGAACGGGACGGATCCGGACGACTGGCCGGACGAGCGGATCTGGGACGAGCTAGACACCCGGTTCGCCCTCGCGAGCGACCCGAACTGGCGACTCAACCGCGGGGCCATCACCTCCAAGGCGGTGCTGCCCATGCGCAGCAGCGTCACCGAACCCATGCAGCACGGAAGGCTCTTCCTCGCCGGGGACGCAGCGCACATCGTGCCGCCCACCGGCGCCAAGGGCCTCAACCTCGCGGTCGCCGACGTCGCCGTGCTGGCCGACGCCTTCGCACGACACCAGGCCTCCGGCGACACCGACGCTCTCGAGACCTACTCAGCCCGCCGGCTGCGAAGCGTCTGGCGGGCCGAGCACTTCTCCTACTTCATGACGACGACCCTCCACAACGCTCCGGACCAGTCCCCCTTCGACACCCACCTCCAGCTCGCACAGCTGGAGCGCATCGCCTCCTCCCGCACCGCGGCCGCCGAACTGGCGGAGAACTACGCCGGGCTCGCTCTGCTCGACAGCACCGGCGACGGTGCTGCCGGCCCGCGTCCCTTCTCGTAGACGGTCAGCCCCTCGGAGAGGCGCAGTGGTACGAGGACGAGCTCCACGGCGACGGCCTTCCACGCGTACCAGAGGTTCACGAGCTTGGCGGGGTAGACGCAGGGGATGTTCAGCAGCACCTCACGCAGCTTGAGTCTGCGTTTTCGGGCGGCGTAGATGAGCGGTGGCAGCGTGAAGACCAGCTCCGCGCTCAGCCACCACAGCAGCGTGGGCACCACGCCGTGCCCCAGCCAGACCGTCAGCACGACCGGCGCGCTCCACCACAGCGGTGCGGTCAGGATCTCCAGCATCGCCAGCAGCACCCAGACCGCGAGTATCGGTTTGCGCCGGATCAACTGCCCCGTGTGCAGGCGCACGTTCTGGCAGAAGCCCGCCATCCAGCGCCAGACCTGCTTGCGCAGGTACAGCAGGGTCTCCGGGTCCGCCGCCCACGCGACGGCCTCGCCGACGTACCGCGCACGCCGCCCCGCGATCTGCTGCGACCAGGTGAAGTCCATGTCCTCCACGATGGTCCGCTCCGGGAAACCGCCGAATCCGACCAGCACCTCCCTGCGGAAGACCGAGCAGCAACCCGAGCACACCATGGGGCTGTTCGCCCGTTGCTGGATCGGGCGGTGCCAGTGGAAGCCGAAGAGGTACTCCACTGAGCGGCCCCGCTCCCACACCGTCCTCGCGAAGCGCGTCTGCACGTTGCCCGCCGCGACCACGACGGCCGGATCGTCGAACGCCGGGACGATCCGCTCGATGTAGTCCTGGGCCAGGACTGTGTCGGCGTCCACCGCGAGCACGAGCTCCGATGTGCAGTGCGGCAGCGCGTAGTTCTGCGCTCGTGCCTTGCTGCCGAGGTTCTGGGGAGGGCGCAGGACCTGCACGCCGTAGCCGCGGGCCACGTCGCCCGTGCCGTCACCGGAGGCGTCGTCCACGACGATCACCTGCTCCGGTGGCACTGTCTGCTTGAGCACCGATTCAAGGGTCGCGGGCAGCCCCTCTTCCTCGTCATGAGCGGGGACGATCACTGTGACGCTGCTGCGCATGGCGTCACCCCCCGTCCTCCGCCGCGCCTCCGGCGCCCCTGCCCGCGGAAGCACCGGTTCAGGGCGTCGCGCCCTATGACCAGGGCGCCGACGACCCCGTACACCAGCACACTGACCCCGATGACGGGCAGTCCCCCGTGCATGGGCATCCCCCTTCTCCGTCCCTCCCGGCGACGTTCGCCAGCGGTATGGAGAAGCTAGCCGACACGTGTCACTTTCCGTCGTGACCCGTTACTTTCTGTGGATGGAGCGCGATCTGTGGACAGAGCCCTCACCCCCCAGCTGCGGCCCGGGCCCCTGATACGGCGAAGGCGGGCCGCACCCTGGCTCCGGGACGGCTCCGAGACCTCAAGCGGAACTGGCAGTCCCGGAAGATCCGCCCCGCGGTTCGTAGGGGTGCGACGCCACCTCGGGCGACGCCGACTCCAGAGGCACGGACCAGGACCTCACCAGACCCAGCTGCACCGCCTGCCTCGGCAGCACCGCGTCCAGCAGCCAATCCGCCGCGACACGCACCCTGTTGCCCGGCAGCGACGCCAGGTGGTAGCCGCGCATCACCGCGTTGGCCACCGGCCCCGACAGAGGCACCCCCAGAGGGTTGGCCGCCGCCTGCACGCCACCGAGATCGACCGTGAACCCCATGTCGTGGTGCTTGTACGGGCGCCGCTCCCCGGTACCCAGCGACGCGGCGACGTTGCGCGCCACGACCTTGCCCTGCCGTACGGCATGCTGCGCCGTCATCGGCGTGTACTCACCGGGCTTCGTGAGGTCCGGAACCGCGGCGGCGTCACCGCACGCGAACACCTCGGGGTGGTCCGGCACTTGGAGGTACTCGTCGACGCAGAGCCGCCCCTTCTCCGAAGGCAGACCCATCTCCTCGACCAGCGGATCCGGCCGCACACCCACACACCAGATCAGGGACTCGGTCCTGACGAACTCGCCGTCGTCGAGGAGCACCCCCTCGCTCGTGGCCTCCTTCACGGACGTCCCCGTACGGACGTCGACACCGCGCTTCGCCAGCACCCGGTGCGCGGTCTTCGACAACCGCTCGTCGAGCCCCGGAAGCACGCGGGGCGCGACGTCGAGCAGCATCCACCGCGGCTGCTTGTCTCCGGGCAGCCCGTTGCCGGCCCGCCTGTGCTGCCTCGCGAGCGAATCGGTGAACAGCTTGCCGTGCGCCGCGACTTCGGTACCCGTATACCCCGCGCCGACCACCACGAAGGTGCACCGGGCGTCCCGCTCGGCGGGGTCGTCGGACGACGCGGCCATCGCGATCTGCCGCGAGATGTGGTCACGCAGGTACAGCGCCTCCGGCATGCCCCGGAAACCGTGCGCGTGCTCGGCCACACCCGGAATGGGAAGCAGCTTGTTGACGCTGCCGACGGTCAGCACGAGACGGTCGTAGCCCAGCTCGCGGGCCTCGCCCTCCGGATCGACGTAAGTGATCTTCCTCGACGCCAGGTCGACACCATCGACCTCGCCCAGCACCAGGCGCACGCCCCGCAGCGTCCCCGCCAGCGAAACGGACACCCGCCGCGGCTCCAGCACGCCGGCGGAGACCTCGGGCAGCAGAGGCAGATACAGAAAGTAGTCGTTCGGATTCACCAGTACGACCTCTGCCACTCCGCGGTACTTCCGGGAGAGCGTCCGTGCTGCCTGATAGCCGGCGAATCCGGCTCCGACGATGACTATGCGGGACCGGCTCACGGTCGGTACTCCAGACCTCGGGGACCTACGCGGACCCTGCCCGCAGTTCCCGCCGCCCCGATCACCAAACCCGCCCCCGGGCGCCCCCACCGGCCACGGAAGGGGTGCGCGAGCACCCTCGGACGTCATGTATTGTTCTTTGTGCGCGAGCGGCGAGGGGCAAAGCCCCGGACCGACGAGCACCGGGACGTGGCGCAGTTTGGTAGCGCACTTGACTGGGGGTCAAGGGGTCGTGGGTTCAAATCCCGCCGTCCCGACAGAGAATTAGCAGGTGAGAGGCATCCTACGGGGTGCCTCTTCTTCATGCTGCGGGCTTGTTTCTCCCAGTTTCGCCCAGCAGATCCCCCAGCCCGTCCGAACCCGCCTTCAGGCATTGCGGATCGGCTGTCTCGCGACCGGCGGCGGGTCGCTGTCCAGCGGCTGCAAGGTTCCGGCGCCTGTGATCATGGCTGATTCAGAAAGCGTCCCGGCAGTTTCTGACAAGGGCAGCTGACCTCCACGTCGCCGAGCGGGGCAAGTGACAGGCCTGGGCGCTTGCCGCACCCGGCTACCCGCAGCAGGATGGGCTCGGGCTTGCACGATCAGGTCGTGAGGGGTAACTGTCCGTCCGGCGTGGCCTGTTGGCTTGTCGTATCGGGCGGCGGCTCCGTGCTGTGAGCCTGATCGACGCTGCTCGCCGGCGGTTCAGCGAGAGCCCGGAGTAGTTCCGTCGGCCGTCGTCAGGGGGCGGTCAGGGTGCGGCGCCATCGTTGCGGGGTGATGCCGTAGCGGGCCCGGAAGCGGCGGACGAGGTAGGTGGCGTCGCGGAGGCCGGTTCGGGCGGCAACGGCGTCCAGCGGCAGCTCGGTCTCCCGCAGCATGCGCCGGACCTCGGTCATGCGGCGTTCGGTGATCCATTCCAGCAGTGGGCGGCCGGTGCGGCGGCGTAGGACGGTCGTGAGGTGGCCCGGGGTGTAGCCGAGTGCGCGGGCGATGTCCGTGGCGGTGACGGGTTCGCGGAATCGTTTCTCGATCTCGGCGAAGACCCGCTCGAGAAGGGGGCCCGGCGTGCCTGGCGCGGACGGTGCCAGTCGCGCGGCGGCTACCAGGATCCGGGTGAGGAGTGCGGCGACGGCCTCGTGGGCACCGAGACGGTCCGGGTCGGCGACTTCGTCGGCCAGGTCCGCCATCCAGGTCGACCAACTCTCCCGGTCGGGCCCGTCAACCCGCCCGCAGCCCGCGCCGGGCGTGAACAGGGCGAGCAGCGGGTGGTGTGCCCAGGTCAGCGGGGAGACCGATGCCAGCGCGGGGACGGCGTCCGGCGTGAACGCGACCGACCAGGCCCGGCAGTCGGCGAGCTGCGACGCAGACACACCGATGACCTGCCCGGGCGCCACGGCGTGGACCTCGCCCGCGTGCAGCCGCCGTTCGGCTCCGTCGAGGGTGAAGAAGCCCGTGCCTTCCTCGACATGGAGCAGGACGAGGAAGTCGTGGACGTGCCGGTGGTCGGGCGGCAGGTCGGCGTGTGCGGCCGCGGCATCGAAGCGGGCCACCGAGACAGGCGGCGCGCCGGGCCGCTGCCGGTAGCGGTAGACCGGCGTTCCGTCCGATCGCACCCTCCGCAGCGCCGAGGCAGCTCCTGGTGCCTCCGTGACCGAAGAATGTGCCATACGAGCCAACGTACATCCTGCTGGTTGACCACAGGATGTCCAAGACTGGGAGTACCGGCACCGGGTTTGCCCGGGGACCCCCGAGGTGACCCGCAGACCCGCCACCCAGGCCACAGGAGGGCCCATGACGACGAACGGCGTACGGATCTTCGATCAGCGCACCCCCGAGGAGCGGGACCGCCCGTTTCTGCCCGGCATGGGAAAGACCTGGCTGCTCCCGCTCTACGACGTCTTCTCGCGGGTGGCCCGGGTCCGTGCCCTGCACGAGAGGGTGGCCGAGCTCGCGGACGTCGGAGCCGGCCAGGCGGTGGTCGACGTCGGGTGCGGCACGGCCAATCTGTCGCTGACCGTGCTCGCGGCTCAGCCGGGCGCTCTGGTGACTGGTCTCGACCCCGACGGACAAGCGCTGCGCAGGGCTGTGCGCAAGGCGCGCCGCCACGGTCTGCCTCTCACCCTCGTCCAGGGATACGCCGACCGGCTTCCCTCCGAGGACGCGTCGCTCGATCACGTGATCTCGTCGTTGGCCCTGCACCACGTCGACGACGAGGGACGGACAGGGTTCGCGCGCGAGGCGCTTCGCGTCCTCCGGCCGGGAGGAACGGTCACCATCGCCGACCTCGCCGGCCCCGCCTCGCACGGCGAGCACGGCGGCTCGTCCGAGCGCGGCCAGAGCAAGGAGCACGGGGTGATCCGCTCCTTCCGTCACCTGCCCCGCCTCGGGCGTTCTCGGGTGGCGCGAAGCCCGGTCGTGGCCCGCGATCACGGCGACGACCTCGTCGCACTGCTGGCCGGGGCCGGGTTCGGCGACGCCCGGGAAGTCGCGCACGCCCATCTCAGGTTCGGCCGGGTCACCTTCGTGCAGGCAACACGTCCTTGAGCATTTCGCCCGGGCCGACTCTGGACGGCGACGCCCGGCAGAGGCGCTCCGGGGCCGCCTCGATCAGCTCTTTCAAGCGTCACCGATGAGCACCTGTACTGCCTTTTCGGCAGAGCGCATCGACGCGCGCGAAGTCGCCGGCAGCGGCGCTGGATTGCGGTCACCGCGCCCGACGCCCGGCTTACGCAGCTGTCACGCCCCGCAGTTGCCCTCTGGCAGCCGCCAACTGCCCCGAGAGAGGCCGGGGTTGCGCAACACTCACCGTGATACCGTCAACCAAGTTGACTAACGGGGAGGGGGTGTCAGTCGTCGACCTGCGCAGACCTCAACGAACTGCTTGACGCACTGTCGCGGGACGGCCCCAAGGTCAGCGGGGTCGACGCCGAAGTGGTCGCCATGGGCCGCGACCCATGTCGGCCTGGGACGGTTTCAGCGCGTCAACTCCGGCCTCGCTGTCGGGCGTTGGCGCGGGAGAGCGGAGTGGGAGACGCCGCGCACGCCGGTGAGGCGGCACAGCGGGGTCGCCGGAGCGACGGCCTGACGACGGCCGACGATCCCTCCGCGCTCCTCGCCGAACAGCTGTGGCCGAGCGGCCTGTTCGGCTCGGTGCCGGCCACCCAGCCACCTGCTCCAGGAAGACCCACCGAGGAACTGCCCCGGCTGCCACGACCCCCGCCCACGGATCTGCTCCGTCCCCAGCGGCGAGCTTCCGCGCCCGTCCCACAATCGAGAGGAAACCGATGGCGCCCCAGTTCACACGTCACGATGCCGAGTCGGCTCCCGAAGCCTCCCGGCCCATCCTCGAGCGGACCAGTAAGGGCTTCGGCTTCCTGCCTGCGCCTGTCTCCTTCATGGCGGAGTCGCCCGAGCTGCTCGAAACGTTCATCACCGGCAACGGCGTGTTCAACAAGACCACACTGAGCCAGCTCGAACGAGAGGTGCTGATCCTCACCCTGGCCGCCAGGGTGGAGTGCCACTACTGCGTGGCCATGCACTCGTCCATGCTGGCTCGCTCCGGCACCGACGATGCCGTGATCGAGGCACTGCGTACAGGCAAGCCGCTTCAGGACGCCAGACTCGAGGCGATGCGGCTGTTCACCACCGCGGTCGTGAAGGGGCACGGGCACGTCGAGCCGGAGGAGATGGAGACCTTCCTGAAGGCCGGCTTCACGCGGCGCAACGCTCTCGAGGTCGTGCTGGGCCTGGGCGTGTACACCATCTCGACGTACGCGAACCGTATGACCGAGGCGCCGCTGGACGAGCCCTTCGAGGCGTTCGAGTGGCACCCCGGCCACTGACTCCCCACATCGGTCTCCCTACTTGCCGCTGCAGGTCGCTCGGTCGCGCGTGGACGCGATGCGGCACGCGCGGACGTTACTGCTCGCTGCCGTCAGGCATCCGCTTGCCTCGAGAAGGGGCCGCGCGCCAGCTTCAGGTACCGAGCCAGCCGAGGAACTGCTCCGTCGCGTCGTGGGGGCCCAGTCGTGCCAACGCGTCCTCCACCGTGGCCATCTCCCGCTCACCCACGACAGCGGCGCACTCCTCACGAAGCTCGTTGAGGATCTCTCCCGAGAGGGTCAGCGCCTCGACGCCGCGCGGGGTCAACTGCACTTCGACCTGGCGCTGGTCGGTGACGCTCGCGACCCGACGGGCATAGCCCAGCCCCTCCAGTCCGGCGACGGTCTTGCTGGCGGCCTGCTTGGACACGCCGAGACGTCTGCCCAGGTCCGACACGCTGCCGCCCCTGCTCACCATCTGAATGGCAAAACCGTGCGAGGGCCGGAGGTCCGGATGCCCCCGCTCGGCGAGGCGTACGTGCAACTCGTCTATGAGGCTGCGGAACGTGGCCAGAAGGAGGAACGGCAGCTGGTTTCCGGGGCGTGAGGAGGACATGGTGAAAGAGGCACTCCCGCGTGGCTGTCGGCCCCTCATGTTACGGGCCGTTCGGCCAACGGCTGCTGCCGTACCGGGTGGTGGGAGACTCAAGGACCGCGCGGCGCACAGAGCAGTCGACGGGGCACAGATCGCCAGCAGGTACCACCGCCGCCAGCACTGCGAGTCTCCGATCCGAGCCGCTCCCCGGCCGCGTCAGCAGTTCCCGGTGTGGTGCAGGAGCGCGGCCTGGGGGTGCCTCTATGCCTTTCGTCTCGAAAGCCGAAGGGTTCTGGATTGGTAGGCGCCAGAACGCGACTTCGGCCTACCGCCCGGGCGCTGTGCTCGCTCGGACCAGGGCGCGTGCCAGGTCGGTGCTCACCGGCAGTGTGTCGAGTGGGAGCGGCTGCGTGGCGAGGGCACCCTCGTGCAGTACGAGGAGCCGGGTGGCGAGGGTGTCGGCGTCCGCGCATCCCGCAGCCGTGGCGAGCTCCTTGAACAGGGTCAGCAGCCAGTGCTTCTGGTCCGCGGCGATGCGGTGCGCGGGGTGTGAGGGGTCCGGAAGTTCGGCGAGTGCGTTGATGAACGCGCATCCGCGGGTATTGGCCTCGCTCCAGGTCCGCAGCGTTTCGAAGGGGGCGGTGACGGCTTCGGCGGGGTCGTCGCAGCCGTCGACGGTCTCGCGGACCCGCGACCGCCAGCGCTTGTCGCGCTCCGCGAGGTAGACCGCCACGAGGTGGTCTTTCGAACCGAACTGGTTGTAGAGGGTCCGCTTGGTCACCCCTGAGTACTCGGCGATCAGGTCCACACCGACCGACGTGATCCCGCGGTCGTAGAAAAGCTCCTCAGCAGCCGTCACGATGCGACGGCCGGCCGGTGTCATGGGCGGCTCATCCTGCATTCGGACACCCTTCACAGATCGGTGTACCGTCAGATTCACAGACCAGTATACCTACGAGGAGGTTCAGACGATGCGCGTACCCGAGACCATGCGAGCGGTGCGGATCGCAGAGCACGGCGGGCCGGAGGTTCTCGAGCCTGCGGAGGTGGCAGTGCCCGCGCCGCAGACCGGTGAAGTGCTCGTTCGAGTCAGCGCGGTCGCGCTGAACAACACCGACCTGTGGACCCGCGAGGGCGCGTACGGCCGCCCGGGAGACCCGACCGCACTGTCGGGATGGCGAGGCCCCATCGAATTCCCGCGGATCCAGGGCGCCGACGTGGCCGGCCAGGTCGTGGCCGTCGGCGCCGGCACGGACGGGGGCCTCGTGGGTCGTCGGGTGGTGGTCGACCCGGCGATCTACGACGGCCAGGGCCCGCATGCGAACCCGGTGGGCCTCATGGGGAGCGAACGCGACGGCGGCTACGCCGAGTACGTGTCCGCACCGGCCGAGCGCGTGCACGACGTGACGGACTCCCCGCTCACGGACGACCAGCTCGCGACGCTGCCGACCGCCTACGGCACGGCGCTCGGCATGATCGAGCGCGGCCGGCTGGCGGAAGGGGAGACCGTACTGGTCTCGGGAGCGTCCGGCGGCGTCGGCATCGCCCTCGTGCAGATCGCCCGCGCGCGCGGCGCGAAGGTGCTCGCCATCAGCAGCGGATCGAAGATCGGTTCGGTGCGCGAGGCAGGTGCACACGAAGTCCTCGACCGCGCACGGGACATCGCCGCGCAGATTCACGACGCCGCCCCTGAGGGCGTCGATGTCGCCCTCGACGTCGTCGCCGGCGACCTGGTGGGCGAGGGGCTGCCGCTGCTGCGGGAAGGCGGCCGATGGGTCATCGCCGGGGCACTCGGCGGGTACGAGGTGACGTTCGATGTGCGCCGCCTCTACCTGCACAACGGGCAGGTGATCGGCTCCGCGATGCACACGCCCACTCACTTCGACATGCTCATGGACCTGGCCCGCAGGGCCGAGATCCACCCCGTCGTCGCCGCGGCCTTCCCGCTGGAGCAGGCGGCGCAGGCGCAGGAGGAGCTCGCCCGCAGGGGGCACGTGGGAAAGATCATCATGAATCCCTGAGGGCGCGGTTCACAGGGTGTCGGCGTCCTTCGGCGTCATCGTCGAGGACGTCGCAGATGAGGACGCCGCGGAGCTGGACGTCGCAGAGCTGTCCAGCGTCACCATCCCCCGCGGTCGGCGGCGCCGGTCGATTGGCCGTCGCGCGGAAGGGCGTCCCGGCCCCGACCGCGGCACGCCCCGGCGGCGTCTGACGGTGCAGGCCGCCTCGGACCTGCTGCCGGCGGTAGGTCCGGGGCGGAACACGGCGGCGCCACCGGGGGCTCCGGTGGCGCCGCCTGCCTCATGTGTGCCGGTCGGCAGTGGAGGTCAGGGCCGCTGCTTGACCTCGTCGACGACGCCGAAGTCGTCGATGTGGATGAACTGGTCGTAGCTCTTCTTCTTGTTCAGCGTGGTGCGAATCGCCCTGTCTCCGAGGTATTCGTGGCTGTCCTCGTCGAGGACGAGCTTCTGGTCCTTGTTGAATTTGTAGTCGAACCAGACCCCCACAGACGGATTTCCCTCGCCGTCCTTCACGCCTGCCGTGGCCCTCATTCCGGGAACCTTCGCGAGGGCGTCGAATGCGGCGGGCCGCAGCCCCTTGGGCTCCACCGGGCTCGTGGCCAGGCCCTTCAGCGAGAACTGGAGTTGCATCCACTCGAATTCGTCGATCTCGTCGAGGGACTTCGGCTTCTTTCCCCCGGTGTGGCCCTTCGCCAAGTAGAGGATCAACTCCTCCGGGTCCTTGGGGAGTTTCTCCCGCGCCTCCCAGCCGGGAGGCGGCCACGTGGACTCCTGCCTTCCCAGCGGCGGGACCGACCAGCCCTTGCCGCCTATCTCGTTCACCCACCCGCGCTTGCGGCGGTCCACTGAATCCCAGTTCTCGGCCGGTCTGACATCGGTCTTTCCGGTCTTGCGGTCGGTCTCCTTGACGATGTTCTCGGTGTAGATGAACTGGTCGTCGCGGGGAACGTCGGTCTTCGCGTCCTTCTCCTCCTCCCGGAGGCGGTCCGCGGCGGCGCGGAGGACCTTCGCCGCGTCGACCTCCCGCTTGCCCTCGCCGCGACCCTGCGCGTCGGAGGCGCCCGAGGCCGCCGACGCCGAACTGCCGTTCCCGTCGCCGTAGTCGACGGCGACAGCGACGGTGGCGGTGACGGCGACCGCCGCCGTAGCGGCCAGCACGACGGTCAGCAGCTTCCTGCGGTGACGGAAACCCCCGGAGTCGTGCCCGCTGCCGCCTGAGATCCTGATGTCACGCATGATTCCCTCCGTCACTGATCGATTCGAATCGGCCCGGCTCACCGAGTCGTTGGCGGCACCCACGGCCCCCGTGCGCCGTGAGTGCCCGCCGACCGGTTCTGCCGGCCTCACGGCCTCTGCTTGAGCTTGTCGACGATCGCGTACTCCTCCGTGTGCGAGAACTGGTCGTACTGACCACGGACGCCCGTGTGCCCGACGACCTTGTGGCTGTCCTTGCCGAGGACGAGCAGACTGTCCTCGAAAAGCGCGTTCTCGGCCCAGACCCCGACCGCGGGGCGGCCCTCGGCGTCCTTCATCGGCTTGGCCTTGATCCCGGGGACCATGGCGAGCGCTTCGAAGGCAGTGGCCCGCAGCTCCTTGGGTATCACCGGCGCCCGCAGCACGATCCCCTCCAGCTGCATGTGGAGGTCCCTCCA
Source organism: Streptomyces daqingensis (assembly GCF_014645895.1). Classification (GTDB taxonomy): domain Bacteria; phylum Actinomycetota; class Actinomycetes; order Streptomycetales; family Streptomycetaceae; genus Streptomyces; species Streptomyces daqingensis. The sequence goes on along the minus strand of NZ_BMMP01000001.1, from coordinate 35,481 downwards.
CTCCTCCTTGCTCACTCCATTCAGTGACTTCGGCTTCAGCGGCGGATCGACCGGGCTGCACAGTTTGAGAACGAGCTTCACCGGGTCCGTGGGGAGTTTCTTCAGCTCGCTCCAGTCGTACATCGGCGGCCGGACGCCGTCCTCGTTCGGGTTGGTCCAATTTCCCTCCCCGAGATGGACGTTCCACGAGTGCTTCGAGCCGTCGACCGAGTTCCAGCTCTCGTCCGTGTGGGTCTTGCTCTTGCCGGTCTTGCGGTCGGTCTCCTCGGTGACGTCCTTGGTGTAGACGAACTGGTCGTCCCGAGGGATTTCGGGCTGCGGGCCCCTGCGTGCCTCTTCCGCCGCCCTGAGGAGCACCCCCTCCGCGTGCGTGCTCTTCGGACGCGCCACGTCCGCCGAACCGTCCGGCTTCTCGCCGATGTTGTCGGTGACGACCGCGGTGGCGGCGACGGCGACGGCCGCCGCGGCGGCCACCGCGACGCTCAGCACTCGCCGTCTGCGTACGGGATCGCGCGAGCTCTCCTTCGTGCCGTTCATGAATCCCCCTGTGATGATCGGTCGTCGCAGCTCCGTGCCGGCTGCGGCGGCTTCGTCGTCGATCGCGGCCTGGAGCCGCTCCCGGCCCGTGGCCAGCCGATCCGCGCCGGGGCGCGGGATCTCGGCCCGCATACGCCGCAGCGGTGTCATCTCATCCACGTGTGAACTCCTCGCTTGCCGCGGTGGGATCGACTCCACCGAGCGCTTTCCGGACCTTCTTGCGAGCCCGGTTCAGTCGGGAGCGCACTGTCCCGATGGGGATGCGGAGCGCCTGCGCCACTTCGTCGTAGGTCAGCGACTCCCACGCGACCAGCAGCAGTACGTCGCGGTCGCCTTTGGTGAGACGGGCCAGAGCCGCACCCAGCTGGCGGGCCACGGCGGCCGCGGCCACCCGGCTGTCCGCGCGGTCGTGGTGGCCCTCGACCACCGGGTCGACCGCGGTCTTCGCCAGCACGCGGTACTGCATGACCTCCGAACGGCGGTGTCCGGCGATCAAGTTGCTGGCTATCCCGTACAGCCACGGCCGGGCCGCGCCGCGGGACGGGTCGAAGCGGTCCCGCCGGCGGAAGGCCACGAGGAAGGTCTCTGCCACGACGTCGTCCGCTGCGCTCTCCCCGAGGCGCCGTGCCACGTATCTGTGAATGTCCGGCGCATGCCGGTCGTACAGCTCGGCGAACCGCTGCGGATCGGCCTGTGACGCCTGCACCAGGGCCGAGTCCTCCGTGGGATCCGGCCGGCGCTCCACCTGGGAGGGCGCTGTCACATCGGGCTCCGTTCGTCTCGCCTCGCCGGGCGAATACCGAGCCCGGTCACTCCCACTCCGCACGAGGCACGGGTCGAGTTCACGCTTTCGCCCGGACACTTTCGCCGAGGGCTCCTCCCGGCGTCCGGCGAACGGCCCCCGCCGCCGTCCGGGGCGTGAGCCGGGGAAGACGCCCGCAGCTCGCGGCGGTTCTGCGGCTCTGCGGCTCTGCGGCGGTGGACGAGGACCGGCGGCGGTCCGCCGGCTCCGGCGTGCGAGCCGTCAAGACGCATCTGAACCGCGTCCTCACGAAGCTGGAGCTGACGACCGCGTACAGGCCGTGGTCTTCGCCTACGGGACCCGGCTGATCCGCCCGGAGTGAGGCACACACCGGCACCACGCCGTAGCAGACCTCCCGGAAGACCACGGCCCCACCCGGGGTCCGGGTCCGATCAGGCGCGCGGAGTCCCCGTCAAGACCGGCGGCGAGGCCCGCGGCGCTTGTGGCCCCGAGGGCCACCGGTAGCCCGGCGTGGGTTTCTCCCCGCGGACTTGCCCTGCGTCTTGGCGGACGTGCCCTGCGTCTTGCCCGTGGACGCGCGCTTCGGCTGTGCCGCTGGTGCTACGCGCCCCCGCGTGCTGTTGACGGTCCGCCCCCGGACGATCCCGATGAAGTCCTCGACCATGTCGGTGGTCGCCTCCTCCGGCCACGACAGCGCGACGCGTGACTGCGGGGCGTCCGTGACCGGCCGGTACGTGAGATCCCTGCGGTGATGCAGACGGGCGAGCGACTGCGGGACGACGAGCAGGCCCACTCCCGCCGCCACCAGTTCGACCGCGTCCTTCGTCGTGGCGGGCCGCTCGATCGCCGGCCGGCCCGGCGGACGCTCCCAGTCCAGGGTGTCGTCGAGGGGATGCAGCACGATGTCGTCGGCCAGATCCCCGGTCGTCACCTCGTCGAGCACCGTCATCTCGTGGTCCTTGGGAACCACGACCACCGTCGTCTCGGTGTAGAGGGGGATGGCGCTGAAGTACGCGCGGTCGACCGGCAGCCGTACGAAGCCCGCGTCGGCGCCGCCGTCCCGCAGCACGTCCGACGCTTCCGCGGCGCTCACCGCGACGAGAGTGAGCGGAACGCCGGGCAGCCGCTCGTTCCAGACGCGCACCCACTTCGTCGGCGTCACGCCCGGCACGTAGGCGACCCGGAACGAGGAGGATGCGTCAGAGCTGGTCACAACGCCAGGTTACCGACCGTGGTCAGAAGCCCGGCGCCCACTCGATACCCTGGACACCATGACGTCGCGCCAGAACTCCCAGACCATGAAGCCCGCGACGGCGGCGAAGAAGCTGGGTGTGTACCTCGAGGCCACGCCCCCGGAGTTCCAGGAGGGTGTCGTCTCGCGCAGCGAGCTGAACGCGCTGCAAGCCGAACCTCCGGAGTGGCTGGTGACACTTCGCCGCAACGGGCCGCACCCCCGCCAGGTTGTGGCCGCGAAGCTGGGTGTCTCCACCTCGGGCCTCGCGCGGGGCGGGGTCACCGACCCCCTCACCACCGAGCAGATCGAAGCTCTGAAGAAGGAACCCCCCGAGTGGCTGACGCGGGAACGCGCCACCCAGGCCGAGGTGCGCAAGGAAGCGGCGCGCATCAAGGAGAAGAACAAGGCGAAGGAGCAGGCGGAACGGAGCGGATGAACCCGCTGACCGCGACGCCGGGGTGAACATTCCGGGCCGTCGACTCCGGCCTCGGGTGCCGGCGTCCGCCGCAGTGCCAGAAGTCAGGGCCGGGACGGGCCTCCCGGCGCCGGCTTCGGTGAGCACGTCGAGAAGCTCTCGGCGACGGCCAAGGCCCTCGGGCCCCATGACCCTTCGGCCGTCTGCCAGGAGCTTCTCGACGTCGGACACCGGCTCCCCGTCGCTGTCCGGCGGAGCCGCCTACTCCCGGGCCTGCCGGGGGTCGACGGGAATCTCCCGCGCCACGTTCTCAGCGCGCTCCTCGGCCTTCATCTGCCGTCCCGCGGTCCCGCAGCAGCGCTCGTACTGGTTCTGCCAGTCCGTCATGAACGTGTCGTAGTCGGTCCTGCCGACCAGCTTCAGGTCCGACTCGTCGTTGTGCCAGACGCCGTTGCTCGTCCAGTTCGCGGAACCCACGAACACGAGTTTCGAGTTGGGCTTTCCCGCGTAAGTGCCGCTGACCATCATGTACTTGTCGTGCGTGTAGTGCCGGGCGTAGCCGTTCCCGTCGGTGCCGCGGGTGGTGTCGTGGACGTAGATGTTCGACCGGTTCTTCAGGTAGTCCTGCACGCTGTCGTCGACCTGGCCGGCGGTGATCAGGATGTGGAATTTCACGCCGGTACGGGCCAGGCTCACCAGCTTCTTCGGCAGCTCCAGGTAGTTGCGGTCGCCCGGCTTCCCGTGCGAAGTCCACTGGAACATGGCGATGTTGACGGTGGCCGGTGCCTTGATGTTGCCGAGGAAGTCGACCCAGGTGTCGCTCTTGGCCCGTGCCTTGGGCCACTGGTAGGAGGGCGGCGACAGCTTCCTGGCGGCCTTGCCGCTGCTGGAGTTGTAGTAGTCGGGCGACAGCGGGCCCGGGCCGTTCAGGGCGCCTTTGGCCATGGCGGCGAAGTGCCGGACGTAGGAGTTGTACAGGGCGACGTTGCCCTTGACGGTGGCGCTGCTGTTCCACGCCGTACTGGCCTGCGCGGAGGTGGGGTTGGCGCTGCTGACCGTCACGGTCCTGTTCGCGTCGCTCCCTCCGCTGAGCATGTAGTACTTCGCGTGCAGGGACGAGCCGCGGAAGTGGGTGAGGCAGCCGCCCGGGCACATCGCGGCGAAGCTGGAGGCCCGCGGGTCGTTGCCCAGCTCGTCGACCAGCGACTGCCAGACCGCGTTGTCGCTGTGGACGTCCATCAGCGCTTTGACGATGACGCCGCGCTGATGGGCGGCTATCAGGGCGTCGGCGAAGTCCGGGCCCGGCTGTGCGTTGCTGATCGAGTACATGGCGACGCGGATGGTCTGCCCGCAGCTGGCGCTGTCGATGGACTCGATGATCGGACCCATGATCTTCATCTGGGCGCCGGGGTCCTCGGGATCGTTGAAGCGCGGCCCCGGGCTCGAGGTGAACGTCCGAGACTCGCAACTGAGCGGCGGTCTGGCCTTCTTGACGGCGGCGTGCGCCGTCGTCACCGGCAGCATGGTGACGATCAGCGCGATGATCAAGGTGATCGTTCGCTTCACGGGCGGCCTTTCGCCGAGCTGTCGACGGTGACCGGTCGGGTCGTCAGAGGGCCGCCGGGCTGCGGCGGCTGGGACCCGGATGCTGACCGGTTCGAGCGGAAAAGCAAGGAACCTCCCATGACCTCAGGGTTGGTTGACCGATGTACCACCACTTGCGACATGTAGGAACTTGGAATGGTTGCAGGGAGGTCCGAAACGTGACATAGCAGTTGTCACACAATCGGGGTAATCAATCCGTTATCGCTCACTTCCCCTTGGCCGGTTCTGTAGCCGGGCGTGGCCGCCGACGAGGAGGCGCGGGGCGGGCCTCTGGACGAACCGGCCTCGCCGCGGGAGGAGCCGTCGGGGGGGGGCCGAGCGGTGCCGGCGGCCGGGCAGGCGGGGGCTTGCTGGGCGGGTTGCGCACCCGCGACGCCGGTGCTCAGCCGGTCCGGGCGGTCCGGCCGGGCTGCGCGGTGAGCGCGCCGAGGTCACCGGCGACGGGCCCGGACCGGACGCCCAGCCCGACCACCGGTGACCGGCCGCCTCAGCTCGTGCGTCCTGCGGACGCCGCGGAGCCGAACTCGGGCAGGGCGAGGGCCGAGTGGGCCGGCCGTCCCTGTGCGGACGGCGCCGCCGGCAGATCCCGCAGCATGGCGTTGCGGTGCTCCAAGTCCCGGGCGGTGGCCGGGAAGAGCGCGGCGCCGCCCTCGCCGACGAGGTCCTGGTTCAGGGTGACGAACTCCCGGGTGCTGTTCTCGTAGGCGGCGAACGCCGCCTCGTGGCCCCTTCCGGCGAGCGAGCCGGCGAGCATGTACGCCCCGACGAGCGCGAGGCTGGAGCCCTGCCCCGTGAGGAATGAGGGCGCGAACGCGGCATCGCCCACGAGGGCGACCCTGCCTTTGGACCAGCGGGGCATGCGGATCTGGCTGACGGTGTCGAAGAACAGGTCGTCCGCGTCGCGCATGGCGGCGAGCAGTCCCGGGACCTCCCATCCCGCTCCGGCGAAGACCCCGGCGACGAGGTCCCGTTGGGCTTCCGGATGCCGGAACGCGCCGAACGGCGGTTCCGGACGGGAGAAGTTCAGGAGGGCGTGCACGTCGTCCCCCTCCTCCACCGCGTAGAGCGCGGCGGCCCTGCCCGGTTCGTTCCACAGCACCGTCTCGCGGGAGAGCCCGAAGGTGTTGGGCAGGGTGAATCCGGCGAAGCAGTAGCCGAGGTACCGGTGGAAGTCCTCCTCAGGCCCGAACACCAGCTCGCGGGTGTGCGAGTGCAGCCCGTCGGCCCCGATCACCAGGTCGAAGGTGCGCCTGCCGCCCCCGCGGAAGGTGACGTCGACCCCGTGGCCGGAGTCCTGGAGGGCCTCGATGCGGTCGCCGTACTGCATCTCCACGTCGTCGGCGACGGCCGCGTACAGCGCGGAGGCGAGGTCCCCGCGCCGCACCTCCAGGTCCTCGCCGGCGACGCCGCCGGTGAGCAGTTGCGGCTCGACCGAGGCGATCTCGCCGCCGTCGCCTGCGAGGAAGGTCAGACGGCGCAGTTCGATGTGCGCGGCCCGCAGCGGCGGCAGGACGCCCATCCTCCGGACCACCTCGAGTGCGGTGCCGCGCACGTCGACCGGGTACCCCCCGCGCCGCGGGGACCCCGCCTTCTCGACCACCGTCACGAGGAACCCGTGACGGCGCAGCCAGTACGCGAGAGCGAGTCCCGCGACTCCGGCACCGGACACCAGGACCTCGCGCCCCCGTGGCGTACGCGTGCCTTCCGTCGGACCGTTGCGGGTCATCGCTCGGCTCCCTTGCGCATGGTGCGGGTGACGAGCAGGGAGAGCGCCGTGACGGCCCCTGCGACGGCGAAGCCGGTGACGAAGGCGGATTCCGCCGGGACGTCCGACCCGGCAGGCGTGCCGGCGGTGAGGATCGCCCCGCTGATCTGCACGCCCACGGCGAAGCCGACCACGCGGGTCACGAGGACCAGGCTCGTGGCGATGCCGGTGTCACCCTGGCCGACGTTCGTGGCGGTACTGGTCACCATCGCCGTGACGCACAGGCCGTTGGCGAGGGCTATGAACATCTTGCCGACGACGAGGTGCCAGATCTCTGTGTGTACGGCGGCCAGCGCGAGCAGAGCGGTGACCATGATGACGACCCCGGCGACGACCACGGCGCGTGAGCCGAGGCGCCGGGCCCCGAGCCCGCCGAGCGGACCGGCCAGTGACGCGGCCACGGCGCCGGGCAGCAGGAAGAAGCCGATCTCGGTGGCGCTGGCCCCGAAGCCGTAGGCGTCGGCGGACACCGCGAAGAGCTGCGGGACGAGATAGACCGCCACCGAGGTACCGACGCAGATCACGAACGTGAGTACGCACGACTTCCACACCTCTGGGCGCGCCAGCATGCGCAGGTCGACCATCGGCGAGGCCGCACGGCGCTCGACGGCTGTCCACGCTGTCGCGAACCCGGCCAGGACGACGACGAGGGCGCCGAGGACGAGCGGCTGCGAGGCCATGTCGGGCGCCAGCGCGAGCAGGAGCATGAGCGTGACCAGCGTCCCGCTCAGGAGGCCGAGGCCCGGCCAGTCGATGCCCGCCTCGTGCGAGCGGCCCGGCCGGTCGTGCGGCATCAGCCTGCCCACGAGCACGGTGGCAGCGACGACCGCGATGGTCGGGAGCGCGAACATCCAGTGCCGGGAGAGCCCTTCGGCCACGGGTCCGGCCGACAGCGTTCCCGCCATCCCGCCGCCCACGAACAGACCGCTGACGACCCCGATGGCCACCTTCGCCTCTCCCGCGGGGAGATGGTCGCGGACCAGGATGAACGACAGCGGCAGCGCGCCCACCATCGCTCCCTGCAGTACCTGACCGAGCAGCAGTACCGGAAGGTTCGGCGCGAGGGCTGACACCAGACCGCCGGCGCAGACCACCGCCATCAGGCGGATCAGGACGCGCTTCCCGCCGTACCGGTCGCCGAGCTTGCCCGCGACGGGGGTGATGAGTGCACCGGTGATGAGGAGCACGATGCTCAGTAACGCGCCTTCGGCGTGGCTCATTCGCAGCTCGCGTTGCAGGAGCGGGAGCGTCGGCGTCACCACCGACTCCAGGGCGCCGGTGGCGACCGCCAGCAGGCCGAGCGCCGCGACGGGAACCTTACTGATACGGGCGGGCGGAGCCAGAGTCACGGTCATGGGCGTTCCTTCCTTCGATGGCCGGGCGTGGACGTGGCGCGCCCGCGTGGGGCGCTGCCGTCTCGCCGTGCCTGGTACGGACACACGCGTCGTCGTCGACGCGTGGCGCGGTGTGCTTGGTCTTCGGCGCTTCGTGCTTCGTGGACGGCCGAGTCCCTCGTCCGTCGTCCTTCGGAATGGATGCGGAGTACGGAATCGGGACGGGGCCGGAAGGGCGGTCTCGTGGGTGCGCTTGCAGGCTCCGACAGGCGGAACGACGGCAGGGCCGGTGCACCGAAGCCATTATTACACTACACCGTGCAGTGTAGAACGGCTAAGATGCCGTCATGCCGACCACGAAGACACTGCGCGAGGGATCCGCTGCGAAGCGGGCCGCGATCCTCTCCGCGGCCCGGGAACTGTTCCTCGCCGACGGCTTCGACCGGTCCAGCGTCGACGCGGTCGCCGCCCGGGCAGGGGTCTCCAAGCGGACGGTCTACGACTACTTCGGCGACAAGCGGACGCTGCTGCTGGCAGTCGTCGACACCGTCGGCCAGTCACTGATCAGCACCATCCGGCGCACCCTGGACGACACCCTCGCCGGCCTCTCCGGCGCAGCCGGCGCGGAGGACCGGCTCGAGGACGTCCTGGTCACGTTCTCGATGCGCATCGCGACCGACATGCTCGGCTCGGCGGAGTACGCGACGTTGCAACGCCTCGTCCGTGCGGAATCCGGCCACCTGCCGCGAAGGGGCTACAACTCCATGGCCGAAACCCCGGACGAGGCGCTGGCCGAGCAGTTCGCCGCCCTCGGCGAGGCCGGCCTGCTCGACGTCCCCGACCCCCGGCTCGCAGCCGACCAGTTCATCGCGCTGACGTTCGGCGTCGCGATGGACAGGCTCGGTTCGGCGAACGCGGTGGAGGACGCCCGCGTCCGGCCGCTCGTCGTCGAGGGAGTGCGAACCTTCCTCCGCGCCTACCGGACCAGGGCTGCCAGCGCGTGACGTGACGTCGGTCCTGGAGCCGGCCGGCCTCGGCGAAGGTCATGACCGCCTGACCCCTCCGAGGACGCGCTGTTCATGATGATCAGCGACCTCGACGCCTCCGACGACACCTTCGTGGTCCTCCAGCCCGACGAGAACGGCCCCGAGTGGTTCGCCTCAGTGGCCGTCCTGGACGAAGGCGGCTACGAGATCGTCCGCCGTGACACCTCCCGCGACGAGCACGAGGTCACCACGGCGGCCGGCATCAACGAGATCGCCCGCGACCTCACCGTCTGGTCGGCCGCCCGAGACTTCCCCGGCAGGCCGACCAGGCCGGTCACCTCTGGTGAAACTCGCGTCAAGGTCAACATGGCGGCATGGCAGGGCAGTTGAGACTCCCGGGCCCGCCGGCCCGCCTCGTCCCGTCCGTCCTGTCGGGTCAGTTCATCCAGCGCTGTGCCAGGTCGGCCGCCGTCCAGGCGAGCGCCGTCGCACCGTCGGTGATGGCGCGTTCGGCGGCCTCACCGACGCAGTGGTCGGCGAACTCCTTCTGGTGGTTGAGGACCGGGAAGCAGTCGAGCCCGACGTAGGGGTGGATGGCGGGGACGACGTGCGAGACGTTGCCCATGTCGGTCGACGCGCGGCTCATCTGCATCTCGGCGCCCTCGGTGACGAGCCGGCGCCCCAGCCGCACGGCGTTCCGCTCGTACAGCTCCAACGCGGCCTCATGGGTGCGGAAGTCGGAGTACGGCTGGGACTCCGGCTCGATCTCCAGCTCGCACCCGGTGGCGAGGGCGCCGGCCTCGAAGCAGCGGCGCACCTTCTCCTCGGTCTCGGCGAGTTCAGCCATGTCCTTCGCCCGCACGTACCAACGCCCGCGGGTCGTCTGCGGGATGGCGTTCGGCGCCTCCCCGCCCGAGGTGACGATGCCGTGCACGCGGACGCTCGGGGGCAGTTGCTGGCGCAGCAGCCCGATGGCGACCTGCGCGACGGTGAACGCGTCCGCGGCGTTCCGGCCATGGGTGGGGTACGCCGCCGCGTGCGCCGCCTTGCCCGTGTAGCGGACGGCCGAGTGCGACACCGCGAAGGGGGCGGCACGGGCGACGTCCACCGGGGCGGGGTGGGCCATCATCGCGAAGTCGAGCCCCTCGAACGCGCCGCGGTCGAGCATCTCGATCTTGCCGCCGCCGCCCTCCTCGGCAGGGGTGCCGAACACCTCGACGGTGAGGTCCAGTTCGCCCGCTCGCCGGGCCAGGGCGATGGCCGCGCCCGCCGACATCGCCGAGATCAGGTTGTGGCCGCACGCGTGCCCGATGCCCGGCAGGGCGTCGTACTCGGCCATGAAGCCGATGCGCCGGCTTCCCGATCCGAGGCGGGCGTGGAAGGCCGTGGGAAGACCGACGAAGTTCCGCGTGATCTCGAAGCCGTTGCGGCCGAGGACCTCGGCCACCTTCCCGGCGGACTCGACCTCTTCCCAGGCCGTCTCCGGGTGGCGGTGCAAGTCCTCCGACAGTGCGATCAGTTCGTCGCGGACGGCTTCGACGCCGTCCTGGATGCGGCTCTTGACGTCACTCATCGCCGGGCACCCCGTACGCCGGGGCCGTGCTGGGGTCGATGCCTCGCGTCACGTAGTCCTGCCGCTGCGGCAGCCATACGTCCAGCAGTGCGCCCAGATCGGCGAGGGGCGTCCCGCTCCAGTCGACGCGGAGGTCCGTCTCGCGCCAGCCGGCGTCGCGTACGACCGCCAGGCCGGCCGAGTGGAGGTCGCCGGCTTCGCCGCCTGCCGCCAGACCCGCGCCCAGCGCTGCGAGCAGCCTCTGCTCGAACTCCCCGCCGGCGGACTCGAATCCCTCCAGGACCGCGTCGACGACTCCGGTGCTGTCGAGCAGGTTGCCGGCGGCCGCCGCGTGGTCCGACGTCCGCGCGTGGTGGACGCCGAGGGTCCGCCCGCCGCTGTGCACGGCCGGAGCGCCCTGCGCCGCGACGACGGCCACCTGGCGGTAGTCCATCGTGCCGTCGTGCTCGCGGAGCCTCGCCAGGGCCTCGCCGGCCGGGTCCCCCTCGGCGAGCCTGTCGAGGAGCCAGTCGCCGAAGCGGGGGTCGGTGATGTTCTGGGAGGCCACGGCCCCCACGCCGCACCGCAGATGGAGGCAGCGAGCCGCCACGCACGGGGAGGACGAGGTCACGGCCATGCCGAAGGCGCCGGAGCCGTCCCTGGCCAGGATCGAGAACGTCATGCGCGCCCCCCGAGAACCGCCGTCGCGTCGATCTCCACGAGCCACTCCGGGCGGGCGAGGGCCTCGACCACGATGCCGGTCGAGACGGGGAAGACGCCCTTGAGCCAGCGCCCCATCACGCGGTAGACGGCTTCGCGGTAGCGGATGTCGGTGAGGTACACGACGACCTTGACGACGTCCTCGAGCTCGCCGCCCGCCTCCTCCAGCAGCATGGCGATGTTCGCCATCGCCTTCTCCGCCTGCGCCTCGACGTCGCCGATGCCGACGCTCTCGCCGGTTTCGAGGTCCTGCCCGATCTGGCCCCGCAGGTATACGACGCCGTCTGCGACGACGGCCTGGCACAGGTCGTTGTCGAGGTTCTGCTCGGGGTAGGTGTCCTTGGTGTTGAAGGTGCGGATTCTGGTGTGCTTCACGGGAGTTCTCCAGTCTCGCGGGGCTGCCGGACGGTACGCGGAACCGCTCCCCCGCTCACAGGACCGCGGGCTCCTCCACGGAGCCGTAGGCGCGGTAGGAGCGGCGGATCATGATGTGGTCGGCGAGGAACTTCGCGTCGTGCCAGACGCCCCAGATGAAGCTCGACCCCCGTCGTGACTGCCAGGGCAGACCGAGGAAGAAGACGCCGGGCTCCGAGGAGATGCCCCGCCGGTGCCGGGGACGCCCCTGCTCGTCGAACGCGTCGACCTTCAGCCAGCCGAAGTCCTGCGTGTAGCCGGTGGCCCAGACGATCGAGGTGACGTTCGCCGCCGCGAGGTCGAGTTCGCGCAGCGGGTTCGTCACGCACTCCGGGGCGGGGCGGAGGCGGTGGGCTTCCGGCTCGGCGGGCAGGTCGAGCCCGTTGCGCTCGACGTAGGCGTCGGCCTCCCGCAGTAGCGACAGGTGGTTGTGGTCGCCCTGGGCGATGTTGTGCTCGAGGTCCGGGGCGAAGCGGATCTTCCCGTCCTCCCACGACTCGGCGCTGCCGACCAGTGTGATGCCCTCTGCGGCGAGGTCGCGGAAGTCGACGGTGTGGCCGCCGCGTGCGCCGCTGACCGCGATCGTCACGTGCTGGGCGCCCTGGGGCGGGGTCGCGGCCTCCCACTTGTTGAGGACGCCGAGCCACCAGACGAAGTCGCGGCCGCGGTAGCGGCGCGGGGGCCTGTCGTGCGGGCTGACGGCGAGGTGGACCTCCCGGCCCGCCCGCCGCAGTTCGTCGGCTATCTGCACCCCGGAGGACCCCGATCCGACCACGAGGACGCCGCCGTCCGGGAGTTGGCCCGGATGGTGGTAGTCGTGGGAATGGATCTGGTGGACGCGTGCCGAGCCCGGCACGACGGGCGGGATCACCGGCTTCTGGAAGGGCCCCGTCGCGGCCACCACGTAGCGGGCGTCGACTGTGCCCTCCGACGTCGTCGCGCGGAAGCCGGGCTCGCCGATGTTCTTGGTGACGGAGGTGACCTCTACCCCGCTGCGTATCGGAGCGCCGATCCTCTCCGCGTACTCGGCGAGGTAGGCGGCCACCTCGTCCTTCGTGGGGAAGGCGTCGGGGTCGCACCGGAACTCCAGGTTCGGGAAGCGGTCGTGCCACGCCGGGCCGTTCGCCACGAGGGAGTCCCACCGCGCCGTACGCCACCGCTCCGCGAGGCGTTCACGCTCCAGGACGACGTGCGGGACGCCGTAGGCGCCGAGGTGCTCGCTCATCGCGATCCCGGCCTGGCCACCGCCGACGACGAGAACCTCCGTCGCTGTGCTCGACATCCGTACCTCCACTGACTTCGTCTGCTGTGCCCGCGAGCCGGATCCGGCCGCGTGGCTTCGCATTCCGGCGAACGGCCCCGGACGGAACGAGATCGGCGGCGCCCCGGTCGGTCCGGCGGCCTCGCCGGGGCCCCCGCATTCCGGAATGCGACGGGTTCCGCATGCGGCGTCGCCGCACGCGGCGAATCCGTCACGGCGGCGTCGCCCGGGGATTTCGTTCATCATCGTACGGAGAGGAAGTGCCGCCAGCCAGAACGGATTTCCGTAGGTCCGTTCGGTTAATTCAATACCTCGGGTCTGAGGAGCTCCACGGCCATCTCGATGAACGTGACGACCCGCTGGCTGCGCATGCGGTCGCCCGGCGTGACGGCGACGACGTCGAGTCCTTCGTGCCCTGCGGTGAGTTCTCTCGTCACATACGGAAGTCCCTCGTAGCTGACGGTCGTCCGCGGCCGCTGGCTCAGCAGCGAATATCCCGCGCCCCGGGCGACGAGGCAGCGCACGAGTTCCGAATTGGGCGTGCGGAAGCGGATGTCGGGTCTCACGCCCTCCGCGTCGAAAAGGGAGAGGAAGTACTGCCCGCCCGGTTCGAGGTCGAAGAGGATGTAGGGCTCCCCGGCCAGATCGCGCAGGGACACGGTGTCCGACTGGGCGAGACGGTGCTCCGGATGCAGCAGGACGTGTGGCGGCACGGCGGTGAGCTTGGTGGCCGCGTGGCCGAGGTCCGTCAGGCGGTCCCGGAACCGGTACGCGTACATGACGGCCACGTCGCTCTTCCCCTGGTCCATCTCCTCCAGCAGCGCGTTCTGCGACCCCTCCGAGAAGTTCACGTCGACGGCCGGGTAGCGGTGCATGAACTCGGTGACGACGGCGGGCAGCAGCAGCGGCGCGATCGTCGAGTAGCACCCGATGTGCAGCTCCCCCGCCAGTTCGCCTCTGAGCCCGGCCGCACGCCGTTCGAGGTTCGCGGCGTCCCGCAGCAGGTGCCTGGCCTCGGCGAGGACCATCTCGCCGTCGCGGGTGAGCGACAGCCCGCGGGCGTGCCGCACGAACAGGCTGATCTTGAGGATGTGCTCGAGGTCGGCGATCGCCGTCGACACCGTCGACTGGGAGAGATGCAGGGCCTGCGCCGCGGCGGTGACCGTGCCGTGCTCGGCGACCGCGACGAGGTAGTCGAGCTGCCGCAGGGTCACGTTGAGCATCGGCCCTCCCGTCCGTCACGGGCCGCGGAAGGCACACCGTCCATGCCCTCGCCGCCCGCTCAGTCTACGGGCGCGGAAACTCGTCCACCTGCTGGTTTGTCCGCCTCATGGAGGAGGTCGGTGCCCTTGGTCTCCGGGATCGTCAGCACCGTCAGCAGCCCCACGACGCCGACGGCGACGAGGGTGTAGGCCGGGACCATCGGATCGTCCGTGACCGAGATGAGCCACGTGTTGAGATACGGCAGCGTGCCGGCGAAGAAGGCGCCCGCGATGGCGTACGCCATGGACAGCCCGCTCTGCCGGGTGCGGGTCGGGAAGAGCTCGGCGACGGTCGCGGAGTGCGTTCCGAGGATGACCGCCAGGATGGCCGCGAGCCCGGCGGTGGCCGCGAAGGCGGCCGCCTCGGAGCCCTGCCGCATGAGGGCGAAGAGGGGCACGGCGCCCGCGATGAGCAGTCCGGCGGCGGTCAGCAGGACCGGCTTGCGCCCCACCCGGTCGGAGGCCATGCCCGAGAGGGGGATGAGGGCGATGGCGACCAGGGACGCGACCGTCGACAGCAGGGCCGCCTGATCCGGATGCAGCCCCACTACCTCCTCCTGGTACGTGAGGAGGTAGACGAGCACCACGTAGAACGTGCAGTTCATGAAGGTCTCGACGCCGACGGTCTGCAGGAACTGCCTGCGGTTGCTCTTGAAGACCTCGGCGACGGGCGACGCCGGGACCGTGTCGAGTTTTTCCAGCGCGCGGTACTCCGGGGTGTCCTCGACCTTCAGGCGGATGTACAGCCCGACGAGGGCGAGAGGCACCGTCAGCAGGAAGGGCAGGCGCCAGCCGTTGGCGAGGATCGTCTCCTCGCTCATCGTCGTGTGCAGCGCCCACACCACGAAGGACGCCAGCAGGAAGCCGAGGACGGAGCCGACCTCGATCGAGGAGGTCCCCAGGCCGCGGCGCTTCGCGGGCGAGTACTCCGCGAGGAAGGCGGCGGCCGACCCGAACTCGCCGCCGGCGGCGAGGCCCTGTATGACCCGGGCGACGACGAGGAGCACCGGCGCCGCGACACCGATCGTGTCGTAGCTCGGAATGAGACCGAGCAGAAGGGTCCCGGCGGCCATCGAGATGATGACCATCGAAAGGGTCTTCTTGCGGCCGAAGCGGTCTCCGAGATGCCCGAAGATGACCGACCCGAGAGGACGCACGAAGAACGCGACGGCGAAAACGGCGAACACGGAAAGGAGACTGGCCGTGCCGTCCTGGTCGGGGAAGAAGATGTCCGCCATCGTCGTGGCCATATAGGCGTAGACCGCCCAGTCGAACCAGTGGACGAGTACGCCTATCGACCCGGCGATGACACTGCGCCGTAGCCCTTTTTGCGTGGTCCGGTCATCCGCAGGCGTGGCTGCCATCGGTGCTCCTACACGAGTGGGGACCCCGGTACCCGGGAGTGCGCAGCAGCGTAGGTCGCGGTGTCCGTCTCCAACCAGAGGAAAAAATCGATGGTGCCCACGGTCTTTTCGATGCCCTCCGGTTCCGCTTGCGGCTGCTACGCGCGCCAGTAGCTCCGGTGGAGCAGCACCGCCAGGGGGACGATCTCGATTCTGCCGAGCAGCATGAGGGCCGTCAGGGCGGTCTTCGACACCGGGCCGAGCGGCGCGTAGGAACCGAACGGGCCCACCTCGCCGAACGCCGGGCCCACGTTCCCCAGGCACGCCGCGGCGGCGCCCAGTGCCGTGAACGCGTCCGTGCCGCCTTTGCCCGTCGCGGCGTCGACGGCGACGCAGAGCGTCCCGAGGGCGAGCGTGACCACGTAGAGGACGACGAACAGCAGTACGGAGCGGAGCGCGGGGGCCGCGACGACCCTTCCGCTGACCCGTACCGGGATGACGGCGTCGGGATGGACGGCCTGTTCCAGTTCGCGGCGGGCGAAGCGGAAGAGCGTGAGGTGGCGGACGACCTTGATGGAGCCGCTCGCCGATCCGGCGCAGGCCCCGACGAACATCAGGCCCAGCAGGGTGACCGTCGCGAGCGTTCCCCACGCCGACCAGTCCAGCGTCGCCAGGCCGGTGGTGGTCATGGTGGAGACCGCCTGGAACGCCGCGTGCCGGACGTCTCCCAGCGCGTCCTCCGCGGAACCGCCCGGCACGAGTTCGGCAGCCAGGACCGCGGTGCCCACGACGAGAAGGCAGAGATACAGCCGCAGTTCCTCGTCCCGGGCCACGCCCCGGTACTGGCGCAGCGCGGCGAGGCGGTACAGCCGCAGCAGGTTCACTCCCGCGACGGTCATCAGCCCGCACAGCACCCACTGCGTCACGGGGGCGAGACCCCGGGCCGAGCCGGCGTCGGGGGCGAATCCGCCGAGGGCCACGGCCGACGTCCCGTAGGAGAACGCACCGGCGAGGTCCATGCGCCGGTCCAGCCCGCTCCACCCGAGGGAGGCGAGGGCCAGGACGCCGAGCACCGTCACCGCGACGTAGACCTTCCAGAGCCGCTGGGCCGTGTCGCGGATGGTCGTACCGAGCGACTCGACCTCGACGGAGCCTCCCGGCAGCTCGTAGCTGAGGAGTTCACGGCCGCCGATGCGCAGCCGCGGCAGCACCGCCAGCGCGAGGACGATGACTCCCAGTCCACCCAGCACCTGGGTGGACTGGCGCCAGAAGAGCATGGCGGGTTCGAGCGCGCTCACGTCGGTCAGGACGGTCGCGCCGGTGGCGGTGAACCCCGACATCGCCTCGAAGTACGCGTCGACGGGGTGGCGAAGCTGCGGGACGCGGCCCAGGACGAACGGCAGCGCACCGAAGGCGGGCACGAGCAGCCAGACGGCGACGACGACCAGGAACCCCTCCCGGACGCCCAGCGGGGGACGCCTGCCCGTCAGCCGCTTCAGCGCCAGGCCCGCCGCGGCCGCTCCGAGTCCCGCGGCGAGGAAGGGCCACGGCGGTCCGCCCGACGCGAGCGCGACGGCCGCCGGGGCGGCGAACGCGACGGCGAACCACGTGAGCAGAGCGCCGACGGTCCCCAGTGCCGTCCGCACGTCGACGCCGATCCGCCGGTACGGGCGCCGCCGGCGGACCGGCGTGAGGCGCGGGAGCGTCACAGGTCGCGCTCGATCGCCGGGGCGTTCTCGGGCTCGGTGAGGACGATCGCGCGGTCTCCGGGGCGCAGCAGGTCGTCCCCGCCGGGGAAGAGCGCCGTGCCGTCGCGGACGAGGGCTCCCACACCGGCTCCGGGGAGCGCGTCGACAGGGCGGTGCGCGAACCGGCTCTCCGGCCGGACGGTGACGTCGAGGACCTCGAAACGGTCGTCCTCCAGCATCGCCACCTGGTGCGTACGTTCGTGGAACGTGAAGCGGGCCATCTTCTCCGCGGTCTCGTCACCGGGGTCGATCGTCACGTCGACACCCGCGGCCTCGAAGACCGGGGCCGCGGCGGGGTCTTGGAGGACCGTCATCGTGAGCTCCACCCCGTGGGCCTTCGCCAGTACCGCGGCGTGGAGGTTGCGGGAGTCGTCGCCGCTGGCGAACACGGCCGCCCTGGCCGTGCCGATGCGCTCGCGGCGGATGAACTCCGGGTCGAGGCCCGTCCCCTGGAACACGCGCGCCCCGGCGAGCGAGTCGGCGGCCGCGAGCGCCCGCACCGGGTCCGGTTCGATGAGCCGCACGGAGATCCCCTTGCCGAGCAGGACCTGGGCGACGGCCGTCCCGACGCGCCCGCCGCCGAAGAGCGCCACGTCGTCGACGGGGTCGGCGCCCGCGACCAGCCGGCTCCACGCACGCGCGGCGGGGAGCGAGGCCATCACGATCGCCCAGTCGCCGGGGCGGACTTCCGCGGGGGAGCCGGGCTTGATCCAGCTCCCGTCCCGTACGACGGCGACGAGCCGCGACGCCGCGGGCCGCTCCGCGGCACCACTGAGGCAGCCGGTGAACTCCGGGGGCTTCTCCTCGCGCACGTCGATCCCGAGTACGACCACCTCCCCGCCGGCGAAGAAGTCGACGTGGCGGGCGCCCGGAACGTCGAGGACGCGTGCTACCGCGCTCGCGGTCTCGAACGCCGTCGAGACGAGGAGGTCCACGTCCAGGTCGCCCGCGCGCCAGGCCGCCAGGTAGTCCATGTCGGTGGCGCGCACCACCGTCCGCGCCGACGACAGCCTGCGGGCGAGCATCGCGATGACCAGATTGACCTCGTCCCGCGACGTGCACGCCAGGACGAGGTCGGCATCGGCCACGCCCGCTTCGAGCAGCGTCTCGCGGCGGACGCCGCTACCGTGCGTGATCCGCACGTCGTAGGTGTGCGAGAGGGCCTGCAGGCGCTCCTCGTCGAGGTCGATCACCGTGCACTCGTGCGTCTCGGCGAGCGACTTGACCACGGTGTGGCCGACCTGGCCCGCACCCACCACGATGACCTGCATGTCAGCATCGTGGCACGCACGCATGCCTGACGACCGCCGCACCGCCCGCGGCAGGCTCCGGACGGCGGGGGGGCAGTTCGACGCGGCTGCGTGCCGGGACGTGGGCCTCGGGCCGGGGCCCGGGCACGGGGGTTCGACGCTCACGGAGCGTCATGCCCCGTGCCGTTGCGGACGGGTCAGCTCGTCGACGCCGGCTTCCACTCGTGGGCCAGCAGCCCCAGCAGCACCTCGTCCATGAACTCGCCCAGCACCCAGGCCGCGGCGCGCATCACGCCCTCCCGGACGAAGCCGTTGCGCTCGGCGGCCCGCAGCATCCCGGCATTGTCGGGCAGCGTCTCGATCTGCAGCCGCTGCAGGCCGCGCACGACGAACCCGTAGTGGCACAGCACCCCGACCACGTCGGTGCCGTAGCCCTTGCCGCGGGAGGACGGCAGAAGCCCCACCCCGATGTGCGCGAACCGGTTGTGGGTGTCGATGCCCCACAGGTTCGCGCTGCCGATCAGCGAACCGCCCTCCAGCTCCACCACGGAGAACGAGGCGGTCTGCTGCTCCTTGTCGTCGACGACGAACGGCGCGTCCTTCGAGCCGGGCGTGACCGGCCGCCAGGGCCCGCCGTCGGACCGCGAGGAGTTGACCACGTCGCCGTAGAGCTCCGACCGCAGTATCGGAATGTCCTCGTCGTGCCGGGCTCTGAGCCCGACCTTCTCGCCCCTCAGCATGGAGGTTTCCTATCCGCACGGACCGAACGGCGGCAAACCAATTAATTCGGCACGGAAGGCGGTTGGGGACGGCTTTCGCGCCCCGGGCCGCGCCGGCCGGGTGCTCAGCCGAACAGCGGGAAGCGGTCGGCGTCCGCTCCCAGAGCCTCCCGGTCGGCGTCCGTCAGGGACTCGCGCCCGGTTCCCACCCGTGCGTACCGCGCGTCGTCCCACGCGGCCGGTGCCGGCCGCCCGAGGAGCCCGTCGAGCGTGCGCCGCACCAGCCGGAGGCCCTCCGGCGAAGGCCCGGGGGCGTCGGGCAACGACACGACGAGGTCGAGATGGTGGACCGTCGCCTCGACGGCGAGCGTGCACATCAGGTCGCCGGCGGTCAGGACATGGCCCTGCGTCGCCACCGGCTTCCCGGCCGCCGCGCTTCCCTCCTCGTCCGCTGCCGTCACCGCCGCTGCGTGCGCGACCGCGGCCGCCGTCTCGGCGTACTCCTCGCGGAGTTCGTCCATGTGCGGGAACAAGCTGGCCACGGCCCGCACGTGCCTTCGCCCGGCGTCCGCGCGGGCCGTCCCGGGGCGCCAGTCCTCCCAGTACGTGACGGCGTCCCGGTCCGGGCGCCCTTCGGCGGGTGTGTGCAGCGCGACCAGACCGCGGCGCGCGTCGCCCAGGCAGTGGAAGACGAGGTCGCGCACCGACCAGCCCGCGCAACCGCTCGGCAGCCACGACTGTTCGTCCGTGACCGTCGAGACCACGGCGTCGAAGGCGCGGTAGGCCGCGCGCAGCGCCTCGGCCGGCCGCGGCGGTTGCGGGTCGTGCGGGTCGTGTGACATGCGGCAACGGTACGGCGGCGGCTGACCCGGCCGGCGACGAGGGCCGCCCGCGGACGGGGCCCCACCTGGCCTGCCCTGGACGGCCTCGCCGGCGGGGTTATCCGGCAGGCAGGGCGTCGCGCATCGCCCGCACGGTCGCGGCCGGGTCGTAGCCCTCGGGAACGCCGTCCACCAGGATGATGTCGCCCTCGATGTGGCGGCGGCGCAGCGGCGCGATCTCCCGGTACGCGGGCGAGTCCCACCAGGCCTGCGCCTCGGCGGCCCCCGGGAAGCCGATCATCACGACGTGCCCGGGCCAGCTGCCCTCCTTGATCTCGTGCTGCGCGGCGTGCACGAGGTAACTCCCGCCGTACGGCTCGAAGGTGGCGGGAAGGCGCTCGATGTACTCGGCGATGTCCGGGTGCGGGGGTGCCTCTCGCAGATGCGCGATGACGTAGGCGGGCATGGCGTCCTTCCAGCGGTTCCGGCTCGGTCGCCCGAAGCGTCGCACCGTCGACCACCGGGGTCGATTACCTGACGGGTAATCGACTCCAGGGCCGCAGCTCATCGGGCTCCGACGCCGCGGCCTGGCGTGTCTGCCATTGGAAGGGCCTGGGAGAGGGCCGGTGAGAGGGGCTCGGGCGGACGGGTAACGCCCAGGCATGATCCTTTCGTGGGAGGTACTGCCGGAACCGGACCTGCGTGAGGCCATCGGCATCCTCGTACGGGTGGTGGAGACCGCGGGCGCGTTGATCATCTTCTTGGGGGCGTGCTGGGCGTTCGGGCGCTTCGTCGCGACGGTCGTACGCGGCCGCGGGCGCGCGGAGGGCTTCAACCGCATCCGGCTGACGCTGGGACGGTTCCTCGTGCTGGGCCTTGAGTTCCAGCTCGCGGGCGACGTGCTGCGGACCGCGGTGGCGCCCAGCTTCACCGAGATCGGGCAGCTCGCCGCGATCGCCGCCATCCGGACCGCGCTCAACTACTTCCTGAGCCGCGAGATCGCCCAGGAGCGGGCCGAGATCGAGAGCGACGCGGAAGCGGAACCGGGCCGGCCCGCCGGAGCAGAGGCGGGCACCGGCACCGGCCGGCGAAAGGCGCCGTGAGGTGGCCACGGCGATCGAGGCGGCGGCGCTCCTCGTCACCGCGGCCGGCGTGGTGGTCTTCCTGACGGCCTACGCGGCCACGCGCAGGATCCGCACGGCGCTGCCGCTGCTCCTGGACTTCCTCATGGCGGCCGGGCTGATGCGCCTCGCCGGGGATCTGTCGTGGAGCGGCATCCTGCTGACGGTGGCGATCATCGCCGTCCGCAAGGTCGCCGCCTACGGCGTCGCCGAGAAGAGCACGTGACCGGAGCCGGGCCATGCGGGGGCCGTCGCGACGGACGAGGAGCTTTCCCCTGCCGCGTCGGGAGGCGCATTTCGGCCATGCTGGTCCGCGTCGTCCGCGAGGTCACGGCAGCCCGGACCGACGTGCGTTCCGGCCGGAGCGGACTGCGTTCGCGAAGAGGCATCCCGCTGGTCCCGCATCCTCCGGGCGTCGCGTAGGGCCCCTTCCCGCAGTCGGCCGCCGTCGCGCGCCGGGCACCCGGGAGGCGATTCCCGGCGGCCCCGTCCGGACCGGCATTCACGGACTGCGGACGGTGCTAAAGTCCACGTTTCGACCCCTGCCATTCCAGCCACCTCGCACAATGTCGGGAAGAACTCGGCGGCCTGAGCGGACCTGAATACGGTCGCGCCAGGACGCCCGGGGTCCATCTCCACCAGCCGGATTCACGAGACGACTTCTGGAACCACCCGGGACCGGAACACATTTCACCGCCCGCGGTTCACCCCGGCGCCTTCCATCCGGCTTGCCATACCAGGACAATGACGCAGCGATCCGGAAATCAGGAACCAATTCCCCAAGGGGCACCGGACATTGGCGTTTTCCAGTTCTTGACGGACGCTCAATGATGAACGAACTCGCCCGCACCTCACCGGAGTTGCTGCTCCGGCGCTTATAATCGAGCAAGGCATCGAAAATTCCGAACTCATGTGGTGGATATCGAGTCAGACGGGCGATCCACGAACCACTGTGCCCGCATTGGTTCGTTGACGTGCGATACGTTCCTGCATCCGTCCTGCGGACCCGGTGATCTTTCGTCCGGTGCAGGGTGGCGTTCCGCGCCATCCGGCATCGGACTGTCACTGCGGAAGTATTGGCGTCTCTCCGCGCCATTCGCCTGTGGGACAGATCAAGGAGGGCGCCGTTCATGAACCGCAGGACTCTTACGCCACTTGCCCTGGCCGGGCTGCTCGCCTCCACTCTCGCCGCCTGCAGCGGCGGGATGAGCGGGAAAGAGGGCAGTGGCGGGACCATCGTGGTGGGAACGACCGCGAGAGTCGCGGTCACCGAGGACACCCCGGCGCCCTTCGACCCCGCGGCCTCGTACGACGACAGCTCCTGGAACATCATGCGCAACACGTTCCAGACGCTGCTGCGGCCGCCCCGTACCGGCACCGAACCGGTGACCGACGCCGCCGAGAAGTGCGGCTTCACCGACAAGCGGAACGAGCAGTACAGCTGCACGCTGCGAGACGGGCTGACCTTCTCCAACGGGAACAAACTCAACGCCGAGGACGTGGAGTTCTCGCTCGAACGCCTCCTCCTCATCGACTTCAAGGGCGGGCCGGCCTCGCTGTTCAGCAACGTCGACGAGGTCGAGGCGGAGGCCGGCAACAAGGTCGTCTTCCACCTCAAGAAGCCGGACGCCACCTTCCCCTACAAGCTGGCCACGCCCGCCGCCTCGATCGTCGACAGCCAGACCTATCCCGCAGACCGGCTCGCCAAGGGCTTCAAGGGAACGGGCTCCGGACCGTACGTACTCGACGACTTCGACGCCAAGCGGCGCAAGGTGCTCCTCTCCGGCAACCCCGACTACCAGGGAGCCTCACAGGCGAAGAGCCAGAAGATCGAGCTGCGCTTCTTCAACTCCTCCAAGAGCCTCCAGAAGGCGCTCGACTCGGGCGACGTCGACCTGATGAACGGCGGCGTCTCCTCGCGCTACATCGAGCAGCTGGAGAAGGACCGCGACGACCAGATCAAGCTCGTCGAGCAGCCCGGACAGGCCGTCCGCTACCTCGTCTTCGACACGGAGGACGAGACGGTGGGCCAGCGCGCCGTCCGTCAGGCGTTCGCCCAGGTCATCGACCGCAAGCAGCTCGTCAGCACGGTGTATCCGCGTACCGCCGAGCCCCTGTTCTCGGTCGTGCCGGGCGGGCTGGTGGGGCACACCAACTCCTTCTTCAACGAGTACGGGGAGCCGGACGAGAAGGCCGCGAAGCGCACCCTGCGCAAGGCCGACGTGAAGACCCCGGTGAGGCTCTCGCTCCACTACCCACAGGTCGGCAAGGGCGGTTCCGGCGCCAAGGAGTTCGCGCTGCTGGAGAAGCAGCTCAACGGCTCCGGGCTGTTCGACGCGAGCGTCGAGATCGAGCCCCCGACGTCGTACAGCACCGCGTCGCTCAGGGGGGAGTACCAGGTCTACGGCTTCGCCTGGCTGCCGGACTTCCCCGACGCGGACAACTTCATCGCGCCCTTCTTCGCCAAGGACAACGTCCTCAACTCCCCGTACTCCAGCAAGGAGATCCGCGAGGAGCTCATCCCGGAGACCCGGCGGGAGCCGGAGCGCGCCGACGCCTCGGAGAACTTCGCGCGCGCCCAGGACATCGTGGCCGACGACGTCCCCGTGCTGCCGCTGTGGCAGGGCAAGCAGTACGTCGCGGCACACGACGACATCACCGGCGTGGAGTGGGCGCTCAACTCCTCGTCGCTGCTGCAGCTCTGGGAGCTCGACCGCGGGGTGAGCAGCTGAGGCCGGCCGGGCTCCGGCCACGGGACGTCAGGCGAGCGGTGGTCGCTGCACGGGCGTGCGTCCGTGCAGCGGCCGTCCGTTGCTGAGGCAGCGAGATCCCCGGCTCGCAGGGCGCCGTGCACGCCGCGCCGCCCCGCGAGCCGGGGAACCGGGCAGGACGCACGCCGCCCGCGCCACGGTGAGGCGCGGGCGGGACGGGAACCCGTCAGGACTTCTGTGCCAGCGCCTTCGCCTCGGCCGAGGAGACGGCCCTCCCGAACGCCTGGACGTCGTCGACCGCACCGACGAGCCCCTGGAAGAACTCGTTGCCGGACAGCCCGCGGCCCACGATGAACCTCTCCGACGACGCGAAGTCGTCGGTGCGCGGCACGGTCTGGGCCAGGCGGCCGTCCACGTACAGGCGGACCTGGTTGGCCGCGTCGTCGTAGACACCGGTCAGGTGGGTCGAGACGCCGGGCCTGGCGGGGCCCTGCGAGACGGCCACGTCCGCCTCCCCCTCTGCGTCCCCCGAGTCCTGCCTCGGCAGCCGCATCTCCCACTGGGCCTCGTCCGCGTCGTACCGCAGCATGAACGCGCTGGCCTCGGACGAGTCCTGGCTCACGACGGTCTGCGAGACGTCCGTGCGGTCCAGCCTTACCTGGACCGACACGGAGAAGCTGCTGCTGGTGTCCACCACGGGGCCCGGGGCCGCCACGAACTGGCTGCCGTCGAGGGGCAGAACGCCGTTGACGGGTGTCGGACGGGACGCGCCGAAGAGCGAGCCGTCCTTGCCGTTGCCCGAGCTGTCGGACGTCACGTTCCTGCCGTCGGCCTGCTCGAACAGCCACGCCACCGAGGCGCTGCCGACGGACGGCGCGGAGGGCCGCGGATCGCTCGGCCGGGGTGCCGGAGCGCTCGTCTCCGGCGGCTTCGTGGAGGGCCGCGAGGTGGACTTCGCCTTGGCCGTCGCACGGGCCGGGCTGGGCGTGTCGATGGCGGCCGGCGCCTCCTTGGCCGACAGCGCCGGCGCCTTGACCTGCGGACTGCTGCCCCCACCGTCGCTCCCGGCGAGGCCGAAGGCGAAGGCGGCGCCGACGGTGCAGACGCCGGCGAGCGCGGTGCACCGCACCACCAGGTCGACGCGGCGCCTGGAGCTCGGACGCGCGTGCCCCCTGCCCGCAGCCGCGGGGGCCGCGTGCCGCCTCCTGCTCTGCGCGGGCGCGAGGGCCGCGTGCCTCCCTCCTCCGGCCGGCTGGGTCCGGGGCCACGGGCCCCCGTCGGCGGTGGGGGCGGGCGCCGGGCCCTCGGGCTTCCAGTCGTCGGCCGGCAGTGCGGCGGTGGCGGTGTCCGTCTCGCCTGGGCCGGGCATGAGGCTGAAGGTCGCGTCCCCGTACGTGCCGCGCGTGGCGTGCTCCAGGCCGCCCCACGGCAGCAGCGCCTGCGCCAGCAGAGCACCGCTGTCGTGGCGCACGCTGCCGAGGTCGGTGACGATCCCGGAGCAGCGGGAGCACCGCTGGAGGTGGGGTGAGACCTCGGTGGCGACGTTGGCGGCCCGCGTGTCCGCGTAGGCCAGTACGAGCCGGTGGTAGCGGCCGCACTCTTCGTGCGTCGCGTCGCCGAGGGCGTGGATGTACGAGCTGTACAGCTCCTCCGTCGCCCGGCTCAGCAGCATCGGCACCTCGCCCGGTCCGGCGCCTGCCAGCCGGCCGGTGAACGTGCTGTCGTCGCCCTCGACCGTCCGGTGCCACAGGACCGTCTGGCTGTGGGGCGGCAAGCCGGCGAAGGCGCGGGCGGCGACCGAGTAGGGGTTCCCCGGCGCCGTGCCGGTCAGCATCATCGCGCCGGTCGCGTCGATCCAGGCAGCCAACTGCGGGTGCAGCACGGAGCGTTGGTGGCCCTGCGCCCAGGCTGACGCCGTCCGCAGGACGGACGAGAGCGCGCCCGCGCGCACGGCGCCGTCCGCTCCGCCGTCGAGCTGCTGCCGCAGCGCGCCCTGCCAGGCCTGGTAGGCCAGTTCGGCGGCGGCCTGCATGTGGACGGCGCTGACTGCCGCGAAGGTCCGCACGGCGGGGAAGTGGCGCTGCTCGAGCTCCTGGAGCGCGGAGGCGGAGCTCTCCCCGCCCGCCCGTACGAGACGGAGCAGCTCCGCATCTGAGAGGTTCACGCAGTCCATCCGGTTCCCCCGGGTCGATTCCCGGCGGTTCACGGCGTCTCCGTCGCGAGGCATCGGGGGTCGCGGGGGTGACGTGGTCACAAGGCGATGCTTCGCGTGCGGATTCGACGCCGGGATCCGCGTCGATGTCATGGGTGGTCGACGTCAAGTCCAGCGCACTCGGGCCCCGAGCGCCATAGTCTTAGCAGCCTTGGGCCAAAGCTTGTCCGGCCGGTGAGTGAGTTGGTGGCGAGTGGTGCCGGTTCGTCCCACCGGCCCGCCTCCACCGCGGACTATGCCCGGGCGCCACGCCGCCTCCCGGCTGCCGCGGAGGCGAATCCGGCGAAGCCGCACACGCTGTGCCAGACCCGTCGTTCCGCCCCCGCGACACCCCCGCTCGTCACGACCGCGGCCGCGTCCCGGCCCCCGGCCCCGAACCGGACGGCGACCCCGAACCGGACCGCGACCCCGGCAGGAGACCGGACCAGCGCGCCAGCGCGGCGAACCTCGTGCGGCCCCGCCGCCCTTCGGTCCGTGCGGTGTGGCGGACCTCCCGCCGTCCCGGCTGCCGGTGGACGGCGCACCGGCGTCCGGCTGCGCCCGCGGTGCCTCCACGGCGGGGGTGACGGCCCGCGCAGTGCGGGTCGCTGCTGCAGGGCGGACGGACGGGCGTCCGCGGTGCCCGGGCGGCGATGAGGCGGCCGTAGCGGCAGGCCGTTCCGGCTCGTGCGGGCGCGGGGTCCGCGCCGTCGGCGCCGGGGCGTGCGAGGCGGAACCAGCAGAACAGGACGAGCGGGTAGATGACGTAGCCGCTCCTGGTGGCCGGCGCGAGCAGCATCGCCAGCGCCAGGCCCAGCGCGATCCGCTCGGCCGCGGCGGAGCCGCCGCGGGGCGGGCGGACGAGGAGCGACGCGGCCATCAAGGCGGCGCAGACGGCCAGCGCGCCGACGGCGACGGCGTTCCCGTGCGGGACGCGGGTCGCCAGCAGGTGCCCCGGGAGCGGGCTCGCGGCGGACGACGGGACGTCGGCGAGACCCAGCGGATAGAGCACGACGTGCTGCACGCACGCCCGTGCACCGGTGAGGAGCACCGGAGCGGAGACCAGGGCGAGCACGCCCGCCGCGGACGCCGCGCACCGCAGGACGGCCTCGCGGTGACGTACCGCCAGCAGGACGAAGACGACCGGCAGGGCCGGCCAGGCCGTCCACTTCAGCGCGGCGGCCAGTCCCAGTGCGACGCCGGCACGGCCGCCGTCCCCCCTGCCCGCGAAGGCGAGCCCCAGGCACATCAGCCCCACGACCGGCGGGTCCACGCCGCCGATCGCCAGCGGCAGCGCGACGGCGGGGCAGGCGGCGACCAGCGTCAGCGCCGGACGGGTCCGGGAGCCAGCCCCCGCGACACGCGCCGCGGCGGCCATCGCCGCGAGGAAGCAGACGGCGAACCACAGGCGCGGCCCGGCGAGGAGGCCGAGACCGGGGACGTCGCCGGACACCGCTCCGGGCAGGCCGAACAGCGCCATGCCGGGAAGGTAGGGGTTGAAGTCGCTGACCTGGCGCGGATCGTCCGCGTAGGGGCTGCCGGTGGACAGCAGGAGCTCCCCCGCCCGCTCGACGACGCCGACCTCCATCTGCGCCTTGCCGAGCACGGCCAGCAGCACCAGCGGCAGCACGATGGCTCCGGCCACGGCGATCGCCCGGGTGAGCGGCGCCCACCGCCCGGGGCGTCTCCACGCCGCCACGGCTGCGGCAGCGTAGGCGGGTGCCGCGCACATGCCCCAGATCTGCTGCGGCACCCACGGCGGGGACGAGACGGCGAGAGCGAGTGCGAGCGCCGCGCACAGCGCCAGGCCCGCCGGCTCCCACAGTCCGCTGTCCCGTTTCCAGCGGGGCGCGCCGGGTGCCGGCGCGGCTCGCTCCATCGGCTTGGTCGCGGTCATGGTCCCCTCGTTCGGTCGTGGTGTGTTCGGTCCGGCTGGTACTCGGGGGGCGAGCGGACCGCCTCGCGCGGGGAGGGACGGGCAGAGGCGCCCGGCGGCGCGCGTGCGGCTGTTTTCGGGCACGCCGGACGGCGCCACCGTCCCCTCGTCGGGCTGACGGCGGCGACGCGGCGCTCAGTTCAGGGGGTGCGGCGGCGCAGCAGCCAGAAGGCGGCCGCGACGGCGAGCCCGCCGATCAGGAGGAGGAATCCCGTCTCCACGAGCTGCACGGGCCAGTAGAGGGAGGCCGGCTTCGCGCCGAGGCAGGCGTCCACGGAGTACTTGTGGTCGGCCTGCTTCCACTGGCAGGGCATCGCCGCGTAACCGAAGGGACCCTCGCCCTTCCGGGGGTGTGTGACGGTCGGCCAGATCTGGGTGCGCCAGGGGTTCATCAGCCAGGTGGAGATCCAGGTGACGGCGCCCGCGACCGCGAGGGCCGGCAGGGTGCCGCGTGCCAGGAAGCCGGTGAGGACGCCGATGGCCAGGCCGAACAGGACGAGGGCGACGGTGGACGGCCCGAACGCGAAGTAGAAGTCCTGGATGTCGTAGCCCGCCCCGAGCAGGTTGTGGGCGTCGGCCCAGTACAGAAGCGTGCGGAAGTGCAGCACGAGCGCGCCGGTCCCGACCGTCAGGAAGAGAGCGGGGACCGCAAGCTTCTCCTTCAGCCAGCGGGTGGGTGTGACGGCCTGGGTCCACGCCAACTCTGCTGTCCCGTTCTCCAGTTCGCGTGCGACGACCGCCCCGCCGGCCCAGGCCGCGACGACCGGGGCGATGTTCCGCAGCACCGAGGAGATCTGGTCGAGCAGGTTCCAGAACTGGAAGAGGGCCTCCGCGTCGTTCGGGATCATGCTGCAGTCCCGCACGCCCGCGGTGCCGCACCCTTCCTGGATCTCCACGGCGCCCGTTCCGTACGGGCCGTAGCGCAGCCAGAGCATGGCCGCCGTCGTGAGCACCACGAAGGCGATCCACACCCACATGGCGGGCCGGTGGAGCCGGATCACCGTCCAGAGGTGGCGGTGGTCGCCGGGTATGCGGTCGGGGGCGTCGGCGCCCCGCTCGGTGCTGGCGGTCATGCGGCGTTCTCCTGTGATCGGGCGTGCGGTGCGCGCCGGGCGGATTCGGGTGCGGCCTCCTCGGCGAGGAGGGGTGGTGCCTGGGTGTTGCGGAGGTGGGCCAGTACGACTTCCTCGACGGTGGGGCGCTCGGCCAGCCACTCCCCGACCGGTGCGCCGTCCGCCCTCACCAGGGCGGTGCGGCCGCGGCCCACGGAGCGCTGCTCGATCACCGTCTGCCGGGACGTGTCGAGAGCGGACGTGCCGGTGAGCAGCGTGTGCGCGGACACCACCTCCTCGAGTGCGCCGGCGAGGCGCAGCCGGCCGCCCGCCACCAGGAGCAGGAAGTCGCACGAGCTCTCGAGCTCGGTGATGACGTGCGAGGACATCACGATGGTGGTGCCGCTCTCGGCGGCGGCCATCAGGGCACCGGTCAGCTGCCTTCGGGCCAGCGGATCCAGGTCGCCCATGGGCTCGTCGAGCAGCATCAGCTCGGCCCGCTTGCCGAGAGCCAGGGCGAGCGCCACCCGCGTGCGCTGCCCTCCGGAGAGGGCGCGGATCTTCGTGAACGGGTCGAGGGTCTCGTCCCCGTACGCGATCCGCTCGGCGGCCGGCTGGTCCCACCGCCCCGTGTCCCGGTTGAGCTCCGCGCCGAAGCGGAGCGTGTCGGCGACGGACAGGTGGGGGTGGAGCGGCTTGGACTGGGCGACGTAGGCGACGCGTCCGCGTGCGGCGGCCGGGGTGCGGCCGAGGACCGACAGGGTGCCGCGGGCCGGCCGGAGCAGCCCGGCGGCGAGCCGGAGGAGCGTGGTCTTCCCGGCCCCGTTGGGCCCGACGAGGGCGCAGATCCGGCCCTGGGGAAGGCGGAAGGAGCAGTCTTCGACGACGGCTCCCCTCCGGCGCGAGCAGGACATGCCCACTCCGGCCGCTTCCAGCGCGGCCACGGCGTCGGTCATGGGGTCTCCTGCGGGAAATGTCCGTCGAGGACGGAGTCGAAGAGGGCCGTGATGTCCTCCCGGCCCAGACCGTCCTCGTGGGCGCGGGCGACCCAGTCCTCCAGGTCGGCCCTGTAGCGCGAGTCGCCGGCGGCGCCGAGCGAGGCCCGCACGAAAGTGCCCAGCCCCCGGCGGGCCTCGACGAGGCCCTCACGCTCGAGTTCGCGGTATGCCTTCAGGACGGTGTTCGGGTTGATCGCGGTGGCCTCGACGACCTCGCGGGCGGTGGGCAGCTTGTCACCGGGCCGCAGCAGTCCGAGCCTCAGCGCCTGCTTCGCCTGCTGGACGATCTGCCAGTAGGTCGCGACCCCGCTGCGGCGGTCGATGCGGAACTCGACGGTTCCCCCGGTGCTCACACACTCAACCCTTTCACTAATTGAGTAGTGAAAGGGTGGACGAGCCTCGATGCGGATGTCAAGCGGCATCGTCGATCCCGCACTCGGACCGGGGCCCGGCCTCGGGCCGCCCGCGCTCCCACCAGCGCCGCGCCCCGGAGAAATGCGGGACGGAGGCGGTGAACGGAGCGCGCCCCGCGGGGTGTTCGACAGACGGGCAACAGTCGCGGGCATCCGGCCCGCACGGCGTGCCACGGCTGCGAGGTTGTGCGCATGAAG
The DNA here is from genome assembly GCF_014645895.1 of Streptomyces daqingensis. Classification (GTDB taxonomy): domain Bacteria; phylum Actinomycetota; class Actinomycetes; order Streptomycetales; family Streptomycetaceae; genus Streptomyces; species Streptomyces daqingensis. The sequence continues at coordinate 5,132 of NZ_BMMP01000001.1, read as the reverse complement.
TCTCGTAGGACCCGGGCCGTCCCGCCGGCCGCCGTCGCGTGGGCGGTCCTGGCCACGCTCACCGCATGCGGCACCGACGCGACGGACACGACGGCCGGCCGCGGCGTCTCCCACGAGGTCCCGGTGCCCGGACCGCCGCGCGAGAGCCGCCCGCCGGTCCCGGGGAAGGGATCGCAGGACCCCGACGACGTGAACGGCGACGGCTTCCCGGACTTCGTGACGGTCGTCGAGGACAAGCGGGTCGGGAACGAGGCCGAGGACGAGTACCGCGCCGTCCCGTACGTGAGCTGGGGCGGCTCCCGCGGCCCCGCGGCCGGAGCGCGCGCGACCCCGGTGCGGCTACCGGAGGGTGTCTCGCCGCTCGGCCTCTCGGACGTCGTACGCGGCGACTTCGACGGAGACGGGCACCACGACCTCGCGGCGCGCACCGGAAACGGACCGGGGGCCGAGGACTCGTCCCTGGCGGTGCTGTACGGCCCGTTCACCCGCTCCGGCGTGCCGGCGCGGACCGACACCGACGTGACGGTCCCGGAGGGCGATCTCGCGGCGGACGACATCGACCCGTCCGGCGAGCCGCGGCCGACCTCCGTACTCGTCCACGAGGCAAACGACGGCGAGCAGTCCCGCGCCGTCCTCCACCGTGCCCGCCGGGGCTCCGGCCTGACTCCGGTCAGCAAGCGGCTCCGCGCCGGCAACGCCCACGCGTTCGGCGACTTCGACGGGGACGGTGAGCGCGACGTGGCCATAGGGGACGACGGCAGCCGCAATGACGAGCCCGGTTACGAGACCGAGCCGCCGGAGGTCGGCGGCTCGCTCACCGTGTACAGCGGACGCTCCGGCACACCGGCCAGGCACCGGCTGCCCGAGGTCCCCGAGGGTGCCGCCACCGACTACGGGCCCGGCGGTTTCCTGGCGGCCGACCCGGACGGCGACGGCCGCGACGGCATCCTGGTGGCCACCTACGACGGCGCGACGCTCATCGACGGCGGCGACCGCGTCGCCGTCGGCCGCGAGGTGCGGAAGGGCCCCGCAGGGACCGCAACGCGCGCCCCGCGGGGGCTGCCGACTTCGACGTGGACGGAAAGGACGAGCTGATCCTGAACTGGGCACACGGCGGGCTGTTCGGCCTGTACGGGGAAGGGCCCACCCACTGGTGGATCACGGACGGCACGACGCCGCGCGACGAGGCGTCGTTCGCGGCCGCCGGGCTGGCGCGGGAACCGGACACCCCCTGAGACACCCCGTGAGGACCGGTACCGCCCGGGACATCCCGGCGGTCACGCCGTCTCGAGAGGCGCGACCAGCGGCTCGGGGGTGAGGGGCTGCTCCGTCCAGATCGTCTTGTTGCCCTCCCGGCTGTACCGGCTCCCCCACCGCGTGGTCATCTGCGCGACGAGCCACAGTCCGCGCCCGCCCTCATCGGTCTCCCGCGCCCGGCGCAGGCGGGGCGCCGTGCTGCTCGGGTCGGTGACCTCGACGATGAGGGCGTCCGGGGAGCGGATGAGACGCAGTCCGACGGGGCCGCCGGCGTAGCGGACGGCGTTCGTGACCAGTTCGCTCACCACGAGTTCGACACTGAAGGCGATCTCCCCCAGACCCCACGCGGCGAGCTGGCGCACAGCCGCCGAACGGGCCTGGCCGACGGACTCGGCTTCGGCGGGCAGCGTCCAGCTCATGGTGTGCCACGGCGAGATGGCGCGGGTGCGGGCGAGCAGCAGCGCGACGTCGTCGTTGCGCTGGTGGCCCTCCAGAAGGTCGCGCAGGAGGGCGGGCCCGACCTCCTGCAGGGGTTCGACGTTGCGGCAGCGCTCCTGGAGGGCGTCGCAGAGCCGCCGCATGCCGCGCTCCAAGTCGCCGTCGTCGCAGACGAGACCGTCCGTGTAGAGGGCGAGGACGCTGCCGGGCTCCAGGCGCACGACGTGGCTCTCGAAGGGCATGCCGCCCACGCCGAGCGGCGGCCCCGGCGGAAGGTCCAGCAGGCGCACGTCCCCGTCGGGGGTGACGAGGACGGGCGGAGGGTGCCCGGCACTGGCCATCGTGCACTGCTGGTTGATGGGGTCCCAGACCGCCACCAGGCACGTGGCTCCGCCCGTGTCCCCCTGTTCCGGGTCCGCTTCGGCGGCCAGGTCGTGGACGAGGTCGTCGACGTGGTGCAGGAGGTCGTCGGGGTCGAGTTCGAGCGCGGCGAGCGTCTGGATGGCGGTCCTCAGCCGCCCCATGGCAGCCGCCGCGTACAGGCCATGGCCCGTGACGTCCCCGACCACGAGGGCGGTCCTCAGGCCGGGAAGGGGGATCGCGTCGAACCAGTCGCCGCCGACCCTGTTGCCGCCGCCCGCCGGGCGGTAGCTGCCTGCCGTCTCGGCCGCCATGGTGCTGGTCGCCGGCCGCGGGAGGAGCCGCTGCTGCAGGGCGCCGGCCGAGCGGTGCTCGCGGGTGTAGCGGCGGGCGTTGTCCAGGGAGATCGACGCGCGGGAGCAGATCTCCGTGAGGAGCACCCGCTCGTCCTCGGTGATGGCGTCGGTCTGGTCGGTGCGCCACACCGAGACGAGGCCGAGGGCGAGGCCCCGGGCCCTGATGGGGGCGACGGCGAGCGAGTGGCCGCCGGGAGGGACGAAGAGCCGCTGCTGCCCCTCGCCCACGGCGGCGACGGCGCCCCGGCGGTCGGTGACGACGGCCTCGCCGCTCCGCACGGTCCGCAGGTCCTCGCTGTCGGGAAGCGGCGGGCACGGGGTGCCGGGTGCGAGCAGGCCTTCCGGCCACGGCCCCGTGGTGGCTCCCGCGACGCGGACGAGGCGCTGGCGGTCCCAGCGGCCGGCGTCGGGAGGGTCGTCGCCGATCAGGACGGACTCCGCGAGCTCCACCGTGGCGAGGTCGCCGAGGCCCGGCACGAGGATGTCCGCGAGGTCCTGGGCGACACGGCGGACGTCCAGGGAGGCGCTGATCCGCACCGCGGACTCCCGCAGCAGTTCGAGGTGCTTGCGCATGCGCGTCTGGTCGGTGGTGTCCCGCCAGAACGACAGCACGCCGCTGCGGTCGCCGTGCACGTCGGAGAGCGGCAGCACGCTCTGGGAGACGGTGCGGCGGCGCCCGTCGGTGCGCAGCGCCGCCTCCCGGTCGAAGACGGGGCGGCCGGTGGTGGTCGCCTCACGCAGCACGGCGCGGAAGGCCTCGGCGTCCGGCCCGTAGAGCACTCCGCCGAGCTCCGGCGCCCCGGGAGGGACGTTGGTGCTCAGGACGTTCAGGTCCGTGTCGTGGACGGCCATCCCGCGCTGCTCGGGCTGCGCTGCGAGAGCCCGGCGGATCGCGACGCCCTGCTCGCACTGCGCCGCGGTCTCGGCGGGCGTGGCGAGCACCATCCAGCCGGTCTGGCCGCTGCCGTAGCCGTCGCTGTCGAGCGGGGTGACGCGCAGCGCCACCTCGCGGCCGGTGCCGTCGCTGTGCCGCAGCTGCGTGAAGCCGTCCTCGGGAACCGCTCCCCTGGGCGGAGGCTCGGCCACGAGGTCGGTGAAGGGCTTCCCGATCACGTCCGGGCCGCCGTACCCCAGCAGCTCGCTCGCTTCCTGCGACCAGCCGCTCACAGTGCCTGTGTGGTCGAGTACGACGGTGACCGTGTAGGGGAGACAGAAGCCCAGCCCTCTTCCGGGTCGGTGAGAGGTGCTTCCCATGGTTTTTCTCCCATCCACACACCTATTGTCCCTCGGGTCGCGAGAGACCCCGCGGCCTCACCGTTCCGGGGACGCCGAGGCCCGCGTACCGGGCCGGTGACGGCCCGCTCCGGCCGCCGCGAGCAGCGGCTGGCATGCTGTTGCCCCGCCGACGGTGCCCCCGCCGTCCGGCCCCGCAGTCGCCCCCACGAGCCCCGCGGAACGGTGTGCATGACGATCCCCCGGCAACTCGCGCCCGCGGAGCAGCGGTTCGAGTCCACGGCGCAGGTGGACCGCGTGTGGTACGCGGCCTTCGGGTCCAACCTCCATCTCGCGCGGCTCGGCTACTACCTGACGGGAGGGAGGCCGCCCGGGGCGCGCCACGCCTGCCCCGGCTGCCGCGACCCCCGCGGGCCCGAGCGCACGGTGCCGGTCATGCTGCCGGGCCAGCTGTACTTCGCCCTGGAGTCGCCGACGTGGACGGGGGGCCTCGCCTTCTACGACCCCGGCTGCGCCGGTGAGACGGCGGCGCGGGCGTACCTCCTCACCGCGGGGCAGTTCTCCGACATCGCCGCTCAGGAGATGCGCAGGGAACCGGGCACCGACCTGGACCTCGGCGAGGCACTCGCCACGGGCCGGGCCGAGCTGGGGCCGGGGCGCTACGAGACGTTGATCTGCGCGGGCACACTCGACGGTCTGCCCGTACTGACGTTCACGGCGCCCTGGGGCCGCGACGACGTGGCCTGGAACCCTCCGGCCGCCGCCTACCTGTGGCAGCTCGCCTCCGGGCTGGCGGAGGCGCACGCGTGGTCCCCCGGGCGCATCGCCGCGTACCTGACGTCGCGCCCGGGAGCCGCCGGCCACTGGTCGGCAGAAGCCGTGGCGGAACTGCTCACGACGTTCGAGCCGGACGCGGACCCGGTGTAGCGAAGCCGACGGACGCGACGTTCGGGGCGGGCCACGCCCCAAGCCTGGGCTACTCGGTCGATTCGACAACGCAGCAGACGTGCGTGCCAGGCGGCGCGAGCCAGGCGGGATTTGTCCGACAGGCCCTAGGGCGTGTCCGCAAAGTGGGTGTCGGCGTTGGTTAGTTGTGGTGCCTCGTCGTCATGAGCTGACTGATCATGCCTGGGAACGGATCGAGCCGCTGTTGCCGTCTTCTCGGATGGGTCGCCCTGTGCGGGACAGACGTCAGGTGATCAACGGGATTCTGTGGAAGTTGTCGACCGGTGCGGCCTGGCGGGACCTGCCTGAGCGGTACGGGCCGTGGAAAACGGTCTATGAACGGTTCCGCCGCTGGTCGGCTGACGGGACCTGGGACCGGATACTGTCCCGGGTCCAGCAGCACTCGGACGCCGTCGGCACGGTGGACTGGTCGATCGTGTGCGTGGACTCCACCACCGTGCGCGCACACCAGCACGCCGCCGGAGCACGAAAAGGGGGCACTGCCAGGCGCTCGGACGCTCGAGAGGCGGACTGACGTCCAAA